>CAVTTW010000001.1:0-400418 GCA_963737665.1 uncultured Acidobacteriaceae bacterium
GAAGGCCGACATCTACGACCCGCAGTTGAATCCCCTCTACCGCGACGTTCTTGCGCACTACGGAGTGACTGCTCTGCCATGCAAGGTGCGGGACCCGGATCGAAAAGGAAAAGTCGAGTCGGGTGTCGCCCACGCACAGAAAACGCCGCTGAAGGGCAAGCGCTTCGAGAGCCTGGAGGAAGCGCAAGCGTATCTCGATCACTGGGAAGAGCACTGGGCCGACACGCGCATCCATGGCCGCACCAAGCGGCAGGTGGCAGCCATGTTCGCCGAAGAAAAGCCCTTCCTGCAGCCGCTGCCGCTGGAGCCGTTCCGCTATTACCAGCATGGAAAGCGCACGGTCCATATCGATGGCTGTGTTGAAGTTGAAGCGGCTTACTACGGAGCGCCGCCGGGCTGGATCGGCCGCCTGGTCGATGTGCAGTGGGACTCGATGTACGTGCGGCTGCTCGATCCGCGCACCGGCATGTTGTTACGCGAACATCTGCAACAGAAACGCGGTCGGCATCGTGTCCGCCCAGAAGACCAGCCACGGCGTACACCGCCGCATACGGTGCGTCTGATCGCGCGAGCCCACAAGGCGGGTGCAAGCATCGGCGCCGTGTGCGACGCGATTCATCATCGCCAGGGCGAGGCCGGGTTGCGCCGCATCATGGGCGTGCTCGCGCTGGTTAAGAAGTATGGCTGCGATGCGACCGAGAACGCCTGTGCCGCGGCGCTGGAACTGGGTGTTGCCGAGTACCGCTTCGTACGCCGGTATCTGGAGCGCAGCCCGCAAGCGCCGCTGACCCTGCGCCAGGTCGATCCTCTCATCCGCGAGCTGGTCCAGTATCGCGACCTGATCCAACAACGCATCAACTTCGAGGAAACCAACCATGAACCTGATCGAACTTAGCCGTGCCCTGCATCAACTGCGGCTGGGCGGTATGGTGGCCGTGCTGGAAACGCGCCTGCTTCAGGCGCAGACAGAGAACATGGCGCCCATCGACGTGCTCTCCACGCTGGTCTCGGACGAAATCGACTGCCGCAGCAAGCGGTTGCTCGAGCGGCGCCAGAAACAGGCACGCTTCCGCGACCCGGACAAGCGCCTGGATAACTTCAACTTCCAGTTCAACCCCAAGATGAACCGCAATCTCATCTTCGAGTCTGGCCACCGCCGGCTGGGTAGAACGGCGAGAGGATGCCTTGTTCAAAGGTCCACCTGGTACGGGTAAGAGTCACTTGGCGCAAGCTATCGGCCACGCTGTCATCCAGCAGGGATATCGCGTGCTCTATCGGGAGACGCACATCCTGCTGGAAGAACTCGCCGACGCCACGCTCGATGGCGAGCGCAAGGAATACATGGAACAGCTCGCCACGGTCCCTCTGCTGATCATCGACGATCTTGGCATGCGCAAGCTGCCTCTGACCGCGGCCGAGGAGTTACTGGAAATCATCATGCGCCGCTATGAACGCGCCAGCACACTGATCACCAGCAACAGACCGGTTGACGACTGGGGCAAACTGCTCGGCGATAGCGCCGCCGTCACCGCCATGCTCGATCGCTTACTGCACCACGGACACTTGCTCCAGTGCGGACCGCGCAGTTGGCGCACCAAGACCACCAGCCATGAGGAAGGACAATGACAAGAACAAAAGCAATAAGGAGGCCGGGCAAAGAACGCCCGGCGGCATCGCAAACTCGGACCCAGGGCCTCCGACGCCGGAGCCTCACCATAGGAATCCTGGTCAAAAACACGAAACCCTCCGCCACCTCGCCCGCAAGCGAAACAGCAGAGGGTCTCGATCGCCGATTCCTCCGGAGCCAGCCCCGTGTCCTCGGCCCTGAGTCACTCCGCAGGGCGCGACCCCGGCGGAGCGACTACTACCGTACCACGCAATCATCGCGCCTGAACATCAACGCTTCAACTCGTCACCTTGCATAGCTGACCGCCTGCAAAGTAAAACAATCACGTCTGCGGCCAATCCGTATGGCCGGTTTTAACCTGATCACGTATGGCCGGATTTAACCCGATCACCGAGGGCGGAAAAGACATTTCCTTGAGAATTGGCTTGGCCGCGCTGATGCCGTTCTTGATCAGGAATGTGCTCACTGCCTGCATGATGTTGTAGCAGGTGCCGTCTGAGAGATCCTTTTTATGGTTGCGGAGGAAGCGACGAAAGCCCCTAATGAATTCCTCGTTGATTTCATCCATGCAGGCATCAGGTTTGAACTCGGTCAGGTAGCAGATACGGTCCTCATACGTCTTCGGCGTCCGGACTGCGAGGCCATACCCGGATTTGCCCTGGCGGTCCTTACAGTCAGCCTGATACTCCTCGACCGCTTTGCTCACTAGTTTTTTTTATTGTTGCCGACTGGTGCGATCATCCTGTTGCTTAATCTCGCCCACAAGCGCGGACCCCACCTTCTTCTCGTTATCGGTTTGCGTAACCTCGCCACCGGCCTCCACAAACGCGGATTTCAGATCCTTCTTTTTGTCGGGCGGCTTGATCTCGCCTCCAGCGGCGACGAACGCAAGTGCACTTCGTTTGAGGTGGGCCATGCGCAACGCGTGCTCCGGATCGCGCCCGGCAGGCTCCATTTGTTTCTTCATGCCGTCATACCAACTGACATAAAACGGCCCGTCGGAGAAATGAGAGGCATCTTCGTCAACCGCGCGAAGATGCCACCTCTTTCCCACCTTGATGGACTCGTAGAGAACCACTGACTTGTTCGCCACGCCCATGCTCCTTCCTGTGGTTTGAGGGAAGCAAAGATGGGCTGGAATGAGAGTCTGCCAGCACGTGCCAGCAGCTGCCAGCAGGAGCCAGCAGAAGCCTAAAAGTAGTAAAAAGTAGTAAAAAACAGCGAAGCGGACCGGAGAGGTCCGCCGTAAGTCTTTGATTCTAAATTAGCTTACCGGATTTTGGTGCCGAAGAAGGGACTCGAACCCCCACACCCTTGCGAGTACGTGGACCTGAACCACGCGCGTCTGCCAATTCCGCCACTTCGGCACGGTACACGGGTCAGGCGGATAGCACCAGACCGGCAGCACTTCTGAGTCTCGCAAAAGCGGCTTCCTGTGTCAAATGAGACTCTCTTCCAACACGAGTTGAGCCTGAGTGGCAGGCATCCTGAGAGAGTGAAGATCAGCTTGCACAGAGCTGAGAAGCAGCCTTGGAAAGCTGCTCCCGGCTTACGTCATTCGGCGCCTTCTTCCACGATGGCCACGTCCCACGGGCCAAGAGTCAGGGCGGCTGCGCGGGCGAGGGGCTTGCCGTCGAGCAGATTCGAGCCCGCTCCGTAGCTGTAGCTGAATTTGACTTCGGCGGCGGAGTAGTTGAAGTAATAGTGCAGCCGTTTACCCTCCTTGTTGATGCCGTGCTGCACGTGGACGGAGGCGGGCAGTTGCTGGTCGGGGCCCGTCAGCCCCGCCTTCTGCAGCGCATCGCGCAGGACCGCGGTTTGCAGCGGATCGGAGAGGTAGGTGCCCTCGTAGAGCAACGTTCCGGAACCGTATGTGTTTTCGGTGATCGCCGGCCATTTGCCGAAGAACGGATGATCGTAGTAGGCGATCGGTTTGGCATGGTCGGGCATGAGGAATTCGGACCAGAAGGAGACCTTGTTGTCGGCGTCGCTTACGTGGAAGGGGTCACCCTTGAGGGCTAGGGGGTGTTCGAGGCTGGAGAACTCCTGGTAGCTGAAGCCGGCGGCTTCGCGCAGCGGTCCGGGAGCGCGCTCCCAGCGGACGGCGGAGTTCTCATTGGCGAAGCCGCTCTTGAAGGTCATGACGACGTGGCCGCCGGCCTTTACGTAATCGGAGATGCGCTGCAGCAGCGCGTCATCGGAGATGTAGAGCGCCGGGACGATCAAGACCTTGTAGGCAGAGAAGTCCTGCGGTCTCGGGGAAGACGAAATCGCAGCCAATATTGAGGTCGTACAGCGACTTGTGCATCTGCTGAACGAGGGAGGCATAGCCGTCAGGTTCTCCAGTCCAGCTGCGGGCTGGCACGCCGCCGCCGTAAGGCATGAAGCTGATGGCGTTGGCGGAGTCGCGGCTCCAGAGGATAGCGACCTGGTTGTGTACCTTGAGACCGACCAGCTTCGGCCCGATCTTCTGCAATTCGTGGGCGGTGCGGCTCACCTCGGCGTATTCGCGGTCGGGCTCCCCGTCGTGGGAGAGAATGCCCTTCCAGTAGGTCTCCTGGCCGGCGGGGATGGAGGCCCAGTGCCAGTACTCGACCATGTTGGCGCCGCTGGCGAGGTAGGTGTAGACGTCCTCGCGGAGCTGCCCGTCGTAGGGCGGATACTGGCCGCCAGATGTCCAGCCGATGGTCTCGGCGTTGGTCTCGGTGATGAGGAAGTTCCCGTGCTTCAGTGAGCGGGTGAAGTCGGTCTGCAGCGCCTGGAAGGAGCCATCGTAGTGGTCCTGGGTGCCGTGGTAGATGTTGTCGGCGGGGATGTCGAGGAACTTGGCGATTTCCTCTTCATTCACGTCGCGGCGCATCATGCCGCCGTAGTCGGTGGTGACGAACTGCTTCGCTCCGGCGCACTCGCGGACCAGGTCGGCCTGCCAGTGCAGGAAGTCGGTGACGCGCATCTGGCTCCAGCGGGTCCACTCCAGCTTGTAGCTGGTGAGATGGTGCCGTCGCGGGTGGGCAGGTCTTCCCAGGTGTGGATGTTTTCGCCCCAGTAGTTGAGAAACCAGGCTTTGCTGAGGGCTTCGGGAGTGACGAACTTCTTTTCCAGGTAGTGCTGGAAGCCGACGAAGACATCGTGGTTGGCGGCTTCATAGCTGGAGGTTTCGTTGTCGAGCTGCCAGCCGATGACGGTGGGGTTGTCCTTGTAGTGGGCGACGATGTGGCGGATGAGGCGCTCGGCGTAGAAGCGGAAGGCGGGCGAGTCGGTGTCCATGTTCTGGCGGATGCCGTAGGTGCTGGGCACGGGCTTGCCGCCGAAGGGCCCTGGCGGGATGCGGTCGGCGAGAATCTCGGGATGTTCATGGTACATCCAGGCAGGAATGGAATAAGTGGGAGTGCCGAGGATGACCTTGATGCCGGCTTTGCCCATGGCGTCGACGATGCGGTCCATCCACGCGTAGTCGAACTGGCCGTCTGCGGGCTCCCAGAGGCTCCAGGTGGACTCGCCCATGCGGACCACGCTGAGTCCGGCGGACTTCATCAGGGCGACGTCTTTGTCGAGGCGTTTGGCCTGAGCGTCGGGCGTGTCCTGGGGAGTGTATTCGTTGTAATACGCGGCGCCGTAAAGGACGGTAGGGAAGTCGGGTGTAAACACGGCACGGGAAGCTTTGGTAGACTCAGCGTCCTGCGCAGATGCGAACCCACAAAGAGCAAAGGCCGACGCAATCATCGCGGCCAGGAGTCGTTTTTTTGAGATGTAGGCTATCCGTCCTGATTCAATCATGTGTTCAGTCCCTCCCCGCGCCGACAAGACTTCAACCGCCGCGCCAGAGTATCCGATCTGGCACTCAAGGCGACCGAAAGCTGCTGGTGTGCAGAGCCTGGGGTGGCCTTGGATGTGGCGATTTACGGTCTGGAGGATTGTAATGCGCGAGGTTCAGGTGGTCCAGCCGGGGAGAACCGGTGTCGTCGTTGAACTCCTATGACGACAGCGATTTTGGGATGTGTGGCTGAGCCATACACACGTCTGGTTTGGGACGAATGATGCGCCAGCGAAGATCGCGAGGGCGGCGATTCTTCGCGGCGCTATCGACTGGGACAGGTTCGGCAACCGGTGTGTGGTTGGTTCGTTTCTATGGCCGGGGCGTCCGCTGATTGCGACTCGCCCCGCTCATGAGCCGGCAGGAACCGGGTGTTGCGGTGATGGTTAGAACGTGATCTTGCCGGTGAGTTGAACGTTGCGATTGCCCAGGCCTTGGGGGTAGGAACCCCCTCCCGCCGCGCTTTGCAGGGTGGTGCCGAATGCATACTGGCTGCTGAGAAAACCTCCAAACGAGCTGTCTTCCACATTCGGATCGGGCGTGCCGTAATACGCGCGATTCAGCACGTTGAAAGCGCTTGCCTGCAGGTGCATTGTTAGCCGCTCTGTGAGATGGATCGTTTTGCCCACGCTGAGATCGAGGTCGCTGAAGCTGTCGCCACGCAGGATATTGCGACCTGCGCCCGGGAACGGGGTGTTGAGGGCCATGGCTTCATATTGGTTATTCCAGATCCAGTGTTCGGCAGATCGGGTGGTAGCGGCGCCCGTGACGTAGTCCACGTAGCCGCCCGGCCCAAGATTAATCCCGATGGAGTTCAACGGGGCCCTCGCGTTCGCCAAGACCGGACGGCAAGGGTTCCCGCCGAAGGCCTGCGTGAACCCGACATCGCAGAAGCCAAACTCCGCTTGCGCAGGATTGATTCCTGCTGCCTGGGATGCGGTTATGCCGGCGGGATTGTTGGCCGCTCCGGTCACGTCTGCCAGTACATTGTTGGAGGTTACGGAATAGGAGTTTTGAATTGGATTGAACGGCTGCCCGCCGTTGTATTGATAGAACGCGTTCATGTAATAGCCGCCCAGCAGACGGCCTACGATTCCGTGCTGGCTTGAGAACCACGGCTCGTTGTAAGTCATCTGCACGCCATAGACATTGGGGTAAGAGTTGCCGCTGACTCCGCGCTCGCCAATATCGGTATTGAGCGGATTCTGGGCGTAGGCGCTGGTCGTCCCTCCGGAGCCGGTGGTAGAGAATTCACTCACATTGTCAATCGTGCGGCTGTACGTGTACGAAGCAGTTCCCGTCCATCCATGAAAGTTGCGCACCGTGAGGGATGTCTGTAGACCGTTGTAGATGGAGAATGCTGTGTTGGCGTAGGTGAGGACCTCGGCGTTGCTGCAGCTGGGTCGCGTATACCCCGGCTGAGTCGGATCCGTGCATACCGGCGTTCCTCCTCCGTAGCCCGGAAATGCGCTCTGCACATCGAGGATGTCCGGGTTGGTGTTCAACGCCTGGTACTGGCCCGAGGTGTGATTCCCGACATAGCGAATGTCGGCCACCGCGGCCCGCGCGACCTGGTACTGGAATCCCAGCGTATAGGTCTGGCTCATTGGATTGTGGAAGCTGGTGGGCACGGTCTGCGTGGGATAAACTCGCGGATCCCCGCCCGTCGGCAGATACCCGTTGTCGGCAGCCTGCACGGTGGCGAATGTCAGGCCATTCGCTGGCAGGCACTGCACCGTGATGCCGTCGCAGGCAAAAGTGCCGGAGTCGACTACAGGCGCGGCAGTGGCCATGTTGATGAACAGCTCATAGAACTCCGGATCTACATTGATGGTGTAGCCGGCATGCACCACCATCTTGGGCAGGCTGCTCGGAGTGTAGGCAAGTCCAACACGCGGCTCAATATTCTTCAGATAGGAATTCACCGAAGGCACCGTTGTTGCCGACAGGGGGAGGCTCGTGCTCCAGAAGGGATTTGAGCCGGTCTGGCGCACGACGCTTTCATTGTGGAGGTAGTTGACGCTCTGTCCGAAGTACTCATAGCGCAGGCCGAGATTCAACGTGAGGCCGGGCCTCACCTTCCAGTCATCCTGGAAATAGAGCGCGAAGTCGGTTTCCTTGAAGGGGATGGTGGGACTTCCTTCTGCAAGCGAAACCTCGGCGACTCCTTCCAGCATGCCGGTCAGGCCGTTTTGATATGCGGCAGGATTCGAGACACTGGAGGGAATGCGCAACGGAATGCCATTGGGATAGGCCGAGTTCGTTGCTGCGCCGGGCGTGAAGTTGAACGATCCCGATGCATTGGGCAAAAAGCCCCAGGGCGAATCCTGGTAGTCGACCTCGCCGCCAAACAGGATGGTGTGGCGGCCGTGGTTCCAGGTCGCGTTGTCCTGTACCTGGTTCACCTTGACGAAGCGGCCCTGCGGCAGTCCCGCGCCGTAGCCGTAGGACGCGAACGGTGCTCCCAGCCCCACCGCTGACGTACACGTTGCGAAACTGGCGATGGTACAAGTGGGGATCGCGCCGGCTTCAAAGGCGATGTTGGACTGCTGGAACGCGTATCTAAGCTGGTTGATGAGGCTCGAAGTAAACGTGTGGGTCCAGTCACCGCCCACTTCGTGGCTGATGCCGTTGACATTCGGATATCCCCCGCCTGCCGCAGTCGCCGCGCTCACCAGGTAAAACGCGGGATTGTAGGGATTGTTTTGATAGTTGTAACGCAGATAGAAACGGTCCTTCGGCGTCATCTGATAGTCGATGCGGCCCAGGTGTTCCTGATCGAAGATCGCGGTCGGGAATGTGCGCTCGTATTGCGAGACTTCAATATTGGCAGTGGAGTTTCCGTCTGTCACCGGGACCGTTGTCACGGTGCTGGCGATCGCGGTGGGGTTCCCGGCCTTGCTGCTATAAGGACCATTCAATGTCATGGCAGCCACCGCCGGGTTATTAGGGAAGGCTGCCGACAGTTGCGTCAATCCATTGGGATCGGGAAAGAGGCCGCCCGCCGATGTATCGACCACGCCGCTCTCATAGGTGTGATCCCACAGCGTGCTTCCGAAGAAAAACAACTTGTCTTTCAGGATCGGGCCGCCCAACGTTCCGCCCCAGTTGTTCTGGACAAAGCGCGGCACGGTTGGAACACTGCATCCAGTCGAAGGATCTACTCCGGAAGGACAAAAACCAAACTGCGGATCTTTCTGGTACTGCATGAGCGAAGAAAGCCAAGAGCCGGTGTAGATCTCGAAGCCGGAGCCATGCAGCGTGTTGGTGCCGCTCTTGGTAATGTAGTTGACGATCGCGCCCATGTTGCGGCCGTATTGCGCGCCCATGTCGCTGGTGACGACCTGAACCTCCTGAATCGCGTCCTGGTTATCGAAGAAGAAGCTGGGACCGCCGATGGAGGTGTCATTGTTGGTCTGTCCATCGATCTCGGAGTTGTTAGACCGGCCGCGCTGGCCGTTGACCGAGAAATTGGCGCCGTTGGTGTTGGACATTCCATCGGAGTGGGTGTTGACCACTCCAGGGACCATCATGGCCAGGTTGTCCATGGCTCCGGTGACGGGAGCAGTTGCCACCTGGACGCTGTCGATGGTGGTTTCCGTCTGCGCCGACTCGGTGTTGATCAGTTGAGAGGCATCGCCCTCCACCTCCACCGTCTGCGCCTCCGAGCCCAGTTTCAGGAGCTGGTTGCCGATCGACGTGGCATTGCCTGCAACCACACGCACGTGGTTGAGCTTGGCGGGTCCAAAACTGGTCGCTGTGATGGCAATGGTGTAGGAACCGAGCGGCACATCCGAGATGACAAACGTCCCTTCATCCCCGGATTTTGCCCTGAAGGTTGTCCCGGTGCTTTCATTTACTACACTTACGGTTGCGCCGGGAATCACCGCCCCCGTTTGATCGACAATTCTTCCGGTGATTCCTCCGGTGATAATGCCTTGCGCGCAGCATACCTGGCTCAGTACGACGCAGATCAACGTAATTCCCAACGAGTATCTGAGTGCGAGTCGCATTGGATGGCTCCTGTTCCGGATCCCTATCGACCAATTCTGCGGGCATCCAACGAAACCGGTCCATAGCCACTCACCCAGCTTTCAATATGACCATTTCGCGTCCAACGAACGAAAAGCGAATCTGCGGGCAGTTAAGGTTTCAAGAAGGAACGCAGACGCCCAACAGCGCGGGGGATCTGATCTGCCGGCGTGCTCCCGAATCCAAGGATGAAACCCTGGCGAGGTTTATTCCCGAAGTAGGAGGGAGAGAGCGGCCAGAGCCAAAGGTCCTCTCTGGCTGCCTGCGCGGCGATCTCTTTGTCCCGCATACCCTTAGGCAGAGTGACCGCCAAATGCATCCCGGCTTCCGCGCCATGTACTTCCAGCATGTCCCCGAATTCAGATTGCAGACTTTTGACCAACATGGTGCGGCGCCCTCCGTAAAGCTGGCGCATCTTTCTGAGGTGCCGGCCGAAATGGCCCATATTCATAAAGTCAGCAAGCACTTCCTGGTATAGGTAGGGCGGGAATATGTCCATGGTGACGCGAACGGAAACAAACCGCTCAACCAGGTCGGCGGGAATCACGATATAGCCGATCCTAAGCGAAGGCAACATGACTTTGCTGAAGGTGCCGATGTAAATGACGCGCGCATTTACGTCCAAACCCTGCAACGAAGTAATGGGCCGGCTCTCATACCGATACTCGCTGTCGTAGTCATCTTCGATGATCCAGGCTCCCGAGCTTTGCGCCCAGTTAAGAAGTTGAAGCCGGCGGGACGCGCTCATGGTGGAACCAAGAGGGTATTGATGCGATGGAGTAACGAAGGCCGCTCGTGCCATGCGGCACTTCGCGATTCCGGCAGCGACATTCATTCCTTCTCTATCCACGGGAACCGGGATGATCCGGCAGCCGGCGGCAGTTAGCATGGTTCGCTCGAGGATATATCCCGGTTCCTCCACCCACACCGGACTGCCGGGATCGAGCAGCACGCGCGCGGTTAGATCGAGTGCCTGCTGGGACCCGGAAACCACCATGATCTGGCCTGGCTCGCAGTTCACCGCGCGTGCCGTACGCAGATAGGAACAGATTGCCTGGCGAAATCGCTCGCTTCCGAGTGGATCCACATGGTGCAGCGCATGTGCCTTGGGATTTCGGCTGTGGCTGTAAACCAGGCTCGCCCAGGTCTTGAACGGGAACTGGTCAAACGCCGGCTGATGCACTCCAAATGCACCCCACCCGCGCAGGGACGGAGAGCCTTCGAATACTGGAAAGAGGGACGACCGGTGAGCAACAGGACGTGGCCCGGATGCGCGTGGAAGAGAATCGCGGACCGGTCCCTTCACTGACATAACTTGTTCAGGCAATGAATTAGACACAAACGTCCCCGCGCCCAGGCTGCTCACAAAATATCCTTCAGCGAGAAGTTGCGTATATGCGTGCAGGATCGGGAAGCGGGATACTTCAATATCGCGAGCCAGATCCCGGCTCGATGGCACCTTCTGTCCAGGGCGAAGGTTGCCGCGCAGGATTGCCTCCCGGTATGCATCGTAGATCTGCCGGTGCAGGGGGATCGACGCGTTGCGGTCAATCGCAATGATCGGTGATACGCCCATCGGCGGAATGGACATAGCCGTATTGTAGTGGACAGGTCAACGGCCAGACTGCGGATCGAATCGCGAGCCACTTTACGACAAGCAGGGCAATCGCGTGCCACAGCCGGTCGAACACCGTGTAGCGGCCGAACGAAGCATTGCATGCCGCACTTCGTCAGCCCTGTCGATCATCGTGGGGATTCTTTCAGGTCACCCCATCATTCTGGATACTTGTGCATTTCGATGACTCCGACAGGGATCTCGCCCGGATGAGCCTTACTTGGCATGGCCCCGGCGAGGAGAAACGCCGCTCCGCTCATGGCCAGGGTTTCTACAAGAGCATCCAGTTCCGCGCTGATGACGATTGAGGGATGAACGATTTCCATTGGTGTGTAAATGAAGACTACAAGCAGCAAAAACGCAACGCCCAGCCACGTCGCTGCGATGCGGGCACCTCTGTTCATTACGATGCTCACACCGCACACTACGAAAACAGCTCCCGTTACGTAAACCCAGAGCCGGTAGTCCGGAATCCAGGGCGGCGTTTGCCATGGATTGGGCACCGCGGGGGCAAACTCCGGATGCAGAAAGTGCTCTACGCCGAAATCGAGCATGGATAGGCCAAGGAAACAGCGCCCGACCTTTACCAGCCATGGTGTGGGCCGCCTGCGGCCTCCCATGCCCAGATTGCCCGCCAGGGCCAGCGCTCCTCCACTCAACCCCAAATCCCGGCACAGGCCTATGATGGCAAGCGGATCGTGAAGATTCATGACAAGGTTAGGCAGGTAAATCAGCAGCACGAAAAGAAACAGCATGATACCCACCAGCAGGGCGGCCAGGCCGGCCTTGATGTCCGTCAGCATGCTCAGGGAGGCGGCGATGAGAGCGACGCCCACCAGGCACGTCCAGAACACATGCCATGGTATCCAGGAGGGTACAGCGTTTTTCACTTCGTTGAGAAACACAAAATGCTGCATCCCGAAAAATGCCAGCGGGACGCCAAAGAATGTTCGCCCAAACGGAAGGAGCTTCTCCACGCCATGTTCTGGCGATGTTTTCCGGCGCACGGTCAGGACAAGACCAAGGGCCAATAACATGGCGGTTGCAAGGTGCAGCCACAACGAGATTCCGGCCAGTCGGGACGTTGCGACTACAATCGCCAGAGCGCGATGAATGTCACTCGATAAAGGGGAGATCATGCCCATCATCCATCCTCCCGACGGCAGCTCGTCGCCGGCAATAGCCACTCTTTAAATTGTCGCCATAGCCACTTGACGGTCCCGAACGAGCAAGTCAGGACTTCTGAACCTGGTGCAGGGAAGAGAGGGATGCAACTTAATGGATGACTCGGTCTACCGGAGAGCCAGGCGAAGCTTCCGGCCCGCTCGCATCTTGCGCCGGTTTCGCCTGACCGTTGGCAATCTTCTTGTAGAGGTCCTCGTCGGCCGCTTTATTTAAAGTGCTTGCCTTGATCGAACTCAGCTTTGGCTTCGTCCTTCTTGCCCAGGGTGCGGTAGAGCCGTCCCAGCCGCCAGTGCACGTTGACGTCGTCGGGCTTGAGTTTCTCTGCCTGCGTCAACTCGCGCAGCGCGTCGTCATTCTGCCCCGCATCGCTCAGGATGATTCCCAGGTCCAAGATGTGCCAGCGAGAGAGAGGGATCCACCTTTGCCACTGTTTCAAGAAGTGGCCGGGCATCCGAGGCTGATTCAACTGGAGGTCCGTGTCGGCAAGGTAAAGCATGGCTTGCACGTGATGGGGATCGTTGGCAAGTTCGGCCTTGAATTCGGCGGCGGCCTCGGGATAAATCTTCTGCGTCCACAGCAGGTATCCCAGGCCGAAATGGACATTCGGTTCTTTGGGGTTGGCTTTCACGGCGGCGCGGAACATCTCCGTCGAACCCGCATTGTCTTTCATCTCATCCAGGGCTTCGCCGGCAATCATGTCCGCTTCGGCAGACTCGGAATTCAGGTTCAGAATCTCGTGATACACATCCATCACGCACTGGAACTGCCTGGACCAGAGGCAGCTATGCGCCAGCGCCAGCCGCAAGGGCAGATTCTGCGGATCACGGGCGGCAGCCTGCTTAAGGTACGGAGCGGCCTGCTCATAGTCCGCCAGCCCATAGTGCGCCATGCCGATCAGGATGGTCAGGCGCTCTGCCTGCTGTGAGTCGGGCGGCGCATCTTTCAGCAGAAGGGCAAATTCGGCGATGGATTCTTTCAGGTCTCCGTCCTTGAACAGGGCGAGACCCAGGTTCAGGCGCAGGCCGGGCACGTCGGGGTTCATTGCCAGGGCCTTGCGGTACAGCGGAATGGCATCTTTGTAATGTTCCTGCCGCGCCTCGAGCAGCGCCAGATGGGCATAGGGCTCGGGATTGGATGGATTCATCTTGACGTAGTTTCGCCAGGCAGCCTCGGCGTCGCTGAGCTTGCCCTGCTGCTCGAGGCCCAGAGCCCTTTGGCGCAGAGAATCCGTAGGGTTCGCTGCCTGCCCCCACGCGGCGGGAGACAAGATTCCGGCCAAAAGCACAATCAACAAGTGCACAGCCGCTTTCACAAACTCACCTTATCCATCACCCACCGGAAGCAGAATGCCAAAACTCGCAAATCATGGTCTTGCTGAGTCTTCCTCGATTGTCTCTCCGCTGGGGGACGACGGGCAAACGTCCTCGCGACCGACGCCAACGCTGCGCAAAAGAAAAAGGGCGCGGCAGGGGTTGCCTGCCGCGCCCGGGTTTTGGGGTCCGTTAGAAAACGAACTTGCCGCCCAGTTCGAGGGTACGCGGATCCCAGGTGTTCGTCACCTGGCCGTAGTTGCCGTCGGTGTTCTTGACGTCAATGTTGTTGTACTGCGTGTGGTTGAAGGTGTTGAACGATTCGAAGCGAAGCTCGAAGTGAGCCCGCTCGGTCATCGCAAACGACTTGTAGAGCGAGGTGGTGAAGTTGACACGGTTGGGACCGACGACCGCATCCTTACCCGAGCTGCCGAAGCCCTGGTTCTGGCCGCCCAGCCACGCCGCGGTTGGAGCCGAGAGGATCGAGGTGTCGAACCACTCAGAGACCTTCCGCGTGTAGTGCATCTTGCCGCTGGCGTTCATGCGGTTGGTGTAGCCGCCGCCGAGACCGATGGTATCGGCGCCGCCGTACTGCGAAGCAGTGGGCACGCCGGACTCGTCGATGATGGTGCCCGCAATTTCCCAACCACCAGCTATGGAGTGCACCAGGCCATTGCTGCCGTTCAGCAGTGGCAGTTTGTACATGTAGTTGGCGCTGAGCATGTTGCGGCGATCGAGGAACCCGGATCCCTTGTCGTACTTCAGGTACCACGGATTGCTGACGCAGCAGGAGTTGTCGTAGGTTTGGATGTCGATTTCGTGGGACCACGTGTAGTCCAGCTCGCCGCTCAAGCCCCAGCGATTCTGAACGCGCACGCCGGTCTGGAAACCGTTGTACGTTCCGTTGGTGGCGTTTTCCTGCTGGGTGATGCCGCTGTACCCAGGATAGACGCGGAAGGAGTTGGAGTTGTTGGCCACCGGTCCCTGACCGGCGGTGGGCAGGTTACCCCCCGTAGTGCCATCGATGGAGGTTACGTTGCCGCCGTTTTGGCGCACGTACATGGGCGTATCCAGTGAGAAGTTGTCGATGTGGCGCTGGTCGTTCTGATGCCAGGCCATGTTGCCGACGTACTGCACAACCCAGATCACGGACGGCTTCAGTTCATGCTGGACGCCGAGGCTGTATTGCGCCACGGCCGGAGCAGGATACCTAAGAGCTAGCGAGGTCAAGCCGCTCGGGCCGGTGGGAGTGGAGGCGGTTTGGCCGGTCTGGATGCTGACTTGAGGGTTAGTCATGTTGACGAAAGGAGCGCTCGGATCGTTGACGAACGGAGCGTTGGTGGCAGCGTTGTAGATGTCGTTGCCCTGCATGCGTTCATAGAAGGTTCCCAAACCTCCGCGGAGAACGGTTTTGCCGTTGCCGAAGAGATCTTCAGAGAAGCCTACGCGGGGCTGCAGCGTGCCATAGTCATTGGTGACCAGCCCTCTCGGGAAGCCGCCCTGACCCGCAATTCTCATACCGTTGGTGTAATACGGGCTGGAGATGCCGCCGATGGTGTAGGTCTGGAAACCCGGTCCCGAGGGGTCCATTGAGTTCCCAATCCAGTTGGGCGCGGCGCTGCTCAGGAAGTAGTTGGGGTCGAAGTTCGCGACCAGGTTGTTGCGCTCCCAGGCGTGCGGCAGTGCGTCATAGCGGAGGCCCAGTTGCAGGGTCAACCGCGGTGTGGCGTGCCAGTTATCCATCGCGTAGACCGAGGGTGTCTGGTTTACGTAATGGTTGATTGGCGCGGAGGCCTGCTGGTCATAGCTCGATGACATGCCGAGCAGCATATCCATGAGACCATCGCCCTGAACGCAGGAGGTGGCTGCGGCGTCGGCAGCTGTCGTGCCGTTGCAATAGGCCACGTTGCCGGTGAACTGGCCGTCGGATCTGCCGCCCCATGCGAACTGGCCCTGCGTGTCGCCGTTCACCTGCTGGTTCTTGGTGTAGCGGTTATAGCTGAAGCCGAACTTCATGGCGTGCTTGCCGGTGGTGTAGGAGAGGTCAACCTTCGGCTCGTAGTCTTCCGCCGCGTTGTGCCAGGGGGCATTGCCCATCTGTTCGGCGGTTCCATAAGGATTGCCGAACCCGTTCATGCTGGGCAGGCTCTTCTGGCCGACGCTCTTTCCTTCCCGGATGGTATCGAGATTGAAGAAGGGGCTGACGCTCCAGCCGGCGGGACGATTGCCGTTGGCGCTGTTGGTGATGTTGATGATGTTGCCGTCGTAGTTGATGCTGGCTTCGACGAGCAGGTTGGGATTGATGGTGCCGCTCAGCTTGAGAGCCGCGCTGTTGGAGGGGTTCGACAGGACGCTGGTGACGGTGTTGTAGCTGGCCCAGTCCCAGCCCAGTTCCGGCTGCCCGGAGGTCTGGGTCACAGAGTCGTGCATGTAGTGGCCCAGGATCTGCCACCGGTCATTGACCTTGTGATCGACACGGACGATATCGTCGCGGACGTTGATCGGCGTCTGGGCTTCAGAGACCGCCTGACCATTGGCCTTGTTCGGCTTGGGCAGAATGCCGGAATTGAGATACAGAATGGCATTCGGGTCGAACAGTGCGTGGGGAATGACGTTGCCGGGGAAGGGCTGGCCGGGAGTCAAACCATACTCCGCCAGGAGACCCTGCTGGCACACGTCCTTGTTGGTTACGCTGGGGTCCAGGCAAGGCTCGAAGTATGCGGGCGTTGAAACGCCGGCCGCGGCCGCCTGGGCGCCATAAAACGGAACCACAATACCCGGATTCTGTGTCTTCCCGTTGACCGTGCTGGAAGACGCGAAACCTGGGGTTACATAGGTAAGATCCTGTCCGGCGGTCGGAATATCCTGCGTCGGAATGGTGGACACGATGTTGGGGCTGTTGCCCTGGTTGATCTTGCGCCACTCTTCATTCCAGAAGAAGAAGGTCTTGTCGCGGTTCTTGTTGTAGACCTTGGGAATGAACAGCGGGCCGCCGAGGTTGTAGCCGTAGATGTTGTAGTTCAGCACCTGGCGGGGCGTGGGCGTGGTGGTGTTGTACTTATTGAAGAAGTTATTGGCGTCGTAGTCGGTATTGCGGTTGAACTCGAACAGGGTGCCGTGATACTTCGAGGTGCCGCTTTTGAGCGACAGGCTCATGGTGGCGCCCGAAGAGATGCCGTAATCCGGAGGATAGTTCGACGACATCACGTTGAACTCGGCGATGGCGTCCTGCGAAGGCATGATGTCCATGCCGCCGGCGCCGCCGCGGTCATCGGCCTCGCCGCCGTCGATCAGCCAGATGTTGTGGCTCTGGCGAAGGCCGTTCACGCTGATGGTGAAGTTGGCTGCAACCGAGGTAGGCGTATTGCTGTCGGGCAACGCCGAACTCACGCCCAATCCGAGGGCGGCCAGTGCGGCGAAATTGCGGTTCTGGGTGGCGATTTCGCTGATCTGTTCGGAACTGATCAGAGTGCTGACCACGTTGGAGTCGGTCTGCACCGCCAGCGCGTCGGCCTCTACGGTAACGGTCTGCGTCTCCGCGCCCACCGTGAGTTTTACGTCCGCGCGTGCGACGGAAGAAACGTTCACTACGATGCTGTTCTGCGCGTAGGACTCGAAGCCCTTGGCGGTGATCTTGAGGTTGTAGTTTGCGGGGTTCAATCCGGCGATGTCATATAAGCCGGTGGCCCCGCTTTCAGTGGTTTTGGTAAAACCGGTAGCCGGATCGGTGAGGATGATCTTTGCTCCTGCAACGACCGCTCCTGACTGGTCTGTAACGATGCCGGTGAGCTCTGAATTGGCCTGCGCAAATGCTGCCACGCATGCCATTACAAAGATCAGCGGCAACAGGAAGAACCTGTATCTCGCTTGTGTCATGTGACCTTCCTTTTTCAAATGTGTTGCTTTGAGTCGTTCCTAGTTGTGTCGCTTCCCCATCTATTGGGCATAAGGCAGGGTGATTTGCATCCAGGTTCCGTTGACTTATTCCAGGACCTTTGGTGATTCGCCCTCTGCGGCGTGCCAGCGGGTCTCGCGAAGCTGGGCACATACACAGATACGCCCCGACGCTACGCACGAATGCGAAGCGACGCAGCAATATCAATCGACTTGAACCAAAAGAGTTCAAATGCGTGGGTGAATTCAAATTGTCCTGAATAGCGACCGGGCCATTTGATGCGTGCGAATCATGAATTGTCAAGAAGAAAATCAATTTACTTCACAACCTCGTAACTCGCTTATCAGCCCTGGCCCCCTGCTTTTCCGGTACCGCTCAATCGTGCCTTGCGAGCGGTCCTGCGGGCTCAAGAAGCGCCCTTTGCGGGGGTATTATTTGCGTGTTGATCTCACCGGAGCGCTCCTCAGTCTCCGCTGATCTTTCCCTGGCTCCGCTGGTTTTGAGCCGTTCTTGCCAGACCCAAACGTGCAGATGAAAGCGGACTATTTCTCCACCGTATGGAAGGCACAATTCCAGAAACTACTGATTTTGGAATTGCTTTGCTCAAACGTTTAACCACGTTGAGCTGCAACAGTCATTTTTGGAGCCGGCGCTTATTAAATGCTCCTGCCACGGTGCTTGTCAAGGGACGATAGTCACCCCCAAGGAGGATGGAAAATGCGGAGGGTAGTAAGTGGCTGACTTAGCGGAACATCAAACGTTTACAGCTGACCATGGAATCCGCGCGACAGTTCCTTCGAACGCGCTGTTCCGCGAAGTGCGGCCCGCGCATCGGGCGCCTGTGACATGCGTTGTTATTTCAGGCGGGCCACATCGCGAAGGTCGCGGGCCACGGCTTCAAGGAATGTCTCGACGCTTGTCCCGGCAAGCGGCTCCAGACCAGATTGCGCCTGAATGGATGCGGCAATCCGAGCCGCCAGACCCTGGCGCGTGGTGAGGGACATGTCCAGCCGGCGCGCGAAGAAGGCTTCCAACACTTCCAGATGAGATGTCGAGAGCCTGGCGACAGCCGAGGCGGGCAGGGAAATGAGCGTGTGCGGTTCAGGCGCCGGGACTCGCGGTGAAAACAACTGAGCGGTAAAGGTCCGTGCTCCCGCTTCCCTCCATTGCGGGGCCTCCTGTTCGCGGTCGCGCACCACGACGGTGCCGGCTGCGAGATCGCCCAATCGCTGATGCTGGCGGGTGGCAAACATGGCGATTACACCCACTGCGTAAAAGAACGGAATCTGGTCAATGTAGCGGATCAGGTTGCGCGCCATCGATTCGAACAGTCCGATGGGCCGACCGGATATTTGAATGACGCGGATCCTGGCGATGCGCTTGCCGGGGGTTCGCCCATTCCAGAACGCTTCAAAGAGCGTGAAGTAACCCCAGTTAAGGACAAAAAGGGCGAGAGTGATGAGCGCGACCACCCACTGATAGGAGAGACGCGAAAAGGCCTGCAGCGCCGGTTGCACCACCCACAGCAACATCCCCACTGCCAGCAGGCCGGCAGCCCAGATCAGCATATCGATCAGGACCGCGATGAACCGGCTGCCGATTCCTGCCAGCGGCATCTCGATCGCTATCAGTTCCGGCGTGTCGATGCTAAGCTGATCTCGATTCGAGTCCATGGCGCAGATTCTCTCCAACCTCTGGATAAGCAAGCGCCGGCCCCATTGGGACCGACTGGCCGCCCTTCTGGCTCAATCCGACCAGAGTGGACTGAGCCAGCTTTCGCGCGCGGAGCTCCAGGAATTGGCTCTGCTCTATCGCCAGGTGGCCGCCGATCTCTCCGTGCTGCGCCAGGACGCGACGGCGCGCACTTACACCGCACATGTCAACCAGTTACTGGCGCGCGCTCACCATATTATCTATTCCGGACGCAAGACCAGCGCCCGCTCGCTGTTCCGCTTTCTGAGGGACGAGTATCCTGTCATCTTCCAGCGGCACCTTCCGTATGTGCTTGCATCCTTTCTCATCTCCATCGCCTGCGGACTGCTGGGGGTGATTCTGACCACTACCCGGCCGGAATTCATGCGCCATTTCGTAGGGCCCGAGATGATCGCGACCATGGAGCGCCACCAGATGTGGACGCAGTCGATCGTAAGCGTGGCGCCCATGGAAACCAGCCACATCATGACCAACAACCTCACGGTGAGCTTTGTAATGTTCGCCGGGGGCATCGCCTTTGGAATGCTGACGCTCGTCTCCCTGTTCATCAACGGCATGATGCTGGGAGTGATCGGGGCCGCCTGCCACCAGTACGGAATGTCACTGGCCTTGTGGAGCTTTGTGGCGGCGCACGGCTCGCTGGAACTGCCGTCTATCCTGATCGCTGGGGCGGCGGGGCTGCGCCTCGGCCACGCGATGTTGTTTCCGGGCCCCTACCGGTGGAAAGACTCGATTGCCCGCGGCGGCATTGAGGCAACGCGCCTGGTATCGGGCATCATCCCGCTGCTGGTCATCGCCGGATGCCTGGAGGGATTCTTCTCTCCGTCGCAAGCGCCGGTCTGGCTTAAGTTCACCGTCGGCGGCGCGCTCTTCACACTGCTGCTGCTGTGGCTCTTCCGTCCCGTCAAGAGACCAGCCGCGACCTCGACGCTAAGGAATGCCCTACTGCACCGCGATGGACTCGATGGCAGGGGAAACGCCTCTCTCTGCCGTAAATTGCAAAGTGTTTCTTGCACCGGTCTCATCGAGGTGGACCATGAGGCTCACTTCTGCGGGTGTCGCCCCAGTAGGTGGAAATGCGACCTGCGTCGGCGCCTGGCCGTTTACCTGCAACTGCGCATACCGCGCTGCTTTCCCGGGGTTTGTATAGCGGATGTTGAGCCGTGACCAGGTCGACGGCCCGGTCACTTCTGGAAAGCTCATCGAGAATCCGTCACTACTGTTCCCGGTCATCGCGTTGTGATCGCTCGCCGGCTTATAAGCCGTTGCCGGAGAGTCAGAGCCCTTCACAATCAGAAAGACAGCATCGGATGCCGGAACCTGCGCGGAATAGTCGTGTTGGAAGCTGCCCAGTTCTTTTCCGGACCAAACATCTTTAACCGTGGACGCTGAGCTGTCGACAAGGCCCAGTTCCTTCCAGCTCGACAGCAATAGACGCTGCCTCCGCGTTGCGATTCAGCAGCAGCACAGCGCGCGCGCCCGGCGTTGCGAGCGGCTTCGCCCATACCTCCAGTCCCTTGGCTGGTTCCGACACCTTGACGGCCTGCAATCCCAGTCCATCCTGGTCGATCGCAACAGCTTCGCTGTTGGTAAGCATGCTCAGCGTCTCCGGACTCAGCCTGGTCAGATCGGCGCCCACCAGCAGCGGCGCTCCGGAGATGGCCCACAGGCTCATGTGGACGCGATTCTGCACATCGGTTAAGCCCGGCATGCCGATCACCATCATGTCCGGATCGTTATAGAAGCCGGTGTGTTCGGCTTCCGGATGGATGCCCTGATCGAAATTGGAAAGCATATTGACGAAGCTGGCTTTGCGGCCGGCATACTTCCCACTCGCCACGATCGGAGCGACGATGTCTCCGCTGGTTCGCCACACATCGGCACCCACTCCGCCGACATGCGGCGCCCATGTCCAGGGGCTGTTCTTGCCCCATTCGCAGAGGGAGAAGTAGAGCGAATGCCCGGTGATCTTTTCGGCTCGCGCAATGGCGTGGGCGATCTGCGCATACTGCACCGCGGGATCGAGATTCTCCCGGTCGCCGCCGCACCAGTCCACCTTCACGTAGTCAAATCCCCAGCGCGCGAACTGCAGAAAGTCCTGCTCGTAGTGGCCTTCACTGCCGGTATTGAAGTACATCCATCCCAGGTCGGGATAGAGGCTGCATCCGTCTTTGCCGGCATCGGTGTAGATGCCCGCCTTCAGGCCCAGCTTGTGAATGAACCGAACGATATTGGCCATGTCCCCGGGCTTTTCGCCTTCGGCGATGGCCGGCCATGCCTTTTCGTCGATAACGAAGCTCCCATCGGCGTTGCGCCTGCCCAGCCACCAGCCCTCATCGATATTGATGTATTGATAGCCGGCCTTGTGCATACCGTTGGACGCCATGGCCCGCGCCTGGTCCATCACGATCTGGGAGTCCACTGTGTTCGAGAAGCTGTTCCACGAAGACCAGCCCATCGGGGGCGGAGCAATGGGCGCCGAAGCGGTCTTCGTTTCCGCGCACAGCATGGTTGCACCGAGCATCAGTGCCCAGAATGTTCCCCGCAGAGAATTCGGTCGCATGCTCACACCTTCAGGAAGATCTTTTTCCGGTACATGATCCATACCGGGATAAAGCAGAACGCCGTGAACGAAAACGAATACGCAAAGGCAGCCCATCCCGGATTGGGGATGTGCGCAGAGGTGTGGGCCACGATCCAGGCAATGAGATTCGGATGCCCGCCAGAGCCATTCGAGACGTGAATATTCTCAAGAATTCCCGGCATCAATTCGCTGAACAGGTAGGCGGCGATGGCGTTGGAGCCAAAGACCAGCCACACCCACGTCCACCCCTTACGCCAGCCCTGCTGTTCGACCGCCCAGAAACAGAGCGTGAGCAATGCCAGGGAGTAGCCGCCGGCGACCAGAACAAACGAACTGGTCCACATGTTTTTGTTGAGAGGGAACTCGAGCGACCACAGGTAACCGAGTACAAGGCTGGTAATGCTGGCGGCGGCGAGGCCGGCGGTCTTCACCGCGGTCGATCGCTGGGACCGCAGCCAGATACCGGTGAGAACGCCAATGAGCGCAGTGCCGATGGCGGGCAGATCGCTCAGCAGGCCCTCAGGATCGCGCACATTGTGGTCCGGGGCGTAGAGATAGAGGTGATAGGGGAAGACGTGCCGGTCGATCCAGGAGGTCAGGTTCTGGGTCATGTCCATGAAAGGCACGTCGCGTCCGGGCACCCCGACTCCGGGAATCGGAACCCAGCGTATCAGGATCCAGTAGCCGACCAGCGCAGTCACCAGCGCGGCAACCTTGGTCCACGCGCGTTTGTCGTACAGGTAGAAGAGGCCGACCACGAGGTAGCAGACGGCGAGCCGCTGCAAGACCCCATAGAAGCGCATGTGGTCAAGGCGGAAGAACGGGAAGCTGTTCACGATAATGCCAAAGACGATCAGAATGGCCGCCCGCTGAACTGTATGCACGGCCAGTTGCGAACGGGTTGCTCCCCGCGCCAGACGCGCCTCAAACGCGAACACCACCGACACACCGATCACGAAGGCGAACGTGGGAAAAACGAGGTCGGTGGGCGTCAGCCCGTTCCATTCGGCGTGATTCATGAAATGCCACGAGCCGGGGCCGCCATTGTTGTTGACCATGATCATGAAGGCGATGGTGATGCCGCGGACCACGTCGAGCGAGAGCAGCCTCTTCATCGTGGTGGGCGCAACTGCGGGGCTGGTCATGGTGGGTGCAATTGCCTGTTTGGTCATAAGCGATGGCCATCTCCCTGCGTTTCCGGTTGCACCTTACCCTACGCGCTGAGACGTACCTTCGCCAAGGGCCAACACCCGCCGGCGGGAAAGCCGCTCCTGATACCGACCATAGATCTTTCTGCCTGGCGTTACGCCTAGCATGCCGCGCCTGCGGTGCGCAAGACTTGCAATTCCTCGCGAGGACTCATACTATCCGCAATAGAAACCGGCCTGCAAAGCAGGTGGGTAATCAACGCTGGTTGAACCTACATTCAACGAACAGGGGCTCAACTCGACAATCGGTTCTGTGTGCCGTGTCCGCCAGTCCGGAATGCCTAATGAACCGCGGAGAGCTCCACCGTCTTAGGACGGGTTCACCGGCGCATTGCTCACGGCCCAGCGGGTCGGCTTTCTTTTGTTGAGGTAAAGCTCGGCTGACCGCGAGGCTGCCTCAAAAACTTCCGTCCCGCGCTGTGAAAATCCCCCACGGAGCCTGAAGTGACTGCGATCCCCGCAGTGGCGACGCACCGCTATGATCCTGCCATCGGTCCATGTCTCAACCTCTGTTCGCTGCCGTACCGGCAAGCAACGCTGGTGGTGGATCGACTTCGAAGCTGTCTCCGACCGAGGTTGAAGCCCGACTACCTGGATTTGCGGCTGGCTACGGAAGCTTGGTTGGCTGCGGCGGCGAGCGAAGCGCTTCATCGCCATTGCACCCAACGGCCGGCATATTTCTTTCTGGGCGATTTCTCATGGGCTGTCGATCTTTCGCGACCGGCAGCGCTCGTGATTCGCCTTGCAAATCTTCCGGCCGACGCCGTCACGTTCACGCTGGGCGATAGCATGAGCGTTGCGGAACAGCAGGAACGCCGGGTGTATGCGCTCAAAGAAATGGTTCCTTTGTTCGGCGAACGAACCGCGATGGCAGGGTTCGGATTTTCTGACCGAGCCGGCATCCAGGCACGATTCATCGAACTGCAGGTGTGGGACTGTTCTTCGATCACAAAACTTGCGTGGCTGATAGCTGAGAGGGCGGCATACATGGCGTCTGAGACGCCGCCCGCCTGACAGATCGCTGGTCCCGATTGTTGGCGGGTCTGAATTGCGATGCCGTATTCTGGCTCCAGTGCATCCCGTCCTTTTCCACATCGGAGCCCTCCTGATCCCGAGCTATGGGGCCCTGGCGGCCGTAGGCGTTCTGCTGGCACTTGGTCTCGCGCAGCACACCGCGTCGACTGTGGGCGTGGCTCCCCATCATGTGTGGAATCTGTGCGTCATCGCGCTCTTCGTCTGCGCTGGCTGGCTCCCGGCTGCTGCTGGTCGCGATCAACTGGCGCGACCTGCTGCGCCATCCCGTATGGATGCTCGGCCTCGCCACGATTCATCATCCGCTGCTGGCCCTGGCAGGCGCGGTTCTGGGCGGATTTGCGGCTCTGGTGTATGCACTTCGTCAACATCTGCCGCTGGCGAAGACGATGGATGCACTTGCCCCACCCCTGGTGCTCGGGCTCGCTTTCGAGCAATGCGGCGCGCTCCTGGCCGGGTCGGGATACGGCAGCGATGCCACCGTCCGCTGGGCTGTGATCTATACCAGCCCTCTCGCGGCCCGCTGGAGCGGCACTCCCCTCGGCGTTCCTTTGCATCCGGTACAGGCCTATGCTGCGTTCGCGTATCTGACCCTTGCGGCATTCCTGCTGGTGTGGCTGCCGGCGCGGAGGCAGCAGGGAGACATCGCCGGATTCGGTCTGCTGGGAATCGGCGTGGTGACGTTCGTAACCGAGTTCTGGCGCGATCGCGAAGGACGCGGATACCTGCTGCACGGCGCCCTCGATGGACCGCAGCTTGCAGCCATCGTTTTTGTAGTGCTCGGGGGAGTGTTGCTCCGCGAGCGGAAAGGCGCAGCCGTGAAGCAAGGAAGTGAGCCCGTACATGGTTGAGCCGCGCAGCATCACCGTACCTCCGGAGGCATCCGGGCAGCGCCTGGACCAGTTTCTCGCCGCTCACCTGGACGGCGTCAGCCGCTCCCGCGTACAGCTGCTGGTGGATCAGGGCGACGTGCTGGTCGATAGCGCGCGGCCGAAGGCGTCATACAAGTTGCGTGGTGGCGAATCGATCGCCATCACTGGCGAGCCCCATCCCGCGCCGCTCAAAGCCACAGCAGAAGACATTCCGCTGCATGTGATCTTCGAGGATGCCAGCCTCGCCGTGATCGACAAGCCGGCAGGGATGATGGTGCATGCCGGTTCGGGACAAAATGAGGACGCGCGCAGCCGCGGCACGCTCGTCAACGCGCTCCTGCACCGGTTCCGCGCCCTGTCTTCGACCAGCGGGGAATTGCGGCCCGGAATTGTTCATCGCCTCGACAAGGACACCAGCGGCCTGATCATCGTCGCCAAGAATGATCGAGCGCATGCGGCACTGGCGGAGATGTTTTCAAGCCGCCAGATCAAGAAGACCTACATCGCCCTGGTGCAGGGAGAGGTGGAGCGGCCCAAGGGCACCATCACATCGGCCATTGCCCGCGACCCGATGCGCCGCACGCGCATGACCACGCGGCCCCAGGACAATGCCCGCTCCGCCGTGTCCCACTACGAAGTAGTGCGGCGCCTTGTCACGCGCTTCGGCAAATTCACCCTGGTGCGCGTGCGCATCGAGACCGGCCGCACCCACCAGATCCGCGTGCACATGGCATCCATCGGCCACCCGGTGGTGGGCGACACATTGTACGGAGCCTCCAGCCAGCTCACCGACCAGGTGGCGGCGCAGGCCGCGACCTCGAAGGCCGCCCGCCGCCGCGCCGACCCCGAAAGGCTTCGCCTGGGGCGCAACTTCCTGCACGCCGCCGAACTCGAATTTCCGCACCCCATCACGGCCAAGGCTCTCGCGCTCAAGTCTCCCCTTCCCGAAGCACTGGAGGCGTTTCTGATACGCCTGGAGAGCTCTCCTGCCTGACCTCGCGACCGCCGGTTCGTCCAAGGAGGACGGGGTTCCACGCAATAACGTATGGCGTCGGGCAGCGCCGCCATTGATAAAATGAGGAAGTCATGACAACAAGCATCTTCACGCCGGCGACAACGCCTGGTCGCTGGGCATATGCGCTGGCAGGTTTTGCGCTCGCGGCCGCCTTCCCCACGGCCATTCTGGCGCAGCAGCCGGCAAATCCGACGACCCCGGCCCCGCAAACTTCAGCTCCGCCGGCTCCCAAGCCCGCAACCTCGCCCGACGATCAGTCGTCGGAGGCCAGCGGGCCGACTCTCCGCCTGGGTGTCAACGAAGTTAACCTGATCTTTACCGTGACCGACAAGCACGGCCACTATATTCCCAACCTGAAACAGAGCGATTTCGCGCTGCTCGATGACGGCAAAGCGCCGGCGAAGGTCACCTCGTTCCGGCAGCAGATCAACCTGCCTCTGCGCGTCGGCATCGTGATCGATGCCAGCACCTCGATCCGCTCCCGATTTGAATTCGAGCAGCAGTCAGCCACCGAGTTCCTGCTGGACATCCTCAAGGCGCGCAGCGACCGCGCCTTTGTGATGGGATTTGACGTGACGCCAACCGTGACTGCGGATTGGACCAACAACGTCGACGCCCTCGAGACCGGCATCAACCGTCTGCGTCCCGGAGGCGGCACAGCCCTGTTCGACGCCGTCTACACCGCCTGCCGCGACAAATTGCTCGACGTCTCGCGCGGGCAGGAACCGGTGCGCAAGGCCATGGTCCTCATCTCCGACGGGGATGACAACCAGAGCCGCGTCCACCCCGACGAAGCGATCAAGGAATGCGAGCGTGCGGAGACCATCATCTACGCCATCAGCACCAACTGGACCCCCAGCCGCGGAAAGGGCGACCAGGTTCTGGCCCAGATGTCCGAGGCCACCGGTGGCCAGGTGTTCTTTCCGCCGTCGGTAGAGGAGATGTCAGGCAGCTTTCACCAGATCGAGGCCGAGCTGCGCAGCCAGTACGCGCTGACCTATACGCCTGCGGATTTCAAATTAGACGGAGCGTTCCGGCCGATCTATCTCTATTGCAACGACCGCCGTTACCAGGTGCGCGCCAAGAAAGGCTACTTCGCCACGGGGCAATGACCGGAAAACTGACCGGCCGCAGGCCCTCTTTTCCGGCGTCCTTGCCGACCGTGGCGCAGCCTTCCGGCCGGAATTCAGCCCAACTTCAGGACCAGGATTGTTCCGTCCAGCCCGATCATAGCTCCCGGCTTGCGAGCCGGCCGCGCTCTGTGCCATTTCAGAACGATCTAGCCGTTGATTTCCTGCTTCGGCTTCGGGAGCCCTCCTTTTTTCTCCAGCCTGATCCTTCTTCCTGCGATCCGCGATGAAATGGGAGCAGGGTACTTTGCGGCGGGGAGAACAGCATTGATCCGGCAGGCCATTTCATGCGATATCTGCGGGGCAGAGAAGCGGCAGACGAACCACTGGTTCGTGGCCTACACTCAGGGAGACGAACTGCGCGTCAGCGGTTGGAGGTCAAACCAACGCCTTCGCGTCGGCACCAAGCATCTGTGCGGCCAGACCTGCCTGCACAAGCTGGTGGACGATTTCATGGCCGGAAAGCTGACCGTGCGGCTCCAGAACTCCAGTCACGACCCCGAAGCTGTCGAGGCGGAGTCGGAGATCGCCGGGATCGACACCAGTCTGACCTTCGCTGCGACATACGAAACCGAAGAGCCTTTGCCTGGACCGATCGGGGTTCCCGAGGCCGCGCAGCCACTTCCGGCGCGATTGGTCCAGGCGCCGGAGGCCGATCCGGTATCGCTGCCAAGCACCGCAGATGCCAGCCTTACCCAGGTAGCGCCACGCCGCGAAGATCCAGTGGCCTATGCATCGCGCCGCTGGCGCGCCGATGCCTGGAAACGGGAGCAGGACCGCGAACTGCGTGATTCCGGGATTCGCTCGCGGCGCACGATCTTTTGAAGGAAGGCGCATTGGAAAGGGGCCGCCATGTTCATCGACCTGCTCCTGCTGGTGATTGCACTCTCGCCCCTGTGCGTATCCACGAGCGATGCGCTCTCGGGCCGCTCCATGCAATGCGACCGTTGAATCGGTATCTTCAGGCTGCGGGTTGGCCGTTGGCGATGAGCGACAACAGCCCCGCCTCATCCAGCACCGGGATCTTCAATTCATGCGCTTTATCCAGCTTGGAGCCTGCCTCCTCACCTGCCACCACGTAGCTGGTCTTCTTGCTCACCGAACCCGACACCTTTCCGCCTGCCGCCTCAATTTTCGCCTTGGCGTCCTCGCGGGAGAGATTGGGAAGCGTCCCGGTCAACACCAGCGTCATCCCGGCCAACTGTGTGGAGCGCTGCTTTTTCTCCGCTGTCATCTTCACGCCGGCGGCGTCCAGGTGCGCGATCAGTTCCCGGTTTGCAGGCCGCGCAAAAAAGTCCACGATGGCGTGCGAGATGCGCGGACCTACCTCCTCGGCGCGCTCCAGGTCTTCGGCAGTCGCGTTCATGATGGCATCCATCGATCCGAACTCCTGTGCCAGCACCTCCGCCGTCCGCTCGCCGATGAAACGAATGCTCAGTCCCATCAGTACCCGTGCCAGTCCGGCTTCCTTCGATTGTTCGATTTCCCGGAGCAGCGTGCGCGCGGATTTCGCCGCGAATCGCTCCAGCCCGACCAGCTGCTCCTCGGTGAGTTTGTAGAGATCGGCCACGCTGCGCACCAGCCCCCGTTCCAGCAGTTGCGCCACAGCGGCTTCCCCCAGCCCTTCGATGTTCATTACTCCGCGGCTGCCCCAGTGTTCGAGGGTGCCGCGCAGCAGCGCGGGGCAATCGACGTTCACGCAGCGATAGTCGGCCTCCCCCTCTTCGCGTACCGCGGGATTGCCGCATTCAGGGCAGACTGTGGGATAGACAAAAGGCTCTTTTCCTCGGGGATGATCGTTATCGGAGACGATCTCCGCCACCTTGGGGATGACGTCTCCGCCGCGTTCCACCTTGACCCAGTCGCCGATGCGCAGACCCATGCGCTCGATCCAGTCGGCGTTGTGCAGCGTGGCGGCGCGGATGGTGGCTCCGCCCACGAACACCGGATTCAGCATGGCTGTTGGCGTGAGCTTTCCGCTGCGTCCGACGCTGATCAGGATGTCGTGCATCTGCGTCACGGCCTGTTCCGCGGTGAACTTGTAGGCCAGCGCCCAGCGCGGGGCGCGGCCTGTATAGCCCAGCCGCTGCTGTGTGACCTGCGAATCTACCTTCAGCACCACTCCGTCGATGTTGTAGCCGAGCGATGCCCGCCTGCTCTCTGCCGAATGGATGAACTTCAACATCTCCTCCACCGTGTGCACACGCCCGCGGTGCGGATTCACTCGGAAACCCAGAGTGGTCAGCGCATCGAGCGTCGCCTCCTGCCCGATGGGCAGGTACTCGCCGCCGCTCAGCAGGAAGTAGGCGTACAAGTCCAGGCGGCGCTGGGCCACGATGCTCGGTTCCACGGTGCGCAGGGTGCCGGCCGCCGCATTGCGCGGATTCACGGCCAGGGTCAGTCCCTGCTTCTCGCGTTCTTCGTTCATCTTGAGGAAGGCGCTTTCGGGCATGACTACTTCCCCGCGCACCTCAAACCCCTGCGGCAGCCCGAGTTTCTGAATAGTCTTTGCCGGAACCGAAAGCGGCACGCTGCGAATGGTGCGGATGTTGGAGGTGACATCCTCGCCGGTCTGCCCGTCGCCGCGGGTGAGGCCGTACGCGAGTCGCGCACCTCCGTCCGGCGCCGCCTCATAATGGAGCGCGATGCTGAGGCCGTCCAGCTTCAGCTCGGCGGTGAACTCAACGGGCAGATTTCCCGCCAGCGCATGCACGCGCCGGTCCCAGTCGCGTAGCTCCTCCTCGGAATACGCGTTATCGAGGCTCAGCATGGGCCGCGAGTGGCGCACCTTTTTGAATCCCTCGGCCGGCTTGCCGCCCACCCGCTGCGTCGGCGAATCGGGGGCCAGCAATTCAGGATGGTCCGCCTCGATCCGCTTCAGTTCATTCATCAGCGTGTCGAAGGCCTGGTCGGAGATCTCCGGCGCGTCCATCACGTAGTACAGGTGTTCGTGGTGGCGAAGCTGGTCGCGCAACTCCTCGGCGCGCTGTGCGGGATCCGTGTGCGAAGTGGTTCTTCCGTCCATGGGCAGGATTATAGGATGCGGGTCGCAGGGTACTATGGTGGGCAGCACATGGAACCCTTTACACATTTTTTCACCGGAGCCTGCATCGGCCGTGCGGGCCTGAACCGCAAGACCGCCTATGCCACGCTGGCTGCGACCCTGGCCGCCGAGGCCGCCGATCTCGATGTGCTGTGGGGTTTCCGCGGCCCCGTCGAGGAGTTAAAGCACCATCGCGGCATCACCCACACCTTCATTGCCGTGCCGGTGGTGGCCGCTGTCATCGTGGGACTGGTCTGGCTGCTGCACCGATGGCGCGAAGGCCGCCGCCTTCGAAGACTCGCGGCGTCAGCGCCGAGGGCAGACGATGGGGCCCCCCGAAAGCAGCCCCAACCGGTGCACTGGGGCTGGCTCTATCTCACTGCTTTCATCGCCGCCCTCAGTCACATCGCCCTTGACTGGACCAACAATTATGGCGTGCGGCCTTTTTTCCCGTTCAATCCGCGCTGGTATGCGGGCAGCATCATGTTCATCGCCGAGCCCATCCTTTGGGGATTGTTCCTTCTCGCGCTCATCCTTCCGGGACTTCTTGGCCTCGCCGATCACGAGATGGGTGCGCGCCGTACGACATTCCGGGGGCGGGGCTGGGCCATCTTTGCGCTTTCGGGCATGGCGGTGCTGTGGGGCTGGCGCTGGACCGAACACGCGCACGGTATGGCCCTGCTCGACAACACGCAGGTAGCTTCGGCTCCCGTCCTGCGAACGGCACTCGAGCCTTACCCGATCAACCCCTTCCGTTGGCACGCCATCCTCGAGACCGCCAACTTCTACCAGACGGCGGAGATTAACACGCGCACCGGCGCCATCGACAGCGACCCGCAGACCGATGTGCTCTACAAGCCCGCTGATACACCTGCGGTTGAGGCGGCCAAGCGTACGTTTCTAGGCCAGGTCTACCTGGACTGGGGTACGTGGGCCGTGGTGCGCGACCTGGGCCAGCAGCCGATCGCCGGTGTCGAGCCGCCCCGCCTTCCTCCCAACCAGCCCTGGACCACGGTTGAGTTCACCGACCTCCGTTTCGCCTATTCCTTCCTCGGAGGGGGCAATGCGCCAACGCCATCAGGGCTAAGCGGCTGGGTTTACATCATCGACAATCGTGAGGATGGTGGCGAATCCATGAGCGGTCGCGAGCAGAAGTAGGCGTCTTCTCGGGCCGCCAGTCTTCGAATGCGGTTGACCGGCTGGCCTCCGCCCCCCACAATGGAGAGAGTGCCGCTCCCTGACTTTTCTACAGGGAACTCTGGAATTCGAGGTCGTCATGCCCGCCTATTTGCTGATTGTTGTCGCTTTGTTGAGCCGTCTGGTACCGCATCCGGACTGGCTGAACTTCACCGCGGTTGGCGGAGCCCTGCTGTACTTTGGCGCGCGGCGTTCATGGCGCGAGATGCTTGCACCGCTCGCTGCCCTCATGGCCACCGACTACTTCCTGACTGTCTTCACTTACCATTACAGCTTCCGCTGGGAGGCGTATGTGACCACCTGGGCCTGGTACCTGGCAGTCATGGCGCTGGGCCAGATCCTGCTTCGATCCCGCACCACGATTCTGCGCGTTGCCTCCGGCGTGGTATTGGGCCCGACATCATTCTTCGTGGTGTCGAATTACGCGGTCTGGGCTGCCGGCGGTATGTATCCGCGCACGTGGAGCGGTCTGACCGCCTGCTACGTAGCGGCGCTGCCTTTTTATCGCAATGACCTGCTTTCGACCGCGGTCGTTGCCGGCTTGGCTTTTGGCCTTCCGGTGCTCGTTCGCCGCATGCGTGGAACGGAAGCTCAGGCTGCCTTCGCCGGCAAATAGGCCGTCCGTAGCCCCGACCTGGGCGTTGGATCCCTTTAAGTGAGCGGGTCGCCCACGGTGCGTTTTCTGCGCATCCACCACCAGGCAAAGCCGATAGCAGCCAGGCCGCCCACGACCCCCAGTACCGCTAAGGCGTGATGCTGCACCACTCCGACGGCGCCGGGGCCGAGCTTGAGAACCAGCAGCGAGAGTACCAGCCACCGCACGAGCCTGCCGCAAAACACCGACAGCATAAACACGGGAACGCGCATTTCGAAGACGCCGGCGGCGAAGACGAACGCCTTCCACGGGGTCGGCGGCGGCAGCATCGACGGGATCATCATGGCCAGAAATTCCTGGCGCTCGAAGCGATTACGCATCCGCTCATACCGTTGCCGGTCGATGCGTTTGAGCAGGAACAGCTCCCCGCCGGCGCGACCGAGATAGTACGGGAGCAGTCCGCCGACCGCGGATCCCGCCGCTGCCATCACCACATAAAGCCAGAATTGGCCCGGATTGTTCCAGATGTAGACGGCCAGAATGGCATCCATGGGGACGGGAATGGTGGAAGAATCGAGGAGTGCGACCAGCCCCGCGCCCCAAAACCCCAGCTTGATCAGGGCGGGAAGAACAACCAACTTCCACTTGGCGAGAATCCGCGTAAAAAACTGCTTCAAACAGGGTCCCCTTCCGCCCGGTTTTTCGTCCATTCAAAAAGACCATTGTACGGCGTGCGCGTTTTCCGAGTCTGGAACCCCGGCCCGCTATTCGCCACGGAAGACCGAGTAACGGTGTTTGCGACCTGCCGGGGTTTGCTGCCGTCTTGAAGGATGAGAGAATAAAGGGAAAGGACTCGAAACGGAGCCCGCAGGGTGAGTGTGCCCCTCCGCGGTTCCTGCCGGATGCATGCCCACCAGCGTAGTGCCAACCAGAGACCCACTCGACCCCGCAGGTCCGAGTTCCGAGCCAGACACTCAGACAGCCGAGGGTGCGTCGGCCGCTGACGCAGCGGACCGGGCACGCGAAGGTAGCGCTGCCGATGGAGAGCGTGGCCCTGTAGTTCGTGGTTCCCGCTGGATCGATTACGACACCCACGAACTGCTGGAAATGATCAGCGAGCTCGAAGATGAGCGGCGCTGGGCGCGGCTGCGCGAGGGCATCTGGATCGCGATTCTGGTTCACCTGGTGCTGATCTCGGCGATCACCTGGATTCCTCGCTATGTCTTCAAGGTTCCCCCCGTTATCGATCCCTTCGAAGCGATCAATAAACGCAAAGACCTGAAATATCTAGACTTGCCTCCCGATGCGCTGCGCAATCTACAGCCCAAGGTGACGGTTAAGCCGGTGCCCAAAAGTCAGCCTCACGTGGACAAAAAGACACTGGAGGCTCTTAACAAACCGACCATCGCGCCGCCGGCCCCGGCCCCCGCGCCGGAGCCAAAAGTCGAGCCCGCGCCCACTACGCCACCTCCGCAGCCGACTCCGCCATCGCAGTCTCAATTGGACGCGCCTCGGCCGCAGGCGGTGCCGGCACGACCGAACTTCGCCATGGGATCGCAGAATCCCGCCGATCAGCTGCGGGATGCGATGAAGGGCGCCTCGCATGGATCCACCTCACGGCGCTCTGCCATCCGGCGGCAATCTGTCGATGCACCCAGGGGCCGGATCCGGAGGCGTTGAGATCCTGTCGGACAAGCAGGGCGTCGATTTCAGCAACTGGATCCTGCGCTGGCACCGGGAGACGGAACGCACCTGGGATCCGCTGATTCCCGACGAGGTCAATCCGCCGATTCTGAAGGCGGGAACCGTCGTCATCCGCTTCAAAGTCCTGCCCAACGGCCGGCTTATGGAGGGCGGCATGATTCTCGAAGGCCGCTCCGGCGATACCGCCCTGGACCGGGCCGCATGGGGCGCTCTGACCGGCTCCAACTATCCGCCGCTGCCGCGAGAGTTCCACGGACCTTACCTGGAACTGCGGGCCATCTTCATGTACAACATGCAGCCGCCGGGACGTTGATTCCTTTCGGTTTGGACCCCATCCTCACGCCTTCCGGACGCGAGGACGGGGAACCACAAAACCCCCAGCCTACTTCGCCGCCAGTTGCCGCAGGACGTACTGCAGAATCCCGCCGTGTTCAAAATACTCGATCTCCTGGGGCGTATCGATCCGAACTCTGGCATTGAATTGTTTGACGGCTCCTCCGGCAGCCGTTGCCTTCACGGCCAGCGTACGGCCCTCAGCGAACTTGCTCTTCAGCAGAGACGTAAGGCCCGCAAAGTCGTAGACCTCTTCTCCCGTGAGTCCGAGCGACTCGACACTCTGCCCCTCCTCGAACTGCAGGGGTAAGATCCCCATGCCCACCAGGTTCGACCGGTGAATCCGCTCGAAGCTCTCCGCGATCACCGCGCGCACGCCGAGCAGGTTCGGTCCCTTGGCCGCCCAGTCACGCGAGGAGCCTGACCCGTATTCCTTCCCCGCCAGAATCACCAGCGGCACGCCCCGCTCGGCATACTTCACGCTGGCGTCGAAGATCGACATCCCCTCGCCCTCGGGCAGCAGCCGCGTCACCCCGCCCTCGGTCCCCGGCGCCAGCTTGTTGCGCAGGCGCACATTGGCAAACGTTCCCCGCACCATGACCTCGTGATTGCCGCGGCGCGACCCGTAGCTGTTGAAGTCGGTTGGCTTCACGCCGTGCTCCGCGAGGTACTTGCCCGCCGGCCCGTTGGCCTTGATCGAACCTGCGGGGGAAATGTGGTCGGTGGTCACCGAGTCGCCCAGAACCGCCAGCACCCGCGCCCCCAGAATGTCCGTGACCGGTGCAGGTGTCTTCGTGATCCCGTCGAAGTACGGCGCCTTGCGAATATAGGTCGAGTCCGGCTCCCACTGGTACACGTCCCCGGTGGGGAAGCTCAGCCCCTGCCAGCTGGCGTCGCCTTGCGATACGGTCGCGTATTCACGGCGGAATCCTTCGCTGCTCAGCCCCTTCTCGATGGCCTCGGCCACTTCCTGCTGCGTCGGCCAGAGGTCTTTCAGATAAACAGGCTTCCCGGCCTTATCCTTCCCCAGCGGATCGGCGTCGAAGTTGTGTCCGATCCTTCCCGCCAGTGCGTACGCCACCACCAGCGGCGGGCTCATCAGGTAATTGGCGCGCACATCCACGTTCACCCGGCCCTCGAAGTTGCGGTTGCCGCTCAGCACGCTGACGGCGACCAGCCCATGCTCATCGATGCTCTTCGAAACATCCGAAGGCAGCGGCCCCGAATTGCCGATACACGTTGTGCAGCCGTAGCCCACTACGTTGAAGCGCAGCTTTTCGAGGTATGGCAGCAACCCCGACTTCTGGTAATAATCCGTGACGACACGCGATCCCGGGGCCAGCGAAGTCTTCACCCATGGCGGAACTGTAAGCCCCTTCTCGACCGCCTTCTTGGCCAGCAGTCCCGCGGCGATCATGACAGATGGATTCGAAGTATTGGTGCAGCTTGTAATCGCGGCAATCACCACCGACCCATGGTCCAGGTACTTGTCCGGATCGACATTGAACCGCTCGCGCACCGTGGTGGTAACGGCTCCGCTCTTGAATGTCCTGTCCTGCGCGGCGGCATTGGCCGCGGCCGACGAAGTGGCCGGACCTTCGTTGTCCTCGGCGGCGATCGCCAGCGCGGTGTCGGTGACGGCTGCGGGCTCCCACACCGCTGCGGTGCGCGAACCGAGCGGCTTGGCCGTGGGCGCCAGCAGCGTCGGAAGCTGCTTTTGAAAGCTCTCCGCCGCGTCCTTGAGCAGTACGCGATCCTGCGGCCGTTTGGGTCCGGCCACGCTGGGTTCCACCGTGGCCAGGTCCAGTTCCAGCGTCTGCGTGTATTCGGCCTCCGGTGAAGCCGAAGTGTGAAACAGCCCCTGCTCCTTGTAATACGCCTCAACCAGCGCGATCTGCTCCTCGCTGCGCCCTGTAAGACGCAGGTAACGCAGGGTCTCCGCGTCCACCGGAAAGATGCCGCACGTCGCGCCGTATTCCGGAGCCATGTTGCTGATGGTGGCGCGGTCGGCGAGCGGCAGCTCAGCAATCCCCGGCCCATAAAACTCAACGAATTTACCTACCACGCCCAGCTTGCGCAGCGCCTGCGTCACCGTCAGCACCAGGTCGGTCGCGGTCGCGCCCTCGCGCAGCTTGCCGGTCAGCTTGTAACCCACCACCTGCGGCACCAGCATCGAAACCGCCTGGCCCAGCATGGCCGCCTCGGCCTCGATACCGCCCACGCCCCAGCCCAGCACGCCCAGGCCGTTGATCATCGTGGTGTGCGAATCGGTGCCCACCAGCGTGTCCGGATACGCCACCAGCTCCCCATAGGCCTCCGTGGTGAAGACGACCCGCGCCAGGTATTCGAGGTTGACCTGGTGGCAGATGCCCATGCCCGGTGGCACCGCCGAGAAGTTGCGAAACGCCGTCTGGCCCCACTTCAAAAACGCATACCTTTCCCTGTTCCGCTGGAACTCGAGCAGCGAATTGGCCTCGTACGCCCCCGGCGTGCCGAATTCATCGACCTGCACCGAATGATCGATCACCAGTTCCGCCGGTACCAGCGGGTTGACCCGCTCCGGATCGCCGCCCAGCGTCTTGATGGCGTCGCGCATGGCGCCCAGATCGACAATGGCGGGCACCCCGGTAAAATCCTGCATCAGCACCCGCGCCGGCATGTACGCGATCTCACGGCTGGGCTCGGCCTTGGCATCCCATTGCGCCAGGAACTCGATATCGGCCGCCGAGACGTTGACCCCATCTTCGCGGCGCAGCAGGTTTTCAAGCAGAATCTTGAGGCTGAACGGAAGCCGGCCCAAGTTGAAGCCCTTCGCCTCCAGTGCCGGCAGGCGATAGATGGTGTAGGAACGATTGCCGGAGGTAAGCGTAGCCCGGCTTGCAAAGCTGTTCATCGCTGAACCTTTCTATCCGCGTCATCGCGGATCGAACTAAGTCTTTCAGTCTCCTGCGAGTCCCCCGGAAGCTTCAGCAAACCTGGGCCCGCGCAACCGACCCTGGATTGCGCATGGAATCCGGAGACCGGCAAAAATTCAACGGGGATAGATTACTCAGATGGAGAAGCGGCGTCCACGGTCGTGGCGCCCGCGGCGGAAGCGCTTTGTGCAGGTGATAACTTCGATGGCGAATCCGCAGGTCATGGCAGTACGTAAAGATTTTAGCGCGCTCACCACAGCCCTGGCATCGTCCGCATCCGCAAAGAGTAGTAACGCGACCGCACGGTGTTGTGGGCCGGGAAATTTAGACTTGATTCTGGACCAAGCCGGGAGATGACCAATGAAGCTGCGTACATGTCAATTCGTGTTTGTGTTCAGCCTTTTCACTGCCATGACGATGTCCGGCCAAACCAATTCCACGGGTACCCCTCCCGCGCAGCCGCCACACACCTGGCCCACCATCGACCACACCATAAGCCTTCCCAGCTTCCGATTCGGCACGGGCGAGACCCTGCCGGAGCTGAAGTTGCACTACCTTACCCTCGGCACCCCGCATCGCAACGCCGCCGGCCACGTCGACAATGCCATCCTGCTCCTCCACGGAACCGGAGGCGATGCGCACTCCCTGCTCAATCCGGTGTTCTCCGATGTCCTGTTTGTTCCCGGCGGCATCCTCGACATCAACCGAAGTACTTCATCATCCTCCCCGACGACATCGGCCACGGCGAAAGCTCCAAACCTTCCGACGGGCTGCACGCCCATTTTCCCGCCTACGACTACGACGACATGGTGCGCAGCCAGCGGCTGATGCTCGATGAGATGAAGATTGACCACCTCCGGCTCATTCTCGGCACCTCGATGGGCTGCATGCAGACCTTCGTGTGGGGCGAAACCTATCCCGGCTTTGCTGACGCGCTGGCCCCGTTTGCGTGCCTGCCCGTCCAGATCGCCGGGCGCAACCGCATGATGCGCTATATGGCCATTGAGGCCATAAAACAGGATCCGGCTTGGTTGGGCGGCGAATATAAGACCGAACCGCTTCAGGGTCTACGAACCGCCAACGAACTCATCCTGGTCATGGGTTCCAGCCCCCTACAGATGCAGAAGCAGGCTCCGACCCGCACCCTGGCCGAAGATTTCGTGAACCGCTACCTGGCCCGGGTCCTGTCCACCACCGATGCCAACAATCTCATCTACCAGTTCGACGCCAGCCGCAACTACGATCCCAGCCCGCGTCTGGAGACCATCACCACGCCCGTGCTCTGGATCAACTCCGCCGATGACTTCATCAATCCGCCGGAGCTGGGGATCGCCGAAAAGATGGTCAAGCGCATCCCGAACGCCCGGTTCATCCTGCTCCCCATCTCCGACGCCACCCGCGGCCATGGAACCCACACCGTGGCGTCGGTCTGGAAGGATTACCTGGCTGAATTCATGCGCCAGACCGAGCCTTCGACCCACGCGGCTTCCCCGTCTGCAACTCGTTGAATGCGCGATGCAAGACCGCCGCCAAGGCGTGCGACCTATACTTGAAGAGGCGATGTCATCTTCTGAAGCTTCCCCAGTTGTGAATTCGTGGCAGGGAATCAGCGGTCTGTACACCCGTTTCATCGATTGGCTGCTGCGCCGTCTTCCCAACGAGCAACAGCGGCTGCTGGCATTCACAATCCTCGCTGGAGGTGTCTGCGGCCTGGCCGCTGTTGCCTTTCACCTGAGCATCGGGTGGCTGGAAGTGCTGTTCATCAACCGCGCCAACGCCGCTCCCGGGCACAGCTGGATCTTCTGGACCATTCTGACTCCGGGCCTGGGCGGCCTGGTCGTCGGTCTGGGACTGACCTACTGGGCGCCGGCCGCCGCCGGCTCCGGCATTCCCCAGGTGAAGGTCGCGTTTGCGCTGCGTTATGGCTTGGTTTCGGTTCGCGAAACCATTGGGAAATTTGTCTTGTGCGCCTTGCAGATCGGCGCCGGCGCCTCCCTCGGCCTGGAAGGGCCAACCGTCCAGATCTGCGCCGGCGTCAGCAGCATGCTGGCCCGAGCCGCCCGTCTCAGCCCCCAGTACCGGCGGCGCATGACGTCCGTAGGCATGGCCGCGGGCATCGCCGCCGCCTTTAACGCCCCCATCGCCGCCATCACCTTTACCCTCGAAGAACTCATCGGGGATCTCGACCAGACCATGCTCTCGGGCGTCATCGTGGCCGCGGCTCTGGCTGCCGTGGTGGAACACTCCATCCTTGGCTCCAATCCCGTCTTCCACATGCCGCGGCAATACACCCTGGTCAATTCTTCGTCGCTGATCTGGTACGCGCTCCTGGGCCTGTTGGCGGCTATCGTGTCAGTCGCCTTTACCGATTCACTGCTGTGGCTGCGGGCCAAGTTCAAGGCCTGGACCACCATCCCGAAATGGATCCACCCCGCCATCGGCGGGCTCGCCGTCGGCGCTCTGGCAGCGCTCGGACTGCAACTCTTTCATCTCAACGGCATCGCCGGCGACCCCTACAAAACTCTGGAGCTGGCCTTGACCGGCACCATGCCCGTGCTCTTCATGGCTGCCTTTTGCGTCCTCAAATTGCTTTCCACGGTGCTCTCGTACTCGAGCGGCGGATCGGGAGGCATCTTTGCCCCGGCGCTCTTCATGGGCGCCATGCTGGGCGGCGCGGTGGGCTATATCGATGTCACCGTGTTTCACCACTCCGCGGACGCGGTCGGTGCCTTCGCCGTGGTCGGCATGGGGGCGGTATTCGCCGGCATCGTGCGCGCTCCCATGACCTCGGTCCTGATTGTGTTTGAGATGACCGGCGGCTATGGACTCGTCCTGCCCCTCATGATCGCCAATATGAGCGCCTTCGCCCTGGCGCGCTACTGGCGTGAGGTCCCTGTGTACGATGCTCTGCTGGCCCAGGACGGCATCCACTTGCCCCATGGAGTCCGGCCCAATCGTCCCCCCGAGGCGCCGTCCATCGAGGCCCCCGGCATGACCGCAGATGCGACCGAGGACGCGACCGCCTGACTCGGTCATGATTCGCGCCACTCTATAGGCACGACGCCGTTTGCCGGAAATCGGTGCAGTTCTTCCCTGGCTGAGGCCACTGGCGTAGAGTCCGGTGGCCTCTTCAGTGCGGCAGGAGGGCCATTTACTTTCGCCGTATGGGAGGTTTCACGGCGGGTGCCTTGGCTGGTGGGAGCGGCCGCTTGGCTGCCTTGGCGGGGGGTATGGAGGCGCCGGTCAGAGGAGGAATCTCCTCCTCGTGAGGCGCGAAGAAGCGCACGCCCTCCAGGTTGTGCTCGCCCATGACGTGCAGGCGAAGGAAATTGGTGGATCCGGACTTGGTGCGCGTGCCGGCGACGATGGCGATGACCTCGCGAGGCCGCACATAGCCGTGTTGTTCAAGCAGGCTTTCGGCGACATCGACAAGCGCCTCGGTCGTGTTGACCTTGGGGCAGCGGATGGGGATCGTGCCCCACAGCAGATTGAGCCGGTTGATCGTCACTTCAATGGGGCTCAGGGCAAAGATGGGAACCGACGGGTGGTACTTGGAGAGCTGGCGCGCCGTGGAGCCGGACTCGGTGAAGAGGGCGATGCCGCGCAGGTCGAGGTCGTCGGCCGCGTGGGCGGTGGCCTCGCAGATGGTTTCGGCAATGGACAGGTGAGTGGCGCGCACCCGGGTCTCGGTAACATTTTGCGCCTTGATGTGGCGCTCGGCCTCGAAGACGATGCGGCTCATCATGGCCACCGTTTCGACGGGGTACTTTCCCACCGCCGATTCGCCCGAGAGCATGACCGCGTCGGTGCCGTCGTAAACGGCGTTGGCTACGTCGGAGACTTCGGCGCGCGTGGGGCGCGGATTTTCGATCATCGACTCCAGCATCTGGGTGGCGGTAATGACCGGCTTGCGGTATTCGCTGGCGCGGCGAATGATGTGCTTCTGAATCGCCGGAACCTGCTCGGGAGGGACCTCGACGCCCAGATCGCCACGCGCGACCATGATGCCGTCGGCGGCAACGAGGATGTTGTCGAGATGTTCGATAGCCTGCGGTTTCTCGAGCTTGGCGATGATCCAGGTTTCTCCGCCATACGCGGAAACCCGGTTGCGCACCAGGCGCACGTCCTCGGCGGTGCGGACGAACGACACAGCGATGGCATCGACGCCGTTGCGGATGGCGAATTCAAGGTCTTGGCTGTCCTTCTCGGTGAGCGAGGGAACGCGAACGGGAATGCCGGGCAGATTGATGCCCTTGTTTTCGCCCAGCATGCCGCCATTGATGATTTCGCAGACCACGTCATCGCCATCGACTTCGTGGACGCGGAGTTCAATCAGCCCGTCGGAGAGCAGGATGCGAGAACCCTGCTCCACGTTTTCGGCCAGTGTTTTGAAGGTTGTGCCCACCAAGGTCGCCGTTCCCGGCACTTCGCGTGGAGTGATGGTGAGCCGTTGCCCGGCCTTGAGCAGTACGGACTGGTGATCTTTCAGCTTGGAGGTGCGGATCTTGGGTCCTTGCAGGTCGCCCAGGATGCAGAGCGGCTTGCGCTCTTCGCGGCTGACTTTGCGGATCATCTGAATGAGCGCGAGCTTCTCCTCATGAGTCCCGTGGGAGAAGTTCAAGCGCACTACGTCGACGCCGGCGCGCACCAGGTCACGAAAGACAGGCTCCGTATTGGAAGCCGGACCGAGAGTGGCGACGATCTTTGCGCGGCGTTGTGTTGGGGAATCGGGCAGGCTTATATCGGCAAAAGGCATACGGAAATGCTCCAGGTAGGTTGCTGTCGGTTATGAAAGGTTTTTTAGTATGCGACCCGCTTCATTGTACATGGGGGGAGGGCGCGGAAGGCCCCCTCACCAGCATGAAGACTGACGCATACGATCGTCGGTGAGAGGGGTCACAGACTGCTCGAGGCAAGCCGGGCTGCGAGGCGGTCCTGGCGCCCGCGAAACAGGACCCCATTGAGTTCTGCGCCCAGAAGCGCGCTGAAGGAAGTGATGTACAGCCAGACCATGGTGGCGATACCGGCAGCGAAGGAGCCGTAGAACATGGAGTAGTTCGCAATGCGGGTGACGTACCAGCCGAAGATCAGGGTGGCCGGAAACCAGACGACCGTCGCGACGATTGCGCCGGGAAGAACCCACTTCCAGTGCTCGCCGCGCTTGGTGCCGAAGTGGTAGAGAGCCGCGAGCACCGAGATGCTGGTGGCCAGGGCCAGCGTCCAGCGCACCAGGCGCCAGAAGAAGAGAACGATGTAACGCAGTTCGTGATCAGCGTTGGCGACCGTCCAGGCCTCGATCTGCTGCCCGAAGACGAGCAGCAGGCTGGCCAGCGCGAGGGGAACGAGCACGATTGGAACCAGGAGGAGGGCGCGAAACATCTTGCGCCCATAGCTCCAGTCGCCACGCGGCAACTGGTAGGCGCGGCGAAAGCCTTCCATGAGCGAGAGCATGAGGCCAAGTCCCGCGAAGATGCTTACGATGGTGGCGGAAAACACGACCTGTGCCGAGTAGAGCTGGTGGGACGCCAGCGTCGACTGAAGAAGGCTCATCGAGCCGGCGGGAAGAAACTGGTCAAGGGCGCTGCGTACCTCGCCGACCAGCGTGGTGCCTTCAGGGACAAGAGCCAGCAGAGTGGTGATAACGACCACGGCAGGGAACGAGAAAAGCATTCCCGAATAGGCAGTGGCCTTGGCCGTGTTGAACACGTCATGGTCGAGAGCCAGAGTCATTGCTTTGCGGAAATGGAGGAAAGCCCGGACCATACCAGTCAAAGCCAGAGTACGGCATGGAACAGCTTTAAGGCGATGAGCGGCTTCGCGCTTTCGCGCTGGTGCGCCGGAATAATGGCGCAAGGACTGGGCACGGAGAGTCGCGGTGCATCGCCGTTGGGCCCTGGTCAATGATCCTGAGGCACGATTACTTCTGCATGTCCTGGTAAGCGTGCACCCAGGCATTCATCAGGTCGTCCAGAGTTACGCCGGGCTCCATCTTGCAGTTGGAGAAGGAGTCGTCCCTTTTGCCGCACTGGGCAACCACTTCTCCCTTGCTGTTATAGAGGGTGAGACCGTTCGGTCCTTTTGGTACTTCGAGAAAAACCGGGTGAGGTTCGGGCGCACTGACGGCTTTGGCCGTCTGCGCCGCTGATCCATTGGACACCGAGGCAACGAGAAGGAACGCAAATAGAGTGGTCATACTTGCTCCAAGTGTGAAGTTTTGCTGGTTGTGAATGTAGTGATAGCGTACCAAAGGTTTTGGAGGCTGTGATGTAAAACACTTTAGACCTGTTACTAAAGTTTGACGTTGACGGGCAGCAAAGTTAAGGGGATCTGAGCGGAGTTGGAAGAGGGAGCGCGGCGAGGCTTGAAGGCTGAGCGGGCCGGCGTTCTGCGTGGCCGGGATGCAACGATTTATGATGGCCGGGTCATGAAAACCCATCTATTGAAAGCCATTGTGTTCCTGTGGGTTCCAGGGGCAGTTGTGACGGCCGCGGCAGGTCAGACCGCGCCCGTCCCTAACGCGCAGTTGGCGGCGAAGCCGCTGAACGAGCGGGTCGAGACGCTGCTCAAGAAGATGACGCTCGAGGAAAAGATCGGCCAACTGGTGCAATTCTCGGCCGGATTCGCGACCGGGCCGGGAGCCAATAACCTGCATTTCGAAGACCTGGTGGCAAAGGGGCAGGTGGGTTCGTTTTTGAACGTGGTCGGGCCGGAGGCGACCAATCACTATCAGCACATCGCCATGGAGAAGACGCGGCTGCACATTCCCTTGATCTTCGGCCTGGACGTGATTCACGGGCACAAGACGGTGTTTCCGATTCCACTGGCGGTGGCGGCAAGCTGGGACCCGCAGGCGGCGGAGATAGTCGCGCATACGGGCGCGGTCGAGGCGCGGGCCGATGGAGTGACATGGGTGTTTTCGCCCATGGTGGATATCGCGCGCGATCCGCGCTGGGGCCGCATCATCGAGTCCAATGGCGAAGACCCGTATCTCGGTTCGGCGATGGCGCGTGCGTGGGTGCGGGGATATCAGCAGGGAGATCTTTCCAAGCCCGACTCGGCGGCAGTGAGCGTAAAGCACTTCGCGGCTTACGGGGCGGCCATCGCAGGGCGCGACTACAACGCGGTCGACATGAGCGAAATCACCCTGCGCCAGGTGTATCTGGAGCCGTATCGCGCGGCGGTCGAGGAGGGCGCCGCGACCCTGATGAGTTCCTTCAACTCGATCAATGGGATTCCAGCGACGGCCGATCCACTGACGCTGACGCAGATCCTGCGCAAGGAGTGGGGATTTGACGGCTTTGTGGTTTCGGACTGGGGCGCGGTTGCCGAGCTGATCAATCACTCCATCGGCGACGGGCCCACGGTGGCGCGCAAGGCGCTCGAAGCCGGCGTGGACATGGACATGGAAGGCAACCTCTACGGCACCGTGATCGCGGCGCAGGTGCGGTCGGGGAAGATCTCCGAGTCGGTGGTGGATGAGGCGGTGCGGCGCATTCTGCGCGTCAAGTTTGCGCTGGGGCTTTTCGAGCATCCGTATGTGGAGCCGGGACCGGCGTATGAGCCGACAGCGGAGAAGCGCGCCCTGGCACGCAAGGTCGCGGATGAGACGCTGGTGCTGCTCAAGAACGATCCGGTGGAAGGCTCGGGCACGCTGCTGCCGTTGACCGCCAAGGCCAGGAAGGTGGCGCTGATCGGGCCGATGGCCGATAACCAGCGCGACATTCTCGGCGCATGGACGGGCGGCGATCCGAAGTACGCCATCACCCTGCGCACGGCCTTGACGGAGCGGCTGGGGGACCGGCTGCTCTATGCCGAGGGCTGCGGGCTGCTGTCGGGGCAGGATGAAATTGCCCTGAAAAAGGCCAGCTTCGGCGGGTCCGTCGGGGAAGCGGCGCCGGCAATCACGGCCGCTCCGGACGATGCCAAGACGATTGCCGAGGCGGTGGAGACGGCGAAGAAGGCGGATGTGGCGATCCTGGCGCTGGGCGAGAGCGCGAACTGGATGGAGGGCGAGGCGTCGAGCCGCGTGCACCTGGGATTTACGGGTGCGCAGGAACAGCTTCTGGAGGCCGTGGTCGCGACCGGCAAGCCGGTCATCCTGGTGGTGATGGCGGGCCGGCCGCTGGAGTTGAAGTGGGCGGCTGCGCATGTGCCCGCGATGCTCGAGGCGTGGAGCCCGGGCATGGAAGGCGGCCACGCCGATTGCGGATGTGCTGTTCGGCGATGTGAATCCGTCGGGCAAGCTGCCGTCAAGTCTGCCTCGCGCCGTCGGACAGGAGCCGCTCTACTATGCGCAGCTGCCCACCGGGCGGCCGGCGCACGGCGACCTGAGCCATATGCCCACCAATGCGCTGGAGAAGTTCATGTCGCGCTACATGGATGAGGAGAACTCGGCGCTGTTTCCGTTTGGCTGGGGGCTGAGCTATACGCGCTTCGGCTATTCCAAGCCGACCGTCAGCCGCGAAGAGGTTCCGCTCAGGGAGGTTCTCTCGTCGGGACATACGCCGGTGGTGAAGGTGGGTGTGGATGTGAAGAACACCGGCAGCGTGGCGGGGACTGAGGTAGTGCAGATGTATATCCGCAATACCGATGCGTCGGTGGAGCAGCCGGTGCGCGAGCTGAAGGGATTTGCGCGGGTGCAACTGGCGTCCTGGCGAAAGCCGGCATGTGGAGTTTCCGCTGGGGTTTGACGAGTTGAACTTCTACAACGTCGATCTGAAGCGCACCGTCGAGCCGACGACCTATGACATCTGGGTGGGAGGAAGCTCGCTGGCGACGGAGGAGACGAGTTTGAAGGTTGTGGAGTGAGAGATCGCTTGGGCACGGCGTCCGTAACCCGATCGGCGCGGAGGATTCAATGAGTCTGTCGCGGCGCAGATTTCTAGGCACGGTGGGGGCGGCGGGCGGCGCGTTTCTCGCGGCTCCCGGCGCGATTTCAGGCGCAGTTGCGGCTCCCTACCAGGTTTCCGTGCGGCGCGAGGGTGCAACGGCGCGCGCGGAATCAGGGGATGCCGGCGCGCGGCTGGCGATTCCGGCCACCATGCCGATGGGGTCGGGTGCGCCACTGGGTGGCATCGGCACCGGTTTTGTCGAGATTCGTGCCGATGGCTGTTTTTATGAGTGGCAGATCTTCAATGCCGGGTCGTGGGCGCAGGATGCGCGTTCGACGACCGCACCGCCGGGACCGGGACCACAGTATCTGCGTTTCGTGCTGCGGTCGCACACAGGGCCCGGCGAAGCGCCGCTGATCCGCCGGCTGTATCTGCGGCCCGACGAGAGCGACCTGTACACGCTGCCGTTTGTGCAGGACGTGGAATCGATTGACTACCAAGCCTGGTTCCCGATGACAGGACTGACTTACAACGATCCGACTCTTCCGGTACGGGTATCGGCGCAGGCATTTTCGCCGTTCATGCCCGGGGACGCCCGTGTGTCGGGAACGCCGGGGTTTCATGTGGCCTTTGCCCTGGAAAACACCTCGGCCGAGGCTGTCGAGGTATGCCTGGCGGGGTTCCTGGACAATCCCCTGGCATCGGCGCTCGCCGAACGGCGGCTGACCAACACGATCCACGAAGAAAATGGCGTAACCAGCCTGTTGATGGAGACGGCGGCGGAGAGCGACTTCCCCTCAGGCATCGGCAACCTGTGCTTTTCGGTGACTGGAGGAGTACATTCGCGGATTGCCGGGACGTTCAAGGAGTACGTCCTGCCCGGTGACTGCCGCTGGAGAACGCCGCGCGTGAACTACATGTTGATCAGTGTTCTCCAGCAGTTCCTCACCACGGGCCGGCTTCCGGATACCGACGGGGGGACCGACCCGAGTCTCGGCCTTCCGTCCATGGCGGAGATCGACGCGCTCTCCGACGCCGAGTATCCGGCAGTGGATCGAGCGGCTGAGCGCCGATGCCCTGCTGGCGCGCGTTTTTTCCGATGCAAAGGATGGGGACGCGCTCGATACGGAGCGGCGATGCGGGGCCTGCTCAAGGAGGTCCGCACCAATCTGCTTGGAACTGACGGGAAGGCGCGCATGGACTGGGGTACCGGGGCGCTGGCTTCGACGGTGCGGCTGGCTGCAGGACAGAAGGCAGAGATTCGGTTCACGCTGAGCTGGTATTTTCCCCATCACCTGAGCACCGAGGGCCGGGAGATGGGTCACATGTACAGCAATTGGTTCTCGAATGCCGCCGACGTGAACCGCTTTCTCTGTGCGAACTACGAGCAGCACCGCGAGAAGACAGAGAGATTCGCGAGAACGCTTGCCGACACCTCGTGCGGGGATGCCATGGCGTTCGCGTGGTCGAGCCATCTGTCGACGATGGTGACGAACACATGGTGGACAAAGGATGGGGGATACGCGATCTGGGAGGGACTGGGGTGCTGCGGTCTTTCCACCACCGATGTGGACTACCAGGGCAGCTTTCCGGTACTGGCGCTGTTTCCGGACTTGAAGCTGGAACAGATGCGGCGCATCATCGGCCACCAGAGTAGTGCCGGGCAGGTGCCGCACACCTACGACGGCGATTTGGACAAGGTGGACGACGGCTTTGCACGCGTGGATATGAACCCCCAGTTCGTGATGATGGTGTGGCGCGACTATCTGTGGACGGGCGACCGCAAGTATCTGGACACGATGTGGCCGCATGTACAGCGCGCGATGGCGTGCACTGAGGCCCTCGACAGCAACGGGGACGGCTTACCGGATAAGGATACCGGCCTGCAGACGTACGACCAGTGGCGCATGCGCGGCACGCCATCCTACATCGCCTCGCTGTGGATCGGCGCTTTGCGCGCCAGCGCTCGCGTGGCCGCCGCACTGGAAAAGACGGAAGAGGCGCACCGCTGGCAGGAACTGCTGACGAAGGCATCGGCGAACTTCGATGCAATGCTGTTTAACGGCGAGTACTACAGCCTGTGGGCCGATGGAAAGACGCGCGATGAGCTGTGCATGACTGACCAGATTTCAGGCGAATGGTTCACGCACATGATCGGACTTCCAGCGACGATCTCTGAGGCCAACCTGCACCGGGCGCTGGACGCGATTGTAAAGTACAACTTCAACCCCGAGTTTGGCCTGCACAACGCGACGGCGCCGCGCGGCGGCATGGGCCTGCTGACGCTGACCAACCTGCAGGCCGGCGGATTGTGGTCAGGGATTGAGTTTGCCTTTGCCTCCATGCTGATCGATCGCGGGCGTTACGACGAAGGGGCGCGCATCGTCGATGCGGTGCACCGGCGCTATCTCCGCGCCGGCCAGCCCTGGAACCACGTGGAGTGCGGCGGGCATTATTCGCGCGCCATGAGCAGTTGGGCGACGCTGCTGGCGACGACAGGGTTCAAGCCCGATGTGCCGGGCGAGACATTGACTATCGCGCCTGGGTCGGCGGGCGACTTTCATGCGCCGTGGGTGATGGCTTCCGGTTTTGGTACCATCCGACGCGTCGGGAAGAGGCTGTCCCTTCAGTGCGAAGAAGGGTCGCTGGCTCTGCAGCGATTAAGGCTGTCGTGGATTGCCTCGTCGGCGCGGCTCGAGGATAAGGCGGTCAATGTGCGGTCTTCCCCGGCAGGCCATGGCGTGGTTCTCGAGTTCGCGAACCGGTTTGTTTTAGAGGCGCGGCAGACGCTGACCGTGACGTGACCAGGAAACACGGTCAACGGAAATTCGGGCGGGGAACTGAGGCCCGGATGGACGCGTACGGGTACACTGAACCACATACAGGAGGGCTTCCGAATGCAGACGCGGATTCAGGGCACCACCATGCCGGTGCTGGAAGTGCAACTTGACCCCAACGAGAGCGTGTTTTCCGAGAGTGGCGAGCTGTCGTGGATGACGCAGTCGATTCAGATGACCACACACACGCAGCTGGGCGGAGGCGGGGGCCTGTTCGGCGTCTTCAAGCGCATGGCCGGCGGCGGCAGCATCTTCATGACGGAGTACCGGGCGTGGCAGTATCCGGGCGAGGTGGCGTTTGCGACCAAGGTGCCGGGACATATTGTGCCGGTGCAGGTGGGGCAGGGGTACGAGTACATGGTCCACCGCCATGGATTCTTGTGCGCCACGCCACAGGTGACCATCAGCGTCGGATTCCAGCAGTCGCTGGGGGCGGGCATCTTTGGCGGCGACGGATTTCTGCTGCAGAAGATCAGCGGCTACGGCATGGCATGGCTGGAGCTTTCGGGTGAGCTGATCATGAAGGACCTGGCGCCGGGCGAGATGCTGCGCGTGCATCCGGGTCATGTGGGGGCTTTCATGTCTTCGGTCGGCTTTCAAATCACCACGGTGCCCGGGATCAAGAACATGATCTTCGGCGGCGATGGAATCTTTCTGGCGCAACTGGTCGGACCGGGAAGAGTGTGGCTGCAGACTTTGCCGATCTCGCGGTTGGCGCATCAGATAGGTGAGTACCTGCCGCGCGTCGGCGGCCGGGAGACCCCGGCAGCCATGGGCGGAGGGTTGATCGGCGGCATCGTAGGATCGATTTTGAGCGGCGGCGAGTAAGTCTCCCCGAGGCTCGCGATTGCAACCCCGGGCTTGCTGATTTTAACGGGAACGCACCAGATCTGGAGGGCCGACGGCTTGCAGGAAATCGACGCATGATGGTCTCAACCCGCACTCCTCGTACGCTTCGCGGTGACATCACATTCCTGTTCGCGCTGGCGCTGGCCTGCTATGTGGCCTGGCTGGTGCGTGACGTTCTGTTCCTGCTGTACGTCAGCGCGCTGTTCGCGGTAGTACTGCAGCCGTTTGTGCTTTTCATCGCCCGGTTGCGCATCGGGCGCTTCCGCCCCTTTGAGAAGACGGCGATCTTCATCCTCCTCGTGTTGGTGCTGGGAGGGCTGGTCGCATTCGGATTCTTTGCGCTTCCTCCGGTGATCCGCGACTTGGAGGAGTTTGGCAAGGAGATGCCGGTGCGCCTGCCGCAGATGCTGGATCGGCTGAAGCACTTCCCCCTGGCAAGCCGCCTGAATATCACCGATTTGAGCTTGCGCATCCAGGATTACGCGGGGCACGGCGCAACGCTTCTGCTCTCCTCGATCAAGAGCTGGGCCAGTTCCCTGTTTGCGATTGCGATGGGGCTGATTCTGACCATCTACTTCACACTGGAAGGCGATTCGGCTTACCGATGGTTTCTGTCCTTCTTTCCGGTTGGGCAGCGGAACCGGCTGGATATGACCCTGCGCCAGGCCGAGGTGCGCATGGGCAAGTGGCTGATCGGGCAGGGCAGCCTGATGCTCATTCTCGGACTGACCAGCACGGTTGTGTACCTGGCGCTGCACGTCCGGTATGCGTATGCGCTGGGCGTATTGACGGGGCTGCTGAACATCATTCCCGTGGTGGGTGCGGCGATCTGCATCGTGCTTGCGCTGCTGGCGGCGGCCGTCGATTCGTGGGGGCGCGTGGTAGGCGTAGCGGTGTTCTACCTGATCTATATCCAGGTTGAGAACTCGTTTTTGACCCCGCGCATCATGAAATCGAGTGTGGACCTGCCGGGGCTGGCGATCATCGTAGCTTTGCTGCTTGGCTCCGCGCTTGAGGGCGTGCTGGGAGCACTGGTGTCGGTGCCGACGGCTGTCCTGGTGGCGGTGCTGGCCGAGGAATACCTGGTGGCCAGGGACGATGTCGAGGCGCAGCCTTCCTGACTTTAGACTGAGCGCGAAATCTGGGGTTCCCAATCCTTGCGCCAGGAAGACGTCGCAAGGATGGGGCCGGGGTTTTCGAGGCTCGCGGCCGCCGGACTTTAGGGGACGGAACCGGCCTGTAGACCTGCCTGGACGGCGGCCTTCATGACGCCACTCTCGGCGAAGAGATGAACCAGATCCCCGGAAAGAGTGGGACCGGCGGGCATGAGTGTGTACTTTGCTGGAATGATGTCCCCGGCGCCACGACCAACCCTGGCCATTTTGAGGTCGCCGGTTCCCTGGGCGTCGAGAACGAGCGAGGTCAGCTTCCGCGCCTGGTCAAGATCGAAGCTCTCGGCGACGAAGACCAGCTTGCCGCGCGTGGTGATGACAACCGGGCCTTCGTTGGTTGTGTAAACCTGTTCGGCGGTGCCGGCGGGAGCATCCGCAGGAGCGGCGTGCTCCGCGGCTTCATCCTTGTGCAGCCCGGAATACTTCCGGCCGAGGGCGTTGGCGTAGAGCGCAGCGAAGGCTTGCGCGGAGGCGGCATTCTTCCACGCCGAGAGGTAAAAAAGCGAGATCGACTTTGTGCTGGCCTGTTCGGCGGGGGTCTTCGCGCTGAGCCGCTGGCCCGCCCAGTAGATGCCGCCGTCCCAGGACGGGGTCAGATCGCGGGCTGCGTTGTCTCCGCCAAAGAGCTGGGTGAGGATGTGCAGGTCCAGTTCGCCGACCTGGCCGATGTCATAGGGCTTGTAGGTCTTGTCGAGCAGGGGATGAATGTCGGGCATGAGGGGAACGACCGGGACCTTCTGCGCCTCGAACTCGCGGGGGTTGATGATCTCCCAGGTGGAACTGGGCGGCTGATCGAGTGCTCCGGTGAAGGCTGCCTTCTGGCCCTTGTCCATCCACACGTCCTGCTCGAAGCTCAGGCCTTCGCGGTAGGGGAAGAGCAGCGATTCGGAGAGCAGCAGGGGGGCGCGGGCCAGAACCGGCGAGTTCTCCGAGCCCGCCATCTGATTCTTGATGAAGTCGACGACTTCCGGGTCCTTGATCAGGCTCTTGCCCATCGGCTTGAGGATGTTGTCCATCATGACGGCGGTGGCCTGGCCTTCGACGACCGCTTCGCGGGCGGTGTCGATCTCGTCCTTGGCCAGGTGGTCGAGGTCGTCGCGGTAGTTGAGCGAGACGTCGGAAGGCGTCTGGTCGCCCCACTTTTCGAGGTCGACGTGCTGGTCCTGGAGGGCGTGGGTCAACTCGTGGGCGAGTACCGGCTTCTGCTCGTCAATGTCGACCCAGTCGAGCAGGTTGACGGTTTTGGTCTTGGAGTCGTAGTAGGCTTCGATCTGCTCTTTCAGCAGGGCGAGGAGAAAGGGCTTCAGGTCGAAGTCGCGATCGAGCAGGCCGAATTTCTTGAGAACGATTTCGCCGCGCTGCAGGCGCTTGGCGCCTTCGTCTTCCTGAAATTTTTCGTTCAGGTAGCTTTCGACCGCATTGCGGGTGGTGAGCTGGCGCTTGACGGAGCTCTTGATGGGCAGCCCGGTCTCCTGCGAAGAAAACTGGATGAGCTCGTCGACCAGGGCAAACAGCTGCTTGGCCTGTTCGGGGGTGATGTGGGTCTCGGGCTTCTTGGCCTTCGGCTGCGGTCGTCCCCGGCGCTGATTCCTGACTTGGCCGCTCTGTCGCATCCGGAGCCTTGACCGGCGGGGCGGGTGCCGAAGGCGTCTGCGCTCCGGCGAAGATGCTGGCGAGGCCCAGGGCTGCGGCCAGGGTCACACCGCGCCGTCGGCTTCGGGCCTCATTGAACTGCTTGATCATCCATTCTCCTTACGGCTGTCGAAGCCCGCGGCCGAACCGGACACGTTCTGCTTCAAGGCTATAATTAGGATGCGCTCGGGTTGGGGTTGTCTTCGCTTAAAAGCCCCGCGGAAGTGCAGAAAACCTTCGAATGACCCACGTTGACCTTGCCGCATCCCCATCGGCTACCGTGCTTGCCACCGTGCTGGCTTCAGAGAAGCTGCCGCCGGTGAATGTGGCGTACCGCGGTGCGCTCACTCCTGTTGAGTTGGACGTGCGGCAGAGCGAAATAGAGGCGCTGATCTCAGGCGCGGCGGTCCACGACCTGGGATGGCTCCGGCGCATGCAGGTTCGCGGCGAAGACCGGTTTCGCTGGCTGAGCGGGATGGTCACCAACACGGTCAATGACCTGGCCGCCAACGCCGGCGCCTGGAACCTGGTTCTGAATGCCCAGGGGCGAATCCAGGGCGATCTGACCGTATGGCGCGGACAAGAGGGACTGGAACTGGAGATTGCCGCTGATCAGGCCGAAAGGCTGCTGGCGCATCTCGACCACTTCATCATCATGGACGATGTGGAGCTGCTGGCGGCTGACCCCGGCGGTGAATCGGCGTTGGGGGAGACAGCCTTAGGGGTGACCGGACCGAAGGCGGGTGAAGTGTTGCAACGGTTGGGCTTACCCGTCTTGTCGGAAGCGATGACGCAGGCGCAGGCCACATGGAGTGGGGTGGATGTGCTGGTTCGGCGCGGCTACGGCGTGCTGGCCGAGCATTATGCGCTGTGGATCGCTGGGGAAAGAGCCGGCAGAGCTCTGGAAGGCGCTGACCGAGGCCGGCGCCCGGCCGGCCGGTGCTGCCGCGCTCGAAGCATTCCGGATCGCGGAAGGCATTCCAGCCTACGGGATTGATCTTGCGGAGAAGGATTTGCCCCAGGAAACCTCGCAGATGCGTGCGCTCAGCTTCAATAAGGGCTGCTACCTGGGGCAGGAGATTGTGGAGCGGATCCGGTCGCGCGGCAATGTGCATCGGCATCTAAGATCGCTGGAGCTTGAGGGTGCGGTTCCAGGGAACGGTACCGAGTTGAGCCTGGACGACACGTCCGGCAAGCCTGCAGGACATATCACCAGCGCGGCGGAACTGCCCGTCCCCGGCGGCACGCGAATATTTGCCCTGGGCATGATCCGAGCCGAGGCCGAGACCGGGAATCAGCTACTCAGGTATCGCGTGGGCGACGCAACGGGAACAGCTCGGATTCTGGCTGGCCCCCCAACGTTTTGACGGAAACAGAAATCAAAGGAAATATGACCGACACGCCGAAGTTTGAAGTGATCGACCGCCGCAAGTACAAGGCGGAGGAAGAAGAGCGGGGAGCGGCCAGCACGTCTCCTTCGCACCCGGCGAAGGAAGAGACGCGGGCGGGTCCCGCAGCTGGTGGCCGAGGCTGTTCAGGAGGCGGAGCCCGTCGTGGAACTCGACGATGTGGATCCCGGCCCCGAGCTTCCTCCGCCTCCTTCCGCGGACGAGATGCGCGCCCAGAAGATGGCTTATGACACCGCGGCGCAGCGCCTTGAAGAGATCATCCGGGCGCAAAACCCGGGCATGGGCCCTCAGCCAGCCGGTTACGTTTGAGCAGCTTGTGCAGCAGTTCTATGTGTCGGCGATGATCCAGATGGGAGCGGGGACCCAGGAAGGGCAGCGGCCCCGGGTGGATATTCTGGGCGCCAAGCAGACCATCGAACTGATGGGAATCCTGGCCGACAAGACCAGGGGCAACCTCAGCGAAGCCGAGGAACGGACTCTGCAGGCGGTGCTGTACGAGGTGCGCTTTGCCTTCGTCGAGCTGACCAGCATGATCACCTTGCAGGGGATGCAGCCGCCGATGCCGACGCCGGGCAAGCGCTAAAAGGCTGCCGGCCGATGCAGGGACGGCTCACATTCTTAGGGACAGGGACCTCGATGGGGGTGCCGACTCTGGGCTGCGATTGCGCGGTGTGCACCTCGGCCGATCCCCACGACCGGCGGCTGCGGCCATCGGTGCTGCTGCGATGGAATGAGCCGCCAGGCACCGCGAGCGGGCGGTGCTGATCGACACCGGTCCGGACTTTCGCGAGCAGGCCTTGCGCAGCCGCCTGAGCCGCGTCGACGCGGTCTTTTATACACACCCGCATGCCGACCACATCCTGGGACTGGACGATCTGCGTCCGCTCAGCTTTGTGGCATTCCGCGAGGGCGCCCCGATTCCGCTGTATGCCGCCAGAGAGACGGCGGCGGTGCTGGAACGCATGTTTGAATACACCTTGTCGCCGGCGGCGACCTATCCCACGCGGGCCAGGGTGAAGATCAAGCCTCTCAATGACCGGACGTGCATTCACGGTGTCGAGTTCATCCGCGTTCCGGTTCGGCACGGGGAGATGGACATTGCGGGATTTCGGTTTGGCGACACGGCCTACCTTACCGATGTGAGCTTCATTCCGGAATCCAGCTTTGCTCTCCTTCAGGGCCTGAAGACGCTGGTGCTGCCAGCGCTGCGTCACCAGCCCCACCCCAGCCATGCCACCGTTGAGCAGGCCGTCGAATGGGCCCGGCGGATTGGCGCGCAGCAGACATGGTTCACCCATATGGCGCACGAACTTGGGCACAACGAGACCAACCGGGAACTACCCGAAGGCATGGCGCTGGCCTATGACGGCCTGGAAGTCGATGTGGCTCTATGAAGGGTGAGCCGAACGGAATGATTCCTGTTTACCTCACTATCCAGGAAGTCCCGAGAGAGTTCGGCCCTTCGGTGGCCGCTATCGGCAACTTTGATGGGGTGCACCTGGGGCACCAGCGCATCCTGGCAGCGGTCGTGGGCGAGGCGCGGGAGCGGGGGATGCTTGCGGTGGCCGTTACATTTGATCCTCACCCGGATCAGTTCCTGCGCCCATCGAAGGCACCGCAGCTGCTGACGCCGATGGAGGAGAGGGTTCAACTGCTGGCGGGCATGGGTGTGGATGCGGTGATGGTCCTGCCCTTCGACAGCACCCTGGCCGGGCTGTCGCCGCGCGAGTTTGTGCAGCACGTCCTGGTGGAGGCGCTGAACGTGCGCGGGCTGCACGAGGGCGGGAACTTCCGCTTCGGGCACCGGGCCGCGGCGGGCGTCGCGGATCTGGCGGAGTTTGGGCGCGAATACGGTTTTGGCGTGCGGGTTCACGAGGCTGTTCGTGTGCATGGTCTGGAGGTTTCGAGCTCAGCGGTGCGCGAGCTGGTGGCAGAGGGCGACATGAAGCGCGCGCGCTGGATGCTGGGGAGGCCTTTTGGCGTGAAATCCACACCGGCCCGGGGGCGGGGCGTTGGAACGCGCTTGCTGGTTCCGACGGTGAACCTGGCCCCGTATGACGGGTTGCTGCCGGCGTTTGGGGTCTACGTGACGCGGTTGACGGTGGGCGAACGGTGCTTTCAGGCGGTCACCAATGTGGGAAATCGTCCCACGTTTGAGGGAGTGGGATTCGGAGTGGAGACACACATCCTGAATTTCGAGCCGGTCGACCTGGAAGAGGGCACAAAGCTGGAACTTGAGTTCCTCCTGCGCCTGCGGCCGGAGATCACGTGGCCCTCGCCAGAGGCTCTGAAGGCGCAGATCTTCAGGGATGTTGCGCGGGCGAAGCGGTATTTTCGGCTGGCCAGATTCCGCTGAGATCAAGGCGGAGCTGAGGGGTTTCTGCTTTCGCAGCAGGACGACAAGATGCAGCTTCTTCGACTATGGCCCCTGGCGACGAATACCTGTCGCCGGGGACCCGGGCTGCGCCTGGCTCAGAATGACGGCTTTGATGGCGCGCGGGGGTTCTGAGTCGGGTGCACCGGCGATGCGACCAAAGGCTGTTTTCCGGCGGCCCTTGGCGTAGCCGCAGTGGCGGAAACGCCATTGGGCGTCGTCTTTCCCGGCGTGTCCGTGGAGGCGGTCAGGAGCGGCTTCTTGTCGCTGGGCGGATCGCCGAGGAATACCTCGTTGTCTTTGCCGACGATCGCCTGCTTCATGATAGTCATCCAGATGGGCAGGGCGGCCTTGGCGCCGGTTTCCTTTTCGCCGAGAGATTCACGGCTGTCGAATCCAACCCAGACGCCGCACGTGATCGAGGGAGAAAAGCCCAGAAACCATGCATCGGTGTAGTCACTGGTGGTTCCGGTCTTGCCTCCGAGCGGGTGGTCGAGCTGTGCGGCAGCGGCGCCTGTGCCGTGAGCTGTGACGGCGCGCAGCAGGGTCATCATGGTGCGCGCCGTCTGCTGGCTGATCACCTCGTTGACCTCGGGCGGGTCTTCCCAGAGGGTGATGCCGTCGGCGTTGGAAACCTTGCGGATGAGGCGGGGCTTGACCCGGATGCCGTCATTGGGGAAGACGGAGTAGGAGGCCACCTGTTCCTGCAGCGTGATTTCGACCGCGCCGAGGGCGATGGGAAGATATGCCGGGATGTTCGACGTGACGCCGAAGCGGTGGGCAACATCGATCACCTTGTGGATGCCGACGCGGGCGGCCAGTTTGAGGGCGGGAATGTTGCGCGACTCGGCAAAGGCGTTGAGGATCGTCATCGCGCCCTTGTAGTCGTTCTCGTAGTTATGCGGGGTGTAGCTGCCGAAGCTTACCGGTGCGTCGACGATGATGTCGTCGGGCCTTGTGCCTTCCTCGACAGCCGCGGTGTAGACGTAGGGCTTGAAACTGGAACCCGTCTGCCGTTCGGCCTGGGTGGCGCGGTTGAACTGCGAAAGCGCATAGTCGCGGCCGCCGACCATGGCGAGGACGTCGCCGGTGGTGTTGTCCATCGCCATCATGGCGCCCTGCGCGCCGGAGTCCTGCTCCAGGGTGGCGCGGCGAGCACTTCCCTCTACCTGATCGGTCAGGTGGACGTAAATCACGTCGCCGGGCTTAAGGAAAGTGTCGGCGTACCGCTGTCCTGTCCAGGCCCAGTCGCCGCCAAGCAGGATGACTTCCTGGGCTCCCAGGCGGGCGTGAATCTCGAGAGGCAGTACGCGGGTGACGAGGACGTGAACGTAGTCGCCGGGGTGATACTGGAGGGCCCAGTCGGGATGGCGGTAGTCTTCAAGGCTGATGCCGTCGTTGAGCACGTTCTGGATGCGGCCCCGCCAGCCATGGCGGCGCTCGTAGGCGGCCAGGCCGTCGGCCACGGCGCGATTGGCGGTCTGCTGCAGATCGAGATCGAGGGTGGTGTCGACCCGCAGGCCGGCTTCGTGCACCTCTTCGGAGCCAAAGCGCTTTTCCAGTTCGCGCCGCACCTCTTCCTGAAACCAGGGGGCGACCGACATCTCCGGCTGTGCGATGTGAAGACCGAGGGGGGCTTGGCGGGCCTGGTCCGCTTGGGCATGGGTGATGACGCCGTCCGACTCCATCTCGCTGAGGACGAGGTTGCGGCGGCGGAGGGCCTTGTCCGGATTGATTACCGGCGAGTAGGCCACCGGGCCCTTGGGAAGGCCGGCGAGCAGCGCGGCTTCAGTGAGGGTCAGGTCCTTGGCGTGCTTCGAGAAATAGTACTCCGAGGCCGCTTCGAATCCATACATGCCGCTGCCGAGGTAGATCTGGTTGCCGTAGAGGGTGAAGATCTGTTCCTTGGTGAAGGCGCGCTCGATCTGGATAGAGAGGTAAGCCTCCTGGAGCTTGCGGATGGCGGTGCGGTCAGCGGAGAGGAACAGGTTGCGCGCCAGCTGCATGGTGAGCGTCGACGCTCCCTGGGCGCGCCCGTGGCTGCGGAGGTCGTGTACCAGCGCGCCGCCAATGCGCAGGACATTGATTCCGCCGTGGGACGCAAAGGTCTTGTCCTCGATGGAGATAACAGCCTCGCGCAGGATAGGGGCGAAGCCGTCGTAGTTGACCACGATGCGGCGTTCCAGGGCAAAGGAGCCAATGATCCGACCCTTCTGGTCATACAGGTCGGTGGTGGTCGAGGGGCGATAGCGCTCAAGGTCGTGGATCTGGGGCAGATCAACGGAGTAGACCAGGGTGAGCCCGGCGAGAGAGCCGGTAATGACGGCCAAAGTCAGCAGGATGGCGAGGGTGGTCTTGCCGGCAAGTTTGCGCCGCAGACGGGGCGGAGGCTCGGGAGGAAGCCGATGGGTGCGGCCCAGGCCGCGAGGTTCAACAGGCTGTGTCGGGGTGGCAGCCAACGGCTTCAGGCCTCATGGCATTTCTCAAGCGAATGCGGGCGAAAAATGCGCATGTCTGAGCGTAGCATGATTGGGAATTTGCGGGGGTGAATGCCGCCCGCGAGGTATCCCGGTAGAACAAGGTTAAAGATTGCCGCCGGGGCGACGCAGATCCGGAAGGCGAGACGGGGGGTGCCTGGTCAGAGGGGCCAAAATGTTTTCCCACCCTTGCGCCGGAAGGAATGCGCCAGGGTGGGGCACCGATAGGTTGGTTATGGGAGGCGGCTACGGGGAACGGCTAACTGGTCTTGGTCTTCAGGAGCTGCAGGGCCTTGTTCAGAGGCTCGTCGCCCTTTTCAGGGGTGGATTCCTGGTCCTGTTCTTCATCGACAGCCTGCCCGACCTGGACATTGGGCGTTACCGCATCGTCCTGAATCTTCTTGCCGTCGGGGCCTTCAAACTTGGCGATGGTCAGCAGCAGCGCAGCGCCATCGGGAAGGTCGATGGTCTTCTGAACCGAACCTTCGCCGAAGGTGCGCTCCCCAATGACGTCGCCGCGCTTGGACTCCTCGATGGCGGCGGCGGTCAGCTCGGCCGCGCCGTAGGTGCCGCGGTTGACCAGCACGGCTACGGGAGCGGCGGTCAGGTAGCGCGACGGATCAGCGGAGAAGGTCTGGCGGGGAAATTTCTGGCCCTCAAGGGTCGCGAGGGTGCCCTGGTTGATGAAGAAATTGGCCAGTCGGATTCCCTCGTCGGGCTCGCCGCCTGAGGCGTCGCGCAGGTCGAGCAAGACCTTGCGGTTCTTGTTGGCCTTGATCTTGGAGGCAATCTCGTCCACCCGGGCCTTGGTGATGACGCCGGGCTTCAGGTAGAGGATGGAGGCGTTTTCGTACTGCTGCTCGGAGAGCGCCGGGGTGGGAACAATGGTGCGGGTCAGGGTGAGCTTGTCAGGATCGGCTTTGCGGGGACGAACCAGCGAGATGGTTACGGTGGATCCCTGCTTCCCCTCGAGCATGAGACGGATCACCGCCAGGGAAAGCTCGCGGGTAGACTGGTCGCCGATGGATTCGATCACATCGCCGTCTGCCACGTGCTCCTTCTCAGCGGGGGACCCCGGCAGTACGTTCACCACAGTGGCATAGCCGAAGCGCTTGGAGACGGTAAGCCCGACCTGGGCAACGCCGGTGGCGGGCCGGTCCTTGTAGATCTTGTATTCCGTGGCGGTGAGGTAGCTGGAGTCGGAATCGAGGGACTCGAGAAGGCCGTGAAGAGCGCCGGTGGTCACGGTGGTCATGTCGGGCAAGGTCACGTAGTCGCTCTGGATGCGCTTGAGGACCTGCTGATAGACGTTCATCTGCCGATAAGCGCCATCCTGATCCGCCCCGGCATGAACGCCGAAGAAACCAAACTCGCCGAGGCCGAAGCCAAGGCCAAGGGCGGCGAACACCGCCGCAGCCAAAACGAAGACAAGACGCTGGAAAAATCGAGACACAGACACCACCATAATGGCCTTCTGGGTAAAGGCCGCTGATCTTATAGACGCAATGATAGCGCAAGCGTGGCTAAGCGCAGCTGATTTTCGCCGCTCCTGCGAGGGGCCGGGGGATTACTTTCGGGGTTGCTGGCCCCCAACCGGTTCAGTCTGCAGGTTTTAGGCCCACCTCACGGCGGCCCAGCCTAGAAGCGCCAACTCCAAAGCTGCTTCATGGCCTTTTCTACTTTAGGCCGAAGCCGAAGACCTCGCCCTCTGCGCCTACGTAGACATGCCCATTGACAACCGTGGGCACGCTCCAGCGGACTGCGGGAACCGAGAGGCTGCCGGAGAACAGTGTCGTCGCCAGGTTGGTTGCGTCATTGGCGTAGAGCGCGTTGGTTCCGGTGTCGATGGTCCAGAGAATGCCGTTGGCCGTGCCGCTGGAAGAGACCACGGGGTCAGCGCCCGGGTACCCGTATGCCAATGATCCCTGGGAGACGGGAGTAGGGGAGAGCAATCCCGTGTTCGGATCGAGCGAGAACATCTTGAGGACGTCGTATTTGCCGCCAAAGTAAACATTCTGCTGCCACATCGCCGGCCCGGTGAAGCAGGCCTGAACGGAGTTGGTACGGCTATTGAAAACGCCTACCTGGTTGTCGAGCCGTTGAATGACATTGTCCGACGTGGTGCCGATGCCCCCCAGGTTGTCCCGGTTGATTACGTAGATGGGAGTGGGTTTGCCGCACGCGATCATCTCATGGGGATAGGACCCCGCCTGATCGGGAACGACCATGACGGCGCCCGAGCCAAGGTCCACGTCGCTGGCATCATAGGTCGCGTAGTTGTACGGGGCGAAGTAGTCCATGACCTGCAGCCCCGGGCTGAGCTTGACCACGGCCTCTCCGAAGTTAACCGTTCCGTCGAAGCTGCCGTTGCCGGTGGTCACGTAGAGGTTGCCGAATTCATCGACGGCCGGCGCGGAACTGCCCATCCAGATGCCGCCCTCGGAACCGGTCGGCGTGGTCACCCAGACCGCCTGTTGAGCGAGGGTCTGGGCGTTGAAGGAGAAGAGGAGGCCGTGGTAGGGCTGCATGTCCTGCATGGAGCCGATGCCGACGTAGACGTTGCCATTGGCAAGGAGGAGGCCGGGCCGTTGCAGCTTGTGCATGGGAGCCATGGTGGGATCGCTGATCAGCACGGGTCCGCCAAACTTTTCGGCCCCGGTGGCGAGATCGAGCGCATGCAGGCGGCTAGGGAAGTAGGTCGCGTTCTGTTCGGAGGTTGCGCTCACCACGTACATCGTGTTGGTGGCCGGGTCGATGACCGGGGTGCCGAGAATGCCGATGAGCGGCGCGCTGGTAAAGCCCACCGTCGGCGGCCGCAATGGATGTGGCGCCGGCCGGGATCAGGCTGACCTGCCAGAGTTGCGCGCCCGAGTCGCCGTCGAAGGCGTAGACGCTGTCGTTCGCGGTGGCAATGAAGACTACATTATGCGATGCGCCGTTGACGGTGAGCGCATTCATGTAGAGCGGCTGCGCACTGACCCAGCCGTCTACCGCGGCCGTCCACTTCAACCCGAATGAGTTGGAGTTGACGTTGGCGGCGGTGAGGGCCAGCTCGTCGGTCTGCGCGCCCAGGTTGCCGCCGCCACCCTTGCGGGCAGTGTAGTTGGCAAGATCCACGTTGGCAGTCGCGGTCGCCTTCGAAGCCGTTCCGTTCGAGGCGGTCGCGGTGATGGTGCAGGGGCCGGGCGACGCGGGCGCGGTAAAGACGCCGGAAGTGGAGATTGAACCGCACGAAGCAGACCAGTTGACTGGCTGATTGGCCGTGAATGTCTGCGTATTGAGGGCGTGCAGATTGGCCATGGCCGGGGTGACAGAAATAGAGGCGGCGGTGGTGACGATGGTGTTGGCCGTCTGTCCGCTGCCGTCTGTGGCCGTAGCAACGACGCTGCAGGGCCCTGCGGTCCCAGGCGCGGTGAACAGGCCGCTGCTCCCGATCGAACCGCAGGAGGCAGTCCAGGTCGCGGCGATGCTGGCGTTGAACTGGACGGTTCCGTTGATGGCGACGGTCGGGGCGAGAGGCGTGATGGTCATGGCCGCATCGCCGGTGCCGGCGAGGGCGACGGCCTGGGGGCTGTTGGTTGCCGCGTCGGCAAAGGTGAGGGTTGCGGCGCGAGCGCCGGCTGCGGCCGGTTTGAAGGCAAGGGAAACAGCGCAGTTGGCGGAGGCTGCGAGGCTGCTGCCGCAGGTCGAGCCGGAGATGAGGAAATCTCCTGCATTGGTTCCGCCGATGGTGATGCCGCTGATGGTCACTGCGGTTGAGAGGGAATTGGAGAGGGTGACGGCCTGTGATCCAGCGCTCGATCCAACCGGGGTAATGGCGAAGGAGAGTCCGGCCGGACTGGCGGTGACTGACCCGGTGGGAGCGCTTCCAAGGCCCGATAACGCGACGCTCTGCGGGCTGTTGCTGGTCGAGTCGCTGAAGCTGAGTGTGGCGCTGCGAGGTCCGGACGCGGTCGGACCAAACACAATGGTTGCGGTGCAGGAGCTGGACGCGGCCAGGGTTGTTCCGCAGGTCTTGCTGAAGATGGAGAAGTCGCCGGGGTTGGTGCCACCAAGCGTGATGCCGTTCATGGTGATGGCCGTGGAGCCGGCGTTGGTCAGCGTGACGACCTTGGGGCCGCCCTTGTTGCCGATGGCCACAGACGCCCACGCCAGGCTGGCGGGGGATGCGGATGCACTTCCGGAGGGCGCCAATCCTGTTCCGGAAAGCGCCACGGTCTGGGGACTATTGGTGGCCGCATCGGTGAGGTTGAGGGTTGCGGCGCGGGTTCCGGTCGCAGTCGGAGTGAAGACGATGCTGATCGAGCAGTTCGCTGACGCTGCCAGGCTGGCGCCGCAGGTCGTCGCGGAGACGGAGAAGTCTGCCGGATTGGCGCCGGCGACAGAGATGCTGGTGATGGAGACAGCCGTCGCCAAACCATTGGAGAGCGTGACGGATTGTGCTGTGCTGCCGGAGCCTGTGGTGGTGCCAGCGAAGGTAAGGCTGGACGGACCGGCGGACACACTGCCGGCCGCGGCCGCGCCCAGTCCGCTGAGTGCAACCGTCTGCGGGCTGTTGGTGTCGGAGTCGGTGAAGCTAAGGGTGGCGCTACGGGTTCCGGGAGCGGTAGGTCCAAAGACGACATTGGCGGTGCAGCTGGCCGCTGCGGCAAGCGTGGTCCCGCAGGTCTTGCTGAAAACCGAAAAATCTGCGGGATTGGCCCCGGCAATGGTGATGCCGCTGATCGTGATGGCCGCCGCGCCGCCGTTGGTCAGGGTAACGACCTTCTGGCCGCCCTTGTTTCCCACGGCGACAGTGGCCCACGAGAGGCTCGCAGGCGCCGCGGTCGAGTCCGCCAGGCAGTTCACTCCCGAGAGCGCGCACAACCCCAGCGCGACCCGCAGGCCGGCAAATAAGCCACGGGTGCCTGTGGATTTTAGGCTGATGAAAGACGGACGGCACACGGCTTCCGGTAAACGAGCCGCTGCAGGGATCGCAACCTGACTGGACGCAGATCGAACGCGCATATTACCCCCGGGGAATGTCTTCACAGGTGCGAAGACCAAGCAAACAGTGGACGCAGAAGCTTCTTGTTTTCCCAAGATGGGGGATCTTGTGGAAATTGATTGGGTTCGCAGAACATCACGAACCCTCAAATTGTAACCCAGTATTCATCCTGAGTGTTTGCTCAAGATCAGGTTAGCTGCACAGTCGATTGGCCAGGTCGGTTACCACAGATTTTTGCCCTGGCAGTTGGAGCTATGGGGCGCACCCGGAGGCAGAAACTTCAGTCACTACGGGAAGATGCAGAGGGTTCTGTTTCGCAAGTGACTCGTTCAATTCCTTCCAGAGAACGAGTGCTTTGGCTAACGCGCCGCACTCTTCCGCGACGGCCTCCACCTGCGGAGCGGATGGCCGCTGATCGGCGGACTCGATGCCAAACAAGAGGCGTCCCAGGTCGCGATTGATCGGGCCAAGCCCCGGGACATCGTGTGTGCCCTGCGCGACGGCCTTGATCTGCTTGTCCAGGTCAGCGGTTTCCGCCTTCTCGTTTTTCCGGCGGTCGTCGATCGCGCGGGTCAGGGCGTCGAGCTTCTGGTACTCGTCGTAGGAGACATTCATACCGCTGACCAGCCGGCGGGCCTGTGCCCGTTGCGCATCCAGGTCTTCTCCGGACGCGTGGACGCGGGGATCGAGCTTGACGGTGAGCGGCTGGCGATAGGTCTGCCCGTCGACGGTGAGTTCGACGGTATAGCTCCCGGGGACAACCAGCGGGCCTTGTGGCTGCTGCCGGGGCGTTTCATGTGGGATGGCGTGGTCGGCCAGGGTGTATTCCGTGTACTGCAGGATAGGCCCGAAGTAGGAGGCCGGCAGCGCCTTGGGGGCGTCATAGCGCAAGTCCCAAACGAAGCGATGCAGCCCTGCGGAGCCGTCTACCGACTCAGTTTTTTCAAACCAATATTCAGGCACGTTGGGCGGAGGCAGCTGGGGCTCGCTCATGTTTCCGGTATAGGTGCGCACCACGTTGCCGCCGGCATCGCGGATGGTGATCTGCGCGGCGCCCGGATGGGCCGTTTTAAGGTAGTAGTCGATCAGAACCCCGTCGGGAGGATTTTTGGCGCTGGGGGTTTCAATGGGCAGGGGTGTGTCTTCATAGTTATCCCAGCGGACTCTCATGGCGGTGACCGGGGGCAGCAGGGTGACCGGGGCGTCGAGCATCTCCGGTTTGAGACTGCGAATGGGCGCGATGTCGTCGAGGATCCAGAGTCCGCGCCCGTAGGTGGAGATGGCGAGGTCATCGCCGTGCACGTCGATGTCGGTAACCGAGGCGGCGGGCAGATTGAGGGTGAGCGGGCGCCAGTGATCGCCGTCGTCGAGGGAGAGGTAGACGGTCGAAGCGGTTCCGGCGAAGAGCAGCCCTTTGCGGACGGTGTCTTCGCGTACGACCAGCGCACTTTCATTGGCGGGCAGGCCGTTCACAATGGATTGCCAGGTGGCGCCAAAGTCGCGGGTGCGCAGGATCTGCGGGGGCACGGCCTGACGGCTGGTTCCGACAGTCAGAAACGCCTCGGCGGCATCGAAGTGGGAGGGCTCGACGTAGAGGAACTCCATCGGTGCTTCGACACCGGGAGGGGTAATCTTTTGCCAATGCGCCCCGCCATCGCGTGTTAGCTGGACAAGACGGTTGGTAGTGGACGCCCACATCTCGCCGGGGTCAAGGGGCGACATGGAGAGGGCCTCGATTGCCGGAGGCCGCGGAGCACCGGGAACAGGCTTCGATTCATCCGGGGCTTTCCACTCCGTGAGGTCAGGACTGATCTCCTGCCAGGTCTTGCCTTCGTCGGTGGTCTTCATCGCAAATTGCGTGCCCAGGTAGAGGGTGTGCGGATCGTGGGGAGAGAAGAAGAGCGGCGGCATCTGCGCGGCGCGAAACTTGTTGCCTCTTTCGAAGACGGTGGCGATCTGGCCGGTGGTGCTGTCGTAGCGCACCACGGAGCCATACCATCCTCCCGAATAAATCCACTGCGGATGCAGCGGGTCGGGGGCGATGTAGCAGAATTCAAACCCGCCGACGGACGTGTCATCGTGTCCAGTGATCTCGCCGTTATCGCTGCGGCTGGGCACGGACTGGGTACCGCTGTCCTGTTGGGCGGCGTAGGTGCGGTAGGGGAACTGGTTGTCGGTGGTGATGTGGTAGAACTGGCCGGTTGGCTGGTTATACCAGGTGCTCCAGGACCTGCCCGCGTCCACGCTCAGGATGGCTCCCTGATCGACGCCCAGCAGCATGCGGCTGGGATTGAGGGGATCGATCCAGAGAACGTGAAAGTCATCGCCGGACGGGGCGCCGACGAACGCCTCAAAGGTGTGTCCTCCATCGGTCGAGCGATAGAGCGAGGTTTGCGCCATGTAGAGGATGTCGGGATTTTGGGTGTCGACAAAGATGCGGCTGAAGTAGGCACTGCCTTCAATGCGTGGATCGGGGGTCGATTTAGCTCCACGTCGCGCCGGCGTCGTCGGAGCGATAGAACCCCTGGTTGACCACGGCATAGAGGCGCTTGCCTTGAGTGTGGGGAGCAACCGCAATCCCCAGGCGGCCGCGGCCGGCTTCGGGAAGCCCTTTTGATTGCAGCGGAGTCCACGTCGAACCCTCGTCGGTGGATTTGTAAATCACCGAAGTATCTTCCGGCGGTTTCGGGCTGGGGGCGGGGATGCTTTGCTTTTCGGCTGGACTCGGCTTGGCTGCGGGGCTGCTTTGCTTTGTCAAGGGGCTGCTTTGAGTCGCTGCAGGTCCAGGCTCGGGGGCGGGGACCAACAGTGAAGCGTAGAGGACGCGCGGGTCGTCGGGGTCAACCTCCAGATCGAAGACACCGGCTGAGTCTTCCTTGTTCAGCGTCTGCTTCCAGGTCTTGCCGCCGTCAGTGGACTTGAAGATGCCGCGCGGGGTGGAGAGATCATTCTTGGGATATGGGCGCGCAAAGACGTACACGCCGATGGAATTAGCGCCCACGATCAGAATGTCGGGGTTACGTGGGTCGACAATGACCGCCTGGACGAAGCGCGTCTGGTCGAGTCCGGCATGGGTCCAGGTGCGGCCTTGGTCGGTAGATTTGTAGACCCCGTTGCCGGGGGTCTGCTCGCCTGTTCCGGCGTACAGGATGCTGGAATTGGAGCGGGCCACGGCGAGCGCGCCGATGGAAGCCACACGCTCCTTGTCGAAGATGGGTTCCCACACCCGGCCGGCGTCACTCGTCTTCCAGATGCCGCCACCGGGGGTGCCGAAGTAGTAGATGTTTGGATCGCCAGGCACACCCGCGACGGCGCTCACGCGGCCGCCGCGGAACGAACCGATCAGCCGCCAGTGCAGGGAATCCAGGGCTTGAGTGTCCACATCCTGACCAAAGCAACTGGCTGCGACCAGCAGGCCGGCAGCCGCCAACGCGGCTAAAGATTTCACAGGTGTACCCATGCTGAAAGCGTAACGCATGGCTTGCGTCCGGACCGGCAATCAAGTGCGCCCGACTATGCGCCGTACTGCTCGTCGCTCACCTGCTCCAGCCAGTCGACGGTTTTGCCTTGGAGCTTTTCCTGGATGGCGAGATGAGTCATTGCCGTGGTTTGGGATGCCCCGTGCCAATGCTTTTCCCCGGGCGGAAACCAGACCACATCGCCGGGCCGGAGCTCTTCGATGGGTCCGCCCCAGCGCTGGGCTCTGCCCGAACCGGCGGTGACGATGAGAGTCTGGCCGAGTGGATGCGTATGCCATGCGGTGCGGGCGCCGGGCTCGAAGGTCACGCTGGCTCCGACAACGCGTGCGGGCTCCGGCGCTTCAAAGAGCGGATCGACGCGGACGGTACCGGTGAAGTAGTCGGCGGGTCCTTTGCCCGAAGGGCGGGAGCCGTTTCGCTTGATCTCCATTTGCTTGATTCTCCTGGATTAAGAGATAGGGGATGGGGCGGCCAACCTGCCCCGGATTCGAACCGTCTCCGGGGCGGTGGCCGTTTATGGCAGGCAGGCTTACTCGGATCTGAGGGAAGCCATGTCGATGGAGAAGCGGTATTTCACGTCGGACCTGAGCAGCCGCTCGTAGGCTTCATTCACCTTTTGAATGGGAATGACCTCGACGTCGGCGGTGATGTTGTGCTGGCTGCAGAAATCGAGCATCTCCTGGGTTTCCGGAATGCCGCCGATGGGAGACCCGGAGAGGCTGCGGCGTCTGAAGATGAGGCCGAATACGCCGACCGGCAGAGGCTTTTCGGGCGCGCCGACCATGGTGATATTGCCGTCGCGGCGCAGGAGATTGATGTAGGCGTTGATGTCGTGTTCGGCGGCAACGGCATCGAGGATGAAGTCAAAGCTGCCGGCGTGCTTTGCCATTTCATCGGCGTTGCGGGAGATAACGACCTCATCGGCGCCGAGGCGAAGGGCGTCGTCCTTCTTGCCTGGAGAAGTAGTGAAGACGACCGTGTGGGCGCCCAGAGCATGAGCGAATTTGACGCCCATGTGGCCGAGGCCTCCAAGACCGACGATGCCTACTTTCTGGCCCTTGGTCACGCCCCAGTGACGCATGGGCGAATAGGTGGTGATGCCGGCGCAGAGCAGCGGCGCGGTTCCGGCGAGATCGAGATTGGTCGGAACGCGGAGCACGAAACGCTCACTGACGACAATGCTGTCGGAGTAGCCTCCGTAGGTGACGCCGCCGCTGTGCTTGTCGGGGAAGTTATAGGTGAGGGTCATATTGGGGCAGAACTGTTCGAAGCCAGCCTTGCACTCAGGGCAGGTGCCGTCTGTGTCCACCATGCAGCCGACGGCGCCCAGGTCGCCGGGCTTGAATTTGGTCACCGCGGAGCCGACTTTCGTAACCCGGCCCACGATCTCGTGTCCGGGCACCAGGGGGTAAACGGTGGGCATGACCTCGCGCCATTCATCGCGGGCCTGGTGAAGATCGGAGTGGCAGATGCCGCAGAACAGGATCTCGATCTGCACGTCGTTTTCGGTCGGATCTCGCCGCGTAATTGTGGTGGATGTAAACGGCGATGTGGCGCTGGAGACGGAATAAGCTTTGGCTTTGTACATAGAGTCCTCTCAACCCGCAAGGCAGATGGGAACGATCTGCCCGAGACTCAGGATACGAAACGGATCCTGGCGAACGATATCCTGATCCTGCCGATCTATTGCCTATTTCTGCCGGTGCATGGGTTTTTGTGCATGGCAAGTTGAAAACCGGGTTAACGGGGTCTCGGGGGGATGCGCGCAGGACAGAGCTGGCCGGCAAGGATGCGGATCGCTCGGCTAGAGCGCTGCGTCTACGCTGAATTGCCCGGGGCCGGTGAAAAGAAGGGACAGGAAGACAGCAATGTACACCCAGACGAGTTCCACGTGGCCGTCGGAGAAGAAGGCGGCATGGTGTACGAAGAAGAATGCCGTCAGGAGGTTGATCAGGATAATGAGCGACGCGGGGCGGGTGGCGAGGCCGATGACGACCAGGATGGAACAGATGCCGTCGCTGAGCAGGGCAAAGGCTAACCCTGCGTGAGCACCAATGTGAATGGGATCAGGAAAATGCTGGACCATGGTGGAATAGCCAGTCAGCTTTTCCAGACCATGCTTCAGAAAGAGGCTCATGCCGGCAAAGACTCGCAGAAGCAACAGACCGGTGCCGGTGGTGGAACTTGAACTTTTGCTGGTGATGAAGCCTTTGATCGACATGGAGGCACTTCCTTTCAGATTGGGAAGACCGACAAAGCAAAGCGCAGACAATTCCATCGCTCAGGAAACCGGGAATTGCCTTGCAGATCAGGACTTGCATTCCGGAAACGCCGTGATGCGCAGTTTGGCGGCGGCATAGGGAACGAGCGTGACGGTTTCCTCCGGCTGATCGCTGGCGACCGGGCTCTGGGGCAGCGGGTCAGCGGCTCCGTCCTCCGCTCGCCAGGCGTTGATACGACGCGCCTTGACACTGAGGCGGACGGGCGCATGGTGGCTGGTGAAAGGTGCTTCGCCGACCTCGGTTTCGGCAGCGTCGATGCCTTGGTCAGGCTTGCCGGGGTCAACGAGGAGTGCGTAATTCCATGCGGTTCCAGGAAAGACCTGCCAATCGGCAGTCATGCCACGATCGCGCAGCTTCACCCAGCTTTCGCCGATGTTGTAGGAGAAGACCAGCGGACCGCGCTCCACGGCGATGGAGTTGTTGAACCAGCGGGAGATGCGGGGCTTCATCGGAAATGTGATTTCGACGCGATCGCCGGGTTTCCATGTGCGGTCGATGCGCGCAAACGAGCCGGCCACGGGCGGCGGAGCGGTCTGGCCGTTGACGTGAATGGTTGCGCCCGCAGCCCAGGCAGGTATTCGAAGCTGCAGGGGAAAGCTCACAGGCGATGCCGGATGGATGGAAAGGCGCACGGTTCCATGGAAGGGATAGCCGGTGTCTTCAACGACGTGGACATCGACGCCGCGAAGGGAGGTGTGGACTTCGCAGGGAGCATACGCGGCAGCGACCAGGCCGTCCTCTTGGGCCGTGTCCTGTGTGCCCGAGAGCAGGAAGAGACTGTTGGTGAACTTGGGCCAGCCCTGGTGGAAGTTTGCCGTGCAGCAACCGAAGTTGGGCTCGAGGCCGTATAGGTTTGATTCCGGCCCGTCGGTTGTCCATGGCTTGTGGTGCAGGCTGCATTCCACCTGATTGGGTTCCTGGTTGTACTGGTGAGCCCACATATCATCGGTGAATGCGCCCGGCAGCGCGTTGAAGGCAAGTTGCTCGAGACGATCGCCGAGCGAGGGGTCGCCGAGGATGGCGAGCGACTGTTCCAGCGAGAACATGTATTCGACCACGGTGCACAGCTCCGAACCTTGCGACGGGTCGAGGCCGGCGAGATGTTCATCGCAGGAGAACATGCCGTTGGGCAGGCCGTGGTAGGTATTCAGCTCCGAGATCATCCTGAGAACGGCTTTTCGATCCGTTTCCGAGCCTGATACCTGCGACCAGACGGGCCCGGTCTTGACGGCCTGACCGTTGTTGACGCCGTGGGTAGCGAGGGCGAGATCCTTAAGTCCGCCTCCCTCTTCGAGCTTGATGTACTCCGCGGTAATGCGCCGGGTGTATTGGAAGTTGGCGTATTGCGCCATCCAATCGTAGCCTTGCTTGTGCAGCAGGTTGGCCAGTTCGATCAGGTAGGCGGAGCCGGTGCGGTTGTAAAGCCACACGACACTGAGCAACTCGTCCTGCCAGCGGAATTTGCCCCAGTCGCGCAGAGGCCGCCGGGGAAGTTCCTGAAGCTGATAACGAAAATACTTGTCCATGACGGGAAGGACGCGCGGGTCGCCGGTGAATTCCTGATATTGGGTTAGAACTTTGAGCATGACGATGCGCGGCCACCAGTCATCGTTGGAGGCTGGTCCAATCATGCCGGAGGGAGCCTGGTGATCGAGTGTCCAATCGATATAGCGCTGGGCCTTGGCTTTAAGACGCGGGTCGTCGAGCAGATAAGCGAGCGGCACGAGGCCATCAAGGAAGTAGGGGCCGCGCTCCCACGATTCGCCGCTGCCGCCCAGCCAGCCGCTGTTGGGGCCGACGTCGGCCCAGGTTTCATCGAGGTGTCCACTTAAACCATTGGCCTGGATGCGCAACTGGTCCTTGAGCCAGCCGGCGGGGCGAATCGAGCCGAGGGGCAGGAGGTAGAACGCATTGGGCTCGAGCGGCGCGCGGTTTTTTACCACAGAACCCGACGGGGATACTGCACTCGAGGCAAAGCCGGGCGCGACGGGAGCGGAGAAAAGGGGCCGGATCGGAAAAGCCGACGCCAAGCCCAGCAGGCCCATGCGGTTCAGGAATTTGCGGCGGGTCGAGATGCGGTTGGGGAAGGGCGGCACGTTTGACTCCGCAGTAATAGTAACCAAAGCTGCTCGCATTGGACGGTTCAAGCTGAGCTGTCCGTAGCTCAGCTGCAGCGAAAGAGGGCTTTGAAGCCGTAATCCATGTGCTGCTGGATGTGGCAGTGAAAGAGAGACAGGCCAGGCTGGTCGGCGGTGAAGTCAACCACGGCGCGGCCATAGTAAGGAACGACTACGGTGTCCTTCGAGAATGCCGGATGTCTTCTTCCCGTTGATCTCGACCAGTTCCCACAGGTGGCGATGCAGGTGCATGGGATGCGCATCATCGGTGCGATTGTGCATGGTGAGGCGGTAGCGGCTCCCTTTCTCGAGCACAAATTCGCGTTCATGCGGATAGGGCTTTCCGTTCACGAGCCAGAGGTTGAACTTGCCGGCTCCGCCGGGGACCTTGTCGAAGGTAAGGTCGATATTCTGTTGAGGCACGGGGGCAGTGGAGGCCGGGCGGCCGAAGAGGGTGTAGTCCCAGCGGGTTTTGGGGGGATCGATCCATTGCGGCGGGTGGTGCTGGCCGGCGTACTCAACCACCACGCCAAGGCCTGATTCGCGAATCATCTTCTCTGTCGAGCCCAGGATCCAGACCCCGGGGTGGTTCATTTCCACCACGACATCGATGCGCTCGCCGGCGCCGAGAAACACGGAATCGACGGCCTGGGGTGTGGGCACGGGGTTGCCGTCGAGGGCGATCACCTGCATTTTGTGGCCGGCAAGGGCGATGCGGCGGTTCTCGATGGCGCTGGCGTTGAGCAGGTGAATGAGCAGCCGCTGGCCTTCCCGAACCCGGATCGGCTCGCCGGATCCAAGCGCCTTGTCGTTGATGGAGTAGGTCATGGAACCGACCTCGAGCCCGTCGGGATCGGTGTTCATGGTCGGCGGTTTTTCGAGCAGAGGTCCGTCATGGGTGTCGTCGTCCTCGTCGTCCATGGTGCCGGTGAAGAACGGTTCCCAATCGCGCAGAGCGAGGAAGAGCTCCTGGTCATAGTGGCCGGGGTCAGCCCCGTCATCGACAAAGACGAAGCCGAACTGACCGGTGTAGGCTCCCTTGTGCAGGTCATCCATGGCCATGGCGTGGGAGTGATACCAGCGGGATCCGGCCGGTGTGGGGGTGATCTGGAACCGCTGGCGGCCATGGGGCGGGACCAGTGGAGAGCCCTCTTCTTCGGTGCCGTCGACGGCCGAGGGGATGAGCATTCCGTGCCAATGGACCAATTCGGGGGTGTCGGTGTCGTTGACGACTTCGATCGTGACCGGCCTGCCTTCGCGCATGCGCAACACGGGCCCGGGCGCAACACCGTTGTAGCCAATGGTCGACACGATGTGGGAACGGTCCAGTTCCACGGTTACGGCGCCGATTTGAAGGGTGTAGTCGGCCTTGGCGTCGGGGGGCGCCTGGGAGGCCGCGTTCGGCGCAGAGCCGGCAACGGCCGGCAACCGCCGGGCGCCAGCAGTTGCATGCGCCAAGGCTGCTCCGCCGATCTTGAGGAGATCGCGTCTGTTCATGATGTGGCCCCCCATACCGGCGAGCTAATCTGGCATGGACGCGTCAAGGTAGAATTTGGCACTTTGCGATCTGAGCCTGCTTAAAACGGCGTGCCACCTGGCCGTTCGGCGCCGTCTTACGAAAACCCGGCGTAACTGGATAGTCTCATGAGCAAAATTGTCCGGACAAGTCGGGCTGAGGGTGCGGAGACTCTGCAACCAACTCGGGGGTCGCTCCGTCTAACCGGCAAGCGTTCTCGTGCACCCTTGCGCCATCCCCGCAGCGGAGGTCCTCCATGAGATTGTCGCAAGTGGTCCTGCCGACGGTTGCGGCGGTGGTCTGCTGTGCAGGGCTATGGGCATTTCAGCGTACAGCCGACTTCGGGTTTGGGGATGACGACTCGCCCAGCAACGTGAAGGCCGAGTTCTACTGGTCGCGGCTGGCCTATCCGACCGGCATGGCAAGCTACGGGGCATTTGGTGGACGCGGGCATTGGGGTGGACCCTCGTGGTCGCGCGACTATCCCAAGGCAGACCGCCAGTTTCTTATCGCGATGCACCGGCTCACCCGCATCGACGGGCGTCCAACGGAACAGGTTGTGAACCTCGATTCCGACGACATCTACAACTATCCGTGGATCTATGCGGTGCAGGTGCAGACCTGGTCATTCAGCGATGCCGAGGCGAAGCGCCTGAGAGCCTACCTGCTCAAAGGCGGATTTCTGATGGTGGACGACTTTCATGGCACGGAAGACTGGGAGAATTTCATGAATGGCATGCGGCAGGTTTTGCCTGACCGGCCGATTGAAGACCTTCAAAGCGGCGATGAGATCTTCCATACCCTGTACGATATCGACGACAAGATGCAGATTCCGGGCGAACAGTTCGTCTGGACCGGACGCACTTATGAGAAAGATGGCTACCAGCCGAAGTGGCGCGCCATCCGCGATGACAAGGGACGCATCATGGTCGCCATCTGTCACAACATGCACCTGGGCGATGCGTGGGAGTGGGCGGACGATCCCAACTACCCTGAAACGTTTGCTTCAATGGCCTTCCGGGTAGGCCTGGATTACATTCTCTACGGGATGACGCACTGAAGGTATCAGCTCTGGATGGAACTCTCCGGGGAAAGTAACTTGCCGGGATCGTTAACTCTTTTTCACCCGCTCGATCGCCACTTCAGCGTGCATGTTTCAGCTTCTATTCAAGTACCCGATTCCGGTGTTCACCAAGGGGCGCTTTGTGCTGCTTGGAGCGTGGCCTGGCTGGTTGCTGCCGGTTTGTATGGTGGTGATATGCGGAGGGCTGGCGCTGCTGATCGCGGTGCGGGAACGGGAAGCGCCGCTCAGAGGGTGGCGGGGCTGGGTGATATGGGCCATGCAGGCCGGGATGATTGCGCTGCTGCTGCTGTTACTCTGGCGGCCGGCAATGTCGGTGGGCGAGTTGAATTCGCAGCAGAACATTATCGCGGTGGTGGTGGACGACTCGCGCAGTATGGCAATCGGCGATGTGGATGGCCGCACACGCGAAGCTGCGGCGGTAGCTGCGCTTGAGGGCGGCGTCCTTGCAGGGCTTCAGAAGCGATTTCAAACCCGAATTTACCAGGTAGACAAGGATCTGGCGCGTGTCGAACGGACGCAGAGCATCGCGCCTGCGGGGGCTGCCACGCACCTCAACGATGGGCTGATGCAACTGGCTTCGGAGACATCGGATCTGCCGGTGGGCGCAGTCATCCTGTTGAGTGATGGAGAACAGAACACGCTCGGCGCCGGCGGCGATGGAATTCGCAGGGAGACGATACAGGCGCTGCGCAATCGCCGGATTCCGGTACACACGATTGGATTTGGGCGCGAGGAACATGCGCGCGATGTGGAGATCGAAGACGTCAGCCTGGCGGAGAGAGCGGTTGCGGATAGCCGTGTGGCCGCCACTGTAACCCTGACGCAGGAGGGCTTCAAAGGCGAGAAGGTGACGCTGACGGTCAGAGATGGAGGGAAGATCCTGGCGGCGCACGACATCGTCCTTGGTCCGGAGGGCCGCATCCAGACCGAGCCGCTGTTCTTTCCTGCCGGGCCTGCCGGCGCCAAGAGTATCGAGTTCAGGATCGAGCCGCTTGCGGGAGAAGAAAGCGCGGCCAACAATGCCGTCAGGCGGCCGCTGGTGGTGAGCGATACCAAGCGCCGCATTCTTTACATTGAGGGTGAACCGCGCTGGGAGTTCAAGTTTATCCGCAGGGCCGAGGAGGACGATCCCACGATGCAGGTGGTCTCGATGCTGCGCACCAGCGAGAACAAGATCTATCGCCAGGGGATTAGCAATCCCAATGAGCTGGCCGATGGGTTTCCGGTGCGGCCCGAAGACCTGTTTGGATATGCGGGCATCATCATCGGCTCGGTGGACGCGGACTACTTCACACCGTTGCAGCAGGAGCTTTTGCGCGAATATGTCGATCGGCGCGGCGGCGGCATTCTGTTCCTGGGCGGCCGTTCGGCGCTGAGCGACGGGGGATGGAGCGCTTCCTCATTGAACGAGTTATTGCCCACCTTCCTGCCCTCCGGACGGCATACGTTTCATCGCAATCCCGCAACGGTAGAACTGACGGCGGCAGGGGTGGATTCGCCGATCATGCGCCTGCTCGACGATCCGGAGAAGAATGCGGAGCGTTGGAAGAAGCTCACCTATCTGGCCGATTATGAAGATGCCGGGGCTCCCAAACCGGGAGCGACGGTTCTGGCCAGCCTGCATGCGGCGCATCGCGAGTTGCCGCTTCTGATTACCGAGAGCTATGGCCACGGGCGCACGGCGGTGATGGCGACGGGCGGCACATGGCGCTGGCAGATGAGCGAAGCCCTGGGCGATCCCTCGCACGATCTGTTCTGGCATCAACTCCTGCGCTGGCTGGTAGGCGAAACTCCCGGTCCGGTGACGGCAACCATGCCGGCGCACATCCTGATGGATGACGGGAACGTGCGATTGAACGCGCAGGTGCGCGACGCACAATATCAGCCAGCCAGCAACGCGCATGTCACCGCCCATATCATCGGTCCCGAAGGTGTGAATGCATCTGTCGATATGACGCCTTCGCAGGAGACACCGGGCACCTACCAGGCAGATTGGACGGCGACGAAGCCGGGGACGTATGTGGCCGAGATCGCAGCGGAAGCCGCGGGCGCTCAGCCGCAGGAATTGGGGCGCGATGTTGTGGCCTTTCAGCGTGAGGATGGGGTTGCCGAAGCGTTTCACACTACGCAGAACAAGCATCTTCTGGAGCAACTCGCCGCACAGACAGGTGGCCAATACTGGCGGCCCTCGGAGCTGAAGAATCTGCCCCGGGATATCTCCTACTCCGACGCCGGTATCTCGGTGCGCAGCACCAAGGAACTCTGGAACATGCCCATTGTTTTCCTGATGCTGATCGGGCTGCCGATCGTTGAATGGCTCTTGAGGCGGAAGTGGGGAGTGGTATGAATCGCGGCCTGGTGGTGGGTATGCTCGCCGGCTGCGCGCTGCAGGCGCAAGCGGCGACTTATTACGTGGTAGTGGCAGGTCTTGGAGGCGAGCCGGAGTACGAGCAGCGATTCTCCGGTGCGGCGAAGGATCTGGACCGCATCTTCAAGGTGTCGACTGACCCGGGTCATGTTTTCACTCTGACGGGCGCGCAGGCCAATGCGTCGAATCTGCGCGAGACTCTCAGCACGGTTGCACGAGAGTCCAAGGGGGACGACGACTTTGTGCTGGTGCTGATCGGTCATGGCTCCTTCGATGGAGTCGAGTACAAGTTCAATCTCGTCGGACCCGATGTGACCGCGGCGGAGATCGCGGCGATGTGCGACAAGATCACCGCGAGGCGACAGTTAGTGGTGAATACGACCAGCGCGAGCGGGGGCTCGGTGGCAGCGCTGGAACGTCCCGGACGAGCCGTCATTGCTTCGACGAAGTCCGGCACGGAAAAGAATGCCACGGTCTTTGCGCGCTACTGGGTCGAGGCGATGCAGGATCCCGCAGCCGATACGGACAAGAGTGACTCGATCAGTGCGATGGAGGCATTTAACTACGCGGCCAGGAAGACGGCCGATTTCTATGACTCCCAAAAGCGGCTGGCCACCGAACATGCGGTGTTTGATGATGTGGGGACGGGTGAGCCGGTGCGCACCGCGGGGAGCGGACAGGGCCTCTTGATGGCGAGTTTTCCGGTGCTGCGCCTGGGCTCGGATGCGCAAACCGACAAAGACCCTGCCAAGCGCGAACTTCTCCGGAGAAAAGATGAACTGGAGGAGAAGATTGACGGGCTGAAATACAGGAAAGCGGCGATGGACCCCGCCGACTACAAGGCGCAGTTGACGGCGGCGCTGCTCGAACTGGCCAAGGTACAGGAGGAGCTGGACAAATGAAGTTAGCGGCTCTCGTCTCAGTCCTCCTTTTGGCCGCCGCGACCTGCGCGCATGCTGTTGTGCCCTCGGACTGCTGGTCGCTGCGACGGCACGGACACCGGGCAGAGGCTCAGTCCTGTTTTGCCGGTCTGACGCAAAGCGGCGACGCGTACACGCGCGCGGAGGGATTCTGGGGACAGGAACAATGGGACCATGCGAACGAGCAGTTCCGCCTGGCTGCGCAACAGGCGAACAGCAGGGCCGAAGTCAAGGTGCGCTGGGGCATGTTGCTGCACGAACGATTTAACGATCCGGAAGCCGCCGATCTGTTTCGCGAAGCATTGAGCAAGGATCAATCCAACGCCGAGGCATACCTTGGATTGGCGCTGGTATCTGAGGGAGGGTTTGACGGCAAAGCGGCCAGTTATGCGGCCAGGGCAATTGAGCTGGACCCGAAGCTCACTGACGCTTATGTGACCATGGCCGACCTGGCTCTCGCCAACGATGACCGCATACCGGCGGCTATCGAAGCGGACAAGGCTCTGTCACTCGATGCCGGCGCGGTCGATGCGATGGCCATTCATGCCTCGCTCGAACTGATCGCGGACCGTTCTCCAGACACTTGGATCACGAAGATCCAGACGGTGGACCCCAGCGACGGCGAGCCCTTCGCGCGCATTGCACATCATCTGGAGTTGCATTACCGGTTCCAGGACGCCGTTGTCTATTACCGCAAAGCCATCGAAGCGGATCCCCGGCTGTGGGCGGCGCACTCGGCGCTGGGCATCGAACTCATGCGGCTGGGCCAGGACCAGGAACCATACAAAGAGCTGGAACTGAGCTACGAGAACGGTTATCGCAATGCAGCCACTGTCAACAGCCTGCGCCTGCTCGACAGCTACAAGAACTTTGTCACCATTCGCGATGACACGACGGTTCTGAAGCTTGATAAGTCAGAGGCGGATCTGCTGCAGCCATACATGCAATCCGAGTTACACGCGATTCTTGCAACCTACGAGAGCAAGTACGCGATGAAGCTGCCCGGGCCGGTGCAGGTTGAGGTGTATCCCAATCACGAGGATTTTGCCGTGCGCACTATGGGGATGCCGGGGTTGGGCGCACTTGGTGTGACATTCGGACGGGTGATCGCGATGGATAGCCCGTCGGCCCGCCCCCCCGGCGATTTTAATTGGGGATCTACCCTGTGGCATGAGATGAGTCACGTCTTTATTCTCACCGCAACGAACTTCCGCGTTCCGCGCTGGTTTACTGAGGGACTCGCAGTACATGAGGAAGGGGAACGTTCTCCTGAGTGGAGGAATCAGCCGACGCCGGACGTGCTGGTGGCCATCCGTGAGAAGAAGCTGCTACCGGTAGTTAAGCTCGATCGAGGCTTCGTCTATCCGCAGTATCCGGCGCAGGTGCTGGTGTCGTATTTCGAGGCCGGCAGCATCTGCGATTTCGTCAAGGCCAGGTGGGGCGAGGGCAAGCTGCTCGACATGGTTCACTCCTACGCACAATCAAAGACCACGCCGCAAGTGATTGCGGAAGATCTCGGCCTGGGCCCCGACGAGTTCGACAAGCAGTACCTCGGATGGCTGAATGACAAGTACGGCGCCGAAGCCGCCCATCTGGATCAGTGGCATGAGGAGTTAAAGGCCCTGGTTGTCGCAACACGGCAGAAACGCTACGGCTTAGTGATTAAAAAGGGGCCTGCGATTGTAGCAATGTATCCCGAGTATGTGGGCGATGCCAACGCATACGAGTTGATTGCGGCGGCGGCGAAGGCGAACGGCGATACCCAGGCCGAGACAGAGATGCTGACCTCGTACGTTCATGAGGGCGGCCAGACGCCGGAGGTGTTGAAGCGGCTCGCCAAGCTGCAGCAAGCCGCAGGCCAATTGGATGAATCCGCGGCGACCCTCGGACGCTTGAACTATGTATATCCTTTCAAGGACGACGAACTGCATCAGGACCTTGGTGACCTGCTGTATGCGCAGAAGCAATATAAGGATGCGATTCGGGAGTACAACGCGCTGGTAGCACTGAATCCCGTGGACAAGGCGGGGGCGGAGTTCAACCTGGCGCGAGCCTATCTGGCTTCGGGAGACAGAGACAAAGCGCAGGAGAGCGTTTTGTCCGCACTGGAGACGGCGCCAGGCTATCGGCCGGCGCAAAAACTCTTACTGGAATTACAGAAACCATCCCCAAAGGCGGACTGACAAGAAAGGGATTCATGGCTTCAGTTTCCGAGTTGAACACCGATGCAGTTGAACTGCAACGCCATATCGAACGATTCCACGCGGTGCGCGAGGGGATCCTGAACCAGGTGCGTCAGGTGATCGTGGGTCAGGAAGAGGTGCTGGAGCAAATCCTGATCACCCTCTTTGTCGGCGGGCACTGCCTGGTTACGGGCATGCCCGGCACTGCCAAGACTCTCATGGTGAAGACCATTGCGAGCGCGCTTGGACTCGAGTTTCGTCGCATTCAGTTTACGCCGGACCTGATGCCGTCGGACATCACGGGCACCGACATCATTGAAGAAGACGTGACCACGGGACATCGAAAGTGGACGTTTGTGGAAGGGCCGATATTCGGCAACATTCTGCTGGCCGATGAAATCAACCGCACCCCTCCGAAGACGCAGGCAGCGCTGCTCGAAGCGATGCAGGAACACTCCTGCACGGTGCGGGGACACGTATATGCATTGCCGGCGCCGTTCTTCGTGCTGGCGACGCAGAACCCCATTGAACTCGAAGGGACTTATCCGCTGCCGGAAGCGCAGTTAGACCGCTTCCTGTTCAACGCGAAGCTCGATTACCTGAGTGCCGAGGATGAGTTGAAGGTTGTCGACCTGACCACGACGAACCGGGTGGCGAAGATCGAGGCTGTCACTTCCGCGCAGGAATTATTGGACTTTCAGCAACTGGTACGGATGGTTCCCGTAGCCGACAGCCTGGCGCGCTATGTGGTCAGCCTGGTACGCGCCACGCGGCCAAGGAGCGAGAACGCGCCCGACTTTGTGAAGAAATATGTGAACTATGGAGGCAGCATTCGCGCCGCGCAATTCATCGTGCTCGCAGCCAAGGCGCGGGCTTTGTCGCGCAAACGATATCACGCCACGTACGATGATGTGACCTCCGTACTGGCGCCAGTGCTGCGCCATCGCATCCTGCTTAATTTCCATGCCGAGTCGGACTCAATCGACAGTGACGAGATTCTGGCCCGGCTGATCACGCATGTGCCGAGACCCAAGGAGCCATGATGCAGCGATTTCTCGAGCCCGCGGTGCTGGGAGCCATCTCGTCGCTCGACCTGGTGGCAAAGACGGTGGTGGACGGGTTTGTTGCCGGCCTGCATCGTTCTCCTGACTTTGGCTTCAGCCAGGAGTTCGCGGAGTATCGCGCGTATACGCCCGGAGACGACCTGCGTCATGTGGACTGGAATTTGTTCGCACGTACCGAGCGCTGCTATCTGAAGCGCTATCGGGGTGAGACCAACAGCCAGCTTACGATTCTGCTGGACGCCAGTAACTCGATGGAGTACACATCAGGCCCAACCAAGAAGATGGACTATGCGCGTTTTATCGCGGCATCGCTCTTCTACCTCGCCATTCACAACCAGCGCGATGCGGCGGGGTTGATCGTTTTTGACGAGAAGGTGCGCGATGTGGTCAGACCGTCGACGCGGCCAGGTCAACTGGGCCGGCTTTTCGCTGCGCTGGAGCGAGCAGAACCACATGCACACACAAACTTTGACAGCCCGCTGAAGCAGTTTCAGGATCTGCTGCATCGGCGCGGCATAGCCATCGTGATCTCTGACTTTTACGATGATCCTGAGGCAATTGCGCGAACCATCGAGCCGGTACGTTATCGCGGCAATGAGGTGGTGTTGTTCCACATACTCGATCCGCAGGAGATCAGGCCCGTACTCAAAGGCTCATCGCTTCTGGTGGATCTTGAGACCGGACAGAAGATCGAAGTAGTTCCCGAATATGCAAAGACGGAGTATCGCACCCGGATCGATGCGCATATTGAGCACCTGCGTTCGCGGGCGCGCGCGGCCGGAATGGACTATCACCTGCTGGTAACGGATCAGCCGCTGGACGCAGCGTTGCGCGGATATCTTGCGCTGCGCAAGGAGCGAAATTGATGGGATTCGCGGCTCCATGGATTTTGGGCGGACTGGCGCTGCTGGGGGTGCCGGTCTTTGTACACCTGCTGCGGCGGCACGTGAACATACCACGGCCGGTCAGTTCGCTGATGTTCTTCGAGCGGGGCATTCAGAGTTCCACGCGTCACCATCGGCTCAAGCACCTGCTGTTATTTGCACTACGCTCCGCGCTTGTTCTGCTCATCGTGCTGGCCTTCGCGAATCCCTACATACACCGGGCCGCGGCAAGAACGAACGATCGTTTGCTGCTGATCGTGCTTGACAATTCGTTCAGCATGCGCGCCGGCACACGCTTCGCGGACGCCAAACGAGGAGCACTGGCGACGCTGGACGCCAAGCCGTCGTCGCAGAGAGCACAGGTCATGGCGCTTGGTGGAGGCCTCCAGGTTCTGACGCAACCAGCTTCGGATGTATCCCAATTGCGCTCCGCACTGCTGAAGCATCGGCCCGGGTGACGGCCACGGTAGCTTCGGTGAACTCGGGCGAGGCCTGCGGGCCATGGCAGAGACGGCCAGGATACCCGCGGATGTCCATATCTTCAGCGACATGCAGCGGTCCGCAATGCCGGCCAACTTTGCTGATGCGGTACTACCGGGAACCATGACTCTCCATTTGCATTCAGTCGCGAGTGGGGCGGCTCCTCCCAACTGGACAGTCGAAAGCGTCGATGCGCCAGCCGAGCTGCCCGACCCCAAGGATCTCGCCCGTTCGCGGGTGCATGCCGTGGTTGCTGGTTTCAATACACCGGCAGCTGTAAAGACGGTTACCCTGGTGGTCAACGGCAAGACTGTGGCGACGCGCAAGGTGAGCGTGCCGGCGAACGGACGGGCCAGTGTCGAGTTTGCACCGCTCGATGTAAGCTACGGCTTCAACCGTTGCGCGGTGCGCGTCGAAGGCAACGATTCTTTACCTGCTGATGATTCGAACGTCTTCTCCGTCCGCCGCTCGGACCCGGAGCGCGTTTTGTTCGTTCATTCTGCGCAGGACACGCGGTCACCGGTATACTTTGGCGCGGCGCTGAATGCTGCAGCAAAGTCGTCATTCGTGCTGCAATCCGTCAACCAGGACGAGGTCACGGACTTCGACCCTTCCAGGTTTGCATTTGTGGTTCTTTCCGACGCAGAGGCGCTGCCATCGCGCTTTGAGCATGCGCTGGCTCAGTATGTGGCGAAGGGCGGAAGCGTCCTGATCGCACTGGGCACTCTTGCAACCCGCCATGGGCAGATTCCGGTGTGGAACAGCAATGTGCTTGACACGCGGGACTATGCGCGCGCGGGAAATGTTGTGACGGTTGGCAAGGTGGACTTCACGCACCCAGCGTTCCTCAATCCAAAACCCGATGTAGACGGCGCGGTGTGGGCAGAGACGAGGGTTTTCTACGCCGGGGTGGTCGATCCCCAGGGCGCACGAGTAATTGCGCAACTCAGTGACGGTACCCCGCTGGTGCTGGAGAAGCCGTTGGGTCAGGGGCACCTGCTCCTGATGACGTCGGGGCTCGATAATCTCACCAATGATCTGCCTCTCCATCCGGTATTCGTGGCATTTGTCGATCATGTCGCACGGTATCTTTCGGGATCGGACATGCTGAGCGGCGCGCGGCTGGTGGATTCCTACGTCCAACTTCGCGCGCCGGTCACAGCCAATTACGCGCCAATGGCCGACGAGCAGAGCGAGGTTGAGGTGATCGACCCAGATGGGCGAAGGCCATTGTCGCTGAGCGAGTCGCGGGTGACGCAGACTCTGCGACTCGATAAGGCGGGGTTCTATCAGATTCGACTTGCAAACGGGCAGGAGGCGGTCATTGGCGTGAATCCGGACCGGCGCGAGTCTGACTTGAAGCCCATTGACGACGATGTGCTCAAACTTTGGAGCGCAAACGCAGGCGAGGCGCAGTCGCGCGCTGAGGGCGCCTTTTCGGGAGACAACCATACCATCTCCGTGAGCCTATGGTGGTACGTTTTGCTGCTTGCATTTGCGGTCACATTGGCGGAGACTGCAGTTGCGAGCGGCTATATGGGCACGCGGCGGGAGGAAACATGAGCAAGCTGAACGAGCTCAACTCCTATCTTGCGCAAGTGCAGAGCAGGATGAGGCTTTTGGCATGGCTGAGAGGCGCCGCGGTATTTTCAGGGACCGCCCTCGTCGTGACTCTTCTTCTGGTCATCGTTCTCAATCGCTTTGCGTTTCCCGCGCATGGAATCACGTTCGCGCGGATGGCGTTGCTATGCGTCGCTGGCATGCGTCTGCTGCTTTTGGTATCGCGTTACCATTACGCCGCCTCACGCGCGACAAGGCTGTGCACAAGGTCGAGACAGTCAACCCTGAGCTGGAGCTAAGACTTACGACGTTCCATGACGCCCAACGAAAGGGCGCGGGGCCGTTCGTAGAGTTGCTGGCTGGGGATGCGCTGTCGTTCACGCAGTATGCCGCTCCATCCTCATTGATCGAGGATAGCCGGCTTTTTGCGCTCGGCGGCGTTGGCGCGGCATGCCTTGGTGTGCTGCTGTGGATGGTTGCCGCAGGTCCGGGCTACCTCGGGTACGGGTCTTCGCTGCTCTGGACTGGAGCGCGAGGCGCGCAGCCGTTTTACTCGATCTCAGTAACTCCGGGGAACGTCACGGTAAGGCGGAACAGCGATCAATTGATTACAGCGCGATTGAATCGCGTGCAACCGGGCAAGGTGCAGCTATATGCGAAGTATCAAAGCGGAGGTGGATGGGAACCGGCGGCGATGGAGGAGCAGCCTAACGCAACCGGAGCAGCAACGTACCAGTTCGTGCTGGCTGGCTTGCCGGAGAATGTCGAATATTATGTTGCGGCCGGATCGCTGGTGTCGCCACACTACACCGTCCGGGTGGTCGACCTGCCTTCGGTGAAGCAGATGCGGGTTACCTATCGGTATCCAAAGTGGACCAGGATGAAGCCGGTTGTGCAGGAACACTCGGGCGACCTGCGCGCCATTGAGGGGACTGACGCCGACGTCGAGTTCGAAATGGACCGGCCACTCAAGGACGGGCAACTCACGCTGGAGGATGGCCGGTCCATTCACCTCACGGGCGGGGCCGAAAACCACTATTCCGGGACGGTGCACATGGAGAAAGACGGCGCATACCATGTAGCGGCCGTTGATGCGGGTCAACTCGTGCGGCTGTCGGAAGACTACTTCATCGCCACGGACAAGGCTCAGCCACCCGAGATATCGATTGCTCGACCGCAAGGCGATTACCGCGCCAGCCCGATCGAGGAAGTAAAAGTCGGAGTGAGAGCGGCAGACGAGTTTGGGCTGAATGACGTGCATCTTCATTACTCGGTGAATGGCGCTCCCGAACGAGTGGTAAGCCTGCTCAATGCGGAAGGGGCGAAGCAGGTTGATGGTTCGCACATGCTGCCGCTCGAAGATTACAAGCTTGTTCCTGGTGATCTTGTGAGTCTCTACGCAACGGCCAGGGACGGCCATAGCGAAGCGCGAACCGATATTTCGTTTATCCAGGTTGAACCATTTGAGCGCGAGTTTTCACAATCGCAGCAGAGCGGAGGCCAGGGCGGAGGCGGCGGTGGCGGCCAGGACAATCAAACCGAGATCTCCAAGCGCGAGAAGGAACTGATTGCGGCTACGTGGAAACAGCAGAATACCTCTGGTGCAAGCACGAAGGATGCCGCTGTTGCCGGGCAGTTTCTCTCCGATGCGCAGAAGAAGCTGCGCGATCAGGTGATGGCACTGTCGGCTCGGATGGAGAGTCGGGATCTGTCTTCCGCAACGGAAGAATTTACCGGTTTTGACAAGGATATGCATGATGCGGCTGCAGCGATGGCGCCCTCTGCAGATAAGTTGAAAGCAACGCAATGGAAAGATGCGCTGCCCCTGGAGCAGAAGGCGCTGCAAGCCTTGCTGCGGGCGGAGGCCACGTTTCGGAAGATTGAGGTAGCGTTTGGACAAGGCGGGGGCGGGGGCGGCGGCGGAAACTCAGGGCGCGACCTGGCAAGCTTGTTTGACCTGGAATTGGATACAGAGAAGAACCAATACGAAACCGCGCAGAGTATAAGTCCCGCCCAGCAACACGAGAAAGCTGTTGACGATGCGCTTGCGAAACTTGACGCTTTGGCGAGGCGGCAGGAAGAGCAAGCCAACCAGCAGCCGAATTCTCAACAGAGCTTTGAGCAGCGCTGGCAGCAGGAGATGTTGCGGCGCGAGGCGGAGGAGCTAAAGCGGCAGATGGAAGAGCTTGCCAAGTCCGCGCAGTCTGGGCAGACCGGCGGAACGGGATCGAGTCCCTCAACTGGATCAAAGGGGGATGCGCAGGGGCAGGCTTCAGAGGTGCACGCCGGCTCGCAACAGCCCCAAAACCAGCAGACATCAGGCGGGCAGGCTGGACGGCGTTCCGATCAGCGCGTCACAGAGGCATTGCAACGGCTTGAGCAGGCCACCGACGCGATGAAACGTGGAAGCGGATCGCAGCGCGGCGGGGATGCAGCCCGGCAAGCAGCCGCAGACAATTGCGACAGGCTTCGCAGTTGCTTGCGGGTACCCAGCAACAGCTTGCCTCCGGAAAACTGGATTCGATGGTTCAAGAGGCGGGCCGGCTCGCAGAACAGGAACGAGCACAAGCGGAGCGGATCGACAAGCTCGCAAACCAGCAGTCCAGCCAACAGGCAAACCAGCAAACGATCAATCACGGAAATGGTCTTGACGGCATGATGGCTCGAATCCATGAGCGAGACACTTTGGCGCAGGAGCGGCAACAGCTCTCGGATGATTTGTCGAAGCTGGAGAAGAACGTTCGCGACGCCGCGCGTGAGATGGCGCCCAACCAACCCGGGGCGGCTAAAAATCTTCGCGATGCTCTGGGTGAACTGGATGAGTCCGATCTCGGTAATCGAGTGCAGCGAACAGCGGACTGGTTGCGGCGCGGTATCAATCCAAACTCGAATGGAACGGAGGCACAGGTCGCGCAAGGTCTCGAAAAACTGAACGAGCAATTGCAGCGAGCGCAGAAAGCGGTTGGTCAGGAGCAGCCCGGGTCCGGCAAAGAACGGGCCGACGGCGATCAGACGGCAGAACTCGATGCGCTTGAGCGACTGAGGAACCAGATTGAGTCGATGCAACATGGACGCGGCGAGGGCGACCGACGAGAATCAGCATCGGCGACGGCCCGTCCTGGGAATCAGCCAGGCAGCAACACTGGTCACGATAGTCAAGGGAACTCTTCGTCACAGGCAGGACAGGGAAGTGAGCAGGGCCAAGGGGGCTCGCGTGCGCAGACCGGAGGAACCAACCAGGGTGGCGCGGATGGTGAGCGTGGAACAGATATCGGCAACGCCAGCGGGGATGTGCATTCGGGTGGCGGCCCGGCGGGTGGCACCGTCTGGGGAAACATCAACACCGGCAACAATCGATATCGCCATCCAGGCGACCCGGCGAATGCCACTTCCGCTAACGACAATCTTCAAGAACTGGAACGCACCTATCAGGAGGGGATGAAGGAACTCGGGCACCTTCGCAGCGCGTTCAAGAGCGACCCGCAAGCGGCGAAGGAGGCCGAGGCTCTTGCGAAACAGATGCAACATCTCGATCCAAGCCGCTTTCCCGGAAATCCCGCGATTGTCGAGCAGATGCGCAACGAGATGCTTGGCTCGATCGACCGGCTGGAACTGCAGGTAGAGCGGGATTCGGCCACCGCGACGGAGTCTCGGACTGGAAAACCGTATGCCACGCCGGCGGGGTATGAAGACTCGGTTGCCGACTATTATCGGCAACTGAGCAAGAATCACTGACCCGCTGCTCGTGATTTTGCGCCAGTTGCGCGTTGCCATACGAAGATCCCTGAGTGACAGAGAACGTTTTGAATTAGTTTTTGCTCTGGAAAGAGTTAAATCCGGCTGCTGAAACGCAGGGAGAGGCAACTCAGGCCGCCGTCCATCTTTCGAAACTCCGACATATCGAGGACGAGCGGATTAAATCCCCGCTCATCCAGTTCGCTTGCAAGGTGGGGAAATCCGGCTGCAACAAGCACGCGTTCGTTAACTCGCACGCAGTTGGCTGCATAGGTCTCACGTGCGTCAACGGGAATGACCTCATACTGGCGGAATCGATCGTCAGCCGCCATCTCCTCCATGACCACGAGTGTGTTGTCGCCAATGTAAGAGATGCCGCTCTTCAGGTGCAGGATCGTGGTCATCGCTCGGACATCGATGACGGAAGAAGTGTACCCCTGGGCGGAGAGTAACGCGCCGAGTTGCCGGGCTCCTTCTTCATTGGTGCGGTGAGACAGGCCTATGAAGAAGTGATCTTCCGCTTCGCAAATGTCGCCGCCGTCAACCGTTCCCGGTGCCTGTATGGTCTGTGTGATCGAAAAGAAACTGCTGATCGTCTCTCGGATCGCACTCACCTCGCCCTCGCGACTGGATGCTCCTGGACGGGTAAGTATGGCAACACGTTCCGTGAGTATGGCTGTGTCTTCAACAAAGGTGGAGTCGGGATGGCCCGGATCTGCGGGCAGCGTTGTGACGGCCAGGCCGCAATGGTGTAGCGCTTCGCAGTATTGTGCGTGTTGGTGAAGAACCTTTGTGAAATCCGGTACGCCAAGATCGACCGTGGTGAGTCCGTCGGCGAAGTTGCTTGCGGGAATACGAACGATAGCATGATCAAACAAAGTCGAGTCCTCTCCTTTGGGAATGGCGCCCATCCGCTCTAACACACGGCGGTACTTCTCATGTCACGTCGCCGTCTGAGCCACAGGTAGGTTGGAACTGCTGCAGCCAGCAGGATTGCGGCCCGAAGCGCACTTGTGGCGTCGTCGTGAATTGCAGCAATAAGAAACAGCAGAGAACCGATCAGCACCACAAAAGTTGAGACCGGAAAACCCCATGCGCGAAAGGGCCGTACCATTTGGGGTTCGCGGACCCGCAGCACGATCACTGCTACATAATTGACGCAGTACATGGCGGCAACCAGGATAGCGGCGATAGCGACGATGTCGTCAAACTTCCCGCTGGCAACGAAAGCCGCGGCTGTAATTGCCGAGACCAGCAATGCCGGTCGAGGTGTGCCGCCATTCCCAACATGGGCGGCGTGATTGCCGAGCATGCCGTCGCGAGCGATTGCAAAAAGAATGCGCGGCGCACCAAGAAGAACGGCATTGATAAGGCTGAGCAGCGTAAGGAGCGCAAGCACAGTCACGAATGTGCCGCTCCCTTGCGGAAAGACAATCCTGGCGGCGTCGGCCGCCGGAAGGGTCGACGAAGCAAGGGCAGGAATCGAGAGAACATGCAGGAACGCCAAGTTCATCAACAGATACAGCGCAAGCACAATCAACACCCCGCCAATCATGGCGCGGGGCAGATGCCTGGAAACGTTTGTATCTTCTTCAGTGAAGTAAATGGCTTCGTACCAACCGTCGTAGGTCACCACAATGGCGCGCGTTGCCGCGACCATGGGCACCAGCATATGCATGAAACCACTGGATTGTCCAAATCCACGGGAGAGCGCCGGGTAGTAGGTGGCAACGGGATGCAGGAGACAAGCCGCGGCCAGCAGCAGGAATGTGATCGCCGTGGCGGAGCTGCTGACTTGTTGTATGGAACTGCTTAGCCGTAGTCCGATCCAATGCATCACTGAAAACAGAAGCAGCAGACTAAGCGCGACCGGAGTTTGCCGTGAAGCGGCAGATGGAACAAGGGCCGCCATGTATTCAGCAGCGGCAACGGCTGCGTATGCCACGACGGCACAGTTGTTGAGCCAGTCCGCCCATCCTACGGCGAACCCCGCCACAGGACCAAAGGCGCGCTTTGCGTAGATGTAGAAGCCTCCGGCTTGGGGCATCGCGGTACCGAGTTCGGCGACGCAGACCGCACCGAGCATTGCATAGCAGCCACCGGCGGCCCACGCAAACAGGATGGGCCAGAAACTGCCCAGCTGTCCGGCGATCGTGCCGGGCATGCGCAAAATGCCCACGCCGACCGTGCCTCCAAAGATCACGGCAAGCCCAAAGCCGAGGCCGAGGATTCGCTTGAGCGGGGTTCGCTGATCGAGGACCCCTTCCGAAGCAGACGTCTGATGGATATCTGGCATTCAGTTTCCTTGTCAGCGATATCGGAATGAGTTACGCGGAATCGCTCGCAGAACGGCGGTGTCACGGGTGCGATTTTACTCTGATGAGCTTTTCAGTCGTCGACGCGAGGGGAGTACGGGAAACAGCAGTCGACAGAAGATTCGAAAACGGTACACGAAGAACAACAGGAGCGTGTGACTCTTTGGTTGGTGGCGGGAAGGGAAGACTGCTGTCCGCCTTCTCAGGTTTTCGTTGGAGGGGTCTACGTCTCTCTCAAAAACTCGGTGCGGAACTTAGGGGCGAGCGCCAGAGCTTTCCTCATGAAGTCTGCCTGTTCGTCCGGAGTCAACTGAGGTGGCGGCGACGTGCGACTGGCTACCGGTATACCGACCTGCACGAAGAACTCCTCCTGCCCGGCCGGCGAGCAGATGCAGAGCAGGCGCGCGGGTACAGAGGATACGTTCTGAAACTGATGGGGGGCGTTGGCGGGAATATGAATCGTCGTTCCGGCGCGGGCGACTGTTTTCTGGCCACGGAAGGTGGCTTCGACCTCGCCTTCGAGCAAAATGAATGTTTCTTCAAAGTCGTGACGGTGAGGGGGCGGTCCACCGCCTGGCGGGATGAGCATATCGATCAGGCAGAAACGGCCGGCGGTATCTTTCCCAGCGAGCAGGATCGTGTAGGTATCGCCAACCAGGCCAATGTGCGGAAGGCTCTCGTCGGTGTCGGGTTGGGCAATTGTCAGAGTGCGCGCAGGATCGTCAGGGGGAATGGGCGGATGGGCGGCCTGCTTCTCGATCATCGGGTTTCTCCTGCAGCTGATTGTCGCGGCTGCTCCTCAAACTATACGGCAATGAGGACAAACGCTCACGGGTTCTCGAAGGGCCGGCGCGCAGGATCTGCTCAGCGATTGTTGGCCAGCGACCCAACGGCCTGGACATGGTCTCGGACGATCCGATGTGCAATGCGCTCGACCCCGTAAGATACGCGGAGCATTCCGCGGGCAAGCCGAAAGTTACTTTGGCGGATCGGGAATCTTGAATCCGATGTACGTGCCTGAGCTGATGCCCATGAGTCCCAGCAGCATCGGGCTGAAGTTAGGCATCGACAGATGCATGTACACCGCGGACACGAAGACAAAGCCTAGAATCACGGTCCAGGACGCCATCTGGAACCGATGAAAGCTGATGCCGGTTTCATCGCGAAGGATATCGCGCAGAAATCCTTCCGAGGGCCCGACTTCACTGGGCAGACTGGCAAGCGAGGCTTTCACCTCAGCCAATCGGGATATCTTCTGGATCTGCTCGGCCTTGAGGATGTCCAACTCGGGTGGAGTCGCACCGGCAATGAGCCCGGGCAGAGCCGCAAGCGTCGCCTCGATGGTCACTTCTTCTACTTGCAAAGCTTGTCGCTGGTCACGTTTATTGCTGTCGATGGTCGTAGAGGCCAGGCCCGTTCCCGCGCTGATGCCAGTGAGAATCAACACTCCGGCAGTGAGGGAGTCGTAATTGCCGAGGATCAGCCAGATGTAGCAGAACGAGGCGGCAACAATGAAAAACCACCATGCCATCTGGCAACGCGCCAGGCTGTAGGATTGGCGGGGCTGGCCAGGCGAACTCGGAGCATCGCGAAGGATATCGCTCTTCCGGGCAACAAGCAGGAACCCGATCAGCAGGACGATCAGAAACAGGATGACGGCCCATGTGTACCTGGGGAACACGTCGAATTGCAGCTTGGTTGAGCCCCAGAAGGGAGGGTTTCCGCCGCTGGCCACCGCGACTTCGAGCGTATGATCGTCGCGCAGTTGCTCGATCAATTCATTCCATGCTTCGCGGTTGGCCTGGGCGACAGGATCGTCGCCATCCAGCCGCTGCAGGTCAAATGCGAGTCCACTATAGGTATCGTCGGGGCCGTGCGAGGTTACACCCTTCAAAATCCGCCCATTCAGGACCAGAACGATGTCGGACGCGTGATTTGTGCTCACCCCCATCCACTGGCGGAGATTGCTGAAACCCACGAAGAGCGTGTCGCCCAGCCGGCACTCCTTGCGCTGTCGCGAAGGGGTTCCGCAGTACGCATTGGTGGCAAACACGAGCCGGTCTACCGGGGCGGGTGGTTGCGCGGGTGCCTGAGCCGCCTGCGGTGAGAACGCGGAGGCGGTGTTGGGCGCCGCCTGTAAGCCGGGAGAGGCAGCTACATGGGCGGCGGATCCTGTATTTGCTGTTTGCGAGCGTGAGGCCGCAGGAGTGAGGGCCAGCCCTGCCGCCAGGGTAATCGCGCCGAGCACATGACGTATGTGCCTCTCCCGTTGTTGGAAAACGACAGCCGGCGAAGTCAATTTCCACGGATACTTATCACGGCGTACGAATGCACTTACGATGCGAGACATCATCTCTTGCTCCTGGGGACTTGTGGCCTGATGTGGTGCTGCAGAGCAGCGAATTCCGGCCCGGTCTAACTGCTAACTTGTCCGTTTGAGCTGACGGCCTGCCGCTTATCGAACGGATTCGTCCGGCGCAAGCGGGGAAATCGAAATAGTAGCGTCTTATGGGTGGGAATGGAAGAGAAAGTTGGCTTTGGATCTAATTCCTGCCTCACTAAGTGGCGCATTGGAGTCAATCTGAGATCAAGTTTTCTCCTGGATCCAAGCCAATCGCGAGGCTTAAGGACAGGTTGAGATTCTAGTCCGGTTGTATCCTGCACCTCGACTGACTTAGACTCTGGGAACGGCAGCTCCCGCCTTAAAGCAAACGATGAAGAAAAATCCGCTACCTACTCTCAGTGAGGTCGCCCGTCAGGCTGGTGTTGGCAACACCACTGTTTCGCGGGTTATCAACGGCGGGGATCGCGTCAGCCCCAAGACGCTGGCGCGGGTGCGCCGGGTTATTGAAGCCCTGGGCTACAGACCGAACCAGGCAGCTCGCGTCCTCAAGGGCGACCGGACCAAGACCATCGGCCTGATTATCCCCAGCCTCGCCGACCCGTTTTTCTCAGCGTGTGCCGAGGCCGCGCAGGCAGTGGTTCGGGCCAACGGCTCCCTGCTCATCGTGACCGCGACTCAAAACGATCCGCACACGGAGATTGAAAACCTCAACGTCCTTATCAGTCATCGTGTGGATGGATTGCTGATCGCGCCTGCCAACTCCCGCAGCCAGGCGTTATTTGACGTGGTCGACCGCCTCTCCGTGCCGATAGTGGCCATCGATCGCCCGATCTTCAACTCCTCGGTATCCTCGGTGGTGACCGACAACTTCAAGGGCGCGCGCACCGCGGCGCAGCACCTGATCGAGCACGGCTACGAACGTATCGCATGCCTCACCGGGGAAAGCACACTGTTTACCATTCAGGAGCGCATTCGGGGTTATCGCGCAGCGGTGAGCGCCGCCGGTCTTACCGGCACCCTCAACACTTCGATCAAAGACTACAAGTCGGCCGAATATGCAATCGAAAGTCTGCTTGCCGGTCCCAATCGTCCCGATGCGCTGTTCACTCTCAAGAACAGCACCACCATCTTCGCCTTTGAGGTTCTGCAGAAGCTGAACATATCCATGCCCAAGCCCATCGCGTTGCTGGGATTTGACGACTTTGAGCTTGCCACCACCCTGCGGCCCTCGGTGAGTGTCGTGCAGCAACCCGTGGAGGACATTGGAAGGGCAGCGGCGGAATTGCTGTTTGAAAAGTTCGTTGGCGGACCGAACAGCGGCCCGGCCGCACGTTCCACACGCACGCGGAGGATCACGCTGGAGACCAATCTGATCCGGCGCAGTTCCTGCGGATGCACTCCGCCATCGGCTTGAGGCGATTTCCCGAGGAAGGCGCCTGACGTCCCGTGGACCATCTGTGGTATTGTGTCCGAAAAAGGTATTCCCCTTCCACCGACGGAGAGTTCTGCGGACCGATCGTGCCGGTCTCACTTGCAGCGCTCCCAATCCAGATCTGGGGATGGAACCAATCCCAGGAGAGCCTCGTTGGCGCAGTCTCGCCAGTCCTTTGCATCTGTGCTCGTGCTGGTCACTCTGTTTGCCGCGGCTCCGTCCCTGCCGCTTTCCGCGCAAATGGGTTCTGGAAAGCCGGTTCCAGGACCGGCTGTTCCTGCCGGCGCGACCCGCAAGCTACCTGTAACGGCCGATGACTTCGTCGACGAAGGGCCGGTGGTTTTCAAGGACATCACCAAGGCCGCCGGGCTCTCCGGCTGGAGCCACACCATGGGCAACGCAGACAAGAAGCTGATCTGCGACGTAAATGGGTCTGGGGTGGGTCTCATCGACTATGACAACGACGGCTGGCTGGACATATATCTGGTCAACGGTTCCAACTTCAACTCTCTCGACGGCAAGCAGGAGCCGCCGCACGCCGCGCTTTTTCACAACAACCACGATGGCACATTCACCGACGTAGCTGCCAAGGCCGGCGTGACCAACGATCGCTGGGGATTCGGCGTGGCGATTGCCGACTATGACAACGACGGCTGGCCGGATATCTTCGTCAGCAACCTGGGCAAAAATCGGCTTTATCACAACAATCATGACGGGACGTTCACCGATGTAGGGGAACGAGCCGGCGTAACACTGGGCAACTGGTCCGCTGGAGGAACCTGGGGAGACTATGACGGGGACGGGCGGCTGGACCTCTTCGTCTCGGGCTATGTGCATTTCGACCGCAGCAACCTGCCGTACGAGAAGACCAGCGCGGTGGGTTTTTCTTACTGCGAGTTTCGCGGCGAACCGGTGATGTGCGGGCCCAAGAACATCGCCGGCGAACCCGATCATCTCTTTCACAACAACGGGGACGGAACCTTTACCGATGTCAGCGTCCATGCCGGTGTCTCTGACGACAAAAATCGGTACTACGGTCTCACCCCGCTCTTCGCCGATGTGAACAACGACGGCAAGATCGATCTGCTGGTCGCCGACGACTCGACGCTGAGCTATCTCTACCTGAACAAGGGAGATGGGACTTTTGAGGATGCGAGCTTCACTTCCGGCTTCGCCCTCAATGAGGACGGGCGCGAAGTGGCGGCGATGGGAATCGCTGCCGGCGACTATATGAATAACGGGCTGCTTGACTTTGCCATTACCGACTTCTCCGACGAAGCCAAGCTGGTGTTTCACAACGATGGGAACGCCAACTTTACCGAAGTATCGATGCGATCGGGAATCGGCAAAATGTCGATCCCGTTTCTTTCCTGGGGGGCAGGCTTTCTTGATTTTGATAATGACGGCTGGCTGGACCTGATGCTCATCAATGGCCACATCTATCCCGCGGCGGACAGGCTGGAATGGGGCACATCGTACAGCCAGCGGCCGCTGCTGTTTCGCAATCAGCACGACGGCAAATTCGAGGAAATCCGGCCGGTAAAGGGGTCGGGTATCGCACAGATTATCTCAGGGCGGGGAGCGGCGTTCGGCGACCTGTTCAACGATGGCAAAATTGATGTAGTGATCACGCCCATCGAAGGTCCCCCCGTCTTGCTCCGCAACGTCTACGCCGACCATCATCATTGGGTGGAGTTGAAACTCGTGGGCGGGGCCAAAAGTCCGCGCGATGCCGTCGGGGCGACTGTGTATCTGGCCGCCAACGGCATCCGCCAGCGACAGGATGTGCTGAGCGGCGGCAGTTACGTCTCGACGAACGATCCGCGTCCGCACTTCGGCCTGGGAGATTCGGCGGATGCGGGAACAGCAGAGATTCATTGGCCATCGGGCGTTAAGGAGACGGTGAGACTGCCTGCTGTCGATCGTATCTTTACCATCACGGAAGGACGCGGCATCACCGGCGTCCAATGTGGCTCGCAACCGTGTCCTCCCGTCCCGGTCTCGTCGGAAGCTGCCGCTTCACGGAGCAAGCCCTAATGCTCCTGTGCCCCGCCATCCGCTTTAGCGTTGCCGTCTTTTCCCTGCTTGCTGCCGTCGTTTCCTCCCTCGCGCAGGCGGCAGCGCCGCATCCGCAAGCTGTTGCGCCGACTTCGGATAAAGCGATAGTCGCCGGCCGATTTGTCGATATTACCGAGCGGGTTGGTGTCCACTTTCAGCACCAGGCGCTGCACACGTCGCGCAAATATCTACTGGAGACAATGGGGTCCGGGGTGGCGCTGTTTGACTGCGACAATGATGGCCGTCTGGATCTTTTCCTCGTGAACGGCGCCCCCTACACTGACCCGACTCCTCCGGGATTCATACCGCAGAAGACTTCGCCCAAGGACTGGAACCGCATGTATCACCAAAAAGCCGACGGCACGTTCGAAGACGTTACCGAAAAGTCAGGCCTGAAAGGTATCGGCTACGGGATGGGCGTTGCGGTGGCGGATTACGACAATGATGGCTATGAAGACGTGTTTGTCACGGCGTATGGAGGCAACCGCCTTTATCACAACAATGGCAACTGCACGTTTACCGATGTCACGGAAAAGGCGGGCGTTGGGGGCGGCGGCTGGTCGACTTCGGCAACTTGGGTCGACCTGGATAACGATGGGTTGCTCGATCTGGTCGTGGCGCGATATGTCACGTGGGACTGGAACGATGTGTACTGCGGCGAGCATCGCGAGGGCTACCGGGGCATTTGCCACCCGGATGTCTTTCCGCCTATCTCTATGCTCGTCTACCACAATGACGGCAACGGCCACTTTACTGAGGTGTCGCACAAACTGGGACTCGACAAGCCGGCTAAGGCACTGGGGATCGCCATCGCCGACTACGATCGCGACGGGCGCATCGATCTCTTCGTCGCCAATGATTCGATGCCGGAGTTCCTCTTCCATCAGAAACCGGATCAGACTTTTGAGGAAGTCGGGCTGGAGTCAGGCACAGCGGTGAACGCCGAAGGGCAGACCTACGCCGGCATGGGCGTGGACTTTGCCGACTACAACAACGATGGCTGGCCTGACCTGGTGGTCACCGATTTGGCCAACCAGCGCTACGTGCTCTACCAGAACAACAAAGACGGGACCTTTGACTATACTTCGCTGGTAAGCGGCATCGGCAGCATGTCGCAATTTCATTCCGGCTGGAGCCTGCGTTTCATGGACTATGACAACGACGGGTGGAAGGACCTTCTGATTGCGCAAGGGCACGACATGGATAATATCGAGGTAGTTTCCCCCCAGCTCCGCTATCGCGAGCCGATGTTGCTGGCGCGCAACAATCACGGGAAGTTCGTTGACGTGTCGTCTGTCTCGGGGGACGTCTTCCACGATGCCTGGGTCGGGCGCGGCATGGCCATCGGCGATCTGGACAACGATGGCCGGGTCGACGCCGTGGTCAGCACCAATGGCGGCACTGCCCACATCCTGCACAACGAAACCGCGACTTCCAATCACTGGCTTACGCTGCGTCTTATCGGACATAAAAGCAACCGGGACGGCATTGGCGCCGTCGTCAAGCCTGACCACCCCCGAAAGCCAGCAGTGGGTAACTGTAACAACCTCAAGTGGTTATCTTTCGGCAAGCGATCCGCGCGCCCATTTCGGTCTCGGCGATAGTCCGGCCGCGACGAGTATCGAGATCCGATGGCCCAGCGGCATCACGCAGACTCTGACCAATGTCAAAGGGGATCAGCAAATTCAGGTGGACGAACCGGCTCCTTCCGGTGCTACAATTCCTGCTCGATAAAGAGCCCGACCTGAGATCGCCGCGAAGAGCGTGGTCGCGAGTCGCAGGTACGGACCGGCTGACGAAGCGAGCAGACAAGGGCGTTTCCCACTGCATTCCGGGGTGAACGGCAAGCCATAGCAGCCCTTCGTTTTTGTGTTCATTCTGAGTCGTCCTGACCCACGCTGGGATCGCCTCACGGGACCGCCTGTACGCTGAAATATCGATACTTACCCGTCCTCAGAATCTCCTTGACAGGCCGCTTGGCGCGACAGTATAGTTGCGCGCTATGGAATCGATTCCACTTCCAATGGTATCGATTCCATAGAGCCTTTCAAAGCCAAACACGACAACCTCACTTAACGACTCGAAATCACGGGCTGAAAGAACAGCTTCAACCTCGATGGAGCACGATGAAGGAGACCCAGTGATCCACACCACCAGACTTCAGGAGACCGACAGGCGCAAGACGACCATCAGCAGTCGATGGATCGTCCTTGGACTCGCCCTTGCATGCCTCGCCCTGCTTGCCCCGCGGATTGCCTCCGGGCAAGCCAGTGCAGGCATCACCGGTACCATTACTGACGCCAGCGGCGCAGTCATTCCCAACGCCGAAGTGACCATCACCGACATCGCCACCTCGGTAGCCGATCACACTATCTCCAGCAGCGCAGGCACGTATTCCGTGAAGGGTATTCCCCCAGGACGCTACCGGGTAACGGTTGAAGCCAGCGGATTTAAGAAAGTCTGTGAAAGACGACGTCACAATTGAAGTCAGCACGACGGCGACCGTCGATATCACCCTCTCCGCGGGCGCTTCGAACGAAACGGTTCAGGTCACCGCGGACCAGATCGCCCTGAATACCACCCAGCCGGAGTTGGGCAGTACGATCGAACCTGTCGTAGTCGCGGCCCTGCCTGAGGAAGTGTCGGGCCGCGGCCGGCAGATCGATCAGCTTCAATTCCTCGCTCCCGGGACCACGGGCAGCACCTTTTCGCACCGCGTCAGCGGCGGAGTCGACTTCGAACAGGAAATCGTGTACAACGGCATTCCCGCTCCGCAGCCCGAGACAGAGGGTTACACCACAAACTTTAATCCTCCTTTCGATCTGGTCCAGGAGTATCGCGTCGAACGCTCCACCTTCTCTGCCCAGTTCGGACTCGGCCAGGGGGCCCTCACATACTCGATGCGCTCCGGCACCAACCAGTACCACGGCAGTGCCTTTGAAATTAATCGCAACAGCTACTTCGACTCGGTAGGCTTCTTCAACGGCCCGGCCTTTGGAGGTTCCTCGACACCCACCCCTGATCGCGAAAACAATTATGGCTTCAGCATCGGCGCTCCCATCCGAATTCCGCACGTGTACGATGGCCGCAATAAGACCTTCGGCTACTACAGCCAGGAGTGGTACAAGCAGAACCAGGAAGATACGGATGTCTCCACAGTTCCCACCGCGCAGGAAAAGACGCGGCGACTTTACGGACTTTGTGAATGGCAGCACGGGAGCTCTGATCCCCATCTACGATCCCCTCACAGGCGCACAATTCCAGTGCAACGGTGTGCTCAACGTGATCTGCCCCGGCCGCATCAGTCCGACCTCCGCGCTGCTCATTCCGTCCATCCCCAACCCCGATCGTCCCGGCAGTGGTATCGGAGGGCTCGACAGCAACAAGAGCTTCACTCCGTTCATTAACCCACATATTCAGCATGTGTGGGGCTTCACCGTAGATCACAACCTGACCTCACGGCAGAGCCTCCACTACAGCGAATGGCGCAATTCGTTCAGCAATTACAGCTTTGACAATCCCCCACTGGTCATCGCTCCCAACCCGCTCAACAGCATGAAGTACGAGCCGGCCTTGGGCAGCGTGTTCCTGCTGAACTACAGCAACGCAATCAGCTCTCACCTGGTCGCGACCGCCGGCATCGGCTGGATCGGTGAAATCAACAACCAGTACAATCAGACCAAGTACAATTTTCCAGCCATTGCAGACAGCGTGATTCCCCCGTACATCGTTTGGGACGGCCAGCACACCCTTACCAAGTGGGGTACGCAGGGTTCGTGGCTCCAGTCCATCAATCGCAAGCTCGGCATAGCCATCGTGAACAACTGGCTTTGGACCAAGGGACGCAATACCTTCAACATGGGTATTGAGTACCGCCGCTCCTACCAGGATGACAACGAGGAACAGACCGAGGGTGGGCAGTTCAGCTTCAGCCAACGCACCACGTCGGTGCATGATACCAGCGATCCGAACTTTGGCAAGTACGGAAGCGCCTTCGCCAGCTTCCTCCTCGGCCTGCCGGATCAGGCTAACCGCAGCAACTCTCAGGAACTGCGGCTGCGTAACAGGGCCATCTCTCCCTATATTCAGGATGACATCAAGCTGAGTCCCCGGCTCACGCTCAACGTCGGACTTCGTTGGGACATCCAGGTGCCGTTCACAGAAAACAACAACCTGATCGTATTCTTTGATCCCAACAACCCGGGTACCAATCCAGCTGCAGGCGGTAGACCTGGCGGGGCGACTAAGTTTGGCGATTGCTCCGGTTGTGCAGGATACACGCGAGCCGATATTCATTGGAGCCATATTGGCCCACGGCTCGGAGTGGCCTACGAACTCAACAGCAAGACCGTCGTGCAGGCAGGCTTTGACGTGGCCTTCCTTAATGGTGGGGCATATGAATACGGCACCAGCAAAGTCGCGGTCAATTACGGCAACCTGCTTACCGGTTCCTATACCCGGACCAGCACCGGTAGCTTTACTCCTGCCTTCGGGAGTTGGGATACCAACGTCATGCCTAGCCCGACCGCGACCCCGTTTAGTCCCAGCCTTGGCGACGGAAACCAAATCAACGCCTTCAGCAGAAACGACGGCTACGCTCCCTATAGCCAGCAGTGGAACATAAATGTGCAGCGTGAACTGCCCTACAACATGCTGCTCACGGCTGCCTGGGTTGGAAACCGAGTGATTCACCTGCCCAGCCAGTTGAACGAAATCAACCAGCTGAACCCCATGTACGACGCACAGTTCGGGTCCCAACTGGCCGATACGTTCTCCCCGGGCTCCACCTCGGTAGACGGTGTCCCGCTGCCCTATCCCAACTTCGTAAACGATTTTGGCGGCTCGGCGACTGTCGCCCAGGCGCTGGTTCCGTATCCTCAATACTCCAAGATCTTCAACAACTTTGAGGCCTTCGGCACCACTTACTATCAGGGTGCGCAGATCGAAATCGAAAAGCGCTTCAGCAAAGGGCTCTCGTTCCTGCTGGGATACACGCTCTCGCATCTGATGGATAATACGAGCAGCGGGTTCTCCAGCTTCACCGCGGGCGGGATCAACAAGTACAACCAGAAGCCGGAATGGGCAACATCAGGGTCGGACGAGCCGCAGACGTTAAAGGCCAGCGGTACGTACGAATTGCCCATCGGACCTGGCAAGCCATACCTCAACAATCACAAACTGGGTAACCTGGCCGGCGGATGGCAGATCGGCTGGATTCTGGACTATGAAGCCGGAACCCCGCTTAGCGGCTGCGACAGCAGTTCCGTATGCGAGAACGGCGTACCCTTCCCGAACGGGTTTAACCGGCCCAACCGCAATCCCTCAGTCGGCCTCAGCACCGGTTCCTACAAACGAGCGCGAGATTACTTCACAAAGAAGGCGCCCGTGGCTCAGATGTTCAATCCGGCCGGCTTTACGCTCACGCCAACTCAATATGTCATCGGCAACGCTCAGAGAATTTATTCGGAGCTCAGAAACGCCCCCACCGCCTTTGAGAACCTGAACGCCAAGAAGCACTTCTACATGGGAGATCGCTTCCAGGGGATTCTGTCCGTGGACTACTTCAACGCATTCAACCGAACGCAATTCAATGGACCAGACGGCAATGCAAACGATGGCACATTTGGCCAGGTAATCTCGCAGGGAACCCCTGGAAATTATCCGTCCAATCGCCAGGGTGAAGTCAGTTTCCGATTAGAATTCTGACCTGGAAAACACTTATCCTCCGTTTCGGCTGCCGTACGTGTTTGTCTCCTAACCCGCCGGATTGCTCGTGGGCAATCCGGCGCTTTTTTGTGTGAACGCTCGCAGGCGACCTCACGCTCTCAAAAAAAATCGGATCAACTATAATCACATGCCATGATGCCGCATCCGTCTTCCTCTTCATTCCGCGGGGCCCTCCTTTTCTTGCTTGGATATTTGCTGATGGTTTCGTCATTTCAAGCCGCCGCATCGCAGGCTCAAGATGAAGTTACCCCTGAGGTACAACAACTCTATGCCCAGGCGCGAGCCGCTCGAGACCGCGGGGATGATTCGGCCGCCATCGAGAAATACCGGGCTATGATCAAGCTGGCTCCGCACCTGGCCGCGGCCTACAACAATCTGGGCATGATCTACTTCAATGACCACGACTACACCCACGCAGCCGAAGTGCTGAAGCGCGGCATGGAACTCAATCCCAATATGCCCAGCTCCGCGGCGATGCTTGGCATGAGCTATTTCCAGTTAGGTGAGAATGAGAAGGCACGGCCTCTGCTGAAGACAGCACTGCGCGCCGATCCAAAAGATGATCAGGTTGAAATGGTTCTCGTGCATATACTCATCAACGCACAGGAGCTACCCGAGGCCGCGGCACACCTCAATAATGTTCTGGGGCGAACTCCGAAGAATCAGGAGGCCTGGTACCTGCTCGGCAAAACCTACCTGCAGATGTCCGAAGATGCGCTTAAGAAAGTCAATGAAATTGATCCGAACTCAGTGGTTGCGCACGAGATCGCCGGGGAAATTGACGAAAGCATGCACAACTATGACCTGGCTTTGGTCGAGTACAAGAAGGCCATCGACCAGGCGCCGCAATTGCCGGGAACGCACATGCATATGGGTGACGCTTTCTGGAACATGGGCAAGTGGGGATCGGCTGAAACGGAATTCCGGGCGGAATTGACCAACGATCCGAATAACTGCATGGCACACTGGAAACTTGCTAACGCCATCCTTGAAGCCAATGATTCAAATGATGAGGCACTTGCCCAAGCTAATCAGGCAATCGAGCGCTGCCCGACCTTGATGCAGGCACATGTAGATCGGGCGCGCGCTCTGGTACGCATGGGAAAGCAGCCCGAGGCGCTGCCCGATCTGCTCCTGGCTGAAAACGACAGTCCGCGTGAGCCAACCATCCATTTCCTTCTTGCTGCGGTATACCGGTCACAGGGCAAGAGTGCCGAGGCGCAGACCGAGATGCAGACCTATGGAAGACTGCAAAAAGAAGCCAGCGAAGCGGTAGCGGGACAGGCCAATGACGTCAACGCCATCAAGAGCACGGCTCACTAAGCTGCGAATTCTGGGGTTGGCGTTTTTTGCGCTAATCAGCGCCATTGGTTCCCATGCCGCGGGCAGTCAGGCGACGGGTGTGCGCGAGGCGGACGCAGCCTGCTCCAAGTGCCACGCGTCTATCTTCAAGAGCTATCTGTCCACGCCCATGGCGCAAGCCAGTGGACTTGCCGCGGAACGGCTCCACTCCGGCAAATTCGTGCACTCCAGGTCAAACGTGGAATACGCCGTCTATGTGCGCAATGGTCAGGGTGTTCTTTCGTACCATTCCCTCGCCGCACCGGAGACATCGAGCGATCTCCAGCTTACTTACTTTCTCGGCTCCGGCCACCTTGGAACCACTTATCTTTACTCCATCGGAGAGTATCTCTTCGAAAGTCCGGTGGCCTGGTATGCTCCCTCTCAAACCTATGACATGAAGCCAGGGCTCGATGAACTCGATCGCATGCCCCCTCCTCTTCCCATGGAGAGCAGCTGTCTGCGCTGCCACATGAGCTCTGTGCAACCGAGCGATGCCGGAACCATGAACCACTATGCTGGACTGGCCTTCCTGCATACGGGGATTACGTGCGAGGCGTGTCACGGAGATTCGTCGCATCACGTGGCTACCCGCGGCAAGGGCAACATCGTCAACCCGGCCAAACTGGGTCCTGATTTGCGCGACTCCATTTGCATCAGTTGCCATCTTGAAGGCGATGTCGCGGTCGAAAGAGCGCGGCATTCCGCCCTCAACTACCGGCCCGGTGAGCTTGTGTCTGACTACATTGCTTACTATGTTAGAGCTGGGTCGGCCTTGACCGAGCGCGGAGTAAGCGAAGTGGAACAATTGAGCCAGAGCACGTGCAAGCGCGTATCGGGCGACCGCATGTCATGCACGAGTTGCCACGATCCTCACTACACGCCTGATGCGGCGCACAGGGTAGCGTTCTTTCGCGATAAGTGTCTTACTTGTCATAGTCAACCGGGCTTTGCAGCGACACACCATCCCGAAAACCAGGATTGCACAAGCTGTCACATGGCCCGGAATGGCGCAGTCAACATCTTGCACGTGGCATGGACTGACCACCGCATTCTCAAGCACCCGCAGAACTCCAAGCCCGAGTCCTTGCACAAGAACGAGGGTGAGCTCACACCCATTTTCTCTCCCGCCGCGACCAAGCGCGATCTTGCCATGGCCAACTATCAGGCGTTGCTTGAGGGCGATCAGTCGCTCGAGCCCATTGCTTGGGAGCAACTGAACGCGCAACGGGATGCACTCAACGACGATCGCGACGCACTCAATGCCCTGGGCAATCTGGGTGCCGAGCGGGGCGATTTAAGCGGAGCCGAAAAGGCGTTTCGCAGAGTCATTCAACTTGATCCCAAAAATCTAACGGCCCTGTCCAACCTCGGCACCCTTCTCGCGAAGCAAGGCAAACTGCAGGAATCACTTGTACTCCTCAAAACTGCTTTCACTGACAACCAGGATGTCTCCGGGCTGGCCATGAACCTGGCCAAGGTGCAGTGCATGGCCGGCGACGGCGCCGCCGCTCGAGCCACGCTCCAGGCTGCGCTCGTATATTGCCCCAATTTTGAGGATATGCGACGATTGCTTTCGCAGATGAACCGCTGCGACAGTGCCGACGCACGGTAGAGTTGCCATGAGCCACAGAAATCATCGGGTGAGCCTGTTCTTGTTGGCCCTGCTCAATGGGTGCGTGCTGTTTGCTCAATCGCCGCAACCCGGCGCATTAGCCCACGCACGCGCGCTTCTCGACGCAGGGAGCCTGGCTGAATCGGAGGCAACTCTTCGTGGTCAGTTGGCAAAAGATCCATCCTCGGCGGATGCACGCTTTCTCCTCGGCTATGTGCTGTTTCGCGAGAAAAAGCCCAGCGAGTCACTGGCCGAGTTTACTGCCGGGGCAAAATTTCGACGCCCTCAATCGGATGACTTGAAGATTGTGGCGTCGGACTACGTCATGTTAGGTGACTTCAGCGATGCCGACAGGTGGTTCTCTCAAGTTGTCGCCGAATCCCCAGACGACGCCGATGCATGGTACCTGCTGGGGCGCACCAAGTACAACGAGAATGAATTCGCCGCCGCTATCTCTAGCTTTGAGCACGCTCTGACTCTCAGGCCAAAATATGTCGAGGCAGAGAATAACATAGGCCTGGCTTGGAAGGAGCTGAACGAAACGGAAAAGGCGCGAGGCGCGTTCCTGGCCTCGATTGAATGGCAGGGAAACACGCCCACCGACGCGCAGCCTTTCCTTAACCTTGGAACACTGCTTGCCGACGCCGGCCAGAACGAGCAGGGTCTGACCTATCTCACTCGTGCCGCGGAACTCTCGGCTGAGAATCCGAGCATCCACGAGGAACTCGGTAAGGTGGATCTCGCCTTGCAGAAATTGCCTGAGGCTCAATCGGAACTGGAACGGGCCATCGCCCTGTCGCCGGATACTTCGGCACTGCACTACAAACTTGGTCAGATCCTTCGCAAGGAAGGAAACCAGGTGCGCGCCCAGCAGGAATTTGCACTCTGCGAGAAGCTCAACAGCACGCACTCGTCCGCGAAAACTCCCAACCCACCTCACTGAAGCAACTCCATAAAAAATGTGGTGGTATCGTTTCCATCCGGCTGTTTGACCGCATATAATCCGCTGAGACGTTGGTCGGCGGCGCGCGTTGTCGCGAAACCCCTGATGACTCGCCGACGCGCCCGTCGAGTTCACCAAAGTGAAAAGCAGTGGGATGAAGTCCGCAGCTTCCGCCGGACAGCCCTCTTCGCTTTGCATTGCCGTTATCTATGGGAGAGAACTGTCATGCGGAAAACTTGCATCGTTGTACTCGCGGCTTCACTGGTTCTGCTCACAGGCGCGCACGCAAAGGCGCAGACTGCGGACAAACCCGACCTCAGCAGTCAACCGACGCTTTACGTCGTGGGATACGCGCATCTCGATACCGAATGGAGGTGGGAGTACCCACTGGTTATCGACGATTACATACGCCACACCATGGAAGATAACTTCAAGCTCTTCGAGAAGTATCCTCACTACGTGTTCAACTTCAGCGGAGCCAATCGCTATCGCTTCATGAAGGAGTACTTTCCGGCTGATTTTGCCCAGGTGAAGAAGTATGTCGATGAAGGAAGATGGTTTCCGGCGGGCTCCTCGATGGAAGAGGGGGACGTGAATGCACCCAATGCCGAAGCTATCATTCGCCAGATCCTGTATGGCAATAACTGGTTTCGCAAAGAACTGGGCAAGGCCAGCGCCGAGTATATGCTGCCGGATTGTTTCGGGTTTCCCGCATCGCTGCCGACCATCCTCGCACATTCCGGAGTCAAGGGCTTCTCGACGCAGAAGCTCACCTGGGGTTCATCGGCTCCGGGCGGCGGACCAGAATCTCTGGAGCGGACGCCTGAAGGGACGCCGTTTAACGTGGGGGTATGGGTTGGGCCGGATGGCGAGAGTGTGCTGGCCGGCATCAATCCCGGCTCCTACAGCGGAGGCATCGAGACCGATCTCAGTCAGCCACTTCCAACCCCTCCGCCCAATACCGGGGTAGCGGATCTGCAGAAGAAGATTCTCGATCTGCAACAGAGATTTGTGCAGGCCCGCAAAAACAATCAACCCATTGATCCGCAAGATTCGCAACATCTCCGCGAACTGCGCAACCAGCAGCAGTCGATCGCGGACGAGCAACGCGACGCCGATCTGCGTCGATTTCAGAGCGACTGGGCCGCACGGGTTGAAAACAACGGCAAGGTCACCGGGGTGGAAACGGATTACCACTACTACGGTACCGGCGACATCGGTGGAAGTCCAGATGAAGACTCGGTGAAGCGACTGGAAGCGATCGTGACCAAGGGCAGCGCAAGCCTGCCGCCTGCCGGAACGATTTTGATGCGCCGTCAACCGCATCCTGACTGGCCGGAAGTGAAGGTTGGCGACGGACCGGTTCATGTCATCTCTGCGACGGCCGATCAGATGTTCCTCGACATCACGCCACATCAGGCTGCTGTACTGCCTCGCTATACCGGCGAGATGGAACTCACTAACCACTCCGCCGGTTCTCTGACTTCGCAGGCTTATCAAAAGCGCTGGATCCGCAAGACGGAGTTGTTGGCCGATGCCGCGGAGAAATCTTCTGTTGCCGCTGAGTGGCTGGGCGCAAGACCGTATCCACTGGAACGTCTCAACGATGCGTGGACGCTCGCCATGGGAGCACACTTCCATGATCTCGCGGCCGGCACCGCAACGCCGCGGTCGTATGAGTTCGCCTGGAATGATGATGTGATTGCGATGAACCAATTCGCGGACGTTCTGACCAACGCGACAGAGGGTGTTGCGTCTGAGCTGAACACATCCACCTCCGGCGTTCCTCTCGTCGTCTTCAATCCACTCAACATCGAGCGCGAAGATGTGGTTGAAGCTAAGATCAATTTTGGCGGGGATGCGTCGAAGTCCGTGCGCGTTACAGCCCCGGACGGACAGGAAGTCCCGGCGCAGATCTCCGGCGGAAGGGTCATCTTTCTGGCGAAGCTCCCCTCCGTCGGGTATGGTGTCTATGATGTTCGTCCTGGCGGTGAGGCGGACAACGCGGCTTCAACCCTTCACGTGTCAAACAGTGAGCTGGAAAACAAATACTACCGGGTGCAACTGAACCAGGAGGGAGATGTCGCAAGCATCTTCGACAAGACCATCGGCAAGGAGTTACTCGCTGCACCAGCGCGTCTCGCCATCTCCGTACGACAACCCGGAGCAATGGCCGGCATGGAATATGGATTGGGACCAGGAGCAGGCCGCGCCGAGGTCCTATGTCAGCGGACCAGCGCAGATGCGTGTCGTCGAAAACGGTCCTGTCCGTGTAGCCATCGAGGTGGTGAGGCAAACCGCCGGCTCCCGATTTGTGCAGACCATCCGTCTTTCTGCCGGGGATGCGGGCAAGCGGGTAGAGTTCGTCAACGTAGTCGATTGGAACACGCGCGAATCCAATCTGAAGGCCAGCTTTCCACTCACCGCTTCCAATGCGATGGCGACGTACAACTGGGACATCGGCACCATCCAGAGGCCCACCGCCGAGCCCAAGAAGTTTGAAGTCCCCTCGCACCAGTGGATCGACCTCACGGACATGAGCGGCAGTTTCGGAGCGACTATCCTCACCGACTGCAAGAACGGTTCGGACAAGCCCAACGATCACACCATCCGCCTGACTCTCATCCGCACTCCCGGCGTCCGGGGCGGCTATCCGGATCAGGCCACGCAGGACCTCGGGCATCACGAATTCACTTACGGGATTGCCGGGCACGCGGATGGATGGCGCGATGCGCAGACCGACTGGCAGGGTCAGCGACTAAACGCCCCTATGATCGCGTTTGAAACCGCAAAGCATGACGGCTCTCTCGGAAAGGCGTTTTCCTTATTGAAGGTCAGCAATCCGCGCATACGCGTTATGGCGGTCAAGAAGGCGGAACTGAGCGACGAAGTGGTCGTACGTCTTGTCGAACTTGATGGTAAGCCTCAGCCGGATGTACACGTCTCGTTCGCGGCTCCAATCTCCGCTGCACGCGAAGTCAACGGCCAGGAACAACCAGTCGGCCCTGCAACGATCAGCGACGGTGCGCTGGTTACATCGTTCAGTGCCTACCAGCCGCGCACGTTCGCCCTTCGGCTTGCTGCGGCTTCGGCGAAGGCCACCGCGGTGGAATCCGTTCCAGTGACGCTGGCATATGATGTAGCCGCTGCCGGCAATGACGGCGAGCGCTCTTCCACAGGCTTTGACGGCAAAGGCGATACACTGCCGGCCGAAATGCTGCCGTCTGCGATCACCTTCAATGATGTGAGCTTCCAGCTTGCTAAAGCTCACACGGGTACGCCGGACGCGATCAAGGCCAAGGGGCAGACGATCAAGCTGCCCACGGGGAACTATAACCGCGTTTACCTGTTGGCTGCATCCGCCGATGGCGATCAGAAAGTCACCTTCGGCGTTGGCGATAAGCAAGCCGACCTGAATATTCAGGACTGGGGCGGCTTCATTGGGCAGTGGGATGACCGAACATGGAGCTCCACAAACCTCGCCGTCAACAACGCAAAGTACGGTGAGATGACGGGACTGAAGCAGGGCTTCATCAAGCGCGCTGACTTGGCCTGGTACTGCGATCATCATCACGATGCGGACGGGAAGAACGTGACCTATGCGTACTCGTATCTGTTCGGGTATGGGCTCGATCTGCCGCCCGGCGCAAAGACTCTGAAGCTGCCGCAGAATGACAAGATTCGCATTCTGGCCATTTCGGTAGCAAAGGAAAACCCCGAAATAAGGCCAGCGCAGCCGCTATACGATGTCCTGCCGTCACCTGACGCTCAACCGGGCGTCATTCCGTACTCCAACGGCGCAACAGCATCGATCAATACATACTGAAGGATTCGTTGAGGAACTCCAACCGGCTGCGTGGTTTTCCCGTGGCCGGTTGAGGGTGGCGCTCGCCCCACATCCTCTGCGATACCACATAATTGCTGTCGTCGAAGGAGCACCGCGAAATCGCGTCAATCTTCCCAGGGTCACAGCCCCTTTTTCGACTCCACGAACATGCAGAGGCAATTTGTGGTATTACCTGAAGTACGGAGAGGTGCCTTCCACATTAGGGAAGCGCGCGATGCCCCGTTGCATCGAATCAGTAACTGCATGCATACCGTCAGCTCGGAATCTACCTCGACCCCGTCTCTAGCTTCTAGGGGCCCTATCTCGCCTCTGTTGTCGATTGACCACGTGGTCAAGGAGTATCAGACGGATGGAGCGCCTGTTCGTGCACTCGATGACGTCTCGCTGCAGATCGAGTCAGGACAGTTTGTCGCCCTCGTGGGGCGAAGCGGTTGTGGGAAGTCCACCCTGCTCAATCTCGCCGGCGCCATGGATTTCCCCACCCGCGGGCACGTTCGTCTTGATGGCATCGCGACCGATCAACTGAACGAAGCGCAACTGACCTCGTTGCGGAGGCAAAAGGTTGGCTTCATCTTCCAGTCGTTCCAGTTGCTGCACACACTCAGTGTGGCTGAGAATGTCGAGCTTCCGCTTTTATTGGCGGGCCGTACCGATTGCCGCGGGCTTGCCCTGGAACGGCTCGCATCGGTTGGTCTCGCTGAACTGGCCGACCGCATGCCGCACCAACTCTCGGGCGGACAAATGCAGCGCGTCGCGATCGCCCGCGCCCTCGTTCATTCGCCGCGTATCCTGCTCGCGGACGAGCCCACGGGAAACCTTGATACCGCAACCGGCGATGCCATTCTCGAATTGCTCCGGCAGATCTGTACCCACCATGGAACGCTAATCCTGATGGCTACGCACAGCCTGGAATCGGCCGCCTACGTGGACCTCACGATCCAAATGCGCGACGGCCGAATTCAAGAAGCAGTGCATCCCTGACATGCCTTACCTGGTGCTGTTCTTTCGCCTTATCGTCCGCCCCATGCTGCGCGAACGCGCGCGCACACTTCTCATCATCGCGGCGGTGGCCTTAGGCGTGGCAGTGGTGCTCGCAATCGATCTGGCCGGCAATGCGGCTGCGGGCTCCTTCCGTTCGTCGATGGAAACGCTCTCCGGCGATAACGACCTCGAAGTGACGGCAGCGGGAGGCGTGCCGGAAAAGCTCGTCGGCGACCTTTCCCGGCTCCCCTATCCGCTGCGCATCGGTCCGCGCATTGAGGACCACGCCACCGTGGTTAGGACGGGCGAAACCGTTCCGCTCATCGGCATTGACGTCGTCGCCGAAGCCAACACCCGTCGGCAGGAAAAGGTGGATATCTCTGCCGACGGCAACATTTTCGGCTACATCAATGATCCGGATGCTATTTGGGTCACGCATGGGCTCGGCAAACACCTTGGCGACAAGATCACCCTCCTGATCAACGATCAGAAACGCGACTACACGGTGCGCGGCTTTATCCCCGCATCGGCGCGTGTCAGTGGGGATGCGCTGGTTATGGATATCGGCGCGGCACAGATCGCTACCGGCAAAACGGGGCGCGTTGATCGCATTCTGTTGAAGCTTCCTGCAGGCGCGGATGCTGATCAAGGCAGATTTGAAGAGTGGCAGCGACGCATCCGCGCGGCGCTTCCCAGCGGGGTAAACCTCAGCCCGCAAGGAAGCCAGACGGCCGCGAACCGCCGCATGCTGGCGGCCTTTCGGTGGAATCTGCGCATCCTCAGCTACATCGCGCTGCTGGTCGGCGCTTTCCTCATCTACAACACGATCTCCGTCTCGGTTGTCCGCCGTCGTGCCGACATCGGCACCGTTCGCGCTCTGGGGGCGAGCCGCCGCTCTGTGCTGATGGCATTCCTGGCCGAGGCCGCGCTCTTCGGCTTTGCCGGATCGCTGATCGCGTTGCCGCTGGGCCGGTTGCTGGCTACCGGCGCAGTGCGATTGTTGGCGACCACTGTAGACGCTCTCTATATCTCAAGCCGGCCCGGGTCGCTCGCTCTCACAGCCGAATCCGTCACCATGGCTTTCGTTGTGGGCTTTGGTGTCGCCATCGGCTCGGCTTTGTCACCTGCGCGCGAAGCATCGATGGTTCCACCAACGGAAGCCATGGCGCGGGGCCGCCGTGAATATTCGGTCCGCGTTGAACGCACGCGCGACGCTTTGATCGCCCTCATGCTTGCGGCCGCCGGGGCGCTTGCCTCCCGCGTTCCGCCCATTGGCGGCAAACCGTTATTCGGCTACCTCTCGGCGATGTTGTTCATCATGGCCTCGGCGTTGGCCATCCCTGCCCTGGTCTATTGGTGTACTTCCGCCGGGGCAACGATCCTTCAAAGGATCATGGGCGTGGAAGCCCTGCTGGCCGCGCGCAGTCTGGGCGGCTCTCTGCGCCGGACCTCGGTGCTGGTCGGCGCGCTCTCCACGGCGATTGCGATGATGACTTCGGTGGGCATCATGGTGGGCAGCTTCCGGCAGACCGTCATCACGTGGATGGACACCCAGCTTCCCGCCGATCTCTACCTGCGCCCGGCCGGAGACCCCGCGGCCGACCGGCATCCCACCATCGCAGTCGATCTCACCGATCGCATCGCTGCGCTGCCCGGCGTTGCGAACGTCAGCCGCTTTCGTGCCTATGAGATCGAGTACCAGGGCCTTCCCGTCACCCTGGCTGCCGCCGATCTGGAAGTGGGCCGCAATCGAGAGCCTTCGCGCTTCTTGTCGGGCCGTTCCGCCGCCAATGTGCTCAAGGATCTCGCCGCAAGTGACGCTGCCATCGTTAGCGAGCCATTCAGTTACAAGCACCATGTCAAAGCAGGCGACACCCTTACGCTGCCACTGGGTGGAAAGCAGGTCAGGCTTCGCATCGTAGACGTCTTCTACGATTATGGCAACGAGCGTGGGTATATTGTTCTCGATCGTCCAACCATGCTGCTTTATCTTCCCGATCCCGCGCCCTCAAATCTGGCCGTTTACATCAAGCCGGGCGCTGCTCTGGAGACGGTTCGCGATGAGATCAAGAGAGCTGCGGCGAACAACGACGTGCTGATCTTTTCCAATCGTGACATTCGCCGCGAGGCGGTTCGCATCTTCGATCAAACCTTTGCTATCACCTATGCACTCGAAGCAGTCGCAATCATTGTCGCAGTAATGGGCATCGCCGGCGCACTCATGTCCATCGTCATCGACCGGCGCCGCGAGTTTGGTCTGCTACGCATCCTGGGAGCCACCAGCGCGCAGATCCGCAAACTGATTCTTGTCGAAGCCGGCCTCATCGGAATCCTCGCCAACATCGCCGGCCTCGCTCTCGGCATCGTGTTATCGCTGGTGCTCATCTTTGTGATCAACAAACAATCGTTCGGCTGGACCATCCAGTTTCACTGGCCTGTGCTCGTCCTGCTCGGCGCGCTCACCTTTGTCTACGCAGCGACCGTGCTCGCCGGTATCTATCCCGCGCGCGTCGCGCAGCGGCTCAACCCCATCGAGGTAGTGCATGAAGAATAGACTGTGTGCGCTCCTCGTTCTTATCCTCGCCGCGACCACTTCCGTGTTCGGGCAGACGAATCCGCCCGCAGGATACGAACTGGCGTTGCCCGGATATCACTACCGGTTCCCGCGCGATCACTTCAACCATCCCGCGTACCAGACGGAATGGTGGTATTACACCGGCAATATAAGAGCCAACGACGGCCGTCGGTTCGGGTTCGAACTGACCTTCTTTCGCCAGGCGATCGCCCGCGACCATGACACGTCGGTCTGGCATATGGACGACCTCTACATGGCCCACCTGGCTCTCAGCGATTTACGCGGTCATCGCTTCTATCATGACGAGCGCATCAATCGTGCCGGTCCAGGACTAGCCGGCGTCGATGAAAACGCCGCATTGATCTGGAACGGCAACTGGCAGGTCAAGATTGGCGCCGGCGACCAGAGCCTGAACGCTACCGATGACCAATTTGCAATCCAGTTTGACCTCAAGCCGGCCAAGCCTCCCGTGATTCACGGGCGAGATGGCATAAGCCAGAAGGCCTCGGGCGCAGGCCACGCGTCGCACTACATCTCGTTCACGCGCCTGCTCACATCGGGAAACATCGAACTCAACGGCGTGACCTACCAGGTGCAAGGAACAACGTGGATGGATCATGAGTTCTTTTCCGCGTCGATGGACAGCACGGAGAGCGGGTGGGACTGGCTCAGCCTGCAACTGGAAGACAACACGGAACTGATGCTCTATCGGCTGCGCCACAAGGACGGAAGTGTCGATCCTTACTCTTCCGGTAGCTACATCGACGCGCAGGGACGATGTCACAACTTGTCTGCCGGCGACTTCAGCATGATTCCGGCGGGGGACCTATGGACGAGCCCACGGACCAGTGCCGCTTACCCGACTCGCTGGCACGTGGGGGTTCCCAGTCTCGGCCTTCAGCTTGAGATCACGACTCAGCTGCGCGATCAGGAACTCGAGGAGACCGTGGGCCCTTCCTACTGGGAAGGCGCCATCGATATCGCGGGCCAGCGCGGGGGCAATCCCATGCACGGCGTCGGCTATCTTGAAATGACCGGCTACGCGCCGAATTCTCCAAGCCAGTTCTGACCATCCCCAGCCCTCTGGCCGCAAACCAGACGCGGCGAAGGTGGAGTTGGTTGCTACCCGTCACCGCAGGGCCACAATCTCCACTGCGCCGACGCGCCGCTCGATGTTCACCCCCACCGTCTCTGCATAGCGTTCAAACGAAAGATCGACCGACCCGCTGCCGACGCGCAGGTTGCGGATGTGCACTTCTTCGAGCGCCTCGGGCAGCGCGGAGTGGTGCAGATACACGCGCGCTTCGTTGGCACGAATCTCCAGTCCGAGGCACGCCTGCAGCACCATGAAGACCGAGCCGGCAGCCCAGGCCTGGGGCGAACAGGCGACCGGATAGAGTGTCGGGCCTTTGCCCAGGCGGCGAGCGAACCCACAGATCAGTTCCGGAAGCCGATGCTGATTCACGTTCGCAGAAAGGTCCAGCAAGCCCGACAGCACCCGCAAAGGGAGACTCTTGTCCGGGGATCGCAGGCCGCCATAGGCAATCACGGCATTGTCGTGTGGCCATACCGACCCGTTGTGATAGGACATGGGGTTGTAGCGCTTTTCCCCCGTGACCAGCGTGCGCACGCCCCATCCGGAGAAGAAGCCAGGCGACATCAGCGAATCGCTTACACTGCGATGCTGCGACTCCGACGCGATTCCTGAGAACAGGCAGTGGCCTGCATTCGAGCTGCGCACGCGGCACTGGCGCTTTTCCCCATCCAGCGCCAAGGCAAACGTGGAGAGCTCATCTGACCAGAATGCCGCGGAGAACTTCGTACGCAGATCGGCGGCCTGTGTGTTCAGGCTCTCAGCAAGATTGCTCTGACCCATTTCTCTTGCGACCGCCGCGATCCCCTTCTTGGCGGCGTACACATAGGACTGTACTTCGCAGAGCGCAATGGGACTGGCGGCCAGCCTGCCATCGCTGTAGAAGACCGAATCGTTTGAATCCTTCCATCCCTGCTGCACCAGTCCGTGGTCGGTCTGCCGCGCGTACTCCACAAAGCCGTCTCCGTCGCGATCGCCGTATCGGTCGATCCATTCGAGTGCAGCCAGGATATTGGGCCAGATTTCGCGCACGAACTCAAGATCGGCGGTGCGCTCGTAGTACGCTGCGGCAAGCACGACAAACAGCGGGGTGGCGTCCACGGTGCCGTAATAGCGGCCAAATGGAACCTCGCGCATCTCCGCCATTTCACCCTTGCGCATCTCGTGCAATATCTTGCCTGGTTCGGCATCGCGCTCAGGATCGATGCAGGTAGCCTGCGTGGCTGCAAGGTAGGACAACACGCCTCGTGCAATGGACGGAGTGAGCCAGAGCAGTTCAAGAGCGGTGATGATGCCGTCACGGCCGAATACAGTGCTGAACCATGGCACGCCTGCATACGGGTAGGGGCCGAATGGCGTACGCGTGACCATCATGGCAAGGTCTGCCTGCGAACGCCGCACCCAGTTATTGAACTGCTCGTTCGAGGTACGAATCTCAACCTCGGCCAGCGGACCACTGCTGCGCTGCTGATTCATGCGCTGCAGCGCTTCTTCATAGCTGCCCGCGTGCGAGTTGCCGTCTTCGTGGCGGCACTCGACGGTGAGAGTGAAGGTGCATTCTGCCTGCGGCTCCAGTTGTATCGGCAGGCTCAGCCCACCTTCGTGCGCGCTGCACGATGCGGTGGAGCACTCCACCCTCGTGCTGCGGTGAATATGGTCCAGACCCTCATACTCCAGGGTCACTGAAGCACGTTCGACCACCTCCGGCTGGATCTCGCCGCGGCGTGCGCGCCTTTCGCCGCGCACTTCGAAGATGTCTGCAAAATCTGCCTCGAATTGGAAGGCGATCTCCCCGTCGATTGCCGTATCCCAGTAGTTGTGCAGCGTGATCTGGTCGTAGGCCACGCCTTCGGTCAGAAACTTTGTGCGATAGATATGCAGCGTTCCCCGGGGAAGTGTCGCACCCGAAGGCATCTTCAGGTCGGGATTGGTCAGGTCGACAGCGAACAGCACGTTGTCTTCGCGAATGGTCGAACTCAACAGCAGCGGTCGCTCCCCGCACAGCCGCATTTCCAGCCGCGAGAGATGCCGCGTCTCCTTGTGAAAAATCCCCTGCTGGCCGAACCCTACCGGCTGGATATCTCCGCCGCGATCAAATACGGCAAACGTGTCGCCATTCAACAGCACCCGCGTCCGGTCGTCGGCCAGCGAAGAAGAGGCCCGGATATAAAACTGCTGGCCTACCTCGATCACGTCTTTGCTGAGCGAGCTTTTTAACGTCGTCATGAATGTATGGCTCCTTGTGTCAGGCGACGGCGGCCTGTCCGAGTGGTCCACTGGCCTGTTCGTTCTCCGCGATTACCCGCTCGTAAACCCGCAGATAGTCCTCGCACATGCGGCGCGCACTGAAGCGCTGCTCAAAGACCGCACGGCACTCCATACGGTCGATGGACGGGAGGCGGTGAACGGCCTCTACCGCTTCCTCTACGCTCTCCACAATAAACCCGGTCACACCGTCTTCGACAATCTCGGCCACCGATCCGCCGCGAAAAGCGATGACCGGAGTGCCGCAGGCCATGGCTTCAATCATGACCAGGCCAAACGGTTCGGGCCAGTCGATGGGAAACAGCAATGCCGCCGCATTGCCTAGAAACATGTTCTTATCGGCGTCGCCGATTTCCTCGAGAAATGTCACGTGGGGCTGACCGAGGAGGCTGCGCACGGTGCCGAAGTATTCCTGATCGGCAGGGTCGACCTTGGCTGCAACACGCAGCGGCATTCCCGCCCGCCGCGCGATCTCGACGGCGCGATCGACACGCTTCTCAGCCGAGATGCGGCCAAGGAATGCCAGGTACTGTCCGGGCTGTTCGCAAGGGCTATACAGGTCTTCAGGAACACCATGGTGCACCGTTTCCATCCAGCTGGCCCAGGGGATTGGCTGGCGCTGGGCGTTGGAGATGGAGATGAGACGCATATCGTCGAATTCCCGATACAAGGAAAACTGACCGGGAAGGTCCTGGCGGCCATGCAATGTGCTCACAGCTGGAAGGTCGTCCCTGCGGACCAGGGAAAATGGCATGAAATCAAGATGGAAATGGATCACATCAAACTGGTATGCCTGTTGAGCCACTTTCTCCACCATCAACAGGTGTTGCGCCAAGGCCGAGGCGGCGGGCACTCCGTCGAGCCGCAAAGCCCTCTTGCATCCCGGCCGTAGCCGGGCGGCAGTAATCGAGTCGCCGCTTGCGTAAAGAGTGACGTCATGTCCCTGCTGCGCAAGCTCTTCCGTCAGATACGACACCACACGCTCTGTTCCGCCGTAGAGCCTGGGAGGCACACTTTCGTAGAGAGGCGCGACCTGCGCTATTTTCATAAATTCATCTCCTGTGAAACGCGCCCTTGGTGTGGGCCGCGTTCTGGTAGGATGCGCAGCGGTTCGAAATGTGTAGTTCGGCCGCAAGATGTCCGAAGGCGAAGAAACGGCAAATATTTTCAGGAATTTCGTCCGGTTTCCAGGGTTGAACCTTCCCAGCAGTCTGCTGGTTGGCTAATCCGGCTGACCGCCTGCGGCTTGCAGGACAGGTCGGGCCGATGGTTTTTCACGCAGGCGGCGAAACTTCCATAGCCCGTAAGCAAGGCTCGCCGCCATGAGGATGCCGAATGTCCATCCAATGGGGGCCGACCACTTGTCCAGAGTCGCTGACCAAAGGCGAATGACATGGCGGCCATAACGGACTGCCAGCCACCCTACCAGCGCATACCGCAACGCACGGCCCGCCCCGAACGCCGCTAGAAAGCGCTGCCAGGTCACGCCGAGCGCTCCCGCTGCCAGCAAAAACGGCCACAACGGGATGGGAGGCGGGAGCATAGCCGGAAGCATGACTGCAAGGATTGAGTGCTGCTGCGACCATCCCCGCACCCTTTTTTGCAGACGCCGGGGCACGAATCGTTCGAGGGCTGCTTCGCCACCCTTTTTCCCGAGATGCCATGTCGTATATCCGCCCAGCAGGCTTCCGGCCACGGCAATGGCCACCAGCAGCCACGGATTTCCACCGTGAGAGATGAGCCACAGCAACAGCAGGTCGGTGCTGCCCGGGATTGCCATCGGGATGACCGAAGCGTCGAGGGCGGATACAGCGAATACTCCGGGCATGCCAAGATGCGTCACCCATCGAAAGACCGCGGAATGATGGACACCGGAGGCGGACCTGTGGGAGTGCTGGAGAAAGAGGCTCACTCCTGGTTGGACGTATGATCCTGATCGCCAGCCGCTTCCACTTCAGAATCTTCTTTTGCGCAGTGAAGGCGCAGCATCGCTTCTTTCCATAACGCGTCGCCACAGCGAGGGCTGTGGTTTGGATGGCATGTGGCCGCCACCATTTACCCTTGAAGAAGATGCATTCTTCCCCCGCTCAGCGATCGCCCCGGCGCGGTCTGGAGGCCTTTGCCTCTCGCGATTTCAGGCTCTACCAGCTGGCGCGAATGGCTGTCATTCTGGGCGCGGAGGCGCAATCGGTGGCGGTTGCCTGGCAGGTCTACTCCATCACTCACCGGGCACTCGATCTGGGGTTTACGGGGCTGGCGCTGTTTCTCCCCGGACTGCTCTTTCTGCTTCCCGCAGGTCACGTGGCTGACCGCTTTGACCGGCGGCAGATCATTCTCATCTGCTACGGCCTGCAGATTCTGTGCACGTTCGGGTTGCTGAGCCTGACCCACTCCGGCAGCCACGGGGTGCACCCGATTTACGCGGTGCTGTTTCTGATTGGTACCGCGCGCGCCTTCTCCGGGCCTGCAAGTTCCGCTCTTATCCCTCACTTGGTGCCGGAAGACCACTTCGTCAACGCGGTAACGTGGGGCGGCGCTATCTTCCAGTTTGCCAACACCGTTGGTCCGGCGGTTGGCGGCCTGCTGTTCACGCTGTCCATGCCTTCCCTGAGCCGAACGGGCCTTGAGGGTGCGGGGATCGTCTATCTCTTCACGCTCTGTTCGCTGAGTCTGTTTCTGATCCTGGTCGGCAGCCTTCATGTGCGACCCGGCCGCATGGAGCATCGCGCAGCCTCAATGAAGGTGGTGCTTGCCGGCTTCCGCTATGTGCTGCACATGCCGATGCTGCTGGGTTCCTTCTCACTGGACCTGTTTGTCGTACTGCTGGGGGGCGCGGTCGCGCTGATGCCCATCTTCGCCAACGAGATTCTGCACACCGGACCGCGCGGCCTGGGAATGCTGCGCGCTGCCCCCGCCGTGGGCGCACTGTGCACCTCGCTGTTCATGGCGCGTTTTCCTTTTCGGCGCAAGGCCGGGGTCCGGCTGTTTGTCTGCGTGGCCATCTTCGGCGCGGCCACCGTGGTATTTGGTTTATCCCGCAGCTTGTGGCTGTCTCTCATTGCGCTCGCCGTGAGCGGAGCGGCAGACATGATCAGCGTCATCATTCGCGGGTCGCTGCTGCAACTGGCAACGCCGCCGGAGATGCGCGGCCGGGTCAGCGCCGTCAACTCCCTCTTCATCGGCGCGTCCAACGAACTGGGGGAGTTTGAAAGCGGCCTGACAGCGCAGTGGCTGGGCGCCGTGCGCGCCACGGTTGCAGGCGGGGTGGGAGCCTTGGTCGTGGCCGGACTTTGGACGGGATTGTTTCCCAGCCTGCGCCGTGCCGATGAACTCACCTCGGCGTCCTTGCGGCCCCGGATGGAGCCCCTCCCTGAGCCGGCCACCGATGCCGCCACACGCTGACTCGATTTCCGCCAGGCAGCTTGTGCGCGCGTTGAGTTCTCAAACAAATCTGAGGGACCTGCGTGAAGAACTGGCAAAAAATTCTGATTCCTACCCTGATCACACTCTCTATTGCCGCCATTTACCTGTTCATTGTGTGGAGGCACCGCCAGAACCCGGGCGTTGCCGGGGAGCAACAGCCGCAACAGAAGCTGACCGCGGATGACGTGGCCGTGGTGCGCATGGAATTCCCGCAACACTTTGACGATCTGAAGGACCTCGAAGGCAAGCCTGTGTGGATGAAGAATGGTTATTCGATGCCCTACTATCCCTACGCAGGTGGGCGTGTCGAATTTGGCAAGCCGGTGGGGCTGATTCCCCCCGACCAGCGGCTCGAGGTGAGGAAAGCCATCAAGGCGGTTGCCCCCGCCGACGTGTCTGACAATATAGAGCACGGCACCCGCCAGGCCATGCTGGTATTCACGCTGCCGGGCGGCCCACAGGAGTTTGCCACGCCGGCCGGCTTTCTCGATGGGGCCGATGAGCACTACTTCAGCGATCTGCTCTTCTACTACGACGACCCGCACACCATCTACAGCAACTGGCCCAAGGCCACGTGGGCTGCGATCGATGCCCATGAAGTCAAGCCCGGTATGAGCGAGTTGCAAACGCGCACCTCGATTGGCACGAAGATGCATCCAGACGGGCAGTCCGAAGGCGACCGCACTGTGGATTACGACGTCAACGGCAAGCATTACATCGTGAGCTACCGGAACAATCACGCGACGTCGGTTCAGGCGCAGTAAATGTGTTCACCCTTCGGTCCGGATGCCCAAAAGGGACTGCCTGGATGCGCCGGCGGCTATCGCTGCAGCAAATCGATGGGCTGAGTGAAATCCGTCACGCGGATGTGGCGGGCCAGCGCTGGATGCTGCCGCTGGAGGGCCAGGTACATCTCCCACGCGACGCGGCGGTAGCTGAAATGGCCGGCCGGGCCGGAACGCAACTCGGAGATGTATTGCGCTTCGGCGAAGTCCATCTTGAAGAGGCAGCGGACACGGGTGGCGAGGGGCAGCAGGTATAGCGCCGACTGGGCCGCCTCGGGCGCTGTTCCCCCCGAAACGCGGGCGCTGGCGTAATGCGCGGCCTCGATTGCCGCTTCGTAATCTGCGACAATGCCGGCCTCGACCAGACCCGCCGCGTCGCCCGATTCCGGTGTCTCAAAGCCATGCTTTGCCGTGAAGCCCTGCTTGATCTGCACGCAGCGCCGGTGGCGGTGCATGTCGCGAAAGCCGCCGATATCCATCAGGATGTCGAAGCGTAGCGCTGCGCCGGCATGAAAGGCACGAAGCGCCTCGTCGTGCCGCCCGCGATGACGCAGGCCAATCTCGATGATCTCGTTGATCCGTGCGTGCGACAGGCCGGCCACCACGTCGCGCACCTGGCGGTAGGAGTAATCGCTCCCCCAATAGATCAGCGTGGCCGCTAGTTCGACCTCGAGAGTCTCGGTCCGTTCCACCAGGTCGACGACCGGGGCACTTGCGATGGGCACGTCGGCCAGGACCTCGGCGGCGGCCTGTTCCAGTTCGGTGCGCGTTGCGATCAGGTAGGCATTTGCCTCGGCGTATTTGACCAGGGTGGGGGCAGTCCGGACTTCACGGTTCAGGAGGCTGGCCGCCTCGGCTGCCAGCCCGGAGTCGATCCCTGCCAGTTTCTCTGCAAACGCAGCACCCGCCTGGGCATTCACGTTCCATGCCGGACCGGTTGCCGCCTCACGCAGTTTGCAGCCCAGTTCGCGCACTTCAGCGATGGGATGCGCCAGCAGCCGCGAGACCTGGGTTTCGAGACTGCGCGCATTCACGATCTGTCCCAGTGAGGTGTTGGTGGCGAGGGGCAGCAGGTAGCGGGCGACGTCGAAGGCGCGGGCTTTGAGGGTTCGCTCATACGACTCCGGCTTCATTGCGTCGGGCCGCGCCACGCGCTGACGCAGGGCGTCGAGAACCGCCGCGGTGGTGCGGTCATAGGCCGCGAACAGACCACGGACGGTGGTTGTGTAAAGCTCGGCGGAGGTGGAATCCTGGCCGAAATCCGGGAAAAACCAACCCGATTTCATGAAGTTCTGGTAGCGGGTGGAGCGTTCCTGCCCGTCCCAGCGCTGCTCGTCGACCAGAACAATGGCGGCCAGCAAACTTAGCCGCTCGACAGCGAAGGCGATGTGTGCGAGGTCGGCGATGGAACGATGGCCGTATTGGAAATAGAATGTGTTAAGGAACTGTTCGGCTCGCTGCGCGTTGATCTCGGCCAGGGATTCACGCATGGAAAGCGCCGAGCGCGAATACTTCGCCATGGCGTAGGCCAGCACTTCGGGGTCTGCGCCATGCACAGCGTAGACATCAGTTTGGTTACGGGCGCCGGCGGGACGAAAAGTTTCACTGGACATATCGAGGGCTCGCGACCAGAATACGGCATTGGGGGGCAGGGAAGTCTGCCCCTCTCTGGAATCGGCAAACCCAAGCGTCAATCGCGCTGGAGCATCGGGCTATGCGGGAGTATCTGGTAAGGACGTCGCACCGTCCGCGCCCACTGCCCTCCGGCCGTTGGGTCATGACCCAGCGGTGGAACGATCTCCTGTTTGCGCATTGGCCCATCCCGTCCGCGTTCATAGCTGCCTTGCTTCCCCAGGGGTTGCACGTCGATACCTTTGACGGGTCGGCATGGATAGGCGTGGTTCCCTTCTGGATGGACCGGATCAAGTTTCGCGGGGTACCCCCTATCCCGTTTGCGCGGAGCTTCCCGGAGTTGAATCTGCGCACCTACGTTCGCGATCAGCGTACCGGAACCCCCGGCGTCTTCTTTCTTTCCCTGGACGCCGCCAGCCTGCTGGCGGTGGGCTTTGCGCGAACGGTCTACAGCCTCCCCTACCATTGGGCGGAGATGCGCTTTGAACAACGCACGGAGCGCGAGTTTTCTTTTTACAGCCGTCGCCGTCTCGCCAACCATCCGGTTCTGTTCAAGGCGCGCTATCGTGGGCTCGGCCCCACGCGGAAGCTCGCCGAAAACCGCAGCGGCACTCTCGAATATTTTCTGACCGAGCGCTACAACCTGTTCACCTCCAACCGGTTCGGACAGCCGATGCGGGCCAGTATTCACCATGTTCCCTGGCCGCTCGAAGAGGCCGAGGCGGAGATCGAACAGAACACGCTGGCCGATGCGGTGGGAATCCGATTGCCCGATGTGGCCCCCGTGCTGCACTACTCCCGCCGACTGGCCGTGTATGTGTGGCAACTGGAACAGTTGCAGCCGGCGCCCAGTGCACGTCGCATTCCTGCCGAGGCTGTGCCGTCGATTTAAATCTCCCCCCAAACTGCATTCAGCCGCCTTCGCCTCAGGCCGTTCCATGGCCCGTCAGGCTATCCGGTCCTTTGGGCAGCGCCCTATAAAATGTCTTGGACATCCCGGCCGCCGGTCGACTGTGGCTTTCGGGAGGAGGGCGGGAACGATGGGGGATCTTCAAGGAAGAATCGCGCTGGTGACTGGAGCTTCACAGGGAATCGGGCGTGCCTGCGCACTGGAGCTGGGGCGCGCCGGCGCGACGGTGGCGCTGGCGGCGCGCAACGAGGCGAAGCTGTCGGAGACCGCCTCGGAAATTGAGGCGTCCGGCGGCCAGGCTGCTGTCTTCGCACTCGACGTGGCCAGCGAGGAATCGATCAAGGCTGGCGCCAGGGCAGTCATCGAAAGGTTCGGCAAGGTCGAGATCCTGGTCAACAATGCCGGGATTACGCGCGACGGGCTGGTCTTGCGGATGAAGCGGCCGGATTGGGATGACGTGCTGGGAACCAATCTGACCGGCGCCTTTCTGCTGACCCAGGCCCTGCTCAGCCCCATGCTTCGCAACCGCTGGGGGCGCATCATCAACATCAGCAGCGTGGTGGGGCGCACCGGGCAGGCGGGCCAGGTGAACTACGCGGCTTCCAAGGCCGGTCTTATAGGCCTCACCCGATCTCTGGCGCGCGAGGTGGCCTCGCGGGGCATCACGGTGAATGCCGTGGCGCCCGGCTACATCGAGACGCCCATGACCGCTGTCCTCGATGAGAAGCAGCGCGCAGGGATGATGGCGCAGATTCCCCTGGGACGAGCCGGAACCGATCTGGAGATCGCCCAGGCGGTGGTCTTTCTGGCATCGGACGCGGCCGCCTACATTACCGGCCACGTGCTTGACGTCAACGGGGGCATGTTCATGGGCGGTTGAGGGTCGCGGCCCGTTGCCGCCGCATGGACGACTCTATCGATTACTGCGGCGGTTGTTCCTGATCCGGGCGGGTGCCTCCGTTTCGGGGCGCTCCCATCACATTGATCGTCGCGGCCATAAAGACGCCACCCTTGACTGCGCCCTCGGCGCGCAGGTTGTCTCCGACCTGGATGTCGGCCAGGGTTATGAGGTCGCGGCGCTTGTGAAAGGTCGTGTTTTCATCGGCTTCCACTGTGTGCGCCGCGTTATCGACGGGACTCTGCAGGGTAATCTTCGTGTCCTGCACTGCGGTCACTCGACCCATGACCCAGGTCTTTCCGAAGTTTGCCTGCATCTCCTGCATCTGTTTGGCACGCTCCGGGTCAAGCTGGACCACCAGCACCGCACCGATAGATTTGCCGGTCGCGTCCATCTCTCCGCTGGCGCCGATGGCATCGCCCACCTTGATGTCGCTGGCTTTGATCTGCTGGGGAGGCGTGCGCTCGCCCTCGTCGCCACCACGCCGCGGTGGGGATTGCTTGATCATGCGCGTGTTGACGCTGAAATTGACGGTGCGCGTCTCACCGGAGTCGGTTTTGATGGTGAAATGATCGGCCGCTACCTCGGTCACGGTTCCCATCAGGCCGCGGCCGCCCATCATGCCGCCCCAGCCACGACCGCCGCCGGGGCCGCCGCGCCGACCGGGTCCCGAACCTGAGTCGGGTGACTGCTGAGTTTGTCCCGCGGGGGAAGTCCCGGCGTCCTGGGCGGCGGCGGTTAACCCCACCGCCAGTACCAGGCCGATCGCAAATATGATTTTCATGCAGTACCCCGAGACGTGATCAACCGGCAAGGCGACGTTAACTCCTGGTTTTCGACAGCGTCTCCATCAGGATAGACGTGGGATCCGGCGTGGAAGACTACGCCGCGAACATGTACAACCCCATCCGGGTGTGCATGCCGGGTGATCGTGACGCGACCAGCGCGTGCCAATCCAACGTTACTGGATGCGTTGTGCGGCGAGCATCTGCTGGAACGCGGGGTCGTCGCGCAGGGCGGCAAATTCGCTGTCGGCGATGATCTTTTTGGGATTCGTGAAGCCCTCGTTCATCGCCATGCGCAGATACTCGATGGCGCGTTCGTTCATGCCCGCCTTTACACAACCCTTGGCCATGTAGTAGTTCATGGCGCCGCGGTCTTGGACAGAAGCCGGGTTCTCGACGCGGACGCTGCTGTTGTTCTCGAAGATCTGCGGATCGATGGCCAGGGCACCCTGATAGGCCTGCCAGCCCTTCTTGTACTTATGTTCGGCGAGCAGAACCGTCCCGAGGTTCTTCTGGATCAGGGCCGACTTCGGGTCGAGCTTGAGCGCCCGTTTGTAAGTCCGCTCCGCGGTCGCGTACTCCTTCAACGAAACATAGATGGTGCCGAGATTGTTGACTGCCACGGCGTTCCTGGGATTGAGCTTGAGCGACATCTGGTAGCACTTCGCCGCCTCGTCCGCGTTGAACATCAGCTGGTAGGCCACTCCCATCTTGTTCCAAAGCTCGGCGGAGTTCCGCGGGCCTTTTTTGTAGCTCTCAATTGCGGCCTGATAGCTGCGATGGGCCATCTGCGAGTCGCCGACCTGCTCAGGAGTGGGGATGAATTTCGGCTCGCTGACCGCGGGCTTAAGGGGGGGTGGGGGCGGCGAATTGTGTTCGGAGGCCTGCGATTCAAAGGCCTGCGCGATGAGGGGAAGCGATGCCACTGAAAATAGAGTGGCTGTGCATAAAACAGCGAGGCGATGCATCGCCAATCCGAATTGCATATTCCCTCCTCGAAAGAAGGAACGTTTCATTGTGCATGGTAAGATGCACGCGTCCGACCGTTGGTACAAACATGAAACAACAAATCAGACACCAATGATGTGATATTCGTCAACCAATAGCGACCTGCCGCATCCAACAGGTCTGAGTCGAACCGGGGTTGTGAACCTCGCGGGGATCGCATTGATTGTTGCGCCGCCCTTCCAAGGTCATTCGAATCAGAAGTATAAGCTCGGCATACACTTCAACCAAGGCGGAAAAGGGCATAATGAACGCGACCACAATCCACGCTGCAAAAACCACCCCTTCTGGCAGTCTCGCGGACCGTTTTCGCGCGGCGCGGCGGCGAACCCTGGAAATATGCGCCCCACTGACACCGGAAGACATGATGGTCCAGTCGTGTCCTGAGGCCTCGCCGGCCAAGTGGCACCTGGCCCACACGGCCTGGTTCTTCGAATCTTTCATTCTTCGGGAATTCGTTTCCGATTATCGCGTCTTCAATCAGGACTTCACGTGGCTTTTCAACAGCTACTACCAGAGCTTCTCCGCGTTCCCAGAAAAGCGTCTCCGGTCGTCCTTTTCACGTCCCCCGCTTGAAGAAATTCTGCGCTTTCGTGCCCACGTCGATGAAGCAATCGAGCAATTGCTGGAGCGTGACGCCGAACCGGAAGCGCTGCAACGGATCGAGCTTGGCGTTCATCACGAGGAACAGCACCAGGAACTTCTGCTTACCGACATCCTCCACGCTTTTTTTACCAACCCGCTCCGTCCGGCATATTTGCCCATCGGCGAGGGTCACCAACCCAAGAGTTCGAAGCCGGTTTCCCCGCGGTTTCTGCGTTTTGAGGGGGGGATGCAGGAATTGGGACATGCGGGGGAAACCTTCTGCTTCGACAACGAGCGGCCGCGCCACCGGGTGTGGCTCGAGCCGTTTGGCCTGGCAGAGCGCCTGGTGACGTGCGGTGAGTACGCCGAGTTCATGGAAGACGGCGGTTATCGTCGCGCGGAACTGTGGCTTTCCGACGGCTGGAATGCAGTACAGAACAATCGCTGGAGGGCTCCCCTCTACTGGTCGAGTGAGAGCGGCGAATGGAGCATATTTACCCTGCGCGGCGAGCAACCGATGGCGCAGATGGCAGGCGTTCCTGTGTCCCACATTAGTTACTTTGAGGCCGACGCTTACGCGCGCTGGTCCGGCAACCGCCTGCCGACGGAAAGCGAATGGGAGGCGGTGGCTGAGGGGCACCTCGTCGCAGGCAATCTCCTCGATTCCGGCCGGCTGATGCCGGTCGCCATAGACGAGTCCGATCACGAGCGAACTTCCGATCGATGTTCGCCGGGATCCGTCCTCTTGTTCGCGGCGCCACCCCCTGCGTTCGCGTGCCCAGCCCAGCTTTTTGGCGATTGCTGGGAATGGACCGCCAGTGCTTACCTCGGCTACCCCGGATTTCGTCCTCTTCCCGGTTCTCTGGGCGAGTACAACGGCAAATTCATGAACGGGCAGATGGTGTTGCGGGGCGGCTCCTGTGTCACGCCTGCGGCCCACATTCGCGCGTCGTATCGCAACTTCTTTTCGCCGGAAACCCGCTGGCAATTTTCCGGTATTCGACTGGCTAGCTGGTAACTTCAGCATTCTCAGCCGCATCCAAGAGAGAGCATGACCACAATCGGGCTTCCCCATCCCACTACCCAGATCTCGGAGCAGATTGCCTCGGCAGTCTGCGAAGGCCTGATGTCCAGGCCCAAATGGCTTCCCTCGTGGCTTTTCTACGATGCTGCGGGGTCGCGTCTCTTCGACCAGATCACGGAACTGCCCGAGTACTACCTTACCCGGACGGAACGCGCCATTTTTGCTGCCCATGCCGCAGAGATCGTCGGACTGGCGGCCGAGGCCGATGCGCTGCGCGTGGTAGAGCTTGGCGCCGGCTCGGCGGACAAGACACGCCTACTGCTGGCTGCAGCCGTCGAGCGCCAGGATACCGTCTTTTACGAGCCGGTAGACGTGTCGCCCTCGGCGCTGCAGGATGCCGAGCAACGCATCGAGAACGAAATCCCCGGCGTGCTGGTTACTCCCCGCGTGTTGGACTACACCCAAGGCCTCGAACTGGACGAGACGAGTCCCGGCGAGCGCCGGATGGTGCTCTATATTGGTTCAAGCATTGGGAACTTTGAACCAGAAGAGGCCGAGCGCCTGCTCCGCCAGGTGCGCACTGCGCTGCGGACGGGGGACTCGATTCTGCTCGGTGTCGACCTCGTTAAGGACCGGGACACCCTGCTGTCGGCATATGATGATGCCGCCGGGATCACCGCCGCCTTCAATCGCAACATTCTGGTCAGGATCAATCGCGAGTTGGGGGCGGACTTTAATCCCGAGGCTTTCGCTCACCGCGCAGTCTGGAACCGAGTCCGCTCCAGGATCGAGATGCACCTCGGCAACCTGTTGCCGCAGACCGTCCGTATTCCTGCGCTGGACATGCGCATCGAGTTCGAAGCCGGCGAGACCATACACACCGAGAACAGCTACAAATATCGGCCCGGCCAGGCCGAGGATCTGTTGAAGGCAGCAGGATTTACCCCCACGGCAACCTGGACCGACGACCGGGAACATTTTGCGGTTTGTCTTGCCCGAACGCGGTAAAAGGGGAAGCTTCGGGCTTTGCCAGGAGTCGATGGCTCGATCCGGGACCGTCAGCTCCCGGTGCTTCCAAACCCCTGGTGGGCGCGCGCCGAAGCCTCGAGGTTTTCCGCTTCCTCGACGGTGCCGGTAAGAACCGGCACTGGAATCATTTGCGCAATCTTTTCACCCGCGCTGAGTTCGACCAGTTGCTTGCCCAGGTTGGTCATCAGGATCAGGATCTCGCCGCGATACCCGGCATCGATGACACCGCCAGTGGTTATGATGCCGCGCGCCGCCATGGACGACCGGTCACGCACCAACAGTCCCAAAGGGGCCCCCGTGCCGGGGTGGCGCGCCTCGACCGCAATCCCTGTTCGAACCTTCACTACCGACCCAGGGATCAGGGCAACATTCTGGAGCGCGAACAGGTCGTACCCCAGATCCTCACCGGGATGTGCCACCGAGGGCAGCCGGGCGCCGTGGTCAAGCCGCTTTACACGCAACATACATTCATTTTAGGTGGCAGCACTGCGGCTCTCTCGATAGACGGCTTTCTCCTCGGGCTTGCGCCGGGTCCGAGCCCCGTATGAACCGTCGCGGAAATGTCGTCGGACACCTACAAACTGTAGGCGCCGATACGGACCTCGCGGCTGACCAGATCGTCGCATAACCGGTCTAGGGTTTCGTAGTCCATATCGTGGTCTTTGCGGAAGGCGCGGTATGCTCCCTCGCTCGACCAGCGGTCAATCGTGAGATAGCTGCCCGGAACATAGGCATCGCGCAGCAATTCGGTGCCGCGATACTCCGCAGACGAGCGGAAAAGCTGCGCCCACGAACCTTCCGGCCCATATGCAGCTTCAAATGCGGGAACCTTTTCCTCTGCAATATCGAACTGCCACACCACCACGAACATGCCCGCCCCAGTCTATTGCCTATGTTAACGCAGCCGTGCTTCGTGTTTCCTTGTCGAGGCTCAAGGTGCACCCTGCGATGGTGCCGGGGTTTATTTCCCGCAGCCGCAGCTATGTGCAAGCACCTCAGCGAAATGGAGCGCCTTGCGGTGTCCAAGCTGGGCGATCTGTTCCCGGCAGCTGAACCCGTCGGCCACGACGATGGTCATGGGCCCCGCCGCTTCGATGGCTGGCAGCAGCTCCTGCCCGGCGATGGTCTTTGAGACCTCGAACTTGTCGGCTTCGAAACCGAAGGGGCCGGCCATCCCACAGCAACCGGCTTGGATTGCTTCGACAGTTGCTCCAGCCTGGCGCAAAAGCACAATCTCGTTTTTCGGTCCGCCAAAGACGGCTTTGTGATGGCAATGCCCATGGATCAAAATCTGCGCTCCGGCAAGGCGTCCCGTGACAAAATCCGGAACCTTGGCTGCCAGCCAGTCGGCAAGGAGCCAGATCTGCTCGCTCATCCGGCGCGCCTGCGAATTGCCGGGAAACAGCTCAAGCAACTCGTCTTTGAAGACGCTGGCGCAACTCGGCTCGAGAAAGAGGAAGGGCAATCCTGCGTCGATGTGCGGCGCCATCCGCTTCAGAACGTTTGCCAGGTAAGTCCGCGCCGCACCGAGAAAGCCGAAATCGTAGAGCGGTCGGCCGCAGCAGATGTGCCCTCGCGGGGTAAGAACGCGGAACCCCGCCTCCGTCAGCAAGGTCTCTGCCGCAGTCAGTGTCTCCGGATGGTAGTAGTTATTCCAGGTATCCGCCCAAACCACCACCTGCGGTGGGGCCAACTGCGCTGCGCGCCCTGATGCATCATGGCGATGGCAGGCCAGGCTGACTCCATTGAGCTGGGGTGTCTTGTGCCTGAGCTCAATGTAACTTTGCGGCGCCAGGCGAGGCAGATCTCGTTGTTGCGCCACACCGGCGATGCGTTTGATCAGCGGGCTGGTGAGCGGACCGGTCAGAACGGCGTTGGCCAGGGACGGCGCGCGGGATCCCCATCGCGCAAGTTTGTCGGCGAAGCCGAAGAGATAATGCGAGAGCGGATGCAGGCGGCCCTCGTAGTGGTGGGCCAGGAACTCGGCTTTGTAGGCCGCCATGTCCACTTGAACCGGGCACTCGGTCTTGCACGCTTTGCAGCTGAGGCACAGGCCGAGCGCCTCGTGAACTGTCTCGCTGCGGAATCCCTCATGGCGCAGGTCGCCGGCAAGCATCTCCCAAAGCAAGCGAGCCCGGCCTCGGGTGGAGTGCTGCTCGTCGCCGGTAGCGCGGTAGCTGGGGCACATCACCCCGCCGCTTTGTTTGCGACAGGCGCCGACGCCCACGCAGCGCTCGGTTGCTCGTTCCAGCGATGCGCCGTCTTTAGAGAAAGCGAAGTGCAACTTCGACTCTGGCGTGGGGGTAGGTTTGGCCTGCTCACTGACTGCGGGCTCCACGTTGCCACCCTCCGCGCCTTCTTTCCGGCGCGGACCAGCCGAAGGCAATTGGCCCCACCGCAGGTGGCGGAGGTTTTCGATGGGGTCGTAGACGCGGACGGCGTCGACCAGTTTGCCGGGGTTCATGCGGTTATCGGGGTCCCACAGTGCTTTGAACTCGCGAAACGCCTGCATCAGCTCGGGGCCAAACATTTTGGGCAGCAGCGCTGCCCGGGCCTGGCCGTCCCCGTGCTCCCCACTGAGCGATCCCCCAAAACTGAGGACCAGATCTGCGGCGCGATCGATAAATTCACGGAAATCGTGCAGCCCCTGCTCGGAGGCGAAATCGAAATTGATGCGCATGTGCACGCAGCCTTGCCCATAGTGGCCGTACATGGGGCTGCGATAGCCGTATTCGGCCATGAGAGCCGCGATCTTGCGCAGGTAGGCTCCGAGCTGCGCGGGAGGCACGCCGGCATCTTCCCAACCTTCCCAGCCTTCGGGCTCGCCGGGAACAAAAACGGTCGCTCCCAGGGAAGATTCGCGGACCGACCACACTCGTGCTGCCTCGGCGGCGGAGTAGATGCGGGCAGTCGGCGCCACGGGCCAACCAAGCGCCGCTCCAGCCAGAGCTTGCGCTTTGCCTTGGGCTTCTTCGGCTGTCCAGGCGCCCATTTCCGCCAGCAGGAATCCGCCGCCTGGTGGGAGGAGCGCGACGTCCTCGAGGGCGAGTTCCTTGCGGCGCATGAAATCCAGCAGCAAGGCGTCGAATCCTTCGAGGCCGATGGGGCCGTGTTCGAGAACCCGCGGCACAGCATCGGCGGCGAGAAAGGCGTCGTCGAAGGCCAACGCCGTAAGCACGCGAAACGGGGGGCTGGCCGTAAGGTTGAGGGTAGCGGAGACGATCGTGGCGCACGTCCCCTCGGTACCAACCAGCGCGCGTGCAACGTGAAAGCCGTTCTCCGGCAGCAGTTCGTCGAGGTTGTAACCGGAGACCCGGCGTGGAATGCGCGGAAACCTGGCGCGCACCAAATCTGCATACCGCTCGCGCAGGCTGGCGAGGCCCGCATAGATCTGCCCCGCGCGTCCACCGCCGCGCACGGCTGCGTCGAGTTGGGCCGAGTCCATGCGCCCGACGGTCATGCGGGTGCCGTCGTAGAGAACTATGTCGAGCGTCTCAACATTGTCCACCACCTTGCCGCCTAGCAGGCCGTGGACGCCACAACTGTTGTTGCCGATCATGCCGCCCACCGTGCAGCGCGAGTGGGTCGCCGGGTCGGGAGCGTACGTGAGGTGATGAAGCTCCGCAGCCTCGCGCAAGCGATCCAGGACAATGCCGGGCTCTACTGTTGCGAGGCGGGCGGTTGGGTCGATGCGTCCCAGCCGGTGCATATACTTTGAAAAATCGAATACTACTGCGACGTTGGCGCACTGGCCGGCGAGGCTGGTTCCACCCCCGCGCGGCAGCACCGCGGCGCCCGTCGCACGACAGGCTGCCAATGCTGCTTCGACATCGGCGGCATCGCGCGGGAGTACAACGCCAATGGGAAGCTGACGATAGTTCGAAGCGTCCGCTGCATAAAGGGCGCGCGATCCGAGATCGAACCGGACTTCGCCGCGTATCTCGGCCCTGAGTCGCATCTCGAGCTCACGATGCGCCGCAAAGCTCTCATGCTCCAGTGCTGGACGATTGGCGAGAATCGGAAATGTGCTCACGTTCGAATGGTACTTTGTTCCAGTGCACGGCTTGCGTACCGCGGTGTGAGGGCATCCGTGTGAACTTGAATTCGATTACAGGGACGGCCACCTTCGAAACGAGGAGGGTGCATCAGAACCCAATCGGTGGGCTTACGCGGACAGGCAAAGAAGACGTGTAGGAACAGAACAAGAAAGCTGCGCAGGGATGCGAGTCGGCACTCGCTCTGACACATTTCATGCCGTCTATCTTGTGCTTCGACATCTTCTCGCGAGTCGATCGCAATGTCAGTCACTCATGGGCTGTTAGACCTTCTCGGTTAATCCGGTGGGCGGCGTAATTGCGAACAGGCCATGGCTTGCTGATATTGATTGCTTAGCGGAACAGCAATTGGATGAAGAGATTGGCACTCTTCGCGATGATGGCTCGATCATCCTTTGGTCGATGGTCGATGAAGCTCCGATACCGATGCACGGACTAAGTTCATTGAGACCCTGGACGGCCGCGCCAGGTCTATCGATGCGTCGAGGCTGATTACTGCGGCATTGCTGGTGCGCGCCGAAGACCATACGAAAGTTGTGGATGATCCCCTTGGTAAGGCGCTGGATGTTATCGGCGTCAACGAGTATATCGGCTGGTACGAAGGCCGCGCCGAGAGTGCGGATCGTACGCAAGGGAAGATCGCCAATCAGAAGCCGCTGATTGTAAGTAAGTTCGGTGGCGCCGCGAAGGCGGGATTGCATCGAAGCCAAGACCAGAGCTGGACCGAAGAGTATCAGGCAACATTTATCGACATCGATTGCAGATGTTAAATCGCATACCGCAACTTAGTGGAATGAGCCCATGGGTGCTGATGGACTTCCGTGCTCCCAATCGGCCACTCCCCGGCATTCAGGATGAGTTCAATCGAAAGGGACTTATCTCCGCAGCAGGGACAGAAGAAAGCCGCATTCTACGTTCTTCATAAAGCATACAAGATCACAGTATAGGTAAACCGGAGTAATGCTCGATACGAGCATCGCGATAAGTCGCATTGCTCGCATCGCGATCGAATCGGGCGCTTGAAAGCATTAGGTCGCGGCGAGGTCGAATCTCCGCGGCGATGCGGGTTGTGTTCCTTGTGTATTAGCAGCGGCGCCTCAACTTGGTGTTTGTCAAAATGAGCACTTAGTCGATCCTCCGCTAGTCAAATCCGATTGAGTGATTTATTCTCAAGTCTATGGCGATCGACTCTATACTTGCCCAAATTGATGCGGAGATATCAAGGCTCACTCAGGTACGCTCCCTGTTGGCCGGCTCCGGTGCTTCTTCTTCCAAAGTAACTGAGCGCAAAGCGCGGAAAGTTCCTGCGAAGGCAAAGAAGGCCCGCGTGCTTAGTCCCGAAGCGCGCAAACGGATTGCCGACGCACAGCGTAAACGCTGGGCCGCGCAGAAGGCCAAGAGCAAGTAACAGCCGATGTAGGCAGTACCGCAGAGTTGAGGTTCGTTAGTCGAGTCTCAAAACGTCGTATCTGCCGTGCATCGACTTGTCATGCGATCTCGGTAATGCCGGACCGTAGTGCGGGAGTTAAAGCAGGTTAAGAAGGCATGTAGATTTTGAGTTCGTCGCAGGTGGCTATTTCCTGAGGAGGTGGCTACCTGGGCATGGGCTTCCGGTCTACATCAGGTCCGAGAGCGCCAATAGCCGAGTAGATCATTGGTCAGCGCTCTGAGTGATGAGCGGACCGAGGCATGGCTGCCCCGCCTGTCGCGAGAAGGAAAACATTTGTAGCTGCCAGGGAGAGCCGCGAGCGTAATGTAGCGTTCTGAGCGGCTACCAGGTTTCGACGGCCAGAATACTTGGCGGTCCGGGGTGGCCCTCAATCACCTGCGTCTCGATAACTGCTTCCATGTTCATTTGTTCCCAGTTTGGGGGTGCCTTGGACAGCAGGGAATCGAGATAGACCGGGTTATAGAGGATTTCGCCTGCGGCTTCCGTGCCTTCCTCCGAGATTCCGGCGGCGATAATGACTGGCTGGCCTGTCGTGCTGTCGTGGATGCGCGCCACGATGGCGTAGTCCCGTGACAATTTCTGATAGGGAAGGTCCCATGCGGTCGCCCAGGTGGTCTGCTTCTGGCTTTTTCGGTCTACGAGGAGTGCAACGCCATCTTTGGATTCGAAGCCAAAGCGCAGCTTCTGTGTCACCCGCAGCGTCCAGATATTGTCAAAGGCTCCGATGAGGACAAACGGACCTTCGCGGAGCTGCGAAAACGACGCCTCGGAAGCGGGCAAAACCCGAAAGGCCTTGTGTCGGGAGGCGAGGGCGGCAACTGTGCGCGTCAGGGTAATTACATCGGCAAGCGCCAGATGGCCTGAGTAGTGAAGCCGGAAGTAGAGGGGCTCGGGCTTGGAGTTATCTGCGGGGGCGTCGAGCGAATTGATCGACCCCACGTCCAGGTTTTTCGCGGGCTCGCCAAGGCAGAACGTCGTCGGATTGAGACTGGCAGTAACCGGCTCCCAGAACCGTTCGACATTCGACGGCGGTAAGGGCGCAGGGCGATTGCGAAGAGCCGCAATCCAACCAACTGTTACGCCAATCAGGGTGGCTGCAAGAAGGCCTGTCGGCATCAACCAACGGAACCTCGGCCGCGGCGTTGGAATCGGGGATGCCGTCTGGAGATCGGAATGGATGAGCTCCGGAGGCGATGGAGGCCCCGCTTCAGGCTCAATGGGCCGTTCTGGAGTTCGAAAGACAGGAACGTAGGATCCGATGGGGAGTTCGATGACCAGCTCACCGCGATGGGTGGAGTCGTAGTAGTACTGGGTCAGTCTTTTGCGGACCTCGCCCGCCGTAATTCGCACCACGGGGTCAGCGTTGGCATCATAGCTGGGAACCCGGCCAAAGACTTCGACGCCGATGCTGCGTTCTTTCAGGTCGCCCGCGTTGCCCAGCAAAGTCTGCTCTACGGTATAGGCAAGCAACGCAGGATAGCGCTTGCTGTGTGCGAACAGCGGATGGACGAGGAGACGCTCCAGTTGTTCCCGGATTTTCGAGGCCTCACTCAAGGGATTGGGCTCGATCATTTCCTGGGGAGGCTTGTTTACCAACGACATTTTCCAGCAGTCCTCGGGCGGGTTGTCGCCAACTCGCCGTGCATCCACACGTCAGAGGGAGTTAATTGCAAACTTTCACCGGCAAACTCGAAGTTTCCGCTCTCGCCATTGCCCCGATTGAACCCGACACAAATGGAGAACGCGTTTCGAAGGGTGCTCATGGAGTGCAGACAGTATGATACGTGGACGTAATTTACATGTCTATGGAGAATTAAACCAAGAAAATAAATGACTTAATGCGAAGACTGTTCACATGGTACCCGATCAAACCTTTCTCCGCCCGGAAGCGGAAAATATAGTCTGTGTCGGTCCAGAAAGTGGCGTCAGGGTTGAGCTGTATGGGCAGGTAGCCTGGCCGGTTTCTTCATCTGCACTTCACTTTCATGTGATTGCGGCTCCTCGCCCCTCCGGTTTGCCAGACCTGGATCGAATCCAGGCAAGGGCTGGCCGAGGGGCGCTTTTTTGTGTCGCAGAGCCTCTGATTTCGCATTTGTCCGCCCGGTACAGATAAAACCACCTGAAGCCAGTGGACCTGAAAACCTGGCCGGAAAACTAATAAAACAGATACTTTCTCCAGCGGTCGTCCCCACGGCCCAACATGCGCATGATCTGGCGGCTGGTATGCAGCGAAAAGGGGCGGGGTTCGCGCAGCAGTTGCATGTCGTCGATCTCGTTCAGCATCCGGTTACCCTTGCGGCGGTTGCAGCTATGGCAGCAGGCCACGAGGTTTTCCCAGGTGGAGTTTCCTCCGCGGGACCGGGGTATGACATGATCCAGGGTGAGTTCTCCTGAGGGAAGGAGAACACCGCAATACTGGCAGGTATTGCGATCGCGCAGCAGGATATTTTTGCGCGAGAGTGCGCGCGTCTGGTGGGGGATGCGGCGGTACTCCAGCAGGCGGATAACCGATGGCATGGCAATGAGATTGCGCTGGGCGTGCAGGGTGAGGCCGTGCTCTTCCTCGGTACGGGCAATGCCTTTCAGGACCAATACCAGTGCCCGTCGCGCTCCGCAGATGTTGATTGGTTCGTAGGATGCGTTCAGCACCAGGACCGGCATCTGGAGGATGTGGGTGGACTGCGCGACCACCACGTCGCCCACGTGTGCTGTGGACCGCGCGATGGACTTTTGCTTGCGTGCATGAATCATGGCTTTTCCCAGCGACATCTCTTTTCCCCTCGTCAAAAAGATGGTTGGTTCGGTGATGCCTGCATGCTTGCGGTGAGCGGAATGCCGGCGGCAGCGCCCAATGACACTTCGCGGGTTCCTTCATCCATTCGACTCTGTTCGACCAGATCGGCTATCACGGCTCGTCGTGGAGGCCGAAAGATCCAGTGCGCCCGTGCGAGTGTTGCTACCCAGACCGAGGCTGCGCCTGCTCGTCTGAGTACCGCAGCCACCGCCCGCGCCGTGGCGCCGGTGGTAAAAACGTCATCGATCACCAGGATGTGGCAGCCGGCCACCGACTTCGGATCGGCCACGCGAAACGCGCCGCGCAGGTTGAGTCGACGTCTGCGGGGCGTTAAGCTGGCTTGGCTGGCAGTCTGGCGCAATCGAATTACGGCGTTGGAAGCAAGCCGGAGCCGCCAACCCGGATGCGTCGTCTGCAGCGCCTCCAGTGCGCTCATGGCCAGCAGGCGTGCCTGGTTAAATCCGCGTTGAACGTGCCGGGAGCGGTGCAGCGGGACAGGAACTACCAGCATTTCCGAGGGAGCAGTCGCTTCCAGCGCGCCAATCGCTGCAGCCAGCAGCCGGCCAAGAGGCCCCGCGGTTGAATGAATTCCGCCGTATTTCATGGCGTGGATGGCATCCCGTATGCGGTCTTCATACACTCCGTAGGCAACGGCGCGCTCAAAGTCCGGAGGAGCCATCCGGCATGTGCGGCATGTGTCCGACGTCCGGGCCGAATTGTCCAGTTCCAGACGATCGCCGCAGCGAATACAGACTGATCCGCTGACGGGGGGCATCTCCATCCAGCAGGAACCGCAGATTGGAACGGGGGAAAGCTGCGGCAGAGGGGAGCCGCAAAGAACGCATTCGGAGGGAAGAAGGGCACAACCCAAGGCGTCCAGGGGACTTCGAAGAACGCGGGCCACAGCACGCCACGCGGAAGTCTCCGACGGTGGAACGTCGAGCGTCAGTGAACCGGAGTCCCTGCGGAAGACGCACCTCACATGCAGGAAGCGGCGTCCAATGCTGCTTCCTTAGCTATATCTATACGCGTTTCATAGCGGGATAGCAATCGGCGCCGGTTACGTGAGGCCAGGATTCATTGACAAGAAATATTCCGAGCAGGCGGTACATCGGCACCAGTCCTGCCAATCGTCACGCATCACACTGCCCTAGCGCTCGCGAGAACTGGTGCCTATCAGAAGAGTGCCGAGAAGGATTCCGCCGACCCCCAGCATGGGAGGCAGCGGCAAAGTGTGTCGCGTCTTTCGGTCCAACTGAATGGGGCCCATCGCAACGGCCTTCCGATGCGTTGTGAAGGTGAGGCTCCCGTATGCAAGCGCTGCGATTCCGGCCAGGATGAGAATCACTCCAAAAATTTTCATGGTGTCGTCGATCTCTCTCAGCAGGTTTTAGCACAAAGACAGACCCGAGTCAGTCAGAAGTGCCGTGCAAGTACCTGTAGAGATACTCTCCGCGCTATGCGAAATCCGTGCTGGCCGGAGCGCACGGCGATATATTGTGCGATTCGTGTCGCGCTCGGGAGGGATGCGCTTCGGCAGGATCATCTTGGCGAACAATAGAAGAGGGTCGGTGCGTGGAGGATTTAAAAAGACGGTGAGATAGAAATCGGCGAATGAGCAAACTTCAAGGTTGTGCTCATCCGCCGACTTCGTATTTCTTCAGAGAAAATTACGGACGTTCCAGATCATCGACGTCGCGGTTGGTAACTACGTCGCGATTGCGATCCGACTCATTCGCCGCGCCGCGCGCTGCGTCCTTGACGTTACCCCAGGCCTTTTCCACTTTCCCCTTAACCTGTTGAGCGGCTCCATCTGCCTGAGTTCCCGTATCGCCTGTCCATTCGCCTACCTGCCGCTTTGCGCGACCGGCTGCGTCGTCGATCGTGCCTTTGATTCTGTCCTTGTCCATTGGTCCACCTCCGTGGATTGACCTGCTTGACTTACATAAACAGATGTTAGTGGGATGCATGTTTTCGCACTGGCTTCTTCAGAAGCAGGCCAGCGCATTACCGACGCGGACATTGGATCAAAGTCGCCCTGCGCAGGCTAAACAACGGGCCGTCTGCCCGAGATCAACTGAAGGATCAACACCACGACAGCAGCCACCAGCAGTAGATGGATAAACCCTCCCAGCGTGTAGCTGCTCACGAGTCCAACCAGCCAAAGGACCAGGAGGATCACAAATATCGTCCAAAGCATGCCTTGCACCTCCTGAGGCCAAAGAAGCTTGCCTCAATCTACAACACACCCTTGGACGCGACGGGGGGCGACGAGGTTGTTCGTTCCACCAGGACTTTCAAGGGGCTGCATGCTATCTGCTTTCTTCTTCTCGCGGGATGCATCAACTCCAATCACACGTACAGCCCCGATACTAAAGAGCGCATCCAATTTGTGGTGAGCAGTGATTTGCCCGACATGCGGTAAGCTCATTCATCGCGACGGCTAGAACGCCACCTGGAAGTGCGACGCTTTCCGATCCGGAGTTATCGGTCTTTCAGACCCGCGAGTAACATCAGCCAGCAAAGGAGATAACATGCTTCTGCTTATCATTCTCGTGGTGCTCATCTTCGGTTTCGGTTACGGGGGTTATCGGGCCGGGCCGGGACTGGGCTACTATGGCGGCGGTGGAATCAGCCTGATCCTCACCATCGTCCTGATCCTGCTTCTGCTTAAGGTGATCTAAAACGCAGCGGCCTTTCCTTGAATAAGAGATGCGTCGCCGGACTGAGATCCGGCGACGCATTTTGTTTGCTTCTGAAAAGACACTTAATCGCCGGGAGCAGGGTATCAAATGGGTGCGAAGTTAGTCGCCCGCTGACCCGCGCATGGTCTTCACGCGAGGCTTCAGCCCTGCCGCGCGCATCTCGGTGAACTGTTCCTCCAGGACATCGAGTTCGACATCACTCAGCTTTTCGATGTTCATCATGTGATCCCGCGCTTTATCTACGGCGCGGATCAGTTCATCGAGCTTCAGGTTGATGGCGCGCGCATCGCGGTTCTGCGTGTTCTGAATAAGGAACACCATAAGAAAAGTCACGATCGTGGTTCCGGTATTGATGACCAGTTGCCACGTGTCTGAGTAGTGGAACAGGGGTCCGGAGATGCCCCAAGTGGCGATCACCGCCCCGGCCCACACGAATGCCCATTTGGAGCCCAGCCAGAAGGATGCAGTGCTGGCGAAGCGCCCGAAGCGGTCAGGGCAGGATTTTTCCGCGTGGATCTCCACCACTTTTCGGCTCACAGGTCACCCCACGGTTGTTTGATGCCGCGGGAGCTTACCTTCTGACCCGCAATTGTGCGAAATTGTTCGGGATTGAGCCAGAGGTGAAGAGTTAGCCGCTCCAGACCGGGCGCCCGCCGGTGCGATACACTGCAAACCGTGGAGGTTTGCCGTCCTTGGGTGTGCGCGCTGCGGTCTGCGGGGCCTTGATTCTCGCTCTTTCGTTTCCTTCGGACTTTCGGGCGCAGCAGGCGCCGCAGGCACCCGCCAAGCCAGGGCAAGGCGGGATGGGTGGCATCGCGGGTGGCCTTGGAGCCGCCCCCGTATACGACGAACAAAAGCGTCCCATCACCGCGGGCGGCTTTGCGACAGTGGGCCGGTCATCTTTCAAGACATCACCAAGGCCGCCGGGCTCTCCGGCTGGACGCACAAGATGGGAGTTCCGGAGAAGAACTTCATTGTCGAGACCAACGGCTCGGGCGTGGGCCTGATTGACTACGACAACGATGGCTGGCTGGATATCTACCTGGTCAACGGCTCTACGTTCAACGCGCTCGACGGCAAGGAACAGCCGCCGCATGCAGCGCTCTTTCACAACAACCACGATGGCACGTTTACCGACGTGACCGCGAAGGCGGGGGTAAGCAACGACCGCTGGGGTTACGGTGTCAGCGTGGCTGACTACGACAACGATGGCTGGCCCGATATGTACGTCGGTAACTACGGCAAGAACCGGCTCTATCATAACAACCACGACGGCACCTTCACGGATGTGGCGGAAAAGGCCGGCGTGGCGCTGGGGAACTGGTCGCCTGGCTCGGCCTGGGGCGACTATGACGGCGACGGCTTGCTCGACCTGTACGTTACCGGTTATGTGCACTTCGACCGCGATAACCTGCCAATCGCCGGTACTAAGGCGGTGGGGTATGCGAACTGCCAGTATCGCGGGGCTACGGTGAACTGCGGGCCGCGGGGGCTGCAAGGCGAACCCGATCACCTCTTCCACAACAACGGCAATGGCACCTTCACCGATGTTACCGTCAAGGCGGGCGTCGAAGACAAGGACAAGTATTACGGGTTTACCGCGATCTTCGTAGATGTAAACGGCGACGGCAAACCCGACCTTGTCGTGGGCAACGACTCCGAACCGAACTTTCTCTACATCAATAAGGGCGACGGCACATTTGACGATCAGAGCTATGTCTCGGGCTTTGCGCTGAATAAGGATGGGCGCGAGATCGCATCGATGGGCATCGCCGCGGGCGACTACGAGAACAATGGCCTGATCGATTTCTTCGTCACCGACTTCGGCGATGACTACAAGGTCCTGTTTCACAACGACGGGGACGCGAGCTTTACTGACGTGAGTTATAAGGCCGGCATCGCGCAGACCACGATTCCGTTCGTGGGATGGGGTGACGGATTCCTCGACTACGACAACGACGGTTGGCTCGACCTTTTCATGGTCAACGGGCACGTTTATCCGCAGGTTGACCAGCACGACTGGGGCACAACCTTTGCCGAACGGCCCTTGCTCTTCCAAAATGTGCCGGACACCACCGCCCGCAAGCCAGGTGCAGCGCCAGGCAAAGACCGGAAGTTTGAATACATCAAGCCGGTCAAGGGAACGGGCCTCGCGGACGTGATCCCGGCGCGCGGAGCGGCATTTGGGGACTTGTTCAACGACGGCAAGATCGATGTGATCATCAACCCCATCGACGGTCCGCCGGTGCTGCTGCGTAACGTAAATCCGGATCATCATCACTGGGTGGAGATGAAACTGGTGGGCTCAGGGAAGAGCCCGCGCGATGCGACCTGCGCGACCGTGTATCTCAAGGCCAATGGGATGCGCATGCGCCAGGATGTACTGGCGAGCGGGAGCTACATATCGGCCAACGATCGCCGGCCACACTTCGGACTGGGCGATGCCACCGATGCGGGCATCGCAGAGATCCACTGGCCATCCGGCAAGACAGAGAACGTGAAACTGCCGGCCGTCGATCGGATCTACACCATCACCGAGGACAGCGGAATTACCGATGTCATGTGCGCTGGCAAATCATGCCCGGGCACCCCCGCGGCGAAGTGAAGATCGTACGGCTTGCGCACTCGGCCGGCTTCGTTCCGGCATCCTCGAGGACCAGATACGGCGTGGCCTTGCTGCTTGCGGTGGGATTGGCATGCGGCCCGCAGCGATACCTCCTCATTGCGCAGCAAAATCCGGCTCAGGCGCCGGCGCGTGGCCAGAATGCGAACAAACCAGCGCAGGGACCGAGCGGCATGGGCGGCATCTCTTCGGCAGGCGATTTTGCTCCGGTCTACGATGCGGAGAAGCGGCCCATCACCGCGGGCGGGTTTGTTGATTCGGGGCCGGTCATCTTCGCCGACGCGAGCAAAGCTTCCGGCCTCGCGTCATGGCAGCATGTCATGGGGACTCGCCAGAAGAAATATATTCTCGAGACGGATGGATCGGGTGTTGGTCTTATTGACTATGACAACGATGGCTGGCTGGATATCTATCTCGTCAACGGATCCACTTACGATGCCTTAAGCGGCAAGACGAGGCCCCCGCACGCGGCGCTGTTTCATAACAATCACGACGGCACCTTTACAGACGTGGCGGCTAAGGCAGGCGTCACGAATGACCGCTGGGGCTTTGGCGTGGCGATCGGAGACTATGACAACGATGGCTGGCCCGATATCTTCGTGTGTAACTTCGGTAAGAACAGGCTTTATCACAACAATCACAATGGTACCTTTACCGATGTTGGCGAGAAAGCGGGCGTGACGCTGGGCAACTGGTCCGACGGCGCCACCTGGGGCGACTATGACGGCGACGGGCGGCTGGATCTTTTTGTCTCCGGCTACGTGCACTACGATCTCGCCCATCAGCCCACCTCAACCGATGGCACTGTGGCGCTGGCGTTTTGCCAGCTTCACGGCGTGCCGGTCATGTGCGGCCCGCACGGACTGAAGGGCGAACCGGATCATCTCTTTCACAACAACGGGGACGGCACTTTCACCGATGTCAGCGTGAAGGCGGGAGTTTCCGATCCGGGCGCCTATTACGGTTTTACGTCGATCTTTGTGGATGTGAATAATGACGGCAAACCCGATTTGCTGGTGGCCAACGACTCGGAGCCCAACTATCTCTACATCAACAAGGGCGACGGGACGTTTGAAGACCAGAGTTACGTTTCAGGCTTCGCGCTCAATAAGGATGGCCGCGAGATTGCCTCGATGGGGCTGGCGGTGGGCGATTACATGAACAACGGCCTTGTCGACCTGCTGGTTACCGATTTTTCTGACGACTTCAAGGCGCTGTATCACAATGACGGCGAGGCCAGCTTCACTGATGTGGCTGACCAGGCCGGTATCACGCAGGTCGCCATTCCCTTCGTCGGATGGGGCGACGGGTTTCTCGACTTTGATAACGATGGCTGGAAGGACATCATGATGATCAACGGCCATGTCTATCCTGAAGTCGACCAGCACGACTGGGGCACTACGTTCGCTGAGCGCCCGCTGCTGTTCCGCAATATGCATGACGGCAAGTTCGCCTACGTGCCTCCGGTCAAGGGGTCGGGGCTGGCGGTTCTGACTTCGGGGCGCGGGGCAGCCTTCGGGGACCTCTTCAACGATGGCAAGATCGACGTGGTGATCAACCCTATTGACGGGCCGCCGGTTCTGCTCAAAAACGTGGATCCGGACCAGCATCACTGGGTCGAACTGAAGCTGGTGGGCGGCCCGAAGAGCCCGCGCGACGCAGTCGGGGCGACAGTGTATCTCACCGCCAACGGCATGCGGCAGCGCGAAGACGTGATGAGCGGCGGCAGCTACATCTCATCCAATGACCAGCGCGCACATTTCGGCCTCGGAGACGCCACCGATGCGGGGACCGCCGAGATTCACTGGCCGTCGGGTGCAACAGAAACAGTGAAACTCCCGGCGCCTGATCGCATTTACACAATCACGGAGGGCTCAGGAATCAGCGCGGCGCTTTGTGACGGAAAGAAATGCATCCCGGCCGGAGACGCATCCCGGCGCATGGCGTCGCGAACAAGGTTCATGCGCAAAAGCAAGGCGGAATGCGTCTGCAACCGCCGCATTCCGCCTCGCGAAAGACCACACTGCTGCCAAGCAGTTCCGCTCTAGATGACTCCGGCCAGGAAGCTTTCCACTGAGGAGACGCGCTCGCCGGTTGCGCCGCTCTGGCTCAGGACAACGGGCGATAGCGTCATCACCGGGCACTGGGCGTGGGCCAGCACCTTGTAGACAACGCCGTGACGGGTGATGGCCGCAAACGCCGAAGCGCCCTGGGCTCCGAGCACGATCAGATCAGCGCGTTGTGCGCGAGCCTGGTAGAGCAACTCTTCGGTCGGGTCGCCCGGGTACCACGATGGCCTGCGCGGTCACCTTGTCCTGAAACTCCGCCGGGATCATCGAGAGGATTTCGTTTTCGATGTCGTCGATCGAGCGGCCGGCCAGAACCTCACGGCTCTCCTGCGGCCGGATCACATGCTGCAAAACCAGGCTGCGCATTGTGCTGCGCCGCTAATTCAGCGGCAAAGCTCGCCACCACGAGGCTGGTATCGAGCAGGCTGACGGCACAAAGGATTGTCTTGGTGGCAAAGTTCCGGTAGGCACCGTCGACGACATCGGGACCGACGATGTAGACAGGTACGGCCGCGGTGCGCAGAACGGCCTCAGCGACCGAGCCAACCAGCAGCTTGCCGATGGGGCCTGGTGAGTGAGTGCCCATCACGATGCGGTCGATCTCGCGCTCGCGCGTGTAGGCCAGGATCTGGTCGGCCGGCAGGCCCGGCCGGACGACAATTTCGCAGCGTAAGCCCGCCGCGCGTGCGCGTTGGGCCAGGGGTTCGAGGCGCTGCATCTCCGAGCGGGCCGCGGCTGCGTAATCGTAGTAGCGAATGCCCGAGGTTTCAGATGCGGCGACGACCAGGGTGTCGTATGCGTGGAAGAGGATGAGATCCGCGCCAAACTCTGATGCTTGTGCGAGAGCGAATGCAAACGCCCTTTCGTTGGCAGGGATTTCGGAGGCGAAGAGGATGGTGGAAGGCTTGCTCCACCCCGGCTTCAAGACGGTTTCCATAGGAACCTCCAGGGGTGCGGAGATCATTAGAGTGACAGAGTTTCGACCAGATCAGCTGTGAAGAAGATCACGGATCAATGTGAGTCTAGATCACATGTCTGGGAGCGCAACGGACGTACGAGATCGGGCACCCTCGAAAGGGCTGCCCTAGCCTTCAGAAATGGGGACAAATTCACCCGAAGTGCAAGCTCGATCCAACGCTAAGGTGACGCTTATCACAGCCTGAGGGGCTGCCGCCCTGATCTTCTAGTACGGAATCGTAGCACTTCCCCTGATATTTCGCACCTTTCGGATGGATCGCTGCGATTCTTATGGGAGGCCCCATGCAGCCAATGCACAACATTCCCGCCCGCGGCGGGCTCAACTTCGACGAAACCCCCTTTCTGGCCATCTGGGAAGTGACGCAATCCTGTGATCTGGCCTGCAAACACTGCCGTGCGGCAGCGCAGCCGATCGCCCATCCCGACCAGCTCAGCACGGCCGAGGGCAAGGCACTGATCGACCAGATCGCCGACAATGAACGTCCCCATCTTCGTCTTTACCGGCGGCGATCCGCTCAAGCGGCCCGACGTGTATGAACTGATCCGCTATTCGGCGGAAAAGGGCGTCAAGGTGGCCGTCACGCCCAGCGCGACACCACTGCTGACGCGGGAAGCCATCTTCAAAATGAAGGAAGCCGGCGTGGTCCGGCTGGGCATCTCGCTCGACGGGTCCAGCCCCGAGATTCACGACGCTTTCCGCGGCTTGCCCGGCGCCTGGGCGCGTACCATCCAGGCCATCGAATGGGCGGGCGAAGCGGGCCTTCCCATCCAGGTCCACTCCACCATCAGCCGCCACAATGCCCACGATCTCGACAACCTGTGCGCCCTGTTCGAGAAGCTGGCGATCGTCATGTGGAATGTGTTTTTCCTGGTCCCCGTCGGCCGTGGCCAGCTGGGCGACCTGCTTTCCGGCGAGGAATTTGAACAGGTTTTCGGCAAGATCTACGAGCTGTCGCACCGGGTGAGCTTCCAGATCAAGACGACCGAGGCCATGCACTATCGCCGTTACCTGCTGCAGCACAATCTGCAGGAGAGGAAGATGGGACACGGCAGCGGGCATCCCAGGCGGGCAGCGGCCGTCGGAAGTATCGAGCCCGGCGCGCCGCAGGCCGACGCCAAGACGCGCACCCAGACCTGGGCAACCCGGCGGGTCAACGACGGCAAGGGCTTCATGTTCATCTCCCACGTGGGCAATGTCTATCCCAGCGGATTTTTGCCGATTCACGCCGGCAACATTCGCGAGACGCCGCTGAGCGACATCTACCGCAACGCGCCGATCTTCAAGTCACTGCGGGATACCAGCCGGCTGGAGGGCAAATGCGGCGCGTGCGAATACAAGGAGATCTGCGGCGGTTCGCGGGCCCGGGCCTATGCGGTCACGGGCGACCCGCTGGCCCAGGAGCCCTGCTGCATCTACCAGCCGCGCAACTGGCAGCCGCGCCAAGCCGATGAGCCTGCCGCCATCTGCCAGCCGGAGCAATCCGCAACCCTGGTAACACTTTAGAGGCAGCGCAAAAAACCCGATTCGCCATCGGCTGCCGGGCCAGAGATTGCTACTATGATCAAGCGACGGGGGCGAACGAAATGCCTCTCGCGTTCTACCTTCACAGCGAGGGGCCTCCCAAAGGCTCCTCGTTTTTTCGTGAGTCCTTGCTTCGGCCTGATCCGCGTCCCATGATCAGGCGACCTCTGCTGCTTATACTGGGAGTGTAGGTGGATCCCATCCCGCGTATTTTGAATCTGGGCGGCAGTGCCCGTTTTCGGAGCAAATCGGTCGCCCGGCAGATTCCTCAATAACCCGCTGTCAAATCAACTGAAGTTCTCAGGGGCAAGAAGAGATGCGAACGGCAATCATCGGCGGCGGTATTGCGGGCCTGGCGGCCGCCTATGAACTGGAGCGCGCCCGGGCGGCGGATCCGACGGTCCGGTACACCCTCTTTGAAGCGCGGGAACGGCTGGGGGGCGCCCTGGCCAGCGAGATCGTTGAGGGCACGGTCCTGGAGCGGGGGCCCGACTCTTTCTTGACCGAGAAGCCCGCCGCCGCCGACGCTGTGCCGCGAACTGGGGCTGGGGGCCGACCTCGATTCCGTCGAATGATGCCGCCCGCAAGACGTGGGTCCTGGTGCGCAACCAGATGGTCGCCCTTCCGGACGGTCTGATGTTCCTGGTCCCGACCAAGCTGATCCCCACGGCGCTGACTCCGCTTTTCAGCTTTCCGACCAAGGCGCGCATGGCGCTGGAGACTGCTTTTTCCGCCGCGGCGCAAGCGGAACACGGACGAGTCGGTGGCGAGCCTGGTGAGCCGTCATTTTGGCGCGGAGGCGGTCGACCGGCTGGCCGATCCGCTGCTGTCCGGCATTTATGGTGGCGATGCTGCCCAGTTGAGCGCCAGAACGGTGCTCCCCCGGCTGGTGGAAATGGAGACGCACTACGGGTCACTGACGCGCGGCATGCTGGCGGCTCATCGCAAGATGCGCGCGCGGGCCGCCGCCAATGGGCACGCCACCAAGCCCGGGGTCAACCCCAACGCGGACCGGCCTGTTTTCACCACCCTGCGCGGCGGTATGCAGCAGCTTGTCGATGCCATCCGCGCCAGGCTTGACTGGGCAGCGGTGCGGCTTTCCACGCCAGTCAATGCCCTGGAGAGAACCGCCGACGGGTGGATGGTGCACTCGCTTGGCACCGCCGAATTCTACGACTCGGTCATCATGGCCTCGCCCGGCGTGGGCGTCGAGCCTGTTGCTCTCCGCCGGTCGATCCGGCGTTGGGTGAGGAACTGGCCGGTATTCCCTACTCGTCTTCGATCACGGTTAACCTCATGTATGACGAGGATGCGCTGGGAAAACTTCCGGAGGGATTCGGATTTCTGGTTCCCACCAGCGAGCGCCGGTCGCTGCTGGCGTGCACGTTTTCGCATCGAAAATTTCTGGGCAAGACGGCGCCGGGCCGGGCGGTGCTGCGTGCATTTCCTGGGCGGATCGCGGAACGAGGCGCTGCTGGCGGAGAGCGATGCCGGACTGGTGGCGATTGTTCGTCACGAACTCATTGACATCCTCGGCGACACCGTGCGCGGCATCGGGCTTGATCCGATCCACACGCAGGTCACGCGCTGGCGCCGTGCCATGGCTCAGTACGCGGTCGGCCACCAGGAGCGAATCGAGCGCATCAACGACCGGGTCTCTGCTCTGCCCGGGCTTCGGCTGGCGGGAAACGCCTACGACGGCATCGGCGTGCCTGATTGCATCCGGCTTGGGCGCAGGGCGGCTGCGGAACTTATTCAGGCCGCCACAGGAATGAGTGTTTAGTTAGACCCGCGGGGGCTGGTCCGACCCGATTCAGGCCGTCGTTTATCCCTTCCCTATAATTGGCGGGAACCGGCTCAAATTGCTCTTGACTTTTCCGGGCATAACCTTGCCACGCTCAACCACACTGGGATACCTGAGTAAGCCAGCCACTTCGAAATCGAGGAAATGATGACTCCTACCGATAAGATCGGGAGCCACGCTGTGGAACCGTCCGATCAGGCTGCCGGCTTTCTCGGCTATGCGCGGGCGGTGAATATCGTGTGCACCGCCGCCAACACAGATGCTCGTAATCTGCCCAGAACGCTCAGCGAACTTGGAGTGGACGGGATCTCTTTTCAGGGCACGGTCTTCAATGGGATCTGCAAGGCTGGATATACAATCGACATCGACTCCATCCCGGATGCGCCGACTTCCACGCTGCTCTCCGTAGTGGCAGTTATTCAAAATGCAAAGCCCGCCTGATTATGCACCTTGGGAATTAATGCGAATTATTGCGACCATCCTTCTCATAGCCGCTGTTTGTATCCCAGGCGCGACATCCGCTCAGAAGCCTGCTGAGAAAACCAAGCCGGCGAAGCCTCCAGTCGTGTCGGGCGCAGTCGTGGATAGTTCAGATCGCACGTCGATCTACGTGACGTTTGACGTTCCGGTGCCCAAGGATTCCGATGTTCCGCCGGCGGATTCCTGGCTCATCTATGAAAAGGTGCAGGACGGCAAGGACGCGCCGCCGCATATTCAGCGACTGGAAGTGTCAAGTCTCGACAAGTCGGGGCTTGCCACCAGTTATACGCTGCTGTTGAAGTTGAAAGACCCTGTCTCCAAAAACGCCAAGGCGCTCGACATGACCATCACGGCCGAGACTTACATTCTTCATTTGCCAGCTGCCACGTTGCCTGCGGGCCAGGAAGATGCGGCTAAGCAGCAGTTTGCGGCTTCGACGGGCAAGTCGGACTCCGATATCTACTTCAACGGATCCTATGCGGCCGCCGCGGGCACCAGCGCTGTATACAACGTCGATTCCTTTGCCGGCTACATGGAGGGGATTCAGCGCAAAAAGGCCTATTACGGCGAGTTGGGACTGTACGGGCAGCTCAAGACGACTCAATCGGCGTCCATCAATCCGAATTCGTTCCAGGTGTACGGGGTGTATCAGCGACTGGTGTCGAATTCTACTCACTGGAACGCGCAATTTCAAATCCCTTACATCAACTACCGCTTTGCCGGCTGGGAATTCGATCTGAGCGGCAAGCAGGTTAACTTCGTTACCAGTCCCATCCTGACCATGCCCATTCGCCTCAGCAAAGCGAAACTCGGTCCCATCAATCCTGGATTCAGCGTGCCGCACATCGTTCTCAGCCTTGGACCGGAGTTCGTCGATGTTGAAAAGAATGCCCTTGCCCCGACGGGTACCTGGCACACACGCGGACTGCTCGCTGCATCCTTCTCGTCGGGATACAAGCCTCCCGAGCCGCGAAAGCTTTTCGAATCGGTGCAACTGACCTCTGCCTATCAAGTGAGGCTTCCGTCTGCGCCGGAGATCTTCTACGACCCGAAGTTTGCGGTCACTAATAAGACTACCGGCAAGACCACGATTCCACCGATGTTAGGGACCCAGCCTCGCCACTATGTAGACACCAAGTTTTCCTACAACCTGGTTAAGTGGGTATCAGCAACCTTTGAGAATACGTATGGCAGTCTTCCGCCATCATTCAATAAGACGGATGCCACTTATACTCTCGGCCTATGTTTCACCTTGAAGCAGACCAGCTATGCGCGGTATTCCATCCTGCGGCCATAAGCCGCACGCGGTTGCTGGATCAGTAAATAACCTTGAGCGAGAACTGGATCTGGCGTGAGTTCCCGGCGGTCTTGCTGATCTCGCCAAATCCGGATCCATTCAATGTATTGGTCGGCAGGCCCATGGTGACGATGTTGAACAGGTTGAAAAACTCGGAGCGAAATTGGAGATCCATGCGCTCCGCACCACTCTTGCGCTGACCGATGGGCGTGTCCTTGATGAGCGCGAAGTCGAAGTTGTAGAACGCGGGTCCACGAAATGTGTTGCGGCCCAGGGTGCCGAGACGACCGTCGTTCGGGCCGCTTCCTCCTGCAATGTGAATCGGAATGGAAAAGAAGTCGGCTGCGTTGTTTGCACCCTCGCCGAAATAATCTTCGCGAACCTTGCGCGCGGTGGAGAGATGCGGCTTTGCGATCTGGTCGGGACGGTCGACTCCGTTGGACCCGTAACCGGTCTGCTGGATTCCTGAAAAGACGGTAAAGGGCGAACCGGAACTAATGCTGGAGATACTGAGGAGTTCCCAGCCATCCGTGACCTTCCGGCTGACCGGCTCAAGAAAGTTGATGCTGGAGAGATGCAGGTCCTGCGCAAGGCTCAAGCCGAATCCATGGGTAACATCGAAGTTCGACGGGCCCTTTTCCGGGTGTGTGTCATAGGGGTTTTGCGAGGCGCCGGCAGCCACTGCGCCGGTTGATCCGGTACCGCCTAAGACCAGGCTGGTGTCGTCGATCGACTTACCCCAGGTGTAACTGGCCTGCACTCCGGGCCCACCGTGGCCGACGGTGCCGGAGAGTGAAGTTTGCAGTGCATGATAGGTGGAGTGCGAGTTGGCAATGATGACATTCTCAACGCCAAAGCCACCGATCACGTTGCCGTTGCTGTCGAATTGGGTGTGCGGCGCGAATCCCGGAGAAGCTCCCGGATAGGCATTGGGAAAGCTATAGCGCGGCAGTCTCACACTCGCTGTCCCGACATAACTTGCATCCGCGGTGAGGTTACCGATCTTTTGCTCCAGGCCGGTCGTCCACGTATACATGGTCGCATTGTCGAAACTGCGGTCAATGCCGGAGAGGTTGAGCGCGCTGACCACGTGGCTGGGTGTCAGAGCCGCGACGTCCTTTTCATACCGGTCCACATCCATCACGGTGTTGGGCGCAACTGACTTCGTATTCCCCGATGCCAGGATGTCAGTCCCTGAGGGCGTATACACGTGCGGCAATTGCGCCGGGGTGATCTGGAAGCCATAACGAATCGGGGCGCCCGAGGCCGCAACCAGGCGTGGATACACTGCGAAGGGCGTGGACCCGGTCAGAAAGTTATCCTGCCAGATATTCGGAGGTATCACCATGATGCCGCCGCCCGCATGCGCCTGTAACTTGGGGGTAACTTGCCATGCAGCCTGCACGCGCGGTTCGAAGGCATGCCAGTTAGTCTGGTATCCGGGTTGAGGGTTGATCACAAACTGCTGCGTGCCATCGACCGTCAGGAAGCTCGAAGTGCGATGCGCGCGTTCGGTGATGGGGGTATACAGATCCCAGCGAAGTCCATAATCCAGTGTGAATCGCGGCGTGATCTTCCAGGTGTCCTGCGCGTAGGCGCTTACATTGTTGCGATTGATGGCGGCGGGGCCAATGTGTGGGCCGTTGGAAATATAGGGTGGAGCGATGGCCACGGAATAGACGAAAGGACTGCCTGACAGAAATCCTGAAAGCGTATCCGGAAGCGGGTCGCCGATGTTGATATCATGCCTTCCGCTCTGTGATGGAATCGCCTCGGTAGCATACGCCGTGCCTCCGCCGAAGTCATATTCGCCATTGGGGCTGATGCCGAAGTAAGACGTGTCGCGGTTGAGGCGAACTTCGGCGCCCGCCTTGAAGGCGTGGCTGCCGGTCGTGAAGGTGAAATTCTGCCGGCCCTGGAACAGATTGCCATAAGCTTGCATCACCGATCCTGCCGCGGAGTTGAACGCCTCGAACAGGCCATCGTTGAACTTGACGGCGGGATCGGTATAGTCAAAGGTCGGAAAACCGGGAGTGGAGCGCGTGATGCTGATCGAAGACTCGATGGTCATACGCGGAGAAATGGTCCGGGTGTAAGTTCCCACCACATTCCGTTGCCGGTCTACATATTCAACGCCAAAGGAAGGATCGATCGCCGTCTGGTCGGGATTAGTCGTAGGTCCTGTCAGATTATCCATGTTGAAGCGCGCAAAGAAATGATCCTTGCTGGAAAAGTCGTGATCGATGCGCAGCGAAAACTGGTTGGCGTTTGTAACCACCTTTGACGCGGTCGCATACGTGCGAGCCCCATAGGTTCCTGCCGCATAGTTCGGCATCGGATAGCGGGCCAGAATGGCGGCAATGCTGGGATCGACAGGAACTGTCAGGGTATCTGTCGATCCATCCGGGTAGGTGACCGGATCAATCCCGGCGCGCTCGGCGGCAGTGGGCACGGGCATTACCTGGGTTGTCCCCAGTACCTGTCGAAATCCCTGGTACTGGGTGAAGTAGAAGGTGTGCTTGCGGCCGTCGTATATGTGCGGAAGAAATACGGGGCCGCCATTTGTAAAGCCGAATTCGTTGCGACGAAAGGGCGGAATCCTGCCCGGATAGGCAGGCGTTGAGTGGTCGAAGTAGTTGCGCGCATCGAATGCCGAATTGCGCACAAACTCAAATACTGACCCATGGAATCCGCTCGCTCCCGATCGGGTGATGATATTGGTGAATCCCGCCGCGCCGCGCCCAATCTGTGCCGGCATCCAGCCGGAGGTGGACTGGATCTCCTCCACCGCGTCGACATCGAAGTTGGAAAACGTCGAGCCGCCCATCTCCGGATCGCTGATATCGGCGCCGTCCATGGCAAAGGTGGCTTCGACTCCGCGCTGGCCGTTGATCGCAAACTGCTGGGTAAAGTTGGTGGCCCCATTGGAATCGGTCATGGTGCCCGCCGCGAGCAGCAACAACTGGCTGAAGTCGCGTTTGTTGAGCGGCAGTTCGCTAACCGTCTGGCTCGATAACGCCTCGCCGCCGGTCCCAGAGGCCTGGGCGAGAATCGAGAGGCTGAGCTCACCGCGGTTGGAGAGCTCGATACTGGCCTGCGGCATGCCCGCCTGCACATCGATCGGCTGCGCGTACTCGATGGTGCGTCCCTGGGCGGCGATGGTCAGTTTGTACTGGCCTGCAGGCAAAGTGTCCAAGCGGAAGTGTCCGTCAGGGCCGGTCACAGCCTCCGCGTGCGCCGTGCGCGCCGCTAGATCGACCCGTGCTCCGGGAATTGGAGCTCCCGCCGTATTGTGCAACGTTCCCTGCCAAACCGGCAGGGTAGACGGCTGTTGCGCGTTAAGGCTCACACCGAATGCTAACCAGGCAGCGAATCCGAGAATCTTTTTGGCTTCTGCAGCGGCGCTCCAACGAATAAAATCACTGGTTTTCCTGAATACATCGATCACTGGATAAAACCTTTGTTTTATGGACTTCACGACGCAAAAAGACCGTAGGATGCATGGAAGCTAGCCTCTTCGCTGTGATCTGGATTATAGCCGTTCGTGCGCGGATCGAGTTTTGCCGGCTTTGGCCGGTGCAACTCAACTTGACGGGCTCAAACCTCTACACTGATCCAAGGCTATGAACGACCCAGTATCGACGGACACGATCGCGGCCATTTCAACGCCGCCCGGACGCGGGGGGATCGGCATCGTCCGTCTGAGCGGTCCTCTTGCCGTGTCGATGGCGGTGCAACTGGTTCGGCTTCGGCATCCGCTCGAACATGCACGCGCGCGCCTGGCCGATGTTTTTGAGCCCTCCCAGGGGATCGGTGAGGCCGCACGGATCGACGAAGCTGTAGTAACGTATTTTGCCGCGCCTCACTCGTACACGTCCGAAGATCTCGTCGAGATCGCGGCACACGGTTCGCCGGTTGTACTCGACCTGTTGCTGCGTGGCGCTCTGGAACTCGGGGCGCGCCTGGCCGAACCTGGGGAATTCACTCAACGGGCCTTCCTTGCCGGCCGGCTCGACCTTACCCAGGCTGAAGCTGTCCGCGACCTCATCGAAGCCCAGACGCTCACCCAGGCGCGCCTCGCCGCCAGCCAGATGGGCGGCGCTCTCAGCGGTCGAGTGGCGCCCGTGAAGCAGGCGCTGGTGGAACTGATCGCATTGCTCGAAGCAGGCATCGACTTCGCTGAAGACGACGTTGAAGTAACCGGCAAGGGTGAAATCGCACGTCGCATTGCCGAGTTGGTTCCACCCCTCAAGGCTCTAGAGGCATCGTTTGCGCGCGGACGAATCGTTCACGACGGGCTCACGCTGGCCATCGTGGGACGCCCCAATGCCGGCAAGAGCTCCCTCTTCAATCGTTTCGTTCAGCGCGATCGCGCGATTGTGACTGCAACCCCTGGAACGACGCGCGACCTGATCACCGAACGGATCTCGCTCGAAGGGATCCCGCTGGAACTGGTGGATACAGCGGGGCTGCGGGATACGGTGGAAGAGATCGAACAGTTGGGCATCGCCCGCACCCGAGAAGCGCTCGCCGATGCCGCATTAGTTCTCGTCGTGCTTGACGCCACCCAGACGCTGAATGAGGAAGAACGCCGCATACTGACCGCTGTCGAAGGCCGACCCGCCCTCATCGCCATAAATAAAAGCGACCTGACATCCAGCATCCCGGATTCAGCATTCGAAATCGCGCGCGAAGTCTCCGGCCGAAATCTGGAGACAGCGAACGAGAACAAGATGGATGAAGCTTTGCCCCAAAACGCATTTTCAGCCGGGGTGGAACTGCACAGAGACCTGCTTCTTCAGTTCCCGGGTATTACCATCCAGAAGACCTCCGCGCTCACGGGTGAGGGGATCGCGGAGTTACGCGCGCGGATCATAACGCTTGCCACGGGCGGGGCCGCAGCCGAGCCAGGAATGCTGACCAGCATTCGTCAACATCAGGCGGTAACCGCGGCTTTGGCAGCTCTCGCGGATACAGCTGCAGCCAATGAGTCCGCCATCCCGCACGAAATGATTCTCATCGACGCTTACCGCGCCCTTTGGGCTCTGGATTCGCTGACTGGCCAGACTACTCCGGACGACATACTTAATCTGATCTTTTCCACCTTCTGCATCGGAAAATAATTGCAAGTAATTGATAATAAATATCTTACATGACGTTATTGGACGATTTCTACCTTCATATTGGGCTGATAAGCTCATACGACTTCCACTTTCCATCTATTACTGCAGGGCTCTAACCATATTGAGGTCGATACCATGGAAGTCGATTTGGGAATACATGAGCTTTCGGCCGTCACGACTGACGGAAAAGTCAGAACGAAAGAACAGCACACGGTGATCAATGCTGCCGAGCTGCGTTCTTCGTGCGGTTCGCAGGTCAATGTAGTAGATCGGTTTAGGCTGGCTCGCCGGGTACTGTCCTTTGAAGGAAGTAGAGATGTCGGCGTAATAGATGCCGTTCCCTGCAACAGCCCACCAGCCGGCAAAGACGCCTCCGTTGATGATTCTGGTCGCGTTACGTTCCACCGGACCCGTCTCACCCACAGGCATCATCCAAAGATCCTCGTCGCCTTGGGTCTTCTTGTAGAAAAGGTATTTCCCGTCGGGTGACTCAAAACCCTCGAATCCGCCCTCAGATGTGACCTGGATCGACCCGTCCGACTCGCTGTCGCCATGGCCTGGCGAAGATCCGGTGTCCACCGGATGACGCCACAGTTGCCATGTCCCACTCCGGCGGGAGCCAAAGTAAAGCCACCTGTCGTCGGCGGACCAAAACGGACGGACGTTAAGGCCGACTGAGGAAATCTCCTGAAGGGCTTGCCCGCTTACGCCGAGGACGAGGATCTTGCTGCGGGTAGGCATGTGAATGCCGTGATCGACTTCAAATGCGATCTTCGTCCCATCGTTGGACCATTCCGGCGAATACGGATAGTCGTTATTCTTGCCTAGAGACGTGAGTTGAACGGCATCGGCGGAGCCCATGCTTCCAAGCCACAGTTCCGAAAAGCCAGTGCGAGTGGAGACAAAGGCCGCCCGCTGGCCATCCGGCGAAAGCCGTAGCGAGTGCTCCTCGGAACTGGAAGGAAACAAAGTGATCGGCTGTCCGGTTACGCGCGGAGGAGCCACCTCTCCCGGTTCCAGGTCCAATTGGTGGACGTTCATCTTACGATCCAAGCTTTCGAACCCCAGCAATTGGCCCTGGGGTGTCGATCGGCTTGCGACAGCGGGAACCATGAAAGGGTTGCGGCCATCTTTGGCTCCTGCAAGTTGGATCTGACGAGGCGCCCCGCCGTCGGCATTGACCCGCCAGAGCGCATCGTAGCCTTCCGGATTCGAAGCGAATATGACCTCGCGGCCGTCGGGGGTCCAGGTCCACCCATCGATGTGCCAGCCTTCGGGGGAGAGTTGAGATGCGCGGCCACCGGCAACGGAACGGGCGAAGAGTTGCGCCTCTTCACCCGGAGCGGGTCTGCGCGTGAAGCCTAATTTTTTACCATCCGGAGAGATTTTGAAGGGCTCATAGCCATAGACCTCGTCGCCTGGCGTCGTGAGTGGACTGTTTGATCCCGTCTCAATCGAAACCGCGGTGAAGTCATAGGTGTCGACTGTGCCTGGCCGGAGCGCGCCCACCACGACGGCACTTGAATCGGGCAGCCAGCTCAGGTAGTCCGTTTGAGTTTCGGCGATCTTCCGTTCGGCTCCGCCGAGGGAGGGAACGACCATTACCTCCCTCAACGACCGTACAAACGCAATCCATCTTCCGTCCGGAGACCAGGCCGGGAATTCATCCCGGCCCTTAGTGGTAAGAGGATGGAACGCGCTCCCATCGACCTGCTTGATCCAAAGAGTAGTCGTAGCGCCGTCTTCGTATCCACTCCAGCAGAACACGACCCGGGATCCGTCAGGAGAAAAGCTGGCGCTGTACGCATCATTAGGCAGGCTTGTGAGGGGCTCGACCCGCAAGGATGGCCTTGGATGCCTAAAAAAGCCAAGCGGACCGATGAACAGCGTGATTGCAACAAGCATTACGGCTGTCGCGCCCAAAAGAATTCCCGTCTTTCCCATCGCCACTGGCCCGCGGACATTCTGGGCTTTGTCCCCCGGCACAGCCGTTTGGAGTCCTGAATCGGCTTGGAGGGCGGGATCGGCAAGCGACAGTTTCACGGGGTGAATGAAGCGGTATCCCCGGCGAGGCACGGTTTCCAAAAAGCGCGAGTTGACCGCGTCGTCCTGGAGAACCTGGCGAATCTTTTTGATAGCCGTATTGATGGCCGCATCGTAATCAACGAAAACTTCTTCGCCCCACAGCCTTTCCTGCAATTGCTGCCGGGTGACCAATTCTCCGGGGCGTTCAAGAAGAATGAGCAGGATGTCGCGCGGCTGGCCAACAAGCTTGACCGGCTCACCGGCTTTGATAAGGCATCCCGTGTCCCGATCAAATTCGAAGTCTCCAAACCTGAGGAGCGCCCGGTCTGGTTTGAGGGGATTTGAATCCGCGGGACGCGAGTCTTTCATGCCCATCTCTCATGTCCCTTCGGGAATTGCGATTACGAGGTTCCTTCCGGGGAGGTATGAAACGTCCGATTCAGATGGATTCATCGAGGAGAACCATCGACAATTCAGCATCTTAGAACAGATGTGAGCCACTCCTCTCGTGAGCGACGATTCAGAGTAATTCAGCTCGCAAACCATTGATCGGGGAGTCACCAGGGTCTAATTTTGACACGTGCCGCGGAGTTTTCCAACCACCCGGTCACCTCCCTGAGCCTGAGCTTGTAAATCTTCAATCCACCCGCTGCCAAAAACAGAGCGCCAACCCGCGCGAGGGAGACCCGTGTGCCAAATCTCTCGAGGGGAATCTATGTCGGAGTGGCAAGCGCACCGGCCTCAGGTTGGAGAGCCGGTGGCATAGCCATCCCCGACCACAGCAGCTTTCGCCGCCATCCCGCCGCGCCGGCGCCGGCCGCACTTGCCTGAGAAACGCAGGAGCACTCGATTTGCAGTGCGTGAAAGGAATCGTCATGTCCAAGAGATTGGTACTGTTCGCATCGGTGGTCATCGCGGTCCTAGCCGTTTTGGCCTCGCCCTCAACCTCGGCAGCCCAGGTCACTCCATTCCAAATACTGACCACTCCGAATGGGCTCGGCCAATGCGACCCACAGCTCGCCCAGAACAATCCTGTTTTCTCCGGCAACTGCTGTGGCGCACCTGGAAGAAGTTACTGCTCTGGCGTCGGACTGCCCTGGGTGCAACCGACCGGATGCACGCTCCCTACCACGAACCAGTTGGTGGATCCCTCGGAACTCGCTTCACTGTGCGACCTGCCCGCCACGCTGCCGGAGAAGACTGACCTTCTTCCCGAACAACGGCCCGAAAGCGGGACGGACTTTCAATTCTGGGTGGCCAGCGACCTGCACTTTTACCGGAATTGGTACAACGTCTACGACCAGTCCAATTTTCCCAACCGGATGAATCAGATCGCCGCCGACCCGAACTTTACCTGGTCCACGGCGAGTGAGAAGCAGATCAAGAGCTTCGAAACCGGCCCCATCGGCCCGCCCACGGCGGTTCTGGTACCAGGAGATCTGATGCTTGGCGGAGAAGTTTACCAACTCGAAGCCTATCGTCTGCTTTGGGAAAGTAATTGGCTCAATCCAGGCTCTATCAATTTCCCTGTCTACTTCGGTTTGGGAAACCATGACAATAGCGACCGCATGCGCAAGTATCTCTACGACCGAACCTTGAACATGCACGTGGATAGAAATGGAACCGGATGCCTGGTCGACATTACCCCCGGGTGTTTCGATGAAGGAAATGACGGGGGAACCCTTCAATACTCCTGGGACTGGCACGGCGTACACTTCATCATGGTGGGACCGAACGCGGGGAGCATTGCAAATCTGGATACTCAGCCGGCCGACGGCGCCGACGGTTTTACCTGGCTGGCAAATGACCTGGCACACTATGTCGGCCATAGCGGCAGGCCAGTGGTCATCCTGCAGCACTACGATTTCGGACATATCGGCCCAAGCGGAGATTGGCCTTCCTCGGATTTCCATAAGTTTTGGACGATCATCCGCGACTACAACATCATCGCGCTGTTCTCCGGCCACAGCCATGCACTCAGCATGTATTCGCCGAGTGATTTCATTACGTCAACGAGCAGTATTCTCCCAATAGATATGGCCGACTACCTGTACGGCAATCACACGACGAAACATCTCGACGACTATGTCGATGGAAACGGAGGGGATTGCCACAATCAACCGCCGAATGGCCCCAACGAAGGCTGCTCGGGAGCTCATCCGACCTTTATGGCTGCCCATATCTCCGACAACTATCTGGACGTAGGCGCATTGGGATCCGAGGATTCCAATCCAGCGCCAGGAAACCTTGAGACTCGCGAAGTTTGGGTGCCCGGATACGGGTATTCCGTTGACCTTGGTCAAGGACTCACCGACCCGACCAAAACGATCGGCGGATACGGTGGCTTTGGGCCGAGCGGAAACGACACCGTCTGCCGCAAACGGATCAATACGAAATTCGTTTCCCTGCCTTCGCATGGGTCTATTGGAATCGGCGGTGTTTACTACACCGGGACAAGCCGCGTCAACGGCACATTCGCCGTACGGATTCCGCTGGAACGAGGCAACTACGACTTCGTGGACTCCTGTGACACGAAAGAGGGAAGTCCGTACGTCTTGATTCCAGAACAAACTCTCAACCCAGGGGACCTGATTACTGACACCGGATATCGCAACTTGGATGGCGCAACCCTGGTGCAACTCCAGGACCTGGTCCTTCACACCAATGCGTCGCCGGCGGCAGTCACGCTCAGCGACAAGATCGTGAACGTAGCCGTCACGACATCGCGCCCCGGCGAAGAAATCACTTACAAGGTTGGCAATCTGCCTAAGTGGGCGGAACCTACCGACTACCAGCAGACGACTCCGGCCACATTAGGCTTCCTCGCGAAGGGACCGTTCGCTCCCGGGGTCGAGGTGAACAGCGTGGTTCTCACGCCCACTGACCCAACCCTCAATCCAACCTATGTGCCTTTGACCCTTTCGGTGCAGGGTGTGGAATTCAAAACTTCTCCAGAAAATCTGTCGGTCGTCGTGGATGGTACACGTTTGAACACACCGGCAAGACTGGCCTGGATCTCGGGCTCGCAGCATAATCTCGAGGCGGTTGGGCAACCGGGAACCCCCGGAAGCCGGTATGTGTTCTCCTCGTGGTCTGATCAGGGGGCGTGGGAGCACCAGGTTACGGCCAGCTCGTATTCGCCGGCCGGATCGGTTTACCAGGCAACGTTCAACCACCAATATCTGGTCAGCACCAGCGTCACGCCGGCCAATGGGGGCACGGTCACTGCCGGGGGGTGGGCACTTGCCGGATCGACTGCATCCATTATCGCCACCCCGGCCCCCGGCTATGCGTTCGCGGGTTTCACGGGAACCTTCAATCAGCAATCGGCAAGCCTGTCTGTTGCGTTGAATGAGCCGATCCAGGAGCAGGCAAATTTTGTACTTCTGCCATCGCTCAGCGCGTCCGCGGGACCGGCGCGCCGAGGAACGCAGCCGGGGCAGATTGTGGTGCCGGTCATCCTGCAGAATCAGGGCCCCGGAAACGCAACAGGCTTGACCATGACCATCGGAAGCATTCAAGTGCTGTCGGGCTCCGGATCCGTCACCCTCACGAGTGGTCCGCTGCAACTTGGAAATCTGTCGTCAGGCTCGAGAGCGACAGGAAATGCGCAGTTTGATTGGCCAGCTTCCGCGAGAACCATTCAATTCACAGTGAACTGGGAGGCTGACGGAGGTTTGGCCACCGGACAAAGCGTGATCACCCTGAGACGCTGAGGACCGGATTCTGCCGGAAATTCCCGACGCGACAGCACAGAAGGAACCTCAAAGTGCGGATCACGCGCAGCAAGACCTGAATGGCACCACGCAGGTAGGAACGGGGAACGCTTTCTGGCATCTCTGAGAGGAGTGGCAGATGACTGGATGGCCGTAATACCTCACCGAGGACCTCAAGACAACTCTGTTCCAGATCAACTTTAATGGTCTGGGCATTTTCAAACGAGCGAGATACGCGAGCACCGTAACCCACCTTGCTGTGTCTCCTCCTTTGAGATGACTCTGAGAGCGGCCTTTGGAGCAGCACAAGGCTGCCGAATTGGTATCATTCGTTCATCTCTTTTGACCCAAGAATTCTTTAATAATGTTTTTGTTGTTTCTAAAGGACTGTCGGGCCGAGGGAACGCTACGTTGGGGTGGCCATCAGAGAAGCTGACCCAAAGAAGCGAAAACGGCCGGCATCATGGAGTTTGTCGTGCGCATCATTGACCCGACTCTTCTGAGCGGGTTCGCGACGGGAAGCACCCTTCAGGTCGTTCTGCAATCGTCGAATTCGTTCTGGTATTGGCGCCAATTGGGCACTCGAATCCATGGCGTTTTCGGTAGACCGCTATGGCGTCGCTTCCCTGAGACCGCTGCTGCGTCTTATCCTTACTCTCACTGGCGCCTGGTTTTTCCTTGTGTTTTAGTGCCTGGATCGATTGCCGCGTTATAGCGTCCCAGCATCTGGAGATGCTGGTCTCAGTGTTTGTCGCCAGGGAACGAACACACTTTTGACACTGATGCAGCAACTGACTCTGCCTATGGTAGTCGTGCTTGCGTCAAAGGGGCCCAGTGGCATGCTGGGCGCCGGCTTTACCGCCTGGGCGGGGACGATGTCGGTGGTCCCGGATATTCCCGCGGCCGGGATGCTCCTGTTACTCGGAATTGATCGCTTCTCAGCACGTTCCAGGCGGCTCGTTAACCTGATTGGCACGGGATTGCTTCAATCGTGATCGCGTCCGTGAAAATGAAATGGACGGCAATGCGCTGCGCAAAGCGTTAAGTAGCAATTGAGGTCTTCTGCGAGGATCTGTCACCGCAGTCGGCCATTCATTGGGGGACAATCAGGAATGAACGGCTCGCCACTTACTTCTCGACGAAATTTTCTGGCTGGTTCGGCTTTGGCCGTGGGAGCAGCAGCGAACGCGAACTGGGGCATACAGCCTGCGCCGCAGAAGGATCAGGAAATTCACGCTTACGAGTACTGGGCTCATCGCGGCGACATCCGGCTCTACATGTACCGGAAGCGGATCGGACCGGCCCCGTCGGGGACCTCGAAGCTGCCGATTTTGTTTCTGACCCACGGATCCTCAGCTTCTTCGCGTCCAACATTTGACCTGCTTGTCCCAGGGCACGGCGAATACTCTCTAATGGACGTCTTTGCCCGACTCGGTTATGACGTCTGGACCATGGACTTCGAAGGATATGGACACTCCTCGCCAAGCCACGGGAAGTCGGACATTGCAGACGGAGCGGCTGACCTGCAGGCTGGAGCGCCGCTGATCTGGAAGGAGACGGGGCAGGAGAATTTCTTTCTTTACGGAGAGTCCGCGGGAGCTCTGCGCGCGGCAGCCTTCGCCATGGCCGAGCCCGTTCGTGTTCGCAAGCTGGTGTTGTCGGCCTTTACCTGGACGGGCAAAGGCTCGCCAACATTAGAAAAACGCGCGACGGACGTCGATTTTTACCGCACCCACAATACGCGCCCGCGCAACCGGGAAATGGTCTTAAGCATTTTCACGCGCGACAAGCCAGGGACCTCGGATGCGGCAGTGGGGGAGGCCATGGCCGACGCCGAAATGAAATTCGGAGACAGTGTGCCGACAGGAACCTATCTGGACATGACGACAAAGCTTCCGCTTGTTGATCCGAACAAGCTCCCAATGCCGGTGCAGATCCTTCGCGGGCAGTACGACGGCATCGCATCCATACAGGATCTGCTTGATTTCTTCGCGCTGCTCCCGGCGCCCGATCGCCAGTTCGTCATCATGCCGGGAGCGGCACACCTGTTGTCCATGGGCCACAATCGCGCCCAATTCTGGCACGTGATGCACGCATTTTTGGATATGCCGCCGCGCCAGGATGCAGGTGCAGCAGCGGGGAACATCTGAGTTGGGGGAGCCGCTGGCGTGGTGCTTGCTAATTGCAGGAATCGGAACCGGTGGCGCTCGACCTGCAAGCAGATCGCCTGGCATCGAAATCCCGTGTGATAATAGGCGAGGTTCCGACATCGCCATACTTTGAATCGGCCGAACGGTCCCTTCCCCGTAAGCGGATCCGTCCGGTTTTTCGCTTGTTCAACCGGCTCTCGCGGAGGATCTCTTGGACGTCGCGTCCAGACTCGTCGCAGACAGCGCTGTATCCGATCAAGGACCCGCTCAGCCGACTCGAGTTCGTTGGATGGTCCTCTTCCTGATGAGCTTGATGTATCTGATCGCATACATGGACCGCGGCAATATCTCCGTGGCTGCCCCCCAGATCGCTCGTCAGTTCGGGCTCAGCCACACGCAGATGGGACTGGTCTTCAGTGCCTTCGTATGGAGCTACGCGATCGGCCAGATTCCAGCCGGGTGGTTTGGGGACCGGTTCGGTCCGCGGACGGTGCTCACGGTAGTCATGGTCTGGTGGGCAATTGCTTCGGGAAGCACGGGCTTCGCCGCCGGCTTTGTTTCGCTTCTGGCGGCCCGTCTCGTTCTCGGCTTGGGCGAAGCGGGAGCGCTTCCAGTGGCCACGCGCGGTATGCAGTTATGGTTTCCAAAAACGGAGCGCGGCAGGATTCACGGCATCACCAACGCTTCTTCGCGATTCGCCGTCGCCGTTACACCGTTGCTTGCCGTAGCCATTATGACCGCCTTGGGATGGCGGTCCATCTTTTACATCTTCGGGTCCCTGGGAGCGATCTGGGCAATTGCCTTTTATTGGATGTACCGGAATCGGCCCGAAGATCATAAGCGAGTCAATCAGGCGGAGCTGGCGTACATCCGCGGTGTTTGTGCGGAAGCAACGATAGTAGAGCGGGACCCGCGCAGTCGGCCGAAGACGCCATGGAAAACCATTCTGGGTTCTCCTAACATGTGGTACATCATGATGGCCTATGGTTGTTTTTTTTACGGAACATACTTTTTTCTCAGCTGGTATCCGACATATCTGGAGGTGTACCGGCATTTTTCGCTCAAGTCCCTCGGCTTTGTCGCCTCCATCCCTCTGTTTGCCGCCATGGCAGGAGACGTACTAGGTGGCTCAGTAAGCGACTGGGTCTATCGGACGACGGGCCGGCTGAAGTTCTCGCGTCGCATCGTGGCTTCTCCGGCAATGCTGATCGCCGGAATTTTTCTGATCCCCACTGCATTGAGCCGGAATCCCTGGACGGCCGTGATGTGCCTGGCGTTGTCGTTCTTCTTTCTTGACATGGCCCTGAGTCCTTCCTGGGCCGTGGCGATGGACGTGGGAGGAGAATTCAGCGGTACGGTGAGCAGCATCATGAACTCCGCGGGCGCTATCGGTGCGTCGGCCTCGCCTATTGTTTTCGGCTTCTTCGTCCAGAGGGGATCCTGGATAGCGCCATTCCTGGTGACGGCGGGTATGTTGTCGGGTGGCGCTCTGATCTGGGGCTGCTTGATCGATCCCGAGAAGTCGGTGATCGGCGAATCGCGTCAGACAGCAAAGATCGACGCACAGACGGTGGAATGATAGGCCGGAGATCCCCCGATATCCAGGGGCGACTGGATAGCCTGCGCAAGCGATGCACGGTTGCTTCATCCCCTTGCAGGTTCGGCGCTGATGCCATTCCGTAAAGGTCTCTCTTCGCGCTTGCCGAAAGGCATTTCACCGGTCGACGTTGCGAGGGAATAGTCTCCGTCGCACCGGCCAGGATGATCTAGAACGAGAACTTGAAACCGAGCTGCATCACGCGGGGACTTCCAGAACCGATCACCGGGTTGCCGGCCGCAACGTCGGGTGTATTGCATCCGCAGCCAAACGTGCTGGAACTGCTCGGGTCATTGCCCAGCAAACTCAGGTTCGTTGAGCCGTAGGGGTTTGCGTAGATGGGGTGGTTGAATGTGTTGAACACTTCGAGCCGGAGTTCAGCGGTGTATCGGTCATGGAACTTGAAGTCCTTGAAGATGGACATGTCCAAATCCTTGAAGCCCGAGTCTCTGAAGATGTTCCGGCCCATGGTGCCATATGTTCCAAGAGCCGGAGGAACCATAACTGAATTACCAGCGATGTAACAGCCACCGGTGTTCAGCGTGTTCATGTCGGACGCGGCCGCCAGACACTTCGCCCAGAGACCGGCGGAGGTGCCGGCGTCACAGGCGCCAGAGGCGTCGTTGCAGTAGGTCAGCCCGTTACGGCCCGAGGTCTGCGAGCATTGTCCTTCGCCGGGACCGGAGCAGAACATAATGGACTTGGGACCGGACTTGAAGTCACTTGGATTTCCAACGAAGTCCCAGCGGTCAGAGAAGTCGGACAACGGGTTTCCGCCAGTGCTGAAGGCATGGGCCTTGTCGAGCACCAGCCACGGCATGGCGCTCTGCAGGGTAATGACGGTGTTGAGCTGCCAGCCCTTCAGGATCTGGCCGAAGCCATCTTTGCCAGGCAGGTTGTAAGTGATTGCCGCGGTGAATCGGTTGCGGACATCAAAGTCGCTGCTGCCGTATTCCGCCATGCGATTCAGGCTGTTCTCCGGCGGTACTTCATTCAGATTCAACGAGCCCGTGTCGAGACCATGGCCGTAGGTGTAACCAACCAGGAAATTCAGGCCATGCGATGTCCGCTGGGTCACAGTTACCTGCAGGCTGTTGTAATTGGAGATTCCGAAGTTATCCAGCCGGTTGATGATCTCCAGATAGGGGAACTGGGTGCCATAGGGACGGACGCAGTTTCCGCTGGGATTGGGAGCGCACTGGTTGACATCCGAAGGCGAGAGCAGGTTACGACCAAGATTGCCAACATACTCGACGTCCACGGAGAGATTCGGGTTGACCTGCCGCTGGACGCCGACGTTGTAATTGACCATGTATGGGGTGCGAAGATTTGGATCTACCGCAAACAGGCTGCACGGTGAGTCAGGCGTGCAGGCAAGACCACCCTGCGGGAAGACTACGCCGTTCCAGTTAAGCTGTGGAGCGACGAACGTGGGTGCGCCAAAATTGATGGTGCCGCCAAGAGTGGTTCCACCTGCAGAGGCACAAGTTTGGGGAGCCACAAAAAACACCGTGCAGGCAGCGGTGGGATTCTGGCCCACGTTTCCTGCGGAGCCGTTGGGCGGCGCGTTGTCCATAAAGTACCTGCCGATGAACTGGTTGTACATGATGCTGAACGCGCCGCGGAGCACAGTCATCCCCTTGCCATCCATATTCCAGTCAAAGCCCAGGCGGGGAGAGAAATTGGCGCGGTCGGGCTTCCAGAGAGTGGGTGTGCCCGGCTGGCCTTGCTGCACAAGTCCGGTCGGGGAATTCGGATCGAAGTTGGCGTAAAGGTTATGGATCTCTTTGATCGGCTGGGCGTACTCATAGCGAAGTCCCAAATTCAGCATCAGCCTCTTTGAGGCTTGCCAATTGTCCTGGGCATATAGGGCGAACATATTCCAATGCATCTCTCGATACGAGTTGCCCACGTTCGTGTTTCCGAAGCTGGGAGCTCCTGCAAAGAAGTCTTCCAGCGGGCAGGACGAGCCGCCGCAATCGGTAACGCCGGCGCTGTTCCCGCCGTTAAACTGGATGACGTTACCCCTTTCGTTATCAACATTCTGTTCGGCTGTGGCGTGAATGAATTCTCCGCCGAACTTGATGCTGTGCTTACCCCGCAAGTAGGAAACGATGTCCTGATAGTCCTCAAAGGGGCTGGGACCTTCGTTGTCAGGACGGCCGGCATTCTGGTTGCCGATGCCGGCGCCGAATCCCGCAATTCCGATGGGCGGCATGCCTCCGCCCGTTACTCCGCTCGCCCCGGTGTTGAGGGGATAGCCGTTGCCGCCGCAGCCGCTCGCTGTACACAAGCCGCCCTGACCATTGGCGAAGGTCTTTGCGTCGGCAACACTCACACCGTAGCTGGCTTCGGCGAAGCCGAATCGAAAGTCGTTCACCCAATTTGAATTGGGTATGAAGACCCAGTCCCCCTGGCCGAATTTTCCCGCAATGTCCATGACGGTCAGGAATCGCGCATTCACGGTAGCGTGATCCTGGCCGTTGGCGTTGTAATGGCCATCCCAGAACATTCCGTTGATGGTGTTCCTGCTGTTAATGGTGTAGTCGATCTTGATAAGCCCGTTATTCGAGGTTTGGTAAATGGGATAGCTCGAGGAGTAGATGGTGGTATTGGAAGGGTCTCCCGCGATGATGCCGCCGGTACAGGTGTAGGAACCTGGGACGCCCGGTGTGCCGCTGCAGCCGAGCAGATTCAAGCTCTGTTGACTTAGGCAGTTACCTGTCGAGGAAGGCGTACATATCGTTGTGTACCCGGCATTCTGCAGGGCTGCGATCGCGTCGGGCTCGCTGTTCTGGGGGTCGGGTGAGCCGTTGATTCCCGGGCCGGTATAGGGGATGGTAACGGGATAGTCGTTGCCCAGTTCGTTCTGCATGGCCTCGAACCCGCCGAAGACGAAAAGCCTGTTCTTGATGATCGGGCCTCCCGCTACCGCGCCATACTGCTCCATCTGAGTCGGCAGCTTATTGCAGACAGACGGGGATGCCGGGTCCAGGAGACAACTGGGACCGCTTGAAGTATTGCTCAGAGCCTCGTTGAAGGTGTTGCGTGCATCCCAGTCGCCATTGCGACCAAACGCGTACACCGAGCCATGCACCTGGTTGGTACCCGATTTGATACCCACGTCCATCACGGCGCCGTCGCGCCAGCCATATTCCGCTTCAGGATTCTCTTCTTCGTTGAAGGCCTGGATGGCGTCCACGGGCAGGATGGTCGCGGCGTCTGTGAAGGGACTCGAGTCATTGGCCGTGGAGCGGGCGTCATACCAGCTGTAGTTGCTCACGCCGCCGACCAGATAATCGGCGTCATCAGGGCGCCCGTTGTTGGTGCTCGTGGTCCAGGGCGAACCGCCGGGCTCGATCTCGACGCCTGGCCGCAGGGTCATCAGGTATTGGTAGTTGCGGCCGTTCAGAGGCAATTCGGTGATTTGTTCGGTCTCGAGCGTGCCGCCCAATGTAGGGCTAACCGTGTCCACCAGCGGGGTTTCCTCCGTTACGGTGACGGTCTGAGTTGCTGCGCCGGCCTGGAGGGCGCAGTCCACGCGGATGTTCTGTCCGACATCCACCGTGACGCCCTGACGCGCAAAAGCCTTGAAACCGACGGCCTGGGCGCGGATCGTATAGCTTCCGGGAGTCAGGTTGGGAGCGTTGTAAGCCCCGGCGGCATCGGAGGTCAGCGAGCGCGATGCGCCTGTCTGAGTATTTGTGACGGTGATCTTTGCCCCGACGATGACGGCGCCGCTCGCGTCTGTGACCGTTCCGAGGATCGTGCCGAAACTACCTTGCGCGATGCCTGGCAGGGATATTGAAAGCGTCCAGGCTGTTATGACAACCAACCGCACGCAGATCTGGAGGAAAGACACGCGCGCTCTCTCGCTCGTTGAGGGGAAAAATTTCATTTTCCACATCTCCTGCCAAATTGAATTCCGTGTCTTCTGCCGAGTAAAAGATTCGTTTCGAAGGCCAAAGGCTAGCCCAAGATATTCATGAACGCTACCAACCAAGGCCCCTCAGTGATTTCAAAAGACCATGCTGCCGCTGTCTCAGCGCCGGAGCCAAATCCCGCTTCGGAGGTCCCGTTCTTTGAACGACGACACCTCGCTGAGAGCTGTCGCGTTCGAAACGCATCTTCGTTGTGGACCCAAAGATGCAACGGCCACCCAATCTAGGCGTCCCCAACCCGCCCCGTCCTTTAGAACGCCTGAAAAGAATCTTAAGAAAACCTTACGGTGCTTTACGACGCTCGAAATGAATGAGTTACACGAATTCAGGAGATCGCTTCCAAACCGTCTCGGAATGCTTGCCCCTTATCGGATGGCCTTCGTTTCTTCGCGCCAGGGGAAGCGCAGACAACTCCGTGGACCAGCCATTCTCGAAACGATCTGGCGTCTCTGCAACATGGGCCCTGGGCCGATTCATCCTGCTCCACCGGGCCGCCAGCGGAACGGAACTGCATCGCATTTCGGCCTCTCTGTGCGGATGGCCAGCCTGCCATTCCTGCCCACAGCAACCGCTCTCATGCGGCGACAAAGCGGCGCCATCCGCTTCATGGTCCAGCGCGAACGACGGAAGCCGCCTGGGCGTGACCAACTTATGCAAAACAAAGAAAAGGCCCCACAATCTCCCGATTGGCACGGGCATATATGGACCTCCGGCGTTGAAACTCGAACCGCATTCCCTGAGGGGAGGGAATTAAAAGCACCTTGTTTGCAAATTCTTGCAAACGTTTCCGATGCGCCGCACCATAACACTTCGTTTTTTTGAAAGTCAAGAACTTTTAAATTGCTCTGGTTGTGAACGCATGGAAGCTCAAAAAGAGGCCATAGAATATGGTCGTTGCAATGCTCGCTCTTCCGTACCGCTCGAATCCTGGAGTCGCGCGACTTCCAGATTTGCGCGCTCAAATCGAGGCTTGACACAGCATTAGGTGCCCCGGATAATCGGAAACGATTGCAAGGATCCGATGGTCGTAACGCTAAAAGACATTGCCAGGGAAGCGGGCGTGAGCATTTCCACGGCTTGCCGCGCGCTCAACAACTCCTTTGGGATACACGACGAGACGCGCAGGCGAATCGCCGATATCGCTGCTCGCTTGAATTATCGAACCAACCAGGTGGCGCGCGGACTGGTAACCGGCCAATCCCATAGCATTGGCCTGGTTATCAGTGACATACGAAATCCTTTCTTCGCGGAAGTTGCACGCGGTGCTGAAGATGCTGCGTTCCACGCCGGTCGGGATCTGGTCCTTTGCAATAGCGACCTGAATGCGGAAAAACAGATGCGTTACCTCGAGTGGCTCGTTGCCAAGCGCATCGACGGGATCGTGATGAACTCAGTCGCGCCGTTGGCGTCCGCACAGCAAGATCAATTGTGGTCTGCAGGTGTTCCGATCGTGCTGCTGAATCTTAGTTTGGCGCAGAGGCGCTCTCCCATACGGCACTTCTCTGCGGCGATCGCAGACAATCTCGCCGGCGGCGAGATCGCAGGAAACTACCTTATCGACCTTGGGCACGTCAGCGTTATTCACATCACTGGGCCGCGAACACACGGCAACTTCGCCGACCGTGCCATAGGATTTCTCAAGGCTTTTCGCAATAGGGGCCTTCCCAAACCGAGAGTCGTTTATGGGGAGCACACCTTTGGAGCGGCGTATGAGGCGGGCAGGCAGTATGTAGCGGCCGATCGAAGCATTACTGCCATTTTTGCGGGAAATGACGTAGTTGCCTTCGGCTGTATGCGAGCCTTGATGGAAAAAGGCATTCGCATTCCCGAGGACATCTCCATCATCGGCTTCGACAACGTTGAAATGTCGCAGATCACGAGTCCTCCGCTGACGACCATCGATCAACCGAAATACGAAACCGGGAAAGCCGCTGTCGAAATGTTACTGACCATGATGACAAAGGGCGGTGTTCACGAACCGGAACACCGGATTATAGGCGTCCGCTTGGTCGAGCGCCAATCGTGCCAGAGGATCTCCGGATCTGCGACGATCCCGACGCAGGTTGGATGCGATTCTTCCGATTCATCCGAAAACGGAAACGGCAAGGAAAAGCTGCGAACGCGATCAGGCAAAGGGCGAGATCGGGTGCAGCGCTCATCGCTGAAGATTCGGAAGTAAGGGATGCATTGGCGCGGATGTGGTTGTCAAAGAACACATATCGAAGGAGCCTACAAATGTCCACAACTGCGGGCCTGAAGCAAGTACCTTTCCTGATTGGAGGGGAATGGATCGAGGACACTTCTTCTCGAATCACGCACGTAAATCCCGCTACCGGCGAGGTGAATTATGAAGTTTGTGCCGCAACGGAAGCCGATATCGATGCGGCGGTAGTGACGGCGCACCATGCTGCAGCCAATCCGGCGTGGCGCAATATGTTGCCGCATAACCGGGCTCTCTTGCTAAACCGCATTGCGGATTTGATGATGGAGCGCTCCGACCTGCTCGCCCGCTGTCAAATGGTTGAGAACGGGAAAGTATGGAAGGAATGCAAAAACCAGGTCATCAATGGCGCCGCTACTTTCCGATACTGCGCGGCAGCCATCGAAACCCTTGGCTCGGAAATCACCCCTCCGCGCGGCAATTACCTGAGCATGACGGTATACGAACCCTGGGGAGTCGTGGCTGCCATTACACCGTGGAACTCACCCATCACTTTAACATGCAACAAGATCGCCGCGGCGCTGGCTGCGGGCAATGGAATTGTTCTCAAGCCCTCATCTTTCACCCCCACTTGCGGCATTGAATTGGGAAGAATCGCTCTCGATGCGGGGGTTCCGCCTGGCGTGCTCAACGTTGTGCCTGGGGGCGGCAGTAAGATCGGCGACACGCTTGTCAATCATCCTCTGGTGCGAATGGTCTCGTTCACGGGAGGAACCGAGGTCGGGAGAAGGATATCTGGATTTGCCGGCCAAAAGATCATTCCTGCCGTGCTGGAACTCGGAGGAAAATCGCCGCACATCATTTTCGCCGATGCGAATTTGGAGGCGGCGGCCGATGCTGCCACGGTGGCCATCTTTGAAGGTACCGGCCAGTCGTGCACCGCAGGCTCGCGATTATTTGTCGAACGCCAGGTCTATGAAGAAGTGATCTCCATGGTCACAGAAAGAGCGCGTGCGCTGCGCGTGGATTTGCCCGACGCCCCCGGCGCGCAACTCGGTCCCAGCGCCAGTTTTTCGCAGCGTGAATTTGTGGAGAGCATGGTGGAAGGAGCGCGGAAGGAGGGTGCCGAGATTCTGATCGGAGGAACTCGTCCCTCCGACCCGCGCCTGGCCAAGGGGGCCTTTTACCTGCCCACGATTGTGGCCGGAGTTACCAACAAATCGTACATAGCACAACAGGAGATTTTTGGCCCCGTTTTGTGCGTCATGCCATTCGATAACGAAGAGGATCTCCTCGAGAAATCCAACGACATCAGCTACGGCCTGGCTGCCGGGATTTGGACTGCGGATTACAAACGGGCCTGGCGTGTGGCCCGAGCCCTCGAAGCGGGCATGATATGGATCAATACCTACAAACAGTTTTCTACTGCAGCCCCGTTCGGCGGATTCAAGGATAGCGGCCTGGGTCGAGAGAAGGGGCTGCAAGGCATTCGAACCTATCAACAGGTGAAGACAATGTTTTGGAGCATGTCGGACACCTTTGATGGCGGTTTCAGCATAGCGAAATAATCCGGAGGAACGTCATGACCGCAGGCGGAGTGGATGCAGTTCGCGTGAAACCAACATCGAAGGGAGCTGCCTACATCGCGGACTTCCTCGTCCAGCAAAGAGTTCCCTACATCTTCGGCGTGTGCGGCCACGGCATCCTCGGTCTGCTCGATGGATTGTTCGACCGCCGGGAGGAAATTAAAACCATTTCCGTGCACCACGAATCCGTCGCAGGGTTCATGGCGGAGGCTTATTTTCGAATCACGCAAAAGCCTGTGGCCACGTACACTTCGTGCGGCCCCGGTTCCGCCAACCTTATTCTCGCCATCGCCGCTGCCTTCGCCGATTCGTCAGCGATGCTCAACATCACTGGCAACGTCCCCACCGGGCAGTGGAACCGTGGTCCTTTCCAGGAGACCGGCAGATATTTTCAAGGCGACTTTGTCAACGTGCTCCGCCCCTATGTGAAGCGCAGCTTCCAGCCCACGCGAGCCGACATGCTTCCGCTCGCGCTTCGCCAGGCATTTGCGCTGATGACGAACGGGCGCCCCGGCCCGGTTAATATCGACATTCCGCTGAATGTTTTCGTGGAGCCGGTGGACGAGAATGCAGCGCAACGCGACAAGGATTGGCCGCTGGCTGAGTACTCCCGGCCCGCGGCGGATCCTGCCGCTGTGGATGAGGCACTGCGGCTGTTGCTGGGGGCTGGATGTCCTGTGATAGTCGCTGGCCATGGCGTCGAGTTGAGCGGTGCCGAGCCGGAACTGTTGACCTTTGCGGAGAGATTCCGAATCCCCGTCGCGACCACGCCGTTCGGAAAGGGTGTCTTCGACCCACGCCACCCGTTGAGTTTGGGTACAACCGGACGCAATGGCTCCTATCCCGCGAATGCCGCCTGCCGAAACGCCGACGTCGTTCTAGCACTGGGAACGCGATTTGATGACCGTGCAACGAGCGCCTGGCTGCCGGGTTTTACCTATAACATTCCACCGACCAAGCTGATTCATGTTGATATTGACTCGACGGAGATTGGCCGCAACTTCCGGCCCGCAGTGGGTATTGTCAGCGACGCGCGATTATTGTTGCAGCAACTTCTCGCGGCGCCGCGAACAGGAAACGATCACAACGCGTGGCTGGAGCGAATTGCTGGATGGCGCCAGCGATGGAATGACGCTACGGCTTCGCCCCGCACCTCCGACGCTATCCCTATCCGGCCGGAGCGGGTGGTAGCCGATCTGCGAAAGGTAGTGGCCGCAGACAGTATCGTACTGTGCGATGTCGGTGCGCACCACAATTGGATGGTTGCGGAGTATGAAGCCTGGCAACCACGTACCTTCCTCCAGACCTGGGGTTTTGCTTCGATGGGTTTTGCCGTTGCCGGCGCCCTGGGCGCCAAACTGGCCGCGCCCCATCAGCCCGTCTTGTCTGTGTGTGGAGATGGCGCGTTCATGATGAATGCCAGCGCGGTGCTTACGGCCGTCGAGTACCAGATTCCCGTGGTGTGGTTGGTATGGAATAACTTCGGCTACGGCTCTATTCGCGACCAGCAGCGCGGCTATTTCGGGAAAGACCGGGAGATAGCAGTCAGTTTCACCGATCCGAGTGGAAAGCTCTTCTCCGCCGACTACGCCATGATGGCCAGATCGATGGGCGCCGAAGGCCAGACCGTGGAAAGACCCGCCGATCTTGCTCCTCAACTCGAAGCTGCGATTCGCTCCGGACGGCCCACTGTTCTCGACGTAAGGATTGATCGTGAAATTCGGCCGTTGGCGACCGGGAGTTGGGATCTCCCGCCTATCCCTCACCCCCTGCCTAACTTCGGCTGGGACGAAGACTAGTTGAATGACGAAGGGGAGATTTGGAATGAAGTTGAGAGTATCGATTGGTGTGCTCTCCACGCTGGTGGCACTTTTTGCCGGCATTGGGCTCGGAGAAAACGCCACGGAACCGGGTGAGTCTCAAGCGGAACCGCTCCGGCCAGCTCCATGTTTACCAGCGCAGGGATGCATCCCGACGTTTTCTACACGAAATCTCGGGAGCATGGGCAGTTTCTATGTGGGTGGCAAGTGGGTTGGGGAAGCAGGCAAGGAAGTCATGTCCGGCGCTATGTTTGTTGAGGTGTGGGTGCCAAAGAGGATCGAGCACCCGTATCCAATCGTGTTCGTACAAGGAGGTGGGGGTCAAACGCAGGTGGCCTCGATACAAACGCCGGATGGACGGCCGGGGTGGGCTTATGACTTTCTCAACGCGGGTTACACCGTGTACATGGTCGATGCACCGGGTGAGGGCCGGTCCCCGTATATCCCTGGACTCTACCCGCCTCTGGTTCCACCTCGCCCAGCCACGTTGATGGAGGAAGTGTGGACGGGTGGACGTTCGCCGGCTGCCGAGACAGAGAAGGAGTGGCCGCAATGGAACAAGCATACGCAATGGCCGAGCGACTCAGCAGACAAAGGCAAAATCGGCGACCCGGTGTTCGATTATTACGCCGAGACGGAAGTCCAATATATCGCCGGCTATCAGGAGAAGCTGTTTTCCGAAGCGATAATTCAATTGCTGGATGTGATTCGCAAACCGGTTATTCTGCTCGTGAACTCCGGATATGCCCCCTCCGGTTGGGTGGCCGCAGATGCAAGGCCGAAGCTCATCAAGGGGGTTATTGCTGCTGAACCATGGGCACCCCCAATCGAAAACGCGGAGCTGGGGCAATCGGGCCCGGGGCGTCTCTGGGGCTTGAGCAATCTCCCTCTTCATTACGATCCCCCGATCGAGAGCCCGGCCGAATTGCAGCCAGTCCGCGAAAGAGAGCAGCCCCGGCCGGGCCTTACTCCTTGCTGGCTCCAGAAAGAACCAGCGCACAGGCTTGTAAACATGGAGAGCTTTCCGGTCCTTGATGTGTCCGGTGAGTCAAGTTACCACCGTCCCTACGCCCGATGTGTTGCCGAGTGGCTCAATCAGGCCGGTGTTAAGACCACGTACGTGAAACTGGAAGACGTCGGGTTACCCGGAAATGGTCACCAGATGATGTCCGAGAGAGACAGCGCTGGTATCGCGAGATTCTTCATGCAATGGCTGGATAAAAACGTGCACTAAACCTCGAAGATAGGATTGAGTGTTGACGCTGCGAGCCCAGGACCCTCTGAAGCCGACGATGTCGAGACTGGGCCAAGATACATGCAATTACTCGTTCTTGACCTACAACGGCCTCTATATGAGCGTCGCTATTACCGTGGCCGATCCAGCCCAAAACTGCGCCAACTATACCAACTATCCTTCGGGAGTGTCGCCGACTTCCGGCGTCAACGCGCTAGGGTACAACACCTGCACGTTCTCGGGAGTGCCGTTGATCGGGAATCCCGAAGGCAAGTATGCGATCTTCGTTACTACCTATAACTGGGCGGCGCAACTCGGCGGAGCGCCCGATGCAGATGTACCTGCTGCAACAGTAGGAAAGTTCTCAGGTGTCGGGAGTCCAGACGCATTTTCTTGCCGCGCAAACGGGCAATTCAGTTTGAGGACGGTCTACCAGAAGTCCGAGGCCACGATGTGCGCGTGGCCGGCCTTGCCATCCACCACCGGCACTTCGAGGACCAGCTCCAAATTCTTGTTCCTCCAGTTCGACGGGGCAAGGGCGCGGATTTGCTGCAGGTATTCGGGAGTGGACACGAATTCGCCGGCGCTCTCCGTGGCGCTCGGACCCAGGCCGGCTATCACCATCACCGGAGCCTCGGTCAGGTCGCTGTGCAGGCGGGCGACGATGGCGTAATCCCGGGAATTGACCGTGACCGGCTTGGTGAAGTCGAAGCTCCACGGCGTCGACGGATGACGGCGGTCGACGATGCTGCCCAGGATCGTGGTGCCATCCGGGGCTACGCGCTGGCGCAACAGCGAAAACCGCAGCGGCGCAAGAATCCGGCCTGACCATGGGTTTCCGAACGCCGCGATCAGAACCACCGGACGCTTGCGCAGATCGTCCAGCGTGGTACCGGCCGACGTCTCCACGCGATAGGCCTGATCGTGGGTTTCAAGCACCCCGGTCACGTCGGTGAGCGCCAGGGCATCGGTAAACGCAAGGTGCACGTGGCTGTGGCTGTCCATCAACAACTGCGGGCTGGCCCCGTTTTCCTCGTCGGGGCCCGCAAGGGTGCCGAGAGGGCTGCCCACGACGATCAACACCGGGTCAGGGGAATGGAAGAACGAACGCCACATCGACTGAAGCGGCGAAGTGATCCAGATCCAGTACCACGCCGCCGCCGACCACCAGCAGCACCGCCGCGGCCAGCACCACCGCCAGATGCCATCGGCTGGGGAACGGTCGCAAGCCGATGCCCCCGGTCGAGTCCAGTCGCGACGCAGTGGTCGCGTAGGGATCCTCGTGCATCTCGGCGAGAGCCGGCTGCACTCCCTGCGCCAGGGGAGCCGAGGGACTGGCTGAGAATACAGGAATGTAGGAGCCGGCGGGCAGCTCGATGCGGAGTTCCTGCTCCGTGCCCTCGTCATGGTAGTAGAGCGCGATCCGCTTGCGCACTTCGCCGGCCGAGATGCGCACCACCGGGTCGGCGGCGGTGTCGTAGTCCGACGCCCGCTTGAAAACCTCAATGCCGAGGATTCGTTCCTTCAGGCTGTCGAGATCCCCGGCGAGGGTGTGGCGCACGATGTGGTCCAGAAAGGCGGGATAACGCCGGCTGTTGCGGAAGTGACGGCTCTTCAACATCCGGTCAAGCTGCTCAAGAACCAACTTGCTGTCAACCGCGGGGGAGATTTCGCGATGCCAGTCTTCCGATGGCTCGTACATCCGCCGGGAACCTCTGACCTGGCTTCAGAATAGCCCATCGGTTGCGAACCTGTACAACACTCTAACTCTGGCGGAAGGGGCGGATGCGGAAGCGCGCTACCGGGCGCGCAGGCGCGGATTCCGGGAGAGCTCAAAGGTCGAGAAGCGCTTGTTTTGGCCCGTGATCTCGGAGCGCAACTCGTGCCATAACTCATTGGGAATCTTGAGAAAGACCTCCACGACCGCGGGATCAAACTGGCTGCCGGAGCAGCGCAGGATCTCGTGCCGCGCGACATCGAAACTGCGCGCCTTGCGATAGGGACGGTCGCTGGTGATGGCGTCAAGGGTGTCGGCCACGGCGAAGATGCGGGCGCCGATGGGAATCTCTCCGCCGCGCAGGCTGCTGGGATAGCCGCTGCCGTCGAAGTGCTCCTGGTGAGAAAAGACGATCTCCGCTGCTTCACTCAGGAAAGGAATTTTGCGCAGGATGTGGAATCCCCGCGTGCAATGCTCGCGCATTACCTCCTGCTCTTCAGACGTGAGCGGGCCGGGCTTGCGCAGGATGTGGTCAGGGATGGCCATCTTGCCGATGTCGTGCAGAAAGCCCCGCGGGCGATCACCTTGATCTCCGCAGGGGAGATCCCCATGGCACGGGCCAGGGCAATGGTATACGCGGTCACGCGCTTGGAATGGCCCTCGGTCTCCGAATCCTTGAGATCGAGCGCATCGCCCAGAGCTTCCAGGGTGATGTCGTAGGAGTGCTCCAGGTCTTCCATGGCCTGGCGCAGCATCTCCGTCCGGGCGCGTACTACCTGTTCCAGATTCTGCTGGTAGTTGTGGCTCTCCTGCAGGGCCTGACGATGATCGAGAGCGCGTACCACCGTGGACAGCAGCTGCTCCCGCTCAAAGGGTTTAAGCAGGTAATCGTAGGCCCCCCGGCGCATGGAGTCGATGGCCACGCTGATGTCGTGAATGGCGGTCACCATCACTACGGGCAGGTGGGGCTGCTTGCCGCGGATACGGTCCAGCAAAACGATGCCGTTTCCGTCCTGCATCACGATATCGGTCAGCACCAGGTCAAAGGCGTTGTGATCGAGAACCTCAAGAGCATCGCGGCCGCTCGAGGACAACTGCACGTCATATCCCTGACGCTCCAGGGTGGCCCCGATCATGGAGCGCACATGATTTTCGTCGTCCACGACCAGGATGCGGGCCGGCCTCCGGGTACGCGTGACGGCATGCGCCTCAGCGTCGTCGGGCGTATGCACGACGACGTTCCGCGCCTCCGCTCCTGTGAGTTCAAGACTCAAAGCCAATCTCTCCAACCCCCCGTCGAAAAGACCTTGCCAGACCCATCGAGGTCTTCCGGAGATCCCCATCGATTCCTCCGGAGACGCCATCTCTTGGACACACAAACCCCCTTCGCCGCTTCTTCCACATACGAAAAAGAGCGGAAAGAGTTCCGAAACACTGCGAACCCGACCCCATCGAGCTCCGTCTTTCGGTGCGAACCGCCGTCCTCCTGATCATCGGCAGGAAGCCGCGTTCGAATATCATCCGGGGAAAAATAAAGTACTACAGGCGTCTAGTTCAGGCATGCCATACCGGGTGTAGTCCCGGTCTTCGGCTTTGCCCGGCACATTAAAGGCAGCGTCTAAACGTCAGCGCAACCATGTTATGCACATTACAGTATCGGGAGGCCAACTGGCATCCCACGTTAGTTGTGCCCATCCTGCGAAGGTTGAAGCATGTCCGTGCAACCCCAAGGGGTTCAGCATGTAGGGCTTTACATCGACCTGCCGTTTGGGGGCGCTCCGAAAGAGGGAGAGGCGTCTGAATCGCCATCAGACCACCGGTTTTTGCCGCGCCCGCCGCGCCGTCGCCCAGCCCTCCTTGGTAATCTGCCGAGCCCGGCCCACCGCGAGTGCGCCGGCGGGAACCTCCCGGGTGATACAGGAACCAGCTCCGATATAGGCGCCGTCTTCGATGGCAATGGGCGCGACAAGCGTGGAATCGCTGCCCACGAAGACGCCCTTGCCAATGCGGGTGGGGTGCTTGTGGACCCCGTCGTAGTTGCAGGTGATGACCCCGGCGCCGATGTTGGTGCCTTCGCCGATTTCGGCGTCGCCCAGGTAGGTGAGGTGGTTGGCTTTTGCTCCTTTTCCGAGCCGCGCCTTTTTGGTTTCGACAAAGTTGCCCACGTGGGCCTCTTCGCCGATCTCGCTGCCGGGCCGCAGATGGGCAAAGGGGCCGATCTTGGCTCCGTTGGCCACGGTGCTTTCGGTCAGGATGCAACTCTGGCGGACCAGCACCTTGTCGCCGATGTGGCAGTCCTCGATGACGGAGAACGAACGGATCTGGCAGCCGGCGCCAATCTGCGTCTGTCCGCGCAGTTGCACAAACGGCTCGATGACCGTGCCGGGGGCGACCTTGACACCTGGATCGATGACGCAGGTATCCGGCCGGAATACGGTGACGCCGGAAGCGATCAGCCGCCTGGCTGCTTCGGCATGTTGGCGGGCGTCGTTGGCTACGAGTTCGGCGATATCGTCGGCCCCCGGAACCTCTGCCGTCGCAAGTACGGCCGAAAGCCCGGGATTGGCAGGATCCTTCATCTTTTTCAGTGCTCTTTCTCCGCGCCGCCGGGCTTGCCCTGCGGTGCGCCCGGCTGCGGAATCGTGATGTCGATCTTCTTGACCGGTCCCAGGTTCAAGGCATCCAGACCAGGCTTGATCTCCTCTGCGTTACCCACCACCAGGACCGCCAGTTGGTTGCTATGAATGTATTTCCTGGCCGCAGCATTCAGGTCCGCCACGGTAACCTTTTTCAGATCGCCCTGGTAGGTTTCAAGGTAATTTGCAGGGTAGCCATAGAACTCAAGGCGGACCCGCTCGGCAAGCACCTTGTCCTTGGTGTCGTAGCGAAACAGAAACGAGTTCAGGATGTCGTCCTTGGCCCGCTTGAGTTCGGCTTCGGTGAACGGGCTGGTATCGAGTCCGGAAATCACCTGCAAGGCAGTCTTGGTCGCCTCCACGGTGGAAAGGCTCTTGGTCAGCACCTCCACGTCAAACATCGCGGGATGGTCATAGTCGAACCCGTAGCCCCCGCCCACCGCATATGCCAGGCCCAGCTCGGTTCTCACCTTCTGAAACAACCGGCTCCCAAACCCGCCTCCGAGGATGTCGTTCATGACGGCGAGCGTCGGGACGTCGGGATTGTGCCGATCGGTGCCCAGTCCGACAATCTGCACGTTGGACTGGTTTACGTCTTCCTTGTTGATGAAGTAGACGGCTTGCTTGGGCGGGTGAAAGTCATCGTGCCGGGTCGGCAGAGCCTTGGCCGTCGGCAAACCCTCAAAGGCTGCCCGCAGTTTTGCTTCCATGGCCGCCGGGTCGAAGTCGCCGCTCACAGCGACAATCAGCTTGTTCCCAATGGTGCGGTCATGCCAGGCCTGGAGATCGGCCAGCGTGATGCCGCCAATTGTTGCCAACTCCGGCTGCCGGGTGTACGGGCTGTCGGGTCCGTAGACCAGCTTGGCGGCCTCGCGCCCCGCAATCTCTCCTTCGTCGTCGTTGCGGCGAACGATGCCCGTGGCCTCCTGTTGCTTGGCCAACTGCAGCTTTTCGGAGTTGAATTTTGGGTGGAACAGCAGATCGAGCGCCAGGGGAAGGACCTGGTCAGCGTCCCCCTTCAACGAATCCCAGGCAAGAGACGTCGACCCCTCGCCTCCCTCCGTCTCGATGTGCGCGGCCTTGGCTTCGAGCAGATCGTCCATGGCGTCGCCGTCCATCTTGGCTGTGCCGCTGGTGCGCCAGGTTTGCCCGTAGAGGTCCACAAGGCCCGTTTTGGCTGCATCCTCGTCTCGCGCCCCGCCCGGAATCAACACTGACCCCGAAACAAAAGGAAGTTCGTGATCTTCCTGCAAAAACAGCACGATCCCGTTCTTCAGCTCGATGCGTTTGGGCTGCTGCGGCTTGAACTCCGGCAGTGGCGGGACCGGAATCTTCTGCCATGGCTCGCTCTGCTGCGCCGTCAAGGCAGGCGCCGCGCATGCCGCGATCAGCGCCCCGGCCAGGATCCAGCGTACGGTCAGCTTCTTGCGGTGGCTCTTCATTGTCCGCCTCCGCTCTTTCCGGTCGGGGATTTGGCCGCCGCCTCTGTCTCGATCCACCCGCTGGTGCGATTGCTGGCAACGAATACCTGGTTCGCCACCCGCCGGATATCGGCCTTGGTCACCTTGTCCACCCGATCCAATTGCAGGAACAGTTCCCGCCAGTCGCCGTAACGTGTCTGATACTCGGCCAGCGCGTTGGCCAGCCCCTGGTTGTCTGCCAGTCCGCGCAGCAGGTCGGCACGGGTGCGGGTCTTGTACATCTTCAACTCGTCGTCGCTCACATCGGTTGTCTTCAGTTTTTCGATCTCCTTGTGAATCGCGCCTGCCATCTCCTCCGGAGTATGTCCGGGAAGAGGAACGGCGTAGAAGGCAAACAGGCCGGGATATTTTTCGCCGGGAAATCCGCCGAACCCCTGGGCCTCGGCCGCAATCTGCTGATCGCGTACCAGGCTGCGGTAAAGACGCGAAACCCGCCCGTTGGACATGATGTCGCTGATGGCGTCGTATACCGCGTCGTCCGGATCCCGATAGCTGGGGCGGTGGTAGCCCTCGATGTAGAAGGGCTGGGTCTGCTCGCGAATGAACACCGTCTTCTCGGCAAACTGCTTGGGCTCCACGGTGGTCATCTTCAGCGGCTTGGGGCCGGCGGGCACCTTGCTGAAGTACTTCTCCAGCACCGGCATCACCTCCGCGGCCTTCACATCCCCCACCACCGCGATCACCAGGTCAGAGCCAACATACAGTTGCCGGTGGAAGGCCATGGCCTCAGTGGCCGTGATCTGGCTCAACTCACTGGGCCAGCCGACGTTGGGCCGGCCGTAGGGATGGGCCACATACGCGGTGGCCAGGAACTGCTCGATCAGCCGTCCGATGGGGTTCGAGTCGACACGCATGCGCCGCTCTTCCATCACCACGCTGCGCTCTTTGTAGAACTCCCGGGGTACGACGTCGGCGAGCCGGCCGCTCTCCAGCCACGCCCACAACTCCAGGCGGTTTTCCGGCATTGACCAGAAATACTTGGTATCGTCCAGGCCGGTCTCCGCGTTCAGCCCGTGCGCACCGTTCCGTTCCGCTACCTCGGTGAACTGGTTGGGAATCACGTATTGCTGGGCCTCGCTCTGCGCCTTCAAAAACGCATCGTGCAACTGCTCCAGCTTTTTAGGATCGCTGCCATTCGGGTTGCGAAACTCGTCCTCATAGGCATCGTTCGCTTCCTCTACCTTGGCCAGGGCCAGTTTTTCTGCGGGCCAGTCCTTGGTGCCGATCTCGGTGGTGCCCTTGAACGCCAGGTGCTCAAACATGTGAGCCAGCCCGCTCTCACCTCCCGGATCGTTGGCGTCCCCGGCATCCACAAACGTCGTGTAGCTGAAGACGGGCGCCTCCGGCCGTTCGCAGATGAGGAGGGTCAGCCCATTGGGCAGCACCTTGGTGGTGATCTTCTGCTCAAAGCTCTTCAAATCCTGCGCGGGCGCGCCGTGGCAGGCTATCACTGCGGTCAGGAGTGCAATCGCTGCTCTCCAGAACCGGGAAGGAATCGTCATCCGTACTCCTTAAGGGCGGGCGTGGGACACGCTACCCTGCTCCCTCAAAGCTATTGTGCGGGGCCGGGTGCGTCAAACTGGCCGTTTCCACGGGTGGCAAGTCCTGTGCGTCCGGCTGCACCACTGAACGATCCGCGCGCCGCCTGCGTATCCTTCGCCAGGTGGTGAAGAAATCATGCGCAGATGGGCCTTTCGTTTTTTCCTGGTGCTGCTGGCGGTTCTCGTTCTTGGCTGCGGGGCTATCTGGCTGCTCGAGTTCTTTCCCCGTTACGGCTCGCATCCTCCGCTGCGGCTGGCCAAGGGAACCCTCGCCATCGAGCATGCCCGCATCTATGTTTCGCCCACCAGCCAGCCCATCGAGGACGGCACAGTGCTGGTGCGCGATGGAATCATCGCCGCGGTCGGGCCGCAGATTGTGGTTCCACCCGGCACCCCGGTCATCCCCTGCGATCACTGCGTCGTGACCGCGGGGTTCTGGAACACCCATGTGCATTTCACCGAGCCCAAATGGAGCATGGCGGAATGGAAATCTGCTGCGACCCTGGATCCGCAGCTCGCCGACATGTTTCTCAGCCGGGGATTCACCACTGTCATCGATGTCGGATCGAATCCCGCCGATACCTTTGCCATTCGCCGGCGCATCGAGAAGGGTGAACTGGCGGGACCGTACATCTACACTGCCGGCTCGCCCCTCTATCCGCCTCACGGCGTTCCGTTCTACCTGCGCGACACGCTGCCCAGGTGGACGATTGCGATCATGCCGCAGCCGGATACTCCCGCCGAAGCGCAACGCCTGGTGCGCAAAAACCTCAATTCCGGCGCCGATGTGACCAAGCTGTTCACCGGTTCGTGGATCGCCCGAGGCAAAGTGCTGCCCATGCCGCTCAGCATCGCCAAAGCGGCCGTCATCACCAGCCATCTGAACGGCAAAATTGTGTTTGCCCACCCCAGCAATCTGGCCGGCACAGAGGTTGCCATCCAGAGCGGCGTCGATGTGCTCGCCCATGCTCCCGATGACACGCGAGGCATTACTCCCGACCTCTTCGCGACCATGGTGCGCCAGAACATGGCCATGTCGCCTACCCTGATGATGTTCGCTACCACCGCCAGCTCCGATCCCGCCTATCTCGACCCGATCTACGCCGAGGTTCGCGAATTTCACTCCATGGGCGGCATTTTGTTGTTCGGCACCGATGTGGGCTATATGACCGACTACTCCACCGAAGGCGAGTTCGAAGGCCTGGGCAAGTCCGGCCTCGATTGGCGCGATGTGCTGGCCATGCTGACCATCAACCCCGCCACCCGCATGGGAGTTCAGGACCGCAAAGGCACAGTCACGGTGGGCAAACTGGCGGACCTGACCATCCTGGATGCTGACCCTGCAGGCAGCCTGACCAACTTCTCCCGCGTGCAGGCGGTAGTCCGTTCAGGCGCATTGATCTGGCATCGCTGAACGCAGAGTCGGCGAGCCTGCCTTCCGTGGTGTCCCCGCTGCATCCCGGATCTGTTGTGCACTGACGCAAGCGCCCGGCAGGACTATCCTTCAGTGGTTACCGCAAAGGGGATTGGGATGAGGGCAATCGTGTACCACCGCTATGGTTCGCCCGATGTGCTTGAGCTCCAGGAAATCGAGAAACCCGTGCCGCGGGACACTGAAGTTCTGATCAAGGTCCGCGCAGCCAGCGTGAATCCGTACGACTGGCACTTCCTGCGCGGCACTCCTCGCCCGATTCGTCTCATGATCGGATTGCTCAGGCCAAAGTCGATACGGCTGGGCGCGGATGTAGCAGGTGAAATCGAGGCAGTCGGGAAGAATACGACGTACTTCAAGCCGGGTGAGCCGGTTTATGGTACGTGCCAAGGATCCTTTGCCGAATTCGCGTGCGCTGCCGAATCCACGCTGGCGATCAAGCCCTATACCCTGACCTTCGCCCAGGCCGCGTCTGTTCCGATCGCCGCGCTGACTGCGCTACAGGGGCTTCGCGACAAGGCGCAACTGCAGGCGGGGCAGACCATCCTGATCAACGGCGCCTCGGGAGGGGTCGGTACCTTCGCCGTCCAGATCGCGAAGAATATGGGTGCCGAAGTGACGGGAGTGTGCAGTTCGGCAAATCTCGAGCTGGTGCGGTCGATCGGCGCTCATCATGTTGTCGACTACACCCGCCAGGATTTCACCACCGCCGGCCGGCGGTACGATGTCATTCTTGACCTGGTGGCGAATTACTCGCTGTCCGCATTCCGGCGTGCCCTGAAACCGAGAGGCGTCTACATCGCAGTCGGAGCGGGCGGTCCCGAGATGCGAACCCTCGATTACCTCGGTCTCGTGATCAGACCGATGGTGTTGGCTCCTTTAGTCAGCCAGACGCTTACCGGGTTTCTGGCAAAGCTGACCAGAGAAGATCTCGACGCGCTCCGCGAGTTGCTGGAGTCCGAGAAGCTCGTTCCCATCATCGACCGCCAGTACACACTACCCGAAGTCCCGGACGCGATCCGCTATCTCGAAAACGGACACGCACGCGGCAAGGTCGTCATCAAAGTGGATTAGCGGCCCTGCGGTTATCCAGCGTCAACAATAAAATGGCGTGCTTTTAGGAATTTCCGCCGAGGGCGCGGTGTTCAACAAGCCACCCAGATGTTGCTCCCCCTTGGCCGTGATATGAAACCAGAATCCTGGAAGGGTTCGCAACGAAGGGACGACCGGGGTAAGGTAAGGGGGTTCTGCGTGGAGAAGAAATGCCTCTACGAATCCTTCGCCAATCAACGTGAGCAGTCTGCCCTCGACACTATCGAGATTGCAATCGGCTGAGTCCTTGCTCTCGCTGGGCATCACGTGGTCGATCACCGATTCAAACGCGGTGCACTCCGTCGAAACAGCTTCCAGCAACAACTTGCTCAATTCGCTTGTCATGATGAGAATCGTTCATGCCATGACTCACAATGTCGTCCGTGGACACGAATGCAGTTGTGAGCCTGCATATCTCCTTGCGTAAGAAAACGCTGCTGTTGGATTAGACGCAGGTCGCACGGGACCCGGGCCAGGGAATTCAAATGAAGTTTCGTTCATCCGGTTCTCTTTTGTGCGATTTATCTCGAAAGATCGTCCCATGGCATTCGTAAACGAGATTCGCTCCGATCGATTGCTGCTGCGACCCTGGCGGCCCGCGGACCTCGACTCCTTCGCGCGTATCAATAGCGACCCGGCAGTCATGGAGTTCTATCCCGCGCTGCTCTCGCGTGCGGAGACCGAGGCGATGATCGATCGCATCGAGGCGCACTTCACTCTGCATAAATTTGGGCCCTGGGCGGCCGAGTTGCGCGCTACCGGAGAATTCATCGGGTATATAGGACTCGTCGTTCCGCGTTTCGTCGCCCCCTTCACACCCTGCGTGGAGATCGGTTGGCGTCTGGCTGCGGCGCACTGGGGCAGAGGACTTGCCACCGAAGGCGCGCGGGCGGTGGCGACCCACGGATTTGATGTGTTGGGGTTGAGGGAACTGGTGTCCTTCACTGTCCCCGCCAACCATCGTTCTCGCCGCGTGATGGAAAAGCTGAACATGACGCGCAACCACGCGGACGACTTCGATCATCCACTTCTGCCTGACGGACATCCGCTGCGCAGGCACGTCCTCTATCGTCTTCGTCGCGGCGCGCATCCCACCCTCCTTTCTTGACCCGTCGTCGCGCGGTTCCGTATGCTCGGGACGACTTCGCGCGGTGTATTTCAACCCGCGCAGGGGAGCCCGCATGAGTGTCACCGCTACGGCCCCGATTTCCGCCTCGGATGTCTCCACGCAACCGTTTTTGGTACGCCGCGCCGCGGTGCTGGGCGCGGGCACGATGGGTTCACGCATCGCCGCCCACCTGGCCAACGCCGGCATTCCCGTTTACCTCTTCGATCTCATCCCGCAGGGGGAAAGCGGGCCTCCAGGATCGGCCGGGCGCAATAAACTGGCCCTGGCCGCGCTCGATGCGCTCACGAAATCAAAGCCGGCCGCATTGTACGAACCCGGCCTGGCCGCACTCATCACCCCCGGTAACTTCGAAGACGATCTGCCCAAACTGGCCCAGTGCGACTGGGTCATCGAAGCGGTGGCTGAAAACCTCGCCATCAAGACTTCGCTGCTGCAACGGGTGGCGCCTTACATCCACGCGCGCGCCGTGCTTACCACCAACACCTCGGGCCTGCCCGTCCGCCGGATTGCCGCCGCCTTTGACTCGGATTCGAACGGGGTTGCGAAGCGCTTTTTCGGTACCCACTTCTTTAATCCGCCCCGCTACATGCAGTTGCTGGAGATGATCGCCGCGCCCGCGACCGACCCCGCCCTTCTGGCCTCGTTCGCCGCCTTTGCCGACCGCCTGCTGGGCAAGCAGGTCGTCTTCGCCAACGACACCCCCAACTTCATTGCCAACCGCCTCGGCGTGGCCATTACCTTTACCGCGGCTACCCTCATGCTCGACCAGGGGCTGACCATTGAAGAGGCGGACGCCCTTACCGGTCAGGCCATCGGCTGGCCGCGTACCGGCACCTTTCGACTGGCCGACATGGTCGGCATCGACGTTCTGGCGCATGTGGCAGCCAACTTCCCGGAGGGAGTGATGCCCGGCAGCTTTACCGGGGTCTTGCAGGAAGTCGTGAAGCGCGGCTGGCTGGGCGACAAGGCCGGACAGGGTTTCTATAAGAAAACCCGTGGCGCCGATGGAAAAGAACTTCGTTCGGTCCTGGACCTGAAGACATTTGAATATCGGCCGCTGGCCAAGGCCGCGATTCCTTCGCTCGACATGGCGAAGAACGCGCCGACCGTCAAAGATCGTCTCAAACTGCTCCTGGCCAACGATCCCGCCAAAGACAAAGCCGCGGCGTTCCTGTGGCCGCTGCTCTCGACGCTTTGGAACTTTGCCGCCGACCGCATCGGGGAAGTCGCCAAGGATGTCCCGTCGATCGACCGCGCCATGCGCGCCGGGTTCAACTGGGAACTCGGGCCCTTTGAAATGTGGGACGCCGCCGGCGTCCGGGACACCGTCGCCCGCATGAAGGCCCTGAATATCCCCGTCAGCCCCGCCGTCGAAGATTTGCTTGCTTCAGAAAACGACTCCTGGTACGCCCCCGACGGACCGCAGTGTTTCAATCCCGCCACTGGTCACTGGGAGCCGTTCACCCAGCCGGCCGGCCACGCCCGCGTGCGCGATTTCCGCCGTTCCAATGGTGTGGTTCGCTCGAATGCGGGAGCATCTCTGGTCGATCTCGGCGACGGAATCGGTTGCATCGAGTTGCACTCGCTCAAGAACGCCATTGGCGGCGACGTAGTGGCGCTGATCTCGTCCGTTCTCAACCCCGGCTCCGATGCGGTGCGCGACTTTGCCGGGTTCGTGATTTCCGGGGACCGCGATCACTTCAGCGTCGGCGCCAACCTGCTGCAACTCCTGCTTGCCGCCCAGGAAGGCGACTGGGACGAGGTCGGGATGGCCATCCGCAGCTTCCAGCAGATGACCGCGGCCATCAAGTTCTGTCCGCGACCTGTGGTCGTCGCCCCCTTCGGTATGACGCTTGGTGGCGGCGCGGAGATCTGCCTGCACGCGGCACGGCGACAGCCCTTCGCCGAGACCTACATCGGGCTGGTCGAATCCGGCGTAGGGCTCATTCCCGGTGGTGGAGGGACCAAGGAGATGCTGCTTCGCGCCGTCGATGCGGCGGCGGCGCTGGCGCCGCCCGATCCGCGCGATCCTCCCTCGCGGTTTGCGCAATCGGCGGAGATGCAGACCGCCCTGAAACGTTCCCTCGAAACCATCGCCATGGCCAAGGTCTCCACGTCGGCCGTCGAGGCACGCGCATTGGGGTTGTTCGCGCCGTCAGATCGCATCACCCTCAACCGCGAACGCCTTCTGCTCGATGCCAAGGCCCAGGTTGCCGCATTGGCGGAGGCAGGCTATGCGCCGCCCAACCCCCGCACGCAGATTCCGGCGCCGGGACTCGGAGCCCTCGCTGCCCTCGAGACAGGCATCTTTCTCATGGGCGAGGCGGGTTACGCGTCCGAGCACGATCAGAAGGTGGCCCGCTGGGCGGCTTATATCCTGGCCGGCGGCAGGGTGACGGCAGGGTCGCTCGTGAGCGAGCAGTACCTGCTCGACCTGGAGCGCGAGGCCTTCCTCTCCCTCTGCGGCGAGCGCAAAACCCAGGAGCGCATTGCCTTCACACTCAAGACCGGCAAGCCGCTGCGCAATTAGGATAGTGTGCGGAGGAGGGCGGCGATTGTCCCTCCGCGAGAACGTGAAATGCCTGGTGCCGGGTTGAGAACGAGTCTGGTCATGAGCGGCCTGCTCTGCTCGTGTTCCCTTGTCTCTGTTGCTCAGCAGGCAGATCCCGGCGTCGGCCAAAACATGCTTGCGTCGGGAAGTGTTTTGATCAATGGCCGCTCCGTGCCCTACCGCATTCATCGTTTGCCGGTCAGCTCTTTTCCTGACCTGCCGGAAAAGGTGGCCGCGTTGCTCGACCAGCGCGGCTGCATGATCCCCCAGACCTACCAGGCCCATCATCCCGAAAACGTTGTGCACGCCAGCCTGGAGCGTGCCGGCTCCTCGGACTGGGCCGTCCTTTGCTCAACGCGGTGGAACGGTATCGCTGCTGGTGTTCTTCGGAACTTCCACCAACGCACCGGTTCAGTTGGCCAGCGCGCCCGAGACTCAACGTCTGCAGAGCCACGATTCGACGGGCGTGCTGGGCTTCAACTGGGGCATCGATCCGGCCACCGCCGAGACCGTGCGCCTGGCGGAAGGCTCGCTCGAACCGCGTCCACCGCCTCTGGATCACGATGCGCTGGCCGACTCCGTCATTGACCATCGGACTGTCTACCGGATCTTCACGCGCAAAGGCTGGACGGCTCACACCACCGAAGATTGAGATGCACAGGCAGCAATTGTGGCGGGGTACCGATCCTGCAACTCGCCGGTATTTGACCGCGGACGGCTCGGGCGTCTATGAATGGGCCATCCGGGGCTGTCCCTTCGCCCAGGAATCACAAGGAGCATTCCGATGCCCGAAGCCGTACTCGTCAGCGCCGTTCGTACTCCCGTAGGCCGGGCTCCAAAGGGAACCCTGGCCACCACCCGGCCCGACGACCTGGCCTCGATCGCCATCACGGGTGCGCTGGACCGGGTTCCTCAACTCGACAAGGCCGAAATCGAAGACGTGATCCTGGGCTGCGCCCAGCCCGAAGGCGAATCCGGGTTTAACATGGCCCGCTTCGCTGCTCTGCGCGCCGGCCTCCCCGTCGAGGTCCCGGGAGTAACCGTCAACCGGCTCTGCGCGTCCGGACTCGAGGCCCTCGCGCAAGCCGACATGCGCATCCGGGCCGGAGGCGAAAAGGTGGTTGTGGCCGGCGGAGCGGAGTCGATGAGCCTCATCCCCATGGGTGGCTCCAAGCCCAGCCCCAACCCCTGGCTCGCCCAAAACTACCCCGCCTCGCTGCTGACCATGGGTCTGACAGCGGAGCGCGTTGCCCGCCATTACGGCATCTCGCGGGAAGATCAGGATGCCTTTGCCCTGGGCAGCCACGAAAAAGCTCTCGCCGCACAGGCCGCTGGCCGATTCAGCGAAGAACTGATTCCGGTCTCCATTTCCACCGCGACTCCAGGCGCGAAGGCAGGGAAGCCGCAGGTGACCGAAACGACCTTTGCCGCCGACGAAGGGCCGCGCGCCGACACCTCCGCCGAGGCTTTGGCGCGGCTCAAGCCGGTGTTTCATGCCCAGGGATCGGTGACCGCCGGCAATGCCTCCCAAACATCGGATGGCGCCGCCGCCGCGGTTCTGATGGAATCCGGCCGCGCCCGGGAACTTGGCCTGCAGCCTTTAGCGCGCCTGGTGGCCTACACCGCCACCGGCTGCCTGCCCGAGGAGATGGGCATCGGCCCCATCTACGCCATTCCCAAGGCGTTGAAGATGGCCGGCCTGACGCTCGACGACATCGGCCTCATCGAACTGAACGAAGCCTTTGCCGCCCAGGCCCTGGCCGTGATCCGAACGCTCGGACTCGATCCGGAAAAAGTGAATGTCAACGGTGGCGCCATCGCCCTCGGCCATCCACTGGGATGCACCGGGGCCAAGCTGACCGCCACACTGCTTAATGAGATGAACCGGCGACAGGTGCGCTACGGCATGGTCACAATGTGCGTGGGCGGAGGCATGGGCGCCGCAGGCATCTTCGAACGTCTCAATTGACGGCAATTGATGCGGACCAGCCGCTTGAAGGGGATCCACGCTTAAGGTTGGTAAATTACGCCGTCTGCCTTGATTTTGGAACACCAGAAGCAGAATCGGATCTCGTGATCGGGAAACAGTTCGCTGAGATCGAGCTGGCGCCAGTTGTGAGCGCCCGTGGCGCAGGCAAGGGCCTTGAAACAGTTGGACTCATGTTCTCGATGCGGCCAAAGCTTCGCCAATGAGGCGACGAGCGTCCGATCGGGGTGGGTTTCAAATTGCGACATAAGGACCCCCTGTCCGATTGGACACCGGAGGCAGCCGATGCGTTCCCGCAGGCGAGATGAGCGCCCGGCCAAACTTCACGCGCTCAAGGCAAACAAAAGCCGGGGTTTGACCCCGGCTTTTATTGAATCTGCAAGTCTTGGATGAGCTATGCCTTGGCGGTAGCCAGGGCCTTGAGGCGGGCGTTCAGGCGGCTCTTGTAGCGGGACACGGTGTTGGCGTGGAGAACACCCTTCTGCACGCTCTTGTCGAGGGTGGAGACGGTGGAGCGGAACTGCTCCTGGGCGGCCTTGACGTCCCCTTTGGCCAGCGCCTCGCGCAGCGCGCGCAGGCTGCCGCGAACACGGCTGCGGTTGGCGCGATTGACGGCGGTGCGGGTCACGGTCTGACGGGCGCGCTTCAGCGAAGATACATGGTTTGCCATTACTGTTCCTTAATCTCTTTGGGATCAATGCGGCCAGAATGCACACACTGCCGCATCCCTCGCAATTTCTTAGTCTACGGTAAACCGGAGGGTGGGTCAATCCTTCCCCCGGCCTTTTCCCCCCGACCTCTTCCCTTTGACTGATTCCGTTTCCGCCGCCTGTCCGTCTGAAGCGGAGGCGTTGAACTTTACGCGTTTCGCCGGTCGACCGCGAACCTATTCGCGCCACTTTGAATCAACGACATCCACGGTCTTTGGGCTTGCAACTTCAACAGGGTTTTGAAAAAATTTGACCAGCCATGCGGGACCAGAACTCCGCCACGCCATTGGCGAATCTGTCTGACACCGATTTGCAGATTCTCAGCCTGCTCATCCGGCGCTATGCGCGCGCGGTCGACCAATTCGCGAGCCTGGCCGGCGTGATGCACCGCGCGTCCCGGGCTCTTGATGCCGCTGCCTTCCGGGGAGCGAAACGGCAGATGGCGGCGATAGCCAAAGAGTGCCGGGACTGCCAGACGGCCATGCACATTCTGCGGGAAGAACTAAGCCGAACTGAACTGAAACGGAATGCGCTCGGGCCGGAGTCTGAACCTAACGGCGAACCGGGACCGCTCGCCCTTCTCCTGGACGATCTCTACCGCAGACCGAACATCGGGGCGCCCTTGACCGTGCCGATCGAGTTGTTGGAGGCTGGTTTTCCAGAGGAGGTATCCTCGAAGTCATAATTTCCCGAGAATCCTTGCTCTGGCGCATTGACGCGGCGTGCAACTGGCGCTAGTCTCAGCGCAGATACCCGATTTGGTCGCCAACGCCATCCCGCGGTTTCTCACCCCAGCCCAGAGCTCCGCATGGGGCTCGTTCCGGGTTCTCTGGGTTTCGTCCCTCTCCGCACCGCTTTTTCCCCCGATTCGAACCCTTCGGCTTCATGCCCAAGGGCTCGCTGCCGCATCCAATCCATTGGGCCTGCAATCGGTCGCCGTTTCTGCCGATATATCCGGCAGAGCGGCGCGAGGCCGCACCAGTTCAACGTCAACTCGCTGTCGTGGAGGACATTGAAACCATTGAAGATCGCTCTGGAGATCACGCCAAATCTTGAGCCCCTGTTCGGGACCCGCGATGAAAACCTCAGGCTGATGGAAGATTCACTTGGCGTCCGGATCGATCTGCGCTCCGACGCCGTGCACGTGGAAGGACCGGAAGCGGGCGTGGCTCGAGTCCAGCGCGTCTTCCAGGACTTCGAAGCGCTGCGCCGCCAGGGGGTCAATCCCCACAATGGCGAGCTCAACGGCATGCTGCGCCTGGTGGTCGCCGATCCCGCCATTACGCTTCGATCCCTCGCGGACTCGGGCAAGCAGCGCTCGGCGGGCATCAAGCGCACCGTCCAGCCGCGCTCCGTGAACCAGCGCAAATACGTCGAAGCCATCGAGCAGAACGACATGACCTTCGGCGTGGGGCCGGCCGGCACCGGCAAGACTTATCTCGCCGTCGCCATGGCCGTAGCCGCGATGAACGCCAAAAAAGTGAGCCGTATCGTGCTGGTGCGTCCCGCGGTCGAGGCTGGCGAAAAGCTGGGCTTCCTCCCCGGCTCGCTGCAGGAGAAGGTCGATCCGTATCTGCGCCCGCTCTACGACGCGCTTTACGACCTGCTGGAGCCGGAAAAGGTCGACAAGATGCTGGAGAAGAACGTCATCGAGGTCGCGCCCCTGGCCTTCATGCGCGGCCGCACGCTCAATGACGCCTTCATCATCATGGACGAAGCGCAGAACACCACCGTCGAGCAGATGAAGATGTTCCTCACCCGCATGGGCAACAACTCCAAGGCCGTCATTACTGGCGACATTACGCAGATCGATCTGCCCAACCCGCGCCGGTCCGGGCTGGTGGACGCGATCAACGTGCTCGACGGGGTCGAGGGCATCCACTTCTGCCACTTCGAAGACTCCGACGTGGTGCGCCATGCCCTCGTGCAGCGCATCGTCCGCGCCTACGAGTCGGCAAAGCCGCAGCAGCAGGAGTTGCCGCTCAGCCTCGGCGATGGCATCGAGGTACAGGCGCAGCAGCGCGAATCCCGCAACGGAAACCCGCCGTTGCATCCGGCCAAGCCGCAGTAAAATCGCGGTTCGCGTAGAATTGAAGGTAATCCGGGGCTTCGCCGCGGCGGAGCCCCGAGCACGATGATTGTCTTCGACCAAGATTTGGAACCTGCCCCCGAACCCGCCCCCTCGCGCGGCGCGCCCCCGGCGCAGAGGTTTGTTCCGCCCGATCCCGCCAAAACCGATCGGAGAGACCGCGTTCCCTCGGCACGCACTCTCAGCCGTTTCCTCGGGGATGCCCAGTCGGCGGTGCGCCTGCATGGACAGGTCACGGTCCTGCTGACTACGGATACCCGCATTCGCCGACTCAACCGGCAGTTCCGGGGCAAGAACAAAGCCACCGACGTCCTGTCGTTCCCGGCCCTGTCCTTTCCGGCCGCCAAGGCAGTGGCATCCGATGTCGCGGGCGACCTCGCCATCAGTGTGCCTACCGCACTGCGTCAGGCGCGCGAACAGGGCCATACCCTCGCGACGGAAATCAAGGTACTGATCCTGCACGGCTTGCTCCACTTGGCCGGCTATGATCACGAGGCCGACACAGGGCAGATGGCGCGCCGCGAGGGCCTTCTGCGTGCCCGCCTTGGACTTCCCGCCGGCCTGATTGAACGAGTTTCAGGACAGCCGGCATTGCGGATCGCCCAGACGTTCTCGCGCGCCTCGCCGACACACTCGCCACTCCGGTGCGAAGGAGGCGGCAATGAGCCCCCTCGCGATTGGCGTTGTCGTTTTGCTCGGTGTCATCGAGACTCTGGCCTCCTACATCAGCCGCGTCTATGCGGAATTTGGCAAGATCCTCTCCCGCGAGGTGCAGGAGAATCTCGACGCCTGGGAAGAGCAGATCGAGCCCCATCTCGGCCTGAGCCGCGGCCACGCCGCGGTCTCCGCCGCGGTAGCCCAGCAAATGGCCCTCTGCCTGATCGCCCTCGAATTCGGCGCCGTTCTGTTTGATCGCGCTCCCCGGATGGGGCGCCCGACGTATGCCGAGATTGCCCAGGCGATTCTGGCCGTCGTCCTGGTCGTGGCTTTCTGTAACCAGATCTTTCCCTGGCTGCTTTTCAACCGGACCCGCGGGCGTTGGGCAGCGCGCCTCATGTGGCCCATCCGCCTGCTGCTCTGGGTAACGACTCCCATAACGGTGCTGATCCGGTTCTTTTTTTCCGTGGTGGAACTGGCCGAAGAGCCGGTCACTGCGGAGGAAGAGGCGGCGGGCGATGTGGAGGCGCTTCTGGAGGCGGGCGAGGAAGAAGGCATTCTCGAAGAGACCGACCGCGACTTGGTGCGTTCTGCCGTCGAGTTCGGCGACAAGCTCGTCCGCGAGGTGATGACGCCGCGTCCGCGCATGTTTGCGGTGCGAGACTCGACCACGCTGGAACAGTTTCTGCGCCAGTTGCGCGAGCACAATTACTCGCGCGTGCCCGTCTACGAGGGCACCATCGACAACATCACCGGCATCGCCTTTGCCCACGATCTGCTGCAGATCACAGACGAGGAGGCGCATACGCGCACCGTGGCAAGCATCCAGCGACCGGCGGCCTTCGTCCCCGAGACCAAGCGCGGCTATGAACTGCTGCGCGAGATGCAGCGCGAAAAGCAGCACATGCGCATCGTGATCGACGAGTACGGCGGCGTCGCTGGCCTGGTCACCATCGAAGACCTGCTCGAGCAGATCGTCGGCGACATTCGCGACGAGCACGAAGAGGATGCCCCGGTGGAGATTCCGCAGCGCGAAGCCAGACGGCGTCTGGGTGGTGCCGGGAGGCTTTCCCGTGGATCAGCTTGCCGACCTTTTCGACACCGCGGTCGATATCGGCGAGGGCTTTGAGGCCACCACCGTCGGCGGCCTGGTCAGCGAAGCGGCTGGCCGCATCCCACTGGCCGGCGAGGTAGTCATGCTCGACCACGCCGGTCTGCGCATGGAGGTCGTGGCTTCCACTGACCGGCGTGTCGATCGCGTGCGCGTCTTCCCTCCGGCGACTGTGGCCCGGACCACCGCACGGGAACATTCGCGGGCCGAGTCCTGGGACGAGTAATCGTGCAAGGCACACAACCATGTGTAACTCTGCGCGGCCGGTTGCCGTAAACTCGGCTCAGGAGCACTCACGCCTTTGCGATCTGGATTTGTAGCCATTCTCGGCCGCCCGAATGTCGGCAAAAGCACGTTGCTGAACGCGCTTACGGGCGAAAAGGTAGCCATCGTTACCGCCAAGCCGCAGACCACGCGCAACCGCATCCTCGGAGTGGTAGAGGTTCCGGCGCACAAAGGCCAGCACCCCGCTGCGCAGATCGTGTTTGTCGACACACCGGGCGTCCACAAGCCGGGCACGCAACTCGACCGGCGCATGCTGCAGGAAGTCTACGAAGCCCTCGAAACACGCGACCTGGTGCTGGTTCTGATCGATGCCACCCGCCGTGTTCAGCTTGAGAAACCGGGGACTCCGGGTGGAGATGCGGAGGACGGAGCGCTCCCCGATACCCCTTCGCCGGCCGGATCGGAAACGGCATCAACCCCCAAAGCCGAGCTCCTCCAAATTCGCCAACTGGGCCAGTGAGGACGAATTCCTCTTTGGGCTGGTGCGCAAACTCGACTGTCCCGTATTCCTGGTGCTGACCAAGATCGATCTTGTGGGCAAGGATCAACTCCTGCCCCTCATCGAAACCCTTACGAAACAGCACAACTTCGCCGAAGTCATTCCCGTGAGCGCGCGCAAGCGGGATGGACTCGACCTGCTGCTGCGCAAGATCGTCGACGTCCTTCCCAAGGGCGAGCGCTACTTCCCCAAAGATCAGTACACCGATCAGCCGCAGCGCTTCATGGTCGCGGAGCTGATTCGCGAGCGCATTCTGGTCGAGACCGGCGAGGAAGTTCCGTATTCCACCGCTGTGGTCATCGAGCAATACGAAGAGGCCGAACCGCCCGCGCCTCCGCGCAAGAAAAATCAGGCTCCGGCCCGCCTGCCGCTGACCCGCATCGCCGCCGCCATCTACTGCGAGCGCGAAGGCCAGAAGGCCATTCTGATCGGCAAGGGTGGCGCCAAGCTGAAGGAGATCGGCACCGGCGCGCGCAAGCAGATCGAGTCGCTGCTGGGAACGCGCGTCTATCTCGAACTGCACGTGATCGTCGAGCCCGGCTGGCGCGAGTCGAAGAGCTTCATCGAATCGCTCGACTGGCGGAATCAGCTGGAACGCCTCGCCGATCATCAGGCCGCGCCGCAACGTCCCGAGGAAGAGGAATAGAGACGGCGCTCTAGCGGCCGTAGACGTGGCCGCGTCCATTGGTCTTGACCGCATACATGCGGCTATCCGCAGCGCCAATGATCGCGTGCACGGCGGCTCCGTCGTCGGGAGCCGTGGCCAGAGCCGACGCTGGCGCTGACCTTGAGTTCCAGCCCGTTCTGCATGTGAAAGCGAGCCGAGGTGAGCTCGCTATGCAGATGAATGGTGTGGGCCAGAGCTGCTTCCGCATCTGTCTCGGGCAACAGGATGACGAATTCGTCGCCGCCGTAACGAAAACACAGATCCCTGGGGCGGCTCAGCTCCTGCAGCCGTTGTCCGGCGCTGGCCAGCAGTTCGCTGCCAACCAGGTGTCCATGTTCGTCATTGACGAGTTTGAACTTGTCCAGGTCGAGAAAGGCGAGGCTGACAGGAATATTCGAGCGCCGGCAGAGATCGAGCTCGCGGCCCAGCACATCGTAGAGATGGCGCACATTGAACAGGCCGGTGGTGTCGTCGGTGATGGTGAGCTGCTGGATGCGGGATACGTCGCGCGCGTTTTCGATGGCAATCGCGGCGTGATCGGCCAGGATGTGCAGAAAGGCGATGGTGTAATCGGTAAGCTGGCCGGCGTGGGGATTGAAGATTTCAATGACGCCGTGGGTGCCCTTGCGGCCGCGCAGCGGCAATGCGATCACGGAGCGGACACTGTGCAGCCGGGAGGCGTAGGGGGTATGAAGACGGGGGTCCTCCAGCGACTCGGGAACGATGAGCGTCTCCCCGTGCTTGGCGACCCAGCCCGCAACGCCTTCGCCAACCTTCACCCGCAGATCCCGGAGAGCCCCCTCTTCCCCGCCCGCAGCCAGGGCATAGTAGAGTTCCTGGGAGTCTTCATCGAGCATGAGAAGGGTCCACAACTCCGCCTCGATGATCCGTTCCATGTGCTCAAGAATGGTGCGCAGGATGGTGTCGAGATCGAAGCTTGACGTGAGCGAACGCGCCAGTCGATGGAAGACGAGCAAGTCATCGAGCGGGATACGGTTGACCGTCTCGTTCATCGTACGGAAAGCTCAGGCGTGGAATTGAATCGTAGCAATTCTGTCACACACGCGCCCTTTTGGCGCAGCGAAATTTAAGCAATTTTGGTTACAAAGCGCGGCCGAATCGAATGGATACAGGGCCGTCGTATGGAACTGCTTTTCGGATCTGCGAGTCATCCGCCGATGTGCACCATCGAACGCGAGGGCTTCAGGAAGCCTGGTTCGCCGATATGATGGCGTGCTTCCTTTCCTTGAATCGTACGAAGGATGAACTCCCGCAGTTCCGTCTCATCGGCTCCCCGGCGCATGCGGCCATAGAGATCGTGCTCCTGCTGTGAAAACAGGCAGGTGCGGATCTTGCCGTCGGAAGTGAGGCGCACCCGGCTGCAGGCTCCGCAGAATGCCTGCGTCACCGGAGCGATAATCCCGATTTCGCCAACGCCATCGGCGAAGGTGTACCGGCGCGCTGTTTCGCTGGCTTCATTGGGAGTAAGCTCCGTGAGCGGCATCACTCTCTGGATGCGGTCCACGATTTCTCGAAGCGGTACCACGATCTCGCGGTGTCCAAAGGCGCCCTTCTTCCAGGGGCATGAACTCGATGAAGCGGACGATCACGTCTTCGTCGCGGGCAAAGCTGGCGAAACCTTCCACCTGGTCATCGTTAAAGCCCCGCAATAGAACGCAATTAATCTTTACCGGTGTGAGGCCGGCGGCCCGAGCCGCGCGGATGCCGGCCAGCACAGCCGTGTAGCTGCCGGCAACCCGGGTGATGCGCTCAAAAGTGGGCTCATCGACCGCGTCCATACTCACCGTGATGCGGTTCAGGCCGGCCGCTTTGAGCGGCCTGGCCAGTGAATCGAGAAGATGGCCATTGGTGGTAAGCGCCAGATCGAGCGGCTCGCCGGCAAGAGTGCGCAGTCTGCTCAACTCGCGGATGAGATCAAGCAGTCCCGGCCGCAGCAGGGGCTCTCCGCCAGTCAGCCGGACCTTAGTGATGCCAAGCCCGACAAACAACGTGATAATGCGAAGGTATTCGTCGATGCGCAACTCGCCATACTGGGCGCCAAGTTCGCCGGTGCGGCAGTAGACACACTTGTAGTTACAGCGATCTGTTACAGAGACGCGCAAATCGTGAATGACGCGCCCATGGCTGTCGGTCAGCCGGGCGCCGTGCATCTCCGCTGGGGAATTGGTAACAGAGGCTGCCATCCGCAATCTCAGGCTATACCTTTTTGGCCCAAAGCGCATGACGCCGCCGCTTGGCGGCCGGGGCCCAGTCGATCTAGTCGAGCCGCGGCGTCCCGCGGCGCATGATCAGGCCAGAGAGGCCGAAGACCAAAACGATGCCGCATGCGACCGCAAAGTAGTACGCCATGGGGTGAGCCCATCCCGGCGAATAGGTCAGATCCTGGCCAACCCACAGGAGCAGGACCACGGCGATGACCGAAAACTGACCGGCAATGACCAGAAACGTGTGTCCCAGATCGCGCCGCTTATCTAAAGCCTCCACCTGGTCGGGGGTGAGATTTCGCTCTTCGAGGGGAAGCAGGGAATTGGCCATAGTGTCTCCTGCGGGCCGCCGCGACCTCCCTGGCAGACCCTTGCACACTTTCGATTGAATCACATCGGGACGGGCGGGCGCCAGAGTCCGCGCGTCAAAACCCGGGCCCAATTGGTCCAGCCGCGGGAGGGTCAGGATCGGGCCGAGGTCAGGGCCTGGCCGGGATAGGGTCAGGCAGGGTAGAGAAGACTAGTATGCGCGCCTCCTTCCCCTGACTTCGCGGAACGGCCACCAGCACCTGGTTCCATTCCGGCACGTACAGTCCTGTGCGGGCCCCGGGGCCAGTGGGAACGCGCAGGCGCGACACGAGCGCTTCGGCGGCGCGCACAAACACTACATCCACCAATCCATCTCCGCCGATTACATACACAAACCTGCGCGCTTCATCCACAAAAACGTCGTCCGCGTCCCCAATGGTCGCCGCCCACGTGGCGATGCCGCCGCTGTCGGTATTGATTACCTGCATGCGTGGGGGCTTGCGGCAGGGAATGAACAGGCGGTGAATGGTTTCGTCCAGGGCCATCGAGAAGTTGCCGGATGCGCTGAGGTGCGCCCACGCCGGATTGACTGACTTCGCCGCCAGATCGATCGAGGCGATGCTGCGGGTATCGGGCAGATTGACGTACACGCGGTTGCCGTCCCTGGTGATCTGAAACGACTCGGGATGTCCTGGAAGCGGGAAATTGTCAATGCGCGCCAGATCCAGGCCCAGAACCGCCAGGCCCCCGTTGCCATAGCCGGCCAGCAATTGATCGCGCCTGGCGTCGTAGCGGAGGTTGTCCGCGTCCTCGCCAAGCGATACGCTGTGCAGCGCCTTGAGCGTGTGGCTGTCGAAGCTGCGCACCGTGCCATCGCCACCGCTGGCCACATAGACGGCACCGTTGGCCGGCACGTAGGCGATCCCCTGCGGCTCCTTCAGGGCCTTGATCTGGCCGGTTCGCTCCCCCTTGGACATATCGATGACCTCGACCGTCCCGTTCTCAAGCGCAGCCACAAACACGCGATTTCCGGCAACGTCGGCCGCGAGGTGGTCGATGCGCCCCTGCACGCCGGGAAGCGCGATCTCATGCAGCAAATGAAACGAGGGTGCCTGTTGAGCCAGGGATGCCGGGGCGACCGGGCCGACCACGGCCAGGAGGAGAAGAATCTTTCGCTTCATGGAGAGGGCTCCCTTGGCCCGGTTATTCGTTGAGAAAGGAAAGCGACTGCAATCCCACTATTTCAAATGGTTTACGGCAACGGACATTGGAGCAGGCCAGCTTGTCGTCGCGACGCACCATGTATGACTGAGCCTTGGCGAAACGCGCCCGGTCGCGCTCGTCGGCATGGCGTGGCAATTGGGGGCGTTTCCTGCGAACTACCCAGGTGACCCGATATTCGCCCGGCTGCCCGCACTTGGGGCAGGTAAGGGTGTGCGTGCGCTGCTCCGTGGTCTCTGTGAAAAACTCCCGCTCTTCCATGGTTCAGACTCTCCACCCCCAAGGGCTCTGGTCCGGCCGGTGAGCTCTTCCCCTCCGGCCGAATCTATTCCATACTCGACCTTGCCACCGGAGAATGGCAAGACCATGAAGAAACCGAAGCCGGGCGAGTTTTCGGCAACCAAGGCCGTCAAAGCCAACGCCCGCGAACGAGTTGGCCAGCCGAAACCTGCCCGTGTGGTGGAGGACACGCCGAAAACGGGCCGCCAGGAAAAGCACAAACCGAAGATGGACGAGCTGATTCGAGCAGCAGGAATAAACCGCGCAATTCCTAAGAGGGGCCACTCCCGCGGTTTAATGGATATGGGACCCGAGGGAAATCGGCTGGAGCTATGACAGCCGCTGCCATAGACGGCTGTCTGCCAGGATGGCCGGCCTGTCGCAGTTGTCTTACACGCTCGAGACACATGTCTTACCGCTGTAAGACGGCTCGGTTGCGTGCCTCATACAGGCTGGGACTCGAGCCAGCCCGCCAACTCCTCGTAGCCGCGCTCCCGCGCGAATTCTGCGGCCGTCTTGCCCAGTTCGTTGCGGTGGTGGCAGTCGGCCCCATGGGCGATCAACATCTCCGCCAGGTCGCGGCGATTGGCCGCGGCCACAGAAAACAATGGCGTGAATCCTGCCACCTGGGTTGCATTGGCAGAGGCGCCATTCTGCAGCAGCAGGCGGACGGTTTCGGGCTGGCGCGCCAGCGACACGGCGGCATGCAAGGGCTGGTTACGCTGCGGATTGCGCGATATCGCGTCGACCTGGCCGCCATGCCGGAGCAGGAGTTCCACCGCAGCGGGCGTTCCGAACGCGGCGGCGAGGTGCAGGGGCGTCCATCCATCCCCTGAAAATGCCTCGACCGAACCCGGGTCGGCCTTCAGGATCTCGCGTAACCGGTCTATATCGCCAACCGCCGCGGCCTCAAAGACGTCCAGCGCGATTCCCTGGGACGATAACCGCTGGAGCAGGGAGTCGCGCACCGGCGGTCTGCCCCGTGTACACCGACCACAAGAGCGTAGAAACTCCTTGCGGGTCCCGCGCGGCGGCGAGGCCGGGGTCGGCATCGAGGGCGGCGGTGACCTCCTCTGTGCGGCCGGTCTGGATCAGTTTCAGGAAGGACTGGCTCATTGCGGTGGCTTCACGGCTGGCTGGCCGACGCTGTAAGGACCAGGCAATGGCGCCGCCTGCGGCGTTGCCGCCGCGCTTACCGGCTCGGCGCTCGCGGCTCCAGTGGCCTTCGAGTAGATGCGGAACTGCACGAGTACATCGAGCACTACGGGTACGGGTTTGCCGTTCTTGAGCGCGGGTGCGAACGAGGCTTTGCGGATGGACGCTACGGCATTTTCATCCAGGCCGACTCCGATGGGACGGGCAATGGCGATTTCTCCCGGCCGTCCACTCTCGGTCACAACCACGTGGTATGCGGCGACTCCCACGACTCCGGCGCTCTGCGCATATTCATTGGACGGCGGGTCAAACGTGGACAGCAGCCGCGCCTTCTGATCCACCGCGCTCTGGCGGAGAACCGCGGGGTCGCTCGGTTTGTAGTCGGACTTTCGCGCCGCAGCCTTGAAATAAAACTGCCAGTAGTCCGGCAGAGAGGCGAGCATCCGATCATCAATCTTGGCAGCCAATACGTGATCGATGGCAGTCTCGAGCGTCTGGTTGGCGCGGCCATGGGGTCCGAGGCTCTCCTGTGCGTCTCCGCTTGCCGCCTGACCCTGGGCGGCGGAAGCCGAATCGGGGGGAGCGCCTTTTTGTTTCTTCTGCTTTTTCGTCTTTTCGCCCTTGTCTTTGAAATCTCCCTTGTTTTCTCTGAAAATCACGATTCGGAAGACCTTCTTTTTGGGCGTGACCCTGACCTTCTCCGACTCTTCGATGGGGTCTTCTGTTGGCTGCGCCGATTGAAAGTGCAGGCCATAGCGAATCCCCTCAATCTCAAGCCGGGCCTTGCTGAGATGCACCTTGTGGATCTCGATCACGCTCAAAGTGTAGGAGGTTTGTGGCGCGCTACCCATCAATTGCCCCTGGTAGTTGAAGCGCAGGGAGTTCTCCAGGTAGCCGCTCCGCAGGTAGAAAGACTTGCCCTCCAACTGCCGCTTCACGTCGTCTTCCGTGATCTCCGCAGCATCGGTCTTCGTGAGTGACCGGGCGTGTGATCCCTTGGCGGGCGGCGTATTGGGTGTAGCGGCAGGCGGCTGGGATGGCTCCTGCGCGGAGGCGCGCAGGCCCAACGCCAGCAGAAATACGGCGAGGGAATGCCAACGCAGGATCCGAATTAGCGACCATCCGCGACCAGAAGGTTTTAAAAAAGGCATAGGAAAAGTCCCCTCGTCGGCAATGTAGCAGAGAACCCATCAGGCTCAGAACAAAATCCCGCGGAAGAGGTGACGTCGGTTTGGTCAATCAGAGGGGGTCTCATCGACAGGCTCTGCGTCCGGTCTTGCCTCATCGAGTGTTGCCCTGTCGTGCCTTGCTGCGTCCAGCCCCGCCGTGTCTGGCCGAGCTCGATCAGGATCCGCCTGCTGGATGCGCCGCAGAATCCGCCGGAACAATCCAAGCATGCGTCGCGTGTCCAGCGAAGAAGGCGCGAGGCGGCGCAGCAGCAGGCGAACATCGTGCCGGTTGGCGGCCTGCATCGAGAGCGGCGAGTAGTTGGCCGCGAGCATGACCTTTTCAATCAACTCACCCAGCACGTCGAGGTGTGCGGAGTCGGCGCGCGTGCCTTCGCGTCCGGCATCCGGCTCTCGCGTGGCCGCTTCAGGCTGTCGTTCATGGAGGGTGGAGTTGCGGCCGAGTTCGTAGAGGCACACCGCGACTGCCTGGCCCAGATTCATGGATGGCTGTTGGGGGTCGGTAGGGATCTCGACCAGCACATGGCACCAGGAGAGATCCTCGCGGGTGAGGCCGTGTTTCTCCGGACCAAAGACGAGCGCCGCGCGGCCGCCGCGGGCAAGCTGCCGCGCGAACAAGGCGGGAAGAGCGGGCAGCGCAACCACAGGCTGCTCCGGCCTGCGGTATGTGAGCGTTCCCGTGCCCGCTACGAAGGTACACTGCGCGACGGCCTCAGAAAGAGTCGGCGATTCAGTCGCTCTCTCCAGAACATCCGGTGCGCCCACCGCCGAGCGCGCCTCGCGCCAATGAGGCAGATACGGAGCGGCCACGCTGAGACGCGAAAAGCCGAAGTTAGCCATGGCCCGCGCCACCGCGCCGATATTCAGCGGATTGCGCGGCGAAACGAGCACGATGTCGATCTGATCGCGTTGGTCATGACTGAGCAATGATTCAGTTTAGATCAGGGCCGAACGCGTGGCTCATCCGCTTGGTCGAAACGTGCCGCAGAAATCGTGGCGGACTGGTAAGCTGGTCACGTCTGACGATCCTGGTATGCTCGAGATCCTTCTAAACGCGACGAAACTGGCACTCTCCGAAGACGCGCGGAAGGGCGTATCCACGATCGTCGAGCTCATTCAGCGGTCTCCTGAGTGGCAGCGGGATATCTGCGAACTGCAGGCCAAGATTGAGTGCGACCACCAGGAACACGCCGCGCTGTTGAGCGGCCTGGCGGCCACCAAGCTGGCCAACTTGAAATATCCCGATGAAACGATTTCGTCTTTCCAGACAGCCTATCTTGAGCTCACCGCCAATGCCTTCGAGCATGGCTGCGGCCACAACGGGACGATTACCGTCACCATTGAGGTTTCCTCGGTTTATGTGTCCGCAAAGGTCGAGAATGATCGCGGTCACGAAGTGGAACTGGGCAAGCTTTTGGAGACATGCCGCCAAGAGCTTGCCCGCGATCCGGGGCGCCCGCGCGGCCGGGGTTTGATTCTGGTGCAGGAACTGGCCGACACGCTTCAAGGTATGAAGCCCCGGACCCTCAAAGTCGTTTTCTACAAAGATCGCGTTCTCTTCGATTCCACCAGGTACCTGGATGTAATCGTGATCCGGCTCTATGGAGGGATGCAAAACCCATCGTTGTCTCGCCGGATCTTCAAGGCAGTTTCCGATGCGCTCCGCACCCATGACGTGATTCTCGACATCAGCGGCACAAGCTATTCCAATGAGCATGCTGAAATCATAGAAAAGCTCAGTGTGGTCAGCAGCTTCATTTTGGCAGACATCATTCGAATGGACGCGTTTGCTCGCCAGCAGGGCCACAAGTTTGTAACCAAAAAGTCGCCCCTTCAAGTCGGCGTCCCGGAGTTTCTTGAAGCTGCCGGGGTGCAGTGCGTTACGTCGTGGTTCGAGGCCGCCCGATATCTCGGCCTTGTTTACGAAGAAGATGAGATGGACTCGTTCAAGCCGCCGCGATTGTTCGGTGATCAACGTTCCTGAGTTGGCCCGGCATAACGCGGCCGGTGGCTCGCTCGTTTCGTCCGCGTACCAATGGAAGCAGAATTGATGATTCTTTCGCAATCCGAAGCCGAAGCACTATGCGCAACCGCGCAGTGGTGTTACGGCGCGGCTGGGTTCCAGCGACGAGCGGGAACTTCAGCGTGCGCGATGCCGACGGGACACATCCTGATCTCACCCAGCGGCCTCGACAAGGGCGCGATGACGACTGCCGATCTGCTCGCGACGGATCCTGACGGCCGCGTGCTCGACGGAGACGCGCAAGCCCTCGGCCGAGACAGCCCTGCATGTCGTCATCTATCGCGAACGCCCGCAGGCCGCGGCCATCCTGCATGTGCACACCATCTGGAACACGCTGCTCTCGGCGCAGTTTGTGCGCGCCGGCGAGTTGGTCCTCGAAGGCTATGAATTGCTCAAAGCGCCTGGCGGGCGTCACGACTCACCAGCATCGAGAGCGCGTGCCGATCATGGAAAACTCGCAGAACTATGCAGACCTTGCGTCCGAGCTGGCCGCCGCTCTCAAGAGCCATCCCCTCGCGCATGGGGTGCTGTTGAGCCGCCACGGGCTTTATACTTGGGGCAAATCGGTGGCCGAGGCGCGGCGCCACCTCGAGGCGCTGGAGTTTCTGTTCGAGGTGGAAGGGCGTCGATTGGCGGGCGGTTTGAAATGATTCGCAATTGCATAGATCCCTCCGCATGGCGAGATATCGGAGTGGAACGAGATGAGGTCGAGCAATGGCAGTTCTTCGCTTTCCCAAGGAAGACCGCATGATTGAAACCGAACCGGAGATCCGCTCGGAGCTCGCGGCACTGGGCATCGACTACGAGCGCTGGAGTCTCGATCGCGTCCGCCCGACAGCTCCGCGGACGCGTGCTGGACGCTTACGCGACATGAGATCGAAGCGATGAAGCGGCGCGGCGGCTACGTGACCGCCGATGTGATCGACGTGAAGCCATCCACGCCGAATCTCGAAGCCATGCTGGCGCGGTTCGACAAGGAACACACGCACGACGAAGACGAGGTGCGCTTCATCCTCGCCGGCCGCGGCATTTTTTTTCTGCACCTGGGCGAGAAGGTTGCCTCTGTCGAAGTCGGCCCCGGCGACATGCTGCGCGTGCCCCGCGGCACCACGCACTGGTTCACGCTCTGCGAAGACCGCCGCATCCGCGCCATTCGCTGGTTCCAGCAGACCGTCGGGCTGGACTCCGCACTACACCGAGCTCCGGCGTCGACAAGGGCTATCAGCCGCTTTGCTTCGGCCCGGCCTATCTGGGCGCGCGGGTCGAAAACAGGCTCGCGGCAGATCTGACCGCATGAGCCACGAGCGTCCCGAAGCTCTATCTGCTCGACGTCGAAGGCACGGTCGCGCCGCTCTCGCTGGTGTCGAACAGCTCTTTCCCTACGCCCGGGCGCATGTGCGGCCAATTCCTGAAGCAGAACCTGATGCGGCCCGATGTGCAGGAGGATTTGAGGCTTCTCGCTGAGGAGAATCGCGCGCGAAGCGAGCCACGATTGCCCGACCTTCGGGATCGAGATCAGGAACGAGCTGCATGCGCGTGCTTATCTGATCTGGCTGATGGAACACGACCGCAAATCGACCGCGCTCAAGAGCCTGCAGGGCAAGATCTGGAAGACCGGATTCGAAAGCGGCGAGCTGAAGGGCACGCTGTTTGCCGATGTGCCGGAGGCTTTCGCGCGCTGGGCGAACGATGCGCAGATCGCCATCTACTCATCGGGTTCCACTGAGGCCCAGCAGCTTCTCTTTCGCTACTCCACCTATGGCGATCTGACGCCCTTCATCGCCGGCTACTTCGACACGCGCACAGGTGCGAAAGTTGCGAGCGCCAGCTATGCAGCGATCGCCGCAGCCATGAACATCGCGCCTGCCGAAGTGCTGTTCTTTTCCGACGTGGTGCGGGAACTGGATGCGGCGCGCGAAGCCGGATGTGCAGACGCGGCTGGTTGTCCGCGAAGGCAACGCACCGGTTCCAGGACGCCCAACCGGCACGCGGCGATTGAATCATTCGCGGCCATTTAGGGCTCTAATGAACGTGATCTGGACGAACCCCGCCGAAGTTGCATTCAACGAGCTGAGCCGCGCCCCGCTGGTGCGCTTCTCGGTGCTGGCGCTCAGCTCCATCTTCTTCCTCGTCGATCCGTTTGCTGCGATCGGGTCGTTTCTCGCCATCACGGTAGGCGTCGACGCCGAGCGCCGCAAGCGCATGGCGCGCAAAGGCGCGCTTACCTGCTTCATCGTGCTCACCAGCTTTGCGCTGGCGGGACAGCTCATCTTCCGCATGTTCGGCATCACGCTGCCGGCATTTGAAATCGCGGGCGGCCTGATCCTGCTGCTGATCGGCCTCGACATGCTGGAGGCCAAGCGCTCGCCGACCCAGGAAGCCTCCGGCGATACCGAAGAAGGCGCGGCCAAGGAAGACGCGGGCATTGTGCCGCTGGGGATCCCCATGCTGGCCGGCCCGGGGGCGATCTCGTCGGTGATGGTGCTGGTGGGGCAGGTGCCCATCCGTCTGGCACTGGGAGATGGGCGCGATCCTGGGCTCGATCGCTCTCACCTGCCTGGTCAGCTACTGGGTGCTGGCCGGGGCCGGAGCGGGTGCGCCGGGTGTTGGGAGAAACCGGCATCCGCATCCTGGTGCGCATCATGGGCCTGCTGCTGGTGGCGCTGGCCATGCAGTTCTTCGTGAACGGGCTGACGGATCTGGGGGTCATTGCCAAGCAAAGCTGAACCCGTCTGCTGATTTGCGATCTGAGGGAATCATGACACAGAACGCTTTCCCACAGGAGCGGCGGCTTTCCCACAGGGCGGCGGCTTGCGTTCCGGAGGCTCGGTTGCTATTCTCAGGAAGTCGCAGCGAGACGGTTGAAGGCAATGTGAACTCGCGAGTTGCAAAGCAGGAGTGGCCTGTGCTACTCTTTGAAAGTTGCAGATAAGCAGTAAGCAACAAGTAGTGGAGCCTCCCGGTGGCCTTGTGGCCTGCCCGATGAGGGAAGTGGGAAGCCATAATCTGGTTCGTAGGGTCAGGTGAATCACCCCGAGCCCCTGTAGGGAATCCCGCAGAGAACAAGCCATTGCAAGACCCGAGAGGAATTCTCTCGCGAGCCTTAGCGGCTCGAGCAATGCTGGTCGCTCTTTGATATTTTGCGCAGTGCGAAGTTCTGATTCGGATGGTTTTCCGACGTCGGCCGGTTCGACTCACTCAGCGAGGAACAACCGCCAACACAGAGTTGAGCGGCCTCCAGTGAAGAAGAATTAAGGCTTGACACGAGAACGGAACTTCGATAGGTTTAGAAAGTTCGCGCAAAAACGCCGATGAATGCAGTCAAATGCAAATCAGGCGCGCGCAACAAGTTCGAGGACACCTTGGCGTAACAGCCCGGGCCTCGATCCAAAAGGGCACCGCTCAGGCGGACCGTTCTCAAGGATCTTTGACAACTAGGTTGAACATGCCAGTCGTGAGAAGAGATCAAGTTTGGCTTGATCATTCTCACAAGGTAAGATGCCTGCGCTTTCGAGCGCGGGCACAGTCGAAACTCTCTGACCTCCGTCAGAGGGTCGAGACATCAGGTTTCAAACGAGAGTTTGATCCTGGCTCAGAATCAACGCTGGCGGCGTGCCTAACACATGCAAGTCGAACGAGAAAGGGGAGCAATCCCTGAGTAAAGTGGCGCACGGGTGAGTAACACGTGACTAACCTACCCTGGAGTGGGGGATAACTGAGGGAAACCTTAGCTAATACCGCATAATACCTACGGGTCAAAGGAGCAATTCGCTTTGGGAGGGGGTCGCGGCCGATTAGTTAGTTGGCGGGGTAATGGCCCACCAAGACAGTGATCGGTATCCGGCCTGAGAGGGCGCACGGACACACTGGAACTGAAACACGGTCCAGACTCCTACGGGAGGCAGCAGTGGGGAATTTTGCGCAATGGGGGAAACCCTGACGCAGCAACGCCGCGTGGAGGATGAAGTACTTCGGTACGTAAACTCCTTTCGATCGGGACGATAATGACGGTACCGAGAGAAGAAGCCCCGGCTAACTTCGTGCCAGCAGCCGCGGTAATACGAGGGGGGCGAGCGTTGTTCGGAATTATTGGGCGTAAAGGGTGCGTAGGCGGTTTGGTAAGTCTTGTGTGAAATCTATGGGCTCAACTCATAGTCTGCACGAGAAACTGCCGGGCTTGAGTGTGGGAGAGGTGAGTGGAATTTCCGGTGTAGCGGTGAAATGCGTAGATATCGGAAGGAACACCTGTGGCGAAAGCGGCTCACTGGACCACAACTGACGCTGATGCACGAAAGCTAGGGGAGCAAACAGGATTAGATACCCTGGTAGTCCTAGCCCTAAACGATGACTGCTTGGTGTGACGGGTACCCAATCCCGCCGTGCCGTAGCTAACGCGTTAAGCAGTCCGCCTGGGGAGTACGGTCGCAAGGCTGAAACTCAAAGGAATTGACGGGGGCCCGCACAAGCGGTGGAGCATGTGGTTTAATTCGACGCAACGCGAAGAACCTTACCTGGGCTCGAAATGTTATGGACCGGGGTAGAAATATCCCTTCCCCGCAAGGGGCCGTAATATAGGTGCTGCATGGCTGTCGTCAGCTCGTGTCGTGAGATGTTGGGTTAAGTCCCGCAACGAGCGCAACCCTTACTTCCAGTTGCCATCATTTAGTTGGGCACTCTGGCAGAACCGCCTCGGATAACGGGGAGGAAGGTGGGGATGACGTCAAGTCCTCATGGCCTTTATGTCCAGGGCTACACACGTGCTACAATGGCCGGTACAAACCGTCGCAAACCCGTGAGGGGGAGCTAATCGGAAAAAGCCGGCCTCAGTTCGGATCGCAGTCTGCAACTCGACTGCGTGAAGCTGGAATCGCTAGTAATCGCGGATCAGAATGCCGCGGTGAATACGTTCCCGGGCCTTGTACACACCGCCCGTCACATCACGAAAGTGGGTTGCACTAGAAGCCGGTGAGCCAACCGCAAGGGGGCAGCCGTCCAAGGTGTAATTCATGATTGGGGTGAAGTCGTAACAAGGTAGCCGTAGGAGAACCTGCGGCTGGATCACCTCCTTTCTAAAAGAGAACCGATGGCATTCATATTCCTTCCGCGAAAGCGGACTGTCCTTGATGTGAATCAATCGACAGCGAATAAGGGTGTCCATCAACCCTGCAAACCCGTTCCTGACGAGCGCGCGGGAGCCTGATACAAGCCTTCTTTGCTTGAGCTTCTATCTGCACGATGGTCACGGGCGGCGTAGCTGCCCAGCATGTTCAACCTTGTCCTCGAAACCCTTTAGCAATGAATGAGATTTAGTGAGAGCCGCCGGGCTCCTGGCTTTTGTCATCAACCGGCGGGGGGCCGGCCAGCTTAGTCTCAAGCCTTTGGGCCTGTAGCTCAGTTGGTTAGAGCGCACCCCTGATAAGGGTGAGGTCGGTAGTTCGAATCTACCCAGGCCCACCACCTTGCCGCAGGCACCCATTGATGGGGCTGTAGCTCAGTTGGGAGAGCACCTGCTTTGCAAGCAGGGGGTCACCGGTTCGATCCCGTTCAGCTCCACCAGACTTCATTCACTGTTTCCAGATCGCCGCCTCGTGCATCTATGAACAGGCTTCGATCTGGAAGCAGGCTGTGCTCGTCTTTTGAGACGGTCACGGCAGGTTTCAACAGCCTCAGGGCTGGCCCTCTTCGGCGAAAGAGGAGGTTTGGATGTTTGACAACGAAATTGATTGGGTAACGCGATCAGAGCGCTGCCGCTGTTCGAACCGCCGTGAGGCGGCTAAAGCAGCCAGGAAGCGATTGAACGACGTATAATACAAGGCCGAGCACAAGCAATGAGTTCCAGCAAGTTGAGAGCTCAGGCAAAGTGTTCAAGTAAGAAGAGTGTCTTTAGGAGTGCAACTCGGGAGCGCGTGAGCGTAGCGAGTTGTTCTCAGGCGGATTTATACGTAGGTTGACTCTGATCAGGACCGCAGTGATGCGGCTCCCTGCGCTGGAGTTAATTCTATGGTCAAGCTACTAAGGGCGCACGGTGGATGCCTTGGCAGAGACAGGCGATGAAGGACGTGGCAAGCTGCGATAAGCTTCGGTAAGCCGCACACAGGCGTTATAACCGGAGATCTCCGAATGGGGCAACCCTCCTGGGCAAACCCCAGGAACTACCCACTGAATACATAGGTGGGATAGAGCGAACTCAGGGAAGTGAACCATCTCAGTACCTGAAGGAAAAGAAAGAAACCTCGATTCCGATAGTAGTGGCGAGCGAACTCGGAACAGCCCAAACCCGTGGCATTTCGGTGTCTCGGGGGTTGTAGGGTCCGCAACAGTAGAGTTACCAATCTGGCTGTTAGCCGAATCCTCTGGAAAGTGGATCCATAGAGCGTGACAGGCGCGTAGGCGAAAATAATCCAGACTCGAAGCGGATACCTGAGTAAGGCGGGGCACGTGAAACCCTGCTTGAATCCACGGGGACCATCCCGTAAGGCTAAATACTAGTCTCTGACCGATAGTGAACCAGTACCGTGAGGGAAAGGCGAAAAGAACCCCGTCGAGGGGAGTGCAAAGTACCTGAAACCGTGTGCCTACAAGCAGTGGGAGGACTATGCCCGCAAGGGAATGTCTGACCGCGTGCCTATTGCATAATGAGCCGGCTAGTTATTCTTGTCAGCAAGGTTAAGCGTAAGCGAGCCGAAGCGAAAGCGAGTCTGAACAGGGCGTTCAGTTGGCAGGAATAGACGCGAAGCGGGATGATCTACCCATGGCCAGGTTGAAGGTGGGGTAACACCCACTGGAGGACCGAACCGGTGTTTGTTGAAAAAAGCTCGGATGAGCTGTGGGTAGGGGTGAAAGGCTAATCAAATTCCGTGATAGCTCGTTCTCTCCGAAATAGCTTTAGGGCTAGCCTCGGACGAATTGCGTTGGTGGTAGAGAGATGGATGGACTAGGGGGCTTTCCGGCTTACTGAATCCAACCAAACTGCGAATGCCAGCGACAACATATCCGGGAGTCAGACGGTGGGGGCTAAGCCTCATCGTCGAGAGGGAAACAGCCCAGACCGCCTGCTAAGGTCCCCAAGTTACAGTTAAGTGGGAAAGGAAGTCGGAACGCTCAGACAGCCAGGAGGTTGGCTTAGAAGCAGCCATCCTTTAAAGAAAGCGTAATAGCTCACTGGTCAAGCGGTCCGGTGCCGACAATACAACGGGGCTAAAACTGTACACCGAAGCAGCGGATGCACACCTTTTAGGTGTGCGTGGTAGGAGAGCATTCTCAACAGCATTGAAGCCAGACTGAGAAGACTGGTGGAGCGTTGCGAAGAGACCCTGCCGGCATAAGTAGCGATAACGGAGGTGAGAACCCTCCGCGCCGAAAGTCTAAGGTTTCCTGAGGAAGGTTAATCCGCTCAGGGTTAGGCGGTCCCTAAGGCGAGGCCGAGAGGCGTAGCCGATGGACAGACGGTTAATATTCCGTTCCTCCCAATGTTCGTTTGACGATGGGGTGACGCAGAAGGATAAGCATGCCGCACTATGGCTATTGCGGTTGCTGCACATAAGCTGGATCCGATAGGCAAATCCGTTGGGTCTTAACAGTGAAGTGCAACACAGTCCCGTATGGGGCTTACGATTCTGATTCCACGCTGCCGAGAAAAACCTCTAAGGAGAACTAAGGGAACCGTACCCCAAACCGACACAGGTAGACGAGGAGAATATCCAAAGGCGCTCGAGTGAAAGCTCGTTAAGGAACTCGGCAAATTGGCTCCGTAACTTCGGGAGAAGGAGCGCCCACGCAAGTGGGCCGCAGTGAAGCGCGTACGGCGACTGTTTAACAAAAACACAGGTCTCTGCTAAGTCGAAAACGACGTATAGGGGCTGACGCCTGCCCGGTGCCGGAAGGTTAAAAGGAGAGGTTAGCGCAAGCGAAGCTTTGAATTGAAGCCCCGGTGAACGGCGGCCGTAACTATAACGGTCCTAAGGTAGCGAAATTCCTTGTCGGGTAAGTTCCGACCTGCACGAATGGCGTAACGATCGTACGACTGTCTTAACGAGTTGCTCGGCGAACTTGTAGTACCGGTGAAGATGCCGGTTACCCGCAGCTAGACGGAAAGACCCCGTGCACCTTTACTACACCTTAACTATGAGTTATGGTACTTGCTGCGCAGGATAGGTGGGAGGCTTTGATGCCAGGTTCTCGGACTTGGTGGAGCCAATGGTGAGATACCACCCTGCGAGTGCTGTGATTCTAACCTCCTCCCGTAATCCGGGAGAGGGACATAGTTAGGCGGGTAGTTTGACTGGGGCGGTCGCCTCCTAAATTGTAACGGAGGCGCGCGAAGCTACTCTCAGACTGTTTGGAAATCAGTCGTCGAGTGCAAAGGCATAAGAGTGGTTAACTGTGAGACCTACAAGTCGAGCAGGTGCGAAAGCAGGCTTTAGTGATCCGGTGGTTCTGTATGGAAGGGCCATCGCTCAACGGATAAAAGGTACGCCGGGGATAACAGGCTGATCATTGCCAAGAGTTCATATCGACGCAATGGTTTGGCACCTCGATGTCGGCTCATCGCATCCTGGAGCTGTAGAAGGTTCCAAGGGTTAGGCTGTTCGCCTATTAAAGCGGTACGTGAGCTGGGTTCAGAACGTCGCGAGACAGTTCGGTCCCTATCTGCTGTGGGCGTAGGAGATTTGAGGGGGGCTGTCCTTAGTACGAGAGGACCGGGATGGACGAACCTCTTGTGTTCCAGTTGTCCTGCCAAGGGCACGGCTGGGTAGCGAAGTTCGGTTGTGATAACCGCTGAATGCATATAAGCGGGAAGCACGCCCCAAGATGAGATCTCCCTGAAGGGCCCAGAAAGACCATCTGGTTGATAGGCTGGAGGTAGAAGCGCAGTAATGCGTGTAGCTTACCAGTACTAATCGCCCGTTCGGCTTGTCCATAGAATTAACTCCGCGCAGTAACAAAGCGGACACGATTCTTACAAGGCCTTGTAACACCAATCAATTTCGTGTCATGCAGCTCCCTGAGAGCTGTTCACAACATTTAGCGCCAGTTTGCAGTACGCGTTCCTGCACGGCCCGGGAGAAACCATCCGGGACAAAGCAGATGTCGCAAGTAAGGCTGCGGGCAACCACCCGCCAAGCGCTATCAAGTTTGCCGGTGACCATACCGCGAGGGATCACCCGTTCCCATCCCGAACACGGAAGTTAAGCCTCGCTGGGCCGATGGTACTGCACGGGCGACTGTGTGGGAGATTAGGTGATCGCCGGCAATATTCTAAACAAAAAGCCACGCCTCCGGGCATGGCCTTTTTGGCATTAATGTGTTTCCGCAACTTCGGAACTCGGCAGCGCGCCAGTGCAGACCAATTTAAATTTCTGAAGTGACCCGTTCCGTCAGTCTGGGGAGGCCAAAGGCTTCGCTAGAGTTTTCAAAGATTTCACTTTCGACAAAATTTACCTCAGAGTTCAGAGCTTTGAATTTCTCGACCAAGAGATTGAATGCGAGAACCGCCGGGAGCGCGACTGCCATTCCGATGAAAGTGATGAGAAGCGCAGTTTTAAACGCATGAGCTGATCCCACCGGTTCACCCATGGATAGCTGAAGTACGGCGGTGCAAATTGCAAGGATGGCTCCTAGCAGGCCTGTCATCGGCGCAGCTGACGCGAGCAACTGAAGAGGGCCGAACTTAAGAGGCATTTCTGAAATCTTGTTTTTTGTTCGCCTGGAGGCGGGGGTTGTCTTAGTCGACAGGTGACGTAATTCGGGGCTATCCAACCCAAATTGAATCATCGTGAGCAATATCTCGGTTCTCCTTTGCCGTAGATCTGCGACCACGGCATCCGGGATTCGTTGATTCTTTTTGCGCAGCTCACTGTGGGCGAGGGCTCTGTGCATCTGACATGTACGCAGAGTTTTCAACATGGCATTCTGCTGTCGCTTGTACCTTTGAAATTGTCGAATTGTTACGACGACCGACCAACCCGCCTCTATCGCCAAAATCAGGACAGCAATTCGGAGAGCAAAGGGTGCATTAATGCCTCTGAGCCTTTGAATGAGATTAGAAGTGGACGGCGAACTAACAAACTTGACGAATGCGGGGAAGAACGCTAGCAACGCGCCTAGCGTCCCCAAAATCGCCGTGGTAAAGGCAACAACCCAAGCTCCAGCTAAGAATTGTCTCAACGTGTCGGTCGTTTCACGCAGGAAGGGCGGCAAGAAGAAATCCTTGCTAACCATAAGGTGGAGAATCCCAAATACCGCGATGGCCGTGAACACGAGTGCAAGGATTGGAGCAATTGTGAACATTCGAAAGCCCTCACCGAGTCAGTATAGTAAACAGCCAAATTGCGCATCCGATCGACAACACACCAAAAAAGCTGGGTATCCAGATTCCCCTGTTATAGTGTGTCTTCGGGTCCCAGTAGATCGCCGCAAAAATGACTGCTACACTTAGTAGCACAACCTCCATAACGGTGAATAAAGGCTGCATATTGATTAATGCGCGTAGACCCTCAGTAGTTGCAAATCGTCCTTGAGACTGTGCTGAAACGGCTCTGAAAATGCCAAAAACCGATACCATGCCAAGGAAGGCGAGGTCCACACCGAGCCGCAAACAGTCGAAGTGATCGGATCGGCCGAACCCGCTTTGGGCGGTCGATCGGAGTTTCGTCAGATATTTGACGACGACCTTAAGACTTGCGACAGCAAGCGACAAAAGGAAAATTGTTTGAAACTGCTGATATGTCCAGCCCAACTCCAACTCGTCCCCCGTGTCACTCATCGTTCTTTCGACGTGATCGAGATCGATTGTGTTTAGTCTGAAGGGAATAGTAGCCACATCCTTGATTAAGCGCAACCAATTCCTCAGATTATCGGAATCCTGCCAATCGAATGAGATCCATGAACGTTGCGCGCGTTTCGACCGAATCTGCGATTCTCAGCGACCGTTAAATTACGTGCCCCGATTAGACCGCTAGAATTTAGCTACCCTTGACCGTCTGGGAGAGTCCTGCTATCTTCTTTCCTAGAGCGTCAAGGAGAGAAGATGCACGCAGCCAAGGCCGACAAAAGCAACGACCTGCTCCAGGGAACGTTAGACCTCCTGATTCTCAAAGCCGTCTCCCTTGGCCCGCTGCATGGCTACGGTGTCTTGTTGCGCATCCAGCAGATCTCTGGCGAAGAGCTGGTCATCCAGCAGGGCTCGCTCTACCCCGCCCTCTACCGGCTCGAACACCAGGGCGCCATCGCCAGCGAGTGGGGAGAGAGCGAGAACAACCGCCGCGCCAAGTACTACCGGCTCACCGACCTCGGCTGCGCCCGCCTCGCCGAAGAGACCGACAAATGGAATCGCATGTCCGGCATCATCGGCGTCATTCTCCGCGCCACGCCGGAGGCTCTATGAGCCCCTTCCTGAACGCTTCCCGTCGCAAATCAGCGGAGGTGAAGTCCTGGCTCAGCGCCGTAATTCGCCGCCGCGATCTCGAATCCGACATGCAGGCAGAACTGGAGACCCACCTGGCCTGCCTGACCGAAGACCTGATCCGCTCCGGTCATGCCCCGGCGGAAGCCGCACGCCGCGCCCGCATCGCCCTCGGCACGGTTACGGTTCACAAGGAAGGCATGCGCGCTTCCCTCGGCCTCCGCTGGTGGGACGAGCTCTCCGCCGACGTGCGCTACGGCCTGCGCATCCTGCGCAGGAGCCCCGGCTTCACTGCCATCGCCGCCACTTCTCTCGCACTTGCCATCGGAGCCAACACCACCATCATCGCCGTCGGCAAGCAGTTGCTGTTCGAGCGGCTGCATGTGCCCCATCCCGAACAATTGCGCATGCTGCGCTGGGATGGCGACGGCAAGCAGGCAGTGAAGGGCATGTGGGGCGACTTCGATGCCGCGCCGCATGGCCACACCACCAGTTCGGTATTTTCTTACCCCGTCTATCAGCAGCTCCGCGCTCATAATCAAGGGCTGCAGGACCTGATTGCCTTCAAAGAAGACGGAATGAATGCGACCGTTCGTGGCAACGCGAAGCGGATCGACGCCGCGATGGTCTCCGGAAACTTCTATACGGTACTTGGGGTGCGGCCCCAGCTGGGTCGTGCCCTTGAGCCGTCTGACGATGCGGTCCCCGGATCTGGATTCGTCGCTGTGATCAGCGATGCTCTGTGGCGGAGCGAATTTGGACGGTCCCCCGCCGTGCTCGGCCAGGTCATTACCCTGAATCAGTCGGCCGTGACGATCGTAGGAGTCAATCCTCGCGACTTTACTGGGGTCAAAAGTGTTCAGATGGGGCCCGAGGTCTTTGTCCCCCTCAGTCTGCAGCCGGTCATCGACCCAAAGGGGAAGACATCGCTGCTGACCAATCCTGGTCTCTGGTGGGTCAACATCATGGGGCGAACAAAGTCCGGAATCAAGGACGCCAGCGGCCCAGGCAGAACTTCAGGTTCAACTGGAGGCCGCCACGCGCGCAACCATCCCTGTCCGTGCGGGGGACACCATCCCCCGCCTGGTATTGGCCGATGGAGGTCGTGGTCTCCACTTCACCGACCGGATGTTCAGGAAGCCGATTTATGTGCTGGCTGCCCTCACTGGATTCGTGGTGCTGCTGGCCTGCGCCAATATCGCCAACCTGCTGCTCGCGCGGGGAGCGAAGCGGCAGCGCGAGATGAGTGTGCGCCTCGCCGTGGGCGCTGGTCGCATCCGCATTCTCCGCCAGCTTCTCACCGAGAGCCTGCTCCTCGCCGCACTCGGTGGCGCCGGCGGTCTGCTGTTGAGCTACGCTGGCCGCACCGCGCTGCCGAAGCTCTTCGTCAATGGCTGGGAAACCAGCGACCTCGACTCATTCCACGTACCCATCGATTGGCCTGTACTGGTCTTTACGGTCGGTATCACCCTGGCCACGGGAATTTTGTTTGGATTGGCTCCGGCGTGGCTGACATCGCGCGCCGAGGTCGGCAGCAGCCTCAAAGACAGCGCTCAAGGGGCCACACGGCGCCGCCGGGGAATGAGCGGAAAGGCGATCGTTGCCTTTCAAATCGCTTTGTCGACGCTGCTGGTGCTGGGTGCCGGCCTGTTCCTGCGAACCCTGATCAAACTCAACTCGATCGACGTGGGTTTCCAGGCGGATGACCTGCTGCTCTTTGAGATCAGCCCGCCAGCGCAACGTTATCCGTCCCCCAAAGACGTTGCGTTGCATCAGCAACTGGAACAGCGGATCGCCGCGGTGCCCGGAGTTCAACGCGTCGCGACGGGATGGATTCCCTACATCTCCCAGAGTATGGGGAACGCGGACTTTCTGCCCGAGGGCGAAATCTTTGATCCAGGCAAGAACCAGGCCGAGTTTCAGAATGCCGTAGGAACGGACTTCTTTCCCACCATGGGCATACCGATCGTCGCCGGTCGCGGTTTCGGTGCGCAGGATACTCCAACATCCTTGAAGGTCGCGGTCGTCAACCAGGCCCTGGCGCGCAAGAGATTTCCCAACGCCGATCCGGTCGGGAAGGCGGTTCAAGGCAGACCGCGACGCGAACAGCGATTGGATCGAAATCGTCGGGATCTGCGCCGACACGAGATATGCCAACCTATTCGATGATCCGCCGGCACAGTACTTTCTGCCCTATGTGCAGCAAAGGGAGGCAGGATCGATGGTCTACCAGGTGCGCACGCGAACGCCGGCTGCGCAACTGGTTCCCTCGTTGCGTAAGGTGGTGCAGTCTGTTGACCCCGACCTGCCCATGATCGACGTCCGCACCCAGCGCCAGCAGATTGATGCCACCACGCAGATGCAGCGCGCCCTGGCCGCACTGACTTCGGGCTTCGGCGTGCTGGCCCTCACCCTGGCCTGCGTCGGCATCTACGGCGTCATGGCCTACACCGTGTCCCAGCGCACCAATGAAATCGGCATCCGCCTCGCCCTCGGGGCGCGGCCAGCGCAACTGCGCGCCATGATTCTCCGCGAAAGCACCTGGCTGGCGCTGGTCGGAGTGTTTGCCGGAGTGGGCGCCGCGCTGCTGCTTACCCGTGCGGTCAAGTCGATGCTCTATGGCATCCAGCCGTATGATCCGGTCACGTTCTCCGTGGGCGTCGCGCTGCTGATCACGGTCGCTCTCGCAGCCAGTTGGATTCCCGCGCGTCGCGCTTCCCGCGTGCAGCCCATGGAGGCTTTGCGGCACGAGTGACAGTGTTCCCGGACACGAGCGCGGGGACAGCCGCTGAGGATGCCGTCGGTCTCAAGGCATCTCAAACTGAATTTTGGGAGGGCAAAAGTCCGGGGAGTACACCCTGTCCCGAGCTACCTGCCCGGCGGTGGTTTCAATTTGGTAAAATCGCGGCACGCTGAAGCGATCTCACCTTTGATGTCTTCTTTCCACCTTCGCGCAGTTGGGTTGGTTTTTGCCTCTATCCTGCTTTGCGCGCGTATGTGGGCAACCGAGTCGTATGGCGTAGATCTCCAGGGGCAACCGGTCCACGAACTGGCGGGGCCGGGAATACGCCTCGTTATCCTGATCTTTGCGGCCACCGACTGCCCCATTTCGAACCGCTACGTGCCCGAGATCGCACGTCTCAACCAGGAGTTCTCGGGTCGCGGGGTGCGCATCTGGTGGGTTTTCCCTAACCCCGAAGACACGGCCTCAATCATCAGGAAGCACAATGCCGAGTTTGGCATATCTGAGCCCTCCGTTCTTGACTCAGGGCAGGCGCTGGTTCGTCTCGCCCACGTAACCATTACTCCCCAGGCCGCGGTGTTTGCAGCAGACGGGCCCAGGCTGCGCGAAGTGTACCGCGGTCGCATCGACGACCGCTATTTATCCATTGGCAAGGAGCGGCCGCAGCCCGGGCAGCACGATCTCGAACTGGCGATCTCCGCGGCTGTCGACGGCAAACCAATCCCGGCTCCCGCCGGTCCAGCGGTCGGGTGTGCGATCGTCTCTCTACCCAAATGAGGATTCGTGTCGCCATCGTTGCGTTGCCGGTGACGGTGGCATTGGTCTGCCTTTTGAGCCACTCTCCGTCGCGGATGGCGCAGGCGGCGCCGCAGTCGGAGCCTGCTCCCGTTGCGGGTTCAGTAAGACCTCATGGAGCGCAACCAGGCGGGCCGGTCGCAGCCCAGGGAAATCCGGATTGGAGCCGCGACGTCGCCCCTGTCCTTTTCAAGAATTGCATCACCTGCCACCACCCCGGGGGAGCTGGCCCGTTCAGCTTGCTCACATATGCCGACGCGCGGCGGTGGGGACCGCAAATCGTTAAGGTGACTCAGTCGCGATTTATGCCTCCATGGCTACCCGAGCCGGGCCATGGCGATTTTGCCGATGTACGGCGTCTCAGCGACGAAGACCGCGCTCTACTTCAAAGGTGGGTCAACCAGAAGATGCCTCAAGGCGATTTGTCCGCCGCGCCCAGGCCGCCGCAGTTTGACCAAACCTGGCAGACGGGCATGCCCGATCTGATTCTCAAAATTGCGCGCCCTTACGTGCTTCCCGCCGGCGGCAGCGATTCCTTTCGCAACTTTGTCCTGCCCTACCCGCTGAAAGAAACGCACTTCATCCGGGCCATGGAGATCCGCCCCGGCACCCCTCAGGTCGTCCACCACGCCAACCTCATCATTGACCGCAACGCCAGCATGCGCAGGCGTTACCCAGCGGATTGGCAGAGCGGAATTGCGGGCATGGAGCTGATGGTGGACGCAGGCAATACCTTTGACCCCGATAGCCATTTTCTTTTCTGGAAGCCAGATACTCCAGCCCTGATTGAGCCGGAAGGAATGCCCTGGCGGCTCGATCCCGGCAACGATTTGATATTGAATATTCACCTCAAGCCCTCAGGAAAACCGGAAACGATCGACGCCGAAGTAGGTCTCTATTTCACGCCGGACCCGCCCTCGAAGCAGCCCATGCTCCTGGAAATGGACCGCGATGACGCGCTCGATATTCCGCCTGGGGATGCGACGTTCGTAGTGGAAGATGCGCTCACCCTTCCCGTGGACGTTCAGATATTTGGCGTCTATCCTCACGCGCACTACCTGGGCCGCGATCTTCAGGGCTGGGCCATTCTGCCTGACGGAACTAAGAAGTGGATGATCTGGATTCGCAACTGGGATATCGACCGCCAGGCTGTATACCGCTACAAGTCGCCGGTGCTTCTTCCCAGGGGAACAGTCCTGCACATGCGCTACACCTACGACAATTCAACGGCCAATGAACACAATCCCCACACGCCACCCGTAAGAGTCCGCGCGGGCAACCGGTCCGAGGATGAAATGGCGCATCTCTGGTTCCAGGTCTTGCCGATGAAACCCGCAGACGGCGGCGAAGATCCACGTCTTCGGCTCGAAGAGACCTGGATGCGCAGCCGTCTGAGCCACACCCCCGCCGACCAACTGAGCCTCTACAACCTGGCCGCTGCACTGACCGGTCAAAGCAAATACGCTGAAGCCGTCGATGTCTTCAAAAAACTGCTGTCGCTTTCCCCGTCGGATGAGCGGACGCAGACCGCATTGGGTGTGGCCCTCGATGGAGAAGGGAACTGGACGGAGGCGATCGAGGCATTCCGGAGCGCTCTTGAGATGCAGCCTGGAGCCTGTGATGCGCGCCTCGACCTGGCCGATGTTGAACTCCGCCATGATCAAATACCCAACGCGGAGGCCGACTTTCGCGCACAACTTGCCGCCTGCCCCGATGACGCCGATGCCCATGCTGGGCTGGGAGCAGTACTGGCATCGCAAAATCAAGCCGATGCGGCGCAGGCCGAGTTTCGCCGCAGTCTGGACATTGCTCCCGGGAATTTGATGGCTCTACTCGGTATGGCTGACGTGGAACTGAACGCAAGCCACGTCGAACGGGCTCTTGGGCTTCTCAAGCAGGCGGTGGCCTCTCATCCTCGATCCGCCGAAGCCTGTGAAGAACTGGCGCGCGCCTACGCGCAATCCGGCAACCTCGACAGCGCACTGCCTCAACTGCAAAAGGCCGCTCAACTGAAACCGGGCGACCCGCAGATTCACTCTGCGTTGTCACAAGTCTTCGCGACCATGGGCAACATTGGCCCGGCGGTCGAGGAGCAACGAACTGCCCTCAGACTGTATGGAGACGACGCCGACGGCTGGAATAACCTCGGTGTCCTTGAGGGGCGCCTGGGCGAGACCGCAGCCGCCCGCGAAGACTTCGAACATGCCCTGCGATTGAACCCCGATCATCAACAGGCCAAGGCCAATCTCGAACACCTGCAGGGCCGAAACTGAGGGGCTCGGTTCGGCTCCAGGCACCGCATCATGCAAGAATCCGCCCCTGCCCTCCGTGCCCCCGAGCGGTCAGTCCACGTGGCGTGGACTATGCGTTAGGTTTCTGACGCGGCACCACCCGGCCGTAGGCACCTGCCCAGGGGTTCATAACGCCGACGAATTGTTCGTATTTCTCCTCAGAGATATTCCACTTCGACTTCAGGTTATCCAGGTAGATGTCGAGTTGCTTTTCGCCATACTTTGCTACTTGCCAGGTGCGCTTGTTGAAGCGTTCCGTCAGATACGCAGTGAGAACGGGCAGTGGATAGGTCTTCTGGGTTTCGCGTGTCGAGTCGGTCAGATAAAGATTGAGATACTCAGGGCTCCGGAACGAGTCGCTCAGGAAGTTGGAGTCTTTCTGCGGAGACCAGGAGCGAACGCAATCCACCAGAAAATCCCACATCGTCACCATCGCCGCCTCAGGAGCATTCTCTTTGAGATACTCGGGCCGCTTGTCAAACCAGGTCGAGTACTCCGCCATATTGCAGAAGCGCTTCTTGGGTGTACCGTTCAATCGGTACGGTCCCCCTGTGGCATGCTCGCGGCAGATGATGAACCATTGCAGCCGGTGTGTGTATTCGCCGTGGATGACCTCGGCTCCCGGATCCTTGAAGTGGCGGGCTTTCTTGATCAATTCATCGTTGAAAACGGTGGGGTATATGAACCCCGTCAGGGTCGGGACGCCAAACTCGTCGACATTGAAGCCCCAGGTTTGCTCGAATCGGAACAAGACGCGATGCAGGAGCTTGTGAAACTTTGTCGTACGGATCTTTTCCCAATCCGCCTTGGCGAGCTTCTCTTTGCTTTCCTGTGAGGGTTTGTCTGGACTCGCGGTGTCTCTGCCTTCGAGTGGGATCCGCTGGATCGCGGATGGATTGCCCGTAATCTTTGAATTCAGCAATTCCTTCGCCATCTCCTCGTCCAGGGCTTTCAGGTGTTCGAGGCATCGGCTTTCGTCCGTCAGCAGCGCACCAATCTGGCAAAAATCGTTAAAGCGTTTGGAATTTTCGTATTGTTGCGCCTCGTCAGTCACCTTCCAGTCCTTGGCAAACTTGTCGTTCGCTTTGGGTTTGTTCAGTGCAGACGAACCGGCGAGCTTCGCGTGCTTTGACGGATCGGCGAAATACGGAAATTCGTTGCGAATTTGTGCCGCAATTTGGGCGGGTGTCTGCTTCACGATCATAAAAGGATCTCCCTCCAGCCCCCGTCTTCCGGCCCTGTCATCGGAAGAGGTGCTCATCCTAAACAGCGACAAATTCGCCGTGAAAGTCTCAGCGGGTTTTGCGACCTGAGCTGGACTAGGGGATAGGACTCGATGGGGTGGAGGGGGCGCTGGCGGCCTTCCTATGATCTCTTCTGTCTCGCACGGTTTCCCGAGCTGCAGTCAGGGGGTCTACTCCTTGATCGCGGGTCAGCATTGCGCTGGCATAACGGGAAAACGGGTGGTCGCCTATGTAAATCTGCTAACCGGCAGCGTCGATCCCCGCCGGGAGGCTGGGCATGCTGCCCTGGGCCTTCGCTTCCTGCACCACCTCGTCGAGACCGTGAAGCACTTCCTCCACGGTCATGGTGTAAATCTCGCGCTGGGTGTCGTAGCCTTCCTCGACCAGTTGTTTCAAGTAGCGGCCGGCGATCTGCGCCGCCAACTGATCGGTAATCACTTTTCCGGTGCGCTTCTTCTGCTCCACCCAGGCGGTCGCCGGCAGCGCGATCCACATGGGCCGGCCATTGACGTCAAACCGGATATCGACCGCGTCCGCATGTCGGGTCGCGATGGCCACAATGTTGGCTTTCCAGCGGCAGTGCAGGTCTTCGCCTGTCCAGCGATCAGCTACATGGAAGTCTTCGTACATGCAACAAGCGTATCGTTCCCGATCCCGCAGGGCAAGTTGCCGGTGTGGAGATCGGCGACAATCCCACTTCCGGATCACGCCGGATTTGTGGCGCTGCGCCGCGCGCGCTGTTAGACTAATAAGGTTGCAGTCGTAGTGCCTATACCTCGACGGACCCGCCTGCAAGTCAATCGCGAAGGACAAAATAAACCCCGTGGACACACAAACCCGTCACGCCCTCAAGCAGGATAAGTTCGCAGTCGCCACCGCCAGCAGCATGAGCTGGGTAAGCGGCCACCGCGCCGGCCTCATGCGCTGGATCATCGGCGCCGCGGTCGTTCTTGTTCTCCTGGCTGGAGCGTTGATCTTCTGGAGCATACGCAGCTCCGCCGCCGACAAGGCCCTCGGCTCCGCCCTCGACCTCTATTCGACCCCCCTGGCGACTCCCGGAGCCCCGCCCGAGCCCAACATGTACTCGACCGCCGCTGATCGCGCCAAGGAAGCCAATCGCGAGTTCGTCGCGGTCGCCAAAGACTTTGGCTGGCTCCCGGCCGGCGCCAAGGCGCATTATTTCGCTGGTGTTACCTACGAAGAGCTAGGGCAGAATGCCTCGGCAGAGACAGAATTGAAGACGGCCGCCGGCGCGTGGGACCGCAATCTTTCCAACCTGGCCAAACTGGCCCTGGCCGGCCTGTACCGCCAGACCGGGCGCGATGCACAGGCCATCGAGATCTACAACGGACTGGCTGACAAGCCGTCCGTCACCGTTTCCAAGGGTGTCGCCCAATTGGCCCTGGCTGATCTCTACGCAACGTCCGGCAAGCAGGATCAGGCTCGCGCCATCTGGGCCAAGGTCAAGGACGCCGACAAGGACGGAGTGGCGGGATCCATCGCCGCACAGAAGCTCGCCGGAAAGCAGTAGCCGGCAGCGCATCCAGGGTTTGAATCGAGCGAAATGCTCAGGCCGGGCTCTGGGGACAGAGCATTCTCGGCCTGAGCATTTTTGTTGTGGGCTGCGTCTGGTGGATGTATGAGTGCCAGCCAGACAGTTTTTCCAGCTTGGATGGAGATCGCCAACAGCGCCGTGCACGACGAAACCCGCCAGCACGCTCAGGAAGAAGCGCTTGCGGCTCTGGTGGAGCAGTACGCCACGACCCTCTACCGGGTCGCCTTTTCCGTTCTCCGCAACCCCTCCGACGCTGAAGATGCGGTGCAGGAAGCCTTTCTTCGCGTGCTGCGCCATCGCGACACCCTCGGCGAAGTGCGCGACCACCGCGTCTGGCTCATCCGCATCGTGTGGAACATCGTGCTCGACCGCAAGCGTCGCGCCAAGACCCGCCCTGAAACCGACGACGTGGCCGAACTCACTCGCGTACTGCCTGCCGACGGCCTCAGCGCCGAGGAGCGGACCGCCGCGGCCCAGCACCACGCCCACGTGCTGGCCTGCGTCGAACAGCTTCCCGCCAAAGAGCGCGAAGTGCTGAGGCTCTCTGCTTTTGAAGAACTCTCCAGCGTTGAAATTGCCGCGGTCCTCGGAGTTACGGAGTCGAGTGTGCGTTCCCGGCTGTTTCGCGCCCGGAACTTGATGGCAGACCTGCTCCAGTACGCAAGGAGTTCCCGATGAACCCTCCCCGCGAAATCCGATCCTCTTCCCGCTCGTCCGACATGGATTGTGGTGAAAATACCCTTCGTCTCATAGCAAGCCTGCCCGCACCGGAGGGTCTCGCAGACCGCGTGCAGGCCGGGTTGCGGTCGGCTCCGCGCACCCCCACGGTTCTATCCTGGCCACACGCCCTGCGGCCCGCCGGCGCCTGGACGCGCGGCGCCGCGGCGGCTGCGATCGTATTCGCCGTCGCCGGTGGGGGATGGGGCGTCTACTCGCGGGTGCAGCCGCCAGCGTCGGCAAGGGTGATTACGATGCCGTCCCCCTCCCAGCCCTCCGGCGGATTTTCAACCGGCGGCGCGAGGCGCGTCCCGCAGACCCTGGTCGGTCCCGTGCTGATGCATCCGGTAACGCCTGCCCCGGCCGACGCAGCCGCGCAGACCGCCGTTACGGCCCACGCCGCGCCGATCCCCACAATCCGCAAAAAGAGATCCGCCGTGCGCCACGCCATAGTTCCAGTGCACTAGATCTCTTCGGAAAAGAGACCACCTTCTGTGCTCCCTCCTTTCGCCAGCCTTCCGGCAAAAGGGTGGGAAAGCACGGACCGACAACGACTCCGGATCGTACGATAAGGAGCCTACGCCTCCCGTGTGATCGCGCGGAACAGCAGCCCGAGCAGCGCCAGCACCACCGCACCCCAGAACGCGGGCACCATCCCGTACACCGTAAACCCGCGCACGATGCTCGATGCCACCAGGATCATCAACCCATTGATGACCAGCAGAAACAGGCCCAGGGTGAGAATGCTGATGGGGAAAGTAATGATCTTCAGCAGCAGGCCAACCGTCGCGTTCAGCAGACCGATGACCAGTGCCGCAACGAGGGCCGGCTGCAGTCCCCGCACCACGAATCCGGGAATGAGACGGGAAACAATCAGCAGGGCTATAGCGCTCAGAATCCAGTGCAGCAAAAGCTTGAGCATGGGGTCGTTCTCCTTGCGCGGCAACAGGGCCGCTCGTATTGCAATGTACCTCATGCGGTTGGATGTGGGTTGACAAGTGCGTAAAGTGGGCGTGGACCTGGAACCTGAACTCCGGAGCGCGTAACCTTTGCGTCGGCGCCGCGTCCCAACAGATACCAGCGAGGTTCTCTCATCCTTGCAGTTCCACCGCAAACTTCTGATCCGGGGGAATGCCCTCATGCCCAAATCCCAATTTTTCGCCGTTACCCCGCTCGCGGCAATCCTGCTGATGCCCGGCCTCGCTCTCGCACAGTCGTCTCCCGGTGTGCATCCAGACACTGCCGCCATTCCCGACGTCCGCCAGTTGATGCGCGAGGTCGAAGACCACCAGAAGCAGCTCGAAAAAATTCGCGAAGCCTACACCTACAGCTCCCTTCAGACGGTTCAGGACGTGGACTCCAACGGAAAGGTAACCAAGACCGAAACCAGCGACAACGAAGACTTCTTCGTCAACGGCCACGTCATCGAGCGCACCGTCAAGAAAAACGGCAAGCCCCTCAGCGATCACGATCAACAGAAGGAGACCGAGCGCATCACCAAGCTTGTAGAAAAGGCGCAGAAGACCCCCTCCGACCAGTCCCTCGAAGGGCCTACCATCAGCATCAGCCGGGTCCTTGACATCATGGACGTCAGCAATCCGCGCCGCGAGACTTACCATGGGCGGCCGACGCTTGTCTTCGACTTCGTGGGCCGCAAAAACGCCAAGACCCACGGCCTCGCCGAGGACGCCTCGAAGAAGCTCAAGGGCACCGTCTGGGTCGACGAAGCCGATCGCGAGGTGGCGCATATGGAAGTCACCTTCGATGACAACTTCCACGTGGCTGGCGGCCTTCTCGCCAATGTGCAAAAGGGCTCCAATTTCCACTTCGACCAGGCCCCCGTCGACGCCCAGCTCTGGCTCCCCACGGGCGGCGAAGGAACGCTCCAGGCCCGCGTGCTGCTGCTCAAAAACATGCGTCAGCACTTCACTGAACGCGACTACGACTACAAGCGCTTCCACGTCGATGCGCAGGAAGCCAAGGACGCGCGGGTACTTCCCGGTCCGAAGCAGTAGGGCCTTGGCGATCCCGCTGCCGCATCGCATCCGCTACAGTAGATTCATGTTTGTGCGCCGCATCTCGATTGAGCGAGTTGACTCGGCCGGCGCCCGTCATCCCTGTCCCATCCGCTGGATCGACAACTTCGCCATGCGCAACTTCACCAACGACGCCATCTTCGACGACACCCTTCCCGTCGCCGACGGCCTGCTCGAGGCCGGCCATCGCGTCCCCCTCGCCCGCCTCCAGTCCGCCATGGACGACTGGTTTCGCCGCAAAGGTTACCTCAAACCTGATGACCGCCTTGAGACTTTGGAACTGCCCTCAGCCGCCCGGAAAAACGCGCACCCGGGTCCGCCCAAAGATTAGTGCGCCGACCCTGTCTGCTGCCGCGTGAGCGCTTCGAAGTCTGATACCAGGTTGGCCACGGCTTCATCGAAATTCCGGTCGTGCGTCTGCTGCTTATAGGCCGTATCGACTGACTGCGTCAGCGCCCCAAAAACGAAACGATAAAGGCTCCATTTTCAGTTATTTAATGATAGAAACCTGGGCTTTCGCCGTTCTCCTTCGTGCGAGTCTCACTTTTTGCCTCTCGAAAAGGGTCACAAACGGATGATTTTTCTATAAGATAAGTAGATGGTTATTCGTCGAAGGTCAGGCGTCCCCAGCCTGAATGCTCCGCTCCGAATCTGGCTGCTGGCAGGCGTTTCTTCCCTCGTGCTGGCACTCGCGATGGTGATGTTTGCCACGCGAACCGTACAGGCAGATGCGCTGCTTCCCCGTGCCGCAGTCAACGTGCCACCTTCAGTACCGGTAGTTGCTCATGTTCAACCGGCTTCCCTGAAACCAAAGCTCTCCATCGCTGCCCAGAGGGCGGCCCTGCTGCGCGGAATCGCCACCTGGTATGGCACCGTGTTTCACGGCAAAAAGACAGCCAATGGAGAAACCTTCGACATGAACGCGATGACTGCCTGTCATCCGACCCTGCCGTTCGGTTCTTTGGTAAAAGTGGTGAACCTCCGCAACAAGCGCTCGGTGATTGTTCGCATCAACGACCGCGGCGATCTCGCCGCCGGACACATCATCGACCTCTCCAAAGCCGCCGCCGACAAACTCGCCATGACCGAAAACGGCCTGGCTCCCGTCGTGCTCGAAGTCCTCTCCCGCGGCCGACCCTGATCATCAAACAACGAAGCGAATGCGCAGACGGCCAGCCTGAGAAGCTGGCCGTTTGCTTTTTGGCATGGGTTTTGGGCCACCCTGAACCCCCTATGTGACTCACGCCCGTTTCACGCCTTCCCAGCCATGAAGGGTCCGAAGATCATGTTCAGTCGAAAATCGCTTGACATATTCCCATATGAGAATGTATTGTCTGGTCATGGCAAGAGCAAGCACCACATCGGACGCATTCAACGCGGTCGCTGAGCCCCGCCGGCGCGAGATCCTGAGCTATCTTGCGGGGACCGAGCGGCCGGTCACGGAGATCGTCACTGCTCTTGGACTCGAGCAGCCTTCGGTCTCCAAGCATCTGCGCGTTCTCCGCGACGTGGGACTGGTGCGGATGCGCTGCGACGGCCGCCAAAAGTTTTACCGGACCAACGCGGAAGCGATACGCCCTCTGCACGAGTGGGCAGGAACGTTCGAGCGCTACTGGCAGCATCAGTTGCTTCGCGTGAAAGAGCGCGCCGAAGCCATGCAGCAGGAGAGCACACAGGATTTGAATCCCCCGAATCTTAAGGAGAAATGATGACTTCCACCATCCAGACCGTCGAAGACCTCACCCTCACCATCAACCAGGAAATCCACGTTCAGGCGCCCGTCGATCGAACCTTTGCCGCGCTGCTCGAGCAACTCGGGCCGGGCAACGAAACCGCCGACGGCAAGACGCTCAACATGAAAATCGAACCTTGGCCGGGCGGAAGGTGGTACCGCGACCTGGGCGATGACAACGGGCATTTCTGGGCTGTTGTTCAGGCCATCAAGCGGCCCTCGCTGCTGGAGTTCGCGGGGCCGCTGTTTGCATCGTTCCCGTTCGTCTCCAATGTGCAATACCGGCTGACCGAAGTCGATGGTGGAACCCTGATCACCTTCCGGCACACCGCGCTCGGCTTCGTCTCCGATGAGCACAAGGCCGGCATGAACAAAGGCTGGGCCGCAATGCATGACCGCGTCCGCCGGCACGCCGAGGCACGCTGACTACCGCCCTGGCCCCATCCTTGTGACAACTGGCAAATGTGCCTGGAGGTTAAGAATGGATGCCGAGAAACAGCGTCGAGAGCCCCAACTCAACGAGCAGACCTCTGCCGAGTATTGGCAAGCCAAGCTGGAGTGCCTTCAGGAGATGGTCTGCCTCCTTCTCATAGAAAACCAGGCGATGCGCGCGCAACAGCGAGCAAGGGAGTAAGAGCCCATGTGCCCCGTGTGCATAGCCACTGCAATGCTGCTCGCCGGCAGCGTGACCTCCACAGGAGGACTCGCCGCCATCGCGCTCAAAAAAATCGGCATCTCTCGCGCCGCGGACTCTGAACCCGCGCCAACCGAATCCCAATCCAAGGAGGATCGCCATGGCTAGTACCGCTACAGCAGCAGAACTTCCCACCGTCGTGTCGCATGAGGAATGGCTGGCCGCCCGCCAACAGTTCCTCGCCAGAGAAAAGGAGTTCACCCGCCTGCGCGATGAGTTGAGCCGCCAGCGCCGCGCTTTGCCCTGGGAAAGGGTAGAGAAGCCCTATGCCTTCGATTCCACCCGCGGCAGGCTAGGTCTGTCCGATCTCTTCGACGGGCGCAGCCAACTCATCGTGTACCACTTCATGTTCGGGCCGGGGTGGGAGCAGGGGTGCCCCAGTTGCTCCTACCTTGCCGATCACTTCGACGGTACAACCGTGCACCTCGCCAATCGGGATACGACGCTCGCCGTGATCTCGCGTGCGCCGCTGGCCGAGATTGAAGCCTTTAAGAAGCGCATGGGCTGGAAGTTTCAGTGGGTCTCCTCCTTTGGCAGCGACTTCAACTTTGACTATCACGTCTCGTTCACCCCGCAGGAACAAGCCACCGGCAAGGTCGAATACAACTACGCCACGGCGCCGTTCCCCAGTGAAGAAGGCCCAGGCGTAAGCATCTTCTTCAGGGACGCAGCGGGTGAGGTATTTCATACCTATTCGAGCTATGCGCGGGGGCTGGACATTCTGGTCGGCACCTACAACTTCCTCGATCTCGTCCCCAAGGGCCGCGACGAAGACGGCCTGGCCTTTACCATGTCCTGGGTCCGGCACCACGATCGCTACAGCGAAGGTTATTTCGTCGATCCGGTTCAAACTTATCAGCAGCCGAAGACCGCGGCCGGCTCCTGTTGTTCGGCCAATAGCCACTAATCCGCCTCCCGAACGCCCTCGCTTGACCACCCCCCAAAATCACCGCAGCCCAGGTCTCGCCTGCGAGGCCTGGGCATGACCGCCTCGACCACCGAGAAATCATCGTTCGAACTTGCGAAATTCCCTTGGGAACAACGAATCACAGCTAAAATAGTTCCTGGGGGAAGCGGCTACCCTCGCCGTCTTTCTTTGATCTAGATCAAAGAGTTTTCCTGTTCCTTTGCGAATCTAGGTTCAGGGAACCCGTGCCAAACTATGTTAGATTGCCTGCACGAAGCCCCTTTTCACATCTGCTTATCTTGAACGGCATTCGTAAGAGCTGTTGTGGTATTTGACTGTCCAGAGCTTCCCGTTCGATACAGAAGCCCTTCCTTGGTAGATTTCTTCGTAAAGATCTTCTCAACTACATATCCAAGCGTGCCTGAGATACGCTGCGCCCGTTCGGTCGAACGCGGGTAGCCCATTTATTCGAGACCAGCATGCGTAGACGACTCGCTGCCTTCATTTCTGTGTTTCTGGCTTTCTGCGGAGCACATGTGTTCGCCCAGGCGAATGTGAATCAGTACCTGCCGATCTGGCTGTATGTGGACGCTGTCGTCGGGAACGACAGCAATTCGGGAGCACAAACATCCCCATTCAAGACGATCCAGGCTGCGGTAAATCTTGCCAATGCTCTCAATCAACAAGGGACCGGCGTGGCCATCGTTGTCAATCCCGGCGTATACCGGGAATCTGTCAGCATTCAGAATCAGAATTCGACCAGCGCACCGCTGCTCGTTCAAGCCGCCGTTCCGGGAACGGCCGTGATTACCGGGTCCGAGATTATCACTGGCTGGCAGCAGCAGAAACCCACAGTCTATATGGCAAAGTGGCCCTACGACCTCGGCCCCTGCGCGATCCCGTCGGGCTGGTACATGGCCTTTGCACCAATCACCCTGCGCGCTGAGGTCATCACGGTCAACGGTGTGGCTCTCACTCAGGTGATGTCGTTCAACAGCATGGTGCCCGGCACCTTTTATATCGGCGATGCCTATAACCTGCTGCATATCTCGCCGCCGGCAGGCACCGACATGTCGACCGCCGTCGTCGAAGCAGCCGTCCGCAGGCAAACCCTGACCGTCAGCGGGCGCAATGACGTGGTGCTGCGCGGCCTGACCTTTGAGCACGCCGCCAACTGCTTCAACACCACCAGCGCCAGCGTGAACTCCAGTAACAATGTTCTCGTCGATTCCATCACCGCCAACTGGAACAACTGGGGCGGCTTCGGGGTCTTCGGTTCGACCAACGTCACCGTCCAGAACTCCACGGCCAGTTATAACGGCGGCATCGGGTTCATGGGGACACGGACGCAGAATATGCTCTTCAGCTCCAATGAGAGCGATTACAACAACTGGCGCGGCGCGCAGGGAGCTTTCTACGACTGGGCCGCGGGCGGAGCCAAATTCTTCGAGATGCGCAATACCGTTGCGCAATATCACCGGTCGTTCCATAACCAGGCGCAGGGCCTGTGGTTCGATACCGACAACAAGAACATCGCCATCAACCAGGCGACCTTGACCGGCAATGTTCTGGCCGGGTTGCAGATTGAACGCAATGAGGGCCCGATCACGCTCGAGAACAGCAACCTGTGCACCAACGGTTCCGGCCTCAACGTGCTCACCAGCGAGCAGCTGACGGTTGAGAACAACACGTTTTACAACAATGGCGGCACCAACGTGCATCAGGCGCAGGTCTTCATTGGAGGTCAGTCGGGCGGAATCCTGATCCCCGATTGGCTCACGGGCGCGGTCTACGACTTGTTCACCACGGGAATGGTGATGAACGGCAACGTGATGGAAGATAACGGCGGGGGCCAGGTCGTCCTTGGGACTTACCTCGATCCCGGCGATTGGTGGCAGTTCACCTCAACCCTCACTTCCGACTACAACGAGTGGTATGACCCGGCGACCTCCAGTGCCTTTAAGATCGTCGATGGCCAGTACGTCAGCATGGCGGCATGGCAGTCCGACTACGGAACTGACCAGAATTCCTGGTGGGGGCCTCCGGGTATATCGCCGGCCGGGACCTGTACCGCTCCGGCGGCCTCCTATCCTGACTTCCAGGCTGTGCTCAACAGCAACACCATCTACATGACGGCCGGGTGGGGGACGGGCACGGTAAATGTGCGCTCCTTTGGCTATGGCCCGGTCAGCCTCTGGCTCGAAGGCCTGCCCGGAGACGTGAATGCAACCTTCAGCCAGAACGGCCTTGTGAACGGTATGGTCACCATCAGCTTTTCGGCCAACTCTTCCTCAGCCGCGGAACGAACCATCCCCGTCGTGCTCTGGGCCGCCAGCGGGTCGCGGGTGCACACCGTGACGTTCAACTTGTCTATCACCCCGCAGTGAATCCAGGTCAGACGTTTGGAGAACCAAAGGCTCGGTCTCGGTCAATGCTGGGGAACAGACTCGGGCCTTTCCCGGTGCAATGACGGCGTACCGATGCCAATCGCGATAGAGACCACCGGGCATCGGGAACCTAGGTCAGATCTCGCCCTGATTATTCGGCTCGAAGCGCTTCGACCGGATCGATCGCGGCGGTGCGTCGCGCGGGCAGATAGCTTGCCAATGCCGCTGCGGCAACCATGGCAATGGGTACGGCCGTAAAGGTGATCGGATCGAGTGGGCTGATGCCAAACACCAGCGTTCGCATAAGGCGCATGACTGCGGCCGCCGCGCCAAGGCCAACCGCCGTCCCGACGCCGGTAAGAATCAATGCCGAACGAACGAACATCCACGCCAGTTCGGTCTTCTTTGCGCCCAGCGCCATGCGGATGCCGATCTCGCGCGTGCGTTGTGAGACGGCATACGAGATGACGCCGTAAATTCCGAGGATTCCCAGAGCGAGCGCCATGGTTCCCGCAATGGCCAGCATGACCAGCGTGAACGAGGTGCGCGCCATGGAATCGCTGTAGACATCCTGCATGGTGCTGATCTCCGCCACGGGCAGATTCGCATTCACTGACCAGACGGCCTCCTGCATTTCGTTAACGAAGGTTTGCGTGCCGGCGCGGTCGCTGCGTATCGCGAAGTAGACACTGCGCCAGGCCCCCAACTCAGCGGGAACGGCTGGGTTGCCCATCAACGGAGGCCAGTAGACGGTTGCGGGCGACACCTGATCCACGCCATTTTCACGCACGTCCTGCACCACCCCCACCACCTCATACCAGGGCGAAGACTCAAACTCGCGGAAGTGCTTGCCTATCGCTGCCTGCGGCGATCCCCAGAGTTCGCGGGCCAGACCCTCGGATACGATTCCAATCGGCCTCACGCTGTAGATCTCCGCCCATGTGAAGTCGCGCCCGGCGATGAACCGCGTGCCGGCAGTATGGAAGTATCCAGGGGAGACGTAGTTGTAGAGGCGCATGGGCGGATTGTCGCCTGCGTAAGTCTTGCCTTCGATGAGGATCTCGTCCCAGCTCGGTTCGGCTCCGCTCATGGGAACCGAAGCGGCGAAGCCGGCGGAAGAGGCGCCGGGAATCGCTGCCAGCTTATCGAGGATGCTGTTTTGCATGTGCACTGCTGTGGTGGAGTCGCGCACCAGCGTCTCCGGAATGCTGAGGCGCATGACCTGAAGAGATGCGGGGCCGGAGAAGCCGGGATCGACATCCCGCATTGCCAGGAAGGTTCGGATCATCAGCACCGCGCCAATAAGCAGCACCAGCGCCATGGCTACCTGGGCGACGACCAGGAGGTTGCGACCGCGCCGGCGTTCACGGCCTGCGCTCACTGTCCGCGTGGCTCCGAGCAAGGTCAGCCGCTGCCGGGACGGGGCATAGCGCAATGCCGGAATGGCGCCAAAGAACAGCCCGGAAAGCACAGAGAGAATGAGGGTGAAGGCGACGGAGCGGCCGTCGAGCGAGACCTCGCTCAGACGCGGAAGTTGCCCGGGTCCGATCGCCGTCAGAAGGCGCAGCCCGGCGGACGCCACTCCCACCCCGGCTGTCCCGCCCAGCAGACCCAGTGTCACGCTTTCCAGCAAAAGCTCGCGCGCAATCCGCCATCGTCCTGCGCCCAGCGCCGAGCGCACCGCAAGTTCCTGTTGACGTGCTTCGGCTCTAACCATCAGCAGGTTGGCCACGTTGGTGCACGCAATCAGCATAACCACGCCGATGGTTGCCATTACCACCCAGAGAACGGTGTGCACGCTGCCGACCACGGTGTCTTTCAACGGCTCCAGTGCCGGCGCAATCTTCCATCTCAGATACCAGTGCGGGTCGGCTCCGGGTCCGTTCGTCCATGAGTCCATCCATACGTTGAGCAGGCGCGCCACATCGGCGTTCGCCTGCGGTATGCCGACCCCCGGCCGAAGCCGCGCGATGCCGCGATAAGAGAAGCCGGCCAGCCTCTCGTTGACCGGATCGAAGGCCAGCGGGACCAGCAGATCGAAGTCGTAATTCACAATCTTGAATCCGCGCGGCATCACCCCGGCGATTACGCGGGTTTGGGAATTGACGGTGATGGCGCGGCCTACTACGCCGGGATCCCCGCCAAAGCGACGCTGCCAATAGCCATAGCTCAACATCACCCGCCCCAGGGCATGGGCGTCCTGATCGGCCGCGGTAAGCCATTGCCCGGCGAAGGCGGGAACATTCAGCGTCTCAAGAACGCCGCCCGAAATCTGTGCGGTGTTTACCTGCTCCGGCTGGGCGAGGCTTGTGATACTCGCCGTCCCCGGTCCCCATACGCCTACCGACTGAAAGGCACGATTGTGTGCGGCAAAGGTGAAGTACATCGAGGCCGAAAGGCGCAGCTCGCTCCTAAACTCGGCCAGCCCGGGCGCGCCCGGCGCGTTGAGGTGGAGCGAGACCAGCTGTTGCGGCTCCGGATAGGCCAGCGGCCGTAGCAGCACGCTGTTGAGTACACTGAAGACCGCTGTATTTGCTCCAATGCCAATGGCCAACGTCAGCACCACCGTAATCGCGAAACCTGGCGACCGCTGCAGCCGGCGACATATATGCTTCAGATCCACCAGCAGCGATTCCAGTCTCTGCCACTGCCACACCTCACGGCTCCGCTCCCGGAGGAGGGTCACATTGCCGAAATCGCGGCGCGCGGTTCGTTCGGCCTCAGCACGTGGCACGCCCTCTGCCATCAGCTCATCGATCCGCTCGTCGATGTGTTCCTGGATGGACACGGAAATATCGTCATAGCGGCGAGACCGGCCCAGGAGCCGCCCAAAAAGCCTGTTGACAATCGGCACGGATGGCCTCCTACGCTCTCGCAACTGCAAGCACGCGCGCTATTCCGGTGAACATCTTTTCGAAGCTGAGGACTTCCGCATCCAGATGCCGGACACCCGCATCGGTGAGGCGATAAATCCGGGTGGGGCGCCCCTTGGCGGACACGCCGCTCTCCGATTCGAGCCAGCCTTCGCGAAGCATCCGCTGCAGCGCGGGGTAGAGCGATCCCTCCTCTACCTGGAGCAAATTGTCCGAAACCTGCTTGATGTGCTTTACCAGCGCGTAACCATGCATGGGCTTGAGCCGTAGTGACTGCAGGATCATGATTTCCAATGCGCCAGGGAAGAGGTCGCGGTGTTCGGGATTCTTGGCCATGCTCAGAGGATACCTTTAAAATACCTATTTGCAAAATAGTATGTTAGCGACCCGTATAGGCGCGGAGGTCAGGGGACTCCGCGACGTCGATTTTCGATTGGACAGTACGAGAATTGACCCGCTATTTCCCCGCTCGTGGCTTTCGATTCAAAACCGCGCACTGGCCTTATACGGCTGCAACCCATCCGCGATACCATAAGCTCTGTTTGCTTGATTTCGTCCTTCGCGAAGGGCTGTCCGGGATGTGCATCGTCGATGAGTGAAAAGCGTTGGGTGTTGTTGATTGCCAGTGAGGTCGGACGCACCGACTCCGTCTCGGACCGCGCCATGGAGCGTCTCGTGGACGCCATCGGCGACGAAGGGTACGAAGTCGTCCGCACCACCTCGACCGAGGACGGTCTCTCGCTCGTCACCTCCGATCCAAGCTACTCGGCGATCCTTCTCGACTGGGACCTCGAAGGCAATTCCCAGTTTGAAGAACGCGCCGCCCTCGACATCATCCGCGCCGTCCGCCACCGTAACAAGAAAGTCCCGATCTTCCTCATCGCCGACCGCACCCTGGTCTCGGAACTGCCACTGGAAGTCGTCAAGCAGGTCCACGAATACATCCACCTCTTCGGCGACACTCCGGCCTTCATTGCCTCGCGCCTCGACACCGCCATCGAGCGCTATCACGAACAGCTTCTGCCGCCATACTTCCGCGAACTGCTCAAATACAACGATCAGTCCGCCTACTCGTGGGACGCGCCGGGCCATATGGGCGGCGTCGCCTTTCTCAAGCATCCCGTAGGCCAGGAGTTCCACCGCTTCTTCGGCGAAAACCTGCTCCGCTCCGACCTCGGCATCTCCTCGGCGCCGCTCGGCTCGTGGCTCGACCACATTGGCCCTCCGGGAGATTCGGAGCGCAACGCCGCCCGCATCTTCGGCGCCGACTGGACGTTCTATGTACTGGGTGGCTCCAGTACCTCCAACCAGATCGTGGGCCACGGCGTCATCGCCCAGGACGACATCGTGCTGGCCGACGCCAACTGCCATAAATCCATCTGCCACTCGCTGACCGTCACCGGCGCGCGGCCTGTCTACTTCAAGCCCACGCGCAACGGCTACGGCATGATCGGCCTGGTGCCGCTGCGGCGCTTTTCCCCCAAGTCGGTCCAGAAGCTCATTGCCCGCAGCCCCTTCGCTGCCGGCGCCCGATCCCAGGAACCCACCTACGCCGTGGTCACCAACTCCACGTATGACGGCCTCTGCTATAACGTCGACCAGGTCGTCGAACAGCTTGCCGGCTCCGTCGCCCGCGTCCACTTCGACGAAGCGTGGTATGCGTATGCCAAGTTCCACCCCATCTATCGCGGCCGCTATGCCATGGGCGTCCCGGAAGACATGGAAGACCGCCCCCTGCTTTTCTCGGTGCAGTCCACGCACAAGATGCTGGCCGCGTTTTCGATGGGCTCGATGGTGCATGTCAAGCTTTCCGAGCGCGCCCCGCTCGACTTTGACCAGTTCAACGAAGCTTTCATGATGCACGGCACCACCTCGCCCTTCTATCCGTTGATTGCCTCGCTCGACGTGGCCGCCGCCATGATGGATGAACCCGCCGGTCCCACCCTGATGGACGAGACACTGGCCGACGCCATCAGCTTCCGCCAGGCGATGAGCTCCGTTGCGCATCGCCTGCGCACCGAGTCGGAGAACGGCGAAGCATGGTTCTTTGGCATCTATCAGCCGGAGAGCGTCACCGACCCGGCCACTGGCGATGTGATCCTCTTTGAAGACGCCGAAGATGAACTGCTGGCGACCGAACCCAGCTGCTGGACCCTGAAGCGCGGCGACGACTGGCACGGGTATCAGGACGAAGATTCACCCGACGACTACTGCATGCTCGACCCCACCAAGGTGACGATTCTTACCCCCGGCGTCAATGCCCAGGGCGCCATCGCCAAGTGGGGCATTCCAGCCGCCGTGCTCACCGAGTTCCTCGACTCGCGCCGCGTGGAGATCGCCCGCACTGGCGATTACACCGTGCTGGTGCTGTTCTCGGTCGGTACCTCGAAGGGCAAGTGGGGCAGCCTGCTCGAGAACCTCTTCGAGTTCAAGCGTCTCTATGATTCTGAGGCGATGCTCGAAGAGGCGCTTCCGGAACTGGTCCAGCGCTTTCCGGCCCGGTACCGCCACCTCACGCTCAAAGACCTCTCCGACGACATGCACCAGGCCATGATCGACCTTGACCTCGCCGGCCTGGTCAACGCCGCCTGCGACGAGGATTTCGACCCTGTCCTGACGCCCGCACAGACCTATCAGAAACTGGTTCGTCACGAGACCGAGCGCATCCGGTTCAAAGAGATGGCCGGCCGCATCGCCGCGGTGATGCTGGTTCCGTACCCGCCCGGCATCCCGATGTCGATGCCCGGCGAACGCCTCGGCGGCCCGGAGTCGCCGGTCATCCAGCTCATCCTGGCGATGGAGCAGTTCGGCAAGCGGTTCCCCGGCTTTGAGCGCGAGGTTCACGGCATCGAGGTCGATGGCGACGGCAATTACTGGATGCGGGCAGTGATGGAACAGCCGGCAAAGAAGCGTCGCAAATCGAAGCGGCGGGCCCCGGGCAGCGAGCCTCCCGTCAGCCCGCCACGCCTGCCCAGCCGCCCCGTGCGTCATTCCACGGAATAATTTTGGGTGTGGATTTTTGCGGAATTCGCCGGCAGAACGTTAGTCTTCCTTGTCGACGATATCCAGCGCTGCGGAGCGAAGGCGGTCAACGATGTTTTCAGGTAGCGTGCGATCGCTGGCGTGTTCGTCGACCTGCTCGAGGAACCGGCGCAGCCCATCCATAGTGTGGTGGTCGCCGGATTCGTTTTGCAGCAATACCTGGTCGAGGCTTTCTTCCAGGTCCCGCGCCGTCGCGCCATCGATAGCATGCTGCACAGCGAGGTTCTGGATCACACCGCGGAGAACGGCAACAGCATCCGACGAGTTGAGAGCGATCTTCATCAGGAAAGCATCGTAAGGGCCCCCTGCATACTTCGCCTGGAACGGATGAACCGTCGTGAGATTCTGCGACGATGTGCTGCCCGCGACCCACAGTGCGCCGTTCCAGGTCGAGGCGACTGCGTATCCATAGTCGTCCCCCGACCCGCCGAGGTATGTCGAGAAGGAAAGCGCCTCGCCGCCCGGAGTAAGCCGCGTAAGAAACACATCCGCGTTTCCGCCAAGGTATGCAGCGTGAATCGGCTGCTTCAACGGAAAGTCGGTTGAGGTCGTGAAGCCGGTAATTGATGCGCTTCCTCCGGCATCGACCGTCATACGAATGGGGAAGTCAAGCCCGCTTCCGCCGACGAATGTGGAGTACACCAGCCTTGACCCATCCGGGGTAAACCTGGTGACGAACGCATCAAGCTGCCCCGCCTGCTGGCTCTGGAACGCATGGGATAGTGGGAAGTTCGTTGAACCTGTAAATCCGGTCACATAGATGTTATGAGTAACATCGACCGCGACATCCTCTGCGCCATCGAAGTTATTGCCTCCAAGGTAGGTCGAAAAGGCGATGTTACTTCCGGCCGGATTGATCTTGGCCAGAAACGCATTTGCAAATCCGGCGAGCGCCGGCTGGAAGGCATTCCTGGTTGGGAAGTCCTGTGACCCTGCCTGCCCTACCACGTACGCAGCTCCATCGTCGTCGACCGCAATGGCCGACGCAAGGTCACTTCCGCTACCACCCAGGTAGGTCGAATAAAGAAGCTTTGAACCCGAGGGAGGCAACTTGACGACAAATGCATTTCCGCTGCAGAACCCCGTCAGCGCGGCCCCTCCGCACTTCGATTTGAAATGCATGCGGAGTGGTCGGAAAATCGACGGCCGATGTTTGGCCTGCGACATAAACGTCGCCATGGCTGTCGATCGTCAACCCCGCGGCCTGGCTGAATGCGGAGCCACCCAGGTAAGTCGAGAACAACAGCGCCGACCCCTCGCGATCAAGCTTGGCGACAAAGGCGTCTCCCGGGCCGCTCAGAGTGCTTTGCAGTGCATGTGCAACCGGAAAGTCTGTCGACTGGGTAAGGCCGGCTACATAGGCTTCCCCATCGTCGTTGACCGCAATCCCCACGGCGTGGTCATAAGAACTACCGCCAAGGTAGGTGGAATAGATCAGACGCGAACCGGTGCGATCGAACTTGGACACGAAAGCGTCGTAATTCCCGCCGACGCGTGGCTGGGCGGCGTTCCTTGTGGGGAAATCTACTGACGATGTTTCTCCGGAAACATAGATGTTCCCTTCGCGGTCAAATCCGATTCCGAAGATCCCCTCGTCGTCTGTCCCGCCGAGATAGGATGCATATGTCACGGTGGGGTCGATGACCAGTTCAGCGGCTCGATCGTAGTCTGCGACGGTCAGGCCTATCTGGTCATTCGGAAGCCGGGCAAACGTCGAGTCGACGGCGACCTGCTGTCCATTCCTGACCTGGTAGGCGACGGGCTTTTTAAGAATGATTTGTGCATCTTTGGCTGCAATAAGCAGATCTCCATCGGGAGTCAACGTCAGCCCCGATTGTCCATCGAAAGCGATACGGATGAGTTGGGGGTCGGCGCCCGGTGCAACCACGAAGTCATACTCCAGCGCCTGTTGCGTGCCGTGATAGCGAACATCAATGCCTGGATAGAGAGCCTTATAAGTGACTGCTCCATAGTGCGGCACACCAAGGCGCCACTGTTCTTTGCTGTGCCCGATGAAGTAATTGCTTCGCCCCTGAAGTTGTTCCTCGGCCCGAGATACAGGCTTGCGCCTGGCGCCCACAAATGTCATGGCCATGGATTCCGGAGTAACCCAAGATGATGAGTCGTTTCGGAGCGGTAAATGAGATGCCGGGTGTGCAGTACGCAGGAGAAAAGTGGCCCTGTTTCCTTGCAGGAGCGCGGTGTAGTGATCGGCGCGCGTTACGTACTGAACCCCAAGCGCCGCTTGTCCCAGGTTGGGCTCGAAGGCAAGGGGCCGGTCAGCCAGTCTCACTGGAATGGGACCCGACTTCTGCGCCGCAGCCTCTGCGGCGGAATTAGTTGTGAACATTGCAGCAACCATCGCGAACCCAGCCAGCGATAACATACCCAGCGAAGAGCCGAACGCTTTCATGAGGTTTACTCCGGATCGTGAGGTGATCGGCTGAAGTCTAGCACGGTGCATGGAATACGCGCCTTGCAACCGTCAACCCTGCAGAAAGCGCTGCGCAGCAGTCCGCGGGGCCATTTAGATCTCGCCGAAGACAGAGATTCTACGAAGATTTTCGTTGACATATACGAAATGCTTCGTATAGTGTTGCTTTCATCATGAAGAGCACGGGCACATCGCTCCCTCGACCGACCGAATCTGAACTTGAACTGCTGCGCATCCTTTGGGACAAGGAACCGGCGACGGTGCGCGATATCTTCGCTGCCCTGAATCTCCAACGGACCTCGGGATACACGACTGTGCTCAAGATGTTGCAGATCATGACGGCCAAGGGCCTCGTGATCCGGGATGAGGCAAATCGCGCTCACGTCTATCGTGCTGCGATCAGCCAGGAAGCCATGCAAAGCAAGATCCTCAAGGACATCAGTGTCCGCCTCTTCTCCGGCTCCGCCACGCAGCTGGCCTTGCACGCGCTGGCCATGGAGCCCACCACTGACACCGAACTCGACGCGATTCGCGCCATGATTGACCGCAGGCGCAATGCCGATCAATCGGGACCCACTCCCGCAAAGAGAAAGGACCGGCCATGACCCACACTTCTCAAGCCCTCGCCTGGACCTTGATCCATTTTTGCTGGCAAGGCGCGGCCGTCGCGGCCCTGTATCGAGTTGTGAGCATGGCCGTCGCTCGCCTCTCCAGCCACATTCGTTACCTCGTCGCATTGGCGGCGCTGTTACTGATGATGGCGGCGTCGGTCGCGACGCTGGGCTGGGAACTGAATCGCGGTTCCTCTGCGCCGGTGATTTATTCCGGCCGCATAGCGCCAGACGCACACGGCGAACTGGTGGACAACTCCCGCATTCACGCGCCTTCACCCACGCTGGAGCCGGGGCTCGTGGCCGTCGCTCCATTCCTGCCACCGGGGTTCTCGCTCGCTGCGGCGCTTCCGTGGATCGATGCCTTCTGGATCCTCGGGGTTGTCGTGCTTTCCCTGCGCAGTCTGGGCGGCTGGTGGCTCATTCAGCGCCTGCGCGCTGCGGCAAGCAGTCCTGCGCCCGATGTGGTGCGGGCCAGCTTCGCGCGCATCCGCGCCGTCATGGGGATTCGCCGTTCTGTACTTTTGCGAGTATCGAATCTCATTGCCGGCCCAGTCACGGTGGGAGCTTTTCGTGCCGTCGTACTGTTGCCTCTCTCCGCCATTAGCTCGCTCGGCCCTGAGGAACTTGAAGTGGTACTGGCCCACGAACTGGCGCATGTTCGCCGTGCCGACTTCCTCTGGAACCTGGTGCAGGCACTGGCGGAAGCTCTCTTCTTCTTTCATCCCGCGGTGTGGTGGATCAATGCGCGCATCCGCGAGGAGCGCGAACTTTGCTGCGACGATATCGCCCTCACCGTTTGCCCCAACCCCGTCGTCTATGCCGACGCGCTCTATCATCTTGAAGAACATCGCCGTCGCCAGCTGCGCCTGGCCATGGCGCTTGACGGGCATCAGTCCACACAACGTCTCCGCATGAGAATCTCCCGAATTCTTGGCGAGCCCACGGCTCATCGAACCAACTCCCCTCAGCCCTTCTCCCTGGTCGCAGCCTGCGCCGGATTGGTCGTGCTGCTGCTTCCGGCGCCCCAGGTGTTGGCCAGCCTGCACCCCGCTGCAGCCCCGGTGACGGCTCCGACGGTCTCCATCGAACCCAGGCCCTCACCCGAACCTGCAGGCGCACATCCTGCGGCCGCCGTTGCCACTGCTCGTGTTGCCATGCCCGCGCCGCATCCGGTGATTGAGGTTGGCTCCGTATTGCCGCAAGAGAGTGACGCAGACAAGAGTGCGGAAAAGGTCGCGGAGAGCACGGCTGCGAAGTCCAGCTACATCGACCAGATGAAGGCCGCGGGCTACGATGTCGATCTCGACAAACTCATCGCCATGAAGATCCAGAACGTGACTCCGGAGTACGCTCGTGCCATGGCCAAGGTTGGATTTGGCAAGCCGACCGCGGACGAACTCATCGCGTGCAAGATCCAGGGAGTTACCGCCGATTACATCGCGCAAGTCAGGCAGCAGGGGCTTGACCTCAAGAGCCTGCAAGATGCCATTTCGTTCCGCATCTTTGAGATCACACCGCAGTTCGTAGCCGACATGAAGGCTGCGGGCTTTGACCATCTGAGCTCTCAGCAACTGCTCGCTTTGCGCGTGCAGGGCGTGACACCCGAATACGCCCGGTCGATCGCCAAACAATTTCCCAGCGCGACCGCGGAGGATCTTGTAAAGACGCGCATCTTCAACATCGACGCGGCATTCATCGCCGAGGCGAACAAGCACGGCTTTTCCAATCTCTCCCTGGAAAAGCTGGTCCAACTGCGCATCTCCGGCCTCCTCGACGACCAATCTGTAAAGCCCTGAGTCTCGCTCATCGTTGAGCGACCGAATCGGTGAAAGAGGGAAGTCTCAGCCCAACCTCAGCCATATTGCGCCCAGGCTGCGGAGGAGTTGTGCCTGTTTCCCAAAGGAGTCTTCCATGAAACTTCGAACCCATATCCTGTACGCGGCGACAGGCTTTGTCGCATGTCTCGCTCTACATGCCGCTACACCGCTTGAGCCGCTCCGCGCCCGGTGCGTCATCAGTGCCAGCGAAACCGCTGACAAGTTTCGAATTCAGATTGACGATGGTGCATGCAGTGAAGGCGACCACTGCGGCTCCAGCTTCAGCAACGATTCCTTCACGCGCTTCAGCGGCATCACGCTGGCGGACCTGGCGCGCGAAGGCGCCTCTCTCACCGCTACCCTGGCTGCTGAGGCGGGGACGTTTACCTGCGCCGGCACGGTGCACAACAGGTCGCTTTCCGGCGACGCGGTGTTTACGCCCGACACAACTTTCGTGGAACGCATGAGGCAGATGGGGTTTTCCGGCCTGGACTCAAAAAAGCTGCAGGCTTATGCATTTGTCGATGTCGGGAGCGCATGGGCCCGCTCGCTGCAGCAGACCGGGATGGTCGGAATGACCACCGACAACCTCATCGCCCTGCGCATCTTCAACATCGATCCGGAGTATATTCACAGCATCACCGCGCTCGGGTACGATCTGCCCGCCGCCGATCAGTTAATCGGACTCAAGGTGCAGGGCGTCAATGCGGAGGAGGTGCGCGAAATCCGCGCGCTGGGATTCAAGCCGACGCTCGAGGAACTCATGCAGATCCGCATCTTTCATATCACGCCGGACTTCATAAGACGCATGCAGGCGCGCGGACTTAATGACCTGACCATCGCAAAGCTGGTGCAGATCCGCATCTTCAAGCTCGCGGAGTAGCCGGACTGGCGGACCGGCAAACCGATAACGCACTTGCGGAATCGATTCGAGATTATTGCTGATCAGGAGGACGCACATACGGCTTCTGCAGGTAGAGTCGTGCTTCGTTTACCGCGCCCTGGGTGTTGTCGTTGGTCTGCACCGCCAGCCGGTACTCGTTGACCGCGCGGTCGCGCTGACCGGTTATGTCAAAGATCTTGCCCAGCTCGATGTGACTCCAGACCTCGGTCCAGCGCGGCTCGTCGTCGCCCCGCAGAGCGTCGCGATAGGCGTTTACCGCAGCCTGGTAGTTACGCTGTGCCAGCAGTATCTCGCCAATGCGATAGTTGGCCAGCGAACTTTGCGAATTGGATTCAAGAGCCTTCTGGTATTCGGCAAGCGCTCCCGTGAGATCACCCTGCGCGACCAGTTGCTGCCCTTTGAGTATGGCGATGCGTACCTGCAGGTCGGGCGAGGATTTAAGCACCCAGTTCTGCGGGTCGATGCTGATGCGCCGGGGCCGGCCAAAGGTATCGACGACATATTGCGAGTCCGTGCCCACCACGTCGACTTTCTCGGTCTCCGTCTTGCCGTCGGTTTCGACGCGCAACTCCACCGGCATGCGGAACAGGTCAAGGTCCTGGTTGATCTCTCCGATGGTGCGGAAGCCCTTGTTGTTTCCGAGCCGGTAGACTGCGTATTTGTTGGTGAACTGCGGCGCCCCCGTGCCATCGATCCACTGCGCAAAGAATGGCGTCAATTGCTGCTGGCTCTGCGCCTCGGCCACTTTTTCAAAGTCCGCGGTGCGGATGCTTTGATCGGCGTACTGGCTCATCGTGCCTTTGAGGGTGGCGAGAAAGGCTTTGTCGCCGATCTCCCAGCGCAGCATGTGGAAGACCATGGCGCCCTTCTCCAGGGTCATCGACTGAAACTCCGGAGAGAACGGACTCAGCCGGCTGGCGCTCGAGAGGGGAATCGTGTCGTATGCAAGCGCACCCGCCGCCACATCCTGCAGCCCGGCGTGCATGGCGCTCTTGCCGCTTTCGTCTTCCACGTACATCAACTCGCCATAGCGCGCCATGCCGTTGGTGATCCAGGCGTCATTAAGGGTCCGCGGGCTTACCTCAGAACCCCACCATTGATGGGCAATGGTGTTGGCCAGCAGGCGCACGCCCGACTTGTCTCCTACGCGCGAACCCATGATGCCGGCCAGTTCCGGCGCCCAGACGGCGGGCAGCGTATCGTCCGGAATTTCGACGACATTGAGATGGGATGATTCGGGAGAGCCGAAACTGTCGGTGAAGAAGTCGTATTCCTTGGCAGCCGTCTGGGCCAGTTGATTGGCCGACTGCTGGTGGGCCACGGTCACATAGACCTTCACATTACCCGGCCCGGCAGTCGCCGGTTCCACATAGCGGCCGGCGATCACGGTGCCCGGAAAACCTGGCTTGGTCCAGTTGAAGTCATATTGGTCGCCGGGCTTTCCGTTCGCCAGCGTAACAGAGTGCGAAGGGCCCTGGCTCCCGGCAGCAAAGACCCGCATGCCCTGTGGCACCTTGATGTGCATCTCCGCGGTGAAGCGGTCGGTCATGAAGCCGGCCGTCGGAAACCAGCGGGCGGCGTACAGCAGGTAGGTGATCGGCTCCTGAATCGCGGCAAGCTTCAGCCCCTCGACAGGGCCGTCCTCGCTGCCCGTGATCACGCCCTCATATTCGAATGTCCAATGATAGGTCTGGGTGTGGACAAAGGCGGTCGTGGGGCTCACCCGGATGGTGCCATCCGCGGTACGCTCCCCCGTCAAAAGCTTGCCCGCATCGTCGGTAATCTTGGTGACTTTGAGCGCGGGGTGGAATCCAAAGCTCACCATCTCCAGGTTATCCGGAGCCGTAAAGCTCACCTTGGCCGTAGCCGCAATGTGATGAGCGGCGGTGTCGAGCTCGGCGTCGATCACATAGCCGGTGATCTTGAGGGCGGGCCGCTCCCGCTGGGCATGGGCGGTCGGGGATAGGGTCAAAAAAAGCGCCATAAGGGCGCCCACAGCGACGGGAAGCCGGTGCAGAATGAAATCTGTTTTCATCATTTCGTCTTTTGCTCGCATGGCTAGAGTCTCATTCAGAGATGCACAGCTTCTTCAATGTTGACCGGGGAACCTGCGCCGAGCAGGTCGAGAGTGATATCGGCTACCCGGCCGATGGCGCCGCCGGCAATCCCATTTTGACCCTCGACCCGGGCGTGCAGCAGCTCCCGAATAGCCGCGAGTTCCTTCATCATGGACTGTCGAGGAGGCCCGTCGGGTAGCAACGGCGCCAACTGTCTGACGATATTGGATGCGGTGAATTCGGTTTGAATCAGTTCCGGAACCACCCGTTTGCCCGAGACCAGGTTGGCCATGGCTACGTGGGGCACGGTGACCACGCGCCTGGCGATAGCGTAGGTGAGTGGAGAGACCCGGTAGACGACCACGAAGGGATTGCCGAGGAGCGCCGCCTCAACCGTGGCCGTGCCGCTCGCTACGACCGATGCGCGCGCGTGCAGTAGCGTGGCAGCGGCGTCGTCAACCAGGCGGACTGTCACGCCGAATCCGTGAGCGTCGACCAGGCTGCGGGTGAAGGCGCGCTGCTCGGCATTGAGCGTCCCCGCCAGCGGGAGGACGAATTCGAAGGGCCCGCACGTACCGCCTTGGGTCAGCTCTCGTGCGGCCGCGAGCATCTCCGGCAGATTGTCGCGGATCTCCTTGGCACGACTGCCGGGTAGGATTCCGATCCATGTGGCTGCCGGCTCCAGGCCATTCTCGGCCGCGAACTGTGCACGCGAGATCCCAGGCAGCGGCACTTCGGCCAGCGGGTGCCCGACGAACTCCGCCTTCACCCCGCGCTCCCGGTAAAAAGGTTCCTCGAAGGGAAAGATAACCAGCATGCGGTCGACGAATTTCTGCACCAGCTTGATGCGGTGTTTCTTCCAGGCCCAGAGCTGCGGGCTGACGAAGAAGATGACGGGGATGCCCAGACGATGAAGTTCTTCCGCCAGCTTGAAATGAATATCTGGGAAATCGATGAGGACGGCGACAGCCGGTCGCCGGTCGCGAATGGAGTGCTTCAGCCTGCGGAACTCCCGATAGATACGCGGCAGGTGGCGCACCACCTCGGTGATTCCCATGACCGCGACATCCTCGGCGCGTACCACTCGATCAAGGCCCTCGGCAGCCATGCGCGGGCCACCCATGCCGAAGAACCTGGCGTCTCGCCCGGCACGCGCCAGCCGCTGCCGGAGCGCGGCGATGAGCAGCGCCCCGTAGTGTTCCCCGCTAGCCTCGCCCGCAGAGATGAAAATAGCCGGTACCATGAGCCTCTTGCTGGTCTCATGATACCGGCTTTGCCGGCGCAGCCGGCTTTTTTGCGGAACGGGGCAGAACGGGCTACTCCTGGGCGACAGAATCTGAACTGGACAGGATGACAACGCGGATCTACGAGGAGGACAACGCAATCACCGGGAGGGAGATGCGAAAGATCGTGCCGCTCTTCTCGCTCACTGTGCTGCTCCTGCTTTTGATCCTGCCTTGATGTTTTTCAACGATGGTCTTGGAGATGGCGAGACCAAGGCCGGTACCGTGTTCCTTTTTAGTGGTGAAGAACGGCTCGAAGATCCTCTTCAGGATCGGATCGGGAATTCCGGGACCATTGTCTGCCACGGTGATGTGAACATGCTCGGGGCAGCGCTTCACCCGCAGGCGCAACGTGCCATTGACCGGCAATGCGTCAACGGCATTGGCTACAAGATTGGAGAAGACCTGCAGAATATCCCCTGGATGGACCTCGGCGGTAATATCCTCAGGCAGGCGCTTGAGGAGCTGAATACGCTTGGCAGAGATGTTCTTCTCGTGGACTCGCAAGGCCGCTTCGGCAAGAGAAGAGATTGCGACCGCCTGCCTGGTCTCTGCCGACCGGTAGAAACTCAATGTCTGGCGCGCTAATTTGCCCAGGGTGCGAAGCTGTTCATCGATGAGCCGGCTGTATTTCCGGATATTTTCAGGGTTCTCGGCGTCGTGCTGGATGAGGTAATTGAGGTTGGCCACGGCTTCGAGGGGGTTATTGATCTCATGCATGATGGCGACAGCGAACCGTCCGGCCACCGCCATTCCCTCACTCCTGCGCACCAATTCCTCGATCTCCCGCCACTTGCTCTGGTCCTCGGGCCCGCTGGTCATGACATGTATCTCCCAACCACTGGTGAGGATGCCGGAGTTCCGGGCATCGATAGCAGGAGGAAGCACCTCCAACGGGCCAGTTCAGTTCACTTCAGCGCTTGGGCTGTAGCCGGGCGATGAGATTCTCTATGTCCGGTATGTTACCTACGATGCTGAAACCTAGAAAGGGTTGCCGACTGGTTCAGTCGTACGACTGGATTCCGGGGCGGCCCGATTCTCCATAAGGTGGCGCCGTTCTCGAACAGCCGCGGCCAGATCTGACAGCAGAGTGCGGGTCTCCGCCCAATCGATGCAGGCGTCGGTAATACTCTGGCCATAAATCAGGGGTTTGCCGGGCAGCAGCTTTTGTGCGCCGGACACCAGGTTGCTCTCGATCATCACACCCAGGATGCGCCGGTCTCCCAACGCGATCTGGGCGGCAACATCGCGGCAAACCAGCGCCTGGCGGGTGTAGTCCTTGTTGCTGTTGGCGTGGCTGAAGTCAATCATGATGCGGGGAGCCAGTCCCGCAGCCTCCATCTGAGATGCCGTCTGCGCGACGCTCTCGGCCCCGTAGTTGACCATCTTGCGTCCGCCGCGCAGGATGATGTGGCAGTCTGGATTTCCGGTCGTCACGAAGATGGCGGACTGTCCATGGTGCGTGTGGCCGAGAAAGGTGTGCGAGTGCGCTGCCGAAAGTATCGCTTCGATTGCCACCTGCACGTCGCCGGACGTCGCGTTCTTGAAGCCAACCGGGCAGGAGACGCCGGAGACGAGTTGGCGGTGAACCTGGCTCTCGGTGGTGCGCGCGCCGATGGCGCCCCAACTGGCCAGGCCGGCGATGTATTGCGGCGAAATCATGTCCAGAAACTCGGTACCTGCGGGAACACCCATCTCGGCAAGATCGATCAGCAGACGCCGCGCCATGCGCAACCCGTCATTGATCTTGTACGACCCGTCGAGGTAGGGATCGTTGATGAGACCCTTCCAGCCGAGAATGGTGCGAGGCTTTTCAAAGTACACCCGCATCACGATGCGCAACTCACTGGAAAACTCAGCGATCGCACCTTTGAGCAAGGCAGCATACTCGCGAGCCGCGATGGTGTCGTGGATGGAGCAGGGGCCGACCATGACGAGGAGGCGCATGTCCTTCCCGTTCAGAATTGCCGTGATCTCGCCGCGCGCATTGGCGATGGTCGCCGAAGCCGCATCCGTGACGGGGAGCTCTTCCTGGAGGAAGACCGGGGGCAGAACGACCTTGGTCCACTTGATGCGTAAATCTTCAGTTTCCTGGTGCATGACTGTCTTCCTGATGGTGCGCGTCTGAAGCCGGCGTTACAAGGCGGCGTGAAGCCAGAGGACGCGCATGGATTGAATGAGACCTCCTTCGAATCTATCAGTCCCGGGCGAAACGCCGTCCGTCTACCTGTCGCCGGAAGGAGCGCCAACCGGAAGGACGAGGCCTGCCTGTCAATCTTTGTCGGCAGGGGTGTCTTTGGGTTTTCCCTTGTCCTTGCCCCAGGTCTTGTACAGGCCCAGGTAACCGTAATTCTCGGTCTGGCCGGCGATCGAGTGGCCATAGGCGAAGAGCAACTGCAGGCCGGGAGACGCGAAGTGGTAGTAGCCGCCCGCGTCAATCATCGAAGAAGCCTGGGTCTGTGCGGCGGCGAAGCCCTCGCGTGCGTGCGAAAACGTTTCGATGGAGAGCTCGAGCTTCTTGCCGAGTTCGCGCTTCACCAGAAAGCCTCCGTAGGGATAGCTCCGATATTGCGTCTGATGAATGAGGGTGTAACCGGCGCCGCCCACCAGGCTCCAGGGGCCGAACTCCTTTTCGACCCAGAACGGCAGCTTGTACCAGACGCGGCCCACGCCCAGGCCTTTGTTGGAATTGCCGGTGGGCAGTTCGAGCATAGTGAATGTCCCCATCTGCGGACGGTGCCTGGTCTGGTGAATGAACCCCCACTTGAGGCCGAGTTCCGTGTCCGTCAGGCCAAAGGCGCTGGGGCCGGTTCCCCCGGGCGCGTAGATTGGGTTATTGGAGGGCATGATTCCGCCGAAAGGCAGGATCGCGTGCAACTGGACGTCGGGAACGGCGCCCCAGTTGAATTCAAAAGCCGGGCCTGTCGGATCCAGTTCAGCCGGCGTGCCGTCGACCATGCCAAAGATATAGAACTCGTAGTGGCCGTAATCGACGGGGGTGGGGTCATCGGTCTGGAAGGGAGGGCCGGCCTGCGCCCAGGCTCTCTGCGCGGCAAGAGCCGGCAGGAAGACCAGAACGAGTTTCAGCCAGAGAGGCGAAAATGCCCTCCGCGGGTCTAGCCGTCTCTCCCGCGGGAGCCCTGCATCCGTTGCAAGTCTCAAGGCAACCTCAGTGCGAATACCGTTGCTCTCCCGCTTCGATAGCGACCGACAGGCGATTCTGTTCAGGTGGCAGCGGGCAGGTAGCGTATGGCGTGTAGGCGCAGGGGGGATTGTAGAGTTCGTTGAAGTCGAGGGTGAGAGTTCCCGGTTGTGCCAGGCCGTTGCTGGGCAGCCCAGTATGGAGGAAACGTGCCGCCTGGTAGGTGGTCGTCTGGCTGGTCTGGTCGCGCAGGATGAAGAAGAGCTTGTCCGCTTCTCCGCCTTCAATGACCGGCTCCAGTTGCAGGGTTTTTCCGTTGAGCGTGAACTCCGCCAGCCCGGGAGCGGGCATGTTGAGCGTGGTGTTGATGATGGTGGGGATCTTCTCAATATGCGGGGGCGTAAACGGGATCCACTTCGCGGTCACCCGGTAGTGCTCGTCGGGCACGTACCAATGCAGGTTGCGGAAAGAAGTGCGGGTGGGCGAGTCGGCGTCCTTGATGCGCAGGGCATAGCGGCCGCCGCGTGGCAGCACCACCATGGAAAGCCCGTGCCATGTCAGAGTGGAGGGCTTGGCGTCGTCAGCACTGAGAGGGCCTTCCCGTGCCGGCTTGCCATCGAGTTCAAGGTCGGCAGGAAATCCCCCATTGGGCGATAGCAGCTGAACGGTTGATCCCGAGACCGTGAGCAAGCCAATGTGATCGGGAGCCTTGGCGTGAATTTTGATCAGGTTGTCCTGAGCCGCACCAAAGGAGTTGACGCCGGGCTTGAGCCACTCGAGGCCTATGAGTGTAAGCCAGCTGTCCGGGGCGGCCAATTCGTGTTCCCGCTGAGAGCGCCATGCCTCCACCTGCTGGCGCCAGCTCCCATCGTCGTGGTCGGCGGCAGGCGCCGGTGCCGAGGTTTGACCCGCCAGATGTTCCACACCACAAGGCATCAACAGCAGGGCCAGCAACGCCTGACCTCGGAAGCGCTTCATTTGCCGCATGACCTCCGGACCTGAACCTTCAGGTTCTATCAATTCTCTATTATGCCCCCGGCATTGAGGAGCTGCCGGGGACGCCTGACCGGGGACCGCATGATCAGGAATGCCTGACCAGCACGGAACAACGGGGAGGGCTGAGATAGCGGTTGTGTTTTGGAATCAGGATGTGCGAAAGACCCCACGCGCGCCACGGTGCCGATGACGAAAGAGTCTGCTCTTGCGCAGCAACCACAGCGTCAATGCGAGCGCCAACCATGCCAGGCAGGCCGCGGCAAAAACGGCGACAACGTTCAGGCGTGGGAGCAGGAGCCAGCACACCATGGCGAAACCCGCCAGACCAAAACACCCCAGTGCGGCTCCCGCGGCGTCAATTCCCGCGACCGCCCGGGCGCGATTGGTTCCATCGATTCCCTGGCGCGCTTTGTGCTTCCTCTCATGCGCCTCCACCAGGCATGCCCCGGCGGGGAAGATCGCCGGGAAGGCAAGAAACAGACCACCGATCGCCGGGCCGAATCGCTTGGAGATCAGACCCGCAATCACGCACACCAGGCCGCCAAAGATAAAACGGACCGCGTATTCGTGCAGCTTGATCCCCTTGATCGCCGCCAATTTCGCCTGGACCATCATATGTAGGCGCTCATACGTCAGTGAAACGCGAGGGAGTACAGCGCAAAGGCTACTCCGAACCACACCGGCAGCAGGCCTACCGTGGTGGCGAGCGCGGGCTTCCTGTAGCGGAGCAGAACCCAGCTGGCCATCGCCGCATAGCAGAAAAATGCCACCGCTCCCAGTACCATGGAACGAGCCTCCGATGAGGCATAGGCGCTGCCATGCTTCACGATGGTCAGGCCCAGCGTGGAGAGAGCGATCGACGGCGCAGCGCCGAACAAGCCGGCAAAGCTGGTTGGGCGCAGCACCTCAGCAACTACCGCAAACAAGGAGACGATCACTCCGCCAATCACAAATCGTGCGACCATTTCTCCAATGCTGGAGGACAACATACCCTGGCCCCTCGGTCCCAACCGTGGATTCTGCACCCTCAGGCGGCGCGCTTGGCCTTGTCGATAAGGCGCCGAGCTTGCCTCACGTCCTTGCAACCCAGGAGTTTGTATTTCTTGCCTTCCTGCTTGTGGTAGTTCACGAAAAAGATTTCCAACTCACTCAGGAATTGCTTCGGCAGGTCCTGGGGCGCACTGATATTGGCATATTGATGATTGGCTTCGGCGACGGCGAGCAGGCGGTCATTTCGAACCGTCTTCTTGCCATCAAACTGCTCGCCCTCGATCACCCCGATCAGGCGAGCGCGCACGACGATGCCAGGGTAGGCGGGCTCATCCATCAACAGGAGCACATCGATGGGATCTCCATCCTGGGCCAGGGTTCGGGGAAGGAATCCAAAGTCGTAGGGAAAGATCATACCCGCGGGCAAGACCTTCCGCAGGGTGAAGACCCGTTGCTCCGGATCGAAGGCGAACTTGTTCCTGCTTCCCTTGGGAGTTTCGATAATTACCTGCAGGATCCCATCCTGCTTGTCCACAGGTTTGAGCACTGTGGGGTCGGAAAGACCCTTCGTACGCTTCTTGGCCACCTTAGTCACCCCGGGATACACTCAGATTTAACAGAATGTTCATACAGTGGATGAGAGACACCCTGGGTTGTTCCGGTTGCTTAAAGAAGGTACAAAAGAGTTCGTGGCGGCCTCGACCGATTTAGCAAGTACGAGATATTAGCCTTGGAATGCCACCATCCAGCCTTGATCGTCCGGACTTTCAGGGATTTCGCGGCTCCTTGACACAGCATATTTCCCTCCCTAAACTATGAAGGGGATTTGCGTCGTTTCTTCGCGTGAGGCTGCGCGGAGAGTCCAACGCAATCGCAGCGTCGCAGTCAAAACCGGAAGCCGGCGTCAGGATTCCGGCTGCGAGGGAGATCTGAAAAGATGTCGGATATGCGCGTCAGTCCGCGGGAGCGGCTGGTGCTCACGGCCATCATCGAGGCATACATCGCTACCGGGGAACCGGTGGCTTCTCAGGCGGTTGCCCGCCTGTTTGAGAATCGGGAGGGCCTGAGTTCCGCGACCATTCGCAACGTGATGGCGACCCTGGGCGATGCGGGACTTCTTGAACAGCCGCACACGTCTGCGGGACGGGTGCCGACCGCCGCGGCATTCCGATACTACGTTGAGCAGATTACGCAATCGGGCCGTCTGGCTGCGGGAATGGCGTCTGAGCCTCCGCAGGGGGCGTCGCCTTGGATGGCCCTCAGCGACGAGAGACGCGGCCAGATTGACGAGAGTTTCGTGGGAGTTTCCAGCACCACGGAGTACCTGGAGCGCACATCGCAGGTGCTGGCCTTGCTTTCAAGTGGGCTTGGCGTGGCCCTGGCCAGCAACACGGCAGCGCAGATTCTGGAGCACATTCACTTCTCACGCATCGGCGCAGGCAGGGTGCTCGCTGTGCTCGTGACGCAGGCAGGCGTGGTGCAGGACCGGGTGTTGGTTTTGAGCCGCGAGTTGACGCATGTGGAACTGGAGACCGCGGCTCGCTACCTGAACGAGAATTTCCGCGGATGGCAGGTCGAGCGCATTCGCGCCGAGGTGGCCAGGCGGGTTGAGATGGAGCGCGAGGCTTACCACCAGATGCTGGAGTCGGTCGAGGAACTTTGCCGGCAGGGCGCATTGACCGCCCGCGACGGCGTTCCAACCCTCTTCGTCGACGGGATGGCCAACCTGATCGCTGCCGAACTGGACCGCGAACGCCTGCGTCAGATGCTGGTGGCGCTGGAGGCCAAACAGCGGCTGGTAGAGTTGTTGAGCGCTTATGTGGATGGGCGTCTCCAGGAGGTACGTGTTGTTGTTGGCCTGGATGCCGCCTCTCCGGCCATGCAGGACATGGTACTGATCGGGGCGCCGGCGCGACTGGGAAATGCCGGACGGGGTACGGTCGCAGTGATTGCTCCCACCCGCATTCAGTACCAGGAGATGATTCACGCCGTACGCTACATTGCAGGCATGTCCGAGCGCCTCCTGGATTTCTCTCCCGATTCTCCGGCGGATTAGCGCCCGACTGCGCGCCTTCGCCAAACGAGACATGCCGCCTTGCCTGTCTATGCAGAAAACAACCGAAACTGAACGGCAGACGAGCGGGCGGAATTTATCATTGAAAACGATAGAGAAGATCTTTCGAAGAATGCACCGCAATAAGACAGATGAGGAGACAGAGTTGAGCGTAGTTGACACAAAAGAAACTGCTTCCGAAGGAGCGCAGGCGGAGGTTGCCGGATTCGATTCCGCGGCGCCGGAGGCCCAGACAGTTCCTTCGTCCGGGCCGGCTCCGGACCCGTCCGTGAGCCGGGCCGAGTTTGACCAGTTGAAGGCAGAACGCGACCAGTTGGTGGACCGTGTGGCCCGGCTGCAGGCCGACTTCGAAAATGCGCGCAAGCGCGGCGAGCGCGAGCGGGCGGAGTTTCGCGATTATGCCACCGGCAATGTGATCGAACAATTTCTGCCGGTGCTGGATAACTTTGAGCTGGCGCTCAAATCGACGGGCACCGCGGAACAGTTGCGCTCCGGCGTGGAACTGATCGTCAAGCAGATGGATGAAGTCCTGAAGCAGATGCAGGTGACCCCGGTCGCATCGGTGGGTGAGGAGTTCGATCCGCGGATGCACGAGGCCCTGGGATCTGTGGATCGAGATGACCTTCCCGATCATCACATAGCGGAGGAGATTCGCCGCGGCTACAAGCTCCGCGACAAGCTTCTGCGGCCTTCCCTGGTTCGCGTAGTAAACAATCCAAAACAGAAGATAGAATAACGTGACAGTGAGCAAAGCAGATTACTACGAGGTTCTGGGGGTCTCGCGCGACGCCAGTGATCAGGAGTTGAAGAGTGCCTATCGCAAACTGGCGCTCAAGTACCACCCTGACCGGAATCCAGGCGACCACGCGGCGGAAGAGAAGTTCAAGCAGGCTTCCGAGGCCTACCAGGTGCTGTGCGACGCAGACAAGCGCGCGGCCTACGATCGCTATGGACACGCCGGCGTGGGCGCGGCAGGCCCAGGTGGCTTTGGCGGCCCGTTTGCCGGTGGGGTCGACATCGGCGACATCTTCGGCGATCTGTTCGGCGAGATGTTCAATGTGGGCGGCGGAGGCCAGCGTGGCTCGCGGCAGCAGCGCGGCGACGACCTGCGCTTTGACCTGGCAATCAACTTTGAAGACGCCATCTTCGGGGTGGAAACCGAGATCAAGATCCGCAGGCTTGAGACCTGCGGTACGTGCAACGGCCGTGGCAGCGCATCGGGGCGCGGTCCAAGCGTGTGCGCCCAGTGCCAGGGACGCGGCCAGATCCGCTACCAGCAGGGATTCTTCTCGGTGGCCCGCACCTGCAGTGCCTGCGGCGGCACGGGCTCCATCATCGGAGACCCCTGTTCGACATGCCGCGGAGAGACGCGCGTGGCCAAGGAACTCAAGCTCAACGTGAAAGTTCCACCGGGCGTCGAGGACGGAACACGTATTCGCTACGCGGGTGAGGGGGATGCGGGCCGTGCGGCGGGCCCCAAGGGCGACCTGTACGTGGTGCTTTCGATCCGCGCGCATGACTTTTTTGAACGCAGCGGGCAGGATCTCCATTGCGTAGTGCCGATCAGCTTTCCCCAGGCGGCGCTCGGTGCGGAGATCGAGATTCCTGGGATCGACGGCCCGGTGAACCTGAAGGTTCCCGAAGGAACGCAGAGCGGCAAGGAATTGCGCGTGCGCGGGCGTGGCGTCCCGTTCCTCAACGAAAAGGGACATGGCGACCTGGTGGTAAAGGTGCTGGTGCAGGTTCCACGCAAGCTCTCCCGCGCGCAGCGCGAACTGGTATTGAAGCTTGCAGAACTGATGAACGTGGACAACAAGCCCACCTCTCCGTCGCTGATCGAAAAGATGAAGGATCTCTTCAACTAGCTGGGAATCATTCAACCCTGAGATCGCCCGGCATACGGACTTCGCCGGGCGATTCTGTCTCTGCCCTTGTTACGAAAGGCCTACTCTCATGCAGGGTCAAAGGGCAGGAAGAGCGCAAAGGCTGTGCCGCTCCGGCCGGCCCGCTGTGTGCTGCGGACGCGCAACGTACCCTGGTGGCGCGCCACGATCTCCTGGCATACCCAAAGCCCCAGTCCGTTGCCCGCCGTGCCCTTGGTGGTAAAGAACGCGTCGAAGATGTTCTTGCGCACTGCCGGGCTGATGCCGGCGCCATTGTCGGCAATGGTGAGGACAAGGCCCGCCTGGCTGGTCTTCCAGTTGAAACCCAGGCGGCTGCGAATCAGCAGCCGCCCGCCGAATGGCATGGCCTCGAGGGCATTGGCGACCAGATTATTGAGCACCTGTCGGACATCGCCCTGAAAGCAGATGACCGGCTTGTCGGTGCGGAAAAGCTTCTCGACGCGCACGCGGGCGTTGCGAAGCCGGCCTTCGTAGATGCTCATCACCGTCGAGAAGAGATCGGCGCTGGTGGCCGGCTGCGGTTTCGAGGCCTGCTTGTGAAAGCGCAGGGTCTGATTGGCGATGATGGAAACGCGCCGGATCTCCTGATCGGCCAGGTCGAGGTATTTTTGTGCCTCGGTGGGATCCGCATGCCGCGCCAGATAGATCAGGTTCATTACCGATTCCAGCGGGTTGTTGATTTCATGCGCGATCGATGAGGCGAGCCTGCCCACGGCGGCAAGCTTTTCGCTTTTGAGAAGGGCCGTTTCGGCGCGCTTCACTTCGCTGATGTCACGCCCTTCAGGAACGAGAAACACCACCGCGCCGGTTGAGTCCCGCACTGGGGTTAGAGAGAAATCGAAGGTCATGATTTCTCCTGATGGCCGGGTCAAGGGCAGTTCGGCGCGAAAGGTTTCCCCCGAAGCGGCTTGTGCAATGGCGCCGCGAACCTTTTCGGGCGCACCCGGAGTTCCCGCGAACCAGGCCGTCTCCGCGAAATTCCTGCCCACCACATCTGCCCGGCTGTCTCCGGCAAATTCCAGGGTGGCGCGATTACAGTCGATCACCACTCCTTCGGTGGTCAGCAGACCGATGAATTCCAGGCTCGTGCTGTAGATGGCGTTCATCTGCGCTTCGCGTTTGCGCCGGGCTTCGGCTTCCGTGCGCTGCTGCGTAATGTCGCGAAAGAACAGAAGCATGCCATCCTCGGCCGGCTTCGCGATGATGGAAAACCATGCATTCAGAGGTTCGGGATAGTACGCCTCAAACTTTCCTTCCACTCCATCCCGCATGGCCCGGGTATAGTGCTCGACGAAGGGGGATCCATCGTAGGCCGCCTTTGGAAAAACTTCCCAGAAGTTGTGCCCCGTCAACTCCCCCGAAGCCTGCAGAATCTCCTGCGCGCTGCGGTTCCGGTAGCTCATCTTCCAGTTACGATCCAGGATCAGAACTCCATCCGAAGTGGCATCGAGAACCAGTGTCAACTGCTTGGCCATTGCAGTACGCTCGCGCTCGGCTGCCCTTCGATCCTGGATATTTCGGAACACCAGCACCACCCCGGACAGGCCGCCGTGATCATCGAAGATCGGCGCTCCGCTATCATCGATCGACGTCTCTGTTCCGTCCCGTCGAATCAGAATGGTGTGATCGGCCAGCCCGACTACGGCGCCAAGTCTGCGCACTTTGTCGACGGGATTCTCTCCCCGTTCGCGATTGATTTCGTCGACGATGTGAAACACTTCCCCGATATCCCGCCCGCGTGCCTCGTTCAGAGTCCAGCCGGTTATGTGCTCCGCCATCCGGTTCATTTGAACAACGTGCGACTGGGCATCGGTGACAATGACCGCGTCTCCGATACTCTCGAGAACCCGCGTGGCGCGCGATTCGCTCTCATGCAAGCTGCGCGTCGCAATCACTTCTCCGGTCACATCCTGCAGCACGCCGAACAGCCCGGCGACCTTTCCGTCCTCGTAAACGGGGCTGAAGGTGTAATCGAGGTAGAAGTCCCGAACGCCGCCACCGGTGTCGATGGGTACGAGAAGCCGGTCAAAATCACACCCTTCCCCCCTGGCGAAGGCCGTCTCAAGCACCGGGCCGACCACGTGCCATGCCTCCTCGTACACCGCGCGCACGGGCTTGCCTAGCGCGTCGGGATGGCGCTTGCCGGGGAGGGGAAGGTACTTGTCGTTATAGATCAGGATCAGGTCCGGACCCCAGAGGGTCCGCGCCGGAACCGGTGAGCTCAGGGTCAGGTTGACGATGGCGACCAATTCCTTGGACCAGGACTCGATGGGCCCGAGCGCAGTGGAGCCCCAGTCGTGGCTCCGCACCAGATCGGCCATCTCGCCCTTGCCCACAATGCGGTCGCGCCCGTACGCCACGGCGCCAGCCTCTCGCCGCGCGACATTCGTGGGTTGGGACAGTCTCATACTGTGTGGTCTCCGTCATCTCATGGTGCGGAGAACGCTCGGAAACGCAACGTTTTTGATCTCGCCATCCGACGGTTGAACGATGCGCTCGCGATCCATTGGGCCCCGCTACTTCCTAAGGTATTGATGCATGATTCGGCGCAGGTTATGTCGCACGTGCCACGGAATGACAAAGAAACATCCCGAAAGTGGATCCGATGGAAGTGCGGAACGGTGTAACCGCTCTTCCGGGCAAATCATTGCATCCAAGTAACATCGAGGCTAATCCGAGATTGCAAGCGCCGAAAGTCCATCGAGGGGGATGCTGACGCCGTGAAAGGCAGCGAATGACGACCGCATATATCAACAGGATCGCTACTGCAGTTCCGCAACATGATGTACACCGGCCGTTCATCGACTTCGCTGAGGGCATGCTTCCCGAGGGTACGGTGCGAAGCCTGTTCCGCAGGATGGTGCGCATGTCCGCGATCGAGCACCGCTACTCGTTCCTGCAGCCTATCTCAGGCGACGATGCATCCTGGCGTGATTCGGAGAACCTCTATGTGACCGGGAATTTTCCCTCCACCACGCGCCGTATGCAGGCGTTTGAACGGTTTGCTCCGCGACTGGCCCGCTGCGCGCTCGACCGGCTTTCGCTCAGCAGGAAAGAACGCAGCGAGATCAGTCACGTGGTGGTCACCTCCTGTACCGGACTGTACGCGCCGGGACTGGACTTCGATATCGTGGCTCACCTCGGCCTCAATCCATCGGTGGAGCGCACCATGATCGGCTTCATGGGTTGCTATGCAGCCATTAATGCGCTCAAGTCGGCTCACCACATCGTTCGTTCTGAGCCCGGCGCCAAGGTTCTGCTGCTCAATCTTGAACTCTGCACGCTGCACCTGCAGGAGACCCAGGACCTGGAACAGATGCTGTCCTTCCTGCTCTTTGCGGACGGATGCGCGGCATGTCTGGTCAGCGCCGAGAGCGAAGGCCTGGCCATCGATAGCTTCCTTGCTGTCAACCTGCCCGAGACCAGCCACCTGATCACGTGGCGGATTCGCGAGATGGGCTTTGATATGCAGCTTTCGGGAAAGGTGCCGGCTGAGATCCGGCGCACGCTGGGCGATGCTGCGCGATAGTGTGACGCGTGGCCGAGACCCGCAGTCTGTCGATCTGTGGGCGGTGCACCCCGGAGGCCGTACCATTCTCGATGCCGTCGAGCAGGGACTGGGGCTGCCGTCGAAAGCGCTCACATTTTCGCGCGACATCCTGGCGCGCTTCGGCAACATGTCGTCGGCCACCGTGATGTTCGTGCTGGAGCAGGTGCTGCAGCAGGCGCACTCCGGACAGACCGGCTGCGCCATGTCCTTCGGCCCGGGAGTGACCGCAGAGACGATGCTGTTCCATGCCGCGTAGCAGGCTTGACTTCAGCCAGCGGGCGCAGCTAGGCGAACGGATGGACGAGCCCTGCAGCCGCGACGTGATGCGCGCCTGCCTGCGCGACCTGGCGCGCGTCAACCGCTGGTTCCTGGCCTATCGGCCGTTGCTGCGCTGGCTCGATGAAATCCGATCTTCTGCCGGCGCTGAACCCCTGCATATCCTCGACGTTGGATGTGGCTATGGCGACGCATTGCGCCGCATCGAGCGCTGGGCCCGGGAGAGCAAGGTCGCAGTGCAGTTGACGGGCCTTGATCTGAATCCCGACTCCACCGCGATTGCGAAGGAGGCAAGCGGGGCGTATAGCCGCATTGAGTGGGTGACGGCCGACGTCTTTTCCTATTCGTCGCGCAAACCGGCACACCTCGTGATCAGTTCTTTATTCACGCACCACCTTGGCGATGCCGATGTAATTCGCTTCCTTCTCTGGATGGAGACCAACGCACAAATCGGGTGGTTCGTAAACGACTTGTCCCGGGCGCCCATCCCGTACCATCTGTTCGGCTGGTTTTCGCGTATCGCGGGGCTGCATCCCTTTGTCCAACACGATGGACCGGTGTCGATTGCGCGGGCATTTTCCGCACAGGACTGGCGCCGTTTGTGCGATGCCGCAGGCCTTGATCCAGGCGTTGTCAGCATTCAAAGCTATGTTCCCGCCCGGCTCTGCGTTAGCCGGAGGAAGCGGCAGTGAGTCCGCCGATGGTCGAAAACGTCGTCATCGGCGGCGGACTGGCAGGCGCCATGGCGGCGATGCGGCTGGCGCAGGCCGGCAAGCAAGTCCTGCTGCTGGAAAGAGAAGCAGGAAGCCATCATAAGGTGTGCGGAGAGTTTCTAAGCCCCGAGGCGGTCGGCTACCTTTGCCAGGCTGGCGTAGATCCGCTGCGGCTTGGCGCGGTCCCGGTACGATTTCTGCGCCTCTCTGTGAAGAACAGAGTAGTGGAAACGAAACTGCCGTTCTGCGCACAGTCCTTGTCGCGTTGTGTTCTGGATTCGGCTTTGCTGGCGCGGGCCGCAGCGAAAGGATGCGCCGTGCGTCGCGGGGTTGCGGTGCAATCGCTCGTTAAGAGCGACGATGCCTGGACCGTGGCCCTGGCAGATGGAACGACACAAAGGGCAAGCGCCGTGTTTCTGGCAACGGGGAAGCACGACCTGCGCGGCTGGGGCCGCGGAGGAGGCAAGCAGGGCGACCTGGTGGGATTCAAACTGCACTTCCGGCTGGCCGTTGAGCAGATACGCATGATGCGCGAGTGCATGGAACTGTTTCTCTTTTCCGGCGGATACGGTGGGTTATCGCTGGTGGAAGAGGAGGTGGCCAACCTGTGCCTCGTTGTGCGGCGTTCAACACTGCGCAGGCGGAGGAGGATGGCTGGAGATATTCTCGGCGCTTCGATCCGAAAACCGGCACATGCGGTCGCGCCTTGAGGGGGCGACGGCGCTGTGGGAGCGCCCGCTGGCAGTTTCATCGATCCCCTATGGCTACCTGTCCGAGCGACCCGGTGGAGTGTGGTGTCTGGGCGACCAGGCTGCGGTGATCCCTTCGTTCACAGGCGACGGCATGTCGATCGCCCTGCATTCCGGCTGCCTCGCTGCGGAAATGCACCTGGCCGGCGAAACTGCGGACAGCTATCACCGCAGCCTGCGCGAGCAACTCAGAAGGGGCATGACCATTGCCACGCTGCTGTCGAAGGCGATGGTGACAAGCAGCGCAAGAGTATGGGCGCCGATGGGTTTGGCATTGGCCCCCTCTGCCATGCAGTGGATTGCGCAGGCGACACGGATTCCCGAGTCGGTTCTTCGCCGCGCCCCGGAACTTCCCGTGCGCTGATTCCAGGGGTTGGCAAACCGTGCCGCACCCTTCACCACTCCTGCATCGCCCGTTACCGACCGGGTGCCCAGGCCCGAGCCGGTCCGTGGGTACAGTCGCCCCTTTCCGCGTCCTCGCATGCCGGCTGCGGCTCAATTGATAAGAACCCGGCCCGTTGACATCCACCATTTTGTGCGTTAGGTTTTGAAGGCCCCATTCGGACGAGGGTCAGACAAGTCAGCACCCTATTTCCCCTATCCCCAAAAAATGCGCTGCGCATGCCAACGGACCTGCCGGACATGCGAACCAGATCACAACTCTGATGTTGGCGGATGGGCGATTTACCGGAACAGTCGATGCCAGAACAAAACACAGGAGGAGAACTATGCTTGCAAAGAAGTGCAGTCTCGTCGCTCTGTCCTTTCTGGTGGTTGCTGCATCTGCGCTGACCACCTCTGCTCAAACAGCGATCGCCAACAGGCAGCGCCCAGCCAGTGCTCTGCGCACAATGCGGCCCAAACTTGCTGGCCCGGACATGAAGAAATATGGAGCCACGAAAAATGGCGGGGTCAAAGCAGCCGTGTCTTCCGGAATCCCGGGCATCGACAGCATCGTCAACTGGAGCGATCAGTTCATTTATCCGGGATATGACGGGAACGGCAATCCACAGTCGGTCTGGCCCTACACCATGGTCGGAAACCCACCCCAGTCCGGACAAAGCGCGTCAATCACGGCTCCCGTCGTGCCGGTTACGGTGCAGTTGCTGGGCCCGGATGGCAGTGTGGCGTTGACCTTCGGTCCGGACGGAAAAGTTATCGACTCTGCACTTGAGTCACCGGAGTTCGTCCCCCATGCCTATACCAATGGCCGCGGTCAGTTCAATGACCAGATGATGCGGGCGGAGTTTGCCAATCGTCTCCACGGCGACGACGAGGACGGGGAGGGAGGATGGCACACGCTCCTTGAACCCAGGCTCAGAACGGCGAGAATCATCCAGGTCCCGTTTCTAACTGCAAGCGGAACGGAGGCCTGGTATTACTTCGCAAATGCGGCGGGGCAGCCCGTGTTGGGCGCCATCGATGCCGACACGTTCGGGAACTTGCTTTTCCCCGCGACCTATCCGTTCGACAGCAGTACGCCGGTCGGAGCCGCCGAGCTGGCGGGCGATATCACTACCCACGATATGTCCACGTTTCTGTTCAACAACACCGTGTTGTTCAGCGGCGGGAACATTAACAATTGCTGCATCATCGGCTACCACACCTATGACATCGAACCCGGAATTCCAAAAAACGGGAACCTTCCCCGCCTCTACGTGCTGAACTACTCCAGCTGGCTCTCGCCCGGGCTTTTTCTCTTCGGTTTCGAGGACATGACCGCGTGGAGCCATGAAATGGCCGAGACCTTCAATGACCCCTTCATCAACAATGCGACTCCCTGGTGGTTGAGTGTCGATCCCTTCACCGGCGGTGGAAATTGCCAGAATAACCTCGAGGTTGGGGATGTCGTGGAGGTTCTCGACTCGCTGAACCCGGTGTCTACGATTTCGAGCCGTGGATTCACCTATCACCCGCAGAACGTCGCCCTCTTCCCGTGGTTCGCGTTCGAGTCGCCTTCCCCGGCAAACCTGGGAGCGTACAGTTTTCCAGACGAAACGACACTGTCGTCGCTCTCTCCAGGGCCGCTGCTGCCGGGTTGTGTCGCTGCGCCGTAGAACCGCGCTGCATGGCCGACCCAGGCAGTTTCATCGAGGCGGGGAACATGGCTCTGTGGAAGCGTGACCCCGCCGGGGCGGCGGATGGACAAAAATCAGGAAGGGGAATTGGTGGAGCTGAGCGGGATCGAACCGCTGGCCTCCTCGTTGCGAACGAGGCGCTCTCCCAGCTGAGCTACAGCCCCACGACTTATCCATCTTATCAGTGACCGCGGTTCTGGGAAAGGGCTTGCGCTCCCCTGCGGCCAGCATAAGTGCGGCTCTGGCGCGGCGCCCGGGCATCATCGGCCGTAGGTGAATGTGCCGCACAGGTCGGTGGATTTCGAAATGGCGTCCAAGGTGAAAATCGGCGGGTCCGATCCGGAGAAAAAGGCGGCCCGCAAGGTGCGGCCGGAGACGTAAGTAGCCATCCACTGCGTATCTGCGGTTCCGCACAAGGTGTTCTTGTTGAGAAACCGCCTCGCGGCCCCCACTGTGACCCGGTAGAGAACCCCGGTGCCGCCCGCATTGACATCGGCATCAAAGGCCGCGCTCACTTCAGCCGGAGCCAGCGTGCGAATCCGCGCCAGTGGGAATGAGATGAGGTTGATCTTGAGCGTATCCTCCGAAAACCCGATGTCGCCTGTGATGGTCTTGGCGTTGGAACTCGCGGCATACCAGTACCCCTTGTCCTGTGCCCGGCAGAGAAGACAGGGCACCAGAGCCAGGGCGGCGATGAGAAGGAATTTGCGGGTGTTCACTCTCTGAGAATGACATTCCGGGCAGGCGATAGGCAAACCGAAACGCTCTCCGGCCCGGTTTGGACGAGGTCCTGTTTCCGGTCTTGGTTGCATAAGCGGAAGGCCGGAGCATCGCCCCGGCCTTCACCTCCAGTTCACTGGGTTACCCAGACCACCTAGACCGCCCGGAACTGGAATCTCGTTAGAGCTGATTCATGTTCTGCAGGAATTCGGCGTTGTTGCGCGACCTTCTCGAGCCGGCTGATCAGCAGTTCCATCGCTTCTACAGGCGACAGCGGATTGAGCACCTTGCGCAGCACCCAGATGCGGGGCAGATCGTCCTTGGGAATCAGCAGCTCTTCCTTGCGGGTGCCGGAGCGCTGGATGTCGATGGCCGGGAAGACGCGCTTGTCGACCAGCTTGCGGTCAAGGATGATTTCCATGTTGCCGGTGCCCTTGAACTCTTCGAAGATGACTTCGTCCATGCGCGAGCCGGTATCGACGAGGGCGGTGGCGATGATGGTGAGGGAGCCGCCTTCTTCGATGTTGCGGGCCGCGCCGAAGAAGCGCTTGGGGCGCTGCAGAGCGTTGGAGTCGACGCCGCCCGAGAGCACCTTGCCCGACGGAGGCACGATGGTGTTGTAGGCGCGCGCCAGGCGGGTGATGGAGTCGAGCAGGATGACCACGTCGCGCTTGTGTTCGACCAGGCGCTTGGCCTTTTCGATGACCATCTCGGCGACCTGGACGTGGCGGGCGGCGGGCTCATCAAAGGTGGAGCTGATGACTTCGCCCTTCACCGAGCGCTGCATGTCCGTGACTTCCTCGGGACGCTCGTCGATGAGCAGGACGATCAGCACCACTTCAGGGTGATTGGACGTGATGGAGTTGGCGATGGACTGCAGCAGCATGGTTTTGCCGGTGCGCGGCGGGGCGACGATCAGGCCGCGCTGGCCTTTGCCCACGGGCGTCAGCAGATCCATGACGCGGCCGCTGATGGCTTCGCGGACCGTCTCCATCTTGATGCGTTCCTGCGGATAGAGCGGGGTCAGGTTATCGAAGAGGATCTTGTTGCGCGTCTCTTCCGGAGATTCGAAGTTGATGGCCTCGATCTTGACCAGGGCGAAATATTTCTCGCCTTCATGCGGCGGCCGCACGTTGCCGCTGATCGAGTCGCCGGTCTTGAGATCGAACTTGCGAATCTGCGACGGGGAGACATAAATGTCGTCGGGACCGGGCAGATAGTTATAGTCAGGCGAGCGGAGAAAGCCGTAGCCGTCGGGCAGAATTTCCAGCACGCCCTCGGCAAAGATGTGGCCTTCTTTTTCGCTCTGGGCCTGAAGAATCTTGAAAATCAGATCCTGCTTGCGAAGGCCGCTGGCGCCTGGGATTTCCAGGGTGCGCGCGATGCGGCTCAGTTCAGTGATGTTTTTTTCTTTGAGTTCAGCGATGGTCATGTTCACCTGCGGGGGGCGGGATAGTAAGTGAGGGGGGTCGGAGGAGGGAGCGAGCTCCAGGAGAATCCGAGAGAGTGGGCAATCAATGGGACGCGGCCGCGCGGGCAGCATCTCGTGAGCTCAGGCAGTGGAGTATTGGGACGTCGGGAAGAGCGGCCCTGTACAGTGCAGGGCCGCCTGAAAACGTGACTTACTCAACCAAATGGGTGTGAAAGGCCGGTTAGGCGGCGCGCCGCTGTTCGATAGGCTGGAGCGCGGGAGCCGCTATGGGTGCGAGGGAGCCGGGGTTGGTGTCGTGAAAGCGGACCAGAACCTCATTCGTGGTGTCCTGCAGCCGCGTATTGGGCTTGTGCAGCTTGCGAGTTGCCTTGCTCGCCAACTGGCAGAGCTGGTAACGATTGGACACATGCGAGAGTGCCCCAAAAACCAAATCAGAACGCATTACGTGTAATCTCCTTCAAAAAAAGCTGCCTGGCTCGAAGTACTTGGCGCGGCCAATGCAGCTGGCAACCAAAAACAGCGCGGCTGCCGATTTTTCAATTTCCCCAAAGTTTTAGACGCGCGGCATGCCCGTCCAGTTCAAAATCTTTGATGCATTTCCGCACATTATGGAATCGCACCGTATTTTTTTTGGTGATGCACGTCACCCAACATATAAGCTCTTTGCCTGCATTCGCATTCGGGAGAGTAGAAGGAACACACACCAGCACATCGCAAATTGAGCTGGAGTTCCGAACGTTGGATGCGGGATGCGACGGAAGGGCGGAGTCCAGCCCAACTGTGCAATCAACCCTTGTGGATGGCACTCATGAATGTAAACCCAGTTGAGTCCAGGGTCAAGATTTTTTTCTGACTTTTTCCAGAGCTTTGCGGGGTCACAGGGCCGGTCGGTCGATCTGCTTATAGGGCTATTAAAATAAACAATTTACGGGCACCTATGAGCGGTCAACCAGGCTCTCGATGCCCTTCGCCCCGGCCTTTCGGGGGCGTCCTGCTCGTTGCCATGGCCTGCCGTCGGGGTCGGAGAGAGCGGGTCGCCCCTGATTGTCCAATCCGCAGAAGTGGCGGGTTGGTCTCCTTGAGGGCTTTGGCGCCGCGAGCCGTTCGTCCAGCCGAAACATCCCCATTGCCAGGAGCGCGAAAAACGGAAAAGTGAGCAGGATTGTGTCCCAAGTGGGAAGAAGCGCTACCTCGTGCATGAACCAAGCCTCCGTCGATCTAAGTCGGATATGAGATTTCTCTCATGTCGCTCAACTCAGTCATCGGCCAGGATTGGAATTCCCTTAGAAACCGGAAGTAATGCCCGCTATAAGACACTTACCGGTAAAACCCGGCGGGAGAAGTGAAAGATCGTGCGCCGCGGAGATCGTTGGCGTGCAGAAGAACGCATGATTTTGCGTTTTCCGGCAATCTCTGCGTGCCCCCATCGCTGCCCAGGCAGGTGCCGGCCCGATGCGCGCCGACAGGATGAGCGGCGTGATAAGAGATTTACGATCAAGAGCCCAGGGTTCGACTGGGCATACGGGACGCGGTTAATCCCAGGCCCTTCCATCGGGATCTCTGTACATGGACGATTCGTCGACCTCGGCGGCGGTCTGCGGCAAGGGGGACTTGGGCTTAACCTTAGCCGGCTTGCGCGCTGAGAATACTTCGTCGAGCCGGAAATGCCCGAAGAAGAGAGCCACCAGCAAGGGAATGCCGAACAGCAGGACATCCCAAATGGACTTGAACGAGTCGTGGTTCACGCGAGCCTCTAACGAGTCGCATGGCGACTCACATCAGAGGAGGTTATAGTGATTTGGATCACCGCGCAATCCAAGAAAGTCGTATAGGAACGGACGGAAGTAATCTTGTCGCGCGGCCTCGCTGGCGGGATCCACCCTTCAGGTTGCCATTTCGCGTGGATGAAGGAGCCGCGACAGAGACCGCAGTCGAATGTCTTCCCGAAGTCGCGTCTCACAGTGCGGCAACGTCACGCCCAGTAACTGCGGTCGAGAGTGCGGTATTGGATGGCTTCGGCGAGATGCGCGACGGTCAGCTGGTCCGCGCCTTCGAGATCGGCGATGGTACGGGCGACCTTGAGGATGCGGTCATGGGCGCGCGCGGTGAGGCCCTGCTGCTGCATGGCTCGCTCCAGCAGCCGCTCGGCATCGGAGCCCAGTTCGCAGTAGGCGCGAATCTGCCGCGTGGTCATCTGCGCATTGGAATATATTTTTTCGCCGAACTTTTTGAAGCGGTCGCGCTGGCGCTCGCGGGCGGCCATGACCCGGTTGCGAATCTCAGCGGAGCCCTCGGCAGCCGCGCCGCCGCGCAATTCCTTGTACTGCACCGCGGGAACTTCGATATGTATGTCGATGCGGTCGAGCAGCGGTCCCGAGATCTTGGCCACGTAGCGCTGAATCATCGGTGGAGTGCACATGCATTCGCGCGACTTGTCATTGAAGTATCCACAGGGGCAGGGATTCATGGCCGCGGCCAGCATGAACCGCGCGGGGAAACTGAGCGACATGCTGGCGCGCGCGATGGTGACGGTGTGATCTTCAAGCGGCTGTCGCATCACCTCGAGGACGTTGCGGGGAAACTCCGGCAGCTCGTCGAGAAACAACAAGCCGTTGTGCGCCATGGAGACTTCGCCAGGGCGGGGCACGACCCCGCCGCCAATCAGGCCCGCATCGGAGATGGTGTGATGCGGCGAACGGAACGGCCGCTGCGTGACCAGGCCTGCCGCGGCATCGAGCACCCCGGCCACCGAATGGATCTTTGTAGTCTCCAGCGCTTCCTCAAAAGTGAGCGGCGTCAGAATCGAGGGCAGGCGCTTGGCCAGCATGGTTTTGCCGGAGCCGGGGGGGCCGATCATCAATATATTGTGGCTGCCGGCGGCGGCTACTTCGAGTGCGCGCTTGGCCGTGTGCTGGCCGCGTACATCCTTGAAGTCGACCGAGAACTGCTGCAGCTCTCCCAACAGCGCTTCCGTTGACACCCGGAACGGTTCGCGCTGCACAACGCCCAAGACTGTGCTGTTCAACAACTCAAGTACTTCCGTAAGCGAGGAGACAGGGTAGACATTCACGCCTTCAACCACGGCCGCCTCCGGCGCATTGGCCGCAGGAAGGATCAGATTCGGTATGTTCTGCTCGCGGGCGAGAATAGCAACGGGTAACATGCCCGGGACCGCGCGCACGCTGCCGGTCAATCCAAGTTCCCCAACCAGAAGAAAGCGGCTAAGGTCGTTGGTGCGCAACGCGCCGTATGCGCCGAGCACGCCGACGGCGATCGGCAGGTCAAATCCGGAGCCTTCTTTTTTCAGGTCGGCAGGCGCAAGGTTGATGGTGATATGGGTGGGCGGAATGGTGTACCCGGAGTTCTTGATTGCCGCGCGGACCCGGTCACGGCTCTCCCGCACCGCCGCGTCGGGCAGCCCAACCATATGAAAGTGATCCTGGTCCGAGACCACGCCACTGTAATCGACCTCGACGTCGATTAGATTGGCGTCGATACCGTAGACGGCGGCGCTTAGAGCTTTGAAGTGCATGGCTGATTTGCACGGAGTGTAGCAGAAGCCATCACACTTTGGATGGGTTGCCCGTCACAGCAGTGAGCAACCCATCGCAGTCTCGCCGGGCCGGAGGCCGCGGTACATTCAACAGATCCCCGGCCCTTTCCCGGGAAAAGTTACTTTGCGTGCACGGCTTCCGCCTTTTTCACGGGTTCATTCGCCATCGTCGCCTGTTTTCCCGTCTGCTGCACCTTCTTATCGGGAACCTTCTTGGGATCGACCGTTTTCACATGAGTTGCTGTTGTCGCCTTAGGCGCCGCATCCTGCTTGCCGCGGGCCTCGTAGCCGGCCACGCCGTCTATCGCACCGACGGACAGGCCTTTGCCTCCGTTGAACTCTGACTCCACCGGATGCAAGCCGAAGGAAGTCTGCCAGGGGCCGGTCAAATCCGAATCCCCTTCATCTCCAGTGCCAGTAGAACCGTTGTAATACTCATCGACGATCCCCGGCGTTACGGCCAGGCGGCCGATGGAGAACGGCGGTTTTTCCAAGCTCTCGAGCGCTGCCGAGAAGGCCTTCATGTGGGTGATCTCCCGGGTCATGAGAAATTGAAGCGCATCGACAGTTCCCGGGTCATCGGTGTGGTTGATGAGCCGCTCGTAGACGATTTTGGCCCGCGCCTCGGCAGCAATGTTGCTGCGCAGGTCGACATCCAGTTCTCCTGTGATCTTGAGATAGTCGGCGGTCCATGCGTCACCCATGGAATTGACGAGCGATACACCGCCGCCTCCGGCAATGCAGATCAAAGGATCGGCTTCCGCAGCCTCGCGGTTTTCTTTCATTGGCTTCAAGTGCAACCGAATCAAGGCGCCCACGATTTCCAGATGGCTGAGTTCTTCGGTTCCGATATCCAGGAGAAGATCCCGCCGCGCCAGGTCATCGACGCAGTTCCAGCCCTGAATGGTGTATTGCATGGCTGCTGCCAACTCTCCGTTAGCGCCGCCGAACTGCTCGAGCAGCATGTTGCCGAACCTGACGTCGGGTTGTCCGACATTAACCGTGTACATCATTTTCTTAATATGGTGATACATCATTCCCCTCCGGGTTTTCGAAATCTCTCTCTTTGCGCCTAGATGCAGGTAAGGTCTCAGGGGAAGGGCGGCGAACAAAATTTGCGGCAGCCGCTTTTGATCCCCTCACCGGGCAGACGTCAGCGCGCCAGGCGCGCCTCAAGCTACAATCTGCTGCGTGACTACGAGTCTGTTCGATCTGTACAAGATCGGTGTTGGTCCGTCGAGTTCGCACACCATGGGGCCCATGCGGGCGGCGTGTGCCTTTGCGCGCGGCTTGTCCGAAAGCGGTATCCTGCACCGCGTCGAACGCGTGCAGGTTGCACTGTTCGGCTCACTGGCTTTGACGGGGATCGGGCACGCGACGGATCGGGCCGTGTTGTTGGGGCTGGCGGGCAACGAACCCGCAACGATTGATCCTGCCGTCATTGACGCGACGGTGGCGGCGATCCGGACGACCGGAATGCTTGAACTTGGGGGAACGCGACCCATTCCATTTGATGAGACTCGCGATCTGCTCTTTCAACGCGCGACGATGTATCCGCCCGGCGCGCGCACGCAGCATCCCAACGGGCTGCGCTTGACCGCATGCGATGCAAAGGGAGAGGTTCTCAGTGAGCGCACATTCTTTTCCATCGGCGGCGGGTTCATCGTGGAAGACGGAGTGGATATGGCGGCGGGTCTTCCATCCGACGCGGCTCTTCCTTATCCCTTTCATAGCGCAGCCGAATTGTTGGAATTGGCGCTCGCGCATCATCTCTCGATTGACGAGGTGATGTTTGCCAATGAGTGCGCGCGATTTCAAACGCGTTCATCCCCATGCAGGCGGCGAAGAGATCGGGAAGCGGATCCGCGATCGTATCGACCTCATCTGGCAGACGATGAAGGATTGCGTCGAGCGAGGAATTGCGACGGAAGGGATTCTGCCCGGAGGGTTGAACGTGCGGCGGCGCGCGCATCGGCTTGCGGAGCGGCTGCGAGAAAAGGAATCGACCGGAGCGGCGAGCGATCCTCTGGCGCCTCTGGACTGGGTTACCGTGTACGCCATGGCGGTGAATGAGGAGAACGCCGCGGGCGGGCGCGTGGTGACGGCGCCCACCAACGGAGCCGCCGGTGTGGTTCCGGCAGTGGCGCATTATTACGAGCGCTTCATTACGGGTGCCGACCACGAAGGGCTGATGCGTTTCTTCCTGACCTCGGCGGCAATCGGCATCCTATATAAGGAGAACGCTTCGATCAGCGGCGCGGAGGTGGGATGCCAGGGCGAGGTGGGTGTGGCTTGTTCGATGGCTGCGGGTGGATTGACCGCGGCGACTGGGCGGCACCAACGGGCAGATCGAGCACGCGGCGGAGATCGCCATGGAACACAATCTGGGGATGACCTGCGATCCGATCGGCGGGCTGGTCCAGATTCCATGCATCGAGCGCAACGCCATGGGCGCGGTCAAGGCGGTGCATGCCTCACGCATTGCGATGAATGAGCAGGAAGAGCACAAGGTCTCGCTCGACCAGGTGATCCGCACCATGTATCTGACCGGCCTCGATATGCAATCGCGCTACAAGGAAACCAGCCTTGCCGGGCTGGCTCTCAACATCATCGAGTGCTGAACAGCGAAGCGCGACGGATCCACCGTCTTGATCGCCGATTCGAGGAAAACAGGATTGCAGATGCCGGAGAATGCGGAGACTTACCCGATCAATTCAAGCCACTACGCTCCCGTTTCCGAAGTCGCTCGTTGCGCCCGTATGGCATACGGTCGTTCTGATTGCGGGCATCGTGGCGCTCTCGATTCAAGGCGCCCGCCAGCTCTCCGGGCGGACAGCCACCTGTGAATCGACTGCAGACCTACACGACCACCGCCATCACAGAGTTGTGCATGGTCGGGTGGATCTATTTCGGGCTGCGGCTCCGGCGAGTTCCGCTCCGCTCGCTGGTCGGCGACATGCGCGGCGGTTTTCGTTCGATTGCGGTCGACGCCTTTTTCGCCATCGTGTTCTGGATTGTTTCGCTGATGACGCTCGGCACGATCGGCGTCTTCTGGACCACGATTGAGGCCGCGATTACACACCGCTCACTGTTTCCCAATGCGAAGCAGCTTGCGCCGGATGCATCGCAGCTTCACACGCTGCATACGCTCACCCAACTGGCGCCTACCGATCAGGTGGAGATTATCGCGTGGATCGTGCTTTGCGTGATTGCCGGGTTTGCTGAGGAGTTGATCTTTCGCGGCTATCTGCAACGCCAGTTCACTGCGTGGGCTCGGGGAACGGTCGCGGTGGGCGTGGTGTGTTCGGCGTTGATGTTCGGTGCGGCGCATGGATACCAGGGCGCTGCGCAACATGGTTCTGCTGGTCGTCTTCGGCGCGCTCTTCAGTGTGCTCGCGCTTCTGCGAAGCAGCTTGCGCGCCGGGGATGTTCGCGCATAGTTGGCACGATCTGTTCGCCGGATTGACGCTGGCATTGCTCAAGGCGCATCACATCGTGTGAGCTTCGATTCGCGAGCGTCGATTCAACATGGAAAAATTGTTGCCACTTTTTCCACCTCTCATTCGTTTTTTTCTTGACACTGTATGAAGCATGAATCTATACATTCCTCAACTGCAATATTGTTGTTGCAGGTTCGATGCAACCCATCGAAAAAGGGAGAATAGGCAAATGGCAACGAAAAAGGCAGCCAAGAAAGCACCTGCGAAGAAGGCCGCGAAGAAAGCCGCGAAGAAGAAGTAGCGGACCATCCAACCAAAAGGCAACACTCTAGGGGGCGCATCCAGCGCCCCCTAGGTGTGTTTGGGCATAAATCGTCCGCACCCCAAGGTGGCGTAGCGAAAGGCCCTTCGCGGATTAGACTTGGTGAGAAGGCAGGGACGCATGACACGACGCCGATGGATCGCCGAGAACTGGGATGACGCGACCGCAATCATCACGGGCGCGCAAGCGGAACACATGGTACGCGTGCTGCGCGGCCAGCCCGGCATGGAAGCCGATATGGTGGCGGGAGGCCGCGTCTTTCACGCCGAGGTCGCAGCCGTCGCGGCCCACGAGGTTCGCTTCAACCTGATCGCAGAGGTCAGGCCGATCCGGGATTGCCGGTTACGCTGGTAATGTCGATCTATCAAGTTCGACCGCATGGAGTGGGCGATCGAGAAGGCGACCGAACTCGGGGTTAGCATCGATCGCGCCGGTTATTGCGCGGCGCACGGAGAAGCATCTCGGAATCGCTGCGGAGAAGCGCGTCGAACGCTGGCGGCGCATAGTTCACGAAGCCGCGCAGCAGTCGCGCCGCTCCGACGTGCCGGAGATCTGCGATCCGATTCCGATTGCTCAGCGCGTGCGCTCCGCGGCCCGGTCCACACGCATCGTGTTGGCGGAACAGGAACGTACCATCACCTTGCGCAACCTGGTGAATGAAGCCGCGGCCGCGGCGCAGGCGAGATATGCCGGAATTGGAGGTTGCCATTGGCCCCGAGGGTGGATGGGCGCCGGAGGAAGAGGCGCTCTTTGACGCCGATGGCTGGCGGGCCGCATCGCTTGGTCCGCGAATTTTGCGCGCCGAGACCGCCGCGATTGCGGCCCTGGCGGTGGTTGCGTCGGTGCTGGAGTAGGCTACAGTCGAACCGGCAGCCAAGTCATTCACTCGAACGTTGCAGAAGAATCTCTTGGATACCTGCTCCGCTAAAGCGAGACACCGCGCTTCCAGGGAATGAAGTCGTTCTGGCCCAGTAACTCGGCCTTGGTCAATCGCCCACCGCTCGCGACTTCGATGCAGACCTCGAGCAATTGCGAGGCGCATTCGGGAATCGTGGTCTCGCCGGTGACGATACCGCCGGCGTCGAAGTCGATGATGTCGCCCATGCGCTCGGCAAGCGTTGAGTTGGTCGAGATCTTTACGACTGGCGCGACCGGATTGCCCGTTGGCGTGCCCAGGCCCGTAGTGAAGAGTACGAGGTTGGCGCCGGCTCCGGCCTGCGCGGTTACGCACTCCACGTCGTTTCCCGGCGTGCACAGCAGGGTGAGGCCCGGCGTAGTGGCGTATTGAGGGAAATCGAGCACGTCGCGCACCGGGGCGATTCCGCCTTTGCGCGCTGCGCCGGCCGACTTGATGGCGTCGGTGATCAAGCCATCTTCGATGTTGCCGGGCGATGGATTCATCTCGAATCCCGAGTGCACCGCCTTGGCGCGCGCCGAGTAGGCCTGCATCAGATCGTAGAAGCGCTGGGCCAGCTCATCGGTGGCGCAGCGGTTGATGAGCTCCTGCTCGACGCCGTGCAGCTCAGGGAATTCCGAGAGGAGTGTCTTGCCGCCGAGTTCTCCGAGCAGATCGGAGATATAGCCGAGGGTTGGATTCGCCGATATTCCGCTAAATCCATCGGATCCGCCGCACTTCAATCCCACTGTCAGCGCCGAGAGCGGCGCCGGAGTGCGCTCGACGCGATTGGCTTCAACGAGGGCGGCGAAGGTCTGATCGAGCGCATCGCTCATCAGCTTGGTATCGCGGCCGGATTTTTGCTGATCGAAGACCAGGACCGGCTTATGCATCTCGGGATCGCGTGCGCGCAATTCGTCGAGCAGCATGCTGGACTGCGCGTTCTGGCAGCCCAGGCTCAACACCGTGGCTCCGGCAACATTGGGATGATGGATATAGCCGGCAAGCAAGCCGCATAGCGCCTGCGCATCCTGGCGCGTTCCGCCGCAACCGCCCTGGTGAGTGAGAAAGCGGATGCCGTCGAGATTGGGGAAGACCCGCTGGGCCCGAATGGCTGTTGCGGATTCCACCCCACCATCGCCGTTACCGCTGGCGTGGGATTGCACCAGCTCGCGAACGTGGCGCCTGTAACTGTTATGCGCGCTGCCGTAGCCGAGTTCCTCTTCCAGCGCTTCTTTCATCCGGTCGACGTTGCGGTTCTCACAGAACACCAGCGGCAACACGAGCCAGTAGTTGCGCGTGCCGACCTGCCCATCGGGGCGTTGATAGCCCATGAAGGTGCGCTGGGTCCACGCCGATGCGTCGGGCAGTGCATAACTTACCGGATGGCGCTTGGGCGAGTAAGGGTCGGTGCGATGCCGCAGGTTGCGCGTGGACACCAGGCCTCCCTGCGGGATAGGCTGCGTAACTTCGCCGACCACCATGCCGTACATGCGCACCAGGTCTCCGGGGTTGAGATCGGCAATCGCCATCTTGTGCTTGGCGGGAATGGCCTGGGTGACTGGACACGATGCTGAGGCAGGCGCATGGCCGTAGTGAACGATGGTTCCGGCGCTGAGATTGGTAAGTGCGACAAGGACGTTATCACGCAGATCGAGTTGCAGAACGTTTTCCGGCATTGAGATTCCCTTCAAAAGCACATAGCAGCGAACCGACATGGCAAGGATACAACCGCGCCGGGACGAGAGCGCAACCGCGCATCGACTATCATCGAGACGTCGCGGATCTGAGACTTTGGAGGTGCCATGAATGAAAGCTGTTGTGCTGGAAGGACCGGGAAATGCGGTGCTCGGAGTTGTGCGTGAGCCAGATCATTTGGCCGACAATCAGATCCTGCTTCAGGTGCGAAAGATTGGATTGTGCGGCAGCGATCTGAACTCCTATCGCGGGCGCAACCCGCTCGTGACATTCCCGCGTATTCCGGGGCATGAGATTGCCGCGACGGTGCTGGAATCGAACCCCAATCATCCCGAGTGGCCGCAGGGAACGAATGTAACGGTGTCCCCTTACACAAACTGCGGTCAATGCGCCTCGTGTCTTCGCGGCCGTCCCAACGCGTGCCAGTTCAATCAGACTCTGGGCGTGCAGCGCGACGGGGCGCTTACCGAGTTCATCGCGATTCCTGCAGACCGTCTTTACCGCGCCGACCTGACGCTGAAAGAACTGTGCCTGGTCGAACCGCTTACGGTGGGGTTTCACGCCGCCGCGCGCGGGCGTGTCACGGCGGCCGATACGGTTGCGGTGTTCGGATGCGGCGGTGTGGGTCTTGGCGCCGTCGCGGGCGCGGCGTTTCGCGGGGCTGCCGTGATTGCTGTCGACCTCGACGAGGCCAAGCTGGCGACCGCCCGTAAAGCCGGCGCAGCACATACCGTCAATACCGCGCAGATCAATCTGCATGAGCACTTGGCGCAACTCACAAATGGCCGCGGGCCGGACGTCATCATTGAGGCGATTGGGCTGCCGCAGACGTTTCGCGCTGCGGTGGAAGAAGTTGCATTCACGGGGCGCGTCGTCTATATCGGCTACGCGAAAGAGGAGGTCGCTTACGAGACGCCGCTACTTCGTTCAGAAAGAACTGGACATCCTGGGCTCGCGCAATGCCTTGCCTCAGGATTTCCATGACGTGATACGGATGTTAGAGGAACGGCGCTTTCCGGTGGACGAGGCGGTGACGCACATGGTCGCGATGGAAGAGACTCCCAGGATTCTCGAGGCGTGGAGCCGCGAGCCTGCTCAATTTACAAAGATCATGATTGACGTAAGCTGAACCATCGATGCAGCGCCCCCAGGTGCAGGGTCGTTCTCTCACCAGGGATGCGTCCAGCGCAGGAACAGGCCGGCCAATGCTGCGCCCAGCAGCGGGCCGAAGACGGGAATGGGCGCATAGCTCCAGTGCGAACTGCCTTTGCCGGGGATCGGTAGCAAGGCGTGCGCCAGACGCGGGCCAAGGTCGCGCGCGGGATTGATGGCGTAGCCCGTGGTCCCGCCGAGCGAGAGCCCAATGCCCCACACGAGGCAGGCAACGAGCCAGGGTCCCAGTCCGGCGGTCGGCCCGTGTTCACCCACTCCGGGAGAAAAGATGGCGCCGGCCACAATCACCAGCACCGCGGTGCCGATCACTTCGCTGATCAGGTTGGCTAGCGGATTGTGAATTGCCGGAGCCGTGCAAAAGACGCCGAGTTTAGCCGCCGGGTCGGGAGTCTGGCTCCAGTGGGGCGCATAATGCAGCGCCATGAGCGACGCTCCGCACACGCCGCCGAGCAGTTGCGCCGACCACAGCCACAGCACCTGCGAGTAGTTGCCGCTCAAGACCGCGGAGGCGAGAGTGATGGCCGGGTTCAGCATCGCGTCGTGGCTGCCGAACCCCTGGGCCACCATCACGCCGCACATGACAGCGAGGGCCCAGCCCGTCGTGACGACGATCCAGCCCGAGTCGGCTGCGTAGGATTTGCGCAGTGTAACGGCGGCACATACGCCGTTGCCGAGCAGCACCAGCACCAGAGTACCCAGGAATTCGCCAAACCAGGGAGAATGCATCAGAACTCTCTTCGCGCGTGCACCTTGAGTACAACGGATGCCATGATGACTTCAGGATGCGCGCCATAGATAGATTTGCGGAACCCAAGCATTCTGCACTGCCGGGGCTCACTTCGCCAAGGGCCGGCTGCGAACACCATGCTGAATGAGAGCCCTAATGATTCGATATTCCGACACTGGCATCACTGTTCTGAGCGGCGTATTTGGGCCAATGGTCGAGTAGCTCTTTCACGATGACATGGCCTACGGAATAAGCGGCTTCAAGTGACGGCAGGTAGGCGCTGTAAGTCCCGATACGCTGCTGCGCCAGGCTTTCTGCAGCGTTCATGCCGCGCGGCTGCTGATCGAAGTTGCTGACGGTCCGCAGGACGAGAATGCGTTGCCAGTCGATGCGTCCCGCCTGGCCAAGGAAACGCAGCGATTGCAGGGTGCCCGTGTCCTCCATGGCAGTGGTGGCGAACTGCCCTTTGCCGCCCGTGAAGTAACCGGTCCATTCCGCAGCCCACGCATCGAAGAGTTTGCCGTGCCAGTAGGTCGATGAGGAGACTTCGTCGCCCATCGTGACGAATGGCGGACGCTGCGCCGCGGCACCGTCGAAGTGGCTGCGCGCTTCCTTCAATCGGTCGGTGTCGTTGAGTGGAGTGGCTTGCGTCAAATGGAATGCCCATTCGGCCAAGCCTGAGTTGAGCGCATACACCTGGCCATCGAGGGGCGCGGCGGGTGGTTCATAAGGCCTGGTCTTGCGCAGCGGAATATAGCCCGTCGGCCAGTCGGCGGGAATCTCTCGCGCATCGATCTCGTAACCCAGATCGCCATCGACCACCCAGCGCGCCCACGCGGCCGATCCAAGTGAGATTTTTTCCGGACTGCCACCGGCGATACCGGCAACGATCCAATAGGCATGGCTCAAATCAAAGCGCGGATCGAGGCCGAGGGCCATGATGGTTGCCGCTGCGTGCGCCGTTCCCTGGCCGGTGAGGACGGCCATCTCCCCATCCCTGTTCATGCGCACGGCGTGATAGCCCGCGGGCAACGGATAGACGCGATCGAGGTGGTCGCGCTCGACCCAGTACTGCAACTCGCCGGGAGCGTCGCCGGTGTCGGCGCCCACTTCAAACATAGCAATCACGACAACCTTCACAGGAATGGGCCGGGGCCGCGCACCACTTGTCGTGGCAGTCGCTGCGAGTAAAGAACAGACGAAGATAGCGCGGATAAAGGTCATCATTGACTGCGATGGTAAATCTAAAATCGTGAGCAGCATAAAGCTTTAGCATGGGAAGAACGCTGGAGGCGACTGACCAATGAACGCATGGGCCCTGCTGATGGGAGTGGCGATGCTGGCTGTGACAAGAACTGCCCCGGGGCAAGATCCTCAATCGCTGCAACAAACTCGGGCGGCGCATCAATGGGCAATCGTATTGCATGGCGGGGCCGGCGTGATCGAGCGCGCCACCATGAACGCAAAGACCGAGGCCGCATATCGCGCCTCGCTGCAGCAGGCTATCGAGGCGGGAGCCAAGGTGCTTGACCAGGGCGGTTCCTCACTCGACGCGATCGAGGCGTCGATTCACATCCTCGAAGACGATCCTCTGTTCAACGCAGGGCGTGGCGCAGTCTTTACTGCGGAAGGAAAGAACGAACTGGACGCCTCGATCATGGATGGCGCCACCCTCAAGGCCGGCGCGGTGGCCGGCGTCACGCGCACGCGGCACCCCATCAGCCTGGCTCGTGCGGTGATGGACAAATCCCCGCACGTGATGCTCATCGGGGCGGGCGCCGACGCCTTCGCTGCCAGCGTTGGATTGGAGCAGGTTGACCCCAGCTTCTTTTTCACCGAGCGTCGCTGGCAGGCGTTAGTGAAGCAACTGAAGAAGGAAGGCCGGCCGATTCCGCCCCGGCCTGCCGGTGCGCCGCCGGAACCTCCGTCACCGGTCTCCGCGATTGAACCGGCCGACGCACACAAGTTCGGAACCGTGGGCGTAGTCGCGCTCGACAAGCAGGGCAACATCGCCGCAGGTACATCGACGGGCGGAACGACCGCGAAACAATGGGGACGGGTCGGCGATTCGCCGATCATTGGCGCGGGCACGTACGCCTCCAATCAATCCTGTGCGGTGTCGGCCACCGGCACCGGCGAATACTTCATCCGTCTGACGGTCGCGCGTGAGGTCTGCGCGCTGGTGCAGTACAAGGGCATGAAACTGCAGCAGGCGGCCGATGAAGTGATTCACAAGGAACTCGAAGCTTTGCATGGCGACGGCGGCATCATCGCCATTGCGCCGGACGGCCAGATGGCCTGGAGTTTCAACACGCCGGGCATGTATCGCGCCAGGCTGGCACAGGGTGGCAAGCTGGAGATCGGCGTCTACAACGACGAACCCTAAGCTGAAGCGCAGAATCCGGTTTCGATTCACAGGCAGTTCGTGTCTCCCCTACACTGCTCGGTATGGCACTTGAATTCACCACTTCTTACCTTGCCGACTCCATTGCGCTCCTGCACTATTACAAGCGACTCGCTGAGCGGGCGATGGAGCAGGTGGCGGACGAGCATTTGTTCACGACTCTGGATGCGGAAGCAAACTCCATCGCCATCATCGTCAAGCACATGACTGGCAACATGCGGTCGCGCTGGACTGATTTTCTGACCACCGACGGCGAGAAGCCTGACCGCAACCGGGACAGTGAATTTGTCGGTCCGGCCGGGTCGCGCGAGGCCCTTCTGCGGCAGTGGGACAGCGGGTGGGCGCATGTCTTCGCAGCGCTGGAACCGTTGACCGAGGCTGATCTTGCGCGGACCGTGACCATCCGTGGGGAGGCGCATTCGGTCATGCAGGCCATCAATCGCCAACTGGCACACTATCCGTATCATGTCGGTCAGATTGTGCTGCTCGCCAAGCACTTCGCCTGCCAAGGCTGGAATTCGCTGAGCGTACCGCGCAACCGGTCGGCAGAGTTCAACCGCAGTGTGGCTGCGGGTGAGGCCAGCCAGAGATGACGGGGCGCGAAGCAGTTGCCGCAGCCGCTTGGGCAACATGCTTCGGGGACTGCCACGGCGCCTTTTTTGCAAAGTCTGTTGCTACATTGGTCGCCCGATCGTACATCGCAAAAACAGAACCGGGCGGCCGTGTGGCCAGCCCGGTTCTGTTCGTTGAGTCAACTTAAAGATCCGGCGTTACGGCTGCGCAGCCACTCCCTGGGTCGAAGGGTTACGCGCCTGGGCCTTCTGAGCCAGCACTTTGTGGGCGTTGTCTTCCAGGGCCTGTGCTTCGGGAAGGAAGGTCAGCGCCTTCTGAATCTCCGGATCCCAGTCGGCCAGTGTCCGCAGTCCCTGAAGCTGGCCGAACTGGCTGGTGACGATCTTCTCCTTGATGTTGACCTTGAGCCAGTCCATGTTGTCGTTCAGGTCCTTTTCGGTGAATGGAATGTCCTGACTGGTGAGGAACTGCTTGAAATCGTGCGAGGACCGCGTCATCCACCTGGAAGTTCTTGTCCACGGTGCGGTTGGCAAGGTAATGCGGAGCGAAGTGGAAGAACGCGGACTTGAAGAGCAGCTCGTCCTGGAAGTGGTTGGACTTGGGGCTCTCGATCTTCTCGTCGGGCGTGATGCCGCCGCCGCCGTAGACCGTGCGGCCCGAGTCGGTCATCTTCACTTCGCGGTTGGTGTTGTCGGCAGGCTGCGCACCGGCATGGTTGTAGTAGTAGTCGTAGAGCGAAACGCCGGAGTAGTTGCGCTGGATCAGGCGGCCCGACGGCGTGTAGTAGTGATAGGTCGTCAGCGCGAGGCCGGTATTTTCGCTCAGGTTATAGACCGTCTGCACCAGGCCCTTGCCGAAGGTGGTTTCGCCGACGATCAGGGCGCGATCGTGATCCTGCAGGGCGCCGGAGACAATCTCGGCCGCCGAAGCCGTATTGCGATTGACCAGCACCACGATGGGGAAAGTCTTGCCATCGTTGCCGTGGGTCGCCGTGTAGTTCTGGTCGGGATAGGCGCGGCCGCGCTGGGAGACGATGGTCTGCCCCTTGCTCAAGCAGGTGGTCGCAAACTTCGACGGCCTGGCTGAGCAGGCCGCCGGGGTTGCCGCGCAGGTCGAACACCAGCCCCTTGAGATTGCCGAAGCTGTCGACTGCATCGATGACTTCCTGGGCGGTCGTTTCCTGGAACTGGGTCAGGTGAATGTAGCCGATGCCGGGACGAATCTCGTATTTCAGGTCCACGGAGGGGTGGGGAATCTCGTCGCGAACCAGGTCGAAGGTCAGCGGCTTCGCCTGGCCTTCGCGGACCATCGTGACCTGAACGTGGGTGCCTTTGGGGCCTTTCAGAGCCTTGGCCACGAGGTCGGACGTCATGCCGTCGGCCGTCTTGCCGTCGACGGCGGAGATGACGTCGCCGGGCCGGATGCCGGCGCGGAAGGAAGGCGTCCCCTCATACGGGGTGATGACGTAGACCTTATTGTTCTGCTGCTGGATGACCATGCCGACGCCGTAGTAGTGGCCGCGCTGGTCTTCGCGCATCTTGGCGTAGGCCTTGGGATCGTAGAAGTTGGAGTGCGGATCGAGGGTCGCGCAGCATGCCCGGGATGGCGCCGTCGTAGATGGCCGGGTCGGCCTTGTCGCCCTGGATCGGGCTCGGCGTAGTTCTGCTCCACCAGCGCGTAGACGTTGGTGAACGACTTCAGGCTGTCGCGAATCTGGCTTTCGTCTTCAGAGGACTGCGCCCCGACCTTGCGCTGCAAAAACGTGCCGGCAACGGCGCAAACGGTGAAAAAGAGGACGAGAGTGAAGAGTGCCCGGCGGGCGCGGGGAGTCATAGGCGGAAGGAACCTCCGGACAGCAAGTGCGGCAGGCGCCGTGACCGGGCCTCGCAGGGCAGTCTTGAGCTAAAGTATAGCACTCGCTTCATTTGACTTGGCCGGCCCGACTTCGGGTAGCCCGCACGCCAGAGTTTGTACGGGAGCTGTCCCTGCGGTTGGCGCTGATCCAATGACGGTCAGCCCCTGCAAGAAGTTCGCATCCAGGGCGAAACCGGCGCACGCCGATCGACCCTTCGCTCTCCCTGCCATTTACAATGACGTCTATGCAATCAGGTGGAGATCGATAGCTGCCTGTTGTGCGCCGACCTATGACTTTGAGACTTCTTCGCATTCCCGCAGTGTCCGTGCTTGGCACGATCCTGCTTGCCACCTCCTGCCCTGGCGCAAACCAAGCCCGCCGCCCCGGCAAGCCCCTATGGCGGCGTGACGGTGGAGGACATCATCGCCCGGGTCAACGACCAGATCATCACCCGGTCGGACTATGATCGCGCGATGAAGGAACTGGACGACGAAGGGCGGCAGCACGGCGCCACCATGCAGCAGCTCTCCGAGGCGCCACAAAGATCTGCTGCGCAACCTGATCGACCAGCAGCTGTGGCTCTCCAAGGGCAAGGAACTGGGCATCACCGGCGAGACCGAATTGGTCAACCGGCTCAACGAGATCCGCAAGCAATACAACCTGGCGACGATGGAGGATCTGGAGAAGGCGGCGAAGGAGCAGGGCGTTTCCTATGAGGACTTCAAGGCCAATATCCGCAACCAGATCATCACCCAGGAGGTGATGCGCCAGGAGGTCGGACGCCGCGTATCGCATCACGCCCGGCGAGGTGCAGCGGTATTTCGATGCGCACAAGCAGGACTATGCGCAGCCGGAGAGCGTGCGGCTGAGCGAAATCCTGATCTCCACCGGTACGCCGGCGCCCTCCGCTACCATACCGGGCGGCGTGCAGCCGGAAGATCCGGCGAAGGTGGCAGCGGCCAAGGCCAAGGCGGACGATATCGAGGCCAAGCTCAAGGCGGGAGCCGATTTCACGGCAGCTGGCGCGCAGTTCGAGCGACGGGCACGACCGCCGCAGAGGGCGGCGATCTGGGGCAATATCGCCGCGGCGCACTGGCTCCGGTGCTGGAGGACTGCTACCTTCAGCCTCAAGACCGGGGAATTTACCGAGCCGATCCGCACCAAGCAGGGCTACGTCATCCTCAAGGTGGTGCAGCACACCCCCGGCGGAGTGCCGCAGTACAAGGACGTTGAGCAGGACGTGGAGCAGGCCTATTACGAAACGAAGATGATGCCGGCCATGCGCGACTACCTCACCAAGATGCGCGAGGACTCCTACGTCGAGATCAAGCCGGGCTACGTGGATACGGGAGCCAGCGCCAACGCGCGGGTACTTCCCATCACCTACGCGCGTATACCCCGCCTTCTCCCAAGAAAAAGAAGAAGGTAGAGCGGACGCGCTTCCGCGAAACCACGCGCACCTTCCGGCAAAAGTCGCCCCAGCCGGCGGCCCCGGCTGAAAAGACAGCCACTGCCGCTCCGGCCAAGAAGAACGCGAAGACTACCGAGCAGGCATCCATGAAGCCGGGCAAGAAGGAAAAGATTCGCTTCGGCAAGGCCCCGACCAAGACTCTGCCCAAAGCCGGTGAGAGCGAGACGGAAGATGCCGGCGCCGTCCCCGAGGTAGCGCAGAACAACGAACCGGCCAATCCGCTGGAAGCAAACACGGCACCCGAGAAGAAGACGCGTTTCAGCGACCGCGCCCGGGAGTCCAAGAAGCAGAAAGCCAAGGGAGCCAAGGTCGATCCGCTGACTCCGGCTGCGCCTGGCGCTGCCGAAGTCGCCGATCGGCAGACGCAGTCTGCTCCTCTGGGGCTGGCCGGCGATACCGCCGCCAAAAAGAAGAAGGGTACGACCACCACAGGTGACAAGACCCGCTACAGCGACAGGAAGAAGCCGGAAAATCAGCCGCAGGGAACTCCGGCCACGCCGGCCGCACCCACCCCGATTCCTCCGGTTGCGGGAGCGCCTGCGCCCGCCCCGGCGGCTCCGGCCCCCGCTGCACCGCAGCAGTAGAGGACAGGGACGATCGCACACCGCGGCCCTGGGACCACGTCCCAGGGCCGCTTCATTTCGTCAGGAGCGAGAGGCGGGCCGGTCTCGCTTCCGAGACGATGAGAAGCGAAATCCTCAGCGCTTGCCCTTCAGCGGGCGACTGGTTTTGCAACCTTACCCGATTTGCAATTAAGCTTCCCGCAGAATGAAAGAAATCTATATCGCCGATCTGGCCTCATTTGAAGAGGGCAAGCTCTTTAACAGTTTCTTCCTGGTTCTTGGCAAACAACACCGGACCACCCAGACCAACAAGCCCTACCTCAACCTGACCTTTTGCGACAAGACAGGGCAGTTGGAGGGCCGCATCTGGGATCCGGCCGATCCGCGCATCGGCAAGGACTTCGATCGTGGCGACGTTGTCAAAGTGCGCGGCTGTATCTCGCGCTTCAACGATCGCCTGCAGATGAAGGTCGAGCAGTTGCGCAAGGCGGCGGCTGGGGAGGTGGACAAGAGCGACCTGATGCCGTCCACCACCTGCGATGTCGAGGCGCTCTGGGCTCAGCTGCAGGGATTTGTCGAATCGTTTACCGAGCCCCACCTGAAGCTGTTGCTCACCACGATTCTCGCTGATCCGCAGATTGCTGGACCCTTTCGCGAGGCCCCGGCCGCCAAGCAGTTGCACCATGCATGGCTGGGCGGCCTGCTGGAGCACGTCCTCAGCCTGCTCACCCTGGCCGATCGTGTCGCGCCCCACTATCCCATCCTGCAGCGTGACCTGCTGCTCACCGGGGTGATCCTTCACGATATCGGCAAGCTCCGCGAGCTCTCCTGGGACATCGGCTTCGAATACACCATCGAGGGCTCGCTGCTGGGGCACATCCAGATCGGCTCTGCGCTGGCGGAGCGGACTATGGACAGCCTGCCCGATTTTCCACCCAGGCTCAAGATGCTGGTGCTGCACATGATCCTGTCGCACCACGGCAAGCTCGAATTTGGCTCGCCCAAACTGCCCATGATTCCCGAGGCGCTGGTGTTGAATTTTATCGATGACCTCGATGCCAAGATGCAGGCCATGCAGAGCGAGTTCGACAAGTGCGCTCGCGAGGGCAAAGGCGCCGACGAGTTGACCGGCCGGGTGTGGGCCCTTGATCAGCGGCAGTTGTTGAACACGCGCGCCTGGCTCGAAGGGGAGTCTGTCCGCGAAGCGTCTCCGCCGGAAGTGCGCCCAGACGATGCTGAATTCCTGGTCCCCGTGCCTGCATCAGCCACAGTCGAAGAGGAGTGAGATTGAAGTCGCTCGATGACGCCCAGGTTCGAACGGAAGTCGTGCTGCGCCTGGAAAGGCTTCGCCCGCAGAGCCCGCGTCTGTGGGGCAGGATGAATGCGTCACAGGTCGTCTGCCACCTCAACGACAGCTTTCTGGGAGTCATGGGCGAAAAACCGGTGCAGATTCCAAAGGGGCTTTCGCTCTGGCCTTTTTTGAAGCGCTTCGCCCTATACGCTCCGATGAAATGGCCAAAGGGCGTTCCGACCCGTCCGGAGCTTGACCAGTTTCAAGGCGGCACGCCTCCCGCTCAGTTCGAGACGGACGTGCGCGCCCTCATTGAGACCATGGCGCAGTTCACCAACCGGCCGCGCAGGTTTGAATTCCTGCCGCACCCCATGTTCAAGCGGATGTCGGAGGCAGAGTGGATGCGCTGGGGCTACCTTCACATGGATCATCACCTGCGCCAGTTCGGCCAATAACCGTTGCCGGACACTCGCTAGCGGAGGAACCAGTCCCACTGATCGTCGGTCAGCGGCACCACGGAGAGGCGCCCGATGAGTACCAGCGGCGACGTTGTGAAGAGCGGCTCGGCCTTGATCGCGTCGAGCGTCTTGGGGTGCTTGAGCCGCTCGCCGGCTTTCACCTTGACGACGGGAACCTTGGGATCTGTCGCATCGACGCTGGTCACGGTGCCGGTTCCAACCGCAGTTCGTTCGTCGCCGGTGTGGTAGAAGATCCACCTGGTTCCTTTTTTCATCTCGCGCAGGTGCTTGACCGCGGTCGGATTGGTCACGCCGTCCCACACCGTCTCCTTGTCGCGCAGAAAATCGTCGAAGGAATATACGCCCGGCTCGGTCTTGAAGAGAAAGTATGCCATCGGTTCATCGTAAGCGAGGTACCCTCGCGCGAGAAACAGGATCCTCTCGTTGTCCAGCATTCAACCGTCCGGGCGAGTGTAGCGGCCGCAAGGGACGTGCTACTCTGCCAACGTGTTTGATCCCGGACTACTGCTGGCGCGCGGCTACGAAGCCCGCCGTGAACATCGCTCCGAGGATGCGCGCGACTTGTTCGCCCAGGCGGTGGCGGAGTGCCGTTATACCCCCGACCGGTCGCTGCTCGCCAATGCTCTGAAGGCGTTGGCGCAGGCCGAGCGCGACCTCCAGCACCCCGGCACAGCCCTGAAATATTACCGCGAAGCTGTCGACATTGAGCGCAATCGCGGCGACGCGCTTGCCGTGGCACACACCATCCGTCACATCGCTGACATCCAGCGCGAACAAAAGTCGTTTGAGGATGCCGCCGTCTCCTATGACGAAGCGCTCGAACTCTATAGCAAACACCCGGGCGTACCCCCTCTGGACCGCGCCAACGCACTCCGCGGAATCGCGCTGCTCAAGGATAAAACCGGCGACCCGCACGAGGCGCTGCTGATGTGGCGAGGCGCGAAGGCGCTCTATCAGACCGCCGGCGTGGCCGCCGGGGTGTCGGAATGCGAGGCGCACATCGCGTTTCTTCTCGGCGTCTGATCGATTCCGGCCGGTGCTCCTGTTTGTGCCGCCGTCCCGCCCAACCGGCTGCATTTCCCCGTTACAATCAAAGGGATATGATCCGCTTTTCAACTGCCGGGGAGTCGCATGGGGAGGCCTTGATCGCGCTGGTCTCCGGACTGCCGGCAGGCGTGCCCGTCGACCTCGAATTTGTGAACCGTGAGCTTTGGCGACGCCAGCAGGGCTACGGCCGCGGTGGCCGCATGAAGATTGAGACCGACAAGGTACACGTTCTGTCTGGAGTGCGTCACGGCAAGACCATCGGTTCGCCGATCGCGATTGAAATCGTGAACCGCGACTGGAAAAACTGGGAGGAGAGATTGCCGGTTACCGCAGGCGATCCCGCCAAACACCAGGCCGTCGCTTCGCCGCGGCCCGGCCACGCCGACTTGGCCGGCGCTCTCAAATACAACTTCCCTGATGCCCGCTACGTGCTGGAGCGCGCCTCCGCCCGCGAGTCCACGGCGCGCGTCGCGGCCGGCGGCTTTGCCAAGCTGCTCCTGCGCGAACTGGGCATCGAGGTAGCCAGCCACGTTATCCGCGTAGGGCGCGTTGAGATGGAGCGCGCCGCGACCTGGGATGAGATTGCGGCCTTGCATGCGCGCGAAGAGGTAGTGCTGGGCTGCGTCGACCCTGAAACCGAAGCGCGTATGAAGGGTGAAGTTGAAGAGGCCTCGCGCACCGGTGACACCGTCAACGGGGTCTTCGAGGTGGTAGCCCATGGGGTTCCGGCCGGCCTGGGCACTTACGCCAACTGGGACGAGCGCCTGGACGGGCTGCTGGCCTGGTCGGTGATGAGCCTGCAGGCCGTCAAAGCCGTCGAGATTGGGCGCGGCATCGCGGCCGCCGAGTCGTTCGGATCGCGGGTCCACGATCCCATCCACTACGCCGCCAGACGATACCGGCAAGCCGACCCGCTTCACCCGGCCGCAGAATAACGCCGGCGGCATCGAAGGCGGCGTCTCCAACGGAGAAGATATCGTCGTGCGCGGCTATTTGAAGCCCATCTCCACGCTGCGGCGCCCGCTGGAATCGGTTCGATTTGATACGCGCGAGGCCACCAGCGCCAGTTATGAGCGCAGCGATATCTGCGTGGTGCCGGCAGCGGGAGTGGCGGCGGAAGCCATGGTGGCTCTTACCATCGCCGGCCTGGCGCAGCAGAAATTCGGCGGCGACTCGGCCCTGGAGATGAAACGGAATTTTGATGGTTACATCGAACAGATCAGGAGTTATTAGTCCAAAGAAATGATTCTCAAGATCGTGAAATATCCCGAGCCGGTCCTGCAGCAGCCCGGCGAACCGGTGACCGAATTCGATGACGAACTGCGCAAGTTCGTGGCCGACATGTTCGAGACCATGTATGCCGCGCAGGGCATCGGTCTGGCCGCGCCGCAGGTGGCCGTCTCCAAGCGCGTCACGGTGATCGACCTGAGCATGGGGAAGGATCCCGAGCAGAAGCTGGTGCTCATCAATCCCGAGGTCATCTTCCGCGAAGGCAAGCAATATGAAGAGGAGGGCTGCCTCAGCTTTCCCGATATCCGGGAAAAGGTGCAGCGCGCCTTCAAGGTGACGCATCCGCGCTCAGGACGAGCAGGGCAAGTGGTTCGAGATGGATGGCGAAGAGCTTTTGTCGCGCGCCTTTCAGCACGAGATCGATCACCTTGACGGCATGCTTTTCATCTTCCGCATGAGCGCTCTCAAGCGCGACCTGGCCCTGCGCAAGATCCGCAAGATGCAACGCGAAGGCACGTGGTGACGTGAACTGGTCTTCTGCGGCACTCCCCGCTTTGCGGTGCCCACACTGGAGGCGCTGCTTGCCGCTGGCCACGACGTCGCGCTGGCGGTCACGCAGCCTGACCGGCCCGTGGGCCGCAGCCAGCAACTGGCGGCGCCCCCGGTAAAGCAGACCGCACTGGCCGCCGGAATCCCCGTCACGCAGCCCGAGAAGATCCGCAACAATCTCGAGTTTCGCGCACGATTGGAACAGATCCAACCGGATGCCATCGTGGTCGTGGCCTACGGTCGCATCATTCCTCCATGGATGCTCGCGCTGCCCCGGCTGGGATGCATCAATCTGCATGGGTCGCTGCTGCCAAAGTATCGCGGTGCCGCGCCGATCCAGTGGGCCGTCGCCATGGGAGAGACGGTCACCGGCAATACCACCATGCTGCTCGAGGAGGGCCTCGACACCGGTCCCATGCTTCTGCAACAGCAGATCCCGATCGGTCCGGATCAGACCGCGGCAGACCTGTTTGAGATTTTGGCTCGGGCCGGGGCGCCATTGGTTGTCGAGACACTGGCCGGACTGGCTGACGGCTCGATCCAGCCCCAGCCCCAGGATCACTCCAGGGCCACGCTGGCTCCGCTTCTCACGCGCGACGACGGCCGCATGGACTTTGCCATGCACACGGCCACCGAACTCAGGAATCGCTGGCGCGGCTTTCAGCCGTGGCCCGGGGCTTTCACCATCCTCGACGGGAAAAAGTTGATCGTGCACCAAATGAACGTCGTGGAACCTCCGGAGTTCAGCGCCAGGCACACGGCGGACGCCGGCGAAGTGATGGTACAAAGTCACCGCTTGATGGTCGCGTGTGCGGCGAATACATGGCTCGAACTCTGCGAACTTCAGCTTGAAGGAAAGAAGCGCATCAGTGCTGCCGACTTCCTGCGCGGCATGCCGATTGCCTCCGGCGTGCGGCTCGGTTGAGATCGATGGCCCAGGTTTCGGCCGCTCGCCAGGCTGCTTTCACGATACTGATGGCCGTCGAGCGCGGCCATGCGCATTCTGACGATCTGCTGCGCGGACGCTCGGTCACAGCGCTTTCCGCACCCGACCGGCATCTTGCCACGGCGCTGGTGCTGGGCGTGTTGCGATGGCAGATCCAGCTTGACCATCAATTCCATCCGCTGCTGAAGCGACCCAATGCCAAACTCGATGCGGAAGTTCTGATCGCCCTGCGAATGGGCGCATTTCAACTCCTTCACCTCGATCGCGTTCCGGCGCGCGCGGCCATCGATGAGAGCGTGGAGCTGGCCAAACAATCCGGGCATCGCTTTGCCTCAGGCATGGTCAACGCCGTCCTGCGCAAACTCGCGTCTTCTCCCAAGGCCGGATCTCTCGAGTGCACGCCGGAAACTTCGCCGGGCGATTTGGCATTGGCGCTGGGCCATCCCGCATGGATGGTGGAGCGCTGGTCGGACGTATTCGGCATAGAAACGGCCTGCGCGATCTGCCGACACGACCAGACTCCGCCCGCTGTGACCATTCGGCTCCTGAGCCCGGAAGCCGAAAGGGAAGTTGTGCAAGCGGGCATCACCCTTGCGCCGGGAGCATTGCTGGAAGCCGCACGAACGGTCACCGCGGGCGACGTGACGGCAACAGCCGCGTTTCGCGAGGGCCGCGTTCGCATTCAGGACGAGGGCTCGCAACTGGTGGCCGAGATAGCCGGCAACAGAGAAAGATTTACGGGAAGGATTCTCGATTGTTGCGCGGCCCCCGGCGGCAAAACGCTCATTCTCGCCGAGCGCCATCCCGAGGCCCGCATCGTTGCCTGCGAAGCCAGCGCTCCGCGACTGGAGCAGTTGCGCAGCCGGTTGGAGGGGCTCGGCAATCGCATCGAGTTCCTTCACGCCGATGCGGCCGCCCTCACCGACGAAGGTGCATTCGACATCGTGCTCGCCGATGTGCCGTGCAGTGGAACCGGGACCCTGGCCCGCAATCCCGAGATACGCCATCGGCTGCGCCCCGAAGACCTGCCGCGCCAGTCCGGCCGCCAGCGCGCCATCCTCAAGTCCGCACTGCGCGCTGTTCGTCCCGGTGGCGTACTCGTCTACTCCACCTGCTCTCTGGAGCCGGAAGAGAATGAACAGGTCATCGAGGATGTAGTCGCTTCGGACGCAAGCGCGCGCATTGTCGCGCTCGGTGCCCGAATCGATGCGATGGGAAAAGTCCTCAGCCCCGAGGGAGCGCGAGGATTGCGAGAGGCCGTTGCGCCATCGGGTTATCTGCGTCTATTCCCGGGCATATTTGGCACCGATGGCTTTTTTATCGCAATGCTGCATCGGTCTGTCTGAATCATCGGAATCATTCGGCGCGAGCCGCAGGTCGGCGTAGTTGCGGCCCAGCACTGCGCAGAGAGCTTCGATGACCAGCTCGTGGTCAGCGCGTTGGGGCAGGCCGGAGACGGTGACACTGCCCACCACGCCCGCTCCCTTGACGATGAGGGGAAACGAGCCGCCGTGCGTAGCGTAGTCGGCGACCGGCAGACCCTGACTCTCCAGCAGTGTCTGGTTCTTCAGCTTCTCTTTGAGCCCGGCCGCGTAGGAACTGTGGTGAAAGCGCGCCACCACGTTGCTCTTGCGCCGCACCCACTCGACATTGTCGGGAGTGGTACCGTCCATTGCTGCATAAAACAATGGTTGACCAAAGCGCCGTACATCCATCACCACGGCCAGTCCGCGCTCCGCGGCCATGGACCTCAGGCGTGAGCCCAATTCCCACGCGGTTTGCGCATCAAGTCTCGAAAGTTGCAATTCCCGTTCCTGCCGCGCAATCCGTTCGAGGTCTTCATTCAGGCTCATTGCTCAGATCTCCCTTGTCCCCACGCCATCATACAAAGGCTAACCGGAGGCAGGGTTTCCCCCATCCGGGATGTTAGTTCTGAGCGCCTTCCTGAAGAGCCACGACAGTGGGCGGCACGATTCCGAGCCGTTCATAGATGGGGCGCATATCCTTCCGGATCGCCGGCATCCGCGACCAGAACCAGACCGCCCCGAGGATGCAGGCGACACCACTGATGATCACGGTATGCGGTGCGCCGATGGCATGGGCGAGTGCCCCGGCCAGCAGGCTCCCAAAAGGCGCCATGCCCACGAATGCCATGGTGTAGTAGCTCATCACGCGCCCGCGCATCTTTTCGTCCACCAGCGTCTGCAGAATGGTGTTGCTGGTGGTCACGCCCTGCATCATGCCGTAGCCGGTGAGAAACATCATGGGAATCGACAGCCACAAGTTCCTGGAAAATCCGAAGGCAATCAGCCCGATGCCAAAGACCGCGGCTCCAATCGGAATCACCTTCAAGAGCCCACGCACGGAGCGTCGCACCACCAGCGCCAATGCCGAAACCAGCGAGCCCACGCCCACCGCGCCCATCAGAAAACCCAGCGTGTGCGGGCCTCCGTGCAGTACCTGGGCCGCAAAGATCGGCATGAGCACCATGAACGGCCATCCCATGAGGCTGATCAGCCCGAACAGCAGCAGGATGCTGCGAATGGGCAGCGACTCGGCGACATAATCCCATCCCTGGCGCAGCTGCTCCATCATAGTCGCGCCGGCATGCGCGACCGTCCTCGTGCGAAATCCGCATCATCAGCAACGAAGCGATCACAGCGATGTAACTGACACCATCGACCAGAAAGCACCAGCCCTCATTAGTGGCGGCGATCAGCAAGCCTGCGAGCGATGGTCCGATCAGTCGCGCCACATTCACCATCGAGGAATTGATGGCAATGGCGTTGGAAAGATCAGCGCGATCTTCCACCATGCGGATCATGAACGACTGCCGGCCGGGCATGTCGAAGGCGTTGATGACGCCCTGCATCGAACTCAGTACCAGGATTTCCGTGATGTTGATGCGGTGCGACAGTGTCAGCCACGCCAGGACCAGCGATTGCACCATAGCCAGCGCCTGTGTCCACACCAGCACCTTGCGCCGATCGATGCGGTCGACGATAACGCCGGCCAGCGGAGCGAGCAGAAAGGTCGGAATCTGGCCTGCGAATCCAACCGTTCCCAGCAGCAGCGACGATTTCGTCAGCCGGTACACAAGCCAGGACGTCGCCACCCGCGTCATCCAGGTGCCGATCAGAGAGATGCTCTGGCCGCCAAAGAAGAGACGGAAATTCCGGTGCCGCAATGCCCGCCAGGCATGCGACAGGTCTGTCGCGCCACGCGCGACAGACCCGCCCGGTTGAGGTTCCTGTGATCCTGTGGCCATGCCTACGTTTTAGATGCTGCTGCTTTCTGAAACGAACCGCGCGGAAACGAACTGTGTTTCTACTTGGCGACCGTCAGTTTTACCTGCATGGTCTGGTCGACACGGGCGCCGGCCGCAGGCTGCTGGGCAACTACCGAGCCCGGAGTTACGGGAAAAGGGGGAGGCGTGTTTGCAGGTGTGACATCAGGCACATGGACATCGATGAAAGTCGGCGGCGCACTCTTCAGGCCGACATGCTCGAGGGCGGTCTGAGCCGTGACGATCGGAACGCCAATGAAATTCGGCATGACAAAGCCGTCGGGGGCCTCGTCGCTGGGCGCGGTCACCAGCAGGTTGATGCTTGGCCCCTCAATGCCCTGCGCGTGAGCCGGAGGGTCCTGCGCAAGAACGATACCCTCGGCCGCTTTGTCATACGGCAATTCGGCCGTTACCCCGACAGACAGACCCACTCTTCGCAGCTTCAGTGCCGCGACGCGCTCATCCACGCCGACCGTATCCGGGACGTCCACCTTCTGCGGACCAAGGCTCTCCGCCACGCGAACCCGCCACTCCCGCCGCACCACGGTTCCCGGCGCGGGCGACTGGGTGAGGATGTGTCCCGGCGCCACTTCGGAAGAGAAATAGCGGTTGTCGACTTCGAGGTTCAGCCCAAGGCCGGTGGTCTGGCTGCGCGCATCGGCCACCGTCATGCCCTTCAGCGCGGGCACCTGCACCTCGGCCCCGTGGATGACGAAGTGCATCGTGGTAATGGCCGCCAGCAGCGCGACCGCCACCAGCACCATCACCAGCGAGGCAATCTGGAAGAAGTGAAAGAGAGGCCGTCGCCCGGAGCTTGCCATTACGGCTCCGGCTCCCCGTCAGGGTAGACGATCTCGTATTCAATGGTCGCTGCTTTCTCCAGCATCTTCGAAACTGAGCAATACTTGTTCTTGGAGAGGGACACGGCGTCTTCAACGGACTTGCGGCTGAGCTTGCCGCGCACCGCGTAGGTGAGCTTGATGTGGGTGAAGACGCGGGGCGCCGCGTCCGCCTGGGTCGCGGTCGCCGAGACGCGCAGACCGATGAGGTCCTCGCGTTTCTTCTTGAGAATATTGACCACATCCACGGAGGTGCATCCGCAAAGCGCCATCAGCACAGCCTCCATCGGGCTCGGTCCATGGGTATGCGCGGCATCCGAATCGAAGAGGATGGTGTTGCCATTCTCCGCAATACCCTGGTAGGTGCTGTCGTGCTGCCATTCGCTGTGCGCGATCATATTTGTCGTCCTTTCACCGCGTATTGTCTGTTACCGGCTCGGGGTGAATGTTGACCCGGTATACTTCGGGACACTCCAGCTTGAGGCGGTCTTCGAGAGCCGTGATAACTTCATGCACGCGTTGCATGGTCAGCCTGTCCGGCAGGGTGCAATGGCAGGACAGATCGATATGTTCCCCGGCATGGCGCACCATGATTTCGTGCACGTCGACAATCTCGGCAAAGCCGCCGGCCGCCGCGCGCAGAGCTGATTCGATCCTGCGATCCTCGACCACCGCATCTTCGGGTTGCTCGATGGTGGCGGGTTCGCTTTCGATGTGGGTAAGCACGGAGTCGATCTCCGGCGTTTCGCGCAGGATCTCCGCCTCCATGGCGGTGACGAAGTTGTGCGCCTCGAGCAGCGGCATGTTCTCGTCGAGTTCCACATGCTGCTCTACGCGCAACTTGCCATGGTGCGACTGCACGCTCAACTCGTGCACCGAAACATTGTTGCGCGCCGCCACGGCGCGCACCCGGTCGAAGATACTCTCGGCGCGGCCCATGCGGGGCACGGTGTGGATGACTACATCGGCCTCGGGAAGCGCGCGGTGCACGGCGTTGGTGGCGGCCCGCACCAGTTCGTCGGTATGTTCAAAGGTGGAACGCCGGGGCAAAGCAAGCGTCAGGTCAGCGAAGTGACCGGCTCCGGCTCGCCGCACGCGGGCCTGTTCCACGGCCAGAACCCCGGGTACCTGCTCCACCTCGCTGACAATCTGGCGGCGCGTGTCGGCGGGAATCTGGTCCATCAGAACGGCGATCGTTTCGCGGGTCAGATGCAGCGTCAGGCGAAGAATCATCACCGACACCGCGATCGCGGCAACCGGGTCGGCATACCGCAGCCATCGAATATCAAAGTGCGTGCCTGCCCAACTGAACCCGAGGCCCGCCAGCACCGCCAGCGTGGACCAGATGTCCGACGCGAAGTGGAATGCGTCGGTAGCCAGCGCCGGCGAACCGGTGCGCTTCGCGACATCGCGCAGTTGCCGCGACCGCCAGAAGTCCACGCCAATCGAACGCCAGCAGCACCAGCACCGGCCACACCGAGTGGTGCAGCGTCGTGGTATGGCTCAAAATGCGGTTAGCCGCTTCCCAGATGATCCAGGCGCAGGACAGGGCCATCAGCCCAGCCTCTGCCAGCGACGAAACATTTTCGACCTTGCCGTGCCCGTAGGTGTGGTCTTCGTCGGCCGGCTTATCCGACACCCGCACGGAAAAGAAGGTCAGCGCGGCGCCGGCGAGGTCCAGTCCGGAATGCGCGGCATCCGACAGCACGCCCAGAGAGCCCGAAAATAGCCCCGCCGCCAGCTTGAGCACGGTCATCGCCGCTGCGGCAAGCATGGAATGCAGAGCCACCCGGCGCTTCTCGGCAGAGAACCCGGCGAGGCTTGATACGGCGGAGGTCATCGCATCCTTAGATTACTAGGTCCCTGCGCAGTTGTTCCGGAACGCGCTCCGTACCCACCCCTTCGCTTCCTTTGTGGCGAAGCGGCAGGCGATTACGAAGCCCAATGCCTGCGATTTATCGGTTGAGATCCATGGGCCGGGCCGCGGTGTACAGGCCGGCGATGCCAAACGTGTACGGTTGCCACGCGCATTCCGTATACCCGGCAGCCCGCATCAGCTCCAGCATCGCTGGCGGCGGCGGAAAGCTGTTGACCGAAGTGGGCAGGTAGTCGTAAGGGCCGGCTTTTCCACTCGAAACCGGGCCGCAGACCATGCGTCCGATGGCCGGCAAGACGCGGCGGAAATAGACGGCGTAAGCCTTGCCGACCAGGCCGCCCGGTTCGCTGAAATCGAGAATCCCCAACTGCCCGCCCGGCTTGAGCACGCGATGAAACTCGCGCAATCCGGCATCGTAGTTGGCCAGGTTGCGAAATCCGAACGCGGTCACGATCAGGTCCAGTGACGCGGACCGCAACGGCAGATGCAGCGCATCTGCCTCCAGGGCGACCGCTCCGCGCCCGGCAAACTTCCGCGCGCCGCGGCTCAGCATCGAACGCGCAAAATCGGCGGCGACAATCGGCCGCGCACCTTGCGGGCGATGCTTGAGCAGGGCCATGGTCATATCGCCCGTACCGCAGCAGATGTCGAGCACCGCCGCCTCGGGGTTGGCCAACACCGCGCGGAACCGCCGCGCCGTGCGCCACCACCAAAGCCGGTCCACACTGGCTGAGAGCACATGATTCAGCAGGTCGTAGCGCGGCGCAATGGAGTTGAACATCTGCCGCACCGCCTCAGCCGCGCTGCCCTCATCCTGAGCCCCGACAGGTTTTGCGCCGGATGCGGGCACTACGACTGTCCTTCCGCTGCGCGCGCCAGCATGTAACGTGCGGCGGCTTCCAGTTCCGCGGAGGTCACGTCTTCCACCACTCCGGCGTCCCCGATGCCGATGGGCAGCACGAACCGCCGCACCCCGCCGGTATTCTTCTTGTCCGCGCTGGTCGCCGCCACCAGCTTGGTTGCGCGCAGTTTGAGCCCCGGCAGCGGGCCATACAGGTGGATGAGGTTCTCCAGCCGCTCCGCCTGGCTGCTTGAAATCGTCCCGCGCTGGCGCGCCAGGTAAAGCGCCGCGACCATACCCCATCCCACCGCTTCGCCGTGCAGCAGTACTTTGTAGCGCGTGACCTGCTCAATGGCGTGACCCAGAGTATGGCCAAGATTCAGAATCATGCGCAGACCGCTCTCGCGCTCGTCCTTATTGACCACGCTGGCCTTGATGCGGATGGAAGTGGAGATCACCTTCTCGAGCGCTTTGGGATCACGCCTGAGCACCTCATCGACGTGCTCTTCCAGAAAGCGAACCAGGGTTCGATCGCGGATGATCCCGGCCTTGACGCTCTCCATGAGTCCGGCGCGAAACTCGCGGCTGGACAGAGTCCCCAATACGCCGATATCCGCAAACACCGCTAAGGGATGATGGAAGCTGCCGACAAGGTTCTTGCCTTCCGGCAGATTCACGCCGGTCTTGCCGCCGACCGAGGAATCCACCTGCGCCAGAAACGTCGTGGGCACCTGCACGTACGCAATGCCGCGCATGAAGATCGCGGCGGTAAAGCCGCCCACGTCGCCTACGATTCCGCCGCCGAAGGCAATGAGGAGCGAGCCGCGGTCGCCGCCGGCCTGTGCCATTTGCCGCAGCAGTTTCTCCACGCTGGCAAGCGTCTTGTGTTTCTCGCCGGGGGCGAGAAAGAGCGTGATCGGCGGTTCAGCAAAAGAGGCGGCGAAAGTCTCGCCCCAGAGCGCCCAGATCTCCGGAGAAGTAACCACGAAGACGCGCCGCGGGAGGCGTCCCGCAATCCGCTCGATGCGCGGCGCCAGCGTGGCTATAAGCCCGCTGCCCGCGACGACGTCATACCTGGCCGATGGTGTCTCTACCCTGATGGTTTGCACGCTGCTTCCATCGTAAAGCACGCGTCTGCGAGGTCCAGCGGCTGCTTCCCGAGGCATCTGTCAACCCCAATGACGCGGCTACGGATCCGCACCAGGTTCGGCGACGGCGCCATGCGCGAGCGCCCACGCCAGGAATCCCGCCGGCGCGTTCTTCACGCCCGCGAGGTTGGTTCTGGCCATGCTCTTGATTTGCTGCCAATGCATGTCGCGCAGGTCTGTGCCGCGCAGATCGGCGCCATCCAAGGTGGCGCCGGAAAAGTCACCGCCCACCAGGCTCGCGCCGGTCAGATCAGCATCGTGCAGATCGGCCTGGATAAACTGCGCGTGATCCAGGATCGCGTAGCGAAGGTTGCTTGAGGCGAGGTTCGCCAGGGTAAAGTCGCTGCGCGACAGGTTGCTGTTGCGCAGGTCGGCAGAACTGAAATCGGAGCGCAGCAGGTTGGCGTTCTGCAACTGCAAACCCTGCAAAAATGCCGACGACACGTCGACCCCCACCAGCGGCACCTTGTCGTGATTCAGTTCCTGAAGCGCCTCGATGCGGCCGCCGCTGCCACCCTTTCCCTGCGCGGTGTTGATCACCTGCCAGGCCTGGTAGTGGCGCAGCTTTACACGGTCACCCGACTCGGAAAAATAAAAAATAACCGCGACCAGCACCGAAAACGATCCGAGGTATTCCAGTACCTCAAGAAAGACCCAGTTGCTCAGTGCAAACGCGACCCACTCCCAGACCCAGTCAAGTCCGACCAGCGGAAGCAGCCACTGGGCCGAGGTACGTTGCTTCTTCGTTGCCCACGGGACCGGCCGGGCCCTGGGGGTGCGTACGATCATCCGCGAACCTCAACCCGCGAATGATCATACCTCAGCCAGGAACGTCTTATGGCTTCTCCCACAATGAGCAGAGTGGATGGTCAGGAATGGGGCGTTGCGCGTGCGCCAATTGAGGCCTGGTCGAAGCCGAGAGTTGCGATCAAACTGCAGTGGCGACGCAGGCTTGGAGGCTACGTCAATGCCATACCGGCATAGAAGTTCTGATGGATGTTGCGCACCGTCGCGTAGCATTCGCAGGCTTCGCCTTCGAGCGCGTTCGCATTCAAAATATGAATGCGTCCGCGGCTGTAGCGGATATAGCCCTTGCGCTGCAACTCGCCCGCGGCCGCCGTCACCGTAGTACGGCGCGATCCGAGCATGGTGGCCAGAAACTCCTGAGTCAGGTAAAACGTGTCGCTCTCCATCCGGTCCCGTACCATCAGGAACCAGCGCGCCAATCTCTCTTCGGCTTCGTGCAGGCGGTTGCAGGCAGCAAGCTGGCAAAGGATGAAGGCCTGGCTCTGCACGCACTGCAGAACCGCCTCGCGCAACTCGTCGGAGTCCTGAAACTCCTTCTGCAGATCCTTGTATGGCATGCGCAGGGCGGTACCGTCGACCTGGATAAAGCAGCGCGTGGGCATGCGCCCGCCGCCCAGCAGGTGGAAGCTCTCCACCAGACCTTCCTTGCCCCAGATGCCCACCTCGGCGGTGCCCCCATTGGCCATGGTGGACACAATCGAAGCCACACCCGAGGTCATGAAGTGAGCAAACCTGGGCGCTTCATCCGGCTCGTAGAGAACCTCCCGCGCGGTGAACGAAACCGGCTTCAGACGCGCAAGCAAGTGGGAGCGGTACGGGGGGGGTAGAGACGCGAGCAACGAATTGGGGGATTGATCGAGCATAGCGCCGCGGTTCTGACACCGGTCGGAGCCGCACTTTTGTATCAGAGGGCGAATCCATCTCCGCTCTTCTGAGTTAAGCCGCCTCAATCGACGTCTCGTATGTCAGTGACTATCGCAGATTTAGAGTTCCTGTGCCGCGCCAACAGGAAAATCTGCTCCGGAGCCTAGGGATTTCCCTAGGTTCGTTCAATAGCGGACAGAATTGCCCAGGTGTCGCGAGGTATCCTTCGCCCACCAGTGGGTACGAAAGCTCGGATTTCAATTTTCGGAGACGTTATGGATCCTAGCCTGCGCGTGCTGCTGATTAGCCGTGACCAGATGCTCTTGCAGACGCGCCAGTTGGTACTTGGCGCTTTCTTCGAGGTGGATCGCGCGGGCCGAATCAGGGAAGCCGAGACACTGCTTGCCAGTCGACGATTTGACCTGGTTGTCCTCTGCTACTCGCTCGCAGGGGATGAGCGCGAACACTTGCTCGCCCTGATTAAATCCCAGGAGCCGCAACCGAAGATTCTGGTCTTGAGCGCGGCTGGAGATTACATTACACCGCCGCCTTCTGATTATGCCTGGATGGTTGAAGCCGGCCCGTACTATCTGCTGAAGCGGTCGGCCGAGTTGCTGGGAGTCGATCTGAAGGCCAAGGGGCGGTTCCTGGCAGCCTGAAGTTATCCCGCAGTGGAACACGGCGATAACAGACTTGGCAGAAATGAACGCGTTCAAACTGCGGCCGGATTGCGCGTGGCTATGAAATCAAGCTTTGCCGGCATGGCCACGTCCTGACCAATGAGTCGGCCGCTGAGTCGAATACCCCCTATTGTCCAGGGCAGCATTGCGGTTGCCCTCTCGGGCAATTCGGAGTTGCGCTGCACCTCGAAGCCACCTTCGCTGTCAAAGCAAACTGCCTTCTACGGTAGGGCTGCGATCGCCGTTGCCTGCACCGGGTCGGTTCCTGTCGCTGCGGTAAGGGACGAATCGAGCTTGCCTGCGGTAGTGGTATCGAACGTGTAGGCGTTGAGATCAGGTGTACCACCGGCGTTCACGGCCAGCACGTACGTCGAGGTACTGTCCTCAGCCAGTCCGACCGTGCTTATTCCGGAAGCGATTGTATTCACGGCGGTCAGGGAATACGCCGCCCCGGTTGCCGTGATGGCGAATCCGGTAATGTTGCCGGTGGTGGTCCCGCTCACCGACTTATTCGCGACATAGACATAGTCGGCGGTGGGTAAAATCGCCGACGGCCCTGTACCCCCGGTCGCGTAGGGGGAGCCGGAAACCTCGGCGAGCGTGTCCCCGATGGTGAAAACCCGCAGGCCGCCGGTCTGGGTTCCCGACACAGCCACAGTTTCGCCGACGTAAAGCAGCCGGTTGGTCGGATCCACGCCGACCGTGTTTGCCCCGCCGGCCGAATTCTTTACCGCGATAACAGTTGCAGCGCCGAAGGGGTTCGTATTCGCTGCCGTAAAGGGCACGACCGCCGTTCCACTCACGCCCATGGCGACAAAGACGTATGGAGTGGTCGAACCGGTCGGGGAAATGGCCAACTGCTGCACCGTCAGGGCATCCAGAGCCACGGTCTGCTCCGAGGAGCCTGTAACCACCAGGCCGGTGGTGGACACCAGCGGAATGGCGCTGAGCGTGCCCGTTCCGGAGACGGCCTCCACCAGCCACGAACCGCTCGGGTCCACCGTCATGGTGTAGGCGGGGTCGGTCGAGATCACCGATCCGCCATTGCCGATGGTCAGAACGCCGCCGGATCCCACCGTGTACATATAGATCCCCGAGGCCGTACTGACATATACGAAGTTACCGGTAGGAGCGACAGCGATCGCAAATGGCACCGAGCCCAGCGTGTACGGGCTGCCGCTGGCTGCCGTCACTGCTCCGGATGCGATCGTATAGGCCGCGATCTGGCTGGCCTTCTGGTTCAGAACGTAGAACACGCCACCACCCGTGCCGGTGGTGGTAGTGGTGGTCGTTGCGGGCACATCCCAAAAGCCCTTGCATCCCGATAGAAGCGGCGCCGCCGCCAGAAGCACCCGTGCCCATTTCCCGATCCCCATCGCTGCTCCTCGCAAGTCTGCCCCGCATGGCTTTCACAAAGCGAACTTCACCCCTAAGCGTACTTCACCCCGTGGACCACGCACTTGATCAAGGTCAACCTGGGTTCCCGAAAATAAAAGTGCAAACGAAGGGGTATCCTGCTGCCTGAACAGACGCGGGAATGCCGTTTTTCGCTCGATTCAAAAGCGCCGCGCCGGAGCGCCGATTTACCGCTTGCGGAGGCCGTGCCAGACCAGGCGGGCTGCCGTAAGGTCTTCTATGGCCATACCGACAGTTTTGAAGAGGATTCGCCCGGCCTTTGGAACCGCCGTTGCGCTGGAGGCTGATCTCGACAGGATCTCTCCAATCTCCGCTTCGACCTTGGCGCCGGAAAAGCGCACATCGCCGGATTCACGCTCCACACAGGAGCGCGATTCGGCGATGACGTAGCTGGTCCGCATGACCTCGTCGTCCAGTTCCCGAACCGTTGCCCCCGTGGCTCCCACAGCGAGAACCAGCGCATCGGGCCTGAGCCACCTGCCCTGCAAAACTGGTTGGGCAGATGCGGTGACGGTGAGAACGACCTCGGCCCCGGCAGCCTCGTCGATCCGGACTGCCCGGCCGCCAACCCGGTCGGCGAGCCGCTCGGCGTGCACAGCCGTCGGGCTCCAGATGAGAATGTCGCGCAACGCCGGCCATACGTGGCGCAGAGCTTGTACGTGAGCGTGCGCCTGCACTCCGGAGCCGAGAATCCCGAGGCTGACCGGGGGCGCCGCAAAATGGAGCGGTGCGACGGCGGCAAACGCCACGCTGGAGACCGCTGCGGTGCGCATTTCGGTGATCAGGCGGCCGTCCATGACCGCAAGCGGCTCGCCGGTGGCGCGATCCAGCAACTCGATGACTGCCATGTGGGTGTGCAGGCCCAGCCCGGCGTTCCCTGGGTAGAACGTGACCGTCTTCACGCCCATGACATCGCCGTGGATCACGGGCATCACTGCAAACCAGCCGTTGTCGCGGCCCTCGGCGTTGCCAGCCCGCAGGATGGTGCGGGCCGGCTGCTCCACCAAACCGGCGGAGTAGTCGATGAGCGCCTGGCGGATCGCCGGGATCAGGGTTTCGTACGTGAGAACGGTGCGAACTTCGGATTCGGAGACGTACACGAATGCTCCGTTACCAGGGATAGGATCAGATCGAGCGGTCAAACTTATACAACTCAAACGCGCCGGACTGCGGCTTAGTTCGGACGGTTGCCACCCGAGGTCGAGCGGCGCCGGAAGCGATCATCCACCGGCTGGCGTCCCTGGAATCCGGAATCGACCGTATGCCAGTGCTCGATCGAGGTCTCTCCCAGGCGCCAGCAGAGCAGCACAACCTCTTCATCGAGACGGAACGGGAAGTCCAACAGGCCCGCGTCAAGGTCCTTGACCTGCACGCCGATGGAGTCAATCTCGGTGATGCTCTCGCGCACGCGCTGCAGGTGCGCCTCCATCTCGGCGCGATCCCGCGCGACCGCAGCCAGGTCAACCCGCATGCCGCCGGAGACGTAGATCCGCCGGCTCAAGGCGGCCATCTTCGACTCGATCTCTTCGGCTGCCTGCTTGCTCTCAATGGCGCGCTTCAACAGCGCCTCAAGCACCGGAAGCAAAGACTGCGCCTCGTCCAGAGTGAATGTCTTCATTAACGTCCCCTGTCTATAAGGATACGACGGATCGATATAGAGTTGTCAGGCTTCATTCATTCAAGGTTGGGACACGAAACACGGCCTTGGAATCCAGTCCGCCATCCGCCGCGTTCCTCATTCGTGGTTAACAAAAACCGAAAAGGGCCGCTCCCGCATCTCTTCCCAGCCTGGTTTGTGACGGGTACGCGCGGGCAGGTATCATGGTGCTTCATGGTGACCCCGCCGCCAATTGAAATGGCCAACCTGGGCATGGCCGATTCCCTGATCCTGATGGTGATGGCGCTGGTGGTCTTCGGACCGCGCCGCCTGCCCCAGATCGGGCGCCAGATCGGCAAACTCATGTACGAGTTCCGCAAGGCTTCCAACGACTTCAAGTTCCAGATGGAAGAGGAGTTGCGGCTCTCGGAAGAGGCCGACAGGCGCAAGAAGGAGGAGGCCGACCGGCAGCGCATTGCGGCTCTCTCGACTCCGGCTCAACCGCTGCTTGAGACACCGGCGCCCAGCCTCGAGGCGCAGGCGGACATCGGCGCCGCAGAGACCCCGGCGACGCCTTCGGAGACGACCGGGAATCAGGACTGGACCCCAGGCGCACCATCGGTCCCTGCCGAACCCGTGACCATCCCCCGGATTCAGCCGCCTTGGACCGGGGAGCAGGTAAGCGCGGCGCGGCCGGGCGCGAACGGGGGATTCAGCGCTGAATCCCCTGCGGCTGAGGCTCAGTTCCTGCGATCGAATCCTGCGCCGGAGGCGGACCCAAATCCATCCATCGCATCTCCCACCCCACCCTCGGAGACTGTAAGTCAACATGGTTGATCCCGCGGACGCAATAGGCAAGGCGCGGGCCGCGGTCAGCCAGCGCGCAGAACTTCCCGGCATGAGCCTGATGGAGCATCTGGACGAGCTGCGCCGGCGCATCGTCCACTCCGCGATCTACCTGGCGGCCGGCTTCGTAGTGGCCTGGATCTTCCGCAACCCGCTTCGTCGCCTTCATCCAGTCGCCCCTCAACCACATCGGCAAATCGCTGGTCTTCACCCATCCGATGGATGCCTTGAACCTGCAGCTCCAGGTGTCGCTGGTCGGCGGAGCTATTATGGCCTCGCCGTTCATCCTCTTTCAGGTTTGGCTCTTCATCGCCCCTGGTCTCTATCAGAAAGAGCGCCGCTTCGTGGTGCCTTTCATGGCCGCCACCGTCGGCCTGTTCGTTAGCGGCGCCTCCTTCGGCTACTACTACGTGCTGCCGGGGGCCATCAAGATTCTCATCATCGATTTGGGCCACAATTTCACGCCCATGGTCACCATCGAGGACTACTCCAGCTTCTTCCTTTCGATCATCCTGGGGCTGGGCATCAGCTTCGAGATGCCGATTCTGATCTTCTTCCTGGCCTTGTTCGGCATCGTGAGTCCCAAATTCCTGTGGAAGAACATTCGTTACGCCATCCTGATCATCTTCCTGGTTGCCGCCATCATCACTCCCAGCCCCGATCCGTGGACGATGTGCATCTACGCGGTTCCCATGCTGAGCCTGTATCTGGTCGGTATTGCCGTAGCGTGGTGGGTGCATCCGTCGCGGCGCAAAGCCAAAGAGGCGGTGTAATGGCGCCTTTCCCGCTCATGAGAACCGCGACAAGAATCCGGGCGCATCCCCTCTCGATTCTGAGATGTTGGCTTCTGGCTCTGCTGTTTGTGCTGCCCCTTGCCGCTCATGCGCAGCATTTCGATGGCGCCAAGGCTCTCGAATACACACGGGAGTTTGTCTCGATCGGGCCCCGCTGGCCTACCGGCCCAGGGCACCTTAAGGCGGAAGCCTTTCTGCGCGCCCACCTGCAACACGATTCAGCTGGAAGAGGACACCTTTACCGCCAACACGCCCATCGGTACGGTGGACATGCGCAACTTCATCGTGCGCTTTCCCGGCAAGAAGGACGGCGTGATCGTGCTGGGCACGCACTACGAGACCAACTACTACCTCAAGAACATCAACTTTGTCGGCGCTAACGACGGAGGCGCGACCACAGGCCTGCTGCTGGCTATCGCCGATCGCCTGCGGGAGCAGGTGGCGCGCTCCAAGCAACTGGACGGCTACTCGGTGTGGCTGGTCTTCTTTGACGGCGAAGAGGCGATTCAGAGCTGGTCGCAGTCCGACTCGACCTATGGCAGCCGCCATCTGGCGGCGAGATGGGGTCGCGACGGAACCTTGAGGAAGATCAAGGCGTTCCTTCTTGCCGACATGATCGGCGACAAGGATCTCGACATCCAGCGCGAGACCAACTCCACCGGCTGGCTGATCGCCACCGTGCGCGGGGCCGCGCACAAGCTGGGTTACGACAAGTATTTCTTCCAGCGCGATGAAGCGGTCGAAGACGACCACCTGCCGTTTGTGAATCGCGGCGTGCCCTCGGTCGACGTCATCGATCTCGATTACGGGCCCAACAACAGTTACCACCACACCGCCCAGGACACCATGGACAAGGTGAGCGCCCACAGCCTCACCATCGCCGGCGATGTGTTTATGGAGACGATCCGCCTCATCGACCTGCAGTAGAAACCCCGTGGAAGTCCGCTATTACAGTGCCGGGAAACCAGGGCCATTCGTTCCACATTTGCCGCCAGGTTGACGACGGATTTCCGGCCTCGCTCCGTTACCATCCAGCAAGAAGGGTGATTCCATGACAACTCGTGAGTCGGAAGTCGCGGCGCTCTTTGTTGAATGCTCGCGCCGGCAATTGCTCGATCAGGACTGGCCCCGCCTGCGGACATGCGTCGAGGCGCTCACCGATGAGCAGGTCTGGTGGCGTCCCAATGACGCCAGCAACAGTATCGGAAACCTGCTGCTTCACCTCAATGGAAATGTGCGTCAGTGGCTGCTGGTGTCATTTAACCAAAGGGAAGATGCACGGGAAAGGTCTGCCGAATTCGCTGCCCGGGAAGGTGGCTCGGCCGCATCGCTTCTCCAACGACTGGAAGCCACGATGGCGGAGGTGGCCGAACTATTCGACCGGCTCACCGAGGCCAATCTGGTGGCTTCCTATGAGATTCAGGGCTACCACGTCCGCGGCCTGGACGCCGTTTATCACGTGGTGGCGCACTTTGCGATGCATTATGGACAGATCGTGTACATCACCAAGACTATTACCGGCACAGACCTGGGCTTTTATAAGGAACTGAACCAGACCGGCCGCGCCTCCTCCGGGTTGAAACCCTGATGATCGGAGGCGCTTCCTGGACATGGTGGCTGGGCTTTCATGCGGCGGTGGCCCTGCTGCTTGCCGTCGACGCGTTCCTCCCCGGGCACCGCACGCAAACAAAGCACGGCCAGGTGACTTCGTGGCTCTGGACGGCCGTGCTGGCGGCTGCCGCGGCGGCCTTTGCAGGATGGATCGCGGTCGCGCAGGGCCATGTGCGAGCCCTGGAATTCGTGGCCGGCTATGCCATTGAAACCTCGCTCAGCGTCGATAATCTCTTTGTCTTCCTGATCATCTTTCAGGGCTTCCAAATCTCGGTGCAACGCCAGCACAAGGCGTTGCTCTGGGGAGTGGCCGGGGCCGTGGTGCTGCGCGCGCTGTTCATTGCCGCCGGCGTAACCCTGCTGCTGCGCTTCAATTGGATTACCTACATCTTCGCGGCCTTCCTGCTCTATGCGGCCTGGCGCCTGCTGCGAGGCGGTTCAGCGCGCGCCGCCATTCCGGCCTGGATCCGCCGCCTGCAGCCCGCCAGGGGATCCCTGCTGCCGGTGATCCTGGCCGTCGAAGTGACCGACCTTCTGTTTGCCGTCGACTCTATTCCCGCGGTGCTGGCCGTTTCGCACGATCCGTTCGTGGTCTACACGTCCAACATCGCGGCTATTCTGGGCCTGCGCTCGCTTTACTTTGCCCTGGCTGGATTGCTGGATCGGTTTCGCTATCTCCACTATGGTCTGGGCGCCCTGCTGGCCTTCATTGCGCTGAAGATGCTCGCGGCTCGCTGGTTCGAGGTGCCGATTACCGTCTCGCTGGCCATCATGGGGGCCATTCTGGCCATCTGCGCGGTCTTTTCCTGGATGGCGAAAGGTCCGGCGCACACTCCGCGCAACGAGGCGCGGTAGAAGGGTGTTCATTGGGCGTCCATGAGCGGCACTCGCTCGCCCGGCAAGCAGCACGAATTGCCTGGATGCGAAATGTGGCGGCGTCTGGCTATTGTTCAATGTGGGACATATAGCTGACGTAGCGGTGCCTCGGCCCGGTAAAACCATCAGGACTAGTGCTATCCTCGACACAGAACCCTGCTGTGTTGACCCGCTCCAAATTGCTCTGTTCCACCCCCTCCGGCCGACCTGTCGTCTCTCCTTTTACCGGCTGTGCACTGCTGCTTCTGGTCATGGCCTGCGGCTGCAATCGGCTGCATCACGAGAATCACGATACGGTTTACGTTTCGGCGCGCGATACGTACCTGCACGACCGGGTGGCGGCGGTGTCGAACCGCGTGGGCGAAGTGACCAATGGGCAGCAGCTTGAGGTGCTGGAGCGCGGGCGCCGCTTTCTGAAAGTCAAAACGCAAAAGAATGAGATTGGCTGGATTGAAGAACATGCCGTGATCGACGGCGCGACGTATGATCTCTTCGCGAAGCTCGCCGCGCAGCACAAACAGGACCCGGTCGTGGCCACCGCCGTGCTGCGGGACGATGTCTATCTTCACCTGATGCCGGGCCGCGACACGGAACATTTTCTGCTCCTGCCCGCAAACACAAAGCTGCAATTGCTGGCGCGTGCCTCGGTGCCTAAGACGGCCCCCGGCGCGGGACACCGCAAGCCTGCTTCGCTGGCCGGGGCGCGGGTCACACCGCCGACGGTGGCGGGCAAGGCGACGGTTCCAGGATCGAGTACGCATCCCAATCCGCCGGCCCCCAAGCCGATTGCCGCGGTGCTGCCGGGCCAGCCACAGCCCCCTCCCCCGGTTCTCGAGGACTGGTGGCTGGTGCGGGATAACCAGGGTCGCGCCGGATGGCTGCTCGCTGGCCGCATCGACGTGGACGTGCCCGATGAGATTGCGCAGTACGCCGAGGGGCAGCGCATCGTGGGCGCCTATCTGCTGGCCAAAGTCGATGACCAGGAGTCATCGGCTCCCAACCACGAGGTCCCCGAATATGTCACGGTTATGAGCCAGCCGAAGGCCGGGCTGCCCTATGACTTCGACCAGGTGCGGGTCTTTACCTGGAGCGTAAAACGGCATCGTTACGAGACCGCGTTCCGCGTGCGTCCCATCGAAGGGTACCTGCCGGTCACGGTGACCCGGGTGCCGGCGCCGGGCGGCAGTGTTCCCGGCTTCAGTTTCCTCCTCGGCTCGGGCGAAAACCTCAACGTGGATGCGGAAACCGGTGTCACGAAGCCAGCCAACCCGCGCACCATCAACTACGAGATGATCGACACCACGGTAAAACGGATCGGCCCCGACCTTGCCCCCCTGCCCAATAGCCATTCCGGAGAGGCCAAGGCTGGGAAGGCCAGGGCGGCGCGCGTTGGCCACTCCGCGCCCAAGAAGCGGTAGCCCGTATCGGACTTGGCATGCCGCGCGTTATCGCTCGTCAAGAGCCGGGAGACGCGGTCGCCCATTCGCCTTTTGTGTCGCGCCCGCTTTTCCGGCGCCAGTCTCGCCCCTCTTTACGATCTGCGCGCTATGGCACGTGGCGGACATAACGCCGGGTAACCCGCTCCATCCTCACCGCATCCCAATGTAAATTCCATGACCGTCAAGCAGCAGGCAGCAAGGCGCAGGCGGCCAGGGCTTCTTCAGGAGACATCTTGTCATCGGGAAATTTCATGCTTAGAGCTGAGGAACTGCAGGAACTCGCCCAGTTTTGGTCCGAGGAGAAAGACGCAGTTTCGTTGTATTTTCAGGCCCCCGCCCCCACTCAGGCTGCATCGGACGCCGACTCTGTCCCCTACCCGGAGCAGATTCGAGACAAACTGCTGAGCGCGGCTCGCAAAGACGGGGCGGACAGCGCCGATATCGAGCGCATGATTGACGCCGTGACTGAAATGCAGGCGACGGATCGCCGGGCCCGGGTGATCTTCGCCTGCGGACGCGAGAAACTGTGGCGCGCCTACGACATCCCTGGCGATTTCGGGACGCATCTGGATGTGGGTCCTGCGTTTACGATTGCTCCTCTGATCGCTCAGCAGATGGGCAGGCATCGCTATGCGATTGCCCTGGCCGACCGCAACAAGGCTCGCCTGCTACTGCTTGAGGCTCGCGAAATTACCGAGCATAGCCAGGTGCTGGATGAAGACAAGGAGAAGATCCGGACCACCGGGGCGCGCAAGTCCGCCCATCGGGAGAGAAAGAAGGAAGAGAAGGTCAGGCAGCACTTTTCATTTCTCGCGGATCACCTGCTGCATTTTCACGAACACGGGGACTTCGATTCGCTGCTCATCGGTTGCCGCGACGAAATGTGGCCGGAAATCGAATCCTCGCTGCACAACGAATTGAAGCGTGTCCTGGCGGGACGGTTCTCCATCGACCCCGGCGCGGCGATCCGCGATGAGGTTGCGGCAAGAGCGCAGCCCATCATCGACGAGCGCGACCGTCAGGAGGAAGAGACACTGGTCGAGAGGGTGCAGGCAGGGGCCGCCTCTGACCGGTTAGGCGCCATCGGCCTGAATGCGGTGATCGATGCGATTGAGAAGGGCGAGGTGCGCACCCTGCTTTGGTCAGCGCGGAGGTCGCCGTCGGAGGAGCGGACAGCATCGCTGTGCGCCAATTGCGGCCATCTTGCTCCGGGAGCTCCGAGCGGATGTGTCCTGTGCGGCCAAAAGATGCGAACCTTTGCGCATGCTGAAGAAGCGTTGCTCCGACACCTGTGGGGACGCAGCATTGAGGTCAAGATGCTGACGTATGCGAAGCTGCCGACATCCGACGGAATCGCCGCGCGGCTTCGGTTCGTCGCGGAACATAATACTGCCCGAGCGCTGGCAAGTTGATCTGAGTTCCGCCTGACCGGCTTCCCAAAAATCGGTCAGGCCGGTAGGGAAGGCTGCGCGACGAGGCTGCGATACTCAAACAGCATGCGCATGCGCCAGCGCACGATCATCCCAAAAGCAAGCACAAAGAACAATGCGGCCGACTGCTGCAGTGACAGGATCGTGTCGAGGTATCCGCGCGCGAAAAAGCGGATAGCAGCCAAGGCGATAACCACGAGGAAGAACGCGTTGGAGCGCCGCATCATGATGGTATCCCCGTCGCGCACCAGGCGCGAGGTGAGCAACAGGGGATAAGCCAGCGCAACCATCCCGACCGCGAAGGCCGCCAGCGCCCACGTCAACGGAACCCGGAACGCGGGAACGACAAACATGGAGAATCCCGTCGCCATGCCCAGCGGCGGAATAATGATCTTTCTCACCGTAACCGCGGAGCGTCCCTCGCGAATGCGCCAGGCGAGGACCCCGAGCAGACCCACGACAGAGGCGATCGCGGACGTTCCCAAAGAGATGTGCATGGTCCGACCCCTCTCCAATTATGCCAAATCGAGGGAAGCGGCTTCCATTCCCCTTACGTAACCATCCGGGCGGCCTTGGCTCTTCTCACTCCATTCCAACTCAGATCTCACCCTTAGGCGGCACCGCTGAACCGGCAGGTCCAGCCCGTCTGGCCGAGCCCCGCCAGGCGAAATCTCTCCTGCCGCTTGGCGCGGCGTATCCGTGAATACAGTCCAGAGCAGCGTGTAAACATCCGTAGACACCGCTCCGCGAAGGCTTCCCAATAATCCCTTGAAAATCACCGTTCTAGGGGAATTGTGGTTTGGGCGGCCGATTGCATTCACCAGTGCTACCGAGAGGAAGTGAACTCAAGATGCAAATGATCGCATGGTGGCCGACGGTCGTGGTTCTCGCGATTGCAACCTATACGGACCTGCGCTATCGCCGCATTCCCAACTGGCTGGTGTTCCCGTTCTTACTCGCCGGGATCGGGGTATCGGTCTGGCTGGGGGGATGGCACGGGCTCGGCCAGAGTTTCGCGGGGCTGGGGCTTGGCCTGGTGTTGTACGGAGTCCTCGCCTTCATGGGTGGCATGGGAATGGGCGACGTCAAGCTTTGCGCGGCGATTGGCGCATGGCTCGGCCCGCAACAGTTGCTGCTCGCCATTGTGGTTACGGGAATTGTTGGCGGAGTGATGGCTCTGGGGTGGGCATTGACGGCCGGCTTTCTCCGCGACCTGTTTCGCAACACGGCAGCCCTGGTATCCGGATGGAAGACGGGACCGCGGCCCAATCCCGAATTTTTATTGAGTTCTCCGCGGGCGCGCAAGATGCCTTACGCCCCGGCAATTGCAATTGGAACGCTCCTGTCGTTTTTGGCGCATTGAGGAGATTGGCGCCGGTGCAATCAACGGTTCGAAGACCGCTTGACCGCATCGGCTGGAAGCACACCTGGAAACCGGTTGAATGGAACTCAAGATGAATCTATCCCTCGAAACATCATTTCCGGAGTCACTCAGCGCGGGCGCGCTCTCGATCGCAGTGATTGGCCCCAACGCCGCGCTGCGCAAAGCGATTATCGGCGCCCTTGCCGGATGCCATACAGGCCCCGTAAATGAGTTTTCTTCCTATCCTCCGGGGGTAGATGATCTGCCGAGGCTGCTCGGCCAGCGCCACGACATCATCATGATCGAGTGGGACGCCAACCCTGAGTTCGCTCTCGACCTGGTCGAGACAGTCTGCGCCAGCGGCAAGGCAACGGTCATGGTCTACTCCCAGGAGTCGGACCCTGACCTGTCCGATTCGCACCTCCTGATGCGGTGCATGCGCGCCGGGGCGCGCGAATTCCTGGGCATGCCCTTTACGCACAGCAGCATGGCCGAGGCACTGGTCCGCGCGGCAGCCCGCAAGCCCCCCACGCCGGTGGCACGACGCGCGGGTGGCCGGCTCCTGGTCTTCTGCGGAGCCAAGGGCGGAGCGGGGGTGACCGCGATCGCCTGCAATTTTGCTCTGGCTCTGGCCCGCGAGTCTTCGGAAAGCACGCTGTTCATTGATCTCGACATTCCTCTCGGCGACGCGGCGCTCAACCTGGGCGTTGTTCCCGAGTACTCGACTGTCGATGCGCTTCAGAACTATCAGCGACTCGATTCGAGCTTCCTTTCCAGGCTTCTGGTAAGCCATACCTCGGGCCTTTCGGTGCTTGCCGCTCCAGGACGCCACTCTTCGTATCGGGCCACAGAGGACGCCATTGAAAAGCTCCTTCTGGTTGCGCGGCAGAACTTCCAGAATGTGGTCGTCGACGCGGGATCGAAGCTTGACCTCACCGGAAGCGCCGATGCCTTCAACGGCGCCACGACGATCTATTTGGTGACGCAGGCCGCCATACCCGAACTGCGCAACGCCAACCGGATGATCTCGCAGTACTTTCATGCCGAGACGCCAAGGCTGGAAATCGTGCTCAATCGCTGCGACACGCGATCTCCGCGTATTTCGGAGGAGCACATCAAGAAGGCGCTTACCCGCACCGCCAAGTGGAGGATCCCGAACGACTATGTGGCGATGCGAAGGATGCAGGACACCGCCACTCCCGTGGTATTTACCGACTCGTTCATATCGCGTCAACTGGGACAAATGGCCAGGGCAGCGTGTGGATTAGCAGAGGTTCCGGAGAAGAAGAAGGGCTTTAGTCTCAAGGCTCTCACCAAGGGCTTTTCCAAGATCTCGGAAACCTCGATGAGCATCACTCAAAGCCACCCGGTGACCGACTCCGACTTTTCAGACAAGGTCATGGATACTCCCTCGCGGACGGCTACCGAGCGCAGCGACGCGCTGGGCTTTGCATCCGGCGCATCAACTCAGGGACGCGGGACGGCCGACGACGATGCGCGCGGGGTAAGGCGCATCTACAACCGGAATATTTATGTGCAGGGGGCTGACGGGCGCTGGTCGATCGAGGCGTCGGTCGCCGATCCGGGGAATGCGGCGCAGTCCGTCACCTGGCCGGCTCCCGAGCCGATCACATTTTCCACGCCTCTTGGTGGCGCGCAGTTGAATGCCAAGGCGCGTGTTCCCGGGACTTTCTCCTACGTGCCATCGGAAGGGTACCTGCTTCCCGCGGGCACACATAGTCTCTGGGTGACGTTCACTCCCGAGACAGGCCCCAAAGCGATCGCGGTGCAGGCATCGGTGTCCCTCAGGGTCAACAAGGCGGTTCCGGCGATCTCCTGGCCTGCGCCCGCGCCCATCCCGGCCGGTTCACCGCTCAATGGGAATCAACTCAATGCTTCGGCATCGGTACCGGGACGCATGGAATACAGCCCTGCAGCCGGCACCCTGCTTCCCGACGGCCGGCAGACGCTCTTTGTTTCCTTCACTCCGGCCGATAGTGCCAATTATGAAGTGGCCTTCGCCGAAGTCCCGATTTTAGTCGTAGACGACAGGCCGAGCAGTACCCGGCCGGTTCCTTCCCCGGTTCATTCGGAACGCGCATGACGACCAACTTGAACACCAGCCGGTGGAGGCAGGAGAAGAGTCGGCGTGACGGCTTCGAGGAGCGACAGAGGATGCCCGCGCCCCAATCGACGCGTCAGGGATCATCTCGAAACGTCGGTAGAGCGGCGACGATCCGCTTCGTTGGAGGTACACATTGGATTTACTAAATTTTGCTAGTTACAAAGCGGAAGTACACCGGACCCTGATCGCGAAGCTGGATCTTGAAAAGCTGTCGCGCATCAACTCCAAGCAGGCGCGCGCAGCCGTGGCGTCGATCGTGCAGGAGATCATTGCCAGTAACCGCGTTCCCTTAAGCCAGGAAGAGCAGGAGAAGATACAGGACGACCTGCTGGACGACGTGTTCGGTCTTGGTCCGCTGGAACCACTTCTCCGGGACGCGAGAATCTCCGACATTCTGGTCAACGACAAGGACCACGTGTTCGTGGAGCGGGGCGGGAAACTGGAGAAGGTCGATACCACGTTTCGCGACGATCGCCACCTTTTGCAGATCATTGATCGCATCGTTTCGCAGGTAGGCCGCAGAGTCGACGAAGCTTCCCCGATGGTTGACGCGCGCCTTGCCGACGGCTCCCGCATCAACGCCATCATTCCGCCTCTGGCCCTGGACGGCCCATCGCTGTCGATCCGTCGCTTCGGCACCGGGCCGCTCGCCGCCAACCAGCTCGTAGAACTGAAGAGCATTTCCGGTCCGATGATGGAGGTGCTTTCCTCCGCCGTCCGCGCCAAGATCAGCCTCGTCATCTCCGGCGGCACGGGTGCCGGCAAGACGACCTTCCTCAACATCCTGTCGCAATACATTCCCAAGGGCGAGCGCCTGATCACCATCGAGGACGCGGCGGAATTGCGGCTCGCACAAGAGAATATCGTCCGCCTGGAGACGCGCCCGCCCAATGTCGAAGGCACCGGCGCGATCCGCCAGCGGCAACTGCTGATCAACAGCCTTCGTATGCGGCCCGATCGCATCATCATGGGCGAAATCCGCGGCGAAGAGGCCTTCGACATGCTGCAGGCCATGAATACAGGGCATGAAGGTTCGATGACCACTATTCACGCCAACACCGCGCGCGATGCCCTGAGCCGGCTTGAATCCATGGTGGCAATGACCAGCCTGAATCTGCCGGAGCGGACGGTGAGGCAGCAGATCGCATCCGCGATCACCATCATCGTGCAGGTTTCCCGCTTGAGCGATGGCAGCCGCAAGGTGATGAGCGTCTCCGAGATCACGGGGATGGAAGAGAACGTGATCAGCATGCAGGACATCTTCACGTTCCAGCGCAGAGGGATTGGCCCCGATGGGCGCGTGCTTGGCGCGTTTATACCCAGCGGCATCCGGCCGAAGTTTTTGGAGCGGCTGCGCACCGCCGGCATGCAACTGCCGCAGAGCATCTTTGAAACCGTAATGGAAGTCAACTAAGGCAAGGAGGGCAGCCAGGATGATCTTAATAGCGGTGTTGATCTTCGTAGCGGTATTTTCCGTGGCCGCCGCCTATGTCGCGGCGAGCGGAACCAAGAAGACTCCTGATCTCTCGCAAGCCCAGAGTTTGCCGGAAGCGAATCAATGGGCGCCCAGTGTCCCAACCGCCGAGCCTGTGGTCGAGATTCGCAAGAGCACGCTCATGAGCTCGATACCGTGGATGAATCGTTGGCTGACCAAATTTGAACTGGCGCCGATGATCCGGCTCCTGTTGTATCAAGCCAGCGTGAAATGGACGGTCGGCGGATTGATCCTGTTCATGCTTGCTGCCTTCACTCTTGCAGCTTACCTGGTATGGCTGCGGACACGAAGCCTTCTGTTCTCGATACTCTTCGGCGCAGCGATCGGATTCCTCCCCATCGCCTACGTGCTCTTCAAGCGCGCAAAACGATTCAAGCAATTCGAAGAAGAGCTTCCGGGGGCGCTCGATCTCATGGTGAGCGCACTGCGCGTCGGGCAGAGCCTCAATTCTGCATTGAGCCTGGTGGCGAAGGAATGTCCGGATCCGATCGGGGCCGAATTCCGGATATGTTTCGACGAACAGAACTTCGGTCTCGAACTCAGGGCGGCGATGACCAACATGCTTGTCCGGGCACCGCTGCAGGATCTGAGGCTGGTAGTTACCGCCATCCTGATCCAGAAGGAAAGCGGCGGCAACCTCGCCGAAGTGCTGGAGAAGTCTTCTCACGTAACCCGGGAGAGGTTTCGCGTCAAACGGGAGATAAAGACGCGTACCGCTCAGGGGCGGATGACAGGCTGGGTCCTGACCTGTCTGCCGATCGGGCTCGGCATCTTCCTCTTCTTTGTCAACCCGAAGCTGATGAGCGTGTTGTGGACGCACCCCATCGGGGTCAAACTCCTTTGGGCGGCGGGATCCATGATGGTGCTGGGTTCCGCCATTATCCAGAAAATTGTTCGCATTGAACCGTAAGGGTGAGTGATGTTAATCGCGATTTTGACTTTCGTTTCGGTGTTCGTGCTCATAGGGAGTGCGGGCTTGCTCCTGATGCCTCGCCGTAATGCCGCCAAGGAGCAGGTCAACGCCGCTTTCACCCAGGCGGGGCTGGGCAACGAAACAGGGCTGAAGTCCAAGGTGCAGCAGGCCGGGGCTCAGATTGGCGGGGTCGTGGGACGATTTGAAGGCGCGATCCCGAAGTCCCAGTCAGAAGTCTCCATTCTTCGCCAACGCCTCATTCGGGCAGGTTTTCGGAACGATTCGGCGGTCAACATATTTTATGGCGCCAAGTTTGTACTGATGATCTTGCTGGTAGCTACGGTTCTGATTACGAAGGTTGCAGCCTTCAACTACTTCTTTGTCATCTTTGCGGCGCTGGCCGGCGGCTTTCTGGCCCCGGACTTCTGGTTAGGCAACAGGATCAAGGGCCGTCAGAAAAAGATCCGGCGAGCTTTGCCGGATGTGCTCGATCTGCTGGTGGTGTGTGTCGAAGCGGGACTTAGCCTGGATCACGCGACTTTGAGAACGGCCAACGAATTGGAGTTATCTGCACCGGAACTCAGTGACGAGATGAAGATTGTGGCTCTGGAGGGACGTGCCGGATGTCCCCGCGCCGATGCCTGGAAGCATCTGGCGGAGCGCACCGACGTGGAGCAGATTCGCCACCTTGTCACCATGCTCGTTCAATCGGAGAAGTTTGGCACGAGTATTGCAAAGACATTACGTATTCATTCAGAGACACAGAGAACCAAACGTGTCCAGCAAGTCGAAGAGATGGCAGCGAAAATGACCATCAAGATTCTGTTTCCGCTGGTGCTCTTCATTTTTCCGTCCTTGTTTCTTGTAACGCTTGGTCCTGCGCTGATTCTTATGTTCGAGCAATTTCAATCGGGCTTTGGTCAATAGACACAATTTGAGAAAGGAGAGTTGACATGGATAGCACAATGATTATTCGTATCGCTTGTGGCGTTCTGTTTGTCGTGTTGGTTGGCGTTCTCGTGCAGCGCCGCCGCAGCAGCGCTCGCTAAATGTCAACCGCTTCATGCTGGATGAGAGGCGGCGAGGGGCCAACGGTAACTGTATTGAACCAATTAACTCTCCTGGCCTGAGGCTGCGAAGGCAAAGGCCGACGGGCCAGGGGATGATGTTTGAGCTGAAGGGGAGAGAAGCGTCTCTCACGAAGAGACGCTTCCAGCCTCAAGGCTAAGTGATTTGTTTCGGGCCTGGAGTCAAGCAGTATGAAAGCAAAATTGAACTGGATTGAGCGATGGCGAAACAGAGACAGGCGAAAAGGCGATCGACGTCCTGCGCCTCCACTGATTGCCCACTATTGGCCCGGCGCGCTCACGTCCAGCGAGAGCATTCGGGACATCAGCGATTCGGGATTCTTCTTGAAGACTGAGCATCGCTGGTATCCGGGAACGGTTTTCAGGATCACGCTGCAGCGGACAGACAACTCCACTGGAGTTGAAGGAGATTTCATCACGGTGAGCGCGATGGTGGTGCGCGTCGATGCACTGGGTGCCGGGTTCGCTTTTGTCGAGCCCAGGGAAGATGACGCAGGGAGAGGATCGTACCGGGATTCCATCCGCAGGTTTGTCGAAGGTTTAAAGACCACCGACGCCACGGCGCACTTCCATCTCAATTAGTGCGCGCCGGACGGGCTCAAGAGTTTTGTAGTGGAGAAGATTTCAGTCAGGTGATTTCAGCAAGAGCGGGCAGGGAGAAGGACTTATGGCAATAACGAATGCGTCAGGCGCACGGGACAGACAGATGGGAAGCAGGGATGCCCATTGCTTCGGCCGGCCGGAACGGGCAAAGGCCGTCGCCGGGCTGTCCTGCGCCGTTCGTGCGCTGGCTCGAAGCCGCGACGACGGCAACGCGCTGGTTGAGCTCGCGCTGATCATGCCGATCCTGCTGACCCTCGTCATGGGTATATGGCAGCTGGGCATTTTTTACAGCGACATGATCGCCATGACGCAGGGAGTCACAGCCGGGGCGCAGGTTCTTCAAAGCGACCGTCTGTCCTCAAGCAATGATCCCTGTGCGGACACGTACAACGCCATCATCAATGCGGCGCCGAGACTGGTAGCGTCCAGTGTCACTGTGACCATCAGCATGAATGGGGGAACTGCGATCACGGGTAACACATGTTCCGGTCAGCAGACGCAGTTGAGCCAGGGTAACCCAGTGACGGTAAAGGCCACCTATCCCTACAGCATTTCCATTTACGGGTTCGCTTTTGCAAGCGGCACCATGAGCTCCGGGACAATTTCCGAGACTGAATACTGAAGCACACAAGCGAGGTAATTTCGATGAACAGCAAGAAGAAATCTCTCTTCCCCAGAGCGATGCGTGACGAAAACGGACAGATACTGCCATGGCTGGCGCTGGGAATGATGGGGTTCGTGGCGCTGACCGGATTGGCAATTGACGTAGGCCGCGCCTACGTTGCGTATGACCAGCTCCAGTCAGCCACCAATGCGGCCGCACTGGCGGCGGCGTCAGCAACCTACAACACCACCGGCCAGACGGTAGCCACGCAAGCGGCGCTGTATGGCTCAGCCTCGGGCGGAAAGAACACCTTTGGCGGCATGTCCAACGTGGTCACGACGCCCACCCCGGAGTGTCTGAATATTCTCATGCCTCCCGGACAGACCTGCGGAACGGGCAGCCCCAACAATGCTGTCAAGGTTGTGCAGACGGCTAGCGTTCCGACCTATTTTCTCAGGGTCATCGGCGTCAGTTCCATCAACCTGAAGACTACGTCCCAGGCGGCGATGCAGGGCGCAGCGGAGAAATGGAACGTCGCTATCGTGGTCGACTCCACGGGCTCGATGAATACGGCCGACGCCAACTGCGGCACCAACACGGAGTTTCAGTGCGCGCTGAGCGGGATTCAATCGCTGCTGGGCAGCACAAAACCTTGTCTGGCAGCCGCTACGTGCACCAATGCGAATTCAAACCTCCGCGTGGCGCTGTTCACGTTTCCCAATGTGTCCACCGCGACGGTCGTGGACGACATCAACTGCAGCGGCACACCTGGTTCTGCGGGGCACCCCACGGCTGAACCGTACACGCTTCCGGTGCCTGGTAAAACGATGCTCACGCAATCCGACGGGACTGTGTACATGAGCTACACCCAGACAGCATCCCCGCATACAGTCTGGACGGCGACCTATCAGATCACCCCGTTCCTGAGCGACTATTACCAGGCCAACAGCAGCAGCACCGGCAACTTGAACACCAGTTCCAACCTTGTGAAGGCGGTTGGATATGGCAGCACGCTCGGGTGCCTGACCTACACCCAAGGGATCGTGAACAGCGGTTTCGGCAATACGTACTTCGCCAGTTCGATCTATGCGGCGCAGGCCGCCCTGGTGGCTGCTCAGGCCGCGAACCCAGGATCGAAGAATGCGATCATCTTCCTTTCGGACGGACAAGCGAACGCCAGCGAGTACTCCAAGAACTCAAGTGCGTATGGAACCGCCAATTCCATTAACCAGTATGCACAGGCATCGGAGTTTCCGGAAGCGCCGAGTCCCAGCGAAGTCGGCCCGAACTCGACGGCGTATTTAACGCCGGCGACTCTCACCTCTTCGGTACTCCAGGGCGGAGTCCAAACTACCCAATACGGGTACGACACGCTGAGCTCCGATAGTGGCACCAGTGGTAATCGAAGCGGCACATCGAAAGGTGTATATCCGGATTGGTACGATCAGTGCCAGCAGGCAATTGTCGCCGCTCAGTACGCGATCAGCCATGGAACCACGGTCTACTCGGTGGCGTACGGTTCTGAATCCTCTGGATGTTCGAACGGTTGGGGAGTCGGTATGACCGACACGACGCTGGTCGCTACAGGCACCTACAACCAGCCCATCAATGGGGTCTCATCGATCTTGCCCTGCACGACCATGGAGGATATTGCTTCTTCCTGGTCCAACTTCTACTCCGACAATCAACAAAGCGGAAATGTCAACTTGGGCTGCAGTGATAACAATCACTCGACCGTTGCTTTGAAGAACATTTTCCAGGCCATCGGAGCTAACTTTACCAGTCCACAGCTACTACCCAAAAACGCGCAGTAGGTCTCTGGGCGTTTGTTGTTCCACTAGCTTCACACCCCACCCTTTCGCCATCTCTCTGGAGCCGGGGTGGGGATCCTGAAAATCAAAAAAGAGCGCGCGGTCAGAGACGAAGGTTTCTGGCCGCGCGATTTGTTTTGGTAGAAGCAGGCGTGAGCCTGGGCGGGAGGAGTGACCAGGCTGCGCCGAGCCTGAGGCCGCCGCACGTAATCGCCGCATTTCACGCTGATCTCTGCGACGGGCAATCCGCACCGGTGCGGTAAGCGCCCATAGCGGAACCAGAGTCGATGTATCCTGAAACCTCTACCCTCTCGTCGACGCAACCGTGATCGGCGGCCCTGAAAAGGGCGAACCGGACATAGTTACTCCGGTTCCGCTCTAAAGCCGATGCTCTCTTAGTCAGTCACGATGTGGGAATTCGAGCAGAGACAATCATGGATCGCGAAGGCGCTCGGCTTGCTAGGTAAATAGAGACATCTTCCTGCAGATGCAGTTACGCCTCGGGTAACAAGCGTGCAAAGGAACTTTGCAGGCCGGCACGAACTTTAGCCGCAGACCGGCCCTTTCCGACTTACTGATCCTGTTCAGGAATGATCAGCAGAACCTCGACAGCAGCAATCTGGCCGTTTTGTGTAGCCGCTCTGAAGATCCAATGCTTTAACAGATCAAGCACGAAGCTGGTCTCGGGGAATTGCGGCGGGAAGGCAACGGCGAGTTGATCGAAGCGGCCGTCCTTGTTCAGCATTCCATGAACAATGAGTGCATCCGCACCCGTGTAGCCGGCAGGAAAGTTGGGCACCAGGATGTCGGTCGGCCAGGGCGCTTCGATATGTCCGCTCTTGCCTCCGGCCGCTGCCTGCTGATCGCGGGGCAGCGAGTATTGGAGGATCCAACTCTTGGCCAATCCAACATGCAGGTAAACGGTATAGGCCAGGCGGCCGCTCCAGGTGCCGGCAGTCTCCGGATACTGCTCTTCGAGCGAGTTGCCAACCAGCACCATGCTGAACTGGCCGTTCTTGGGGAGAACGAGACGCTTGACGGACGGCCCGTGCCCCGGACCTACATATCCTTCATTGCCGGCATCCGCAGTCAGCTTCTTTTGATCATGCGCTCCCTGAGCGGCTCCGGAACCGGCGCCTTCCTTCGCAGTTGCGGAGGGGAGTTGTGTGGCGCGCGGAAGGACAACCGTGCCGTCCTTCAACTGCACGTCGGAGATAGCCATCACGGTTGCGGGAGCGGGAGGCTCCTGGGATAGCGAAGGGGTCTGCGGAATGGTGTGGCTCGACTCAGGGCCGTGCGTCACGATGGGTGACGTTGTACTGGGCTGAACCGGAAGACTGACCGCCTTCAGGTCTGTCGACATCATCGAAACATTGGCCAACGTGGTTTCGCGATTGGGTAGTTCGGGCACCGGCACCACATCTGCGACCACGCGGTCGCGCGACGCCGGCGGCACGATCTTCTGCTTTGGAACATCCACGGGAGAGACGAGCAGCTCCAGGGGAATCGAGACTTCCTGCGGGAGCTCCACCTTGGCAGGCGTATCCAGCTGAATCAGCATGTGAGGATCCGGCGCCCTGCGCATGCCGGGAATGGCGCTGGGCGGATGGATGAGCCCGTTCTGGGGACCTGGGATGGTGTGTGCAGCGGAAAAGGGCGAATTCAGGCTGGCATTCTCGCGCGCGTCTTTGTCGACCGGCTTTGGCGTGTGCACGTCCAGCAGGCGCACAGTGTAGCGCGTGGTCTCAATCGGAGTGTAGATTCGCGGAAAGGTCAAGAGAATCGACGAAACGCCGCCAGCGGCCACGCCGTGCATGAGGAAAGAGAGCAGTAATGGAAATCTCTGACGTCGTATGCCGGCAGGCTCGCCAAACAGGGTCGTGATGTCGTCAGAAGCCAGGATTGCCGGAAGATGTTTCGGTTCGGTCATGCCACTCCTCATATCTCAGCGTGGAGCAGTTGCGGGCATTCCATGGATGCGCGCCGTCAACTGGCCTCAGGGCGCCGGACCGTCACATCGAAGCGCGTGGTCATTCAAGAGCCTCGCGTAAGTGTGGCTTAGTCCAAAGCAGGTTGTGCCGAGATCTCAGTCCTAACTTCGTTGCAATTTGCAGGCCAACCATGCCGCTCTCAAAACGCAGGCGATGGGTGCGAAGGCGGCTTCATACCCTGTCACTGTCTGGCTACATGGAACCGCAAAAGAGAATACATGCGTGCACACTTGTGGGATACGCCGCTATACACAGACAACCGCTCCTTCCTTGATTCGGCCTGCGATTACAAGCCTTTAGCGGTGAATGGTCTTTGGCATCGCAAATGCACTAGGGAGGTGCAGGCCACACAGCCTCGAAATAAGGATCAAACATGAACCGAAAACAAATCACCATCCTCCTGGTCGCCTTTGTCATTGCCAGCGGCTGCAGCGCGCTGGTCTGGCGCGTTATCTCGAATAACGTGTCGGCGGCGCGTCGGGCGAGCACCAAGCGTGTGGTTGCGGCTTCCGGAAACATCAAGATCGGAACGGTTCTGACCGCCGCCAACCTGACCACCATTGACATCGCCGGAACATTGCCTCCGGGCGTGATCCTGGACAAGAAGAACGTCATCGGCCGCGGCGTGGTATCGGATCTGTATGACGGGGAGCCAATCCTGGAAAGCAGGCTGGCCGCGGTTGGTTCAGGTGGTGGCCTTGCAGCTACCATTCCCAATGGCATGCGCGTCTGCGCCGTCAAGGTGGATGACGTGGTCGGTGTGGCGGGATTTGTGACGCCGGGGATGCGCGTTGATATTTTGGGGTCCGGGAGTCCTCCGGGATCTCAAAGTGGGATTGATGGCCCCGAGGTGAAGACGTTGCTTCAAAACATCGAAGTCATGTCGGCGGGCTCGGACATTCAGAAGGATTCCGAGGGCAAGCCCCACTCTGTGCAGGTGGTCAACCTTCTGGTTGCGCCGGATCAGGCGGAGACGCTGAGCCTCGCCGCCAGCCAGATGCGCATCCAGTTGGTGCTGCGCAACCCACTCGACACCCAGATCGCCAAGGTCAATGGAAGCGCGATGGCCACCCTGTTCGGTGACATCAAGCCGGTCAACGTGCCCAAGCCGCACAGCGGCCCGGCGAAGCCCAAGGCCCAGAACGCGGTCTATTCCGTCGAGGTTCTTAACGGTTCGAAACGTAGTGAAGAGAAGTTCGCCATGCCCGAGGTAAAACAGTGAGAGGTCTAGCTGGGTTCATAGCCGCTTTCAGTTCGTCTTTGCTGCTGAGTTGTGCCCTCACCGCACAGACGCCGCAGACATCAACCGCCGCCTCCGGTGCTCCGGAGATATCGAGCCAGGATTCGGCGAACGATCTCTCCATCGCGGTGGGTAAGTCGGTTCTGGTTGACTTTGCGCAGCCGGTGCAGCGCGTCGCGATCGGTCTGAGCGACATTGCCGAAGCTACGGCGACGACTCCCACGGAACTCATGGTGAATGGCAAGGCTGCCGGGCAGACGAGCTTGATCGTGTGGCAGAGAAACGGGGAACGCCAGTTCTTCAACATCACCGTCCGGCGCAACAACTACGACAGCAACGACCGCCTGGCAGCGGTGCGGCGCGAGTTGAGCGTCGAGCTTCCGGGACAAGCGATTCGCGTGACGTCGGAGAATGGCTCGGTCTTCCTTCGCGGCACGGTCAAGGATCTGAATAGCGCCGATCGCGCCGTTGCGATTGCGTCGACCGCGCTGCCGTCGAGCGAGCCGGGCCTCAAGCCCGCTTCCGCCCCCGGGGCTGATAGCGGCAGCACAGGCGGCAAGGTCATCAATCTTCTCTATGTTGACGTGCCTCCGGCAGAGAAGCAGATCCTGCTCAAGGTTCGGTTTGCCAGCGTCGATCGCAACAAGGCAAAGCAACTGGGCATCAACATTTTCAGCCTGGGCCTGGGCAACACCGTGGGCGGAATCTCTACAGGACAATTCAGCCCGCCATCCATTACCAGCGGGACATCCAGCACCGGCCCGATCGCGACATTCTCAAATGAGCTCAATTTCCTTGCCCTCTTCCCGGGACTGAACGCTGGCGCCGACATTCAAGCTCTCGAAACTACCGGAGTGGTGGAAACCCTGGCTCAACCCAATGTGATCGCGGCAAACGGCAAACAGGCCAGCTTCCTTGCCGGTGGCGAATATCCGTACCCGGTCGTACAGGGTGGCACCGCCGGGTCGGGACCGACCATCACCATCATGTTCAAGGAGTACGGCGTCCGTCTGAACTTCATTCCGACGATTACGCCGAGAGGCACGATTCGCCTGCAGGTTGCGCCGGAAGTCAGTGCGCTTGACTTCACAAACGCTGTCGAGGTCTCGGGATTCCAGGTTCCTGCAATCACGAGCCGCAAGGTAAAGACCGAAGCGGAACTCGCCGACGGGCAGACCTTCGTCATCGGCGGCTTGCTGGATAATCGCGAAACTCAGACATTTGAGAAGATCCCATTCATCGGAGACATTCCGATCCTTGGAAAGTTCTTCCAGTCCATCTCCAAGAACAGAACCAATACCGAACTCCTCGTAATGGTGACGCCAGAGATCGTGGATCCAATTCCGGCCGGCGCTCCGTTACCTGAATTGAACTTTCCCGAGAAGTTCTTACCGTCGAATTCGAAGGTGCCGATGATGCACCCGAACGCAAGTGCGGGCGCGGCTTCGGCACCGAGTCCCTCGATGACGGTGGAGAAGCTGATTGAGAGCCAAGCGCCGGAGAAACCACTGATGATTGACTCGGGCACGGCCGCTCCGAGCGGGGGTGCCGCGAGTGGCGGCGGAGGCGCTCCTCAGTAGGGAGCGTCCGCAACCAACCGTTGCATATGAGACACGAAACGTGTGGTGTCCTCGAGCCTTCAGGGCGCCACACATCCTTTCAGAGCATCCTGGTTTAATGCCAGGTCAACCCTTGGCGGCGAAGTACAAATTCAACGTCATGCGACCCGGGTAGTGGATTGGTACTTGCGTTATTGGAAGGCAAGACGGTCAGGTGTCCTTTGGATTAAGAAAGTGACATCATTCAAACTTGCTGAAAATAACCCTGTGCGGTGCGCGCCCGTTACAATAAGTCGGCCAGTCAAGTCCGCGATGCGTCCAGATCATCGGGATGTCAAAGGAGATTGAAGAGCCGGCTCTACACATTCTGTTCAGGCCAGGCAGGTTTCACACATTCGTCATTATCTTTCAGGAGCAAGAATGGCCCTCTTTGAGCGGATCTTAACCAAGGTTGGAAATCTCAGGATTCCAGGGAACTCCAAGTCGCAAAGCTTTAACCTTCAGGTGTCGAATTTAACGCGTCAAGCCGTTCTCGCCACCGCCGTCGATGTCGCCGATACCAGCGCTACCCGCAGAAAGGGCTTGCTGGGGCGCAAAGGACTTGCCTCGGGCGAGGGGATGTGGATCGTTCCCGGGGAAGCCGTGCACACGTTCGGAATGCAGTTTCCCATCGATCTGGTCTATCTCGACCGTCATCACACCATCCGCAAGATCAAACACAACGTGCCTCCCGGGCGCATCTCAGGGTGTTTCTCGGCTCATTCGGTGCTCGAACTTGCGCCCGGTTCGATCCGGGAAACAGAGACGAAGATCGGCGATCAACTGCTCCTGGCACGCGTGCCCCGCGAAGCCTAGAAGTCTCGCGTCGAACTTTTCGTACTCAACGCCTCGATTCGCTTATTGAGATAAAAGCAAATCAGAGGCGAAGTCTGACTTGCCAGCGAGTGAGAAGAGCGGCCACCGCGAGAATGAACGCCGTGAACAGTGCGCATCGCACCGCACCCGGCCAACCGTAGCCCAAATGCGTATCGAAGTAATGGATGCCTGCCGCGGTGAGTATGTAATACCACAAGTCCGGGAGCAGGTAAGTCGTCAGCGTATTGGAGCCTGCTGGTCGGGCGAAGAAGGCCCATCCGGTCTTCTTCTTGACGTCGCAGATCCAATAGAGCGCGGTGAAGAGCAAAACGGCAGCGCCGATGCTGTAGAAACTCCAGGTGGGCGTCGCCCGGATCTTGGAGATGCCGAGCGGGGTGAGAATCCATCCCGCGATCAACGACAGGACGCCGAACGACAGGCCGAGGAACGTCTTTTGCCCGATCGTCTGCCAGCGATGAGCACCGAGAAAGATGGCGGACGTAACGATGCCGGCGAGGACGATTCCGGCCATAGCCCCATTGCTGAACGGCCAGATGTAGTAAGGAATATGTCGGGGGAATGTGATCCACCCTGCGGCGCTCGCGGCATTGAACGCCATCATCGCAATGAACCATGCCAACGGCGCCCAGAGCCAGCGGCGCGTGGGGATGTAGACGACGGCCACGGCGAGATAGGTATACCCAATGAGGCCTAGAATCTCCGGGTAAGAGAAGTCAATCCAGGATGAGTGGCCAGGGTTTGGAGTATGGCGGAAGATCGCGAACATGGCGATGACCAGCAGCAGGCCAACGAGACGCAGCCAGTGATGCAGAGTGGCGTACCGCGGAGATTCGCCATATTCGTTCAGGAAGAGTGCCGCACCGGCGAGGGCCGCGATTGCCCAGACGGCCGGCCTGAGAATCATTCGCGACGAGTCCCCGTCCTCGGCGTTGGCCAGGATCAGTCCGAGTGTCATCAAGCTTGCCGTTCGAAGGGTGACATGCATCCAGAGCGCGGGCAGCGATGAACTCCGCTTGAGCCGGCTTGCAATCGCGATCGGCATCGAGAGGCCGACGATGAACAGGAAGAACGGAAATACCATATCGACATAGGTCATGGCGTCGACGTCGGCCTTCATGTGGTAATTCCACCATGGCAGTCCCTTGACCCCGGCCAGTTCGTTGACAAAGATCATGAGAGTCATGGTGAGGCCGCGCATGATGTCGATGGAGGCCAGCCGTGCGGTGCTGGTACGCCCTGAGATCGCGCTGCCTGGCGCATATGCCGTAGCGGTCACTTGGCCCTGCCCTGCGAGCTCCGGCTCTGACCAAGCCCGTCATCCACTGCGTTGAGCAGCGCCCCAGTGGTGTCGCTCTCGTAGTCCCAGAACATGATCCCCCTGAGTTTGTGGGTCAGCACATATTTGCATTTCAACCCAAGCGACTCCGGATCGTCGTAGGAAACGAAGATTTGCTGGTCTGGGTTGTAAAGATACGGAGCAGCAGCGTCCGCATCCCAGTGGCGGATGAATCCGTTTCTTCAGCATCGCCTCCGGTCCTATTCCGTAGGCAGCGCCGCCATGCGAAATGTCTTTCCCCGCTTGAAACAACCCGTTGTTCACTGCGGCCACCTGTCCCCATAAGTGCGCATAGAAGGGAACCCCGAGCACGATCTTTGCCGCGGGGACACCGGCCTTCTCATACATCCGAACAGAATTGTCGGCGGAGATTTTTTTGGGATCCGCGGGATTCATGTAGAGAGGCGCATGGTGACCGGTAATTGCATCGGAGTCTGGCTCATAGTAGTCGTAGGCCATCAGGTTGACCGTGTCGACATATTTCTCTACCTTGTTCATTTCGGTGTGGGAGAGAAACTCGGCCGATGCCCCGGTTGCGACAGTCAGGTAGAGCCGGCGGTGAAGGTCCTTTTCGAGCTTGTCGAAACGCAGGCGCAATTCCTTCAGGAGCAGCGTGTAGTTCTGCTTGTCTTCGGCGCGGAATTGAGTTGTGGCGCCGGGCAATCCCGGGTATTCCCAGTCGATATCCAGGCCATCCAGTTGATGGCGGCCAACATAATCGACCACGCTTGAGATAAAAATGGCCCGGCTATCTTTGCTACGAGCCATATCGGAAAACGACCCGGACCAGAGCCATCCGCCCACACTGACGAGCACGGTTAACGAGGGGTTTTTCTGTTTCAATGCGACCAGTGATGCCAGATTCTCGTCGTCGCAGGCGAAGCCATTTACGATGCGCCCATCCTTGATGTTGGCGAAGGCATAGTTGACACGCGTCAGTTTCCCCGCTGCGATGTCCCCGTCGCGAAGCGGAGTGTCCCTGGGGAAGACGTAGGCAACGATCACCGGGCTGGGAGCCGGTGCTCGGGCGCAAACACCCGAACCACACCAAAGGCTCGCCAAAGCCAGCACAGATGCACTCGAAAGCATGAACCGTGCCGATCTTTTGAGAAGCCTCAAACGCGTTCTCTCAGCCGCCCTCGGCAAGTGTAGCCTCGCATTTTCGTCGACTCAGCGGCACTGCGGCCGAGTCGTTAGTGTTTGCGTCTGCGCGTGCCAAGTGTATCAGCAAAGCTCATCGCGCAGTTCCACGATGCCCGGTCACGAGGAGACTGCCGGCCGGGGAATGTCGCTCCGGGAACTCCTCGCCGCCATCCCTAGCAGGCAGCCGGTCATGGTGCAAAGATTCGGCCATTCTGACTCGGATGAGGATATATTGTCAGATAACGTTCGTTGCTTTGCGAAGAGATTGTTGTTTCCAAAGGGCCGTATTGAGCAGGCGGCAACTGGGACGAGCAGCCGGACTGGGCCGTAACCCGGAGGGCCTGCCATGGGGTTTGGGTTGGATTTGGAGGGGCCATGAAAAGAAGCTTTTTTCCCGGATATCGGCAGAACTGCCTGCCTCAAACCTGTTGGATATTACTGCCCGCTTTGCTGCTGGCGTTGCACGCGGGAGTTTTGGCGCAAGGCTATTTCGGGAGCGTAACCGGCGTGCTGACCGACCCGACCGGCGCCGTAATCCCCGGCGCCCGGATGACTCTGACTGACCAGGACAAGGGCTACGCCTTCCATGCCATCTCGGATGGTGACGGCCGCTACTTCTACCGCACTGTCCCTCCAGGCGTCTATTCGGTTACCGCGGAGAAGCCGGCGTTTGAAAAGACCGTGCGCACCGGCGTGCGCGTCGATGTAAATCAGAATGCGACCGTCAACTTCAGCCTCAAGGTGTCGAGCCTGACTCAGACCGTCGATGTGAACGCGCAAACCCAGGCGCTCGACGCTCAGGATGCAACCACCGGCCTGGTGGTCGACAGGAAATTCATCAACGATCTGCCGCTGGTAGACCGCTACGTGATGGACCTGACCATGCTTACACCGGGGGTTACCGAAACCGACGACCAGTGCGCCCTGAACTGCACCGGAACCAACTTCGTCTCCAACGGCAGCCGCAATTCCACCGCCGACGTGTTGATGGATGGCGCAACCGTTACCAACTATGAGCCCAATGGCGGCGTGACGCAGGTTACGTATACTCCGTCCCCTGAGGCTGTTGACGAGTTCCGCGTGGAGCAGTCGAACTTCAGCGCCGAGTATGGCTTTTCCGGCGCCTCTGTGGTCAACCTGATCACCCGCTCGGGGTCCAATACCTTCCATGGCAGCGCCTACGACTTCGCCCGCAACACCATCACCGATGCCAACAACTGGTTTAACAATCTGAATGGGATCCCGATTCCGCCCGTGCACCGGCAAAATTTTGGAGGCACCGTCGGCGGCCCCATCATCCGGAACAAGACCTTCTTCTTCTTCGACTACGACGCCACACGGCAAAGCTCCATGGCTACTTACCAGGCCGGGGTGCCCACGGACGCCGAGCGCAATAACGGGGACTTTGGTGAAGTGTGCACCGCGCAGGGGGGAACGTTTGATTCCACCGGTCTGTGCAGCGTTGCGGCAGGCCAGATCTGGGATCCATACTCAGGCGTGTATCAAGCTTCTGCCCCGGATGGCTCCGGTGGAGCAGGAGCTTATCGGAACAATTTCATCCCCTACAACAACGTCGGAGCCTACGCCAGCCCCGGCAACCCCAATCTGGCCGGAACGCCCTACCAGTTGTCGGGAGCTCCCGGCGACCTGATCGACCCGATCGCGCAAACATTGATGAAGATGTTCCCCGAACCCACGGCGAACATGCCCAATCCGACCATCTATGACAACTGGATCGCCTCCGGGGCCAGCCGATACCCCAACGACCAGTTCGACATCAAGGTCGACCACCGATTCAGCCAGAACAATCTGATGAGCGCCAAGTATTCGCAACAATGGAATAGTTCCAGCCCCTTTAACTGCTTCGGTAACTTCGCCGATCCCTGCGCCGGAGGTCCCAACAAGACAACAGCACACCTGTTTACATTCAACGATGAACACACCTTCACCAAGACCCTGCTTCTGACCACGACGATCGGGTTCACGCGTGGAGCGGAGCAAATCCTTGCTTACAACGGGGACGGCGGAGTGACTAACCCGGTCAACAAGCTTGGCTTCCCATCGTATCTAAACTCCAACGGATTTCAGGGTGTCCCCTCGATGTTCATCGACCAGGGGACCTACTATTCAGCCGGCTATACCAGCATTGGTGGCGACCCATACGGGAATTACAGGCAGGGCCAGGATACAGGGCAGATCACGGTGGCGATGAATAAAGAGATAGGCGATCATGAGCTCAAATTCGGATTCGAAGGTCGCCAGCACCAGATGAACTACATCCAGACCAATGCTCCCAACGGCATCTTCAACTTCGATCACTTCGGCACGTCGCAGTGTCCCAACGATTTTGCCACCTGCGGCGGAGACGGCATGGCCGCCTTCATGATGGGCCAGATGACGAACGATGCAAACGGCAGCACTTACTACGAAATCCAGGACCGCCCCGCCACCGAGGACCGCCAGTATGCCTGGTTCGTTCAGGAAAACTGGAAGGCGAACCGCCGGCTCACACTGAACATCGGCCTCCGCTACGACATATCGATGCCCCGGACCGATCGATTCAACCGGCAGAACTGGTTTGACCCCAACGCGCAGTTGCCGCTTTCCGTTCCGGGCCTGGCGACCCTGCACGGCGGCGAGGTCTTCGCCAGTCCCAGCGAACGGAGGATCGTAAACGATGACTGGAGAGACATCCAGCCGCGCTTCGGTTTTGCATGGCTCGTCGGTCCCCGGACCGTGGTTCGCGGCGGATATGGCATCTACTACTCGCAGCCGCGCTCAGGCGCTACCGGCGTCGCGCCCTATGGCTCGCAGGGATTCAACCAGTACACCGGCGCCATCACTACTTACAACAACGACGGCGCAACCCCTTATCTGCACCTCAGCAATCCCTTTCCCAATGGCTTGATCCAGCCGCCGGGGAATTCTCTCGGATTGATGAACGATGTGGGTTATACCGCGAACGGGCCGCTGCGGAACGCGACCAACACGCCATACGAACAAAGCTGGAGCTTCGGAGTCGAGATGCAGCTGCCGGCCAAGATTGTGACTAACATGATGTACGTCGGGAAGAAAGGAACCCACCTCTATTATTCCGGCGACAATTACATCAACCATCTTGGACCTGAGGTGGAGGGTTACTCTGCCGATCAAATCAACAATCTCACCACCATGGTGAATAATCCCTTCGCCGCGGTCATTACCGACCCCAACAGCACTCTCTCCGCTCCGCAGATACCGCAGTACATGCTGCAGCTTCCATATCCTCAGTTCCCTGGCGGGGTCACGATTGAACCACCCGCCATCGCCACCTCGGAATATCACGCCATGCAACTCACCGCGGAAAAGCGCTATTCCAACGGGCTGCAGTTCCTGGCCAGCTTTGTGTGGTCCAAGTCCATGGACGATGCCTCGGCTCCGGACGACAACACCACCTGGCTGGGGAGCTTCACCAGCCTGGTTGACCCCAACAAGCCGTGGCTGGAACGAAGTCTCTCCACGTTCGACATTCCGTATGTCTACCAATTCAGCTACACATACGACCTGCCGGTAGGACGCGGCAAGGCGCTCCTCGGCCGGATGCCGAGTGTGCTCAATGCCATCGTGGGAGGATGGAAGACCAACGGCGTCTGGCGGATCTCCTATGGCAGGCCGCTCGCCTTTACCACCTATGACGGAGTAGCGCTGCCCACCTATGGCACGCAGCGGCCCAATATTGTCGGATTGCCCATGCGCAGCAAGGGCCCGGACTCCTACTGGATCAATAACTATTTCGCCAATCCCGGAGTCTTCCAGCTACCGGCCATATACAAATTTGGAAGCGCGCCGCGCGCTACTGGAGTCGTGCGGACTCCGACGGCCTTCAATACCAACATGTCTGTGGAGAAGGAGTTTTCGCTGGCGAGAATTCGAGAAGGGATGAACTTTGAGCTCCGCCTCGAAGCTGAGAATGCGCTCAATCACCCCGTCTTCGGAACGCCGGATACCTCAGTCGACGATCCTAACTTCGGCGTGATCAGTTACACGTCCAACAGCCCGCGTCAGGTCCAACTCGGTGGGAAAGTGGTCTTCTAACCACGAAACAGGATCTAACATCCCACCGCAGTCAAGGGTTTAGATCGGGAGCGGCCATGGAAGCCTGTAATTCCCGCGTCGAAGAAGCGACTTCCGATTTCCTGCCATGGTGGGTTGCGAAGAAATACCACGCAAGCCATGCCGGGGAGGCCCAGAGCGTCCAGAGGTATACCGCTGAACTCTTCCAGTAGTTGCAGAAGAGAGCGATGCCGATCAGCGAGCTCAGCAGTGCCAAAGACACGACCAGCGCGCGGGATTTGGTCGTGAATGCGCCATGAAGCATCGCAGGGATGGCCAGCGCCTGATCGTAAAGCCACGAATAAGGCGCGGTGAGAATGGAGACGAGCATCAGCGGGCTGCCGTGTTCGATCCAATCCCAGCTCTTTCTGCGCTGTATGTAGTAGCTGACTGCCCAGATACTCGCTATTGCTACGGGTACATACGAGATCCACACTGTGCGCGGACTTATCCAGTAGCGCAAGAGAAAGCTCGGGCACAGAATGAAGTCCCTGTCGATTCCAGAGGTCCGAACCATCTCTACATATTGAGGCCACGCTCTCGCATCAATCAGCAATGTCAGCCCGCAGCTCGCCGCGACCGCAAAAGCTGTTCCCGCCAGCAGACGATAACTACGATTGAAAAATATCCAAAGCAGTAGTACGAGGCCAAAGGGCACGAACAGGTGCGGCTTGAGAATACAAAGCCAGAGTGACATTCCCGCGAGAAACGGCCGGGTGCGATGCCAGCGCAAAAATAAGACCAGGCCCAGAAGCGCGAGGATGGCGACTTGTCCGCATATGAGACAGACGAGGGCCGGCCCGAACGTATAGCCGATCAGATGCCGGCGATTCTTCGGCTTGCCATGCTGAACCCAGACCAGGTAGACCGATGCTCCCAACGCGCACATCAAGAGCACGGACCAGACGATAGAAGCTGCCTGGTAGCTCATGAATCCCAGCGGATAGGTCAAGGGCAAAGCAAACGGTGGATTCCGCATAAACGTAGCGAACTCATCCGGCTTCACAGCCAGGCCATGCTCAAGAACCAGGAGGGATCTTGCGTCGTAGGGATTGACGTGGTGCGCGAGCTCCTGTCCTGTTGCCCAGTAGACCATGAAGTCGCGCGTGACGCGGCCGGTCCCGGGCAGCATGGTCACAAGCAGCATCTCCGCCGTCGCTCCGACTGAGAAGCCGCAGATGGTGGCAAGCAGCACGTTAAAGACGAAGCGAAGCAGCTTCGTGCCTCGGCTTCGAGCTGTCGTCATGAGATTAGGCACTCTATACCTACAGGCAGACGAAATTATGAGACCGCACCTTGGCGGCAGTTATACAACTTAGGGGTTATAAGTGGGGCTCTGCTGCAAAGCTACCACGATTACAATCGTCGCTCAAGTACGAAAGTTCGTAAATAACCCCTCTGAGGTAACGAGTGGTTTGCTAGTCCCGTCGCCAACGTCGCGAATCGGGCGACGTTGTGCCAAAAATAGTCATCTAAGTCTGTAATCCCGTCCCTCTCGCGCACGGTTTGTTGCCAGTTGCTATCGATCGGCAACACACGGTGTATACAAACGGTAGCTGTCTCAAGGCACATGTAAACGGGCGCTCACAGGAACGCCTCCAAGGGGTCATCTAAGCTATTGATTTCATTGAAGCATTCGATTTGCTGGGATTGGTATCGCAGTTGCTATTTAAGGGGCATCCCCAACAGAACGTTGGGAGAAAATTCAAACTGCGAGGAAAAGCCCACCATGAACAACGCACTTCTGAAGATGTACATCAAGTTCCAGGATCTCATGCACAACGACGAAGGCCAGGACCTGGTCGAGTACGCCCTGGTTATCGCGATCGTCGCCATCGGCGCCGTCACCGTTCTTCCCACCCTGTCCACCAAGATCAACTCCGTCTTCACCACCATCACCAACGACCTGTAAGAAGAGCGTTCGAAGGACCCACTGAAGCCGTAAATACAGAGGGTCCTGTACCACCCGGACCGCCAGGGGAAGGTTGGTTTGGATCGGATGACGAGAACGAACGCATCCGATTCCATTACCTCGCGAGCCTGGAGGAGGATCAGGAACTAGTTGAGGTACAAACCTGATCGCCTGAACTGCTGCCGACTGGGGATAGTGGCCACCGCTGGCACTATTTGTACCCAACTAATTCACCACCTAACGTTGAAGCGTATCGGTGATTCGATCGTACTTTTGGACGGTTAGGCCTCCCTCCAGGCTGATTTGTCCGTTCTTTGGCGGGGGAGAATCCGCGTAGCAAAGTCGTTGCGACTGCGTTCTCTCCCTTGCTTTTATCGATACACCTGTTTATACATTCTCGGATTAACGCACCGCCTGTGACGGCGACCATGCGTGCCCGGCCACAACCCAGCATGACTTTCAACATTGCGGCGCCCGTACGTCGTGCCGTGGAACTGCGTTACTGAGCTCAAAATGCTTGCATCCTCTCCCGGCAATCATCCAGCTTCGTTGATCTCCATCGAATTCGGCCTCACGGCACTTGCTGCCGCGGTCTCCTTCGGATGGCCGACCCTTGGCCGGTCCGTCTTCGCCCGGATCGAGCGCGCGCTTGCGCCCGATCGCACGAAAGAAACTCCTGTCCGTTGTGCTCGTAGGACTTTCCGCCTTCGTGCTTAGACTGGCGCTGATTCCCATCTGCCCCATCCCTCACCCGTTCACCCCCGACGATTTCAGCTTTCTGCTCTCTGCCGACACCTTTGCCCACGGGCGCATGGCCAATCCCACCCCGGCCATGTGGATCAGCCTGGAGAGCATCCACATCACGATGAAGCCGACGTACGTCACGATGTATTTTCCCGCGCAGGGATTGGTGATGGCCGCCGCCAAGATGCTGTTTGGAAATCCCTGGTTCGGCATTCTGATTGTCAGCGCGCTGATGTGCGCAGCGATCTGCTGGATGTTGCAGGCGTGGCTGCCCCCGACGTGGGCCTTGCTGGGCGGCGCGATCGCAGTTCTACGCCTCGGGCTCTTCAGCTATTTCATCAACACCTATACAGGGGCCGGCTCGATCTCCGCTTTAGGCGGAGCGCTGGTATTGGGCGCACTGCCGCGCATTCTGAAAAGGGCTCGACTGCAGGACGGAATGCTGATGGCGGCCGGGATCGTGTTGCTCGCCACAGCGCGACCCTATGAAGGACTGCTCCTGTGTGCGCCGGTGGCCGTGGTCCTCGGACACTGGGTGCTCTTCAGCAAGAAACGGCCGCCGTACGCGGTGCTGATGCGGCGTGCCGCGCTGCCGCTGCTCCTTGTCACCGCCGCGGGCGCATGGCTGGGCTACTACGATTACCGCGCATTCGGCAGTCCCACGACCCTGCCTTACAAGGTGGATCGGACGACTTACGCGACGGCCCCGTATTATGTCTGGCAACCGCCGCGGCCACAGCCGGTCTATCACAACGCGCAGATGAGGCAGTTCTATCTCCGCCAGGAGATGAAGCTCTACAACGAGATTCATAAGGCCAGCGGCTATCTGCCCAAGACGTTCTCGAAGATCCATAACGGGCTGTTGTTTTTGACTGGAATCGTTCTGCTGCCGCCGCTTCTGATGTCGCGCCGGGTGCTGCTCGACAAACGTGTGCGGTTCCTGGTGATCTGTGTGGGTTGCCTGGTTGCGGGGCTGGCCATCGAGATCTACCTGATTCCGCATTACATCGCTCCCTTCATGGCGGCTTTCTACGCCCTTGGGTTGCAGGCCATGCGTCATCTGAGAGTGTGGAAGCCGGAGCGGAAACCGGTGGGGCTCACCCTGGTTCGCCTGATGGTTACGCTGTGTTTCGGATTGGCCGGGCTGCGGCTCGCCGCGGTGCCGCTGCATCTCACGCCGGCGGAATGGCCGCCGAACGACTGGCTCTGGGAATGGTATGGTCCCGGCAATTACGGGACTGCGCGGGCCCAGGTTGTGAAAAGTCTCGACCGGTTGCCCGGTAAGCAGCTGGTAATCGTGCGCTACTCGCCGGATCATTATCCGCTGGACGAGTGGGTTTATAACGGGGCCGATCTGGATAATTCCAAGGTTGTGTGGGCGCGCGAGATCGATCCGGCGCAGGACGCCGATCTCATCCGCTATTACAAGGACAGGAATGTATGGCTGGTCGAGCCCGATGCTCCGGCTGTGCACTTGACCCAGTATCCGCTGCCCAGCGAAAACTCCATCGCTTCACGGTAACCCCAACAGGATCGCCCATGTTTCGGGTATCCCGGCAGGAGCATCGGCGCATTCTTTAGATCTCGCGCAGACATCAGCCGAAGCCAGCCGTGTTTGTCCGGTCTGTCTTCGGGTGCGATCCAATCCGCGATCGTGCTCATTCAAAGAGGCGAATCGGGTTCGCGCATTCCTGTCCGGCGCGGGAGAAGCGTGACCGGGACTGTTTCCGATAACGGCAACAAGGCGCGAGAGAGACTGACGCTGAACGGAGTGACCGCGTTTCCGTGGCGATTGGAACGCGTACTCGTATAGTCATTGATAAGGGAAATTGACGCTTGCCAGTGGCCTGACTCTATAGGATTCTGAATGAGATGACGTCGGGCCGTTCACTTCCTTCCTCTTTTCCGGACCATTCTTCCGCCTCGCCCCTGTCCCGGGTCATTGGCGGCGGAGAAATGGCGGATCGCATTCGAGCATTTGACTGGAGCGCCACGCCGCTCGGGCCCATCGAAAACTGGTCCAAAGAGCTCGTGACGGTTGTGAATCTTACCTTGAGTTTTTCCTCACCGGCACGGACCATGTGGGGGCCGGATCTCGTCCTGATTTACAACGACGCATACCGGCCTGTCCCTGGACCGCGGCACCCGTGGGCGCTGGGAAGACCAGCCAAAGAGGTCTATTCGGAGTCGTGGCCCATCGTCGGCCCTTTGCTTGAAAATGCGTATGCGACCGGACAGACTTTATTTCATGAGAAACTGCTTGTCCCCCTGCCCACAGCGTCCGGGATGCAGGACCACTACCTCAATTACTCCTTCAATCCGATCTTTGAGGACGGCAGGATTGCCGGCCTGTTCGGTCCGCTACACGATGTAACCGGCGACGTTCTTTCCGTCCGCCAACTGCGTGAAAGCGAGGATCGGCTGGCGCGCGTTCTCAAGAGCATCGGAGATGCTGTCATCGTCACAGATGCCGAGACCAACGTCACACGCATGAATCCGGTGGCCGAAAGATTGACCGGATGGACGAATGAAGAAGCGGCGGGCCAGCCTGTCGCCAAGGTCTTTCGCATCGTGAATGAATCCACCCGCCAGACGGTGGAAAGCCCCGCGGACAAGGTCAAAAGCACGGGGGCCATCGCCGGGCTGGCAAACCACACAGTGCTCATTTCCAAAGGCGGCAAAGATACGGCGATCGACGATAGCGGCGCACCTATCTTTGACGAGCAGGGAGAGCTGAGCGGGATCGTGCTGGTGTTCCGCGATATCAGCGAAAAGCGCGCCGCGCAACGCGAGAAAGAGCGGCTGGCAGAGCGGCTTTCGCAGTTTCTCGGAGCCACGTCCGACGCCATCCTCGGCGTCGACCGGAATTGGGTGATGACCTATATCAACCCTAAAGCCAGTGAGCTTTACGCCGCGGGCCGAGAGATCGTGGGACAAGTGCTGTGGGAGGCATTTCCCGACGCCGTCTACGAAGGGTCGCCTTTTGTCGAATACTACACGCGTGCGATGAACGGCCGCGTCGCCGGCGGGTTTGAAGCTTATTATCCAGAGCCGCTCAATCTCTGGTTGCGCATCGATGTCTACCCCACGCCGGAAGGCATCGTCACCTTTTCTCGCGACATCACGGAAGAGAAACGGGCGCGCCAGGAGCTGCTGGAAAAATCGGAACAGGCGGAACGGCAACGAGCGGAGATCGAAACCGTCTATCGAACCGCTCCCATCGGACTGGCGCTCTTTGACACCAAGGATTACCGCTACCTTCGCCTGAATGATCGGCAGGCAGAGTTCTTCGGCCTGAAGCCGGAACAGGTTGTGGGGCGCACCCTGACCGAGATGGCGCCGATTGAAGGACTCAAAGAGCTGTTTGACCAGGTGGCTGAGAACAAGCCGATCGTCAACTTCCCCCTGGAAGGCGAGTTGGTGACTGCGCCAGGGGAACACCGGCATTGGACGGTGAGCTACTTTCCCGTCATTGAGGCCGACGGAACGATTCAGGCAATTACCGCTGCATCGCTTGAAGTGACTGCGCAAAAGCGAGCCGAGCAGGCCCTCATTCAAAGCGAGAAGCTGGCCGCGGTAGGCCGGCTTGCCGCATCCATCGCTCACGAGATCAATAATCCCCTCGAAGCTGTGACCAATCTTCTCTACCTCGCGGATTCGAGCGACGATCGCGGACGAAATCAAGGGGTACGTGCAAATGGCGGAACGCGAATTGCGCCGTGTGTCTGCCATCGCCAATCAAACCCTCCGCTTTCACAAGCAATCGACCAGCCCCCAGGAGGTTACCGGAATCCATCTTCTCGATGGCGTTTTGTCGCTGTTGCAAAGCCGCATCGTGAACTTTCGAATTCAAGTGGAGCGACGGGATCGGGCGACGAAGCCGGTGCGGTGCTTTGAAGGCGAGATTCGACAGGTGCTCAACAATCTGATTGGCAATTCCATCGACGCCATGCAGCGGCGTCCCGGCCGCCTGTTTTTGCGTACCCGGCTGGGCACGCATTGGGCCAGCCAGCGGCAAGGACTTTTCATTACCGTTGCCGATACCGGAGAAGGCATCCCTCGGTCAGATCAAGGCAAGATCTTTGAACCGTTCTACACCACAAAAGGCCTGCATGGGACCGGCCTCGGGCTTTGGGTGAGCGCCGACATCGTACGGCGTCACAATGGCGTTTTGCGTTTTTGGAGCAGTCAGAAAGAAGGCCGCAGTGGGACGGTGTTCACAATTTTCCTGCCCTCCGATGCAGCCGCCCGCTAGGGAAATCCGCATGGAACCACATCCGTTGTTTATCGCCCCCACGTTATATCGTTTTCGTTCCCGCCCGGTGCAGCTCTAATATCCCAGTCACCACTCTGGGTCGAATGTTTTGCTACCCTCGAGAGGTGGATCGCTCCAGCGGCTATGAGGCTATCTCGGCGGATTTTCTTGCGCGTCGTGGCAGAAGCCATGATCGATCGAATGCGATTGGCGTCAAGGAAGTGCGAAACTGGGCTAGAACGCTGCCGCCTCGCTGCAATGTCCTTGATCTAGGTTGCGGGCCAGGCTTTCCCATCACCGTGGTACTGATCGAGGAAGGCCTGAATGTCTTCGCCGTGGATGGGGCGCCATCCTTCGTCACCGCATTTCAACGCAACCTGCCCGGTACACCCATTCTTTGCGAAGCGGTCCAGGAGTCGAGATTCTTTGATCGAACCTTCGATGCTGTTTTGGCTGTCGGGCTCATTTTCCTTCTCAAAGCAGAAGATCAATATCGACTGATTGAGAGATTCGCCGAATTGCTGGTGCCGGGCGGTCGCCTGTTGTTCACCGCGTCCGCCAAACCTGCTGTATGGAACGACGCCATGACAGGATTCGAATCAGTCTCCCTGGGGGCCGCGCAATACAGGAAATTACTCGGAGACGCGGGCCTATCGGTCGCCAACGAGTACGAGGACGTAGGCGAAAACCACTATTTCGACGCTTTGAAGGGAAGAATATCGTGAGGAAGGCGCTCGCCTGAAATCGTCGAATTTACAGCACTGGCGGATGCGCACAACGACTGGAGTCCGCCCAGGTAAACGACGAGCAAACGGTTGCGGCGGGCACACAGCCGCATGGGGCGGGGAATCGTCTACCGCCGGGATATGCGGTTCCGGCAGGGGCGGCGCTATTCGTGCCAGGGCCAGAGGCCAGCCATCTCCGTCACCAGGACGAGTCCCACCACAACTGTCGGCAAGAAAATCACTAGAAAATGCATGGATCTAACTCCGTTGGGCCGGCAGCCTGTTTTGACTCACCGGCCCGGTTGAGACGCTGAACAGCCTGAGCTGCGCAGGTTATACGGCTCCCGCCTGTTCGGTGGCTTCGTCCAGAAGTTCCTCGCCGTCGGCCAGCCGAAGCAGGCGGTGCAGATAGGCTCTTGAGATCTGAAGGCTGCGCGCCGCTTGTGTTTTGTTTCCCTTGTTGTCGCGGATGGCCGACTCGGCCAGCTTGATCTTGTAGTCGCGAAGCTTCTCCTCGAAGGAGGAGGCGCAGTCAAACTCGTTGATGCAGACCACGTTGTCGGCCTTGACGCTAAGCATCAGGTCTTCGGCGCAGATGCTCCGGCCCGTGGCAGCGATGGTGGCTCTCTGGATGACGTTTTCGAGCTCTCTCACATTGCCGGGCCAGGAATGCGATCGCAGCACCTGAAGGGCATCGGGCTCAATGCTGCTGACGAACTTGCCATACATCCGTGAGTACTGGCGCATGTGATGTTCTGCAATCGCCTGGATGTCTTCCGGGTGATCCCGCAGCGAAGGAGACGTGATCTTGACGACGTTGATCCGGTAATACAGATCTTCGCGGAAGGTGCCGGCGGCGACCATGGCTTCGAGGTTGCGGTGGGTCGCGAAGATGATGCGAGCGCGCAGGGGTATGAGGCGGCTGCTGCCCAGGCGGCTGAATTCACGCTGCTGGATGGCGCGCAGCAGCATGACCTGCGCGCGCAGGCTGATGTCGCCGATCTCGTCGAGGAACAGCGTGCCTGAGCCGGCCTCTTCAAAGTAGCCCTTGCGAGCTCCGACGGTTCCAGTAAAGGCGCCCTTTTCGTGGCCGAACAGTTCCGATTCGAGCAGCGTGTCGGGAATCGCCCCGGCGGCCACGGCGACGAAGGGCTGTTGGGCACGCGAGCCCAGGGAGTGGATGGCGCGGGCGATCAGTTCCTTGCCGGTGCCGCTCTCCCCGGTCACGAGTACCGAGACATTGAGGTCGGTGAGCGAGTTGACCAGGTGATAGACGCGCTGCATCTGGGGGCTGGACCCGACGAGCATACCGCAGCCCTCGGCGCTGACCTCGCGCTTGGCCTTGGGTACGCGCTGCCTGCGCACCGTGGCGTTTTCGTATACCTTCTTGACGATGGCTTCAATGCCGGCCACCGAGGACCGCCGGCAGCAGTAATCGTCCGCTCCCTGGCGCAGCAAGTCGATGGCGATGCCGCGCTGGTCGTCTTCCGAGAGGATTACCGAGCAGATGCCGGAGGAGATGAGGCGCCGGAAACATTCCAGCCGCTCTTGAATCGAGTCTCGCGAGGACTTCAAGTCCAGGAGAACGACGTCACATTGGCCCGAAGAGATCAACTCGGAGATACCAGTCTCGGTCGTCTCTGGTACAACCTCGAGGTCACTTTGGCGAGCTGTGGAGAAAAGTAAGTGCAGCGCTCTGTCTTCCGAGTACAAACCAATCCGGATCATGGTCCAACCCTTCCCAATCGTGAAGCGATGAAACGTGCGACCGTTCTACCACACCGTTCTTCAAATACAACGGAGCCTTTTTTGTTCAGAGGTGCCGACTGCTGAGATTCGGCACTTGATGTCTGCGAACGCAAACACATCGATTCAGTGATGCGCATCACAGACGCGATTCACTTGCCTGGGGAGGGTGAAATGATTATGTTTCATCGACCCCTGTGTGTCAATTTCTTGGGTGTTAAATCGGCTCATTCTTTAGTTCGCTCTAATCCCCTTTAGTAACACGCGTTTGTAACTTGTTGTGGATGGCTTTAATACAGCGGAGATATCAGCCTCTTGCAAGCATGCAATACAACTTTCGTAATGCATATCTTCATGATCGAGCAACCGTACAGGCTTTTCGGGCTTGAATGACGGGTTGTTAGTCGGGAAGAGCCGGGAGAAGACGGCTTCAACGAGTTACCCTCTGAGCAAAGAGCAACGTAACGTGAGTTCGATCACGTTCTGGATATAAGTAAAGACATTAGCCACTAAGATTAGACCGGTGTTGAAGCCGCGTCCATGACACCTTCGTGCTAGGCCTTATGAAAAGCCACACTGATACGCTTTGGGAGTGAACCCCATAACACATGGGATCCCCCTGTCGCGGGTTGCGGCACTTGCCGTGGCCGGGTTGCTCGGTGTGGCGTTATGTCCGGTCACATGGTGCCAGGCAGCGGATGACGCGGATACGCCCCACCCGACCCGCAGCGCGCAAGTCCCTGCTGGTAGCCAGACAAACAGGCCGTTGCGTCCGGCGCCGCAGTCGCAGAAGTTGCCGGCGGGGTCCAGTGAAGGCCAAGGCGGCGCTGCGGATAACACGGATGCTGCCCCGCACATAACTATAGAAAATGTTCCGGCTAACTTGCCGGTGAGCTGGTTATTGAATCAGCGTGTGGAACTGATCGTCAATCTGACTCTTTTGGCCCTGGTCTATATAGGGGTCATGATTGCCATTCGTGTTTTGTCCAGGATCAGGCGGCGCCTGCAGGAGACTGAGGCGACGGTGCAATCTTTGGCAGAAAGCACCAGCAGCATGGTGGCGCGTGTGGAGGCCATGCTTTCGGTAGAAAGATCCTGGCTGGCGACGAAGATCGAATCATCGCTGCAAAGCGGAAACGGATTCAGCATCATCGCCTCCAATTGCGGCCGATGTCCGGCCCAGATCACCGCGATGGCCGACCGCATTGGAATCCTGGCCAATGAGTCGCTTCTTCCCGAGACTCCGGAGTACACGCGACACGGGAGAAGAGAAGTGACGGCGCCGCTTATGCTTGTGCCCGGCGAGTCAACCGTCTTGCAGACATTCTCCGGTGGAGACCTGGAGTGGATCTGCGGAAGTCCCGAGAGCCGGCGGCGGATTGAGAGCGGGCAGGATCACCTGTTCGTCTACGGACGCGTCAATTACAGGGACATGTTTACCGGCGGCGAAAGCGCAGAACACGAGACCAACTGGTGTCATGAGTACATCTACGATGGAGGGAAATGGCGCCTGATCGCGGCGGGGTCGGCAGAGTACAACAAGCGTACCTGAAGCGGTGCTTGCAGCGCCCCGGGGAAGACCGCCTGAGGCTGCGCGAAGCCTGCGAACACTAGATGAATTTGCCGAAGCCTTCGATTTGTTTGGCGTGATATTCCCTGCGTTCCACGGGCGACGACAGCACTGTCGACGTGGAGGTTGCTCCAAGGGCGGAGAGCCGGTCAATCAGGGCTTCGAGGTGCCGCACCGAGACGACATGGGCCTCGAGTTCAAAGGACTCCGCGCCCGTGATGCGATGACAGCGGCTCACCTCTGCAATCTCCTTGATGGCCGTCACGGTGCGGCTGATCTGCAGGTCACCCCCGGGTATGGTCAGGCGCATCAATACATGGATGGGCATCCCCAGCCGGGCCATATTCAGGGTGGCGTGGTAGCCCATGATCACGCCCGCTTCCTCGAGTCGCCGGACACGCTCCGAGACCGCGGGGGTGGAAAGGCCAACCTTGCGGCCCAGCTCAGCAAACGAAAGACGTGCATTGTGCTGCAGATTTTCGAGGATCTTCCACGCGATCGCGTCGAGGTCAAGAACATGCGGGTCCGTCTTATGCGACATCTGCCAATGATCCTTAAGTCCGCTTTCCATTATGCTTAATTTGCTTAAGACGTGCGGTTCTTTTTTCTTCAATCTCCCATTCTCGGCTATATTGTCGCGGGCCTATTCTTACGCCTAGCCGGGATTGCTTCCCCAGGCAAATCCCACTTTCCTCCCGGCAGATGAGGAACCTGTATGAACGCTTCCCCTCGTTCAGCCTCCGCGTCACCTTCTTCCCTGGCCGTCATTGAACCCGCAGACCGCGATTTTCTGCCCCTGAGAGGGACGGATCACGTGGAGTTCTACGTGGGCAACGCGCGCCAGGCGGCTTACTTCTATCGCGCCGCGTTCGGCATGTCGCTGGTGGCCTACGCGGGACCGGAGACCGGCCAGCGGGACCGCGCATCTTACGTGTTGCAGCAGGGCAAGGTGCGCTTCGTGCTCACCACGCCTCTGCGCAGCAGCGATCCGATCGCAGAGCATATTCATCGCCATGGCGACGCCGTGCGCGTGGTCGCGCTGTGGGTCGATGACGCGCGCAAGGCCTGGGAAGAGACCACCCGCCGCGGCGCAGTGAGCGTCGCCGAGCCCTATAGCCGGACGGACGACTACGGGACAGTGGTGATGTCGAGCATCCGTGCCTACGGCGACACCATCCATACCTTTGTGGAACGCGATGCATACGTGGGGCCCGTTTCTTCCCGGCTTTCGCGCTGTCGAACAGGACCACGTCGCGCGCCCCGTCGGCCTGCTGCACATCGATCACATGGTGGGCAACGTGGGCTGGCACGAGATGGACAAGTGGGTGGAGTTTTATGCGCGCGTGATGGGGTTTTCGCTCTACCAGCATTTCGATGACAAGGACATCTCGACGGAATACTCGGCGCTCATGTCGAAGGTGATGGCCAACGGCAACGGCTATGTGAAATTCCCCATCAATGAGCCGGCAGAAGGCAAGCGGAAATCGCAGATTGAAGAGTATCTCGACTTCTATCCCGGCCCCGGCGTGCAGCACATTGCCCTGGCGACCAACGATATTCTGCACACCGTTAAAAAGCTGCATGAGCAGGGAGTCGACTTTCTGCATGTACCGCACACCTACTACACCGAACTGCAGCAGCGCGTAGGCAAGATCGATGAGCCGCTGGATGAACTGGAAGAGCTGGGCATCCTCGTGGATCGCGATGACGAAGGATACATGCTGCAGATCTTCACCAAGCCGGTGGAAGACAGGCCCACGTTGTTCTTTGAGATCATCCAACGGAAAGGTAGCCGCAGCTTCGGCAAGGGCAACTTCAAGGCCCTGTTTGAGGCCATCGAACGAGAGCAGCAGGAACGCGGCAACCTCTGAATCGAGCCCGGGAGTAAACGAATGGACACCGCAGAACTATCAGTCGCCGCGCCTTTCATCATCGAGCAGGATTACGCGGCTTACACGGACGAGCAGCACAATATCTGGACGGAACTCGTGAGCCGCGTGTTGCCCGAGTTGGAAAAGCATGCTGCGCGCGCCTATCTCGATGGCTTCGAGATCATCGGACTGAAGCGAGATCGTCTTCCCAACCTGCGCGCCGTGAGTGCGCGGCTCGCGCCTCGCACCGGATGGAACTCCACGCCGGTCAGCGGTTTTCTTCCCGCGCCGGCCTTCTTCGAGATGCTGGCGGCGCGGCGATTTCCGACCACCACCTGGCTGCGCAGCAGAGAGTCTCTCGAGTACACGCCGGAGCCCGATATCTTTCACGATGTCTTCGGACATGTGCCCATGCATGCGCACCCGGTGTTTGCCGACTTTCTCGAACACTACGGCCGCGTGTGCGCTTCCATTGCGAACGCCGGCGTGCTGGAGAAACTCGGGCGGCTGTTCTGGTACACGGTCGAGTTCGGGCTGATTCGCGAGGCCGGCGAGATCAAGGTGTATGGCAGCGGACTCATCAGTTCCCACGGTGAATGTGCCAATGTCATTGGCGGCCACTGCGCGGTGCGTGAGTTCTCACTCGATGAGGTGCTGGCCACTCCCGTCAAGGTGGATGAGTTGCACAAGCTGTTATTTGCGGTCAGCAGTTTTGATCAGATCTACGAGGCAATGCATGAAGCAGAGCAGCGAATCGACCATGGCAGTTTGTGACCGGGAAGCGACGCCGGTTGAAGTCCCGTATCAGTCCGGCTTCGGCAACGAGTTTGCCACCGAGGCCGTAGCCGGGAGCGCTGCCCGCCGGTCAGAATGCGCCGCAGAAGCATCCGCTTGGACTCTACACCGAGCAGTTCAGCGGCACTCCGTTTACCGCGCCGCGCGCCACCAACCGGCGCACCTGGACGTATCGCATTCGTCCTTCGGTGACCCACCGGCCGTATGAAGAGATTCCGACGCGACTGATCCGCAGCGGGCCATTTGTGGAAGTGCCCACCACGCCGAACCAACTGCGCTGGGATCCGCTGCCTGTGCCCGCGGAGGCAACCGATTTTGTCGACGGCATCGTGACCCTGGGCGGCAATGGCGACCCGGCGATGCAGATTGGCGTGGCCATTCACCTCTATGCCGCCAATACGTCGATGGAGGATCGCTTCTTCTACAGCGCCGATGGCGAGTTGCTGATCGTCCCGCAACTGGGGGCGCTTCGTTTCCACACCGAGCTGGGAATCCTCGCAGTCAAGCCCGGCGAGATCTGCGTGATTCCGCGCGGCGTCAAGTTTCGCGTCGTGCTGGAGGAGAAGCAGGCGCGCGGATACATCTGCGAAAACTATGGCTTGCCGTTTCGGCTCGCCGGAACTGGGCCCGATCGGCGCCAACGGGCTGGCCAATGCGCGCGACTTCAAGGCGCCCACGGCAGCTTATGAAGATCGCGATGGCGAGTTTCATATCACGGCGAAATTCCTGGGACGCCTATGGTCCGCGGCCATCGATCACTCGCCGCTCGATGTTGTCGCGTGGCATGGGAACTATGCGCCATACAAGTACGACCTGGCCCTGTTCAACTGCATCAACACGGTTTCCTTTGATCATCCCGATCCGTCGATCTATACGGTCCTGAGTTCGCCCTCGGCGATCCCGGGCACGGCCAACTGTGACTTTGCCATCTTTCCCCCGCGATGGATGGTTGCAGAACACACCTTCCGGCCGCCGTGGTTTCATCGCAATTTGATGAATGAGTTCATGGGCCTGGTGTTTGGCGCCTATGATGCGAAGGCGGAGGGATTTGTTCCCGGCGGCGCCAGCCTGCACAACTGCATGGCCGGCCACGGCCCCGACGCCGAGACATTTGAGCGCGCGACCAGCGCCGAACTGAAGCCGCAATATCTCGCCAACACGCTGGCCTTCATGTTTGAGACGCAACTGGTGGTGCGGCCTACCGAGTTCGCGATGAACGCGAGGATCCTGCAGCACGAATACTTCGAATGCTGGCAGGGACTGAAGAAGCGGTTCGCCCCGGGAGACGGCACCAGGTGAGTGGGAGCAGAGGCGACGCCGCAATTTTGCTTTCAGAACAGTGGTGCAGGTTGGAGACGCCGCAATGGCAGTGAAGAGCTGGGTCGGTTCGGCCAATGATCCCGGCACCGGCTTTCCAATCCAGAATCTACCCTACGGCGTGTTTCGCGCGGGGGACGAGACCCACATCGGCATCGCCATCGGTGCTCTGATCCTCGATCTACACGGATGTGCCACAGCAGGAATGCTGAGGGGATTGCCGGATGAAATTGCCGACGCCTGTATAGCCGATGTTCTAAATCCGCTGATGGCCCTCGGACACGACGCATGGGCCGCGCTGCGAGAACGCGTCACCGTTATCCTCGACGCGAAGCGCGCCGATGCGCAGACAAAGTCACGCGTCGAGCCACTGCTCGTGCCCATGGCCGATGTGGTCATGCAGCTTCCCGCGAGGATCGGCGACTACTCTGACTTCTACGCGTCAATTCACCACGCCACCCGCGTGGGAAAGCTGTTTCGTCCCGACAATCCGCTGCTCCCAAATTACAAATATGTGCCGATCGGCTATCACGGCCGCGCTTCTTCGATTGTCGTCAGCGGAGAGCCGATCCGCAGGCCGAACGGCCAGACCAAGGCCGCCAGCGGCGACGCAACCCACCTTTGGCCCGGCGCGTTCGATGGACTACGAACTCGAAGTCGGCATGTTTGTCGGCCCGGGAAATGCGCTCGGCCAGAGCATTCCGATTGCCGAGGCCGAGGACCACATCTTCGGCTTGTGTCTCTTGAATGATTGGTCCGCGCGCGATATACAGGCGTGGGAGTATCAGCCCCTCGGTCCGTTTCTCGCCAAGAGTTTCGCCACCACCATCTCGCCGTGGATTGTTCCGATGGCGGCGCTGGAGCCCTACCGCGTACCGGTCGCGCGACGCCCCGGCGGCGATCCGCAACCGCTTGCTTATCTCGACTCATTGACGCGGCAACGCGACGGAATCGACCTGACTCTCGAAGTCTTTCTTGCAGTCGTCGCGCATGCGGGACGAACGCTTGGCGCCGATGCGGATGAGCCGCGGCAATCTGCGCGATCTCTACTGGAGCCTCGCGCAATTGCTGACCCATCATGCCAGCAATGGCTGCAATCTGCGGCCCGGCGACCTGATGGCCACGGGGACAATCTCCGGCCCGGAGGAGGGCTCCGAGGGCTGCCTGCTGGAGATGAAACACAGGGCCGAGCCCATCGTGCTGCCCACAGGAGAGCCGCGCACCTTTCTTGAAGACGGCGACCAGGTGACGTTCAGGGCGTACGCGAGAGAGAGGGCCTGCCGCGCATCGGCTTTGGAGAATGCACAGGCATGATCTGCGGCGTGCGTCTGAGATTTCACATGCCGGATTCAGCGCGATCGCTGCGTCACTGCGCGGCGCTGACAGCGGTCGCAGTAGCCGGGGGCGCGGCCTTCAACTGATCGAGCGCGACCTGCACCTTGCGCCACCGCGCTTGTTCCTTCTTGGACCTGGGGCGGCTTGCGGTGCCGGCATAGAACGTCAGGAGATTCTGGCGCAGCTCGGGCGACGACTGCGCAAAGCCCTTCGACGCCAGCTGAGACAGCAGCCTGGCGTAGGTCTCGTCGGCCAGAGAGTATTCCGCGGTATGCGTGGGCTTGCCTGTATCGAGATCGCGATCGTCGAGAGGAGGAGGCGCAGTCTTCGCCTGGTGAAGGAGGCCCCGGTAGTCCTCATACGTACGGTCAATGCTCTTGATGTAGAGATCTTCGGTTTGGGGAGTCGGGTCATTAAAGTCGAGTCCCTTGAACGGGCCAACCTTGGGAATGATGCGCAGCAGCGCGGCCAGAAACCGGGTGCCGAAGCTCGGTCTCTGGTAGGTTTTGCCCCACGATTTCTCATAATCGGCGCGGGAGAGACGGTAGAGGAATTTGCGCTTCGCAGAGTTCGCCGGCTCGTTGGTCAACTGCTGGTTGTGCATCGCGAGGGCGACCTTGGTCATGTGCGGAATGAGCTGGCTGATGGCCCACCGGTAGGATCCGATGGCAAGATCTTCATGGGGCAGCACCTGCTTCAGGTCCAGTCCATAGACGGCTGGAAAGGCGCGCTCCAGCAGTGGCTCGGAGACTTCAAAGCCGATAAAGTCGTGATACTGCTCCGGTGCGTAGCGGTTTTTGGCCACCTGCTGCGTGTCAAATCCGAACTCGGTTTTGAGGTGAGCGCCCTTGTCGTCGGCGTAAGTAACCGACGGCCCATACCGCGCGGCCAGCTTCGGATAGTGCAGAGCCACGGCCTGGTTCACTGCGGGATGTCCGTCGACGTCGGCAATATAGTGGGCCATCGCGCCCAGGGCGAAGGCATATTCATCGGCAGTCTGGCTCTGCTTGAGCATTTCGTCGACGAAGGCGCCGCTGCGCACATAGTGGACCAGGTCACTGAACTCTTTGCTGCCGAAGGGATAGTAGCCGAGATCCTGGATCACGGAGCCGCCATAGGCATAGGCATGGGCTTCCTTGATCTGGTCGTCGGTGAGGCCCGGAAAGCGCTGCTCGACCAGCGGCCGGATATCGGAGGTCCAGAGCAGATCGACGATCTCTTCGTGGGTCAAAACTGAGTATGCAAAGCCCTGTGCGCAGGCAGCAACAAGGAAACCGAGCAGCACGAGAACGCGAGCGAAGTACAAGGGTCGATCTCCATGCAGGGCGCTCCGCGTTTTCGGGCTCTTGCGCACCGACCGCTATCAGATGCGGTTAAGGAAGAGAAGCACTAGCGTTAAAACCAGGATAGCTCCGAGGCCCCCGGTTGGATAATAGCCCCAATTTTTGCTGTAAGGCCAGGTTGGCACAGTGGCGACAAGTGCCAGAACCAGGACTGGAATAAGAAAAAGTACGATCACAACGTCACCCCGAATTGCGCCACGAGCGGTATTTGCAGATCCGGACTGCGTGGTGCAGCCTTAGATCTGCCTCGGACATAGATGCCCTCGGACCGGCGGCAGTTGTTTGGCGCAAAGAACACCGGGTACAGCATTCGATGGAAGGCCGCCCGATGCGGATACCAGCTCCGCTTTCGGCAGCCGGGAACGAGAAGCCATGATTGGCTACGGTGCTGCTGCTGAAACGCCCGTTCTTAGCCGGGGCGGAACGCATCCAAACGCGCAGGGAGGCCGGAACGAAAGGCAGTTCGGCCGCAATAGGAATGTCCGAGTAAGGAGCGCGATCTGCGACAATTGGCATAAATGACATCTGCAATGCGCAGAGTTGCGCTGGTTGATAACCCGGCGTCAGGACTCTCTTCGCCGCGCCGGGCCGCGATCGTCACCGAGGCGCTCACGGCCCTGCAATCAGCGGGGATCGAGGTCGAGCACCTGACCATCGACGGGCCCGGCAGCGGGGACGCGCTGACCCGCGAAGCCGTGAGCCGGGGCTGCGACACGATCGTGGTGTGCGGCGGCGACGGAACGGTGCACCAGGTTCTGCAATGCCTCGTAGGTACGACCATTGCCCTGGGTGTCGTGCCCATGGGTACAGCCAATGCGCTGGCTGCGGACCTGGGGCTGACAAAGTCTCCCGCCCAGGCCGTTCGTGCGCTGCTCACCGCCAGACGCGTCGAGGTGCCGGTCGGCCGAATCACCTATCGTGCTGACGACGGAGAGGACCAGTCCTGCTATTTCACCGTTGCGGCAGGGGTGGGGGCCGACGCGTTGCTGATGGCGCGTCTGAAGCCCGCCCTCAAGCGGCGGTTTGGCTACGCTCTCTATGTACTCGAAGCCTTTCGCATCTGGGCCAGCCACCCTTTTCCGCTGTTTCAGGCCAGTTTTGGCGTGAACGGCAACGGGGCGCGCCGCATGGCGGAAACTTCGCAGGTACTGGCAGTGCGGGTGCGTTCGTTTGGCGGAGTTCTCGGGGAATTAGTGCCCTGCGCCACGCTGCACAGCGAGAGCCTGTGCCTGGTTGCGTTCAAGACGCGCAGCCGGTTTCGGTATATGCGCTTTCTGCTGGCGGTGCTGGCGAGCCGGCAAACCGCCTCGTCGGAGGTGGAGTTTCTCCAGACCGACTCGGTCGAGTGTGCCCCGCGTAACGGATCGCGAACCAAGGTGTATGTGGAAGCCGATGGTGAGGTGCTGGGACAGTTGCCGGTCCGTATCGAGATCGCTTCGCAGACACTGACCTTGCTGATCCCCCCGGAGGCGCAGCCTTGAGTTCGTCGGACCCCGATCGGGCCTCGCTCGGACCTTGATCGGGCGCTAGGAGGAAGAGTTTGCGCAAGCTCGCAAATTGCAGAGACACCCCCTCGGCTGCGATCATCGCAGCGAAGATTCAGGGAGGGTTCCGGGATGAGCAAACGGGCGGTAGTGGCTGGTATGTTGGCATCGATGGCGATTACCCTTGCAGCCCAGAAACCCGCCTGGGAGCCCGCACCCGGACATAGTCAGCTACCCATCTGGCCGCACGGTGCGCCCGGCAGCGGCAGCAACCCGGGACCGGGCGCGGCCGCTGAGGTGGACACCACCACGGCCAAAGACAACCTGATTGCCGGAAAGCCGCTCATCCGGCTGGGCAACGTGTCCACACCCACCATTACCGTTTACAAGGCGCCAGGCGCCTCGGGCGCCGTGCCCGCTGTCGTGGTCTTTCCCGGTGGAGGCTATCGCATCCTGGCCATCGATCTCGAAGGCACCGAGGTATGTGACTGGCTCAACTCGGCGGGAGTGACCTGCGTGCTGCTGAAATATCGTGTGCCCGATTCAGGACCTTATCCCAAGTCGCCGGCGGCACTCGCAGGATGCGCAGCGCGCTGTCGGGCTGGTTCGCGAACATGCGGCCGAATGGGGAATCGATCCGAACCGGGTCGGGGTGCTCGGGTTTTCCGCCGGAGGACACCTGGCCGCAGCGCTGAGTACGCATTTTGACAAGCGCCTGTATGACCCCATCGATGCCGCGGACCAGCTGAGTTGCCGGCCGGATTTCGCGGTGGTGATCTATCCCGGGTATCTGGCCCTCGCCGAGCAGAACATGGCGCCCAATCCTGACATTGAGCCAACGGATAAGACGCCGCCCACCATCCTCGTGCAGGCCGAGGACGACCCGGTGCACGTGGAGAATGCCACGACCTACTTTTTGCAGTTGAAGAAGGCCAAGGTGCCGGCCGAGCTGCACGTTTATGCCGAGGGCGGCCACGGCTACGGCTTGCGGCGCACCGCTCTGCCCGTGACCGCATGGCCGCAGCTGGTGGAGACGTGGCTGCACACCATCAAGGTGTTGCCAGGTGCGGCTAAGTAGCCCGGTCGCGCGGCTACAATCGTTCCCATGCTGATCGGCGTGATTACCATCTCAGATCGTTGTTCGCAGGGATTGATGACCGATACGGCCGGACCGGCGGTTGTCGAAGTTCTGAGCCGACAATGGCCGGACGCGGAGATTCGCACCAGCCTGCTTCCTGATGAGGAGTATGCGATTGCGGCCAGGCTTGAGGAATTAGGCAAAGAAGACGCCGGTCTGGTCCTCACCGTGGGTGGAACCGGCCTGGGGCCGCGGGATCGCACGCCCGAGGCGACCCGCCGCGTGATCGACCGCGAAGCGCCGGGGCTGGCTGAGGCAATGCGCGCGGAGGGTGCGAAGAGCAACAAGTATGCGTGGCTTTCGCGCGGCGTGGCAGGGCTGAAGGGGAGCACCCTGATCGTCAATCTGCCCGGCAGCGAGCGAGGCGCAAAAGAGAGCCTCGAATCCATCTTGCATTTGATCAAGCATGGGATCGAAGTCGCGGCGGGGGGCCAGAAACACCCGTAGCGACGGGGCGACTACGCGCCTCGTCTTGCTGTGCTCAATTCAAGAACATGGTCCGGTAGAGCGTATCGCGCTGCACCGGCTTGAAGCCGGCGTCGCGGATGATGCGCCGCAGTTCCTCTTCCGTGGTGCAGTTGCTGGTGCCCGCCGCCTTGACCACGTTCTCTTCGAGCATCACCGAGCCGACATCGTTCCCCCCGAAGTGGAGGCCGAGTTCCAGCACCTTGAGGCCCTGCGTGACCCAGCTGGCCTGCACATTGTCGATGTTGTCGAGGTAGAGGCGCGCTATCGCCAGCACTTTGAGGTATTCGACGGAGGTGGCCTCGTCCCAGCCGCGGCCGCCCAGCGCGGTGTTCCCGGGCTGGAAGCTCCAGGGAATGAACGCCGTGAATCCACCGGTCTCTTCCTGCAGGCGGCGGACTACTTCAAAATGATTGATGCGCTGCTCGAACGTCTCGCCCACGCCGAACATCATGGTGGCGGTGGTGCGCATGCCCAGCTCGTGGGCAGTGCGATGGACGCTGAGCCAGTCATCGGTGCGGCACTTGAGGCGGGCGATGCGCTTGCGCACGTCGTCGTCGAGAATCTCCGCGCCGCCGCCGGGTATGGAGTCGAGCCCGGCATCGCGAAGCCGCGCGATGGTGTCGCGCAGGCTCAGCTCGGAATATTCCGCGATCGCCAGCACCTCGGAGGCGGAGAGGCAGTGCAGCCAGATCTTCGGGAAGCGCTGCTTGATGCCGGTGAACAGCCGCTCGAACCAGTCGATCTTCAAATCGGGATGGATGCCGCCCTGCATCAGGACGCCGGTGCCGCCCATCTCCTGTGTTTCCGCGATCTTCTCGTAGATCTTTTCGAACTCGAGGATGTAGCCCTCGCTGGCCTGGGGTCCCTTCAGGGGGCGGTAAAAGGCGCAGAAGGTGCAGTACTCGGTGCAGAAGTTGGTGTAGTTGATGTTGCGGTCGATGATGTAGGTGACCACGCCCTCCGGATGCAGACGGCGGCGCACAGCATCGGCTTCGAATCCCAGGCCGATCAGGTCGGGAGAGTGGAAGTAATCGAGGGCCTCTTGGCGGGTCAGCGGCATGCTCTTCATTCTAACAATTCAGCGATTGGGCGACGAATCGCTTGGCGGCTCCGGCTTGCGGAAGAGAAAAAGTCCACGGCCCATGACCGGCGTCTTTCTCGTTCGCGACAGGTTGGAGACGGTGGAAACGCCGCCAAATAGAACGAAAAAGTCCAGGAAAGCCCTCCAAAATGTTCGTTTCGCGCTCATCGCGTAACTCCTGCACGGCCTTTCCGTGTCTGCTTCTTGGATTATCGGCGCAAGGCGTGCGATGCGTAATTCTCGGATGTGGAGGCGCAATCCCGATGGTATGCCTGCCCCTGGGAACTGGGCCGTCGCAACTGCCCCGCGGCTGACCGGGGCTGGGCGCCAAAACCGCCCCACCCAATTTGTGGCGCGGCCGTCACACGAGAATGGGCCTGACTACTCAGGATTTGGCTTCGCCAGCGGCTTGGCAACCGGCGGAGGAGCCTTTCGGGCGGGACTCGAAATTCCCATGCTCATGAGCACGAACTTGAGGCCGGTGCGCAGCCTTTCGAAGACGGTCATTTTTCCGTTCCTTCCGGCGGATTCCGGCCTGATCCAGGCGGCGGTTCTGCGGGTCCGCCGCCGCATTTGCCTGTTACTTCGCTGGAGGTTCGCTCAGCACGGGGGTGGCCGGCGAGGTTTCCCCATTCAAGATGGTGACCGCGGCGGGCGGTAAAGGCTTATCCGCGTTAGCAAGCAGCAGGCTCACCTGCCACATTTCGGTATCGGTCAGTATCTCTTTGTAAGAGGGCATGCCGGTCAGCCGGATGCCGTTCGCGACCTTCCAGTACGTTTCGCCAGGTGGATCGTCGCTTACGCCTACGACGTTTCCGTTGTGATGCTTCTGCCAAAGCGGTGGCGCGTCTGGGAACATGTGCGATCCGAACGGCGACGGCTTGCCGTGGAATCCATGACATACGGCGCACTTGTCGCTGTAGATGTGTGCACCGGCGACGAAGGTGCTTTCATCGGCCTGGATGGGCGGATTTTTGACCATCTCGCGGTCGATACGCGCTTCCAATGGAACGCCGGTGACGAGCCGTTCTTCGGGAAACGGCGGATCGCTGACCGCAACCGGCACAGTGCCAAACTTGAACCAGGCCAGCACAAAGACTGGAACGAGAAGCATCCCAATCACAATTCCCAATAAAAGTCGCCCCATCTTTTGAAGGATCCCCCTTTGACAGTCAATCCTATTGCATGAGCTTCCTGTTCTGTGGCGAGCCAGCTTTCATTGTTCATCTGGAAGACATCTTCGCGACACCGCGAAACGGAAATGGCTCTTTCGTCACAACACTGACAAGTTGGACCGGTACGGTCCGTTCCTACCGTCGAAAGGAGCCTCACCATGGCAGATAACATGACGATGAAACTTGGCCGGAAGGCCATCAAGACCGACAGCCGGACGCTGGCGCTTGGCGATTACCTCACGTCGGCGCTCCCGGCGCCTCCCGCTGCGGCGGACTGGACATGCGGCATCACCGATTGGGGCATGATGCTCAACGACAAGCTGGGCTGCTGCACCATTGCCGGTGTTGGGCATGCTGTCCAGGTATGGTCCGCGTGCACGGGCGGCGAGATCACGGTGCCGGACGCGACCATCGAAAGCTTTTATGAGAAGTGGGACGGCTACGATCCGTCCAACCCATCGACCGACAACGGAGGCGTGGAACTCGATGTCCTGAACGATTGGCGGGCAAATTCCTTCGATGGACACACACTGTTCGCGTTTGCCGATCCAAAGCCCGGCAATCTCACGGAAATCCGGCAATCCATCGCACTCTTTGGCGGGGTGTACATCGGCCTGGCCCTGCCCATCACCGCCCAGAACCAGGACGTGTGGGACGTGGTGCCGCATGCCGGGGCCAATGCCAAAAAGGGGAGCTGGGGCGGTCACTGCGTGTTTGTCCCCAAGTACGACGAGAACGGCTTCACCTGTATTACGTGGGGCCAATGCAAGACCATGACACTCGCTTTCTGGCAGCACTACTGCGACGAAGCCCACACCCTGTTCGGGCAGAACTGGCTGAATACCAAGGGCTCCCCTCCGGGTTTCGACCAGGCCCAGTTGCAGACCGATCTAAACTCCATCAAGTAGCCGGATTGGCTTGCCGCGCGTGGCAGTCAATTTGATCTCGTGCGCGTCCAATCCACAGAACGCGATTCAAACCTGACATTCTCGGCATGGCCAGACTTCCGGGGCGCGGCGGGTCCCCGTTCCGGAACGTCGAACCAGCGGGAGGTTCGGGGTTTCGAAACGCGATGGAGTCGGTTGGCCCACAAGGCTCCCCCGCAGGTGATTTAATAACCTAATGGGGGAAGCGCTGCTTTAGGCAGTTTTCCAGTTGGCGAGGGCCAGCGAGCGTTGGAAAACGGTCTCCGCGGTGTGCTTCCGTACTCCCGTGGAGGATTCCCGAAACCGATGTCTTCATTTCGCCGTCTTGCCCTTGTGCTGGCCCTGTGTCTGCCTGCAACGAACGTACTATTGGCCCAAAGCTCGAGTTCGAGCAGCAATCCCGCGACACCAGCTCAGGAAGCCGGCCCGGCGGAGCAGTCAGCCGCCAGCCAGAATCAGGGAGCGACCAGCGTCCAGGCTCGCATCCGGCTGCGCCGGGAGCAACGCCGCGCCCAGGCCATCCACGACGTGTATTCGCACCTGTATGAAGCGTATGTCGGCATGGGCTATTTGCGGTTTACTCCCGGCCCCAACCTGCAGCGTGTTACCGACTACGCCTGGGATACAGGTTTTACCCGCTACTACAGCCAGCGGCTGGGCGTGACCCTCGATGTTCGCGGCTACTACGGGACGCCCTATGTGGGGCTGAACTTTACCGGGATCACGCGCCCCGCGACCAGCACCTATACGTTTATGGGCGGCCCGACCTACCGGTTCTATATGCAGCCCAAGTATTCCGTATCCGGCCGCGTGATGGGCGGCTACGCGCAGGGCAACTTCTCCGGTGACACCAGCGGGTTCGGCGCCAAGGCTTTGGGGCTATATGCCGACGGGGGCACCTACGCCATCAACGGGGCGATTCTGGGGGAATACAATCTCTCTCCCGCCATCGGTCTGCGCCTCGGCGGAGACTACGTCGCCACCGGCTTTGGCTCGACCTTGCAGAACAGCTTTGGCTTCAACGGCGGATTCGTCTTCCGCTTCGGCAAGCAGTAGGTTTCAGGTGCTCAAAGCCGGCCGCTTCGGGCGCCTGAATTAAAGCAAGTGGAGCGGACGCTCCATCCAGCACACATCCCAATATCTCCCGAACTTGTAGCCGACCTCGGAGAAGACTCCGACTGTCTTGAAGCCGAAACGCGTGTGCAGGGCCGCCGAGGCTGCATTGGGCGGCACGTAACCGGCAACGATGCGGTGCACGTCCTCGCCCGCCAATGCGGCGAATAGCGCCGTGTAGAGCCGGCCTCCAAGCCCGTGTCCGGTCGCCTCGGGAGCGCAGTAGATGGTCGTTTCCACGCTCGTTTCATAGGCCGGCTTGGGACGGAAGCGGGTCGTCCCGGCGTAACCGGCAACGGCTCCATCCAGTTCGGCGACGAGAAGACGGTAGCGTCCCTTTTCCGAGAATTGCTCAAACCACGGTATGCGCTCTTCTACCCGCCACGGCCGCACATCAAATGTGGCCGGCGAATGCTCGACGTAGTGATTGTAAATTTCCGTGAGCCGCGGCAGGTCGTCCCGTCGCGCCGCGCGAATCAACGCCATAGGTCTCAGATCCTCCCGCAATCGGTTCGGCCGGCGATCGGACTTCCTATTGCAGGATCGGAATCCCCGCAATGCGCTGCTGCCACTCGGCCGGGCCGGTCTGGTGGACGCTGGTGCCCTTGGAATCGACGGCCACGGTCACAGGCATGTCGCGCACGTCGAATTCGTAGATGGCCTCCATGCCCAGGTCTTCAAAAGCGATCAGCCGCGAACCATGGATGGCCTTGGAGACAAGGTACGCCGCGCCTCCTACCGCCATCAGGTAGACCGCGCCAAACTCGCGAATGGCATCGATGGCGATGGGGCCGCGTTCCGCCTTGCCGACCATACCCAGCAGCCCGGTTTCCGCCAGCATCTGGCGCGTGAATTTGTCCATGCGCGTGGCTGTAGTCGGACCGGCGGGCCCGACCACCTCTTCGCGCACCGGATCGACCGGGCCCACGTAGTAGATGAAGCGGTCCGTGAAAGTCGACGGGCAGCTTTTCGCCCCGGTTGAGCATGTCGGTCATGCGCTTGTGGGCCGCATCGCGGCCGGTGAGCAGCTTGCCGCTGAGCAGCAGCACTTCGCCGGGCTTCCACGTCGCCGCTTCCGCGCGCGTGACGGTGTCGAGATTGACGCGCCGGGCGCCGGAAACGTCGTAGGTGAGCTTCGGCCAGTCTTCGAGGTTGGGTGGGTCGAGATACACGGGGCCCGAACCGTCAAGCACCACATGGGCATGGCGGGTGGCAGCGCAGTTGGGAATCATGGCCACCGGCAGATTGGCTGCGTGGGCAGGCGTGTCGAGTATCTTCACATCCAGCACGGTGGTCAGGCCGCCCAGCCCCTGCGCGCCTATACCGAGCCGGTTCACCTTGTCGTACAGTTCCACGCGCAGCTTTTCCGTCGTGGTTTTGGGGCCGCGGGCGATCAGGTCCTGGATATCGATGGGGTCCATCAGCGCTTGCTTGGCCAGCAGCATCGCCTTCTCCGCGGTGCCGCCGATGCCGATGCCGAGCATTCCCGGCGGACACCATCCGGCGCCCATGGTGGGAACGGTTTTGAGCACCCACTCGGCCACGGAATCGGACGGGTTGAGCATGACGAACTTGCTCTTGGCCTCGGACCCGCCGCCCTTCGCCGCCACCGTGATGTCGACCTTGTTGCCGCGAACCAATTCCACGTTCACCGTGGCCGGGGTGTTGTCCTTGGTATTCTTGCGGGCGCCTGCGGGGTCAGCCTGCAGCGACGCGCGCAGTTTGTTGTCGGGGTCGAGATAGGCACGGCGCACGCCTTCGTCGGCCATCTCCTGCAGGTCGAGTTCCTTTTCTCCCGGCGCGGCCTCAAAGTGCACGTCCATGCCAACCTTGACGAAGACATTCACGATGCCCGTGTCCTGGCAGATGGGGCGGTGGCCCTCGGCGCACATGCGGCTGTTGATGAGGATCTGCGCCATGGCGTCCTTGGCCGCGTGCGACTGTTCCCGCTCGTAGGCTTTGGCCAGGCTGGTGATGTAATCCACCGGGTGGTAATAGCTGATGTACTGCAGCGCGCCCGCAACACTTGCAATGAAATCTTCCTGCCGTATGACGGTCATGGATGTGCTCCCTCGAATTTCAGACCCTACTAGGGTAATGGATTCGACGGAACCCTGGCAGGTTCTGGGTGCCCAGACGTGCCCAGAACGGTCTTCGAGGTCTTACTCGAAATCGTCCTCCGGGTCGGGACCGCCGCGCATCACGGCCACCGTGGCAGAGATACGGCTTCATTGGATACTCGGCCGGCGGAACATCGCCGTTGAGATAGCGAACAAAGTAGTCCCAGCGCCGGCGCGTCATGTAGGGCATGGCGGCGCCGTAGCCGTGGGGCACATTGGGAATCATCAGCAGGTCAAAGTCCTTGTTGGCCTTGATCAGCGCATCCACCAGCAGAAGGGTATTGTTGGGGGGCACGTTGTCGTCCATGGTGCCGTGGGCCAGCAGCAGGTGGCCCTTCAGATTTTTTGCGAAATTCTGATTGGCCTGCGAATCGTAGTTGCTGCTTCCATCGGGCTTGTTTTCCTCCAGGCCGGCCCACTTCTCGGCCCAGTCATCTTCGTAGTCGCGCTGATCGTGGTTACCGCTCTCGGCGATGCCGACCTTGAAGAAGTCGGGATAGTGCAACATCGCCGCGGCCGTGGCGTTGCCGCCGCCGGAGTGGCCATAGATGCCGACGCGTTCGAGGTCGATAAACGGATATTGCCGCGCCAGATCCTTGATGCCGGCCACCTGGTCGGGAATGGTGTTGTCGCCCAGATTGCCGTAGTACGCCTCGTGGAAGGATTTCGATCGCCACGGAGTGCCCATGCCGTCGATGCAGACCACAATGAACCCCAGCTCGGCGAGAGACTGCATGTCTCCGTGGGAAGCTCTGAATCCGCGACCGCCGCAGGAGCCGGTCTGGGGACCGGGATACACCATGTCGACGATCGCGTACTTCCGTGTGGTCTCGAAGTGCGTGGGCTTGAACATAAAGCCGTAGAGATCCGTCGTGCCATCGCGCCCCTTGACCTTGATCGGAACCGGAGGCACCCATCCGGCGGCTTTCAAAGCGGCGATGTCCTGATGCGCAATGTCCATCACGACCTTGCCTTCCCGGTCTCGCAGAACTGTGACCTGCGGCTGCGTGGGAGTGGAGTAGGTATCGACGAAAGATCGGCCGTCCGACGCCACGGTGATGCTGTGATCCGCGTCTTCGGGAGTGAGAAGGCGCAGACCGCTGCCGTCAAAATGCACGCTGTAGAAGTGCTCGAAGTAGGGATCGCGATCCGCTTCTTTTCCGACCCCGACAAAGTAGATCGTGCGCGAGGGCTGGTCGACATAGAGCACCTGGGTCACATTGCCGGGACCGTGGGTGATCTGGGTCTTGAGCTTTCCGCTGCCCAGGTCGTAGAGATAGAGATTGCCCCAGTTCTCGCGCTCGCTGAACCAGAGGATCTCGTTCGATGCGGGCAGATAATGCCAGTTGATCTTGTCGTTGCCGCTCTCGTAGAACTTCGGCGCGGTCTCCTCCATCACTTCCCGCACCTCGCCGCTGGCCGTGTCGGCGACCCGCAGCCACTCCTGCCGGTGATCGCGCGACGTGGACACGAAGGCAAGATGCGCCCCATCGGGACTCCACTCGACGTCGGACCAAGCCGTGCCCCGGCAGGCCACATCGTCACACAGGGTCGAGCGGTGCTGATCGGGGGGCATCTTGAGACGCACTACTTTGCGGGCATTCACGTCGATGACGACGCGCTCGATCATGGTGACATCCTTGTCTCCCACGAGTGGATACTTCCACGCCTTGAGCTGGGGATGCGAGTTAGTCACGGGAACCAGGTACATCTCGCCGGTCTTGCGCTGATCCTGCTGGAAGGTGGCAATCTTCGTCGAATCCGGCGACCAGAGCAGAATGGCCTGGTCGGAGGACTTCCAGCCGGCATTGTCGGTGGCGTAGCCGTAGTCCTTCACCCCGTCGGTGGTGAGTTGCGTCTCGGCGCCGGTCGCCAGGTCGCGCACCCACAGATTCCAGTCACGGATGAAGGCGCCCAGCTTCTTGTCGGGAGAAAGCGTGAGAGGAGGGTGCGTGGCCGCAGTCTCAGAACCCGCCTGCTTGTCTGCTGTCTTCTTGTCCTGCGCGGGAAGCAACGGCGCGCAGGCTCCGGACTCGCCCAGGGTGCAGCGATAGACCGAGCCATGGGCCGTCAAGGTCGCGACCTGGCCGGCATCCGAAAGAGAAATGTCCGAGAGCAGCAGGTGACGGGCATCGGCGTCAATGGCGCCGTTCGAAGCGGCCTTCAACTGCGGCGGCCAGCTTTTGCTGGTCAAACATGGGCCCGCGCGTCCCCCTGGCCGGATCGACGAGGGTATACGTGATGCCGCTGTCGTCAACCGCCCGGTACCAGAAGCGGCCATCGTCGAGCGCCTGCGCCTTCACCTGGCCCTGGTAGGCGAGGTGGTTGACGCCGTAGGCCATGAATTTTTCGGCGGCAGCGTAGTCCTGGGATGTGTATTGTTTCGGCTGTTGCGCCAGGCCTGTCGCGCAGAAGACAGTCAGAAAGGCAAACAGAGGCGTCGCTTTGTGCATGTTTCAATTCCTTTTGCGGACAATGGTCGCGGGGTCCGACAGGTGCGGACGCGGTAAGGCTGGGGAAGGATTACTCGCGAGGCAATTTTACACGCAGGCAGGGCCGTAACCGTCCCGAAGATGGACCGCGTAAGCGAACGCCTGCGCCGCCACCCTCAAGATCGTCGCGCACCTGATCGTCCGTCGGAAATCCGAACCTGAGGAACAACATGCCGGAAGGATTCCGGACGAAGTTCTCGCGGGGTGCCGTCTCCAACAGCGGGCCAACCACTGCACGGCCTCCGCAGAGACCGCAGCATCGAGTGCTGCCGCCCCGGCTCGAAAAGACCGCCGCCCTCGCCCGCACGCTCAATCTCCTCGACCTGCTGTGACTGGCGAGCACAAGCGTCCCAGAGGGAATTTCGCGTACGGCAGTCAGCCGGTCAAAAGAGGAAGTGGGAAACACAGAGGCAAATCGAGGGACGGTTTCTGTTCGGGGTCAACCTGCGAGATTCTTCAGATTGCTTTCTGCTATGTAGCTTGTCATCGCCTGCGCCAGCTGCGCATCAACTTCATCGGCAATTGTCATCACGTCAACCAGCAGCAAACTGAAATCTACCCTTTTCAGATTGTTCTGCAACGTCTGGAAGATACTGACTTGCAGCATCCGTGACTCCTCCACCAACATGGCAGCCGTGTAACCCTGTCTCCATCGCACCCGCCCGTGCTCGGCGGCGTCGGCTGACACGAGGGCGCGCGTGCCCAGAGGCAGGGGATGACGAAGCCGATAGACAAGATCGCGGAAGACTGCGGGCAGATGTGCACATCTTTCGCTGCGCGCTAGTTTGACGGTCACAACCCTGGCTTCCCGCTCAACGCGGCTATACCAGTCCTCAACTGTTGTCGTTGACTCGCGTTCGAGTATCGTGGCTACCTGTTCGATCGGACTCACTGAAGTGATACCGCCCTCCCTCAATCGCTTCTTGATTGTTTCAACGAGTGCGCCAGGCGCCAGCGGCTTCAGCAGAACCTGATCTGTTTGAAGAAGAATTGCAGATGTTGCTGCAGACATCTCGGGGTAACCGCTGAAAATGAATGTTGCGGCGGTCGGTTGCGAATGCCGCATCGCACTCACAACGGTCAACCCATCACCAGGGGCTGGCATATGTAGATCCGTCAACAGAGCATCGAATTCATGAGATCCAATCTGTTTGAGTGCTTCACTGACATCTGACGCAGTCACTACATCGAATCCACTAAACTGGAGTACCATCGCGAGGGACTCCCGGTTTGCCTTGTCATCGTCTACAACTAGAATTCTTGATTTCGATACTGGTATGGCGGTAACTGTATGCGGTTCATTTCCATCACGGTACATCGTGTTCTTTCTTCCGCACAATTGAAGTTAGGTCGGAATCTATTTCTATGGTGTCACATCGCGGATGTTAAAGCTGATCGGAATAGCTCATATCCGGGGAAACTCAAATTTACCGGCAAGTATGTAGATCTATCGCCAATTCGCTCTTAGCGTGTCGCGGATCCGCTACCCTAGCCCGAACCCTTGACCCGTCCGTCACTAGCAGTATCTTGCGTCACAGCGAGATTCAACCCGTCTAGATAAAGGCCAATTGGCATATTCGGGGCGCACGATCCGTCGCCCCGCACGCGCTTCGCTTCGCCCTTGGCCGTGTCGCGGCGCGCGGCCTATCTACTCTCGCTCATTTCTCATCCAGCGCAGATTGCAAATCTGTATGAACGAAGTCATCCCCCTTGTAAAGAATCGGCTCGCGTTTCGTCCGCGCCAGCGCGTAGCTGAAGCAATCGCCAAAATTCAGGTTGGCCGGGTGGCCGCTGCCTTTCCCGTAGTCGCGGTAAGCCTGCCGCGCGATCCGCGCCTGCTCCGCCGTGACCGGCTCGATGGAGATCTCCGATTCATGGATGAGGTCATCGAGCCCTGCACTGGCGATGGGGTTTCTTTCCTTATCGACGACAATCGACGATTCGAGGTAGGAAGCCGCAGACATGCAGGCGCTCGCGGCCGAGTCGAGGGCCCGCGAGAACTTCCGCCAGTCAGGTTCTTTCTTCAGCATCGCGACGAGGGCGGATGAGTCGACAATCATTTCGGCAATCCAGTCTCATCGTCATAAAGCTCGTCAAATAGCTCCTTGGTGGAGCGTCCATCGTTCAGCAACGGGGCGGTTCGCTCGATGATTTGCTCGATTCTCTCCATCCGGGTGGATCGCCTCTCGGCTTCCTCCCGGCGCGCCAGCCGCTCCTGCAAGGCCACCGTAACCGCCACCGTCAGGCTTTCCCCGGTTCGTGCGGCCAGCTCTCTCGCCAGCCGTTCGGTCTCTTCGTTCTTGAGATTGAGTGCCATCTGTGACGCTCCTCCAACGTATAACTTTACACCTTTCTACATCGATCGGTTCCACCATTCCACCATAAAGGCCGCCTGCGCATGGCGAATTGCAGAGATGCCCTAATCTAGAAACATGAGCGAAGTTCCAGTTGAAATGCTGCCGCCCGAGCACCCGCACAGCATCCCCGAGGATCAGGACCGCCGATCCCCGGATACGACCTATGACCTGCTGGTGATCGGCGCCGGCCCGACCGGGCTGGCCTGCGCCATCGAGGCCCAGCGCGCCGGCCTGCGCGCCGTCTCGGTGGACAAGGGCTGCGTCTGCAACTCGCTGTTTCACTACCCGTCGCACATGACGTTCTTCACTACCTCGGAACTGCTCGAGATCGGCGACATCCCGTTTCCCAGCCCCAACGCGAAGCCCAGCCGCAACGAGGCCCTGGAGTATTACCGCCAGGTGGCGGCGTTCTACAAGCTCGACATCCGCCAGTACCATCTTGTGGAACGGGTGGAGGGTTCCGACGGAGCATTCACCGTGCACACCGTGGACCGATTTGGCCGCCCGGGCAGCCTGAAGACGCGCAAGCTGGCCATCGCCACCGGCTACTACGATTTGCCCAATTACCTGGGCATTCCGGGGGAAGACCTGAGCAAGGTGCACCACTACTACGACGATCCTCACCCCTATTTCGGCATGGACGTGCTGGTCATCGGCGGCAAGAACTCGGCGGCCATCGCGGCACTGGAGTTGTGGCGCCACGGGGCGCGGGTCACGCTGGTGCACCGCGAGAACGGAATTCACCGCCACGTCAAGTACTGGATCAAGCCAGACATCGAAAACCGCATCAAAAACGGCGAAATCAAGGCCTTTTTTGACACCAATGTCGTTGAAATCACGCCCGACTCGGTAATCGTCGACACTCCCGGCGGCCGTGAAACCCTGCGCAACGACTTCGTCTTCGCCATGACAGGCTACCGGCCCGATTTCAGTTTCCTGGAAAAGATGGGCGTCCGCTTCGACGGCCCCGACCGTCTGCCCGCCTGCGACCCCGAAACCCTGGAAAGCAATGTGCCGGGCATCTACCTCGCCGGGGTGATCGTTGCGGGATCCCGCACCAACGAAATCTTCATCGAAAATGGGCGCTTTCATGGCAAGCAAATCGCCCGTGCCCTGACCGCGAAATTAGTTCCCTCGGCCAGTTAGGCCTCCGGTAGACTGTTCAATAAACACCCCTTCAGGAACAAAGTTGAGGTTTGCATGCGCTGGTGGCCGCGCACCATCCGTTGGAAAATGCTGCTGGGTCTGGTGCTGCTGGAGGCGCTTTCCATTGCCTTGTTCGCGCTGCTCTTGATCCGTCTGCAGGAGGAGGATGTGAGACGCCACGCCCAGGAGCGGCTGCAAAGCCAGGTAACTTCGGTGGCATCGCAGGCTCAGGAAGCGATGCTCGAAGACCGGACGGACTGGCTCGGCCTGGCGGTGCGGATGATGGGCAAGGCGCCGAGCGTCGCCCAGGCCAAGATCACCGATCCGGCAGGGAATGTCCTGTTCGTCAGTCCGGGATTGGTGAAGGGCACGGTTCTGGATGCCGTCGAGAGAGCGCAGATTCAGGCAGTGCGCGGCGACTCCGACCCTCCCAGGGTGTTTTCCTTTGGCAAGGATCGCTGGGAGGCGGTGGCGCCCATCCTGTTCGGCACCCAGGTGCGCGGATTTGCGTGGGTGGAGTCGGACCGGCGCTGGGACCGGGCCCAGCTTCTGATCGTCGTCCGGGGAACCCTCGTCTTTGGCGTGATCTGGATCATTGCCTCCACAGCGCTGGCATGGGCGATGTCGCGGCTGATCTCGCGGCCGCTGGCGGTTCTTCATGCCGGCACGCATGCATTAATGACTTCGTCCGATAACAGCAACGCGTTTCCACTGCCCATGACGGCGGACGATGAGTTCGGAGACCTGATCCAGGCGTTCAACGGTATGGTGGCTTCGATCGAAGAACAGCGCTCCGGTTTAAACGATGCCTTGTCCCTGCTCGATTCGATGCTGGCCAATGCGCCTATCGGCCTGGCGTTCTTTGACCGGCGCTGCCGCTGCATTCGCGTCAACCACGTCTTCGCGGAGATGTCGGAGGTTCCGCTGAACCGGCACCTGGGCAAGACTTTGCCGGAATTGGTTGCCGAGCCCGTTGGCCGGCAACTGGAGGAGGCAGTCAATCGGGCCTTTCTGACCGAGGCGCCGCAGCATGCGGTCGAGATTGAAGGCCTGGGCGGCAAGCCGCGGCAGCCGTGGACGTGGCTGGTCAGCACCTATCCGATTCGCACCACCCCGCGGCAGGTGCGCTGGGCCGGCCTGATTGTGCAGGACATCAGCGAGCGCAAGCGCAGCGAGGATGCCCTCCGCAAGACCGAGAAGCTGGCCGCGACCGGGCGCCTGGCTGCGTCGATCGCTCACGAGGTCAACAATCCGCTGGAGGCGATCACCAACCTGCTCTACCTGTTGCGCAACTTCTGCAACCTGGATGAAGCGGCGCTGAAGTATGTCACGATGGCGGAGCGCGAGGGCAAGCGGATCGCCGAGATTGCCCAGCAGACACTGCGGTTTTATCGTCAGTCGACCATGCCGCACAGGGCCAGGATGGCCGAGCTTTTGGACTCGGTCCTCGACCTCTACCAGGGGCGGCTCAACGGCCTCAATGTTCACGTGGAACGGAACTACGATCCGAATCTTGACCTGTTCTGCTTTGCAGGAGAGATTCGGCAGGTGTTTGCCAACTTTATCGGCAATGCGGTGGACGCCATCGCCTCCGGCGGCCGGTTGGTGGTGCGGGCGCGCAAGTCGCGAAGCTGGGAATTTCCTGAACTCTCCGGGGTCCGCGTCACCGTGGCCGACACCGGCCTGGGCATGAATGAAGACGTCCGGGAACGGGTGTTCGAGGCCTTTTTCACCACCAAGGAGGATTCCGGCACGGGCCTGGGGCTTTGGGTCAGCCACGAGATCATCCTCAAGCATCGCGGGATTGTGCACGTGCGCAGCCGGCCCAGCAGCGATAACGGTCTCTCCGGGACGGTTTTCCAGATATTTCTCCCCGACGACGACAAGCTCAGCTATCTTCCGAGACCTTCGTATCACTGAAGCATCCAAATGAGCAGGCTGACAGGCATTCCGACGGATTCGAAGACCTGCCGAAGAGCCGCGGCAACCGCGCGGAACTTTTTCCGGATCCTGGTGTTCAAACCGGTGACCGCTTGTGCAGCCGCTGCGTCCAACTTAGTATCCGGACGCAGTGAATCGCAAGGGTGCAGGGGCATTTCGCGGTGAGGCCAGACTAAGGCTTCGCAGCCATCGTCGAAAGCGGCACCTGAAGCGGAGGAGAGAGATCAAGATGAGTAGGCCATTGCTTCAACGGAGATTTCCTCAGGCTCTGGCATTGAGTGCGGTGCTTGCGTTTTCGGGTGCCGCAGCGCGTGCGCAGGACGCCAACCAGGCGGGGGCTTCCGCTCCGGCAGCCGGCGAGCGCAGCGACGGCCAGATTGAGATGGACGTAGTGCAGGCGCTCGACGCCTCTGACGCCTTGAAGAACGATCTGATCACCGCAGCCACGATTCAAACCCAGGTGACGTTGTCGGGCACCGTATCGAGCGAAGCGTCCAAGCAGTTGGCGGAGTCGATTGCCGCCAAGGTTCCGGGCGTTACGAAGGTCAAGAACAATCTGAAGGTGGGCAACCCGGCAGACGCTCAGGATGCCCAGCCGGCCCCGGATCAGAATGCGGACGACAACGGGAACGTGGCGGACAATCAGCCGCAGAATGCTCCGCCTCCGCCCTCGCAGCCGGGTTATGGACAGCAGCCGGCGCCCCAGGCCAATGATCAGCAGCAGGGATATCCACCCCCGCCGCAGGGTAACGCACCACCTCCGGGTTACGGGCAGAACGGTCCGGGGTATCCGCCGCCTCCCGGTTATGGACAACCTGGTTATGGACAACCTGGCTATGGCCAGCCCGGTTACGGGCAGCCCGGCTATCCGCCGCCTCCGCCGGGATACGGGCAGCGGCCGCAGTATGCCCAGCCCCCGGCTCCGCACTACTCCATCGCCAATGGGCCGGTTACGGTTGCGCAGGGAACCCTGCTGCAGCTCAGAACCACCGAGTCGCTGGATAACAAGCGTGCCAAGGATGGAACGCCGGTGGAGTTCACCGTCATACGCGACGTGACCGTGAATGGCTGGCTGGCGATTCCACGCGGGGCTTCGGTGCATGGCGTGATCACGGAAAGCAAGAGCTCCGGAGAACTGGGCGGATCCCCGGTATTGGCTCTGAAGCTGACTTCCCTCGATCTGGGCGGCAAGAGCTACCCGCTCGACAGCGACGAGTTCCGGGTCAAGGGACCGAACAAGGCCGGACGCACAGCGGGCAACATCGTGGGCGGCGCCCTGCTGGGCGCGCTGATTGGTGGCGCAGCGGGCGGCGGCGGGGGTGCCGCGATCGGCGCGGCGGCCGGCGGTACGGTGGGCACTGCTGCTTCGGCAGCGACTCCCGGTCCGCGGGCCTGGATTCCTGCCGAGGCGCTGGTGACCTTCCATCTGAAGACACCGCTCACGGTTGATCCGGTCACTCAGGAAGAGGCTTCGCGGCTGGCCCAGGGCCTGACTCAGGGCGGTCCGAATCTCTACCGCCGCGGCTACTACGGCGCGCCTTACCCGTATGGAGTGGGCTACTACGCTTACCCGGGGGTATTTTACCGGCCCTATTACATGGCGGGGGGCGGGTACTACTACTGGCGCTAACGATCTTTCTCCGCTGCAAGATTTGGGGCATCCCGCACTCGGGATGCCCTTTCTGTCTGGGGGTCGGGAGGAGCCGCGATCAGCGCCCTCCGGGGGCTGAATAAGTGCCGGATTTCACCCTATTTCGGCTATAATGACAAGTGAATCGCGCCGAGCGAGAATTGCGCATCCAGTAAAGCGAAAATCTGGAATGCGAATTCTGGGGAGATGCCCGTCTGCCTGCCACGTGCCGGCCCAGGCGGTTCCGGCTTGCGCGTAGAGAGTAGAAGGCTCACACCCAACCCATGATCCGCTTCCTGCAGAGAGACAATCGCCTTACCAAGGCTCTTTTCGTCGTCATTATCGCCGCCGCGTCCGTGTCGATGGTGGTTTACCTCATCCCCGGCCTTACCGGCCAGGGCGCCGCCACGGCCGATACGTATGCGGTGGTCTATCCCCACTGGTACAGCCGCTTCCTCTCCTCCGGCGAAGTGGTGACCGAGCAGCGGGTCAACCAGATTGCGCGCCAGCAGGTTCAGCAGCGGAATCCGCAATATGCGGACAATCCGATGATTCTGAACTTCTTTGCGCAGCAGGTCGGCCAGCAACTGGTGCAGCAGCAGGTGCTGCTCTCCGAGGCGCATCGGCTGGGCATCGGGGCGACCAACGCGGACGTAGTGCAATACCTGCATTCCGGCCCCACCGGCGCGGTGATCTTCCCCAACGGCAAGTACATCGGCGACACGCAGTATGCCAACCTCGTGGCCACGCGGCTCAATATGTCGGTCGCGGACTTCGAAGAGAACATCAAGCGCGACATCGTTCTGCAGCGGCTGCGCGCGCTGATCACCGGCAGCGTCTCGGTGAGCGATCAGGAAGTGCGTTCGACCTACCTGAAGGACAACATCAAGATCAAGTTTGACTATGCCGTTCTGTCCAGCGACGATCTGCGCAAGACGATCAATCGTGTCGGATGCCGATCTCGAAGCCTTCTTCAAGAAGAACGCGGCGCGCTATGCCCAGCCGATGCCGGAAGAGCGGAAGATCACCTACATTGCGTTCACGCCGAACCAGATGCCGGGCGGAATTCCGCAGCCGACGCAGCAGGAGATTCAGGCCTACTACAACGCCCACCAGTCGGAGTACCAGGCTCCGGAGCAGGCGCGCTCGCGGCACATCCTGATCAAGGTGGCTCCCAACGCAGATGCCAAGACCGACGCGGCCGCCAAGGCCAAGGCGGAGGACATTCTCAAGCAGATCCAGAATGGCGGCAACTTCGCCGATCTGGCCAAGAAGTATTCCGACGATCCTGGCAGCAAGGATTCTGGCGGTGAGCTTGGATTCTCGCAGCGCGGCCGCATGGTGCCGGAGTTTGACAACGCCATCTTCACGCAGAAGATCGGCGACACCAAGATCGTGAAGTCGCAGTTCGGCTATCACATCGTGCAGGTGGAGGAGCGGCAGGCGGCGCACACGCAGCAACTGAACGAAGTGCTGCCCACCATCCAGGCGACTCTGAGCCGCGAGAAGATCTCCCAGGCCGAGGAAAAGTACGCACAGGCACTGACCAGCGAAGCCGCCAAGACCGGCCTGGACAAGACCGCCGCCGCGCATCACCTGGAAGTGGTGACGACGCCCCCGGTGGGGGCGCAAGGGACCATCTCCGCGCTTCCCGATGGTTCGCAGTTAGTCTCGAAGGCGTTTCAGGCCAAGCAAGGGCGATCCGCCGCAGTACGCGCCCACCGGCGAGGGGTACGCGATCTTCCAGGTGACGGGGATTGACCCGGCCCACGCACCCTCATTTGCGGACTGGAAGACCCACGTTGAAGACGACTATCGCGACGAAAAGCTGCCCGCGCTTCTCACCGAGAAGACCAAGGAACTCGACGACAAGGCCAAGGCCGGCAACGATCTTGCCAAGGCGGCCAAGGAGATGGGCGCAACCGTGAAGACCAGCGACCTGGTGGGACAGAGCGGCCAGGTTCCTGACTTCGGCCAGGTCGGCACGGTGGCTCCGCAGCTGTTCGACATGCAGGTGGGCGCCATCAGCGGGCCGATCAATGCGGGCCGTACCGGTGTGGTTGCCAAGCTTGTCGACAAGCAGGAGCCGACCGCGCAGGAGATTCAGAAGAACTTCGACCAGCAGCGCGATCAGATTCTTGATCAACGCCGTAACGAGGCTTTCGAGGTGTTCGCGAGCAACGTCACCAATGACTACAAGAAGCACAACCGCATCCGGATCAACGCCAAGGCGCAGGCGCCGGAGTCAGCGGGCGAGTAGTCTTTCGTCCAATTGCAGAAAGGCCCGCAGCCGGATGACTGCGGGCCTTTCTGCTGCTCGCGGTCTAAAGCATTTCTCCTTCTGCTGTATACCGAAAGAACAACGGCGGAGTGGCAATTTCAACAAGAAATTGCCACCTTGCAAGGCGCTTGAAAGGGCTATGTCTGAAGGAGAAATGTTCTAGGTGATCTCGATCACGTCACTGCTGGCGGCCGCGGCGGCTTCGGCGCGTTCCATCAGCTTCTGGGCCACGGTATAGAACTCGGCCGCCTGGGGGCTCTTGGGGCCGGCCAGAGCTACGGGCAGGCCGCGATCGCCGCCTTCGCGAATGGCCGGAACCAGTTCGATCGAGCCCAGGAAGGGAACGTTGAACTGCGTGGCCGTGCGCTCGGCGCCGCCCTTGGAGAAGATGTCGATCTCGTGATGGCAGTGCGGGCAGGTGAAATGGCTCATGTTCTCGACGATGCCAAGCACCTCGACATTGACCTGGCCGAACATTTCCAGAGCCTTGCGTGCGTCCTGCAGGCTCACGTCGCTGGGTGTGGAAACGACCACTGCGCCGGTAAGGGGAACGGTTTGAACCAGGGAGATGACCACGTCGCCGGTTCCCGGAGGAAGATCGACGACCAGATAGTCGAGATCGCCCCATTCCACCTGCTGCAGAAACTGCCGGATGATCTGGTGCAGCATGGGACCGCGCATGACCAGCGGCTTGTCTCCGGGCGAGATATAGCCAATCGAGATGGTCTTGATGCCGTGGGTGAGGTTGGGGATGATCTGGTTGCCGGGGCCGACCACCGGCTGTTGCGACGACCCCATCATGAGGGGAACGTTGGGGCCATAAATGTCGGCATCGATGAGGCCCACGCGCTGGCCCAGCTTGGACAAAGCGATGGCGAGGTTGACAGCCACGGTGGTCTTGCCGACGCCACCCTTGCCGGAACCGATAGCGATGATCTTTGCGACGCCCGGTAAAGCCACGGGCGAAGGCATGGCATGAGAATGCGCCATAGTCTGGTTACTCCTTCTTTTCACTTGCTGTGTTGCGTTAAGCCTGGGCGGTTTCCGCTTCCTTCAGGGGGGCGAATTCGTGGCGGGCCTGTTTGCGGCGAAGGGCCTCGGCTTCGCGGTATTCCCTGCGTCGCAGCGCGCCTTCAAAGCGGCGATGCTCGTCCGCCGTGACTGGCTTGAGCGGCGGTACACGCAAACGGCGGCCGTTCGGGTCAATTGCGACAAAGACGAGGTAAGCGCTGGCTACGTGCAGCATCACGCCTGTCTGCGGGTGTTCGACCCATACCTTCACGCCCACCTCCATGGAGGTCGAAAAGGCGCGATTGACACTGGATTTGAGAATCAGCAGATCGCCTACGTGCACCGGCTGGATGAAGTCGATGTGGTCCATGGCCGCGGTGACCACGTGTGTCCGCGAGTGGCGATAAGCCGCCATGGCGCCGGTCAGGTCGATGAAGTGCATCAGCCGCCCGCCGAGCAGGTTGCCGAGGGTGTTGGCGTCGTTGGGGAGGATGATCTCGGTCATCTCCGACTGCGATTCGGACACCAGTCGCGGTGCGATGCTGGTTTCAGTGGAACTCATTCCTGGCTTGCTCCGTTCCTGTCAAGGTGTCGCCGCGGTGCGGCCGCTTCCAGCTACAATGGAACTGGCGACGACCGGTCAGCCGGGGGCACATCTTCCAGTTTCGGCAATCGCCGCCAATTACGCAAATCCTTCCGGGTGAAGCCCACCCGTAGTTCGAGCACAATGGACAAGATCGCAGGACTGAAAGAGATTCTCGCGCTGGATCCGAAGAACAGCTTTGCGCGCTATGGCATTGCGGTGGAACTGGCCAGCCGGGGCGAAATCGACGCGGCAATGGCGGAGTTTGACAAGCTTCTTTCGATCGATCCCGACTACACGGCGGGCTATTTCATGTCCGCGCAGACGCTGGCCAAGGCGGGACGAACTGCGGAAGCCATTGAGCGCCTCAAAGGCGGCATCAGCTGTGCCGCGCGCACCGACAACCGCCATGCGCTCAGCGAGATGCAGGGAATGCTCGACGAGTTGGACCGCTAGGCTCGCGCCTGTCTGATGCGAGAGTGTCGTCTTACGCACTGTGATCGGGAACACCTCAGGGTGACGACGAAGGTCATCGGGGATGTTTCTGCTCTCTTTTTGATCTGCACCGCATCTATACTATTTGTATGCCGAAATATTCCATTGTCGTGCCGTTCCACAATGAAGAAGAGAACGCGACCGCTCTTTATGCGCGCCTGAAGCAGGTGATGGAGCAGGTGGGCGACAGCTTTGAGCTGGTCCTGGTGGACGACGGCTCGAGCGATCGCACCTATAAATTGCTGGAAGAGATTGCCGCGGTCGACAGCCGCGTCCTGGTGGTGAAGCTGCGCCGAAACTTTGGCCAGACTTCGGCATTGGCCGCCGGCTTTGACAACGCTTCGGGTGAGTTCATCCTGTCGATGGACGGCGATCTGCAGCACGATCCCAACGAGATTCCCAACTTCCTCGAAAAGCTGGAAGAGGGATACGACGTGGTTTCGGGCTGGCGCAAGGAGCGCATCGACAACTTCGTGATGCGGCGTATCCCCTCGCGCTGCGCCAACTGGCTGATGGCCAAGCTCTCGGGCGTGGATATTCATGACTTCGGTACGACGTTCAAGGCGTACCGCCGCGAAGTGATCCAGAATATTCCGCTCTATGGCGAGATGCATCGCTTCATTCCCGCGCTGGCGAGCTGGTATGGCGCGTCGATCTGTGAAATTCCCATCAAGAACGTGAATCGCGAGCGCGGCAAGAGCCACTACGGCATCAGCCGCACTTTCCGCGTGTTCTTCGACCTGCTGACGATTCGTTTCCTGCTCAAGTACATGAGCCGGCCGCTGCATTTCTTCGGCAGCTTCGGCGCGCTGGGCATCCTCGCCGGCAGCCTCATTTCGTTGCTGCTGCTGGTGTTGAAGGTGATGAATCCGCACCAGAGCGTGATGGATCAGCATGGTCCGATGTTTGTGATTGGCGGCGTGCTGATCGTGGCCGGCATTCAGATGCTGGCCATCGGCCTGCTGGGTGAACTGCAGGTGCGGCACTATTACACCAGCCAGCAGCGTACACCCTATGCCATTGACCGGCTGGTGCGGCTGCGCTCGCCGGAAGAGCCCAGCATCCTGTCGGACGGGCGCGACGGAAACTACTAAGGGAAGCGAACCGGCAGCAGAGAACAGACATCAGAAAGCCCCGTGCGGATGCGATCCGTGCGGGGCTTTTGTTTTTGGCCGCATTCCTGGTGGCGTGCCGGAAAGTGATTTTCACGGAGGCGCGCTTGCAGTGGTGCGGCGTTTCAGTGCATTCTTGGCTGTTATGAAAGCCATCCAGATTCGCGCTACAGGTGGGCCGGAAGTTCTTGAACTGGTCGAGTTGCCAATTCCCGAGCCGGGTCCGGGGCAGGTGTTGATCCGCGTTGAAGCCATCGGGGTCAACTTCATCGAGATTTACTTTCGCAAGGGCCAGTACAAGGCGGCGCTGCCGCTGATTCCGGGCAGCGAAGCGGCGGGCACGGTTGAGGAGCTGGGGCCGGGCGTGACCGGCTTCGCCGCGGGCGATGCCGTGGCTTCGGTAGCCGTGCTGGGCAGCTACGCCGAGTACGCACTGGTGCCTGCCGCGCAGCTGGTCAAGGTGCCCGCGGGCCTGAGTCCGGAGCAGGCGGCAGCCGCGATGCTGCAGGGCATGACCGCGCATTACCTCGCGTATTCGACCTTTCCGCTCAAGGCGGGCGATACAGCGCTGGTGCATGCGGGCGCGGGCGGCGTGGGACTGCTGCTGACGCAGATGGCCAAAAAAATTGGTGCGCGCGTGATCACCACCGTTTCAACCGAGACCAAGGCGGAGCTGTCGCGCGAGGCAGGGGCCTCCGAGGTGATCCTGTACACCGAGCAGGACTTTGAAGCTGAGGTCAAGCGGCTCACCGGCGGCAAAGGAGTCGACGTGGTGTACGACTCGGTGGGCAAGACGACCTTTGAGGGGAGCTTGAATTGCCTGCGCCCGCGCGGGCTGCTGGCCTTGTTTGGTGGATCGAGCGGCGCCGTGCCGCCGTTCGACCTGATTCAACTGAGCGGCAAGGGTTCGCTGTTTGTGACGCGGCCCACGCTGTGGCATTACATTGCGACGCGCGCCGAATTGGAGTGGCGTGCTGGCGACGTGCTGGGCTGGGCGGCGAGCGGCGAACTGAAGCTGCGCACCGAGCACGTGTATGCCGCTGACCGACGCGGCGCAGGCGCAGACCGACATGGAAGCGCGCAAGACCACGGGAAAGATTCTGCTGGAGCCGTGAGAGGCAGTGGTTCGCTGCTGACGACGGGTGGCCCGGTCCGGGCTTACGGCTCGGGCTGATTTCCGAGCCCTGCATTCGCGGTTTCCCATCCTTCGCCAGAAGGTGGCGAACGATTGGGCACGGAGTTGATACAAGTGGCAAGCATCGTTATTGGGTCCGATGATCGCGTATTCGTGCTCACCGGCGCGGGGATCAGCGCGGAGAGCGGGCTGGCGACATTTCGCGCCTCGGATGGGTTGTGGGCCGGGCATCGCGTCGAGGATGTCTGCACGCCCGAGGCGCTGGAGCAGAATCCGGCGCTGGTGTGGCAGTTTTATTCTGAGCGGCGCGCGCAGGGCGCAAAGGCGCAACCCAACCCGGCCCATATCGCCCTGGCCGAGCTGGAAGCCGAGCTGGGCGATCGCTTCTTTCTCTGCACGCAGAATGTGGACGATCTGCATGAGCGTGCCGGCTCGGTGCGCCTGGTGCATATGCATGGCGAACTGGCGAAGTCGCGCTGCGAAGACGAGTGCGGCCGGGCTCCGGTAGAGGACCGGAAGGTCTACGCCAGCCTTGACGAAGTGGCGCGCTGCGCCTGCGGAGCGCGGCTGCGGCCGCACATCGTGTTCTTCGGCGAGATGCCGCTGGGGATGGAGCGCATCCAGAAGGAGATTGCGCGCGCCACAGTGATGGTGGTCATCGGCACTTCTGGCTCCGTGTATCCAGCGGCGAACTTTGTGAACTGGGCTCGCCAGAATCGGGCGCGCACGGTGTATGTGGGTCCGGAGCGGCCGCTGAATGCGGCGGCATTTACGACCATCGTCGAAGGCAAGGCAGGGGAAGTGCTGCCGGGGCTGTTTGCCGTAGCAGGGCGTTAGGGCTATCCCACATCTGCGACAGAAATAAAATGTATCGCAGATGTGGGGCGCCCTCTCATCCCCTTGGTTCCTTTAAGAGCTTGTTGAGATACTCGGACAATTGCGCTTTGTAACAGGGCACGACTTTTCAGTCGTGCCAAAAAACCGATCGGAGGAACAGGCTTTAGCCTCTGTAGGACTCTTGCCTCGTTGATTTCGCCCCATGGTTGCCACTTTCAACAAACTCCTAGAAGTGGAACCGGTAGCGCAGCTCGGCGGAGATCATTCGCGGGTCGTTGTAGTGAAAGCCGCCGATGGTGATGGAGTTGTCAAGCAGCACGCGGTGGTTGGTGACGTTGATCACGTTGGCTGAGAGCTTGAGGTGTTCTCCCAGCGGATGTCCCGCGGACACATCGAACGTGGTGTGCACGGGCAGATAGTTTCCGTTGTAGGGACCAACGCCGGCGCCTGCCAGGCCGTTATGGAAGCCGGATCCGTAGTAGACATTGGTCGCAAACCAGGTGTGCAGGGGCAGGCTCGCCGTGAACCCGGTGTTGAGCGTGTTGCGCTGGTCGTGATCGACGGGCGTGTAGTCGGGGCCAAGGTCGCAGGCCGGGTCGGTGGGGATGTTGCAGGTGAATCCGCCGATGATGTTGCCGCGCTGCTCGGCGATCTGGTTGGAGTAGGCGAGGTGGAACTGGCCGAAATGCGCAAGCTGCGGGCGAGCGCAGGGTCATCTCCCAGGCGCGCACCAGCGCTCCATCGACGGCGATCGGGAAGTACATGTTGGACTCGCCCACATTGGAGTGATCGAGGAAGTTGTTGACGCGGTTCTTAAACATGTCGACGTCGAGGTCCCAGCCCTTGTAGGGGATCTGAATGCCGAACTGGTGCTCTTCGTCGCGCTCGGAAGGGAGCGGCATGAAGGTGTTTTCGCCCGACTGATTGGTCACATAGTTCAGAAAACCGCTGGAGACGGTTTCGACCGGCGCGGGCTGGAAGAAGTGCCCGTAGAAGCCGCGCAACACCCAGTGCAGGCGGGGAATCTCAACCGTTGCGCCGATGCGCGGATAGGTCGCGCTTTCGTTGTACCCGCTGCGGAAGATGGAGAAGCGCATCGCCGCCCAGAAGCGTGATGTAGCGGCCGACGCGCAGGTGGTCGGCAATGTGGAACTCGACCAGGCCCGCTTTGGCGAGGGAAGTGGTATTGGGCACCGAGTTGGCGACGTAGCTCTGATCGTTGATGGCCAGCCCGAAGAGGTCATTCTCATTCTGAAAGAAGGAGTAGAGGCCGCCCGAGAAGCTGTTGGGTCCGACGTCGTCGCGCACGTCGGCCTGGGCGCCGGCGTAGTTCGATGTCTGGTGCCAGGTGGTGGCGACCGGGTAGTCGGACGCCGGGCGAGTCGTAGTTGGACTGGTTGAGGTGATAAAACGGCGCGACGGTAAACAGCGCTTTGGGCGAGATGGTATGGACCCAGTTGGCAATGACGAAGGAGTCGCGCTCGGTCTGGCCGTCGCGAAGGCCGGTAGAGCAGTAGTAGCCGGAGACGCATTCGTAGTCGTTGGGGTTGGGGTCGTAGGGGATCTGGAAGAAGTCCTGGCGGTATTGGGCGTCGAGACGCAGCTGATCCTTGGGGGTCTGGTTGCGGATCAAGGAGACGAAGCCGCTCTGGGAGTTGGTGGCGTCGTGATAGCAGGGAGGCAATCGGCGTGGCCAGGCCGTAGTTGGAGCGCGATCCGGTGATGCTGGCGTACCAGGCGGTCTCGGTGGAGTGATCGCCGAAGGAGAGCTGCGATTCGCCGCGTATAGAGGTTGCCGCCAGACAGGAGTAGTTCGCCTTCGCGATCGCGCTCGAAGCCATTACGCGGCAGCACGTCAAACACGCCGTAGGTGCGATCCCCCACATCGGCGGCGTAGCTGCCGCGCTGGGTTTCCAGCTGATCAATGTCCTTGGGATCGATCTGCGGGCCGACGTTGGAGGCGATCTTGGTGTTGGGGATGGCGACGCCGTCAATGAGCCAGCTGGTCTGATGCCCGCCGCGCATGTGCAGCATGTCGTGGGTCATGTAGGCGCCGGGAACGTAGTCGGTGATCATCTCCATGCCGAGGGTGCGGCTGGCGCCGGGAGTCTCCTCGATCATGGCGCGGGTGATGAGGGTGGTCGGGGTCACGGAATCCACGGTCATGCCGGAGTTTGCCGATTCCTGGACGACCACGGTTTCGTTGGCAGCAGCCACCGGGAGGGCAATATGCAGGATTGGGTTGGTGCCTGAGGCGAGGGTGACCGGCTGGGCTACGGTGGCGAAGCCGGGAGCGACGATCTCCACGCGGTAAACGCCGATGGGGACATGGGGAAGTTCGAACTCGCCCTCTGAATCGGTGGTGGTATCCAAGGTGAACGCAGAGTCGGCCGCATGAATGGTGATTTTCGCTTTGGCGATGGGCCGATGTTGCGGGTCGTGGACGATGCCATGCAGAGTGGCGAACACGGTAGCGAACGCCGAAAGGGACGAGAAGAGGATCAAGGCGAGAAGGGAACGCAGAGCAAGACGCATGGGAGTTTCAACCTCCGGGGATAAAGAAGTGGAGGGACACAGTGCAGTCGCACCAGCGGACGAAGCTGTGCGCGAACGGCAATCCGGTCTCGGAGAAGACAGCCCGATCAGCTTCCTGGAAGAGCGCAGAGGCGAGGGTGTTGAACGAACAGGTCAACTAACCGCGCACGGACTAAGCATCTGCCCCGGACCGATCCGACGTGGATTCAGGCGAGCTGCGAGGAGGGAGGGCCGCGATCGCTGGGTGCGTGCAGGTGGCTCAGGCTTGGCGCAGGGCGCAGAGCTCGAGCCGAAAACATCTCGACGAGCAGGCCCGGAGATCCGGCGGGGCCGGTAGCCAGGGCAAAGGCTGGCGCGGTGGTGGCCGGTGCGGAGGAAGGGAATTGGGAGCAGCGCGAAGGCGCCTGAATTGACGGCCCCGATTCGCTTTGCGGGCCCTGCGACGACTCGCCGGCCATGGCGCAGTGATGCGCGCCATGGCGGCGGCAGCAGGCGGGCAGCCGCGCATCGTCGCTGAGGGGCAGGACAGCCGCGAGCGGCGCCAGCCACAAGAGCAGGATCAGCGAGATGGAAAGGTTGCGGCGCATCGGATTCGACAGTGTAGAAAGATGATGCCACCAAATTGGCCAGCCGACAATCCCCAAATGTCGGTCAGGTATCATCGATTGACAGCAAATTCCAATTCGCTCAGTCTGAGGGTGCGCCGGTGTCGGATGTGAAAGTGAGTGGATCTCCGCGAAATCTACACGGTGGTTCGGGGCAGGATCCGCAGGGGTTGCGGCCGCTGCGCATCGCACTGTTCGGGTTCGGAACCGTGGGAAGCGCAGTGGCGCGAATCCTGTCGGAGTCCAAGCCGGAAGGGCTGGAACTGACCCACGTCTTCAACCGCGGCGTGGAACGCAAGCGGGTGGACTGGGCCGCGGACAGCGTCGTCTGGAGCGAGGATGCCGATGCGGTGCTGGCCTCCGGCGCCGACGTCATCGTGGAACTGGTGGGCGGCCTCGATCCGGCAGGTGGCTGGGTCCGGCGGGCGCTTGAGGCGGGCAAATCCGTGGTCACCGCGAACAAGAAGCTGATCGCCTTTCACGGGGTAGAACTGGAACGGCTGGCAGCGGCGCGGGGCGGCCATCTGAAATACGGCGCGGCGGTGGCAGGCGGAATTCCCGTGATTCCCGGGCTGGAGCAGGGCCTCGCCGGCGACCGGATCGAGCGCATCGAAGGCATTCTGAACGGGACCTGTAACTTCATCCTCAGCAAGATGGAGGGCGGCGCCGAATACGGCGCTGTCCTCGGCGAGGCGCAGGCCAAGGGTTACGCCGAGGCCGACCCCACCGAAGACGTAGGCGGCTTCGATGCGCGGGCCAAGCTCGCCATTCTGATGCGGCTGGCCATGCGCGTTGCGGTCCATCCGGAAGAGATTGTGCCCAGGGCCATCACCGCCGTTTCGGCGGTCGATTTCAGCTATGCGCGGGATCTGGGGTGCACCATTCGACAGGTCGCGCGGGCGCAGAAGACCGCCGGCACCGTGGCCGCGACGGTGGGCCCGATGCTGGTGGATGCGCGTTCGCCGCTGGCCTGGTCGCGCGGGACGGAGAACATGGTGATCCTCAGTGGGCACTACGGCGGGGATGTGGTGTTTTCCGGACATGGAGCGGGCGGAGCATCCGACCGCGGTCGCCGTGGTCAGCGACCTGCTGGCGCTGGCGCATGGCTCGCGTCGTGTCGAAATCCCGGCGGCACCCGCGACGGTGGCCGCGGAGTTTGAGGTGCCGCACTACATCCGCTTCCTGGTCGACGACCGCCCCGGCATCGTGGCCGAGATTACGGGCTCGCTGGCCAGGGAGCGCATCAACATACGCGCCATCGTGCAGAAGGCCGGATATCCGCACCACGCGCTGCCGTTTGTGGTGACGGTTGAGCCATGCAAGTCCTCGGCGCTGCAGCGGGCGCTGGAGCGAATCCGGTCGATGGATTGCATGCTGGAGCCGCCGCTCGATCTGCAGATGCTGGAGTAGGCAAGAAACGTCACGACAGGGATGGGAAGAGATTGACTCGAGCAGTGGTCACCAGTGGAGGCCGTCAATGATTGACTCAATATACCGATGCGAGATTTGCGGGGAAGAGAGCCAGAAGCCGGTGCGATGGATCGTAATTCAGTGTAACGAGAAACAACTGACGGTCTACAAGTGGGACAAAGAGGCCGCGGACGCAAGGGGAGCGCGGCACTATTGCGGCGAATCGCATGCGCAGGTCTATATCAGCCGCTGGCTGGAATCCATGTGCAAATAGGGTGCGCTAACGGCGCTTTTTTCATCCCAGGCGCCCGTTGATACAGGGGGAATTACACAACAGCTGATGCTTACTTCGTGAATATCGCATTTGTAATTTCGAATTAACGTTAATACGACCGCTTCGATATCCCTCTCTCGGGTTGTCATCCTGAGCGAAGCGCAGCGGAGTCGAAGGATCTGCAGTTGTCCTTCGTAACTTCGGCATCGGCGGTAATTGACTGCCATTCAACCTGAAAGGCGCTGTCATCATTGCATCTCTTGCGTAGCGGCAGTTTTGGTGTAGCTCGATCAGGCTTTGCTTTTGACGGAAACCGGGCCGGTCGATTCGCGGACGATGAACTCCGGCTCCATCGTGACTTCGGCGGGGTATTCCTTTTCGCGATTGGCGATGCGGTCGAGCAGCACCTGCGCGCCCCGCTTGCCCATCTCCATCAGCGGCTGGCGCACCGTGGTGAGCGACGGAGTGGAGTAGGCGGCGGACTGGATATCGTCGAAGCCAACCACGGAAACGTCGCCGGGGACCGAGCAGCCGGCATCTTTGAGGGCCCGGATGGCGCCGATGGCGGCGATATCGTTGAAGCAGAAGATGGCGGTGAAATCGCGGTGCTTTTCAAGCAGCGCCTGCATGGGCTTGTAGCCGATCTCGGGAGCCATGGGATGGTAGCCGGTCTTCATCGACCACCCGGCGGAGTCGATGCGGATCACGTTGGCAGGATCGATCTTGAGGCCGATCTCGCGCGCGACCTCCTGAATGGCCTCCCAGCGAAACTCGGAGTCGGGAATGGCGCGCGGGCCGCGCATGAACGCGATGCGGCGGTGGCCCAGATCGTGAAGATGCTTGAGCGCCTGCTCCACCGCGCTGTGGTGGTCGAGCACGATGTTGGTCACATTTTCCGCCTGGCTGTGCGCGGAGATGGCCACCACCGGAACGGGTACCTCGATGTGGTCGGCAGGAGTGTTCAGTAACAGGAATCCGTCGACCGCGCGCTCCACCAGCATGCGCGGATACTTCTCGATCAGTTCGCGGTTCCAGTCATGACAGGCGGTAAAGAAGAAGTAGTGGGCCGCGGTGAGTTCCTGCACCACGCCGCTCATGACCCGCGTGAAGTAGCCTTCGCTCAGGTCGGGAGCGAGCACGCCGACGCTCATGGAGCGGCTCTGGCGCAGCGAACGGGCGAAGTAGTTGGGGCGGTAATTGAGCCGTTCAGCCGCTTCCATGACGCGCTTGCGCGTCTCCTCCGGAATCGACTTGGCGGAAGGAGAGTTGTTCAGCACCAGGGAGACCGTGGTCTGCGACAGCTCCAGATGCTCCGCGAGCATGCGCAGGTTCACGTGCCCTGGTGGCGTGGATAGCTTTCCTTTTGCCATGTTGGAGTTGTAACACGATTTACCTGGAGGCGAAACTCCGCGCCGGACAAAGCCCGTTACCGGAGTGGGTTCCCCGCTAGCCTACTCTGTCCGGATGTGATTCGTGCCCGGTTTCAGTGGCTGGGTCTTGCCGTTGAAGACGAATTCGCCGGTGAGCTTGCCGGGCAGCGTGATGGTGGCGTCGAGGCCGGCGCCGCGGCGCTTGTACTCCACTTCGATCATGCCCTCGGGGTGAGGGAAGGTCGCCTTGAGCGAGGGCAGGTTGCCCAGATGCGGGGCGATGCGCACGGTGGCGAAGCCGGGGCTGGCCGGTTCGATGCCGGCGACCAGGGTGAGCAGGTCGTAGATGGGGTGCGCGGTCCAGGCGTGCGAGTCGGAGCGGGTGTCGCCGGGGATCTCGGGCCAGGTGCTGAAGTGCAGCGGCAGCAGCTTGCGCCAGGGATCGAGCGAACGGAGATAGTCGTCGGCCATGCCGGCATGTTCGAGCGCGCGGGCCAGGTAAAAGCGGAAGTAGTAGGAGGCGCTGAGGACGCCATCCGGCGTCGTGCCCGGTTCGATGGCCAGCATTTGCCGCAGAACCGGCTGCTGGCGTTCTTTGGGAACGACGTCGTAGAGGACGGCGAGAATGTTGGCTTGCTGGCTGAAGACCTTCTGGTCGGGATTGTCGGCAAGCAGGTTGCGCTGCGGCGTTCCAGCATTTGCCGTAGATGCGCGGAGCGACATGGGCGGCGCGGTCGCGGTAGTGCGCCCGCGACGAGCGGGTCGCCGAAGTGCTGTTCGAGATCGGCGGCATCGCCGAGGGCGCCCAGGTATTCAAGGGTGGTGATGCAGGACTCGCCATGGGCGTCGTAGGTGGGAGTTTCGCCGGACGGGACCCAGTCGATGAAGCTCCACCAGGGCAGCTTTTCGAGCAGGCCGTCCGGGCGTTCGTGCTGGCCGAACCAGTCCAGGACGGCGCGGGTTCCATCGATCGAAGCTCGGACCGGCTCCGGGTCGGGCCGGTACATCCAGTAGTCGTGCAGCATGCCGATCCAGAGCAGCGAAAAGGTGGGGATGTTCTGCGGCAGGGAACTGGGATAGCGGCTGCGGGTGATGCCCTCGGGAATGCGCGAATCGTTGAAGGCCGAGAGGGCCTGGCGGGCGAGCCGGTCGTCGCCGGCCACGCTGTAGGAGATCAGCGCCTGGATGCGGGTGTCGCCGATGTACTGGAGCTGCTCGTAGTAGGGCGTGTCCATGTAGGTTTCATGGGCGTCGAGGCGGGCGGTGCGCCAGCTGATCTCCCAGATCTTGTCGAGGTCGGGTCGGCCGGTCTGGAGTTTGGCGCGCTCCTCAAAGGGATAGGCGGTGAACTGGGCAGTGAGCGAGTCCAGGTGAAGGGGATCGGCGCCGGTGGTGATGTCCAGGTCGAGGTAGCGCCAGGTTCTCCACCACAGCGGCTCGAAGGTGCGGTGGTCGCCGCCGTCGGGCAGGAAGCTGTCGTTGAGCCCGAGGGCCACGCGGTCGCCGACCTCGTCGCGATCGCCTTTGTGCTGGTTCTTGTCGTAGAGGGCTTCAGAGTAGGTGAGGCGGATCATGACTGCCCTTGCCGCCGGAGACGGTGAGTCCGGGTAGGCGGTGGTGAGGGTTTTGCGGTCGAGCAGGATGTGAATGTGGCTGCCTGCCGGGATGGTGACCGCCGGAGCCGGGAAACGCGTGCAGAGCCGGAATGTCGCCGCAGTGGTGGAATCGATGCGGACGACCTCGCCCGGCCGGGTGGGCGCATACTCCATGTGCGGCAGGCGATCGGGAATCAGGCCCCAGGAATTGTCGCCGGTGATGTCGGCGGAGTGCGCTTTGTTGACGCCGGGATAGATGCGTCGCGCATGGGCGTGCCGGCGGGAACCCAGGATGCAGAGGGTCGCCCGGGGAGTTGGCAGTCCAGTCGTAATTGGCGGCGTCGATCTCTTCGCCGGGACCGGAGGCGAAGTAGTCCTTGAAGGTGACGGTGGAGCGATCGAGGGGGCGGTGGCCGGGTTCCTCTTCGACCAGCCAGCCTCGGGAGTGCTGATGGAGTCCGCGCCGGTCGCCTCGCTTTCCAGCAGAAAAGCGGTGCGGTCGCTCATCTGGGCGACCGGCGCAAAGACGCCCCAGTTCCAGACCGTCGCGGTGATGAGGTTGTCGCCCGGCTTGAGCAGGGGCGCAAGGTCGAAGCGCTCATAGCGCCAGTGGGCCAGGTCGCCGCGCGCGGGCCCGTCGCCGACGCGCTGGCCGTTGACGAACAAAATGAAGCGGTTGTCGGCGCTGACGCGGACGGGATAATGTGGCAGGAACGGCTGTCAGCGTCAGCGCGTGCCGGAAGTGCAGCACCAGGGGCTCGCGCAGCGGCGCCGTGGGATGGGTGATCCAGGCCGCATTCCACTCCCGGTGCGGCGGGTCAGGCGGCGGGCTGGTTTGACCCGGCAGGGCATTCAAGGCGACGAGGAAGGTGCAAAGCGTAAACAATTTGCGCATCGGATTTGAGCCTGTCTCTTCCAGTGCACCAGCTTATCCGATGACCCCGGTTCATCGGGAACTTTACAGGCTCAGCGGAATCTATGAGTATGGTCGGTGCCACGCATTTTTTCGGGTAGCCGAGAAGGCAGCGCCGCGGACGCGATCTGAGAGGCACGGCACGGCAAAGCCAAGCAGGCTGTTTTCGCGATTTCGGCTGCTGTATGCGCTTGATTTTGCAAGGTTGTAACCTCTCATTCATATTTGCCCGTTAGCCTGACCTAGGTGACCGAACAAGTGCCAGAGATTCGTGTCTCCTCAGTTCGTCCCCAATCTGCCCCCGGGCCGACTCCCGCAGAAACCGGCCGTGGAGCCGAAGACCTCTGAGAATCCGAGGTACGCAAGTTCCTGCTGTCCCGCGGCAATTCGGCGATGGCGGACCGGGGATTTCAGGTGTTGATGGTGTTGTGTGCGCTCAGCATCTTCGGCATCGTGGTGCTGATCGCGACGGAACTGGTGCGTGCGTTCCAACCTGGCCTGGGAGCAGTTTGGGTTGCAGTTCTTCTACAAGGCCGACATCGACTCCTATCACCCACCTGCCCCTGTACTGGGATCCGGTGAATGGCCACTTCAGCGCACTGCCGTTTATCTACGGCACGCTGGTTTCTTCGTTTCTGGCGCTTGCTGATCGCGGTTCCGCTGGCCATCGGCCTGGCGATCTTTCTGACCGAGATGTGTCCCAGGGCTCTGCGCAGCGGACTGGCCTTTCTCACCGAATTGCTGGCGGCGATTCCCAGCGTGATTTATGGCCTGTGGGCGTTTTTCGTGCTGGTGCCGCTGCTGCGCGAGCATGTAAATCCGTGGCTGATCAAGTCGTTTGGCTGGACCGGTTTATTTGCCGATGACAATCCCACCGGGCTGGGCTTCCTGTCCGCCGCGGTGATTCTGGCCATCATGATTCTGCCGATCATCTCGTCGCTCACCCGCGAAGTGATGACGGCGGTGCCGCATTCGCAGCGCGAAGCGGTGCTGGCGCTGGGCGCGACGCGCTGGGAGATGATCCGCATGGGCGTGCTGCGCAATGCGCGCATCGGCATCGTCGGCGCCGTCATTCTGGGCCTGGGCCGCGCGCTGGGCGAAACCATGGCCGTGACCATGGTGATCGGCAACAGCCCCGAGATTCACCAGTCGCTGCTGGCCAACGGCAGTTCGATGGCGTCGGTGATCGCCAACGAATTCAGCGAAGCCAGCAACGACCTGCATCGCAGCGCGCTGATCGAGATCGGCCTGGCGCTGTTTCTGGTGACGATCGTGGTGAATGCGCTGGCCCGGTTGCTGGTGTGGGCAGTGACGCGGGGCGCGCCGCGGCAGCGCGTGAACTGAGGAGAGCAGGAATGAACGCGGTAGACAAGCACAATGCGCTCCCGGTTGCGCGGCGCGACCGACCACCTGGTGACCGGGCTGGCGGTCCTGGCGACGGTGCTGGTGGTTGCGCCGCTGGTTGCCATCTTTGTCTACCTGCTCTACAAGGGCGCCAGTTCGCTGAACCTGGCCTTCTTCACGCAAGACCCCAAGCCGCGAGGGCGAGTCGGGCGGCGGCATGGCGAACGCCATCGTCGGCTCGGGCGTGCTGCTGGGAATGGCAAGCGTGCTCGGCGTTCCGATCGGCATCGGCGGGGGCATCTATCTGGCGGAGTTCGGCCGCGGAACCAAGCTGGCGAACGCCATCCGCTTCACCGCCGATGTGCTGAACGGCGTTCCTTCGATCGTGATGGGCATGGCGGCCTATTCGCTGATCGTGGTTCCGCAGCATCATTTTTCCGCGTTCGCCGGCGGCGTGGCGCTGGGCATCATGATGATTCCGACGATCACGCGCACCACCGAAGAGATGCTGCTGATGGTGCCGCACGCGGTGCGCGAGGCGGCGCTGGGACTGGGCGTGCCCAACTGGCGTTCGGTGCTTTCGATTACGCTGAAGACGGCGTCGCCGGGCATCATCACCGGCTGCATGCTGGCGTTTTCGCGCGTGGCGGGCGAAACCGCGCCGCTGCTTTTTACCGCGCTCGGCAATGCGTTCTGGAGCACCAACCTGAATCGGCCGATCGCTGCGCTGCCGCTGCAGATCTATGTCTACGCGCTATCGCCCTATGACGATTGGCATCGGCTGGCCTGGGCGGGGCGCTGGTGCTGATTGTCTTGATTGTGCTCGCGGTTTCGCTGGTGCGCTACGTGACCAGCCGCGGCGTTTTGAAAGGCGCAAGCTAATGGGATTTCTCCTTCACAATCGAGTTTGAAGGAATTGCGGATGGCGATTTCGTGAGAACATCGCCCTGAGTAAGTACGGGCTGAAAGCAGAAGGAGAAATACGAACGTGGGCGTCGGCATCGAAGTAACCAACCTGAATGCGTGGTACGGAACCAATCACACGCTGCAGGACATCAATCTGAACATTCCGGCCAACCATGCCACGGCGCTGATTGGGCCGTCCGGCTGCGGCAAGAGCACGTTTGTGCGCTGCCTCAATCGCATGCACGAGACCAATCCCATCGCGCGGGTCACGGGCACGGTGCGCATCGGCGATCTGGACATCTACGAGGACGCCAAGCCGGTGCAGATCCGGCGCCGCGTGGGCATGGTCTTTCAGCGGCCCAATCCCGTTTCCGACCATGTCGATTTACGACAATGTGGCTTCGGGGCTGAAGCTGAACGGCTACAGCAACCGCCGCGTGCTGGATGAGATCGTGGAGCGGTCGCTGCAAAAATTCGGCGCTGTGGGAAGAAGTCAAGGACGATCTGCAAGAAGAAGTCGGGCGCCAGCCTCTCCGGCGGCCAGCAGCAGCGCCTGTGCATCGCGCGCGCGCTGGCGGTCGATCCCGAAGTGCTGCTGATGGACGAGCCGGCTTCGGCGCTCGATCCGGTTTCCACTTCGAAGATCGAAGACCTGATCTTCGAGCTGAAATCGCAGTACACGATCGTGATTGTGACGCACAATATGCAGCAGGCGGCGCGCGTGGCGGAGAAGACGGGATTCTTTCTGAACGGCCGCATGGTGGAGTTCGACTCGACGCACAAGATTTTCACCAACCCCAGCGACAAGCGGACTGAAGATTACATCACTGGGAGGTTCGGATGACACGCATTCGCTTTCAACAAAGTCTCGACGATTTGAAAGAAAATCTGCTGGTGATGGCCGGCCTGGCCGAGCAGGCGATTCAGCGCGCCATTGAGGCCTATCGCGTGCGCGATCTCTCGATCTGCGACCTGGTCAGCCGCAGCGAAGTGGCCATCAATCGCCTGGAGCGCGACATCGATCAGGCCGCGCTCGACCTGCTGGCGATGGAGCAGCCCATGGCCATCGATCTGCGCTTCATTCTGAGCGTGATCAAGATCAACGCCGACCTGGAGCGCGTGGGCGATGCGGCCAAGAGCATCAGCGACCGCGTGCGCAGCATGGAGCAGATGGCCGTGGCCGATCTGCCCGTGGACATTCCGCGCATGGCGACGCTGGCGGCGGACATGGTGCGCAAGAGCCTGCAGTCCTTCATCGAGGCCGATGCGGAGATGGCGCGCACCGTGCTGACCATGGACGATGCCGTGGATGCGATGAACCGCGCGGCCTACAAGGCGCTGACCAAGGTGATGGAGGAGCAGAGCCACGTCGCTCCGCAGGCGCTGAACGCGCTGATGATCAGCCGCAGCCTGGAGCGCGTGGCCGATCACGCCACCAACATCGCCGAAGACGTGATCTTCTGGGTGCAGGGCGCGGATGTGCGCCACCACAAGAGCGTGATGGCGGCGAACAAGCAGAAGACAGAGCAGCCCGCATCGGTCCCGCCGGGCGCAACCGCGGACTGAGCGCCAGCTTGTTCGACACCACGCTGCGGCGAGCGATAGTCTATAGTGTGAGCCCGACGAGTGGAACCCCGGATCAGGCACCGACCTCAACGCGGCGCGCCTGCCGAAGTCTACGAGCAGAGCTCGCATCTCTTCTGACCCTGCAAGCCCAAGAGCAGCGCCGCGAGCGGATCTGCGGCTACACCAAGCTCGCGATCGCCGTACTAACGCTGGTGGGCGCGGGATTGCTGCTTCGGCGCGCGTTGGCGTTGGTCCTTCTCGTGATTCCCGTTGCCGCCTTCGTCGTGCTTGCGGTTCTACAGGAAAGACTGCTTGGAGCGATCCGTTATCGCGCCGCGCCATCTCCTACTACGAGCGCGGGCTGGCGCGGTTGAACGATCGCTGGGCCGGAGGCGGCGAGACCGGCGAACGATTTCTCGATCCGGCGCATCCTTACGCGCGCGACCTGGACCTGTTCGGCCGCGCGTCGCTGTTTGAATTCCTATCCACGGCGCGGACGCGCGCCGGCGAGGAGACGCTGGCGCAATGGCTGCTGGCTCCCGCTCCGGCAGACGAGATTATCGCGCGGCAAGCGGCGGTCAGCGAACTAGAGCCGCGCGTCAAGCTGCGCGAGCGGCTCTCTTCCACCGGGGAGACGGTGCGCCTGGGCGTTCATCCCGAAGCCTGTCAGCGTGGGGCGAGGCGGAGCCGGTCTTTCGTTCCGGCGGAACGCGGTTGCTGGTGTCGGCTCTGGCCATCTTGTGGGTTGCCGGGTTGTCGCCTGGGCAGTGTGGGGGGAGCCGTTGCCGGCTGTGCTGATGACGGTGCTGAACTTTGCCTACGCGCACCGGCTGCATGCACGCATCGAGAAGGCTGCGGGATCCCTGGAAAAGGCCGCACAGGACTTGCAACTGCTGGCCGACGTGCTGGCGCTGGTGGAGCAGGAGCCGGTCGCCTCGCCCCGGCTGCTGGCGATCAAAGCCGCGCTCCAGCGCGAGGGCAAATTGCCATCGGCGGCGATTCGCACGCTGGCGCGCATCGTCGACCTGCTGGAGTCGCGGCACAGCTTGTTTGCCCGGCCGTTGGACCTGGTCACGTTCTGGAGTGTGCAACTGATTTTTTTGGCGGAGAACTGGCAGCGGACATTTGGTCCCGTGATTCGCCAGTGGATTCAAGCCGCGGGTGAGTTTGAGGCCCTGGCAGCGCTCTCCACTTTTGCGTACGAGCATCCGGAATACACGTTTCCGGAATTGGTTCCAGGCGCGGCCCTCTTTGACGCGGAGGAGCTGGCTCACCCGTTGCTGCCTGCGGGTAAGGCGGTCGCGAATGATGTGCGCCTCGGCGAAGGGATGCAACTGATGATCCTGAGCGGGCCCAACATGGCGGGCAAAAGCACTTTCATTCGCTGCATCGGGGTGAGTGCGGTGCTGGCCCAGTGCGGCGCGCCGGTGCGAGCGCGGCGGCTGCGCATGTCGCCGCTCACGGTGGCGGCGTCGATCTGCGTGCTGGACTCGCTGGCCGGAGGCATGTCGCGTTTTTATGCCGAGATTCACCGCGTGAAGCAGATCGCGGACCTGGCGCAAGGGGCGGTGCCGGTGCTGTTTCTCCTGGACGAACTGCTCTCCGGCACCAACTCCCACGACCGCCTGATCGGCACCCAGTATGTGCTACGCAATCTGCTCGACCAGCACGCCATCGGCATCGTGAGCACACATGATCTCGCGCTGACCCAGATCGTCGACCGGGTGGGTGGACGCGCGCTCAACTGCCACTTTGAAGACCGGCTGGACGAGGGAAGGCTGATCTTCGATTACAAGCTGAAGCCGGGGGTGGTCGAGACCAGCAACGCGCTCAAGTTGATGCAGTCGATCGGACTGGGCGTACCGCTCTAGTTTTTGGGAATGGGATCATAGCGGCCACCAGTCGAAAGCCGACATGCGCGTGTAATAAATACCGGCGCGGATGGGCGCAGCCGGCCCGTGCAGCATGCGGAGGACTTCGGCATAGTGCTCGAGCTGCTGCGCGAAGAGAGCGCGCAGTTCCATCACAGCGGCGGCGGAATTTGCGCCGCCATGCTGCGCGGTTTTGTAGTCGATGATCCACCAGCAGTCTTCGCCGTCGGAAAGAGGCTCCGCCGGCCCGAAAGACGCGGTCGACGCGGACTTCGTGCAGGGCTCCGTCAATCTCTCCAACCCAGCGCGCTTCGCTTGCGGATTCAGGATGAGGCGAGAGAATCCATTGGCCATGTGCATCGTGCGAAGCCTGGAGCGCGATATCTACGGCTTGCTGTGCGGTGACTGTGGCGTGGCGCGAAGCGATGCCCGCCGAGCGCAACTGTGCGGCAGTGGATGGCGCATGTTTGAACAATTCGGATCGCGCCGCGGGCCAATCGTGCGCGAGGCGCAGGCGCGCAAGTTCTTCGAGCAGAGTGTGAACAGCGGTGCCGAGGGCCCGCGACTGCAGGCCGCCCTGGTGGCGTTGGTAGAGTTGATCCTTATCTGGCCCACGCACGTCGGCCGCGGCATCCACCTTGCCGGCGAGCGGAGCGACAGGGGATTGGTAATCAACCGGCAGACGATGCAGGATTGCAGGCCTTGACAAGGGTGGCATCTGCAGGAGATTGTCGCTGGCAGCCGCGATGGCTTGGATGTCGGCTTGTTGTGTTCCTGTCTTCCAGGCATCGAAGCGGGCGCGCACCTCGGCTTCGAGGGCTGGCCAGGACGTAGCGAGCAGGCTGCCTCTCGGATCGCACAGGCTCAGGGTCCCGTCGCTCTCGGTCTTGTAGTCCGGCCGCGCGAAGAGGTGGAGTTGCTCGCGGGCGCGCGTGGCGGCTACATAGAGAATGCGGCGCGTCTCCTGCGATTCGCGTTGCCGGTAGACGCGATCGACCCACGCCTTGGCCTTGCCGCTGTTGGCTCCTTTCGAGGGCAGGGGCGCCACGAGGAACTCGGTAATATCCCCGGACGCGTCGGGAGAGGCGAGGCCGCGCTCCAGCCAGGAGAGAAGCCGGCCCTGGCCGCGACCGCAGCCGGCCTGCAACTCGGGTACGATGACGACTTCAAATTCAAGGCCCTTGGACTTGTGAATGGTCATCAATTGCACACCGTGTTCGCTGCCTGCCAAGGGGTCGGGCTGGGCCATGAGTTTTGCGAGCGCCGCGTCGAGTCCTTGGCCGAGAAGATCGGGCTCCCCGCCTTGCAGATGATCGAGACACTTCCAAAGCAGGTCGAGGTTGGCGTGCGCAGTCGCATCCACGCAATCGGCGCCTCCCAGGCACAGCCATACCTGCTCCAGCCATGTGCCGAGAGAGGCGGCGGGCTGTGAAGCACGCAGACGCGGCACAGCCGCGAGCGCCTGCTGCAGGCGGTCGACGGCGCGTCGTCCCTGTTCCGTGAGGAGCGATGCGCGTTCAGCGAGTAATGCGGGAATGGGCCGGCGCAGTGTCTCCGGATCGTCGGCGCTGGTGAGGGCGTGTAGATCGGCAAGCGAGAGGCCGCACCACGGAGCGCGAAGTACACCGAGCCACGCCACGCGCTCCTGGGGATTGAGGAGCGCGCGAGCCAGGGCGAGGGCGTCCCGTACTTCGAGGCACTCGGCGAGCGGTTCCAGATCGACAGCGCGGAAGGGGATGCCCGCTTCGCGCAATGCGGCGGCAATGGGCGCGAGCGCAGCACGGGTGCGGCCCAGCACTGCTATGCGATATTTTTCTCCGCGCGCGCGGGCCGCGTCTATGCGATCGAGATGTTCACGGATGAGACTGACGATCTGCTGCGTCTGGGCTGCGTGCGCTGCGTCGCGACGCTCAACCACATCTTCCTTGCGTCGCAGTGCGTCTGCGGTGGTTGCAGCGCCGCGCGCAATCTGGGGAACGAAGTCAAGGTGCAGCTCGAAGTGCGGAGCAGAGTGGGCTGTGGCCGGCCGAGCCGGTCGAGCTGCGGAGAAGCCAACGCCGCTGCCGTCATCGGCGGCAAAGATCTGAGCGAACGTATCGTTGAGGCGTTCCACGAGGCGTGGGGCGGTGCGGAAGTTGGATGTGAGTGGAGCGAAGTCGAGCAGGAACGGATCGGCATCCGGCAATTCGAGGCCGGCAATCCGCACCCGGGGGAAGAGCTCGGCGTCGGCATCGCGGAAGAAATAGATGGACTGCATGGGGTCGCCAACCACAAAGAGCGTTCGGCCATCGAAGTCGGGCCATGCCGCGACCAGAGATCCGATCAGCTTGTGTTGACGCCGGCTGGTGTCCTGGAATTCATCAATCAGCAGATGGCGGATGCCGTCGGCGATGGCGAGGGCGGCATCGCTCGGCAAATCATCGTCTCCGTGAAGCACCCGCTGGGCGATGTGAGCGACCTCTGTAAAATCCACCCTGCCGGCTTCTGCGAACTCGACCGTTAACTGCGCTGCCGCATGGCGCAGCAGGGTGAAGCAGGCCCTGACGATCTCCCAGTCGTCGTCGGTGTAGCGGGCCGGGGGCAGGCAGCGCAGAGCGGCGAGCTTTGCCTCAAACCCGCTGACACCTCTCAGGCGGTCGATGAGGTCGGCGATTCTCTCCTTTTCTCGCTTGCGGTCGGGCGGAAAACCGTTGCCGACATTGAAGGCTTTGCGGAAGGCACCATCCTGCGTGAGCAGCATCTCTGCCAGGCAGAGATATGCCTGGTGCGCCGCCTCTAGTTCGCCGGTGTCGCTGAAAGGGCCACAGGGAAGTTCCGCCAGCTCGGCCAGTTCGCGATGCAGGCCGTCGGCGCTCTGCGCGCATGCGAAGCGGGCCAGTTGCATCACTTCATCGCAGGCTCCGGGAGCCTGGTCGAGGAGTCGGCTTAGCTCTTCGAGAGCCGCGGAGAGGGCGCGTGCGAAGGGGCGTTCGAGACGCTCGCGCAGGGCGGTCCAGTCGATATCGCCGGCAAGCAGAAACTCCTGCATCCAGCGGTCGCGCTGGCGAAGCATTTCGACCAGCAGCCTCTCCATCTCCTGCCAGCCGTTGTCGCGCCACAGAAGGAGAGCTTCAAGGGCGGGACCGAGTGTCGATGCGGTGAGATCAGCGCTCCCGATTTGCTCAAGAGTGTATCGGGCCGCGCGCGAGTAGAGTTCGGTCGGATCTTCCGCGATGTCGAGCCCGCCACCCAGGCCGGAGAGCAACGGCTGCCGCAAGGCCAACTCGCGGCAGAAGGAATCGATGGTCGAGATGCGAAGCTGCGCAGGCATCTGCAGCAGGTCCCAGCCGTGGGCGCGAGAATGTTCGAGTGCGCGGCTGCCGAGGCTTTCCATCGAGAACTCGTCATCCGAGGGTTCTGCAAAGAGCCTCTGGGTCTCGACAGCGCGTGCCGCCGCCCCCTCCAATTCGGAAATGATGCGATGGCGCATCTCCGCGGCTGCAGCCTTGGTGAAGGTGATGGCGACGACCTGCGCGGGATCTTCGACTTCGCTCAACAGGCGCAGGAAGCGGCGGGTGAGCAGGTCGGTCTTGCCGGAGCCGGCGGGCGCTTGCACGAGGATGGAGCGGCCGGGATGGAGCGCCTGTTCGCGCTGGGCCTGATCAGGCGGGGCGGGGCGCGTGAGGTTACTCATTGGCTGGCTCCGGTTCGTTTTCATCGACGATTACGTCGGGCTGTTCCTGGATGCGGCAAAGGGTGTACAGGCCGCAGCGTTCACAGGTCGCCGGCGGGTCGCGCGGATCGACGTTGGCGCGGCCGGCCAGGAAATCCCGCGCGAGTTGCTCGATAGCTTCTTTCCAGCCGATGAGCATTTCAGCCGAGAACGGGGTCTGTTCAAGGCTGGATGAGGATTTGAGAGTCGGGATCAAAGTTGCCGTGGCGTCGCCGACCTTGCCCATGAAGCACAACTTGCCGGGACGAATCTTGGCGAAGACGAGGCCGCCCAACAGATCATCACCGAGCGCGAAGCCGGCATAGAGCGGCAGTTGCACGTCGTCGGGGCGGGGGAGTTCCCAGGAGTGTGGAGAGACATCGCCGGTCTTGTAGTCGATCACCAGCACCGAGTCATCGTTGAGACGGTCGACGCGGTCGAGGCGCAATTTTAGATTGAGCCCGGCGATGTTGGTGACCGCATCCCGTTCCGTTGCCAAAACCGTGAATGGCGCGCGAGTGCGCTCAAATTCGAGCCATTCGGTCACCAGCCGGGTCAGGCGCAGGGCTTCGAGTTCGAGATAGCGGCGCGGCATGTGCTCACCCGCCGCCTGCGGGACTTTTTCTGCCATGACCCGATCAACGTGGCCCTGAACGAAACTGCGCAGATCGGCGAGGCCTTCGAGTTCGGCGAGAGTGTGGATGCCATGCGGCGGAGCCCCCCATACGGCGTGCAGCACGGCATGGAGGAGTTGGCCGCGTTGGGCCGCGGTGAGTCCGGCTTCGGCCGGTTTCCAGGCCTGCGCTCCCAGCCGGGCTGTGGCGAAGGCTTTGAAGGGGCATTGCGATTGCGAAGTCAAAACAGTCGATCCGCCGCGGACTTCTGGTGCGTCCAGACCAGATGCGATTGTGGCGAGTGGGATGCGGCTGAAGTCTTCAACTTGCTCGGTACGCGGCAGCGGGCTCTGGCTCGGCGCGAATTGCGCGGGCATCTCCTGCGGTACACCGGCAAGCAGCTCGATGAGACCGGAAGGGCGCGTCTCGACACCTTCCTTTTGCCGCGCATAGCTGAAGCGGACCACTGGCGCCGAGGCGATGAGGCGCCGCGTGACGGAGTGGGCGAGGTCCCAATCCAACTGGGGCGTGGCGTGGGGCATGCCGGCATCGCGCTGCACGTCCAGCGGGAGCAGCGGGTGCGTTGAACCGCGGGCCGGCCATGCGTCTTCATCGGCGTCCAGGAACCACACGGCATCCGCGCTGAGGCCCGCGGACTCGGCCGGGCCAGCGATCAGGACGGGTGCGTCCAGCGACTCGGGCGCATAGAGCGTGTCTTCAAGAGCGTGGTCCAGTTCGGAGAGGAAGTCCTTCCAGGAGATATGTCGGTCATCGAAGCCCAGAGATCCACACGCATCCACGGCCTGCTGCCAGCGTCGCGCAGCCTGGAACTCGGCGCTGGAGAGCCTGGGCGAGCCGGGCCACCCCATCGCTTCAACCAGGCGGGGAACCATCTCCGCCCATTCCAGGGGAGAGTGGGCCGTGCTGCTCACGTCCTTGAGCCGACGGGCGGCCTCGATCATGCGCTGTACCCATCTTTGAGGCAAGGCGGCGGAGCCGGCAGGCAGGTTTGCGGAGCCGCCGGACTGGCGAAGAAAGGCTTCGAGGGTCCAGCGCGTGCGCTCCAGGCCGCGGCGGCGCAATGCGCGCATATACCCTTGCAGGGCCGCCGTTTCGTCCGGACCTGCGGAGGCGTACTGACTTCCCAGCAGCCAATCGACATCCTGTTCTTCAAGTGGCGCGGCGAGCCAGCGAAGCAGCAGCAACCCGGCGCGGGCCAGTGCGGTCTGGCGCAGTGGAATCCCGAGCGAGAATTCGAACTGCGTTTTTCCGTCTGAGGCGGCGTGCTTCAGAAAAGCGCGTTCGATCTCGCCGCGGCGCTGGCTGGCGTCCTGAGCAATGACCAGCAGCCGTGCCGCTGGATTGGCGGCAAGTTCGCGATTGCACCACGCGGCGCAGGCGTCGAGTTCGGTCTGTTCATCTGCAGTTGTGAAATTGACCACGTCGCGGGCAGGTTCCCGGACCTCCATCTCGCGCCAGGCCCCCCATGCGTCGAAGAGGGCACGCTGTACCGGAAGCAGGCGATCGAAGCCGGTTAGGAAAAGCGGAGGCCGGGCGGTGAGTCGCGTGCAAGCAGCGGAATCAGCCCCAACGGGACCCGATTGGGGCTGATCAACCGGTCGGCGTGGCAGATGTCTTCGAATGCGGCCAGCCAGGCGCTGAAAGAGGCGCAGTCCTGCTGCCAGGCATCGCGTGCGAGGGTGCGCAGGTAGCGCGGGGCGTAGGCGCATAGCAGGGCGTGCGCTTCCATCGCGGAGGCAGCCAGGCGGCGACGCGGTTTTTCGAGCCATCCGGCGGTGTGGCCACTGGCCTGAATGACTTTGGCCCACAGGGACTCTTCCTGGGTCGGGTTCAGAACCAGACGGTCATCTGCGGCTCGCTGGTCCCAGGTAGTGCGGACGAAGCTCTTCCAATCCAGCACGTTGGGAGCCAGCCACGCGCTGAGACCCTCGGCGCGCCGCGCGCGATGGAAGGCGGCAGACGCGGCGCGCGCAGCGCGGTCGCTGGCCGCGACCACGAGGCCGCCGGAGCGCAGCCATGCGTCCAGTTCCGCAGCAGATTTTGCTCCCATTCCAGCGTTATACTCCGCCGGGGGAGGCCAGCGCCAACCCGGGTATGCCCGGTGGCTACGGTTGTACACTGAGGAGTGATTCGTCCCTTGCTCAGCGCCTCCTTGCTTGCTGTTGTGATTGCTTCGGGATGCCACAGTGGTCCGAAGGCTGGACCGGAGCCCACAAGCAGCCCTCAATACAAGACCTACCAATTGCGTGGCAAGGTGGTATCGACGAACCCATCCACGAATGAGGTTGTGCTGGATCACGAAGCGATCCCGGGTTTCATGGAAGCTATGACCATGCCCTACAAGCTGAAAGACGCGAACATACTCAGCGAACTGCATCCGGGGGACGTGATCACGGCGGACCTGCTGGTGTCGCAGGGCGACGATGCCGATGTGGTGCTGGATCACATCGTGATTGTCGGCCAGTCCAAGCCCGACTACAAACCGAAGGTTCAGTATCATGTGCCCGCGCCCGGCGATACGGTACCGGATTTCAAGCTGCGCAACCAGGATGGACGCGCCATCCAGCTTGATCAGTTTCGCGGCAAGGATCTGCTCATCACGTTTATCTATACGCGCTGTCCGCTGCCCAACTTTTGCCCGCTGGTAACTCACAACTTCGCCAGTATCGACAAGCGGCTCTCGGCCGATCCCGCGTTGTATGCCAGGACGCACCTCTTGTGCGTGAGCTTTGATCCGGAGAACGACACGCCGGCACGTTTGCGCGCCTATGGCGCGACTTACATTGGCAGCGATGCGAAGAATGCATTCACGCACTGGGATTTTGCCGTCCCCGAGAAGCCGGTGCTGGCGAAGATGGCGCAGTACTTCGATGTGGGGTTGACGCAGTCTGCCGATGGATCGATCACGCACACGCTTTCCACCACGCTGATCGGGCCGGATGGGAAGGTGGTGCGCTTCTATCCGGGCAACGAATGGACAGTTGACCAGGTGTTGGCCGATGTGAAGCAGACGGCCGGCGCATGAGTTCAAGCCAGCACTTGATATCGCGCAGCGCGAATTCATGATCGGCGGAGGGAGTTGAGACGCAATGAGTGAGGGCTTGAAGATTGGCAAGGACGGCAACCTGGATTTTCTTTCGCTGGGCGCGCTGGTGCACCGGCTCGATCCCGGCATCATTCCGTTCCGCAAAGCGACAGAGTGCCAGATTCACGTGAGCGGCGGGGAATTCAACGTGGCTGCCAATCTGTCTGATTGCTTTGGAATGAAGACGGCAATCGTGAGCGCCATGTCGGACTATCCCATTGGGGATTTAATCGCCGAGCGGGTTCGGGCCATGGGCGTGAAGCCGTTCTATAAGCACTTCAAGCATGACGGCGTGACCGGACCCAACATGGCTACAGTCTACAGCGACCGCGGTTATGGCGTGCGCGGGCCGGTCGTCTTTTACAACCGGGCGAACGAAGCCGCGGCGCAATTGAAGCCCGGCGATTTTGACTGGAAGGCGATCTTTGCCGGCGGCGTGCGCTGGGTGCATAGCGGGGGCATCTTCGCGGCGCTCTCACCCACGACTGCCGAGCTGGCGGCGGAGATGATGAAGGCGGCCAAGGAAGCCGGCGCGGTGACTTCGTTCGACCTGAACTTTCGCGAGAAGCTATCGAAAGTCACGGCGGCGACACCCATGCGGTCGCGACCATCCACCGCATCGTTGAGAATGTGGATGTGTTGGTGGGCAACGAGGAGGACCTGCAGAAGGGCCTTGGCATTCCCGGCCCCGAGGTCGCGGCGAAGTCGAAGCTCGATCCAAGCGTCTTCTTTAGCATG
>CAVTTW010000002.1:0-1267513 GCA_963737665.1 uncultured Acidobacteriaceae bacterium
TCCAGCAGCTTCAATTTTTCACGAAAGAAGGGTAGAAAATCGATTGCGTCCAGCTCATCCCGTCCGTGATATTTGCGGATCGCATTGAGCGCACTGCGAAGAAAGTGCGCGTTGCCGATGCCTGGAACTTCGACCGGGTATTGGAACGCCATAAAAACACCCTCACTGCGGCCGCTCCGGTCCATCTCCAGCAGGTCCTTGCCATCAAAGGTGATTTCGCCTGCCGTCACTTCGTAGGCTTCGCGCCGGGCCAACGCCTGCGCGAGGGTGCTCTTGCCTGAGCCGTTCGGGCCCATGATCGCGTGAACCTCGCCCGCCTTGACCGTCAGGTTGATGCCTTCAGAATTTCTTTCCCGCCCCGCTGCATGCAAATTGTTAATCTCCAGCAGATTGATCGTTTACTCGCTTGCCTGAATTCTCGTTCATTGGCGCTTCAACCGACGCTGCCTTCCAGGCTGACGCCCAGCAGCTTCTGCGCTTCGACGGCGAACTCCATCGGCAGTTCGCGGAAGACCTCTTTGCAGAAGCCGTTGACGATCATGCGACACGGCGTCTTCGGCGGAGATGCCGCGCTGCTTGCAGTAGAAGATCTGGTCTTCGCCGATCTTCGAGGTGGATGCCTCGTGCTCCACCTGCGCCGATGGAGTTCTTCACTTCGATGTAGGGGAAGGTGTGTGCGCCGCACTGATCGCCGAGCAGCAGCGAGTCGCACTGCGAGTAGTTGCGCGCGCCGGTCGCGCCCTTCAGGATCTTGACCAGGCCGCGATAGGTGTTCTGGCCGTGGCCGGCCGAGATGCCCTTGGAGACGATGGTGCTGCGCGTGTTCTTGCCGATGTGGATCATCTTGGTGCCGGTGTCGGCCTGCTGATAGTGGTTGGTCAGCGCCACGGAGTAGAACTCGCCGACCGAGTTATCGCCCTGCAGGATGCAGCTGGGATATTTCCAGGTGATCGCCGAGCCGGTCTCGACCTGCGTCCAGGAGATCTTCGAGTTCACGCCGCGCGCACTTGCCGCGCTTGGTGACGAAGTTGTAGATGCCGCCCTTGCCTTCTTTGTCGCCGGGATACCAGTTCTGCACGGTCGAGTATTTGATCTGCGCGTTATCCAGCGCCACCAGCTCCACCACGGCGGCATGCAACTGATTCTCGTCGCGCATCGGGCGCCGTGCAGCCTTCCAGATAGCTGACGTAGGCGCCTTCGTCCGCAACGATCAGCGTGCGCTCGAACTGGCCCGTCTCTGCCGCGTTGATGCGGAAATAGGTGCGACAGCTCCATCGGGCAGCGCACGCCCTTGGGGATGTAGACAAAGGAGCCGTCGGTGAAGACCGCCGAGTTGAGCGCCGCGAAATAGTTGTCGGTGTACGGCACCACCGAGCCGAGATACTTTTCGACCAGCTCGGGATGTTTCTCAACGGCTTCGGAAAACGAGCAGAAGATGATGCCCAGTTCGGCAAGCTTCTCCTTGAACGTCGTGGCCACGGAAACGCTGTCGAACACGGCATCGACGGCCACGCCGGCCAGACGCTTCTGCTCGTGCGAGAGGAATGCCCAGCTTTTCGAATGTGCGCAGGATCTCCGGGATCGACTTCATCGAGGCTCTTGAGTCCAGGCTTCTGCTTTGGCGCCGAGTAGTAAATGATGTTCTGGTAATCGATCGGCCCGTAGTGAATGTTCGCCCACTTCGGCTCTGCCTGGCCCTTCTCAAGCGATACCCAGCGGCGGAAGGCCTTGAGCCTCCACTGCAGCATGAATTCGGGTTCGCGCTTCTTGGCGGAGATGAGCCGAATAATGTCTTCGTTCAATCCCCGGGGAGCTCTTTCATCGTCACTCTCTGTGATGAAGCCCCATTTATAGTCCTGCTGAGCCAGATCTCGGATTGTATCTATATTCGAAGCCATGCCATCTCCTCGAGCGCCATGACCAACACGTGAGCACCTTTCGTTCATCGGGGTGCATCGCTGCTAATATACGACTGAATTGGTCGTATATCACGAATTGAGTATATGCCTATGCATTAGGCAGATGCAAGTTCTTTGCCCCCAATGCACCTATCTGTACGCCAAAACCCTTTTGGATGGTTGTAATTGGGGACAGCGAGGAAAATACAATCTGCAGATTGAGCTAGCGCGCAGAGGGTCGGCTAGGTCGAAACGGAAGGACGCACGAATTTTGAGCGACCTTAACTGTGATGCCCCTTGACAATGGCAAGACCCCGCGCCTACGTTTAGCAGTCAGAAGGCAAGAGTGCTAGTGCTCTGCTGGTGGAACTGCTAGACCGGATCCGCCGCTCCAATCTTTTGAAGCCCCAGTCCGCAATCTCAGAAGCCTCCCTCTCAAAACCCACCCAGAACCCACGGCCTGGGGTATCACTCTGCCTGCGCGTGAAGGAGAATCAAAAAATGACAGCGACATCAGTAACGACCACGTTCACCCCTCTCCACGACCGCATCCTCGTCCGCCGCGTCGATGAGGGCGAAACCGTTCGTGGTGGAATCATCATCCCGGACAGCGCCAAGGAAAAGCCCCAGGAAGGCAAGGTCATCGCTGTCGGCAAGGGCAAGTCCAACGACGAAGGCAAAGTCTTCCCTCTGGACGTCAAGGCTGGCGACAGTGTGCTCTTCGGTAAGTATGCCGGCACCGAAATCAAGATCGACGGCGAAGAGTTTCTGATCATGCGCGAGGAAGAAATCCTCGGCATCGTCAAGAAGTAGCGCGACTGCGCGCCAGTTCACAGTTCGCGGTTCAAAGTTCGTGGTGGACGGTGAATTGATAGCGGCTGTTAACCGGCAACTGTGAACTAAGAACTGCGAACTTAGGAGTTACAAGTATGGCAAAGCAAATTCTGCACGGTGAGGGTTCCCGTCAAGCAATCCTGCGCGGCGTCAACATTCTTGCCGATGCGGTGAAGGCGACGCTAGGACCCAAGGGCCGCAACGTTGTGATCGAGAAGAAATTCGGTTCGCCCACCATCACCAAGGACGGCGTGACGGTGGCCAAGGAAATCGACCTGAAGGATCCGATGGAGAACGTGGGCGCGCAACTTGTGCGCGAGGTTGCATCCAAGACCAGCGACGTGGCTGGAGACGGTACCACCACCGCGACAGTTCTGGCCCAGGCCATCTTCCGCGAAGGCGTGAGGACAGTGGCGGCCGGCGCAAGCCCGATGGCACTGAGGCGCGGCATCGAAAAGGCCGTGACCGTGATCATCGGCACGCGGGACAAGGATGGCAAGTGGGTTGAAGGCGGCGCATTGGGCGAGTTGTCCAGGCCCGTGGACGAGGGTGCTGTGGCTAAAGTGGGTGCCATCTCGGCCAACGGCGATCATGGAGATTGGCAACATCATTGCCGAAGCGATGAAAACTGTTGGCAAGGATGGCGTCATCACCGTTGAGGATTCGAAGACAGGGCATACGTTCCTGGAGACAGTGGAGGGTATGCAGTTTGATCGTGGTTACCTGAGCCCCTACTTCGTTACCGACCCCGGTCGCATGGAAGTAGTGCTGGACGAGCCTTCCATCCTCATCTTCGAAAAGAAGATCAGCAACATGAAGGATCTGCTGCCGTTGTTGGAGCAGGTTGCCCGCGGCGGCAAGCCGCTACTGATCATCGCTGAGGACGTCGAGGGCGAAGCCCTGGCTACCCTGGTAGTGAACAAGCTGCGCGGCACATTGAACGTGGCTGCCGTCAAGGCGCCCGGCTTTGGCGACCGCCGCAAGGCCATCCTCGGTGATATCGCCATCCTGACCGGCGGCGAGGCTATCACTGAAGACCTGGGCATCAAGCTGGAGGGCGTGAAGCTCGAGAATCTGGGCCGCGCCAAGCGCATCACCATCGACAAGGACAACACCACCATCATCGACGGTGCCGGCGACGCCAGCCAAGATCAAAGGCCGCGTGAACGAGATCCGTTCGCAGATCGAGAAGACCACCTCGGACTACGACAAGGAGAAGCTCCAGGAGCGGCTGGCCAAGCTGGTGGGCGGTGTTGCCATTATCCAGGTGGGCGCCGCAACCGAGACCGAACTGAAGGAGAAGAAGGCTCGCGTTGAGGACGCTCTGCACGCCACCCGCGCGGCAGTCGAGGAAGGCATCGTCCCCGGCGGCGGCGTGGCTCTGGTTCGCGCTATTCCCGCGGTTGACGCCCTCATCAAGACGCTCGTGGGTGACGAAAAGACCGGCGCGCAAATCGTTCGCCGCTCGCTCGAAGAGCCTCTGCGCCAGATTGTTGCCAATGCCGGCGAAGAAGGCGCTGTCGTGGTGGGAAAGGTACTTGCAGTCCAAGGAGCCTAACTTCGGCTACAACGCCGAAACCGGCGTCTACGAGGACCTGGTGAAGGCCGGCGTCATCGACCCAACCAAGGTGACCCGCACAGCACTCGAGAACGCAGCCTCGATCGCCGGTCTCCTGCTCACCACGGAGGCCATGGTGGTGGAGCTCCCCGAGCCCAAGGCTGCCGGTCCCGGCCGGCGGCTACGGAAGCGGTGACGGCATGTATTAGGAACAACCAAACGCCGACAAGTATCCCAAGCAGGCGCTTGCGCCACGTGACTAGAAGGGCCTGTAGCTTCGACTGGAGGCCTTTTAGAGAGCGGGTCTCTTGTTCGGGCGTTGAGGCTAATGAACGAAGAATCGAGCACAAGGGCCCATGTCACTGTGAGAAGTGGTCACCGACACGGAAATGATCGGGGCCCGCCGTGGACGCTTCGATGCCGTCCTCGTCTGGGCCTCGCACCGCATGGCGCACGGATCGAGAAGCTGCGCCGCGCCGCTTACACGTTAATCCAGGCCGACGCTACGATGTGTCTCCGCCTTGAGTTACTGATCGGAATATCGGTCATCGGCCAAATAAGCGCACTGCAACTACTAGGCGAGCTAATGGCGTTGCCCCCTGAAATGAACGTGCGCCCATGGGTGGCTCACAGCGGACTTGATCCCGCTCACCTGACCTCGGGCACTTCGGTGCATCAGACGTCGCGCATCAGCCGCGCCCGGAACCGCCATTTGCGCCGTGCTCTCTATATGTCCGCATTGGCCGCAGTACGGAGATCCACACCTGAAAGCATTCTACAAAGCTCTAATGACACAAAGCCAAAATGCAAGCATTGGTAGCGGTCGCCAGAAAACTGCTCCAGGCCATCTACGGAATCTTCAAAAACCAAACTCCGTACGATGGCAGCAAGTTCTTTCCAGGGCTGGAACTCTTTTGCGCGGTACAATCGACATCCAGGTGAAACGGAAGCGGGGCTCTGCTGGGAAGCAACCACGCCGAGGGATAGCCTGGCGAGCTCATCCTGATGATGAACCAGGGGCGAGCAGAGAAATCTTTGCTCGCTCCAAAAGAACACATCAGAGGGATAGACCCGCCATGCCTTGAAAATCCAATCTCAATATCCCCCAAGAATGCTTGCCTTTTGAGAGAGAATCTTCCCTGTGTATCTTGGCCCCCAATCAATCGGCTGTTCTATCAAGCAAGGCGGCCGATCGAGATGTAAACTAAGCAAGTTGGAGTGGGGGATCCGGTCTCGGTCGCTGGGTTGAACGCGTTTTTGCGCTGAGAAACAAAGTGCCACTAAAACTGCCACTCGTGTTATTCAAGATTCTCAAAGCATTGAATCGAGAGAAGATAGAGGGCAAACACACTAGCCTTAGGAGCTAGCGCCGAAAGGCTTAGGGGTTCAAGTCCCCTCTTCCGCACCAAATCCTTCCTGATTCTCCTGTGAAAATGGCCGCGAGTTTCGCGGCTGGCATGATCCATGCCGGAAGCTTCGATGGGGCGGAGCAAGAGCCTGCCCTGGCAGAGTAATCTGATGGAATCATGAGTCCAACTCCGCAACAGCCCCAGCTGAATCTCACCCAGACGCCGGATTACCGCGAATCCTACGCCAACAGCGTGCAGGTGCGCGTCAGCGTGTGGGATTTTCAGCTTGTCTTCGGCCTGGCCTCGAGCGAAAGCCCGGACCAGGTCACAATCCGCAACCACCAGGCCATTTTTCTGAGCCCGCAGCAGGCCAAGGCTCTGCTCGAATGTTCTGGGTCAGAACATTGCCCAGTACGAGCAGGCCTTCGGCACACTGGCTCTGGAACCGCAGACGCACAATTTTCCCCAGGGTCCGGTGAACTGAGACGCAGAGAAGCACCCAGTCGACTTGAGGATGAAGCGCTTGCACTGGAGAAGATTGATCGAGCCCCGGCGGGACGCGCCGTTTCCGATCTGGATGATCTTTCCAGTCATGTTTGTGGCCTTTATCTCACCACTTCACGCTGCTTGCGGCTGCCCTACTACTGGGATGAGGCGGGATATTACATTCCCGCGGCGTGGGATTTTTTTCGCACCGGCTCGCTGATTCCGACTTCGACATTGACCAACGCGCATCCGCCGCTGCCCAGCATCTACCTTGCCCTGTGGTGGAAGGCCTCGGGGTTCTATCCCGAGGTGACGCGCGAGGCAGTGCTGATGGTGGCGTCGCTGGGGCTGCTGGCGGTATGGCGGCTGGCGCAGCGGCTCCACGGCGTCGCCGTGGGTGGCGTTCTGGACGGTGGTGCTGACGGGCCTCTATCCCATCTGGTTTGCCCAGAGCACGCTGGCGCATGCGGACATCTTCGCGGCCGCATTTACGATCTGGGGGCTGGTGTATTCGCTGCCGGACCGGGATCGCAGGCCCTGGGCGGCGGCGCTTTGGTTCACGGCCGCCGTGCTGTCCAAGGAGACGGCGGTGGTGATTCCGGTGACGCTGGCGGCCATCAGCTTTATTGAGGGGTGTCGGTCGCGCAGGCCGGCGCGCTTTGGGTTGTGGCGCGAGGCGGCGTGGCTGGCGAGTTGCGTTGTGCCGCTGGCGGCCTGGTACGGCTGGCATTATGCAAAGACGGGCTTTCTTTTCGGGAATCCCGAGTTCTTTCGCTATAACGCTCAGGCCACACTTGGCCCCGGATCGGGTGCTGGCGGCATTCTTTCACCGCATGCTGCACCTTACGGCGCACATGAATATGTTTGTGCCGGTGCTGCTGACGGCGGCGGCCCTGATGCTGCATCCCAGGGTCGATGCCGGCGGCCAGCCGCGTCCGGGGATCAGCCTGCGGGTGCGCTGGCGCATTTTTACTCTGCTGCTCGTGAATGCGGCGCTGTTCAGCGTTCTTGGCGGAGCGCTGCTTTGCCGGTACCTGTTGCCGATGTATCCGCTGGTGCTGCTGCTTGCGGTTTCCACGTTTTACCGCCGGGTTCCTTACTGGCATGCCCTGGCGTTGCTTTCGGCGGCGGGCTTTGTCGCCGGCCTGTTCATCAATCCGCCGTACGGATTCGCTCCCGAAGACAATCTGACCTATGCGCACGTGATCCGGCTGCACCAGGCGGGGATTGCTCAGCTCACCACGCGCTATCCGGGCGCACGGTGCTTACGGCGTGGCCGGTCACGGACGAGCTTCGCCATCCCGAACTGGGCTATGTGAAGCAGCCGTGGGATGTCTACGCGATCGACGACTTCTCAACGCCGCAGATTTCCCGGGCATCCGATGAGCCAGGCAAGTATTCGGCGGCGCTGGTGTTTTCGACGAAATCGGAGCCCGCGATACCTCTCGTGAGCCTGGGAAGCCGCAGCGCGGCGTTGGATGAGCGGTACTTCGGGCTGCACCACGACCTGTTGCCGGACAGCATTGCGCACGCATTGGGCGGCACGCTGGTGTGGAGGCGGGACGACGATGGGCAATGGATCGCGCTGATCCGATTTAATCGCCAGTTTGAGGCGGCCGTCGATCCGGCCGGCGGGCTGCGGTAGTCTGCGGCACGACCTATAATCAGGGTGTTGTGTCCCTTCAATTTTCATCTCGTCTACGCCGGCTCCGGCGACTGGCCAGCCATGTGGGGTCCGGATTTGCGCTCCTCCTAAGCATCCTCGTTCCAAGCCTGGGGCAGGCTCCCTCCGATGCGTTGGCAGCGGCAGGCCGAGGGCGAATTTTGCTCGTGCTTCCATTTGATAACCGCACCGGCCAGCCGAGCCTGGAATGGATTCGCGAGGCCGCGCCGAGCATTCTCAGTGCGCGGTTTTCGTCGGCCGGTTTTGCTCCGATGAGTCGCGCTGATCGCCTGTACGCACTCGATCACCTGGGGCTGCCGCAGAACTTTCAGCCGTCGCGGGCCAGTTCGATCAAACTCGCTCAGACCCTGGATGCCGATTTTATCGTGGTCGGCCATTACGAAACCGAGGGCACCGAGATTTGGGCGGAAGGCGCAGATTGTAGATGTGCCTCACATGCGCATGAGCCCCCCGGCCACGGCTCGCGGCGAGATGCGCGACATGATTTCGGTGTTTGACTCGCTGGCCTGGAAGCTGACGCGCGAATTGGATCCCAGCTTCAGCGTGGCGGAAGAGACATTTGTGGCTGCCGGCAAGAGCCTTCGCCTGGATGCTTTTGAGCAATACATTCGTGGAATCAGCGAATCGGACCAGGCGGAGCGTCTGCGCCACCTGCAGCAGTCGGTCAAACTAAGTCCCGGATTCGGAGCGGCGTGGATGGCCCTGGGACGCGAGGACTATAACGGACAGCAGTACGAACAGGCAGCAGCGGCTTTCGCCAAGGTGGGCAACGACAATGCCGATGCCTTGGAAGCGGGATTCTACCGCGGGCTTTCGCTGATGTTCTCAGGAGACTACGGCAATGCGGAACTCGCGTTCCGCGGAGTGGCGCGGGTGTTGCCGCTGGCTCCGGTTCTGAACAATGAGGGAGTTGCGATCAGCCGCCAGGGGCATGACGGCACGGCCATGTTTCGCCAGGCGGTGACGGCAGATCCCTCCGCGGCGGATTATCACTTCAACATGGCGGTGAGCCTTAAGCGGAATGGGAACGGGCCGGAGGCCGTGGCGGAACTGAACCAGTGCCTGAAGCTGCGCCCCAATGACAGCGAGGCGCAGGCTCTGCTGGCCGCATGGAGGCAACCGGCAGGATCGTCGAATACCGATCCGCTGGAACGGATTGAGCGCAGCTTCGATGCGGCGGCGTTTCGGCAGGCGGCGGTGATGCTCGATCAGGTAGAGGCAACGCGGCTGGCTGCTTTGACGCCGGAGCAGCGGGCCCGCAGTCTGGCTACCCAGGCGAGGGATTATCTTTCACGAGGGCTGCTGCTGGAATCGGAGCGCCTCTACCAGGCGGCGGTGGCAGCGGACAACAGCGCCGAGGCCGCGCACGCCGGGCTGGCCGAGGTGCGGGAGCGAACGGGTGACCAGGCGGGCGCCCGCAAGGAAGCGCAGGCGGCGCTGGAACTGAAGCCATCGGCTTCTGCGTACCTGGTGCTGGCACGCCTCGACTATGCCGCCAGCCACTTTGCCGAGGCGGACCACGAGGCTTCAGAGGCGTTGAAGCTGAGTCCCAACAGCCTTGACGCGAAGGAACTGCTGCGCCTGGCAGCGGCGAAGCAGGGGCAGTCGCAATAGAGCCGCGCGCCCGGCCCTGAAGGAGCTAACCATGCTTCAATCCGTGGTCAGATTTACACGTTCAGTTGCCGGGCTGATTCCGCGTCTCGGGATGTCATCGAGCCTGACGGTAATGGCCGCTTTGGGAGTTTGTGAGTCAACCGGCGCGGGCCCAGCAACCTCTGGTGGAGAAGTTTGTCCTCGACGACACCATCCAACCAGTGAGCGCTGGACAATTGGATCGGGCTATCGCGCGCGCCAATACCGAAGGCGCTGCGGCCCTGCTGATCGAGATCAATACTCCGGGCGGCCTGGTGGATTCAATGCGGACCATGGCCGGGGCAATCCTCAGCTCTCATGTTCCGGTCATTGTCTACGTGGCTCCGGCAGGTGCGCGCGCCGGCTCGGCCGGCTTTTTCCTTCTTGAGGCGGCAGACGTGGCGGCCATGGCGCCCGGGACCAATGCGGGCGCGGCACATGTGGTGTTCGAGTTTGGCAAGCCGGATGAAACCATGACACAGAAGGTTGAAAACGACGCCGAGGCGTTCCTGCGTTCGTATGTGGCGAGGCGCAATCGCAATGTGGATGCGGCCGTCGCGGCAGTGCAGTCGTCGCATTCCTACACTGCCGAGGAGGCTCTGACGCAGCACCTCATCGATTTGACAGCTTCGAGCGATACGCAACTGCTGGATGCTCTGAATGGGCGCGAGATTACCCGCCTCGATGGGAGCAAAGAAGTCCTGCACCTGGCCGGGGCGCGGATTGAGGTGATGCAGCCGACGTTGCGCGAAGACCTGCTGGGATGGCTGATCAATCCGAACATCGCCCTGCTGCTGCTGGTCGGCGGAGCGCTGCTGATCTACCTGGAGTTCAATACGCCGGGCACGATTGTTCCAGGAGCGCTGGGAACATTGATGGTGCTGCTGGGGGTCTTCGGCGCTCGATCTGCTTCCGATCCGCTACACGGCGGTGTTGCTGCTGGTTGCGGCGGTGGCGCTGCTGGTGCTGGAGGCGAAGTTTGGCGGGCACGGAGCGCTGGCGATCGGCGGGAATTGTGTGCCTGACGCTGGGGACGCTGACGCTGGTGGCGGCGCCGGTCCCGGAACTTGCGGTGAATCCCTGGGTGGCCATCGGGGTCAGTGCGGCCTTTGGGGGTATCACGGCATTCCTGGTGCGACTTGCGGTGCGTGCGCGACGCATGAAGGCGCGCCTGGGAGTCGAAGCGCTGGTGGGTCACACGGCATCGGCGATGGAGCCACTCACGCCGGAAGGGCATGTCCTGGTCGAAGGAGAGATCTGGCGCGCGGTGGCGGATGAAGCTGTGCTTGCCGGGACTGCGCTGCGCGTCGTCGGGCACGAGCAGTACCTGTTGCGCGTAACGCGGTTGCAGCCGCATTCGAGCGGGTTGTAGAAGCCGGGAGAGTACAATCCGTGCTGAAGTGAGGAACGTCCAATGTCTCTTTCTGATCTGCCCATTCCGTTGTTGATTGTTATTGCCATTGTGGTTCTCTATCTGCTCAATTCCATCAAGATTCTGCGCGATTACGAGCGCGCGGTCATCTTTCGCCTGGGGCGCGCGTTGACGCCGCCGAAAGGGCCGGGCATCATCTTCGTCTTCCGTCCGCTGGACCAGATGGTGCGCATTTCCCTGCGGCAGGAAGTGCTGGAAGTTCCGCCGCAGGATGTCATCACGCGCGATAACGTGACCATCAAGGTGAACGCGGTTGTGACGCTCTATGTAGTCGATCCCAATGCCGCCGCAATCAAGGTAGCCAACTATGTGTATCAGACCTCGCAGTTTGCCCAGACCACGTTGCGTTCGGTGCTGGGCGAGGTCGAACTGGACGAGCTGCTGAGCCATCGCGACAAGTTGAATCTGCGTATCCAGACCATCATTGATCAGCGCACCGAGCCATTTGGCGTGAAGGTCATTTCGGTGGAGGTGAAGCAGGTGGATCTGCCGGAGCAGATGCTGCGCGCCATGGCGAAGCAGGCCGAGGCAGAGCGCGAAAAGCGGTCGAAGATCATTCACGCCGAGGGCGAGTTCAACGCGGCGCAGAAGCTGGTCGATGCGGCGGCGCTGCTGGCCACGCAGCCGATCACGCTGCAATTGCGCTATCTGCAGACCCTTGCCGAGATTGGCGTCGAAAAGAACACGACGATCGTATTTCCGCTGCCGATGGAAATTCTTTCGTTGTTGAACAAGATGGGAACTACCTCGGCAACCCCGATCCCGGCCCCGATCCCGGCGCCGATCATTGACAAGCCATCCACTTGAAAGCTGAGACCACAGGTCCCGGTGGTTACTTAAACGGGTGCGCAGGCGATTATAATCCGCCGATGAGTTGCGGTTTTTGACTAGAATTGGCTTGAACAGAGGCACCTATGCAGCGAGGTTTTGGGGGAACGGCCTTTGAGCCGGTCCAAGAGCGGCGCGACAGGGAACTGACGTTGGGACCAACGATGCTGGCCGCGCTGGTGTGCGGGTTGATTGCGCTGTGCGGCCTCTGCTTCGTCCTGGGATATGGGGTGGGGCGTCGCAGCCCCGGGGATGCTGGGACGACTATGGTGCAAACCGCTTCGGGAACGCTGGTGGCGTCTGCGACGGCAGCCGCGCAGGCCAAGCCTTCGGCGGCGCAGAGCAGCTTTCAGCCGCAGGTTGTCCAGACGGATGCGCCAAACCTGACTGGATCGGATACGGCGCCTGCCGGAGCGTCGGTGGAGGCCGCGGTCGATGTGCCTGTTTCGAAGTCAACCGGCACCGAAACGGCAGCAGCAAATACTGGTGACGCGGTTCGCACGGCATTGCCAACCCAGGCGGCCGCGCAATCGGTGTGCTGCGCGCGGCGATGGCGCAGGGACCCGCGATCATGGTTCAGATTGCGGCGGTTTCTCACCCCGAAGACGCCGAAGTATTGGTGGGTGCGTTACGCAAGCGGGGATACATCGTGAGTGCCCATCGCGACCCGACGGACGGCCTGTTGCATGTACAGGTAGGGCCGTTTGGCAATCGGAGCGATGCCGTCGCCATGCGGCAGAAACTGCTGAATGACGGATACAACGCGGTTGTTCAGTAGACAGCAATACAGCTCAGGTTCGCATCCACTCCGGCAACCCTGAAGCTATCGCTGCGCGGACTGCGTCCATCAATTCCTCGCGCGTGGCAAAGCGGTGAGGATCAATTGGCTCATGGAACTGGATGTGATGCTTTGCCCGGCCGCACACGCAGGCTGCCCTTGGCCATCATGGTCTCGGTGCCGTGTATCGACACGGGAATGCAGGGCGCGCCGGTTTCCATCGCCAGGTAGAACGGGCCTTTCTTGAATGGCAGCAGGCGCCCGTCGCGCGAACGAGTTCCCTCAACAAACGTAGTGATGTGGATGCCCTTCTCAAGCACCTGCCTCGCAATTGCGACACTCTCGATGGCTCCCTGCACACGGCCGTCGCGATCAACGGGCACAAACTCACCCAGCTTCAATCCGTAACCGAGCACCGGAATCTTCATCAGCGAGCGCTTGAGGAACGCCGAAGTTCGGCCCGGGATGCGGGGGATGAGTGCGGGCGGATCGAGGTTTGAAACGTGGTTGGACATGAAGATGCAGGCGGTGTTTGCGGGCACGCGGTCCAGTCCGACCGTCTCGACGCGGATGCCTGCAAGGCGGAAGGCAAGCCGCACGATCCACTGCGACGCGTCGTAGAGCGGCGTCGCATTGCCCGTGAACATGGCCCACGGGAATGAGGATGAGCGCTGCAGGAGTGCCCAGAATCGAGGATCGTAAGCAGCAATGTGAGGGACGCGATCATGGGAAGCTTTCGCGCTCAGGCGAGCCTTTCTCTGAGCCGCGCGGGCAGTTTCTCATAGATGCCATCGAACCCGCCATTGGAGAGGATGGCGACCACATCGCCCGCTTCAAGTTGGGGCACGATTCGCGCGATGATCGATTCGACGTCCGGGCATAACTCGGCGGGAGTTCCCGATGCGTTCAGTGCCACGGACCACGTCTTCCGGGTGCAGGCGCTCATCTTCAGGAATGCGCTCCTGCTGATAGACTCCGGCAAGAATCACGCGATCGGCGAGGCGCAGGCTTGCGACGATTTCGGATTCAAGCACCTTGCGACGGAGAGTGTTGGAGCGCGGTTCGAGCACGGCCCAGAGCCGGGCGGCGGGGTAGACCGAGCGCAGCGCACGCAGCGTTTCGCGGATCGCCGTCGGATGGTGAGCGAAGTCGTCGATGATGGTGATGCCGCCGATCTCGGCGCGGACTTCGAGGCGGCGCTTGACGCTCTTGAAGCTGGCCAGTGCCGCCTGGATTGCTTGCCTGCCGATGCCTTGTCCGGCAGCAAGCGCAGCGGCGGCCGTGGCATTCAGGGCATTGTGTTCGCCGGCCAGGCTCATCTCCAGCTCGGCCCACAATGCGCCGTCATGCCAGACCTCCCAGCGGGTCAATCCGTCTTCGTGGCGCAGGTTTTGCAGGCGCCAGTGCGCATCGCTGCTGAAGCCGTAGCGCTCCACGCGGACAAAAGGCGCGCGCCACGCACTCGGTGACATTGGCGCTGCCGTCGAACGCGACGATCACGCCGCGGCGTGGAACGAGGTTGACGAGGCGCTTGAACGCGGTCTTCACGGCGTCGAGATCCGCGTAGATGTCGGCGTGATCGAATTCGACATGAGTGAGGATCAGCGCGTCAGGGAAGTAGTGCAGGAACTTCGGTCCCTTGTCGAAGAAGGCCGTATCGTACTCGTCGCCTTCAAGGATGAAGGTGCGCGTGGGCCGGAGTTGAAAGCTGGTGCCGAAGTTCTCGGCGACGCCGCCGATCAAGAAACGAAGGCTCCTGCGCAGGATTCTCGCGCGCCGCGACCTGGTAGATCCAGGCAAGCATGCTGGTGGTGGTGGTCTTGCCGTGGGTGCCCGCGACGACCAGCGATTCGCGCCCCGTGAGAAACTCTTCGCGCAGCAGTGCGGCCATGGAGGTAAACGGGATGCGCTCATCGAGTACGCGTTCGATCTCGGGATTGCCGCGCGAGAGTGCGTTGCCGATGACGACGAGGTCCGGCTTGGGGTCGAGATTGATTTCCGCATAGGGTTCGAGCACGGGGATTCCGAGTCGCGCAGCAGGTCGCTCATGGGCGGATAGGCGGCCTTGTCAGAGCCGGTGATGCGATGGCCGCGCAACTGCAAAAGACCGGCGAGCGAAGCCATCGCGGTACCGCAGATTCCGATCAGGTGAATGTGCCGGGGCGATGTTGTCATGCGGCTACCACCGGTTCGAGCAGATGCAGGTGCGGCTCGTCGCCTGCTTGCAACTCCGCCTGTCACGCCGAAGGTCAGGGTTACGTTCTGACGGGAGACGTGCCCGCTGCGCAGGCCAGATAGCGATGGGACCCTCAAAATCATGAAACACGTTTGAGATCACTTCCTCCAGAAAACTGCTTGCGGTGCCCGGCGAGACGCAATCGAGCATCTCGCCGAAGATGATGCCGGCACTCCATCGAGCTTGCCTGCGTGGCGAAGCTGCCACAGCATGCGGTCGATCTGGTGGGCTTGGCGCCGGTGTCTTCGAGGAAGAGCAGCTTACCCTCGGTGGACGGCTCCCACGGGGTGCCGAGCAGCAGAGACAAGAATGCTGAGGCAGCCGCCATAGAGCGTGCCCTGCGCTGTACCGGGCTTCAAGGTGCGCATGCCTTCTGCCGGGCCGACGGTATACGGCTGGCCTGCGAGCGCCGCTTGAAAGCTGGGCAGATGAACGCCATCTTCGCGATAGAAGTCGGCAGCCAGCATGGGTCCGTGGAAGGAAGGCAAACCTAACTCGTCGAGCAGATGGGTTTGTATCGCGGTCAAATCGCTGTATGCAAAAAACGGCTTGGGATGCCTGCGAATCAGGTCGAGGTCCAACTCCTGCAAGAGGTAGTTGGAGCCGTATCCGCCGCGGAGGGACATCACGATGTGCGTGTTTTCGGTCGGCAAAGGCGTCATGCAGATCGGCCAATCGCTGTTGCGGGGTGCCGGCGAAGTAAAGCGGTCCGCGCGCGTCTGCGTTTTCCGCAAGGTCCGGTCGTAATCCGAGGCTGCGCAGGCGTTCGAGTCCCAGCTCCACTCGTCTCTGCGCGCGCGAACGAGGCAGGCGCGACAATGCTGATGGCGGCGCCGGTTGGGATGGGAGCGAGTTTTACGAGTGGATGTTGATGCCGCGGTGCAGTTCATGCGTACCAGGCCTCACCACGGGCGATCAGGGCGGCCGGCCCGGTGAGTTGCAACTCCGATCGCCGGACCGCCCCACGCCACGGTCTGCGCGCCGCCGGGAGCGATGACTCGCAATGGCGAAGTGCATCCATGGAATGCAATGGCGGCGGTGGCTGCGGCCGATGTTCCCGTGCCTGAGGAGGTCGTGGGGCCTACGCCGCGCTCGAAGATGCGAATCTCAATTTCGGCCTGGGTCGACGATGCGAACGAACTCGACATTGGTCTGATAAGGGAAATCAGGATGGCCGCAGATCTGCTGCCCGATGCTCTGCCAGCGCTGTCCATCGACTGTGAACGCGGAGTTATCCACCACGATGACGAAGTGCGGATTGCCGGTGGACACGTATACGCCCGGCACCTGCACTCCGCCCGGAATCGTCACCGTGCTGGGCGCAAAGTGCGGCACGCCCATGCCGGTTGTCACCTCAACGGTGTAGCCGCCGAGGGCGCTCACTGAGTTCACTTGGCAGGCGCGCAGGCCCGCATCCGTCGCGATCTCAAGCACGTCTCCGGCTTTTGAACCCAGTTCCTGCGCCATCCATGCGGCCACGCAGCGTGTTCCGTTGCCGCTGATCTCGGCTATCGAGCCGTCGGCGTTGTGCAGGCGAATGCGCCCCGATTGCGGGCCCGTCCAGGCGAAGAACTCAATGCCGTCCGCGCCGATGCCAGTGTTGCGCGCGCACAATCGCCGAGTCAGCTCAGCCCAATCGTAACCCTTAGCGGCATCTTCAGTCACGATCAGAAAGTCGTTGCCGCACGCGTGAGCCTTGGTAAACGGGATCAATCTTCCTCCGGATCGCGGAAGGTAAAGAGAGCGTCGATGGCAGGTTCGGCGAGCAGTTGTCCGCGCAGACGCTCATGTTGCTTCCTGGTGGCGGTGACGGCGAAGCTTATCCGCTGCAAGTCGCCGATGGCATCGTTCTCTACCTCCGTCAGTCGCTCGCTGGCCTTGTCCATGGCATCGAGAATGGACCGCAGCATCTCCGTCTGATCTTTTCCGCGCGCCTCGTAGACCAGCGGATAGCCTTTGAGATTTGCGCGCCGTTCCAGGAAGCCAACGATCTGCAGCGCGACAATCACGATGACGGCCGCGACCGCGCCGGCGGCATAGAGGCCTGCTCCGCACGCCATGCCGATGGAAGCGACCACGAAGACGCTGGCAGCGCTGGTGAGTCCACTGACACGGCTGCGATTGTGCAGGATCAGGCCGGCTCCGAGAAAACCGATGCCCTGCACGATGTTCGAGGCCACCCGGCCTTTGTCAGGATTGGCATCACCGGCGAGGACCGCCGAAAGCAGAGTGAAGAAAGCAGCGCCCATGCAGATGAGCAGATTAGTGCGCACGCCGGCGGCCTTGCGGCTTATCTCGCGCTCCAAACCGATTGCTCCACCTAACAGGCAGGCAAGCAACAGACGGCCGATAGCGCCGTTCACCACAACGACCTGTTGCAGCCAGCTGAAGTTGAACGGTTGAGCGAAATGGGCGATGGTGACGGTCATGCGAGCGGCTTTCCTTGCCCGATGCTAACACCGCGCGGGCGGCATTGGTCAGGTCTAACGAGACGGCGGAGACGAAGGGGTATCGGAGGCGTAAATCGTGGCAGCCGGCTGTCCACTGCGTTGTAAATCGTCGGACCAATCGCAGTCCCTCAGGGTGAGCCTGCACTGCGCGGTCGATCGCATCTCCTGCGAACGCAAGAACCACCGCGGCATGGGTCGACGGGGCAGAAAGGGCTTGCTGATAGATCCACATGTCCGCCTCGTTAATGGTCTGCCGGAGCGGAATTCCACTGGACGCGACGATCTGCGGGAAGACAGATGTATTCATCAGAACCTGGCCGCCGGGATGGGCAGCGAGGACATCGCGGAGGACGGGCGGTATTTCAGCTTCATAGGCTCGCCGCGATTCAATGTTCTTTGTGCTTTCGACATAGACCAGGGGGCGTTGGCGAATCATGATCCACGTATTCAGGCCGACGAGGACGAAGAGAACTGCTGCTGCGAAAGCGGTAAATTGCGGACTGAGCTTGCACACCACAGTCGTCCGCCAGGTTGGCTGTGAAACCGAGTCCAAGCGCAAAGGCGGGGAGCAGTTCCAGTCCATAACGGGTGTTGTAAAAAGAGTGCGGCCACCACACGGGGAGAAAGATCGGCACTGAGCCATAAGCGACCGAGTAAGCATAGAAGGGAATCGGCAGCCACAGCAGCAGGCACCATAGAAAAGCACCGCGCCGATTACTGAGCCAGCCCCACGCGGTGCCCAGCAGACTGAGTATGAGCAGGGTGTTACCCCAGGCTAGCGCGGCGGCGTCCATCTCGGCTGCCTTTACAAAGAAGAGGAGCGAAACCCACGGGTTATGCCAGCCCGGATGAGGAGGTCCGCCGGGCAGCGCGGTGCGGGCTTCAATCGCCTTGGCGGAGTAGGGGCCGCGCATGAAGCCGAGCCAGTCTCCGAATATAAACTGGTTATACGCAAACCAGATCAGTGGCGCCGCAATGACGAGGGTGCTGGCGATCCAGAAAGCCGGAGAGCGCAGCCCTTGGCGGCGCGCAAGAACTATCCCGATGGCGGTCCAGGCCAGCAATGCCATGATCCAGCCGTCATACCGGGTGAAGATTGCGCCGATCAGTACGATTGCGATTCCGAACAGAAGGCGTGTTGATCGCTGCCTGCCCCGCGCGGTATCTGCCGAGTGAAGATTGTGTCGCCACTCCACGAGCCAGACCGATGTCCAGATCATCTCGCAAAGAAACAGGGGCTCCGTCATCGCGGTGGTCTGCATGTAGAGCAGGTTGGGATTGGACGCAAAGAATGCCAGGGCAACGGCCGAGGGCATCGGCGCCAGCCATCGCCGCGCCAGCCGGTAGAGACCGGCGCATGCTGCCAGATACGCCAGTGCGGAGGGAATCAGGCCGGCGATTCCGTTTGCCCACCACGAGTAGACAGCGACGAAGGGAATCATGAGCAGATGCGGCAGGGGGAGCCACACCGAGCCGAGTTGCGACGGCCCAGGAAAATGGGAGTCGAAGACCCGCCGCGCAATGTGGAGATGGGCGACTGCGTCGCCGTAGTTGAGCATCGCGCCATTGCGCCAGCTCCACAATGCTGCGGCCAAAGAAGCCGCCGCGCAACAGGCCATCACGATTGGCCATTCAGCGCGGCGCATAGACCGTTCAGTCAAGATGAGTCAGCTCGCGGAACATGGTGAAGCGGCGGTCAATCTCCTCGCGCGAGAGTTGCTGCAGGCGCTCGGTGCCAAAGCGCTCCACGGCAAAGGAGCCCATTACGCTGCCGTAGAACATGGCGCGACGGTAGGCCTCAGCGGTCAGTTTCGGTTGCGAGGCGAGGTATCCGAAGAATCCACCGGCGAAGCTGTCGCCGGCGCCGGTCGGATCAACCACCTCTTCCAGCGGAAGGGCTGGCGCTCTGAAGGTTTTTGCACCGATTTCGTCGTTTGATTTGCCGTGAAAAGCCGTCGCTCCGTACTCACCATGCTTGACGACCAGCATGCGCGGGCCCATTGCGAGAACCGCGCGCGCGGCCTGCACAAGATTATTGTTTCCCGCGAGCATGCGTGTTTCGGTGTCGTTGATGAGCAGGATGTCGAGACCTTTGAGCACCTGCGCGAGTGCAGCGCGATGATCTTTGATCCAGTAGTTCATGGTATCGCCGGCCACCAGCTTTACCTGTGGCATGGCTTCGCGCACGCGCTTCTGCAGCACAGGATCGATGTTGGCCAGGAACAGGAATTCGGAGTCACGATAAGACTGCGGGATCTTGGGCTCGAAGGCCCCGAAGACGTTCAACTCAGTTGCGTGGGTCTTGGCTTCGTTGAGGTTTTCAAGGTATGAGCCCTCCCAGAAGAAACTCTTGCCAGCGGCTCGCTCGATGCCTTCCGTATTGATGTTCCGCGCCTCAAAGACCGAGAGCTGATCGGGGCCAAAGTCCTCGCCCACTACTGCAATGACGCGAACGTTGGTGAAATAGCTCGCCGCGATAGAAAAGTAAGTTGCGGCGCCTCCGAGGCACCGGTCGCGTCGCCCGGCTGGAGTTTCAATGGAATCAAAGGCCACGCTGCCCACTACGGTAATCGCCACTTATATTCCTCAATTCTTCAGAATTAACCTGGTAAGCCCAGGCGTATGTATCAGTGCTAGTCAGATCATTTTAGACGACGGATGGCTGCCAATTACCAGTCGAAGTACTTACCGAAGAGGAGCTTGAGTTTTTCCTTTGCGGAAGTTGGTATGGCGTCCTGTTGGGTAAGCACGGCGAAGCGGGCGGCGGTCGCGCAGCCGCAAGTGCGCTCCGCGGGCAAAGCGGCTACGGCCTCCTTGACCACCCTGCAGGCATTTGCTGCGTTCTGATGCAATACGGCCACAATCTCTTCGATAGTCACGGCGTCGTGCCCTTCGCGCCAGCAGTCGTAATCGGTCACCATGGCTACGGTGGCGTAGCAGATCTCGGCTTCACGGGCCAGTTTGGCCTCCTGCAGATTGGTCATGCCAATGACGTCGGCGCCCCAACTGCGATACAGGTTCGACTCCGCCTTGGTGGAGAACTGGGGGCCTTCCATACACACGTAGGTGCCCCCAAGCTTGCCGACTACTCCGGCGACCTTGCATGCCTCAGCCGCGGCTTGCGCTACTGTTGCACACACCGGGTCGCCGAAGGCGACATGGCCAACGATACCGTCCCCGAAAAAGGTGGACACGCGATGGAAAGTTCGGTCGATGAACTGATCCGGGATTACGAAATCGGTGGGCTTGTGCTCCTCTTTGAGAGAGCCCACAGCAGAGACCGAGACGATGCGCTCGACGCCGAGCTTTTTGAACGCGTAAATGTTGGCGCGAAAGTTCAACTCCGATGGAAGGATCCTGTGGCCGCGGCCGTGCCGTGCGAGGAAGGCAACTTTGCGGCCTTCCAACTCGCCGAGGACGAAGGCGTCCGACGGGTCGCCGAAGGGAGTCTCCACCCGTTCTTCATGTACGTTGGTGAATCCCGGCATGGAATACAGTCCGCTGCCGCCGATAATGCCGATGTCCGCCTGAGCCAAAACTCGTTCCTTTCGAAGGGCTGCGTCCAGAAGCGGTTCTCCGCGATCGAAAGAACCGCGACGGCCCGCGCGTCCGCTGGTAGCAAACATCTCAGTATAAAGGGCGGAGGCCAGTGCACAGGATCGCGTGACCGGGCGGAAGTCCGTCGCTGGAGGGAAAACGAGGCTTCAAAGTATATCCGCGATGGTGTGCTCTTCGAACTCGGGTACCGACGTCGCATCTCGAACAGCCCAACCGGCGATGAGGACGCTGGGCGCGACGGCGCGCGGGGCGTCGCCGAGTTCCGCGAGTGTGGTCAGGTGGACTTCCTGGTCTGATCGGGTTGCGCGCGAGACGACGGCGCAAGGGAAATCAGGAGGCAGTCCCTCCGACAGCCATTGAGCCGCTAACAGGCGCAGGTCGCGGCCAGGCATATACACCACGCGGGTTGTATCTTCCAGTTGTGGCAATCGCGATTGATTGTGCGACTGTGCGTGATGCCCGGTCGAAAAGGTGACGTTGGAGGCGCTGTTGCGGTCGGTGAGAGAGAAGGGAATTGCCGCGGCCGCCGCGAAGGCGGAGGTGATGCCGGGCACCACTTCAAAGTCGATGGCTGCTGCGGTGAGGGCGGACATCTCTTCCGCGGCACGGCCGAAGATCAGCGGATCACCGCTCTTGAGACGAACGACGCGCCTGCCCCGCAGCGCGTGATCGACCATCAATGCGTTGATTTCATCCTGAGTAATGTTCTTGGCCCCGCACCGCTTTCCCACATTGACGATCTCGGCGCCGTTGGCGAGGTTCAGGATTTCATCCGGAACCAGATCGTCGTGCAGGATCACGTGCGCAGACTGGATCAGCCGCAATGCCTTGACGGTGAGGAACTCGGGATCTCCGGGCCCGGCGCCCACGAGCCAGACTTTTCCATGGCAACCGGCGGATGGACTAAGAGGCGCGTAGGCAAGAAGGCGGGAGGGACAGGAGGCGGATTCGCAGACCGGGCGCTGAGCGAGTTGGTGCAGCAGAGCCTTGCGTTCCTCACCGCGAGGATGAATAGCCAGAACATCGCGGCGCAGTTGGCCCAGATTGGCAAGCCATGTCCCCAGATCCTGGGGTAATTGAGCATCGATCTCTCGCCGCAAACGCTGCGCCACGGCGGGGCTTTCGCCGGCGGTGGAGATGGCGATCTGCAGATCTCCGCGGGTGACGACAGAACCGAAAAAGAAATCGCAATTCGGGATGTCATCCACACTGTTGCAGAGAATGCCGCGCTCCGTGGCGCCGCGGTACACGGCGGCGTTCACTTCGGGCACATCGGTGGCGGCGATGACCAGGTAATTCCCATCAAGGTCGGACGGGTCGAAGGAGCGCTGGACCCATTCCAGCTTGCCCTCGACGGCAAGTTGACGAATTTCGGGTCGTGACCACGGAGCCACGACCCGCAGCTTCAAGCCGGTCTTGAGCAGGCTGCCGATCTTGTCCAGCGCGACGGTTCCGGCGCCGACCAGAAGACAAGAGCGGCCCTCGAGTTTAAGAAAGATGGGCAGCAGGCTCATGGGCATCCCTATTCGGCTACCCCATGCGGCACCCGGCCAGTGGGTAGATCGCGCTCGACCGGGACCACGATCTCGCCGGCCAGATGGGCGCGAAGTTCATCGTTGGTGTGGCGGAGAAACCATGCGCGCAGGTTTTCCTCGGGACTGCGAGTCGACAGGTATTGGCGAAGGAGACGCTCGATGGCATCGGGCACCAGCGGCGCAGGGCAGCGGTAGCCCACGGGGCGGGCAATGGAGGCATGCTGGCCGACTGCTCCGCCAAGGCAGAAATAGAAAGCATCGGTGAGCTTGCCGTCATGCTTGATCTTCTTGCCCTCCATTCCGATGTCGGCGATCCAGTGCTGGCCGCAACTGTTGGGGCACCCGGTGACGTGCAGGCGCAACTGCTGATCAAACTGAGGCAGGCGGTCTTCCAATTCACCGACCAGCCAGCGGGTAAATCCCTTGGTTTCGGTGATAGCGAGCTTGCAAAACTCGGTCCCGGTGCAGGCCACGGCGCCGCGCCAGAAGGCGGAACCTTCGACGTGGAGGCCGATCTGGCCCAGTTCGCGTGCCAATTCGCCGGTCTTCTGATTGGGGATGTCGATGAAGAGCAGGTTCTGCGAAACGGTGGCGCGCAAAGCCCCGCTGCCGAACTTCTCGGCCAGTTCCGCGCAGGCTTCCAACTGCTCGCCAGTCAGGCGGCCGCGGAGCACCGAGGCTCCCACGTAGCTCAGGCCGTCCACGCGCTGGCGGTGAATGCCGGCATGGTCGCGGTAGACGTCTTCGGGGACTACTTCAGGGACGGCAGGCCGCAGGCTGAAATCGAGGCGGGACTGAAGTTCAGTCAAAAAGCTTTCAGCTGTCCAATTCTCTTTCATGAAGAGGTACTTGAGGCGGGCCCGATCGCGGCTCTCGCGCAGTCCCTGCTGGTCGCGGAAGATCTCGGTTACGGCCCGAACCACGCGAACGGCCTGATCGGGTAGCACAAACGCATCGAGGCGGACGCCGAGGTGGGGCTCATTGGAAAGGCCGCCGCCGACACGAAGGGAGTAGCCCACTTCTTCGTTGTGCTTTACAGCGGTCAGACCGATGTCATTGATCTCGGGGTACGTGCACCACGACGGGCAGCCGGTCGCCGAGATCTTGAACTTGCGAGGCAGGTTGTAAAAGTCCGGATTAGCGGTGAGAAGATGCGCCACTTCGACGGCCACCGGGGATGCGTCAAGGATCTCATCGGCGGCAATGCCGGCGAGCGGGCAGCCGGTTACGTTGCGGACTACGTCGCCGCAGGCGCCTTTGGGCGACAACCCGATGGAGTTGAGCGCGTCGACGACTTCGGGCAGGGATTCGATCGTGAGCCAGTGGAGCTGGATGTTCTGGCGCGTGGTGATATCGGCGAGGTTGCGCGCGTACTTGCGCGTGATTCCGCCGATCGCTCGCAGCTGACTTGCCGAGATGATCCCATTCGGAATGCCGATGCGCATCATGAAGTATTCGGTGGCCAGGCCCTCGCCGCCCTTGCCGCCGGTGGCGCCCACGCCATCGCCCTGGGTGTAGATGCCCCACCACTTGAAGTAGGTGGAGGCCCACTCGGGCACCACGCTGGAGCGTCCAGCGCGGGCAAATGCGCGCACTTCATCGAAGGCTTCCCACGGATTCTTCTCGCGCTTGAGGCGTTCGGCGCGTTGAGCTTTTGTTTCCTTTTCTGGAACAGCTTGTGCCATTGTCCCTCGTCCTTCGGTCCGAGATGTTGGTGTCGCTTTGAAACAGAACGCCCGCGACAGCTAAGGCTGTATCGCGGGCGTTTGGGAACCTAAAACCTGATCGTATTGCAGCCTTAGGTCACCTCTGCGCGCGCAGCATACAACAGACGCGACAACAAAAGTGGGCTTGCATACCCCGATGATAGGCATAGGTACTGGGAAAAGCAAATCGTTTGGCGGACCTTGGGAAGCGATCGTAGAGCTTCAAGGCTCACCAACCGGAGCTGTCGAGCGGGCCACGGACGGCTCCTCGACGGCAGGAACATCGGCAAGCGGCAGATCAATCACGATACGCGCTCCGCCGCGACCGCCGTTAGCAGCACGGATCTGTCCACCATGTGCACGGACGACGGCCTCGGCGAACGCCAGGCCCAGCCCGCTCCCGGTGGAAAGATTGCCTTTGGCGTATTTCTCGAACGGCCGATCGACAACCTCGGGTGGAAAGCCCGGTCCGTCGTCTTCAAACTCCACCCGTCCCAGTTCGAGCAGGCGCTGCACGTGGATATAGAGCGTAGTGCCGGGAGGGAGATGCTTGATGGCGTTATCCAGCAGGTTAGCCAGCATGCGGTGCAAGAGCGCACGGTCGGCTGAGACCATGACGGTAGAGGAGCTTCTGAGAAGGACCCTCAGCCCTCGGTCGGACAGACTCGGTTCGTAGAGATCCACCATGGTGCGAAGCAGTCCGTCGAGATCAACCGGGACGGGGTGCAGATGCAGAGCGTCGGCGGTAGCCTCGGCGACGTCGAGCGACTTGGTGAGGAAATCGGACAGACGATCGAGTTCTTCAACGGCGGCGGCAATCGGATCGCTCCACGTGTTCTCATGGTCGGCGAGGATTGCCAGCTCGAGCTTGCCGCGAATGGCCATCATTGGGCTGCGCAGATCGTGGGCGAGGGAATTGGTGATGGTGTGGAGCTGATTCACGGAGTTCTCGATGCGATCGAGCATGCGGTTCAGAGTGCCCGCAAGTTGGGCAATCTCGTCGGTTCCCCGCACCTCCGGGATTCTGCTGCGTAGGTCGTGCTGGCCGATGCGATTGGCTGTACGGGTGATGCGATGCACGCGATCGAGCATCCGCTTGGTACTGAAAAAGACCACGGCAAACCCGAGCAGCACAATCCCCAGGCAGATTGAGAACAAGCGGATACGCATGCGGCGAAGTACATGAATGTCATGCGCCTCGGACAATCCCAGGTGGATCCGGTCCCCTCCGGGAGTAAGAAGACACACGATTCGGAAGGGATGGAAGAAGCCGGGGATCGATACATCGGTCGGCATCCCAGGCGTGATGCGCGTCTGCGTGATCGCTGTGAGATACGGTTTACTGTCGCCTTTGCCGACCCATAGCTTGAGGTGGTTGTCGGCTCCGGTTTCGATGAAGAAAACTGCCTGGTTTCGATCGCCGTTCCCCTGAAGTTCGAGAGGAACCTCTTTTGTCGCCAACTCGGCCACTTCGTCGACGATGCGGTCATAGAGCGCGTTTTTCGGTGTCCGCTCGGCCACATCGCCGAGCGTCTCGACCTCGCCGCTGAGCCATGCATCCGTGCGGCGTTGAATCTCCTGGGAGGCAAATCGCTGCAGAAAAAGGAACAGAATCACCGATCCAGCGGCAAATGCGAGCGTGCTCCAGAGGGAAATACGCCATGCCGCGGTATGGCCTTTGGAACTACTTGTCTCGGAGTACATAGCCGACCCCTCGTATGGTGCGGATCATGGGTGGTCCGCCCGGTTTTTCCACCTTACCGCGCAGGCGGTAAATGTGCACATCCACGACGTTGGTGTCGGGCTCGATGCGCATGCCCCACACCTGATCGAGAATCATCGAACGGCTGACAATACGGCCGGCGTTGCGGCACAGATACTCCAGCAGGGAAAACTCCTGCGTGGTCAGTTGCAGAACATCGTCTCCCCGCATGGCCTCGCGACGCAACAGGTCAAGTTGCAGGTCCAAAACGCGCAAAACCGTGGTGGCATCGGACGGTGGAGCATTGCGGCGCAGCAGATTTCGCAGCCGGGCCAGTAACTCGGGCAGCGCATACGGCTTGGTGAGATAGTCGTCGCCACCGATTTCCAGTCCGCGAACCCGGTCATCGAGGGAACGGCGCGCCGAGAGGATCAGCACCGGGGCGCGCACCCCTTGTTGTTTCAACCGGGTAATCAAGGAGAGTCCGTCGTCGTCCGGGAGACCCAGATCAAGGATGATGGCCGCGTGATTGCCGCCGGGCGCCAGCCTTTCGGCTGCCTGCCCGGTAGGCGCAATATCGACCTGGAAGCCATTTTGGGTCAACGACCGCTCCAGAAAGTTCTGGTTGGCGACATCGTCTTCGATGACCAGGAGGCGCATACACACTTACCCTTCTCACGACGAACCGCTAGCTGCCGCCTGGAGCTTATTTTGCTACAGCGCCCGCGAGCTTCAGGTCGATCTTGACCTCTTTAGCAACCTTCATTACAAACCAACTCGGGTCTTTGACGCCCCAGCTAACGTACGGCACAACAAAACTCCCCGTCGCCGTGAAGTGATCGCCCTCCATGTGCACCGTCATGGGCACCGTTATCGGATGGCCTTGTCCCAGCAAGGTGAATGTACCGTCCACCTGTCCGGTCGAATCCCCTGAATCCTTTACTCCGCCGGAGAACTTGCCGGGTGCAAATGTAACGGAAGGAAAAGTTTGCGCCTTTAATTGTTCGGTTGTCATCTTGTCGTCGCGCTTTTTTTCATTGCTATTGCCGCTGGAGGCATCCACTGTGACCAAGCCTTTCATGGTCCCGCTCTGCGGATCGAGGGTGAATTCGCCGGAAGTCACTTTAAATGTTCCGTCGACTTCGTGACTTCCGCCCAGCGTGAAATGCACCTCGCTGGTTGCGGGGTCGACTTTGTAGTGTTGCTCGCCCCACGATGCGGCAGCGAGCAGCGAAAAGGTGGTCACAAGCGAAATCGTCCGAAGACGGGACAAACCCCGACTGTTTTCCTGTCGGGTGAACTTGTGAAATGACATGTCAGAGGAAAAGGCCGTAATCAAATTGCGGAAGTGTTCCAATTTCACGCTCTATCTCCTAAGAATCCTGTTGGAATGCGTGGCGAGTTTAGAATTTTGGGCTCGCCTACTAATCTGACGGTTATGTGCGGGATGCGTCAATGCGACCTGGCACAGTATGAAGAAATCGTCATGTGTAACTATGTCCCGGCTCGAAGGATACGGCAGATCCTAATCACAATACCCAGTGACATTGAGGCCGGATTTGTGGGTGCTCAAAGTTAAAGGAAATTCCGGTGTGTTTTCGACCTGCGTGGGACCCATCAACACCAGATAGAGACTGTCAATGGCAGGGTTCATGAACTCGTCATTTTCTGTCGTAAGTCCATGATCTAATGGGTCCAGACCAATTCCACGATCACCCACAACCTTAGCCCAGGCATCTGAAACGGCCGTAACTGCCTTCCAAGCTATCTCTTAGCCCGCGTGGCGCCGCTACTTTTCAACGCACTAGCCGTCTATATGAACACTGCCGCTAAGACTGGAGTCGAGACTATGGATTCACCCGGAAACCACGCTGCGACGAGGTCCCGCCTGCGGCGCGCCTTCCAGGCCTGTCTGTCTTTGCCGCACGGGATTGAGTCTCATCTGGCTGGGGCACTGCGCGACACCCTTGACAATCCGGGCAGCATGGTTCGGGCTGAGCTAGCTTTCCGGGTCGCCTGCTCATTCGGGCTGCCCGAAGAGCGCTCCGAGCACCTCGCGATTGCCATCGAGTACTTTCACACCGCATCGCTGCTCTTTGACGATTTGCCCTCGATGGACGACGCCCAGATGCGCCGCGGTGTACCCTGTGCCCACCAGACCTATGGCGAGGGCGCGGCAATTCTGGCTGCTCTGGCTCTGATCAATCGAGCCTATGCGTTGGTCTGGAAGACCGTTGCGGGGCTGCCGGAGAAGGTTCAGAGCGCGGGGCTGGCATACCTGGAGCGGTATCTCGGCATCGCGGGCCTTCTGAACGGGCAGAGCCAGGATCTTCACTACTCGCACCTGTCGTACAACACCCGCGAGCCACAGGCGATCGCCATGGGCAAGACAGTCTCGTTGATCCGGCTGGCGCTGGTGCTGCCCGCGATCGTCGGGCAGGCCCGCCCGGAAGAGGTGAAACTGCTCGACCGGCTGTCGGTCTTCTGGGGCCTCAGCTACCAGACGCTTGACGACCTTAAGGACGTGCTTCACAGCAATGAAAGCCACGGCAAGACTGCGGCGCGGGACGCATACCTTGACCGCCCCAACCTGGCGCTGAGTATCGGAGTTCACGAGTCGTTTGACCGGATCGACCGGCTGATGAATCTTGGCACACGGGTAACGACGCGCCTGATCCGCCCTCGGCCCCGACTTGCCTTTCTCCGCGAAGTGCGCGTTCAATTCAATAAGGAGATATCCAACCTCTCCGAGGCAAGTCTTACTCGGGCATCATGATTTTTTTTCGACTGATTCTGACCAATCTCGGCCGTCATCGCGTTCGCACACTGATCAGCATTGCGGGCATCGCGTTCAGTGTAGCCGCCATGCTGACCGTGGTGACCATACTGCAGGGAGCGGTAGGCATGTTTGCCGGCCTGCTGTCCGCGGACAGCCAACTGATTGTCTTCGAGCGGAATATCTCCGATCTGTTCTTCAGCAGCGTTCCCGACAACTCAGCCCGGGAGATCCAGTCCTGGAGCATGGTCGAAAAGGCCAACCCGGTTCTGTTCGGTATCGTCTCCAGCGAAGATCACCCTATCATCACCTGCTTTGGCGTGACCGGACAGGACGCGCGCATCCAGGACGCTACGTGGCTGGCCGGCAGCAAAGAAGCCTTTGGGACCGATCTTGATGGGGTCGTTCTGGGAGAACGTGCCGCGGAGTTCCTGCACGCCTCCATTGGTACTCATGTCGGAATCGGCCACGGAAGCTTCCTGGTCACGGGCATTATCCGCACCAAGAACGGATTTGAAGATGGCGGCGTCTTTATGCCGCTCAAATCGGCGCAGGATTTCTTTCACAAGACTGGCACCTCCTCGGTTTTGCTTGTGAAGCTGAAAAACCGCAACGACCAGGCTGCTTTCAAGGCCCAGGTGAAGCAGCAATATCCCAACCTGATTGCGCTCGAGGACGAAGAGTTTGACCGCTCGTATTCGCAATTCAAGATATTGAAGGCGACGGCATGGGCGGTCGGCGGCTGCGGGGTGTTGCTGGGCGGACTGGGCGTGGCGAACACCATGATCATGTCGGTGTTTACCCGCATCCGCGAGATCGCCATTCTGCGCGTCAACGGGTTTTCAAACGGGCAGATCGCCGCGCTGATCTTTGGGGAATCGGGCGCCGTCTCGATTACGGGTGCCGCGCTGGGGTTGATGATCGGGGCGGCCGCCATCATCGCCCTCAAACTCATCCCCGCACTGCATGGCTATGTGGATGCTGATGTGCAGCCGGTCGTGGTGATCGCAGTGGTTCTTCTGGCATGCTTCACCGGCGCGGCGGGAGCGCTTTATCCCGCCTTCTATGCCATGCGGGTACGCGCGGTGGAGGCGCTTCGCTTTGAATAGCCACGCCGTAATCCAGCCAAAAGCCGGCCAGGACCGAGATGCATCCATCGCTGTGGTGCGCGCCGAGGATTTGTGGAAGAGCTATGAAGATGGTTCGATCCAGGTTCTGAACGGTGTGAACTTTGAGGCGTTTCCCGCCCAGACCGTGGCCCTGTGCGGCCCCTCGGGATGCGGCAAGAGTACGCTGCTGCATCTGCTGGGCGGGCTCGATGAGCCTACCAGCGGACACGTTTTCGTGAATGGCAACGAGGTCGCGGGCCGCCGCGCCGCACAGCGGCTCTTGCGCCATGAAGTCGGCTTCGTCTTCCAGTTGCACAACCTCATTCCCGATCTGACGCTCGAAGAGAACTGCCTCATTCCGACCGTGGCGGCTGGCACGCCGCGCTCGGCCGCACTGGCGCGCCTGCACCAACTGGCCGAACGTACCGGGCTCATGCACCGGCTGAAGCAGCGGATTCAAAAGCTTTCCGGCGGCGAACGCCAGCGAACCGCCCTTTGCCGTGCGCTCATGAACAAGCCGGGGATCCTGCTCGCGGACGAGCCCACCGGGTCGCTCGATGAGCGCACCAGCCGGCAGATCTTCGACCTTTTGCTGGAACAGGCGGCGACCGAAGGAATTACCCTGGTGATGGCAACCCACGATCGCGGGCTGGCACAGCAATGCGACCGCCTGGTGGAGATGCGCGATGGCAAAATCTGCGAGTGAGCGCCTCCCGGCCCCTGTCGCATCCTCACTGGCTGCGCCACCTGCAAGGCCCGCGTTCGCTACTCTAATAACCGAAAATCGCGCCAGTTCACAACGGGCATCGCACTCCGTGCTCACCATCGCCGCCTGGCACAGCCTGGCGTGGCTCTATGTCGCCAATCTGATCGGCGTTTGGCTGGCAGTATTGCTGCTCTACCCACAGGCCGGCCGATGGCTGGGCGAATGGAGCTATGGGCGCTGGACTCCCGTTCATCTGAACTTTCAGCTCTACGGATGGATTGCCCTTCCACTCGTGGCCTGGGCGATCAAGGTTTACCACGCCGATCGCGCCGATGTGGCTCCCTGGACGCGCGCGGCACTGATCTTATGGTCATTGGCGCTCTTTATCGGTGCCTACTCGTGGCTCCAGGGAGACTCCAGCGGCAAATTGTTTCTCGACTGGTCTGGATACGCGCGGGTCTTTTTCCCCCTTGCGATCTTCTCTTTATGGCTGGTGTTCGCGGCTTCCTACACGCGCGACTGGAAGGCCGCGGACAATCGATCCCTTGCCGTCCGGGCCGCCAAAGTCATTGGACTCGCGCTGCTGCTGCTGGTTCCTCCGGCGATCTATATCGCGTCCAGTCCTGCGATCTACCCCGCGGTCAACCCGGATTCCGGCGGCCCTACAGGAGCCAGCCAACTCGAGTCCACGCTCGATCATCGTCCTGATCCTGTTTTTGCTGCCCTACGGGCTGACGGACCGAAAGCAGTCGGGCAGGAACTGGATTGTGGCGTCATGGACCATCTTTGTTGTCGAGGCTCTGCTGTGTCTTGGCCTTGGCCGTGCAGACGTCAGCCACCACAAGCCGGTGCAGTTCCTCAGCCTGGGCAGCCTGTTGGTTTGGGTGCCCCTCGTGCCCGCCTACTTCCATGCTTTCGCGTGGCCGCCGAACACGCGCCGATGGAGACTGGCGGTGCTGGCATGGTGGGCTCTGCTCGTCCCGACCGGATGGTGCTTCTTTTTGCCCGGAGTCCTCGACCGGCTCAAGTTCACCGACGGTCTGGTTGGTCATTCCCTCATGGCCATGGCGGGCTTCGTGACCAGCCTGCTCATTCTCATGCTGGTCGTACTACTCGGTGACGATGGCGATGTCTTCAACTCACGCTGGGCCTTTATCGCCTGGAACGGCGGAACGCTGGCGTATGTTGTGATCATGCTCATGGCGGGCTGGAAAGAAGGCGTAGATCCGGGCTTTACCATGGTTCCCAGCATGACGCGCAACGTGATCTATATCCTTCGCCTGGTGCTCGGTGTTGCCATGACGGCGGCATCGGCACAGTGGCTGCTGCGGCTTAGCCGGCGTATGCTCGCACGACCGGCGACTGCTCCGCTGGCTTGGCGTGAATCCGCACCTGCGGAGATCCATCACGTATGAATCCACCTGCCCGCCGCTGGCTCATCCTTTATCAGTATCTAGCCGGACTTTGTGACGCCAGCACCGGATTGCTGCTGATCGCCGCGCCAGTCTGGACGCTCGGGCTCATGGGTCTCAGTGTGATTCCGCAGCCGCTGGTGTTCGTTCGCTACATCGGCGTCTTCGTGCTATCCGTGGGCCTCACCTATCTTTGGGCTGCCCTGGCATGGCCGCTCACGTCTCACGCTCATATCGGGTGGTCAACGCAGTGGGGAATTACCGCGCTGATTCGCACCCTGGTGGCGGTCTTTGTTGTATGGCAGATCGCCGCCGGCGCGCTGGAGAGTAAGTGGATCACCGTTGCCCTCTCCGACGCTACATTCGCGGTGATTCAATGGATCGGCCTGCGCAAAGGATGGCTCGAGCGTGCGAGCTGAATCGAGCACAGAATCCGCAGGATCACCGTCCCGATTGGAAGGCTGGCAGGGCGTCTTCCTTGTTGCCAGCACCTACGTCTATTTCCTGATCTTTGCCCAGTTCGGCTTTCTCAAGCGGATTGCCGAACTTGGATTTACTGAGAAGGCTCTGCCACCGATCATGGCCGCCATGGCTGTCGGCGGCATCGGCATGAGTCTTGTTGCCCCGCGCAGCCGGCTGTGGAATTGTCCCAGTTGCCGTTTGCAGACCGCCTTGATCGGGTGTGCGCTGGCGGCCTCGTGGTGCCTGCTGCCGCTCGGCCTGTTCACGGCGATGGCCGTGGCTTTCACCATCGGACTGTCGCTGGGCCTCCTGACAGTCACCCTGGTAGCCAATCTGCCCTTATGGATCGGTGCGCATCGGCCACTGCTCAAGATCGGCATTGGCACGGGCCTGGGATACTTCCTTTGCAACTTTCCGCCGCTCTTTACGGCGACTCCCAGGGCGATCGCACTCGCGGCAGTTGGATGCTGCCTGCTGGCGCTGATCGTCGCCAACCGCAGTCGTCTGCATTACGAGTCCCTGTTGCCGCGCGAACCGGAACAAGGCAAGCCGGTGCCGTTTGCACTCGTGCTTGCCTGGTTTACCGCGTTGGTGTGGCTCGATTCCGCGGCTTTTTACATCATTCAGAATTCGCCCCTGCTAAAGGCCGGAACATGGCAGGGCGATCTGCATCTGTGGCGAGCGGGAATAGTGCATCTTGCCGCCTCGCTTCTGAGCGCGTGGCTGCTTACGCGCCGCGGAGTGACTGTGACCTTGGCGATCGCCCTGGCGATGCTGGCATCGGCGTGCCTGCTGTTGCTTGATCCATCGCGCGTAGGCATGGCTGCCGTGCTTTACCCCGTCGGGGTGTCGCTGTATTCGGTTGCGCTGGTCGCCTATCCATCGTTTCTGATGCCCGCGACAACACTCGAAAGGCGTGCGCGCAGCGCCGGATCGCTCTATGCGCTGGCGGGCTGGGTGGGGTCGGCAATGGGCATCGGCATGGCCCGCAACCTGCATCATGTCCCAGTGGCTTTTGTGGCTGGGGCCGCTGCGCTCTTCACTTTGCCTTGGATCTGGAACGCCCTCCAGGCAGGACGAATCGGGCGATCCGAACAATTGCAGGCTCTTGTAGTAGTGGTCGTATTGCTGGCTGCATTTGGCATCTACCAACTGGTTCGCCCGGCATCGCGGCCGGCAACCAACACCACCGTGCTTACGGCATCGGAACGCGGCCGACAGGTGTATATCGCCGAAGGCTGTATCAACTGCCACTCGCAGTATGTGCGGCCTAATACGGGTGACGTGCTGATGTGGGGGCCAGTGGGCGATCTCGCAGCCATTCGCCGCCAGAAGCCTCCACTGATCGGGAACCGCCGCCAGGGGCCGGACTTGAGCGAGGTCGGCGACCGCCGTTCGCCTCTGTGGCTGCGCATCCACTTCATGAATCCAAGGGATGTGAGTTACCACTCCATCATGCCTCAGTTTGATTACCTGTTTCACGATAGCCGGGGTGACGATCTGATTGCCTATCTCAGCAGCCTCGATGATCCCGGGCATTGGACGCCGGCTGTCGAGAATTGGCAGCCATCGCAAACCGCGCAGGAGGAAGCGAAGACGATTGACGGCAGCAAACTTTTCATCGCGCATTGCGCCACCTGTCACACGGCTGCCGGCATCGCCAGGAGAGAGTGGGCGGCGAGTTTTCGACGCCTTCCTCCCGACCTGACACATGATGCACTCCAGCATATTCCCGCGCAGGCCACGGGGCCGGAACTTCGCATGGACATCGCGCGGATCGTGAAGTTTGGCGTGAAAGGGACCGATATGGCCGGCCACGAATACCTGCCCGACGCCGAGGTTGCCGCAATAGCTGAGTACGTTGCATCGCAGCGCCAAACCGAAGGTAGATAGAGAGGGAGGATCCTGTGGAAATCCCCCTTCGGATAATTTATTTGTCCCTTATTTCCCTGAAACTTGCAGCAAAATGACACGAATTCCCCTTTGACAGCACCCAGCTATTCAGGCGAATCTAAGCGAACAAAAGGCGAAAATACATTTCGCCTTCCCTATGTCCGCTGCCACTGCCCTTCGCCTCCAAATCGAGCATGCCCTTCAAAATCGTTTTCCGGCCGCGCTGACTCCGGCGCCGCGAACGATACGGGAAGTTGCGACGACTGGGATCGCGGAAGCCGACGGACTGCTCGATGGCGGGCTGCCGGTGGGGGCGATCAGTGAGATCACAGGCCCGGAATCGTCGGGCAGGACCAGCCTGGTGATGTCGTTTGTGGCGCAGAGAACGGCGGAGGATCGTGTTTGCGCATGGGTGGATACCGACGACGCTTTCGACCCGGAGTCGGCTGCAGCTACGGGAGTCAACCTGCGCCAGCTGCTATGGGTACGGTGCAAGGATGTGCTGTCGCCGGTACAGCGTGGCGCAAAGCGGACTGATAAGCGGCCCTGGACGAAATTAGACCAGGCACTGCGGGCAACCGATCTTCTTTTGCAGACGGCAGGTTTTGCCGCGATCGTGCTTGATCTGGGCGATACGGCGCCGCAGCACGGAAATCGGATTCCGCTGGCCACGTGGTTTCGATTTCGCCAGGCGACAGATCGCACCCGTTGCAGCCTGATCGTGCTGGGCAAGTCTGCTTATGCGCAATCGAGCGCAGCGGTGGTGCTCGATTGCGCTCCGTTGCACGCCGAGACATCTGGCGGCACGGTTTTGCGTGGATTCACGTTCAGGCTGCAACGCGGACGGCAGCGCTTTGCGTCGATGCTTCCGAGCGTCCGCAAACCGCCAGCCTGCGCCTGGTCGGCAGCCGGCACATGGGAGGCGGAGAAGCGCGCATGAGAGCCGAAGCCAGGCGGTCGATCTCTTTGCCTGCGTGCACGTCGCCGAGTTTCCTGCTCAGGCGCTGCTTCGCCTGCGCAGGGATTGGGCAGGGGATCCGGTGGTTGTGCTCGAAGGGCGCCCACCGGAAGAGTATGTCTGCGCCATGAACCGTCGTGCCTTGCGCAAAGGTGCAGCACCCGGCATGACGCGACTGGATGTAGAAGGCATGGATGGATTGCGGGTACTGGCACGATCAAAGGAAACGGAGTCGGCTGCGCGCGCTGTTCTGCTGGAGTGTGTGGCCCAGTTTTCTCCACGTATAGAAGAAGCTGGTTATGAAACTTCGTGCGCATTCGTGCTGGATATTACCGGCACGGAGCGCTTGTTCGGCTCGCCCGCGCAGTTAGCTGACCGGCTTCGCGGCATGCTTACAGCCGCTGGTTTTCGTGCCTCCATTGCAGTGAGTGTGAATTATGAAACTGCGTGCATGAGAGCATCGGCAGGCAGTGGAATCATGATGATTCCTGAAGGCGAAGAAGCCCCTGCGTTGGGGAAACTTCCGATTTCGTTATTGCGGCTGCCCGAGGAGACGCATGCGACGTTTGCGATCTGGGGGATTCGTACCCTCGGCGAACTGGCTGCACTACCCGAGGCGGAGTTGATCAGCCGACTTGGTGCGGATGCGCAGCGGTGGCACGAACTGGCATGCGGCACTCATCCGCATATGTTTCAACCCATTGCGCCGGAATTTACACTCCGCGAATATTGCGAATTCGAAACACCTTTGGAACAGATAGATTCGCTGCTCTTCATTGGCGCACGCATGATCGACTGTCTGGCCGCGCGCGCAGGGGATCGTGCGCTTTCGCTGGCATGGCTCACAGCGCGCATGCGGATCGAGGGTGACGCAAGTCATGAATGTATGCTGCGCCCGGCGATTCCATCGAGTGACCGCAAATTTCTTTTGAAGCTGTTGCAACTTGAGATCGCTGCGCATCCACCACCAGCGGCTGTTCTGTCACTCGAACTGACTGCGGAGGCGGGGCGGTCGCACACGGTGCAACTCGGCCTTTTTTCACCGCAGATGCCTGAGCCGTCGCGGCTCGATGTGACCTTGGCGCGTTTGCGTGCCATTGTCGGCGACGATCGCGTGGGCTCTCCCGTGCTCGAGGACACGCATCATGCCGGCTGTTTCAGGATGGAGGGTTTTGCGGTGCATACGAAAGCATCGAAACTACCTCCCGATACGCAGCGCATGGCCTTGCGTCGCGTACGGCCTGCCATGCCTGTTCGCGTTCTACAGCACGAAACCAGGCTGGTGGAGTTTCGCAATGCGGAGGGCCGATTCACAATTGTCGCGGCGTACGGTCCATGGAAAAGCAGTGGTTGCTGGTGGTCGACAGACACGTGGGAACTGGAGGAATGGGACATCCTGGCCGAAAGCAGCGATGGCTCATCGATAGCATGTCTTCTGGTTTGTGACCTTGCGCGCAAAGAGTGGCGGGTTGAGGCGTTCTATGACTGAACGCGCGAGCGGCATTGGCGTGCAGCAGAGTTCAATAGACAGTGAGTACATAGAACTGCATGCGTCGAGCGCCTTCAGCTTTCTCGATGGAGCATCGCCGCCTGAGGCGCTGGTCGAGCGCGCCGGCGAACTCAACATGCCGGCCATGGCGCTGGTCGATCGTAACGGGGTTTATGGTGCAGCGCGCTTTCATACTGCGGCCAAGACAAAGGGTATAAAAGCTCACATTGGCGCGGAGATCGCGGTTTCCTGCTTTGGTAACCGTCTTACGCCGCACGCGTGGCAACCGCATCAGTATCCCGATGAACCCCCGCGCATCGTGCTACTCTGCGCCTCGCAAGTTGGCTATCAGAATCTCTGCCAACTCATCACCCGCTTCAAAATGCGTGAAGCCACCAAGACTGAAGGCGCGGCGACACTCGAGGATCTCGAAGAATTTTCCGTGGGATTGATCTGTCTGACCGGCGGGGAGGAAGGGCCGCTGGCCTCCGCTCTGGCTCAGCATGGAGAGATCGAAACAAGAAGGCGGCTGGGTCAACTCGCCAGGATTTATGGCGATGGCAATGTGTATGTAGAAGTGCAGCGACATCAGATGCGCGAAGAGGAGTGTCGCAATCAGTCTCTGCTAGGACTTGCATCCGCGCTCAAACTGCCTGTGATTGCCACCAATGGCGTGCGTTACGCCAACGAAAATGACCGAGAACTGCTGGATGTCTTCACATCGATTCGCCATCGCACCACGCTGGAGCGTGCCGGCCGTTTGCTTACCGCGAACTCGGCGCGATTTTTGCGCGCGTCTGGTGATATGACGACTCTGTTTCGCGATTTGCCTGAAGCCATCGCCAATACCCGCATAGTCAGCCAGCGGCTTGAATTCACGCTCAGCGATCTGGGCTACGAATTTCCTCATTATCCGCTCCCTGGCGGTGAAACGATGGACAGCTTCCTTGAGAAGCGCGTCGAAGAGGGCGTTCGTAAACGTTATGGTTCCCCGGCCAAGCGGCATCTGCTCGACAAAGCGCGCATGCAAGTACGGCATGAACTCGCGCTCATCGCGCGGCTTGGCTTTGCCGGGTACTTTCTGATTGTCTGGGACATCATTCGCTACTGCCAGTGGAATGGTTTTCTGGTGCAGGGCCGTGGATCAGCGGCCAACTCCGCCGTTTGCTATGCGCTCGAAATCACCGCCGTCGATCCTGTGGGCATGGAACTTCTCTTTGAGCGATTTCTGAATGAAAATCGGGGTGAGTGGCCGGACATCGATCTGGATCTACCTTCGGGCGATCATCGCGAACAGGTCATCCAGTATATCTATGAGCGATATGGCTCCCTCGGCGCTGCCATGACGGCCAATGTGATCAGCTATCGCAGCCGTTCAGCGGCGCGAGAGGCAGGCAAAGCGCTGGGCTTTGATGAGGAGCAGATTGCCCGTCTTTCCAGCCTGGTCGGTCACTGGGAGTGGCGCGGCGCCAACGACACAATGGAGAGACACTTTGCGCAGGCAGGTTATGACATTCGTCATCCGCGCATTGCGCACTATCTCGACATATGCATGCGCATGCAGGACTTGCCGCGTCATCTCGGCCAACATTCGGGCGGAATGGTTATCTGCGCGGGAATGCTGAATCGCGTTGTCCCTATTGAACGCGCCTCCATGCCGGGACGCACAGTTGTGCAGTGGGACAAGGAGGACTGCGCCGATCTGGGACTGATCAAGGTGGATCTGCTTGGTCTGGGCATGATGGCGGTGCTTAAGGATTCCATCGAATTGATTCCGCGACACTACGGAAAACATGTCGATCTCGCTGCACTCCCCGAGGATGAACTGGTGTACGAGACATTGCGCAAAGCCGATACGGTGGGTATGTTCCAGGTGGAAAGCCGTGCCCAGATGGCTTCCATTCCTCACAACGCGCCCAAACGCTTTTACGATCTCGTCGTGCAGGTTGCTATTATCAGGCCCGGCCCGATCGTGGGAAAGATGATGCACCCCTATATGCGCCGGCGTCAGGGCAGGGAAGAGGTCAGTTATCCGCATCCATCACTGGAGCCGGTACTCAAGCGCACCTTGGGAGTGCCGCTGTTTCAGGAGCAGCTTTTGCGTATGGCTATGGTGGTTGCGGATTTCTCCGGCGCCGAAGCGGAAGAGTTGCGCCGCGCAGTGGGCATGCGCCGCTCCATGCAGCGGATGAAAGACCTGGAAGGCCGGCTGCGTGAGGGCATGACACGGAACAGTATCGGCAAAGAGGCACAGGACAATATCGTGCAAGGAATCTCGTCATTTGCCATGTACGGGTTTCCCGAGTCGCACGCCGCTAGCTTTGCTCTTATAGCCTACGCCTCTGCGTATCTCAAGGTGCATTTTCTGGCGGCTTTCACTTGTGGTTTGCTCAACAATCAGCCCATGGGTTTCTACGCGCCGGCAGTGCTTATCAAGGATGCGCAGCGGCACGGGCTGCGCGTGCGGCCTATCGATGTGCAGCGGTCGGAATGGCTCTGCACACTGGAGCATGAAACGGATGGTTCGCTCTCGCTACGCATCGGCATGAATTATGCCAAGGGACTGCGGCAATCGTCTGCCGAAGCAACTGTGACGGCGCGCATCAGCGACGGCCCATTCACATCTGTCGAGGATCTGGCACAGCGTGTACCCTCCTTCAATCGCAAGGAACTTGTCGCGCTTGCTCGTATTGGCGCCCTCAATTCCCTGGGCGAAGTCAGCCACCGGCGTGACGCCCTCTGGCAGGTTGAGCAGGCCGGGCGCCCCGTTGGACCCTTGTTGCGGGGCGTTGCCAAGGCGGCTGGCCAATGATGCCGCGCCGATGCCGCTCCGGCAGATGACCAATCAGGAACGCCTGTCTGCTGATTATGCAGGCACTGGTCTCACCACCGGTCCGCATCCGCTCGCTTATCATCGCGAGGCGTTTCGACAGGCAGGAATGGTGTCCGCAGATGACCTCACACGCCGTGCCAATCATGAATTTGTTCGCGTTCCAGGATGTGTCATTGCACGTCAGCGTCCAGGGACAGCGAAGGGCTTTGTCTTTTTGTCGCTCGAAGATGAGACCGGTATCGCCAATGTCATCATCACCCCTGATCACTTTGAACAGAACCGGGTCGTGGTTACGCGCAGTCGCTTTGTGTGCGTGGAAGGTCCGCTCCAGCATCAGGATGGAGTCATTCATATCAAGGCACAGCGAATTACTGCCCTGGACATCAGGGACATCGAGATTCGATCGCACAATTTCCATTGATTGTTTAAATCGCCGGCAATGCTCCGACATGCGATCACTATTAATGTCGCGCTAATTCTGGTCTGTCCGTGCGGGCTACGCTGTCATTGTCTTCCCCGCCATGTCTGGATAAACCCCGATGCACTCCGGCGAGGGGAATTTGAAAAGGCCGACAGGGCCGACTGCGCCTGGATTTCCCGCATCTAAAAAGTTAAACTGAGGATCCATTTGCCAGATTTGACTGCCAATGCGAACAAAGAGGGAAGAGCGCTTGAGTCGGCTTATGGTCAGCCGCTCACGAGACGTCGTTTCTTCCAGACGGGAATGTTGGGGGGAGCAGGCCTGGCGCTCTATTCCGGGGAAATCGAACGTCACTGGATCGATGTGACGCCTCTCGACATTTATCTTCTCTCGCTTCCACCCGAGTTTGAAGGTCTGAATATCGTACAACTCAGCGATATTCATCTCGACGAATTCACCGAGCCCTTCTTGCTGCGCGAGGCAGTCGCAAGGATCAATCGTCTTCAGCCTGAAGTCGTGCTCCTGACTGGAGACTATGTATCTTATGAAATTGCTCCAAGGAATTTCTGCCTGCGGTCCGCATGGCAGTGCGCCGAGATTTTGAACGAACTCAAGTGCCGGCAGCGTTACGCCATTCTTGGCAATCACGACGCGATGCTGGGTGAGAAACAGGTTACGGAAGCGCTGACTGCCAACGGAATGACAGTGCTCAACAACTCGTTTCTTGCTTTAGATAGGGGCGGTAGCCGGGTATGGCTTGCTAGGACTCGATGACCCGGTGCTTGGTCATCCCGATCCCGATAAGGCAATTCCGGCCTCCATTCGTCAGGTTCCTGACGAACCCGTCATCGTGATGTGTCATGCGCCGGACTACGCCGACGAACTGATTGCTTGTCCTGCCGGGAAGACGGTCAGCCTGATGTTAAGTGGTCACACACACGGGGGACAGGTTCGACTCCCCTTCATCGGGGCACTCGATCTTCCAGTCGGGGGCAGGAAGTATATTGAGGGGTTGTTCCGTCTGGATTCCATGCAGCTTTACGTTAACCGCGGAATTGGAACCGTGGGCGTACCTTTTCGCTTTGACTGTCCCCCCGAGATCACGTCGATCACGCTGCGCAGGGGGTGATGGCCCACAGTTTCACAGTCGCAAAAGTTTACCCGGGATGGGGCATGACGGAAACGTCCTCCATGATGCAGATAGCCGCAATCGCAAATATTTATATTATCCGCCCGGGCGCGGAAATTATGTGCAGCAAAAAGGGCATCTTCGACGTTTCTAAAGATTGATCAGTCCGCGAGAGAGAGCATAACGCGTCAACTCGGCAGTGGTTCTCATCCCCAGTTCATTCATGAGGCCATTGCGATGAAATTCCACGGTCTTGGTTGAAATGCTCAGTTTGGACGATATTTCCCTGGTTGACTTTCCTTCCGCCACCAGTTGCAGCACCTCCCTCTGGCGCGGCGTAAGGGTGGCGCCAAACATATCCGCCGGATTCTTTTGGGGATCAAAGCTTGCAAGCCTCGCAGCATCGTCTCCTGCCAGTGGAGTAACGTAATAGCGATCGGTTAGAGCCAGCCGGATAGCGTGCACTAATTCGCTGGTTGCCGACTGTTTGGCCACATACCCATGCGCCCCTGCGGTGAACGCGGCATGCACATAGGCGGGGTAGAGTTGCTGCGTAATAATCACAATTTTGATGGATGGCGATGACTTATTGAGGCGGCGCGTCACCTCGATGCCGTTAAGTTCCGGCATGCCGATGTCCAGGACGATCACGTCGGGCTTTAACCGCTCCGCTTCCGCGAGAACAGCCCGACCGCTGGTCGCAGAGCCGACGATTTCGAACTCGCTCGCCAGCAGCCGGGAAAGGCCGTCGAGCATCATGGCGTGATCGTCGGCGAGCAGCAATCTCTTAAGTTTGGGCATGGCCCTCCAAGGGGATTTTTACCATGATGGTTGTTCCCTGGCCAAGCTCTGACTCGACTTCGAGGTTTCCTCTCGCGAGGCGAGCACGCTCCTGCATGGAGATCATCCCCAGCCCGTTCGCCCTAGTTTCGGAATTCTGGTCGAAACCGAGCCCAAAATCCATCACCCGCAAGCGCAGGTAATCGGGCCCAGAGTCGAGGATTACTTTCACGTGTGTCTTTCCGGCATGCTTGGATATGTTTCTAAGGGCCTCCTGGGTGATGCGATACATGGCAGTTGCCGACTGGTCGGATAGGTCATCCGGCACATCCTGGGCTTGGTAAGTGGCGGGCATGTTCTCGCGTTCGCCAAATTCTTTTACCATGGCTTTCAAAGCTGCCGAGAGTCCAAGGTCATGCAGTATAGCGGGATGAAGCCGGTGTGAAATCTGGCGCACCTCGGTGTTGAGCGATTGGACCTGTTCGCGAGCGGCGTGCAGTCGTGCCTGGTCTTCCGCATCGATGCCCGTGGCGCGCAACTCGTGAAGCAGGATGTCGAGCAAGCTCAGGCGCTGACTGACGTCATCGTGGAGTTCGCGCGCTACGCGTTGTCGTTCTTCTTCCTGCACCGTGAAGAGGTGAGCGGTCAAGCTGCGCAGTTCCTCCTGCGTCTTGGTCAGGGTTCGTGATGCGATGTCGATCTCGCTCTCGAGGGCCTGTTTCTGCCGCTCGATAAGCAGCTCGGCATCGCGCCGCAAGGTGATGTCTTCAATCATCAGCAACAAGACGCGGGCGCCGTCAGTGGAGAGAGCTTGTGCCTTGACCAGGAGGGTCCTGCGCTGCGCAGTGGTGGACTGATGTTCAAATTCCAATACCGTTCCGGATTGCGCATGGATGAGAGGGTCGAGTCTTTCCCGAATCTCGTCGAGACCCCAAAGCAGGCTGACAAGATCGGGTAGTGATCGATCAACCAGCTCTTTGGAACGGATCTTGGTTAACTTGCAGAATGCCGTGTTCACTGTGCGAATGGTGCAGTCCTGGTTGAGGACGACGATGGGCACCGGCACGCTCTCGACGACCGAACTGGCGAAGTCGCGCGCATCGACGAGGTGCTGCTGGCTGCGCCGCAGTTGGTCGATATCGACGAGCAAGACCACCAACCCTTCAATCTTGTTGTCGGAGGTGCGATAAGGGCGAACGCGCAGCAGGTGCCATCGACCGTCGCGGTCCTGAACTTCCAGTTCGCGGGTTCCCAGCGTTTCCAAGACTTCATGCAACACCGGCTCAATATTCTCGATGCTGAGCTGTAGTCGAATTTCGCTGATGGAGCGCCCGATATCGGCAGGGCGTACGCTGAGCAGCCTCTGCATCGGCGTTGTGAACTGTCGTATGCGGAGGTCGCTGGTCAACATCAGCAGCGGGATGTTCACGCTGTTGAGGAGGTTCGCCAGATCGTTGCCGGTCTGGGTCAGAACATTGTTTCTCTGCTGCAACTCATCGTTGACGGTTTGCAGTTCTTCATTCGCGCTTTGCAGTTCTTCCTTCGTGGTTTCGAGCTCTTCATTGGTGCTTTGCAACTCTTCGTTGGCTGACTGAATCTCTTCATTGGCCGAGACAAGCTCCTGATTGCGTGCGTCACGTTCCTCCACCAGAGATTGCAGATACGACCGCGTCGAGGAAAGGTCCTGACGCAGTTGGGCAATTAGCCGGTCTTTCTCGTCGGCGGTCAACTGGGGCAAAACCGAGGGCTCGGCTATGTGTCCCTCGGCCCCCTTCTCGAATTGCTTGAACAAAACCAGGAAGCAACGCGGGCGCGCGGAGGCGCTGGTGATCGGAACCACGTCGACCTGCATGCTCTGCTCTCCAAGTGCGTCGTCGAGCAGTCGGACGGAGGCGCGTGTCGGCACGTTTTCATGGATGGCGCGCTGAACCGCGACCCTGATCTCATTGGCGAGGCTTTCGCGCAAGACGCGCATCAGGTTCCAACTCACCGAACCGGGCGTGATGTCCATGAACTGGGAGGTCTGCCCGCGAGACTGCAGGACGTTCATGCGTTCATCGATAATGAGCCCGGGCGGTGAAAAGCGTGCGAGGACGATCCGGTCTGCCGCGTGTTGCAGTTCCAGTTCCGGCCAGACATGGTTGTCGATTTCAACGATCGGGGCACGGGTTAACCCCGGCTGGTGAGTGACGGCATAGCTGCGCGGAGAATCGATATTGAACGGCAGGGTGGCGCCCGTCTTCATGTAGATTTTGTGTTTCCGGTCGATGGTTGAGAACACTTCGCCATAATCACGCAGCCCTTCCGACATGCCGAGCAGCATGTACCCGCCGGGTTCGAGGGCGTAATGGAATACGAGCATGACCTGGCGCTGCAGCACTGGGTTGAAGTAGATCATCACGTTGCGGCAGCACAGGATATCAATGTGTGAAAACGGTGGGTCGTTGCACAGGTTCTGCCGCGCAAAGATGCAGGTGTCACGTACGCGCTTGGATACCTGATAGCCTCGATCAACCCTAAGGAAGTAGCGTCGCAGGCGATCCGGGGATACTTCGCTGGCGATGGTCTCCGGATACACGGCGACACGAGCGGTTTCGATGGACTGTTCGCTCGCGTCGGTGCCGAAGATCTGTACGGGTGTTTCGAGCCCGTTCTGGGTCAGGTATTCGAGCACAGTGATGGCCAGGGAATAAGCTTCCTCACCGCTCGAGCAGCCGGCACACCAGATGCGAAGGGGTTTCTCCTGCGGGCGGTCCTGGAACAGGATCGGCAGCATGTTGTTGCGCAGCGAATCCCAGAATCCGGCGTCGCGAAAGAACCGGGTGACATTGATGAGCACGTCCTCTTGCAAAGTGCGAAGCTCATCGCCGCGCGACTGGAGAAAGCGGAAATACTGGGCCACGCTCTCAATGCGCAGCAGCAACATGCGTCGTCCGATGCGGCGGCGCACCGTCTCCGGCTTGTACTGGCGCAGATCGAGTCCGGAGAGAGCCCTGAGCAAATGAATGATTTTCTGGTAAGCCTGCTCGTCCGTCGGAGTCGAGTCGCCGTCTTCCAGGGAGCGCCGGTCACTGCGGGTAAACTGATGACCCAGCCGGCCGAGCTCCAGAGCGATCTCGGCCGGCGAAATCACGAGGTCGACGTGGTCGGCCGCAATGGAGCTGCGCGGCATACCGCCATGGGTGGCCGTCGAAGGGCTTTGCACAATCGCAATGCCGCCTTCGCCCTTGATGGCTTTGAGCCCCAGCGCTCCGTCGGAGTCTGCGCCGGACAAGATGACTCCGATGGCGTTGTTCTTCTGTTCCCATGCGAGTGAGTGGAAGAACTGGTCGATGGTTCGCGGAACGCGATCATCTGCCGACCGCTCCTCAAGATGGAATACTCCACCGCGGAGCGTCAGGATATAGTTGGGCAACAGGACGTAGAGGTGGTTCGGATCGGGGCGCTGGCCTTCCTCGATCGACACGACGGGCATCTGTGTGTAACGTTCGATGATCTCGGTCAGAAAGCTCTTTTGATCGGGAGCCAGATGGGTGACGAGGACGAAAGCCATTCCAGTGGCCGGATCAAGACTCTCGAGCACTTCCCGGAGTGCCTGCAGTCCGCCTGCGGAGGCTCCGAATGCCACCACCGGGTAGGGAAGAGAAGGAGACTGTTGCTCTTCGGCAGAAGACTCGACGGTTAGAGTGATTCTCGCCATCTGATCTTCGATCGTGGTTCCGGAGTGCGACAAGTTGATGATTTCACTGGCCGATTCGCCGGCGAAAGCCTCCGGATGCGGGTTTTCCCCATCCGTGCTGCCTGCGTTGGTCTCCATCGCACCGTTGTCGAAGTCGTCTTGATCCATAAGCCCTGCCTGATGGACTCAAGAATATACTTCTATGCTCTTGGGTATCCGCAAATCCGTCCGTCGCGCGGGTTTCTGCCCCGTCGAGCCCCAATTCCGGGCGGCAATTCGCATTTCGCTATTCGAGGCAACGGACAATGCGCTGCGCGGTATGCTCCACCTTGACGTTGGAACCGCGCTGATCGAGACCGCCGCGAATCTGCATGACGCAGCCAGGACAATCGATGAGCAACAGCGGGACGCCTGCTTTTTCGATATTCACCAGCTTGCGTTGCAGAATGGGCGCGGAGATTTCGGGCAGCTTGAGAGTATAGGACCCTCCCATGCCGCAGCACATGTCGCTCTCGTCCATCTCCACAAGTTCGTATCCGGCATGCTTCATCAATTTGCGCGGAATCCGGTCAGCACGCAGCGTGCGCTTGAAGTGGCATGAGTCGTGGTAAGTGAACCGGGTGGCCTCGATCCCCGGCTTGAACTTGAGGCGACCCTCCTCTACCAGCTGGTTTGCAAGCGTTGAGAAGTCCACAACCTTTGCAGACAGGGTGCGCGCGGCGGGTAAATCCTCGGTGCGGCCCACGGCTTCAAGGTTGGCGATAAAGTCCTGTTTGAGCGCCACGGTGCAGGTGGGACACGCGGACACAACATACTTCACGTCCTCCGCGAGCAGGGCGCGAATGTTGTCGGCGCCGTTTTGTGCGGCGACTTCATAGGCTCCGCTATAGCGGGCAGGGGCGCCGCAGCAGGTCTGGCCTTCAGGGAAGACGACTTCGATGCCGGCCTTGTTCAGGACCTCGACGACGGCTTCCCCCATTTCGGGATAGGCGAAGTCGACCAGGCATCCTCCATAGAATGCGGCTTTCTCCGTGCACTGGGGCTGTCGGATCTTTTTGATCCGGTCGCGGAAGGGAACCGCGGCGATGGTCGGCAGCGACCGTCCCTCTGTCATGCTGCTCAGAAACAGCGGCAGGTGACGAATGAAGCCGCCGGACGCAAACGGCTTCTGGCCTATCGAGGCGACACGCATCATGGAGTGGAAGAGCCGTCGATTGTTGACGACCGAGAAGATCGCCTTCTGGATCATCGGTTGTCCCTGTTCAATGGCGAGGCGGCGGCGCAATTCGAGGATCAGCCCGGGAATATCGATCTTGCCAGGGCAGACATCGTGGCAGTTGCCACATTGAATGCAAAGGCTCTGAATCTCATCCGATTCCTTGAGCGCGTCAAACCATGCGGTGAGGATGGTGCCGATGCCCCCGGTATAGACTTTGCCGAAGACGTGTCCGCCGACGAGGCGAAACACCGGACAGACATTGAGGCACGAGGCGCAGCGAATGCACTGCAGGGCTTCTTTGAAGCGCGGATCGTGAGCCATCTCATTGCGGCGATTGTCCATCAGGATGATGTGCAGTTCTTTCGGGGTCCCGTCGGTGTTGGGAACAGGGCCGCTGATGATGGAGACATAACTGGTCAGTAATTGTCCGGTAGCGCTTTTGGGGCAGGGCGGTGAGGATGGGCGCGATGTCTTTGAACTTCTCAATCAGCTTTTCCAACCCGATTACAGCGACATGAATCGGAGGCAGGGTTGTGACTAACCGGGCGTTTCCCTCATTTGTCACCAGGACGATGCTGCCGGTTTCGGCCACGGCGATGTTGGCGCCGGTGATGCCCATATCTGCCTTGAGAAAGATGGGGCGTAGTTTGGTACGGGCGAACTCGACCAGCTTGGGGATATCGGGCTTCTGGCCCTCCTCAACGCGCTCGCTGAATACATCGGCGACGGCTTCCTTGCTCATGTGGATGGCGGGCATGACCATGTGGGACGGGGTCTGGCCGGCTAGCTGGATGATCCACTCGCCGAGATCGGTCTCCTGCACGTCAAGCCCGGCGGCCTGGAGATGTTTGTTGAGATGTATTTCCTCTGTCGCCATGGATTTTGACTTGACGACAGTTTTGACGCCTTTCTGCTGTGCGAGGCGAAGGATGTAGTTGTTGACGGCTTGCGGGTCGCTGGTCCTGAAAACCTTTGTCCCCTGGGCTTCGGCGGAGCGAACGAACTGCTCGGCCAACTCGTCGAAGCGCGAAGCGGCCGATGATTTGATTGCTGCAATCCGGCCGCGGAGTTCCTCAAAGTCGATGCCCTCATATGCCTTTGCGCGGCCGGCGCGGTAAGCGACGGAGAAGTTGCCCAGAGCTCCACCCAGGACCGGATCGGCCAGCGCGTCGAGAATGGACTGCTTGAAATCCTGCTTCATGCGGCTACCTCCAGATCATCGATGAAGAGGATGATGAGCTGTCCCGGGCCATGGACTCCGATGGTCAGGACGCGTTCGATGTCCGCGGTACGGCTTGGTCCGGTGATGAAGGCGAGATAAGCCGAAGTTCGCGGATCGACGCGGTCAAGAACTGCCGGCAGGTCGGGCAACAGGGCGGCCGTGGGCACGAGGGCTATGTGAACTGCGGGCAGGGTGGATACCAGGCGCTTCTCCACTTCGTTGGCCGTCTGCACCAGGGTGCCGGTGTTCGCAAGCGCCCAGTCCATCTCGCTGATGCCCACCCTGGCTTGGGCAGCACGCTCGCGCGACACATCAAAGCTCAAACCGGGAACTGAATGTGTGAGGAGCTGCTTGTCTGACGGGCTGACAATTGGCCCGGCCGCCCAGACGGCCCAGGAGCCCGGGGCCGCTTTCACCTGCTCGCCGTGCAGCAACTGCACCACTCGGTCGAAGGCGGATTGTTTGTCGAGGAATCTCTCGACCTGTGCTCCGACCGCCTGAGCGCGCGCGGCAAACGAGTCAATCAAACCTGAGAACTCGAGCATGACAGCCATAGGGCTACTTCTTTCGGCAGACGGGTTCGTCTGCGGTGGGAAACCGCGGATTAGTAGAAGCGAAGCATACGCGACCGTTTGCCTCTAACGGCTGTCGGGCAGCCCATTTGATGAGCTGCCCATGAGTTAAAGCCGATCCATGTTCGCCGCTTACGGCAGGAAATAGCGGAAGCTCGTGAATACCATGTTCTCGATGCCTTTGGCGCCGATGCCATCGGCACCCGACCATGCCTCGCGAACGACATAGCTGTACTGGAAGCCCTGGCGCAGACGGCCGCGATCGCCCTTGTAGATGTCATACCAGTAGCCTCCAGTTCCTTCCTGGACGTCCCGCGTTTGCGCGCCGCACGACGCACCGGAGTAGTAGCCGGTAGAACTGCCGCTGTAGCCGGGGTTGGTATTGGTGTTGCAAGCGGAATTCGACAGCATTCTTGAACCGTAGCCGAGTGCTGCAGCCGAGGGAGGTGCCCCAGTGCCCTCCCCAAACTCCAGAGGCACTCTGCGCGGCCGACGGTGCGCCGAGCGTGGTGGCGCCGGCAGTTGGCTTCGTCCACGCGCCCAGCGTAATCGCCGCCGTAGTAGAAGTAGATCAGCAGGCGCGGATTGGGTGTGACTTCGGCGGTCAGGAGCCCAGACAGGTTATGGATCGGCGCGAGGCCACCCCACGAATTGGTCGTTGCGTCGGACAGATTGGACGTCGCCGAAATGGCCGACGCCGGGTCCGAAGAGGCCCTTGGCGCGCGAAGGTCAGGATGTTCGGGATGACGGGGACGCGCATGCTGCCGCCCAGGCCGCCGAGAGCGACGCTGTTGGAGATCGCCCCCGCGGTGGTGAGCGCCGGAGCCACAACTGCGCCGGTGACGATGTCTTTCAGACCGCCGTAGAGGTTGCTGTTGGTGGTCTCGCCGGGATAGACGGTTTCATGGAACAGACGCCCGACGCCGAAGACCTCGTAGTGACCGATGCCGGGGTCAAAGGCCGCCTTGATGAGCACGTCCGGAGCTTCATTGAAAGAGATATTGGCGAGGTTGGCGCAGGAGTTGACCGTTTTGTAAACCGGGACTGCCACGTTCACGGAGACGCCATTTGCGTCCTTATCCGCCTGGTTGGTGTAGTTGACGATCGAGGTGGATGGCGAACAGGCGCTGATGGTCTGGTTCATCAGGCTTGCGCTCAAGCCGGCGCTGCCAACCACGGCATACGGTGTGTTTCCAGCCAGCGAAGCGGAGTAGAGGAGTTGCGGATTTTCAAGCGAGATGGCGAGAGCAGCCTTGGAGAAACTCTTGGTCAGCCGGAAGTTGCCCATGCGCGCCCAGACGAGACCAGCGACGTAATTAGGGTCGATCATGGAGGGCAACGCCATGTTAGCCGCTGCGGTACTGATGCCGATCTTGTTTTCCGTGGCAAGCGTCCATCCCTGGCCCCCTGAGAAGGTCCAGTGATTGTTAGTCTCCGCCTCGGCCAGAGCAAGGCGCTGACGGTAGAGATAGCTGGTCGACTGGTTGTCGTTCGACGTTGTGCCGACTCCGAGAAAATCGCCTTCGAGATAGGCGCGGATCGTACCCCACCGGGTTGTGCCTTCCATGTTCAGGCCGATGCGCGATTGGCGTCCGGTAAGCGCCATCTCGCTTACAGCGTAGGAATCTGCATGTTCAAAGGGAATGGAACTCCACGGGGTGGCCTCTTCGCCGCCGGTGGCGTGGGTGCGATAGACGGATTCGCCGTTGAAGAATCCATAGGGCGCCAGACGTGATGCCCTTGAAGTGAAGGGTGGTGGGACTCTCCATTGCTTTCTTGATCTTGCTGGTCTCGTCCGATACTGTGGATGCCAGGGAAGCCTGGTTGGCCTTGAGATCGGTTACAGTGCTCGACAGCGCGCTCACCGCGGAGGCATTTTGATTCAGCGCCTGGTTTTCGGTGAGCTGCCGCGGCCCGTGCGTCTGCGGCTGCGGCCTGGGCATCCGCCGCAGCCTTTTCAGCTTGTTGCAGGCGGGCATCCTTCGCGGCCAGATCGTCTTTGAGGCTGTTGATCTGCGCGCCCTGGTTTTCCAGGGATTGACGCAGCGCCTGAATCTGTTCCTGGACAGAGGGCGCCGGCGGTGTTTTCGCCTTCTTTGCCGAGGCGTGTTTTTTGGCGGCTGGTGCTGGATCGCTCGCGGAGGCAGTTGCAGCCGTCAGGGCTATCGCCGCAATGGCGGCGGAGGCGATGAGTTGCTTGACGTTCATGTGGCCTTTCAATTTCTTGTCGAGTCAGGTCTGATCGCGTCCACAGCAGCAATTCATCGAAGGTGTTGCAAAGGGCCATCTGCACACCGGATGGCGTTCCTCGCGCCGGTGCGCTCCGAGGAGCCTGGGCGGGAGTTTCTGAGGAGTCCGCTTAACCTGTCTGACATGTTGTTAATCAGACATTGAATTCCAATCGGAAGGGCTGGCAGTGACCGTCATCACAGGCTGTTTGGGAGTTGCGGTTCGATGGGCGTGATTCGGATCACAGACATTCGTGTATCTCCGCGGTCAGACTCACGTTCACACTCGGTAAACCACATCCAGACTTTTGCGACTACACTGGCGAGGAAAGTGGAGAGCCAATTTTTTCGAACGAGGTTCTGATGACAGTTTCAGCTGCTCATCCTTCCAACGTCGGGTCTGCGCCTCCCGCTCGCCCCAAATCTTCGTCTTCGTTGATCGGCACCGGCGTCGTTGCGGGAATAGTTGCCATCGTTGCAGGCGCAATTTACCTTTTGAAGACCAATCCGCACGGCGGCTTGTGGCGTCAGGGGTACGATCCGACCGGCCATTGGTGGCTGTCTACGCTGTTCGCGGCCATGCCGGTCGCGGTACTGCTGGGCGCCATGGCGATTGCTCATTTGAAGGCGCACACTGCGGCTGTTATCGGCCTGCTGACGGCGCTGGGGATAGCGATCGCAGTGTTCCACATGCCCATACGCCTGGCGTTGACCACGACCGCTTATGGCGCCGGGTACGGTCTGTTCCCGATCTGCTGGATCATTCTGCCGGTGATCTTTCTCTACCAGCTCACGGTGAAGACCGGAAGGTTCACCGCACTGCAGGAAAGCCTCACCAACATCACGGAAGACGGACGTCTACAACTGCTGTTGATCGCATTTGCGCTGGGGGCATTTTTCGAGGGCACTTCAGGCTTTGGAACTCCCGTTGCGGTATGCGGAGCAATCCTCATCAGCCTGGGATTCAAGCCTATTCAGGCAGCAGGTCTTTCTCTCATTGCCAATACTGCGCCGGTAGCCTTCGGAGCACTCGGGATTCCGATCATCACGTTGTCTGCGGTCACAGGACTCGATGTGCTGTCGCTAACGAAGATGACAGCTATTATTCTGGTGCCTTTTTGCCTGTTGGTCCCATTCTGGCTGATCTGGGCGTATGCCGGGTTCAAGAACATGCTGGAGATCTGGCCGGCGATCCTTGTAGCCGCCGCCACTTTCGCCGGGGCGCAGTACTTTATGGCCACCTACTTTGGACCATGGCTGGTGGCCATTGTCGCCGCTGCATCCACGATTGTGGTGTTGATTACCTTTCTCCGTTTTTGGAAACCGAAGCGGGTGCTCAACGCGCAGGGCGAGGACATCACCGGCAACGCGCGTCGACGCTTTGACCATAGCACCGGCACTACGGTCAAAGCGTGGCTGCCCTGGATCGTTCTAAGCGCCGTAGTCTTTGCATGGGGGCTGCCACAGATTTCAAAACCCCTGGACAAAGCAACGACCATTAACGTTGCCGTGGCAGGTCTGCACAACGTGGTCCAGCGCATCCCTCCGGTGGTGTTGAAGCCGACGGCAGAGGCGGCGATTTTCAAGCTGAATTGGGCTGCTGCTACAGGGACCGGCATCCTGCTGGCTGCCATTCTGTCAGGTTTTTTGATGGGGCTTGGACCGAAGTCTCTCCTCAAGGCATTCGTAAACACAGTTTTCAGCATTCGGTTCACCGTGGTTACGATCGCGGCGATGCTTGCGCTTGGCTTCATCACGCGCTATTGCGGCCTTGATGCAACCATGGGGCTGGCCTTTGCTCGAACCGGGGCGCTTTATCCCTTCTTCGGAACCCTGATCGGCTGGTTGGGGACCGCAACTACCGGGTCCGATACGTCGTCGAATGTCCTGTTTGGAAGCCTGCAGAAACTGACTGCGCAGCAGATCGGAGTATCCCCGGTCCTGATGGCTTCGGCCAACTCGGCCGGCGGCGTCATGGGGAAGATGATCGATGCGCAAAGCATCGTGGTGGCCAGCACCGCCACTCAGAACTACGGGCAGGAAGGAACGATTCTGCGCTTCGTGTTCTGGCACAGCCTTGCCCTGGCCTGCCTGTCGGGAGGGGTCGTATTCCTGCTTGCCTATGTCTACCCGTTCAGCCGTCTGGTTGCCCGCTAGAGCATTTCTCCTTCAGATATAGCCCTTTCAAGCGCCTTGCAAGGTGGCAATTTCTTGTTGAAATTGCCACTCCGCCGTTTTTCTTTCGGTATACAGCAGAAGGAGAAATGCCTTAGACGAGCGAAACTCCATCACGAAGGTATGTCGACGTGGCGCCGTTTCCCCTCAAGAAGTGGCGCCCTGCCGACTGCGATCCTGAACGAGACAACACCTCGGCGCTACCGATCTTTAGTTCGAATAGGTCTCTTCGAGTTTGTACTTCTGCTCGATGCGAGGATGTCGAATGATGGTCAGACCTTCGGAACCCAGAAGGAACGTCGTTCCCGTTTCCTCTCGCGTGATCTCGGCCGTCACTTGTTTAACGGTGAGGAGCAAAGTCGGTCGTATGGGGTCGGAAGTGTCAACGACCTCGTAGTTTTTGGGTGGAGCGGCTGCGAGTCTCATTGGTTGATTCGCGATTATCAAGGCCGAATCGCCGAGTGGCTCAGTGAATCTTCCGTCGCCGAGGTTCCCCGCCGCTATCAGCACTGGATTTGCCGGCTTGCGTACGTCCAGTAGCGCCAACCCTGGCTGGTTACGGTATTGAACCAGCAGAGCGGAGCTTCCGATCGTTCGCACGAAATCGAAGGGCCCTGGCACATCGAGATTGACGGTCGCGAAGGCCTTGATGTGTTGCGGGTCGGTGACATTAAGCACGAGGAGGCGCTTACCTTCGCTCTGCTCAATGTAGAGATAACAGTTTCCGTCTCCACTCTCTGCGTAAAGGGTGAATGCCGTTCCTTGCTCCTGCGCGGGCGCAGGCAGGCTAACGGGTTGGTCGATCACGATGTTGCCTGACCGAGATATGGCGGGGGATTCTGCCATAGAAGCAAGCGGCAGGACGGCGAAGAGGCATCCGCTAAGGATTCTGGGGAAGAATCGCGGTTGGACGTGCATGGCTGACCTCCGAAGCAAGCGTTAAGCCTGCTTAATTCCACGTCGATTAGTTGTTTGATGGGTGCGGAGGGTTGGGAGTTTCTCAGAATCGGAGAAGGGGAAAGATTGGCGCAATTTTCAACCCCGTACCCTGCGACGCAGCGGTCGTAGAGCAGGTTTGCGGTTTCAGTCAGGCATTGGGAATGGTTCAAAGGGGAGGAGGAATTATTCGAGTTCGATCCTATGCTTGAAAATTGGATTGCAGACCAGTTGGTCTATGGATGGGAGCTCTGGAAGAGGACCCGGTAGCCGCGCTGAAACGACCGCAAGTGAGTGCGCATCGCTTTGCGCGCCACGGAGGGGTTTCGTTGCTTCAGCGCTTCCAGCAGGGTGCGGTGCTGCTGATAAGCGAGTTCCATGCCGGCCGGCAGGTGCAGGCTCTTTGCAATCAATTCGTGCAGCGCCTCCTGGATGTGCTTCAGAAGCGCGCCCAACACATCGTTTCCGCCCGCGGCGGCAACCGCCATGTGGAAGTCCAGGTCGAGGTCGCCAACGGCAGCGGTTCCTTCCTCAATTGCACTCTTCATATCGCGCACGATCTTCTCCAGAACGCGAAAATCCTGGAGAGTGGCTCTCTGCGCGCAAAGCGCCGCGAGTTCGGTTTCGATCAGAAGGCGAGCCTCGCAGAGGTCGTTGACCTCCTTTTCGGTATTCAGGAAGCCCTTGGCCAGAAGCAGCGGGCCTTCCACGTACCTGGAGGGTTGTTCGGCAACGAAGCTTCCCCCGCCTGCGCGCATGCGAATCAGTCCGATGAACGACAGAGATTTCAGGGCTTCCCGCAGGGTCGATCGCCCGACGTTGAAGACCTTGCAAAGCTCCGCTTCCGAAGGCAGTTTTTCACCCGGCCCCCAACGCTTGGCCTCCAACTCGGACGCCAGTTGCATGGCAACCTGTTCACTCAGCGTAGTTCGGGAGACGGGCTTCAATTCCGAGGAACCGTTCACCGCTCTCACTCCTGGTACTCAAAATCTATTCGTGACGCTGCTCGACAACCCGGCCCAGGATCATTTGTCAGAATATCAGACAAGTGTTCGATCGAGGGGAATTGGCACTCCTTCGCGCTCAGCCCATCTGCGAGGACCGATCCGATAACCAGCAGCACGGTGTCCCCCCGGCAGTTGAGGCCGAAGCGAGGCGATGGCATTGGAGTCTACCCGACTGCCAGGGGGCCGGAAAAGCGATTCAACGCCTGTCTGGCGGCCATCCGCAGCCGGTCGGGGCAGCTATCGGGCAAAGGCGCGCCGCGGTTGGCGGCGTGTCCAGGTCGGGAAAAATGACGGAAAAACATAGAGTCAAGGCGATCGGTTTGGCGACGATGTCCAGTTTGCACATGTTTGCACATTCCGCAAAGCTTTTCCGCGATTTCAGATCTGCACCGAGGAGCCGGGAATCAGGTCTCGCAGGCGAGCGCGAGCTACAAGGGATATGTCATCTGATGAACCGGAAAGCACTGGGATAGAAGGCTTGTCCTTCCGGGCGAGGCATCTTCCACTCCCCTAAACCGGCTTCAGGCAGCGCAAAAACGCTTCGGCCGCCTCAACCGGCCAACGGTTTCGCCGGGCCGATCGACGTAAAGCAATGTTTCTCCATTGGGTAAGAGTTTGCGCTGTGCGCGCTCGGTCCTCCGGCCGGAGCGGAGATTGCCGGCGAATCGACGGTTGCTACCCACGATAACCCGAATATCGCCTTCTGGCAGTGAAATTGCTACCAACCAGTTGGACGCGTCGATTGTGTGTACGAATGTATTCACAAATTCCGACGACATCCTCCACAAGAGCTGGAACGCTCGATTCGTTGGTTTGTTACAGCGTTCCAGGTGCAATCGCAGGTAGTTTTCCACATCACCTCGATGTAGGTGACGATCGCGGAGCGTTGCCCAAAATTGGACCGCGTCGCACCAAACCCCAGATCTTGCGTCGTTAGAACGTTCCGGAATTCCCGCCCGAACTTAAGGGGCCGCTGTAACCGCATAATGCTCCTCATTCTCTGCCTCCAATTCGCGATTGTGATGAGCATCATCATCGCCAGCCGGCGGGGGCTTGAGCGAGCTTTACCCGTATTTGCCTTTTTCGTCGTGTTGATGCCGCTCGAGTCGAGGCTGGCGGTTCCCGGCGTATGCGACTTCACCACCATGCGGCTGTCGCTGATAACCCTCCTGGTGCTCTACTTTGTCCGCAAGGGAGAACGCGACTACCGGCCCATCCCGATGAAGTCGCTGATGTTGCTGCACGTTTCATGGGCGATCTGCTCTACGCTGTACTCGCTCTCGGTAGTTACGAGTGTCAAGCAATTGATCTCCCAGGTGCTGGAGTATTACCTGCTTTACTTTCTCTTCGTCCGAATCATCACAAAGGTACAAACACTCCACAACATACTCTTTGCTGTCTCCATGGCCATGGGAGTGTGCTGCGTCATCTCCCTTCTCGAGGCGTATGCCAACTGGAGTATCCTGCGCATCTTCCCGTCCAATTTGTGGATCACCTACAACGGAGGCCTGGATCCGCTTTACGTCGAGTGGGGAAGGGGACTCAGGGTTCGGTCCACCTTTCCCCATCCGATACTGTTCGGCGACGCGCTGGCAATGAGTATTCCCATCACCTTGTACCTGTTGAGCATCTGGGAAAAGAAGTCGCAGCGTCTGCTCCTTTGGCTGTCCCTGATCCTTATGTGCTGGGCAATCTACAAGACGGTCAGCCGCGGGCCATGGATTGCGGCGGGACTCTGCTGCGTTCTGCTCTTTCTCATGGTGAACAATCGCGTGCGCAAGTACCTGCTCGCCTTCGCGCTTCTCGCCGTCATCGTTCTTGTTTCCAGACCTGGAATCTGGGAGACAGTCGCCAACCTCTATGGGTCGTCCACAGACGCAGCCAGTCCCGTCGGAGCGTCTTACTTATATCGCGACACCCTTACCATCGCCGTCAAAGCAGCCGTGGCCAAGGACACTACCCGATTGCTGCTGGGCTATGGCCTCGGTACCTTTCGAGAACTGGGACTCGATATTACATTCCTGGATGTGACGCAGCGCTGGTACACATGCGACAACAATTGGGATGCGTTTCTATATGAAACCGGGTACGTGGGACTGGGCATCATCTTCTGCCTTCTGTGCACCCCCTTGCTTATTGCCCTGCGAACCTACATCCGCCTCCCCAGGCCGGAGAAGAATCTGAGTGGCGTTCTCTTCATAGCACTGGCCGGCTTTTATTTTCTGCTCATGAGCGTGGCTGGATACAGTTGGGGACAACAGGGGTATCTGGCATGGATCTTAATCTCCCTAGTGGTTTGCCATCCGCGGGTTGCTCTGCAGCGTGATGAAGCAGAGGAAGAGACTGACGAGCAATCGGAAGGGCTGCAGAAATATGATCTCTACGTTGCCTGAACTCGAATCGATCGGCGCGACGCGTCCCACCTCCATGACAGGACGGCGTGACCGGAAGCCCCTCAGGGTGTGCATGGTCGCCTACGCATTCTATGAGAGCGACACGCGCATTCTGCAGTATGCAACCGCACTGGCCCAACGTGGCGATTTGGTCGACGTCATTGCGCTTAGACGGGACGAATCGTTTCCCGAATCTGAGGTGCTCAACGGCGTCAACGTGTTCAGGATCCAGTCGCGAACGGTAAATGAAAAGGGTTTGTTTGCTTACGGGAGTCGCATTCTTCGCTTCCTGTTCCGGTCGATTTGGTTTCTGCATAAAAAAAGCTCCCAAGCTCGGTACGACGCCGTGCATGTGCACAATGTTCCGGACTTTTTGGTCTTCTCCGCTCTTTCACCCAAGCTGAACGGAACGCCGGTCATTCTTGACATTCACGATCTGCTGCCGGAGTTTTATGCTTCGAAGTTCAAGATCAGCCACGCTTCACTCCTGTTCGCGTTTTTGGTTGTGGTGGAGAGATGGTCTGCGGCCTTCGCCGACCATGTCATCATCGCGAACCATCTCTGGCGAGATCGGTTAGTCGCCCGTTCGTCCCGAGGGGACAAGTGCAGCGTGGTCCGCAACCGTCCTGACCTCGACATCTTCACCCAGCGCCCCGGACCCAGCGCGAAACCTGAAGGAGTGTTTCAGCTCATCTACCCAGGCTCGCTGAACTGGCATCAGGGGCTGGACATTGCGATCAGGGCGTTTTCGAGCGTCAAGGATCAGATGCCGGAAGCCCAGTTTCACATCTATGGCGAGGGCGCGGCCAAGCCATCCCTGATTGCGCTCACGAAGGATCTGGGACGAGAGGACTGCATTATTTTTCACGACTTCCTGCCCAGTGCGGAGATAGCCCAGGTGATGGCGACAGCGGACCTGGCGATTGAGCCGAAACGTACCAATTCAGGCTTCAGCAATGAAGCGCTGAGCACCAAGATTCTGGAGTTCATGTCGCTGGGTGTGCCGGTGATTGCGTGCCGCACCAGGATTCACGCTTACTACTACGATGACTCCATCATTCAGTATTACGAGAACGACGACGAGACCCAGCTGGCCGAAATGATGGTTTTGCTGCGCAACCACGCCAGCCTGCGGGCGAAGCTGATCGAGAACGCCAGGGAATATGTGAAGAACAATACCTGGAACGCCTGCAAGCAGGAATACCTCGAACTCGTCGACGATCTGGTACGGAAAACCGGAAAGAAGGCATTGACCGCATGAGTGTTGCCCGAACCAAATACATCATCATTACTCCGGCTCGCGACGAGGGTGAATTCCTCGAAAAGACGATTGCCTCGGTTGCAGAACAGACACTTCTGCCGCAGCAGTGGATCATCGTCAATGACGGTTCGCACGATGATACGGGTGAGATCATCGACCGGGCCGCGGCGAAGTATTCGTGGATTACCGCGAGGCATCGCCCGGACCGCGGATTCCGCCAGGCCGGCGGCGGTGTGATTGCAACCTTCTACGACGGTTACGAGCAGATCAAGTCGACGGAGTGGGACTTCCTGATCAAGCTGGATGCCGACCTGAGCTTTTCCAACGATTACTTTGAGCGTTGTTTTCAGGAGTTCGACAAGAACCCGCGCCTGGGCATCGCAGGCGGGGGTATCTACCACGAAGAACAGGGAGAACTGAGGCTCGAAAAGGATCCCGCGTTTCACGTGCGCGGGGCGACGAAGATCTACTGCCGGCAATGCTGGGATGAAATCGGCGGCCTGCTGCGCGCCCCCGGCTGGGACACGCTGGATGAGCTGAAGGCAAATATGCTCGGTTGGACCACGCGCACGTTTCCCGAATTGCGCCTGTCTCACCACCGGTTCACGGGAGCGGCTGACGGCGCCTGGAAGGACAGCATCAAGAATGGCCGGGCGAACTACATCACGGGCTACCATCCCTTGTTCATGGCAATGAAGTGCCTGCGTCGCTTGACGAAAAAGCCGTACCTCGTGGCTTCGGCCGGACTCTGCTGGGGGTTTGTGAGCGGTTATCTGCGCCGCATCCCACAGGTTTCGGATCGGCCACTCATCCATTACACGCGGGATCAGCAGATGCGCCGGATGCTGCACATGCAAAGCATCTGGAAGTAGCGCCCGCGGATCGATGGCCGAGGGAAAAGATCAACGCATACGAATCAGGTTTGCATCATGAAGAGCGAGGCTACTGTGGAACTCCAATTGGAAGCGGCTGTTACCCCCGATCATCAAGGAAAGCGCGAGCATGTTCGTCACGTCTTCGAAAACGCGCCGCGTTATCTGAAGAGCCGGCGCGTCGATATTCGTTGCCGCATCGACACGGTGAGGACGTTTGCCGCCAGCATCAAACACGATCGTATGCTCGACATCGGGTGCGGCGACGGTTCGATCTCACTGCAATTACTGGATGGCAAATCCACTCTCACACTGATGGATCTGTCATCGAGCATGTTGAAGATTGCGAAGTCGAATGTGCCGTTGAGTCTCGCCGGCCGGGTTGAGATTCGAAACGAAGACTTTGCTTCGGCGCTCTTCGGCGCACAGAGGTTCGACCTGATCGTGGCCGTAGGTGTCATGGCGCACGTCGACTCGCCCGATGCCTTTCTCAAAAAAATCAGGAGCCTTCTTGCTCCCGGCGGCACGCTGATCATGGAGTTTACGGATGCCTTCCATTTCGTGGGCAGAATGGGACGTCTCTCCGGATGGTTGAAGGAACGGATCGCCCCGGCCAAGTATCCGACCAACAAATTGTCGGCAGACGAGGTTGCGCGCATCTGGAAGTTGCACGGATTCAATCTCGAGGCGAGTTTCCGTTACGCGCGAGTTCCCGTTTCCGGGTTCAATCGAGTGTTCGGCCACGCCGCGGAGCACCGCATGGTGAAGGCCGTCTTTGGGAACTGCACAAGAAACCGCAACGCATGGCTCGGAAACGAATATATCTGCATGCTGAAACCGAACGACTCCTCGACGGCGATGTAACTCCAATCTCGTTCGCGCGCTTCCCGTCGTCGCCCTGCCTGTCGGACCTGAAGTGCTTCGTTGGCACGGCGCTAATAATGCGAAACCACAGAGGAAAGCGAAAGAGATATGACTGTATATACTTTTGATCCGGTTACCGATCCCCGCTGGCCGAGGCTTCTTCAGAGACATCCTGAAGCCTCAATATTTCATTCGCGAGAATGGCTTGAGGCGATTCGCCGAACCTACGGGTATGAGCCGGTTGGCTATACGACTTCCTCCGGGGATGAATTGACGAATGGTCTTGTGCTATGCCGTGTTCGCAGCTGGCTGACCGGGAAGCGTCTTGTCTCGCTCCCGTTCTCCGACCATTGTCAGCCACTGGCGTCCGATCAGGACCTGAGCGGGATTCTTCAACACCTTCGGTCTGGCCGTAAAAAGGAGGGTTACAAGTACATTGAACTCAGGCCGGCGGCCTCGGCCCAGTCTGCGGAGCCCGCAGCGGGATTTGTCGAAAGCGAAAGGTTTCGGTTCCATGTGATTGACCTTCGCCCCCAGGCCAAGGAGATCTATGGTCGTTTCCACGATAGCTGTATCCGCCGGAAGATCAAGCGCGCCGACCGGGAGGCATTGGCCTACGAATCGGGACGGTCAGAAGAACTGCTGCAGAAATTCCGCGCCCTGCACCTGCTCACGCGCCGGCGCCACAAACTTCCTCCGCAGCCTGAGGCCTGGTTTCGCAACATCCTCGAATGCCTCGGTGAAATGGTGACGATCCACATTGCTTCGAAGGAATCGACCCCGGTGGCGAGCATCGTGACAGCGTCGTACAAGAAATCTCTAGTGTACAAATATGGAGTCTCGGACGGACGTTTCAATAATCTGGGCGCCACGCCATTTCTGTTCTGGAAAGTCATTCAGGACGCGAAGATGCAAGGCATCGAGGAGTTTGACCTGGGGCGTTCTGACTTTGAGGACGAGGGACTGACAGCCTTTAAAGAGCATCTCGGCGGAACTCCCTCGGAGCTGCGTTACTACCGCCATTCGGCCATGCAAAGGGCCAAAAGCTCATTGGCTTCGCCGGGCTCGGTATCTTCATGGGCGCGCGAAGTCCTGGTGAGGTTGCCGGATCCTGTGCTCGTCGGAGTCGGCCACATCATGTATCGGCATATTGGTTAGGTTCGGTTTACTTTCCTGTTCACTCCTTATGAATAAAGCACTCATTGACTACTATCGGTGTCCCGAGGCGGCTGTGCAGTTCAGCCGGTCGCCGGATTTGCAAGCGACGAATCCGCCCGGCTTTTTCAAGTTTGGTCCCGGAATTATTTGCTATGGGGTATCGGCGAGCGGTGCGTGCGCAACGGCTGACGGCGAGCTTCGGAACGGCGCCGATGGACTCGACGGCAGCCGCGGCGACCGCGAACTTCCTTTCGATCCGGATGAGGTCGCCGAAAATCTCCGTCGCGAACGGTACGTCAGCCAGTCAAAAAAGCCCGCCTGGAAACGGGTGGCGCGCGGGTTCTATTATGCGCTGCGGCCTGCGTTCCCGGTTCCGGTTCGCAGGCATTTGCAAAAGGCCTGGTTGAAGGGCTGGGAGCGGACCCCGTTTCCTCGCTGGCCGGTCGACCGCAGCGTTGACCAGATGTTCGAAGAGCTGATGCGCCTGGCGCTGGCGACGTCAAGCGAGAAGAGGATTCCGTTTATATGGTTCTGGCCCTCGGCAAAGCCGGGCTGCGCCATCATGACGCACGACGTCGAAACGGAGGCAGGGCTCAGGTTCTGCGGGCAACTGATGGACATCAATGATTCCTTCGGAATCAAGAGCTCGTTTCAACTGATTCCCGAGGCCAGGTACTCGGTCTCGGACGATCAACTCGCGGCGATCAAGATGCGGGGATTCGAAGTCAACGTGCACGACCTGAAACATGATGGGCATCTCTTTGAGGAATTCGAAAAGTTCCGCCAGTCGGCAGTTCGAATCAATCAATCTGGCCTACGGTTCGGCAGCAAGGGCTTTCGGTCGGCGATTTTGTATCGGAATCAGGACTGGTTCAGCGAGCTAAGCTTTTCCTACGACATGTCGGTTTCCAATGTGGGGCATCTTGATCCGCAGCAGGGTGGATGCTGCACGGTGATGCCGTATTTTGTCGGCGATCTTCTTGAAATTCCGGTAACTGCTACACAGGATTACACGCTCTTTCATGTGCTCGGGACCTATTCCCTTGACTTATGGCGCGAACAGATGCGCAACATACTCGAACAACATGGGCTGATCAGTTTCATTATCCATCCCGATTATCTTGATTCCCCGCAGGCGCGCGAGACGTATGCGGGGCTACTGGAGCACCTGCGCGGATTGCGCGATGAGCAGGATGTCTGGATCGCCCTTCCGCGAGAAGTCGATGAATGGTGGCGGCAGCGAAGCCGGATGCAACTCGTTCCTGACCAGGCCGGTTGGCGTATCGACGGCGCCGGGTCGGAACGGGCTACGATAGCGTACGCAACCATGAAAGATGGCAGCCTGACTTATGAGTTCGCTTAGAGTGAAACAACCTTCCGTCTATGCTCGTGTAACAGCGCGGCCCATGATCAGAATGAGCCTGGTGCTCGCCGTGCTGTGTTGCTGCATGGAAGCATTTGCCGCTCAAGTTGTGGTCATCGGCAATCCGGTGTCGCGGTCGCCCGATCGTCTGCAGGTGGAGGAAGCTGCCGCGTTTTATGGGCTGAATATAAAAATCAGCGCTCCGCAGAAAGGCGCACAATTTGAGACGTTGCTTGATGCTCTCCGCGATTCAAGCACGGTGGCGGTGGTGGTTGATGCCGATGTTCTCGCGGCACTCGAACCGAAGCAGGTGCTGGGCTCTTTGCAGCGGTCTCAGGGACGAATTCCCCTGATGATTGCGGGAATCAATCAAAATACCCCCCCTGCGCTGCTTCGTCTATGGTCTTCAGGAGCGGTCACGGGCTGCGGTGGTTCCATCTCATGGAAGCGCGCAGGATGGTATGAGGTGGTTCAGGGCAGCGAAGTTACAACGCCACTCGGAGGCACGAGGCTCCCGCTTGGCGGGGCGAATCCGCCGGCTTTGAAGCTAGCTGAGGGACTTGGGGCCCAGTGGCTGATCGAGGCGCGACAGGAAGCCATTGCATCTCCGGTCTTTGTCAGGGGATCGGGCGCGGAATCCAACCTGTTTTTCGCATCCGAGATTCAGGCCCCTGACGTTCCTGCTACGCCGGATCCATTCCGGCAGCAGGCAGTTTTTGCCAACCTCGCACCGTCGCTGCTCTTTCTGCACTATGCGGCTGGCGAACGGGGATGGCACAGTCCAGGGTCGTTCGCGAATTTCACCATTGACGACCTGTGGCTGCGAGAGCCATACGGGCACGTTAACTACGAGGCGCTTCTGCAGCAGGCCGGGTTGCACAACTTCCACATCACCGTAGCTTTCATTCCCTGGAATTTCGATCGCAGCGAGCCGGGTGTGGTTTCTCTGTTTCGTGCCCACCCGGACCGGCTTTCCATCTGCGTTCACGGAAACAATCATCTGCACCAGGAATTCGGACCGGTTGACTCGCATCCCATGGCGAGGCAGACGGAGGATTTGAAGCAGGCTCTTGCGCGCATGGAGAAGTTCAGTTCCCTGACCGGGATTCCCTACGACAAGGTCATGGTCTTTCCGCACTCGGTCGGGCCGGAGGCTACATTTTCCCAGCTCAAGCGCTACAACTACCTCGCGACGGCGAATTCCCTGAAGGTTCCGCTCGATGCGGCTGCCGTTCCGGGGGCGGATTTTGCTCTGCGGACGGCGACACTAAAATACGGAGACTTTCCCAGTCTGCGGCGCTATTCCGTCGAGGCGGATGTGCCGGATGCCCAGCTCGCCATCGACGCCTTTCTTGGCAACCCGATGCTGTTTTACTCTCACGAAAGTTTCTTTTCATCCGGTGTCGAGGCGTTCAACAATACCGCCGATACGGTAAACCGGCTGCAACCCCACACCCAATGGCGCAGCCTGGGCGATATTGTCCGGCATCTCTATGTCGAAAGACTTCGTGACGACGGCGACTACGATGTTCGTGCTTACTCGGCTGTCATTGAGTTGGTTAACAAGCATGGGCGCGCAGTCACTTACCACTTGGAGAAGGACGAAAACTTCTCAGAACCGTTCACGGTGTCGGTCGCGGGCCAGTCCTACCCATTTCAGACCGAGAACGGGCAGGTCGAATTGACGGTTTCGGTTCCGGCAGGACAAGCGCGAACAGTCGCGATCACGTATAGCAATGATCTCGACCTGGCGAGCGTTCCAATTGTCAAGGACTCGATACGGGTGCATGCGATTCGGGTGCTTTCCGACTTCCGCGATAATGCGGTTTCAAACTCCCGGCTCGGACGCAGATTCATCAAGGAATATGCCATAAACGGCCCCGAGTTTGATTGGGTGTTTGGGGTATTGGGGGGGCTTGCTGCCGTGGGCGCCGTGGTTCTCTTCCGGGCCATGCGGAAGCGGCGAGAAGGGCAGCACCCTCCTCAGTCGTTTGATCGGACTCTCCCGGCCCGGAGCCTTCCGGACGTGTCGCTCGCGGAACAGGCGGAAGCAGAGCGCCGAAGGGCCTGAAGCGGACGAAAGAGGTTGGCATGATCCCAGGCTGCAGGGGCTCCAGGATAAAAGTAATAATTCATTTGCGCCATTGAGCAGGGAAGTGAGATGCTGAGTTCGCAGTTCATCTTAAACGTCAGGAGTATTTGGAACGCGATCCCTCGCGAGTAAGATATGTATCCTCTGCGTTATTGGTTTGAATTAGAGATGTAAAGAGTTTGTACAACAGGCAAGGAATTGCGTTAAAGTTCGCATGAAAAAGACCTACTGTTTTGCTCTCTTCGTACTGGTGCTCACGGCATGTCAGGCTTTTGGGGCGAATTTCTACGTTCGCCACGGGGCCACCGGCAGCAACAATGGAACCAGCTGGACGAACGCCTGGAACGAACTTAACCAGATAAACTTGTCCAGTGTTTCCTGTGGAGATACAATCTGGCTCGGAGGCGGGCTGACTTATACAACCGGACTGACGATAAACAAGACCTGTACAAGCACAAGCCCGCTCACAATCCAAAGCGTTTTGGCCACGGATACGGTTCCTACCACCGCTGCTGGCTATACCAGTTCGCTTCTGGGCAAAGTTGTGATGCTCAATGGCGGGGTTGATCTTGCGGCCGGCGCCTACGTTACGCTCAGTGGACGTAGCGGAACACCGGCAGCAAACAATTTCGGAATCTCCATCCAGTGCAACAATACCGCCGGACTGGGAGGATGTGGGGCCATCAGCGGTGCAGAAGCGGGAAACATCAGCAACATGACTGTTTCCTACGTCGAGATGTACGGACCTCCGTGTGTGTTGGCTGAAAACTGCGGCGGGGGCGGGGCGAGTGGATTCAATGTCGCTCCGTCGAATAACACGGTCAACGCGATCATCCTGGATCACGACTGGATTCATCAATGGGGCGAGGCCGTGCGTACCAGCAACTGGTCTAACTGCATCATCCAGTACACCGACATCGATACAACCCACAATGACGGCCAGCAACACGAGGATCTGATCTACAACTATGCCCAAACGAATTTCACCATGCGCTATAACCGCATCTGGAATTCTCCGAACGACGGCATCTTCTTCGACTTTGGGGGCACAAACGGCTTCTACTTCTACGGAAATGTGTTTTACGATTCCGGCGGTGAGTACATCGTGTTCAAGGGCGGCTACACAAACGCGGTGAACATTTACATGTATAACAACGTCTTCGAGAGCAACGGGAACGGCGACTACAACTACGGGTGGCTGGATTTCACCGGCGCCAGTTCCACCAGCGGAGCAGTCGAAAACAACGTCTTCGAAAACGTCAACAGCAATGGCGGTGCAAGTGGAGCGCCACCCAACGCCGGCTACAACGCTTACAGCGTGGGTACTTATAACGACGGCGGCACCGGGTCGTTCAACTACACGGCCGGCACTCAGTTTATTAATGAGCCGGACGCCGGCAGCCCGCTCGGCGCCGACTTTCACCTGACGGCTGCCGGGGCAACCGCCTTCGCTAACGGTGTAAGCGTTGCCGCTCCTTACAATGTGGACCCAGACGGCACCACGCGGGGGGCAGGCGGCAAGTGGTACATCGGCGCCTATCAGTACCAGGGAGTGGCGCCGGCTCCGCCGACCAACTTGACCGGGGTAGTCAAATAGGACTCGGTAACACAAACTGAGAATCAACCAGCCCGAGAGCAGGCAAATGTATTTCTCTGCTCTCGGGCCATCCGTCACGTCGCTTAGGGTACTTCGGCCTCTTGACCTTCATCTCCGAAGGCACGAGGTGGGTCTTTCGACGTATCCCTTCACGATCATTCCCTCAACATCCTCCGCAAAATAATTCTGCTAGACGACCCGATCGTTGATTCGGGCTTTCATTTGTGTTGCCAAGTTTTCTCCAGGGATCAGAGCTTATGTATGAGACGGAAGCAAACGGCAGGGTAGAGTCAGCGAGCGATCTCCCATCCCACGCAATCGCAGCCTTTGGAGCCCTCCGAGACAAGATCATTTCGCGCACAGTGCTGCCCTGGGGCGAACACTGCACGGAGTGCGTGTGGCCTACATGCTACAAGAGCTGCGAACTGTATAGTCCCCGCGAGGACGGAAGATGCCGCAGGTTCGTGGACGGTATGGTCCGGGTCGAATGCCCCGGCGCGGTCAATGGCTATCTCCTCAAGATCAAATTCAAACAGTGGGCCAAGCTTTGGACGAAGGGCAGCCTCCAGATGCGCTCGTTTGACAAAGCAGAACAAGCGGAAAAACGAGACTACCGCCTGGGGAAGATGTTGTATCGGATGCCCATTCCCGGTCCGATCAAGAGCGTTGTGATCAGCAAGCGATATGGCCTGAAAAAGCGGCTGGCGTGCCGGCAAGACAGTGGTTCGCCTGCGCCTACTTCGTTCGTGGTGGAGTGTTTCAATCCTCTGGACCGGAAAGTTGATGTGTCTCTCACGATCTGGTCAGCAATGAAGGGAAAGATCATACCTTTCCAGCGCCTGTTTGCGATCGATCCAGGTTATACACTGGTCAGAATTCCGGTTGGACAGATTGAGGCGATGGTTGATCTGAGCTCGCCATTCAGTGTGGAACTGCTGCCCAGCGTGTTCGACGAGGCTGTCACACTGTTCTTTGGATTGATGGACTTTATCGAAGAAGTTCCTGTCCGTGAGGAGAAGGCCTCGCGGACCAAGTGTGTCGTCTGGGATCTCGACAATACGCTCTGGGATGGCGTCCTGGTTGAGGATGGAGCTGACAAGCTTTCTCTCAAGCCTCAGATCAAGAGCATTATTGAAGCACTCGATCAGCGCGGCATCCTTCAATCGATCGCGAGCAAAAACAACCACGATGAGGCAATGAGCATCCTCGAAAAGTTTGGCATTGCCGACTTCTTCTTGTATCCGCAAATTTCGTGGAGCCCTAAAAGCGAGGCAGTCAAGACGATTGCAAGATGCCTGAACATCGGTATCGACACGCTGCTGTTTGTCGATGATCAGCCGTTTGAACGCACGCAGGTTGAGTCAGGGGCGCCCGGAGTGAAAACGCTGGACGCCCGGCAGTACATGACGATCCTGGATGCGAAGGAATGCCAGGTTCCGGTCACGGAAGAGAGCCGGAACCGCCGCAGGATGTACAAAGTCGAGCAAGAACGGCGACAGGTCGAGGTCAATTTCAAAGACGACTACAAGGCATTTCTGAAGCACTGCAATATCAGGTTGACCGTGTCTTCGCTCACGGAAGAAAACCTGGAAAGGGTCCACGAGCTAACCCAGCGAACAAACCAGATGAACTTCTCCGGAAGAAGATATGACCGCGCTGTTCTCCGCGATATGGTCGAGTCCACTTACCTCGACACCTACGTCATGGCCTGTGAAGACCGTTTTGGCAGCTACGGTGTCGTCGGCTTCGGTATTGTCGACAAGCGGGAACCACGCCTGACCGACCTGATGTTCAGTTGTCGCATCCATTCCAAGCGCGTTGAGCACGCCTTTGTTGGCTGGATTATGAAGAAGTACGTCACCGAGACCGCCAGGGATTTCCATGCTGACTATCGCAAGACCTCTCGCAATGCCCCCGCCGGCCAGGTCTTTGAAGATCTCGGCATGTTGCCCGCAGGCGAAAGGGATGGCGTGACTCTGTTGACTTTCCCCCAGGATGGAACCCTGGTTGATGACGGCATCATCCACGTGGAGTGCGGAGTCGATTATCGTACAGTGGGAGCACTGTGAAACTTCGGTCTCTATTCGGAGCTGTGCGGCAGCATGTTCATAGCTCCTTCCACGTTTGTCCTGCGGTCCTGACGGAACCGTCACCAACCGTGTCGTTCTGCTTTGACGACTTTCCGCGGACAGCATTGTCGGTGGGAGGAGAGATCCTCAAGAGGCATGGGGCCCGCGGGACGTACTATGCGGCGCTGGGTTTGATGAACACGACGAATGAACTTGGCGAGCAGCTGACCCCGGAAGATATTCAATCCCTGTTGCTGCAAGGCCACGAACTGGGCGGCCACACGTTCGCGCATTCATCGTGCCGCCGCGTTTCTTCAAAGCAATTCGAGCAGGACGTGCTCGCGGGCTGCGATGCGATTCTTCGAGCGACGGCATGCGAGGCCCGACATTTCGCCTATCCCTATGGCCACGTCACGCTCGGCCTGAAAAAGAGTCTTGGCCAGCAGATGCAGAGTTGCAGGGGGACCCAAGGGGGAATTAACGGCCCGGTCATCGATTTGAACCTCCTGCGCGCCAACAGCCTCTACGGAGACATCGACCGTCTTCCTCTTGCACAATCATTGTTGAGCGATAACCAGCGCCGGCGTGGGTGGCTGATCTTTTACACACATGACGTTCAGCAGACGCCGTCTCGTTTTGGATGTACTCCGGAACTCCTCGAGGCCGTCGTGTCTCGAACGGAAAGCATGGGGTTCCAGGTCAAGACGGTTGGCGAGGTCGTCGAAGGTCTAACGCGAACAGATCGAAAGTAGTCCCCCGACAGGCAAGAAGTGGGGTATGCGGCGCAAGGGATCGCATGCCCAGCCTAACATGAAACGAACGGAGCAGACCGCTGTGAAGCCAGGTTTTGGGAACGCCAGGAACCAGATAGGGCGCCGCTATCGCCAGTTACTCACTCTGTGGTCCAACCAAGGGGCCGCCGGCCTGACCAAGCGGTTGCGCATGGCCGCGGCGGAACGGATCTCCCCGAAGGAACTTCAGTGGCCGGTCGATCGCCGCGACGTGTTGGCTGCTGACCTTTCCAAGCCACCGGTGCGCAGGGCTCCTGAAGTGGAGCCCGGACACCCGATAACTTTGAATTGGGTGACCATTCCGGCCGGACCGAAGTCCGGCGGCCACACTACATTGTTCCGCGTCATTCGGTATCTCGAAGAGCACGGGTATCAGAATCGTGTTTACTTCTATAACGTGTACGGAGCGGATCACGATTACTACGAATCGATTGTCCGGGACTACTACGGATTTCAGGGGCAAGTTGGGCGCGTTGAGGATGGGATGGAGGATGCGGATGGCGTGATTGCCAGCGCCTGGGCAACTGCCTACCCCGTCTTTAATTCGCCATGTGCGGGTAAGCGATTTTACTTTGTCCAGGATTACGAGCCCTACTTTCATCCCGTCGGAGCCATCAGTTTGCTTGCAGAGAACACATACCGCATGAACTTCCACGCGATCACGGCGGGGAAGTGGCTGGCGAAAAAACTCAGCGATGACTTCAACATGGAGACGGATTGGTTCGACTTCGGATGTGATACCGATACGTATCGACTGCTTCCAGAGACCAAGCGCTCCGGGCTGGTGTTCTATGCGCGCCCGGAAGCTGCCCGCCGGGGCTTTGAACTGGGATTGATGGCCATGAAAATCTTCGCGGAGCGCAATCCCGAAATCGATCTGCACTTCTACGGCGAGACCATCGGCAATCAGTCCTTCCGCTTTATTGATCACGGCCGGATTACTCCAGAACAGCTTAACCGGATCTACAATCGGAGCTACGCTGGACTTAGTCTGTCGTTGACCAATGTATCCCTCGTCCCTCACGAGATGTTAGCGGCGGGGTGTATTCCAGTTGTGAATGAAGCTGTCCATAACCGGATGGTCCTGGATAATCCATTTGTTCGCTATACGGAACCCTACCCGCACGCACTCGCATCCGAGCTTGAGGCCATTGTGAAGCAGCCTGACTTTGAAGCGCTTTCGCGCTCGGCGGCAGCCACCGTGCGCGGCGTTACATGGGATGATGCGGGTGCATCCGTCAGTCGGATTTTTCAGCGGGCACTGAGGCCGGAGTCCAGCCTGCAGGATCGTGGCGTGGGCCGGGAATTCTCAGAAGTTCATTAGGGCATAGCGGATAGCCGTCCCTCTCAGGCAATCCTAAGACTCCTGCTAAGACTTAGGAAGGGAACCGGTGGATGGCGCCCGGATTGCAACCAAAAAGTGCAAAGTACATCGACAAGAAGGATTTGAAACTCAACATGGCCACCGCAACCCCGACCACCCTCGATCCATGCGAGACGACCAGCTTGAATAGGGATGCTTCCAGCACATTGCCTCGAACAGGCACGGTGGATGTCGTCATACCCTGCTACAATTACGCGCGCTACCTGCGTGGATGCGTACAAAGCGTGTTGTCTCAGGAAAACGTCAACGTCAGGATCCTCATCATTGATGACGCCTCTACGGACGAAACGCCTCAAGTCGGTGCAGAACTGGCAGCATCAAGCACACGGGTAGAGTTCCGCCGCCACGCGGTGAATCGTGGCCATATCGCTACGTACAACGAGGGGCTGATTGACTGGTCGACCTCTGAGTACTGCATGCTGTTGTCAGCCGATGATCTACTCGCTCCCGGAGCCCTGAGCCGCGCAGTGCGCATCATGGATTCCGATAAGAGCGTTGGGATGGTGTATGGACGGGCCATTCATTTCTTCGAAGAGTCCGAACTGCCTCAGATGCAATCCGGCCAATATCGCCATATCCGCTACACCGGCCCCGAGTGGGTCGCCGGCCGTTGTCGTTCGGGCGTCAATGTGATCACGTCACCGGAGGTGGTTGTACGCGGGGCGATCCAGCGTGAGGTCGGAGGCTATCGTCCGGACCTGCCGCATGCAGGAGACCTCGAGATGTGGCTGCGCATCGCCTCGGTAGCGAATATTGCGTTTGTGCGCGGTCCGGCCCAGGCCTACTACCGGGTTCACCAGGGAAGTATGCAGCGGACCAGGTTTCAAAGCAAGCTCAGTGATTTTGTGCAACGCAAAGCGGCCTTCGACAGCTTCTTCCTGTACTATGTCGACACGACAGGGAAGGCGTTTCGCATGCATGATCTGGCAAAACGCGCCTTGGCGCGCGAAGCGCTGTGGGATGTGTGTCGTGCCTATGATCATGATCAAGTAGACCCGGTTCGAGTAAAGGAACTGGTGGACTTTGCGATCAAGTCATATCCCAAGGCCACCTCGCTGCCGGAGTACTCCGCGCTGGGACGACGTCAACTTCTCGGCCCGCGCGTGTGCAAGCGTACCCAACTCTTCATCGTGCCGGCCTCGATTCGATGGATAACACGATGGTTGCGGAAGCTTCGCTGGCAGAAGCTAGGCATTTAGGTTATTCCTCTTGCCGATACGGCATATAGCCCGACAGGGAGGTCCTGTCGGGCTATATGTTTGATGGGCATGCTATCTGCGGAGCGCAGAGCCATACCAGCTAACATGCTTGGTTAAACTACCTGTCGCGACGTTTGGGCTTGCCCTTCCGATTTCCTTTTCCGCCGTACCCGTAGTAGCCGTAGTAGGCGCCGCCGTTGATCACGGCGTCGTTGAGGACGACTCCCCAGAGCTTGGTTGAGAGTACTTCCAGCGTAGGTGCGATTAGCGCGCGTTTGGTCTTGCCGGATCGCACAATCATGAGCGCGCCGTCAACTTCAGGAAGCACATCAGACACATCGGAAAATGGGATGGCCGGTGGAAGGTCGAGGATTACCCAGGTAAATGCAGTCCGCAGTCTGAATAGAAACGGGCGCATGACTGCAGGGTCAAGGTAGGGCGAGGTAGCCTGTGCGCCTTCGTTGATGTTGAGCAGGTAAAGGGATTGGTTCCCGATCTGTCGGACAGCCTGAGAGATCGAAGCCCGGCCCTGCAACACATCAACTACATCGAATCCCTCTGGTTCATGACCCAGTTGCGGGCTGATCCCCGGCGAGCGAAAGTCCATGTCGACAAGGCAGGTTGGGTGCCCAGCTTCGGCCAGGCAATGGGCAAGGTTGATTGAGGTGAGGGTTTTTCCATCGCCCGGAGCAGGGCTGGTTACCAGCAGCATCCCACCTTGGGGATTCGCAGCGCAGAGGCGCCGGCGAAGCAGTTTGTATCGCTCGACGGCGAGGCCGCACGGATCGGTGACAAAGACAAGGCGGGACCGATCATCGGCATCGAGGTCGATCCGCGATGAGTTGGATGTCAAGGCAGACAGGCTCGCTTCCATAAGTTCTGATGGATTGAGGGCGTGCAATTCAGATTGTGCGCTCATAGTATGGGCCGGACCTTCAAAAGAAAAAGGATAAGTACAGCGCACGCCAACAGAGACGCGAATGCGGTCCGCAACGTGATTATTCGTGCGTGACGAAGATCGGCCGCACTCTCGATTGGAGGAATGGTCGCCAGTATCTTCAATTTGGGCGGCAGCATCGCGGTAAGGTCCGCCTCAGAGCTGACTGCTCCATTCTGCAAGGAAAGTACGATCGTCGTTATAACCGAGAGCAGGATGGCAAGAACCACCGCTCCCGCCATGAAAGGGAGGCGTTTTGGTTGAAACGGTTTTTCGGGAGTCCTGGCGGGATCGAGGACGGTGAATCGCTCTGCCTGCTGGCGGCGCTCGAGATCCTCCGACATGCCTGCCGATAATCTCTTGTCGAGCAGCGATTGGTAGTTCTGCCTGGAGGTTTCATAGTTTCGGGTTAGCTCTGCCAGTTGGGTTTCGAGGATTGGAACCTCCTGGACTTTTCCCTGGTAGCCGCCAATCTGGCGCTGAAGGCTTGCGACCTGTTCCTTGTGGCGCTCGATGTCCTTGTTGATCAACTCCGCGCGCAAACGGGTCGCGGTATCGTAAGTTGCGGCGGATGGTTGTGGAGGAGGAGGCAGAGCATTGAGGCGTGAAGTCACGTTTTCCAATTGCGCCTTGGCGCTCACCACGTCGGGATAAGTATCGGTGAACTGGCGCCGCAGAGTCTGTAACTCGGTCTCAAGCCGGTTGCGCTCCTGGATCAGCCTTCCCCGTTCGCCCTGTGGGCCAGAATCGTGGCTCTCGGCAGCGGGCTGCTGGGTCATCAGAATACGTTCCTCATCCAGCCGGCTGATGGCGTCCATGTTGGACTGTACATCGGCCTGCAATCGCGAAAGCGCCTGAAGGTTTGCGTTTAGCTGGTCAGGCGTGGCGCCGGCATGCTGCAGGCGAAATGCCTGCAGCGCCGACTCCTGCTGCTCCAAGCTTTTCTGCGCCTGCTGCAACTCGTTGGACAGGAACTGGGTTGTCACAACAGCCTGCTGCTGGCGGGCTTTGAGATTCCAGTCGATGAAACTCGAGGCAAGCTGGTTGGCAACGGGCGCGACCAGCCACCGGTTCCCGTCGGTATAGGAGATGCTGAAACTGCTCAGCGCCTGCTCCGAACCGGGCTTGAGCTCTATCTTGATCTTCGACCGGATATAGTCGATGAGTTCCTCGCGGGACTTCTTCTTGCGCAATTCAGGGTAGGGGTTGGTCTGATCGATGATCTCCTGCAGGCGCGAGGCGCTGAGCACCTGTTGGGTGAGCGTATTCAGATGAGCATTCGGATCAGAGGTGACAGTGGAGGCGACGTAGCGCTCCGGTATCTTTTGTGGATCGACCAGAATCGTCGTGGTTGCCTGATATTTGTTGGGAATCAGCGACACGCCGATGATTCCGGCGATGGCCAGCAAGAGTGATGAAAGGAAAACGGCGTGTTTGTGCTTCCTAAGCACCTCAATGCTTTGCTTGACTATTGCAAACGGATCCTCTGGAGTAACCGGCTTCTGGTTCATTCTGCCTCGGCAATGAGAGTGTGCATATTACTGCAACGATGTTCGTGAATCCGGAGTGAAGGTGACCGACATCGTCACCATGTTGCGGCTGAACGCTGTGGTTCCCAGGCTGCCTGTGAAACTGCGGTAGCGGGAAGCCAGGCTGAGTGACCGTCCAAGGGTGCGTGAGTACGACACATCCACAAAGGAGCCATCGTATCCACTCGCGTTTGCCAGGGTGCTGCTCTGCACGTAACCGGCGTCAACGGCAATCAGATTCCTGAATGAGATCTGGCGCTGGTATCCTCCGGAGACATCGTTCTGCCACAGACCTGGGCCGAGGTAGCCGGTGACGGGCTGTCGGTCGGAGATGAAGTAAAGTTGAGCTCGTCCGCCTGCCTTCATCGAAAAGGCCGCGCTATAAGCGAAACCCTGCTGATTGTGGCAACTGGGAGCGTCGAGTTGCGGACCGCCGCGAACGGATAGGATCGTCTCTTCCCGGGGTTGCCACCGTATGCCTACGCCGCCGCCAAACGTTGTGCAACTCAATTGACCGTAATACTGCGATGTCTGCTGATAGGCCACCACACCCAGTGTCGGTTTTGCAAGATGGGTGTAGTTGATGGTTGTAGAGGCGACACTCCCGCTCTCATTGAGCGACGGATACGAGTTGTAGGAGTCGGCTATCTGAAAGCCCAGTCCATCGCGGGGCGAGAGACTGTAGAGCAGGTTGAAGCCGCCGTCGATATCAGTTACCGTTCCGGCATCGGGCAGGTATGATCCGGCGCTTGGACCCGCGCCCGCCACGACACCCACAGCGACGGAGTGGGACGGCGCCAGAAGGCGAACAGAATCATCGCCGTGGGCGCCGTTCATTCCAAAGTTCCACGACCACCGGGAGTTGAAGCTGCTCAGGATCTTCGCTGATGCCAGTTCCATCCCTCCGCCAGCATAGCTGCTGTACTGGGTGAAGGTGGGATGGTATTGCAGGATGTACTGAGTCTTGCTCGTCCCTGCCATCACGCCAACATAGGGGCTGAATGAAGCAAGGGCAGCCGAGGATCCGTTGCCAAGATTATTTGGATTGCTGTCGAAGCCGCCCGAAATCGTTCCGCCGGCGAGCACGTGAAACTTCTGTATCCCTGCCAGGGAGATGAGCCCCGTTCCATTGAGAGCCGGAACATACTGTGCCTGGGTCGCCGTGTCGTCAGATGTATTCGGTGCGTTGCCTGCCGTATCCGCTGCAGCCGGCGCCTGGGCGGTCGGCGAGTCGTTGCTGCCGTTGGCGTCAGGCACCGATTGCGCGCATGCGATGCCGGCCCAGAACAGGACCAGGGCAGCGGAGGCAGCGCAGATTGGGTGAGGCATGGTCATTTTCGGCCGGATCCGGTGTTGCTGGTTAGGGAACTACGACGGTGTCGCCGGGCTGCAGGGAGATGTTCTGCGTTTCATCGCCGCGGACCACATTGTTGTAGTTGAAATGGATTTTCTTTTCGCCGTCCGGACCTTGCCGGAGGACGACAATTCCCTTGCGATTTGCGTAGTTGGTGAGCCCACCGGCCTCGGCGATCAACTGCAGTACGTGAGTTGGCGCGATGAGCGGGAAGCCTCCCGGTTTGCTGACCTGCCCCAGGATGTATACCTGGCGGCTTTTGATTTCAACGACGCTTACGGTCACGCGAGGGTTGACGATGTAGGTCGTCAGGCGCGATGCCAGAGCCTTCCCGAGTTGATCAGCGGTCATTCCCGCTACTTTTACGTCTCCAATGAGTGGAAGCGAAACGAAACCGTCAGGCCCGACAGTCACTGTCTGTGAGAGCTCCGCATCTTTCCAGACATTGATATGGACAACGTCGGCGGCGCCCAGAAGAAATTGCGACGAGCGCGCGGCCGGGACCTCGATGGCGCCGGTGTCGACTCCGGAGCCGGCAATCGGTGTGGGCGCCGGTTCAGAGGCTGCAACGTTTTGTGCCTTGGCTGCAGCTGTCGAAAAGAACAGCGTGGCCGAGACAATGAAATAGATTGAAAAGTTTGATCGCATCGTGACCTTATCCCGATGCGGATGAAGCAAGTGAATAGCCAAAGCCAGAACGGCCAGGATTCGAGAGTCTGATGAGTCATTGTGATCAGACCGTTCAGCAGATACCAATCGAGGCGTGAACCCCCCTTTCATCAGACGGCAAGATCCATGCCCCTGCCACCGAAAAGACATCGGGTCATTACCAATGGGTGGTTACGGGTGACGATTTGTACTACTGTGCGATGGTCAAAGGGTGCAGGCGGCTCAAATGTTGCGCGTGTCCAATGACAGCCAGCGGCCTCTCCAGGCCGAACTTCATGATAAGAACCTTGCCCGGAGCGCGTATGTCTGCAAGTTTCTGCGAACTGTGAACCGTGGTGCAGTCCGTTTCACTGGAATGTGAGTCTTCGCGTTCAAAGAGCCCACTTTCGGAGCTTCGCTTTGCCTGCAACCGGCGTGCTGACGGAAAGTCATGCCTCCGCCATCTTTGGACCATCGCGTGCATATCACAGACTCGTTGATTGCCGAAGCAGCGGAATTTCCCTGGAATGGTTGAACGGGCAGATGCAACCGCATTGCGCCGACCCGACCACACAAGCTGCCCGGTTGATCGAATGTATCCATCCAGCTCAAGTTGAGGGGGAAGCGTGATCAAGTTCGGTGTGATTGGCTATGGATACTGGGGACCGAATCTGGTCCGCAGTATGTTCGAAGTGCCTGAAACCTCGGTAGTGGCCGTAAGTGATATGCGATGGGACCGTTTGCGGCTGGTGAACAGCCGCTATCCCTCGGTGTCCGTTTCAACGGACTACCGCACCCTGCTGGACGATCCGGAGATCGACGCCATCGCCATTGCGACGCCGGTTCACACGCACTACGAACTTGCGCTTAAGGCTCTGCAGAGCGGCAAGCACGTTCTGGTCGAAAAGCCGATGACTCTGTGTTCTGACGAAGCGCGGCACCTGATGGACGAGGCCGATCGGCGCAATCTCGTGCTGATGGTCGATCACACTTTCGTCTACACCGGCGCCGTACGCAAGATCAAGCAAGTCGTTTCCTCGGGAATGCTGGGGGATATCTACTATTATGACTCCACCCGAATCAACCTTGGCCTGTTTCAGCGCGATGTTGATGTCATCTGGGATCTGGCTGTTCACGATCTCGCGATCATGGACTATGTTCTCCCCTGCACGCCCTGTGCGGTCGCGGCCACGGGCATCAATCATGTCCGGGGCGGCACCGAAAACCTGGCGTATCTGACCGTCTTCTTTGAAGAGAACGTCATCGCGCACGTCAATGTGAACTGGCTGTCGCCGGTCAAGATCCGGCGTACGCTCATTGGCGGCAGCAAGCAAATGATCGTGTATGACGACATGGAGCCCAGCGAAAAGGTCAAGATCTACGACAAGGGCATCACTGTCACCAACGGCACGGACTCTCTCTACAAGGCCCTGGTCGACTATCGGTCCGGCGACATGTTTGCTCCACAGCTCGATGTTTCCGAAGGCCTCAAGGTCGAGTTGCAGCACTTTGCGCATTGTGTGGAAACCGGTGCAACTCCTATCACCGGCGGGCAAGCCGGATACGACGTGGTACGAATTCTCGAGTGTGCCTCGCAATCGATGCGCCAGCGCGGAAAACTGATCGAGCTGGATACAGCTTCCATGCATATTGCTTCAGGAGCCGCATAGCATGACGGATCTTCAACTTCTCGAGCCTCAACTTGCGTCGCACAGCTTTGCGGAGCCGCAGCTCAGGTCCGGTTCAGTTGCAGCGGAGTACGCGCGCATCGCTGCTGACGTGAAACTCGGCAGCAATGTTCGCATCTTCGCCTTCGTGAATCTGTATGGATGCTCGATCGGTGACAACTCAAAGATCGGCACCTTCGTGGAGATTCAGAAGAACGCAAAGATCGGCGCCAACGTCAAGGTGTCGAGCCACACCTTCATCTGCGAAGGCGTCTCCATCGAGGACGACGTCTTCATCGGCCACAACGTATCTTTCATCAACGACAAATATCCCCGCTCTACCAGCAGCGACGGCCAGTTGCAGACCGAGGCGGATTGGAATGTCGTAAAGACAACCGTGAAACGAGGAGCTTCAATCGGCACGAGTGCCACAATCCTGTGCGGAGTCACCATCGGTGAGGGCGCCATTGTGGGCGCCGGCAGCGTCGTCACCCGCGATGTTGCGCCGCATACGATTGTTGCCGGCACTCCAGCCCGCTTCGTAAGAACGGTGGAGGCGATATGAGAGTTCCTTTTGTTGATCTGAAACTTCTGCATAGTGAAATTGAAGAAGAACTCAAGCAGGTATTTGCGCGGGTTCTCGCCAACTCTTCCTTCGTGCTTGGGCCGGAAGTGGAAAAGTTCGAACGCGACTTCGCTGCCTACTGCGGTACCGCCGAATGCGTCGCGGTCAGCAACGGCACCGCTGCGCTGCATCTCACGCTGGCTTCTCTGGGTATAGGTCCCGGAGATGAAGTGATTACCGTCGCGCACACCTTCATCGCGACCGCCGAAGCGATCAGCGCGGTGGGCGCCACGCCGAAGTTTGTCGACATCGATCCGGTATCCTATTGCATGGATGCGCGTCTGATCGAGGCTGCCATCACGCCTAAGACGCGCGCCATCCTCCCGGTTCATCTATACGGCCAGATGGCCGATATGGACGCCATTCTGACAGTTGCGAAGCGTCACAACCTCCCGGTGATCGAGGATGCGTGCCAGGCGCACGGTTCTGAATACAAGGGCTGCCGCGCCGGATCACTCGGAGTCGCGGGATGCTTCAGCTTCTATCCCGGCAAGAACCTCGGCGCCTGCGGCGAGGCCGGAGCCGTAACCACCAACGATGCCGACCTGGCGCGGCGCATCCGGATGTGGCGCGATCATGGATCGCTGCGCAAGTACGAACATCAGATTGCCGGATACAACATGCGCATGGAAGGGGTGCAGGGAGGAATTCTCGCGGTTAAACTCCGGTACCTCGACCGCTGGAATGAATTGCGCCGTGAGGCCGCCTCGCAATATGCGCGGGTGCTGGCGGAAACGCCGGTGATTGTTCCCGAAGAGATGCCTTACGGAAAGCACGTCTACCATCTCTACGTGGTTCAGTCGAGTGACCGAGACGCCCTGCGGCAACAGCTTGCAGATGCGGGCATCGAGTCCGGCCTGCATTACCCGATCCCGTTGCACATGCAGCAGGCGTATCTCCATCTCGGCTACAAGCAGGGCGACTTTCCGGTGACGGAGCAGGTCAAGAGCCGGATCCTTTCGCTTCCCATCTATCCCGGTATCACTGCGGAGGCCGTCGAGTATGTGGCGGCCGGGGTTCAGGAGAGTTGCAATGTCGGTTGACACCGCACCCCTGAACAAAGCTGATGGACGGACGGTTCCAGCGGTATTTGGCCGTGCCCAGCTGGCCGACGATCCCGGAGTGGGAATGTGAGTACGCATCTCATCTGAAGAGTGCCTACTCCGCGCCCGAGCTTGCAGCTCTCTATTCGCGCTACCGCGGCGACGAGGGGAAGTTTGAGTCACAGCTGCGACGGATCATCTTCCGCGCCATGTGCAAGACAGCCGGACATGGGCTGCGCATTGAGCCGGAAGTGGTGTTGAAGCACGCGGAAACGATGGAACTGGGAAATGCGGTCTTCGTCGGCGCGCACACCATGATCCAGGGCCGTTTCGACGGAACATGCAGGATCGGCAACCATGTTTGGATCGGCCCGCACGCCTACTTTGACGCAAGAGACCTCATTCTGGAGGATTATGTCGGATGGGGTCCAGGTGCAAAGGTACTTGGATCTTCGCATACCGGAATGCCTCTCGATCTTCCCATCATTGCTACGGAACTCAAGATCGAACGCGTGTTCGTGGGATACGGCGCGGACATCGGAACCAACGCAACACTTCTGCCGGGTGTCTCCGTGGGAGCGCACTCAATTGTCGGCGCCGGCGCTGTCGTTACCAGCGATGTGCCCGATTACGCCGTGGTCGCGGGGGTTCCGGCAAAGATACTGCGCTTCAGGAAGTGACGGACAAGGGACCCGGTCTGTGATGATTCGGTCCTTGATCAGAACCACTTTAGTTTGTTCCACACTCGGTTCTAAGGCTGGCGATAGTCTCAGGGAGATGAGAATGAATCCGATTCAGGGCAGAAAAATTCTGATCACGGGCGGGGCAGGTTTCATTGGAAGTACTGCCGCTGACCAGTTGATCGCGGCAGGCGCAGCTGAAGTGCGAGTGTTGGACAACTTTGTTCGTGGGAACCGGAAGAACCTGGAACAGGCCGCAAGCACCGGCAAGCTCATCATCATTGAAGGCGACGTAACCAATCCCGATACGGTGGATTCCGCTGTTTGGGGAGTCGACTATATTCTCCACCAGGCTGCGCTGCGCATCACGCGCTGCGCAGAGGCGCCCCGCGAAGGAATCGAAGTTCTCGTCAACGGAACCCTGAATGTGCTCGAGAGCGCGGTCCGGCACAAGATCAAGAAAATTGTTGCTGCCTCGTCAGCGTCTGTCTATGGAAACCCGCTCTATCTTCCCATGGACGAGGAGCATCCGTTCAACAATCGAACGCTCTATGGTGCAGCCAAAATCGCCAATGAGCAAATGCTCCGCGCATACAACGAGATGCACGGGCTCCAATATGTCGCGCTACGCTACTTCAACGTGTACGGTCCCCGGATGGACCTTGACGGCGTATACACCGAAGTGATGGTGCGGTGGATGGACGCAATCCAGGGCGGGCACCCGCCGAAGATCTTCGGAGACGGCTCGCAGTCGATGGACTTTGTCTACGTGGAGGATGTGGCTCGCGCAAATCTTGCCGCACTCGTTTCCGATGTGAGCGATGAAGTATTCAATGTCGGCACCGGTGTGCAGACCACGTTGAAGCAACTGAGCCAACTTCTGCTGACCGCCTATGGATCGCAGCTTGCACCCGAACATCATCCGGCGCGCGCCGTCAATAATGTGCAGGCGCGGCGCGCTGCCGTAGACAAGGCGAAGCGTCTGATCGACTTCGAAGCGAAAATCGATCTCGAAACCGGCCTGCGCTCCCTCGTTCAATGGCGCGATAACGCAAGATCCGAAGTCGCTGTTCTGGCAGGAGGTAGCAAATGAGCCAGGTTCTCAACCCGCTTCCCACCATGATTCCGGTCGCCCGTCCTTTCATTGGCCAGGAAGAAGAAGGAAAAGTCCTCGACGTCCTTCGCTCAGGCTGGGTGACGCAAGGTCCGCGCGTGGCAGAGTTTGAAGCGAAGTTCTCAGCTTATGTCGGGTGCGAGCATGCCATTGCCGTATCATCCTGTACGACAGCGCTTCAGTTGGCTCTGCAGGCATGCGGCGTCGGACCCGGGGACGAGGTAATCTGTCCCAGCTTTTCCTTCATTGCAACGGCAAACTCGATCGCAGTTCTTGGGGCAAAGCCAGTCTTTGCCGACATCGATCTCGTTACCTACAACATTGATCCAGGCCAGATCGAGGCGCTCATCACTCCTCAGACCAAGGCCATCATGGTGGTTCACCAGATCGGACTGCCGGCGGAGATGGCGGCTTTTCGCCAACTCGCCGACAAGCATGGATTGAAGCTCGTCGAGGATGCCGCTTGCGCCATCGGCGCCGAGTACGAGGGGAGCTTGATCGGACGGCCGATCGGCGACTTTGCCTGCTTCAGCTTCCATCCTCGCAAGATCATGACCACCGGCGAAGGGGGAATGATCACTACCCGCGATGCAAGCCTGGCCGAGCGTTTACGGCGATTGCGGCAGCACGCGATGAGCCTGTCAGACGTTGCTCGCCACAGCGCGCGTCAGATCGTCGTCGAATCCTATGATGAAGTTGGATACAACTTCCGCATGACAGACATGCAGGCGGCTATCGGCCTGGTTCAACTTGAGCGCCTTCCCAGCCTCCTCGAGCGCAGACGCTTGCTGGCACAACGCTATTCGGATGCGCTCAGCAGCTTATCGTGGTTGAAGACGCCGCGTGTTCCTGCAAACTGCACTCACAACTACCAGTCCTACATGGTTCGTGTCGCCGACGAGGTGATTTCGAGCCGCGATGGAATCATGCAGCAGCTCCTGGAGAAGAACATCTCGACGCGGCGAGCAATCATGGCGATTCATCGCGAGGCACCCTACAAGACGTCGTGGTGGGATGCAAAGCTGCCAAATACCTGCATGGCCACTTCGGCCGGCATCATCCTGCCGCTCTTTCATCAGATGACGGAATTCGAGCAGGAGTACGTTATCGACGCTCTCTTCGATATCCGGTTGTAAGATAGTGGATCCGCAGGCTGAACGTTGAACCCGCGAAGCCAAGAGGGGGCAGGGAACTGCAACCTTTGCTTCGCGGGTTTTATATTGGCTTCAGGTAGAATTGCGCGGTATCGCCCTGTTGCTGCAGATTGAGAGCCTCTACTACGCGCCGCATTCTCGCTCGCTGCGCCCGGTTCGGCTCCGGCATTTCGTGCAAGGGAATATCGCGCTGAAGAGAATCGCTCGCCCAGAATTGGAACTCCGTGGAGTCGAATACGACCTTTTCGATTCGGAACCCGCTCTTTTCCGCCAAGAGCGAAAAGCTCTTGATGCTATGCAGAAGGTGGTTCCTGGGTAGATTTAACTGCGCCCAGTCTGTCGAGTAGGTCCGCCATGCCCAGCCAAGCAGAGCAATGCAAGCGATGCAACAGCCGTTCTCGCTGATCCGTTCGCGCGCCTGCTTTAGAGTGTCGACCGGCAGGCGCTCCAGGGAATGGCGAAAGAGAATCACGTCGAATGCTTCGGTGACCTCTGCGAGCGCTTTGCACTCTACGCGAACGCCGAATCCGTCTCGGACGTCACTGAAGATGTCAGGATCAATGCCATGAGCTTTGTAACCCAACTCGCGCAGATCGCCTACAAGGTTTCCTGGCCCACTGCCCACATCGAGCAGGCTCATGCTTTTTCTAAAATGAACACGACGCAGGATCTCGAGATCGGGCCGCCGGCGTCCATCGGCTAAGAAGGAGAAGAACGAGGACAGGTGAAGCGCCACTTCCAGCTTCCCACGGACGGAGAGCGGCCCGCGCTTGGCGGGGGTGTCATCCTGCGCCAGATAGCGATCAAAGTTGCCCGGCCCCTCAGCCCTTGACAGGCACCCACAGTCGGCGCACTCGAAATAGGCGAACTGTTCGCGAGTGCCAAGGAACATCTCTTTCACGAGATGAGGCGTTCCAATGTCGGACTGGCACACCGGACATCGATAAACTTGCATACGTCCCCATGTGCTCCTATAAGTGGGCAAAGAAGATGAGAGTTGGGCCATAACAGATGACGCATTCTGACGGCCAATGACGAATGCCCACTGGACCAGTCTTGTTCCATTGGAGAGACTGTTGATTGATCGGCACTGCGAAGCTCAAGCCGGTTATTGGGGGGCCGTTCGGAGTCAAGTGGCCGCCACGCTTAGCTCACCTGCAACGTGCTCGTCGGGGAATTGCGCACCCTGCTCTCCAAACCCACCGCCCACCGCGCAACCTTCTTCCATTTTCTGGTCGCGCTGACTACATATTCGTGCCTCGATCGTGCCGCAGGAATCGCCGTGAAGGGCATCAGGCAGAGTAGCAGCGCAAGGCGGAAAATCGCGCTCAGCAGCATACCGGCGCGGTAGAGCATGGCGTAAGATCTCCCGTGATTGCGACGAAAGAAGCGATACACTGAATCGCGCATCGTCACCGCGGAGAAGCCGTCTTCGCATTGTTTGGTGCTTTGCCCACCAAAATGCATGATCTCTGCGTCGCTCACGTGAAGGTTCTGCCACCCGGCGCGACGGATTGCAAAGCAAAGGTCAACTTCCTCCGCGTACATGAAGTATTCCGGACTGAATCCGCCCGCTGCTTCAAACACCGGGCGGGGCACGAGGATCGCGGCTCCGGGGACAACCTCTACTTCGTCCACGTTGCTATGTCCTGCGGCATGGAGAGATCGTTGACCCCACAGACCGAGGTTGGGCAATCGTCGTTGCAGCCAGGCAAGCGAGAGCAACTGATTCGCTATGGTCGGAAAACCAAGCACGCGGCTAGTCTGCAGAGTGCCATCGGAATTCAAGAGCTTGCACCCCACGGCGCCGGCTTGCGGCCGCGCCTGAGTCTCCGAAAGCATCCGCGCGAGTGCGTCGCCAAGCACCACGGTGTCCGGGTTGAGGAAGAGCAGATATCGGCCGGTCGAATGATGGACGCCCAGGTTATTCGCGCGTCCAAAGCCTATGTTCTCGTCAGACAAGATCAGCTTAACCCATGGGAACCGTTCAGTGATGATCTGACACGGCGCATCCATCGATGCGTTATCGACGACAACTACTTCGTATTCAATGTCCTTCGTTGTGGATTGAATTGACTCCAGACATTGGACAGTGAAGTCCAGGCAATTCCAGTTGACGATGATAATGGAGAGCTCGATCATAGAGTGCCCGGATGAAGATGCGAAATGCATTATGAGAACTCGGTGACGCCATCGCCGCACCGCGAGGTCAGTCGGAACATCGCTAGCAGCTTCCGGATCGGAGCAGGAATCTGTTCCGGCGTAAGGAATGACGTCAGGGTTCTCACGGAATAGACCGCATTGAGTAGCGTCGCTACGATCCCGAGAGCCACACTGTAAGTGAAGGGAAGCACATAGAACCCGGCAAAGACCAGGGTGACCATGGACAGCGAGATCAGCCCCGTCGTCCAGTTATCCCGCGACCAGGAGAAGCCACTGATCCTGTTGACGACAACGTAGACCATGATGGCATGAAAGACGTAGGAGCCGAAGAATGCGATTCCCGATCCGACCAGCCCGAAGTATCGAATGCAGAGCGCCGCCAGGCCGATGCTCACGATGCCCCACGCAACCTCGCACCCGATGAACAATCCTCGCTTTGCCTTGGCGATAATGATGAACCCGATGGGCCAGCTGATGACCTGTAACATGGCTCCGAGGCAGACCCAGCGAAGAATGCTCACCGCCGCGCCGAATTTCGCGCTGAAGAAAATAGCGATGACCAGGGGGGCAAGGGTCAGGCTGGCGATCACTCCCGGCCCTGCGAGAAGAAGGCCAACCTGTGCCTGTTCATTGACCAACCGGTTGCACGCGGCGTTGTCGTTGGCGCTGGCTGTCAAGCGAGGATAAAAATCCGCTGCCATGGCCTGGAGGATGAAACCAACATAGAGGCCGCCGAGCGTCCAGGCGGACTGATACAGGCCAGCGGCTTCAAAGCCGATGCGGTGAAGGATGATCACGCGGATTGCGTAAGCAACTCCCAACGTGACCAGGCTGCTGGCCATAAAGGCGAAGCCGAGCTTCAGAAGCGCTGCAATCTCGGTGCGGATCGCCGCCGTAGAAAAAGAAGATGTCGTAACGGCAGGTGTTGCTATCTTGCGGCTGTACCACCACGATGAAACGATGGTCATGGCCGCAACGCAAATCAAAGATGGAACCACGCCGCGTTCCCGGAAGATGTACACCAGTGGAATGCCGCACAGCGTTCCAAACAGCGCCCCGAGGACCTGGATCTTGGCAAGATCGGCGATGCGCCGCATGCCCTGGATGAGCGCCGACTGGCTGGCCGAGATCAGTGTGAGGAACACCGCGATCGACAGCCATGAAATCGCAGAAGCGTGCTGATCTGTAGCGAAGGTGAGAATCGAGATCTGCCGCGAAAACAGTACCAGCAGTGCCGCGCCCACTAATCCAAGCAGCACCGAGACCCTGCGCAGCACCAGCACCGTCTCCGCAACACATTTCGTGTCTCCGGTACTGACGGCGGCCGCGATCTGCCGCACGCCGCTGCTGTTGACGCCCATTCCCGCGAGGGTTTGAGCCAGATTGGCCACCGAGCTATACAGACCAAAGAGGCCGAAGCCCGCGGGCCCAAGCATGACCGCCATGGCCTTGGTCCGGATCATGCCGATACCTATATTGAGAAACTGCGATCCGCCCACGAGTGCCGAGGACTTAAGGACTTGGCCGTATGTCCCTTTCTGTGCCGTGACACCGCTTTGCCGGCTCGGTGCAGAGACATTCGATGGCTGTTCAGCGGTTAGTGTGGGCATTCGTTATGTCCGGGATCCTTCCAAGGGAAATGAGTATGCGTGATGTAGATAACGCGGTGGCCGATACAGGGCACTTGGTGTTTTAGGGAGGCTGCTGGCCGTCAGCAGGCGCCTTTTCCGGAGAGCATGGCTGCGGGTGTCCGAATCATGATTTTCAGGTCCAGCCAGAGGTTGCGCGTCTTCGCGTAGCGGATATCCATGCGCACCATCTCATCGAACGTCGTGCGCGACCTGCCTTCCACCTGCCACAGACCGGTAAGGCCTGGCTTCAACTCCAGCACCCGGCGCTTGTGCCAGGCGCTATAGTGCTCATACTCGTACGAAAGCGGCGGCCGCGGACCGACAAGCGACATGTCGTTGAAGAGGACATTGAAGAACTGAGGAAGTTCGTCCAGGCTGGTCCGGCGCAGGAAGCGTCCGAGCGGAGTGATGCGCGGATCGTTGGTCAACTTGTAGAGGCCGTTGTTCTGTTCGGTTCCCGCGGCGCCCGCAATCAGCTTGGAGACATACTGGCGGTGAATATCCGGATCGTTATTCGCATACATCGTCCGGAATTTATAGAAGGAGAACTCCCTTCCATATTGTCCAAGGCGCTTTTTGCAAAATAGGATCGGGCCTTTCGATGTGCATTTCACCAGCAGGCCGATCACAAGAAAGGCCGGCGACAGAATCAATAACGCCGTGAGACTCCCGACGATATCGATCATGCGCTTCAATCCTGAATCCAGGCGCGATCCGATGCTGCGTTTGGTTGCGCCGACGCTGAAGATCCGGTCTTCGCTCTCTTCGGGGTATACGCGAACCACCATGGTCAACTGGCAATAGACTTCCGGGCTTACCGATGCCTGCAAGGCAGTCGAGATCTTTCGCACCACTGATTCAATTACCTCGGTCGATGGTTCCGCGATCTCTGTCATCAGGATCCCGAGCGTGATTGGCTGTTCGTACCAGCCAAACACATCCGTTTCCCGTATGCAGGAAGAAAGCGCCGGAATGGCTCCGCGTACGGCCAGCTCGCCCGCGCCTCCCCGCAGTTCCTCCCCGCTGATCAGCACCAGCAGAAACGACCTGCCCGAGCGCTCAGTCCGCCGGCGTTCCCTGCTCAGGGTATGCAGGAAAGTCTCCGCTGAGACGAATTGCGGTTCCGAGGGATGCGAGCCCGGAGCCATGCGTGACTTCGCGGGAGCGATTCTGTATTGATTTTGTGTCGCCATCTTCAACATAGCCATGCCTGGTCCTCGATCTTTAGTGCTGGGGAGTTTTAGGTGGTCGCGGGTTCGCGTGGGCTTAGGTCCCAGCGAGGCATTGAGCATTTCTGCCGAGCAGGTGCGCGGGGGCCCGTAGGGATGGTTCCCCTGCCGGCCTGGGCCAGTCATGGTCCCATCCGCTTGCAGGGGATGCATCGGCTGGTTCGAGCAGATCCACATCTATCTCGGCGGAGATGGAACGGTGGATCAACCCGATCGAAACAACGATTCGACATTCCTTCTTGAGCCGGATGACAATCCCTTGAAGGCCCTGCAGTGCGCCTGATTTGACCCTCACCGTTTCACCGACCGCGGGGAAGGGATGCGGCGCAGGATTAATGCCGCGCGACAGGCAAATGCGGACAGCTTCGATTTCTGAGTCATCAATAACAGCCGCCTTCCCGTTGAAAGAAAGAATCCGGACCACGCCGGGGCTGGTATAAATGGTCTTCCTTTCATGCGATTCAATGCGCGTGAAGACGTATCCCGGAAAGATGGGCCGGTCGATCAGCACGTTTCGATCCTTCCACCGACTGGGAGTCGACACCATAGGCAAAAAAACTTCAATCGACGCGGAGGACAGTTGTTCCGCAACCACTTTTTCGTGGCGTGGTCGAGTCGCGACTGCATTCCATTGCGGCGTAGACATGATTTCAAACCCCTGCGGAACATTCATTGCAGTTCACCCGCCATTTTGCGATGGAAGGCGGACGAAAGATCTCTGCGGCCAACTTTGACAACACTTCGTGCGCGTGACTTACAGGCAGTCACTGTGGAAAACCCCGGCTTTCCCCAAAATCCCATTGCCGCCGGCCAGTTCAAGGGATGAAACACACTCAAGGCCGCCAGAGAAGACCATGGCGATAAGAGATTGAGAAGAAAGAAACGAAGGAGCAGAATGTGCTTCGGATCACTTCTACCTAAGCCAGAGCAATTCGGATGCCAGCCGCGCGGTTCAACTCCGTTCATGGGAAAACGCCGCAGATATATGATTTTTCAGCCAATGTAGCGGGATAACAGGCAGAATTGTGCGTCTGGTACGGGGGGCTGGGCGGCGACTGTCCTCATGGGCTACGAACGGGGGAGAGATGTGCAAACACTTGCTAACTTTTTCACAACGGACGTTCACACCGGCTTTGCGGAGCAGCGGGCATCACCCTTGCTCCGGAGAGAGGGGCTTGGGGCGAAACGTCAACGGCGTGCCTATTCCGCTAGGGAAGCACCTGGTATCTCCCAACCATGCCCCCGTAGTAGTGGTCGGTCACATGGCAATGGAAGAGCCAGATTCCGATATTCTGGGGCACCATGTCGGCGCTGGTCATAGCCATGGGACCGAGGAACACCGAATCCATGCGCATTTTGTTCCACACGGCCGTGTTGCCATGCCAGTGGGCCATGTGCACATCGTCTTCATTGCCGTTGGAGAGGAAGTACCACCGAACCCGCTCGCCTCGCTTCATGGTGAGGACCGGGAGGTTTCCTTCGATATAGCCGTTGATTGTGTAGAGCAGGTTCCTCTCCCGCAGCAGAGGGTCTGCCGCCTTGAGGCGAACGCCTCCGGGATACATCGAAGCATTCTTCTCAAAAAACCAGCTCTCGGTCTCGTCAAACACCGAAAAATCGGTGATGAACTCCCGGTCAACGTCGGTGGGAGATCCGTCCGGACGGGCCATGCCGCGGGCGGTCACGATGATGGGTCCGATGAGGCCGGTGTTGATGTCTTTGCCCTCGACAAAATGCGAGTGGTACATCCAGATCACCGAACTCCCATCCATGGCGGCGGGTCCGCTGGTCTCGGGAACGGTCCAGATATAGGTGTAGGTAGCTCCCGGGATCACGCGGTCGTCGGCCTTGACCGAGCCCGACGGTGCCGTCATCGTAGGATGCGCCCTCCGCATCCTTTTTGTACTCCAGGCCGTGCGGATGCATGGTGAGCGAGAGATGAGTGTTGTTGCGGAAGGTTACGCGAATCGAGTCTCCCACCTCGGCACGGATCAGCGGTCCGAGCAGGCCCAGATGTTCCCACTGCGGAGGACGGGCTTTGAGCTGTTTGAAGGTAGAGTCGGTGTACTCGCGATAGATCGCCTTGTGGTAAATCCTGTGTGCGGTCGAGGTCGGGGTGTCATTTTCGACGGTCTCAACCTTCGGCAATCCCGTAACGTTCCGGCCGTGGGGAGTGTAATCCCAGTCAACCTCATCCGCGGCGATGTAGTAGGTTCGGACCGTGCCGCGGTGTTCGCCTGGGTCTGTTTTGGGGACGGCCGCAGCCGGCATAGTCATGATCTGGCCCTGAGGCTTCGTCGCGTTCGAATCCTGAGCCTGGGTACTCGCTGTGGCGAGGCAAATTAATACGACGAAAAACGCAGTCCGAGCGCGAAACGGATTCAAGAGAGTGTTCCTTCCTGATCGGTCGACCGCTACCGGCGGCCGACGACTGTATCCAAAAGGTGCCGAAATATTCTCATTCAGAATGGATTGGAAGGCAGTCCTATATTCCACAGCAATTGGAAGGCCGAATCCTGAAAAAAACAACCCTTACGGAAAAGAGCCGCTTGCGGTGCGGGCGGCTCTTTGAGTTTCCTTTCTACTTGTCTTGCTTGCTTCAAGTTTACGGAATCGTTACGGTGGTTTGATTCGATGCCGCGCTCTCGATCCCTTCTGCGTCCACGCTCTTGACATCGTACACGTAGGTGGTGCCGGAGCTCACCGTGCTGTCCACGTAGGCCGTCTGCACATCGAGGGTGGAGTTGAGCAATGCAGCGGCGTTCGAGCCCGAAATGGACCGGTAGACGTGATACCCGGCGACAGGCGCCGGAGAACTGGCCGGCGGATTCCAGTTGAGGTTCACGGAGTAGGTCGTAGCTGCATCCGCCGTGCCCGTCAGCTTCACAACCGAGGAGGTTCCCAGGGTTGAGTTGCTGGTAAGGGTCAGGGTTCCACTGTCGGAACCAGCTGCCGTGGGCGCAAATTTCACGGTCACGGTCGCTGTCGCTCCCGGGTTGATAGCCATTGGAAAGCTTCCGTTGGCCAGAGAGAATCCGGTTCCGGCCACGGAGCCCGCGCTGACGGTGACAGCCGAGGTTCCGGTTGAGGAGAGCGTGACGGAGGCATCCCCGGATGACCCTACTGTCAGGGTGCCGAAGCTGAGGCCGGTTGTGCTCAATCCCAGCTTTGGATCAGGCGCGGCCGTGCCGTGTACCGGTAAGGCTTACCGCAGAGGTGGCTCCGCTGCTGGAGGTGCTGCTGAGGGTGAGTGACCCGAGGTCCGCGGCTGCGGTCGTCGGTGCGAATTTGACTGAGACAGTCAGCGATTGGCCCACTGCCAGCGTCTGCGGCCATGTTCCTGCGACCAGCGAGAAGCCCGTTCCGGTGATCGATGCCGACTTGACTTCCACCGATGCTGTGCCTGTCGAACTCAGCGTAAGCGTCAGTGATTTTGACGATCCATCGACAACGTTGCCAAACGGAAGGCTGGCTGCGCTCAGGCTCAGTCGCGGACCTATAACCGCCGTACCTGTTCCGGCCAGGCTGATCAGGGTCTTGCTCCCCGAACTCGAATTGCTGTTCAGGGTGAGAGTTCCCGAGTCGGCGCCCGCCGTCTTGGGTGCGAATTCTACGTTGAAGGCCACCGATTGCCCAGGTGACAGAGTAGCTGGGAGGGTACTGGATGTTCTCGAGAACCCCGTGCCCGCGATCGTGTCGGAACTCAGCGTAACCGGCGAGGTTCCCGAAGACTTGGCAGTCAGCGTCAGTGTTTTCGTCGTTCCATCCGCTACACTTCCGAAGCTGAGGCTGGACGCACTGACCGCAAGGGTGGGGGTGCCCGGCAGGATTTCGCAGATGCTCATGTTGAATCGATCCGCCGTCGGCGCAGTATCGCCAAGCGACACGGTCGTGCCCTTGAGCGGGATCGGCGCGGCCATCCTTTGCACCCAGTAGGTATCTCCGGCAGGGGAAAGGTCCTGGCTCATCAGAACTTCCCCTGGCATCAACGTGCGGGCAATGGCATGCTCACTGTCGGTGCCCACGCCGACCACCAGCGAATTGTTGTGGGTGGTCACCAACTTGGCATGGGGCTCGCCGGATGGCGCGTAGCCCGAACTGGTAGCGCCGATCGCTCCCGAACCATAGCTCCCTGTGGTGGCCACTCCGCTGAAGCTCGATACGGTAATGGAAGAAGCGACGGTCGCAGAGAGAGTTGCCGTTACGTTCACGTTGTGCAGGACCGCCGGCGCAAAGGCACGCCAGATCTCAGACGTTCCCGGCTGGGCATTGGCGCGATGCGCCAAAACCCACGTGAGTCCACCGCCGGTAACGCTCAGCACCCTTGTATTCGTCGAACCCGTGGCATCGGTCGCGATAAAGGCGAGCAGTAGTTCATTGGTGGATTTCGTTGAGAACACGGGGCTTACGCTTGTCTTCCCGGCTGTGTTGTGGTTGGCGCTGACGCTGGCATCTACAGCAATTCCGGCAGCAAACGCATCCCAGCTTGCCAATGCCAGAAGTAAGGCGGCCAGGCCTTGCAGCAGCTTGGACGGCTTGGAAACAAACTTAAATGTGCGTGATTGTGAGCAGTTGTAGCGCGCGTGTGCAATTTGGCAGGAGCAGAAAGGCCGATCATTCACGTTCAAAACATCACCTCGCCGATCAAAACAGTCCCTCAGGCAAACCCAGAGAACCGAGGCAATGAAGAAGTGCAACGCCGGAAGACAGTGATATCGGATGGCTAACCGTCAGCCTGGTATATTTATGGCGGCGCAGGACTCAAAGCCTGCTACCAGTCACACGTTTCCCTGGCCTTCAGGGACTTTTAATTACAAATTCGCTGCTTGAACGAACGCACAAAGCCGCTCGCTTGCTTCTGGAAATCCCGATTTCGCAACGTCGAAGGCTTCTCGAACGTTACTTGCAACACCTGCCGTGGGTTTCACATCAGTTTATAGCAGTGTAGAGAGAACCGAAACTGAAAATGAACCAAAGTAACATATAAAAGTACACTTACAAGGACGCTCCATCTTAGTTCATCGAATAAATACTTGGAAGCCTTGTGTTGGTTCAGCCTGACTACGTTTTCTATCTTTTCACACTCCAGGAGGTTTCCGGCCGCAATTTCGGTTCTCAATGACGCGCCCAGGACCGGAACTGATTTGCGCTGAGGTCTCGGCACGAAATTCGTGTGTACCGGAAGCTACGGTCAGAATACGCCTGTTTGCACCACAACGGTGTCAACAATGTGGCGCGCGATTGCCAGTGAGGCCGTAGCCGCCGGAGAGGGAACATTCGAGACGTGGACCATGCCTTCCGTGTAGGAGATGTGAAAATCATCTATCAGCTTTCCATCCATCCCGATCGCCTGGGCACGAACCCCCGACCCTCCCGGAATCAGGTCGTCTTCGACCAACTCCGGGATGAGCCTCTGCAATGCCCGTACAAATGCACGCTTGTTCCAGGAGCGGTAGTATTCACCGACTGACATCCTCCAATGCTTGGCGGCCATGATCCAGAATCCCGGAAAAAGCGCCGAGTCCAGCACATCTCCCGCGTTGAAGGACTTCTTCGAATATCCCTCTCGCTTCCACGCCCAGACCGCGTTCGGTCCGGCTTCCACGCCCCCGCCGATGCGGCGGGTAAAGTGGACCCCAAGGAAGGGAAACTGGGGGTCCGGGACGGGGTAAATTAGCCCTTTCACGAGATACTGCTTTTCTGGCGCAATTTCGTAGTACTCTCCACGAAACGGCACGATGGCAAGATTGAGCCTGGCTTTTGCCATACGGCTCACCCGGTCACTGTGGAGTCCAGCGCAGTTGATCACCAGCTTCGCACGGATTGGGCCCTGCGAGGTCTCAATCACCGTTGCATTCCCGGAACGTCCGACCTGGAGGACCTCGTGGGAGAGCAGGATGGTTCCGCCACGGGCGGCGATCAAGTCGGCGTACCTCTCGGCAACGACGCGGTAATCCACGATCGCTGTCGCCGGAACGTGGATGCCCCGGATTCCGGCCGCATGGGGCTCTATGGCACGAATCTCGGCCGCGTCCAGCATCCTCATTCCGCACAACCCGTTGCCCTGTCCCTTGCGAAAAAGCTCTTCCAGTCGAGGTAATTCGCTTTCCCGGGTGGCAACGATTACCTTACCGCAGATGTCGTACGGTACCTCATGGACCTGGCAAAACCGAAGCAGCGACGCGGCGCCCTCGGTACAAAGCTTGGCCTTCAGACTGCCGGGCCGATAGTAAACGCCCGAATGGACAACTCCGCTGTTGTGACTGGTCTGATGGGCGGCGACAGAACTTTCCTTGTCAACGATTGACACCGAGCAACGCGGGAAGCGGTCGGTAAGTTCCCTGCCGATGGCCAAGCCGACAATGCCGGCGCCAATGATCGCAACATCCGTTTCAATCGCCATGAGAGTTCCTTACCAAGCCATTCTATTTTTCCACAGCCGGCGCAGTTCAAAGGCTTGGCACACCGATTGCAGTTGCAGTTGAAGCGATCCTCCAGCGTCTTGGCAGCGGGCAGAGCTTTGCAGGCTGTGTGCAGCGGACGGGAGTGGAGTCCGGAGTGAGGTGCGCAGAAAAAGGGCACGTTACGATCCCCGAAGGATGTAACCTCGGTCACGGTTACTATAGTCGTTGTTAGTAACTAACATGCGCGCGAACAACATGGCTGTGAATCGCTAACTCGTCAGTTATAAGCAATCGACATTCCAGACTTATTCAGCACACTGACGATTAGTTGGCGGTGATCCGGCCTACCTTAATTCTGCACCGAGGGAAATAATCCCGCGCAGAGAGCGGCCCCTATGCGCCGACTCCCTCGGCTCCCTTCGATTGCAACACAGCGAACGCATGAAAAATGGGAAACCCCAGCGATTTTACTGTCTTTTAGATGCGGTGCGCCGACTGCAGTGTCGGTCGGCGGCAGAATACGCACCATGTTGTCGAACTGTCTCTGAGCGAAATAACGACGCAAAGGCACTCATTGAAAGCAATCAAAAGAGTAAGTCTCGGGAGAAACAGTAACCAATCTCTGCGTGACTTATCGGGGAGTTGTTGGGGCTCTCAAGATGATCTAAGTCAATCAGTTACGGAATTATGCAAAAGTATTCACATTAATGTCTTTTTACCTTGACTCCGACACAAAATGTGCTACTGTCGCGATATCCCCGTCGTGGGTTGTTAGGCCACGATAGAGTCTTGGCAGCCTCAACTTCTCTCTTTAGCTGGGGAGTGAAAAGAGAAAAGTTGAGCGAATTCAGCAAAACCTTTATGGGAATTCGGTGGAGTGTCACTGGGGAAGAGTTGTAACCACCCCAGGGTCGAATTGTCGTTCTCGCGGGCGCAGACTGGCCACAGTCGATGCGCCGCAACGGGCCAGTCATATTCGGCAGCACCAGCGGGTCCTTGAACAGCTTTAACCTTGGGTGAGGTAATCTCGTGCGTAACGGACTGAGAGCTATAGCAGTATCGAGGGACCAGGCGGTACGGACCCTAGTCGAAACTTCATTGGAAGCCGAAGGACACCAGGCATTCTGCTTTTCATCCTCCGAAGAAGCGTTCAATGCGGTGAGCGGAGACCAGCCGTGGGACCTGCTTCTGCTTGACGCAGGCAAGGAGAGACGCCCCGATGACGTCTCCGCCTCCGCGCTCATAGAAAAGATCGGGGTCGAGAAAGTCTGCGTGCTTGCCGAGGCTGGAGATCCCTCGGTCAACTCATTCACCCAGTCATTGAAACTGGGAAATGTACTCCGCAAGCCTCTTCTCCGGCAGGACCTGTACACGTTGCTCGCGCGCTGCAGGCCTGCGTCTGATCGACCGGCCGGTCCTGACGTGCGGCAAGCGGCGAGGCACCCCTCCCTGCACCTGGAGGAGCTGGAAAACCATAGCTTCTTCCTCGCCGCCTGTCCCGCAATGCTGCAGTTGCACAAAAACATTCGCAAGCTGGCAACGGTCGATCACCCCGTGTTGATTCTTGGGGAGAGCGGCGTCGGCAAAGAAATCATCGCGCGGTTGCTGCACAAGTACCACGCACGTCCCGATCAGAAATTTATCAACGTCAACACCGCTGCAATTCCCAGTGAGCTTCTCGAGAGCGAACTGTTTGGATATGAAGCCGGTGCTTTCACCGGGGCGGTCAAGGCAAAGCCCGGGAAGTTTGAACTTGCCAACCGGGGCACGCTGCTTCTCGATGAGATCGGCGAGATGAGCCCGCAAATGCAGGCAAAGCTTCTGCACGTGCTGCAAGATGGAACTTTCATGCGTCTCGGAGGACGATCGTCTCAACAGGTGGACGTTCGCATCCTGGCGGCGACGAATGTGAACATGGAAGACGCTATCGCGGAGAAGCGATTCCGGGAAGATCTCTACTACCGCATCAGCACCTTCACTCTCGTCGTGCCTTCACTTCGGGAGCGGCGCGAAGAGATTCCGCTATTGATTGAGCAGATGGCGCTGCGCGGAGCGGCTAGTGCCGGCCAGGAGGCCCCGACGTTCTCGAGCCGCCTGATCGAGGCTGCGCAGGAATATCATTGGCCAGGAAACCTTCGCGAGCTTCGCAACTTCGTCACCCGCCTGCTGGTTCTGCAGGACGAAGATGCAGCCTACGAGCAACTGAGGTCGATGACCCGCGCCAAGACTACTCCCTTCGTCGCAAGCGCTGTTGTGCGCCAGAACTTCGAAGCACCCTCAATCGGTCGTTCGGGCATGAAGGGTGTCGTCAATGAATCGAAGCAACAGATCGAGAGCTCGATGATCAAGGAAGCATTGCTGGCGTCGGGCTGGAACCGCAGACGAGCAGCGGTCAATCTGAACATCAGCTATCGAGCCCTGCTGTACAAGATTCAGCAGCACGGTCTGAGCGCCTGACTCAAATCGCAGCAGAGCCATCGGTCGAACCAACCTGATGGCAGATAGCATGACGTAAGCCCTCCTAAGGCGGTAGAAGCCTCAGGAGGGCTTTCTCTTTGTAGTTGAGCGATCGCCTCCCCGATCAGTTCAATCGGCAGTGACCCAAAACTGACGAGACCTGAGGATGTTTTGGCTAGCGTCTTCCATCCGCAATCGAAAAGGGAGCCTCCTGGAAGGCTAAATTTCTATTGATTCCGGTCGCATGATGCATCGTCACGCCGCGGCGTGACGAACATCGTGCAGCGAAGAGAACTTGTCAGGCGAGTGGCCGTGTGTCATCCACTCGCCTGAATTCTCCTGCCGCCTTGCTCCCGTCTGGAGGAGAGCAGACTAGAGCGAAGTGTAATTCACACTAGTCACGTTTGCGCCTGACACGGTAACTGCGGTGCTTCCAGGCATGAAGAAGTAGCCAGATTTGCTTGGAGTAACCGTGTAGTTCCCGTTTGACAGGCCAGTAAAGGTGAAGGCCCCCGAGGAGTTCGTTGTCGTCGTAGCCGTTGCGGAGCCGGTGAGCTTTACCGTTACCCCCGAAACACTCAGGCCGCTGATGGTGCCGGAGATGCTGAAGGTCTGGACCGCGGAGGTGAAGTTCGCGGTCACATTGACCGTGCTGACGGTGACCGCAGTACTGGCTGGTGTGAAGGCGTAACCAGTCTTCGTGGGAGTGACTGTGTAGGCTCCGGGCGCTACGCCCGTGAAGTTGTAGGTGCCGGTGGCGCTCGCTGTCACTGTCGCCGTCGCAGCCCCCGTCAGTTTGACAGTCGCCCCATTGCCGCCTGCCCCGCTGATGGTGCCGGTGATTGTGTAGGTTACGGTTGCAAAGTTGGCGGTCACATTGGCCGTGCTGACGGTCACCGCGGTGCTCGCAGGTGTGAACGTGTAGCCGGTCTTGCTGGGAGTTACCGTGTACGCACCTGGAGCCACACCGGTGAAGGTGTACGCGCCCGTGGCGCTCGCGGTTGCGGTCGCTGTGGCGGCTCCGGTGAGCTTGACAGTTGCTCCGTTCCCGCCAACTCCGCTGACGGTGCCGGTGATGGTGTACGTCACAGTCGCGAAGTTGGCAGTCGCATTCGCCGTCGCGATAGTGACCGCCGTGCCTGCCGGTGTGAAGGTGTAGCCGGTCTTGCTGGGGGTGACCGTGTAGGCCCCCGGCGCCACACCCGTGAAGGTGTATGCGCCCGTGGCGCTAGCGGTAGTGGTGGCCGATGCGGCTCCGCTCAAGGTGACGGTGGCGCCGTTGCCGCCGACTCCGCTGACGGTGCCCGTGATGGTATAGGTCACGGTCGCGAAGTTGGCTGTGACATTGGCTGTGCTGACCGTAACCGCTGTGCTTGCGGGTGTGAACGTATAGCCGGTCTTCGTCGGCTTGACAGTGTAGGAACCGGCAACCACCGTAAAGGTGTATGCACCGGTGGCACTGGCCGTGGTGGTGGCCGAAGCCGATCCGCTCAGGGTAACGGTGGCGCCGTTGCCGGCAACGCCGCTGATTGTTCCTGAGATGGTGTAAGTCGCCGCCGAAGAGAAGTTGGCGGTTACATTGGCCGTGCTGACCGTGATCGCCGAGCTTGCCGGCGTGAAGACATAACCGCTCTTGCTCGGCTTGACGGTGTAGGAACCAGCGACCACGGTAAAGCTGTACACCCCGGTGGAACTGGCGGTCGTTGTAGCCGATGCCGCGCCGCTCAGGGTTACTGTGGCCCCATTGCCGCCTGTTCCGCTGATGGTGCCGGAGATGGTGTAAGTCGCTGCCGACGCGAAGTTGGCGGTCACATTGGCGGTACTCACCGTGATCGCCGAGGCCGTGGGGGTAAAGACGAAACCACTCTTGGCTGGAGTCACCGTATACGCACCGGGAGCCACACCTGTGAAGGAGTAGACTCCCGTGGCACTGGCGGTCGTTGTGGCAGATGCGGCGCCAGTCAGTGTTACTGTGGCTCCGTTCCCGCCCGTCCCGCTGATCGTGCCCGAGATGGTGTATGTGACGGTAGCGAAGTTGGCGGTTACATTCGCGGTGCTGACCGTGACGGCCGCGTTTGCGGGGGTGAAGGTATAGCCGCTTTTTGTCGGCGTGACCGTGTAGGCTCCCGGCGCCACTCCCGTGAAGGTGTAGACGCCTGCCGCGCTGGCGGTGGTGGTAGCCGATGCGGCCCCGCTCAACGTGACTGTCGCTCCATTGCCGGCCGGTCCGCTGATGGTGCCCGTAATCGTGTAGGTGACGGTTGCGAAGCTGGCGGTCACGTTTGCCGTGCTGACCGTGACTGCCTGGTTCGCCGGCGTAAACGTAAAGCCCGTCTTGGCCGCAGTCACGGTGTACGTTCCGGGAGCTACCGTGAACGTGTAGGCGCCCGTGGCACTGGCGGTCGTGGTGGCTGACGCCGTTCCGCTCAAAGTAACGGTAGCGCCATTGCCGCCCACCCCACTGATGGTGCCGGAGATGGTATAGCTCGCCGCGCTCGATGTGAATGCGAGCCCCAGGGCGTGCGCGTTGTTGATGATGGCGTTCTGACTCGACGGGCTGTAGCTGTAGCCCGTCTGACTCGGGGTCACGACGTAGCTGCCATTCGCGAGCCCATTGAATGAGAAGTTGCCCGACGCGTCCGCGGTCGTGGTTGCGCTGGCCGCGCCGCTCAAGGTGACCGTCGCCGCGGGTCCTCCCGTTCCAGCCACGTTGCCGGATACGGTGTAGGTGGTTGTGGGCGTGTAGATCACATCGACCCAGTAGTTGGGAGCTTCGCTGCCCGCACTCAGGTTCGGGAATGCCCCTGTGCTCGTGTAAACATACACTCCGTTCGGAGCAGTCGTGCTGTTGACCAGTGCCTGCAGAGGAGGTGTGCTGACGCCGGATGTGGCGAAATAATTCAGGTCAGCGGGATAGTGTCCTGCCGGCGCGAGGTAAGAGGCTGTGTATGTGGCATTAGCGGTGACCGGGATCGGTGTCGGGAAGAAAACCTGTTGCCATCCGCTGGCGCTTTCGCTCGTGAACGTCGCCGTTCCCAATAGAGTTCCAGTCGATGACCAGAGGTGTCCCACGTGCGTTCCGGTATTTGTGCTGGCCTTGTAGAAGCGTATTCCGGTGATGTAGGCATCAGCGCTTGCAGTGAAGTTAACTCCCACCTCGACAGACTTGGCATCGCCGAAGTCAGGAGTTGCAGGCGTGGGCGCGGATGGCCAGATCGTGTCACACGGGCAAGCCGTCGGTACGGCAAAATTCACGCCCACCGCGCTGGCGCCGCTGAGCACCACGGTCTGGCTTCCCGGATTAAAGACGACGCCTTCGGTGATCGCCGGCGTCACGGTATACGTGCCCACCGTGATTCCCGTGAAGCTGTAGTTGCCCGATCCGTCGGCGGTTGTCGTAGCCGTTGATGTGCCAGCGAGATTGACCGTCGACCCGGCGCCGCCAGTGATAGTTCCACTGATTGAGTAATAGATCACCGTGCCGGTGAAGTTTACGCCACTGACAGCCGCGCCGTTGACCGTGACGGCCTGGCTCGCAGGAGTGACGCTGAACCCGGCACCGACTGGCGCAACGGTGTATGTTCCGTTCGGCACGGTGGCGAAGGTGAAGTTGCCGGAGCCATCCGCAACGGTGGTCTGGCTGGTGGTTCCAGTCAGGGCCATCGTGATTCCCGGAGCTCCGCTCACCGTTCCCGAGACGCCGTAGCCAAGCACCGTGGTGGAGAACGTTGTTCCCAGGGAATGGGCGCCATTGATCGTGACCGTCTGGCTCGCGGGACTGAACCCGATTCCAGTTTCGCTTGGTGTCAACGTGTAAGTGCCGTTCGGCAGTCCGGAGAAGCTGAAACTGCCACTGGCGCTGGTGGTCGTGGTTGCAGTCGAGGCGCCGCCAAGGACAATGGTAGCTCCCGCGGCTCCAGGCCCAGTGACCGTGCCGGCGATGGTGTAAGTCCCGGTCGACGCATAGATCACGTCCACCCAGTAGTTATCGCCGTCATAACTGCTGGTCGGGTAAGTACTGGCGGACGCATAGCTGTAGACGCCGTTTCCTCCATCGCTCTGATCCTGTAGTGCGAGCAGTGGCGGACTGCTGATAGCGGCCGCTGAAAAGTAAGCCGTGTTGGCCGCATAGTGGCCCTGCGGCGCGTAGTAGGAAGCGACGTAGGTTGTGTTTGCCACCACGGGCACCGGGCTGGCGAACATGACCTGCTGCCATCCGGAAGCGGTCTCATTCGCAAAGGGAGCCGTGCCCAGCAGGGTTCCTCCGCCTGTGCCGGAGACAGGACCGGACCACAGGTTGCCGATGTGCGTTCCGAGGTTCTTTGCCGACTTGTAGAAGCGCACCCCGAGGATATAGCCGTCGGCGTTCGCCTGTACCTTCACCCCGGTTTCAATCGCGCCCCCATCGCCCGAGTCGGCGAGCGTGGGCGTTGCGGATGCTGTCCATACGGAGTAGCAGGGGCAGGCCGTCGGCACTGTAAAGTTCACGCCGGTGATGTTGGCCTGCGATACCAACACATTTTGCGTACCCGGCGTGAATGCGTAAGGAGTGGCGCTCGGTGTTACTGCGTACGTGCCGGGGTACACTCCTGCGAAAGTAAAGTTCCCATTTGCGTCGGCGGTCGTGGTCTGCGACGAGTTTCCGACCAGGGTAACGGTCGCTCCCGCGCCTCCGGTTCCGGAGATGGTACCGCTCACCGTGTATGTCTGGGCGGCGTAGAGCACGTCGACCCAGTAGTTGGTTGACTGGTAACTGCTGGTGGGGAAGGCTCCCGTCGTGGTGTAGGTGTAGAGGCCGTCCGGACCTGCGACTCCATTGGCAAGCGCGTGCAGCGGCGGCGAATCCACGCCCGATGTTGCGAAATAGCTGTTGGATGCCGAGTAGTGGCCCTGCGGGGCAAAGTACGAGGCGATGTACGTTGTTGCGGCGTTGATGTACACAGGAGTAGCGAAATACCCCTGCTGCCATCCGGACGCGGTTTCGCTGGGGAACGTGGCCGTTCCCAGCAGAGTGCCGGTGCTCGACCAGAGGTGGCCTACGTGCGTGCCCACATTGGTGGCGGCCTTGTAGAAGCGGATACCGGTCAGATAGGCAGGGCTATCCGCGGTGAACACCACGCCGAGTTCTGCCGCATGAGCGTCGCCGCTATCGATCACGGCCGGTGTCGCGGTTGAGGGCCATATCGAGATGCAGGTACAAACCTGGCCCGTAAAATTGACCCCGCTCGCACTTGAGCCGGAAAGCGTTACGGCCTGAGTGCTGGGCATGAAGATATAGCCCGCTTCCGAGGGCGTGACCGTATATGAGCCGCTCAAAAGTCCCGTGAACGAGAAGTTCCCCGAAGCATCTGCCGTTGCGGTCGCATTCGCCGGACCCGCAAGGGTCACCGTAGCTCCCGCGCCGCCTGCCAGGTTTCCCGAGATGCTGAGCGGGTTGGTCACAGTTGCCGTGAAATCGACGCCAGAGACGCCGCCGTAATTTACGGTGACTGCCTGACTCGGGGGCGTGAAAGACACTCCCGGATTACTCACCGAAACGGTGTAGCTTCCATTGACGACGCCATCAAAGGCGAAGTTGCCGGATGCATCGGTCGCGGTGCTGAGGTTTTCCGGTCCGGCCAGCGTCACCGTTGCCCCGGCGCCACCGTTGCCACTCACGTTCCCGCTGATGCTATAGGTGTTCGACGAGGAATAGATCACGTCGACCCAGTAGTTGGCGGAATCAAAGGTGGAGACCGGAAGCCCGCCGGACGGGGCGTACACATACAAGCCATCGCCGCCGTCGACGCCATTGGCAAGCGCATGCAGCGGCGGATTGTCCACACCGGCCTGCTCAAAAGCCCATGAGTCGGCCGAGTAGTGCCCGTTGGGAGCAAAGTACGACGCGATGTAGACGGTGTTCGCGGTCGCGGCGATCGGCGTGGAGAAGTTGACCTGCTGCCATCCCGAGGCGCTCTCGCTTGTGAACGTAGCGGTGCCCAGCAGAGTGCCGGTGTCGGTCCACACGTGGCCGATGTGCGTGCCGGTATTCGCGGCCGACTTGTAGAAGCGCACACCCAGGATCGAACCATCTGCATCGGCGCGGAACTTGACGCCCACTTCGATCGCGTTTCCGTCACCGCTGTCCGGATTCTGCGGAGTATTCTGCTCGAAGATTGTGCACGGGCAGGTTTGCGGGGCCACACTGAGCGCTACGCCGGGGCCGGGTGTCTCGAGGTTTGCGCTATCGTCAACCGCACGGCTCATCAGGTTGGTGGCGCCTGTGACGGTCGGCGTCCAGGCGTACGTCCAGGTGCCGCGACCGGTTGCAGGGTGCCAAGTCTTGCCGCTGTCCCCGGAAACCTCAACGCCGGCCACGACACCGCCGGAATCACTCGCCGTTCCCGTAACCGTAATAGTGCTGCCCGTGCTAACCGACGTGCCGGGAGCAGGACTGGTGATGACAGAGTGCGGCGGAGTGGTATCGGTTGATGCCGTAGCCAGCGAAAGGCCCGGCTGGATGCTTGCCGGCTGCACGCCCATATCCGCGAACAGGTTGACCGTAGCCTGTTCCATATTGATGTCTGGGTTGGGGGTAGGGAAGTTGAACGGGTTATCGTGCTGGCTCGTCAGTCCATAAGCCCAGTCGATGGTGCCCGCGCCAAACACCAGGGCGCCGCTCGGGGCGCGATACATCATCATGTGGTGCGTGGCAACGCCGGCACCATAGGTCGCGCCATAATCGAGCAGCAGGTCGGTGGTCAGCGTGTAGGTGCTGGTCGAGAGGCGGAAGGCGCCCGCCGGCCGGAATCCGTTGTCTACATCCTCGTCCCACTCATAGCCGAGAGATCCGGGCACGAGCGTGTAGCTCTTTCCGGCAGCCAGGGACGCGACCGCGGTATTACGCCAGAAACGCATTTGCCCGTCGGCCTGGGGAACCGTAATCTGCAGATTGCCGGAGTTATCGGTGTCCGGCCCATTGACCATGAACAGCGTGCCGGTCAATGCATTTTCAGGCAGGCCGCCGTCGGCTGGAGGACTGAAGGTGGGATCACGCCATGTTCCCGTCCACGTTGGCGGATCGTCGGGATCTAACTTGGCAAACGCCAGCGTCTCCTTGTAGCACATGATGGTGCGATACGGCGTGTTGCTGCCGTCGATGCTATTGGCGAATCGCGTCTTCCAGAAAACTTCGTTGCCGCTGAAGAAGGCCAGGTTGACGCCGGCATCGCGCGCCGCCGTGATGTTGGTGCGGGCTCCAGCCGACACAGTACTCATCGTGACCGCAGTCCATGAACACTTTGTGGTTCTTGATCAGCGCTCCATTGCGGTCCGAATCCAGGGCGGAGGTGTAGCTCACGTCGTAGCCATTGGCCTCGAGCCACTGGATCATGGCGTATTCCGCGCCGAAGATGTAGGAGGCCGCCTCAGAGTTGAAGCCGCGGGTTAGCACGGGGCGGTTGTAACTCACGCCATAGGTGCGGTAAGGCAGACCGAAGGTTCCATACGGCCCGTAGAGGCTGCCGTTGCCGTAGTAGTTATACGCCTGCCAGGTGGTGTCGGAGGTCTGGTAGAGAATAGCGGATTTGCTGGCGTCATTGCGCACAATGAAGACGATATGGCTGTCGCCGCCCGTGTCGGTTCTGGTCAGGTGGGCAAAATAGACGCCGGAAACGGCCGTCGATGGCACTGCCCAGGATGCCGAGATGGCCCAGTTGCCGCAGTCCGTTATACCCGTCACTGTATCGCTGACGCACGCCGGCTGCGTTTGCGGAAGCGTCGCAGAGGGCTTGATGCTGGTCACAAGCCGGGCGCCGTTGCCTTGGTAATAACCCATCCGGTAGATATCGATGGTGTAATTCGATGCCGGCGTATCGATCTTGAAATAGATCGTGTTGCCCACGTTGACGCTGATATCGGTGGCGAAACCCTGAATGGTGGGATCGCCCGCGCCCTGGCCGTTGACATCCCACACACTGGAGGATGTACCGGCCAGGCAGTTCTCGGCGACGATCGCGTTAGGCGGGTTGGCGCACTGCGAAAATGCCCTCGGGGTGAAGCCGAACAAGGCGACAAGTATGATTCCAAGGAGCGGCAAACGCCAGCGGTTTCCCGCTACCGATTGTGATTTGAACATGTGTCTCTCACTTCCTGGAATGGCCGGATTCTGTGGCACAATGCGCATTCCTCCCGTAGGTCCTGAGTTGATTTCAGGCCTTTAGTCACTGGACTGCTTGCAAGTACGGTGCCGAAGACCCCGCGAACTCGGTGGAGCGGCATGGCGGACGCAGAAGCAGTCGCCTGCAGGGAAATCCACGCAGCCGATGGGGTGATTTTTTTCTTGCCGGTATGTGCCCGTTATTCCTGGTTGGACCTGGCGATCCGGTCGGGGACGCGGCCATGTTTTTGTCTAAGTCGCTGAAAGCACGTTCTAACGCGGTTCAAGCGAGCGATGGACGCAAACCCGGCGGCAATCGCCCCCCGGGAACCGCTTGGGACAGGGCAAATACAGAGAGCCGGCGACGCCGTTCTTCCAACTTCAATTTGGGGTGCGATGCTGGGTGTTCCGCCCTGCTCTGGCTCCCTCAACCCTCAAGTCGCCTGAGGTTTGCTTTCGGACCTCGGACCAGTTTGCAATGCATGAGGACGAAGTGTGCAAGGCGCTGCACACTCGCCTGCAGTTGGGCGGAGCGGAGAGGGGAGAAGCCGATGGAGAGCAGATTGGTACTTATCGAACGCGCCGCAAAGTCCTTCGAACGAGGTCAGGCCTGTGAAAACCGCCCGCTCGTCACATGAGCAGCTTAGGCGCCCCGTGTCCCGTTCAACGTCGTAGGTCCCTCGCGTCCGGCTTGGATGCTGACCGCGTTCTGTCTGGATTTCCGATAAACATTGGCGACGGCCAGGGTCCAGAAAGGCACCAGGTCCGCTCCGGGCACCAGCTTTGCGACGAACGATGGCATGAATTCCCAATGCCACCCCAGAAGATAAAACAGGGCCGCTCCGATGCCGAGGTCCAGTACGTCATCGGCGGGCGATGCGGCTCCTTCGACAAAGAGGGGGAACACTGCCAGTTGGAGGACATCCGCAACCAATGCCAGAGCCATTGCGGCTTGAAATCTTGACTTCGACGGATTTTCGATAATGGCTTGATTCATAGCATCCTGCCGCGACGTTTTTTCCTACCAGCCACAGTCTACGCCGCACAGACCTTCATCCACTGCACATCAGATGCGTTCCGCACGACATTGGGTGTCGGAGACGTTAGTCTGGCGCCCTGAAGGCCATGCGGTGTTGCCCCGCCCGTCAGCAATGGAATATCGGCGGACGCACCGGTTACCGTCGATTCGACGGCGCGGCTGCCAGAGGCTGGACCCGGCTCCCAAACTGGTCGCCTCCGGACCGCTTGGCGCTGTACATAGCGGCATCGGCATGATGCTTGAGTTCAATGGAGTTGCTCCCATCCTTGGGGAAGATCGCCAGACCAATGCTGACCGACCCCTGAAGGGAGATCGATTCGATGACCACCGGCGTGTGCATGGCTGCCACCAGGCGGCGAGCAACCGACGCGGCCTGGGAAGCGTCCTGAAGACTGGGGATTACCACCACGAATTCATCCCCGCCCACGCGGCCCAGGGTATCGCAGCCCCGCAGGCAACCCAGGAATCGCCTCGCCACTTCGCACAGGAAGAGATCGCCGATACGGTGACTATGGGTGTCATTGATCTGTTTGAACTCATCAAGGTCAAGAAAGAGAACGGCGGCCATACACGACGATACCCGGGCAATTTCCAGTGCCTCCTCGATCTTGTCGTCGAGCAGGGCGCGGTTGGCCAGCCCTGTCAACTGGTCGTGCTTTGAACGATGCAGGGCATCTTCGTAGAGGCGGCGGTTGTCAATGGCGATTGCGGCCAGGTTGCAGCCGAAATCTACGGCTTGCTGGTTGAGCGTTACGGGTTGTTCTCCCTCCGCTTCGAAGGTCATCGTGCCCAGGATCTCTCCTGAGCTGGAGATGATCGGGCGAGACCATGTCACCCGGGGCGCTCCCAGCTGGATGAGGCTCCGTGCCCTCACCGCCATCGCGCACGCCTCGGCGCAATGAGTGGGATCGACGAGGTGAAGACGGGCGGTGTCCAGCGTATAGGGGTGAGACCCGGTTAACAGAATCAGCCTCCGATCCTTGAGAACATGCGAATAGCTCGATACCCCGGGCCACATCTCGGCCACATGGGCGTGTATCGCCGTGAAAACCGTGGGAAGCCTCTCGAAGCTATTGATGAGTTCAAGGATCTGGCTGCGTTGCTGTTCGAGGCGGGCGAGCGTGACAAAACGGGCGGCCTCGGCTTCTATCTTTTGGCGGACAATCTTTTCCTGGATGGAGAGGCGCCGTTTCACCCACAATCCCCAGGCAAGAGCAACGATGACTACTCCAAACAACGCCAGGATCACATAAAGCATGTGGCGGGTGGTCCACCAAGGGGGGCCTGCAAGAACGGCGATGTCCGCCGCCGATCGCATGTGGATCTGAAAGCTTTCGACGGCTCCCCAGAATCCGCGCACGTGCACAAGGCAGACTCCCGTGACCCGAAGGCGGCTCCCGGTCCGTAGTAGCGGGATGGGATCGGGATCCCCCGCAGCCTTTCGGAACACAGCCTGGAAAACTCGATCGCCGGAGCGGAGAGTCAGAGTGTCCAAGTGGTCTTCGCGGGTCTGGGAGACGAGGTCTGCGTCGATAGACACGAGGTCATTGCCAAACTTTCCTCCCATCGCTTCGGCAAACGATATGACTCGGGGGGATGCGGGAGAGACTCCACCGGTGGGAATCACCTGCGCATTCACGAGCGCTGGGGAACCATTGACTGCGGAGGGAAACCCAGTAACGTCAACTGTTTGTCCGATGGCCATGGGGTCCATCTGCCAGGTTTGGACGAGAAGATTGCTCTCTCCATCCTGTATGACAAGTTTCTCTCCCTGGTCATACAGGGTGAGGACGCCTTGCGTAAGAACCCGCCGCTGACCGAAAAGAGCCTGGTCCGAACCCAGAAGGCTCCGAATCGGAGTAACGGGCAATTTGAACGGGTTGACCGGGGAAGGTTCCAGTACCTGGAGCTGACTCGAGTCCATGGCCATCAACTGAAGCCCAACAATCTGGTCGAGCGCGTTGAAATTACCGCTGAGGTTGCCCGTGACCCGAACCACCGCGTCGAGCAACTGCGAAGGCTCGAAGTTGGGAAAGCTGGAAATGGCAACTTCGATCATCCGCCCGTCGTCTTCCAACTGGAGCAGGTAGACGTGCGCCGTGCCGACCGATTGCAACGTTGCCGAACGAACGATTCCTTCGAGAGTCACAAACCGGCAGTCATTTTCGTGCCGCGCCGCCGTCCGGTAATCCATAAAGACCGATTCAGGAAGAGGACCGCGCGAGAGTTCGCGAATCTCTGCAGGCACAACCTCTGAGGTGTACCCGGAGGCGGTCTTTCCCCACACCTCCACGCGCGACCCGGCGACGACTGGAAATCTCTGGGTCGTATCCAGATAGATGGCGCCCGTAGGGTCCTGGATAAAGAAGACCTGCTGTTCCGGATCGTAGTACGTGACAATTCCACGCAGGTGCACCAGGCGTGCCTCTGCTGCCTGATCGGAACGCAGTGAGCGGATCGCCGCAATGTTATCGAGAGGGGCTGAACTTGCTCCTAAGGCGACCGGCGAACACGCGATCATCAGCAGCGCTGCCCGTCCACGCACGGAAAATCCAGACATGTGTCAGCCTAAGCGCTTTCCGGGGAGAGAATACACAGATGTTCGCCTTCAAGAATATCGGTACCCCCGCCCAGCCGCCATCCCCCGACGGTGGTAGGCTCAAGAATCAATCCAGGAGGACCGGCACTTTGTAAGTGTCAAAGAATCAGCGGGTCCTATTCGCTACCGCGTTCGGAATAGAGATCGCCGAATCCGTCAACTGAACACGGGTCCATTCCTCGCCTCGAGGCGAACTGGACCAAGCAACCCCGAAGGTTGCAACGGATCGTTCGACTGAAACGGATACTTGCCCGGAATCCAGGTCAGCCGCTCCTGCTCCGCAAGCCCACTGTCGTAAATGAGGCGATTCAGCCACAGGTTGGCCACGGTGATCTCCAGTGCATTCCCGCTCGCCTGCAGCACATCCGGAGGAACCGCAACGCGCCATGGCGAACACCACGCCACTCCCAGGTCGGTTCCGTTCAGCCGCACGGAGGCAATGTTGTGCACCACGCCGAGCGAAAGAAACATGGCCCCATGCGTAATTTCATTCCCGGCATCAAACTGGATCCGATAGGTGGCCTTTCCCGAGTAATAGCGAATACCCGGTTCGCTCCGATCCGTCCAGTCCTCGAGCCTGTCAAACTTCGCTGTGGCCGGACCTCCCCAGTGCGGATCGAATGACACATCCCAGGCGCCCTCGATCGTCTGTCGGGGCGCGAACGACGGGAAGTTCTCACCCGTTCCCCCTGCACCCGCGCGGTTGCGAAACACAACAAAGCCGCTCTCGTGCGGACCCAGTCGCACGGGGACCAGAGTTCGCCCGTCCTGCTGCTCAAACTGATTCAAGGGGCGTCGCTCGCCAGTCAGCCCATCCCACCACTCCGGCTGCCTTTTGCTCACGCGGAAGGCACAGGTCACGGCGAGGTCGCGGTTTTCGCGATTGGCGACGAAGTAAAGATCTTCCTCCCCGTCGCGCCTGTGAATCGCGCGCACCCCTTCGCCTTCGAAGTCAGGCACGATGCCTCGGCTGGCCAGCACCCGCGCGGTTACGCGATAGGCGGGGTAGAGCGAGGCCTGCTGCAGGCTTGCGGGGGTCAGCTTCCAGGGCGCAGCATCGAAACCGCCATGGTCCACAGCCTTCCCGCTACGACTGTCAGTCGTCACCTGCCATGTCTCGTCGGTCACTACGGCCAGCGCTGGGACTGGCCCTCCCGCAGTGGCGATCGCGGCGATTACACCGAAGGGCAAATTTCCGGCATGCTTGCCGCTATCGACAGTGACTCTGATTTCGTTTTCGCCGTCGGCCAGCAGCGATGTCACATCAAACCGGCGAACCTGATTCACGACGTGCCCTCCGCCAAGGCCCATACCGTTCACAACCACCTCATACGAAGGGCTGGCCGTGATCAGAAGCTCAGCGATGTCGATGGCAGTCGCGTTCCCGACGCGGAACGTGCGCGTAAACGTGCGCACCCCCTTGTTCTCGCCTGGCTCATTGGAGCCCTCCCCCCAGATCCACCGCGCCTGCGCCAGGGGATTTCGCTGCGCCCATCGGAACGCGCTCGCATCGTGCATGACTGTGCCTCGGCCCACCGTGCCTGTCTCGCCCTCGCGCCGCGTGGCCCAAAGCTTCGTGCTCACCTCCCCCACCTCGGCATCGCAATGCGGGTGATCGCTGAGACTCGGGGACGCTTTGGGGGGCATACCGATTACGGTCGCTCCCGCTTCCACCAGTTCCGCAATCTTTCTCAGCAGCCGCGGCGTCATGGTCTCCACTTGCGGCAGAACCAGCAGGCGATAGCGCATCCCATCGGGGAAAACAAGGTCGCCGTCCTTAACCGAAGCGCGCGCCATCAGCGTCTCTGGACTGCACCCGTCAAAGTTGTAACCGCGGCGGTCGGGAAATTCACCGGGCAAGAATGCCGACCGCGGAGGCAGAAACACATGCGGCGCTCCTTCGGCGGCGAGGTAAAGCACATCGGCCACAAAGAGCCCGCGGCGCAGCATCGAGGAGCATCGCGTTACATACTGGTGATACCCGTGGGCCATGTCCCACCATGTCTGGGTGCGATCCCAGTGCACTCCGTATCCGCCATCGGGTCCCATCGTCATACCCGGAGATCGATCGCTCCCTGACTGCGACTGGAAGCGGTGAAACACAAACCGGTTGATCCCCGCGCAGAATGCCCAGTCGCCTTGGGCCTTCATCGACGCCGGATGCTGTAGCCAGCGCTCCGGGAACTCCGCCGTGAACGCCTCCGCGGCAATGATCGCGCGGCCGTTGGTATGACCCACGGAGGTTGACTCCACCACGCTCCAGTCGGTATTGATATCGCCGAAGCGCGACCAGAACTCCGCCATGGGCACATCCGCCACACGTCCCAGCTCCAGGTCCGAACACGGATCCAGATCATATGGCTCCAGGGCCAACTGAAGGCCGTGTGTCTGCCCCAGCTCGCGCAGTCGGCCAGCCTGATTTTCGATCACCAGCTCCTGCGCGGTTTGCCGCAAATCCCAGAGGAAGCGCTCCGTTGTAGCGCGATCCTTGACCACGTAGCCCGCGAAGGCCGGCAAATACGCCTGCAGGTCGTACCCCCGCCGAGATTTGAATTGTGCCGGGAAGTCGGGTGTCCAGTTTTGCGAACTCATCTCCCAGCTGTCGTAGTGCACCGTCGTCAACCCGCTGGTTGCGTGCCGCCGCGTTCCAATGCGCTCCAACAGCTTCGCATAGTAGGCCTCGAAGTGGTGATCCATGGCCGCGCGGCTGAACTTGTCGGTCTCAAATCCCAACCCCGGCTTGGGCGCGGGCCGCGTCGTCTGCGCCGTGATCGTCCGGCCCGCCCGCAGCAGTATCCACTCGCCCGCCGGAATGTCCCACTCCAGGCGCCCGTCGCTGCCCATCCGGCTGGACAAGTCCTGCACATTTGTGTTCGCCACGCAGTCCCTTTCGGCCAACTGCGGGTACGCTGCGAGGCTGGGTAGAAACGGCCTTACCCACGGCACCGTCGTATACGGGCCCAGGATCTGCGACGAATAGGAACCGCGCGTGTAAAGCGCCTTTTCCGCCAGGTCGGCTGTCATGACCTCGCCCTCCGGCGCCGGAAAAGCCAACACGCACGAATCGATGTAGAAGTCTTCCCATACTGCTCGCAACTCCGGAGTCAGTGTCTCTTCGCCAAAGAACGGCGTCCTGGGTTTGGGCCGCGGCAGCAAACCGTTGAACTTCCCCGGCCCGTGCACCCGCGTCTCGCTCGTTACCAGGAACTGCATCGATTCGTCTGGCTTGACCCATGGCCCACCCGCGCCGCACCATCCGGCGCCCGCCGCAAGGGCGATCTCCAGCCCAAGCTGGTCGGCGTGTCCAAACGCGTCGGCGACCGTCTGCTGCCACGCTTCGCTCATGAACTGCACCGGTCCCGGCGGAATCCCGATGCCGACCTCGAGATAAACTCCGCCGCCGATCCCCGCCCGCTTCATGGCCTCAAGATCGGCAGTCATTCCCTCCGGCGACAGATGTCCATCCATGAAGTACCAGTAAACCCACGGACGCGCTCCGTCGGGCGGATTCACGAAATGCGCATGGCGCGTGTCCATGTCGTCCGGTGACAGGGCGGGAAGGGAAGCGCGAAGGCCGACGCCAAGCAGGCTCATCGAGCCCGATTTCAACAGCCTCCTGCGAGTCAATTTCGGAAAGATACGCATGAAACTCCTTGATCAGCGTCTTTCGCACATGCGGCCGTGTTGAGTCGCGGCAGGCTGGCCGTCGCTGATTCAACTCCGTATTGTTACGGCATGCTCCGTCATTGCGCAAACGGCGGATCCTCAATCGCGGGCGGTTCTTCGAAAAGACTGCGGCGCTGATGGGACGCGAGCGCGGAGTATGCTGAAATATCGAAAGCTGCAGTCGCAGGCCCGCAGCCCGCAACGGAGGCGGAGTGTGGAAGGCGCGTGGGACGTCATTGTAGTTGGCCTCGGCGCGATGGGTAGCTCCGCGGCGTACCATCTCGCCACGCGCGGAGCAAAGGTACTTGGGCTGGAAGCTTATACCGCAGCGCACCAGCACGGCTCCTCGCACGGCGAGTCCCGCATCATTCGGCAGGCCTACTTCGAAGACCCCGCCTATGTTCCACTGGTGCAGCGTGCGTATGAGCTGTGGGAGGAACTGGAAGCGGAAAGCGGCGCGGATCTGCTGAACATCACCGGCGGCGTCGCCATTGGATTGTCTCACGGGTCGCTCATCTCCGGATGTTTGAAGAGCGCCCGGACGTATGGTCTTGCGCATGAGCTCTTCGATCTTCATCAGATGAAGCAGCGCTATCCGCAGTTCGTCCTGGCAGACAATGAGGTCGCCTTCTACGAGGAGAGAGCCGGATACCTGAGGCCCGAGGAATGCATCCGGCAGCATCTGGGTTGCGCATCAAGAAGGGGAGCCGATCTTCGCTTCGAAGAGCCCGTCCTCTCATGGACGGCTTCTGCATCGGGAGCCGGGGTAAGCGTCAGGACCCAAAGCTCTACGTACCACGCCCGATCGCTGATTCTCTCCGTGGGTCCTTGGGTCAATGAGTTAGTTCCCGACCTTCCCATTCCACTCACAGTCTCGCGCCGCGTCATGTTCTGGCTTCGTCCCACCGCCCAGGATTCCTCATTCGACAAGGGTGCTTTTCCCATCTTCCTGTGGGAGTTGCAGCAAGGCCCGTTCTTGTACGGTCTGCCGCGATTCGATGAAAGCTCTGATCCGAAGGTCGCAATTCATTCCGGAAACGAGGTCTGCACACCGTCCACCATAGACAGGAGAATCCATCCATCGGATATCGCCGCAGTCCGGGCGGCTATCGAGTGCAGAATCCCGGCACTGAACGGAGAGGTCTCTCGCGCTGCGACCTGCATGTACACCATGACGCCCGACGAGCATTTCCTCCTCGATGCCCACCCGCGGCATCCCCAGGTCACCATTGCCGCGGGTTTTTCCGGTCATGGGTTCAAGTTCTCTTCCGTCGTGGGCGCGATCCTCGCCGATCTCGCGATGACAGGAAGAACTGCGCACAATATTGCCCTTTTCTCGGGTTCCAGGGCCCGTCAGCCAATCCTTGAAATCTAATGCTGTATCGGCGCAGCGGCAGGCTTCGGAGAGGGCTTGGCCGCTGGTTTGGCGCCTGCCGGACCGTGCGCGGCCGGCGGGACGGCAGGAACGATCCGAGCCAGCTTGATCTTGTCGATATCTGGGAAATGGGCCTTCAGGTAGGCATCGCCTTGGTCGGTGATCAGGTCCTGGCGAGGCATTTCGCCGTAAACAGGATAGATTTTGTCGACCACATCCATGCCTTCAACGACGTTCCCAAAAGGGGCAAAACCCATGGCGTCAAGGCGAGCGTTGTCGGCAAAATTGATAAAGAGCTGGGTGGTGCGGGTGTTGGGTCCGGCAGTGGCGAAGACAAGGTAGCCGCGCTTGTTGCTCTGCACAACCGGATCATCCGGAATGGTGGCAGTGTGCCAGACCTTATTCACGGCAGGGTCGGCGCTGAGCCCGAACTGCACCACGAAGCCGGGAACCACGCGAAAGAAGGACGCATTGGTGAAGTAGCCATAGCGGACCAGGTTGTAAAATCGGTCTGCCCCGAGAGGCGCCCAGTCGCGATGGACTTCGACGACGAAGTCGCCCGCCGTGGTGGTGAACTTTGCCTTGAAAACCGCGGGAGCCTTGGCCTTGAGCGATGCCGGATTGAGCAAGGACGGACGCGCCCCGGCAGCCGCGCCGCGGGCCGCTGCGGACTTTGAGGGAGAGCTTTTGCCGGGAGAACTTCTGGGGGCCGGAGTCTGGGCAGTAGACGAGGATGGTCGCCAATAAAACAATGACCGTCGCAATTGCTTTCATGATCACCGATTGTACGAAACCCCGGGCCGGTTCGGTGAAGGGAAGATGCAGAAACGGCGGAATTGATCCCCATACTCCCGTACGGCCGCCTTCCCCACACGCACTGGCGGCTCGGCTGGCATTTCCATGCGGCTGCTGGGGCATAATAAGGTCAGGACGCTTCTAGCCAGGACTCTCTCAGCAGCATTCGCTCCGCCCCAGTCGACAGCCTCATGCAGGCACACGGCCCTTGGGACCGCAGGGAATTCTCTGGCCTGACGCGCACAACCAAAGGACCCCGTATCATGCCTGTGAATTGCGGAATCGTCGGCCTGCCCAACGTTGGCAAAAGCACCATATTCAACGCCCTGACAGCGGCCAAGGCCGAGGCGGCCAATTATCCGTTTTGCACCATCGACCCCAACGTGGGCGTGGTCGCCGTTCCTGATGAGCGGCTCGACCGTATCAGCAAGTTGGTCAAGCCAAATCGTATCGTCCCCACGACCATCGAGTTCATCGACATTGCCGGCCTCGTCGAAGGCGCCAGCAAGGGCGAGGGTCTCGGCAATCAGTTTCTCGGGCACATCCGCTCCACCGATGCGATTTGTCATGTCGTGCGCTGCTTCGAAGATCCCAACGTGATTCACGTGGCCGGCGGCGTCAATCCGCTGCACGACATCGACATCATCAACACCGAGCTTCTGCTGGCCGACCTCGATACTGTGGAAAAACGCTGGGCAAAGGTCGAAAAGGCAGTCAAGAATACGACCGACGCGAAGATCAAAACCGAAGCCGAAGCGCTCAAGAAACTCCTCGAAGCGATTCAGGAGGGGCGTTCCGCTCGCGTCGTCGAACTGAGCGAAGAAGAGAAGCTCGCGGCCCATGATCTGCACCTGATCACGATGAAGCCCGTGCTCTACGTGGCCAACGTGGATGAAGCCGGCTTGAAGAGCGGCAACCCGTGGGTGAGCGCGGTCGAGCAGAGGGCCGCCGCTGAAAATGCCCAGGTCGTGAGCATCTGCGGGGCACTCGAATCAGAGATCGCGTTGCTCGAATCCCACGAACGCACCGAGTTTCTCGTCGATCTGGGCCTTACCGAACCGGGATTGAACCGCCTTATCCATTCAGCCTACAGACTGCTCGGTCTCATTACCTACTTCACCGCCGGTGTGCAGGAGGTCCGTGCCTGGACGATCCCGAACGGCGCCAAAGCGCCACGAGCGGCGGGGGTCATTCACTCCGATTTCGAGCGAGGCTTCATCAAGGCCGATGCGTATCACTGCGAGAACCTCTTCGCATACGGCAGCGAACAGGCTGTCAAGGAGAAAGGCCTCTATCGCTCCGAAGGCAAGGAATACATCGTCAAGGATGGCGACATTCTCTTCTTCAAATTCAACGTATGACCCTGCGCGCCAAGGAGTAGAGTGGCGGCAAGTCTCCCGGTTCGCCACGACTTTTATCAGGTGTCGGTTTCCATGCCCGTCCTTTCTCCGGTAACCTGAAACCGTGAGGCGATTGTGAAGTATCTCTTCGATGCAATTGTCGTGGGGGCGGGCCAGGCTGGACCCTCTCTCGCTGTCCGTCTCGCTCAGGCGGGATGGAAGGTGGCTCTTGTCGAGCGCCACCTTTTTGGCGGCACGTGCGTCAACACGGGATGCACGCCCACCAAGGCCATGGTCGCGAGTGCGCATGCCGCACATCTCGCTCGGCGCGCCGCGGACTTTGGCGTGGCCACAGACTCTGTGCGCGTTGACCTGCGCGCGGTCAAGGCGCGCAAAGATGCAATCGTGATGAAGTCCCGCACGGGCGTCGAGAAATGGTTGCGCAATACACCCAACTGTACGGTCTTTCAGGGCGCCGCAGTGTTTGAAGCGCCCCACATCCTGCGTGTAAACAGCGATCACCTCGAAGCGCCTCAGATCTTTCTCAATGTCGGCGCACGTCCGGCGCTGACGGGCATAACCAATTCGGACTCGGCACCGTTTCTCACCAGCACCAGCATTCTTGACCTCGAAGAACTGCCGGCACACCTGGTTGTCGTCGGCGGCGGTTACGTCGGCTTGGAGTTTGCCCAGATGTTTCGCCGCTTCGGTTCTGAAGTCACGGTTGTGGACAAGAATTCGCGACTGGCTGCTCACGAAGACGAAGACACATCGGATGTGATTCAGCAAGTCTTCGCCTCCGAAGGGATCAGCACACGGCTGAATGCGACGTGCATACATCTTGAACATAGCGGCTCAGGCGTGGCAGTCGGTCTCAAATGCGACGAAGGGGAACCGCACGCGGTGGGGTCGCATGTGTTGCTCGCCGTGGGGCGGGTTCCAAACACGGATGATCTCGGCGTTGCCGCTGCGGGGATCGAAACGGATCCCTCCGGATATATCAAGGTCGACGATCAGTTATTAACATCAGCGCCGGGTATCTTCGCCCTCGGTGACTGCAATGGCCGCGGCGCATTTACGCACACCGCATATAACGACTATGAAATTGCCGCTGACAATCTCCTTCTAGGCGGTTCGCGTCGCGTAAGCGATCGGATTCCGGCTCATGCGCTCTATATCGATCCGCCGCTTGCCGGTGTCGGACTCTCAGAGAGAGAGGTGCGTGCAACCGGGCGACCGGCATTGATCGGAATGCGTCCCATGACCAGGATCAGCCGTGCCATCGAGAAGGGAGAGACCTTTGGCTTCATCAAGGTTCTTGTTGATTCGGAGACGAAGCAAATCCTGGGCGCAACGGTATTCGGCACAGGCGGAGATGAAGCCATTCACTGCATACTGACCGCCATGTACGCCCACCAGCCCGCGTCGCTGCTGACCCATTCCATGCATATTCACCCTACCGTGGCCGAGCTGATTCCGACCGTCTTCGGCGAGCTGAAGCCGCTCGAGTAAGGGACGGGCATGCGAGTGATTTTCGTTGCCTGAACATGCAACCACCCGATCCTAGGAGCCCTGTAGTGATGGGTAGACCCCGGTGGCTTATCCGGACCACGTTCGTGCTTGTATCTTTCCTGGTCTCATCTCTCTTGGCACAACAATCGCCACCCGGTTCGAGCTCATGCAGTGCGTCGCCAGACGCAGTCAAACAGTGCTCCGGGAGCCAGCATTCCATGCAGTCGATGAAGCCGGGTGAGATGCAAAGCATGGGTGGCGGAATGGCAGACCTGATGCAGCAGATGCAGCCGAGGACATTCCTTCAGCAGATCCAGCACCACGCATCCTCCGGCACCAGTGCCGAGCCAAACTCGACCCCGACTCCAATGCTGATGAGGATGAATGGGCAATGGATGGTGATGTTCCACGCCAACATTTTCGTGACCGATACCCAGCAATCGAGCCCCCGCGGAGGCGATAAGTTCTACTCCACAAACTGGTTCATGCCCATGGCTGAGCGCAAACTCGGACCCGGTCAACTCACGCTGCGAGCCATGTTCAGCCTGGAACCGGCCACAGTCACGGGAGAGCGCTATCCGTTGCTCTTTCAGCAGGGAGAGACCGCATACGGCGTTCCGATCGCGGACGGCCAGCACCCGCACAACTTCTTCATGGAACTAGCAGCGCTCTATGACCTGCATCTGGGAGAACATGGGCTCCTCAGTCTGTACCTCGCGCCTGAGGGCGATCCGGCAATTGGTCCCACCGCTTACCCGCACCGGGAATCGGCTTCGGAAAATCCGGTCGGGACGCTGGGCCACCATCAAGAGGATTCGACGCACATCGCCAACGACGTTGTTACCCTGGGACTCACCCACGGAATGGTTCGAATCGAGGCAAGCGGCTTTCACGGCCGGGAGCCGGATGAGCACCGCTGGAACTTCGAACAGGGCAAGATCGACTCGTGGTCGACGCGCTTAACCGTACAGCCCGGGCAAAACTGGAGCGGGCAATATTCGTATGGACGCATCACCAGCCCCGAAGCACTGTTTCCCGCAGAGAATCAGGAGAGGATGACTGCTTCCGTGATGTACAACAAGCCATTCTCGATGGGAAATCTCGCCTCCACGGCATTATGGGGCAGGACCAGGTCTCTTCCAGACTCGGGCAAGGAAAACAGCTATCTTTTCGAATCCACTTTACGATTCATGAACCATAACTATACCTGGACGCGGATTGAGAATGCCGGCCGCTCCAACGAGCTTCTCATCGGTGAACACCCCCTTCCGGCTGGCTTCACTGAACGTCCATTGACCCACGTCCAGGCCTATACCTTCGGCTTTAGCCGGGACCTCGGCGTCGTTCCGCACCTTGCGTCTGCCCTGGGCGCTCAAGTCACGACATATGGTGTTGGTCAACCGCTGCAACCCATCTACGGTACAGACCCCATCGGAGTATCCGTATTTCTCCGCCTGCGACCCTTTTCCAAAGGCGATCGGTAGATCAGCAGGTCTCGCACAAAACTTGGAGAGTGCATACGAGAAACCTGCCGGAACGCGGGAAGCCCGCCGGCCGTGGGCCATCCGAGGAGGTTTCCGCGCGGCGTTTAACGGATAGAATCAGGACCAGCCGTACCCCACCCCCGAGGCCCGCGCGTGAGACTCTGGTTCTCGCCTAGCAGCGAAGTTCCCATCTACCGGCAGCTTGTCACACAGGTTGTGCTCGCCATCCTTTGCGGCGACCTCAAGCCCGGCGACCGCCTGCCCAGCACTCGGGAACTGGCCCGGCGCTTCGGCCTCCACCCCAATACCATCAGCGCCGGCTATCGCCAACTGCATCGCGATGGATGGACGGAAAAGCGGCAGGGCAGCGGCGTCTATGTTCGCGACAACACTGACCCGCCCTCGACGCCGGAGCAGATCCTGGACTTCCACATTGCCGGCTTCTTCAAAGCCGTTCGCGAACTCGACCTTCCGGCCGCAGCCATCCGCCACCGTGTCGCGCAGTGGCTCGCCGCGCCTCCGCCCGATCACCTTCTTCTCATTGATCCTGATCCCGAACTGAGCAGGATTCTTGTTACCGAAATCAAACAGGCGACTACGTTTCCGGTACAGGAGCATCTCCCTCGAACAGGCTGCGATGCCTGAGAACCTGGCCCGCTCGATCCCCGTATGTCGCCCCAGCAAGACCAAAAGCATCCGCGCACTCCTGCCCTACGGCATCGAACTCGTCACCCTCCAGATTCGCTCAGCGAATGGCTGGCTTACCCCCTGGCTGCCGGTTCCTCAAGGCCATCTGTTCGGCGTCGCATCCCATTGGCCGGAATTTCTCTCCACGGCGCGAACCGTGCTCATCGCCGCCGGACTTTCGAGCGATACCCTGATCTTTCGCGATGCGCGCCAGCCGCGCTGGAATCGCGGCCTGGATGAGGCAACCGCCATTCTGTGTGACGCCTACACCGCTACCGTCCCCTCCATGCCCTCCAGGCCCCACATCCTGATCTTCCCCTTCCTTGCCGACTCCACTCTCGCCGACCTGGCCCGGTATTCCATTGGTCCAACCGCCTTGTGACGCTCCAGAAACTGTACTAAGCCGCAATTTTGCCCTCAGAGAACCCGGTAACTTCGCCTCATCGGTTGGCTTTCGAGGAGGCGATCCATCGTGGACACTACACTCAACCAGGCAGCAGACGGATTCGAAACCGAAACTTCCCCCACAACCTCTCCCCGCTCCGAACGTGGATTCTGGTCTCTGATCGTCACCCAGTTCCAGGGGGCCTACAGCGATAACATCCTCCGCAACCTCTTGCTCTCCATGATCGTGGGCATGGGCCTCAGCCGGAATGAGCGAGAGACCTTCGTTTCCGTAGTCACCTTCATCTTCTCCGTTCCCTTCATCCTTTTGAGCATGCCCGGCGGCTGGCTTGCCGACCACTTCAGCAAGCGTCAGATCACCATCTGGACCAAGGTCATGGAAATCTGCTCCATGACGGTGGCAACAGCCGGCCTGGCGTTACATTCTCTTGGCTTGTCGCTCGTCGCGCTTACTCTCGTGGCATCGCAGGCCGCGCTCTTCGGTCCTTCGAAGTACGGCCTGCTCCCCGAACTCCTGCGGGCCAAACGTCTCTCCTGGGGCAATGGAGTCATCGAGCTCGGCACCTTCCTCGCCATCATCCTCGGTACCGTGACCGGCGCTACTCTGGCCGAGCACTTCCACGGCCGCGAAGTCTACGCCGGGTTTCTCCTGCTTGCTCTTGCCCTCGTCGGGCTGCTGACCAGTCTCGGCGTTGACAAAGTCCCCGCCGCGGCGCCAGCCAAACGATTCCGGTTCAACATCGCCGTTGACCTCTGGCGCCAGGTCAAGCTCATGCGCCAGGATCGGCCCCTCTTCCTCGCCGTCGCCGGCAACACCTACTTCTGGTTCCTTGGCTCTCTGCTCTTCTCCACGATCGTGGTGTATGGCCCGGATGTGCTGCATATCGGCCAGACCAGGACCGGCTATCTCAACGCGACCCTCGCCCTGGGTATTGGCATCGGCAGCATGGCCGCTGGATACCTGAGCGGCAGCAAGATCGAATATGGACTCATTCCGTTCGGCTCGATAGGGATGACCTGCACCGGGTTGATTCTGGGCACAACCCATCACGGGCTGCTGGGTTCGGCAGTGCTGCTCGGCCTTCTGGGGTTCTTTGCAGGCTTCTTCGCCGTGCCCGTCAACGCGCTCATCCAGCATCGCCCCGCCGAGAAAGACAAGGGCGGCATCATCGCCGCCGCTAACCTGCTCTCGTTCGTTGGTATCGCGCTCTCTGCGGGCGTCTATTATGTCTTCACGACCTACATTCACCTCGATCCGCGTGGCGTCATCGTCGCCGCATCGATGATCACTGCCGCCGGCACCATCTACGTGTTGATGCTCTTGCCGGAATGGTTTGGCCGCCTGATCCTGTTCTTCATCACGCACACCCTCTATCACGTGCGGGTGATCGGGCGAGATAACTTCCCTGAGAAGACAGGCGCCCTGCTAGTCTGCAACCACATGTCGTTCGTTGACGTGGCGCTGCTGGTTGCTTCCACTGACAGGCCGATTCGGTTCGTGATGTACCAGGGCATCTACGATGTCCCCATCATCAAGCCGTTCGCGAAGATGATGAAAGCCATCCCTATCTCCGGCGAACTGCACCCGCGCGAGATGATCCATTCCCTGCAAATTGCGAGCGACGCTCTCCAAAAAGACGAGATCGTCTGTATCTTCGCGGAAGGTCAGATCACGCGTACCGGCCAACTGCTGCCTTTCCGCCGCGGGTTCGAGCGCATCATGAAGGGCGTCGATGTCCCGATCATCCCCGTCAACCTGGACGGAGTCTGGGGCAGCATCTTCAGCTTCGAGCGCGGACGCTTTCTCTGGAAGATGCCGCGCCGCATTCCCTATCCCGTCACCGTCAGCTTCGGCAAGCCCATGCCGTCCGTGTCTACGGCTATTGAGGTCCGCGCCGCAGTTCAGGAACTCCACGCCAACGCGTTCGAGCGCCGCAGGCACAGCATGAAGACTCTGGACCGTGCCTTCGTGAGTACGGCCAGGCGCCATCCGTTCCGCTTCATGATGGCGGATGGCAAGACTCCCCGCGTGACCTTCGCCGCGGCGCTCACAAAGACACTGTTCATTGCCCTTCGCCTTCGCAGGCACATCGGCGCCCAACAGATGGTTGGCATGCTGCTGCCGCCCTCCGTCGGCGGCGCGCTCACAAACTATGCCCTCATGCTTCTGGGGCGAATCCCCGTCAATCTCAACTACACCTCATCCGGAGTCGTCATCGCCTCCTGCGCATCGAAGTGCGGTGTCGACGCGGTGATTACCTCGAAAGCGTTCGTGGAACACTTCCCCAATCTCGCCATTCCCGGGCGCACTGTGTTTCTCGAAGATGTGACCGCTGCGCCTCTATTCGGTGAAAAGTTTCGCGCGCTGGCCCTTGCATGGCTCGTGCCCGCTGGCATGCTGAGGCGGATTTTAGTGCGCGCGCAAACCTTTCCTCTCCGACCGACAAGCGCCGCAAGGCTCGGAGGCGGATCAACTCGCTACGGTGATCTTCTCCAGCGGTAGCACTGGCGATCCCAAAGGCGTGATGTTGACACACTGCAAATATCATGTCAAACATTCAGCAGGTCTCTCAGGTGTTCATGCTTGATGGCAGAGACAAGATCCTCGGCATTCTGCCCTTCTTTCACTCTTTCGGATTTATGGCGGGACTGTGGCTTCCCGCGGTCAATGGCGTTGGCGTTGTGTATCATCCCAATCCGCTTGACGCGCAGGTCATCGGCCATCTGGTTGGCCAGCACAAGGTGACCTTCCTCGTCGCCACGCCAACTTTTCTGCAGGCGTACATTCGCCGCTGCACACCGGAGAGCTTCGGTTCCTTGCAGTACGTTCTGGTCGGCGCAGAGAAATTGCCTGAACGCGTTGCAGTCGCGTTTGAAGACATCTTCGGCATTCGGCCTCTGGAGGGTTACGGGTGTACGGAGTGCTCTCCTGTTGTGACCGTGAACAGCCGCGACTTCCGCGCGCCCGGGTTTCGACAGGTAGCGGCGAGGCGGGGACGAATCGGCCATCCGCTTCCCGGGGTTTCCGTTCGCATTGTCGATCTCGACACGGGCGACCCGGTTGCACCTGGAGCATCAGGCATGTTGCTGATTAAGGGCCCGAATGTAATGAAAGGCTATCTCGGAGAGCCCGAAAAGACGGCCGAGGTCCTGCATGACGGCTGGTACACGACCGGCGATGTCGCCATGATGGAGGAGGACGGTTTCCTCAATATCACCGATCGCCTCTCACGCTTCAGCAAGATCGGCGGGGAGATGGTACCCCACATCCGCATTGAGGAGAAGTTGCACGAACTCGCCGCGGTGACCGAGCAGGTTTTCGCCGTCACCGCTCTGCCCGATGACCAAAAAGGCGAACGGCTGGTCGTTCTCTCTACGCTCTCCCCGGAGCGGCTTGCCCCAATAATCGAAAAGCTCACGCGCAGCGACCTGCCCGCACTATGGAAGCCGAAGGCCAACCACTTCTTTCCCATCGGAGCCTTGCCTCTGCTGGGAACGGGAAAGATCGATCTGCGTGGCATCAGGACGCTGGCCTCGTCACTCGTGTCGCACGCCGAAGCATAGCGGGCGTCTTCGATGCCAGTCAGCCAGATCCTCGCTGCGGAAGCCTGCGACAACCAGGTTTTCCCTTCACTATTAAAGTTGCCGTCAGAAACCAGGAGCATACCCATATGGAAATCGTCGCTGTTCTGCTGGCCGGTCTGTTGCTTGCGATTCCGATCATTGCCATCGTTGCCCTGGTCCGATCCGGTAGCCTTCGCCGGCTTCTCGAGGAATCGAATATCGAGCATATGCGAGAAATATCGGTTCTCCGCGCCGAAGTCGCGAACCTCGGCCTTGAACTTTCCCGGTTCAAAGATCTGGTATTGCGACAGGCCGCGTCTGCGCACTCCACCCCGGCCGCCGAACCTTCCGCCACCCCTCGGCCGAGACAACCGCGCAGAAGCCGGTTGCTGCGCAGCCGCCCGTTGTGCCTCGGTCTTCAGCGCTAGAGGCGACTGCTCCACAAAGGCCCGTTCCACAAACGGCTACCGAATCGACCTCCAGAAAAACGATACCCGGAGCCTCTCCCGTACCTTCACCACTTCCGGATCCTGCGCATATTATGAAATCCCGCGGCGAAGTAAGACTCATTCCAGCCGCGTCCCTTGCGCCTTCTGCTGCACCGCTTGCGACGCCCGCCTACACAGCCCACGCGCGCCACGTATTCCGCCCCGCCCGATGCTCCCTCGCTTCCATCTGAGCCTCCGCGCACGACCTTCTCTGAGCGACTTCGTTCCACGCTGCCATTGGAAGAGCTTCTGGGCTTGAACCTCTTTGCCAAAATCGGCATCGTCCTGCTCGTTCTCGGCTTTGCCCTCCTCGGCCGTATGGCCCTCCTCTCCATGGGGCCCGGTCAGCGCGTAGCACTTATCTACGCGGTCTCCGCTGCGTTGCTCGGCGGCGGCATCTGGCTCGAACGCCAAGAGCGCTATCGGCTTCTCGGCCGCGCCGGCATTGGCGGCGGATGGGCTCTGCTGTTCTTCACCACCTACGCCCTCCATCACGTTTCCGCCATGGCCGTGCTCGCTTCCAACACCGTCGACTGTGTTCTGATGCTTGTCGTGGCCGTCAGCATGGTGGCGCATACCCTGCGATACAAGTCGCAAGTCGTTACCGGTCTGGCCTTCCTGCTCGCGTTCTCGACCGTGGCTCTCAGCCAGGACAGCGTCTACGCCCTCGTCTCCGGCATCATTCTCGCCCTCGGCATCGTAGCCATCGCACTGCGCATGAACTGGTATGAACTCGAAGTGTTCGGCATCCTGGCCAGCTATGCCAATCACTTTTACTGGCTCTACAAGCTCTATCCCGATGGCTTCGATGGCCGCGTGTTTCCACAGTTCTGGACGAGTTCCATCATCCTCGTTATCTACTGGGCCGTCTTTCGCATCTCCTACATTGTCCGCAACATTCGCGGCCCGCGCGACGAAACCGTCTCATCACTCGCCGCCTTGGTTAACACCATCTCGCTGCTCGCCGTGATTAAGTTCCAATCCACGCGACCTGAGCTCGCGTTTTACGCGCTGCTCGGTCTCGGCGCGGTCGAGTTTCTCTGCGGGCAACTACCCCCGTGCCGCCATCGTCGCAGCGCTTTCAAACTGCTCACCGTGGTCGGAACAATCCTTATGTTCGCGGCGGTGCCCTTCAAGTTCAGTGGCAACAACATTGCCCTCTTCTGGATGATCGCTGCTGAACTTCTCCTCGTGGCAGGCATCATTCAAGCCGAAGTCGTCTTCCGGCGCCTCGGCCTCATAGCGGGAACACTCACCGGCCTCCTCGTCTGCTACGAAGCACGCAGCATCATCGAACTGCATCAGCACTCCGAGGCACCCCTGATCCGCGATGGCATTCTCCTCCTCACCGTGAGCCTCCTGTTCTGTATCAATTCCCAGTTCATCCGCCGCAAATGGAACGGGATGTTTGGGTCGATCGACGCCCCGCTCGCCACAGCCCAGGGATATCTCGGCGCTCTCACCGCCGTTCTCGGCGTATCGGCGATCTTAACCGCCGACTGGACGGCCCTCGGCTGGATGGCGCTCGTTCTAATTGCCGTCTATGGTAAACGCCGGCTGAATGACAACCACACGATGGTCCAAGCCTGCGCTCTTGCCGCGCTGGTCCTCTTCCGTTGCGTAGAATTCAATTGCCATTTTGACATCCACTATCCGCATCACATTGCGGGTCGCATCATCACGCTTCCGATCCTCGCCATCGCGTTCTATGCTGCGGGGTGGCTGCTCTCCGGCGTTGACGATTCGCGCGTTCCCCTGCGCCTGCTCTGCCTGTGGGCAGGCTCGCTTCTGCTGGCCATGCTTGCATGGTTCGATGTATCTCAGCCATGGGTAGCAACGGTCTGGGTCGCGTTGGCCGTTGCGCTGGGTCTTCTGGCCCGCCGTATCCGTGTGCCGCAGTTCAGCTATCAGGAACACGCGCTTGCCGTAGCTGCGATTGCCCAACTCGTCGCCATCAACATAGACGCATCGCTCGCCATCGAGCGCTACGTCCCGCTGCTCGGCTGTGCCGCGGCCTTCTATGCCATCTCCCGCTTCTGCACGATGAAGGAGGCCTCCTACGCCCGCTTCGCCGCCTGGACTCACACCTGGGCCGCAACGGCGCTTATCGCAGCGCTCGCATGGCATGAAGCCGCACAGCCCTGGCTCGTTGTCGTTTGGGCTGTATTCGCCGTGGCACTCGCCGCCGTTGACCGCATCTTCAGCGTTGAGGAACTTTCGTATCAGGCACACCTTCTGGCTTTGCTCGCCATCGTGCGCGCCGTTACGGTGAATTTCTATCTGCACGACCAATGGCACGGCGTCGATCTTCGCCTCACCACGGTTTCGATTCTCGTCGCCGTTCTCTACGCACTGGCACGGTGGATACGCCTGCCGGAATCATGGCAAACCTCCGAAGTGCGCCACACCTACACGTGGGTCGCCTGCATTCTTGCCGCCTGGTTGATGTGGTGCGAAGTCCGGCCTGTCGGCGTCGCCCCGGCCTGGGCCGCCTTCGGTTTGCTTCTCTTCGAAATCAGTGCATGGAAACAGCAGAAACAGCTTCGCCTTCAGGCGTTCGCACTGCTCGTCGCAGCCTTTATCCGGATCTTCTTCGTCAACCTTACCGCCCCAGTTATGCCAGGCGAATTCCTCAGCCCGCGCGTCTACACCATCGTCCCCATGGTGCTGATCTACTTCTATGTCTGGGCGCGACTGCGGCCCGTCCCTGATTCAAAGCCCAGTGGCTGGTCCGCCGCGGATCTCTTCGCCTGCTTCGGCACGGCATGCGCAATCGCACTTCTCTACTTCGAGGTCGCCTCCCAGTGGATCGTCGTTGCGTGGGCCTTGCTCGCCTTTGCGTTGGTAATGGCCGCTCTCCTTCTCGACCGGTCCATCTTCCTGCAACAGTCCATCCTGCTGGTTGTTCTCACAGTCGGACGCAGCCTGGGACACAACCTCCTAAAAGCGGGCATCGACGCGGGCTCCTTCGTTTCCGACGCCTGGCGCAGCAAATTCCTGGTCCTCTCCATCACTGCGGCCGTGCTGTTCAGCGCGCTTCCCCTCGCGCTCCGTCTGCGCGCGCGTTACAGGGACCGTCAGATCTCCGCGATCGATCGATATCTCGGCCTTGGATATCCTGAACAGATTTTCTTCTTCGCTCCCATGGTAATCGTCAGCGTAATGATCGCCGCCCGAACGAGCCCCGGCCTGGTGACGCTCTCGTGGGCAGTTGAAGCCGTGGCAGTCATCCTGCTGGGACTGCTCGTTACCCAACGCAGCTATCGCCTGACCGGGATCTTCCTGCTTCTGCTCTGCGTCGGCAAGATCGTCTTTCACGACGCATGGCTCCTCGGGGAACGGGACCGCTACACCACGTTTATCGTGCTCGGAGCCGCCCTGACGCTCGTCTCCACCCTGTACGGCAAGTACCGCGAGATCGTGAGGAAGCTGCTATGAAGGTTCTATGCCCTTTGCGGGAAAAAGGACCGGTGGAGGGAGAAGGATTCCAATTTCATTCATTTTCAGCTCAACCATGCGAATAATGACGATCTCCGTGGCACTTTTAGCCTTCTTTTCTTTTAAAGCTCAAGTCAACCCGCATTATATCAACGATTTGCAGAGGACGGGGAGGCGCGCAAAACCCCCGTGGGAGGCGACATAGTCCTAGCGCCTTCACATGCCCGGAAGCGCAATACCACCTATGGGTGATTGATTGTTGAGTAAACAGCCGGTAATTTGCCAACAGATTCCCTGAAGGGCCGTTCCCGATGTCATTCCCCGCCCGGTCTGCAGGAGCCTGCCTGCTTCCGCTTTTGCTCCTGTCGGTTTGCTCTTGTGGTATTTCCGCCATCGGGCATCTCTCCTACGCCGTAGCGGCGACCGATCCGCTATCTTCGTATCCGCTTACCGGCGACACGCTGCCTGTTCTGGACCCGAGCATCATCCGGCAAGGATCGACCTACTATGCCTTCAGCACCGACGTGGCAGGGTCCGCTAATGGCAACTATCTGCCCATCCACTGTTCGCAGGACAAGGTAAACTGGACGGCCTGCGGGAGTATTTTTGCGGGAGCGATGCCGGCGTGGGTGACCGCGAAGGTGCCGGGTGTAATTGGTTTGTGGGCTCCCGACGTCTCGTTTTTCAATGGCGAATATCACGTCTATTACAACGGCTCCACGCTCCATTCCCAGCAAACCGTGATTGGTCTGGTGACGAACACGACTCTGGATCCTAATGATCCTGCGTACAAATGGGTGGACCGCGGGTTAGTGCTGGAATCCAATCCTGGCGATGATTTCAATGCGCTCGATCCCAACATCCTTGTCGATTCAGACGGCAGCGTGTGGTTGACCTATGGGAGTTACTGGAGTGGAATCAAGCAGCGCCAGATCGACCCGGCCACGGGCATGCTCCAGGCGTCGAACCCGACACGCTATGATTTGGCAACCCGTCCTGGAGTTCCCAATGATCCCATTGAAGGCGCGTCACTGGTCCACCGCGGAAGCTACTACTACCTGTTTGTTTCGGTAGATTACTGCTGCGAACAAGACGCAGCTTCGAACGATTACAAACAGGCGGTTGGTCGTTCATCGAGTCCACACGGTCCGTTTGTTGACGAAGCGGGAACGCCCATGATGAGCGGCGGCGGGACGGTATTGCTGCAGGGAGATGGAACCTGGAACGCGCCGGGAGGTGGCACGGCGTACCTTGATGCAACAGGCGGCGACAGCCTGATCATCTTCCATGCGCACAACCTTAAGCGCAGCAATCATCCATACCAATGGCTCAAATCCCTTGAGTGGGTCAATGACTGGCCTTCAATCGGCCAGTAGATGGGACAGGCACCGTCAAATTGGCGCTCAGATTTCATCCAATGTCGTCTAGCGCACTTATCATTCTGAGCCAGTCGTTCCAAAAGACACGGCAATGAAATAGACTCAATCGAAAATCTATAAGACACTTCGGCCCAATCCGCCCGGCTTGTTGCAACCAATCTCGTCCGCATTGTTCCATACGATGTTAGCGACCACACAACTATGGACGCTGCCGGAATCGTAACGTTTACGAGAATCCGAAAGATTCCGGGGACAGGCGCGCATGGGGAAGTTAGTTTAACTTGTGTTAGTCAGGCAACCCTTCGATAAAGCAACCTATCTTGCAGTGTCGGCATATTTTGACTGCATAGGGCGTTATGGCTTCCGTCTCGAACAAGGGAAGGCACGCAAGGGAGCGGGCATCGCATCAATTCGCCCGCACTTCAGAACGCGCCAATTTTGAGCAGGGAGCACATTGACAATGCCGACCAATCATCAGAAGACTGCAATCATCATCGGCGCCGGCCCGGCGGGCTTGACGGCCGCGCTCGAGTTTTGCCGCCGCTCCTCTATCCGCCCCATCGTTCTTGAGGCGAGTAATCGCATTGGAGGCCTCTCCTGTACCGTCCGGTACAACGGGAATCGCATTGACATCGGCGGCCACCGCTTCTTTTCAAAGTCTGATCGAGTGATGGACTGGTGGACCGATCTGATGCCCGTAGAGAAGCAGGCCGGGGAAGAGGAATTTGCCGTACATTACCACAACCAGCGCCGCATGGTTCGAGGTTCGGGGGAATCGGACGGGGGCCGGCGAAGCAGATCTAACGTACTCGATGATCCGGAAAGCGTCCTGCTCGTGCGGCCGAGGAAAAGCCGGATCTATTTCATGCGATCGTTTTTCGATTACCCTCTCTCGTTGTCAAGCGAAACGCTGCGCCGCCTGGGGTTCCTGCGGACCATTCGTATTGGTCTCAGCTATATCAAGGCTCGTCTGTTTGCGCGCACGCCGGAGAAGACCCTGGAAGACTTTCTCATCAATCGATTCGGGAGAGAACTCTATCTTACGTTCTTCAAGAGTTACACGGAGAAGGTATGGGGCGTCCCCTGCGAGCAAATCTCAGCGGCATGGGGCGCACAGCGGATCAAGGGCCTCTCACTGCGCAAGGCGGTGAGTCACTTCTTGAAGAAGTTGATATCTCCGGACAGAAAGACCGGGGATATCAAACAGAAAGATTCTGAGACGTCGCTCATCGAGCAGTTTCTGTATCCCAAATACGGCCCCGGGCAGCTTTGGGAACACGCCGCGGATGTGATCGAAGAGATGGGCGGGGAAATCCGCCTCGGATGGCGCGTCACGGGCCTTCATGTCGAGACTGGACGCGATGGCGTAGATCGCATTACATCGGTCCAGGCGCGCACCCCGCAAGGCGAGGTGGTGACGCTGAAGGGCGATTATTTCTATTCCACGATGCCGGTGAGGGAACTGCTGGCCGCTATCGACGTCCCGGTGCCGCAAGAGGTGAAGGCGATTTCCGACGGCTTGGTTTACCGTGACTTCATTACTGTCGGATTACTTGTGGACCGCCTGTTGATCACGGAGCCGGATGGGTCAATGGTCAAGGACAATTGGATCTACATTCAGGAACCGGACGTGCTTGTGGGACGGATGCAGATCTTCAATAACTGGAGTCCGCAGCTGGTTTCCGATCCATCCAAGGTATGGATCGGCCTGGAATATTTCTGCTACGATACGGACCCATTGTGGAATAAGACGAATGAGCAAATCGTAGAGTTTGCCATTGGCGAAGTCGCCAAAATTGGGATTCTGAATCCGAGTGAAGTGCGGGATTCATGCGTATTTCGCGTGCCGAAGACGTATCCCGCCTACTTTGGAACCTACGATCGATTCGATGAAATTATTCGCTACATGGATAAGTTTGAAAACTTGTTTCTCGTGGGCCGCAACGGGATGCATAAGTACAACAACCAGGACCACTCGATGTTGACCGCCATGGTATCGGTAGACAATATTCTGGCGGGGATTACAGACAAGAGCAATCTGTGGGGTATCAATACGGAGCAGGAGTACCACGAGAACAAGGCAGAACCGACGAGGGAGGTCGTTCCAGTGGATAAGGAGAGGGAGGTTGCAGCCGACGACGAGCTGGCGGCATGAGCGAAGTCCACTTGGCGTCAAGCCGCTCAATGGCTGTCCGAGCGTGGGGATCAGCCCTGCGGAACCTCGCGGAGTGGTTTGAGGCCAAGATCAACGGCGCCCCCGGATTTAGCTTCGCCGTTCTCACTTTGTTCTACGGTGTCATGGTGGTTAGCTTGTCGTCCGTGAAGCTCTTGTGGCTCGATGAGTTAATCACCCTGCACATTGCCCGCCTAACCGGTCCTGCAGCAATATGGAACGCTCTCGTACGTGGGGCCGATCCGAATCCGCCGATTACGCATTTACTGGTTCATTACTCCAGGAGCATCTTTGGAGATCACGAGTGGGCTTACCGGCTGCCCGCCTTCGCGGGCTATTGGGTGGGGATGCTATCCCTATTCCTCTATTTGAAACCGCGATTACCTGCGACATGGGCGCTCGCCGGGACGGTGCTTTCCATGACGATGGCTGCATTCGATTACAGTTTCGAAAGCCGGTCCTATGCAATCTTCTATGGGTTCGCGATGCTCGCGTTTCTACTTTGGACACGGGCGATCGGCGCGGCGAATGCCCAGGCTCGAACAGGAAGCCTGGTTGGTATGGCAATTGCCCTGGCCGCAGGCATCTCGACTAATTATTTCGCTGTCTTGGCATTTCTCCCTATCGCCCTGGGAGAGATGGCCCGCACCGTGATGCGCGCGAATAGCCTCGAGCGAGGTGTACAACCGGTGAGGGGAACAAGCCACGGTGGTCACTGGCGCGGTGTGCTGCGGGTCATCGACTTTAGAATCTGGATTGCTCTCGCAGCGTCAGGCGCTCCGCTGCTTGCGTACCGGCCAATGATAGCCCACTCCATCGCCCAGTTTTCGCCCTATGCATGGAACAAGGTCTCCGTGGATCAGGTGTTTGATTCTTATACGGAGATGGTCGAGGCGATGCTTTATCCGATTCTTGCTTTATTCGTGTTAGGCCTGCTCACGCTGCTTCTGCGCCACCAATTGATGCCGGCCTGCCACAACTGCCGCCAAGATCTCTCGGAAAGATGGGTAGGCCGCGTCCTGTTTGGCCGCCGCCGCGTCGCTCTGCCGGCCCACGAGATGGTTGCAATAGCTGCGTTCATGGCCTATCCCATCCTCGGCTATATCATCGCCTCGATTCGAGGAGGCATGCTCTCCCCGCGCTTCGTCATTCCGGTCTGCTTCGGATTTGCGATCGCTGCTACCCTTATCGCCTACCAGCTCTTCGGAAGTCTCCGCCTGTCGGGATTCGCGATGTTATGTTTTTGCCTGGCATGGTTTGTCGCCCGGGAAGCGTACGTCGGATACTCGTACGAAGAGCAGAAGCAATGCTTTTACAAGGTGCTTGACAAACTGCCGGAGGCTGAGGCGAACTTTCCGTCAAATGTCCCCTTAGTCGTTCCGGACCCGCTTCTTGCCCTCACGTTTCAACACTATGCGCCTCCGGCTGTCGCGCGGCGCGTCATATTCCCCATTGACTTTCCCGCGGTGCGGACTTATCGCGGAGATGACTCCCCTGAACAGAATCTCTGGGCCGGGCGGGACTGGCTCTATAGTCTCCCGATTCTCCCGATGGCTAGTTTCCAGCACGCGGCAGGTCGGTATTTGATCATCGCCGGTGATCGCAATTGGCTCATTGACGATCTCAAACGCCATCATTATCCCGTTACTCGGCTTCAGATCGAGACGCGCGCTGAATCCATTGGCGGATTTACTCCGCTGGCGCACGGTACCCCGGAGTTTTATGCGGCATGCGGAGATGAGGTTCCTTGTGAGGAACCCCATCACAGGTCCGCACCGCAACCGTTTCATATCGAGGACAACCTCCCGGGAGGCTCGCATCCGTAACACCCCCAAGGTACGTTTATGACTATGGCACCACCAGCTCCGCTGATTCGAAAATCCCGCGTCGTCCTCTTAGTCTGCGTTCTTATTGCTGTGACCGCTGCCTTTTATACGCGCCGGCGCGAGGTGCCCGAAGTGAAGGTAGTTTCGCCTGCTTACGAGGACCTGGCGAGCACCATCTCCACGGTAGGAACCGTGGTTCCCCTGGATGAATATCCGGCGCGGGCCCAATTCTCGGGAATGGTTGAAAAGATTGACGTGCAATTAGGCGAAAAGGTTCACCCGGGCCAGCTACTCGTGACCATGAAGGACCAGTATGCGCTGTCCAGATTGATAACGGCGCAGGCATCTCTCGATGCGGCGGAGGTCGGAAAGGAGAACGTCGAACGAAACGGCTCATTGGAGGAAAGGATTCAGTTTGGAGCCGATCGGGAAAAGGCACAGGCCGAGCAAAGAGCGGCTGTTGCGGGGTTGACGACGATGAAGCAGTTGCTACAGAGGGGAAGTGTCTCGCAGGCTGAAGTCGATGCTGCCGCCCAGAGATTACAAACCGCAGACTCGACGCTCAAGGCAATGAACGAAAGAGACTCACGCCGCTACAGCCAGCAAGACATCGATAGCTGGAAGGAAAAGGTCAACGCGGCAAGGGCCTCGCTCCAGGCGGAAAAAGTTTCGTATCACAACGCAAACATAACATCGCCGATAGCGGGCACGGTTTATGTTATTCCGGTGTCACCATACGACTTTGTTCCCGCGGGTGCCGATCTGCTCCGGGTGGCAGACCTGACCAAGGTTGTCATTCGCGCCGATTTCGACGAGCCAGATATCGCAAAACTCCACAACCTGCAACCGGTAAGCATTACATGGGACGGGCACCCTGATCGCACGTGGCACGGGCACGTGATTCATGCACCATTGGCCGTCACCGGAACCGGTGCCAGGAACGTAGGCCAGTGTACGATGAGCGTCGATGATGCCACGGGTGATCTGCCGGCCGACTCTCATGTCACGGTCGTCGTTACGATCGCGAAGCACATGCACACGCTTTCCATTCCACGGGAAGCTTTGCATACGGAAGGGTCAGCGCGCTTCGTGTACAAGGTTATTGATGGCAAGCTGCGGAGAGCAGACGTTACCGTTGGCCTGGCAAATGTGTCCCGAGCAGAAGTTACAAGCGGGCTGACACCGAGCGATGTTCTGGCTCTTCATCCGACGCACGGTGACAACCTGAGTGACAATCTGCGCATAACCATCGTGCATTAGAGGGCGAGACCGCGATGAAGCAGCCGCTGAAGCGGTCGGATCGCACCATCGCAGAGCAAGTTATAGGCAATTGTACAACCGGGACATGCGCGCCGACATCGTAGCATTTATGGCAAGTTACGCGAGAGCTAGCAGTGGCGTGTGCCATGTTCGTTGTCGATTTATTTTCCGCATTGATTGTCCTTGGCTGCATCGCAATCTCGCGGGTGAACGGTCAGGTGTCGCTCACGTCCGCGGTAGACCGCGCGCTGGAAAACAGTCCGAAGATCCTGTCCGCCGAGCACGATGTGAATCGGGCCAAAGCTGCGCTGGCAGTCACAAAAGATATATTCATCCCCAGCGTCGTTACGGGCGGCGGAGTCGGTGACGCGTACGGAATCACTCTAAGTGTGCCGACAATCTTCACCATCAATGCCCAATCGCTGGTCTACAGTGCTCAGCAGCGCTTTTATATCCGCGCTGCACGGTCTGACTTGCAGGCGGCGTCCCTGGCCTTGCAGGAGGCACGAGGGCAGATTGAGGAAGATACGGTGCTCACCTATTTGTCCCTCGATCACGCACAGAAGACCGCAGAGGTTGTGGCCGAACAGTATGCGCTTGCTCTGAAATTGGTTTCGATCGTTGAGGACCGGGTGAACGCGAAACTGGACAGTGACCTGGAACTCATCAAGTCACAGCGAGTCGCAGTGCAATTGAAACTTCAGAAGATCCGCGGTGAGAATGACGAAGCGGTTCTCCGGGAACACCTGGCGCATCTTACGGGACTTCCGGAAGGTGGCATTCGTGCCCAGGCGGAGACGATTCCGGCGATGCCCTCTCTGGACAACCCCGAAGAGTTTCGGAAATCCTCCCTGCCCGAGTCTGCGGGGATAGTGTCAGCACAAGCCAATGTCGAGGCCAAGCGTCAGAAAGCCGACGGAGACTCGCGCTATACATGGAGGCCCCAGGTCACATTTGGGGCACAATACGGCAGGGTAAGTCCCATCGAGAATGTTTCAGAATTCTATAACTTGCATAACAACTACAATTCCGCCTCGGCCGGGGTACAAATCCAATTCCCCTTACTCGATCGAGTAAGAAAAGCAGCGGCTAAGCAGTCAACGGAAGATGCATTACGCTCAGAAGCCGATCTTGATGGCATGCGGGCTGGAGAGGCGGAAGACCGACTCAAGTTACAGCGCTCGATTCCCGAATTGGCGACAATCCAGGAGCTTGCCCAACTCGAACTGAAGATTGCGCAGAGCGAATTAAGTTCTGCGGAACTGCAGGCGAAGCAGAGCAGCGGAGGTCCCCTCGTTACTCCCAAGGATGAAGTAAATGCGCGTATTCAGGAGCGCCAGAGATATCTCGATCTTATCGATGCCAATCTGCAATTAGAAAGGGCCAAAGTGTCATTGGTGCGCCAGAAGGGAGAGTTGGATAAGTGGGTCCACTCGCCGGAAGGCACTGGAGCACCAACGGCACCTCTCGCCCCGTAAGCCGAACCAGCGTGGTCGTTAGACGTCAGATCCGGCACTTCAGGGCGGACTGAGGGAAGACAACTACCGCCATAGGAGACGAATCTTACAATTAGAGATCGACTTGGCGATGCACGAACCTATCTTAGAGGTTGGACGGATCTGCTTCTGTTCCTTTGCGGAATATGAACGAGGCCGGCAAATATCTGGATACGGAGAGACCTGACTTGCCGGCACCTGTAGCTACCCTCGGATCTGTCGCGCTGCAAGAGGCAGTTGCGCCATCCAGGCGCAGAGCTCGAGGCGTGTTATTCTCCGCCGCGCTTACGGCAGGGGCTGTCCTCGTCCATGGTTACCATCCTTATGTCGAAGACGGCGGGCTGTATTTGACCGGTGTCAAGAGGGTGTTGGACCCTTCTCTCTATCCCGCATTGACGAGCTTTGTGACGGTACATCTGCGGTTTTCTTTCTACGCGCCGATGGTTGCTGCTGCCGCGCGCCTCTCGCATATCGGGCTCATGGGTGTCCTGTTTGTTATATATGTGGGGACGATATGGCTGACTCTGTTTGCCGCATGGCAGATTGCCATCCGGTGTTATCGAAGCGCTACAGAGTGTTTCAGTGCGGTATGCGTGCTGGCGGCAATGCTGACTTTGCCCATTGCCGGTACCTCGTTGATGTTAATGGATCCATATGTATCGGCTCGAAGCTTTTCTACACCATGTTCGCTCCTGGCATTCGTCGGAGCGCTGGATATCGCTCATCAGAGCAGGAGCGGCAGTCGCTTATCGGTCCTGAGTGCGGGACTGTGCGGCGGCAGCCTGCTTGTCGCGGCGCTGCTGCACCCGCTTATGGCAGCGTATGCATTCGGGTGCATTTTGTTGCTGGCCTGCGCGTCGTTGCCCAGCAGGAGAGCCAATGTCGCAGCGACCTTCGCTGTGTGCATCGCCGCAATACTCGTCGCTGCTGCACTGAACGTCCTATCTCCGGCTGCCGCGCATGGATACAAAGTAGTCGCATACACGCGCGCGTACTGGTTCCTTTCTACATGGCAGTGGTACGAGGTCCTTGGAGTGCTTGCGCCATTGCTCGTGCTCGCCGGTCTGATGCGGCGCCGCAACGACGTAAATACCGACGCCGCACGTCCGCTAGCCCAGATGGCGATCGTTTCCGGCTGGATGGGTATCCTGGTGGCGCTTCTGTTCGCTCATGAGAGTTCCGCCAATTTTGCGGTGGCGCGGCTCCAACCTCTACGCATCTTTCAAACGGTATACATCGTCATGATTCTTGCGGTCGGCGCGGCGCTGGGCAGATATGTCTTGGCGCGCCAAGGCTGGCGCTGGGCCGGATTCTTTCTCGCTTTAACTTCGCTGATGTATTTCGTACAGCAGAGGACCTTCCCGGCATCTTCTCATCTTGAACTTCCGGTGACGACTATCTCGAAGAATGAGTGGTCCCAGGCATTCCTGTGGATTCGGGATCACACACCGAAGAACGCCGTCTTTGCCATGGACGCCAACTACATTACATATCGCGGAGAAGACTCGCAGAACTTCAGAGCGATAGCGGAGCGCAGCGCTTTACCTGATTATTCAAAGGATGGCGGCCTTGCTTCCATCGCTCCCGATTTGACTGCTGCATGGCTGCAGGGAGAGACAGCGCAAAAGAATTTGAATGTCCTGACTGACGGAGAACGCATTCGACAGTTGCCCGCGGATGTGACCTGGATTGTTCTTCCCCGCAACTCATCAACCGCGTTTCGTTGCGACTATAAGAACGACTCGGTCAAAGTGTGCCGCGTTGGGCGGTAGGATGAAGCCGTTCTGAAGTCCCGGGCGGAGGACGCATGACTCAACGCCATGCTGGATCGCCCAGGCTGCCAGAGCCCGCGGGTGAACTCGCTGCCGAACTAGCCATCCATCGAGTCTCAAATATGCCCGGATGCCCCGGGCGTTGTTGTGAGCTGCCGCCCCCCGAATTCTAAGGAACGGCCGATCAATTCCGATCGCGCCGGGCCCACTTTGCAATTCGACCTTACTGCCCGGTCTGATAGCGCACAACGGCGAGCGCGGTTTGATACGCATACCGCGCATTGGTGAGGCCGATCAATGCTTCAGTTTGTGCAAGTTGTGACTGGGTCAGGTCGACGATGCCGCTCAACCCTACTTTATATCGTGCCTGGGCGAGTTCCAAGGCGGTGTTTGCCTGATTTAGAAGCTCCTGGGTTACGCCGATACGCTGGAAGGCGATTTGCGCATTGAGTACCGCGGCTCTCACGTCGCGTGCGATGTTGTCGCGCAGATTCCGCACTTGCTCCTGCGCAGCGCCGGCGCGAAGATCTGCCTCTTTCGCGCGCGAGGTGTACTCAAATCCATTGAAGACGGGAATGCTGACGTTAGCTCCTGCAGCTCCATACCAGGAGGAGAGGATTTGATCGGCGCGCACCGGAGTAGCGCCACCGACCGCCAGCGCGGAGATAGTCGGCCGGAGCAGGTCGTGTTCGGCGGAGCTGAATTGCTTCGCAGCAAGCGAACGATCCTGCAGCGCGGCCAAATCGGGACGGGCGCGAAGGGCAAGTTGCACGAGGTCTTCCGTGTTTGGTGGAGCGGCCTCGGGATTGGCTGGCGTTTCGTCGACCAGATCATATTGAGTATCCGTTTCCGAGCCAAGGATCGCATTCAGGTTTGCCATGGCAGAGGCCATTGCATCCTGCGCATCAAGAACGAGAAGCTGTGCCTGCGATGTTTGTACGTTGGCCAGGCTGAGATCGAGGGTGGACCGAAGTTTGGATTGAGTAAGTGCGCCAATCTGTTCGCCGGTAGCCTGGCGCGTGGCGACGGTCTGTTGCGCGACTTTGAGTACGGATTGCGCTGTTAGCGCCTGGTAAAAGGCCTGATCGGCAGCCAGGGTGATGTCTTCTGTTGTAGCTCGTTCCGAGTCCAACTGGGCTTTGGCGTTTGATTGCGCGCTCTTGAGCAGATTATGGGTGCGGCCGAAATCGGTGATGAGTTGGTCGACGGTGAGGCCACCGGCGGCGCGGTTGTAGACGGTGGGATTGTTGAGCGCCCCCGCGGTGATGCGGCTGTTGTCGTGGGCGCCAACTGCCGTGAGATCGGCGGCTGCTGTCGGCAATTCGGCGGCGCGAGTTTCGCGAATGACTTGGGCCTGCGCCAGTTGCAGGAGGTGGGCAATGCTCACATTGGGATTGTGCTGGATGGCCATGCGTTCGGCATCGGCCAACGTGAGCTTTGGCCCCATTGGTTTTGGAGGCTGTGGTGAATTTGTTTGCGGCTCGGCCTGCTGCTGCGCTGGATTTGTCGGCTGGTTTGCCTGCGCAAGAAGTCGCGGACTTGGCGCATCTGGCAAATCTTTCTTTTGCGCCAAGAGCGTGGCATTGGAGCACAATAACAACCACATCACCGATCGCTGCGTGGATTGGATAAAAAATGCGCGGCCGGTTCATGCTTTACCCTCCGCTAATGCGGCGTTGCGTTCGCGGCGGCCGTGGACGATGAGATAGACCGCGGGGACCAGGAAGATGGTGACGACCACGGAAACCCCCAGGCCTCCGATGACGGCGCGAGCCAGCGGCGCATACTGTTCGCTGCCGGCTTCAAGACCGAGAGCCATAGGAATCATGCCCAGCAGTGTCGCCAGCGAGGTCATGAGAATGGGCCGGAGCCGTACCTTGCACGCCTGCACCGTGGCCTCGAGCAGCGGCAGTCCCTGTTCGTGAAGCACGTTGGAGAACTCCACGATGAGGATGCTGTTGGAAACCACGATGCCGGTCATCATGATGACGCCCATCAGCGACATGATGTTGAGCGTGCTGCCGGTGACCAATAGCGTCAGCACGACTCCGGCAAGCCCGGGTGGGATGGCCATGAGGATGATGAACGGATCGATGAACGACGTGAACTGGGCCATCAGGATCAGATACACGAGCAATACCGAAATGATGAGCCCCAGGCCGAAGTCGTGGAACGCCTGGTTCATGCTGACCACCGCGCCGCGAACATTGAGCACGGTGTTGCGATCATGATGGGTCTGGGCAAGGAGCTTGTTCACCTGGGCTCCCACTTTCTCCAGACCCTCGGTTTTGGGAGCGACGTAGATGTCGATGACGCGGCGAATCTGGTTGTGGTCAACTTCGGTTGGTGTGTTGATTTGCTCGATATCCGCTACCGAGCCGAGGGTCACATAGCCAGAGCGGTGAGTTCCGCGGAAAAACGCTGCGGAAACGGGCGACGCCTGTTCCCCCTGCTCCATGGGTCCATAGCCGGGCGGGCGCGCACCGCGTAGAGGAATGTTTTTGAGGTCTTCCATAGACATGTTATTGATCCAGCGATTGGCGTACTGCACCGTCACCATGTAGTTGTTGCCGGTGTGAGGATCGATCCAGTAGCTCGGCGCGACCATGCCGTCGGAGGTAAGGGCGGTGATCACGTCGTCGACCACATCCTTGGCGGAGAGGCCGACGAGGCTGGCGCGCTGGCGGTCGATGTTCAGTGCCAGGCCAGGATAGTTGATGCTTTGGGGAATATAGACATTCCGCACCGTAGAAAACGCCTGAATCTTGGCGGCGAGCTGGCGCGCCAAGGCGTAGGACTTGTCCATGTCCTGGGACTGGATCTGGATATCGATCGGCGCGGGAAGGCCCTGGTTAATAACTGAGTCGACGAGACCGCCTGCCTGGTAGTAAGCGGAGAGTTCCGGCATCTCTCGCGCGACCTTCTGCTGAACGCGGCGCATATATTCGTAGCTGCCGACGCTGTGGTCCTCTTTAAGACTGGTCTGCACAAACGCGGTGTCCATGGATGCGTTGGTGGTGTAGATGGCTGAGAGATCGGGATAGACGCCGATGTTGGAGACGATCATGTCGAGATCGGCGGGTTTGACGACACTGTGGATGATGTTTTCGACCTTGGCGATGTACTCGTTGCTGACTTCAAGACGGGTGCCGCTGGGCATGCGGACGTTGATCACGAACTGGCCGGGATCGGTGCGCGGAAAGTAAGCCCGGCCGAGGAAGGGGAAGGTGCACAGCAACAGCAACAGCACTCCCCCGAGAATCAGAGCGGCGGTGAGCGGTGGGCGCTGCATGGCCCGTTTAGCCAATCCTTCATACCAGTTGAGCAGGGATTGGAATTTGGTGTTGAACCAGCGCTCGAAGCGCCGGAAACGGCTGGCCTTCTTTCCGCCCTCTGCACTCTCGTCGTGCAAGGTGATGAAATTGGCGCAATACAGAGGAACGACCGTCATCGCGAAGATGTACGAAGCAAAGATGGACAGCACCACACCCAACGCAAGGGGCGTGAAGATGTACTTGCTGACACCGGACAAAAAGGTGACCGGGAAGAATACGATGGAGGTAGTAGAGGTAGCGGCGAGAACGGCGAGCGAAACCTCCATGCCGCCTTTTTCTGCGGCCTCGCGCGGCGGTGAGCCCATCTCCATGTAGCGAAAGATGTTTTCCAGCACCACGACCGAGTCGTCAATTAGGCGCGAGAACGCCAGCGCCAGGCCGCCCAGGAGCATGGTATTCACTGAACCGCCCATGGCATTGGTGATGAGCAGGCACACCAGCGCAGAGAGCGGGATGGATAACAGCACAGCGAAAGTCGCGCGCGGGCTGCCGAGAAACACCAGGATCATGACGCCGGTCAGCACCAGGCCGATGGTGGCTTCCTTGATGAGGTTCTTGATCGCCAGCTTGACGAAGATGGACTGGTCGAAAACAACCGCGGTCTTGAGGGACTCAGGAATGTCGACCAGCTTCTTGATTGCCTCTTTGATGCCGTTGACAATGGTGATGGTGTTACTCTCGCCGCCCTGCTTGAAGATCGGAACATACACGGAGCGCTGGCCGTCGATGCGCACGATGTTATATTGCAGTGCCCCCGAGTCGACTGCCTTGCCGATATCGGCGACGAGGACGGATGAGTTTCCAACTGACTTGAGTGGCATGGAGTTCATCGACGTGGCGTCAGGAAACTGGCTGTTGGCATAAATATTGAAGTCCTTGGAGCCGATACGCACGTCGCCCGCGGGCAGAATGAGGTTGGAACTGTTCACGGCTTCGACTACATCATTGAGGCTCATATTGCGCGCCTCAAGCTTGAGCGGATCGACGTAGATCTGGATCTGGCGGTAGGTGCCGCCATAGGGCTGCGGCACCGACGCGCCCTGCACGTTGGAGATCTGGTTGCGCACCTGGAACTGGGCGAGGTCCTTGAGGCTGGTTTCGTTCAGGCCCTGTCCCTTGAGGGTCACGAGGCAAACGGGCTGGGTGGATGCGTCCATGCCCAGCACCACGGGGGGAAGCGTGCCGGGAGGAAGGCGGCGCAGGTCGGCCATGGCGAGGTTGGCGATGTTGCTGAGTGCGGCGTTGGGGTCGGTGCCCGGCTTGAAGTAAATCTTGATCAGACTGACGCCGGTGAGGGAACGAGATTCACTGTGGTCGATGTTGGCGCCCAGGGTAAAGAAGCGTTCAAAGGTATTAGTGATGTCGGCTTCGATCTGCTGCGGAGGCATTCCGTTGTAGAACGTGGCGACGACCACCACCGGCATGTCGATTTGAGGAAAAAGATCAACCGGCATGCGCACCGTATTGAAGCCTCCGATGAGGGCCACCATGAGGCAAAGCATGATGATGAAGTAGGGATATTTGAGTGCGAACTTAGGCATTAGTTTGCACCTCCATTGCCCTGCTCCAGCGCGGGCCGGTTTTGATGCCTGCCATGAATCATGAGGTAAACGGCGGGTACGAGGAAGACGGTGGCCATCACGGAGACAGCGAGGCCCCCGATGACGGCACGGGCCAGGGGAGCATACTGCTCACTGCCGGCTTCGAGGCCCAGGGCCATGGGAATCATGCCGAGAAGGGTTGCAAGAGAGGTCATCAGGATGGGGCGCAATCGAATCTTGCAGGATTGAACGACGGCTTCGAGCATGGGCAATCCTTGTTTGCGCAGGGTGCCGGCAAATTCAACGATGAGGATGCTGTTGGACACCACGATGCCGGTCATCATGATGACGCCCATCAAAGACATGATGTTGAGAGTGCTGCCTGTAAGGACCAGGATCACGGCCACACCGGCAAGTCCGGGCGGGATGGCCATGAGAATGATGAACGGATCGATGAAAGACGTGAACTGAGTCATGAGGATGAGGAAGACCATGAGCACCGCGATGACCAGCCCCAGCCCGAAATCGCGAAAGGAACTGTTCATCGCGACGACCGCGCCGCGCACCTTGATGACGGTGTTGGGATCGGTTTTGGTGTCGGCGAGAAGCTTGTCGATGCGGGCGCCGACGCGCTGCAATGCCTCCGACCTGGTGGAAACGTAGATGTCGATCACGCGCCGGATCTGGTAATGGTCAACCTCGGTCGGAGTGTTGATGAGCTTGATGTCCGCTACCGAACTGAGAGGCGTGTATCCCGACTTGTGGTCGCCCTGCCAGACATCGCCGGGCTGAGCGGAGGCGCTTCGGCCTTCGTCAGCGGGGGTGTATCCCGCGGGACGGACGGCGCGCAAGGGAATGTTTTCGAAATCGCGCCTCGACATGTTGTTGATCCAGCGATTGGCGTACTGCACAGTAACCATGTAGTTGTTGCCGCTATGCGGATCGATCCAGTAGCTGGGTGCGACCATTCCGTCGGAGGTGAGGGCAGTGATCACGTCATCCACGATGTCCTTGGCGCTTAATCCGATGAGGCTGGCGCGCTCGCGGTCGATATTGAGAGCGAGGCCGGGATAATCGAGATCCTGGGGTATGTAAACTCCGCTCACATCAGGAAAAGCTTTGATCCGTTGCGAAAGATTGTTGGCGAGGGCGTACGCCTTTTCCATGTCCATGGAACTGACCTGGATGTCGATGGGCGCGGGAAGCCCCTGGTTGATGACCCCGTCAACCAGGCCCCCGGCCTGAAAGTAAGTGGATAACTCGGGTAGTTCGCGCGCCAGCCGCTGACGCACGCGCTGCATGTACTCATAACTGCCAACGGAGTGATCCTGTTTCAGGCTCGTCTGCACAAAGGCGGTATCCATGGAAGCGTTAGTGGTGTAGATCGCGGAGAGATCGGGATAGACGCCGATGTTGGAAACGATCATGTCAAGATCGGAGGGCCGGACGACGCCGCGAATGATGTTTTCCACATGAGCGATGTAGTCATTGCTGACCTCCAGGCGGGTGCCGCTGGGCATGCGCACATTCACGATGAATTGCCCGGGGTCGGTGCGGGGAAAATAGGCGCGCCCGAGAAACGGAAAGGTCAACGCCAGGACCAGGATCACCCCGCCGGAGATTGCAAATGCGGTAAAGGCAGGCCTCCGCATGGCGCGCATGGCAAGGTTCTCGTACCAGGACAGCATCGCCTCGTAGGTGGCGTTGAACTTGCGGTCGAATCGGGCGAAGAAACCCGGCTTCGAATTCGCCGAGTGCGCGCGGTGCGGACGAATGAGTTTGGCGCAATAGAGAGGCACCACGGTCATGGCGAAGAAGTAGGACGCGAAGATCGACAGCACCACGCCCAGGGCGAGGGGCGTGAAAACATATTTGCTGATGCCGCTGAAAAACGTTACCGGAAAGAACACGATGGACGTGGTAAAGGTGGCGGCAAGCACCGCCATGGAAACTTCCATTCCGCCTTTTTCGGCGGCCTCCGCCGGCGACTCGCCCATCTCCATATGACGGAAGATGTTTTCGAGAACAATAACGCCGTTGTCGATCAGGCGGGAGAACACCAGCGCCAGGCCGCCGAGAATCATGGTGTTGATGGAGCCGCCCATGAAGTTGGTGACGAGCAGGCAGAACACAATTGATAGAGGTACGGACAGCAGCACGGCAATGGTGGCGCGCGGGCTGCCGAGAAAGATGAGGATCATGAGGCTGGTAAGGACCAGGCCGATGCCGGCTTCGCGGGTGACATTGCTGATGGCGAGCTTCACGAAGACAGACTGATCAAACACCACGGATGTTTTGAGCGATTCGGGTATGTCGACGAGCTTAGTAATGGCCTGCTTGATGCCGTTGACGATGGTAATGGTGTTGCTGTCGCCGCCCTGTTTGAAGATGGGAACGTAAACGGAGCGCTGGCCGTCGATGCGCACGATGTTGTATTGCAGCGCGCCGCCGTCCACGGCCTTGCCTACATCGCCGACCAGCACCGACGAGTTGCCCACGGACTTGAGGGGCATGGAATTCATCGAGGCGGCATCGGGGAACTGGCTATTGGCGTATATATTGAAGTCCCTCGAACCGATGCGCACGTCGCCGGCAGGGAGGATGAGATTTGACGAATTGACGGCTTTGACCACGTCGTTGGGGCTCATGTTGTGGGCCTCAAGCTTGAGCGGGTCGACGTAGATCTGGATCTGGCGGTAAGTGCCGCCGTAAGGCTGGGGAACCGACGCTCCCTGCACGTTGGAGATCTGGTTGCGCACCTGGAACTGCGCCAGGTCCTTGAGGCTGGTTTCGTTCAGGCCCTGGCCTTTCAGGGTGACAAGACACACGGGCTGGGTGGATGCGTCCATACCGAGCACAACAGGGGGAAGCGTGCCAGGAGGAAGGCGCCGCAGATCTGCCATGGCGAGGTTGGCGATATTGCTGAGCGCGGCGTGGGGATCGGTGCCGGCCTTGAAATAAATCTTGATCAGACTGACGCCGGTGAGCGAGCGCGATTCGCTGTGATCGATGTTCGCGCCGAGGGTGAAGAATCGCTCAAAGGTGTTGGTGATGTCGGCTTCGATCTGCTGCGGCGGCATGCCATTGTAAAAGGTGGCGACGACCACCACCGGCATGTCGATTTTGGGGAAAAGGTCAACCGGCATTCGGAAGACGGTGAAGGTGCCGACCAGCGCCACCACCAGGCACAGCATGATGATGAAGTACGGAAATTTCAGAGCAAAGCGCGGCATCAGCGTGCCCCTTCAGGCTTCTTTTTGAGGTCGTGCTCGTTGGGCCCGACTGGCTTGGCCCCCTTCACCTCGACCCCCGCGTGTCCAGCCTGGTGCTCATTGGCTGCTTCAGGACCGGCTTCACTGGCAATGCCTTCTTCACCTTTCAGGTCGATCATTCCGCCGGTTTCCTGCAAGGTTTCCGACGCCGGGGTGGTTTCAAGTTCGGGGCTGACTTCTTCGCCTTCCTGATATTTTTCCTGGCCGCCGACGATGACTTTGTCGCCGGGATTGAGACCGCTCTTGATTTCGGCGAGTTTCGAGCCCTCGATCCCAATCTCGACCGTCCGCTCCTGCACGTGATTGGTCCCGTCGAGCACATACACCACCTGCTTCTGTCCACTCAGGACCAGCGCTTCGACAGGAATGGTGACCACGTTCTCGACATGGTCCATGCGCAGCATGGTGTTGGCATACATGCCCGGAGAGATCGACAGGTCCTTGTTTTGTACGTCAATCTCGGTCTCCATGGTGCGGGTTTCGAAGTTGACGTCGCGGGTGAAGCGCACGATCTTCCCGGTAAAGGCTCGGTTGATAGCGTCAACGCGCACCGTGAGTTCGTCGCCCTCGTGAATGTAGCGGATATCGCTCTCCGGCACCGGGACGCGCAGGCGCAGCAGCGAACTCTGCGACAGACGAACAATGGGCAGGTCCTGACTGTTGGAGTTTGTGCCCCCCTGGATCAATGCTCCCGTATCGGCATAGCGCCAGACCACGACGCCGGAGATGGGCGCCTGGACGGTGGTGTAGTCGTGCAAGGCCTGCACACGTTGGTTGTCGGCCTGGGCCGCGCCGGCGTGCTGCTGGGCTGCGGCCATGGCGGCTTTTGCCGCGTCGACCTGCGATTCGGACGAAAGATCCTTGGCCTGCGCATCATCCAGTTCCTGCTGCGCGATCAGCCCGGGATGCCCCTTCGCGGCTTGCTCCAGCCTCTCATACGCAGCGTGAAGAGCCGAGTGCGTGGCGACCGCGCGAGCGATCTCATGCTGAGCCTGAGTGATTTCTTCTTTGCTCTGATCTACCTCGAAAACCGTCTGCTGCAGCTGCGCCTTGAGTTCCGGAACCTCCAGAACCGCCAGCGTTTGCCCCTGGTGAACGATGTCGCCAATGTCGACGTTGATCTGCTTCATGTAGCCGCTGACCTTGGGGTGCACGTCGACCACCTGGTACGGCTGAAACTGACCGGCAAGCGTAAGGACGTGCGAGAGGTTTCCCCGCTGGGCCTGGGCCACTCGTGCCGACGGAACAGAAGCTGCTCTCGCATCAGATCCGCTGGCTCCGGAATGGCATGCCGTGATGACAAAGGTGCTGCAGAGTGAAGCCGAGACGGTGAAAGGTAACAAAATTCCTTTACGCATTCGCTAATGCTCCTGGATCACGATTGCTTCTTTCGATCCCGGCACCAGCCGGACCGAGACGGGGAGTCGTGAATATTACAAGATTGATCCTGAAGGATGAAGTCGAACCCGGAACGCGAGCTCATGGTCTCCTCGTGCTCTCAACATGCACCGGGGATACCATTGGTCCACAACCGGGTGGTATCTGCCAACCCTCGACGATTGCGATCACCGTTGTCCGCAACTGCCGGTCCATATCATCCTGGAATCGGCCTTCGGACATCGATCAAAGAAATTTGGCGTAGAGCATCGGCGAAATCAGTGTCCCAAAACTGTCATGCGCAAAAACGCGAACCACAATCTTGAACTGTCAAACCAGGGAGGTTAGAAAGGAGGGAGGAGACCGCGCTGGAATCAGAGCTTCAGGGGTCAAGATGGCCCGGTCACAGCGATCATTCAGAAACCGCGCGGTACGGTCAAAGCTTAGTAGAGGCGGGATTGTCGCAGTAAGCGCCTGACTGTCACTTACTCGACTCGGAGCGCCCTTGAGCCCATGGACAACTGCGATGGAAGCAGTGCGGGGCTGGATCCACAACTTCGCCACCTGGGTTCTTGCGGAATGGGCGAGATGCGGATAATAGAGAGATAGCTTGTAACTTGTCCCCCATAGCACGATCGCGAACATCAGTCCGAAAAAGCCGAAGAAGATCGGACGTACTGTCTGGCCGCAGAAACGAAATTCACCCCTGCCCAGAACGGTCACTTCAGGGCCATTGCCTCGATTCGGGGGCAAGTGTTTCGGAAATGGGGAGCTATCGTTCAATTTGTTAAGAAACGCGTTCCCAAACTGCTCGAAAAGGCCACGCCTCTATAAGTATAGACTGCGACGGAGAAGGAAATGTTGCCAGCGCTCCCTATCCGTCGATGAAAATCATCAATTATGTTGACTGCAGCTCGTTAAACGCATCAGGACTTTCCGCGCCTAACCTCTACGAGATTATGCGGCGTACCCCATACTTGCAATTCAACTTCTGAAACGATCGTCTGCTGATCATGCCCTATCGAATCGTATCTTAAGGTCAGTGGATAGCCATGCGGTCACGGGTGAGGACGATTGGAGTAAGTCTAATTGCTTGCGACTTGCTGTCTTCTTTCCCCTCGCGGCCAGATTTGGTGAAGCAGGTGGTTCGTCATTGTTCTCGCCTGCTACCCGCTGCGAACTATTACGGCACGATTCGCATTTCGCTCCGGAAGACGTGGTAGTTGTCAAAGTCCACATCGTTCAGCCGCACGGCGTTCCCCTTCGACGCCGACGGAACACCCAAAATTGTGGAAACATAAAGCGCGCCCACGGAATAGGACACACTGCGCACCGGGCAGGTATACGTCTTGCCACCGATCGCGACCGCCCCGTATTCCACCATGACCCCGGAGCGCTCGATGGTTGAACCTAACTCAGGATCTGCGTCCAGCATGAGCCGCAGAATCGTTCCTGAATCCGGGTCAACCTCGACTTCACCGTGATACGCAGTTGGACCCCTCGCGCCGGATGCCAAGCTTCCCAAGACCTCGTAGTGAGATTCCGTTTGCGGCACCTGAAATCGAAAAACAGCCATCGATCCGTTCGGTCCCGCTTCCCACCGACTCCATCGCATCGTGTTGCTGTGCTGCGCATCCAGCATCGCCACGCTCAGGATCGGCCCGAAGGTTCCTCGCGTAATAAGCCCATGCTCCTGTTTACCCTCTTCGCGTACGACTTCTTTGCCTTGCCGGTAGTACACCGTCGCTTTGAACTCACCCGTAGAGCGCAGGGAGGTCCTCTTGAGCATGCCTGCTTCATCCTTCCTCTTGCCGACCTCCTCGAAGGAATTTGTGACTCGCCTGGCGTAGAAATCCGGCAGCTTCGGAATGGTCGTCTTCAGGTAGTTCATCGCCTGCGAAATGATTTGGGTCTGTTCGGCCGGATCGGGCGCGGCTTCTTGAGGGATTTCGTCCAGCGGCGGATCCAGGAACACTGACACGTCTGCAATCGCCGTCAATGCGGACTTCGACTTTTTCCCCGGTAATTGGCCGCTCAACAAGGCCAGCTTCGGGCTGCTCAACCGCTCTGTCAATTGCAGATGCTCGATCTCATTTGCTGCCTCCCGATCATCACCTTTCGTCCTCCCGACAATCTCAGTAAGTTGCGCCACGGTGACTGGCCGCGGGCCAGCCGGCTCTTCCATGGGAGGTTGTGTTTTCCTGGGGAGTGGGGAGCTTTTCGTCCCCTCAGTTTCTTCGAATCCAGGCAGAATGCGGGCTTCCGAGCCGAATTTGTGGTAGCCACCGAAGGTCACGTCGTTGATCATGGTTTCGAAATAGCCGTAAAGTCTGAAGGCCATGCCCCACTCGTGGAGTTCGCGCCTGGAGCGGCCGCGCGAGATCTCCACGCTCCGCTGCGGACAGATGTAGGTCTTGCCACCCAACTCCTCAGGACCATACTCGACCATGATTTGCGACCGGATGAGGGGCGCGTTCGGGTCCCGTTCTTCGTTGAGATCCGCATTGATCACGATGCGCATAATGGCCCCGGTGCCGGGGTTGACTGCAAATTCACCGTAGGTGTCGGCCCTGTTTCGGTAAACAGTGGTCCCGTCGCCTTCGGGAATGCAGCAATACGTGATCTCGGGCGCGCTATCGGTGCTGGCAGCTCTGTAGGAGAACACCGCCAACTCTCCATATTTGCCGCGCTCCCAGCGCTCCCAGATGAGGTTGCCTGGACTGGAGGCGGCGGCTGTAACGGCGTAGGCAAGAATGGGGCCGAATGTGCCCCATGTTTCAAGATCGCGTGCCGCTACCGGGTGTTTGCTGACGAGTTTCTGCTTTTTCTCAACCACATCGTGCCCATTTCGATAGTGAACGGTAGCGTGCTCCGACGTGGCAAAGTGGAGAGTCTCGTCCTGGTGCGGCATCTTCCAGCTCTCGTTGTCGCGTTCGGCGGGCTCTTCGAAGCGCACGGTGTCTCTTGAGGCAGAGAAATCGGGCAGTTTGGGGAGGGCATTGCGCAGATAGTCGAACGCGCGCTGCAAGATGGCGCGCTGCTCATCCGGTTGTGGCGGCGGCCGACTCACAATGTCGTCGGCCGGCGGCGCGAGCGCGAGCGACAGATCGGCATCCGCGGTCAGCGCCTGTCGTTCTCGCTCACCGTGGATCATGCCCAACAACGCATCGAGACGGGGTGTGCTCAGCCGCTCGGTTAGTTCGAGATTGTCCAGTCTTCGCAGCAGGTCGGTCTGCGCATGCACCAGGTCTTCAAGCTGCGCGACGGTGACCTTTTCAATCCCTGGCCGGGGATTGTCGAAATACACAGGCTCGTTGTAGTAGCCCGTGAGAGCGCGAACCGTCAGAGCAGGACGATCCACCTGCACACGCAGGTCGTGATATTCGTCCATCTGATAGGTATGAGGAGGATTGAACGTAAGGGTGTAGTAGCTCCGGGCATCGGTAGCGCAGCGCTCGATGTCTTGATCGAGGTCGCCCGGCCATTCCAGCACCAGGCCCCCGGTGTGCGTCGCGATCACCTGCAGAGCCATTTGGGCCGGTTGCATGTCCTTTTGCGAGCGGGGCGCTTCGAGAAAGTCGTGAAATTTGAAAGACCGGTCCGGATTCGGCCACACGTTAATGTTGTCCAGCGTGATGCGCGCTTCCCGCAGACGCGTGGACAATTCGGTTGCCTCGTCGAAGCCGATATCGCCGCGATTCACCGACCACCCCGGACCGAACCACATCACGACTTTGCGCCCGGTGACGTTTCTTTGATCGATGGCGATGGAGCCGAGGGCGCGCAGGGAGAGCGGCTGGGGCAGCGACCCGCCCTGCCATGAGCGAAGTAAATTGGGCTCATCATTTCGATTCGATCTCCACACGGTCCACTGAGATCTCTTCTGTTCCAGTTCTTTGGCCAGAAGACCCCCGTCCATCGCGGGCCTTAGCGACGAAAACAGTCCGTCCCGCGTGAGTCGATAGATAAGACACGGAAATTCCAGGCGTCCGCCATTGTGGCGCAGGAATTGAAGGATCGCGCTTTCGGTTTGAGTGAGCTGCTGGGGCGAGAGATTGACGGCGTCGAGGACGAAAATCAACTCGGCTGCCGGGCGGGACGCCTCCAGAGAGTTGTGGAAGGTGCGAATCTTTGCCGGTTCGCCGTTGTCGAGAAGAGTGAAATTCCAGGGCGCGAGGTCCGAAGCCGGGTGCCCTGCCGTATTTGTCACCGCGACGTCGATTGTGAAGAGACCATCTCGCACGACGGGATCTGTGGCGCTCAGCGGCGCTAACGGCTTCTGTGCAACCGATGCATTTTGCAAAGGTGGGGCTTGCCCGCCTGCCCAGCAAGCCTCGAGAATTATCATGCATGCGATAAAAGCTGTGCGTTGCGGGTTGAGTCGATTCACCACGGTTCAACAGGTCCCGGAGACTCGCGGCGAGCATAGCATGGAAGACGGCCGCGGCGCTATGCGACACCGATGGGGCCGCACAATTTGTCATTCACGCGAGAGTGCACGCAGAGCTCGTGCCAGCGCTTCTTTTGTCGACTTTACTGAGACTTGCGACGTTCAGCGCCTTCATCCATCCGTCAATTGCATTGAAAATTGGACCAGGTCGGATGTCGTGGTACTTGGTCCGCACCGACAACGCTCTATAGGATCTTTCACTTGAGACGATCCGCCAATAGGTGGTCAGCTATTCGTATTGCGTTGGCAATAATCGTCAGGGAAGGATTGACTGCACTCGCCGAAACGAAGCAGGAGGCATCGACCACATAGAGGTTGTCGAGATCATGGGTTTTGCAATGCAGGTCGAGGACACTGGTAGCCGGATCGTTTCCCATGCGGCAGGTGCCATTCTGGTGGCCAACGCCCTCCAGCGGAATGCGTTTCTTGAAGTAGGCATGAAGCGGGAGAGAGCCGCTCGCGTGGCCGGCCTTCTTGAGAATGTCCACCCAGCGGTCTTTCAGGCGCTCGAAGGACTCGACGTTATTGGGCGTGTAGGAGAGTCGAATTCTTCCTGGCGCGGCCATTGTCACGGGCTCGGATTGATTGGTGCGGCCAGTATCTCCGGAAGGGTGAGCGCCGGCCGGACCAGGCTGCCAGCCTTCGACGGAGAGCGGAGTTGCATTGTGCAGGGTGACCCGATTCTCGGGGTCCGGAAGATCCTCCGTCGTCAGCCACCAGGGAACCGCGTGATGTTTCAATCCTTCCAGCACGAAGCCCGGCGTGAGGGCCGGAGCATCGCCCTTCATCATTTCGAAATGAAAGCTGCCCACTGGCTGCACCTGTCCGAGCGGAAACGGATAGTCCGGATCAGTATCTTTGAAGTAGAAATCGTTGGTGCCCCAGGTCTTGGTATAGCTATCCTCATTGCGAATGGTGCTGATGGCCAGCAGGGCATCCGCCTGATGGTACATAAAGTTGCGTCCCACCTGATCGGAGCGGTTGGCCAGGCCTGCCGGATGCTTATCGTTAGCTGACGCAAGCAGGATCACTGCCGAGTTGATCGCGCCGGCGCATACCGCAAAAATTCCGGCACTGTAGGTCGCGGCGTGGCCGCCTTTCGATGCCGGAGGAGCGCTGGGTTCATTTGATTCCGCGGATCCACCATACAGTTGTCCCGATCCGGAGTGGATCACCTCTACAGCCGTCACGGCAGTGCCGGTGCTGTTGGTCAGCAGTCGCGTCACCCGGGAGTTTGTCATCAGAGTGACGTTGGGCAGATGCATGATTTGCCGAATGCAATTGATATCGGAGTCGGACTTGGCATGAACGAGGCAGGGATAACCATCGCATGTATCGCAGCGCACGCATTGCGAGGCGACAGGGTTCGCCTCATTGCGCTTGAGCCCGAGGGGAATAGGAAAGGTATGGATGCCGAGTTTGCGAACATCCTCTTCGATCGCCTGCATGCGCGGTTCGTTGGCGAATGAGGGGTACGGATACGGTTTCGAATGAAACGGCTCGGTGGGATCGAAAGAGGAGCCGTATCCGCCTGGGATGGTGGGCGCGGCGCCAAGATCGCCATGGACATGGAAAAGTTCTTCCGCGCGGGTGTAGTAGGGTTCCAGATCGGAGTAAGTGATGGGCCATGCCGGGGATATGCCGCCCTTGTGCTGGATGACCCCGAAGTCCTCGGCACGCATGCGGAACATGGCTGCGCCGTACACTTTTGTTTGCCCGCCTACAAAGTAGGACTGCTGCGGGTGCAGGTCGTTGCCCTCCTTATCCTGCCAGGTTTCCTTGGTGTGATACCGATTATCAAGGAAAACAGCAGAGGTGTCCCAGTTCAGCTTTTCCTGCGGCATGAATGGACCGCGCTCCAGGATGAGGATGTTCTTCCCGGCTTGAGCCAGGTGCAAAGCCAGAGTTCCACCGCCCGCACCGGTTCCGATAATGATTGCGTCGTATTGAGTAGGCATATGTCTTGAGATGCGGAGAACGAACAACCGTGCGCAGGCTCTGCCGCCAAATGGAGCATCGTTCCTTTCCTGCTTCAGAAATGACTGCGGTCTGTAAGCACGGAAAGTCCGGTCGAGTCGAGATGGCGGTGGAGCGGAAATCGACACGAGGAAAGGGCACGGATAACCCGGATCAGGGTGGAGCTTGGCGCACAGAATGTGATCGATGCCATAAGCATGCACATAAATCTCAGCAGAGGTCATCATGCCGAGCACCGGCGCCAAAAAATAAAGCCACACCGCAGTCCACACGTGGGCGAACACGGCTGAGGCGGTCGTTCGTGCAGGATTAATGCTGAAGCCGGAGACAGGCGCGAATACAAATACATAGAACACGATCAGAACCCCGACGAGATAACTCGTGTATTGGACAAGCGCCGGCCGGTTCGAGAACCAGAGTACGACCAGCATCAGGAGCGCAGCCATAAAATACTCCGCGCAGAACGCGCCGGCTGTTCCGCCCCGCCCGGGAACTGTAACCGCATAGTCCACCGTGGGGACCGCCAGACTGCTGCCCATGCAAGCCGCAGAAATGCCCACTCCAACAATTCCGCCGATAAATTGCGATACGACGTAGAAGACGGCATCCCATGCGTCAATCTTGCCGAGCCGCAAATAAGTCAAAGTGATGGCTGGGTTAAAATGCGCCCCCGATCGCTTGCCCAGGGGCGAACGAATGATGAGAATTGCTGTCGCACCCATGGAAACTCCCATCAGGAGTCTGCGCAACTCGCTGCTGGGCAGAAGGTGCGCGGCGGGCATGGCCGGATCGAACAGCCAAACAGTGAATAAGCATGCTGAGATCATGAAGATGGCAAGTTCGACACCTTCGTCAATATAAAAGCGCCAATGGCGTTGGAACGCATCCCTAAGTCGGTCAATCACAGCCGAACAAGTGAAGCTGTTTTGCACACCCGCCAGACAGTCCTCCCCCGCCCCGATAACTGACATACAACCCTTTTCACCCAGATCTCCCTGGACCATCAGTATACGGGGTCCAAAGTCAGGCAACCCGGAATAGGATTGTCGCATCGCCGATCAACTCGCGACCATTTTGTGCGAGCCTGTGGACAATGATTCACGCCTCACAGGAGTATCTTATCGGCGATCAGAATCTGAATTCGAGATCGAGTTGCATGCGGCGTGGAGGTTGCGCCGACACGGAGTGCCCGAAGAAGGGCGAACTGATCACTCCCACATATGTCACATCATTTTCATGATTGAGGACGTTGAAGGAGTTGATACCGAGCGTGGCGCTGGGACCATCTTTCTGTGCTTTTGTAAGCTGAAATGTATGCGACAGGTTTAGATCGACATCGATGTAATCCGGGCCATGTAGCGAGTTCCGTGGCACGCCCGGCGGCCGATCCAGAGGCAATCCATCATGGTTGTCATCGTTGCCTGTGGTGACCTCGACGGGCTTTCCTGAATAGAGCGAAAGCGCAGTTCCGAAGTTAAACCACTTGTCGGCTGTGATGGTGCCAAGCAGATCAAACTTGTTGCGGCGATCATTGTCAGAGCGCCCCCAATCGGCCTTTGGTGCATAGCTGTTGGCCGGGAAGTAAGTAATACCGCTGGTATTATTGTAGGTTTTGCCGAGGGTGTACTGTGCCTGGCCAGAAAAGTATCGCGAGGGGCGGCCGCGAAAGCCCAACTCCAAGGATGAGGCCTTCAGGTATCCTTCGGATTGAATCTCTCGTTCCTGACCCAGGGCAGAGTTGGGGCGCGCGAGGTAATCGGGAGGCTCGGGAGCATTGGCATCGATCGAGCGAAACAAGTCGATGCCCCGCGTACCCACAAAATTCGCCGAAACCGAGCTGTTGGCAGTCATCTGCTGCTCGATGCCAATGCTGAATTGGAGTGAATATGGAATCCCGGCGCGAGGATCGAGAGTCACTACGCCAGTTGGGGCTGAGGCTACCTCCGATGGTGCTACCGGAAATGCAGGCTCGATCAGGATGAAGCGTTTCAGCCGCACGCCATTGAAGTGGAGCAGATCGGCGATTGGGGCCGGTCCGGTCCGGTCAAAGAACAGGCCAGCCCCCCCTCGGACGACAGTTTTCCCTCTTGAGGCGGGAGCATACGCGAAGCTGGCCCGCGGCGCTACGTTGTGAGCGACATCATGGAAGTAGTTTTGCCAGTAGTATCTGATTCCGAGCGCGATGGAAAGCTTTGTGTTGAGTCGCAAATTCTCTTCCAGGATGCCGGCTACGGTTTTTTCAAGAAAGGTGACGTGCCCCTCCCCGCTTTGCACGAGGTAGCTGAATGGCCGTTGCTCGATGTAGTCGCCGATGCTTGAAAATGAATAGGTTCCTGCCTGATTGGTGAAGTCGTCGAAACCGCGCCGGCTGATGTCGGGGATATCTATGCCGAACTTGATCTCCTTTTTGCCGCTGGTGTAGGTGGCGATATCGGTTGCATCCAGGTGATACTCGGTACGCCTGGCGTCTGCCTGCGCTCCTCCGCCGGTGAACGCTCCAGAAACCGCGATCTGCGGATCTTCATTCAGGCTGTGGGTCTGGTTGTCGTAGTGTCCGACCAAAAAGTGGAGTTGGTTGAAAAGCTTTGGTGTGAATACATGTACATGGCCGACATTGATCTCATGCTCAAAGAAGAGTGTGTTCGTCCCGGCCTCGGGTAGCACCGTACCGCCAACCCCGGCATTGCCGACCGTGCGGTGTTCGTAAGAGTAACCCATCCAGAATTGATCGGCTTGTGCGTAATCATGGAAAACTCGTCCGGAGATAAAGTAGTGCCTGGTGGGATTGGAATCATTAGCGTTGATGGGGCCATTGGGGCCGGCAGCATCGACAATGGCCTGCTGGTTATCGCTGTCCCTATTGAGTGCGGCCAGGAAGGTGGTCTTTCTGCTGTGGCTCAGCGGCCCTGTCAGGGATCCCTCGTAGTAGGTTCTTTGTTCGCCAGGCTTGACGATAGCAAAGGGGTTGCGGGCGTCGAACAATGAGTCCCGATACAGGAAGTTGGCATTGCCGTGAATCTTTGGCGTTCCGCCCTTGGTCGTGATCTCGATCCGTGCGCGTCCGGGACGCGAGAACAAAGCAGAGTAGGGATTCTGATTGATCTTGACCGACTGTACGGCGGAGGCCGTCACCCCGGGCCCATTGGCCTCAACCCCATTCACAACCAGGGTGACGCCGTTGCTTCCCGTCGAATCCGGATCGAGAAAGCGCGATACGGTGGTGACATAATCCTGATCGAAGACTGGCAAGCGGTCGAGCGCATTTTCATCGAGCGATGCGCCATTTTGATTCTGGCTGATCTCGGTACTGATCTGCGCTGAGGAATCGGATGCGGACACCGTGACTTCCGACTCGACCTCGGCTAGCTGAAGGACAACCCGCAGAGGCGTGCGAAAGGACGCATCGGGGCCCACGCTGACCTTGGCCGTCTTGAATCCAGTCTGCCGGACCTGCAGGGCGTATGGGCCGGGCCCGACTGCTTTCAATTGGAATGTGCCCGCACGGTTTGTCGTTGTTCGCGCGATCTGGGCGCCCCCCGCCTCGTCAAGCTCAATGTCAGCTCCCACGATCGACGCGCCGCTCGGGTCCTGGACTACACCCGAAAGGACGCGCCCCGCGGGTGCGGTCTGGCTCCTAACGCTGGCCGGAACCAGTACCGCTGCCACGATGAGCAAAATGAACCGGGTCCGCATCCCTGTGCCATTCCTCTAAGTGCCGCTCTCTTCCTCAATCATGCCAAAGATACCTTGAGCCAACCTTAAATCGGCACGCCGACTGGTGTGGCGGCCGGCCATCCACTGACCAACGGACGCGCCTGCGCCCAGGCTGCAACCCTCAGCATTTATTCGTACTGACTCTGTCACGTACGCACTTCACCTGCACCCTCGATGGGTTCAGGATCTCTTAAGGTGGTCCGGGCGATAATGTTCTTGTGCGCGTACTCGTCATCGAGGATGAGAACCGGCTGGCTGATAACGTTGCCGCGGCACTGCGCGACGGGCCTGGGTTCGCTGTGGATTCAGCCGAAGATGGAGCGATGGGGATTGCCTTCGCTGACAGTCAGTGCTACGACCTGATCATCCTCGATCTCATGCTTCCCAAGGTGGACGGGCTGACCGTCCTGAGACGAATCCGCGCCAACAAGGACAATACTCCAGTACTGGTTCTTACGGCTCGCGGAGAGGTCAGCTCAAAGATCGATTTGCTCAACGCAGGTGCTGACGATTACCTCAGCAAGCCTTTTGATCTCGGCGAATTGCTGGCGCGAGCCAAGGCTCTCATCCGGCGCGGCAAGGGCGTCTCCCATCCCACTCTTCGGGCCGGCGACCTGATCGTCAACACACTTGAGCAAACGGTTTCCCGGTTTGATCAGACCATCACGCTGTCGCGCATGGAGTACAGGATCCTTGAATACCTCATGCATCGACCCCGGGTGATCGTCTCCAAGCAGGAACTTCTCGAACACCTCTATGACTACAATTGGGAGCACCACTCCAATGTCATTGAGGTACATGTCTCGAACCTGCGCAAAAAGATTGGGGGAGACGACCAACTAACCGGCATAGAAACCCTCCGTGGGCGCGGATATCGTCTCGTAGTCACTCCAGGAGGAGGGGCGTGAACACCTACTCCATTACCCGGCGACTCATTTCAGCGGTGCTGCTGGTCGAGCTTGTGTCCGCTCTTTGTGTTACAGGGGTGGCCTTGTTTTATGAGCGCCACACGCATTTTCGGGCGTTTGACATTCTTCTCCGCGGCCGCGCTGATTCCATGCTCGGGGCTGTCCAGGACGCCGAGGATGCAAATGACAATGTGATGCTTGACGGCACTGAGGTCAGCGTTCCCCACGACGATGTGTACGAAGTTATCGACGAGCGAGGACAAATTCTGGGGCGCTCTGCCAACGGACCGGAACTCGTCCAGCTTCTTGCAACTCGAGGAGTTCGTTGGGAAGTCGCCCGCTCTGGTGAGGCTGGAGCAGAATCCCCTTCCGTTTTTCCCAGCACATTTACCCAAGCGGCGATCAAGGGCAGGACATACCGCGTAATTCGTATGCGAGGCCTGCGCATTGTCGATCCCGGAGATGCCAACGGCGGAATCCACCGCTATGTCACGGTGTATTACGGATCCTCGGTTCGCCGGGTGTGGTGGGCCGTGTTGAAAGCTGCGGGCTTCTATGCGGTCAGCAGCCTTGTCGTTCTGGCCGCTACCGGCTGGTTAATGTTGTGGCTGCTGAACCGCGGCCTTGCACCGCTGCGCGGCTTGGCGTCAGGGGCTGCTAAGGTGACGGCGACATCATGGAGCTTCTCTCCGCCGGAGGATGCGCGAAGGACCAAAGAGCTTGCACCCCTCGTGACGGCCCTCGAGACAGTCCTGCGCGGCCTGGAGCTTTCCTTTGCCCAGCAAAGGCGTTTCGTTGGCGATGCTGCCCATGAGTTGAAGACCAGCGCTGCGATCGTAAAGTCGTCTCTGCAACTGCTCAGCCTCAAGGAAAGGCGCCCCGAAGAATACAAGGCGGGCCTCGAACGCTGTCTGACCGACTGCGAGCGCATGGAGGCGGTCGTGGCGCAAATGCTGACTCTGGCGCGCATCGAGGAAGGCACGTCTGAAGGAGAATATACATTTGAGGCTGAAGCTGGCTTGTGCGTCCAAAATGTAGTGAAGCGGTTGACGCCGATGGCTGAGTCCAAAGGTATTCGTTTTGACGTAGAAACGGAAAGCGATATCTTTGTTGCCGTCGAGCCCCAAAAGCTTGAGTTACTTTGCGAAAACTTGTTGATCAATGCACTCCAGCACAGCTTTTCAGATCAGCCGATTTCGATTTGCGTTGAACGGGCAGCAGATTCTGCGCACATCAGAATCTCCGATTCGGGTGAAGGGATCGACGCCATGGATCTTCCGCGAATCTTCGACCGCTTCTGGCGCAGTGATCCGTCGCGCAGCAGGAAAACCGGAGGGAGCGGACTGGGACTGGCGATATGCAAAGCCATCGCGGACACCTTCAATGGGTCGATCGAAATCAGCAGTCGCCCGGGCGCTGGGACGGCGGTCCTGGTCAGGTTTCCATTGGTGGCGAACGCATACCCGGCTGTCTCTGCGACCCATTCTGAAAATCGACCGGCGTAGTTGTCTTCAGTTGGGCTTAAGGAAGGCATGGGATAGTTATCGTGCGGATCAAACACGCATGGCCGCAAAGGAGACCATCGATGTTCTCAGGAAAGAAAGCTCTCCGCCTGGGCAGAATTCTGACTGCCGTTTTGTTTGGAACTGCGGGCACAGGGATCGTGTCGGCTCAGAAAGCGTTTAAGGTAGAAACCCAATGGAAGATCGGCGGTGAAGGTGGCTGGGACTACCTGGTCGCAGACTCTTCCGCAAAGAAGCTATACATTACCCACGGTGCGCGTGTGGAGGTTCTTGACATCAGCACCGGGAAAACAGTGGGTGCGATCACTGGACTCAAGCGGACACACGGTGTAGCGCTCGATAGCAGCGGACAGTTCGGCTATATCAGTGATGGGGGTGCCAACGCGGTCGTGATTTTCGACCGCAACAACTTGCACACAGTGGCAACCATTCCCGCAGGCGCCAATCCCGATGGAATTGTCTTTGAACCAACCACGAAAACCGTATGGGCCTTCAATGGCGGAAGCAAGAACGCCACCGTCATTGATGCAGCATCGAGGAAGGTCATCGCGACAGTTGCTCTTCCCGGCAAACCCGAGTTTCCCGTCGCGGACGGCCACGGGATGGTCTTTGACAACATCGAAGACAAAAACGAGATCGTTCGTCTGGACGCCAAAACTGCCAAGCTTACCGCTGAGTGGCCCATTACCCCCTGCGAATCTCCGTCGGGACTGGCCATTGATGTGACAGGAAGGCGCCTGTTCGCCGTATGCGACGGGAAAAGGATGGCTGTTGTCGATGCCAATACCGGAAAGCTCATTGCGACTCCAACCATTGGGGACGAGCCCGACGCAGCTGGTTACGATCCTGATGCGAAGCTCGCCTTCTCGTCAAATGGCGACGGCACGTTAACGGTGATCGATACCAGGAGTGGCAGCTATCAGGTGCTGCAAACCGTGAAAACGCAAGCCGGCGCCCGCACTATGGCTCTGGATCCCGCCACCGGCAAGGTCTATGTAGTGACGGCTCGCTTCGGTCCACGCGCAGCCGCGAGCGCCGCCAACCCCCGTCCCCGCCCCACGGTCGTCCCCGACAGTTTCACCGTGATCGTGCTGGCTCGCGGGTAGAACCCAGACGGCTGGTCCCCTTGCAGACGGCTGGTCCCCTTGCAGACCGCTGGTCATGGATAGTCCCTGCGACAACTCACCCGCCGTTTGCAGATTTTACTGAGATGCTCCGCAATGATTGAAGCAGTTGAGTAAGCACGTTACAGTCAGAACTTGAGCCGCTTTGCCAACGGTGTAAAGCGGGGATCAGATCGCACGGTGGCGAGCAGTGGATCGACCTTGGCAAACGCCATTGAGGTGGAATGATCGGCAGCAGTCTTCTGTAGCCATTCAAAAGCCGCATCCTTGTTATTCAGGCCAATATAAACTTCGGCGAATGCGAATGCTGGAACCGGTTCCCGTCCGGCCCGGGCTTTGAGCTCTCTCAATAACTGGTAACTCTCGGCGGCATGGCCCGAGGTGCCGTACGCATTGCCGAGCGAGGCCTGATAATAGGGATTGCCGCCCGAAAGTTGAACCGCCTTTTGAAGTTCGGCGATCGCCCGCGCATGCAGGCCTTTGCTCTCGTACGCCAGCCCGAGTCGAAAGTGTGAGCGCGGGAAGTTGGGGTCCATCTCGATGGCATTTTTCAGCGTTTCGATGGCCGCTTCGCTTTCCCCGGCAACACACAGTGTCCACCCCGCATTACTGTTGACAATCTGCGAAAGAGGGTCATCGCTTAGCGCATGCTTCACTTCCTCCAGGGCTTCCGGGAAGCGACCCATCGCCGCTAGGGTCTCCGCGTACCAGGAGTGAGCCATGGCATAGTTGGGATTGATGTCGAGCGCGCGCCGAAACTCGTTTTCGGCAGCCAGACCGTCCCATTCATAATAGAAGTGGATCATGCCCAGGGTGGCATGCGCATCGGCGAGTTTGTCGTCCATCTGCAGCGCCTTTTGCGCGGCGTCCCTGGCGGCTGGAAACGCATCTTCCGGAGACAGCACTGCGTACAATCCCAATGCCGCGTAAGAATCGGCAACTCCCTCGTAAGCCTCGGCAAAGTTCGGGTCGAGTCGAATCGCTTCGCGAAAATACTGCAGTCCCTTCTGCAGGCCCTCGTTGGTACGTTTATTCCAAAAGAACCGGCCTTTGACGTAGGCATCATAGGCTGCGGCGTCTTCCGTCGGTCTGCGGTTCGTCCCTCTCCGGCTCGCCTTCGTCAGTCGCAACGACAGGGACTGGAAGACCCGGTCGGAGATCTCGTTTTCGAGTTCAAAGGTGCTGGAAAGCTTTTCGTCGAAGGAGTCGGCCCAGATCTCGCTCCCATCGCGCACCCGTATCAGTTGTATGGTGAGCCGGATTCGATCCGCCTCGCGTTGAATCCTTCCATCAAGAACCGCATCGACGCCCTGGTCCTTCCCAATCTCCTTCACCGTCAGCGAACTGTTCCGGTATTTCTCTACCGCGCTGATAGGCCGCTCAACGACACTGTCGATGGTGCCGAGCTTCGTTACCAGAGCGTCCGCCGCACCCTCTCCAAGATATTCGTCTCCGGATCGAGCTCCCAAGACTCGGAATGGCAGCACTACCAGCGAATGCACCGATGCTGCATCGGCTCCGATTCGTCGTTCCCCGGCGCCAGGCAGGATCGATCTCCAAACGAAAAACGAAGCACTCAGAACCATCGCTGCGATAATCAATCCAGCGCTCAGACGCTTCAAACGATGCGAAGTTATGGGGATGCGGGTACCTTGCGCAGGCTCTGGCAACAAGGCAAATCCGGGAGCGTCAGGCTTCGCCTCCGCTGGCTGGAGTGCGGGGATGTTCTCCTCCGAAACCCGCTGACGCACGGGAGCAACGAAGCGATACCCATACTTCGAAACTGTCTCGATATATTCGCGCTTGCCGCGGCCGTCTCCCAGCACCTTTCGCAGTTGCGATATCAGAACGGCGAGGTTGCCCTCCTCAACGGATACGTCAGGCCAGACGTGGCCAAGAAGCTCGGTCTTCTCGACCAGCTTTCCTGATCGTTCGACAAGCACGACCAGAAGTTCGAACGCTTTGGGCGTAATCGCCACGGTCTTTCCATTTGCCAGTAGGAGGCGCTGATGGGGGTCAAGATGAAACGTCCCGAAATCATACAAGTAATTGATTGGATTGGACATCTCGGCGCAATAATTCTTTAATACTTTTCTCTGCGAACCTAAAGGATTTCGGTCCGCAACGTGATTAAGGTTATCAACCGTTGGGATGCTGCTCATCGGAAGAGGATTATGTCACGCCGCGAAGACGAAAGTCGAGCGCTGAGCTGAGCAACTGTTTAGTTTGTCGCTGCGCGATTTCAGGAGCATTGATTCCCTGGGAGTGAACCGAAAACAAGGCTGCACGGGATGCGGATCCCCCGGCTGAATACAGCCAACCGTCGCTAGCGGACCTCCGGACCCGGACCATCATTCACCCGGCTGCCACGGTGGCCGCCGCACTGGTCGCTATTTGCCAGCGACAAGATTCTATGCCCGCGAAACTGGGCTTGCCCTCGCCGCTCTCCCCACAGGGACGCCAGGCATTCGATAAGGACGCAACCATGACTTCAGCGAGCGTGGCAGTCGTTGAGAAGCGCCAACCGTTTCACAAGAGCCTCTGGGCTCAGGTCGCCGCTGCGATCGTGCTGGGAATTGCACTGGGGCACTTCAAGCCGGCGATGGCCATCTCAATGAAGCCGCTTGGCGACGGATTTCTCCGCCTGATCACTATGGTCATCACCGTGGTGATCTTCTGCACCGTCGTCACCGGCATCGCGGGCATGCAGGACATCAAAAAGGTGGGGCGCGTGGGCGGAAAGGCGCTGCTCTATTTCGAGGTTGTTTCAACGCTGGCGTTGGCCATCGGGCTGGCGGCCGGCAATCTGTTCCACCCGGGAAGCGGCTTGAATGTCGATCCGACCACGCTCAAATTTGAAAGCGTATCGGAGTATGCGGGGGCCGCTAAGTTGCAGACCCCCTCTCTGTTCCTCCTCCACATCATCCCCACTACGATCGTGGATGCCTTTGCTAAAGGTGACATCCTCCAGGTTGTATTTATTTCAGTTCTCATGGGCCTTGCAATCGCTGCCATGGGCACAAGTGCCGATCCGCTGATCCGTATTCTCGATGCGCTAACTGGCGCTATCTTCCGCGTTGTCACCATGGTGATGCGCTTTGCGCCCATCGGCGCTTTTGGTGCGATGGCCTTTACGGTAGGAAAGTACGGGATAACATCGCTGGGGCCGCTGCTCAAGTTGATGCTCACGTTTTATGCGACCTGCGGCATCTTCGTGTTCGTGATCCTGGGCGCGATCGCGTGGGCCGCAGGCTTCAATATCATCAGCTTTCTCCTTTACATCAAGGAAGAAGTTCTCCTCGTTCTCGCCACTAGTTCTTCGGAGTCGGCCCTGCCCACCCTGATGGAGAAGCTTGAAAACGTCGGCTGTTCCAAGGCGCTCGTGGGAATGGTGGTTCCGACGGGGTATACGTTCAATACCGATGGCTCAAGCCTCTACATCACTATGGCGGCTCTCTTTGTGGCGCAGGCCACCAACACCCACGTCAACCTCGGCCAGCAGTTCACGTTGTTCGCCGTGGCCATTCTCACCTCGAAAGGAGCCAGCGGAGTGCAGGGTGCGGGATTTATCGCGCTGGTTGGAACGTTGATAGTGGTTCCGTCCATTCCGGTCGCAGGCATGGCTCTGATCCTTGGGATCGACCGCTTCCTCAGTACGTTTCGCGCCTTGGTCAACATGATTGGAAACGGGGTTGGAACTATCGTTGTCGCTTCGTCTGAAAAAGAGATCGATCGCCCATTTCTGAGGCAGGTGCTAGCACGGCGGGGCTTCGTAGAGAAACTGGAAACGGATCTGGAGGGGATCCCACCGGATGGCGCTGAAAGGCCCCGGCACACTGCCGAAACCCGCCACTGAAATGCAGGAGTGTGTCCTTCAACTTCAGCTCTTGTACCCAAACGCCGTGGGCCGGTATTAGCGGCAAGTTTTCGTCGCTTATGATTGCCGACCGATAGCGTGCATGCCCAGGCAAATACCGCCTCGGCCGGCAACCGGGGTAATCGGATGGCGCTCATGCTGGTTGAAAGAACTGTAACTTCCGAGTCGGCCCACAACGCCGACGTTATGAAAGATCCGCAAATCCTGCGCGAGCGCGCCAAAGTCTCTCTCATTCGCACCGAGATAAACTTCGACTGTACCTCGAGTCAAAATAGAGTCGCAGAAAACAAATTTTGTCCATGTTGTTGTTTATAAATAGCTTACATGGCGGAGGGAGAGGGATTCGAACCCCCGGTACCCTTTCAGGCACAACGGTTTTCAAGACCGCCGGTATCAACCGCTCACCCATCCCTCCGCGGGCGGGCTTGCCTTAACGATTGTACTTCGATTTGAGCCGTTGCCGCAGCCACCAGTCTGTGCAAGCCCCATCTTCGGAACCTTGATACTTCCGGCTGCGTAAGCAAATCCGTGTCAACACCATACGCTCGGCGTCACATCAGGCCTGCTCAAGAATGTTACAAAAGGAGTGCATGATCAAACGAGTAAAGCCGGGAGCCGCGCCGCAGCCGGGCCAGCCCATCAGCCTTCGGACCCTCGGAGAGTATCTGAATCTGTCCCCCGCCACCATCTCTCTGGTGCTGAACAACGCGCCCGGGGTTCGCTCCATTCCGCAGGAAACCCGCGATCGCGTGACGGCGGCCGCCGCAAAGTTCGACTACCGTCCCAGCTTTTATGCACGCTCTCTGCGCAAGCGGCAGACATTTTCCGTCGGCGTTCTCGTTCCTGAACTCAGCGATAGCTACGCCACGCAGGTTCTCTCCGGGGTTGAGGAGTTCCTCATCGAAGAAGGCTACTTCTACCTCACCGCCAGCCATCGCCGCAAGCCCGACCTCATCGAGGAGTATCCGCGCCTGCTCATGGAGCGCTCGGTCGAAGGCTTCATCGTCATCGACACCATCCTTGAAAAGAGCATGAGCCTTCCCGTCGTGGTGGTGGCCGGCCATCGCAAGATCGAGGGCGTGACGAATGTGGTGCTCGACCAGAAGCGTGCTGCTGAACTCGCGCTCCGCCATCTCTACCAGCTCGGCCATCGCAAGATCGCCTTCATGCGCGGCGGCAGCCATAGTTCCGACGCCGATGATCGCTGGAACTGCCTGATGGCTGTCGCCCGGGACCTGAAGATCGCTGATCCTGCCCGAACTCTGCAGTGCAGCTCGAACTCCGCGTCTCGACGCCGGAACTCGGCTTCGGCCCTACCAACGAACTGCTGAATCGGGGAGTCGATTTCACCGCCCTGGTCTGTTTCAACGACATCGCGGCTATCGGGGCCATTCGCGCCTGTCATGAACCACGGCCTGCGCGTCCCTGAAGACATCTCCGTGGTCGGCTTCGACGACATACAGGGCGCGGCCTTCCACAACCCCAGCCTTACCACCATCCGTCAGCCGCTCCACGAAATGGGAATGGTTGCCGCGCGCATCCTCCTTCAGCGCATCCGCGGCCAGGCCACCTTCCCCGACATCGTTCCCATCCATCCCGAACTCATCATCCGCGAGTCAACCTGCCCGCCCCCGGCTACCCGGCGCGGCCGTGGAAAGCGCAGCGGAACGACGCCATGACCGCAGCCTCCAGGAGTTCTTCCCGGCGAACTCTGGCGGTCCTGCATCCCACCTTCGCGCTTACCGGAATTGTTCACGCCATAGGTGGGCCGCTGCTGCCCTCTCTCGCATCTGTCTTCCATCTCAGCGACAGTCAATCGGGACTTCTGCTCTTCGGGTACTATGCCGGCACCTCGATTGGAGCGCTGCTCTGCACCCGCAATTATGCGCGCTCCATTACCATCGGCTTTGTGCTGCTCAGTGCCGCATGTCTTGGAGTGGCATTCTCTGATCGAACCCTCTTGCCGCCGATGTTTCTGGCGCTGGGGATCTCCGTCGGCATGCCTATGTCGGCCGTGAGCATGTTTGCGGGGCGCAACTTCTCCGAGCACAGCGCCTCTCCCCTCACGTTTCTTGAATTTCAGTTGGGGCGCCGGAGCCCTGATGGCGCCGCTGCTTGCCGCGCGCCTGCTCATGGGCCATACCTATCGTGCCGCTTACGTCGTGCTTGCCGCCGCCTCTGCGCTGGCCGCGATCGCGTGCTGGCTGCAACTTGAAGACTCTCCCGAAACGCCTCGCCTCAACACGGCAATGGAACGGCGGAACAACCTGCGCTTCATCGCGCTGTTCGCCTTCCTTGCCTTTCTCGAAGTTGGCATCGAGAACACCACAGGCTCCTGGCTTGCCACCTATGCCTTGCGGTCATCGACTGCTGGCGCGGCCGCGGCGGCCGCCACTTCGTCGCTCTACTGGTGCGGCTTCGTTGCTGCGCGCGCGGTCTTCGCGATTCTGCTGTTGCGGGTTGATGCCATGCGCATTCTGCGCGTGGCCCTGCCGGCGGCCTTCCTGTGCGCTGTTCTGCTGATCGTCCTTCCCAGCGCCGGCGAACGCAGTGTGGCTATGATGTTCCTCGGCGCGGCTTTGTCGCCGATATTTCCGCTGCTGCTGGCCCGCTTCTTCGCCCGCGCTCGTCAGTCTTCAGACTCGCGCTGGATCCTGGCCTTCTGCGGATTTGGAGGCTCGGTCCTGCCCTGGGTCACGGGATGGATTTCCGAACGATCGGGCAGTCTGCGCCTGGGCCTCGTCACCGTACCAGCCGCCCTGTTGTTCATCCTTTGCATGACGCCGGTACTTGCTGCGCAACCCGCGATTGCCTCCGCGGAGTAGAGGTATCGTGCAAATGAAGAAGGGAACCTGATCGGCTTCCCATGGCATTCCCGAAAAACAACACCTCAAGGGCGACACAAACGCACCCGGCTCCTTAATCCTGGCGCCCGTTCCTAAGGCATGACCAGCACTTCCACCCCGCTGGCCGCATCCTTCTGGTGAAACACCTGCTCCGTCGCCTTCTGAAACTCCTCAGGCTTGGCGTTGGGAATGTCGGTGAACACCTGCGGGTTGCGATCCGTCAGTGGAAACCACGAGCTCTGCACCTGCACCATGATGCGATGCCCTCGCCGGAACGTGTGATACAGGTCCGGCATGGTGAAGTGGATGTCTGTCTCTTTGCCCGGTGCCAGCGGTTCCGGCTTCTCCCAGCTGTTGCGGAATTTGGCGCGGAATGGCTCGCCGCGCAGCAACTCCTGATATCCGCCCATGTGCAGCGGCGGCGCATCTAAAATGCGCTTGTTTGCGCGTCCCTGCTCCTCCGCGTCGGGATAGTTGTCCGGATACACATCGATCAGCTTCACCACGAAATCCGAATCGGTCCCCGAACTGGCGATCTTCAGCTTCGGCGAGATCGGCCCCGCGATCGTCACATCTTCTTCCAGCGGATCCGTCTGGTAAACCAGCACGTCCGGCCGATAGCTCGCAAATCGCTGGTCGTCCACCATGTACCGCTGCGGAACGGTATCGGTTGTGTAGCCCACAAAGGGCACCGGATGGTTCGGATCGCTCACGTACTCATCCACTCCCCTGGCTTCTGCTGGAGGGTCAAAACTCAGCTTGCCGCCGGCATGAAAGTAAAGTGTTTTCGCGGCTGCGGCCTTGGGCGGCCACGCGTCAAGGTTATGCCAGACGTTCGTGCCTGTCTCAAACACCACCGCTTTGGCCGGCACTGCGCCCTTGCCCTTCAGATAATGCTCAAAGAAGGGAAACTGCACATTGGCGCGGAAATACTCGCTGGTCTTGGCATCGAACTGCACGTCGCCCAGCCGGCTGCCATCGCCACGCGCCCATCCGCCATGCACCCACGGCCCTTCCACCAGCGTCGTCGGCGTGTCCGGATTGAACTTGTTGATGGCGTAAAAGGTCTTGTACGGGCCGCTCAGATCCTCCGCGTCATACCAACCGCCCACCACCAGCACCGCGCAATGCACATTCTTCATATGCCGCGACAGGTCGCGCGCCTGCCAATATGCGTCGTACGTATCGTGCTTGGCCTGGTCGTTGAACAGCCAGTTCGAGCCCTTCAGATATAACTTGTCCAGGTTGGCGATGTTCCCTGCATTGAGATAGAACTTGTAACTATCCGGCGTGCCGAAATCAAATTGAGGTCCAGGCTTCGGCGTCTGCGGCTCCGTCTGCGGATGAAAGAAGACATAAAATCCGAAGTTCGCCGACAGCATGAACGCCCCGCCATGGTATGCGTCATCGCCCAGGAACAGGTCTGTCATCGGCGCCTGCGGGCTGGCCGCAACCAGAGCCGGATGCGAGTCGATGATGGACGCGGAGGTATAAAACCCCGGGTAAGAAATTCCCCAGATTCCCACCTTGCCGTTGTTATTGGGCACATGCTTCAGCAGAAACTCGATCGTGTCGTAGGTGTCTGAAGCATCGTCCACATCCTTCGGCCCCTTCTTCTCGTCGATGTGCGGACGCATCTCCACGAACTCGCCTTCGCTCATCCACCGCCCGCGCACATCCTGGTAGACAAAGATGTACCCGCCCTTCTCGAATTCATCCGAAGGCCCCAGCTGCGCCGGGTACTGGTCCTCGCCATACGGGGCCACACTGTAGGGCGTGCGATGCATCAGGATGGGATAGGGCCCGCGATCCTCTTTGAACGCAGAAGCCTTGGGCACATAGACCGCGGTGAACAGCCGCTTCCCGTCCCGCATCGGAATGCGATACTCATACTTGGTGTAGTGCGCGCGGACGTAGCTTTCCTCGGGCGCAGGCGTCTGCTGCGCTTGTAAAGAACCACAAAAGGAAGGGAAGCGCAACCAGGGCGGCGCAGAGCACGCGAAGCAGCTTAGGCATGGATCGTGGAGTCTCCTGAGAGATTCAGAGTACCGCACCCGGAAGCAAACCCGAGACTACTCGTGAAGTCTTCGTCTCCGCCGGCGCCTTTTCCGGCGTAGTCAGCGGCTTGGTCAAGTCATCGAGATAATCCGGCGTCCCCTCCACCCGCTCCAGCGCTGGATACCGCTCCCCATCGTGATAATCGATGTCCGCATTCGAAACAAACGTATCCGCCTGCACAATCAGGTGAATCGGCTCGCTGCTGCCTTTTGCCCCGCGAATCGCCTCCCGCAGCGCGTCTGGCGAGAAGATCTGCCCGTTCACCGCGATCACCTTCTCGCCCGGAGCAATCCGCGCCTTATCCGCCGGACCGTTCCAGCGCACGTCCGCGATGCTGCCGTCCGCCCCGATCCTCAGCCCGATCGAATACCAGCAGTCCACCCCGCCGAGCCGCGCTTCCGCCCGCTGCGGCCATGGTCTTCTCCGAGGGGTTCGGCTGATCCTTGTAGACCAGCTTGTAGCCGCCCTGCTCAATGCCCGCCAGGTCGGCCCTCGGGTTGATCTTGTCGATGCGATCGTGCAGAAAGGTCGCCCAGTCATACGGCATGACCTGGTTCAGATCCTGCACCAGCTCATCGAACGTGTACGTCACGATCTCCGGCCCCGTGTTCCCGCCCTTGGCCAGAAAGATCTTCTGAAAGTCATCCAGCGACTTCTTGTTATTTGTCGTCTTGCGGATCAGCGTGTCCGCATCCAGCCACAGCAGTTCGCCTTCCTGGTAGTAATCCTGCCCCCGCCGCCAGTTGGACCACGCCGGATTGCCCCCGCGCAGAATGCTCGCGGCCACCGCCGTGTCTTCCGTCGGCCGCCAGTCGCGCCCCGGCCGGTAATCGAGATCCGCCGCGCTCATCGCCAGCACATCCCGATACTGCGCCTGCGACTTCAACCCCGACCGCGCCGCCAGCACGTTGCCCAGATACTGCGTCATGCCCTCATAGACCCACAGCAGCGCCCCCTGCTGCGGAGTGGCAAAGTCGGGCTGATACAGTCCCACCGGCCGCCGGTACTTGCCATTCCACGAGTGCGTGAATTCATGCGAAAGCAGGTCCGACTCAGCCAGTTGATGCGCGTCGTCCGCAAAGCCCTTCTCTCCCACCCCGTTGTCGGAAGACTGTCCATGTTCCAGGCCCTCGCCGCCGGCCACATCCGACAGCGTCAGCAGAAAGTGGTAAACGTAGTAGTGGTGCGATGCGTACAGCGCATCCGCCTCCCGCACCAGGTTGCTCACCTCCGCCAGCACCGACGGCCGCAGGTTCGAATCTTCAGGGCGATCCGACACCACGTCAATGTAGTGCTTGGGCGTGATCGTCGGCGCCAGCGGAAATTCGTGGAAGTACTGCCCGGTGATCAACGGCGAATCCTCAAGCTGCTCCACGTTGGTCGCTGCAAACTTTGTCGTGCTGCCCGCGGCCGGCACCGGCCACGCGCCCGCGCCCTCCGGTGTCAGCGCCGTCCCCACGCCCCAACCCGCCGGCACCTTCAATGAAGGCTGAATCGGGATCTCCCGCACCGGCGTGTGCGCCGGATACAGCAGCAGCTTTTCCCACTCCAGGACTGCCATCTTCTGCGAAAGCCGCGCGGTCACAATGCAGTCCAGGTGCGCGTGCAGCGTGGTCACACCCGGCGGAATCGTCACGTGAAACTCGTACAAGTCCACATCGTCCCGCCGCCACGTAATCGGCTTCCCATCCACCGTGAACACCACGCCCGTAATCGCATCCACTGGCCCGGTAGGCCGATGGTTTCCCGGAATCCACTGCGGCGTCGTCAGCGTCAGGGCGCCGGCAGTCACCGGCAGATCCACCTCCGCGTGATATAGCTTCCGCGGCGCATCCGTGAGGTCGGCGACGATCTGGATCGGAACTTTTTGGGCCACCGCGTTCAAGTAAGGCACGGCCATTGCGAGCACGGATATCAAACTGCGGAGGAAGGTCTTGAGCATGAAGGGCAAAATCTCCTGAGATTTTCAGCTTACCGCACCCACCGAACCAGTCAGAATCTACCCGCCCGAAAGCCGGTACGCGGCGCCCGCCTTATAGCATCCTGATTGCCCCTTTATGCCTTACGTGTTAAAAGCTTAACAACAGGGAACAGGCGGAGAAGGCTGGAGACAGCCGATGTGGCACGGGAGGGGTAAAGTCCCCTTCCCGAACCCGCAGTTCATCCGAGTGCCCCTGAATCCATGCAAAGGAACCGCATCCTTCCCATGAGCACAAGTCCTCCGGCGGAAGTTGAGACACTCTTCGGAGACTACCCGCTCGACTCGGCGTTCGATGAGATGCGGGAACCCAATGGCGACCTGCGCGGCCACTACCGCGCCCTTGCCGAGACCCTTGCCCGCCTGCCCCAGGAAGAACTGCAGCGCCGCAAGCAGTCGGCCGACCTGTCTTTTCTCACCCAGGGCATCACTTTCACCGTCTACGGACGCGACGAAGGCACCGAGCGCATCTTTCCCTACGACCTGCTTCCGCGCCTCATCACCTCCCAGGAGTGGGACAAGATCGAGCGCGGCCTCACCCAGCGCATCACCGCCCTCAACCACTTCCTGCGCGACGTCTACTCCGACGCCAAGATCCTCAACGACCGGATCGTGCCGCGCGAACTGGTCTACAGCTGCAAGCACTACCGCCGCCAGATGCGCGGCCTCCAGGTACCGCGCAACGTCTACATCGCCGTCATCGGTTCTGACCTGCTGCGCCTCAACACCGGCGAATTCGTCGTCCTCGAAGACAACCTGCGCGTGCCCTCCGGCGTGAGCTACATGCTCACCAACCGCCGCGTCATGAAGCGCACCTTCCCGCAACTCTTTCACAGCTACGGCGTGCGCCCCATCGAGCATTACCCGCAACTGCTGCTGGCCACGCTGCGTTCCCTCGCCCCCGAAGGCCGCCCCGAGCCCAACATCGTGCTGCTCACCCCCGGCGTCTTCAACTCCGCTTACTTCGAGCACACCTATCTCGCCCGCCAGATGGGCATCGATCTCGTCGAAGGCCGCGACCTCGTCACCCACGACAACATCGTCTACATGCGCACCACCGACGGCCTCAAGCGCGTCGATGTCATCTACCGCCGCGTCGACGACGACTTCAGCGACCCGCTCATCTTCCGCGCCGACTCCATCCTCGGCTGCGCCGGCCTCTTCAACGCCTATCGCGCCGGCAACGTCACCGTCACCAACGCCTTCGGCACCGGCCTCGCCGACGACAAGGCCCTCTACGCCTACGTCCCGCGCATCATCCGCTACTACCTCGGCGAAGATCCCATCATCTCCAACGTCGAAACCTACCTGCTCACGGAGGAGAAGGAACGCCACCACGTCCTCGCCAATCTCGACAAGCTGGTCGTCAAGGCGGTCGGCGAAAGCGGCGGCTACGGCATGCTGATCGGCCCCCAGTCCACGGCCAAAACGCGCGACGAATTTGCTCGCCAGATCGAGGCCAACCCGCGCAACTACATCGCCCAGCCCACCCTCGATTTCTCCCGCGCTCCCTGTCTCATCGGCAACCAGCTGGAGCCGCGCCACGTCGACCTGCGCCCTTACATCCTCTTCGGCGACAAGGTCAACATCGTGCCCGGCGGCCTCACCCGCGTCGCTCTCGAAAAAGGTTCGCTCGTGGTCAACTCCTCCCAGGGCGGCGGCAGCAAGGACACATGGGTTCTCCAATAGTCACCGGGTTTGCCCTCAGGGAGAAAGGAACGATGCTCAGTCGCGTTGCCGACAGCCTCTACTGGATGAGCCGCTACCTTGAGCGCGCGGAGAATACCGTGCGCCAGCTCGACGTCACCATGGGTCTCATGCTCGACCCCGGCGGCGCCAGCGCCGAGACTCGCTGGAAGCGCCTCGTGGCCTCGCTGGCCGACCCCGCAGGCCTGGAGTGGAACGGCGATCTGGAATCGATGGCGCGCACGCTCATCTTCGATACCGTCAATCGCTGCCTCCGTCACCTTCTGCGTCAACGGCGCCCGCGAAAACGCCCGCCAGGTCCGCGAAGAAATCTCCAGCGAGCAGTGGCAGCGCCTCAACCGCCTCTATCACCAGATGCATTCGCCGCAGGCGCAGGTCCAGTTCGGCAACAATCTCAACGACTTGCTGGCTTCCGTCGTCGATGGCATCCATCTCTTCAAAGGCGTCAGCGATACCACCATGATTCACGGCCAGGGATGGCAGTTCATCCGCCTCGGCCGCTACCTCGAACGCGCCTACGCCACTGCCACCCTGCTCGAGGTCTTTCAAGCCCGAACTCTTCAACCAGCCCGAGCGGGAACACTCCGGCTATCAGTATCTCGAGCAGGTCGGCCTGCTGCGTTGCTGCACTGCGTTCGAGGCCTACTGCCAGGTCTACACCGCCGATATCTCTCCCGACCGCATCCTTGAATTCCTGCTCCTCAATCGCGACTTCCCCCACGCCATCCGCTATTCCGTCGACGGCATCGTGCAACGCCATCGAATCCATCCAGCGCACCGGCGGCCGCCGTCCCCCCGAAGAACTCACTGCCGTCATCGGCCGCCTGCACGCCATGCTCGGCTACACCACCATCGGCGAGATCCTCGCCGGCAACCCCGGAGCCTTTCTCCATTCCATTCGCGAGCAATGCATGCGCATCCACGAGCTCATCTATCGCTACTACATGCAGTACTCCATTCAATCCGCGCTCACGATCTGAAGACTACGCAAGTTGCGCTCATAGCCGGGTGCCCCATATCTGCGACGTCGTTGCCTTCTGTCGCAGATGTGGGAAACCACCAAGCCCAGGGACGGAAAATCGCTGGACCCGAGAGCAACCATGAACTTTTATTCCATCCGCCACCTTACCCGCTTCCGCTACTGCAAACCCCGTCAGCGAGAGCATCATGGAGACGCGCATGCACCCGCGCTCCGACTCCAACCAGCACTGCCTCACCTTCTCGCTCGTCCGTCAGCCCGCGCTGCCGCGTCTTCACCTATCGCGACCACCTCGGCAACAACGTTCAGCACTTCGACATTCCCGGCGATCACAACCAGCTCGTCATCATCGCCGAGTCCGTCGTCGAGCAGCAGACGCTTCCCGATGTTCCACGCTTTCCTCGCCCCCGATGCCTGGCATGCGCTCGATGACATGGTCCGACGCCGGCGACTACTGGGAGATGCTCCTGCCCAGCACCTTCGCCGTCGAAACGCCCGCTCTGCTCGAGCTGGCCGCCAAGCTCGATGTCACGCCGCCGCGACGATCCCCTCATGCTGGTCCAGGAACTCAACCAGCGCCTCTACGAATACTTCGAATACGTCCCGCGCCACACCCGCGTCGACTCCCCCATCGACGAGGCCATCGTCAGCGGCAAAGGCGTCTGCCAGGACTTCGCCCACACCATGATCGCCCTCCTGCGCCACGTCCGCATCCCCGCCCGCTACGTCTCCGGCTACCTCTACCGCAGCCGCGAAGATCACGACCGCTCCACCCCCGACGCCACCCACGCCTGGGTCGATGTGCTCCTCCCCCACCTCGGCTGGGTGGGCTTTGATCCCACCAACAACCTCATCGCCCACCACCGCCACATCCGCACCGCCGTCGGCCGCGACTACGCCGACGTTCCGCCCACCCACGGCATCTTCCGCGGCAAGACCGAAAGCGAACTCTACGTCGCCGTCCACGTAGAGGCCGGCGACCAGCCTCCGGCGCTCGATCGCAAGCTGCCCATCCCCGAAGACTGGTCGGTCCTCGTAGAGCGGGCCCAGCAGCCCCCCGACCAAAGCGTTCCCTCATCGACCTGCAGCAGATGCAGCAGCAGCAATGAATCGGATGGGAACTGATTTCTTCATCGAATCAAATGCTCTAAGTCCCTCTAGAAATTGATTGAATCCCCCGTCAATTTCCGACAAAATAGGAGTCATGAAGCGGGCCGGTCTCCTGCCGCCCCGCTCACGGCAAGTCCGGTATGGCACATTCTGGAACTCTTGCTTAGCTTCTCCTTCGCCCTATTCGCGTGAAGCACTTTTACATCCGGCAATTGATCGTTCCTAAAGCGGCATCTCAGGCACGCACGATGCCGAAGTGTACGTAAACCGAAGCGGTATTCACCGAGCCGCAAAGCTGTTCTTCTGGAGGATCAGACGTGAAAAAGTCCCTATGGGGATGGATGCTGTTGTGTATCCTGTCCACCACTCTCTTCACCTTTGCCCAGTCTGCAAACACCTCACTCCGCGGAGTCATCAAAGATCCCGGCGGAGCCTTAGTTCCCGGCGCCAAGATCACCCTCAGCGACAACGCTACGGGAAAGACCGTCACCACTACCTCCTCCAGTTCCGGCTTGTACCAGTTTGAGCAAATTCTTCCTGCCAAGTACACAATCACCGTCTCCGCCCCCGGTTTCGGCGATCAATCCAAGGTTGCAGAACTCCTCGTCAATCAGCCGGCGACGGTCGATTTCACCCTCACGGTCCAGGCCAACACGGAGACCGTAGACGTCTCGGGCTCGGCCCAGACGCTCAACACGTCCGATGCCTCTCTCGGCAATTCTGCCGACACCGCCGAAATCCAGGCACTCCCCAGCGAAACACGCAATGTGCCTGATCTGCTATCCCTCCAGCCCGGCGTCCTTTACCTGCCCAATCAGACCACGAGCGACAGCCGCAGCGGAGCCGTCAACGGAGGCCGTTCGGATCAGGGCAACGTCACCCTCGACGGCGTTGACGACAACGACCAGGTAGGCGGCTTCGCCTTTACCGGGGTGCTGCGCCAGACCCAGGACTCCATCGAGGAGTTCCGCGTCACCACCGGCGGAGCCAATGCCGATTCCGGCCGCTCCTCCGGGGCCCAGATCAGCATGGTCACCAAGTCAGGAACCAACAAATTTCACGGCGCCGCCTACGAATATCACCGCCCCACCTTTACCGTCGCCAACGACTGGTTCAATAAGCAGGCCCAGGTCAACAGCGGCCTTCCCAACGTCCCCGGCAAGCTCATCCGCAACATCTTCGGTGTCGCTGTCGGCGGCCCCGTGATCAAGGACAAGCTCTTCTTCTTTGGCAACTATGAAGGCAGCCGCGAGGCGGAAAACCTGCAGGTCAATCAGACCACGCCCACCGCGACCTATCAGCAGGGTGAGCTCATTTACCCCGGAGATGCGCCCGATGGCTCAGTCGTCAATCAAACCCTGACCGCGGCCCAGTTTGCCCAGTTGGATGCCGGGTGCCAGATATGCAATACCAGCGCCTATCCCTATCCCGCCGGGGCGAATCCAAATGCCCTCGCGTTTTTCCAGTCCATGCCGGCCGCCAACGGCACTACTCTTGGGGACGGCCTGAACACCGGCTCCTACTCGTTCTCTTCTCCCAACCCCATCAGTCTCAATACCACCATCGGAAGAATCGACTACATTCCCAACGGCGCCCATCGCATCTTTGTCCGCGGCAACCTGCAGAAGGACACAACGGCCAACACAGAACAGTTTCCTGGCCAGGGTCCTTCCTCCGTCCTCGAAGATAACAGCAAGGGCATCACCGCCGGCGATACATGGACCATCTCTGCCTCGCTTGTGAATGACGTCCGTTATGGTTTCGTACGCCAGGGATTCAGCAATCGCGGCGTGGGCAAAGGCGACTACGTCGACTTCCGTTTCATCTCCACGCCAACCGCTGAAACCCGCACCACCCTCGTCAGCGTTCCGGTCAACAACATCGTCGACAACCTTACCTGGAGCAAGGGCAAGCACACCCTTCAATTCGGCGGCAACTGGCGACTCATCCACGATAACCACGCGTCGGATGAGAATTCCTACAACAACGCCAGCACCAATCCTTACTGGCTTGGCGGGAATCCACCCCAGCCGGACGCGGTTCTCGGTCTCAATCCCGTTGACGGCGGATTCTCAAATTCCTACGAAATCGCCTTCGCCAACCTCGCCGGGGTTGTTCCTTCTCTCACCAATGTCTACAACTACCAGCTTTCCAGTGCCAGCAGCGGGAGCCTCCTCGCGGACGGCGCCATCCTCAATCGCCACTTCCGCGCCAACGAGTACGAGTGGTACGTGCAGGATGCCTGGCGCGTCCAGCCTAACCTCACCATCACCCTCGGCCTGCGCCACACCATACTGCAAACTCCCTGGGAAACTACCGGCCAGGAAGTCATTCCGACCATCGATACCCATTCCTGGTTCCTGCAACGCGAGGCTTCGGCACAACAAGGGCAGATCTATGAACCCGATCTCTATTTCCAGCCCGCCGGACACTACTACAACCAGCGCGGTTTCTGGCCTAAATCGAAAAACAACTTCGCGCCCCGCGTAGCCATCGCCTACTCTCCCGATACCAAGACCTCCATCCGTGTGGGCGCCGGCATCTACTACGACCACTACGGCGAAGCGCTGGTCAATACCTTCGATCAGCACGGTTCCTACGGCCTCAACGGACAGGTCACCAACCCCGCCGGCGTTTATGGAATTGAAGGCAACGCCAAGCATCCGCCCTCGCCGCGATTTGCCGGGCGCCAGACACTTCCCGACATCAGCAACCCGGTAGCCTCGCCCACGCTTACGTTCCCCTATCCCGCTCCACAGGGAAACTTCGCTATCACCTGGGGCCTCGACAGCAAGATCAAGACCCCCTATTCCGAAGCCTTCGATCTCTCTGTGCAGCGAGAATTACCCGGCGGATTCACGGTGGAGGCCGCATACGTGGGGCGCCTCGGCCGTCATCTGCTGCAGCAACTCGACCTGGCCGAGCCCGTTGACTTTGTCGACACAGCCGGCGGCGGCGGCGACTACTATGCGGCCGGTTCTGCACTGTCCCGGGTCGTCGACCAGAACGGCGGGAACTACGGCGTGCTCAAGGACGGGAGCGGCCATGCCTATGGCTCAGCCGTCAATGTGACACCTATCAAGTACTTCGAAGACGTCTTTCCATTCATGGCCAATGTCGACTACGGTGGAGAGAGTGCTACCCAGGCCATATATAACAACGAATGGGCTCCCTACCGCGCGCAGTACGGCGCCACCACCGCCTTGTCCGATATCGACTTTTTCTGCGTATATCTGACCTCGGCGCAATGCGACAGCTATCAGCCCAAGTTCTGGCAGGACCAGTTCTCTTCGCTCTACGCCCTGTCCAGCATCGGCATGAGCTATTACAACGCCGGCCAGATCACACTTCGCCATCCCACCAGTCACGGTCTGAATGTCGACTTCAGTTACACCTTCTCCAACTCCATTGACATGGGTTCGGACACGGAACGAAGCAACGAATTTGGAACCAACTCCACCAACACCGGTTCCTTCAGCGAAATTCTCAATACTTGGAAGCCATACCTCAACCGCGGTCCCTCCGATTTCGACACTCGCCACCTCATCACCGTCGACTGGGTTTATCAGTTGCCATTCGGCCGTGGTAAGGCTCTCCTGGGCAGCGACAACGGCCTGCTTGATCAGTTCATCGGCGGATGGCAGTGGTCCGGCATCAATCGCTGGGCCAGCGGCCTGCCCTTCGGCGTTACCGATCCCGGATGGTCGACTGACTGGCAGATCGAAAGCTTCGGCGTGGTCACAGGAAAGGTCAAGATGCGCCGCCACTTCGATTCCAACGGAAACCCGCAATTCTTCGACAACCCCGATGCCATCAACTCGGGCATCGCCACCGGTGGACCCATCCGCCTCTCCTATCCCGGCGAAGCCGGCCAGCGCAACAACTTCCGCGGCGACGGCTACTTCGACTTGGACTCCGGTCTGAACAAAACCTGGAAGGTGCGGGAATATGGCGCCCTGAAGTTCGCCTGGGAAGTCTACAACGTCACCAATACCGTCCGTTTCGATCCCGCATTCATTGGGTCGGGCCTTACCGGCGGCAATCTCGGCATTGCCAGCAAGCTGCTCACCGTTCCCCGCCGCATGCAATTCAGCCTCCGCTTCGACTTCTAATCGTCTCAACGCAAACCATGCCGGGGGAGCCCACTCTCCTCCGGCAATTTTTCTCTATCTCCTCCACCCTCTGGCCGATTCATCAATCCCCAATCATCATCGGTGCTCATCAAGCTCTCGCGTCTGATCCTTTTCCCCACTTCGTCGCAAGAGCGGGAGCTCACCAGCGATAATCGCGTTGCAAATCGTATACTGCCCTCAGCCCGATCCCCATCCTCGTTGAGGTTAACTCCGCATTGAATGCGCTTCCCCTGCTGTTGATCGTCCTCGGCGTCTATGCTGTCGCTTACCGCTACTACAGCGCCTTCCTGGCTTCGCGCGCCTTCGCGCTGGACGACCGCAATCTCACCCCCGCCCATCGCTTCAATGACGGACACAACTACGTCCCTTCGCCGCGCTGGGTCGTCTTCGGTCACCACTTCGCCGCCATTGCCGGAGCCGGGCCGCTGGTCGGCCCCACCCTGGCCGCTCAGTTCGGCTTCGCTCCCGGCCTCCTCTGGCTGGTCTCCGGCGCCGTCATCGCCGGCGCGGTCCACGACATGACCGCGCTCATCGGCTCCATCCGTCACGAGGGGCGTTCGCTTCCCCACATCGTCCTCCGCGAGGTGGGCCCGGTGACGGGCATCGTGGCCATGATCGCCGTGGTCATTAACCTCATCATCGCCATGGCCGGCCTCGCCATCGTGGTCGTCAACGCGCTCAGTCAAAGCCCCTGGGGCATCTTCACCATCGGCATGACCATACCTATCGCTTTCATCATGGGCTGGTGGATGTTTCGCAGCTTCCCCGGCCGTGTTCGCGTGCTCGGTCCGTCCATCTTTGGCGTTGCAGCCCTTGCCGCCGCGCTGATCGCCGGCCATTGGGTAGCCGCCTCATCGCTCGCGCCCCACCTGGTCTTCTCTAATCATCAAATCGTGCTCATCCTCTGCGCGTATGGCTTCTTCGCCAGCGCCCTTCCGGTCTGGATGCTCCTCGAACCGCGTGACTATCTCTCCACCTACATCAAGCTGGGAACCATTACTGCGCTGGTAGCCGGGGTCCTGCTGGTGCACCCCACACTTCGCTTCCCGGCGTTCACGCAATATGTGCACGGTGGCGGTCCCATCATTCCCGGCAAGGTTTTTCCGTTTCTCTTCGTCACCATCGCCTGCGGCGCCATCTCCGGCTTCCATTCCCTCGTCGCTTCAGGAACCACACCCAAACTCATCGACAAGGAAACCCAGGCCCGCTTCATCGGCTACGGAGCCATGCTCGCCGAATCCCTGGTCGGCGTCCTCGCCCTCATCGCCGCCTGCTCCCTCTCCATGGGTGACTACTTCGCCATCAACGTTCCGCCCGCCGCCTTTGCCAAGCTCGGCCTCGCCCCGACGCACCTCGCCGAATTCTCCCGCCTGATCGGCGAACCGCTCGCCGGCCGCACCGGGGGCGCGGTCTCTCTGGCCGTCGGCATGGCGCAGATCTTCCGCGGCGTTCCCGGCATGGCCGGCCTCACCAGCTACTGGTTCCACTTCGCGATCCTCTTTGAGGCCATGTTCATCCTCACCACCATTGATGCCGGCACTCGCGTCGCCCGCTACGTTCTCCAGGAACTCATGGGCAAGGTCCATAAGCCCCTCGGTCTCGCCCGCTCTCTGCCCTCCAATCTTGCCGCCAGCGGCTTCATCGTTCTCTGCTGGGGATATCTGGTCTGGGGCGGAAGCATCTCGACCATCTGGCCTCTCTTCGGTACCGCCAACCAGCTCATGGCCGCCATCGCTCTCACCACCATGACTACGTTCCTCGTAAATCATGGCCGCGCCGCCTATGCCTGGTTCACTGCGATTCCCGGAGCCTTCGTCCTGGTCACGACCATCTCCGCCGCCGTGCTTTCAACCATGAATGTCTTCTGGCCCATGGCTCACCACCCCGGAACCGAAGCTCAGGGATGGGTCGAGATCGCCCTCATGACCGCCTTCGTTGCGGGCTCGGCCATTATCATCGTCTCCACCGCCCACCGCTGCATCCAGACCCTCCGCGGCATCCCACCGCCCTCCGCCGAGGACCCCGTCATCGACGACGGCCGCATTAGCCCGCAGCCCGCCGCTCCCTTTCGCTGCTGCTGAACTTCCGCCATTTCGCCGCCTCTTTCGCCGGCGTGTGTCCAGGCAAACTTCATGGCGCCGTCCCCGAGGCACAATTCACAAAGCCGTAATCTCGTCGGGCATCCAAAGCTCATAGATTGGTCCCATCTGTGAACAGGCTTCCGCCTGCTCAACCTGTAACCCTCCCCACCGGGACAATGGAGATTTCCCCATGAAAATCCGCTTCACCCCCTCGCTGCTGCTCGTGGTTTCTTCGCTGGTCATCCCAGCCTCGGCCCAGTCCGCTCCCCATGCCATCAAAGGCTATTCCCTCGGCGTCTTCACCAAAAGCGTGCCGGGCAAATATACCGCGCCCGACTCCATCGCCATCCTGGACAACCACGTCTACATCGGCTTCGGCGACAACAACGATCCCGCCGGCCTGGACGGCAAGTCCAACCAGATCGTCGAATACGACATGAAGGGCAACGCGCTCCACATCTACACCGTGGTCGGCCACAATGACGGTCTGAAAGTGAACCCCTACGACCACACCCTCTGGGCGATGCAGAACGAAGATGCCAACCCCAACCTGGTCATCATCAACCCGTATACCCATGAACAGCGGCTCTACACCTTCGCCGCGGCTCCGGCGCACGGCGGCGGATACGACGACATCGTCTTCCGCAACGGCAAGGCCTACTTCAGCGCCTCCAACCCGGCCTTCAACCCCAACAAAGAGCCAGCCATCGTCGAAGCCAGGATTGTCGGCACCACCATCCAGGTGACGCCCGCCCTCGAAGCCGATGCCACCGCCGTCGATGTTGTCACCGGTTCCTCCGTGACCTTGAACCTCCAGGATCCCGACTCCATGATCCTGACGCCCACCAATGACATCCTCCTCGACAGCCAGGCCGACTCCGAACTGATCCTGCTCCACAGTCCCGGAACGAAGAACGAGAAGGTAACTCAGATTCCCCTGTCCTCTCCCTTCGGCACGCCGCAGGCGGATGACACCATCTTCGCCCTCTCCGACGATGGCTTCATCCTCATGGCCGATACCCCTGCCGACACGGTCTACATCATTCGCAAGAACAGCTTCATCCCCGGCGCGGCCTTTACCGCCGCCGTCGGCGCTCCCGATGCGAATGGCAATTCCGTCGGATTCGTGGGCAGCCTCGACATGAACTATGGCGATCTCACGCCCATCGCCGTCGGTTTCCAAAGCCCCCACGGCATGGCCTTCGTCAAGACCCACAGTGACGATGACGACGGGGGCGATCGAGGCTGCCACGCAAACTAAATCGGTCGTTCTTCTGACACCTCTGCTTCCGCTGCGCGCTCATCCTTTCGCTTCCTTCGCGGCGAAGGGATGGGAAGCCGCGAAGCCGGGGTGTGCAGGCTTCCATCAGAAAACCAGGCCGAATTACTTATGCCCTCCAGGTAACATCGCCTTAACCTTTGCCACCAATCCCGGCTTGTCGGCGGGTTTGGACGCGAAGGTCTTCACCGGAGCCGCACCCGCGGCCATACTGGCGCCGGCGGGCGTCGATGCTTCCGCCGTCTTCCCTGTGCCCGCGGTCTGCCTGGCAGGCTCGACCTTGCCTTCCATTACCTTCGCATGATCAAGCGCCGGCGCCTCGCCCCCGGCGTTCTTCACCAGGATCGAGATCCGCCGGTTCGACGGATCAAACGGATTGGTCTTCACGCGCAATAATTGATCCGCATAGCCACGCACCTGCGTGACCTGGTTCCCTCGGACACCGTCCTGCTGCATCAGGCGCCGCGCCGAGTTGGCCCGGTCCGCCGATAACTCCCAGTTACTGTAAGTCGTATCGGTCGAGTACGGCGTCGCATCCGTGTGTCCCTCGATCAGAAGGGAATTGGGAAGGGTCTTCAACTCGCCCGCCAGAAGCGCCAGCAACTCTTGCCCGCTGTCGCTCAATCGCGCGCTGCCGCTCTGATAAAACGTTCCGTTCTTGTCCTCCAGCAATTCGATCCGCAGCCCCTCCGGGGTAATCGTGATCTCGATCTGCTTGGACAGCTTTTCCAGCTCCTTCCTGGCCTTGATCTGCTGCTCCAGCTTGTCCTTCAGCAGTTGCATCTGGTTGGCGGCCGCCACCGTGACCGTCTCGCCGGTCCCGCTCATCGTGGTGCCCATCAGTGTCGACGTGCCCTTGGGGTCATTGAAGTACCCGGCCACCGCCTTCTTGATCTTGTCACTCGAATTCATCAGCCACAGGACGATAAAGAGCGACATCATGGCGGTGACAAAATCGGCGTACGCCACCTTCCACGCGCCGCCATGATGACCGCCGTGGCCGCCCTTCTTCCTGATCACGATAATCGGCTGTGACTTGGCGGCTGACATATTGCATCGCTCTCTTCTGAACTCTTCGGCAATCCCTATGCTGCGGCCGGCGTTTCAGCCGCCGGCGCCTGGTTCTTGCACCGCTTCTCCATTTCGTCAAAACTGGGCCGCACATGCGCCGGAATTGCCCGCCGCGCCATCTCGATCGCGATCATGGGCGCAGAGCCCTTCAAAAACGACAACAGCAACACCCGCAGCACATGAAGATAGCCGTTGTGCTCATCGGCGGTCTTGGCCATGTTCGAACTCAACGGTCCCGCTACGCCGTAGCACAGCAGGATGCCTAGAAAGGTTCCCACCAGAGCCGCCGCCACCTTTTCGCCGATCTGTTCCGGCGGGCCGCCCAGGGAGCCCATTGTGATCACCACGCCCAGCACCGCGGCCACAATCCCCAGGCCCGGCAGCGCATCCGCCATCGTGGTCAATGCGCTCACCGGCTGCGTGGCGTCGTGGTGATGCACCTCCATGTCCAGCTCCATCATCTGGTCCATGTCGAACGGCTCCACCCCGCCGGTGATGGCCATGCGCAGCGTATCGCACACGAAGTCGCGCGCGTGATGGTCATGCAGAAAGTCCGGATAGCTCTTGAAGATCGCGCTGGCCTCGGGCTTCTCCACGTCGTTCTCCACGCTCAGCAGCCCCTCCTTGCGCACCTTGTTGAGGAACTGGTACATCATCTTCAGCGTGTTCAGGTATCGCTCCTTGCCAAATTTGGAGCCGCCCAGCACGCCCTTCAGCCCCGCCAGGATCCCCTTCAGAATATGCATCGGGTTGGCCACCAGCAGGGTGCCCGTCGACGCCCCCGCGATGATCAGCAGCTCCGCCGGCTGAACCAGCACCGCCATGTGGCCTTTCTCCATCAGAAAGCCGCCAATCACCGCCCCGAATACAACCAGAATGCCTACGATGGCGAACATCTCTGCCTCCCTGGCGCGACGGTGACATGATTGCCGCCCGCCCGCATGCTCGCGTGCATCGCGTCTTGCGCTCTTTCGAGCAACTGGGCCGGCGTCTCGTCTCTGCTTGCCGCCGCGGCGCCTACGCTCACCGTCAACGAGACCCGGTCGCCCCACCAGCGAAAGTCCGCGGTGCGCGCCAGGCCCGCCAGCACCTGCGCGTGCGCTCCCAGTACCTCGGCCGTACGCTCATGGGACAGCACCAGGAACTCATCGTCGCCCCAGCGCCCCACCTCTTCCCCCGGCCGCAGTCCGTTGGCCAGCGTGCGCTCCACGTTTTCCAGCATCGTTTCGCAGGCCCGCGCTCCATGCGTTTTGCGCAGTTCCGGCGCCTGATCCACGGCAAACCACATCACTCCCAGGGGCGCGCCCTCGTGCACCAGATGCCTCATAGGCGCGACCCAAGCGGTCCTCGACCTCCGCCTGGCTGGCGCGCACTTCTTCGCCTTCACTGGTGTCCCCGTGCGGCAGAGCCGACCCCGGTTCCCCGGGATGGAAGACAGCCGCGGTGCCGATCCGGCTGCCCAGCGCGTCGCGCAGCACCACCTTGCGCGCCATGGCCGGCACATCGTGGCCTCGTTTATGTTGCGCATGCACCAGCGAGCCGCGCCCCAGATCCGGCCCGTTGCGCGGCTGAGCATCCATCTCGTAGTCGCGGCACAGCGTCAGTGCGTCAAGCGCCGCTGGTATCGGACGCCCCAGCAGGTCCGCGCCTGCATACCCCGTCATGCTCTCCGCCGCCCGGTTCCAGAACACCACGCGCTCCTCTGTGTCGAGCAGGGCTACTCCCTCCGGGTAACAGTCCAACGCGGCTTCCACCAATTCGGAACGATCCATCATTGGAGCCTCTCCCTGTTTCATCGGCACGGCCGCGATCAACTTCACTCGCGTGCACCGTCGACCAGGACGGACATTCCTCGGCCCCGCCGCCCATCGGGGCGCATCGATCCCCCTTCGTCTACAACGCCACGATTTTTCGATTGACACGCCGCCATTGGTTCGTGCTAACTTACCGTTAGTGGACGCTTACCTACAGGCCGGCCTCGATGCCCTCGGCGATCCCACCCGCATGGCGATCTTTCAAAAGCTCGCCGGCGGCCCGGTTGCCGTCAACGAAATCGCCAGCGCTCTGCCCGTAAGCCGGCCCGCGGTGTCACAACACCTGCGCGTGCTCAAGGATGCAGGCCTGGTGACCGACACCCGGGCCGGGACGCGCCGTCTCTACCAATTGAATCCGGAAGGCGTGGCGCGCCTGCGCGCCCACTTCGACCAGATGTGGACCCAGGCAATGAGCGCCTTTCAGGCCGCAGCAGAAAAACCATCATCGGGAGAGAAACATGGCAAACACCGTCGCAAGCAGCCGTCGTCCGTAAAGCAGTGCGCGTCAGGGCTCCCATCGAGCACGCCTTCCGCGTCTTTGTGGAGCAGATGGAAACGTGGTGGCCCGCCTCGCACCACATCGGCAACACCCCGTTTGTGGCCATCTTTGTCGAACCCAGGGTCGGCGGCCGCTGGTACGAGCGCAACGCCCAGGGCCAGCTCTGCGACTGGGGAACCGTTCTCCAGTGGGACCCGCCCCACCGCGTCACCTTCTCCTGGCACGTGGGACCGGGTCATGATCAGCCGGACTGGGTGTGTGACCCCGACCTCGCCAAAGCCAGCGAAGTTGAGATTCGCTTCACGGCCGAAGACTCAGAGACCACCCTCGTCGAACTCGAACACAGCAAGCTGGAGCGCCACGGCGAAGGCTATGAGCAGTTGCGCGCTCTCTTCGACGGACCCGGCGCCTGGGTGCACATCCTGGAACTTTACGCGAAGGCCGCGGACGGATCAGCGGCGACGGAGACCGGATCGCGATGAAGCCCGTCCTCTTCCTTCGCACCGCATCCGTGTTGACATTTATTCACGCCCTGATGCACACCATCGGCGGAGTCTTCGGCAAAGTCGGCACCGGGCCTGCCGCCGTGGCCGTAGAAGCCATGAAAATCAACCAGTTCCTGGTCATGGGCAACATGCGCAGCTTTTGGGATTTTTATCGAGGGCTCGGACTGGGAATCACCATTGCGCTTACTGCCGACGCCATCGCCTTCTGGCAACTCGGCTCCCTCGCCAAGGCCAACCCAGGACGGATGAGGCCGATTGCGGGTACGTTTCTGGCTGCGTACCTCGCACTGGCCGTCAACTCCAACGCCTACTTTTTCTTTGGCCCAGTGGTTGCGGAAATCCTCATCGCCGCCTGCCTCGGAATGGCAATTCTGACTGCCAACGCTTCGGCCCGCGCGGTTTCCTCAGCGATCCCGCAGCCATGACGGTCCCTTCGGCTAAGGCAGGAATCGACTTCAAGCCTTCCCGTTCGTCGGAAGCGGACATTTTCCTACCGCGCCACAATCGCGCGGCAGCCGAACGATAAACCGCGTGTCTCCCGGCTTCGATTCCACATCGATGCGACCGCCAAACTTCTGCGTAACGATGCGGTGCACGATCTCCAGTCCCAGGCCCGTGCCCGAGCCCTGCGGCTTGGTCGTGAAGAATGCCTCGAAGATGCGCGGTCGTACCTCATCGGGGATCCCCGCTCCATGATCGGCAATACTGATTGCCAGCCACTCCGGTTCATTCCATGTGGCAATCTCGATCTTCGCGTTGGCCGGCGAAGCATCCGCGGCATTGTCGATCAGGTTGGTCCACACCTGGCTCAGCGCCGATCCGCGCGTCTCAATGGTCGAAGGCGATGCGCTAAAGCACTTCTCCACTTCAATCTGCTTGATGCGCAGCTTGTGGCCCAGAATCGTCAGCGTGCTCTGCAGGCTGTCGTGCACATCGAGCTGCTTGGCCGGCGACTTCTCGTCGTAGGCAAACTTCTTCACCGCCATCACCAGTTCCGAGATGCGGGAGATGCTCTCCTCGATCGCACATACCTGCGACACGCTCGAAACCAGGGCCTCCAGCCAATTCAGCGCGTCCGAAAACGTATCGGTTTCGAAGTAAGCTCGCGCACAACCCAGTTCGTGCTGGTCAAATCCGATCGCGACCAGTGCCGGGCCAATTGTGTAAGCGTTTGCTACGCCGGCGCTGGTGAGCCACTCCGACATCGCTTCTTCGGCGTCTGACTGGTCGATGCTGCTCATTGCCGGAGCATGGCACCCGCGCATGGTGTGCTCCAGCAGCCCCCGCACGCACTCCAGCTGCTCCTTGGTCTTGGGATGATCGCTGAAGCGCAAGCTCAACTGCTGCAGCCGCATCAGGTTTTCCCGCAGCTGCGATGCGGCCCGCTTGGCCGCCGAACCCGGATTGTGCAGCTCGTGCATCAGTCCCGCGGCCAGCGTTCCCAGCGAAACCAGCTTCTCCCGGTGCAGCGCCTCCGCCTGGTAGGCATGCAGCCGCTCCTTCATGTTCGCCAGCACCACCTTGCGCACCGTGGGACAGCATCCCATCACCGACCAGAACCCGTCTTCCGTAAACCGCAGCAGGATCGAATCCTCGATAGCCCGGATCAAAAACATCGACTGCGTCTTTCCCGCCAGCAGAGGAACCTCGCCGAACCCTTCGCCGCCCTGCGCGATCCCGACGGTAGTTTTCGATCCATCGGGCTCCAGACGTTCCGCCTGGACCCGTCCCGAAAGCACCAGCCAGTAAGAAAGACCCAGGTCACCCGGCTGCTCCAGCACCGATCCCGCCGTCGCAGTCACGCGGTCCACTGCCTCGATGCCCTGCAACTCATCGAGGCCCGTTTGTGAAAAGAGTTGCGATTGACGCAAAGCATCGGCAACCGCACTGAGCGGAATTGACTCCACTCCCACCGGTTTTGCGTCTTCCGTCATCTCTGCATTTCCTGCTACCGAATCCATGTCACACCCACTTGGGTCTCAGACCCCTATCGTGTACTGCCCTTTCCCATCCTGCGGCCCCTGCTTTCGCCCTCGTTCCCGCAAAACGGTCGCGAACGACGCACCCAAAAAAGTGAACCCTCAGCCCAACCCGAACCTAGAAGCCCGCCAGATACTGGTGAACAAATTGCACCGCGATCGAGCCTTCCCCCACCGCGGAGGCTACGCGCTTTACCGATCCATGCCGCACATCCCCGGCTACAAACACTCCTGGCACGCTCGACTCCAGCAGAAACGGGTCCCGCTTTTCCTTCCACCCCGGCGGCAGTTTGCCCTCGTTGCGAAGATCGGGACCCGCTAGCAGAAAGCCCTTCTCGTCGCGCAAAACCGACGGCGGCAACCAATCCGTACGCGGCGCGGCCCCGATGAAGACAAACAGCGACGACGCCGGAACTTCTGCTTCTCCATCGGGTCCGCCCAGCCGCAACTTTTCGAGATGCTCTTCGCCGCTGGCTTCCAGCACCTGTGTCCCGGGCTTTACCTCAATATTGGATGTGCGGCCGATCTCATCGATTAAGTATTTCGACATTGTCGCAGCTAAACCCTTGCCGCGCACCAGCATTACTACTCCCCGCGCAAACTTGGAGAAGTGTAATGCCGCCTGGCCAGCCGAATTGGCCGCGCCGACGACATAAACCTCTTCATCCTGGCAAGAGGCCGCCTCCACCAGCGCTGCGCCGTAATAGATTCCGCGTCCCGTCAGGCGGTCGCTTCCCGGAACGTCCAGCTTCCGGTACTGCACACCGGGGGCCAGCAGCAGGGCATGGGTCGATACCTCCCTCCCGTCCCCTAGTTGAAGAAACCGGTACTGCCCGTCAATCCGCAGACCCGTCGCCCGCTGCATCACAAATTCAGCACCGAACCGCGTCGCCTGGATGTGCGCCCGCCGCCCCATGTCCGCTCCCGTAATTCCAGCCGGAAACCCAAGATAGTTCTCAATCTTCGATGTTGTTCCCGCCTGTCCTCCCGGTGCCTCCGGCTCCACCACCAGGGTGCGCAGACCCTCGCTGGCGCCATAGACCGCGGCCGCCAGTCCCGCCGGCCCCGCTCCCACCACGATCAGGTCATAGAACTCCTGGGTCGCCTGAATGCTCAGCCCCACCTTCGAGGCCAGTACCTCGACCTCCGGATCCACCAGGGCACTGCCATCCGGGAACAGAATGACGGGCAGCTTATCGGCGTCCAGTTTGCGCTCTTCGATCAGCTTCACGGCCTCCTCGCCCGTGATATCGAGCCAGCGGTAAGGCACATGATTGCAGGAAAGAAAACTGCGCGCCGCATGGTCCCGCGGCGACCACCGATGTCCGATCACCCTCAGCCCCTCAAAGACCGGCTGATATCCCGCTTTCCAGTCGTCAAGCAGGTCGCTCAACACCGGATAGAGCTTGTCCTCCGGTGGATCCCACGGCTTGTTCAGGTAGTAGTGGATCCGGGCCGTATTGATCGCCTGGATGGCCGCTTCGGTGTCCGCGTACGCGGTCAGCAGAACCCGTCGTGCGTCGGGATAAATCTCCCGCGACCGCTCCAGAAACTCGACTCCCGTGATTCCCGGCATCCGCTGGTCGCTCAGCAGCAGGGCTACCGGTTCTTCGCGCGCCTTCACCTGCGACAGTGTGTCCAGCGCTGCCTGCCCGCTGGCTGCCCGCATCACCCGGTACTCGGCTCCATACTGCCGCCGCAGGTCTTGTACCACCGCTTCCAGAACATTGACGTCGTCATCTACCGCTAGCAAGATCGGCCTGGCCATGATTTCCAGTCTAGGGCCTGCCCGCGCTTCTTGGGGAGCGGGTCAATTCCGGCTCTGGTGTAGGAATGCCTGGAAATCGCTTTCCGGTTCATTTTGCACGCATCCTCATCCCCCGATAGTTGCAGTCAGAGCCCACCCATGTTCGCTCCTTTCCCATTTAAATCCTGCGTAAGACGCTGTAATCTCAACAGTAGAAACATTCCCTGTTTGTTACTGAGGTTCGACTCACAGAGTGACCAAAGGAATGTTCAGCTCTTTCCACTGTTGCAATTGCAGACATGTCCAAACTTTCCTCCCGACTGCCGATAAAGCCTGTATGGGCGGAAAGAGTGGCCTGAAGTTTAACTGCGGTATCCGGAGCGAGTCAGATCGTGGAGCGCGAGGTATGGCTCCAGGGCCTGGATTTCCCGGTTACGGCAGGTGAGGCGCACGATCATGAATAAGGTTATCCTTGCCGATTCACAAGCGATTTTCCGGGCCGGCACTGCCAAGGTCCTTGCCATGGATGAAGATCTTCGCATCGTCGCGCAGTGCGCCGATCTGGAACGCATGCTGCACGCGATTACGACCTTTCCCGGCGCCATCGTCCTCTTTGCAGCATCCCTACGGCCCGAGTCCGCTCGCCTGAGGACCATGCTCGAGGCCGCCGGCAGCCGCGCCATCGTCATCGCGGAAAACAACGAAAGTGCCAGCGCCTACCTGCACCAGGGCTTTCGCGGCGTGGTGTTTCGTAACGTAACCGGCCCCTCGCTCATCGAATGCGTCCGTCGCGTCGCCATTGGCGAAACCTGGGTGCCCCCGCAACTGGCCCTCGCCGAGTCTCCTGAAGAGGACATGGTCGGTACCCGCGTCCGCGACCGCCTCACCCCCAAGGAAATGCGTATCGTCGCCCTCATTGTCCAGGGCTGCAAGAACCGCGAGATCGCCATCCGCCTCAAGACCACCGAGCAGGTGATCAAAAACTACCTCCGTTCCATCTACGACAAGACCGGCGTCAGCGACCGCCTCGAACTGGCCCTCTTCACCATCCATCACCGCGTCCTGGCCCAGGCCGCCGCCGAAGTCGGCAGCAAGCTCGAGGCCGAAGAGCAGGCCACTCCCACTGCCGTCGCTTAGCCATCCTGAAAACGTCAACAAAAGAGGCGCGGTTCAAAGCCGCGCCGTTTCACTTCTGAGAACGAGCAGGCTGCGGGCCCACCTTACATCGGATGGCAGTGTGGGTGAGCGGATCCGCCAATTTACTGCGGCGGGGCGCTGGAGGCTGGCGCAGGGGATTGGTCGGCTGTGACAGCGGCCGGCACCGCTGCTGGCGGGTCTGGAACCGCGATGGTGACCCCGGCCAGGTCGCCGGTCACTGACAGGGGGATCTCGGCGCCACCCGCAGCGATGGCGGCGCCACTTGCAGCAATCGCGTTCAGGTCGGGCAGGGTTTCTACGTCGTTACCAGCGCTTATTTCCATCTTCGGCAACGGATCGGTGCCCGCCGTAGCAACCAGAATGTAATCGCCCTCCGGAATATAGGCCAGATCGAATTCGCCATCAGGAGCAAGCGCCACACGTGCCACTTCGCGGTTATCGGCGTAGAGCAGCTGCACGGTAGCCGCCACCGGTTCCGTACCATTGCTCTTCAGCGTCACCTGTCCTTCGATGCTATGCAAACGGCTCAGCGGAATCGAGATATCCGCATCCGCGGTTGTCTCTCCCGGTTCGATCTTGATGGGCTTGGCGGTGCTGGCGCGCAGGTCACCGCCAGAGTAGACAGGAAACGTCGCCGACGGCGATGCCTGGATCAAAGTAACGGCAGGATTGCCGGGCGCATCGGGAGCGCTGGGTGTGCTCCCAGCCGATCCTGTGGGTACGAGGACGCTGACCAGGTATTCCCCCGGAGCCACACCTAGAATCCGGAAACGCCCGTGGTCGTCGGTGGAGTGCTCGAGGGTTCCGACAAAAGAGGCTATGGAGGAGACAGCCAAATCGTCGCCATTGGCCGCCGAGGTGTCGGCCTTGGGCTTCGCAGCATTCCTGGGCCGCACACTGACATGCAGGCCGATCGCCGGACTGCCGTCGTCGTACTGAACGGTTCCGTCGATTTCGGCAGCTCGCTCCAATTCAAGCGCTACCTCCGCGGGGCCCTTTGCCGTGACCGTCACTGTGGTCGCGTGCGCTTCGAATTCCTTGCGTTCGTCCTCCGACATGGCTGCAAGCCGCGCTGCCGACAATTCGGCAAGCGGATTCAGGTAGCCTCGCAATTGCGCCGATACGTAATACTTGCCCTCCGGCACGTTGGAGATGACGAATTTTCCGTCCAGATCGGTGGCGGCGCTTTTCTGGCTGGCCAGATCCATTGATTCAGGAATCAACACCACCCCGGCGACTCGCGCCGGGCGCTTGTTGTCGGCGCAGTACACAGTTCCCGTGACAGCTCCGGTAGACGCCTTGGGGGCGGGACTGGCCTGAGCGGCAACCGTCCCGGAAACGCCTTGAGAGTCCGCCTGCGATGGAACCGGTTGAGGCGTTTCGCTCTGCGGGGAGTCTTGCGCCGGCTGCGCAGGGTCCTGCGCCCTCGCCTGCCACCCCGCCAACAACAACGCAGAGGCCAGGCCGACTTTGTGCACTCCGCGCAGTCTCATGATTCGATCAATTCCAGTGCAGTGGACTCAAAGAATGCTGCGTCGAGCGACCCCGAAAAATCGAGAAGCTGCTGGGCCACCGGGCTAAAGCTCTTGCGGTGCAACGGTGTCGGCCCGAGCCGCGCCAGCGCTGCAAGATGCTCCTGGGAGCAATAGCCCTTGTGGCTCGCCAGACCATAACCGGGATACTGCGCGTCCAACTCGACCAGCATCCGGTCGCGATGGACCTTGGCCAGCACGCTCGCCGCCGCAATTGAAAAGCTGGTCCCATCCCCCTGAATCACCGACTGCTGCGGGCACGGCCAGTCGATCATGTCGACGCCGTCGATCAGCAGATAATCCGGGGTCAGCGCCAGTTGGGCAACCGCCAGCTTCATCGCCAGCAGCGACGCCCGCCGGATGTTGATCCGGTCGATCGTCTCTACATCCACTGCGGCAATGGCCCAGGCGACTGCATTGGCCCGGATCTCGATGTCCAGCTCGTTGCGCTTCTTTTCCGTCAGCTTCTTGGAGTCATTCAGGCCATCCAGGCGGCATCTGGGGGCCAGAATCACCGCCGCGGCGACAACCGGCCCGAACATCGGACCGCGGCCCACTTCGTCGCACCCGGCGATGCGTAGCGCTCCGCATTTACGCGCAGCTTTTTCCAACTTCCAACCGCAAACCGGGGCCTTGGCCATGCCAACAGTATAGGGATTGTTTGGGATTAATGTTTGCTCAAAATCAGTCACTCACCAATGACCATCAAAGATGCCCGCATCTTCTCGGGAAACGCGGGTTATGAGAAGTGCGGTTCACCACAGAAGCAGGCCGGGAGGCAGGGAATACTTGCCCGGCTGCGGCTGCGCCCGCAAGCTGTACCACTTTTTTCCACAGGGAGGAACTTGAATGAAAGTCTGCAAGCCGTTGTTCCTTGCGGTTGCCCTTTGCCTGACGTTCGCGATCGGAAGCGTCCCTTCGCAGGCCCAGGAATATGGAAGACACCCGGCCTATCTGCACGCCTTGAGCGATCTTCGCCTGATGCGAGCCTATCTTGACCGACTCACGCCCAACGAGCGCGTGGATGATGAGTCTGCGCACGCCATCGAAGAGATCGACGCCGCCATCCGGGAGATTCGGGAGGCCTCGATCGACGACCACAAAGATCTTCGCGATCACATGCCCATCGACGCCCGCATCACGCCGACCGATCGTTTTCATCGGGCGCGCGAAGCCGGGAACGCCGCCTGGCATGACCTCGATCACGAAGAAGACAACGGTTTTGCCCGCGGGTTGAAACACCGCGCCCTCGATCACATCGAAAAAGCCAACCACATCGTCGACCACATTGTGCACCGCTTCGATCACGCCTGATGCGGATGACGCTTAAATCCTAATGAATCCGGAACCCCAGACGAAAAAAGACCCCGGCGCGGAGCCGGGGTCTTCACCGACGATGCAGGCGGTTACGCCTTGGCGATAACGCGATCCACTTCCTTGAGACGAGCAGCCTTGCCCCTCAGTCCGCGGATGTAGAACAGCTTGGCGCGGCGCACCTTGTAGCTGCGAATCTTTTCGACCTTGTCGACGACTTTGGAGTTGAAGGGGAAGATACGCTCCACACCTTGTCCAAAGCTCATCTTGCGGACGGTAAACGTGCCCTGGGGCCCGCGGTTGATGGCAATTACCAGGCCTTCAAAGGCCTGCAGGCGCTCTTTATCGCCTTCCTTGATCTTGACCTGGACGCGAACCTGGTCGCCGGGCACAAACTCGGGGAGATCGGTGCGCTTCAGCTTGTCGGCCAGGCGCTGCATAACTGGATGGATTGACATGGCTTCTTCCTGCTGATGAACTCAGAACTTCAAGTTTACCAGAGAATAAGCCTGCGTGGCGAATCAGGCTGGGCCAACCTGGGTATCGCTTATCCTAACCGATGCCCGGCTGTTGCCAGGTCGTTGAATCGCCGGCCTCTGCGCGGTAGAGGCGACGCAAATCGATCGATCGGAACCGACTTATTCAATCTGCCGTTCTTGGTCGGCCTGCCGCTGAATCTCAGCGAGCAGCCGGCGGTCCGTTTCACTCAGAACTGCGCGTTCCAGCAGATCAGGCCGATTTCGGAGCGTCTTGCGCAATTGTTGCTCCCGCCGCCAGCGGCGAATCTGCAGATGGTCGCCGTTCAGCAGCACTTCGGGCGCCCGTACTCCGCCGAAATCTGCTGGCCGGGTGTAGTGGGGATAATCCAGCAGCCCCCCCGCGCCATGTTGCGATCGCGGCACGCCCTCTTGATCTGACGTAATCGCTGCGTCGGCAACGCCGAAGCTCTCAAACTCGCCCGAAGCCTCGTTGCCGAGCACACCCGGGATGAGGCGCATGGTCGCATCTACAACCACCGCAGCGGCCAGCTCGCCGCCGCTCAGCACGTAGTCGCCGATCGACAACTCCATGTCGCAATAGAGTTCGTTAACGCGCTCATCGACACCCTCGTAGCGTCCGCAGATCAGCACCACGCGGTCAAACCTGACCAGATCTCGGGCAACCTGCTGGCTGAATGGCCGGCCTTGCGCGGAGAGCAGAATCACGCAGGTTCGCGCCGCCTCTTCCTCAGCGTCCGCGGACCCCGGGGTATTCCGCGCGGGGCGTGGCTCAGTTTTGGCTTGAATCCCCAGCGACTCCAGGGCCCGGCTGAGCGGCTCCGGCTTTAAAACCATACCTTCGCCGCCGCCGAAGGGCCGGTCGTCGACGGTGCGGTGCCGGTCGGAGGTAAAGTCACGCAAATCGTGCACATGGATCGTCAGTCGCCCCTCCGCCTGGGCCCGGCGCACAATGCCGTGCTCGAAGAAACCCTCAAAAAATCCCGGGAAGATGGTGATGATCTCGAAGCGCATGACTGTTCCTCGATGATATAGGCCGTACTGGCCGGCAAAAGCCGGATATCAGCTGGTGCAGTTCCCGCCAGGCTCACGGTCAATGACAACAAGCCGTCCGCCAAGCAGAACCATATCTGAAACTGCGGGGCTCGGCTTGTAACAGGGCCATCGTCCCGTCCCGAGTTTCACAATGCAGACATGGAACCAAGGCAGAGCCGTAAACTCTATCCATGCTGGAATTCGAAATTTCCGCAAAGGAAGCCGCCGACCTTCTTCGCGAAGGAAAGGCTCGATTCATCGACGTGCGGGAACCATGGGAGTTCGAAACGGCGCGGCTGCCGGGCAGTGTGCTGATGCCCATGGGCGACGTGCCTGCGCGGGCTCATCAGGAACTGGATCCGGACGAACGCCTGGTCATTCTGTGTCATCACGGCATGCGGTCGCTCAATGTTGCAGTCTGGCTGCGCAACCAGGGCTTCGAACAGGCACAATCGCTTGCTGGCGGCATCGATGCCTGGTCTGCCGAAGTCGACCCAGCGATCGCGCGTTATTAGCCTTCGGTCTGTCAGCCGATCGCATCCGGCCCACACTCAACCGCCTATACTGCTGAGTGTCCAATTCGTTAGAGGGGAGCCTTTGGATGTCTTCATCAGCCATCGCGTACGCCGAACAGAATCACGCTCGCTTTCTTGAGGAATTGAAAGCACTGCTGCGTATCCCGTCGATCTCCACGCTGCCTGAGCATGCCGGAGACTGTCACTTCGCGGCCGAGGTGCTCGCGGCGGAGCTGGCGCGCATCGGGATGGAAAATGTGCGCATCATCGAAACCGGAGGCCACCCGCTGGTCTATGCAGACTGGCTCCATGCTCCCGGGAAGCCGACGGTGCTCTCCTACGGGCACTATGATGTCCAGCCTCCCGATCCACTGGACGAGTGGCAGACGCCGCCCTTTGATCCCACCGAGCGCAACGGCAATCTCTACGCCCGCGGCGCAGTGGACGACAAGGGCCAAATGTACATGCACATCAAGGCGCTCGAGTCGCTACTGGCTGCCGGGAGCGCCCTCCCGGTGAACGTGCGGGTTCTGCTGGAAGGCGAAGAGGAGGTGGGGGGGAGGGAATCGCCGCCTACGTCGCTTCGAAACCGGCGGATCTTCAAGCGGATGTGGCGCTGGTCTCCGATACCGAGATGTTCGCTCCGGGCCTGCCGACCCTGTGCGTGGGCCTGCGCGGCATGATCTACACCGAGTTGGAGGTGCGCGGCGCCCGGACCGATCTCCATTCCGGCATGTATGGGGGCGCCGCACCCAATCCCTTCGTGGCCCTGGCGCATATCCTGGCTCATCTCAAGGATGAGAGCGGACACATCCTGATCCCCGGCTTCTACGACGACATCATTCCGCCCAGCCCCGAGGAGCTTGCCGCCTGGCGCAGCCTCCCCTTCGACGAGGAGGAGTATCGCATTCACGAGGTCGGCTCCCGCGCGCTGGTCGGCGAAAAGGGTTTCAGCGTCCTGGAGCGCACCTGGGCGCGTCCCACGCTCGACGTGCACGGCATTCCGGGAGGCTTTACCGGCGCCGGCGCCAAGACCGTAATCCCGGCGAAAGCTGTGGCGAAGGTCTCCATGCGCCTGGTTCCCGGCATGACGCCGGCCACGGCTTTTGCGTTGTACAAGAATTATGTCGAGCAGGTTGCGCCGGCCGGCGTCGATGTCACGGTGCGCCTGATTCACTCCGGCGACCCGTGTCTCATCCCGGTGAACAACCCCTACATCCAGGCCGCCACCCGGGCGCTCCACGAGGTATGGGGCAAGGAGACCGTATTCATTCGCTCCGGCGGCTCGATTCCCATCGTTGGAGACTTCGCCCGCCACCTGGGATTGCCGAGCGTCATGATGGGCTTTGGACTCCCCGACGACAACCTGCACGCGCCCAACGAGAAGTTTCACCTCAAGAATTTTGAGCTGGGCATCCGATCCATCATCGGTTTCCTGGAGGAGACCGGGCGTTGACAAAGCTCTGCTGCGGGGAAGATCTCGATGCGGCCGGCTTTGTGCTCGCGGGCGGAAACTCCAGCCGCATGGGGACGGACAAGGCTACGGTCCGTCTTGCGGGAAAGCCGCTGATCGCCTGGGGTCTCGATACTCTGCGTGCAGCCGGGCTCATCCCCCGGATCGCCGGAGCACGATCCGACCTCGGCCGGTACGCGCCGGTGATTCCGGACGTCGATGGAGGCGCCGGTCCACTAAGTGGGATCTGTGCGGGCCTTCATTCTACCCCGGCACCGTACGCGGTTTTCCTGTCAGTCGATATGCCTCTGCTGCCGGCGTCGGCTGTCGATTACCTGTTGAATCACGCCCGCATTACCGGGCTCCTCGTGACGGTCTACTCGGTCAACGGCTTCCCTCAGACCTTTCCCGCCGTGATTCGCCGGGAATGCCTGCCGATATTCGAGGCGGAGCTGCGAGCGGGACGCCGTGGGTGCTTCTCAGCTTTCCAGGCGACGGTCTCATCTCTCCAAGCGAAGGGCGTGGAAGGGTCAATGGCGATCTTGCCGGTTGAGGTGATGATCCAGGCCGGGCTTGTCGACTCCGCCGGCGGCCAACTGGCGTTCCGCTGGTTCCACAATGTCAATTCCCCGGCTGATCTCGACCGTGCCCAACGCTGGTCCGCGCCCGACCCGAACGGGCCCCCACCCTGCCTCGCGTAATCTAGACACACGCCGATGCCTGACCAGCCTGACAAGCCATTGCCCATCGAGGCCCAACCCGAACCGGAGGAGGAAGCTCTCGATGGCTTGGGGCCTTCCGACTCCCCGGAGCTTGATGAGCCATCGCAGCCCGTGCCGCCGTCCGAAGCGGCAGCGGCGGGCGAAGACGCGGCGCAGGAGCCGGTGATTGTCTTTCGCGGGGTCTCGATCTCTTTCGGTGGCAGGGCGGTTCTCGAAGACGTGAGTTTTTCCGTGGACCGCGGGCAGACACTCTGCATCCTCGGCCGTAGTGGCGTCGGAAAGTCGGTTTCGCTGCGCATGCTGATGGGCTTCCTCAAGCCCGACTCGGGTTCTATTCGGGTGAACGGGCAGGAGATCACGGAGCTGCCCGAGCTGGGCATGCAGCAGGTTCGAAAGCACGTCACCATGGTGTTTCAAAATGGCGCACTTTTCGACTCGTTAAGTGTTCGGGAGAATGTCGCCTTCCCCTTGCGCGAGCGGGGCGGCCTGGATGAGGAGCAAGTGCTGCAGATTGTGAACAGGCTGCTGACGCTGGTGGGAGCCGAGGATGTTGAAGATGCTCTGCCGGCAAGCCTGTCAACCGGCCGTCGCCGGGCCGTTGCCATCGCCCGCGCGCTGGCCGCCCAGCCCGATGTGGTGCTGTATGACGAGCCGACCACGATGGTGGACCCCATCATCGCGCGCCGCCTCGGCGGCATCATTCAGCGCCTTAAGCGCCAGCTCGGGTTCACCAGCATCGTGGTCACGCACGATATGCGCTTTGCCGAGCGGCTGGCCGATCTCGTTCTGTTTCTCCACCAGGGGAGAGCGCAGTTCTTTGGGCCACTCAAGTCGTTTCTGGCTTCTCCCGATCCGGACATTCAGCAATTCCTGAATCTGGACGCCTACATTTTGCCGACAGATTGAATCGTTAATCTTGTGGTAACTAAGCCGGGTTAGGATTAGACTCGTAAGCAAATGGGATTTGAACGGATCCCGTCGCGAATTCTCCACAACCTGAAAGCTATGGCCTCCGGTTACACCAGGAGCTTTTTTGGTATACTCCTCAAAGGCTGATTTTGGAATGGTTTAACCACATAATTTGCAATGCTTCACTTCAGGGCTGACAGCCTCTCATCCCAGGGTTCCCGGCAAGTGCAGGCAATATCGAGTCTGGTTTTTTGGCAATGGCTGAAGTTGGTCGGTCCCAATGTTTCAGTCATCATGAAGTTCGCAACGATCGGATCTGTGCTCTGAGTACCCCAGCAGGCACGTTCAAACTAAACTAACCGAAATCGGGTCAAGCCCTTCAGCGACCCGTGGCCACCAGAATAGTGCTAATAAAAGCACTGGGCCCGACCCCATATCCCGACGCTTTTTCCACGTGCGATTTGTTTGTGGACTACTCAATCCATCTCTTTTGACGTTTTGAAATTTTGAGGTTTGCGAAAAAGCATATGGCGACGTCAGAGTTCTGGCAACGAGTATCCGCGTCTGTTTCTTCGCCGGAATGGGCAGGCGGAACGAGTGCAGGTTCGGCGCGCAACTCGCGTGGCACCTCCAAGTTGTGGATGATTCTGGACGCGGCCACCGTGCTGGGGGCGGCCGTACTCGCAACGCTCTTCGAAATGCACATGACCCCCGTCTCGGGTGTGCGAAGCCTCTGGCATGGGACGCTCATCCGCGGCCGGTCTATGGGAATTCTGCTGGCCATCCTTTGTGGGTTTATCGTCTCCCTGATCATCACCAGCCGGCGGCTCCACCTCTATTCACCGACGCGGCTGGGCGGCTTCCTCCATGAACAGCGCCTCACCGTTCAGGCTTGCTTCACAGCCGGCCTGCTGCTGACCGGGACACTCTATCTGGTGCACGCGGCGGACATTCCCCGCGGCATCGTTGCCTCGACCCTCGGACTGGTCCTGCTTGCGCTCAGCCTTCGCCGCCTGGTCTACCGAATGCTGCTGTACCGGCGCTTTGAGCGCGGCATGGGCACGCGCAACGTGCTGATCGTCGGTACCGGACCGGAAGCACACGCGCTGCGGCATCATGTCGAGAGCATTCGTCATCTCGGATACACGTTCAAGGGGTTTATCGATTTCCACGGCCCCAGTTCGCGTTTCTCCGCGACCTCCGGGGATGTTGTCGGCACCCTGGACACGCTCTTCCAGCATGCCCGCAAGCAGTTTGTCGACGAGATCTTCTTCACAGCCCCAGCGGAACGCGGGCATCATGCAGGACGTTCTGGAAAAGGCGCGGGTCCATGGCATCGATCTGCGCGTCGTCCCGGATATGTACGACGGCCTGGCCTGGAACAGCCCCATCGAATACATCGGGCAGTTTCCGACCATCCCTTTGCATCGCGGGCACGTCCCGGAGATCGCGCTGCTGCTCAAGCGCGTCCTGGACATCGTTGTTTTCGAGCGTCGCTGCTCATCGTTCTCTCGCCGCTGATGCTGGCCATCGCCATCGCCGTCAAGCTGGATTCACGCGGCCCGGTCTTCTATTCCTCCGAGCGCATCGGCAAAAAGGGGCACGTCTTCCGCTGCACCAAGTTCCGCACCATGGTTCGCGATGCCGAGAAGCGCCGCGCCGACATCATGCACATGAACGAGCGCGACGGCGTGCTTTTCAAGATCAGCAACGATCCCCGCATCACCAAGCTTGGCCGCTTCCTGCGCAAATACTCGCTCGACGAACTGCCCCAGTTCTTCAACGTTCTGCGCGGGGAGATGAGCGTCGTCGGACCGCGGCCGCCCATCGCCAGCGAGGTGCGCGAATACAAGCTCAGCCATCTGCGCCGTCTCGATGTCACTCCCGGTATCACCGGCCTGTGGCAGGTGCAGGGCCGCCAGGATCCCTCCTTTGACAGCTACATCTCTCTCGATGTGACCTACATCGAGAACTGGAGCATCTGGCTGGACGTCAAGATCATCCTGCGCACCATCGCCGTGGTGTTTGCCGGCACAGGTTCCTGATCGGCGCGGCTCGACTGGCCTATCAGCGCATTGGCGACCGCCTTTCATCGACCGGAAGCAGGCATCGCAGGCGGTAAACTGGAAGAGTGAAGATCGCGCTCGCCCAGATCAACCCCACGGTCGGGGACTTTACAGGAAACCTGCAGAAGATCATTGACGTCACCACGCGCTCCTCGAAGCAAGGCGCACGCCTGGCAGTCTTCTCGGAACTATGCCATTTGCGGTTATCCCCCCGCCGATTTTCTCGAGAAGCCCAGCTTCCTCGCCCGCTGCCAGTCTGCCGTAGACGAACTCTCCGCCGCCACGGCCGATCTGCCCACCGCCGTACTGGCAGGCGTGGCCTTGCCCGCCTGCCCCGGCTCCGGCAAGCCCGCCGTGAATGCTGCCGTTCTGATCGACGGAGGCAAGATTCTTCTCGAACAGCACAAGCGTTTATTGCCGTTCTACGACGTGTTCGACGAACAGCGCTATTTCTCGCCTGGACGATCGCAGCAGGTGGTTGAACTCGATGGTGTGCGGCTTGCCATCAGCATTTGCGAGGACGCGTGGAATGACAAGAATTTCTGGCCGCGACGGCTTTATTCCATCGATCCCGTGGAAGACCTGATGCGTCAGAATCCGGCCCTGCACATCAACCTGTCCTCTTCCCCCTTCTGGCACTCCAAGCGCGAGACGCGGCGCAGGATGCTGGCCGCCATTGCGCGCCGCGACGGCATCCCTGTGCTGCTCTCAAACCAGGTGGGCGGCAACGACAGCCTGATCTTCGATGGCTCCTCCCTGGCGCTGAACGGTCAGGGTGAACTGATCGCGCAGGCTGCGTCCTTTGCAGAGGACCTGGTGATCCTCGATCCGTTCCACGGGACGCCGGTTCCCGATCCCCTCCAGGACGACACCGAAGCCGCCTATCATGCGCTGGTTCTCGGAACCCGGGATTACGTGCGCAAGTGCGGATTCCGCAAGGCCATCGTCGGCCTGAGCGGAGGCATCGATTCGGCCCTGGTGGCCGCCATCGCCGCCGAGGCGCTGGGTCCTGAAAACGTGATCGCCATCGGCATGCCCAGCCCCTATTCGTCGCAGGGCTCGATCGACGACAGCCGCCGCCTGGCCGCGAATCTGGGCATTCGCTTTGAAATCATCGGCATCAGCTTCCATCTTCAGGGAGTTCACCCACGCCCTTGAACCGCTCTTCGAAGGAATGGCGGAGGACATCACCGAAGAGAACATTCAGCCGCGCATTCGCGGAACGCTTACTCATGGCTCTGTCGAACAAACTTGGAGCGCTGGTGCTGACCACCGGCAACAAGTCCGAGATGGCCGTGGGTTATTGCACCCTCTACGGCGACATGGTGGGTGCCCTTGCGGTGATCGGCGACCTCGTCAAAACCCGCGTCTACGCCATCTGCCGCTGGCTCAATCGCGAGCGCGAGGTGATCCCCGCTGCCATCCTCGAAAAGCCGCCTTCCGCCGAGTTGCGCCCGGGCCAGAAAGACACTGACTCCCTTCCGCCCTACGAGGTGCTGGATCCGATTGTCGAGGCCTACGTGGAGCGCTATGAGACGCCCGAACAGATCGCCGCGGCATACGGATTTGCACTCGAACTCGTCCAACAGGTGGTGCGCCTGGTGGAACGCTCGGAATACAAGCGTCAGCAGGCCGCGCCGGTCTTGAAAGTGACTGCGAAGTCTTTCGGCATGGGCCGCAGGTTTCCCATCGCTGTAAAGGTTCAGGTATAAGGTAAGAGCGGGGTCCTTCCTGGCGTTTGCGGCGATTTCCAGTCCATCCGCAGCGCCGCTCAAGTCAGCCCATGGTCTAAGCACCGAAACAAGCCGATTGTCGCGGCATGACCAGGGGAGGGATAATGGTAGAAACCGCACAAGGAGAAAAAGTTTGAGCCGTCACTTCCGCCCCATCGCCAGCCTCGTCGCGCTGGCCCTGCTTGCAATCCCCTTTGTCAGCGCCAATGCCCAGGAACAGGTTCCGCCCGCGCCCGCCCAGGCGCCCTCAGCCCCCGCGCCTGCTGCCGCGCCGGTGTTCCCCAAGCCCGACCCTGCCAATTTTACCGCCAGCTCTCCTACTCCCGAAGCCGTCAATTCCTTTTTGCAGCAGACCTGGGGGTACGATGAGAACCGCGTGTGGCAGGTCCAGGACATTCTGAAGACCCCGGTAGACGGAATTTCCAAAGTAGTCGTGTTCATCGGCGACAAGACCGGCAAGCAGAAGTCCGCGGCCTTGCAGTTCTTCGTCTTGCCGGATGGCAAGCACATCATTGCCGGGGACGAGATCCTTGCCTTCGGCGAGCATCCCTTTGCCGACACCCGCGCCGAGGTCCAGGAGAAGGCCGACGGTCCCTATCGCGGTTCGGCCGCAAAGGATCTGGAATTGGTGGAGTTTGCCGATTTCCAATGCCCGCACTGCAAGGAAGCCCAGGCCAACATGGATAAGCTGGCCACAGATTTTCCCAAAGCCCGCATTGTCTTCCAGAACTATCCACTCGAAAAGCTCCATCCTGAAGCCAAGCTGGCGGCCAGCTACGGCGTCTGCGTAGCCAAGCAGGGAGGCAGTACCGCCTTTTTCCAATTCGCAAACGCGGTGTTTGACGCGCAGGATGGGTTGGGTACGCCCGACGGCGCGACGCTCACGCTGAACAGCGCGACCACCAAGGCCGGCCTTGACCCCGCCAAGATCGCCGAATGCGCCAAAAGCCCCGAGACCGACCAGGCCGTAGAAAAGTCAGTCAAGCTGGCCCAGGACCTGAACGTGAACCAGACCCCCATGTTGCTCGTCAACGGCCGCCAGATCCCGGTTGGTGGTGTGCCGTACGACACGTTGAAGCAGATTGTGCAGTACCAGGCTAAGCTCGACGGCATCGCGCAATAAGACACGTTGCTCTGCTAAATCCAGCCATCCCGTTGTCACCCGTAGTCCGCACAGGGAAAGGGCCAGGGCGTCCCGCCTCGGCCCTTCCGTTTTCTTCCCCGGTCAACGCACTTCTTCTCCGCCTCCGTTATACTGCTTCACAACCCCCTCATGAGGCGCCACGTCCTCATCTTCGGTCTCGTCGGCGGCCTTCTCATCGCCACCCTTCAATACACCGAATATCGCTTCGTCATCATCGAGCACTCCGTCGAGCTCTACAGCGCGCTCGTCGCCATCCTCTTCGCGGCCTTCGGCATCTGGCTCGGCCTCAGGATCACGCGCCGTCGCGAAACCATTCGGGAAACGGTGGTGGTGAAGGAAGTGCTCGTCTCCGCGGAAGCCCCCGTCCCCTTCGCTCCCAATACGGCCCATCAGCAGACCCTCGGCATCACCGCGCGCGAGCTCGAAATCCTCACCCTGATCGCACGCGGCCTGAGCAATCGCGAGATCGCCGCGCAGCTTTTCGTTTCCGAAAACACCGTCAAGACGCACTGTTCCCGCGCCTTCGACAAGCTCGGGGCCGCACGCCGCACCCAGGCCGTCCTGCGCGGCAAGGAACTTGGGCTTTTGCCGTGAACGCATCCCCCGAAAACACCCTCTGTGAAAAGAACGGTGTTTTCGCCAATTGGAATTCGAGCAGTGTTCCTTTCCGGATTAGCAATGCTGTCGGCATTCGCATTGGTGATCCTTGTGGGCGGGGGCGGTCTTGGGTTCGCCTTTTTATCGGGACTGATAGCCAGCGTCGGGGCAGCCGTGCTCACCCATAGACTTTCTGAGTCGCATGAGGCTTGATTGCCTTAACGAATCGGCTATAGTCGCTGCAAGGTCACTGTCTCGAAGCGGTCGCGTCACTCGAAAGGGCGATTTCTGCTCCATTGCAGCAAAATCATCCGAAAGCATGACGACATCCGGCGCCGAACCACCGCATTGTGACTCAAGCGACACTCGCACCCTACTCGAAACAGGAGCCTCTCATGAAGAAAACCGTCCTCACCTTCGGCCTGATCTCCGGCGTCATGATCTCCGTCCTGATGGACAGCTCGCTGCTGCTGGCCGACAAAATAGGCTACGGCCACAGCATGGTTGTCGGCTATACGATCATGGTGGCCTCGTTCCTGCTTGTCTACTTCGGTGTCCGCAGCTACCGCGATAACAACCTGGCCGGCCAGATCTCTTTCGGGCGCGCCTTTGCCTGCGGCATTCTGATCACCCTCATCACCACCGTCTGCTACGTCATCACGTGGGAAGTCCTCTATTTCAAGTTCATGCCTCACTTCATGGACAGCTACTTCGCCGCGCAGATTCACAAGGTCCAGTCTTCCGGACTTGACCCTGCCGCCACCGCCGCGCAGGTCGCCGCCATCGAGCGCTCTCAGCAGCTCTACCAGAACCCCCTCGTCAACATGGCCTACACCTTCATGGAGCCCCTGCCCGTAGGCCTTATCATTACTCTCATCTCCGCTGCCGTCCTTCGCCGCAAAACCCGTCTGGAATCCGCCGCCGCTGCCGTAGGCATGACAACATAAACGCGAGATGGCTCTAAGCTGTCAAACTGTTCTACAGGAGGCTGCATGGCTTCAATTACTGGCTTCGGCGGTATATTTTTGCGAGCGGACGACCCAAAGGCTCTGTATCAATGGTACGAGCAGCATCTCGGCCTGGTGAAGGCCGACGGAGCTTTCTCGTTTCCTCCCCCGACGCAACACCCTCAGGTCGTATTTGCCCTTTTCAAACCGGACAACGATTATTTCCCTCCGGCGCAGAAAGCCATGATCAATCTCCAGGTGGACGATCTGGATGGTTTGCTGGATCGCTTGATCGAGGAGGGGGTTACGGTCGATCCAAAGCGTGAAAGCTATGACTTCGGAAAGTTTGGCTGGATCACCGATCCGGAAGGGAATCGTGTCGAGCTTTGGCAGCCTGTCGCAGCGGATTGAGGGCGACGGGCGCCCAGATATCTTTTGGGTCAACGGAGCATTCTTACCGCGCCGGCAGGTTGCGCTCGATACGCATCATGGGAGAGTGATCGGCGATGCGGGGACTGCGGATGACGTGCGGTGTGATCACGATCAACAGCGTCGAGTCGCTCTTTTGTGTGTCTTTGCCGGTGATGTTGTTGAGACCGGGAATTTCGCTCAGGCCGGGCGTTCCATCGATGGCGCGGCTCTCCTGCTTGTCCACTTCGCTGGCCACCACCACCGCCTGACCCTGCCCCATGGTCACTACGCCGGACCAGGCGCGATTGGCGAGCACTGGGACACCGTTGATCGCCGCCCCCGCCAGCGCCGTGATCTTCATATCGATGGTCAGGGCGACGTCGCCCGACCGCATTACGCGCGGCGTCGCCTTCAGCGTCAGTCCAAGGTCTTGATACTGCACCTGGGGAATGGTCGTGGACGCTCCCCCAAGCGACGACAGGATCGACGAGAGGCTGCTGGAGTTGCCGGCGCTGGTCAGCCCGGGAATATTCAAGCTGCTGGCTCCCAGGCTGGAGAACGACGAAGTCATGATGGGATAGCGCGTGCCGCTGCGCAGCGTGCCCTCTTCGCCATCTCCAAGGCGCAACTGGTAGTCGTCCAACTCGCGCGAGTCGGAGGAATTCAGGTTCAGGTTGACGGTTGCCGGTCCGGGCGATAGCCCGGAGAGCGTGAGCCCGCCGCCAAACAGCGCCACTCCATTTGAGAACAAAGAACTCGAAACCTGGCCCGAGGCCAGCAGGATCCCGAGAATCGCCAGCGTATCTCCGGGAGAAGCCAGCCCCGACGAGATGATCTGCTGCACAAGACTCTGATTGGCATTGAGGATCGACTGCTCCTCGGCGTAGACGTTGAAGGCCGTTACCTGCTGCGGCGGCTGCACGCCCGTATTGATTTCACTGGTGTGCGCCAGTTGAATGAGGCGCACATCGAGCAGGACCTGGCTGCGTCCGTCCATAAGGCTGTTCAGAGTCGAATTGAAGGCAACCAGCTTGCTTTCGGGCGCGCGCAGAGTCATCGTTCCGGCGCTCGGATTGACCGCGCTCTGCATCTCAAAGATGTTGCGCGCCATGTTGCCCACGTCGGTCATCTCGGTGGTGGTCAGGCCGGCCAGGTAAACCGTCTCCACACCGTTGCGGGTGAATTTTTCGCGATTCTCGCGGGTGTCTTTCGCCACCAGGGCGCGGTGCTCATCAATCGACACATAGAAGGAGTCGGTCACCAGTCCCAGCGCCCGCGTCGCTTCGGCAAAGCTGGCGTCATCCATGTCGACGCGGACCAGGGTTGTACGGATGCTGTCATCGACTGTGGCTTCGATGCCGTAGGCCTTGAATACCTGCTGGATCGCGGTGCGCTGGTTGGTGCGCATGTGAAAGCTGTGCACCCCCGGGGATGGTTGGACATGTTCCATTCCGCCGAAGGTCTGGGAGGCCTGTGGATTGGCTGCAACCGCCGGCTCGTCTACGCCATAACCGCGGATCTCGCGAAGATGCTCACCCACCTGAGGATTGCCGGGGTCAATTTCGAGCGCCCGTTCCAGGGCGGTGCGGGCCCCGTCCGTGTCGCCGCGGGTGCGGTCTGCGGCCGCGGCCTGTATCAGGGCGGTGGCGGCGTGTCCGCGGGCGACCTCGACCGCCATACGGTAATCCTCATTGGTGGGATCGAGCGTTGCGGCCTGCTGGTAGTCTTTGGCCGCCTCCTGGAATTGTCCTCTTTCGTAAAGTTTGGCGGCTGCGAGATAAAGTTTGGCGGCCCTGCCTCTTTCGCTGCCCGTCGGCTGACGCACGGACTTGGTCTGGGGGGCGTTCGCCGGGCTGGAGGGTGCGGACTGAGGGGTTTGCACCGCCGTTGCGGAGTCCAACCCCGCGCTTTGCTGCCCCTGGGATGCCGGAATCGCCAGCGCCAGCAACAGGACGGCTGCCTGCTTTGCGGGAGCAAATCGAGTCGTCGTCATGCCGGTAGCCCGGTTTGTGCCAGCAGATCGGCAAGGGATGTGGTACAAACCTCCGGGTTCAGAACCATCAATTCATCGAAGGTGTATCGGCCTGTAGCCACAGCGATGACAGGCAGGGAATTGGCACGGGCCGCCTCAATATCGCGGGGGGTGTCGCCTACCACGCACACCCGGGCTGCCGCTCCGGCCATATCGCGAGCTTTCTGGGCGGCGTGGCCTATCAGTTCCGTCCGGATGGGAAACCTGTCGCTGAAACCGCCAAAGCGAAACCACTCCCGCAGCCCGGCCTCCTCCACCTTGATCCAGCCGATCATCTCCAGGTTGCCGGTTGCCACACCGAGCAGCGCGCCGCGGCCGGCGAGATGGCGCAGCGCGTCCTCGGCCCCCGGCATGCGCACGATATCCATGGCATGCCGCCGCTCCGCCACGGCCTTGCCCATTGCCTCGAGGATGGCTGCTGTATGCACTTCGAGCACGTCGGCGGGAATGCCCGCCTGATGAAACGCCTCGCGCAGAATGCCGGTGTCTGTATGGCCATGCAGCACTACGCCGGCCAGCGTTACCTCGAAGCCCGTCACCCGCTGCACGCTGGCTGCAAACGATTCGACATGGATGCGATCCCGCGTGCGCAGAAGCGTGCCGTCGATGTCGAACAGATACGCGTCCTGTTCGTCCCAGACAAATCCGGGCTGAATGGCGACCTGCGGCTGAACTGAGATTTCCTGGGTCTTTGGCTGCATGTTCTCCGGGCGGCGTCAGCCCTGGCGGAGGCCCTGGCGTACCGTGCTATACACAGGACGCTCGGGGCGCGGCGGACGCTTGAGGCCGGCCCGCACCTCGGCGAGGCTCAAGCCCAGTTCCGCCATCGCGCGGCTCAGCGTGTTGCGGTGCATTCCCAGCTCCTCTGCGGCCTTGCACTGGTTACCCCGGTGGGCTATCAGGACCTCGCGGAGATACTGCCTCTTGAACTCCCGCACCGCATCTTCATAGCGGATTCCGGTGGAATGCATCTGCGTCACCAGGCTATCCAATTCCCGTCTCACGTGCACCTCTTGTTTTTACTAATTTGTCACATTATCTACTACCGCGGGTGGCAAAAACGCGTCACTAACTGTGGCCAGGATGCATCCAGCGCGGCGATTGCTCCTCAATGGAATGCAATCCCGTGTGGACCTTTGCCGAAAGCTCCGACGGGGTCATATGGGTGCTGACGTGCAGCGCCCCGAAAAACATCTGCGGAAGCGTCGAATTAGCCAGCCACTGCTCCTGGGGGAAAAAGGCCACGACCACCAGGATGAAAACTACCACCAGGACGACCCCTTGAAAAAAGCCAAAGACCGCGCCGGCGATTCCATCGAGCCAGCCCAGGCCGACCATCTTGAACGCCTTTGCCAGCAGGTTGCCGATCAGGCTGATCAGGCCCATGACCACCAGTGCGATCAGCAGAAAGGCAATTGTGTTCGCTACCGCAGGAATACGAAACAAGGGTAAAAATATTGCCGCCAGACGGCCATAGTTCCACGCGGCAACGGCCAGCCCGATGACCAGTCCGCCCAGCGAGCACACGGAGCGGAAGAATCCCTGTGCCAACCCCGCCAGCACTGCCGCGAGCATGATGATGACTACGGCCCAATCCACAAGCGTCATGTCTTGCTCCAAGGTGAGTTCAGAGGGTTAGATGCCGTCCGGTCAATCTGTGGAAGGCCTCCAGATACTTGGCCTGTGTCCGCTCGGCAACGTCGTCGGGCAGCGCCGGAGCCGGGGCCTGCTTGTTCCAGTGAATTGCTTCGAGATAGTCGCGAACAAACTGCTTGTCAAACGACGGCTGGGCTCCGCCGGGGTTCCATAGGGCTGCGTCCCAGAAGCGCGAGGAGTCGGGTGTCAATACCTCATCGGCAAGGATAACGCCGCCGCCAACCCTGCCGAACTCAAACTTCGTGTCGGCGAGGATCAGCCCGCACGATTGGGCGTGCGCGGCCGCCCTGGCATAGATCGCGAGGGTCAGGCGGCGCAGGTTCGCCGCGTCCTCGGCGCCCACGACCCCTTCCATCGCCGCAAAAGAAATATTTTCATCATGCGCGCCGTCCTGGCTCTTGGTGGCCGGCGTGAAAATCGGCTTGCGGAAGCCGCGATCCATCTTCAAGTCCGGCGGGCAGGGAAATTCCGCAGACTGTTCCGCTGGTCCGGTATTCCTTCCATCCCGAACCCGCAAGGTAGCCGCGCGCTACACACTCCACCGGAAACATGTTTGCGCGCTTCACCAGCATGGAACGGCCGTCCAGTTGATCGGCATAGGGTTGCAGCGAAGCAGGGAACTGCTTCACATCGGCAGTGATGATGTGATTGGGAACAATGTCTGCCAGCAGATCAAACCAGAAAAGAGAAATCTGCGTGAGGATCTTGCCCTTGCCCGGAATTCCGGTACCGAGAACATGGTCGAAGGCCGAGATGCGATCCGTGGCGACCAGCAGCAAGGCATCGCCGATCTCGTACAAATCGCGCACTTTGCCGCGCCCCAGCAAGGGAATCGAACCTAAATTTGTAGTGAGAAGTGCGGTCACGGCAGGGCCTTCCGGTGCATAGGATTGAATCTCAGATTTTCGAGCCACGGCCGATCTTTGTCAAACTGCGATCAATGGCATTAGCCGTGGAGAAAGCTTCGCAGCACAACGGTGGAAAAGTAATTAAAACCCTGTGACGGCCGTCACGGAACCAGTCGCAAACATAGGCGAAACTTCATTTGTCAACATGGTTCGGGAGGCAGTAAGTAAAGCCTCTCTTAGAGCCGGGCGACACGAGGCAGCCGTGGAAAGGGGAAGCCGCAGCTAGTCTCGTTTTATAGGGATCGCCAGTAGCCGCTCACTACCGACCTCCAGTGACGGCTACTGGTCCCCGATGCTCTCTTGTTAAATACAAGCGCCTCCGAAGCGACGAGATCCTTCGGGGGCGTTTTTTTGCGCCTTCTTATGGTGTGGTACTCGGCACTTTCGTTGCAAAATTGCGGCTATACGGAGTCGATGCCTGGCGTGCCGGGTATCCGCCCCGCCATTGCTTCCGTCGCCGATGCGAGAGCCCGCGCTCCCCGGTCGATGGCGCATATTTTCTCTCCTTGACAGCTTAGGGGAACAGGGCTACTCTCCTTATCAGCTTAGGGGTACGCATGGCTGACCAGGCGCAAATCCTTCCCGGCACCCTCGATCTGCTAATCCTGCGGGCGGTTTCACTCGGACCGCTGCATGGGTACGGGGTTCTTCTTCGCATCGGCCAGATCTCGGGCAACGCCCTGTTGATTGAGCAGGGCGCCCTCTATCCGGGACTCTTCCGACTCGTTCGCCAGGGACTGCTAAAGGCCGCCTGGGGAACGTCGGAGAATAATCGCCGCGCCAAGTTTTATTCACTGACTGCCGCGGGCCGCAAGCGCCTGCGCGAAGAGACAGAGAGCTGGAACCGGCTGGCCTCGGCCATGGCTTCTGCGCTCTCACCGCAACCGGAGGAAGCATGAACCTCCCCGATTTGTTCCCATTCGCACGGCTTCGTTCCCTCGGCACATCCCTTTTTCAGCGTTCGCGCTGAGTTCCGACATGGAAGAAGAGCTTCTCAGCCACATCGAGTTGCGCGCCGATGATCTCGAACGCTCCGGCATGAGCCGGCCGGATGCCGAACGCCGCGCCCGAATCGAGTTTGGCGCGCGGGAAAAGTACAAGGAAGAATGCCACGAATCGCTGGGCGGCAACCTGATTGCCACGCTGGGACAGGATATTCGTTTCAGCCTGCGCCGGCTGCGCAAATCGCCCGCCTTCGCGATCGCCGCTGTGCTCACGCTCGCTTTGGCAATTGGCGCGAACGCCATAGTGTTCGGTTTGCTGGACAGCCTCGTCCTGCGCCCGCTCAACGTGCCTCAGTCCGAGAGTCTCTACGGAACCCATTACGGAGACAATCCGGCATGGCAGTCCTATCCCAACTACCTGGACCTGCGCGACCGTAATCGCAGCTTCGAGGATCTGGCAGCATTCAACATGGTCCTGGGGGTGGGTTTCGATACGGGCAGGGATCCCGCAGCCGCCAATGGGTTTTCGACGACGGGAAATTATTTCGACGTGCTGCGGATTCATCCCTATCTTGGCCGGCTCTTCCACGCCTCCGACGAGCGAGGCCCCAACACTGCTCCTTATGTTGTGCTTACCTATGGCTACTGGCACAGCCGCTTTCAAAACGATCGCGGGGTGGTCGGCCGCGTCGTCCGGCTCAACCAGCACCCATTCACGATCATTGGGGTCGCTCCGCCTGGATTTCAGGGAACGTTGGTATTCCTCTCTCCCGACTTCTTCATGCCCATTGTCAATCAGGAACAGATTGGCGGCGAGAAGCTGGCCACGCGCAACACAGAACACGCGCTTTTTGAAGTCATGGGACATCTCAAGCCGGGAGTGAGTCCGGCCCAGGCAGTAGCCGATATCGACGCAGTAGGGGTATCGATCGAAAAAGCCTACCCAAACGAATTCCGCCACCACAGCACCACGCTTTCGCGCGAGGGGCTTACTTCGTTTGGACCAGCGGTGCGCGCATTCGTGGTTGCGTTGATGCTGCTGTCAGGATTGATTCTGCTGGCCGCATGCGCCAACCTGGGCAGCCTGTTCGCCGCCCGCGCCGCCGATTCCTCACGCGAAATTGCGTTGCGGCTCGCGCTTGGTTCGACCCGCAGGCGCATCCTGCGCCAGTTACTGACGGAAGCCGTGCTGATTTCGCTGGCCGGGGGAACCGTGGGGCTCGCCGGCAGCATTGTCCTGTTGCGCCGCCTGAGCGTATGGCAGCCGGTGCCGGGAGTGGCGCTCCACATACCTGTAAGCCCCGATGCGAAACTCTACATCGTGGCGTTGGGCCTGGCCCTTCTCAGCGGATTTCTGTTCGGCATTGTGCCGGTGCGGCAGGTCCTGAGGGCCAATCCGTATGAAATCGTCAAGGCCGGGTCGAGCGCGAGGCTGGGACGGCGAATCACCGTCCGGGATGTCCTGCTGGTGATTCAGATTGCCATCTGCGCGGTTCTCGTCACATCGTCGATGGTGGCGGTACGAGGACTGATTCGCTCGCTGCACAGCAACTTCGGCTTTGATCCGCACAACACGATGACGGCGGTGGTTAACCTGGCAACGGGCGGATACAGCCTGGACAAGGCGCCTGATATGCAACGGCGCATGATCGAAGCCATAGCGGCGATTCACGGTGTCGAGTCGGTGGGATTGGTCAACGATCATCCCCCGCTTGTCTATACGGCCGGCAGCAGGGCAAACGTCTTCAACAATGAGAGCAGCGACCTTAGACCATCGAATGCCGCGATGAGGCCCTACCGTTACGATATTTCGCCCGGATATTTCACTGCCGCGGACACGAAATTGCTGGCCGGACGGAGTTTGTCCTGGCAGGACGACAAGAAAGCCCCCGAAGTTGCCGTGGTCAATCGGGAGTTTGCCCAAAGAATGTTCGGTTCGGTGAGCAATGCTATCGGCAGGAACTACAAGCTGCAGGATGGAACGTATGTTCAAGTGGTGGGAGTGGTCGAGAACGGGAAGTACGTCAGCCTTACCGAGAATCAGGAGGGGGCGATGTTTCTCCCCTACCTATCGGAGCCGATGCTTTCTGCCTATGTCATCGCGCGGTCCCATCGCGACCCGCAGCAGTTGGCAGCGGCAATGAGGGCCAAGATTCACGAATTGGATGCGGGTCTTCCCGTGGACACGCAGACGTGGGGCGGCCTGATGGAAGTCGTGTTGTTTCCGTCGCGGATAGCGACCTTGTGTCTCGGTGTGATGGGCATGATGGGCGCCATGCTTTCGATTACCGGCATCTTCGGCATGGCCGCGTACTCGGTGAGCAAGCGCATGCGCGAGCTGGGAATTCGCATGGCGCTCGGCGCGCAACGCAGGGAAGTACTGCAGGCTGCCCTGGGGCGAGCAGTCAGGTTGCTGGCCTTCGGTTCGGCGGCCGGGTTAGTGCTTGGCATTCTCGCCAGCCGCGTGTTGGCCTCCATCGTGTACCAGGCGACACCGCGCGATCCATTCGTGTTGGCGGGCGTGGTGCTGGCCATGCTGTTGCTCGGCCTTCTGGCTACGTGGATCCCTGCGCAGCGGGCGCTTTCGATCGATCCGCTGGTGCTGCTGCGCGAGGATTGAGCTCGCGCTCGGCCGGCTTCGCCCGGAAGGTCGGGATCATTTGCCGATTACGAGAATCTGGAACGAGCCAGGGATCATCGGCGGGCGCGGCCCGCGCATCCAGGCCGGAGCCCCTGCCGGCGGTGCTGCGGCCGGCGGTTGGGTTGGTGCGGCGGGCACCGGCCCGTACTCGGCGGTAATGGAGTAGATCTGGTTGGTCCTGGTGTCGAGCGTCAGAGTTTTGGCGCGCGCCGGGGTCGGCACCGTCTGCTCTACCGTGAAGCTGGTAGGAGAGTTCTCTTTCACCACGGTCAGCGTGCCATCGCCCTGGGAGCTGAAAGCCTCCATGGTTGCGGGGTTGAAGGTAGCCCCGTCCGATCCGTTGCCGATGGGTAGATCGGTAATGATGTGCCCGTCAGTGGCGGAGAGGATGATCATGTTCTTGTTGTCGCGGCAGGCAGCGAAGAGAATGCTGTTTTGCGGGTCGAGCGCCAGGCCGGCGCATCCGCCTCCCTTGCTGGACACATCGTACTTACCCACCATCTTCATGGTGTTGGCATCGATCACGGCGATTGCGGCTTTGTCTTCTATGTCGACGTAGAGCTTGCCGTGCCCGTCTGTGACCGCCTGTTCCGGTGCGCCGCCGATATCGATCGTTCCAAGGATGGCGCCATCTTTGTCGTCGAGAACGGTGATGTTTGGTTCGGCGTGGCTCAGGATGTAGAAGTGGTGGTTATAGGCGTCATTGAGATACCCGTCGGGGTTTCCCTGGACGTCGATCTTCTTGAGGATGGCAAAGGTCTTGGCATCGAACATGGTCACGGGTTTCGACGTCGCGAACCCGTGTCCGGTCGCGGTGTCCACAGCCCCGCCGTGCGCGCTGGTGCCGGGAATATCGCCCACCTGCGCCAGCGTATCGAGATTGAAGACGCCGATGTGACCCGCGGGGCCGGAGCGGGCGACATACAGGTTGCGGCCGTCCGGATCGGCCGTGACGTAGTCAAATCCTCCATCACCGCCGACCAGTTGAATCTTCAGGATCTTGTAGGGGCCGCTGTCTTGCGTGTGCCCTGGGACCGCGAAAAAAAACACAATGACGATGACTACGGATGAAAAGATCGTGCGCCGCATGGTGGCATCCCCCGTGCGGACGTCCCCAAAGGCTGCGATTCCCGCCGGTGGAGGGAATGCATTCGATCCTGTCGGTTTCCGCAACATCGAGCATACAGCCTGAAACCTTAAGCCTTCATGAATCCGAGCTTCAATTACGCCGTCGCGCGCTGCTGCTCATGGTTGCCCAGCTTCACGCTGACAACCTTCGAAACGCCCGGTTCCTGCATGGTGACGCCGTAGATCAGGTCGGCGGAGTGCATCATGCGCTTGGAGTGCGTGACGAGGAGGAACTGCGTCTCCCTGCTTAAAGAATGGAGCAGGTCAGCGAGGCGTCCGACGTTGGTTTCGTCGAGCGCCGCATCGACCTCGTCGAGCACGCAGAAGGGGCTGGGCTGGAACTGGAAGATACCGACCAGCAGTGCCAGCGCAGTCAGTGCCTTTTCGCCGCCGGAGAGCAGCAGAACGTTCTGGAGCTTCTTGCCCGGCGGCGAGGCCACGATTTCCAGCCCGCTCTCGGCCTGGTTTTCGGCGTCTGTCAGGCGCAGAAATGCCTGGCCGCCGTGGAAAAGGCGCGTAAAGACATGCGCGAAGTTCTCGTTGATGCGTGCGAAGGCTTCGTCAAACTTGGTGCGCGAGATCTGGTCGATCTCCTTGATGGTCTCCTGCGTATTTTCGATCGACTCCATCAGGTCTTTGCGCTGCGCTTCGAGGAATGTATGGCGGTCGGCCGTTTCCTTGTACTCCTCGAGCGCCATCATGTTGACCGGGCCCATCTGCTCCATGCGCTGGCGCAGGGTGCGGCAGGTCTCCTCGTCGGCGGTCAGCTCGTCGCCGGCCAGATGCGTGATCGATGCATCGGCCCGAAGCACCGAAGCTTCAAGATTCACTTCGGCGAGGCAACTGGCTTCCAGGTGTTCAAGATCGGAGCGCAGCTTGGCGACTTCGCTGGAACGGACGGAGCGGTTGTCGCGCAACTGGTCGAGGGCTGCGCGAGCGGTTTTCAGGTGTGTTTCGAGCGCCGCCAGCTGATGGCGCAGCGCCTGTGCTTCTTCGCCGAGCGCCTGTGCCTGGGCGATGGCCTGAGCTCGCCTTGCGGTCAATTCCTTCTGCTGCTCCACCAGAGAAGCGCTTTCGCGGATCCGCTGTTCGCGTTCCGCCTCCGCTGCCGTCCGCTGCTGCTCGATAGCCAGCACCCGCCGCTCGAGATCCGCGTGGAGCCGGTCGATGCGCTGGAAGGCGGCTTCCGCTCCGCGGCGGCGTTCTTCAAGGCCAGCCAGTTCAGCGGTGACCTGTGCCGCTTCCTGCTGTAGCGATTCGCGCCTCTGGCGGATGGTGGCCAGATCGGCCTGTAACGTATCCAGGGCGGATTCAGCCTGCTTGTGCTCCACCTCAAGGCGAGCCGATTCTTCACGCTTCTGGTCAATACCGGCCTTCTTCGACTCGCGTGCGTCTTTGTTGCGAGCGGCCTGTATGGTCCATTCCTGCAGGCGCCGGTCGATACGCTGGACCTCGGCTTCCATCTGCCGCACCACCGCGCCCTGGTTGGCGGTGTCGCGCTCGGCCTGACGCCGTTCTTCGTTGCGGGCCTCAAGTTCAGCCGCTAGCTCTTCGATGGTCCGCGCCAGCGTTGCCGCCAGGGTCTCTGCCTCAGACAGGTCCGCTTCGACTCCTGCCAGCTTCTTATCCGTGTCGCGGAGATCGCGCTTCAGAGCCAGTGGGCCCTCGCTGGCCGGCTTGCCGCCGGTCACGGTGGTGTTGTGGAAGCATTCTCCGCCGGGGGTGAGGAAGAATGCCCGCGTGTGCTGCTCGGAGAGTTGCTGGGCACGCAGGGAATCCTCAACGATATAGCCGTGCTTGAGCTTGGGAAGGATCGATTCAAGCGAGCGGCCAAAGCCATTCAAGACCTTGATCGTGTCCTTGAGGGGGGTGATGCCGGATGCACGGATCTCGCCGTCTCCCTCATCCGAAAAACTGCCGCCCGCCGGGCCTTCGGGGTGAATCAGGAAGGTGGCGCGCCCGTCGACGCCGGACTTGAGCAGGTTGACCCCCTGCTCGGCAGCAGTCCAGCTGTTTACGACGAGGTAGTTGAGTTCTTCGCGGAGAAATTCGTCAACTACGCCTTCGTGTTCGCCGCTCACTTCAAGAAAGTCAGCCAGCGTGCCCACGGGCGCCATCCCGTTGCCGAGTGCGCCGGGCTTGAGGAGCTGCCGGACGGTGTTGGTCGAGTAGCTGTGATTGCGAATCAGCGCTTCCAGCGAGTTGCGGCGGCCTGCGAGCGAAGCGTGTTCGCTGCGCAGTTGGTTGGCCCGGCTGCGCACGGAATTCTCTTCGCTGCGGCGCGCCTGCAAGGCCTCGCGCAGGGCGGCAATCTCGCCTTCGAGGCGCCTCAAAGTCTCGGTCGCGTTATCGAAGTTGAGCCGGGCCTGGCCGCTCTGCACGCCCAGGTTTTCGAGCTCGTTGCGCGATTGGCCCATTTCCGCCAGCAAGCGGTCAGCTTCGCGCTCCAGTGCGGCAAGGCTTTCCTCGCCCTGCGCCACGCTGTTGCGCGCATTCGCAGCCAGATTGAGGAGATGCATGGTGTGACGCCGGCTGGACTCCAATTGCCGTTCGGCGGCGAACACCTCTTCGGCCGCGGTGCGAGCCTCCTGCTGGCGTGCCTCCACTTTCTGGCGAAAAGCGCGGGCCTCGCCTGCGGCGGTTTCGAGAAAACTGCGCTGCTGGGTCCGCTCTTCGGCGATGCCGGCCAACTGCGCCTGGGTCTGCTCGAACTCGGCGGCTGCCGAGGCGAGCCGGGCTTCCAGTTCCGCAACGCGTTCGGTGTTGGCACGCTCGCGCGCGGCGGCCCGTTCCAGTTCCAGGGCGGCGGAGTTGGCGCGGTTTTGCACTTCCTGGCCTTCGTGCTCCAGCTCGTAGCCGCGCTCGGTCAGGGCGTGCTGGTTGGCTTCGGCGGTCCCGATTTCGGCTGACGCCCCGGCAATCTGCTCGGAAAGTGCGGCGATTTCCTGGTCCAGCCGCGCCTGGCCGGCATCCATAAGAGCCATCCGGCTGGCCAGGACGACCCGCAGCCGCTCACGCAGTTCATCCCGGACCGCTGCATAGCGCTCCGCCTTGGCGGCCTGGCGCTTGAGGCTGTTCATCTGCCGGGTAACTTCTTCAAAGATGTCGTCGATGCGGGCCAGGTTCTGCTTGGCCGATTCGAGGCGGAGCTCGGCAAGCCGCTTTTTGGTCTTGAAGCGCGTGATGCCCGCAGCCTCCTCGATAATGGCCCGGCGGTCGTGCGGTTTGGAACTGAGCAGCTGGCCGATGCGCTCCTGGCCGATGATGGCGTAGCTCTCGGGACCCAGGCCGGTGCCCATGAAGATGTCCTGGATATCGCGCAGGCGGCACAGCTTTCCGTTGAGCAGATACTCGCTCTCGCCGGTGCGGAAGAGGCGCCGGGTGATGACAATTTCGCCTCTTTGCGGGGTGCGATGGAACTTGCGCCGGCGAATTTTCAAGACCACCTGTTGCGGGGCGGCCAACTCGGCCTGCGCTGGCGGCCGGCGCCTCCGATTCATCTTCAAGCACCTGCCCCGGCTGCTCTGCGGCGATAATCTCTTCGGCTTCGGCGGCGCGCTGGCGGCGGACTTCGTCCTCGTCCCAGTCAGCTGGTCCATCCTGATCGACCACCACGTCGGGCTCCACGGGGATTGGTCCCTCGTAGGCCTCCGGGTCCACCATGGTGAGGGTCACTTCGGCCATGCCCAGGGCTTTCCGGTCGCGGGTGCCGGCGAAGATCACGTCCTGCATGTGGGTGCCGCGCAGCGTCTTGGCGCTCTGCTCGCCCAATACCCAGCTCACTCCATCCAGAATGTTGGACTTGCCGCATCCATTCGGTCCAACCACCACCGCTATGCCCGTGCCCCCGACAGTCAACTCGGTGCGGTCACAGAAGCTCTTGAAGCCGAGGATATGAATTTTTTTAAGTTTCAGCATGTCTACTCCCGGAGTGAGGGATCGTTGGGCTTTAAACTCCCGTGCTTTGCCGACGGCCAAGGGCAAGCACGGGATTTGCCGTATAACTACAGACTCTAGAGAGCGCGGGAAGCAGGGTCAACGATCGAATGCGCCGTTTTTGTGGATAAGGCAGTCCGGAACTCGACTTCCGGCAAAATACCCGGTTTGATCCCTATTGTCTCGGGTTTTGGCGGGAATTTCGGCCCTATTTTTGCACAGGGCAGACGTTACTTTCCAGATACTCTCCGGGGCAGAATCGCCTCCACTTCAACGCGGATCACGCGTTCGAGGGCCCGCAAAGCGTGCGGCCGGGGAAAGCCGGGGCGGCTGGCCAGCCGGATCGTCCGTGAGGAATGGCCCTTCAGCCCGACCAGCACGATGTCCAGGTGCCCAAGAGACTCGGCGGCGAGTGCCGGGATCAACGTTGCGCCGTAGCCGGCGGCTACGAGATTTACGAGGGTCTCGAGGGTGGCGGCCTGCATCGAGCTCTGCAGAGCATTGCGGCCGGGGCCAGCCTTGGCGCCGCACGCGGCCAGAGCTTGATTGGACAGGCAATGGCCGTCGGTCAGAACCAGCAATTCGCTGGTGAGCGACTCCTCGGTCACGGTTTTGGATTTGGCCAGCCGGTGGTCGGCGGGAAGGGCCGCCAGCAGCGGTTCGTCAAACAGGGCGATTTCGGTGATCTCCGGCGAATCGGCGGGAGTGGCGAGCAGGGCAGCGTCGAGGCGGTGATTGCGCAGACCCTCGATCAGGGCCCGGGTCTGATCTTCCCACAGTTCGACCGTCAGTCCTGGGTAGGCCTGCCGCAGTGGCTTGAGGATGACGGGCATGAGATAGGGCGCCAGAGTGGGAATCACGCCCAGCTTGAGCGGGCCGACAAGGGGGTCGCGGGCCGCGCGTGCCACCGCCTCCATCTGCGAGGCCTGCGCCAGCGCCTCGCGCGCGTGGCTCAGAATTTGGCTTCCCACCGGCGTGAGGTCGACGCGCTTGTTGGTGCGCTCCAGCAGGGTGACACCCAGTTCTTCTTCGAGCTTGCGGATCTGGCTGCTCAGGGTGGGTTGGCTCACGTGACAGGCTTCCGCCGCACGACCGAAATGGCGGTGTTCCGCGACGGCTACGAGATAGCGAAGATCTTGAAGATTCATTAGCTTAGACGGTGCTGCTTCAACTGCTTCTTTATCATAGACCAGGACAATCGTCACCGTAGGAACAATTGATTGGCTAAATGATAGCCCGAGGGTCTATTTTTCTTTGTGGCACTCATACGCGTCCTGCGCCGCTGCAAACGACGACGCCTGCCCATAGCGATAGAAACGTCCAACTAGACCTGCAACGAATCACAAAACCAGCAGAATTAGCCATAAGGAGCTGCACCAATGCCTGAAAGCACGCCAAGTCATCCCGGACCGCCCATAGTCGACGATCAAAACGCCATGCTAGGCGAAGAATCCAAGTGCCCCATGCACAACGGCGCTCGCAAGCCCGACACCGCGGGCGGAGCCCGCACTAACGCGGACTGGTGGCCCAATCAGCTGAACCTCAAGGTGCTTCACGCGCACTCGCCTCAGGCCAACCCGATGGGCGAAGAGTTCAATTATGCGGAAGAGTTCAAGAGTCTCGATTTGAATGCGGTGATCAAGGACCTGCATGCCCTCATGACGAGCTCGCAGGAGTGGTGGCCTGCGGATTACGGGCACTATGGTCCGTTCTTCATCCGCATGGCGTGGCACAGCGCCGGCACCTACCGGATTGCCGACGGCCGCGGCGGCGCGGGGTCGGGAGCGCAGCGATTCGCTCCCCTCAACAGCTGGCCCGACAACGTCAGCCTCGACAAGGCGCGCCGCCTGATCTGGCCCATCAAGCAGAAGTACGGCCGGAAGATCTCCTGGGCCGACCTGATCATCCTCACCGGCAACGTGGCGCTCGACTCCATGGGGCTCAAGACCTTCGGATTCGGCGGAGGACGTGAGGACATCTGGGAGCCGGAGGAGATCTACTGGGGACCGGAAACCAAGTGGCTGGGCGACGAACGTTACAAGGGTGACCGCGAGCTTGAGAATCCGCTCGGTGCGGTGCAGATGGGGTTGATCTATGTGAACCCGGAAGGACCCAACGGCAAGCCTGATCCGGTGGCGGCGGCACGGGACATCCGGGAGACGTTCTCGCGCATGGCGATGAACGATGAGGAGACGGTGGCCCTCATCGCGGGCGGCCACACGTTCGGCAAAGCCCACGGCGCCGCCGATCCGGTGAAGTATGTGGGCCGCGAACCGGAAGGCGCCGATATTGAAGAGCAAGGCTTCGGCTGGAAGAGCACTTACGGCAATGGCAACGGCGTGCACGCGATCAGCAGCGGGCTCGAAGGCGCCTGGACCACCAATCCAGTGAAGTGGGACAACAATTACCTGGAAAACCTCTATGCCTATGAATGGGAACTCACCAAGAGTCCGGCGGGCGCGTATCAGTGGACGCCTAAGGACGGAGCGGGCGCGAACTCCGTGCCGGACGCGCACGACCCGTCGAAGCGGCATGCGCCCATCATGTTCACTACCGACCTTGCCCTGCGGGTGGACCCGAGCTACGAGAAGATCACGCGGCGCTTCCTTGAGCAGCCGCAGGAGTTTGCCGATGCCTTTGCGCGGGCGTGGTTCAAGCTGACCCACCGCGACATGGGTCCTCTCCCGCGCTATCTCGGGCCGCTCGTTCCGCAAAGAGGTTCTGCTCTGGCAGGATCCCGTTCCCGCTGTGGATCATGCATTGATCGGCGAAGAGGATATTGCGGTTCTAAGGGAAAAGATCCTGGCCTCCGGGCTATCCATCGCGCAACTGGTCAAGACCGCCTGGGCGTCGGCGGCCACGTTCCGCGGCGGCGACAAGCGCGGCGGGGCCAATGGGGCCCGCATTCGCCTGGCGCCGCAAAAGGATTGGGAAGTCAACCAGCCGGCTGAACTGGCGAAGGTCCTTGCCACCCTGGAGGCGATTCAGAAGGATTTCAATGATTCGCAATCCGGTGGGAAGAAGGTTTCGCTGGCCGACCTGATCGTTCTGGGTGGTTGCGTCGCGGTCAAGGAAGCGGCGAAGAAGGCCGGCCACGACATCAAGGTTCCATTCTCTCCGGGACGCACAGACGCATCGCAGGAGCAGACCGATGTTAGCTCCTTCGCGCCTCTGGAGCCGGTCGCTGACGGGTTCCGCAACTACATCCGGAAGGGTCATGAGGGGTTGGCGGCCGAACTGCTGGTCGACAAGGCGAACCTGCTGACGCTGTCCGCGCCCGAGATGACCGTGCTGATCGGTGGTCTGCGGGCACTGGGCGCAAACTTCGGCGAATCTGCGCTCGGAGTGTTCACCAGGCGGCCGGGGATGCTGACCAACGATTTCTTCGTGAATCTGCTCGACATGAACACGAAGTGGCAGAGGTCCGCAACATCGGAAGCCGTGTTGGAGGGGCGCGATCGGAGGACCGGTGAACTCAAGTGGACGGGTACGGTGGTGGATCTGGTGTTTGGATCCAACGCCCAACTCCGGGCGCTCGCCGAGGTATATGCCAGCAGTGACTCGCACGAGATATTTGTGCGAGATTTTGTGGCCGCCTGGAGCAAGGTGATGAACCTTGACCGGTTTGACCTCAAGTGATGGCAAAGCCGCGCAGGATGCGCCGGATCAAATTACCGGGGAAACGTATGGTTATAATCTCCGGAAGGAAACGACGATCCGACGCGTGATGTGCTCGTCATTCCACGTCTCTTCGCATGAGAAGACGGTTCTTACTTTGCAGATGAGATGAGCGGCGCACCGCCGCTCATCCTCAAGCGCCAGTTGGGCCACATGAACTTGGTCGATCCGGAATTCGGCGGCAACGTTCAGGCGGCTCTGGCGGCAACCGGTCAGCCTTTGGAGGAGCCGGTCGCGGGAGACTGAGGGGCAGCCGCCGTGCGGGGTTAACTCCATACGGTTGGCTTCAGTTTCCAATCGAACGGGGCGCTTCGGCGCCCCGTTTTGCGTCGGTCTCGCCGGAGGTGGAAGCGATATGCGGAACTGCCTTCCCATCATGCATGGCATAGCATTGTAAAAAATATTTGACACGTATGCCGTATGGAGCTATGGTCATCCATGTTAAACATTTTTGACAAGGATGTGAACCGCGATGGCCAGCCTTTCTTACCGGGAGAAGACGCTTTACGCTTCGCTTGTTGCGGAGCTCGTCGTTTACGGGCCCTACTTCTTTCTGCACCAGCAGAACTCCGTCAACAAAGTCGCAGAGATGATTATCGGGATTATCGTACTGCAGGTGCTCTTGCAATTGCTGATTGCCGCCGTGACCCGCAACCGTGTGACCGACGAGCGGGATCGTTTGATTGAGCTGCGCGGTTATCGGGCAGGGTATCTGACCGTGGCTTCGCTGATGGTGGCGGGGCTGGCGATGTTGTGGTTTCACACCACGGTCGGCCATCTTGAACTGGACAACCGGATGGTGGGACTGCATTTCCTGAGCGTGTTCTTTGGCATGCTGATCATCGCCGATATCATCAAGACCGCTTCGCAGATCGTGGCGTACCGGAGAGCGCTCTAATGCCCGCGATACGCAACCAGGTGAAAGAGCTGCGTGCCCGGCGCGAGATGACGCAGCAGGAACTCGCCGATCGCGTCGGGGTGACCCGGCAGACGGTCATCGCCATCGAACAGGACAAGTACTCGCCCTCGCTTGAGACCGCGTTTAAAGTGGCAATTGTGCTGGGCGTGGCGCTGGATCAGTGCTTCCAGTATGACCCGCAGGGCAAGCGGTAGCGATGCCGGTGTGACCGCGATTGAGGATAACGGTCGGCCCTCTTGGGAAATGGTTCAATCCAATGTGGATTGGATGGCGGAACACCAATCAGAAGGTGAAACGACCACCCACCGTCGGAGCAAGGTTGTTGTTGGAGTTATAGGGGACGCCGGGGCCATGAGGAATGGCGATGGCCAGACCGCCGCTCACGTAGGAATACGCAATTCCGGCAAAAGCGTCGAAACGCTTGGTGAAGTGATGATCCGCATAGAGCGACCCCTCGTTGAGGGTGCCCGCGCAGGAACTGCGGAAACCGGCTGCGACCGAGCAGGTCGGCGGAACACGGAAGTCGTTCTGCCGCTGTTGATACCAGGCAAAAGTGAAGTCGGTTTTGCTGCGGTAGGTGTACTTCGCGCCCGTCCACCAGATCTGCACCAGCTTTTCAGAGTCAAGATTGTTGTCTTCGACCCCGCTCATGATATAACCGCCCTGGTCCGAGGCGCCAACGCCCAACGGGTTCGCCGGGTTATTCTGCCAGATGTATTCGTAGCCGGCAAAGAACTTGAACGGCTCCGACGAATACTTGGCAGCGACCATAATTGCGTTGTTGTCGGTCACGATGCCATATACGGTGTTGGTCGTGGCGATCAGATTGGCCCCGGTGATGGGGTTTGTATTGATGCTGTTGGTGGTCGACTGATATGGACGCCGACAGGACTCTGAGGCCCCAGCAAGGGGTTCAATACGCTGATCGCCTGGTTGTAATGTTGGAAGACGAGGTCGGCGGAGAACTTGCGCGAGGCCTCCGCCGAGGTCGAATCCATAGGCGTTGTTATGCGCCGATTCCGGCGTACAGGTGGCGGCAGTCCAGGTTGCGGAGGCCGAGTAGCAGCCGCCAGAACCATCGGCGAATTTATACATCGCGCCGAAATGGACCGGGCCATAGGTGAGGCGATACTTCACGGCGTCGTCCCAACGGCTGTCCTCGGTGTCGCCGCCGCCGGCCATCGTGCCGTTATACCCGATGTACGAAAAGGCATAGCTGCCGCCGGCCGGATCGTAAAGGAGCATCGCATCGGTGCCGAGAGAGCGCTGACGACCGAAGGTCAGCGTGCCGAAATACTTGGACGATATACCGGCATAGTATTCGTCATTGAAGGGTTGGCCCGCGCGCGCGCCGTCGATGGCTATCGAATAGCTGCTCCTGGGAAGGCCGTTGTTGATGGTGTTGGTGGCTGATGCGTTGGCAAGCAGGCCGGACTGCGGATTGATGCCAGTGGAAGCGTTGAACACAACCGACCAGCCATGCCCAAACTCTTCCTTGCCCCGGATGCCGAAACCCGTCTGCTGCAGGTTGTTCGGTGCGATGAGGAATCGATGCTGATAGCCGTTTCGGTTCACCAGAGATTCGCCTTCATAGTTATAGCCGTTTTCCGGTAAGCCGTGGCTGACCCAGCCGACGCCGATGTCATACGCACCGTACAGCGTGATGCCGTGCCAGGTCAGCGCGCAATCGGTGGTGGCGAACTCGTGGCCGCTCGTGCAGGCGTCGGGGGCGCTCCGCTGCATCTTGATGTCGACCGTGGCGTCCTGGCCCTCCGCCAAACTGATTCCCGTATGCGCTTCATCGGCGAACCCTTGTTTTGTCGCTCGAATCTCGAAACGGCCCGCAGGCAGGCCGGACACCTGATAGTGCCCCGCGCCGTCGGTTGCGACGGTGCGCGTTGCACCTGTGTCGACGTTCTTGATTCTCACCGCGACATCGCGAAGGGCTGCGCCGGTTTGGTCCGTCACCACCCCGGAAAGGCTTGCTCCCGTTTGGGCCCACGCCGGGAACGCCGTCAGGCTAGCCCAAGTAACTCCAAGAATCAGTACAAACGCATATCGAAGCAGGCGCGGCCTGGGCATGGGTCTCCAGAAGAATGCGGGATTTGGCGCGGCGACGACGGATTGTGTTCAACCGAAATAGAAATCGTGGGTTAGGGAAGTGTTCGCAGCCCCGCCGGTATTATCGAATTTATATATTTCAAATCGTATCGTCAACAACTCGGCAAGGCGCTAGCGCAATTCGTCGTCCAGGCGTTCAATCATGACGTCGGTGGATTTGATAAGAGCTGCCGCGGTGTCGCCCGTTTTGAGGCGCAGCTCCCGGACGGCGTCGGCCGTGATGATCGCGGTGACCCGCGCATCTCCAATTGCCAGGATCACCTCGGCCATAAACCCCTCGATTCTGACGCTGACGACCTTTCCGGCGAGCTGATTTCTTCCGCTGACGCGACGATATCTCTGGCGAGACTCCGCGTCGGACTTCAGGGCATCCCGGTCAAGGAACGGCTCGAGATTCCCGAACGCCACCCGATGGTGTCCTCCAGGCGTCTTGGAGGTTTTCAGCTTCCCTGACAATATCCAGTGCTTGATGGTGGGATAGCTTATGCCCAGAATGCGGGAGGCCTCACGGGGTGTCAGCATTTGCTTCTGGTTCGCCATGGCCAATTATTTAGCACCTTCCCCGCCCGAAGTTCTCAAAAAGAGAGCGGGCACGTGGTGATTCGCTCATTCGGCCCATGATCTCACGCTCGAATCGCGCTATGAATCGGTTTTGGAATGACGAGAGCTGCCGTGCCACGCACTGGCGCGAGTTGCGCGGGGCCGGAAATGCGCGCCGGGTTCGGCCGTACGCGGGTCAGGGACCTGCTATGCTTCCGGGCATGCGATTTCGGTTGGTGCTGATTTTCGGGTTGGCGGTGATGCTGGGGGCGTTGCCGCTGCGGGCGCGGGTGGTGCGCGTCGAGGTCAACTCGCGGGCGGATGTGCTGGGCGGGAAAAGCTTTGGATCGTCAGGGGCATATGAGCGCATTACCGGCCGAGTGTACTTTTCGCTGGCCGTAGGGAATCCGCATAACGCGGGGATCGTCGACCTGCGCAATGCCGTCAACCTGAAGGATGGCGCGGTCGAGTTTTCAGCGGACTTCGTTGTGGTGCGGCCGAAGGATGCGTCCAAGGGCAACGGGGCTATGGTGCTGGAGGTGCCGAACCGCGGCCGCAGCCGGATTATCGCGCTGGTGGACGGAGGCGATTGGGATCTGGCGCACGATGCAGGCGATGGGTGGCTGCTGCGCAACGGGTTCACCATTGCGAGCCTGGGTTGGCAGTGGGACGCGGCCGGCGAAGGGGCGCTGCAGTTTCATGCGCCTGTGGCCAGGGAAGATGGCAAGACCATAACCGGGTTGCTGCGTGGCGATCTGATGCTGTCGCAGCAGCATGACGAGATTCCACTGGGGCATTTGATCCTGGGGCAGATCGGCGGCAGCGAGTACCCGGTGGCCGACCGGGAGAACGCGCGCAATGTGCTGACGGTGCGCGATGGGCGCGATGCGGAGCGAACGGTGATTCCGCGGAGCGAGTGGCAGTTTGCGCACACGGTGGATGGGAAGCTGACGCCGAGCGATCGTTTCATTCATCTGAACGGGGGATTCCAGGCGGGGAAGATTTACGAGTATGTGTACGTGGTCCAAAACCCCGTGGTGGCGGGCGGAGGGCTGGCCGCGGTGCGGGATTTCGCGTCGTATGTCAAGCACGATGCCGCGGCCGTGGCTCCGGCGGCGCGGGTGTATGGGGAGGGGATTTCGCAGAACGGGCGGTTTCTGCGCGACTTCTTGTACCAGGGATTCAATGCCGATGAAGAGGGGAAGATCGCGCTCGATGGGGTGCTGGCGCACGTGGCTGGCGCGGGGCGCGGAAGTTTCAATTACCGGTTTGCGCAGCCGTCGCGGGATGCACAGCCGACGTCGTCGGTGTTTTTTCCCACGGACATCTTTCCGTTTACCGATGAGGTAGAGCGGGATCCCGTGACGGGGGATGAGGGCGGCCTGCTGGACCGGGCGAAGGCCGAAGATGTGGTGCCGAAGATTTTCCTGTCGAATACTTCGTATGAGTATTGGGGACGGGCGGCGGCACTGATTCACGTCACGGCGGACGGGAAGCGGGACGCGGCGATTTCAGAGCGGGTGCGGATCTATCACTTCACCGGATTGCAGCATTTCTCTGGGCCGTTTCCGCCGGAGAAGGGGCGCGGCGACCTGATGGGGCAGCAGGCTCAGTCGCCGCTGCCGGTGCGCTATTTCTGGCGGGCGATGATCGCGAATATGGATGCGTGGGTACGGAGCGATACGGCGCCGCCGGCGAGCAGGTATCCGCGCATAGACGCAGGGAATCTGGTGCCGTTGAGCGCGTATGCGTTTCCGGCCATACCGGGGGTGAACCGACCGCATGAGGCAAACGATGCCGACCGGCTGGACTTCGGGCCGGATTGGAGGAAGGGGATTTTGAGTCTTCAGCCGCCGAAGGTTGGGAAGGCGTTTCCGGTGCTGGTGCCGCAGGTAGATGCGGATGGGAACGAGCGGGATGGCGTGCGGCTGCCGGAGTTTGCTGCCCCGCTGGGGACGTATGCGAGCTGGAATTTACGCGATCCGGCGATAGGGGCGCCCGATCAGCGGGTGAGCTTTGAGTTGTCGTGGATTCCGTTTGCGAAGACGGAGGAAGACCGGAAGAGGACGGGGGATCCGCGGAAGTCGGTGGCGGAGAGATACGCAAACGAGAGGGACTACCTGGCGCGGTATGAGGAAGCGTTGAACGCACTTGTAGCACAGCGGTGGATTCTGCCGGAAGATCGAGGGGCACTGCTGGAGCGGGGACAAATGGAGTGGGCGGAGGCGGAGAAGTAAGTTTCGTGGATGCGGTTTAAATACTGCCTGCGAAGCATGGCAACCGGTGAGCGGGAAGTGTCCGGATGAGTTAAGGGCCGGCGCTGTAACCCCAGTACAGCGCCGTCTTCTTCGGTTTCGCGACTGAACCCGGCTGGGTTTGGGGATAGCGGGCCGGGATCGTCACGGGTGGCACCGAAGTTCGATCAGAACGCCGGAGGGTTACCGCCGACTGCGATCGACACCGAGGCCTGGTGCTCAAGCGCGGAGGCAAACGAGTAGCCGGGGCCCGTGGATGAGGTCAGGAACGGGGTAAGAGCCGCGACCGCCGAGTGGGGGCCGTTGTAGACCGCGTTGAGGCCATCGGTCTGCTCATAGTTGAGATTGTTGGCCGGGTTGGAATTGCTGATGACGCGGCCCAGGACGCGATGTTCGGCTTCAATGCCCATGATGGAGGCGGCTACCTTGGCGAAGTAGTCCAGTTCTTCGGCGCCGTACTTGCGTTTCATCTCCGCGGTGACCCTGCCAGGCGTAGGCGGCTTTGGTGGAGAATTCCTGGATGGCATTGAGATAGGCGCCTATGAAGGCATTCTCAAGCGCGTTGAGCAGGCCCGTAAATGCGGACAGCGTATCAAAGGCGCCGGCCGGGAAATAGAAAGTCTGCACAGGATCGGCACTCGGTTTCGCGATGCCGAGGAGAGAACGGAAGAGGTTGGCGTGTTCGATCTCTTCGCTGAGCGCGGCCTGAAGATAATTGACGTTTCCAGCGTTTCCGTTGGGCTGGACATTGTTGGCTGAGCCGCCGGGTCCGGCAAGGTTGATGTCCTGAATCACCGGCCCGACCAGGCCGTTGTAGTAGAACGTCGTGGCAAGATCCTCGGCGATGAGGGCGGCGGTGAAAATCTCCTTGACCGTGTCCTTGGCCTGTTCGGATTCTTCTTGTTTTTCCGGTACGGATTCGGCCAATGCGGGCTTGGCGCTGGAGAGGGTAAGAGTGGTTGCCGCCGCGCCCAGTCCCATGATTCCGGCCTTGGTGAGGAAGTTGCGCCGTCCCAGCCGTGCTTGCGCGATCGCGTCGATCGAGCGGGAGAGTCCCTGATCCTTCATACGACCTCTTTTCTTTGCTTTGATCCTTGTTCCAGTTTTTTCCTTGAGAAAGGTGAAACCTGGCCGGCGCGACGGCTGGCCTTTGGGAAAGGGGCGTAAGTCCTTCCCCTCTGGGTCTGGAACGGGAGCAACGGGCAATCGGATTTAGGAGAGGAAGGTTTTTTTTCGGAAGGCAGGAAGGGAAAAGCAAGCGTCAACTGGGCCGGCGTGGGCGCGATCCAAGGTGATAGCGCTCGCACATCAAGGTATTAGTGACTTTAGTGTCCTTGACGGTTACTATGGGATACCTTAACCTCAGAAACAGATAACCCTGAGAAGCAGATCGAGTAGATCAGTTTGCGAGGCTGACGGGCAGATCCCATTCACTGAGGGAGCGCTCGAGCAACTTGGCAGGCCGATTGATCAAGCCGTAAGTCGACTCGGAAGCGGTCTGTGTCTCAATGAAAGTTTTTCTCTCTGCTTATACATATGTATAGAGCTGCTGCGACGGGCAATGACGATAGATGGACATAAATTTGGCAGTGCATAGCTGGGTATAGATAGATGTCATCCTATAGATGACGGCTTAATGAATGTCTGGTCGTATTAAATAGTAGAGTGGGCGCAAGTGCCGGGGGAGGATGTAAACCTTTCCCGGCTTTTGCGTGGACACAGTTGAATCACACTCCATCCGAACGCAGCGCGAGCAGCCTGCCGTCCAGGTAAAACGGTTCCGTGAGTTGGGTGGTTCCCCAGGCCAGAATGGCGAGGCCGAGAACTGCGCGGAGGGCAGATGGTTCGCACTCTGGCAGGGTTAGCGACCCGCAAGGTCTTCGCGGAAGTAATGTTCATTTGCTCTTTGGGGTAACCGCGGACCACGACCTGATCTTCTCCCTAGTTGACGAACCGGGGCTGCAGGTAGAAAGCTGTCTGCTGGCAGTTCGAGCATTGACTGGCTACGGCGGATCGATGCGGGCTGGCACGGGGAGCAGGTTTGGATGGAACCGCAATTAGTTCTGGGTATCGGAGAGGTGCTTTGGGACCTGCTGCCGGGGGGACCGCGGTTGGGCGGAGCTCCAGCTAATTTCAGTGTGATGGCGGGCCGGCTGGGAAGCCATGTGGCGATCCTGAGCAGGATCGGCCGCGATGAACTGGGCAGGAAGGCCGTGGAGATGCTCGATCCGCTGGGCGCGGACACGGAGTTTCTGCAGGTGGATCCGGTGCACGAGACCGGCCGGGTGACGGTCACGTTGATGGATGGACAGCCGGAGTACACCATTCATGAGCCTGCGGCGTGGGATTTTCTCGAGCTTTCCGATGAATGGGTGCAACTGGCGGAGCGCGCCGACGCGATGTGTTTCGGATCGCTGGCGCAGCGCTGCCTGGAGTCGCGGCAGACCATCCAGACACTGGCCGCACAGACGAAGTCGCAGTGCGCGCGGGTGTTTGATGTGAATCTGCGTACGCCGTTTTATTCGAGCGAAGTGGTGCAGGAGTCGCTGGAACTGGCCACGGTGATGAAGATGAACGATGCCGAGGTTCCGCTGGTGCTGGGCCTGCTGGGGCTGCAGGCATTTGATCCACATGCGCCGGGGGCTTTGCGTGCGGGTGCGGAACGGTTGCTTGAGGAGTTTCCGACCCTGCGCATGGTGGCCGTGACGCGAGGCGCCCACGGAAGCCTGCTGGTGACCAGGGACGCATGGCATGAGCATCCGGGAGTTCCTGCGACGGTTGCGGACACCATCGGAGCAGGAGACGCGTTTACGGCGGCGATGGTCTCCTACATGCTGCGCGGGGCGGACCTGGCGACGCTCAACGAGGCGGGAAATCGCTGGGGGAGCTGGGTGGCTTCGCAGGCCGGCGCCATGCCTGCGTTGAGCGAAGGGGAGCGGGAGCGGATCTCCCATGCGATCGAAGTGCGGGCGGCGAAGTAAAGTAACAGTATTGTGATTGTTAACATTGCCAGGCGCGCGCACGATCACAACTGGGAACTCGACCCCATCACACGTTCCCTGTTGGATACCGACTTCTACAAGCTGCTGATGCTTCAGTTCATCTGGAAGCACTTTCCCACCACGCGGGCTACCTTTGCGCTGCAGAATCGCACCACTGCGGTGCGGCTGGGCGAGATTATCGAATTGGACGAATTGCGCGAGCAGCTGGAGGCGGTGCAGAAGCTGCGCTTTCACAAGTCGGAGCTGATCTGGCTGGCGGGCAATACGTTTTACGGGCGCCGTGGGATCTTTGAGCCGGGGTTTCTGGAGTGGCTGGACAAGGACTTTCATTTGTCGGAGTTTGAACTGTCTGTCCAGGAGGACGGGCAGATCGCGTTGCGCTTTGACGGGTTGTGGACGGATACAACCTTGTGGGAGATCTATGCGCTCTCGATCATCGACGAGCTGAAGACGCGCGCCAATCTCAAGAAGTTGAGCGAGTTCGAACTCGATATTTTGTATGCGCGGGCCAAGACGCGGCTGTGGGAGAAGATGGAGCGGCTGCGCGGCGTTCCGGGTCTGAGCCTTAGCGACTTTGGCACGCGGAGGCGGCACAGCTTCCTGTGGCAGGAGTACGTCGTGAAGGCGATGAGCGACGTGCTGGGGCCGACCTTTGCGGGCAGTTCGAATACCTACCTGGCTTACAAGCATGACATGGAGGCGATCGGCACCAATGCGCATGAACTGCCCATGGCGATGGCGGCGATGGCGGAGACGGATGAGCAGCTGTTTTCGGCGCAGTACAGGATGCTGGAGCTATGGCAGCAGACGTACCAGGGTGAGTTGCTGATCCTGCTGCCGGACACCTTTGGGACGACGCAGTTTCTGCGCACGCGCCGGACTGGGTGGCGGACTGGACGGGGCAGCGCATGGACAGCAAAGACCCGTTTATCGCCGGGGATGAATACATCACGTGGCTCGAGGAGCGGGGGCGCGATCCGCGCAGGAAGCGGCTGATCGCTTCCGATGCGCTGGACGTGGACCGGATCCTGGCCCTTCACGCGCACTTTGGAGGCACGCTGCGCAATGGGGCGCGGGCCGAGGAGTTTCGCAACCCGAAGGACTTTGGCGACGCGAAACGGTGGGTGCCGGAGCGGCGGATACGGTTCAGCAGCGGGTGGGGAACATTTCTGACCAATGATTTTCGCAATTGCAATCCGCAAGGGGACGAAGCGTTTGATCCCGATCAGCCTGGTGTGCAAGCTGACGGAGGTGGAGGGACGGCCGGCGGTAAAGCTCTCCGATAACTATGCCAAGGCGCATGGGCACGCCGGAAGAGGTGGGGCGGTACCGGCGCATCTTCGGGGATGAGGGCGTTTCCAATACGCCGGTAGAGGCGTGAGCGGGACTTCAGTTGGTTGACGATGGAGCGGACGCAGCAGCGGGGGCGGCCGGAGGCTCGGGCCGGTGTTTGGCGCGGAGGTAGGCGACCAGATCAGCGATCTGATTGTCGTCGAGCGATTCGCGGAAGGGCGGCATCTTCTGGCCGCCATTGAGAATCTGGGTGGTCATCCTGGCGGCGGGCCACGCCTTGTCCTTGCGAATGTCGACGAGGGACGGGGCCTTCTTGGTTCCCTCACCGCCGGGGCCATGGCAGAAGGCGCATCCCTTGTCACGGAAGAGGGCGGCGCCGGCTTGTTCGGCAGCTTGTGTCTTTGCCGTGGCACAGGCCGGGTAAGCCATGAAGATCAATAGAAGTGAGAGGAAGAACGAAAGACTGCAGACGAGAAATCACGTGGTTCATTTTCGCATGCTGGCGGCTGGGCCGGGGTCGATCGTAAGGTGGATCGGGTTGCCGGGCCGCCTGCGAGAGTGAGACCGCGGCGGGAGGCAGTGTAGCCTTTCCAGATGGGATCGAGGGCAGGGCTCTGGGCAAGCCAACTGCGGCGCGAGATCGGAATGCGCAATCGAAGATATGCGTGCGGGCGGTTGCACGTGGAGAGCTATGGCGGGGAGCCGGTCATCGTGTACGCCCCGGAAGGATCCGGACCCGAAGGGGAAAGGCACGGAAACTTCTTCGATCCGGCGTATGCGGCGATACGGGCGCGACCGGAGTGGATGCGGCGATTCAACAAGGTGCATGCGCAGGCGGCGCGGGCCCTTCCGAAGCCCGCGGGGGAACCGGTGCGTCGGTGGAGGGAACTGGACTCAAGCATGAGCTCCGATGCGCTGCTGATGAATGTGTTTTGCACGCCGGGGGTGCTGGAGTCGGCGGCGGTGCGGAACTGTCTTGGGCTGGAGCCGGCAGCGATGGCCGGAGTTTGGATGGAAGGCGCGGGTTCCACTCAAGAGCGGGCTGGTGGATCGCACCGAAGTAGACCTGCGCCTGGGATCGCTGCTGGTGGAGGCGAAGCTCACCGAGGCGGATTTTCAGACGCGCAAAGCGCCGGTGGTGGAGGGGTATCGGGATTTCGATGCGGTGTTTGATCGCGATCTGCTGCCGCGAGTGGAGATCCGGGTGGGGCGGCAGAAGAACGAAGTCGAGTTTCCCGAGGATTATTCGCAGGAATGGGAGCCGGTAGCAGGAGAATGCGCCCGTTGTTCAAAGAGTGGCGAGGTACATTCCGCCGGTGGTTGAGGCGGGGTACGCGAGTTACCAGTTGATTCGCAATGTGCTGGCGGCATTTGCGGCGGGATCGAGCTTTTGCGTGGTGCATGATGCGCGGCGGCCGGATCTGCGCGAGGCGTGGTTTGAAGTGATGGCGGCGGTGAAGAGCGCGGAGATGCGAGTGCGGTTGAAGGTGCTGACGTGGCAGGAACTGGCGGCGCTGCTGCCGGCGGAGTTGAAGGAATTTCTTGATGTGAAGTATGGAATTGTCGGGCCCGGCGCGCTGGATTTGGGAGTGGATAGGGACTTTGGCGGCTGATGCGGCCATTCAGGGTGGGGAGGCGAGTGAGTGAGTGAAGCGGTGGAGCGGCGGCGGTGGACGATTGCCTTCCTGCTGGGGATTGGAGTGCTGGTCAACTACTTCGATCGCGTGAACCTCTCGGTGTCGCACGATGCGCTGGTGGGGGACTTCGGAATCAACGATGTCACATTCGGGTACCTGCTTGGCGCCTATAACTGGACGTACGCGATGCTGCAGCTCCCCTCTGGAATCTTGCTGGATCGGTTTGGGGTGCGGCGTGTAGGGATGGTGAGCACGCTACTTTGGAGCGTGGCTTCGTTTGCGGCCGCGATTTCACGCGGGGTGACAGGATTTTTTGCAGCCCGGCTGCTGCTCGGCGTGGGAGAAGCGCCGACGTTTCCCGCCAACGCGAAGGCGATCGGGATGTGGTTTCCGGCTCATGCACGCAGCCTGGCGACGGCCTTGTTCGATAGTGCGGCCAAGTTTGCGCCGGCGGTGGGAGTGCCGCTGATCGGGCTCATGCTGCTGCGCATTGGATGGAGGCTCAGTTTCGCGGCGACGGGCCTGATCAGCTTTTTCTATTTCCTGCTGTTTGTTTGGATCTACCGCGATCCGCGCAATACTCCGGCCGGAGAGGACCACGTCGAGGCTGCGGAGAAACGCGCGACCGTGGGTTACCTGGTTCGGCAGCGCAAGGTGATCGGGCTGTCGCTGGGATTTGGATCGTATAACTATGTCTTTTACCTGCTGCTGACGTGGCTGCCGGTTTACCTGTCGCGGGCGCTGCATATGGATTTGGCTCACTCGTTCTTGTACACGGGCGTGCCGTGGCTGGTGGCGACGGCGGGGGATCTCGTGGTGGGCGGGTTCCTGGTGGATTACCTGATCCATCATGGGTGGAATGCGGACCGGGTGCGGCGCACCGTGCTGGTGTGCGGCACGGCGATGGGGCTGGGGATTCTGGGAGCTGCGCACGCCCATTCGGCGGAGCAGGCGCTGTTCTGGATCAGCGTGTCCATCGGCGGCTTGTCGGCGGCGGCGCCGGTCGGATGGTCGGTGCCTTCGCTGATTGCTCCGGGACATAGCGTGGGGACTGTGGGCGGGATTCTGAACCTGTCCAATCAGATTTCGGGTATCGCGGCGCCGATCCTCACCGGGTATCTGGTGAACGGGAAGCAGTCGTTCGCCGCGGCGTTTTTTGTGGCGGCGGCGTACCTGGTGGTGGGGATCGCGGCGTATATCTTCCTGCTCGGGGAGATTCGCATGATCCCGATGGAGGGGGAGACGGCGGGCTGAAGAGGCTGTTTCGAGGATTTCGTGGTCACCCACATCTGCGACAGAAGCGTCGCAGATATGGGGCACCCGGCCAGACAGCAGATATGGGCACCCGGCGAGCAGCCGGACTATGAGGGCGTGGTCGGGTAGCTCTTGTTGAAGGGGAAGATCAGCTCGGACTCAGTAGCAACCGGGGTGCCGTTGAGGGTGGCGGGATGAAAGCGCCAGGTTTTGACGGTGTTGAGGACGATCTGATCGAGACCGTTGCCGATGCCTTTGACCAGGGTGGCTTCCAGGACGTCTCCAACGGCGTTCACTTTTACGTCCACGATCACCTGCTGTTCGGAGCTGGGAAGCAGAGAACGGTCGGTGACCGGGGGACGCGGAGAGAAGACGGGGAAGGCAGGATTGGCGCTCTGGGCATCGGTTCCGTTGCCGGGGACAGAGTCATGGGTGGTGGCAACGGGCGCGCCGGCAGGCGGAGCCGGGGGCGTGCTGCGGGCGAGATCCGAGGTGGCCTGCGGGTGAGCCACGACGTGCTTCTTCCTTCCCAGTGGTTTCAGCTCTGGCCTCGCTTTGATCCCGCCGGGAAGGTAGAGAGCCGCGGGATAGAACTTGACGGCGGGCTGAACGATTGGAACCACCACCGTACGGCGCGAGGAGAAGAAGGCGATAGTCGAAATCGCAATGTGCACGGCAAGGGACAGGGCGAGGAATCGGACGGTCCGGTCGCGGAATGAGTCGGAGGGCCGCATCTTCGCTCCTTCTATTCAGAAGTAACCCGGTCTTCAGCGCAATGACGAATGGGGCAGGTCAGCCGTTCTGGCTTTCACCTCAAGTGTGCCACAGTTTTGGATTTTCTATTTGCGGGCGGCGGTGGCGCGCATGGCTCCGGTGGAGATGCCGCCGTCGACAAGCAGGGTCTGGCCGGTGACGTAACGGCTGGCTTCAGAGGCCAGGAAGACGACAGCGCCGTCGAGGTCGTTGGGCTGGCCGGGGCGCTTGACGGGGATCCGTTCGGTCAGGTATTCGACCCAGTCATGGTCCTGGTACATGATTTTGTTCTGCTCGGTGCGGAACCAGCCTGGGGCCAGGCAGTTGACCGTGATCCCGTGTTTTCCCCAGTCGTCGGCGAGGCTCATGGTGAGCTGGCGGATGCCGCCGCGGCTGGCGCCGTAGGGGCCGAGGCCGGCGTAACCGGCGACGCTGGTGACGGACCCGATGTTGATGATGCGGCCATAGCCATGCGAAACCATGCCGCGGGCGACGGCCTGGGCGGTAAAGAAGCTGCCACGGAGATTGGTATCGAGCACCAGGTTCCAGTCATCCCAGGTGACGTCGAGCGCGGGCTTGCGCACGTTGCAGCCGGCATTGTTGACGAGGATGTGGATCTGGCCAAAGGCATCCAGCGCCTCTTTGGCCATGGCTTGAATGCTGGCGTGGTCACGGACATCGAGGGGCACGGCGAGGGTGCGGCGGCCCAGGGCGCGGATTTCCTCTTCAAAGGGAGCGAGCGACTCGCGGGTGCGGCTGGTGAGGACGAGGTCGGCTCCGGCGCGGGCCAGAGCGCGGGCAAAGTATTGGCCGAGGCCGCGGCTGGTGCCGGTGACGATGGCCACCTGGCCGGTCAGGTCGAAGAGGTTTTCGCTCATTGCGCCGCTCCCGCTGACACGGTTTCCGGTTCGGGGGAGAGGACGATCTTCATGAGGTTGGGCTCATGAGCGTACAGGCGCTTGAACCACTGCGGGCCGTCTTCGAGGGGTGCTACGGCGGTGATGAGTGGCTTGACCTGGATCTTGCCGCTCGCGACAAGTTCGATGGCTTGCGGATATTCGCCGGAGGAGGCGGCGCTGCCCTGGAGGCGGATCTCGCGGGAGACTACCTTTTGGAGGGGAAGCGTCACCTGCGGCGTGATGTTGCCGATGAGGGTGACGGTGCCACCCTTGCGCACGCTATCGATGGAGGTGGCAATGGTTTCGTTGCGGCCGACAGCTTCAAGAACCACGTCGGCGCCGAATCCGTTGGTCAGCTTGAGGACCTCCTGGGTGAGTTCAGGTCCGGAAAGGCAAAGGGCCTGATCAACGCCGAGTTTGCGGGCGAGGTCGAGGCGGGTGGGATCGATGTCTGCGATCATGACCTGATCGACGCCGGCGGCGCGCGCGGCCTGCATGGTGAGAAGTCCGATCATGCCGGCTCCGATGACGAGGGCGGTCTGACCCTTGGCCGCGCCACTCACGCGGACGGCATGCAGTGCGACCGATACGGCCTCGAGCATGGCGGCTTCGGGGAAAGACATGGCTTCGGGCAAGGTGATAGAGGATGCGTTCGGGGATAGCGATGTATTCGGCGAATGCGCCGTGGCGCCGGTAGTCCCCGCAGGAGACGCCGATGACCTGGCGGTTGTCGCAGAGGTTGACTTCGCCGCGCCGGCAGAAAGCGCACGCCCCGCAATAGACGGTGGAATCGAAGGTGACACGGTCGCCGGGCTTGAACTTTGTTACGCCGGAGCCTGTCGCGGTGACCAGGCCGGCAGCTTCATGGCCCATGACGATGGGTGGAATGCGGCGGCCGGAGGTGCCGTCGTAGCCGTGGACATCGCTGCCGCAGATGCCGCAGGCGGCAACGCGGATCAGGACTTCGCCGGGACCCGGTTCGGGCTGGGGGAAATCGGCAAGTTCGAGTTGCAGATACTCTTTCAGGAGCAGGGATTTCATGAAATCTCCCGGTGATTCGCGCGCATCCGTATGGCGGAGGCGCAATTCACGCGCACAGTTGTCGATTTTACAACCGGGGGACAGTCGATGGGTCTTCAGCATGTGTGAAGACCCATTGCGGGAGAACTGGTGGCTGCGCTAGTTCACACGGGACGCGGTGAAGTGATGGACCGGCTCGCTGTGCGGGGCGTTCCAGACTTTGTAACTGTTGAAGAGGAACTGGCCGCCAAGCACCAGCAGCCAGATCCAGAGGGCAAAGCGCAGGGGCCGGCGCGGGATGTGGGTGCTGAGCACGGTTCCTGTGATGGCTCCCACGATGCCGCCGCCGATGAGCTGCAGCAGCAGCGATGAACTGGACGTGGGCGTAAACCAGTGGGCCCCGCTTCCGATCAGGGAGACGACGAAGCCGAAGGCGATGTCGGTGCCGACGACCTGCGCGGGAGCGAGCGGCGTGAGGCTGAGAAGCGCGGCGGAACCAAGCGCTCCGGCGCCGGCAGAGGAGAAGCCCACTTCTGCTCCGACCGGGAACATGAGCCAGGAGAGCAGCGGGCTGCGGTCGCGGATTTCGGAGCGCTGTTTCATGCTGCGGAAGGAGAAGATGATCTGCCAGCTTGAGGTGCTGACCAGAATCACGCCCAGGATGGCGTTGATGACGTTCTGGGAGCCGGTGGTGACGAGATGCTTGAGCAGCAGCGAGCCGATGAGGACGCCGGGAGTTCCACCCAGGAGCATGAAGCCGAGAGTGCGCCAGGCTACGTTTTTACGCACGATCTGGGCGGGAACGAGGATGAGCTTGACGGCGGCGGCGAACATCAGACCGATGCTGACGGCGACGGGGGCGGGCACGCCCAGGAAGAGAACGAGGACCGGCACGGTGATGGTGCCGGCGCCCACTCCGGTGAGCGTGATGAACAGCGCGATGATGAATCCGATGAGGTACTGCATGGGGACCTCGGTCAGGACAGGGAACAATGTTCAGTGGACAGTCCGGCGAGCACGGCAAATCTCTTGCTGCGCTCTGGATGACATATCGGCACATCAATTTGCGGGCGCGGCCTGAATGTGGATGCCGCACTCGACTTTGCGGCCGGCCCAGCGGCCGGAACGCGGATCGTTGGGGTCGAGGGGCAGCGTGGTACACGGCTCGCAGCCGATCGACGAATAGCCCTTTTCGTAAAGGGGCAACAGCGGGATCGCAAGTTGTTCGCAGGCGTACCACACATCGCGGGTGGTCCACTCGGCCAGCGGCGCGAGCTTCAGCACCTGCTTGCCGCCCGGCAACGTGAAGAGCGCCGATTCTTCCAGCGCGGCGCGGCTGCGGGCCTGTTCGCGGCGCAATCCGGTGAGCCAGACACGGTATTCGGCTACGGCTTTGAAGAGCGGCTCGACCTTGCGCAGCTTGCAGCACTGGTCGGGCGCGGACTGATAGAGCAGGCCGTGTTCCGCTTCCTGCTCGGGGACGGTCTTGGCGGGAAGCAGGTTGATCAGGTTCAGGTTCCACTCGCGGGCGATGCGGTCGCGGTACTCGTAGGTTTCGCGGAAGTGATAGCCGGTGTCGAGGAAGAGGACCGGGATGCGCGGATCAAGCTCGAGAGCCAGCTTTGTGAGCAGCACGTCTTCTGCCTGGAAGCTGCAGGTGAGGCACACATCGGAGTTGCCGGGGAGCTCGCGGGCGAGCGTGGCGCGGACATGATCCAGCTTGAGATTGACTTCGGTGTTGATGGCTGCGGTGCTCATTAAAGTCCTGCCCCCTCGGTGTCGTGAAGGATGTTTTCCTGGTGAAGCAGCTGGTGGATCGCCGCGACCGCGGCGCCCGGATTGCTGTCGTTGAGAACCAGCTGGCGGTGGTTCACGGTGGCGATGAGTTCGTCGGTGTCGCGCGGCGTTGTGCGTAGGACGACCACACCGGACTCGACCGCAATGCGAGTGAAGACATCAAGCAGGGCAGGATCGGAGACGAAGGAGCGGCCCGCCTCGACGAAGACACGATCTGTCGAGTCGAGGCGCTGGGAGACGACGCCGGCAGCGAAGAGCGAGCGCTCGATGGCATCGATCAGCTGCGCAGAGCCGTCAAGGACGAGTGCGCCTCCCTGGTGTCCCCAGCGCGCGGCGCGCTCGCGGGCCGTGACCGGGCCGGTTTCGGCGGCGAACTCGTCGACTCCGTCGGAGGTGTCCGTGACGATGGAGGTGATCATGCCCGCGGCGACGGTGCTGTTGGATTGGGCGTCGATAAGGATAAACGCGCCGGTAGCGCGATTCTCCGCGTACGCATCGAGGGCCACGGGCCGCAGCAGGCTCAGGGTCACGACGCCGATGTCGTTCATGCCAAAGGAAGGCGCGGGCTCGTGGGCCAGGGTGCCGATGTTGGTGCGGTGCTGGATGCCGGGGATGAACGCGGGCACGGTGTGGCTGGTGTGCTTGAGGAGATAGCGGCGGTTGAGTTCGAGGGGGCGCTGATCCATCCAGACAAGGGCGGCGGTCACGTTCTTGGTGACGGTCGCGGGGGCCTCGGAGGCGACAATGAGGTCGCCGCGGCTGATGTCGAGTTCGCGATCGAGGACCAGGGTTACGGAGAGGGGCGCAATGGCTTCGGGAAGATCGCCGTCCCAGGTGACGATGCGCTGCACGCTGGCATGGTGGCCGGAAGGCAGCACGGTGATGGAGTCGCCGGGATGAATGGTGCCGGAGGCGATCTGGCCGGAGAAGCCGCGGAAGGTGTGATCGGGGCGCAGCACGCGCTGCACCGGGAGGCGAAAAGGTGCCGTCTGGACGCGGTGCGCGGGGGGCAGAGCTTCGAGGAGTTCGAGCAGCGACGGGCCGTCGTACCAGGGCATCGCGCCTGAGGTGGCGCCGGCGCGGTGGACGATGTTGTCGCCTTTAAGCGCGCTGACGGGAACGAAGATGGCTTCGACGGGGTTGCCGGTGTCGGCGGCGATCTCTTCGAGGACCTGGCGGAAGTCGCGTTCGATGGCGCGGAAGGCGGATTCGTCGTAGCCGATCAGGTCCATCTTGTTGACGGCGACCAGGATGTGACGCACGCGCAGCAGTGACGCGATATAGGCGTGGCGGCGGGACTGGATCAGGACGCCCTTGCTGGCATCGATCAGAACCACGGACGCGTCGGCGGTGGAGGCTCCGGTGGCCATGTTGCGCGTGTACTGCTCGTGGCCCGGCGTGTCGGCGATGATGAATTTGCGGCGCGCCGTGGAGAAGTAGCGATAGGCGACGTCGATGGTGATGCCTTGTTCGCGCTCGGCGCGCAGGCCGTCGGTGAGCAGCGCGAAGTCGATCTGGCCGGGGGCGGTGGTGCCTTTGCCCTCGATGGAGCGGACCTGATCTTCGTAGACCGATTGCGTGTCGTAGAGCAGGCGGCCGATGAGCGTGGATTTGCCGTCGTCGACGCTGCCGGCGGTGGAGAAGCGGAGGAGGTCTTTCTCGCGCTCTTCGTCGAGGAAATTCGGTGATGGAGAAGGTGGGAGTCGGTGATGGCTGCCATCTAGAAGTAGCCCTCCCGCTTCTTGATCTCCATGGAGCCTTCCTGGTCGTGGTCGATGACGCGGTTGGCGCGTTCCGAGGAGCGGAACGAGAGCAGCTCGGCGATGATGTCGGGGATGGTTTCGGCGTCGGAGCGGATGGCGCCGGTGCAGGGGCTGCAGCCGAGGGAGCGCAGGCGCGATTTGACCATCTGGGGTTTTTCGCCGGGGCGGGCGACGAAGTCCTGCTCGATGGGAAGCAGCGCGTCGCCGCGGACGTACATGGGGCGCTCTTTGGCGAAGTAGAGATCGACGACGGGGATGTTTTCTTCGTGGATGTACTGCCAGACATCCATCTCGGTCCAGTTGGAGAGCGGGAAGACGCGGATGCTTTCGCCGGGATGGATGCGGCGTTGTAGAGGTTCCAGAGCTCGGGGCGCTGGTTCTTAGGGTCCCATTGACCGGCGGAGTCGCGGAAGGAGTAGATGCGCTCCTTGGCGCGGGACTTCTCTTCGTCGCGGCGGGCGCCGCCGAAGGCGGCGTCGAAGTTGTAGTGGCGCAGGGCGTCGAGCAGGGCCTGGGTCTTGAGCAGGCCGCAGCAGCGCTTGGTGTCGAGGGCGATGGGGTTGGTGCCGGCGGCGATGGCGGGTTCGTTGCGCCAGACCAGCAGTTCGTGCGCCGATGGACCGCGCCATTTCGTCGCGGAAGGCGATCATTTCGCGGAACTTGAAGCCGGTATCGATGTGGAGGAGCGGGAAGGGGATGGGGCCGGGAAAGAAGGCCTTCTGCGCCAGGCGCAGCATCACGGAGGAGTCTTTGCCGATGGAGTAGAGCATGACCGGCCGCTCGAACTCCGAGGCGACTTCGCGCAGGATGTGGATGCTCTCGGCTTCGAGGAGGCGCAGGTGGCTCAGAGGACGCGAGGCGCTCCTGCGGCGAGGCTGGGTTGGTGGTGCGCGACGTTTTGTTCGGCGACCGGCATGCAGACCTCTTGATGGAGGTTGCTGAAAGCCGGTACGGAATAAAGACTGACCCGGCTACTAGCTACGGGTGTGTCTTTCTGATCAATTGTGCCTGGGATCGAGAGACTAGTTGGTACACCCGTCGAATTTGTTCGACAGGCGACAACAGAAGCGGCTTTGGGCAGCGCTAACCATCTGTGGCTTTGATGATAGCAAAGTCTTGGAGGTCGCACAATTTGCCGGTCCGTCTTGGCGGAGCAGGACTGATGTCACGGGGGACTAAGCAGTCGTACAATGACTGGGTTGCGGCGGGGGACGATGGCGCGAACGGAGAGTTGCGGAAATCGCAACGGGACGATGAAAAAGGAATCGGTTGGGTTTGTGCGGGGGTCGATGCGGACGGCACCCGAAAGAGCCGGGCATGCCGCGTGGCTTTTACCGGCGTGGGTGCTGGCTGCGATTTGGCTCGTTGTTGTCACAATGGAATTCTCGCTGCGTGGGGCTGCGCAGGAAACGCCGCGTCCGGCAATTCGCGGCCTGGTTCTGGATGCGGAGGGCGATGCGGTCAACGGAGCGACTGTGTGGCTGGTGAGTGAACAGGGCACGAGGCCTCGGCAGGTAACCTCAAGCGCTGGCGGTGACTTCTCCTTCTCGAACGTCCAAGAGGGAAGTTATTCCATGCGCGCCGAAAAGGGCAACCAGCACAGCCGGACGACGTTGGTGATTGTGCCAGGCTCGGGCGAAATGCGCTCGGTGCAGTTGACCCTCGAGGCCGCGGGCACGGCTGCAGTGGACGCGAATTCCGTGTCTCAACCCCCCATGGAGTTTGCTGACGCGCCGAATTTCACGGTCGCCGCAGTGACGGATTGGACGGCGGCGGGAGGGCACGGTTCGGACGCTAATCTGCGCACCAGCGAAGCACTGAACCGCGAGACGGCGACCCTGAAACCCGGGGGGATGGCAGGCGGCAGTGCAGGTGGCGGCGGGGCGCCGCAGGAATCTGAGAGCGCGCTGCGCTCGGTGCTGGAAAAAGCGCCGGGGAGTTTCGCTGCAAATCACGACCTGGGTGCATTCTATCTGCGAGCGGGGAGATTTGGGGAGGCGGTTCCGTTGCTGGAGAGCGCGTACAGGAGCGATCCGGCCAATACCCAGAATGCGTACGACCTGGGTCTGGCGCTCAAAGGGAACGGCGATGTTGCCAGGGCGCGAGAGTACTTGAAGGGAGTGCTGCTGCGCGAGGAGACGGCGGACCTGCACAGAGTGGCGGGAGAAGTGGATGAGCAGGCGGCCGATCCGCTGTCGGCCGTGCACGAATTTGAGCAGGCGGCGCGAGAAGATCCGAGCGAGCAGAACTATTTCGAATGGGGGTCGGAACTGCTGCTGCATCGGGCGGTGTTGCAGGCGCGCGATGTATTCGCGGCCGGAACAAAGGCGTATCCCGGGTCGGAGCGGATGCTCACGGCGCTGGGAGCGGCGCTGTTTGCCGGGGCGCATTATGACGAGGCGGCGCATCGGCTGTGCGAGGCTTCGGATCTGAATCCGGCCGACCCCGAGCCTTACCTCTTTATGGGCAAGGTCGACTTAGCCGCGCCCAGTCCGCTGCCGTGCGTGGAGCAGAAACTGGCGCGGTTTGCTGAACTCCGGCCTGGAGACGCGCTGGCCAACTATTTCTATGCCATGGCGGTGTGGAAGCAGCAGGGGCAGGCCGCCGATGCGAAGACCCTGCAGCGGATAGAAGGCATGTTGACCAGGGCGGTGACGCTGGATCCCCAATGCGGCGATGCGTATTTGCAACTTGGCGTGCTGCAGGCGACACGGCAGGATTATAAGAAGGCGATTGGGTTTTACGCGAAGGCAATCGGGGTCAATCCTCAGATGAGCGAAGCCCATTATCGAATGGGTGTTGCCTACGACCGGATGGGGGAGAAGGCCAAGGCCAAGGATGAATTCCAGCTGCACGATGAGATTGAAAAACGGCGCGCCGCAGAGGTGGAGCGGCAGCGTAAAGAGGTAAAGCAATTTATGGTGGTGGACGCCAACGGGACCGAAGCTATGCCGCGGTAATTCAAGGTGAAAGGCAAATGCGGTGCTTCAAGTCGCGGCGCGGGTTCAGCATGACCGCTCATCCTTAGACATAACCTTGGAACAGAATCTAAGTTGATTTGGGCTTGTTGGTGGCGATGATACCATCGCCCTCGCGGATGGTCAGAATCTGGTTGGCTTGGACCTGGGTGAATTTTTCGATCTTCTGCGTGGTGGGCCACTTGATCTCGATGGCATCGACTGTCTCGACCGTGCCCAATCCGAAGTGCAGACGCAGATCGCTCTGCGACATGACGCTGGTGCCGCTGTGCACCTCATCCATCTGAATGTGCTTGCCGGTAATGATGCGGGCGCGCGCGCCGATGGCGGTGCGATTGCATTTTGTGCCGATCAGCTTGAGCTTGATCCAGTTCTGCTTGTTTCCCCCTACATTGTGCAGCAGCGAGGGCAGGTCGTTCATGTTCAGGATGAGAGCGTCCATGCCGCCGTCGTTGTCATAGTCGCCAAAGGCCGCGCCGCGGCTGGAGAAGCGTTCGGTAATGCCCGGTCCCATGTCGGCGGAGACGTCTTTGAAACGGCCGTTGCCCAGGTTTTTGTAGACGAGACGCGGATTCTTGAAGGTTTCGCCGAAGTTGTACTTATCGATTTCCGGGTAGACGTGGCCGTTGATCTGCATGATGTCGGGCCAGCCATCGTTGTCGTAGTCGATGAAGCCGCAGCCCCAGGCGACATAGTTGTTATTGATTCCGACACCGGAGTTGAAGGATAAGTCGCTGAAGGTGCCGTCGCCATTATTGTGGTAGAGGTTGCTGGTATCGTCGGCGAAGTTGGTCTTGAAGATATCGAGCCAGCCATCGCAATCGTAGTCGGCCACGCCGATGCCCATGCCGGCCTGTTCGTGGCCGTCGTCGTTGTAGGCGCACCCCGACATTACAGCGATGTCAGTGAAGGTTCCGTCGTGATTGTTCTTGAACAGGATGCTGGGTTCGGAATCGACTGCGACATAGATGTCGGGCCAGCCGTCGTTATCGAAGTCGTAGGACACGCCAGTGATGGAGTAGCGCGGGCCGGGCTTGAGGATGCCGGCTTTTTCGGAGACGTCGGTGAAGGTGCCGTCGCCATTGTTGTGGTAGAGGATGTTGGTGTCGCCGGGAAGGCCGCGAGGGCCGCACATCGTGGGAACACCTTTCCACTGGCAAAACGCCAGGTCGTCGAGCGAGATGGGCTTATCGGGATCGAGCTTGACGAAGTTACATACAAATAGGTCCAGGTGGCCGTCGCGATCGTAATCGAGAAAGGTGCAGCCTGTGCCCCAGCGACCATGCGCCTGAGCGAGGCCGGTCTTTTGCGTGACATCGGTGAAGGTTCCATTGCCGTTGTTATGGAAGAGGATGTTATGACCCCAGAAGGTGCAGAACAAGTCGTCCCAGCCGTCGTTATCGTAGTCGCCGACGCAGACTCCGGTCTGCCAGCCCGCTGCGGCCGAGCCCTGACTTCTCGGTCACGTCGGTGAAAGTGCCGTCGCGATTGTTTTTGAAGAGGTGGGTGGTGGGTTCCTTGCCGGAGGGCCAATGCGCATCGAGGCGACTTCCGTTGGTGAGATAGATGTCCTGCCACCCATCATTGTCGTAGTCGAAGAAGGCGATGCCGCTGCCCTTGGTCTCGATGATGATGCGCTTGCGATCGACGCCACCCCACACGTTGGGGACGGTGAGGCCAGCCTTCTCCGCGACATCGATGAATTGGACCGGAGAAGCAGCAGGAGCGGTGACGGCGGCTTTGACCGCGGATCGGTCGCCCCATTTCCAGACGGGAGTCATAAGCGTGTCGAGCAGGGTGCTGCCGAGCACGAAGAGCGAGGATCCGAGAAAGCGGCGGCGCGGAATGATCATAGAATTCCATCATTATAGAAAGGGTGATCGGGGCCTGGAAACCCGAGCCGGCCGCTGGAGACAAAGGGGCGGTGCGAATCATTGCGTTTCATCGAGGTTTCACTCTTGGAAAGGGATGCGGGACGATACCGGCGCCTTCTTTGACCGCGATGATGGAATCGATGGGTACATTGGTTAGCTTGTCGACCTGGCCACCGGGCCAGGTGATGATGAGGGAGTCGATTTTGGTGCGCTTGCCCAGGCCAAAGTGAAGACGCGGGTCGCTCGCGGACATGTAGCTTGTACCGCCCCTGGCCTGATCGGTCTGGACGAAGCCTTCCGCGGTGAGTTTGAGCACAGAGCCGTTGCCGTCGCGATTGGATTTGGTGCCGATCAACAACACTTCGAGCCAGTGGTTTGCATTGGCGCCTTCGTTGCGGAGAAGTTCGGGGGAGTCCGCCGCGGCAGTTGACGGCAAAGCCCACCTGGCCGTCGTTGAAGAAGTCGGCGGTGGCCAGGCCGCGGCCAGCGACAGGGCGAATGAAGTCGGGGCCGAGGGAGTCGGAGGACTTTTCGAAGCGGCCATGGCCAAGATTGCGGTACATGAGCAGAGGCTCTTCGTAGGAGACGAGGCTATGGTAAAGCCGCACGTTGTCGAGCATGGCGCCGTTGGCCTGTACGATGTCGGGCCAGCCGTCGTTGTCGTAATCGATGAATTTCGCTGAGACGCCGCTCAGCAGCATCGCCGTGTTGCCGATGCCGGAGCTATACGTGACGTCGGTGAAGGTGCCGTCGCCGTTGTTGTGGTAAAGGCGGTTGAGCTCGAAGTCAAGATGGGTGATGTAGACATCGGGCAAACCGTCCCCGTCGACGTCCGCGGCGTCGATGCCCATGCCGGCTTCATAGCGGCCATCCTCGCTGGCGGCGAGGCCGGAGATGAGCGAGACGTCGGTGAAGGTGCCGTCGTGATTGTTCTGAAAGAGGAAATTGGGCCAGGTATCATTGGCGATGGCGATGTCGGGCCATCCGTCATTATTCAGGTCGGCCAGGACTAGCGCCCATGCCTTTCGATTCAGGCAGGCCGACTCCGGACTTATCGCTGACATCGGTAAAGGTGCCGTCGTGGTTGTTGTGATACAGCTTTGTCTTCTGGCCTTTGTAGTTTCCGGGGTTGCAATAGGAACGGTAACCCGGGCCGCGCTCACCGCAATACAGGTTAGTTTTGGGCGACCAATCGATGTAGTTGGTAACGACCAGGTCGAGCCAGCCATCTTTGTCGAAGTCAAACCAGCCGGCGCTGGTGGACCATCCGCCTTCGTCTGCAACACCGGCTTTGGCGGTAACGTCAGTAAACGTGCCGTTGCCATTATTGCGATAAAGAATGGCGCGCCCGTAGCCTGTGACGTAGAGATCGGGGAAGCCATCGTTGTTGTAATCGCCGACAGCCACGCCCTGGCCGTAGTGACCTTCGCCGCCGACGTGGGCTTTGTCGGTGACGTCGGTAAACGTACCGTCACCATTGTTGTGATAAAGGGCGGAACGGAGTGGATGCGCGGGCTTGTAGGCGTCGGTGGCGCCCGACTGCACGAAGTAGAGGTCCATGAGCCCGTCCTGGTCGTAGTCGATCCAGGCGACGCCGGTGCCCATGGTCTCGAGGTAATACTTTTCGTCGGTTTGGGTGGAGTCCTGCTGAAAGGTGATGCCGGCGGCTTTGCGTATGTCGGTGAAGTGGACCGGGATAGGTGGGTCAGAAGGCGTGGCAGCCTTTTGTGCGCCGGCATTGGTATAGCTCAGGATTGCAGAGGCAGCGAGGATCACGGGCACGGCCGAGGCGCAGCGAAGGCCCAACCTCATAAGGTGCGATCCGCCAGGGAGAGCGCGAGTTGAAGCAGTTGCTCCTTGCTGGCGACGGTCATGGAGTCTGTGTTCGCGGGCGGAGCGGCGGAGGCTCGATCGAGGACCTGTTCGATTTGGCTGATCTCGAGGCTGGAACTGACGCTGCTTTCCTTGAAGCGGTTGAGGACTTCGCGTGCCTTGTCGATTTTTCCGATCTGGAAATAGAAGACGCCCAGCGTGGAGTAGCCGGCGGACCACTCGGGCAGCAGGTCGACGGCGCGTTCAAATTGCGATGCGGCTTCACGGGTATTGCCCTGAAGGGCGGATGTGAGGCCGAGGCCCCAGTAGATTTTGCCGGAACCAGGGATGCGTGACTGGGCCGCCGCAAGCGTCTGATGCGCGGCCTGGACTTCATTCGAGCGCAGGTAAATCAATGCGAGCGAAAGATAGTTTTGATCGTTGTCAGGGTTGCGCAGGATGGCGTCGCGGTAGATTTCGGAAGCGTGCGCAGTATCGCCCAGGTGGGTGTAGATATCCCCGAGCAAGGCGAGGTAGGCATCATCTTTACGACCAGGTTGCGGAGACCTGCTCGGCTGTGTCGAGAGACTGCGTGTAAAGCCCTTTGCGGAAGTAAGCATTGGCCAGGTCGAACTTGACATCATCGGAGCTGGGGTTGGCCTGAAGGGCGGACTGGAAGTGCTGAATCGCATCGTCGTAGAGGTGGTAGCGGGCAAGCAGGACGCCCGTTCCGGCGAGGGTGCGGTAGTCGCCGGCGCTGAGCTTGTCGAGCTGTGCGATGGTGCTGCGGGCATCGTCGGGTTTGCCGCCTTTGAGGTAGGCCTCGGCGAGCATGAAGAGATCTTCGGGCTGGTCCGGATGTTTCTTGAGCTCTTCGGTGAGGCCGGTGAGGTCGAGCTGATCGCGGGCGTTGGCAGCGAGACGGGAACGATTGTCGAGATAGTCGAAGAGATGTTCGTAGGGATAGGGGCCGGCGGAGGCGTTCTTGGATAGAGTCTGGAAGACTTTCAGGTCGCGATCTGCGGCTTCGGTTTCATGCAGAGTACGCTCCACCATGGCGAGCTTGTAGTAGCCCGTGGCGGGATCGTGGCTGACGCGCACGAAACGACGCAGTAGTTCTTCACCCTCGGGCAATTTTTTGGCGGCGATCTTGAGATTGGCCAACTCAAGCAGGCCATCGGCAAAGTCCGGATTCGATTGCAAAGACTGTCGAAACAGGGATTCAGCCTGGGCGGCGTCGCCCTGGCGCTCGGCAATGAAGCCGAGGTTGAACAGGCACAGGCTGTTGTGCGGATCGAGTTTGAGGCCCTGCTCGAAGTATTGCTTCGCCTCGTCGAATCTTCCCAGGTTGCGGTAGGAGAGGCCGATGAAGGCGTAGGAGCGGGCGGAGTGTTCGAGTTCAAGAAGGGTCTTGAATTGTTCGATGGCCTTCTCCACTTTGCCGGCCATGAAGTAGCTTTCCCCGAGAGCGGCGACCAGATCCGCACGGCGGGGGGCGATCTGAATGCCCGATTCGAGAAGGGGGATCGCGTCCTCAAAGTAATTCTGCGACATGCTGACCTGGGCCATGAGGAAGATGACATCCGTGTTGTCGGGTGCGATCTTGTGGGCGCGCAGCAGCAGGTCGAGGGCGTCGAGGGGGCGGGATTGATCGGTGTCAGCCTGCGCGAGCAGGTAGAGAGTTTCCGCCGAGTCCGGCTTGAGTTTGAGGGCGCGATCGAGCGTGACTTCAGCCTTGGAGACATCCCCGCTGCGGAGAAGGGCCTGGCCCATGTTGTAAAGGATCTCGAAGGTATTGGGCTGTAGGGCGTCGGCCTTTTCAAGATCAAGCAGCGCGGGTTTGTATTGTTTCTCGGATGCGAGCAAGACGCCGAGTGTGAATTGAACCTGGAGATCGTTCTCATTCTGTTTAGACAATTCATCGCGCCACGCGCAGTGCATCCGCCACGCGGCCCATTTCGAAATAGGCGCGGATGAGATTGAAGCGCGCGGGCGTGCTCATCGTATGGGCACGCTCGAAGTGGGGAATGGCGCCGCCCGCAGACCCTTTCATCATGAGCAGGACGCCGAGATTGTAGTTGGCTTCGCCGTTGGAGGGATCGAGTTGCAGAACGGTGCGGAATTCCTTTTCGGCGAGCTCGGCGTTCTTCTGGGAAAAGTAGAGATTGCCAAGATTGTTGTGAGTTTTGATGGAGTTGGGGCTGAGGTGAAGCGCCTTCTGAAAAGACTCCGTGGCACCGGCATAATCGTGCTGGTCGGTCTGGATGATGCCGAGCAGATTCCAGGCTTCGACGCTGGACGGCTGGCGCGCAATCTGCTCAAGCGTTTCGGTCTTTGCCTCAGCGAAGCGATGCTCCTGAATGAGGGATTCAATGTCGCGGAAGGCCGGGGATGAGGCGGAAGGTTTTTGCTGCGCAACGCCGTGCGGCCATGTCAGGGCCAGACAGCAGAGCGCAAGGGCACACGGCAGGCGCGAACATGACTTGACTTTTGTTTGCATAGGCTGCGGTGCGGCGGGGCGATTCATCTTCTCGACGTAGTGAAGTATTTTCGTCAAGGCTGTCATTGTAGCATTCCCAAAGCCTGTTTGGCGCTGCTGTTACCGGGCTGCAACCCGAGCAGTTGCCGCAGCACTTCGCGGGCTTTTTGCTTGTCGCCGCGCAAGGCATAGAGACGGGCGAGGTTGAGATAGGACTGGTCGTACGCAGGGGCAACGCGGATGCCAGAGTTGAATTGCTCTTCAGCTTTCCCGTAGTCCTGCTGGCGCACGAAGAGGACGCCGAGATTGTTGAGGGCCTCTGCGTAATCGGGGCGAAGGGCGATGGCGCGTTGGAGATAGTCCGAAGCCTGCTGCATCTGGTTCTGCTGGGCGTAGAGCATGCCGAGGCTGTAGCTGATCTCGGGGTCATCGGGCTGCAGAGCTGAGAGCGCGAGGTGAGAGAGTCCTGCGCCTTGTCGAAGTCATGCTGGCGGCGATAGACGTTGCCAAGGTTGAGATAGGCGATGGCGTAGTTGGGGCGCAGGGCGAGGGATTGCTGAAAGTTCTGGATCGCCTCGTCGGGACGGCCCTGCTGGGCGGCCATCATGCCGAGATTGTTCCAGGCTTCGGGATAATCGGGCCGCAGCTTCAGCGTCTGTTCAAGATATTGACGTGCCTGGTCGAAGTTATTGCGGCGCAGGTTGAGAGTCCCGAGGTTATAGTAGGCGTCCGCATTGCCGGGCTTGGCGGCGATGACCTGCTGAAATGATTCGGCGGCCTGATCGAAGTAACCGTGCTGATACATGGCGACGCCGTAAGTGAAGTCGTTGCGTTGAAAGGCTTCCTGGACAAGCAGGCCGGGAAATGGAAGGGCCTTGAGCATACGGGCGGTGGCATTGCCAGGGATGGACGTCGCATCGGCCATCACACGCTCGGGAATTGCCTGTCCCTGATAGACCTTTACAATCATGCCGTCTTTATCGAGAAGAAACGAGATGGGAATGGGCAGGTCGCGGCGGCGATCGTAGAGATGGCGATAGATGAGGCTGTAGATGCCAGCGACGTCTTGTGTAGCGAACAGAACCGGGAACGAGAAGTGCTGCCCCGCGGCGTAGGCGCGGGCGGCTGAAGCAGTGCCCGCCTCATCGACATTGATCGCCAGGATGTGCAGGCGGCTTGATGTGATTGATGCGGAGTGTTGGTCAAGGTCTTTGAGCTGTTGAAGGCTTGCTTCCGCGGCCGTCGACCAGAAGGTGAGCAGTGCCGGATCATCTCGAAACGACGTGAGTGTTCGCGAGTTGCCAGTGAGGTCCGGCAGCGAAAACTCCGGCGCCTTCAAGGGCTGAATGAGCCAGGTTTCCACTTCAGTCGGCCACTCCACAGCGACGGGAGTTGCAGGTGGCGGCGGGGTTGCCAGGGATGATGGACTGTAGGGCGTGGCCGAAACGGATTCCGAGCCCTCTGCAATTTCGATGCGGTGGTTTAGGGGAAGCTGGTCGAAGGTCTGGGTAATCCCGGACGGCCAGCGGACGGTCACTTTGATCGCGCCCTCGTGCTCGCCGAGACCGAAGAACAATTCCTTGGAGTGCTGCGAGAGGAAGCCGGAACCGGCCTGCAGGTACTTGGTCTGCCGCAGGGGGCCTGCTTCCACGGTGATGGCGGTTCCGATGCCGTCGCGGTTGCTCTTGTGGCCTCGAAGCCGGAAGGAGATCGAGTGGCCGATGTCCTTCATGGTGTTGTGCAGGATGCGCAGTTGCGGGGCGTTGCGATTTTTGAGGACCACCTCAAGTCGGCCGTCGTGATCGATGTCGGCGAGCGCGAAGGCCCGGCTGTCTTCCAGGAAGTCCATCCCGACGGCGCCGGAAGCTTCGGTAAACGTGCCGTCGTGGTTGTTGAGGAACAGCACATTGCGCGCGAAGCCGTGCCAGGTGTTGTCGGAGCGAACCAATTCGTTAATGGCATTCCAGCCGTGCTCATAGGCCAGCGAGGGCGTCGCGTCATCTGAAGATTTGGCAACCACCTGGCGCCAGAAGAAGCTGGCCAGATCATTCGGTTCCGGCTCCGAGAGGTATCCATTGGCAACGTACAAGTCCGGGTAACCGTCGTGGTCGAAGTCCCAGAAGTCAGAGGACCATGACCAGCGGCCCATCTCGACTTTGGCTTCGTGGCCGGCGTTCGCAAAGGTTCCGTCGCCCTGGTTGCGATAGAGGGCGTTGCCGCGCGCGTGGCGCTGATACAATTCGCGAATCCTTTGTGGAGCGTCAGGATGAAATTGCTTTTGCTGTGATACACGCTGTCCGGCGGCTTCCCACATGCTGGGCACGTAGATGTCCTGGCGACCGTCGTTGTCGTAGTCGGCCCAGCAACAGCTCATACCGGCGCCAACGCTCTCGACGTGCGCTTCTTTCGATACCACTTTGAAGGTGCCGTCACCGTTGTTGCGATAGAGTTGCGAACTGCCGAAGTCGTTGGCGACGAAGAGGTCGGGCAGGCCGTTGTTGTTGGAATCGCCCCAGGCGCAGGCGAAGCTGTAGCGATCGTTGTCGGCGTTGAGCCCCGAGGCCTCTGTCGTCTTCAATGAACGTGCCGTCTCCCTGGTTATGAAAGAGGCAGTTGGGCGGACCGTTGCGGGCGTCGTAGTAGGGGATGGGATAGTGATACTGATCGAGCCCCAGGTAGTACATGTACATGCAGAAGTAGATATCAAGACGGCCGTCGCGATCGTAGTCGGCGACGGCGGCGTGGGTGAACGTGCCCTGGGGCGGCCGCGTGAACTTGAAGGCATCGGGCTTGCGCGCGAATGTACCGTCGCCCTGGTTGAGGAAGAGCAGCGGCCCGGTGCCGCAGACGACCAGCAGGTCCTGGCGGCCTCGGTTCAGGAAATCGGCAAATAGCGCGCACGCGGTTCCGTCGAGCACGCCGACTCCCGCTCTCTCTGTGACGTCATCAAACGTGCCGTCGCCACGATTGCGATAGAGGCGATTGGGCAGGCCGGCGGGCTGGCATATGTAGAGATCGTCAAAGCCGTCCCCGTCGAAGTCGCCCGCGGCCACGCCATTGTTTCCGTAGACGTCCACGCCAATCGCTCCGTCGAGGATGGTGCGCCAGTAGTCTGCCCCATGCAGCATCTGGCCGGCGTAGGAGTCAACCCGGCCAAGAGAATGCGCCGTTACATCCACGAAGACAGGGCCGTTGGCGGTGCACACCGTCTCGTGGTCAGCCTCCCAGCGAAGGGCTTTCCACGCGCCTGGTGCGCTTTGAGACCAGACAGTGCGCCACGATCCCACGCGCTCTTCGCGCCGGTCACCGGCCACGGTGGCGACGATGTCGTAACGAATGTCGAGGCGCATGGTGAGTGGGGAGGCTGCTGTCTGCTCGATGCCGTAGATCTCGAACTCGGCGGTGTCAACGCGTGCGACCGGTCCCAGCCAGGCGCTGAGGGAGTGCAGAAATGCTTCGCGGCCCACAGCGGCCGGGGCAGGAAACTGCCTCTCGATCACGTCGATTCCGAAGGCGGAGCGCAGCCTGGTTTCCTTCAGCGGAACCAGCGACGAGGCTTCGATGGCAGGGTCGAGAGAGTCTGCCAACGCGGCGTGGCGCTGAGGAGAGGTCTTGAGGCGTTCACCCCACTGCTTGAGGATGGCCTCGATTTCAACAGCATACTTCTCGGTGATGTATTCGTCTGAGCCGGGCGCCACCAGTCCCAGAACACCGGCCAGAGGCGACGGAGATGGATAGTGCGGAGTGAAACGAACCTCAGAAAACGGATAGGACGGTCCGCGCGAGCCGATCAGGAACGGAGCGAAGAAGCGGAAGGCCGAGAAAGGGCGCCGAGCGCAGTAGAAGGGGCGCGATTCCAATGCTTTTTAGGATCGCCCGCCGGGAGATTGTCCGGCATTTGTCTGGAGATTGCGACATTATTCCTGCTGAAGTCCGTGGAGCGGGCGGGATTTTGGCAATCATACCACTCGAATTCGCACCCATTCGAGCGCCCCAGCGGTACAGAACTGATGGGAAAACCGGCAAAGTCACGAGAACGATGCCGCAATGTTTGAGAGGTTGCTTGAACGCCCTAGTCCTGTGGATTTCCCGGGGGCCAGACGGCCCCCTAAAAGGCTCATTTTACGCTTCTTAAGGGTGAATGTTTGCGTGCGTGGAGCCATCGTAAGCTGCTCAATTTAAACATTTTGCTTTAGATAATTTGTTTATGGATTGGGCCGATACCTCGCGGGTCTGACGAGACGGTTTTTGAGGTGATTCCGGGTCTCCACCTTTTGGTTGACAAATAATGCGCGAATGATCTAGGCTTCGTCGCACCTTGATGAAACCGTTTACACGGAGTGCCTATTTCAATCAGGGACTCATGATTCCCCAGAAGATGGGGCGCTGCCGAAGTAACAAGAAAGATCGGAGGATATTCGGATGGGCCTTGAACGCAAAAAGCTAGCTTGGATAAGGACGTTTGTCTACCTAACCATCACATGTATCTGCTTCCTCCTCGTCCAAAGCCGGAGCGTGTACGGCCAGGTCGACGAAGGATCCATCACGGGGACGGTTCAGGATTCCACCGGTGCGGTGGTGCCGAATGCACTGGTGACTCTCTTGAACACCGACCAGGGAATCACGGTAGAGACCAAATCGAACTCGACGGGCGGCTACACATTTTCTCCGGTCAGGCCCGGTAACTATGCGATTACGGTGACGGCACAGGGATTTTCCAAGACCAGCCAGAAAAACGTGGTCGTAGCCGTAGGAACGCCTCTCACCGTGAACATCCAGCTTAAGCTGGGCGCTGCGACAGAGACCGTCGAAGTGAACACGGCGCCGCCGCTTGTTGCAGACCGAGGAGGCGTCGGTCGGCCAGGTGATCGGCGAGCAGGAAGTGAACAACCTTCCACTCAACGGACGTAACTTTACCTTTCTGGCGCAGCTGGGCGCGGGCATGCAGACGCCCCAGGCCGATACCCGCGGCAATGCGGCCTCAGGCGCGTTTTCGGCAAACGGGCTGCGTCCGGCGCAGAACAATTACCTGCTGGATGGCATCGACAACAACTCGAACGCCGTCGACTTCCTGAACGGAACCAACTTCGTGATCCTTCCTCCGGTGGACGCGATTCAGGAGTTCAAGGTACAGACGGCCGATTTCAGCGCGGAACTGGGCCGTTCGGCGGGCGCAGTACTGAATGCGACCATCAAGTCGGGAACCAACAGCCTGCATGGCGCGGCGTGGGAGTTCTTCCGCAACGACAAGCTCGACTCCGCGGACTTCTTTGAGAACAACACGGGCATCAAGAAGGGCGAACTGCGGCAAAACCAGTTTGGCGGTTCCGCGGGCGGCCCGATTATCAAGAACAAGGCCTTCTTCTTTGGCGACTATGAGGGCCTGCGGCGCGTGCAGGGCACGGCAGAGAACGGCAACGTTCCTACCGCAACTATGCGCAACAGCGGCTATACGAATCTCGCTGACATTCTCGCCATCAACGACGGGACGACCCGGACGGACGCGATTGGCCGCAGCATTCAGAAGGGAGCAGTGCTCGACCCGGCGACCACTCGCTATGTTGCCGCAGGGGCGGTCGACCCGGTTTCTGGATTGACCAATACGACCGCAAGCGGCGCATATGTTCGCGATGCGTTTGGCTGCCCCGCGAGCACGACCAACGTGACGGCAGCATCCTGCCCCGGCCTGAACCAACTGCCCGCGAACCGCATCGATCAAAATGCGGTCAACGTATTGAACCTTTTTCCTGCGCCCAATTCAGGCATTCAGACGTACGCCATTAGCCCGAACCTGTTCGAGCATAAGAATAGCTTCGATGTCCGCGGGGACTACAACGCGACCGAGAAGGACCAGATCTTCGTCCGTTTCAGCTATTCTGATGATCCGATTTACATCCCGGGAATCTTCGGCGGCATCGCGGATGGTGGAAGCTTCGATCAGGGTGTGCAGACCGCCAAGTCCGACCAGGCCGTGGCGGGTTACACCCATGTGTTCACGCCCAATACCATCAATCAGGTTCGTGCGGGCTTCGCTCATCTCCACACCACGCGGTACGGACCGGAAGCGACTGTCAATGGAATTCCAGGCCAGTTCGGCATCCCGAACAACGGAGGAATTCCTCAAGGCCAGGAAAACGGCGGCCTTCCCGCATTCGGCATCGGCAACCTGGCGCAGCTGGGCAGCAACTCGTTCCTGCCATCGGATGAAGTCAGCCAGACCATCCAGCTTACCGATGATTTCACCAAGATCTACGGTAAGCACAGCTTCAAGATGGGCGTCGAATATCAGAACGTGAAGTTCTCAACCTTGCAGCCCGCCTGGTCGCACGGCCAGTTCGATTACAACGGAACTTTTACCGATATCCCCAACCTGAGCGAGACCACCGGGGGTATCGCTCAGATGCTGCTGCCGCCGCAAGCCGCTCCGGCAACCATCAATGGAAACCCGAATCCCAACGGCTTTAGCTGGTCCGGCGGTTCCGACCAGGTGTACTCCTCGAATATCAACAAAACCTACGATCAGAAGGTTTACTTTGCCACTTACTTCCAGGATGACTGGAAGGTCAATGCCAAGCTGACCCTCAACCTCGGCGTGCGATGGGATTATTTCGGTCCCATCAACGAGACCAACGGCGGCCAGGCTAACTTTGTTCCCTTCCCGGTTCCCGGATCACCGATTGGTGCTCCGACGTTCCTCATCCCGGCGACCGGAAAGGACAACCGGACTCTATCCACCACCGCCGATTGCCTCACTGTGCTGGCAAGCTGCACAGGTTTCCTCGACCTGCTCGGCCAGGATGGCATCTCTCTGCTGCAGACCAACCGTTGGGGCCAGGGGTTGTTGCAGACCCAGAAGACCAACATCGCCCCGCGCATCGGCTTCGCTTACCAGGTCGATCCGAAACTGGTGGTTCGCGGCGGTGTCGGGCTGTTCTACAACTCGTTTGAGAACCAGGGATACGGCCCCAACATCGGCGAAAACTATCCATTCGTGTTCAACGTGACACCCAGTACCCAGGCCCCGCCGAGCTTCCAGGGCCCGTCGGGCGGGGTAGTGCCCACCAGCTACAACACGTCGTACTCCCACTGCCCATCGGCGGCGGGAGATCCCGCCAGCGGCAATGGAGTTGCCGACTTCGAAGCCGGCTTCTCCTGCATCAGCCTCAATCCGGCAACGTTCAACGCTCAGAGCCTAGGTTTGCAGGGCCTGCAGTTCAATTACGGCACTCCGCGAACCTATAGCGCGAACCTCACGTTGCAATACTCCATCACGCGCTCCCTCTCGGCCCAGGCATCGTACGTCTTCACGCAGGGAGGCGACCTGCAGGGCGGTGTCGGCTACCAGAACGTGACCCAGATTCTACCTAACAATGTCAGCAGCACCAAGACCGGCTGCAAGACGTCGACTCATGACTACGCGACCTTTGCAGAGGACAGCTGCGTGCCGTTCCCCGATTTCGGCGGCGGCAGTTACCAGGCCACCTACGGCGACAGTACCTATCATGCGCTGCAGAGCAAACTGGAAGAACAGTATGCAAACGGGCTGACCTTCCTGCTGACGTACACCTGGTCGAAAGCCATGTCCGATGCCGGCGATCTGCTCAATGGCGGTACCACGGGCGGCTTGCGAGCCTACAACGTTCCCGGCCTTGGGCCCCGGTTCGACTGGGCGCCCGCAGATTTCGATCTCCGCAACGTGGTCCACTTCAGCGGCGGTTATGAGTTGCCGTTCGGCAAGGACAAGAAGTTCCTGAACCAGGGCGGACTCATGAACGAGGTGCTCGGTGGCTGGGCCGTCAACTGGATCACAACACTGCAGGGTGGACAGCCTCTCAACTTCGGGTGCCCAACCGGCACTACGGCGGGCACGAGCTGTAACGATATCCGTGTGCCGGGTCAGAGCGCGCAATTGGGCATCAAGCTGAAAACGGTCGCGGGTGATCCGGTTCCAAGGCCGTTTTGGATCAACAACGCGGCAGCCTTTAACCAACCCTGCCAACTGAGTGATTCCTCGGGAACGATCGCTCCGGTTCCGGACACCCCGACCGGTTGCGTGCCCCTGTCCGGCGCGGCTGCGCTCGGCTCGAAGCCGGGACAGACGGTTGGGCCGGGCTTCCATCGTCTCGACTTCTCGGCTTTCAAGCGGTTCAAGATGACGGAGCGCTTCTCGCTCGAGTTCCGATCCGAGTTCTTCAACATCCTCAACCATCCGAACTTCAACGCGCCTAACTTCGGCGGCAACGGCGTAGTGGCGATTGGCGGCTCGGGCAACATCACTGACCCGCACTTCGGCGAAGTTGGCTCAACGCGCGATGCTCCATATGATCCGCGACAGATCCAATTTGCACTGAAGCTGTACTACTAGGCTAAGATGACAACACCCCGGGGTCGGCGCGCGGTTGTGCCGTCCCGGGGTGTTGCTCTGCGTAGCGGATTGCTCACGCGGTAGCCAGGGAGGCAGTCTGTGAGCAAGGGGCCGCGGTTTCGGCCGGGGATTGTGGTTCTGATTCTGGTGTTCGGGCGAATCGCGTCGGGTCAGGATGCACAAAAGCAAAAGCTGGACCGGGACTACCAATCCGCAGTTGCGGATTATGAGGGAGGCCGGTATCCGCAAGCCGCCGGCGAACTGGAAAAGCTGCTGCCCTACGCGCCGAGGAGCTTTGAGATCCATGAATTGATGGGCCTGGTGTATGCATCGCTCTCCCAGAGCGACAAGGCGCTCGACCACCTCAAGACCGCGGTTCAATTGAATCCCAATTCAGCGGCGGCGCGGACCAACTTGGGTGCCAGCCTGTTGCACGCGGGAAAGGTCGCACTGGCCGGCGAGCAGTTTCGCAAGGCACTTTCTCTCGAACCAAACAGCTTCGATGCCAATCACGATCTGGGCGAGTTCTACATTCAATCGGGCAAGGTAGCCGATGCCCAGCCGCTTCTGGAGCGGGCGCAGCAGATCAATGCCGGCTCGTATGACAACGGCTATGATCTGGCTATGGCGGATTTTCTGCTCGGCAAACTCAACGATGCCCGGCTGGTTGTGCGGGCCGTGATCAAGCAGAAAGACACGGCTGAGCTACACAATCTGCTGGGTCAGATCGATGAGAAGGACGGCAAGTATGTGGATGCGGCGAATGATTATGAAGCGGCCGCACATCTCGATCCCACCGAAGACAATCTGTTTGACTGGGGGAGTGAGATGCTTCTTCATCGCACCTATGAACCGGCGATCGCGATTTTTGAGAAGGGTGCGGAACTGTACCCGAAGTCGCCACGCATTTTGATTGGCCTGGGACTGGCACTGTACTCGCGAGGGAAGTACGACGAAGCGGTCAAGGCGCTGGTGGCCGCAGCCGATCTGAACCCATCGGATGCGCGCGCTTACGTGTTTCTCTCCAAGGCATATAACAGTTCCCCGTTGCAGGCCGATGATGTGATTCAAAGGTTTCGCCGCTATGCGGAGCTTCAACCGGGAAACGCGATGGCGCAATACTATTACGCCATCAGTCTATGGAAGGGTAAGCGGGCAGGCGATGCGGGACAGGACCTGATCGTGGTCGAGGGGTTGCTAAAGAAATCGATTGCGCTCGATGATTCGGTCGCTGAGTCCCACGTGCAGTTGGGAGATCTGTACGCCGATCAGCACAAGTACGAGCAGTCGATTCCGCAATATGTGCGTGCCCTGGAATTGAATGCGAACCTCGCGGACGCGCACTATCGGCTGGGAACTGACTACGTACACACAGGACAAAAGGAGAACGCGCAAAAGGAGTTTGACATCTACCAGAAGCTTCGCGCGGAACACCTGGCCGAAGTGGATAAGGAGCGGGCCGAGGTTCAGCAATTTGTTTATTCTGCAAAGACATCCGGAATGAACAAGCAATGAGAATGTGTCCGAGAACCATGTGCCGCAATCTTCGAAATGAGTTGAGCGGATGAATCGTAGCTTCGTCGACAACGACCGTGGAACCACGCGCATTGCAACAGGTACGCTGAGCTCGCGAGAGATCGCGGCGGCCCTGAGCCGCAGCCGGCGTGAATTTCTGCGCGATGCCGCCGGGGTGGTGCTGGGCTCGGCGCTCATGGGTGCGAGTCCGCTGGTTCGGGGAGAAGCGGCACGCAAGAAGCGGAAGGTCGTTGTGATCACATTCGGCGGGGGTGCGCGCGACCAGGAGACATTTGCTCCCGAAGGTCAGGAGAATATTCCCAATCTGCTTCAGGAACTGGCGCCGCAATCCAGCTTTTTTACGCACGTGACCAACCAGGGGATCCTGGGCCATTATGTGGCCACCGCCAGTCTTGCCACCGGGGTGTACGAGACGCTGAACAACTTTTCCGCGGTAGCGCCGGAACATCCTACCGTGTTTGAGTATTTCCGTAAGGATTTGCGTCGGCCTGCGTCGGATGCTTGGGTGGTCGCGCCGAGCAACGGCTTCAATCGCATTGGCGAAAGTGACAGCCGAAGTTATGGCCAGGGACAGGGCGCGCGGGTGATTTTGCCCAAACATCTTCTCAGTGCTGCGACAGCGGGCAGCTCCAGCGATATCGACCACCTGTTGCGGGATAACTACGAGACACCGCTATACACGCCGCAGATCGGCGGCGGCGAGGTGGAACTGCAGCAATTGGAAACCATCCTCAGGTTGTCGGTGGACGATTTCAGAAGCCACGCGCTGACGGCATCGAGCCCCGATGAACTTTCGGTGTATATCGCCAGGCGGTTGATGCAGCAGGAGGCGCCCAGCCTTCTGTGGATCACCATGCACGACATCGATGTTGCGCACACGGGCGCGTATTCGCTGTATGTCGATGCGATTCGCCGCACGGATCGGCTCTGCGCAGAGATGTGGAAGGCCATCGAAAGCGATCCGGAATACGCCGGTAATACGACGCTGTTTATCCTGCCGGATTTTGGGCGCGACGCCGATTATGACGCGGGGGGAAACGGATTTCAACATCATCGCACCGGCGATGCGGCCAGCCGCACGACGTGGATGATGGCGCTGGGCGCGGGAGTACGCCACGGCGTGGTTTACGACACCCCGATGCAATCGATAGATCTTGTACCGAGCCTGGGAGCGATCCTGGGATTTTCGGCCAGCCAATCGCAGGGAAAGCTCATACGGGAGTTGCTGTAGGTTCCATGCTGCCGCGCGATCTACAAATCGATCAGTTTGCCGGATATCCTCCCGAGGCGAAGCGGGTTGTTCAGGCTCATCTGAATGCACTGCGGGAGCTTCCGCTCAGTTTCGTTCCCAGCCTGCTGCGCGAGGTAATTGACTACGACTACAAGTTTCCGGCGGAGCGGGTTGCGATCGATGCGGAACTTGCAAATCTCAGTTCGCTGACGCAGGCGCAGATCGAGGAATGGTTTCAGGCCTTTGCACAGGTGACGCTCTCGCCGGCACTTGAGAACGTCGATTGGATCAATCTGCCCGCGCAGTTTGTCGAGCAGCAGTCCGCATACCTATGGACGACGCATCAGCTGGATGCCTTCAGCAACGCCGCAAGGGACTATGGTACGCGACTGCATGCGATGATTCCGCCTGACCCGCTTCCGGTTCCCAGGCTGGGGATTGCCGTGATTGGGCAGGGAGTTGCGGCAAATGAGGCCGCTCTGTTCAAGAACCTGCGCAAGCACGGAACGTATTTTGGACACATCAAGCCTGACAACGGACTGCAACTGTTGCTCGCCGGGGTCGAAGCGCGGGCGAAGGCGCACCCCGTGCCGTATGGCCACTGGTACGTGGACGGAGGACAGGAGCTCGAGCAAAGCGCACGGTTGACGTGCGTGTCGTATCGAGCGCTGGAGCCGGTGCGTGCCGCGCTGCTGAAGAGGATGCAGGCAGAGATTGAGCGGCCCGGGATGGGGCCCGAAGAGCTGCGGACGCGCATGGCGCGACTGACTCCGCAGGACGTGGGCATGAGCCAGGCGGGAAATGAGGTTTTGGATCGTTTCCAGGTGAAGCTATTCACAGAGGGCTCGGGAACACAGATCTACAGCACCACCTTTGCGCAATGGACGGCGCGTGAGGTGCTGCGCCGGGCCCAGGCCCTCACGCTGTTGGTCCGATTCGCTCCGCGGCAAAGACAGCGCCCCATGAACGAGTTGTTGTCCTCCGGAAATTCGCATGCTGAGCTTGATCTTGCAGGCTCGCTCGTCGATGGGGATATGGGGGCTTACTATCACTGGATCAATCAACAGCGTTTGCCGGGCTCCGATCGCTCTTCCTTCCTGGTGTGGTTTGAAGGGCACAGCCAGGCTCTGGTCGTTGCACCCTCGCTTCCCAGGGGAACCGAGTCCACGTCGGCAATCGACCTGGGGCAACTGCTTTCGCTGGCCGTGAGTTGAGGCGGATAAATGGGATGACCTGCCTTGTTGAGAAAGGCTCGCTGGGGAGCCTATAATCCTTGCTACTTTCCACCGATGGTTAAAAGCGGCGGCTCATTTAAGGGCTCTCCTCGGGAGGGATCGCTTATGGACGATGGTGTGGGCGAAGACTTGCCCGTTGGCCTCGCGCACGGCAGCGACATGTTCATTGTCGACCAGTCGAAGCGCACCTTTCTGCGTGCCGCGGGCCTGTTGGTCGCGGGGATGATGCTTCCTTTTGCGCGGGCCGATGAGGCGACGCGCGCCGTTGCAGGGTCGGGACACAAGATCATAGTTGTGATCGTCGGAGGGGTGCGTCGCGCCGAGACGTTTTCGCGTGAGGGCCTCGAAAACATTCCGCACCTTGCCATGGACCTGTTGCCGCGGGCATTGTTTTATTCGCATGCGCGCAATGAAGGGGTGACCGCGCATTTCAATGCCATTTCGAGCATTCTTACCGGCAACTGGCAGCGTGTGGATGACTGGGGCAAACTGGCGCCCACCACGCCGACCTTGTTTGAGCAGTTGCGCAAGGGGCAGCAGGTTGACCGCAGCGACACATGGATCGTAGCCAGCAACAAGGCACTGACCAGCAGGATTGGCGCGAGCTCGGATAAGGACTTTGGTCCTGCGTATGGCGCCAACGTGGTGTTCCCCAAACAGCTGATGCTGATGGCGGTAGCGGATGCCCTGCGTGGCGGGCGAACCGCCAACATGGCCGACCGCAGCAAGGTCGAGGCCGAGCTCCAGAGCGCCATGGAGGGGAGCAATTACGAAGGCCTGGGCTGGAATGTGTTCGATGCAGCCGACCGGCTCGACCCGCGCGTGCAGAGCAGTATCCAGGCGGCGATTGCGGGGTTTGTGCATGGGGGTGGCCCGACTTCGGGCGATGAGCTTACATTTTTCATGACCCGCGAAGTGATGCGGAAGTTTGCGCCGCGGGTGCTGGCGGTGGCGCTGTCAGATGTTGAGGCGGCGCACTTTGGTTCCTATGCTTTGCACCTGTCGGGGATCAGAACAGCGGATCGGCTGGCGTATCAGCTCTGGCAGGAGGTCGAGGCAAATCCAGACTACCGGGACAAGACCACGATGGTGATCCTTCCTGAATTTGGGCGCGATCCCGATGGGTCATCGACGAATGGATTCTTCAATCATCGTGCCAACGACGAGTCAACCCGCGACACATGGATGATGGTGCTGGGTGCGGCGGTTGACAAACCCCAGGTCGTTGAGCGGCCGATACAGCACGTCGATGTGTGCCCCACTCTCGCCGGATTGCTGGGGTGCAGACCGGCGGAGATGCAGGGAACAAGGTTGCATGAGTTTCACGGATAGGGCATGGTGCGACACGGCGTTGGTGAAAGAGATGGCTTCGCGTGAAAGGCAAGATGGGCGCGACGGACAAGTTGCCGGAGAATCTGCAGCAGGCATTGAGCCAGGGCGTGGTGCAGCGCCTGCCGCTTACGTTTGTTCCCTTCGTCAATCAACAACTTCATCAGTGGGAGACGCTCTTTCCAAATGAGCGACAGTCGGTCGAGCGGTTATTGCTGTATGTGGCGCGCATGAGCGCCAGCGAGTCGACAGGGCTGTTCCGCGAAGTGGTGGAACTGGAAGAGAAGATGGGAGTGCGGCATTGGGAGTTTTCGACTGCGGAGCAGACCATCCAGAACTCGTCGGAACTGGCGCGCTCGCCGTATTTTCAGCAATGGCGGCAGGCGGTTCAGACGGTGTTCGATGCGGCGGACCGCAGCACGCTCGAGAGCGCAGCAGGGAATGGACCCAGCGCGAATCGCCTGATCCTGATTGACCTCCCCGCGGCGCTTCCTCTGAATGCGGCAACCGCGTGGCACAGATGGCAGGGGATGGGAAGAAGCCTGCATCTTGATCCGGGACCGGCTGGATATACGACCAATGCATTGGATGCGCTGCTGTTTGACAAAGGCAACGCCGCCGGAAAGGCATCGTCTGGACTGCTGCGGAGCGTAGATGCAGGCACGGCGGCGAATGCGTGGGTAATCGAGGCGGGAGCCGACACGGTAGCATCCGCTGTCAGGCAGGGAGCGGCGGCGGTTCTGCTCAGTTATGCGCGGCTGGATACGTACCGGCAGAACTTTTCGCACGAGATGAACACCATGCGCAAGGATCTTGCCGATGCGGACGCAGTGTTTGACCGGCTGAGGAAGGTGGATGTGCGGCCGTGGTGTCCGCCCGAGGTCGCGGCAGATGCGGCGGTGCGGGAGTTTGTGCGGGCGTTGTACCTGTCGGGAAACGGTGCGGTGATCTTTGGCAACTCGTTTGTGGAGTGGACGGCGTCGGAGGCGTTCCGGCGGGCGCGGCCATCCCTGCTGGTGGCGCGGTTCGGAGTGCGCAGCAAGCCAAAGCCGTTTACCGGCGTTGCTGTCTTCGATAACGCCGACCAGGTGAATCCGCTGCCCGCGGTGGACGATCCGGAGGGCAGCGCCATCGATGCGCAGATGCTGGCGCTTTACGTGTGGCTGGCAGCAGGCCGCTATGCGGAGTATCAGCGCGCTACGGTCTGCCTGTGCCTGGCGGAGAGCATCGCGCAGGCTTACGTGGTGGCGCCGCCGGAGTTTAGTCTGGTGCAGGATACCGAACCAGTGACCTTGGACCGGTTGGGAAAGGCGCTCAGAGCCTGGATGGCTTGAAAGCAGCGGATTGAATTCAAGAATGGAGACATGGATGATTCGACGCGACTTTATCAAGACTGCTGGAGCGGTGTTGGCTACTACGGCGCTGTCCTCATCGCCGGTGCCGGCGGAGGAACCGATGACAGCGGGGCGAAGTGTTCTTCCGATCAACCGCAACTGGCGTTATCACCCCGCAAAGGTGGACGGGGCTGAGGCTCCAGGATTTGACGATGGACACGTTTGAGCGCATCGTGATTCCGCATACGAACATTGAACTGCCCTGGCATAACTTCGACGACACAGGATTACGAATTCATCTCGACGTACCGGCGCAAGTTCGGCTATCCGAAGGGAGCGGAAGGCAAGCGCGTCTTCGTGGACTTTGAAGGCGCCATGACGGCCTCGACGGTATGGATCAACGGGGTATTGCTGGGTAATTACGGGGCGGCTTCACGCCGTTTTCATTTGAACTGACGAAGCACCTGCACAAGGATGGGGAGAATGTGCTGGTGGTGCAGTTGGATTCGACCGAACGCGCCGATATTCCTCCGTTCGGCTATCGAGATCGATTACATGACCTTCGGCGGAATCTATCGCGAGGTGAGTCTGCGCGTGGTGCCGGCGACGTATATCGATAACATCTTCGCGCAGCCCAAAGACGTGATGAGCGGCAATCCGTCGCTCGACGTGAGCTGCTTTCTGGCCGGGGAGCCGGTTGGTGGTGGGGCGCTGTCGATTGAGGTGGAACTGCGGGATGGCGAGCGGGTGATCGGCAAGGCCGCGCAGACCATTGAGCGCACTACGCCCGCAGCCAGCGCGTCGGAAGACAAGATCGATCCATATACGGATGCCGCCGTGTATGCGTCGACCGAGACACTGAAGGACCCGGCGCGGCATACGGTGACGTTGAGCCGATCTTGGCGGGGTGAGCTCTGGGACCTGGAGAAGCCGCATCTCTACACGGTTCATGTGCGGCTGCTGCATGCGGGCGGCACGATCGATGAGGATACTCGCCGGGTCGGTTTCCGCGAGGCGACGTTTACCGATCATGGATTTTCACTCAACGGGAAGATCATCAAGCTGCGCGGGCTCGACCGTCACCAGACATTTCCATTTGTGGGGCAGGCGATGCCGGCGCGGGTGCAGCGCAAGGATGCCGACATCCTGCGCAAGAGCCTCCACTGCAACATCGTGCGCACTTCGCACTATCCCCAGTCGCGGCACTTTCTCGATCGCTGCGATGAGATTGGACTGCTGGTGCTTGAGGAGATTCCCGGCTGGCAGCATATCGGCGATGAGAACTGGAAGCAGGTCGCCATCGACAACGTGGGCCGCATGATTCGCCGCGACTGGAACCATCCTTCGATTATGCTGTGGGGCGTGCGCATCAACGAATCGAAGGACGATCACGATTTTTATGTGCGGACCAACGCGCTGGCGCACGCGCTCGATGACTCGCGGCAGACGGGCGGAATCCGATACTTCCAGGAGTCGGAGTTCCTTGAAGACGTGTTCACGATGAATGATTTCGGGTTTCCGTTGAAGCCTCCAGATCATTCCCGGTATCTCAACACGGAGTTTGTCGGACATACATTTCCGACCAAGACGACCGACGATGATGAGCGGCAGCGCGAGCACACGCTGCGCCACGCGCGCATACACAATCAACTGGCGTCAAATCCGCAATACGCGGGAGGCATTGGCTGGTGCGCGTTCGACTACAACACGCACGGGGATTTCGGTGCAGGCGACCGCATCTGCTATCACGGGGTGACGGACATTTTCCGGGAGCCCAAACCCGCGGCGGGATTCTACAAGTCGCAGTGCGATCCGGCGGAAGAGGTAGTGCTGGAGCCGGCATTTCACTGGGCGCGCGGCGATGAGTCGGTAGGATTTACCAAGGCAGTGTTCTGCTCCAATTGCGAGCACATCAAGATCTCGGCGCGCGCGAATTGCAAGGAAGGCAATCCCTGGGTGGTGGTAGCGGAGATTGATCCGGACCGGACGGAGTTTGATCATCTGAAGTATCCGCCGTTTGTCCTCGATCTCTTCAAGCTCGATTTGAAGAAGGTCGGCGCGGAGTGGGGCGATCTACGCGCCGATGGATATATCGACGGCAAGCAGGTGATATCGAAGACCATGTCGGGGAAGGGCGTGGACAGCAAGTTCATGCTGCTGCCGGACGATCACGAACTGGTCGCTGATGGCGCCGATACGACACGCGTGGTGTTGCGCGTGACGGATGAGTTTGGCGCGGTGAGGACCTATGCGAACGATCCGGTGGTATTCACGCTGGAGGGGCCGGCGAAGCTCATCGGGGACAATCCATTTGCGCTGATCGGAGGAACCGGTGCGGTGTGGATTCGCGCGGGAGAGATGGCCGGAACGGTGCGGCTCACTGCGAAGCATCCTCGGCTGGGGGAGCAGAGCGTTTCGTTCACGCTGAGTGCCGCGCCGGAGGAGGCGGTTTAACCGCTCTTGGAGAGACTCTCTCTTTAGCTTTGGGTTATCCCACATCTGCGACAAAGTACGTCGCAGATGTGGGATAACCCGGATGTCGGAGATGGGCGCGCACGTTGTTCGGCCCCCTGCGCTCAGGATGACCACAGCCACTTGAAGGATTATTAGCCAAAAATTGCATCACTTGCGATCGAGGCGAAAGGCGGCGGCCTGAAAATCTCCTTTGAAGTCGTCGCTCATTTCGAGGCCGTGATGCATCCACCAGGCGCCGCTGGCGGTCTGCGGCGATCCGGTACGTGCTTTGCCTTCGATGGGAGTCAGGGTATATTCGCCGGCCGGGTCGAGCCCTTGCAGCTTGAGAAGTGGATAGGGGCGGCCCTCCTGCGTGGAATGAATGAACGCGAAGACCACAGATTGGCTCTTGTCGTGGCTCACGGTCTGCGTCGCGGAAAATTCGCTACCATTGCGCGGTGAGATGAGGCGGTAGAGATCGCCCTGCACGATGGTGCGCTGCACCTCGTGATATGCGGAGATCAGCCGCTTGGCTGTGGCCATCTCCTCGTCGTTCCATTTTGCGATGTTGGCGCCGATGCCGAGCGAGCCCTGCATGGAACTCAGCATGCGATAGGGAATCGATGTGGTCCGTATCTGCCCTTCAAGATTATGGGGCGAGTCGGTGACCCAGGCCATCATGACCTGCGGCGTGTAGGCATAGGTGAAACCGTCCTGCTGCGTAAGGCGGTCGAAGGGATCGGTGTTGTCGGAGGGCCAGACCTCATCGGCGTAGCGCAGGATGCCGAGGTCGACGCGGCCGCCGCCGCCGGAGCACGACTCAAGTTCCACCTTGGGATGACGGCGCTCTAACTCGGCAAGGATGCCATAGAGGTTGCGCGTGAACTCGACATAGACCTTCTTCTGTTCGGCCGGCGGCAACTGGTCCCAGCCCGGCTCGGCCCAGTTGCGGTTGTAGTCCCATTTGAGAAAGGCAATGTCGTTTTCGGTGAGCAGCTTGTCGAGAAATCCGAGGACGTAGGCGCGGACATCGGGTCGGGCGAGATTCAGCACCAGCTGATTGCGCTGTTCCGTGCGCGGGCGGCCGGGGAAGTTCAGGACCCAGTCGGGATGCTTGCGGTAGAGATCGGAGTCGGGGTTGACCATCTCCGGCTCGACCCAGAGGCCGAAGTCCATGCCCAGCGAATGGACCTTGTCGATGAGCGGCTTGAGTCCATGCGGAAACTTCTGCTGGTTTACATACCAGTCGCCCAGGCCGGCGTGGTCGTCCTTGCGCTGTCCAAACCAGCCGTCGTCCATCACGAAGCGATCGATGCCAAGGCTCGCTGCTTTTTCGGCCAGCGCCATCTGGCCCGCTTCGTCGACGCGGAACTCGGTAGCCTCCCAGGAGTTGTAGATAACGGGGCGCGGCTTGGGCAAAGTGTCGGGGCCGGCGCGACGCGGCAGGATATGGGCGATCTCAAAATGGTGCAGGATACGCGAGGCGCCGCCCAGGCCATTGTCGGCATAGCCTCCGTAGAAGACAGGGCTGTCGAGTGACTGGCCCGGATGGAGGACGTAGCCGAAGTCAAACGGATTGAAGCCGCCCGTGACGCGCACCGCGTCAAGCTGATCCTGTTCGATGGTGATACGCCACGACCCGCTCCAGGCAAGAGCGCCGAACCACACTTCGCCGTGATTCTCATCGGGGTTGCCCGACTGGATGGCAAACCAGGGATTGGCCTGATGGCCAGTCGAGCCGCGGCGGCTTTCAATAACCCGCGCGCCGGGGTGAAGAGGCTCCTGCGTGAGTGTCCATTCGCCGGCCCAGCGGCCGGTGAGGTAGTTGAGGGTGTAGTGGGCTGCAGGCAGTTTCCATGCGGCGGCGGCAGCCTGCTCAATCGTGATGGGCTGGGGCTCGCGATTCTCGATGGTTGCGGAGCGCGCCAGAATGCCGCTCTCGGGCTCGATGGAATAGTGCAGGGTTACATAAACCTCGCGGTTGATGTCTTTGAGCACCACGTCGAAACCGTCGCTCTTGACGGTGTGACTTTTATAGTGAAGGACAAGGTCGCGGTTGCCGTCGGCGAATGTGACCTTGAGGGCAGGTTCAACGAAGATCCCTGCGCCCCAGCCTGCGTATTCCTGCGGAGTATTGGTGTAGGTCGAATCGAAAGATGCCCATTCGGGCATGGGCTGGGCCTGAGGAAACACGTCCCGGTCGGCGAGGCGTCCACCCCAGTAAAGCTGCTGCAGCTCGCCGCGCGAATTGACGCCGAAGACATAGGAGACCTGGTCGCCATCGATGCGAAAGACCTTGGCCGGTTCGTCAAAGGTGATGCGGGCAGGCGCGGCAAGGACCGGCCTGTTCAGCGCCATCAGAAAAATCACAAAGAGCGGGACGGAAAGCAGGCGTGCAGAAATCACGGCGAGGGCTTTATTCAAGATGTGCATGTGCGAGTCTTTCAATTCGCTCGCATCATAACATCTTTGAGATGATGATCTGCCCGGACCGGAAATTCATTAGGGAAATGATTTATTTGTCTTGACACCGGCGTTTCCCGCCTCCTATAGTTCCGCTCGTCTGCAGTCCAGGCGGCGCGCAACACCCCTTGCGTTCTGGAACCATGCGCAATTTGCCAGCCGCCCTGCAAATGAAAGCGGCCTCAAAAAATCTGCCGGAGAGACGAGTAGACATGGTGTGTTCACGGAAGAGTTTGGCGTTGACGGTGATGGCTCTGTCGTTGATGGCATCGGGTGCTGCGTGGGGACAAGGATCCGCAGACACTTTGAAGAGCGGCTTCGAAGATCCGCCCAGCGGTGCGCGGCCGCGGGTGTGGTGGCACTGGATGAACGGCAACATCTCCGAAGAGGGTATCAAGCTCGACCTTGAGTGGATGCATCGCGTGGGGCTGGGAGGCTATCAGAACTTCGATGCCGCGCTGCAGACGCCGCAGGTGGTGAAGAAGCGCCTCGCCTACATGACGCCGGAGTGGAAGGATGCGTTCAAGCACGCGATCCTGCTGGGCGATCAGTATGGGATGGAGATGGCAATCGCGGGCTCGCCTGGATGGAGCGAATCCGGCGGACCTTGGGTGCCAGGCTCCCAGGGCATGAAGAAATATGTTTGGAGCGAGACGACGGTGGAGGGCGGCAAGCCGTTCACGGGAACGCTTGCGCATCCGCCGTCGAACACCGGGGCGTTTCAGAACGAAGGCATCCACGATCAGTTGCCTCCACCCGGTTCGGCGGCGACCCCGCAATTCTATGCCGATGTCGCCGTGATTGCCTACAAGCGGCCCGGTGCCGACTTGGGCGTGGACGCGCTGCATGCGAAGATCACCTCAAGCGGCGGTTCGCCCGACGTCGCGATGTTGTCCGATGGAGACCTGCAAAAGACCACCGAGATTCCGATTCCCGAAGTCGGCCAGACATCGTGGATTCAGTATGAATTCCCGTCACCGCAGGCCATCCGCGCTATCACGTTTGTAACCAAAGATCCGGGCTGGATCGAGGCTTTGGTGGCGGGGCTTTCGGCTCCCCAGAAGACGCTTGAGGCCAGTGATGACGGGCAGACGTTCCGCCTCGTAGCGAAGCTCGACGCGGGCCAATCGCCGCAGCATACGATTGCATTTCCGGCAGTAACGGCGAAGTATTTCCGTGTCGTGTTTAAGCGAACTCCGGCGCCTCCGCTTCCCGCCTGGGCGAGCGGCATCGATCCTGCTTCACTGGGAATCAAGATACCTCCCAAGCCCACCGGATACGAGATTGCCGAACTAGTCCTGCATCCAGGCGCACGGGTGAATCATTTTGAGGAGAAGGCGGCGTTCGTTCCTGTGCCCGATCTGTATGAGTTCGCAACGCCGGAGGTAGATCCCGCGGATACGGTCAAGAAATCAGAGGTCGTTGATCTCACCTCGAAGATGAGTTCGGACGGCAAGCTGGACTGGACTCCTCCCGCCGGCGACTGGGTGGTGCTGCGCTTTGGATACTCGCTGCTCGGCATCACCAATCATCCCGCTACTCCCGAAGCGACCGGCCTTGAGGTCGATAAGATGGACCGGCGCTATGTGAAGGATTATTTCGAAAAGTATCTGGACAGTTACAAGGAGACAGTAGGTGCCGATGAGATGGGCAAGAAGGGCATCCGCTACGTGATCAACGATAGCTGGGAGGCCGGTTCGCAAAACTGGACGGATAACATGATTGCGGACTTCAAGCGTCTGCGCGGCTACGATCCGGTCCCATGGATGCCGGTGCTGACGGGACAGGTAGTCGAAAGCGCCGAAGCCAGCGATCGGTTTTTGTGGGACTTCCGCAAGACGATCGCCGACCTCATCGCCAATGAGCACTACGGGCAGCTCGAAGCCACTTTGCACGAGCGCGGCATGGGCCACTATGGAGAGTCGCACGAGTCAGGGCGCGCGTTTGTCGCCGATGGCATGGAGGTAAAGAAGTTCAACGAAGTGCCCATGAGCGCAATGTGGACGCAGACGCCCGGAGTAAACAAGATCCAGTACGGCTACAACGCGGACGATCGTGAGTCGGCCTCTGTGGCTCACATCTATGGACAGAACATAGCGGCCGCCGAGTCGATGACTGCTGCCGCAGCGCCGTGGGCCTGGTCCCCGTCGACGCTGAAGCCGACGGCTGATCAGGAGTTCCTCAACGGCATCAACCGGTTCGTCATTCACGAGTCGGCGCACCAGCCGCTGGTGGGACCACATACCGCACCGGGCATGACGCTGGGGCCGTTCGGGCAATGGTTCAATCGTAACGAGACTTGGGCCGACCAGGCGACTCCCTGGGTCAACTACCTGGCGCGCACCAGCTTCCTGCTGCAGCAGGGGCACTTTGGCGCGGACTTTCTTTACTTCTACGGAGAAGACTCCAATCTGACCGCGATCTTTGCTGAGAAGGCGCCTGACGTGCCCGCGGGCTATGGCTTCGATTACATCAATGCGGACGCGTTGATTCACGAACTCAGCGTCAATGACGGACGCATCACGACGAAAAGCGGGATGAACTACAGGCTGCTCGGTCTCGATCCGTATAGCCGGCACATGTCGCTGCCGGTGTTGCGCGCCATTCACAAACTGGTGGAGGATGGCGCGATCGTCGCCGGCCCCAAGCCGACGGATGATCCCAGCGAGGCCGACGACCAGGCCGAATTCAGCAGGCTGAACACGGAGTTATTCGGCGACGGAACCGGTGAGCACACCGTGGGTAAAGGTAAAGTGTACGCGGGACAGAGCCTGGGCGATGTATTCACCGCGCTGAAGGTGGCGCCGGACTTCGATTACACCAAGCCGGAGAGCGATGCGAATTTGCTCTTTGTGCATCGCAAGCTGACCGATGGAGATATCTATTTCATCGATAACCGCAATGATCGTGATGAAACGGTGGATGCGAGTTTCCGCGTAACCGGCAAGGAGCCGGAACTATGGCGCGCGGAGCGGGGAACGCAGGAACCGGTGTCGTACAAGATAGCGGAGGGGCGCACGACCGTTCCTTTGCATCTCGAGCCTTGGGGCACGGTGTTCGTGGTGTTCCGCAAGCCGACTAGTGAGACGTCCCGTACGTTGCCAACTTTGACGGAGGCGAAAGTGGCGTCTGTCGACGGACCCTGGAATGTCGCCTTTCAGGCAGATCGCGGTGCGCCTCCCTCAATCACGATGAACTCGCTCGCATCATGGAGTGATAACTCTGATGCGGGAGTGAAGTACTTCTCCGGGGTGGGCACTTACACCAAGACGATCCAGGCGCCGGAGGACTGGTTCAAGAAAGGGGCGCATTTGTGGATCGATCTCGGCGACGTCAAGAACCTTGCCGAGGTGACTGTGAATGGGAAGGATCTTGGGCAGGTGTGGCACACGCCGTATCGTGTCGATGCAACCGCTGCTCTGAAGCCGGGTGCGAACGAGATAGCGGTCAAAGTGACCAATGCCTGGGTGAACCGCCTGATCGGCGACCAGCAGCCGGGCGCAACCAAGTACACATTTGCTGACGTCAAGCCATATAAGGCAGACTCGCCGCTGTTGCCGTCGGGCCTGTTAGGTCCAGTTACCGTGGTGCGGGCGCAGTAAGACAAACGCGCCCAATGTACAACACATGCCATGGACTGGAAGGTGAGGTAAGCTTGAAGAAGTTTTAACCAGGCTGGCCTCGTGTCCACGGCTGACCTGCGCCGAGCGTATGCGGAAGTGCGGGGAGATTCAGGGTATCTTCCAAAATGCAGAGACGAACCTTATTGAAGTCCGCTGCGGCTCTGGCGGTCGCCGCGGCGACACAGCCCGTTCTCCACTCGCTTGACGCTTCCACGCCGGTAATCGACGCGCATATCCATCTGTTTGATCCGACCCGGCCTGGGGGAGTTCCCTGGCCTCTGAAGACAGATACGGTGTTATATCATCCATCGTTGCCCCCCCGGTACGCACAGCTGGCGGAGCCGCACGGCGTGGTAGGGGCGATCGCGATCGAATGCAGTTCGTGGGGTGTGGACAATTTCTGGCTCAGAGATGTGGTGGAGAGGAACCCCGTAATGTTGGGGTTCATCGGCGATCTGGAGCCGGATGCGCCCGAATTTGGAGCGGCCCTTGGCCTGCTGCATCGCAGCCCACTGTTTCTTGGCATTCGCTATGGGAATTTATGGAATCGCGATCTTGGCGCCGAGCTGGAGAAGGCTGAGTTTGTCTCCGGCCTCAAATTGTTAGCCGAGGCGGGACTGGTGCTGGAAACAGCGAACCCCGATCCAGCATTGATCGCAGCCGTTGTGCAGGTGTCAGATCGCGTGCCGGACCTTCGCATCGTGCTTGACCATCTTCCTCACGCGGATGTGCCGGCGGATTCCGATGTTCGCGCGACTTATGACGCTAACTTACGCGAGTTAGCGCGGCGGCCCCACGTATTTGTGAAGGGATCGGAGATCTTGCGGCGCATCGACGGCCGTGTCTCGCTCGATGTGGCGTCTTACAAAGCGGCCCTCGATCAACTCTGGGATTTGTTCGGCGAGGATCGCCTCTTCTTTGGCAGTGATTGGCCGAACAGCGATTCACTGGCAACTTATGATGAAACCTTCGGGGTTGCGCAGCGTTACATCGCAACCAGGAGCGTGAGCGCACAGCAAAAATACTTCTGGAAGAACTCGATTGCTGTTTACCGGTGGAAGCCGCGCACGCCGGCGCAAGCGCGGTTGCAACCTGCGTGAGGTTGTTCCATCGACGGGTGCTGTGTGTTGCCGCGCGCCAGAGCAGTCGCGGTCGGTAAATCGCCGATAGGTTCGGATCGTATCGTAGGCTTTTCAAACTGGAGTAAGTGTGATGAAAACGTCGCCTGGTTGTTCGAGCCCATCGAGCCTTTTTCTTTTGGGGCTTTTGACCGTTGCGCCGGTGGTTGCGCAGGAGACACAACCCAAGGTTGAGATCGACTGGGACAAGACGGTGATCGTTTCGAAGTCGACTCCGACTCTGCAGGTGGTGACAAATCCCATGTTGAATCCGGGCTCGCCGATCCACGATGGTTCGTTCTCGGCGTTGAAGGCGCTGGGGGCCGATTACGTGCGCTATGTGCCGTGGCTGCCGTATCCGAAGATCGCCGTGGCGGAACTGGAAGCACCCACCAAAGAGAAGACGTCGTGGGACTTCACCTATATCGATCCCGTGACCAAGGACTTTCTGGCCGCGACGGAAGGGCACTCGACCATCGTTAACTTCAGCACTATCCCTGCGTGGATGTTCAAGACTGATAAGCCGGTGAGTTATCCCCAGGACCCCAACCAGGTCTTCTGGGATTATACCCAGGGAACGGAGTTGCGTGATCCGAGCGGCAAGGAGTTAGGCGACTACTACGGCCGGCTGGTGAGCTGGTTCACCAAAGGGGGATTTACAGACGAGAACGGAAAGAGGCATGAGTCAGGCTACCACTACAACTTTCCGTACTGGGAGGTGTTGAACGAAGTGGACTTCGAACACAACACTACGCCGGAAGACTACACCAAGCGTTATGACGCGATTGTCGAAGGCATTCGAAAGGGTGAGTCCGAAACACGAAGTTCATGGGCCTCGCGCTCGCCGCGCCGAGTAACAATCCGAATTACTACTAATACTTCCTCAATCCCAAGAACCACAAGCCGGGTATTCCGCTCGACTATATCTCGTTTCACTTTTATGCCACGCCCGCACTCGATGAGAATCTCGATGGCTGGCAGCATACGTTCTTCAACCAGGCGGAAGGCTTTCTTGCGACTACGCGGTTTATCCTTGCCATCCGCGATCGGCTGTCACCCCAGACCAAGATAGACACCGATGAGCTGGGCGTGATTCTGCCCACGGATGGGCTGGAAATCAAGGCGTCGAAGGCACTCCCGGATCACATTCCGCATCGCTATTGGAATGCGGCCGGGGCACTGTATGGATTTTTGTTTGTGGAACTTTCGAAGCTCGGAGTGGATGTGATTGGCGAGTCGCAACTGGTGGGTTACCCATCGCAGTTTCCGAGTGTGTCGATGATCGACTATAACAACGGCAAGCCCAATGCACGGTACTGGGTACTGAAGCTGATCAAGGATAACTTCCATCCCGGAGACAAGCTCGTTGCGGCGGGAAAGGGCGCTGATCTCTCTGACCTGGTGATGCAGGGCTTCGTGACGCCGCAGGGCAAGAAGGTCTTGCTGGTGAACAAGACGAACACAGAGAAGACCGTCAAAGTGGGTTCAGACCTGCAGAGCGCCTCAACTCTCACCGTTGACGAAGCGACCGGCGATGATGAACCGCGCGCAGGCAAGGTGGAAGGTGGCGAACTGAAGATGGCGCCGTTTGCGGTCACCGTTCTCCGCGTGCAATAGCAGTTAGACAAGTTCGGGGAGCTCGAGCGGACAATGGCCAAGACTGATTTACGCGTGGGCTTGTGCGGCATCGGGCTGGAGGCATACTGGCCGCAGTTCGATGGACTGCATGCGCGGCTCGAGGGCTACGTGCGCCAGGTAGGTCAGCGGCTGGAGCGTGCCGGCGCCGTGGTCGAGCACCTGGGCATGGTGGATACGCCGCAGCGCGGGCGTGCAGCCGGCCATGCCTGCCGCCGGACGGATGTAGACCTGCTGGTCATCTACGTGACGACTTACGCTGTCTCGAGCACAGTGCTGCCCATGGTACAGCGGGCGCGCGTTCCGGTCCTCATATTGAACTTGCAGCCACAAGCGGCGATCGATTATGACGCATTCAATCGCCTGCCCAGTCGTACGGCCATGACAGGCGAGTGGCTGGCCTACTGCTCGGCATGTCCGGTGCCGGAAATTGCGAATGTGCTTGCGCGCGCCGGCATCGCCTTCCACCAAGTAACGGGCGTGCTTGCCGACGAAGGAGCGTGGACGGAGATCGAGGAGTGGATTGCCGCGGCACGTGTGAAGAAGGTGCTCGCGGACAACAGGCTCGGGTTGCTGGGCCATTACTACAGCGGGATGCTCGACATCATGACGGATGTGACGCAGGTGTCGATCACATTTGGCAGCCACATCGAGCATCTCGAGGTGGACGCACTCAGTGCGTTCCGCGACGGCGTAAGTGACAAAGACATCGCGGCGCGAGTGGAAGATTTTCGAAGCCACTTTGACGTGCAGCCCGATTGTGCGCCTGAGGAGCTGACGCGGGCGGCGCGCACATCCGTGGCGCTCGATCGCTTTGTAGACGAGTATGACCTGCAGTCCATGGCGTATTACTACATGGGCAGCGGCGTGCCTGCCAATGAAGACACAATGAGCTCGATCATTCTCGGTACTTCGCTGCTGACCGCGCGCGGCATCGCCGTGGCCGGCGAGTACGAAGTCAAGAACGTGCTGGCGATGAAGATCATGGACACGTTCGGAGCCGGCGGCTCGTTCACCGAGTACTACGCGCTGGACCTGAAGGCGGATCATGTATTGATGGGCCACGACGGGCCAGGGCACATCGCGATCGCGGAGAGCAAGACCAAAGTTCGCCCGCTCGAGGTATATCACGGTAAAGTAGGGCGCGGGCTGTCCGTCGAAATGAGTGTGAAGCACGGGCCGGTGACGCTCTTGTCCGTGGTCGAGGACAAGGCGCACGGGTTCAAGCTGCTCGCGGCTCATGGGGAGTGCGTGCCGGGTGAGGTGCTGCGCATCGGCAACACCAACAGCCATTACCGCTTTCCGATCGGCGCGAAGGGATTTGTCGAGGCGTGGAATGCGCAGGGGCCGGCACACCACTGCGCGGTCGGACTGGGGCATCTGGCGGGAAAGTTGAGCAAACTGGCGCGGTTGCTGGGGATTCCGTTTGTGCAGGTTTGTTGAGTCACTAACATCCTTGAATTCGCTTGTCCCCGCGCACCGTCGACATTATGGCATGTAGAAGACTTCCTGCATCATGGGGAATCGCTCGCCGGGGCGGGCCTCCTGCGTGGGCAGGAAGTAGGCGCCCATGGCCTGCTGCCACCTCGTGTTGACGGGGTCCTGCTCGATCTTGTCCCACACCGAATCGAAGTCGCCCTCGATATGCAAGTACAGGAATAAGAGTTCGTCACGGCGGAAGATGGAGTACTCGGAGATGCCGGACCGCTTCAGCAAAGCGAGCATCTCGGGCCAGACTGCCGCATGCGCCTTATCGTAGTCCGCGCCCGTCCCTGGCTTGATTCGTAATAGAAATGCTACTCGTTGCATGGTCTTTCTCTCCTTGCCGGATTTTTAACCTGGTTGTTGGTGCTGCGCGCCGATTCAGTGGGTCGAACTGTCTTCGACGAGAGTGACCGGGCCGAGAATGCCGGAGGGCAGCGGAGTTAGATTTTCCATGCCCTGGGGAATGAAGCGCACGCCATAGCGATCGTCGAGCAGCCGGTATGTGGGCAGGGATGTGCCGGCGAGTTCGTTGATGGCCGTGTTGGCCACCACAATGCGCAGTTCATTGTTGCCGGCCTTCAGGAACGGCGTCAGGTTCACGCGAAATGGCGGATGCCAGACATATCCGGCAAGCTGGTCGTTGACGTAGACCTGCGCGGCTTCGCGGACCGGACTGTCGAGATAGGCGCGCATGTTGGGGCGCACCAGCGGGTCGGGTTTAGCGACCGGCGTACCGGCCCCAAAGTCGAGCCAGACGGTATGGCCCGGTTGAGTCTCGGTTGCCGGGATCTCGATTGTCTTGCGATACGTTGCGAGGCCCGAGTAGAAACGAAGGTGCGAATCTTCCGTCCACGACTTGAGGGTCTGCATTTGGTCGGGTTTGCTTTCCTGATCAAACGTGACCAGCCAATCATGGGAGATGTCCACCTGTTTGCTTGTCATCCGGTGATCGGCCGAAGGCGGTGCGAGCGGAGTCTTGGAGAAGAACAGGATGCGTGATTCGTAAGGTTCGAGGTGAAGCTCGATTTGACTGGAGGCGCGCACGCCGCTGGCTTTCCCGGTGAATGGATCCCACAACTCAGCGTGTGCCGCAGTGGCGCGAAAACTAGCCTGAATGCTTTTAGGCTGATTGCTGGTGTTGTCGATAAAGTACAGGTCTCCATCATCGAGATGGCGATGGATGAAGCCGATCTCCGGGGCTCGCGGTTTGGCGACAAAGTCGGGCGGCAGCCATGTTGCAAGTTGCGCTCCAAGGTCATGCTCATCGGGAACGAAGTGTGCGGTTGCGATCTGGCCGTGGAACAGCGTTCGCGAGAGTTGCTGCACGCGCGAAGAGATCGCAGCGGCACCGCTGAGTCCAGGAGCGGTCGCCGGCAAGCGGCGCGTGGCCACCACGATACCGCCATTGCGGGCGAAGTCGAGGATCTTCTCATAGGTTGTAGGGGGAAGTCGATCAACCCCCGGAAGGACGAGTACCTTATAAGGAATGCCAACGGTGTCGATGGCGTCGGCGTCGATAAAGTCGAGGTTGAAGCCTGCATCGAGGATCTGGGGAACAACTTCAGAGCCGAGAAACTTGGGCAGGGATTCATCGATGGTGATATTGGAGCCAGTCTCGTCGAATCCGCCAATCGACGTCGGCGACTTGTTCTTCTGGATGCCGGCTTTAAACGAGGCCCACACATCATCGTTGGGAAGCAGCAGCGCGACATCGTTGGCCGGTCTCCCTTGGCGCAGGGCAAAGCTGACGCGCTGCAGATAGCCAGTCAGGTCGGGCATGACGTTGAACCAGGGATTGTGCGCGTTGAAGGCTCCAGCCGCGTACATTCGCCATCCCGGCTGCCCGGCGGATTCAGGCGAATAGGGCCAGCCGTGGCCGACAAGCTGATTGATGCCCTGGAGGAAATGCAGATCCGCTTCGGCTTTCATGTCTAAAGGGGTGGCGCGGAATGCGGGCGAGTGAAGCCACGTCCATGTCTCCGATGAGATGACGTTGTGATTGAACAGATGCCCGGCCGATGCCGCCCATCGTGTGTCGGAAAATTCGCGCCACATGTTGATGGTGGCTTTTCCTTCTCCTTCGGGCAGGTCTTCGTAGCGATTGCTGGAAAGCGTAACGGGCGGGAAGCCGTAGCTCTGCGACCGGAGCAGGGTGTGATGTTCATGGGCCCACTTGTGCATCGGCTCGAGGAAGTCTTCGTTGGCGAGTTCAGTCAGGGTCCGGCCCCAGTCATGGCGAACCGCCGCTGTGTCGGGACCAACGTCACCGACAAGCGCGGGAAGATGCGGGGTGAGGTCGTAACCCCGCCGGCGCTGGAACTCGGCAAGCAGATCGGGTGTCCAGTCCGAGCCGTAGTCTTCAAGGCTGTCGCTGAAGACGGCGTACGGAGGATGGTCGCCAAACGCGGAAAGCAGCCGATCTCCCACCGCGTGGAGATGATTTTGAATTGCCGCGATGTCGTAGTGATCGAGTACGAAACCTTCGGAGCCCTGCGACGGCCGCTTGACCATCATCCCGGTGCGGCTGGAGAGGAAGAAGAGAACGGTGTGGTCAGCGCCCGGCTCAGGGGCAATATCAATCCGCGGACCGGTCGGCAAGGGCAGCGGTTTCGCTTGCGTGAGATCGAGGTTTGCGCCCGAGCCCGCCGACAAAAATGCGGCCAGGATTTTTTCACCGGCCTCAAGGTTCGGAACCAGGACAGATGCGGCTCCTGGCGGGACGGGAACGGCTTCGATCCGCAAGGCCCCGGCGGCCTGGGTAACCGGGATGTGCGGCCCGCCGAAGGGCCATCCGCTGCCAAGTGTCATGTCGACGCGCAGGCCGAGGCGACGCGCCTGCTCGGCGGCGAAGCGCAGGGTGTCAAGATGCTCCTCAGAGACGTAATCGTAGTTATGGAAACCGGTCGCAGGGTCATCGAGGGCAAGCGGATAGAGAGTCGCGATCTCGACCCCGCCCACTCCTGCAGCTTTCATCTGCTCGAGTTCGCGCTGCAACTCGGGCTTGGTAGCCGAGGGGCCAAACCACCACCAGCGAAACATGATTCGGCAATCATCGGGCGGCTGGGCGAAGGACTGATGCAGGGCATCGATGCTGGGGCCGGCATCGCTTGCAGATTCCTGCGAAGCAGCGATCGCCACCGCCACGAAACTGAACAGAAGGAAGCAAATCACAGGGACGAAGCGGCCGCGCATCGATCGCGAGAGCCGGCCGGTGAGAGCAGGACGGTGATTGCAGATCAAGAAGAGGGGAGGCATTCATAGGTGGTAGCCCCTGAGAAAAATGAAACGATCGATTCGTGTATGTCACTCGCAAGAGGGACTGACGACAGTGATCCAGGTGTCCCCCGGGGGCAGCGATCAGGCTGAATCACGGCTGGGCGTCCGAACCAAGTTGCTGCGGCGTTACTTCGTCGGTTGAAGGCGGTTTGTGCGCAGCGCTGGATGCAGCGTGCAGCTTGCGGAAGGTTTCAAGCGCCTTTTGCGCCGCGTCCCGATTGCCCGCTGCGCGCTCGGCCTGCGCCAGACGATACCACGCTACTTCGTCGTCGGGACTGATTTTCGTAGCCCGCTCCAGCGGAGATACTGCCTGGGCTCCCGCCTGGCTCTGCAGATACACACCGCCGAGGCCGACCAGGGCCTGTTCAAAGTCAGGGAAGTGTTCGACCAGTGCTTCATATTGCTTGCGTGCTTCATCGAGGTTGTTGTCGTCGGCGGCTATCTGGGCCAGTTCGTAGAGCGAGTTGCCATTGCCGGGGTCACTCTCCAATTCCGTGAGGAACTCCCGCTTGGCGTCTTCGCGATCTTCCGGCTTCCTTGAAATCTCAAAGCGCGCCAGATACACGCGGCCGAGCCGGTAGTGAATGCCGGGCCGCTGCGGATCGAGTGTAAGCACGTGATTGTACGCGACGATGGCGGCGTCATAGTCCTTCTGGCTCTCGTTGGCCTCACCTTGCGCCTGCAGCATCCATATGGAGTCTGGCGCTTCATCGTGCAGCTTCTCCATCACCACGTAGGCAAAGTTTCCGTAGATACGACCGGTATGGTAGAGAATCTCCGGATCGTTGGGATAGCTCTTGTTGAGTGCGAGGGCGGTTTCGACGGCATCGGAATCGCGATGCAGCCCGGTGTAGGCCCGCAGCAATTGCAGGCCGCACATGCGCCGGCTGTCGGCATCCGCGGTTTGCTTGAAGCCCCTTTCGAGTCCGGGAAGTGCCTCCGAAAAGCGTCCTAGCTCGGCCAGCGCGAGCCCCTTGAGGCTGTCGAGACGGGGCAGGGAAGGCTTGAGTTTCTGGGCTGTCTGTACCTCATGCACCGCCTGGGCATATTCGCGCTGCTTGAAATAAATGGCCGCCAGGGTGGCGTGGACTTCGGCAATGCTCGGTTCAATCTGGGCCAGTTTTTCGAAGTTGGTCTGAGCCGCCGCAAACTGTCCGGCCGCGAGCGCCTGCTGGCCAGCCGACGCGTATTGCTCTGCCGAGTTTTCACTTCCGGACTGCGCCTGGACGTAAAGCGAAAAAAGAAGACAGAAGGTAAGGATGCCCGGTTTTATCGGAATGGGTTTCATCGCCGTAGTGTATCTCTCTCACAGAAAAGTACGCCACGCCGTGAGGGCGTGGCGTAGTCAGGAGAAGCCAAAAGGTCAAAGGTCAGAAGGTGATCTTGCCTCCGAATTGCAGAATGCGGGAGGACGATGCACCGTAAATCAGGCCGCCGTTGGCGTTGCCCACACCGGCCGATATGGGCTGGTTACCACCCGATCCAGCGACCAGCAGGCCGCCTACATCGCCCGAGTATTGGTGATGGTTGAATGCGTTGAAGGCATCGACCTTGAACACGAACCTGGCTTTTTCGCCGAGTCCGAATGCCTTTCCAACGCCGATGTCAAAGTTGTTGATGCCCGGCTGGGTCAGGAAGTTGCGGCCCGTGTTTCCATAGGTGCCGAGAGCCGGTTGGGTGAAGCAGTTCATGTTGAGGCGGAAGAACTGGTGCAACTGCCCGGGATAGGTGTTCTCGTGAAGGTTGCACCCGGGGATGAGATTGGCGCGGTTGCCGCCGGTGCCGGTGATGCCGTCGATGTCGCCTGCCGAGACGCTGTAACGGAAATCCCTTTTGGAGGGTGGTGATGCCGGTCAGTTCCCATCCGCCAATTGCCTCGTCGGCAAGGCGGTTGATGCCGCCGGCAATCTTCTTGCCGCGCCCGATGGGAAGGTTGTACACATAGCTGGCGACAAACCGATAGGGAACGTTGAAGTCCGACGGGCCGTAGTCCAGGTTGGGTCGCGAGTTGTCCATGAAGCCTTCGTAGCCCGTGAGGCTGCCGCCGGCTCCGGCTGTCGCCGACTTGTTGTCCAGGCTCTTGGCCCAGGTAAAGACCGACGTTACCGCCAGGTCGCCGGCGCGATGCTCAAACTTTATGTTGGCCGCGTCGTAGTGAGAGTAGCCGTGGAAGTCGCTGTCGATGTAGGTGCCGTTGAAATTTGGATACTTCAAGCGGCTGGCCGTGGTGCAGGGAGCAACCGCCGTCGCGCCCACGCTGTTGAAGTAGTTGCCTGCGGAATCCTGTTCCTGGCAGAACGCAAGGCTTGCTGCCGGAATGTCGAGGGGCTGGGCGATGTTGTGCCGGTTGAGGAGGTGGATTCCTCCGTTTCCGATGTAGTTCACCTCGAGGGTGGTGTTCCGAGCCAGTTCGCGCTCCACCGAGAGAGTCCACGTTTCCACGTAGGGATTGAGCGGGTTCTCCGACTCGATCACAGCGATGAACGAGAGGGACGACTCGGGGAACGGTCCCAGGGTAGTGTAGGACGGGAACAAGCTATTGCTGAGCTTGTACTGATCGAGGCTGTTTTGTGTGGTGGGGTTGAGGTTGTTGCGGATGCTATAGGGATAGATGTCCGCAGAGTCGTCGATCTCGCGGCCTTCATACGAGGTGTAGAAGACTCCATAGCCGCGCGCGAATCACTGTCTTGTCGGTGAGGCGATAGTTGAAGCCGAGCCGCGGCGCAAAGGGATTCTTGGGACCCGGATGCGGCACCGAACCGCAATAGCGCAGGATGGGCCCGCCGTTCACGCCAATGCCGGGGGCTACGCCGTCTTTGGAGAGTTGCGGATCGGCATAGCACAGGCCGCCCTGGCTGTTCTGGGTATCGAGCCAGAAGAAGTGGTTGTGACGCTTCAGAGGTCGCGGCGCGGTAATCCCAGCGCAGGCCGATGTTCATGGTTAGCTTGGGAGTGATCTTCCAGTCATCTTCCGCATAGGGGGCGAAGTAGTTATAGACGTGGGTCTGCGGATTGCCCGCTGTGTTGGTCGGGCTCAGCGGGCCGGGCACAAAGTTGGAGATGCCTGAATAGTACCCGAGCATCATGTCCGCGAGTGCGTTGCCGGTTCCGCACAATGGAGTAGGCGCCGCGGTGCCGACCGAAACGGGCGCATTGGGGCAGCTGGAAGGAGAGCCTGCCGCAGCTTGAGATCGGTTCGCTGTTGGAGAGGATGGTTCCCGAACTGAAACCCCAGGTGCCTAGGAAATCGTCATCCAGGTTGCGGGTGATCGTCCAGTAGCGGTAATCCACACCAAAGCCGAGCGTATGCCGCCCGTGAATCGATGTAAGCGAATCGGCAAACTCCCATTCGGGGCTGAAGGAACCGCTATAGGAGTTTCCCGGACCGCCGCCTGTGGCATACCGGGTCAGGGAGACGTTCGGCCAGCTCAACTGAAGCGCCGAGAAGGTGGTGAAGACGCCGGTCTCTCCGAGAGCCGAGACGACTGAGGACGGCGGCGCAGCCGAGCCTTCCGGAGCATTGGCGGAGAGATAGCCAAAGCGGAAGTTGTTAACGTTCTTCTGTCCGATATTGATGGTGTGCGAGACTTCCCAGGATTTCCCCTGTTCGAAGTACTGTTCAAGTCCGAGCACCGCAGAGCCGGAGTTGTAGTTGGCTGAGTTCACGTAATTGGAGTAGGTGAAGCGACCGAACACCGAACCCAGTTTGCCCAGGGTCTGGTCGCCGCGATAGGTCTGCTGGTTTTGGGTCAACGGGCCAGGAATGGCCTGGATGAAGTTGGTGACGCCTTCCGGCTGGTTGGCAACCGTCGGTTTGCCCCAGAATCCATTGGCTACCGCGACCAGGCCGATGCGGGCCGTGAAGTCGCTCGACGGAACCATGTTGTTCGGGAAAGGCTTGCCCGGTTGTGCGGATCGACCGGCATGCAGTTGTAGCTCAGGCTGAGCAGCGCCGTGCATTGCGGCTGTGCCGTAAGCCGGCAAAGGGCCGCCAGGCAGAGCCACGGGGTTGCCGTTGACGGTCGTAGTGGGCAAGGCCGGGTAAGTTTCTGCCGAGAAGTCACCCGTCAAAGTTGCCGGGTTGGGAACGCTCTCTTCGAGAAGCGAGCCATTATTCATCCGCCAGCCTTCGTAGTTGGCCATCCAGAACGTCTTGTTGCGGCCATCGTAGAGGTGAGGGATCTTAACCGGGCCGTCGGCGACAAAGCCGAACTGGTTGAGTTTCAGCACCGCGTTCGTCGTCGGGGTACTGGTGATGAAGGTATTTGCCGTCGGGAACGGCAGCGCGTCAAAGGCGTTGTTGCGATCTGACTCGAAGGCCGCGCCGTGAAGCTTGTTGGTGCCGCCCTTGCTGACGATGTTGACCTGCGCGGCCGAGAATCCGTATTCCGCCGGATAGACGCCGCTCTGGACCTTCACTTCCTGAATGGCGTCCTGCGACAGAATGACAGCGGGAGTTTCCATGGCGGCATCGGTATTGACCAGGCCGTCGAGGGTGAAGTTGTTGCCCTCAGGCCGGCCGCCGTTGACGCTGATGGCGTTGCCTTCGCCCTGCCGCATCGTGCCTTGTTCGCCGCCGATGGTGACGGCGCCGGCCCCGATGAAGAGCAACTGAACGAAATTGCGCCCGTCCAGCGGAAGTTCTTCTACCTGCTGCTGGCTGACCAGCTGAGAGACGGCCGCGCTGTCGGTATCGAGTTCGACCGCCTGCGCCGTCACCTCCATGGTTTCGGTCACCGCACCTGGCTTCATCGCCAGGTCAATGCGGACCTTCTGATCGACGGCCAGAACGAAGGGGGTCGTTTGGGACTTCTGAAAGCCCTTGATTTCGGCGACAACCGTGTAAGTTCCGGGGTTCAGCGAGGAGGCCTGGTAGTCGCCCGCCGAACTGGTCACGGTGTGAAACGCAACATTCGTGGCTGTGTTGGTGATGGTGACCTTGACGTTCGGGACGATAGCCCCTGAGGTGTCGGTAACTGTTCCGAGGATGGTTCCTGTAGCTCCACCCTGCGCGAATAACATTCCGCCCACCAGCAACAGGACGGTAAAACATAGGGCTATACGAACGAATCGCATCTCCTGAACCTCCTCGAATTCTTGCTTCGCACGGCTTGCATTAGATTGGCTCAAGCAGGTCGGATGATCCGCCTTCTTGCTTTTGAGGCATGGGGCAAGGGAATAGCCTGATCCAGATGCACGGCCACGCTAGCCATCAAGGTGGAGAGTTGTCAAGAAAAATTTGTTTCTCATTTGAAAAATGTTTCATCGTGCGGCGTTGAGTCGAAGTGTCTTTTCCGCAGTGCTTTAGAAAAACGTTTTTCTTCAGGCGGCCAAACCTCGGCAGGTGGTAAAGAGCGCGTCCTTCGCGGCAATCCATGCACGTAAACCCACGGAAAGCGATCCCGGGGGCGGCCTTCCACCCGTAAAGTACAGACGCCGCAGTACGGATTACAATTTAATTCGGATAGAAACAAGTTGCATTAGACAAACGCATTATGAATGGGCTAGGATGCGAATCCCACGGGGCATCCTCGGTCGATCGAGCGTTTCGCGAAGGTCGGACTCTGGAGGTTCCAGGGCAGATGCACGTAACTTCGGCGAGTACATTCCCCCGATCACAGGCATTCGGGACCGTGCGAGCGGCCTTCTGGATGCGCACAAATGGGCAGAGATGTTATCCCGGGTTCAAACCAACCCGGAACAAAGGGAACTATATGGGACGGCCATTACCGTACGGCCACTCCCGATAGCGGATACTAAAACCATCACGGTACACGGGATTGCGTTTGGATTGTTTGCTTCTACTCCGACGGTGGCGAGAGCTGCTGCGCGGAGAAGAATCATTTGTTGAAGTTTTGAAAATCCACGATGAGGCAGGTAGAGGTATGCAATCAGCATCGGTTCTTCAGGACTTGGCTTCTCAGGCTCTCGATTCGTTTCAGATCGAAATCCCTTCATGGGGATTTGCCAACACCGGTACACGGTTTGGGAAGTACTTCCAGGCCGGGGCCGCTTCCACGCTGGAAGAGAAGTTCAGCGATGCCGGCCAGGTTCACAAGTTGACCGGTGTGACGCCGACCTTGGCGCTGCATGTTCTCTGGGACCTGCCCAATGGGATCGCAGACGCGGAAGCCGTGCACGGGCTGGAGAGCCAGTTTGGCGTTACCTCCGGATCGATCAATCCCAACCTGTTTCAGGATCAGGAATTCAAATTCGGCTCGCTCTGCAATCCATCCGCTGAAATTCGCGACCGGGCCGTGGCGCACATGCTGGATTCGGTGGCCATCGCCCGCGAACTGGGGTCCCGCGATATCTCGCTGTGGCTGCCCGACGGATCGAACTATCCCGGAACCCAGAGCATCCGCAAGCGGATCGAGTGGCTGGAAGAGGCGCTGGTCCGCACCCATGAACAGCTGGCGCCGAATCAGCGGCTGCTGGTCGAGTACAAGCCGTTTGAGCCCGCCTTCTATCACACCGATATCGCGGACTGGGGCATGGCCTCGCATCTGGCCACGAAGGCCGGTCCGCAAGCCCGGGTACTGGTCGACACCGGCCACCACTACGCGACTCAGAACATCGAGCAGATCGTGGCATGGCTGCTGCACACCGGCATGCTGGGAGGATTCCACTTCAATGACCGCCGCTATGCGGACGATGACCTGACCCTGGGCTCGATCGATCCTTACCAGATCTTCCGCATCTTCCACGAGATTCAGTTATCGGGCGTCGACGCCTTGCAGCAGATCGCGTTCATGATCGACCAGAGCCATAACCTCAAGGGCAAGATGGAGGCCATGGTGCAGACCGTGGCGATGGGGCAGGAACTCTGGCTCAAGGCGGCGCTCGTCGATCGCGAAGAGCTCGAGCACCTGCAGGACCGGTGCGAACTGGTCGCAGCCGAAGAACTGTTCCGCGGGGCATTCTGGCGCGATGTGCGGCCCACTGGTCAAGGAATGGCGCCGGGCACGCGGGCTGCCCGAAGATCCGCTCAAGGCCCTGGCCGAGAGCGGATACGTGCAGCGCATAAGCGCCGAGCGCGGAGGAAAGTTGGCGCCAGTGACGTCCTACGCTTAGGATGGTGATCAGAATTCTCCATAAGTCGCAGTGACAATCGGAGGGAGGAACGGCAGGTTGTCCAAACCCAAGATCAAGCGGCTTTACCTGATCCCGATTCTTTCCAAAGCGCTGGATGTTCTGGAACTGCTGGAGCAGACCAACGGCCCGATCGCGCTCGAAGACGTCTATCAGCAAACCAATATCTCCAAGACCAGCGTCTATCGCATTCTCAAGACGCTGGTGCATCGCGGATACGTCGCGCAGGGGCAGAGCGGGCAATATCGGCTGGTCTCGCGGCCCCGCCGGCTGCGTTTCGGTTTTGCCGCCCAGAGTGCGGAGATGCCATTCTCCGTGGCCGTAGGAACCAGCGTGACCGCCGCCGCCGCGGCGGCCGGCGTTGAGCTGCTGCAACTCGACAACCGCTACGACCCCGACGTCGCCATCAAGAACGCCGAAGAGTTCGTCCGCCAGCGCGTCGACCTGGTGCTCGAGTTCCAGGTGGAAGAGCACGTCGCTCCGCACGTGGCGCATATCTTCAAAAAAGCTGAAATCCCGCTGGTCGCCATCGATGTCCCGCATCCCAACGCGACCTACTTCGGGGTAGACAACTTCGAGGTAGGCTATGAGGCCGGCGCGCTGCTCGCCCACTATGCCACCAACAAGTGGAAGGGAAAGGTCGATCGCGTGCTGGGCATCGGCTTCTCTGAAGCCGGGAGCTTTGTGCAAAGCCGCATCGCCGGCGCTTTCGAGGGGATTCGCGCCCGGCTGGACATATCCCTCCGAGGCATTTCTGCGCCTCGAAGGCCGTGGCATGCGGCAGCCCAGCTTCCTTGCGGTCTTGGAGTTTCTGCAAGACCCACCGGAAGGGCCAGCGCGTCCTGGTGGCCGCGTCGACCGATTCGAGTGCGCTTGGTGTTCTCGACGCGGCGCGCCAGTCGGGACGGGAGCAGGACTTCGCCATCGCCGGGCAGGATTGCATCCCGGAAGTGCTGGACGAAATGCGAAAGGGCACCAGCGCGATCATCGGTTCCATCTCCCACGGCGCCGAAACATACGGGCCGCGCCTGATCCAGCTTGGCATCGCGCTCTTGCGCGGGCACATCGTTCCGCCTTATAACTACGTGCGCCATCACGTGGTGACTCCGGAGACCCTGGCGGAGGACGATCCTTCCCGACCGAAGGGCTAGCGGCCGGTCACGACAGACGGAGTTCGAGCGGCGGAGATTTGCCGCGAATTCGCTTGAGAAATACATTCCCTATTGCTATTTCGCTATGATAAGGTGAGTCGCGTTGATTGCGGACTAAGGTGGTAAACATGACCGTTGCAGCCGTTGCTTCCCCCTCCCTCATGTTCCTTGAAGACCGCTGGGACCCAGCCGTAGCCGACAAGCTGGATGAACCCGAGTTGTTGCGCTATCGCTCCAACCTGCTCGGCTCAGACCTGCGCATCACCAACTTCGCAGGCGGCAATACCAGCTCCAAGATCGACGAGCTCGATCCGCTCACCGGCGAAACGGTGAAGGTGCTCTGGGTCAAGGGCAGCGGCGGCGACCTGGGCAGCATCAAGCGCACCGGTTTCGCTACGCTCTACCAGGACAAGCTGCTGGCCCTCGAACACCTCTACCGCGGTCAGGATACGGAAGACTCGATGGTGGAGATGTATGCGCTGTGCGCCTTCCGCAACAATCCCGTCGCGGCCTCGATCGACACGCCGCTGCACGGGTTCCTGCCCTTTCCGCACGTGGATCACCTGCATCCCGACTGGGGCATCGCGCTGGCGGCCTCGGCCAACGGCAAAGCCAAGATGGAGGAGTTCAACCGCGAGTTCCATCACAAGCTGGTGTGGGTTCCGTGGCAGCGCCCGGGCTTCGAGCTGGCCATGATGCTCAAGCGCGCCGTGGAGCAGAACCCCGACTGCGACGGCATCGTGCTGGGCGGCCATGGCCTCTTCACCTGGGGCGACACGCAGCGCGAGTGCTACGTGAATACGCTCACCGTCATCGATCAGCTGGGGCAGTTCATCGCCAATCACGGCAAGCAGAAGGAAGCGGCCGGTTTGGCGGCCATGCCGTCAAGTCGCGGCCCGATCGCCAGCGAACTTGCAGTTGAGATTCTGCCTTATCTGCGCGGCCGCGTGAGCGCGAACCGGCGCTGGATCGCCAGCTTCAGCGATGGCGAAGACGTGCTGCAGTTCGTGAATTCGTCGCACGCCAAAGACCTGTCGTTCCTCGGCACCAGTTGTCCCGATCACTTCATCCGCACCAAGATCCGGCCGCTGTTTGTGCCCTGGGCCGACAGCGAAGATGTCGCCGCGCTCAAGAGCCGCATCGACGAGACGCTCGCGGAGTATCAGGGAACACTACAAGAGCTACTATCAGGCCCACGCGCTGCCCGATTCGCCGGCCTTGCGCGATGCCAGCCCTACCATCGTGCTGGTGCCGGGCCTGGGCATGTTCAGCTTCGGCAAGAACAAGACGGAAGCCCGCATCACGGGCGAGTTTTATACCAATGCGATTCACGTGATGGAAGGCGCCAGTCTGCTCGACGAAGGCGAAAAGGTATCTGGTTCCAAAGCGAGTATTGTTCCGCAGTGCGGCGAAGGCATGGATCCGACCACGTTCAAGGTCTTTACAAACTACGTGGCCATGCCGCTGAGCGAGGCGTTCCGCATCGAGTACTGGGCGCTCGAAGAAGCCAAGATCAAGCGCCAGCCGGCCGAAAAGGAACTGAGCCGCGTCGATCGCGCTGGTCGTCGGCGGCGGCAGCGGCATCGGCCGTGAGGTCGCGCTGCTGGCTGCGGCCCGGGGCGCGCACGTGATGATCGCCGACCGCGATACGGCCTCGGCGGAGAAGGTAGTTGCCGAGGTAGCCAAGGTTTCATCGAAGGAATCGGTCGCCTCGACGGCGAGTCGATATCCGCAGCCGCGACGCCATCGGCAACGCGCTCAAGGCCACGGTTGCAGCATTTGGCGGCGTCGATATCCTGATCAACACGGCGGCCATGTTCCCGTCCTCGCCCGATGGGATTATCTCGGAAGCGATGTGGGCCCTGACGCTGGATGTCAACGTGACTTCGAACTATCTGCTTTGCGACGAGGCGGCGAAATTGTTCGCGGCGCAGGGTCTCGACGTCTCGGTGGTGCTTACCAGCTCGGCCAACGCCGTGGTGCCCAAGCGCGGCAGCGAAGCCTACGACGTGAGCAAGGCGGCACTCAGCCACCTGGTGCGCGAACTCGCCGTTGGTCTGGCGCCCAAGGTTCGCGTCAACGGCATCTGCCCGGCCACCGTGGTCAAGGGATCGACGATGTTTCCGCGCGACCGCGTGCGCGCATCGCTGACCAAGTACGGCATCGCGTTTGAAGAGTCGATGAGCGATGAGGATCTGCGCGGGCTGCTGGCGACGTTTTATGCCAAGCGCACGCTGACTCATCAGCCGATCGACCCGTCCGACTGCGCAGAGGCCATCCTGTTCCTGGCCGGCCCGCGTTCGCGTTGCACTTCGGGCCACCTGATTCCCGTGGACGGCGGTCTGCCTGAGGCGTTCCTGCGGTGAGCCCAACGGGTCAAAGCAACGCTGCGACGCCCGCGACGGATGGCCACGCAGACTTGCGCGCGCGCGTGGCCATCGACCTGGGCGCGGAGAGCTGCCGCGTCTCGCTGCTGCGCTGGCACGGCGATGTGCCCGCGATCGAGCTGATCCATCGCATCCCCAATGGCCCGGTGCATGCCGACGGGGCGCTGCGCTGGCCGTTCGACAGGCTGCTCGCGGGCCTGGAAGATGGGTTGCGCAAAGCGGCCCAAGCCGCACCGGAAGGGATCGCGTCAATCGCCGTGGATGGCTGGGCTGTCGATTACGTGCGCCTGGGCAACGACGGACAGCCGCTTGCCAATCCCTACTGCTATCGCGACGAGCGCACCATCGCCTCCAAGAAAGCGGCGGACGAACTGGCGCTCCCGGAATGGATGTTTCGCCATGCCGGTGCGCAGCCTTTGCGCATCAACACGGTCTACCAGTTGCTCGCGGATCCCGCCGCGGGGATCGATCCGCATGCGCCGTGGGTGAATTTGCCCGAGTATGTGTTGTATCGCCTGGGCGGCCGCCGAGTCGCGGAGTACACCAATGCCACGCACACCGGGCTCGTGGACATCGAGACCGGCGACTGGTCTGGGTCGCTGCTCCAGGTGCTCGATATTCGCCGAGAGTCGCTGCCGCCGATCGTGCCGCCAGGCACGGTGGTCGGCAAGCTGTCCGGGCCGCTGGCGGAGTTGCCGGCATTTCGCGATACGGATCTGATCGTTCCGGCGTGCCATGACACGGCTTCGGCGATTGCCGGCATTCGCACGCCGCTCGACGGCACCGCCTATATCTGTTCGGGAACCTGGTCGCTGGTGGGGACCGTGATTCCGGCGCCGATCACCACCGACGAGGCGACGCGAAGCGGGATTCACCAACCAGGGCGCGGCGGGCGGCGGATTCTGCTTTCACACCAACGTGAACGGCATGTGGATTCTGAAGCAGTGCCTGGAGAGCTGGCGCGCGGACGGGCGGCCGTGGGAACTGCCGGTGCTGATCGCCGAGGCTGCGAAGTGCGACGACTTTCCCGGAATCGTGCCCGTGGACGCGGCCGCCGCTGCTGCTGGACGGCGACATGCCCGCGCGGCTGAATGAACAACTGCGGCTGAATGGCTCAGCGACGATCGAAGATTACTCCGGCAACGAGCCGATCTTCGCGCGCGTCATCTTCGAGAGCCTGGCCAGCCGCTATGCGTCCGCGCTGCGCAGCCTGGAGCACATGCTGGGCGACAGCATCAAGCGCATTCACATCCTCGGCGGCGGCAGCCTCAATCAACTACTGACCAGCTGACGGCGCGAGCACACCGGGCTGCCGGTTGAGACAGGAAACGTCGAAAGCTCCACGGTGGGCAACTTCGCCGTGCAGATGGCGGCCAGCGAAGCACAGGGCGGTCCGCTGCAGGCGGAGTCGATACGGCGCTGGGCGCAGCGCCTCTGCGAAGACCGCGAGTGCGGCGATGTTCGCCGCGATCGGCACAGGCGTCAACCGGCTGCCGACTGAGACCAGTCCGTCTGCTCAGGGATGCATGCCGAGATAGTTCCCGTACCCGACGATCACCGTCGATCCCACCAGTGTGAGCAGGGTCAGAAATACCAGCGTCTTCGTCCGCCGTGCTCACGCCGCGCCATTCCTTCAGCGCGATGCCCCACAGCGTGCTGAAGATGATGATGCTCGCCATGTGCAGCGTCCAGCTTGAAAACTTGTAGCGGCCCATCTGCGTTTCGCCCATGGTGTAGAAGAAGAACTGCATGTACCATGTGGCCCCGGCGAGCGCGGAAAAGAGATAGTTCCAGCGTGAGCGACGGCGGCGTGTGCGGGTGAGGCTGCAACTCGAGCGCCATCTCGGTGGAGGCCGCATCGATGACGTTCTCAAGCGGCGGGATGCTCGCCGGCGGTCATGCTGGCCGCGCCTGCCGGAATGCGCAGATATTCGCCGTAGCTGCGGTTGCGCACGTTGAGGATGGCGCACCAGACGAAGTTGGTTGTGAAGCCGCCCGCCAGCACCACCACCAGCACCGGCAGCCCCTGCCACATGGTGCTGGTGCCATGCGCAAGCGTGAGCGCCTTGATGGGATTGCCCGCATCGAGCCCAAAGGCAAAGCAGGAACTCATCACGCCGCAGAAGGTCGCGACGCCGAGTCCCAGCTTCAGATTGAATTCGCGAATGCTGGCCAGCTTCTGTTCGTGCGAGAGCTCCTTCTCCTTTGAGATGCCCGCCGCTCCCGCAAAGAGAATGCCCAGCACGCAGATGCCCACGCCCACCAGGATGATGACGCCCGAGCGTTGCGTGAGCAACTGCATGAACTGCCCATGAAAGATGGGCGGAACCAGCGTGCCGAAGACGGCGGTATATCCCAGCGCGACGGCCATGCCCAGCGACAGGCCAAGGTAGCGCATGGTCAGCCCAAAGGTCAGCCCGCCCAGTCCCCACAGCACGCCAAAGAAGTACGACCAGAAGATCGCCGATGCGGGCGCGCCGATGCAGCACGGGCAAGCAGATCATGCGTCAGCAGGCCGGCCATGACCCAGGGCGCGACGATCCAACTGACCACGCCGCCGGCGAGCCAGTAGGTCTCCCACGACCAGCCGCGCACCTGCCGGTAGGGAACATAGAAGCTGGCGGAAGCAAGCCCGCCCAGCCAGTGAAGAAAGACTCCCAGCAACGGATTCGCGCCCAAGATGATTCGCACTCCTCGGTGCAGTTTTCCTTGTGCCTCGTTTACTCGACGTCGACGTGCAAGGTGTAGCTGCCCGCCGGCAACTCGAATCCGCTTTGCCCTTCATGGACGACTGCCTTGGCCAGCTTGCTCTGGGTCAGTGGGACGCCATCGAGCTTGTATTTCGCAGCCTTCGGCGCGTCGGCAGTCAGCAATCCGGTCGTGTTCGCGGGAATCATCACATGCCATGTTGCGCTCTTGCCCTGGATCGTCCAATCGGAGTGGATGGGCCCGTACGCGGAGTCGTAGTCGAAGGCGATCGAACCCAGGCGTGCGTCGAACACAGGATGCAACACCACGGTGTGGAAGCCCGCATCGAGCGGTGTCGCATCGATGCCCGCGGCGTAGCGATAGATCCAGTCCGCCACCGCGCCATACGCATAGTGGTTGTAGGAGTTCATGCTGGGGTCATCCTTCATCTGGTCGCCGTTCCACCGCTCCCACGTGGTGGTTGCGCCGTGTTCGATGAGGTAGCCCCAGGAGGGATATTGGGTGTTGAGCAGCAGCTTGTACGCCACGTCCGAATGACCTGTCTTGGTCAGCTCTTCGAGCAGATAAGGAGTGCCCAGAAAGCCGGTCGCGAGCAGACCGTGATTCGCTTCAATCTTGGCGACCAGCTTTTGTGCCGCCGCTGAACGAAGACTATCCTGCATCAGGTTCATGTGCAGTGCCAGCACGTAGCCGGTCTGCGTGTCGCCGCCCTTGCTCTTGGCATTGGGATTGTTGATCTGCCCAAACGGCGACGGCGAGTTGTCCGCGCCGGCGATGAATCCATCGCTGTGCACGAATTGTCTCTGGAATGCGGTACGGATCTTTGCCAAACAGCTCGCTGTAATGCTGCTCATCGGCGGTCTTCCCTGTGGCATGGGCCATCTCGCGCATCAGCGTCACGTCATAGGCCCAGTAGGCAGTCGCCACCAGCACCTGATCGGTCTTTCCTTCCGGTGACAGCCAATCGCCAAACGGCGTGCCCGAGAGCTGTTTCCACAATCCGTCAGGATTGGCCGCTTCGATGGCGTCCAGATACTTCTGCATGGCGGCCCAGTTCTGTTCGATGATGCTGGTATCGCCGGTCTGCAGCCACGAGGTCCAGGGGATGATGACGCCGGCATCGCTCCACCCGGCGCCCGAGCCCGAGGAACTCTGCACCGTGCCCGGCGCAAAGATGCCATAGATGGGAGTGCCGGCCTGCGTGCCGCGCATGTCGGTCGGAGTATTTGCGCGAGAAGGAGGCCAGGGCCATGTTGTAGCTGGCCGTGCGCCAGAAGACCTGCGCATCCGCCATCCATCCCAGCCGTTCGTCGCGCTGCGGGCAATCGGTAGGCACGCCGACGAAGTTGGAGCGCTGGCCCCACAGGATGTTGCTCCACAGCTTGTCGATCATGGGGCTGCCGGTCTTCAGCCTGGCATCGAAGGGCGCGGCGGTATGGATGACGACGGCGGTCACTGCATCCTTTGCCGGCGCCGAGGGAAGACCCGTGATCTCCGCGTAGCGGAAGCCGTGAAACGTGAACTGCGGCGTGAATTCCTCCTCGCCTTTACCCGCGAGAATGAAGTGATCGGTCACCTTGGCAGTGCGCAGATTATCGGTATAGAGGGTGCCATCGTCATTGAGAATCTCGGCGAAGCGCAAGCGCACATTGGTTCCTGCCGGACCTTGCAGCCGAACGCGCTCCACCCCGGCTAGATTCTGTCCGAAATCGAAGATATATACGCCGGGTTTGGGTTCTTTGACCGATTCCGCGGCAACGGTGCGCTCCATGCGAATGGGCTGAAAGTTCTGCGGAAGAATCGGAACTTCCTTTGGCTCGATGACCAGCGCGGTCTTCCAATCCTTTGCTGCAAATCGGCTGGTGGCCCAGCCCGGTTCGATCCTGCGCGCATCCTGGCTTTCGCCATCGTAGATTTCCGAACTCAGAATGTACGAGGTGTCGGCCTGCCAATCCGGACCGGTCTTCACCCACTCGATGCTGCCGTCGGTGTGTTCGATGCGCAGTTGCGCGCGCAAGGCGGGGGGAGTTGTCCCGTAGTTGTTGGGCTGCTGGAACCACTCCAGTGGCGTGGCATACCACCCCGGCGCAAGCAGGGCCCCGATGGCGTTGTTGCCTGCGGTAAGCAGGTCGGTCACATCATAGGTTTGGTACACCACGCGCTCGCGATAATCTGTCCATCCAGGCGCCAGCACATCTTCGCTCACACGCTTGCCATTGAGAAACATTTCATAAGCGCCGAGAGCCGTCGAGTAAAGGCGCGCTGACTTCACCCCTTTGGTAATGTCGAAGGCGTGCCGCAGAACCTTCACCGAATCGGGGATCCACGGATCTCCGAGTGGATCGCTATCCCGGTTCGGCGCTTGCGTCCATGTCGTTGCGCGCTTCCACCCGGAGTCATCGAACGTCTTTTGTTCCCATCCATTGGCGGCATGCGCGGCAGTTCTCCAGCCTGACTGGCTGGCAAATGTCGCGTTGCTGCCGTCGTCGTATTCGACGTAGAGCGTAGCACTGAGCGGCGGAGCGTCGTCCGTGGCCATGCCGTTGGGATTGACGACATAGTGCACGCACTCAAGAGCCACCGTGTTGTCGCCTTTGCTCAAACTCTTCGCCACATCGGCGCGCACATACTTCTTCCACGGCATCTGCTTGTAAGGCGGCAGCGGGTCGGCTTTGAGAGCTTCGCTTCCGTTGACCCAGGCGGAAACCGTGTCCTCGCAGGTGGCGTAAAGCGTGGCGCTGCGCACGGGCTTTGCGAGCGTCAGGATATCGCGATACGCGAAGTGCTGTTCGGGCGCTTTTTCAGCGGCGACGGCTTTGAAATCAGGGTTTGCGATCCATTCGGCGTGGGCATGGCGAACGGCGGACTCCTCCGGCGTTTCGTAGCCGATCCACGCCGCGCTCCATCCGTCGCGGTTGAGCAGGCCGGTCTCCCACCAGCCGACCTCGCTGTCGGCATACGGCTTGCCTGCCGCGTCCCACATCTTCACCCGCCAGAAATAGCGAGTGCTCGGGGTAAGCGCCGGGCCTTGATAGCGCACATTCATCGATTGCGCCGACGCGATCCGCCCGCTGTCCCAGATGTCTCCTTTGCCTTCGCCGGCCGCAGCGGATGTTGAGGCGACGACGACCTCGTAGGCGGTCTGGCGCGCTCCATGCGCGGTGTCGTGCAACTGCCAAGAGAAGGCGGGCGTGGGATCGTCGATTCCCAGCGGCATGGCGAGGTTATCGACCTCGAGTGCCACAGGTCCCTTAGCCTCAGGGGTTTGCGCTCTCAGCCCAAGTGTCGCGGCAGTTAACACCAATCCCCATCCCAATGGGCGCACTTTCATCCATTTCATCGCTAAACCTCAATTTCGAGTGTCTCCGCCGGCTTGTCTGCTGACTCACGGGGCACTGGTGTTACTAAGCTGGTCAGTCTTCCCTGGACGGTCCGCCGCTTTGATATGAGCCGGGAGAACGGCAGAGGTGTGTCCCCAAATGAAACAATTTACGGCTTGAAAACCTTACGGAAACCGGCCGATGATTGTCAAAGAGCCTTTGCCTTTCAGGCTGTTGTAGGGCAAAGGCCGCTCGATTGGGCTTCAATTCCTGCGCTCAGCGATGGGGTGCGTTTCATCTCCCATGCCGTGCTACGAGCCGCAGGCTCCGGGGGCAGCGCGAATGCGAAACGTAAACGCAGGCTCATCGGGCTTTGCCGTCGGCAGCTTGATGTGAAGTCCATCGGCCGCTTGCATCCAAGTCAGCTTGTCGTCGCTTCCAAGCAGTTCCACGGAACAGACCTTGCCGGAAAGGTACGAGTTCTCAGTACCCAGCGTGTGCAGGCGCAGCTCGCCGCTCGCGGGCCAGCCCAGCGCGATGGCGTACAGGGCCCCCTTGTTCGTGGTGTAGCGAACGTCGTCCGCGGTGAACTCCTGCCGGTCAGTGTTCAATGCCGAGCTGGCAACCTTGGTAGGACCCTCGCCGTACACGAGGAATGGACGCGATCCGTAGATCGCTTCGCCATTGGTCTTGAGCCACGCACCCATCTGCAGCAGGATGGTGCGCGCTTCGTCAGGGATGGTTCCGTCGGACCTGGGTCCAACGTTCAGCAGCAGGTTGCCGTTCTTGCTGACCACATCGACTAATTCATCAATCAGCGACTTTGCGTCGCGATACTCATCGTTCTTGACGTATCCCCACGAGCGAATGCTGACCGAAGTGTCGGTTTGCCAGGGAAGCAGACGGATCGCGTCCAGCTTGCCGCGTTCGATGTCGAGTACCGCGGCGTTGGCAGGAAAATCCTGGTCCTTGTACGTGAGCACGACGTCCTGGTGATCGCGCGCCGCCTGGTCGTAGTAATAGGCAGCGAAGCGCTTCAGACGGGACTGAAAGGCGGGCTGGCCGATCCACCAGTCGAAATACATCAGGTCGGGATGATACTTCTCCACGATCTCACTGCTGCGCGCCAGCCAGTCGTCCATGAATGCCGCATTCGGCGGCAGCCATTTTTCAAGATGATTGGGATCGGGCTCCTTGGCCGGGTCGTCCCCTGGAAGGGTGCGCGGCATCGCCGGCCCGTACAGTACGGCATACTTCGGATCGCGCACGTCGGAGTCGAACTGCATCCCTCCGTCGTACCACCACCAATGTTCAGCGCGATGGGACGAGGCGCCAAAGTGCAGTCCGCGCCTGCGCGTGGCCGCCGCGATCTCTCCCACCACGTCACGGTGCGGGCCCATCTTGGCCGCATTCCACGGATCGATATCGGAGTTGTACATGGCGAAGCCGTCGCAGTGCTCGGCGACCGGCACAACGTAGCGCGCACCCGCCTTTGCAAACAGGTCCACCCAGGCGTCGGCGTCAAAATGCTCGGCGCGAAACATGGGAATGAAGTCCTTGTAGCCAAACTTCGACTGCGGGCCGTACGTCTCCACGTGATGCTTGAAGACCGGATTCCCCTCCAGATACATATCGCGCGGATACCATTCGTTGCCAAACGCGGGAACCGAGTAGACCCCCCAGTGGATGAAGATGCCGAACTTGGCGTCGCGATACCACTCCGGAACGCGATACGCACCCAGAGAGTCCCAGTCGGCGGTGAAGGGGCCCTTTCGCGTTCCCTCTTCCACATGCGCCAACTGACGCTGCACGGCTGCCGTACTCTGCTGTGCCGTGGCGGGAATCATTGCAGCGCCCAACAGGACGTACGCAGCCACGCCGACGCACCGATACAAGAGCAAATCAGAAGGACGCATTGTCAGCAGCTTCATGAACGTGAACCGGACTTGGAAGTGAATGGAACGGATCGAGCCACGGAGACGCCGCGAATTTCGTGCGGCCATTTGCCCGAGACCGCGCAGTAGAAGTGGTACAGTGCGCCATCGTGAAAGATTACTGAGGGTTTATGGGCGTAGGTCTCGTCCACCGTGCCCGGGGCGCCGACGTCGATCATGATCTCATTCACCTTCTCGAAGTGGTATGGATCGTGGCCCAGAGCGAGCAGTTCGCGCGCTTTGCCTTTCAGGTCGAAGCCGAAGTAGTACATGGCCCAGAGGTCCTTATGCCGCACTACGAAGGGATTGCTCGCAAATCGCGAGTCCCACGAGTCCGGGCCGCCGTTGCGCAGGATCGGATTGCCTTCATAGCGGGTCCACGTCTTCAGATCCCTCGACGTGGCCACCCCGCTCTGCTCGTGCCAGCCTCCGCCCTGCGCCTTGGGCAGCGCATCGGTCTTGGCGTTGTAGTAGAGATAGAAGACTCCGTCGTGCTCCAGCAGGTTGGGCCGGTAGAGGCCGCCATGTTCCCACGCTGCGCCGTCCTGCGGGAACAGGATGGGATCGGTCAACTCCCAGTGCAGCAGGTCGTCGCTCCACGCCAGGCCGATCACCGCCGCACCTTCCTCATACCCCGCGCCCGGATAGGCATTCCATGCGCCGAGATAGCGGCCTTTCACCTTGATCAGTTTTCCGGGAGAGGTGAGCGTATTCTCGCGCACGATGCAGCTCAAGGCCACGTTGTAGCGGGTATAGCGCGACTTGGGATCGCGCCGCGCGACACAGGCCACGCGCTCCCAGTGCAGCAGATCGGCCGACCGCGCCAGCCCGGTCTGGTAGCCGGTTCCGTCGAAGCCGATATAGAGCATGTGAAATGCGCCTTCATGCAGAAACACAAACGGGTCGTCCACGGATTTGCTGTCGAAGGCAGCGGGATCGGTGGACGGACCGAGCACCAGCTCGCCCGATTTGTACGGAGTGCGGAACGGCGCGATTTCGTCCGGAGAAAAGGCTTCGGCCAGGAGCCGCGACTGCCGCAACAGCGGGGATCCAGCCAGGGCCCAGGCGAGCCCATTGAAAAATCGTCGCCGCGTGATTCCTTGTGCCATCAACGCTGCTCCTTGAATGGTTCGTAGATGGAATATCGATCAGGCGCAGAGGTGCGACAGCGTTTCGAATCCGGCAAAACTTCGATGCAATGACGAGACGGCTTGCGCCGAAAAGCAGAGATCTTTGTCGTCGATGTCACGCAACGGTCATATATCAGAAGACCTCATGATTGCAACCTGCGCAACGCATGCAGCGGCCGATGCCGCCACTGTCGGGATCGACGCGGGATAAGCGGGAGGCGTTACCCGCGGCCGGCGACCAGGTGACGCTCATCCGTCGCTCGCCTAACGACTGTGCCCCCTCGCCAGACTGCGTAAATGGCCGGATAGACGAGTAACTCGAGGGCAAACGACGTTACAATGCCACCCACCATCGGCGCCGCAATGCGCTTGAGAATCGCCGACCCCGTCCCATTGGACCACAGGATCGGAGCCAGGCCGATGGTCATCGTGGCAAAGGTCATGAATTTGGGCCGCAGGCGCCTGGCCGCGCCTTCGACAACCGCTTCGGTCAGCTCTTCCGGGCTCAGACATGCCCTGGAGCGGCGCGCCTTTTCAAAGGCAAGATCGAGGTAGAGCAGCATGAAAACGCCCGTCTCCGCATCCACGCCCAGCAGCGCGATGAGCCCCACCCAGACCGCAACGTTCATGTTGTATCCCAGCAGGTAGATGAGCCAGATGGCGCCCACCGCGGAGAAGGGAACCGCCAGCGTTACGATGAATGTTTTGACCACTGATCGCGTGCTGAAGTAGAGCAGCAGCAGAATCAGCGCCAGCGTCACCGGCACAACCACCATGAGTCTCTGGCGCACGCGCTGCGCCGACTCGTACTGCCCGCTCCACGAGACCACATAGCCCGGCGGCAGCTTGAGCCGGGCATCTAGAATCTTCCGCCCCTGGCTGACATAATCTCCCGTGGCCCGATCGCCGGTATCGACGAAAACATATCCCGTGAGCTCTCCGTCCTCATCGCGGATCATTGCCGGGCCGGTAAGCGTATGCAGAGTCGCCACCTCCCCGAGTGGAATCTGCTTTTCGCCGGAAACGGGGATCAGCACCTTGCCCAGCGCATCAAGATCAGAACGGAAGTCGCGCATGTAGCGCACATTGATGGGATAGCGCGCGCGCCCGTCGATAACCGTGCTCACGTTGTCTCCACCGACCGCGGTGGAGAGAGCGTCCTGGGCATCCTGGATAGAAAGGCCGTACTTGCGCCAGCGCGGGGCGGTTCCAGTTCACATCGAGGAAGTAGCCGTCTCCGGTTCGCTCTGCGAAGACACTGCGCGTGCCCGGAACACTGTCGAGGATCGCTTCCACCTCGTGGCCGATCCTCTGAATCTGGTTCAGGTCGCCACCCTGGATCTTCAGTCCCACCGGGGTGCGAACGCCGGTACTGAGCATCTCGATGCGGCCGCGGATCGGCATGGTCCACGAATTCGAGACGCCGGGAATATTGAGCGCCTCGTTCATCTCCGCCACCAGCTGCTCCTCGGAGATGTGGTCTGACGTAACGTGGCGAAGCGCCGGCCTGATCCACTCGGGGGCCCATGCGGAGTACCAAACCTGGCGTCTGCGCCATTGCGCTTGCGGCTTCAGGATGATAGTCGTCTCCAGCATCGAAAGCGGCGCCGGATCGGTTGCGGTATCGGCGCGTCCCGCCTTGCCCAGGACGTGCTCCACCTCAGGGAAGCCTTGAAGAATGCCGTCGCTGAGGGTAAGCAGTTTCTGCGCCTCACCAATGGAAATGCCGGGCATGGTGCTGGGCATGTAGAGCAGGGAGCCCTCTTCCACCTGCGGCATCAGCTCCGACCCAAGGCTGAGAGCGACAGGGATGGTCAGCAGCACCAGCACAACCGCGCCGCCGATGACCTGCCATTTCCAGCGCAGGGTCCAGCGCAGGACCGGATCGTATATTCGAATCAGCGGACCCATGATGGGGTGTTGCTCTTCACGGCGCAGCTCGCCGCCCAGAAACCAGTTGCGCACCGCGCCAAGCAAGTTTGAGCCGGATTCTGCGTACGAAGCCTTGCGCACCAGCAGCAGGCGCAGCGCGGGGTCGAGCGTGAGAGCCAGCAGTGCGGCCGCGAGCAGGGAGAAGCTCTTGGCGTACACCAGGGGGCGGAACAGTTTGCCCTCCTGGCCTTCGAGAACCAGCACCGGCAGGAAGGCCGTGGCAATGACAAGCAATGCGAAAAACGTGGGGCCGGCCACTTCGCGGACCGCTTCGAGAATGACTGCATCGTAGGAGAAAAGTTCACCCGAACGCTGTTGAAGCTCGAGCTTCTTGTACGTCTGTTCCACCACCACGATGGCTGCGTCTACAAGCTCGCCGCAGGCGAGGGCGATGCCAGCCAGCGACAAGATATTGATGCTCACGCCCAGGTAATACAGAGGAATGAACGCCATGAGCACGGCCACGGGAATGGTGACCACCGGGATCACCGCGCTGGGGAAATGCCACAAAAAGATCAGAATCACGATGACCACCGTGACGATGACCTCAATGAGCGTGTGCCTTGAATTGCTGATCGCGCGTCCAATCAGGTCGGAACGATCGTAGATCGGCACCACCCGCACCCCCGCCGGCATGCCGGGTTCAATCTCCTTAAGCCGCGCTTTGACGCGTTCAATCACCTCCAGGGCATTGCTTCCCTGGCGCATGATTACGATTCCCGATACGGCTTCGCCCTGTCCATCGAGATCACTGGTGCCGCGGCGAATGTCGGGGCCGAACAATCACCTGCCCCACATCGCGGATGCGGATCGGCGTGCCATTTTGCGATGCCAGCACCGTCTCTTCGAGGTCGGCGATCGATCGCACGTACCCCTGCCCGCGAATCATGTACTCGGCGCCGCCTGATTCCAGCAGTCGCGCGCCCGTCTCCTGGTTGGCCTTTTGAACGGCCTCAGCCACCCTTGATATCGGAATCCCATAGGCGCGCAGCCGGTCCGGATCGACATTGACCTGGTACTGCTTGACAAAGCCGCCAACCGTAGCGATCTCTGCCACTCCGGCGACTTTCTTCAGGTAAGACTTGAGGTACCAGTCCTGGTAGGAACGTAATTCTGCCAGGCTGTGCTTGCCGGAATCATCTACCAGCACGTACTGCAGAATCCAGCCCAGCCCCGATGCGTCCGGGCCCAATTCGGTCCGCACTCCTTCGGGCAAACGCGAGGTGACTGCGGAGAGGTATTCCAGGGTGCGCGACCGGGCCCAATAAAGGTCGGTGCCTTCCTCGAAGATCACATAGACATACGAGTAACCGAAATCGGAGACGCCGCGCACGCTCCTGACCCGCGGAGCCCCGGTCAGCGCGGTCACGATGGGATTCGTCACCTGGTCTTCGAGGATGTCGGGGCTGCGATCCCAGCGCGAGAAGACAATGACCTGCGTGTCGCCTACGTCGGGCATGGCGTCCGCAGGCATGTGCAGCATCGACCATGCTCCCCAGCCGCAAGCCGCCGCCACAAAGAGGAAGACGAGCGTCTTATTACGAACCGCAAGCGTGATCAGCCGGTCAATCATTCCGGTGGCCCGCCTTGTCCAGGCGCGGAGCGACAACGACCGTCTCCTTCGCATCCGCTCCGGCCTGGGAACCAGCACGCATGCGCGTCTCGGAATCGAGCAGGAAGTTGCCGGCCACGACCACCCGGTCGCCCTCGGAAATGCCGCGGACCACGAGGGTTCGCCCACCATAGGAATCGCCCAGGTCGACGTGGCGGGGCTCGAATACGCCATCCCCGGTTTCGACGTAAACGATCTTCTGCAGCCCGCTGTCGAGGACTGCCTCAGAGGGGATGGAGAGTCCTGCCGGCATCCTGGTTTCAAACTCCACGTCCACAAACATGTCGGGACGCAAGAGAAATCCGGGATTGTCGGCTTCGAGCCTTACTTTCAGCGTTCGCGACGCATCGTCGAACAGAGGAATGGTGGCGCTCACGGTCGCCTCAACCGTCTTCCCCAACTCCGGTACGACCACCTTCACATGGGCGCCGGGTCGGAATTCTCCATCGCCGCCATGAACATCGGCGACGATCCACACCTTGCTTAAATCCGCAATTCGATAGAACTCCGCCCCTTTTTCGAAGCGCTGGTGCGGAGAGATGGTCCGGCTGAGCACGATGCCTTCGCCCGGCGACACCAGGTCGAGCGAACTCGTCGTATGCATGCTGCTGTTGATCTGCTGAATCTGCTTCTCGCCCATGCCCAGCACGCGCAGTTGCTCTTCATTCACGCGCAGAGAGTCATCGAACGACTTCACATCACTCTGCGCCATCCCTTGCCGTACGCGCTGCACGCCGGCGATGTAGCCCACATAGTTCAACACCGCCGATCGGATATCGGGGCCGTACAAGGTGGCCAGTACCTGGTCGGATTTGACCAGCGTTCCCGTCGGAGTGTCTTTGATGGCTTCAACCCAGCCATCGAAACCAGCCTGAACCCGATAGACCCGCCCGTCGTCGGGAATAATGCGCCCCGTGGTGCGGATCTCCCTTACGCCCGTACTCCTGCCGGCGGTCTCGACGCGGATGCCGATCATCCGTTGACGCTCCGCGCTGATCGATGTCGTTCCGGCCGTGAGTGTCGCCGCCGGGGATGCGCCGTCTCCCTCGTATACGGGCTCGAGGGCCATGCCGCAATCGGGGGCGATGCCGGGCTTATCGGAACGATAGGCCGGGTGCATGGGATCGACCCAATAGAGGACGCGGCGTCCAGCAGTCGTGGGTTGCGCTGGGTGACGGCCGGTCCAACGGCCGCCGGCAAACGCCAGCATCCCGAGGATCAGTGTCCCAGCGGCGAAAATCGAGTTGCGCTTCATGAACACGGCTCCTGACGCTTACGATTCGGGGTCACTCTCCCAGGGCTTGCGGGGCGCAGTGGATGCAAGAGCCTCAACGACCCGCCGGAAGATGCCCGCCATTCCCGCCGAGGTGACGATTTACATCGTCTGGAATGACTCGCCAGGAGGAACAATGAGAGACCTCACCCGATCCGGAATGGCAATCCGTCTCAGCACTGGAACAGCCAGACGTTTTGAATGACCGGACAGTCCAAAACCTCCGGCCCGTTAGAGGAAATGTATGGCCGATTGATCACTGATCACTGTGATCCGAATCACACATCCGAGTGCATCTGGTCGATCCGTGAGCAGCCGGCCGCCCTGCCGGTATTGCAACGCTTCGATGCAAATCAACCATTGGGGGTTCGGGGATCGGCGTTGGCGGCCGGTGAGCAGGCAATGCCCACAGGCCCGATCGATTCTTCCATCGCGGGACCATTACCGAGTCGGCACGACGTACCCTCCGGCAGTCGTTGTTTCCCTGGTTGCATCGAACTAACGGAACTCGGTGCCGGGCGGCATGCGGTTGCGACTGCCGGAGTGGGTTCTGAAAGCGACCGTTCTGCTTCTGGCCGGCATCCATATGAAGTTCAACCAGCTTCGGGAGTCTTTGCGGAACAATTGCCGCTGGACCTTTTGGGGTCAAGCGGTTGCAGCGATCAGGAGGAACGCGGGCACGTCGGCAGCGCCCCCTTGCCTTGGGGTGATACTTTACTTCTGCGACGTTTACGCACGGGATGAGCAGGATCTTCGCAAACATGGTCAGCCGGCCGTAGAAACCCCACCGCCGGCAGACAATAATTCTTGAAATGCGGTTGGCAATGCGGGTTTTGGGAGCACGAGTTTTCTATGATGGAATTTCACATTTCGCGCGGCGCACGGGAGCGCTATCAATTCTCTGAAACGCTCTTCTCCTATACCGGGAACGTGGTCTTTGCCGATATCACGGCCTGCCGCGCGTTTGCCTATCGCATGAACCAGGTGCGCGAAGCGGACAAGTATCCCGAGCTTGCCATTCACGCCGGTGCGCTCTTCGCTATGGGCCTGATTGATGAGGCCAGCCACGTTGTAATCGCCCGTTATCGCGAGCAGTTCGACAACAAACTCATGGCCGATGCGCTGGCCTGGTTCGGCGGCCAGATCGGTTCCGAGGCGCTCGACAAGCTGCTGCTGACCTTTGTCGAGCAGTTTCCCGGCGCCAGCGTCATGCGCGGCGACGAGACCGCCCAGAAGTGGCTGCAGGGGGCCACCAACGGCGTCCCGCACCGCGAAGCGGCGCTCGAAGAGCTGATGCTGCTGTGGACAGCCAATCGCAACGAAGCCTTCAAGCCATTTGAGGAACTTTTCGAAGAGACCTCCCTGGCCGAAAAAACCGTCTATCGCCAGGTCACCCAGCAGTTTCCCGAATACTTCGCCACCCGTCCGCTGATCCCCATCCCCGGCGCGAAACCGGTCAACCTGCTGGAGTTGCTGCGCGCCCCGGCCACGGCTTCGCCGAAATCGCTGCGCGAACAACTGGAGTTCCTGCGCCGCCTGTGGAAGCCCCTGCTCGGCGACAGCATGGAGCGGTTTCTGCTGATCGCCGGCGAGATCCTGCACGAGGAAGAGCTGGCCATCTGGATGCAGTTCAACCCGCCCGCCGCCCGCGCCCGCGCCGCCGCCGAAGAGGCCGCGCGCCGCCGCCGCGAAGCCGGAAGCCAGCAGTGGCCCTCGCATCGTCGAGTACGGCCGAGGTGCCCACCTTCGGCGATCCCGCGCACGAATACGAAAAGTTCTCGCCCGACACCGCCTGGATGCCCACCACGGTGATGATCGCCAAGAGCACCTACGTGTGGCTGGCCCAGCTCAGCAAGCAATACGGCCGCCACATCCGCCGTCTCGACGAGATTCCCGACGAAGAGCTGCAGACTCTCGCCGATCGCGGCATGAATACCCTGTGGCTGATCGGCGTCTGGGAGCGCAGCCGCGCCTCCAAGACCATCAAGCTGCTCTGCGGCAACCAGGACGCCGTCGCCTCGGCCTACTCGCTCTTCGACTACCGCATCGCCGAGGACCTGGGCGGCGAAGCCGGCCTACATCAACCTGCGCGACCGCGCCTATCGCCACGGCATCCGCCTCGCCAGCGACATGGTGCCCAACCACATGGGCATCGATTCGCCCTGGGTCGTCGAGCATCCGGAGTGGTTCATCTCCCGCTGGGAATCCCCCTACCCGGCCTACAGCTTTGAAGGCCCCGATCTCTCCGCCGACGGCCGCGTCGAGATCAAGATCGACGACCACTACTTCACGCAGACCGACGCCGCCGTCGTCTTCCGCCGCCGCGACAAGTCCAGCGGCGAAACCCGCTACATCTACCACGGCAACGACGGCACCAGCTTTCCGTGGAACGACACGGCGCAGCTCGATTACCTCAATCCCGCCGTCCGCGAACAGGTCATTCAGACCATCCTTTACGTCGCGCGGCTGTTTCCCGTCATCCGCTTCGACGCCGCCATGACCCTGGCCAAGCGCCACTTTCACCGGCTCTGGTTTCCCGGGCCGGGATCCAGCGGCGCCATTCCTTCGCGCGCCGAATACAGCATGAGCCAGGCCGAGTTCGACCGCGCCATGCCGCACGAGTTCTGGCGCGAGGTCGTCGATCGCGTGGCCGCGGAGGTTCCCGGCACCCTGCTGCTCGCTGAGGCCTTCTGGCTCATGGAGGGCTACTTCGTCCGCACCCTCGGCATGCACCGCGTCTACAACAGCGCCTTCATGGTGATGCTGCGCGACGAGGACAACGCCAAGTACCGCTCGGTCATCAAGAACACCCTCGAATTCGATCCCGACATCATGAAGCGTTACGTGAACTTCATGAGCAATCCCGACGAGCGCACCGCCATCGATCAGTTCGGCAAGGGCGACAAGTGCTTTGGCGTCGCCGCGCTCATGGCCACCCTGCCCGGCCTGCCCATGTTCGGCCACGGCCAGGTCGAGGGGTTCACCGAAAAGTACGGCATGGAGTACCAGCGGCCCCGCTACGACGAATGGCCCGATCACTGGCTCGTCGAACGTCACAACCGCGAGATCGCCCCGCTGCTCAAGCGCCGCTGGCTGTTTGCGGAGAGCACCAACTTCCTGCTCTACGACTTCTTTGAGGATTCCGGGGCGGTCGACGAAAACATCTTTGCCTACTCCAATCGCACCGGCGGCGAGCGGGCGCTGGTGGTCTACAACAATCGCTACGGCTCAACCCATGGCACCGTGCGCATGTCGGCGGCCTACGCCGACAAGGGCTCGGGCCAGCTTCGCCAGCGGTCGCTCTGGGAGGGTCTCGGTCTTCAGGATATCGGTTCCATCATCGCCTGGCGCGACTCGCTCACCGGCCTCGAATACCTGCGCCGCGCCCACGATGTGGCCAACGGCGGCGTGACCCTCAGCCTGCACGCCTATCAGTGCCACGTCTTCCTCGACTGGCGCGAACTTCACGCCACCGCGGACAAGCCCTGGGATCGCCTCTGCGATCAACTCGGGGGCCGTGGTGTGCCCAGTCTCGACGATGCCATGGTCAATCTCGAGCTAAAGCCGGTGCATGACGCTCTGCGCGCGGCCCTTGATCCGGCGCTCGTACGGATGTTTGCGGACGCGACCGAAGCTCCCCCCGCGATCGGGGTGCCTTCAGAGAAGCGAAACGGAAAGAAGCAAAGCGAGTTTCTGGATGCTTCCTGGGGACGCACCGAGGCCCTCATCAATGCAGCGCAGGCGGCGTGGAGCCGAGTGACGGGAAAACGCCTGCCGGCTCCGCCGATTCAGCCCGAATCGTTAGCTCCGATCTACCGCAAGTGCCTGCGCGCGGCAATGCGCCTGGCCGCGTCGGAGGCGCTCTTCCCGACCCCGTGGGATGCCGCGGCCCGGCGTACCCTCCCCAACTCCAGCCCGCAACGGCCCGTCACTGCTTTGTGGGGGCCGGTTCTGGGCTGGTGCCTGCTCTACGTACTGGCCGAAGCGGTTCATGCCGAAGATCCGGAACGTACGGCGCTCGAACTCTTCGACCGCCTGCGGCTGCGCGAGCCCTTTGCCGAGATATTCAACGCCCTCGGGTTTGACGGGGAGCAGGGCTGGCGTACCGCGGCTCGCCTCAAGGTTCTGTTGCTGGTTCGCTCCGGCGTCGCCGGAGACGGGAAGGTCGGTGGCCACCCCGGCGCCGTCAAAGCTGCGTCCGCTGCGCCCGACCTGACCGCGGCGGCCAACGCGCTGGTGTCTGAAGCGACTTCGAGAACGCCCGACGCCCCCGCCGCGAAGGTCGAACCTGTGAAAACTGCAGTCGCCCAGAGCGCCGCTATTCCAACCCCGCTATGGCAGGACCCCGATGTGCGCTGGCTCACTGGCTTCAATGAGGCCGAGGGGCACGCCTACGTGGTTCGCGAGTCTTATGAGGAACTGGTCTGGTGGCTGCAGTTGCCCGATCTGTTCAAGCTGGCCAACATGACGGTGCCCACCCGCGCCGCCGCGTCCACCATCAGCAAGAGAGTCAGCGAGGCGATGGCGGAGATCGAAAAGCTGGGGTACCGCATCGATGCATTCATCAAGCCCGAAACGAGCGGCGCAGCGACCGCTTCCGAGGAGGCGGACCGCGGGTGAAACCAAAGTTGAGGCACTGAAAGCAGTCGCTGTCGGCATAAAGCCCGGAGAGAATTCCCCCGCACCGGAGCCGGAAGACCTGATCCCACAGGAGCCAGTCGCCGCGAAGCCTGTAAGCCCGGTTGATCCTGATGGTCCGCCCGAGAATTACTGAGATTTGCAGACAATAAAACGCGCTCTGACACGTCGTCCAAGGTTGGACGGCGTGTCAAGGGCGGGTGATCTCTTTGCTGGGCGCTTGATCGCTTTACATTCTTTGCCATGGGAGGCCATGAACCTCGCTGCGCCAGGCTATCGAGCCGTTGAGTTTGAGCTTTTCCCGCCACAGAAGAATCGTTCTGACATACTGAATTGAACCCTGAGAACTGTGTACGTTCGGAGGTCGGGCTCGTGATACACGTGCGCAATCTTGTGAAAACCTTTGGCTCCTTCACCGCCGTGAACGACATTTCGTTCGAGGTGGCCGAAGGGGAGATCTTCGCCTTCCTTGGCCCCAACGGGGCAGGGAAGACCACCACCATCAAAATGCTCACCACGCTGCTGAAACCCACCAGCGGCTCCATCGAACTGGACGGCCTTAACCCGCAAGTGAAGCAGAACGAAGCGCGGCGGCGATTCGGCATCGTCTTTCAGGATCCCAGCCTCGACGGCGACCTGACCGCGGCAGAGAACATGGAGGTGCACGGCGTCCTCTATCATGTCCCTCACAAGGTCCGTCGGCAGCGCACCGAAGAACTGCTCAAGCTCTTCGAACTCTGGGAACGCCGCGGCGAGCAGGTCAAAAAATTCTCCGGCGGCATGAAGCGGCGGCTGGAGATTGCGCGCGGCTTTCTGCATACGCCGCGCATTCTGTTCCTCGATGAGCCCACGCTGGGGCTCGATCCCCAAAGCCGCAACCAGCTCTGGTCGCATGTGAAAAAGGTCAACGAGGCCGAGCGCGTGACCGTGTTCCTGACCACGCATTACATGGACGAAGCCGACCGTGTCGCCCACCGCATCGGCGTGATCGATCACGGCAAGCTGGTGGCGCAGGGAACGCCTCGCGAGATCAAGGACCAGACCCGCACCGAGACGCTCGAAGACGCCTTCCTGGCGCTCACCGGTTCGACCATCCGCGATGAGAGCGCAAGTTCGGCCGACCAGATGCGGCAGTTCGCAAAGATGTGGGGCGGAGGCAAGCGATGAGTGCGATCTATATTCTGTGGCTCAGGGAGTTGAAGCGGTACACCCGTTCGCGATCGCAGATCATCGCGTCGCTCGGTCAGCCGCTGCTCTACCTGCTGGTGCTGGGCTTCGGCCTCGGCCCGGTGTTCAAGCGCGCCGGCAACGGCAATTACCTTCAATTCGTCGCCCCCGGCGTGATCGGCATGTCGGTGCTCTTTTCCTCCATTTTTTCAGGGCTCGGTTTGCTCTGGGACCGCCAGTTCGGCTTTCTCAAGGAGACACTGGTCGCCCCTGTGCCTCGGCTGCAGATCATGATCGGCCGCACCCTTGGCGGATCGACGGTCGCCGTCATCCAGGGACTGCTGGTCATGACCATCTCTCTGCTGGCCGGCTTCCGCCCCGTCAACTTTGCCACCATCCCCATCGCCGTTGGATTCATGATCCTCATCGCCTTTCTGTTCGCCGCCGTGGGCATGGCCATCGGCTCGGGCTTGCAGGACATGCAGGGCTTTCAGCTCATCATGAACTTCCTGGTCCTGCCCATCTACTTCCTGTCCGGCGCGCTCTTCCCGCTCACCGGGCTGCCCATCGTGCTCAGCTACATCACCAAGGCCGACCCGCTGGCCTACGGGATCGACGGCATGCGCAGTGTGTTTCTCGGCACGTCCGCGTTCGACCCCCGCATCGACTTCCTCGTCCTGGTTGTTTTGGGTGCGATTCTGCTCGTCTTCGGCGCGTACCGTTTTTCGAAGATCGAGATCTAAGCGCATATCGGTTGATCGAAAGCTAAGATCGAATTGAAAACGCTCGACCGGCTGCCTCGTAACAGGGCACCCGTTCAGCCGTGCCGAGGCTGTGAACCAACAGGGCTTCAGCCCGTGAGAGAGGCGCCGCGCGTCGGGGACAGAGGGAGACGCCTGCAAAAGAAATCTTCTTGACGTCGTCTCCTTACTTGTTTACTCTATGCCTGTAGTGAACAAGCCTATGACCGAATCAACCAGCCGCGATCTTTTCCCCGGCGCCCTCGAAATGATGATTCTCGAGTCGCTCCGCCGCCAGCCGGCGCATGGCTACGCGCTGGTGCAGCACATCCAGCAGCGCTCCAACAACCTGCTGCAGGTCGAAGAAGGATCCCTGTATCCGGCGCTGCAGAGGCTGCTCAAGGCAAAGCTGGTCAAGGCGGAGTGGGGTCTTTCCTCCACCAATCGCCGCGTCCGGACCTATGAGATCACCGCCGCCGGTCGCCGCCACCTGGAGCAGCAGATCTCCAGCTTTGAGCGCATGTTTGAAGGCATCGCGCTGGTCCTGCGGCCGAGCAGCGCGACCACCGACTGAGCAACCACCCAGAACTGCACTGCCAGAAGGAATTTCCATGACCTGGATTGCGAATATCTTTCCCCGGCGCAAGTCCTGCGAAGACCTCTCCGAGGAGATTCGCCTGCACCTGGAAGAACGCGCAGAGCAGCTAAGGGCCGAAGGCATGAGCCCCGAGCAGGCCGAGCGCACGGCCCGGCTCGCCTTCGGCAATCGGTCTCTGATCGAGGAGCGCAGCCGCGAAGTCTGGCAATGGACGTCTCTGCAGTCGATCGTTGCCGACATCCGCTTCGCCTGCCGGCAATTGCGCCGCTCTCCCTCCTTCACCGTTGCTGCAGTTTTGACCCTGGCTCTCGCGATCGGCGCCAATGCCGTGGTGTTCAGCGTCATGAACGCGTTCGTTCTCCGCCCCCTGAATGTGCCTCAACCTGACAGTCTCTACGCGCTCCAGAACGGAGACCAGGACACCGCCTATCAGTCCTATCCGAATTATCTGGATCTGCGCGACCGCAATCGCAGCTTCGAAGCCCTGATCGCCTACAACGCCGTGCCCGCAGGCCTCGATACGGGCAAAGATCCAATCGCCGTGTGGGCCGAGGAAACCAGCGGGAACTACTTTGACGCTCTGCGCCTGCAGCCCTATCTGGGACAGTTCTTCCACGCCTCCGATGAGCGCGGCCCCGACAGCGCGCCCTATATTGTGCTTTCGCACTCCTTCTGGCATACCCATTTTCAGGATGATCGGACCGTGATCGGCCGCGTTATCCGCCTCAACGCGCATCCCTTCACCATCATTGGTGTGGGTCCGCCCGACTTCAATGGCACGCTGCTGTTCTTTAATCCCGCCTTCTTTGTGCCGATTGTGGACCATCCCCTGTTTGGGGCCGACGACTTCAATGCTCGCGGAGAGCGGTGGGTCTTTCAGACCCTCGGCCACCTCAAGCCGGGCGTGACTCCGGCCCAGGCCGTTGCCGATTTGAATTCGATTGGCGCCGCCCTGCAAAGAACCTATCCCAAGGATGTCGGTAAGACCACGTTTGTGCTGTCGCGTCCCAGCCTCTACGGCGACTACCTCGGCCGACCGGTACGCGCGTTTATGGCGGGGCTGATGCTGCTCACGGGGTTGATCTTGCTGGCTGCGTGCGCCAACCTGGGCAGCCTCTTTGCGGCCCGCGCCGCTGATCGCTCCCGCGAGGTGGCCCTCCGCCTCGCACTCGGATCGAGCCGCAAGCGCATATTGCGCGGGCTCTTCACCGAAGCCGTTCTGATCTCCCTGGCGGGAGGAACCATCGGGCTCCTCGGCAGCGTCGCGCTTTTGCGGCAGTTGAGCGCGTGGCAGCCCATCCCGGAGTTTCCCATTCACCTCGGAGTCAATCCTGATGCGAAGGTCTACGCGGTCGCCTTGCTGCTGGCCCTGGTGAGCGGACTCCTCTTTGGCGCGGTGCCCGTGAGGCAGGTGCTGCGGACCAACCCTTATGAAGTGGTCAAGGCCGGAACCAGGAGCGGTGCGGGCCGACGGATTAATGCGCGCGAAGTTCTGCTGGTCATACAGATAGCTATCTGTGCGGTGCTGGTGACGTCTTCGCTGGTTGCGGTGAGGGGCCTGGTGCGTACCTTGCACGCCCACTTTGGCTTCGATCTCGAAAACATCATGCTGGCGGAGGCCGACCTGAGCCTGTCCAACTATCGTGGGGATCGGATTCCGGCCATGCAAAAGCGGATGATCGAGGCCCTCCAGGCGGTGCCCGGCGTGGAGTCGGTGGGATTGACCGACGACTTGCCCCTTTCTGTCAACGGAGGCAGCGCGTCGATCGTGTTTACGGATGGCACTACCGATCTGCGCCGCGCCAACGCCGCAGCCGAGGCCGATATTTACAACATCTCCCCTGAGTATTTCCGCGCCGCGGGTACCGCCCTGGTCTCGGGAAGAACGTTCACCTGGATGGACGACAAGAGATTCCCCTCGAGTCGCAGTCGTGAATCGTGAGTTTGCGCGCAAAGTGTTCGGGTCCGCCGAGAACGCCATCGGACGTTCTTACAGGATGAAGGATGGAACGCGCATCGCCGTGGTGGGAATCGCCGAGGACGGAAAATACAGCAGCCTTACCGAAGACCCGAGGCCGGTCATGTTTCTCCCCATCCTGCAATCCCCTCCTCGTCGACCATTCTGGTGGTGCGCCCGCGGCCGGGTGCGAACAGCGGACCCTCGTTGTTGGCCTCCTCCATGCGGAACGCTCTGCGGCGCCTCGATCCGGGGATGACAGTGCTCATTGAAGAGCGAGAGAAGCCACTCGACTCGGTTCTGTTCGGCCCGCGCATGGCAACCGTTTCGCTGGGCGTGCTGGGGGTGATGGGTGCGCTGCTGTCGATTACCGGGATCTTCGGCATGGCTGCTTACTCGGTCAGCAAGCGGCTCAAAGAACTGGGCATCCGCGTGGCCCTCGGCGCGCAGCGAACGGAGGTGCTGCAAGCCGCCCTGGGGCGTGCCATCCGATTGCTCGCCATTGGATCGGTCGCAGGCCTGGTACTGGGAATTTTGGCCGCGCGGGTTCTGGCCTTCATCGTGTATCAGGCCACTCCCCGCGACCCGGTCGTGATGGCGGCGGCGGTTGCCACCATGTGCCTGCTGGGGCTACTGGCTACGTGGATCCCGGCGCAACGCGCACTCTCCGTTAATCCCCTGGTCCTGCTGCGCGAAGATTGACGCGCGTGATCGTCGCGGCAAAAACCCAGCCGCCGCGCGCGTCAGCACCGGCTCGCTTCCTATCAAGGGGCAGGGTCAAACGGCAAAAAGATGGACATGACAGTCCCGGAACGGCCCGGTCGTCGTCGAGCTGCGGAATGCGATCTGCCCGTGGCGCTGGACGATGAGATCTTTCGTCACCCAAAGCCCAAGCCCCGTCCCGATCAGTCCCTTGGTGGTGAAGAACGGTTCGAAGATCCGGCCTCGGTTCTCCACATCAATTCCGCGTCCATTGTCGGCGATAGTGATCCTCAGCCCCGCCTCGCCTGCCCCACTCCAGCGTCGCGATACGCGTTTGCGGATCCTCAGCCTGCCTCCCCGCGATAAGGCATCGATGGAGTTGGCAATTACATTTGCAAGCGCCTGACGAATTTCGCCGGCCCGGCACGTCAAAAGCTGGGGCCGGTCGTATTCGCGGTACACCTCAATGCTCGATGCCGTGATCCGCGAGCGGTAGAGAGCCAGCACCGCATCCAGCAATTCGGAGATGCGTGTGGGGGAAGCGGAAGTCGACTGGCGGTGAAAGCGCAGCGTCTGGGTTGTCACTTCGCTGACCCGGGCCAACTCTTCCTGCGCCATCTTCACGTACTGCCTCGCCGCGTCATCCAGCGATTCGTTTTGATTGACCAGGTAGAGAAGATTCGTGACCGAAGCCAGAGGATTATTGATCTCGTGCGCCATACTGGCCGCAAGGCGCCCAACCGCCGCCAGCTTTTCTGTCTGCCGCAGGGCTTCTTCTGTTCGTTTCTGCAAGGCGATGTCCGTCGAGGTGCCAATCCACTCCAGAATCTTTCCGTCCGCTTCCCGGCGCGGCGTCGCCCGGTGCAGAAACCACAGGTACTGGCCGTCATGGCGCCGCAGCCGGTACTCCACGATGAAAGTTGAGCCTTGTTGGATCGACTCGTTCCATTTCACCTGCGTCTCGGTCATATCATCCGGGTGCACGCAGGAATACCATCCGCCGCCGAGACACTCCTCCACCGACATGCCCAGGTATGTCGCACAGGACTGACTGACAAACGTGCAGTTGCCGCTGGCGTCCGCGGTCCACAAAAGTTGCGGGATTGCCTCGGTCAGGAAGCGGTGCCGGGACTCGCCATCGGCCAGCCTCTCGCGCAGCGCATTCTGCGCCGTGGTATCGCGCTGGATGGCCATCCAGTGCGTGTACCAGCCCTTTTCGTTGGCGATGGGAAAGATCGACATGTCAACCCAGAACTCGGATCCATCTTTGCGATAATTGATCAGCTCTTCCCGGACTGGCTGCCAATTGCCGAGTGCAGCGTGAATGCGCCGCAACGCGGAACGATCGCTCCGGGGCCCTTGCAGGATGCGCGGCGTCTTTCCGATCACGTCCTCCGGGGCGTATCCGGTCATTCGCTGAAAGGCCTGGTTCACATAGACAATGCGCGGTCCGGGTTCGTCGATGGGTTCCGCTTCGGTGAGCAGGATGACATCCTCGGCGCGTTCGACAGCGGCAAACAGCATCTCCATGCCGGCCGAGGCCGCCTGGTGTTCCAGGAGCTTTCGCTCCACCTCTTCATTGCGCCGCAGGGCCAGATCGCCCAGCTTCTGCGCGGTCACATCGACCGAGAATCCGACCATGCCGCTGGGGTTCCCGTCCGCATCGCGCAGCAATGCTACGGAGAGATGAATGTAGATATAGTCGCCGGAGTGAGTCCGGTTGCGCAGTTCTCCCCGGAACGAACCGGTCTGCATGACTGCGGGCACCACCGTGTCCATGAACAGATGCCGGTCCTCTTCGGCATAGAGACAGGCCACACTCTGACCCATCAATTCCTCGGGAGTGAACGCATACACACTGCTGACTGCCCGATTGCAGCCGACGATGACGCCATTGAGATCGGTTGTGATGACCGCATCGTGCATGCAGTCAAGCATGCTGGGCTGCAGAAACATCCAGTCGGCCGGACGGGACACTATTTTGTTTGAATGCGGTTCGACCGGATCTTGAATTGCTCGGGGGGCCGGGTCTTTATCCGTCACATGTGCCTCTTACTGATTCATGTATATAGCAATGCGAACAGGCGGTACGTGGCCCGGAAAATATTCCCACGTTATCAGGAGAACTGGCTGCAATCAATAACTATATCGATGAGTTAAAACTTCTTATTTGATCCTGCGCAACCGCGTCCGGGTTCCGTCTATGGCGCCCACTGTGCAGCCCGGCGACATTCACAGACTGGTATCCAGAGACTAAAGCCCTTTACTAACCCGAAACTCACGCACCACATCTGCCGGATCGCGATGCTGTCCGTCGATGGCCTCGTTCATGGCGCGCATATCATCGGCGGTAATCTTGCCTGCCAGCGCGTTGAGCGCAGCCTGCATCTGCGGCCAGCGGCGCAGCGCCTCGTCCCGCACCAGCGGCACCGCCTGGTAAGGCGGAAAGTAGTGCTTGTCGTCTTCGAGGGCCACCAGGCCGAAAGCCTGAATCGGCCCATCGGTAGAGTTTCCGGCGATGATATCCACCTGGTGCGCATTGAGCGCGCGGTAGAGCAGGCCGAGATCCATGGTCCGCGGTTCGCCGTCGAACCTGAGCCCATAGGCCGCGCTCAGTCCGGGCAATCCGTCCGGCCGCTGTTCAAACTCGTACCCTACGCCCAGCTTCCAATGCGGCGTGTAGGCTGCGGCCTGGCTCAGCGTGGTCAGATGCAGGCGCCGCGCATCGTCCCCGCGGATGACCATGGCGAAGGTATTCTCAAATCCGAGTGGCTCGGCCACTGTGACCTGGTAGCGCGAAGCATAGAGGTTGCGCACCGTATCCAGGACCGACTGCGGATCGCGATCAAGCGGCTGCTTGAGAATGGCGGTGAGTGCCGTGCCGGTGTACTCCACATAGGCGTCGATGCGTCCCGCGACCAGCGCCTGCTGGCAGATGTAGCTTCCGGCAAGGTAAAAGCGGCGTTCCACTTTGAGCTGCGATTTGGCTTCGATCTCCTGGGCCAGCAGTTCGCCCGAGCACGACCTGCTCGGTGAAGTTCTTGGCGCCGATGACAGGATGGTCCGGGCGCGGCGGAGCGCAGCCCGAAAACGCAAGGACCGCGGCGAAGGCGAGAAGCGCCAGGCCTCTGCGAAGGATGGCATTCCAAGCCGCGAAGCCGCGGCGGGACGTGCTCCTTGTGCATGCGGCAACCGCTGGTCGGAATGCGCGCCTCATTGTGCCGGAACCTTGAACCAGCGTTCGAGCAGCCCCAATCCAGCGTCCGCGCCCAGCGCCAGCAGCGCCGCAGGCACTGCGCCGGCCAGCACCAGACGGTTATCGACCGATGCGACCCCGCGAAAGATCAGCTCGCCTAATCCCCCCGCGCCCACCGCGGCGGCAATCGTGGCGATGCCCACGCAGGTCACGGTCGCCGTGCGCAGGCCGGCCAGGATAAACGAAGCGGCCAGCGGCAGTTCGACCTTGAAGAGCCGCTGGCTTCCGGTCAGTCCCAGCGCCTGCGCAACCTCCACCACCGCCGGATCGATGCCGCGAATTCCCGCATACGTATTGCGCAGGATGGGCAGCAGCGCGTAGGCCGTGAGCGCCACAATGGCGATGCGCGCCGCGCGTTCGCCCAGCCACGGCAGCGGCAGCAGGAAGCCAAACATGGCCAGCGATGGAATGGTCTGCAGGATGTTGGCCAGCGCGATCACCGGCCTGGCCCAGCGCGGGGCTCGTGTCAGCCAGATGCCCGCCGGCACCGCAATGGCGGTGGCGAACAGCATGGCCGCGCCGGTGAGCCACAGATGCTCGATGCTGAGGGTCGCGATTTCGCCGCCGTATTGAGAGAAAAAGCCGGTACTCATCGGCGCGGCTCCTGTTGCGCGTCATCCACGCGGGTGGTCCGTTCTCCGCGATGGAACGCACGAATGTAGGCCACGATCTCCGCCTCTTTGGAATGCATGAATTCTTCGCGTGCGAGCGTCGCGATCAGCCTGCCATCGCTGAGCAGAACCAGCCGGTCGCCGAGGTACAGAGCCTCGTCAAGATCGTGCGTCACCAGCAGCACCGTCTTCTTCAACCGGCCGAGCAGGTCGCGCAGCATGTCCTGCATCTCTGCGCGGGTGAGGGGATCGAGGGCGCCAAAGGGCTCGTCCATCAGCAGAATGTCCGGGTCAGCCGCCAGTGCCCGCGCCAGTCCCACGCGCTGACGCTGCCCTCCCGAAAGCTGATGCGGGTGGCGCTGGGCGAAGCTCTCCGGATCGAGGCCGACCGTCCCCAGCAGCTCTCGGCTGCGCCGCACCCGCTCTTCCCGCGGAGTGCCGTTCGCCTCCAGCACCACGCCCACATTGCGTTCCACGGTGAAGTGCGGGAACAGGCCCGTCTCCTGGATGACGTAGCCGATTCCGCGCCGGAGGGCAATGAGATTTGCTTCGCGCACCTCGCGGCCTTTGACCAGCACTGTACCGCTGGTCGGCTCGACCAGCCGGTTGACGGTGCGCAGCAGCGTGGTCTTGCCCGAGCCGCTGCGCCCCAGCATTGCAGTCACGGTCCCCTCAGGCACGTCGAGCGAGATGTGATCCAGCAGCACGCGTCCCTGCGGCGTCTGGAAGGTCACATCGCGAAATTCGATTGCGGCAGCCATGGCTTTCGGTCCTGTGCCTCCCCAGTGTACGGGCCACGCTTCCCTTGGCCGTCGTGCTGCCCGCCCGCGGCATTTGTCGCCAGAGGCCCCGGCCCTTAGAATCAGGTGAGGTTCTGTCAGGGTGCCGATGAGCGAACAGCAGTCAGGGAATTCCGTACAACCGCAGGCCACCTCGCCCGCGTGGGATAGAATCGAGCGGGCGCGGCATCCCCAGCGGCCATACCCCATGGAATTCATCGAGCGGATCTTCACCGATTTCAGCGAGATTCACGGGGATCGCGCCTACGGCGACGATGAGGCTGTGTCATGTGGCATGGCGCGCCTCAACGGGGAAGAGGTCCTGGTCATCGGCAACCGCAAGGGCGGCAGCACCAAGGAGCGCGTCAAGCGCAACTTCGGCATGCCCAATCCCGAGGGCTACCGCAAGGCCCTGCGCGCCATGCGGATTGCGGAAAAGTTTGGCCGTCCGGTGATCAGCTTCATCGATCTGCCCGGCGCCTACCCGGGGCTGGGCGCCGAGGAACGCGGCCAGGCCGAGGCCATCGCCCGCAATATTCTCGAAATGTCGCGCCTTCGGGTGCCCACGATCTCCATCATCAGCGGCGAGGGCGGATCGGGCGGCGCCCTGGCCCTGGCCGTCAGCGACCGCGTGCTCATCCTTGAAAACGCGCTCTATTTCGTGATCACGCCGGAGTCCTGCGCGGCCATCATGTGGCGCGACGCCAACCAGAAGCAGCTTGCCGCCGAGGCGATGCGCATCTCCGCTCCCGAAGTGGCGCGGCTGGGCTGTGTCGACGAGATCATCTGCGAGCCCCCGGGCGGCGCGCACCTGGACCGCGAGACCGGCGCAGGCTTGCTGGGCACGGCTCTCACCCGCCATCTCGCCCAGCTCAAGTCTTTGTCCATCGACGAGCTGGTCCGCGCGCGTCAGCAGAAATTCCGCAATATCGCTCAGTTCTATACGGAAGGTTAGCTCCTTGGCTGGTTGGGTGGCGAGGCAGTCTCAAAATAACAGTGTCTCCGACACCCGCCCGCGCAGCGCGGACCTGTCGTCGCGCCCGGGTGCCCATCGATGTGGCTCTAAGCGCGACGAGCGCGTAATGGCGGTGCGGCCTTGACCGCTCCCCGCCTGGCCGACGGCCGGGTCCGCGCCTATATCCAGTTCATGGCGGCGGTCTTCTACTACTTTCTCGCCCGTGCCATTGCGCGGCATGGGGCCATCGGGCTCTCCACCGAGCGGTGGTCGCCGCTGGTCGAGCAGGCCATGCTGGTCTTCCTGCTTCTGCTCGGCTTCGCGGGGCTGGGATTCACGCTCAACCGCCAGATGCATCCCATTAGCGCTCAAGGGCTGCCGCGGCGGCCGGGCTGGCCGCACGAAGCCTCCATGGGACTGGCCATTGGCTGGTCCATCGCCCTGGTCTGCGCGGCCGTGCTGGTCCTGGACGGCGGCATCGCCATTCGCTTCCAGGGAACTCTCTCGTCCTGGGGATGGTTTGCCGCTGATGTGGTTTTCTTCGCCCTTGCTGCGCTGGCGGAAGAAGTGGCCTTCCGCGGTTACGCATTCCAGCGCTTCATGCGCGCCCTGGGTCCCGTAGGCGCGGTGCTCGGCTTTGCTGCCCTGTACGCCTTCCTCCAGGCCCTGCAGCCGGGCTCCGATCGCGCCAGCACTGCGGTCGCCGTGGTCTTCAGCATGCTCCTCTCCATGGCTTACCTGCGTACCCGCGCGCTGTGGCTGAGCTGGGGCATCAATTTCGGCTGGAAGGCCTCCCGCGCCCTCATCTTCGGGCTCGCGGTGAGCGGCGTCAGCAGCCAGTCTCCGGTGGTTCAGGGCGATCCCATGGGGCCGTTCTGGCTGACCGGTGGCGGATATGGCCTCGACGGCAGCTGGCTGGCCTGCTTTGTCCTTCTGGCTGCTATTCCCTTCGTCTACCGCGCTACCCGCGACCTCGATTTTCGTTACAACGCCCCGGAGATCGTTCCCGCCGGCATTCCCGTCGATCTCGACGCTGCGGCCCGCCGGCAGCACGAGGCGGCTATGGGCCCGGCCGAGCCTGCCGCCCCACAACTGGTTCAGATCGTCTCTCTCCCGCCCGTCCCGACTCCACCCATAGCCGGCCCCGCAGAACCAGGCACAGACTCCAGGACGATTTCAGGCAACGAATCCGATTAGGCGAGATTCCCAATAAGTACCAGGTATCATTATCCTCCGGAGCCATCCTGCTGAAGATTGTTGCCATGCTTTCGAATCAAATTTGACCTTCGTGCTTGCTTCGGTCTACTGTCTGCGCAATGCTGGTAGTAGCCATGGGAGGTTCCCATGAACGTTCCGTTCCCAAGTTCCCTGTTTCGTCATCTCGAATTTCATCTTCCGCCGGCTGAGCGCCAGGGCGTCTGTGCCGCGCCCTGGCGCACTCCGGTCCGTGGCGCCGCGGCGTGCTGTGCGGCTGCGGTTTTGCTGGCTGCTGCTTCGGCTGCAGCCCAGGTCGTCACCATCGACAAGCAGGGCCGCGCCACCACCGATGGTCATGCCGCAACCGTGGACCGCCGCTTCGCCCAGATCGAGCCCACCCACGTTGATCTGTCGAATTCGGAGCTGGACCCCAAGACCCGCCAGGATGTGATCCGCGTCATGCAGTCCGAGCAGGGCTTTGCCATGCGGCCCTTCCCCAAGGGGCACAAAGGATTGACCCTGGTGGCCAACGGCAAACTCGACCCTGCCGGCGAAGCCTATCTCAACATGATCACGTCCCAGGGGACCTCCGCCAAGCCCGGCGACCGCGTGGTGCTCACCGACCTCAAAATCGACCACAACAAGATCATCTTTGACCTGAACGGCGGCCCCGACCGCAAGCACCGCTTCATGCGCCACATTCAGGTGGGCACCGGTCCCATGATGAATCCAGTGGTCCAGGGCGACGATCCCGATCCGGTAGGAGCCCGCCTCACCCTCGAGTTCAAAAACCACGTCCCCGAACTCACCGGCTCGCAGATCAAGGCGCTGCTGGCGCCGCTGATCTCCTTTGATGTCAAAACGCCGATCCAGGCGTTTACAGATACGCTCCCCAGCAAGCTCAAGGATGCCATTCTGAACCACCATGTCATGGTCGGCATGAGCACGGAGATGGTGCTGTTCTCCCTGGGGCAGCCGCGACAGCAAGACCCGGGAGATGGATGGGCAGATGCCGTTCGAGGAATGGATCTACGGCAAACCGCCCAAGGATGTTCAGTTTGTCCGCATCAATGGCAATCGCGTCATCCGGCTGGAAGTGGCCAAGATCGGCGAAACGCCACAGATTTTCACCAAGGATGAGGTGGAAGGCCTGATGCGCACCGACGGCACCCCGCTCGCGCCCTCGACCAGCACGCGCACGGTGGCCATGGGAGATGTGGTGCGCGACCCCAATACGCAGGCGCCCGCCGCCCCGCCCAGTCTTCGCAAGGACGGCGAGGCGCTGCCGCAGGACAGCCATCAGGGAGCGCCCGGCGCCATGCGCCCCGTCCAGTTCCCCAAGCAGAAGCCGGACGATCAGCCCGACGCGACCGACCTGCCGCGCGATCCCAAGCCAGCGGCCGATGCCGATGCCGCGGCCAAGCCCGATGCCAATGCGCCAGCCTGCGGGATCAAAGCCCGCGGCCGCGCCGCCCGCCCCCGCCCCGCCGCCTCAGCCGATCCCCGTCGGATCTCAGCCGGACTGAGCCTTGATGTAAACTGGAGGGAGCGAGTCCAGCTCCCTCAGACGCCCCGCGAACAGAGATGAGCCAACGACCGCGCCGTTGAAGCCGCGCGCCGTATGTTTGCGCGTGTGTGCAGAGACACCCTGAGAAGGAGAACCACCCGACCCGATGGCCAAGATTGCAAAAACAGGTGACCGCAAGAAGGTAATGGACACGACGAAGTCGACCGACTGTCCCAAGTGCAGCAAGCCCACGCGCATCGTCAAGCGCGTAAAGGACCGCGAGCGCGGTATTCCCGGCGGAGTTTACATCTCGTGCTCTGCGTGCGACTTCTACGAAAAACTTTAAGCAGCGAGTTGAAGTCTATCAAGAGAAAAGCCCGGCTGCAAAGCCGGGCTTTTTCTATTCTGTGGCTGGCGTCAGACAGGGAGAATCACGGCTTCACTTCGACCGGCGCAACTGTTGTTCCCCCTCTCGAGAATTCGAACCGTACCACCCACTCACTGGAAACCGGCACACCGTTCACCTGCGCGGGACGGAACGTCCATTGCCGGGCCGCTTCCAAAGCACGCGTGGCGAAGTATCGGCTTGGCCCGTGTGACTCGATGCGGACGTTGGTGACAGAGCCGGTGGAATCAGCGATTATCCGGACGCCGACCTTGAAACGGCCATGAATGGTTCGCATCGCGTTTGGCTCCACGGCGGGTAGAACCTGGTGATCGACCGCCCCCTTCAGGGTCATTAAAGAAGCGGGAGAGGCCGCAGGCGGGACCGGCGCCGCAGTTGTCGAACTGGCGGCCGCTGGCGATGACTGCGCGGGAGCCGATGTCGCGGGGGCGCTTGCTGCCGGTTCGCTCCGGGTAACCGTCTCCGGCTGCGACCGGTGCGATCGCGCGAGTAGCAGAGCGAAGATGGCAATCACCGCTATCGCCACGGTCCCCATGATCCACAGGCGCGGCTTCGACCAGAGTGCCGGTTCCTGGTCTCTCTCTTCGCGGCGAGTTGCGAACACGGGAGCAACAGCCGAGGGTTGGACGCCGCCACCGCTGGACTCCGACGCCGGCTCTCTGCCGGTCCGGCTGCGCGGCGGGGGCCGCGGGCTGCCGTGCCTTGACGAGATCCGGGTTCAAAAGAGAAGTGATATCACTGAGAGTGGGCCGTCGCGCCGGGTCGGACCACAGACAGCGTGCCGCAATGTTCTTGAAGGGTTGCGGAAACACCGGCACCAGCGGGTCCTTGCTCGCCACCTTGTCCCACACCGGCGGGTGTTGCGTCAGGGCCTCCACGAGCGCGACGCCGAGTGACCAGACATCCGCGGCGGGTGTCAACGGGCCCGCGGCGGTCTCCGGAGCCTCGTAGATCGACGGCGTCCCGCCACCCCGCCGGAATTGGCCGACCCCGATACAAGTCGTCCGACGACACCTTCAACTGATCGTCGACCGCCAGAATGTTGGACGGTTTCAGGCATCCGTGGACCAACCCTCGGCCATGAAGATAGGAGAGTGCCTCAACCACCGGAGTCAGCATCTCGCCCGCCTCGGCCGGGGTAAGGGGACGCTCGGGAATGACCTGCGACAGTGCCTCTGGGGCGAATTCCATCACCACGTACACCAGGTCCGCAGCATCGTCCTGCGCACGGCCATGGTGAAAGATGCGCATAAGATGGGGATGGGAGAGGCTCGCCGCCGTCTCCCACGCGGCCAGCCGGACCGGAGAAGTCTCGGCATCCCAGGGAAACAGTTTGATGGCCGCTTGTTGCACCGACGGTCCCTGCAGTTCTGTCCGGAAGACATGGCCGTCTCCGGAATTGCCAAGCCACTCGAGGAGGGGGAATCTCCCGTCGATTACGCGTCCGATCCAATCACTTTTAACTAATGTATTCATCACCCTGATGATTTTATGCGACCAGGGGCAGAGGGTTGGTTTCCGGCCCCTATCGACTTCGCTCCGCTTGCCCGGTATGCACCATCAGGCGCTCGGAAGGCAAGGGATCGAAGCTGCATCCGTTACGGTAAATACGATCCGCCTCAAAAACTTGCGGCCATTTCTTCGAGTATCACTTGAGCGGATGCCGCCGGGTTGGGAGCCTGCGTGATGGGCCGTCCGACGACCAGGTAGCTGGCGCCTGAGCGCAGCGCTTCGGCGGGGGTTGCGATGCGTTTCTGGTCGCCGGTTTCCGCACCCGAGGGCCGAATCCCCGGAATTACCAGCACCCCCGCCGGGCCGGTCAGTCCCGCGCAGAGAGCCGACCTCCTGCGGTGAGCAGACGAATCCGCGTATTCCCGCCGCCAGCCCCATCCGTGCCAGCAATTCAACCTGGGCGGCGGGCGGTCTCTCCAGCCCGACTGCAATGGTCTGGGCTGCGTCCATGCTGGTGAGCATCGTCACTGCCAGCAGTTCGGGGGGCTCGCCAGGCCTCAAGCGCCTGCTTCGCCGCCGCCAGCATCGCTGGGCCGCCGCTCGGCGTGTACCGTCATCATCTGCACTCCCAGGCTCGCGGCCGAGCGTACCGCGCCCGCCACGGTGTTGGGGATGTCGTGAAACTTCAAGTCCAGGAAGACAGAGTGGCCGCGCTAGAGCAGGGGTGCGATGACCGCCGGCCCGGCAGCGACAAAGAGCTCCAGGCCCACCTTGAACCAGCTGCAGGTGCCTTCGAGCCGGTCGACCAATCTGGCAGCGGATGCGGCATCGGGCACGTCGAGGGCGACGATGAGGCGTTGGCGCGCCGATTCCAGCGGGTCGTGCGGTGCCGTCGCGGTCGCGTTTGCGGGAGATTCGAGGATGGCCATGATTCGATGGTAGGGGATTTCCGGTTCGCGCGCATTCAGAATCTTTTGGGGTCTGGGTTACCAGAACAAGACCTGTAACTCATTTTGTGCCGGCGAGCCGGTTTGGTGTCTCCTCCTCAACATTTGCTCCTCGAATCGACGCAAAAATCCGCCAGACTGCATGCTCGAACGGAGCGCCGAGCCCTTTCCTCCTGCCGGCCTCGCAAGATGAGAAAATGGAGTAGATGGCAGCTTTCAAGCGGTTGCGCGACGCATCATGGCGGCTCCTGCTCCTTTTGTCCCTGGCCGTGGCCCCTGCGGCCTGGGCCGCGCGCCGCGCATACCAATCCGCTCAACCTCGATCCACTCGTCAGGGACGCCTACAACCGCTTTTACCTGCTCGATTATCCTCCGCGCAGTCGAGGAGTTCGAGCGGTTTCATGCCATGCACCCTGGCGACCCGCAGGCGACGACGTACCTGCTCAACGCGGTGGTGTTTCAGGAACTCTATCGGCTTGACCTGCTGGATACGACCTTTTACGCCAACGACGGATTCCTGACCGGCAAACATGTCACTCAGGAGGATCCCAAAGTCCGCGACCGCATCTTCGCGCTCGCCGATGAAGCCGTTCACGAGGCCGACTGGCGCATCAGCAAAAACCCCAATGACATCGACGCCCTCTATGCTCGCGGCTGGGCGCGCAGCCTCAAATGCGCCTACATGGCGATGGTGGAGCGCGGCTTCGGCGCCGGGTTTCGCCTGGCCATGAAGGCCAAGGACGACCACATGCGCGTGCTCCAGCTCGATCCCGATTATGCAGACGCGAAGCTGGTGACCGGCGTCTACGAGTATGTCGTCGGAGCGTTGCCGCTGCCCTTCAAGTTCATCATCGGCTTCGCCGGCATCAGCGGCTCCAAGAGCAAAGGTCTTCAGATGCTCAACGATGCCGCCAGCCGCGGGGTCATAACCTCGGTCGAGGCGCGCACCGTGATCGCCCTGTTCCTGCGCCGGGAAGCTCGCTATAAAGAAGCGATCCAGGTGGTGCGAAGCCTGAAGAGCCAATATCCCCGCGACTACCTCTTTTGCCTTGAAGAGGCAAATCTGCGCAAAGACGCCGGAGAAGGGCATGACCGCGGTCAGACGCCTATCGCGAGATGCTGGCGGACGCGGCCAAGCCAGGGTATTTTGCGTCGGCGCGGCTGGAACTGGCCTACTTCGGCCTGGGAGACGCACTGCGCGGCCAGCGCCAGTTTCGCGATGCCGCGGGCGCGTACGAGCAGGCTGCCTACACCGCCAATGTCGGTCCGGAGCTCAAGATCCGCTCGTTGCTCGCCGCGGGAGAATGCCATGACCTGAATGGAGAGCGCCCCCTCGCCGTCAAGGACTACCAGGCTGCGATCGATTCGGGCCCGCAGACCTCCCGCGCCGATGCCGCCCGCAAGTATCTGCGCAGTCCCTACCAGGGCACCTGAGGCCTCGATCGAGAACCGCAACCCCAGGAGCCTCGTGGTCCTCTCGGCAGGGAACCTCGCGCCGTTCTTTTCCGTATGTGTAGGATGAGTTGAAAAGTTCCCCAAACGGAGGGGGTTCGTCATGGCTGTCTTTTGTCATCGCTGTGGAACGGCGTTACCGGCTGACTGCGCGCTTCTGTTCCAACTGCGGGACCGTCGTGTCGGCGATGCCGCCCATGCCCGGACGGCCGCTGGTTCGTCCCCATGCCGGCCGCCAGATCGCCGGCGTGTGCATCGGCCTGGCGCAGGCCAACAGCTGGGACGTGGCCGTGGTGCGCATCATTACGGTCATCGGATTCTTCTTCTCCGGCGGCCTGGTAGGCGGTCGCCTACCTGGCAGGCTGGATCGGCATCCCCGAGGAGCCGCTCAGCCTCCCGGGGGCGTATCCTCCTAGTGTATGAACGGATGGTACGAGTCGGAAGGTACGCGCCTTAGCTATACCGAAACCGGAGCCGGGATGCCGGTCGTCTTCCTGCATCCCACGCCGCTCGATCATTTCTACTGGAGCCCGCTGGTGGACGACCTGGCCGGCATGCGTGCCATCGTCCCCGACCTGCGCGGGCATGGCAGCTCTGAACTGGGCTGACTCCCTCCCGGTCGGCGGGTTTGCCCTGGTACCGGATGCTCCGGTGCTGACTATGGTCGCAGCTGGCCGCCGACGTGATCGCACTTCTCGATCATTTGGCGGTCGCTGAAGCGGTGTTTGTCGGCTGCTCGATCGGCGGCTACGTTTTGCTGGAATTGTGGCGCCAGGCGCCGCAGCGGATGAATGCTCTTGCGTTTGTGTGCTCCAAGCCGCAACCGGACACCGTTGCCGCACAGGCAAAAGCGTGCCGAAAACATCGCCAGTGCCCGCGCGTCCGGGGTTTCGGGCATCTTGGACGGGTTGGGGCACTCCCTGGTCGGAGCCACGGCCCGCGAGCGCCGGCCTGAGGTGATCTCCGAACTGCGGTCGCGCATGACGCTGACGACCGAAGCCTTTGTCGCCGTGCAGGCTGGGCTGGCCGTGCGGCCGGATTCGATTGCCGACGGTGGCCACCATTGACGCGCCCGTGCTGGCGATTGCCGGCGGGGAAGACGGCGCCGTCACTCCGGCGGACATGGAGGCCTTTCAGCGTTGCCCCCGGTGGATGCGAGTTCCACCTGCTGCCCGATGCCGGCCACTTCGCGGCGTACGAACAGCCGCAGAAGGTGGCTGCTCTGCTGGCCGAATGGCTGCGCCAGCCTGGCGAGGGCAGGGAATAGCGGCTCGCCAATTACCCGAAACAATGATTTAGGCTCAAGGGAGCGAATTCTTCTCCAGGAAAGCCCTTCTTTGACTCCTGCCGGCACGCCATCCTCTCGCCCTTTCCATGTTCCCCGCCCGGGAGCCGGCCTGCACTGCGGCAGAGTCGTCGTCGCTTCGCTCGCCCGCCGCTTCGGAACGCCGCTCTACGTGTATTCCGCCGACCAGATCCTGGAACGCCTGCAGCATGTTTCAGCAGGCCCTGGCGGGCCGGGACCATCTTGTTTGTTATGCGGTGAAAGCCAACTCCGCGCTGGCGATCCTGAAGCTTCTGGCGGATCATGGCGCGGGTTTCGACATTGTCTCGGGCGGCGAACTGGAGCGTGTTATTGCCGCGGCTCCGGAGGCTGTGGGGCGCGTGGTGTTTTCCGGAGTGGGAAAGACTGCCGCCGAAATCGATCGCGCTCTGATCGCAGGCATTCTCGAGTTCAACGTGGAGAGCGAGGCCGAACTGGAACTGCTGGCCGCGCGCGCCAAAGAAGCTCAAAATCAAGACCCGGTTTGCACTTCGCGTCAATCCCGATGTCTTCGCCGAGACGCATCCATACATCTCGACTGGTCTGCGCGAGCACAAGTTCGGTATCGACATCCGGCAGGGCTGCTCGCAATTTATCGCAGTGCGGCCGAGCCATCGCTGGCTGGAGCCGCATGGGGTAAGCGTTCACATCGGCTCGCAGATCCGGTCCGCCGATCCGTTTGGCGCTGCGCTGGAGCGGGTGAACAAGCTGGTTCGCCAGCTTGGCCGCGAGGGCATCGATCATCAAGTCTGTCGATGCGGGCGGGGGGCTGGGCATCGATTACCACGGCGGCAGCCTTCGACCCGGCGGCCCGCGTGCAGGAGTATGCCGCCGCGATCGATCGCGCTCTGGAAGGGTTTCAAGGGCCGGCTGCTGCTCGAGCCAGGCCGTTTTCTCGTCGGCCAGGCCGGGGCCCTGGTGGCGCGTGTGCTGCAGGTGAAGCGCAATGGAAACAAGACGTTTGTCATCACCGATGCGGCCATGAACGACCTCATCCGCCCGGCGCTCTACCAGGCTTACCACGACATCGTGCCCGTGATTCCGCGCGCGGGCCGCCCCCGTACCGTGGATGTCGTTGGGCCGGTGTGCGAGTCGGGAGACTTCTTCGCCCGCGATCGCAACTTGGCCCCGTCGCGCCCGGCGATCTCGTGGCCCTGCTCGATGCCGGAGCTTACGGAATGGCGCAGAGCTCCAACTACAACACGCGCCTGCGGCCGGCGGAGGTTTTGGTCGAGGGACCACGGCGCGGCTCATCCGCCGGCGCGAGACGATGGCTGACCTGCTGGCCCCGGAGATACTCTAATCCCGCCGGCGCGCGGCCGCATTCGCTACTTGCGCGTCCTCTCAAGGCTCTGGGATGCCAGTCATCGGAACGGAGATAACCAGGTTCTCAGCGTCCAGATTCCCCCACGGATACTGCTTAATTCGGCTACAAATAGTAACCAGCGAGGGGCAGAGGTAACCCGGGTCGCGGTGAGTCACATGAAAAAAATCCAAATTTCGTCTCACTTTGTGAAACTAAAGGGATCGGAAACCCCAATTGCCGTTTTCTTTTAACGACGAAAGTCTCGTCGTCGCAAGGCACAGTTATGCGCCTGGAATTGAAAACTCCGGTGCAACGACGCACCGAAACTATATGGATCGTCATCTATGTTTCAGCTAATGACTGAAACCGCAACCCCGACAGATCTGCGTACACTTGGCAACTCAGACCTTCAACTGACACCCATCGGATTCGGCGCCTGGGCGATCGGCGGCGGCAACTGGGAGTTTGCCTGGGGACCCCAGGACGACAACGAATCCGTCGCCGCCATTCATCGCGCTCTCGATCTGGGCATCAATTGGATCGATACCGCCGCCATCTATGGTCTCGGCCACTCCGAAGAGATCGTCGGCAAGGCCCTCAAGTCCACCAGCCACAAGCCGCTCGTGTTCACCAAGTGCTCCATGCGCTGGCATCCGGATCGCTCCATCTATCGCTCGCTCAAAGCCCAGTCGCTGCGCGAGGAACTGGAGGGTTCACTTCGCCGCCTGGGCGTGGAGACAATCGATCTGTACCAGGTTCACTGGCCCAACCCCGAGCCGGAGATCGAAGAGGGCTGGGAGGCTCTGGCGCGGTTCAGGGAAGAGGGCAAGATCCGCTGGATCGGCGTCTCCAACTTCAACGTGGAGCAGATGAAGCGCGCGCAGAGCGATCAGTCCGATTACGAGCCTGCAGCCACCCTATTCCATGCTCCGCCGAGCCATCGAGCAGGAGATTCTGCCCTATGCGCAGGCACATCACATTGGGGTCATCAACTATTCGCCCATGGTTTCCGGCCTTCTCACCGGAAAGATGACCGCCGATCGCGTCGCCGCACTTCCCGCGGACGATTGGCGCAAGCGTGCGGTTGAGTTCAATGAACCCCGTTTGAGCCGTAATTTGCGATTAGTCGATCTGTTGCGCGAGATCGGCAGCGCCCACCAGGTGACCCCCGGTGTGGTAGCAGTCGCATGGACGCTGCACCACCCGGCCATCACGGCAGCCATCGTCGGCGGCCGCAGCGCTCAGCAGGTGGAAGGCATCGCTCCGGCCTTGAATTTCCGTCTCAGCCAGCCGGAATATGACCGGATCAACGCCTTTCTCGCTCAGTCCAACCGCTTAGGACTCGGCACTGCAAACATAAGAAAACCCCGGCCGCGGCCGGGGTTTTCTTGAAGCAGCACAATGCCGCTTACATGGCTGCGACGAAGTCAGGCAGAACCACGGCTGCGTGATCCTGCAGCAACTGCGTCATTCTTGCCGCCATCCCCGTATACATCGAGGCCGCGCGGAAGGCATTCACGCGAACACCCTCGCTGGCTTGGCTAAAAGCATATTGCGCCAACCCGACCAGAACGCAAAGGCGAATCTGCATTGCGTCGCTGCGCAGGGTTTCAAGCAGAACCCGGTCGACTATCCTGTGAATTGCGGGCCGCATAATCGGCCATCTCCATCATGACCCGTGCATTCTGAAACATGACCCAGAGACCCTTGGGACCTTCCATGCGCTGCCAGGCATCGTCCGCAGTCGCATTCAACCCGTCTTTCCAGAGAAACTGATCGCTTAACTCGCGTGCGCTCCACTCCGGCCGTAACTGCGCCAGGAGCGAATCCCAGGTTTGCTTGTTGCGCCGGGATACACTAGCCCTCCAGCGGAACAGGAGCAGAGCAACCGCCGCAACAATCGCAATTTGAAGCAGTATCAGAATCATTCGGATCCTCAAAACCGGGTTTTCAGTAACCGCTCACGAGGGAACTGTTTTCCGGCGTCATGCTGTTGGTATTACTTTTACCAGAATTCGATTCCGCTTTGCACTAAAAATCGGCCGAAGGGTCGTACGAGGATCACAAATCCGTACCCAAAGGGGATGTGCACCTTGGTAATCTAACGCGCAGAACATGAGTTACCCAAGGATCTGTTACCCGGAAAAACCAAGCCGTATTGCGATGAAAACCAGCAGAATTTTGCCTTTGGAGCCGCGAAATCGACCCTGAAATCATGGGTTGTGGCGCTTTCCCGAGCCGGTTCCGGGGCGCTCTGAAACCGAAATGCGCGCACTCTGCGTCGCTCCGGCCATCGCCAGCAAGGCTCGTTGCATGCCCGGACTGAAGTCCTGACGCTCCACTTCGGCCTTGGAGAAACTGAAGATCCAGTACATGAGAGTGCAGTCATAGCTGGCAGTCATGAGTTGATCCAGCATGTAATATTGCGCTCCTACAGCCTGGTGAGCGTGGATGACCGAGACGCTCAGGCTGACCATCGAGTAGAACCCCAGGCCGGTGGCGATCTGCAATTCCCTGTTGCGCCACCCGATCGAGAGCATCTGGCTGAAGGCCGCCAGACCGAGAAAGATTGTGACGCGGAGTGCGGCAATCGTTTGTTGCAGATGAAGGTAGAACCTGGCTGATGCACCGAGGTTCTGTGGAAGTGTCCAGGCAGCCATGGGCCAGATCACGGCACCGCCGATAGTGATGAGCAGCGCAAGGATAAAGATGGACTGTTTTGGAAGAGACGATCGGATAGGTTGCAAAACTGACCAGCCTAGCTCCACCAGAACGGCGTATTGGAAGGCTGCATCCACGACCAACTGTGAAATATACGCGCGATAGTAGCTCGAGGGGTGATAAACGTTTAAACAATAAAGAAAGAGATCGATAACCATGCTCCATGCAATATAGGAGCTAAAAATCGGCCTTCTGGAAAACAACCCGCCGCGAATACACAGCAGAACGACACCGGCCTCAGCGAAAAACCCGGTCAGCCAGAGAATCGTGTCCAGACTCAACGGCACTCTCCTGCCATCACTTATTGACGAGCCGGGATAAGTTTACCAGCGAATCAGCAAAACGCGGCAATTTCAATGCCAGTGGATGTCAGACAGCTGTTTCAGGCTGCCGCGACGTCTCCTGTCGGAGGATGCGGTACGGGCAGAATGGGGCTGGCGGCAGCAACGTCTCCCGTTGGAGGATGCGGCACGGGCAGGATGGGGCTGGCGGCGGCAACGTCTCCCGTTGGAGGATGCGGTACGGGCAGGATGGGGCTGGCGGCGGCAACGTCTCCTGTCGGAGGATGCGGTACGGGCAGGATGGGGCTGGCAGCAGCAACGTCTCCTGTCGGAGGATGCGGCACGGGCAGGATGGGGCTGGCGGCAGCAACGTCTCCTGTCGGAGGATGCGGTACGGGCAGGATGGGGCTGGCGGCAGCGACGTCTCCTGTTGGAGGATGCGGCACGGGCAGGATGGGGCTGGCAGCAGCAACGTCTCCTGTCGGAGGATGCGGTACGGGCAGGATGGGGCTGGCAGCAGCAACGTCTCCCGTTGGAGGATGCGGCACGGGCAGGATGGGGCTGGCAGCAGCAACGTCTCCTGTCGGAGGATGCGGTACGGGCAGGATGGGGCTGGCGGCAGCAACGTCTCCTGTCGGAGGATGCGGCACGGGCAGGATGGGGCTGGCGGCAGCAACGTCTCCTGTCGGAGGATGCGGTACGGGCAGGATGGGGCTGGCGGCGGCAACGTCTCCCGTTGGAGGATGCGGTACGGGCAGGATGGGGCTGGCGGCGGCAACGTCTCCCGTTGGAGGATGCGGCACGGGCAGGATGGGGCTGGCTGCAGCAACGTCGCCTGCGTGTGAGATCGGGAGTACCGGGCTGGCAGCACTCACCCCATTGTGGTCAAGTTGCGCCGGAACCGACACAGCGGGCTTGGCTAGGGCATACGCTGACGAAAGAGTGAGAACAGCGAAAGACACAACAAGACGGAAATTCAATGAGATGGAAATCATAGGACACAGGCTCCTTAGCGGGACTCGTAACAAAAGCGTACCCCAGAAGAGTCACTCTAAATACGACAAAAGTAATATTCCACTGAAATCTTTGGGAACCATTCCATTTTCACCGGTTACCGACTCATTTAGACCGGATTTTCGTGTCCCCGATCACACAATTGGTGCAGCGCGGCATTCAATCGATGGCGATGGAAAGTTGGAAGCCGATTGCAGGTGTATTGTTGTTTTCGAGCGCCGGTTCCCGTCGCCAGGACAGCGCCAGATTCCCCTCTGGAAGGAATGACCGGTGATCCCTGAACTACGGACCCGTTTCAACCAGGAGTTTGTGCCGGATCGTTACGCCGAACTTCTCAAGCTGCTGGAAAGGCGTTGTGGCGGCAAAGTCGAGTTTCGCGTAGCCGAGACCCCGATCTTCGTGCATCGCGCCCTTCTCGATCAGATGGCAACCGCAGGGGCTGAACTCGCCTGCCACCTCATCAACAATCCGGCGTACCTGGCAGCCGCCCGAAAAGCCATTCCCGCGGCATACCGGGTCGCCGCCGAGACGGCTCATCCCAACTTCCTGACCGCCGATTTTGCTCTGGTCAGGGATTCGTCGGGAAACCTGGCGCCGCGCCTGGTCGAGATCCAGGCGTTTCCTTCCGTGTATGGATATCAGGCCGTGCTCGGGTCCGCGTACCGGACGGTCTATGAGTTAGGGGACAAGCTGGGCATGTTTCTCGGCGGCATGAGCGAGGACGCCTATTGGAAGCGGTTGTCGAAGACGGTTCTAGGGGAGTGCGATCCCGAAAATGTGGTTCTGACCGAGGTAGATCCCCGGCATCAGAAGACGTGGCCGGACTTTGAGGTGACGGCTCGCAAGCTGGGGATTGCCGTGGTCGACATCGCCAGTCTGGAAGCGATCGGAAACAAGCTCCACTACCGGAAGGGCGGTCGGCAGCTGGTGCCAATCGATCGCATCTACAATCGTGCCATCGCCGACGAATTGATGGCCCGCCATATCCGTCTGCCCTTTGATCTCACCCGCCCATGGAATGTGGAGTGGGCAGGACATCCCAATTGGTATTTCCTGATCAGCAAGTTCTCGATCCCGTGGCTATGCCGGCCGGCTGGGCAGCACCCTGTGGTTCCACCCGCGGTCTTCCTCAGCGATTTTCTTGAGGGGAACGGGCGCGCGGAACTGGCTCGCGCCGGAGTACCGCTTCCCGCCCCATCGGGTCCCGATGCGGTTTACCACGAGCTTCTTCTCAAACCGCTCTTTTCTTTCGCCGGCAAGGGCATTCAGTTCGATCCGACCCAGGCTCAACTGGAAGCCATTCCACGGGAGGCCCGCGGGGAGTTCCTTCTCCAGCAGCGGATGCACTTCGTTCCGACCATCGAAACTCCCCATGGACTGACACAAGCGGAGATCCGAATTCTTTACCTGTGGCCGGACAAGGGCACCCTCAGGCCAACTCTTTCTCTGGTGCGCCTGGGACGGGGGAAGATGATGGGCGTGGATCACAACCGCAACCAGGAGTGGGTGGGAGCTTCGGCCGCTTTCTTCCCCGATTGATTACTGAGCGTTACTGCAATCATTGCCCGGGGATAGGTGGCCGTCGCGTGGTCAGGAGCCGGAAGGCACACGTCCCGATCCCTCGCGTGGCGTCCTGTTACCCTCAGGAACTTTGGTGCCGTGGGAATTCACAAACAACTTCGATAGAGTTTGCAAGGAACTAGTAGGATGAAGAGCAGTTAAGTATATGGATGAACTCATGAATTCGCCCCTCCTCGTCCCCAACGGGCAACCCAAAGCCGCAACCGGCGCGCAGGAAGTTCGCTGCGCGGTACGTTTTCCTCTGACGCTGCCGGTGGTGGTTTCGGCCGGTGAAGGGGAACACACCGCGCTGACGCGAAACGTCAGCGCCAGCGGAGTCCTGTTTGAGATGTCGGGAGGCCTGTCGGTGGGCGAGGGAATCCAGTTCTCACTGCGCATGCCGGGGACAATCCTTGGCACGGCGCACGATGTTCTGGTTCATTGCCATGGACGTGTGGTACGCTGCTCACAGAGTAATTCCCAGTCCCAGGTTGCGGCGACCATCGACGAGTATGAGTTTGTGGAGCAATGACGTCTGGGCATGCACTTCCACAGCCGGCTATGGACTTTCTTGAAGACGCTTCCGAAAGCGAAGCTCCCGACGTTCAGGCAAAGCCTGGAGTGATCCGCATTATCCTTGCGGATTCGCAGGCTATCTATCGTGTTGGCATTCGCAAGATTTTTGCGCTCGAGGACGATCTTCGCGTCGTCGCCCAGGCCGATTCGCTGGAGAACCTGCGTTCGGCGATTGAGCGCTATCCGACCGATGTTGTTCTTCTCGAAGGCGCTCTCCTGTCAGGATCGGCGAACGGCATTCCCGATATCCTCCACGGCGCTCCTGACGTCAAGCTGATTGTCCAGGCCGTTGCCGCTGACGAAGGCCACACCGTCGAACTCTACCGTCGCGGCGTGCGCGGCATCATTTCCCGCTCGATCTCGCCCGACCTGCTGGTTCGCTGTGTGCGCCGCATCGCTGCGGGCGAGACGTGGATCGACAATCAGTCTGTGAACTGGGTCATCGAGGCGTATCGCGCCCAGGCTGCCGCGTTGGTCAGCCCCCGGACCCAGCCACGGCTGTCTCCCAAGGAGATGGCCATCATCGCCTGCATCACCCAGGGCAAGCGCAATAAAGAAATCGCTTTCCAGCTGGGAACGACGGAGCAGGTGATCAAGAACTACCTGCGCAAAATCTACGACAAGCTGGGAGTCTCCGACCGCCTGGAGCTGGCACTGTACTGCCTGCACAACAAGATCATTCATTCCGATGTGGATGAAGAGACCGTGGCGCAGAAAGTCCTCAGCCGCTGATCCTGTATTGCTGATCCCGTATTGTTGAATTCCAGCCGGAGATCCGAGGCGGGCAGACGCGAAAGTTCAGCTTCCCGCAAGTCTCAGAGCCTTGAAGAGCAGGGCTCTTTTTGTTCTCCGCCGCCGACGCAGCCCTGACTCTCATCGTTACGCTTTCCTGTGCAACTCACCGGCCCCAGGGAGTCCTGGCAGTGTTTCCGCGCCAGCTCGAGCAAGCGGATAAATGTGCCCAGATCTTCATCGGTGAAGTCACAGAGCAACTCCTTCGGGAACTGCCGTACCACGGGGTCCATCTCTTCAAGCAGCGCAAGGCCGGTGGGAGAGATCTGGGTCCAAATGACGCGCTTGTCCTTGTGGTCGCGCTGCTGCCGAATGAGCTTGAGACCTTTGAGGCGCCTCAACAGGCGGGTGATGTCGGGTTCGGCCGTAATCATCCGGTCGCCGATGGCGGAGCACGTCAATCCCTGCGGCTGAGAGCCCCGCAATATGCGCAGAACGTTGTACTGCGTTGACGTGATCCCCCAGGCGCGGGTCTGGCGCTGCATGGCCCGGTGCAGGCAGTCCGCAGTGCGCATGAGGTTGAGCAAGGCCTCTTCGGCCGGGCCGGAAAATGGCCGCTCCTGCGCGATCTCCTGTTTCAACGCTGACAATGATGTACCAATTTCCTGTGCTTGCGGCGGGAGAGGAGCGGCCGGGCCGCTCTCTCTCCCGCCGGGATTTACTGCTTTACAACTTCGAGTTCGATGGTGAGCTTGATCTCGTCGCTGACCATGGCGGCGCCAAAGTTCGGTCCCACGCCGAAATCCTTGCGGTTGATGGTCGTGGTCGCCGAAAAGCCGGAATGTGGCTTGTGGTCCATGCCGGGAACGGGAGCGCTGGGTCCATCCACATCAAGGTCGACGGGCCGGGTCACGCCGTGCAGAGTCAGGTTTCCGCTCACCGTCAGATGCGTGCCGTTCTTGACCACCTTGGTGCTGGTGAAGGTCGCGGTGGGAAACTGTCCAATATCGAAGAAGTCCTTACCCTTGATATCGGTGTCGCGCTGGCTTACGCCGGTGTCGACGGTCGTGGTGTCGATCGTCACATTCACGGTCGACTTGGTTGCATCGGTATCGTTCATCACGACGTTGCCCTGGATGTTGCCGATGCGGCCGTGGACATTGGAAACACTCATGTGGCGAACCACGAAATCGAGCTCGCTGTGAGCCGGATCGATGGCCCAGGTGGAAGTCTGGGCCAGGGCCAGCGGAGCCGTGATAGCCAGAATGCCTGTAAGTATTGCGAGACGCTTCATCAAGAGTTCCTTTCGAATCCGGGCGGGCTGAGCGCCGGAGTGGTAGGCAAAGCCCTTCGGCTCTGCTGTAGGGAAGCGCGCGATGGGGAGAGTGCCGCGCCGGCGAAAAGCTGTTGTCTGATTTACAGGATGCCGTAGAAAAGTATTTGTTGCAACAAATACTTTCGTCTTGAGACCGGTTAGACCATGGCTGGATTACGCCCGCGTCGTCGTCAATCAGAGGGCCCAGCTGTTATGTTCGTGATCGGACGTGACTTGCACACGGCGGTTTGGTTGCTGCGGTTACCAACAGGGCTCCGCTTTGCCTGTTTGTGGGATATCGCGCCAGGGCTCTATTTCGTACTCTTCATCCAAGCATCCACACCGGAACCCGCGGCGTGGTTCAGCAGGTGCCAGGGAATATCTTCGGCGCGTGAAGATGATCAGGGCACAGGCAGCCGGCGAGACGATAAACCGATCGGCTCACATGGCGTGTTCGTCGATTCTGCCTGGGTGCGCCGTCGAACCTGGCGCCGCTCTCCACACGGCAGGACGTTCTGCGCCTCCGGAATGCTGGACGTTTCATAGGTTCCGTGCACCTGCGGTCCTCAAATCATAACTCCGGTACCGGTTGCAAACCCTTGAAACCGTGCCATCATGATGTACATCGACGGCATGATATGAGTGCACGACGCGAGACCTCCGCTATCCTGGAGCCGCTGCAGACCGGTGATTCCCCGCCTGCTGCAACGACCGTAGCCGTGCGTTCGATGCCGGTCGGAAGCCCCCGGGGAGCAATCTTTCATCTCGATCTGCTGCGCAGCCTGTTTCTCCACCGCTGGCTGGCGATCGGTGTCTTTGCGACCGGGCTGGCGCTGACCCTTGCGTATGTGCTGCGCATGGAGACGATTTACACGGCGCACGCGGTGGTCTACGTGCAGCCCACCACCCCGGCGCACGCGGGCGACCCGGCCCAGCACAAGTCATCGGATGAAAGCATCTACCAGTCCTTCATCCAGCGTCAGGTAAAAACCGGCGCGGACATTCTGATGGGGGCGCTCCATAAGCTGCCCGCGGGTGTCTGGCGCCATGCCGATGAATCCGACCAGTCTGCGGCGGAGCGGCTTGGCCGGGCGCTGAAAGTAACGCGCGTCGGCCCGTACCAGTTCTCCATCGGGGCGCGCGCCGGAAATGCCGGAGTTGCCGCACAGGTTGCCAACGCGGCGGCAAGCAGCTTTGTTGAGACCGCGGCGCAGAACTTCAGGCCGAATGATTCTGACCGCGTCGACCTGCTCCGGGAGGAGCGCGACCGCCTGCAAAAAGAGCTCGCCGCGGACCGTGCCGAGCAGGCTGACCTGAAGAAGATGTTGAGCGCCTCGGCGGTCGGCACCTCCGCAGTCGACTTGTTCAGCCGGAAGATCGGCGAGGTGACGGCAGACCTGGGAAAGGCGCGCACCGCCAGCGATGAAGCCTTCGCCCGCCTGATCGACGCCGCCAATGTGGATGCCCGGTCATTTGGCGCGCTGGACGCGGAAGCCAATCGCCTGATTGCCGCCGATCCCGGCCTCGAGAACATGAAAGTTTCTCTCGACCATCGGCGCGCGGTGCTGGTGGCCCAGATGGCCCGCCAACCTGCCAATCAACCGGCCTACAAGCCCGAAGCGGAAGAGCTGGCCCAGATCGACGCGTCCCTCGAATCGATGATGAAGGATATGCGCGTGAAAGCATCCGCGCAGATCGAGCAGCGGTTGCGCAGCGACCTGGAACAGACCTCCGCAGCGGAGGCCCAACTCAACATCCAACTCGCCAAGCTGACGGTTGCGGCGGGCAGCACGGCGCCTCGCTTGCAGCGTTTCAATGACCTGACCACCGACATCCTCAGGCTGCAGAGCCGCTTGGCCGCCGTGGACGACCAACTGCACCATGTGGGAACGGGAAACAAGGCTCCGGTGGCCACCTATATCGTGGCGCCGGCGGCCCCACCGACGTACGGCTCCGAGTCCGGAGTGATACGCAACGCGCTGCTGCTGGTGCTGGCCAGCCTGCTGCTGGCGATCTTCGCCGCCGTCGGGGCACACAACTTCGATCCCCGTGTCTACATCGCGGCGGACGTCGAACGCGTGCTGGGCGTCGGGCTGATGGCGCAGATACCCGATTTCGGCCAGGTCTCCGAGGCGGCCGGCGAGGAGTACATGCTTCGCCTGGCCGGGGCCATGGAGCACGCCTGCCAGCAGGGCAGCCTGAAGAGCTGTATCTTCACCGGGGTGGCTGTCGGCGCGGGGGTTACAACCCTGGCCACGCGCATTACCGGCATGCTGGAGGCGATGGGACAGACGACGGTGCTGGTGGACGCTGCGGGGAGTGCCCCGGCGCTTCCTGTCTCCGAGTACGGCATCCACTCCGAAGACCTGGCCGAGACGCACTCGGCGGAGATTCTGAAACAGATGACCACCGAGGCCGATCCGGAGGCCATCGTGCTGGCCGATACCGCGCCCCTGCTGGTGTCGGCGGAGACGGAGTACCTGGCCCGCTTTGTCGATACCGCCATCATCATCATCGAGTCCGGCGTGACCACGCGCGCGCAGCTCCGCGAGGTGTCCCGTACATTGCGCCGACTCCAGGTCACGGCAGCAGGATTCGTTTTGAATCGCATCTCGATCAGGGATGCCAATCCCGCCTTTCGCCAATCAGTTCAGGGCGTTGAACGGCATCTGCGTAGCCACGGGCGGACCCAGACCCGGAGTTCGACGCGCACCCGGACTTCGTCCCGGCCGCACAAGGCCACTCCCGCCGCCCCCTCCGCGGACCTGTCCGCCCCCGCCGGGGTCCCGCCTGAAACCCACCCGAACGATGCACCCATTGCGTCCACGGGCTCCGTCGCAAGCTCGGCCGCGCAGGGAGGCGCGTCGCCAATCTCCGCGACGTTTCGGGCTCCGGGTTCGCTGCATGCCCGGCCGTTGCGCGGCCGAGGCGAGCCAACCCGATCTGTGGCCGTTCAACCGCCGCTGGCCAGCCCCGCAACCGGAGCGCACACAGATGTTGCAGGTCAAAGCCCTGAGGGCGCCGTCGACAGAGGCGCGGTTGCGGCGGACCCATTCCGTTCGCCCGCATCATGGGCGGGCAGTGAGCAAATGCCGGGCGGTGGGTCGGACGCGGACGGGGAGGACCTTCCCTTCAGTGCGGCTGCACGGCTGGGGGGACTGCGAAAGTTGGTCGCTTCGCTGGGACTGAAAAGCCTGCAGCGCGAGGCACAGGACAAGACTCGCCTGGAAGAGTCCGAGTTCCGCGTGGAGAGAGAAGCCGGCAGCTCTGCTGACTCCGGGGGCCAGGCGTCAGACTCGCCCGGCAGTACCGTGGTTGCCGATTCGTCGCTCGAAGGCGTGGTGGCCCAGCCGGAATTCATTCGTCCCAGGCCCGGCGTTGAGGTCGAGAAGGAAAAGGAGCCGATTCGGCCCGTTCCCACGCCGGTGCGCAAGGAAACCGCGGACGAGATTGAGACCCTGCCGTCCTGGCGGGGGCAATACCGCAAGAGGCGCTATCCGCCGGTCTAAGTGCGTTCAACAATCGATCTGTTAACCCGCGGCGTGGCACATTCGACCGGATCGATGGTAAGAATGGGGGATGTTCCGGCCACCCTTATGGTGCTAGGGTAAGTCTCGAATCGGCTACCCGCACGTCGAACTATGCTAAAGATTTTGCCGGGTGTCCGCGTCTCACATGCTGCTGTTACTCGTGTGATCCGCGCTACGGATATTTGCCGCCGTGTAACATAGCATGATGCACAATCGCATGTAGGAGAATAGCTTTGCCGCGCATCCACTTTCAACAGCAGTTAGCCGAACTCAAGGACAAGCTTCTCGCCATGGCTGCCCTTTCGCAGCAGGCGGTCGAGTCGGCAGTGGACGCCTACCTGCAGCGCGATCAGGGCCTGTGTCAGTATGTGCGCCAGAACGAAACCGCCATCAACACCGCGCAACGCGAACTGGACGAGATGGCCTATGAACTGCTCGCCAAGGAGCAGCCGATGGCCATCGATCTTCGCTTCATCCTCGCGGTCATCAAGATCAACGGTGACCTGGAACGCATCGGCGACCAGTCGGTAGCCGTGGCGCGCCGCACCCGCGAGTCGCTGGAGATGGAATATGTCGATCTGCCCGTGGACCTTGCCAGCATGGGTGAGTATTCGGCTCGCATGATCCGGACCGCGATCCAGTCGCTGCTTGAGGGCGATGCGCGCCTGGCCGATACGGTTCGGGAGATGGACGACGAGATTGACCGCATGAATCGCCGTGCGCATGCCGACTTGCTCCAGATGATCCAGGAGCATCCCAGCTTTACCCAGCAGGCCATGAGCGGGCTGTTCATTTCACGAGCCCTGGAACGCATCGCCGACCACGCCTGTAACATCGCCAGCGACGTGATCTTCTGGGTTCGCGGAGCCGACGTGCGCCACCAACTCAGCATGTCGATGGACTGAAGCCGCAAAACCTGGTTTGGAACCGTAATAGAAGTGAAAGGGCCGATCCATGACAATCGGCCCTTTCATATTTGAGTTGCGGGATTGATCCGCCTTGCTTGCGCGCGCTCCCGCCGTCCTTACCGGGTCGCTTCAAACAGGAACCACGCCCTGCGCTCGGCCTCGTCTATCCAATTTTCGATGAGGCTGGTGGTAGCGTAGTCATTCGCTTCATCTGTCAGTTCGTGAGCGGCGCGCAGGCTCTCAATCAGGGTCCGGTTGTCGGCATGCAGTTCGAGCAGCATGTCCTTGGCGGCAACGAATTCCTGATTATTGTCCTCAATGCGTTGCAGTTTGGCGATGTGGCCGATGGAGCGGATGGTCGTGCCGCCCACTTTGCGGACGCGTTCCGCAATATCATCGCTGATCGCAAAGATCTGGTCCGACTGTTCATCCAGCAGCAGGTGGTAGTCGCGGAAGTGCGAACCGCTCATGTGCCAGTGGAAGTTCTTGGTCTTCACATAGAGAGCGAAAACGTCTGCCAACAGTGCGTTGAGCGAGTCGGAAATCCTTTTGATCTGTTCGAGACTGAAACCGTCGGCGACGTTGATGGTTGCCGCTTTGGATTGCCGAGTGGAGTCATGATTGGTTCGTGTCGACATATTCTCTCCTCTGCCGGGACGGGCGAGAACCGATAGGACGGAGCTCTCTCCCATCTCCACGTTTCATAGGATGCGAGGCAGGATTCTGAGATTCCAAATTGAATGGGGCGTCTAAGAAGGCTGCGCCGCTCGGATGAAGGAGCGGCGCAGCCTGGAACGAGAGAAAAGGGCGTCACTAAACCTTCAATGCCGGTTGCGCCGCATAGTGCAGCAGCACCGCCACCGCGCAACTGGTGAGCCGGGTCTCGGCAGAGTCGGCGCGACTGGTCAGGATGGTGGGAACGCGGGCGCCGAGGACAATGCCGGCCAACTGAGCGCCGCCCAGGTATTCAAGCTGCTTGGCGAGCATGTTGCCGCTTTCGAGATCGGGCACCACGAGAATGTCGGCCTGACCGGTGACGGGCGAGACGAGATTCTTGATGGTGGCCGCCTTGGCGCTCACGGCGGTGTCAAAGGCCAGCGGACCGTCAAGGATGCCGCCGGTGATCTGGCCGCGATCGGCCATCTTGCACAGGGCGGCCGCGTCGAGGGTCGACTTGATCTTGGGATTCACCGTCTCGACGGCTGAGAGCAGAGCAACCTTGGGTTCCGGAATGCCCAGCGCGTGCGCCAGGTCGATGGCGTTCTGCACGATGTGGACCTTGTCTTCGAGCTCCGGCGAAATATTGATGGCCGCATCGGTGATGAGCAGGGTGCGGGCGTAGGCCGGCGTATCCATGATGAAGACGTGGCTGATGCGCCGGGCAGTGCGCAGGCCTGTGTCCCGGGCCATGGCGGCCTTCATCAGTTCATCGGTGTGCAGGCTGCCTTTCATCATGGCCTGCGCATTGCCGGCGCGGCACATCTGAACGCCCAGCTCGGCGGCCCTGCCCTCGGTGTCGGCCTGCAGGATCGGATAGGGGCTCACGTCCAGGCCGATCTTTGCCGCCAAAGCCTTGATTTGCGCTTCATCGCCGATCAGGGTCGGCTCAATCAGTCCTTCCACCGCGGCTTCGACGGTGCCCTTCAGGGCGACCTCGGACAGCGGCCAGACCACGGCAGTCGTGATCGCGGGCAGATGCTTGCAGCGCTCCAGAAACTGGTGAAATACGTGGTAGTCGGCGGGATGGCCGACTAGTGGATCAATGACTACAGATTCGGCAAGGGGGGCAAGATCGCTCATTTGTCTCATTCTCCTGGCGGGACGTAGACGCGCCCCGCTGTACGGATTCATTGTCGTCCTGAGCAAGAACCTCGCCTGTGCTTTTGATCACACTACGGGCCGTTGTCTCTTAATGCGGTACGAGCAGCCGGGTCACTCCGCCCGCAGCGCATGGACTGGATTGACGATCGCAGCGCGGCGGGACGGCACGTAGCAGGCCAGCCACGCAATGGCGACGATGCAAACGGTGGCCGTGCTGTACGTCCAGGGATCGACCGGGCTGACTCGGAACAGCAGCGAGGCCATCAGCCGCATGGTGGCAAAGGCTACCCCGAGGCCGGCCACGACGCCGATACCCGTGAGCCACAGTCCCTGGCGCACAAACATGGCGGTGAGCGCTTCGCGGCGAGCGCCGAGGGCCATGCGAATACCGATCTCCCGTGTACGCTGAGAGACGGCATAAGAGATGACTCCGTAGATGCCGACGATGCCGAGCAGAAGAGCCATGCAGCCCGCGACGCAAAGCATGACCAGGGTGAACGACGTACGCGCCATGGACTTGGTGTAGAGTTCGCCGACCGTCTTGGTTTCGGCCAGGGGCAGATCGGGATCGACGGACCAGACTGTATCCTGCACTTCCTTCATGAAACTGGCCGAGCCCGCCCGTGGACTGCGAATGAGGAAGTAGACGCCGCGGCGGATGGACTCCTTTTCGCCCTCAAAGTTGTTTCGGAACAGCGGCCAGTACACGGAGGATGTCGCCGGCTGGCTGACCCCATCGTCGTAAATGTCTCCGGCCACGCCGATGATTTCGCGCCAGTCATCGGTTGTGGCCACGCGAATGCGCTTGCCGATGGCATTGGCCGGGCTGCCCCAGTATTCGCGCGCGAAGTTTTCTGAAATGATCGCGACCGGCCTCTTCTCGTACGTCTCGGCCCAGTTCATGTCGCGCCCCGCCACAAGCGGTGTACCGAGGGTAGAGAAGAATCCAGGCGCTACGAATTTGAAGCGGCGCAGCGGCGCGAGTTCCCCTTCCTTGTAGGTGCGGTCATCGGCATAGACCGGGTCGTAGGAACTGTTTCCATTCATGGGGACAGAGGTTGAGATGCTGACGGCTGATACTCCTGGAATGGCCGCCAGCTTGTCTTCGATGGCCTGCTCCATGCGCAGAACGCGCTCATTTTGCGTATCGGGAATCTGCGTTTCGGGAATGTAGATGTTGAACGACTCCAGCGTCTCGGGCTCGGCAAAGCCTGGAGACACCTGCGCCAGGGCCCGGAAGGTGCGGATCATCAGGCCCGAGCAGATCAGCAGGACCAGCGCCAGCGCCACCTGCACCACCACCAACGCCTTGCGTGCGCGATGACGCTCCCGGCTCTGGCTTAGGGCGCGGCCGCCCTCGCGCAGTCCGGTGTTCATGCGTACGCCGGAATACTTGAGGACGGGGATCATTCCGATGACGAAGCTGACAAAGAGCGCCAGCCCAAGGGTGAAGAGCAAAACCGGAAGCCCCAGGCCGATCTCATGCAGGCGGGGCAGTCCCGTCGGTGCGGCGGCGACCAGGATGCGCAGTGCGCCAAAGGCGAGAGCGAGGCCGATGAGGCTTCCGCAAAGGCCAAGAACCAGGCTCTCGAACAGCAATGCGATCGTGATGCTCTTGCGGCCCGCGCCGAGGGCAGAGCGGATCGCCAGTTCATGACGCCGCCCCTCGACCCGCACCAGCAGCAGGTTAGCCACGTTGGCGCAGGCCACCAGCAGCACAACGACGATGGATCCCATCAGCACCCAGAGGACGTTGCCGATGTCGCCGATCACATCTTTCTTCAGGGGCCGCAGGTTTGGCTGCAGTTGCGCTTTCTCGAAGATTGCGGCGCTGAATCCCTCGGGTGCGGGGAAACTGCGGATGGCGATGGGAAGCATGCGCGCCACGTCGGCACTGGCCTGGTTGAGAGTCACGCCGGGTTTGAGGCGCGCGATGGCGCGGTAGCTGAAATTGCCCAGTTTGATCTTGCTGCGGTCCCACTGCATGGGCAGGAAGAGAGCGGCGTCCCGATCGTCGAGGAACTGAAACTGCCGGGGCAGCACGCCGATGATTTCGCGCGAGGTCCCGTCCGCAGTCAGGCTGGTGCCAATGATCGATTTGCTGCCGCCGAAGCGCCGCTGCCAATAGCCGTAAGAGAGAATGACCGTCTTCGCCGAGTTTGGAGAGTCGTCGCGCTTGGTGAAGAGGCGTCCCAGGACCGGCTGGACGCCGAGCAGCGGCAGGGTAGCGTCCGTCACGTCGAGTCCATGGACGTGTTCGGGCTGGCCGGTACCAGTGATGCTGAGCGAGTCGCCGTTATAGACGCCGATGTCCTGGAAGGTGGTGTTCTGTTCGCGATCGATGAAGTAGAACGAGGGTGCGATGTTGAGGTCGGGGATGCTGATGCCGGGCGCCCTGTACCAGACCCCGATCAACTGCTCCGGGTTGGGATAGTTGAGCGGTTTAAGCAGGACGCCGTCGATGACGCTAAAGACCACCGTGTTGGCGCCGATGCCGACGGCCAGCGTGATCAGAGTAATGGCGGTAAACAGAGGCGCTTTGCCCAGCCTCCTGAAAACCTGCTTGAACTGGTCGCTGACTAAACTCATACTGGCCCTCCGCGTGGCATTCCTTAGAACCAATCCGGGGTTGCGCGCCCGGCGCTGCAGACGCTTGTGATATGACAGGTACGTTGCACGGCGGGTGAAAGTTCGCGCAGATTTTTGCCCAGACCTTGGGCCCCGCGCGCGGCTTTCCGCGGCACACCAAAGCTGATATGCTGCGGACGCCGAGAAAAACCGATTTACGCAAGGGAGTAGACAGCATGTGGTTCCTGGGAATGGATGTGGGCACGGGCGGTACGCGGGCCGTTGTTGTGGACGCAACGGGAATGCTGATCAGCGGCGCGTCGAGCGCGCATGCACCATTCCGCACTCCCCACCCCGGATGGGCGGAGCAGGATCCAGAAGACTGGTGGCGGGCGGCGCAGGATGCCATACGTACGGCGCTCGCGGCCGCACCGGAGCCACACCAGCCCATCGCAGCCATCGGCCTGACCGGCCAGATGCACGGCGCGGTGCTGCTCGATGAGAACGGACAGGTGCTGCGTCCTTCACTGATCTGGTGCGACACGCGCACGCAGCCCGAATGCGACTGGCTGCACGAGCGCATCGGCTACGAGCGCCTCATCGAACTCACCTGCAATCCCGCGCTGCCCAACTTCACGCTGACCAAGCTGTTGTGGGTCAAGACGCACGAGCCCGAGATCTTCGCCAGAACGCGGCACATCCTGTGCCCCAAGGACTATGTTCGCTACCGGCTGACCGGCGAGTTTGCGATTGACGTGCAGGAGGCTTCGGGAACCCTGCTGCTGGACGTGACGCATCGGCGCTGGTCGAGCGAGGTCGCGGAGATGTCGGGCATTCCCGAAAGCTGGCTGCCCACGTTGTATGAATCGCCGGAGGTCTGCGCGCGTATCAGCGAAGCGGCTGCGGACGCGACCGGCCTGACTGCGGGGACGCCGGTCGTGGCCGGCGCGGGCGATCAGGGCGCGGGCGCGGTGGGCATGGGCATCCTGCAACCGGGATCGGTGTCGGCCACCATCGGCACCTCGGGCGTGGTATTTGCCGCCACGGCCGAACCAACCAAGGATCCGAAGGGCCGCCTGCACACCTTCTGCCACGCGGTTCCCGGAGTCTGGCACGTGATGGGTGTGACGCAGGCTGCGGGGTTGAGCTTCAGCTGGCTGAAAGAGACCTTCTTCGCGGGCCAAAGCTACGATGCGCTGACAGCGGCTGCAGCCAAAGTTCCTGCGACCAGTGAGGGTCTGGAATGGGCGCCGTATCTTCTCGGGGAGCGCACACCGCATCTCGATCCTGAAGTCCGCGCCGCCTTCGTGGGCATTGGAACCGGGCACACCGCGGCGCATTTCGTGCGCGCTGTGCTGGAGGGTGTGGCATATTCGCTGCAGGATACCTTTACGCTGTTTGCGGATCTTGGCATTCCCGTAAGCGGCATCCGGCTCGGGGGCGGGGGTGCGCGCGGGCCGCTGTGGCGCAGCATTCAGGCCGGCATCTACGGCCATCCCGTCGAGATCCTGACGAGCGGAAGAGGGCGGAGCCTTTGGTGCCGCGCTGCTTGCCGGGGTCGGCGCCGGGCACTGGGCCAGTCTTGACGAGGCGTGCGGCCAGGCCATCGAAGTCGCGCAGCGCATCGAGCCTGCTCCGGCTGATGTTGCTGCTTACAAGCAGGGTTACGCGCAGTGGCGAAAGCTGTATCCGGCGTTGAAGAGCTTGCGATAGACACTCCTCCAGTCGAAACTGCATGCCGAAGGCGGCGAGCGGATTCCTCAAAACTGAGGTGACGCCTCAGCACGCGTGGCTTCTGCGCCACACGAAAGTGGCCATGACCGGAAGCGGAGATTATGAAAACCGGATGAACATCCGCGGCGCACCGCCAGAACCAATTTGGATCGTCTACGATGGTTCGGCAAATCCTTTCAGTCTCAGGTGACGATCGGAGTTCGCGTCTCTCCGGTTTCACTTGCGGCCTCTAAGCTTGAGGAAGCCCATAAATCTCCTGGGCTGCATGCTGTATGACGAAAACGTCATGCCCTCATCTGGTGACCGGCGCAGATGCTCACCGTCCATCGCATGTGGGAGTCGTGTGTTGCGGAGTTTGGAACATGTCTTCGGATGGGCAATTTCCAGCGTGTTTGCTGATAAAAGAGCGAGGGGTGGTTGTGCACAATCTGGTCGAAGCCGCGAAGCCTTTAGGGCTCAATGAACGGCTGATGAGAGTGCACGACAGGCGCGCTCATGCGGCCCATTCGTTGCGCGCGCTGGTATTTGGCGGCATCGCGGCGGTTCCGTTGTTCGGCGTGCTTCATACGGATGCGAACGCACAGCAGGCCACGGTTCAACTCACAGGTGCGGCAGCTTTGCCCGACGCCCCACGCGCTTCACTCGGCGCGGACGATGCCACTCCGACAGCGCCCGCCGTCAAGGGTACGGCAACCATCTCCGGCACCGTTCTCGACACCAATGAAGACGTAGTGCAAAACGCGCATGTGGTGCTCACCGATCGACAGGGAAGCGACAAGCATGAGATGGAATCGGGCCCTAATGGTCAATTCGAGTTTCCTGACCTGCCGCCGGGATCCTACAGAATCACGGTGACCGGTCCGGGAATGGGGTCCTATGTCTCGCCGTGGCTGTCTTTGCGTGCGGGTGAAATGCTCATTACGTCTCACGTGGTACTGCCCATCGCCGCTACCGCGACCGACGTCAAGGTGTTTGGCGACAAGGAAGAGATCGCCGAGCAGCAGGTGCAGATCGCCGAGCAGCAGCGCGTCTTCGGAGTTTTCCCCAACTTCTACAGTTCGTATGACTGGAACGCCCCGCCCATGGGGGCGAAGCAGAAGTTCAAGCTGGCCTTTCGATCGATGATCGATCCGGTGGCCTTTGCCGGGGCAGGCGGCATCGCGGGCTTCGAGCAGTTCTACAACATCTTTCCCGCTTACGGCGGGGGCATCCAGGGTTACGCCAAGCGCTACGGGGCCGCGTATACCAATGACTTTTCCGCGAGAATGCTGAGCAGCGCGGTCTTTGCCTCGCTGTTTCGCCAAGACCCGCGCTACTTCTACAAGGGCACCGGAACCGTCCGGTCGCGCACCCTGTACGCCATGTCGGCGGCGGTCATCACCCGGACGGACAGCGGCCGCTGGCGCCCCAACTACTCGCATGTGCTGGGGACATTCGCCGCCGGAGCGCTTTCCAATCTCTACTATCCCGCGGCCAACCGCGGGCTTTCGCTCACCCTTGTCAACGGACTGGTAGAGACGGCTGGAAACGCGGGAACAAACATCCTGCGCGAGTTTCTGCTCAAGGGAATTACTACCCATCCCGGCGGAAAGCCGTAAGCCCTCCCTGTCGATGTCCAGGAGATTTCGAATTGAGAACCGACTCTTGTAAACTGGGTACGCCAGGCTGAACGGTTAATCGCTTCAAAATCCCCGCATCCGATAAAAGTGCTCGATAACCCGCTCTCGCCTGAACGAGCAAATACGTTCGAGGTCACTTCCCTTGGGGCATGAGTTGTCCGGCCCTGCATCTGATTAGAAATGACGGCCACTTCCGCCAACCCGCCATTCCGTTTTACGGTTGCTGCTCCACATTTCATCGCGGATATCTATAGCTTCAAATGGTCGGAACTCAGCTTCAAACTTCCCCTCATCAGCGGGTTTGCGGTGGCGTTGTGCCTGTTTGCGGGCATCCTTGCCGGTCATCCGGGCGGCGGACTGATCGCGGGCGGCGGTGCATTCACGATCGGCTTCGGCGCCAACCAGCGCATCGCGGACTCGCGGTTGATTCCGATGATGGCCGCGGTCTTCGCCTGCTCCACAGCTACCCTTGCCGGCACCCTGGCCGGACACAAAAACTTCTGGCTGATCATCGCGGCGGCTGGCTCGGCATTGATCTATGGTTTGCTGACCACGCGCAACACGGGGCTTTCGTGGGTAGGGCAACAGGCTTCCGTGGCGCTGCTGGTTGCCTCGGCATTTCCCACGGGTCCGGTGCCCGCACTGGAGCGCGCAGGGCTGATCGCGGCCGGCGGCATTGTGCAGATTCTCATCACCTCGGCGGGGCTCTCGCTCGTGCCCAATCTGCGTAAGGATCTCGCCTACCTGGCATCTTCCGTTCTCAACACGGCAAGACGACGTGACTACGAATTGATCAGCCGCTTTCGCCACATTCCGCAAATACTGCCGGCGTTTTCGACCAGTGCGGCCTTTGCCTACTCCATCCGACTGATCGTCACCATGTGCGTCGCCACCGAGGTATATCGGCGGGTGGGCGTGCAGTCGGGCTACTGGATACCCATGACCGCGCTGCTGGTGCAGAAGCCGGCCCTCTCTGAGACGGTGACGCGCGCGGCGGCCCGGGTTCTCGGCACGCTGGCGGGAGCGTGGCTCTGCAGCCTGCTCGTGGCCCACGTCAGTTTCAGCACTCCGGTTCTTGCCCTGATGGCGACGCTCTTTGCCTGTCTGGCCTTCGCCACCAACTCGGTCAACTATGGCCTGTTTACCGCCTGCCTGACCGCGTACATCGTCTTTCTTTTATCCCTGAACCAGATTCCGGGCCCTGTGATCGCGCATCGCCGCGCGTGGTGCACGATCCTCGGCGCCCTGATCGCGCTGGTGATTCACCTGGACGCGCTGCGCCGCCATCGCGCAGCCAGCGTAGAGGCGGCACAAGCGGCCAGTGTTTCTTGACCTTGATGACTCAGCTCTAGAACTCAACGCGCGCGGAGAACTGTGCCAGCCGCTTGTTGGTGAGCAGCACCGTGGCCTGGCCGAAGTTGTTGGGGTTATCGAGCGTCGCGCTGATGGAGTGCGAGTCAAACCGCACGCTGTTGGTGATATTGAACATCTCCCAGCGAAGCTGAACCTTGGCCCGATCGCCGAATTTGAATTCCTTGTCGAGGCCGCTGTCCCAGCTGAAGTAGCCGTCGCCGCGCAGCGGGTTGCGCGTGCCCGAATCCCCTGGCAACGCGTGGCCGAACGACGCGAATACCGCTGCCGGGTCAGCGAAGCGCTGCGTGAGTTGCCCGCGCCCCAAGGCATGCGAGGGAATCTTGGCGATCTCCGTCGCCCATCCCTCGATGTCCCAGTTGGTCGGATAGTAGGCGCCATTGTCCACGATGAACGGGAATCCTGAGGTCCAGCGGATGATGCCGGTAGACTGCCATCCGCCAATCAGTTCGTCCATCAGGCGATTGGTTGACGACAAAAATTGCTTGCCGCGCCCGATGGGAAGCTCCCAAAGATAATTCGCATTCAGCTGGTGCGTCGCATCAAAATCGGACACGCCGTAGAGCTGATTCGGCGCCCAGCTGTTCATGATCTGCGCGTAGTTTGTGGCTCCCGACGTATTGAGGCGCTCGGCCTGCGAAACGATATCCATCGATTTGGAGTATGTGTAATTCAGATCAGCCTGCAGGCCCGCGCCGATACGCTGACGGTAGACTGCCTCGAGCGCATTGAAGTTGGAGTAGCCGATGGATCTCCAGGCGTAGAGCGCCGAGTATTGATCGTGATAGTAGCGGAAGGAAGGATAGGTCTGGTTGGGATTGACGCCGGCTCCGCTCAGCGAGTCCGGCACATCCAGCTCATACAGCGCATAGGTCTCGTTGTATATATTCTGCGCAAATAGCTGGTACACGTTTTGCGTGGCCGATACCGGCCCCGCGCCAAGACCCAGGTCGACATTGTTCAGGGCGGCGAACACGGTCTGAAAGTAGGGAATCGGCTGCACCGCGCTGACTGCGGTGCCGGCGCGCGACTGCATCGCCAGTTGCTTGGCGGCAGCGAAGTACGTTGTGCCCGCCGCGGAGAGATTGATCGGCATCGCGACATCCTCCTGTGCCAGCAGGCGATGCGCGAGGCGGCCGACGTAGGAAACTTCCAGCGAGGAACCATTGTTCAATTCCCGCGCAATGGAGAAGTCGATCAGGTGTGAGTAAGGCGTCTTGATGGCCGAATCGAGGCCCCAGCTGATGGCGAACTGAGTGGAAGATGGGATGGCGGGAAAGCCTCCGGGAGGCGCCGGTGGAAGCAGGCTGGTCGGGACCGATGTGATGCTGGTGAAGCGGGGAGCGGTGGCCACATTTGCCGTGCCCGGGCGGATTGGACAGGTCCGTTGACAGGCCGTAAGAGCCATTGGTGTTGAATGTATTTACCGTTGGCGCGCCGAAGTGGTCGAAGACCAGGGAGTATCCGGCGCGAATGCTGCTTTTTCCATTGCCCAGAATCCTGTTCCACGCACCGGAAGACGGCGTCGGCGAATAGGCAAAGGCGAGCCTCGGCCCGATGTCCGCCTTATCCGGTGTCCAGAAGTCGGCGCGATGGTTGTATCGCCCGTTGAGGTCAAAGGCCAGCTCGCCCACCGCATTGGCAGCTCCGCCGGCCGCTGCCTGCGCGGCGCTCTGCTGGTAGTAGCGCGTCAGTGAATAGGGCTGGCAGACGGTACCGGAGATCATGCAGGAGCCGACCTGCGTTCCGGTCTTTTCGGCAGGCGCTTGAAGGTACGAGTAGCGGAGCCCGTAGGTGATAGTCAGGTTCGGGAAGGCTCTCCATGAGTCCTGTGCGTAAAATTCGCTCTCCTTCCATCCGTAATCGCGGGTGATGGGAGAGCCGAGGGGAAGCGCCACGCCCTGCTTGTTGTAGTTGTATACAGCATCGGCTTCGCTGATGACGCCGACCAGGGCCAGGATGGCGTTGTTGTAGAGATTGCCGAAGTTGGAGAAGTCGACGGTGGGATATCCGTAGACGGGGGGATCGAAGGGACCGCCGCTGCCGGCGACGGTGGAGCCGTTCGAAAGCCAGCCCTGGTTCATCTGGCCGTCGGGGAAGGAATTGGCGTTGGTGGTACTGCGGTCGTCGATGAGACGAAGGTTGGCGCCGAATTGGAAATTGTGGGTATGTTTTGTCCACGACACGTCGTCGACGATGTTCTGGAGGGGCACGATGGTGGACGTGGAGCGCGTAAATGCCTGAGGCGACGCGACAACGTAGTAGATGACATGCGGCTGGTTGGAGATCCCGGCATCTTCGAAGCCCTGGCGAGTTAAGCCGTAGCGAAAGTTGTTGACGATGCTGGAGGAGAGCACCGCGGTGTAGCCGACGGCAAAGCCCTTGTTGTTGGTCAGCGTGGAGGTTGAGGGGGGCTGTCCGGGAAATGCGGGCGCGGTGGGCTCCGTGTCGTTTTGGAGATTGCCGCGCCAGAAGAATGTGTGACGGCCGTTGTGGCCGACGTTCCAGTCGAGGCGCGCAATGTAGGTGTTGTAGCTGCGCGCCAGGGTGTAGGGAAAGCGGAAGCCGCCGGTATTCAGGCCATCGCCTTGTGTGGGATCGTTGGGCAGTGGGTAAGACTGGAGCAGAGAGAGCATGGCGGGATCTTCGCCGATGTTTTGTGGGTCCATGCCCTGGATGTCGGCGGGTGTGAGTTCATAGACGGAATCGCCGCCGCTGCTGTTCTGATATTCATACTGCAGATTTCCTGCGCGATACGATGCGGTCGGCACCGTCCCCGCATTGACGCTGACTCCCTCGGTGTCGCGGCGGCCCTCGTAGTTCATGAACAGGAAGACGCGATCCTTTTTCACCGGCCCGCTCAAAGCCGCGCCGAAGATGTTGCGGATCAGCTTGGGAGGACGGTTGGGAAGTCCCGCGGCAAGCTGCTGCTGCTTGTTGAAGAAGTCATTGGCTTCAAGAAAATTGCTGCGGTTGTATTCATAAACGGCGCCGTGGTACTTGTTTGTTCCACCGCGGGTGATGAGCGCCACCTGTGCGCCAGACGATCGGCCTTCATCGGCGTTGGGGTTGCTGGTGGTCACGCGAAACTCGGCGACCGAGTCCTGGGTCACGCGCAGGACGCTGGTGAACGCATACCCGTTATTGATGTCGTTGACGTCGATGCCGTCGAGGGTGATGTTCGACTGGTCGCTGCGGCCGCCGTTGACCGCGCCGCTGCGCGAATCGGTGGCATTGTTGCCGACCGCGTTGGTGCCGTTATTGTCGTCCGTTCTTCCCAGGAATGTCACCCCCGGCTGCAGGCTCAGCAGATCGGGAACATTGCGTCCCTCGATCGGCAATTGCTCCACCTGTTGTCCATCGAAGGCGTTTCCCATGGTCGCGTCGGTGGTGTTGAGCGTCGGTTCGACGTCTGAAGTCACCTCGACCTGCGACGTCACGCTGGCCACGGTCAGCGTGACATTCACGGTTTCAGGCTGGCCGACCAGCAGGTCCATGCCGTCCTTTTCGCTGGGATCAAATCCCGACGCCGACACGATGAGGTTGTAGCGGCCCGGCGCAAGCTGCGAAAACTGGAACTCGCCGCTTCCATTGCTGGTACTTTCGCGCGCTGCACTGGTCGCCACCAGGACAAGCTTCACCTTGGCTCCCGGAACGATGGCGCCGCTCTTGTCTGTGACGCGTCCGCCCAGCGAAGTGGTGGCCTGTGCGTTGGCGTTCGGATTGAACCCCATGCTGAAAAAGCAGAAGGCAAGACATAAACTGAGTAACCACCGTTGTCTCGGGGACATCGCGACCTCAAATAGGGGATGGACGACTGGTGCGAAACGCCGTTGCATCCTTATACTCGAATCGCGGCCGGCGGGGAATGAGGATTTTGCGACACGCGTTTCACATCGTGACCCGCGAGGTAAAACGCCGCACTCCTATCGGTTGATGGGGAGCAGTCCTTTTTCGACCAGTACCGGCGGCCGGCGAAGGTGCGTCGCCTGCTCGAATGCGTAAGCCCAGCCCAGCAGGTCGCCGTCTTTCCATCGCCGCGCAGAGATCTCGAGACCGAACGGAAGTCCGCTTGTATAAAAGCCGGCAGGCACAACGACCGCAGGGACGCCGATCATGTTGACCCAGCTCGTGTCGCTGTGCGGACCGGTGCTCACCACGCCATCCTGTGGCATGGTTTCATCGGGCGGCGGCATCTGGATCGCCGGATACACATAGCCATCGAGATGCAGCCGGTCGAGCGTTGCATCGTACTGATCGCGAGCCTGCTGTCGCGGCGCCGTGACGTTGGCACCGGCTTGCGGGTCGCTTTCAAAGTTCGCTTGCGCGACGACGTCTCGTGGATCCTGCGGATCGTCCCTGGCTCCGCCGATGATCGTGGCGGGAAGAGGAGAGCCCACGGCCTTCTGATACTCTTCCGGCGAGTGATACTGCGCCGGCCCATAGTTGGCAAGGAAGTTTTCTGTCCCTTCGCGGATGTACGGCATCGTGCCGACGCGCGCCACGGTTACGGCGAAGCTGTCGGGCAGGATCGAGTCGTCGAAGACAATGGTGGCCCCTGCCGCCCGCAGCGCGTCCACAGCCTTCATGAAGGCCGCGCGGGTCTCCGGGCGCAGGGGAATGCGCGAAGAATCGCGGTCGGCAGCGACTTTGTCAGCGGGCTCTGATGCCGGGATGCCCTGGAAAGGAATGCCAGCGCCGGCAAGAATGAAAGCCGGCACGCCAAAGCGCTTGCCCCTGAGCGCGTCCCGCTTCAGATAGTTTGTATATGGGCCGGGCTGTGCCTTGGCCTGCGAACCAACCGTCGCCTGATCCATCGGATCTTCCCCGGCCATCACGGTTAAGGCGATGGCCGCATCGGTAACATTCCGCGCGATGGGGCCGGTGTTGTCGAGCAGCCAGTCGAGCGGCGCGATGCCTGCAATGCTTACCAGCCCACGGGTGGGAAAGACGCCGACCACCGCGCTTGTCGCCGACGGCATGCGAATCGAGTTGCCGGTGTCCGTACCGTTTCCGAGCATCGCAAGGTTTGCTGTGACTGCGGTGACCGTACCGCCCGAAGAGCCACCTGGGCTGAAGCGAACATCGTACGCATTGCCCGTCCGACCGTAGGCCGAGCTGCGGTTGGTGTCGCTGGCAGCGAAGTCGGGCATGTTGGTCTTGCCCAGGATCACCGCGCCGGCCGCGCGCAACTTCGCCACGATGGTCGCGTCGCGCGGAGCAATCAACGCATGTCCCGGAATCACATAGCCCTTCCAGCCATCGCTCGTCACCAGGCCTTTAACACTGGTGTTTTCCTTGATCACGATGGGCACACCCCATAATGCGCCGCGCCGATTTGAGACAAGGCCCGCTTTGGCCTCGGCATCTTCGCGGGCCGCAGTCGCCAGCGCACCCTTGACGTCGAGATCTTCGATAGCCCCGTAGACGCCGTTGTAGCGGCGGATCCGCGCGATATACCAGTTCACGACCTGGGTTACGGTATATCGGTGTTCACCATAAAGTTGCTCCAGGTGCGGAACGGTAATCTCCGGCAGATCGTGGTCGATGGCCGCTCCGACAGTTCGAGAGGGCTCAACAGCCTGGGCACGCACGGTACCAGCCGTGGCAAGCAGGAGCAGTGCGGTTGCAAAGGCAGCCATACACTGCCGGGGTTTGCTCATGGTTGGATTCCTCATTCTGATCTGATCTTTGCAAGCGACGCGAACGCGTGTTGAGATGAGATTCTACAACCCGCACGCCGGTGAGTTTCAGGATCGCCGCGCGGGCTGTACGATAAATCTCGCCGTAACATGATTCGATTCGCGGCCCACTACACTGGTCTGGGAGATGAACATGATGAAGTTGCTGACGGTCGCTGCGGGCGTCGTTGCTCTGGGAGCCGCATCGCTTTCCGCGCAGACCACCGATCTGCCTACCAGCAAGCAGTTGACCTTGCCAGTCCCGGGTCGTCCGCAGCGTTTGAACAGCGAACCGATCTCGATCGCCGTGTCGCCAGACCACCGTTATGTCGTCACCGTCAACGCGGGCTATGGAACGTTCGAGTCGCAGTATGACCAATCGCTGGCGGTGTATGACACGCAATCCGGCACGGTGGCGGACTTTCCCGATGACCGCACCCCGGCGCGCGCGGCGAAACAGACGCTCTATTCCGGCCTCGCCTTCAGCCACGACGGAGGCCACATCTATGCCAGCATGGGCTCCATCACCGATCCCACCGGATCTACCAAGGGCGACACCGGAAATGGGATTGTAGTCTACAGTTTCACGGCAGGAAAGATCGCGCCGGAGCGCTTCATCCCGCTTCCGCTCGAGCAACTCGCCCCCGGCCACACCACGCGTCTGATCGGTTCAATGGACGGCGACAAGGGCGTGCCCTTTCCGGCAGCGATTGCCACGGTTGACTTCTCCGGCGCTGAGAAGCTGCTGGTGGCCGAGAACCTCGCCGACAAGGTCGTCCTGCTGAATCCGTCCAATGGCGAGATCGAAGAGCGATTCGACCTCTCGGAAGCGGACACCGTGCCTTCGACCTATCCCGTGGCGCTCGCCGTCAGCGGGGATGGGCACCGCGCCTTCGTCGCTCTGTGGAATGCATCCGAGATTGTTGAACTGGACCTCGCGCATGGCACTCTGGGCCAGACACTGCCGCTGCTTAAGCCTTCCAGTTCGGTTGCGCCCGGAACCCATCCGTGCGCATTTGAGTTTTCGCCGGATGGCAAGACCCTCTACGTCGCGCTCGCCAACCGGGATGCCGTGGCAGCGGTCGATGTAGCGGCCGGACAGTTTTCGGTGAAGGGATACTTCGATACGCGCCTGCCTGGCCAAAGCTACTTCGGCGCCGAGCCGGTGGCAATCGCGATCAACGCACAAGGTACTCGACTCTACGCGGCCAACATGGGCAGCGATGCCGTGGCTGTGCTCGATACCGGCGAAGCTTACCGTGAAGACGAGAAAAGAAGGCATGGTGGAGCCCATAGGGTTCGTACCCACCGAGTGGATGCCCATGTCGATGACGTTTTTGGGCGGCAAGCTCTATGTCGCTACCGACAAGGGGAAGGGAACTGCCCCCAACGACAAGCCGCAGCCGCAGACGCCCGAGATGGAGGCACATCATCAGAAGCCGGGGAGCACCTACATCGCGACCCTGCTCTATGGTTCGCTGGCCGCGATTGAGGCGAGCGAGATCGAAAAGAATCTGCGTCCATGGACTGCGGCTGTGCTTGAGACCAACCGAATGAAAGCCGCGCAGGAGAAGATTCCCTTTGGCGGCGGCGCGCGCAATCCCATCAAGCACGTCATCTACATCATCAAGGAGAATCGTACCTACGATCAGGTCTTCGGCGATCTCGAACAAAACGGCAAGCCGGTGGGCAACGGCGAAGCCAGCCTGACCATGTTCGGCGAGAGCATCACACCCAACCTGCACAAGCTCGCCCTGCAGTTCGGCGTGCTTGACAAGTTCTTCGACTCCGGCGAGGTTTCCGGCGACGGCCACGTCTGGTCCAACGCCGCCATCGGCACCGACTATCTCGAGAAGACCTGGCAGCAGGCGTATCGCGGCAACCAGCGCACCTACGACTTCGAAGGCGCCGTGGCCGAGGGCTACCCGCTGCTGCAGAAGATTCCTGATGTGAATGAGCCCGCCAGCGGCTACTTGTGGGGCGATCTCGCCGCGCACGGCAAGACGTATTACCACTTCGGTGAGTTTATTTCGACCATCTTCTGCACCGACGCCGTGGTCGAGCACATGCCGACCAATCCGCAGGAGGGGCCGCTTATGCCGGGCGCGGCCTGCGACCGAAAGTCCATTGAGCCAGGTGAGGCCATTCCCGAAGCCTGGGGCGGCGGGGTGAACAAGTGGCCGTGGCCGATTCCGCTCATCGCCGCCAACACTGCGACCAAGCCCGAACTCGTCGGCCACTTCGCTCCGGAAGCGCCCGACTTCGAGTTGCAGGTTCCTGACCAGATTCGCGTCGAAGTCTTCCTCCGTCATCTCAAGCAGTGGGAGGCCGACCGGCAACAGGGCAAAGACACCATGCCCAACTTCATCCAACTGCGCCTGCCCAACGACCACACCGCCGGCACGCGGCCGGGTGGTCCGACTCCCAAGTCCTCAGTGGCCGACAACGATCTCGCCGTGGGCCGCGCCGTTGACGCGATCTCCCACTCGCCCTTTTGGGACGACACGGCTTTCTTTGTCCTCGAAGACGATGCGCAGGCCGGCGCCGATCACGTGGATGCGCACCGCAGCATTGCCCTGGTAGTGAGCAAGTATTCTCCGCGCGCCAGGGATGGCGGCCCATTCATCGACAGCCATTTCTATTCGACGGTCAGTGTTCTGCGCACCATCGAGACTCTGCTCGGTGTGCCGCCCATGAACAACAACGACGCGCTGAGCCCCCTCATCTCCCCGCTCTTTGCCGGCGCGGGCGATCAACCCGCTTACACTGCCGACTACGCCAACCGCGACAACAATTTGATCTATACAGCCAATCCTAAAAATGCGCCCGGCGCCGAAGACAGCATGAAGATGGACTTCCGCCACGCCGACCGCGCCGACGCGCAAAAGCTCAATGTGATCCTGTGGAAAGACGTGAAGGGCAACGCGCCGGTTCCACCTATGCTTAAGGTGCGGTTGAAGAAGCCTGCCAAGGACGATGACGACTAGACTCGGGACTCGGTGATTACTTAGGCAAGGCGCAAGAATGAGCGCGGAATTGGTGCAACGGAACAAAACCCGGATCGAGATTCACGATATACAACATTTGGGTGCCCCACATCTCGATTCTGAGATGTGGGGGAAGCCCGAATCCCCACCGCCCTTCGTCCCCATTAAACTATCTTCATGACCAAGCGCATCGGCGTGCACCTGGGCACCGCGGGCGGCGTCTCCAATGCCGTTCTACGCGCCCGGGAGTTCGGCGCCAACACGTTTCAGATCTTTTCCTCCAGCCCGCGCATGTGGCGGCCCGCGAGCATCGACCCGGCCCAGGCCGCGCGGCTGCGCGAACTGCGCGCCGAGTACGACATTGGTCCGCTCGTCATTCACGCCAGCTATCTGCTCAACGTGTGCAGTCAGACCGAGGAGGTGCGCAAAAACAGCGTCAAAGGCTTTCGCGGAGAGATGGAGCGCGCCCTTACCCTGGGCGCCGAGTATCTCGTGCTGCACCCCGGCTCGTGGAAGGGCCTGAGCCGCCACGAGGGTCTCAAACTGGCCGCTGAATCCATCGAGCGTGCCATCGACGACCTTCCCTGGCAGGGCACGCCGTTCACGATTCTGATTGAAAACACGGCGGGGTCGGAATGTTCCCTCGGGGGCAGCTTTGACCAGGTGGCTGAACTGGTGATGCTCCTGCGTTCCCATGCGCCCGTTGCCGTCTGCCTCGACACCTGCCACACCCATGTTGCGGGCTACGACATTGTCAGCGCCGAGGGCTATGAGCGGACCATGGAGCAGATCGAGTCGAGCATGGGTTTCGATGCCGTGCGCGTCTGGCACTGCAACGACGCCAAGGCCGCCTGCGGGTCAAAGCTTGATCGCCATCAGCACATCGGGCAGGGAACTATCGGCAACGAGGCTTTCCGCCGCCTTCTCAACGACCCGCGCTTTGCGCATGCGGCCTTCATCGCCGAAACCCCGGTCGACGATGACGGCAACGAAGAGAGCAACGTCCGCGTGCTGAAGAGCCTGGTCGAACAAACTCCGAACCCAGTCAGGAAAACTGCAACACCGGTCAAGCACAAGCCCCAAAATTCACTCCCGGCGGCCAAAATTCGGAGGTAAGATTGGAACGCGATCCTCTTCTCCGGAGGGCACCCATGCTCGCCAACCGTGATCGTTATCTGGCAGTATTTGTCCTGACTCTGGCGTTTACTCCGGCTGTTGGCCAGACCGCAACCGGTGCGTGCGCGTGGGATCCCTTTGCCGTGACCCCGCCCGGATGCAAGACAGCGTCGTCGCTCCGGCAGCCGCCCGCGCAGCCGTTCTACACGGCCGAGTTCAAGACCACCCGCGTGCAAACCCTGGCCAACGGGACGACCATCACCCGCGAATCGACGGAGACGCGGGCGCTGGATTCGCAGGGGCGCAGCATGGTCGCGACCACCGAGGCGCTTCCCAACGGAACGCAGCAGCCAATTCACATACGTGCGGGAAGACGACCCGGTCGCGGGTACACAGGTGACCTGGAACTCCCGCACCAAGGAGGCCAGGGTGGTCAAGCTGCCTCCGCAGGATCAACGGCAGGGCTGCTGGCAATCGGATTCGGGAGAGATGCATCGTCAATTACGGGCCTGCGGCGAACCAGGCTGGGCTGCGGGGCAATGCCGCGCACTCACCGCAAACCTCTGCCAACGTCTCTGCTTTGAACTCGACCGCAGTCGATCCGAAGAGGGAAGATCTGGGGACAGCCACTATTCAGGGTCTCGTGGCCAATGGGCACAGGTCTACGTTCACCACTCCCGTGGGTCGAGTCGGCAATGACCAGCCGCTGGTGCGAACCGTCGAAATGTGGTTCGCCGCAAGCCTCGGTCTCGAAGTGCGCCGCATCATTGATGACCCGCAAACCGGGCGATCCGACAGGGAACTGGTCAACCTCGACGCGAGCGAGCCGCCTGCGTCCGCCTTCCAGCCTCCGGAAGACTACAAGGTGAACGTGGAGGAATTGCACCCCGTAGCTTGCGCCGCCGGATCGACGCCGTGAGGCAGTGCCCTTAAATTTAGTTCGCGGCCGGCGCGGTGCTCCGGCAAGCCGTCTTCTGTCCTGTTCCGCCGCCCCGTTTACACTAAGAGGTTATGGCGGAAGACAAAGAGATTCGATACGACCCGGCGGCGATCGAACCCAAATGGCAGCAGCGCTGGGCCGCGGACCCCACACCTCTACGCGGCCGATCCCGTCACCAGCGGCAAGCCCAAGTACTACGTGCTCGAGATGCTGCCCTATCCGAGCGGCCAGCTCCACATGGGCCACGTGCGCAACTACTCCATCGGCGACGCCCTGGCGCGCCACATGTGGATGCGCGGCTACAACGTGCTGCACCCCATGGGCTGGGACGCCTTCGGCCTGCCCGCGGAGAACGCCGCTCTCAAAAACAACACCCCGCCGCGCGAGTGGACCCTGTCCAACATCGCCGGCATGAAGCGCCAGTTTGAGCGCCTGGGCATCGGCTTTGACTGGGCGACCGAAGTCACCACCTGCCTCCCGGATTACTACCGCTGGAATCAGTGGTTCTTCCTGCGCATGTATGAGCGGGGCCTCGCCTATCGCAAAAAGAGCAAGGTGAACTGGTGCCCCGACTGCGCCACAGTGCTGGCCAACGAACAGGTGATCGACGGCCGCTGCTGGCGCCACGAAGACACCATCGTTGAGCAGCGCGACCTGGTGCAGTGGTTCCTCCGCATCACCGCTTACGCGCAGGAACTGCTCGACGGCCTCGACAAGCTCGATGGCTGGCCGGAAAAAGTGCGCACCATGCAGCGCAACTGGATCGGCCGCAGCGAGGGCACCGAGGTTGAATTCGCAGTCGAAAATCGGGATGAGAAGATTCGCGTCTTCACCACCCGCATCGACACCATCTTTGGTGCGACCAGCGTGCAACTGGCTCCGGAGCATCCGCTCGTAACCGCTCTGGCGGCCATCGACTCCGGCCTCAAAGCCCAGGTCGCGGGCCTGCTCGAGGAGCAGAAGACAGCCCGCGAAGCGGGCGACGTCGGCGCAATCGAAAAGCACGGCGTGCCCACCGGCCACTTCGCCATCAATCCATACAACGGCGAATTGGTGCCGATTTGGGTGGCGAACTATGTGCTGCTCGACTACGGTACCGGCGCCATCATGAGCGTGCCCGGCCACGATGAGCGCGATTTCGAGTTCGCGAAGAAATACGCGATTCCGATCCGCCGTGTCATTGCGCCTGCCGATCCGAACGCCGAAGAGCCTGAGCTTCCGTTTCTGTCGGAAGACGGCGTGCTCGTCAACTCCGGCGAATTCAGCGGCCTCACGTGCCAGGAGGCGCAAAAACGTCTTCAGCAGATCGCGTCGGAGAAGGGCATCGGCGAGGCGACCATCACGTTTCGCCTCAAGGACTGGGGCGTCAGCCGCCAGCGCTACTGGGGCACGCCCATTCCCATGATTCACTGCGAGCGCGATGGCATCGTTCCGGTGCCCGATGATCAACTGCCCGTGATTCTCCCTCCGCAGGTGGAGATCACGCAGCAGGGCGGCTCGCCCCTTGCGCGCATTCCTGAATTCGTCAACGTCACCTGTCCCAAGTGCGGCGGTCCCGCGCTTCGCGAGACCGACACCATGGACACGTTCGTCGATTCCAGCTGGTACTTCTATCGCTACACCGACGCGAAGAATGCGAATGAGCCCTTCGACCCGGCCATCGCGAAGTACTGGTTTCCCATTGACCAGTACATCGGCGGCGTCGAACACGCGATCCTGCACCTGATCTACTCGCGCTTCTGGACCAGGGTCATGCGCGATCTCGGCCTCATCACCAACGACGAGCCGGCACGCCGCCTCTTCACCCAGGGCATGGTCATCAAGGATGGCGCCAAGATGTCGAAGTCCCGGGGCAACGTCGTCTCCCCGGATGACATGGTCGCCCGCTATGGAGCCGACGCGACGCGCATGTACGTACTCTTTGCAGCTCCACCCGATCGCGATCTCGACTGGCAGGAAGATGGCGTCGCAGGCGTGAGCCGCTTTCTGGGCCGCGTCTATCGCCTGGTGATGAAGCATGCGCCACGGGCACGCGGTGCCCGCGCCATCGGGAATTCGCCGCCGGATGGCCTGTCTCTCAAGCTGTTGCGCAAGCTGCATCAGACCATCGCCAAGATCACCCTCGACTTCGAGGGACGCTGGCACTTCAACACCTGTGTCGCAGCCATGATGGAGTACGTCAACGAACTGCAGGCCGCTGATGCGCAGCTCGCCGCCGGTGAAGTTCCTGCCCCGGTTGCTGAAAGAGCTCTTGCGCACCCTGGTCCTGTTGCTTGCCCCCTTTGCGCCCTACATTGCCGCGGAGTTGTGGGAAGAACTGGGCGAGCAGGGTGCAATTCTTCGCGCGCCATGGCCGGTCAGCAATTCCATTCTCGCCCGGGAAGACGAACTCGAAATCCCCGTGCAGATCAATGGCAAGCTCGTAACCGTCATTCGCGTTGCCGCGGACGCAGCTTCTGATGACATTCAAACCGCCGCTCTGTCCGATGAAAAGCTGCAGTCGCGCATTGCCGGCAAGACCATCGTCAAGGTCATCGTTGTCCCGCGCAAGACGGTGAATCTCGTTGTCAGGTAGCATGACCGGCGAGCCACTGCGCGGGACACAATCGGCCGTAGGGCAGATGGGCTGGGTGTTTGCCCGGCCCTCTCTCACCGCGATCGAAGTCGCGTGGCGCTGGCTCTTTGGGGCGCCTGTGCTCCTGGCCTGCTGGGTCGAGGTGCAGAAGATTCTCGCCGCGCTCCCGCCTGAATCCGCCGGCCTCGACAAGCTCGACCCGCAAAATCCCTGGGTTTCCGCGGTGCGCCTGGCCGATGCCTGGGCTCTCTACCAGCCGCATGTGGTCGCGGTCGTAAGCTGGCTTGCACCCCTCGCCGCGCTGGCCTGGATCGTCATCTCCGCCATCGGCCGCAACCTTGTCATGAAGCGGCTCGAGCCGCGTGTGCCGTTTCGCCCTGCAGCCATGATCGGACTGCAGGCGGCATGGCTGGTAGTCCTCATCCTCACCTGCTGGGCCTGGTACCGCTCGATCGGCTGGGCCGCCGCTACCCACATCGGCAACGGTTCCGAGCCCGACCTGGTTGGCTACACCATGTGGACGGTGTTTCTTACCCTTGGCTTTTTCACGTTCTGGGCGCTCATCAGCTGGGCTGTCACCATCGCGCCAATGCTGGTTTTACTCGAGAACCGCTCGGCCCTCTCCGCGCTTGGTCAAAGCCTCGGGCTGGGTAAGGCTTTCACCGGCAAGCTGGTGGAGATCAACCTGGTCATGGGTATTGTCAAGCTGGCGTTGCTTGTGGTGGCGATGGTGTTTTCATCTGTACTGATTCCGTTCAGCGATGAAGTAGGGACGGGCACGCTCCACCTGGAATGGATCGTGGTCTCGGTCTTCTACTTCATCGCCAGCGACTACTTCCAGGTGGTGCGCCTCAAGGGATTCGTCGAATTCTGGCGGGTCTTTCGCGGTCAGGCCACCACGCCAACTATGTAGAGCCCACGATCACGCCGTCCGGGCGCGCTTGAAAGCTTCTCCCCGCCAGCTCTTCTCGAAGGTTCCCTCGCGCAGGTCGGAGTCTCTCTTCATCCCTGCCGCGTGCCGATTCGCCCGATTTCCTGATCGTTCCCGCCCGGTAAGGCCTGCGCGCCAGCCTACTTTCCGGCTTCGTGGTCGGTTTCCTCTTTGAGGTACGCCGCACTCACCGTCCCCTTGTCGTGCGCAACCGGCAGCAGGGTCGGATAAAACTGGACAAACGTCGTGTCCACTGCCGCGTGTTCGGCATGGCACTTGTAGCAGGGCGCTCCCTGCGGAATCAACGTCCCGTTTCCCTTGATGGAATCGAAGGAAAAGAACGCCCATTTTCCAGGGAACCGCGCCTCATCCTTCACATGCACCTCGAGGTCCATCACGTCCCCGCTCTGAAAGTGTCCCCGTTGATTGATCGACCCTTTGCTTTGTGCTCCGCGCACTTCCAGCACCATCACGGTCTTGTCCGGCCATGTGCCGGTGGCCATGAAGCTACGGTAGGATTCAGGATTCACAAACACGTTGTCAAACATGGAGTGATCCTGCGTCTCGGCGCTTTTGGGCGAGTAGCTCATATCGATGCCCGAGGTCAGGTAGATCCACTCACGATAGTTTGCCGGAGGCAGCATTTCGCCCGTGCTGTTATATGCGGGAGACGCAATTGCGGCCGCGTGTGTGGGTTTCAAGGGGCAAAAGGCGAGAGGAAGCAAGACCGCGCCGGCCAGCAGGCACACCAATCCTGCCTTGAATACGCGAAAAAAACGCATGGAGGACCTCCGATGCAGATCCCTACGCGGAATCGGGACTCGAAGTTCCGGCCAAATTCTGGACGGCTAGAAGATCTTCAGGTGAATGACGAGGTACTTCTTGGGATTCTCGCGGATGGCCTTCACCAGCATCTGCGCCTGCTCCATGGTCTGATCGGTGTGAGTGTAGAGCGACTTGTCCACAATCAACTGGCCCAGGGTGCCCTTGCCCTCGTTGATACCCTTGAGCAGGCTATCCAGGCTTGTGACCGTCTCGTCGAGCTTCTGGGCGAACGCCTGGTCCTGGGTCAGCTTGCCCAGCGCGCCCTTGCCCTGGTTGATGCCGTCCAACAGCTTGTTGGTGTTGGCTACGGCGGCGTTCAGGTTGTTGTACAGCGTCTCGTCGTGAAGCAGCTTGCCGGCGGAACCGCGGCCCGCCGCCACGGATTCCGTGATGGCGTTCAGCTGGTCGACGGTGGTGTTCAGCTTGTTATACAACTGCTCATCCGTCATCAGCTTGCCCAGGGTGCCTTTGCCCTGCGCCATTCCCTTGGTCACGACTTCCAGATTATCGGCCAGCTTTGTGATCTTGTTGTAGAACTGGGGGTCGTTCAGGAACTCGCCCGCGCTGCCCCGCTTGGAGTTCAGGGTATCGAGCACCACGTTGACCTTGGTCATCAGCGTGGACGCCTTCTGCAGCGCTTCCTGGCTGGTATCCACCACCTGCTGGATGCTGGGCACATTGCGCGCCCTCAACTCAGCGTGATTGGCGGGTTCCGGTCCCTTGGCGGTTGTCGATGAGATATCCACGTAGCTGTCGCCCAGCACGCCGGCCTGGGCGATCGATGTCGTCGAGTCGGTGTGCAGGTCCCGAGCAAAGTTCGCCCCCACCTGGATGGTTACTTCAACCGGCGTGGGATTCCGGTCTGGCACCACGCGAATGTGAGTCACGTTGCCGATGGTCACGCCTTCCAGGGTCACCGGCGCGCCATTCTTCAAACCCGACGCGTTTTCAAAGTAGGAGCGAAGCACCAGCTTCTTCGCGAACAGGCCGCCGGTCGAACCGGACATGAGGAAGATCAGCACGATGAGCACCGCCACCGCCACCATGACCAGGGTGCCTACCTTGAGTTGTGACCACCGGATCTCACTGCGGCTTGGCACGTTGGCGGTTCTCCCCTCCCGGTTGATTAAAACGACACATAATCCTGAAACGCAACTCGAAGGTCCTGGAACGTTCCTCGTGTGAGCGGATGACTTACGCCGCAGTGCCTTGAGAATACCAGACCGTTCAATCGCTACCGGCTGCCCTCAAGAACCACGCTGGCCATGGCCGTGGTGCGGGTATGGGTGATCGAAAGCGCCGCATGGCTCACGCCCATATGGCGGGCGATCTCGGCTGCCCGCCCGTGAAATTCCAGAGTCGGCCGCCCGCTGCGCTCCCGCACCACTTCCAGTTCCAGCCAGCTCACCCCGAAACTAATGCCCGTTCCCAGCGCCTTCGCCCCTGCTTCTTTGGCGGCGAACCGCGCCGCAAGACTTTCCGCCGCGTTCCTTTTGCGCAGACAGTACGCCTGTTCCGCAGGGGTGTACACGCGATCCAGAAAGCGCGATCCGTAGCGATCTTTGGCTTGTTGGATGCGCTCGATCTCCACCAGGTCAATTCCCGAACCGACAATCATGCTGTCTATGAAGCTAAATCATGGGCCGCCGCGCGCCTTCGCGAGCCCCAGGTTTTGCACCAGGTACGGTTCAAATTACCAAACGCGCAACCCGCCGCGACCCAGACTGCATCCTTGTACCAAAGACGGTCACGCTCCGTTCGACTCCTGCACAATCATCAAGCTCTCTCCCCGTGCACCGATAAGCGGGTCATGAGGAGCAGCGGGACAGAGCGCGACCGGGGACAATCGATGAGCTTCCCCTGGGCCCTTGAAATGAAAGCCGTTTCGGTTGAAGAACCTTCACGCCTTGTCAAAATCCTTACCGGAGGAATTCTGGGCTGCGGCGGCTGGGTGCTCAGCCGGGGCGCCAACGATACCGGAACCGTAACCATGCTGTTTGAGTTTGAGCGCCAGGCCTGTGTGGATATCTACAGCGTCCTCATCGCCTCCGGCCTTGAACTCAGCCAGAACGGCCACATCCGCTTCACGGAGCTCTGCCAGTGCACCCGCAGTCACCAGGCCGACTGCAGCACAGAGATTGCCAGCGTGGACCTCGAGATCCAGACCTTTCCGGTGCGAAAAGCCGGGTTGGCGCCTTCTTCCGAAGTCGCATGACCGTCAAGCCTCGACCAGCCCATACCTGCGCTGCCAGGCATCTTTGAGCCGCGCCCAGACGCGTGCCCGCTCCGCCTCGGTGCCTTCCGCCGCGTCTGCAGGCGAATTCGCAAACCGCGCTGCCTCCTGCTTGGCCAGCTCCAGCAGTGCCCGGTCGCGCACCAGGTTGGCCACGCGGAAGTCCGGCAACCCCGCCTGCCGTGTCCCGAAAAACTCCCCCGGCCCGCGTATCGAGAGGTCCAGTTCGGCCAGCTCAAAGCCATCCTGGGTGCGTACCATGGCGTTCAGGCGCTCCTCACCCACCTCCGAAACCCGACGGCCGGTCACCAGAATGCAATAGCTTCTGGCTGCGCCGCGTCCCACGCGCCCGCGCAGCTGGTGCAACTGTGCCAGGCCAAACCGCTCTGCATGTTCCACCACCATCAGCGTGGCGTTGGGCACGTCCACCCCGACTTCGATTACCGTCGTAGCCACCAGCACGTCGATCTCGCCGCGCTGGAATCGCCGCATGATCACTTCCTTTTCGTCGGCATCGAGGCGGCCATGCAACAAGCCGAGTCGCAGCCCGGCCAATGGCCCGGTGCGCAGCTTCTCATGCATATCGACCGCTGATTTAAGGCCCAGCTTTCCGCCTGCGCCGCGTTCTGTTACCGCATCAACATCCTGGGGAAAGAGCCGGGCGGTCTTGCCTTTGCGTGCGGTCTTCTTCGCAGTCACCGGGCCGGCAGCCGTTGCGCCGCCTGCGTCGTCCTGGGAGAAATCCAGTTCCGGCTGGTCATCCATTGCCCCTTCAATCACGGGATAGACGATGTACGCCTGCCGCCCCATCCCCACCTGTTTGCGCACGAAATCCCACACCTCGTCGCAACGTTCGTCGGGCACGCGCCGCGTCACAATGGGCCTTCGGCCGGGCGGCAATTCATCGAGCACGCTGATGTCCAGGTCGCCGTAGAGCGACAGAGCCAGGGTGCGCGGAATCGGCGTCGCCGTCATAACCAGTACATCGGGCTCCGGCCCTTCCGTCCCATCCGGGCGGGGCTTTTTCATCAGCCGGAACCGCTGCATCACCCCAAACCGGTGCTGCTCATCGACGACTACCAGGCCCAGGCGGTCGAACTCCACTTTTTCTTCGATCAGCGCGTGGGTGCCGATCACCAGTTGCGCCTCCCCGCGGTTGATCAGCCCCCGGTTGGCGCGCTTGCGGTCCTCATCGAGCGAACCTGTCAGCAGCACCACCCGGTATTTGCGCGAAGACCGCTCCAGCAGCTTGCGCGCGGCCAGAAAGTGCTGCGTGGCCAGAATCTCCGTGGGGGCCATCAAGGCCGCCTGGTAGCCGTTTTCAATCGCCACCAGCATTGCCTGCAGCGCCACGATGGTCTTTCCCGAACCCACATCCCCCTGCAGCAGCCTTCGCATCGGACTGGGCTGGCGCATATCGGCGACGATCTCGCCCAGGGTGCGCTTCTGTGCCGCGGTGGGATGAAACGGCAGTACCTCCCGGATCGCCTCGCGCACCTTGTCGGTGGTAGCGAAGGCGATGCCGGCGCGCTCCCGCATGCGCCGCCGCTTCAATTCCAGCCCCAGTTCCAGGAAAAACAGCTCCTCGAAGATCAGCCTTCGGTGTGCTGTGGTAGCCGAGGCCTGCAGTGCGGCCAGCGGTGTTTCTTCCGGTGGGAAGTGCACCTGGCACAGTGCTGTTTCGCGGTCGGGCAGGCCCAGGCGCTCGACCATGGCGCGGGGCAGGCACTCCGGCACCGTGCCACGCATTCCCTCAAGCAGGTGAAAGATCACCTTGCGCTGCCAACGCGAAGCCAGGCGCGCCCCTCCGAGTGACTCGTAGACGGGAGTGATCCGGCCCACCTCCAGCAGGCGCGTCTCAGCGTCATCGCTCTCGTCGGGCAGCAATTCAAACTGCGGCTGGATCATCTTCAGATTGCTGGCCGAGCGCGACGACTCCACTTTCCCGAACACGGCAATCGTCTGTCCGACGTGGAACCTTCCCTGCAGGTAGGAGCCGTTGAACCAAACGCACTTCATCGCCAGCCGGCCCTGGCCGAGGGTGAGTTCGAAGATCGGGGCCTTCCTCGTCCGCAGCAGTGCCGAGCCGCGTACCTCGGCGATGACGCTCGCCATCTCGCCGGGCTTCAATTCGTCGAGGCTGCGCGGGTTCTGCCGGTCTTCGTATCGAAAAGGGAGATGGTAAAGCAGGTCTTCGGCGGTATGGATGCCTTTGGGGGCGAGCAACTCCGCCACGCGCGGCCCCACCCCGCGCACATACATCACCTGAGTCTCAAGTCCGGGCACACTGAGGATGGTATCAACCTGCCCTCATCGCAGCAGAGCTATCAGACGTTCGCCAGGGCCATGCGCGCCGTTCTTACCTCGGCCGCCAACACGCGCAGGATCATGACTGATAATCCCAGGCTCGGTCAACATCAGGCTGGAGAATTCCTCCCGGCTAATGAAGCTGATGTCCGCGCCCGCCTTGGCCAGCGCTGAAAGACTGTAGCCGACGTTCCCGATCAGCGCCGGCAGCCCCAGAAGGGAGCCCGGCACGGCAGGCATGTCCATGATGACATCGCCCGACTGGGCGGTCATCATCAACTCCACTTCGCCGCTATGAAAGATGTACATGCCGCCGGCCGCGTCTCCCTGGTTGAAAAGGGTACGGTCCTGCCGGCAGGGGAACGGGCGGGAATGTTGCTTGAGCACGGTGATGAGTTCCTGATCGGCAACGAATGCTGACGCGTCCATCTTCATGTTTTGTCTCCAACTCTTCCTGAGGAAAGTCCTTCGTGCCACGGTGGTGACGGGATACGGTCATTGTCAGGACGCTTGCGGTCCCTTAACCCACAAAAACTGTCATGATGGAACGGTTGTGCATCGGCTTGTGGCAAAGCAGAAACAAAACTGCCACATTCAGGAAGTTAGCCATCTGGTCTATCCTGCCATCCGATTGGCCGCCCTTCCTGTGAGCCACATCACGTCTTGATGTTCGCTCGGCTCATCGCATGTGACATCCGCCACCCAGCCGCGGCACGAGTGCTGAGGCCGGCTTAGACCGCCGGCCAACGAATCAAGCCCAGGAGCATGGCCAGCTCGTTTCCACCTTGCTCAGAAAGAGTCGTGAAGCGCGCCGAGGTGAGCTGGGAGCGCAGAGCGGGGATGCCGGGGTGGATCAATCCTGATTCGAAATCGCTGGGGTCATCGAGGAACGTCCAGCCCTGGCGCATCCAGGGCCAAAGGCCTCCGACCACACTCGTTCTCTCCACGGTGGCTTCGTGCGTCCACGAGAATCGCCTTTCACTTTCCGTCCGCGGCTGGCGAGCTGGCACCGCGGGCACTGTGACATAAAACAATCCATTCGCGCCCCGGTGTGCCTCCACATCGGCCAGCAGGGCGATATCGTAGGGGATCGCCTGCCGATTTTCGCTGTAGTAGTAGGCCATCCGGCGGATGCTTTCCACATCTCCAATTGAGTCGTAGAGGTAGGCGCCGATTACCCCCAGGGTGGGATCCGCGTGCTTCAACTGGCGAAGATCGACGGCCAGGTCAGTGATGTCGTCGGCCCGTAATGCGCCGGATTCCATCTGCGAGATCGCCCGCGCAGCGATCCCTGCCGTGTCCTTGCCGGAATAGACTTCGCGATACAAGAGGGCCTGGATGCCGCGAGCGTCGCACACCATCGCGGCAATAAAGTCAGGAAGAGCCGTCAGCGCCAGAAATAACCCATTGGTGAGTTCTACGAGCAGTGGCGCCGGATCTTCCAGCCATTGCTCTCCCCGTCCACTGATATGCCACCAGTCGGATCGCCCCCCCATGCCTGCCACGCGACCAGGCTCCAACCAGCACGCGCTAACCGTGGCACCGGCCACCGCAATTCCCGAGCCGGTTTCGAAATGCATCGGTACCTGTTGCGCCCGAATGCGATCCCGCAGAATCTCCCCAGGGTCCGATGCCGCAACAGGTGGAGGCGGAGGTGCCGGCGTCCTGGGAGGGGCGCCCTCCGTCCCCTTGCCCCATCCCGCGATGAGGCCGGCCAGAGCGCCGAGACCGATGCCGGCGCCCGGCATGATTCCAGCAGCCAATCCCGCCGTGAAGGTGCCGGCGGACCCCACGTGGTCAAACGAGCCTCCATTGGCATAGGCCGGCTTTGACGGTCCCATGCCCAGCACAAGATTTGGATCTGGCCAGGGGAGGAATGCAGGGGGCGTCGGGGGCGGCTGCTGATCTCCGAAATACACATCCTGACCTAATGGGAACAGGGGCTGGACAATCGGATTAAGTTTTCTCTGATAAGTCTTGGCCCGCTGCGGAACTTCCGCCATCAAGAACTGGCCCAGGCTCTGGCTGGTCACTTTGCCCGGAAAGAAGGCGGAAACGGCTGGAGGAGCTCCCCATAAACCCTCCATCAACACTCCTGAGAACAGGCACCGGTCCTCCGAAGGGGATGCTCCCGGCACCATGAATGTCGTCGTACCGTCCTGAGCGGCAATGAACTTGTCGATCGCCGGAGTGATCGCGTCTTTGACCGGTCCTCGTCCCAGCACCCCATCCGCAGTCAGATCGGCTGCCTTCACGTCAACCGGCAAAGACCGGCAGGCATCGGCAAAAATCGAGATCTGTTCGACCCCATACATGTAAAGGCGCCGCTTCAGGACCTCGACGGCAACCGCTCGCAGTTCCCGGTTCCAGTCTGAAAGCAGCCATAGCCCTTCTTCGACCTCGCGGATGAGCCCGTGACCGGCAAAGTACAGGATCAGTCGGAAAATGGGGTCCGGGCTGCTGCTGAGCATGGATTTCAGCTTGTCCCGCAGCATCTCGATCGTGACCGGCACGCTTGCATCGGTCAGAAGCTCAGACTCATACCCCATCGTCGCTGCCCAATGGTGAAACTCCCGGGCGCCATTGATAGCCCCGCGCAGATAGGGCAGCGGCTCCGCCGAACTGATGCCGATCGCCAGCGCAAGCTTTCGTTTGTGGGGCGCTTCATTCATGGCGGTCCCAGCCTCCCCAATCTCTCAAATCCGCGTGTGTCAGCCACAGGAGTGTGATCGGAAACCCTGGAACGTTTCCGGGCCTACATACTACAATTCCCGCGACCACTTGCGCGGAATTTTTACATCGCCCGCCCCGCATGAGGGGAGACCACGCCATGCCATTCGATCTCGAGCGTCAAAGAGAGTACATCGATTCCCTTGAACTCCCGGCAAGACCCCGCCATATTGTCCTCCAAGACGCAGACAGCGACGCGGGAGAGGTGTTCGAAAAGGCCCGGGAACAGGCCCGCGTGGTTGGATCGGGAGTCTTTTCCTTTGCCAAGGGCGTTGACGAAGAAGTCCGCACCGCCATCTCCGACTCGGCTCTCCTGGCTCAACTCGTCGCTAACAAGCGCGCCGACAGCGAGACCGACCCCCTTGGCTGGTTCAAAATCTACGCCGGCGTGCTCGAAAACGTAGGATGGGCCCTGCAGGACAAGACCTGGGACGATTACACCTCCGCCGGCAACTCCGCCGAAGTGCACGAGAAGATCATCGAAGTGATGACCGCAGCCCTGGGCCCGTCCCCTGCCACTCTGCTGATCCTCGCCGCCACCGTGAAGGCTCTCAAGTCCATGGATCCTAAGAGTTCATGGTTGCGCATCTTCAGCCGCGAGTCGCAAAAGGCCCGCATCGCCAGGTTTCAGGTAGGGCTGGTTGAGACCGGCGAGCACGACGATGTCTTCGTCTCTTTGCTGGCCTGCCTGGTGCAGGCCGACCAGACCATTACCCAGGTTCTGCTCTTCAAATACCGCGAAGCGCATGCAACCTTCAAAGCGCGAGCCAGCAAAGTGTCGATCAATCACCGCTCGCTCCTCGAACTGCACCCGAAGATCGTGGAGAAGACACGCGACTTTCAAAATTCCTTCTTGAGCAGTATCGAGGATCTGTGACCCAGCCGGCAGAGGAATCTATCCTGGACCGATAGCTCCCTCGGGAGCGGCCGCACCGCGACGTCGCCGCAATCCCGGCGCACGCCGGTCGATCGCGGCACACGGCCTCATGCGTTCCAGCCTCATGCATTCCGGCCTCACAATTCCAGCCCCACCCGTTTCAGCCCTGCCCCGCCGTGTATCGTTATAAGCGGCAAACAATCACCGTGGCGGAGGGCCTCGTGCAGGTGTGGAATCGTCGTTCTTTTCTCAGGGCAGCCGGAGCCGCGTCGGCGGCAACAATCATTCCAGGAGTGCATCTTCTGGCAGCACAGGAGTCCGAGCCGGCCAGGCCGGTTGCGGCCAATGACCATATTCAGATTGCGCTGATCGGCGCAGGCGGCCAGGGGCAGGGCGACACCAAAACCGCCATCCAGGTACCGGGCGTCAAGCTGGTGGCCGTGGCCGACTGCTATAACGGCCGTCTTGCCCGCAGCAAGGAACTCTGGGGCGACGACATCTTCACCACCCGCGACTACAACGAGATTCTGGCCCGCAAGGACATCGACGCCGTCATCATCGGCACTCCCGACCACTGGCACAAGCAGGCCTCGGTCGACGCCATGAAGGCCGGCAAAGACGTTTATTGCGAAAAGCCGATGATCCACCTTTACTCCGATGGGCCGGAGATGATCGAGACGGCGCGGGCTACCAAGCGCATCATCCAGATCGGAAGCCAGCGCGTCAGCTCTCTCATCTACATCAAAGCCAAGGAACTGCTTGCCTCCGGGGCCATCGGCAAGCTCAACATGGTCACGGCGCGCTGGGATCGCAACTCCTCAATGGGCGCCTGGAACTACACGGTGCCTCCCGATGCCTCGCCGGAAACCTGCGATTGGCCGCGCTTTGAGGGGACGGCTCCGAAGATTCCTTTCAATGCCGAACATTTCTTCCAATGGCGCAAATGGAAGGCCTACGGTTCAGGAGTGGCGGGGGACCTCTTCGTGCATCTGTTCAGCGGAACGCATTTCATTACCGGTTCTCACGGACCTACGCGCGCGATGGCGACCGGCGCCATTCGCTACTGGAACGACGGCCGCGACGTTCCTGACGTGATGCTGGGCCTGTTCGATTATCGCGAAGGATTCAACCTCAGCCTGCGCGTGAACTTTGTCGACGGAGGCGAAGAAAGCGAAGGACTTATCTTCACGGGCTCGGAAGGCACCATGGAGATCGGCTGGCACGGCGTCACGGTGACTCGCGTTCCGCGGGAGACCGCGCCTGGATATACGGTCGAGACTTTTCCGGAAGCCATGCAGAAGGAAATCATCGCGGCATACGACAAAAAGTATCCGCCACACTCCGGCAATGAATCTCTCGGCGGAACCGAAACTTACGCGGCACCCAAGGGATACAGCGACAGCTACGACCACTTCAAGAACTTCTTCGCGTCGGTCCGCTCCCGCCAGCCGGTGGTGGAGGACGCTGTATTCGGTTATCGTGCTGCCGGAGCCGCACTGCTCAGCAACCTGAGCATCGAAAAAGGCCAGGTGGTGAACTGGAATCCGGAGGAAATGAAGCTCGTTTAGGGCCTCCGTGCTTCGCGGACGCACAAACGGCCCGGGCTTGGGTCCGGGCCGTTAACGTCTGAAGAATGCCAGTGCCCGCTCACTCCGCATTCAAATCAGTAAGCCCCTCAGGCAGCGCCATCTCGACCCGCTTTTCCGCTAACTTCAAGTGTTTCAGGTACGTCCGGGCAAACGGAACCAGAACCTCCTCTCCGCGGGTGCCTCGCACCACCAGCAGCGGCACCGGTCCTGCTTCGCGGTCCACATCTACAATCGCGCCCACCAGCGCCGGCGCTGCGCCCGACACATCCACCAGCTCGCTGCCGATCAGGTCGCCGATATAAATTTCGTCTTCTCCCAGAGCTGCGCGTTCGTGGAGCGGAATCGCAACAATCAAGCCCGTCAGTTTCTCGGCGTCGGAGATCGAGTCGACCCCCGCAAAGTGCAGCACCACGCCGCCTTTGTGCAGCCAGTGCGCCGCAAGTTCCACCACCCGCGGCGTGCCCGCACCAGACGTGGCACCGGCGTCGCGCAGCAGCCAAAGCCGCTTTCGCTCCGCGAACTTTTCCGGAAAATCCGTGAGAATGTCGGCGATGACTTCGCCCTTGCGCCCCTGCGGGCGCCGGATGCGGGCCAGCCAGACCCAATCCTGAGTCTCCAGGCTCGCGCTCACTCTGCCTCCCGGCCAGGCGTAAACACGCGGTCCATGGGAATGGCTATCCTTTTCGGCCGCTGACCACGATTTCGCATGAAAAAAAGTGTACATTGCGACACTGCAGGCGCCCACTCGCCCCCGGCTCCGTGCATCTTAGCGCCGATCCTGGCGTCTACTATCTACAGAGATGTCCGACGCACTTTATCTGAGCCTGTGGTATCCAAACCTGCGCCTTGCCTCCTTGCCTGACAAGCTGGTGGCGGTGCTGAGCGAGTTTGCTGCGCACGGCGGAGAGCCGCGTGTCTATTCGGCCACGGTCTGGCCGGTCAGCTGGAGCGAGTCGCCGATTTTTCAACAGGTCTACGGGCGCCGCGCTGGCCTGGCCGCGGGGGACTCGCAGCGGGGCGCGGACCCCAAGGTCGCAGTGGAAGAAGCCCTCGAACTGCTCCATGAAGACTACGCTTACGAATTCCAGGTGGGCTGGAATCTTTGGGAACTCGAGACGGAGGAGACTCTGACCACGGATCAGCCGAGGGCCGTTGGCGGGAACGGTGGACTCGAACTGCGCTGGGTGCGCGGCCCGCGCCTGGTCCGCGTCACCGCGTTCGGACCCCTGTTTGACGATGGCACCTATGAGCAGGAAGGCCACATTCGCATCGATTTTGGCAACGACACGCCCTTCCTCGAAGAAGAAGTGGAGCTCGATTCCGTGGCGGCACGCCATATCGAAGAGAACGTGCGCCAGCTGGTGGAACTGACGGCGGCGGTTGAAAAGGCCTCCGGGGCCACCGCGCGGATCCTGTGGAGCGAACTCGGCGAAAGTCTGGCCCAGAGGCTGGCGGCGCGCCTCGGCCAGGGGAACTAGACAGTGCGCATCACAATTGAGCGGATCCGAACCCTGGTCCTGGTGGCGGGGGGGCTGCTGCTGGTGGCTCTGGTGGCGTTTCTGGCAATTGGCCGGTGGAAGAGCCATTTCAATTTTCGAGAGATTCCCAAGCGCCTGGGAGTGAACATTCAGCAGGAAGCGAACGGCGTGACCTACACCCAGGCGCGCTCCGGACACACGCTGTTCAAGATCCACGCCTCCAAGGTGGTGCAACTCAAGGAAGGCGGCCGCGCGCTGCTTCACGATGTGCAGATTGAGCTCTATGGTGAAGATGGCAGCCGCGTGGACCGCATCTCCGGCGATGAGTTCGAGTACGACCAGAACAACGGCACGGCCACCGCCGCGGGGCCGGTGGAGATCACGTTGATGCGGCCGGGACTGGCTGCTCCCGCGAATGGGGCCAAACCCAGACCCGCACTGCGCGAAAAGATGCAGGGAAGCGCGGTCCCCGTCAAAACGCCTTCGTCATCCGACAACCAGATCCACGTGAAGACCAGCGGGCTGACCTTTGATCAGCGCAGCGGCGTGGCCACCACCGCGCAGCCAGTGGAGTTTGCAATCGCGCAGGGGAACGGAAGTTCGGTCGGCGCGACGTTCGACTCGGTCAAAGGGGAACTGGTACTCGACCATGCCGTCGACTTGAGCATCCAGCGCGGCCATGAGACGGTGCTGCTGCGTGCGCAACATGCGGAGTTTGAGCGCGGCGATCTGCTCTGCCGGATGAAGGAAGCCACGGCCAGCTTTCGTGGCGGCGAGGCGTCAGCCGGAGACGCGAGCGTGCTGTTCCGGCCCGACGGATCGGCGATCCGGCTGGATGCCAGCGACGGCTTTTCGGTGAAGACCGCCCATTCCGCCGAGGTGAGAGCGCCGCGCGCAGCACTGGAATTTGACGAGCGCAATCAGCCCCGGCACGGCCTGCTTGCCGACGGAACTACCCTGGATTCCGATAACAACGGTCGCAAGGTGCATGCCACAGCTCCCATCGCCGACCTCGATTTCACGGCGCTGGGCGAGTTGCATCATGCCCACCTGGAGCGCGGCGTGGTCCTGCACAGCGAACAGACCAGTTCCTCCGCGGACGAGGAGGGTGGACCGCTCCACGTGACCCGCGACTGGCATTCGCAGGTGGCGGACATTGAGTTCCACGACGCGGGCAAGGGAAAGGTGGAGGTAGCTGCCGTTCACGGAACCGGTGGGGTGGTGATCAACGGCCAGACGCAGCGCGGCTCCGGGCCGGTGATTCCATCACGGATGACTGCCGACGATCTCGCCGCTTCCTTCGGTCCGGGACAGATTTTGTCGGCGATGGTCGGCAAAGGTCACGCCAGCCTGGAGGAAACCACTGGTGCGGGGACCCACCAAACGATTGCCGGCGACCGGGTTGAGGCCAATTTTACGAAGCCTTCCTCGGGCCGCCCGGGGAAGGAACCAAAGCCCGGAACCACCACCGAGCCCGGGCCGGCCACGGCGGCGGCCCAAATCCAGAACGCCACGGTGGAAGGGCATGTTTCCATGGTGCAGCTGCCGCCAGCCAAACCGGGCACTCCTGCGGTTCCGCTGCGGGCCACCGCCGGCAGGGCCACATACGAAGCCGCCGGGGAGTGGCTGCACCTGACCGCCAGTCCCCGCGTCGACGACGGTGGACTGCAATTGACGGCGGAGAAAGTCGATGTTTCTCGGGCCTCCGGCGACGCCTTCGCGCACGGCGACGTCAAGGCAACCTGGATCGAGTCGGCGGCGAGCAAGCCATCTGAAGAAAGCGGCTCCCACCCGGCGAGCCTGTCGCTTGGCGGACAGGGGCCGGCGCATGTCATTGCGGATGAGGCCCAGCTGCATCAGCCCACCGGAGAGGCGACGTTCCATGGTCATGCGCGCCTCTGGCAACAGGCCAATTCGATTGCAGCTCCGGTGATTGAACTCGATCGCACCCGGCAGACCCTGGTGGCGCATACCACGGTGGCCGCCGACCCGGTCAGGATCGTCCTGCTCAGCGCTTCAACCCCGGCCGCGATGACCGGCGAGAGCCCATCGGCCGAGCCCAGGGGAGGCACCGCAAAAGCCGCGTCCCCCTCGGTGATCCGTATGCACGGTGGCGACTTGAAGTATTCCGCTGCCGAACGGAAGGCCGTCGTGCAGGCAGGCATTGTCGGCAGCGTCACGACGGAAACCGCGACGGCGACCGCGACTTCAAACGAAGTGGAGGTGCTGCTGCTTCCGCCCGGCAATCATGCCGGCAAGGATGGCTCCGCCGCGCAAGTGGACCGCCTCATCGCGACCGGCCACGTCGTTCTCAACTCGGAGGGACGCCGGGGTACGGGAGAACAGCTCGTCTACTCCAGCGAGACGGGCGAATATGCTTTGACGGGAACTGCCGCTGACCCGCCAAGAATGACCCAGGCCGGGCGCGGGACGGTTAGCGGCGAAACTTTGATTTTCAATACCCGCGATGATAGCGTCAGCATCGAAGGCGGCGGACGCAAAACCACAACCGAGACCTATGCTCCGGAACGGACCAGTGGGCATTACCGGGCCGATGCGCCCAAATAAGACCAAGCGCCGCGAGGAACGCGGACGGCGCCCGCAAGAAGCGAGCCCGCAAGGCAGATGGATACACTGATCGCCGAGGAAATCGGCAAGTCATACAAGGGAAGGCAGGTGGTGCGCGGCGTCAACCTGCGCATCTCTCGCGGCGAAGTGGTGGGTCTGCTGGGGCCGAACGGCGCCGGCAAGACCACCAGCTTTTACATGATTGTGGGCCTGGTGGCGCCCGAGTCGGGCCGCATCATGGTCGACGACACCGAGATCACGCGGATACCGATGTACCTGCGGGCACGCAACTTCGGGATCAGCTACCTGCCCCAGGAGCCTTCCGTGTTTCGCAAACTCACCGTGGAAGAGAACATCCTGGCGGTGCTGGAGGCGCAGCCGCTGGGCAATCGCGAGCGCCGGACACGCTCCGAACGTCTGATCCATCAACTCAACCTGGGCCATATCCGCACCACCCGCGGGTATGCGTTGTCGGGCGGCGAGCGCCGGCGGGTGGAGATTGCCCGGTCGCTCTGCATTCAGCCCAATTTCATCCTCCTCGACGAGCCCTTCAGCGGCATCGATCCCATCGCGGTGCTGGAGTTGCAGAAGATCATCTTCGACCTGAAAGCGAGCGGAATCGGGATCTTGATCACCGACCACAATGTGCGCGAAACTTTGAGCGTCACCGACCGGGCCTACATCATCGCCGAGGGACGTATCTTTCGTGCAGGGACCCCCCACGAATTGGGGAATGACGTGGAGGTCCGGCGCGTCTATCTTGGGGAAGGTTTCTCACTCGGCTGATCGGGGGATTCGCCGGTGAGTCGCAAAATGCATAGCTTTGTGTGCAAATTGAGGAATTAAATTTGCATGCACGTCGTCCCTTCGGGAACGGCCTGGCATCTTATCTGCATCGAGAAAGACCCGTATTGGAACCGATCCAATGCGGGAAGGGCGGATGGGCAGAGGGCGTTTTCCGGTCCGGGGCGTCGGTCAATTGGTTAGACTTGTGGTAGTCCCAACGGGAATTGAGATCCTCTTATGGCTCTGTTGCAGCCCAGATTGAATTTGAAAGTGGCGCAACGCCAGGTCCTGACACCGGGCCTGATGCAGATGGTGAGCGTCCTGGCGCTCAACAAGCTCGAGCTGAAGGAGATGATCGATGCCGAGATGGTGGAGAACCCCGTCCTGGAGGAGATCGACGAATCGGTCCCGATGCTGGATCAGGTGGCCGGCCGCGAGGAGTTGCTGGAGCGTGGAGCGGAGCAACAACGTGCGGAAGAGGTTGCGGCCCCGCCCAAGGACCCGTTCAACGAGATCGATTTCGGATCGTATTTCCAGGAATATCTCGATCCAGGCTACCGCACCCAGCCGGAATTTGAAGAGAGCGAGAAGCCTTCTTTTGAGAACTTTCTCTCGCAGCCTACAACGCTGTCCGATCACCTGGCGTGGCAACTGGGGGCTCTGACTCTCGAATCCTCCCTTTCGCGATGCCGCCGAATTCGTCATCGGCAACCTGGATGAAGCCGGATACCTTGCCGCCACCGAGGAGGAACTGGCTGCTGTGTTCAGCCAGATATCTTCCCAAAGCCGGCCGACCGCCGCGGATCATGACAGCGATGAAGAATCGCTACGGAAGGCACTGGAACTGATCCGGCGCGGCATTGACCTGGTCCAGCACCTGGACCCGGCCGGAATCGGAGCCCGCGATCTGCGCGAATGTCTCCTGATTCAGATTGCGGCGCAGCAGAATGAATTTGCCCAGGTTTACGCCCGGCAGCAGTCCGAGGAAGACGACGAGGACCCTCATCGCAGTTTCCGCGCCGAGGCCGAGGTCAAGCTCGAAGAGCGACGCCGGGCTATGGAAGTCGCGGCTGTCATCGTCGATCGCCATCTTCAGCTTCTCCAGAAGCGGGACTTCAAGGATCTGGCCAGTGCGGCGCAGGTCACGATGGAAGAAGCGCACGCGGCCGTCGAGTTTATCCGCACCCTCGATCCACGCCCCGGCCGCCTCTACAATCGCGAGCAGACCCGCCTCATCGAGCCCGACGTGGTCTTCGTCAAGCGCGGCGGTGAGTGGGTGGTCTCCATGAATGAGGAAGACCTGCCCAGCCTCCGGCTCAGCCGCCGTTACCGCCAGATGCTGGTGGCCGAGAGCACCGATCGCGAGGTCAAGGACTACGTCAAGGAGCGCTTCCGCTCCGCGCTGCAACTGATGCGCAACATCGCCCAGCGCAAGAGCACCATCTTGCGCACCTGCGAAGTGATCGTGCGCCGCCAGCAGGATTTTCTCGATCAGGGCATCGAAGCTCTGCGGCCCATGATGATCAAGGAAGTTGCCGAAGAGATCGGCGTTCATCCTTCGACGGTGAGCCGCGCGGTGGCCAACAAGTATGCGCATACCCCTCAGGGCGTGATCGAACTGCGCTTCTTTTTCTCCGAAGGATCGAACGGACCCGAGGGCGCCGACACGCCTCTGCTGGTGCTTAAGCGCAAAGTGCGCAAGCTCATTGAAGACGAAGATCCGAAGCGTCCGCTGACCGACGATCAGCTGGCCGCACTCCTCCAGTCGCAGGGCATTCAGCTGACCCGGCGGACCGTTGCCAAGTATCGCGAAGACATGAATATTCCTTCGACACACCAGCGCCGACGACGCGACGGATAACGCAGGACGCTAAGCCAGATCCGGAAGTAGACCTCGAGAGCGGGGAGAGCCTGGACTGTCGAACCGGCAGCTCATGGGGGCAGGAGGCGCATGGAGACGACGGCGGGCCAGCATGCTGTTCTCCTTCTGATTTGATCGTCTAAACAAACATGAAGCTTTCCCTGTTACCTATTCCCATTTCCTTGTTTCCCGTGTTCCATACCTGCCGCACCGATGCTATAGAATCACTAAATTCTCCGGTTGAAGAACCCCGGAGAAAAACGAGAGCGGAGGACTAACCATGGAAGTGGAGTTGACCGCCAGGCAAGTACGAATCCCTAAGGCTCTGCGCGCGCAGGCCGAAGAGGGGATGAATCGCATCGCCCGCATCCTGGGCAAAACCACCACCGCATCGATCACGTTCCGCACCCAGCGGCACCTGCAGATCGCCGAGCTCACGGTGAAGGCGCGCCTGCAGACCATCGCAGCCGCCGGGCAGGCCGATACACAGGAGTCTGCACTGCGGGCCGCACTGGCTCACGCCGAAGCGCAGGCATTGCGATATCGTGACCGCAACCTCGCGCGGAAAAGGCTTCCCAAGGAAGAAAAGGTCATGGAGGCTCCTCCGGTGACCCGGCCCAAGGCACGCGCTGCACAGGCCGACGGCGCGATCGAAGGAAGCGCCGCCTCCAAAGCTCGAGCCTCGATCCCTGTCCATTCCTTTCCCGCCCGTCCAGCGGTGGTCGAGCCGCATATCGTCAAGAGCGGCGAGGCGATCGCCCTCAAACCGATGACGATCGAAGAAGCCGTCAAGGAAGCCGAGTTTCGCGACCGCGATCTGCTCGTCTTTCGTACTTTGAGTGGCGATCTGTTCGTGCTCCATCGCCGTCGCGATGGCCAGATGGAGCTGGTGGAAATTCCCTAGTTCACTGACATTTGTTCTTGTCCCACCTCGGTGCCCCACCCCATCGCCTTCTTTTGGGTGAAAGGGTGGGGAAACCCATTTAAATGGTGGCCTGAAATCTCCGCCTGAGGCGCACGCGCAGTCCCATTGAACCGGGTCTTTTCACGCATCACTTTGGTTGCATGCGATCACCGGTTTTGGGGATGGCTTGCTTCGCCGTTCCACTCTAATATTCACAAAGATCAACCATCTTATCGTCCGATTTTTTGTTTGCCGTTTTCTCGCGTTGTTGGTTGTTTATTGCACAGCACGCGCAAGGTGCAGAAAAATCTGACCTCCCCTTGGATGGAGTTTCGTCTAGAACATCCGTCCCCGGAGAACTGTGTCTCCGTGGAGGATTGGAGCTTCATCCATGGCAGTTGTCGGACTGGGCCCTTTGAGCGAGATGAACCTGAATTTGCTTGAGAATTCTGATTCCGTCCACCAGCAACAGGTTCTCAACGCCCTGCCGATCCTGATCTTTCTGGAACGTGCGGGGCGCATCGTCTTCGCCAATTCCGAAGCCCGCCAGATGCTTGGAAGTGCAACCGGTGCCTGGATCCCCTGTGCCGTCGAAGAAGTGCTTTGGGGCTTGCTCCCTGGCACCGCCGAGCCCCAGACCCAGCTCACCGGCAGCCGCAGGGGAAGCCCCTTCCATGCCACCATCGCCGATAGCGGCGGCCGCCTCATCCCCGTCGAGGGCACCTACAGCATTGTCAATGCAGAGTTGCGCGAGGCTGTGATCGTAGCTCAGACCGCGGAAGGCGTGCGCGCCCCCAGGCCGCGGCTGATGGAAGATGTTCTCGCCAGTATCCCTGAGGCGGTGGTGATCGTCCACGGGTCTCACGTCCTGTACACCAATGCCGCATTCACGCGCATGTTCGGCTACACCGCGGACGAGGTCAGCGGGGGCAACCTGCGGGATTTCATCGTTCCCGAAACTCGCTACCACGAGAAGGCGATGCTGCAAAAGGCCGTAGAAGAGCGGGGACGCGCAACCATCGAAACGGTTCGCATGACCAAGAACGGTGCTTTGTTGGATGTGTCGATGCAGATGGGTCCGTTGGTCGTGAGTGGCGCAAAGGCGGGACACGTGGTGACATATCGAGACATCCGCGAACGCAAGTAAACGCGCGACGAGTACATCGCGCTGCATTATTCGGCTTGCGGCAACGTGCGATTGATTTCAAGGTAAGGGCCTTCCCGCAGCCCTGACTTCTTCGTGTACTTCAGTGTAGGATGGGCCCATGACACCTTTGAAGCAGGTGCGGCGATCGCCCTCTGGGCGAGTCTCAAAGGACGCGACAGGTCAGGCCACGACGAAGGAATTGGTGATCGTTACCGGAATCTCGGGCTCAGGCAAGGCGTCCGCACTCAAGGCCTTCGAAGATCTCGGCTTCCATGCAGTCGATAACCTACCGTTGGAGTTGCTGCCGGATTTTGCAGAACTGGTAGGCAAGTCCCCCGAAATCGAAAGCGCCGCCATCGTGGTCGACGTCCGCGAGGGGCAGACCCTCGACCGTCTTCCGGAGATTCTGAAAGACGTCAAGACCGTGCTGCCGACCAGCGTCGTATTTCTCGATGCAAGAGATGAAGTCCTGGTCCGGCGGTACTCCGAGACACGGCGCCCTCATCCGCTGAGTCGCTCCGAAACCGTGTCGCGCTCCATCGTGGAAGAGCGGCAACTCCTCGACCCCATCCGCAATGTAGCCGACACCCTCATTGATACGTCGAGCTTCAACGTGCACGAGCTTCGCGCACATATTCAGGCGCGTTTCGGGCATGACGACAAGGTCAAACACCTGCTTGTCTCATGCCTCAGCTTCGGGTTCAAAAACGGTGTGCCTGTGGACGCCGATATGGTGTTCGATGTTCGCTTCCTGCCCAATCCTCACTTCGTTCCCGAGTTTCGCAACAAGACGGGCAAGGATCCGAAGGTCGCCGAATTCGTGCGCAGCTTCCCGCAAAGTATCGAGTTTCTCGATCGCGTCACCGACCTGATGCTGTATCTTCTTCCACACTATGTGGAGGAAGGGAAGAGTTACTTGACCGTCGCGTTCGGTTGTACCGGGGGCCAGCATCGCAGCGTCATGATGGCCGAGGAGATGACGGAGCGATTGAAGACCGCAGGCTATCATGTGAAGGCGTTGCATCGCGATATGCCGCGTCACGGATAACTATCTCCGCGCGAGGCGCAACTCCAAAACTCCGCTGCGCTGCTACCAGCTTTTCTTGATAATTGTATCCATGGCAAAGCCGCCATTGGGATCGCGCGTGGCGCTGACCGCAACGCGGGGCGTAACCTGATACTGTCCCTGGATCACCTGGCTTTGTGTCGAGGCGACATTGCTTGAAAACGTTACGAACAAATTCCCGGTCACGCGCTGCTGAATGGTAATGGTTGCTCCCGCCGGCCCTTGCGAAGTTCCGTTCGCCAACACGGGATTGATGGATAACTGAGAGATGCCTGCGATCTTCGAGATGCGGCTGGTCACCTGGCTCGATACCTGCGACGCAATTAACGATTCGGCCTGCTGGTTTGCAGGCGTCGGGGTCGCGTTTGCACTGGCCTCGGTGGTCTGCCCAAAGGCCAGCAGGTTGATGATGTCCGCCTGCGGCAGTGCGGGGTCGGAGTTGTATTGCGTGCGCAACTGGTCGGCCGGTCCGTTGAAGCGCAGATCGATGTTGTACTGCTGAATGGTCGTGCTTGCAGTCACGTTCAGCACCGGCTGTGTCTGCGATGGATTCACAAACTGCACCGTGCCGCCCGTCAACAGGAACCGGTCGCCGTTGAGAATAATGTCGCCGCTGTTGAGGGTGACCCGGCCCAGGATCACAGGGTCCGCCGCCGTTCCGCGCACCTGCAGGTTGGCTGCGCCATTCACGCTCAGGGTTCGGCTAACCAGGTTCACGTTGTTGGTGGAGTGAAGCGCGAGATTCAGGTTGACGTTCTGAGCGAACCCGCGCGACGGCGGGGTGGAGACGCCCGAAAACTGGTTGATAAAGCTGGTCAGATCAAATGCCGGGGTAAGGGAGACATCGGCGACACTCACGGTTCCACCCAGGTTGGCATTGTCCGTCGTGCCGGCGAGGCGGATGTTGGCATCGATGTTTTCCCGCACGCCTTGCGGGTAGAGCAGCCGAATGCCTTTCGCCGCGAGGCCGAGATCGAATTGAATAGCGGGACGATAGGCCACGCCGCCCTGCGCTGTGACTGTCCCTCCACCAATCGTGCCCTCGAATTTGCTGATGTTGATACGATTGCTCGTGAGGGTAAGTACCCCATTTCCGTGCGTCAGGCCAACCGGCAAGTCGGCGGTAGCATAACTTGCATCGACTATGTCGATCTCTCCCCCGAGGTTCGGCCCGGCGCCGTTGGAATTGATATTGAACTTAAGCTCGCCCGCGCTTCGTGTGTCCGGATCGAATAGCTGCGCCAACTGCAGGTTTACGGTGCCTTGAAGCACCAGAGACATGGGCCCGTTCCCGATGGTCGGAATCGTGCCCTGGAACTGCAAATCAGTGTCGGTGCCCCGGATCGCACTGCGCTGTACCGTAAGTACCGTGTCTTTGTAATCGACGTGGATCGGCGCCGCCGCGGCAAGTTGAATCGTGTTATTGTACCCCGCTCTCAGATAGGGAACAGTAACATGCGCTTCCAGGAGCTTCTTGTTCTTGAGCGGTCCGTGCAGGGTAGCGTGTACTTCAGTCTCACCCGTCAGCGCCGCGGCTTCGTCAGGCGAATACACCGCTACGATCGGCTGCAGCGGGATTCCCTGCGTATCGAGGGTCGCGTCCGCGTCGTAATCTCCGGTAAGGTTGACGCGTGCCTTGGCTTGGATCGACGTATGCAGCGCGGTCGACGCGAGGGTGGCGTTGCCCACGTGATTGGCCACATTCAACTGGAGATTGATACCCTCGATCGTCTGTTTCTGAACCACCAGCGACGGTACAGTGATCGTGGCAGTCAACTGCGGATTATCGAAGCTTCCATTACCGCTCGCATTCAGGGAAACAACTCCAGTCGCATTCACATTCCTTGTCTTCAGGGCCTGTAACTCGTCCAGGTGGAGTCCACCGGAGGATAACTGTGCCGTGTAAGTCCTGTCCTTCGGACGAACACTTACTTTACCCTGGAGAGCACCGGCGGGCGTTTGAATCGACAGGTTGGCTTGCGCTTCGTCGCCACTCCCGGAAAAGTCCACGCGAACAGAGCTAACCGGTTCCGCATAGGCAGTAACCTTGGTCAGAGCGATGTTACCCGATCCCATCGGATTAAGTTCCGTTCCATGAACCGATACGTGAGTCGTCAACGTGCCTGTCACAGGAATCTGCTGGCCTGAAAGTCTGGTCAGGTCCGCAATGCTCATCTGCGATGCGTCCAGGTCTATCTTGACCGGGCTTTGGTTCGTAAACGCCCATTTCGTCAGCCCGGCACTGGCACTGAACGTGATCCGCCCCCGGGATTGCGGCTCCAGATCAGCGTTCAGCAGGCTGGCGGCTGATGGGCTCGCATCCACGTTGGCTCGAAATATCTTCCAGTCCGTGCCATTCACATGAAGGTTAGTTGCTGTAAGTTGACCGGTCAGATGCGGAGCCGTAGTCGAGCCCTGAACGGTACCCTGAAACGTAGCCGCTCCTGACAGATCGAGCTGCTGCGCCGTAGCGCCCGGAGTCGCCTTCCGAAACAGATCAGCGATGGTGGTCACTTCGCGCAGATCGTTCGCCTGGATATGCACCGCGAGGCTCGAACGCCTGCTCACGATGCCGTTCATTGTGACGCTGGTCTGTGGGGTGCGAACGTAGGTCTGGCTAAGTGCGAGTTGCTGATTTGCGCCCATGTAGGTCGCGTGGATCGCGCTATCGATGGGAATGGCGCCCGGTACAACGCGGAGCGCGCTCGCCGAAGCGGCCTCATTCGCCTCAGCCTTTCCGTTTATAGTCGCATCCGCGTGCGCTATCAGGTCACCGAACGTTTTGCCCCAGGAAGCCTTGGCTTCAGCATCCAAAACGCCTGTCAGGCCGATTCCCGGCGTTGCAGCGGCTGGCCCCAACGAACTACGCGCGGCATTCAACGAGATGTTTGTTATCACTGCGCTGACTTCCGATTGCGAATTATTGCTGATGTCTTTCATCGTTCCCTGGGCAGCAATCTCGCCTCCAAGCAGGCTGGCGCGCAGGTCGCGCAGGGTTATGTCGCCATGGGACAAAGAATAATGAGCCGCGATGTTGCGGACTGTCGCTCGTACCGAAGTTGTGTTCACCAGCAACTGTTTGCTGCCCAAATCTCCATTGACCATCAGTGCATCAAGCGGGGGACGGTTCGCGACCGCCTGATATTGCGCCGTCCCTGAAGCTCTTACGTTGCCTGCGGGAAGGGAAGGAACATTGATGAGCCTGGCCAGTTGGGCTCCATCGACAGCCAGGTCATACTTCGCCTGTATCAGAGGGTTGGTGCTGTAATTCGTTGCCGTTGCGTTCAGAACAAGTTGCATCGCCCCGCTCGTAATCTTTGCCGGCGACAGATGAAACGCGGTGGGCGTGGCATCAAACTGCACGTCCAGGTCATGCGCAAATGGCTTGAATGTGCCGTAGGCGATATGGCCGTTCGCGTATGCCAGCTTACCGGAATACTGCTTGATCAAATCATTAAAAGTCGCGTGTAAGTCCACATTATGCAGATCAACTGCCAAGGTGCTGGAACGGTTGTTGTAATAAACCTCGCCTCCTTCCAGAACCGCATGACGAATGCCCACATCGAAGATGCTGGTGTGGCTGCTGCTGTTGCTGCTCTTAATGGACGGTATGTTGGAGACCCCATTCTTATCCACAAACAACTGGATCACCGGCTGATCGAGGCGGACGTCGTTCAGGTACCACTTCTTGTGCAGGATCGAGACAACCCGCACCCCGACCTGTGCGTGGCGTAATTGCAGAAGCGGCGGATTCGAGTAAGGACTGGCCCCGGCAACGGTAACTCCGTAAACGTCGAGAGTGAGAGCAGAGAAGTTCAGGGCGAAATTCTGTACGTGCACCGGTACGCCGAGGCTCTCGCTCGCTTCTTGCGACGCCCTGCGAAGGACATAGTTGTGAAAGGCCGTGTTATTCAGGAGAATGGCAAGCGTGATAGCCGCGACTACCGCGAAAACAGTGGAGATGACCCAGTACCACGCCAGTATCTTCATCAGCCGGTGGCGAAGGGAACTGCGCTCCGGATGGGAGGAGCGACGATCGTCAGGTTGTGGAATAAGTGCGTGCATGCCTGGTCCCTTCTAAAATGCCTGTCCGATGCTGATGAAGTACTGCGTCGCGTTTACGCCCGGAATCGGATTGAGATTGCGCCCCAGGTCAAATCGCACTGGGCCAACAGGTGTGGCGTAACGCAGGCCGAAGCCAACATTATTCGAGTAGAGGGAGGTGAAGTCATGAAACCCCACGTCGGGAAAGACGTTGCCGCCATCGTAAAATCCTACGATGCCCAGACCCTTCTTAATCGGGAGCGGGATGCGCGCCTCTGCGTTGAGGATGAGCAGTTCTTTGCCGCCTGCCGGTACCTGGATGAAGACGTTGCAGTCGGTCGCACCGTTAGAGCAGACCTGCACCTGGCGCTGCGGACCGGCCCCATCAAGCGGAAAGCCGCGCAGCGAGTTGCCGCCGCCGCTAAAGAACGACTCACTCAGAGGAACACGGCTGTTGGCAAAGGGCTGCGCCAGGCCGATGCGTATGCTGTTGGCCCACACGATGTCGTGGAACTTTTGCTTGTAGAACGCCGCTTGTCCGGTGAGCTTGGCGAAGTTCACGCTGGAACCGAGCTTTGTTGTATTGAAATCCAATTCCAGGGAATCCAGCACACCCTTGTGCTCATCGAGCACATTGTCTCGCGTGTCGCGCGTCAGGTTCGCGCCAAGCGTGGACAGGCGGACGTTTTGATCCTCAGTGGGAACCAGCGCCTGGATCAGGACATGCGTCAGATTGGTCTGGCTGAAGTTATAACGAAGGAAAAGCTCATCCTTCTTTTTGTCGATATTGCGCTGCATCTGGAATCCGCCCAATTCCTGCTGCGAGGAGAAGATGGGGTTCTCTTCGTTATGTTCGGCGGAGAAGGAAGTGGTCGCCCGCCACTTGGACCAGCGAAAGTTCGGGTCGATGTAATAGAACGCGCCGCGTTGATCCAGTCTTCCTGCAAATCCTGTAACTGAGAGCGATTCGCCCTTGCCGCGAAAGTTATTGCGCGTATATTGGACGGTACCTCGAGGGCCCCAGAACGTTACCTGGCTGGTGGTGAAGTTCGACGGTAACCCCACCGGAGGCAGGTTAGGCAGCGCCACCGTTCCGCTAGGAATGCTGCCGCCGCGATTGATGACCTCAAACCCGAAGCCATAAGTGAAGTCGTTCTTCTTGGCCTCGTGTACCTTCACCAGCACATCCTCTTTCGTCTGTGTTGTCACCTGGCTCTTGGGGTCCACTTCGGCCCAATCGAATACGCCCGCGTGCTCATATAACTGGCTCCCCGCAGTCAGCAGTTGCGATTCGGTGAGCGGTTGTCTGGGCTTGATTGCAGCGACATCGTTGTCGATCAATCTCTGGCGTGTGTGTTCCCGGCCCAGAGTCAGAACATCTCCGGTTATCACCTTCGGCCCTTCATAGATGTGATACACCACGTTAATGTGGTGCGTGTCGCTCTTCGAAACCTGGGTAGCTGTCTCGCGAAAACTCGAGGTGAGGTAACCCGCCTGCAGATAGTTGGCGACGATGTTAGCGCGGTCCTCCTGGACGTGGGCCTGGGAATAGGGCTGCCCTGCGGCGAGCTTCAATCCCTTGGGCGCATACTGCGATGCTGGAAACGTATTGGCCCCTTCCACCTTAAGAGAACTTACGATGTCGCGTGGGCCTTCCGTCACGCGAAAGACCACGCTGATGTTGCCGCCTCCGTTGGTGACCGCCGGAACCACCTTAACGTCGCTGAACCCTTCCGACTCATACACGGCTTTCAGGTTATTGACACTGGAGCGCACCAACTGATCGCTGAATTTACCCACGGAGAAGAAGTGTTTCTTCTCGACCGTAAGGTGCGGCGCCAGTTGGGAATCCGGCAGCCTGGAGTTGCCGGTGATCTTTACCTCATCGACCTTGTGTTTCTTCTCTTTGGAGATGCGGTAAACGATAGTGTCCTGCGTATTGGCCTGGTCAAGATGAGCATCTACGCTCACATCGAAATAACCCTTGGCCTGGAAGTAGGATGCCAGTGCCTGCTTACCTTCCTGGACAGTCTCGTCATCAACGCCGAGTCCCTGGTAGGAAGGCAGCAGCGCCTTCCTGGTCCAACTCCACAGGTGCGCGCCTTCAATGTCAACGCGGATCTTTGGCCCGGGAACTATTGCGAAATGGATATCGGCTCGGTTTGTGTCCGCGTGATACTCCGCGCCCGAAAGCTTTACCTGGGCGCCAAGCAGACCGCGCTTGTGAAGTTGCGCCTCCAGATACTGGGTTGCCTTGGTGAGAGTGGAGTGGTGATAGGTCTTGCCGGGACGGATGGCCGCCGTTCGCAGGCGCGCCATCAGCGTCTCCAGGCTGTGCTGAAGCCGCTGTTGGTCGGCCGACGGAACCCCGGTAATGTCGATCACACCAAACTTCGACCGTCTCCCCAGCGTTGCAAGGAAATCGATGTTGGCAATTCCATGAGCGGTGTCCAGTTTTACATCGGAACGCACTTCGGCCTGAAAGTATCCTGACTGCCGAAAAAACCTGAGCAGGCTTTCGCGATCCTGATCCACCTGTGCCGCCTCAAACGGCGTTTGAACCGGATAATTGGCAACCTGCAGAAGCCGGGAATAAGGAAACTCGCTCGCCCCGGGGAACTGGAAGATGCCAAAGTAGACCGCGGGCTCGGCGATGAAGAGCACGCGCACGCCAGTCGCCTCCGGTTCCACCTGCACCCGCACTGCATCGAATTTGCCTGCCTCTTTGATATATTCAGCGGTCTGATCCACCTTCTCCTTCGAGAAGGGCTGCCCGGGTTTCTGCGTAAAGGCCGCCGCGAACGATGAGGCATTCAGATCGGGACGGCCGGCGATGTCGATGCTGGAAACATTCTGGCCTTCATACGATGAAAGAATGTCTGCGGTATTTGCAACGGAAGCGGCAGGGGATGTCGCATGCTGGTCCTGAGCATAGCCGCAGCCGTACCCAAATACCGGCAGGCACAACACCGCAGCTATGCGGGCGGAGATCCGAAGCCGACGTCGGACCGTTGAGTTGATCCGGAACGTGATCATCCTGGACGTGATCCAGGTAAGAATGCTTGTCGCGATGGTGAAAGACACACGAATCGTTCGAGAACCCACGTGCGGTGAGATGCCGTCGTGGCGGGCCGGGTTGATTAGATCTCGGGCTATCGCGATGGCCCCTTTCACTTTGAAGTAGTTCTGATTGCGAGGCTACCAGTTTCGCGAGACTCGGCATCCAGCATACCTAGGGGATATTGGACCATCAGAAGCATGTTTTTGGGGAGAAACCATGTCCACGGCAGGTTCCAACGTTGATCTGCGCTTGAATCGCCATGAAAGGCGTGTCTGGGAGCTTGTCTCTCGCTCTCCGCTGCACTCGCTATGGAACCTGCAGGGAGTTCCCGTCAGCGTGGTGGCGAAGCGGACGTGGAAATCGGTCATGGAAGACAGAATATTCGGCCACGCGGCGGAACTGGGCTTTTACTTCCTCTTCGCACTTTTCCCCACGCTGTTCAGCGCCAGTTCGATCCTGGGATTGGCGGCTCGATCAGCACACCAGATTTACGCCAGGCTGCTTGACTATCTCGCCCTCGTCCTGCCCACGGCCGCCCTGGGTACGGTACTCGATACCTTTAATCAGACCACTGCCGCCTCATCGTCGGGCAAGCTCACTTTTGGCCTCGTCGCCGCCATCTGGTCGGCCTCGGTCGGAATTTCGGCCATCCAGGACGTGCTCAACGCGGTCTACAAGATCGATGACACGCGCTCCTACATTCGTGCCCGCATCTACGCCATTGGACTCACGATCGTACTCACCGTCATCGTGTCCCTTTGCCTCGCTTCGATGTTCGCGGGGGACTTCGTCGGCGCGATGGCTCTCCGGCAGATCCCCGATCATCTTCTGGCCACGGCTGCCTCCATTGGCGCGCGGGTAGCGGGTTGGGTGCTGGCCACCTCGCTGCTGGCCCTTTCCTTCGCGGTCACCTATTATTGGGCGCCCGATCTGAAAAAGCGCTGCTGGCATTGGCTTACGCCTGGCGGCGCCATAGGCATCGCAGGCTGGCTGCTGGCCTCCCTCGGTCTGCGTATCTACCTCCATTTCTTCAATAGCTATTCGGTGACCTATGGCTCACTGGGAGCGGTCATCATCCTGCTTACCTGGTTTTACATCACCGGTCTTATGCTGTTGTTAGGTGCGGAAATCAACAGCGAGATCGAGGCCGCTGCTGCCGAGAGGTGCGTCATCGCGCTCTCTTCGCCGGGGCCGGTCGCACGGGTCGCCGATTGATGCCTTGCGGCACGGGGAACAGGTCCGATCGAGCAACGCGCCGGACTCAACTTCGAGTTTGCCCGCATGTCGGCCCAACATCGGGCAGCATTGCAGCCCTCGGTTGAACCTCGCTCAAAGACCCGGTTTTGCAACTATTTTTTCCTCTCCAACGTCTCTCAGGATGTATCTGATACTGCAGATTTTAGCTCGCAAATCTGCAGGATTTCTGCCCTCTCGGCCGAGTATCCTGGTCATATCATCTTTGGGAGCGGAGGCTCTGGTACGAATGACGTCGCCGTAGTGTTAGACTAGCCGCTTCGGATGCTGCCGTTGCGAATCCACTGGGATTACCTTCTCCCAAAATTTCACGAGATTTTCGTCAGACCGCACAAGAGAAAAAATGGACCAACAATCATCTGCTTCGCACGTTCCGCCGGCGAGCCAGCCTGCCGGGGTTTCGCCCACTCCGGCGAAGAAGCGCCGTCACCGCTGGGTCTGGGTCGTTGTTTTGCTCCTGTTCGGCCTTCTCTTTTACTGGGTAATCCACCATCAGCAGAAAAGCCAGGCTGCCACCATGGGCGGTGGGCGCCGCGGAGCGGGCGGAGTCGTGCCGGTAACCGTGGCTACCGCGCGTAGTGGCTCGGTCGGCATCTACCAGGATGCCATCGGGACGGTTACGCCCCTTTACACGGACTCGCTCACCGCCCAGGTCACCGGTGTCATCACCGCGGTTCACTATCGCGAGGGTCAACTGGTGCACAAGGGCGACCCGCTCATCGACATCGACGATCGCCAGTACGTTGCTCAACTCGCCCAGGCGCAGGGCGCCCTCGAGCGCGATCAGAATCTGCTCGCCGAAGCCCAGATGGACCTGGAGCGCTACAAGGGCGCCTGGGCCAAAAACGCCATTCCCCGCCAGACTCTCGAAGACCAGGAAAAGCTGGTGCTTCAGGATCAAGGCACCGTGAAGAATGACGAGGGCACGGTGCAGTACGACCAGGTGCAGGTGAGCTACTGCCACATCGCTTCGCCCATCACAGGCCGTGTGGGCCTGCGGCTGGTCGATCCCGGCAATCTGGTTACCGCCAACTCCACGACAACCCTGGTGGTGGTCACGCAGCTTCAACCCATCACCGTGATCTTCACTCTCCCCGAGGATGCGCTTCCCCAGGTGCTGAAGCAGACGCGCGGCAAACACCAGCTCAAGGTCGATGCGCTTGATCGCGCGCAACTGACCCACCTTGCGTCGGGAAAGCTGACCTCGATCGACAACCAGATCGACACCACTACCGGAACGGTGAAGCTGCGCGGAGAATTCGACAATCGCGACAGCGCTCTTTTCCCCAATCAATTTGTAAACACCCGTCTGCTGGTCAGCACGCTCGAAAACCAGACCCTGATTCCTTCCTCGGCCATCCAGCACAACGGAAACCAGGACTTCGTCTACGTCATTCAGGAAAACAAGGCGGTGATGAAGACGGTCAAGGCGGGGAACTCGGACAAGGGTGACACCGCGGTTCAGGGAATCAACCCCGGCGAGGTAGTAGCCAACAGCAGCTTCGAAAAGCTGCAGAACGGTTCGCAAATCTCCATCTCCAAGATCAAGCTTCCGACCACGGCCAGCGACACCACCGGGAGTCCCGCGCAATGAATCCGTCCCGCCCATTTATTTTGCGGCCGGTGGCCACTGCGCTACTGATGGCCGCCATCCTGCTCGTGGGCATCGTCGCATTTCTCCAGTTGCCGGTATCCGCTCTGCCCGAGGTCGACTACCCCACCATTCAGGTGGTCACGTTCTACCCCGGGGCCAGCCCGGACGTGATGGCCACCACCGTCACCGCTCCGCTCGAGCGCCAGTTTGGCGAGATGCAGGGGTTGAGCCAGATGACCTCGACCAGCGCCGGGGGCGTTTCGGTCATCGTTCTGCAGTTCAACCTGACCCTCGGCCTCGATGTAGCCGAAGAAGAAGTGCAGTCGTCCATCAACGGATCGCAAACCTTCCTGCCGTCCGACCTGCCCACACCTCCGGTCTACAACAAGACCAATCCTGCGGACGCGCCGGTGCTCACTCTGGCGGTTTCATCCGACACCATGCCGCTCTCGCAGGTTGAAGACGATGTCGACACCCGTCTCGCACCCCGCATCTCCCAGTTAAGCGGAGTGGGACTGGTCAGCATCAGTGGCGGCCAGAAACCCGCGGTGCGCATCCAGGTCAATCCCACGCAATTGTCCGCGCACGGGCTCAATATGGAGGACGTCCGTACCGCCTTGACCAGCGCCAGCGTCAACTCCGCCAAGGGCAACTTCGATGGCCCGCGGCAGGACTACCAGATTGACGCCAACGACCAGATCACCGAGGCGGCGGGATACCGCAACGTCGTCATCTCCTACAGCAACGGCGCGCCGGTCTTCGTCAAAGACGTCGCCAACGTGATCAACGGCGTCGAAAACACCCGCCAGGCCGCCTGGATGAATACCACGCCCGCGGTCATTCTCAACATTCAGAGGCAGCCCGGCGCAAACACCATCACGGTGGTGCGGCGCATCCAGCAGATCCTGCCCCAGCTCGAGGCCAATCTGCCCGCGTCCATCAAGGTCACCACCATGACCGACATGACGACGAGCATCCAATCGTCGGTCAATGACGTCGAGTTCGAACTGATGCTGACCATCGGCCTGGTGGTCATGGTCATCTTTCTGTTCCTGCGCAACCTCTATGCGACCATCATTCCCAGCGTGGCAGTGCCGCTGTCGCTCATCGGCACCTTTGCCGTCATGTACATGCTGGGCTACAGCCTCGACAACCTCTCACTGATGGCGCTCACCATCTCCACCGGCTTCGTGGTTGACGACGCTATCGTCATGATCGAGAACATCTCGCGCTACCTCGAAGAGGGCATGCCTCCCATGCAGGCGGCTCTCACCGGCGCAGGACAGATCGGGTTCACCATCGTTTCACTCACCGTCTCGCTGATCGCGGTGCTCATCCCACTGCTGTTCATGGGCGATGTGGTGGGGCGCCTGTTCCGCGAATTTGCGGTTACGCTGGCCGTCACCATCATCATCTCCGCCGTGGTGTCGCTCACCCTTACGCCCATGATGTGCGCGCGCATTCTGCGCCACAACCCCGCTTCCCAGCAGACCCGCTTCTACCGTGTCTCCGAAGACATATTCAACCGGATGATCGCGTTCTACGGGCGAACGCTGAAGGTGGTTCTGCGCTTTCAGACTCTCACCCTGCTGGTCGCCCTCGGCACCCTCGTCCTCACCATCGTTCTCTATATCATGATTCCCAAGGGCTTCTTTCCCGTGCAGGACACGGGGGTTATCCAGGGGATATCGCAGGCATCGCAGTCCATCTCGTACTCTGACATGTCGACCAAACAGCAGGAACTGGCTCGCATCATCCTCCAGGATCCAGCGGTTGAAAGCCTCTCATCCTTTATCGGCGCCGACGGACTGAATACCACCCTCAACAGCGGGCGCATCTCCATCAATCTGAAGCCGCTCGATGAGCGCCATATGAGCGCCGCAGACGTGATCCGCCGCTTGCAGACCAATCTTGCCCAGGTCTCAGGCATGCACCTCTACATGCAGCCTGTCCAGGACATCACTGTCGATGACCGTGTCAGCCGTACGCAGTACCAGTACACCCTGGAAGATCCGGACATCAACGAACTGAACACGTGGACCAACAGGTTTGTCGATGAGTTGAAGAAAATGCCGGAGTTGGAAGACGTGGCTACCGACCAGCAGACCGGCGGCCGCGCCATCTCGCTCATCATCGATCGTGTCACGGCGTCGCGTCTTGGTGTGGCTCCGACAACCATCGACAACACCCTCTACGATGCATATGGTCAGCGGCAGATCAGCACTCTCTATACCCAACTGAACCAGTATCATGTCATCCTCGAGACCGCGCCCGAATGGCAGCAGCATCCTGAGAATCTGAACTCGCTTTACATCCAGGCCAACGCTTCTTCCGGGGCCAGCGGTGCAGGGGCAGCCACGTCGTTCTCGTCCTCGGCTTCGGCGGCCGCCGGTTCCAATGCCCTTACCACTTCGGTGCGCTACACACCCAGTTCCCAGGTGATGGCCGCACCCGCCAACGTCCTCGCCGGAATCACCGCGACGGCGGGCTCTTCGGCCACCAGCGGCACCTTCTCCGGGACTACGCCCAACACCACGATCTCGGCCATCGGCGCCAATGCCATCCCGCTCGGCGCCTTCACCCACGCGTCGCCGACCACCGAAGCGCTGTCCATCAACCACCAGGGCCAGTTTCCCTCGGTCACGGTGTCGTTCAACCTGTCCCCCAATGCCTCTCTCGGCACGGCCATCACCGACATCGACAAACTTGCCGACCGCATTCATTTTCCGCCCACCATCCAGGCCGATTTCCAGGGCACCGCGGCTTCGTTCCGCAACTCGCTTTCCAATGAAGCTGTCCTGATTCTCGCCGCGCTGGTTACGGTCTACATCGTGCTGGGCGTACTGTATGAGAGCTTCATTCACCCCATCACGATTCTCTCCACGCTGCCATCGGCCGGCGTGGGCGCGTTGCTCGCCCTCATGATCTTCGGGCAGGACCTGAGCGTTGTCGCCATTATCGGCATCATCCTGCTCATCGGGATTGTTAAAAAGAATGGCATTATGATCGTCGACTTCGCTCTCGAATCCGAGCGCGAACATGGCAAGTCGTCCACCGATGCCATCTACGAGGCCAGCCTGCTCCGCTTTCGCCCCATCATGATGACCACCATGGCCGCTCTCCTGGGTGGAATTCCCCTGGCCTTGGGCACCGGGCTCGGCTCCGAACTGCGCCGCCCCCTGGGCATCGCCATGGTCGGCGGCCTGCTGCTAAGCCAGGTGCTGACCCTCTACACCACTCCGGTCATCTACATCTTCTTTGATACGCTTGGCCAGCGCTTGACCGGCCGCAAGGCTTCGCATCAGGCGCCGGCGAACCACGCGCCCGGAGAGCAGCCTGCATGAGTCTGTCTTCGCCATTCATCCGGCGGCCGGTCGCCACAACGCTGCTTACCATTGCGGTGGCCATCGCCGGAGCCATCGCGTTTACGGTGCTTCCTGTGGCGCCGCTGCCGCAGGTGGACTTCCCCACCATCAACGTTTCGGCCAGTCTGCCCGGCGCCAGCGCGCAGATCATGGCGGCATCGGTGGCTACGCCCCTGGAGCGCCAGTTCAGCCACATCGCTGGCATCACGGAGATGACCTCCTCGAGTTCGCTGGGCAGCACCGGCGTGACGCTTCAGTTCGACCTCAGTCGGGACATCAACGGCGCCGCGCACGATGTGCAGGCAGCCATCAACGCCGCCCGCACCTACCTTCCGGCCAATCTCCCCGCCAATCCGTCCTACCGCAAGGTCAATCCGGCCGACGCTCCCATCATGATTCTCGGCCTCACGTCCAACAAGTATGACGTGACCAAGGTCTACGATCTCGCATCCACGATCCTGGAACAGAAACTCTCCCAGATCAATGGGGTGGGGCAGGTCTTTGTCGGTGGCGGCGCAACCCCTTCCGTTCGCGTTGAAGTCGATCCCAAAAAGCTGGAGAGCTTCGGCCTCACCCTCGGCAGCGTGCAGTCGATCCTCAGTCTGCAGAACTCGCACGAGCCCCGCGGCCAGATTTCCGACGGCACGACCACACAGGACATCATCACCAACGACCAGATCGGGGAAGCCCAACTCTACAAGCCGCTCATCATCGGCTATCATAACGGCGCCGCGGTGCGGCTCGTCGATGTGGCCGACGTTGTCGACTCGACCCAGAACATTCGTACCGCCGGGTACATGGACGGCATTCGCGCTGTCTTCATCATCATCTTCCGCCAGCCCGGCGCCAACATTATCGACACCAACGATCGCATCCAGGCGCAGCTTCCGTTTCTTGAGGCTGTCCTGCCGCAGGGCATCAAGACAACCATCGTGATGGATCGCACCACCACCATTCGTGCCTCGGTGCGCGACGTCGAGCGTACGCTGATCGGGTCCATCATTCTCGTGGTGCTGGTTGTCTTCATCTTTCTGCGCAGCCCGCGTGCCACGCTCATTCCCAGTGTTGCCGTGCCCGTATCGCTCATCGGCACCTTTGCCGTGATGTACCTGCTCGGCTACACGCTCGATAACCTATCCCTGATGGCACTCACCGTCGCGACGGGATTCGTCGTCGACGACGCCATCGTGGTGATGGAAAACATCACCCGCCATCTCGAAAACGGCATGGAGCCATTTGCCGCTTCGCTGCAGGGGGCGAAGGAAATCGGCTTTACCGTTTTTTCCATCAGCATGTCGCTGATCGCCGTCTTCATTCCCATCCTGATGATGGGCGGCATCGTGGGCCGCCTGTTTCGCGAATTTGCCGTGGTGCTGTCAACGGCCATCATCGTCTCGATGGTCATCTCGCTGACCACCACGCCTACCATGTGCGCGCATCTGCTCAAATTGCATCCGCAGGGCGAGCGCCATAACTGGTTCTATCGCACCAGCGAAAGCTTGTTCAACGGCCTGGTTGCCATCTACCGGGTTTCGCTCACCTGGGTGATGGATAACCCCGTGCTTACTCTCATCGTCCTTGCTCTTACCATTGCCCTGAACGTGGTGGTGATCATCAGGATTCCGAAAGGCTTCTTCCCCCAGCAGGACACAGGGGCGCTGGTCGGCGGCGTTCAAGGGCCACAGGATGCTTCCTTCCCGTTTATGAATTTTTCCATGCAGCAGCTCGTAGGTATTATCAAGGCCGACCCTGCCGTTGCTCATGTGAACGCCTACACGGGCGGACAAGGCTCCAGCAACGGCGGCTTTATCTACATCGCTCTCAAGCCGCTGGCCAGTTCCGGCGGCGGCTTGTTTTCTTTCGGAAAGCCGACTCCCGATACCCGCACCGTGTCTGCCGCGGACGTCATCAACCGCCTGCGGCCGAAGATGAATCGTTTGCCCGTCGCCTCGGCCTTTTTGCAGGCTGCCCAGGATCTGCGCATCGGCGGCCGTGGCGGCAACGCGATGTACCAGTACACGATTCAGACCGAGAGCATCCCCGACCTGGCCCACTGGGGCCCAGTGCTCATGTCAAACATGCGCAAGCTTCCCGGCCTGCAGGATGTGAACAGCGATCAGCAGAATGGCGGCCTGCAGGAGCTGCTCACCTACGACCGCACCACGGCCGCCCGTCTGGGCCAGACGGCGCAGTCTCTCGACAGCGCACTCTATAGCGCCTTCGGACAGTCCGAAGTTTCTGTGATTTACACGCAGCTCAACCAGTATTACGTGGTGATGGAAGTCGCGCCACAGTACTGGCAGGATCCCTCCGGCCTCAGCAACATCTACTTCAAGCCGACCACCAGCGCCACCAGCGCAGGAATCAAAACCGTTTCGCCTCTGTTCAGCGTGGTGAAGTCGCAGACCGGCACAACGCCGCTGCAGGTCAATCACACCGGCCTTTTCCCGTCCGTTACGGTCTCGTTCAATCTCGCCAACGGAGTTGCCTTAAGCGATGCCACGCGCGAGATAACGGAGATGGAGGCGAGCCTCGGCATGCCCGCCACCGTGCATGGATTCTTTGCCGGAACGGCACAGGCCTACCAGGATTCGCTGGCCACCGAGAAGTACCTCATCATTACCGCCCTGCTTGCGGTCTACATTGTGCTTGGCATCCTCTACGAGAGCCTGGTTCATCCGCTGACCATCATCTCGACCTTGCCCTCGGCCAGCGTAGGCGCCATGCTGGCCTTGATGCTCTTCAGCATCGATCTCAATGTCATCTCCATCATCGGCATCATCCTGCTCATCGGCATCGTGAAGAAGAACGCCATCATGATGATCGATTTCGCACTCATGGCCGAACGCCAGGAGGGCAAAGAGACGCGCGACGCCATCTTTGAAGCCTGTATGCTGCGCTTCCGTCCGATTCTCATGACTACGATGGCCGCGATCTTTGGTGCGCTGCCCCTGGCTTTCGGTACGGGCACGGGCTCGGAACTGCGCCGTCCCCTGGGCATTACCATTGTGGGTGGCCTGCTGTTGAGCCAGTTGCTCACCCTCTACACCACGCCGGTGGTCTATCTGACCATGGATCGCCTGCGCCTCCGCATCCTGGGCAGGTCACACGATACCCTGCCGCAGGAGGCAGCCGAGACTGCTTCCTAAATGAGAGAGACCACGATGTTCACCCGGAACCAATTGAATTCGACGGTTGTAATCATCGGCACCCTGGCATTTGCGGCTCTCCTTGCCGGTTGCCGCGTGGGTCCGCGTTATCATCCTCCGACACCGACTGCCGTCGCTGCCTCGAATTACAAGGAGTCGACGGTCAACTTCCATGATGAGGATGGATGGAAGGTTGCCAATCCGCAGGATGCCATGCTTCGCGGCAAGTGGTGGGAGATCTTCAACGAGCCTGAACTCAACACTCTCGAAGAGCAGCTCAACATCAATAATCAGAACATCAAGGTTTCGTTCGAGAACTACATGGAGGCGCGTACCCTCATTGCCGAGGCACGGGCGCAGTATTGGCCCACCATCACCGCAGGCCCGTCCTGGGGGCGTTCGCGCAGTTCCGCCAACCTCACCAATTCTTCCCAGAACAATACGGGAAAGGCATCCACCCTGTGGTCGGCTCCGCTCGCGGTCTCCTGGACTCCCGACCTCTGGGGCAAGATTCGCAATGAAGTGCGCTCGGCGGAATACGGGTCGCAGGTGAGCGAAGCAGATCTCGAACTTGAAAAACTCACCGAGCAGGCCAGCCTCGCTCAGTATTTCTTCGAGGTTCGCGGACAGGACATGCTGCAGCAGATTCTCGACCGGACGGTGCAAGCCGACCAGAAAGCTCTGGACGCGACCCAGGGTGCCTATGACGCAGGAACCGGCGACTACATCTCCGTCGTTGAGGCGCGGGCGACTTTAAAAGCGGCGCAGTCGTCTGCGATCAACGTGGGTCTTTCGCGCGGCCAATATGAACACGCCATCGCCATGCTCGTGGGCAAGGTGGCCACGGATTTCTCCATTCCGGTCAAGCCTATGCTGTACACACCCCCGCCCATTCCCACCGGAGTTCCTTCGCAACTGGCCGAACGTCGTCCGGACGTTGCCGCTGCGGAGCGCACCCTCGCCGAGGCCAACGCCACGATCGGCATCGGTTACGGCGCGTTCTTCCCCCAGGTCTCTATCTCCGCCGGGGGCGGCTTTGAGAGCTCTACGATCAAGCACCTCTTCGACATCGGCAGCCGCTTCTGGTCTATTGGACCGACCGCCTCTCAGGTCATCTTTGATGGTGGCCTCTATCGCGCCCAGTTGCACCAGTACGAGGCCACCTACAACGCTGACCTCGCGAATTACCGCCAGACTGTATTGACCGCATTTCAGCAGGTCGAAGACGCGCTGGTCGCGACCCGCGTCTACTCGCAGCAGATACTCGCGCAGCAGGAGGCGGTCAAGGCTGCGCAGCAGTTTGTCGATCTCGAAATGGAGCGTTATAACTCCGGCGTCGATCCATATGTCGATGTTGTGACCGCCCAGACCACTTTGTTCAATGATCAGGTCACCCTCAATTCGCTGCAGGTCGAGGAAATGATGTCCAGTGTCCAGCTTGTTCAGGCCCTGGGCGGGGGGTGGGATCACTCGCAATTGCCCACACCTGCGCAAGTGGGCGCGAAGGTGCCAAGCTCTGTCTACACGATGCAACAGTAAACAGCGGAGCTCCTCGTAACTCGACGAGTTAAACGTGACGCCCGGAACGGTCAGGCTTCGCGTGCACATAGCGCAAGTCCGCCGCCAGTGGACATCCAGCGCAGCGAGCTTTCTTTCCGCAGTGCATCTTGCCCACCGCTACGATCAGCGCGTGAAACTCGTTGAAAAACTGCGCGTGTCCCGCGGCTTCCTCTGCGGCAAAGGCCGCTCGCGTTAGTGCGACCAGCGACTCGTAGCCTTTCCGATTCCGCCCCGGAGCCGGTACTACAAGTTCATGGCGCTCAGCGACCCGCCGCAGGTATTCGTCCGCGACGGGAATGGCGTGCCCTAGCGCATACAGCACAATGGCGTCGGCCGTCTCCGGCCCTACTCCCGGCAACGCCAGCAGCCGTTGGCGCAACCCTATGGTCGGCGTCGCTGCCAGCTTGTCCAGCGATCCGTCGAACTCCGCGTCCAACATGGCGACGAATGCCTTCAGTGCCGGCGCCTTGCGCGTCGGAAACCCGGAGGGCCGGATCAGTTCCATCAGTGTCTCAAGCGAAGTACACCGAATTCCTTCCAGGTTCAAGAGACCGGCGTCGCGCAGATTGGCAAGCGAGCGCTCCACCGCCTTCCACGCCGTGTTCTGCGTCAGATATGCGCCGACTATCATCTCGATTCGCGTCTGCGCCGGCCACCATGCCTGCGGTCCATATGCCTCTGCGAGCCGGTCGTGCATCCATCGCAGCCGCTCTGCCGGAGTTGGCTTCTTCTTTGCAGGCGAACCGCGCGGCGACATTACCGGATCGAATCCGCAGACGGGGTAGACTGAAGCTGTATCTTCCACTCCAGAATGCGTGCTCGCGCGGCTGCGGCCTCGGCCTCTGGAATATGTCCTGCCCGCTGCAGCGAAATCGACAGCGCGGTGTGCGCCAGAGGATCGCCGGGCGTCAGCGCGGTCAAGGCCAGCGCCGCTCCGATTGATTGTTCGAAGCGCCCCGCGTCCCGCAATGCGCGCACCAATCCGTGATGCGCCTCGTAGTACGCCGGTTCTCGTGTGATCGCGGCCCGAAATGCCTGAGCCGCCTCATGCGGCTGTCCCGCGGCCAGCAGGTCAAGACCCATCTGCGATAAGGATTCGGCGGATTGTGCGTCGCGGACGGGGCATTTCTCTTATTAGGATAAAGGGTATGCGTGTCTGCGCGGGTTTAATTGGGTAGATGCGCAGGGAGGCGTCAATTGAAAAGCCATACGGAATACCTGGTCTTCGAGACTAAGAAACGGCGCGAGATGGTCCACATCACGGACCAGGTTGAGCAGATCGTCAAGCGCAGCGGCGTGAAGGACGGTCTGTGTTTTGTTTCGCCCATGCACATCACCGCGGCTGTCTACGTGAACGACCTTGAAAGCGGACTGATCGAAGACATCGGCAAATGGCTCGAAGAACTGGCCCCCGCACGGCCCGATTACAGGCACCACCAGACCGGCGAAGATAACGGCGACGCTCACCTGAAGTCGCTCCTGCTGCATCACGAGACGACCTTGCCCGTGACCGGAAGCCGACTCGACCTCGGCACATGGCAGCGCGTCTTCTATGCGGAATTCGATGGTCAGCGCCGCAAGCGCGTCATCGTCAAGGTGCTTGGTGTCGTCGAATAGTCCGATCGCATTCGCGATCACAGCATTGCGGTCTATAGCAGTACCGGGATTTGTGTATTCCAAATGCGGGAAGCAAAGGTGCCGGATCTCTTGATGAAACGGCACCTTCCAACGCGCACGAGAGTCCGGAGCAATCCAAAGACGGCCCTAATTCCTTAGCAGCATCGTGAGACCGTGCGCATCGTCAAGCCTTCTTTCAACTAAGGCCTGGTGCGCTTTGGCGAGAAACTCGGGACTATGCTCGAAGTGTTTGAACACGGTTTGTACCGTTTGCACGACATGGTCGCTCGAGAATGCTTCCTTGTGGCCGCCTGCGACTCCGATCAGCAGCCCCTTCACAAGCGCAAAGTTGATGGCAAGCAGCGCGTATTCTTTCCCGGGCTGGGGCGGCTTCGCCCGATCGAATAGCCTTCCGCCAAAGGGAAACAGGCCGCGAAAAATCATGTTGATCAGATAGTTCTCCAGGATGTACGGGTGCTGCGCAAAAAATGGGGCAAAGTAGCGCGCATATGCGGCTCCATAGACGCGGCTCATCGATTCAAGTGTATTTTGCCGTTCGTATTCGATACCCTTGAGGAAAACGTCGAAACATTCGGACAGCCGAGAAGACCGGCCGCCAAGGCCGTCTCTGAGTTTCACTAACTCCAGTACCATCCCTAATTGCAGCGTGAGGTCGGCGTGTATCGTCTCAATGGAGGCACGGAGAGTTCCGGACTCAACCGCCGCCAGAAAGCCTTTGAACATTGCGGGGAAAGCTCCCTTGACTTCCGTGCGAACAACTGCATCAAGACGTCGCGCAAATGTTCCCAGCAAAAACATACGTTGCCAAAGCGGGTAGGCCCGGTTCCTCATCAGGCCGATCACAAATTCGCGAATCGGCCAAAAGTACGGAATCAAGGCCGACCCGCTCTTCGAATCGTCCCAGTTCATGTGGTCTACTTCATTCCCGCCGGATATGGGCAGGTTTGGATTCAAGAGCACGATGCGGCAGGATTCCGGGCAGGAAAGCGTGAGCGTCTCGTCGACACGTTTGTCGATCACGTACTTGAGGCGGGGATATGTGGCGCAGACTTGGGAAAGATACGTTTCTCCGCGCTCGACCTGAATCTGGCAGAGACGCTGCGCGTTATGAAACGGACACTCCATGGACGGCCCCAGTTTTACGTGAGCGAATCCAGAAGGCCTTTCCCCGTCCGGCTTTTCAGGCGTACGCGCGATGTGGACATCCATCAGCCCGCGTAGAGGCCCCGGGGGGACGGACTGGTACTTCCTGTACGTAGCTTCGTCAATCGCTACTTGCCAGCCGACACAGCACGAGTCCTCGCAGCTCGGGCCAATGCAGCGAAATTTTTCAGCGTAATCGGGACGAATAAACCTGGTTGTCCGCACTCAGTTTTCCTCAGCCCAGCGGGTCGCGCCTCTGCCGATCCCTGATGCAATTGCATCTGAAGGGCCACCCACGACCGAAATCATCAGAGAACTCTCACTCTCCCGGGACTGCAATGGCTTCGCAAGCGGCGGCCCTAAGCTGTCTGCACGGCGGATTCTTTCCCCGCAAAGCCCGCTTCGGGGATCGCACCAATGTCCAGGTGTAATCCTGAATTGCTCCGGGCTAATCGCCATCCGTAATCTTGCGCCATTTCCCCCCGCTGTCGGGAAAGCCGGGCACGGAGAGATTGATCTTCGGGCGCGGCATGACCACCAGATCCACGCGCCGGTTGGTGGCCCGGCCCTCCGCTGTCGCATTGCTGGCCACCGGATGAAACTCCGCGTATCCCGCCGCCGAAAGCCGTTCCGCCGGGATCGCATGCATCTCCAAAATGATGCGCGCAATCCGCGTCGCCCGCGCCGCGGACAACTCCCAGTTGGAGTCGAATTCCGCGGTGTGGATCGGGTTGTTATCCGTGTGTCCCTCGACGCGAAGATCATAGGGCGTGCGGCCCAGGGAAGAGGCGATCTCGCGCAGAGTGCCCAGCGTCTCGGCTCGCGGGCTGGCTGATCCCGAATCGAAGAAGCCCGCCTCGCGCAGGCTGATCACCAGTCCGTCGCGGCCCATCTGGATCGAAACCGTGTGCGCGGCGACCTGGTTTGACAGCCGCTGCTCCAGATCGCGGCGCAGGCTTTCCAGATCGTCTTTTACCTTGGCGGGAGACAGAACATCCTCGCCCATCACGATGTTCATCGGCGTGAGCGCCGGTTCGGTGCCCGCCGCCGGGCTCGCCGCCTTGGCCGGCCGCCGCGAGGCGTCGGGAAAAATCCCCAGCGATTTGAAGGCCGCATCGATGGCCTGCGCGACCTCCATCTGCTTCTTCTGGTCCGCCTTCGCCGACGCGAACAGCACCACGAAAAATGCGAACAGCAGCGTGATGAAATCGGCATACGAGACCAGCCAGCGCTCCTGCGTCACGCGGCTCCGGGGCATCCGCGTTCTCATGCCGCGCGCTCCCGTCTCTCGCCGGCGATGCGTGTCCACAAACCCCGCCAGCTTCACCTCCAGCATGCGCGGATTGATCCCTTCGAGGATCGAGACCACACCCTCCAGCATCATCTCCCGCCGCTGGTAATCGTCGCGAATGCGCAGCCGCATCTTGCCCGCCAGGGGCAGAAAAAACAGGTTGGCGATGCCCACGCCATAGATGGTCGCCACAAACGCTACCGCGATGCCGCGCCCTACCTCGTGCGATATTGTCGAGATGCTGCATCACCTGGATCAGCCCCAGCACCGCGCCCAGAATGCCGATGGTCGGCGAGAATCCTCCCGCCGATTCAAACACTGCCGGCAGCCGTTCTTCGCACTCCGTGGCGGAATCCAGGCTCACCTGCATGATCTTGCGCAGATCGGCCGGTTCCGTGCCGTCCACGGCCAGCATCACCGCCTGTTTCAGAAACGGGTCCTGGATCGTCTGCAGGTCGGAATCCAGCGAGACCACGCCATTGCGCCGCGCCTTGTTGGCGAACGCGATCAGCAGGCGGATGAGCTGGTCATGATGCTTGCGCGGCGCCGCAAACACCCGCGCCATGCTGCCGAAGGCCGCTCCCACGGTGGTCAGCGGAAACTGCAGCAGCACCGCGCCCATCGTTCCCCCAAAGACAATCAAAGCCGCCGTGGGCTGCAGAATCTGTCCCAGGTTGCCGCCTTCGATCAGCAGTCCCGTAACAATGCCCGCAATGGCCAGAAGTACGCCGCCGATACTCGCCTTATCCATCGTGTGCTCCCCTTCGCGCCATTTATTTCAAACCGCGCTCTGCGATTACAGGTCGGCATCCCGCCGCGATGTCGCCGCCGAGACATTGGCCTGGCTCGTCTCGTCCACACTGGCCAGCGATACCACGCGCTGTATGTCTCCATAACTGGCCAGGGTCCTCGCCACCGCCGACAGCAGGCGGGCACGATACGCCAGCACCCGTTCCGTCACCTCCGCGCATTCCTCGCGCACAATCAGTTTCTCTCCATTGATCAGCGTCAGCATGGTGTCCGGCGAAGCCTCCGCCGTCTTGATCAAATCGCTGTTCAATACCATCGGATTTCCATTCAGTCGCGTAAGTTCGATCATGATCGTAAGTTCCTTCGATCAACTTATCGACGCATTGCGGGCAAAGTTTCGAAGATTAAAGTAATGCTGCAACAGTGTCCACAGGGGGACACTCGCCCGCACGGCATAAAGTCTCTTTCCCCCGTGCCGAAGAAGGGGCCAGATGCAGCGCACTAACCCGGCAGCAGCAGCCCAGGGCAGCACAAAACAATGGGAGCCAGCCATCCGGGGAGGACGCAAATCGATGCATCCCACAAGGAGTAACCCATGTCCCTGGGTGTCTTGAATAATCTCAACGCCGTCTATGCGGAGAATAACCTCAACAACACTAGCAACAGCCTGTCAAAAGTTCTGAACCAGTTGTCTTCCGGTTCAAGGATCAACTCGGGCGCAGACGATGCCGCTGGCCTTTCGCTGGTCGATGGCCTGCAGGCCAACTCGCAAGCCCTGGCCCAGTCTGGAACCAACGCCCAGGAGGGTGTGGGTCTGCTGCAAGTTGCTGACGGCGCCCTCTCGCAAGTGAACAACCTGCTCAACCGTGCCGTGACGCTGGCCACCGAGGTCTCGAACGGCACCCTCAACACGTCCCAGGATGCAGCGGCCAACCAGGAGTATCAGTCGATTCTGTCAGAGATCAACAACATCGGATCGACGACCACCTACAACCAGCAGCAGGTCTTCACCGGCGCGGCGTCCGGTGTCGGCATCTACTCCGGCGATTCCTCTACCCAGGGCGCATCGCTCGACAACCTCTTCTTTGCCAAGCTCAGCTCGACCGATATAGGCGACGCCGGCGGCACGGTGCAGCAGAGCAGTTCCGGGCAGTTCTTCGATCTCACCAAGGACACGGGTGGGGCAATCACCACCGGGGCCAATGAGGCTACCGACGCCGTATCCGGCGCCTTCAAGTTCACCATCACCAACCCGGACTCGACCACCAGCACAATCACCACCACCAACGGCGCCAGTATTGCCGGAGTGATCTCGGAGATCAACAGCGACGGCATCCCCGGCGTGACAGCCAGCTTTACCACCGCGTCAGCGGTAGGAGATGGTGGGGTGAACGCCGGCGACACCGGCATTCTGCTCACCAACACCAACGCCAATGTAGCCATTACGACAACGTATAAGGACACGACCACCGGCATCACAGGAGCTGCCTTTGCCAGTACCGCGGCAACGGAGACCATCCAGTATGTGGCAAAGGCAGGCGGCGATACCACCGCCAACCTGTCGCTGACCGACCTGAGCAATCAGAACGACGCAGAAGCCGCGCTGACTCAGATCAATGGCGCCATCGCGGATGTTGCGGCGCAAGACGGCTATATCGGTGCGCAGATCAACACCCTCAATTCCGTCAGCTCCGTGCTGAGCACGCAATCGGAAAACGTGACTGCTGCGCAAAACGCAGTCCAGGCTACGGATTATGCTTCGGCGACATCGCAGATGTCGAAGTACGAGATCCTGAGCCAGACCGGCATCTCCGCACTCGCCCAGGCCAACAGCATGCAGCAGGAAGTCACTAAGCTCCTCCAGTAACTCTATGACCACAGGTGTGGGAACCGTGTACAACTTCAAGGGCGTCCTTCGCGGGCGCCCTTCCTTTTGAAGCGCTCGGCCCCGCCGATTACCTTAGTATTTTCCAACCCTTTTCTGAATACATTGGTTCACGCGCTGCTGCGAACCGGACGCGGAGGGTGCAAATGGGCACAGTAGGGCTTAAGTTTTGGGTCGCCGACCAGCGGGGCGGGATTCGACGTGAGCGCGACTGTCTCACAGATCGTCGGCTAATCTGCAGAATGTGGAAACACCCTGGAAGACGCAACTGACCACACTGCAGAGCCAGGACACCGCGCTGTCCAGTATTGGGACACTGCTCTCCAACCTCTCCAATGACATGAGCTCCCTGACCGATTTCACCGGCGTTCTGGCGCAGAAGACCGGTGCCAGTTCCAACACCAATGTGCTGGAATTGACTGCCGCATCGACATCTGCTGTCGCCGGAACACACACGGTCGTCGTTAATAATCTGGCCCAGACAGCCAGCGGCTACCTCGATGCGATTACCAACGCGTCCGACACGCTCGCTGGCTCCATCTCTCTCCAGATAGGCAGCGGCACAGCAGAGAACATCGTGATCGGCGCAGCCCCCGCATCGCCTGCGGCCAACACCATCTACACCGGCAGCGGCGTGAACTCGCTCTCCGCCCTGGCCTCTGCCATCAATTCGTCCGGCATCGGCGTCACCGCAAGCGTGCTCACCGACGCCGCGGGATCGCGCCTGAGCCTGGTTTCGGGAACGTCGGGGTCCGCGGGACAGATGACGATAACTTCCAGCCTGACAGACGCATCGATGACATCGACTTCCAATCCCACCGGCGCACTCAACTACAACGCCACGGTACAAGGAAAGAATGCTTCCCTGAGCGTGGATGGAGTGCCGCTTTCAAGCGCCACTAACATCGTCACCAATCTGATTCCTGGCGTGACCTTCCAGATGCTCTCGCCGAGCGCGACGGATTCGAGTGGAAACCCCATCGGTGTCCAGGTCGTGATCGGCAACGACAATACCAGCGTGGAGAGCACCATCAACTCCATGGTCACCGACTACAACTCGCTCATCAGCGCCATGCAGACCCAGGAAGGCAACGACAGCTCCGGGAATCCCGAGCCGCTGTTTGGCTCGCCCACGCTGTCTCTTCTGCAGCAGCAGTTGCTGGGCGGCATCAACCTGCAAAATCCCAGCGGTTATCTCGACTCGATCTCGAGCTCGACCGATACACTCTCGGGAAGCATCCAGATCGCGGTCGGCAACGGCACCGCGCACGAATTCGATCTTTCCACTCTGACCGATAAAACCTTGGCGGGTTTAGCCGGCGCCATCAACTCGGCGAGCATCGGCGTAACCGCCAACGTTGTGACCGACGCCAGCGGGTCCCGATCGTCTTTGTCTCGGGACCCCGGGATCTGCCGGGACGCTTAAGGTCACATCGTCGCTGACCGATGCCACCACCAGCAATGCGCCACTGAATTACAACGACGGCGGGTCGGATATCTCCGGCCTCGCCAATCTCGGCATCAGCATGAACAACGACGGCTCGATCAGCCTCGACGTGGCTTCGCTCGACTCGGTCCTCAACTCTGATTTTGGTGGCGTTACCGGCTTTTTTCAAAACGCCAACAGTTGGGGACAGACGGTTTCAAACATTCTCAACAATGCCGGAAGCAGTTCGACGACCGGCATCCTTTCTCTCGCCGAGAAGGCCAACAGCACCATCGAATCCAACCTGAACGCGGACATATCGAAGGAGCAAAGCCTGATCTCCGCGCAGCAAAAGAGCCTGACCGCGGAACTCAACAGCGCCAACGAGATCATGCAGCAGCTGCCCTCGCAATTGCAGGGCGTCAACGAGATGTATTCGGCCATTACCGGCTACAACCAGAACACCAACGGCTAAGGAGCCTCAATCCGCATGGGTATCTATCAGGAACACGCGCTCGAAGGCGCATCGGCTGTGGATCTGGTGGTCGCGCTTTACGACGGAATCATCCGCTTCCTCTACGCGGCCAGCGCGGCTTCGGAACGCGGCGACGCGACGGGGCGGCGGGTGGCCGTCAAGCGGGCCCTCGATATCATCATCCACCTGCAGGCCCGTCTGCGCATGGACGTGGGCGGGCGCCCGGCTCAGGCGCTCAGCGAGTTTTATGCGTCGATCTTTGCGCAGATCCTGCAGGCTTCGCAGGCGGCTTCTGCACAGAAGTTTGAACACGCCATCGATTGCGTGCGCAATGTCCGCGACGCCTGGCGGCAGGTGGCTCGCGATCCCGAGGTCAACCCGATTCCAGCGCAGGTTGCGGGGCCCTCCTCCAACCGGGCAAGGCCATCTTTTGAGAGTGATTACGGAGCGGAGGGGCGGGGCGGCTCGCACTGGAACGCTTGAGCTCACCCGTGGCCTGGTGGATTGCAACGACGGGCTGCGTCGCCGAACATCAGCCCGACACGGTAAGTTCTTCTTCGAGCTGCTGCTTCTGATACAGGCCGGCATAGTAGCCGTCCAGTTCCAGCAACTCTTCGTGCTTGCCTATCTCCACGATGCGGCCGTGATCGAGCACGGCGATCTGGTCGGCGTGGCGCACCGTCGAAACGCGGTGCGAAATCAGGATCGTCGTTGAGCCGGCCGTGTAAGCTGCGCAGTCCGCCGAGGATGCGCTCTTCCGTATAGGTATCCACACTGGCCAGCGCATCATCGAGGATCAGAATCGGCGGCCGGCGCAGCAATGCGCGCGCGATGGCGGTGCGCTGTTTCTGGCCGCCCGACAGGGTTACGCCGCGCTCGCCGACCATGGTCTCAAAGCCCTGCGGAAACTCCTCGAACTCCTGCCGGATGTGCGCCGCCTCGGCGGCCTGCAGCAGTTCTGCCGCGTCTGCCTGGGGCGCGCCAAAGGCAAGGTTCTCGCGCAGCGTCTCGCTGAACAGAAATGTCTCCTGCGGCACCATGCCGATGTTGTGCCGCAGCACCGCCAGCGGATACTCGCGGATCGGCCGGCCGTCAATCAGAAGCGAGCCTGCGGGCGCCTCATACAATCGCGAAATCAGGTTCACCAGCGTGGTTTTGCCCGAGCCCGTCGGACCCACGATGGCGAGACTCGATCCGGCCGGCACGTGCAGCGAGATGTCGCGCAGCACCGGCGTTTCGCCGTAGCTGAAATCCAGGTGGCGGAACTCGATCTCCCCGCGCAGCACAGCGTCCGCGGGAATCGCGGGATCGGCATCGCGGTCGTCGATGGCCGGCTCTGCCCGCAGCAACTCGTCGATGCGAGTCACTGAGGCCGTTCCGCGCTGGAAGATGTTCACCACCCAGCCCACCGCGATGATCGGCCAGATCAGCAGGATCATGTAGGTGTTGAACGCGACAAATTCGCCCACGCTGATGCGGTGCTGCAATACCAGGTGGCCGCCCGCCAGCAGGGTGATGACCATGGAGATGCCGAGGATGAATTCGAGCGTCGGCCACAGCATGCCCATCAGCTGCACCAGGCGCAGCGCGCGCCCGATGTACTGGCGATTGAGCTTCTCAAAGAGGCTGATCTGCGAGTCTTCGCGCGCAAACGCCCGGACCAGCCGCGCGCCGGAGTAGTTCTCCTGTGCCTGCGCGGAGATCTCGGAAAAGCTGGCCTGGATCCGCTCGAAGCGGTCGTGAATCTTGCGGCCAAGATATTGCACGACAATGCTGGCCATCGGAGCGGGCGCCAGCGCCACCAGCGTCAGGTAAGGGCTGATGCGCAGCAGGAAGAACAGCGCGCCCACGGTGAACATCACCGTATTGGCGCTGTACATGATGGCCGGTCCCAGCAGCATGCGCACCGCATTCAGGTCGTTGGTGAGCCGCGCCATGATGTCGCCGGTGCGATAGCGCTGGTAGAAGCCGGAGTCCTGCTTCTCAAGGTGCCGGAACAGATCGTTGCGCAGATCGAATTCGATCTCGCGCGAGATTCCGATCAGAATCCAGCGCTGCGCATAGAGGAACACGCCCTTGACCAGCGCAATCGGCCACCAGCGTCAACGCCAGTAGCACAATGCGGCGGCGCGTCACGCCATGGTTCAGCTCGTCGATGGCTTGCTGCAGAACCTTGGGAAACAGGACCCACACGGCGTTGGTGGCGATGACCGAGAGGCTTCCCCACAGGTAACCCCAGCGGTAGCGGCGCATGTAGGCGAACAGGGGGCGCAGGTCGCGAAGCATAGTCTCTATTGTACGGGGAGTGCCGCCAGCGCGCCCAGTTTCGCCGGCTAAGTGGGCGTGCGCAGCAGCAGATACCCGCCGGTCAGCCCAAACAGAATATCGGAGGACCACGCCGCCACGCCGGCGGGCAGATAGTTCACGTTGCCCATGGCGCCGAACAGCCCGTCCACCACCCAGTAGGCCAGCGCCACGCCAATCGCCACCGCAATTCCGGTGAGCGACCCCCGGCGCCCCATCGAAAGCGCAAACGGAATCGCCAGCACCGCCATCACGATAGCGATCAGCGGATAGGCCAGCTTGTGCCACAGGGCCACGCGCAGGCGCATGGTGTCAAATCCGCTCTGGCGCAGGTCGCGAATATAGCGCTGCAACTGCCCGAAGTTCATCTCCTGCGACTGCAGGCTTTCCTTGTTGAAATAGGCCGGCTCCTCATGAATCTCGGCGAAGCTGGTATTAATGAATTCGCGAAAATCTTTCTGATTGGCGCCCTCGAAATCCCGCACCCAGCCGTTCTGAAACTTCCACTGGTCCGTGTCCTCATCCCAGAACACGCGCGCCGCGAAGATGCGCCGTGAGAGCGAAAACGTGCTCGGATTGAATTCAAAGATCGAAAGGTTGGCAAACTCGTTCCGGTCGCGGTCGAAAAACTGGTAGTAGAAGATGCGCCCCGGCTCTCCGGGCCTCGGCTGCCCGAAGATCCATTTCTGTTCCGGATGCAGGAAGGTCTGCGGCGGCCGGCCCTTGATGGTGCTGCGCAGCGCCTCCTGGCGGCGATTAGCCTGCGGCAGATAGAACTCGTCGAACAAGAAAAGGCTCACGGCAAGGATCGCCGAGATCGAGACCACGGGAATGACCAGCCGGTACAGGCTGATCCCCGTGGCTTTCATGGCGATGATCTCGCTGTTGCGATTGAGCACGCCAAAGGTGACCAGTACCGCGATCAGCACCGCCAGCGGCGCAATGCTGTAGAGCATGCTCGGCGTGAGGTTCACCAGGTACGCGCCCACCGTGGTAAGCGGAATGCGATTGCGAATGATGTCGCCCACCAGCTCAAAGAAGGTGAAGACCAGCATCAGCAGCACAAACCCGCACAGCACCATGAAGAACGTGCTGAGGAACTCGCGCACCACGTACTCGTCGAGGATGCGCGGAAACACGCCCCGCGCACTCTTGCGGCCGATGCGTGGCTGCAGGCGCTCAAGCCATTTGCTCAGGTGAACGCCATTCTGCTTTCCTGTGCCGTCCGCTTCGTTCCTGGGTGAGCGTACCGTCAAACTGGCGAAAGCACTCAGCACCCGGCCGCCGCTGGCCATCTGCCACAGCAGGAATATGCCCGCAGCCGCAAACACAAGGTTGGCCAGCCAACGGCGAGAAAGATGGCAATCTTGTCCTGCCGCGCCAGCGCCACTCCGGTATACGAAAGAATGTAGTAGAGAATCACCAGCAGCAGCGTGAAGACGAATCCGGAACTCTTGCCGCCGCGCCGCGAAATCACCCCCAGCGGCACCCCCACCAGCATCAGCACCAGGCACGCCGCCGGATACGAGAAGCGGTTATTCAGTTCGATCAGAAACCGCTTGCCGTCAGGACCATGAATGCGTTCGAAAAGCGCTTGCGTCGGCACGGCATAGACCGCCGTATCCATGCGCCCCAGGTGGACGTCGCTCTGCGGGCTCAGCGACAGCGGCCGGTCCGTCGTAGTGAAGGTGGATACGTTGTACTGTTCCGGCTGGCTGGTGGCAGTTTCATGCTCCGTTCCGTCCCGCAACCGCATCAGCAGTTCCTGCGACGAGTCGTTCACCACGGTGGCGGAGGCCGCGGTGGTGATGCGGGGAGACGAGGGATCGCTCACATCGGCCATGAAAATGTGATCCCAGTTGGCCGCGCCGGTACCTGCGCGCACGTTCTGCACGTATAACACCGCATTGTGAAAGTCTTCGTAGAACACGCGCGGCTGAATCTCGTAGGAGGCCTGCGAAGCCGCCAGCGCCTGCTGCATGTCGAGAATCGCCTGGTTGGCGCGCGGAGCGATGTAGAGCGAGTTGGCCAGCCCCAGCAAAGCGCCGCCCACCGCCACGATTGACGCGACCCGGACGAAGTAGCCGATCCCCAGCCCCGACGCCCGCATGGCGATGATCTCGCTGTCCGCCGCCAGCCGGCTTAGGCCAAGCAGAATGCCCACCAGCACCGACATGGGGATCGTGACCCAGAACAGATTGGGCAGCGTGAACAGAAAGATCTGCAGCACGTTGGTCAACGTGGAGCTGTTGCGCACCACGATCTCCAGGATCTGCGGCAGGCGCGGCATGAACAGGATGAACGTGAACAGCGCGCATCCGATGAGTGCGTGGGAGAGGATCTCGCCGAGAATGTAGCGGGTCAGGATGCGCACTCTGGATGTCCTGCTACGAGTCTAGCGTGCCCGGCTTACCTTGGCCTTGCCGGGACGTTGAAAACGGGACGCCAGCGGCGCAGGCGCAGGCTGTTGCCCAGCACGCTCACCGAACTGAACGCCATGGCCGCCGCGGCTACCCACGGGCTGAGCAGAATGTGAAACGCGGGGTACAGCAGTCCCGCCGCCAACGGAATGCCGAGCACGTTATAAACCGCGGCCCAGGCCAGGTTCTGCCGCATCACCCGCAGAGTGGCACGCGCCAGGTCAAGCGCCGCGGGAATGGCTGCGGGCTGCGCCCGCAGCAGCAGCACATCGCCGGCCTCCTGCGCCAGGTCGGCGCCGGTGCCCATGGCGATGCCGGCATCGGCCTGCGCCAGCGCGCCCGCGTCGTTGATGCCGTCGCCCACCATAGCCACGCGCAGGCCGTTCTGCTGCAGCGCGCGAATCCGCGCCAGCTTGCCTGCTGGATCGAGCCCGGCCTCCACCTCGGTAATTCCGGCCTGCGCTGCAATGGGGCCGGCCGCTGCGGCGGAGTCGCCGGTCAGCATCACCACGCGCAGGCCGCCACTGCTACGACTCGACCGGATCTGCCGCAGCGTCGCCACGGCCTCTGCCGCATCTGGCCGCAGCGCATCGCGCGCGTCAAACCAGCCCACCGCCGCGCCATCCACCGCCATCCACAATCGCGTCATGCCCGGCGCCGCGGCTGTTATGTCCTTCGGCAGAGCTATGAAAAACTCCGCAAACAAGGCCTCGTTCCCCAGCATGCATGCATGGCCATCCACGTTGCCGGCCAATCCGCGCCCCGGCATGTTCTGCACATTCGCGGCCCCCGCCCAGGCCAGCCCGCGCCCCCGCGCCGCATCCACAATGGCGTGCGCCAGGGGATGATTCGACCGTTCTTCCACGGCTGCCGCCATGCGCAGCAGATCATCCTCGGCAAGTCCGCCCACGGTCGTCGCCGGCGCCGCAGTCGACCGACCAGCCTCCAGCTTGGCCGCCACACTTTTTGGCGTACTCTCAAACGGGATCACGTGTACCGACTCCAGCACCGGCCGCCCGACCGTCAGCGTTCCTGTCTTGTCCAGCACAATCACGTCCAGATGTGCCAGCCGCTCCAGCGCCTCGCCGCCCTTAAACAGCACGCCTAGCTGCGCCCCGCGCCCCACCGCCACCGTCAGCGCTGCCGGCACTGCCAGCCCCATCGCGCAAGGGCAGGCAATCACCAGGACCGCAACCGTATTAGCCAGGGCCAGCGGAAGCGACCGCGCCGCCGCCAGCCACGCCGCAAACGTAAGCAGCGCCAGCCCCAGCACGACCGGCACAAAGATCGCACTGGCGCGATCGGCCAGCCGCTCCATCGGCGCCCGCGAACTCTGCGCCTGTTCCACCATGCGCGTAATCTGCGCCAGCACCGTCGCTTCGCCCAGCGACTCGGCTTTGCACACCACCGCGCCGTCGTAATTGAGCGAGCCTGCCAGAACGCGTCCGCCGACCTCCCGCGCCAGCGGCGTCGATTCGCCTGTCAGCATCGATTCGTCGACGCTGGTGCTCCCCTCCAGGATCGTCGCATCGACAGGGAAGCGCTCGCCAGGCAGAATCAGCACGCTGTCGCCCGGCTGTATTTCCTCGAGCGGCACCAGCGTTTCCACCCCGTCCACGATGCGGCGCGCATTGCACCGGCCGCAGCTGGCTGAGCGAATGAAGCGCCGACAGCGCCCGACGCTTGGCGCGCGCCTCCAGCGCCTTGCCCAGCAGCAAAAACCCCAGAATCAGCAGCACCGCATCGAAGTACGTCGCATGGTCCCGCGCCGGCCAGATGGTTGAATAGGCGGAATAGCCAAATGCCACACTGGTCCCGAGGGCCACGAGCGTATTCATGTTGGTGGTTCCGTGCCGCAGGCCGCGCACCGCGCTGCGAAAGATGCTGCCCCCCGCCCAGACCATCAGAGCACCGGTGACGATCAGCAGCGACCAGCGCAAGCCATCCTTTGGCATTGCATACAGCCAGGGCATCGCGCGCATCATCCAGTGATCCGCACTTCCCATCTCCGCACCGAGCGGCATGGCCAGCAGCATGGCCAGCGCGCCCGCAGCCAGCATGGTTCCCGCCTTGGCCTCGGCCGCACGCTCCACGCCTGAGGTCGCATCGTCTTGTTGCGCGCCTGCGCCTGCATCCGCGCGCGGAAGCACGGCGTCATACCCCGCGCCGCGAATCGCCTCTACCAGCGCTTCCGGTCGCGCCAGAGAAGGATCAAACACCACGCTGGCGCGGTGCGCCATCAGGTCGACGCGCGCCGAAGCCACGCCCGTCGTCGAGCGCAAAGCCGCCTCCACGTGATGCTGGCATGCCGCACAGGTCATGCCCAGCACCGGCAGGGTCACCGATTCTGTGGTGTGTTCAGCCAATCAATGTCCTGCTTGCGCCGGGCTGGCCGCGCCCGCAGCCTCGAGGTGAGCGGGATACCCAGCCTTGGCCAGCGCGGCCACGGCACGATCCACCACCTGCCCGTCCTGTTCCGACGCGAAACGCGCCGCGCCCACGCGCACCTCTTTCACCTCGACGCCTTCGGTCCCCGCCAGCGTCTGGCTCACGCGCTTCACGCACGCGCCGCAATGCATCCCATCAATACGCAATGTGAATTCCGGCATCCTCTACCCCTCTCATCATTGATGATAGTCGTGTGGGAAAGATGCAGAGCACGCGGACACTGAAGTGCGCCCGAGCTTCAAAGACGATGCGTCGACCTGTGCGTGCAGGGAAGCCGCCTACCCTTGCGAGAGTGACAAACTGGATCGAGCTAATTCGAGAGATATGCGAGAACACTGGATGCAATCATCGCCATGCCCAATCCGGCAAGCCAAATCGGCCGTTGGCTGGCTCCTCGCGTTTCACATATGGCAGGAAAGCGTGCAAGCCCGGAAGGGGAGAATCTCGATAGTGCTTCCGTAAGTTGATCCAGTATGCCGGGAACCAAGCCGAGAATCAGTAAAATGGTTCCCATCCACAATCCGTTTACGAGTTGCGCTGAATTGATCACGGAATGATGATAATCCTTCTTTGGCAAACCAGCAGTTAGCATTCAACCTGGCCTCCAACGAGGCGGAGATCCATGCAGAGAGAGTTCCCGTCCGCACCGCTTGTCGGGGTCGGCGCTGTCGTGGTCCAGGATGGCCGCGTCCTGTTGGTGCAGCGCGGCACCGAGCCGTCCAAAGGCCAGTGGTCCATCCCCGGCGGCCTCATCGATGTCGGCGAATCGCTGGCCGCCGCCGTGGTGCGTGAGGTACGCGAAGAGACCGGCCTCCTCGTCGAGCCCATCGAACTCATCGAACTCCTTGACCGCATCCATCGCGACGGCGACCGCGTCCGCTACCATTATGTGATTGCCGACTACCTATGCCGTGCCTTAGGGGGCACACTGCTTGCCGCATCGGATGCCGCCGGGGTGCGCTGGGTCGAGCGGGCGGAGTGGAACAGCCACAGCGCCCTCCAACTCGATCCCGTCACGGTGCGCGTCATTGAAGCCGGGTGGCGGCGCGCCCGCGATCTGCAAATCCAAACAGGGGAAAAACTGTGAGACCGCTTCGAAAGCTGCTGTGGGCAGCCATACTGCTGGTTGTAGTTGTCATCGCCGTTGCCGTAGGTTTCTGGGAACGCCCGCTTAGCTTCTTCAACGGCTTTACCGATCTCCAGATGTCTCTGGCGGGCGCCCACAGCCAGTACCAGGCAATCGACGGCATCCGCATCCACTACTACACCGAGGGTCCGGATTCCGGACCGCCCGTCGTCCTCGTCCACGGCCTGGGCGGGCGCTGCGAAGACTGGCGCAACCTTGCGCCCTTCCTCGCTCACGCCGGTTTCCATGTCTACATGCCCGACCTGCCCGGTTATGGGCGCAGTGAACGGCCTGCCGACTTCTCCTACTCCATCCCCGATGAGGCGGAAGCCGTCGTTCATTTCATGGATGCCATGGGATTGAAGCAGGTCGACCTTGGGGGATGGTCGATGGGCGGCTGGATCGTGCAACGCCTTGCCGCCAGCCACCCCGACCGCATTAAGCGGCTGATGTTGTTTGACAGCGCCGGCCTCCACGAGGCTCCGCTCTGGGATACACGCCTTTTCACCCCCACCTCCGCTCTCGAACTCGATCAACTCGACGCACTTCTCATGCCCCATCCCCCCAGCGTCCCCGGTTTCATCGCGGGCGACATCCTGCGCGTTTCACACCAGCACGCCTGGGTCATCCATCGCGCACTGGCTTCCATGCTCACAGGCAACGATGCCACCGATACCGTTCTTCCCCAACTCAGGATGCCGGTGCTCATCGCATGGGGCGGCGCTGACCACATCACCCCGGTCGATCAGGGCGAGAAGATGCATCGCCTGGTTCCCCAGTCGCAATTCGAAGTCTTTCCGGCCTGCGGCCATCTCGCCCCGGTGCAGTGCGCCGACCAGATCGGACCCAAGGTCGTCGACTTCCTCAAGCGATAACCAAGAACGGCTTACACGACATGCGCGAGGGCAACTATCCCGCCGACGTTTGCAGCACTTTGCGTCCTTTGTACCTGCCGATCAGAAATACGACAATGCCTGCGGCGACCAGCACCGCGCTTCCGCCCACGACCTTGGCAATCGCCAGTGCCTTGTCCGGCTCGTCCTGGCCGGGAATCGCGGAAAGAACGATCGTGATCGTAGTGCTGGCCAGTCCCAGCGATGCCAGCGCAATCGCAACCGGCTTGCCGCCCGGCACGCGCCGCACTTCGGGCCCCGCGGCCTTCCACTGCAGCCGGATCATGGCTGCGAAAAGATAAACATAAGGAAGAAAGTAGGCGATAACAGCCATGCTGACCAGCACGTTGTACGCCCCGCGTACAGTCGTTCCAGCCTGGCCCAGCAACGCGACAAAGGTACCTGCGATCCCGTAGGAAAGAATTGCCACCCACGGCGTGCGGTAACGGCGATGAATCCATGCGAAGGCCGGCGGCAGGTAGTGATCAATGCCCGCCACAAAGGGCAGCCGTGAGGTCGAAGAAAGATAAGCCGCCGCGCCGCCCACCGCATTCAATCCCACCAGCAGCGCGACGGGCGCCATCAGCCATCCCACGCCCAGGCGCGCAGCCAGCATGTGAACCCCGTTCACAAATCCATCAGGGCCTCGCACCGCATCGCTGGGCAGCGCCACCAGCAGCGCGCTCGTGCCGCCGATGTACGCAATCGTGAGCACGCTGCCGCCCACCAGGATCGCCCACGGGATGACCCGCCGCGGATTCTGAATTTCATCGCCCATGGCGGACCCCGCCTCAACTCCGCCAAAGGCAAAAAACACGCTTGACCAGAAGACCGCGTTATTGAGCGTCCAGTGGGGCACCAGCCCCGCTGCCGTGAAGTGCGTGGCTGCGCCGTAGCGCATATACGACGCTCCAGCGAGAGCCAGCAGCACAATCAGCGGCAGCAGGCTGCCCACGGCGGTTACGTTATTCAGCCACTTGCCCACGTTTACGCCGCGCAGGTTCAACAGCATGATCACGGCCAGCCACGCCACCGAAAACGCGACATAGTAGGAAGGGCTTGCCGCCAGGGCTCGTCCTCGCGCTCCAAAGGCGAACAGCGTCGACGCGGCGCCAAAGTAGAGCACCCCCGGAAAGTACGGCAGGTTGCTCATCCAGTACATCCACGCGGCGAGAAATCCCGATGCATCCCCGAAAGCCTGGCGCGTCCATATGTAGATGCCGCCCTCTTCGGGATAACGCGATGAGAGCTCCATCACGCTTGCCGCCAGGGGAACAAAGAAGCACAGCAGCGCGGCCACCCAGACGACCAGAATGCTGGGGCCGGCCGCCGCCGCCATAGCGGTCCAGCGGATGCTCAGCCCGCTCATCACATAAAACAGCGCGAGGTCGCGGAACCGGATACCGCGTTTGAGGGCGGGAACGGCGGGCATGTACGGCGGAGAATATCAGAGCCGCGCCAGCCGGAGAAGCTAATTCTCGCTATGGCTCAGGGCCAGGTCCCGCAGCACCGCCATAGCCGCATTGCGGCCGTTGACGCCGATCACGCTGCCGCCCGGATGCGTGCATGCTCCGCACAGATAGAATCCCGCCATCGGCGTGCGCGCCGTCAGCCGACGATCCCACATGAACGGCGGCAGGCACTCCCCCTGGAAGATATGTCCACCCGTCAAGCCCACCTTCTTCTCGATATCGGGCGGCCCCAGTACCTGCGCATCGATCACCGCTGCGTCGATGTTCGAACAGAACCTGCCGAGCGACTTCATCGCCAACGCCCGGACTTCCTCGCGCCGGCTGTCCCAGTCTCCCTGCGCCAATGTGTAGGGCACATATTGCGCAAATACGCTCATCGTCTGCGTGCCCGCGGGAGCAACCGAATCGTCATGCACACTCTGGAAATACAGCTCGCACCACAGATGCTCGGGCAACTCGCCTCGCCTGGCTGCCGCATAGCCTGCCTTCCACTCGTCCTTTGTCAGTGGCGCATTGATCTGTCCATAGTGATGCGGTTCCAGCGTTCCCGGCCTGGCGGTGAAGTTGGGCAGCTCGCGCAGATGCACGTTGAGCTTCACCGTGCAGCCTTCGATGGGAACCTGCTCGACGCGTGCGCGCCATGTTGCATCGGCGGCTGTTCCCAGCAAGCGCAGGCTCTGCCGCGGGTCGGCATTCGAGATCACCACGCGTGCCGCGATGCGTTCTCCGCCCTCCAACCGCACCCCTTCGCCCGGAACAATCTCCGCCACCGGCACTCCCGAGATCACGGTCGCCCCCGCCTCGCGCGCCGCGTCGCAGAAATAGAACGAAACCATCCCCATGCCGCCGCGCACGTATCCCCACATCCCCGGTATCCCACCCAGCCGTCCGGACGCATGATGAAAGCGGATCGACGCCGTGCCCTTGTCGAAACGGACTGGCGTTGGTGCCGATCACTCCCTGGCCCAGGTACGCTACCTGCAGCCGCTCGTCTTCGAGATACTTCTCGACAAATTCGGCCATCGACCAGTCAAACAGCAGCCCGCGGGCTTCCTCATCCCTGCCCAGGCGCTCCTCGATCTGCTCGCGCGTCGGCGCATCGTGCAGCCACAGGTCGCCGTCACCTGCGCGGCCGCAATGCATCGCGGAGCCGCCGGATCACGTCCGACATCTCCTGCCACCCCGCCACATCGCCCGGGGAAAGAGCCCTCACCTCTGCCGCGCAGCGCTCATCGTCATCCCAGAGCTGAATGCTCGACCCGTCAAGAAAGGGAACAAACAGCCCATTGACTGCCGGAGTCCACTGAAATCCCCGTCGCGGCAACTCCAGCTCGTCCACCACGACTGGATGCAGCAGACCGGCAAGGTAGGCGCACGGCGACATGCGCACCCCGGGGAACGGTTCTTCAATGGTGCAGGCTCCGCCCACCCGCTGTCGGCCTTCAATGACCAGCACACGCAGTCCGCCGCGGGCGAGGTATGCCGCGCACGCCAGGCCATTATGCCCCGCGCCTACGATGATCGCGTCCCACTCGCGCCGCGCGAGTTCACTGATGGGCATCGGCAGCCCGACTTCTCCTGAAAGGGAAACGGTAGACATATTCGTGTTTTAAGGTACCACTCCACTCCCCTCGCTCTCGCCGTCGCGATCGACTCTTCCCCCGCATCCACTCCTCGCCTGTCACCAGAGTCGCCAGCTGTGCTGCCGGTCACGTCAGACGGCATGCACCGGCTTGGTATCATTAGACGCCAAAAATCTGACCGACCGGCCAATGGCCAATTTGAGCGAGGAGATTTTCAATGTCTGAAACAGCAAGCGTGATTCCTGCCAAAATCCTGGTACCTATCGATTTCAGTCCTTCATCCCATGCAGCCCTGGACGCCGCCACCGAGCTTGCTGAGAAATTCCATGCCGAACTCTATCTTCTGCATGTCATCCCCGAGTTTCCCGTGGTTGCTCTGCCCGAAACCATCTCGGAAGGCCTCATCGTGGAAGCCGCGAAGAAAGCCGCTGCCGAGCACTTCGAAGTGTCGCAAGCCGGCCTCAAGGCCCGGGGCGTAAAGGCTACCACCAGCATCGAAGTAGGCGACGATGTGGCAGGCAGCATCCTCGATGCCATCGATCGCGAAGGCGTCGACCTCGTCGTCATCACCACCCACGGCCTCTCCGGCTGGTATCCCCAGGTCTTCGGCTCCATCGCCGAGAAGCTCGTCCGTCTGGTGAGCTGCCCGCTCATGCTGCTGCGTACGCCCAAGCCCGAAACTACCGCCAAGGTTCCCTTCGGCCGATCCATGGAATGGTGGTAGAAAAATTCGCGGCCGCCGGAGCAGAATATCCGGCGGCCGCGATCTCCTTCAGCGCTCTCCAGTCGAACCGTTAAACCATCGCAATATGCCGCTGCGCCGCCGACTCCGGCTTGGCCGCCAGATAGCCGTCAATCGCCTCTGCCGCCTTGCGTCCCTCGGCAATCGCCCACACCACCAGCGACTGTCCCCGCCGCATATCGCCCGCCGCAAATATCCCGTCGACCGACGTCTTGTAATCCGTCGTGGCCACATTCCCGCGCGCGTCCACTGCCAGTCCCATCTGCTCGATCATCCCTGACCGTACCGGCCCCATAAATCCCATCGCCAGCAGCACCAGGTCGACATCCAGCGTAAACTCCGAGCCCGCGATCGGCTCGAACGGCGGCGGTCCCACGCGGATCGCGTGCAACTGCTTCACGTTCCCATGCTCATCGCCGGTGAACCTGATGCTGTTGATGCTCCAGTCGCGGGTTCCGCCTTCCTCGTGCGCACTCTCCGTGCGCAATTGCAGCGGCCACAGCGGCCACGGCGTGGAAGCCGCGCGCGTCTCCGGAGGCTTGGGCATGATCTCGAACTGGTGCACGCTCCGCGCCTTTTGGCGGTGACTCGTGCCCAGGCAATCGGCCCCTGTATCCCCGCCGCCAATGATCAGCACCCGCTTGCCTTCGGCGCTGATGGCGATGCTGGGGTCGACCGTATCTCCCTCGCAGCGGCGATTCTGCTGCGGCAAAAACTCCATCGCAAAATGGATGCCCTTCAACTCCCGGCCCGGAATCTTCAGGTCCCGCGGATGTTCCGCCCCGCCCGCCAGCAGGATCGCGTCGTAGTGCTCCATCAACGTATCAACCGGCACGTTTACGCCCACGTGCGCATTGGTCAGGAAGGTCACGCCCTCGGCCCGCATCTGCTGGATGCGCCGATCGATCACGTGCTTCTCCAGCTTGAAGTTGGGAATCCCGTAACGCAGCAGGCCCCCGATGCGATCGTTTTTCTCGTATACGGTGACCAGGTGGCCGGCGCGCCGCAACTGCTGCGCCGCAGCCAGCCCTGCCGGTCCGCTGCCCACCACGGCCACACGTTTGCCGGTGTTGTGCTCGGGAGGCTCGGGATGAATCCAGCCCTCTTCCCAGGCCCGTTCCACAATGCTGCGCTCGATCACCTTGATCGACACCGGCGGCTGGTCGATACCCAGCACACACGCGGCCTCGCAGGGCGCGGGGCAGATGCGCCCCGTGAACTCGGGAAAATTATTGGTCGCATGCAGACGCCGGATGGCGCGTTCCCAACGGTTGTTATATGCCAGATCGTTCCAGTCAGGGATAAGGTTGTTTACAGGGCATCCCGTGTGGCAAAAGGGCACACCGCAATCCATGCAGCGCGCGCTCTGGTCGCGCTGCTTCTCCTGCGGAAACGGATCGTAGATCTCAAACCAGTCTTGCACCCGCTCCTCCACCTTGCGGCGTGTCGGCTGTTCGCGTTCAATCTCGAGAAACCCCGTGACCTTACCCATTTTTCACCTCGGTTGCGCCAACCAGCGGCGACGCAGTCGTTGCAGCGACATCGGATTTTTCCGTGCGAGCCACGCCCAGCACCCGCTTGTATTCATGCGGGAAAACTTTGATGAACCGGCCCTGTGCCTCCGCCCAGTTCTCAAGAATCCACGCCGCTCGCGGGCTGCCGGTGTAATCGCGATGGCGCTCCAGCAGCCCGCGCACCAGGGCCACATCCTCGTCGCTCTCCAGGGGGTCCAGGTCGACGCTCGACTGGTTGCAGCGCCGCGCCGCAAAGTCCCCCGCATCGTCGTACACATACGCGCAGCCGCCGCTCATGCCCGCGGCAAAGTTGCGTCCCGTCGATCCGATCACCACGACGGTGCCGTTGGTCATGTACTCGCAGCCATGATCGCCGACACCCTCTACGACTGCCGTCGCCCCCGAGTTGCGCACCGCGAATCGCTCGCCGGCGATGCCGTTGAAGAACGCCTCGCCGCTGGTCGCGCCATACAGCACCACGTTGCCTACCAGGATGCTCTCTTCCGGCAGAAAGCTCGACGTCTTCGGCGGATACGCAATGATCCGTCCACCCGACAGCCCCTTGCCGACGTAATCGTTCGAGTCGCCTTCCAGTTCCAGCGTCACGCCATTGGGCACAAACGCGCCGAAACTCTGTCCCGCCGATCCGGTGAATACGAAGTGAATGGTTTCATCCGGCAGACCCGCCGACCCATACCGCCGCGCAATCTCGCCGCCCAGCATCGCCCCCACCGTGCGATGCACATTGCGAATCGTGAACCTTCCCGCCACCGGCAGCTTCGAGTCGAGCGCCTCCCGCGCCTTCTCAATCAGCAAATGATCCAGGGCCGACTCCAGCCCGTGGTCCTGCGCCTTGATGCAACGCCGCGCCACACGCGAAGGCAGCGTCGGCGCGTAGAGGATCGAGGATAGGTCGATTCCCCTGGCCTTCCAGTGCGCGTCGGCCAGCGACGCATCGAGCTTGTCTACCCTGCCCACCATCTCATCGACAGTCCGGAAGCCCAGCTTTGCCATGTGCTCACGCATCTGCTCGGCCAGGAAGAAGAAGAAATTGATCACATGCTCGGGCTGGCCTTTAAATCGCGCCCGCAGCACCGGGTCCTGCGTGGCAATCCCAACCGAACACGTATTCAGGTGGCACTTGCGCATCATGATGCAGCCCATCGCAATCAGCGGGGTGGTCGCAAAGCCGAACTCCTCCGCCCCCAGCAGTGCCGCAATCACCACGTCGCGGCCGGTCTGCAGCTTGCCGTCGGTCTGCACGCGGATGCGGCTGCGCAGATCGTTCAGCAGCAGCACCTGCTGCGTCTCCGCCAGGCCCAGCTCCCAGGGCAGTCCCGCGTGCTTGATCGAACTCAACGGCGAAGCTCCCGTGCCGCCGTTATCGCCCGAGATCAGCACCACATCGGCGTGCGCCTTGGATACTCCGGCGGCCACTGTGCCCACACCCGCTTCCGCCACCAGCTTCACCGCGATGCGCGCCTTGGGATTCACATTCTTGAGGTCGTAGATCAGTTGCGCCAGGTCTTCAATCGAATAGATGTCATGGTGCGGCGGCGGTGAAATCAATCCCACGCCGGGAATCGAATGGCGCGTCTTGGCGATGACTTCATCGACCTTGTGCCCCGGCAACTGGCCGCCCTCGCCGGGCTTGGCTCCCTGCGCCATCTTGATCTGCAATTCGTCGGCATTGACAAGGTAGTTCGTGGTCACGCCAAAGCGCCCGCTGGCCACCTGCTTCACCGCGCTGCGCCGCGAGTCTCCATTGTCGTCGCGAATAAATCGCGCTTCGTCTTCGCCGCCTTCGCCGGTGTTCGACATGCCGCCCAGCCGGTTCATCGCGATCGCCAGAGTTTCGTGCGCTTCTTTACTGATCGACCCGAAGCTCATGGCGCCGGTGGTGAAGCGCTTCACGATCTCCTTCGCCGGCTCGACTTCCTCAATCGGAATCGGCGTCTCGGCATACTTCAGCTTCAGCAGCCCGCGCAGCGTGCACAGGTGCCGGCTCTGATCGTCCAGCAGGTCCGTGTATTCCTGAAACGTCTTGGCGCTGTTCTGCCGCACCGCGTGCTGCAGCTTGCTGATGGTCTGGGGATTAAGCAGGTGATACTCGCCGCCCTCGCGGTACTGGTAATGTCCGCCTACCACCAGCTCCGTCTCCGAATCCGTGAGTGGCCGGAACGCATACGTGTGCTTCATCTGCGCCTCGCGTGCCAGCACATCGAGCCCCACGCCCTCGATGCGCGATGCGGTACCTGAAAAATACGCGTCCACCAGCGGCTGGTTCAGACCGACCGCTTCAAACACCTGCGCGCCGCGATAACTCTGCAGCGTGCTGATGCCCATCTTCGAGAACGTCTTCAGCAGGCCCTTGTTGATGGCCTTGATGAAGTTCTTCTCCGCGTGAGCCCCCGTCACATTGTGCGGCAGCAGACCGCGCCGCTTCAGGTCGTGCAGCGTCTCGATGGCGAGATACGGATTGACCGCGCTGGCTCCGTAACCAATGAGCAGCGCAAAGTGCATCACCTCGCGCGGCTCGCCGCTCTCGATAATCAGCGCCACCTGGGTGCGTGTCTTCTCGCGCACCAGCCGGTTGTGCACCGCCGCCATCGCCAGCAGGCTGGGTATCGGCGCGTAGGTCGGATCGACGCCGCGATCCGACAAGATCAGCAGCGTATACCCCGACGCCACCGCGTGTGCCGCCCGCGCACTCAGCTCTTCAAGACTTTGCCGCAGACCGGCCTCGCCATCCGCGGCGCGGAACAATGCCGGCAGAGTCGTGGCCAGCAGATCGCCTGACGAAACCCGCCGCAGTTTTTCCAGATCGCGATTGGTGAGAATCGGATGCGGCAGCTTCATCGTGTGGCAGTTTTCGGGAGCCTCATCAAGGATGTTGCGCTCCGTGCCGATATAGCTGATCAGCGACATCACCAGCTCTTCGCGAATCGGATCGATGGGCGGATTGGTCACCTGCGCGAACAACTGCTTGAAATAGTTAAACAGTGGCTGCGGCCGGTCAGACAGGCACGCCAGCGGCGTATCGGTTCCCATCGATCCAACCGGCTCGGCGCCCGTCGCCCCCATAGGCGACAACAGCAGGCGCAGATCTTCTTCGCTGTATCCATAGGCGCGCTGCCGCCGCAGCAGCGTCTCGGGATTGGAAGCGATCACGCGCGACGGCTCCGGCAACTGCTCCAGCGTCACCTGCTGCTGTTGCAGCCACTCGCCATACGGCTTCCGCGCCGCCAGCTCTTTCTTGATCTCGCTGTCGGAGATGATGCGCCGCTGCGCGGTGTCCACCAGGAACATGCGCCCCGGCTGCAGCCGCCCCTTCTTGCGCACATCCTGCGCCGGCACTTCGAGCACTCCGGCCTCAGAAGCCAGCACCACCACATCGTCCTTGGTCACGATGTAGCGCCCCGGCCGCAGTCCGTTGCGATCGAGCGTTGCGCCAATCACGCGACCGTCAGTGAACGCGATGGCCGCCGGCCCATCCCAGGGCTCCATCAGCGATGCGTGATACTCGTAGAACGCGCGCTTGTCCTCATCCATATCCGGATTACCGGACCACGCTTCCGGAATCAGCATGGCCATCACGTGCGGCAGTGAGCGGCCCGACTGATACAAAAACTCCACCGCGTTATCCAGCGAAGCCGAATCGCTTCCCCCCGGCATGATCACTGGATACAGCTTTTCGATCTGATCGCCGTGCACCGGGCTTTCCAGCACCGACTGCCGCGCGTTCATCCAGCTGATGTTGCCGCGAATGGTGTTGATCTCCCCGTTGTGCGCAACATAGCGATAAGGATGGGCGAGCTTCCAGCTGGGAAACGTGTTGGTCGAGAACCGTTGATGCACCAGCGCCAGCGCACTTGTTACCAGCGGGTTGGCCAGCTCAAAATAAAACTTCTCGATCTGCGGAGCCAGCATCAGCCCCTTGTAGACAATCGTCCGGCACGAGATTGAAGGAACATAGAAGTCGTCCTTGCCCTCGATCTCCGACGCCACAATCTCGTTTTCCGTACGCCGCCGGATCCGGTAGAGCAGCCGTTCAAACGACTCCTCGTCCAGTCCTGCCGGCCGTCCTACAAAAAGCTGCTCGATGTAAGGCTGCGATGCGCGCGCCTCGCGACCGATAGCGTCGCCGTCGACCGGCGTATCGCGCCACCCGATCACCGTCGCGCCCTCTTCCTGCGTGATGCGCTCGATGACGCCTTCGCACTGCAGGCGGTTCTGTTTGTCAACAGGCAGAAACACCATCGCCACGCCATACTCGCCCGGCTTCGGCAACTGCATGCCCAATTCGCCGCACTCGCGGGCAAAGAACACATGCGGAATCTGAATCAGGATGCCTGCCCCGTCGCCGGTTTCCGGATCGCAGCCGCACGCGCCGCGATGGGTCAGGTTCATCAAAACCTTCAAGCCCTTGCGAATGATGTCGTGGCTTTTCTCCCCGCGAATGCTGGCCACCAGGCCCATGCCGCAGGCGTCATGTTCATGTTGCGGATGGTAAAGTCCCTGTCTGCGAGGGACACGAAGACGTCGATCCGATGCTTGCATGGTTTTCCTTCGTGTTCGAACAGATTCGACGACGGGCGAATGTTGCCGCCGGAAAGATACGAGCGCGCCGCACTGCTCAGGTCCAGGCCGTAGCGACCCATCTTCGGGATGCTCTTTCCCGTAACGTGTACAGGCCAGGCATCCTCTGAGGTGAATGCGGAACACCTCAGTGTAACCGAAATTCCATTACGCCGCGCCAACTTCCTGCGCCGCCCGGGAAGGGGATTCCCCCGGATGCCCCATATCTGCGACGTCTTTGCCTCTGGCGCGGATGTGAGAAGCCACGGGCCTGAATGGTGCTGATTACGGGAACACGAAGTTCTTCACCAAGTTACAGCCGGCAGATCAGCAGCTCCCGTTCGTAGATCATCTCCGGCGGCAGATGATCGTGCAGATCGATGAACAGCCCCTCATGAGCAATCACTTCCTGCCGCCATGCCGCCCGGTCCACCTCCATCAACTGGTCAAACGCATCGCGCGAAAACTCCAGCCCCGTCCAGTCGATGTCATCGTAGCGAGGCACCCACCCGATCGGGGTCTCGCGTCCCCGGTTCCTTCCCTGCACGCGGTCCACAACCCACTTCAGCACCCGCATGTTTTCGCTGAATCCCGGCCACAGGAACTTGCCTTCCGCATTCTTGCGGAACCAGTTCACGTGAAACAGCCGCGGTGTCGTCGCCAGTCCGCGCTGCATCTTGAGCCAGTGGCGAATGTAGTCGCCCATGTGATACCCGCAGAAGGGAAGCATCGCCATCGGATCGCGGCGCACCTTGCCCACCGCGCCGGTCTGCGCCGCCGTCGTCTCCGAACCCATCGTCGCCCCGATGTACACCCCGCTGCTCCAGTTGAACGCCTGGTACACCAGCGGCAGCGTCGTCGATCTCCGCCCGCCGAAGATGATCGCGCTGATCGGCACGCCGTCCGGCGATTCCCACTCCGGATCCATGGTGGCGCACTGCGCCGCGGGAGCCGTAAAGCGTCCATTGGGATGCGATGCGGTTCGCCCCGTCTCCTTGCCCATGGCCGGCGTCCAGCGCTCGCCGCGCCAGTCCAGGCATTCCGCCGGCGGCTCGTCCGTCATCCCCTCCCACCAGACCCCGCCCTCCGGCGTCAACGCCACGTTGGTGAAGATGGTGTTGCTGCGCAGCATCGCCATCGCCGTCGGATTGGTCTTCGCACTGGTCCCCGGAGCCACTCCAAAAAATCCCGCCTCCGGGTTAATGCCGCGCAGAATCCCGTTCGCATCCGGCCGTATCCATGCGATGTCATCGCCGACAGTCGAAACCTTCCACCCCTGCATCGCCCTGGGGGGAATCATCATGGCGAAATTGGTCTTCCCGCAAGCCGATGGAAATGCCGCCGCCACGTACGTCTTCTCGCCTGCGGGACTTTCCACGCCCAGGATCAGCATGTGCTCCGCCATCCAGCCTTCGTCGCGCGCAATGTTCGACGCGATCCGCAGCGCAAAGCACTTCTTGCTCAGCAGAGCATTGCCGCCGTAGCCCGATCCGTACGACCAGATCTCGCGCGTCTCCGGAAAATGGACGATGTACTTCGTCTCGTTGCATGGCCACGCCACATCCTGCTCGCCGTCCTTGAGCGGCATGCCCACCGAATGCATGCACGGCACCACGCGCTTTTCGTCCTTGTCGATCTCGGCGAATACCGGCAGCCCGATGCGCGCCATGATGCGCATGCTCACCACCACATACGGTGAGTCCGTTAGCTGCACCCCGATGCCCGACATCGGCGAACCCACCGGCCCCATGCTGAACGGCAGCACGTACATCGTGCGCCCCTTCATGCAGCCGCGAAACAGCTGCTTCAGCTTGCGACGCATCGCATACGGATCTTCCCAGTTGTTGGTCGGGCCGGCCGCGTCCTTCGACAGCGAACAGATGAACGTCCGGTCTTCCACGCGTGCAACATCGCTCGGCACCGAGCGCGCATAGAAGCATCCCGGCCACAGTTCCGGACTGAGCCGGGTGAAAGTTCCCGCCGTTACCAGCCGGTCGCAGAGAAAGTCGTACTCGGCCTGAGAACCGTCCACCCAGTGAATCGCAGCCGGACGGCACAAATCGGCCATCTTCTCCACCCAGCGAATCAGGTGCTTGTTGGTTGTCAAAATTTTGCCGCCGGGAATTCGACTGACTGCTTGGCTGGTCGTTCTCATAAAATGCGGAAAACTCCTGGCTAGCATTCTATCTTTACTGCCGTGCCCTTGCCGGAGCACAATAGGCGACGGGCACACCGGCCGCTTCCCTTGCGTCCTGCTTGCCCGCTTGTTTCGTTACCGTCCTGCGTACCCCATCTTTCGCCTTTTTCCGGGCAAAAGGGTGACAAACCCCGAACGCACAGGTTACGAGGCGAACCCGAGACCTTGCTCCGGTCGGCCCTTGGTTCTTCCCGGAACGGATAACGTTTCTTCCTCGATTCTCATCCAAGGTCGTGTCATGTCATTGGAAAAGCGTCTTCTGAATACACCCCTGGCGACGCGCCCCGACTTCGCCATCATCGTCGACGGCATGCAGGTGCCCGTCGTCAGCGGAGAACTCCTGGTTGAAGCGGTGAACCGTGCGTTTCCCGAACGCCACCTGCCCCAGGTCTGCTATCACCCCAAAATGGGCCCCATCCAGTCCTGCGACACCTGCATGGTCGAGGTCGAGGGAAACCTGGTGCGCGCCTGCGCTACCCAGGCCGCTCCCGGCATGACAGTCGTGACCGAGAGTGCTCTCGTCGATCGCGCCCAGCGCGAGGCCTTCGACCGCATCCTCCAGAATCACGACCTCTACTGCACCGTCTGCGACAACAACAACGGCAACTGCACCGTCCACAACACCACCGACCATCTCCACGTGAAGCACCAGGAGCGGCCCTTCCGCACCAAGCCCTACGAGCAGGACCACTCCAACCCCTTCTACCGCTACGACCCCGACCAGTGCATCCTCTGCGGCCGCTGCGTCGAGGCCTGCCAGAACGTGCAGGTCAACGAAACCCTCACCATCAACTGGGAATCGGAACATCCGCGCGTGCTCTGGGATGGCGGCGAACAGATCGCCGGCTCCTCCTGCGTCTCCTGCGGCCACTGCGTCACCGTCTGCCCCTGCAATGCGCTCATGGAAAAGACCATGCTCGGCCACGCCGGCTATCTCACCGACCTGCCCCGCAAAGCCCTCGACCACATGATCGAGTCGGTCAAAGCCATCGAACCCGAGACCGGCTTCGGCCCCATCCTGGCCATCTCCAATGCCGAATCCGCCATGCGCGAGGCCCGCGTCAAGCGCACCAAGACCGTCTGCACCTATTGCGGCGTCGGCTGCTCCTTCGACATCTGGACCCGCGACCGGCACATCCTCAAAATCGAGCCTGCCGACGGGCCCGCCAACGGCATCTCCACCTGCGTCAAGGGCAAGTTCGCCTGGGACTATGTCAATGCGCAAGATCGCCTGACCACCCCGCTCATTCGCGTCCCCACTCCCCACGGCCCCGACACCTTTCGCGAAGCGACGTGGGACGAAGCCCTCACCCTCATCGCCGAGACGTTCACCAAGATCAAGAAGCGCCACGGCCCCGACGCGCTGGCCTTCATCGCTTCTTCCAAGTGCACCAACGAAGAGAGCTACCTGATGCAGAAGCTGGCGCGCGCCGTCATCGGCACCAACAACGTCGACAACTGCTCGCGCTACTGCCAGACGCCCGCTACCATGGGCCTCAGCCGCACCGTCGGCTATGGCGGCGACACCGGCTCCATCGCCGACATCGAAAAGGCCGGCCTGGTCCTCATCATCGGCTCCAATACCGCGGAGAGCCACCCCGTCCTCGCCACCCGCGTCAAGCGCTCCCACAAGCATCGCGGCCAGCGCCTCATCGTCGCCGACCTCCGCAAGCACGAGATGGCCGCGCGCGCCGACCTCTTCATCCGCCCCAACCCCTCCACCGATGCGGTCTGGCTCAATGCGGTCGCTAAGTACATCCTCGACCAGGGATGGCACAAGCAGGACTTCATCGACCAGTGGGTCAACCAGTTTGCGGAATACAAGCAGTCTCTCCAGCCCTACACCCTCGAGTACGCCGAACGCGTCACCGGCATCTCCGCAGCGATCCTCAAGCAGATCGCGACCGAAATCGTGAACGCCGACGGCGTCTGCATCCTCTGGGCCATGGGCGTCACCCAGCACTGCGGCGGTTCCGACACCTCCACCTCCATCTCCAACCTGCTTCTGCTCACCGGCAATTACATGCGTCCCGGCGCCGGGGCCTATCCGCTGCGCGGCCACAACAACGTGCAGGGCGCGAGCGACTTCGGCTCCATGCCCAACTCTTATCCCGGCTATCAGAAAGTCGAAGACGACGCCATCCGCGCCAAGATTCGAAGCCGGCTGGGGCGTCAAACTCCCCCCAAAAAACGGCCTCGACAACCACGAGATGATCCGCGCCATCCACGATGGCAAACTCAAATCGATGTACATCAAGGGCGAAGACACCATCACCTCCGACGCCAATGCCGGCGACGTGGGTGCGGCGCTCTCCATGCTCGACTTCCTCGTCATGCAGGACGTCAACTTCTCCGAGACCTGCCGCTACGCCAACGTGGTTTTGCCCGCCTCCCCATCGCTTGAAAAAGATGGCACCTTCACCAATACGGAGCGCCGCATCCAGCGCCTCTATCGTGCCCTTTCACCGCTCGGCTACTCCAAGCCCGACTGGGAAATCATTCAGGACATTGCCAACCGGCTCGGGGCTGGTTGGCATTACGGCCATCCCTCCGAGATCATGGACGAAGTCGCGTCGCTCACGCCCATGTTCGCCGGCGTCAGCTACGATCGCCTCGAGGGCTACAAGAGCCTGCAATGGCCGGTCGACAAAGACGGAAAGGACTCGCCTCTCCTCTTCGTCGAGAAATTCCCGTTCCCCGACGGCAAGGCGAAGTTCCATCCCATCGAATGGATCGAGCCTTGCGAGATCCGATCAGAGGAGTTCAACCATCACTTGAATAACGGCCGCCTCCTCGAACACTTTGAACAAGGCTCCATGACCTATCGCAGCCCCGGCATTCGCGAGATCACTCCCACCAATTTCGTCGAAGTCTCCCCCGCGTTCGCGCAACGCCAGGGTCTCAAGAGTGGCAGCGTGGTGCGCCTGCGCAGCCTCTATGGTCAAGCCACCGTCCCCGTCGTCGTCACCGACCGCGTCGAAGGCGACCAACTGTACATGCCGTTGAATTCGGTCACCGAGCCCGTCAACCGCCTCACCGGTTCGAGCGTCGACCGGGCCACGCACACACCGGCCTACAAGGAAGTCTCCGTCAACTTGACGGTTCTCACCCAGACCGGCCCGAATCCCCTGCCTCCACAGAACTTCCGCCACGGCCATCCCACGCCCCAGACCGGCGTGGAGGTGGAGCGCAAATGGAAGCGCGCCGACTACAAACTCCCCGGAACCAATCGCGGAGACCACCTCGTCCAGATCGAAACCAAGAAGGTTTGACGAAACTCAATTTGAACGTAGCAATGCATGAGAAGGTCTTGTGACAGGGCATGAATTCAGTCATGCCGATGAAGCAATACAAAGCAGAGGGCTCTATAGCCCCTGCGGGAACGTTCGGCTCGGTTTCTAAGAAACGGAGAAAGCGCATGGCACTCCCGGTTGCATTCTCGCCCAAAAAGGCTGACCCGCGCGTCGAGTTGCAGCGCCGCCTCGAAGCCGCACCCAACGAACACGCCGAGGCCCTCCTCGTCGCCTACGACCTCCTTGAAGAAGCACACAGGCAGGGAGTTCTTGACGCCCTGCACGGAGCCCTGCGCGCCAAGGGGACCATCGTCACCCTTCTCGCCGAGTATGGCTCCGACCCCGTTGCCATCAACGCTCTGCGCCACGTTATTGCCGTGGCCAAGATGCTGGGAAGCTTCGATCCGGAGCCCATCTCCAACTTCGCACGCGAAGCCTATACCGTCGCGCAAAACGAACGCCGCGAGAGCCATCCTCCCTCGTTATGGCAGCTCTTCAAGCGCGTCAACCATCCCGATGCGCGCAGGGGGCTGTCCTTCGCGACTTCGATGCTGGCCGCTCTCGGACGCGCCTGGCGGTAGACTTGGTCAAAGAGCCTGATTCCTGCGAATGGAGCTGAGGAGATATCCAATGCGGCGGAATGGAATGCACCACGCGCATCACACCCTGATCACGGGCGGCGCCGGCTTCATCGGCACCAATCTTGCGGCCTATCTCCTCGCCCGTACCGAAGAGCGCGTCCTGATCTTCGATAACCTCTCCCGGCCCGGCGTCGAACTCAATCTCGCCTGGCTCAAGACGCTGGACGCCACCGGCCGTCTCCGTTTCATGCGCGGCGATGTACGCAACCCGGCTCGGGTCATGGAAGCGGCCCGAAATGCGAATGCCATCTACCACCTGGCGGCTCCGTCTCCGCCTCCCGGGATTGACCCCGACCCCAAAATCGACTTCGACATCAACGTGACCGGCACCGTCAATGTCCTCGAAGCCGCGCGCCTCTCCGCTAATAAGCCCGCATTCCTTTTTGCGTCGACGGGCAAGGTCTACGGGTCGCTGAACTCGATTCCGCTGATGCACGACGGCCTGGAAAGCCGCGCCGCTGACCCGTCCTTTCGCGGCATCTCCGAATCGGCTCCGGTTGACTACCACTGCCCCGTCAATTGCACCAAGTCGGTCGCCGACCAGTACGTCCTTGAATACGCCCGCCTCCACGGTCTGCCCGCTGTCGCCCTGCGCATGGGCTCCATCGCCGGCCCCGGGCAGTTCGGCAACGAGGGCCAAGGTTGGGTTGCCCACTTCGTTTACTCTGCATTGGCCGGCCGTCCCGTCACCATCTTTGGAGACGGTTTGCAGGTGCGCGACGTCCTCCACGTCGCCGACCTCGTCAACGCCATGCAATCGGCGCGCGCCTACATCGGCGTTACGGCAGGCAAGGCCTTCAACATCGGCGGGGGACCCACGCGGTCCATCTCTGTGCGCGACATGCTCACCCTCATCGAACACGTTTGCCACCGTAAAGTCGAATGTCATTACAAGCCTGAAAGGCCTGGCGACCAGGCCATCTATATCTCCGACAACTCGGCCTTCTCCACCGAAACCGGATGGAGCCCGCGCCGCACCCTCGAGCAGACTGTCCGCGATGTGTCGGCCTTCTGGCACTCCCACCGCCAGCGTTTCATTCTCCCTCACACCCCGCATCGCAGCCGATCCGCCACCCGCGCTGCCTAGCGCATCGCGGATCTTCACATAGGCTTTGCGAAAGAAAATCGAGTCGCACGAAACCGAGTTCAACCGCTCACTGGTGTCATCCGGACTCGCGAGTTCTCCGATCCCCCTGCAGGACTGTCGCAGCGGCTGGGAACTCGATGGGGACGATCCTTCAAGGTATAAACTGTAAACGGAATTGATCACTTGGCAGGGAGGGGTTGTTTGCGGTCGCAGTCGAAGGATGTAGCATTTCACAGCATTGCCCTGGTGGAACGGATGGCGCGCGGCTTGGACGGTGGTCGCCCGTCGCTGGACCCGGCAGAGCTGAAGAAGATCCGGAATTTCATCCTGCCGCTTTTCGACCCTTGGCTGGGTTCCGCGGTTCACGAGACGCCCCTGGTCGACGCACTGCGTGCTGCTGCCCCGGATGTGCGCATCGTGGCGGTGGCGGGTGGGTTGGCACAGCAGGTGTTCCAGAACCATCCGGGCCTGGAGATGGTGTCGAACACGCCCGATCCCAACCGCCATTTGGGGCTTGCGGTTCGCCGCATTCGAGAAGTAGTTCAGTCGTTTCGCGGAGAGCCATGGTGCGCGCTGTTTACCGCATGGAATTGCCGTTCCCGGGTCGCGCTGGCGGCGATGCTGGCCGGAAACGGGGTACGGGCCGGCTTCACGGTCGCGCCCCCTTTGCTTCACCTGCCCATCAGCTTCGATCGCGACTTGAGCCAGATTGCCAACAACTTACGTATTCCTGAACTGCTCGGGCATTCCGTACCTGACGGGCTCGAGCCTCGCGTCTATTTCAGTTCTTCGGACATGGATCATGCGCTGAATCTGCTCGGCGGTGATACCTCGCGGCCGATCGCCGTTCTCATTACGCGAACCAGCGGAGGACAGCCAAAGGCGTGGCCGGAGGATCGCTTTCTGGCTGTTGCGCGACATCTCATTGCAGCCCATGACTGCCGCATCCTGTTTCCGGGGACTGCGGCGGACGCGGCGTCACTCACCCAGTTGACGGATCTCCTCGGGCACCACGCGCAGTCGCTCGCCGGTAAGACCTCCATTTCGCAACTGGCGGCTGTATGCGCTATGTCCGATCTGGCCATCTCGCTGGACACCGGTGGGGTGCATGTCGCGCGCTCACAAGCGTTGCCTTTGGTTGTCATCGCCCCAGGCTGGCAAGACTCGGTCGAGTGGATGCCGGTAGGAAAACCCTGGGCCCGCATTTTGAGGGGGCCGTTGTTCTCACCGCCGCCGCCCGCTAATTACGTTATTGAGGAAGTTACGGTCGACGATGTTATCGCGGCCGCCGAAGATCTTCTCCGCGAGTTTTCACCCTCGCCTGCCGCGAGGGCACAGCGCGTGAAGCGAAGCCTCGGGACTAGTAGTTTGAGTGTGTGACCAACGCACAGGCTTGCCAAGCGAATCCTTCAGCGGCTCGAGTTTCCATTGCGCGGCGACCGCGACGGTTGCCGCGCGGCGAACCTGGCCGTATGCGCGCCACGTGCGGCGCTATGATATTCCTTAAAACAAGCAGGAGCCCATTATTATGGCCTTTTCTAACGCCAGACGTTTACTAGGAGTTGGACTCTCTCTCAGCACCCTCAAGTTGCTGACCATGCAAGCTTCCGTGAGTCGTCCCCGCTTTCGAAAGCTCGGTGCAGCGCTCCTTACTCCTATGACACACAATGGCGAAGTAGCCATTCGCTACACGAACCATGGGCGCCATTACACCGTTTTCATTCGCATGAGCGATATGGTGAGCGATCTCTTCACCATTAAGGAACTGGCCGTTGACTGCGTCTATCCTATTCACCCCGCCTTCGCGCCGGATTTGATCATAGATGGGGGAGGGAATATTGGATTGTTTTCGCTGCATGCGGCTGCGGTTTGCCCTTCGGCAAAAATCGTGATCTGCGAGCCTGTACCGCGCAGCCGGGCGCAGATCGAAAAGCATCTCCGACTCAATGGTCTCAACGCGGAGGTTCTTCCTGTCTGTCTCGGGGGTAGCCGACGGACCATCCCCTTTTACATCCGCGAAGCCATTGGTAGCAGCTTTGATCCTGCGAAGCCCTATACCGACCGGATGGACGTCGATGTGATTACGCTGGCAGATGTGCTTCAGGGCAGAAACGCTGAGCGAATCCTGATCAAACTCGATATCGAAGGGATGGAACTGGAGGTCCTTGAAAGCTATCTCCCCGGGGAGCCGAGGGCTGTTTGCGTCGTTGGGGAGCTGCACGGGCGGAAAGCCAATAGTCCGCGTCTTGAGAAGATGTTCAACGCGAGCGGGTGGACACTTTTCTTTCGCGACAACAGCGAGACAGATTCCATCTTCGAAGCCTGGTCACCGGCGGCATCCGCGATTCTCGCCCGCGCTGGAATTACGTCATGATCGCGGTATGACTGCTCAACGCGGGCGATGCAATTCTTTAGGCCTCCGGGGGAGAGGAAGTTTTCCGATTTTCAAAGGAGGGCTTACGCCTATGCCACCTTGGTCTCCGCCCACGGATCGATCACGATCTTCGTGACCTGCTCCTTCTTGTCGCGCCACACCTTGTACATCTCCGGCGCCTCATCCAGCGTGATGCGGTGCGAAATGATGTAGCTCGGATCAATCTGTCCCTTCTCGATCCGCTCCAGCAGCGGCTTCATGTACTTGTGCATGTTCGTCTGGCCCATCTTCATGGTGATGCCCTTGCCAAACGCCGCGCCGAACGGCACCTTGTCCAGCAGGCCGCCATACACGCCGGGAATCGACAGCGTCCCTCCCTTGCGCACCGCCTGGATCGCCTGCCGCAGCACGCCCGGCCGGTCCTGTCTCCAGCATCAGCGCCGTCTTCACCTTGTCGTAGATGCCCTGCAGATCGGACGAGTGCGCCTCCAGTCCCACCGCATCGATGCAGGCATCCGGCCCAATGCCGCCGGTCAGATCCTTCAGCGCCGTCAGCACGCTCACGTCCTCTTCGCTGTAGTCCACCGTGATCGCGCCGATCGCCCGCGCCATCTCCAGCCGCTCCGGAAACCGGTCGATCGCAATCACCCGCGCCGCGCCCAGCATGAACGCGCTCGCGATCGCGAACTGTCCCACCGGCCCGCAGCCCCACACCGCAACCGTGTCGCCTTCCTGAATCTGCGCATTCTCCGCCGCCATGTATCCGGTCGGGAAAGATGTCGGAGAGAAACAGCACCTTCTCGTCCGGCAGATCGCTCTCGATCTTCAGCGGCCCCACATTCGCAAACGGAACGCGCGCATACTGCGCCTGTCCGCCCGCATACCCGCCCATCATGTGCGAATAGCCAAACAGCCCCGACCCCGAATACCCGTACAGCTGCCTCCATCAGGTGCGCATTGGATTGGTGTTGTCGCACGCCGACCACAACTTCTTCTTGCAGAACAAGCAATTGCCGCACGCAATGGTGAAGGGAACCACCACGCGATCGCCGCGCTTCAGGTTGGTCACGTCCTTGCCCGTCTCTTCGACGATGCCCATGAACTCATGGCCCAGCATATCGCCCGGCTTCCATCGTGGGGATAAATCCATCGAACAGATGCAGATCCGATCCGCAGATCGCCGTGCGCGTGATCTTGATGATCGCATCATGCGGATTGAGCAGGACCGGGTCCGCCACCTTCAACGTTTCAATCTTGCTCTTTCCCATCCAACAAACTGCCTTCATCAGCTCACTCCCTCAGAGTTTCGATAGACACAAAGGCCGCAGTTCCCGCGTGCCGCCCAGCATAACGTTTAGCGAACCGTGCTGTTGTCGCCCGGCGGTGCGCTCACGTTCTCTCCATAAGCCGCACCCTTCAGCTTTCCGGAAATTCCGCGCGGCCCATGCGGCTGCCCTTCGATCCTTGGAATCTCGCCCGTCTCTGCGAGCGCCTTGAAGTGGCGCAGGTTTTCAATCACCGCCTGCTTCGGGTTGCGGCTGAAGATCGTCTCCGCCACGGTCGTAATCTTGCCCTGGCTGAAACTCCTGCAGCACGGTCACCATCGTCCCGCGCCCGCCCGGCGCACGTTCAAAGACCACCTCGCCCGCGTTGTTAAAGTCTCCGCCCGATCGATCGCCACGCGATCCGCTTGCCCGGTTCATCCGCCAGAATCTCCGCATCCCACTCAAGCGTCTTGCCCTCCGCCTGCATCACCCAGTGCGAAGTCTTCGGCCCCGTTTGAATCACATCGGTGATCAGCTCCTGCCACTTCGGAATCGACTCCAGATCCCGCCACAGGCTATACAGTTCGTTGGGGCTCGCCTGCACCAGCGCTGTCGCGCGTGCCCAGACCTTCCTGTCCTTATCCTGCGGCGGCGGCCATGTAGCGTCCGTTCACGACGACTCCAGCGCGAGCTTTCCCTTGGCGGAGCTTCCGCTCTTGGAGCTTCCTTCAATGCATCTGCCATAATTTCCTCCTTTTCTATCCTTCCGTTCCTGTTTCCAGCGGGATGGTGGGAACGCGCAACCGCGGCGCTACTTCTCGCCCAATGGCCGCGCCATCTTTTCGTGCATCGCACCCTTCAATCGCCGGGAACCGCATTGGCCAGCTTGCCTTCGATCTTGGTCTTCAGCGAAGCCGCATAGACATGGTCCTTGCCATCGAACAGCGCCTCGATCCCCTGCTTGGCCACATCTGTCCGGCTGGCTCTCGCTCTTGCCCTCGCTGCCCACCTTCGTGTTGTCCATACCCGCGCGATGGAAGAAGTCGGTGTCCGTCGGCCCGGGCTGCAGCGCCGTCACCGTCACACCCGTGTCCTTCAGCTCATACCGAAGACTGTGCGCAAACGACAGCACAAATGCCTTGGTCGCCGCATACACCGCCTCGCGCGGCGCCACCATCTCGCCCGCGATCGAAGAGGTGAACAGAATCTTGCCCTCGTTGCGGCGCCGCCATCTGCCCCACAACGTACTTGGCCAGGTGAACCGTGCTGCGCGCAGTTCAGATTCACCATGTTCAATTCTTCCTCCAGATCGGTCTCCATGAAACAGGCCGCCCAGCCCGACGCCCGCATTGATGCAGGCCACGTCCACCGGTACGCCCAGCGCCTCCACCTGCCGCCACAGCTCCTCGACGCCCTCCGGCGTGGCCAGGTCGACGCTGGCTTCCGTTACGCGATGTACCAAATGTCCTGAACTTCTCCGCCGCCCGCGTCAGCCGCTCTCCGGCCGAAGCGACCACCAGGTCGTAACCCCGCTTTGCTAATTCGGCCGCCAATTCATAACCGATGCCGCTCGATGCTCCTGTCACCACAGCAAGCATTCTTTTTCTCCGCGTTTCAAATGTGGATTGCTTCCGTTCAATCCCCTGTGATGCAGCTTTGCGAAAAGGGCGGTTTGATGTGTTAACCCCCCGAATGTCAAATTTCGACAAACATACCCGCCCCATCCGAGCCGGCCGTCCTTCGCTCTCAAACCGTCGCTCCGGGGCATCCAAACATCGAGATGGGTCCCGCGGGCGACATTCGAATCGGCATCTCCGGCTGGCGCTACAAAGGCTGGCGCGGCAGCTTTTACCCGCCCGGGCTTGCTCAGCGCCGCGAACTTGAGTTCGCCTCCCGCCGCGTTCAACTCCATCGAGTTGAACGGCACCTTCTACTCCCTCCAGCGGCCCGGACACTTCGACCGCTGGTACGACGAAACCCCTGCCGGCTTCGTCTTCTCGGTCAAGGGATCGCGCTTCGTAACCCACATGCGCAGGCTCCTCAATGCGGAAGTTCCGCTGGCCAATTTCTTCGCCCAGGGCGTGCTCCGTCTTCGCGACAAACTGGGGCCCGTCCTCTGGCAGTTGCCGCCCAACTTCAAGTGCGACCTCGAACGCCTCGACCAGTTCTTCTCCCTGCTGCCTCGCACCCACAAGCAGGCCGCACAACTGGCCCGCCAACACGACGAACGCCTCGACGGCCGCGCCTGGTTCGCCGTGCAAGCAAGACCATCCCCTGCGCCACGCCATCGAAATCCGGCACGAAAGTTTTGTTCGCGAAGAATTCATCGCGCTCTTACGCAAGCATCGCGTCGGCCTCGTGGTCGCCGACACCGTTGAATGGCCGCTGCTGATGGACATCACAGCGCCCTTCGTCTACTGCCGCCTGCACGGCAGCGAGCAACTCTACGCCAGCGGCTACGATCCGGACGCCATCGACCAGTGGGCGCGGCGCGTCGTGCACTGGGCTCAGGGCAGGGAAGCCGACGATGGCCGGAAGGCCAGTTCCGCGCAAACCGCCCCGCGGCGGCACGACGCGACGTCTACGTCTACTTCGACAACGACGCCAAGGTGCGTGCGCCCTTCGACGCCCAGGCGCTGCAAGCCCGAGTTTCCGAACTCGCTCAGCGCGACGAACGATGACCGTTCCGGCTCTGCAGGAATTGAATTCCCGATACTCGGCATCCAATCGCACAGGGACGCCGTCCCCGACCATCATCAAGGAGAAAACATGCAGCGGTTGAAGGGTAAAGTTGCGATCGTCACCGGCGCCGGGTCCGGCATCGGGCAGGGAATCGCCAAGCGCCTCGGGTGCGAAGGCGCAAAGGTCATCGTCGACTACGTAGGTACGCCCGAGGGCGCGGAGGAAACCGAGCGCGCCATCGAAGAGGCCGGCGGCGAAGGCAAGATTGTGGCCGCCGACGTGACCAGAAGCGAAGACATCCGCAACCTGGTCGATACCGCGTGGACCCAGTTCGGGTCCGCCGACATCCTGGTCAACAACGCCGGCATGGAAAAGAAGGCGATGTTCTGGGAGACGCAGCGAAGAGGATTACGACAAAATCATCGCCGTCAATCTGCGCGGGCCCTTCTTTCTGACCCAGGCTTTTGTGCAGCGCCTGCGCGACGCCAAAAAGCCCGGCCGCATCGTCAATATCAGCTCCGTCCACGAAGACATGGCCTTTCCCGGCTTCACTACCTACTGCTGCAGCAAGGGCGGCGTGCGCATGATGATGCGCAACCTCGCCGTCGAACTCGGCCCCCTCGGCATCACCGTCAATAACGTCGCTCCGGGAGCCATCGTCACGCCCATCAACAAGGCACTCCTCGAAGACAAGCCCAAGCTCAACGCGCTGCTGGCCAACATCCCCATCGGCCGCATGGGCACCCCCGAGGATGTCGCCGGCCTGGTCGCCTTCCTCGCCTCCGATGACGGCGCCTACATCACCGGTTCCACCTACGTCATCGACGGCGGCTTGATGCGCAACTACCGGGAACAATAGGAATCCATGCCCTCGAGAATCGAAGACTACGCCCTCATCGGCGACTGCGAAACCGCGGCGCTGGTCGATCAGCAGCGGCTCCATCGACTGGCTCTGCTGGCCCATCTTTTCCTCCGAGGCCTGCTTCGCCTCTCTGCTGGGCAGCGAAGACAATGGCTACTGGAAGATTGCCCCCACAGGCGGCGAATGGACCACCACGCGCCGCTACCGCGACCATACGCTTATCCTCGAGACCACCTTCGAGCACTCTGACGGCGCTGTGCGCCTCATCGATTTCATGCCCATCCGCGGCAACTTCTCCGACGTCGTTCGTATCGTCGAGGGTGTCCGCGGCACCCTCGATCTGCGCATGGAACTGGCTCTGCGCTTCGACTATGGCCGCACCATCCCCTGGGTCACCGGAACCGAAGACGGCGTCCGCGCCATCGCCGGACCCAACCTCGCCGTCCTTCATGCCTCCGTTCCCGTGCACGGCGAAAATCTCAAAACCGTCGCCGACTTCACCGTCACCCACGGCGACCGGCTCCGTTTTTCGCTCACCTATGGCACCTCCTACGAAGGCGATCCGCCCCGCGTCGATCCCGAACGCGCCCTCCAGGAAACCCAAGAGTTTTGGAGCCAGTGGACTGCCCGCCTCAACTACGACGGCAAATACCGCGATCTCATCGAACGCTCCCTGGTCACGCTCAAGGCCATGACCTTCCGGCCCACGGGAGGGGTCGTCGCCGCTATCACCACTTCGCTTCCCGAACACATCGGCGGCTCGCGCAACTGGGACTACCGCTACTGCTGGCTTCGCGACACCACCTTCACCCTGCTCGCCCTCACCAACGGCGGGTACTTCGATGAAGCGTCCGCCTGGCAGGACTGGCTGCTCCGCGCCCTCGCCGGCAGCCCCGAACAGGTCCAGATCATGTACGGCATCACGCGGCGAACGCCAGCTCGTCGAGTGGCAGGTCGGCTGGCTCCCCGGCTATGAAAACTCCAGCCCCGTCCGCGTCGGCAACGCCGCCGCTCTCCAGGTTCAGCTCGACATCTACGGCGAAGTGCTCGACTGCTTCTTTCACGCTCAGCAGGCCATGGCCCGCCACACGGAAGACGACTTCCGCGTCCTCGTCCTTCTCCTCGAACATCTCGAGACCATCTGGCGGGAGCCCGATGAAGGCATCTGGGAGATCCGCGGCGACGCCCAGCAATTCACCTACTCCAAGATGATGTGCTGGGTCGCCTTCGACCGCGCCGTTATGCTCGCCCAGCAACTCGACTACGCGGGCCCCATCGAGAAATGGAACTCAATCCGCCAGGAGATCCACGACCAGATCTGCGAAAGGGCCTTCAACACCGAGAAGAACGCCTTCGTGCAGGCATACGGCTCTGACCAACTCGACGCCGGCATGCTCCTCATGCCCCTGGTTGGCTTCCTCCCCGGAACTGATCCCCGCGTCCGGGGTACCGTCGAAGCGATCGAGCGCGAACTGATGCCGCACGGCTTCGTCCTGCGCTACGACACTTCCAAGGTCAACGACGGTCTTCCCCCCGGCGAAGGCGTCTTCCTCGCCTGCAGTTTCTGGATGGTGAGCAGCCTCAAAGCCATCGGCCGCGAAGACGATGCCTATGCTCTCTTTGACCGCCTCGTCTCGCTGTGCAATGACCTCGGCCTGCTGTCGGAGGAGTACGATGTCGACCGCAAGCGCCTCGTCGGCAACTTCCCCCAGGCCTTCTCCCACATTGCGCTCGTCAACGCCGCCTTTGACCTTCACGACGGAGCCGCCACCCGGGAGCGCAGCGACCGCCACAAGACGACCTGATTCGAACTGGCCGGGTGCCCCATATCTGCGACATCTTTTCATTGCAGATGTGGGAGACCCGTTCCCCATCGTTTCGAGGATGGATTTTACAAACAAAGATCGTATATTTACGTATGGGGTCATTTCGTCATTCTTCTTCCCGCCCTTCGTGTACGTCCTCCCCGGCGAGGGCTGAGTGGGTTCCTGCTGCAGGTCGGCCGGCCTATCTGGACGGCAGCCTGCTGGATCCTCGTTTCGATTCCGAGAGCTGCGGCGTCGGGTTCGTGGCGCAGCTTTCCGCGCAACCGTCTCATGCCATCCTCAATCACGCCCTGACCGCGCTGGCCCGCCTTGCGCACCGCGGCGCAGTTGCCGCCGACGGCAAATCGAGCGACGGCGTCGGTGTGACCACCGCCATTCCCCGCGAGTGGCTGTTGGCCCAGGCCGGCTTGACCCTGGAGGACTACAAGCCCCTCGGCGTCGCCGTCCTCTTCCTGCCCGCCGATGACACCACATCGCGCCCCGAGATCGAGTCCGCGCTCAACGCCCAGGAGATCGACATCCTCGCCTGGCGCCCCGTCCCCGTCCGTCCCGAAGTCCTGGGCGAAATCGCCAACTCCTCGCGCCCCGCGATCTGGCACCTGCTTGTCACCGCCGAAGACGAAGCCGATTTCAACCGCCGCCTCTACCTCGCCCGCAAGCAGTTTGAACGCGCCCAGGTTCCCGGCTACATCGTCAGCATCTCGTCGAACCTCCTCATCTACAAGGCGCTCTGCGCCGGCCGGCTGCTTTCCGCGTTCTACCCCGACCTCGCCGATCCCGATTTCAAAACCCCGTTCGCGCTCTTTCATCAGCGCTACGCCACCAATGTGCTGCCCTCCTGGAGCCGTGCCCAGCCCTTCCGCACCCTGGCGCACAACGGCGAAATCAACACCATCTGGGGCAACCGCGCGCGCATGGAAGCCCGTGCCGCTACCCTCCCCCTCGACCTGCATCCCGTCCTCAGCGAAGGAGGATCCGACTCCACCTCGCTCGATGAAATTGTCGAACTTCTCGCCAACAACGGCCGCACCGTCGGCGAAGCCGTGCGCATGCTGGTGCCCCCCGCCAACCCCGGCAACAGCTCGCCCTTCCTTCAATACAGCGGCGACTGTATGGAGCCCTGGGACGGTCCTGCTGCGCTCGCCTTCACCGACGGCCACCAGGTCGGCGCTATCCTCGATCGCAACGGCCTGCGCCCCTGCCGCTTTGCCGTGGACGACCAAGGCCTGGTGGTGGCCGGCTCCGAAGCCGGACTCGTCGACATGGACCCCGATCGCCTCATCCACAGCGGCCGCCTCGGGCCCGGCCAGATGATCGTTGCCGACCTCGACTTCCATCGTTTCTTCGAGAACGACGAAATCATGCGCATCTACGACACCAAGCGTCACTACCAGGACCTCATCGCCCTCGACGCTCCGCTTGAAGAGTCAGCCGAAGCCCTGCCTCCGCTCGGCGTCGCCGAACTCAATCGCTTGCAGCACCGCTTCGGTTTTACCCGCGAAGACGTGCGCATGATCCTGGCGCCCATGGCCGCCGAAGGCAAAGACGCCGTCTGGTCCATGGGAGACGACACCGCCCTCGCGCCGCTGGCCCGCGCGCCGCGCCCTCTCTATGCCTTCTTCCGCCAGCGCTTTGCCCAGGTCACCAACCCCCCCATCGATCCGCTCCGCGAAGCCGTGGTGCTCAAGATGCACACCCGCCTCGGCCCCTGGCCGCACATCTTCGAACTGCGCGCTCCGCTGCCCGGCCTGTCCCTGCGCTCGCCGCTGCTCACCCTGGCGCAGATGCACGCCCTCAAGAACGCGGAGCATTCCCAGGCGGCTACCATGCCGCACGCCATCCTGCAGTGCCTCTATTCGCCTGATTCCACCCTTGAAGTCGCCGTCGACATTCTTTCCGCCCGCGCGGTCGAACTGGTCGCAGGCGGCGCATCCCTCCTCATCCTTTCTGATCGCGGAGCCACCCCCGACGCGATCCCCGTTCCCATGGCGATGGCTACCGGCGCCGTGCATTGCGCCCTCACCAAGGCCGGCGTCCGTGCCGAGGTGGGCCTCGCCGTTGAAGCCGGCGACTGCCGCGAGATTCACCACGTCGCCGTGCTGCTCGGCATGGGCGCCGGCGCCGTCTGTCCCTGGCTGGCCCTTGAAACCGCTCGCGACCTGCAGACGGAACGCGGCGAACAAAACCTCCTCCGCGCCCTTGAACTCGGCCTCGCCAAGGTGATGTCCAAGATGGGCATCAGCGTCGTCGACAGCTATCGCGGCGCCCACCTCTTCGATGCCATCGGCCTTGCCCAGAACGTCGTGGACAAGTGCTTTCCCGGCGTTCCCGCGCCCATCGGCGGATGGGGCTTCGAGCAGATTGAAGCCCATGTGCGCCAGCTCTGGTCTGCCGAACCTGAAGCCGTCGAGTCCCCATCCGGCGAGCCGCCATTTCAGGACCCATCCGACGGCGCAGCCGTTCTCGCGGCCACCAAGGTGCGCGATCTCCCCGACTACGGATTCATCCGCTTCCGCAAGGCCGACGAGGCCGAATCGCATTCCTGGCAGCCCCAGCTTGTACGCGCCCTGCAGACGGTGGTCGGTTCCACCAAGCAGGGGGCCGCCCTTGCTCTCACGCCCTTCTCCACCTTCGCCGCGCAGACGGTGGATACCGCCCCCAACTACCTTCGCGACCTGCTCGAAATCCGCCCCGCCGGCCCCGAACTCAACGTGGATCAGGTGGAGCAAGCGGGAACCATCGCCCATCGCTTCATCGCCAGCGCCATGTCTTTCGGGTCGCTCTCGCCCGAGGCGCATCAGACCATCACCCAGGCCATGAACCTGCTCGGCGCGCGCTCCAACACCGGTGAAGGCGGCGAAGACCCCGCCGTCTACGCGCCCATCGATGGCGCTCCGTCACTGCTCAACAACAAGATCAAGCAGGTAGCCAGCGCCCGCTTCGGCGTGACCGCCGAATACCTCGCCCACGCCGAAGAGCTGGAAATCAAGATCGCCCAGGGCGCCAAGCCCGGCGAAGGCGGCCAGCTCCCCGGCCACAAAGTCACCGAACTCATCGCCCGCCTGCGCCACGCCCAGCCCGGCATGCAACTCATCTCGCCGCCGCCGCACCACGACATCTACTCCATCGAAGACCTGGCCCAGCTCATCTGGGACCTGAAGCGCGTCAATCCCCGCGCCGCCGTGGGCGTCAAGCTGGTCTCCGGCTGCGGCGTCGGCACCATCGCCGCCGGCGTGGCCAAGGCCTATGCCGACTACATCGTCATCGCCGGCCACTCCGGCGGCACCGGGGCCTCGCCGCTCTCCAGCATCAAGTACGCCGGCAATCCCTGGGAACTGGGCCTCGCCGAGGCCCAGCAGGTCCTCATCCACAACGGCCTGCGCGGCCGCGTTCGCCTGCGTACCGACGGCGGCCTGCGCACCGCCCGCGACATCGTCATCGCCGCCCTCCTCGGCGCCGACGAATTCGCCTTTGGCACGGCCGTTCTCGTCGCCCTCGGCTGCGACATGGCCCGCCAGTGTCACCTCAATACCTGCCCCACCGGCATCGCCACGCAGCGCCCCGAACTCCGCGCCAAGTTCCGCGGCAAGCCCGAACACGTCGTCCGCTTCTTCGATGAACTCGCTGCCGAGGTTCGCCAGCTTCTCGCCAAGCTGGGTCTCGCCTCTCTCGCCGATGCCACCGGCCGCACCGATCTGCTCGAACAGGTCCGATCTGACGCCGGTCTCGACCTAAAGCCAATTCTCTCCGCAACCACCATCGCCGAAGAAACCGGTGGGCCCATTCGCTGGGAAGGCGGCCGCAACGATCGTCCAGAGGAGCATCCGCCCATCGACGACGCCTGGGTCGCGCCCGCCCTCGAGGCCTTCAAATCTAACCGCCCCTACCACCTCGAGACCCGCGTCACTAACGAAGACCGCACCCTTGGCGCGCGTCTTGGCGGAGAGCTGGCTCTCTTCAAAACCGAGAACCCCGCCGCCACCGGATCCAGCCTCACCTTCAAAATGCACGGCACCGCCGGCCAGTCCTTCGGCGCCTTCGCCGTCTCTGGCATGACTCTCCAACTCGAAGGTCTCGCCAACGACTTCGTCGGCAAAGGCCTCTGTGGCGGCGAACTGGTTCTCCGCGGCGTCGGCCGTGCCGCTGAGGAGAGCGCCCAGCACACCCTGCTGGGCAACGTCGCTCTCTATGGCGCCACCAGTGGCTGGCTCTTCGCCGCCGGCCGCGCCGGAGAACGCTTCGGTGTGCGCAACTCCGGCGCCCTCGCCATCGTCGAAGGCGTTGGCGATCACGGCTGCGAATACATGACTGGAGGCCTCACCGTGGTGCTCGGCGTAACCGGCATCAACTTCGGCGCCGGCATGACCGGCGGCCTCGCCTGGATCTACGATGAGACCGGCGAGTTCCTGGCCGACAGCCGTTACCACACGGGATTTCTCCAGCCTGAGACCTGGGACGAACTCGACCACACCGCACGCCAGTCCATCCGCGAACTGGTCGAGATTCACTTCACCAAGACCGCCAGCCGCCGCGCCAAGTGGTTGCTGACCCACTGGAATCGCGAATCTCCCAAGTTCGTCCGCATGACTCCCAGGCCGCAAGCGTAAGGGGCTGCGGCCCCGGATCACTGGAATTGGGTCAATTGGTTCGCAGCTTTCTCTGCCTCTTGTGCTCGTACATGGCCGCATCCGCTTTGGCCAGCAGATCTTCCAGGGTCTCTTTCCCCGGGTTTTCGGTGGTGACAATACCAAAGCTGAATCCGTGGGGCAAACGTTGCGCTGCCCGTGTAGCCGCCGAACCCGATTCCGCTTCCAGCCTGCGCGCCGCTATCGAGATGCCTGTCTGGCTGAACTGTCCTGCCACCGCAAACTCGTCACCGCCGATGCGTCCCACCACGTCCGTCTGGCGAAAAATGGTGCGAAGCAATTCGCCGGTCTCAATCAGCAGGGCCGACCCGACGTCGTGACCCAGCTTGTCATTGATCTGTTTCAGATTGTCCACATCGATAAACAGCACAGAAAACGGCAGCTGCGATCGTCGCGCCAGCCGCAGCGTCTGTTCCGCCAGCAGGCGAAATCCCCTCAGGTTATAGAGCCCCGTTAATTCATCGCGGAGACTTAGGTCGTGGATCTCTCTCTCCATCCTGTTGATCCGCCAGGCAAGGATCAACAACAGGCCGAAAGAAAGCACTGCCGCCGTCGAGGCCAGAATCGCCGACGTATAGTGTTCCGGAAGCAGCCGGTTGTTGAGAAGGCGAACTCTTCCCACTTCGCGCAGGAACGGTAGCACCAGGAGGATGGGAGTCAGCACCCGTGCTGTCTTGCTGCCGATTCCGCCCCTGACAAGAATCGCGAAAGCGCCATTTTCGGCCCTGCGCCCAAAGGCCACGAAGCTCAGCAGCATCAGGCAAACCAACGCCTGCGGCGAAGTCCAGTTCTTGGCGTCCACTTTGAAGGGCGAGGTGGTGCCGAAAATATATCCCGAAATGACGACCAGGACCAGCAGGCTCAAGCTAGCGGCAAGGAAATCAGCAATGTGCCGGGCGGCTCCTTTCTGTGCGCGGATGAGGAACATCACGACCGCAAGAAGCATGAAGGAACTTCCCGCCTGCGGAGACATCAGCCCGGGATGGTGAGAGGTGCTGTCGGCGGCAATCAGCGTATCCACGCCCAGAGAGAATCCGAAGGCGTGTTCCAGCAGGCCTATCGCCGCCACCACCGCCACAAGGATCGCCAACAGGCGGCTGATCACGAGCAGCCTCCTGGCTCGACGCGGTTCAGAGAGCGTCAGGCTGATCGCGCTCGCCAGCGCGTTCACCGAGGTGTTCACCTTCATCAACGTCCACTCGGGGGCGAGTATGGTTCCTCGTGCCGTGAGAATCCATGCGCACAAAGTAACGGCCGAGATCACCATGACGATAACCAGGCAGACCCGCTGCACCTTGGCCAGATGCTCGAGAACCATTGGATCGGGTTGGTCCAGGACCGCGATTAAGGAATTCTTTGGCATGGCTCCTGGACCCGGCCCCGAAATTGCCTGAACTGCCGGATTGATTATCAGGCCAAGTCTACAGTCGCCGCACATCTAGCGGGAAATTCAATACACCCTATGCTCCCACTCCAGGCCTGCAACGGGCAAACCGCCGCCTCGCGCTGATAAACTCTCGATTGGTTGCGGCCGCTACGCCTCACGCCGCCCTGCAGAGCCAATGACACCAGTCTTCTCGATCTCCACCATCAATGACCTCTTTAGTCGCGTCGCCGCCGCCAACAACCCCCGCGCCCTCCTGTGGCAGGATGAGTTCGGCCAATGGCAGCCCATCTCCTCTGCCCAGATCTATCAACGCGTGCGCGCTCTCGGCCAAGCCCTCCTCGCCTGGGGAGTCAAAAAGGGAGATCGCATAGCCATCATCGGCGAGAACCGCTGGGAGTGGGCCGTCACTGACTTCGCTACCCTCGCCATCGGCGCCGCCAACGTTCCCATCTATCCCACGCTCACCGGCGAACAGATCGCGGTTCTTCTCGAGGACGCCGGCGGCCGCATCGCCGTCGTCTCCACCCGCCAGCAGTACGACAAGCTCAACGCCGTCCGCGCCCGGACTCCTCTCGAACGCATCCTCATCATGGACTCCGCGGCCCCGCCCGAAGGCGCCATTCCCTTCGCCGAAGTCATCGCCGGCGCCGATGCCCGCGGCACTGAGCGCGATCCCGTCTTCGATGCCCTCGCGCGCTCCGTTGAGCCCAAAGACCTCGCCACCCTGATCTACACCTCAGGGACTACCGGCGAGCCCAAAGGGGTCATGCTGACCCACGGCAACATCGCCTCCAATCAGAACTACGCCGCCTATGAATTCGACTTCAATGCCACGGATACCTGCATCTCCTTTCTGCCCCTCTCTCACATCACCGCGCGTGCCCTCGACTACGTCATGTACAACAGCGGCGCGCAGGTAGCCTATTGTTCCCAGTTCGACAAGCTCCCCCAGGCCATGCGCCAGGTCAAACCCACGGTCTTTGTCGGCGTACCCCGCGTCTACGAAAAAATCCGTCAGGAAGTCGAACGCCGCTCCGCGCAGTCTGCCGTCAAAAAGCGCATGCTCGCCTGGGCCGTCGGCGTCGGCGCCGCCCACACGGACGTAGCCTACGGCGGGGGCCAGCCCTCCTCCCCGGTGTGGAAGCTGGCCAGCAAACTGGTGTATTCCAAGGTCCGCGAAGCCTTCGGCGGCCGCGTGAAAGTCCTTGTCTCCGGCGGCGCTCCTCTGGGCGTCGATACCGCGCGATGGTTCGCCTCCGTCGGAATCCCCGTCTGGGAGGGTTACGGCCTCACCGAAACTTCGCCCGTCATCGCCCTCAACTCCGCTCCCAACCACCGCATGGGTGCCGTCGGCAAGCCGCTCCCCAACGTCGAACTGAAATTTGCCGAGGACGGGGAACTCCTCGTTCGCGGCCCCTCGGTCTTTGCTGGATACTGGCACAAACCGGATGCCGAATGCGGAATGTTTCGACGCCGACGGCTGGTTTCGCACCGGCGACATCGCCCGACTCGACAGCGACGGATTTCTCTACATCACCGACCGCAAGAAGGAACTTCTCAAGACCTCCGGCGGCAAGCTCGTCGCTCCGCAGCCGATCGAAAACAAGCTCAAGACCAACCTGCTCGTCGCCCAGGCCGCCCTGGTCGGCGACAAGCACAAGTTCATCTCCGCCATCATCTCGCCCAACTTCGCCGCCCTGGAGGAGTGGGCCGGCCAGCAGGGAATCCATGCCAAAACCCGCGCCGAACTCGTGGCGCACGAACGCGTCATTGCCCACTACGGGGAGATCGTGAGCGGGGCCAACGCCGGCCTCGCCAACTTCGAAACCATCAAGCGATTTCGCATCGTCCCCGAAGAGTGGTCGCAGGACTCCGGCGAACTGACACCCTCCATGAAACTCAAGCGCCGCATCATCACGGAGCGCTATGCTTCGGTGGTCGCCGAACTCTACGCGGACGAAGCAACCGCACGCGCCGAAGCGTAAACCGAAGCCCCTTGCCCACGCCGGCTCCGACACCGCTCCCAAAATGGATGCGGTTGTCCCACATGCGATGCATGCTGGCAAAGAAGGGCGCGCCCCATGCGCCCACCGCCAGCACGCTGCCAAACAGAATCACCGCATCAATGCTGATCCGTCCCTGCCGCGTCCAGTAAGCATCGGGCTCCAGATCGAGCCACAGCGCAAACTCATCCAGCGTCAGCGCCGCGCCCACTCCATAACTCACCGACATCAGCCGGCTGAAAAAAATGGAAAGCTGCGAATGCGATCGCCCCAGGTCCAGCAGCCACCCATAACCCACCAGCAGCAGAATCAGGATGCCCCACACCAGGTGATGAATGTGATGCCCGCGCACTACTACCCAGTGAAACGGCCCAACGTTGTGCGTGATCAGACGCACCAGGATCCGCACGCCCAGAAACGTGACCAGGAATGACAGCGAAGCAATGAACATGCGCCGCCGCGGCCGGTCGGGAATGCTGCTGCGGACCACAAACCCCAGCCGCGTCAACTGCAACAGCACCAGCAGCACCACCACCACCAGGCTCGCGAACGCAAGCAGCAAAAATGTTCCCGTTCCAGGCATAAGTAATTGAAACACGAGGGCGCACCGAAGGGATTCGCGGTTGATCAGGGCAGTCCATATGGCGCCTCCGAATTCGGCAACCGTGCGCCCGGTCACGATTCCCCTTAACAGCGGCAGAGTAAACTGTTTAGGGCGTGGAGTCCGGCCAGTGTCCGTGTCACGCGACTGCTCTTCGGGGAGAACTCCCCATGCGGCCCCCGCGCCGCGCGAATTCATGCAAGGAGAGGTTTCGATGCGAGTTGCTCTATTGACCGGCGGCGGCGATTGCCCCGGATTGAATGCCGTGATCTATGCGGCGGTGAAGAAGGGAATCAACACCTACGGCGATGAGTTCATCGGCTTCCTCAACGGGTGGCGCGGCGTGCTCGACAACAACTGGATTCCCCTCACTCTCGAAAGCACCGATGGCATTCAGCTGAGGGGCGGCACCATCCTTCACTCGTCGCGCACCAACGTGAAGAAGATCCCCGGCGGCATCGACAAGGTTCAGGAAGTCCTCAAGGCCAACAAGATCGATGCCCTCATCGCCCTCGGCGGCGACGATACGCAGTCGGTAACCCTGTTCCTGAGCGAAAACGGCGTGCCCAGCGTCGGTGTGCCCAAGACCATCGACAACGACATCAACGGCACCGACGCCACCTTCGGATACGACACCGCCGTCATGATCGCCACCGAAGCCATCGACCGCATCCACACCACCGCCGACTCGCATAATCGCGTCATCGTGGTCGAAGTCATGGGCCGCGATGCCGGCTGGATCGCCATGGCCTCCGGCGTGGCCGGCGGCGCCCACGTCATCCTCGTTCCTGAAAAGGACATCGACATCGACCACGTCTGCGCCCTGCTCAAGTACAACTACGACCACGGCAAGCACTACGGCGTCGTCGTCGTCGCGGAAGGCTGCCACCTGCCCGAAGTCGGCCAGGTCATGGGTTCCCAGCAGGTCGACTCCTTCGGCCACGCCCGCCTCTCCGGCATCGGCGAAGCCCTCGCCGAACTGATCGAAAAGAAGACCGGCTTCGAAACCCGCTCCGTCAACCTCGGCCACACCCAGCGCGGCGGCGTTCCCACCGCTTACGATCGCCTCCTCGGCCAGCGCTATGGCCTCCACGCCATCGACATGGTCCACGACAAGAAGTGGGGCCGCATCGCCGTGCTCAAGGGAACCGAGATCACCGACATCACCATCAAGGAAGCCATCGCCACCAACCGCCGCCTCGATCAGCGCTTCTTCGATGTGATCTCCAATCTCGAAGCCAAAGTCTAGCCCAGACGCATTTCTACGCCGAGGCCGTCCTTCCGCGAGGATGGCCTCTTCCTTTTCGAGCCAACCGAATCCCTCCTTGCACGACCCCGACGAGCGGGGTTCGATGTGAGAAAGTTATCCGTGCACTACCGCCCCTACCACCCGGACGACTTCGCCCAACTCTACGCCATCGAAGAGATCTGCTTTCAACCGCCCTTTCGCTTCGGACGCCGCTACATGCGCGACCTCATCAACAGTTCCAGTTGCACAACCTGGATCGCTGAAGAGAACGGCCGGCTGGCCGGCTTCGCCATCGTCGAAGTCGCGGCCGAGAACGGCCGGTCCATCGCCTACGTTCCCACCATCGAGGTCGCCCCCGGCCATCGTCAGCAGGGCATCGGCGCGGTCCTCCTCCGGCATCTTGAGACCTCCGCGCAAACCGCCGGCGCCGCAACAATCTGGCTGCACGTCGATGCTCAAAACGAAGTCGCCATCCGCCTCTACCGCGCCCAGGGCTATCAGCAGCAAGGCCGCGAGCAACACTACTATGCTCGCGGCCGCGCCGCCGATATCTTTGCCAAGTCGTTGCTCCCCGGTTAAGTCCAGCCTGGATTCATCCCGGTGGGAATTCCCCGTTTTGAAAGTTTCCCCGTGTCAATCGAATCCGCTCCGGCTCTTCCGTATTCGCGGCTCTACGATACGAGGACAGCCTCAACCATCTTTACGGGACGCGCCGAGCGGCTCGTGAGCCGGTGGCCGAACAAGTTGCACGGCTTTTCAATCAGGAAGTAGCTGCCCGCAACGAAGATTGGCAGTCCAAAGCACAGCAGCCATGGGTTCCTGAAAGGCATGAATATCTCCTGCCATACGTAAATGCTGTAGGACACCCTGCCCAGTGCGGCAAGCGGTGGGAACGCCATGACCCTGCTGAATCTTGCTCCAGGATAGAAAATCGATCCGCCGATCAAAACCGCGATGGAGACACATTCCGTGAGCGGCGGCAGCCAATGGAACCGGCTCATGCAGAACACCAGCACTGCGGCTGAAGGCAAGAGCCCGAACTTCAACCAGCGGAGAGCCCACCCGCGCACCGCAGGGTCTGCCAGCAAGAGCGCCAGCAGGCATCCGACCAGCAGCGCGTCGGCGCGCACCTGGCTCTGCCCTTTGAACCAGTTGTTGTTGTACTGATCCCAAAAAAGGAAACGGTAGCTCGCACAGAGCACCGCACCCACCCCGGCGATCCACCGGCCGCGCCGATGCCCCGCCAGCAAAAGGACCACCGGCCAGACCAGGTAAAACTGCTCTTCCAGGGCAAGCGACCAGAAGTGACATGTAACGCCGGGATACAGTGTGAAATTCCGATAGAACAACGCGCATGCTAGCAGGGCCGGCCACTCAGTCAAACGGCCGTGTACCACCAGATCCGCCACGCCAATCAGGCCCAGAAAAGCCCACGCCACCGGCATCAGGCGGAAAAAGCGCCGGATATAGAACCGCCTCAGATCGATGCCGCCTTCACACAGCTTCGAAGTAATCAGAAAACCGCTGAGAACAAAGAAGAGGGTGACGCCGTGCTGGCCCGTCTGGGTCCATGGGCGCAGGTAGCTACCGTCAAATGCTTCTTGTACGTGATCGAAAAGTACCAGAAGAATGGCGATGCCGCGCCATCCGTCGAGTGTGGCGATGCGTTTCATTTAAGGAGTTTCTACGATCTTACATCATCCCGGGATTCCGCTGCGCGTACAATTAAGGCAACACACATGTCACTCAGTAATCCGAATCTGCCAAAGTCGATCCTGGCGTTACGGACCTATTCTCTCCAGATCTTCTTCCACGATCTGATGGCCGGCATCACGGTCGGACTGGTCGCCTTGCCGCTCGCCATGGCCTTCGGCATCGCGTCCGGGGTTACGCCCCAGGCCGGCCTCTATACCGCGGTCGTTGCCGGCTTCCTCATCTCCGCCCTGGGCGGTTCCCGCACCCAGATCGGCGGCCCCACCGGCGCCTTCGTCGTCATCGTCGCCGGCATCGTGGCGCGCTTCGGTATGAGCGGCCTCGCCCTGGTCACCCTCATGGCCGGCATCCTCCTCGTCGGCATGGGACTTACCGGCCTCGGCTCCGCCGTCCGCTTTATCCCCCGCATGGTGGTCATCGGCTTCACTAACGGCATCGCCATCCTCATCGCTTCCACCCAGATCAAGGACTTCTTCGGCCTCCGCACCGGCTCCGTCCCCAGCGAATTCCTGCCCCGCGCCAAGGTGCTCGCCGCTCACTTCGCTACCGTGAACTGGACAGCCCTGGGTCTCGGCCTCGGCAGCCTCGCCATCCTCTTGCTTCTCCCGCGCCTCACCCGGCGCATCCCCGCCTCCATCGTTGCGGTCCTGCTGGCCACCTTCGCCGTCGCCGTGTTTCATCTCCCCGTCGAAACCATCGGCAGCAAGTTTGGAGGCATTCCCGCGGGCCTTCCGCCCATCGCCATACCCGACTTCCACTCCGAGCACATCCTGCCTTTACTTCCCTCCGCGTTCACGGTAGCGATGCTCGCCGCCCTTGAATCCATGCTTTCCGCGGTGGTTGCCGACGGCATGACCGGCGACCGTCACAACTCCAACGTCGAACTCGTCGCCCAGGGCATCGCCAACATCTTCTCCCCGGTCTTCGGCGGCATTCCTGCCACCGGCGCTATCGCCCGCACCGCGACCAACATCCGCGCCGGTGCGCGCACCCCCGTCGCCGGCATGATCCATGCCCTGACGCTCCTGGCGATCCTCCTGGTCGCCGCCCCGCTGGCGCGCTACATCCCCCTCGCCACCCTGGCCGCTGTGCTTTTTGTAGTGGCCTACAACATGGGCGAATGGCACGAAATCGGCGCCATCTTCCATCTCGATTTCATGGCCATCTCGGTCTGGCTCGTCACCTTCGCCCTCACCGTCTTTGCGGACCTCACCGTCGCCGTCGGCGTCGGCCTTACCCTCGCCGCGCTGCTTTACATCCATCGCGTTGCCGAAACCACCACTGTCTCCCCGGTCAACGATGAGTACATTCGCGACGGCATGCCCCACGTGCTGCAGGGCCGTATCATTCCGCCCTACGTCACGCTGCTCCGCATTCACGGCCCGTTTCTGTTCGGAACCACCGAAAAGCTCGTCGAGGCTACCGTCGACCTCGAATCCTTCACGCCCGTCGTCATCCTGCGTCTGCGCAACATGACTGCCATCGACGCTACCGGAATTCACGCCATCGAGACCTTTGCCAAACGGCTCCGCGCTTCCGGCCGCACCTTGATCCTCTGCGGCGCCATGCAGCAGCCCAGCCGCCTTCTTCAGCAGCCCCGCTTCCTCGACCACGTGGGCCGCGAAAACATCATGCCCAACGTCCAGGCCGCCCTCGATCGCGCCCGGCAGGTGCACGATGACCAGTCCGTCCTCGCCGTCTGACAATGGGTTGGAAAACGCCGAACCGGATGCGTCCGTTAGCGCCGCCCGGGCCGCCCCCAAACAATTACACTCATCAGGAGTGCCCCCACGCGACCCAGTTGCGCCCCAGCTCGGCTTTCTCTTTGAGGAGCCGCGCAATACCCGCCGCATCTGGCCCGTTCGCGAACTCGTCGGCCAGGTCCGCGAATCGATCGAGCAGCGCTATGCCGATGTCTGGGTCGAGGGAGAGATCTCCAATTTCCGCCCCGCTCCTTCCGGCCACATGTATTTCACGCTCAAGGATGCCGACGCCCAGTTGCCGGTCGTCCTCTTCCGGCGTCAGGCGATATTGCTGCGCTTCCGTCCCGAAGACGGCCTGCATGTGCTCGTGCGCGGCCGCCTCAGCGTCTACGAGCAGCGCGGCCAGATGCAACTCGTAGGGGAGACCATGGAGCCCGTCGGCGCCGGCTCGCTGCAACTGGCCTTCGAGCAGTTGAAGGAGCGGCTCAAGGCCGAAGGCCTCTTCGACTCCGCCCGCAAGCGCCCGCTTCCCGCCTTTCCCCGCACCGTCGGCATCGTCACCTCGCCCACCGGCGCCGTCATTCGCGACTTCCTCAACATCGTCGCCCGCCGCCATTCGGGTCTCAATGTCCTGCTCTGCTCCGTGTCGGTGCAAGGCGACCTTGCCCCCGGCGAGATCGAAGCTGCCCTGCGCCGCCTCAACGCCTCCGGACTAGCCGACGTGATCGTTCTGGCGCGCGGCGGCGGTTCGCTCGAGGATCTGGCCGCCTTCAATAGTGAACGCGTTGCCCGCGCCATCGTCGCCTCGCGCCTGCCCGTAGTTTCGGCCATCGGGCACGAGACCGACTTCACCATCGCCGACTTTGCCGCCGACCTGCGCGCCCCCACTCCCTCGGCGGCCGCCGAACTCATCACCGCCGCCCAGCACCGCATCGAAGAACACCTCGCCGCGCTGGCTCAGCGCCTGCAACGCGCCGCCCGCTTCCGGAACCTGCAGGCCCGGCAGCGGCTGGCCCGCGTTCAGGTCGATCGTGCCGCTGCACGCATGACCACCATGCTGCACCGGCTCGAACAGCGACTCGACGACCTGGGCCTCCGCATGGAGGCGGCCCTCAACCGGCATCTGCGAAACCATCGGCGCGAAGTTATCGATCTGACCGCGGCCGTGCTCCGTCATGACCCCCGCCGCCGGCTGGCCCACGCCCGCGGCCACTTCGATGCCTGCCGCACCCGTCTTGACCGCGTCCTGGAACGGACCATCGAGGCGCGGCGCGGCCGTCTGCGCGCGCTCGACGCCCAACTCCACTCGCTCTCGCCCCTCGCCGTGCTCGATCGCGGCTATGCGCTGGTGCTGGACGCGCGCGGCGAGCTGGTCCGCTCCACCACCCAGATCCGTTCCGGCGATGCGGTCGTCAGCCGCCTGAGCGACGGGTCGTTTGATAGTCGCGTCGAAGCCGTGCGTCCCGGCACAAACGCCGGCAAATCCGCCAAGAGCGGCTAGAAAAGAGGATCATGAGCACCGCCATCGCTCGCAAACTGTTCGGTACCGACGGCATCCGTGGCATCGCCGGGGAACCGCCGCTCGATCCAGTTACAATCTTCGCCACCGGCCTTGCGGTTGGCCACTCGCTTGGGCGGATCCATGCCCAACGCCGCGTGATTATCGGCCGCGATACCCGCGAATCGAGCCCCTGGATCTCCGCCATGCTGGCTGCCGGTCTGCGCGCCGCCGACGTGACCGTCGAGAGCGCGGGCGTGATCCCCACCCCCGGAATCGCCTTTCTGGCTCGCACCCACGGCTTCGGCGCCGGCGTTGTCATCTCCGCCTCGCACAATCCATGGCGCGATAACGGCATCAAGCTCTTCGGCGGCGACGGCTTCAAGCTTCCCGATGCGCTCGAACTGGCCATTGAAGACGAAATCCTGCACCATGCCGCCAGCGTGACCGCGCCCGATCCCGTTTCTCTGCCTCTCGTTGAAGACAATACCGCGCTCGCGGCCGATTACGTCCAGTTCCTGCTGGACTGCGTGCCCGGCCTCAACCTTGCCGGACTGCGCATCGTCGCCGACTGCGCCAACGGCGCTGCGGCAGCCGTGGCGCCCGAGTTGTTCCGCCGCCTGGGCGGCGACGTCACCCTGCTCAACATCGGTCCCGACGGCCGCAACATCAACGACAACTGCGGCGCCCTCCATCCGAGTTGGGTTGCCGGCGAGGTAGCCAAACGCGGTGCCGACCTCGGCCTCACCTTCGATGGCGATGCCGACCGCTGCATGCTGGCCGGCCCGCGAGGCAACGTGATCAACGGCGACACCATCCTGCTCATGGCGGCCCGCGACCTCAAGCAGCGCGGCCTCCTCACCGATGACCTCGTGGTGGCGACCACCATGTCCAATATGGGCCTCGAAGCCGCTCTCAAGCGCTCCGGCATTCGCATGCTGCGTGCTTCCGTCGGCGACCGCTACGTCCTCGAGATGATGCTGAAACACAATGCGGCTCTGGGCGGAGAACAGTCCGGTCATATCCTGTTTCCACACCTGGCCACCACCGGCGACGGCCTGCTCACCTCGCTCGTTATCCTCGACCTGATTGCGCGCAGCGGCAAGGGCATCGATGCGCTGACCGCCGACCTCAGGGTTTTTCCTCAGGTTATCGTCAACATCAAGGTGCGCGAAAAGATCCCGCTGGAAAGCATTCCGGCCGTGGCGGCACGCATTCGCGAAGCCGAGCAGGAACTCCAGGACTCAGGGCGTGTCGTAATCCGCTACTCCGGCACCGAGGCCCTGGCCCGCGTCATGATCGAAGCGGAAACCGAAGAGGCCATGCGCCGCCACGCCGATGCCATCGCCGACGCCATCCGCGCCGAACTCGGAGCCTGACGCATCTATCCCGCCGCCCTTGGAGGGATTCAGCGGCCGGGTGCCCCATATCTGCCGGGTGCCCCACATCTGCGACGCCTTTTGTCGTAGATGTGGGGAACTCCAGATCGCACCAGCCAGATCTCAGAACAGGCCCATACGTGGCTCACGGTGTCACCGGCCGCCGGGTGCCCCATATCTGCGACGCCTTTTGTCGTAGATGTGGGAAACTACAGATCGCACCAGCCAGATCTCAGAACAGGCCCATACGTGACTCACGGTGTCACCGGCCGCCCATGCCGCGCGACCGCCGCTTCGAGCACCGTCGCCACCCCATCCTGATCATTGGGGGGAGCCTGCTTCCACCCCCGCATCTTCGCCATCCCGCGCAACTCGACCGACGCATTGCTCATCAGAACCGGCTGCCCCGCCCACTCCAGCATGTCCACGTCATTCCAGTTATCGCCAATGGCCATGGTCTCTTTGCGATCCACACCGAGCCGCACCGCCAGCCGCTGCAGCGCCCATCCCTTGGAAACCCCCGGCGGCAAAAGGTCAAGAATCGACAGGTCCTTGGCCGGATACTCGGTGCGCACACACTCGCAAAACCCGCGCCATTCGCTGGCCTGCAGCGCCGACTCCGCTTCCTTCATCTTTCCCAGCGCCCCAGTGACCATACCCTGAATGGGATCTTCGCCGTCGGACAGTGCAAGCTCGAGCGGCTGCACCACCTCGATGGAATTGCGGTTGGCCTCCACCCACAGCTCGATCCGCTGATGCGCCTGTTCCATGTTTTCGAGGATCAGCTCTCCCCGCCCGGGCCGGTCAAAGGTGAATACCAGCGTCCCAAAGGGTCGCAGCAGTCCACACAAGCCGCGCGCCACCCGCGCTTCCATGTTGCACCGGTCGATCGACTCGCCGCCCAGCGTGCGCGTCACGGCGCCATTGGATGTAATGAGCGGCATATCGGCTTGCAGGCCAAGCCCGTCCAGCAGCGGAGCCGTGTAGTTTGTGCGTCGTCCGGTGGCGATGGCCACGGTGATTCCCGCGGCCTGGGCTGCGCGGAGCGCCTGCGCATTGCGCCGGCTCACCTTCTGCCCAAACGTCGGCAGAAGCGTTCCATCCATATCAATCGCCACCAGGCGAACCGGAGGGTGCATACCTCAAGTGTACTGTCACCTCCGCCACGAGCGGCCGGGGCTCATTCCTGCCCTGGCGGGATCCAAGAATTTGCCACTCCCTCCCCATGCACTATCGTCAAAGACATGGACCGCATTTGCAGCCAGTGTCACGCCCAATTCGCCGATGAAACCAAAGCCGACTGGTGCCCCGCGTGCGGCGGCGCCCTCGTCGACCGGCCCGCCCTGGACACTTCCGGCATCTCCGCCGCAGACACCGCCGCCATCGACCACCGCGGCATCGTCCTGCCTCGTCGTCATGCCCTGGGTGGCGTCATCACGCCTCAGTGATTGATTTCCTTAGAAGGAACTTCGAGTAGGCGTCTACTCAGGTCACAGCAGTTCGCCGCCTCGCCGCTGGGGATTTGTCCTTTCGCAGATGCCCAACATCCTCCCCATCAGCTCAACTCAACTGCGCGTCAACCTGCGGATCCGCTCCGCCTGCGCCGGCCACTGCGCGGTCAGCTCCGCACATTTCGCACTGCGGTAATCCGCATAGTTGAACCCCGGTGTCACCGTGCATCCCAGCAGAGCCATCTTCCCGTCCCCAATCAACCGCAGCCCCTGCCAAACCCCCGCCGGCACCAGCAGCTGCACATGCTGACCGGCTCTCAAATCCGGCCCAAGGGTAAAGACAGCCGAACCCCCGTCGGGATAAAGCTGCAGCATCTCGACTGGATCTCCCAGGTAAAAATGGAATATCTCGTCTGACTCCAGCACGGTGCAACTCAGAGAAGCTCCCCGCCTCCAGCAGGTAGTAGATGGCCGACCCCTGCGCCCGCGTGCCGCGCTCCACCTCGACCGTTCCCGCGGACGTGAACGTGCGCCGAAACCACCCTCCCTCCACCGGGTGCGGCGCCAGTTGCAGCAGTGCTTTGATCTCCTCGGCGGTCATACATCACAGATCTTAGCAGCGCCGCAGGGTACAATTTCTCTCATGAAAGTTCAGGTTTATACGGCCGCCTGGTGCCGTGATTGCCGGGCCGCCAAGCAGTTTCTGGACTCTCACGGCGTCCAGTACACCGAGATCAACATCGACGCCGATCCGTCCGCCTCCGACGAAGTCTTCCGCCACGTCGGCAAGCGCGCCATCCCCCAGATGGTCATCGACGGCGAGTGGTTCCAGCCCTACAAGCCCGGCCGCGGCCTGCTCTACGACGAGCTGTTCCAGCGCCTCGGCCTCCCACGCACCTGACTGGCGTCTCCGGCAGACCGCTTGCTGACTCGCGATCCTGCGCGGGCAGGGCTAACTCGCTGCCCCTGATCCAAACCCATGGATTGCATTAGCCGATTCTTGCCTGCCGCCGTCCTCGCACTCCGCCCTCCCTTACAATCAAAGGTTGGCCGCACCGCCGCGCCGAGGAGCTGACCTTTGATCGATCGCTACACCCGCCCCGCCATGGGCCGCATCTGGACGGAAGAAAACAAGTACCGCTGCTGGCTTCAGGTTGAATCCGCTGCCAGCACCGTCCTCGCCGAAGATGGCGTCATCCCCGCCGATGCCGCAGAAGCGATCGCGACCAAGGCCGGCTTCTCCGTCGACCGCATCCATGAAATCGAAGCCGAGGTCAAGCACGACGTCATCGCCTTCACCACCGCGGTTGCCGAAACCCTCAAGGCCCAGGGCCTCGACGCCCAGTCCCGCTGGCTCCACTACGGCCTCACCTCCAACGACATCGTCGATACCGCACAAGCCCTCCAGATCAAAGAAGCCTCGGCGCACATTCGTACAGGCCTCGCTCGCCCTGCTCGCCGTCCTCAAGCGCCGCGCCCTCGAATTCAAGCACACCCCAACCATCGGCCGCACCCACGGCATCCATGCCGAGCCGACCACCTTCGGCCTCAAGCTGCTCAACTGGTACGCCGAAATGGAGCGCAACCTCGCCCGCTTCGACGCCGCCGCCGAAGACATGCGCGTCGGCAAGCTCTCCGGCGCCGTAGGCACCTTCGGCCACCTCAGTCCAAAGCAAGAAGAGAAAGTCTGCGCCCGACTCGGCCTCAAGCCCGCCCCCGTCGCTACCCAGGTCATCCAGCGCGACCGCCATGCCGCCTACATCTCCACCCTCGCCATCATCGGCAGCACCCTGGACAAGTTTGCCGTCGAGATCCGCCACCTGCAGCGCACCGAGGTCCGCGAAGCCCAGGAGTACTTCAGCGAAAAGCAGAAGGGCTCCTCCGCCATGCCCCACAAGAAGAACCCCATCACCAGCGAGCAGATCAGCGGCCTCGCCCGCGTGCTCCGCGGCAACGCCCAGGCGGCCTTTGAAAACATCCCCCTCTGGCACGAGCGCGACATCTCCCATTCCTCCGTCGAGCGCGTCATCTTCCCCGACTCCACCATCCTGACCGACTATCTGCTCGCCAAGACAACTGACCTCATCGATCGCCTGCTCGTCTATCCCGAGCGCATGAAGAAGAATCTCGAATCCACCGGCGGCCTCATCTTCTCCGGCCAGCTTCTGCTCGATCTCGCTGAAGCCGGCATGCTTCGCGAAGACGCCTATCGCCTCGTCCAGTCCCACGCCATGCGCGCCTGGAAAGAGGACCTCATCTTCCGCGACGAGGTGGCCAGGGACCCGCAGATCGCCGCGCTCCTGACTCCCGAAAAGCTAGAAAAAACCTTCGACTACACGCGCCAGCTCGGCAACGTCGACGCCATCTTTCGCCGTGTGCTCAACGAGTGATCCGCACTCGCCGCCAGTCATCGAAATTCCCGGCCCTGCTATCGTCGGTTCAACAGGAGAGGTCGATGAAACGTATCCATTCCTTCCCCGTGGTTTGCTTTCTGCTCATGTGCGCTGCTGCGACGTCCCGTGGACAGCAAGCGGCGGCCGCCGCTCCCGATCCGCTCAGCAGTCTCTCCTTCATGAAAGGCGATTGGGCCGGCAAGCAGAATTTCAACAACCCCGGCGGTCCTGCAATGGTCGGCGATGCCACCGACCAGATCGATATCGGGATCGCCGGCAGATACCTCTGCGAGATGCTGTCCACCACTCTGCCCGGCCGCAAACCCACCGACACCCGCCATTTCATCTCCTATGACAAGCAATCGGGGAAATACACCGCGTGGTGGTTCAACGACACCTCGACCCATCCCACGGAATTCAGCGGCGACCTCACCGGCAACAAGCTTGTTTTAATGAGCAACTCTTCTGGTCCGGGACCCCAGTTACGCGCCACCTATGAAAGCCCCTCCGATGGCACACTGACCTTTCTTCTGGAGATGAAACAGGGCGAGAACTGGACCAAACTCTTTCAAACCGACTACGCCCGGAAGTCTGCCCCAACCAGGCCCTGAATTGCCGCCGAATCGCGGGAAGGGAACTCGAACTTGGAAGCCGTGCATCTTACCGTCGCCATCACCGGCGCCTCGGGCGCAGTCCTCGGCCGCGAACTGCTCCGTGCTCTGGAGTCGGACGCCCGGGTCGCCCGCGTCCACTTCATCGCCTCCGAAAACTCTCTCCGCGTGCTGGCTGAAGAACTAGGCCTATCCGGCCGTAACGACCTTCTGGAAAAGCTGCTCGGCGCCGTGCCCACCAAGACCATCCAGCACGCCGACGCCAACATCGGCGCCTCCATCGCCAGCGGAAGCCATCCATCCCACGGCATGATCGTCCTGCCATGCTCTATGGGTACCCTCGCCGCCATCGCCAACGGTCTGGCCAACTCCCTCATCGCCCGCGCCGCCGACGTGACGCTTAAGGAGCGCCGCCCCCTCATCCTCTGCGTGCGCGAAACCCCCTTCAACCGCATCCACCTGCGCAACATGACCCTGGCCGCCGAAGCGGGCGCGACGATCTTCCCCTGTATGCCCGCCTTCTACAGCCTTCCCCAGGACTCCACCGAGATGGCTCGCCAGTTCGTCTACCGTGTTCTCGCGCACATCGGCCTGCCCCAGCCCGGCGCCTATGTCTGGAAGCCGGAAGAATAGCGCAGGTCATGAATCGCCCTGATTGAGACAGGATTGTTGACACGCCCCCATCGTGCAGCCGATACTTCCGATCATGCCGAACGCGAGCAACCACGCGGCGGGGGCCATGGCCATGTGTATGCCATCCCGACCCGTGCGTGCGGCTCATGAACGGCGAATGCGATAAGCGCAACCGATCTTGAAACCAGACGGCCCGGGTCCTTCCAAGGATTCGGGCCGGTTTTCTTCGTGGCTTGAATTCCGACCCGATTGAAGCGGCCCATCCCGCCGCCCCACACCGAACCTCAAGGAGTCCATCATGTCCGAACCCAAGCAGCGTCAGTTTGCCACCCTCGCCGTTCACGCCGGCCAGTCGCCCGATCCCGCCACCGGCTCCCGCGCCGTCCCCATCTACCAGACCACTTCGTATCTCTTTCAGGACGCCGACCACGCCGGCCGCCTCTTCGCGCTGAAGGAGTTCGGCAACATCTACACCCGCATCATGAATCCCACCACCGACGTCTTCGAGAAGCGCGTGGCCGCGCTCGAAGGCGGCGTCGCCGGTCTTGCCACAGCCTCCGGCCAGGCCGCCGAAACCCTCGCCATCACCACCCTCGCCGCCGCCGGCGAAGAGATCATCTCCACCACATCGCTCTACGGCGGCACCTACAATCTCTTCCACTACACCCTGCCGCGTCTCGGCATCACGGTGCGCTTCGTCGACGCCGACGACTTCGACGGCCTGCGCGCCGCCATCAATGACAAGACCCGCGCCATCTATACCGAAACCCTCGGCAATCCCAAGCTCGACATTGTCGACATTGAGAAACTGGCCGCCATCGCCCATGAGAACAAGCTCCCGCTGATCATCGACAACACCACGCCGTCGCCCGCCCTGGTCCGCCCCATCGAGTGGGGGGCCGACATCGTGGTCAACTCCGCCACCAAGTTTCTGGGCGGCCACGGCACCACCATCGGCGGCGTCATCGTCGATGCGGGCAAGTTCGACTGGGCCGCCTCGGGCCGCTTCAAGGACTTCACCGAACCCGATCCGTCCTATCACGGCCTCTCCTACACCGCGGCCTTCGGCCCGCTCGCCTTCATCCTCAAGGCCCGCGTCCAGGGCCTGCGCGATACCGGCGCCGCGCTCTCGCCCTTCAATGCCTTCCTGCTCCTGCAGGGCATTGAAACCCTGCACCTGCGCCTCGAACGCCACTCCCAGAACGCCCTCGCCGTCGCCCGCCATCTCGAACAGCATCCCGGCGTCGAGTGGGTCAACTATCCCGGCCTCGAATCGAGCCCTTACTACGCGCGCGCGAAAAAGTACTTGCCCACCGGACAAGGCGCCCTCATCACTTTCGGCATCAAGGGCGGCTACGAAGCGGGCAAGAAGTTCATCGACTCGCTCGAACTCTTTTCGCTGGTGGCCAACATCGGCGACGCCAAGTCGCTGGTCATCCATCCCGCGTCCACCACGCACCAGCAGCTCTCCGTCGAGGAGCAGGCCGGCACCGGCGTCACGCCCGAACTGGTCCGCCTCTCCGTCGGCATCGAAGACATCCGCGACATCCTCGCCGATCTCGACCAGGCCATCGCCACTGCCAACGGGCGGAGTGCCACGGCCGAGACGGCCACCGCGGGTCATGCTGCACAATGAGTGTGATGACCGAAGCCCGAACTCCGGCGGCCAGGCCCGCATCCCCCGCCGCCGGAGCGCGCAACCCGACGCCCACCTACGAAGGCGACTTCGTGCTCGACGAGCCAGTGCTGCTCGAGTGCGGATGCTCTCTCCCCGGCGTCACGCTGCACTATGCGGTCTACGGGCGGCTCAACGCTGCCCGTGACAACGCGGTCCTGGTCTGCCACGCCCTCTCCGGGTCGGCGCTGGTCGGCTCCTGGTGGCCCGAGGTCTTCGCGCCCGGCGCGGTGCTCTCTCTCGAACACGACTTCGTCATCTGCATCAACATGCTGGGCTCGTGTTACGGATCGACCGGGCCCGGTTCCGTCAATCCCGAGACGGGCGAAATCTACGGCCCAACCTTCCCGCTCGTCTCCATCCGCGACAACGTTCGCGCCCAGGCCCAACTCCTCGACTCCCTCGGTATCCATCGCCTGCGCCTGGTCCTCGGCGGCTCCATCGGCGGCATGCAGGCCCTGGAGTGGACGATCCTTTTTCCCGACCGCGTAAAGCGCGCCCTCATCATCGCCGTGGCGCCGCTTACGGCCATGGGGCTGGCCCTGAATCACCTGCAGCGCCAGGCCATCCAGCACGACCCCGAGTGGGCCGGAGGCAACTATCTGCCCCAGCGGCCTCCGCGCCGGGGCCTCTCGCTGGCCCGCCAGATCGCCATGCTCAGCTACAAATCGGCCGGACTGTTCGACGAGCGCTTCGGCGCGCAATCCCAACCGCAACGGCGAAGATCCCTGGAGCCTGAACGATCACGGCGGCGGACTGATTGGCGGCCGCTTCGATATCGCCGGCTACCTCGACCACCAGGGCGAAGCGCTTCATCGAGCGCTTCGACGCCAACTCCTACCTCGCCATCCTGCGCACCATGGATACCTGGGACCCCCTGCGCGGCAACGCCTCTCGCCCTTGAAGTCTTCAGTCGCATCCAGGCCGCAGCTCAGCTTCATCGGCATCAGTTCCGACTGGCTTTTTCCCGCCGAATCGGTGCGCGCCTTCGCGCAGGCTATCCGCGACGCCGGCGTCTCCGCCGACTACCGCGAGATGAACAGCGCCCACGGCCACGATGCATTTCTCGCCGAGCAGGTCGAGCTTGTACGATTGCTCCAGTAGCCACTTGCCGTAAACGGTCAGCGCGTCTCCTGCATCCAACCTGCCCAGGAACAGTTTTCCCCGGCTTGGTGTCTAAGCCGGTATGCGCCGAGAGCTTCGGGGGCTCGCTGTGGAATCTGCATCGGTGTCGCGATCCAACTTGTCCTGCGCCGGCCGCGGGCTGGTCGCTCGCGCGCTCCACTCCCCGCTTCCAGGCGCAGACTTAGAGCCTCTCTCGGTCCGCTCTCAGCCTCAAACCGCTTTTGTTGCGCAACTTCGCTTGTCAGGTGAAGCAGGGCTTTCTATAATCCATCCAACACCGCCAAGGAAGCCGTGGTATCGCTTTCCTGATCACCCCGGTACTCAACCGCAACCGACAGATGGTTGTTCTTCCGCGAGCGAGTGCTTTGCAGATCGATCTCCATTTCCGCATTTCCCAGGAGCACTGAATGAAGAAGTTAGTCTTTGCGTCTGTGATGGCGCTGGCGAGCATGAGCCTCGTGTTCGCGCCCACGCTGCGTGCCCAGGACCATCACCATCAAGGATCCGGCCGAATACAACGCGTATCAGATGGCCACCACACAGACCGATCCCAGGCCAAGGCGGCTGCACTGGAGAACTTCCTCACCAAATATCCCCAGAGCGTGGTCAAAAAGGCGGTGCTCGATACGCTGATCGATACCTATCAGCAGACTCGGTCAGCCGGACAAGGTTCTCAGCGCTGCCGATCGCCTGCTGCAGATCGATCCCAACAACATGAAGGCCATCCTCTTCTCGGTGCTCATCAAGAAGCAGCAGTGCGCCAAGACCAGCGACGCTCAGACTTGCGACGATGCCGCGGCTCTGGCCGCCAAGGGTCTCCAGGTAACCCAGCCCCAGGGCACCCCACCCGATGAATGGAAGAAGATGACCGACGCGGCCTTTCCCATCTTCCACTCCGCGGAAGCCGCCGATGACGCCATCGCCAAGAAGGACTGGAAGGGCGCAGAGGACCAGTACACCGCGGAGCTCAAGCTCTTCAGCGATGATCAGACCAAGTCCCAGGGCCTGAACGACACCTTGCTTCTGGCCCAGGCCTACAGCATGCCCGGTGCGGCCCAGGATCTCGTCAAGGCCGTCTGGTTCTACGCCCGCGTCTGGGACTTTGCTCCCCCCGCCTACAAGGCCCAGATCGAGCCCAAGCTGGAGTACTACTACAAGAAGTACCACGGCGGCTCTCGACGGCCTCGACGCCATCAAGCAGCAGGCCCAGGCCGCCGAATTTCCTCCGGGAACCCTGGTCATCACCCCCGCCAAGAGCCCCGCTGAGCAGATCCACGACCTCATCGCCGCCACTCCTGACCTGAACACCCTGGCCCTCGCCGACAAGGAAACCGTCCTCGCCCTCGGCACCAAGGATGACGCCGACAAGCTCTGGGCGCTCCTCAAGGACAAGGAAACCCAGGTTCCCGGCGTCGTGATCTCGGCTGACGCCAACACCATCAAGGTGGCCGTCACCCAGGACGCCAAGGATGCCAAGGTCGCCGACTTCGTGGTCAACCTGAAGAAGCCGCTCACCGACAAGGAAATCCCGCAGCCCGGCTTTGAATACAAGACCCAGCCCGACGCCGAACTGGTCGGCACCTACGACTCCTACACCCAGACCCCGGCCACGGCCACCACGGCCCAGGCTGCAGTCATCGTGCTCCGCGACGGCGAAGTCATCCCCGAGAAGAAGAAGCCCGTCGCCCATCATCCTGCAACCACTCACCACGCGGCCCACTAGACTAAGGCAACAACCAACGGGGTGGACTCATCTGAGCCCACCCCAATCCACTCCTCCTGGGAACATCAAGGGCAGCCCGCAATCCAGGCTGCCCTTTTTGTTTCTTCGACTGTGCAATGCGCTTCGGAATTTCGCTTCCGCCCCTCCGAACGGGCATTTTGATACCCTAGATGAGATGTCAGCCCGCGAATTTCTCCCGCTTCTTCTGGCCCTTTCCGCCCTTGCCCCCGGTGCCGCGGCACAGGCTCAGACTGAATCGGACATGTCGTCTCTCCACGTAGTAAAGGGCGCCCCCGATCAGCCGATCTCGGCTCTTGTTCCCTTCGCCATTGAGAGCCCGGGCGCGGCTGCCAAGTCCCTGGAGTTTCGCGAACCCGACGCCATGACGCGCAACGATCAGGATCTTGCCGCGGACGCCGAAGCTACCATCCAGGAAAAGGCGGGATTTCAGAATCTCGAATTCAACCAGGGTACATGGACATATAAGCAAATCGTCTGCCCGGCACTCCCCAATCATCTTTTTCTGCGCTTTTCCCGCGATGACGGCACCCGCTCCATGAGCATGTTCTCCGCGGCCGTGCCCCGCTCCGGCGAAGGCAAGATTCGCATCATTCCCATCGTGCGCCGTGGCTATTCGCTCTTTTCCCCCGCGCCCATCAATGCCCTCACCATCGCGGCCTTCAACCACATCCGCGCCGAAGAACACTTCAACACCCCGCCCGACTGGATAGGTACCGGCCTGTGCTACGCCGCCCTTGCCGGCGCTACCCCGCAGGTCGCCAACCCCACCACCCTCGCGGAGCAGGAGAAGCTGACCTCCCTCGCCATGGCGCCAACCCTCCTCGTCGACGAGGACGGACCCATCATTCGCTTTGCGGACGTGGCAGCCACCCCTCACCCCATGGAGTGGTCGATGATCTTCAACCGCAAAGGGCAATTGCTCAAGGCCAACCATGTGGCGGCGTCGCTGGTGGTCGTCAAGCCGGGTCCTAAGGTTGTGGCTCCGCCGGCCAACACCCCGGCGGACTCACCGAGTCCGCCTCCGCCCGGGCCCTGATCTACCCAGCCGGGTGCGCCCCAGGGACCTCTACTCCCCGAGCATGATCCTCTGAATTGAGAACGCCCGCCCGGTCTTTGCGTCGCACCCCACCAGCGCCGCGCACAGCTTCGGATTCCCCTTCGCCGCTTCGAACTTCCCCGGCATCCCGGTGAGAAACCGGTGCAGCACCAGCTCCTTCTCCACGCCAATGACGCTGTCGTACGGTCCGCTCATTCCCACATCGGTCTGATAGGCGGTCCCTCCCGGCAAAACCCGCTCGTCCGCCGTGGGAATATGCGTGTGCGTTCCCAGAACCGCCGTGACCCGTCCGTCCAGATGCCACCCCATGGCCACTTTTTCGCTGGTCGCTTCGGCATGAAAATCCACCACGATCACCTTGGCCTTAATGCTCTTCAGCACGTCATTGACAGCATGAAACGGATCGTTCGTGCCATTCATGAACACGCGCCCCATCAGGTTCACCACCGCGTAGTCGACTCCGCCCGCGGTTGTCCCCTCGAATATCCCATGTCCCGGCAGGCCTGGCTGCAGGTTGACTGGCCGCAGCACCCGCCGCGCCCGCTCCTGGCTCGCCGCCGGCACTGAGTCCAGATACTCCAGCAACTCGCGCTTGTCCCAGACATGATTGCCGGTGGTCAGCACATCCGCACCCAGCTCAAACAGGTCATCGGCGATCTGCGGCGTCACCCCAAAACCCCCGGCAGCGTTCTCCGCATTGATCACCGTCAGGTCGACGGCGTGGGCCTCGCGGATATGCCCGATGTGTTCGCGCACGATCCGGCGCCCCGCACTGCCGAAGATATCGCCGACAAAGAGAATGTTCAAAAAAGACTCCTGGGGATCAGGCGAACAGGGAACAGGGAACAGGGGTCAGGGATCAGGGAACAGGGGTCAGAACCGGCTTGTCTTTTTGTCCATTCTTTCGACATTCGAATTGGCCGGTTCGCGTTAATTGATCTCTCAGGTTGAACTTCAGCGTCTCTCCTGATCCCCGACCCCTGACCCCTGATCCCTGACGTCCGACCCCTGATCCCTGTTCTTCATCAGCGGAAACAGAATCACATCCCGGATCGACTTCGACCCCGTCAGCAGCATCGTCAAGCGGTCCACGCCCATGCCTTCGCCGCCCGTCGGCGGCAGCCCGTACGCCAGCGCCCGCACGTAATCCTCGTCCATCTGGTGCGCCTCATCGTCGCCGCGGCCGCGCTCCGCCAGCTGCTGCTCAAAGCGCTTGTGCTGCTCCACCGGATCGTTCAGCTCGCTGAAGGCATTGCCCAGCTCAAACCCGCCCGCGAAAAACTCAAACCGCTCCACGTGCGCCGGGATCGTCCGGCTTGGCCTTAGACAGCGGCGAAACCTCGGTCGGATAGTCGTAGATGATCGTGGGCTCAATCAAAAACGGCTCCGCCACGGCCTCAAACAGGTTGTAAACCGTCTTTCCCAGAGGCGCACCCTTGGTGGAGTCGTAGTAAACCGCGGTCACCGCTTCGCGAATCGTCTTCAACTCCGCCAGCCGCTCCGGCGCAATCTGCGTCGTCTCGCCCGCCGCCTTCTCCAGCGAACTCACCGCCGCATGCAGCCGTGCCTGCATGACTTCAGCCGATTCGAAGGCTGTCAGCGCCGGCTTCGCGCCGGCCTCCGCGGGCCAGAAGTGCCGGATCGCCTCCGTCATGGTGAGCCGCTGCCACTTGCCCAGGTCGATCGTGTGCCCGTTGAACTCCGTCACCGTCGTTCCGTTCACCGCCTGCGCCACAAACGCCATCAACTCTTCGGTCAACTGCATCAGGTCGTGGTAGTTCGCATACGCCTGGTAAAACTCCAGCATGGTGAACTCGGGGTTATGCTGCGTGCTCACCCCTTCGTTGCGGAAGTTGCGATTGATCTCGTACACGCGATCCAGCCCGCCCACCACCAGCCGCTTCAGATAAAGCTCCGGCGCGATGCGCAGAAACAGGTCCATATCCAGCGCGTTGTGATGCGTCTTGAAAGGCCGCGCCGCCGCGCCGCCGGCGATCGGCTGCATCATCGGCGTTTCCACTTCGAGATACCCGCGCTCGTCAAAGAACTGCCGCATCGCCCGCAGCACCTTGGCCCGCTTCACAAACACCTCGCGCGCATCGAGATTGGTGAAAAGATCCACATAGCGCTGCCGGTAGCGCAACTCCACATCCGCCAGCCCGTGAAACTTCTCCGGCAGCGACAGCATGGCCTTCGACAAGAAACGTCAGCCGCTCCACGTGCACCGTGAGTTCGCCGGTCCGGGTGCGGAAAAGGTAGCCCGAAACCCCGATGTGGTCGCCCAGGTCCAGCAGCTTGTAGAGCGCAAATCCCTGTTCCCCGACCGCATCCAGCCGCACATAAATCTGCAGCCGTGTCGCCGCCCTGCTGCAGCGTGGCAAATCCCGCCTTGCCCTGCGCGCGAATGGCCATGATGCGCCCCGCGATCGCCACCGTTACCCGGTTCGCTTCCAGGTCCTCGGCCCGCGATTCGTTCCACTGCGCGCGAATGTCCGCAATGGTGTGTGAAAACGGGAACTGGTTGGGATACGCCGCCTGTCCCAGCTTCTCGATCTCCACCAGCTTCTCTTTGCGCAACTCAAAAAGCCCGCGCTCAAACTCCGAATCAAACACGTTTTCCCTTCCGCTCTCCGGCTTTGACTCAATAGGGAAGTATACCCGCTCCGAGTTCCGCGATAGCCTCGGCCTCTTCGGCGGCACGGCCCCGCGTTCCCTGCATATTCGTTCGAGCGCACGCTTTTCCCTTAGGCCAATTCCTGCACTATGTGTACAGTCTGTCTCATGAGAACTGGGCCAAAAGAGGGGTGGGTACGCATTTTCGGAGAACTGGTTATGACATGCCTACGCTTTTCCAGGAACACTTTGCGTGTAACGACCTTGGTGCTGATCTTTACAGCATCCACATCCGGGGAGTGGAAGGCAGCGAGTTCAGAGGTTGCCGCCGCAGCGAAAGAACCGAAGATCGCTGCGGTGCTGGAGGCCGTCAATGCAATCGATGCGGCGCTGATAAAGGATGACCATGGCCCATTTGCTGCTTTGCTAGCGAAAGACCTCGTGGTCGGGATCCAGAAACGATTTTCGAGTAAGGGCTTATTTGGGTGACCCATGGGCAATGAAGGTATGCCCGCTCTGGGACCGGTAAGCTGAAACAGACCCTCATGTGCGATTCAAGACTCGGATTACCTGTCGCCAGCTCTGACTCTCTGACCAAGTCATCGAGGAAGCGTTTCACTGCCATCGGAGAACGAAATATAAGGAGTTCCGCTGCTGGCGCGCAATTCGCGATGGACTTGGAAGGGCTGGACGGCTTTGCCACCGGTACGCGAAGACCCACCACCAGAAATCGAAACGTTCGGGCGACCGCCGTATCGCCCGCCACGCGCAACGCGCAAATGGGAAGTCCAGCAAGATGACTCGATCCGCAGCCCGAAGGCGAATCTCGACAACGTCAGTGGGCCAAGATCTCCCTCTATGATCCACTCCTCATAAAGCGATAAGCTGAACCTGCGCCTTGCCGCTCTGGCGAGGTGTAGCCATAGGCTGGATTGCCAGGAAATCCTATCGACTACAAACTTAGGGTGCCCCATGTCTCCCGGTTTGGGAGACATGGGATACTACGGCTGCCCGCCGTCGCAACACCAAGTACCCCCCACCGATAACATTCTCACCATGCTCCGCGGTCTCCCTCGTTAGCAGCAGTGCGGCGGGAGCTACCGGTTCGAGATGGTCTTCGGCTTCAACGGAGACGTATGCCGCATGCCCACGTGAACCTGCACGATCTCGCCGGGCTGAGCGTGCAGGGGAAAGATGGCGATGCTGCCGTTGTAGCGGTTGGGCCGAGGATCCGAATCGATGGTCCAGCCCTCGGGTACCTTGATTTCGAGGACGAACACCAAGTGATCGTCGGTGATGTTCTGCAGGACGTATGTCTGCTCCGAGACGCGCACCCAGGAACGCAAAAGCTGGTTGCCGGAGATATGTTCTTCCATATGCTCGGAGGTGTTTGCGCTTTCAATGTGGCAGATGTTGGAGTCGCGGAATGGCTTGGATGATTTTTGGCGGGGGAGCGGGTGCAGAAGGTCCGGCACAATCCGGCAACTTCCGTCAACGCGGATCTCCCTGGCTACATCGGGTGCGCCAGAGCCGTCATAGGCGGGCCGACTGGGAGCTTGCTGCGCAGGTGCCAGACCGAAACTCCATGCCAGGGCGAGAACGGAAAACCATCGAAGGGCACGCATGGACGCCATAGTACTACTACTGCTGGCCTGGCGGGCTGGCCCTCCCGCGTCTCTACAGCGGATTTCACAATCGCGGTTTTTGTACGGGCTCGTCACGGTGTTCGCATCCGCGAGTCGGGTAATAGTCGTTGTCCAGCTCCGGGTCTCAATTGCTCAAACCCAGGTTGCCGTCACCATCCCGCTTCCATCGTCGATCGACGGTCAATTGCCGATGAACCATTCCGATAGGGATACGATGTCCGGATTGCCGTATAAGTCTGCTCCCCGCGCGTAGGTGACTAGCGGTCCTACCAAAGATCGGCGGCTTTTGTGAGGCTTTCGAGTCGATCCGTGACCGAAGGCGGAAGTCGCTGATCACTTCCCTTACATACTCCTGGTGATCGCGTCTAACGATGCGACGCCAGGCAGGATGCACACGCACGTCCAGAGTTCGCTGGGGAGAAAAAGAGAGAAGGATAATCACGTTTTCAAGAGATGGAGCTTTCTCGAGCTCCTGCGGCCTGTATTCAATGGCGCAGAACTGAAGCTCCCCGCTCGCTCTTGAAAGTGAATTCATATCCCTTGGACTCCCGCCCAGTCGCGCACAAGTTCATCAGGCTCTCTGATAAACGCGCTACGGTTCGCGAACAGCTTAGCTTGTTCAAGCATTCGCCCAGCCGACGTTCTGTTGAGTCGTTGACCCACTCGGCGGGAAGAGAACGTACCCGAAGCCAGAGACCGTCTGCCTCAAGTTCCAGCACCGACCTCGCCAGCTCCGCTATACGCTCAGAGCTTACATCAGCATACAAGCGCGAATCAAGGTGGCGCGACGCGATCGACCTGGGAGTGATGTCGCCCCGGGGGCCCCCGAACATATGCCCATGATCGATGAATACCGCCTCCAGCCTGCCCCTTGCACCCTTGCGGAAGATAGCCTGGCGGGCGTCGGCGTGACTGGCGCAAACATCCAGCAGCCACGCGAGCCAAAAATCGTGACGATTCCGCAGCCGCCTGTGGAAGCTTCCGGGCAGGATTTCGAACAACTCAACATCCTCCGCGCCTAGAAACCGCGAACCGAAACAAAGCTCGCTATCGGGGTTGAACCTCCCTCGCGCGCTTTCGATCCAGCAGTGCGGATTCCTCTCCATAAAGCGCCGATTCACCAGCAACGGTTGCCAGTTCGGCACTGCGAGTCCGCCGAGGCGGTAGAGTTCCGTCCCGATGCATTCGTTGAAAAGAAGGTTTGAACCTTGCAGATTGTTGGCAAACTTGACTACATACAGTAGACCGTCACTCGCTTCTGCAAGAATCGGCTGTGAACTGCCCCTGAGATTTCGTATAAACCGCGTCAACTCCGGCGGAGTCTTCCCCAAGGCGAGCATCCTTCCCTCGTGGCAGTGATAAAAGCAACGTGATCCCCAAAAGCAAGCTCGGAAAATCACCAAACGCGTATAAGGCCACAAAATAGCGCGTCAAATTTACACACGGGGGCGGTCCGATCCGGGAACACATTTACCATGGTTCCCACTCGGTATTCCTGCCCCAGTTCTTTTATGAGTACATTTCAAAAACTAGGCTCATTTAAAACTTTGGTCAAGGGTCCGCGGTGTCCTATTTAATAAACATTGTTACCGTGGATTATTTTTTTGCAGATTAATTGTGCGCGCGCTCACTGCCAAAAGACTCGATAGAGTGCGCCCTCAAGAAAAGCGCGGTGAGCTGAATCGAACGTGGGCCGTGTTTCCCGCTGCGGCCCGCCCTGGCTTCCGCCCCTTGCCGGAAATCGGGTCGGCGCACCTGTATGCTGATCTGTAGCCCGCAATGCCCTTCAACCGCCCCATCCCGGACTCGAAACGCGACTCCGCACCCCGTCCCCGAACGTCCAGCGGCATCGACACCCTGGTGCAGGCTGAAAAGCTCATGCAGATCGCCATCCTGCTTCCATCGGCGGCCTTCATTGGCTGGCTGCTCGGCGCCTGGGCCGACAAAGGCTTCCACCAGTCCTGGATCGGCCTCGCCGGCATGATCTTCGGCGGCATCTCCGGGCTGGTCTACGTGGTCCGCCTGGTGATCTCCACCGGCGGCGACACCCCAGGGAAGGGAACCACCCCCGGCCAGCCATGACGGACCAGCAATGACCGAAGAGACCCACCCCATCGCGGAACTGACCGACGAGGCCCTGCAGGCGCTCCTCAGACGGGCCATTCGCGACACCCTCGTCCTCGGGCTCGTCGTCTCCCTCATCCTGTTCATCGCCTCCGGCTGGCGCAATGCCGCCATGTTCGCCGTGGGCGCCGCCATCTCTGCCGCCAGCGTGTTCGAATGGCAGCGCCTGATCCGGCTCTTCAATGCAAAATTGGACCAGCAGAAAACCCCGCGCGGCGCAGCGACCGTCATCACCTTGTTTCTGTTCCGGCTTATCCTCTTCGCGGGGGCCATTTATGGTAGCCTGAAATGTTTCCAGGGTTCGGCCATTGCCTTGTTATGTGGCCTGGGCCTGGCGGTCGTTGCCGTGGCCTGGGAAGCCTTTCGACTGCTCAAAGACTAGATCCGGGCAATCGGACCTGATTTATCCAGGCAATCGGGCTGGATCCGTGGCGGATTACCGGAAACAGAAAGATCATTCGTCTTCATGGCTCACAGTCTCGCGATTACGCGCCTCCTCGATCACCTCTTCGGCCCGCTCGTGCTCTCGCTGCTGAACGCGATCGGCGTCCATCCCGCCGACCCCCAGTTTCCCATCAACGACACCTACGCCCTGGAGCTGTCGGTCGCCGGAGGCCTGATCCTCTTCTTCCTCCTGGTTCGGCTCACCCTTTCCGTCGAGAAGCCCAATCCCGCGCAGCAGATCGCGGAGATGATCCACGAGTTCACCGGCAGCAACGGCGAGCAGATCATCGGCCACGGCTACGAGCGATTTCAGGCCTTCGTCACCTGCATCTTCCTGTTCGTGGTCCTCAACAACCTGCTCGGCCTCATCCCCGGCATCGTGACTCCCACCAGCGCGCCCGTCGTGCCCCTGGGCATCGCGCTCTGCACCTTTGTCTACTACCACTTTTACGGGTTCAAGGAGCAGGGATTCGTCGGCTACATGAAGCACTTCGCCGGGCCCATCTGGTGGATCGCGTGGCTGCTCTTTCCCATTGAAATCATCTCCCACTTCGCCCGCGTCATGTCGCTCACCATCCGTCTTTACGCCAACATGTTCGCCAGCGACCTGGTGACCCTGGTGTTCTTTTCGCTGGTTCCCGTGGCCATTCCGGCCGTCTTCCTGGGCCTCCACGCCGGTGTTTCGCTGATCCAGGCGTACGTGTTCATGCTTCTGGCGATGATCTATCTGTCCCAGGCCGTCTCGCACGAGCACTAGGAACTGGTCCAGAACCAGAATGAATTCTGCCGGAGAGCGCTTCCGCTCCGGATCAACAGACGGCTGCAAGCGTGAGGGGGCCAGCACGGTGAGCCTCAACCACCCACTGGCAGCCAATCTCAGGGAAGCTGGAGAACTATGCGGAAACTGCAATTTGTATTCATGACCCTGGCGGTCCTCTGCTTCGCCGTTCCGGCGTTTGCGCAGAGCGGCTCGGCCCCGGTCAACCTGGTGCCGATCGGCGCCGGCATCGGCATGGCCCTCGCGGCCGGCCTCTGCGGCCTCGGTCAGGGCCGGGCCACTGCCTCGGCCACCGAAGCTCTGGCGCGCAATCCCGGCGCCCGTGCCGGCATCCAGCTCCTGCTGGTCCTCGGCCTCGCCTTCATCGAGTCCCTCACCCTCTTCACCCTGGTCATCATCTTCGCCAAGGTCAAGTAAATCAGCCGGCTTCAACAGAGCATCCCTGCCTACATGCGCAGGGATGCTCTGTTTGTCTCCGGATCTATCGCGCTTTTTAGCGGCCCTGCGCACTGCCCGTCTCGGTGCCAGCCCGCAGCATCTGAATCGCCTGCTGATAGCTCATTCCCGTTGGGACCGGCGCAAACTGCGTCTCTTCCTCCGTGGTGTCGAAGCTCCGCGTCTTGATCAGCACCCGTCCGCTCATCACCATTTTGAAGCGCACGATCCGCCATTGACCGCCGCCCACATCGGCCTGCTCGATGACGATCCAGCCGCCCTTGTTCAGGCGTCCCAGGATGCCCCACCCGAAATCAACGTCCTCCTGCAGGTGGCCCTCCAGCCGCAACACCCGTTCATGTGCCGCGTCAATCCAGAGCTCCCCATTCATCTGCGTCAGAACCTGGGTCTCGAGGTCGGGTGCGCTGAACTTGGGATTCGGCCGGAAAGTGAACCTGTCCGCCGTGCCCGTACCCGCGGGAACCTTGCCCGCGTACTGATAAACGAACGCCTCAGGCAGTACCTTCAACACCTTCAAAGCCCGCCCCGTATCGTCCGCTTCACTCTGCTTGCGCTTGTGTTGCCGCCCCGGATCGGCCAGCAATCCATCCAGCCGCGCCTCATCCTTCTGGCGGTCCTCCGCGCTGGGGGGATTGTCATCGATCGAGATCAGGCGGGCCACCGCCCCATCCCTGGTCTCGACGATCTCCTTGGTCGAGGTCAGCCGCGGAGTCGACTTTCGCAGACGGTAGCGCATGGGGTGCCCGGTGTCCCGGGCAGCCTTCAACTCCGCCGCCAGGGCGCGATCCACCAGGGAAGTTTCCGGGCTCGGTCCAGACGTCTGCCCGTGCGCGGCCATACCCACTGGCATGAGCAGCGGGAGCGACAGGGACAGGATGCGCGCCAGGGCCGGTTTCATTCGTCAGTTCTTACCAGCTTCGGAAGGTCTCCTGTATTGGACGCAGCAATCCTCTGCCGGATGCGCACATTGAAGCGGGGTAGCTCGATTCAGTATAGTTCGGGGAGGGTCATCATTGAATCCAGCAGCTTGCCAGTGAGTTCGCCAGCGCGGCAGAAGTTAACAAAATGTGCCGTGCTGCCGCTTCCCGAGCGGCTACACTTGTATTGAGATCCAAGAATCGATGGTCCGGAAGGAATAAAAAATATGGCAGTTGAGCTGACGCCTGCGCGTCTCGGCAAGACCGTGGTGATCCGCGGCGAAGTCAAAGGCAGTGAAGATCTGATTATCGATGGCCACGTCGAGGGAGCCATCACTCTGTCGGAAAACCGCCTGACCATCGGACCCAATGCCGACGTCGTCGCCGACCTTTCTGCACGGGATGTGCTCATCCAGGGCCGCCTCAAGGGCAACGTCGTGGCCACGGGACGCGTCGAGCTGCGCGCCGGCAGCGCCATGGAAGGCGACGTGCGCGCGCTGCGCCTGGCCATCGAAGAGAACGCCGTTTTCCGCGGCAAGGTGGACCTGACACAGGGCGCCAAAAAGCCCGAGACCGGCGGCTCTTCCGCCAATGGCGTCTCTTGAAGTTCAGTCGTAATCCGGTCGAGTGAATCTTCATCGCCGGAGCGAAGAGGACTTGGGGTTGATCAGGAATTGGTTCGACAAGAAGCAGGGCAATGCTGGCGCCAGCATTGCCGGATTTACCGGGCCCAGGATCCCGCGCTACTCCGGCGCCTGGGCGACACTGCGCAAGCGCCTGCAGGCGGAAACCGGTCTTCGCGTAATCGACATCGGCTACACGTCCCCGACCAATATCAACTACCTCACCAGCCTTGGGCATAGCGTCTTCATGGCCGATATCGTCGCCGACGCGTGCAAGGGAGACTGGAAGCGGGGCGCGGACCCCGAGGGCAACCCTACTCTGGGACATCCCCGCATTTCTCGACAGCACCTTCAGCTTCGGCGGAAGGATGTTCGATATCGTGCTGCTCTGGACGGCCCTCGACTACCTTCCCGAGCCATTTGTCGTGCCTGTCGTCGCTCACCTGCACTCCTACATGAATACGGGCGGATCGGTTCTGTCCTTCTTTCACACCAAGACCCAGGGAGAGGGCACGGGCTACTCGCGGTTTCACCTCTCGGAGGGCGATCACGTCGACATGCAGCAGGGAGAACCGTTTCCGATTCAGCGCGCTTTCACCAACCGAAGCATCGAGCGCCTCTTCTCCGGATGGTCCGGCCACCGGCAGTTTCTTGCCAAAGATTCCCTCTCTGAAGTCATCATGACGCGCTAGGGGCGCGCACCCGCCTGCGCAAACGGCAGCCAGGGCTGCACTTCCACCTGGACAGCCTGCGGCGCGCCGGTATCCAACTCATCGAAATAGCGCCTGGCCAACCCATGCTCCCGGCACACGGATGCCACCACATCGGCGATCCGGGTACGGTACTCGGCAGAAACAAATGCGTTGCCGGCGTACCGCCGCTCGTAGCTCTTGAGCTGTTCCGGAAAATGCTCGCGCACAAACCGGAAAAATGTTGGCTTCGAGCAGTCCTTGAGGAACAGCGCTCCGGAGCCGAAGAAGCTGGCGCCCGACGCAGCGGCAGCCTTTGCCACCGCATCGATCGATTTCCTTGAGTCCGTGATTCCCGGCATCAGCGGGGAACATAACACTCCGGTCCTGAGACCCGCCTCGCGCAGCCGTGCCACGGTCCGCATACGCAAGTCAGGCCGAGGCGCCCGCGGCTCCAGCAGGCGCGCCAGCCGCGCATTCATCGTCGTCACCGTGAGGTGAATGGTGAGCGCGTGACGGCTGGCAATCTCCATCAGCAGATCGATGTCGCGGGTAATCAGGGTTGATTTGGTTACGATTCCCAGCCGAAACCCGCTCTTGCGCGCGAAGACCTCGAGCAGCGATCGAGTAATCCGCTGTTTGCGCTCCAGAGGTTGATAGGGGTCCGTCGCTGTTCCCAGGGCAATCTCGGTGCCAGGCCGGGTGCGCCCCAGTTCCTGGGCCAGGAGCCACGCGGCGTTCTCTTTGAAATAAATCTTTCGTTCAAACTGGTCCGGGTCATGGAGTTCGAGAAACTCGTGGGCATACCGCGCATAGCAATAGCGGCACGCAAACTCACACCCGCGATACGGATTGATGGTGTGCGTGAACGGCAAACCCCGCCGCGAACTCGTCTTCCCGAGGATGGATCGCGTTTCAATCGGCCGGTACTCGGTGAGACATCCGGTGGAATTCAGGGGCGCCGCTGCAGCGGATCGAGCCAGCCGTGATGGAAAAGGGCCCGGGGAAGAGCCGAGGATAGGGAAGAGGTGATCTATTTTCGCCATATGTTCGCCTCTTGTCCGAAACTACCCCCTCCCCTGGTACGCAGTCAAGGGACATCTCAGCGGGTGATCCCGACCCAGTGCCGTGGACCTGAAAAACCTGACGGAGGTTTTGGCATCCGCCGGCTCAGGAAGGCAATCAAAGGAAAGGTGATAGACGCCTTTCGGGTCGGTCCGACGGGACATTCAATCGAATCGGCGCCTTGGGAAAAGACCTGGCCGTCGAACACAAGAAATCAATAGACATGGAGAGACACACATGGCTTCAACCGAAGGTACGCGGATTACCTGGCTCGGGCATGCGACTGTGCTCATTCAGACTGCCAAGGGTACAAACATCCTGATAGATCCATTCATCGCCAACAATCCTAAATACCCGAAAGGGTTCGAATTACCATCCCGGATCGATTATGTCCTGCTAACCCACGGCCACGGGGACCATATCTCCGATGTAACTCCCGTGGCCAGCAAGCATGGTTCCACGGTAGTTGCCATCTACGAGCTGGCCGACTATGTCGCGGGCCAGGGAGTAAAGCAAGACAAAACCATCGGAATGAACCTGGGGGGCACGGTTCAACTCAAGGATGTTGCAGCCACCATGGTGGAGGCTCGCCATTCATCCGGTGCCCAGGATAAGAACGGAACGCACTACGTGGGTATTGCAGCCGGGTTTGTTCTGACGATCGCGGATGGCCCGGTTGTCTATCATGCCGGCGACACCACGGTCTTCAGCGACATGAAACTCATCGGTGAGATCTACCATCCCGAGATCGCTATGTTGCCCATCGGCGGACACTACACCATGGGCCCGAAGGAAGCTTCGGTCGCGGCTCGGTTTATTGGCGCAAAGACCATTCTTCCGCTGCATTTCGGCACCTTTCCTCCGCTGACGGGCACCCCCGAGGAACTTGCTACCCTGGTGGACGCAGGCGTACGGGTCGTGCCCTGGAAGCCGGGTGAAACCTTCTGAGCTCCAAAAAAAATGAGGGGCTGACCCGAAGATCAGTCCCTCCTTGGGAGTCTCGTGGGACATCACTCGGCCCGAAAAACGGCGCGAGGTGTCAAATTCAATGGGCTGCGCTAATGCATCTTCCGCAGGCATGATGCAAGAAGCCGGCGGTTAGCGGCCGGACTTGGATTCTAACGCGCGGGAATAGACGGCCTGAGTGGGCAGGTTAGGGCAGCCTGTAGGCCAATCTGGTCGCGCTTATCCAGCAGCGGCGGCTTCGAACGCCTGGCTCTTTTGCCGTGCCCAACGACGCTTCACAGCTTCAGCGATACGCTTGCGGCCTTCAGGAGTCAGGTTTCGTTTTTTGGCTGTTCTTTGCGATGGGCGGGCATGGCTCATTTCCCAACCCGCAGGAGAGTCGCTCTCCAGCAGTGCGCGCGCCTGTTGCAGCTGGGTTATCTCGCGATCAATCTCCGCCAGTATCTCCGAAACTCCCACGGTTCCTCCTATGGTTCCAGCCAGGTGGTCGAACGTCCGGGGGCCCAATACCATTACGGAGTTGGCCATCCGTCGAGCTTGGTCACGACGATAGCTCCCTTACATAAGATTTACAAATGAAGATTCCGTCATCTTAAAGCAAGATACCGCCATGCCATAGGTAAGTTACCTTAGAGATATAACTCCCACGTCATAGCAAGCAGAGGACCCGCCGCCCTGAACCTTGGGCGTTATTTGGAATAGGGACGTGACCCACTGGGTATGTCATTGAATGTCAGAGTAACTTCATATGTCAGTCAATGCCCGAGGGTCGGACTCGGAACGGCGCAGCGCCCATTTTGTGCCTGCTAAGTCTGAAGTAAGAATGGGCCCTTAGTGGAAGCTGCTCTCAGCGAGGTAACCGTGGGTTTCCGCCCGGGGGCAAATCCGACGGGGGCGTCGACGCGTTCAAGGCGGTGAGATCCTGGCCGGGCAGGCGCAGCGGCGTAATTGACGAATCGGCAGCTTTGCAATTACGTAAGTCGCGGATAACATCCGCCTTCTCGCGGGCGTACTGGCCAGCCAGGCGCGTGAGCGCATAGGTGATGATGTCGCTATGGTGCAGGTCAGGCAGCGACGGGTCGCGGCGCATGTTCAGCCATAGCCGGTGAACGAGTTGCACATCGTCGGGGCTAAGGTTGGGCGCGTGGGGCCCGATATAGAACACCTTGGCTTGTCCGCTCGGATCGACCACGTAAAAATTGAACTGCCGTTTTGGCTCCGGCAGAGCTTCCCATGCCTGTCCCAGGTGAAACGCCTGGTCTTCGGCCGACATCTTGGTCGAGACCCCCGAAACTACCGAATCCACCTCAAGCGAGTTGGCCCCCTGCGCCAGCGCCGCGAAGATATCTCCGGCCGGGACCACCAGCAGCGATACCTTCTTGCCAAAGCTTTCCGCAACCGAGATAGCCTTGGTGAACAGCATCTGCTCGTGCTCACTGAAACTCTGCTGGTCGGCACTGAGAAACTCCGGGCCGCCTACGCCCATGATTCGGACGCTGAGTACAACTACATCCTGATCGTCGGTACGGGTTCGCGCCAGGGTCCACTTCAGGGCAAAGGGGTTGGCGGCGTCGCGCATGGTCACCATGGTGCCCCCGGCGCGAATCGCGACCGATTCGCGACTGATCGTGTCCTGGTGCTCCAGTTGGAAGTGGTCCTTCATCTGCCGCGCGGTCAGGGCATGCTTGCGCAGGTTGTCGCGTTCGGAGATAGTGAAAATGATGAAGAAGACCGCGGCAAACACGATGCCGCTGACCGTGGCCACCGACTTGGTGAACAGGTTCACCACTGCGGTCGAGAGCAGCACCAGGAACACCGAGATCAGCCCCACCGGCACTTCCGTTTTTCCGATGCGGATGTTGGGAGGAACCTTCCAGCCGCGCTCGCCGTGATACTTCCAGCGCAGCACCAGCATGGCCAGGCTGTTGAACGTGAAGGACCAGATCACACCGAAGGCGTACGCCTCGCCCAGGGTGATGACGTTGCCCCGGGTTACCACGATCGTGAACATCTGCAGCGCGAAGACCAGGTTCACGATACGGTAGCTGGTGCCGAATTTCGTATGCGGCTTGCGGAACCAATCGGTCAGAACGCCATCTTCGGCAACGCGCATCAGCACGCCCGTCGAGCCGATCATCGACGTATTGATCGCTCCCGACAGGATGAGGAAGCCCACAAACACAACGAAGATGCGGAAGGCCACCCGCCAGAACATCGGGCCGACCATGTACATGGCCAGGCCGGCAATCAGGTTGTCCTGGTAGATCTGGGTCCGTGGCCCGTCCGGGATCAGCATCGACGCCAGCAGGGTGGCGCCGCCGGTAAAGATCAGGCTGTAGATGGCGATGACGATCGCGGCGCGCTTCAGGTTTTTGAGCTTGGGGTGCTCGATCTCGCGATTGACCTGCGCCAGGCTTTCTTCGCCGCTCATGGCCAGAATCGAGTGCCCAAAGGCCATGAGGATGCCGAAGAGCCCAAACACCGGTACAAGCGGCGTACCTTTCAGAAATCCCAGGGCATCATTACTGAACTTGAGGTGAGAAGGAGTCGGCAGCGGAGGCAGCACCGCGCCTTTGACAAGTACGGAATAGCCGCCCCAGGCAAATAGAACCACCACCATGATGGTCGTGATTTGCATGACGCGCAGAGCCTTGTCGCTCGATTCTTCGATGCCCTTGATGTTCTGCCACCAGTAGTAGATCGTGACCGCCGCGGCAAACACGGCAGAGGTCAGGTTCATGTCGAACTGGAACGGATTGCCGTGCGCGTCCTGCAGGGCGGGAGGAAGCCAGTGGCTCTGGTTCGCCACCGTCATCATCTCGTTCATCAGGCCGGTGATGTACTGCCCGGCGGAAACCCCCGAGATCGGACCGGTCAGAATGTAGTCGAACATCAGCGCCGAAACGCTCAGCTTGGCAAAGGTGCCGCCGAGCGCCTCCTTGACCACCCGATAGACGCCGCCGCGGGTAAACATCGAGCAGCTCTCGACATAGACAGCCCGTACGGCGAAGCTGAACAGCATGATGCCGAGGATGAACCAGGGAGCAGCCGCTCCCACCGCCTGCTCGGCGATGCCACCGGCGTAAAAGGCGGAAGAACCCAGATCGTTGAGAACGATGGCCGCGGCGCGCCAAAAGGAGATGAATGTGAGCATCACGGAGGATGCCACAATAAGCCGCACGCGGTTGGAGGGCGGGGCAACGGTCGTACGATTGGATGCCATCGCGAAAGTGCCGGCGCGAAGCCGGCGGCTTTAAGTCCTTGGGGGGCCGCTAAATACCGATCGCCCTGCGGAGAGTCTATTGTTGAATGTTCGGCGAGTCAACCGGAAACGCCACTGAAGGGTAAAACCGTAGTCAAAAATCGGTTTAGTCTTCTCCGAACAGTTCTTTGGCATCTTCGACAAAGCTGATCAACACCACGATGGACGAGCCCACCAGGCCCACAAAAAACATTGCCTCCAGCACTCGCATTGCAATGACCGCGATGAACATGGCCCGATTGTATCGCGAAATTCGAGTCTGCACTGCGCCTCGATGCCTGCCGGTACAGCCAAATCTGCCCAAATTCGAGCCGGACGCCCGGATGCTTTAAACTCGCGACTGTATGCGGCATTATCCATGGAGGTTATGGGCAGCCTCGGCCCTCGCGGCCGGCCTGCTGGAATTGCCCTTCCCGCTCGCCGGTCCTCTACCCGTGGCCCGCAGTGTTTTTGCGTGGTTCGGACTGGTTCCGCTGCTCTGGGCCATCCTCACTCCGGCGACCGCCGGCTGTCCCCGTCCCATGCGGCGCGCATTTTTTTTGGCGTATTTCTGCGGATTCCTCTGGTACGCCGGCAATTGCTACTGGGTGCGCGACACCATGTCCCGCTACGGGGACATGCCGCCCCTGGCTCCGACTCTGCTCCTGATCGGCTTCAGCCTTGTGCTTGGCCTGTACTTCGGAGTCTTCGGCCTGTCGGTCATGCTCGTTCGCCGCGCCTCGGGCAGTGCCGGGCTGGCACTGGCTGCCGCGCCTGTCTTTTGGGCGGCTCTCGACCTGGCCGCCGCCCGCGTCACCAGCGTTCCCTGGGATCAGCTCGGCTACTCCCAGATCGACAACGCGCTGGTCAACCAGCTCGCCCCATGGACGGGTGTCTACGGCATCACGTTTCTTCTTGTAGGGGTCAACTCACTGCTGGCCGGGGCCATTTTCCTGCCCTCGGCCAGGGCCAGACTTTGGTCCGGAGCTGCCGGCGCCTTGTTGGCCACCGCTGGTTCGGGAGGCCTGCTGCTGTCCCCGCCGAGACCACCTGCCAGGGCCACGGCCGTCCTGGTTCAGCCCAACCTTGATGTTGGTTCAGACAGCGCCTGGACGGGACCGGGAGAATGGAACAGGCACATCGCCGAGTTCATTCGGCTGGCTGGCGAAGAGTGCAAGACCTACATCGCGGGAGTGCCTCAGACCGGGGCTCCGACCGGCGAAGTCGTTTGTCCGCCGTATCCAACCCATCCCGACCTCGTCGTGTGGCCGGAGTCGCCGGCGCCTTTTGTCCAGGCCGATCCTCGTTTCCAGCAAGCGCTCGCTGAGGTCGCCCACGCTTCGGATTCCGCCCTCATCGTGGGCGGCATCGGCGCCGATTACTCGGCCGACGACCATTCGTGGATCGATTTCAACTCGGCCATCATCGTCAGCGCGGACGACACCCCCATCGGCCGGTACGACAAGATTCACCTGGTTCCGTTTGGCGAGTACGTGCCCTACCGTAACCTCCTTTTTTTTGCGCGGAAACTGACCGGTCGCGTCTCCGAGTTCACCCGCGGAGCTGCCCGCCGCATCTTTGTTTTGCCGACTCAGTCCATCGGCCACCGCCGCTACGGCGTCTTCATCTGCTACGAAGCTGTTTTTGCCGACGAGGTGCGGCATTTCGCCCTTGCCGGGGCACAGGTACTCGTCAACATCAGCGACGATGGCTGGTACGGCGATACCAGCGCCCCGTGGCAGCACCTCAACATGGTGCGGATGCGCGCCGTCGAGAACCGCCGCTGGATCCTGCGCGATACCAACAACGGGGTCACGGCGGTCATCGATCCCTACGGCCGGGTGCGCCAGAGCATTCCCCGGCACCAGGTCGACGCACTTCCGGCGCAGTACAGCTTTCGCGACGACATCACGTTCTATACCGCCCACGGCGACGTCTTTGCGTGGGGCTGTGCCATACTTGGCATAGGGATGATGGTGTGGGCCTTGCGCCTCCACCTCCTCCTCAAAGTCCAAACCAAGTCAGGTCTAAAGAGCAGAGAATGGCGTTAAACGATCTCGAATTCGCTTATGCTCCCGTGCGTGATCAAGTCCGCGACCTGCGGGAGTATCTTTGACCCTGCCCGCATCCGCCGGGAACTCGCTGAAATAGAAACCAAACTGGCCGATCCGGCCCTGTGGAACGATCCCAACGCAACCAAGCCCATCATGCGCGACAAGAAGCGCCTCGAAGCTCTGGTCGCCGACGATGAAGAACTCATGCGCCGCACCGGCGACATCGAGGCCTACTTCGAACTCGCCCGCGAAGGGGAAGACGTTCTCGCCGATCTCGAACGCGACATCAAGGCACTGGCTGCCTTTGCCGAAGAACTCGAAGCCCGTACCATGCTCTCCGGCGAGGCCGACCCGCTCAACGCCATCGTCACCGTGCACCCCGGCGCCGGCGGTACCGAGAGCCAGGACTGGGCCGAGATGCTGCTGCGCATGTACCTGCGCTGGGCCGAGCAACAGGGCTTCAAGACCGAGATGAACGACTACCAGGACGGCGAAGAGGCCGGCATCAAGTCCGCCACCTTCACCATCACCGGCGACTACGCCTTCGGCCTTCTGGCGGGGGAAAGCGGCGTCCACCGGCTGGTTCGCATCTCTCCGTTCGACTCCGCCAAGCGCCGTCATACCTCGTTTGCGTCGGTCTACGTCTCGCCCGAAATCGACGAAACCATCCACGTCGATCTCAAGGTCGAAGACCTGCGCATCGACACCTACCGCTCCGGAGGCAAGGGCGGACAGCACGTAAATACGACCGACTCGGCGGTGCGCATGACGCACCTTCCCACGGGAATCGTCGTCCAGTGCCAGAACGAGCGTTCGCAGCACAAGAACCGCGAGAAGGCGATGAAGATGCTGCGTTCCCGCCTTTATGAATACGAGCTCGAAAAGAAGCGCGCGGTCAGCAAGAAGCTCGAAGACTCGAAGCTGGAGATCAACTTCGGCTCGCAGATCCGGTCGTACGTTCTGCAGCCCTACCGCATCGCCAAGGATCATCGCACCAAGGTGGAAGTGGGAGACGTAGACAAGGTCCTCGACGGCTACCTTGAGCCTTTTCTGCGCGGCTATTTGCTAGCCAAGCGGCGCGGAACCGCGGTCGCCGCCGCGGGAGACGACGAACTCGACGTGTAGGCCTCTCCCGGCAGGAACGGGAGTGCGTCAGGTGCCCGGGCCCGGCTGTGGATGGAAACGAGTCGAGCCCGCAGGATGTCTCATCCAACAGGCTGAGGTTTCGACAGATGAATGAACCAGCAGTGATCGAGGAGATGTTGCGCAACGCCCGCACCATAGCTGTCGTGGGCATGAGCGACAAGTCCTGGCGCGCCAGCCACAACATCGGCCGTTACCTGGCCGGCAAGGGCTATCATGTTCTGCCCGTCAACCCATCGCTGCAGACCATCCTGGACATGCCGTGCTATCCCGATCTCGAAGCTGCGCAGGCCGCAGCCAGGGAACAGGGCCATGAAGGAATCGACCTGGTGGATGTGTTTCGCGCCTCGGAGCACGTGCCCGGGATTGTTGATGACGTTCTGCGTCTCGGCATCCCCTACCTTTGGCTGCAGGATGGCGTAGTCCACCAGGAAGCGATCGCGCGCGCCGAGGCCGCCGGAGTCAAGTGCGTCCAGAACGACTGCATCTTCCGCGAGCACACCCGCCTGGCGATCAGTTCGTGAACGTAAGGTCCCGGTCAATTGAAACTGCCCGGCATCGGTGGTGAGACTCAACTGAAAATCGATGTGATTGATGTCGCTTTCCATTGGTCGTAACTTTGGACCGGGCAGTAGCGTCCAACCACGGAGCCGGTCTTTGCATAACATGCGCTATTTGCGATTGATTTTCGCGCTCCTTCTCCTGCTCGCTGCGGGCCTCCCGGCGCGCGCGGCATCGAGTTCCGCCGATGTTGCGCATCTGCACGTGCAACTCGTCGTGCCCCCTGCCAGGTTGTCTCCTGGGGGTTCGGCCGATGCGGGCCTCTACTTCAAGCTGGAACCGGGCTGGCACGTGTATTGGAAGAATGCCGGCGACTCCGGCGAGCCTCCGCGCATCAAGTGGACCCTCCCTGAAGGCATCACTGCCGGTCCGTTGCAATTTCCCGCGCCCTCGCGCCTTCCGCTTGGCCCCCTCATGGACTTTGGCTATGAGAATGAGGTTCTTTTTCCGCTCCAACTCAACGTTGCCTCATCTGCGAAAGAGGGCGCAGCCGTCCTTCACGCCAAGGTTGATTGGCTGGTTTGCCGCGAGGTCTGCATTCCCGGCAAGGCAGAGCTTGAGGCGACTCGCCCAGTTGCAGGTCAGTCTGCAACCGGCTCGCCCGTTCAACCGGACGCGACGATCTATGCCCGTCTCAGCAGCCGCCTTCCGCTTCCTGAACCAGCGACGTTCAAAGCCGGGTTCAAGCCAATCCCGACCGGCTTTCGTCTCACCGTGCAAACCGGCCAGAAGGAAACCGCAGCCAGCTTTTTTCCCGCCGAACAGAACATCCTTGACAATCCCGCTCCGCAGAAGTTGACACCCACTGTCAAAGGCCTGACTCTCGATCTGAAAAAGGACGCCAATTCAACCTCTGATCCACCCGAATTGCGCGGCGTTCTTGAGCTCTCCGATGGGCGGGCGTATTTCATCGACGCACCGGCAGGAGCGCCGGTCCCGCCGCCCTCCGAAACCGCAGCTCCTGAAACCGCGACCCAGGCCGGCACCGCCGCTGCAACCAGTTCCGCCAACACGGCGAGCACCATTCCCGCCGCAGACGCTCCGGGTCTCTTCCGCGTCATTGCACTCGCCTTCCTGGGCGGACTGATTCTGAACCTCATGCCCTGTGTTTTCCCGGTCCTCTTCCTGAAAGGCCTGGCGCTGATGCAGTCAGGAAGCGAAGAGCGGCACAGGCTGCGCACGCACGGCCTGGTCTACACCGCCGGCATTCTCGTTTCCTTCTGGGCGCTGGTTGCGGTTTTGCTGGGACTGCGCGCGGCGGGAGCGCATCTCGGCTGGGGCTTCCAGTTTCAGTCGCCGATCTTTTTGTCCCTCATGGCCGGATTGCTCTTCTTTCTCGGCCTCTCCCTGGCCGGCCAGTTTGAAATCGGCCTGTCACTCACCAGCGCCGGCGGTTCTCTCGCCGCGAAACAAGGCTATACCGGCAGCTTCTTTACGGGAGTTCTCGCCGTTATCGTTGCCACCCCCTGCACTGCGCCGTTTATGGGAGTTGCCATCGGCTACGCCCTCGCCCAGCCGGCCGTCGTGACCTTCGCTGTCTTCACAGCCCTCGCCCTCGGCCTCGCTACCCCCTATGCCGTCCTTACTTTGCAGCCGGCATGGACACGGGTACTGCCCAAGCCCGGCGCGTGGATGGAAGTCCTCCGCCAGGCAGTCTCTGTACCCATCTTTGCCACCGTCATCTGGCTGGCATGGGTGCTGGCCAATACATACGGCGCCACCCTTCTCGCCGCCCTTCTGGCTGGATTCCTGCTCATCGCCATTGCCGGGTGGTTCCTCGGCCGGTGGCCGGCGCAGCGCTGGTCGACCATGATTGCCGCAGCGATCCTCGTCGCCTTCATCGCTCTCAGTGCCTGGGCGCCCACGGACCTTGCCACCGCTCCCGCCGCCACAGCTTCCACCGGCCGCCCTGGGGAATGGCAGCCGTGGACCGCCGACGCCGTGACTCGTTACCAGTCGGAGGGCCGCCCGGTCTTTGTCGACTTCACTGCCAGCTGGTGCCTCAGTTGCCAGGTCAATGAACGCGTCGCCCTCACCCAGCCCGCGGTCCGCAAGGCCTTCACGGACGCCAACGTCGTGCTTCTCCGCGCCGACTGGACGCAGCACGACGAATCGATTGCGCAGACGCTCGCCAGCCTTGGTCGCAGCGGCGTTCCCGCGTATGCGCTGTATACGCTCCCGGAGAAAAGAGCCCCCGGCTCCTGCCCGAAGTTCTCACCCCCGGCATCGTAACGGATGCCCTGGCCAAGCTGCCGCATCCCGCAACATCGGGCGCCGTCACTGCGTCCAACCTGCAGTAGCACCGCAAGCCTCGGTTGATCGTCTGAATTCCCCTCAGGAGGTTGACACCCATGGCTTTCCTTTCTCGCCTGATCGCGCCGGGCGCTCTCGCTCTCTTCTTGCTTCCACTCCCGGCGACGTCTCAAACCGTACGTGTCGGCGCCCCGGCTCCTGCCTTTACTGCGACTGACTCCCGAGGCCAGACGCAGTCCTTGAGTGAGTATCGCGGCAAATACGTGGTGCTGGAATGGCACAACCAGGGCTGCCCTTACACGCGCAAGCATTACGCGTCTGGAAACATGCAGAATCTGCAAAAGCAGTGGACCGGGAAGGGAGTGGTCTGGTTCACCGTAATCTCGTCGGCGCCGGGCCAGCAGGGTTACGTCACTGCCGCCCAGGAGAATGACTATCTGGCCCAGATTCACGCCGCACCGTCCGGTGTTCTGCTCGACCCCGACGGCCGGCTTGGCCACCTCTATAACGCCAAGACGACACCCCAGATGTTTGTCATCGATCCTTCCGGCAACTTGATCTACGCAGGCGCAATTGACAACCGACCGACGCCCGATGTCGAAGATATTCGCGGTGCGGATAACTATGTAAGCGACGCGCTGACGGCTGCCATGGCCGGCAAGCCGGTACCCACTCCCTACACCCGCTCCTACGGCTGTTCCGTCAAGTATCGCGACTGAGTCGCAGCAGGAACACCGCCGATAAAAAGGGCGCCTACCAGGTGAAATAGTGCCGCCCCATCGCCTGCAGGCTGGGGTGCAGGGGCAGATCCCCGGTCGGACTGAACATGTACAGCGGCACGCCATTGTGGTGGTGGGCATACTGCTTGACTTCGCGAGCTCTCTCGTCGGTCATCACGCGCAGCCGGGTAGTGACCCGCGCTGGAACGGGCTCGATCTGTCCGTGCAGGTTGCCGGCGAATTCCTTTTCGTACGTGATTTCATTCGGTTGAGAAGACATGACTACCTCCTGGGTAAACGGACTTGTTCGGGCACACGTTGACGACATCCGCGAACCGGCTGGTTTGCGGGCCTGATTTCTCAAATGCAGGGAAAAAATTGTCGCACAAGACGCGATCGGGCAGCAGGTCAACGGCGAAGCGGCCGAGGTGTCTGCCGCCGACTATCTTCCCGATTCGCTCCGAGCCATCGGATTCACGTCGCGCTGGCGGGCAGCCGGTTCAGCCAGGTTTGGTTGAACCGGCATCACTTTGATCCCTTGATTCGCCCCTTCCACTGAAGCTTTGCAATGGCTTTTCTTTCATTGCGGCTCGCGATCTTTTGGGACGTCCGCGCTTGCCTTCTTATCTAGCAAGCTGAGGGCCAAACCACCTTACCGAAGACCATCTGTTCTAAGCGCATTAAAAACAATGAGTTAGTTAGAAGTTGACAGCCTTGCCGCAGTGACGAAATCCTTTGTGACGATCGTCAGTGACGAAATGCCGTCAACGAACTCCCATGCACTCATGCGGATCCCACCTTTCCAATTGCGATCATGCGCAACGGAAGCGCGGTCTGGCTGCCGCTTTGTCGAAAGTTAGAGGTTTCTTAATCAAAGTCGATCTAAACTGCGAGCGCCGTGCCGGCATGCTACCGGCACAGCGCCCTGAAGCCATTTCGAAGCGGTGCAGAGACAGAATTAGACGATCGTCACCCCGAACGCTGTTGATTCGATTCCGTTTGCGATTACATGAAGGTCACCGGCTCCAAGAGTGATCCCGCCCGGTACGTGGAACTGCGTGGTGTGAACCGTGGCGCCCGTCGCTACGCCCATGGTGGAGTGATTCTGGGTGCGGCAATAGGTGACGAAGTTGCCCGGAGCGTGATGCACGCGTACCAGTGGATAGTTGGTCGCCATCTGCGCATCGTCTCCATAACTGACGGCCTGTGACAATCCGTTGAGCTGGCGACCGACCAGGGTGTAGTTCGCTCCGGTGTTGAGTGTCGTGACGGGGTTTCCATTGCTGTCCAGAATTTCGATGATCGTTGGCCGCCATACGGCCGGCGAAGTCCCGCCAGGTTGATACAGCGCCATCGACGACGTTCCGTTGGCAAACAGCACTTCCCGGTTGGGAAGGAGAAGCAGGCGCGATTCAAACGGCGCCAGGAAGGGCGGATTTCCCGGCGGGTTTGCGATCAGGGCCATGCTGTCCGTCACCGGATCATATTCAAAGAAAAACATGGGGGGAAGGTAATCGTCGCTGACGCCGTCCACCGGACCGGTGACGCACAGCACCTTTCCGTTGGGCAGCAGGCAGGCCGGCGCGTCTTTCGCGCCGATGACCGGGTGGCCGGGCTGGGGCGGGAAGTCGGGCCCGGCGGTCCAGGTGCCCTTCTGGCTGGCGATGGGGTCGGGAGTGTAGAGAGCGGTGTGTCCCGTCGCGCCGGTCGCAAACACGCGGCCGTCCGGCAGCAGGATGGCTGGTCCGATCTCAATGGAGGCCGCTTCGACCAGGTCCGACGGCGTGGGATCAATGGCTATCCACTTGTCGGCGGCAATGATGTACTTCTCCGCATTGGGATGGTCCTGGCAGTTGGCGGTCAGAACCGTCTGGTCGGGCAGCAGCGTCCAGGTCTCTTCTGTACTGGTGGCGTTGATCTTGTTGGCCGCCTTGCGCCAGGTATTGTTCGACGGATCGTAGATCGCGGTTTCATTGTTGAAGATCGATCCAACCAGCAACCGTCCGTCGGGAAGCATGCAGGAGGGCGCATCCCCGATGTTTGTCCATCCCGCAGGCAGGGAAGCAATGCTCCAGAAATTGGACTGGGGGTTATAGACCTGGGCAGCCAGCAACTCCCACTCCAGGCCATCCTCATATTCCCCGCCGGCGACAAATACGCGCCCGTCTTGCAAAACCGCCGAGGAAAAGTACAGGGGCGCGTTCGGACCGGAGGCCAGGTTGGACCACGTGCCGTTTTTGTAGCTCCCGTTCGCGTCGGGGGTGAGACGATGCCAGCGCTGGGTGCCGGATTGCTGGCACATCACGGTGCCATCGGTCAGAAGCAGCATTGTGCCTGCGCTGAAGGGCGGTTGGTTGTTGAGTGCAGTCCAGGTTCCCATGGTGAACATCTCCTTGCTGCAGGAAGGTGTGCCCCGCGCAAAGTTCGTTTCACATGGGATTCGAATCGAATGGAAAATTCGAAGCCGCGGTCAACTTCCGTTCCGTTTTCCTGCCCGGATCCGCCGGATCTCTTCCATGCGCTGCGCCAGCGCTTTCTCGCGCCCCTCCTGCGTGGGCTGGTAGTAGCTTCGGCCCTTGAGCGACTCGGGCAGGCAATCCATATCGGCGACGCGTCCGTCCTCATCGTGCGCATAGCGGTAGCCCTTGGCGTACTCGAGTTCCTTCATGAGCCTGGTCGGCGCATTGCGCAGATGCAGCGGCACCGGTTCCTGCCGGGTATGCTCGATCTCCTGCTGTACCGCGCCATACGCCGTATAGACCGCATTCGACTTGGGGGCCAGCGCAAGGTACACCACCGCCTCGGCAAGGGCCAGGTCGCCCTCCGGGGAGCCCAGGAACTCCATCGCCTGCTTGGCGGAGAGGCACAGGTTGAGCGCCTCGGGCGCGGCCAGGCCGATGTCTTCGACTGCCATGCGAACTACGCGGCGTGCCAGGTAGAGCGGATCCTCACCCGCGGCGAACATCCGCGCCAGCCAGTAGAGCGCGGCGTCCGCATCGCTGTTGCGCACGCTCTTGTGCAGAGCGGAGATCAGGTTGTAGTGTTCCTCGCCCGACTTGTCGTACATCAGAACCCGCTGCTGTACGGCCTCGGTCGCGATGGCGCGATGGATGTGCTTCGCCCGGCTGGCGCTCGAATCGGTGGCCAGTTGGGCCGCAACTTCAAGCGTGTTGTACGCCGCGCGGCAATCGCCGCTCGAGTAGCTTGCCATCAACTGCAGCGCGTCGTCGTCGGCCGTCAGTTCCAGCCCGCCCAGTCCGCGCTCCTTGTCTTCGAGGGCCTTCCGCAGCAACGCCGCGATGCGCTCTTCGCTCAATGGCTGCAGCACGTAGACCCGGCACCGCGACAGCAGCGCCGAGATGATCTCAAAGGAAGGATTCTCCGTGGTCGCGCCGATCAGCCGGATCGTTCCCCGCTCCACGTAAGGCAGGAACGCGTCCTGCTGCGCCTTGTTGAAGCGGTGGATCTCGTCGACAAACAGGATGGTTCGCGAATGCAGTTCCGCGGCCTGCGCCGCCGAGACCATGACCTGCTTGATCTCTTTGATCCCGCTCATCACGGCGGAGAATTCGACAAAGCTCGCCTTGGTCGTCTCCGCGATGATCTTGGCCAGGGTGGTTTTGCCCACACCGGGTGGTCCCCACAGGATCATCGACCCGGAATCATCGCGCTCAATCTGCACCCGCAGCGGCTTCCCAGGGCCCAGCAGATGTTCCTGGCCGACGTATTCATCGAGGCTGCGCGGCCGCATGCGCTCCGCCAGCGGCGCCGTGCGCAACGAACCCGATTTGCCGGGTGGCGGACCGTCCGGCTCGCCGTCGAAGAGGCTCATTCCGGCTCCTTCATCTGCTGGTTCGCACCGCGACGCTGCCGCGATGCCTCGTAGAGCAGTACCCCGGTCGCTACCGCGGCGTTGAGGCTCTCTACCGGGCCGGGGCAGGGAATCGTGACCGCCCCGCCGGCCAGCGCGGCAATCTCGGCCGGCACCCCGTTTCCCTCGTTGCCGATGAGAAGAGCCAGCGGTTCCGCCAGGTCGATCTCATCCGCCATCGCGGCCCCGCGAAGCACGGTCGTCAGCACCTTCACCCCTGCCTCGCGCAGCCGCAGGAAGCACTCCTCGACGGTGGCCGCGATCAACGGAAGCCGGAACAGGCTGCCCGCCGAGGCGCGCACTGCCTTCTGGTTCCAGCAGCTCACCGTCCCGGGCAGGCTCACCACCCCATGAGCCCCAAACGCCTCCGCGGAGCGAAGAATCGTCCCCAGATTTCCCGGATCCTGCATCCCCGCCAGCACCACCACCAAAGCCGGAGATCGCCTGTGCCCCAGCAGATGCGTCCAGGTCCAGTCCGGCGGCTCGACCAGCGCGGCGACAGGCTGCGGAGTCTCGGTACCTAAGACAGAATTCAGCAACTCCCGCGGCACCAGCAGCACCTCTGTTCCCCGCGAAAGCTCCAGGTTTTCCAGCAGGTGCTGCGCGTCATCGGCGATGAACACGCAGGGCAAGTGGAGCTTTGCCCGGAGCGCCTCTTCGAGCAGGTTCGGCCCTTCGATCGCGGCCAGACCTTCGTCGTCCCTTCCCGGCCGGGCCAGCGCCCGCCGCAATTCCTTCAACCGCGCGTTTTGCTTACTCTGTACAATGCGAACAGGCATCACGGGAAAAGCCGCCTTCCAATGAGGCGATTCTAGTCCGTTTGCCCACCCCGGGCGGCAACCGCCTGCGGATGCGCGACTTGCGCGGTGGCCGCCGCTGTGATAGCTTCCGTCTTTACGACACATTCCTTGTGGGAACCGAGGTAGACCTTTTGTCCGCGGAGATTTTGCGCGTCCATCCCGATGAGCCCCAGCCGGACCGGATCGACTACATCGTTTCCTGCCTGCGCAAGGGCAACGTGGTTGCGTTGCCTACCGACACGTTTTACGGCCTCGCCGTCGACCCCGTGAACCTCTACGCGGTAGAGCAGATCTACCAGCTCAAAAGCCGTCAGAAGCACAAGCCTCTCTCGCTGCTGATCGCCTCGCTGTCCCAGGCCTATGAACTGGCGCGCGATACGGACCCCATGCTCGACAAACTGGCCGACAAGTTCTGGCCTGGTCCGCTGACCATCATCGTCCGCGCCGGCACCAAGCTGCCGCTGCGCTCCACGGCTCATACCGGCAACGTCGCCCTGCGCATACCCGACGCGGCCATTCCCCGCGCCGTCGTCGAGCGCTTTGGCCTGCCCATCACCGCCACCGCGGCCAACCTGCAGGGCGCCTCCGAGTGTACCCATGCGGCCTGTGTCCGCGATCAGATCGGTGACCGCATCCCGCTCATCATCGATGGCGGTCCGACCGGCCGCAGCCAGCCGACCACCATCGTTGACCTTTCTTTGGGGCCCGGCCGCTGGGAGGTCCTGCGCGAGGGCGCCATTCCCACGCACGAAATTGTGATGGTCTTACAGCGATAATTTACGGCCATGAACCGCTCGTCCGAGCCCGAACTTCGCGCGCCCCGGCGCCGCAGGCGTCGGCTCAAAGCCGCGTTGTGGATGCTGCTCGCGCTGCTCGCTGCTGTTGCTGCGTGGTGCGGATGGGTCTACGCCCAGATCAATTACTATGCAGCCGAGGATCAGGCCGCTTCTTCTGACGCCATAGCGGTCTTCGGCGCCGCGGAGTACGACGGTCGGCCGTCTCCCGTCTTCCGCGCCCGGCTCGACCATGCCCGTACCCTCTACCAGCGCGGCATCGCGCCTCTGATCATCACTCTGGGCGGCAGTGGAGGAGATGAGCACTCCGAGGGTGCGGTGGGCCGCGAATACCTGATGGGTTCCGGTGTTCCGGAATCCGCCATCATCGCCGAAACCGAGAGCCGCAGCACCTCGGAGTCTGCGCGCCGCATCGCCGTGATCGCTCGCGCCAACGGCCTGCACCGCCTGGTCATCGTCAGCGATGGCACGCACATGTTTCGCATCCACGCCATCTGCGCCGCCGACGGTCTCGATGTGCTGACCTCGCCGCGGCCCCGCGCCAAGACCGAATCCGCGTCCCAGGACACCGACGCCATGGAGCACGAGATTCTTACCTACACCCTGTGGCGTCTGCATCTCGACTGAGGCGATCAAATCCGGCTAGCAACCCCGCTGCCGCCCACTGATCACGCGCAGCCCCGAGCCGTGGAAGATGGCGGTCTGATCGCTCATTCCCCTGCGCCGCCGGTCCGCCCGCGGAAGACTCTCCGAATCGCAACCACAGTTGCGACCGGAACCGTAAAGAGCAGCGTGTATCCCAGCACGTTGCCCGCAAATTCGATGAAAAGAATGAAGGCGGACTGTACTGCCGTGCCCTGGTTGACGCCTGTATCGATTGCGGAGCCGGGCAGCAGCATCAGGATCGCGGCTTTTGAATTCTTGTGAAACACCCCGCCGATCTCGATGGCAAGGGTGTACACCAGGCCGACTAACCCGCCGCTCACGGCCGCGGTAAGAATCGGATGGGAGCGCCACCACCGTAGTTCAGTCCATCGCATCGCCCTATTCTAAGCGGGGCAAGAGACTTCATTTGCGGGGCCTGGTTCTGCGTCACCTCTCGGTGATGGTCGGTGCGGGCCGCTGCTTCTGGAAACACGCGCGGCAAAGGACGGCGCGGCCCTGGGTCGGTTTGAATGGTACGGTCGCGTTCAAACCGCACTCGGCGCATGTCGCCCTGGTCTCCATCCATGCACGGTTTGTTCCTTTGCCAGTTCGCGCGGCTTTGCACTTTTTGCAGCGCCTGGGAATATTTGCGAACTGCTTCTCGTGAAAGAACCGTTGTTCATCCGCGGTGAATACGAAGCTCTCCGTGCAACTCACGCAGGTCAGAATTTGGTCTGCAAAGTCAACTCCGGTATCAAATTCACTCATGGCATTCCCTCCCGGTTTGAGCTCTGCGGCCGAGGAGTCTGATCGACAGGCTGCGGAACGCATGCTTCGTCTGCGGAGCGCTGGTCAAAGGCATGCACGTCAGGCCTATAAACCACATTCGTGTTGATCCCGAGTTGGGGAACTTGTGCCGAGGTGCTGGCTGACAAAAGCCAACAATTCCTCCGGGAGGACGGGTTTCTTGAGCATTGGAAAGTCGTAACCCCTGGCCCGTGCGCTCTGCATAAGATCCTCAGTCCCCGCTTGTCCCGACACCAGCAGCACCCGGCACCGCGGACATTGCGAGCAGACCTCAATGGCCAGTTCGATGCCCGACATTTGCGGCATCTGGATGTCGGAAATGAGCAGATCCGGCCAATCTTCGACGGCCGCTCGGAGAGCTTCTTTTGGATCGGTAAACGTATAGGTAGCGAACCCGTTCGTTGTCAGAATCAGCCCGACGGTCCAGGAGATGACAAATTCATCATCTACCACGACAATCCGCTTCGCCTTACTCATCGCGCATCCAACTCTCTAAGGTTCATGCGGTCGTGCCTTGAGCTATCAGTTTTTTAAAGAACTCTAGGCCGTGGGCCTCGTTAAATCTTCATAAAAGAAAAAAATGAGAAGAGCGAGGATAACTTGTCTAACATCAGTAACATGTCCCAGATAGGCCCGTACTCTGTTAATTGGAAGTCAGGGGAAGTTAAAGACGGAAGCCGCGTCATTCGCCTCCCCGCGCTGCAAATCGCGGTCTTGGGACGTGCAAATCGCGGTCTTGCGGACGTTGGTTAAAGCTCGAGGAGAGGTGGTGTCCAAGGACACCTTTCACGCCGAGATCTGGAAAGATAACTTCGTCGAAGACGGCAGCCTCAGCCAGACCGTCTTTTTACTGCGGAAGACGCTGGGAGATCTTCCGGGCGGAGGCGCGATGATCGAAACCATCCCGCGGCGCGGGTACCGGCTGGCCGCAAGAGCCATTCACAGCGGAAGGCCGCGGTCTCTGGAAGGGTTGGAGTTGGGTAAGCGCCTTGGACTGAGCGGCGACGAACCCTACCGCCTGCTGATCGAATCGATCGAGGAATATGCAATTTACATGTTGGATTGTTCTGGTCGTGTCCTGACCTGGAATCGCGGGGCCGAACGGAATAAAGGCTTTGGGAGCAATGAAGTTATAGGACAACACTACTCCTTGTTTTTTGTCCCTGAGGACGTGCAAACCCGAGTGCCGGAACGGGAAATGACGATTGCCGCGACTTCGGGACATTGCAGCGGGGAGGGATGGAGAATGAGGAAAAACGGCGAGAGATTCTGGGCTGGCTTTACCCTCACGGCTCTGCGAAGCCGGGATGGCAAATTGTTGGCGTTCGCCAAGATACTGCAGGATCTGAGCGAGCGAAAACGTGAGGAGGATTCGCTGCTGCGAATGGAGGCCGCTCTTCGACGGGAGCGGGACCGGTTGCGTGCGGCGGCTGAGAGCAGTATGGACGCCCTGTTCATCTGTGAAGCGGTGAGGGATGGAAAAGGTGAAATCGAAGACTTCGTGTTCACCTACTTGAATCAGAATGTCGAGAAGATGGTCTCGGTCCCTATCGATAGATTGCTCGGCGGCAGGATGTGTGAACTGCTTCCCGTGAATGTTGATCTGGGCTTGTTCGACGCATTCAAAAACGTCGCTGTCACCGGAGAGCCCTTCGTGCTAGAGTTGCCGGTCCAGGCGGAAACAGTCAAGAGCAGATGGGTACGCCTGCGTGCCATCCGCTTTGAAGAAGGTGTCGCCATTACGGCCTCAGACATCTCCGATCGGATGCCCGTCTGATACGGTACCAGCTCGGATCATGAATGCCACCGTCGGGCACATGCCTTTCGGGTTTCTCAACGCCCCGGGTGTGGTAGCACCGCCAACAGCCCCAGAGCGAACCCCGCGGCGCTCGCCGTCGACAGGAAGTTCACCGCGTCGTTGTTGAGCCAGCCTCGCCGCTCCAGAGTCGCCCCCAGCATGCTGTCGAAAAAGAGGCCGAACACGCCGCCGGCCCAGCTCACCGCCAGCATCCATCCTCCGCCGCGCAGGGCTTCACTGCCGACCACGGCGACGATGGCTGCGGCCACAATCCCGGCGAGCGTCCCTCCAAGGGTCACGCCGCCGTCGGTGCCCGGCGCGACGCGCTGCAGCGTGGTGAGCAGGCGGGGCTGTCCGCCGATGACCTGGCCCACTTCGGAGGAAACCGTATCTGCCGCCGCCTCGGCCAGGGCCGCCAGCCCGATGGCAAAGGGCAGGGAAGCGGGCATTTCCGCAGAACCGTGCCGGCCCCCAATCCGGGCTCCAAAAAGGGACTCGATCCAGGCCTGAACCGCCGGCTCCAGTACCAGCGCCGCCAATCCCACATTGGCCGCCACCTGCGCTGCACCGCGCCCGTGGCGTTTCTCCGCCGTACCCAGCCGCTCCTTGCGCCGGCGCCCGAACCGTGTGGCCAGCGAAGTCAACACCATCACCGCCAACACCGGCATCAGGGCCGTTTCCCAGGGCCGATAAGGAAAGACCACGGTCGACAACATCAGATTTGCCGTAAGCAGCGCGCCCGTCATTGCGGCCGCGGGTGTGGCCGCCCGCAGTTTCCACGCCATCAAGCCGAGCAGCAGGCTCAATCCCAGAGCCCACACTGCTACCTCGGGACGGTTGGCGAACCACTCGCCGGCTTCCAGCACCAGGCCTGCCGCGGTGAAGGGCAGCACCAGCAGCAGAACGGCTTTCGACTGCCAGTCAGCCGGGAGCGGGGAAAGGTATCGGGTCACGTCTCATCCTAATCCGTTCCTGTGTGCCGCAATTGGCGGCGGATTGCGAAACCGCCGGTGAATCGGTTTACACTCAACCTTCCGACCGGTTTCAATCGATTCGCGTTGGCTACGGAGTTGTAGATGAAAAGGTATTCAGCAAGGCTTGCTCTCTTTACCGTTCTGGCGGTTCTCTCTTCCATCTCCCACGCCCAGGGCGCACCCCAGCAGCGTCTTGAGATCGATCGCAGCGGCGAAACGATCGTGCTGGAGCCTTACGCGCCCAATGTCATTCGCGTGACCCTGAGCCTGCAACCCGAGCCCGCCAAGGCTGGCCCCGGCTATGGATTTGTGGCCAAACCCGACCCCTCGGGCTGGAGCGCCAGCCAGACCGAGCAGGCCGACATCTATACATCTTCGCGGATCACGGCCACGGTCGATCGTCCTCAGCCGCGTCGCGGAGCCCCGGTGCGTTCCCAGGTGGACATCAGCAAGTACTTTGGCGGTTCCACGCCAGGGGCGCATATCACCTTTCGCACCCCCGATGGCAAGACGCTTCTGGAGATGACCGGCTGGTCGCAGGCGGTCCCCAATCATAAGGACGGAACCGCCTTCCTTGAAAACGACCGTCGCTCCACCGATCCGCCTTTTTATGTGGTCGGCGCCACATTCGCCTCTCCCGACGACGAGCATTACTACGGCCTGGGTCAGAATCAGGAGGGATTTCTCGATCACCGCGGCCATTCCGTGCACTGCTGGAACGACTACTTATCGGCTGCCGCGCCCAGCACCTGCGTGCCCTTCCTTCTCAGCAACAAGGGGTACGGCCTGCTTTGGGATAACCCCTCAAAGACCACCATCGAGCCGGGATTCAACGAGCAGACCCGCTGGATCTCCGACGTGGGCCAGCGCGTCTCGTTCTTCGTCATTGCCGGGGCCAGCGCCGACGAGATCTATGCCGGGTACAAGCTGCTGACCGGCCCGACACATATGCTGCCCAAGGCGGCTTACGGCTATATCCAGTGCAAGCAGCGCTACTCCAGCCAGGCGGAACTGCTGGCCGTCGCCAAAGGCTACCGAGAACGCCATCTGCCCATCGATGTGCTGGTGGTCGACTGGTTCTACTACACCAAGATGGGCCAGATGGACATGGACCCGAAATACTGGCCTGACCCGAAGGCCATGAACAAGCAGCTGCACGACATGGGGTTTGAGACCATGATCAGCGTGTGGCCCCGCTTCGTTCCGGAAGATCGCTTTTATGCGGAACTGCTCAAGAACAACTGGTTTCTCCACCTGGCCGATGGAACCCCGGTGAACGGGCTGCCCTATGACAGGGCCGGCTCGGACATCGACACCACCAATCCCGAGGCCGCGGCCTGGTACTGGAAGACCATTCGCGACAACATCATCAGCCTTGGATTCGATTCCCTGTGGGCCGATGAAACCGAGCCCGATCTGCCCCCGAATGGGGCCTACTACCACATCGGTCCGGGCACGCAGTTCTTCAACGTCTACCCGCTCTTCCATACCGGCGCCCTCTACAACGGCTTCCGCGAGGACGAGCCCGGCCGCCGCGCCCTGATCCTGTCTCGCGATGCCTATACCGGCGCGCAGGCAACGGCGCCATCTTCTGGTCGTCCGACATCTACCCCACCTGGGACACGCTCAAGCGCCAGATTCCGACCGGCCTCGACTTCGCCGCTTCGGGCATTGCCTACTGGTCCAACGACACCGGCGGCTGGCAGTATCTGCCTGGCGAACATCACCCCGCCCATCCGCCGCTCCTTGATCCGTCCGATGCCCGCGACAATGTCGGCGGGTACGACGACTATCCCGAGCTCTACACGCGCTGGTTCCAGTACGCGACCTTCCTGCCCATCATGCGCACCCACGGCAGCCGCGACGTACAACGAGGTCTGGTCCTACGGCAAACAGGCCGAGCCGATCCTGGAAAAATACCTGCGCCTGCGCTACGAACTGATGCCCTACATTTATTCGCTCGGTTACAAGACCTGGCAGACCGGCGCGCCCTTCATGCGCGCGCTGCCGCTCGACTTCCCCAACGATCCCAACGTCGTCGATCTGCGCGACGAATACATGTTCGGGCCGGCTTTTCTGGTGGCCCCCGTCACCGACCAGGGCGCGACCAGCCGCGAAGTCTACCTGCCCGCCGGCGCGGACTGGTACAACTACTGGACCAACGAGCGCGTGAAGGGCGGCCAGACCATCACGGTCTCCGCACCCATCGATACCATCCCGCTCTTCGTACGGGCAGGATCGATTATGCCCCTCGGTTCGCCGGTCGAGAGCACCCACCAGCAGCAGTCCATTGCCAAGGTACGCGTCTATCCCGGCGCGGATGCCAGCTTCACCCTCTTCTCCGACGATGGCACCACCTACGCTTACGAGAACGGCGCCGGTTCAGTCACACATCTCAAGTGGGACGATGCCGGGCAGAAGATCGACCCATGACGGGCCGGCCGCCTGGACCGCTCCCGACAGTTCCATCCTTGAGGTGATCGGTCACTAAGGCAGGCGAGAGGCCGTGGTGGAGTGGATCGCGGCCCCTCACATTTCCATTCGTCGCGAAGGTCCCCGCTCCGGTGCTTTCAGCGCATGAAACATTCCTATCCCGTTTTGGCGTCGGGTCCTGATTCCTTACATTCAATTTACAAGTTATCCCCATCTTTCGATCCCCGAATCGAGGTAAACTATGTCCAACAATCATCAGGTTTCGAGAGGTGCCAATTGCTCCAGAACGGCGAGCGGGTTCGTGTCTTGGTTGTGGACGACGAAAAATCAATTGCCGATACGCTGGCGCTGATCTTCACCTTAAAGGGGTTTGAGGCCGTTGCAGCCTACAGTGGCGAGGGCGCCCTGAGAGCTGCCGAGAAGCTCAAACCGAACGTATTGATCAGTGACGTAGTGATGGGCGGCATGAGCGGGATTGAGACCGCGATCCAGGTTTTGAAAGATCTTCCCACCTGCCGCATTCTGCTGATTTCCGGGCAGGCGCTGACGGTTGACCACTACAAGGCTGCGGATATCAATCATTGCCGCTTCGAAATCTTCAACAAGCCAGTGCCTCCGCAGGTGTTGATCGACTATCTTGACCGGTGTGCCTGAGGCCGGATTCCGGGCCTGGAACAGATTGAGAGAGGGGAGTGATTCCATTCCCCTTCTTCAAAACCATATGCTGGCCGCAGGACCGGTGAGTTCGTCGGCGGGGTGCCACCGGCCTGCGGCGCGCCTGGATCCAGGGCGCGCCAGAACTCTGTGGCGACTCAGGAGGATGGGGCCCATGCCATTCAAGAGTCAGCGTGTATTCCGAAACTGCACTAGTCTGGAATAGATGCCGCCGATTCTCAATGCACAATCCGTAACCAAGCAATTTGGGGCCGTGCCCCTGTTTCGTGAAATCTCGCTCACCGTCGAAGACGGCGACCGGATCGGCCTGATCGGTCCAAACGGGGCGGGCAAATCGACCCTCCTGGCGGTCCTCGCCGGACAGGTAGAGCCGGACTCCGGCGAACTGGCCGTCCGCAAACGTGCACGCGCGGCATATGTCCCTCAGGATTCGCGCTTTGACCGCGGCCTGTCCGTTCGACGGTACTGGAGCGGGCGATGACCGTCGCGCATGCTCGCGAAAATGAGCGCGAGGGGCGAATGCGCGAAGTGGCCGGCCGTACCGGGTTTGACAGCCTCGATGCCGAAGCCGCCCTGCTCTCCGGTGGCTGGCGCAAGCGGCTGGCCATCGCAGAGGCGCTGGTGAGCGAGCCCGACGTGCTGCTGCTCGACGAGCCGACCAACCACCTCGACCTGGCCGGGATTGAGTGGCTGGAGGGACTGCTGACCACCTCATCGTTCGCCGCCGTTACGGTGAGCCACGACCGTTATTTTCTGGAATCGACTTCGAGCCAGATCATTGAGCTGAATCGCGTGTATGCCGACGGATTGCTGCGCGTCAAGGGCAATTTCAGCCGCTTTCTTGAAGAAAAGCAGGCCTATCTCGAAGCGCAGAACCGCCAGCAGGAGAGCCTGCGCAACCGGGTTCGAACCGAAATTGAGTGGCTGCGCCGCGGGCCCAAGGCGCGCACCACCAAGTCCAAGGCGCGGATCGATACCGCCAACGCCATGATCGGGCAACTGGCGGCCATGGATTCGCGCACTGCGACCAGTTCCGCCGGAATCGACTTTGCGGCCAGCCAGCGCAAAACCAAGCGCCTGGTGGAGTTCGAGAATGTGGCCTGCGAGGTGCCGGTGACGCTGTCTGCCGACCCGGACGCCGAGCCGCACCGACGGTGCGGCGACCCGAACGCTGTTCGCGGGCTGAACTTCGTGCTGACCGCGGGCATGAAGGTCGGCCTGGTGGGGCCGAACGGCAGCGGCAAGACCACCTTGCTGCGCCTGCTGCGCGGCGAGATCGAGCCTGCGGAGGGCTCGATCCGGCGCGCCGAGGCGCTGCGCCTGGTCTATTTCAGCCAGATGCGCGAACTGGACGAGAGCCTGACCCTGCGCCGCGCGCTGGCGCCCGAAGGCGACTCGGTGATTCACCAGGGCCGGACGGTGCACGTGGCAAGTTGGGCGGCGCGGTTTCTGTTTACCGGGGAACAGCTCAATCAGCCGGTGCGAAACCTGAGCGGCGGCGAGCGGGCGCGGGTGTTGATTGCGAGGCTGATGCTGGAGCCGGCCGACGTGCTGCTGCTGGACGAGCCCACCAACGATCTGGACATTCCCACCCTCGAGATCCTGGAGGACAACCTGCTCGAGTTTCCCGGAGCCCTGGTGCTGGTGACGCACGATCGCTACCTGCTCAATCGCGTGGCTTCGACCGTGCTGGGGCTGGACGGGCGGGGACAGATCGGGCAGTTTGCGGACTACGGCGCAGTGGGAGACATGGCTTGAGGAGCAGGCATCGCAGGCGCAGACCGGGGCGGCGCCGGGGACGCGATCGAAGTGCGGCCCTGACACACCTCCCGAGCCAGAAGAAGAAGCTCTCCTACATCGAGGCGCGGGAGTTTGCCGCCATCGAGCAGCGCGTGGAGGAATCGGATGCGCGGCTGGCTGCGGCTCGGGAGCGAGTGGAGGATCCCGGCGATCGCCAGCGATGCTGCGGCCCTGCAGGAGGCGCTGGCGGAGTTGGACGGGGCGCAGGCACGAGAACGATGCGCTCTATTCGCGTTGGGCCGAATTGACCGAAAAGGCCGGATGAACGTTTGCGTTTCGGTTGTTACAAGGAAAGTTTCACCGAAGTGCCTCGTCCAAGAGAGAATAGGCAGTGGCAACCTGGCGCAATCGAAAGAAGCTATGAATTCTGCGGTTAAGGTTTTGATTGTTGAGGACGAACCCCATGCCTTGATGGGGCTGGCCGAGTTGATCTCCGGCTGGGGATATCGCACCGAGACGGCGCGCGACGGCATTGAGGGCTGGGAGAAGGCGCTGGCCTGGAATCCGGCCATCGTGGTGACCGACCTGAAGATGCCGCGGCTGGACGGCATCGGGCTGCTGACCAAGTTTGCTGAAGAAGGGTCGCTGGCAACGCCAAGACCGCCGTGGTCCTGCTGACCGCGCAGGGATCGATTCAGACCGCCGTCGATGCCATGAAACTGGGCGCCTACGACTTCCTGCTGAAGCCGGTGGACGCCACCCGGCTGCGCACCATCCTCGCCAATGCGACGCGTCAGCGGGAGACGGATATCGAACTGGAGGTGGCGCGGCGCAGGCTGCGCGAAACCGGCGTGCTTGGGCTCGATGGTGGGCAACTCCCAGCGCCATGCGCGAGATATTTGCGCTGATCGAGCAGATTGCTCCCTCGAATGTATCGGTGCTGATCACGGGCGAGAGCGGCACCGGCAAGGAACTGGTGGCGCGCACGCTGCACGATCTGAGCCCGCGCAAGCCGCGGCCATTTGTGGCGGTCAATTGCGCGGCGATTCCCGAGACGCTGATCGAGAGCGAGATCTTCGGCCACGAGAAAGGCTCATTTACCGGCGCGGTGGAGCGCCGCATCGGCTGCTTTGAGCTGGCCGCGGGTGGCACGCTGCTGCTGGACGAACTGGCCGAGATGCCGATCGGCACGCAGGCCAAGCTGCTGCGCGTGCTGGAAGAGCGCAAGCTGCGCCGCCTGGGCGCGCGCAGCGAGATCGATGTGGACGTGCGCGTGCTGGCCGCCACCAATCGCGAGCCGGACGACGCGATCAGCAATGGGCAATCTGCGCTCCGATCTGTTCTACCGCCTCAACGTGTTTCACATCCACATGCCGCCGCTGCGCACGCATCTTGAAGATCTTCCGCTCGATGGCCGAGGCCATGCTGGCGGAGATGAATCAGCAAGCACGGCCGGCACGTTTCCGGCGTCGCGCCGTCGATCCTGGACCGCATGATTGCGTACCACTGGCCGGGCAACGCGCGCGAGCTGCGCAACACCATTGAGCGCGCGGTGATCCTGTGCCCGGACGGCGCGCCTCTCGATGCGGGGCATCTGCCCCCGGGCTTCGGGAAATCCGCAGCCTCTGGCCGCCTCCCGTGGACGACGCCAGCGCGGTGCCGGTGCGCGTGGGCAACACGGTGGACGAGGCGGAGCGAATGCTGATCATGCGCACCCTTGAGGCCACCGGCCAGAACAAGACCCGCGCCGCCGAGATTCTGGGCGTGAGCCTCAAGACGCTCCACAACAAGCTCAAGGAGTACAGCCAGACTCGCGAACCGCAGTCTGCCTGAGCTATGCGACTCAAGACCAAACTCGTGCTGGCCATCACCGGCCTGGTGCTGCTGATCACCGCCCTGTTGTCGCTGGTGTATGTGAGCCAGTTGGTGCAGGCCGCGGTGAAGCAGTCCTACGAAGCCAATCACGTGGTGGCCAACCAGGTTCGATTTGCCCTGCAGAAGGCGCTCGAAACCGGCTTGACCAATCGCAAGGTCGATCCCAACAAGCCGTCGGAGCTGCGCGACCTGACCGCCGAAGCAGTGCGGAACGACGCGGCGCTGCAGGCGGTGATGGACGCGGTGAACCGATACTCGCTCACCGTGTACGACATCAATATCGACGACAACAAGGGTCGTGTTTTGCTCAGCACGGATCCCGAGAACCAGGACAAGCAGCTCCCGCCCCGTCCTGACTACAGCCAGCTCTCGACGCCAATTCGTTAAAAATGTTTTTGAAGGTGGTGCTTGGAAAACCCCAGGTCTATGACGTGGTGGTTCCCCTGGAGCGCAATCGGCGAGCCGTTCGCTCAGCGTGCACGTAGGCGTACGCACCACGTTCCTGCGCCAGGCCTACTCTCCCTGGCTTCGCGACGCCGGGGAGCTGATGGGCTTCTCGCTGGGAACGGCGCTGATTGTTGCGTTTCTGCTCAGCAACCTCGCCCTTCGCCCCCTGGAGCAGATCAGCATGCAGCTGGACTACTGGACCCCCGCGAGCGAACTGGAGCAGGTGGCGGCCGCCGGTCCCCGGCAGGATACGGCGGCCCGCGTCTCCACCAAGATCGAGCAGATCGGGCAGCGAATGCGCAATGTGGAGGAGGTCTTCTCCGCGCTTAAGGACAACCTCGGCCAGATCCTGGGCAATCTGCAGGACGGCATCATCCTTTTCACCCGGGACGGGCGTGCGGTGCTGGTGACAGAGGCCGCCCGGCGCCTGCTGCAGGTGGAAAAGGGCAGGCTCCTTGGCCTGCACGCGTCGGAGATATTTGACCCCCTGACCGTGCTGGGCAGGACACTGCAAAACGCCTTCGATTCGCGGACCGCGCTCGCCAAGCGGGAGATTCGCACCGAGACCGGACGGCGAATCCAGGCGTCCTTCGACTACATCCAGGATGACGCCACACGGCAGGGACTGGGCGCCCTGGTGACGCTGCGCGATCTTGAATCGGTGGAGGAGATTGAATCGGAGCTGGAACTTTCGCGGCGCATGGCGGCCATCGGGCGCCTGACCTCGGGCGTGGCGCACGAGGTGAAGAATCCCATCAATGCCATCGTCGTCCACCTGGAGTTGCTGAGCACCAAGCTGGGCGAACGGGAGCGGCGCCCGCCGTGCGTCACCTCGAGGTGATCGACGCCGAGATCCGCCGCCTCGACCGCGTGGTGCAGACGCTGGTCGATTTCTCCCGCCCCGTGGAACTGCAGCTACGCGAACAGGATCTGCGCCTGGTGATTGGGGACGTGGTGGCGCTGGCAAGCGAAGAACTCTCCACCCGCAATGTGACTCTGGTGAGCAGTCTGCCGCCGTCCCCCGTCATTGCCAATGTGGATGCCGATCTGTTGAAACAGGCGGCCCTCAACGTCATCCAGAACGGGGCCCAGGCAATGCCCGACGGAGGCACGCTCGAACTGGCGCTGGAGATCGAGCGCAAGTCCGCCGTGCTTCGCATCTCGGACGAAGGCACCGGAATCCCCGACGAAATTCGCGAGAAGATTTTTGATCTGTATTTCACGACCAAGAGCGGCGGAAGCGGGATCGGCCTGGCAATGACTTATCGTATACTCCAGTTGCATCACGGGGGAGTCGAAGTACAATCGAGAGTAAACCGTGGAACTGAATTCAAGCTGCGCATTCCGCTGGCTGCCACGGAGTGGGGTCGCCGGCATCTTCAGCCGGCGGGGATCGACGAAGCGAAAGGGCTTGGGGAATGAAGTTGCATGCCAAGAAAGTAGGATGGCTGCTGCCTTTACTGCTGTCCGCATGTATGCACAAGCCGGACCTGTCGCAGGTCCAGCCTCTGGCCCCTCCCATTGAAGACGCGCCACCACCCAAGCCGGATTCCGCAACTGCCAATCTGCCCCCTCCAGTCATCACGGCGCCCAAGCCGCCTCCGCCTACGCAAGTCGTCGTGCAGCCGCAGAAGCCCAAGCAAACTGTCAGGCATAAGAAACCATCGGGAAAGCCAGCCGCTCCGGGCGCCACCCCGGCACCGGGACAGCCCACTGCGCAGGAGCCTTCGGTGGCCACGAATCAGCCTGAAGTCAGCGCCATCGGTAACCTTTCGACGGGCGATGCGCCTGACCGGAAGAAGGAGACCTCCGAAGCCATCGCTGACGTCGAGAAGGGCCTGGGCTCCATCACCCGCAAGCTGAGTGACACCGAAGAAAAGACCTCCGCGCAGATCAAGGAGTACCTGAAGCAGGCCAGGACAGCGCTGGGTTCAGGAGATGTCGACGGAGCCAACACGCTGGCAATCAAAGCCAAGGTTCTGCTGAACGAATTGACCGAATAGCAGCCGGCGGGTTTCGATTCAGCGTTCGCCCCAGCTCAGCTTGTTGCGCAGGGCTTCAAAGAATCCGCCTTCGCCCAATCGAACCAGGTTGACCGTATACTTCGAGCGCTGGCAGCGAATCTCGTCGCCGAGCTGCAATTCCACCGCCCGCTGCCCATCGACGGTCAGCAGGGCCAGGTTGGGAATGCCCTCGACCCGCACGGTCAGCGAGGCATCCCCGCGCACTACGATAGGGCGCAGCGTGAGTAGGTGCGGGCAGATCGGCGTTACCACCATCGCGTCCACGTCGGGTGTGAGGATGGGCCCATTCGCAGCCAGCGTGTAGGCAGTCGAACCGGTCGGTGTGGAAACGATCACCCCATCGGCGCGGAATTTGGCCACCCTCTTGCCATCAAGCTCAACCGCAAAATCGCCCATGCGCGCGATGTCGCCCTTGGTGACCACCGCATCGTTGAGGGCCTCGAAGGAGGCATGCAGGCTGCCATCGCGCCAAAGTTCGGCGTGCAGCATCGCGCGCGCATCGAGCTGGTGGCAGTTATGGCACCAGCCGTCGAGCGTAGCGTACAGGTCGCCCAGCCGCACCTCGGTAAGAAATCCCAGGTAGCCGAGATTGACGCTGAGAATGGGCGTACCTACGGCCGCAAAGATGCGGCCCACGGAGAGCAGCGTGCCGTCGCCTCCCAGCACGATGATGAGTTCCGGATGTTGAAGAGGCAGATCGGCGCGATTGATGGCCGGCGCCTCAGTTGTGTATGTGCCGCCTTCGTGATCCAGCAGAACTTCGTAGTTGCGTTCGCGCAGCCACGCAATCAGATCCGGCAGAATCCGTGCCAGTTCATCCTTCTGCGGCTTGCAAACGATCGCGACTCGAACCATGCGGTCCCAGTGTAACAACAGGGATCAGCAGACCGTGAGATGGAGGCCCTGCGCGGGGACGCCTCACCGTGGCCCAGCCGCGATTTCACGCCCGCTGAGGCGGTCTCCGCGCAAAGAGCAGGAACTCCTGGTTCCCCTCCGTCCCCTTGATCGGGGAGGGTATGGTTTCGACAATCTCCCAGGCGAGTGTGCGCAGGTGAGCGGCCACCTTGTCGACGGCCAGTCGATGGGCTTCGGGATCGCGGACAATACCGCCCTTGCCTACGTGGCCCCGCCCTGCTTCGAACTGTGGCTTCACCAGGACCACTGCTTCCTCGATTTCCGGTGCTGCCGCCAGAACCGGGCCCAGCAGCAGCGTTGCCGAGATGAACGAGACATCCATCACCAGCAGCGTGAGTTCGGGCTGCCCGGCGGACAGGGATCCCGGCTCAAGAAGCCGTGCGTTGGTGCGTTCCATCAGGCGGACACGCGCATCGTTGCGCAGCTTCATTGCGATCTGGCCAAATCCGGTGTCAACCGCGGTTACATGCGCGGCTCCGCGTTGCAAAAGGCAGTCGGTGAAGCCACCCGTCGATGCGCCGACATCGAGACATGCGCGTCCCTTGACGTCGATCTTCCAATGGCCGAGAGCTGCAGCAAGCTTGATGCCGCCGCGGCTGACAAACGGCGGATCTTCTCCCAGCAGGCGGATCACGGCGTCCGCGGCGACCGAGGCTCCCGGCTTGTCGATCTTCTGTTCATTGAACAGGACTCGACCCGCAAGGACCAGCGCGCGCGCCCGCTCGCGGCTGGGGACAAGGCCCCGCTCGACCAGCAGAACATCGACGCGTGTTTTGCTGTTGGGGGCCATCTTCCCTCGATGTACAATCCCTGACGCAGCGAAGAGAACCCGGCGTGGCGCCCAGGCAGAGAAGGGCCATTCCGCGATGGGAATGACCCTTCCGATCTCCGCCTGCCAGGGTGTCTAGGGCAGAGTCGAACAGTTCGCGAGCGTGTAGCCGGCCCCATACGTTGACGCTTCAAGGCCCGGTGGCAGATAACAGGGCTGGCCGTATCCCGGCTTGCGGCTCACGACGTTGGTGTTGCCTTGGGCTCCATTCTGGGTGCTTACGCGGACATCCACGATGTTTCCCTGGACCAGTACAGTGGTATCGACGATGTCCTGATCGGTGCGAACAATGGTAAGGTACGGGCTGTCGGGTGACGCGACATACACCTTACCGTAGAGCGAGTTCTGCGTAGAGACAACGGTACGCGGATGACCATTCACCGGGAGGGTCTTTTCAACCGTGTGGCTGGTCAGGTTCACGATGGTCACCGTGCCATCGGTTTGATTCGCTGTATAGGCGCGGCTGCCGTCGTACAGCGCCGTGACGCTGGCCGGGTTGGTGCCCACGGGGATCGTGAAGGTCGTCCCAAAGGTCTGACTGTCGTTGCCAAACTCGTCGAGGCTGACATCGATCACGCTGATGGAACTGCCGTCGTAGTTGGCCACAATCAACTGGCTGGTGGTCGGATTGTATTCGGCATACACGGGTCCGGCTACCGCGCTCATGCCCGCGGTTCCATTGGGCGGCGTGATGCCCGTAGCGGTGACAGCAGTGGTAGACAGCGGCAGGGTGGGATGGCAGGTGACCGTCTGCCCGTTCTGGTTGACAAAGGGCGTGCAGGCGTCCAGGGTGTTGTTCTGGCTGTTGATCACCGTGACCGTGTCGCTGCCCCGGTTCATGACGAACAAGCGCCGCGTATCGGGAGTTTCGATGCCGAAGACAGGGCAGCTGCCCAGCGGGATCTTGGAGGACACGGTGTTGCTGGCGACTTCGATGCCATCCGCTTCTCCGGCCGGGCCGGTGGTCGGAGCGGTATTGCATTGAACCCCGCTGGTGACGTTGCCTCCCAGGGAGTTTCCCTGCGCGATCACGTAGTTCCGCTCTCCGGCGATCCCGGGTCCCACGGTGATGACCGGCGTAGGAGCTACGGGGATCGACAACTTGAAGGTCGCAGGCGACCCGGTGAGAACATCGGCCAGATTGCCGTTCAGGTCAGCCAGCCACAGTCCCGCCGAAGGAGAAAAGAGGCTCACAGGCAACGCCGAGGTAGGCAGCGTGGAGAAGACCACGTTCTTGGCCTGAAGGGTGCTGGACACAGGGAAGTTCGTCAGCGTTCCGTCGCTGTTGAGGGTGTAGCCGACACTTCCGGTTTCGTCCACCGTGAAGGTCACCGGCCCCGGCCCGATCGGCGACTGCGCTACGATCGTGTCCCCGGAGTAGTCGATGATGGTGGCCACGCCGGGCGAGGTCGGCGACGGAGCGGAAACAACAGCCGCCAGCGACGTGGGCTGGGCGGCGGGACCGCTGGGATTGATGGGCGTCACAACCGGGCGATATCCAGCGCCGCAACCAGCGATCAGGACCGCGGCCACAAGACCGGCGCCTGCCGGAACCAATCGCGCTTGCGCCTGGTTTGCATGCATGGGAAAAAGACTCATTCAGTTCTTACCCAACCCTTTAGAATCAGCAATTTGATGGTTCTCTGTTATACGCGTTTGGTGGCAAAGCACCGAAATACGCAGCCTCGTTGTACCCCTGATTTACAAACGCACGGGCAATCCATTGCTGTTTTGGTCATGCTCGCAACCACCGGATTCTGACCGTCCATTCCCACTGGTGATTGGACCCTGGAATACCCCGTAGGATAGCAGGTTGACCCGCTTAGACACTCCTGCCCTTATGGCCGGATGACGGGACAGCCGCCACCCTCCACCATCTTCCTGTTCCGATCCGGGACTACGCGAAGGCTCCGATACCATCGGGGTCTATGCAGGATCGCCTGGCGTCGGATGCGGTGAGCCCTCACTGTGCGGATTACGCCCCAAGATTCCGTTCTGCCCGGGGATGGGATGGGTCAGTTTCGTTGGCGAGTGGGGTCGGCAAGTTTCAACCGCTTCTGCGCGTGCCCTGCCATCCAGTCGTACACATACCGTGCACATAAAAGACTGAGCGCCAGAACCAGCATCAGTACCAGTACAAAGTATCGGGTAAGATACATGCGCATCGCAGCATACGGCGATATATTCCCGGTGTGATACGGCCTGACAATGGCCGTATAGTTTGCAAAAGTTGTATGCCGCAACAGGCTGAGAGAACGCTTCAAATGCGATGTTGGGGAAGCATCGGTAAGCGCCGCCGATAATTGATCCGCGGAAGAGCTCTTTAGCAGCATGATGGCAACGATCGATCGATGGTCGGATGAGGGCGATTTGAACTCCTCGATCAAGGCGTCGGCGGGTTCAACATCTTCGGATATGGGAGTCTCTATATCCGCTCTCCCCAGCATGCGCGCCAACGTGCGCGAGGACTCCGTCTGAAGGTACGTGAGATCGGCAAGGAAGCCCCGCTCAGGTTGCACGTGCACACCGGACTCGTCCATCGTTGCGGGCAGCGAGGGGGACACCGAACTGAAGGCGGGCTGATCCACACCAGTGCCCAGGATCAGGTAGTCGCGGTCAGCGGAAAGCGTGCTGCCGGGACCTTCCACCGTGACACGCAACGCGGGATAGCCGGTTTGAGAACCAAAGCGCCCCATCAAACTCAGGTAGAGGCCAATTTCCGAAGCGTTCGGGCTTGCCGGAAGAACCATGACGGTTTGCGACAGGTCGGCGAAACTGGTGAAGGGAAAGCCAGCGTCGCCAAAGAGCGCCAGGTTCGGCATGCGCGCCCAGGAAGCGAACCCGCTTGAGTCCAGTGAGGAATTGCACAGGATCTCGCCCGACAAAACAGCCGTAGCTGCGGAATCTTGATTCGCGGGCACGAAATCAAAATTGAACAGGAGGGTGTTACCAAACGGCTGAATGTCTGCGCGCGGCAACTGAATCACTCTTTGGCGGCTGATCATGCCTGGACCCGGTGCGAGTGGAATCTCGCTGATCATGCGGCCATTGGCTACCACGCGCAGTGCTGAACCGGCGGCCACGAGACGGGCGTTGTAGCGATAGTTAACGTGTAGTTCGAGGTTTCGCCTTTCACCTAAATACAGGTCAGGGGGAAGGTGAAGATAGACCGGGACTGGCGATGAACCGTCGGTCTGGAGCGCCCCTTCGCTGGCACAGCTTGCCAGGGGAGCCGACTTACTGATGGGAAGCCATCGTGGAGCGTCGCCCTTCTTTCGAACTGCAGGGAGGACCAGATCAGGAGATTCGGCGGTGTCTCCGCTCAGATCCGCATCCGCAGTTGGGTCTTTCGTCCGGGTTTTGCTCAGCAACGATATCTTCCGGGCGATCGCCAGCACGTCGTTTTCATCGTCTCCCGTGAGTACGAGAAGGGTTCCGTACGGATCCGATGGGTTGTTCCTCAACGCGGCGACCGGGCCGTGCCCACTTGCAATCTGCAGTGCGCCTGGCAGCAGAGATCGATCGCTGGCCAGGATCACCGCGTTGCCTCGCGGAATCTCGGCAAGAGAAGCGGTGAAACGAGCCGGGCTCGATTCGCTCATCACGCCGAACCACGAGGCGAGAACGCCGGCGGCTTGAAGCATGGTCGGGGTGGGCCTCGAAAGAAATACAAAAGGAATCGTTGTAGTTGACTGGAGTTCGCTGTCGAGCAACGGCAGGGGAAGCTGGCTAAGATCGTTTTCCAGACGCAACCTGTCGCCGACTATATCTATCGTGGTTGAAGGCAGGAGCCGGCAGAGGGTGTGATCCCTGGCATGATCGTCGCGCTCCAGGATTCCACTACCGATAAACTCGAAAGTTAATGTATTGTTCCGCACCAGGAGGAGACCGGGAACGGACACTGCCGCTCTTGAGATTCCGTTTTCATTCGGAGGGTTCTGACCAGGGCGAAGGGTAGCGATCGGTGTTCCGTTGAGACTGATCTGAAGCGAAGTCGACTGCTGGTCAAGCCCGGAATCAATACCGTAATCGAGATGAAGAGTGCCTTCCTTCGGCACCAGTTGATGAGAAAGCGTGAAATGGACCGAGTAGTACGAGTGTGGACCGCGCATGTCGATTTCACTCTTCATGCCCGCTTCTTTGAGGTCGACAACCTGATGCGTCTCGCCTGCGTCGGCTGAGGATGCCTCAGCGATCGTATCGAGAGGAACAGGCTGCCCTGCCTGCGATCGCCTCCCATCCGCCTTGGCCGGGCCGGGAGACTCATTCCCGATACTCGCAAATCCCGGCGCGGCAGCTTGCGGGGCCTCGCTCGCCGAGGACTGGGTGGCCCTGGTGGCCAGGAAGGCGATCAGGAGGATGGAGGCGATCTTGGCGCGAATCAGTTTCTTCGCGGGGCGCTTTTCCGGAAAGATGCTTCGGCACACCTGATTGATTCCGTAAGTGGAAAGAACAATCACCCGGTAAAGACTGATGAGGGGGCGGTCCACTTCCTTCAGTTCGGAGGAGTCGAGCCACGCGTCGGCCCTCGAATAGAGGGCGCGGGTGAGGATCTCCTGTTCGGCAATCGTATCGAGAAGAAATGCGACTCGGAGTATCTGGCCGTTCATTCCAACGGCCTGAGCGCGAATTTCCTCTGTGCCCGTGTTGGATGGGAACGCCACCCGGATCAAGTCGCCGGACGAGATGCCTACATTCGAAGGAACCTTGATCGAGGCGCCCCCAACCGACATGTCGGTCGTGACGGTTTGGATGTAATGGCCCCCCGCCATGGTCAGCTTGACGGGAAGTTTCGCTTCGATTCGGACTGTACCTCGCCTTTGTTTTTGCTCGTGCGCAACTGCTGCAGCGACCCCGAGTATGACGATATTGAAGAGCACCCAGACCATGTTCATGATGACGGCGCCGGGATGTTGCGGATCGGTCACGAAGAGCCGGTAGGGAACCGCGACCAGCCCGCAAAAGTTCAGGAACAGCAGCCAGCGCGTCGGGGTTGCGATCTTCCGATCGAACTGGGTCTCTCCAGTCGTGTTGCCCTTGCTGGTTACATTGAACTTGCCAAGCTTGGGGTTTACCAGCGCCAACAAGGTTGGAGCAAGGATATATGGGGCCAGCACGGATTCGTAGATCTCATTCCAGAAGGAGTGCCTGTGCCTTCCCTGAATCCTGGAGTTAGTGAGGCTGGACAGTACAAGATGAGGAAGGGCATAAACCAGAATGGCGACCCAGTAGCCCGGAATGATGGTCCGCCCGAGGAGCAGATAGACCAGCGGTGCGCCCAGGAAGACCAGCCTGGGCACCGAGTAGAGGAAGTGAACCATGGCGTTGAAATAACACAGGCGCTGGGTGAATTTCAGACCTCCGCCGAACAGAGGATTGTCTGTGCGCAGGATCTGAATCATCCCCCGTGCCCAGCGGATCCGCTGGCCTACATGTGCGGCGAGGCTCTCGGTGGCGAGTCCGGCGGCTTGGGGAATGTTGATATAGGCGGTGTTATACCCCTTCTTTTGCATGCGCAGGGAGGTGTGAGCATCTTCGGTTACTGTCTCGGTGGCGATGCCGCCCACCTCTTCCAGCGCTGAGCGTCGAATCAGGGCGCAGGATCCGCAGAAGAAGGTAGCATTCCAGAAATCATTGCCGTCCTGCACGATCCCGTAAAACAGCTCCGCTTCATTGGGAATGGTCTTGTATTGAAGCAGGTTGCGTTCGAATGGATCGGGCGAATAGAAGTGGTGCGGAGTCTGCAGCATGCCGAGGTCCGCATCCGCCAGCATCCATCCCAGCGTCATCTGCAGGAAGCTGCGCGTAGGCACGTGATCGCAGTCAAAGATGGCCACGTATGGGGAGTCCATCGTGGTCAACGCGTGGTTGATGTTGCCGGCTTTTGCATGGTTATGTTCCGTGCGGGTGACATATCCGACCCCGGCTTCGGCTGCGAACTGACGGAAATCATCCCGCGTGCCATCATCCAGGATATAAACGTGCAGTTTCTCCGGCGGGTAATCGATGTTGATAGCCGCCAGTGCGGTGTAGCGGACTAATGCCAGCGGCTCGTTATAGGTCGGGATAAGCACATCGACATGCGGCCACTGAGAATCATCGTTGGGCAGCGGGATAGGACGTCGATTGAGCGGCCACGCCGTCTGCATGTAGCCCAGCAACATGATCAGGATGGTGTATAACTCGGCAGAGATCAGGAGCAGAATGAATGCCGTATCGAGGTTGATCCGCTGATTTGACTCGTCGGAGAAAAAATCAACCAGGATATGCATTCGCCACCATCCATAGCGAAAGGTGGCAACCATCGACATGATCATCAGTGCGATCGTCACCGTGCGTGAAGCGGAGAGCCGGTTGGCGATCAGGCCGCAGAGGATGGCAAGAATTCCCAGAACGGTCTGCCGGGGCCAGCTTAGATCGAGGCTGATCAGCTGAAAGATCAAAAATGCGGTTATGCCTAAGACCAGAATGCGACCGAGCCGAGTGATCCGGCCGGGCTTGTTCTCAGTGTGATTCATCCGAAGGTGTTCTCCTTGGCCCCATCCTCATGGTGGTCAAACCGCTCAGCACTCATGTCCGTACTCTCGCGCTGCCGGAGTTGCGAATTGTACGCATCAGACGGAAGCCGGCGCGCCCGCCAGCACTGTGCGATTACGTCCAGTGGCCTTGGCTTCATACAGCGCGGCGTCGGCCCAGGAGAGCACGCGTTCGAGAGATGTATCCTGATCGCGAAGCGGGCAAGTGACAGCGCCAATGCTGATGGAGATCGACAGCCTGAACTCGCCGGCCACGAACGGGGTCTCCGAAATCGCCTCGCAAACCGCGTCGCATCGTGCCGCAAGCGATGCACTATCGCAATTGCTCAAGACTACGAGGAATTCCTCGCCTCCATACCGGCCCACGGCGTCGTAGGGGCGAACCGATGCCGTGAGTCGCCTGGCCACCTCCTGCAGGACGGAGTCGCCCACAAGATGGCCGTAATTGTCATTAACTGCCTTGAAGTGATCTATGTCGCAAAGCAGAATCGAGGTTGGTCCGTCTGTACGTGCTGATCGCTCGAACTCTCGCGACGCCAGGGAAAGAATCGTTCCGCGATTCCAGATTGCAGTGAGGGCGTCATGCGTGGCCTTGAAGCGCATCTCCTCGCGCGCGTGCACGAGTTTCTCTTCCAGTGAAAGAATGCGGCATCCTGTATTGAGGCGCGCTCGCAATTCGGCGGGCGGGCACGGTTTAGTGATGTAGTCGTCCGCGCCTGCCTCAAGCCCCGCCACGATATCGTCACTGCTCTGCTTCGAGGTCAGCAGCAGAATATAAATGTAGGCTCCATCGCGATGCAGGCGACGACGGACTTCACGGCAGAGTCCCGGGCCGTCGAGTTCGGGCATCATCCAGTCCACCAGCGCCAGTCGGGGACCCTCCGCGTGGGAGAGGAATTCGGCCGCGCTTCGCCCATTTTCGGCCAGGATTACCTCGTAGCCAAAATTCCGCAGGGTGTGCTGCATAAGCCGGCGGGAGATCGAATCATCATCTGCAACTAGAATTTTCATCTCGGGGACAGTGAAGAGAGGAAGATTCGGCTCATCGTCAACGGATCATGACCGCGTGAGCCCTAATATTCCTCTGCAAGTATGAGTAATGTTTAACAGTTACTTTAGACACTTGTCAGTAACACCTTTAGGCCATACTGCAAGCGGACCCGGGGCGGGTCGGTTCCGGGCTCTGGCTGAGCCTGGTTGCTCGCTCAACCTCGTGGCAGCGCTCTCCCTGGAATGTCTGGCCATAGTGGGCCGCTGCAGGAAAGAACTTTTACCGGAGATTGCTCGGCCCCGGCGCCTGGCTTCCGGATGGCATGGCGGTTTTCTGACCAGGGCGTAACCGGAGTCCGTGCCAACTTAGCCCCGTGGCCAAGTGGGATGGAACGCTCGTATCGAGAGTTGACCGAAAGCAGAATCCGATGCGGCTTTTGGAGCCTCAATAGCCATGAAGCGCCACGATCATGGCGAGAAGAAAAACTACCGACATCAGGATCAGGTAACCCGCCAGCGGGTCGTTCTTCTTCGACGCCTGGGCAGCACGTTTTGACTCGTCACAGTCGGAACACCGACTGGCCTGATGGCTCGGCGCGGTAGTTGCGCCACATTCTGGACAATTCATCTTCAACGCTCTTTGCTCGACACGGAGGCGTTCGGACTCGATCTAGAATCAGGCTGGCACAAATCCCTGGCCAAATAAATCCCACGAAAGTCGCGCATCGAGAGGCGGACCCCAGCGCGGTCGAATCCGTGAATCTTTGCTGTCGCCCTCAAAGAATGTGCTACAGTTACTGCATATTTCCCATTAGAAGCGGGTTTCTCGCCCGGCCTGTAAAGCGAAGTGGATTTCGTGTCTTAAATCGAATCCCCAGCGTGTAGATAAGTCGATACGCCGCCCGGCCAGGCTGATGTCTTAAGGGTTGACTATGAAGAATATATTAGCGGGCTTGGTTCGAATCGTTGCCGAAATCGCGCTCCTGCTGGGTCTTGGAGCCGGCGTTGACTGCATTGGCCAGGATCCGCCTCCCGACCTGTCCCAGGCCAGCCTGGAAGAACTGGGAAAGATCAAAGTCTACAGCGCCTCCAAACATCTGCAACTAAGCGGAGACGCCCCGTCTTCGATTACGGTAATCTCTGCAGCTCAGATTCAGGAGCACGGCTTTCGCACCTTGGCCGATGTGCTGCGCACGGTTCGAGGGTTCTACGTTACCTATGATCGCAATTACAGTAGCCTCGGCGTGAGAGGGTTTGCGCGCCCAGGGGATTACAACACCCGGATCCTTTTGCTGGTGGATGGACACCGTCTTAACGACGACGTGTACGACGACGCAATGATCGGGACCGAATTTCCCATCGACATCGACCTGATCGAGCGCATCGAGATTGTGCGCGGCCCGGCCTCTTCCCTCTACGGCAGCAACGCCTTGTTTGCAACCATCAATATATTTACCAAGCAAGGGGAAGACGTGCGCGGCGCGGATCTTTCTTCAGACGTCGCCTCGTTCGATACCTACAAAGGCAGGGTCACTTACGGTCAAAGACTTCAATCCGGGGAATGGCTCCTCTCCGGATCGTTCTATGGAAGCCGGGGAGCAAGCCGGTTGTTTTTTCCCGACTTCAACTCGCCTCAGACTAACAATGGCATCGCTCAGAACTGCGATGACGATCAATTGGGAAGCGCATTCGCATCTGCATCGTTTCACGGCTTCACCTTGGAGAGTGGCTATGGGACACGCGAGAAGGGTGTGCCCACGGGCATCTATGGCACCATCTTCAACAACCCGGGCACCCGTACAACCGATTCCCATGCCTTCGTAGATCTAAGATATGACCACAAATTTGCCGATGGCTGGGATCTCTCCACGCGTGTCTTTGCGGACAGATATACGTACCAGGGAACCTATGTTTACCCCTCGCCAACCAATCCTGATCAAATCAGCCCCAATCTCGATTTTGCTGACGGCAAATGGTGGGGTGCAGAGATCCAGGCGAGCCGGACAATCTTCAGTCGCAACCGGATCACGGGCGGAAGCGAATTCCGGGACAACACTCGTCAGTCACAAACCAATTACAATCTCAACCCGTATTCACTCGGGCTTCAGGACCAGCGAAATTCCTACGTCGCAGCTCTTTATCTCCAGGATGAAGTGCCGCTTACCAGATCTATCGCGTTGAACGCCGGAATTCGTTACGACTACTACAGCAGTGTGGATGCAAGTTCAGACCCGCGCGTGGCTGTCATCTACCGCCCCTCCGAAAAAACCTCGCTCAAAGCGATCTATGGGGAAGCTTTCCGGATACCGAATGTGTACGAAAAGTTCTATTCCGTTCCGCCAAACGCTCCTAACCCCGAACTCAAACCCGAAAAGATGCGTTCGGAGGAATTGATATGGGAACAGGCGCTGTCTCCGCGGTTGTCTCTGTCGACATCGGCTTACCACAGCACCATGGCTGACCTCATCACCCAGCAGCCTGAGCAAAGTGGACTGTACATCTTCCAAAATCTTCAAAATGTCGCTGCCAGCGGCGTCGAACTGGAGCTCAGAGGTCAACTGCAGGGCGGTTTTGAAGGAACAGCCAGTTACAGCTTTCAGGAGTCGAAGGATACCAGTACCAACCAGCTGCTGAACAACTCCCCGCGAAATCTAGCCAAGTTGAATCTCACCCAGCCGCTGTTTACGCAGAAGCTGTTTCTCACGTCTTGATGGGCAATACCGCGGCCGGATGGAATCTCTCGCCGGAACGTCGGTATCCCCCTTCTCCATTCTGAACTTTACGGTCCTGGGACGCAGGCTGGGCAGGCATGCCGACCTCTCCGCAAGCGTCTACAATCTTCTGGACAAAACGTACTTCGATCCTCCGTCGAGCGATGACGTGGTTGCGGCGATCCAGCAGGACCGACGCACTTTTCGGGTGAAGTTCACATGGCGTCTGGGAGACAAGTAGTCATGACGGCAAGGTCGGCCAGCTATCGCCCGGCGGTTCTTCTCCTGCTGTCGCTGCTGTTGTCTCTGCGAGGAGCACAGCAACTCCACGGACAGTCGGTGACTGAAGATCAGATCAAAGCGGCGTATCTGTACAATTTCGCGAAATTCATTCAATGGCCGCCGGAAGCCTTCAGCTCCGCGCAGTCTCCTCTTCTCTTTTGTATTCCCAGTGAAGATGCAATCGGCCAACCTTTGGACGGAGTTGTGCAAGGGAAGGCTGTGGAAGGGCATCCCCTCACCGTTCGCCATACAAGCATTCACGATGACTTGAAAATGTGCCAGGTCGTCTTCGTTGGCGGATCTGACAAGAAGCGCGTTCTGGAGGTTGTGCGACGCCTGAAAGGGTTGAATGCACTCGCTGTGGGAGACTGTCGTGGCTTTGCCGAAATGGGCGGAGGTATACAGTTCTATCGCGAGAATGACAACATTCGCTTCTCTATCAACGTAGATGCTCTGCAACGAGCTCACCTGACCGCCAGTTCCAAGCTTCTCTCCCTGGCCAGGATCGTGCACGACGGAGACACTGACAGTGGGGAATAAAATGCTCGATATTAGCCGCTGGCCCATTCGCATTAAAGTCCAGGGGATTATCATGGCGACCTGCGCCATCGCGCTGATCCTCGCGAGCTTGATCTTCACCGCATACGATCACAGTACCTTTCTCCGATTCAAGAATCAGGACCTGGAAACATTTGCGCGCGTATTGGGATCAAACAGCACCGCGGCTATCTCGTTCGGAGACTCCGCCGCGGGGAACGAAATCCTTTCGGCGTTGAAAGACAAACCTCAGGTCCTGAGCTCGTGTATTTATCGAGCCGACGGCACAGTGTTTGCGGCCTATCACCTCAAGGACACGGATCTTGACTGACATCCTGCCCGACGGTTCAAAAGCCCTCCACCGTCAGCGGGAACGGACGAATGGGCGTATTTCCGCCAGATCACCCAGGGCGGCGACACGCTTGGGACGATCTATATCGAGGAGAGTCTGGCCGACTTGAGAAGCCGGATGATCGGGTTCTCGCAGATTGCATTTCTCATTCTGCTATCCGCCATGTCTGCGGCCTTTCTCCTGTCGTTCTGGCTGCAGGGCCTGATCACCAAGCCCATACTGCGACTCGCAGCCACAGCCGTATCGGTTTCAACACATGAAGACTATTCGGTCAGGGCGACCAAGACAACCAATGACGAAACCGGCATTCTGTGCGATCAATTCAATGAGATGCTCAACAAAATACAACTCCGGGACGAGCAGCTCAGCGAAGAACGGCAAGGCCTCGAGCGAAGAGTGGAGGCCAGGACGGCTTATCTCAATGCGTTGATCGACCATAATCCACTGGCCATCGTGGTCGTGGATATGGAAGGCAGCATCGCATTGTGCAATGCGGCTTTCGAGAGATTGTTTCAGTTTTCCCGGCGGGAGGCGATCGGGTCGCGGATTCAGGAACTCGTGTGGTCAGCAGATGAGGATCACGAATTTCCGAGTCAACGCGGACGAGGTACTCCAGCAGACCAGACGACTGTACAGAAAAGACAGGATCGCCGTGGATGTCGAGATCAATTCGGCAAAACTGGTTGTCAACGGCGAACCCACGGGATACCTGACCATCTATCAGGATATTTCGATACGTAAACGTTCGGAGGAGGCGCTGCAGCAAGCCAAGGAGGCTGCCGAAGCGGCCAATGCGGCTAAGAGCCAGTTCCTGGCCAATATGAGCCACGAGATTCGAACGCCCATGAATGGCATCATGGGAATGACCGAGTTAGTACTGGAAACCCAGTTGGACCCGGATCAACGCGAATATCTGAACCTCGCAAAAATGTCGGCGGACTCCCTGCTGTTGCTGATTGATGACATCCTGGACTATTCGAAGATTGAAGCCGGGAAGATGGAAATCGAGGCCGCAAGTTTTGACCTTTCTGAAAGCCTGACAGAGACGATGAAATCTCTGAGTCTTCGCGCTCATAAAAAGGGTCTGGAACTTGCCCTGGAGGTTCAGCCCGATGTCCCAGATGCATTGATCGGAGATTCGGGACGACTGCGACAAGTGATCGTAAACCTGCTCGGAAATGCAATCAAGTTTACTGAGCACGGGGAGATCGTGATCTCGGTTGCGTGTCAGTCGCGGACCGACTCTGAAATTGTTCTGCATTTCACAGTTTCCGACACCGGGATCGGAATTCCGAAGGACACACAGGCGGCGATCTTCGAGGCGTTCCGTCAAGCCGACGGTTCGATGACCCGAAAGTATGGAGGAACCGGACTTGGTCTGAGCATTACGCAGCGGCTGGTGGAGCTCATGGGAGGAAAGATCTGGGTCGAGAGCGAAGTCGGAGCCGGAAGCCGTTTCCAATTCACAGTTCGGTTGCGCCTGCAGACCAATCCGGAGAGAGTCATCATCCCGGTGCAGCCAGGCATCCTCCGCGGAATGCGCGTTCTGGTCGTCGATGACAACGCGACCAATCGCCAGATTCTGATGCGGACACTGTCAAACTGGCTCATGTTACCGACGGCGGTCGAGAGCGGGGCCGAAGCGATGCGCATCCTTGAACAGGAACGCGCTTCCGAACATTCGTTTCCCCTGGTGCTGGTCGACGCACAGATGCCCGAGATGGACGGCTTTTCGCTGGCAGAATACATGAAGCAGAACCAGGACCTTACATCTGCCACCGTCATGATGCTGAGTTCGGCCGGGCAACGCGGAGAGTCACAACGATGCCGCGAGCTGGGAATCGCAGCTTATCTTACCAAGCCAGTCAGTTCCTTTGATCTTTACAACTCCATCCTGCAGGCCCTGGGAAGCGGTGGGCGCAGGCGCAAGGAGATCGCCGCGGCGCCGCTGAAGCCATCGCAGACTGGCGATAAAGGATTGCGAGTCCTGCTGGCCGAGGACAACTCCGTCAATCAATTGCTGGCGCGGAGAATGCTCGAGAAGCTTGGATACACCGTCGCAATCGCTTCCAATGGAAGAGAAGCATTGGATGCGCTCGAAGAGCAGCCGTTTGACCTGGTTTTTCTGGACGTGCAGATGCCCGAGATGAACGGATTCGATGCCGTCAGACTCATCCGTAAAGCCGAAGCGGCAAGCAACTCCCATCTACCGGTCATCGCCTTGACGGCCCATGCAATGGCGGGAGACCGGGAGCGGTGTCTTGAAGCGGGCTTTGATGGGTACCTCAGCAAGCCGCTGCAAGGAAGTAAGCTCGCGGTTGAGATCCGCCGAGTTCTGGATCCCGCTTCCGTAAACGAACCGGCCGAAAAAAATCTCGCATAGGCTTGAGTCGGCGCCACTCTTTGCCGGGTCTTTTCCGCACCCCTTAGCCAGATTCAGGCCAGGAACAGCGGCAAATCGGCGTCTCAGGCGTTTCCCCATCCCGGCCAGGACCGCTGGACCTGCCGCCAGCTTCCGCGGGGTCCAGGCCCGTGGAACGTTTTTACTCCCAATCCCGTAAGTCGAGCAAAGGTCAAGCTTGCGTTTTGCGGGCTTTGCTACACTGCTCACGAGTCATTGTTCCCCAGTTCTTTTGATCCAAGCCATGGATCGGATTCGTGCATTTTGCACGGCGGGAGAGTCCATGCCAGTCGTTGAACTCGCGGGCGTCACCAAGGCCTACGAGACTAAGATCGCCGTAAACAACCTAAGCCTCTCCATTGACGCCGGCCAGATGTTTGGTCTTCTGGGGCCGAATGGCGCCGGCAAGACCAGCTCCATCCGCATGATGATGGGCATTACCATGCCCGACTCCGGCCAGGTCAATCTCTTTGACAAGCCCTTCGAGCGCAAGAGCCTCGAGCGCGTCGGTTACCTGCCCGAAGAGCGCGGCCTCTACAAAAAGATGAAGGTGATCGATCAGTTGGTCTTCTTCGGCGAATTGCACGGGCTGTCCCGGGAAGAGGCTCGCAAGCGCGCGACCGCATGGGCGGAGCGCATGGAGATCGACGGCTCGCTGCCCAAGAAAACCGAAGAGCTGTCCAAGGGCATGCAGCAGAAGATCCAGTTCATCGGCGCCGTTCTGCACGATCCCGGCCTGATCGTCATGGACGAGCCGTTTTCCGGCCTCGACCCGGTCAACGCGACCCTGCTGGAGCGGACCCTCATCGAACTCAAGGACCAGGGCAAGGCGATCCTGTTCTCTACCCATCGCATGGACCAGGTGGAGAAGCTGTGCGACTCCATCTGCCTGGTCGATCATGGCCGCGCCGTGCTCGCCGGAAGGATGCGCGAGATCAAGTCGCGCTACGAGCGCAACCGCGTCATCGTCGAATTCGAAGGCGACGCCTCTTTCCTGAACAGCCCCGAAATCGCCGAGGCAAAGAACTTCACCGGCCATGCTGAGATTCGCCTCAAGCCCCACGGCGACGCGCAGAAGCTGCTGCACGAGGCCGCGGCCGTCGCCACCATTTATCGCTTTGAGCTGGTCGAGCCGTCGCTCGAAGAGATCTTCATCCAGACCGTGGGAGGCAAAGCCGATGCGTAATATCCTTCTCGTCGCCCGGCGCGAATATCTTGAACAGATCCGCGGCCGCGCCTTCCGGGTTTCCACGATTCTTGTTCCTGTGCTGTTTACGGTTGTGATCGGCATCGCCTACCTCTCCGGCCGCGGATCCGGCCAGGGAAAGCACGTCATCGTGGCCGCGCCTAGCGCCGAGCTTGCCGCCGACATCCGCAATCAGGTTCTCGCCGACAAAGACGCCAAAATGACGGTGGACATCGTTGCCCCCGTCAAACCGTCCGATCGCGCCGCCTTGGTCAGCAAAGTGCGAATCGAAGACCGTCGACGGGTTGCTGTGGATCGAAACCGCGCCCAACGGCGCGACCACTGCGGCCTATACCTCCCAATCGTCCGGCGACATCGTGGTCACGGCTCGCCTGGGTTCCGCGCTCAATCATGCGCTGGCTGTCGAACGCATGACCGCACGCGGCATGAAGACCGCCGAGGCGGACGCGCTTCTCCGCGACGTGAGTATCGACACCCTGCAGGTGAGCAGGGAAGGCAAGGGAATCGAAGAGCAGCGGTTTCGGCTCCTACATCAAGGGCTACGTGATGGCCCTTCTGCTCTCCATGACGACCATGATCTACGGCATGAACGTGGCTCGCTCCATCATCCAGGAAAAGACGTCGCGCATCTTCGAAGTCATGCTGGCCATCGCCAAGCCGAGCGACATGCTGGCCGGCAAGCTCATCGGCGTGGGCGCAGTCGGACTGACCCAGATCGCTATCTGGGTCATCGTCGGCGGAGTGATCGCCGCATATCCAGCGGCCGTGGCGACGCTTTCCGGCTCATTGTCGATCCATGTCTCCTGGGTTGAGGGCATTTTGTTCCCGGTATACTTCGTTCTCGGCTACCTGCTCTATGCCTCGCTGTTTGCGGGCCTCGCGGCCACCTGCGAAACCGAACAGGAACTGCAGATGTACACGCCCCTCGCCGCTTTGCCCGTCTGGCTCAGCTTTTCTCTCATCTGGCTGGTGATCAACGATCCCAGTTCCATGTGGTCCGTCGCGGCGTCGTTGTTCCCGGCCACCGCGCCCATCATCATGATGCTGCGCCTGGGCTCGCAGATTCCGCCGGCCTGGCAGTTTGCAGCCTCGATCGCCATCATGATCGTGAGTATCGTGGCGGTTCTCTGGTTTTCATCGCGCATCTACCGCGTGGGCATTCTCATGTACGGCAAGCGCGCCACCCTGCCTGAACTGCTGCGCTGGCTGCGCTACAGCTGAGAAGCGTTGAGTGCCTGACCATGCTTCAGTCATCGGTGACAAGGAGACAGGGGCCGTCCGAGACCCATGCCCCCGACACGCCGGGATCAACCGCTAAAATTGTTTCAGTGGCATCCAACTCCAGCTCACGCTTCACCCTCGCGCAGCGCCTGGTGCTGGCCATCGTCCCCCGCGTGGTCTGGGCGCTGCTTTGGCTCCTCGGCCTCACGTGGCGCTATGAGGTCATCGCCGAGGAGGGCGTCACTCCGGTGGTCTTCGGTCAAAAGGCGGGCGCCGAAATCTACTGCTTCTGGCATCAATGCGTGCTTCCGTGCACGCTTTACTTTCGCCGTTCGAACGCAGTCATTCTCATCAGCCGCAGCTTCGACGGCGAACTGATCACTCGCATCCTGCGCATGTTTGGCTTTGATGCTGTGCGCGGCTCCAGTTCGCGCAGCGCCCGCGAAGGCCTGCTCGGCCTCAAAGGCATCATCGAAAGCGGGAAAACCGCAATCTTTACCGCGGACGGCCCGCGCGGACCGATCTACCAGACCAAGATGGGCCCCATCAAGCTGGCGCAACTCACCGGCGCCCCCATCGGCGCCTTCCATTTGCAGCCCGAGCGCGCCTGGGTGATGAACTCATGGGACCGCTTCCTCATCCCCAAGCCGTTTACGCGCATCTGCGTCAGTTGGGCGCAATGGACCCGTGTGCCGGCCGACCTCTGCGCAGAGCAGTTTGAGCCCAAGCGCGAAGAGCTCAATGCGGCACTGGAGCGCGCCCGCCTGCGCGCTCTAGACCACTTTCATCAGGCATCGTCATGAACCAGGAAGCAGATTCTGACCTCACGCACGAACCCAACCGCAGCGAATGCGAAGACCGCGCCAGCCTGCGTGTCTCCGACTTCGACTTTTACCTGCCCGAAGAACTGATCGCGCAGCAGCCACCGGCCGAACGCGGCCAGAGCCGCATGCTCGTCATCGACCGCGCCAGCGGCGCCTTGCGCGACGCTACCTTCAGCGAATTTCCCGTCTCTCCTGCGCCCCGGTGACCTGCTGGTCCTCAACGACAGCCGCGTCATCCCGGCACGGCTCTTTGCGCGCCGCACCCTTCGCCGCGAACGCGAAAGGCCCACCGGCCGCATCGAAGTCATGCTCACCGAACCGGTCGGCGAAGGCCGCTGGCGCGCCTTGGTGCGCCCCGGTAGAAAGGTCGCCATCGGCGAGATTCTTGTCTTTCCTTCCTCGACCGGCGCCATCGAACTCGAAGCCGAAGTGCTGGAGCGTGGGGAGTTCGGCGACAGGCTGCTGCAGTTCAAGCCGACCGACGACTTCTTCGCCGCACTGGACCGCATCGGCCACATGCCCCTGCCGCCCTACATTCACCGCGAGGATGCGGAGTGAAGACAGAGAGCGCTACCAGACCGTCTTTTCGCGCGCAGCGAGGCTCGGTGGCTGCGCCGACCGCCGGCCTGCACTTTACCCCTGAGATTCTCAGAGAGATCGAAGCCAGTGGCGTTGAGGTTGCCCGCATCACCCTGCACGTCGGCCTGGGAACGTTTGCGCCGCTGCGGGTTGAGCGCGTCGCCGATGTCCACCTGCATCGTGAGCGCTACACCCTGAGCAGGGAGACCGCCGATGCCATCAACCGTGCAACCCGCGAGGGCCGCCGTATCGTAGCCGTCGGCACTACGGTTGTCCGCACCCTGGAACACTGCGCACTACACGCGCAGGCCGGGGCGCTTGTTCCCCATAGCGGCTCGACAGAAATCTTCATCTCGCCCGGATTTCGCTTTCGGCTTGTCTCCGCGCTGCTTACGAACTTCCACCTGCCGCAATCGAGTCTGCTCATGCTGGTCAGCGCCTTCGCTGCCCGCGAGCACGTGCTCGCCGCCTATCGTCACGCCGTGGAAGCCGGATATCGATTCTTCAGCTACGGCGATTGCATGTTTCTGAGCTGATTCCTTGTGCCGGCCGCGAATAGTTCTACAACTCAGGCCAAACGACGACCGGCAGTTTCTCGATCTCGGGGCGCGCAAACAGATAACCTTGGAATAGGTCGATCCCGATCGAGTGCAGGTAGCGCAACTCTGCGACGGTCTCGATGCCTTCGGCCACGACCTGCATCGAGAGAGCCCGCACCACGCTGAGAATGCCCTGCACGATCGCTTTGCGCACCGGATCCTGATCGATCGCCCGCAACAGCACCATATCCACTTTTATGATGTCGGGCTGGAACTCGGTCAACAACTGCAGTCCGGCGTACCCGGCTCCGAAATCATCGATGGCAGTCCTGAAGCCCTGGCGCTTGTATTCGTTGACAATGCTCTTGAGATGCTGCTTGTCGGCCAGTTCTTCGCTTTCTGTAACTTCGAAGATGATCCGCTCGGTGGGGAAATTACTCGCTCTCGCCGCCTCAAGCGTCGCGCGGATGCAGGTCTCGGCCTTGTAAACCGCGTTGGGCATGAAGTTGATGCTGAGCGAACAGGGAATCTTCAACTGGCCTGCCAGGGTAACGGACTTGACCCGGCAAGCTTGATCAAAACTGTAACGATTAGCCTCGTTGACCTGCGCCAGGATGCTTCCCGCTCCGGCACCGTCTATGCCGCGTACCAGCGACTCATAGGCAAAAACAGTTCGTTCGCGGAAGTTCACAATGGGCTGAAATGCCATCGTGAACTCAAATGGCAAACCGTTCTCCTCCTTGCAGGAATTGCAAGGCGATATTGGTGGAATGGTACTGGTCAACCGGCATCCTCCGTTCAGTTGCGATGAGATCAAACGTGGGCGGTTGTGCGTACCCTGTCGTAAACAGAATAACCGCAGATAGCTTGCTTCCGCTAAGAGATTTCCATTGAAATCCGGCAAACTTCGAGCCGGGTCATAAAAGCCGGGGCGAACTTCCTGCTAGACTCTGTAGCGTGTCTGACCAAGCCAAGCCGCCTGTTTTTCTTCTCGATGCGATGTCATTTATCTTCCGCGCTTATCATGCGATGCAGCGCAGTCGTCCCATGTCTACACGGTCCGGCCTGCCAACCGCGGCGGCCTACGTTTTTATCAACATGATCAAAAAGCTGCGCCAGGATTTTTCGCCACGGTACTTCGCCGCTGTCTTCGACGTCAGCGGCAAAGTCTTCCGCGATCAACGCGCCCAGGAGATCGGTTCACTACGCAAGTGGAACTCCAAGACACAGTGCTTTGAAGATGTCAGTTACGAAGGTTACAAGGCCAAACGCGAAGCTATGCCCGAAGACCTTCGCCGCCAGATTCCTTATATCCGGCGCGCACTCGAAGTCTTCCGCATCCCGATTCTCGAGGCGGAAGGCTTCGAAGCCGACGACGTGATCGGCACTCTCTCGTGCAAGGCATCGCAGCAGGACCACGACGTCTTCATCGTTTCCGGCGACAAGGACATGATGCAACTCGTCAACGATCGGGTAAAGGTGCTCAACCCGCAGAAGGATAACCTGGTCCTCGATGCGGCCAAGGTGACCGAAACTCTCGGTGTTCCCCCCGAGCGGGTTGTCGATGTCATGGCGCTGCGCGGAGACAGTATCGACAACATTCCCGGTGCGCCCGGCATCGGCGACAAGGGCAGTGTCGATCTCATCAAGGAATTCGGCAGTGTGGAAGCGGTGCTCGACCGCGCCTCTGAGGTGAAGCGCAAGAGCTACCGCGAATCGCTCGAACAGAATCGAGACGCCGTCCTTCTTTCCAAAGAATTGGTCACCATCGACTGCAACGTTCCCCTGGAACTGGACCTCGCCGCAATGGAGACGCAGGACCCGGATCTTGAAGGCTGCCGCGAGCTGTTCACGGAACTGGAATTTACCTCGCTGTTAAAGGAACTTGCCCCTGCGGCCGCAGGCGTCAAATACGAGCTTATAGAAGACCCCACTGCGGAGCAGATCGCGACTTTTTATACGGCGGCCCGCAAGCTTGGTTTCGCCTTTGCGCTCGATGCTGTTGCTCCGCAGCCGGTAGAAGCCGACGACGAAAGCAATGAGCAGGCGAGCCTTTCGCTTCTCGACGCAGTTGAGGAGGCCGAAAAGAAAAGCGCCTGCAACATTGGCGTCTGCGCCGAAGCCGAAATCGCGCTGCGTCTCGATCTCACGCCCCAGCTGCGTGCGCTGTTCGAAGATGAAAACGTGCCCAAGCGCACCCATGATTACAAGCTCGCCATGCACGTACTGCATGGCTTGGGCATCGAGTTGCGCGGGCCCATCGACGATGCCATGCTGCTTTCCTACGCCCTCAATCCCACCAATACATCGCAGTCGATTGCGGATGTGGCCGCGCGCCACGGGCATTCGCCGCCCACGTCGCTGGCCTCTGCCGCGGCGATCGTGAATGCGCTGGTGCCGGCGCTGCGCACCCATGCCGAAGAGAGCCAGCGTGACCAGCGTTTACACCGACATCGACCTGCCTCTCGCGCCCGTTCTCTATCGCATGGAGCAGGCCGGCGTACGCATCGATAAAGGCGTTCTCGCCGGTCTCTCGACGCGCTTTGGCGGCGAACTCGACCGCGTCGGGGAACGCATCTTCGAACTCGCCGGCGAGCGCTTCAACATCAATTCGCCCAAGCAGCTTGGCGTGGTGCTGTTTACGCACCTGGGCTTGCCGGCACCGGTCAAGTACGGCAAGGGCAAAACCATCTCCACTGCGCAGGACGTGCTCGAAGCTCTGGCCGAGAAGCACGAAGTCCCCCGCCTGGTGCTGGAATACCGCCATCTCTCCAAGCTCAAGTCGAATTACGTCGACGCCCTGCCGCTGCTGGCAGACGCCGAGTCCCGGGTGCATACCACTTTCCAGGCCGCGGCCACAGCCACAGGCCGACTGTCCTCTGTCAATCCCAATCTGCAGAACATTCCCATCCGCACGGAGCTGGGCCGCGAGATCCGCGCCGCCTTCACCGCCGCGCCCGGATCGCAGCTGCTCTCCGCCGACTACTCGCAGATCGAACTGCGCCTGCTCGCGCACTTCAGCGGCGATCCGTTGCTGGTGCGCGCCTATCAGAACGACGAAGACATCCACACCCTCACGGCGAGCGAGGTCTTCGGCGTGCCCGCAGACACGATGGGCAAGGAAACACGCGCGCGCGCCAAGGCCGTGAACTTCGGCATCGTCTACGGCATCTCGCCCTTCGGACTCGCTGCGCAGCTCGGCATTCCGCAGACCGAGGCGCGTGCCTACATCGACCGCTACTTCGCGCGCTACCAGGGAGTGCAGGCATTCATCGAGAAGACGCTTGAAGCCACGCGCCGCGACGGCAGCGTGCGCACCCTCTTCGGGCGCATGCGGCCCATTCCCGACATCGAAAGCCGCAATCCCAATCAGCGCGGGTTCGCCGAGCGAACCGCCGTCAATACGCCGCTACAGGGCACCGCGGCCGATCTCATCAAGCTGGCCATGATCGCCCTCGACCGCAAGCTGATGGAGCGCCGGCTCAAGACCCGCATGGTGCTGCAGGTCCATGACGAATTGCTGTTTGAAGTTCCCGAAGAAGAGACCGAAGAAGTCGAAGAGCTCGTCCGTACCGAGATGCAGGGCGTCGTCAAACTGAATGTTCCCCTGGTCGCCGACTTAGGCTTCGGGCCTAACTGGCGCGACCTCAAATGAGCCGCACTTAGTTCGGTCATATACGACTCCCGTCCTTTCGCCTTCTATCTGGCGCAGCGAGGGGCTCGATAGCGCATGTTACGACGCTTAGTAAGAGGTGCGCGACTCCAGCAGGTGATAAGTGAACGTCGCGCCCCCCATCGCCAGGAGCAGCGGGACCATGAGGGTATTGGCGCTGTAGGTCAGCTCAAGCACAAAGGCCACAGACGATACGGGCGCCTGCGTGGCCGCGGCCAGCACCGCCCCGGCACCGATCAATCCGCAGCTTCGCTTGTCGGCTCCGGCAAACAGGTGGCTCCAGCCCTCTCCAAATGCCGAGCCGATCAATGCGCCAAAGGTCATCGTGGGGGTGAAGAGGCCACCCGGCGCCCCCGCGCGAAGACAGAAGATGGTGGCAAGCGGACGCAGAATAAGCAGCCACAAGAGCAATTGAACGCTCATGGTGGAGTCGAACGCGAGTTGCACCACGTTTTTGCCGTTGCCGAGCAGTTGAGGGAAGGGAATTGCCGTCACCCCGAGCAGGACGAAGACCACGATGGGCAGCGCCCAGACCGCCCAGCTCCTCGGCTTATGATCCTGAGCCCAATGCAGGCCGCGCACCCACCACACGGAGGCGAGTCCCATCAGAGGTCCGCAGATCAGTGCCCAGCACAGCAGCGAACCGGTCGCCCGCAGATAAGGCAGTTGATATGTCGGCTCGTTGGGCAGCATCAGCCAGGAGACAGCCGTGGCGATGAACGAGGTGGCAAATGCGGGCAGCGCGGTGGCGAGCGAAACAGAACCGAGCAACACTTCCAGCGTGAACAACGCCCCTCCAAACGGCACGTTGTAGGCCGCGGCCATTCCCGCGCCAGTTCCACACGCGACCAGGAGCTGCCGCTGTTGCGGCGTAAACCTGATCCAGCGCCCCGTCCACTCCGAGAGCTTGTCGCCGACCAGACCGCCTGCCTGCTTTAATCCGGCCTCGCGTCCGATCGCGGCGCCCATGGCAACAATGATGATCGAGAGCACCGCGCTTACCGCTGTCTTCTTCTCCGGCAGGCGTCCATCGTTTTCCCAGATCGCTTCGTTCAATCCCGGCCCCTCGTAGTCGGGCAACCTGCGCATCAGCACCAGCACGATGGCGGCGAAGATGCCTGCGCAGGTCAAGACAATCACGCGCCGGATCCCTGACACGCCTTGCACCCCGCTCAAAAAACTGCCGTGCTGATAGTGAAAGCACGCATGCTGTACGAGTCGCAGCAGTTTCATGAGCAGACCGCTGGTGAAGCCTGCTCCCACCCCAGTCAGCAGGATCGCCGGCCACATCCTCAGCGGGACTGTCAGTCCCTGCAGGTTAGGTTGCGGATTCTTCTCATGGAGCGCGCCGCCCATTCGGGCAACAGGCCGCAGCGGACCGACTTCGACACCGCCCTCGCGAGCCGTGGACTCCCCAGCCGCGATGACATTGCGAACGAATTCGGTCATACAGGCCCCCGAGGAAGTGCGTTTACGAAAAAGATCGCTGAAACTCTGAAAACAGGCGTTTCAACTTCTGATGCGGATTGCTGTTTCTGCGCCGTTTCCTCGCGCACGATTGTGGTCCTTTGCGCCGTCCGAGCAATCCCTGGTGAATCTTCCGCCTTGAAATCCACATCCAAACCAACGTGTGCGGAGCAGAACATGTTATAACTTGCGCCAACCTTCGACTCCGCTTTCAGTACGGCGCCGTAACCCTTTCCTAATGGAGTGAATCAATGAGCACAACTCAAGCCATCTCCGCTGCAGCGGCAGGAACGTTTACCATTGGCGGCGATCTCACCGTCAACCGTCTCGGCTTCGGAGCCATGCGCATCACCGGCAAAGGCATCTGGGGTCCCCCCGCCGACAAGTCGGCCGCGCTGGCGACCCTGCGTCACGCTGTGGAACTCGGAGTCAACCTCATCGACACCGCGGACTCCTACGGGCCCGGCACATCTGAGGAACTTATCGCCGAGGCTCTCTACCCTTATCCTTCCGGACTCGTGATTGCCACCAAGGGAGGATGGGAGCGGCCAGGCCCCGGTCAGTGGACCCACAATGCCAGCCCCAGGCACTTGACCGAGGCCCTCGAGGGCAGCCTCAAGCGCCTCAAACTCGACCGCATCGACGTTCACCAGCTCCACGCGCCCGATAATGCGGTCTCGTTCGAAGCCTCGGTTGAGGCACTCGCCAAACTGCGGGAGCAGGGCAAGATCCGCCACGTGGGCCTTTCCAACGTCACCCGCGAACACATCGAGCGGGCGCGCAAGATCGTCCCCATCGTCTCGGTACAAAACCGCTACAGCTTCGCCGACCGCGAGTCCGACTTCATCGTCGATTACTGCGAACAGCATGATATTGCCTTTCTGCCCTGGGCTCCGCTTGGTCAGGCCAAGGAAGCGCATGCCGTCATCAACAAGGTGGCCAGCGAACTCAAGGCGAAACCGTTGCAGGTCGCTCTGGCCTGGCTGCTCCGCCGCTCAAAGGTGATTCTGCCCATCCCCGGGACGTCCTCCGTCGAACACCTGGAAGAGAATATAGCGGCCGCCAGTCTCCAGCTCCCGCAAAAGGCCTACGACGAGCTTTCGTCGGTGAGCCACTCCCCGGTCAGCCTGCGCGGCTGATCGCTCGAAGCGCAGGCGAACCTTTCGTTGAGGTTTGCTTGCGCTTCGGCAATGTCAAGGTCTCCATCGCAGCCGTACACTCTCGATTCAGGTTGCCGGATTCCGGCAACTGGTAAACTTGCAGGGAGTGCAACAGCGGATGCGGGCAATTCTGATCTTCGCGGCGGGAGCTTGGGCGGTGTGCGCCCTGACCGCGCGCGCTGCAGAACGTCATCACACTGCGCAACGGCTTTGAGATGTCGTGCAGCCACCACATCGTTGCCGACAGCCGGGTCCGTCTCTATCTCAGTCCTGGCACAGACAACTATATCGAAGTCGCGCCCGGCGATATCGCCAAGGTTGAGAGCGTCCCCGACCCGCCAGTTGCCCCGCATGAGCCTGCGACGATCCCTCCGCCGCAAAATACTAGCCATACACCTGGTGGTGCACAGGGTGGGGAAGCCAGCGCTGAGCTCTGCCGACCTCGGCGAAATGCTGGCCAATGCCGGGCACGCGCACAATCTCGACGTCGATCTGCTGGCCAGCGTCGTCAAGGCCGAGAGCGGCGGAAATGTGCATGCCATAAGCCGCACCGGCGCCCGCGGCCTGATGCAGCTCATGCCGGGAACCGCCGCCGAACTCGGCGTGGCCGACAGCTTTCGGGCCGACCAGAATGTGCGCGGAGGGTCGACGTATCTCGATTCGCTCCTGACTCGTTATCACGACAACCTGGCGCTGGCGTTGGCGGCCTACAATGCCGGCCCCGCCGCGGTGGATAAGTATCACGGCATCCCGCCCTATCGCGAAACCAAGCTCTACGTGGCCCGTGTGATTCATGAGTTCAACCGCCGCGTTCTTGCCCGGGAGACGCAGTCAAGGCGTGCCGTGGCTGCGGTATTTTCTCAAGGCCATGCCGGGCGCTGATTTGGGATGCTGTTCTCACCCCATGATTGCAGAAGCTGTTGCAAACATGATGTCCAGACCACCCACCGGTTGCGAAAAGACGATGCCCTGACCAGTCAACTCCCGTTCATCACCATCTAATCCCGCGCCTGTATGGTGAATCGGCGTGGCGTGCCGGGCCGGCGCCGGCCGTCGAGCCTCAAGTAGACTGGTTAGGACAGGGACGAAGACGGGAGCATTTTTGAAAAAGAATCAATGGATCGTGGCTCTGGTGGTACTGGCGATGCTGGTGGCACTGGTGGTGTGGGGGCGACACCGCATTCATTTCGATTTCCGCGCTTTTGGCTCGCAGTTTGCGATGGCCGACTGGGGCAAGATCGCCATTGGACTCGCCTGCATTTACATTGGGTACGTCATTCGTTCCGTGCGTTGGGCCATGTTGCTGCGTCACAACAAGAGAGTACCGGTGCTTTCGCTGATCGGGACGCAGGTCATCGGCTTTACCGGCGTGGCGCTGATTGGACGCGTTGCCGATCTGGTTCGCCCCTACCTGGTGGCGAAGAAGACCGGCTTGTCCATCAGTTCTCAGATCGCGGTGTACATCGTCGAACGTCTCTTCGATGCCGGCTCCATGGCGTTGATCTTTTCCATAGCCGTTCTGCAACTGCCCGAGTCGGAGGTCGTCAGTGCCACCAGCCACTCGGGGGTTCTTTCTTCCCTGTCGCAGCATGCTCCGCTTATGGCCGCCACCATTGCCCGGTATGGCGGCCTGCTTCTCACCCTTCTGGGCGCATTGTTTCTGGTGGCCGTGCGCCTGAGCGGTGAAGTCTTCGCCAGGTCTTGCGAACACCTTCTCGGCCTGGTCTCCAAAAAACTGGGTCGCGCCGTAGGCGACAAGATCCGATCCTTCCGCACCGGCCTCGACACGATCCGCTCGTTCTCTGATTTTGCGGCCACTGCCTCGCTGTCCCTGGGCATGTGGGGTCTGATCACGTTGTCATATTTCGAGATCATGCGGGCGTTTGTCGCCAGCCCGCAACTGGCCACCATCAGCTTCAGCAAGGGTGTGCTGCTGATGGTCGTAAGCGGCGGCGCGAGTGTAATTCAGTTACCGGTGCTTGGCTGGTTCTCGCAGATCGGGATTGTGGCGGCGGCGATTGCCGGCTTCTTTGGCGTAGCCGTTGAGCCGGCAACGGCGTGCGCCGCAACCCTGCTCCTGATTACCTTCCTCGGCATCGTGCCCGTGGGCCTGATCTGGGCGCAGTTTGAACACATCAGCCTGCGCAAGATTACCCGCGAGAGCGAACACCGCGGCGAAGAAATGCCGCAGGAACAGGTCGGAGCCGCGCCGCTCAACTCGCCCGAAACGCCCTGACTGCCAGCCGGAAGGTAAACACCAGTTTCGGAATCGATGGGGACCGACAGCACCCGACAAAGTCGCGTTTTCCTTAAGAAGACGCCACCCTTCGATGCGGGTTGAAACTCTATTCCGAAACTGGCTTAAATGCCCTCACCCGGAGCCATGGCAAAGGCGGTATTTCCGGCGTTCCGCATCTCCGCTTCCGATGAAGCCGCTTCGTCCTCCATCGCATACGTAAGCCCGACGGAAGTGCCATCGCCTTTTTCGGGCGACGCCACGGGGACGGAGTAGCGAATCACATCCGGGCAGACCGCGCCGCCGGTCAGCAGCATGCTCATGGCCTGCTCCATGGTCAGGTCTGTTTCAGTCACCATGTCCATGGGCACAAACTGAAGGTACGCTGACGACGGATTGATGGCCTGTGGTACCAGCACCGCTGCTACCGGCATGCCCGTGGTCGCATCGGCAATCATGTGGGTGAGGAAGCCAATGCTCTTCTGGCCGCGCGAGGGAAAATCGATCAGCACCACCCGCTGCCCGGTCTGGGCTTTGTTGGTCAGCGTCTCCAGCAGTTGTCGCACCGAGGCATAGATTTTACTGACCAGGGGCAGCCGCTCCAGCGAAGTCTCAAACAGCGCGAACGCCTGCCGCCCAACCACCTGCGAGGTGACCCGACCCACCAGGTAAAAGAGAGTGATGGTAATCAGGATGGCCAGAACATACTGGAACCACGGCTGATTGATCCAGCCGTCGCCGGGGAACAGATAGGCCAGGAACTTCACCAGCGGCAAGCCGGCGTTGGCCAGCACTCCGAAGATAAAGCTGAACACCAGCCAGGTGATAAAAAGGGGACCGGCGGTGATCACGCCCCTCACAATATTGCGTTGCAGACTATGCGTAGCCCGGGATAGTTCTTGATTCACATACAACTCCTTATTTAAGAATATTCAATACTCAAGTGCGCCGATGCTCGCAGTGCGGGGAAGCGCTGGAGCAACAATCATGACTGGATACGCTATCGTATAGGATGCATGCGGCGGTCAAATTTCCGCCCGCTTGCCCCAAAAAAGTGCCTAAGCGTCCGCGATTCCACGGATTTGGCGGCAAACCGGACGCGGGATCTGTTAATCCCTTATATATTGAATGGGAAGGAAATGCGTGAGTAAAGCGGACCAATTCGAGCGCAACGATCTGGGGCCTGGAGACGCCTTCCGTCCCGAAGGTGGCCGGAATGGCTCCCTGCGCAAGGATTTGGTCGCTCACGATCCCGCTCCCGCGCCGACCCCCATAGCCGGGCCGCGTGATCCCCTGCCGCGCACCTCCGGTTCACCTCTGCCCGTCGGCGGCAGGTCGCCTCTGGCGACGACACAAGGGGAAGGGCAGTCTTCCCGGCCCAACGTCCCACCCCCGGGGCGCGGGCTGAGTAATTCCGGCGCGTTTGAGGGAGAACATTCTTCCGGAATGCAGTGGGCGATGAGCGCCTTCAAGCAGGCCGTTCCGTTCCTTCAGCGGCTTCTCCCGCTCATCGATGGAAACATTGCGACTGCGGTAGCCAATCTGATCGCGACTCGTCCGCATACGCCCCCGCCCGCTCCCAGGGTCGATCTGCAGCCGATTGAAACCGGACTCACGGAGTTGCAGACGCAGCACAGGGACCTTCGCACCCAGTTGCTCGAGCAGAACACTTCGCTGAAAAAGGTCGAGGATCAGTTGGAGATGGTGAGGGAGGCTACCGACCGGAACACTCTTGAACAACAGGAGCTGATCGAAGATCTCAAAGCCGTCACTGGTAAAGTCAACCTGTTTGCTTTGTTATTGTTAAGTCTATTGGTAATCTCTGTATTGCTGAACCTGTTTCTTTTTCTCCACATCCAGCGTGTTTTGCCTTAGACAATCTTCGTCGCGTCGTTTCGGATCGTGCGGCTCGCACCGCGGAGGTTGATGGCAAAGGGGCTTTGCGGCTTAGGCGCTGACCTATGCCCGGATTAGGTGTAAGGTTATCTACATCCAGCCGATTGTGTTCGTGCAAGATCCTGAAGATTTGGGGAAGCAGGGCTTCGTTTAAGCTTGATGGGGACAATCAAAACTACTTTGACGCATTCCTTCAGTACGCGAAGGCTACCTTGAGGAGACGGATGCAGAGCCGGGCCAACGGAGATCAAGCCACCGTGACCGATTCCACGTCCCCGGTGAGTTGGCGTGCCAGTGTCCTGACCTCGCCGGCCGCAGGCCTGCTGGCACTGATTGCGGCCTTTGCGATCGCCGCCCGGCTGGTTATTGGCTCCCGTTTCGACCTCGTCTTCATCGGGGTCACGGTGATCACCGTGGGGCTGCTCGCCTTTCGCCTTCCCGCCAAGCCCTCGCCCGCCGAGGGAACAGCACCGAGTTCCAGCGAAGCGATGGAGCAGATCTTCGAGTCTGCGGGCCCCATGGTGATCGCCATCGGTCTGGATGGCTGCATTACCCACATGAATCCAGCCTCCGAGCGACTGCTCGGGTACCACGCATCGGAATTGGTTGGCCAGCCAAAAACGGCCGATATCCTCGGACCCGGCGAGGGCCCCAGGGTCATCACCGAACTGCAGAGGTTGAGCGGGATAGAACCCGATCGCGAACTCTCCCCGCGGGAACGCCTGGCGGTCCTTATGGAGACGGTCCGCGGACTTCCCCCCAGCCAGGTTCCAAGCTTCGAAGCCCAGTTCCGGCGCAAGGACGGCAGCATTCTTCCCGTCACCCTGCATATTTCGGCCCAGCGCGGTCGCGAGGGGGCGATGGAAGGCCTGGTGGTCGTGGCCCTCGACCGCAGCGCCACGATGCGCCAGGAACAGGCCGCCCGCGAGTCGCAGGAACGCTACAGGGACTTGTTCGAAAACTCGAGCGAAATGATCGCCACCCTGAGCACCGGGGGCCAGTTCCTCTACGCCAATCCTGCGTGGAAGCGCTGTTTCGGTCTGGACAACGCAGGCCTGCTCTCTCTCGATTCCTTTGAAGAGGTCTTCGGGCCGGGATGTCGCGGGGAGGTGGGAGCGCTCTTCCGGCGGGCCCTCGACGGTGAGACGGTCGACCGTACTCCGCTGCGCAATCACACCGCCGATGGGCGGGTTCTGGACTTTGAACTGAGCCTCAGCCAGCGCCAGAAGGCCGGCAATCCACTGGCCGTGCGCTGCCTGCTGCGCGACGTCACGCAGCAGACCCAGCGTGAAAACCGGCTCGCCCTGCAACTGGTTGTCAGTCAGATCGTGGGCGAGAACAGTTCCCCCGACGTCGCCGCAATGCGCATTCTTGAGGCCCTCTGCGTCTCTCAGGACTGGGACATGGCCGTGAAGTGGGAGATCAATCCTGAGGAAAACCGGCTTGAGTTCAGTACCGCCTGGGGTGCGCCGGGACGCCATGCCGAGGCGATGATTCAGGAGAGCATGGGCCTCATCATGACCAGCGACACTGAACTTCCCGGCCGGGTGTGGCAAGAGGGAAGGTCAGTCTGGATCGGCGACCTGCTTTCAGCGCCGCCCACCGCGCGGACGCATGCCGCCCTGCGCCATGAGATGGTCTCTGGATGGGCCGTTCCCGTGCGCGTTGGCAACAAGGTGCTGGCGGTCCTCGAGTTCTATTCGCACTTCCTGCTCCGCGAAGATCCTGAAGCGCTGGCAGCCATCGAGACTGTGGCCGCGTCTCTGGGCCAGATGCTGGCCCGTTCCCGCGAACGCGGCCGCGCCGAGGAACTCTACCGGCAGCAGGAGATTCTGCTCAATTCCGTTGCCGACGGCATCTGCGGCGTGGACCGGCATGGCCTGGTGAGTTTCGCCAACCCCGCTGCGGGACGGCTTCTCGGCGCTCCGTCCTATACCCTGACCGGCAAGCCCGCGCACGAACTGCTGCACGGATACGCCCGGCCCGAGCACCGCTGCGGCGCCGATTGCGCATTGCGTAAAGCGACCGAGCGCCACGTCGCGGTGACGGGCGAGGACACCATCTTCCGTGCCGACGGCACACCGGTGCCGGCGGAGTACTTCTTCACGCCGATCCTGGATCATGGCCGGTTCTCTGGTTCCGTGCTCAGCTTCCGCGACATCAGCCAGCGCTACGCCCTCGATCGTCTCAAGGATGAGTTCATTTCGACCGTCAGCCATGAACTGCGCACGCCGCTGACCTCGATTCGCGGCGCACTGGGCCTGCTCTCCTCCGGAATTCTGGGCGAGATCAACGAAAAGGCCGCCAACCTGCTGCGCATCGCCACCACTAACTCCGACCGGCTGGTCCGGCTGATCAACGACATTCTCGATTTGGAACGTATCCAGAGCGGGCGGGCGCCCATCGCGTTCCGGAGCATCCAGCTTTCGCAGGTGGTTCACCAGGCCATCGACGGCATGCAGCCTGTGGCCGACGCAGCCGGGGTGCAGCTCATCCACGACACCACGCAGGTGGAGATTGACGGGGACGCAGACCGCCTGCTGCAGGTGCTCACCAACCTGCTCTCGAACGCCGTCAAGTTCTCGCCTCCCAACTCGACCATCTCCATCATGATGCGTCCCGGTTCAACGGGAGTGACGCTCTCGGTCATCGACCAGGGCCGTGGCATTCCAGCCGACAAACTGGAGTCGATCTTCGGCCGCTTCCAGCAGGTGGACGCCTCCGACTCGCGGCAAAAGGGCGGCAGCGGCCTGGGGTTGGCCATCTGCCGCACCATCGTCCTGCAGCACTCCGGCCGCATCTGGGCCGAGCGCAATCCCGTCCGCGGCTCGACCTTCCGCGTCTTCCTGCCCTACCAGCCCGCGACTGTATCGGCTGTCGAGGGCATGGCCGGCCAGGGGACGATTCTGCTCGCCGATGCCAATGGCGCAACCCGTCCCAAGGTCGCCGATCAACTGACCCGCCGCGGATACCGGGTCATTGAGACCACTTCCGTCGAACAGACCCTGGACGCCGCCCAGGAAGGTGTGGAGGCGATTGTTCTCGATACTTCGCTCGACGGCATGAATGGATGGAAGCTTCTTCCCCTGTTACGGCAGAAAAATCCGGATGCCCATATCCCCATCGTCCTGCTCAGCGTGGCAGACCACGATCACGCCGGCGCACTTCCGATCGACGCCGAGGGCCGGGTGACCAAGCCGGTTGAAGAAGATGCCCTGCTCAAAGAGCTGGCCCGGGTTCTGTGCGGTCCCGGTGAAGACGCCCGCATCCTGGTCATCGAAGACGATCAGGACCTCGCCAATGTCATCGGAGAAGTCTTCGCGCGCGAAAACATCCAGGTGCAACTGGCCCACTCCCGCCAGGCCGCCCTCGACGCATGCACGGCCTTCCGGCCGCACCTGCTGGTTCTGGACATCGGCCTGCCCGACGGCGATGGCTTCAACGTGGTTGACTGGCTTCGTCAACATGAGGAGCTTGCCCGCCTTCCACTGGTGGTGTACTCCGGACGCGAACTTGCCCCCCTCGAACGGCGTCAGCTCACCCTCGGACCCACCCATTTCCTTACCAAGGCTCAAGTCGAACCGCAGCAGCTTGAAGCTTTGGTCTTGACGTTATTGCGGAATTCGCGTCAGATGGAGGAAGTTCCCCCAATCGTCTCGGCTGACAGGAATCCCTGAGGCAGCCCGTCCCGACAGGCAGACTCGTGTGTCAGTTCGCCAGTTGGGGAGTTACGTGCGCTGCAACGGCCTGGCCGGCGGAATTGGGTGACATTAAGTTAGAGAAAGTGGGAGAGCCAAATGACGTCTCACCGTATTCTTATAATCGATGACGAAGACGATATTCGCGAAGTAGCGGCCCTGAGTCTGGAAACCGTTGCGGGCTGGGAAGTCGCCGTAGCCAGTTCCGGAGCGCAAGGCCTGGCGCGCGCCGCCGAGTACATCCCCGACGCCATCCTGCTCGATGTGATGATGCCGGGCATGGACGGCCCCACCACCTTCCGCGCTCTGCGCAAGAACCCTGCTACCTCGCAGATCCCGGTGCTGTTGCTCACTGCCAAGGTGCAGAGCAACGACCAGCGCCGCTTCGCCGACCTTGGCGTTGAAGCCATTCTCTTCAAGCCCTTCGACCCGCTGCTGCTGCCCAAGCAGATTGCCGGCGCGCTGGGCTGGAACTGAGAGTGGCGCGCCCATGCAGCCGGCCAGTCCGCAGACGCTGAATGAGGCGCTTGACCGCCTCTGGGTTCAGTTCCTGCCCCAAATGGAAGATCGCCTGGCTGCCCTGGAAGCAGCCCGCGCTGCGCTTGCGGCCGGGACGCTCTCGCTCGAACAGCGCGTCGCCGCCCACGCCGCAGCCCACAAACTTGCCGGAGTCCTCGGCACCTTCGGCCTGACACGCGGAACGGTCCTCGCGCGAGAAGCCGAGGTCCTCTTCTCCGACGAAACAGATGCCGGCACTGGCGTGGTTACTCGTCTGGCCGAGATCATTCCGGACTTGCGAACCATGATCGCCACTCGGGCATAGGGCCGTGTTTCGTTGTCACGGGAATCGCTGAACCGTAAGCCAGCCACCGGTCGGGACCGCTCGCGATGCTACCGTAGCGGCGGCAATGGATGCATTGCTGCCGAAGAAATCTTATACATAACTGAAGCGCCGCCCTGTTAGAATCGCGGTCCATGAATGTGCCGGTCTATTCCTCCCATAACTCAGCTCTGTCGCTCTGGCAGTCGGCCATCCATAGCGTGCTGACGCAAAAGCCTGCACAACAGAACTCCGGGCACCAGGGCATCGGAGTGACGGCGCTGGTGCCGGAGATGCTGGCGACTGCGCGGGTGGTCGACCATTTCGATCAAACCGGCAATTTCGACCTCCCTGCGCAGAACACGGGGCTGGCCCGGCGGCGACGGCGGCAGGCTGCCCCGCGTCAGTTCCGCTCGAATGCGCCCGGCTCGCCGCCCAGATCGCCCTCTATTCTGTGACCAACCCCGCCAGGGCCGAAACCCTGCGCCAGGAACTGCAGGACGGAACCTGCGATCCGCTCTGGGCCGAGTGCCTGGTCCAGTACGACGAGTGGTGTCGTGGAAAGCAGCAGCAGCCCTATATCAACTACCAGAGCATCGACGATTTCGTGATCGAGCAGTGCTTCCCCGACAACGCCACCATCGCCGTCATCGGCGACTGGGGTACGGGAATGAACGATGCTTTGGTGCTGCTGCAGCAGATCGCGGCCAACTTCCAGCCCGACGTCCTGCTGCACCTCGGAGACATCTACTACTCCGGCCTTCCCAGCGAGTGTTCGGCACACTTTACCGGCCTGATCGATCAGGCGTGGCCGGACAGCTCGCGAAAGCCGCTGGTGTTCACGCTCGACGGCAATCATGATCGCTACGCCGGCGCCAATGGCGGCTACTATGACCTGATCGCCAACTTGAACAAGGCCGCGGGCAAGCCGCAGCCGAACAGCTACTTCGCCGTGCGCAATAACTTCTGGCAGTTTGTGGCCATGGATACGGGCTTCAACGATTCAGATCCCGGCGCCGAAGCCGGCAACGTAACCTCGCTCGCGCCGCAGGAGATTCCCTGGCATCTGGACAAGATCAACAACTGCGGCGCCAACGTCGATCCCGCCGCGAACCCGTCCAAGGTTCGCGGAACAGTGCTGCTCTCGCATCACCAGCTTTATTCCTTCACGGGCGTGGGCAAGGCCGCCAACGGCGCGCAGATGGCCGTCAATCCGAATCTTGTCCGTGCCTTCAGCCCGGTGTTTCCCCTCATCGATCTGTGGCTCTGGGGACACGAGCACGCGCTGTGCATCTTTGAGCCTTACAGCAACGGACCGGCCCAGCCGCTGCCCCGGGGGCGTTGCGTCGGAGCCAGCGCCGTGCCGATGTACCTGTCGCAGAAACCGGTGCCACCGCCAAATCTGGTGGTGCCGCCCGGCGCGGCGGGGCCGCCCCAGGTCGTCCCCGGGACGAGCCTCGGCGACAACGGCACCGTGTTCAATTATTGCTACGCCATTCTCCGTCTCGCCGGGCCCAGCCTTTCCATCGATTACTACCAGCTCGACAGCACCGACTTCGCGCCGGGACATCCGCCGCCCCTGGGTGCTCCGCTGTACAGCGAGACAATTGAGCGGCCGCTCGCCGCACGTTGATCGGAGGCAAGACTGGTGAAACCGCTCCTGACCGTATTGAACGCGTCGTTCCTCTTCTGGTCCACGGCCATTTATCTGGGAACCGGCTGGTCGATGTGGCTGTTTTCGTTTCCTGTAGTCCCGCACCTCACGCCGGATAACTACTACTGGGTGTTTGTGCCCCAGGTGGCATATGCAACCAAATTCTTCACCCCGCTGACGTACCTCATGATTGCCTCTTCTCTACTCATGCTGTGGCTGGAGTGGAAGGGCGGCATTCGCTGGGTGCCCATCGTGGTGCTGCTGGGCGTTTGTATAGCCGGCTGGGTTACGGTGCAGTTTATCTTTCCCTATAACCGCCTGATGACGGCGGGAATTCACGAGCAGAGCCAGGTCCAGTCGATTCTCGCCACCTGGACAAAGCTGAGCGAACTGCGCATCGTATTGTGGACGATCGAGTGGGCGGCGATGATGTACTACTTCGCGCGCCGCGCCTACCAGGCAATCGCGACTCCGGCGAATGTTCCTTCGCAGACGCCGCTGGCATGAGGCATAGGCAACGCTGCCGCCTCAGCGCCCCTCGGCGCGGATCAGTGCCGCGCAGCGCTCGGCGAGCGCTCCAATGGTGCGCGACGGATTGACGCCCAGCGCTTCAGGCACGATGGATCCATCGACCACGTAGAGGTTCTTGTAATTGAAGACCTCCCCGGCGTGATTCACCACCCCATTGAGCTGCGTATCCGCCATGCCGCATCCACCCAGCGGGTGCGGGGTGACCAGCGAATGCAGCATGCGACCACGTGGGCGGCACCACCGGATGCCCTCCCGTGGCAGCAGCCAGCTGCAAATGCATGGCGACGATGGCGTCGATCGCCTGCTTCGACTTGCCGATGTCCCAGGCGAGATTGAGGCAGGGCTCGCCGGTCAGCAGCGAGTGATGCATCGAAAGCGTGCCATTGGCGGCATCCACGCCCTGCGCAAACCACGGCATCACGTTCTGAAACACGTTGTCGCCCCGCATCAGGTGGCGGAAGGAGTCAAGCAGAAGCTTCGCCGCTTCATTCTTGATCGGCAGCGAATCCATGCGGTTGGCGTAGTCCAGCAGCAGATTGGGGAAGCCGCCGTCTTCGATCCAGAAACTCTGGCCCTGGCAACTGCGATCGAGAAAGTCGATGGCGCAGGTGATGGTTGGCCCCCGCGACGGCCCGACATCGCGGCCATCGTAGAAGGCGGGGGTGAGAAAGTCGCCGTTCGAACTCCAGTTGCGGCCCACAAACGGGCTGATGTTGGGCAGCGTCTGGTTGATCTCGCGGCAGCGCAGCAGCAGTTCGGTCGATCCCAGCGATCCGGCCGCGACGACCACGATGCGCGCCGTCTGGCTGCCGGGAATGCGCTGGCCCTGCTGCAGCTGGTCAAAGGAAACCTTGTAGCCGCCGTCGGTTGGCTGGACGTCGGTGACCAGGTGCAGCGGCCGCACCTCCGCGCCATGCTTTTCGGCCCACGGAATGTAGTTGCGATCGAGCGTATTCTTGGCGTCGGCATCGCACCCGATGTCGCAGTTGCCCAGGTGGACGCATGTGCCCTGTTCCACGCCCTGCGCATTGATGAACCGCTTGCTCTTGAGAATGTTGAAGGGGTCGGGCTGATCGTAGGTAAACGCGGGGTCGAAGGTGACCGCCAGCTCCAGCTGCTTGAACCGCCCGCCGGCGCCTGTTTTCTGTGCGGCCTCCTGCATCAGCTTCATGCGGTTGGTCCACTGATTCGCAGGCACCGGCTGCACATTCATGAACTTTGCGACCGTATCGTAGTAAGGCTTTAGCTCGTCGTAGGTGACTTCCTGCGGCCAGCCGGCTGCGAATGCGCTGCGCGGGGCTTCGCAGGAGATGTTGGCGTAGATGAGTGATCCGCCTCCCACCGCGGCGCCCGTGGCCACCGACATGTGCGGGAAGGCGTGGAAGTCGAGCCAACCCTGTTCGCACTCCGGCTTCTCGTTGTTCCAGAGCCACTGATCGTCGGGTTGGCGGGGATAATTCGACTTGTCCCAGCGCCGCCCGCGCTCCAGGATCAGTACCTTGTAGTTGGCCTCGGCCAGGCGGCACGCGGTGATCGCGCCCCCAAAGCCGCTTCCGATCACGATCGCGTCGAAGTCCATGGCTTACACTCCGGTTTTTTCAACGTAGGTATCCCACATCTCGCCCAGAAAGAACCGGCCGAACCGCGCGGTCGTCTCCGCCGCTTCCTCGGGCGAGGCCGCGTTGGTGGCATGCATGGTCGGAATCATCGCCATCAGGTCGGTGACGCCCAGCGTCAGAATGCCCGCTCCCACGATGGGTCCGCTCTTGTCTTTTCCCTGGTAAAGCTGAGTGTACAGCGTGGTGGTGGCCTTCCACATATCCGTCATGGGCGCCTGCTGTACTTCTTTCTTGCCCGCCATGTAATAGCTCTGCCCGTTGCTGGCGTTGAAGCCCAGCTCGTAGACCATGTACTTCATGGTCGGGTCTTCGGTCGGAGAAAACAGGTTGAAGACACCGGACGTGGAGGGAAGATTGAAGCCCAGCGGCGCAAAGTCGATTTGCCCGGTGATGGAGCCCGCGTGTCCGGCATCCGACATGAACTGGGCCAGATCTTCGATGTCGATGGTGGCATGCATGGTGAAGGTATTGCCCGCGTCGCGTCCGGCCTTGGCCCCGATCTCGGGATCGGTCTGGCCCAGGGCAAATCCGCCCGCCATCTTTTCGCGAAACGTAAATCCCGCAGTCTCGTTCGTCATCTTTGTAACCTCCGGTGAAAACGGCAGTCCCTCGGCGGTACGCGTCGCCAGGTAGCGGTTGCGTCGGCATAGCCGCGGCCGACGAGGGTGGCGGCATCGATCTTGCCGAGATAGAAATCAGGGTCGAGCGGCAATGGAAACTCCGGCCGGATCAGGTGCAGGCGAACCGGCGTGCTGCGGCCATAGACCTTCTCTCCGGCGGCAATGCGCGCGTTGATGTCGTTGATCTGTTCAAAGTCCTTGAAGAGCGCCCCGTTGGCGGCAATTTCAATCATGTGCACGTACTGGCGAAAGACCCCGTCATGATACTCGCTGGTGTTGCCGATGCACCAGACCAGCCAGATCTCGTCCGCGCCGCGGCGAACCGCCTCCATCGGGTTGGCATCGCGAATCCACACCGCGTCGAGGTACAGGCTGCCGTTGATGGCGACCGCGGGCATGAAGATGGGCAGCGATACGCCCGCCACCAGGAAATCCATCGTCATCTCGGAGTTGGGAATCACATCGGCGGTCTTGCGCGTAAAGTTGCAGACATTGAACGTGCCGGCCGGCTGGGTGCACGTCCGTATCTTCTCCATGTCGATGCCCAGGTGAGGAAAGACATCGTCGACCAGTCCGCGCGCGTCGCCCATGGCTTCGAGGCCCTGGGTGGAAGTGTATTTTGCAAAGGGCATCAGGGAGACGAACTTGTGCACATCGAGGGACTCCCAGCGTGCGATCATCTCGTCCGGCGAGAGGCCCGACAACAGCATGGCGAGGTTGATGGTTCCTCCGGATGCCCCGTCCGCATGATCGAACGCGATGCCGGCCTCGGCGAGCGCCTTCAACACCCCCGCCTGGTAGGCGACGCGCATGCCGCCGCCGGCCAGGATGATCGACCGGCGGGGAACTGTCATTCCGTGCTCCGCTGGTCGCTGGCAACCTTCATGTAAGCGAAGATCAGGATCCCGGAGATCAAGTCGAAGCAGGCGACGAACATCGCGAACGGGCTGAAGACATTGTGGGCGACGCCGATGGCGACCGCCACAAAGGCGCCGAACTTCTGCAGCCCCGCCCAGAGGAATACGGGAATCGCCAGGTCGCCCGAGAGCAGCACCTGCAGCAACATTCCCCCAAAGAGCGCCATGAACATGCCGATGGTGGCGAAGCACTGCTTGCTGGTCGGAGTGACTTCGGCCGCGATCAGATCAAGGATGAAGGCGGGCACGAAAATCTGCACAATTCCGGAGACGAATGTGGTCAACGAGATGAGAACCAAGGCCCAATAGAGCAAACGTTGCAAGTTCATGTGAGCAAAACCCCCCAAATGGTAATGCGCTATTTGTGGTCAAAACGTGTCAAACTTTGTTCCCTGTTTTTTTCTGCCAACTTCGTGTACGCCCCTTTTCGCTTATTTGGCCGGGGCGGAAAGCCGTCTGCTGAACCAGATAAACATTAGCTGCCTGCGAAGGCGGCCGGAATCACCGTATCCTCATGGATCGGGACGGGTGGCGCCAGCCACTCCTGGCCCTGGCCCAGATCCACCACGCTCTCCATGCCTTCGGGAATCTGCTTCTGCTTCTGAGCCTCGCTCATAAACCAGCATTCGAAGTGATCGTCGAGCACGCCGTTGGCGGCCGGCAGGAAGGCGGACAGCAGCGGTTCGGGATCAATTTCGAGGCCCTTGAGCGCCTGCACCCGGGGATGATCGCCGATGGTGAGCTTCGCCGAACCCTTCTTGAGCAGGCTGAAGCCGAGCTTGCCTTTGAAGTAGACGCTCGATTTGTACATCATCCCGCGGAAGCCGCAGTAGTTCACCCCGGTCATGCCGACCGGCAGCCACGCGCTTCCGGGCCGCTCCACTTCGATCTTGACCGCGAACATCCCGTCCTGGTCGTACTGGCTGCTCACGACCTTGTCTCCGATGATGTAGTTCAGGTTGGCCTGGTGTTTGGGCATGCCCCAGATGCCTTTGCCGCCCTTGACTGAAACCTCGGTGCTGACGGGCAGGTCGAAGACCCACTGCCCGGTGCCGTAGTGGTTCATGAAGAGACCGGGCAGCAGGCGCGGAGCGGGCCGCGCACCGTGGGTGCAGGCGATGGCAATGCTGAATTCGATGTAGCGCCCGATGTTGGTGTTGAGATAGTCGATCACGCTGACGACGAGCAGGCCTTTGTTCCACAACCGGAAGGGATGAATCTCGTTGCCCGGAATCAGCTTGCGCGCCTTGTCGGCGTTGATGCCGAAGACGGCAAACAGGGCGGGGGAGTCCTTGCAGTAGACCGGCATCTGGAAGGGAATGCTGTCAACGAGAGCCCAGCGGCCTGCCTGCTGGGCAATGCGTGCGGGTTGTCCCATGGCGCCTCCGGCGTGACTGCCTGGTCAAATTGCTGCGATCTACGGTTAGTGCAAATGGCCCGGGGCCCGTTTCATGAATTGTTGCGATTCCGACTGGTGACTCTATGACGTTGTGTTTTTTATCCTTGCCCCACCCATCCGCCCGGTTTCCTGCCCAAGGGCGGAAGCCCCCTACCGGGTGCGATCCAGTTCCTCACACATGAGTGGAAATACGTCCTTCGATGCATTCTTCCCAAAAAACACGTCGAGATGACCATAGTTGCGAAGCATTCGCAGCGAATGATAGTCCTTGCGCCACGACTGGAAAAAGTCAAAAGTGCGCCTCTGGCTTTCGGACAGGAAGCAGTGATTGTTTTCGCCGGCGAAGAAGGCAAAGCGCGCCGTAGTCCGGGGTTCCTGCGCGACCAGGTCCTCGGGTAATTCGGGCCGCCGGTCCACCGTCACCAGATGCCCTTTCTCGATGGATTGCGCCATCTGCTCGAAAAAGCTGAGCGGCACCTGCGCGAACTCCTGCTTGATCCATTCGTGGGTCGCGTCGTTCAGGTTCTCGTGGCTCCACAAGGCGGGGAAGCCGGTGCCATACGTGAAGCTGACGCCTTTGCACACGGGATTGCGGCATTCGTGATGGGTGAGCGAAACCATCGTGGCAACAAACTTTGCCGTGAGCGTCGGTGCGTGCAGTCCCCACTGTGGATTGAGGTACGAAGTCAGTCTTTTGAGCACCGGCACGAACTTCGTGATCTTGAAGCGGCTGAACTCCGGCACCACGGGATGCAGCGAAACCGCATTGCTGACGATCACAGTCACCGCGGGAAGCAGGCCCGCAACCGCCGACATGGTAAAGCTGGTCGACCCCTGGCAATGAATCACGGCCTTGATCTGTTCCCACCCGGTCAGCTCCACGACCTTTTTCACCGCAAAGGGATGGTCGAATACTGCCGCCTGGTCCAGGGTCCAGCAGTTCGGTCGAAGGTCGATGCTCGCCCGCCAGTTTTCCAGCCACACGTCGTAGCCCCGCTCGATCAACTCATCCACCAGAGTCCGCTCCACGGGAGCACGAAATACATTGGCGCGAACGCCCGCACCGTGCACCAGCAGGACCGGGCCCTTGGTGGGAGCGGTTAAACCCAGAATGTGGATGAGATTGCACGGGAACCCATCCCCGGCTTCAAACGGCACCGTGCGCTCGTCGAGTCTTTCCGCCACAATTCCCCCGCCAGGATCAAGTCGGAAATGAAGTGTAGAGCACGGCGAACCAAGAAGCCATGGATATTAAGGGGGATGATGAAAATCAATGGTGGGAAACTGAATCCGGTTCTGACGCCGCCGGCATCCTTGCTGCCCTGGGTTCCCAACAAGCTTGGGAACCGAGCCAGCGGTCATGCCAATCCACTCTTCGATCATCGCAATGGGTTACCTTGTTGGCAACGTTACCTGCGGTTAGCGTTGTCGTACCCATGCTGAGCGTGACCAACGCCATGGCAATCCCCTTCATTCAAGGCTCAGGGGCATTCCAGAGGCCGGATCGGTGTACTCACCGCAATCAATAAACCCAGCAGAGTGTTGAACAAAGCACCTTCGTACAGCTAACCCTGTTCTTTATCGTGAGATTTGGTTACTATGTTTCAAACTGCTACGGAAAGTACAGGCACCAGGGAGTCGCGTCAGGGCTCACTCGCATGGAGTCCATTGCAATCCATGTGCCAAGGAAGGCCGTATGGCGCAAAAGTGTTATTACGGTAATAGTTCAAGTGTTATTGTTCTGACAACAGCGCGCCCATAGGATTTTGAATGCAAGCATACCCTGATGGCGGTGCGCGATGCCGATCTCCGCTGAGGTGCGGATGAGATTGAAGGCAGAGAAGCAGGGCGTCGCAACGACGAAGGTGGCAAATGACTGACCGCAAGGCGCTTACAGACTCAAGTGAGACACCGGAAGACGTAGCGACCCTCTACTCGTGGGCCAACTTGCATGGCGCGAAGTATCGGGATTTTTCTGCGTCCCGCGCGCAGACTCGCGAAAAAGCGCGCCAGCGTGTCCAGGACGCCATCGAAGCGGAGCGGAGACGCGCTCGCGAAGAGGGCGAAGCGCAGAAGATCGCCGAGGCGCAGCGTGCTACTGAAGAGGCGATTGCAGCCGAAGGAGCACGTAAGGCCGAGATCGCGGCGCAGGAGCGGACACAGAGAGGCGAAGCACTGTCCGCAGCCGCAGGCCTCGCAGCCGAGAATGTGGCAGTCGCCTCGAACCGAAAGGGTTCCTGCGCCGCCACCTGCTCCCGCTCCTTCGTATCAAACGCCTCAGCCCCAGCAGCCGGGATTCCCTTACAGCCATGGCCTCTCCGCTTCGCCGTCCGCGCTCCCGCCCGGCTACGCGTCGGCCGCAAGCCAGCCGCCGTACGCGCCGCTCGGGGGGCAACCGGCCTATCCTTCGCCCGTAAGTCAGCCGGCCTTTCCGAATCAGCCCGCGCAGGCGCCGTATCCTCCGCCGCCGGGTCAGCCGCTCTATCAGCAGCCCGTGCACCAGCCAGTCTACTCAGCTCCCCGCGAGGAACCTCAGCCAGTTCGCGAGGACCATTACCTGCAGGTGCGCAATCCATGGGCTCCAGCCGATCCGCGCGAAAGCGCGGCGCGTCCCGCGTGGCTTGCCGCCGACCGCGGCGATGTGGCGCCTCCGCCTGTTCCGCAGGCTCCTGAAGACACACTGCAGGCCTCGCGCGATCGACTCACCTCGCGCTGGTTTGCCCTCAACGGCGTATTCGCCGGAGGTCCCGGGCCGGCCGAAGCGCTTCCCGCACCGGCTCCGCAACGGGCTCCCGTGCTGGCCGTATTCTCGCTTGCCGGGGGTGTCGGCAAGACCAGCCTGGTGGCTACACTGGGCCGGGCCCTCTGCGCGCGCGGCGAAAAGGTGTTGCTCGTCGATACCGCGGCCTACGGTCTGTTGCCCTTCTTCTTCGGAGCACGCGACCAGCGCCCCGGCATACTGAGGACGTTTTCCGCACCCGGAGCCAGTGGCGATGCGCCCATCCAGATGGTCACCGTGGACCCGGAGACACTGGGGCCTGAAGCCGCTCCGCAGGAAAGCCTCACCCAGGAAATCACACGTCACGGGCGCGGCTCAGGCCGCGTGATTGTGGACCTCGCCACCGCCTCGGGCGCCATTACTCGCCGGGTGCTGCGCCTGTCGCCGACCGTCCTTGTGCCGGTGATTCCGGATATGAGCTCCGTGGTAAGCGTGGGTTCGATCGATACCTTTTTCCAGCACAATGTGAGTGGCGCAGGCCAGCAGGTGCGTCCCTTTTATGTACTCAACCAGTTTGACCCCTCGCTGCCTCTGCATCTCGACGTGCGCGAAGTCTTGCGCGAACAGCTCGGCGACCGTCTGCTTCCGTTTGCGTTGCGGCGCTCGCCGGCGGTGAGCGAGGCGCTTGCGGAGGGAATGACAGTGGTCGACTACGCACCCACGTCGGCGGTTGCCGAAGACTTCGCCAGCCTGGCGGGCTGGGTCAAGAGTCAGGCCGCGCCCGCATCGAGCGGTTTTGGCGGTGTGCGGTGGAGTGAGAGATGACGCCAACCGGCATTTGGCAGGATATCGGGGCGGGAGAAAACGGACTTACCAAGCTCCTTCGCCTCCTCTTTCTTGCCGGCGCAGCAGGGATTTTTTGTTTCCTGGCGATTCTTCCGCTTACCTGGCCCCAGCAGGCTGTCTGCGGGCTGTTGACGCTGCTCATTGCGCTGGCCGTGGCGCGCAGTTCCGACTCCTACCTGATCACGCTCACGCTGATGATCATGTCCATGTTCTGCACCTTCCGCTACGGATATTGGCGGCTCTCCGGAACCATTCAATTCTTTCGCGATCCGGCCAACCACTGGGGTGCGCTGGACGCGTTTTTCATCACCAGCCTGATCCTGGCCGAGACCTATGCATTCTTCATCCTGTTCCTGGGCTACTTCCAGACCATCTGGCCGCTGCGGCGCGCGCCGGTGGCGCTGCCCGAGGATGAGAACAACTGGCCTCATGTCGACATCCTGATTCCGACCTATAACGAACCGCTCGACGTGGTGCGCTACACGGCGCTGGGGGCTCTGAACATCGACTGGCCGGCCGACAAGCTGCACGTCTACATCCTCGACGACGGCAAGCGCAAGGAGTTCGCGGACTTCGCGTTTGAGGCGGGCGTAGGTTACAAGACGCGCACCGACAACAAGCACGCCAAGGCCGGCAACATCAACACCGCGCTGAAGAGCATGACCTCGCCCTACGTGGCCATCTTCGACTGCGACCACGTGCCCACGCGCAGCTTTCTGCAGATGACTCTGGGATGGTTTCTGCGCGACAAGAAGCTGGCCATGCTGCAGACGCCGCACCACTTCTATTCGCCCGATCCGTTCGAGCGCAATCTGCAGCAGTTTCGTGTCATTCCCAACGAGGGCGAATTGTTTTACGGCATCGTCCAGGACGGCAACGATTTCTGGAACGCCACCTTCTTCTGCGGCTCCTGCGCGGTGCTGCGGCGCACCGCGCTCGACGAGATCGGCGGCATCGCCGTCGAGACGGTGACCGAAGACGCGCACACCTCGCTGCGCATGCAGATGAACGGCTGGGGCACGGCGTACATCAACATTCCCCAGGCAGCCGGCCTGGCCACCGAACGCCTCTCGGCCCACGTGGGACAGCGCATCCGCTGGGCGCGCGGCATGATCCAGATTCTGCGCACCGACAATCCGCTCTTCGCGCCGGGACTGAAGTTTCCCCAGCGGCTGTGCTACTTCAACGCGATGATGCACTTTATGTACGCCATTCCGCGGCTGATCTTTTTGAGCGCGCCGCTGATCTACCTGCTCTTGAACCACACCAACGTGCCCGGCTACTGGGCCGCCATTCTGGCCTACGCGCTGCCCCACCTCATCCTTTCCAACGTGACCAACTCGCGCATCCAGGGCGAGCACCGGCACTCGTTCTGGAACGAGATCTACGAGACGGTTCTGTCGCCTTACATCCTGCTGCCTACCATGATGGCGCTGATCAACCCCAAGCTGGGCAAGTTCAACGTGACGGCCAAGGGCGGCGTGGTGAAGAGGACGTTCTTCGATACGCGTATCGCGCAGCCGTTCCTGATCCTGCTGGTCTTCAATCTTGTCGGGCATCCTGATTGCGATTCCACGCTTCTTCATCTGGGATCGCGACCGGCCCGGCACCGTGATCATGAACGTGATCTGGTGCTTCTTCAATGTCGTGATCCTGGGCGTTACCACGGCGGTGGCGCGCGAGATGAAGCAGCTACGGACCACGGTGCGCATCAGCCTGGTCACGCCGGTCATGGCCAAGCTGGCCAACGGGCAGCTGGTGGCCGGCGAAACCATCGACATGTCTTCGGGAGGCACCAGCATCCGCTTCGGCGAAGGGCTGGATCTGTTGCCGCAGAGCGAAGTGCGCCTCGTGTTTCCCTTGCCGACCGGCGCCAACGAACTCCGCGCGACGGTAGTTTCGTCCGAGGGTTCAGTGCTGCGCGTGCGCTTCCAGGAACTGTCGATTGCCGAGCAGGAAGTTCTGACCATGGTGCTCTATTCGCGGGCGGATTCGTGGCTGGGATGGGGCGAATCGCGCGAAAGCGACAACGTGCTGCGCAGCCTGCAGCGCATCTTCCAGATCTCCATGCATGGGCTGGTGACGACCTTCCAGAGCCTGTTCATTTCGCAGAAGAAGAAGCCCAAGGCGCCCAGGCCTCTTCCCGCGGTCCGGTCCGCGAGCCTTCTCTTGCTGGCCGCGCTATTGCTGGGCAGCGCCGCCAGGCTGCAGGCGCAGGCTGCCATCAACGCTGACGGACAGCAGGCGGGGACGCCGCGCAAACCCCCTGGCAGCTCCTGCCCCGCCGGGTCAGTTTCGCGACGTCTTCAGCCTCGCCGATGCCGGCTCGCCCCAGATTGAACTGCACGGCATCGACAGCAACCATAGCGTCTACTTCACGCTGCCGCAGACCCACGTTCCGCGTTCGGTCAAGATTCATCTCTCCTACGCCTTTTCGCCGGCGCTGCTGCCCCAGCTCAGCCAGATCAAGCTGATGATGAACGGCACACTGTTCGCCACCGTTCAGCCCACGCCCAACGGGTCGGGCGGATCCTCGACCCAGATCGGCGAAGCGGAGTTTTCGATTCCTCCGGAACTGATGGTGCATAACAACGCCCTCACCATTCAGTTCATCGGCCACTACGTCATGGTGTGCGAAGACCCCGCCAACACCACGCTGTGGGCCCGCGTACATCGCAGCACCTATCTCGATATCCAGGGCGACCTGCTGCCGCTCGCCGATGACCTGAAGCAGTTGCCCCTGCCGTTTCTCGATCCGGCCGTAGTGCAGCCGCTCAGCCTGCCGGTGGTGTTCGCTTCGGCGCCGTCGACCAAGGCGATCCAGGCCGCCGGCATCGTCACCAGCTACTTCGGCATGATCTCGGAAAGCCGTCCGGTGCGTTTTCCAGTGCACATCGGAGAGCTGCCCGCCGGCAATGCGATCGTCGTCTCCGATAGTCCTTCCAACCTGCCCGCCGGCCTCAACATGGCGGTGGTCGATCAACCCACCGTCGCGATGCGCACCAATCCCAACGACCCGTTCGGCAAGGTGCTGGTCATCGCCGGGCAGGATTCGGAGCAGACCATCCGCGCCGCTCAGGCGGTGGCCATGAACTCCAGCCTGCTGCAAGGGGCGCAGACCACCATCGACACTCTGAACCTTCCCGCCCGGCAGCCCGCCGACGGCGCGCCGCGCTGGGCGCGCACCGATCAGACCGTGGCTTTGTGGGACTATGCCTCGGCCGATCAATTGCAGAATGACGGTTCGACGCCGCTCAGCGTCTACTTCCGCCTCGCGCCCGACATCTTCTACAACGAGCGGCCCAACGCCGTACTGCGGCTGGCCTATCGCTACAACTCGATTCCCATCGGGCCCATCTCCAGCATGCAGATCCGGGTCAACAACGCCTTCCTCGGATCGCTGCCGCTGGTGCCCGGTCAGGAAGCTTCGCGGCGGATGCAACTGGACGTTCCGGTGCCGGTCGTGAATCTGCGGCCCTTTTCCAACTCGCTTTCGTTTGACTTCACGTTCCAGCTGCTGAAGAAGAGCAACTGCCAGGACACCACCCCGATCAACATGCAGGGCGCGATCCTGCGCGATACCTATCTCGATCTGCGCGGCTATCCGCATTATGCGCCCATGCCCAACCTTGAGATCTTCGCCAACGCCGGCTTCCCGTTTACGCGCTTTGCCGACCTGGCGCAGACCACCGTGGTCCTGCCGCCGACCCCGACCGAGCAGGAAATCGAGATGTTCGTCACCCTGATGGGACACTTCGGGCGACAGACGGGATATCCGGCGCTGCGCGTCACGGTGGCTGGCCCCGACGCGATGCAGGCCCGCGCGAATACCGACTTCCTGGTCATCGGAACCGGCGACGACCAGCCCGGCTTCGACAAGATCGCCAACAATCTTCCCGTCACCCTGCACAGTGGGAAGATCCAGGTACACGACACCGCTGGATTCTTCGTGCCCCTGCATCATGCCTGGTGGAAGGTCCAATCCGGCGAACACTCCGAGTCCGGCGACCTGATCGCCTCCGGCACGCCCGATGCTGTCATCGAAGGCATCGAATCTCCTTACGACATCGGGCAGAGCCGCAGCATCGTCGCTATCCACCTCAAGGATTCGCCCACCTTCGAGCCGTTCATGAAGACCTTCCTGTACGTCCAGCAGGCCAGCGATATACAGGGATCCGTTTCGATGCTCCTGGGGACGCGGTTTCAGTCCTTCCGCGTGGGTGCGGCTGTGTACCATGTCGGCATACTGCCGTGGTGGACGCGACTGACCCTGTGGTTCATGGAAGTGCCGTGGCTGGCGGCTGTCGTGGTCCTTGCATTGGCGTTCCTGCTGGCTATCTGGACGCGCCAGTGGCTGCGCCAGAAGGCCCGCGCGCGCTTGAAGATGGTCGAGCGCTAGACGGCCGTCGCAGGGAAGGTGCGAGCGACGGGCGGAAGGATACATTCGCGCCCGCTCCCTCAAGCGCCAAGGTCGCTAGATCGCCGCAGAATTCGCTATGGCTGGGGCGCGAAAGTCGTAGACATGCATTTGTTGCAGAACGGCCGCAACCATTTTGAGGATTCTCAGGGAAATGAATCGTAGCGTTTCGTGGTCACGGAAACCTCTTCTCCTCGTTGCTATCCTGTTGCTCGTGGGAGCGACCGGCGGCTGCAAACAGGGACCGTGGACTCTTTGGAACGCGTATGCCTCGCACTTTATCGACGCGCAGGGAAGAGTCGTCGATCCGCAGGGCGGCGGACGTACAACTTCGGAAGGCCAATCCTATGCGCTCTTCTTTGCGCTTGTTGATAATGACCGAGCGCGGTTTGACCAGGTGCTGAAGTGGACGCAGACCAACCTGGCCGCGGGCAACATGGGCACGCATCTGCCGGGATGGTTGTGGGGCAAGTCGAAGGAAGGCAGCTGGAAGTTGCTCGACGCCAGTTCCGCGGCCGACTCCGACGTATGGATCGCCTATTCGCTGGCCGAGGCCGGCCGCCTGTGGAAGAATCCCGCCTATACCCTCCTTGCGCACCAGATGATGGCCCAGATTGCCAGGCAGGAGGTCGCCGAACTGCCTGGATTCGGAATGATGCTGATGCCCGGTCCGAAGGCGTTGTTCGAACACAAGCAGGTCTGGACTGTAAACCCGAGCTACGTGCCGTTGTTTATCTTCGCGCGCTTCGCCGCCATGGATCCGTCCGGCCCCTGGGCGGACATTGGGTCGAACATTCCGCGGCTGTTGCGGCAGAGCTCGCGGCACGGCTTTGCCATGGACTGGGCGGACTACGTTCCCAGCGACGGCTTTTATCCATCCCCGGCGCCCGGCGCGCCGTCCCCCGGCAAGACCCCGTTGCCCGCCCTGGGCAGCTATGATGCTATCCGTGTCTACCTCTGGGCAGGTATGCTCGATGCAAGCAGCCAGCCGCGTAACGATATGCTTAACACCCTTGCCGGAATGGGTTCGTATATTGGCAGCCATGGTGCGCCGCCAGAAAAGGTTAGCGAGCAGGGCATTCCCTCGGATCAGGATGGTCCTGTGGGATTCTCAGCCGCTGTCTTGCCGTACCTTCGCGCCCTTCCGGCTGCGGAGAAGGCGGCGGCGCAGCAGCGTGTTCGCATGAGCGAGCAGTTCAATGCGACGACTGGTTTGTATGGGAAAGACCCGGCATATTACGATCAAAATCTTGTCCTGTTTGCGACTGGGTTTCTGGATGGCAGATTCCGGTTCGGTCCGCGAGGGGAGCTGAAGGTAGAGTGGACACAGTGATGACCGCCTCGCGCAGGACGTCCCTAAAGACCGCAATCCTGATCGCGTGCCTCATCCTCGGCCTGGATTTCCTGGGTCTGGATGTCCTCGCTCCGGCTGCGGCATTCGGGCAGAAGCCGGCGTCCGGAGCGGGAGCGGAGAGAACCCGCCAGATTCTCATCGGCAATGCCCACGCCCTCGAGTCGCGGGGACGTCCCGATATGGCCATCCAGATCTGGCAGCAGATCCTGCTCTCCGATCCCAAGAATGCCGGAAGCGCTGGCCGGTCTGGCCAGGGACTACCGGTTGAGCGGACAATCGGCGCAGTCCGACGCCACCCTCGAGAAGCTGCGCAGCGTCAACCCCAACGACCCGAATATCGCCAAGATTCAGTCCCTGAGCAGCACCAGTACGCAGAGCGACAGGCTCCGCCAGGCGGGCAATCTGGCGCGGCAGGGAAAGAACGAAGATGCGATGCGCATCTATCGCGACCTTTACGGGGATCGGCCTCCGGATGGGGACATGGCTCTGGCCTACTACCAGACCCTCTACGGCACGGCCAACGGCAAGACGGCAGCGCTCAATGCCATGCGCGCCCTGGCAGCGCGCAATCCCGGAGACACGCGCTTCGTCGTTGAACTGGGCACCATGCTGACCTATCAGGCCAACACCCGGGCCGAGGGTATCCGCATTCTCAAAGAGCATGCCCAGAGTCCCGGCGCCCAATCGGCGCTGCGCCAGGCGCTCATCTGGGACGCGGCCAATCCTTCTTCCGCCGCCGAACTGCGCGAGTATCTGAAGGAACATCCCCAGGACACGGAGATCGCCGGCCACCTGCGCGAAGACGAGAGCAAGCTGGCGCAGATGAACTCCGGCATCGCGCGCACGCCGGCCGAGCGTGCCGCCTTCGCGGCCCTCAACGCGCACCATCTTGAGGATGCGCAATCCCGGTTTGCGGAAATCCTCGAAAAGGAACCGAACAACGGCCGCGCTGCCGCCGGCATGGGCTTTCTGCGCATGCAGCAGAACAACTTTGGCGGCGCCATCAGCTACCTGACCCAGGCCGAGCAGAACGGATTCAAGGACGCCGCCGTCGAGAACGGACTGGCAACATCGCGCTTCTGGTACACGATGAGTGAGGCTTCCCAGGCCTTTGACGAGTAACCAGCTGGATGTGGCTGCCGCAAAGTATGGGGAAGCGCTGCAGATGCGGCCCAACAGCCGTGAAGCGCTTACCGGGATGGCCGGCCTGCTGACCAAGCAGCAGCAATACACCGCCGCGGCAGCCGCCTATGATCAGTTGCTCAAGATTGAACCGCACAACGCCGATGCGTGGCGCGGACTGTTTCTTTCCTACGCCCGCGACGGTCAAAGCGAAAAGGCTCTGGCGATCGAGGCCCGCTTTCCGCCCAACGTCAAGGCGGCGATGGCCAAAGACCCCGAGTATCTCCAGACCCTGGCCACGATCTATCGCTCGCAGAACCGCCCCGCGGACGCCCAGCGCGTACTGGCGCAGGCCCTGGCTCTGCCGTTCCCCGACAACGGCACCAATCTGAAGGAGAATACGCGCCTCCAATATGCGGGCATCCTGATGGAGGCCCACCGTTTCGACCAGGCAGCTGTCCTTTATACGCAGATCCTGAATGATGATGCCGGAAGCCTGCCCGCCTGGATGGGCCTGGTCAGCGCGCACCACGAGATGAACCAGGACAACCAGGCGATCGCCGACGTGGAGAAGATGCCGCCGTCTACCTACGAGGCGGCGCTGACCGATGTCGGGTTTCTGTCCATGCTGGGATCGATCTATCAGCAGGCCAACCAGTTCGATATCGCCCAGGGCCTTCTGGAGCGCTCGGCGAAGCTGCAGATGGCGGCCGGTGGCCAGCCCAGTCTGCAACTCCAGCTGCAGCTCGCGGCCATCTATCTGCAGCGCAACAACACCGCGCAGGCGTACGAGATTTACCGCCAGGTGCTGACCGCGCATCCGGATCGCATCGATGCGTGGAAGGGCCTGATCGCGACCTTGCAGGCCACCAACCACAACACCGAGGCGCTGCAGGAGATCGCACTCATTCCCCCGGCAGTGCGCCGGCAGCTTGAGTCCGATTTCGAATTCGTGCAGGGCGAAGCCAGCCTCTACGCCGCGGCCGGCGATATTGCGCACGCAACCGAATATATGAACCGGGTTCAGACGCACTATGCTCAGCTCCGGACCCCGCCCCCCGCCAACATCGAAGTGCAGAATGCATGGCTGCTTTACAACACCAAAAATGATCGTGCGCTTTACCCGACCCTGATGCGGCTGGGCAGCCGGCACGATCTGACCGCGACCCAGCGCGAGACGGTGCAGACCATCTGGGCCAACTGGAGCGTGCGCCGCGCCGGTACCGCCATCGATAACGGCGACAATCAGCGCGCGGTAGAGATACTGGAAGCGGCCTCCCTGGCCTTTCCCGACAACGTGACCGTCCGCAAGGTGCTGGCCGGCGGCTATCTCAAGGTTGGGCAGACCAAAGACGCACTGGCCATATATAAGGCGATCCCGATGCAGGATGCGAGCGCAGCCGACTTTCAAGGCGCCATCGGATCGGCTCTGGCGGCCAATGACAAGGCGCAGGCCGAAGTCTGGCTGCGGCAGGCGCTGGAGCGCTTTCCCGCCGACTCGGCGATCCTGGCCATGGCCGCGCGCTTCGAGCAGGCGCGCGGCGATAACCAGCGTGCGGCCGACTACTGGCGTGCCTCGCTTGCGGCGATGCCCCAGTCTTCGCCAACCGACCGGCTGGCTCACGACCTGGCGTATCCCGACGTGAACACCAAGCCCCATCGCGCCACGACCGCGGCCGATCTGCAACACCTGCTCGATCCCAACTACGAGCCTTTCCAGAAGACCACCAAGCTCCCGCCGCTGCCGGCCTACGGCCCCGACCCCTATAGCGGAACCGCCCCGGTCGTGATCACGCAGCCGCGAGCGAATGCGCAGACCAGTGAAATCATCACTGCGCCCACAACCACAGAGATTCCTGTGCCGGCTGCGTCTTCGACGCTTTCCTCGGCGTTACCGCCTCCACCCCCGCAGGCCAGCGCATCCGGCACTGGAGCTTCAACGAACTGGTCTGGAACCGCAGGCACAACGGGAAATCCACTGCCGCCGCCGGAGCAGACGACAGCGAAATCGACGAGTTCGCGGACACGACACAGGAAGCCCACTTCCGACGTCACGACCTACTCCGGGCGTGCCAATCCTCCGACCACTCAGGAGAACGCCACGCCAACCGGTGCGAGCAGCGCAAACCCCGCGCCACCGGCTACCCGGACACCGGTCTTCATTCCCAATCCGGAGCCGGTGGTTCCGGCATCGCAACAGCCGAGCCCCCCGCAATGGACGCCGCCTCCGCAGTCCTCGGTCGTGCCCCCGACCTCGGGAACCAAGCCGCCACTGCGCATCACATCGCAGCCCATGGACTCGAAAGCGGCTGAGGTTCAGGCCAGGTTTGCCGACCAGACCGATGGGCAGCTCACCCAGGGATCCGCCGCCAACATTCGTTCTTTGCCCAATGCTGCCGTGACTCTGCCCTCAACCCCGGCGCAAACTCCTACCGCGTATAACGATGTGCAGTACACTCCTTCGGCCCAGGAAGCAGCGACGGGAGCCTATTCGGCCCAAAAGCAGTCCAGCGACAAGCAGCCGGCGCAAACGCCGCTGACTGCCCCGGCAAGTCAACAGGCATCGGCGCCCGATCTCGGCACCGACCAGAAGCCAAAGAAGGCGAAGCGGCGTTCCGGGCGCACGGAGAGGGTTCCAACCCTGGTGACCGCGCCCAACTCGCTGCCTGCAACGGAACCCGTGGAAGGAACTGCCCAGCCGCAGGCTGCGCCTGAAGAAGTCCCCATCCCCTCCAATGCCACCACCAGCGGCCTCTCCGATGAAGAGCTGGAGCAGCGCAGCCTGCCTCCGCTGCGTGGTCCGTGGGTGCGCGTACAGCGCCAGCCGCAGCCCGTGGGCCCCCGCGAAGAAGCGCAGATGCAACTGGAGACCCTGGAGAGCGGTTACAGCCCCTGGACGGGCGGCGCCGGCGTAATCAACTACCGCAGCGGCGACCTGGGCTACGACCACCTCTCTGCTCTCGAAGCGCCGTTCGAGGTCTCCTCGCCGTTCGGGTACAACGCGCGCATCACCATCGTCGCCAAGCCCGTATTTCTCGACTCAGGGCAGGCCGACGGCACCAGCGTCATCACGGTGCAGGAGGCGACCACCTCCGGCACCACGCTGGTGACCATTCCGCAGCCTTTGGGAACCGACCTGAACACCGGTTCGACGACCACCACCACCAACACCACGGCCACCCCCACCCCGCCTCCCCAGCAGAACGCTGCCGGAGTGGGCGGCGAAGTCCAGCTGGCCTTTCCTCACCTGGCCCTGGCGGCCGGCTACACGCCCTACGGCTTTTCTGATCTCGAACATTACCGGCCGCGCGCTGTGGCGGCCCGGCAATGGACCCTTCACCTTCAGCTTCATTCGCGACTCGGTAAAGGACACGCAGCTTTCCTACGGGGGCTTGCGCGATCCGGGCAACGCGTCGCTCAGCTTTCCGGGAACCGTCTGGGGCGGCGTGGTTGCCAATCAGGGCAACGTGCAGTATCGCGCGCGGCGATGCGCAATCCGGCTTCTACGTGGGAATTGGCGGCCAATATCTCACCGGGACCCAGGTCGAGACCAACACCCGCATCGATGGATCGGGCGGCGCCTACTGGCGCGTCAAGACCCTCCCCGAGTACGGCAACCTGAGCATCGGCGCCAACTTCTTCGGCATGCACTACGCCCATAACGAAGGCGCCTACACCTTCGGGATGGGCGGCTACTTCAGCCCCGCGGAATACTTTCTGGCCAACGTGCCCTTTACCTGGTCAGGGCACTACCTGACCAAATGGCATTACGAGATCCTGGGCGGCCTGGGCGTTCAGGCCTTCCAGCAGGACCTCACCCCGCTGTTTCCGCTTGCTGCGCAAAAGGCCAGCGAGGTCGGTCTGAACAACGCCTCTCTTCCGGCCATGACCAGCGTCGGACCGAACTACAATCTGCGCGGCACGGTCGCCTACCAGATCGGTCCGCACTGGTTTGCAGGCGGATTCCTAAGCGCCAACAACTCGCGCAACTACGCTACCGTCTCCGCAGGGTTCTCGATCCATTACATGTTCCGGGCGCAGCCCTCCACCGTAGCCACCCCCACCGGGCTGTTTCCCATTGACGGACTTCGACCGTTCACGGTGCCGTAGTTCCACGGAAAACTATGTGGCTGGAGTCGATGAAAAGCGATCGTCACTGGGAATGTCTCCCATTCCCATCGAACCGCGCTCCTGCCTCCTTGCTAGCTTCAGGATGCCGGGCAATTAAAACTAAAAACAGAAGCGCATATTAAATAAAATCAATAATAGGTATTGAATTAATCAAGATTATTAAGTATTATCCTTCCTGTGGCAATCCATCGGGCCACCAGGAGATCGACGCATGGCGTCCCAATCCAAATCGGCTTCTGACTGGCCAGACCTGTTGCGCATGGCGCAGGGCGAGGCGCTGGTGGTGGAACGGGTTTGGATTCCGGGGAAGGGAATTGCCATCGAGGGCAGTTTTACCCTCCCGGAACTGGCGCGGCTGAGCCTCGAGGACCAGGTCTTCATCACGGCTTTTCTGCGCTCGCACGGCTCGATCAAGGAGATGGAGCAGGTCTTCGGGGTCAGCTATCCGACCATCAAGGCACGCCTCAACCGCATCGCCGGCCAGTTGGAATTTGTCGAGACCAACCCCTCCCCGTCGCGCGCGGAGGTACTGGAGCGGTTGAACAAGGGCGAAATCTCGGCCGACGAGGCTGTCCGCGCACTGGAGGCTATTCGATGATTCCCAACATTGCGGTAGTTGATGTGCATAACCCCTACTGGCGCGGCTTTCGCCTGTGGGTGCCTCTTTTCCTGTTGTGGATACCACTGCTGCTGCTATCGCCTCTCATTCTGGTTGTGGTGGTGATTGCCTGCCTGGCGGTTGGGGATCAATCCCTGGAGTGCCATCGCTGCGTTCTGGGCGATCCTGTGCAGCCTCCAGGGCACGGATGTGCGGGTGCAGGCCGAAGGGAACCGCGTGCTGGTTCGGATTCTGTAGGGGGCTCTATGGGCGAAGAGCGTCGTTTCATTCTTTCTTTGGTCGCGACCGGGCGTTTAACGCCTGCCGAAGCCGAGCGCTTGTTGGCCGTGACTACCTATGGCAGGGAAGGATGGTGGATGGTTGCCGCGTGTATCGCTGCCACCGCGGTCCAGATCCACCTGCACGCGGTGCTTCCGGTGCTTGTCCGCCTCGAAGAGATGTTGCCACAAGGCAGTTTCAAAGTGCTCCATTCCGGATTATTCATGCTCACGCAGTGCTTAGGAGGAAGGTCATGAACGAGAATCGGCGTCAGATTCTGGAGATGCTCGCCGGCGGCAAGATTACGGCGGACGAAGCGGAGCGGTTGCTTGCCGCGCTTGACTCGGGAACAGTCGCGGGCGACTTCGCGGGAACAACCAAGGGAGCCAATGGAGCCTCCGTCAAGACGCGGGCGAAGTATCTGCGCGTTCTGGTCGAGGCCGATGAGTCAATGACCGGCTTGAAAGGCCAGACCAGCGTCAATGTGCGAGTGCCGATGCAACTGCTCCGGGCGGGCGTGCGGCTCGCCAGCCTGATTCCTCAGCAGTCGCACCAGCAACTCGACGAGGCGCTCAGCAAACACGGGGTGCCCCTGACCCTTTCGCAGATCAAGCCGGAAAATCTCGAGGAACTGATCGATCATCTCGAGGATCTCACCGTCGACGTGAATGGCAGCGACGGAAACGCCACCAAGGTGCGGGTATTTTGTGAGTGACTGAAGATCATCGTGAAGCAGAGACCGTTCGGCTTAAGATGATGGGCGGACAGTGAATTGAGATGTGACCGGCAATCTGCGAATGCACGCGGGGTGTCCGCATGAAGCAGGATGACTGGGGCAGGACTGCCAGGCCGGGATCCTCGGGTTTGCTCAGGGCCTGGGTTCCCGTCTTGCTCATCACCGGGGCTGCCGGGTCGGAAGCCCTCATGTTACGCGCGGGACATCGCAACCGGTCGGTTGTTCTGCTTGTCCTCTTCACCGGGTGGGTGCTGATGCCGTTTGCGGCCTTGCTGTGGGCTCACCTGGCTTCCAGGCGATGGCCCGCTCGCGGACAATCGATGCTCACCATCGCGATGTTCATAACCATCATCGGCTCGTTGGGGATCTATGCAGGGGTGGCCTTCGGGCGTCCCATCGCAAAGCCGGCGGCTCCATTTCTTATGGTGCCGCTCGCTTCCATGTTTCTGATCGCACTCGTCACCGCACGCGCCATGTTTGCGTCGCGCAGGCAATCGAGCTGACACCGCACTTCCTGATGCGATCGATCTCGCGACAAACACAAATACGCAGCACTACGTCTTGCGCAGCGGCTTTTGCATCGGGACCACCTGCACAGTCACGTCGCGGACTTCGGACAGAAAGCGATTGAGCACCGAGCCGCGCAGCAGGATGTCCCAGCGCGAGCGGGCGGACTGGCCGAAGACCACATGGGAGATGCTCTCCTGCTGGGCAAAGCGAATGAGGGCGTCGGATACATTTTTATCGGTCAGGTTCACGACCTGCGCGCCGAGGTCCCGCGCCATGCGCTGGTACTCTTCGAGGCGGTGGTAGGCGTCGGGATCCCCGTGGCCCTTGTCGTCATTGGGCTTGGTCACGTAGACGGCGTACCAGTTGGTTGCCAGCCGGCCGGCGACGCGGGCGCCCACTCGCAGCAGGCGCTCGGTGCCGGGCCGCGTGCTGAGGCACACCATCACCTTTTCGGGAACCTGTGCCTGTTCCAGGCCCTGGGTGCGTCGGTAAGCTGCTTCGCGGTTGCTGACCTGTTCGGCGGTGGTGCGCAGGGCCAGCTCGCGGAGCAGATTCAGATTGCCGATGCGGAAGAAGTTGGCCAGCGACTGCTCCACTTTTTCGGCGGCATAGATTTTGCCTTGACGCAGGCGGTTGCGCAGCTCGTTGACCGTGACGTCGACGTTGACCACCTCGTCGGCGCGCTTGAGGATGTTATCGGGGACGGTCTCGCGGATCACCGTGTTGGCGGAACGATTGACGGCGTCGTTCAGCGTTTCCAGGTGCTGGATGTTGACCGCGGTCATGACGTTGATGCCGGCGTCGAGCAATTCCAGCACGTCTTCGTAGCGCTTGCGATTCTTGCTGCCGGGAACGTTGGTGTGGGCCAGTTCGTCGACCACGACCGTTTGCGGATGCCGCGCCAGAATGGCGTCGACATCCATCTCTTTCAGTTCCACGCCGCGATACGGAACCACGCGCTGCGGAACGATTTCAAGGTCGCGAATACGTTCCACTGTCTCGGCTCGTCCGTGGGGCTCGACCAGGCCGATCACGACGTCCACGCCCTGCTGATGCTTCATCAGGTAGGCGTCGTTGAGCATGCCGAAGGTCTTGCCCACGCCGGGTGCGGCGCCTATATAAATGCGCAGTTTGCCGGGTTCCTGCTGCCGCTCCAGGGTGATCTCCCCCATGACTCAGCCCACCTCGACTGGGTGCCGGATCTCGGTGACTACGGCGACGGGAAGAGTGAAGCGGAAGGTGGTTCCGTGGCCAAGGCGGCTCTCGACGGCGATCTGGCCGCCCAGCGACTCGACCAGCCGGCGCACCAGCGCCAGGCCCATGCCGGTTCCCTGGTCGGAGCCTACATTGAAGCGGTCGAAGATGCTCTTGAGCCGTTCGGCCTCGATGCCGCGCCCGCTGTCGCGCACCGTGAATTGGACGAAATCCTTCAACTCCTCGGCGGCGAGCAGGATCTCGCCTTCCGCGGGAGTGAAGCGCAGCGCGTTGGTCATGAGGTTATCGAGGATGGAACGAACCGCGCGGCGATCGGCGCGCACCACCGACAAGTCGTCGTAGGCGCGGACTTCGACTTGAATGCGTTTCTGCGCAGCCTCGTCGCAATAGCGATCCTGGGCTTCGCGCAACAAGGCCGCGGGGCGCAGGTTCTCCAGCTTGAATTCGCGCTTGCCGGTGTCGATTTCGGCGACTTCGATGAGGTCCGCCATGAGGTCATCGAGCTTTTGCGATTCATGGCTGGCGGCGTTGACCAGTTCCGCCTGCAAAGGCAGAAGCGCGTCCGCCAAAGCCCTGGCCCAGGGCATAAAGACCGCGCCGCAACTGCAGCAGCGGGTCGCGCAGCTTGCGGCTGGCCACGGCGATGAACTGCGTCTTGAAGCGGTCGGTGTCCTGGAGGGTGGTGACATCTTCGAGCGTGGTCACAGTGCCCAGCAGCCGGCCCTCCGAGTCGCGCATGGGCGTGGTGCGCAGCCGGAAGCTGCGCGACTGCTTGCCGATGCGCATGGGCAGCATGGAGGCTTCGCCTTCGGCGGCCACCGGCTTTTGCATGGCCACGGCGTCGCGGATGGCGCTGAGGATCTTGTCGCCGCCGGGCGTATTGGCCAGCGCCATGCGGTCAGTTGCGGCGTCTCCAAGCAGTTCCGCGGCGGCCGGATTCACCTTGAGCAGGTGGCCTTTGCCGTCGGTCACGATGATGGGTTCGAAGATGGATTGCAGCACCGCATCGGAGAGCTGAAACTCCATCTGCCGGCGGCCGGCCTCGGTTTCCCGCAGTTCGCGCAGTCGAACGGCCATCCGATTCAGCTCGGCGGCGATGGCGCCAAAGCTGTCGCGGCTGCTCCACTCGGCGCGATGCTCCAGGTTCCCCTGCGCGATCTTCCGCGCATCGCGGGCCAGAGTCCGTACCGGAGAAAGGACCAGCGCAACCGTGCCTATGGCGACCAGGGCCGCGATCAGACAGAAAAGAATGGCGACCGAAGATTGCCCTGCTGCCGCGAGCGTACGATGCGCGAACGCCGCCAGTCCGATGGTGAGGCCGGCGAGCACGACACATCCAAGGATTAGCCGCTGGGCAAGGTTAAGCATGGTCCGGCCCCCGTGCCGGCGAAATGAGTGATCAGTTCATTGTGGCGGAAAGCCCCGGTCTGCGCAAAATGAACAGGACCCGGGGCGCGAGAGAGGCGGGTCAGGGAATCTGGCAGACCGAATAGCCGCGTTGCTGGTAAGGACATTGCATTCCCGCCGGGGCGGAGCCGTGGATCACCGTCCAGGAGACAGCGCTGTATTCAGACCTGAGACGACGGAAATCCGCGGCATCGAAGTGATTCAGGCCATAGGTTGCGTTGCTCATCTCTTTCCACTCTTCGGCCAGGCTCGGGAAACAGCGAGACGACCCCGCCGTCTTTGAAATAGTCGGCCAGGGCAGAACGTTCCGAGATCGACCGGAAACCATGCACATCGGTTCCCGCGTCCATGAAGTAGCGCGAGTCCACCGCGAACACGGCGGTTTTAGGCGTATTGTTGCGGACCCATAAAAGGGTGTTTATCCAGGCATTGGAGCTGGTCTGCGAGGGAAGTTCAATCTGCGGGCTGGCAGGATAAGTGGCGCGGGCTACAAAAAACATTCCGACGGCCAGGGGCAGGGCGATGCAGGCTGTGATCCAGGGCTTGTCCTTGGCCAGATACTCTCCCACGATTCCGCTTAACAGAAGCACCAGAACGATGGTGATGAGATGAAACGTCCGCAGCGGTTGAAGACGGGCAAACATGTCGAGAGATGGGGAACTGGACAAAAAGATGCCGGCGCCGATGGAGAGAAACCCGAAGGGCAACATCGCAAAGCTGAGCTGGCTGAATCCCGGCAGCGTTCCCCGCAGCCGGCGGCGCCAAAACCAGGCCAGGATCGCCAGGGGGGCAATCATCCCCATCCAGTGATACCAGGTCCAGTTGTAGAGGAAGAAGTAGTCGCGGGAGTAGAGCGCTTCGCGGTAGGGGCCTGTAGCTGGAGAGAGATTGAACCCGGTCGGGAACATCCCGATCGCCGAGGCCATCACCGGTACGCCCTCCTCGACCCGGGTCTTGCTGCGCTCGCCGGCCCACATCACCAGGGCGAGGAAGATCAGGTAAACCACCATCTGGGGGTGGAAAGCTCCGGTCACCAGAATGGCTGCTCCCGCGAGGACATACTTCCTTTCAAGGAGCCCGGCAAGCGCCAGGAGAGTGAGCGGCGTGGAAAAGGAGCGCGCCGTCAGGTAGGGGTCCATCAGGAGGAGGCCGGTATTGGTCGCGGGCATGGCCAGCACCGCGGTAAAGATCGTGATGCGCGCTCCAGCGCGCACGCGTCGATGAAAAGCAGGCGCTCAGAACCAGCCACGCCGAGGCCAGGGTAGCGAAAAGGGTGGCGATGTACCAGAAAAGAATCGCCCAGTCGATGGGCAGATGGGTCAGTTTCGATGTCCAGGCGAGGAGGGGTCCGTAAAGCGAAAGATGCCCGTGCGAGAGAAAAAACTCGGTGGCGTAGGGATAGAGCGAGGGATCAAGAAGCTTCTTGGCGGTTGGAACGTAGATCTCCGCGTCTTCTACGCCCAGGTGATAGCCATGGATCACCAGCGCCGCCGCCGTCAAACCTCCCAAACGCAGGATGGGTAGCTTTCCACCCTGGGGACGGCTCATTGAACCCCCTTGAGAATCGGCGATGGGCTTTGCTGCCTGATCTGCAGCGGAGGAAATTGAAAGATCTGCCTGCGATACAGTCCCCACCGCGCCGCCACGCATTCGGCCGTGGTCTTCAGCACCCCCAGCCCATAGATTGTGCTGCGCCGCAGATTGATCGAAGAGGCTTCAGGGAAGTAGCGTGTCGGGCACGAAACCTCGCCGATGCGGGCGCCCAGGTAGATGCACTGGGCGAGGAGCTGATTGTCGAAGACGAAGTCGTCGGAATTGGATTCGAGGGGAAGCGAGAGCAGCATCTCGCGGCTGTAGGCGCGGAAGCCGGTATGGTATTCCGACAGCTTGGCACCCAGGGCAAGGTTCTGCACCAGGGTCAGCATGCGGTTGGCGATGTACTTGTGCCGCGGCATTCCGCCTTTGAGGGCGCCTCCGCCCAGGATGCGCGACCCCAAAACGATGTCGTAGACACCAAAGGCGATCATGCTCGCCATGGGTTCCACCAGCAGCGGGGAGTACTGGTAGTCGGGGTGCAGCATGACGACGATATCTGCTCCGGCATCGAGCGCCGCCGCGTAGCAGGTCTTCTGGTTCCCGCCATAGCCCCGGTTGCGATCGTGAACGTGAACCTGCAGCCCCAGCTCGTGGGCCAGGCCGGCGGTCGCGTCAGTGCTGTGGTCGTCAACCAGAATGCAGGCGTCTACGGTGCAGGGAATCTCCTGCACGGTGCGTTGTAGCGTCTTTTCCGCGTTGTACGCAGGAAGAACTGCTACAACTTTTTTGTTGTTGATCATCTCTCTAACTCAAATCCGTAGTAGAACTCTTGTTATCATACGACGCGACCGACACCGCCAAGTAAGCAAAATCGAGTCATTTGCGATACACCGAAAGCTGTAGAACCTGGGGGGAAGCCGGAATCGGGCACACCGCGAGGACGTCGTTGTGCCAGGCGCATTTCAGCCCGCGCGTCTCAGGATATGAAACGAGAGCCCAATTCACTCCAAACTGTTTCCGCAAACGGGCGAAATCGGCCGGACCAAAGCGTTGCCAGCCCGCCAGCGCATCGACCTGGCTGGCCCAGGCGGGACCGAGATCGGGAACCTGGGTTACGACCGCGGTGTCCTTGATGGCGTCAGCCAGTTGACTGCGTTCCGCGAGGGCGCGAAAGCTGTGATAATCCTCCCCCGGTGCGGCCAGGTAGTTGGGGTCCAGTGCAAAGTAAGCGTCCCTTGGCGTGTTCTGCCGAACCCACGCGAATGCCTGCAGCCACGGATTCTGCGGCGGGAGCCACGGCAACTCAAGGTGGCGAGTTCCGGCAAACATGATCCGCTGAGACGTAAACATCCCGGCGTTGATCGCGACCAGAAAAACAACCCATCGCCAGGCGCTGCGCTGGAGCAGGTGTCTTCCCAGCAGGCAGCCACCGATCAGCACCATGAAAATGTAGACCAGGTGAAGGTAGCGCATGGGTTGAAGCGGCGTGAGCCGGATAAGAGAAGCTGGTCCAAGCATGGTCATGGCGACGGCCTGCTGAAAGACGCCGTAGCCGAGAACCGCCAGCGCAAATCGCGCCAGCCTGGCTTGATTCCGCCGCAGAGCATAGCCGCGCAGGAGCCAGAACAGCACCAGGGGCCCGATTACCCCCAACCACTCGTACCATGTCCATCGGTAGAGAAAATAATAGCGGCGGGTTTCGAGGGCGCGCCGCCACGTGGGCGTGGGCGCCTCGAAGATCCAGCTCAAGGGCGCTGCAGCCGCCACGGACTTCCCGGAGACTGTTTCCTCATGTCTGGCGGATGACATCGTGAACAGAGTCAGGAAGACGCAGAAGGAGACTCCCAACGCGGCCATGATGGGATGCACCACAAATGCCGCCACGAGCAGTGGAACCGCCGACAGGATTCTGCGGGCCGAAGGCTGATCGCTCAGCAGGCGGTCGACGGCCAGCAGCACCAGGGCCGTGGCGACGTTGCGCGGATGCAGGTGCTGATCGGCGAGATTGAGCGCACTTCCAGCCACCGGCAAGGTGAACATCGCAGCCAGCAGGGCAACGCCTGCCCACTGCGCCCTCCGCTCTGGAAACATCCGCCGGGCAATACTGTGCGCGGCCCACAGCATCCCATACAAGGAGATGAACTGACCCGCGAGCTCTGCCCACGCGACCGGCATTCGTGTGGTACGGACGACGGCGGCCATGGCGCGGTCAAAGACCGTGGCTTGCAATTGGCGGCGGAAGAAATCAGAATCGTGAGGATATAGCGCAGGCTCAAGGTCGGCTTTGACCGCCGACAGGTAGACGCCGTCGTCTTCGAGCCCCGGGTGATAGCCCATCACTGAGAATCCCAGGAGGGTAAAGGCAAGAATCCAAGCCGCTTTGAGTGCGCTCGCAGCAAGGCGGGTTGGGCTGCGATGCAAGCCTGGAAACTCCGTCTAACCAGATTGAATATGTGTTCCCCGACAACAGGTTCATCCTACATGCCCGCTGCACGAGAGACCAAACAGACAGAGGCAGCCTCCGTGACTCGCACCTCCTTCCCCAACAAGCTGGCCATTGTTCTTCCCACCGTGTGCGAAGCAGGCAACCTCGCCTGCCTCTTAAGAAACATCCGAGGGGCCATGGCGGATGTCGCCATCGCCTACGAAATCCTGGTGGTGGACGACGACAGCCGTGACGGCACCGAGGAGATCGTCCGCGCGATTACCCGCGAAGATCCGCGCGTGCGGCTGCTCATTCGCACCGGGGAGCGCGGCCTTTCCGGGGCCATCCTGCATGGATGGCAGAATACGGACGCGACCATACTCGGGGTCATGGACGCGGACGGGCAGCATCCCCCAGCCCTGTTGCCGGACTTGGTGGCGGCGATCCTGGGCGGCGGACGCGATGCGGCGATCGGAAGCCGTTTTGCCAAGGGAAGCCGGCAGCGCGGCTGGCACCCGCTGCGAAAGCTGATCTCGGCGCTTGCGATCCTGGCCACGCGCCCTCTGCAAACCTCGGCGCTGCGGATCGCCGATCCCATGTCCGGCTACTTCCTGGTTCGCCGCTCCTGCGTCGATAACATCCTGTTTCAGCCCGCCGGTTTCAAGCTGCTGCTGGAGATCCTGGCGCGCGGCCGGCTGCGTTCCGTCGAAGAGATTCCCTTCGTCTTTGGCCGGCGCACGGTCGGGAAGAGCAAGGTTTGCCTTCGTGTCGCGCTGGATTACCTGACTCTGCTGTGCAAGCTCTACGGCGCGAAATGGGGCGTGGTGCGCGTTCCGCATGAGGCTCCCGGCGATTAGAAGGTCACCCCGGATGAGGACCCGCCGGCGTCGCTTCGTTCAGAGCGCCGGCAGCAGCGTGCGCAGCAACAGGAATCCCACCACCCCCAGAAAGAACACCAGGGCCATGCGAATGCCGGGTTCGCGATTGACCTCGGGGACCAGGTCGCTGGCGCCGACGTAGAGGGCTACTCCCGCGGAAACCGGCAAACCGTATGGCAGCCAGGCGGGAACCAGCTCGATAATGAGTACCCCGAGAAGCGTGGCCACGGCCAGGCCGACGGCGGAGTAAAACGCGACCGAGCGGCTGCGTCCGCTGGCCAGCATCACCGATGCCATGGTGAATCCTTCGGGCGCCTTGTGCAGGAAGACGGCCAGGAAGATCAGCCAGCCCAGCCAGTTCGAGACCACAAAGCCGGAGCCGATAGCGACGCCGTCAAACAGCGCGTGCACACTGAGCCCGCCGAGTACCGAATAGCCGGTGTGGGCGGAGACAAACTCGCCGTGATGCGTCTCTTCGCCGTAATGGAAGTGCGAGTTGATGGTGTGTTCCAGCAGGTGAACGACGCAGTAGCCGGCCATGATCAGAACGGGTCCGAGGCGCGGGCTCATGCGCAGGCTCTCGGGGGTCATCTCGATGAGGGCGGTGGCCATCAGGAAGCCCGCGCCCAGGGCGACGAAGTAGCGCAGATAGCGCTCCACGCCCCGCGCGCGCACGAGAACGAGGCCGCCCGCGACGTCGGCGAGGCCGGCCAGCAGGCCAAGAACCAGCGAGAGCTTGAGCATGCTAACCGCTGTGCCGGATGTGCATCACGTCTCCGTCCTGCACGATGTATTCCTTGCCTTCCAGACGGAGCGTGCCGCGGGCGCGGGCAGCGGCTTCGGATCCGGCGTCGAGCAGGGCATCCCAGCGAATGGTCTCGGCGCGGATAAAGTGGTGTTCCAGGTCGGAATGGATGGCTCCCGCGGCCTGCGGAGCCTTGGACCCCACCGGAACCGTCCAGGCGCGGCATTCGTCTTCGCCGGCGGTGAAGAAGCTGATCAGGCCCAGCAGTTCATAGCTCTTGCGGATCAGACGCACCAGGCCGCTCTCGCGGAGACCGTAGCTGGACAGGAATTCGGCCGCTTCCTCGTCGTCCATCTCCGCAAGTTCGGCTTCCACTTTGCCGCAGATCGCGGTTGCGCCCGCGTTGGGCCGGTGGGCTACGTCGTCGAGCTTAAAGCGGCTCACGGCCGCATCGAGATCGTCGCCGAGAGTGGTGCTTTCGCCGATGTTAAGTGCATACAAGATGGGCTTTTGCGAGAGAAACATGAATCCCTTGATGAGCTTTTTCTCGTCGGCCGTCATCTCCAGTTCCCGCAGCGGCTGCTCTTTTTCGAGAGCCTCTTTGGAGCGGATCAGGAGCGCCTGTTCGCGTTCCAGTTCGCCGGTGCGCCCTTTCTTGAGATCCTTTTCGACGCGCTCCAGGCGCTTTTCGATCTGGGTGAGATCGCTGACCATGAGGTCGAATTCGACGTTCTTGATATCCCGCAGCGGATCGATGGCGCCCACGTGAGGAATGGAATCATCCTCGAAGGCGCGCAGCACGTGAATCAGGGCATCGACGTTGCGCAGGCTGGTGAGAAACGCGGTCTCCTTCAGCGCCTCCTGCCCGATGGCGGCCACATCGACATATTCGACGGTGGCGAAGGTGGTCTTCTTGGGCGAGTAGAGCGCCGACAGCTTGTCGAGCCTCTCATCGGGGACTCGGGCTACGCCGATGTGCGCCTCGCGTGGATTGGAGTAGCCGCGCTCCTCGAGCCTGGCCTTGGTCAGGATCTTGAAAAGCGAAGTCTTGCCCACCTGGGGCAGGCCGATGATGCCAGTCTTCATGCACTTCCTGCGTAGTCCTCAGCACGATGCAGCGCGCGCCGGGCCTCTCCGATGATACAAGACGGCGAACCAGGGCTTTGTGCGCTACTTCTTTCGCTTTACAAATCGGGTTGCCGTCAGAGTCTTGGATACGGCGGCGATCTTGGTGTCGACGATTCCGGTTGCGAGAGCGGCCGACCGAATCTCGGCTTCGCTCACCGCATGTCCTTTGCCCTTGCGATAGATGAACCAGATGGGAACTCCCTGGCCCAATTGGTCAGCCGTTTGGCTGAGCGCATCGGCGACCTGGCCAGGTAAATCGACGCGCGCCACAATCAAGTCGCCGTGCTGGTCGGTGACAGACCGGGCATGGCGCAGAGCCTCGCACAGGGCCTCGTCGTCGGCGGTACCCACCATCCTGACCAGCGTCTCAGCCGTAATGCCCAGCTTCTTTGCCAGGGTGGGCTGCGGGGCGGCGAGGGCGTCTGCCCACTTGCGCGCCAGCGCGTTCCCCAGCTCAAGAGCAACGGCTTCGCCATCCACGGCGAATCGCAAGGAGTCGCCCTCAACACCCATTTCCGTCATTTGCGAAAGAGGAATGCGCCGGCGGACTTCGCCACGCAGGATGAGGTCGGGGGGCTCCAGCAGAACTTTTACCCTCGCTCTTGATCCCCGCCAGTGACAGATACACTCGGCTTCGCGGCCCATGGATTTCCTCCTGAAAACAAAGAGCCCGTGGAATTTCCACAGATCAATCGATTGGAACCCCGCATTTACATCTACATCGCATAGGCGACATAGTTCACCGAACTGAAGGGCGATTTTCTTCTGGCTCTAAACTTCGCGTTTCGTCGCGGAACTATCCTGCGCACGCTGTTTGCGCGGGCCATTGCCCGGCGCGAAATGGTTTTCGAATTCCCCCGTGGTTGGAGCGTCTGATGTCAAAGCACGACCTTCAATCTGTGTTTTTCCGGAGCGGCGCAGCGATCCTCGCTGGGTTGCAAGTGTTTGCGGGTCTTCCGCAGCCTGCATTCGCGCAAGATGCCAAGAGTGTTGATCCACCGACGACTTCTCCAATCAAGCACGTGATCGTAATTATTGGCGAAAACCGCACGTTTGACCATATCTTTGCGACCTACAAGCCCAAAGGCGGCGAGCAGATCGACAATCTGCTCTCCAGGCACATCATCAAAGCGGACGGAATACCAGGGAAGAACTACTCCGCGGCGGTGCAGGATACAGCCGTCGATACGTCGGCCGATGCCCACCAATAGTCCGGCCATCGGCGATATGTTCGATCTGTTCAGTTTTGGAGATCACGATCACGACGGCGGAAGATAAACTACGTTTCATCGAAAAGGGGGCGTTCGCCACTCGGCGAACGCCCCGGTTTTTTGGCGCCAGGGTGAGGGGTGGGCTTCACGAGTAAGATATGCGTGGCCGGTTGCCGGCTGGGGAGCGCCAGAGCATTTGGATTACAACTAAAGTCGGAATCAGATCGACGATCCAGACGATGGTGCTTAATGGCAGGATGTGAAGGGCGTAGAGACCTCCCTCAAGAAAGGTCAGCAGCAAATAGAGGGTGATTCCGGTTCGGACTCTTCTGAAGACGAGGATCAGGCAGAGGCATCCGGCCAGGTCTCCCGGCAGCATGACTGCAAGCCACGGATTCCACCTGCGCATGGCGGCAAACTCGAAGAGGGTAGGCAACGCATAGAGAGCTATCGTTGCGCAGAGCGCCAGGAGCGCGGTGCGTAGCCCGCTGGCTTTGCGGGTGAATGCTTTGTGAGGCGCGACTTGCCGCGTTGGAACTGGAACGGGAAGGTCGGCGAGGGAAGATGTTCGTTGAGCCGAGGGCATGGCGAACGCTCCCCCGGTGCAGCTATGGTTATCTTCCAGTGCCCAGATCGCTTCCGCCTCGGCGGCCGTACCGATGGTGAGAAAGCAGCGGGTACAGACCACTTCGCACCGGCCGTCCTGAAGGGTTCTATAGAAGAAGTCCATCCTGAACGCGCTCTCCGGGAACCATTGTCGACTGTCGGCCCGTGGCCGCTCATCATGTTACCACGATGCCAAACGGCCATCCTTTGGGGGCAATGGATCGTCTCAGGCGCGCGCCGTCTCCGCCTTCGCGACCAGGACCACTGTGGCCAGGCCGAGCAGGAGTATGGCCTGCTCGACGTGTTCGCTGCGATTGTGCAGGCGGTTGAAGTCGATGCGGCTGGGATTTGTTTCCTCCGCGGCATTGATGGCGCCGCCCGCGGCGATGCGGTCGCGCTCCATGGCCGGTATGATGCCGAACTGGGAGTAGGCAGTGCAGGCGATCATGCCCAGGATGAGAACCATGGGAGCCATCACCGTCTTCGACTTGTAGATTCCCCACGCGGGAGCAAGCGCGAGCAGCGCCAGCGCGACCAGGCCCGAAACCAGTCCCATGTTGTGCAGAATGCGCAGCAACTGGCCGACGATGGTGCCGGCGGTGTGGGTGTCGTTGGGAAGGGTCATGAAGGTGATGGCTGCGACCACGGGAAAGAACACTTCCGCGCCCAGCCATACGATGAGCGCGAGGTAAAGCAGCGTGCGAAGGATGGTCCTCATGAGGGAAGAATACAGGCATGAGGCGAGAGCGAGGCACGGAATGTCGGAGCAAGACAAGACCCACGCGGCGGGCGCCTTGCCTGCCGTGAGCGGTCGCCGCATCGATGCAGGGCGCATGTTCCGTCTTCGGCCGGTGCGGTTAAAGTATTCACAATGAGCTCGGATTACTTCGATCAGGTTTCTGAGGCGGCTGCTTTCCTGCGGGCCAGGATGGCGGCGCATGCGAGTGGGCAAGCGGCGCGTATTGCGATCGTGCTCGGGTCCGGGCTGGGTGCGGCCGCCGAGGCGGTTGCCGATCCCGTGATCGTCCCTTACGGCGAGATTCCACACTCTCCGCAATCCACAGTAGCGGGGCACTCCGGGCGCATCGTGGCTGGTCTCCTGGGGGGCGTGCCGGTGATTGTGATGCAGGGAAGGGTGCACTTTTACGAGGGCTATTCGCCCGCGCAGGTCACGTTTCCGATGCGGGTTCTCGGTGCGCTGGGAGTGCGGGCGGCGGTGCTGACCAACGCGGCCGGCGGCATTCAGGCCGGCTATCGCGTAGGGCAGCTGGTGGCGCTCGCGGATCACATCAACTTCATGGGCTGGAATCCACTTACCGGGCCGAATGAGGCTCGCTTTGCCGCCGTGCCCGGCGCGGGGCTGCGCTTCTTCGATATGACCGAGGCGTATTCGAAACGGTTGCGGGGGCTGGCGCAGCAGGCCGCTGCGGCGGAGGGGATCGATCTCGACGAAGGCGTATATCTGGCTACACCGGGGCCGAGCTTTGAGACGCCGGCGGAGATTCGCGCCTTTCGCGCCATGGGAGCGACGCTGGTAGGCATGTCCACCGTTCCCGAGACGATCGTGGCCCGGCACATGGGCATCGAGGTTCTGGGCATATCCTGCGTGACCAATCTGGCTGCGGGGCTTGGCGCCGAGCAGCTCAGCCATGAAGAAGTCTTCGCAGCGGGGCGGCAGGTGGAGCACCGCCTGGCTGGATTGCTCAAGAGACTCGTTCCAGCGATCGCGGCAACGCTGCCGACCGAGGCGCAGCGGTGACATCGGAAGCGGCGCATACGGAGCGACTGCCCTTTCCGCCGGTGGTGCTGGGTATCGCTGGTTGTTCCGGGTCGGGCAAGACCACGCTGGCGGCCGAACTTGCGCGCACCCTGGATGGCATCCACTTTCCGCTCGACACCTACTATCGCGACCTGGCCCATCTGTCTCCGCAAGAGCGCCCGAAGCAGAACTTCGATGATCCGGCACTGATTGAGAGCGCGCTGCTCGCCGAGCACGTGGCGGCGCTGGCGCGGGGCGAGACCATCGCCCGACCCGTCTATGACTTCGCGACGTATCATGCGGATTCCTGGACAAACCGAAGAAGTGCATGCCGGAGCGTTCCTGATTGTGGAGGGATTGTTTGCCCTGGTGTATCCGGAACTGCTGCCGCTTTACCAGTTGCGCATTTATGTCGACGCGCCGGAGGCGGTCTGCTTTGAGCGGCGGGTGCGCCGCGATATCGAGGAGCGTGGGCGGACGCCGGAATCGGTGCGCCTGCAGTATGAAAAGACGGTTCGGCCATCCAGTGTTACCTTTGTGCGGCCATCGGCGGTTCATGCTGACCTCATCGTGGACGGAACAGGCGCTCTGGACTGGAAAGTCGAGCGAGTGATCGCCGCATTGCGCGATCGCGGCCTGCTTATGGGCGTCGGGCGCTGAAATCTGCAACCTTCCTGTCATCGAACCGGTACCAAAGTTTGATACACAGATCCACACGTTTGCATCTACCCTTGGATAGGGTGGGGAAGATGCGTGCGTCTGCGCAAACTCTTGAAAATCTCAGGCCGAAAGCGGCTCTCTGGCTGCGGCAGGGCGTCTCGCCCGGCCGGCTGGCGCTCACGCTCACGCTGGGTTTCGTCATCGGATGCATTCCGCTGCTTGGCCTTCCCACGGCGCTGTGCGCGGTGATCGCGCTCGCCTTCCGGCTCAACCAGCCCGCGATTCAGGCTGCCAACTATGCCGCCATGCCGTTCCAGGTCGCTCTGATCGTGCCCTTTGTTCGCCTGGGCGGCAAGCTTATCTTTACCGGCGTGCGGCCGGGGCTCGACCTGGCCAGCCTGTCCCGCTCCCCCTCACAGCTCATCGGCCACTCATCCTCTCAAGTCGTCATGCAATTGGGAGGCATGGCGGCGCAGGCTCTGCTGGCCTGGCTGCTGATCGCGGTGCCGGTGGTGTTGCTGCTGACGCCCACGCTGGCGGCGGTGCTGCGCCGAGTGCCGGCGCTGGCCGAGGTGAAGAGATCCGAACTGGCGTAGATGCCCATCAGCGCAGACGGTAAAGGCAGATACCGCGTCTCAGTCAAGAGCGTCCTCTTCGGCCTTCCTCACCATTTCAGCGGTAAGCCTGTGCCCGTCATCGGGGAATAACGGAACCCCGGCTGAGGATCGTTCAAACACGGCGGGGCTTGGGCTCGGCAGTCTCGATCGCCCGTGCCTTGATAGTGCACATTCCGCCTAAGCGCACCAGTGGTATCGCAAAACACCATGGATATCCGCCGTGAACCCGGGGCTTTCCGGGCGATCTCGTGAGTTCTCAAGTGCGACATCCACCAGCGTCACTTGGCGGCATAGGGGTCGGGTACCGGCTGCGCGCTTTGGATCCATGCGGTGTAGATCATGTCGCGCAGCATGCTGGCCCCGGCGGCGAGACGGTCAGCCGTGAAGTCGCGCGACTCGGCGGTGCCGGGACCCGTGAATCCGCCGGCCTGCTCCAACTGGTAGACCTTTTCGACGTACGTTGCGGTATGCCGCAGATAGGCGACATAGTTGTCGAACATGTCGCCGTCAATGACATGAGGCGCCGTCAGCTTCGGCTGCACATCGGCCAAATGCACGTTGGCAGCCACAAAATCCCCCTCGAACTGCCAGTGAATCTTGTGCGCGGTGGTGTAGCCCCTCGGGTTGGGCCCGGTCCAGCCGTTGTACTGGATCGTGGTGTGCAGAGGCTGTGCAGCGTCGCCGACGTAGTGGCCCAGCCAGCCGGCGTAGAAGATAACGGCCTGCTCGACCGGACGTGTGTCCTGATGGGCCTCCGACATGTGCCGGTATTCGCGCAGGGCGGCCTTCAGCCGTTCCCACACCTCGGTTGCCTCCCAGGGCTGCAGGCCGATTTTTTCGGGCCGTTCGCCCGGCGGCAAAGACTTTGGCTTCGAAATCGAGGCGGCGGTGCGGCAGCGGGCCGAGAGCGTCCGCGGGCTCGAGATCGATGAAATGCTCGGGAGCCTGGGCGGCACTCAATTCGGGCTCCGCGGGCGAGCGCCAGCGATCCGGCTCCGGCCCCAGATATTCAATTTCAGCAAGGGCCGTCTCGGAGTGAAGGAAGGCGGGTGCGTCGGCGGGAAGCGTGGCGGCGGCCAGCCGGTTGATCATGCGGTGGCCTTCATTGCCCCATGCCCATCCCGATGAGGAATGAAGCAGTAAGGAAACCAAGGGCGAGCATGCTGAAGATGGGGGAAGACGACCTTTGGACAGGCATGGGGCCAGTATAAGGGTGGCCCTCTGTGGCATTTTTTAAGATCGGGCACACTACGGCGCGCAATTTACGTATCGATCAACCAAAGTCCGTGCATTGGCGATAGCGAAGAATATAGACCTACTTAGAGACGAGTTGAGGGAATTCGGGCAGGTTTTTGATGGCGTGAAACGTATTTGATCTTAAGCAAATACAACTTTCGATCTAGTTGCTTCCTTATCGCAAACACGTGATGAGAGTCATTGCCAGTCGTGTTTTCAGAGGGCTAGTATTCCGGATAGTCCGACCGGGTTGATCACGGCTTGGCCCGGCAAAGTACGCCAGCATGCAGTTGTTCCCAAGTTCACAAAGGTTCCACCAACGAGCGGCGCTTACCGGCGACCGCGCACGGAGTGTCCCGTCATGGCATGGTATGCCTACTGCATTGGTGAAAAGCAAGCTTTTCCTGAATTGGCCCGTCATCGCAAACCAGTTCCCAATGGAATCAGTCCTCGGCGTCAGCGGAAATCAGGTTTTCCTTTATCCCGCCAGCGACCTAGCCGATCATCGTCAGCGAACACAACCCCACCGAAAATTTCAATCAGAAATCGGGCATGGATCATGCTCGGGTCATCGCCGATTGCTTTCAGCACTCCACCGTGCTGCCGTTCCGGTTTGGCACGGTCTTCAACGACGATGAAAGCCTGCGGAAATCCATCCGCTCCAACCAGCGCCAGTTTCTCTCCAACATCGAAAAGCTGCGCGGCAAGACCGAAATGCACCTCAAGATCTTCGTGGACGATTGCTGCGCCCGTGAGATCAGCAAGCATCTGCCGGCCGAAGGAGTAGGCCGGGAGTATCTGACCAGCCTGAGAGAGAATGCCGTGCGGCAGCGTGAGCGCCAGACACGAGCGCGGGCAGTCAGCTTCCAGATGCACCGGCTGTTTGCTCCTCTGGACGAGGAAGTCAGCTGCCGGCTCACCGAAAGCGGCAAGATGATCCTGGATATTGCCCACCTGATCGACCGCAAGTGCGTGGAGCGCTATCAGAACAAGTTCGCCACCACCAGCGCCACGCTGCGCGACTGCCAGATGCAGGTATCCGGCCCCTGGCCGCCGTACCACTTTGTTCATCGGCTTACCCGCGGAACCACCACTCCTGCGGTTGCGGCGCCTGTCGCAGCCAACGCAACGGCGCCAGTTGTCCGGGTTCCGGAGCCGGTTCCCGCAATGGCCTGAAGCAGCAAACTTGCGTAGCAACGAAAAGCCCCGGCCTCTGCCGGGGTTTTCGTTGTACACGGAATCTCCGGCTCCGAAAGTCCGCGAGGAGCATTTCTGTCGCGCCACCCTGGGGGCTGCACGAGGGGACTGCCCTTGGCACAGAAGCGAAACCGTAAGCTAGTGCGCGCTGGGCGTGCTGGCGCTTTTGCGCCGGGTCAGGACGAAGGTGCTGCGCCGGTCCTTGGAGGCGTGGTCGATCTGTTTCCAGAAACCGACGAAGTAGTCGATGGCGGAGATGGTCGACACCACCACCGTGAAGTAGATGGCCGTGACCGCGGTCCACTTCACAGGAAGGATCAGCCACGCCGATCTGCCACTGATACCAGTGATGCGCCAGGATGGCGGAGACGACCGACACGATCTGGGTCACCGTCTTGAGCTTGCCCAGGTCGCTGGCCTGAATGGTGAAGCCTTCCGAGGCGGCGATGGAGCGCAGGCCGGAGATGAGGAATTCGCGGCCGATGATGACCACGGCGATCCAGACCTTGACCACCTGGGGGTTGTAGGCGACCAGGGCGATGATGGCGCCGGTGACCATGATCTTGTCGGCCAGCGGATCGAGCAGCATGCCCATGGTCGTGATCTGGCCGCGCTTGCGGGCCAGGTAGCCATCCACGCCGTCGGTGATGGAGGCCAGCACGAAGAGGACCGACGCCAGAAGCTCCTGCTCTCCGCTCGATCCCTGCCACGGAAAATGTGGCGAGAGGATCCACAGCAGCAGCGGGATCATGACGATCCGGCTCATCGTGATGGAGTTGGGCAGATTCACAGTTCACGCACGCCGCCGGACGATGGATCCGGTTTTGCTTCATTATCGCACTGGATCGCATTCCGATGTTCGGCGCCGGTCTCGGGTTGCGCACCATGGTTCAGTGCACGGGGGTAAGGCCGCTCTTCGCGAGCTGGGCCTGCACGGGCGGGGATAGCAGGTAATCGAGCAGTTTGTGGACGGCCGCGCGCTGGGTTGTCTTGCTCACAATCACCGCACCTTGCTCGATGGGGGGATAGAGGTCGCGGGGGATGACGAAGTAGCTGCCCACCGCGGCCATGCGTGGAGTGAGCGCCGAGGTGAGAGAGATGAGACCGGCGTCGGCGTTGCCGGAGTCGACAAACTGGGCGGTCTGCGCGATGTTTTCCGCGGTCACGAGTTTTGGCTTGAGGGAGTCGTACAGCTTGAGACTGTGGAGCGCGGCCACGGCGGCACGGCCATAGGGCGCCCGGTCGGGATTGGCGACGGCCAGCCGCTTGAGTTCGGGGCTGCGCAGCAGGTCGAGCGACGGAGGAGGCAGGTGGCCGTCCTTCCGGGTCCAAAGAACCAGTGTGCCTTTGGCATAGGTGATGGGCGTGGAGGAGTCGGCCGACCCCGCTGCGTCGGCCAGGCCGGCATCGATGAGGCGCTTGGGATAGCCCAGGTCGGCGGAGAGGAACAGATCGAACGGCGCGCCGTTCTGGATCTGGGTGGTCAGAGCGGCCGAGGCCTGGTAAGTGGCTTCGACCTGGATGCCGGTGGCTTCGCGAAACTGCTGCAGAACGGGCGGCAGCACCGGTTCCAGATCGGCGGCGGCGGCTAACCGAAGGGGGGTCTGGGCGGCGGCGGGCATCAGGCAGAGAACGGCGAGCAGAAGGAATCGAAGCGGCTTCGGCGCGGTCAAGGCGGACTCTACCTTCCTGCGGCAAAAATGGCCTTACGCTGGTAGGCTAACACCAGGCATGAACGACAATTTGCACCAGTTCCGCTGTTTCGGCTGCGGTGCGCGCATTCGCGGAACTGAGGCTCAGCCGGATTTCCGTTGCGCGACCTGCGGCGATCTGTTTGAAGTCGAATATCCGGGTTGGGCGCAGCGCACCAGCCATGATCGGCCCAATCCCGGCGCGCTAAAATGGCTGTGGCGGGAGCGGCGCTGCTCCGCCGAGGCACTCGATCACTCGGGCGTGTGGCGCTTTCGTGAATTGCTCCCGATCCTGGACAGTTTTGGGAACGCGGTCACGCTGCGGGAAGGCAATACGCCGCTTGTACTCGCTGCCGCGCGCGGCCAAGGCGCTGGGCATGGATCAGCTCTTTGCCAAGCACCAGGGCATGAATCCGACGGGCTCGTTCAAAGACACCGGCATGACCGCGGCGTTGAGCGTGGCGCGCGAGCGTGGATTTGAATGGGTCGCTTGCGCATCCACGGGAAACACTTCGGCCGCCATGGCCGCTTATGCGGCGCGCGCGGGGTTGCGCAGCCTGGTGCTGATTCCGGAAGGAAAGATCGCGTGGGGCAAGCTATCGCAGGCCATGGATTATGGCGCTGTCACCTGCCAGCTCAAAACCGACTTCGACGGCTGCGTGAAAGTGCTCACGCAGATTGTGCGCGAGGCCCCGATCTATCTGCTGAACTCGGTCAATCCCTATCGGCTGGAAGGGCAGAAGACTCCCGCCTTCGAGATTGCCGAGGCTTTCGACTGGACCGTGCCGGATCACCTGATCGTCCCCGGCGGCAACCTGGCCAACAGCTCGGCCCTGGGCAAAGGATTTCGCGAACTGAAAGAACTTGGGCTGGTGGCGCGGGTGCCGCGCATCTCGGTGATCCAGGCCGAGGGCGCCAATCCACTGGTGCGCAGCCTGGCGGCCAATCGCGGGTCGGCGCTCGAGCCAGTCGAAGCGCATACGCGGGCGACGGCCATTCGCATCGGGAACCCGGCATCGTGGCGCAAGGCGGCGCGGGTGGTGCAGGATACAGGCGGCTGTTGTCTGGACGTGAGCGAGGCGGAGATCGCCATCGCCAAGGCCGAACTGGGCGCGGAGGGCCTGGGGTGCGAGCCGGCCTCGGCGGTCACGCTGGCCGGCTTGAAAAAGCTGCGCGCCAGGGGTGTTGTGGCGCCCGGCGACCCGGTGGTGCTGGTGCTGACCGGCCATACGCTCAAGGATGCCGATTACACCATCGACTTCCATCGCGGCACGTTGCTGCGCGAGGACGAGATTGCCGGCAATGCGGCGCAGATTGAACGGCTGCGGCGCAATGCGGTTTCGGTGGAGGCGACCCCCGCGGCTGTGCTGGCGGCCATGAAGGGCGGAATGGCATGAGCGCGGTGGCCGGCCGCGCCGCGATCGAGTCGGCGGCTGGCCCGCTGCGGCTTCGCTTGCCGGCCACCTCGGCAAACCTGGGTTCGGGCTTTGATGCCGCGGCGGTGGCTTTGGACTTCTATCTTGAGGTGGAAGCGGAACCGGCGGCGGAATTTTCCATCCCCGTGACGGGAAGGGATGCGGAGCGGTGCGCGCGGCTGGAGGACAACCTCGTGCTCGGTATCTACGAACGCCTGCTCGCGGAGAACGCATCGCCCCATTGTTCCCCTGGCGCTGCGCATGGTGAACGAGATTCCTCTGGGGATGGGATGCGGGTCGTCGGCGGCTGGGCGTTTGGCCGCCATCGCGCTGGCGGTCCACTTCGGGCAACTCGGCTGGAGCGATGCGCAGATTCTCGAAGAGGCGTCCGCGCTTGAAGGTCATCCGGATAACGCCGCGGCATGCTGGCTGGGCGGCTTTGTGACTGCTGTCGGCGAAGGCCGAGCAGTGCATGCGGCGCGCGTTGAGCCGCCGGCGAATTGGCGGGCGATCGTGGTGCTTCCTACCGAGCCGCTCGCCACCAGCAAGGCCAGGGCGGTGCTGCCCGCCAGCTACAGCCGCGAAGATGTGGTGGCCAACATCCAGTCGGTCGCCCTGCTGGGGTTGGCATTTGCGCAGGGACGCGGTGACCTGCTGCGCCTGGCGATGAAGGACCGAATCCACCAGCCGTACCGGTCCGGGATCTGCCCGCTGCTGCCACCGCTTTTGCCCTTGGCGGGAAGCCACGGGATTCTTGGGGTGGCGCTGAGCGGGGCGGGACCAGCCGTGCTGGTGGTGGTCGCCGGTTCGGCCGACGTGGAACCGGCCTCGGCCGCCATTCGGAAAGCGGTCGCTGGCTTGCCCGAGCCACAACTGCTCATGTGCCTCCTTCAGTCGCAGGGAACGATACGAACGGCGATACAGTCCAGGGGTTGAACTCTGCAACTTTCGAGCCACTTGAGCGGATTCGGGCAACGGTTTCCGGGCAGATTTCCGGTGCAGGCACGCTACCGGGCAAGCATCGAATCCCACCTTTGATGGATCTGGTATTCACCACCTAAATACATTCTTTTCATCAGGCTGGCGGATGCCTCTGAGGACCGCGGCGCGACGCGCAATGACTCGATAGTCGGTAAGAGATTCACGCCAAGTGCCCCGTTGGTGATCAGGCTTCGGATTACCGAAGATATGTTGTGATTCGTGGCGGGAAACCGTACAGTCGCATTCGTGGGCAGTTCTGGGGGAGGGCTGCTCTAGCGCCCGAGATTCCTGATAGGGATCCGGGCGCTTTTGTTTTGGTCTGATCACGCTTGCGATGTGCACAGGAACTGGCTATGGTGCGTTGCACCGAGCGGCAAGGGGTATGCGACTTTCCGGCCCGGTGCGGCATCCCATGAAAGGGCGATACACTGAGTAAGACCGGTGAAAAGCAAGGGAGGAACATGGCAGGAGCGGGTGTGTTGGAAGTAAGCGATGCAAACTTTGACCAGGAGGTGCTCAACAGTGAGCAACCTGTACTGGTGGATTTCTGGGCAGGCTGGTGCGGGCCGTGCAAGATGATTGCGCCGTTTGTTGACGGCGTAGCCGCGACCTACGCAGGCAAGCTGAAGGTGGCAAAGGTAAACGTGGATCAAAACGGAGCCACTCCGTCCCGTTACGGCATCCGCGGCATCCCGGCACTGTTGTTCTTCAAGGGCGGCAAGGTCGCCGACCAGATTGTGGGCTATGTGCCACAAAATGTGATCGAAGAGAAGGTTCAGCGGCTGCTCGCATAACCGTCGCACCAAGATGAGTACAGCGAAGGGCTCGGCGCATGGCGTCGGGCCCTTTGCTTTATGCGGCGGGGGGGATGCGCTAGGAGAGCGAAACCTTCAGCGCCGCGGCGAAGTCGGTGGGGGGCTGATAGCGTGTGGGCAACTCGACGCGCAGCCCATCGGCCGACTGCTTCCACGAGAGCTTCTGGTCCGTCCCCAGCAACTGAACGTTGGCGACTTTTCCCGGATTGGTGGCGGCGGAGGTGCCCAGCGATTGCACCACGACGGGTTCGGTGGGCCAGCCCAGAACGATAGCGTAGATCACGGTGTTGGCCTTGTTGCGCGTGAAGCGGATATCCTTGACGCCCAGCTTGTTGACACTCGCTCCCTGAAAAGAGCCGCTCTTTACGGTGTTTGGTCCCTCGCCGGAGACCTTCCAGGGACGCGTAGAGTAGATGGCCTCGCCGTTTACCTGCATCCAGTCAGTGACCTTGTCGATGACAGCGATCTCCTTGGCGTCGATGGTGCCATCGGGTTTTCCGGGAACGTTGAGGATGAAGGTGCCGTTCTTGCTGACCGTGTCGATGAGCCAGTGAATGACGTCGCGCGGGGGAAGATAGCCGCCGTATTCCCCGGGCTTATCGAGCAGCTTGCGGTTGTAGTGCCAGTCGCCGATGCAGGTCTCGGACTGCCACGCGTACTCCATGATCTTGCTGGTGAGGCCGCGCTCGTAATCCGCGATCACGGCCTTGGCGAGGCGATCGGGGACTTCCTTGATATTGACGACGGCCTCGAGTTTTCCCCCATGTGTCTTCAGGTTGTGATTGTAGAAGTAGGATCCGATGTTCATGCCCCCCCAGCCGAGCGGGAACAGGGAATTGTCGAAGTAGAGAAGGTCGGGGTCGTGCTGATCGATCAGGTCGCGGGTGCGATCGTAAAAGTTCTTCACATAGGAAATGTCGGGCAGGGCATTGAACGGGTGCTTGGGGCCGTAGAGCCGCTGCGGGTCGAGGCTTTGCCACCATTGGTCTTTACCCTGCGCGGCGGTGAGATCGCCGTCGTAGGCCACGCCCGCCGAGGGTCCTTTCGCATCGGCGCCATGCGCGGTCTGGAACCACCACCAATTACGGCCCTGGTGCACGGTGACGCCGAAGCGCATGTCCTGTTTGCGGGCCGCTGCGGCCCAGGTGCCGACAACATCGCGATGCGGTCCGTGGCTTACCGCATTCCACGGCTGATGCTTGGAATCCCAGGCGTCGAAACCATCGTGGTGATTGGCAAGCGCGATGAACAGCTTCGCTCCGGCTTTTTTGTAGCGCTGAATCAGTTCATCCGGCTCCCAGTTGAGCAGGGTCCACTGCGCGCAGAGGTCCTTGTAGCCGAATTCGGAGGGATGGCCATAGTGCTCCAGGTGATACTTGTACTGTTCGGAGCCTTCCCTGTACATGTTGCGCGCATACCAGTCACCGGCCTCGGGGACGCACTGCGGACTCCAGTGAGCCCATATGCCGAACTTGGCATCGCGATACCACTCCGGAGCGTCGTATTGAAGCAGAGAGTCCCACGTGGGTTTGTAGGGTCCCTCGCCGCCCAGGTCGGGGATGGGCGAATCCATGGGCACTCCGTCCCATGAGCCCCCGGGAATCGGCAACTCGGGCGCCTTGCCCCATTCTGTCGACTTCCAGGAAGCCGCATCGAGCTTCTCCTTCAGGAACTTTCCATCTTCCAGGGCATAAAACTGACGTTCTCCGGCGGGTGTAGCGCAGAATTTTGCGTAGTCTTCGGTGTAGGTGTTGAAGTCATGGAATGCCGGCGTCTGCGCCGCTTCCCCGGTTTGCGCCCTGAGGGGCAGCGTCCTGGCTGCAGCCGCAGCCGCGATCAGTTTGCAAAATTCTCTACGCCGCATTGATATATCTCCTTGCTGACTGACGAATCGTTTTTGAGAAGCCGGATGATTAGGAAACTGACGCGTAGAACGGGCACTTCCTGTTTTGAACTGGTGAAGCGTGCTTAGTCCGCACGAGAGGAATCAGGGATCTGCGCCTGGGATTCCTTGACTGCCTTGCGAAGCCGGGTTTCGGCATCGGCGTTCCAATAGCCGCAGTCAAGCTCAAAGAAGACCGAAGTGTAAGGAAGGTTCATTGCCGTCTTGACAATCAGAATGCGAAACAGCTGGGCGGAGTGGTCAAGCCGGGAGATGATCTCCTCATGAGGGAGCTGCTTTCTGCTGGAGGGTGCAAACAGAGTATCGAGCTGGCGCCGATAGGCCGAAATTCCGGGCGCATCGCTTTCGGCGACAAAGCTGAGTTCCAAATCTGTGAAGACGTTGGGCCGGATATGGCCGCATGCTTCGATTGCCTGCAAAACGGCGCGAACTACGTCGATCTGATCCCCACCCGCCACCACGGTCTCGATGCCCGGATTGGCCTGGGCCGGATACGCTGCATCGGCAACTACGATCCAGTTGCGATGGCCAAAGAGCGCCAGGCTGTCTCTCAATCGGAGTTCCCATGCGGCCGGCGCTGCTTTGTTGGTATCGCTCATCTTCAACCCTTAGCGTCCCGCCGCGCTGCCCACGGCCAGTTCTTCATCCTGACACACGGCCACTTTGCCGCATTTTCCCGATGCCATCAGAGCGTAAGCTTCCCCGGCTTGCTGCAATGCGAATCTGTGCGTGATGATATCGGCCGGATGCAGGTTCCAGCGCACCAGGCGCTCGACGAGTTCTTCCATCAACCAGGTTGAGGTTACCCACGATCCATAAAGGGTCTTCTGGTCGTGGATGATGTCAGGCGAGGGGTTGAACTCGACCTTCCCGCCTTCGCCGATGAAGACGATCTTTCCCCACTTGCGCGTGGCGCGAATCGCGGTAGCCCGGGCGGCGGGATGCGCGGAGCAGTCGACCGCGCGTTCCACGCCGAAGCCGCCGGTCAGCTTCTTCACCTCTTCCACGTTGTCAGGGCCGGAGGTGAGGACAGCATCACACAGGCCGAGTTCGAGCGCGATCTGCATGCGCTCCCGAACCACATCGATGCCGATGATCTTGTGGGCGCCCAGCTTGCGGCAGAGCGCTCCCGCGGCAAGTCCGACCGGGCCCAGGCCCGTGATCAGCACGGCATGATTGCCGTCGATGCCGATCTTTTCGAGGCCTTCGTAGACCGTCCCGAAGCCGCAGGCCACCTGCGCGCCATCGGCGTAGGAGAGTTCGTCGGGAAGCGCGATCAGGTCCTTCTCTTCGGCGAGCATGTACTCAGCCATGCCGCCATCGCGCTGCCATCCATAGGCGCGGCGATACTTCTCACTGGTGCAGGAGATCATGTAACCGCGACGGCAGTCGTTGCACACCCCGCAGCCGGAGATGTGGTACACGATGACTCGATCGCCGGCCTTGAAACGACGGCAGCCCGCGCCGGTAGAGACGATCTGTCCGCAGGGCTCGTGGCCGGCGATGACTCCCTGATAGCCCTCGGGGCCTTTGCCGAGGTGTTCATGATAGATGGCGCGAATGTCAGAGCCGCAGATCGTGGAGGCCTTCATGCGCAGCAGGACTTCTCCGTGCCCGGGCACGGGTACGGGAGCGGTGCGTAACTCGACCGTACTATTTCCCGGCAGGAAGGCCGCTGTCATTGTTTCTTTCATCTGATTCCTCTCCGAAGGTGCCGCTTCGTGCGCTGGGCTGCATGCCGCGCGTCGGGATGAGCGATGGGTCGGGCTTACGCAGGTGTGATTTCTCCATCGATGTCCCAGAGGTCTTCCCAGCTCTGGTCGGCTTTCCAAAGAAACACCTGCCCTTTGATCAGGCGGCAGTTGCGATCGATGGCGGCGATGGCCTGCATCTCTTCGCCGGACAGTGGCCCGCTGACGACTCCGCGCAGATTGGCCAGGTAGTTGCGCGGGTTCACAGAAAAGGGAATCGGGATCTGTCCGCGCTGGACCGCCCATTTTATGCAGACCACGGCAGGATGAATGCCATGCCTGCGCGCAATGTTGAGTATGACCGGGTCTTCGGTGGGCGCCGTATCTTCCGGAGTGCGGTCCCGTTCCGGGCGTCCAGGAGAGCCGATGGGCGAGTAGCCGATGGGTTGAATCCCGTTGTCCACAACGAACTGGAACAGCTCCGGCTGTTGAAAGTGAGGATGAAGCTCCATCTCGTTGGCGGCGGGCTTGATGCGCGCATCCCGCAACACCAGTTTCAGCTTGGGGATGGTCATGTTTGAGGTACCGATGTGGCGCACCAGACCCAGGTCGACAAGCTCTTCCATCTTGCGCCATGTCTTCATGTAGCTGGCGTGAATGTAGGGCTTGGCATCGGGGCTGCGCGAGGTGACGTCGCAGCCAGGAGGATGAAAGTTCGGGAAGGGCCAGTGGATGAGATAAAGGTCGAGATATTCGAGGCCCAGGTCGGCAAGGGACTTGCGGCACTGCGGGAGGACATCGTCTTCGCCGTGCTTGTCATTCCAGAGCTTGGAGGTAATCCACAGATTCCTCGCGCCGGATGCCGGCCGCCTGAATCGCGGCCAGGGAAGCACCGACGGCTGCTTCGTTGCCATAGACCGCGGCGCAATCGAAGTGCCTGTAACCGATGGCCGCCGCGCCCTTGACGGCGGCAGCGACCTGGTCCGCAGTGACATGATCCGACCCGAAGGTACCCAGGCCGATGGCCGGCATGGTGGCGCCCGTATAGAGTTTTCGCCGGGGGATGGATAGGGGATCGATCGAATCTGACAGCGCCTGGGTCGCAGTGCTCACACACACTCCTTGCTTTCGGAGTTATCGATAACTTTTTCAGAGAGAAGCATATTCTTGGGCCTCACCTCTGTCAAATACTGGCCGCACTGCGGCAAAGCTCCATCCGCTACGCGCGCGTGGCTTGTTGGATCGGAGCATGGCGCGCAATACTTCATCCAGGACAATCGGACTTTTATCGGCGGTGCGTGGGGCTATGCAGCATTCCGGTGACGGCAAAGAGGAGGATCGCAAAAGTCGTCGAAGCGCGCCTGTGCGCCTGAAGGACATTGCGCGCGATATGGGCCTGTCGACGGTGACCATCTCCAAGGTGCTGAGAGGGCACTCCGACATCAGCGAAGAGACGCGCAAGCGCGTATTGAAACGCATGAAGGAGATGCACTACCAGCCCAACTTCGCGGCGCGCGCGCTGATAACCGGGCGTACATATACCATCGGATTGGTGGTCCCGGATCTGCTTCATCCCTTCTTTGCGCAGGTAGCCAAAGCGATCTCAGCCGGCATTCGCGGTCACGGCTACAGCCTCATGATCACTTCCTCCGAGGAGGACGCGGAACTGGAGCAGCAGGAGATTGAGCAACTGCTGGCACGTCGCGTTGATGCCATGGTGATCGCATCCGCCCAATGGACAGCCGAGAGCTTTCGGGCGGTCGAGGAGAGAAGGATTCCGTATGTGTTGGTCGACCGCAGATTTATTGGTCTTCCCGCGAATTTCGTCGGAGTCGACGATGAACACGTGGGTCAGATGGGGACCGAACACCTGGTCGAGCAGGGCTGCAGCCGCATCGCCCACATTCGCGGACCGGAAACCAGCACTGCCCTGGGCCGCCTCGCGGGTTACAAGAAAGCGCTCGCCGCGCACGGAATGCAGCCGATGCCTGACCATATTATTCCGATTGGATCGTCGGGCGACGATCGGGGCGAGCCGGGTGGCTACGAAGCGGCTCGGAAGCTGCTTGCTTCTGTCGAGCCTCCCGATGGGATCTTCTGCTTCAATGACCCGGTGGCGCTGGGCGCCATGCGGGCCATCCTCGACGCGGGTCTGCGCATTCCGCAGGATATCGCCGTTGTCGGATGCGGCAACTTTCCTTACTCTGACTTCCTTCGCGTTCCATTGACATCGATAGATCAGGACAGTTCTGCCATCGGAACCTACGCCGCTGAACTTGCGCTGTCACTGGTGGGCGCAAAGGGCATAGTTGGTCCGCGCACCCGGCTCGTCACGCCGCGCCTCGTCGTTCGCGCTTCGTCGCAAAGGAAATGAACCATCTCAGCTCAGCCTCCCGAGAAATGGTTGTTCCCGCAGTTCACGGCACCCTTTGGGCCTGCAAGCCGCCGATGTCCTGGAACATACTTCTGGATACATACTTGAGGAGCCGCGAAACTAGACGTCACTCAGCCGGCTTGGGTCGCTGACGACGATCGCTTCGCGGCGCGACAAGACGAGGCCCCGATCAGACCACTCCGAAAGAAGACGGGAGATCGTGAATACGGTCGCGCCGGTCATTTGCGCGAGCTCTTCGCGTCGCAGGGAAATCTGGATTCCTTCATCCGACGGTTTTCCTATCTGCCTCAGGAGTCGGATAAGGAGGAGAGCCAGTCGGTTGGCGACTTTTTCCGTGGCGATCTCGCGAAACCGTTCCTCCAACTCCTGGATCTCAGAGGCAAGAATCCGGCTCGCATTCCTTCTCAACTTCGGGTAGATCGCCAGAAACGTCTGGATCCTGCTGTACTCCCAGATCAGTGCCTTGCAATTTTCCATGGCCCGGGCCGAGCAGCTGTGACCGCACGATACAGATTCTCCCTTGAGACTTACGACGTCCCCTTCCCCGTTGATGCGAATCAGTACCTCGTTTCCACTTGAACTGACCTGGGTATGTTTCACGCTGCCGGATTGAAGCAGAATCAAATTGCGAACGGGCTGTCCCTGCGCAAACAGGAGCTCATCGCGCGCGAACGACCGCAGGAATGAACATGAAGCAATCTCGATAAACTCGCTTTCCGCGAGTCCGTCAAACAGTGGCGAAGAGCAAGCCGATCCCAGGCGCTCGACGACCTTTGGATGAATCGCTTTTAGGAATCTTGAGGAAGGGTCCACCCCCCGCGCGATCTGCTGGTCGTTCGTCATGCAATACAGCCTCCCCCGGTCTGTTGCGGTCTGCCAAGTTCCTGTTGCGTTCCGAATCTTCCGGAACGGATAAGTGATATCGAGCGATCTCTGGCGCGTTATTGTGCGCTCATCACGAGTTCGTCGCTCAGCTTGATTCTTAACTCCGACAATAATGCGTCATGGGCGCGTTTCAACACCTGCCAGGAGAGCCAGGGCATCTCCAACTCTCGTCCTATCGGCTTCAATCGCAATATCCGGACGCTTGCTGGTCGAACCGGATATCCATCGCGAGTAGCGATGACGAAGCGATCGCCATCTGCGATCGATCCGCGTTCTCGGCGCCGCGCGAGCATGTGAATCAAAGGTTCAGGAAGAAGGACATTTCTCACCCGACCGGCGTTGGCGTCCACCACGCCGCTGGCGTTCCACTGCCTGGTGACCACAAGCGATCTTGGCGGCAGGAGTTTGCCGTCGCGGTATATTGTGGATCCGGTCAGGTTCACGTGCTTCCATTGCAGAGCGCAGATCTCCGATATGCTCATCCCGGTGGTGATGGTGATCAGCGCTATCTCCCGTTCCGGATACTGCATGAGCCTGAGCAGCCTTTTGGCTTGAAGTATGGTCAGGTTGGGTGAGGTCTTGCCGTAGACCGGGGGCAGGTCGACTTCGGCGATGGGGTTCTCTCCGCTGAAGAGTCGTTCTCTTCTTGCGTGCGAGACGATGGCGCTGATTACGTTCCGGATGTGCTTCAACGTCTGGTGAGAGTATCCACGGGCCGACGCTGAATTAACCAACTGCCGCACATGATCGGCATTCAGATCGCAAAGCCTGACGTCATCGAGGTAAGGCCAGTCTGGCAGGACTCTCAGTCTTCCCTTGACTGATCCGTCGTAGGGCGTGAAAAGCCGATCGACCGTTTCCGGCTTCAAAACATGTTTGAGAAGGGCGTGATAGTGCGTGCGGCCAGCCAGGCTCTTGTGTTCAACGTGATTCGGAATGAATTTTGTTTCGATGAACGTAGCGAGAGACATCGTGGGATCGTCATTCGCCGTGCCTGACATCGAGAGGACATTCAGACTCTCTACATGATCGTATGCAGGTTGCATTTCTGCCCCCATACAGCCTTCGCATCCTCGCGGCGCGAGGGCTCGTTGCTGCTCAGTCATGTTTGGTCATAAGGTCTTGCCGGTGCGGCTGGTCGCGTACCGGACGGTAGACGGTTGGATGGGCAGGACTCGCTCGTACTCCTTGTATAACTGGCGGCCAAACTCGGATTTCAATTTCATGTGCGTTCGATGGAACACGTACCAGGAGATCCAGGGCATTTCGCACGCTCTGCCGATAATTTTGAGACGGCGCGCGGCAACGTTCTCAGCATAAAGCGGGGTTCCGCTGCGAGACACGAGGACGAAGTCTTCAGCTCCAGTGAAGCGCTGGCGAAGTTTCAACTCGCGCAGAACTGTGCAGAGCAGATCCGGGGCGACGAAGGATCGTTTACGCTTTGCATCCACGGCGGCAAGCTCACCTCGATACCATTGATTTCTCACCGCAATCGTCCTTGGAGGCATCCACTCCTCGCCCGCAAATTGACCTTCATTTGAAAAGTTCACATACTTCCATTGCAGTCCGCAGATCTCGGTTACGTTCATTTCGGTCAGCAATGCAAACAACGCTATGTCTCTTTCCGGGTGGTGCATGATCTGCATTACCTGCTGCAACTGGCCGAGCGTGAGGGTGTGGGCCTCCCGGCGAGCCATGGCGGGCAGCGTTACCAGAGTGGCGGGATTGGTTCCAGCGTAGAGGCCTGACGCGATGGCGTGCGCGAAGATGGCGCGAATCACATTGCGGATGTGTGTAGCGGTCTGAATCGAATACCCCGACGACAGCGCGGTGGAAATCACATGCTGGATTTTCTCCGGGCTTATCTCTGCCAGCGCCAGGGAGTCCATGTATGGCCAATTGGAAATGGAGTTGATCCTGGCTGCTGTTTTCTCTGAACCGTCGGTGACCGCGCGCGCTACATACTCCGGCTTCAGGACATACCGGAGAATGGCTCGGAAATGCGCCCTTCCGGCGGATCTCCTGGCGGCAACGTATTCGGGAATGAATCGGCGTCGCACGAAGTCCGCGAGGTATATGGGGAGATGTTCCGGCAGATCTTCCTGAGCGAGTGACGGCTTATCAATTACCCGGGAGGAGTTGATTCTGGTTTTCAGGTGTTGCAGAGATCTGATATGAGTGGCTGCTCTCCAAAGCGTTCCGCCAATACCGCCGGCTTCAGGAAAAGTGTCTGCAACCTGCGTTTCACCAGAAGCGTGTTCCCCGCATTCATATCTATCATGAGGATCGTGCGCGATGCTGGTTCTCTCGCAATCCATAGGCCTCCAAGCGCCGTTATTCCCGGCGCTCACCGTGCATTTGGCCCAGATTCGTCTGCTGCTCAATGTTGGTTAGAAGAATCAACCCTAGCCGGGGAGAGCTATGGGCGCCTTTTTTGAGCGTGCGCACCTCGCCAGGTACGTCGAACAGTGACTCATTCGAGCGCGCTCCGCTGACGTTCGATCCTGTCGCAATCCCGCTACGGAAACCAGGTCCGAAATCAAAGAGGCAACTCGGCCTGGCGCCGTGCGGGTCGTGAGTCAGGAGAACCAAGGAGGCAAGCCTGCAAAGAACTTCGTATTACAGTTGCGAAGGAAACGTGCCCATGGCGTGGGTCGCACGAAACACGGGAATCATCACGCCACCGATTTTTTTGACTATCCGTCCATTTTTGTCATGTCTATTTGCTCTAACGCAAAGAGTTTGCGTGGCTTTTGTGCTTTTTACAAAGTTTTTACAAGTATGCTCTCATTGCCCGGATTTGTCGCAGTCTCTCCGTGCCCCTGACCGGATCTACGGGATTTCGCTAACCGAATCAGGTATGAGCGGACTGATCGCCAACTTCTGCGGCACCCACCGCCGTACAAAACATGGCACTCATGGCCGGCCGGCCGCCCCATCCGCGATGCCGGCGCGCAGGCAGTCATTTGGAGCAATGCCTTACTGCGAACCTGGCATGTGCAAGCGATCCTGAGATTACGATTTCAAAATCGAATCTTGACATCGCTCGATGCGAATATCTTGTCGGCGGGACGGAGGGCCGGTCCTGTCGATGGGTTCAGGATGTGGGTTCCGCGATATCGCTTCATTCAGGAAGAGCGTTCGCGCTTCTGGATGGGACGCATCAAGGAATGTGTGTCTTTCGAAAATCCCACAACCGGCGGACATTGTATCTCGCGAATTGTGCCGCCGTTCGGCTACCTTTGGGCGGATCATCGACGCTGCCGCCTGTCTCGTATCGAAATTGGCTGGGCCCAGGAAGTGTCAATATCTACATCGTCAAGCCGCAAGTCGCCGGCGGGGTGAGTCCATTTAGAGGCGTGATGGAAGCCGGTGCTGATGGGAGAATGCGTGACAGGAGAAAGGGACTTCACGTTCTATCGAGCGAAAACGTGATCAACGCGACCTTAGACGAATCGGAAGTCGGATCTGGACAGCCATCTCGCCGCATCGTGAGATGTAATCAAAATCAAGTAGGGTGATCGAACAGAACTCGAAACTGCATTCACAAGAATTGGAAGATAACAGCTTGTGACCGCATCATGCGGTTAGATCGGTCAAATGGTACGCGTCAACTAATGCTTGCAGGGAAGTTTCGCGCAGTTCTTCGGTTTTACCTGCACGAGACAAATATGGCATCCTAATAGCCATGAGTCAGAAAAAGGTTTTGGTGACTGGATCGTGCGGGTTGATCGGCTCAGAGGTCTGCCTGCACTTTTATCATGCGGGATATGCGGTTATTGGCATTGATAACAATCAGCGCAAGGTCTTCTTCGGTCCCGAGGGCGATACTTCGTGGTCTTTGTTAAGATTGCGCAAAGATATTCCAGGCTACGAACACCACGCCATTGATATACGTGACCGGGAAGGCATGCTGCGCCTGATCGAGAGCACTCGGCCGGATGTGATCGTGCATACCGCGGCGCAACCGTCACACGACCGCGCCGCCCAGATTGCCTTCGACGATTTCGACACCAACGCAGGCGGGACAGTGAACATGCTGGAAGCCGCGCGGCGATGGGCGCCCGAGTCCCCCTTCATTCATATGTCCACCAATAAGGTATACGGCGACCGGCCGAATACCCTGGCACTCGTAGAGCAGGAAACGCGCTGGGATTACGCAGACCCCGAGTATCAGTCAGGAATTCCGGAGAGCTTCTCCATCGATCAGTCGCTGCACTCGCTGTTTGGAGCTTCCAAAGTTGCGTCGGATATCATGGTTCAGGAGTACGGACGCTACTTCGGTATGCCCACCTGCGCATTGCGCGGGGGATGTCTTACCGGTCCCAATCATTCCGGCGTGGAGTTACACGGCTTCCTGAGTTATCTCGTTCGCTGCAATCTTACCGGCAAGGAATACAAGGTGTTCGGCTATAAGGGCAAGCAGGTCCGCGACAACATTCACTCCGAAGACGTCGCTCGCTTCATGCTGGCCTTTGCGCAGAAGCCGCGCTGCGGTGAGGTGTATAACCTCGGCGGCGGCAAGGAAAATTCCTGCTCCATCCTCGAAGCCTTTGCGATGGCCCAGGAAGCCTCAGGCCGTGCGCAGGTCTGGACTTATGTGGAGACCAATCGCATCGGAGATCATATCTGCTATTACAGTGACCTGAGTAAGATGAAGACTCACTATCCTGAGTGGGGTATTACCAAGACACTTAAACAGACCATCTCCGAGATCACCTCCTCGTGGTCTTCGCGACTCGTGGAAGCACAATAAGATGAAGGTTCTCATCTCAGGCGTTTGCGGTTTCGCCGGCAGTCACCTTGCGCGATATCTGCTGGAGTCGCACGCGGACATCCAGATCGTGGGGATTGATAACCTGGCGCGCGCGGGCAGTGAGACCAATCGCGTCTCGTTGAAGCGACAGGGTGTGCAACTGTTCCATGGGGACATTCGGATGGCCAGCGACCTGGAGTCACTCCCGGCCGTCGATTGGGTGATCGATGCGGCGGCGCAGCCCAGCGTTCTCGCCGGCCGCGACGGCAAGACGAGTACCCGGCAATTGCTTGAACATAATCTTCTCGGGACGATCAACCTGCTCGAGTATTGCCGTACGCTCCGGCGCCGGCTTCATCCTTCTGAGCACCAGCCGGGTCTATTCCATCCCCGTCTTGGCGGGCCTGCCGCTGCGCGTGACGTCTTCCGCCTTCAGCCTCGATCCGGATCAACCATGGCCTGCAGCACTGAGTGAGGCCGGCGTCGGCGAAGCTTTCAGTACCGAAGCTCCGATATCGCTGTATGGGGCGACCAAGCTGGCATCGGAGCGGCTCGCCCAGGAATACGCGGCGGGGTTCAAGGTACCCGTGTGGATCAACCGTTGCGGGGTCTTAGCCGGGGCAGGGCAATTTGGAACCGCCGAGCAAGGCATCTTTTCCTACTGGTTGCATGCTCACTCCACGCGCCGCCCCCTCAAGTTTCTGGGCTTCGGCGGCCACGGCTTCCAGGTGCGGGACGCGTTGCACCCGCGGGACCTGGCGCGCATGGTGGAGTTCCAACTGCGCAGCGGAGGCCAGGGCCAGTTACTGAACGTCTCCGGCGGCCAATCGAACGCGATGTCTCTCGCCCAACTCACGGCTTGGTGTGATCATCGGTTCGGCCCTCATGCGCCGCTTGCGGATGGTTCCGAGCGGCCCTACGATGTGCCGTGGTTGATCCTGGATTCGAGCAGAGCCCTCGCAGAGACGGGTTGGCAACCCGAAATCAGCCTGGAGCAGATTCTGGAAGAGATCGCCGACCACGCCCAAGCGAATCCTGATTGGCTAACATGGTGCGGAGCATGAACCTATCGCACCAGGCCGAATCAGAACTGAAACTGCTCTCCATCGTGATTCCGGCCCGCGATGAGGAGGGGTGCATCCAGTCCACGGTGGAACATCTGCACCTTGAACTGCGCATCAACCGCATCCCCCACGAGATCCTGGTCGTCGATGACGGCAGTTCCGACGCAACCGCTGCCATTGTCACGGCTGTAGGGCAGCGGATCCCCGAGGCGCGCGTTGTTCAGAAAGGTGCGCCGCACGGCTTTGGCCGCGCCATCACCTATGGTCTGCAGCAGATGCGCGGCGATGCCGTCGTCATTATGATGGCCGATGAATCGGATGATTGCCGCGACGTGGTGCGCTATTGGAACCTGCTCAACGAAGGGTGGGACGCGGTCTTTGGTTCGCGCTTTATGAAGGGCGGTGGTGTCATTGACTACCCTTGGCTCAAGCTGCGAATCAACCGCATGGCCAATCTCTTTATCCGGATATTGTTTGGTTCGGCGCTCAACGATACGACCAATGCGTTTAAGGCATACCGGCGCAAGGTCATTGAAGGGTGCCAGCCTCTGCTGTCAGCGCACTTCAATCTGACTGTGGAAATACCCTTGAAGACCATTGTTCGCGGTTATTCGTGGACGACGATGCCGATTACCTGGAGAAACCGCAGGACCGGCGTTGCCAAGCTCAAGATTCAGGAGATGGGAAGCCGTTATCTATTCATCTGTCTCTATCTCTGGCTTGAAAAGTACCTGAGCCGCGGCGACTACAAGAAGGGAAGCTTCTGAAGGGTCCGTCTTAGACCCTGGTATCAATTTGCACTGCTCTCACCCGGACAAGTCTCGATTACTGGCGTGGAACCTGTTCTCAGCGAGGGCAGCACCCATCACGTTCCTGTTAGCCGATCTCCGCGGCGGGGATTTCCGATTCGCCGTCATGCCGGCTTCGGCTATTCCTGGCGGACGGACGAGAAGCCGGCCTTCGGGGCAAAGTCTGTCTGTTTATTTCTTTATTTGTACTTGCGCAGAACTCCCAGCACGCGGCCCTGGATAGCGACCTGCGCAGCGGGCACGTAAATGGGGTCCATCTCGATATTTGAGGGCTGCAGGCGAACCAGGTTGCCCTCGGGATAGAAGCGCTTCAAAGTAGTCTCGGCCCCGTGTACCAGCGCGACCACGATCTCTCCCTGACGCGCGGTGCGGGTGCGCTCCACCAGCACGTAATCGCCGCTGATGATGTGCTCGTCGCGCATGGAGTCGCCGCGAACCTCGAGGGCGAAGACATCGCGATTGCCGACTACATCGTGCAGGGAGATGCTCTCGGCGGTTTCGGATGTTTCCACCGGCAGACCGGCAGCAATTCGTCCGGCGAGCGGCAGGCGGTCGCTGGAGCGGGTGCGGGCGCCGGGAGGGAGCACATCGATCGAGCGGCTGCGGTTGTGCACCCGGTCCAGCAGACCCTTCTTCTCGAGGTTTGTGATGTGCTTGTGGACCGTGGCCAGGCTCTTCAGCCCCATGCCGCGCGCGATCTCCTCGAAGGACGGCGAGTAGCCATTCCGGGTCACAAAGGTTTCGAGAAAATCGAGGATCTCTTTTTGCCGCCGAGTGACTGCCATGGGCGCATTATAGCGAATAAAAAGCGAACCGCAACCGAATTCTTTTTCCTTTGTTCGCCATGTCGCTGCCGTGGGCGGGCTGGCCAGGGCCGGGCGAATGGACTCCGACCACGCGCGAGCCAGGAAGATCAAGCCGGGCGGCCTTTCAGTGACTGCCGTCACAACACCAGCATTCTTCGCCTGTTTAGGAACAGAGCTCGAACGCCGCGCCCCTCATGAAACCGTCCCTCAATCTTTCGTTATTCCAATCTTGAGTTCTTTCTTAAGCGGCGCGAAGGTAGAGGGGTAGCAGGCGTTAGCGCCAATTAAGCGGCCGGTTCCAAGGCCCGTGAGCCGAAGGGGGCAAGCCGATGACTCCGAGGCAAAGGCGCTGGACGAGACTCTGACGCGGTAAGCGGAAGACGTGGATTGGGAAAGCGAAAGGCAGCCATGAAGGTTATTGATTGCGGAAGATGACCGCGCGCTGGGAACGTTCCTGAGCCGGGGGCTGGAAGCTGACGGGCACCGGGTACGGCTGGCGCTGGATGGTGGCGGAAGCGGTTGATGCGTTCCGGCAGGAGATGCCGGATCTGACCATCCTCGATCTCAACATGCCCGTAAAGGATGGCGAACAGGTGCTCAAGGAGGTTCGGGTGCTCGATCCCGATCTGCCGGTGCTGGTGTTGACGGCGCGGCAGGAGGTAGAGACCCGCGTGCGCTGCCTTGACCTGGGCGCCGACGACTTAATGACCAAGCCTTTCAGCCTGCATGAGCTGCGCGCCCGCTGCCGGGCGCTGCTGCGGCGCAAGCGCGAGGCCCGCTTGATGCTGCGCGCCAGCGATCTCGAACTGGACCGTATGAATCATTCTGCAAGCCGAGCCGGCCAGCCGATCGCACTGACCAACAAGGAATTCGCCCTGCTCGAGCACCTGATGCTGAATCGGGGCCATTCCGTCTCGCGGGTGGAGCTGCTGGAAACGGTGTGGAAGATGGAGCCGGCACAAACCACCAACATCGTCGATGTGTACGTCAACTATCTGCGCCGCAAACTCAAAGACCCCACCCCGGGGCGCCTGGTGCGCACGGTGCGCGGCCAGGGTTACATGATCCCCACGGAACAGGATCTTGCCGCGGGAATCAACCTTGCTCTAGGCGCTGCTTCGGGCCTGCCCAATGCAGCCTCCCCCATGATGAAGGTCAACTAACCTCGCCGGCCGGGCGAAGGATCAGGAGAATTTACGTGCAGCCATTTTCGATACCCGTTCTTCCTTCTCACACCACCCGTACCCGCTCGCGGACGGCGCTGCTGGCCAGCTCCGATCGCAGCCTTCGCCAACGGCTCAGCGAGACCCTTGTCGGGCCTGCGCTGGCAGGTGCGCGAGGCCGAAACCGGCGCTCAGGCCTGGGCTGAGGCCGCGACATCAGCCCCTGAGGCACTCATCGTCGACTCCTGGCTGCCTGATCTGGCCATGGAGGAATTTCTCAAGGAATTTAGCAGCTCGTTTCCGAATGTGGACCTGGTGACGACGGATGGGGATGCGGCCCCGGATGCTCCGCGCAGCCCCTATCGCCAGGAGTTGCTTTACGCCCTGCGCATGAGCCAGGACTCCGACTCCGCGGCTTGGACGGGGCCCGGCGCCCATGCTTCTTCACTGCCATCGGTGGCCCCCTCCGTGGTCGCGCCCCCGGCGCAGCACGCTGAGGTAGCGAATGTCCCCCAGCCCTGGGCCCCGACAAGACCGACCGGTCATTGACGGGCGGCGCCACGTCCAACCTGGCGCTGATGCCAGAGCGGCCCGTCGCCTCGAACCGGGAAATCGCCGTGAGCGAGAGACTGCCGGAACTGGTGGGCAATGCCCCCGCCATGCTCGATGTATGCCGGCGTATTCGTCTGGTGGCTCCGCGCTCCACACCGGTGTTGATCGAAGGGCCGACCGGCTCGGGAAAGGAGCTGGTGGCCGAGGCGCTGCACCGGCTCTCGACGCGCAGCCGCAAGCCATTCGTTGCCATCAACTGCGCCGCCATTCCCGAGGCATTGCTTGAGGCTGAGCTCTTCGGCCACACGCGCGGAGCCTTTACCGGCGCGGTGCAGGGACGGGTAGGCCGGATCGAGTCCGCCGACGGTGGAACGCTCTTTCTCGATGAGATCGGAGAGATGCCGCTGGCATTGCAGTCCAAGCTGCTGCGCTTTGTGGAGAGCGGCGAATTGCAGCGGGTGGGCGACAACGAGACGGTGAAGGTGGATGTTCGCATCGTGGCCGCAACCCACCGGCCACTGGCCAAGCACACCCAGGAGGGCACGTTCCGCGCCGACCTGTACTACCGGCTGGCGGTGTTTCTTATTCGCACCCCGGCGCTGATCGACCATGCCGAAGATCTGCCCATGCTGGTCGAACACTTCCTGCACAGGATGGGCCGGGAGGAGCCCCTCAAGCGGGTCGATGGGGGAGCCATGGCCAACCTGATCTGTCACACCTGGCCGGGGAACGTGCGGGAGCTGGAGCATGTACTGGAGCGCGCCGCCATCCTGGCCGGAGACTCGACCGTGATCACCTCGCGCGAGATCGATTTCGGACTGGTGGTCAACTAGGCGAACGCCTGGGGCCGCCACCCACGGCGAACCCGCAAGGTTCGGGTTCGTAGAGGAGCGCACAATGCAGATCGAAACCAGATTGAGCGACCAGGTGGCTCGTTACCTGGACCTTGGCGCCAGCCAGGCCAAACTGACCGCGCAGAACATGGCCAACGTGGATACGCCGGGCTATCGCGCCATGGGAATCGACTTTGAAAGCGAGATGCGCAGCGCGATGGCCGGTGTAGACCGGGGGTTGCCGGCCGGCGCCGTGCACGTCGTCGCCGGAGTCACGGACTGGTGGCGCGGCCGGACGGCAACAACGTCTCGATGGACCGGGAGAGCCTGAACCTGGCCGAGGCGCAACTGAAGTTCAAGACCGGCGTGGCGCTTCTGCACCAGCAGTACCAGATGGTGCTCGACGCGATCCACGCCGACAAGTAGCAGCCGAAGAAAGAGAGCATGGCAATGAATCTGTTTGGACTGATGGAGACTTCGGGCAGCGCGATGCAGGCCGAGCGCATGCGCGCCGAGGTGGTAGCAGCCAATATGGCCAACGCCGAGACGACCCGGACTGCGGCGGGAGGTCCTTACCATCGCCAGCACGTGGTCTTCGCCGCCAACGGGTCGGGAAGCAGCAGTTCCAGCGGGGGGATCGGGTTTGCCGATGTGCTGGCCGGTGCTTCGGGCGGTGCAGCCGGGTCGGCGCGGTCTGTTTCCCTCGCTGGGCGTTGAAGAACGCGGCAGAGCCGCAGGGAGGGGTGCACATCGCCCAGGTCGTGGAAGATCCGGCGCCGCCGCTCAAGCGATATGATCCCGGCCATCCCGATGCCGGGCCGGACGGGTATGTTTCCTATCCCGACATTAATCCGCTCACAGAGATGGTGGATCTCATGGGGGCGACGCGTGCCTACGGCCTGAACGGTTCGGCGGTGCAGGCGGAGAAGGGCATGATCACGTCGGCGCTGGAAATTGCCAAAGCCTGACCAAACGGTGAGATTTCCGAAACATTGAAGTCTCCGGCAGGGGTGCCGGAAAGCGGGAGATGCCAAGATGCTGACGGGACTGGATGCAATTGCGGGCGTCGCGAGTGGAGCGGCGGCTGGAGCGACAGCAACGGGCGTGGCCCCGGGATAGCCGATGTGCCGTGCTTTCCCGGCGGCGACCACCCCGGCCGGCGGAGAAGCCGCGCCTTTCGCCGATCTGGTTACCGACTCGGTCGGCCAGGTCAATCAACTGGAAGATCAGGCGCAGAGAGCGGTGACGGGGCTCATGGCCGGCTCCGGTGTGGACGTGCACCAGGCCATGATTGCCACGCAGAAGGCGAGCATGGCATTTGAGCTGTCGCTCGCGGTGCGCAACAAGGCAGTGCAGGCCTACCAGCAAGTCATGGGCATGCAGTTCTGACCCTGCATGGCCAGCACATGCAGCTCCGAACGGAAGCAGTCCGCGATGTAGACCGGAAGGATACAGGACCAGCGATCATGGCCACGGGAACACAGTTGGAGAAAAGCACGCCGGAATCCGCCGGCAAAGCTCAGTCGGCCGCAGGACTTGCGGCTCTCTGGATACGAGTTCGGGTACGCTGGGCGTCGATGCAGCCGGCCCAGCGGATTTGGGCCGCGGTGTCGGCTGCACTGCTGATCGGAGTTTGCGGAGGCCTGCTGTGGTACATGCTGCGCCCCGACTGGCGCACCCTCTATGCCAACCTGGATGGCGAAGATGCGCGGCAGATAGGGATGATCCTGACCCAGGCGCAGATTCCGTTTGACGTGACCGCGGACGGAACCGCGATTCGCGTAGCGGCCGGGCAACTGGACAAGGCGCGGCTGGCGACGGCCGCCAAAGGCGGAGTCAAGAGCGGCCGCATGGGATTTGAAATCTTCGACAAGCCCAACTGGGTGGGGTCGGAGTTTGACGAGCAGGTGAATTATCAGCGCGCCCTGGAGGGGGAACTGGAACATACGGTCGGCTCCCTGGGGGATGTGGAATCGGCGCGGGTTCACCTGGTGATGCCGCACGACTCGCTTTTTCGGGAACAGGAAAGGCCCGCCAAGGCTTCGGTGGTGCTGAAGTTGCGCCATCGCTCCCTGGCTGAGGGGGAGCCCGATGCCATTCGCAACCTGGTGGCCTCGGCGGTTGACGGATTGACGCCTGACCGGGTGGTTCTCGTGGATGCGGCGGGCAATCTTCCACTGGGCCCCAAGACCTCCGAAGCCATGCGGATGACCGCGGAACAGGCGCTCGAAGAAAAGCTGATCGCGACCCTCGAGCCGGTAACGGGCGCAGGCAATGTGCGGGCATCGGTGACGCTGGATTATCGAAGCGGCGGCATCGGAAGAGACCGCAGGAAACCTACGATCCCGATCAAACCGTGACCCTGTCGATGCAGCGGACCGAGCAGAGCGCCGGCAGCCAGCCGGTGGCCGCAGGTGTTCCAGGCACGGCGTCCAATGCGCCCAACTCGCAGGCGTTGCCGGTCTATCCGCAGCAGTCGACGCCGCCGCAGACCGCCAAGTCGGAGTCGGGCACCTACGGAGCTTCGAAGACGGTCCGCCACACCGTGGAAAGCCCCGGCCGGGTGCGGCGGCTGACCGCAGCGATCGTGGTGAATGACCGGCTGATGCAGGCCGCGGTCAAAGGCAAGGCCGCGGTGTGGCAGAACCGCTCGCCGGAAGAGCTGCGCAATCTGACCGCGCTGGCGCAGGCGGCAGTGGGCTTCGACTCCAGCCGCGGCGACATGCTTACCGTCGAGGATCTGGCCTTCGATGACAAACCGGGCCGCAGTGCCCGTGTCTCCTGTCGCCCGGACGCTGGGGGTGCTGGAGAACTCGCCCGTTCTGGTCAAGTACATCGCGCTTCTGGCGGCGATTCTGCGTGGTCATGGCATTCGGAGTACGTCCTGCACTGCGGGGAATGGGGTCAGTTTCGGAGCTTGCCAAGGGCGCGGCAAAGCAATTGCCGGGAGCGCTCCACCGCCAAACCGGCGCTCAGCCCGCCGGAACCGCCCATTCCTGATCCTGAACGCACCCGGGCGCAGGAGATCTTCGAGCAGGTTTCAGGTCACCTGAAGCGCGAGCCGGCGCAAAGTTCACGCCTGTTGCAGAGCTGGATTCACTCCGACTAGGCGCCATTTCGGAGCGGCGCGTCCAATCACGGTTTGGGAAAGAGCAGGACACCTTGGCAGACGAGGAAAATAACGGCGGGGAAGCGCGCAGACGGAAATCGGCGCAGTTAAACGGGGTGCGTAAGGCTGCGATTCTGCTGGTTGCGATTGGCGAGGATCTCGCCAAAGAGATTCTGCGCGCGCTGCCGGAGGTGGATGTACAGCGGCTGACCGAGGAACTGGCCGATCTGCGCGGGGTGACGCCGGAACTCTCGGCCGAGGTGCTGGAGGAATTCTGGGAACTGCTGGAGACCCAGAATTTCATGGTCCACGGAGGGCTCGACTACGCCAGCAAGCTGCTCATCGATACCTTTGGCAAGGAACGGGCCGAAGATCTGCTGATGCTGGTGCGGCGATCGCAGGAGGCCGCGCAGGGAAACCTCGCCAAGCTGCAGCGTACCGATCCGCAGCAACTCGGCAAGCTGCTGGACAGTGAACATCCGCAGACCATTGCGCTCGTCCTTGCGCATCTTGACCCGCGGCGCGCCTCGATGGTGCTGGACAATCTCAGCGAAGAGCACAAGGTGGTATCGATCCAGAGGCTGGCGGAGATGCGCCAGTTCTCCCCGGAGATGGCGCAGAAGGTGGCCCACATCCTTCACCGCCGCCTCGAGACCGTCGGTGACACCCAGCGCAAGAGCTATTCCGGTTTCAAAGCGGTGGCTGACCTGCTTAACCGGCTCAACGCCGAGGAGTCGAAAAAGATTCTCGAGACCATCGAAGACAGCCAGCCGGAGCTGGCCTTGAGTATTCGCAACCTGATGTTCACCTTTGAGGATCTGGTCACCGTCCCCGCGGCCACCATCCGCGAAATCGTCTCGGGCGTCGACAAGCGGCAGCTGGCGCTGGCCCTCCGTGGGGCCAACGAAGAGTTGCGCGCCCAGATCTTCAAGTCCATGAGCTCGCGGGCCGTGGACATGCTGAAGGAAGACATGGAAGTGCTGGGTCCGGTGCGATCCCGCGAGGTGGCCCAGGCGCAGCAGGAGATTCTCAACCTGGCACGGCGCCTCGAGGCCGAGGGCAAAGTGATTCTGAAGCTTGAGACCGGGGACGAGATGCTGGCCTAAGGCCGGCTTGGACCACACCTGGTCCTGTCAAAACATCACCAGGACAATCGCGGGGCAACTCCCGCCGGAGAACAGCTTGGAAGCGACCGCACAGCAGATCAGGAATGCCAATGGCGCTGCTTTTGAGATCTTTCCATACCCCGAGAGCATCGCGCCTGCGGTGACTTCGTGGCAACCCTGGGGTCCGCTGGCGTCAATGGCCGGTGGAGACGACTCTGCGGGAGAGGCCAGGGATCAAGGCGAAGAGGCTGTACAGGATACCCGGCACGCCGCGTGTGAAGAGCTTCTCGCGGCCGAGGTGCGGCGCAGTTTCGAGGCTGGCCGCGAGCGCGGCATCCAGGAAGGACGTCTCGCGGAACGGGAGGCGCAGTCCGCTGTGCAGCAGGGCCAAGACAAGTTGCGTGTGGAACAGTCGGCGCGCCTGGTAGAGAGCTTTCGCCGCGAACAGGAACTCTATCTTCACCGGGTCGAAGCGGAGGTGGTGCGGCTGGCGCTGGCGGTGGCGGCCCGGATTCTGCGCCGCGAAGCGCAGATGGATCCCTTGCTGCTGACTGGAGCGGTGAGGGTGGCGCTGGGACAGCTCTCCGCATCGACTGCGGTGCGGCTTCGTGTCCCCAGGACCGAATTGCAGCTCTGGACCGAGGCGATCGGGTTGTTGCCCAACCTGACAGTCAAGCCGGCCGTGGTCGCCGGAGAAGAAATGCAGCTGGGCGACTGCGTGATTGAGACCGAACTCGGTTCGCGTCGATCTGGGAGTGCGGGCGCAACTGGCAGAGATCGAACGCGGATTCTTTGACCGTGCCGGGGGCCAGAGGGGTTCAGGGCCGGCGCATACCCTCGATCGGGGTAAGGAGGTCAAGGCATGACCGCACTGTTGAGTGGCTACTTCGAGCGTCTGAATCGCAACCAGCCATGGCGGTGGCGCGGCCAGGTGCTGGAGTCGGTGGGGCAGACGATCGAGTCGTCAGGACCACTGGCCTCGGTGGGCGAGTGCTGTGAGATCACCGATCAGTACGGGCGGCCCCATCTGGCTGAAGTGATCGGATTTCGCGGGCCGCACGTACTGGCGATGCCGGTGGAGACCACGGAGGGCATTCGCTACGGCGACCAGGTGGCGGCTCTCGGCGTTCACCCTGAAATTGAAGCGGGCCCGGGGCTGATGGGCAGAGTCTTGAATGCGCTCGGCGACCCGATCGACGGCGGTCGCTCCGTTGCGGCTGGAACCCGTTTAAGTTTGGACGGCCGCGTTCGTTCCCCGCTGGACCGGGTGCCCATTCGAACCCCGCTCGGTACGGGCATTCGGGTTCTCGATGCGCTGTTGACGGTGGGAAGAGGGCAGCGGGTAGGCATCTTCGGCGGCTCGGGCGTTGGCAAAAGCACCCTGATCGGCATGATGACGCGCAACACCGAGGCCGATGTCACGGTGGTGGGCCTGGTCGGGGAGCGCGGGCGGGAGGTGGGCGAGTTTCTCGAAGGGGCCCTTGGCGACGAGGGACGGGCTCGATCGGTAGTGGTGGTCTCAACCTCGGATGAGTCGCCCCTGCTGCGCATGCGTGCAGCTCTGGCCGCGACCACGGTGGCGGAGGACTTCGCCGCCAAGGGAAAGCATGTGCTGCTGGTGCTGGACTCACTGACACGGTTTGCGATGGCGGCGCGGGAGATCGGCCTGGCGGCCGGCGAACCGCCCACCGCCAAGGGATATACGCCGTCGGTGTTTGCCCGGCTGGCGAAGCTGGTGGAGAGGACAGGTCAGTTCCAGGTGGGATCGATCACCGCGTTCTACACGGTGTTGATGGAGGGCGACGATCAGCACGATCCCCTGGTGGACGCGGTGCGCTCGCTGCTCGATGGGCACATAATGCTGTCGCGCGCCCTCGCCGCGGAGGGCTGGTATCCGCCCGTTCAGCTTCTCGACTCGATCAGCCGGTTGATGCCCTCTGTCGCCGACGGCGCGCATCGCGACCAGGCTGGACTGCTGCGACGGCTCCTGGCCGTCTACGCGCGGTCCGAAGACCTGGTACGCATCGGGGCTTACAAGGCGGGCTCTGATCCGGACCTCGACCGGGCTTTGCGCGCACGGGCAGCGTTGCGCGCATTCATGACTCAGGATGCGCAGGAGCGGGTGTGCTTGGCTGAGTCTCTGCGGCGCCTTGCGGCGCTGGCCGCGGAGGTGTAAGGATGGCGGTCTCGCGCGCGCTGCGCCGATTGTTGCAAATCCGCGATCTCGAAGAGGAACAGAGCCGAGTGGCGGTCGAATCGGCGCGGCTGCGGCTGCATGATCTGGAGGGCCGACTCAAGGTCGTGTGTTCGCGGGAGCGCCAGGGACGCGATCTGGTGGAAACCAGCGTCAGGACCGGGGAATTGACCGACCGCCAGGCCGGCGCGATCGAAGTGGAGACGGCGCGCAGACAAGGCGCCGCGCTTGAGCCGCGGATTGTAGCCGGGCGCCGAGAGGCCGCGCAACTGCAGGAGGCGTACCTGGTCAAGCGCGTGGAACGGCGCCAGGCCCAGACCCTGGTCGAAAGGATCGAGGCGCAGGAAGCTGCCGAAGACGTCCGGCGGGAACAGGGAAATCTGGATGATTGGTTTCGCGGGCGCAAGTACCGCTCTGAAACCGATGCCGATGCAGACTGACGCCGGCCACCAGTCTCTTTCTGCCTGAGCCTGGTACAAATCCTGGGGATGGATAAAGACAACAGCGAACCGCTGCCCGAAGTTTCCGAAATGGGCAACTGATCCAGAATGTGACAGTCTTCTAATCATTCCTCAAAACCTTTGGCATGGCTTCTGCATGGTTTGTTGGCATGAGCGGGGCATCGGGAGTGAACATCGCCGGGGACCCGGGATGCGGGAATGGGTTGGTTTCAATGGCCAACCAGCCCTGCGTCCCAGGCCAGATCAATGACCTGTCCGGAGACTGCAGCGGTCAGGGTTCGGCGGCCGCCAGTTTTGATCAGGGCAACGGCGGCTTCCAGACGACCTGGCAATTGCAATGGCAGGCACTGGCGCGCGGAACGGAAGCGTCGGAAGGCTTCCTCCAGACCGCGAAGGATGCGGTGGCCGATTGCGCGGCCGAGCCCATCCCCTCCTTCGGACCGGTTCTGGTCGCGAGCAGGAACGCAGGTCCAACTGCCTCCCTGGAGACGCAGGACGCGATCTCTGCACAAGTCCCTCATCGAAGCTCGCGGGTGCAGGGCATCGAGTCCCGGCCGCAGGCCGGAAACGGGGCTGCTGTCGGGCTTGTAAGCCCGGCGTTACAACACGATGGAGTCGGGCGCGCGCATCGGTCGCAGGGATGGGGAAGCGGCGCCAACGCGGGAGCGAAAATCCGTTCCGCAATCTCAAACCAGACCGTGTAGTTCCCAGGCCTCGGCTTTGCTGTCGCCGACCACCGTCGTTCCATCAGGGATGTCCGCCGCCATTTTTTCTTCAACTCCGGCGCAAATCCACCCTGAGTCGGGTATCGGGAATTCTGCCCAGGAACCAAGTCACGCGGATGCCTCCTTCTCCTTCGCCGCCGTCCGTGGAGAGAAAGGCGCAGATGCAGGTTTTGCGGAGCAGGCGAGCCGCGGCGAACTGGACCGGAATCACAGCGCTGATGGTTCGAATCGCATCGCGTTAAACTCCCAGGACGCTCTCTCCAAAACCCCGGGCATGGATGGATCGTCCATTCCAGCGAAGCGGATCAACGATCGGGTAGAACCGCCCAGCCATGGTTCGCCGCAATCGACTTCGGACGTTTCTGGAGCTCCAAGTCGCGATGAACCTGGCATGCCACTGGAACCAGCGGAAAACGCAATTGGGCGAGGAGGGGAATCGGCAACGCAGGCGGCCGGAGTGAACCCCAGTCTTCGCTTGGAAACAACACCGGCGCATGACGGCTCATCGGCCGTTACCGCGCCTGCCGTGGGAGCAGGCGCCGGCTCATCGTCGAAACGAGCAATCCCGCATCAGGCAAACGGCGGCGGTCAAGCGAGCGCCATTTTGCCGGGCAAGAACAAGAGCCCATCGGGGATGGTGTCATCCGTGAAAGGAACGGCCTCTTTCCCGGAAGGGAGTTTCGTCTTGCCACGGGTCGCCGATGCCGCGATGCAGGACCCGTCCTCGACTGGACTGCTTCATCCTCAGGACGGACTTACGAGCAAGGGTTCATGGGCCGCGGATACGGCTCACGCGGAGATGAGAGGTGCTCCAGGTCCAGCCGCGAGCGATATGTTTGCGGCGCTCGATGCGGAGGGTGGCTTGCCTCCGGGGACCTGGATCCATGCCGGGGCGCGCCAGGCCGAGGCAGGATATCTTGATCCCGCGCTGGGGTGGGTCGGCGTTCGCGCCGATGCCGCAGGAACAAGTGTCCACGCCACGATCATGCCCGCTTCCGAGGCGGCGGCACAGACATTGGGCACGCATATGAGTGAGCTCAACGCATTTTTGGCGGGTGGCCATGGGCCGGCTGCCACAGTCACTCTGGCGGCGACGTCGCAGGACGGGTCCGGGTTCGATCGCGGCTACGGAAGCGGCGGGAACAGAGACGGAAGGGAAAGCATGGGCGGCAACGAGGGTGCTCCCGAAACTCTACGAACCAATCGCGCGTCCACCCCCGAACTCGCGATGTCGGGTGCATCAGCGGTGTCCGGAACGACATTCATCCGGGGTGGAAATCATATCTCGGTGATGGCATGAGCGCAGCATTCAGGATGGCTTGAATGCGCACGGCCAAACCGGCGCCGCGGGGGATGAATTCAATCTTTTAGCGGGCGCGAAAGTCTTGGAGGGAAGATGACAGCGGTGTCAGGCATTTGGAATCATGCGGCGGCGACGGGGAATCCTCTGATGGACCTCAAAGCCATGGACAGCTCGACGGGAACTACCGGGAGTTCGGGCAGTTCCAGTAGCGACGGGTCGACTATTTCGGCTAACGATTTTCTGACTCTTCTTGTCACCGAGATGCAGAATCAGGACCCGACCGCGCAGACGGATCCCAACGAGTACATCAATCAACTGGTGCAGGTGAACAGCCTGGAGCAGTTAGTCGACATCAATCAGAACCTCTCCACAGCGCTCGGAGACTCCAGCACTACGGCGGGAAGTTCCATGAGCGGCAGGGTCGCTAACTCACAGCAGGCTTCGCAGGTTTCAGGAGCGGGCGGCCCGTCGAGCAGCGTGGCGCCGGCCGGAGCGTCTGCAACCCACGGCCGCACGGTTGCCGGTTGCTCAGAACCCGTCGATGACATCCGCGGTTGCCGGCATGAAGACAAGCTCCGGCAACCTCAGTGTTCCCGATGTTGCGCCAGCCGCGCGGCGAGTTGCGCAGGCTTTGAGCGGACGCAGCTAGAGCACTTGCCCCGCCACTTTGAAACAGCACCGACCATCAGCACCGGGAGTTAGCACGGACGACCAGGAGGATACGCAGCATGGCCAGTTTCTACATTCCACTGACGGGGCTCAACAGCGACTCAACCGCGTTGAACACCATCGCCAACGACCTTTCCAACATGAACACCACGGGTTTCAAATCGCAGTCGGTCAGCTTTTCCGATCTCTTTTACCAGCAGATCGGTTCGACCGGCTCTGGCGACCCGATTCAACGCGGTTCGGGAACCCAGGTTGCCGCTATTGAGACGGATTTTTCCAACGGATCCCCCACCTCCACGGGCGTCGATACAGATGTCGCCCTTCAGGGCAATGGATTCTTTGTCGTGAATGATGGAAACAATCAACTCCTGACGCGCGCGGGAGACTTCACGCTGAACTCGGGCGGCAACCTTGTCACATCGAACGGACTGAGCGTGATGGGATACCCGGCGGTGAATGGCGTGGTGAACACCAACGCGCCCCTGGCTCCGATCAATATTCCCGAGAGCCAGGTGCAACCGCCGCAGGCGACTTCAACGTTCAGCATTTCGGCTAACCTCGACGCCGCATCGACATCGCCGTTTCCGGCCACAGTGACCATCTACGATTCGCTCGGTACCCCGCACATTGCCACGGCGACATACACCGAGACTGCGCCCGGAAGCTGGACCTATTCGATTGCCCTTCCCGCCGGGGACTGCACTTCAGGTCCGGTAACCGGAACCATGGCGTTCAACTCCAACGGAACCCTGACCACGATCACACCGACGGGCGGCGTCGCTTCAACGGTGGGAACGGCGGCCGGCAATGTTTCCTCGATCCCGGTTGCATTTACCGGACTGACCGATGGAGCTTCCAACCTCAACATGAGCTGGAATCTTCTGGGAGCCAGCGGCACGCCGAACATCAGCCAGAACTACGCCGCCTCAGCCGTGGAGGGAACGAGTCAGAATGGCTTCACGGTGGGACAGTACGAGAGCTTCGCGATCGGGTCGGACGGTACGGTAACCGTCACATTCAATAACGGGCAGAAACTGAACGTCGGCCAGCTGGCGCTGGGCACGGTGAACAATCTCCAAGGCCTGCAGGACATGGGCAACGGGGATTACTCGACCACCCTCGCCAGCGGTACAGCCACCATCGGCACGTCGGGAACCGCGGGTCTGGGAACCATGGAGGGTGGAGCGCTCGAAGCATCGAATGTGAACATCTCCGCTGAATTCTCTGACCTGATCATTGCGCAGCGCGCCTTCGAGGCCAACTCCAAAGCCGTAACCACGTTCGACACCGTGACCCAGGAAACGATCAACATGATTCACTAGGTCTCTGACCGGGCCATCGCATGCAGGCTGATGCAGGCCCCTCCTAAAAAAAGCAGCGATGCTTCGAACCTGGGAAGCCAGTTAGTACTACTGAACCAAGCGGCCAGATTTTTAGAGCAGCTTGTCCGGACTCTCCTCATTCATGCAAATGCCCCACGGCGCGTGATCCTTGCGCCGTGGGGTTTGTCCTGTCTGGGCAAACCATGACGATCCTCTGAGTGCATGTACACTAAGGCGAAACCGGAGCGGGTAATCGTCACGGATTCCGTGTATCAGGGCTGCTCTGTGGCTTTTGATTGGAGCCTTCGCAGATCAATGGAGAAATCTTTGTCCTATGACTCTACGTCTCTCGGTGATCCGCTGCTGAGGCGGGAATGGATGGCGATCGGCTGGTCGCGCGAGGTCAAGCCGGGACAGATCGTTGCCCGGCGTTTGATGGGTCTCGACCTGGTGCTGTGGCGCTCGTCGCAGGGGTTGCATTGCTGGCGCGATCTCTGCGTTCATCGCGGCGCGCGCCTCTCGCTGGGTACGATACAACTTCGAGAATCTGACCGGGACGATGCAGGCCGGGAGTGCCTGGTTTGTCCGTATCACGCCTGGGAGTATGCGCCTTCGGGTGCGTGTGTGCGGATTCCTGCGCAGCCCGACCTGATACCTCCCGCGAAGGCACGGGCAGAGAACTTCGGCGTAATCGAGCGGTATGGAGTGATCTGGGTCGCGCTGGGCGATCCGCGCGCTGCCGTGCCGGAGTTCGCAATATGCGAAGATCCGGCCTTTCGCACGGTGTTGGCGGGCCCATACCGATTTCGGGCGCAGGGCCCGCGTGTGATTGAGAACCTGCTCGATGTGGCGCACCTGGGATTTGTCCACGCCGGGCTTCTCGGCGATCCGACGCGCGGCAAGGTGGAAGACTACGAGGTCACCGCCGGCGATGATCTGCGCGGGCCGGAGGCGAAGAAGATCCGCATCTGGCAGCCGGACCCCGACGGCACCGGCGGCTCGGCGCTGGTCAATTATCACTACTGGGTTTCGGGACCCCTCACCGCGGGATTCGTCAAATCGCATGGCGATCAGCGCTTCGGGATCCTGGCCCAGGTGGCGCCGATCGACGCGGACACCTGCGAGACCCGGCTGGTGATGAGCATGAACTATGGTCACGAGATTCCGGATGAGGAACTGCTGCGATTCCAGGATCACGTGACGGAGCAGGACCGTGTGGTCGTGGAGTCGCAGCGACCCGAGCTGTTGCCTCTGGACCTGCAGGCGGAGCTGCACCTGCGCTCCGACCGCATGGCAATTGCGTATCGCAAATGGCTCAGTGCCATCGGCTTCAGTTACGGAACCGCATGAGCACCAACCAGCTTCCCACGACCACAACAGGCACACCGCGTTTGCCGTGGTTTACGCCCGGCGATGTCGATGGGTTCTTTGGGCTGTTCTTCTCCGGCTTTCCAGACCTGCTGCTGATCGTGGGCCTGGCGCCCGTATGCGGGTTTTCTGCCGCCTTTGTTACTACGCGTGTGTTGCCCGGCGTGGCGTTTTCGGTCTTGGCCGGAAACCTCTTCTACGCCTGGCAGGCGCGCCAACTCGCGGCGCGGTCAGGGTCGCGACGATGTGACCGCCATTCCGTTTGGCGTGAACACGCCGACGATCTTTGCCTACGTGTTTCTGATCATGGGGCCGGTTTACGTGCGCACGCACTCCGGTTCGCTGGCGTGGCAGGCGGGTGTGTTTGCCAGTCTTGTCAGTGGAATCGTGCAGACGGCCGGTGCGTTCTGCACGGACTGGCTGCGCAGGTATACGCCGCGCGCGGCGCTGCTGTGTCCACTGGCCGGGCTGGCGCTTGCATACCTGTGTCTGGGATTCATCTTTGGTGTGTTTGACCAGGCGGCGATTGCACTGTTGCCCATGCTGGTGTTGTTCACGCTCTACGGATCACGGCTGCGATTGCCGCTGCGTCTTCCGCCGGCGCTGATTGCGATCAGCCTGGGCGCCGGGCTGGTGGCGATCCTGCGCTGGCTGCATCTCTATGCTCCGCCGCCTCCGCTGGCTGCCTAGCCGGGGCTGTACCTTCCGCATGCCGTCAACCTGTTGCCTCTGCTCACGCGGCCTGAGTGGTGGAGTTACCTGGCAGTCATTCTGCCTTTAGCTTCGCTCGATACGCTCGCGTCGCTGCAAATTCTGGAGAGCGTCAAGATTGCAGGCGATGACTACCGCACCGCTCCTTCTTTGCTGATGAACGGGCTGGGCACGCTGGCTGCCGCTGTATTGGGCAGCCCATTTCCCACCACGCTCTACGTGGGACATGCGGCACACAAGGCCAACGGCGCGCGGTCCGGATACTCTGCGCTCAATGGTTTCGTGACGCTCATTTTGTGTACGACGGGATTGCTGCCGCTGGTGCTGCGGGTCGTACCGCTCGAAGTAGCGGGTCCGGTGATTGTCTGGTTTGGACTGGTAACGGTGGGACAGGCGTTCATTGAGGTGCCGCGGGTGCAGTCGATAGCCGTGGCGCTGGGGCTGGTGCCGATGCTGGCGCAATGGGCAGCCGGCATCGCGGATACAGTGGCGCGCAAAGCGGGAAGTTCGCTGGCCGAGTTGATGCCGCGCATGGGCACCGAACTCGCGTTGGGAGGGCTGCTGGCCCTGGGACAAGGCGGCCTGTTGACGTCAATGTTGTGGGCGGCAGTTCTGGCGCTCGCGATCGAGCGAAAGTTCATACAAGCGTCCCTCTGGCTTTCCGCGGCTGCGCTGCTGGCTGCCTTCGGCGTGATTCACGCGTATGCGCTCACCACCGCCGGGATCGAGGGCCGAATCGGCTGGGGCACAGCGCCCGCGTTTGCGCTCTCGTATGCGGCGGGGGCAGTTGTACTGCTGCTGTGCGAGGGGTACGCCCGGCAAACCCGGCAAACCCGGTGGGGAGCATGATGTGTTCCCACGGAATGAACCGGTGGAAGTCCCCTCGGACCGCTCGCCTGGTTGCCATTCACTGCGCCGTCCTGGGTCGATTTTTACCAAGGGTGGTGTAACGGATCGTTGCTACAATAAGCCCAAATTATGCTGAATCGCTTCCTCATCTTCCTTCTGTTGGCAGGGGTTTTTTCTGCGCCTGCAACGGCTTCCACAGAGCAGTGGGTGGAGGTGCGAAGCGCCCACTTCACCGTGCTGACAGACTCGAATGAGAAGCAGGCGCGCCGTATCCTCGACCAGTTTGAGCGCATGCGCTGGATGTTTCAAACCCTGTTTCCCAAAGCCCAGGTTGATCCCGCAGCGCCCATCGTTGTGCTCGCTGTGAAGAACGGTAAAGAATTTCAAGCGTTGGAGCCTGAGGCCTATCTTGCCAAAGGGCAGTTGAATCTTGCCGGATATTTTCTTCGCACCCAGGACAGGAACTATGTGCTGTTGCGGCTCGATGCCGAAGAGGAGCATCCGTTTGCCACCGTGTATCACGAGTACACACACCTGCAATTCGGCAGTATCAGCGAATGGCTGCCTCTGTGGTTGAACGAAGGCCTGGCGGAGTTTTTCCAGAACACCGAGATTCATGACAAGAATGTGCAACTGGGAGAGCCCAGCACGGATGACATTCTCTTCCTGAGACAAAACAAATTGATTCCACTCCCGGTGCTGTTCAAGGTCGACGCGAGTTCTCCGTTCTATCACGAAGAACAGAAGGGAACGATCTTCTACGCGGAATCGTGGGCGCTGACGCATTATCTTGAAGTGACCGACCGCGAGCGGGGCACGCACCGGCTGAATAACTACATGACGCTCCTCAGCCATCACCAAGACGCGCTCGAGGCGGCGGAGAAGGCGTTTGGAGATTTGAAGCAGTTGCAGGCGGCGCTGGAGAGCTATATCGGGGCCAGAAGCTACAAGCAATTCATTCTGTCCAGCGCTGCGGCGCCCATTGATGAAGCGCAGTACAAGGCTCGCGCTCTGACGCCGGACCAGGCCGATGCTGTGAGAGCCGACGTGCTGGTGAACGTCGGCCGCATTCGGGAGGCGCGAGAGCTTCTCGGCGCGCTGCTCAAGGCTGACCCGAAGAATGCTTCGGCGTGCGAGACCATGGGATCTCTCGAGTTTCGCGAAGGCAATCGCGACGCGGCGCGCAAATGGTACGGTGAGGCAGTCAAGCTGGATTCGCAGAGTTACCTGGCACATTACTATTTTGCCGCCATGTCGATGGGCGAGAGTGGTCCGGAAGAAGACGCCGTCATCGAGGCCAGCCTTCACACGGCGGTCAGGCTGAATCCAAACTTCGCCCCGGCATATGACCGGCTGGCGTCGTTTTACGCGATGCACCACGAAAAGCTGGAAGATGCACGCGGCCTGAGTTTGCGGGCAATCGAATTGGATCCCGCAAATCTCGCATATCGGCTGAACGCTACCAGCGTGCTGATGACAATGCAGAGATTTGCCGATGCCGAGACGGTGCTGAGGGCGGCGGCGAAGGTAGCCAAAAATCCCGGCGAAGTCGAGACGGTGCAGAACCGCATCGCGCAGGTGCGGCAGATCGAGGACGCGCGCGCGCAGGGCAACGTGACCGTGGAGACGAGCACTCAGGTGATAGCGACGCACGAGCCGGTGGTCGTTACCAGCACCCCCAAACACCCCACGGAGAAGGCGGAAGGGCCCAAGCATGAAGCCGAAGGAGTGATCCGCGACGTGACCTGCACCTACCCCTTTGTGATTGACTTCAGAGTGGTGGGGCAAGGCAGGACGCTTGCCGTGTACAACAATAACTTCCTCAAGCTTGACCTCACCGCCCTTGGATTCACACCGCATGGCGACGTGAATCCGTGCAAGGATTTCGAAGGCAAGAAGGCCCGCGTGGAGTATGCCCCGAGTTCCGACAAGAGCGTGGACGGGCAGGTGATCGCAGTGGAACTGATGAAGTGATTCAGGGCTGGCAGAGCGGGGTCTTCTGCATCTCGTCGAGCAAGGGGCGAGTTTGAAACAAGACCTCCGGCGGACTGCCCGGTGCAGCTTTGGCGTAGCCGATGCGCAATCCGGGCAGCGGTTTGAGATATTGCAGGAACGAGCGGGGTGTGTCCATGTTGGGGCTTTGCATGCCGGGGTTGCGGTAGCGCAGCTCCCCGCTGGGAAGCACCTCCCAGACGCGCACGAAGGGCTTCCACCTGGTGTAGCCTTCGAAGGTCATTTTCAGACTCGCGTTGGGATGAGGGGGTGGGAACGGGCTCGCCTGCGTGGGGCGAAACGGCGGAGTGAATTGGGTATCATCGACCCCGCCGAAACTGAGAAACCAGGACATGTCCCGCCTGCCCTTATTTTCCGTGCACTCTATCGTGAACCGCGGCGGAGCGAGCGAAGACCCGGAGGCCGCCGGCAGGGAAAGCAGAAGGCGAACGTAAGAAATGCCAGAGTCTGCGTCCACTCCTTCGAGACGAAGCAGGTTGGGCGCGCCGGGAACGGGCTGAGGTGCTGCTCTTTCCTGGGCGGCTCCTTCCAGGCAGGCGAGCAGGACAAGGAGCAAGACAAGGAGCAAGACAGCGGCACGCGGGTTGACAGGCAGTCTGGATCGCATCATCATCGGGACGTAAACTGAGACATCTTAACCTGAAACGGATTGGCATCACCATCGAATCTCGAAGAACGCCAACCGCTTGCTGAAGAGCCGGTTGGCGGATACCAATGCACATTGATTTTCAACTCAGGCACCCGAGGCTTCGCATGCGCAAGTTCCTTTTCATGGCGGCATTGGCCGCTGCATCTGTTGGGTCCATCGCTCAGTCAGTGCCGGCCGCCATCTTCACCGATCCGCCGGTAGACAAGGCTCATCCTGCGTCCATGGCGGTGCTGCATATTCCCAGCCATGGCGTCGAGATCAACGGGCTGATTTACTCCCCGTCCGGGGCAGGGCCGCATCCGACGCTGGTGATTTGCCATGGGCTGCCGGGGAATGAAAAGAATCTCGACCTGGCGCAGGCCGTCCGTCGGGCGGGATGGAATGCGGTCACCTTCAACTATCGCGGGTCGTGGGGCAGCCCTGGAAGTTTTCGCTTTGCGCAGAATCTTGAGGATGCCGACGCGGTGCTGGCTTACCTGCGCGACCCTGCGAACTCCGCCAGACTGGGGGTCGACCCGAAGCGCATCGCCCTTGCCGGGCACAGCATGGGCGGATGGGTCACGGTGCACACGGCGGCGCATGATCACGCGCTGCTGGGCGCGATCCTGATCAGCGCGGCCGACATGGGAGCCATGGGAGCGATGCCGCGCGAGAAGATCGTTGCCACCATGGCGGATAACAAGGAGGCACTTGCCGGCGTGACCGCCCAAAGCATGGCGGATGAGGTCGCAGCCAACGCCAGGGCATTCAACTTTGCCGGCGCGGCCGATGGACTCGCCCGGACACGTCTGCTGGTGCTCTCCGCTGACGATGGGCTCGCGCCGGGGACCGATGCCTTGGTGAAGACGATCGAGGAAAAGGGCAACAAGAACGTCACCGCAATTCACGCCGCCACCGATCACGGCTGGTCCGACCATCGTATCTTTCTGGAGAGCACGATCATCACCTGGCTCGGGACATTGCAATAGTTGACTCGAAAGGAAGGCCACGGCATTCCATGGCGAGTCTCGAGAATTTTCGGTTGAAAGTATTCCGCGCGGTCGCAGAGCACCTCAGCTTCCGTAAGGCTGCGGAAGAGTTGTATTTGACCCAGCCCGCGATCAGCCTGCAGATCAAGGCGCTGGAAGAAGACCTTGGCGTGCAACTGTTCGATCGCAGCGGAGGGCACATCCGTCTTACCGAGGCGGGCTCGGTGCTGCAGCAGTACACGCAGCGTGCGAACGCACTGCTCGATGAGGCGGAGCGCGCCATCGCAGCAGTAACCGGCGACCACGCAGGACACCTGGCCCTGGGAGCTTCCACTACGATCGCGCAGTATGTTCTGCCCCGCCTGCTGGGCGAGTTTGGCAAGCAGCATCCGCGGGTGCTTCCGACGCTGATCAGCGGCAACACCGAGCAGATCGTGGGAGCGGTCGAGCGGCAGAGGATCGCGCTGGGCTTGATAGAGGGTCCCGCCCATAGCCGCGATGTGAAGACCGAGGCGTTTCTTCTCGACGAACTGGTATTGATCGTTCCTGCCGCGCATGAGTGGGCTGAGCGGGCGTCGGTGTCGAGCGCCGAGATCACCACCACGCCGCTGCTGATGCGCGAGCGCGGCTCGGGGACGCGGCAGGTGGTGGAGATGGCCCTGGAGCGAAAAGGCATCCGCCGTGGAGCACTGCAGATTGTGATGGAGCTCGATTCAACGGAAGCTATCAAGTCTGCGGTTGACGCGGGATTGGGAGTGGGGTTTATTTCACGGTGGGCGCTGGCCAAAGACGCGCGGCTGGGAAACAGCTTCAGAATCGTTGAGGTGGAGGGGCTGCGCATGCAGCGCGAATTTCTGGTCACGTACCCGGCCGGACCCGAGCCCCAGGGACTGGCCCAGGAGTTTCGCCGCTTTCTGCTCGCGCAGACCAACATGCACACCGCGGCGGCAATTGCGCGCCGACCCCATAAGCCGCGCAAATAGGACATGAGAACTACTGCTTGGACGCGGGAATCGACATTGGCCACACTTGTCCTATGTCGAAGAAACTGTTTTTCGTGGGAATGATTCTGGCCGCCAGCGGGTTCGTTTCGCCGCCGATTGCCATGGCGTTGGGCCTCCTGTACGGGTTCACCTTCGTACATCCCTATCACGTCGAAAGCAAGCAGCTCTCCAAGTTTTTATTGCAGGCCTCGGTTGTGGGCCTGGGCTTCGGAATGGACCTGCAGGAGGTTTTGCGCGTGGGCCGGACCGGCTTTGTGTATACGGCGTTGAGCATCAGCGTGGCCATGTTTCTCGGCTGGGCGCTGGGCAAGATGCTGGTGGTCAGGCAGCGCGTATCGTTTCTGATCTCCGCCGGGACGGCCATCTGCGGTGGCAGCGCCATCGCAGCTGTGGGACCAATCACCAATGCCAACGAAGATGAGATGGCGGTGTCGCTGGGAACCGTGTTTGTGTTGAACTCGGTTGCGCTGCTGGCCTTTCCGGCGATTGGTTCGCTGCTGCATCTCACCCAGACTCAATTTGGCTTGTGGGCGGCGCTGGCGATTCACGATACGAGTTCCGTGGTGGGCGCGACCGCGAAGTTCGGCGCCGTCGCGCTGGCGGTCGGAACCACGGTGAAGCTGGCACGAGCTCTGTGGATTGTGCCCATGTCGATCGGTACATCGATGGTGAGAAAGAGCGGCGCTCGCATCCAGTGGCCGTGGTTCATTGTGCTGTTCTGCCTGGCCGCGGTCGCGAATACTTACATGCACGTTGGGGCGCCGGCCTATCCCATGCTCAAACATCTCGGCGTGATCGGGCTGACGGTGACGCTCTACCTGATCGGCACCGGGCTTTCCAGGCAGACTCTGCGGGAGGTGGGCGTGCGACCACTCATGCAGGGAGTCATCTTGTGGATCATCGTGGCCACAGGCTCGCTGGCGCTCATCCGTGCGGGGTGGGTTCACCTGTAAGCGTGACCTGCTCGTGACGCGGCCGCACCTCGATGAACAGCCCTTTCCCTTGAGCCAGGGTCGTGCCCTCGGCATCGACAATCGCGGCTTCGGCCCAGTGCTTGCGGCCTTCGCTGCGCACCACTCGGCCTTCGAGGCGGATGGGCGCGCAAGATGGCACCGGGCGCCTGTAGTCCACTTCCATGTGGCGCGTCATGCCGACGATGTTATGCGAGCGAACCGCCTTGCTCATGGTTTCATCGAGAAGGGTGGCGATGATTCCTCCATGCACGTAGCCGCGCGGTCCTTCGTAGGTATCGGCCACTTCTGCGTGGCAGACGACGGAGCTGTCCTCGGCCAGCAGGAAGTCTAGATGCAGTCCGATGGGATTGGCGAGGCCGCAGCCGAAGCAGCGGTTTTGCGCTGTATGCGCCAGCGGTTTGAGATTTTCAGGGTTTGCGGTCATTCCTCTTCCTGGGTCGTGTACCGAATTCACATCGTACCGGCCAGCACATCGGCGTACACTTCGCGATCTACATTGGCGCCGGTGAGGATCATGCCGATGCGGCAGGACCCATTCAGATCTTTTTCCTTGAGAGCGGCGGCCAGCGCTGCCGCGGCTGCCCCTTCGGCCAGGTTATGGGTGTCGCTATAGTAGGCGCGCATGGCATCCGCGATCTCCTCGTCCGATACCGCGACCATGCGGGCGACGTTGTGCCAGATGGCGTCCATCGCCTTCGCGTTGGGTTGGCGGCAGGCAAGGCCATCGGCGATCCATGTCTCCGAGGGAGCTGCGATGATCTGACGCTGCGCAAAGCTCAGCGCATACGAGGGTGACCGGGAAGCCACCACGCCGATGATCTCCGTGTTCAACCCCAGGGCGTTGCGTGCGGCGGAGACTCCGCAGATCGACGAGCCGAGGCCGACCGGCACATAGACACGATCGAGACGCGGAGCCGCTACGAAAAATTCCAGCGCATAGGTCGCGGTCCCCATCACCAGCCGCTCATGGAAGGAATCGACCATGGCAAACCCGCGCTGGCCGGCAAGCTTGTGCGCGTACTCCAGTGACTCCTGGAAGTCGTACCCATGCTCGATCAGTTCGGCGCCCTGCGCGACCATGGCGCGATTCTTCTCTTTGCTGTTGCCCTGAGGCACGACGATGACGGCCTTCAGGTCCATCAATCGCGCGGCCATGGCCACACCCTGGCCGTGATTGCCGCGGGTAGCGGCTACCACTCCGCGCAGATCGGGCTGCGTCTGCTTGAGCCAGGTGATGTAGACCAGGGCGCCGCGCAGCTTGAATGCGCCGACCGGGGTGTGATTCTCATGTTTCACCCACGCTTCCGTTCCCAGCCGCTGGTTGAGCAGCGGCCAACTGTACTGCGGCGTCGGCGGCATGTGGCGATAGAGTACCGATTGCGCTTCGTGGATCTGGGCGAGCGTGGGCAGAAGCATGGATTGAGCATATCAATGCAGGAAACAAAGCGTCTTGTTCTTACCGGGCCCATGATAGATTTGCGCATGAGTTACACCATCCGGGAAGCCGTGGCGGAAGACTCCGAGGCTATCGCGCATGTGCACGTGGAAAGCTGGAAGACCACGTATGCCGGAATTATTCCCGATGCGTTTCTGGCTTCTCTGAATCGCGACGAGAGGGCAGAGCGCTGGCGGAGCGCCTTTGCTACCGGAAACTTTCGCATCTTTATCGTCGAAGAGGCGGCCGTGGTGCTTGGATTTGCGAGCGGGGGCAAGCTGCGCGGCGAGTTGCAGAGCTACGATGCCGAACTCTACGCCATCTACCTGTTGCGAGAGCATCAAGGAAGCGGACTGGGGCGCGCGCTTGTTCTCGCGCTGGTCGACGCGCTACGCTCAGAGGGTCTCAAAAGCATGGTGGTCAAGGTTCTGGAGAAGAACCCTGCCGCATTGTTTTACCAGCATCTGGGCGCCCAACTTGTCGCCCGGGAGTCGATCGAGATCGGGGGCGCCCGGCTCGAAGAACTGATCCTGGGCTGGAGAGACCTGGATGTTTTCGGCGCGTGATGTGCTCCACGCTTCGGGCGCCGATAATCGAAAACCGCGATGCTGCTCCCACGGATAAAACGATCGGACGCCGAGCGACTACGAAAGCCGGCTTCCAGGCGGTGACGTGGGACGATGTGAGCTGATTCCATTGCGCAGAAGGCACAGCAGAGGACTGACGGGTATTGCGAGGCTTGCCGGACTGTGGGCATTGCTCGTAGCAGAGCTCACGGGGTGTCGCTCCGCGGCCCGCCTTACGCCCCAGCAGGCCGAAGGCAAGCATCTCTACCAGGTACGCTGCGCGCACTGCCACGAGGACAATGACCTGGCGTTGAAGAAGGTTCCGCCGGATCTGCATCGGGTGTTCGGAAGATCGGCGCTGCCCAGCGGTGCGCCCGCGACCGACGCGGAAGTGCGGCGCGTCGTACTGGCGGGGAAGGGAATGATGCCGTCCTTCGCAGGCCGCTTTAGCGACCAGCAGATGGCGGCCCTGCTGGCTTACCTGCACACAGGACTGCGCTAACTCGGGCGGCACCTCGATCGCGGCACCCTGGGACGTGGGTCTCTTGGGCCGACGGGCCTGCCGGCATCCATTCCCCACATGTGCCGTCGCGCAGCGCAGGAAAGGGAAAGGTGCCTGCTCATTTCTTGCTGAGAGCCCGCTTGAGCACGGTTTCGAGAGCCGCTTTCTGTTCGGCATATTCTTCGGGGGAGATGGTTCCCGAGAAGCGCGCGCTTTCCAGCGAGAACAGCTCTTCCTTCAGTACATTGAGGAGAGAGTCATTGGTGTGCGCGACCGGGGCCGGCGTGTGCAGGTAGGAGTGGACTCCGGCCGGTGACACAGGCGGCGCTACAGAGTCACTGGCCGCGATCCGAACCGGTCTCGCGGCCACCGTTGCCGCGCTGGCGCCCGCGCCGGTTCCGGCCGCCGGCGCTGCTGCCGGAACTCCCATCGGCTTGCGCAGCAGAAAGCCTGCCGCCGCAGCCAAAAGCAGGCCCAGCCCGCCGAGAATCCACCACTTGTACTTGGTCAGTGGATCGGGGGTGTTGATCGGCTCGCCAATTCCGCCGCCGGGGCGATTGCCGGGACTGCTGGTATCCTGCGAACCGCTGTCAGCCGCCGGCGCCTGGCCCGGCGCGCCCTGCTGCTCGCGGGGCATGGAGCCACTGCCGGAGATGGCGAATTCGAGCCCCGGGCCCGGTGTCACATTCTTGGCCAGGAAGGTCTGGATTCCCGGATCCTGCTGGATGGGTTGAAAACCCGATCCGTCGAACTTGATGCTCTTGGGCAGGAGAACGGCTACGTTGTCCGCCGGGATCTCGACCTGTGGCCTGAAAGCGGCTTTGCCGTCGTAGGGCAGGTGGTAGCTGAGCTGGAAAAGGGTGTCTTTTTCGCCTTCGTCCGGCTGGATGGGGAAGTCGAACTGAAAATGGTCTTTGGAACCCCCGGGCTTGAGCGTGGTGGATGTCGGCAGGCCCGTCGGGCGGCGGGCGGCGACTCCATCCACCACCGCGCCGGGCGGAAGAACCACTCCGAACCCGCGAGCCGGATTGTATTGCGTGCGCGGGGGATTGCTGGTGTTGTGGACGAAATAGCGCTCCGTGATCCGAAGCACCCCATTGTCGGTTTCCATCTCGATCACGTCGGCTTCGATGGACACGCCGTTTACGTCCGCTGTCACGTCATAGACTGGAATGTCGCCGGGGGTATTGCCGTCCGGCGCGGCGATGAAGTAGCTGCCGCCCTGGTGAGTGACGCGGACAAGGTAAGGGCCGGCGCCCGGCTTGTTCAGGGAGTAGTGGCCGCTTCCATCGGTGGTGGCGGTGGCCGCGACGCTCATCCCCGCCTGCACGTCGACCAGTTCTACCTTGTCGCCGCCCGCAGGCTTGTTGGTGGTCTTGTCCGTGACCGTGCCGGTGATTGTGGCCGCGTGGGCGACGACGGCCGGAAGCAAAGAGCAAAGTACGGCAGTAAGCAGGGTAGATTTGATCGATCTCATGATTTAGGTGAATTCCTGACTCTTGATTGGTTCGATGTCAACAAGCAAAACTAACCGCACAGTTTAAAAGCGCGGCGGATGCGGACTGCTGGCTCCGTGCTTCTCACGCGTGTTGCTCGAGGAAGTCGATCTCCGCCAGCAGTTGTGCCGTCTCATTCTCGAGAAGAGCGCGCTGGGCCACAAAATCTTCTTCGGGATACTTGCCGGCGCGGTACTCGAAACTTAGGTCGCGCAGGTTTTCGTAGAGCTGCTCCTTCCGCTCGAGAAGATAGTCGAGGCGGGTCTTCTGGCGCTGGCTGGCGAAGACATTCTCCGGCCAGAACGTATACACGAACAGCGCAAAGGCCATCAGCAATCCGGCAATCATGCCCTGGGTCTCGGTCATGGCTTAATACCCTCCGTCCTCGCCGGTTTCGCGGCGGATTCTGTCGCGCAGTGCGTCCATCTCGGCCCCGGCGGGTTGCACCGTGAAGGGTGTCCTCCCCACCGACCAGTGACGGACCAGCAGGATCGTGCCCAGCAGGGCCGCGGCAAAGACAGCAAACGGAGCGATCCAGGCGACCAGGTTGAAGCCCTCGGTTGTCGGAGCGGCCAGAACCGTAGCGCCGTACTTGGCGGCAAAGGAGTTCAGTATCTGCTTGTCGGTGGCCCCGCCGGAGATAGCGGCGCTGAGCTCGTTGAGCATGGGCCCGGAGGAAGGACAGCCCACGTGGTTACATTCGCCCAGCAGCTGCGCGCAACTGCAGGTGCACATCATGCGATGGCTCAGGTCGTTGTAGCGGGAACTCGCATCGGTGGCTCCAAGCGAGAAGCACACGGCGACGGCAAGGAAGAGGCCCTGCGCGGCCTTGAGCCATACCGTGGTGCGGCGGTGCCTTGCCTGGCTCAATCTTTGATAAGCCGGCAACCCGGATGCGCCCACTCGCTGCGCTCGCTCAGGATGACAGAACTGTTGACTTGCCATCAGTCGCCCCCTTTGAATGCCGGCTCCGCGGGTATCGCGCGAGCCACTGGAACCCGCAGCGAGGCCGTGGACGGGGTAAGGCTGGGGACGAGTGCGACGAAGGTGCCGAAGACGATGAGCGCGACACCGGCCCAGATCCAGCTCACCAGCGGATTGAGGAAGGCCTTGATGATCGGCTGTCCCGTGGAGGGGTTGGAGCCCTCGTACACCACGTAAAGATCCCATTCCGGAATGGAGTGAATGGCGACCATGGTCTGGGGCTGCTGGCTGGCCAGATAAACGCGCTTTTCAGGGCTCATCTGGAACTGCTTCTTCCCGCCTTTGTAGACGTCGAGCATCGCCCATTCCGAGTTGTAGTTGGCGTTCGAGTCCTGGGTGAAGCCTACGCATTCGAGCGTGTAGGGCCCGACGGTCATCTTGTCGTGGAGGGCGAGCTCGCTCTCCTTGTTGGTGTTGAAGGCGGAACCGGACAGCCCGATGACCACAATGACCACGCCCAGATGGATGATGTAGCCACCATACCGGCGGGTGTTGCGGCGGGTAAGGAGCCAGGTGGACTCGAACAGATTTTTGCCCGTCTGGCGGGAGATCACCCCGGCGCCGCGCAGGAACTCCGAGAGGATCGCGGTGGTCACCGCGGCGGACAATCCAAAGGCGACCAGGGCATAGAAATTCCCCGCATCAAAGGTATTGTCCTTGAGCGGGTTGACTCCCACGGCGAGACACACAATGACGGTAGCCCAGAGCGCGATGGTGGGCAGGATGAAGTTGCGGCGGATGGCGCGCAGGGAAGTGGCGCGCCAGGGCAGCAGCGGCCCGACGCCGGTGAGAAACAGCAGGAACAAGCCAACCGGGATCGCCACCCGGTTGTACCAGGGAGCGCCCACCGTGACCTTGTTGCCGACCACGTATTCACTCAGGACCGGGAACAGGGTTCCCCACAGGATGACGAAGCAGGCGGTGAGCAGCACCAGGTTGTTGAACAGGAAGCTCGACTCGCGGCTTACCAGCGATTCGAGATGGTGATCGCCCTTGAGATGGCTGCGCTGCAGAACGTAGGTGAAGATGCAGACGGCCAGCACGATCAGCATGAAGATCACGAACCAGTTGCCGATCGACGATTGAGCAAACGCATGAACGGAGCTGACCAGGCCGGCGCGGGTAAGCAGCGTGCCCAGCATGGTGAGCAGGAAGGTGGCGAAGATCAGCCAGACGTTCCAGCTCTTCATCATGCCTTTCTTCTCCTGCATCATGACGGAATGGAGGAAGGCGGTGCCGGTAAGCCAGGGCATGAAGCTGGCGTTTTCGACCGGATCCCAGCCCCAGTAGCCGCCCCAGCCGAGCACCGCGTAGGCCCAGTGCATGCCCAGGAAGATGCCGCAGGTTAGGAATAACCAGGTAACCATGGTCCAGACCCGGGTGATCTTGATCCATTTCTCCCCGGGATAGCGCATCATCAGCGCCCCCAGCGCGAAGCAGAAGGGAACCGAGAACCCTACATAGCCCAGATACAGCATGGGGGGGTGGATGACCATCTCGGGATACTGCAGCAGGGGGTTGAGGCCGTTGCCGTCGTCCGGGATGGCGCCTTTCATGAGCGCAAACGGGGGCGCGGCGAAGTTGAGGATCGAAAGGAAGAAGACCTGGATCGCAGCGAGGATCGTGCCCGCGTAGGCGTACAGCTTTACGTCGAGCTTATGGGTAAGCCGCAGGACAAATCCGTAGCAGCCGAGCAGCCACGCCCAGAGCAGCAGGGAGCCTTCCTGTCCGCTCCAGAGCGCCGAGAATTTATAGGGGCCGGGGAGGGCACGATTGGAGTGTTCGAGAATGTAAGTAATAGAAAAATCGTTGGTAAAGACCGACCAGATCAGAGCAAAAGCAGCCGCAGATATGGCCACAAACCCTGCAATCCCTGCCCGGCGCGCAGTGTCAGCGAGCCTCTCGGGCGATACCCGAGCGGCCTGACCTGTCGCCAGCAGGCGCAAGGAGAGCGCTCCTGCCAGGAGATTATAGGCAGCAAGCGCCAGGGCGATGAGGAGAGCAAAACTTCCAAGAGTTGCCATTCAGAGCTCCACGTTGATTGTCGCATGCGGGCTGGCGGACACTTGGAGGCGTGCCAGCAAGCTAATTGTCAATCATCTTAGGCTCCGCGCATGTGATTTGGCTCACTCCAATGGTGGAGGAGCGCATCTCTCACAGCGCGCGCATCGTTCGGCTGGAGTCGCTCAGGCGGGTCGAGGGCTGTATTGTTCCATCATCTGGCGACCGACGGCCAGCATTTCCCGGGAACCGGCGGCGCAGGGGAGGAAGCGAACGTTTTCCCCACCATAAAGAGAGTCGGTCTCATCTCCTCGCCCGAGAACCATGATTGGGATGGACGAGATTCGCTGTGTCAGCTCGGCGACAAAGGCCGGACCACCCAGACCCGGCCGCTTCAAGCTCACCACGACCAGTCCCAGTCTCTCCGCGAACAGAGGTTCCTCCACCAGAATGAAGGCCTCCGCCGCGTCAGCCGCGCGTTCGACGTCAGAGAAGTGACGTTCCAGCACGGATCGGCGTACATGGGCCTGTAGCGGGTCGTCGTCGACCAGGAGAACTGTTGTCATGAGCCCCAGAAGTCCAATTATGAGGGATGGAGAGACACACTTACACTCACTCCCGACATTCGATGGGACGTACCGCTCTGAAGGTTGCCTGATCGGCAGATGAAATCGTTTCCCGGGCCTGGAAAAAGCTTTTAGCCAAAAAGAAACTCTTTCGTCCGGAGTTCCTTGATCGAGTCGCGAAGCCGCGCGGCCTTCTCGAATTCGAACTTCTTAGCCGCTTCGCGCATATCGTTTTCCAGCTTGGCGATGTAATCGTTGACTTCGGCCTGAGAGGCGAAATCGGGCATTCCCGCGGCTTCCTCGACCATCACGTCGCCATATTCGGCTTTGAGGATCTGCGCCAGGCCCATGTCGATGGCGCTGACGACGGATTGCGGCGTGATGCCGTGTTCTTCGTTGTAGGCGCGCTGGATGGTGCGCCGGCGGCTGGTTTCGTCAAGGGCGCGGCGCATGGAGTCGGTCATCTTGTCGGCGTACAGGATGGCGCGGCCTTCCACGTGACGGGCGGCGCGGCCCATGGTCTGAATCAAAGACCCGGACGAGCGCAGGAAGCCTTCCTTGTCGGCGTCGAGGATGGCGACCAGGGAAACTTCCGGCAGATCGAGGCCTTCGCGCAAAAGGTTGATGCCGATAAGCACGTCGTACTCGCCCTTGCGCAGACCAGCCAGCAGCTTGACCCGCTCCAGCGTCTCGATCTCGGAGTGCATGTACCGGCAACGCACGCCAACCTCGGTGTAATAGCCGGCAAGGTCCTCCGACATGCGCTTGGTCAGGGTAGTGACCAGCACGCGCTCGTTGCGCTTGGCGCGATCGCGGATCTCGGCCAGCAGGTCGTCGATCTGGCCTTTGACCGGACGGATCTCAACCTCGGGGTCGATGAGGCCGGTGGGACGGATGACCTGTTCCACCACCACTCCCGCAGAGCGGGTGAGTTCGTAGGGCCCCGGAGTGGCCGAAACGTACACCACCTGATGCACGCGATTCTCGAATTCCTCAAATTTCAAGGGCCGATTGTCGGTGGCCGAGGGCAGACGAAATCCGTAGTCAACCAGATTCTGCTTGCGGCTGCGATCTCCATGCCACATGCCGTGCACCTGGGGAATGGTCGCGTGGCTTTCGTCGACGAAGACGAGGTAGTCGCGCGGGAAGTAGTCGAGCAGGGTGGGCGGAGCTTCGCCGGGCAGGCGGCCGGAGAAGTGCCGCGAGTAATTCTCGATGCCGTGGCAGTATCCCATCGACTTGATCATCTCCAGATCGAAGCGGGTGCGCTGATTGACACGCTGCGCCTCGACCATGCGGCCCTGGGACTCCAGCACCGCGACCCACTCGGTGAGCTCGGACAAAATCGATTCAATGGCCTGGGCCTTGCGCTCTGGCTGCACCACGTAGTGGCTCTTGGGATAGATCGGCAGGCGCGAATACTTCTGCTTGACGGTGCCAAACAGCGGATCGATCTGGGCCAGAGATTCGATCTCATCGCCGAACAGTTCGATGCGGTACGCATTTTCGTCGTAGGTGGGGAAGACCTCAATCACGTCTCCGCGCACGCGAAACGTGCCGCGGCGGAAATCCGAGTCGTTGCGCTCGTACAGAATCTCCACCAGGCGGCGGAGAATGTCTTTGCGTGCAATGCGCTGGCCCTTCTCCAGCAGCAGCAGCATGCCGTAATAGGCCTCCGGCGAGCCGAGGCCGTAGATGCAGCTTACGGAGCTGACGATGATGGAGTCGCGGCGCTCGAACAAAGAGCGCGTGGCCGACAGGCGCAGCTTGTCCAACTCCTCGTTGATGGTGGCTTCCTTCTCGATATAGAGGTCGCCGGCAGGGATGTACGCCTCGGGCTGGTAGTAGTCGTAGTAGCTGACGAAGTACTCGACCGCGTTGCCCGGAAAGAACTGCTTGAACTCATGATAGAGCTGCGCGGCCAGCGTCTTGTTATGCGCCAGGATCAGCGCCGGCCGGTTGGACAGCTCGATAATCTTGGCCATGGTAAACGTCTTGCCGGAGCCGGTCACCCCGAGCAGGACCTGATGCTTTTCGCCCGCACCCAGACCGGAGACAAGTTCTTCAATGGCGCGGGGCTGATCGCCGCGAGGCTTGTAGGGGGTGACCAGCTGAAAGTCCATTTAAGAATTATACCTGAAGAGCGAATAAGAGGCGAAGACCGGACGATAATGCCCATGAACAGTTCTGCCCCGATACCCTCTGCCCGCTTCGAATGACGGGGCGTCCCTGAAACGAAGCTGCCGATGGATACATCCTATGAGAGCTTGCGATGCACGGGGGTAAGTATGGGGAGACGATTCGCGGAACTGGCATTTACGCCGCTGGTGAAAGAGCTGCAGCAACAGCACGGCAGCCGTGATGCGTACCGGCGAGTGGAGCAGTCTTCGGAGCCGGGGGACCGGTTGGGAGAGATGGAGCGGGCGTTTATCCGCGAGCGGGACGGCTTCTATATGGCCACCGTGATGGAGACCGGGTGGCCGTATATCCAGTACCGCGGGGGCGAATCGGGATTCCTCAGGGTAATGGATGATCGAACCATCGGATTTGCAGACCTGCGGGGCAACAAGCAATACATCAGCATGGGAAACCTCCAGCACGACGATCGCGTGGCATTGTTTCTGATGGATTACGCGCGTCAGAGCCGATTGAAGATTCTGGGCAGAGCCAAAGTTCATGAAAACGACACGCAGGCCAAAAGCCTGAAGGCGCAACTGACCGTGCCAGCGGAGAAGACGCCGACCGAACGGGCGGTCGTGATCCATGTGGAGGCATTCGACTGGAATTGCCCGCAGCATATTACCCCGCGTTATACGGAGCGAGAGCTGGGGCAGATCCTGGAACCGATGCGCAGCCGGCTCAAGGCGCTGGAAGAGGAAAACAAGCGTCTGCGCGAAGGGAAATGAACCGGCGGATCGGCGCCAGGGCGATGCAGGGCCGCCTTGAGCGGCCAGCGAGCTCGGATTCGAAAAGCAAACTCTCAAAACGTGTGGTGGCAGGTGTTTACGGTGCGGAGGTTTGTGCGCTGCAGAAAACGGGCGTCGGGAATTAACCACGCCGTAACATTGCCGTAACCTGTCCGCTGATCTTTGGAACTTATAGTTTGTCCCGGGTGCAGAATCCTTGAAACCCCCAGTGATCTTTGGATTCTGTTTCGAAACGCCCCAGAAAAATAAGGATCATTCATCGCACGCCGGGCGCAGATATGCTCGCCCGGCGATCACATGCAGGCAACCAGAAATCTGACCATCCGGAGAGGTCAAATCACTATGAATCTCAAGAAATCTGCGCTCGTTTTCGGTACGCTCGCGTTGTCAGGCAGCTTCGTACTGGCCCAGGAAGACCGCGTTCCAAGCGGAATTCCGCGCCTCGACCATGTGTTCGTGGTCATGATGGAAAACCATGGCTACCAACAGGTGTTCAACAACCCCAACGAACCCTACCTGAACAGCCTGATCGCGAACAAACAGGTAAATCTTGCCACCAACTACTTCGCCGTAGGGCACCCCAGCCTCACCAACTATTTGGAGATTGTCGGGGGATCGAATTTCGGAGTGCGCAGCGACAATTCTCCGGCGTGGGGCAGCACATCGTGCTCGCCCAATATCGAATCCGGCATCGTCAATGCCGATAACGGCGGCGGCAATGCGCCGGTTCCAGTCGACACTGGAAACATTTGCCCTATTGCAGGCACTGGAACCGATGCAGAAACTCCGGCGATCGATACATGGAACGAGGTGGGAGGCCCATTCGTTGCGCTGGCCGACCTTGATGGCGTCAAGAGCGTGCCGGCAGCTCCCACAGTCGGCAAGACCATCGCCGACCAGCTTGTTGCCGCGGGGGAAACCTGGAAGTCCTACCAGGAAAGCCTGTCTCTGGGCTCCGTGTACGGCGTGAATTACAGCAACGGAACAGCGACAAACCTCTCGGATTTCACCGCGCTCGCGCCGCTCACTTCCTCCAGCGTTGTGCAACTGTATGCGGTGAAGCATAACCCCTTCGCCTATTTCCGCAGCGTGCAGGACGGCTACAACGAAAACAACAGCCTGGCCAACGTGGTCGGTTTCACTGGCGCGCGCGGCCTTTACGAAGATCTGGCCAAGGGCAGTGTCCCCAACTTCGCTTTCATCGTGCCCAACCAGTGCGATGACCAGCACGGCCGGTCAAATGCCGATGCCTTCTGCGCGTTTGATTACGGGATCAACAACACCGGCTACACCTATGGAACGCAGGTAGGACTCAACCCGGGGCTGATCCAGCAGGGCGATACCACGATCGAGACTCTGGTCAAGGCGATCCATGCCTCTCCCACCTGGCACTCCGGACGCGCCGCGATCGTGATTGTCTGGGACGAGAATGATTACAGCGGAAGCACCACCCAATTGACCGGCCTGTTCCCATCACAGAATCAGAACCGGGTCGTGCTCACCGTCGAAACCAACTTCGAGTCGCACCATGGAACGCAGAGCGGAGCTTACTACAACAGCTACTCGCTCTTGAAGTCGATTGAGGCGGGATTGGGTCTTCCTTGCTTGAATCACGCGTGTGACAAAGACGTGCATGTCATGTCGGGTCTGTTCGGGCACGAAGAATGACCGGCCTGTCCTGGGCGCCGGATTTTCGGCGTGCGCAGTTTCTGCGGTGATTGCAAAAGCCGGCCTCGCCTGTGTGGCGGGGCTGGCTTTTGCATTTCAGCGAGCCTGCATCTCCCCGCTTTCCAGCCCCGCCTTCCGTTTCCTGCCCCCTGGCTTCTGCGATCTTGACTACCGGTTATCATGGAGATAGCGGGGCTATTTTGTGCGGGGGTCTTATTTGCGCGTATTGATCTACGGGCTAAATTATTCGCCGGAACTGACCGGCATTGGGAAATATACAGGGGAGATGGCGGTCTGGCTGGCGGCGCGTGGCCACGAGGTACATGTGGTAACCGCGCCACCCTACTATCCGGCCTGGAAGGTCCGCGAGGACTATCGCGGAAAGATGTACCGTACAGAACGCGGGCCGGGTCCACTGGTCGTCTTCCGGACGCCGCTCTATGTTCCCGCGAAACCGTCGGGTCTGAAGCGGGTCGTGCACCTTTTCTCGTTCATGCTGGGCAGCATTCCGGTCATGCTGCGCGAGATCTTCTGGAACCCCGATGTGGTGTTTACGGTGGAGCCGACCTTCTTCGGCGCTCCGCTGGCCCTGCTTGTGGCGCGTACAACGGGTGCGACCAGTTGGCTGCATGTGCAGGACTTTGAGGTCGATGCGGCGTTCGACCTGGGGTTGCTGCCGGTCAAGGGCCTCGTGCATGACGCAGCCCTGTGGCTGGAGCGATTCTTTACTACGGCATTCGACAGGGTCTCAAGCATCTCGGGGAAGATGGTGGAACGAACCTGCGCCAAGGGCGTTCCGGCGGACAAGGTGGTGTTGTTTCCGAACTGGGTGGATGTGGAAGAGATCCGCCCCCTCGAAGGGGAGAACAGTTTTCGCGGGGAACTGGGGCTCGATGGCAAGGTAGTCCTGTTGTACTCGGGAAACATGGGAGCAAAGCAGGGTTTGGAACTGTTGCCCTGGCTGGCAGAGACCTTCGCAACCGATGCGCGGGTGCATTTTCTTTTCTGCGGGGATGGCGCCTTTCGGCCCCGGCTGGAAGAGATGGTGGCGGGGATGGCCAATGTGACTCTGCTTCCTCTTCAGCCGTATGGCCGCCTCAATGAGTTGCTCAATGCCGCCGACATCCACCTGCTGCCGCAATGCACCGGAGCGGCGGATCTGGTGATGCCTTCGCGGCTTACAGGCATGTTATCCAGCGGCCGCCCGGTGATCGCGACCGCGGACGCCGGGACGCAGGTGGCGGCCGTGGTGGAGGGGCGGGGAATTGTGGTTCCCACTGAGAAAGCCGAAGCCCTGCGCGCAGCGGTGGCCAAGCTGGTCCAGGATAGTTCCCTGCGTGCAAACCTGGGTGCAGCCGCCCGAGCCTACGCGGTTGAGTATCTGGGAAAGAAACAGGTTCTGGAGAGATTTGAATTGGATCTGCTTCCCCGTGCCAGACGGAGGCAGGAGATGCAGGCAGTCAGTAAAATAGCTGAATAGACTTTATTGCTGGAATGTCTTAGCGACCACAGAGCAGGATGTGGCTTACCGCAGCACTGAGGAGACATAGTTTGAAGAAGGCATTGATCACCGGCGTAACCGGGCAGGACGGAGCGTATCTTGCCGAGTTTTTGCTGGCCAAGGGGTACGAGGTTCATGGCATCAAGCGGCGCAGCTCGTTGTTCAATACGGCGCGCATCGATCACATCTATGAGGATCCGCATAACCCGTCGCCGCACTTCATCCTGCATTACGGAGATATGACCGACTCGTCGTCGTTGATCCACATTGTGCAGAAGGTGCAGCCGGACGAGATCTACAACCTGGCGGCGCAGTCGCATGTCCAGGTGTCCTTCGAGGAGCCGGAATATACCGCCAACTCCGATGCCCTGGGCGTGCTTCGTCTGCTGGAGGCCATCCGCATCCTGGGGATGGAGAAGAAGACGCGGTTCTACCAGGCGTCGACATCCGAGCTGTATGGCCTGGTGCGGGAGATTCCGCAGAAGGAGACCACGCCGTTCTATCCGCGCTCGCCCTATGCGGTAGCGAAGTTGTACGGCTACTGGATCGTGGTCAACTACCGCGAGGCCTACGGAATGTATGCCTGCAACGGCATCCTGTTCAACCATGAGAGCCCGTTGCGGGGCGAGACGTTTGTGACCCGCAAGATCACCCGCGGCCTGGCTCGAATCAAGGTTGGGCTGCAGACCGAGCTGTTCCTGGGCAATCTCGACGCCAAGCGCGACTGGGGTCACGCACGCGACTACATCGAGATGCAGTGGATGATGCTGCAGCAGGAGAAGCCGCAGGATTTTGTGATCGCGACCGGGCAGCAGTACAGCGTGCGGGAGTTTGTGCAGCGATGTGCGACTTTGCTGGACCTCGACTTGCGGTGGAGCGGCGCGGGCGTGGAGGAAAAGGCGACCGACAGGGACGGCAATGTGGTCGTAGCTGTCGACCCGCGATACTTCCGGCCCACGGAAGTGGAGACATTGCTGGGGGACCCGTCGAAGGCTGCGCGCGAACTGGGATGGGCGCCGCGCACCAGCTTCGAGGCCCTGGTGCAGGAGATGGTAGCCTCCGACCTCAAGGCCGCGCAGAGAGATGCGCTGGTGCGGGAACACGGTTTCGATGCCTATACCGTGCGCGAGACGTAGGCCGGTGACTTCGATGAGTGAGGAGATGACCAAACCGGAAGGCTTCATGCACAAGAACTCCCGCATCTATGTCGCCGGGCATCGGGGTCTGGTAGGGTCTGCGATTGAGCGCAAGCTGCGCCGGGACGGGTTTCATAGCATTCTCACCAGGACCCACGCGGAGTTGGATCTTCTGAACTGCGATGCGGTGAGCGCGTTCTTTGCCGACGTAGAGCCCGAGTTCGTCTTTCTCGCGGCCGCCAGGGTTGGCGGAATCCAGGCGAACAATACCTATCCCGCCGATTTCATTCGCGACAACCTGGTGATCCAAACCAATGTAATCGAGGCCAGCCGCCGTATGGATGTGAGGCGGCTGCTCTTCCTCGGCTCTTCCTGTATCTATCCCAAGATGGCCCCGCAACCCATGCCTGAGAGCTGTTTGCTATCCGGGCCTCTGGAGCCGACCAACAGGCCATACGCCCTGGCCAAAATCGCGGGCATCGAGATGTGCTGGAGCTACAACCGGCAATATGGAACCCAATATCTGGCAGCCATGCCGACCAACCTCTACGGGCCAGGGGATAACTTCGATCTGGAGAACTCGCATGTGCTGCCCGCGCTCATTCGCAAGACCGTGGAGGCCAAGGCTTCGGGCGCGGGTGAGGTGGTGGTCTGGGGCACCGGGACGCCAAGGCGGGAACTGCTCCACTCCGATGACCTCGCCGAAGCGTGCGTGTTTCTCATGAATCTGGATGAGAAGCGATTCGCGACTTTACTCCGTGAAGATTCACCGCCGTTGATCAATATCGGGACTGGCGAAGATGTCACGATTCGCGAGCTCGCAGAGACGGTCGCGCGCATTGTAGGCTTCGAGGGAAGGCTGGTCTTCGATGCGACCAAGCCCGACGGCACGCCCAGAAAGCTGATGGATGTAAGCCTCCTGCATGGACTCGGATGGCGCCCCACGGTTGAACTGGAGGAAGGCATCCGCAGGACCTGCAAGATGTTCGAAGAACAGTTGATGCACCGTGGGTAGTGTTCCACGGCGTCAACTGTCCGTGACGATCCGGAACGCTACCAGTAGTACGCGGCCACGACCTGGGGCGGTCCGGAGACCGAATCCGTAACCTTCGTACTCACCACGATCTCCAGGTTGCCCTTCTCCCAATTGGCCGGGGCCTGGCGAAGCCCCTCTTCGAGATACTTGGCGTTGGAAACGAACTCTCCCGCCGCCTGCGTCCCCATGGGACCAACGCCCGCGACCGCGACGGTGAACTGACCGGTTCCCGAATTGACCAACCGGCTGACGATCCCAAAATCCTCTATGGTATCGCCGTCGTCATTGAGTTGGGTGCGCCAGACCTTTCCGTTTGGGCCTTGCTCACGAATACTGTACTTCTCGTGATCTTCGAGAAACGCATAATGCAGGTTCGAGGTCAGCTGCATCGTCCATTTGTTGTTGAATCCGCCAATCACCACGGCGGGTGAATTGCGCAGATCCTCGTACGTATAGTTGCTGCCGATCCGCAACTGCATCGGCTTGTCGATCCTGCCCAGAAGCACCGCCATGGCAACGGCAGCTTGCACATCGCCGGCCGCAACCCCGTAATCGGCATACATGAAGAGGTCGCCCCACGTCAGTTTTTCGCTCGGATCGAGCGGAAGTGGCGTGTTGGTGCGTTCCGCTTCCGTCTGGAACGTGCCGGGGTGAGTCTTGGAATAGCGGCGGTAGATGGATTCCACGGGTCGATACGCGACCGGCTTGGCGAGGCAGATCAGAACCGGCTGCCGCGTGGCAAAGACCGGACCCCAAAACTGATCGAGGAACGACTTTGCCGCCGGCCGATGATATCTAAGCGCAGCGATGGCTCCCGCGGTGACGAGCACAAGGCCAAGGGTGAGCAAAAGGAAGAAAAGCCATCGCCGGTTCCGCACCAAAGGCTGGGCATCCGTCTTCGCGGACGTCGACACCGGAACTTCGACAGGAACGGGCGCCGGACCCCAGTGAAATACCGGGCAATACGATCCCACCGGAAGCTGAATTCGTACCGGTGCATCGTTGCCGGTAGCCTGATAGTACTGCTCCAGCCGCCGGCGGACCTCGCCCGCCTGCACCCTCACCACCGGATCATCCCCGGTGGCATAGCCGGCGGGCCGGTGAAAGACCTCAGTGCCGATGGTTCTCTCTTTCAGTTGCTCCGGCTGGCCGGCCAGTCTTTGCCGCACTACGTAGTCCAGAAACTGCCTGCTGCGCACCGCGCTGCGGAAGAAACGGCTGGAGAGGACCCGGTCTAGCTCCCGCAGAACCGCCTCCTCCCTGGCCTCGTCTTTGGGCACCAGGGGCGGAGAGATTTCCTGCTCATGCGGTGATTCCATTACTGATTTCATTCGACCCTCGCCGCCAATCCCGATCCTTGCGGCCTGTTCCGCGGAGCGATAGCCACTCCCGGCTCAATTGGTTCATTCCCTCACGCCGCCCCACCGCAGCGCTGTCTTTCGCGCCAGCGGCCTCGGCCTGGCAGGCTCTGAAATCGTTTTCTGGCGCAGCCCACGTCAGGCCTGTTCAACCAACCGCGAGCGATGCTCAACCCAGCCGCGCAGATGATTTCTGCCCCTCCACGCCGCCAAGAGATCCATCGCCGCTGAAACGCAAGTAGAACCAACCCGAGGAAAGATTGTCAAGGACGGGAAAGAGACCCACCCAAACGCGGCCTATGGGGCCGAACGGTAAGAAGTTCGACGCCTGGCGATAGCTCTCCTTGGGGTATTGAACCCCGGTCATCTCTCCGGCCCGGGCGGCCGCCTCTGCCTTACGGTAAGAATTTCCAGCTTAACCGTAGAGAACAGACCCCTAAATTATCGATTTACTGGCAACTTCGGTCAGCCTTACTGTAAAACACCGTTTCTTACTTGTCCGTCTCCTCCGCGAGGTCTAGCTTTCCCTCGATCTAAAAGACTATCCAAAACAGCGGCCCAAGTGGCCCGGGGTTGGGAGTACCAACTGCCAGGAGAGACAGAGGAATGATCGGAACCGGGGTAGAAAGTCGCACTCGAACAAGGGCGATCGCGGGGTGGCTCGCCTGCGCGATGCTCGCGGTTCCGTCCGGATTGGCCCAGAAGGTCGCCCACGTGTGGACGCAGGATGGGACGACAATCTCGATCGAGCCCTACGCTCCCAACGTGATCCGCGTCACCTTGAGCGCAATTCCGGAGAAGGCTTCGGCGCCGCCGGGATACGGTTTTTTGGGCCAGCCGTCCGCCACCGGGTGGGAGCATCAGCAGGACCAGCGAGGCAACGTCTTTACCTCTGCCGATATGGTGCTGACGGTCGAAGCCAGCCACCCCCTCCATCCCACCAGGGACGATCTGCAGCTCGACAAGTATTTCAACTTCCTGTCATCCCCCCGGGCGCATGTCACAGTGACCACGCCCCAGGGAAAGACGCTGGTCGACATGCTGGGCTGGTCGATGTCCCGGCCGAACGACAGCCAGGGCGACACCTGGATCCTGAACGACAAGCGACCGTCGGATGAGCCGTTTTATCGCGTGAGCGCGGTATTTGCATCCCCGGCCGACGAGCATTATTACGGCCTGGGACAGAATCAGGAAGGCTTCCTCGACCTCCGCGGACACGCCATTCACTGCTGGCACGACTACAACGCGCCCGGAGGAGAAAGCGTTTGCGTGCCATTCCTCATTTCCAGCCGCGGATATGGCGCTGGTGTGGGATAACCCCTCCCGGACGACCATCGAGCCGGGTTTCAACGAGCACACCAAGTGGACCTCGGAGGTCGGCGACCGCGTCTCGTTTTTCGTGATCAGCGGCAAAACCACGGACGAGATCTACGGTGGCTACCGGCTTCTGACCGGAGCCACTCCGATGCTGCCCAAGGCCGCCTATGGATTCACCCAGAGCAAGCAGCGCTACGATTCGCAGGAAGAAATCATGGCTGTGGCCAAGGGGTATCGCGAACGCCACCTGCCCGCCGACACCATCGTCGTGGACTTTCTCTACTACACCAAGATGGGGCAGATGGACATGGACCCGGCCAAATGGCCCGATCCCGAGGCGATGAATCGCCAGTTGCATGACATGGGGTTCCATTCGCTGATCAGCATCTGGCCGCGCTTTATCCAGGGCTCGCGCTACTACGACATGATGGTCAAAAACGGCTGGCTGGAGCATCGCGCGGACGGTACGCCGACCAACAGCAAGCCCCCGGACAACGTCGGATCGGACATCGACACCACCAACCCCGCGGCGGCGCGCTGGTATTGGGACGTGATACGCGACCATTTCATCAAAAAGGGCTTTGATTCAATCTGGCTGGACGAAACAGAGCCCGACCTGCCCCCCAATGGCAGCTACTTCAAGGTGGGGCCGGGCACACGGTACTTCAACGTGTATCCGCTCTTTCACACCGCCTCGGTGTACGATGGCTTCCGCCGCGACCTTGACCGGCGCGCCATGATTCTGGCCAGGGCTTCGTACCTCGGCGCACAGCGGAACGGCACGATCTTCTGGTCGTCCGACATTTTTTCGACGTGGGACACATTCCGGCGCCAGATTCCCGCCGGCCTAAACTTCACCGCCTCCGGCATGCCGTACTGGTGCAGCGACACGGGCGGATTTCTCAATCTTCCGGCCGTGCACCATCCCGAACATCCACCGCTGCTTGACCCCTCCGACGCGCGCGATGAAGTCGGCGGCTATGATGACTATCCCGAGCTGTACGTGCGCTGGTTTGAATATGCGGTCTTCGAGCCCATCTTCCGCACCCATGGGACGCGCACCTTCAACGAGCCCTGGTCTTACGGCAAGCAGGCGGAACCGATCCTCTCGAAATATCTGCGGCTTCGCTATCAGTTGCTGCCCTATGTGTACTCGCTTGGCTACGCGAGTTACCTGACCGGCGCCCCCTACATGCGCGCGCTCTACATGGATTTTCCCGCTGACCCGAAGGTAGCCAACATGGGCGATGAGTACATGTTCGGTCCGGCGTTTCTGGTAGCTCCGGTAACGGAACAGGGAGCCACCAGCCGCGATGTGTATCTGCCCGCGGGAGCGGACTGGTTCAACTACTGGACCAACGAGCGCATCCATGGCGGCCAGACCGTTCGCGCCGATGCGCCGATCGACACCATTCCACTGTTTGTGCGCGCCGGCTCCATGATTCCCCTCGGGAGCACGATCGAGAGCACCGACCAGCCCCAAACCATCACCACGCTCGCTGTCTATCCCGGTAGCGACGGAAGCTTCACCCTTTTCAACGACGACGGCAATACCTACGCCTACGAAAAGGGCGCAGGAGCGATCACCCGGTTTCATTGGGACGACGCAAGGCGCCAGTTAACACATGACGGCGCCGCTCCGTGGGCGGCGCCGGACGAATCCATCGTCAAGGTCGTGGGACAGTGAGGCGCCGCATAGTTCGCCACTGGGCGTGGATGGACGAACAACGCCCGTCGCCGCGCACAGACCAAACCGACCGCATCTTTGCAGTTTTCAGATCAAGCAGTACAGCAGCAATGCACGGCCACTTAAAGGAGACCACCATGAGATTCTCAACACGCATCTTGATTCTGCTCACGCTGCTTGCCGGCATGGGCAGCCTGTCGGCTGTCGCTCAATTCTCCAGCGGAATTGAAGGCACTGTCCAGGATCAGTCGGGAGCTGCCATAGCCAACGCCAAGGTGACCCTGACGGATCTCAATCTCGGTGTGGCGCGCACCATCAACAGCAGCCAATCGGGATTCTTCCGCATCGACAGCATTTCGGCATCCACATATTCGGTGCGCATTGAGGCGGCAGGCTTCAAGGTCTGGGAACAGAAGGATCTCACGCTTCAAGTAGGCGAGATCCGGACCATCTCCCCGGCACTCGAAGTCGGGTCGGTTTCGACGGATGTGACCGTGTCTGCCGAGCAGGCCACGATCAACACCGTGGCCGCAACGACGGGCGCCGTCATCTCCGAGCTGACCGTGGAGGCGACACCGCTGCCGGGCCAGAACGTCTACGGCCTCTCCGCCCTGACTCCCGGCATGACCGGCAGCGCAGTCACCGCCGGCAGTACCGACAACTACACCAATGAGTACGCCATCAACATCAACGCCGCGGGCCTCCGCCAGGAACAGAACGGATTTCAGATCGACGGCGCCTACACCAACACCCCGTCCCGTGGCGGCGGCACTTCCATCTCACCGAACCCCGAAATCGTCTCCTCGATGGACATTCGCACCAACGACTTCGATGCCTCCAAAGGAAGAAACGGCGGAGCCACGGTTGACGTCTTCACCAAGTCCGGCACGAACGATTTCCACGGAACCTTCGACTACTACTTCACCAACAACTCGTTGACCGCCCTCACCCACTTTCAATCATCGGTTCCAACGTTTTCACGCAACGAGGTGGGCGCCACATTCGGCGGCCCTATCATCAAGAACAAGTTGTTCCTCTTCGGCGCTATCGACGTGCTCCGCTCCAGCAGCACCAGTGCCGGACAATACACGGTCGAGACGCAGGACTTTGATACCTGGGTGCAAACCAACCTGCCCAACTCCGTAGCCGCGCAAATCCTCAAACAAGCCCCGCCCCTCGTCTTTCCCACCGCCAATCTCCTCACCGTGAGTCAGGTCGAAGCAGCCAACCCTGGGTACTTCGCTCCCCCGGTCGGAATTCCCGGAAGCTTGAACGCCGTGGGTTTGGCGAACATCACCTTCTCGGTTCCCAAAGACGGCTACCAATGGGATGTCCGCGGCGACTACTACAAGGGTCAGAACGACCGCTTTTATGTCACCTCCATTCGAACCTACGACACGTCGCAGGGCGCGCAGCCGCGTCCGGCCCTTAACATTCCTCAGTCCAACAGTTCCGACTTCGTGAGCGTGGACTGGACACACACTTTCTCTCCCCGCCTGTTGAATGAAGGCGGCGCCAATCTCATTCGTCCCTACGGAGCGGATCTGCCCGTAGCCAGCAATGCCATTCCCTATGTCAACGTCACCGGCCTGCAGGGCTTCTCGAACTGGGGTCCCGGTAACTTCACGCAATCCACGCTGGGGTGGCGCGACGTGATGACCGCAACGGTCAAGACGCATACCCTGAAATTTGGATTTGAGCAGTTCAACATTCGCGAAGCCGACGCCCAGGACGGCGCCTTCGATCGGCCCACTTACAACTTCAACAACCTCCTCGACTTTGTGCAGGACGAAGCTACCTCGGAGACCGCTACCCCCGTCAACCTCGGTAACCATCAGGAAGCGCCCTATCAGAGGCGGTATCGCGCCCTGTACACCGGCATCTACCTCCAGGACGACTGGAAGCTGAAGCCGAGGCTCACGGTCAACGCCGGCCTTCGCTATGACTCGATGGCCAACTTCTTCTCCATCTACTCTCCGACCTTGACCAATTTTGTCTTTGGCACCGGCTCCAATCTCGATCAGCAAATTGGCAACGGTATCGCCAAGCTGGCCAATGGACACCAGGTGCTCGATCACAGCCCGTGGGGCATCAATCCGCGCCTGGGATTCGCATGGGATGTCTTCGGGAAGGGAAGGACGGCGGTTCGCGGTGGGTTCGGTCTCTTCGCCGACCAGCCGCCCTACTTGCACTCCACCGATATCACGGCCGGCAACCTGCCCAACTACTTCAAGCCCAATCTGAACGTTCAGTCAGGAACCACGCCGGTCTTCCAGCTTTGCAGCGCTCCCTCGGGATTTACCGAAGCCTGTCCAGTGGTTGACACCAGCAACGTCACACTGAACTCAAGTGGAGGTCTCGTCAATAACGGCGTCCTGCAGCGGGCCACGCTGGGCGGTATCTCCCCCAACTACTCCCTGACCCAGGTTCTCGACTGGACATTGAGCATCCAGCAGGAGTTACCCGGGAACATCGCCATGGAAGTCAACTACTCTGCGTCGGCGGCGCACCACTTGCCGATCTACCAGGACATCAACCGCTTCGATGGCGACCTGATCGTTCACAATGGCAGCCTGCAGCGCCTCAATCCCAACTTTGCCGACATCGAGTACGGCACCTCGAACGGCAACTCCATCGGCGACTTCGGCTCTGCGCTGGTGCAGCGCCGCATGAATCATGGACTCGCGCTGCGCGGCATCTACACCTACGGCAAAACCCTCGATGTCTACAGCAATGCCCAATCACTCGACGCGGGATCGATCACAGCGACCACCAATATCATTCGCTCCCAGGACTTCAGGGCGCAACGAGGCCGGGCCGATTTCGACATCCGTCAGCAGTTCTCAGCCGACGGAACCTGGACGTTGCCCAGCCACTACAACTCCATGCTGGCCCGAAACACACTGGGGGGCTGGCAGTTGGGCGGCGTCTGGATACTCCAGTCCGGCCTACCTTTTACCGTCTACACCAGCGCCTCGTTTAATCCCGTATATGACTCGACCGGCAAACTCATCGGCAACACCGGCGGAGACTACAACGGCGACGGGTACGACTACGATGTGCCCAACGTACCTTCGTTTGGCAGCCATCTGAGCGGCAAACACAAGCAGGACTTCCTCAAAGGCCTGTTCACCGCTTCGCAATTCCCGACGCCGGCTCTTGGCAACGAAGGCAGTCTCGGCCGGAACACGTACGATCAGCCCGGCTACAACGACGTAGATTTTACGTTTGAGAAGGCATTTTCGACTCCATGGTTCTTTGGCGAGAAGATGAGGATCGAGGCCAAGGGCGAAGTCGCCGATCTGTTTAATCGCAGCAATCTCACCGGCATCAGCTCAGACCTCTCCAGCGGATCGTTTGGCAAGGCCACCAATCAACTCTCACCGCGCAGGTTCCAATTGCATCTGCGCGCCAGTTTCTAAAGACGCTTGGATCGGCCTCGAAGATAGGGAAGCTCAGCTTCCCTATCTTCCTTGGCTTGTCTAATCGCAGGCTGAGTGCGCCTCGTGGCTCATCCTTTCGCATCCCTTCCGGCGAAAAGGTGCGAGTCGTCATGATGCAAACGCCACTCCACCTGGCATAAACCATGATGGAAACCAATGTATGTTGGAGCATTTTCGATGGGCCCGCGATTGAATTTTGCCAAAATCCTTTCATTCTTATTCATTCTCTTTGTCGCCCCATTTTCTGCGTACGCGCAAAGCGGCCCCTTTGTCATAGATCGTGAAGGCAGCACCATCGCCGTCGAGCCTTACGCCGAGAACATCGTTCGCGTGACCCTCAGCACCATCAAAGACCAGGTGACTGCTGGGCCTGGCTACGGCATAGTTGGCAAGCCGGCTTTGAGTGGCTGGAGCCAGGAGCACACCGCTGCCGGCGATACTGTCAAGTCCTCGCGCATGACGCTGTTCTTTGCTGCGCCTGCTCCACCTGTGCGCCGACCCGACGGCACGTTCTTTCATGGCCCGCAGAAAAACTTCAACGGGCCCTCGCACGGCCCATATCTAAGCATCACTGCCGATGGTAAGCCTCTGCTCGATATGCTCGGCTGGGAGATGGCCGTGCTGAACGACAAGGACGGCGACCGTGATCTCGAAAACGACCGCCGGCCTGAAGATCCGCCGTTCTATCGAGTCGGTGCGACCTTCGCTTCCCCTGACGACGAACACTATTACGGGCTGGGGCAGAATCAGGAAGGCTACCTCGACCATCGCGGCCACAAGGTCGAGTGCTGGGCCGATTACCAGTCCGCGGGCGGTCCTAACTTCTGTGTGCCGTTCCTGGTGACAAACAAAGGCTATGCGCTGCTGTGGGACAATCCGTCCAAGACCACAATCCTGCCCGGCTTCAACGAACAGACCAAGTGGATATCCCAGGTGGGACAACGGGTGTCCTTCTTCGTGATCGCGGGCCAGTCCACCGACGAGTTTTATGCCGGCTATCGCGACCTTACCGGGGACACGCCCATGCTTCCCAAATGGGCCTATGGCCTCATCCAGTGCAAGCAGCGCTACACCACCCAGGAAGAGATGCTGGCCGTCGCCAAGGGTTACCGCGAACGCCACCTGCCCATCGACATGCTGGTGCTCGACTGGTTCTACTACACCTCCATGGGACAGATGGACTTTATCAAGGAACAATGGCCGGACCCCGCCGGGATGAACCGGCAGCTTCACGCCATGAACATCGAAACCATGATCAGCGTATGGCCGCGATTCAAGCCCGGTACGCGATTCTACGATGAGATCAAGAACAACAACTGGTTCCTCCATCATCGCGACAATACGCCGGAAGATGGGCTTCCATACGATACGCAGGGCTCCGATATCGACTCCACCAATCCTGACGCGGCCAAATTCTATTGGAGCATCGTGCGCGATAACATCGCCAGCAAGGGCTTCGATTCCTTCTGGGCCGACGAAACCGAGCCCGATCTGCCGCCCAACGGCAGTTATTTCAAGATCGGTCCCGGCACGCAGTACTTCAACGTCTACCCGTTCTTTCACACCGCAGCCTTTTACAACGGCATCCGCAAGGATGAGCCTGAGCGCCGCGCCCTCATTCTCTCCCGTGACGCCTACCTCGGCGCGCAGCACAACGGCGCCATCTTCTGGTCGTCGGATATCTTTCCCACCTGGGACGTTCTTAAGCGCCAGATACCCACCGGCCTCGACGTGACCGCGTCCGGCATCGCCTATTGGGGCAACGACATTGGCGGCTGGCAAGGATTGCCCAAGGTGCATAAGCCGCTGCATCCTCCACTCATCGATCCCACCGATGCGCGCGATGAAGTCGGCAACTATGATGACTATCCCGAACTCTACGTGCGCTGGTATGAATACGGCGTCTTCCAGCCCAATTTCCGCACCCACGGCACACGTCCGCACAATGAGGTCTGGTCCTACGGAAGGCAGGCAGAGCCCATCCTCGAGAAGTATCTGCGCCTTCGCTACGAACTTTTGCCCTATACCTACTCACTAGCCAGCTTCACCCACAAGACAGGCGCGCCTTTCATGCGGCCGCTGTTTATGGACTTCCCCAATGATCCCAAGGTCGCCGATATGGGCGACGAATACATGTTTGGGCCGGCGTTTCTTGTGGCGCCCGTGACAGCCCAGGGAGAAACGTCAAAGTCCGTCTATCTGCCCGCCGGCACCGCCTGGTACAACTACTGGACCAACCAGCGCTTCGAAGGCGGCCAGACCGTTCAGGTGGCTGCGCCCATCGACACGCTGCCTCTGTTCGTGAAGGCGGGATCGATCGTGCCGCTGGGCAGCCCGATTGAGAGCACCCATGACCGGCAGCAGATTGCCCACGTCAGGGTCTACCCGGGTGCTGACGGCAACTTCGAAGTCTACGACGATGACGGGTTGACGTATGCCTATGAACACGGCGACAGCCGTTCAACCCACCTCCATTGGGATGATGCTGCGCACAAGCTCTCCCAATCCGGCGCGAGCGACTGGAAAGCCGACGCCGTGCTTGATGTGGTGCGGCCGCAGTAGAATTGGGTGCAAGCCGAGATGATCCCGGAGGGCCACGCATGCTTCGCACTATTTGCTGCGCGTTGATTTTTATCGCGCTGGCTGGCGCGCATGTTGCGGCCCTGTCGCAGTCCGCGGCCGGACCTGCTCACTCCAAAGGCTCATCCAATGAGCCGGTTGCCACAATCCAGTCGATTCAGTCGCTGATTCGTTCGCAACACTATGACGAAGCGAAGACAGCAATCACCAGCGCATTGCAGAGAACACCGAACGACCCGAGACTGTTCACCCTTCAAGGCATTCTTTACTCGATTCAAAAGCAGCGAGACAATGCGATCGCGTCCTTTGATCGCGCGCTGACCCTGGCGCCGAATGAACCGGCTGCCCTTCGCGGCAAAGCCCAGCTCTTGTACTCGACACAAGACGGGCGTGCCCTTCCCCTGCTGCTGCACATTGTGCAGATTGACCCAGGCGACCAAACAGCCCACGAGATGCTCGCCGTTCTTCAACAGGGTCAGGGAGATTGTGCCGCAGCCATCGAGAGCTTTCGCCTCAGTGGCGATCTCATTCGCACTCACCCGGCATCGCTGGAAAGTTATGCCTCGTGCCTGTTTGCGGCCTCGCGATTCGACGATGCGATTCCCGTCCTTCAACAGCTGGCTGCGCTTCTGCCCGACCGCACCTACCCTCGGTATGATCTGGCCGTGGTGCTGGTGCGCACCCGGCAGTACGACGCGGCCCTCAAGCTGCTCGATCCACTGCTCGAGACCGATGCCTCGGACCCCGAAGTGATCAGCCTTGCCTCCGATGCCTATGAGCGAACGGGAAACACGACCAAGGCGGTATCGCTGGCCCGCCAGGCCATCGTGCTCGATCCGGCGAATCCGGCATATTACACCGCCTTTGCGCAGCTTTGCCTCACCCATGAGTCCTACGACATCGGCATCAAGATGCTTGACGCGGGCATCGCGCGCATTCCCAACGACGCTTCTCTTTATCTCGCGCGCGGCCTGCTGTCTGCGCAGATTTCCCAGATCGACCAGGCCGAAGCCGACTTCAAAAAGGCGGAAGCGCTTGACTCCGGGCAGAGTCTCAGCGCCTATGCGACGGATCTCGCCGAGCTTGAATCCAACCACGAGGATGTCGCACTCGACAACATCCGCACCCAGTTGAAGGCGCACCCCGACAGTCCGCTGCTGCACTACATCCTGGCCAAGATCCTCGATATGCGCGGGGAAAGCGGCGACGCTCAACTTACCACGGAGGCGCTGGCGTCGGCCCGCGATGCTGTACGCCTCAAGCCGGAAATGGTGGAAGCCCACGACCTGCTGGCCGGAATCTACGCCCGAACGGGACAGAATGAGAAGGCGATCGAAGAGTGCCGCCTCTCGCTCAAGTATCAGAACGACGATCAGACCGCGATGTACCACTTGCTGATCGCGTTGCGCCACGATCCGGCCGGCAATCATCAGGATGAGGTCGAATCGCTGGTGGCTCGCATATCCGAGTTGAAGAAGTCCTCGCGCAACGAAGAGACGCAGAGGAAAAAATTCAAGATCGTTGAGCAGTCACCGGCTGCAGCCAGCAGCACCCCGCAATAGTTAAAACCGGGTTCGCACCTCTCGATGCGGATTCAATTACCCTGTGTGCCACGGCTTGTCTTGTTTTCCCTATGGCGGCGGAATGCGGACAGTGTTGGCGCGACAGGACCGGATCCCTGAACAGGCGATCGGATGCAGGCCTTTGTCCATACAAATCTCAACCGCAGTGAGATAGTTGTTGCCGCAACTCAGGGCCATGCTTGAACGCGGGATTCCCGGATTGCTGGCGACGAACAACCCGAGAATCTGATCCGGCGGCATCGAGGTTTGATTCGTGAGCCCGCTCAAGGCAGGCGGGATGGCAACGGAGTGATACGCGGTGCGCGCCGCAGTGAAAAAGGCATCCGGGGCAAGTCCCGAACAGGTGCCGTGCGTCTGCCATTCGTGCTGCAGCAAGCGCGGGTCGGGGTAGATATCGCTGTACTGCGAGGGATCAGCCGGGCCTGCGGCGTTACTGCAATTTTCAGGGTAGGACCCATTCGTGTTTTCAGGCCACAGGCCGTGAAGCACAAACGACGCATGGGCGGCGCACTCTGCTGCGGCGGGATGGGAATGACAAAACTCCGGCGACCAGGAAAGATTTAACAGGAAGTAGTCGAAGCTTCCCGTGGCGGTTTGCGCTTCCGCGCCGTTTCTGCCTGTCTCGCGGGCGCCGTGATCAACATTCCCTTGCGGCCGGGAGTTGCAACCGGCCACTGCCGTCAGAAGCGCTGCGCAAGCGATGAGTGTGCTCAGCCTCATGGGCGCAGCATAACAGTTGCCGCGCAGTTGGTGCATGCCAAGTTCTGGCTGGTCCCGAATTGAAGCACGTCGTTGGCGGCATCCAAATCGTCGCGCAACCCCAGCCGTGGCGATTCATCGCTCCCGGGCGATATGATGGCCGTCACGGAAGCATGCCGGCCTCGCCGGCAAAGCAGGGTGATCGCCAATCCGTCCATTCCCCGGAGTCCATTTTGCCGCAACGTCGTGACCCCACCTTTCCGGCCAGAATCGAATCCGCCTCCGATGCCCTCTACAAACGGATCGCCTGGCATATCATGCCCATCGTGCTGCTTGCCTACATCGTTGCGTATGTCGACCGCATCAACGTCGGGTTTGCCAAGCTGCAGATGCTCAACGACCTCAAGTTCAGCGACAGCGTCTACGGATTCGGAGCCGGCATCTTTTTCCTGGGATACTTCCTCTTCGAAGTTCCCAGCAATCTGGTTCTCCACAAAGTCGGCGCCCGTGTATGGATCTGCCGGGTCCTGATCACGTGGGGCATCATCTCCGGCTGCACAGCGTTCGTCCGCACCCCCTGGCAGTTCTACACGGCGCGCTGCCTTCTCGGCGTAGCCGAGTCCGGCTTCTTTCCCGGAATGATCCTCTATCTCACCTACTGGTTTCCGTCGCAGCGGCGGGCGCAGATGATGGCGCTGCTCCTCGCCGGCAGCGCCATCTCCGGCATCATTGGAGGCCCGATCTCCGGAGCCATCATGCACTACCTTGCCGGATTCCTCGGTGTCGCCGGATGGCAGTGGCTCTTCGTGCTGGAGGCGTTGCCGGCACTCGTCCTCGGCTTGATCGTCCTCTTTGTCCTTCACAACCGTGTCGTCGAGGCTCCCTGGCTCTCGCCTGAAGAGAAGGCTGCCGTCGCCGCCGATATCGGCGAAGAGGCTGAAGTCAAAACCCATCACACCATCGGCTCTGTCTTCCTCAGCCCGCGCATCTGGCTGATGAGCGCGATCTATTTCGGCATCGAGATGGGCTCCTATGCCATCGGATTCTGGCTGCCGACCATCATTCGCCAGTCCGGCATCCGCAATCCGTTCAACGTCGGCCTGCTCACATCCATCCCCTATACGGTTGCGCTGGTGTGCATGATCCTGGTCGGCCGCAGCTCCGACAAGATGCGCGAACGCCGCTGGCATGTCGTCCTTCCCTGTGTGCTGGCGGCAATCGGCTTCGTCCTTTGCACCCAGGGTGAAAACAGCCTCTCCATCGCCATGATCGGCCTTTGTCTCGCCACTGCCGGCGTTGTCACTGCCGTTCCCATGTTCTGGGCGCTGCCCACCTCATTCCTGGGCGGCGTCGCCGCCGCCGCCGGCATTGCCCTGGTCAACTGCCTCGGCAACCTCGGCGGATTCTTCAGCCCGGCTATCATGGGCATCCTCAAGACCCGGACCGGCACGCTCACCTCCGGCTTGTACCTCATCGCCGGATGCATGCTGGCGTCGGCTATCCTGATCATCGCGCTCGTGCCGGCAAAATCAGTGAACCGCTGAGCGTAGCTTGATTCTTTAAAGGAATACCGCAATGACCAAGGGCCTTCGCAAGGGACTGACCGCCTACGGCGACGCCGCGTTTTCGCTCTTTCTGCGCAAGGCGTTCATCAAGGCCGCCGGATTCTCTGACGATGCGCTTGATCGCCCCATCGTCGGCATTACCAATACCTACAGCGACTACAATCCGTGCCACGGCAACGTGCCCGACCTGATTGAATGCGTGAAGCGCGGCGTCCTGCTTGCCGGCGGATTGCCCATGGTCTTTCCCACGATCTCCATCGCTGAAAGCTTCGCGCATCCAACCTCGATGTTTCTCCGCAACCTTCTCGCCATGGAGACCGAGGAGATGATCCGCGCCCAGCCCATGGATGCCGTGGTTCTGATCGGCGGCTGCGACAAGAACCTGCCGGCCCAGGTCATGGCCGCCGCCAGCGTCAATCTCCCCGCCATCGTGCTTCCCACCGGACCCATGCTCGTCGGGCATCATCGCGGAGAAGTCCTGGGCGCCTGCACCGATTGCCGCCGCTTCTGGGCGCAATATCGCGCCGGCTCCGTCGACGTGACCGAGATCGAACTCGTCAGTGGCCGGCTTTGCCCCTCGGTGGGAACCTGCAGTGTCATGGGAACTGCCAGCACCATGGCCTGCGTCATCGAAGCCCTCGGCCTGTCGCTGCCCATGTCCGCCACCGCGCCTGCGACCCACGCCGACCGCCGCCGCATCGCCGAAGCCACCGGGAAACGAGCCACAGCCCTGGCGATCGAAGGATCGCCCCTCCCCAGTGACCTCCTCACCCCGGCGTCCATTCGCAATGCCGCCATCGTCCTTCAGGCCATCGGGGGATCGACCAATGGGCTTATCCATCTCACTGCCATCGCCGGTCGCGCCGGGGTGCCGTTCGATCTCGATGCCTTTGACCGGCTGGGCCGCGAGGTTCCCGTCCTGCTCAACCTCAAGCCTTCCGGCGCTCATTATCTGGAGCACTTCCACTATGCCGGCGGCGTTCCGGCCCTGCTCCGGGAACTCGCCCCGCTCCTCGATACCACCGCGCCCACCGTCTGCGGCCAGCCCCTCTCGGACTCCATCCACCACGCCGAAGCCGTGCCCCACCAGGACGTGATCCGAACCCTGGCCGCGCCGCTCAAGCCCGAAGGCGCAATGGCCGTTCTGCATGGCAATCTGGCTCCGCGCGGCGCGGTCATCAAGCATTCCGCTGCTTCGCCCCATCTCCTTCGCCACACCGGCCGGGCGGTGGTCTTCGACTCGCTCCAGGACCTCTCCGCGCGCATCGATCATCCCGACCTCGACGTCGCTCCGGGTGACATTCTGGTGCTGCGCAACGCGGGGCCCAAAGGGGCACCCGGCATGCCCGAGGCCGGCTATCTGCCGATTCCACTGCGCCTTGCTCAACAGGGTGTCAAGGATATGGTCCGCATCTCGGACGCCCGCATGAGCGGTACCGCCTTCGGCACCATCGTTCTCCACATCACGCCCGAGGCCGCTGTGGGCGGACCACTCGCCATCGTGCAGACTGGCGACCGCATCGCCCTCGATGTCGAATCCCGGCGTATCGACCTGCTCATCGAAGACTCCGAATTCTCATCCCGCATGGCAGCCTGGCATGCAGCCAAACGCCGCTCATCCGCGCCCCATCCCCAATCGCGGCTATGCCCGCCTCTTCGAGGATCACATCCTGCAGGCCGACCAGGGCTGCGACTTCGACTTCCTCCAGCGTTGAGTTCTGCGGAAACAGATCACCGGCGCATGATGTCAACCAGTTAAGCTCACATCAGGGAGAACTCACTTGGTGCTCTGGAACTCATTTCTGATCGCCTTCAGTGTCCTGCTGCCGCTCATCAACCCGCTCGGCTCGGCGCTTGTCCTTCTCGGGCTGGTCGGCGAAGCTCCTCCCGCTGTGTACCACTCCCTGGCACGCAAGATCGCCATCAACAACGTCGTCTTTTTGGCCATTATCGAGCTGCTGGGCGCCGCCATCCTCAACTTCTTTGGCATATCGCTTCCCATCGTCCAACTCTCAGGCGGCATCGTCATTGCGGCCATGGGCTGGTCCGTTCTGAACGAAAGGGAAGCGCGCGCCGACGCCCGGGCCAAGCAGGAAGAATGCGAAGCACGCGACGAGACCCGCATCCTGTATCTGGAACAGGGAGCCTTTTATCCGTTCACGTTTCCGGTGACCTCCGGTCCCGGCACCCTGGTCGCCCTGCTGACCGTGACGGCCCGCATCTCGCGTGAATCCGTTACCATCGACGTTCTCGGCCATCTGGGAGTCTTTCTTGCGGTCGTGGTGCTGAGCGTACTGGTTTATTTCTGTTACGCGCACGCCCCTCGCATCACCCGGATGATCCCTCCGTCCACCGCGCACGGCATCCTGCGCGTCATCGCATTTATTCTTCTCTGCATCGGCGTTCAGATTGCCTGGAACGGACTATCCGTACTCATCGGCCAGATACTCAAACGGTAAGAGCTGACCCATTGCATACTCCTAAAGCAACGATCTTTCTCCTCACTGTTGGCAATCTTCACGGTGGTGAAGGCACAGAGTCCATCCAGCGCCTCAACCCCACAGGAACCGGTAATCATCCCCTCCCCGAGTGGAATGGGAAGCCGTATCCCCCCTTCATCGCAGCCTTCGCAAGGGATACCCGAGACTGACCAGCCCGACCAGGTTCCCACAAAATCAGCACCTCTGCCTCATGGCGAAGGCGCGCGCCGCATGGGCGATCGCCTGCGCGCCATCTTCTCCGCCAGCGACTGGAAGGCCGATCCCAGCAAGCCCTTCGAGCGCATCCCGTATTACCAGGCCCTTCTCAGCCGGAACCTGCCGTTCGCCGACCAGGTCGCCGTGCGCATGGAACTGGGCAAAGAACAGTTGCGCGCCGGCCGCAGCCAGCGCGCCGTGGAAACCTTTGAAGCCCTCGTGCAGCTCATCGGGCCGCACCTCAATGCGGTGCCGCGCCCCATCCAGGTCGCCATTCACCAGCAGCTGGCCCTTGCCTACCTCCGCCTGGGCGAGCAGGAAAATTGCATCGGCATGCACAATCCTCTCTCCTGCAGCTTTCCGCTGCATGGTGGAGGCATCCACAGCAACAAGCGCGGCGCCGAAGGCGCAGTGCGCGAATACACGCATGTTCTCGAACTCGATCCGGACAGCTATCTCTCCCGCTGGCTGCTGAACATCGCCTATCAGCAACTGGGCCGTTATCCGCAGGATGTTCCGAAGCAATGGCTGCTCCGCCCCGAGACGTTCAACTCCGAATACGACATCGGATTCTTTCCGGACGTGGCCGGAATCGCCGGCATCCACGCCATGGAACTTGCCGGGGGCGCCATCGTTGAAGACTTCGATGGAGACGGCCTGCTCGACGTCATGATCTCTTCGTCAGGTCCTCTCGACCCGATGCATTTCTTTCACAACAACGGCGACGGCACCTTTACCGACCGCACCAGAGAGGCCGGCCTCAGCGACGAAATCGGCGGCCTCAACCTGGTGCTTACCGACTACAACAACGACGGCCATCCGGATGTGCTGGTTTTGCGTGGCGCGTGGTGGGGCAAGTTCGGGCAATATCCTCTGTCTCTGCTGCGCAACAACGGCGACGGCACATTCGACGACGTTACCGAAGAAGCCGGCCTTCTGACCATCGGGCCCACGCAGACCGCGGCCTGGGCCGACTATGACGGCGACGGCTGGCTCGACCTGTTTGTCGGCCACGAATCGAGGCCCGGCGATGAGCATCACTGCCAGCTCTTTCATAACAACCGTGACGGCACCTTCACCATGGTCCGCGCTCCCGGCGCGGCGCCGGGCAGACTGGGATCCAATCTCGGCTTTGTCAAAGGGGTCGCCTGGGGTGACTTCAATAACGATGGCCGCCCTGATCTCTACATCTCCACCATGTCCGGCCAAAGCTACCTCTTCCGCAACGATGGCCCGCAGGACGTGGATCGTTCTGCATCCGGCGAGTGGAAATTCACCGATGTGACGCAGCAGGCCGGACTCGCCGACAGGCGCTACACCTTCCCCGCCTGGTTCTTTGACTATGACAACGACGGCTGGCTCGACATCTTCGCCGGCGGCTACGCGACAAGCTCCGAAGAAGACGTCGGCTTGTTCATGTTCAACAAGCCCAACAACGCCTCGGTCTCGCATCTGTTTCACAACAACCACGACGGCACGTTTACCGATGTGCCGCAGGCCGCGGGGCTCAATCGCGCCATCACCACCATGGCGGCCAACTTCGGTGATCTGGATAACGATGGCTGGCTCGACATTTACCTCGGCCTGGGCGAGTCCGATTATCCAGTCCCTGCTGCCCAAGCGGATGTTTCGCAACGACCACGGTCGCTCCTTTCAGGACGTAACCACCTCCGGCGGCTTCGGCAACCTGCAAAAAGGCCACGGGATCGCCTTCGCCGACATCGAAAACGACGGCAATGAAGACGTCTTTGAGGAACTCGGCGGCGCCTACCCGGGCGACGTGTTCATGCCCGTCCTCTATCGCAACCCGGGACACGGGAATCACTCGATTACGCTGATGCTCGAAGGCGTCGAGACCAACCGCGCCGCCTATGGAGCACGCATCAAAGTCACCATCGACGAACAAGGTCGCCCCCGTTCCATCTACCGGGCCGTCGGTTCCGTTTCGAGCTTTGGCGCCAATCCCATGCGGCAGCACATCGGCGTGGGGCGCGCCACGTCCATCCGCGAAGTCGAAATCTGGTGGCCCGTGTCCGGGCGCCGCCAGCGATTCCACAACCTCGCCGTGGACCGGGCCTATCATGTCCGCGAAGATACAGATTCGCTCGATCCGGTAACGCTAAAGTCCTTTGAATTTGGAAAAGCCAGAATCGCTCCCACTGATCCTGAACAGAACCACTGAAACGCCTGCCGCGGAGGCCCTTACTCCGCTCCGGCTTCTCAATGAAATCGCTGCAGAGCATTCGCCGGGAACCTGTGCCAAAATAGTCAGAACTGTGTAGCATGACCGGTCTGCGAGGCCCGCTTGAGTGGAAAGATAGCCCCAATCCTGGCAATCTTATTCCTGCTTTTTCCCCGGCTTCTGCCTGCCCAGATTCCGGCGGGAAGCCTTCGCGGCGTTGTGGAAGACGCTACCGGCGCCCGCATCGCTTCCGCCCGCATCACCGTGCGCCTCAGTGCGTCCTCCTCTGTTCGTACCGGTGACACCGACGCCCATGGAGTGTTTCGTCTCGACGATCTCGCGCCTGGGTTCTATCAAGTGAGCGTCATGGCCAACGGTTTCGCCGATGCCGCGACCGACCTCACCGTTGGTGTCGCCGCCGTCCGCGACATCACCGTTACGATGAAGCCGTCAGCCATCTCCCAGACGCTTAACGTGCCTGGCAGCGCCTCTTCCATCACGACGCAGCCCATCGATCTCGGCAGCAGCGTACATCAGGCCATCGTCACAAGCCGCGACCTTGAAAGTCTGCCGCTGCCCGCGCGGAGCTTCGCCAACATCGCCTATCTCGCTCCCGGCACGGAGCCCGTCGAACCCTCAGACCCCACCAAGGCGCGCATTACCGCAGTCTCCACCGGCGGCAGCTCCGGCCTCAACAATGAACTCTCTGTCGATGGCGGCGATAACTCCGACGACTACATCGGAGGCTTCCTGCAGAACTTCTCTCCCGATGCCGTGCAGGAGTTTGCCGTTCGTACTGCGCAGGAAGACGCGGATACCGGCGGCACCACTGCCGGCTCAATCGTCATCACCACCCGGCGCGGCAGCAACGATCTCCATGGCGATGCGGCCTTCTACGAGCGCTCCGCCGCGCTGAACGCCCGCTTCCCGATCGAGAACCCGGCGCCCAATCCCAAGCAGCCCTTTTCACGGCAGAACTACGTTGCCGCCCTGGGCGGTCCAATCAGGAAAGACAGGCTGTGGTCCTTTACCGCTTTTGAAAACGTGCATGAAGACGCCAGCATCGCCTATAGCCAGGCGAGCACAGCGCAGTTTCAGGCCCTGTCTGCTCTCGCCTCCGAGGGCCTGATCCCGAGGGTTGCTTCCATCCCGGTTCCGGCCACTGTACCCATTCCGTTTCTCGATGATCTCGGTCTACAACGCTTTGACTGGAATCAGTCTGCAAGCTCGCATTGGTTCCTGCGCGGCTCCATCGACGACTACACCACCCACAACGATCTCGTGCAGCAAGGCACGCTGCCTTCCACCGGGCTGCTCACGCACAACAACTACATGAGCCTTGTGATCGGCAATCAATTGGTTCTTGCGCCTACGCTCCTTGGCAGCTTCATCTTCGACGCCGGAGGCCTGCACCTGACCCAGTCGCGCAACTCTCACCTCGGCTTCGCCTTGGCATTCCCCTTCAGTTCCACCGCCGCAACCGTCTCCGGCTTCGAGACCTATGGCGACAATCAGTTCGCCACGCCCATCACGTTCTTTCCCTCCGAGCGCAACCAGGAGAAGTACCAGCTTCGCTATGACATCAGTTATGTACGCGGCCGCCACGCCTTCAAGACCGGCGTCAACTTCATTCACGAACCGGTGTTGAGCGGGGCTTTCCCAGGCAACACTGAAACTCTCTACCAGTTTCCGCAGAATCCGGCTTACTATCTGGCTAACCCATCGCAATTCGCTTCAGACATGCAGGCAGGCGCGTCAACCTCCAACCTCGGCGGCTCGTTTTCGCAGAACATCCAGCGTCTTGCCTTTTACGCGCAGGATTCCTGGCGCGCCCGCCAGAACCTGACCCTGAACTATGGCGTACGTTATTCCACCACTTACGGTCTGTTCGTCGCCTCCGGCCGTACCCAGACGGAAAACCCCGGCTACACAACGCTTGCAGCCCTCGGCATCCCCCTGGTCAATGGCGCGCCTCATGACGATCGCAGGCAGGTTGCCCCGCGCCTCGGCTTCGCCTGGTCGCCAGGTCGCCGGGGCACCACAGTGGTTCGTGGAGGCTTTGGTCTGTACTTCGACGACCTCGCCCAGAATGGCTGGGTCACCGCGCTTCAGGCTGTCAATGCGAAGGCCGGTTCCTGCATCGACCCTGTCGCCAATCCTTCCGGCCCCGAGAACGCAGGCTGCATTGCCGGTGACGCCTCTGGAGGGACCGCCAATCTCATCTCTCCTGACTATCGAACACCGTATGCGATCCATGCCTCCGCCGGCGCCCAACACGCCTTCAGCGCCAACTGGGCCTTGAGCGCCGACTTCGTCCATGAACAGGGCAATCACGCCTATCGCGCCTATAGCTACACAGGTGGAACCAATCTGTTCACTCCCCAACTGGCTGCCAGCGACCCCAATCAAGCTGCCTATGTTCCCGACGTCAATGTCTTCCGCTCCGACAATCGCTCCAGTTACAACGGGCTGCTCGTCCACTTACAGGGCAACCTGACTCACCGCGCAAGCCTCACTGCCAATTACACGTTTTCGAAGGCCCAGACCTGGGGATGCGTACTCGGCGAGCTCTTCGATTACGTCAATGGCGTCTGCAATCCCCTGGATGCCTTTGCTCCCGGCGACTACGGCCCATCCGGAGAAGATGTACGGCAGCGCTTCGTCCTCGCCGGCATGTGGCGGACACCCGGAGGCTTCGAAGTGAGCGGCCTCAGCCAGGCAGAGAGTGCGCGCCCCTTCACCATCACCACTGCGGACAACAAACAGCGGATCGCCATCAATGGCGTGCCGACGGCGCTCGATCAATTCCGCGGCACTCCCTATCTTCAAACCGATATGCGCATAAGTCGCCCGGTAAGTGTCGGCGATAAGTGGAAAATCACTCCCTTCCTCGAGTTCTTTAATCTCTTTAACCGCAATAATCCAGGCGCTAACTATGTAACCAACATCGCCTCGCTTCCCGTTCCATCGACAGAACAGTTATCCGGAAACATCACTGCGGTTTGTGCCAATCCCGGTTGCACCGCCAGTACGCCCATCACCAGCCCCGGCCAGTTACAGATCCCCGGCGGCGCGTTTGGAGATTTCTTCGGGCCCGGCACCACCGTCGGCATTCCCTTCGCCGCCCAACTCGGCCTGCGCGCCACGTTTTAACGGCCGGGGGCCAGCTGGGCGATCACCAGTTTCTCAAACCGCTGGCCACACCGACAGCGTGAGCCGCGATGCCGACCACTGGTGGAGCCCACCACCACTTCGCTTTGCGTTTCTTGAGCCAGTAGCTTGACCCGGCTGCATAGGCAAACAACCCCACGTTGATACTGATCTGACCTGCCTGCGATGACGGCATCAGAGGATTGGCTTCCCGGCACCGGTGGCTGGCGATGCAGTGCTGCGTCACTTCCACATCGGCGAGCGCCAATCCCAGATGCAATCCGTTCAGCAGAGCGTAAGTCTTGTCGAAAGCCCTGGGCGCGACCGCAGAGGGCGGTGGCGATGAGACCAAGCCGGCGGCGGATGGCAGCGGCGCCGCAGGCAATGGATCCGCATCGCCTTGACCCGCCGCGCCTTGACCCGCCGCGCCTGGACCCGCCGACGGACTTCCTGGATCCGCATGCTGCTGCAGCCGTTCCAAAGAGATTGGATCCTCCTGCGCCGGGCATCTCCAGCCATTCAGCGCCAGCGCCAATCCCACCCCAACGCATGCAATCCTCTTCATGCCGCCTCCACCCGCGCTCATGCTCGGATGAAGAGGTAATCGACGGAAACCTGAGTTGAATTACACGCATTCCGACTCCGGGTGCAGAACTTGTCCCCTCCGGTTCCTTTCCGGGCACCGTTCCCGCGGCCGCCACTCGCTCGCTGAGGCCGCTGAATGCTAACCTTTCCTGGTGTGACTTGTGTTGCGTTGTCTCTTCGCCGCCTCATGGCCGAACACCGGCGCACTCCGAGGCATAGACCGAGAGCAACGAAAGATGTTGACAGCTGGGGCTTCCCTTGACCGGGTGTCGCGTCGTGATAATCTTGACACTAAAGCCAGACCGTGCCGAATCAGGGCCGAACGCATGGTCCTGTACTGTTCCGTATTCAGTAGGTCCACATCATGGCGAAAGGATATTATGTCTCTTTGGTCTGACTTTCTCGCCAACGACAAAAAGACTATCCATAAGTGGAAGCATTACTTTCCGGCTTATGAGAGGCATTTCAAAGACTTTGTGTACAAGCCAGTCACGTTCATTGAAATCGGCTGCGGGCGGGGTGGATCCCTGCAAATGTGGAAGAGCTACTTTGGACCGCACGCGGTCATCGTGGGAGTCGATATCAATCCCGCGTGCAAGTCCTACGAGGAAGATCAGATCGAAGTACGTATCGGCGACCAGAGCGACCCGAAACTTCTACAGAGCCTGATTGACGAGTTCGGCGCGCCCGACATAGTCCTGGACGACGGCAGTCACATCATGCATCACATTTCTGCTACTTTTAATTTTCTTTATCCTCGATTGGCGAAGAACGGCATTTACATGGTTGAGGATCTGCATACGGCTTATCGCGATGAGTTTGAGGGTGGACTGCGCAAACCATCCACATTCATCGAATTGAGCAAGAACCTCATCGACGAGTTGAACGCTGACCATACACTCGGAGCTCTGCCGCCGACGGAGTTTACTAAATCAACCTTGTCAATGCATTTTTACGACAGCATGGTCGTGTTTGAGCGCGGCGCTCATACCAAAAAATGGGCCCCCCAGGTAGGCGGCTCCCCGCTTAAGAAACTGGCAAAGGACGTTTTGCGCAAACATTGATCGGTCAATTCGGCGCCATGCCCGCAATCGGCTATCAAGTCTACTGGAATGCTGACCTCTCCTGGTGTGGATTGCGTTGAATTGTCTCTTCGCCGCCTCATGGCCGAACACCGGCGCACTCCGAGGCATAGACCGAAGGCGACGAACGAAGTTGAAAAAGCCGGTTGCAAACCAGGTGGCCCCGTAGCTCAGGTGGATAGTCATCTTGCCGGCAGGTTCTGATCGGGGAATGAGGCCAGGGCGAACCTTGCCACGGTTGGAATGGAGAGATCGCTTGCCTCTTTACTCTGCAGCGCGCGATCTATCAAAAGCCACCAAAAGAGGTCGGCGAATGCTCCTAAAACGGCCGGGCGTGAGCCCTGTTCGTTCCAAAAAAACTGTCGTAAAATGACTCTGACTCGAAAACCCCACTGCGTCTGCAATGTGGGCTAGCGGCAGTTCGGAGCTGGCCAGAAAGTCCCGGGCTTTGCGCATTCGCCTTGCCAAAACAAAACTGTGAAGCGTCCTTCCCGTACTTGTGCAGAAGGCCTTTCCCAAGTGGTACTTGCTCAAACCAGCGATGCGGGCTATCTCGCCTGTTGTCAATTTATGGTCCAGATTCTCTTCAATGTAGTCGAATACCTGCTTCAGCTTTGGAGCCGGAAGACCACCTTGGTACTGATCCAGCCTTAGCTTTCCCATCGGATATCGCTGGATGAGCTGTTCAGCCAGCCTTACGCATAGGTTTTCTGCACGAAGTGATCCGGCGGGAAGACCGCTTTGAATGTTGGAACTGAGATTCGTCAGAAGATCACTCAGGACTGAATCCATCCCGTGCCATCGCTGCGCCAATTCAAATGCATTGCCGGTTTGTGGACTGGAGACCAGCGACTGCAAGACTTCGGGCTCAATTGACAAGATGATTCCCCTGGCCTCGCCTTCGAACCGGAATTTCCTGGCTTCGTAGGGCGCCAATACGTCGCAACTTCCGTTTTCGAGAATAATCTGGCGTTCTCTGCCAGCTTCGAAAAGGGACCTTTTTGCAGGCTGAGGAGCGAGAGTCAACGCGACGAGATAATTAGGGATCCAATGATCCGGCATCTCGAATGTACACATATGGTGTTCTTCGAGGATAAAGCTGTGGTCCAGGAGGGCGGGTCCGATCAGGCGCGGCTTCGTAGTCAAAGCCGTTTGGCGTTGGCCTTTGACCACCATCTCCAGCCGGCCGCTTGACATTGGCGGTCCCTCCGATCGTTGAGAGCCAACCCCGTTGAGAAATTCGTGCGATGTCGGCGAGCCATTGCCGCTCAAATCTGGTTCGGCGGACCCGCGCCCCATTCGCATCATCCGGACAGCCCATCACCCAGGACTCAAAATTGCGCCGCTCGATTTTGAAAGACCTGGACTGTTGCGACGCGGTATGGTCGCTACCACACTCGATCTCTTCAGGGGCGAGTGAAGGGCTTCCCAGAAAGCAAACGCTGACAATTTTTCCGCAGAAAAGTGGCAGCGAACTTGTGTCCTCAAGGCCACTTACAAAGGGAGAATAGCACGAAACATTTCTGGCGCAGGTTCTGAATATCGCTCACCGTGAGGATCTCCCGCCGGACCTGAATCAGTAAGCGAGAACGATCAACAAACCTATGCGCTTACCGGAGAAGTTGCCGGCATCAAGTCCAGGGAGCGCATTCGTGTTTCGGGGAAAAAGGAAAGGGAAGCGCCGGCGCCCACTACCGATTCCTTGTGGTGAAGGTTAAGAGAGACTTCGACCTCTGCAGGGCTCAGCCCGCAACCAGATAAGTCAAAACGGTAATTCCGGTTTTTTGAAACCGGGCACCAAAAAAGGAGATCCGGGCTCAAACGAAATCACCCAGAAAGGACATGCTACGCCATGACCGTGACGATTCCTTCCTACGATATCCCGATCTATGTTCTTGGTACTGATCGAAAACTTTGGATTGAGACGGGACCTTTCAAACAAAACGGGCCAATTCCACCCGGGCGCACACAGGTGGACGGCAACGTTCTCGACTTCGAGTCAGTTGATGAGAACAATGTATATGTTTTAGGAACCGACGGAAACTTATGGCTGGAACACGCTCCCTGGGGACAAGTCCCGCCTGGTCGCACCCTGGTGAATGGAGACATAACAGGCTTTGACGGACTCGCGGTCACCGGGCGCCCATTGACGATTAATTCGAAATCGGCCGTCTACGCTCTGAGGACCAACGGGGACTTGTGGTTAGTCAGGTTCGAAGAGACGCCGCCACTCGCCGTTCAGGTTGACAGTAACGTAATTGATTTCGCTGCCGTTGACGAGAATAACGTTTTTGTTCTCGGCAACGACAGGAACTTGTGGTTGGAAACCTCGTCGGAAATCACACCTTTTGGAAAGACAATTCCTACAACCAATCGCGCACAGGTAGATGGCAACGTTCTAGACTTCCAAGCGCTTGATCAGGAAAACATCCTGGTGCTCGGTACGGATCATAATCTGTGGCTAGAGACTGGACCTTTCGTAATCAACGGGCCCGTGCCGCCGCCACGCACGCCCATTGACGGCAATGTAGGAGCTTTCCAGGCCACTCCCGGAAGCGATGTTTTCGTTCTCGGTACCGATAAGAACTTGTGGCTGGAATCCCCTCCTTACGGACAGCAGAGCCGGGCACAGGTGGATGCAAACGTAGGTGCTGTCCAGTCGCTCGGTTCCACTGATAACGTTTTGGTTCTCGGTACTGACAGGAATTTGTGGTATGAGCAAGGGCCGTTTCAAAAGAATGGACCGGTTCCCCCGCCTCGCATACAGATTGACGGCAACGTACTTGATTTTTCCGATACGAATATAAATCGCGGATAGGGAATTCCAAGGTACTTCTCCGCCGATCAGATGAGGGAAACGGGAGTCCAATCGTCGCGAACGAATATGGAGATCGACAATGCGCAAACATCTCTGGATTCTGATGATGGCCGCGCTTCTCGGCCTGGCGGGTGTGTCCTCACACGCTGCAACCCCGACTTACAACGCGCTGTACGTGTTCGGCGACAGCTACTGCGATGTCGGCAACCTCTTTGCTGTTTCCGGTTATCCGCCTGCGCCTTACTACATGGGCCGATTCTCTGATGGCCCCATCTGGCTGGACCACGTCGCCGGATTCCTCCATGTGCCGCTCACTCCGTCGATTCTCAACGGCACCGACTACGCTTTTGGCGGAGCATGGGCAACTGCGGATCAGCCGCTGGGAACTGGTCAGATTCCCAGTGTGCCCACGCAGGTAGGGCAGTATTTGCTTCAACACGGCGGCAAGGCCGACCCCGATGCGCTCTATGTCATCGAGGGAGGTGGCAACGACATTGTGGATACAACCACGGGATCCCCGGAAGTTCTTGGCCACGAGATCGCCAGGAAACTCGCTGACAGTGAAGAGATGCTGCGCAGAGCGGGCGCTCGACACTTCGTCATCCCCGACCTGTTCAACGTGGGCCTTTTGCCCGTAGCGGCAGGGAAATTCGCCTTCGCTTCGGCGGCCAGCATTGCGGCCAATCAAGGCCTCGATGAACGGCTCGAGCCTGAAGAACAGATTCCGGGAGTCCACATACTGCGCATGGATGTCTTCAGCCTGATGAACGCAGTGCAGACAGCTCCCACGCATTTCGGGTTCATCGACGTCACCGATCCCTGCCTGGTTACTACCATGACACCTCCGACGCTTTGCAGCGATCCCGACCACACCTTCTTCTGGGATACGTTCCATCCCACCGTGTTCGGTCACGCATTCTTCGCGGTGACGCTTGAGAATGTGCTTTCGCAACAAGACTGAAGGGCCTGCATATTGTCTCCAGAGCGTAAGCGAGACACGAATTGACGGAAGCGTCATCTCGAAGGCTTGCTTCTGGGCACCTGTGACGATGACCTGGCTACCCTATCTCAACCGAGGAACTCAATCAAAGAAAGTGAGGACAAATTGCGCGTCAAGGTAGTCGTTCTTTCATTGCTTACCATCCTGCCGGCCACCGGCTTTTCGCAGAAGACAGAAGGTACTTCTCCAACCGATCCGGGTTACTACGACACCTTCAGTCGACCGTGGATCGATCCTGCAAAGTGGTTGGACGTCGGGCCCTGGTGTGCCCAAGGCACAACGTTGGAATGCGTCCGCGAGATTCAAAATGGGCGGCTGCGGCTCGAAATCCGCAACATGGGCGCGACCAACTCGGATTCTGGCTTTCAATTCGCCGACTCTCCGCAGCCTTTCGTGAATCCGAGTTCAATCTTCAGTATCACCGCGGATGTTCAGCTGGGGCGGATCACGGTTGTGGGCTGCCCGACGAATCTTACTGGTCAGCCCACGCGAGTCGTCTCGGACTTTGGCGGCTCCTTCTTTAACACCGGGAGCCTGAACCAGGCCGACGACGTATCGGATACCGTGACTTTCTGGGTTGATGCAAACAATCCGAAGACGCTCCAGGTCATCAACTGGATGTCAGGAAGCGGCCTTGGCGTTGCGACGCCAATTGCGAACTATCCCATCGAGACCCCATTGACAGTAACGAACGCTTGGGATCAGAGAAACCACCGCTTTATTACGATCGTGCAAGTAAAGGGAGATCCCGGCTCCGCCAGGAGGGTCGTTATTCCCTATTCTGTTGCTGATACGGCTTTCCCGGCCTTCGCCTACAAGCAGCTTGACTCCTCGGCGTATAGTCTCAATTGCACTAGCACCCAGACATTCGCGGAGGACGAAGTTTTCTTCGACAATGTGATTATCAATCGGTAAGCAAGTAGTGGGGACCCAAGTCCGGGACCAATGCGCCGCCAGATCTGCGGCTCACTAGGTCCATTTCATCGGGGTCAACTTCTCACGATGATTTCAGCATTGGAAACGAGGCACGATATGGCAACAGAACATCGGATAATCTTCGCCAAGGTTGGGGTTTGCGCATTGCTTCTGGCCACAACCGCGACGGCAAAACCTCAGTCGGGCACCATCGGGGGCGTTACGGGAGGCGACGCGGTAGCCATCGGTTTTGCCATAGCCGCCATAGGCGCGGGAATTGGTATCGGCGCCTATTTCGCCTTTCATCACGGCAACTCTCTGACCGGCTGCACCGTTTCAGGCTCCGATGGCAGCCTCCAACTCAGGACCAAAGGCGAGCCGCAGACGTTCGATCTTATTGGGAATGTTTCCGCCATCAAGCCGGGGGAGCGTGTCCGCGTGGCAGGCAAAAGGCAAAAAAAGAGTTCCGGCACTGCTCCGCAATTCCTTGTAGAGGGGCTCAAGAAGGACTACGGAGGCTGTCGCGTGGAATCTGCCGCCACGTCCACTCGCTAATCGAATAAACAGCTACTTTCGCCGTGAAAAGGTCGCATGGATTCCACGCGTGGATGAATGAACGGAGCACGCGTCAAAAAGCTTTCGTTATGCGGACTGGACGGAGATCATGGCGATTTCTTCCTCGGAGGAGTTCGCAGCCGCCGCGGTCGGCATCTGAAGCCTCTCATCGTGTGGCAGAGACACCCATAAACGCACTTGTTTTCAGGAGCCATTCTGGATTAACGCATTATCGCCAAGAAACGTGCGTTGGCCGGTTGTCTCGTTGTTGGCGTCAGATGACACCTCATTGTGTTGGAGCGTCATTATGAGGTCCTCTCCCCGCGCGTTCTTCCTGAACGCTTTTTCAAGGTACATTCAAAGTTGTGCTCCCTTCTGGACTGGGATGATCTCCATTTCTGGCGGTGGAAGAATACCTGTCCAGCGCCGATATTTCGCATAGAAGAGACGACGGCATCGGATCGATGGCATCCAGGTTGGCAAGCGTGCGCACGAACAGGCCTGCACTGACCAGCAGCAGCAAGCACAGTGCGACCTGTACTCCCTGCAGAGTCCATCCAATCCCCATACACCCACCGCGCTAGCAGCTTAGCGCAAGTCGAGCGATCACCTCACAGAATTCGCAGAACCGCTGAACAGAAGCAAGTTTCCGGGATTAACTAGCGAGGCTCCGCGGTTGACGGTCAGAGGCTATGCGCTCAAAATCGCGTCTCGAGAACCGTTCTTGGCGGTAATCCGGAAGTATGGCCACACGCTTCGACGTCAATGAAATGGGCTCTCCGGCATTCACTTCCATTCAAGATTCAACGCATAGATGTTGTCATCGCCGATGTCGCGAAGGAGCATTGGCGCATCGTCGGGGTCGAGCCCCATCCACTGGTCGTAATACGAGGTGAAGCGGAATCCCTTAAGATCGACGACGCGCTCAATCGCGCCACCGGTGGGCCGCATGCGGAAGACGCTGGGATCGACAACGTTTTGAAGAAAGTAGAGATATTTGCCGTCGTGTGACCAGGCGGGGTAGTTGTTATCGCCCTTTTGAAGGGAAGCCCAGCGCTGCGTGCGGAAACTGTAGACAAACAATTCTCTGGTATCGTTGCGGAGTCCAGTGAGCCATTGGCCGTCGGGCGACCAACGTGCAGAGTCCAGGTTTTCAGAGCCGGGGACTTTGGTGAGCTGGTGAGTGGCGAGATCGTAGATGCGAATCTCAGAGCGGGACTGATCACCGGAAGAAGGATATAACGTTAATACCACTCTCCTGCCGTCAGGAGACCAGCAGGGATTCACCTGAACGTCCTGGTTTCCCGGCAGCAGGAGGCGCGCCGGGCCGCCCTGCTGGGTGATTAGGTACGCCTTGTAGATTCCTTTCGGGTCGACGGCGAAGAAGAGGATTTGGCTGCCATCAGGAGACCAGCGCGGCATAGTGGGATAAAGGGGAGGGTTGGTGAGCTGCGTGGGATTGCTGCCGTCGCTGTTGGCGCGCCAGAGGATTCCTTCAGGAAAAGTGACATAGACGACGGAACTGCGATCGGGCGAGAAGGCGACAAATTCGGCGGAGATGCCGCCGAAGAGAGGCTCAAGTTGATGAGTGCGAAGGTTGGTGCGCTCGAGCTGCCCGTTGAGGACGACTCCACGGGCGTAAATGCGACGGCCATCCGTGCTGTCGATGGGCCCTCCCCAACGGGTGGGCCCTGAGGTGAGCTGAACCGGCTCGGTCGAAGTGCGACGCAGCAGGCTCCGGCGCTCATCGAGGATCCAGATCTGCGAGGGCGCAAAAAGCGGATTGTCTGGCGACGGGCTTTGCCACTCAAGAAAGAGAAAAAAGCTCCCATCCAGCGTCCATCGGCCGCAGCACATCATCGATCCCGGACGCCAGTCAGGGAGGAGTTGGTGAAGGTTCGAACCGTCGGGAGCAATTTCATAGATTCGATTGTTCTTGTCGAAGCGAATTCTGCCGCCGTCAGGCGACCAGGAGATGCGGTCCATCATCCCGTTATCAGAGTGCAAATCCGTCGTGGAGGTCTTGTGATCGCCGGTTCCGTCGGCGGCAACGATCCTGATATCACCGTTTTGACGAGTGTAGACAACCGACTTTCCATCCGGTGACCAGCCGGCGGTGATGACCACGCCAGACGCGAGCTGATGCTGGACACTTCCAACAGGATCGACGATCCATAGACTGCGCGGCTGGTTGCCGGGTCCAATCGGATCGAAGGAGAGCATCAGGAGTTTGGTCCCGTCGGGAGATGCCTCAAGTACCCAGGGTGCAGGGAATGTGGTCGGGATCTGAACGATTGGGCCGCCGGATGTCGAAACCTGACCGACCCACTGGGTCCCCCCATAAAAGGTGAGGTAAAGGCGCGAGCTATCCGCGGCGAACAGGCCTTTTCTGCGGTTGTCGTGCGTGAGCTGCGTGTAAGAGGTGATGTGTGGCTGCGGCAGGGGCCGGCGTAAGTACCGGATCGCGGCTACAAAGGCGAAAAGAACGAGGAGTGCGGTCAAAATCCAAAGCAGGCCGAACCAGGCCGGCGGCGATGGTTGGATATCTGGAAGGATCTCGGCGTTTGCCGGGCTGTTCTTGCTCTCTTCTAGCGGAATTGCTGTATCGATGGCGTGTTGTTCCACATGACCCGCGCGGGCGGTTGCAGTTGCGGCAGCACCGTTGCGCGAAACGTCGAGATGGTCTGCAATCTGTTCGGACGCGCGAACGCCGCAGATCAGCCGGTATCCGACTGTGGCTACGGTTTCGATGTATTTCGGCTCGCGTGCATCGTCGTTGAGGACGCGGCGCAGCTTCAAAATGCTGCGGGTGAGCGAGTTTTCGGTGACGGCAGCGTCGCCCCAGACGGCTCCGAGAAGTTCTTCCTTGGTGACCACGCGCTGGGGATTGCGCACCAGAAAGAGCAGGACACGAAAGGCCTTGGGTTCGACGGCAAACACCTGGCCTGACCTTATGATGGAAAACTCGCTCTCGCGCACCTCGACATCCGCGAAGCGGAAAACAAAGGAGTTACTTACCGTCATAAATCAGTCACAAAACGGTCACGAATCCGGCAGGACAAATCCGAAGCATTTTGTCCACGATCGCTGCAGCCGGTCGGGCAAGAAAGCCAAAACTCGCCCGGAAGGAGATGTGAACATTATGCACATCTGGGGAAAGCTACGCCAGAAATCGAACACCGTGACGCTCGGTTTCACGCTGGTCCTGTGCGCAGCAGTGATCGCCAGGACCGACGCTCAGAAACTGACCACCTTCGACGAGCCCAACGCGGCGACCGTACCTCTGACAGGTACGGAGGCGCAGGGCATCAACGATTGGGGCACGATTGTAGGGGACTATGCCGACAGCCGAGGGGGCGTGCACGGTTATATACGTACCGCCGACGGCAAGTATGTCAGCTTTGACGCGCCGGGAGCGAACCCTGCGCCAGGTTACAACTGCCTGTATTTTGCCGGAGGCACCTGCCCGCAGGCGATCAACGACCTGGGAACAGTCGCGGGATTCGAGGGAGATGCGAATGGTGTTTTTCACGGATTCGTGCGGACGGCTGACGGGAAGATTGCGACGTTCGATGCGCCGGGCGCGGGAGCCGGCGCAGGACAGGGCACATTTGCGTACAGCATCAACGCGTGGCGAGCGATTGCGGGATACACCGTAGACGGGAACGGGACCGGACATGGGTTTGTGCGTAGGATCGACGGGACATTCACGATCTTCGACGACCCGGAGGGCGGGACAGGGCCTGGACTGGGCACCTTTCCTTCAAGCATCAACGATGAGGGCGCAATCAGCGGCGTGGTAACTGACCCCACCGGGTTCAGCCAGGGTTTTGTGCGCGACTTGGACGGAAAGATCGTGAACTTCGATGCGCCGGGCGCCACCAGCAGTTCGATTGGTACTGGAAATGTGCTCATTAACGATACTGGAATCGTTGCGGGCTCGGTCTTTCAGGGATCAGGGTACGTGATCTACGGATTCGAAGGCAATGCGAATGGAAAGATGATCACATTCCAGGCACCGGAAGCGGGCGTGGCCGGACTCGAGGGAACGAATGTGAACGCCCTCAACGTGGAAGGCACGACAACCGGCTACGTGACCGACAGCAACGAGGAGAACCATACGTTTGTGCGCTATGCCAACGGGAAAGCTGTCACGTTCGACGTGCCGGGACAGTTGGCGGTGCCAGGATCGTTTTTTGGGTCAGCCGGGTATGGGATCAATGCCTTCGGCGTGGTGGCGGGGCGCTGGCACGACGCCAACTTAGTGCTGCACGCGTACGTGTGGTCGCCACAGCAGTGAGCAATTTCCAAGAACCCTGGAGCTAATGTGAACACCCGCGGTCACACCCAGAATTCGGGGTCCGAGGCGACTTGGCACGTCCCCTTGCACCTTCGAGTCCAGAACCAGGCGACTTTAATAAGGCCCACTGAGCTCCGACTTCACTCGAAATCAACCCAAGGAGATCGACACCATGACTAGCCGAAAGAACTGGATCATCACTGTCGCCATCACGATTGGCTCGCTTCTCACCACTGTTTCTACCCGCGCGCAGGACGCACCTCCCTGCTTCGACCTTGCCAGTCTGCAAGGGAACTACACAATCATCGGTACGTATGGCGCAAACATTGCCATCGCACTTGCCAAGCGATATATGGACGGAAAGGGCAATCTTACCGGAACATTCATCGTCAATGAGCCTCTTGCCGGATCCACCACCGGCCAACGCAATATCGTCTCTGGAACGCAGGCCGGGACCTACACGGTGAACTGCGACGGCACCGGGGTGGTCACCCGCATCCTCACTGTTGGCACGACCCAGACAGAGCAATTCGATGATTTTGTGATCACGCGCGCCATCTTCGAGAACGGACATCTGATTGCCGTAGGTCTTGCCGATGCAACACGGACTCCGTCCAGCATCGTTCCGGGCGGCATCTTTCTGACCCGAGTGTGGACTCGCATACCGTCGCGCGGAAGTCACGAGGATTAGTCGAAACGCAGTTGCCTGTGGCCAACCCAGGGTGGACAGTGAGCAGTTCCGCACCCCTTCTCGATAACGCCGCGGCTTTTGACCAATGTCCGGTGGAAGTCAGTTGACGATCACAGGGCGAGGCACTCATCGAGCGGATCGTAGGCCCAAACCTGGTCAGTTTGCGAGCTGGCGATTTGGCATAAACCCAGACCCGCAGCTGTGGCCGGCATTTTGCTGGAGCAGAGCGCATTTCAGGAGACCTATGCATCCTTCGGTTCACAAATCTTCCGCCGTTCCGGCATTGCCCTGATCTTCAAAACCACGTTTGAGATATTGACCAGGGTTGGCCCCGACAACTCGCTTGAACGCCTTACTGAACGCAGCGTCGGACTCGTAACCGACCAACCGGGCAACGTCTATGAGCTTTTTGTCGCCCTGATCGAGTAACTGCATCGCCTTCTGCATTCGCCACTCGGTTACATATTCCAGCGGTGTTTGTCTGAGCAGCTCTTTGAAGCGCACCGCAAACGCGGAGCGAGACACGCCGGCTGCTTCGGACAGAGACTCGACCGTCCATGGCGCACTCACTCTATTGTGAAAGGCAGTGAGAGCAGTGCCGATTTGTGGATCGAATACGGCACGAAGCCATCCCTGGTTATTTTCCGGTTCGGACGCGATATACGCGCGAAGTACCTGGATAAATAGGACCTCGGCGAGCCGTGTCGCAACGATCTCGGACCCCGGCACCTGGCCCGCCATCTCCGATGCCAGCGCATGCATAGTGTTGTGAAGAGCAAACGTGCGTGCCTGATCAGCCCTGATCAGGATGAAGCGAGGCAATAACTGGGTGATCGATTTCAGATTGGCGCGGTCAAAGCTAAGCGACCCACACACGATGGTCGTTGGTGCGCCGCCGCCTCCATAATGAGCAACATTGCCGCTCGCTTTGGCCGCGATCTCGCGGAAGGTTGACCGCGGATGTGTTTGGGGGCTATCGCGCAAAACGATCGATGTTCCCCTGGACAGCAAGATGCAGTCGCCACCGGTGAGTGGAATCTCCTCCGGAATGCCTTCGATATTGAGCCAGCAGTTCCCGCGCGAAAGCATGGCGAAGTGCGCCTGATCGGTCGGCGAAGTATTTTTGCCGATATTCGGCGCCTTCTCTTCAGTCTCCGCTCCTCCCCCTTTCAGCCCCCATGGGGCGGTGGCTTCGAGCCTGTGTTGACCGAAGGCTGTCACATGCAGCGTTCGGAAGGCATCTGTTATCGGGTCCATTGCACCCTCTCCTTTTGGACGAACAGGCAAAACCTTTGGACTCCTGAGCAGTTCTAGTCCACCGCATGAGGAATCTACCTCTGTGTAGTGGATGTTGAACGGCCACTCAAAGGAGCAATCATGGGAAAGCTTGAGGGTAAGGTTGCAGTCATCACGGGTGGATCGAGCGGCATGGCGCTGGCGAGCGCCAAGCGGTTCGTTGAAGAAGGCGCCTACGTGTTCATCACGGGCCGGAGGCAGGAAGTGCTTGATGGGGCCGTCAGGCTGATTGGCCGGAATGTGACCGGCGTGCGCGGCGATGCGTCTAATCTCGACGACCTCGACCGCCTGTTCGATACGGTCAAGCGGCAAAAGGGCAAGATCGACATCCTGTACGCGAGCGCTGGCTGGGGCGAGGCCGTACCACTGGGCGAGGTTACGGAACAGCACTTCGATAAGATCTTCGACCTGAACACGCGCGGAACATTATTCACGGTTCAGAAGGCGTTGCCGCTGTTCAACGATGGCGGATCGATCTTCATGACCGGGTCCGTTGCTTCGGTGAAGGGTTTTCCTGGCTTCAGCGTCTATGCAGCGAGCAAGGCGGCATTGCGCTCCTTCGCACGCACGTGGCTCAACGAACTGAAGGGCAGGAATATCCGGGTGAACGTGCTGGGTCCGGGGCCGATCGCCACGCCGATGCAGGACGAAGCTATCACCCCGGAGGCGAAGCAGATGTTCGAATCCCTGATCCCGCGGGGAAAGATGGGTCAACCGGAAGAAATCGCATCGGTCGCACTGTTTCTTGCTTCCGACGATTCGAGCTTCGTGAATGGGTTGGAGTTGAACGTTGACGGCGGCTTCTCGGCGATCTGACATCGGCGGATCTCGGTGAGTGAGTGGCTGACCTCCCGGTCGCGCGAAGTCGTTTGCGGCGCGATATCTACGCGAAAGTCGCCACGCATCGGAATGCATAATCGGCGTGGCAGAAGGCCAGCGAATCAATGGACACGGATTGGACAAGTTTCATGAGCTATGCGATCGTAGGATTCGGCAAGATCGGCCAGGCTCTCGCCCGCGCCTTCGCCCGTAAGAACTTCAACGTGACCGTGGCGAGCCGCCAGCCGCTCGAAGAGCCTCGATGGGCATACACAGAGGAAAAATTGAATGCCAACATCAGTTGAAGATCGGTGCTTCACCCAAGGGAGCGCAACCGTATTCCATCCCATCAGTACAGCAGACCAGGCCGCGATGGCTAGCTTGCGTGCCATCGTCGAACCCCACAAAGGAAGCTTGCGGGGAACTGCAGCCCGCGCGCCCTTCGACGGCATCATGGAGCATGTGGCTGTTCCCGAACGCGTGACCTTTGAAGCCGGCATGGTGGGCGGTGTTCCGGGCTGGTGGTCGAAGCCGGAGAGCGCGCAGCCCGACGCAGTGATCCTCCACATTCATGGCGGGTGGTTCAACTGGGGATCGGCGAAGGCACATCGCAATCTGGTTGGGCACCTCGCGATGTATGTCGGTGTCGTAGCGTTTGCACCTGATTATCGGCTCGCGCCGGAACATCCCTTTCCCGCAGCTTCAGCCGACGTGCGCGACTGCTATGCCGGCCTGATTGCGCTTGGCTACAGGAAAATCGCCGTCACCGGCGACTCCGCGGGCGGGAATTTGGCTCTCGGACTCCTTCTCTCGCTGAAAGCATCTCAGGCAGGCAATCACTTAATTCCAGTCGCCGGAGTTGCACTTTCCCCGGTGACGGACCTATCGCTCTCTGGAGCGAGTTGGACGACGCGAGCGTCAGCGGATCCTTACTTCACTCGACCTCAAGTGGCCGAACTGGTCGGGTCTTATCTGAATGGGGCCGATCCGGACAATCCAGCTGCCTCGCCACTTCGCGCGGACTTGGCCGGCCTTCCGCCAATTCGTCTCCACGTTGGGGACGACGAAGTGCTGCTCGATGACTCGGTCCGCATCGTCGATCGGGCTTTGGCGGCCGGAGTCGATGCGCAGCTCGATATTTGGGAAGGTATGGTGCACGGCTTCCCGGGTTCCATCGGTCAACTGAGCGCCGCGAAGCATGCACTTCAGCTGATCGGGGCATTCCTCTCCGAACGATTCACATCTGTTCGGAAGATGGATTAAAAAGGCTCTATTCAAGCGGCCTCGAACCGGCTATGAGGATGTCTACGAGTCTCCTGGCGCTTTGCTGCCAATCGCCGCCGGAGGCCACATAGGAGAGGCCGATCAGCGCCCTAAGCAGATCAGAGGCGTCAACGTCTCTTCGCACGTCGCCGCTCTTTTTAGCGCGCTTCACCAGTTCGTCGATTGCTCCCTGAACCAGGCTGCGAGAACCCTCATAGAGCCTGGAAGGGCCTCCGGCAACGCTGTTGAGAGCGGGCGCAATGATGTGCTTGGCCGCGATGTAGTCGACGAACAGCAGCAACCAGGCGCGCAGGGCCTCGACCGGGGACATCGCCGCAGCGAAGCCGTGCGCTGCCGCTGCCAGCTTTTCCACCTCGCTCCGGTAGACCGCTTCGATCAATGCATCCCGTGTAGGGAAATGGCGATACAAGGTACCGGCTCCAACACCCGCCTGCTTCGCGATGTCGTCCAGACTGGTAGCCGCGCCGTGGCGCGTAAAAGCCCCCTTCGCCACTTCGAGAATTCGCTCGCGGTTCCGCTGCGCGTCGGATCGCGGCTTTCGCAGGACGGATTGCGTGCGTTTCTTCATCATCTCCAAAATATATTGCAACCGGAGACTATCTCCGATTATCTACTCACTCGGAGAGTGTCTCCGTTTTAATCGGCGCGGCTGCTTTTCGTCAATTCGTACTGTAAAGAAGTAAAGGAGATTCCTATGCGTGTTTTCGTGACAGGTGCAACAGGATTCATCGGTTCCAGGATTGTCCCGGAACTGATCGGCGCAGGTCACCACGTGCTCGGTCTTGCACGCAGCGATGCGGGCGCCCAGTCTCTGGTCGCAGCTGGCGCTGAAGTCCATCGCGGCGATCTGGAGGACCTGGAAAGCCTCCGTAGCGGCGCCGCTGCGTCCGATGCCGTCCTTCACGTCGCTTTCCGGCACGACTGGACGAAGTTTGCGGAAAGCTGCGAACTCGACAAACGTGCGATCGAAGCCATCGGAGCCGTGCTCCAGGGTTCCAGCCGTCCGTTTATTGTCAGCTCCGGAGTCGGAGTGGCCCAGGGGCGCGCCGCCACGGAGGACGATCCGCCGCTTTCTTCTCCATCCCTGCCCCGCGTATCCGAGGTGACCGCTGTTGCGCTCTGCGAGCGCGGCGTGCATGCCTCGGTGATGCGCTTACCGCAAGTCCACGACACGGAAAAGCAGGGACTCATCACTCCCCTGATTGCGATAGCACGCGCGAAGGGAGTCTCGGCATACATCGGCGATGGACTCAATCGCTGGCCTGCAGCGCACGTAACAGATGTCGCCCGTCTCTACCGGCTCGCTGTGGACAACTTCACCGCGGGAGCCCGGTACCACGCAGTCGCAGAAGAGGGGGTGCCGTTGAAAGACATTGCCACCGCTATCGGCCGCGGCCTCAACGTGCCGGTCATCTCTATCGCACCGGAACAGGCCGAAGGACATTTCGGCTTCCTCGGGTTCTTCGCTGCACGGGACGCTCACATTTCCAGTGCGCAGACCCGAGCCAAGCTGGGTTGGAACCCGACTGGCCCTGACCTCCTCACCGATCTTGGAAATATGCGTTATGCGCAGGCTTGAACAAAGGCACAAGTACACTGCGTGGAAGCCCAACCCAACTCAGCCAATTTGAGAGGAATCAATATGAAGAAGACATGGTTTATCACAGGCGCTTCTCGCGGTTTCGGCCGCATCTGGGCCGAGGCCGCACTCCAGCGCGGAGATAAGGTCACGGCCACCGCGCGAAGGCTGGCAATGACGTCGTCGACCTTAAAGAGCGCTTCGGAGATGCCGTCCTGCCAATGGCTCTTGACGTGACCAATTCGGAGCAGGTGTCCCAGGTCGTTCAGCAGGCGTTCAGACATTTCGGCAGGCTGGATGTTCTTGTGAACAATGCCGGCACGAGCCTGTTCGCGGCTACCGAGGAGGCGAGCGACGAACAGATCCGCGATTTGTTCGACGCCAACTGCTTCGGGATGGTTCGGGTGTTGCGAGCAGCTCTGCCTCTGTTGCGGAAACAAGGCAGCGGACACATCCTCGGGGTTTCGAGCGGTCTTGGGATTACGGCGCTACCGCTCATCGGCTTCTACTGTGCTACGAAATGGGCGGTGGAAGCTCTGCACGAAAGCCTGGCGCAGGAAGTGAGACCCTTTGGCATCAAAGTGACGCTGGTTGAGCCTGGAGCATACGCAACAGATTTCGGTAAATCCGCAGAGATCGCGGATGCTCTGGAGCCATACGCGGAATTTCGGAAGCAGTTTCTGACGCGTCTAGCCGGACTTGAACGAGGCGACCCGGAGGCGACTGCAGAGGCCGTACTGAAGCTTGTAGACACGAACGATCCGCCGCTGCGACTCGGACTGGGTAACTCGATTTTGCCCAGAGCACGCGCCGCGTATCGAGAGCGACTGGCCGAATGGGAAGCGTGGGAGGAAGTGTCGAATGCGGCCATGGGCGAGCCGAAGAAAACGACGGTGCCGTGGATCGAGCAGCTGGTTCATGGAACTCCAGATCGGGCATGATGCTGCGGATGAATCCGTTTTCGTGGCAGGCAGGACACAAGGATCGGAGCTTGTCGGAGATGATCGGAGACAAACACCGAAATAAGCCAACGCCATAGGAGGTTGTATGACAAACACGAAGGCCCTCATTGAGCAGGCGTACTCCGCATTCAACGAGCGGGATATCGACGCCGCATTAGCACTGATGACGGAAGACGTGAGCTGGCCCAAAGCTTCTGAGGGCGGCAGGGTTGTTGGAAAAGAAGAGATCCGTGCCTATTGGACTCGACAATGGCGCGAACTTCCGTCATTAGACCTGTGGGCGAACTTGTTTCGTGGAGGTTGATGCGGCGGGGATTGATCGCCGAGAGCTGCCGTCGATCCTTCGTCTTTCGAAGCGTGCTGTGCAAACCAGGGTGTCAACGGCAGTCCGGCGTGGTTGGGTAGAGGATCTGGAAAACGAACGGAGCGAGGGAACCGTTCGCCTGAACGTCGAGTTCGAGCTGCGGTTTATAGTTCGCGAATCGCAGTCACAGGGTTTCGGCGTATCGCTCGATGCGCCGGAAGGTAGCACGCTGCCAAAGACATTGCTCCCAGGACCATGACGACGGAAACTACAGTGACTGGATCGTTGGCGCCGATACCGTACAACAGCCGGGCGATGACACGTGTCAGTCCCAATGCAAATGCCAGACCCACGGCCAGCCCAATGCCTGTGAGCCACAATCCCTGTATCAACACGAGCCTCAGCACGTCCACGCGTGAAGCTCCCAGTGCCATTCGTATTCCAATCTCGTGGGTCCGCATTTGGGTTCGATAGGCCACGACTCCGTAGATGCCGGTGATCGAAAGAACCAGCCCGATCAGCGCGAACATTCCCGCCAGAGCGCTTTGTATGATGGCGAAACTGTTCGCGATCTGGGTGCTCTCCCGCAGGGGGCGCACATCGAAGACCGGCAGCCGTGTATCGATTTCGTGGATCGTTTTTTCCACCGCCGGCGCCAGGTCGGCCGGATTGCCCTCGGTCTCGACCTGCACGATGGTCTCGTACCCCGCCTGGAAAAGGCTCATATACAACATAGGCTCTGGCGCCTCATTCACAAATGTGTGCGTTGAATTCTTCACCACACCGACAACCGTGAAAAACCTGCCTGACTCCATGAGTTTTTTTCCCAGCGGATCCTGCCCTGGCCAGTAGCGCCTCGCCGCGGTCTGATCGACGATGACTACTCTCGGGGCCTTTTCATCGTCGTTCTGCGTAAATTCGCGTCCTTCGAGAATGGGTATATGAAGGGACTCGAAATACCGCGGGCCCACCTCGGCATCCAGCACTATCAACGATTCATGGGGGCGCGGTGCATATCCTTCAGGATAAGCATCCTCCTTCTTCTGGTTCAGTGTCATCGGAATCCAGTCGGTAAGAGTCGCAACCTTCACGCCCGGCAATGCCGACACGCGATCGAGAAGCTTGTGACGGATCAGTTGTTCCTCCTCGCGGCTGTAGCCGGCAATATTCACTCCCACCGTTGCAGTGAGAATGTGGTCCTGCTCAAATCCGGGATTGGCGCTGGCGAGATTCTTGAGGGTTCGCAGAAAGAGCCCGGAGCACAACAGCAGAGGAAGTGAAAGCGCGATTTGCGCCACCACCAGCGCGCTGAGCAATTTCCGGTTGCGTGAGCCGCTGGAGATACTTGCAGACTCTGCCTTGAGTACCTCAATGGCAGGCGCGTGCGACGAACGCCATGCGGGGAGTGCGCCGCAAAGCATTCCGGCCAACAGGGAAAACACTGCAATCCCGATCACCACATTATGGTCCATGCTGCCGTTCAGGTTGATGGGAGCCGCGCTCACAGGAAAGAACCAGGCAAATGTCTTCGATGTCCACGATGTCAGCACCAGTGCCACAACTCCTGCGACGATGGAAAGCACCACGCCCTCCAGCACCATCTGCCGCACCAGTTGCATGCGATTGGCCCCGAGCGACTGCCGGATGGCAAGCTCACGCCGCCGGGAGACAAACCGCACCAGGGTGAGCGTCGCCACGTTGGCGCAGGTCAGCAACAACACCACAGCGGCAAAGGCCAGCAGAATGGGCAGCGTCGACGCCATGTATCCGTTGGCGCCGAATGGCGAGCGCCACATGGGATCCAGCGTGATCCGGTTCTCGCCCAGATGATCGTCCGGATACGCCGCGACAATATTGTGCATCACGGTGTCGAGATCCTGGGCTGCCTGGCCACGGCTCACACCGGGCCGCAATCTTCCGATTACGTTCAGCCAGACCGAACCACTATTGCGATGCGTCATCCGAAACACATCCGTCCCGAGAGGATCGAGCGTGACCCACAGATCGTCACGCAGCCCGGGCATTGCTCCTGTGAACCCTTGTGGCGCCACACCAATCACCGTCACCGGATGGCGCGCGAGTTCGATCGACTTGCCCACAATTGCCGGGTCCGCGGCATAGCGCGTCTTCCAAAGCGAGTAACTGAGGATCACGTTGGGAACAGCATCTCCGCGCGTCTCTTCTTCAGGCAGAAAGAAACGGCCCAGCATCGGCTGGATGCCGAGCACATCGAAATAGTTCGCCGACACGTTCGCAATATAGACACGCTCCGGCTGCGCGCCGCCGGTCAGCGTGATCCAATCGTGATGATATGCAAGTAGTCCGGCGAAGGTATGATTCTGCTCGCGCAGATCGCGATAGTCGAGATACGAGAAGGGCGGAGTAGGGGAGAAGTTTCGTTCTCCCCGCTGCAGGCTGACAAGGTCGCCCGTATCCCGCGCGCCAGGAATCGGACGCAACATGGTGCCGTCGATCCAACTGAATACGGTGCTGTTGGCGCAGATAGCCACTGCCAGCATCGCCGTCGCGGTGATCGTAAAGCCGGGGCTCTTGCGTAGTTGCCGCAACGCGTAACGGACATCCCGGCCTGGTTGTTCAAGCCAGCCTTGGCCCCACATCTCGCGCGTCACATCTTGCACCAGAGGAATGTTTCCGAACTCCCGCGCTGCCGCTTGTCGCGCGGTCTCTGCGGTCTCGCCTCGCGCTACTCGATCTGCAATCGCCATCTGCAGATGCGCATCAATCTCTTCCTGCAATTCGCGCTTGCGCCGCTGAAAACCGAAGCCCGGGAACCACTTCATGACTCGCTCTCCTCCGGCTTGCCGTACATCACCGACCCAATCGCTTCGACAATCTGCTCCCATCGGCCCAGATCAGAGGCCAGCTGCCTTTTCCCCTTGGCTGTAATTCGGTAGTACCGCGCTCTTTGCTTGCTCTCTGACTGCTTCCACTCAGACTGCACCCAGCCCTGACGTTCCAATCGATGGAGAGCCGGATACAGTGATCCGGTCTCCACCTGAAGCACATCTCCGGATCGCAAACGCAAAGCCTGGACAATTCCGTATCCGTGCTGTGGTCCCCATTGCAGGGTCTGAAGAATAAGCATGTCGAGTGTTCCCTGCAGCAACTCAATCCGGTTCTTGTACTGGTCTTTTTCGCTCATAGACGTAGACACTCTACTCCCAGTGGAGGTAGATTGTCTACTTCGTTTCGTATAGCGTAGCGCCGTCGGCCGGGAACACCTCGTGGAGTTTTTTCTTGAGTTCGAGCAGGCGGCTTTCGCTGGGAAGGAACTTGCGCCGGTAGAGCGTCATGATTGCGCCGAACTTGGCGTTAGCCTCCGTTCCCTGGAGGGTCATCGTGCGCTGGTAGCGCTTGCCGTTCAGCCATTCGGAGAAGCGAACCTCCCAGGCATAGCCCTTCGCTTTGCGCACCTTCCTGATGCTACCCTGTTGGTACTGTGATCTTTTCACCCGCACTTGCGTTACCCCTGTCTTACTCCCGGGTTACTGGGTGGGTTCAGTTGGATTATCGGCGTCTTAGTCGATTCTTCCAGGCTGTGAGGGACTGTGAGGGAGAAGGTTTTCGACAGGTTGTAAATTGCTCATTCTAAAAGTGGCCCCGTAGCTCAGGTGGATAGAGCAGCAGTTTCCTAAACTGCGTGTCGGAAGTTCGAATCTTCCCGGGGTCACCAGCTCCCCCTTCCTTTGGCCATCCCATCCGGCCTTTGACTTCACTACCGCGGACGGTTATAAATGTTGATGTTGTCGAATATTGTTTCGTGCTGTAGCGGCTGCCGAGTTACGCAGCTGAATTCATCTACCTAATCGTCAGGATGTTCGGGAAGGCGGTGAAAGTCCGCCACTGCCCCGCAACTGTGAGCGCATCTGCCTTCCGGTCCGTCTCTTCGACCAGGGCAGGGAAACCAGTCGGGATCTCGCCCACGCGGCGTGCCCATCAACCACTGCAGGCGTCCTTCGCGCCTTCGGGAAGGTGGCTGGAAGAGGCGCAAGTCAGGAGACCGGTCCTCGGCGTTCAACCCGCTTGCGTTCCGAGGGGAACGAAGGAGCTATCCATGCTTTCTCGCATCCTGTGCGGCAGCCTTGTCGCGCACATCTGTTCGCCTTCATCGCCTCCATCCCGCTGGTTTCCGTACTTATCCTTTGCATGCTTGCCGGCTTGGCAGCGCACGCCGCCTCCATTCGCGGATTCGTTACCGATGCCTCCGGCGCCAAGGTCACCGGCGCCACCGTCGCCCTGCTTGAAAACGGCAAAGTCGTCGGCGTCGGCTGTCTCCACGGCCGACGGCAGCTTTCAGATCCTCACCGGCATCAGCGGCCGCTTCTACCTCGTCGTTTCGGCACAAGAGCTTTCGCCAGTTGCCACCCCCGGCTTCTACGCCGGCAGCCTCGATAACATCGAACGCAACATGGTTCTCGAGCCCGAGTGGGTGCGCGAGTCCATCGTGGTCACGGCCACCGGTACGCCCACGCCTCAGCCGCAGACCAGTGGGGCCACCAGCGTCCTCGGCCCGCTCGACCTGGCGCAGCAGTACGACCTGGTCAGCACGCTCCGCCTCATGCCCGGCGCCACCGCCGTCCAGATCGGGCAGCGCGGCGCGCAGACTTCGCTCTTCATCCGCGGCGGCGACTCGGACGACAACAAGATCCTCGTCGATGGCGTCAGCGCCGGCGACCTCGGCGGACGTTTCGATTTCGGCACCTTCGCGACCACCGCCGTCGAGAGCGCCGAAGTCTATCGCGGACCCAATTCCAACCTCTACGGCGCCGATGCCGCCAGCGGAGTCGTCAGCCTGACCACGCCGCGCGGCACCACCAGCTTTCCCTCGTTCATCCTGCAGGGCGATGGCGGCAACTTCAACACTTCGCATGAAGAGGCGGAGTTAGCCGGCGCCCACAACAAGTTCGACTATCTCGGCGCCTTCAGCTGGATGCAGACCTCCAACGACCTTCCCAACGATGAATACCACATCGCCACCAGCGCCGGCAACTTCGGCTTCCAGCCCAACGGGTCCACCCAGATTCGCGGCACAGTGCACTATGGGGTCGCCGGCACCGGCGTTCCCAACGCCTGGAACTTTTATCACGTCACCGACTCCGCCACGCAAAAAGACCAGGACCTCTATCGTCAGCGCCTCGATCGACAATCAGACCACGGCGGACTTTCACAACACCATCCGCTACGGCCTGACCCGCAAGCGTGAGCAATATTCGCTCTGGACAGCGAAACGGCAGCGGCAGCTTCGATGCCTTTGGCGACAGCCTCGGCGATCTCGTAACCATCACCGGCGCCAACGGCTCCTCGGCCACCGGGCAGGCTGTCCTCGACTACGCCCAGACCTATCCGTATCAATATCAGCTCGTCTCCAATCGCGATCAGCTCATGTATCAGGGCGACTATCGCGTTACCCCGCACCTGGCGGCGCTTGATCGGCTTTCACTTTGAAGACGAACGCGGCGCCGAAAACATCCCTTCCTTCGCGACCAACGAAACCACCGAGCGCACCAACTACGACTACCTCGCCGCGGTCCACGGCGACTTCAAATCGCGTTTCTTCTACACCCTTGGCGGCAGCCTCGAACACTACTCGCTCTTCGGTGTCGAGACCTCACCGCGCGCCGGCTTTTCGCTCTATGCCCTCAAGCCCCGCAACGGAATCTTCAGCGGCACCCGCATTGTCTTCAACTACGGCGATGCCGTCCGCGAGCCGGCGCTGACCGACCAGTTCGGCTCGCTCTACCAGTTCCTCGTGACCAACGGCGATCAGCCCGTCGCCCAGCAGCTGCACATCGCGCCCGCTGGCTGCCCCGACGGCGCGGACCTACGAGGGCGGCCTCGAACAGGCCTTCCTGAGCGAACGCATCATCTTCCGCGCCACGCTACTTCCACAATGAGTTCGGCCGGCAGATTGAATACGTGGGCGGCCACCTGCTTCCCAATCTCATTCCCAACCTGACCGCCGCCCAGCAGCAGCAACTCGAAACCGCTCTCGGCTACTACTACACCGACGACTACGGCCTCGCCGTGAACACCGAAGCGTTTCGCGCCCAGGGAGTCGAGACCACGGTCGAGGGCGGCATCGGGCGCCAGTCTCTTCCTGCGCGGCGGCTACACCTACCTCGACGCGGTCGTGCAGCACTCCTTCGACAGCGACAACGAAGCCCTGGCCGGCGGCTACGCCCCCACGTACAACGGCATTCCCATCGGCGCCATCTCCCCGCTTCAGGGCGCACGCCCCTTTCGCCGTCCGCCCCACACCGGCTTTTTTACCGCCACCTACGCCAAGCGCCAGTTTGCCGCCAGCTTCACCTCGGCCTTCGCCAGCCGCAGCGACGATTCAACCTACCTCGAGTTTGCCGACGCGAACGGCGGCAACAGCCTGCTGCTGCCCAATCGCAATCTCGACTACGGTTACGCCAAGCTCGACCTCGGAGGCAGCTACCAGTTGTTCCGCTGGCTGGGCGTCTACGGTCAGGCCGAAAATCTGACCAACAACCAGCACATCGCTCCCATCGGATATCCCAGCCTGCCCTTGAACTTCCATGCCGGACTCAAGCTGCAATTAGGGAAGGGAACTGGCCGGTAGGCTTTCGGCCTTCCATCCCTCCACCTGCCCAAGTACAATTTCGGCTGCGGGGGGGCGCCGGGCAAGCCATGCTGATCCTGAATGAATCTTTCAGCGCCGCGCTGCAGAAAAGCCCCAGTAAGGGCGGCTGGACCTACGTAGTCTGGCCGCATTCGGTAGAGTTCTTCGCCACGCGCGGCCTCGTCAAGGTCCGAGGCACCATTGATGGCGTGCCCTTCGAGAGCTCCTTTATGGCCCTCGGCAACGGTACCCACAAGCTGCCCGTCAAAGAGGACCTGCGCCGCCAGATCGCGAAGCAGGCTGGCGACACCGTCACCGTGGTCCTGCTGGAGCGCCTGCCGGGCCGAGCCGCGCCGTCAAATCAGCGGCAGAACCGTCTCCGGGGCATTAGCGCCGGGCGTCTGCAATTCCACTCTCCTTGTTTCCTCGCGAGTGTGCTTCCTTCCGATCCGCGATTTTCCACATGGTCAAACAGAACGCCTGGCGACCGTCCGCATTTTTCCCTTGGGAAATCTCCCGCTCTGTCACAAACTATTCATGGGACACCGTTTCCGTTTTAACAAGTTTGGCGCGGGGGACCCGTCATCCTGGAACCTGGCCGGCTTTCAACTACCGCATACCTTCATTTCAAGACAACAAGAAGCTTTCTCAAAGAAGCGAGGAATTCATGATTCGTTCTTTTCGGAGGAGTGTTGCCAGTCTTACCCTGGGCCTGATTATCGTACTGGTCTGTTCCTTATCCGCTTTGGCCCAGCAAACCCTCGGCTCGGTGAACGGCACAGTAGTCGATCCCGCCGGTGCATCCGTCGCTGGCGCCACCGTCACGGTTACCAACTCTGCCATCAATGTCTCCCAGACGACGACTACGCAGAACACCGGCTTCTACCAGATATTCAATCTCCCCATCGGAAACTACACGGTCACGGTGACCCACGACGGCTTCGACACTACCGAGCTAAAAGGCATCACCGTGCAGGAAGCCCGCGCCACCACCGTCAATGCCAGGCTGAAGGTCGGCCAGGCTTCGGAGTCCGTTGAAGTCACGGCCAATCCGCTCCTCAACGCCACCGATGCCACCAATGGCTATACTCTCGACGCCGGCCAGATTGAATTGTCGCCGCTCGCTACCGGCAGTTTCACCCAGTTAGCGGTACTTACGCCCGGGGTGAACGCAGAACTGCTGGGCGGTGTAGGAACGGCCGTCGGCCTGGGCAACCAGCCCATCTGGGCCAACGGCCAGCGCGATACGTCGAACACCTTTGAAGTCGACGGCGTCGATGTGACCAACCTCTTCAACGGCAAGAGTTCCAGCGAAGCTTCGTCCCAACGCATCAACTTCAACATCGGCGAAGGTGCCGCCACCAGTTCGGGTTCCATCGGAGGCGCAAGCAGTTCGACTTCGGTTTACGGGTCGAACGGAAACGGCCTGCCCACCCCTCCCCCTGAATTCCTGCAGGAAATCCGCGTCAACGCCTCCATGTTCGACGCCGAACAGGGCGCCACCAGCGGTGCGCAGATCGACGCCAACACCTCGACCGGAACCAACAAGTGGCACGGGCAGGCCTACGGCAGCCTCGCCACCAACGACCTCAACGCGGCACCTTACTTCTTCAAGCAGTCCTACCTGCTTTCGCAGCAGGGTGTCGGTTCGTTTCCAGAGATTCTCGAGAATCCCGCTTTGCATCGCTGGACCGCGGGGGGCACACTGGGCGGACCGGTCTGGAAAGACAAGCTCTTCTTCTTTGGTGGCTACCAGCATCTCTACACCACCGACCAGACCCAGGGATTCTCGCAGGTGGGCGTCCCCATCGGCCTCACCAACGACCGCAGCACAGCCGGTTTGCTGAATGCCCTGAACAGCTGGAACGACCCCACGGGCGCCACCACGGCGTACACCTCCTACACCATGGACCCCATCGCCGTTTCGCTGCTCAACGCCAAACTCCCCAACGGCCAATATCTGATCCCCTCGTCGCAATCCCAGGTCGTCAATCAGTCCAACACCACCCTGCTGGCAACGACTCTATTCACCGGCGATCAGGCCACTGCAGCCCTCGACTACGACCTGACCAAGGCGGATCGCCTCTCGTTGAAGTACTACTACCAGCACGACCCGACCACCAACCCTTTCTATGTCTCCCAGACCGGCGGCTTCCCCGATGTCGAGGACTCGGGCGCGCACGTGGCCGCCATCGACAACACCATCGCTCTCGGGCCGCGGATCAACTGGGAGCAGCGCCTGGGCTTTGCGCGCATGAAGGTTTACAGCAATTTCCAACAGCAGGTGGCAGGCGCCAGCGATCCCACCTTCGGCATCGCGTTTCCCAATGCCGTCGGACTACCGGGCCTGACACTGAACCGGTTTAACTGCAATCCCAACGGCCCTGAAACTCAGCTCTCCGCGACCCCTTCGCAGTTCAATTGCCTCAATTCCACCGGCATCACCGCCGGCCCGGCCAGCGACTTCGTCGACGACGGCTACTTCCAAAACCGCCTGAATCCCTCCACCAATGTGATCTTTGCGCTGGGCAAGCACACCGTGGTGGCCGGGGGCGGTTATAGCTATACACAGCTCAATATTCGCAATCTGCGCACCGGCCTCGGCTCGGTCACGACCGCGGATTTCCCCAGTTTCCTGTCCGGCAAAGTTAGAAGCGCCAGCGTCCTCGACAGCATCGGCACAGACCATCGCAACTACTCCAACCGCTATTACCGCTCCAATGAAGTCTCAGGCTACGCTCAGGACAAATACCAGATCCTGACCAACCTCAGCCTCACGGCCGGTGTGCGCTATGACTACCACGGCGGCCTCACCGAAAAGTTTGGCAACATGTTCAACTTTGATCCCGCCACTTACGATGTGCTGGGGGATACCACCAATGGGTTCACGGTCAAGAACGGTGGATTTGTTGTAGCGCATAACAATAAGTACTATCCCACCGCGGGCGTCAGCGATTCGACCCTGACCGGCCGCCAGTGGGGCATCTCTCCGCGTCTCGGCTTTGCTTGGTCGCCGAAAAAAGATAAAGGAGCCGTGGTCTTCTCCGGCGGCGTGGGAATGTACTACGATCGCGGCGAATTCTTCAGCTACCTGTCCCAGCCTGCCGGCGGCGGCATCGGTGGCCCCTTCGGTGTCACTGAGGCGCCCCCGCTCGCCGCAGCCTACAGCGCCTCGGGCACCACCCTGGAGAACCCCATGGGTTCCACGGTCATCTCGCCACCGAATGCCGACCCCGGCTTCTTCACCAATGAACTGCAAACGGTCCTGAACAACGAGGTCGCCAACTGCGGCGCCCTGAACAACGAATTGACCTACGGCTCCGGTTGCGTCGTGCCCTTCTACTTTGGCGCCTACGATCGAACCAATAAGCTGCCCTACACCATTAATTACTCCTTCAAGTTCCAATGGCAGCCCGCCCGCGACCTCGTCGTCTCCCTGGGTTACACGGGCAACCGCGGCCGCCACGGCATCATTCCCGTTCCATTCAACGAACCGCAGGTCGCCACCCCGTCCAGCCCGGCCCAGGTTCTGGGCAAGGAACCTCACTCCATCGGTGAGCAGTACAGCTACGGTTACCAGGTGCTCAACGGCAATTCACAGAACGCCGACGGCACCTACAACCCCATCTCCACGGAGCCGTGGGATACCTACGAGGGGGGCAACACCGACTTCCGTACACCGTATCCGGGCTATGATCCCAACGCCGCTCTCTTCAAAGCCGCCGGCGTGTCGGCATACGACTCCCTCGAAGCCCACCTCGACAAGCGTCTCTCGCACCACGTTCAGGTCGGTGCCAGTTACACCTTCGGGCATGCGCTCGATGAACAGAGCGACATCGGCCTGTTCTTCACCGGCGGCAATCCCAACCGCCTCCGCGACTCGTGGGCCTCGGCCGACTTCGACCGTACCCACGTCTTCAGCGGCAGCTTTGCCCTCCAGGTTCCCAACGCCGCCAAGGCGCATTCTTTGCTGTCCTACGCCACCAACGACTGGCAACTGACCGGTATCGCCATCCTGCAGAGCGGCGAACCGTATAGCCTCTACGAGTTCAACGGCGCCGTCGGCAGTCTCTACTTCGGCAACTATCCCAACCTGGCCAATCCGGTGCTGCCCATCAAGACCCCTTCCAATCCCAGGCAGGCTCTCACCGGCCAGAAGGGCGGCCAGCGCGATGGAGCCGGAAACTACTATCCCGCGATTGATCCCAGCCAGATTGCGATCCCCTACCTCGCGCCGGGTGAGAAGGGAATTCCGCCCTGCACGCCATCGGAGCCGTGCGACATCTTTGAAACCGACTTCGTTCCCGGCCAGCGCAATCTCTTCCGCCAGTCTCCGCAGCGCGCCGTAAACCTCTCCCTCCGCAAGGCCTTCCATGTAAAGGAACGACTGGCGATGGAGTATCAATTCAATGTCTTCAACGTGACCAACACCACCAGCTTCGACATTCCGCAGGATCAGGCCAAGATCGGCCAGGCCTATGTCGGCGGCTATTCGAACTACGGCCAGGTCCAGGCCACCAAGGGACAAGAGACCGCCGCATTGCCCAGCCTGTACATTCTCCCCCAATCGACCAAAACCAGCAGCGGTCAGGTCACCTCGCCAACCCAGTTCGGATCCGTCACCGACACCATCGGTCTCAACCGCGTTGTGACCGGCGCCGTTCACATCACCTTCTAACTACCCGTTCACAACAGAAAACGAAGAGAGGGCCGCATGGGCCCTCTCTTCATTTTCATCCGCACACGCCGATCGGTCCTCGACTCCCTGACCCCTCTCACCATCAAGCGGACATCTTCGACCGCCCGGTCTGTGGCGCCAATGCACGATTTGGAGTGAGAGATCTTCCATCATGCGGCTATACTGGCCCCGACATCGGAGGTCAGATGAACGTCCGCCTCGGTTTGCTCCTTCTCTTCAGCATCGCGTTCGGCGCTGGCCCCACTTTCGCTCAGACTGCCGCAGCGCCTCAACCGCCTGTCGTCCGTGTTCCCGACGGCGGCGTGGGTGGCCGCATGGAGAGCATCTTCATTCCGCCGAGGGCAGGGGCTCCGTTCAGCCTCACCCTGGCCACGGAGTGGTCACGGCCCCTCGGCACCAGCGGCGGCACCTTTACCCTTGCCAATGAACGCCGCATCGTTCGCGACAGCAAGGGAAGGATCTACCAGGAGCGCTGGATCCTCGTGCCCAAGGGCGGCAAAGTCAAATCCTTCATGGACGTCTTCCAGATCACCGACCCCGAGCAGCACACCTGGTACAACTGCATCACCGCCACCAAGGTCTGTGACCTCTACAAGTATTCCCGCACCACCACGGAAGACTACCAGCCCGCGATTCTCCCATCCGGTCCTCTGCCTGACGGCAGCGGCGTTCGGCAGAGCGACGACCTCGGCATGGGCTCTACCGAAGGCATCGATACCCATGGCTACCGCGAGACGACAACCTACAACGTCGGCGTGATGGGGAACGACCAGCCCATGATCTCCACCCGCGAATTCTGGTACTCACCGCAGCTGGCCATCAACCTGGTCTCCCTGGTAGATAACCCCCAGACCGGCAAGCAGGTCTTCACCGTCAAGGACCTCACCACCTCCGAGCCCGAGCCCACCTTCTTTGCCGTCCCCGAAGGTTACAAAGTCGTCGATCGTCGCCAGGAATAGCCCCAAACCGCCGCGTTCCAGGTAAAAACCCGTCTTCTGCCACGCAACCCGTTATCGCGATCACATCCGGGAGGGGAACAGCGGTGGTATGCTTGCGCTTCGTCCTACAAGAGCGAGGAGTGTGCAGTGAGAAAAGGCCTTCTATTGGCGATCGGCGCATTGGCGTTTCTGGCAGGTTGCGGCCAGGCAAACAAGTCCCCTGACGCGGCAATCCCTACCGGATGGAAGGGGGCGCCCTACCGCATTTCGTTTGACACGCCGCCTGCCAAGCCAAACCCAACCGGTGTTACCATTCCCGCGGTCAAGTACACGGCAAACCCCGATGCGCTCGAAAACCGGGCCAGGCTGGTGGTGCGATTCGATTCGTCTCAGCTTACGAAGAACACCGACAACGGGCCGGTCATGAACCAGATGGTCATGTCCCCGTTCGATATCCACGGCACCGACGGCACTCTTCCCGCGGACTACATGGACCTGGCGACCAAAGATCTCTCCCGCTTCCTCGGCGCCTATTGCCCCAAAGGCAAGATCAAAGTATCGGTCGCCCTGGCCCGCTCGTCGCTCAGCAGCCAGCCCAAAGATTCCGAACTCGATGCCAAGCGGCTCTCCGACTGGCTGCCCATCGAGGTGGAGTACAAAAATCCCCATCCCAAATGCTAGCTGTGCATCGCTGCCGGGATAATTCAGACCCGATACCGGGAGGATCACCGCAGATGCGGAAGTCACCGGTGGAGCGACATTCCCTACCAGCTACGGCAACATCTGGCGTGCCCCGTAGCGCATGTGTGTTCTTCGCAAGATGAGTCACACTGGGCGACGCCACACCGTGCTCAGTCGACCAACCAGTCAGAGCAGCAACAAAAAGGCCCCCAGCCGAAGCCGGAGGCCTTTGTTGTTGCCTTTGCGCCGAAGGCGCAGTTCGCTGGACGCGCAGTCCCGGGGTCCCCGGCGACGGGTCTTCGTCGCTGGGGTGATCCTTAGTACATGCCGTCCATGCCGCCGCCGTGGCCGCCGCCCGCCGGAGCCGCAGACTTGGGCTCCGGAATCTCGACCACCAGAGCTTCGGTGGTCAGCAGCAGTCCGGCGATCGAAGCCGCATTCTGCAGCGCCGTGCGGGTTACCTTGGTCGGGTCGATGACGCCGGCCTTGACCAGGTCCTCGAACTTGCCGGTGGCCGCGTTGTAGCCGATAGTGCTGGTCCTTCGACTCGAGCACCTTGGCGACCACCACCGCGCCCTCTTCGCCGGCATTGGCGACGATCTGGCGCAGCGGCTCTTCGAGCGAGCGGCGCACGATCTGCGCACCGATCTTCTCGTCGCCTTCCAGCGTCTTGATCAGCGCGTCAACCGCCGGGATGGCGCGAACCAGGGCCACGCCGCCGCCGGGGACGATGCCTTCCTCGACTGCCGCACGGGTTGCGTGCAGAGCGTCCTCAACGCGAGCCTTCTTCTCCTTCAGCTCGGTCTCGGTCGCCGCGCCCACCTTGATGATGGCAACGCCGCCCACCAGCTTGGCCAGCCGCTCCTGCAGCTTTTCCTTGTCGTAGTCGGAGGTGGTCTTCTCGATCTGCGAACGGATCTCCTTCACGCGGCCATCGATGTCGCGTCGACTTGCCGGCGCCGTCAACGATGGTGGTGTTGTCCTTGTCGATGGTGATGCGCTTGGCACGGCCCAGATCCTCGAGCTTCACGCCTTCCAGCTTGATGCCCAGGTCTTCGGTGATGGCCTTGCCGCCGGTCAGGATCGCGATGTCGCCCAGGATCGCCTTGCGACGATCGCCGAAGCCCGGAGCCTTGACGGCAGCCACGTTCAGCGTGCCGCGCAGCTTGTTGACCACGAGGGTCGCGAGCGCTTCGCCTTCCACGTCCTCGGCAATGATCAGGAGCGGCTTGCCGCCGCGGGCAACCTGCTCGAGCAAGGGAAGCAGATCCTTCATGGCGCTGATCTTCTTCTCGTAGATCAGGATGTAGGGATCTTCGAGAACCACTTCCAGGCGCTCTGCGTCGGTCACGAAGTAGGGGCTCAGGTAGCCGCGGTCAAACTGCATGCCGTCCACGGTCTCGAGGCCGGTGTGCATGGTCTTCGACTCTTCGATGGTGATGACGCCGTCCTTGCCGACAACCTTCACGGCATGGGCGATGATGTCGCCGATCTCCTGGTCGCCGTTGGCCGAGATCGCGCCCACCTGGGCCACGGAACCCTCGTCCACGGGCTTGGAAAGCTTGCCGAGCGCGCCGCCTTCGGTCCACTTGCCGTCCTTGTCGCGCGTGCCGATGATGGTGGTCACGGCCTTGTCGATGCCGCGCTTCAGGGCCGTCGGGTTGGCGCCGGCTGCAACCGTCTTCACGCCTTCGCGGAAGATGGCCTGGGCCAGAACGGTTGCGGTCGTGGTGCCGTCGCCGGCCACGTCCGAGGTCTTCGAAGCCACTTCGCGCACCAGCTGTGCGCCGACGTTCTCCAGCGGATCCTTCAGGTCGATTTCCTTGGCGACCGTCACGCCGTCCTTGGTGATGGTGGGCGAACCAAACTTCTTCTCAATCACGACATTGCGTCCCTTGGGTCCAAGGGTCGCCTTCACCGCGTCCGCCAGCGTGTTCACGCCGCGCAGGATCGCCTGACGGGAATCTTCACCGTGCAAAATCTGCTTTGCCATTGTTGTGTAATCTCCTCACACGTTGTCAGCTTTCAGCCATCAGCTTTCAGCTGTCAGTTTCTTGGAGTCAGTTCTCAGCTTCGCATCCTCAGAATCTCCGCTCATCCGGCGGAGTCTACTGAAGGCTGAAAGCTGATAGCTGACAGCTTATTGCTTACTTCTTCACGATGCCGAGGACTTCTTCCTCGCGCATGATCAGGAACTCTTCGCCGTCGATCTTGATCTCGGTGCCGGAGTACTTGCCGAAGAGGATCTTGTCGCCAGCCTTCACATCGAGAGGGAAGACCTTGCCTTCGTCGTTGGACTTGCCCTTGCCGACGGAGATGACTTCGCCTTCCTGGGGCTTTTCCTTGGCGCTGTCGGGGATGATGATGCCGCCGCGGATCGTTTCGCCTTCTTCCACACGGCGAACGAGGATGCGGTCATGGAGCGGGGTGAAGGTGGTCGTTACAGATGTTGCTGCCATTGCTTCGCTTCTCCTTCACACGCGGGCAGGGTTGAGCCCCGCCTGCGGGGTTGTGATGTACAAATAAATGTTGCCGAGATTCTGGAACGCGGCCCTTTCCAATGGCCCGGCGAATCCCCTCAAAGCAATCCCGCCGGGAGTGTGCTAGCACTCTCGCCTTCCAATTGCTAACGATAAGGAGAACGCCCTTTGCTTGTCAAGAGGGGAAAATAGAAATATGAGCGCAATTCACTCATAATTTATGATAAAACCAACCGCTTCTAGCCTGCCCCTGCGCGGCCGCATTCCTTCCTTACACGTAGATCGCGACGATTTACAATAGTTGCCATGCGTTGCCGTTCTCTACTCCGTTCGACCCTGCTCCTGACCGTCTTTTCGATTGCCGCTGGACTCTTCAGCCTCCACGCCCAGGACGACGCCCCCAAACGTGGCCGCAAATACAAGGCTCCGCCGCCCACCTCGCGCATTGAAGTCACGGTGTTGCGCGCCGTGAACGGGAAGCCCATCGAAAACGCCGCCATTATCTTCCATCCCATGGAAGGCGAAAAAGACAAGGGCAACATGGAACTGAAGTCCAACGAAGACGGCAAAACCATCATCGACGTCCTCCCCATCGGCGACACCGTCCGCCTGCAGATCATCGCCAAGGGCTTCCAGACCTACGGCCAGGACTACAAGATCGACAAGCCGGAGATGGCCATCGAAGTGCGCATGAAGCGCCCCGGCGAGCAGTACTCGATCTACAAGGAGCACCCCGGCGACGCCCAAAATCAGGACAAGCCCAAGGACGACTCCAAGCCGTCCGACAAGCCCGCCAATCCGCCGTCCAACTGAGGTTTCCTTTCATTCCGGCTTCCCGCGCGGCAAGTGCTGACCGTATGTCCCCCACCCTCCCTCTCTCCGGCAAATCGGCCCTAGTCACCGGCGGCGCGCGCCGTATCGGCCGCCAGATCGCCCTGTCCCTGGCATCGGCAGGGGCCGACATCACCGTCACCTATCGGTCCTCGCAGGCCGACGCCGCCGAGACGGTGGCTGCCATCGAAAGCACCGGCCGCCGGGTGCAGGCCATCTCCTGCGACGTCCGCTCCGAAGCCTCAGTCCGCACCGGGGTTGCTGTTACCGCCGCCTTTCATGGCCGCCTCGACATTCTCGTCAACAATGCGGCCATCTTCGAGTCCGCTGCGCTCGATACCCTCTCGGTGGCCCAGTGGGACGCGGTCTTCGAAACCAATGCCCGCGGCCCTTTTCTGGTCGCCCGCGAGGCCATCCAGCATCTGCGCGCCGCGCAGGGCCGCATCATCAACATCGGCTCACTCGGTGGATTGCAGGCGTGGGCGGAGCACGGCCACTACTGCGCCTCGAAGGCCGCCGTGCACATGCTCACCAAGGTCATGGCGAAAGCGTTTGCGCCCGAGGTGAGCGTGAACTGCATAGCTCCCGGCCGCATCGACATGGATGACTATCCCGCCGAAGAAGCGGCCCGCCTTGCGGCCAAGACCCCCATGCGCCGCAACGGCGCCCCCGCGGACGTAGCCGAGGCCGTGCTCTTCTTTGCGACAGGGCCCAGCTTCATTACGGGCCAGATCCTCACCGTCGACGGCGGCCTGGGCCTGTAACCGCTGGCTGCAGATTGATACCAGCCGCATCGCCGCAGCATTCCCGTTTCGCGTTGCCGAATTGATCCATGCTCACAACTTACTGGCGCATCCTCTGAGATTTGTTCTCTTGAGCGCGAGCGAAGGACCCGAAGGTGCGCGTCCCTATAATCGACACAACAGGAGAGGCGATGCGACCCAAAGCGTCCCAGGCTATAGTGTGCGCAGCGATCGCGGCAACGCTGAGCGGTGCGCTTGCGCTGCCAGGGCAGATCCCGAACCCCCAATATGCGTCCATGGCTCCGCCCGCTCAGTACATGATGGATCCTGCCGCCGAGATAGCACTGGCGCGCAGCGCGGCACCGAAGTCCATTTCCGATGATGCCCAGGTTCTGGTGCTCGGCCGCGCGGGATTTTACGTCGCCGCGAGCGGCACTAATGAATGGGCTTGCCTTGTGCAGCGATCGTGGAATGCGGCCGTCGATTTTTCGGAATTTTGGAATCCCAAGATCCGTGCGCCGATCTGCCTTAATCCTGCTGCTGTTCGGTCGGTGCTGCCCATCGTGACATTCTGGGCGAAGATGGCGATGGCGGGACAGTCAAAGGAGCAGATGGCCGCCAAAGCGAAGACTGCATTTGCTGCGCAAGAGCTGCCGGTGCTGGAGTCGGGCGCCATGAGTTTCATGATGTCGAAGGACGGATACCTGGCCGATGACAATCCGCACTTCCATCCCCATGTCATGTTCTTCGAACCACTGGGTGAGGGGCCCCAATGGGGCGCGAATATGGCGGGAACTCCAGTCCTCGCCGGCGAGGACAAGGTGAACCGGATGACCATCCTTCCGGTTCCGGTGCCGCGGTGGTCGGATGGGACGCTGGACGCCGCGCCGCCAAAATAATCGACCCTCGATTCATCGCTTGAGAGGTAAACGACAACTGAGATTTTTGTTATTGTCGGAGTCCGACAAGGCCGTGCTCATTTGGCAGGTATCGCATGGCCTTCGGAGATGCGGATGTAGTACCCGCCGGGATCGGTGATCCTGAAATCTCTGACTCCCCATGGTTGCAGGCGAATCTCGGTCGGATTCAGTCCCAGGCTCTTCAGCCTTGCGCGCTTCTCTTCAAGATTCTCGGTGGTGTACAAAACGATTTCCACTCCAACCGGTGGACGCCGAAGCTGCGATAACGAAGCGGTATCGTGGGAGTCGATCTTCGTTACAGGACTGAGAGCAATGACTACGGGGCCGGATTTGAGCGTCACGTACCCATACGATGTCTTCGCGACCACGCTGAATCCCAGCTTTGCATAAAACGCGGTATCGCGAGCGGTATCGGTAGTGGCAAGCTCAAACTTCGATTCGATATAGGGGCTCTGAGAAGTTGTCTGATCCGGCGCACTGCGCGAAGATTGAGCCGCCACCGCTGGCGCGAGGACCGCCAGCGCCAACAGCGCAATCGGCGAATTCGCGAACCACCTGTGTGTCGGCGCCATTTTTTCCATAGGACTAACGTGTCGCCAGCGCCTCGATCATCGACGCGAAGATCTTCCACCCGTCCGCCGATCCCAGCAACTTTTCGCTCGACCGGTCGGGATGCGGCATCATCCCCAGCACGTTCCGGCCTGCATTGAGAATCCCCGCGATGTTGCCCAGCGATCCGTTCGGGTTGGCCTGCGGCGTGATATCGCCATCAGGCGTGGCATAGCGGAACGCAATCCGGTCTTCTGCTTCGAGCCGCGCCAGATCTTCAGGGGTGCAAAAATAGTTGCCTTCCATGTGCCCGATGGGAATCTGCAGCACCTCGCCTTTGGTCAACTGGTTCGTAAAGGCGCTGTCCGTTGTCTCCACGCGCAGATGCACCTGTCTGCAGATGTACTTGAGCCCCGCGTTGCGCATCAGCGCGCCCGGCAGCAGTCCCGCCTCGGTCAGGATCTGGAACCCGTTGCAGATGCCCAGCACCAGGCCGCCGCCCGCGGCAAACTTCTGCACCGCGCCCATCACCGGCGAAAACCGCGCAATCGCTCCGGTGCGCAGGTAGTCGCCATAGGCAAAGCCGCCCGGCACCAGCACGGCATCCACGCCCTGCAGATCCTCCGAGTCATGCCACAGGAACGTGACCGGCTGATGCGCAATCTCCGCGATCACGTTGTAGGTGTCGTGGTCGCAATTGGAACCCGGGAAGACGAGTACGCCGAATTTCATGTGTCTAGGGTATCAAGCGCCCGCGCCTCTCAGTACGTCAACTGCAATTCCACACCCTTGCCGGTATCGGGAACCAGCGCCGTAATGCGATGATGCTCGGCGTCATAGGCGCTTGAAATCGGTGTCGCTCCCGATCCGTCGAGAGCCGAGGCGCTCCCTCCGCTGGCCGGCTTGGTCGCCCCGTACACCTCGATCGAAAGCAGCTTCCACCATGGCGCAAAGCCCCCCTCCGCCGGTGTGACAGCGACAACCACGCCCTGCGCCGACAGCCGGCAGGTAAAGCTCTCCCGCAGGTACTGTCCCTTCTGGAAGTCATAGCTCACGCCATCATCGAGGTAGAGACTCCCTTTGCAGTCCTTGTTGAACCCGGTGGGGGGATAGACGCGCAGCGTCAGCGGTCCCTCCGGCTTCTCCTCCGTGCTCTGCACCAGCGGCTGCTCGGGCACAATCGCCCCCGCGCGCACAAACACCGGCAGCGTATCCAGGCTGCGATGGATGTGAACCTCGGCTCCTTCGAGTTGCGTCTTCTCCGGGTTCTTGCGGCCCGCACTCCCTTCCACGTGCGCGCCGGTCCAGTAGTCGTACCATCCCACCGGCGGCAGCGCCACGGAGTAATCGTCCATTTCGTCGGGATACGGGCTCTCCGCCACCAGCAGGTCCGGCCCCAGCATGAAGTCGTTGTCCACCGTCGGATCGACCATCTGCTGGCCCGAAGCCTCCGCGGGAAACTCCAGAAACATCGGCCGCATCATCGGCAGTCCGGTCCGGCTCATCTCCTCCGTCGTGGTGTACAGGTACGGCATCAGCCGATAGCGCTCCTCGATGTAGCGCCGGCGCACGTTCAGGTCCTCCGGCGTACCGTCCTCCCACGGCTCCTGCGGCATAGGTCCCCATGGCCGTATGATCGCGGTCGATGGGCTGAAACGCCGCCAGCTCCAGCCAGCGCGTCAGCAACTCCGGCTGCGGCGAGCCGGCAAATCCGCCCACATCGGCTCCGCTCATCGCAAATCCGCTCAGCCCCAGGTTCAGCAGTTGCGGAATCGTCTGGCGCAGATGGTTCCAGGTGCTTGAATTGTCGCCCGTCCACGTCGCCGCGTAGCGATGCCCGCCCGCATAGCTGGCGCGCGTCATCACAAACGGGCGCACGTTGGGCGCCAGCTTCAGCACCCCTTCAAACGTACCCCGGCTGTTCTCCATGCCAAACACATTGTGAATCTCCAGATGCGTGGCCACCCGGGTCGTGAATCCCGGCTCCTCGATGCGGTGCTGCACATCATCGGGCATGGTCTTCGACGGCACTTCGAAGACCGCCGGCTCGTTCATGTCGTTCCAGAACCCCGCCACTCCCTTGCTCACAAAGTCGCTGTACAGCGTGCCCCACCAGTCGCGCGACGCCTTCTGCGTGAAGTCGGGAAACACCGCCTTGCCCGGCCACACCACGCCCACATAATGTCGATCCGTCCGGGTTCTTCACAAAGTGGTCGCCCGCCTTGCCTTCGTCATACGGCTTGTAGCCGGCGTTGGGCTAAATCGGCGATGTGCAGGTCGGTGATGACCACCGTGCGGATGTGCTGCGCCTTCAGGTCCTGGATCATCTGGTCGAAATGCGGAAATCGCTCCGGATCCACCGTGAAGGGCCGATTCTTCAACTGATAGTCGATATCCAGCCAGATCACGTCCGCCGGAATATGTTCGCTGCGCAGCCGGTCGGCGATGCGCCGCACCTCCGCCTCGGGATAGTAGCTGTACCGCGACTGCTGATACCCCAGCGACCACAACGGCGGCATGGGCGTCTTTCCTACCAGCCAGGCCCACGACTCGACTACGTCTTTCGGCTCCGGACCGTACAGGATGTAGAAGTCCAGCGGACCTGCCTCCGATCCGAACGAGTAGGCGTCGCGATACTCCTTGTTGAAGTCGAAGCTCGCCCGCCACGTATTATCAAGAAAAATTCCCGCCGAAACCCCCTGATGGTAGGTGATGAAGTAGGGAATGGACTTGTAGATCGGGTCCGTCGACTCCTGCCAGCCGAACGAGTCCGTATTCCAGTCGGTAAACGCCTCGTTGCGCCGGTCGAGCGGCCCCGGCTTGTCGCCCAAACCGAAATAGTGCTCGTCCGAAGGCGACCGCATATACACGCGAAACGCCGCCCCATGATATTCAATCGGCCGCTCGGCAAGTTGTTGCGCGATCACGTGACCCTGCAAGTCCGTCACCGTCAGCTCGAACGGATCCTTGCGCACGGAAACCTGCAGCTTCGCCGTCTTGAACCCCACCCCGGCAGTGGAATCCGGCGTCACTGCAACGGTTGCGGTCCGCGATGCCGGCAGCACCGCCCACGACGCGTCTTCCGGCAACTGCCCCGCCGGTCCCACGCGGACGCGAATCACATCGTCGCGCAGCGCCGAGATCTGCACAATGGCATTCCCCGACCTGATCTCAATTCCATTCGCGGTTGCCCGGGAAGCGGTGACCCGGTCCAGCCGGACGAAGCCCGATTTCTGCGCGGTCTCGCCCTGTAACTTCGCTTCAGTCGTTGCGGCTAAAAACAAAACTCCAAGTACAGCAAACGCAAAACCTGTTGCCCGTGACACTCAGCACCTCATGGGAGCTCATTCATCACCGCCAAGCAGAATAAATCCGCACCCCGCCAATTACGAATTCAGGCATCCCTTCCGTCCATCGCCCATATCCCCCGATGACCGGACGCGGGGAGCAGTGCGCCCGGTGCGTCCATGGTCCCGGGCCATACCGCCAGTCGGTCCTGGGTGCCCCATATCTGCGACGTCTTTGTCGCAGATGTGGGAAACCACCAACCCCCAAGACAGACCACCGTTCAGCCGAACTCGCCGCTTTCCTCCAATGTCGTCGAGTGATCGATGGCCAGGCCAGGTCATTCCGCGCAACGAGCTTCGGAGTCACCACCCTCGAGTCCCATCGGCTTTGAATCCGCCCTGCCGGACCCCGTTCGCCGTGGATTGTGGGTTTAGCCTGCGACCGCATCCCGGTACTATCCTTGATAGCCGCCGAGGGCGAAGATGCCGCAATTGTTTCTGCCAGATCTGCTGTTTGCCGACGGGCGCGCCCACGACGCGATGGGCCTGCTTGTCGGTGCGGACGGCCGCGTCGTCGCTCTCGCCACCCCCGCCGCCGCGCCCCAAGCGGACATCGTCCGCCTGCCCGGCAAAGCCCTGCTGCCCGGCCTGGCAAACGCCCACTCCCACACCTTTCAGCGCCTGTTTCGCGGCCGCGCCGAGGGCCGCTTTGCAGGCGGAGACACCTTCTGGACATGGCGCGAGCAGATGTACCGCGCCGCCGGTTTTGTCACCCCGGAGGACGTCTACGACATAGCGCGCGCGAGCTTCCTCGAAATGCTCTCCTCCGGCATCACCGTGGTCGGGGAATTTCACTACCTGCACAACGACCGCGTCGGCCAGCCTTACTCCGACCCCAACACCCTGGCCTGCGAAGTGATCCGCGCCGCCCAGTCGGTCGGCATCCGCATCTGCCTCCTGCGCACCGCCTATCTCCGCGCCGGCTTTCAGCGCGACCCTCATCCGGGCCAGCGCCGCTTCTATGAAGACGCCCAACGCTACCTGCGCAACCTCGACGCCCTGCTTAGCCAGTGGGCAGCGGCCAGCCAGGTTAGCGTCGGCGCCGCTCCCCACAGCGTCCGCGCTGTACCCATCGAAGCCGCCGCGGAGATCGCCGCCTTCGCGCGCTCCCGCCATCTGCCGCTCCATATGCATATCTCCGAGCAGCCGGCCGAAAACGAAGCCTGCATCGCCGAATACGGCGCGACACCCGTCGCGCTCGCGACCTCCCGCGGCCTTCTCGACCAGCGCACGACGCTGGTCCACGCCATTCACCTCACCGAGGGCGAATTCGAACAGGTCGCCGAGGCCGGCAGCACCATCTGCTCCTGTCCCACCACCGAGCGCAATCTCGGCGACGGCATCTTCCCGGCCGACCTCGCGGCGCGCCTCAACATCCCCGTGGCTTACGGCACCGACAGCCAGGCACAGATCGATATCCTCGAAGACGCGCGCCAGACCGAATACCATCTCCGTCTCGCCCGGCGCGAGCGCGGCATCCTCGACAACATCCACCACCAGCCCATCGCCGACCGCCTGCTCCACTCCGCCACGGCCGCCGGCTACCACGCCCTCGGCCTGGCTGGCGGCAGGCTCGCCCCCGGCGAACCCGCCGACTTCTTCACCGCCGATCTCAACGACCTCGCGCTGCTCGGCGTCGATCCCGCATCGCTGGCCGCGCAGGCCGTCTTTGCCCTCGGCCGCTCCGCCGTCCGCGATGTCGCCGTCGCCGGACGCCTCGTTCTCGCCGACAACCAGCATCCCCTCGCCGATGAAATCCGCACCCGCTATCGTCATGTCCAGCAGCGATTCCTGAACCAGGAGGAACCATGAGCCTCGTCGAAGCTCCCGTCATTCGCGCCCCGCGCGGCAGCCAGCTCCGCTGCAAGGGCTGGCAGCAGGAGGCCGCCCTGCGCTGCCTCATGAACAATCTCGATCCCGAAGTCGCCGAGCGCCCCGCCGACCTCGTCGTCTACGGCGGCATCGGCCGCGCCGCGCGCAACTGGGACTGCTTCCACGCCATCGTGCGCGAGCTCGAACACCTCGGCAACGAAGAGACCCTGCTGGTGCAGTCCGGCAAGCCCGTCGCCGTCTTTCCCACCCACGACATGGCCCCGCGCGTCATCATCGCCAACTCCAACCTGGTGGGCAAATGGGCCAACTGGGAACACTTTCACGAACTCGACCGCAAGGGCCTCATGATGTACGGCCAGATGACCGCGGGCAGCTGGATCTACATCGGCACCCAGGGCATTCTGCAGGGCACCTTCCAGACCTTCGCCGCCCTCGCCGACCGCCACTTCGGCGGCTCCCTGGCCGGCAAGCTCGTCGTCACCGGCGGCATCGGCGGCATGGGCGGCGCGCAGCCACTGTCCGTCACCCTCAACGGCGGCGTCGTGCTGGCCATCGACGTCGACCGCGAGCCGCATCCAGCGCCGCGTCGAAACCCGCTACTGCGACATGCTCAGCGAAGACCTCGATGAAGCCCTCGCACTCTGCGAAGCCGCCCGCCGCGAACAGCGCGCCCTCTCCGTCGGCCTGGTCGGCAACTGCGCCGACGTTCTGCCTGAAATCGTCCGCCGCGGCGTGCAGGTCGATGTCGTCACCGATCAGACCAGCGCCCACGACCCCCTCAACGGCTATGTGCCGCAGGGCCTTTCGCTTGAGTGAAGCCGCGGAACTCCGCCAGCGCGATCCCGAAGAATACGTCCGCCGCTCCACCGCCTCCATGGTCGTCCACGTCGATGCCATGCTCGCCCTGCAGCGCGCCGGCGCCGTGGCCTTCGATTACGGCAACAACATCCGCCGCTTCGCCTTCGATGCCGGATGCGCCGACGCGTTCCTCATCCCCGGCTTCGTTCCCGAATACATTCGCCCGCTCTTCTGCACCGGCGCAGGGCCCCTTCCGCTGGGTCGCTCTTTCCGGCGATCCCAGAGACATCGACGCGCACCGACGAACTGGCCCTCGAACTCTTCCCCGAAAACGAAATTCTCACGCGCTGGCTGCGTCTTGCCCGCGGCCGCTTCGCCTTCCAGGGCCTGCCCGCGCGCATCTGCTGGCTTGGCTACGGCGAGCGCGCCAGGATGGGCGAGGCCATCAATGACCTGGTGAAACGAGGAGAGATCTCCGCCCCCGTCGCCATCGGCCGCGACCACCTCGACACCGGCTCCGTCGCCAGCCCCTATCGCGAAACCGAAAAGATGCTCGATGGCTCCGATGCCGTGGCCGACTGGCCCATCCTCAACGCGCTGCTCAACACCGCCTCCGGCGCCACCTGGGTCAGCTTCCATCACGGTGGCGGCGTAGGCATGGGCTACTCGCTCCACGCCGGCCAGGTCACCGTCGCCGACGGAACCGACAACGCCGCCCGCCGCATCGCCCGCGTGCTCAACAACGATCCCGGCATCGGCGTAGCCCGCCACGCCGACGCCGGCTACGAACTCGCCCGGCAGACCGCCAGCGAAAAGGGCATCCACATCCCCATGGCAGGGAAGTAGGATGCCGCTTCATTCGTTCCGGGTGAGGTTGAATGCATTGGCCGGCAGGAGAATCTTGGAATCTAGTCGCTTGGACTACTATGATCATCCTTGAATCGGAGAGACTCATCTTCCGCCGCATGAAGCCGCCGATCTCGATGCCTTTGGCGCAATGCAGATGGACTCGAGGTCCGTCGCAATGTGGAGCGATGATCCGTGCATCTCGAGAGGACGCCGAGCGCCGGTTCCTCCTACGTCAATTACGAGTGAAGCCACTCAGGCCGGCTTGGCGTCTTGGCGACGATGCTCGAAGTCTAACGAGTACAATATGTGGGACGATGTGGGCTTCATCCCAAGATCAACTCTGCCGGGCAAACGATCGCCGGGGAATGCGACCTGTCGCTCACATTGCCAGCACCCACTGAGTCCTCGGATTGGCAAGTGAAGCTGCCGCGACGTTTGCAGACTTGGATGGAAACAACTGCGCTTTCCCGCATCGTCTGCACTGTGCCAGGTTGGATTCCGACTGCACCTGCTCAAGTTTGCTAACACGCCAAGACCATGACCACCGCCATCGTCAACATCGGCCAGCTCGTCACCCTCGCCGGTCCCTCGCGCCCGCGCATCGGTGCCGAACTCCGCGACCTCGGCCTCCTCTCCGACGCGGCATTGCTCATCGAAGGTGGCCGCATCGCCGCCGTCGGCTCTTCGGCCGAGATCCAATCCAAAACTCCGCCGCCACGCCGTGCTGATCGATGCCCAACGCCGCTGCGTGACCCCCGGCTTCATTGACGCCCACACCCACCTCGTCTTCGCCGGCAACCGCGCCGACGAGTTCGAACAGCGCATCGCGGGCGCCACCTATCAGCAGATCGCCGCCGCCGGCGGCGGCATCCTGCGCACCGTCAAGCTCACCCGCGCCGCCACCGAAGATGAGTTGCTCACCGCCGCGCGCCGCCATCGCGACTGGATGCTGCGCGGCGGCACCACCACCCTTGAAGCCAAATCCGGCTACGGCCTCGATCGCGACACCGAACTGCGCATGCTCCGCGTTCTCGCTCGCCTCAACGAGGAAGGCCCCGCGCGCATCGTTCCCACGCTTCTGGCCGCGCACACCGTTCCGCCCGAGTACGCCGATCGCCGCAGCGAGTACGTTCGCTGGATCGCCGAGGAACTGATCCCCGAAGTCGCCGCCGAAGGACTAGCCCGCTACTGCGACGCCTTCTGCGACGACCACGCCTTCACCGTCGACGAAACCCGCACCGTGCTCTCTTCCGCAAAGCAGCACGGCCTCGGTCTGCGCCTTCACGCCGAGCAGTTTCGCCCCGGCACCGGCGCCGCTCTCGCCGCGGAACTGGGCGCCGCCACCGCCGACCATCTCGAAACCGTCACCGAAGAGACCCTGCTGCAATTGCAAGTCTGCCGGCGTTCAGCCCGTGCTTCTTCCCGGCTCCGTCTTCGCGCTCGGCCGCACCCACTACCCGCCCGCGCGCAAAATGGTCGAACTCGGTCTTGCCATCGTCCTCGCCACCGACTTCAATCCCGGCTCCTCGCCCGTGGCCTCCATGCCCTTCATGCTGTCGCTGGCCTGTCTGCAGATGGGGCTCTCGCCCGCCGAGGCACTCACTGCGGCAACCGTCAATGCGGCCTACAGCCTCGGGCTCGGACACGCCGTCGGTTCGCTTGAAGCCAGGCAAACAGGCCGATTTCCTCATCCATGAATTCCACGACTATCGCGAACTCGCCTACTTCATCGCCGCTCCGGCGCGTCCCCGCGTCTTCATCGCGGGCAGGGAAGTGACCCCGTGACGGCCGCCGAAATTCTGCGCCAACTGGTCGCCATCCCCACCCCATCGGCAGCTTCCAATCTGCCGCTCATCGAGTGGGTGCGCGCGTTTATCGAACCGCAAGGCTGGCAGGCCGAACTTCATCCCTACACCGACGGCAACGGCAATCCCCAAGGCCAACCTGATCGCGCGCCCGGCCGGCACATCGCAGGATGCGGTGATCGATCTCGCCTTCATCTGCCACACCGACACCGTTCCCTACGCCCCCAACTGGTCCGATGCTCTCCGCCTGCGCAGCCTTAACGGCAACCTCCACGGCTGCGGCGCCTGCGACGTGAAAGGCGCACTGGCCTGCTTTCTCGCCGCGCTCAACAGTCTCTCGCCCGCGGGCCTTCACCCTGGCGTTGCCATGATCCTTACCGCCGATGAAGAGATCGGCTGCAAAGGCATGGAGCACCTTCTTGCTGCCACCGGCCTCCGTATTCACTCCGCCATTGTCAGCGAGCCCACCTCATTGCGCCCCGGCATCGCCGGCAAGGGCTATGGCCTCGCACGCGTCACTGTGCAGGGTGCAGAAGCCCATTCGGCCTACCCCGCCGAGGGTGCGTCGGCCATCGTTCTCGCTGCGCGCTTCATCACCCGCCTCGACGAACTGACCGGCCCCTCCACCAGCGACAATCATCCGCCGTTCCCGAGGAACTCTTCGATCCGCCCCGGACTACCGTGAACGTCGGTGTCATCGAGGGCGGCTCGGCAAAAAACATCATTGCCGGCCAATGCTCGTTTTCTGGTCGAGTGGCGACCCATCCCGGCGGATTTACCCACAGCCATGCTCGCCTTGCTTCAATCCCTCGCGGCGGAACTGATGCACGCCCATCCCCGCACGGCGATTCACATCGAACCTCTTCGCGCGGAACCGGGCTTCGCTCCCGTGCTTGCCGGGCCTCTGCAGCAGCGCCTGCAAGGCATCGCCGCCCGCTCCGGTGCGCCCCGCCGCGCCCCCATCGGCATCAGCTTCGGGTCCGAAGCGAGCCGCCTGGCGAAGATCGCGGACGAAGTGATCGTGATCGGCCCCGGCGACATGCATACCGCCCACTCCGATCGCGAGTGCGTACCCATCGCCGAACTCGACGAATGGACCGCGACCCTCCGCAAACTGATCTCGGCGCCACTCCAACCTGAGGAAGAGTTACTTTGAGAAGGGTTGTAGCCGCCTGGCTGGGATCATTTCTCGATGTTTGACCGCAGACGCGGAAATGCGCCCTGGAGCATTGGGAAAGAGAAGCGCTCTAATAAATCCACCGCGCCGTCAGAACCAGGCCATGGTTATAGGTATGAAAATGGCTGGTCGCAATCTGCATGCCCACCCCGGCCGCCAATCCCGGCCGCGATCGCGGATTCTCCGGATGCAGCTTGCACTTGCCCACCAAAAGCCCCGGCATGACGAACTCCTGCGTCTTGCCGTCGTTGGTGCCGCCTTTATAAAAGGTCGCGTTGCTCTCGATCTCCGGCCAGAACAGCTTGCCCAGGTGGAGTTGCGCAGCGGTGTTCCATGCGACCGGGCGCCCCGCCGTTTTGTATGCCGCATTCCCGGTGGGCAGCGTCGCGCCCAGCGTCGACTGCACGTCAAACCGCCCAAAGCCCTTGCCCACGCCGATGTTCGGCGCCACGCTTGCATCCGCCGAGCCGTTCTTGTAATTGCCGGTCGGAACAGTGGCCAGCACAAACGCGCTTACCGTGTAGGCGCCATGCTGTTCGTTGCCGCTGGCGATGCGGTACTTGCCCAGGAACGACATGTCTCCCCAACCATCCACCGCCGTCGAGTTGTGCTCGATGTAAGCGGGCAGATCGACGGCAAACTCCGTGTTGTTCCAGGGAATGAAGTTCACGCCCTTGCTGTTGTCGAAGTTCCACGTATGGGTATGCGTCGGCGTGATCTGCCGCAAAATGTCGGTTCGAACCACCTGAAACAGTCCGGTGTAGGTCGTGACCAGTGGAACCGCCCACGCCGGCTGTTTCGATTGAATGGCTGAGGTGCGAGCCGACCAGTTGCCGTAGAGGCTGCCCGTCTCCTGGTCAGGTGACTGCGTTTGTGCGTATGTGCTGGCAAATGCGAACGAGAGCAACAAGAAAAGGGGAAGTCTCTTCATAGGGTCAACTGAGCATGCCCGCCCGGGGGGATGACCAGCAACCAACCTTCGGGTGAGTCCTTCCTCCATCTCTCGATGGAGGACCCGACAAACCATCCCAGCAAAAAGGGCCGCCTTCTCCGGCGACCCTCTCCGTAAAGCGGGTCCAACACCCTACACGCCAATCACCGCGCAAAGCTCCTTCACCGCTGCCGCGCTCTTTTTCAGCGCCGCATCTTCTTCCGGCGTCAGCTTGATCTCGATGATCTTTTCGAGACCCGCCGCGCCCAGCTTGCAGGGCACGCCGATGTAGTAGCCGTCGATTCCGTATTCGCCCTGCAGGTACGCCGCGCAGGGAACAATCTTCTTCTTGTCCTTGAGAATCGCCTCCACCATCTCCACCGTCGCCGCGGAAGGAGCATAGTAGGCGCTGCCCGTCTTGAGGTACTTCACGATCTCCGCGCCGCCGTCGCGCGTCCGCTGCACGATGGCTTCGAGGCGCGCCGGCTCGATCAGCTCGGTGATGGGAATGCCGGCCACCGTCGAGTAGCGGGGCAGCGGCACCATGGTGTCTCCATGCCCGCCCAGCACAAAGGCGGTCACGTTCTCCACGCTGACGTTCAGCTCTTCGGCAATAAAGGTGCGGAAGCGCGCCGAGTCCAGAATGCCTGCCATGCCGATGACCCGCTCGCGATTGAATCCCGCCTGCCGGAACGCCGCCTGCGCCATGGCGTCGAGCGGGTTCGAGACGATGATCAGGATGCACTCCGGCGACTGCGCCACCACCTTCTGCACCACGTCGGACATGATCTTGAAATTAGTGTGCAGCAGGTCGTCGCGGCTCATCCCCGGCTTGCGCGGAATGCCCGCCGTAATCACCACGATGTCGGAGTTCGCCGTCGCCGCGTAGTCGTTCGATCCAATCACGTGCACGTCGCGCTTCTCAATGGGCAGCGCCTCCAGCAGATCGAGCGCCTTGCCCTGCGGGATGCCCTCCACCACGTCAATCAACACCACATCGGCCAGTTCCTTCGACGCAATCCAGTGCGCGGCCGTAGCGCCCACGTTGCCGGCGCCCACAATACTTACTTTCTTCCGCATGCTTCTCCTTTATCAGTCCCTACTTGAGCAGGGATCGAATGTTGTTTTCAAAATTGTCTTTGTCTACCAGTCCCCTGTGCGCCACCGCGATCTTTCCGTCCCGATCGAGCAAGAGCGTCACAGGCAAAGTCTGCAGGCCGTACTTCCTTGCGATGTCGTCGTTTCCGATCACGATGGGATACTGCATGGCCATGTTGCCGCCGGTTTCCTCGTCCTTGCCTTTGGCCAGAAACGGCTTGACCGCCTTCCAGCCGTCTTCATCCATCGACACGCCCAGCACCGCGAGCCCCTGCCCCCTGTACTTCTTGTCAAACTCGATGTACCAGGGAATCTCGATCTTGCATCCCCCGCACCACGTGGCCCAGAAGTCGAGCAGCACCACCTTGCCCTTCAGGGCAGATAGCGTGATCGGTTTCCCGTCGGCGTCGTTCAGTGTGAAATCGGGCGCCGCGACCCTCTTGTCCTTCGCAGCGAGAGTGTCCGGAGTTCCATGAGGAACGGTCGCATCGGCTTCCCCTGACTGCAGCGCCGCGGCGACCGGCACTGCAGGGAAGACGAGGATCGATAAGACCGCAGTTGCCAGCGCGATCTGGAAACGCCAGTTGACATGCGCCGATCCAAGCGTATGCAATCGCGGCCTGTCGATGGATTTCATCCCTGGCTCCCGGTGTTGTTCGAATAGTCGTCGGCTGTTTGCGACTGCACGCGCGATTGCCGACCCTACATGTTGCCGATGATCCGCGTAGCAAACTCGCTGGTGCCCACCTTGGTTGCGCCCGCCGTCTGCCGCTCAAAGTCATAGGTGACAAACTTCTGCTGGATGGTCTTCTCCATCGCCGTCTCGATCATCTTGGCCGCTTCCTTCCAGCCGATGAAATCCAGCAGCATCACGCCCGGAAAGAATCACCGAACCCGGATTGATCACATCCTTGTCCGCATACTTGGGCGCGGTTCCATGCGTGGCCTCAAACACCGCGTAGCCATCGCCGATGTTCGCGCCCGGCGCGATGCCCAGGCCGCCCACCTGCGCCGCGGCCGCGTCGGAGATGTAGTCGCCATTGAGGTTGGTCGTCGCCAGAATGCTGTAGTCCGACGGCCGGATGATGATCTGCTGGAAGATGGAATCGGCGATGCGGTCGTTGACCAGAATCTTGTTCTTCCACGCGCCGTTGCCGTGCGTCTTGCCGATCGAATCCAGCGTCTGCCTTGATCTCCGCATAGAGCGCATCGCGGAAAGCCTGGTTGCCAAACTCCAGTCCCGGCTCGATCAGCGCGGCATTGTCTTCAATGCTGATTCCGGGGTTGGCATCCACGTTGCCGAGGATCCAGCTCTCGCGCTCCGTCACCGTATCGGTCGCGGAACTCCTCCGTCGCCACTTCGTAGCCCCACTCGCGGAACGCGCCCTCGGTGAACTTCTGGATGTTGCCCTTGTGCACCAGCGTGACCGTCTTGCGTCCCGTCTCCAGCGCGTGCTTGATCGCATACCGCACCAGCCGCTTGGTGCCGAAGATCGAGATCGGCTTGATGCCCACGCCCGAGTCGCTGCGAATCTTCTTCTTGCCGCCCTTGAGCAGATCGTCGTTGATGAACGAGATCAGCTTCGCCACATCCGGCGAGCCTTGCTTGAACTCGATGCCCGAATACACGTCTTCGGTGTTCTCGCGGAAGATCACGATGTCCACTTTTTCGGGATGCTTCACCGGGCTGGGCACGCCCTGGTAGTACTTCACCGGCCGCACGCAGGCATACAGATCGAGAATCTGCCGCAGCGCCACGTTCAGCGAACGAATGCCGCCGCCCACCGGCGTGGTCAGCGGTCCCTTGATCGACACGCGCAGATCGCGCGCCGCGTTCACCGAATCATCGGGCAGCCAGTTGCTGAACTGCCGGTAGGCCTTCTCGCCGGCAAAGATCTCAAACCACTTGATGCCGCGCTTGCCGCCGTAGGCCTTCTCCACCGCGGCGTCGAAGACGCGCTGCGAAGCCTTCCAGATGTCGCGGCCGGTGCCGTCGCCTTCGATAAAAGGAATGATGGGATGGTCAGGAACGTTGAATTGTCCGTTGCTGTACTCGATCGGCTGCCCATCTTTGGGCAGCGCCAGCCCGTTATACGTGCTTTGCATGTGGTTTGGTCGCGTCCTTCCCGGTGATTGTTCAAAGGGAAGGCTAACACCTGCAATTTGGGGGTGGCAATGGCGGGCGCCCTGCACACCGATTCCTCCGCTATCGTCTTGAAGTTCGCTCCAACCCCGTTATCGTCGAACCGCGGGATCCCAAAGTGGCCGCGCAGATGCAGCAGGTCGATCGGGCTCAGGTTCCCGGCCACCGTCACCAGCGTCACCGACTTGGGCGTCTCCGCCAGCACCACCGCGCCGCGCATGTTCACGCCGTCCATCACCATCCACACGTCGGTGGTCCCGTCGTGCACCGGTCCGCCGCTGCCGGAACTGCTGACCACATGCTTCCAGCCCCGCAGGTGATAGGCGTCGCGGATGGCGTTCACCGCCGCCTCATCCGGCACTCCCCCCGCGCCAAAGCGCAGCAGGTGCACGCTCACCCCATCCACGCGGTTGATGGCTTGCCGGGTCGGCTCGTCCGCATCCGGCATCAGCGCCGCGGCGGCGTTGAGCATGTCCCGGTCGAGTGTGAAGCTGTTCTTGACCGCGGCTTTGGCGCTCAGGTCGGCCAGCGCCGGCGGCGTCCAGTCCAGTACCACTGGTCCGCGTTCGGCGGCCGGCGGCATCGGTGCATCCTGCTGCGCGCGCACCGGCGCCACGCTGCTGAGAGCCAAAGACAGGGGAAGGCAAAACCACAGCGTCTGCTTCATATCCACTTAAACGCCGCCGCGCAAAAAAGTTACGGCCGCCGGGCACGGGAAAATCAACTCGCCTCAGCGAAACCGCCGGTTGCAGACCCAGGTCCCGCATGACCCAAGCCTGCGGTGTAAATGCCCGATGAATTCCCGTCGCGCCCCATCTCCTGTCGGCTCATTGCGATAAACTCAACCGGGAACATATTCTGGTTCGCAGCCTTACACGCGCACGAAGGGAACACTCGAATTGGGAAAAAGCATGGTCCCGAAGAAGCTCTTCTTCACCAAGGGCGTCGGCAAGCATAAAGAGCGGCTGACCTCCTTTGAACTGGCCCTGCGCGACGCCGGCATCGCCTCCCAAAACCTGGTGCGCGTCTCTTCCATCTTTCCTCCGGGTTGCAAGGTCATCAGCCGCAACGAAGGCCTGACCCATCTCAGCCACGGCGAGGTGGTCTTTTCCGTCATCGCCGAAAACTCGACCCGCGAGCCGCACCGCCTCATCGTCTCGAGCATCGGCGTGGCCATTCCCGCCGACCGCACCACCTACGGCTATCTCAGCGAACATCACGGCTTCGGCCAGACCGAGGAGCAGGCCGGCGAATACGCCGAAGAACTTGCCGCCGAGATGCTCGCCACTACCCTCGACGTGGAGTTTGACCCCGACACCAGCTGGGACGAAAAGAAGGAGATCTACCGCATCTCCAACAAGATCGTCCGCACCAGCAACATCACCCAATCGGCCGTGGGAGACAAGCGCGGCCTCTGGACCACCACCATCGCCGCCGCCGTCCTCATCCTCGACGAAGACTGAGCATTCCGGCCATGCTGCGCAGTGATCCGAGGCGTCGCCAAGAGGGAATTGAACGGTCGCGGTGCTCCATCCGAAGCGTTTTTTGGCCTGCGGCCACGCCGGAAGTCACCACCCTGCACCGCAACTCCGGCCCGCAACATCTATTACCTGAGACCGATCGAATCATGACCAATCACCGCAAATACAAAGTAGGCCTCGTGCAGATGAGCATGGGCCCCGATCCCGAGGCAAACTTCGCCGCCGCCATTGACCACATCCGCGAGGCGGCCGGCCGCGGCGCCAACATCGTCTGCCTGCCCGAGCTCTTCCGCGCCCAGTACTTCTGCCAGCGCGAAGACACCCGCCTCTTCGACCTCGCCGAGCCCATCCCCGGCCCGTCGACCGCCGCCCTCGCCGACGTCGCCCGCGAAACTCGCGTCACCATCGTGGCGTCGCTGTTTGAGCGCCGCGCCGCCGGCCTCTACCACAACACCGCCGTCACGCTGAACGGCGATGGCGCCATCGTCAGCGTCTATCGCAAGATGCACATCCCCGATGACCCGCTCTACTACGAGAAGTACTACTTCACCCCCGGCGACCTCGGCTTCAAGGCCGTCGACACCGCCGTTGGCCGCATCGGCACCCTGGTCTGCTGGGACCAGTGGTATCCCGAGGGCGCGCGCCTGACCGCCCTGCAGGGCGCCGAAGTTCTCTTCTATCCCACCGCCATCGGCTGGCATCCCGCCGAGAAGGAAGAGTTCGGCGCGGCGCAGTACGACGCGTGGCAGACCATCCAGCGCGCCCACGCCATCGCCAACGGCGTCTACGTCGCCGGCGTCAACCGCGTCGGCCACGAGCAGGGCGACGTCCTCGGCAATCGCGTGGAAGGCCCGGGCCTGGAGTTCTGGGGCGGCAGCTTCCTCGCCGACCCCTTCGGCCGCATCATCGCCAAGGCCTCCCACGACAGGGAAGAGATCCTCATCGGCGAAATCGATCTGGCGCTTCTCGAGGACACGCGCCGCAACTGGCCCTTCCTCCGCGACCGCCGCATCGATGCCTATGCGCCCATCACCAAGCGCTTCCTCGATCCCGTCCACGCCTGGGCCCCCGACGGAGAGCCCAAATAACCTGTTTCACGGCTGCTGTCATCCTGAGCCAGCGCAGCGAAGTCGAAGGACCCGCATTTTGCTTTACGATAACGCCGCCGTGCCCCATCCTTTCGCGTTCTTTGCGAAAGGGTGGGAGCCACCAACCGCATCGAACCCCGGCATTTGAACCCGTCAAAATCCACCCTCGGACTAACCATGAAGACACCGCGCGAACTCGGCTACCGCATGCCCGCCGAGTGGGACCGCCACGAAGCCACCTGGCTCGCGTGGCCCCACAATCCGGAAGACTGGCCCGGCAAGTTCCAGGCCATCCCCTGGCTCTATGCCGAGATTGTCCGCCTCCTCGCCCAGCACGAACGCGTCCACATCCTCGTCGAGGACGCCAGATGCCGGGCAGCGTGTCCACAGCATCCTGCACCGCGCCGGCGCCAATCTCGATCAAGTCAGCTTCCACCCATGGCCCACCGACCGCGTCTGGACCCGCGACTCCGGCCCCATCTTCGTGCGCAACGCTGAAGGCCAGGTCGCCATCACCAACTGGCACTTCAACGCCTGGGCCAAGTACCCCGACTGGCACAACGATGACCAGGTCCCCGCCCGCGTCACCGAACTCCTCGGCCTTCCCGCCTGGCAACCGGCCATCGATCTTGGCAACGGGACCAAAGCGCCTGGTTCTCGAAGGCGGCTCCATCGATACCAATGGCGGCGGCATCCTGCTCACCACCGAAGAGTGCCTGCTCAGCGAAGTCCAGCAGCGCAACCCCGGCGTCAGCCGCGAGCAACTGGAGCACGCCTTCCACGACTATCTCGGCATCGACCAGGTGCTCTGGCTCAATCGCGGCATCGCCGGCGACGACACCCACGGCCACATCGACGACATCAGCCGCTTCGTCGCTCCCACCACCATCCTCACCGCCGTCGAGCCCAACACCACCGACCCCAATCACGAACCGCTGCGCGAAAATCTCCAGCGCCTCAAAGCGGCCCGCACCCTCGACGGCAAGCAGTTCACGATCGTCGAACTGCCTCTGCCGCGCCCCGTCGTCTTTCGCGGCCAGCGTCTTCCCGCCAGCTACGCCAACTTCTATGTGGCCAACGGCCTCGTCCTCATGCCCACGTTCCATGACCCCAGCGATCGCGTCGCGCTGTCGATTCTCGCCGACGTGTTTCCCGATCGCGAAGTCATCGGCATCCATTCCGTCGACCTCATCTGGGGTCTCGGCGCCCTCCACTGCATGACCCAGCAGCAACCGGCCGCGCTGGTTTCAAGTTAAAATCGGTGATCGGAGGAAGAAGATGGCGTTGACCGTGAAAGAAGCGATACAAGCAGCGCAAACCCACTTTGTCGAGCTGTTTCCGGATAGCGTCTCCAATTTTCGGCTGGAGGAGATCGAACGCCACGGAACTGATTGGGCGATTACCTTCAGTGTGAGCGGGCCAACGTTCGCGGGAAGTCCCTTCGGGATGGGGCGGGTGGGAAAGATTATCGTCGTCGACGGAGAGACCGGCGAGTTCGTTGCGCTGAAACAGCGGGCGGCATGACCCTGGCAGAGCATCCTCTGCTCGGGTCATTTGCAGGTAAGCCCGCGGTCTTGGATTCCAACCTCCTGCTCCTGGACTGGTGCCTCAAATTTGACCAGTCACTCATTCACTCCTACAAGCGCCTGAACAACTTCGAGCTCGACGACGCTTTTCTCTTGAGCCTGACTCTGAAGTTATTTAGTTCTGTTTCCACTACTCCTCAGGTTCTTACCGAAGTCTCAAATCTGGCTAACTCTCTTCCCGGCTGGAGAAGGGAACCCTGGTCCAGCTTCTTTGCCGGGCAAATCCAATTGATTCCGGAGATTTACACAGCTTCGTCCGAGATTGCTTCCGATCCGGCGGGTATGCGATTCGGCATCACCGACGCAGCCCTGACGCAGCTTGCAACCAGGTTTGTGATACTCACCGTAGACTGGCCGTTGGCAAACCTCTTGGAACCTCGTGAGCTGTTGGTCATCAACTTCAACCACCTTCGAACTGCTTTCCGATTTGCATGACTGATCGCCAAGCCATGGAGTCCGCCCTCGCCGAAGCCCGCCTCGCCGCCGAGGCCGGCGAAGTCCCCATCGGCGCCGTCGCCGTCCACAACGGCGAAATCATCGCCCGCGGCCAGAATCGCGTCCTCCGCGACAACGACCCTACCGCCCATGCTGAAATGGTTGCCCTCCGCGGCGCGGCACGGGCATTAGGCAACTACCGCCTCAACGGCGTCACGCTGTATGTCACTCTCGAGCCCTGCGCCATGTGTGCCGGAGCCATGATTCACGCTCGCCTCGACCGCCTCGTCTTCGCCGCCGCCGACCCCAAGGCAGGCGCCGCCGGCTCGGTCCTCGAAGTCCTCAACCATCCCCGCCTCAACCACCAGATGCAGGCCGAGCAGGGCATCCTCGCCGACCAGTCCGCCCAGATGCTGCGTGAATTCTTCCGCAACCGCCGCTCCTCCGTCCTCCTGACCCCGCCCTCTCCTCGTCGCGAGGCCGCGCATCATTCGTAGCGCAGAGCCTCCGCGGGCAGGATCCGCGCCGCCGCGTGCGACGGATACAGCGTCGCCAGCATCGAGATCCCGATCGACACCGCGGCCACAATCACCCCGTCCAGCGGACGCGCCGCAAACGGCAGCGTGTCGATCGAGTACACCTCCGCCGACAGATGAATGAAGTGGTAGTGACCGCCCGCCCACGCCGCGATGTAGCCCAGCACCAGTCCCAGCACGGTGCCGATCACGCTGATCAGCAGCCCCTGCATCAGGAAGATCCGCCGCACCTGCCCCGGCTCGACGCCGAAGCTCATCAGCACCGCGATGTCGCGCGTCTTCTCCATCACCATCATGGTCAGCGCGATAAGAATGTTGAGCGCCGCCACGATCACGATCAGCGCGATCACGATGAACGTGACCACCTGCTCTTCTCGCAGCGCGCGGAACAGCTCCCGGTTCTGCTCCGTCCAGTTGGTGGTCTGAAAGCCCTTGCCCGCAGCCTGCTCGATCTCCCGCCCGATCTCGGGCGCGCGATTGAGATCGTCCACCCTGAAGCTGATCACCGACAGCAGGTCCGGCTCGTGCAAACAGCCGCTGCGCATCCGCCAGGCTCAGAAATCCCCACGCCGAATCGTACTGGTAAAACCCCGAGCGAAAGATCCCCACCACGCGGAAGCGCTGGTACTTGGGCGTGAGCCCCAGCGGCGTCAGTTCTCCCTGCGGGCTGGTCACGAGCACCGTGTCGCCCACGCCCGCCCCGATGTTATCGGCCAGGTCTTTGCCCAGAATCAGTGGCGGATACGCCGAATCCGGCGCGGCCGGGGCAGGGAATTCATTCGACCCGCTCTCCCCATTCGTCTTCGCGCTCCCGTCGATCGACGGGTTCAGCTCCTTCGCCGACCCCGCGACCATCGTGCTCAGCAGGTCGCTGACCGTCCGTTCATCGGCGGGGACGATGCCCTTGATCAGCGCAAACCCGGCGCGCGGCCCGCGCGATACCATCACCTCTTCAAACAGACCCGGCGCTGCGGCCGTCACATGCGGCAGATGGCGCAGCCGCTCCAGCAACGGCCGCCAGTCGCGAATGCCGTCATCCTGCACCCGCATCAGATCGACATAGGAGCTCGCGCCCAGCAACCGGTCCTGCAGATCGCGCCGCATGCCATTGGTGATGGCCAGCGCGATGATCAGCGCCGCCACCCCCGCCGCAACCCCGGCCACTGAGATCGAGGTGACCACCCCGACCACGGCCTGGCGCCGCTTGGCTCTTAGGTAGCGCGCCGCGACGAACAGCTCAAAGCGCATGGCGGCTACTTTGCTCCGGGCGCGGCCGTGGTCTCAAACACGGTCTTGGCCAGCCCGATATTGTCGTGCCGGTCATAGGCGCGCACCGTGAGCACATGTTCGCCGGTCTTCTGTTTGAACGTGGATGGCTCGATCTGAACCTGGTAGTGTTCGTGCTTCGAATCCGACAGCCCGCCCACCGGGTCGATGAACTGCCACGGCCCCGCATCCACCGAATACTCCGCATGCGCGATCGGCGACATGGCGTCTTCCGCATCGAAGCTCACCTCGACCGGCACTTCGCACGGTGGCGTCGCGCAGTGGCCTGGTTCCTGCGCCGCCTTCATGTTGGTGATCAACGGCGGCGTCGTATCCACCTCGAACCGATCGCTCTCCTTCGATCCCGTCAGCGCGCTGCCCGGCGTATGCGAGGGAGCGTCGGAAGCCACCACCTTGAGCTCATAACCGCCGTCGGGAATCAGGGTCGCGTCAAAGCTGTAGGCTTTCTCCGTCACCCCGTCCTTGAGCAGCCGCCACACGTGTTCCCCGTCGCCGCGCAGGTAGAGCGAATAGGTCAGATCGTCGCCATCATCGTCGTGCGCCGCCCAGCGCGCCGTGATCGCCGTGCGGTCCTTGGTTGCCGTCAACGAAGACGTGCTCGGGCGTATCAAAGCTTACCGCGACCGACGACTGGTTGGCCGATGGAAAATTGATGTTGACCGTCTGCGGCTGCGGATTGGCCTGCCCCTGCGCATTCACCCGCGCTCCCGGCACTACCACCAGCTCGTCTACCACGGGTGCAGAGTTGACCGGCAGGTAATTCACCCCCACACTGCCCACCACGCCGCCCGCGTGCAGCACCGCCTTCCACTGCAGGAACCGGCCCGGCGGCGATGCCACTGCGCCGTCCCTCAGCGCCTCCCAATCCGACCAGCCGCGCACCGGCTGCTCGATGTTTCCCGTACGCGTCAGAATCTCGTATCGGCTTGACCCCGGCTCGACCTCGATGCGCCCAAAACGCGCCATCGCGCCCGCATCGAGCACATCGCTCGCATACTCGTGGCTCTCCTGCGCGCCCAGCGCATACAGCTTGCCGGTGTTCCCGGTGCCGATCAAAACGTCTCCCGAGGAGCCGCCTTTTTCCGCAACAGCGAGGCACAGCCCCTGCTGCGCCTCCAGGTGCCCGATATCGGCAAAGTTGCCGTCTTCCTCGATACGGAAGATCCGCCCGCGATTCCCTGACAGCGCCAGCACGCCGCTCGGCTGCGCTGCCAGCGCGTACACTACCTCATCCTTGCCCGACCACAGTTTGCGCGGCGCCTGTCCCTCCTTGAGGGCGTAGATCTCGGTGCCCTCCGGCGCCGAAGTGCTTGAGTTGGCCGCCTGCAGCGATCCCGGCTGCACAATCGTGAATGTCACCGTCCCTGTGCCCTGCACCGGGAGCGGCGGCAGCGGATTGTGGCTCTTGTCGCCCACGCTGGCCGCGTAGATCGTTCCGTCCGCTCCCATTGCAATCGAAGTGATCTCCCGCCGCGGCGCTTCGAAGAGCACGTACCCCTTGCCCTGCGGGCTGATCCGGTAAACCAGTCCGCTGCCGTCCGTGCCCGCGATGCAGGTCGCCCTTCGCATCCCAGGCCAGGGTGCGGATATGCTGCTCGTCGCTCTTGAAAAATTCCTCCGGCGTTGCCGACGGTTTGCCCGGATCGACCCGATAAACCGCCCCCGGCCCCCCCGTGGCAATGTAGAGCCTGCCCTGCGGAGTCGAATGTCAGGTCCCAGATATAGTGCGAATTGCCCTCCGGCTTGCCCTCGCTTTTATCGTCACCGGGCTTGCTTTCGCCCTTGCCGTCGGGATTCTGAGGCGCCAGACGCGAGGCGTCGAATACCACTGTCGCCGCCGCCTCGTCCTGCTTCGTCGTCGCATCCGCCTTGAGACGGTACACCTTGCCGCTGGGCAAGGTGGCCGCATAGAGCGCCCCATCCGGCCCCAGCCGCACCGCCTGCACCGTCAGGTCGTGGGTTTCAAACAGGGTGAACGACTTGCCGTCCGGACTTACCCGCTGCACCGTCGCCGGCGACCCGTTCCAATGTAGGCGTTGCCGCTCTTGTCCACGGCTACCGACCACACAAACGTCGATGGAGTAACCACGACTTCCTTCAGGCCCGGCGCCTCGCGCAGATGTCCGTCGCTCGATAGAGCCACACCCTGCGGCGTGCCCTTCTCAAACTCTTCCAGGTGCGACTGGGTCCATAGATGCGTGCCCTGGGCTTGCACCGGACATACTGTGACCCCACCCCCCAGGGCGGCTGTAATTGCGGCAAAAGCGATGGCAGAACGAAGGCGGAAAATCGTGCGGGTGGCATCTATCATGCTGCCGTTGAGTCTACTAAAGTCGGGCCACGGAGAGATATTCGCGGCGCAGGACGACCGTTGTTTGAAGGGGTGAACTCTACCCGCCGCCGCGAAACTGAATGATGCGCCGCCGGTCGCGTTTGCTCGGCCGCCGCTCCGGGATGGGCGCGAACTGCTGCATAGCCTTGCGTTCCTCGGCAACCTTTTGCCTCTGTTCTTTGCTGGCGTCGGTTTCACGATAGAGGCTTTGCGCCATCGCTGCCGGCCCGCGCATCTCGCTCAGACCGAGCACCTCGATCTCGAAGTCGCCACCCTCATTCTTGATCTGCAGCCTGTCGCCCACGCGCACATCCCGCGCCGGCTTGGCCTCCACGCCGTTCGACCGGACACGCCCCAGGTCGCACGCCTTCGCCGACAGAGCGCGGGTCTTGAAGAAGCGCGCCGCCCACAGCCACTTGTCCATTCGAACCGAGGTCATTTGGCAAACATGCCTGGATACAACTACAGAAAGGTCAGTATAAGTCCATCAAAGCCGGCCTACTGCTGGTCTTTCTCTTCAGTCTTCCATACGTATAGGAATTCGGCATCGCTCGAGGTCGCAACTTCCATGCCTCTTTGCCGCGTCGCCCGGCTCAAAGCCGAACGAATATTTTCCTTGGAGTCAGGCAGATCCGCGATAGGAATCTTGAGTGCCGATCCATCCGCCAACTGCGCCAGATCACTCAGTATCTGCGTGACGATCCGTTTATGTTTGCCTTCTCTGCCTTTAGGGACATCATGCTGGAGAATCGATTGAAATTTCATGGTCTTGTCTTCAAGTGGCGTGCCCGGCCACGATGCATTCTGCCGCAATTCCCAGGCCCGAGCTTCGTTTGAACTGGTAATCCTATTTTAAACGTATGGCTAATTCGACGCAGATGCTGCAGCATTCCTGCAAAACAAAACCAAAACCACGCGAAAGCGCTCGCTAAAGTCAGGGATTTCGTAATGAGTATATGTGAAATAGATATCGCGCGTACTCGAATCTCTGCTTTCCCGATGAAGTTATCGTGATACTAACAACATTTCCCGTATGCTTTGACTGCTGCTAGCCTGATGGCATAAGAGGCGCTTTGCATGACTACGCACTTCTCTACCGTGCCTGTTGAACTTGCGCGCCAGAAGTCAGGGAACGACAATTCCTCGTTGCCTCTGCCTCTGGTACTGGTGGTCGATGATGAACCCCTCATCGCCGAGACGCTGGCCGCAATCCTGAACGCCAGTGGCGTGGCGGCCCTCACCGCTCCCGATGCCCAGTCCGCCCTCGAAGTCGCGGCGCTCACGCCCCCCGATCTGCTCATCACCGATGTCGCGATGCCGGGGATCAACGGCATCGATCTTGCCATCGAAGTGACCCGAACCATCTCCGACTGCGAGGTCATCTTGTTCTCCGGCCAGGCGTCGACGGCAGACATGCTGTCAACCCTCCACGGCGCGGGGCGCGAATTCGTGACCATGACCAAGCCGGTGCATCCGTCCGACCTGCTGGCCAGGGTATTCGAATGTCTTGGCGCAAAGGTCGATCCCATCCGGCCCGTCGCCAATCAAGACACAATCGACCTGGGCTGAATCGGCCTAGATACAATCGACCTGGATTGAATCGGCCTGGACTGAATCGGCCTGGACTGAATCGACCCGGACTGATCCGTGAAAGCTGCAACGGTCCTGTCGCCTTGTTGCCGCGATACGCCTTTGCGCTACAGCAGTTTCGGAATGGGTGTGCACCGAAAGCACACAGCAGAGTGGCGCTTCTCAAGAAAACGCCACCTTCGATGCGCCAAAAAAGTCTACGTGAATTCCGAGACGGCTCTAATTGGCCAGCACCGCGCGATATCGCACCTTGTTCTTCTTCACCCTGTCGATGGCTTCATTCACCTTGGCCATGGGAAACGCCTCGGTCTGCGCCTTCACTCCATGCCGCGCGGCCACGTCCAGCATCTCCCGGATGCGGTATGGGCTTCCGGTAGGATTCCCGGTCACAGACCGGATCCCCGCGATCAGTGGAAAGGCCTGCAGCGTTACCGGCGACGGTGGAATGCCCACAAAGCACAACGTGCCGTTGGGGCGCAGCGCCTGCATGTAGATGCCCCAGTCCTGATCGGCATTGACGGTGCTGAGGATGAAATCCAGCGTGCCTGACAGTTTCTTCAGAGTCCGGGTTTCGCGGGTGTTGACGAAGCTGTGCGCTCCCAGCGCATGCGCCTCGTCTTCCTTGGCCGCCGAGGTCGAGAACGCCGTCACCTCGGCGCCAAACACCCGTGCAAACTGAATCGCCATGTGTCCCAGCCCGCCGATCCCGATCACTCCCACCCGCGACGAGGGATTCACGCCGTGGCTGCGCAGCGGGTTGTAGACGGTAATGCCCCCGCACAGCAGGGGCGCCGCATGTTCACTGACCAGCTCATCGGGAATCGGAACCACGAAGCGCGCGTTGGCGCGTACCCGGCTGGCATACCCGCCATGCCGCCGCACGCACGTCGCCTCGGCCGATGCGCACAGATTTTCCATGCCCTTGGTACACCACTCGCACTCCCCGCAGGAGTTCGATTGCCAGCCCAGCCCCACCCGCTGACCGGCCTTGAGAGAGCGCACGTTCGAGCCCACCTCGGCTACCGTGCCCACGATCTCGTGACCGGGAATGAAGGGGTACTGGCTGATCCCCCAGTCGTTCGAAATGAGGTGCAGGTCACTGTGGCAGATGCCGCAGTGCGAGATGTCGATCTCTACATCCTGGGGGCCCAATTCTCCTGGTTCATAGCGAAACGGAAGTAGCTCCGCTCCCGCCGCGTGCGCCGCTAATCCTTGTATTTGGGCCATGATCGTTCCGGTCCTCATTTGAAATGACAAGGGACGCCGCCTCCGCTGAGTCAGCGTACTCCTGGCTTGAACTGGAGGGATTTCTCCAACTGCTTTTAGTTTACCCCGCTGCCCGTCTCCAGACGCAGGCTAAGAACCTCGAATCCGCTCAGAACGCCTCCAGCCGGCGCCTCGGCCGCTACCACTGCGGATTCTCCGTTCAGGCTCACGTCCTGGCCCGCCCGCAGCGGCTCCAGGGCATTGGCCATCGACAGAGGAAGCCCCGTAAGCGTCCTGCCGTTCATCCCCGCCTGCGTCTCAGGCACCAGCAGGCTCACATAAATGCGATCGGCAGGATGTTCGCCGCGGACCTGCGAGAGTACGGACTCGATATCCTGGGGGCGCGGCGTAATTCGCGGCTGCTCCAGGGTGCGATCCAGCACGCTGGCGTCGGAGATCAGGATGCGCAGGCTCCCCGGCTCCAGACGCGCCGGCAAAGTCAGCGGAATGCGCACATTGTGCGGCTCCTGGTGCCACGCCCGCACCGTGGCTTCCACCATCACCGTATCCCCCGCGTGAACAATGTTGCCCGAGACCAGGCGCGCCGATTGCAACTGGACCTCGATGCGGCGAGGAATCGCGTCGACATTGATATCGATCGCGCGCACCGCCCCCTGGCGGGCGTTGTTCGAATACAGCTTAGTAAATATCTCCCCCGTGCCGATGGCCGCCGACAGGTTGGCCGGCATGCCGTCGCCCGCCGGCGCCCACAAATTCAGAGGAGCGGGCGGGTATCCGTCCACATCAATCTTGCCCGTAAGGTGATAGCTGGTCTCCGCGGTACTGTCGTTGTTCTGCAGCAGCGCCTGGAAAAGCACCACCAGCACCGCCTGCGGCGTTAACGAAGGCAGATCCAGCACCTCGACATTCAGCTTCCTGACCTTGTCTCCCTCGTGCAGCGCGATACGCAGCGGAATCATGTGCGCGCGCTCCCCCAGCACTCCCCGGATCGCCGCATCGCGGTCCTGCGTAAAGGTGCCGATCAGCTCGCCCGTGTTGATGATCTTGAATGCGTTCAGCGGCGACGCCAGCGTTGCCACCACGTCGGCCTTGGTCATCGGCAGCGAGACCGGCCCCGCCTGCAAAATGGGATGTCCGCAGGCCAGCAACTGCTTGGGGTCGATGTAGGTCACCGTGCACGTCGCCGCGATCTCCACGTCCCCCCGCACCAGTTGCGCACTCACCGCCGACCCGGGCAAAACGTCCTCGGTGGTCCCCATCGGTGGATCACTGCGAGTTGTCCTCGGAACTGCCGCTTCCCCCCGCCGCCACCATGTCGAGGCCCGTGCCCGCCATCTTCTGCTGCCATAGCCGGATCGCCTCCGGCCCGAAACCGCTCATCACCAGCGGCGTCTCCATGGCCTGAAAGGTGGTGTTGCTGCCTGCTGCGCTCAACCCCGATCCGTCACCGGCCGGGCCGCCGGCCGCCACTGACCCCGGAGACGCCTGCGGCTGCCCGTCGGCCAGTTCCATAGCGGACCGGATGGGGATGTTTCGCACCTCGAGCATCTGTTCGATCGGTGTGATCCCCGCGATGGGGTCCTTGCTGAACTGCCCGATGCGGTACGACAGCGAGCCCAGCAGCCTCTTGCCGACATAGACCGGGCTGCCGCTCATTCCCGCCACCACCCCGGTGTACTCCGGCTTGGCGCCATGCAACTGCGCCAGGATCATGTCGTGCCCGGGCCCCCGCGCTCCGCGCAAAACGCCCAGGATCTCGACCTCCATCGGCTCCGGCTTCGTTCCGGTAAACACCGTCCACGCCGTGGCTGTCAGCCCGCGATGTACCTCGCTCAAGGGGAAGATGCCGCCGTTCGACGGAGGCGGTCCGGCAGCCGTTTGGGCTCCGAGGACGACAGGCAACAAAAGACTGCAGAACGCGGCGGCCAGCGCAGCGAGGCGGAGTTGGGTTTCCTTCCGAGGCTTTCCCACGTCTATAAGAGTACAACCGGTCGCCGTCGTCGGGCTGGCGCCCCATCGCAATCGTCGGCCCTCGACTCGGTGAGACTGGTATTCGGCCAGATCGGCGTGAGCGTCATCCCTGCCGGTGCAAAGCGCCGGCCTGTCTCTTCGCCGGGCCCATCCCTTATGCTGTTGAGCACAGAGGTTGTCATGCCCACGGTTTTTCCCTCGCGCCCCCATTCCCGCCATTGGCTGCCCGCGCTGGCAGCGTTTGCCTTCGTGACGATCCTGCCCCTCAGCCGGGCCCAGAACCCCGCCCCGCCTCCCGCCCAGACTCCGCCGGACCAGACCGCGCCCGATTCCGGCGGCCCCGTCGCCGACCCGGGATCGATCGCCCTGCCCAAGAAAAAGGAGCAGCCCGACGACACGCCGCCGCCCGCCCCGGTCGCACCCAAGGTCAAGAATCCAGAGGGAATGGCGAATTACTCCCTGCGCATTGAAGTTCCCGAAGTCACCGTAGACGTGGGCGTTCTGCTCGAAAAGACCCACCAGTTCGTTCCCAACCTCAAGCCCGCCAACTTCCGCGTCTACGAAGACGGGGTGGAGCAGAAGGTCACCGGCTTCAAGCGCGTCGAAGCCCCCATCACCGCTCTGCTGCTCTGCGAATTCGCCTCAACCAGCTACTCCTTCATCTATGACATGCGCAACGCTGCCTGGGCGTTCGCCCAGCAGCTGCGGCCGCAGGATTACGTGGCCATGATGACCTTCGATATGCGCACCCAGATCGTCACCGACTTCACCCAGGACAAGCGGCAGTTCTATGAGGCCATCAACACCCTGCGCATTCCCGGCTTTTCCGAGCGCAATCTCTTCGACGCTCTCTACGAGGCAGAAGACCGGCTCAGCCGCATCGAGGGCCGCAAATACATCATCCTCATCGCCTCCGGCCGCGACACCATGTCCAAGCTCACCCTCGACAAGATCATGCAAAAGGTGAAAACCACGCCGGACATCACCATCTTCACCGTCTCCACCGGCGGCGCCATGCGCGCCATGACCGAAGGCCGCGGCGGCATGGACGCGCAGATGCGCGACATGGACTACCTGCAGGCCGACAACGAGATGAAGACCTTCGCCAAGATGACCGGCGGGGAGAGCTTCTTCCCCCGTTTCGCCGCCGAAATGCCCGATATCTTCTCCGACATCAACACCAACATCCGCTCCAAGTATCAGATCGTCTACCACCCCCTGAACTCCAAGCAGGACGGCACCTATCGCAAACTGCGTGTGGAACTGGTGGATCGCCGAAGGCCACCCGCTGCGCTTCCAGGACGAGAAGCACAAGCCCCTGAAATACGACATCATCGCCCGCGACGGCTACCGCGCCAAGCCGGAAGTCGAATAGCCGCGGGGCCTGGATCCTCTGGCCGAGGCTGAAAGACCTTGCCGCAGGACTTGGAGCCCTACCGGTACCAGGGCAGGCCAGGACGACGTCGGCCAGGACAGGCCGGACTGGGGCCTGGGCATTTCAGAGAAATCTCCCACCAGGCGACCGCGCATGCGCGGTCGCCGACGGGTGAGACCTGGCTAGCCCGGTCAGCCTACTTGAACTGGTTAAAGACGTCCCAGATGTAGTAGCAGACCACACCCAGTGTGGCTACGCCCGCAAGCCAGATGGACGCCCGCACCAGCGGCTGGATCTTGTTGACCCGGGCGACGATGGCAGCCTGGGCGTTTCTTTCGTGACTGAAGGAATCATCCAGAAAGATCTGGTCCTCTTCGTCGCGGGTGAGCCGGGAGCGGTACAGGTACATGGCGGCAAAGAATAAAACGCAGACAATCCAGACCGACCACATGACGGGAACGATGGGCATAATGCACCTCCAATGAACTTGCGGTCCCAGATACCGGCGGGCCCGTGAGGGAAACGCGGTCTCGTGAGTAGAGGGGCCTTACGGTTGACCATCATAGCCCCGCAATAGCATTCCTGTGGTGACGAGGGTCACAGCCGTTTTCATTGGGTACATCAAGCTTGTGCCCGGCTCGAAATCAGATTCTGTGCGCGCCCACCCTGCGACTTTCCCATTGGAACCGCATCCAACGAATGGGCTCAATGCCGCAGCACGGAATGCAGTGAAACTTGAACTACCGTCGCGGGATCAGTAGAGTTACACTTAAGCATCAGCTATTTCAAATCCGGGAGAAGTCATGGCCACTACCACCGTTGCACCCGCTCAGGAAACCGTCAAGAAGGCGCCCCTCAACCTGACACCCCAGGCCATCGCCAAGGTGCGTGAGATCATGGCTACTCAAGACCCCCTGCCGGCCGGTCTTCGTATCGGCGTCGTCGGCGGCGGCTGCTCCGGATTCCAGTACTCCATGGCCTTCGAGAATCAAAGCGGCATGATGGACAAGGTCTTCAGCTTCGACGACCTCAAGGTCTTCGTCGACGCGACCTCCCTGATGTACCTGAATGGCTGCATCGTCGACTATGTCGAAACCCTGGAAGCGGCCGGCTTCAAGTTTGAGAACCCGCAGGTAAAGTCAACCTGTGGCTGCGGTTCCTCCTTCAGCGTCTAGCCCGAAGCGTCTAACGTCGGCGCGTCGTTATCCCGGCATAAGCGAACAGCCCGTCCCTCTCCCAGGGATGGGCTGTTGTGCGTTCCCCGGCGATGGGCCGTCGCTGTGGATGAATAACCGCCAGAGCCATGATTTGTAACAGGGCATGACTTCAGTCACGCCGCTTTAAGCCGACGAAAGCATTTGGCTTTAGCCCCTGAAGCATGCCGGTCTCGCCGCTCTAGCTGCCAGACCCACGATTTCGTAACTGGGCTGTAACAGGGCATGACTTCAGTCATGCCGCTTCAAGCCGACGAAAGCAATTGGGCTTTAGCCCCTGAAGCATGCCGGTCTCGCCGGTCTCGCCGCCAGAGCCATGATTTGTAACAGGGCATGACTTCAGTCACGCCGCTTCAAGCCGACGAAAGCATTTGGCTTTAGCCCCCGGAGCATGCCGGTCTCGCCGGTCCAGCCGCCAGAGCCATGATTTCGTAACTGGGCTGAAACAGGGCATGACTTCAGTCATGCCGCTTCAAGCCGACGAAAACAATTGGGCTTTAGCCCCTGAAGCATGCCGGTCTCGCCGCCGACAACCATGCCATCAGCCGCCTGTGATCCGTGAATTACTGCTGCGGCTGATCGGGCGTCGGGGTCGGGGAAGGCGTCGGGGTGGTGCCCAGCCCACCCGCCGGACTCATCGGAACTCCCGGCGCACCCACTCCCGGCGTCGAAGGCTGTGTCGGGCCCGTCATCCCGGCATTCATCTGGTCGCTCAAGGGGCTGTACAGAAACTCCCACTGGTTGTAGTGGTTCATCTTCTTGTAAACGTAGATCGATTGCTTGGGGCTGGCAGGGGAGACCCCGATAATCGCTCCTCCGCCGAAAACCTGGCCGCCGATCGGCTGCGCCCCCGTGCCGGGATCTGTGGTCGGGTTGCCGTTGGCGTCCGTGGCGCTGCCGCTGGCATCTGTGCTGCCCGTCCCTCCCGCCGCACCGTTCTGGGCAACGCCGGTGTTGGTCGGGCTGATTCCCGAATTGCTCCCGCCGAATGCGCTGTTGGAGCCAAAGGAGTTCGAGGACCCGAATGCACTGCCCGTCGGGCTGGACCCGATTCCTCCACCGATGGATGAGGCGCCCGCAATCCCGTTCCCGCCGTCCGGGCCCGTCCCCGCCAGCACCGTCCCACCCGTGCCAAAACCGGCCAGCGGCTGCCCGAAAAAGCCCATCGCCAGCGGTGTCTTGTTCTGCCCGAACATGATCGGCTTCCAGTCGTCCTTGCCCGTCATCGGATCGAGGTATTTCTTGCGCAGAAACCGGATCTCGTTGGTCTTGACCAGGGCATCGAGGTTCGGGGGGTAGCGGTTGAACTTCCGGTAGTAGAGCTGAATTGCGCGCCGGTACTGCATGCCGCGGCGAAACGTCTCCCGCTCCTTGTCGCGCTGGATCGAGGCCGCCATCTTGGGCAGCGCCACCGCCCATGCTGATGATCAGCAGCGCCAGCATGATCATCACCGCCAGCAGGACGAAGCCGTCTTCGGACGGCTTTTTGCGTGGCGTGCGGCGGCGGGTTGGCATGAGTTTCATCATGGGTTTGACGCCTCAAGCGAGACAGGGTTACGTTCACCCGAAATCGCTGCGGCGGCGGTTATTGAGCCGCCGTGGTGCCGGCAGTCAGCGGCAGGCTTTGCATGTTGTTGTACGCCAGGTCCGTGATCTGCACGCTTCCCGGCATGATCGTCCCCACCTTGTAGCGGTGATCGACGATCTCTCCCGCCTTGGCCATGAAGATGTCGTCGCCGTGCACCAGGAATGCCTTGATCGACTTGTCCTTGGACTGCACATAGCCGAAGTACTTCAGCTCGATGGCCGGAGGCTTGGGAGGCGGGGGCGGTCCGGAAGGCACCACGACCACCGGTTCGTCGCGCGCCGTCTTGACCGGCTCTTCAATCTTGACCGGCGCCGACTCTGCAGAAAAGATGTTCCTTCCCGTTCCCGAATATTCCACCGACTCGTTCTTGGCCAGTTCCGCCAGGTGAAGCGTCGGGTCGATGCCGGCATTGGAGAGCTTCTGCGCCTCCGGTCCGGCCGCGATGGCCGCACCCCGATTGCCCGCACCTGACGTCAGAGATGCAGACCGCGCCGCCACCGGTACCGGGGCGGGCGTGGACGGCGGGCCGCTGAACATGTGATAGAGCTGATAGCCGCCAAACAGCACAATGAAGCTGAACAGCCCGACTACCAGGTAAACCTGGCGCTTGTTCTCCGTTCCCAGTCGCATGGCCATGGCTATTCGCTCTCCGGTTCGGCCGCGGCCGGTTCAGTGCTGGTCGAGGTCCGGGGCAGGCCACTGGCCGCCGCCGCATCGGGCCGCAGCCAGGTGGAGACCCGCAGCCGCAGGTTGACCAGCCCGCCCTGCTGCCCGGTCAGCGACATCGCGCGGATCACAAAGAACGTCTTGTCCCGCTCCAGCGAGTTCACAAAATGCATGATCTGCGGATAATCCGCGCTGATGCCCGCATCGAGCGAAACTTCGGTCAGGTTCGCGCCCGGCTTGCCCTGCGTGTACGTCAGCCGCGAGAGATGAACCCCCGACTTGACCTGCAGTTCCCCAATGCGGGTGGCGAAAGAGGAGTAGTTGGCCGGGATGCGGTTGGTGTAAAAGTCCTTGATCTGATCGCGGGTCAGCACCACCCGCTTGTCGAGCCCCCGCAACGGAGCGGTCTGCATGTCGAGCGCCTTCAACTCCACCTGTTTTCCGGCCAGGGCATCGGTAGTGCGGCTGCTGATCGCCGCCCAGTCCATCCCGAAACGGACCGCCAGCACGATCATCAGCACCAGCAGAACGGCGAATCCGGCATAGTGCCAGGTGAGCGGAGAGGCCAGCCGCTCGCGCCACGCGGACTTGGTAGTCGGTTCGGTCATTTGGGCTCTCCTGCCTGGGGTTTTGGCGGCGAAGGTCTCTGCGCCTGGGGGGTGCGCGTCTGGGGTGTGGAAGGAGGTGTTACCGGCTGCGGCCTGGCTACGCCCGTCATGGGAACCCGCCTCAGTCCCGGCCCGCTCGATCCCGGGCGGGCCGGGGCGCGAGTTGCCTCCACCACCGCCGCGTGCTCGGCTTTTTCCTTCTTCCCGGCATCCTCGGCCGGCTTTTTTACCGCGGGCGCTTCGGCCAGCGCCGCCCGGTTGTAATCGGCCAGCAGCTCAAACGTGACCCGGTTCGACGCGCTTACCGGCTCCAGCCTTTCGCCGGGACCGCCATTATTCTCTGCGCTCTCACCCACAATCCGCGGCAGCAGAAAGTGCCGGGAATGTTCCAGGTTCTGCACCGTCTCCAGGTCCTTGTCGCGCGGACCCACAATGCGCAGCCGCAGCGTGATGTGCCCAGCTTGTCGCGCACCGGTTCGAGCGTCGTTACCTGCACTCCGCCGGGAAGGACCGTTTCCAGGTCCTCCATCGCCAGCGTCCAGGAAAATGCCTTCTCGTCGAAGAGCTTGTTCAGGTTCTCCGATTCGGTCAACACTTCGGCGTTGTCGGGCTGGCGCATCATCGCCTCGTACCCCTGCCGTTCCGTCGTGATCCGGGCAGATGTCTCCGTCCAGGGAATGTTCGTGCGCGCGCACCGCTTCTGCCTTGTGATGCAGCAGGTGCAGCCCCACCCCAAGCCCGATCGACACCACCGCCAGCGCGCCCATGCCGATGCGCAGCCGCTTGATCATCGGCCCGATATCGGCGAAGGGGCGCGTGGCGAGATTGATGGTTATGCGCATGTTTACGCTCCCACCAGTGCGCCGGCGATCCCCGCCACGCTTACCGGTCCCAGAGAAGCTGTCAATGCTTCCGGTGTCGGCGCCATTTCCACCACCTCCAGCTCCGGATCGGCCAGCAGGCGCGCAAACACCCCGGCGGTGTCAATTCCCGCATAGTGCAGCTTCCGCGGACGCGCCACCAGCTTGTCTTCATAGTAGGCCGCGGCCACCGCGATGCTCCGCTGCACTTCGTAGAGGCGCGTTCCCGGATCTTCGGGCAGCTCCACGGTGCGGAACAGCAGCAGGTTCTGCCCGCTGGTGATGGAAGTCGTCAGCGCCTGTGCGGTCAGGTTGGCCGCCAGGATCGGTTCGAGCGAGTCCAGCGCCGCCAGCGCCGCCAGGCTGGAAGGCAGCACCGCGCCCGGCTCATACCCCGCGGCCCGCACCACCGCCTCGTATTCGGCCAGCGCCGGGCCCGGCATCACCGTGGCCAGCACCTTCACATTGCCCGGTTCCTGCACCAGCATCTGGTAGCTCACCGCCGCGTGTTCCACATCGAACGGAACCATCTTGCGCAGGCGGAAGCGCAGCACCGGCACCGTTTCAATTGCCTTGGCGGGCAGGGAATCGAAGTCCAGCACAAACACCCGCACCGACGGTATCGGGAACGATCAGCGTCACCGCCCGGCCGCGGCGAAACCTGGTTAAGGGCGCGTGCGGATGGCGTCGGCCACCGCATCCTGGGCTTGCGAATGTTGGCGTCCGCCACACCCGGCGTCAGCGCCTCCGGCGGGCAGCGGCACAAACGCGTACGACGTGCGGCTGTCCAACCGCGCCCAGCGCGGCCGCGAGTACCCCTTCCGGCGCCAGCTCCACTGCTGCCGGAGGCCGGCCGCCCTGGCGGCGTCGGAGACGGATTTGATCTTGCTCAGGATCGGGCTCACTAGCGCGACGCCTCAATGAACGTGACTTTGTTGATTTCCTTCAGCGTGGTCAGCCCGCGGCGCACCCGGTCGATGGCCGACTCGCGCAGAAAGCTCATGCCTTCTTTCTGCGCCAGCTTGCGAACTTCCGAGGTCGGCTTCTTCTCCAGAATCAGTTCGCGAATCGGGTCGGTCAGGTCCAGAAGTTCGTGAATGGCGGTACGCCCGCGATAACCCGTGCCGCCGCACTCGATGCATCCCGCGCCCTCGCGGAAGTCGAAACTCGCGCCACTCGGCGAGATCCAGACCGCTGCGACCAGGGTGCTCGTCGTCGTAACGCACCGTCCGCCCGCAGTGGTCGCAAATGGTTCGCACCAGCCGCTGCGCCAGGATGCAGTTCAGCGCGGAGACAAAGTTGTAGGCCTCCACGCCCATGTTCAAAAAGCGCCCCAGCACGTCGACCACGTTGTTGGCGTGCACCGTGGTGAACACCAGGTGGCCGGTCAGCGCCGAGTTGATCGCGATCTGCGCCGTCTCCTGGTCGCGGATTTCGCCTACCAGGATCTTGTCCGGGATCATGACGCAGAATCGAACGCAGTCCGCGTGGCAAACGTCAGGCCCTTTTTCTCGTTGACAGGAATCTGCGTGATGCCGCGAATCTGATACTCGACCGGGTCTTCGATGGTGATGATCTTGTCTTCGTCGCTCTTGATCTCGTTCAGCGCGGCATAGAGAGTGGTGGTTTTGCCCGAACCGGTCGGCCCCGTCACCAGCACCATCCCGTAGGGCTCGCGGATGTAGCGGCGGAAGCGGCGCAGGTCCTGCTCCGCAAAGCCCACCACGTCGAGCGTAAGGTTGCGGAACTTCTCGCTCATCGATTCTTTGTCGAGCACGCGGAGCACGGCGTTTTCGCCATGCACCGTGGGCATGATCGACACGCGGAAGTCGATCAGCCGGCCCTTGTAGCGAACCCGGAAACGGCCGTCCTGCGGCACGCGCCGCTCGGCGATATCGAGCTCGCTCATGATCTTGATGCGGCTCAAAATCGTGGAGTGATGCTCGCGCGCAATCGGCGCCAGCGCCATCTGCAGCACGCCGTCGATGCGGTACTTCACCACCACCGAATCGTCGTTGGTCTCGATGTGAATATCGGAAGCGCGCCGCTCCAGCGCGGTGAAGATCGTCGTATCCACCAGCCGGATGATGGGGCTGATGTCTTCTTCGCGGGTCAGCTTCTCGATCGAGATGTTCTCGTCGGAGTTGTCGTCTCCGGTCAGCACATCAAAGGTCAGTCCTTCGCTGGCCTCGTCGAGAACGCGCTGCGACTGCTCGGTCTTTTTCAGCAGATCGGTGATCTGCGACAGGGTAGCCACGCGCGCGATGATGCGGTGCCCCAGCAGCCCGGCAATCTCGTCCAGCACCATGAGCTGCGAGGGGTCCGACACCGCGATCACCAGCGCGTCGGCCCGCTGCTCGATGGGGACGAAGTTGTAGCGGAACATCAGCTCGACCGGCACCGTGCGCAGCAGATCGTGCTGAATCTTGAAGTTCTTCAGGTCGACGAATTCGGCGCGATAGCGTGCGGCCAGCAACTCGGCGTGGCTGCGCTCGTCCTGCCCCGCGGGCAATGGAACTGCCAGTAATGTGGAATCACCCATAAAGCATTACCCTCCTGTACCCGCGGCGCCCGAGCCCAGCGAGAAGATGGGCAGGTACAGCGATATAAGAATAAAAACCACCACGATGCCCATGATGATCAGAATGAGGGGTTCAATCAGCGCCAGCGCGGCGGTCAGCGCCGTGGCGACATCTTCCTCAAAGAATTCCGCGACCGAATTAAGCATGGCCGGCAGCGCGCCCGTCTGCTCGCCGACCGCAATCATCTCCGTAGCCAGATCGGGAAATACCCCGGTGCCCGCCAGCGACTCGGCCAGGCTCTTGCCCTCGCGCACCGTCTCAATCGAGGTCATCACCGCCTTCGACACCTTCCGCGAAGCAATGGACCGCGCCGCTGTCTCGAGCGACGGCACCAGCGGCAGGCCGCCCGTAAGCAGCGTCGACAAGGTGCGCGCAAACTGCGCCACCTGGTACTTGACCCAGATCTTGCCCGCAACCGGCATCCCGATTCGGACGGCGTCCAGGGCGTCGCGCCCCCGGTCGGTGGCAAAGAACCGCCAGGCCACGAACCCGATCACCACCGCCCCGCCCAGCAGGTACAGGATGTTGTTCTGCATGAACGTGCCGAAACTCAGCAGGTCCAGCGTGATACCCGGCAGCTTGTTGCCCAGCTGGTCATACAGCTTGGCAAACTGCGGCACCACCACCGTGAACATGAACACCATCAGCGCCGACACCAGCGTCAGCAGCACCACCGGGTAGATCAGCGAAGAGATCAGCTTCTTGCGGAAGGTCAGGGTTACGCGCTGGAAGCTGACATAGCGCTCCAGCACCTCCTGCAGATTGCCGGAGCGTTCGCCGGCCAGCAGGGTGGTGGTGAACATGACCGGAAATCCGCTCTGTGCCTCGAACGCCGAGGAGAGCGCCTCGCCCGTCTTGACGCGGTTCGAAACGTCTTCCAGCTGTGCGGCAAAGTGGGCGTTTTTCTGCGTCTTGCCCAGCATCTGCAGCGAGCCGAGAATCGGCAGTCCGGCGCGGATCAGGGTCAAAAACTGCTGATTGAAGATGAGAAACGGCTCCAGCTTTACCTTGCGCCGCGACAGGCCCGGCAGGCCACCGCCCCGCGCTTTGACCGAGAACACGTGGTAACCGGCGTGCGTAAACCGTGTCCGCAGCTCGTCGGCGGTGGACGCGGTCTGTACCTGCTCCTGCACGCGGCCGCGCTCGTCGGCCAATTTGATAACAAACTCTGCCATGGATCCGGTCCCCGGAAATCACCCACCGGCACGCAGCCGGCCCGTCTCTACATCGCTCTCTGCAAGGTTAACAGTGTCGACAGCACAATAGACGAAGGCAGGCTCCGGAGCGTTCAGTGGAATCTTCCCTCATGCGCTGGTGGGTTTTCCAGCCTTCGGGAAGCTTGGTGTGAGAGCGTCCGAGCCTGCCATTGTCACTGCATGGGCTCATTTCAGCAGGGGACTGAAGATCGGTCGTTGCTGTAGAGCAAACATTCAGCCCGGTTTGGTTCGGCTTTCGGATCGTGATTCGGCAACCTGTTGAAAAACCCCAACTGAGACACCTTGTAACAGGGCACGGCTTCAGCCGTGCCGATAAAGCCAAGGAAAGTGTACCGGGCTTCAGCCCCTGTGGGATGCTTTCTCCATCCACTTCACCCGTTCGCGGGTTCTTCAGCCGGTTCACCTAGGCCAACAGCGCCACACCTCTCACCGAAGCTGCGGACCGCAGTGCCTGATCGAGGGTCGCGAGCGGGATATTGTTTTGAATGGCGACAGAAAGATAGGCTGCATCGTAGACTGTCAGCCTGGCTTCGCGGGCCAGATTCAAAAGCCGACCTTCATCCGGGAGGGAAGCGGTCTCAACGCTGAGCTTCGCAATCTGGGCAAGGAATGCCGTGGTTGCGGCCGGAGTGATTCGACCCGCGTCGTTCGCCGATAAGCAGGATGTTTCGGACTTCATACCACCACAGCCCAGGAACCAGCGCAACGTCGTCCTCAACTCCGAGAAACTCCTCAGCGCGACGCGCGGCCGGGTGTGACTTCATCGCGCAACGCCCAGCTCAACGTCAACCGAGGCGTCCAGAACGAAACGTGCCGGGGCGAGATTCAACATGCGACCTTCATCCCGCGCCGAAAGGATCTCTTCCACGACATGGGAACGATGTCGCTTCCGAAGCGCACGGATCTTCGCGAACGCCTCTTTGGCTCGTTTCCATGGTCATCTCATCTGGGAGGGCTGATCAACGCAACTTCGCTTTCCCATGCCGCGTAATCGTCATGCTCTCTCCGTTCTCCACGTCATCGAGAATACGCAGGAAATGCGTCTTTGCTTCCGATGCCTGAATCGTCTTCATCTGTTTGACCAGTCAACTGACCAGTCAATTTTAGCACCGTTTTCTATCACGCACTCAGTACCCGTTCGCCACCAGCCACGCCTCGGTAAGCTCCATGTCAGCCTTCTTCTGCGTCTGCATCTGCGCCAACGCCAGCTTCACCAGCACGTCCGCCTCGATATTCACGGGCGCGCCCGTCGCCAGCGTATGCAGGTTCGTCCGCCAATAGGTCAGGGGAAGAATCGCCACGGTCACATCTTCGCCATCCCACGCCGCGATGGTCAGGCTGATTCCCTCGATGGCCACCGATCCCTTGGGCACCATCCACTGCCGCACATGTTCGGGAACACGAACCCTGAGCGTCCAGTCGGTGGCTTCCACATCGAATTCCGGACTGTCCGGCGAAATCACCGGTTCAAGCGACACCAGCCGTCCCGTCCCGTCCACGTGCCCCTGAACCACGTGCCCTCCCAGCGGGCTTCCCGCCGCCGTCGGCAGCTCGAGATTGACCCTCGCACCCGGCGCCAGCGATCCCAGAGACGTCTTGTCCAGCGTCTCCTGCGCGAGATCGGCGTGAAAAAATTGCGGATCCACGTCCAAAGCCGTCAGGCAAACCCCCGACACGCCCAGCGAATCGCCTTCCTTGAGCCGCCCCGCCAATCCCGGCGCCTCCACCGTCAGCCGCCGCACCCCGCCCGTATCTTCCAGGCTGATCAGCGTTCCGGTCTGTTCAATGATTCCGGTAAACATGGGTCCATTCTAAAGGGAGGCCAAAAGCCTGCTCCCGGAGGGGGGAATCGTCATGGGGCCGACAGAAACTGCAGTATCTCCCGACAGAAACTGCAATATCTGCCCCATCCCCCGCGGGCCCTGTGCTGGCTACATTCGAATGCCCGCACTGAGTACAACGTTATGCCGCCACTTGCACGCTTAACCAATTCACCTTTATCCCGCCGCCCGTTACAATCCGATCCCGCCACCCCGAAATATTGGTGCTGGATATATCGGTTTGCCGCGCCCAGCCCAAGATCGAGCCGCCAGGCTTCGACCCGGCGAAACTCCGGCAAAGTTCCGCATAGGCGGTGACACGCCAACTTCAAACTCCCCACGGCGCTGTCATGCTGAGCGCAGCGAAGCATCTGCAGTTGCTCTTCGTAACTTCCGCATTTCCGGTGACACTCAGAACCCTTTGCGGGATGCTAACGACGAGGGCCAAGAGATAACCTATGTAGAATGCTACTTGACATTGAGCCGCGATGCGAATACTAAAAATGATTACATGCGGAATCGGAGGATAGAAATGCAACTTCGACTCATTGGAAGCTTGACGTTCCTTACCCTTTGTTGTGTCGCGATCGGTGCCCAAACCAGTGATCCCAACACGTCAAAGCCGCCGGAGACGCCCTCGGCGGTGCACAGGCTGTACGTCGAAGATCAGGAAGACACGAAGACAATAAAGGACGAAGCCACCAATGCCGAGTACCTCCGGCACGTGAAGGTGCGTCAGCAGAATCTGCGGACCATTCTGGCGGCCGGCCAGGCCACCTCGGGCGACGACTTTCTGGAGGCTGCATTCATCTTCCAGCACGGCGACACCGCCGATGATTGCTTGTTCGCGCACATACTCGCCATGGAGGCGATGGCACGAGGAAGGGCGTCAGCCCGGTGGATCGCGGCGTCCACCCTGGACCGGTACCTGCAATTCAGCAAGCAGCCGCAGGTTTTCGGTACCCAGTACATCATGGACCCGACCCACCCCGTTCACGTTGCTGGAGCCCCGTTTCCGTCTGGAAGGACGCTCGAACCCTATAACGACAGTTTCCTGTCCGACTCGGTGCGGACCGATTTTTGCGTACCGACATTGGCCCAGCAGAAACAGAACATCGCGATGTTCAATGCTGGTAAATGGCCACGAGAAACGATGCGTCTGTCTTGCCCTTGATGGATGCGCAAGAGATGCTGACCCTATTGTTTGCTGTTGATCCCGTGTCGTGGACTATACGGAAGTAACTCCAGTTGGAAGTCCCTAGAAGCAACCGCGGATCCTTCACTGCGTGAAGGATGACAACGTTTTGGGTTTGCAAATGCGCGTCGGAAACCGCGTTGTCAGCGAGTGGTGGACGATGCGGAAGTTTCGAGCGAGCCCCGTCACCGCGGCCGAGCCGAACGCGCCGGAGATTTCAGGCGGGTGGCGGTCTGTCGCACGCCTTCGGCATGGATGATATCGAGTACACTCCTCTGTGTTCCTATGGGGGGCATAACGTTTTATCAGGTGGGGGCATACTGTTGTAACGAGTGGGGAGAGTGCTTGTGGCCGACACCCTGCTCGGTCTGGAAGAGATATTGAGCGTGCGCCGACCCGTCCAGAACGATCAGCCGCTTGGGTTGCGGAGCCTTGTCGTACTGCGCGCGGATCCCAGGCAGTCGAACGCCACTCCCGCTGGCGTCGTCTCGGGCCACGATGAAGAGAGATGCAGACTTCAGCTGGTCGGCGGGCGAGTTGGTGTCCGTGCTTTCCCACATCTCAAAGTCGAGATGTGGGGCACCCTGGATCTGGCCGGTCCGGCCCGTTGGGAGCCGATCCGAGAAACACCTCGCGGTCAATCTCGCCGGCCCGGATGCTATGATTGCGCCGATTGGCGGCCTTGATCCTGGCCTTGACCTTGGCCTCGACCCTGGCCTCGACCCTGGCCTTGACCCTTAAGTCCGCCCGGAGGCACATCTTGCGAGTTGGCCTGATGACCCGCGAATATCCGCCCAACGTCTACGGCGGAGCCGGCGTTCACGTGGAATACCTGAGCCGTGAACTGGCCAAAAAGATCGAAGTCGAAGTGCACTGCTGGGGCGACCAGAATCTCGACCAGGGAAACCTCCACGTGCGCGGCTCCCAGCCCTGGTCCGCCATCACCGAAGGCACGCAGGAGAAGTTCAAGACCGCCCTTGAAACCCTCAGCCTCAACCTGGCCCAGGTCATGCCTCTGGCCGCCATCGACATCGTGCACACCCACACCTGGTATGTATCGATGGCCGGCTTCCTGGCCAAAAAGCTCTTCAACGTCCCCTTCGTGCTCACCACCCACAGCCTTGAGCCCCTGCGCGCCTGGAAGGCCGAGCAGCTCGGCAGCGGCTACGCCATGAGTTCCTGGATCGAGCGCACCGCCGTCGAAGATGCCGACGCCATCATCGCCGTCTCTGAAGGAACCCGTGAGGACATCCTCAAGGCCTACCCCAACGTCGATCCCGCCCGCATCCACGTCATCTACAACGGCATCGATCTGGCCGAATACCAGAAGACCGCCGACACCGCCGCCCTGATCAAATACGGCGTCGATCCGGCGCTACCCTATGTGCTCTTCGTCGGCCGCATCACCCGCCAGAAGGGCGTCACGCATCTGGTCGACGCCATCCGCCACATGCCCGCCGACACCCAGGTGGTCCTCTGCGCCGGAGCCCCCGACACCCCCGAGATCGCCGCCGAAATGCGCCAGAAGGTCGAAGCAGTCCGTTCCACCCACCCCCACGTGGTGTGGATCGAAAAGATGGTCACCAAGCCCGAAGCCATCCAGCTCTACAGCAACTGCCGCGTCTTCTGCTGCCCCTCGGTCTACGAGCCCTTCGGCATCATCAACCTCGAAGCCATGGCCTGCGAAGCCCCCGTGGTCGCCAGCGCCACCGGCGGCATCCTGGAAGTGGTCGTCGACAACCACACCGGCTATCTCGTCGCCTTCGATCAGGACCCCGTCACCAAGTTTCCCTCGCAACCGGAGAACTTCGCCCGCGATCTTGCCCTGAGAGTCAATGAACTGATGGCGAATCCCGAACGGGCCCGTCGCTTCGGTCTTGCCGGCCGCAGGCGCGTCGAAGAGAAGTTCGCCTGGTCCGCCATTGCTGATCAAACCATCGACCTCTACCGTCAACTCATCGCCGCCAGGGCTTCGGGAAGCTAGTCCCGCCCGGGCCCGCTCCAAGGACCGGCATAGCCAAGGGAAGTCACTTCCTCAACGCCCCTTCCTCCAGTTTCCCAATCCGCCCCTTCGGCCCGACCACGAAGGGCAGGGAAATGGCGTTCCAGTTCCTGTCCGCACCGGCGTCCTCATGGAGTGCTGCGTCAGGTCGCACCGGCCGCCAGTTCCTTCCATCGTCAATCGAAATATCCGTGCCATTGGGGCCCACCGCGATCCACGTCTTGATCGCGACGTCATACGCTACGGATGAGCGATAGCCGTGAGGCATGGTCTGCGCCGCTTGCCACGTCTTGCCTCCATCGTGCGTAAATGCCGCAGTGCCGGCCGAGTCGTCAGGCTTCTGATAATCCCCGCCCACAGCAACCCAGCAGCACCCATCCCGCGCGCCGATCGAGAATGCCCCAGCTGCTTCCGACCCGCTTTTCAGAGGCAGCGCATGTGCCTTGTAAACCTCTGTGGCACGATTTCCCTCGGTGATCAGAACCCGCCCTCCAGCAGGGCCGCCGGTCACAAATCCCGCCCCAAAACGCGGGTCCAAAAAGAGAGAAGAATTGCTCGCTGCAAATGCGCCCTCCTGCTTCAGCGCATTCAGCCCCCCGTGTTCGGTTCGCGTCCACGTGTCTCCCTTGTCGGAGGTCTCCCAGATCGCAAATTGACCGTTCACCGGATCACCCAGCAGCTCTCCGTCCTTGTCGAATCGGTTGAGGAGCAGGGCATCCCAGAACCCATCCACATCGGGATTGGTGAAAATCAGCTTCCACGAAGTGCACCCATCGGTGGTCTTGTAGAGCCGCGACAGATCGCCCTTCCCCGACGACATCACGATCGCGGTGTTCGCGTCGAAGGCCTGGATGCCGCGAAAGTCCAGATGTTCGGCTCCCGGCGGCATCGCGCACCCCTGCCACACGTAGCCGCTATCCTCGGTGCGCAGCACGGTTCCATTCGTTCCCGAGGCCCACGCAACCCCGCCTCCGGCCGAATCGATCCCGCGCAGATCTGCGTTCGTATTCGACGTCTGCATCACCCACTGCGCCTGCGCGCAGCCCAGTCCCGCCAACACCACTCCGGCAATCAAAAGCAGCCCCCGCATATCGACCAGTGTAGCCAAGCGGACAAAGGACGATTTGTCCACCGACGTCACAACGGCTGAGGGCTGAAAGCTGAGGGCTGAAAGCTGAGAGCTGAAAGCTGACGGCTGAGAGCTGAAAGCTCACGACTCACCTCACTTCCCGCATCGCAAAACGCCTTCCGCTGCAGTTGACTATCGTAGCGGGGTCGTGTGCTACTATCAGCGTCGAGAGTTCGTCTCCCGGAGAAATCAGAGATGGCATATGTCATTGCAGAACCCTGTATCGGCACGAAGGACACTGCTTGTGTAGACGCCTGTCCTGTCGATTGCATCCACCCCAAGAAAGACGAGGCCGATCACGGAGAAGCCGAGCAGCTCTTCATCGATCCGGTCGAGTGCATCGACTGCGGCGCCTGCGTTCCTGCCTGCCCCGTCTCCGCTATCTTCGCGGCCGACGACCTGCCCGAAAAGTGGGCCCATTTCACAGAGAAGAACGCAGCCCACTTCGGCCGCTGAAGCGCTTCGCGCCCATCTTCTCAAGACTCATGCGCGCGCATTCCGCCCCTGCGGAATGCGCGTTCGTGTCTGGGCTGAAAGCCGCTTCCGCGCAGGCGCCATAGAGCCGCGCGTCCGCCTTCCCGCCATCTCCGTCACCGCGCCCCAAAATGCGATGATGGAACCCGATGCCCGATGTGCTCACCTCAGAAGCCGTGGTTCTGCGCACCTGGCCGGTGCATGAGGCAGACCTCATCGTCAGCTTCTTCAGCCGCGACTACGGCAAGGTGCGCGGCGTCGCCAAGTCCGCCCTCAAGAGCCGCAAACGCTTCGGCGGCGCGCTCGAGCCCATGACGGTGGCACGCGCCTGGTTCGTCGAGCGCCCGCGACAGGAACTGGTGCGCCTCGATCAGCTCGAAATCGTTCGCTCGCCGTTATCCACTCCCGTCGATCCGGTGCGCCTCACGGTGCTCAGCTTCTTCGCCGAACTGCTCGATGAGGCCCTCCCCGACCACGACCCCCACGAAACCATCTTCCGCCTCGTACTCTCGGTGCTGGATCTCACCTCGACCGAACAGCCCTGGATGCCGCTTACCTACTTCTCGCTGTGGATGACCCGCCTCATGGGCCTGCTCCCCGACCTTGCTCACTGCACCGTCTGCGGGGAGCCGCTGCACGCCGGCGAGGTGACCTTCAACGCCCATGCCGACGGCCTCTTCTGTCCCGTCCACCGAAATGGCAGCGCCACTGTCCTTTCCGCCGACTCCTGGCAAACCGCGCAGCGGATGCTCCGCGCCCCGGCCGCGACATTTGCCGCCGAAGCGTGGCCGCGCCGCCGCGCCCAGGACCTGCGCCGCTTCACCGTACACGTGCTCGAACGCCATCTCGAACGCCGCCTGCGCTCCGCCGAGGCGCTCGGCCGCCTGGGAGGGTGACGGGTTCAGCCCCCTGCTTCCTCCCTGACATCGATCGAACCCCCGCCCTGCTAAAATCGACGTCAGTTTCGTTCCAAGAGAGAATTGCCCGTGTCCTCAACCCCCAGTGTCCTCAACCCAGGCTTCAACCGCTCCGGCCTCTGCCCGGGTCACGCCCGTCGCCCTCACGTTTCAGGACTTGCTCTTCCGCCTGCAGCGCTTCTGGGCCGATCGCGGCTGCGTTCTCCAGCAGCCCTACGACGTGGAAGTCGGCGCCGGCACCATGGCGCCGGAGACCTTTCTCCGCGTCCTTGGTCCTAAACCGTACCGCGTGGGATACGCGCAACCGTCCCGCCGCCCCGCCGACGGCCGCTACGGCGAAAATCCCAATCGCCTCTTCAAACACACCCAGTTTCAGCTCATTCTCAAGCCCCCGCCGGTGAACGTGCAGGAGTTGTATCTGGAATCCCTTCAGGCAATTGGGATTGATCTGCTCAAGCATGACTTGAAGTTTGAAGAGGACAACTGGGAGTGGCCGGCCGGGGGCGCCTGGGGCGTCGGCTGGCAGGTCATGCTCGATGGCCTGGAGATCACCCAGTTCACCTACTTTCAACAGTGCGGCGGACTTGACCTCGACCCCATCTGCGCCGAACTTACTTACGGTCTGGAGCGCATCGCCGCCTTCATCCAGGACGTCGACTCGCTCTACGACGTCGTCTGGGCCCGCGATCCCGACACCGGCGCGCCCGTTACCTACGGCGACGTGCGGCTGGCCGAAGAGCTCCAGTTTTCGGTCTACAACTTTGAATACGCCGACGTAACTCGCCTCTGGGATCACTTCAATTCCTACGAAGCCGAGGCCCAGTCGCTCCTTTCGCAGGCCGCTTCTCTGCTCGCCAATGAGGACGCCAGCCCCACGGACAAGCGCCGTTTTCCACTCCTGGCAACGTATGAGCTGGCGCTCAAGTGCTCGCATCTGTTCAACCTGCTCGATGCCCGCGGCGCCATCAGCGTCACCGAGCGCGTCGGCGTGATCGGCCGCATCCGCAACCTCGCCGTCGGCGTAGCCAAAGCCTATGCCCTGCAGCAGGCCGCATGATCTCAATCGTTGCTGTCATCCTGAGCGGAGCGCAGCGGAGTCGAAGGACCTGCATTTGCATCTTCCCAACAAGGTTGTCACCCTGAGCCTCGATCAACTCCAATGTTCCGCGGCAAGGTTGAGGCGATGAAGAACCCCGGAAAGCACGAATACCATGGCTGATTTTCTACTTGAGATTGGGCTCGAAGAGATCCCCGCCCGCATGATTGCCGCAGCGGAGGCTGAGCTCGGCCGCCGTGTCACCGATCTGCTCACCCGCGAGCGGCTGCTCGAACCGGACGGGAAGATTACGACCTATTCCACGCCTCGCCGCCTGGCGATCCTGGCCGAGGGCGTCCTTTCCAGCCAGGCCGATACCGAGGAAAAGCTCAGCGGCCCCTCGTGGAAGGTGGCGTTCAAAGACGGCATGCCCACACCCGCGGCCCATGCCTTTGCCAAAAAGGCAGGCGTCCCTGTCGAATCCCTGGAAAAGCTGACATCGGCCAAGGGGGAATATCTTGGCGCGACCGTGAAGCGCACCGGCCGCACCGCCGCGGAACTGCTCGCCGCCCAGCTGCCCAGGGAAGTTCTGGCCCTCTACTGGGCGAAGAATATGTACTGGCGCCCCGGAAAGCCGGAACGCTTCGTGCGCCCACTGCGCTGGCTCGTTGCTCTCCTCGACTCCGAGATCGTCCCCCTCGAGATCGCCGGGATCGCAGCGGGCAATTCCAGCCGCGGACATCGCATCCTGTTCGGAGAAGCACCGGTCCCGATCCCGTCCGCCAAATCTTACGCCGAAGCCCTTCGCGCGGCTAAAGTAATTGTTGATGTATCGGAGCGCAGGCATATCATTCGCAAGGCGTTGGATGCGGAGACCCGTACCGTTGATGGGGCCCGGTGGCGCGAAGATCACCCGCTGATTGAAACCGTAGTCCACCTCACGGAATGGCCCTCGGTCATCCTCGGCAACTTCGAGCCCGAATACCTCACCCTGCCCGAAGAGGTGCTGGTCACCGTCATGCGCGACCACCAGAAGTACTTTGCCGTCGAGGATGCCAGCCGCCGGCTCGCCCCGCACTTCCTCGCCGTTCTCAACACCGCCGTCGATGAAGAAGGCCGCGCCATCATCCGTCATGGCAATGCCCGCGTGCTCCGGGCCCGCTTCAAAGATGCCCGGTTCTTCTGGGATTTCGATCAGAAAATCCCCCTCGCCGATCGCGTCGAAAGCCTCAAAGCCGTCACCTTCCAGAAGGAACTGGGCAGCTACCACTGGAAGACAGAGCAGAACTTAATCGTCGCCCAAGCTCTCGCCGCACTCCTTCAATCTGCAGCTGGTTCCTTCGACCATGCGGCTTTGATGAAAGCCGTCGCATTGGCCAAGACCGACCTGACGACCGAGCTGGTCAAGGAGTTCACCGAACTTCAAGGGATGATCGGCGGCCTGTATGCCCGTGCCCAGGGGCACCCAGAAGCAGCGGCTCGGGCAATCTACGACCAATACACTCCGGCTTCGACCGACGATGCCATCCCTGCCACGGTCGAAGGCCAGTTGCTTGGTCTTACCGACCGCATCCAGACCATCGTGGCCATGTTTGGTATCGGCAATGCGCCCACCGGATCGAAGGACCCCTTCGCACTCCGCCGCGCCGCCAACGCCGTCGTGAAAATCCTGGCGGAGTCCGAACTGCCTCTGACACTGGCCGACGTGCTCGACGCCGCCGCGCCCGATGGCGCAAACCGCGACCAGGTTTCGGCTTTCCTCCGCGAGCGCCTGCACTTCTACCTCAAAGACGTCCGCGGCTTCGCCTACGACGTGGTGAATGCGGTCCTCGCCGCCGACGCCAACGACGTACGCGACGCGATCGCCCGCGCCCAGGCACTGACCGCGGTGCGCGGTTCAGAGGACTTCGCGGCCATCTCCGCAGCCTTCAAGCGTATAAAGAATATTCTGCGCCAAGCCGAAGAAAAGAAGTTGGATATCGGTACATCGGATCAGGTGAATCTGGCCCCCGAGGCGCAACAACTGGCCGCCGCCGCGGACTTCCTTGCGCCCAAAGTTGCCATCTTGCGTGAGGCCCGCGATTATCAGCAGGCCCTGGCCGAAATTGCCACCTTGCGACCGGTCGTCGACGCGTTCTTTGACAAGGTCATGGTGCTCGATCCCGACCCGGCGGTGCGCGGCGCCCACCTCGCCCTCATCGATGGGGTGCTGCGCGGCTTCTCCGGCATCGCCGACTTCAGCGAAATCGTCACCGGCTAGCCCACATGTCGAGGTGGAGGGTGCTCTCACTCCTGGCCGGCAACCTGCCTTGGCCGGAACCTGCGCACCGGATAAAAACGAGAATTGCCCAGGGCTCCACATCGAGCCACTGGGCAATCGTCTGGATTCTTGATCTTCGCGCCAGGCTGGCATCCAGACGACTGGCCGCCCGAGAGAAAGAAGATGGAAACTCCCGCCGCCCGTCTACTCCTGCTCGTCTTCTTCCAGGATATCGAGCGTGTAGCGGTGATGCAGCTTCATGCTCACGGCGCCCAGGATCGTGCGCACCGAGCGCGCTGTACGACCCTGCTTGCCTATGACCTTGCCCACATCCTGCGGCGCCACGCGAAGCTTGAGCACCGTGTTTTCTTCCCGCCCCACGGATTCCACTTCTACGGCTGCCGGCTCATCCACCAGGGCCCGCGCTATTTCGCGGACCAGTTCTTCTACTGCAACCATCTCTTGGGTCATGCACGTACCCCTGCCGTTCTGCATCAAGTGATTGGCGACTCTAGCAGAATTGGACTGGGTGTACACCGAAACGCACACCGCAAACGGGCCTTTTCGACCAGAAGACGGCGCCTTTCGATGCCCTCAAAAAGTCTACCCGTATCCAGAAACTACTCTAGTCTGTGCGCGAATAGTAACAGCACACACCAGTCGCCGTCAGCAACTATGCGAGCTTGTTTCCACAGTCCTGCACACCACCCAGGGGAAGGGAAGTTTGCTTTAAGCTGCAGTCTCTTCAACGGTTGGGGCTGCGGCCGGGAACTTCTCCACCAGCTTGGCCACCGTGGGAGACAGTTGCGCTCCGACACCGCGCCAGTAAGCTACCCGCTCGTGCTTCAGTGTCACGCTGGCAGGGCTGGTGCGGGGATTGTAGGTGCCGACGACCTCGATTGAACGGCCGTTGCGGGCGCGGTCCTTCTCGATAACCACGATACGGTAGTAGGGCTGCTTGCGGGCGCCAACGCGCGCCAAACGAATCATCACCACGGCGATACGGTTCCTTTCAGATTCCTTCTGCTCTGTTTATGTCCCGGAGGGTACTCGGAAGGTCGGGCGGCCCATGCCACACGGATGCCTGCCCACCACGGGCCAGACAGAGAAGTCCGGCCACGCAAGACACAACAATTAAGTATCGCCGAAAGTGGACCGTGGGGCAAGTCGGCCGCGGCTTGCAGTCCCTTGCCCAGACCACGGCCGGCAAAAAATCAACCCGCCCCGGCCGCGCAATCGACCTGGTAGCCAGGGTGGGTGGTTGAGATTTCAGGAGTCGCTGCAAAACGAAAATCAGGACCCGCCTCACGCCGTGTTAAAAAGAATCGCTTCTTTCCCCGGCGTGAAGCCGCCGGCCTCTTAGATCCCGCCGCCTGCGTTCGCACTCCCGTCGATGGTCTTGGTCCCGTCCGACCCGTGCTGCTTCACCAGCTTGTTGTAGATCCCCAGGAGCAGAAACGGAGCCGCCCACTGGCCGATGAACAGCGCTTCGTGCTTCTTGCCGCTGAAGTGCAGTCCCAGCGAAACCCCCATTGAGGCCAGCGCAGCCGCCAGAAACGCACTGGTCGGAACCTGAGACGTAACCTTTTCGATTGCTGCCGTAACCTGATCTTCCTGTGCTTCTCCGATGCCAACCCGATAATCAGTCAAATGAGTTCTCCTTTGCGGTGCTTTCCAGTACCTTCCGGTGAGATGCAACCCTGGGCCGATTAGAACTCCGCGCAAACAACATTCGGTGAGCGAGGCATTAAAACCTTTCCCTGATTTTTGGGGTATCAAAAACTCCTCGCTGCGATCCATGCCCGAGTCCGGCCCCCAAAAACGTCGTGCCGATGCCTTGTGGTTCGAATCGACCTCGCCTTACAGTCCCTCGCGCGTCTCTTTGGCCATGTAATCGACAACAGCTTTCAGGTCGCCGCCCGACTCCTCGAAGACCTTCAATTGCCGATCGGCGCCGGTCCCCGTCTTCATGATCTTGCGCACCCCGTCAATCGCCTCGCGGCTGCCCAGTTCATCCACGTCGCGGTCGATCAGCGCCAGGTACTCTTCCAGCAGATCGCGCTCGGGAACCTCCTGCTGCTTGCCAAAGTCGATCAGCTTGCCGTCCAGCCCGTAGCGCACGGCGCGGAACTTGTTCTCCATCAGCAGAGGCCGCGCGTACTGGCGATAGTCCTGGTTGGACTCGTGCAGCCGGTAAAGATAGGCCGCCGTCGCCTGGATCAGCGCGGCAATGGCGACCGTCTCCTCGGCGCGCAGAGGAATGTCGCAGGCCCGCACCTCGACGGTGTTGAAGAAGGGATGCGGCCGGATATCCCACCAGATCTTTTTGCCGTTGTCGATGCAGTTGGTCCGCACCAGCAGGCTCACGTAGTTCTCATATTCCGAGTAGCTCGAGAATGCGTCGGGGATGCCGGTCCGCGGAAAGTTCTCGAAGACCTTGGCGCGATATCCCTTGTATCCCGTATTCAGCCCCAGCCAGAACGGCGAATTGGTCGCCAGCGCCATGATGTGGGGCAGGAAGTAGCGCATCGAGTTCATGATGCGGATGGCCGCCTCGCGGTCTTCGATGCCGACGTGCACATGCAGGCCGAAGATGAGGTTGGCGCGCGCCACCAGCTGCAGATCCTTGACCACCTGGTGATAGCGCGGGTCGGGATAGATCTGCTGCGTGCGCCAGTCGGCAAAGGGGTGTGTCGCTCCGGCCACCAACTCCAGGCCGTTGTCCCGCGCCAGCTTGATCATCTCGCTGCGCAGCTCGTAGATATCCTCGCGGGCCTCGTGAATGTTGCGGCACACCCGCGTGCCCACTTCCACAACCGAGGTGTGCATCTCCGCCTTGACGCGTTCTTCGAGGCGCAACTTGCCCTGCGCCAGCATCTCCGTTTCGATGTGCGAGCGCAGATCCCGGGTCACCGGGTCGATGGTCTGGTATTCCTCTTCAATGCCGAGAGAGAACGAAGGCCGCATGCCAGCTCCTGGGGACAACTTGCGGATCATTGTAGCGGGTGGCCCATCGGCGCGACGCATTTGTCCCTGGCTATGCCGGGTACCCGTATCTGCGACAACCCTCTCGCCTTTGCCGCAAACTGCCGAAATCGCCAACCCGAGCCGATCGTGATCAGCTCTTCGCTTTGCTGTCCTTGGCAGCCTTCTTCGCCGCCTTGGCCTTTTTGTCCCCGCCTGCCTCGGCATTCAGGAAGGCCGACCACTTGAGCTCCGGAATCTTCGGCGCCGTTTTGGCCTTGGCAATGGCCAGATCTGCAACTTCTCTCACGATCCATTCGAAGTTTGCTTGTCCCACAGAATGCACATCGGCATCCGGCGCCGGATTCATGAAGTCGATGGCATACGGCACCCCATCTTCAACAGCAAACTCCACCGTGTTGAGGTCGTATCCCAGCGCCTGGCACAGCTTCAGCGCATCCGCCTCGACGCGCTTCAACAACTTCTTGTCATACGCCGGCGGGTTCTGCACGTACCGCTCGTGGTGCGGATTGCGCGGATCATACGGCATGATGTGTACCTTCTTCTGCCCCACCACATAGCAGCGAAAGTACTCATTGAAGTTGACCGCCTTCTGGTAGAGCATGCAGAGGTCGCGCGACTGGTCATAGGCGGTGAAAGAACTCTTCGCGATTGTGAATGTGGTACACATCGCGCCAGCCGCCGCCGTCCACCGGTTTCATGAATCCATGCTCGCCCACATAGGCGAAGACACTGTCCCAGTCCAGCGGGAACTCGAGATTCCGCATGGACCGCTCATTCGTTCCCTCGGGATATTTCTTGTGCGGCAGGATCACTGTGGGCGGCACCGCCACCCCCATCTTCGAGGCCAGCGTGTAGTTGAAGAACTTGTCGTCCGCCGACCACCAGTAGGGATTGTTGATGATGATCGTCCCATTGATCGCGGCGTGCTTCAGGAAGGCGCGGTAGAAGGGAATGTCGTGCGAGATACGGTCCACGATGACCGCGTAGCGCGGCGCGCGGTCCATCTGCACCGCGCCGGTCTCCACAAATTCGGCCTCGATGCCCTCCACGTTGCGCGCATTGATGTGCTCCACCAGTGCGCCGGGAAAGCTGTTCTCCATCCCGAACAGAACGCCGATCTTCTTCATTGTCGCGCGGCCTCCAAAGCAGCGTCAGAATGTGACCCGGATCCGGTGTGGGCCTCGTCTGCTCCACCAGTGTACGGCAGGGCTGCGCGGCGACAAGCCACCCCTCGCGCCCCAGGCCAACGCCCTTTATCAATGCCGTGTCAATTCACTTATATGTATTGACATGGTTGAGAACTTCATGAAGAATGCTCCAATCTGCTGTCCGTCATTCCGGTCTATTCCCCTGTAATCGCGAACCCCACGCTAGGAGAAACATGGTATGACAGGAACTCGAGTAATCGCAGTCACAGCCCTGGCAGCGCTTCTGACCACCTACGCAGGAGCCGAAAAGAACAGAGAAGTTATCCCCACCGACTCCGATCGCGCGGCAGCCCAGGCTGCCAAATCAGGAATCCTTCACCCCCTCCCCGCCAACACCAAGGCAGGCGCCACTCTGGGAAAAGAAGCCGCCGCGACCCCGGCGATTACCGGCCCGGCCATCACCCCATTCCCCACCGGACCGCGCTATCCCGCCGATCTCACCTACCAGGGCGGAGAGACCGTCGGCCAGGTAAAGTACCACGCCATCTACCTGCTCAACAGCTTCACCGGCACCACCGGCTGCACCGAGAGCACCATCGCCAGTTGCTGGGGAAATCCTGAGGGCTTCCTGAGCGATCTGGGCAAGAGTGACTTCATCCACATCACCGACCAGTACGTCGGCCGCTACGACAGCAACCGCTACACCAACGGCGAAGATGTGTACGCTACCTTCACCCCCCTGCCCGCCACGCTCTACGATTCCGACATTGTGGCGCTCGTGCATGCTGTGACCGCGGGCCTGGGCCTGCCCACCGGGTACGGCAATCTCTACCACGTGTTCCTGCCGCCTGGAACCGATGAGTGCTTCGCCGCCAGCGCCAGCCCGGAGTGCTACTCGCCCGACAACCCGAGCACCTTCTATTTCTGCGCCTATCACAGCAGTGTGACCTTCAGCGACGTAGGGCATACCTTGTATTCGGTCGAGCCGTATCAGAACGTCGCCGGCTGCAGCGTTCCTCCCGGATCCCCGAACGGCCAGCTGGTCGACTCCACCAACAGCGTGCTCTCCCACGAGACCTTTGAGACCATCACCGATCCCGACGGAACAGCGTGGTGGAACGGTGACTCCAATTCTCTCTATGGCAGCGAAATCGGGGATGAGTGCTCGTTCATCATCTTCTATCCCACCGCTGTGTACTTCAACCCGTCGGTATGGCGCGTAGGGCATCACACCTATGCCACCCAACCTGAATACAGCGACGAGGGCCACGTCTGTTCTACATCGTCAGAATACTGACGAGGACGCCGTTCTTCACGGACGTGAGCGAAGTGTGTCGGTGCCCACATCGGATGCCAGCTCGGCTCGAGATGTGGGCACCTACAGGCGTCTAGCTGTTCGTCCCCGCTATTCGCTGCAATTGCGCGATGTGATTCAGGTCATGCCCCGCCATGGTCTCGACGATGGTCTGGAAGGTCATGGTGCCGCGCTCCGGGTGTGTGACCGTCCGCCCCGCCGCTCCCGGCAACACCGTACGCAGCAACAGCAGGTTCCATCCCCGCAGCGCCGCAAACGTGTCCAACGCCTGGTTCGCAGGAACTCCGCCGTAGACAGCCGCCCACTTCTCCTGGTCGAACGGCTGGATGACATAATCGTCTTCCGCTACTGTCTGCCGCAGTCGAAATCCGAACACCAGTTCGCAGTCCGCCAGGTGGCTGATGATCTCCGCCGCACTCCATTTACCCGCAGCCGGAGGTGTGGTCGCCCTGGCCGGCCCCACGGCTTCGATCAGCCCGGCCAGCACCGCCGGCGTGGCCGCCAGTATCTCCGCCACCGGCCGCCCATCCAGGAAGTCTTCATACGGATTAAGCTCGCTCACCAGATTCCTCCACCTGAATCTCTGATACTGATCCCTGATCCCTGACCCCTGACCCCTGACCCCTGTCTCAGTCTCACAGATACTGTTGAATCATCTTCTGCCACGTCGGCCAGTCGTGCGAATTCCACGTATCCCAGATATACAGCTTGTGCGGAATCCCCTTGTCGTTCATGATCCGGTCAAGGTTCTGGTTCTGGCCCAGGCACTGGTCGTCCCACCCTGTTCCCAGTACATAGGTGTTGCGCCGGTAGCGATCCAGAAACCACGGATCGCTCATCTGCGGCAAAAAGTGCGTGGGCTGGTTGTAATACACATCCTGATCGTAGTAGCCATGCAGGAAATTGGTCAGGTCGAACGCCCCCGACATCGACAGCATGCCCGTAAATACGTCCGGGTGCCGCAGGGCCACGTTGGCCGCATGAAACCCGCCGAAGCTGCACCCCAGCGCCACCAGGTGCCAGTTCTGGTTCTTCTGCCGTATAAGCGGCACCACCTCGTGAATCAGGTAATCGTCATACTGCACGTGCCGCGCGATCCGCCACCGCGGCGGTACATTGCGGTTGTACCAGCTCTCCATGTCGATCGAATCCACGCAGAAAAACTGCAGGTCTCCGGCCTCGATCCGTCCCCACACCGACCCGATCATATTGCGATCTTCAAACTCGTGAAAGCGGCCGCCCGAGGTTGGAAAGACCATCACCGGCAGCCCTGCGTGCCCAAACACCAGCATCTCCATGTCGCGCCCCAACCGCGGCGACCACCACTTGTGATACTCACGATTCATCGTTCATTCCTTCCCCTTGCCGGCTTTGATTGAGGTGAGGGACAGGCGGCTTTCCCTCTCTTGGTCCCGCGAAAAGCAAATTTGCAAAAGATCACGGAAAGAGATCACAGAGAGGATGTGGTCCTGAGCCGAATTTGGCGCGTCTCTTGCACCCAATGCAGTCGAAGCACCGGCATTGGGATCTTAAAGGCGTTCCAATCTCCTCAACCGGTCGCCCAGGGCCCCGATCCCCTTTGGAGAACCGCTGGTTTTCTTGATACTGTAACAGCCACGGGTCACCATTTTCGGCTGTCCGCCATTCGGCTCACGAGGAGAAACCACGGATTGAATCTTGACCCGCAACCGGATCCGGAACCCTCGGCCTGGTCCGGCGCTGCCGAGCTGCGCTCCGCCGGCACGCCTGCGCCGCATCCCCGGCTCCGCCTCCACCGCGCCTTCACCAGCCGCCATCTTCCCGACCCCCGCGACCTTATCGTCTACCTTCCCCCCGGCTACGGCCGCGAACCCCATCGCACCTATCCCGTCCTCTATCTCCAGGATGGCCAGAATCTCTTTGACCCGGCCACGTCCTTCATCGCCGGCCGCACCTGGCAGGTACGCGAACACGCCGACGCCGCCATCGAAGCCGGCGAAGTCGAGCCCCTGGTCATCGTCGGCATCTACAACACCGGCGAACGCCGCCTGGCCGAATACACCCACGAACGCGACTGGCGCCACGGCGGAGGAGAAGCCGCACTCTACGCCCGCCTGCTCAGCGAAGACCTGCTCCCCTTCATCGCCTCGCGCTACCGCGTCCGCACCGACCGCGAATCTACCGGCATTGGCGGCAGCTCCCTGGGCGGCCTCGTCTCGCTCTACATCGGCCTCACCCACCCCCAGGACTTCGGAAGACTGGCCGTCCTCTCCCCCAGCGTCTGGTGGAATCACAAGTCCATCCTCAGCTATCTCAACGAACGCGCCCCCCAGATCTGGGAACGCCCCCGCCTCTGGCTCGACGTGGGCGAAAAAGAAGGCCGCCGCACCCTCCAGGACGCCGAACAGCTCTACCGCCGCCTCAAAGCCAATGGCTGGATCCCCGGCCAGACCCTCCACTTCGAGCGCGTCCCCGACGGCTCCCACGACGAGCTGAGCTGGTCCCACCGCGTCCGCCCCATGCTCCGCTTCCTTTACCCCGCCACCTGAACCCGCTTCGCCGGCCCCCTAAGTCCAGCGAATCGCTCACTTCAAACCTATGTCACCCTGGGGCGCAGGGACGGATCTGGGTTTGGGTTGACATTCCGGATTCCATGACTTTTTCGACCTGCCATATCTCAGCGGAGCTCGCCCGGAACCACATTCAGCAATTCGGTCGCGGCGCGAATTATTCTGTAAAGCAATCTTGAGCAGACGGTGCGCATCCGTCTTGATAGGTTTTGAGGATGGTGTCATGGGGCGAATCCTGTTGCTGAACCACAAGGGGCCGGCAATTCTTGCGGGGACAGTTCTGACGTTGCAGATTGCCGCTGCCCAGGTTGGTAGTTCAGTGGTGCGGCAAGTCATGCAGAGCGATGATGCGGGAATCGTGATGGGGCAGCCCTGCATGGTGGTTGAGGAAATTCACAGCACCAGGCGGTTAGCGGATGGAACGACGCTTGAGAAGCGCACCGAGGAGCGGAAATGGCGAGACTCAGAGGGCCGGTTCCGCAAAGAGGCGGCGAATGTAGAGGAAGGCCAAAGTCCAGTCTTTCATTCCGCATGGATCATCGACCCGGGGAAAAATACGCTGACAATCCTCAACCTGGTAAGCAAGGTTGCGACCGTCGTTCATTTGCCGGAGCAGGGGCCAGGTCAGTTGCACAAATATATCGACCTGGACGCAAAGCCTGTAGAGGCACTTCCGGGAGTCGAGCTCAAAGTAGAGAAGCTCAACGAGAAGTCGATCGCCGGCGAGGATGCTGTAGGCCGGCGCGTCACACGGACGAGGCCGCCAGGCACGATTGGCAATGACAAGCCAGTGGTGAGCGTGAGTGAACGGTGGGTTTCACCCGATTTGAAGATCCTGTTGGCCAGTTCGATGGATGACCCGCGCGAGAAGCAGACGCGTGAGGTGACCCAGCTTGAGCGGACTGAGCCAGAATCAAACCTGTTTACCATCCCCGCGGACTTTGCCGTGAAGGAGATTCCGGCGCATGATCGGCAAAGATAGGCCACCGCGCCGCTGCCCATGCCTATTTCGAAATTGCCGCTCAAAGCCAGGTTGGAACTGTGCTGCATTGTGGTTCTGTTCCTGCTCACGTTTCTCATCTCGTGGCATCTCTGGCATACCCAGGACCGTCGTATCGCCTTTGCCCCCTTCATCCTCTATTCCGCGTTGGTGGGACTTTACTCAGCCTGGAAGCGCAATCCCCATCGATAGTACGTCGCATCCTCTGCCCAGGCATGCATCGAGCGGGGTGGTGGCCCGGGTTTCAGGATGCCTGATTTACCGCGTGATGCCCGCGAATTGACAACCCTGCTCCTGACTAACTTCAGCCTGTCGAGCCCTCTGCCTCTTTTTCAGCCTCCGGGACTTTGAAAAGAGGCTGCACGGCGAACAGGGCAATGACGCAGTGGTACGTAAACTCTGTGCGCTTGAGCCGCAGCTCCATGAAGCGCCACGCCGCAAACAAGGTCAGCAATACGAATCCGCAGACGCCGGCCAGAAATCGGAATGTCTCCGGGCCGGACTGCTTCGGCGTTACGACCAAGGGCACGCAACATGCCCACAGCGAAATAAGAAATGCCCACACGAACGCCACGATGATGACCCACCGCAGCCATCGGCGCGAGAGCTTTGTATTGGCCGTGAGTTCCGCCATGCTCTCGGCGGCAAAGGGTACTGGTGTGGACAGACCCGCTGCGGACCGGTGTTGGGCTCCCCTCTCGCTGGACAATATCTCCCTCTTGCACTCTTCCAGGTGCCGGGGCTGTGGTCCCAGGCGCGGCATGGCCACTGCGAAGGCCAGGACTGGCACCAGTACAATCGCAGCTCCACATAGATAAAACCAGCTGCGACCAAGAGAGAAAACATACATGGGCCACGCTACGATCAAGACCACAGCCAGGCTGCGGAAGAACTTCGAGTCCGCCTCCAGCCGGTCGATGGCGGCGCTGAGCGCCCCGCTGCGCATGCGCAGGAAGGTGGTGGACCATTCCAGAATGTTGTCTCCCTCCATCCAGAAGGGCCCCAGTGTTGCGCGGGCTACGTCAAGGGCCCGCACCCGGATCCGCACATACTTTCTGGTGTTCCATAGCTTGTATGTGTAGTCGTAGATTGGATCGAGGATCATCGATCCAAATGCATGCACCACGTGGCCGGCGATGTAGGAGATCACTACGAACTCTACCCAGCCGCTCGTTTCTTTGGGCCAATCCCCGGGAATCCCAAGCCCCGATCCCCACAGCCGGGCGGCTATATAGGTCAACAGCGCTCCGGGCAGGATCGTTCCGAACAGGTCCACTACACCCAGGTAGAGGTCCATCGCTTTTGGAGCGGATTCAGAGGATTCAGCCATCAAACATCCTCGCGCCGAACACGCACCGGAAAGGCCGTGCATGCGAGCGTAACATTAATGCTGACGAAGACACTCCAGGTTTTTGAGCTAGAACTGTTTCCCCTCTTGAAAACGCGTAACCCGGCGGACCTCACATTCCGTGCGTTCACGCCGTCAGGCAAGATCGGGTTTGGAATCGCTGTTCCCGGCCTCGAAACATCCTACCGCCCCCAATTCCGCCATTTCCTTCCCGTGAAAATTCCGTTACCCTGACAAAACACGCATCCCAGTTTTAGAACGTTTTTGCAAGGAGAACCACCCCGATCGTGAATCCGACTGCTGCCCGTCTTCTTGAGCTCCAGCCTCCTGCCGACTTTGTTCCCGGCGCCCGTTCCGCCGTTACCACCTGTCTGCGCATCCAGGCCGCCGAGAAGGTCACGTTGATCACCGACCGCGTCACCGAGCCCATCGCCGCGGCCCTCGCCGCCCAGCTCGCCGCGCTGGGCTGCCCCTGGAACGCCTTCGTGCTCGAAGACCTGGCCCCGCGCCCCCTGGTTCACATGCCCGCCGACGTCCTCGCCGACATGGAAACCTCCCACATCTCCATCTTCGCCGTCCAGGTGCAGCCCAACGAACTGCGCTCGCGCATGGAGATGACCGACGTCGTCAACCGCCGCCGCATGCGCCACGCCCACATGGTCAATATCACCCCTGAAATCATGTGCCAGGGGATGCGGGCCGACTTCAACCTCGTCGACCGTCTCTCCCAGCAAGTCCTCGACCGCGTACGCCGCGCCACCCGCATCCGCGCCACCACCGCCGCCGGCACCGACATCACCGCGGAGATGAATCCCGGCTACAAGTGGTTCAAGACCTCCGGCATCATCTCCCCCGAGAAGTGGGGTAACCTCCCCGGCGGCGAGTGCTTCACCTCGCCCGGCGAGGTCAACGGCACCTTTGTGGTGGACGGCGTGGTCGGCGACTGGCTCTGCGCCCGCTACGGACTGCTCGCCTCCACACCGCTCACCATCGAGATCGCCAACAACCGCATCGTCCGCTGCAGCAGCGAAAACAAGCAGCTCGAAGCCGACTTCTGGGCCTACACCCACACCGATGAAAACTCCGACCGCGTCGGCGAATTCGCCATCGGCACCAACCTCGGCGTCGAGCGCGTCATCGGCAACATCCTCCAGGACGAAAAGTTTCCCGGCATCCACATCGCCTTCGGCAACCCCTACGGCGAACACACCGGCGCCCCCTGGCGCAGCGACACCCACATCGACGTGGTCGGCCTAGGCTTCAACATCTGGCTTCAGTCCGATCAGGGCGAAGAGCAGATCATGCAAAACGGCCGCTTCCTCATCGCCGCATAGCACTCTACTCGTCCGTCACCAGCACCACATGCAGAAACCGCGGCCCATGCACGCCCTTGATCCGCGTCATCTCGATATCCGCCGTAGCGCTCGGTCCCGAGATATACGTCGCCAGCGCAGGAGCCTGCGGGAAGCGCGCGAAGTATTCCGGCAGCGTCTCCACCACCTGGCTGGTGCGCAGCACGCACAGATGCCAATCGGGCAACAGCGACAGAACCCGTCTGCCTTCGCGATCCGAGTGATGCAGCACAATCGTTCCTGAGTCCGCCACGCCGCACGAAGCCGCGGTGACAACGCCCTCTGCCTCTTCGATCTCACCGGTGGTGAGCCCGCGATCGATGGCCCACTCATAACCGGGCACGATCCACTCCGCGGGCAATCCCGGAGGAGCAACAAACCTCTGCCGCCCGCTCGCCGCCAGTTGTGAGGCAATCGCGCCCGGCAAACTCTCCGGCGCAGTCTCGACAACCTCCGCGTCGTATTCGCGCAGCCGCTCGATCATCAGCTCAATGCGCCTGGCCGCATCGAGCGCTCCCCTGCGAATGTATGTTCGCGGCAATGCGTCGTACGAGGCGCCGCCGTTCGCGCCACCGCGGGTCGCTGCGCGAATGCGATCGAGAATCACCTGCCGCGAAATCGACGCCGTACTCATCGTCCCTCCTTGCCGGCGCGCGCGTCTCGCTTCGACCACCACTCGCGAAAGGTCTGCTCCGGCAGCCCGCGCAGGTCGCGTGTCATCGTCCAGCGCGATCCCATTCCGGGCAGGCTGTGAATCCATCCGTCTTTCCCCGTGAAAGGCTTCAACGCCATCCGCCCCAGCCGCTGCGCCGCGCGAAATCGCCCCGCACTCGCAAAGATGCCGTTCGCCATTCGCATGCCCAGGTACATCGGATCGAAGAATCGCCCCTCCGTTTTGCGTTCAAGATCTGTCACCTGCGCCCGCAGCTCGATCAGCACCTCGGGAATATTGATCTTGACCGGGCACACCTCGTAGCACGCCCCGCACAGGGAAGACGCATAGGGCAGCGTCTGCGCATGTTCCATGTGCATCAGTTGCGGGGTCAGGATCGCCCCGATCGGCCCGCCATACACCGACCCATACGCGTGCCCGCCCGTCTGCCGGTACACCGGGCACGTGTTCTGGCACGCCGCGCAGCGAATGCACTTCAGCGTCTGCCGCTCGACCTTCTTCGCCAGAATCTCCGACCGCCCGTTGTCGAGCAGCACCACGTGGAATCGCTGCGGGCCATCCCCCGGCGTCACTCCCGTCCACAACGACGAGTAAGGATTCATCCGCTCGCCCGTAGCCGAGCGCGCCAGCACTTGCAGCATCACTTCCAGATCCTGAAAACGCGGCAGCACCTTCTCGATCCCCGCCAGCGTGATCATGGTGCGCGGCAGCGTCAGGCACATGCGCCCGTTGCCCTCCGACTCCACCACCATCACCGCCGCCCGTCTCCGCGATCAGGAAATTCGCCCCGCTGATAGCCGTGGGCACGTCGAGGAATTTTCGCCGCAAAAATGTGCGCGCCGCCGCCGTCAGCACCTGCGGATCATCAGTCAGCTGGGGCAGATTCATCGTCCGCGCAAAGATCTCCCGCACCTGGCTGCGATTCACGTGCAGCGCCGGAGCCACGATATGCGAAGGCTCATCCTTGCCCAGTTGCAGAATGATCTCGGCCAGGTCCGTCTCAAACACGCCGATTCCCGCCGCCTCCAGCGCCGGATTGAGTTGAATCTCCGCCGAGGTCATGGTCTTGATTTTGATGACCTCGCTGGCTTGCTCCTCGCGCAGAATATCCAGGATGACCGCGCGCGCCTCGGCCGCATCGCGCGCCCAATGCACGACCCCTCCCGCCGCCGTGCACCGTTGCTCAAATTGTTCGAGATAGGGAGCGAGATTCTCCAGCACATGCATGCGGATGCTTGATGCCGCCGCGCGCAGCTCCTGCCAGTCCGTCTTCTCCGCCACCAGCTTGTTGCGCTTGCCCTGGATCACATCGGTGGCGTGCGCCACGTTCTTGCGCAGTTGCGTGTTGCGCAGCACCGGCAGCGCGGCCTTGGGAAAGGGCGCCGCCAGGGCCGGATCCATCTGCGGATGCGCTGTGATTGCGGGATGACTCATGCCGTCGCCTCCACAGGAGAAGCTTCGGTGCTGGCCAGGATCTCCGCCATGTGAATCGTCCTCACCCCCGCAAACTGCCGGTGCAGCGCGCCCCCCAGGTGCATCAGGCAGCTGTTGTCGAGCGCGGTGCAAAACTCCGCCCGCGTGCTCACCACATCCTGCAGTTTTTCAGACAACATCGCCGACGAAACTTCCGCATTCTTGATCGAAAACGTCCCGCCAAATCCGCAGCAGCGGTCAAGGTTGGCTAAAGGCACAAGCTCCAGCCCGCGCACGTTGCGCAACAAACGAAACGGCCGGTCGCCCAGGTGCAGTGCGCGCAGTCCGTGGCAGCTCGCGTGGTAGGTCACGCGATGCGGAAAGTAGGCGCCGACATCCTCGGCGCCCACCCGGTCCAGCAAAAACTCGCTCAGCTCGTACACCCGCGGCAAAAGCGCAGCAAATTCCCTGCGCAGTTCCTCGTTGCCCAGCTCTTCCAACAGCCCCCGATACTGCTCCCGGATCATCGCCACGCACGACGAAGAGGGAATCACCACTGCATCTGCGTCCTGATAGAGCCGCACAAACCGCTTGGCCTGCGAATACGCCTCGGCACGAAACCCGGTATTGGCGTGCATCTGCCCGCAGCAGGTCTGCGCCGCGCGAAACTCGACCTCCACCCCCAGCCGCTCCAGCAGGCGCACCACCGCGCGTCCCGTCTCCGGATACAGCGTGTCGTTGTAACACGTAATAAACAGCGATGCGCGCATGCCTTTATCCATTCTTGCAGACCGCGTGTTCAAAAGCGGACGATCGGAGAAGGCATCATATTCGAAAGAAACACAAAGTGTCTATTGCAACCCCGTTCTGCTTCTTCCTCCCCGCTTTCCGACCGCCTTCCTCGGGCGGGTCTTGACAGTACCCACGGTACCTTTCTCCTCCTCCTGAATCCGGTATATGATTCATCCCGCATGCGTATCAGGGCCCTTCGTGAACCAATGCGGAGTTGGACCGGGGAAGGGAACTTCACGCTCCTTGCCCCGCACAGACTCCCGGCTTCGGACGCCGTCGCGACGCCCAGACCTTCGCCACGTTTCCAGGAAAGGCTCAACGGAAGACTATGCGCTGCACACGCCTCTTTATCCCTGTCGTTCCGGCCGTTCTTTTTCTTTGCTGCTTGAATGTCATCGCCCAGGATCAGGCCATCGTGCCCCGCATTACTGCTCCCGTGGACGAGGCGGTGCGTGTGCCGCTCAAGGGCAACGTTCCACCCCTGGCACGCGCGCAATTTGACCAGGGCGAGGCGCCCCCGGCTACCCAGCTCACCCACATCCGCCTGGTGTTGTCCCGTTCCTCCGCCCAGCAGGCGGCGCTCGACCGCTATGCGGCCGAACTTCAGGACAAGTCCTCGCCCAACTACCACAAGTGGCTGACCCCCGAGCAGATCGGAAGACAGTACGGCCCTGCGGACTCGGATATCGCCGCGCTGGTGGCGTGGTTGCAATCTCACGGCCTCACCCTCGAATCGGTCTCCCCGGCCCGCATCGACATCGCCTTCTCCGGCACCGTGAGCCAGGTCGAGGAAGCCTTTCACACGCCCATCCATCGCTTCCAGGCGAACTCCGTCGAGTTCCTCTCCAATACCGTCGATCCCAGCATTCCCGCGGCTCTGGCCCCGGTGGTAAAGGGCGTAGCGCACCTCAATACCATCCGGCCGAGGGCCTTCCACGTGCGCGGCGCTCCCGGCACGGTCAGCCCCCGTACCGGTCATCCCCAGCCCGTCGGTATGCTGCATTGGCCCGTTCCTGAACTCACCGCAGGCAGCTCGTTTCTCTACATCGTCGCCGGCGATGCCGCCACCATCTACGACACCCCTAACAGCTTCAACGCTGCCTTCACCGCAGGCACCAGTTATACCGGGGCCGGCGTCACCATCGGCATCGGCGGGGATGCCGCCATCCTGCCCGCCACCGTGCAGAATTACCGCACCCGCTTCCTCGGCGATAACGTTGCCCCGGTGATCACCAACATTGACGGTGTTGCCGCCAATGGCGATACCCCGGAGGCCTACATCGACACCGAACTCTCCGGCGCCCTCGCCCCCGGCGCGACGATCCACTTCTATACCGATAGCGACCTGTTCACCGCCATGACCCAGGCCATCAACGACAACACCATCGATATCTTCAGCCTCAGCTTCGGCGCCTGCGAACTCGATAACACCACGTCCGGAAATGCGGCCATCAACAGCCTCTGGCAGAATGCCGCGCTGCAAGGCATCGCCGTCACCGTATCCACCGGCGACGATGGCTCCGCCGCCTGCGATGCGACTCAGACCAACACCGGGCAAAACGTCACGGCGGCTACGGGTGGGCTCGCCGTCAGCGGCTTTGCCTCCACGCCCTTCAACATCGCCGTCGGCGGAAGCGACTTCGACGGCCTCCTCAGTTCCTTCAGCAAATACGTCGGCTCATCGTCCGGAACTGCGGCCACGTTCTACCGCACCGCCTTGAGCTACATTCCTGAATCGACATGGAACGACTCGACCCAAAGCGACGGATCCATCAGCAACAATGTTCCCTGGCTGCCGCCAAACCAGGCGCAGGCCAACATCGTTGCCGGCAGCGGCGGCAAAAGCACCTGCTCCACCAACTCCACCACCAACAACGCACTCGGAACCTGCACCAGCGGCTATGCCAAGCCCGTCTGGCAGCGCGGCACGGGCGTTCCTGCCGATGGCGACCGCGACCTTCCCGACGTGTCTCTCGATGGCCGGCAATGGCCTCGACAGTGCGACATGGCTGATCTGCGACGACGCGACCACGACCAGTTCCACGAACAAGACTGTTCCGACCGATTGCACCACGCAGACCGACGGCCACTTCTACTTCGACGGATACGGCGGCACCTCCACCGCCGCTCCCGCCTTTGCCGGCATGCTGGCCCTTGTCCAGCAAAAGACCGGCAGCCGCCTCGGCCAGGCCGCCAAAGACCTCTACGACCTCTACAACGGCAGCCACGCCGCCGCCGTCTTCCACGACATCCCCATCGGCAACAACTCCGTCGCCTGCACGGCTTTGACCCCCGACTGCGCCAGGAATACGGCCGGTTACTACTTCGAGAGCGGCTATGACGCAACTGCCGGTTATGACCTTGCAACCGGGCTGGGCAGCGTCGATGCCACGCAGATGGTGAATTACTGGGGAACCGCTACCGGGGCCAGCCCAGCCACCGTAACCGTGACCCCCTCCACGACCACCCTGACCAGCACCACTCCGCTGGCCGTCACCGTGACCGTATCCGGATCCTCAACCGTTGGCACGCCCACCGGCACGGTCACACTCCAGAGCGGAGCTTTCACTTCGGGCGCGCAGCCACTCTCCGCTGGCGCGTTCACCTTTCACATCGCCGCCGGTCTGCTCGTCATCGGCGCCGACACCCTCACCGTCACTTACAGTGGCGACGTCAACTATGCCACCGCAGCCGGTTCCGCCGCGGTGACCGTCGTGGGCCTGACGCCCACCGTCACCGTGACTCCTTCTTCGACTACCCTCGACTCGGGTGCGGCCTCCACTGTCGCGGTGACTGTGACCGGTTCCGGCATCCCGCCCACAGGCTCGGTTTCCCTCTCCGGTGGAGGCTATACTGCCTCCGCGCAGCCACTCACCGCCGGCGCCTTTACCTTCGCCATTCCCGCCAACAGCCTGAACGCCGGGGCCGACACACTGACCGCCAGCTACAGTGGCGATACGGTTTACAGTGCGGGCACGGGCACAGCTTCGGTCACGGTCACCGCTTCGGCTTACGCCCTGGCCGCGACCACACCGGCTGCCGTTTCTCCCGGCGGGTCCGCCACTTCCACCGTCACCGTCAGCACCACGACGGCATACTCCGGCGCTGTCACCCTGAGCTGTGCGCTCACCACTTCTCCGGCAGGCGCAACCAATCTGCCCGTCTGCTCCATCCCCTCAGGCAGCTCCACCGTGACTTTGAACTCCGCAACCAGCAGCGCCAACGCCACCATCACCGTCGCGACCACCGCGGCAACAGCCCGGCTGCAGCGCCCCGGCTTGGGAGGCTGGCCGGAGATCAGCAGCGGCGCCCTCCTCGCATTGCTCGCCTTCCTTGGCATTCCCGGACTGCGGCGCAACCGTGGCGCTCTGCTCGGGCTGCTGGTTCTCCTGATCGTCATCGGCGGCCAGCACAGCCTGCGGAGGCGGCGGCAGCGGAAGCGGGAGTGGGGGAGGCGGGAGTGGCGGAACGACCGCCGGCACCTATGTCTTCACGGTCTCCAGCATCGGAAACCCGGCGGTCACCCCGGCTCCGACCGTCACCATCAGCCTCACCGTGAACTAGGCGCCAGAAACGCAACCATCCACGCCATCCTTTCGACTCTTCCTGGCGAAAGGGTGGATAAGCATGAACCAAAACACGAGCGGGAATTCACGCTCCTGGCAGCTTGATTGCCGGCTTCTGCGCGAAAGCTTTAACCCGGCTCCCGGCTCCAGTCGCACTTGACCTCGCAGCGCTGGTCCGAACTGGCCTGCGCCCACTCCAGCACCCGCGCCACACGCCATGCCTCGGTCGCCGTCACCGGTGGCGGAATCTTCCCCGAAAGCGCATCGCGCACACCCGCATAGTAGCGCCGGTAATCGCCCGCGAGCGTTGACACGGGCCGGGTGACCATCCCGCCCTCCACGTCCACGTGCAGCATGCCCCACGCCGCGGCCGGCTCCAGTCCCCAGTCGGCGGCCGTGATCCGCGTGATCTTGTTCAAGGCTGCCTCCTGCGGATCGACGCCCTTCTTGCGAAAGTTGCCCCGCGTGCCGCGCACATGGAACCGCGATCCGGCAGGGGATGACAGCGCATTGGCGCCTATCGTGACCATCAGCCCCGCGTACCGCAGCCGGATCGTGATGGCGTCGTTGGCGCCCTCGCCGTCCCGCTCGCGCTCCACCTCGGCGCCCACGGCAAGCGGCTTTCCGAAGAGCACCAGCGCCTGGTCCACCAGGTGCGTTCCCAGGTCGAGCAATACCCCTCCGCCCTGTTCCGGATCTTCCTTCCAGGGCCGCCGCGTCGCTCCCGGGTTCCACCGGTCCATGCGCGACTCACAGGCGACGACGCGGCCCAGCTGGCGCTCCTCGCAGCAAGCGCTTCACGGTAAGAAAATCGCCATCCCACCGCCGGTTGTGAAAGGGAATCAACGCCACCCCGTTGGCTGCGGCCAGGGATATGAGCTCCGCGATCTCCGCCGATCGCACCGCCACGGGCTTATCCACTACCACCGGCTTTCCCGCCGTCAGCGCTTTGCGCGCTACATCGAAATGCGTGCCGCTGGGGGTGGCTACTACCACGAGGTCGATGGTCTCGTCGGCCAGCAGGTCATCGAGCGCCCGGTAGGTGGTAATGCCGGGATAGCGCTGCGCCGCCTGGTCGGAATGCCGCTCCACTACCGCGGCCAGTTCCAGCCCGTCCACAGACGAGATCAGCGGCGCATGGAAGACGCGCCCCGCCATTCCAAACCCCACCAGTCCAACCCGAATCATTGCAGGCCTTTCGAACCGAGTTTATGAACCGCGCGACCAGTTAGCCTTCAAGTTTATATCGCGTCTCCGCCAGCCGGTACAGCCGCCGCCACACCAGCCGGTTCATGCTCACCACCATCAGCGAAATCAGGATCGTGGCCAGCAGAATGATCGGGAAAGCGCCCGCTGATCCGTGGCCGAGCTGATCTCCGCCCCCAGCCCGATCGTTTCAGGGTGCGGTCCTTCACCTGGGAATACTCCGCCATCACCGATGCATTCCACGCGCCGCCCGACGCCGTCACCATCCCCGTGATCAGGTAGGGAAAGATCCCCGGCAAAATCAGCCGTCGTCCAGCGCTGCCAGCGCGTGAAGCGGTAACAGCGAAGTGACCTCGCGCAGATCCGACGGAATCGACATCGCCCCCGCGATCACGTTGAACAGGATGTACCACTGCGTTCCCAGCAGCATCAGGGCAATCGAGCCGATCCCCAGGCCGCCGCCGATCTGCACCAGCCCCATCAGCAGTGACCGGGAAAAACGCCGTAGCCGGAACCGACGCCAACACCTGCGCCACCGGCTGCACCATCCGCGCCAGCCGCGGATTGAACCCGATCGCCACGCCCACCGGAATCGTCCACAGCGCCGAAATCAGCAACGCCGCATTGACGCGCAGAAACGTTGCTCCCGCGCCCTCCAGCAGCAGGCGCAGGTCGGGCCAGCTCACGGTCCGCAGCATCATCGCCGCCTGCACCGCGGCCCAGCCGGCCACGATGGTTACGACTGCGGCCACGGTCCAGAACCCAATCAGACCAACGCCCCGGTCTCGCCTCTTCCTCGCAGCGGCTGCACCACCTGGCATCCCTGTGTCCGCGCCAGCCGCCGGTAGATCGGCTCTTCGACACCATGTCCAGATCCGGCCGGGCAGCGCAGTCGAGCAGCGGCGAACGCTGCAGCATGCGCCAGGATCGGCGACGTCACCCGGTCCGCAGACTCCACCTGCTCGAACTTGAACTTGTCGCTCCACGCAATCAGCGGCCGCCACACCAGTTGATCGGTCGCCACCACGATCAGGATCACCACCGCGATGCCGCTCACCAGCGCTCTCACATCGCCCGGAATCGGTCGCGGACTGGATGTAGCTGCCCAGCCCCGGCAATTGAAAGCTGCGGTCGCCCATCGTGAACATCTCGCACAGCATCAGCGCAAACCACCCGCCCGCGACCGAGACGATGGAGTTCCACACCAGCCCGATGGCCGCATACGGCATCTCCAGCTGCCAGAACCGCTGCCAGGCCGAGTAGCGATAGATCCGCGAAGCCTCCATCATCTCCCTCGGAATGCTCTTCAGCGACGAATAGAAACTGAAGGCCAGGTTCCACACCTGCCCCGTGAAGATCAGCAGGATCACGCCCAGCTCGATGCCCAGTTGGTGGCCGGGGACCAGCGCCACCATCGCCAGCACCACCGGCGGCAAAAAGCTCAGCACCGGAATCGACTGCAGGATGTCGAGGACGGCGATCATCCATGGCTCAATGCGCGGGTTATACGCGGCTGTATAGCCGTAGGTGATGGCAAAGATCAGGCTGAGCAGGTAGGCGAGGCCGATGCGCACGATGGAGTAGAACGCGTAGAGCGGCAGGGCGCGCACCGAATGCGAAATCGGCACCACCGGCACCGGCGTGCCCATCCAGTAGTGCGCCATGCGGATGATGCCGAAAAACAATGCCAGCCCGCACAAGGCCACGCCCATATCGATGACGAAGGGCCAATTGCGCGCAGTGACCAGCGATCGCGCGAAGGGATGCTGAAGATTCATTCGGTATCCTCGCTTGCGGCGGCCTCTTCTTCCAGCGTGTCGGGCAGCACAAACCGCCGGCGCGAGGCGTCAAAGTCGAAGATCTCCGCATAACGGCCCCAGGTGACCGCGGTCTCCACTTGCCGCAGGCTCTCCTCTTCGCTGAACTGCTCATCCAGCATGTCCAGGAAGAAGTCTTCCGGCACCGTGTGGTCGCTCTTGGTGTCCAGCGCCCGGCGAATCTGCCGCAGCAGCAGAACATTTTCGAGCGCCGCATCGCGGAACAACTCCTTCTGGCGCAGGATCTCGGAGTTTGCAAACTGCCTCGCCTGTCGGCGTGATGGACACATCGCCTTCCTCGACCTTGAGGAAACCCAGCAACTGCGCCGCATCCACAATGGGCAGCAGGTCGTCGATCTCGAACGCCAGATCGTCGGCCAGGCGGTAGATATCGTCGCGGCCGCCCTTATCGAGCAGCAACTCCAGCAGGCCGGCGATCCCGCCCGGCCGCGCGTGGGGCAGCATCTGGTAGTGCATCTGCCGCTGGTCGCGCACCTTCTTGCCGGGCTGCTGGTCCGGCGCCTCCGCGGGCGCCACGTCCGGCCGGGTGAGCACCTTGTAGATGTAGTCCACCAGCTGCGTGAACGGCTCCGACTTGCGGTCCCGCGGCTGCGGGATCTGCACTTTGAAATCGGTGCGGATGTGCCCCGGGTTGCGCCCCAGCACGATGATCCGGTCGGCCAGCAACACCGCCTCTTCAATGTTGTGCGTCACCAGGAAGACCGCCTTGGTCGGCATGGTCTTGTTCTGCCACAACTCCAGCAGTTCGCTGCGCAGGTTCTCCGCCGTCAGCACGTCCAGCGCCGAGAACGGCTCATCCATGAACAGGACCTCCGGCTCGACCACCAGCGCCCGCGCAAATCCCACCCGCTGCCGCATTCCGCCCGAAAGTTCCTTGGGATACGCAGCCTCAAATCCGTCCAGTCCGACCGTGTCCAGCATGCGCAGGCTGCGCTCGCGGCGCTCCTCGGGAGCCACGCCGCGCGCCTGCAGCGGCGCCTCCACGTTCTCCAGGACCGTCAGCCACGGAAACAGCGCAAAGCTCTGAAACACGATCGAGACGTTGATCTCCGACTCTGCGATCGGCTTGTCGTGCCAGTACACCTGCCCGGCGGACGGCCGTGAAAGCCCGGAAAGCATGCGCAGCATGGTCGATTTGCCGGAACCGGACGGCCCCAGCAGCGCTAGGATCTCCCCCGGTACGATCTTCAGGTCGGTCGCCGAGATCACCTGGATGCGGTTTTCGCTGGGCTGGGCGTAGTACTTCTCGATCTGTTCAGCCCGAATGATGGCCTCGACGGCCGGCTTGACGATTTCACTCTGGAGGGCAGCTTCTTGCATGCAGGGTTCTCCGCTTTGGCCAGCTTGTCGACGGGTCCTGTTTTAAATTGCCAATGTAGAATTGCAGGGTTGCAATCGGATAAAATCTGTGTTTTGCCGCGGCCGACGATGGAAGGCCAGCGGATGCCCCATCCCCTGGACACCGGCCAGCGCTGCCTGCCGTCATGTCCCCAACGCAGAGCGTATCATCAAAGCAGGCGACTACCCAGGCAGGTACATTTGCCTTACACTATCGACGGCTGCAATTCAGCCATGTACCATTGCAGCCGCACACCGCCAGTCAGGCTTCTAGGAGAGTATGCCCGAAAATTCAGCGAAACCCAAGGTCCTCGTTGCCGACGACGAACGGGTCATTGCCGACACGCTTGCCATGATCCTGAATCAGAGCGGTTTTCAGGCTCGCGCCGTGTATTCCGGCGAAAAGGCCCTGGAACTCGCCCCTTCTTTCCAGCCGGACATGCTCATCTCCGATGTCATCATGGCCGACTTGAACGGAATTGATGCTGCCATCCGCATTCGCGCTTTGTTGCCCTCGATCAAGATCCTGCTCTTCTCCGGTCAGGCCGCCACCGCTGATTTACTGGAAAAGGCCCACGCCCAGGGATACGACTTCGAAATCCTGGCTAAACCTGTGCATCCGCAGGATTTGCTCAGCAAACTCCGCGGCGTAAGTTGATCGAAGCCGACTACCCCGGGCACTCGTTGGTCATGGTCGCGACGGGTGAGCGGTCTCAGTGCAGTTGCCTGGTTGGTCCGCACGACGCGTCGACCGGCAGCTGATTAGGAGCGATCCTGGGTCGGGAAGCCGAACCGACGCACGTTCAGGTCGTGCACCTTTCAATCGAGTGGTTCACCCGTTGTACCCGGTGCAAATATGCCTGATACTCCAGCGAAACCCAAAGTCCTGATCGCGGACGACGAGCGGGTCATCGCCGACACCCTGGCCATGATCCTGAACCAGGGCGGCTTCGAAGCACGGCAGTCTATTCCTGCGTAAAGGCTCTCGAGGTGGCTCCGTCCTTCCGACCGGACATGCTCATCTCCGATGTCATCATGGCGGAACTGAATGGCGTTGAAGCGGCCATCCGCATGCGGGCCCTGCTTCCCGATATTCGCGTATTCCTGCTCTCGGGCCAGACCGCCACCGCCGAATTGGTCGAAAAGGCGGATGCTTCCGGATACGGATTCGAAGTCCTGATCAAGCCGCTGCATCCCCAGGACCTGATCACCAGGCTGCGCAGCAGCATGGCGCAAACCCCCTCTCGATCGGCCTGACACCACGTCGAGGTAACGACCGATCCCGACGCTACAGATCCCGCCGGCCCTCCATGGCCCTTGTCATCGTTACCTCATCCGCATATTCGATATCGCTGCCCGCGGGAACGCCGGTGGCGATCCGCGTCACCCGCAGGTGAAACGGCCGCAGCGCCGCGGCCAGCCAGGCTGCCGTAGCCTCGCCTTCCAGCGTCGGGCTGGTGGCCAGAATCACCTCGTCCACCTCGCCCCGCTCGGCGCGCGCCAGCAGGGTTCCGGCCCGCAGCTGATCCGGCCCGACGCCGTGCAGCGGCGACAGCGTTCCGTGCAGCACGTGGTAGACGCCCATGTATCCGCGCGTCCGCTCCACCGCCCCGATGCTGGTCGGTTCTTCCACCACGCACACCAGCCGCTGGTTGCGCGTCGGGCTGGAGCAGTAGCCACACGGATCAACGTCGGTCACGTTGTTGCAGATCGAGCACAGCCGCAGGCTGGTCTTCAGACCCTGCACCGCCTCGGCCAGGGCCGCTGCATCCGCATCGCTCGAGCGCAGAATGTGGAAGGCAAATCGCTGCGCGCTCTTGGTGCCCACCCCGGGCAGCTTTTTCAATTCCTCGATGAGCCGCGCCATCGGCTCGGCATAGCGTGACACCCTGCGCGCCTCCTGAATCGTGTGCTGCGATTGTATTCGCGTTAGAACTGACCGACGCCTGGCGCTCCAGGTGCGATCAACGGGGCTCTGGAACGCGACGCGAATTTGTCCCGCGCCTGACCAGCCTGCCGCAAATCCTCAACCAGAACCAGGCCTAGGTCAATCCTGGCAGGTTCAGCTCGCCCAGCATCCCTTTCACACTGGATTGCAGCGCCGCTTCCGCCTTGCGACCCGCTTCGTTGACCGCGGCTACGATCAGGTCTTCGAGCATCTCTACGTCCGCCTGGCCGCCGGTGAGGCTCATCACCGCTGCGGGCTCGATATGAATCTTCAGCAACTGCTTCTTGCCGTTGAGGGTTGCGGTTACAGCGCCGCCGCCGCTAGTGCCTTCCACGACGGTAACGTCCAGCTTGCGCTGAACCTCCTCCTGCATGTGGGTGGCCTGCGAAAGCATCTCCGAGATTTTGAGCGGATTGATCATGGTTCATCTCCTGGGGGGAACGCAGCCCACTTACTTGGTTCGAAGGTCCACTACACTGCGGACTTCAGCATTGAAAATTTCCCGGGCGCGCTGCACCAGCGGATGGGTCAGCGCAGCGTCTTGTACGCTGCCGGCAAGCGGCGCGGCCATCGGCGTCGACGACGATGCGGCTCCTTCGCCGGGAACCACCATAAACCGGCGCCGGCCCCCCCAGCCGCTGCATCTCCTGGCGCATGATCTTTTCCGCCGCGGCATTGATGGTGAGGCTCAGCATCTTCTTGCCCATGCCCGCGACCTCTATGCGCAGGCTCGATACATCCAGCGTCCACGTTCCGGCACCCAACAACTGCGCGGCCGAAGCGTGGCCTGCATCCGCCAGCGCCGAAATGACCGCCAGCCGCAGTGTTTCAACGCTTGGCGAGCCCGTGATCTCCCGCGCCTTCTCCGGCATCCTGGCCAGTGCGCCCTCGGTGCTGACTGCAGCAAACGCCGCGGGCTGGGTAGCCACGGGAGGAAAGGGGGTCGCGGCCTGCAATGCGCCCGGGGAAACCTCGGTACTCGACTCGACTAACGCCGCTCCAACCCGTGACGTTGGTTCTGAACTGTCCATCTCTGCTACTACCGGAGCCGCTGCCGCACTCTGTTTGACGTTGGGGATCGCGTTCCAGCTTGCTGCAGATGTTCCAAATGGTGAAAGGGAACCCGTGGGCGTTGCAGCAGAACTTGGCGGCGTTGGAGCGGAATGGGAGCCCGCGCGCGGTGGCGGCGTCATCGATCGCCCCCCGGATGCGGGAACGGAACTCCTGGTTCCCGGTCCGCTTGAGACCCCGCTTGCTGCCGCGCTCAGCAACTCCTCCAAAGGCAGCAGCCGCTGGGCATGCACCAGCTTGAGCAGGCCCAGCTCCAGGTGAAAGCGCTGCTCCTGCCGGTAGTTCAAATCATCAAACGTCCGCAGCACAATCTGCAGATTCCGCGTCAGTTCTTCTTCGGTAAAAAGGAGCGCCGTCCGTGCCGCCCGCGCCCGCTCATCGACCGAGATCTGCAGCAGTTCGGTTTGCTCGCCGCCCAGCTTCGCCATCAGCGCATTGCGCAGGTAGCGCACCATCTGCCGCGCCAGCGAGGAGGGGCTGTGCCCGGCATTGAGCAGCACGTTCAACTGCTCCATCAACTCCGCGCTCTGCCCGCCGCCACGGCCTCCAGCAGCCGTTCAAAGACCGCATTGGGCACCGAGCCCATCAACTCGCGAATCTGCGATCGCCGACAGCACCGCGCCGCCCGTTTTCGGCGGGAGCCGAGGCAATGGCCTGGTCCATGATCGAGAGCGCATCGCGCATCGATCCGTCGCCCGCCTCGGCCAGCAGCGCCAGTGCCGCGTCTTCGGCTTCCACCTGCTCCTGTCCCGCGATCATCCGCAACTGCGTCAGGATGTCGTCGAACTTCACCGCATGAAAGCTGAAATGCTGGCAGCGCGACCGGATGGTCTGCGGAATATTTTCCGGCTCCGTCGTCGCCATCATGAAGATGACGTGCGCCGGCGGCTCTTCCAGCGTCTTCAGCAGCGCGTTAAAGGCTGCCTCGGTGATCTGGTGGGCTTCGTCGAGGATGTAGATCTTGTAGCGGTCTCGCGCCGGCGCGTAACGGGCGGCGTCGCGCAGTTCGCGAATCTCGTCGATGCCGCGGTTGGTGGCGGCATCGATCTCGATTACATCGACCGCCGACCCCTGCCGAACCTCGATGCACGAGTCGCAAACGCCGCAGGGCTCGGGCGTCGGCCGCTGCGCCGCGCCGATCTCCGTCCGGCAGTTCAGCGCCATGGCCAGGATGCGCGCAATGGTTGTCTTACCGATCCCGCGATGGCCGGAGAAGATGTACCCGTGGGCGATGCGGTTCTGGGTCAGCGCATTCAACAGGGTGCGCGTTACGTGGTCCTGGCCCGCCACGTCCGCAAACCTCTGCGGCCGATACTTTCTTGCCAGAACCTGGTAACCCATGCCCGCCTGCTCTCTCGGTCATCCTCATACGAGGCGCCTGAACCGGATTGTATCGTTCCCGCCTCTGACCAGCCGGGTGGAAAACCGCAAACTCATCTTACCTTCATTGCGCGGGTGCAACTCCTTGCGATTAAGCAAGTTGGGAATTACAGGTTCTTCATCTCGGAGGTTGGTCAACCGCTGACATTTCAAACGGTTGCGAAGTGGATCGCGGAACTCAAATGGCAGCGCGGAATATCCTGGGCAATGCGTCAATATTTTTTAGCAATCGGTCATGGAGCCGGCTAGGTCGGGTCGAGATTCATACTGATGTCGTTCAACCATTCGGCGATCAGGTCCTCATCCCCGGGATCAAGAACATAGGCGTCGTTCAGCAGCAGGATGGTGGCCCAGTGCACCAGGTCGCGCTCCCGGATCAGGCCCATTCGCTTCAAATCGAGCGCATTGGAAATATGCTGCCGGGAGATGATAATGCCCGGTTCCGGCATCCGGAAGTGGGTTGAGGCCGATCGGCGTCCCGGCTCCAATTCAAATTCGAACACGCCGGTCAGGGCCTGGCGCATCTCCGCCAGATCGATCTCCAGAGCAGCAAAGCGGCGCAGCGCTGCCATCTGATTGGGCGTCAGGGAGGGCAATTCGGATTCGTCAATCATGCCAACCCAGCTTTCATTTCCCAACTTTCATGATCTCAATCTCATCGTTTGGCCCGCCTGCCGTTACGGTGCTTCGCCGGCCGCCTTCCCGGCATTTTGCCGGATTCGGCCCGGGCTGCAGCCTTTCGCTTGCGAACTTCCTGGGTCGAATACATGGTGCCGCGGCAGTTGGTTGCGCCGCAGTTGCAGGTTGCCTCGTCGTCGCCTCCGTCGTAGAGGCAGTAGTCGTAAGTAATCTCCTGACCGGCGGCAATGTTTTTGATCGCCGTGATCCACACTCTTCCGTCTTCCTCGCCGGTCTCGCAATTGGGGTCGCAGCTATGGTTGATGAACATCGCGGTGCAGTGTCCGTCGATGACCACCGCCCCGTCGCCGAGTCCAAACAGGTAGGTGAGCGGCGAGCCTTCGTAGAGCACGTCGGCCTCGTCCTTGGTCAGGCGGGGACCGGTGTACTCCGCAATGCGCCTGCCCTTGGGAATGCGCGTGGTCGTATAGCAGCCGGCGGCGTGGATAGCGGAAGAGCGGATGATCAGTCCCATGGGTTGTGCGATGCTTTCCTCGGGTGCGCTTGGCACCGTATGCACCGCATCGTACCATTGAAGGGGCGGACGAAGTCGAGATGAAAACAAGGATTTTACTGGCATTGCTGGTTGGAGTCGGCCTGGCGCCCGGGGTGCGTATGGATGCCCAGTCGCAGCCCGCTCCGTCGCCGCAAAGCCAGCCCCAGAATGCGCCGGCTGACCAGCAAAAGCCGGCGTCCAAGCCGGCCGAAGCCAACCCTTTCCCGGACGACACGACCAACGTGCCGGTGATGCCCAACAGCACGGCCCCCGGTGCGCCCGATCCTTCCTACGGTTCGGGCGACGTCCATGCACCGGCCGCCGACAACGATCCCGTACGCAGCCCTGACGATCCTGCCCCCGATCCATCGGCAGGGAGCGATTCCAGTTCCAGCTCTGCGGCTCTCGACAAGCTGCTTCCCCCTCCCGACACCGGGCCTTCGGGAAGGAAGGGAAACAAGGCGCAGGAGCCGGAGCACTCCGAAAGCGCCAAGGAAGACGAAAACGTCGGCACCTATTACCTCAGCGAGAAGAACTGGAAGGCAGCGCTGTCCCGCTTCGAGTCCGCGGTCGTGCTCGATCCCGAAAATCCGGAAGTCTACTGGGGCATGGCCGAGGCGCAGCGCCATCTCGGCAACTTCACTGCCGCCAAGGCCAACTATCTCAAGCTCATCGACTACGATCCCGACAGCAAGCACGGCAAGGAGGCGCGCAAGATGTTGAAAGACCCGGAACTGGCCAACGCGCCGGTCGCCTCGGCCGCCAAACCGTAACCAAACAATCAGAACCCGGCCCAGCGCAAATAGGCCGCAAGGATGGGTTGACCCCATAGCGCGCTCACCAGTCCGCCCACGCAGAGAAATGTGCCCAGCGGCAGCCGGATGGCCGCCCACGGCTGCGGGGAGTCTCTGCCCGTTGGCCACGCCAGCAGAACGACCGCGAACAAGGCTCCCAGAACCACCCCGATCGCGAATGCGAGGATACCCGCCTCGAGGCCAAGCCATGCGGTCAGCATCGCCATCAGCTTTGCGTCGCCCAGGCCCATGCCCTCCCGGTGGCGCAAGACCCAGTACACCGACCGGATGAGCATGATCGTGCCGCCGGCTATCAGGATATTCACTATCCGCGCCAGCGCCATGCGCATCAGCGATCCGCTTCTCCCGACGTTGAGAGAGGAATCAACAGCGAAGTAGGTAAGCGCAAGCGACACCACGAAGCCAGTGATCGTTCCCGGCAACGTCACCCAGTCGGGCAGCCACAGTTGCTCCGCATCGAGTGCCGCCAGGCAGACCAGCAGCCAGCAGAAGGCCAGCTTCGCTGCCATGCCGAACATGCATCGATACGCATCCTCGTCGGTAGGGGCGAAGTTGAGAACACAGCCCAGGGATTGCCACGCCACCGTCGCCCAAATTCCGCTCACTGCTGCTTCCACCAGCACATAGCGCACGGGGATCGAACTTCCGCAACCCCGGCAGCGGCCGCGCAACGCGATCCAGCTCAGCACGCGGCACATTTTCCCACCAGGGGAGAATTCGCAGGCAGTTGCGGCAATGCGAACGAGGACGAATCACGCTTTCGCCCTCCGGCCAGCGGCTCAGGCACACGTTCAGGAAGCTGCCAAAGGCCAACCCCAGCAGTCCGACAAATATCGTTCCCAGAATGCGAATCATGCGAGAGAAAAAGTATACGTTCCGCTGACGGCGGAGCCGCTCCGACCGCTTGCGTGGGGGTGATCAACGGTCGTGAGGCCGTCCCCGTTTATGCGCGCCAACTCACGCGAGTCGATACCTCCCGAACCGCCCTGAATCACACTCCCCGGACCCATCCCAAGGGTCGTTTCTCCCGCGACGGAGAATCGAGCATCTAAGCCCATAGCGCGCAGTCGTATGTTAGTCAATGTCGCCGCGGACCCTCCTGTAGGGCGCCGTCCTCACGACTGCCCGACCCGAATCGCATCGCGCGTGGTCCGTCGACCCCGCAGACCGCCAGCTTTCCCGGGAGATTTCGAATGAACGGCTCCAGCACGACGCGGATGCTCTCGCGCATGTGGCTCATGGTTATCGCAGTGCTCGCAGTCGCGATGCTTTACCTGGCCAAGGTTCTTTTCCTGCCCCTGGCCTTCGCCATACTCTTTGCCTTTCTGCTGGCGCCACTGGTGGGACTGCTGGAGCGGCTCTGCCTTCCGCGAGCCCTCGCAGCCATCGTTGTCATCCTGGGATTCTCTGCCATCCTGGGGTGCGCGGGCTGGGTTTTGTTCAACCAATTGGTCGATGTCGCCAACGATCTGCCCACCTACCGCGACAACATCGCCCGCAAGATGTCGGCCATTCACAGTCCCAGCGATTCGGCTTTCAGCCGCGCGCAGAGGGAGGTACAGAAGCTGACCGACCAGCTTGGACTGGACGGCACAGGCCCGACAGCGCCCGGTGCGGATGGGACGGAAAAGCCGCTCGGCGCCTCCCGAGATCGTCCGGTGCCCGTGCGGGAGGTGTCGCAGCGCACCGGCAGGCTCGATCAACTCGGCGGCGTCCTCGAACCTCTTACGACGGCATTCCTTACCGTGGTCTTTACTTTTTTTGTCGTTCTTCAGCGGGAAGACCTGCGCAACCGGCTGATTCGCCTTACCGGTGACCGCAATCTGACGGTCATGACCAAGGCGATGAACGATGCGGGCCGCCGCATCAATCGCTACTTCTCGCTGCAACTGCTGGTAAACCTGGCATACGGGTCGATCGTCGCGGCTGTGCTCTACCTCATCGGGCTGCCGCACCCGCTGCTGTTTGGCGCGCTCGCCATGCTTCTTCGCTTCATTCCTTACATTGGAGCGCCGGTGGCCGCATTGATTCCAACTCTACTGTCGCTGGCGGTGTTTCATGGGTGGTCGAGGTCGGTTCTGATTGCCGGCACTTTTTTTCTGCGTGGAAGTGGTGACCGCCAACTATGTGGAGCCGCATGTCTACGGTCGCCATACCGGTCTGTCTTCTCTGGCTATCCTGGTTGCCGCGGGCTTCTGGACCCTGATCTGGGGACCCGTCGGCCTCGTCCTGTCGGTGCCGCTCACCGTGTGCCTCGTGGTCATGGGCAGTCACATTCCGTCTCTCGAATTCCTCTCCGTCATGCTGGGCGATCAGCCCGTCATTCCCGCATGGGCTTGCTTCTACCAGCGCCTTCTCGCCCGCGATGAGCGCGAGGCGAGCGAGGTGCTCGAATCTTCGCTCAAGGACAAGACTCTTGTGGAGGCTTATGACTCGGTGCTGATTCCCGCGCTCATCATGTCTGAAGAAGATCGCATGCACCGCGATCTCGAAGACTCGACCATACGCTTTGTCCGCCAGACGGCGAGGGAACTGATCGAAGAGGTGGGCTTCCGAGAAAACCTGGAAGAACAAAAGCAGGAAGGCCCTCCTTCCCCCGGTGAGGAGCACATGCCTTCCATCAAAGTCATGTGCATTCCCGTGCGTGACGAGGTGGATGAATTGGCCGCGTTGATGCTCGCGCAGTTGCTCGATGGCAGGCGGGTCAGCGCGTTCGCAACCCCGGTTCTCCGCATCGAGGAGATGCTGGAAAAGACCGCGCAAACCAAACCCGATATCGTCTTCCTCTCTGGCCTGCCGCCCTTTGGCATCGGACGCTCCAACCGTTTGTATCGCACCCTGCGCGCCCGCAACCCGCAGCTGAAGATCATGATCGGCGTCTGGAATTATCCCGATGATCCTTCAGACGCTGCCCAGAAGATCAGTCGCGGCGAAGAAGCCCGTGTGATGACAAAGCTGGCCGAAGCGGTGGCCGAGATTGAAGCCTATGCCCGGGCAGGCGAGCCCGAACGCACCCTCTCGGCAGCGACGCCGTCCCTCGAGGTGGTCCCCAACTGAAGGGCGCTCTGGAATGCGGCGGAATTGCTGCCCTGCGTGTCAGCTTTCGGTAACTTTCCCATGGTTCGGGCCGTGCCCGGGTGCGAGTAAAATGAACTTGCATGGCTCTTCCGCCTGAAAGCTCAACTGCGAAGACTCCTTCGACAATTTTGGCCAGCGACCCCGCGCAGGCGGCATCCCTGTTTGCGCAGTCCGTGGCCATCATGGCGCGTCTTCGCGCTCCCGGCGGTTGTCCCTGGGACCAGAAGCAGACCTTCGACTCCATCCGAAAATACACCCTGGAAGAAGCCTACGAAGTCTTTGACGCCATCGAGCGCCGTGACTTTCCGCACCTCGCGGAAGAGCTGGGCGATCTGCTGCTGCAGGTTCTCTTCTACGCCGAGATGGCGGCTAACGAAGGTCACTTCACCATCGCCGACGTGCTCGACCACCTGAACCGGAAGCTGATTCGCCGCCATCCACACGTGTTCGGCGAGGAGGCCTCGCGCGCCGCCGGCAACCAGGCCAGCGTCGATGCCGAAGTCCGCGGCTCGGCCGAGGCCGTCCTGCGCAACTGGGAAGAGATCAAGGCCGCCGAAAAGGGAAACAAGGCGCCATCCAGCGAGCCGGTTTCCCGCCTCGACAGCGTGCAGCGCGCCATGCCTGCCCTGGCCGAGGCCGCCAAGCTGGGTGCGAAGGCCAACGCCGCCGGCTTCGACTGGCCCAACTGGCAGCGACCTGCTTCCCAAGATTGTTGAAGAAACGGCCGAGCTGGAGGCCGAAGCCCGGGCAGTTCCGGTTCGCAGGCCGGCTATCGAGGCCGAACTCGGCGATCTTCTCTTCACCGTCGTCAATTTGGGGCGGCACCTGGGCGTCGATGCCGAGATGGCCTTGCGCGGCTGCAATCTGCGCTTCCGCCAGCGCTTCCGCGAGATGGAGCTGGCCTCCTCCCGGCCGCTCGAAGAGCTGCGCCCGCCTGAACTCGAGGAGCTCTGGTCGGACGCCAAGAAGAAGCTGGCCGCTACGACAGATGCCGTCCAGGCTGACGCCCGGCAGGAGAGCGAGCCTTGATCCTGATCCGCTCATGCGAGGGTTTTGACGAACTGGAGGCATGCGTTCAACTGCAGGTCGAGACCTGGGGCTACGACCAGAGCGACATCATTCCCCGCAAGGCTTTTCTGGTGATGCAGAAGGTTGGCGGGCAGGTTCTCGGCGCCTTTGACACCGCGCTGCCTGGATCTTCGTCCCGCGGTGAGCCAAAATCGATGGTTGGTTTTGCCATGTCTTTGCCCGGAATCAAGCCCGGCTCAGAAAATGGCGGCCGTCCGCAGCCCTATCTTCACTCCCACATGCTGGCCGTGCGCGAAGGCTACCGGAACCGGGGGCTCGGCGCGCAACTCAAGCTGGAACAACGGGATGAGGCCTTTCCCGGGGCATCCGCCACATGGAGTGGACCTTCGACCCGCTGGAGATCAAGAACGCTTTCCTCAATATCCACAAGCTGGGAGCCGTGGTTTGTAGCTACCGTGTGAATTTCTATGGTGTATCCTCTTCTCGACTGCAGGGTGGATTGCCCACCGACCGCCTGGTGGCGGAGTGGCATCTTGATTCTCCCCGGGTTGTTGATATTCTGAAGGGGAGCCGCAAGGCATACACCATCGAGGAGCGGATCGAGATTCCAGCCGCCATCTACCAGTGGAAGGCCTCGGAACGAGATCGGGAACGCGCCCTCACCGTTCAGTTGGAGAACCGCCGGAAGTTTCAACAGGCATTTACCCAGGGTTTGGCCGTGATTGGCTTTGTCCGGGATGCGGAAGGAAATGGAACATTCGAGTTGGGATTGCTGCCTCAAGCGGAGTCAGGCATCTAACATCCAAGGAACGCGAAAAATCTTATGCGAATAGACAGCATTATTCTGCGCGAAGTGCATATGCCCCTCGTGCGCCCTTTTGAGACCAGCTTTGGCGTAACCCGCGACCGCCGCATCCTGCTCGTCGAGGTTCAATCGGAGGGTCTGACCGGTTGGGGCGAGTGCACCGCCGGAGAGCGGCCGTATTTCTCCGGCGAATCGACCGACACCGCCTGGCAGGTGATCGTCAACGAACTGGGTCCTATGCTGGCATCGGCCGAAGCGCTTGAAAACGGCGGGCAGTGTCCGCGCCTTTTCAAAGTGGTTCGCGGCAATCCCATGGCCAAGGCCGCGCTGGAAAACGCGATCTGGGACCTCGAGGCGCAGCGGGAGGGCGTGTCGCTTTCCCGGCTGCTGGGCGGAGTGCGCGACACGATCCCCTGCGGCGTCTCCCTGGGCATCCAGTCGTCCGTTCCCGAACTGCTGGCCATTATCGAACGGGAGCTTGCTGCCGGCTATCAGCGCATCAAGCTCAAATGCAAGCCCGGCTGGGATATCGAAGTCTTCGACAAAGTGCGCAATCGCTGGCCGGGTATCACGCTGAGTTGCGATGCCAACTCGGCGTACCGGCTGCGCGACTCCGACCATATCGTGACCTTCGACAGCTTTGACCTGCTGATGATCGAACAGCCGCTGTGGCACGACGACTTTTATTACCACTCCATGCTGCAGAAGCGGCTGGAGACCCCGATCTGCCTCGACGAGTCGATCCGCAACCGGCGCGACGCCCTGGCCGCCATCGAGATGGAGTCGTGCAAGATCATCAACATCAAGCTGGGCCGCGTCGGCGGCTTCTCTGAAGCCATCGCCGTTCACAATGCAGCCCAGGAACGGGGCATTCCTGTGTGGTGCGGCGGGATGCTCGAGTCGGGCATCGGCCGGGCACACAACATCGCCCTGTCTTCGCTGGAAAACTTCACCCTTCCCGGGGACGTATCGGCGTCTGCCCGGTACTGGATCGATGACATCATCGAACCGGAAGTCACCGTCTCATCCCAGGGTGAAATCGAGATTCCGGATATTCCCGGCCGCGGCTACGAAGTCCGCGCCGATCTCATCGATCGCCTCACCGCCCGCAAGGAGACCATTCGCGCCTTTGCGATGGCCTGACATGGTGTGGGCCAGGTAATCTGCAGTCGCGACGGACTTCGGAGCCAGATTCCAGGTCCGGGTTCAGAGGCACACGCCTTGCCAACGCGCCCAAACAAGGTTGGCCCGGACCCAGTTCAAGCCTCGATTCGGACATTTGCGGCCAATGAGCAAATGAATCAGTTGCTCATCGAGCATCTGCATCCGAAAGCCTGGCTGGCGAAACCGGCCGGCGGCGTCCGCGGCATTGCGGCCATCTTCACGCACATTCACAATGTCCGCACCAAATGGATCCGGCTTTCGGCGCCACACCTGAAAGTCCCCACCCGGCTCAGCCGCGCCCACTGCACACCGCAGCAGGCCTGTGTGGCGTTAGCCGACAGCGCCTCCCGGTGCCAGGATATGCTTGCGGATGCTTTCGGCGGTCGCGTTGAGGCCTTTGTGCGCGACGGTTGGGCGCAACCCTGGCCCCCCGGCGTGGAGATGCTGTGCTACATGATCGCTCACGAAGCCCATCATCGCGGCCAGGTGTGCCTGCTCGCACATCAGCTCGGTTTCCGGTTGCCGAACAAGGTCACGGCGCAGATGTGGAACTGGGAGAAGCTGTGGGGCCAGCGCGGCGCGCCCCGGCCGCCGGCCGGCAGTGATCTTTCGTAATGGCAGCGCGGCGCCGATAACATTACTTCCGTATCCACAGTTCCCGGCAATCCTCCGCGAAAAGTAACCCTTCCATCTCTTCCTCGATAGTTTATAAGTAGGGTATTAGCAAAAGTGTTATTAGCTACCGCATGTTTTCCGATCGGACAGGGTCTCTTCCGAATAGGCACCTTCGGGCGCGTCTTCGTATAGTTGGAGGGGAGTTTCACGAGTCCGAATCACGCAGGCCGGTCTGGTCGGGACTGGGCCTGGAAGAGGAGATAGAACTATGCGTGCAAAGCTGGCGATAGCCGTGGCTTTCTTTCTCGGCTCGATCTCGAGCCTCGCTCAGGTGCAGCCTGCAGCGGGAAAGGGCAAGACGCTCCCTGTGAACTTTAGCGTCGGCGCGGGAATGGATTACTGGTCCGGAGACTGGAGAGGTGGAGACATTAACAGGTGGGGACCCTCCGCCTGGGCAACGGCCACGATCTGGCATTGTCTCGGCATCAATGCGGAGGGCCACTCCATGATCGTAGGCGGAAACAGCGATGCCTCCAATTACAAGCTTTTCGTCGGTGAGGGTGGTCTGATGTGCACCATGGGCTACTGGGGCAGGTTTCAGCCAATTTACAAAGGCGAACTCGGCTTCGCCAGCCTGACGCAACCCGGTAACGGTACAGGGCACCTCCATTCCACGTACAACACCTGGTCTATCGGAGGCGGCGGGGAATACCACACCTGGGGACACTGGTGGACGCGAGTGGACTATACCTACGAGGCGATCCCGAACTTCCACAGCAGCATCACCAACCAGAGTCATACCTTGAATCCGCGCGGCATATCGTTCGGCGAGACGTATCGTTTTGGCGACGCGGGAACTCGTTTCTGACTCCTTTGGGAACGAGCAGTCGCAGGCCTGCGCTCGGCGATTGCGGCGGAAGCAGAGAATGTCGCGCGCCCGTGGCGTCGGGGAACCGTGCTGGGCCGATCTGCGTACTGATCCCTCGGGCAGGGCAACTTTGATTGCAGGTCTGCGTCTCAATCCTGAGGGCGGCCCATGCAGGCAAGTTGGCGCTGCCGGAGGATGAAATCTCGTGACTCCCCAGGAACAACAGCTTTTGACCTCGCTGGCGCAGCGGGTGAACCAGACGCAACTGCAGGAGAAGGATCCCGACGCCGAAAACCTGCTCGGCCGTGAACTGGGCGCTAACCCGGACGCGATCTACATTCTCGCCCAGACCGTGCTGGTGCAGAACATCGCCCTCGAACAGGCCAAGGCGCAGGTTACGCAGCTTCAACAGCAACTGCAGCAGAGCCATCAGCCCGCCCACGCCACCAGCTTTCTGGGCAGGTTGCTCGGCGACCGCGACCCGCAGCCTCCTCCTCCGCCGCCACAGCAGGGCTACCAGCCGATTCCGCAGCAATACAGCCAGCCCGCGCAGCCGCAGTACGCCCCGCCTCCGCCGCAATATCAGCAGCCGCAATACCAGCAACCCCAATACGTTCCCATGCAGGGCGGCCAGCCCAGCTTTCTGCGTGGGGCCATGCAGACTGCTGCAGGCGTAGCGGCGGGCGCACTGGCGTTCGAAGGCGTGGAGTCGATTCTTCACGGCATGGGGGGGTACGGGCACCCCGGCATGGGGATGGGCGGATTCGGCATGGATCCTGGTATGGGCATGGGCGGCGGCTTTGGACGTCCCGTCGAAGAGACCGTGGTCAATAACTATTACGATCAGCCCGGCACCCAGGGTTTTGACAATGATCGGGGCGGAGGCGAGACGCATCAGGAAGCCTCGGACCAAAATGCGGCGTTCTCCAATCCGGGGTACGCCGGCTCCGACAGCGATTCCGGCAATGATTCTGGTGCCGCCAATGACCAGGCTGGCTTCGATGATTCGTCTTCCGGCGATGGGTCAGGTTTCGACAACGCGGGAACAGACGACACGTCCGGCTTCGATGGTGGCGGCCAGGATGATGGCGGGGGCGGCGGCTTCGACGATGGCGGCGGCTTTGGCGGCGACGACGGCGGAAACCTCGTCTAATTGTCCCAGAGACCTGAAAGCAGCCGCGGGGCCGTCTTTCTGTTGGTCCCTTGAACAGTTCTCCGCGCCCCATCCTTTCGCCTTCTTCGGCGAAAGGATGGGACGGCAGGAATTCAGCTACACGAAGTCCCGGCTCTCGCGCCTGCCGCGCGACGGGGGTGTCAGCCCGTCGGCTCGTTAAGGGCCCTGCGGTCGCGGTGCGCGCTTTGGCTTGCCCCAGGTGAACCTCCGCCCAATGATGCACTTGAAAATCCACCGGTCGGTGGCGGCGGTCGGGCCCAGGCCAACTCCGAAGTTGATCTCCCAGTCCGGAGAGACGTTCAGGTCGATGGCGGGAAAGATCTGTTGCTGCTGGTTATGCAGCGTGGCGATGTTGGTGATGCTGCCGTAGTCGGCGTAGTATTCCAGGCCGCCGGTGACCACCTTTGTGAAGTCGTAGCTCACCTTCACAGCCGGCGAGAACCCCAGTCCCTGGTTCACATCCGGACCGTGCCAGGTTCGCTCCAGCGCCGGATTGACGGCCCAGTACCATCGCCCTTTCTGCTGGTCGACAATGGGCCGGATCTCCCACGTCCAGGTGTCGGGCGAAAACAGCGCTCGCTGGTAGCCAACTTCCGTCGAGAGACTCACGCCAACCGGCCAGCCCCATTTCTCGGGGACCCGCACCCGAGGGCGGATATGGTCGCCGACCCATTGCACGCCCAGCCCGCTCTGTTCGCTGGTGAAGATGTAAAAGCCAACCTCCGACCAGTCGTTGACTCCCTGGGTAATCTCGATCGTTTCGTGCTCGGCGTGATTGGTGGGCGCGGCGCCGTCGATGTAGAAACGCTGGCCTGCGGCGGTGAAGTTGGAGTGCAACTCGACCATCGTGGTGGCCGGCGCCACGGTCTCGGCGCCATACACCTGAATCTCATAATTTCCCTGGGCCCGCGCCGACGAAACGGCCACGGCCAAAGCTCCGAATAAAGCCAGATACCTGAGAAAGGATTTCAAGCATGCTCCTCTGGTCAAATTTATGAGTAATGGAAAAGCGCCATGAATCCCATGTCCATGTGGTCCTGCTGGTGGCAATGAAAGAGCGTCGGGCCGGGATTATCGGGGACCAGATCGGCCTCCACGACGGTTCCCGCCTTCACGATCACCACGTCCTTGTACACGCCGCTGGTGCGAGCCCCGTGAATTGAGACTAACTCGAACGCGTGACGGTGCAGATGAACCGGATGGTCATCCACGCTGCGATTGTCGAAGACCAGCCGATGACGCAGGCCCTTTTGAAAGAGCCCGGGGTCTCCTTCGGGAAACGACTTTCCATTGATTTGCCATCGATCCATGGTGCCGTGACCCTCGAATTTCGAGGTGAACACGAGCGGGATAGTAACGGCCGGCGCCTGCACCCTTGGGTTCGCATCCCCAAACGTGCGGTAACTCCAGTTTGCCGTTTGCCGGCGCCTTCCATCGCGCCGCCCCCGATTGCCCCGCATACTCAATCACGGTCCCGATGCCGGCGCCGCGCAGGTCGTCGTTGACTTCGCCAAGAATCCAGACCCCGGGGTGATCCATGGTCACGATGGCGCTGATTCGCTCGGCGGGGCCCATGTAGAGCGTCTCGTTTCTGGCCCGCGTGGGAACGGGACGGCCGTCGAGCGCCACGACTTCAAACCAATGGCCCGGCAGGGAGAGCCAGCGAGGCTGCGTGGCGCTGGCATTGACAATGTGGAAAAGCACGTGATCGCCCGCGCGTACTTGAATGGGATCGGCGTGGCCGAGCATGCGCCCGTTGATGGACCCGGATGCGTAGCCGATTTCCTGAGAACCGTCATCGCTCGCGGCAAAGTAAGGATCCCACTCGTGAAGCATCAAAAAGTGTTCCTGATCGTAGTGCCCCGGGTTCTCCCGCGGTTCGACGTAAAGAGGGCCGAACTGACCGCTGTAAAGTCCGCGTTTCAAGTCGCGAGCTGCACTGGTGTGGGTGTGATACCAGTGCAGTCCCGACGGTTTCGGAGTGAACTGGATTCGCGTCCGGCCGCCGGCGGGAATCATCGGCGTGCCCTCCTCGCTGGAGCCGTCGACATCCGAGGGAATCCATTGACCGTGCCAATGGACGATCTCGGGGCGGTCAAGACGGTTCACAATGTCGATGGTGACCGGCTTTCCCTCCGTGAGGCGCAGCAGCTTGCCCGGAATCTGGCTGTTGTAGGCCGAGGTGTGCACCTTTTTCTTCGGCGCGATCTCCCATTCGATTTCCGCGATCTCGATCGTGTAGTCTGCGCTTCCGGCCCGCGAATCCAGCTGATCCTGCGCCCCGTCGCACTTAGCCCAGTCGGGGAGCAGCATGGCTGCCCCGGCAGCAGACGCCTGGCCAAGGAACCTTCGCCTCGTGAAGGCTCCGTGCATGCCTTCGAGGGAGACCGGTTCGTACTTCCGTGTCTTCAGCCTTGCACTCTTCACTCCCCATCATTGTCGCCTTTTTTCTTTGAATCCGCACCCTTCGTCTGTGGTCGAAGACCGCACTGGCACACCCCTGAGCACAGCGTCTGGAGTGGTATACTCGCAAGGGCAGACGCTCCGGCGTCGGTATTCCGATTCTCACTGAGGTTCCCATGTCCGGCCATTCCAAATGGGCCACAATCAAGCACAAGAAGGGCGCGCTGGACGCCAAGCGCGGCAAGATATTCACCCGCCTGATCAAGGAAATCACCATTGCTGCGAAGGGCGGCGGAGGCGATCCTGACGGCAATCCGCGCCTGCGTACCGCGGTGCTGGCGGCCAAGGCCGAGAACATGCCGGCCGAGAATATCAAGCGCGCCATCCAGCGCGGTACCGGCGAACTCGAGGGCGTCAACTACGAAGAGATCACGTTTGAGGGCTACGGGCCGGGCGGCGTCGCGGTGATCGTTGAAGTGCTCACCGACAACCGCAACCGCACGGTGAGCGAAATCCGCCACTGCTTCTCGAAGAACGGCGGCAACCTGGGCTCAACCGGCTCGGTGTTGCACATGTTCTCGAAGAAGGGCGTCATCGCGGTGGAGAAGTCGGCGGCGACCGAAGAGAAGCTGATGGACATCGTGCTCGAGGCCGGCGGCGAGGACCTGAACGACGAAGGCGATACCTGGGAGATCATTACCGACCCTGCGAGCTACGAGGCGGTGCTGAACGCGGTGAAGGCGGCGAAGATTCCCACGGTGATGAATGAAGTGACGATGATCGCCTCCACCTACACCAAGCTTGAAGGTCCGGCCGCGAACCAGATGCTGCGGCTGCTCGAAGCGCTCGAAGACTTCGACGACACCCAGAACGTCTACTCGAACTTCGACATGGATGCCGAGCAGATGGAGCAGGTCGCGGGCTGATTTCTCCTGCATCCGAACACAGCCTTGTTTGATCCAAGTGCAAAGGCCGCCCCAGCCGAGGCGGCCTTTTCTGCGAAATCCGAAGACTACCGGCAGGGAGAAGAACGTTGCCCCGAAACACGAAGCTCTGGTTCACGAAGCTCTGGTTATTGATGGTCTTGGCTGCCCTCACCGCCGCGGCGCAGACGCCCGCTCCGGCGGCCGCGGCCCATGACGATTCGGGCAATCCCGTGGCCCAGGTGCGCAATGCGCAAAGCTGGGAATATGGCCCGTTTGTCAACTGGGGCAGCGGCGTCGGCGACCGTTCCGACTTCAAGTTTTTCTGGGGCGGATTTCAGGCTGGCAAGGTCCTCACGCCGGTCTTGAAGGCCGGCATCTTCAGCGGCCAGTTTGAGCTGGGCGCGAACATCATGCCTTTGTGGCAGGCCTACACGCCCGCCCCGCACCCCCAGACATTTGTCTACCAGGGGCAGACGTATACTGAGCCCATCGGCGGCGGCACCTATCGTGGGGCGAGCATCACGCCGGTCATCTTCCGCTGGAATTTTCTTACCCATTCGCGCCGCATTCAACCCTGGTTTCAAGCCGCGGGCGGCCTCATCTACACTACGCACAAGTTTCCGCCGGACGTGCTGGTGCCGCACGGCCTGCCGGGCGCGACCTCGGTGTTCAACTTTTCGCCCCAGGGCGGCATCGGCATGCACTACTTCACCCGGCCCGGGCGCTCGTTCGATCTGGAACTGAATGCGGTCCACATTTCCTCGGCCTCGCTAGGGGACCGCAACCCCGGCGTGAATGCAAGCCTCCAGGTTCAGGTGGGTTACACCTGGTGGAAGTGACATGACTCAGCCGGTCGTCGAGTGCGTTCCCAACTTTTCCGAGGGCACGGACGCCGCGCGGGTGCGCGCCATCGTGGGCGCCATGCGCGTCGAGGGAGTGCACCTGCTTGACTGGTCGATGGATGCGGACCACAACCGGTCGGTGGTGACCATCGCTGGAGAGCCGGGCGCGGTCGTCGAAGCTGCCGTGCGCGGCGCCGGCAAGGCCGCGGAACTCATCGACCTGACCCGCCAGCAGGGCGTTCACCCGCGCATTGGCGCGGCCGACGTGATCCCCTTTGTCCCCATCTCGGGCATCAAGCTGGAACAGTGTGTGCTGCTGGCGCGGCAGGCGGGCCTCGAGATCTGGCGCCGTTTTGGCGTACCGGTCTACTTTTACGAGGCCGCCGCATCGCGTCCCGACCGTGCCAACCTGGAAGACGTGCGCCGTGGGCAGTTTGAAGGTCTGAGCGACCTGGCCGGACGGGAAACCGCGCGGCGACCCGATGTAGGCGGCCCGGGCCTCCATCCCACCGCCGGAGCGTGCGCCGTGGGGGCGCGCAAATTCCTGGTGGCCTACAACATCTATTTCGACTCGACGGATGTGGCCGTGGCGCGGGCCATCGCACGCGAGATCCGCGCCTCCGGCGGCGGCCTTAAGGGCGTAAAGGCACTAGGCGTGCTGGCGCACGGCCGCGCCCAGCTTTCGATGAACATTACCGATTTCCAGGTAACGCCGATCTCCGAGGTGTATAAAGCAGTCTCCAGACTTGCCCAGCGGCACAAGACCGTACCCGTCGAGGGCGAGGTCATCGGCCTGCTGCCCGAAGCCGCCTGTGAGCGGGATGCCGAATGGATGCGTCAATTAACTGGATTCGATCAGGCGGCCAAGATCCTGGAAAATCGCCTTGCGGCGCCCCTGGACTGGCCGGGGAAGGCCTGAATCCAGCCTGGTTTATGGGGCGGGATTCGACGTCACCCGACGGACCGGATGCCCCGTGGCGAGACTCCACGTTAAGAGCCGCGCAGTTAAAATAAATCTGGGAAGAGGGATGAGCCGTTCTTAACCTACTGACAGCAATCCGTGGTTATCCATGCGCAGCAGTGAGCGTTTTAAGAGCAGGGCCATCCTGGAGGAAGCACTTGTTCAGTAATTTCCTGAAAGTTTCAGTTCCCGTCGTACTTTTGGCGGCGGGAGCTTCGCTGCAAGCTGCACAGTTGTCTTCGGATGCACGTACGGCAATTCCGCACGATGTACAGCAATTAGTGGCGATTGATTATCGAGCCATGCAGAACTCGAGCACCGCGATGCAACTGCGTGATCGCGTCATGCCGCCCGATCTGAAGCAGTTCGACGACGCTCTCCGCAAGTCCGGCCTCAATGAGAATCACGATGTGGACGAGCTGGCGTTTGCGCTCTTCCGGCCCAGCGAGACCAACGACCAGGTGGTGACGCTCGGCGTGGCGCAGGGCCAGTTCTCGGTGCAGGACATCCTCGCCAACTTCAAGAAGAAGGGCGTCAAGCCGACCGTCGTTCGCACCAACCGGATCTATCCCATGGGCAAGACCGGAATGGTGCTGTGCTTTGTGGATGCGTCGACCATGGTTTTCGGCGGAACCGACGCAGTGAAAGCGTCGCTCGATTCGCGCGACGGCAATATTCCCAGCCTGCTCACCAACAATACCTTCATGGATGCCATGCGCTCGGTCGATACCGAGCCGCTGTGGAGTATTCTCGACCAGAAGGGCACCCAGACCATGATGAAGCAGGTCATGGGCGAGGCAGGCTCGGTCGCCGACTTCGACTCGGTGCGCAAGCGCCTCACGCTGTCCTGGTACACCATGGACTTTCAGCACGGCGTGAAGTTCGATCTCACCATTTCAACCGGGGATGCGTTCGCCGCGGCGACAGTTTCCTCGCTGCTCAATGCTGCGGTCATGTACCGCAAGATGAGCGGGTCGGATTCCGAGAAGGCCGCGCTGGCCGATACTGACATCAGTTCGAGCGCCGGCATGCTGAGCATCCACTTCGCCGCTTCCGACACCGATTTCAACAGCCTGCTCAAGTCGCAGCTTTTCCAGAGCATGGTGCGATAAAAGCTGCGCACCCAGGACTCGTCACCGAATCGCCCCTAATCCACCCGCTGGGGATATGGAAGACCCCTTCGAGCCAGGTGTTCTTTTGGACTGCTGAGACCGGTGTTTAGCGGAATGAAGACGACCCCGGGGGTGGGGAGAAATCTGCGCCCGGCTGGAACGCATACGCCTGCCGTGGCTCTTTGCCAACCACGGTGATCCCTCTCGAAAATGTCTCCAGAAGTGGACGTGCACGGTCTATTGCTTTCTCAACACCGGCGGCAACGATCCATAGACGGCCTTCCGCGGCATCGGTTACCTGGCCATACACCGGCGCAGCGACGAGATCGATGCCAAGGTTTGCGTGCTCGACGGTGAGCCGCTCGCACAGGTCTGCGCTGATGGTTCCGCACATGATATGAAGCACGCCGGGTGAGAGCGCATCGATCAGCCTGTGTGCGCCAAAAAACACCTCTTCATAAGCCGCATCATCGAGGAGCATGGTGATCACGGCGTCGGAGCCAAGCTCGGCTTCAGCTGGAGTCGCAGTAGCGATGGCGCCTTCGTGGATGAGTGGCTTGGTACGTTCTTCGCTACGATTCCATACCGACAATTCATAGCCGGCAGCCTGCAGCCGCAGCGCCATCGGTGTCCCCATCTTGCCAAGTCCCAAAAATCCGATTCTCACGGCGATCATCCTGTAGTCGAGCAGGTCCCGCGCTTTTCCGAAGAGTATTCGGGTTCCGCCGGGTCCCGATTTGATGCACACCGGGCTCAGTGTCTGGCCGTGAGGTCCGGGCGGAAGTCGGCCTTTGCACCCGGCGACAGCACGATCTCCAGCTTGCCCTCCTGGTGCTCCGCCATCTGCGGGCCGGTGATTTGAACCAGCTTGCCATCGAAGGCCGTGTACTGCACCTTGAGCGGGCCATTGCCCTGGAGCTGGATCCGGTAGTGCATCACGCCGTCCTCGGCGATGGCATCCGCGCCGAAACTGGCGTTGGGGTAATCCACTTCCAGCAGCCGGATCGGGGCGCCGGAGTGATTCTCGACGGTGATGTCCACGTGTGAGGAATGACATCCCGCCGCCAGCGCAACGAGGCCACTGAGGGTCACCATTGCCCATCGCATCCAGTTCATGGCCGGTCGGCCTTTCGGGGGGTGTTGGGCTGGGCGGCAAGCTGCCGTTCGACCCGATCGAGCCGCTTGAGAAACTCCGGGAGGCGTTGAAAAATCGTCACTGCGCGGAGCCAGGTGCGATTGTCGAATGCCGGCGAGCCAGAGATCATCTTGCCAGCCGGGACGTCATGCGAAACCCCGGATTGGGCGGTCAGGATGACGCCGTCACCCAGGGTGCAGTGCCCCGCGACTCCGGCCTGTCCAGCCAGGATGGCGTTGTTGCCCACTACGGAAGAGCCGGCCAATCCGGCCTGAGCGCAGAGGAGCGTGTTTTCGCCCACCCGGGATCCGTGGCCGACCTGAACGAGATTGTCGACCTTGCTGCCGTCGCCGATTTCCGTGGCCCCCACCGTAGCCCGGTCAATGCAGGCGTTGGCCTGGACATCGACCCAGCTTCCCAGCCGCACCGGGCCCGACTGCGGGATCTTTTCCCAGCGGCCGTGCCTCGTTCTTGGCAAATCCAAAGCCGTCGCCGCCGATGATGACACCGTTTTCCAGCGTCACGTGATCTCCCAGAACGCATCCCTCGCGCACCACGGCATGGGCGTGGGCGAACAGATGGCTTCCCGCCTGCACGCCGGGATAGAGCACAACATGAGGCAGCAGGGTAGCGTGGGGGCCGAGGCGCACTCCGGGCCCGACCACGACATACGCGCCGATGTGCGCCGCTTCGCCGATTTCAGCCGAGGGATCGATGACCGCGGTGGGATGAATGCCTGGGGGATAAGCAGGAGGCTGGTAGAACAATCCCAGCGCGCGCGCAAAGGCCAGATAGGGATTCTTGATGCGCAGCGTGGGCGGCGTAATCTCCGGAAACTCCGGTTCGACCAGCACGGCCGCGGCCTGCGTCTTGCGCGCCAGGCCGGCATAGCGGGGATTGGCGACGAACGTGACTTCGGCAGGACCTGCTTCCTCAATCCCTTTGACGCCAGTCACTTCCAGCTCGGGGTCGCCGTGCAGGTCAGCCCCCAGCCGCGTTGCCAGTTCGCCGAGCTTCATCGATGGAATTGTACCGGAAGCGGGATGGCCGCCGGTCCGGGTGCGATCTGCCCTCCGATGGCTTTCCGGCACAGGCCGGAACGGGTACCCCCTCTTGTCAGGGGTCGAAAAAATCTTTCGGCGGCGGAGATTTGCGCGCATTATGTTGGAGATACCCACTCCCCATTTGCCTTCGTCGTGACGATTCGTTGTTGGTAGCATACCGATTTGAAGCTGGAGGTTATTCTGCGCAGACCTACACTTTTCTGTCTCCTGGTCGTGGTTCTTTCGTCTCGGCCGTCGATGGCGCAGGATCTCTGCGCCAAGACGCCCGGCCGTGCAGCGGATGCAAGCGGCATGGGCAGGAAGGCCGTGGCTGTAACGGAGTTTCCAACCGGCACCGACGGAGCCCCGGGGAAAGCAATTCCGGGCGCGACGATCACCATCACCGGGCCCGATGGGAAGAAAACCACCTATACCGCGGGCAGCGACGGGTGTATCAGCTTTCCGGCCCGTCTAGGGGAACAATACCGCTTGACGGCAACGGCACCGGGCTACGGCCGTTCCATACAGAATTGGGATTACAACTTCCCGATCGACAATGACATTCTTCTGGCGGAGTTGCCCGCCGCGGGGATGGTGTCCAACGGGAATGGGGGCGGCCTTCCGGTAAAGGACGATGGGGCGCCCGACCAGGCACTCGGATCGGCGCCGACGGATCAGGGTCCGACAGATCAGGGTGCGACGAGCCAAGGCGCGACCGGCAGCGAGCCAGCGAGTCAAACCCAAGCCGGCCAGGAATCTCCATCCGGCCAGAATGCCCAGCCGGGCGCCGCGGACGATGGGTTTGGCGCCAATCGGGGCACGCCGCCAGGCACGCCGCCCGCCAGTTTTCGATCGCAACTGGCCAAGATTCTCCTCGACCTTTTCCTCACGCTGTTGGCCCCGCTGGCTTACCTGGGGCTGCAGGAGATCACCATCCGCACCATGGCCAGGGGAATGATGAAGAAGGGAGCAGCCGCAGCGGCTGGGAACCGTGGAGCAATCGCTGTCGAGGAACTGACCCGCTCGACGATGTACTACCCGTCCCTGGCTTCGATCGCTGCCGTTCCAGAACTCGAGTTCGCCGAGATGGACTCGACGGAACCAATTCGCCTGAGCGGTGCGGCGGCGGCGAGGCTGGCCAGAGTCCGGTTTACCGAGAGACGCAAATTCTTCCTCCTGCTGCTCTCGTTCGTCGCTCAGGCGTGCGGTGTTGGCGCGATCGCGCTTCTCATCTGGCAAACGAGCAAGAACACGGACAGCAATCCAATCGGCATGTTGATCGCTCTTGGGGTGGTGGTGGGCGCCGATCTTCTTGTCGTCTGGTGGACGTGGACGATCTACCTGGCGGGAAAGCGCGTGATGGAGTTGATTGCCGTGCTTGCCTGCGTCGGGATCAGTGTTTTGAGTGTGATCGCAATGGCCAACGGATTGCCGTTTTATGAGGCGCTGATTCCCGCCATCGTGCAGATCTTTGTTCTGGGGTGGGGTTGGCGGCGCATGCGCAAGGCGGCTCTCGGCGACGGGAACCGGAAACTCGTCATTCTCAGGGTGTTCGGATCCGACAAGAACACGGCTGCGGTGTTTGGACCCCTGATGAGCGGCTGGAGATTCGCCGGATCGTTCCTGACCATAGCCGACCCGGCCTTTCTGCGCTACCAGTTTTCCGTCTTCAGCCGCGCCAATGCGACCAAATCGCTGGGAGTTACGCTGGCCATCGCCACCTTCGCGGCGCTGATCAATCACCTGGCCTGGATCTTGCAAGAGCTGAACGTGAGCCATGTGAACTGGTTCCTGCACCTGTCGGATCAGCAGCGGAACTCCGTGGTGTATGCGCTGCTCTCGGTGCTGGCCGTCGGTCCGCTGATCGTTTATGTGCGCCGCCGCTTCCTCACTGCTCCGCGCCAGGCGGTCGAGAAGGTGGAACAGGTGCGGGGTTCGAGTCTGGGCGTGGAATCGGATTATCCGGGGTCGGCGTTTTATTGCTACGACGATGTATGGAAGCCCGCAGTGCGCAAAATGCTGGATGTGGCAGACGTCCTCTTGATGGATCTGAGGGGATTTTCCGCCGAGCGACAGGGCTGCGCGTATGAAATCGGGCTGTTGATGGATCGTTTTTCCGTCGACCGGCTGCTGTTCCTCATCGATAAAACGACGCCCAAGGAACTGCTTTACGGGCTGATCCGGCAGCGATGGTCAGTGATGGATCTCGATTCTCCGAACCGCAAAGCCGCCCGCGGGCTGATCAAGGTCTTCGCGACCGGAGCCAAGACGCAGCGGGACAATAAGCAGATTCAGGCTATCCTTTCCGCCAGTGTGGACGGGCGCCTGGCCCTGGAAGGAGGGAAGATCAGCTATCTGCCGAAGTCCGGTAGAGAGAGCGAACACCTTGCCGATCTGGTTTCGCAGCCAGACACGATTGCCATACACAGAATCTAGCTGGATTCTCCCGGGAACAGTTCCGGCTGCTCGCCAGGAGGAGTGGTTCCGGTGCGGCGGCGAGCCGGCGTACCGATCAGGCCGACGACTTCCAGGGTCTGGATGGCCGGCCGGGGGACATAGATTCGCTGCGTGTTGGAGCGCAGGTCGGGTGGCGTCAGCAGCAGGCCGGCACCCTCAACGAGGGAGCGGTCGTTGGCCGCCAGGCCTTCCAGTTCATCGCCGTCGGAGAGGATCATGCGCAGCCACAGACCGGCGGTCCGGGGTCGGACCGCAAACCGCTTGTGCAGCAATCGTTCAGGGTTGGCCTGGTCGCCGGAGGCGGAGGGCAGGTCGCGCACGTAGCAGACCCACTTCACAGTCTCCCAACCAAAGCGCAGAACCTTTCCGGCGGTGTCGAGGATCTCCAGTTCCGGCGCGTCCTGGCCGAAGCCGGGGCGGGCATATCCAGCGCACCAGTCCCGGGAAAACTTGCGCACAATCACAGGCTTGCGAACCGAGGCCATCGTTCTGGATTGTCGCACGAGGCGGTTGGCGCGGGGAAAAGTCCCGGCGTCCAGGGGGACGCGGGGACTTGCTCGACTCGAGCACGGGGTCACGATGAGGCGAGAATCGAGCCGCTGATCCTGCAGACGATCTGTCGGCAGCGACGGGGTATCAGAAAGAGGCGGCGATGCTGTTCCCGTCGAGAAAGGGACAGATTTTGCCTCTTGTTTGAGAGCAAACATTCAAACTCCACACTCTAGCCAAGGGAAACGACTTGTGATAAGGTACAGCTTTGCAGTATCTGCCGGGCATGGCGTAAGCGTAACAACATCAGAGACTTGGCAGAGGTATCGCTGGCGGAAGCAGGGACAGAATGCCTGATTACATTTACCTTTTGGAAAACCGGCTGTCTGCCGACCAACGAAGCGCCCTGCGGTATCTGCGCGATGCGGCGCGCGAAGCCGAGATGATTCTGTTTCTGACCGGGGACGCGGTCCGGGACCTGACCAGCGGCCACGCCGTCCGCGACCTCGAAGTTGCAGTTCACGGCAATGCTCTTCAACTCAAGGCGGTGCTGGCGCATACACCGGTCCAGGTCTGGGGTGAGGACGAGACTTCGCGTTCCCTGTACCTGTGTTTTCCGGGAACCGTCCGGGTCGACGTGGTGAGCACCCACCGCACCGAGTATCCCAAGCCGGGACAGGCTGTTCACCACCCTGCTTCGATCCAGGAAGATCTGCGCCGGCGCGACTTCACGGTCAACGCCATGGCGATCTCGCTGAACGAAGGCTCGTTCGGTCTTTTGATGGACCCGTTGAATGGGGCAGCCGACATTGAGGCGCGAGCCCTGCGGCTTGTTTCCAATTACGGGTTTCTAGAGGAGCCTGCTCTCCTGATTCGAGCCACCCGCTACATGGCCCGCTTGGGCTGGGAACTGGATCCCAAAACCCAGACCCGCTATGAGAACGCAAAAGGGGAGGGCGTGATCGAGTATCTCTCCGATCACGCGCGCAGCCAGGAACTGGAGCAGATCGGCCATGAGGATGATGGCCTGAAGGTTTTGCACGCTCTCGAAGCGGAAGGCTGGATGAAGGCGCTGTTTCCGGCCTGGACGCCTGCCAAAGCCGATGAGGAAAAGCTCAAGGCGCTGCACAGCCTGGCTGTCGATTTGCTGGTGCAGGGCGTGCACGCCGATGTGTCGGCCGCCCAGATGCAGCTGCTGACCGCCAGGCTTTCGGCCAAGGATCTGGCTGCCCTGAAAAAACAGCTGCTTCGCCCGGGGTTTGTGGAGGAGTGGAACAGTCTCGACGCCCTGGCGGCCGGATTTGCCAAAGTATTGCTGGCGAAGGAAAACCAGGTACCTTCGGCAAGCTTCAAGCTTTTCACGAGCTATGATCCGGAAGCGGTTCTATGGCTTGGGTTTACGACCAAGGATGCGGCTGTCAAGGAACGCTTTAACCTGTTCCTCAAGGTGTGGCCGGAGACGCGGCAGCGCATTCCGCATGCGCTGATGCAGGAGATGCGCATCCGGCCCGAACTGGCCAATTACAACCAGATTCTGCACTCTGTCTTCCTGGAGCTGATCGACGGGCGCCTGTCCACGCCGGAAGAGATGCGCGCGTTCCTGGAGCCCCATTCCCCGCCCGCACCGCCGCCGCAGGTGACCATCAAGCGTACCCGAGGAAAGCGCGGGGCGGAGCCCAAGATCAAAGACAGCTTCGATGAAGACGAGGAGGGGGAGGACAGCATCGAGGGAGACGACGATCTCGACGATATGGGTGGGGACGACGACGAGATTGGGATTGGGATGGGCCTGCCCAAGGTCGCGGATCTCGAAGCGGAAACCACGGACGATGCTGACTCTGATGACGAATCCGATGAAGATGAGGAAGAGGCTGCTGAACCCGAGCCGGTTCCGGCGAAGCGGAGCTCGAAGAAGGGTGAGGCGGCCGCGCCTGCCCGGGGAGCCGGTGGAGGCAAGGCGATTCCGGCAGAGAAGCTCGCCAGGCCCGCGCCTGTTTCCGCACCGCCGCCATCGGCGCCCAAATCGGCCGCGCCTCACACGGTTACCAAGCATCCGCCGACGCCCGCGAAGTCTCATTCTGCCCAGCCCGCAAAGAAGGCAGCGGCGCAGCATCCCCCGGTGAAGGGCGGCAAGGCGTCCCCTGGCAAGGCAGACAGCAAACACGCGCCAGCCAAACCAGCGCCCAAGGCCGCGCATACCACTTCGACTAAAGCGCACGCCAAGACCCCGGCCAAGCCGCAGCCAGGCAAAGGACATGTGACACATCCGGCGCATGCGAAAAACTCCAACGGGGCGAAGTCGCATGTGACTGCGAAGCCGGCGGTCAAAAAGGCGGCCAGCAAGAAGCACTGATCGGATCTTGCAGGAAGTCCGCTGCTCGCAGAAACCTCTCAGGGAGGGGATTGTCGTCGGGCAATCGTGCCTTCCACCAATCCTGCGGTCGAGACATTCCCAGGGCAACTCCGACTGTTCCTCCGTGATATGTTCAGGAAACCGGAGGACTCCTGATGCAACGCCTTCCTCTCCATAGCCTTGCCTGTACCCTCGTTTTGCTTGTCGTGGCAACCAGTGCCTTTGCGCGGCCCGGGGCACGATCGAACGCCCAGGATGTGCAGGCGGTTCCGGGCTATCGGTTTCAGAGTGGGGGATGGACCTACGTCCACCTTGAAGGCACGGCGTCGCAGATCGGGTACGAGCACGGGCGCATGCTGGCCGCCGAGATTGAAGACATGGTCAACGTGCTCAAGGTCGAAACCCAACACTCCACCCATCGCGACTGGCAGTTTTATCGCCAAGCCGCCCGCGAACAGCTCTGGTCGCACATGGATGCCGAGTATCAGCAGGAGATCGCAGGCATTGCCAAAGGCGTGCAGTCGCGAGGTATCAAGCTCGATACATGGGACATCCTGGCCCTCAACGGCGGAATCGAGCTGCCGCAGTACTACGTTCCCTGGCTGGACAAAAAGGATCACGCGGCAAACGCCCCTCGCATCCTTCCCGAAGGCCGTTGTTCCGCATTCATCGCCACCGGCAGCTATACCCGGGGCGGAAAGATCGTCATTGCCCACAACAACTGGTCGAGCTACGCCGAGGGCGCGCGCTGGACGGTGATGTTCGACATCCAGCCGGAGCACGGTCATCGCATCCTCATGGACGGAGAGCCGGGCGTGATTGCCAGCCAGGATGACTTTGGGGTGAATGACGCAGGGCTGCTCAGCACCGAGACCACCATCACGCAGTTTGAGGGCTGGAATCCGGAGGGCAAGCCGGAATTCATGCGCGCGCGGAAGGCGCTGCAGTACGCCGGCTCGATCGATGAGTATGTCTCGATCATCGAGGAAGGCAATAATGGCGGCTATGCCAACGACTGGCTCATCGGCGACCGAAAGACGGGCGAGATCGCCTATCTGGAGCTGGGTCTGAAGAATACGCCGCTGTGGAAGTCCAAAGACGGGTACTTCGTGAGCTCCAACTTCGCGCGCGATCCTAAGCTGATCAAGGAAGAGACCAGCGGCTTTGATCCCAACAATCTCTCCAGCTCGCCCAATGCCCGGCACGTTACCTGGGAGAAGAAGATCGCCGCTTCCAAGGGACGCATCGACGTCGCGCTGGCCGAACAGTTTATGGCCGATCACGAGGATAGCTATACGGGCAGCAACCAGGCCGACCAGCGTTCGCTGTGCGGGCACGTCGATGCCGCCAGGGAAGGTGTTCCGGAGTGGGGCTGGGGTCCGAATTTTCCCGGGGGTGCCGTAACCGGCAAGGTGGCCGATTCCGACATGGCTGCGACCATGACCCTCATCGCCCATACCGGGCATCCCTGCGGCCAGGATTTTCTGGCTGCGCCCTTCCTGGCCGCCCATCCCGAGTACAGCTACCTGAAGCCCATTCTCAAGGACATGCCGGCGGGTCCCTGGACGAAATTCAGCGCAGGGGAAAAGCAATAGCTCGCGACTGACTACTTGTATTGCAGGTGGATGGTCGTATCTGTCGTGGGACAGCTCACGTGGACCAGCGCCTGTCGAAACGACGGCGCAGACAAAGCGACGTGAGGATTGTTGGCGAAGCCAAAGCCTTCCTTCGGCATGCCGAAGATGTTCCTGTCCAGTTTGGCGTTGCTGTTTTCATCGTGGATAGCGGCCACTCCGTAGACTCCGGGCGGCAGATCACGCCAAACGACCGTGGCTTGCCGCTGACCCGGCGGGATCGGCGTTGGACCGGTGCGGAATGCCTTCCTGATGTCCTCCGGCCAGCCATCCGGCGATTTGAATATCACTGAGCCGACAACGCCTTTGGAGTTGCGCAACCCGTTCACGTGAATGCGGAGAACGCAGTTGCTGGCAGAACTGTTTTCCGTAATACCGGCAGAGTCGGCGAGCGTAGATGAGGCTGTGAGCAGGACGGCGGAGAGCAGGAGGAGGGGCGTAAGAGGCGCATCCGCATGAGAGAGTAAGATGCATGTCCGCAGGCCGCGTCCGATGCGGGGGGAACGGAGGGCTTCTGGTTTGGCAGACACGCCAAGCCATCCGAGGCGAGCGGAATCATCTCAGGTGGCTGTGTTGCAGCTATAAGGTCAATCGGCGACAGAGCGTGGCCGGGACACACATACAGCAAGCCAAAGTCCGCCAGAGGAACTGCGTCGTTCAAAATTTCTCTGGATGCGTGCTTGAGCCGGTTGGGGAAGTTTCAGGTCCGATGCGTATGTCGCACCGGACCCGGGGAAGAGCTAGTAGCGACTGCGGCCGCGCGAGCTTCCAGCGCCCGCGTTTCCGCCGCTGCCTTTGCGCGCCTGGTAGCAATCCCGGCAAAATACCGGACGATCGCCACGTGGCTCAAAAGGCACTGTTGTAGGCTGACCGCAGCCGGAACAGATCACAGGCGTTCCCTGTGCCGGAGCCGAACGGTAGCCGGAACCTCCCCCACCCTGGTCATTCTTCTTTGCCATGCGGCAAGGCTTGCACCTCTTGGGGGTCGAGTAGCCGCGTTCCTGGAAGAACGCCTGATCAGCAGCGGTGAAGGTAAAGTCCTGCCCGCAATCGCTGCAAGTTAATTGAATGTCTCCGGCCATGGGTCTCCTCGTGCAGATTGTACAGCCCACTGTACCATTTTTCTCATAAGGATTTCGGGCCGTTTGTAAATCTTGTCTGCGGTTATGAGGCGTCCGGCTTGTTGACGTTCATGCAATAGGTCTTAGGTCGTATAGTGTCATTTTGAATAGGGAAGAAGAAACGAAGGGCGCGGGGAAACTGCGAAGAGATGGCGCTGGTTGCTTCCAATCCGGAGTTTGCCGCCGAATGCATTCGCCGCATTCAGGCCGGGGAGAAGCATTTATTTCATGACCTGATCCGGCCCTGCGAGCGCTCCATTTACTTTCTGCTGCTGTCGCTGCTGGGCAATGAGGCGGATGCCGAAGACGCAGCACAGGAGACAGTGATCAAGGTTTACCTCAATCTGCACTTATTCCGGGGTGAGTCTCAGTTCCGCACCTGGGTGCTGTCGATTGCGCGCAATGAGGGGTTGGGGCGGCTGCGTAAAGTTGGGAGCCGCCGCGAAGACTCGCTGGATGCGGGAACCGATGAGCAGACCGGCGATTACACGCCTGCAATTCTTACCAGCTGGCGCGAGATCCCGGCCGAGGCCCTCGAGCGCAAGGAACTCGGAGAGCTGCTGCGCAAGGCCATCGCCGAGCTGCCCGAGATTTACCGTAACGTTGTGCTGCTCAGGGACATCGAAGAGTTGGACATACGCGAGACGGCGGGGGTGCTTGGTATTTCCGAGGGAGCGGTCAAGGTTCGCCTGCACCGCGCGCGGGCCTTGCTGCAACGGGCGCTGGCGCCGCAGCTCAAGGGATTCGCGCCCAGACGTAAAGGGCTGTTTGGGTGGGGCGCATGAGAATCGATTGCCAACACGTGTGGGAACATATCTCGGCGTATATCGACGGCGAGGTGGACGCGGAGTTGCGCGCGCGCATCGACCGCCACCTCGAAACGTGCGAGATCTGTTCCGCGGTGCTTGACTCCACGCGCAATGTGGTGATTCTGATTGCGGACGATCGGGTATTCGAACTGCCGGCGGGGTTCAGCGAACGGCTTCATGCGCGCCTCGAAAGGGAATTGTCGCTGGAGACATAGGTGTGTGGTTTGGAGATTGCGCCGTTGGCTCGTAGTTCCGCATGCTTTCGCCCTATTGACTGGAAGCCGGTTCGTGAAACGTTCTCGCGCCTCTCGTCACAATGGCAGCGAGTACCGGCTCAGGCAACCGACCCCGGCTTGACGGCAGCGCCGCGCAAAGCACATATTCCCTCTCGGTTGATTCCTGAGCCGGTTTCCCCATCTGCGTCCGATTCCCTTAGCTGAGCCGGCGTTCGCCCGGCTGGTGAACCTTCGATTCACAAGTCCTCAGGAACGATCGAATCCTTTCTCGTAGCCACCGTCGCACCATGGAGAGGCTTATGTGCCGTGCTGCTCTCGCCCTGCTGATAGCGTGTGTGTCTGGTTGCCCCCACCTGCGAGCACAGGACTTCAAAAAGCAGGTGATCTACCAGGTGGTCACCGACCGCTTCAATGATGGCGACCCATCGAACGACAACCCTGCCGAAAGTCCTGGCCTGTTTGATTCCACGCATACCAACTGGCAGGCGTACTGGGGTGGCGACCTTGCCGGGGTTCAGCAAAAGCTCGCTTACATCCAGGGTATGGGCGCTACCGCGATCTGGGTCTCGCCGGTGGTGAATAACGAGAATCTCAACTGCGCCACGTCCGGTGTTTCGGCTCCGTACCATAGTTACTGGTCGCGCGACTTTATGAACATTGAAGAGCACTTTGGAGACAACGCCAATTCCTCTTCTGCTCTCGATAAGCTGATTTCGGCGCTTCATGCCAGCGGCATGAAGATCATCGTGGATGAAGCCAACAATCATTCCAACCCCGATAACTGCGGAGAGTTCGGCTCGCTCTATAACAACGGGACGTTCATGGCTGCGGCGAATAACGATCCCAACGGATATTTCCATCACAATCCGAATATCTCGGACTACAACGATCGCTACCAGCTGCAGTACTTCACGCTCGACGATCTGGCCGACCTTAACCAGGAGAACGCGACGATCGATGCGTATCTCAAGAGCGCGGCGGCGCAACTGCAGAGCCATAAAGTGGACGCGTTTCGGCTGGACGCCGTCAAACATGCTACTTGGGGGTGGGAGTATTCGTTTGCCAACTCCGTATTTACTAACGCTCCGAGCTTTCTGTTTGGGGAATGGATGGAGACCTCAACCGGTGATCCTCTTTATGCGGATTCCTACAAGTTCGCCAATAACAGCGGGATATCGCTACTGGATTTTCCGTTAAACACGGCGCTGCGCGATGTATTTGCCAGCGACAACCCATTCTCCGAGATAGACACAACCATCAACGCTGAGAATACCGACTTCACTTATCCCAACGACCTGGTAACTTTCTTTGACAGCCAGGATGAAGCGCGCCTTCTTACGCTGAACAACAATCAGAATCGTCTTCAGGAGGCCATGGCATTCATCCTGACGGGGCGCGGAGTTCCGATCATCTTCTACGGAGACGAGCAGTATCTTTTCAACAACACCAATGGCGGCAACGATCCCTATAACCGCGTGTGGATGTCTTCGTACAACACTGCTACTCGCCTACAAGCTCATCGCGAAGCTGGCTGCGCTGCGGCAGGCGAACGACGCCATTGCCTACGGCACGTGGAAGCAGCGCTGGGTAAACAACGATGTATATATCTACGAGCGGCAGTTTTTCACCGATGTGGTGCTGGTGGCCATCAACAAGAACGACACCGCGTCCTATCCGATCACGGGGCTGCTGACGGCACTGCCCGGCAGGTACATACACGGATTATCTGGGCGGGCTGCAAGGCGGCAACAGCCTGACGGTCACGGCGGGCAGCGGCGGAAACAATCCTGCGGCGAACTACACCATTGCCCCGCACAGCGTTTCGGTGTGGCAATACCAGGCGAACGCGACGGCGCCGGAGGTCGGTTCCATCGGTCCGCATGTTGGCCAGCCGGGTATGAAGGTCACGATTGCCGGGGATGGATTTGGCGCATCCACGGGCTCTGTCCTGTTTGGCGCGACGCCCGCCGCGATCGCATCCTGGTCGAATGCTTCGGTGACATTCACGGTGCCGGCGGTGGCGAACGGCTCCTACAACGTGCAGTTGAAATCGAGCGCCGGGGTGGCCGCAAACACGTTCCCATTCATGGTTCTCGCGGCAAAGCTGGTTCCGGTGACATTCACGGTGAACAACGCGAATCCCACGACCACTGGCGATTACATTTTTGTTACCGGCAATACGGTTGAGCTCGGCAATTGGGGAACGACATTCCAGACTGCGGTAGGTCCGATGCTGGCGCCCAACTATCCGAACTGGTTTCTGAACGTCGCGTTGCCGGCGGGGCAGACGGTGCAGTTCAAGTTCATCGATATTCAGGCGAATGGGAATGTGGTCTGGGAGAGTGGCGCCAATCATTCGTACACCGTGCCCACCAGCGGCACAGGGTCGATCAATGTCGGTTGGCAGTACTGAAGAGGAGCCGGTGTAAATCAGGATCGGGTAATGCGCAGGCTGCTCGCAGAGGTGTTCTCGCGCTTGTTGTCGTACATGCGCATGTCCGCCGCGATGCAGAGCGCCTCCATGTCGGATGCATCGTCGGGAAAGACGGCGAGACCAAGGCTGGCGCCCACGCGGACCGTGCGGCCCTCCAGTTGCAGCGGCTCCTTCAAGAGATCCTGCAGGAGGTGGCCGACGTGCAGTGCTTCTTCAGGGGTAGTCGGCGACTCGAGGACCACCGAAAACTCATCGCCACCGGTGCGGGCGACGGTATCGGAGCGACGAACGCGGGCGCCGAAGATTCGTGCAATATGCTGCAGCAGCAGGTCGCCGGCATGATGGCCAAGGGTGTCATTGACCTGCTTGAAGTGATCGAGATCGAGGACCAGGAGCGCGACTTGCGCCCCGGTGCGGCGGGCGCGTTCGAGTGCGCTGGACAGCCGGTCCTGGAAGAGACGGCGGTTGGGCAGGCCAGTCAGGGCATCATGCAGGGCCAGATGCTTGTTATGCTCGATTTGCTCTTCGAGCAGGAGCAGGATCATGCCGACCGCGACGACATACTTGGGAAGATTCCACACCTCGCTCTCGATCTGCATGGCAGGGAAGTAGATCTGCTGCAAAGGAGATATCGAGAAGACGTTTGCCCAGGCGAAGAAACCGCATATGGTGATGAACGCGCCGGCAGTGGCGCGGCGATACATGTACCAGAAGTGAAGACAGCAATCGAAGTAGACGGCGAAGAGCACGGCGTCCAGGGCCAGGTCAGGTCCGTTGCCGGGCCGGTGCTGCACAGCCAGCAGAGACGCCGTGAGGGCTGCGTAGATCACAACCGTCATCCAGCGAAGCGGGTGACTGAATCGGCGCACCGAACTCAGTCCGACCAGCAGTGGTCCAACCCCCAGCAGCATTGCGGCCGGATCGAGAAGCCATGAGGGGCCCGGTATCTGCAGGACACAGAGATAAAGCGCGTTTGTGCCCAGAAGCGTGATGAGCATGCGCTTGCTGGAGGCCTCATCGTGATACGGTACCGAGGCCCACATGAAGAGCAGGCCTGCCCATGTGAGGGAGAGCAGTCCAACCAGGGCGGCAATCAAACCCCAGACGCCGGGAGCCGGCAAGAACATGAATCCGACAAAGTGGAGAACGATCAGCAGCCATCCGGTGAGCCATGATCCGGACACCCGGCTATAACTGCGGCGCGCGACCGAAGCAAAGGCCCATGCCAGCAGCGTCACAGCTATGATGTCTGGAATCTTGCTCCAATCCACCTATTCACCCCTGACAAAAGTAAACTGAAATGCACAGAATGCGTGTAAATTAGCGGCTTACATACATGTACGAATTCTAAGTCCGTTTGGGATTTACCGCTCGAACGTCCGAGTAAACTTGCGTAACTCGGATCCCTGGCATCTTTGCTATGTACCAAATGACGTTATCCATCCAATGACGAGTAATTCATTTTTGCTTGGATTGAAGACAGAAACGTGGCTAGACTAGCTGTCATGGCAGCCTGCCTCTATATCGTGGTCGAAGGCGAAGACCCGGGGTTTGATATTTTCGTGAACGGCCAGGCGCTGGCACGAAACGAAGATGCCCTGGAGCGTCTTGCCGAGCGCCTCAAGGTGAGTCCGCTGCTGGAGTTTTTTTCTGCCGATGAAAACTCCATGGCGCTGTTGCTTGAGCAGGGGGCGGGCAACCCGGAGTGGGCGCGCCACCTGCCGCAACCGCAATGGTTTGACCCCACAAAAGGGCTTGTAACAGTGTGCGCGCTCCTCGAGTTTCTCTGCGGAGCGCCCGCTGCTCTCGGATCCGAGACCGCCGCGGTGCTCTCCGAACTGCGGGAGTATGAGCGCGTGTTATGCAAAACGTCGCAGCGCAGGCTACGCTGGCATCTCGCGGTGAGCTGGCGCTAGCACCGGAATTCCAGCGCGTTTCCGGTCAGGCGGGATCCTCAGGCTGCTCCGGCGGAAGGGTTCTCACCCGCTCGATCCTGGCCCCCACGCCCCTCAGCTTCTCTTCAATTCGCTCATAGCCGCGGTCCATGTGGTAGACGCGGTCCAGCACCGACTGTCCGTCGGCAACCAGAGCCGCCAGGACGAGCGAAGCCGAGGCGCGCAGGTCAGAACACATCACGAATGCCGCAGACAGTCGGGATCCGCCGCGGACCGTGGCGGTGCGGCCGTCGACCTTGATGTTGGCGCCCATGCGCACCAGTTCCTGCACGTGCATGAAGCGGTTCTCGAAGATGTTTTCCTTGACCATACTGACGCCTTCGGCCTGGGTGGCGAGGGCCATGTATTGCGCCTGCATGTCGGTAGGGAAGCCGGGGTACTCCTCTGTGGAGATGTCAGCCGGCCGAAGTGGCCGCTCCCGGCGCACCCGGACGGAGGTCGGGGCTGGGAATGTCCACGCGGACTCCAGCCTCCTCAAGCTTTGCCGATGACCGCGCCGAGGTGGACGGGATTGCAGGCTTCAACGGTAAGGTCTCCACCGGTGATCGCGCCGGCGAGAAGAAACGTCCCCGCCTCGATGCGGTCGGGATTGATGCATAACGCGCGCCGTGGAGACGGCTGACCCCTTTGACCCGGATGGTGGCGGTTCCGGCGCCCTCGATCTTCGCTCCCATAGCGGTCAGAAGCGCGGCCAGGTCAGTGACCTCCGGCTCCCGCGCGCAGTTTTCCATCAGGGTTTCGCCGTCGGCAAGAGCCGCCGCCATCAACAGATCTTCTGTTCCGGTCACGGTGATCTTGTCGAAGACCAGGTGCGCGCCGTGCAGACGTGCGGCCCGGGCCTCAAGGTAGCCATGCTCCTGGACGATGGTGGCGCCCATCTTCTCCAGTCCCTTGATGTGCAGGTCGATGGGTCGCCCGCCGATCGCGCAGCCTCCAGGCATCGCCACGCGGGCCATGCCGGTGCGCGCGATGAGCGGACCGAGCACCAGGGAACTGGCGCGCATGGTCTTGACGATCTCGTACTTGGCTACGGGATCGGAGAGAGTGGCGCAGCGGATCCGCGTGCGGTGCTGTCGCGGGGCCGTATCCAGTTCAACCTCGGCGCCCATCGAGGCCAGCAGCCTGCGCTCGGTCTCAATATCGCGCACCTGGGGGATGTTTTCGAGGATGACTTCGTCTTCGGTGAGAATGGCCGCGGCCATGCAGGGAAGAGCGGAGTTCTTGGCGCCCGAGACGCGGATCGTGCCCACGAGCGGGTTGCCGCCGCGTGACAAGGAACTTATCCATGGAAAGCGGTTAACTCCTGACCTCCAGTTTAAATGCGTACCCGTCGGTGAGCCCCCGGCATCCAACTGCCAGGAAACGCCTTTGATACGAGGCGGGGCGAAGTTGATCGCCCAGGCTCTGAATTGGGAAAAGGGGCCGCGCGGAAAGGCATTATAAATCGAAAGTTGTGCTTACAGCTCCAGCACATTATCTTCGATGGCCAGGCGGACATTGCCGTCGGACTTTGCCAGTCGGCGGACGGCCTCGGGCTTGTCGACTTTGGCCTTGAGCATCACCAGGGCGACGGGCACGCTGCGGCCGGCGCTCTTGATGGTGTCGACGGCCGTGGCGCGGTCGATGTTGCAGGCGCCCATCAGAATGCGGATGCCGCGCTCGACCAGCTTCGAATTCTGCATGTGCACGTTGACCATGAGGTTTTCGTACACATAGCCCAGCCGGGTCATGGCGCCGGTGGTGATCATGTTCAGGACCATCTTCTGGGCGGTGCCGGCCTTCATGCGCGTGGAGCCGGAGACGACTTCGGCGCCGACTTCGGCCACGATGGCGATGTCGGCTGCCTCGGCGAGCGGCGTGCCCTGGTTGCAGGTGACGGCCGCGGTGTGGGCTCCGCGAGCCCGGGCATAGGCCACGGCGGCGACCACATAGGGGGTGCGGCCTGAGGCGGAGAGGCCGATGACCACGTCTTTGCGGGTGGGGCGGCGGCGGGCAATGTCGCGCTGACCCAGCTCCTCGGAGTCTTCGTTGACTTCGACGGCCGAGGCGAGCGCCTTGGGGCCGCCGGCCATGATGTATTGGACCTGTCCGGGAGCGGTGGAGTAGGTGGGCGGACACTCGGAGGAGTCGAGAGCGGCGATGCGGCCGCTGGAACCGGCCCCGACATAGATCAGTCGGCCGCCATCGCGGAGGCTGCGCGCAACCTGGTCAATCACCTGGGCGATCTCGGGCAGGGCCTTTTTCACGGCTCCGGCAATCTTGGCGTCTTCATGGTTGATGATGCGGGCAATTTCAAGAGCGGACTTGGTGTCGAAGCCCTGGGAAGCCTCGTTCTGGCTTTCGGTTGTCAGCTGATGAAGCAAGGATGCCTGGTCTTTCTTCGAATCCTCTTTTCCGTGATTGCCGGCTGTCTCTTGCATCGTCGTGCTGGTCAACATGCATTAGTCCCCAGTTTCTGATTGTATCTGTAAACGGGCAACACAGAAAGATCACTCCCACGCAAGTGGGAGTAGCGACGAAGCTTCATCCTGAATCGGCCAGGGCCTCGCGTACGGCATTGTGGAAAGCCGGGCGCACCTCGCGAATGGCCTGAGACGTGCGATCAGGCCAGGTGCGGTTGGTGAGAAGTACCACGGCGATATCGGCGGCAAGGTCGATCCACAGGGAGCACCCGCTGTACCCGAGATGGCCGATGGACCGGGCTGAGAAATGACGGCCGGATGAAGAATTCTCCGAAGGCGTGTCCCAGCCCAGGGCGCGCGAGCTTCCCTCGGGCCCCTGACGCCTGGCGAACCGATGGATGGTTCCGGCCTCAAATAAGGAAGCTTCTGCATCATTTCCATGGGTTTGACGGAGCGGTTTCAGGATCGTGTCGGCGAACACGAGAAGATCGGGAACGTTGGAGAACAGGCCGGCATGTCCGGCGACTCCATTGAGAACCCAGGCGTTCTCGTCCTGGACTTCGCCCTGGATCACCCGTCGCCGAAAGGCCGAGTCCTCTTCGGTCGGCGCAATCTCCTGGGCCACGCGCGCAGGCGGGGTGAATGCCGTCGTCCGCATGCCCAGGGGGTGATAGATCTCGCTGCGCATCCACTCCGAAAGCCCCTGGCGCATCACCACTTCCAGCGCCTTGCCGAGGAGGATGAATCCCGGATCGGAGTACTCGGCGCGCTCCCCTGGGAATGCCTCGAAGGGAAGTTGAAGGCAGGCGCGAAGCAGCTTTTCCGGCGAAGTCGCCTCGCGGAAGAATTCCACATAGCCGGGGAGAGCCGGAGTTGTGGGCCAGCAGGTGGCGCAATTACACGTGCCGCGAAAACGTGCCCGGCGGCCGGCCGACGACGAAACCCGGCAGCAGCTCGCCGAGCGGCGTTTCGAGGTCCAACTGCCCGCGCTGTTCGAGAAGCATGGCGGCGGCGGTGGTGGCAACCACCTTGGTCACACTGGCCAGGTCATAAATGGTTTCCCCATGAACGGCCCGGGAGCGCTCGTCATAGGTGAACCGCCCCAGTCCGTCCTGAAGCACGACTTTGCCGGCCGCCAGGACCCCAAAAGCGCAGCCGGGAAACGCGTGCGCGGCAATAGCCGCCTCCAGCACCTTGTACGCGGCGCCGAAACGATCACGAAAACCGTCAGGAAGTGCGGTTGACATCTCGGAGGGCATGGTCTGCTTGCATCGTAACGCGAAAAGTTTCCGATTTTAGTGATTTACGGCATAATTCTGCTGCGCGGCGATGGCGGAGCTATCCTTGAGTTCGCGGTACCCGTCTATTGATTGTAAAGACGGAATGATTGTAGACATGGGGAGGGGATCCATGCGGGTCATACAGTGGTGGTCACTAGCGGCCGTTGTGACAGCCGGGCTGGCGACGGCGCATCCGGTGGTGGCGCAATCTGCTGCACCCTCGCCTGCGACGCCTGGTCAAAATCAGGCCCCCGCTGCGGCTCCAGGAGCAGAGACGCCGGCGACAGCTTCGGACCCGGCCGCGACTGCGGCAATGGCTGCCACTCCCGCCGCGCCTCTCAAGAAGACGTACGTCGTCCCAGCCGGCACCAAGGTACTGCTGCAACTGCGCAGCTCCGTCAACACCAAAAGCGCCAAGCCGGGCGACGGTGTCTATCTGGCCTCTGCGTTTCCTGTCGTTGTCGGGAACCGGGTGATGATCCCGGCCGGCGTGTATGTTCAGGGAGTGGTTGATCGCGTGGAGCGCGCCGGTCATGTGAAAGGCAGGGCGCAGCTCGACATGCACTTCACTTCGATCATCTTTCCCAATGGTTCGGTGGTGGAGATTCCGGGGCTGGTGAACAGCATTCCGGGGGCGAGGAAGCAATCCGTAAAAGACGATGGCGAGGGAACGATCGAGCAGGAAAGCGACAAGACGCGCAACATGGGCAAGGTGGCGGAGGTTTCGATTCCCACCGGCGCGACCGTTGGCTCGATTGGCGGGCTGGGCTCGGGACATCCGCTCGCGGGAGGGGTGGCAGGGATCGGCGCGGGCCTTGCCGCGGCCGGCCTGGTGTCGCTGTTTACGCGCGGCGCCGACGTAAACATTGAATCCGGAACCCAGGTCGAGATGGTTTTGCAGCGGCCTCTGACTCTGGAAGATGAGAATCTGTCCGGGGTGGGTGCCCCGGGCTCAGCCGCGGCACTGGTTCCCGCCGCGGATCAGCCCAAACCGCTGGGAAAGCCGAATCGCGCTCGTGTATTGTGCCCTCCCGGTGGCCTCGGTTGCGAGTAATCTAGTAAAAGATGGAAATGCTGCCGCAGGACGATCCAAACCACCAAACCTCCACACCCGTCGAAGACCAGAACCTCGGAGCCGGGCTTTCTGAAGCCCGAATCCCGGAAGCTGCACTGGAGCGGCCGATTGCCCCCCCGGCGCTGATATTGCGGCCGTTTCCACAGACTCGGCGCGCAGCAGCAGCGTCGGCCTCTGGCTGCGCGACATCGTCATCTCGGCGGCTGTGTCTCGGTCCTGATCATCACGTTTCTCTATCAGCCGGTGCGCGTCGAAGGCACCAGCATGCTGCCGCGCCTCGAGGATCACGACCGGCTCTTCATCAACAAGTTTGTCTACCGCATTTCATCGATCCATCGCGGAGACGTGGTGGTGTTCCATTATCCGCGCGACCCGGAGAAGAGCTACATCAAGCGCGTGATCGCGCTGCCCGGCGACCGGCTGGCAATTGAACGGGGCCGGGTGTGGCTCAACGGCAAGGCGCTGAGCGAGGAGTACGTTCCCGACGAATTATCGCGATACTCGCTCGATGGCGGAGATGGTGGTGCCGGAGGACACCTATTTCGTGATGGGCGATCACCGCTCCATTTCGTCAGACAGCCGCGAATTCGGCCCGGTGGACCGCGATCTGATCTACGGCAAGGCCGTGTTTGTGTACTGGCCGACGCGCGATGCGGGCGTGGTGGAGTAATTGCGCATCCTCCGGTTGCCGATAAGAGATTCATTCTGCGGAATCGATTCCAGAAACCCACAGGCCAAACCTGCTAAAATCGATTGAATCCACTCCTCGGAGAGGCGATGCAGGCAATTCTAGCGCTCGAAGACGGGCGCATCTTCCGCGGCCAAGGCTACGGCGCACCCGGCGAATGCCAGGGCGAAGTTGTTTTCAATACTTCCCTTACCGGTTATCAGGAAATCGCCACCGATCCCTCCTATGCCGGTCAGATCGTCGTTCTCACCAATCCCCAAATCGGGAACTACGGCACCAACCAGGCAGACAACGAGGCGGCCAAGCCCTATATCGAGGGCCTGATCGTGCGCGAATTCTCGCCCATCAGCTCCAACTGGCGCTCGGAGCAGGTCACCGACGAGTACATGGAGCGGTACTCCGTTCCGGTGCTGGCGGAGATCGACACGCGCGCCCTGGTGCGCCATCTGCGCACCCACGGCGTGATGCGCGGGGTGATTTCGACGACGGAGATCGGATGCCGATGCGCTGGTCCAAAAGGCCAGAAGCATTCGCAAGATGGATGGGACGGACCTGGCGCGCGTGGTTTCGACCAAGTCGATCTACACCTTCGATGCGGACGACAGCCGCAACCAGTCGGGCGATCCGCTGCTTTCCGGCATCCGTCCAAGCGAAGTCGCAAGCGCTGCACGTGGTCGCGTACGACTTCGGCATCAAGCAGAACATTCTGCGCATGCTGACGCGCGAGGGCTGCCGCGTGACGGTGGTTCCGGCGGAGACGACGGCGGAGGATGTGCTGGGGCTGAAGCCGGATGGCGTTTTTCTGTCCAACGGCCCGGGCGATCCGGAGCCGGTTGACTATGCGGTGAAGGCGATCCAGCGACATGCTGGGGCGCGTGCCGGTGTTCGGCATCTGCCTGGGGCATCAGCTCTGCGGGCTGGCGCTGGGCGGCAAGACGTACAAGCTCAAGTTCGGCCACCACGGCGGCAATCATCCGGTGAAGAATCAATGCCACGGGCAAGGTGGAGATCACGGCGCACAATCACAACTTCGCCGTCGATCCCGACTCGATCAATGCCAACGAAGTGGAGCTGACGCACGTGGACCTGAACGACCAGACGCTGGAAGGGCTGCGGCACAAGACGCTGCCCTTGTTCAGCGTGCAGTATCACCCCGAGGCGGCGCCGGGCCCGCACGATTCGCACTACCTGTTCCGCGACTTCCGCACCATGATGGAGGAGTGGAAGGGATGAGATCGGAGTAGAAATTCATGTTTCGACACCACAGCGGGGCCCCGGCTCCGCTGTTTTTTGGGTGCAACGATTTTGAGCACGCTGTTCAGTGTGCCGGTGTGCACTTCGGCGCTGGCGCAGGTCGACATTCCGGGACCGGAACACCTGGTGCGCGTGGAAGGGATGGTTGTGAACACTGAGGGCAAGCCGGTAGGCGAATGCCGAGGTCACGCTGGTGCGCGATGGCAAGGTTGCCTACTCGGCGCGAACAGACCAGGCGGGCAAGTTTCGCTTCGAGCATGCTTCGGGGCGATTCGTATTCAGGGTGGCGCGCACCGCAGTATGCGCCGGCCGAGCGCGATCTGATTGTGGGTGAAGAGTTGGTCACGCGCGCCGAGCGCAAGAAGCTCTATGTGATTGTTGGCCCCGGGGCCTGCATGGATGCGTGCTCGGCGGTTTTGACCAGCAAGCACGAGTTTGAAAAGGTCCTTCGGGAAAAGAATCGAAAGTAGTTGGCCGCGAGGCGAAAAGGGCGGCTGATGAGTGGTGTGTTCCCGCCGCCGTACGCTCAAGGCGCCTGTAAACAGGATCAAGTTATCTCCGGTGAGTGAAGGTCGATAGAAAAAGATGCCACGCAGAAATGACATTCAGAAGATTCTGGTGATCGGCTCGGGGCCGATTGTGATCGGCCAGTCGGCCGAGTTTGACTACTCCGGCACGCAGGCCTGCAAGGCGCTGCGGCAGGAGGGCTACGAGGTGGTGCTGGTGAATTCGAACCCGGCCACCATCATGACCGATCCCGAACTTGCCGATCGCACCTACATCGAGCCGCTGACGCGCGAGTACGTCGAAGAGATCATTCGCATCGAGACGGCGATGCTGGGTCCGGGTTCAGGCAAGTTCGCGCTGCTGCCTACGGTCGGCGGACAGACGGCGCTGAATCTCGCCGTCGATCTGGCCGATGCCGGGATTCTCGACCGCTACAACGTGGAACTGATCGGCGCGAAGCTCGAGGCCATCAAGAAGGCCGAAGACCGGCTGCTCTTCAAGGACGCGATGATCCGCATCGGCCTCGAAGTTTCGAAGTCGGCGCTGGTGAACAATCTTCGCGATGGTCTGGATTTCGCGGGCAAGCTTGGGTTTCCCGTTCTGATCCGGCCCAGCTTTACGCTGGGCGGCTCGGGCGGCGGCATCGCCTACAACCGCGAAGAGCTGATGGAGATTCTGGCGCGCGGCCTCGATCTTTCGCCGGTGCACGAATGCCTGATCGAAGAGAGCGTGCTGGGCTGGAAGGAATACGAGCTTGAGGTGATGCGCGACCTCGCCGACAACGTCATCATCATCTGCTCCATTGAGAACTTCGATCCCATGGGCGTGCATACGGGCGACTCGATCACCGTGGCGCCGGCGCAGACGCTCACCGATCGCGAATACCAGAAGATGCGCGACGCGGCCATTGCGGTGATGCGCGAGATCGGCGTCGAGACGGGCGGCTCCAATGTGCAGTTTGCGGTGAATCCCGCCAACGGCCGCATGACCGTGATCGAGATGAATCCGCGCGTGTCGCGCTCCTCGGCGCTGGCGTCGAAGGCGACGGGCTTTCCGATTGCCAAGATCGCGGCCAAGCTGGCGGTGGGCTACACGCTCGATGAGATTCCCAACGACATTACGCGCAAGACGCCGGCGTGCTTTGAGCCGACCATCGATTACGTCGTCGTGAAGATTCCCAAGTGGCAGTTTGAGAAGTTTCCCGGCTCGGACGACACGCTGGGGCCGCAGATGAAGTCGGTCGGCGAAGTGATGGCCATCGGCCGCACCTTCAAGGAAGCGCTGATGAAGGCGTGGCGCGCGCTTGAGACGGGCAAGAAGACCGGCGCGGAAGTGCTGGAGCCGCGCCGGCTGACGCAGATGCTGGTGACTCCGCAGCCGGAGCGGCTGGGCTATATCCGCTTCGCATTTGAGCGCGGCATGAGCGTGCGCGAGGTGGCGCGGCTTACCGGCATGGACCCATGGTTCCTGCACCAGATTCGCGAGATCACGCTGGCGCAGATGGAGATCGCGCAACACGGCTCCCGGAGAAATCAGCGCGGAGCAGATGCGGCGGCTCAAGCGGCTGGGCTTGAGCGACGAGCGCATCGCGACCGAATGGAAGCTCGAAGGCCACGACGGCATGAAGCAGGTGAGGGAACTGCGCGAGGGCAAGGGCATCAGGCCGGTCTTCAAGCTGGTGGATACATGCGCTGCGGAGTTCGAGTCGATGACGCCGTATCTCTATTCGACTTATGACGAAGAGGATGAGGCGCCGCCGACCGACAAGCCCAAGATCATCATTCTCGGGTCGGGCCCGAATCGCATCGGGCAGGGAATCGAGTTCGATTACTGCTGCTGCCATGCGGCGTTCGCGCTGAAGGATGACGGCTACGAAACCATCATGGTGAATTGCAACCCGGAGACGGTTTCTACGGACTATGACACCAGCGACCGGCTTTACTTTGAGCCGCTGGTGCTTGAAGATGTGCTCGCCGTCTACAACCATGAAGCGCAGTCGGGCGCGAAGATCGGCATGATCGTCCAGTTTGGCGGGCAGACGCCGCTGAATCTTGCGCAGCGGTTGCGCGCGGCGGGCGTGCCGATTATCGGTACCTCGCCGGAGTCGATCGATCTGGCCGAGGACCGCAAGCGATTTGGCAAGCTGCTCGAAGAACTCGAAATTCCGCAGCCCGCGGGAGGCACGGCGACGAGCGTCGAGCAGGCGCTGGCCATCGGCGAGCGCATCGGCTACCCGGTGCTGGTGCGGCCCAGCTATGTGCTCGGCGGCCGCGCCATGGTCATTGCTTACGATGCCGAAGCCGTGGCCCGGTACATGCGCGAGGCGGTCGAGTATTCGCAGGAGCGGCCCGTACTGGTCGATCACTTCCTCGAAAGCGCGGTCGAGGTGGACGTGGACGCGCTTTGCGATTCGGAAGATGTGATCATTGCCGGGATCATGCAGCACATCGAGGAAGCCGGCATTCACTCCGGCGACTCATCGTGCGTGCTGCCCGCGGTCGATATCCGGCCCGAGACGCTCGATGTTCTGCGCACCTACACGCGCAAACTGGCGCTGGCGCTGAAGGTGGTGGGTCTTGTCAATCTGCAGTTTGCGATTCAGCGGGATGCTGCCGGTGAGGATCGCGTCTATGTCATCGAGGTGAATCCGCGCGCTTCGCGGACCGTGCCCTATGTCTCGAAGGCCACCGGAATTCCGCTGGCCAAGATGGCGGCGCGGCTGATGACGGGACGCAAGCTGCGCGAACTGCTGCCCGACCAGCTTAGCCGAGCGGCGCGGATCTGGAAGTCGGCAGCTACTACTACGTCAAGTCGCCTGTCTTCCCCTGGAACAAGTTTGCCGGCGTCGATACGGTGCTTGGCCCGGAGATGAAATCCACCGGCGAAGTGATGGGTGTTGCTGCCACCTTCGGCGAAGCCTTTGCGAAGGCGCAGCTTTCGGCGGGGCAGGTGCTGCCGTCGGGCGGCACGGTCTTCTTCAGCGTTAACGACCACGATAAGGATGCGGCCCGGGAACTGGCGCGGCGTTACGTTCATCTCGGTTTCAAGATCGTCGCGACCGAGGGAACGGCGGATGTGCTGGAGAAAGCCGGACTGATCGTGGAACGCGTCTTCAAGGTAAAGGAAGGCCGGCCCAACATCGTCGACCTGATCAAGGGTGATCGCATTCAGCTCATCATCAATACGCCGCGCGGGCAGGACACGTTCTTTGACGAGAAGGCCATCCGGCGGGCGGCGGTGCTGGCGCGCATTCCCACCATCACCACCATCGCCGCGGCGCAGGCAGCAGCGGAGGGCATCGCTGCCATGCAGCAGCGACAGACGACGGTGTATGCCTTGCAGCAGTTGCACCTGGCTACAGTAGCGGCAAAGTGACAGGGTGGTCGAAGGGCGGGAGCCGCGATGGAGATGATGCGACCACTACGTGGGTTCAGCTCTCTGCAGGGAAGGGACAATGATCCAGACGTCTGAAGCTCAGATTATGGACGCAGAAAATCGGCTCCGAGCTGCAATGATCGGTTCAGATGTAAGTTCTTTAGAGGAACTGTTAGCTCCGGAGTTGATCTTTACGAACCACCTCGGCCAATTGCTGGGCAAGGAAGACGATCTGGCGGCTTACCGATCAGGGAAGGTCAAAGTGAAAGAGCTTAAGCCATCCGAACTGCAGATTCGACTCCATGGAGAGGTGGCAATCGTTTCAGTACGGATGCTATTGACAGGCACGTACGATGGCAGCCCAGCGAATGGCGACTTTCGCTTCACGCGCGTCTGGTCTCTCTCTTCGCAGAAAACGTGGCGTGTTGTAGCCGCCCACGCCGGCATATTGGCTGATGAAAAGAGGATTTAAACATACGATCTTTGAAGCTTTAGTGCCGCGAACTTTTCTCAAGCGTGGCGTGCGAGGCGCTTTTTGAGAGCGAGGCGTGCTCCGACGGAGTAGCCAAGGAGGGCCGCCGCGGGCCAGGTTCCGAAGAACGGACCATTGTCGTCGAGCAGACCGCTGGGGCGGGGAATGCTGAAGAAGGTGCGCGTCAGCTTTTCCGCAGCCCCGCACTGAAAGCACTCATTGGGGCCGGTGGGCATGTCGAGTACCCAGAGGCTCACGATCAAAAGCCAGATCAGGCCCACCAGCCACACGTGCGTGGCCATTTCGTCGGGACGCAGACGGGCGACGAAATTGCCGGCGATCAGCGGCACCACGATGGAGAGTACGAGAACGATGGCCTGGGAGACGGACACGGGGTTCAGGGCGTAGCCCCCGAGCATGAGCAGGAGCCACGCACTGACCGCGAGGATCGTGTGCAGGGCGAAGGATAGGGCCTGCCGGGAGAGTTTATCTGTACCGTCGTCCTCATCCGCCTGCAGTAAGATCGGCATCTATCCACTCCTAAGGGTGTAAAGCGGCTTATAGCAATTATCTTGCTAATAAGGTACACGCCGAAGGGGCAAAGGACAATCACCCGGACCGGGGGCTGACCGGAAATGACGGGGTGAGTACGGAACCTGAAGTCGCTGAACGGCTATTCGCAACTTAAGAAAAACAACAGGCCGGGGGCTAGAATAGAGCCATGCTGATCGAGGGAATTTTCGCTGCCATCACCACGCCGTTCTACCCGGACGAGCGCGTTTACTTCCGCAAACTCGAGGCCAACGTGAGCCGGTATTCGCGCAGCCTGCTCTCGGGCATGGTGGTGCTTGGATCAACCGGCGAAGCCGTTGCCTTGGATGATGCCGAGAGCCGGGACGTGCTGCGCACCGTCGCCGAGGCTGCCGCGCCGGAGAAGGTGTTGATTGCTGGGGTTGGCCGGCAGAGCGTGAAGGCCACGGTGGAGTTGGCCGAGGCTGCTGAGCAGTTTCGCTACGACGCGGTGCTGGTGCGGACGCCGACTTACTACCTGCCGCAGATGAACGCGGCCGCAGTTCTGCACTATTACCGCACTGTGGCCGATCGCTCCCCACTGCCGGTGCTGCTGTATAACATTCCCAAGTTCGTCCCCTATAACATTCCGGTTGAGGTGGTGGCGGAGTTGGCGCAACACCCCAACATCATCGGAATCAAGGATTCGACGGGCGACCTGGCGCGAACCCAGGCGATGATCGTTGCCACGCAATCGGCGCCTCGGCGTACGGTTACGGTCACGCCGATCTTTGAAGCGGTAACCGGCCGCATGCTGATGGCGAAGCTCGAAACCGAAGGGACCTTTGTGGCCCTGGGTGACCTGGAGAACGGAGTCGCTCTGGCGGCGCGGCCTCCCGTTGCCCAAATCAAGACGCGCACGCGCGAGGTGGGATTTCAGGTACTTACCGGCTCGGCGGGAAACCTGTTCGAATCGCTTGAACTGGGCGCCTCGGGGGCGATCCTCGGCTTTGCGGCCTGCGCTCCGCAGGCGTGCCAGGAGGTCTATTTTGCCTGGAAGGATCATGACCCGGCATTAGCCAAAGAGAAGCAGCAGCGCATCGCTGGGCCCAGCCAGCGCATCGCCGGGGATTTAGGAATCAGCGGCATCAAGGCCGCCTGCGACTTCAATGGCTACTATGGCGGCAGGGCGCGTTCGCCGTTGCTGGGGATGAATGCGGAGGAGCGACGCGAGATTGAAAGTCTGCTTGCCTCGCATTCGCAATTGAGCAGGTACCGCCCTGGAGCAATTTGATTGAGAACTTGAGATCAGGCGCCGTACTTTATTCATACAACACGTTAAATTCAGCGGTTAATCCCGTTTGCATCCGGTCCCGTTTGCGGGCGAATCCGGGAGTATATGAGCCAGGTGGATGCCAAACTCTGATTTGGCAGTTTCGAGCGGAGTCTGCATCTCACGCGAGGAGGCTTGAATCATGGACTGGACTCCGGGTGGAATGAGCGGGGACATCGAAGATCGCCGCGGGGAGGGTGGCGGCGGTTTCGGCATGGGCGGCAGCGGGCTGGGGATCATCGGCTTCCTGGTTTTGCTGGTGATCAGCCTGATCACGGGGCACAACTTTCTGGGAAATGTGCTCTCCGGCGGCGGTGAAAGCAGTATGCGCGCGGCCAACCCGGCTCCCGGGCCGCAGAGTTCCCGCGGGCCGAATGAAGACCGGGATGCGCACCTGGTGAGTTTCGTGCTCGACGACGTGCAGCGCACATGGACGCAGATCTTCGCCGCGCACGGACGCACCTATCGTCACGCCAGGCTGGTGCTCTATCGCAACGCGACGTACTCGGGATGCGGCACGGCGCAGGCCTCGACCGGGCCCTTCTATTGCCCCGAGGATGAGAAGGTCTACATGGATCTAAGCTTCTGGAACGACTTGAAGCGCTTTGGCGGCGATACGGGCGATTTTGCGCAGGCCTATGTCGTGGCCCACGAACTGGGGCACCATGTGCAGAAGCTGCTCGGCATCGAGACCCGCATGCGCCGACTGGCGCAGCAGGATCCAGGGGAGCGTAATCCGCTCTCGGTCGATCTGGAACTGCAGGCGGATTGTTTTGCCGGTGTGTGGGCGCACAGCACCGAGCAGCGCCACATTGTCCACCAGGCGGATATTGCCGGCGCCCTGAAGACGGCAGCCGCGGTTGGCGACGATCACCTGCAGCGCATGGCAGGCCGTGCCGTCAGTCCTGAAAATTGGACGCATGGTTCGAGTGCCGAGCGAGAGGAATGGTTCAAGCGCGGCCTTGTGGGCGGCACCGTCGGCAGTTGCACGACCTTTGATGGGCAGCTCAGCCCCTAGTGTGCCCACGCACGGATGATCCGGCCTGAGTCCGGAGCAGCCCGGTGCTCCCCCTCCGCGGTTTGGCAGATCGAGCCTGTATCGCTATCATGCGGTGTGAGTCGCGGAGGCAGTGGAGATGATTCGAAGCAAAAGTCTTATTCGCGGATTGCTAGGGGTTTCTGTTTTGGTCAGCGGCCTTTGTGGCGCGCAGGCTCCGTCGCATTACGAGCCAACCATCGAGTCGCTTGATCGTCACCCGTTGCCGCAATGGTATGCGGGAGCGAAGCTGGGCATCTTCATCCACTGGGGACTGTATTCGGTTCCCGGCTGGGCTCCGTTGTCGCATCCCAACCACGACTTTACGTCTCAGGATTACATCAAGTACAACCCGTACGCCGAGTGGTATCTCAATGTCATGCGGGTTCCGGGGTCGCCAACCCAGGCGTACCAGCGGGAGCACTTCGGCGCCAACGCGAGCTACTACGATTTCGCCGCCACTTTCAACAAGGAATCGAAGAAGTGGAATCCCGACCAGATGGCGGAGGTCTTCCGCATGGCGGGCGCGCGCTACGTAGTGCTGACCAGCAAGCATCATGAGGGTTTTACGCTGTGGCCGAGCACGACCCCCAACCCCAGCCCCACGCTGCCCAAGAACGAGCAGCACGCGGAGCGCGATATCGTCGGGGACCTGACCACGGCGGTCCAAAAGCAGGGAATGAAGATGGGCCTCTACTATTCCGGCGGGTACGACTGGACCTTTAACACTGGGCCGATCGAGACCAAGAGCGATTACGAGACGGTGAAGCCGGAGAGCCAGGCTTACGGAGATTACGCGTTCAGCCAGATCCACGAGCTGATCGACCGCTACCATCCCGCGGTGTTATGGAACGATATCGACTGGCCGAAGACGGGCAAGCCGATGCAGGTGGAGGCGGACTACTACAACGCCATCCCGGATGGCGTGATCGACGACCGGTTTGGCATCAAGCACGCTGATTTCAAATCGCCCGAGTACGAAAAGCTGGACAAGATCAGCGAAAAGAAGTGGGAAGAGTGCCGCGGACTGGGCCGTTCATTTGGCTATAACCGGGCCGAAGGGGAGGCGGAGACCATCGCTCCCGCGGAATTGATTGCGCTTCTGGTCGATATCGTAAGCAAGAACGGCAACCTGCTGCTCGACGTGGGTCCGGAGGCGGATGGCACCATTCCGCCGGTGCAGATGGAGCGACTGCAAAGCACTCGGTGCATGGCTCAAGCAGAATGGCGAGGCGATCTACGATACGACACCCTGGACGCAGGCAGTGGGGAAGAGTGCGGAGGGAGACGATCTGCGCTTCACGAAGAAGAATGATGATCTCTACGTAACGGTGTTGGGAAAGCCCAAGGGAAGGACGCTGACCATCGCGGATCTCGGCGCGAAGTCGTCTTCGGGGATGGTGACGGCTTTGGGAAATTCCAGGCAACTCACATCGACGCCGGACGGCGGTGGTTTGCGCATTGCGCTGCCCGAGCATCTCGACGGGGATTACGCCTATTCGTTCAAACTTGCCGGTTACGCGCGCTGAACGATCGGCGGACCGCTGGGATTGGCGAGGAGTTCGCGGACCGTCGTTTCGATCAGCCGGCAGGCTTCGGGCAACGCATCGATCACCTTTTTGCTGAAGGATTCGCCCAGTTCCGTCGATTCCGCGCCGACGGTGAGGAGCCAGGCACTGCGTGGGAGCGCGTCGTAAAGCTCCTGGCCGAGGGCGAGGAGTTCGGCCGCCCCGACGTGATGGCTTGCCAGGCCTGGTCCGGCTGCGGCCGGTTCGATGGCCATGATGCGTACTTCGCCGGCAGAGGATTCTACAGAGCAGTCGATGAACAGAACAGACTCTGCCGCGCGCAACGTCTTCGGCAAGGTCGGGCGTCCACTGCTGGCGGTCCAGTACGCGCACCGAGGATTCGCGGTCGAAGCGCTCTTCGGCCCAGGCAGACAGCCACGGCCCGACGCCGTCATCTCCGCGCAGCGTGTTGCCGCAGGAGAGGATGAGACATCGGGCCGCCGTGGATTTCATGACCCTATCGTAATCAGCGCACCACCTGGTCCACAACTTCGCCGTCCGGGGAGAGAAGGGAAAGCACGAGCGGCATCTGTCCGAACGCATGGGTGGAGCAGCTCAGGCAGGGATCGAAGGTGCGAACGACAGCTTCAACGCGGTTGAGTATGCCTTCGGTGAACTTGCCGTCTTTCACGTAGTGCTTTGCGGCCTGCAGAACGCCTTTGTTCATGGCGTTGTTGTTCTGGCCGGTAGCGATAACGAGGTTGGCCCAGGTGATGAGGCCGTTCTCGTCCACCTTGTAGTGGTGGTGGAGGGTGCCGCGCGGAGCTTCGGCCTGGCCTGCGCCTTCGAGGCGGTTCACGCCTGCAACCGCGCGCACATGCTTGTCGAGGATCAGCGGATCGGTGAGGATCTGCTCGATCTTTTCGATGCCATAGAGGATGTCGATCAGGCGCGCATGATGGTAGTAGAACGAACCCTGCACCGGACCGTCTGCCAGCTGTTTGAACTCCGCCAGTTCAGTATCTGCCAGCGGTGTTCCCATCGATTTGGCGATATTGAGCCGCGCCAGTGGGCCGACACGGTAGCTGCCTTCGGGGTAGCCAAGCGGCTTGTAATAGGCGAACTTGGTATAGCTGTAGGGCTCGACCGCTTCGCCGATTACCTCGGAGAATCGCCCGGCGGTGATGCCGTCTTCGACGATGTTGCCGGTCGCGTCGATCAGGCGCAATGCGCCGTCGGTGAACTCAACGGACTCGTCCTCGTTTACCAGGCCCATGTAGAGCGACGGGAAGTTGGCGAAGACTTCGATCTCCGGGCGGAAGCTGTCGGCGATCTGCTTGTAGGCCGCGAGTGCCAGCTTGATGCCTGCATAGGCCTCGGGCAGCATGGCGAGAATCTCGTCGCGCTTGGCCGGCGCCAACGGCTCGGTGACGCCGCCGGGCACCACCCATCCCGGATGGATGCGCTTGTTGCCGAGCAGTTCGATGATGTGCTGACCGAAGCGTCGCAGCGCCACTCCGGCGCGGCCGAGGTCAGGTTTGGCCGCGACCACGCCGAAGATATGGCGCATCCTGGGATCGGAATCCATTCCCAGGAGAAGGTCGGGAGAAGACAGGTAAAAGAAGCTCAGGGCATGCGACTGGACCATCTGGGCAAGGTTGAGCATGCGGCGCAACTGCGCTGCCGTGTGCGGAATGCGCACCGACATGATGGCTTCGCAGGCCTTGGCGGAGGCGATGAGATGCGAGACGGGGCAGATGCCGCAGATGCGCGCCATGAGACTTGGCATCTCATAGAAGGGGCGGCCTTCGGAGAACTTTTCAAAGCCTCGTACCTGGGTTACATGGAAGTGTGCGTCTTCCACCTCGCCCTGGCCGTTGAGCTGGATCGTGATCTTTCCATGGCCTTCCAGGCGGGTGACGGGATCGATGGTAATGGTCTGGGTCATCTCAGGCTCCGAACCTCTCAGGCTCCAAAACGGGTGAGCGCCGGAATATCCAGCGGCTCGCCGGTAAGCAGCGCGGTTAGCGTCGCGTGGAATGTATCGGCCGACGGCGGGCACCCGGGGAGGAATACGTCCACCTTCACAAACTCGTGGATGGGGCGCACGGTCTTTAGCAATTTGGGCACCACGACGCAGGGAATCTGCTGCTGTATGGTCGCATTTTCGATGTAGGCCCGATCGAGGATCGCCTGCGGCCCGATGGGATTGCGCATCGACGGCACGTTTCCGGCCACGGCACAATCGCCCATCGCCACCAGCATCTTGGAATGCGCGCGTATCTTGCGGATCTTCTTCTCGTCGTCGACCGAAGCCACCGCGCCTTCGACCAGCGCGATGTCGACCTCATCCGGATATTCCTTGGTGTCGACGATCGGGCTGTAGACCAGATCGACGTACTCGGCCAACTCGATGAGCCGCTCGTCCATATCGAGGAAAGACATGTGGCAGCCGGAACATCCGTCCAGCCACACCGTTGCCAGTTTCACTTTGCTCATTGCGCTTCCCTCATCAGGTTCAGGTAAGGCAGAAAGTCGGGATACTTGGGATGGTCGGAGCCGACCTTGCTCTTGTCGAACAGGGCTCCGGTGGGGCAGACCTGCACGCACTTGCCGCAGCGCGTACAACTGGATTTTCCCCACTCCTCATGCAGATCGCTGATGATCATGGAGTCGATGCCGCGGCCCATCACGTCCCACACGTGCGCGCCCTCAATCTCTGCACAGACGCGAACGCAGCGGGTGCACATGATGCAGCGGTTGTGATCGATGGTGAACCGCTCGTGCGATGCGTCGACCGGCAGTTCCGGGTTGCGATAGGGCAGGCGCACATGCGTCAGGCCCTGATCCTGCGCCAGCGTCTGCAGTTCGCAATGACCGTTGGCGACGCAGACCGAGCAGATGTGGTTGCGCTCGGCGAAGAGCAGTTCAAGGATGGTGCGGCGGTGCTTCTTGAGCCGATCAGACTGGGTGGTGACTTCCATGCCTTCAAAGACCGAGGTTACGCAGGCAGGGAGGAGCTTGTTGTTGCCTTTGATCTCGACCACGCAGAGGCGGCAGGCGCCCACATCGCTCAGGCCATCGAGATGGCACAGCGTGGGGATCTCGACTCCGTTTTCCGTGGCGACTTCGAGGATGGTCTGGCCGGCGCGAGCGCTGACGTTCTTGCCGTCAATGAATAGCGTTTTGACATCAACTGCTGCGGGGCTCATGCCAACACCTCCACTTGGGTCTCGCCGGCTACGGGAGCTTCCATGTTGCATACGCCCGCCGGGCAGCGTTTATGCAGGATGTGTTCCATGTATTCGTTCTTGAAATAGCGCAGCGTGCTCAGTACGGGATTGGGCGCGGTCATGCCCAGACCGCAGAGACTGGTTTCCTTGATCGTGCCGCACAGGTCGACCAGCAACTCCAGGTCGTCCATGGTTCCGGTGCCGGTGCAGATGCGGGTAAGCAGGGTATACATCTGCGCGGTGCCGGCGCGGCAGGGAATGCACTTGCCGCAGGATTCGGTCATGCAGAACTCAACGAAGAAACGCGCCACGTTGACCATACAGGACGTATCGTCCATCACGATCATGCCGCCGGAACCCATCATCGAACCGACGCTGATCAGCGCGTCATAACTGATGCCGATGTCGAGCATCTCCGCGGGAATGCATCCACCGGATGGTCCGCCCGTCTGCACCGCCTTGAATGTGTGACCGTCGGGTACGCCGCCACCGATGCCTTCGATGATCTGGCGCAGGCTGATGCCCATGGGCACTTCGACCAGGCCGGTATTAGTGATCTTGCCGGTGAGCGCGAAGACCTTGGTGCCCTTGCTGCGCTCCGATCCCATGCTCGCAAACCACTGGCCGCCCTTGCGGATAATGGGCGCAATGTTGGCGAAGGTTTCGACGTTGTTGATCAGGGTCGGCCTGCTCCACAGCCCGCTCACGGCCGGGTAGGGTGGGCGCGGCTTGGGGGTTCCGCGCTTGCCTTCGATCGAAGCGATCAGGGCAGTCTCCTCGCCGCAGACAAAGGCGCCGGCGCCAAGGCGAATCTCCACGTCAAAGCTGAATGGTGTATTGCAGATGTTGTTGCCCAGCAGGCCGCGGCGCCGCGCGTCGCGCAGGCAGGTGGTCAAGCGGCTCACAGCCAGGGGATATTCGGCGCGTACGTAGATATATCCCTTGCTTGCCCCGACAGCGTAGGCCGCAATGGCCATGCCTTCGATTACGCGCTGCGGATCGCTCTCGAGGACGCTGCGATCCATGAACGCCCCGGGGTCGCCCTCGTCGCCGTTGCAGATCACGTATTTCAGATCGCCGCCGGCCTTGGCCACTGTTCCCCACTTCAGGCCGGTGGGATAGCCACCACCGCCTCGCCCTCTCAGCCCGCTCTCCGTGATCTCCTTGATCACGTCTCTGGGCTCCATTTCCGTAAGGGCCTTCACCAGCGCCTTGTAGCCGTCGCGAGCAATGTAGTCGTCGATCTTTTCCGGATCGATGCGGCCCGAGTTTTCGAGAACCACGTGCACCTGCTGATCAAAGTGCTCGCGCAGGTCGCACTGCAGTTCCGCCACAGGTGCTGCGCCAAGGCTCGCCACCACCGCATCGGCATGGCCGGCGTTGACGTGCCGATAGAGGGTTTCCTCGGGCTCGATGAGTACGAGAGGGCCGGCGGCACACAGGCCCATACAACCGGTACGACGCACGAAAGCTCTCTTACCTGAGCCTTCGATGGATTTGGCGAGTGCTTCCTTCAGCTTGTCGGAATGCTGGCTGAGGCAACCCGTGCCCATGCACACGTTGATTTCGTAATCGAACTTTGCATTTTCCAGGCGAACGGATTCGGCTATCTGTTCAAGCTCTTCGATGTTCATTCCACCGCCCACCTTTCCAGCTGTTCGAGCATTTGCTCGCCGGTCATCAGGCCCTGCAGTTCTCCGTCCGTCAGCACCACCGGCGCACGTCCGCAGGCGCCCACGCAGCGAGCTGTCATCAGGCTGATGTTTCCGTCTTTTGTCGTTTGTCCCTGAGGGATGCCCAGTCGCTTCTCGGCCGATGCCACCAGCTTGTCGGTGCCCTTGATGTAGCAGGCAGTGCCGGTGCAGATGGTCATGGTGTGCTTGCCCGGCGGTTTGAGGCTGAAGTAGTGATAAAACGTCACCACCCCATAGGCCTGGCTGAGCGGAACGCGCAGCGAACGGGCGACGAAGCGGATGGCGTCATCATCCAGGAATCCGAAGGAAGACTGGACGGTGTGGAGGGTCTCAATCAAGGCGTGGCGGGCAAAGCCATTCTTGCGCATGGTGCCGTTCACGATCTTCCAACGTTTGTCGTCGCTGGGCAGCGGCGGGGGTGTGAATGCTGGCACGTTTCCTCCCGAAGTTGCTGACCCTCGAGACGGATCGGCTAGTTGTGTCCTGGCTCCGCTCTACGGATCTAGCCTTGTTGTAGTAGGGTTGGCAAGGGTTTACGGTGACGAATGTCACCACTCCCTGAAAAGGGTCCCACCTCGTGATACCGATTCCTGTAAGCTCAGGCGCAGAATGAGTTATAGGCATGGTCGCTTTGCTCTGAGGCGAAATGGCAGGGTGGGGAAGGAGATAAAGTATTCAGCCGAGGGGCGGCAGCCGATCGGAGATGCCCAAAAGGAAAATCAGGCCAATAATACAGCTATAGGCTGCGCCAGTCCATGCGATCACGTGGTAGAACCGGGGATGGTATCCGCCGGCCTTGAACGCTCCACCCATGGAGGCTGTCATCAGGGCATTCATCGCCACCAGCCCGATGGCGAACGCGGCCAGCCCCATCATTCCACGCGAGGTTCCTCCCAGGTTGGCAGTCAGGAAAAACAGGGCTAACTGGCTGGGCGTCTCTGCCCCGATGCCGTGCAGAAGCCCGATCAGGAAAACGGATTTTCCGTTGTACATCCACTGGAAGCGCTGCGGACGCGCCGCGTCGCGCTTCCAGACCCGGCGTACGCGCCAAGCCACCCAGAGAACTCCGTTGATGGCGATAGCCAGGCGGCTCTCGATCCGGCTGTGGGTGTGGCCATGCGCATCTTTGCGCAGAATGCCCGCGACGACCCCGAGACCCAGCACAATCAGGGTGAGCCCGATCAGGCGCTCTGTCCAATGATCCAGCCCCCTGGGCAGACCCATGTGAAGCTGGAGAACCGCGACGCCGAGCGCCACTACCATGCAGGCGTGACCCAGAGCATAGGTCATCCCCAATCGAAGACCGCTCTTCCAGTTGCGTTGCACGGCGGTGATATCGGAGATAGCGGCGAGGTGGTCGTAGTCGAAGCCATGGCGCAGCCCGAGAAGCAGGCACGAGCCCAGCGCGGCGTCGAGACTCCAGTCGCCCGGAAGGATAGTCACGATGAAAGTATAGAGCAGGGAAGGCTGCAGCTGAGCGGGCAGCGGCGGCGGGTTTTCCATGCGGCCTTGGGCGAGGTGCGATCGAGCAGGAAAGCTGTAAGCCGCTATGGCATGCCACGCTTCGTGATTTCGTAGCCGGTGTAGTCAATCTTGACGGTGATCTTGCCCAGCACCCAGCTCCGGGAGACCGCCCTGGCGTGCGTGGCCATGGGCACTCCATCAAGGGTTGTGTACTGGCGGAAAACCTGCGAGGGACCGGTGAAGACGGACGGTGCCTTGGCTGTGACTCCCGCCAACTGAACGATCGATCCATCCTGCGCATCGACCCAGACAGTGCCATTGAAGAGAAATGGCGAAATACGTCTCGGTTTAAGGATCACGGCCACACAATCCCGGCCGTTCACGGAGTCGCTGCCTTTGATCGTCATTTCATAGTTGGCCGATGTAATCACGGCCGTGGCGCGGTTTGCGGGCTGCGTCATGTGCTCCTCATTGTCGAGCACGGTTTCGAGGACCTTGCGCAGCAACTCCGAACCGCTTTCGGAGACGATTACATAGGTCTTGCCCACGTTCCTTTGGTACGTGGTTTTTACCACCATATCGGCGGCGGCATGCTGCTCATCGAGGTTTTTGAAGACGGCATAGTGCTCTGTGGCGGTGTAGGCCAGAACAGCGTCATCGCGTGCGCGGACCGCGGCGTCGATTCGCTGAATGAGAGCCGCACCTGCGTCCTCGGCCCTCAGTCCGGCCGGAAAGCCAGAAGCGGTGAAAAGGCAGGACAGAAGCAGCGCAGCAAGGAGGTGTCTGTACAAAGAGGTTCTAAGGATCATGCGCCCCCGATGAAGTGTATCAACCAGCGCGTGACGATCAGGCTGGCAGCGGCGCTCACAACAGCCGTAGTGTCATTGGCGAAGACCGCAAGTGCAAAATAGCTTGCCCCAGCCGGATCCATGAGCGTGTCACGTTGGCTGGGGCAAGTTTAAGGGCTTGAATCTATTTAGGTTCTGTACCGGGTGTGTGGTTAGCGCGACGCGGTAGCCTGCATCTTGGCTCCGCGCACGGCAGCGAGGAACGCATGAGCCTCAGCCGGCGGGGGCACCTTGCCGGTGAGCACGGCGCGTGCAGTCACGTCAGGGCCGTACACTGCCTTCATCTCATCGTTGTCGGTACGCACATCATTGCCATTGAGGGTCAAGCCTGCGAACACGCCCTTGGCGCGCGAGTAAGTCAGGATTTCCGCATTCATCTTCCAATCCGTGTCAGCGGAAGCATGACGGCCTACGGGGCCCGCCGCAGCGGAGGCGTCTCCGCCGATCTGGAACTTGCTGTTCAGGAGGCGATCCATGCCTTTGTCGTTCTGGAAGACCATCACCAGGTCAACGCCTTCGACGCCAATCTGGAGGCCCCAGCTACCGCCCGTAATCGCAAAGAAGGAAGGTGCGCTCCATCCGGTTTGAGTGCGGCAAGTCGCTACGCCGCGGCCGCCTTGAGCGCCGAAGATAAATCCGCCCTTGATCATGTGGGGAACGACGGCGATGCACTTCGCATGTTCCAGCACCTCATCGGGAATTCCCTTGTCGGGAGCCGCCATCACCTCGTGCAGAACACCGGCCGCTTTCTCCAACTGGTCGCTTGCATTCTCGCGGGGGCTGTCTGCCCATCCTATCGTTGTCAGACCAAGCACCGCACTCAGAACCACCAATTGTTTCTTCATTTGCTCACCTTCCTTGTGTTAGAACTCCGGGGGACTTCGGACTTACGGGGGTTGATCCACCCGTTACAGGACAGGAGCGCTCAGGTAAACCGCTGACCCGACCTCACTGCACATTCAGATAAATGACAGTTTGGAGTTTTTGGTTGCTTGAATCTTCTGCTGCGGCGCCCCGGGAGGATCGCCAGGATGCAAGAAAAGCGAGGGGTTTTCGCCTATGTCGCGCGGCGTGCGCTATGCTGAACAGCACATGAGGAAGCCTTGAACGACGATTCATGCCACAGCGCACAAACGACTGGCCGTGGCGGTTCGCGGTGTTGTGCAGGGAGTCGGATTTCGCCCCTTTGTTTACCGCCTGGCGCTGGAGAAGCAGTTGGCGGGTTTCATCGGAAATGACACCGACGGGGTGACCATTGAAATTGAGGGGCCGACGGAGCAAGTCGACGAGTTTCTAGTGCGCCTGCGCAGCGATGCTCCACCCATGGCGCGTATCGATTCAATCGAGATGCACGAATCGGCAGCCACCGGGGACACAGGCTTCCGCATTATCACGAGTCAAGTGCTCGGCAAGGTCAGCACGGGCATTCCTGCGGATGCCGCTACATGCAGCGACTGTCTGCGCGAACTGCTTGATCCCGCCGACCGGCGCTATCGGTATCCGTTTCTCAACTGCACCAATTGCGGGCCGCGCTTTACGATCACGCGCAGAATTCCGTATGACCGGCCGCAGACCTCGATGGCATCATTTCCCATGTGCGCCAACTGCCAGGCCGAATATGACGATCCACTCGACCGCCGCTTTCATGCTCAACCCAATGCATGCTGGGACTGCGGTCCACGTGTCTGGATGACGGATTCGCACGGCGTCGAGATCAGCGGGGAGGATCCCATCACGCAGTGTGTCGATCGCCTCATGGATGGACAAATCATGGCCATCAAGGGCATCGGCGGGTTTCATCTCAGCGTCGATGCAACCGATGACCGCGCGGTTCGACGACTACGGGAACGGAAGCATCGCTACGGCAAGCCGCTCGCCATCATGGTTCGGGATGTGGCCGCAGCGCGGTCCATCTGCGAGTTGAGCGAACAGGAAGAGGCTCTTCTGCAGACTTCGGCTCGCCCTATCTTGCTGGCGCGGGCCCGCGACGAAAATGGAATTGGCCAGGCGGTGGCGCCTGGCATCCCCTGGCTCGGCATCTTTCTGCCCTATGCGCCATTGCATCACCTGCTGTTTGCCGACGAGCGCGTCCGCGCATTGGTGATGACCAGCGCCAACCTGAGCGAAGAGCCGATTGCCATCGACAATGCCGAGGCCGCAGGCGCGCCTCGAAACTATCGCGGATGCCTTCCTGCATCACAATCGGGAGATCCTGCAACGCTGCGACGACTCGGTGGCAGCCCTGGTGGATGGTGTACCGCAACTGGTGAGGAGAGCGCGGGGATTCGTTCCTCTCGCCGTGGAGTTGCCGTTGGACTCCCCGCCGTTGCTCGCAGTAGGCGGCCACCTGAAGAGCGTCTTCGCCCTGTCTCGCGGCCGTTATGTCTACCAGAGCCAGCACCTCGGCGATCTGGAGAGCCTTTCCGGTCTCGATTTCTTTCAGAAATCGCTTGAACACCTCATGAATACCTTCGAGATTGAGCCGCAGAGTGTCATCCATGACATGCACCCCGGCTACCTGTCCACAACATGGGGGATCGATTGGGCCCGCGAGCGCGGATTGCCGCTGATCGCGGTACAGCATCATCACGCTCACATCGCCGCATGCATGGCAGAACACGGGCTCGTCGAGCCTGTCATTGGCCTCGCTCTCGATGGCACAGGCTATGGCATCGACCGGCGTATCTGGGGCGGAGAGGTTCTGATCACGCGGCTTGACGGCTTTCAGCGGTTTGCGCATCTCGATTATGTGCCCATGCCCGGTGGGGACGCGGCTGTCCGCGAGCCGTGGCGCATGGCGCTGGCGCATTTGTACACGGCCGGCATCGATGTTTTGTCTGCGGATATGCTGGAGCTGCTGGGAGCAGATGAGACAGACGCGCGCCTGCTGTTGCACATGGCCGAACGAGGCATCCACTCGCCGTTGACATCAAGCCTGGGCCGTCTGTTCGATGCGGTAGCAGCGATCGTCCTGGGCCGTCGCACAGTTGACTACGAAGCGCAGGCAGCGATCGAACTGGAAGGGGTTGCCATCGATGAGCCGGATAACATCGAGGGTTACGAGGTTACCTTGACCGCTGGGCGGTGTGAGAATCTCGACGCTGCGCGCATTTGCGTTCAGCCGATGTGGACCGAGTTATTGCGCGATGTACGGGCGGGGGTGAGGGAAGCACGCATCTCTGCCAGGTTTCATGCCGGGATTGCGAACGTCTACGCAGCAGCTGCGTCCGCTGCGCGGACCGAGACCGGAATCAACATCGTAGCCTTGAGCGGAGGCGTCATGCATAACCGGCGCCTCGGGCGATTGCTTCGTAACCGTCTCGAGGCGAATGGATTTGCGGTGTTACAACATGCAAAGGTAAGCCCTGGTGACGGCGGACTCAGCTACGGACAGGCGGCGGTCGCCGCGGCCATTCTTTCCAAACCAGGTTAGCGAAGTTCAGGAAGGTTCGGCAGAGCCAGTGCCCGCCTCTCCAGGAAGATGCGGTGCGAACAAAAACCGGTAAGCGTAAGGCGTGCGCAATGAGCGCGGAGTTACTCAGCCGGAGAGCCGCACCAGTTGCTGTGCTTCCACGCGAGGGCCGAGAATCGACATGCGTGGAATGCGCCCGCGCACCATCGCGACCTCATCGCAGCGATGCAGCCGCGGACAAGTCTGGCAATCCTTGAAGATCTTGTCGGGCAGATCGGCCTTGTCTTCCACGGTACGGAAGCCGTATTTGAAGAAGAAGTCGGGGATGCGCGTGAACAGGCAGACGGAATGAATTCCGTGCTCTTCTGCCTCATCGATGAGTGCGCCGAGAATCCGGCCGCCCGCGCCCTGGCCCTTCGCTTCCGGCTTCACGACGATCGAGCGAACCTCGGAGAGATGCGGCCCGTAGAGATGGAGCGCGCCGCAGCCGAGAAAGATGCCGCCGTCCGACTCCGCCACCGTGAAATCGCGAATGTTTTCGCAGATCTCAGCGAAGGGACGCTTTAGCAGGGTGCCGTCGCCCGAAAGCGAGTTCACCAGGTCGTACACATTGGAGGCATCCTGGAGGCGTGCTTTACGCACCTGCATGAACGGCCTCCCCGGTGGATGACAGGCTCGGCGCTGCGGATGCGACGAGGGCCGCGATTCGTTCCGATGCTGCGGCGAGCCCCTCGCGCACGCGCTGCCGTGCGGTTCCACCGATCACATCATGGCAATCGAGGGTCGCTGTGAGCGAGACTGCCGGATAAAAGTCGCTGGCGAACTCCTCGCCGAACTGGCGTAGTTCCTCAAGGGAAAGGTCGCCTAACTCCACACCTTTTTCAAGGGCAAAACGCACCGCATTGCCGATCTTCTCATGGGCCGTGCGGAAGGGAACACCTTTGTGTACGAGATATGTCGCAGCCGCCATGGAATTGAGGTAGCCTGAATCGGCTGCAACCTTCATGCGTTCCCGATTGAACTTGAGTGCGGTCGTGAAGCGCGCCAGAAGTGCCAGCATGGGCGCAACGAACTCAACTGAAAATGCCGGCTCCTGAGTCTCCTGCATGTCCTTATTGTAGGCCAGGGGAAGGCCTTTGAGCTGCAGCGTTACTGCCTCCGCAGCGCCGTGAATGCGGCCGACCTTGGCGCGCATGAGTTCGGTGAGATCGGGATTTTTCTTCTGCGGCATGGCGCTGGAGCCGGTTGAAAAAGCTTCGGGCAAAGTGACAAATCCGAACTCGGCAGTTGCGAAGAGGGTGATTTCCTCGGCAAACCGGCTAACGTGCAACCCGACAAATGTGAGAGCCTGCAGGTATTCAAGGATGAAGTCGCGATCGCTGGTGGCGTCTATGGAGTTGGAGGTTGGAGCAGTGAAACCCAACTCGCGCGCGGCGATGGTTCGATCGAGCGCAAGCGTTGCTCCGGCCACAGCTCCTGACCCGAGTGGGCAGTAATTCAGCCGTGCCGCGCAGTCCTCGAGTCGCGTAGCATCGCGTAACAGCATCTCCACGTAGGCCAGGAGCCAATGCGCGACGAGCACAGGTTCGGCGCGCTGCAGATGCGTGTAGCTGGGCATGACGGCTTCGTCTGCTGCTCGCGCCTGCGCCACGAGAGCACTCGCCCATGCCCCCAACCGTTCAATGACGGACTCAATCTGCTGACGCACATAGAGACGAAGATCGGTGGCGATCTGCTCGTTGCGGCTGCGGCCGGTGTGCAGCTTCAGTCCGAGCGAACCTACCTGCTTGACGAGCGATAATTCGACGAAGTGATGGATGTCTTCGGCCACGGCGTGATCGCGCACTGCTGCTTTGCCCTCGTCAGTCGCGTGGTCTGTAGCGATGCGATCAAGGGCCTCGCGCAGCTCCGTTGTCTCACTCGCCGAGAGAATGCCAGCTGCGCAGAGTGCAGACGCGTGCGCCTTGCTGGCGGCTACCTCCTGTTCGAGGAGCCGCCAGTCAAAGACGATCGAGCGCTGCCACCTTTCAAATTCGGGGTCGAGTGGCTCGCGAAAGCGGCCGGACCACATCTTCAGAGACTGATTTTCGTTTGACATTGAAATGCTTCTGGTTCCTCAACCTTCAATTGCATTGCAGGATTCTGGCTCCGACGTTACCCCTTCTCCTTCGCGCTTTGCAGCTGGGGCATTTCGCCGCCTTGGCTGAGGGCGATGAGACCCGTTGCGGCGTAGGTAAGGAGCTTTTCTCGGGTGTCAGTGATGTCGAGATTGCGCATGGTAAGTTGGCCGATGCGGTCGCGCGGGGAGAAGGTCGATTCGGTCTTCTCCATGCTCAGGCGCTCGGGATGGAAGGTCAGGTTAGGCGACTCGGTGTTGAGGATCGAGTAGTCGTTACCGCGGCGCAGCTCGAGGGTGACTTCACCGGTAACGGGTTTGGCGACCCAACGCTGGGCGGATTCGCGGAGCATGATGGCCTGGGAGTCAAACCAGCGGCCTTGATAGAGCAGGCGGCCAAGCTTCCGGCCGTTGTCGCGGTATTGCTCGATGGTGTCTTCGTTGTGAATGCCGGTGATGAGCCGCTCGTAGGCGATAAAGAGCAAGGCGAGGCCGGGCGCCTCGTAGATGCCGCGGCTCTTGGCCTCGATGATCCGGTTCTCGATCTGGTCGGACATGCCGAGTCCGTGGCGGCCACCGATGCGATTGGCTTCGAGAAGAAGTTCGACGGGGTCGTCGAACTGGCGGCCGTTGAGGGCAACGGGGAAGCCCTCTTCAAAGCGGACTGCGACCTGTTCGCGCCGAATCTCGACATCGTCGCGCCAGAAGGCTTTGCCCATGATCGGAACGACGATCTTTACGGAAGAGGAAAGTTGCTCCAGGTCTTTGGCTTCATGAGTTGCGCCAAGCAAGTTGGAGTCGGTGGAGTAGGCTTTCTCCGCGGACATCTTGTAGGCGAAGCCGGAGTGTTGCATGAATGCGGACATCTCGGCGCGGCCGCCGAGCTCATCAATGAATGCGGTATCGAGCCAGGGCTTGTAGATCTTGAGGCCGGGATTGACGAGCAAACCGTAGCGATAGAAGCGCTCGATGTCATTGCCTTTGAAGGTGGAGCCGTCGCCCCAGATGTGCACGTCGTCCTCCTGCATGGCGGCGACGAGCATGGTGCCTGTGACAGCGCGTCCGATCGGAGTGGTGTTGAAGTAGGTGACACCTGCTGTGCTGATATGGAAGGCGCCAGCCTGCAGCGCCGCGATGCCTTCGCGAACGAGCGGGCCGCGACAGTCAATGAGGCGGGCCTTTTCGGCGCCGTATTCGAGAGCCTTGCGCGGAATTTCGTCGTAGTCGGCTTCGTCAGGTTGGCCAAGGTTGGCCGTGTAGGCGTACGGAATGGCGCCCTTTTGCTTCATCCAGTGAAGGGCGGCGGAGGTGTCGAGGCCGCCGGAGAAGGCAATGCCGACTTTTTCGCCGACGGGCAGGGATTCAAGGATTACAGACATGCTTACAAAACCTCACAGAGCTTACCGCTTCTAGTTGGGGGCCGAATGGCTGCTAAATGTTGGAGCAACATCTCAGCACGGATGGGTCTGCCATGACCTTCTCTTCTCAATATGGTCTGGCCCACCGACACTGGCTCGGAACCCCGTTCACTGAAAGCTTGCCGCGTTCGCCAAGCCGCCCAACAGCAGCAATAGCAGCGCCTTCTGCGCGTGCATCCGATTCTCGGCCTGGTCGAAGACGATCGACTGCGGGCTGTCGAGAACCGCGTCAGTCACTTCGGCATTGCGGCGCGCCGGCAGGCAATGCATAAAGACCGCGTTGGGAGAGGCCTTCTGCATCAGCGCCTCATTCACCTGGAATGGCCGGAAGATCGGCGCCCGCTTGCTGGACTCATGCTCCATGCCCATGCTGACGCAGACATCGGTGTAGATGGCGTCGGCGCCTTCAGCGGCGAGTTGCGGGTCCTGAAGCAGACGGACCTCGCAGCCATTGGCTTCGGCGATCTCGCGAGCCTTGGTGACGATTTCGATATCGGGCGAGTAACCGCGCGGTGTGGCGACAGTGACATTGGCGCCGAGTTGCGCGCCGGTGAGCATGAGCGAGTGGCAGACGTTGTTGCCGTCGCCGACATAGGTGAAGTTGAGGCCGGCGACGTTGCCGAAGTGTTCTTCGAGAGTCATAAAATCAGCCAGGGCCTGGCAGGGATGCTCGAAGTCAGAGAGTGCGTTGATCACGGGGACGCGCGAGTTTGCGGCCATCTCGGTGATGGTGTCGTGCGCGTAAGTGCGCAGAACGATGGCGTCGACCCAGCGCTCCACATTGCGCGCCACGTCGGCGATGGACTCGCGTTCACCCAGCGGCGAGCTGGTCTGGTCGACGAAGATGGCGTTGCCGCCCAGGGTGCTGAATCCGGCTTCAAAACTCAAGCGTGTGCGCAGGCTGGCCTTCTCAAACATCAACACCATCTGCCTGGCGTCGAGGGCATGGCGATATTCGCGCGGATTGCGCTTCACATCGTGGCCAAGCTTGAGAATGGCGCGCACTTCGGCGCTGGAAAGATCAGCGATGGAACACATGTCCTCGCCTGCAAGCCGGGCCGCGGCGGCGAGCACATCGGGGTCTTTGTGCACCGGAACGGAAACTTGCTCAATTATCGTTTTGCTAGCCACGGTTATGTCCTCCTGCGGCCTGTGCGGTGGTTTGGACCGCGTGTTCAGTAAAGATTTCGTCCAGCGCCGCAATGGCGGTGTCCACATGAGCGCGTTCCAGAATGTAGGGCGGCAGGAAGCGGAGCACCGTATCACTGGTGCAGTTGATAAGTATGTGCCGCTTGAGCATCTCGGCCACGGTCCGCTTGGCGAGTTCTGCCGAATCGAGTTCGGCAGCGATCATCAGGCCCTTGCCGCGAACATCGATGATGGCCTCGTGCCGCGAAGCGAGCGAGCGCAACTGCACTTGGAAGTAGTTGCCCACCTCGGTCGCATGCGCCAGCAATCCGTCCTTTTCCATGGTATCGATGACGGCGATCGCCACAGCGCAAGCCAGCGGACCGCCGCCGAAGGTCGTTCCATGCATGCCGGCATGGATGGCGCGAGCGGCTTCCTCGGTACAGAGAATCGCGCCAAGTGGAATACCCCCGGCGAGCGGTTTGGCCAGCGTGGTCACATCGGGAAGGATGCCGTAGTGTTGATACGCGCACCATTTGCCCGTGCGGCCCATGCCGGCCTGGATTTCATCGGCGATCAGCAGGGCGCCGGTCGAACTTGCCAGCGCCCGGGCCTCGGCGAAGAACTCCTGGGTCAACGGGCGAATGCCGCCCTCGCCCTGGATGGACTCGACTAGAATCGCGCAGACTTCGTTGGAGAACTTCGCGCGCAGATCGGCGACATCGTTGAACCGTACGAACTCCACTCCCGGCATCACGGGTGCGAATGGCTCGCGATACTTGGCCTTGTAGGTTGTTGCGACTGAGCCGAAGGTTCGCCCATGGAAGCTCTGTTCCAGCGCCAAGAACTTCGTACCAATGTTTTTGCCTTCGCTGCGCAGCAATCCTGCATGTGCGCGCGCCAGCTTAAGCGCGCCCTCCCAGGCTTCGGTCCCGGTATTGGCGAAGAACACGCGGTCGAGTCCCGTGCGCTCCGTGAGGCGAAGCGCCAGCTCCGCCTGCCCCTCATGGAAGAACAGATTCGATGTATGGATGAGAGCGCGGCTTTGGCTGGCGATGGCTTCTTCAATTGCGGGATGGCCATAACCCAGTGCGTTGACGCCGATACCACTGAGCAGGTCGAGGTACTTCGTACCGTTCTCGTCCATGATATGGACGCCCTGACCACCCACAAACAGGATGGGGTTGCGCTCATACGTTGAAAGCAACAGCCGTGCTTCCGCTGCCTTGATCTGATCGAGTTTCGTCACTTCAATGTCTCCTGGTCCATTTGGGCTGCCGGCCGCTAGGCCACCATGACCTCGGTGCCGTGAGCGACGCGGGAGCTGCACAGGTCGGGAAGGGAACCGGCAGCTTCGGCGGGAAGGATCCTGACGCGCTTCACGCCGTTCAGCAGAGCTTCGCGGCAGGCGCTGAGTTTAGGCAACATGCCGCCCGAGATGATCGCGCTCTTGGCCATCTCGGCGATTTGATCGATGGAGAGCCATCGGAGTACTTCGCCGTTGGATCCGCGCACACCGGGCACGTCGGTAAGAAAGACAAGGGCATCGGCGTGACACGCGATCGCGCAGGCCGAGGCCATCTCATCGGCATTCACGTTGTAGTATTCGCCGTCGAAGCCGAGGGCCATGGAAGAGATCACCGGTACACCGTTCAACTGCCAGATCGCGTCGAGCCAGCGAGGATCGCTGGCTGTGATCTCGCCAACAAATCCAAGATCAGGCGATGTTCGCTTCTTGCGCGCGCGGAACAGCAGGCCGTCCCCGCCCGACAGGCCGACAGCCGGCTGACCCAGCGCGCCCAGAGCCGCGACGAGTCCCTTGTTGACGCGGCCAGCAAGCACCATCAACGCCACGTCCCGTGTCTCTGCATCGGTGACGCGCAGGCCGCCAACGAACTCACTCTGCTTGCCCAGCGCTTTGAGCGTGCGCGTCAACTGGACGCCGCCGCCATGAACAACGGCTACCTGGTTGCCGTCACGCACCAGGTCGGCAATCGCACGCGTGCAGCCGCTGAGGAGTTCCGGAGTTTCAAGGCCCGCTCCACCGAGCTTGACGACATACTTCATTCCAGCCCCTCCGCCTCGTCCCAGCCCAGCATCACGTTTAGATTCTGCACAGCCTGCGAGGATGCTCCCTTCAAGAGATTATCGAGACAACTTACGATCACCGCGCGACGGCCGTCGGAGGCAAGTTGAAAGCCGATGTCCGCGTAGTTGGTGCGAACAGAATATTGAATCTGCGGTAGAGTCGCGTCATACAGCCGCACCATGGGACTGCCGGCAAAGAAAGAGCGGTACACATGGTGCGACGCTCGCGCGCGTCTGAGGTTTCTTGAACCGCACGTAAATTGTGGAAAGGATTCCGCGCGGAATCGGCAGCAGATGCGGTGTGAACATGATGTCGGTCAGCGTCAATGCCGATCTGCTCCAGCAATTCCCCTGTATGCCGATGCGAAAACACCCCGTAAGCGGAAAGGTTGTCGGCGGCGTACATGAAGTGCGTTTTGGCGCGTGGGAGCCTTTCCCGCTCCACTCACGCCGCTCTTCGAATCGGCGATGATCCCGTGCCCGACATCGACTAGCCCCGCTGCCACGAGAGGCTTTACGGCAAGGATCACAGAGGTCGCATAACAGCCGGGGTTTGCGACCAGCCGCGCATTGGCGATCTGCGCGCGGTGCAACTCCGGCATGCCATACACCGCCTGCGCCTGGATGTTCATGGCGTCTTCAGAGCCCTCATCTTCAAAGTCGTACACGGCGCGATTGGCCGCTTCATTGAGCCGCCATGCACCGCTCAGATCGATGACCCGCATGCCGCGCGACAGAGCCTCGGGCACCCAGGTCCGTGACTGTTCGTGTGGCGTGGCGAGGAAAAGCACCTGCACATCCAGATCGGCGAGCAGTTCCCATGAAAATGGCTGCAGCCTGAGGTTGCCGCTACCCTTGCTGTCGCATAATTCAGGATGAATTTCACCCAGTGGAATGCCGCCGCGCTCCACATCTGCAGCATCGACACGGCCCACGAAGACGGGCGGAGTTCCCTTGAGGCGCGGGTGATGCAGAAGCAGCCGTGCCAGCTCTGCACCCGCGTATCCCGTAACCCCGACAACCGCTGTCTGTATCGTCGCGTTCATGACTCCAGAATCTTCCTGAGACGGCTTTCCACCTCGACAGCCAGTCGCTGATCCTGGCAGATGACCAGCACCGTATCATCTCCGGCAATGGTTCCAGCCACTTCCGGCCAATCCTCGTAATCCAATGCGGCGGCCACAGGCTGCGCGCCACCCATTACCGTGCGCACGATCACCTGGTTGATGGCCCGGCGTACGCGCATGCCAAAACTCTCCAGCATCTGCGCCACAGTAGGTGGAGCATCGTCTTGTTCCATCGCCGCGCCGGCATTGCCCTGGTTACTCGGCAGCGAATAGCCGCCAGGTCCCTTTGATAGTCGCAGTTCATGAATGTCGCGTGAAAGCGTGGCCTGGGTAACGGCAAAACCGCGCCGCCGCAGCTTGCGCCGCAACTCATCCTGGTTCGGAACCGGAGCCGTTGCAACGAGTTCCCGAATCGCATTGTGCCGCTGGTTTTTCATCGTCGCCGCCGGGCTCTTTTTGCCGGGCAAATCGAAAGCGCGGCTCGCAGTGATGCGGCCGCGCTTGCATAAATATACAACAATTCTGAATAACTATGCAATGCGTGGTTTTGAAGATTGCGAGAAAATCAATTTGGGCCGGGCAAGAAGAGGTAAGCGATGAGCGATCATCCGCTTTGGTGCTTCGGCGCGCGGATGACGGCTGCTTGACCTGCCGGCAAAGCATGCAGCGTTATTTTGGGCCTTCGAGGGTTCCGGCCCCGGAAAAATCATCCGTTGGCCTTGCCGTGGCGGGCAGAAGCCGATACCCGTCGCGGGTCCGAATGTGATACTTCTGCAGATCCTTGCCGGCGAGACTCACCTTGATGGACCGCCAACCTCGATTGGGGTTGTATTGCGGATAATAGCTCAGCGTATAAAGGTGAACCAGGTCCTCCCTGATCGAGGCGAAGGCATCCTTTTCCTGGCGCCAGTTCTTGGCGAAATACGCTTTACCGCCGGAAACCTTGCTCACGCGTTCAAATGCTGCGGCGGAAACAGGGTCTTCCTGCGCCTGCCGGGTGCTGATGATGTAGATGATCGTTCCCGTGGATTGGGCCAGCTCCGCCACGTCTTCGGGGGGAACTGAGCTGGCATTGTCGGGGCCGTTGGAAAAAACCACGATCGCCTTTCGCCCCATGAGCGGTGCCGCATCCTTTACGGTCAATAACAAGCTGTTATAGAGTGCGGCATCGTCGCCGGCGACGGTGCTGCGCAGGCCGCCCAGAATGCTGGCGTGATCTGAAGTCAGGGCCGTGGCCCGCGAAAGGTTACGGCTGTAGGAATAGAAAGCCACTTTGCTGGAATCGTCGATGGAGCGAATGAAGTCAGCGATGGCGTCCTGGGCAAACACAAACCCGCGATACATGTAGTTGCTGGTATCGAAGAGGACAAATACGTTGTCGTCGCTGACACGCGCAATCGGCACGTCGGCAGGGTTCTCCGCGGTCTTCGGCGACGGCGATTCGGAAGACTCTCCCTGCCCCGAAGTCTTTCGGTCCTTGTCGCGCGGCGCAATTTCCATCTCGCTATTCCCGGAGTAAGTGCTCTCCTCGAATGTCGAAATCTTCTGGGGGAGCTTATCCTCGGTGATGGAAAAGTCTTGCGGGCGAAGACCGGTTACGTACCTTCCCTTATCATCGGTGACGGCGACGTTGAGTTGAACCAGGACAACGTTTACACGCAAATGCATGGGGTCATCCTGAGCGGCAGGCAACGACTGGCGACCCTGTATATAAAACAGGCTCGCGATTATTCCCAAAGTTAAGAAAGGTTTTGTCATGGTCGATGCAATGCGCAATCTCCTACTTGCCGCTACTGACGCGCTACCGTAGTTGCGGCCGGGATGGTGACCTTGCCTTGCCGGAACTCGTCTCCGGTTTCTTCCATGGCGCGCAACAGCGCGCGCCAATCATCAATGTTGCTGGCGAAGATATTCACGATCATGCGGCGTGTCAAGGCAGGCACCAGTATGTTCAGCATTACCGGGGAATAGCCCTTCTCGTCTGCCAGGCGAGCCCAATACAGGTTGTTCGATTCCCACGATTCAGCAAAGAGCCCACTGGCGGCTCCGGCATAAGCCGACACCGGTTTCATGTTCAGCAGCCTGCAGCGGTTGGTCAGAATCAGGGTTGGGTGCGGAACTCCGAAATCTGTCGATAGACGGTCCGCATCTGCTTCGGACGGATATTTTGTGACGAGGGCCTCCAGGTCGCGGCCTGCCTGTCCCGACGTTGCCACCTGGTCTGGATTATTTTTGCGGAACTCAACCGCAAGATCGAAAAGCTCAGCAGGCGGCATCCGCGTCAACCATTTCCGGGCGTCGTCCGGGCTCTTGAGAGCCTGCTCCATTCGCTCCATCCGGTTCGGCGTGAGGTGATCGGAGAGGATGGCTGACACCTTGGCATGCAGCTTCGGGTTAGTTGCGGAAGCGACCACCAGTTCTTCGCCGAAGCGTTGATATAGGGCGACCGCGTGCAATTCATTGCGGCTGATTGTCCACCATCGCGGAAGAATGGCGCTTACCAGGATTTCGGGTACTGTCTCTCTCCATATCAACGCCTGGACGTGCCTGGGAGCGATGAAATCCTGTTCGGTGGATGCCAGCGCAAGTGGTAAATCGGCAAGCGACCCCATCAGGTAGGCGCCACCCCCGGCCGTGGCTCCAACTCCGATCAAGTCCGGAACTCTCCAGATGTTTTGAATACCCTCAACCGAAACCGAGGAAAAGTCATGCGACCGGACAAAGAGGGGATTGTTATGCAGAACCTCAGCGCCCGGAGGCTCATAATATGCATAATTCAAGCCCACAAGCGTATCGCGGAGGAAGGGAGTCAACTGGCCGCGCGCGGACTCGAGTTGTGAAGGCGACGCTGGGGATCGAATGATCTTTGTGAGGTCGGTTCGCACCTGCAATTCCGCATGCCTGCTCGTATAAACAAGGGGTGACCAGGTGGTTCGTTCGTTCCCGGTAAAGATGGGGCGGGGCATCTCGAATTCGCGCAGATTTCCGGCCAGCGGCAGCAGACTGTCGCCCACGGCCGAGCCGTGCGCCATCGCAGTCAGCCCGTCATAAAGTCCGAAGAGGGTGTCGAGGGCGACAAGGCGCTGGTCATCCAGAACCGCGCGGATGCGGTCGGCCAATTGCTGATGTACGCGTTGTCCTTCCTCAGATTCCTGTGCCGGCCCTGCGAGCAGGTCCACCAATTGATCCTGAGTGAGGTTTGCCTGACCCGAGACGGCCGTGAGCACCGATTGCAGGGAGGTTCTGGCGGCCTCGAAAAGCTGCACGGAAGAATTCACCGCGATAAATGGTTCGACCGAATTCTGCCAGGACGAATTCATCAGCCGGTCGGGAATCTGACCCTGCCGGGCGAAGATCTGCCACAGTCCTATATCCGCCTGAAATGCGCCAAGGGCATTTGCGCGCAGAGTCGGATTCTCGATTCCATCGATCCGCTCGGCAGCGCTCACAAAGCGGTCGATCGAGATTTCGTCAAGAGTGGGGAACTCCGCGAAGATGGGGAACCAGCGGTTGAACTGAGAAAGCTTGCTGGCAATCAGTTGCTCCGTGGCGTCGGACAAACTCCGGTCCGGCGGCCTTCCGGCATTGATGGCATTCAGCATGAGAAAAATCTGCACAGGCCCGTCGTCGATCTCGAAGTTTGAACAGGCTACTAACGTTTCCAGGAGCCGCTCGGGATCTTTCCAGCCCTGGTTCCGTCTTACCAATTCCCGGATCGTGTTTGGTTTCACCTTCTGCGAAAGGATCTGTTCCCAGGGTGCGATACCGCCAGGAACCAGAAGTTCGCCATTCGCGGCCCAATTCACGGATGTAAGAAGCATGAGAAGTCCGGCATTTCTTGGAAAGACGCCGGCGGTGGCGGGACGCGTTGCGGTCGATCGATAGGCATTATAGAGGCGCCTCAGGCGAGTTCCTTCAGCGAGGTGGGTTTGCTGCGACTGGTTCAAGCGCGACAGGGCATCGAAATAAGCCGCCAGCCAGCCATTATCCTTCGAAAGCAGGCGGGCCACGAAATCGCCGGAGGAATTTGGACTCACACCGGCCAGCTCTTCCCAGCCGCGATCGTCGCCAGCCGGTACAACGACCTGTCCCGAGCGAATATCGATGTTTCCTCCGAATAGGTCAAAGGCCGCCGCGAGGGGCATCATTCGTTTCAGGCCCGGAGAGCGGCCCAGAGCCTGTCGTGTTTCCTCATCGTATCTGGCCAGGGAGGCATAGAGGCGGTCGAGGCTTTGATCATGCATCAATAGCTCGAGCAGATCGCCCCGGGACTTCTTTTCCCATGTGGAGACCGCCTCCCAATCCTTCTCCTTGTAGAAGACGGGAACGCGTGTGGTTGAAAAGGAGTAGTCGAAGGAACCATTCTTTTGCAGGGCTGTCTCAAGAGTCGAGAGCGGAAAGCCCGAGTCAATGGTTACAAACGCCCGATCTGCATCGGCGGTCATCAATGAAGTGTCTTTTCGTCCGCAGGGAGTCTCGAGCTTATACCCGATGATCTGAATCAGCCGCGTTGCGTCGTCACAACCGCTGATGTGAATGTTCCCGTTGGCGTCCGCCAAAGCCTGTAGTTCTCGCGCCACATGCACGTATCGATCAAGCAGCACGAGAAACTCTGTTTCTTTGCCTCGTTCGTAACCGTAGAGCGAAGCATTGCGGGCGACCATTGGCAGAACGTCTTCGTTAGAGACCTCCTGGCTGACGCCGGCCATGCGCAGGAATGATCGCAAGGGCCCGGGGATGAGTATGGAGTCACCGGGTACTGGTTGCGGGGATTGCTCACCGGCCGCAGTGGTCTGTCCTGTCAGCGAATGCGCCGGGGGCAAAGCGCGGGCGTGATCCGGGAGCCAGGAACCGATACACAGAAGAGAAACTGCGCAGACGGTCACGGGAGCGACGAGGGAAGTCCATGGAGAATATCCCTTCAGACCAAGCCGTTATCCGCGAACCGGCCTGGCTGCAGCACACGGGTAGCAACAGGAGCGAACTGTCAAGCAGGGGCCAACGCCGTCAATTCATTTTGCGATTTGCAACTACCAGGGAAGAAACAATAAAGGCGCTTACTGCTTCTGCCCAAATTGCTTACGTCGAGTCGGAGGGCATCAGGATTGCCAATCTCCTGCCCCCGTTTCATCCGGTATTCATGCAACGGGTGGGATGTCGCGCTATCCCGGGACCTCATCATCGCAAATGAATCGTCGCTGGGCAAGTCTTTTCCAGACAAGAACCCGAAGAACGTTTGTCCGGCGCAGCCATTTCTGCCCATAATTCTCATGAAGTCAAATAGCTTGGGCCCGGAGTTTTGTCCGCAACGGAGCCGGCACCGACAGGGCGCACTGATCTGGCCCAGCTGCCGCCCCATTCGTGGTCCTTTAGCTGCCTCGCTACTCAGGTCCACTCGGCAGGGGTTGGCTGGACGGCACGCTGCTGCTCGCGAGGCGCTCGACTGATTTTTCCCGGCCTTCGTGAACGACGGAGAAAGCTCTGACCGGCTCGCGCAGCGGCCTGAATGACCACGGCTGGCATCGTTGCAGGTATTTCCGTGCCGGTGTCTCCAGCAGCTTGAAGAGGACGATCGATGTCCCGATCAAAGCCAATGTATAGAGAATATAGAAATGTTCTGTCGAGCCTTGACTATCCAGGTGAAGCTGCCCGATGCCGAACAAGTCCCAGAGTTTTTGAAAGTAATACTCGAGGGGAAACTGTAAGAGGTAGACAGCGTAGCTTGCCTCGCCGAGCAAGAGCAGGACCGGCCAGGAAAGCGGCCGCACAAACCATGTTGGGCCGCCTCTGCCGAGGGCAATGAGCCCAAGAAAAAACAGGCAGCTTAAAGCTTCTCTAACTCCTGGCGGGAGGTTGTAGTCGAGGATGAAATCCACGGCTCCGGCGAGGACAAACACCGACGAAACAAGATTGAAAACATCGGAGGCTCTTTGTCCTTGTCTCCTGATCAGCTGTTCCATTCTGTACAGCACAATGCCCATGACAAACAGCGTTACCAGCAGCGCAGGATTGCGTTCGAGGTACGACTTGGCCTGCGGGAATCGGCCCGTTCCGTAGTCAGAGATGCCCATCACGAGGCACCCCAGCAGAAGCAGGCCTGAGCTCCTCAGCACCGATGTCTTCCAGGCGCTTGCCTTCGGCCATACCAGGTAAAGCGAGACCAAGGGAAAAACGAGATAAAAAAATGCCTCGGCGCTCAGAGACCACGATGGGCGATTCCATTCTCCAAGCAGGTACGGACTCCACGACTGCACCATGAGTGCGCTGGCCGCAAAGGTGGGGATCAAACGCTCCGCCGCTCCCGCCGCACCGTGCAGTCCCACAGAATGACTCACTGCGGAAGGGATATTGATCAACAGCGAGAAAATGTAGAGGGGATAGACGCGCGCAAATCGCTTCCACCAGAATTGCTTTTTGTTAATAATCGCAGCCTTTTCGGGCGTCGAAGCATAGCTGTGCGTCAAGATATAGCCCGAAAGCATGAAAAAAAATGGAACTCCCAGATAGCCGTAAACGGACAGCAAGTGGAGGCGGGAACTATCAGGGACACCGCGATCGATTCCATTGAAGAAGTGGTGCATCACAACGCCCATTGCTGCGAAAAAGCGAAATGACGTAAGCGGCGCGATCGTCCCTTTTTCGTGAGCTGCCATGGGTGTCCTCAGTTGGAATCGAAGTACTATGCCCGGATTCAACCAGCGCTGCTTTGTTGTCTGGAATATGAGCGCGTCATACTCATGTAACCCAGCCTTAAATGTATGGAATTCCGGCTTGGCTGTTTCCAATGTGCCATGGAGTGCACCGGCGCGCAGGCAGAGTCGAAACGTCCCACCAGCCGAGCTTTGATCTTATGCCGGATGCAGTGATCGCTGAGGTCCAACCTGTCATTCGGGGACGTTCTGCTGTGCGCTACCAATCTCTCGATCCGGGGAGTACTAAGCAAGTATAAATCGTCTCAACTGAGTTGTCTTTGCGAAAGGCCGGAACCAAGGCTGCCGAGGGAAGGGAGTTCAACAACTGGACGGCGAGCTCTTCTTCAAGGACAGATTCGTTGAGGCGCAGCGATTGGGTTGGGCGAAGACAAGGAGAACACGAGAACAAGGAAAATGTTGAAAATGTCCATCCTGTGCGCCGTTCATTGATGCTGAGAGCCCTTCACGGTTTTCATCTTCAAGCCAATGAGGTTGAATGAGCAGAGCATGGGGCTTGCAACCGATAAGCCCTGGTATTTCCGGTAGTAAGTCTGCGCAAGGGACGCGGCCGCAAGACCGCGCATGGGCCCTCTCCCATGGTCCGGATCGCTCTTTCTCCTATGCTAAACTCGTTATCAATATTATGCAGGTTCAGCTGAGTTACTTAGATTCGGCTGGGAATGATTTCCCACTTTTTCCATACGAGGATTAGGCTATATGGTTACTAAGGAACACCAACAGCTGAACAGCTTTACCGATTCTTTATTAGAACGTCCCGGCTGCGCCCTGTGTGGGTCTTATGAGTCAAAAGTTCATATTGCTTTTCGCGATATTCCGGTTGTACGGTGTGCGAATTGTGGTTTTCTTTATTCCAGTCGAACCTTGAACGCAGATGCCATGCATGGCTACTATCAGAATAATTTCGGGAGCCAGCGACATCTCGAAGGTCAGCAAGTCAACGCGCGCACGAACGGGGTAGTAATTGGACAGGTCATGGATCTGGGAAAGATAAGATCATGGCTTGATGTTGGTTGCGGTTACGGATTTTTGAACCGGTGGTTGCGGCAGCAAGGGATCGAGACTGTGGGGGTCGAGCTTTCAGGTCAGGAAGCCGATTACGCAAAGGCGGCAGGCCTTGATGTTCATAACACTCCATTATCTGATTCGGGTTTGCCGTTAGGCTACTTTGATGTCGTCTCCAGTTTCGAGGTGATAGAGCACGTCTCTGATCCCAAGGGACTGGTTGCTGAGATGGCTAGTTATGTGCGTCCTGGCGGTCACCTCATAGTCATGACTGACAATTTTGAATCGACTGCCGCCAAGCATTTGCGAGGCGATTTTCCGAAATGGATCCCTCATTCACATGTAAATCACTTCAGTGGGGCTAGCCTGCGGCGCTGTATCCAAAGCGTCCCTGGTCTCACCATTGAAAAGGAAGCGGCTTATACCCCATGGGACATTCGTGGCCGCCAACTCCTTCGTCAGTTCCGATCCCCGGTTGCCGATGAAGATGCCTTCGATCTGCCTTCCACTTTGTCTACCGAGATGGGGAAAAAATACAAATTCTTCAAACTCCGCTATCGCCTCAATCCAGTTTGGACGCGACTTACCTTGCAGCGCTCGCTGGATGAAGGCGCTCTCATGTATGCAATTTGCCGCAAAGCTTGACCGGACGGATGAGCGGGCGAAGACAGCGGAAAAGGAACCAAAAAATCTATCGGAAGCACTCTCTTAGGCCAGAGGTTCACGCGCCTCGGACCTTCGCTCAAGTCCACCACAGCTATGGAGTGGACGAGGCGGTTGATTTCAGAGAGGCAGTGCCGCGTCGAAAAGTCGGTAGACCCTAGACCGGCGAGCCGGTATTCGCGAGGCTGTCGGGGACTTCGGCGTGCCCCCCCTGTTGAGCGAGGCGCTGCATTAATTGCAGAAAGCGCTGAGAACTGCTTTCCAGATCGAAGTGTTTTTCAAAACATCGGCGGCTGGTGATTCTCATGGCTTCCCGCTCGGAATCATGAAGAAGGCTCCAGGCCCGAAAGAGGTTGATGGTTCCGGCAAGGGTATCAGGTTCGACAAATCCGGCGCGTTCGCTTTGTATCTCTCGCCAGATATTTACCTGGTTAGAGATCAAAGCAGGTAAGCCGCATGCGAGAGCTTCGGCCACAACGATACCGAAATTTTCCTGGTGGGAAGGCAAGACAAAGACCTCGCTCGCGGCCAATGCTCCCCACTTCGATTCGCCAGTGAGCATGCCTGTCCAGGTGATACGATCGGCGACGCCGAGACGGCTGCTCTGCTGTTGCAGATCGGCCTGCCAGCCCACCTGGTCGGGTCCGACGATCAGCAGGTGCCAGTCCGGGTCGTGGGCGAGGGTCTGCTGAAATGCCTCGATAAGGAGGTCGCAACCTTTCTTGGGATGAATTCGACCAATAAAGATGGCCACGCGCTTGCCGATCAGCTGAGGGTGCCTGGCTAAAAAATCCTGACGCACGGCGTCGAGGTCAAAGCTCGGAATATGGGTACCGTAGCCGATGACAAAGGGATTGACCCGGTAGACCGAAAATGACTCAGCCGCCAGAATGCGCTCTTCTTCGGTGGTAAATAAAACTGCCTTGGCGTCACCCAGTACGCGATGTTCCCTCCAGTTCCAATAGAACCACTTCTTGAGGTGCTTCAACGGGTATTGTCGCTTGAACCAGGGGTCGAGCATTCCATGGGTCAGCACCACATAAGGGGTGGTGGTATCGCGCAGCGTCCGCCAGCAAGCGTAACCGTGAAACTGCCAGAGGCCATGGACAATCACGCAGTCGTAGTTCTGATGATTCTGCCGAAGCCAGCCGATCATGCGTGACGAATAGCCGTATCTGCCCACAGAACTAGGCCCGATGGCATGCACCAGGAGAGGAAAATCGGCGATGTAGGGAGCATCGGGCAGATCGTGCGTAAGGATCTCCGCCTTAATATTGCGCGCCGCGTAAATACGGGCAATTTGTCGAACACCCTCGATGGGACCGCCGTCGCGAGGGTTTGCCGATTGAATTACATGCAAGAGTTTCACTGTGCCCCTGGAGCTACAAAGAGTCGGAGGTTGCTCCCGCAACAAACGCGCGCGTGTCGGGAAGAGCTTAGAGAGTCAAAGCGGTCTTGTATCGGCCGTCGGATCACTCGGGAATCCTTTGCATCAATCGACCTGCTGGCGCCGCATGGCCTTATGATACTGGAAACTGCATGGACTTCCTACCGCCGCCCTGGATTCGCCGAATCGGCATGTCGGTGAGTGGTTCCTTGACCCGCGGGCAGGCATCCGACGCTGCCAGAAGCTCACTTCGCATATCACGAGAAAGGGCGATAATGGTGTACGCCGGGGCGATGTAAACTGCAAGGAGGGGGCGCTGGATGGCAGGAAAGGCGGATATCGCGGTCATCATCCTGACGTACAACGAGACCCTTCACCTGCAGCGTGCTCTGACTCATATTGCCGGCTTCGCTCAACAGATATTTGTGATCGACTCTTATTCAACCGATGACACCCTTGAAATCGCCAGAGCGTTCGGCGCCCAAGTCTTTCAACATCCTTTCCAGAACCAGGCCAAACAGTTTCAATGGGCTCTCGACAACGCCCCGGTCAACACTGAGTGGGTGATGCGCCTCGATGCCGATGAAATCATCGAGCCGGATTTGAGCCGGGAGATCGTCGAGCGGCTGCCGAATTTATCCCTGGAAATCACAGGCGTCTACCTCAATCGCAAGACTATTTTCATGAATAAATTCATCCGCCACGGAGGAAGATTCCCCCTGAAACTCCTCCGCATCTGGCGTCGCGGCAAGGCGCGGATCGAAGATCGCTGGATGGATGAGCATATTTATCTTATTGAAGGAAAGTCGGTGGCTTTCAATGGCGGATTTGCTGATCATAGCCTGATCGACCTGAGTATGTTTACCGAAAAGCACAACAAGTATGCGAGTAGGGAAGCCCTCGATGTCGTCGGCAAGCGATTCAACATGCAACTCCAGTCCGCGCTGGAGCTTTCCGCGGAATCGAAACTGCAGCAGGCGGGAATGAAGCGGTTCGTCAAGGAAAAAATCTACAACCGTATTCCATTTGAGCTGTCTGCATTTGCATATTTTCTTTACCGCTACGTGATCCGGCTGGGATTTCTCGACGGATCAGAGGGCCTTACCTACCATGTGCTCCAGGGCTTCTGGTATCGCTACCTTGTGGGCGCGAAGGTGAAGGAGTTAGAGCGAGCGCTGCGAGGGATCTCCACGGAGGACGAAGCTCAGCGAGAAATTGTCCGCCTGACGCGACAACGGACGGTGCCGGAGTAGTCGGGTGAGCTCCTGTCGCATCTCGTCTGTTCGCACCGCGATCATTTGGTTCGCAACGGTTAACCAATCGGAAGATGCCATCAGCGCTTGAGAGGCTTCCCACATATTCCGCGGTGCCGTGGGGCCGCCCGTTGCGAAACTAAATCGATCCAGACCGAAGCTTTCTCGCGACTCGATAAATTAGGTGGATTCTCATAAGGAACGGTGGGTCGATTGACCGGTGATAACATGAAAAAGAGTCGACATAATAAGATGCAAAGCTGAGCCTTCTTCCACCTGTCTGCTTCACGTCAATCAATCGTATGTAGACTTCGGGCACCCACTCGGCGTTACTCGTATCGCGATGCCCGACCGGATCAAAGCGAAACCATCAGGCGCACGATGCGGAGGAACACTGGACCAGCGCGGTCAAATCAAAAAGCCTAGTCAGTTACACAATGAGTTTGACGGAAGCGACGTCAAGAGGGTTCTCGTCTACCGTCTGGGTAGCCTGGGAGACACTGTGGTGGCGCTGCCTTGCTTTCACCTGATCGCGCGGAAATTTCCCCGTGCGGAACGCGTGCTGCTTACGAATTTTCCAGTCCATGCCAAGGCGCCGGCCTCCGCGGCGGTCCTGGGCGAATCCGGTCTGATCCACCGCTACATGCGTTACACCGTCGGTACGAGAAATCCCGTAGAGTTGTTGCGACTGGCAGCGGAGATTCGCCGTTTCCACCCCGACGTCGTCGTTTACCTGATGCCGGTTCGGCCATTGAAAAACGTGCGCAGAGACCGGTGGTTCTTCCGATTTGCAGGCGCGCGGCGGTTTCTCGGATTGCCCGATGCGGACAGCGTGAAACATCGTTTTGATTCATCGAGCGGATTGTACGAGCGCGAAGCATCCCGGCTTGCACGTACGTTGACTGACCTGGGATCGATTGACGCAAACGATATCTTGAACTGGAACTTATGCCTGACCAAAGCGGAACGAGACGCGGCAACAGTATCGCTTGGCTCGTTAGATCATCTTCCGCTGATTGCGTGCGGCCCAGGCACGAAGATGCAGGCCAAGGACTGGGGTCAGGAAAACTGGCGGGCTCTGATCCAGGACTTGCATAGAGCATATCCGCAATATGGATTGGTGATGGTGGGGGCGAAAGAGGAAGCCGCAATGTGCGACTTTGCGGCTCAGGACTGGAGTGGTCCAAAGGTGAACTTGTGCGGACGGCTTGTTCCGCGCGAAACCGCTGCTGTTCTAGAGCGTGCGCAAGTTTTTCTTGGACCCGACTCCGGCCCGATGCACCTTGCCGCCAGCTCCGGGGTGCCTTGCGTGATTGCGTTTTCGGCAGCCGGCGTGCCTGGAGTCTGGTTCCCGGTCGGACGGCAACACGAGATCATTTATCATCGGACCAGTTGCCATGGCTGCCGCCTCCAGACTTGTATAGAGGAGGGGCGGAGGTGCCTGATGTCAATCACCGTCGCTGAAATGGCAGAGGCGGTCTCCCGGGTGCTGTTGAGGCACCGGAAACAACCTTCAACGGATCTCCTCAAAAACGATCGAGTGGATCATCCTGCTCCCAAAGGAGAACAATCGGAATGCTGATCGTCACCGGCGGCGCGGGCTTTATTGGCAGCAACCTGGTTCACGAATTGAACGCCTGCGGCATCACCGATATTCTCGTCGTAGATAACTTCGCCAATGTGAAGAAGTTTCAGAATCTGCATGGCGCGCGCTACGTCGACTATATGGACAAGCGTGAGTTCCGCCGCGCCATTGAGGAGAATGCCCTCGGCTGCGGACGGGTCGAGGCGATCCTGCACCAGGGTGCATGCTCCAACACCCTGGAGGATGATGGCGTCTACATGATGGACAACAACTTCCAGTTCACCAAGGAACTATTGGGATTTGCCATCCGACAGAACTCGCCGCTGGTTTTTGCCTCAACCGCCGCGGTTTATGGTCTATCAGGACCAGGTCACTTCACGCCGACGATCGAAAACGAGCGGCCGCTCAACATCTATGGATTTTCCAAGCTGGTGTTTGATCACTACTTCCGCAATCAACTGGCTTTAGGCCAGGTTCCAATTACCGCGGTGGGACTTCGCTACTTCAACGTGTACGGTCCGCGAGAGCAGCACAAGGGGCGCATGGCCTCGGTGATCCATCACTTCACCAAACAGATGAAGGAGACTGGGCAAGGTGCGTTTGTTCTCAGGCACCGGTGGCTATGGCGATGGCGAACAGCGCCGGGATTTCGTCTATGTCCGCGACCTGGCGCAGCTGAATATGTTCTTTGCTCAGATCGGCCCCTACGCGCCCAAAGCGGGCGAGACGGCAAATCATTATCGCGGGGTATTCAATGCTGGCTCCGGGAGCAGTCGTACTTTTAATGATGTAGCTAAGGCGCTGATGGCCGTTCACGGCCAGGTCCCGATCGAATACGTTCCGTTTCCCGCCGATCTTGAAGGACGCTATCAGCACTTTACTGAGGCCGACATTACCGAACTGCGCAAGGTTGGTTACGCGCTGCCGATGACTTCTCTCGAAGATGGCATTGTTGAGACGTATGCGACCCTGAAAAAGATCGAGGGCTAAGCTCGCGGCAGTCGGCCTTCAAGCAGCGCCGTCACAGCTTCCGGCAAGGACGAGAAGTGAAGATCAGCCAACTGGCGGGCAGCGTCAGCGCCGGGCTTCTGCCGGGCGGGGTCGCCATTCAGGAAGATCGTGCGCATCCCCAGGCGCCGGCCAAATTCGATGTCGGATAACGAGTCGCCGATCATCGCACTGCTTTGCGGTGAGATGTCGGGGAAATCCTCCACGGCTTGCTCAAAGAGTCCCGTCGAGGGCTTGCGGCAGTTGCACTGGGCTTTGTCATGGGGGCAAAAGTAGAATCCATCTACTCTCGCGCCATATTTCGTCAAAAGCTTTTGAAACTCGGAGTGCATCGCTCGCACCGCATCGGCAGAGTATAGCCCAAGCGCGATGCCACGCTGATTCGAGACCACCGCCACTCGCATGCCGGCATGATTGAGCTCTCGAATTGCCTCAGGGACTCCAGGCAGCACATGGAATTCTTTCCAATTTGTAATGTACTGACCTTCCGGCGCTTTTTGGTTGATTACGCCATCCCGGTCCAGGAAAACCGTTCGCAAGTCGTGAACCGATGATGTGCTGTCATTCGAATTGACCACTCCGTTATGATATCAACAGTGGTTGTTAGCCTGGTCTGTTGTCGCGGCATCTGCTTCAGACCTGCAATGACTGCGAGGAGAGGAAAACGTGGCCAGCAGTCCCCATGTCGCAGAGGTCTTCGCGAAAGCCATTGCGGAACACCTTGAGATTGTCCGCCAGCTTCAAGACCAGCAGACCGTCCTGGAATCGATCGGGCGAGCCATGGCAGAGACATTGCGGTTCGGAGGCAAGATTCTTTGGTGCGGCAACGGCGGGAGTGCAGGGGACTCCCAGCATCTGGCCGCCGAGGTAGTGGGCCGATTCCGACGGGAGCGGCGCGGCCTGCCATCGATTGCGCTTACCACTGACACCTCGATTCTAACGGCTGTAGCGAATGATTATGGCTTCGAGGCGGTGTTTGCCCGTCAGGTTGAGGCTCTCGGCAACGCCGGCGATCTGCTGGTGGGGATGTCGACGTCGGGCAACAGCCAGAACGTGGTCGCCGCACTCGCATGCGGGCGCGCACAGGGTCTTGCAACCGTCGCCTTTACGGGAGCGGGTGGCGGCAAGTTGGCAAGTCTGGCAGACCATCTCTTCGCGGTCGAGTCGCGCGATACGGCGCGCATTCAGGAAGCCCACATGCTGGCTGGGCACATGCTCTGCGACTGGGTTGAACTGGATTGGGTCCAGGCTCAGCATGCGTCGTCCCTGGCTTCTGCAACCAGCCGCACAGGGGCCGGCCGATGATCGAGCAATTACCCGAGTTGATCCAGGAGATCGAGCACCATTGGGCATCAAGGCGGCTGCTGGTGATCGGCGACTTGATGCTCGATAAGTACATCTGGGGGGAAGTGGAGCGCATCTCGCCGGAGGCTCCGGTTCCAGTTGTGCGCGCGACTCACCAGAGCAGTCAGCCCGGCGGCGCCGCCAACGTGGCCATGAATGTCGCTCGGCTGGGTGCACAGTGCCAGCTGATCGGTTTTACAGGCGGCGATGAAGGTGAAGCGATGCTCGCCGAGTGCCTGCGTTCCGATGGGATTTCATTTGACTTCGTTGCCTCTGCGGGCTTTCCCACTATCACCAAGCAGCGCATTCTGGGTGGTCGTCAGCAAATTCTGCGCCTGGACACGGAGCGGAGCGGTCCGAGGGCGCCCGAAGACTACGAGCGCCTGATCGACTGTGTACTTGCCCATCTGCCCGGTACCGACGCAGTGGTTCTCTCCGACTACGCCAAGGGAGTGCTTTCACCTAAGGTCTGCCAGGCAATCATCCAACGTGCCCGTGAACTGGATATTCCAGTTCTCGTCGATCCCAAGTCGACGGATTTCTCCCGCTACCGTGGCGCCACTACAGTCTGCCCCAATCTGGGTGAGCTGGCGGCCGCTGCCCACGTGGATTCCCGGGATCTGAATCGCTTGCTGGATGCAGCCGAGGCTATGATTTCTCCTCTCGATCTGGAGTTCATGACCGCGACCCTTAGTGAAAAGGGGATTGCCATGTTGCGTCCCGGCAATCGCTTCCTGGCGCCGGCAGTGGCCCGCCAGGTGTTTGATGTTTCCGGCGCAGGAGACACGGTGATCGCCGTGTTGGCTTTGTGTCTGGCTTCCCGGCTCAAACCCGAAGCCAGCGTGCAACTGGCCAACCTCGCAGCCGGGGTTGTGGTGGGTAAAGTGGGCACCGTGCCTATCGAAAAACATGAACTGCTGGCTGCGCTCTCTCCTGAGATTGCCCTTCATGCCGAAGACAAAGTCGTCACCCGCATGGAACTTCTCACACGCGTAGCGCAATGGAAGGCCAGCGGCGATCGCGTCGTGTTTACCAACGGCTGCTTTGATCTGCTTCACGTCGGACACATCTCCGTGATCGAGCAGAGCCGTCGCTTTGGTGACCGCCTCATTATCGCCATCAACAGCGATAATTCCGTGTCAAGGCTCAAGGGTCCCCAACGACCGATTGTGGGCGAAAACGAACGTGCTCGTGTGCTGGCCGCTTTGGCCGCCGTTGACGCCGTCGTGATCTTCGATGAACCTACACCGCTCGAACTTATCGTGGCCGCAAGGCCTGATGTCATTGCCAAGGGCGGCGATTACGATGTGGACACCGTGGTTGGAGCCCGTGAGGTGCAGTCATGGGGAGGACAGGTCAAGATCGTGCCCCTGGTCGATGGCTTCTCAACGACCAAACTCATCGCCAGGGGGGCCGCCACTTAGTCGGTCGCAAAGGGGCACGGCTGTTGCATCATAACCGCCTTGGCCAACCCGTTCTCCGGCATTCGTGTCTGTGAAGTAATCTTAGAAGCTGATCTTGCGGCCTGGATACCAGGTAAGTTGGATGTTAGTGGTAGTTACGGTCTGTTCTCCAGGAAGATAGATCGGCGCCTTGTAGCGTTCATAGGTGAAGGCGCCGTTTACCTCGAAGTCGCTGCCGATGCGCTTTACCGCCTGGAAGGTGATGTCGTTCAACGTGGTTCCGTACTGCAGTGGCTCCTGCGTGGATGAAGTCCTTGGCTGCCTTTTGGTTGCGGGCACTTACCTGGAGCCACTCGTTACCGCTCAGGTGATAGGTGATCCAGGCTTGTCCACCCTTGTCTTCGCGACCAATCCAGTCTCCGAATATCTGGCCTTTGTTCGTGTATCCCTGCCGCTGGACCGTCTCAATAGTACATGAACCCGCCGTCATTGCTGGTTGAAACAGGAGGATCGGTCGAGACGGCTTCGACACGCATATCGAGCCTGGGCACGCCTGGAAAGTGTGACAGGTAGAGCCCTGGCCTCCACGCCGCACGCCGCGGAGCGTCGATGGGGGAAACATCGTCGTGTACCTCGCCGTCTGAGTAGAGCGTGAGCCAATTACGCAGGAAAGGGAGCCGGTAGCTGAAGTCGAAAGCGCCGAAGCGTGCGCCGGGATCGTTGCGGCTGAATTTCTCCGCTGCAGTCACATTTTGAAAGCTGAAGAAGCTCTTCAGGAACGTGTGCAAAGTGATAGGCTCGTGTCCCTTGCCACCCCAGATGACGGTTCGTTCGAACCCAAATTCCAGGTTTTCGGTGGGCCGGAAACTGATCTTCTCAACATGCACCCAGGGATCGTTGGGTACGACGTGGCCCTTTAGTGAACCCACCAGAAAGTCATAGCGAAAGGGGCCCGTGATGCGTGACAGCCCAGGGATATGGAGGGGTTCCACGCGGTTGATGCGAAACGAGTAGATGTTTTCTGCGTTGTTGGAATAGGCAAATCCGCCGCCCAAGCCCGGCCCCAGCCAGTCATCCTGCTTGCCGAAGGAAATCTCGTGGTTGAGCACATGCGCCGAAGCATAGGCTTCCATTACGCGGCCTGTCGTTGTTGATGAAATTGGCCCCATCGGGATAGTTGCCTGATTGTAGGGCAGTCCCGTTGCCGGGTTGAGGTAAGTAATCCGATCGTTGATAGAGAGAGTCTGGGCCAGCGCCGGGGAGTAGCCGGTGGCCGATGGTGCGCCCTGGAACTCGCCGCGCGCGTACAACGTAAACCGTCCCGCCGATGCATAGCCGCTGAGCCCGAATAATTGTTGAAACCGTTCGAGTAGGGGCGGCCATAATCATTGATGATCGTCGAGCCCAGGTGGTAACTGTCGCGCAGCGGCGTGCCGCTGATGGCCCGAGCCACGGTATAGATCGATTCGATGCGCGTATTGCCCTTGAGCGCCATGCAGGGGCCGGAAACATCGTAGCGCAATTCATGGGCGATGGCGTCATACAACTCCTGTGCCTGATCGGTGGTATCCCCTGGATCCGCATCTTCGAGGTGAGCAGCTACGTCCTCCAGCATGTTCGCGATGCTGGAACGCGTCCATGGGCGCATACCGAGAAATACGTGATCGAGCATTCCCAGCGAGTAGAGTCGAAGGACAGCTGGATACATCCAGCTGTCGACCGGAACATAGGGCGAGTCCAACGATGCGGGTTCGCAGACCGGTGCCGGAATTCCGGGATTTCCTTTCGATTGCCCACCCGGATCCGACGGCGCACTGAAGTTCAATTGCTCTGCAGAAAGCCCTATGGAGGTGATGAAGAATATTCCCGTTCCCAATGCCAACGCGCGGAGTGTCTCTAAAGATATGGGTAATCCTCGAAAGAACTTCATTAGTTCAATTTACCATTAGAGCTGTGCACCCAGAATGGGTCCCACCGCTGCATCGATTACGCTTCAAAGCAGAGCAGCGTGCAGCCGTCGATATTGCTTACCTCATTCGGAATGCGAGCAAGACGCCTTCAACCTTGTCGAGACGCCCAAGGCACTGGTGGATGTGTGGAGTCGACCAGGTCCAACAGCATAGGCGCTGATAGAATCAGGATGGCATTGTTAGTACTTTGTGCAAAACCAACAATCCATATTTCTAATGTCTACGAAAGGTCGCCAACCCGCAGTTCCAGATACGAAGTCGCGGTTGTTCTTCCATTGCCGCTAGCGCTGGCCGGTTGCGAATCCTTCCACGGGCATCCGTGGTGTCGGGACAAATGAGAGGGATTGCGGCTCTGGCCATACCACTTTAGCGGGAAGTCAGATTACCTCTTGATCTGCTATGAGTCTAAGCGTAGAACTGCTTGGAATTCGCCTCGGGCAGCGGCAAACTATCGTATAGCAGAACCAGAACGCAGGATTTTGATGGTGCCGTTCACTTGACACGGCGGGTGAACTGGCAACTGGACGGCAGATGAAGTCCTCCCCAGGAACGGGGCTGGCCGCGCTCCCTATTACTTTAGTAACCGGAACAAAGTTCGAACCGGAGGCGCAACATAGTGCATTGAAGCGGGTTCTCGCTTGTGTCGCTTAACCTCTTTAGAGACCGTCGGAAAATCCCACAGGAACGCGGGAGGAAGCCGGTTATACAAGACAGCAGGTTTCGATTCCCCGCAGTTGAAGTTAAAAATCTATGAACTCCACTCCCGCTTGCATGGCATACTTCAGGAAAGGACCCCACATGCTCAAGTATTTTGGCATATTTTGCTCATGTTTCATGATGACCACGCTGTTGTCCGCCCAAGCTTATCCCAGCGCGGAACGTGGCCCGATCGCGGTTTTGGCGGGGGTGGAGATCTCCACGTTCAATCCGGACTACGGATGTACGAATAGTTCTCCTTTTTCATGTTTTGACCATCAACTGATCGGTATCACTCCTTTTGTCGACGCAAACCATCTGCTCTTCACGAGAATCGGCGCCGAGGGCGAAGCCAGGTTTCTTCCCTGGCGCGGTCCCGGAGATGGGTTGACCGAGTCCACTTACCTGGGGGGGCCACGGGTTGATCTTCTTCATTGGAGGAAGGTGACCCTGCGTGCAAAGGTTCTCGCAGGAGATGCGCACTTCACCGCTCCGTCGCGCGGTGTGGGGACCGGCAATTATTTTGCCTGGGCTCCGGGTGTCGATGCGGATTTGAGAGTGACGAGGAAGATCACTGCCAGGGTCGACTATGAATACCAGATGTGGCCTAAATTCACAGGTGGTTTGGGCGGAAGCGGAGGACTTACGCCAAGCGGCTTTAGCGTAGGAGCCAGTTATGCAGTCTGGCATTAAGTTAGAGAGACTACTTAAAAGAACTAATCGATAGCCCCGTATTCTACGATGTGTCCGTACCATTGTTGGTACTGCCGCAAGTCAGGATCAATGTCAACCCTGTGCCGGGCTTTTGAGGACTGAATTCACTTCATTGTGGCCCCTGGTGTTGCCCGGCATCGGTTGATTCTTACCGAAGAGAAGCATTCGCCGCGCTTGGTCAAGCCTGACTGCGGGAGTCAACCCGTTGCCAACTGCTCTCGTCCAACGGTTAACATTACGAGAGAAGTCCATGTGGGTCCCGGAACAGGAATGGCGAAGAAGCCTTATTACAATGCGGCTCAACAGATATCGCCCGAAACGGCCGAAGACCCATATCTGCGTCCGGCCTTCTCTGGTCAAGACAGAATCAAGCGGCTGATTTGGAATGTTGTCTGGCTGGTGCTGTACCGCTTTTCGCCTCGCCCCATGCACCGATGGCGGGCGCTGGTTCTTCGAGCCTTCGGAGCGAAGATGGGAGCGAAGTGCCACTTCTATCCCGGATCAAGGATCTGGGCGCCGTGGAACCTGGTGTGCGCAGACAATGTCACAGCGGGAGATGGTGCGGAGATTTATAATCCAGCGCCCATGCATTTCGGTTCGCATGCAATCGTCTCGCAGGGCGCGTTCCTTTGCGGCGCAACTCATGATTGCGACGATCCGGCATTCCCTCTGCTCGCATATTCCATGTCGTTCGGCGCTTATGCCTGGGTATGTGCCCGCGCCGTCGTCTCACCGGGAGTCAATCTCGGCGAGGGATCTGTCCTGGGACTGGCCTCTGTCGCGACGCGTGACCTTGAACCGTGGGGAATCTATGCCGGCACGCCTGCCGTTCGTTTGAGGGAACGGAAGCACCCGTTGAATACGAGAGAGGAAGAATCCCCGTCCTTGGGTTCTGTGAACAGGATCTGAATGGAAGGCATTTGCTGCCCCATTTGTGCGTGAAGAATTGGCGAAACTGGCTCAATCTGCGCTCGGCGCATGCTCAAACCCGGAGATTCGATCCCTTACGAGGTCGGCCTTACGGCGCGGCCATTGCTGGCCGTGCCATAAGGTGCCGAGGTCTTCCCGCAGCTCGCCCTAGAAGTGATTCCAAAGCGACTGATTGTAGACTTCATGGTGGTACTGGACTTCGGAGGGCTTCACAAAGGTTCCCAGTTCGCGAGGTGAGCGATTGGCGGCGGCCTGCTTCAAATCGGCAAAGCGGGCCTGTACGTCGGCTCCGAGAATATCCGCGATCCAACTTGACGATTTGAAATCGTCGATGGCCTGCTGGATATTGTCGGGCAGGTAGCGCTGCGCCTGGCGCAGATTGTCGATCTCAGCTTTGGTACCGTCGATGCCCGTTTTGAAGATGGAGAAGAGCGTCAGGTAAGGGTTGGCATCGGGCGCTACGGAACGCACTTCGACGCGCATCGAACGCGAGTTGCCGATAGGCACGCGCACCATGGAACCGCGATCGGTGGCCGAGGCCTTGATCTGGTTGGGCGCTTCGAAGTGGGGATCGAGGCGGCGGTAGGCGTTTACGCTGGGATTGAGGATGAGGCAGATATCGAGAGCATGGGTCAGGATACGGTCGATGAAATCCCAGCCGAAGGGCGACAGTTTCTCCTGGCCGTTCTCGTCCCACATCAGGTTTACCTTATCTTGTGAAACTGAGACGTTGGTGTGCATGCCGCTGCCGTTGACGCCAACCACAGGCTTGGGCAGAAAGCTCGCGGTGAACCCCATGTTGTTCGCGATCTGCCGGGTGAGCAGTTTGTACAGCTGGATCTGGTCCGCCGCCGCCACCACTTCGCCGTAGCCGTAGTTGATTTCAAACTGGCTGGGCGCCACTTCGGGGTGATCCTTCTCGTTCTGGAAGCCCATGGCGCGCTGCACTTCGGCCGACGTATCGATGAACTGGCGCAGCGGGTCGAGCGGCAGCACGTGATAGTAGCCGCCCGTGTTGATGAATTCAAACCGTCCGGTTTCATGGAAGTGCCGCTCAGCGTCTTTACCGGCGAATAGAAAGCCCTCAATTTCATTGGCGGCGTTGAGCGTGTACCCTTTTGCTTGAAGAGCGCGTCGGAGTAGCCCTTGAGCACGCCGCGCAGATCTCCGGAATAAGGCGTCCCATCCTTGTCGATGACGGTGCCAAAGACAAGCACCTTGCCGTTTCCGAATACATCTGCCGGTACCCAGTAAAACGCGCTCCAGTCGATGCCGAGGCGCAGGTCGCTCTCCTTCTGTGCGGTGAATCCGCGAATGGACGAGCCATCGAAGGTCAGGTTTTCGTAGGCGCCCAGCAGGAATTTCTTGTCGTAGTCGAGCAGGTGAAGGCGGCCTTCGAGGTCAGAGAACAGCACGGTTACGGCCTTGATCCGCTTTTCGTCCTTGAGGTACTTCAGACGTTTCTCGCGGATCTCGTCGGGCGACACGCGGTTGGTGCGGTCAGCCTTGGCTTGCAGGTTCAGTTCCTCCAACTCTTCGTACGAGAGAGCCAGAAAGTTGCGGTACTCAGTAGACATGAATCTCCTTTGAATGGGAATGGCGGGTCCATTCCCAGCCGAATCGATCGCCGGCACAATAGGCAAGGGCAGCCAGACTCAAACGGCCATCATGACAAAGAGCAAGGCAGCCGATGCCTCGCTGCTTGGTCACATTCCCATTGTGCCTGGACTCCAGCGAATGCGTTCCATCAGAGTCGAAATCCGACGGGTAAACCGGACCGGACGAACCGCAGTCCGGCGCCTTGTTTCCTCATCCTAATCCATGTGATCGCTTTGGAGTGCCCGAAAATAACACATCCCGGCAAGCCAGGTCTGGGAGCGGAGATTTTCTCGCACCCCACGGACCCGGGCAGGTCCGTGGGGCGTTGGCCGACCGCCACGTTGCATGGCGACGGGATGAGTCTAGTGAGCCGAGGCGCCGTTTGAGGAAAACGCCATTGCGGCCTCAGGCTTCGGGACGCTGTTGATGGTCTTCAGGATGCGCGAGACGATCTGGTAGGGATCCGCTTCGGAGTTCGGGCGGCGATCTTCCAGGTAGCCCTTGTAGCCGTTCTTGATGAAGTTCACGGGCAGACCGGATCGAAGCGCCACGATCGGACAGTCCATAGCTGAACTTGTCGATGGCCTGCGTTTCGTGCAGTCCCGTGAGGCGCAGGTGGTTGTCCGGACCATACACCGCGATGTGCTCGGCGATGTTCTCCGAGAACGCCTGCATGAGGGATTCGAAGATATTCCTTGCCACCCACTTCGCGAATGAACTTGGTGGAGAAGTTGGTGTGCATGCCGGAACCGTTCCAGTCGCCCTTGATCGGCTTGCAATGCAGTACCAGATCCACTTCGTACTTTTCGCACAGGCGCATCATCAGGTAGCGGGCTATCCACGTGTCGTCGGCGGCCTTGGCTGAACCCTTGGCGAAGATCTGGAATTCCCACTGTCCCTTGGCGACTTCGGCGTTGATGCCTTCGTGATTGATGCCGGCGGCAAGGCAGAGTTCCAGATGCTCTTCGACGATGGTGCGGGCCAGGCTGCCCATGTACTTGTAACCGACGCCGCAGTAGTAGGGTCCCTGGGGGGTGGTGGGATAGCCGTCTTTGGGGAACCCGAGGGGGCGCCCGTCTTTGTAGAGGAAATATTCCTGCTCCAGGCCGACCCACAGGTCGGGATCGTCTTCGATGGTTGCGCGCATGTTCGTGGAGTGCGGGCGTCCCATCGGGGTGCATGACTTCGCTGAGAACGATGAAAGCATCTTTGCGGCTTGCGTCTGGATACAGTGCCACCGGTTTCAGGACGCAATCCGATTTGCTGCCTTCGGCCTGCATGGTCGAGCTGCCGTCAAAACCCCAAAGCGGCAAATCGGCCAGCGTCGGTGGAGAGTCAAATGATTTGATTTGCGTTTTGCCGCGAAGCTCCGGAACGGGCTTCTTGCCGTCAAGCCAGATGTACTCCAGTTTGTACTTTGGCATGGTTCTCCTTCTTGCCTTCAAGGGTATTTACGGTTCGATTAAGGTTAGAACTTCACCCATAAAGAACCCATCAGGAAATGCAGGGTTTGCTGCAGAGTTTTCGCTGATTAACGATGCCGAGCGAGTAAGAACATAGCCAGCAGCACGACCACAGGAATGAGGGCCAGTGCCACGTAGTAAATCACTTTGCGCAACCCGTGAGACTTGCGGTTCTGCCACTCACGAAGCTCGGGCCGGTCTTCGACGCCGACCTGGTCGAGATGCTCAAGATCGTGTGCGAACTGGCTCGCCCTGGCGTACCGATTACGCGGGTCCCTTTCCAGTGCCCGATAGAGTACTTCCTGCAATTGCGGAGAGATGTTGGGTTGATGAACGGTAGGCGGCGTGGGGTGGTTCAGCAGCCGGTCGTTCATCACCTGCATCGGGTTTGAACCGGAAAACGGCATCTTGCCGGTGAGCATCTCGTAGAGCATTACGCCCACGGCGTAGATGTCGGAGCGTCCGTCTCCGCGCTTGCCTTTGACCTGTTCGGGAGAGATATAGTTCGGCGTGCCCAGCGCAGCGGTCACATTGGCATAGGTTAGCCGGCGGGCAGCCGCATCTCCGGCGATTCCGAAGTCGATCAGCTTGATGTCGTCGTGGTCATCCACCATCACGTTTTCCGGCTTCATGTCGCGATGGACAATGCCGTTGTCGTGAATGTACTGGAGCGCTTCGAGCACCGCGATGGTGATGCGGATGGCGCGTTGTGGATCGATTCTGCCGTCCTCGAGAATCTGCCGCAGCAAGCGGCCGTCGACCCACTCCATCACCATGTATACCCGCGACCGCGGCTCACCGCCGAATACGCGCATCACGCGGGGATGGTTGAGCTTTTCGCCGATGGCGCCTTCGCGCTGAAAGCGGTCGAACAGAACCGGATCTGCCTCCAGGTCGGGATGTGGAACCTTGAGCGCGACCACGCGATTGTCCCGCGTATCCACGGCACGATAGATGGAAGCCATGCCGCTGCGGGCGACAGGGGCCTCGATGCGATACGAGTCGAGCTGCATGCCGGCTTCGAGGCCGTCGTGAAAACCCATGTTGAGCACTCTCCCGATTTGAGACTTAGCTTGAGTTTAGCGGCCTGGTACAAGGAACGGACTACTTTGGATCGTGTTTGTGCAAGGGCCGGTTCGTTGCAGCAATCGCCGAACGATTTACAACTTATGCCGGAATCACATTAGCAAACTGTCACTTTGTGCTCTCCCCCTGTCGATAAATGACGATGAGTTCATCTGGGCTGAATTATTCTGGCTTAACTTGCCTGACCTCGGTTACACTGGCGACCCTGATAGTACTCGGTGAAAGGTAGAACCCGCGTGTGTCTTTCCATGTTGAGCCAATGCGTTTCGACACGGAACGCCTCAAGCGGACCCCGGCGCACCGGCAAGCGGCTTTGTTGCACTCACTGGCGCCAATATCATCGCGACCTATAGCGTGAATGAGACGCTATTTCCAGCCTGGGGGTAGCGGGTTCTCCACTTTCCTCAAGTGGAGTCTTTCCGCAAGCGACTTGGGGAGAGTTACGGTGCTGAACCCCAGGTCCTTTTTTTGTTCCTAAATGCGAATGCAGGGCAGAGGTTTCTGTACGTCGACGGCGGCACCGCATTTCCGCGCGCTCACGATGGCAGCCTGTAAGGCCGGCCCCGATACATTCCCACCTGTTCAACGCTGCGTACCCGGATCACCTGTGCCGTCGTGTTGTCGTTGCCGTCGATCTCTACGGCGCGTGCCACCAGTGCGCGCGCAATTTCTTCGACGTCTTTCGGCTGAGCGACGATGGAGGAGATTTCCTCCTCGCTCATCTCGTCGTGAAGCCCATCGGAACAAAGGACGAGGACATCGTCGGGACGCAACGTGACCGCCGTCGTGTCAGGAGACACAAACATCTCCGGGCCGAGCGAACGGATGAGCACGTGGCGCTGTTCCGATTCCGCGATGTCACTGGTGGAAATGAGCCCCAGTTTGCGCTGTTCGTTTACCCAGGTGTGATCCTGAGTGACCTGGCGGACGCGGCCGTCGCGCACGTGATAACAGCGCGAGTCGCCCACGTGCGAAACGACGGCCTGGTCATTGCGCACAGCGCACGCCACGATTGTGGTTGCCATCTTCTTCCCCCGGAACTCCGGTGCAAGACGAAGATCGTGGACCGCGGAGTTGGCGCTCTGAATCAGCCGCGGCATCAATCCCATGAGCATCGTGTCGGCTTGGGCTTTGCCGAACTCTTCGATCACCGCGGAAATGGCTGCGGCCGAAGCGACTTCGCCGAGGTCCATGCCGCCCACCCCATCGGCGACCGCGAAGAGAAATCCGTGCGACCGCACCTGCTGGCGCGAGGATGGGATGAACCATCCCATCGCGTCTTCATTGTTGGTGCGAATCTTGCCGGGGTCGCTTGCCTGACCGTACTGAACATCCAACATCGGGCGCCGCCGCCTCTGGATACCGTGCCGTCCGCATGGACGGGCTTAGCAATTTATCGAACATAGAAAGCAAAAAACAACTGGGTGGAACCTCGTCTCTCAAGACTACTAGCACTTTGAGAGAGGATCCACCCAGCGTTTCTGATCCGGCTGTTAGACCACGGAAGAGGTGTGTTTGGTGGCCAGCAGAATGGCTTTGCCCTTCGACTTCGAAGATCGGATGAAGTAAAAGGCGCCATAAAGTCCCCAGACTCCCGAGATTCCTAAGGCAAGCAGGGGTTCCTTGATTGTGCCGAGATTGAAAATCGGTCCGAGCAGATAGACCATCATGCAGGCGATGTTGGCCAGCAGTCCAAATCCGGGAATAAGCAGGTGGAGCAGCGGGTTGTAGTCCGGCCGTCCGCGGAAGGCCACAATGCACAGGAAGCAACTCAGTGCATACAGGATGAATGTCCCGAAGTTGGAAGTCAGGGTGATGGTCAGCAGGGAATTTGGCAGCGCGGCCAGCTTGTCGTGCGTTGTGTAGCCAAAGCTGGAGAAGATGCCATGAGGCAGCGCGGCAATGGTGGCGTCCGTTGGCGCGCTGGCGTCAGCAAAGACCAGAGATACGGCGAGAATGCCGAGGACAGCGGAGATGCAGGCCAGGGTCCAGATGGCGCTGCGCGGGGTGAGCGACTTGGCGTGAAGGATTCCGAAGTGCTCCGGAGCCTCATCGTCCTTGCCCATCGCGTAGGTAACGCGGGCGCCGGTGTTCATGCAGCTCAGCGTCGTTCCGATGAGCGCGAGGAACACCGTGAACGCCTCGGCAAGCATGAAGTACTTGCCGTGACCCTGGCCGAGCAGGCCGTCGCCGACGATGATCATCATGTCGCCAATGGGCGCGGCAGAGCCCGCCGCGCCCTGCATCGTATACCCCGAGTTGAGGAAGTAGTTGGCCGCGAAATACTCGATCAGGTAACAGACCAGTCCCTGGATCAGAAGCGACGCAATGACCGCGATCGGTATGTGTTTGGTGGGATTCTTTAGCCTCGCCTCCCATCGACGTCACCGATTCGAAGCCGACCAGGATCAGAATGGCGACCGTGGCCTGAATGAACACCCAGCTGAACTTGTGCGGCGACACAACCGACGCGGCGGAAGTGTGCGTGAGCATGTTGCCGCGACGCATCCTTGTCCGGATACGTGATCTGGAAGGGAACCGGCTTGCCTGCCGAATCCAGCTGCGGCTGCGGTACGCCGCTTGCATCGCGGATGGTCGATCCGTCCTTGGGATTGGTGGCGAACTGGTAGGTGTAGGTCGCCAGCGATTGCGTGTCGTACTGGAACCCCGGGGTTCCGGAAGGATGGTTGACGCGATAGCCAAAGGCGAGCACGCTGAAGACCATCAGTGCCGAGATCTGCACGATGTTGATGGCCAGGTTGACCGCGGTGGAAGCGCCTGCGCCCTTCTGAGCGATCCATGCCACGAAGAACGAGAACGCAACTGCGATCAGGGCCATGAAGACCGGGCCGGGATTGCCGCCGCTGATGAAGTTCGGGTAGAGGAAGCCAACCACGTAGCCGACGAAGATTCCGGTGGTGGCCACCATCACGCCGGGGTAGACCCAGTAGTAAAGATGCGAGCCCCAGCCGACGATGAACTTGGCGATACGGGCGTACTTGAAGGCGTTTTTCTGCGAGAGCATCGCCTGTTCAGCGTAGTAGTAGCTGGACCCGGTGCCGGGATACAGCTTCGAAATCTCGGCGTACGCGACGGCAGTGGCCAGGCAGAGCATCAATGCCAGCAGAATGCCCCACCACATCGCAGGCGCAGTGGACGGCTGGCCCGCGGTGCCGGTCGTGGCCTGGATGAAAAACGTGAGCCATAGGAACGCGCCGGGGGCAATCAGCGCCATTGCGTTGCTGGTCAGGCCGGTGAGACCAAGTGTGGCCTGCATCTGAGGTGCTTTTTGATCTGCCATTAAGCATTCTCCTGGTTTTGAGGTTGGTATGGCTATTCCGGCGGCTGGCCCCCGGGGAAATTGTGTTGATCGTTCGCCCGTTCCGATTCCCGGCAGGGCCATCTCGGGCACACATAACTCAGGTTAGGCTCGATCGTAGTTTTCGAGCGATAAGGATGGTGTGAAGAAAATCGAATTGCGCCGATCGCTGCGCAGATCCGAGGACTTGCGCCAACCTCACCTGCGGCCGTTCCGTCCGGATGGAAGTAGAGGCCGCAGTTCAGATTGGGCTTAGTGTTTGGGCGCGAAGATCGCGACCAGGCCCATGGTCACAGTCGATTGCGAGTCGACCATTCCTGTATTGCCTTTGTGGAAGAATGGCTCGTCCGACCAGTCGTGGCGATATTCCAGCCGTGCCAGGATCATCTGCGTCCACTTGTACTCGTACGTCCCCGTGAATTCCTTGACATGCTGGGCGGTGCCGGTTGCATACCCATCCGAATCGGCGAAGTACTCGATGCGGCCCGCCGCTGCCATGGTCCCGGTGAGCTGCTGCCGCGCGGCGAACGCGACTCCGTTCCAGCGATAGGTGTTGGCGTTGGTCCCCGATGCGGACGAAGCGTGATTATTATGCTGGGCAAAGTCGTAGTTTACGTACGCATTGAACTTTGCATTCGGCGTAAGCAACACAACCAGATCAAGCAGGCTGCGGTAGCCGTTTTGTACCCCGATGTTTTCCGGTCCGGTATAGACATTGGCGTTGAAGGTGTACTTGGTTTTCACCAGCGCGCTGGTTACGCCGGTCGTCACCCCGCCAGTCGAAGCGGTGACATTATTCCATCCGTTCACTTCCTGAATTCCGATAGTCTCTGTTTTGGTAATCGGCATCGAAGACCGCAGGCCAAAGTGGTAGTACGGAATGGCCCAGGAGAAGAGAAGGGAACGGGAATAGTTCCAGTTATCCTTGGACTCGATCACTTCGGCGCCCGCCGAGGTCACAAACTTCCCAAGGTCCACTTCGAGACCCTTGGCCGTGGGGGGCTTGGTACTCATGTATGCCTGTTCCACAAATTCCAGTTGGCCGGGGGTGTTGACCAGGTGGCTGGTGCGCCCATAAAAAAAGTCCATGTGCGCGCCGAACTTGCCGGGATCGTGATTCAGCGTGAGCTTAGCCGCGCTGAGGTTGAACTGGTTGGTCTTGTCATTGAAGTTATAAAGATCGTTGATCTTTCCGTTGGCGTCGGTGCTGGGCCCGTTGGCGTTATAGCTGTAGTAGCCGTCGAGGAATCCCGTTACATCCATGGGACCGATCCGCCAGGGCTTGGCCGCAGGCTCTGCCGGAGCAGCAGCTGCTGCGGGTTCAGTGGCGGGAGGGGTGGCAGGCGCTGTCTGGGCCTTGGCGGCTGCTACAACGGCAATTGCCAGGGTGCCAGCTACCGTCATTTGCAGGATGTATGAACGAGGGAACATTCCGTCTCACCAGCTTTCTCCACCGAGCGTCAATGGTGGGTGGTTGTCTTGACCGACAGAAACTCAATTCAGGCAAAGGCCTCCCTTGTGCCTAAACAGTGGCATGCAACGGGCGAAATTAGGACAAGGCAGAGCAGGCACGAATGTCGCACACCAGGCCGGTGCGAAGTCCTTTGATGCTTCCTGCAGCCCTGATTAAGGGACCTGTCTGGAGGCAGAATCAGGATCGGGATCAGCTTGCACGGTATATCCCGGTTTCGTGTCCATTGGGAATTGATCTGCTTGATGCGAGTTGATCAACAGGGACATAAAAATGAAATGAAGATTCCTCAGAAAATCGCTTTTTCTTGCATTGAATGCAACGATTTGGCGACGGGGAAGAAGGAGATTGCCATGGCCCTCCAGCTCCTCCCTCACTCCGCCGGTCAGATTTGCATAAGGATGATATAAAGAACCTGTTAAAATCCCTCCAAGCGTCACAGCACGTCCCTGGGTCGAACCAAGACATCGTCCAAACTGAAGCATCTTTTAGAGCCGACGAAGGTCCCAGGTCGGCGTGTCTGCACAACAACCAGTCTTCGGGCGTGAGCTCACATCTTCGCTTGCTTTTCGATTCAATCGAGCTGGACGAAGTGGAGCAGCCTCCTTGATTTGCTGAAGCACTTAGCCGTGGGGTATGGCGTTTGGCGGATCAAATTGCCGCGTAAGCCGTGCAATGGAAAGGCTGTGTGTATTGTCTGGATCTTCCATCCCGATACGAGCCGCCATGGGCGCCAGGCGTCCGCCGCACATTGTTCTGCCACGAGTCCGGCTCCTGCTCGAATTTGCCGCTGCGTTGATCATCGTTGCTGTGATAGCCGCCGGTGCCGAGTGGTTGCAGTGGCACGCGGCGGTGCTGGTCGGTTTACTGCTGGCAGTGACGGCGATGATTGCAGCCGCACTCTCGCGGCGGGCTGCGCACAATGCCCGCGAAGCGGAGGCCGCAACCGCCCGGATGCGACGGCTGTATGAACTCACTCGCCGCACCCTGGAAATGGATCTGCACATGGAGCCGGGCCAGCGCCTCGCTTTGCTGGTCCACGAGATATTCGAACTCGAAGCGGTGGCCGTGTTTGATGCCGATCTTCAAGTGGTGTATGAAGCCGGTGCGTGGAGCGTTGATCCCCGCGAGATGGCACAGAACGTTTACCACTTCGAGACTTCCGACGACGATCGTTCCACGGGCATAAGCCGCAGGGTCGTCCGTCTCGGGTCGGTTCCGATCGGCAGCCTGGTGACCCGCGGAGATACGGCGGCCCTCACCAACAGCGCCATCGCCGCGCTGATTGCAATTACGTTCGATCGCTATCGTGCCACAGCCAATGAAAGTCGCATCGAAGCCGAGCGTCAGGCCGAACAGATGCGCACCGCCGTACTCGACAATCTTGCCCACGCCTATAAGACACCGCTGACAGCCATTCGTGCCGCCAGCAGCGGCCTGTGCGAGGTCGGACAACTATCGCCGAGCCAAGCCGGGCTCGTGGCCCTCATCGAGGAGCAGGCGACCGCTCTGACCGAGCTGACTACCCGGCTGCTCACCACCGCTCGACTCGAAGCGGGCGAGGCAGAGGCGGGTGCCGCATCCGTCGTATTGCGACTCGCGTCGGAATCGGTCGGCTCGCTGATCGAGGACGTGGTTGCACGCGTGGCAGACCGCTCCTCCGGCATCAACGTTGTAATCGATACACCGGATGAGGATCTGGTGGTTGACTGCGATCGGTACCTCCTGGCCATGCTGCTCGAACAATACCTCGACAACGCCTGCAAGTATGCCGACTTTGACAGCACCGTCACTGTTCGCGCCACGACCACCGGCAAGGAAATCATCTTTGCCGTTCGCAGCTTCGGGCCGGTGATCCCGATGGCCCATCGTGAGCGTATCTTCGACCGCTATTTCCGTTCCTCCCTGTCCCCTGACCGACCCGCCGGAACCGGGATCGGCCTGTCCATCGCCAAGCGCGTCGCCGCAGCCCATGGAGGGTCAGTCTGGGTGTCCAGTGACGAAGTGGAAGGAACCACATTCTTCGCCGCGATTCCACTGCGCGTGACGCTGACTCAGCCTCATCTCGAAGCCGATTTGGGCATAAGCCTGGAATCCGACCATCAACCCGGCTCAACCTCGTCACTCCGTAGCAACCCGTATCAAGCCTCGGCCATTGAAAGGAACCTGCTATGACGCCGCCGATTATCCGTGTTCTTGTTGTCGACGACGAACCAGCCATTCGCAGAGCGCTCGCCCCGCCTCTGACCGCACTGGGATTTGATGTGACCGAGGCGCCGCGCGGAGAGAAGGCGCTGCAGATGTTGCGGACAGACGCTTTTGATGCCGTTTTACTGGATGTCAATATGCCCGGAATCGGCGGGATCGAGACGTTGCGCCGGATCCGGATCTTCGCGCCGCGCCTGCCCGTTCTGATGCTGACCGTGCGCGATGGCGAAGAGGAGAAGGTACACGCACTCGAGATGGGCGCCGACGACTACGTCACCAAGCCCTTCAGTGTTCGTGAACTCGTTGCCCGGATCCGCGCCGCGGTTCGCCGGGTCAACGCCCCGGCGCGGGCAGAAGATGCACCCATCGAGATCGGCGAAATCACGCCTCGTGCCGGCAAGGCGCAGCGTTACCAGGCGCGGCCAGCCCATTCACCTTACCCGCAAGGAGTTCGATATTCTCCATTGCCTCATGAGCCGCGCCGGGCGGGTCGTTACCTATGCCCGGCTGCTCACCGCGGTGTGGGGCGCCGATTGCCGTGAAGAGGTTGAGTACCTGAGGACCTTTGTCCGCCAGTTGCGCAAGAAGATCGAGGACGACCCGGCACGGCCCCTGTACCTGCTGACTGATATTTATGTGGGCTATCGGTTCGCCGACGCGCAGATGCTCGAAGAGGCTCAGACGGCTCTGAGCGAAACGGCGGATCGCCTTCATGCCGGTCCCGAAGCGCTGCACGGAACGGAGAATTTCCCCGTGATCGGACACGCGTAAGCGACAGACTTTGAGCAAGTCAATCGTCGGTCAGCCTGGAGAGGCGGGTCACTTCCCTGATCCTGAAGGGGCCGGAAATTAAGGTCCTGCGCTCATATCACCTTTCGGTGGTCAACGCACCAAGACGCCGTGACCCGTATCGCGGCGGGCGTGAAGTTATGCGTGCATCCGTTTTGCCCGGTCGGATCGTACTGTGTCTAGGACCGGGCATGCCCCTCTAGGGCTATGGCGTCTGACCCGAACGTCCTCTGTCGACGGGGTCCAGCAAGGTAAAATGGAAGGGCACGATGAATCAAACCTCTCCAGCGGTTGCCGCGCACGCGCCCCGCTCTTCGCGGGAACCGGAGGTGCGAGCCGATCGCGTCATCATTCATGTGCAGAACCTCGAAAAGACCTACCGCACCGCCCGCGGCCCCCTCACTCTTTTCAAAGCCCTCGATCTCGAGGTTGAGGCCGGCGAACTGGTGGCGATTGTGGGCCAGTCGGGAGCAGGAAAGAGCACGCTTTTGCACATCCTGGGGGCTCTTGATGCCCCGTCCGCGGGAACGGTATACTGCGCCTCAACCAACGTGGCATCGCTCAATCCACGGCAGGCCGCGGCCTTCCGCAATCGTGAAATCGGCTACGTATGGCAATTTCATTACCTGCTTCCCGAGTTCACGGCGCAGGAGAACGTGGCTATGCCGCTGCTCGCCCGCGGCCAAACCCGACGCGAGGCTTCAGCAGTGGCAGCTAACTGGTTGAGAGAAGTGGGTTTGGACGACCGCCGCGACCACCGCCCCGGCGAACTCTCCGGCGGCGAACAGCAGCGTGTAGCCCTGGCGCGCGCCCTGGTCAACAATCCTCGTCTGCTGCTGGCTGACGAGCCCACGGGCGATCTCGACGAATCCACCGCCGGGGCAGGTATTTGATCTGGTTCAACGACTGCACGCCAGCCATGGTTTAACGTCCATCCTAGTGACGCACAATCTGGATCTGGCGGCCCGGTGTTCGCGGGTGCTGCGGCTGGAAGGCGGCCGGCTCTTGTCACCGCAAAGCAACCCGGGCGAAGAAATCGGGTCTGTAAAAAGCAGCGTTCCGGGGCCGAAATGAGTCTCACTATGTAGCAGGAAAGCGGTCCGCCGAGGAATGGCAACTCATTTCCGTCGGGCCGGCGCAGGGTGGATGGAAGCTTCAGGGCATGGATGCCGCTCCGGAGCGATCGGGAAAAGTCTCCCGAAGACCATCTCAAAGAGCTGTTCTGGGGCAGGAGCGATCTTTTCCGGGGCCTCGGGCGGCGAAGTTAGAGAAGGCACGAGCGGGTTGGGCTGAGGCCGGCGAACTAACCGGACAGCCACTCCAGCCGATAGCCTGGTTCAAGGGAGAAGCATATGTTCGAACGCTATACGGAGAAGGCACGGCGCGTGATCTTCTTCGCGCGATACGAGGCCAGCCAGTTCGGTTCGCCTTATATCGAGACCGAGCACCTGTTGCTCGGCCTGCTGCGCGAGGACAAGGCACTGACCAATCGCTTCCTGCGCTCGCACGCCTCGGTGGAGTCGATTCGCAAACAGATCGAGGCGCACACCACCATCCGCGAGAAGGTATCGACCTCGGTCGACCTTCCGCTTTCGAACGAGTGCAAGCGGGTTCTGGCCTATGCGGCCGAGGAAGCCGAACGCCTGGGCCACAAGCACATCGGTACGGAACACCTGCTGCTCGGATTGCTGCGCGAAGAGAAATGCTTCGCTTCGGAGATCCTGCAGGAGCGCGGCCTCAAGCTGGCGCAGATTCGCGATGAGCTGGCCCGCGTCACCCAGGAAAAGGCTCCGGCGCAGCAGCGCCAGCGCGAGTCGAGCCTGCTGGCCGAGTTCAGCCGCGACCTGACCCAGGCCGCCATGGACGGGCAGCTCGATCCGCTTGTCGGCCGCGACGGCGAACTGGAGCGCGTCATCCAGATCCTGTGCCGGCGCACCAAGAACAACCCGGTGCTGATCGGCGAGCCCGGCGTAGGCAAGACAGCGATCGTCGAGGGCCTGGCCCAGCGCATCGCCGACGGCGAGGTTCCCACCTTCCTGGCCGACAAGCGCGTGCTCGGCCTCGACCTGTCGCTCATCGTGGCCGGCACCAAGTACCGCGGCCAGTTTGAAGAGCGGCTCAAGACCATCATGAAAGAGCTGATGGAGAACCAGAACTCCATCATCTTCATCGACGAGCTGCACACCCTGGTCGGGGCGGGCTCGGCCGAGGGGTCGCTGGACGCGGCCAACATCCTCAAGCCGGCTCTGTCGCGCGGCGAGATTCAGTGCATCGGCGCAACCACGCCGGCTGAGTACCGCAAGTCCATTGAGAAGGACCGCTCCCTCGAACGGCGCTTCCAGGCCGTCAAGGTGCCGCCGCCCAACGAGGCCGATGCCATCAAGATCATCATGGGCATCAAGGACCGCTACGAGAAGTTCCATGCGGTCAGCTATACCGATGCGGCCATCGAATTTGCGGTCTCGCACTCCAACCGCTACATTCCCGACCGCTTCCTGCCCGACAAGGCCATCGACCTGATCGACGAGGCCGGCGCCCGCGTCAAGCTGCGCCAGACCTCGCTGCCCGAGGAGATCACCGAAGTCCAGAAGCGCATCAAGTTCATCGTGCACCGCATGGACTCGGCCATCGCCAACCACGAGTTCGAGAAGGCGCGCTTCTACTCCGACGAGGAGCGCAAGGAGCGCGAAAGCCTGCGCGCCCTGCGCGACAAGTACCACCTCGACGACTCCGCCGCCGGCATCGTCGGCCGCGAAGACATCGAGGACGTCGTCAGCCGCTGGACCGGCGTTCCCGTCACCAGCATCAAGGAAGAAGAGACCCAGAAGCTGCTGCGCGTGGAAGAAGAGCTCCACAAGCGCGTCATCTCGCAGGAGAAGGCCATCTCGGCCCTCGCCCGCGCGATCCGCCGCTGCCGTGCCGGCCTCAAGTCTCCGCACCGTCCCATCGGTTCAGCTTCCTGTTCCTGGGACCGACCGGCGTGGGCAAGACGGAGATGGCGCGCACCCTGGCGCAGTTCCTGTTCGGCTCCGACAAGGCGCTCATCCGCTTCGATATGTCGGAGTTCATGGAAAAGCACTCGGTCTCGAAGCTCATCGGTTCGCCTCCGGGATACGTGGGCTACGAGGAAGGCGGCCAGTTGACGGAACGCGTCAAGCGCTCGCCCTACTCGGTCGTCCTGCTCGACGAAGTGGAGAAGGCGCACCCCGATGTGTTCAACCTGCTGTTGCAGGTGTTTGAAGACGGCCAGTTGACCGATGGTCTCGGCAACACGGTCGACTTCAAGAACACCATCCTCATCATGACGTCGAACATCGGCGCCCGGCACCTGATGAAGAAGCAGGGCCTCGGGCTTCGCAGTCGGATCGCGACGACCTGGTCAGCGAGAAGGTGGAAGAACTGGTGAAGCAGGAGGTGAAGAAGACCTTCAACCCCGAGTTCCTCAACCGTCTCGACGAGGTCATCCTGTTCCAGTCGCTCAACGATGCCGACCTGATCCAGATCGTCGAGCTGCTGGTGCAGAGCCTGAACGCCAACCTGGCGCAGAAGGCCATCACCATCTCGGTCACCGAGGAAGCCAAGAAGTGGATTCTCGACAAGACGCTGGTCGATCGCAGCTACGGGGCTCGCCCCCTGCGCCGCGCTCTGCAGCGCTACGTCGAAGACCCGCTCTCGGAAGCGCTCATCGCCGGCCAGATCACCGACCGTCCGGCGTTCCTCGAGGTCTACCTCAACAACAACCAGCTCTTCTATCGCCCGGTCAGCGCCGACGAGAGCGGCACCGAAGAGAAGGCCGCCGGCATCCTGCTGTACTCGGCCTGAGCCTTCCCTGGCTGCACTCCTGATCGGGCTCGCCGCTACGGCGAGCCCGATCTTTTTGAGGCAGAATGTTGAGTGCGAAGAAGGAGATCAGGTTAATGCAGTCGAACGAACGAAAGCAGAACACGAGCACTTTCCCGCTTCGGTTGATGCCTTCGGTTCGCAAGGGCGCCGAAGAGGTGTCGAAGAGAGAAGGAGTTTCGCTGAATCAGTTCATCAATCTCGCCCTGTCGGAGAAACTCGCGTTGCTCGAACATAACGAGTGGGTTGCGCGCCGCCCCAAGGCTTCGCCAGAGAAGATCAAACGAGCCCTTGACATCCTGAGCCGTCCCACCGGCAACGCTCCCGAAGACGGTGAAGACCTCTCTTAGAGTCCATCGCGATGGCAGGCGTCTCTTAGCGAAAATGCAGCAAAGTTCCGCATTGGCGGTAATACGACCACGAACCTCTCTGACCCTAGATTTGACTCTCGAAAGCGACGTAGCTCAAAAGCCGCCCCTACGTTCTCTTACCTCTACGCCAGAATGCAAACCAAATAATCGCTATGCCCGGCAGGATGAACCAAGGATGCGGATGCAGGGAACCTTTCACCGGGGCAAATCTACTGACCGTGCAGGTTCCGATTCCAAACGAAACGACGTACATTCCAATGAGTAGCGCGAGGGGCCTAACAAGCTGCCGCAGGCCGAATGATGTGTCGTCTTGTTCGCTGGAGTCGTTGGTCACCGTTCCGCCCGCTGGTCCGCCTTGATACGGCTTTTCTTGCCCAATTCCGTCTCCAGTGAATTGCGAGGTTTTCTTCGATTCTACGCATGATCGGGGGTTCGGCGTATGTTCCGGGCGTGTCGTGGGCGATACGGAAGTAACTCCAGTTGGAAGTCCCTAGAAGCAACCGCGGATCCTTCACTGCGTTCAGGATGACAACGTTTTGGGTTTGCGAACGCTCGCCGGAAACCGCGTTGTCGGCGAATCGTGGGCGATGCGGAGATTTGGCTGGAACGCCGCCGATCGCTGGCCGGCTCCGCTTGTCGAAACTTCACCCTGGGCGGTGATCGGGTCGGAGCGCACCCATATCGAATCGGGATGCAATTTGGGTTTAACGAATTACGTGGAACGTGCGCTTCCAACGCGTATCCGGGAAGAAATCCACTAAAACGTGGCCGAACCACGCGAGCTTGTGGGCGAATCCTGTTTGTTCAAATTGGGACTCAGTAGCCTCGAACGACCAATAATTGAACAGGGGACGGCCAATGATGTTGGCGCGCGGCACGAAGCCCCAAAAGCGCGAGTCCAGACTGTTGTGCCGGTTGTCGCCCATCATGAAGTACATGCCGGGTGGAACCACCAGGTCGCCGTCGTGCACATAATTCGAGAAGCCCACAGCCCACGACTCTGTGGCCCCAGTCGCCTCCGACGGGGGAACAGCAGGGAAATCGTCGAGGAACTCGTTGAAGTTTTCCGGCGTGGTCGGCTGCGCAAATCCAACCGGCTGGGCGACGCCGTTCAAAATCACGATGCCGTTGCGTAAGTGAAGATGATCGCCCGGCACGGCAATCAGTCTCTTCACCAGGGGAGTGTACTGCGGAGTTCCATTGGCGTCCGTCGCATCGATCCCCGGCTGATAAACGGGCTTGTAGAACACCACTACATCGCCGCGCCTCGGCTCGCGGTAGCGTATCAGCGGCATCCACGAAGCGGGCGACATCAGCGTGATTCGATCGACGACCAGGTGATCGCCCACCAGCAGCGTGTTCTGCATCGAGCCGGACGGAATGACGTAGTTCTGGGCCAGGAAGGTGAGAATGAACAGGCCCACCACCAGGACTGAGCAGATGCCAGCCAGCGCCTCGAAGGGGGTTTCTTCCCGATTGCTCTTGGCGGAAGCGGCGCGATTTGTCGAATCGGGAGAGATCTTCGTTGTCGGGCTCATCCAAGGCTCCTCAGGAAGGCTCGCGAGCCCAAGGGCATTCCAGCGCAGTCGAGTTTGCGTCTTGACCGGAGTCTATCAAACCTCTGTGCCGCGCCGGGTTTCCGAACGGTCTGGGATTGCGGGCGCTGTGTGGTACACCGAAGCCTCCGGATGGGTGGGGATTCGGAAGTTTCGAGGGGTTCGTTCACTCGGGTCAGGACTCGGGGCGCTCGGGGCGCCAGGGGTCTTCCGGGTGGCGGTTGAGGCGGTCTTCGCGGTTCTCCCGCTCTTCCTGCTCGCGGCGCTTTTCGCGCTCTTCCCGTTCTTCACGGCCATCGCTCATGGGCGTTCCTCCCTTGATCAGTTTAAGGAATTTTTCCTGTGGTGAGTGCTTTGAGATACCCCGGTGGATCAGGCGCACGGCGCGGTCTTCGGAGAAATCCAGAGGGGGAACGGCCTGCAATCGCCGGAAACGGATGAAGCAAAAGCCCCGCACGGGCTAGAGCCTATTCATTACAGTGGCTTTATTGGCACGACTGGAAGGTCGTGCCCTGTTACCAAAACGTGTCGGCCCGGGTTATTCCACAAACTCTGAGGACAAAGACGGCGAGTTGGTGTCCGTGCTTTCCCACATCTCAAAGTCGAGATGTGGGGCACCCAGGATGGGGGCGCACGGCGCGGTTTCCGGGGATATCCAGAGGGGGGCACGATTGAAAAAGTCGCGCCCTGTTACAAAAGCGTGTCGGTCCGGGTTCTTCAACAAACTCTGAGGACAAAGACGGCGAGTTGGTGTCCGTGCTTTCCCACATCTCAAAGTCGAGATGTGGGGCACCCTGGATCTGGCCGGCCCGCCGCTTTGGTTGCGATCTATTGGGTGTTGGCGCAGACGGCGACTGCAGCTACGGGCATGTTGATCCCCGTTCCGCCGGAGAACAGGCAGACGTAGCTGTTGCCAGACGGCGTGGTTTTGAGAATCGTCGGCGGGTAGTAGCCGTCCGGTGCTCCGACCGACCCGAAGGCGGCATCGCATCCCCCACTGATGACAGTCTGGTTGGCGGCGCAATAGGCGGTTACGAGGGTCTGGCTGAAGCCCGAAGAGACCACGCCGGTGGCGAGTTGCTGGTTGACGCCGGAGAGGCCGGGGCTTCCGGCTGGTCCCTGGGGTCCTGCGGGTCCGGGCGTTCCGGCCGGGCCCTGCGGCCCGGAGTTGGCGACCACGATGTCCAGTTCCGGCTGATGGCTGGTGTAGGTCGATTCCTTGCTGTCGAAAGAGAAGGAACCCGCGGAGGAGGTGAGTTGGAGCGCCAGGCCGTTGTTGAGGAAGGAGCCCTGCACCCAGGCCCGTACGATATTGGTGACGTCGAGCAGGACGAAGGTGTTTTTGCTGGCGGCGGTGATGGTGGTGGGGTCGGTGCCGGTGCTGGAGTAGTTGCTCAGAATGGCGGGAGCGGTCTCGAAGTTAACGCTGCTTTCAGACCACGGAGAGTCGACCGGAAAGGCGTCGAATACGCCGGGGGTCTGTACGGCATCGACGAACAGGCGCAGGGTCGCCTTCTGGATGGTGGCGTTGCCGGGGATGCCGGCAAGGTTGAACTGCACGAGGCTGGTGGTGCCCTGCTGGACGGCAAGGATCGAGCTGGCGCCAAAGTTCTGGTTGGGCCTGGCGCTGACGATCATGGCATCGGCGCTGGGCGGCGCCTGGGCAAAGGCATTGCATGCGGTCACCCAGGCGAAAGCCAGGAAGACGCAAACCTGCAGGAACGCATGCCGGGTTGACGGTTCAAAGGGTTTCGCCGCCGTTGTGCGGCGCTGCAGCAAAGAGAGAGGGAACCGAGACATACGCGACTCCAGAGAGATGTAAAGCAGCTGTAAAGCTGCCTCCACACCCATAAGCGCCATTTTTCGGCGGATCATCTCACGGCCGGTGAAGAATGCATCACCGGTGGGGAATGCGGAACGGTTCAGCGGCGGATTGACGCGCGACCCGCGCCTTTCGAGGGGTCCGGCAACCTGCCGCGGGTGCTAGCATGAGGGGACAAACCAGCCGCGAGGCCACATGAGCGATACCGTCATTATTCCCGCCCTGACCAGCGAACAGATCACGACTACCACGCGCGAAACCAACTACGGCACCTGGCGCTTTCAGAAGACGTGGAAGCCGCTGCACATTGCCGACGCCGAAGGCTGCTGGTTTACCGACGGAGCGGGCAAGCGCTACCTCGATTTCTCCTCGCAGCTGATGTGCGTCAACCTGGGCCACAAAAATCCGCGGGTGATCGAAGCCATTGCCGAGCAGGCCAGGGAACTGGCCTACCTGGCGCCGGGGTATGCCAGTTCGCGCGCGGGCGCGGCTAAGCACCAAGCTGCTCGAAGTGCTGCCGGCGGGGCTGGAGAAGTTCTTCTTCGCGACCAGCGGCACCGAGGCCAACGAAGCGGCTTTCAAGATTGCCCGCATGTATACGGGCAAGACCAAGATCATCTCCCGCTACCGGTCGTATCACGGGTCGACCAGCGGATCGATTGCAGCCACCGGCGACCCGCGGCGCTGGGCGATGGAGCCGGGCGGCAAGGCCAACGGATTTGTCTTCGCGCCGGAGACGAACTGCTACAAGTGTCCCATCGGGCACACCTATCCGGGGTGCAACATTGCCTGCGCGGACTATCTCGAGCACATGATCCGCAACGAGAGCGACGTGGCGGCGGTGATCGTCGAGCCGGTGGTGGGCACCAATGGCGTGCTGGTGCCGCCGCCCGAGTATCTTCCCCGGCTGCGCGAAATCTGCGATCGCAACGGGGTGCTGCTGATCGCCGATGAGGTGATGGCGGGGTGGGGCCGCACCGGCAAGTGGTTCTCCGTCGATCACTGGGATGTCAAGCCGGACATTCTCGTCACCGCCAAGGGCATTACCTCGGCTTATGTGCCGCTGGGCCTGTGCGCCACGACGAAGAAGATCGCCGACTACTTTGAAGATCACTACTTCTCTCACGGGCATACCTATGAAGCGCATCCGATCACGCTGGGTCCGGCGGTTGCCACCATCGAGGAGATGCAGCGGCTCGATCTGATCGCGCGTTCCGCGTCGCTTGAGCCGTACGTGCGCCAGAAGCTGGAGGCGCTCAAGGAGAAGCACGTCTCGGTCGGCGATGTGCGGGGGCTGGGGTTGTTCTTCGCCGTCGAGCTGGTGAAGGACCGCGCGACCAAAGAGCCGTTCAACACCATGCGCGACAAGGTGGAGGGCAAGCCCCTGGTGGTCGACCAGATTGCGGCGAAGATGATGGCGGACGGCGTGGCGCAGCAGGCCTGGGTGAGCCACTTCGTGATCGCCCCGCCGCTGATCGTGACGAAGGAGGAACTCGACCTCGGCATCGAGGTTCTCGATCGGCATCTTGGCATCGCAGATGCGCTGGTTTCCTAGGAGTTGGTGGAAAAGCCGAGGATCGGGTGAACTCGAGGAGGACAGAGTCCGCAGGGGCTAAAGTGTCTGCGTGAGAACTCTTGAAGGTACTTGTAATCCACGCAGAGTTGGGCGACAAGAGAAGTATGTCGCGATTCAAGATGTACAGCCCGGAGCAGGCGTATTTGCTGCCGCCGAGCGTGCGGGACGAGTTGGGCTCGGGTCACCTTTGCTTCTTTGTTCGTGGAGTGATCGAGCGATTGGACATGAGCGTGTTTGAGCACAGCTACAGTGCCGAAGGCGGCGAGCTTTACGCGCCCCATTTGATGCTGGGCGTGTGGCTTTACGCCTATGCCCTGGGCGTCACCAGCGCGCGCCAGGTGGAACGCCGTCTGGTGGAAGATCTGGCATTTCGGTATCTGGCCGCCGGGGAGCGGGTGGACAACTGGGCCTTGAGTGCCTTTCGCCGCCGCCACAGCCGGGCGCTGAACGACGCCTTTACGCAAGTGCTGGAGTGGGCGCAGTCGCAAGGCATGGTGAAGTTGGGGCGGGTGGCAATCGACTCGACCAAGATTGCCGCCAACGCCAGTAAAGACCGCGTGGACACGGAACAAGTGCTGCGCGACACGCGGGCGCGGCTTCGCCGTCAGGTGCGGACGTGGCAAAGGCAGGCCGATCGGGATGACCAGGAGCCGGGCGGGCTGGAAGTGGCCATCGGAGAACTGAATCAGGCGCTGGCCGAGATGCCGCGACGGATGGAGCGATTGAAGAAGAGCGGCTTGAAGAAGCTGTCGCGGAGCGACGAGGATGCCCGCTTCCTGCGTCAGCGCGGCGACAAGTTCCTGCTTGGCTACTCGGCTGAGATCGCGGTCTCGGATGATCATCTGATCGTGGCCCAGCGCGTCACCCAGAACGTGACCGACAACGAATCGCTCGAACCCATGGTGGACCAAGTGGAGCAACGCTGCGGCAGATCTCCGGACGCGGCACTGGCCGACAGCGGATTCTTCTCCATCCACAACCTCAAGCAGATGGAACAGCGCAACATCGATGCTTATCTTCCCGATTCGAACATGGCGCGCGCGTTGAACCTGGGCACGCGTTGCCGCACCAGGGCTTATGCCGCAGCGCATCGCCGCATGAGGGCCAAGTTGCGAAGCCCGGTCGGACAGGCCGCCTATGCGCGGCGCAAGGCAGTGGTCGAACCGGTCTTCGGAGTCCTTAAACAACAACGCGGTATTCGCCAATTTCGCACCCGTGGATTGAATCAAGTCGCAAACGAATTCACCCTGGCCACCTTGGCCTTCAATCTCACCAGGCTGCATGCCATGCGTGCAGCATGAAACCAATAGCCCCGCCGCGGATGCGGGAAATCTCAAAACAGATCGCCGCTGCAAAGGGCCAACGGCGCTCTCACGCAGACGCTAAAGCCCGTTCCGTGGGATCGCTTTATTGGCATGACTGAAGTCATGCCCTGTTACGAAGCACGGGGGCTGAAGGTGCAGGGGTGAAAGCTCATTCCGTTGATGGGCGTCATTGGCATGAAAGGAAGTCACGCCCTGTTACGAAGCACGGGGCTGAAGGTGCGGGGTAAAGGCCATTTAGTGGATGGGCTTTGTTGGTATTAGCCACCCGGGTTTCGAGTCTTGCACGAATTCCTGGACGTGGCCCAAGGCGGGAGCCGGGTCACGGACTTTCAGGCTGTAAAACAATCTATCCGCGACGCCCGTCATCCCATCCTATGTGCAGTGCTCGCAGGGTGCTGCCGTTTGTCGGGCTGCCCCGTACAATAGGAAGGGAAGTAAGACCCGGCCGATGACGGACGAAGCGCAAAAGCAGCCCGAAAAGCCCAACCCGCAGCAGGGCGCTACCCGTCCCAACGGCAGGTCGCCCGCGGTGCGCAAGGCGGATCCCGCGCGTTCGGACCCCCGCAAGACCGAAGAGCGGAAGGATGAAGATCCGGTCGGCAAGGTGTACGACTCGCACCTCGTCAAACGCCTGGGACACTATCTCAAGCCCTACTGGTGGCAGGCAGTCGTCTCCTCCGTTTCCGTTACCCTGAAATCGCTCAGCGACGTGGCCGGACCGTATCTGGTCAAGGTCGGCATCGACCGCTACCTGACCGGCAAGCCCGGGGCGGCCACGTCGTGGCTGGCGCGCCGCCTTTCCGCCGACCCGTGGCATGGGATCACCCAGCTCGCGGAGATCTATGTTGTCGCGCTCCTGTCCGCGTACCTGTTTGAATTCATCCAGACGTACCTGATGCAGTGGGTGGGGCAGAAGATCATGTTCGACCTGCGCCGGGACATCTTCCGGCACATGCAGCAGCTGCACGTCGGATTTTTCGATACCCACGCGGTGGGGCGGCTGGTCACGCGACTTACTTCCGATGTCGATGCGATCAACGAGATGTTTACGGGCGGCATCCTGGCCATCGTCGATGACTTCTTCACGCTCACCATCATGGGCATCGTGATGCTCAGCATCAACTGGTGGCTGGCGCTGCTGGCGTTTTGCGTTTTGCCGATCATCTTTTTCGTCACCCGGCTGTTTCGAAATTCCGTGCGCGAGAGCTATCGCCGCGTACGCGCCGCCATCGCGCGCATCAACAGCTTCACCCAGGAACACATCAGCGGCATGGCCGTGGTGCAGCTTTTCAATCGCGAGGATCGCGCCTTCAACGACTTTGAAGCCGTCAATCGCCAGCACATGATCGCGTTCAAAGACACCATCTTTGCCTACGCGCTCTACTATCCCGCCGTCGATCTGCTCTCCGTCGTGGCCGTGGCGCTGGTGGTGTGGCGGGGCGGGTTCGGAGTGCTGTCGGGCTCGGTGTCGATCGGCGTGCTGGCCATGTTCAACATGTATTCGCAGCGCTTCTGGCGGCCGATTCAGGATCTCAGCGACAAGTACAACATCCTGCAGGCCGCCATGGCTGCATGCGAACGCATCTTCAAACTGCTCGACACGGCGCCCGAGATTGTCAGCCCGGCGCACCCCCGCGCCGGCGACGGGTCAAACCGGATCGAGTTTCGCCACGTGTGGTTTACGTACCAGAAGCTCACTCCCGAGCAACAGTCCGCGGTAGAGAAGATTGCTGGGACAATGCCGCATGACTCCGAGCTTGCTTCGCTTCGCGACATTGAATGGATTCTGAAGGACGTTTCGTTCACGATCGAACCGGGACAGACGGTCGCCATCGTGGGCCACACCGGGGCAGGGAAGACGACGCTGACCAGCCTGATGATGCGCTTTTACGACGTGACGGCGGGGCAGATTCTTCTCGACGGCGTCGATCTGCGCGAACACGACCTCAACGAACTGCGCCGCCACTTTGCCGTGGTTCTGCAGGACCCCTTCCTGTTTACCGGGACCATTGCGGAGAATATCCGCCTCGGCAACGAAGCCATCACACAGGCGGGCCTGATCCAGGCAGCGCGCGATGTGAACGTGCTCGACTTTATCGAGTCGCTGCCCCACACCTTTGACGAACCGGTGCAGGAGCGCGGCAACTCCCTGTCCACGGGCCAGAAGCAGCTCATCAACTTTGCGCGCGCCCTGGCCTACAATCCGCGCATTCTCATTCTCGACGAAGCCACGTCGAGCGTCGATACCGATACAGAACTGCGTATTCGCGGCGCGCTGGAGCGCATGGTCGAGGGCCGGACCAGCGTGCTGATCGCGCATCGCCTCTCCACGGTGCAGCGTGCCGAAGCCATCCTGGTCATGCACAAGGGGCAGTTGCGCGAGATGGGCTCGCATCAGCAACTGCTGGCCCAGCGCGGGCTCTACTGGAAGCTTTACCAGTTGCAGTACAAGGACCAGGAGCTTGGCTCGGGGACGGCGTTGCCGTCGATTCCTGCGCGTCGGGAATCATCGGCCGCTCCGGCTGTTTAGAAGTTTGCTGAAAAGGCCAGGAATCGGGCCAAGTCTCCAGCGGGTGCAATGGAAAAGGCCGCCTTGCGTTTGCAGAGCGGCCTTCCGGTTCTAAGTGGGTTTGGGTCGGGTTAGCGAGCGCCGGCCAGCGATGGACGCGGGTCGAGCTTGCCGCTGGCGTAGCCCTTGGCCATCTCGGCGATGGAGATGGGGCTGTAGTCTGCCCGTGTCCGGCCTGGCCGAACTCGGTCATGCGCTCCGCCACAACCTTCTTCATGGCGTCGCGCGCGGGCTTCATGTAGTCGCGAGGATCGAACTTCTCCGGGGTCTCCCACAGCACCTTGCGGATGGCGCCGGTGATGGCGAGGCGATTGTCGGTGTCGACGTTGATCTTGCGGACGCCGTTCTTGATGCCGAGCTGAATCTCTTCGACCGGCACGCCCCAGGTCTGCTTCAGCTTGCCGCCGTATTGGTTCACGACGTCCTGCAGGTCCTTGGGAACCGAGGAGCTGCCGTGCATGACCAGGTGGGTGTGGGGCAGGCGCTTGTGAATCTCGATGAGCACGTCCATCTTGAGGACCGAGCCATCCGGCTTCTTGGTGAACTTGTAGGCGCCGTGGCTGGTGCCGATGGCGATGGCCAGCGCGTCAACGCCGGTGCGCTCGGCGAACTCGACTGCCTGGTCGGGGTCGGTGATGTGCTCAAGGCCGGTGCCGCCGGCGCCGTGGCCGTCTTCTACGCCGCCCAGTACGCCGATTTCGCCTTCGACGGTGACGCCGCGCTCGTGGGCGAAATCGACGACCTTGCGGGTGACTTCGACGTTCTCTTCAAAGGTGGTGGGCGTCTTGCCGTCTTCCTTGAGGGAGCCGTCCATCATCACGCAGGTGAAGCCCAGTTCGATGGCGCTCTTGCAGGTCTCAAAGCTGTTGCCGTGGTCCTGGTGCATGGCGATCGGAATCTCGGGATGCAGTTCGCTGGCGGCCAGGATCAGGTGATAGAGGTAGCGGTCCTCGGCAAAATGCGCGCGCGCCGCGGCTGGCCTGGATGATGACCGGCGAGTTGGTTTCCTTGCGCCGCGCCCATGATGGCCTGGATCTGTTCCATATCGTTGACGTTGAAAGCGCCGACGCCGTAACCGCCCTTGGCGGCTTCGTCGAGGAGTTGCCGCATTGATACGAGAGGCATAGAAATTCTCCTTCTGTGCATGCTCCGGCCAGCATTGCGTCCGAACAGACCAGCGCCGCCGCAGGAACTGCAATCGTCCTTATCCTAGCAGAGGTGCGCAAGCGCGAAGTGCATTCGATCACACCTGTCTGTCATGGGAGCGCCGTATGGAATAATCGCCCGGTGACTTCTCAGGCTGCTCCCATTCACAGTCTGTACCTGTTGGCGTGCGCCGCGGGCATGGTCCTGACGCTGCTCTTCCTGATTGCGCGGCTTCGCCTGCATCCGGCAATCGCGCTGATCGTGGCGGCGTTTGGTCTGGGCGTGGTCTCGGGAATGCCGCTGCTGCGGGTTCCGCTGTCCTTTACGGCGGGCGTGGGCAACCTGATGGGACACATAGCCATTGTGCTGGGCCTGGGAGCGGTGCTGGGGTGCCTTCTGGCCCGATCCGGCGGCGCCACCGCGCTGGGCAGTTCGTTAGTGGAACGGTGCGGTCCGCGGGGTTTGCCCTGGGCGCTGTTCGGCCTCGGGATTCTGGTGGGCATGCCGGTGTTCTTCGAGGTGGGGCTGGTTTTGTTGATGCCGATTGTCGCCGCGGCTGCCCTGCGCAACCAGCGACCGCCCATCCTGGTTGCGATTCCACTGCTGGCGGGCCTGTCGATCGTGCACGGTACGCTGCCGCCGCATCCCGCCGCCATGCTCGCCGCAACGCAGTATCACGCGGATCTGGGACGAACCATCCTGTTTGGCCTGGTGATTGGTCTGCCTTCCGGCGTGGTGGCCGGGCCCGTTCTCGGCTGGGTGCTTACGCGCCGCTGGCTGCGGAAGGCGTCGCAGCCGGCGGCCGAGGCGCCAGGGGAGGGAACCGCCCTGTTTGCGGAGTCCCTGGTGCCGGATACGCCGGTGTCCGGACCTGATCAAGGCACACGGTCCGAAATCGTTCCTTCGCCGGCCGGACCGATGCGCGCTGCGTCGGCGATCCTTCTGCCGATCGCGTTGATCTTCCTGGGGAGCTGGGCCGACTCGTTGACCTCGCCCGACACGGAACTCAATCAGATGCTTCACTTCATTGGAAGCCCGGATGTCGCGCTGCTGATCGCGGTCCTGGCGGCGATCGTTACCCTCGGGCCGCACATCCAGACGGGACGCCATCACGGCCGCCAGCTTCTGCGGCAGCTCACCAATGAGGCGTTTGAGCCCATCGCCAGTGTGATGGTGATCCTTGCCGCAGCCGGAGGGCTGAGCGGGGTGCTGCGCGATTCAGGGGCGGCGCAGGCAACCGTGGGCCTGGCGCTCGGAGCCCACATGCCGCCGCTGGTGCTGGCCTGGCTGCTGGCCGCGGTGGTTCGGATCTCGATGGGCTCGGCCACCGTCGCCATGGCTGTCGCCTCCGGGGTGCTCGCTCCCATGGCGGGGCACATCGGGGTGCGGCCCGAACTGCTGGTCATCGCCACTGGAACCGGTTCGCTCATCCTGTCGCATGTCAACGATCCGGGGTTCTGGATGATCCAGTCCTTCTTCAAACTCGAGGTGAAGGAGACACTGGCCACATGGTCATTGCTGGAGACGGTGCTTTCGGTGGCCGGGCTCTGCGGAACCCTCGCCGTGGCTGCGGTGGTCGGCTAGAATCGTCCTGCGTTCTCCCTCACCGTCGTTTGCTTCCAGGCCTGATCCCGGCTTTTCGAAAGGCTTGCTTGATGATCTGCTCTCGCTCCGTGTCTTCTTTTGTTTGCATGGCATTCGGCCTGGCCGGCATGCTCAGCCTGCCCGCAGCGGGCCGCGCCCAGACTGACCCTGGGAAGCCGCAATATCCCGACTTTCCCAGTGAAACTCCGGCACAGTTGCGGCCGGCCAGCGAAAGCTTCGATTTCGTGCGCCGCCAGGTCATGATACCGATGCGCGACGGGGTCCACCTGCACACCGTGATCCTGCTGCCGAAGGGCGCGAGCCAGGCGCCGATCCTGCTGACGCGGACCCCGTACAGCGCCGATCTGCTCACCACACATTCTCCGAGCTCCCACCTGGGACCGAACCTCTATGGCTATGACAATGCTACCGACGTGATTCTCGAAGGCGGCTACATCCGGGTGGTGCAGGACATCCGCGGGAAATATGGATCGGAGGGGGATTACGTGATGAACCGTCCCCTGCATGGGCCGCAAAATCCCACCCCGGTCGACGAATCGACCGATACCTACGACACCATCGAGTGGCTCATTAAGAATGTTCCGGAAAGCAATGAAAAAGTTGGGATTCTCGGCATCTCGTACGACGGTTTTTTGCCCCTGATGGCGCTCGTGCATCCGCATCCCGCGCTCAAGGTCGCGGTACCGATGAATCCCATGGTCGACGGGTGGATGGGCGATGACTGGTTTCATAACGGGGCCTTCCGGGAGCAGAACATGCCCTACATCTACGAACAGGAGGCGACGCGCTCCAATGAAGCCCACTGGTGGACATCGCACTTCGACGATTACGACGAGTATCTGAGCGCGGTTTCGGCCGGCCGGCTGGGACAGCTTCACGGCCTGGAACAGGTCGGGTTCTGGCGCAAGATTCTCGATCATCCCAGCTACGATGCCTTCTGGAGCGACCAGGCGATGGACAAGATTCTGGCCAAAGAACCCCTGAAGGTGCCCGTAATGCTGGTGCACAGCCTGTGGGATCAGGAAGACATCTACGGCGCGATGGCGGTGTACAAGGCCATCAAGCCCCTGGATACGGCCAATGACAAGGTCTTTCTGGTGCTGGGCCCATGGCACCATGGGCAGGAGATCGAGGACGCCGCCTCGCTGGGAGCGATCCGGTTCGGCTCGGACACGGGCACCTGGTTCCGCCAGAATGTGCTGCGGCCGTTTCTCGATCGTTACTTGAAGAATGATCCGCAACCGGTTCATGTTTCTACGGTTACGGCGTTCGAGACGGGCGGGAATCAATGGCAGAAAATGGACGCGTGGCCGCTGTCGCCAACCATGAAGCCGCTGTACCTGGAGTCTGGGCTCAAACTGTCCTTCACGGCTCCGGCCGGGCAGGAGGCATACGATGAGTACGTGTCCGACCCGGCCAAGCCGGTGCCCTACCGATCGCGTCCCAGCCAGCCGGTGGGCTACGATCTGCCGCTCACCTGGCCGCAATGGCTGGTGGACGACCAGCGCGAAGCCTCGGGACGTACCGACGTGCTCACCTATACCTCCGACGTGCTCAAGGAACCGGTCCACATCACCGGGCAGCCGGTCGCCAACCTGATTGCCTCGACGAGTGGAACGGACTCCGACTGGGTGGTGAAGCTGATCGATGTGTATCCGGACGAAGTCGCCGGACAGCCCGGCCTGGGCGGTTACCAGCTGCCGATCGGCGAAGACATCTTCCGCGGCCGCTACCGGGAGAGCTTTGCTTCACCGAAACCCATTGAGCCCGGCAAGCCGCTGGCGTACCGGTTTGCGTTGCCGCCGGCAAACCATGTCTTTCTCCCCGGCCACCGGATCATGGTGCAGGTGCAGTCAAGCTGGTTTCCGCTCTACGACCGCAACCCGCAGACGTTTGTCCCCAACATCTTCTGGGCAAAACCCGAGGATTACAGGAAGGCCACGCAGCGGGTATACCACGCGCCGGGGGAGGCGAGCAGCATCGAGCTTCCGGTCGTGGCCGGGCCGTAGGGGTCGTCGCAGACCGGCTGAGAGTCTGCAAGTGGTTCGATGCGCGTCGAGACCAGCATATGAATCGTCGCGGCGGTCGCTAGAGTCCCAGGACGGCCCGCTGGGCGGCGAAGATGTCCTTCATGCCCGCCTCGGCCAGATCGATCAGGCCATTGAGTTGCGCCCGCGAGTAGCTGCCCTTCTCCGCGGTCGCCTGAGTTTCGATCAGGCCGCCATCGGCGGTCATGACCACGTTCATATCGACTTCGGCCTGCGAGTCTTCTTCGTAGCAGAGGTCGAGGAGCGCCGTGCCTCCGACGATGCCCACGGACGTGGCGGCGACGAGTTTCCTGAGGGGCGACGCTTTGAGGGTTCCGGCGGCCACCAGCGCATTTAGCGCCAGCGCCAGGGCCACGGCGGCTCCGGTGATGGCGGCGGTGCGCGTGCCCCCATCGGCCTGAAGGACGTCGCAGTCCAGGATCACGGTGCGTTCCCCGAGAGCGTGCATGTCGACGACGGAGCGAAGGCTGCGCCCGATCAGCCGTTGAATCTCATGGGTGCGGCCGCCGATCTTGCCGCGCTCGCTCTCGCGGGGGGTACGGGTCACCGTGGAACGAGGCAGCATGGCGTACTCCGCCGTGACCCAGCCGCGGCCGGAGTTGCGCAGCCATCCGGGGACGCCCTGTTCAATGGTGGCGTTGGTCAGCACCCGGGTGTTGCCGAGCGATACCAGGATGGAGCCTTCGGCGGTCTGGACAAAGCCGGGGGTGAGGGTAAGCGGGCGAAGTTGGGTGGGAGTCCTGCCGCCAGGGCGAAAGTAAGATGGCGCCGCGATCATACCGAAATTGTACGGGAGCGGCCCGATAAGACCGCCGTCCGAGCGCTGTGGTTCCGGGATGGGAATAGCCAGGTATCCCAGGCCAAATCGGGAATTTGACTTTTGCCATTCAGAATCAATGACTTACGAGGCAGGGGCGGAGGAATCGGTCCCATTTCGGGACGGTGGAGTCGCCATTGCAGGATCCGCCGTTTCCCGCCGGGACGGCCAAACCTGATTGTTATGAGCAGCTTAGAATCGCCGTTCGGATTTGGCACACGGCGTGTATTAGAAGAGGACAGCATCCACCGCTTCATCAAGATGGGAACCCGGCGTACATGGGGATGGGGACAGAGTGAAGCCACGGCGCCGGCAACTGTTTGTCCGAACAGAGGGAAGGAAGGACCGAAATGCAGGCGATAGCAACAACAGTTTCATCGGCGGCCGAGAGCGACCGGCAAAATTCGTTGCCAGAGGCGCTGGTCCGTCCAAGGAGTGGGAGCGACAGTCTGGCCGAACTCTCTCACGATGCGCGCAACATGGTCACTGCCCTCTCGCTCTACTGCGACTTGCTCGACGAACCGGGAGTCTTGACTTCCTCCTATCGCCATTACGCGCAGGAGCTGAGGCTGGTGGCAGGCGCCAGCCGGCGCCTGGTGGAGAAACTCATGCTCCTCGACGCCATCGACTTGGGGAGCGACGACGCCACTGCCGGGGCGACCAGCAGTTCTGAACCTCAGCATCACGGACTCGATGGCGAAACCGCAGGGCAAGGCTCAGACACGATCCCCCGCCAGCCGCAGGACATGATCCAGGACCTTCGCGAAGAACTGCTGGCCAACCTGAATCTCCTGGCTGCGATCGCCGGTCCGTCGGCGGTGTTGACCATAGACGCCGAGGGTGGCGCGCAGGCGGTGAATCTTGACCCCGAAGACCTGACCCGGGTGCTGGTAAATCTGGTCAAGAACGCCTCGGAGAGCATGCCGCATGCGGGCCGCATTCACGTGGCTCTGCGCGAGGATCGCTGCCGTCCTGACGGAGTTTCGCAGGTGATTCTCTCCATTGAGGACAGCGGCCCGGGCATTGCGGCGGAGATGCTGGAAAAGATCTTCGAGGCCGGCTACTCGACGCGCAGCGACAGCAAGGCCCGCGGACCCTGGACGGGCAGGCACCAGGGCCTGGGTTTGTCGATCACCCGCGCGATCGTCGCATCGGCCGGCGGAATGATCCGGGCGGAAAACCGGAGCCAGGGCGGAGCCCGATTCGTAATCGAACTGCCGGTGAGAGTGGGCTGATCCGGAAGAAGGACGTGAAGACGGGGAAAAGGACCGCTTCTGGACCCAATGCGGCAGGTTCAAGGGACCCGGAGCCATGCGGCCCAACTCTTGATTCACGACCGGTGATCCGTCATCAACCCTACACAATCGCACGCGAGGCGACTACAATGTTTGCAACAGTTCTTGACAAGAAGAATATGGATTTCATCCCTACTGCCGCGGCGCCCGCGGTGCGTCTTCACCTTCTGGTGGTGGACGCTGACCCGGCGGTTCGTTCCGCCTGCGCCGAGATTGCCTCCGCGCTGGGCTACGCGGTCGATAGCACCGGCGACCTTGGTCAGGCACGCGGCCTGCTCCGCGGGCACGCTGCCGACATCGTGCTGGTCAATCTTCCCCACGGCACCAGTCACGGGCTGGAACTGGTCTCCGAGGTCAAAGTGCTTTCGCCGCGGACGTCGGTGATCGCCATGACCGCGTCCGGGTCGGTCGGCGCGGCGGTAGAAGCGATGCGTTGCGGAGCCTCGGATTATCTGACCAAGCCGTTTGCCATGGACGAACTCTCGACGGTTCTCGACCGCGCGGCATCGACTCACATGACGGACACGGCCACACGGCAACTGCGGGAGCAACTGCGGATGTCGCAGGGCCTGGGGGCCATGATCGGCCGTTCCGCCGAGATGGAGAAGCTCTACCGCATTCTCTCCAAGGTTGCGCAGAGCTCCCATCCGGTTCTCATTCTGGGCGAGAGCGGGACGGGCAAGGAACTGGTGGCGCGCACCATTCATGCCTACGGACCGAATGCGCACAAGCCATTTCTGCCCGTCGATTGCGGTTCGCTGGTGCCCACCCTGATCGAGAGCGAGCTCTTCGGATACGTCAAGGGCGCATTCACCGGGGCCAACCGGTCCAAGGACGGACTGCTTGTCTCGGCCGAAGGCGGAACGGTTTTTCTGGATGAGATCGGGGAGCTGTCGCTGGATCTGCAGGCCAAGCTGCTGCGCGCCCTGCAGGAGCGCGAAGTAAGGCCGGTCGGCGCGACCCACCGGATCCCGATCAAGGCGCGCATCGTCGCTGCGACCAACCGCGACCTTGCGTCCATGGTCGAGCGGGGGGCTTTCCGCAAGGATCTTTTCTACCGTCTCAACGTCGTCAACCTGCGGCTTCCCGCGTTGCGCGACCGGCGCGAGGACATTCCGCTGCTGGCGGCGCATTTTCTCGATCGCATCAGCCGCGAAAATGGCCAGAAGTTCACCCTCAGCGACGAAGCGCTGCGCACCATGATGCGCTACGACTGGCCGGGGAACGTCCGCGAACTGGAACACTCGGTGGAACGAGCCTGCGCCCTCTGCTCCGGCCCGGTGCTGCTGCTTGGGGACCTTCCCACGCAGTTGCAGCAGGAGGGACTGGAGGCCAGGAGGGCCGCGGAGAGTCCGAATGAGGCGGAGGCGGCTTCCACGGAGGGGCTTCCGGGAGTGACCACGCTTGCCGATCTGGAACGGCAGGCCATTCTTGGAGCCATTCGGGCCCTGCACGGCGACAAGCTGCGGGCCGCGAAGCTGCTGGGCATCGGCAAGACCACGCTCTATCGCAAGCTGAAGGAGTACGGCATTGCCGAGCCGACAGATGCAAACTAGCCGGCTGGACCGAGAGCATCCATAACCGAGCGAAACTGGCGGGAACGTGAGGCTTGCTGAGCGCGCCGGCGTTGCAGGCGAAGCAAGCTCCCCGGGGTACCCCCGGCAGGCCCGCAAACGAAGAGTCGAGAGGGAACTGCGATGAATATCCTGATGGTGACCGGAATTGAAGGCGCACTGAATTGCGCCGAGGTTGTAGGAAAGCAACTTGGCATGGAGATCAAGGTGGCAGACGGCCGGAAGGCGGCGCTGGCGACGTTGCGGCAGGAGGAGTTCGCCGTAGTGGTCCTGGATGATTCGATTGCGGAGTGCGATCCGGCGGCTGCGGAGGCTATCTGGGAGCGGGCCGGGCTGGCCATCCCGCTGCAGGTCAATTTTGCCCTCTCCGGCGCCGCACGGCTGGTGCGGGAGATCCGTGCCGCACAGCACCGTCGCGAGCGCGAGCAGTTGCTGGCGCGCCGCGCCGCCGCCGCGGCGGTGGAAGCGGAATTGAGAACCACGGTTGCCGGCCTGTTGCTGCATTCGCAGCTGGCGCTGTCGAGCAGCGAGATTTCGGGGCCGGCGGCCGAGAAGCTTCGCGTGGTCGCCAACCTGGTGGGCGACCTTCGCCGCCAGCTGAGCGCCTCAGCCCATTCGCATGGCGGAGTTGCGGCTTGATGAAACAGACTTTTCCTCGCACGGGCAAGCGCCGGAATTTCGCAGGTTCCGGCGCTCTTTTTCGCGCTTATCGCCCCCGGAAGGGGTAACTTCTCTTTCGGTCGGCGTCGAGGTGCTCGATATCTTAAGCTTGTCTCAGATGAAAGACTCGGCCGTTCTGCTCATTGACTGCCCTGACCGCCGGGGCCTGGTGGCTCGCGTCTCCTCGCTGCTCTATGAGCGCGGCGCCAACATCCTGCACGCCGATCAGCACATCGATCACGAACTGGGACTTTTCTTCATGCGGGTGGAGTGGGAGTTGACGGCCAATGGAGGGTCTTCCACCAAGACGAGGACGGATGAGCGGGGGTTTGATCTGGCGGGGTTCGAGCGCGACTTTGTGCCCCTTGCGGCGGAACTCGAGATGCGGTGGCAGCTGACATCGAGCGCGCACCGGCCCCGGGTCGCAGTCTTCTGTTCCCAGTATCTGCACTGCGTGGCGGACCTGCTGCAGCGCTGGCACAGCGGGGAACTGGCCGGCGAGATTGCTTTGATTATTTCCAATCACCGCTCGGTCGAAAGTCTTGCCGCATTCCACGGCATTTCCTTCCAGTATGTGCCCGTTACTCCGGAGACGCGCGCCGAGGCGGAAGCGCGCCAGACCGAACTGCTCGCGTCCCATGGCATTGAACTGGTGGTGCTGGCCCGCTACATGCAGATTCTGACGCCGGCGTTTGTGAGCCGCTATCCGTCGGCGATCATCAATGTGCATCACTCGTTTCTGCCCGCCTTTGTGGGAGCGCGGCCGTATCATGCCGCGCACGCGCGGGGAGTGAAGCTGATCGGAGCGACCAGCCATTACGTCACGGAAGTTCTCGACGACGGGCCGATTATCGAGCAGGATGTGGCCCGCATCTCCCATCGCGACCAGGTGGATGACCTGATTGCACGCGGACGCGATCTGGAACGCATCGTGCTGTCGCGCGCTGTCCGCTGGCATCTCGACCGGCGCATTCTGAGCTATGGGAACAAGACGGTGGTCTTTGACTGATGGGGCGGTTTGGTCAGGAAGCCGCAAAGACGGCCACCGCTCGCGCGGGATTGATCATCAGACTATGATGCAGGTATGCCCTGCGGGAAGTTGGGCGCACCAAAATCGGCGCGTTCGTCCAGACGCCCGGACGGAACCACTGGGAGCATAAAGTTGAGTATTTTTGACGAGTCTAAGAGAGGTAAAACCAAGGTCGGCCCGGTTCGTTCGCCTGTCCGAACGGCTCGCCCATCCTGGCCTTCCTCCGCGAGGCTCCTTGTCGGAGCGATGTTCGTCTTGAACATTCTGCTGGCGGCATTTCTTTTCAGAACTGAAATGAAGAGGCCTGGGGCACCCGCACTTTCCAAGCCCCGCACACCCCAACGTCCGAATACCGGTTTGACGCCGCAACTCAATGCGCCGCCCGATCAGGCGTCAGGCCTCGACCGGAAGACTCCCCCTGTCGAAGCCAGGCCGGCGGCGTTGCCCAGCACCCAGATGGCGAAGCACCCCAAGACCAAAGCACTGCGAACCAGTAACGCCCCGCGTACGGTCTGGTCGGCGCCGACGCCGCAGGCCGTGCCTAACCCCCCACTGAAAGCTCTCGGCCCGCCTCCCGCCCCGACTCGCAGCCCGGCAGCCTCTTCGAGCGCAAGCGCCAATCTCGCGTCCCCCGGCTCGGCCGCATCCTTGGGCATCTCCAGGGCTGACGTTCCCGGTAACACAGGGCCCCATCCCGCCGCGCCCGCTGCCTCGGCTCTGGCCCCCGCGGCGACCGACCACGGCCTCGCTGCGAAGGGAATCCGGCCGGGCGCAGTGGCCAAAGTGGCCGCGGTCGGGCTTCCCGCTATGGAAAAGGGAGTGGTGACACCGAAGAGGCCCGTAGCGCCAGTCTCACTTAAGATCGAGTATCTTCCCCGGCCACCCGTGAAGCTGGAGAATTGCGGAGACGAGAAGGTCTTTATCGCCTGCCCCACGCTGAAAATGCGGTATGACACGCCCTTCACCTCGGAAGACCGCTAGCAAATCTTTTGACCGGGCACACCGAGTTGGCTCTTCATGCGGAAGACTATCTGTCCCTGATTTTCCTGACATTCCGCGGCGAAGGACGCAGCGCAAATGACTGAAATCCTACCGAAGGTGCTGGTCGACACGAGCATATGGTCAAGGCACTTTCGCTCGGAAAACGTGCACTTGATTGCGTTACTGAAGAGCGAAAGGGCGGTGGTGCACCCGGTTGTGATCGCAGAGCTTTTCCTTTACTCGTGGCCGGACCGCATGAGAGTCCTTGCAACGCTCGAGGACATGCCCACCGCAATTCTTGCCAGCCTGGAGGAAGTGCGGGAGCTGATCGAGATTCGATCACTCTATGACAAGGGCATTGGCCTCGTGGATGCCCATCTTCTTTCCTCAGTCGTCCTCGCGCCTATCCCCACGGAATTGTGGACAGCCGACACTCACCTCGCCGATGCCGCCACTACTCTTGGCGTACTGTCGACTCTGCCCCTCCCTCGCTTCCAGTAGCATCCGGATTGGGCGCCGCTTCGCGCGCCAGGTAATCTGACTGGCTGAAACATCCCCATGGGCCACGACACACCAACTAACCTGAACCGGCATGCATACTGCGACTCCAAATCACTGTCGACTGAGCGAAGTGAGTCAAACGCCCTGTAATTCTCATCAGTGAGGAGCTGCAGTAACCACCACACGTTTCTGCCGGCACTTTGAGAAGACCGTCGTCTGGCGGTGGCGCCTCAGGTTTCATTTTCTCTGAATAATCCGAGTACCGCCTGCACTCTGGTGCGGAATCCAACTTCGCACCACGGCTGATGAGATAGTCCGCCATGTCTCTTCGGGCGGCGCGGCATGCCTCCGCGAGCGCGGTATGTCTGTCGGTATCAAGGGAATCGACGTTAAGCCCACTTCTCAGCAGGACGTTCACAAGATAACGATGGCCGCTGAATGCCGCCGCAGTTAGCTGGCGAGACGCTCCCGCTCCAGGCCCAGCGAGCTGAATCGTCGAAAACTGCCACCATTCGTAAGGAACCCAAAACATCATCAAGACAAACACGGAGGCTCCGAGTTGCAGCCACTCTGCTCTTGAGGCTCTTTGTCCCCGTTTCATTTTCAGATACCCAAAGGCAAGCAGAGAGATCGCGCTCCAAGCGTATAGCCCTAGAGTGCCCGCAGAGCCGAGGAGGAGGAAACCGATGTGCTCATGGGCCAAGGTGAAGCCGAGCATCTGAAGCCCGTGCGCTTGGGTTAGTAGAGTCTGTTCGTAAACAGCATCAGCCGCAAACAGGGCGGAAGCACCCAAACAGATCAGCCCAGCGGCCTGTTGGGTCTTAGACAGTATTCCAACGCCATTAACCGACCCTATTTCTGGTTCCTTCTCCACACTGGGATTCTAGGACACGCCAGGCACGAAGGCCAGTTGAGTTCCTTGTGATTCCACCCGGGCCGCAGGTTACGGTTGAGTGACCGCGAATGCGGAAGTTATGAAGAACAACCGCAGCGGCTTCGCTCGGCTCGGCAGAGACAGTGGGAGGGATTAGGTTCCAAAACGGATTTGCCATGTGCGGGTGACAGCGAGGCAGCCTATCCAGCAGGGGGACGCGCAGAGCTGCCCTGGTGGGTGGGTGTGCGGTTAGTGTGCGGGCGCTTCATCTTTGTTGCGGCCCAGGAGCGAGCGACGGGGTGGGCCTAGACCGGGGCGTCGATCACGGGGACTCCGGCGGGCGGGGTGAAGTGGAAGGTGTCGGACGGAATGGCGGCGTTGGGCTCCTCCGCGCTGAAGGTGAAGCGGGTGATGGCGCCGTCGGCTTCTTCAATCTCAATGGCGGTGATGGCGCCCGCGGAGGTGACGGTGAGGCTGATGCGCGGCACGCGTTTTTCCTCGCCCTGCGGCTGGCCGGTAAGGGTGAAGTCCCCGTTGGGCGCCGGGGCCAGCGTCAAGTGGTTTAGTTCTTTCTGGATTTGGGTATGGCCCAGCAGGAAGCGGAGCGGGGAGCGGAGATCGTCGAGTTGCTTTGCTGGAATGCGCTGGACCTGGGCGTCCCCCCGGGTATAGAACCACGCGTATTTGCCATCGAGCACGAAGAGCTTGCCGGCCGGCGAGGCGTAGTCCCAGCGCATGCGTCCCGGCTTGAGCAGCAGCAGCGTGCCGCTCTCCGAGCGATGCATGCCCAGCCCGGTATAGCTCTCGGTGAAGCCTGCCTTGAGGGAGTGGAGGTGGTTGTAGTGCTGGTCGACGCGCTGCGCCAACGCTACGCGCGAGTCCTTCGCGGGATGCGGATCCTGTTGCCCGCTCAGGCAGACCGCATGGAGGGAGGCGGCCAGGATGAGCCGGCCGCCAAGCTTAAGAGAACTCCACCTCATTGAATGGACTGGGTGCAGTTGGTGCCGCCGGCGGGATCGGCCTTGATGGTGCCGAACTGGTCGCTGCAGAATCCGCGGTCTCCGGTCTGGCCGACGGTCTGCGGCACGGCCGTCACCTGGTAGCCGGTGATGCGGTCGCTGCCGTTCAGGTTCACCTTGGTGCAGTTGGTGATGTTGAAGATGTAGCCGGACTTGACGCCGCTGGACAGGTCTCCCTGCAGCATCTGCGCGCTGGTGGGCGACGGCGCTCCGGCCTTGGGATCGCCGCCCAGCGCGGTGAGCGAGCAGGCGAAGCCGCTGGAGGGGTAGGTCGATTCGTACTGCAGTTCCGCCTGGGAGATGGCGCGGATCGACTGGATGGCGGAGAGGTCGTTGGCCCTCTTCTTGAGGCTGCCGACGGTGGGAATGGCAATGAGCATGAGGATGGCGATGATGGCCATGACGATCAGCAATTCCATCAGCGTAAAGCCGTTGCTGTGTTCACGGCGTCGAGCGCCCAGAGATGCGCGACAGAGGCAAAGCTTGCTTTTCATGAGTGGTAGAGCCCTCGTGGGGCGGCCGCGCGAGCGACCCGTCCGACAAAATGCTACAACGGATAGACGCGCAAGGGAAATGGATTGCTCAAAGAGCAGCTTCTAGCTTCTAGCTGCTAGCTCCTAGCGGCTCGCTTGCCTCGGTGAGAGGAGATACTCAACTCCCCCTCGCTAGCCGATTCTAGACAAACGAGCTAAAGGCTAGCGGCTAGAAGCTGGGAGCTGTCTTTCAACACACCAGCTTGGTGCGGTTGAGCTTGATGCCGTCGAGGCGGCCGAGCAGGGTGACGGCGATGCGGGCGGGATCGAAGAGGCGCTGGGCCATGGCCTGCACCTGGGCGGCTTCGACCGCATCGATGCGGGCGGTGATCTCCTCCGCGGTGAAGAACTGGCCGAAGTAGATTTCCTGGCGGGCCAGGTTGGCCATGCGCGAGTTCGAGCTTTCCAGGCCCATGAGGATGTTGCCCTTGAGCTGGTCCTTGGCGCGGGTGAGTTCTTCTTCGGGGAGCGTCTCTTCCTTGAGCTTGCGGAACTCGGTCATGATCAGGCCGACGGTTTCGAGCGCCTTTCCGGCCGAGGTTCCGGCGTAGACGCAGAGGGTTCCGGTATCGCGATAGGGGCTCAGGTCGGAGAAGACGGAGTAGGCCATCCCGCGCTCTTCGCGGATGGTCTGGAAGAGCCGCGAACTCATGCCGCCGCCCAGAACGGTGTTGAGAATCAGGGTGGCGTAGCGATTTTCGTCGGTGATCGGCGGGGCCGGGACGCCGAGGCAGATCTGCACCTGCTCCAGGGCTTTTTTGTTGCGCAGGAGGATGCGTGCGCTCGATTGCGGCGCGGGCAGTTCGCTGAGCGGCTCGCGAGACGCCAAGGCGGAAAACTTCTCGGTGACGGCGGCGATGAACTGATCGTGCTCGAGATTCCCGGCGGCAGAAAGCACCATGTTTCCGCCATGGAAGCGGCCCTGATGGTAGTCCAGCAACTTTGGCTGGTCGAGCCGCGCAACCGTCGCCGACGTACCCAGAATCGGCTTTCCCAGGGGGTGGTCTTTCCAGAAGTTCTGGGTAAAGAGCTCATGGACCAGCACGTCGGGGTTGTCTTCGTCGATTTTGATCTCTTCCAGGATCACGCCCCGTTCGCGCTCGATATCAGGGGAGGCAAAGACCGGATTCAAAACGAGATCCGCCAGCACGTCCATGGCGATGGGGACATGTTCGGCGAGCGACTTGACGTTGAAGCAGATGGTCTCCTTGCCGGTAAAGGCGTCGAGATTGCCCCCGATGGAGTCCATTTCGCGGGCGATGTGCTGCGCGGAGCGGGAGCGGGTTCCCTTGAACACCATGTGCTCCACAAAGTGGGAAATGCCATTGATTTCAGCGTCTTCTGCGCGGGAGCCGGATTTGATCCATACCCCCATGGCGACAGAGCGCAGATGCTCCATGCGCTCGGTCAGAACAATCAGACCGTTGGGGAGGACAGTGCGGCGGAGGTTGCGTTCGGTTGTCATCGTCTCCTGTTCGATTCGATTTTAGGCCAGTGGGACTCAGTTGCGCTCTAAGCAACGCGTCGGGAGGAGAGACGGCGGTGCGTTTTTGGCGGGCGGCGGACTGGCCGAGGCTGCATGGGAAGGAAAAATGCTCTATGCTGGCCGAGGCAGTGAGCGCAAAATCGACCCAACTCGTTCAGTTAGACGCCGCCGAAGCGCCGGCGGGGCCGCGGAAGCCGCTTTTCGGCATGGACCGGGCGGCCCTGGCGCATCTCATGGGGCAAGCCGGGGAGCCGTCATGGCGTAGTCGCCAAATTGGCGAAGCCATGTATAGTCAGCGAGTTGCGGATCTTAGCGCGATCACGACCCTGCCCAAAGCGCTGCGCGAGCGGCTGCGGGGAGATGGCTGGGAGGTCGGCCGGCCGCGGATCGTGCAGACCTTCCAGTCATCGGACGGAACGGAGCGCTACCTGGTGCAGGGGGTGGGCGCCGGAGAGGCGCAGACATTTGAGACGGTGTGGATGCCCGAGGGCGATGAGGGGGAGGCGGGGGACGGAACCCCGGATGAGGAAAAGCCGGATGAGGAAAAGCCGGATGAGGAAAAGTCGTGGAGCAGGGCCACCATCTGTGTCTCCAGCCAGGTGGGGTGCGCGGTCAATTGCCAGTTTTGCCTGACCGCGAAGCTCGGCCTGCAGCGCAATCTGACCGCCGGGGAGATCGCCGGGCAGGTGATAACTGTCCTCGACCGCCAGAAGGTGGAAATCGGCCGCAACCGCGTGAACCTGGTTTTCATGGGAATGGGGGAGCCGTTCCTCAACTACGACAACTTCATGGGAGCGGTGCGGCTGCTGGTGGAGGAAACCGGCCTCAGTCCGCAGCGCATGACGGTATCGACGTCGGGGATCGTGCCCGGCATCGAACGCTTCGCGCAGGAGCCGGCAGAGATTCGGCCCAAGCTGGCCATCAGTCTCAACGCGCCGAATGACACGGTTCGCAGCGAGGTCATGCCGATCAACCGCAAGTGGCCTATCGAGGCCGTCGTCGATGCGGTGCGCCAGGTCAAGCTGCGGGCCAGAGAACGGATCACCTTTGAGTACGTGCTGCTGGGCGGAGTCACCGACCGGCTCGAACACTCCCGGGAGGTGGCGCGCCTGGTGCGCCGCACCGGCCTCCCCGCCAAGGTGAACCTGATTGCATGGAATCCTGGTCCGGGCATTCCGTACGAAACGCCGAGGCCCGACGCGGTTGATGCGTTTCGGCGGGCGCTGGCCGCGGAGGGAATTGCCGCCGTACCTGCGACGTCCACGGGGAAGGGACATCTACGCGGCGTGTGGGCAGTTGAAGCGAACCGTAGAGGGTTCCACGGCATCGGTCGAGGAGTGTCCCCAAGGTTCATAACAAAAGTTCCTAAGTGCAGCCGCGGATCCTTCGACTCACCACCCCCAAACTGAAAAGCGTTTGGGGCCCCGTTCGCTCAGGATGACAGCAATGGGTTGGTCGAGAGCTTCTGGGATAGGACACTAGCTAGCGCGACGATCCGCCGCACGTTGTCTCGTCCCGCTGTCGACTGCGGGGTCGCCACGATCCCACCGCGATTATTTGTCGGGCGGCATGGGCAGAGGTTTCACATCGCCGCAATCGGAGCTTTTGAATACCGACGCGGATTCAATGGAGAACTCTACGGGCTTGCTGCCCGAGGACGTCACCATCGTTCCGGCGAAGTGAATATGGCCCCTGGCATGGTCCTCTTCTGTCCGGGTGGACTCCAATGTCCCCTTGCCAAACATTCTTCCCGTGCAGACCCAATCCGCCTTCATGCCGTCGGCGGACTTGACCAGGTTCTCCACGTGACAATCGCGCGACTGCGGCAACGGAGCGCCGTACTTGTCGATCATCTCCTGCGTCAGGCAGACATTGGAGGTGTGGGTTCCATTCCCAAACGGGGAAGTGGTGGCTGCCGGTGCCGGAGAACTCGCATTGTGTGACGGCTCGCTTGGAGCAAATGGGGATTGCTGCCAGGTCATCGTGGAGGTAATCTCCCACAGCCCGGGCTTTCTGACCGATTGTGCCGCAGCAAGCGCCACAGCGAGGCTCAGGCCCCCGAGGATGACCAATCTCTGTTTCCTGCGCATGGCTTCTCCCAAACTAAACTTTCCCGTGGTGTGCATGACTTCCGAGGAGACGCAATTATCTCAGATCGGGGCAGCTGAGTTGTACCCGGACCATTGTGGCCGCAGCCGGGAATCGGTCTAGTCGGGAAAGGGAACCGAGGAGCGCCCCAGCGTCAGCAATGCGTCGGTGACGCGGGCAGCATCGTGGCGCACCACAGTGTCTTCGCTGGCGAAGTCGCCGGCGATGCAACGAACGCCCATGGCCTCGACCCGCTCGATATCGGCGACGATCGGAGAGGCATTTTCCGCTGCGTACCGTGCCAGCGTTTCGGCAGAAAAGGGAGCGGTATTCACCAGGGCGTAGTCGAAGATCGGGGCACCGGTGTGCTCGTAGATGCGCTCAATGTGTGCGGAAGCCGTGAGCCCGAGACTCTCGTTGGCCTGGGTCATGAGGTTGCAGATGTAGACGCGCAGTCCGCGGGCCTTGGCGAGGGCCTCGGGAATGCCCTGGACCAGCAGGTTGGTGATGAGAGACGTGTAGAGGGAACCGGGCCCGACGGTGATCAGGTCGGCGCGTGCGATGGCCTCAAGGGTTTCGGGAACGGCCGCGGCATCGGGCGGATCGATCATCAGTTCGGCGATGCGTCGGCGGCTGGCGGTGATGTTGGTCTCGCCGCGCACCAGCGAGCCGTCGTCCATGCGGGCGATGAGGGTTGCGTTGGCAGTGGTGACGGGGTAGATCTTGCCGCGCGTGGCGAGAATCTTGGAGGCGAGCTGCACGGCGTGGCCGAAGTCTCCCGTGATCTCGGTGAGCGCGGCGACGAAGAGGTTGCCGAAGCTGTGGCCCTCCAGGCCGTCGCCGGCGCGAAAGCGGTGCGCGAAGAGGCGCGCCAGCAGGTCGCCTTCTTCCGCGAGCGCGACCATGCAGTTACGCAGGTCGCCGGGGGGAAGCATGTTGAAGTCCTTGCGCAGGCGTCCCGATGACCCGCCGTCGTCTGTAACCGTGACCACTGCGGCAAGATCTCCGATTTGTCCGGGAATCCTCGATCGCAGGCCGGGGGCCGCAACGTGGCCGCACAATCCGCGCAGAAGCGTGGAGAGGCCAGTTCCACCGCCGATTGCGACCACGCGAAGCAGCCGGGCGGCGGCGCTCGATTCCGTTTCAGAAAAGGAGGTCACTGCGGTTTATTGTACGCACGGCGGGCTTCCACAGGGATCAAGACGCGATCTGAGAGTGTGTTGAAAAGGCAACAATGGGACGGCATCGGCGAGGCAAAAGTCCTGCAGGGGCTAAAGCCCGTTCATTTGATCGGTTTATTGGCACGACCGAAGTCGTGCCCTGTTACAAGGCGCATTGGTTTCCGAGTCCTACAAAGCAGATTCGCTCAGCATGACAGCAATCGTTTGGTCGAGAACCTCTGGGACAGGACACAAGGGGTGGAATCGCAGGGCATCACGGAATCTCGGGATAGAGCAACTCTGTGAATCGCGGATCGTCCACCATGCTCTGAAAGTCGTTATCGGAGCGCGCCTGGAGGCGGTTCTTGGGATTGAGTGTGATGGCCCTGGAGAGATTGCTCAGGCAGTCCTGCGGGCGGCCGGTGATGCTGTCGAGCACAGCCAGTCCGTAGTACGCATAGTCGGCTTCAGGATCGTCGGCGACCACGCCATTGAACTGATCGCGCGCCTCTTCATAGAAGCCCTGGTTCAATTGGGAGATGGCGTAATCGTAACGTTCTTCCGGGGTCTGGAATGCGAGGTTGGTGCGCTCCAGTTGACGCTGGCAGGTATTGATGTACATCTTGGATCGTTCCAGGATCTCGGGCGGCGCCGAAGACAACAGCTTCTCGAACGCAGCCAGGGCCTTGTCATACTTGGCCTGCTGCACCAGTTGCACTGCGGATTGATAGAGCTGGAACGCCGGACTTGAACTCAAGTGTCCGGCTGACCTGTCGGTCGGGGTATTTGCTTTCTTGCGGTTTGGCACCGCGGATCTCGCCTCTTGCATCATTGATTTACCGGGGAAGGTTTTCTCCAATCGCACTGCCTGTCCTCACATTTTCCTGGCGAGCAGCCTGCGTTTCAGATTCCTTCCGCTTAGGCCCTCTTTATACGCAGAACCCCCTCGTTCGTCAATGGGCAGGCGCAAGGACAAGGGTTAGCTGCTCGTAGTTTGTCCGGATTTTTTGTAGATCGCGGGATTGAGCGATGGATCGTTGTACATCTTCATTTGCTGATAGAGCTTGAAGCGCCGCCTGCGGTCGAGTGTTTCCTGCCAGAGAGCGTCGAGGCATGCGGCAAGGTCCGCGCGTTGTTGTTCCAGGATGGCCAGGCGGCCGCGATTGCGTTCCGCGTGGCCGGTGGAGCAGTCGCGGCGTTCGGTCTCTTCCCGGGTGTGATAGATCTTCAGTGCGAGGATGGAGAGCCGGTCGATGATCAGTCCGGGGGATTCGGAATGAAGCGGCGCGCGGGGATCAGGAAGGTCCCGAGCCGCCAGCCATTCGAGCAGGGCCCGATCGAGGGATTCGGCCAGGTCGTTGCGGCGCTGATTGGTGGTGTCGACGCGACGCTTCACATCGGCGAGATCGGCATCGGTGGCGCCCGGCGTGCGCGCCTCGTCTTCAATGTGCCATAGTTCAAAGTTGGCGCGATGCTGGCGGATGACCAGGCTCAGCCATTCACCGGCTCCCTCAATCGGGGCGATATGCGGCGCGTCGTGCCATATCCGCGTCGAGTCGTCCTGCGCTTTTACAATTTCGGTTGCGGAGAGCATGCATCAGTGTCCTTCAGGGGTGCGTCGGAGTGCAGCGTCTATGGTAGAACTATCCTCACTTGAGGCGAAAGCCCGCTCCGCACTGCGAGGGAACCATGGCTGAATCGATGGAACGGTTGTTGTGCATTTCGAGCTACGAAAAAGGCCAGGATTTTCTGCGCCAGTGCGCGGAGATGGGCGTGAAGACCACGCTGCTCACCGTGGACAAACTGCGCCATGCCGACTGGCCGCGGGAGGCGCTCGAGGAACTCGTGACCATGCCCGAGAACCTGACCTGCGAGCAGGTGCTCAACACGGTATCGTGGATGGCCCGCGGCCGCCGCTTCGACCGCGTGGTCGCGCTCGATGAGTTTGACCAGGAGATCGCCGCGCAGATCCGCGAACACATGCGGCTGCCCGGCATGGGTGTGACCACCACGGCCTTCTATCGCGACAAGCTGGCCATGCGCATGGGCGCGCGGGCAGCAGGCTTTCCGGTCCCGGAGTTTTGCCGCGTGCTCAATTACGACGATCTGCGCGGGTACATGGCAAGCGTGCCGGCGCCATGGCTTCTCAAGCCGCGCACCTCGGCGTCGGCCCTGGGCATTCGCAGGATCCAGGAGCCGGAGCAGTTGTGGCGGGCTCTCGATGAACTGGGCGATCGGCAGAGTCACTTCCTGCTGGAACGCTTCGTGCCCGGCGATATCTTTCACGTGGATTCGATCATCAGCGAGGGCAAAGTTGTGTTTTCGGTGGCGCATAAATATGGGCGGCCGCCGATGCAGGTCATGCACGAGGGCGGGGTCTTCACGACGCGCACGGTGGACAGGACGAGTGAGGAGTGGAAGATCCTCACCGGATTGAACACCGAGCTTGCCCCAGGGCTCGGACTTCAGCGTGGCGTCACGCATGCGGAATACATTCGCGCGCACGCGGATGGAAAACTCTATTTTCTCGAGATCGCGGCCCGGGTCGGCGGCGCGTTCATCGTCGACCTGGTGCAGGCCTCGACCGGTGTGAATCTGTGGCGCGAGTGGGCGCGCATCGAGGTGGCCAACCTGCGCGGGGAAACGTATGTGCTTCCACCGGTCTACGAGGAGTACTCCGGAAGCGTGCTGTGCCTGGCGCAGACCGCGGAGCCGGACACCGGGGCGTTCAATGCGCCGGAGATCGTCTACCGGATGAAGAAGCATCACCATGCCGGCCTGATTGTGCGCTCGCAGCGGCCGGAGCGGGTGGCAGAACTTCTCGAAGACTACAGCACGCGGTTTGCGCAGATGTTTCTGGCTTCGATGCCGCCGCCGGAGCGGCCTACGGCGTGAAATTACATCTGGAACATGCTGACAATAAAGCTCTTTAGGCCTGTTGCCGGGTCGGGCATGGAATTGCTGTTGACATAATACCAACCGGTTGGTATGCTGCGATCATTGAGTTGATCGAACATGAGCCCAGCCGAAATCCGACACGAATCGAAGACCCGAATCCTGGATGCAACGCTCAAGGTAGTCCGCTCCAAGGGCTATACGGCTACGCGCATCGAGGATGTATGTGAAGCCGCGGGGCTGACCAAGGGCAGCTTTTTCCACCACTTCAGCAGCAAGGAAGAACTGGCGATTGCCGCCGCCGATTACTGGAGTGAAGTAACGTCGGCCCTTTTCGCCGGTGCACCCTACCATCGGCCCGCTGACCCGCTGGATCGCCTGCTGGCCTACGTCGACTTCCGAAAGGCTCTGCTGCGCGGGGACCTGCCCGACTTCACCTGCCTGGTCGGCACCATGACGCAGGAAATCTACTTCACGCACCCTGTGATTCGCGAGGCCTGCAATGCATCGATCAGCGGCCATGCGGGCACGCTGATACCGGACATCGAGGATGCCATGCGCCAGTACGGGGTGACGGGTGACTGGACAGGGGAAAGCCTGGCCCTGTTCATGCAGGCCACGATTCAGGGCGCATTCATCCTTGCCAAGGCGAAGAACGGCGTAACTGTGGCGGCAGAGTGTATCGACCATCTGCGCCGCTATCTTCAATTACTGTTCCAGCAACCTCAATCCCCCAAGGAGACGATATGAATCTCACCGAGAAACCAGAGATTGTGAACTGGCCCGAAACACACTACGTCTTCGTCGAGAAGATCGGACCATTTCAGACCACCGCCGGGCAGGCATGGCAGAGTGCTCACACGTTTGTGCCCGAGCTCTCGAAGAAGAACCAGATCACGGGATATACAAGCCTCTACAAGATGGGGCCGAAGGTGTATCGCGCCGGTTTCGCACTCGCCGGCCCGCCGGTCGAGCTGCCGCAAGGCCTGGCCTATGAGAAGTTCGAGGGAGGCAAGTACGCTCAATTTGAATTGACGGGGCCGTACACCGAGCTGGGCCCGGCGTCAGGACGCGTATGGAGCCTTGTGGAAGAAAAGAAGCTTCCCGTGCGCGATGCCTTCGCGATAGAGAACTACGTCAACGATCCGCGGATCACGCCCGAGCCGGAATTGAAGACGCAGATACTGGTTCCCATTCACTAAAGCAGTTATCGAGCGGGAGTTTGAACGCTCCACGGAGGAATTTGTATGACACCGACTCAGACTCAGGAATCAAGGCTCCAGGCCACCGCGGCGGAGCGCCAAGAGATTTTAGCCGTCATCGAGGCGCTGCACGACGCGCATTACCGCAAGGATGCGGACGCCGTCGTCGCGCAATACTCCCGCGACGCAGTCATCTACAATCTTGCGCCGCCACTGGTTCACCACGGTGTGGATCGCGCGGAGAAGCAGCAGTGGTTCGACTCCTGGGCGACTCCGGTGGAGATTGACTCCCAGGGAATGGAAATCACGGTCAGTGGCGACTTCGCACTTTGCCACGGGTTTCTGCGCCTGACCGGAACCAAGAAGGGAGCGGAGGGATCGGTGCAGTTCTGGATGCGGGAAACCCTCTGTCTTGAGCGGAGGATGGAGGGCTGGCGCATCGTCCATGAGCACACATCGGTGCCGTTTTACATGGATGGCAGCCTGCGCCCGGCGTTTGATCTTCATCCGTAACAGGGGTCCGGCGTTCGGAGCGAATGGCCGGACGTCGGAAGGAGTGGTGAGCTCGCTGGGACTTGAACCCAGGACCCACGCCTTAAAAGGGCGTTGCTCTACCAACTGAGCTACGAGCTCACATCATTTTCAACTTATTTGAATTAAATAAGTTGAAGGCTATTTCGTTTCTGCTTCTCGCGGCCTTCCTGGTGTTGGCAGCCAAGCGGAAGCCCGAGGAACCAGAGTCTCCAGCGCCTGCAACTTGTGCATCCGCGCGAGGTGGGCATGCTGGGCGGTCATCGCGACCGTCGAGTGTCCCATGAGTTCCTGCACTGTGTTCAAGTCTACCCCAGCCACCACCAAACGGCTAGCGGAAGGCGAGGGAGACGGCTGGATTCGTATCCCCGGGTGCGGCATGCGGAGGCTCAGGACCGGATCGTATGAATTTGCGCGCCCACGCTGGATGGGGTGCTTTGCAGCCGCCTCGGAGCTAACTCGCCAATGTCATTGAGCAGCAAAACGAACCGAAGGAACTGCATCTTCAAGCGTCCTTCCAATTGGCGGCGTCGTTTAGTCTGGAGTGTCTAATGGATGAATCGACGCGCTCGGATACGTTCGATCTTATTCAATCTCCATCTTGCCGGTGGGCTGGTTGCCGGCCTGTTCCTGCTGATTTTGGGTGTGTCGGGGGCAGTGCTCGCGTTCTCCGACGAAATCGACGCCTTCCTTCAACCATCCGTTTTCAAGGTGGCGCCGCAAGCTCGCCAGCTTTCGCTGACACAGCTTGCAGCCAACGTCGCTGCTGTCCTGCGTCCTGGGGACACCATCGCAGTCTATGTCCCGTCAGTCAGGCCGGACCGGTCGTATTGGTTTTCCGTCATCGGTGACCACCACCGTGTGCCGCGACAGGTGTTCGTCAATCAATACACAGGGAAGGTATTGGGAAACCTGAGTGTTGTGCGATTCACCGTGATCATGAAAGCCCTTCACAATGGGACGGCGTTCGCCTCGATCGTTCTGCTGTTTCTCGCGCCGAGTGGTCTGTATCTGTGGTGGCCGCTGAGGCGGATCGGAATTAGATCTTCTGCTGGTTTTCGGCGCCTCTCATTCGATCTTCACAACTCCGTAGGGTTCTTTTCGTCACTTTTCATGTTCGGTTTTGCCGCCACAGGTGCGTTTATGGCGTTGGAACGATGGACGGTGCCCATGACGATTGCGGTGACACAGAGCAAACCGGTGTGGCGAACCGTCGCTTCCCAGCCCAAAACGGGGGTCCGACCCATTTCAGCCGATCTTGCGTGTTCTGTCGCGCAGAACGCGTTGCCTGGAGCGTCGATACTTTGGGTTTCGATCCCTCAGGAGCCGCGAGCCGTTTATCTGGTGAAGATGCGCTTCCCGGAAGATCACTCAGACAACGGTGGCAGCGCTGTTTTGATCGATCAATTTTCGGGCAATACCCTTGACGTCGTGAGTACGCGCAGCAACTCGGCACAGCGGGTTGTGGCTCTGAATCGCGCCCTCCATACAGGTGCAATTGGAGGTCGCACTGGACGACTCCTGGCTGCACTTGCTTCTCTGACGCTGCCCTTGCAGGCAATTACAGGTGCGAGCCTATGGTGGTCGAAACGTCGGAAGAGAAGCGGCTCAAGGAGCGAGTAGCACTAATCGTTGTTGATAAAACAGGGAGCGCCCTCAATGGCGGGATTCTGGGCGAGTCGTGGCCGATTCGGAAGTATCGAGTGCAGTCGAGCGTACAAAGGCTCGTGCGATCCACTCATTGATTGAGAAGGGAGACGTCGAACGTGAAGCCGGATGAACCCAGCCGCACAGCCCTGATGATCGCCCGACAACGAGCGGCTCATCAGGTGATCGATCATGGCTCAATCCTCTATGACCCATTTGCCATGCAGATTCTGCGGGAAGACGAAAAGGACGTGCTTCAATTTGCGAACAAGCATCCCCTGGCCAGCATCGGACGTCTGTTCACCGCCGCGCGAAGCCGGATTGCGGAAGAGGCTTTGTCACGAGCTGTCGAACGAGGGGTTCGGCAGATCGTCATCCTTGGCGCGGGACTCGACACTTTTGCACTGCGGAATCCGCATGGCGGTCTAGAGATCTATGAGGTGGACCACCCGGCGACGCAGGCATGGAAACTTGAGCGCCTGGCCGAATCCCAAATCGCCCTTCCGTCCCGGCTTATTTTCGTGCCCGTGGATTTCGAGCGGGACGATGTGGGAGAGAAGCTGGCCGCTGCGGGCTTTCAGCAGAGCTCGCCAGCGTTTTTCACGTGGCTCGGGGTTGTGCCCTATCTGACCCAGGACGCTGTCTGCCGCACTCTGGACTATATATCGTCAATCCAGGGCTCGGAGGTGGTGTTTGACTACCTGGAACCGCCCGAGGCATTTTCGGAAGAGCTAAGGCAAATCGAAAAAGCGCGAGCCGAACAGCTGGAGAAAATTGGGGAACGTTCGGACAGCCGCTTCGAGCCGGCGGGGATGGCGGCAATTCTTCGTTCGCACGGATTTTGTGCCATCGAAGACATCGATTTCCAGGAGATCGTATGCAGGTTCGGCCGCGACGTTCAAGGACTCGCGGCCGGACAGGCTGGCATCCATGTTGTCCATGCTAAGCACTGATTGAAAGCGGTCATCCATTGCTCTTCTGCTCTTCCAATCGAAGGGCCGGTCCACACCGACGGTTGCGGCTGAAAGCCGGTATGGACCTTCGGGAGGGAACTAGATCCAGACTTTGGAATCGACCGGGGGCTTCCCGTTCTCTTTCTTCCCGTGCGCGCCGGGGCCGGCATCTGTGCCTTCCTCCCCAGGGTAGGCAGGTGGGCGGGCCGACGCGATTCATGCGCGCGTAATTGGGAATCGCCGTGAACTCCGAGCCGTCCGCCCACTTGCCCTGGATAACCATCACTCCGCCGAGCAGATCCGGTTTCCATTCGGTGCGCAGTGCAGCGTCGCCGAGTTTGCGATCGATGTTCTGGTTGTCGGCCGCCTCGACGTTGTAGACCAGCGGGCCGTACTTCAGGGCGGTGAGATTGGTATTGGCCTGGATGCGGGGATCCGATGTTACGCGCTGCGGCTCCATGGGCAGCTCCAGTTCGATGCGGTCGCCGGCTTTCCACTCGCGTGTCACTACGGCATAGCCTTTCTCGATGGTCGGGTGTGACTTGCTTGCCGTTGACGGCGAAGCGCTTCACGCCGCTGACGGCGGGCGAGTCCGTGATAGAGCTTGCTGGTGGTGCGGTTCGGGAATGCGCACGTAGACCGAGAAGGTCTTGGCCTGCTCCGGATTGACGGTGATGCGCGATCGCGCCATTCCACGGGTAGTCGGTCTTCTGCACCATCTCGACGTCGGTGCCGGCGACCTGCCCGACGTGGATGCGGCTGCCGACGAACATGTTGACGTAGAGGCCGGCATTGTCCTTCACGTAAGTCCAGGTCGGAATCATCAGCAGCGTGCGCGAGATGTTGCCGACGCAGCAGGGGCAGACGTGCCACAGGGCGCGCTCCGTATTGACCAGCGGGATTGGTGTAGCAGAAGCTCTTGCCATCCAGAGCGACGCCGCCGAGCAGAGCGTTGTACATCGTCTGCTCGTAGAGGTCGGCGTACTTGGCGTCGTGATAGGCGAGGTTGAGCTTGTACTGGAAGAAGACCAGGCCGCAGCTGGAACAGGACTCGCAATACGCCTCGTTGCGCAGCGAGTAGTTGGGGCCGAAGCCTTCGGAGGTCTCGCCGCTGCCGATGCCGCCGGTCAGGTAGTACTTCTTGTTGACCATGTTGTCCCAGAGCGAGATGACGGCGCTCTGGTAGTCGTGGTCGTCGGTCTCGGCGGCGATGTCCGCCATGCCGGAGTAGAAGTAGGTCGCGCGCACCGCGTGGCCCACGGCTTCATACTGCTGGCCCGGCGGCAGATGGCTCTGGTCGTACTCCTGAGCCGCCGCGGCGGGAGTCGAGCAGGAACTTGGCCAGCGCGATGTAGGCGTCGCCGCGATGATTGCCTTCCTGGTCGTTGACGAAGCGGCCGAAGCGCACCAGCGCCTGCTCCATCTCCTGGTGGCCGTCGAACCAGTCCTTCTTGCCGGGGCCGATGTTGGCGACCCAGCAGTCGGCCAGCTTCTTGGCGGCGTTGTAGAGGCGCAGATCCTTGCCGTCGGTCAGCGTGTAGTGATTGATGGCGGACTCGATGAAGTAGCCGGAGACGTATCCTTCGTGGTTGCCGCGATGGTCGGGCGACCAGCGCTCCGGCCAGGTCGCGCGGTCGGCGAGGATGTAGGCGGTCTGCAGATATCCATCGGGCATCTGCGCGGCGAGGATGATGGGGATCCAGCGGTCCAGCGTCGCACGCATCATGTCCTGCGCCTGCGAGGATCTCAGGATCGCCCTGCGGCATCGACCATGAGCGCGATGCACATCGACTCCACGGTCTGGTGGACCCAGGCGTTGGAGAAGACATATCCCTTGTGCTTGCCGTGCGGCTCGCCGCGGTTGGCCTTGCCGGCTTCGATGAAGTTGTCGATGCCGCCGTCGCCGCGCATGGCAGGGATATCGGTTCGCTCGCAATCTGCGATGCAGTGGGGAATCCAGTTGACGATCAGGGTCTTGGCGCGCTCGTTCCAGAGCGGGCTGTCGATGGAGTACTTGCGCGTGTAGACGACGTCGAGCCGATCCTTGGGCGGCTGCGGTTCCACGTGGACTGCGATGGAGCGCGAGCGATCATTGGAGCCCGAGGCGGCGAGGGTCAGAACGTAGTCTCCGGGAGCCGAGAAGCCAGCCCTGGTGACTGGGGCGCTTGCCTGGTCGAAAGCCACGGAGCCGGGGCCGGATGCCTTGACCCACCGCGCACTGTTGGCGGGTGAATCCTCCAGCCAGGTCACCTTTCCCATGAGATAGGTGCGGGCACCCTCGACGACCGACCGGTCGACACCGGCATCGATCACCGGCGCAAGAGAGGGAAGAGGGCCGAAGTTGTAGACGCGCCACTCGAGGATGGCGGCCGGCTGGCCCTTCTGCGGGGTGACGGCGAGACGTAATTTGGTGGTCTTGACCGGTGTGAAGGTGGTGGCATTGAACGCGTCCGCGGCCAAACCGAGGCCCTCGGGCTGATTGACCGGGACGAAGTCAGATCCGTTCCAGTAGAGAATGCGGTAGCTTTCGGGCACGTGCGTCTGGCGCATGCTGCTGCTGCCGGGCAGCGCGCCGGGCTTGGGACGATCCACAGCCCAGTAGACTTCAATCTTGTTGATATTGACGGGTTCGGCCCAGTCATACTGCACCCACGATTCGCCGCTCTCGCTTGGCCATTCGCGATGGAGGGCATAGAGGCCGTGAGAGCGATCAAACGAGTTTTCGGGCACGAAGCCGTCATTGAGCGCGGAGATTTTGTTCTCGCTCATCACGGTCATGCTCGACGGAACCGCGACCCGGGCAATGTTCAGGACACGATCGTTGGACTGGGCTGTTGCTTTCTGGCCGGTAACAGCGGTCACGACGGCAGCTCCCGTCAATGCAGCAAGAAACTGACGGCGATTCGGTTCATTTTGATTTGACTGCAAGCGCGGGAATTGACTTCGCGATGTGCTGTTTCTTCACCATGGGAGTTGCTCCAGTTCTGTGCTGATCGTGCTCAACTGTTCATCCAACGATTCGTTGACTTTCCTGAAGGGATTTGCCGTAGTGCCGGCACCTGACAATTAGACGTTGCGCCGATGCATGTTAGATCAGGGTCGGGCCACACCGTCGGGCAATTGCGACTTGTCGCTTCCGGCTTCTTCCAGTACGTACTTTTTCCCTGCGGCCTTGTTGTGACTCTTCGCCTGCTGCAATCGTACGGCGAGTTGGCGTGCCGCCTCCTCATGGTTCAGCTTTCGTTCGGCCAGCATCTGCTGATACAGGACCGTTTCGTCGTAAGGGTCACGCCTGGTTGCCTCGTTGGCCTGGTCGATGGCCCCTCGAAAATCTCCGCGCCGCAGCAGGAGAACGCATAGCAGATCCCGGGCGGGCAGATACGATGGTTCGAGCTCGACTGCCCGTCGCGCGGCCGCGGCGGCTTTTGTGGTTTCTACGTCATTATTCTGAGAGTCTTCCGACAAGGCCTCGGCGTAAAGATATTGAAGCAGCGGATCGGTGGGATGCGCCTTGCTCTCTCGCTCAAACATGGCCAGGGCCGCAGACGCATCGTGTTTTTGACTGAAGAGCATGCCCATCGCATCCTGGGCAAAGGATAACTTGGGGTCGGCCTTGTGCGCCTGCTCGAAGTCGGCCAGCGCTGCGTCCATGCGGCCTACCTGGACTTCGAGTACGCCGCGCGCAACCATCAGGCGGGCATCGCCGGGAATATGATCCAGGCCGACATTGACTACATCGATTCCCACCTGATACGACGCGTGCGTGAAGGACAATTCAGCGAAGTATAAATAGGGACCGGGCAGTTGGGGCGAAACCTGCGTCGCCTGCCGCAACCAGGCAATGGCCCTGGGTGTGTCGCCTGCGTCTTCGGCTATTTGGGCGGCAAGCAGCAGGGCTTCCGCATCGTGCGAGTCAGGGGTGACGAGGGGTTGAAGCGCAGCCAGCGCCTCATCACGATTCCCGGCGTCGCGATGGGCGGCGGCGAGCAGCAGGCGATTGGGGGATGTATCCTCGATCGCCACAAGCCGCGCGGCGGTGGTTGCGGCGTCCCTGCTCTTTCCCAGCGCAAGCAGGCAGCCGGCATATTCCCTGAGGGCCGGAGGGTTGGTTTGGAGCAGTTGTCCCGCGCCTGCGTAATCTTCGACAGCGGCCTCACAGTGGCCGGCCTTTGCCTCTAATGCACCGAGCATGGCATGAGTCGTGGGTTCTTGCGGGTTCACGCGGAGAACCTGGCGAAGGATGCCTTCGGCGTCGGGCATGTGTTGCGCATAGGCAATCTCCGCTGCTCCTTCCAGCGCGGGCAGGGAAGTGGGACAAAGCTTGGTTGCAGCCCGGAAGGACTCGTAGGCCGGCATAAGTTTGCCTTCTCCGCGCAAGGCAAGCCCCAGCATGGTGTGCATGGCGCAATCGTTGGGCGATGCGCTGAGATAGGAACGCGCCGCCGCCTCTGCCTGGGCGAATTGATGTGCCCGAAGGAACGCGTAGACATCTTCCTTGGCCGGGGACTGCGCGGCCCCGGGAGAACTCAGTGCCAACGCCAGCAGGCATGTTCCGAGCACCGCACGAAGCGTCGTGAAGGAAGACAGCATCATGTCAAAAGAATACCTGCGGCCAGCGAGGCCGGCCGCAGGCGGGTGATTGGGTTGAAATACTAAAACTTCAGGTTAGCCCCGGCCTGGATGAAGCGCGGGACCAGTTGCCCCGTCGCCTTGCCGAAATTGGCGTCGGGTAAATTCGTATCCATGTTCGTGAGGTTGGGGCGATTGAAGATATTGAAAAACTCAAATCGGAACTGAAGACCGATGGACTCGCGTATCTTTGTGTTCTTCAACAGCGCGACATCCGACTGCATGTAGTTTGGTTGAACAAAGTGGTTGAACTGCTCATTGCCCTCCGAGCCAAAGGAGGGTTGTGCGAAGTTCGCGGAAGTGAAAACGCCGTTGAGAAACGCGCTACGGCTTGTTCCTTGTTGGTAAGAGGCCACGTTGGGGAAGTCGTAGTTGTCGCCGTCGGCGTTATAGTCGCCGCTTCCCGGGGCGTACCCGATGTAGTTTCCCGACGCGTCCTTCAACGGGTCAAAGGCGGCATTGGTGTAGACATTAAAAGGGTTGCCGCTCTGCAGGATGGTGGTACCACTCAAGACCCATCCGCTGGCCGTGCGCCCGAGGATTCCGGAGTCGTGATTGACGTCAGGGACCTGGTAATTCCACGCCAGCGAAAACCGGTTGGGCGCATTCCAGTTCGATGGCCCATACCACTGATGCGGATTGATGTAGCTGGGAAACACCTGCGTGTCATCGCTCGAGGAAGAACGTGTGTACGACGCATTGAAGAAGGCGCGCGAAAACCTTCCCTGGAAAGAGACGATAAGCGCGTTGTAGTTGGATACGCGATCATTCTGGGTATAGAGCACGCTGCCGAAGTTGGGGTTGAGCCGAGAGGGAACCGTGCTGTTATGCAGGATCAAGTCTCCGGGAAGTTCGTTGATGTCCTGGCCATAACTGACGTTGAAGACCTGGCCTCCGCCGGATAGCAGCTTTCTTCCATTGGCGCCCGAGTAAGTAACTCCGGCTACGAAGTGAGTACCCATCTCGTGTTCCACGCCGGTGGAATAGATATACGCGACCGGAGAGACAAGGTTAGGATCGATGCCGCCGATGGAGAACTGGAGCCCCGTGATGCCTCCGGCAGCATTGAGCGAACGAGCCGGGAGCGTGGGATAGGGGAAGTTATACGGCTTCTGGTTGGAGGTACCGAAGCCAAAGATGGGCGCCGGGGTCTGCCCTCCGTAAAATGTCGGGAAGATATTGCCGGGGGGATTGCCGCGGAATTCTTCCTGAAGATTGGCCAGCGTTGGCCAGTTATGAAAGATGCCCGTACCTCCCTTGACCACCCACTTACCGTTTCCGCTCACATCCCAGGCCACACCTCCGCGGGGACTGAAAACATCGGAGATGGACCGGTTCAAAGCGTGCGTGTGACGAACTACGATTCCGTTCGCGATCTGTTGTTGCAGAGTCTGCCCCGGTCCGAGGAAGAAGTTACCGAACGCGGTACTCGGCGCTGCGGGAATAGGGGTTGCCGTAGTCATCCCAGCGCACGCCGTAGTTGAGCGTCAGTCGGGACTTGAGCTTCCAGGTGTCCTGAACGAAAGCGCCGTTCGTGATTCCAGCGGCGTTCCAGTCGTATTGGGACTTCTGGCCGGTCAGGGGGTCATAGGCTACGTTGCCTTCGGTGTAGACGTTGTCCTGGGCGAGATCGAGCAGGCTGTTGAATTGAAAGTTGGGCTGATCGTAGGGTCCATTGAACACTTCCACGTCGTCGGCAAAGAGGCCTTCGTAGCCTACGCGAATGTCGTGCGACTTGATGATATGGGTCAGGACATCGCGCCAGTGGTAGTTGTGCTGAATGAAGTCGCCCTGGGCAAACCCGTCGCCGAAGCCCGAACTGATGCCGGTCACGTTGACAACGGGAACCTCAAACAGGCCGGTCGACGGCTGAATGCCTTCCACGCGATTGGCCGCGAAGGCGCCCTCGTTGATGGTGTTGGGGCTGAAGGTGTGGGTCTCATTCACCTGGATCGCGTACTGGTAGAAGTTGTTGGTTTCGACGAAAGCCGAACGCGGATTAGGCGTGTTGGTGGTAAGCGTGGTGCGGTAGAAACTTCCGTAAAGGCGATCGTGGGCGAAATCCTTGTCGATGCGGAAGTTGTACTGCAGCCCATTGCGGTAGTCGGTATCGGTGTAGCTGCCGGAATCGATGACCGCCGTAGAGCACGGCAGGAAGAAAGTAGAGGCGGTCCCGCAAATCGGGGTGCCGCTGGTGTTGGCGGGATAGAGACTGGCCGCGGTCGAGGTCACGGTTACGTTGGCCACCTTGGTGACGGGATAGCTGCTCAGCAGCTTGGTGCCCACGGTGGCCGGAAAGGCAGTGGTGGCGAACTGGGTAAATGCGGGATCTTCGAAGGTGATGCTGTTGGATACCGCGGCCGAGGCGCGCAGTGGTTCGATGCCGAAGAAGAAGTATCCCCACTTGTGTCGCGGAACGATCGGGCCGCCGACCGTGGCGGAGATGTTGTTGCTGTGGAATGGCGCGTATTTGCGGGTGAATTCGGTGCCCGCGGTGAGTTCCTGGTCGGTGAAGTAGTCGCTGGCGTTGCCATGATAGTGGTCGGTGCCGGACTTGGTGGTCATCAGCATCTCGACCGAGCTGGCGCGGCCGTAATCGACGTTGTAGGTGTTGGTCTGGATGCTGGCTTCCTGGATCGAGTCCGGGTTCGGGGTAAGATTCAGCACCCCGGGCCGGATGGAGCTGGTCACGTCGAGGCCGTCGACAACATACATGTTTCCGACTGCGCCCTGACCATTGGCGCTGGAATCGACCTGCGTCTCGGTGGAGTAATTGTCTCTTCCTGAGCCCGGGCTGCCGTTGGAGGTGATTCCGGTCCCGGTAACGCCGGGCGCCATGGTCACGAGCGAAATCATGCTTCGTCCGGCAAGGGGCAGGTCGGAGAGAGTCTGCGTCGAGAGGGTTTCCTGCACGCGGGTGTCGGCGGTATCGAGAACCGGTTCCTCCGTGGTCACCTGCACGGTTTCCGCGGCGCTGCCCAGGGCCAGTTTCACGGGCACATTCAAGGTTTGACCTGTCTGCAGCACAACGACAGTGTTCGATTTGGAGAACCCGCCGGCGGTTGCGGCGACGTGATAGTTGCCGGGAGCGAGGCTGACGAAGGTATAGACGCCGGAAGCATCGCTCTTCGCGGTGCGCTGCTCCCCGGTCCCGTCGTTAGTCAGGGTGAGGGTTGCGTTGGGGATCACGGCGCCGCTGGGATCCTGAACCACTCCCTGAATGGATCCACTGAATTGAGCGTGAGCGAGGGGAGTGAGCACCACGCCCAGCGCGAGCAGAAGGCCTGCAAGGACCCTGATTGTTTTCATACAACTGCCTCCAAATTTGGTATGTGCTTTGATTTAGGATCTCGGATCTTGTAGAAAACGTTTGCTGAACCTGACCACGGATTTTTACACCTTTCGATTGATGACTGTCAAGCCGGAATCACGGCCCGTCGGGCGCCCTGGATCGCCCTGATTGTTGGTACAACGCCATGGATGCCGCGATGGCGTCAAAGGGGCCCTGCTCTGCGGTCGTGGATGGAAGATTCCAGCCGCCTTAAGCTGCAAGCTGGAGGGGACTCTCGCCGGAGATGACCCGTCGGCCGATCCGATATCCAGGATCGTCTTTAGAGCCCGCTCCAAGCTGGACCGACGCAGGGGATGAGAGTTATATTTCTCCGGTCGGTAAATCGTTTTCTCCCGCGCTTTGCCGGCATGGTTGGTGGCATTCCCCGGAGTCGCGCCACACGATCCGCGCAGTGAGGCATCAGCAGATGAAAACAACTTTGAGCCGGCGTGATGCACTGAAGGGGCTGGTGTCGGCTGGAGCGCTGTCTTGTGTTCCGGCGGTCGCCGCCTCGACCGGTGAAGCGCCGATCGTGGTGGCGTGGAAACCGGTCGAGGTCTCTTTCACCGGAATCGGCCGGCATACGGTTCGGGTGACAGTTCAGGGTATCGAGGGAGGTTCTCCTCAGCCGATTCCCGAGGATGGCGCGCTGGTCAAGTCTCGTGGGGATGAACCGGCGGCGACACGGCTGCGCACCCTTGGAAGCCCGCGCACGATGCATTGTGGAGGACTTCAAGTTACGGTCTCGCGCGATCCCCTGATCGTCCGAATCGAACGACCGTCCGGCAGTTCCCGCTTGAATGAGGAGAAGTACGAGCTGGTTCAGGAACTCCGTTTTGATCCAGCGTCTCCGGATCTTCTCTTCTATGCCGGGAAAGGGCATTTGCTCGGCCTGGGCCAGGGTGGACCACAGTTTGACCGGCGGGGGAGCACAGATGCGATGTTGAACGGCCAGGGAGGCTACCGGCTTGCGACTCACGGGGCTCGGGTGCCGATTCAGTTTCTGATCGGGACGGAGGGGTGGGGCATGTTTGTGCATCATCCTCTCGGAGCCTTTGACCTGACCGGCACGGATGGACGCCTCGTTGCGCAGAGTCAGAGTGCTGCTCTGCCGTTCGATGTCTTCGTGATCGGAGCACGAGAGCCGGCAGAGATTGTGCGCGCGTACGCAGCGATTACCGGCTTCGCTGAGATGCCGCCGCGGTGGTCGCTTGGCTATCAACAATCGCATCGCACGCTGGGTACGCCAGAGGAGATTCTTGAGGAAGCGAAGACTTTTCGCGAGAAGAAACTGCCTTGCGACACCATGATTTATCTGGGAAGCGGCTTTTGCCCCAACGGCTGGAACACGGACAACGGCGAGTTCACGTGGAACAAGCGAGCCTTCCCGGATCCGGCTGCGGCCATCCGGCAACTGCATGAGGATCACTTCAAGGTGGTGCTGCATGTGGTTCTCGAGGGAGAGCGGCTCACGGGGACGGTCCGCGATCCGTGTACCGCCGCCCCGTTGCCGAGCGGACGAACGGCCGATCACCACTGGCCGCCTGACCGCCAGGTGAGCTGTTACTGGCCGGTGCATCAGCCACTGGTGGAATTGGGTGTCGATGGATGGTGGCCCGACCAGGGCGACGGACTCGATGCTCCGTCAAGGCTGGCGCGCAATCGCATGTACTTTGACGGGCAGCAGATGTATCGTCCCAACCGGCGCGTCTTTGCCCTGCACAGGAACGCGTATGCCGGGATGCAGCGCTATGCCGCATTTTTGTGGTCGGGGGATGTTGAGTCGCGCTGGGAGACGCTCAAAAATCATATTCCGATTGCGATCAACACCGGGCTGAGCGGCATGCCGTATTGGGGAACCGACATTGGCGGCTTCGTTCCGACCGCCGAGTATACGGGAGAGCTCTATGCGCGGTGGTTCCAGTTCGCAGCGTTCTGCCCGTTGTTCCGCTCGCACGGGCGAGACTGGAAACTGCATCGCCCCTGGGGCTGGGATACAGGCGAGATAGGATATCCGGAGACGCCCGGATATCATCCGTCCGAGACCGAGTTACATAACCCGGCCATTGAACCAGTCTGCCGCAAGTATCTCGAGCTGCGCTCGCGCCTCATGCCTTATGTCTATTCCGCTGTCAAAGAGACGTGCGAGTCCGGCCTGCCGATGATGCGTGCGTTGTGGCTGCATTATGCAGACGATCCGCTCGCTATAGCGCGGGACGACGAATACCTGTTTGGACGGGACTTCCTTGTCGCGCCTGTCGTGACCAAGGCTGCGACTGACAGAACCCTGTATCTGCCGCGCGGAAACTGGTATGACTTCTGGACCAACTCGCGCCACGAGGGAGGCCAGGAAGTTACGCGCGCGGTCGACCTGGCCACCATTCCGGTCTATGTTCGCGAGGGAGCCATCGTCCCTATGGATGCCGTTCGGCAATACACCGGCGAGCCAGTCGATGCACCAATGAGCGTCACGATCTATCCCGGGGCCGACGGATCGTTCACGCTTTACGAGGATGACGGTGAGACATTTGCATTTCGGAACGGGTCTTTTACCAAGATTGAGATGAACTGGAACAACCATGCGCGGCAGCTCCGACTCTCGCTGGCGCCCGGAAGCGCACCACCGCCATCCGGGAAGCTGCCGATCGAGGTGCATCTTGCCGGAGAGACTTCGATGAAGAATGTCGTCTTCGATGGGCATCCGGTCTCCGTGGCAATGTAAGTGTCACCAAGTTTTGGATGTAAGTGGATGGGTGCATTTCGGCGCTTACTGATTTGCGAGGCTCGACTGGAAGACAGAATCTAACTCCAACGGAGTACACCGATGAGCAACAAGTTATCTCGCCGGGCTTTTGTTACGTCCGCCGCAGCCTCGCTTGTGCCGGCCGCATTGGCGAAACCGCATTCGGCGCTGGCGCGCCTTCTCCCCACATTGGCCGGGGATCGTCCCGCGGCGCAGTCCGCCGAGACTGCGTGGAGCAATGCCGGGGTTATCGATGTATCGCATTCTCCCTATGCAAAGCTGAAGACGATTCCGGTTCGAGCGGTAGTCATTCAGGAAGGCTTCTGGTCAAAGCGGCGGAAGACCAATGTGGTCTCCAGCATACCCACCATGCATGACGAACTGATCGCCCATGGACGCATGGATAATTTTCTCCGCCTTACCGGAAGCTCCTCCGCGCCGCAAAAAGGCCCGGTGTTTTCTGATTCGGACATCTACAAATGGACGGAGGCGGTTGGTTTCGCGCTGCAAAGTGGAGACCAGCCGCAACTGCGGGAGACGACCCAGGCGATGATTCGCAATGTTGTCGCGGTTCAGGAGCCGGGCGGCTATCTCAACACCTATTACGTTGGCGACCGGAAGCCGCTGCGCATGCTGTACGAAACCCAGGAGACCGGTCACGAGTTATATAACCTGGGCCACATGCTGCAGGGCGCGATTGCGTATTACCGCGCTACGGGCGACCGGACCCTGCTCGATGCGGGCGCCCGGTTTGTCGATCAATTTCTGCTGCCGAATTATGGTCCAGGGTCAAATCAAAAGGCCATTGTGTCCGGCCACCCGGAGATCGAGATGGCGCTCATCGAACTCTACCGCACCACGGGTAAGCGAGATTATCTTGACCTCGCCGGTTATATCCTCCATGGTGATCCGCGTGTCCCACTTACAAAGCAGCAGATCACTTACATGTTTTGCGGGATACCGTTTCCATCCCGGACTAAGCTGGAGGGCCATGCGGTGCGGGCCATGTATGCCTGCTGCGGGGCTGCGGACTACTACCTCGAAACGGGGGATCCGAGCTACTGGAAGACGTTGAATGTTCTCTGGGAGGATCTCGCTGCGCATCAGCTGTATGTCACGGGCGGCGTCGGCGCACGAGAGACAGGCGAGGCATTCGGGGATGCTTACGAGTTGCCCAATGCGCGGGCCTATGGCGAAAGCTGCGCCGCGATCGGCATGATGATGTGGAACTGGCGCATGCTGATGGCCAGCGGCGATGCGCGCTTTACCGATGTGATGGAGCGCGCTCTCTACAACGGCATCAACTCGGGCATGTCGCTGGACGGGACGACCTACTGCTACCGCAATCCGCTGGCGTTTGACCCCTCCGGCAATTCCGCCGACCGGCACTCTCCTGATGGCAAAATCCGCAATCCGTGGTATGACACAACGTGCTGCCCTCCCAATCTCGAACGAACTTTTGCTTCTCTGCCTGGCTACTTCTACAGCATGAGTTCAGACGGGGTCTATGTTCACCTCTACGACAATTCTGAGATGAACTGGACCCTGGAGGATGGGAACAAACTCACTATCAAGCAAACGACCAACTATCCGTGGGAGGGCGAGATCAAGATCGATGTAAGTCCTGCGACACCGTCGGAATTTACAGTCCATGTGCGTATTCCGGCGTGGTCGTCAAAGTCCACCGTCAAAGTCAATGGAGCGGAGGTGAGCGGTGTGCAGCCGGGCGCCTATCTTCCCATGCATCGGCGCTGGTCGGCGAACGACAGGATTGAGTTGAGCTTTGACATGACTCCGCGCCTGCTGAAAGCCAATCCGGCGGTGAATGAGGATCGCGGCCGTGTGGCATTCCAGCGCGGCCCCATCGTCTTCTGCATGGAGCATCTTGACCAAGCGAACGAACCGGCGGGCGTGAAGATGGCCGGCTATTCGGTGCAACTCGGGGCCAGTACCACGTCGCATTATGATCCGGATCTTCTTGGTGGAGTGGTTGTCCTGGAACATCCCGCGACCATCAGCAATGCATCGGCTGATGTCGGGCTTTACTATCCTGCCGGCGAAACGGTGCCGGCTCAGCAGACGCCGGTGGCCGTCAAGCTGATTCCTTATTATGCGTGGGCAAATCGCACGCCCGCAGCGATGCAGGTCTGGATTCCCTACAGCCAGGCGTGAGACGACCCTTAGCTGTTTGAAAGCTTCAACCGAGTTCGGCTCATGATGGTCCCTACTCGCTGCGCAGCGCGATCATCGGCTCCACTCCGGCGGCGCGGCGCACCGGTTCGACCGAAGCGATAAGCGCGGCCAGGGCCAGCAACACAGCGGCGCCGGCGAGCATGACCGGGTCCCATGGCGCCACACCGTAGAGCTGGTCTTTCATCAGCTTGCCGGCCAGGATGGCTAACGGAATCCCAAGGCCCAGGCCAATGCCGATCTGCCAGAATGCGCCGCGCAACACCATCATGATCACGTTTCTGCGATCGGCGCCGAGCGCCATGCGCAGGCCGATCTCGTTGGTGCGCTGCTCGACCGTGTAGGCCATCACGCCGTAAAGGCCCAAGGCTGCCAACGCAAGACCCAGCAGTCCAAACAGGGAGGTCAGCGTCGCAATCATGTTCTGCTGCTGAAAGTCGGCGGTTACGACTTTGCCGTAAGGGTTGACGTCATCCACCACCAGGGTTGGATCGACGCTGGCGATGGCTTTGCGCACGCTCTGTTCCATCCCGGGGGGATCGCCGGGCGCCCAGATGACGATGTTGTAGAGGTAATGCGACCACTTTTCGCCGACAGACCAGACCGGGTCGTCATAATGCACCATCTGCGTTTCCGACACCCAGGCCATCGGCCCGACGGGCTCCTTGTAGTCGCCGGTCATGTAACGGATGTCTTTGACGACGCCGACGATCTCGTAGTTGGAGGCATACTTGAGGCGGTCGAAGCCGAAGTGCTGGCCGATGGGGTTCTGATTTTTGAAGAACCGCTTCACGAAGGCCTCGTTGACGACCCCGACGTTGGGCGTCGCCGCGGTGTCGTCCTCGGTAAGCGGCCGGCCCATGACGATCTTGGCGCCGATGGTCTCGAAGAAGCCTGGCATCACGCGCGCCCAGCCTGCGCCGACATCTTCTTTTGGCCCTGGCTCAGGCCGGCCCTGGATGCGGACTCCGGAGTTCCAGCTATCGCCGGTCATCGGCGCATAGAGCGCGGGGGCTACCATGCGAACGCCCGGTATCTGCATCAGCCTCTCGTCGATCTGGCGGAAGCGCTGCTCCATCTGCTCCGGCTTGTCGTTGCCGAGGGTGGGGTTGATCCATGCGATATAGCGTCCCTGCGTCTCGAAGCCGAAGTCCTGGTGCTCCAGGTTGCGCAGGCTCTGCGCCAGCAAGGCCGCGGCCGACAGCAGCACCAGCGACATCGCCGCCTGCCCGATGACCAGCGACTTCTGCGCCCACGAGCGGCGTCCGCCCACGGAACGATTGGCTCCGCGCAGCGCTTCCACCGGATCGGCATGCGAAGTCATCCATGCCGGCGCCGTTCCGAAGACCACGCCCGTCAAAATGGACACGGCAAACGTGAAAAGCAACACCGGCCACGAGGGCGTCGGACTCACCGGAACATAGTTGTTCGGTCCGCCGATCTCGAAGGCCAGATACAGAATCAGCCTCGTGCCGGCATACGCCACCCCGATTCCCAGCGCTCCGCCGATCACCGCCAGCAGCACACTCTCCACCAGCGCACTGCGCACCAGCCGCAGCCGCGAGGCGCCGAGCGCGACGCGGACTGAAACCTGGGCACGGTTTTTCAATCCGCGCGCCAGCATCAGGTTGGCCAGGTTGCCGCAGGCCACCAGCAGCACGCATCCGGCGGCGATCAGCAGAAGCTTGAGGCCATCCTGGTACTCATCGCGCATGGCCGCGACGCCGGCTCCGCCGGGGACCAGGTGGAGCGTCTGCTGCTGCCAGAGCTGTTTTTCGCCCGGCTCCATCTCCGGCACATGGCTCGCCATCCAGCCGTGGAACTCCACGCGCAATTTGGCTTCCAGCGCTTGCGGATTGACGCCCGGGCGCACTCTGCCCAGCAGGTCAAGATAGTTTTCGTTGGGCCGCTTGGGCCGCGCCACGTCCGTGGCAAGAACCATCTCGGAGGTGATGGGCAGCCAGATGTCGGGCATGCCCCAGCCGGCAAGCTTGGCGCCGTAAAATCCCGGTGGCGCGACTCCGATGACGGTGAAGGAATGCCCATTGATCTCAAAGTCCGAGCCGACCACCGAGGGATCGGAGCCATACTTGCTTTCCCAGACGCGGTAGCTCATCACCGCAACCAGGGGCGCGCCCACGCGATCATCAGAATCGGTCATGAAGCCGCCCTATCAGGGGCTGCACACCAAGAGTGCGGAAGAAATTTCCCGACACGTACTGCCCATTGCGCGTGTCCACAGGGGCCTGGGAGCCGGCGCGGCGCACGCCCAGCGGCGCATTGCCGGCCTGCAACGCGGCAAGATCGACAAACTCCGGGGTATGATCGCGGAAGTTGTTGTACGCTTCCCAGGAAAAGAGCGAGAAGTCCCCATCGCTCCCCTGCACGTAGCCGCCCCAGTTGCAGCAGCGGATCTTGTCGCCGATCCGCCACAACTCCTCAGGTTTGGTTACCGGCAGCGATTGCAGCATCACCTGGTGCACCAGGGTGAAGATCGCGGTTGTGGCTCCGATGCCCAAGGCCAGGGTAATCACAACCGTTGCCGTAAATCCGGGCGCCTTCCGCAATTGCCGCAGCGCGTCGCGCAGGTCCGTCAGCATTCGCACTCTCCCCGACTCCTGAATTCTGCTCGCAGCCTTCGCAGGAGCACGCCGTTCGCCGTTTGTTGCGAGGGGGGCAGGTAGAGAGCAGGAGCCGCTAAAGTTTGTTGAAGAAGGCGACAAGCCGGTGAAATCGCGTGAGGGGGAGTCGCGCAGGGGCTGAAGCCCATTCATTTGATTGGCTTTATTGGCACGACTGAGGTCGTGCCCTGTTACAAGGCGATTGGCTTATTGGGCTCATTGACGTCGCGCCCTGTTATTAAGGCGCATTTGGTTTTGTGTTTTCAACAAACTCGCAGACTCAGGCAGAGAGTTTGGCTTGTCCGAAATTAGAATCCGGCGTTCGGAATCGAACAGGCACCCGTGAGTGCTTTCCCGGGCATTCTCAAAGTGCGTCGGGTTCAACCGTGAAAGGGGCGCGGATCGGCCAGAGCAGGGGAAGAGCGGTGCACGCCCGGTATTCGTTAATGTTCGTGCTTGCCGGGGCGCAGCATCAGGTCCTTGATGGCTTCGCGCGGGTCTTTGCCTTCTTCGAGAATCAGTTCCATCTGTTCGGCGATGGGCATCTCGATGCGGCGCTGGCGGGCAAGACCCAGGGCCGCGCGGGTGGTGAGCACGCCTTCGGCGACTTTGCCTCCCAGCGAGGCCAGAATCTCGGGCAGTTTGCGGCCCTGGCCCAGGGCGACGCCGACGGTGCGGTTCCGCGAGAGAGCCCCGGTGCAGGTGAGGACAAGGTCACCGACGCCGGACAGTCCGGCCAGGGTTTCCCGGCGGCCGCCGCAGGCAACCGCCAGGCGCGTAATCTCGGCGATGCCGCGGGTGATGAGCGCGGCCGAAGAGTTGAAGCCGAGGCCGACGCCCGCAGCCATGCCGGCGGCGATGGCGATCACGTTCTTGAGCGCGCCACCTAACTCCACGCCGATGACGTCGGTGGAGGTGTAGAGGCGCAGCGTCTCCGACGAGAACTCCCGCTGCACCAGCGCGGCGACGGCTGGATCGTCGAAGGCAACGGTGACGGCAGTCGGCTGGCCTTCGGCGACTTCCTGGGCGAAGCTGGGGCCGGAGAGCGCGCCGATCGGCAGCGTCAGGCCGGGGGTATTTTCGGCGATCACCTGGGTCATGCGCAGGTAGGTGCCGTTTTCGACCCCCTTGGTGGCGCTGACGATGATCTGACCTTCATGCATGTGGGGAGCGATGCGGCCGAGGGTGGGGCGCAAGAACTCCGAAGGGACCACGGAGACGAGGATGTCGGCATGGGCGACGGCTTCGTTGTCGCCGGTCACGGTGATTTCCCTGGGGAGGGGGAAGGTGGGGAGAAACTGGAGGTTTTCGCCGGCATCGACGATTTCTTTGGCGGCTTGGGGACTGTGTGCCCACAAGGTTACGGCGCGGCCGCTGCGGGCGAGAGACAGCGCGAGGGCAGTTCCCCAGGCGCCGGAGCCGAGCACGACGATGCGGGGAGCGATGGGGAGAATGGTCATGCGGTCTTGGTGGCTCCGAAGCGGTGCTCGTTGCCGGCCAGCAGGCGGCGGATGTTGGGATGGTGCTTCACGATGATGAGGCCGGCGACGATGGCCTGGACGGCGATGAAGAATGCCGGCCGCGGTCCGCGAACCATGAAGTAAGCAAAGACCGGAAAACTGGCTGCGCCGAGGATGGAGGCCAGGGATACATACCGGGTGATCGCAACCACCAGCGCGAAGACAGTGATAGCCGCGAGCGCAGCAAGCGGCGCCGCGACGAGGAACACGCCAAAGCCGGTGGCCACCCCTTTGCCGCCCTTGAAGCGCAGCCAGACCGGATACATGTGTCCAAGGACCGCGCAGAGAGCGGCGAGGGCCTCTACGTCGCGCTGCGGCACCGTGGGCAGAGCCGAAGCGGCGACCAGGGACGCGAGCAGCACCGCGAGAGCTCCCTTGAACGCGTCGAGAATGAAGGTGGCCGCGCCCAGTCCCTTGCCGCCGGAGCGAAGAACGTTGGTGGCGCCAATGTTGCCGCTGCCGACTGTGCGGATGTCCTGGCGGCGAAAGATGCGGACCAGCAGGTATCCCACAGGGATAGACCCGAGCAGGTAAGCTGCGGCTGCGATCCAGGAAAATGCGAGGAGCATACCGGACTGAGTTTAGCAGGTGAAGGCTGGTCGAGACGGCTCCTGCCGCGGTTCGACTCACTCCTCCCGGCGACCTCGTCTGCCACCTAAAAAGCCCAGCTTCCGGGCTGGCTCGCGGACGCGTGGTTGACTGCGCTTTCGGGCGGAAATATCGCTGGATGGGCTCGAGATCCTGCGCCGGGCGTGATATTGAGCATTCGGAAGATTTCGCGCGCGAAATCCACGGGAGCTGCCGCGGTATCGCTTCGATGGTTCGGCAGCCCGGAGTAAAAGGACGAACCCTGGTAGCCGCTGGAGATGAGGTATTCCCGCGGACCCTCCGAGCGTCCCTCAGGATCGAGGAATGCCAGGCGGGCCAGCGCATCCGCGGCGGCGCCGATGGCGGCCACGGGCACGCCCTGGGCCAGGAACCGGGCGGCGAGCGAGAGGGCCTTGGTGTTCGCGCGGGTCTCCCATCTCCGGCCGCCGGGCAGGATCAGCATGGCGCTGGAGCCGGGTGTGACGGCATCGAGTGCAACCTGCGGCTGGATCCGCGCGCCCTCCTGCGTGGTGACCGGATTGAGACTTGCCCCAGTCGTGACGACGCGGTAGCGGATGACCCGGCTGCCCATCTGGAGACTGTTGACAGCGGCGACGGCCAGGGCTCTCTCGCGGTCGCACATCGACTCGAACGCAAACAGGTGAATCACTTCACTGGGCATGTGGGTCATGGGGGAAATCCAACCTCTCGTTCACATAACCATCTTGCCGCGTCATATATGACAGGTTGTGTCATGATTAATGCCGGATCATAAAAATATGTTGAAGACGAGAGGGAAGGGAGTGCGATGAAGTCCGACAGGCTGCTTTCCGTTTTGCTTCTCATGCAGGCCCGGGGCCGGATGACGGAGCGGGAATTGGCGGAACGCCTCGAGGTGTCGCAGCGGACGATCCATCGCGACCTGGAGGCTCTCAGCGCGGCGCGGGTTCCCGTCACAGCATTGCGTGGCTCGCAGGGCGGGTGGGAGCTGGAGAAGGGCTGGCGCACGCAGGTGCCGGGACTTGACGAAGCGGAACTGCGCGCGCTGCTCATGGCCCAACCCCGCGTGGTGGGAAATTCGCGTCTCGCCGCGGCGGCAGAGAGCGCTCTGAACAAGCTGATGGCGGCGCTGCCCGGGCCCATGCGCGAGCAGGCCGCGGTGATGCGCGAACGCCTGCATGTAGACCCCACCTCATGGTGGGAGACGGGCGAAGATCTGTCGATGTTGTCGTCCGTGCAGGACGCGGTGGCGCGCGAACGCCAGTTGGCCTTCGACTATGTGCGCGGCGACGGGCAGCGCAGCGCGCGCACGGTCGATCCGCTGGGCCTGGTGGCCAAGGGCACAAGCTGGTACCTGGTGGCTCGCGGAGCAACGGGGATGCGGACGTTTCGCGTGTCCCGGATGACCGGCGTCACGGTGCTGGCAAGCGGGTTTGAGCGGCCGGTGAAATTCGATCTCGCGGCGCACTGGGCGCGGGCGACAGCAGAACTGGAGAGTCGGGGCAAGCGCTTTTCACTGCTCCTTGCGTTGGCTCCCGAGGTAGTGCAGAGGCTGGCGACGCGCTGCCGTATGTCTTCCGCAGACGGGAAACGCCCCGGGAACATACCCGACGGATGGATTGTGCTGCGTGTCGAATTCGATGACGAAGAGTTTGCGCAACATGTTGTGCTGGGTTGTGGAGCGCGCGCCAGGGTGCTTGAACCGCAAGAATTTCAACGGAGGATTCAGGACGAGATCCAGAGCATGGCCGCCATGAACGCCCGCACGCTCGAGGCTCAAAACTCGCCTCAAAGTGCGTGAAACCGGGTTCAAATCAGCACTCTGCTTCCGGCCTTGGCGGGGTAGCTGTCCGGTCGCCTCAGTCCACCATGATCTCGCCGGGGAGGATGGGGCGGGTGCGGGGAAGAACGCCTCGCCACGCCAGCGTGCCCATGAAGACGAGGGCACCGGCGTAGACAAAAAGCTTGATCAAGTCTCCGGGCTCGCCGCGAGGCAGGATCTTCCACAACACGAGCAGAATTGTCTGCCCGGTGGTGACGGCCCAGACCGATCCGTAGAAGTAGCGGCGCTCGGTGCCTTCGCCCTTGGTCGAACGGCCTACGCGGGGCAACAGTCCAGCCGCGCCAAGCAGCAGAATGACCGCGCACAGCGGCAGGTAGGCGTATTGATAAAGCTGCTTCATGAACCAGACGCCCGTCACGACCGCGATGATGAGACCGGCAAGGTTGAGCAGGGCGAAGTTCAGCACCGCATTCCATGCGAAGGTGTAGCAGACTTTGCGATAGAGGGGATTGGGCCGGTCTTCATCGAAGCGGAGAATGTAAGGCGCCGGCTCGACGCCGGGCAGTTGTCCGCGGTACCCTGCGATGCCCGTGCCGATCAACACAGCGGCCAGCCAAAGGGAGTTGGCCACGCTGAAGCCATGGGCGAACAGGCTGAAGGTCAAAGGGCCGGGGGCCAGAAAGAAGACCCAGATCCAGATCGGCCAGTGCGCAAACCGGTAGTACGTCTTGTTGCGAACACGCATCTTGCGCGCATCGGCATACTCCACCTTCCCGCTGTATCGCATTACTCGCAGTCTGGCAGAGCCGATAGCCGGGCGTCAACGCAAGGAGATGGTGCGAAGGTTGGCTGCCGGTTCAATGCGCGGGAGGGTGGATGACTATTCTCCCCCGGCGGGCGCGGCGCCCGAGAGGACAATCGGCACCGTGGGGGTGGCTGATCCGCCTGCATTCTCGACGGTGACGCCGAACGCCTTGGCCGGGATACCGCTGGGGAGTTGCGGCAACACCAGGCTGGCGCTGCCCTGGGCATCGGGCCGGAACAGGCCCGCGGGGACTGGCGCTGTCCCGTTGGCGGGGATCACCCAGAGCTCGTACGTCTTGTTCTCGGGCAGAGGCTCAAGATTGCTGGCCTGCAGGATGAGCGCCCCGCGCGAAGGCAGATAGACGGCGCGGGCCGACGGCGCCGGATGCGTGTTGGCGGCGGTGAGCAGCACATGCTGAGCCTTGGGCGCGGTCAAAAGATCGAGAACTTCCTGCGCGTGGGAGGCGGCCGATGCCTGTTCAGCGGCCAGCGCGGACTGGCGCTGGATTTCCTGATTGAGCAGGCGGACTTTGACGCCGAGACCGACGGCGACCAGGACGAGGGCTGCGGCCAGAGTCCAGGGAACCCAGACAAACGACACGCGCGGACGGCGTCCCGTGTCGATGGGAATGATCGCCGCAGGCGCAGACACGGGCTGGGGCGCGGCTGCAGATCCCGCCCCGATGCGATCGATAAATCGCTGACGTGCACCCTCGGGCAGTGGGTGTTGGTCGACGCTCATGGCGACCAGCGCCAGATCGCCGGAGATTTCGGCAACTTCCGCACGGCACGGTGCGCACTCTGCAAGATGCAGGCGTACCGCTGCAGACTCCTCCGCCGAGAGGGCCTGCATCGCATAGAGGGCCAGATCCTCCTGCGGAATGTGGGTGCCGTCGGTCATGCCTGAAATGCCTTTCGTACGCTGATCAGCGCAGATCGTATTCGTGTCTTTACTGTCCCCAGCGGGTCGCCCGTCTGTGCCGCGATCTCCGAATGGCTCAACCCTTCGAAGTACGCCAGTTCGATGGACTTCTGCTGTTCCGACGGAAGTCCATCAAGAACCGCTCGTACCTTTTCCATCATGGTGTTGCGCTCGACCTCGGACGCCAGGTTTGTGCGGGAGGGCAACACTACGTCCTCTACTGGATCGGAGGGTTTCCTTCGCCGTAATGAGTCGATGGCCCGATTGCGAGCGACTGACCGCCAGCCATGCTCCCAGGGATCCCCGGCCTTCGACAAAATTCTTCGGATTTTCCCAGACCTGGAAGAAGATCTCCTGCATGACGTCTTCGGCGTGGCCCGGATCTTTCAAGACCCTTAGAGCGACCGAATACACCATGCCCCCGTATCTGTCGAAGAGTTCTGTCATCGCCAATTGATCCCTGGAGCGAACGCGTTCCAGCAGCGCCTCGTCCGGAACACTGGGAGGCCGTAGCGCGCTGCGTGCGTCGGAAGCTCTGTCTAAGGAACGATGAGAGGCTCTTATCGGATTGGAGGGATTTTCAGGCATCGATAAAAGCGACAGGAACCCAATTGTATTGCATGATCCCGGATGGCGCACAACCGGGTTGGATGAGGAATCTCAGGAAATCCGGCGCGATCGTTACTGAAATTCACGCAGTTATGCAACGACAAGGGAACGGGCCAGGGACTGAAGTCCGTGGCCCGTCCAGTTGGGTTTGGCTCGGTTGCTACTTGATGGTGCCGTTGAGCCCGTTGGGAAAGAATGCTCCGCCCGCGGAGCCGCCGCCATAGACGATCTTCAGCACCTGCGTGGTGGTGCGGCTGAAGGCGATGGCATTGGAGTCGGCATCGACGATGGTGGCTGCGCCACCGGAAACGCCCACGCCGATATCGTCGTTGCCTGTGCCGTCGAGCGAAGCGCGGGCTGCGGCGATCTTGCTCGAGGCTGCCTGCGCAGCCGCGCCGGCGGCAAAGATACGGGTACGGATGCTGCCCGCATGGTAGGCTTCCACCGCCAGGATTCCGGCGGCCTTGTCGAGGTATGTCTTGCTGCTCAGGAGGCCGGCCGCTCCGTGATACGCGGTCACGCCCACGTCTTCAAAGATGAAAGCGCCAAGCAGGAAGTTGGTTTCGCTGGCGAAGGGGTCAAAGGTCGAACCAAGACCGGCGGCCTGCGCCAGGGCGTTGAAGCTGTTCATCAGGTCGATGTTGGGCATCGCCACCGCATCCGCGGCAAGGGCCGTGCGCAGGAAACTGACGTGATTCTGTTCCTCCGTCGCCACTTCCATCGCGTATTGCTGCAGCAGCGGAGTAGTGAAGGGAACCATGGCATTGGCTTTCACCGTCACGGTTCCACCGGCCGCGTTGTTGGGGCCGGTAATGCCGATGCCGACCTGGTCGATGGTCTTTCCCGTGGTCGCGAGGGTATAGAACTGCGCTTCGAGATATTCGAGGTTGAGGGCGAAGTTGAGAATGTCACTGTCCGTCACGGTGGCGGACTGCGCCACGGCGCTGCGGCTGATCGCCATGCCGGCCAGCGCTGCTCCGCCAAGCATGACTGCGGCACGCCGGCCAAGGCCGGGCTTCTCTGCCGAGGTTCAAGTCTTTCTCTATGGTTTCCATTGCCGCATCTCCTTAGGAAGCTGACGCTGAAATCGTGCCGTTGAGACCACTGGGGAAGAACCCGCCGCTCTTGACCACGCCCGCGGTGGGATTGAGGTAGACGATGTGCAGCACCTGGTCGGTGGTGCGGTCGAAGGCGATGGAGTTGGAATCGGCGGGCACGATGGTGCTGCCGGAGATGGTCACTTCGGCTCCTCCGCCTGCTGCGGCGCGAAGTGCGGAGATCTGGTTGGCATAGGTCAGGTAGTTGCCGCCGAGATAGGCAATCAGGGTGCGGATTTCCGCAGCATGATAGGCCTCGGTCGCCATGATGCCGGCGGCTGCGCCCAGGTTCGTGGTGCTGGTCAGGAGGCTGGCTGCGCCGTGATAGGCGGTAACGCCCACGTCTTCAAAGGTGAAGGCGCCGACCAGGAAGCTGTTTTCATCCGCAAACGGATTGAAGGTCGAGCCGATGCCCGCGGCCATGGCTGCCGCATTGAAGCTGTTGGTCAGGTCGATGGCCGGCCGGCTTACCGCCGCGGAGCCCAGTGCATTGCGAAGGAAGCGCACGTGCGCCAACTCGTCATTGGCGATTTCCATGGCATATTGCTGGATGGCCGGTGTCGCGAACGTGACCTGAGCACCGCCCGTGACCGCGCCGGCGCCTGATCCCGCGTCGGCGTCAGAAAGACCTGTCCCGGTGGTGGCACGCAGATAGAACTCCGCCTCAAGATATTCAAGATTAAGGGCGAAATTGAGAATGTCCGCATCCGTGATTGTGGGTGTGGGTGTTGGCGTGGTGGTGGTGCTTGAGGAACTGCCGCCGCATCCGGCCAGGGTCATCGCTGCCGCTGCGCCCGCCGTGCATCCCAATCCGGACAAAAATAATCGGCGAGAGACACCTCTCCCCGTGATCCATTGACTCGTATCCACTCTGCTGCCTCCTCTGCGTGAGTCGAAGCTGTGAAGATTTGCTTCTGACTCAGGAACGCAAAGGGGCGCGATATGGATTGGGGGAATGTTCCGAAAGTGCGCTTTGTCGGTTACTACATGAGGCGGCGACGGATCAGATCGAGCGCCTGGGTCGCAGTCCACTCGCGAACACGGGTACGCGAGCCGCGAAACGTATGTTCGAGGACATCGGTTTTTTGCGCATCGCTGACGGCGATGTAGACCAGGCCCACCGGCTTGTCCTCGGTGCCGCCGCTGGGTCCGGCTATGCCGGTAACGCCGAGGCCGATGGTCGCGCCGGTGCGCTGGCGGATGCCGGAGGCGAGGGCTTTGGCCACTTCCTCAGAGACGGCGCCATGTTGCGCGATCAGGTCCGGTGCGACGTTGGCAAACGAAATCTTGAGTTGGTTGGAGTAAACCACCGCGCCGCCCAGAAACGAGCGCGAACTGCCGGGAACAGAAGTGATGCGCTGGGCGATCAGGCCGCCGGTGCAACTCTCCGCCACCGCGAGCGTGGCCTGGCGCAGGCCGAGGTAGTAGAGAACGATCTGTTCGAGCGATTCGCCTTGTGAGGAATACAGCCAGTCATCGAGCGCCTCTTCCATGCGGCTGGCCAATTCATCGACGCGCTGCTGCGCCGATTCCTGATCGCTCCGGGAGCAAAGCAGGGTCAACTGGATGTCGCCGGCATGGGCCAGAATGGTCGTCTCAACGTCTTTGTAGGTGGTATAGATGGGGGCCAGCAGCTTGTCCGCCTGCGACTCCGGGATCATGGCCGCTTTGAGTGTTCGCTTGGCGATGAAGCGCTGCGGCAGGACTTCACGAAGGCGGGGCACACATTCCGCATCGAAGAGCGGTTTGCACTCGCTCGGTGGCCCCGGGATCAGCAGGATGAGCTTGCGGTAGCCGGAGAAGAGCGTATCGATCCACTGGCCGGAGGCGCTGCCATTGGGATTGGGCAGAATCGTCGCTCCCTCGATGACGTCGGCCTGCTTGAGATTGTTGTCGGGCATGGCGATGCGCCAGGTGGCGGCGCGCGCATGAAGAGCGGCCACCAGCGTATTGTCGCGCCGGATCTTGAGCGAGAGCGCCTCGGCTGCGGCTTCGCGGGTGAGGTCGTCTTCGGTAGGGCCCAGGCCGCCCATGAGAATGAGGATGTCGGTGCGTCCGAGTGCCGTGCGAATGGCATTCACGAGGTCTTTGCGACGATCGCCTACGATGGTCTTGAACGCTACGGTGACGCCGATCTCGTTGAGCTTTTCGGTCAGATGGAGAGAGTTGGTGTCCTGCCGGTAGGGGGTGAGCATCTCCGAGCCGATGGCGATAATTTCAGATTTCATAGAAACAGCTTCTAGCTCCTGGCCTCTTTGGTTTTTAGCCTCGGCGGTGCAAATGAGGGCGTTGGTGGCGTCCTTGACGATGGCGGTGTGGGCGAGGTCTGTCGCTGAACCAGCGTGAAGGTGGGAGCGAGCGGCGCAAGGCTAAAAGAGATTCTGTCCTTCCACTCCCAAATCCACATCATAAACTGCTTCATTGGTGGCCAGAATCGCGGTGCCGAGGGGAGAGAAGGCGATCCCCACAAGGTTTGTGGCGGAGAGAACCAGGCTGGCCTCTCCCTGCGGGAGAGACGCGGACGATGCCGCGGCGGCCGTGGAGGCAGGCAGCCAGGTAGACGCTGCCATCCCGGGCGAGGGCCAGGCCCTGTGGACGGCCAAGGCCGCGGTACCAGGCCCGGGTATCCCCGTTGGGTTCGATGGCCCAGATCGCGTCATTGGACGAGAGTGTTGGTCCCGGTCACAAACAGGGTGCCGGCGCGGTTCACGGCCAGGTGATACGCGGCGACGCTGGGTTCGAGCGTGGCGTGAACAAAGATCTTGCGGTCCGAATTGATTTTGAAGATGGTGCCGCTGCGGTCGCCGACGAATAGATTTCCCTGGCGGTCGAAGGCGGCGCCGGTGGCAACGCCCATGCCCTCGGCGTAGGAGGTGAATTCGCCGGCTGAATCGACGCGGTACACGGTTCCCTCGGCGCGCGAGGTCACGAAGAGATCTCCATCGGGGTTGAAGGCGAGGCCCGTGGCATTGAGAATCCCGGTAACGAAGGGCGTTCCGCGCCCATCGGGGCTCACCCGAACCACGGAAACGGGAGTGGCTTTGCCGCGCGGGCCGGAGATGGTGGCGTAGATCATGCCGGAACGGCTGACGGCGGGACTGGTGACCGGGTGCAGTCCGGCGGTGAGTTCGCGCGCTACCTGCAGAGGCACGGCGTTGCTGACGCCGGTAGGCGTGCGCACTTCGACCATGCCGGTGGAAGCGAGTTCAGGTACGCGGAACGAGAGGCGGCTGGGACGGCTCAGGAACACATGGCTCGGCGTTCCATCGACCAGCACAACGGGAGGCCCGTCGGAATGCGGGCCAAGATGGCTTCCCGTCAACTCCACCTCACCAAGCGGCAGAGCGGCGGGAGGAGAAAGATCGTGGATGCGCGGCTCAGGGAGGGCTTCTGCGGGTTGTGATCGAGGCCGGGGCATGACGTTCCTAAAACCAGAGCCGCAACAACGATGCGACTCCCCAAGCATACAACCCCGCGGCCACGTCGTCGAAGACGATGCCCCACCCCTCGGGAAGGTTCTCCAACTGCCGGGCGGGGAACGGTTTCGTGATGTCAAAAAGGCGAAAAAGGACAAGAGCGATGAGGGCATGCAGCCAGTCGGCCGGACAGCCGAGCAGCGCGATCCACTGGCCGGCGACCTCGTCGATCACGACGAAGCCGGGATCTTCGCGGCCGCTTTCGCGGGCAGCAATGGTGGCGGCTGGAACGCCGATCCCGATGGAAGCCACAATTCCGCCGATGAGGGACACGAAAAGGATGTACGGCGAGGGATGAGCCCCCCACGCGAAGGCAGCCCAGACAAGAAGAGCCGCAACGGAACCCCAGGTGCCCGGACCGGGCTTGCCGAGTCCCGCTCCGAAGAAGGTGGCGATCGTCCACGCCCAGACGGTCTTGCGCACGGCGCGCGGAGCAACTGGAACGCCCGCGCTGCTATTCATCGTCGGAACTTCGGTTCCGGCTGCCGCCGCCCATGTCGCCCAGGTCTTCCAGTACTTCGGGATCAAGGACCGGGGAGCTGATCTTGTAAACGCCCATGGCCCACTTGCCCAGGTCGATCTTGCGGCAGCGGTCGCTGCAGAAAGGGAAGTCCTCATCCTTGGCCTGGACGATCATGCCGCAGGTGGGGCAGTGGAGCAGCTTGACGGATTTTTTCTTTGCAGGAGCCATAACATTTTCGCGCGAGCCGCGCCTTCCTCTTAGATTACAAGGCGGGCGCGGCCATTGTTTTTTAGATGATGGAGCGAAGCGGAGTGACCGAAGCGAAGTTATTTGCGCGGCGCTCGCTCCTGTGTCGAAAAACTGCACAGACGGCGAACAAAGGGCAAATTGAGCGAGCGTGAGGCGTAATTGTCGGCCACTGGTTGGGCGGCTTTTCAGTTGCGGGCGCGTGCAAAACCGTGATGGCGAGGGCATTTCCGGGGTTGTGCTTACCGGGCTCTATTCCACCGTTGTTGTCCCATAGACGGCGGGAGGCGGCGCGCTCCCCTGAAGCGTCCGAATCATCTGTCCCACTTCCGCGATCACCAGTTCCGGCCGGTCAATCTGCACGTAGTGTGAGCTTTTCCTGGCAACGATCCGCCGGCTTCTGGTGGAAAGCCCTTTCAGCCCCTCCTGCAGTGAATTCCAGGTCTTCGCAAACTCCGCATGCAGGCTTGCCGAATAGAACTGCGTCCAGAAGGCGGGCATGTACTGGGGATCTTCGGACAGGATCAGAACCGGCATATCTCCGAAGGGTCCCGTTGTTCCGGCCTCCCGGCACGCGAGGGGGAAGGCTGCCCCTTCCCGGTCGGTTGTGGTGAGAACCGACACCATGCAATCGTCCGCCTTGAGCCAGTCGATGTCCTGCGGAGGGTCGGACGGAACGGCACCCATACCGGTCCACTCATGCTGCCCACATTGGCCGCGCCACCGCGGGATCCCCAGAAAGGTCTCGATCCTGGGCCAAAACAGGCTGTCGAATGCGACGAGCTGAGGCGGCAGTTCCTCGATCTGTCGCGGGGTGCTCGCGTCGACGAACACCATCCCCACAATTCCGGCCGGATACTTCGTTGCATACTCGCGAATGTGCAGACCGCCGGCCGAATGTCCCATGAGAACAATCGGCCCCGTGATTCCGGCCTGCTGCAGCAGTGCGTGCAGTTCCTCGGTGATGGCGTTCGAATCGCGCGTCCCGCTGCGCGGATCGCTCCATCCGTAGCCAGCCCTGTCGTAGGAGCACACTCTCGTCAGCTTCGACAGAGCCGGCTGCACCTTTCTCCACTGCAGCCAGTCGTCGCCAAGGCCTGCTTCCAGGATGACCGACGGCGATCCCTCTCCCGTACAGTCCAGATGCATCCTTGTCCCATTGACGGTGTAGAAGCTGCCCGGCGGAGGATGGAGTCGCAGGTCACGACGGGTCAGCCATGCGTTCGCCCCTACTGAGACCAGAACCGCGCCCAGAAGCAGCGCCACTCCCCAATATGTCACTACTTTCAAAATGGTCGCTTCTCCTGAACTCTGCCGCTGAGCGTGAGTCTCGCAGCGGATCGTTGCCATGCAGGTGGGAATACCGGGAGGGAGTCGCGGTCTCAGTGGACCGGCATTCCTACCCTACGGAAGATACGGCGAAAAAAAGCCGTGGGGCGAGTCCAGGTAGAGTATCAAGTCCAAACCAATAGCACTCTTAAATCTGTGTTTTTGATTTTCTCTTGCGGGTGCCAGGTGATTGCAGACTGCGGGCGCGATGGGGAAGGTCGGAAGGGCGAGCGCGGATGCTTCGCTACCCTCAAGGATGACGGCGCGTGACGGCGGGCCGCAAGGGGCGCCGGCGGCCGGGCACGGGTGGCGGGGTGCCCGGCGCGGGTTTCGTGGGCGGGTCATTCATGGTAATCTCACAACTAGACACTTGAGAGTGGACTGAGAACGCAAGAGGAGTAACACACGCCGTGCTGGCGACTGCTAAGAAAACGACCCTGATTGAACGCTTCCGCACCCACGATACGGACACGGGTTCGCCCGAGGTCCAGATCGCGATTCTGAGTGAGCGGATTGGTGAACTGACCGAGCACTTTAAAACCCACAACAAGGACCATGCCTCCCGGCGTGGACTTTTGATGCTGGTGAGCAAGCGCCGCCGCCTGCTGGATTACCTGAAGACGCACGATACGGACCGCTACCGCGACGTCATCGGCAAGCTCGGAATCCGCAAGTAATCAGAAAGCCAACATTGAACCGGAAGCGCCCAGACCGGAAACTGGTCACGGCCCCCGTTCCACCCAGAACCTGGGGCCATGGTGTACCTGGCGAATTCGAACCGCTGCCAGGGCTTGCGCAGAGTTGTCGGCTGCGCTCGGGCCTTGTGGCGCAGGGCGAGGGGTTCCTCGCGCCGGGCATCGGTAGATGTCCGCTTCCTGCAACCCGCACGATCCCTCGCCATCTGCGCTGTCTCCGCGCGCCTTCCCGCACAAGTTTCCCAAGCGAAAAACGAAAAGAGGACTCTATGTCTACGAAGCATGAAGTAGCCGTCGAGCTTGCCGGCGGCAAGCGGCTGGTCTTTGAGACCGGGCGCATGGCCAAGCAGGCGTCCGGCGCGGCTCTGGTCACAACCGGCGAAACCGTCGTTCTGGCAACCGCAGTCGCGTCTCCGGACCCGCGGGAAGGCATCGATTTCTTCCCGTTGACGGTCGATTACCGCGAATACACCTATGCCGGCGGACGCATCCCCGGCGGCTTCATCAAGCGCGAAGGCCGTCCCAGCGAGAAAGAAATCCTGACTGCGCGTCAGATTGATCGTCCCATCCGCCCCATGTTCCCGGACGGGTTCCGCAACGAGACCCAGATCATCGCGCTGGTCTTCTCCGCCGACAAGGAAAACGATCCTGACGTGATCGGCATCAATGCCGCAGCGGCCGCGCTGGCGCTTTCTGACATTCCGTTCAACGCCACGGTTGCGCGCGGTGCGCGTTGGCCGGGTGGACGGGGAGTTCGTCATCAATCCCACCTATGCAGAGCGCGCAGCCACCACGGTCAACATCATGGTTGTCGGCCACAAGGACGGCATCGTGATGATCGAGTCGGGCGCCAAGGAAGAGACCGAAGAGGTCATCCTGGCGGCGATCGAGTTTGCGCACACCGAGATCAAGAAGATCGTTGCCGCGATCGACGAGCTGGTTTCCAAGGCCGGCAAGCCCAAGCGCGCATTCACCGCTCCCGAATTTGACGAGACGTACTACGCAGAGCTGAAGGCGCAAGGTTGGCGACCGGCTCAAGGATGCGCTCGACACCAAGGCGCACGCCAAGACCGAGAGCTATGCGCTGGTCAAGCAGATCAAGGACGAACTGGCAGCCAGCCTGCCGGCGGACGATCCCGGCGCCAAGAAGAAGCTGGCGACCTACTACGAGCACCTGCGCGAGCGCCTGTTCCGCGAGCAGGTGACCAAGGACCGCATCCGTCCCGATCGCCGCGCCTTCGACGAGATTCGCGCCATCACCATCGAGACCGGCGTTCTGCCCCGTACGCACGGTTCGGCGCTGTTCACCCGCGGCGAGACGCAGGCTCTGGTGACGGCGACGCTGGGCACCATGGACGACGGGCAGCGCCTGGAGTGCTACGAAGGCGAGCAGAAGAAAAACTTCATGCTGCACTATAACTTCCCGCCGTTCAGCGTTGGTGAGACAGGACGTATGACGGGCGTGGGCCGCCGCGAAGTGGGCCACGGCGCGTTGGCGGAGCGGGCGATTTCGGCGGTTTTGCCGGCGGCAGACGAGTCTCCCTACTCGATCCGCATCGTTTCCGACATCCTGGAGTCGAACGGTTCTTCGTCGATGGCTTCGGTTTGCGGCGCCAGCCTGGCTCTGTACGATTCCGGCATCCAGCTCAAGGGCGCGGTGGCGGGTGTGGCGATGGGCCTGGTGAAGGAGGGCGACGATTATGCCATCCTGACCGATATCGCGGGCGCGGAAGATCACTACGGCGACATGGACTTCAAGGTAGCCGGAACCCGCAAGGGCATCACCGCTCTGCAGATGGACATCAAGATCGGCGGACTGACGCGCGAGATCCTGCAGCAGGCCATGGAGCAGGCTCGCCAGGGCCGGCTGTTCCTGCTGGACAAGATGGATGCGGTGCTGGACGGACCGCGCACGGAGCGTTCGAAGTATGCGCCGCGCATTGAGACCGTCATGATTCCGACCGACAAGATCCGCGACCTGATCGGCAAGGGCGGCGCAACCATCCGCGGCATCATCGAGCAGACCGGCGCCAAGATCGACGTCGACGATACCGGCCGGGTCAGCGTGGCTTCCTCGGACGGCGACGGCCTGAAGCGGGCGCTGGAAATGATCGGCAACATCACCGCGGTGCCCGAAATCGGCAAGATCTACCTGGGCAAAGTGGTGCGGCTGGCCGAGTTTGGCGCGTTCGTGGAGCTGTTCCCGGGAACCGACGGGCTGCTGCACATCTCCGAGATTGCGGAACATCGCGTCAAGGAAGTGAAGGACGAGCTGCGCGAAGGCGACCAGGTGATGGTGAAGGTACTGGCCATCGAAGGCAACCGCATCAAGCTCAGCCGCAAGGCCCTCATCAGGGAACAGAAGGCCAAGCTGGCGCAGCAGGCGCCGGCCGAGGCGGCCCCTGCCGAGACCGAGGAGTTTGAAGCTCCGGCGCGCACAGGCGCGCCCGGAACTGGAAGAGCGCCAGCCCAAGTCGAATCAGAGCACGATTCTGATTGAAGGCGGCGAAGACTTCGATGAGGAAGAAGGCGAAGAGTTCGACGAGGACAACGAGCCCAACTTCAACCGTGTCGAAGGAGCTCCGGTGGCCGCGGGTCAGCCAGTGGCCCCTGGTGGCGGTGGAGGCGGACGTCCACCCATGAACAACAATCGTCGTCGCCGGCGTCGTCGCGGCGGTCGCCCCGGTGGTGGCGGCGGCCAGGCATAACTTCCTGCCGCATCGAGTGGAGACAAAGGCCCGGACCGTCTGGTTCGGGCCTTTGTTCGTTCAGGGGAATCGAGCGCCCGGTCGATCGGGGACACCGTCATGGGACTCGGAGTTTGTTGAGGAAGCCACCAATGGGCGAAATCGAGGCGATCCGAGTCCCCACAGGGGCTAAAGCCCGTTCACTTGATTGGCTTTGTTGGCACGACTGAAGGTCGTGCCCTGTTACAAAGCGCGTCTGTTTGCAGCTATCGTGGCGCGACTGAACGTCGTGCCGTGTTACAAGGATCCTTGGCGCGACTGAGAGTCGTGCCTTGTTACATGGATCCTTGGCACGACTGAGCGTCGTGCCCTGTTACAAGGCGCCTTGTTCCGAGTTTCGAACAAACTGCCAAGACGAGTCGAATGCTGTAGCTCAGTCGGTCGCCTCGGCACGGGCGGCCTGAAGTTGAACCTGCGGTTGGGTAACCGCGTAAAGAGCGATCCCGACCAGCGAAAGGCTGCAGCCAAAGCCGCACACTCCGGCCCAGCCGAACCAGTGCCAGAGCAGGCTGCCGGCATAGGAGCCGATGGCTCCGGCGATGAAGTAGCAGATCATGTAGACCATGTTGAGGCGGCTGCGGGCTTCGGGCAGCAGGCCGTAGATCCGGGTTTGATTGGAGACGTGTCCCGATTGCACGCCGACATCGAGCAGGATCACGCCGAGGATCAGGCCGCTCATCCATTTGCCGGAGAAATAGAGCACAACGAAGCAGGCCAGTGTCAGCAGCAGGGCTACGAGGACATTGCGGCGCGCACCATAGCGGTCGGCGAGGCGGCCCACGAAGGGGGCGCTCAGTGCGCCGGCAGCGCCGACGAGCCCGAACAGGCCGGCGACGCCGCTCCCGTAGTGATACGGCGGAGTGGCCAGGAAGAAGACCAGGGTGGTCCAGAAGGCACTGAAGACGCAGAACAGGATGGCGCTCAGGGCTGCGGCTTCGCGAAGTACCGGCTGCTCTCGAATCAGGATGCCGGCGGAGCGGATCAGGCCCGGCCAGGAGAGCTTGAGCTGGGGTGTGCTCCGGGGGAGCCCGAAGCGGATGAGCACAGCCAGGGAGAGCATGATGCCGGCGGCCAGCCAGTAAATGGCTCTCCAGCCCAGCCAGGCGCCGAGCAGTCCACTGAAGGTGCGCGCCAGCAGGATGCCCAGGAGCAGTCCGGCGAGGACGGTGCCGACGATCCGGCCGCGCCGCGCAGGGGTGGCGAGCTGGGCGGCAAACGGGACGATCAGGTGAACGGTGGAGCCGGCGACTCCGATGCCAAGGCTTGCCAGGGCCAGCCAGACGTAGCTTCGGGAACTCGCCATGAGGCCCAGGAAGACGGATTCAACGAGCAGCAGGGAGACGATCAGGCGGCGCCGTTCCTTGGTATCGCCCAGCGGGACGAAGAAGAACATTCCCAGCGCGGCGCCTAACTGGGTGAGCATGGCGATCAGGCCCACCCGTGGAACCGAAATGTGAAAGTCGGTAGCGATTGCCGAGAGGAGTGGCTGGATGTAGTAGAGATTGGCGACGATGGCGCCGACGCTGAAGGCCATGATTGCGACGCTGGAGGCGCTCAATTCCGCCGGTTTTTCGGTGAGATTGCGATCCGCCGTGATCGGGTCAACGGCCTCTTGGGGAGAACCACGCATATGGTATTGGAGTCAGGAACGGGCGCTTCGGTTCAGACACGTGCCGGGGGCAGGGCAAAGTCCGGCGGATCTTGCGCGTTCTGATGCTTTCAGTGGACGGCCGGGTAATTGGGCGGGGGAGGGCCGGTGCGATGGACCATGGGGTGAGTCGTGACTTCGAGGGCAACCAGGATGAGGGTTACCACGGCGAGAATGACCTGCAGACGTTCGGAGCGCTTCTGTTTCGGGGTGAGGTCGCGGCGGCGCCATTGCGCGGAAGGACGTGTTCGCAGGCGCCAGATCCAGGCGAGGACGGCGAGGTTGATCAGGGCGCCGGCGGCAGCCAGGGTAAGCATGGGGATACGGATGGCGTCCTGGTGGAAGCCGCGGGCAGGGGCGTAGATGCCGCTCGCGGCGGCAAGGGCGGTCAGCCCGATGGCGACACGAATGCTGCTCACGGTAAGGACGGCCGTGCAGAGGCTCTGCAGCATGGCGACCATGAAACTGACGCCGCTCAGGGCCTCCAGTCCAGTGTGATTCTTGCTTTCAGGCGTGCCGGCCAAATTCACCTCGGGATGATGCATGGTTCGCAGAATCAGAGTAGCGCAGCCGGCAGACAATCCGTTCTGGCAGCGGGCACGTACTTAGGTGTGTGAGAGGCAGGCGTCAAGATTTTCATTTCCACGGGGAAGAGTTTCCCTGTAACCTTTGGCGCAGGTCCTCACTCCTACTGTGCGGAACGAGGAATATGCAGGCCCCAAAAGGTCCACCTGCAGCGAGTTAACCGCGGAGACCATCCGCCCCAACCCCCAGCGAGGTCAACATGACGAACAAATTGAATGCGATGCTTCTGACGGCGGCCCTCTCCGGCCTGATCGGTGGTACCTCCTTAGCGGCCCAGTCGGCTACCCAGGCCTCTGCCAATGGAAACACCGTGAAGGCAGCCAAGGCTGGCCTCCGTTATACCAATGCGGACAAGCCGCCAAAGCACTCCTGTAAGGGCAAGAATGACTGTAAGGGCCAGGGCGGCTGCAAATCCAGCGACAACGGCTGCAAGGCCAAGAACAGCTGCAAGGGTAAGGGCGGTTGCGCCACGGACGGCTCCAAGATGCCGAAGGCGATCTAACTCAAGCCTGGATCGGCAGCTGAAGCATTCGGGCGAAACCAGGCTGAACATTTCAGCCGCCGATCCATCTGTGTCTTTTCCGTGACCTGTGCGTGGGTGACCTGGCGCTGAGGCTGATCGATGCTGCGCATTCGGGACCGTAGTCCTGATGAACAAAACCTGCCCGATTCCAATCTGGACATTTCCAACACTATGGCTGGCAATCGCTTCAACGCGTTTTCAAATCACGGCGTAGGGATCGGCTTGCGCATTCCGCACTACCGGCACATCTTTTCGCGGAAGCCGGTGGTGGACTGGTTTGAGATTATTTCTGAAAATTTCATGATCGACGCGGGTCGCCCGCTCTCCGTGCTCGATCAGATTCTGGAGCAGTACCGGGTGGTGCAGCACGGGGTCTCGATGTACTTCGGCTCGGTGACTGCGCCCGACCCGGAACACCTGCGCCGGTTGAAAGCGCTGGTCCGCCGCACCCAAACGCCCTGGCTCAGCGATCACCTGTGCTGGGGCAGCGTCGACGGCACCTACACCCACGACCTGCTGCCGCTGCCGTATACCTGGGAGGCGGTGGAGCGGACGGTCGAGCGAGTGAAGAATGTTCAGGATTACCTGGAGATTCCCGTGGCGGTTGAGAATGTGTCGAGCTACGCCGCGTTTACCGGCTCCGAGATGACGGAGTGGGAGTTCCTGAACGAAGTGGTGGAGCGCGCCGACTGCGGCATTCTGCTCGACGTGAACAACATCTACGTTTCGGCGATGAACCACGAGTTCAACCCCATGGACTATGTGAATGCGGTGCCGGCGGAGCGAGTTGCGCAGATTCACATTGCGGGCCACTCGAAGTACGAGAAGTACATTCTGGATACGCATGATCATCCGGTCATTGATCCCGTATGGGAGCTTGTATGCGCGGGCGATCGAGCGCTGCGGGCCGACGCCGACGCTGCTGGAGTGGGACGACCATATTCCCAGCTTTGACGAGGTGCATGCCGAGGCGAAGAAGGCAGAGCGCTATCTGAACCGGCAGACGGGCACACTGGCAGGAGCGGCGCGATGAGTCCGGCCCCGATGAGCCCAGCCCCGATGAGTCTTGTCGACCTGCAGCGCGAGATGGCCGCTGCCGTCATGATGCCCCTGACCGCTGATGAGGAGATGCGTGCGACCGCGCCCGATGGACGCGCCATGGAAGAGGTGGCCGCATCCTTCATTGCACCGAACAGCCGGCTGAACCCGTTTGAGCGGCTGGAGATTTATAACCGGCAATACTGGTTTCGGGTGATGGGCGCGCTGGCCGAAGATTTTCCGGCGCTGCGCGCGGTGGTGGGCGGCCGGCAGTTTGAGGCGCTTTCGATCGCATACCTGACCGCGCATCCGAGCCGGTCGTTCACCTTGCGCAATCTTGGATCGAAGCTGGTGGAGTGGCTGGCGGCGCATCCCCAGTGGACGGGCCGGCGGCAGGCGCTGGCGGTGGATGTGGCGCAGGTGGAGTGGGCGTTCGTCGAGGCATTCGACGAGGCGGAAAACACGCCGCTGACCATTGAGCAGATTGCGACATTGGATGGTGCTTCGCAACTGGCGCTGCAGCCACATGTGCGCCTGCTGGCGCTCAACTATCCCGCCGACGATATTGCCCTGGCATTGCACAGCAGGGAGAAGCGGCAGACCAGCGAAGCGGGTGTGAAGCACGAGGAAGACATCGAACCCCCCGCGCGTTTGCCGCGTCTGCGGCGACGTTCGACGTGGGTCGCAGCGCATCGCCTGGACTTTGCAGTCTACTATCGGCGACTGGAGCGCGAGGAGTATCTCACCCTGGCGGCGATTCGCGAAGGGGAATCGCTGGGCGCCGCGCTCGATGCCGGGTTTGCCGATTCGCGCCTGCCTGAAGCGCAGCGGCCGCTGCGAGTGCAGCAGTGGTTTGCCACCTGGGCAGAACTGGGCTGGATCTGCGCGCCGGATATCGAATCGTTGGCCAAGTGAACTATCGAAAACTGGCGCCGGTTGCGGTGTACAGTTCTGAAGGCTATCACCCAAAGTCGCGGTGTGCCTTATGGCACGGTCATGGGACTGCATTATGGAAGGAAAGGGAATGTCCAAGCTAATCGGTGCTCTTCAGTCTGCCTACGAAGCGTTTGTGCTGGTTGCCGGCAGCCTGACCAATCCACTGCTGTTGGCGATTCGCCTGTATTGGGGCTGGCAGTATGCCACCGATGGGTGGGGCAAGCTGACCCATCTTGACCGCGTGACGGAGTTTTTCACATCGCTTGGGCTTCCGGCGCCGGGCATGACAGCGCTCGCGGTGGCGCTGATAGAACTTCTCGGGGGTATCCTGTTTGCGGCCGGGATCGGATCGCGGCTGGTGTCGCTGGTGCTATTTGTCAACATGACGGTGGCCTATCTCAGCGTGCCCGACGACCGGACAAACTTTTTCCATATCCTGTCGAAGCCGGAAGACTTCTATGGTGCCGGCCCATACACGTATTGGTTTGCCGCGCTCCTGATCCTGATCCTTGGACCGGGACTGTTTGCCGTGGATACGATCATTGCGCGTTGGGTAGCACAGAACGCGAGAGACTGACGGCGCTAGCGCTATCATGAAGTCCTACCTCTTGCGGAATTGCGGGCCGGATGCGGATCGTGTACATGCTTACGTCGCTGGGCGTGGGCGGAGCGGAACGGCAGGTGCTGGCGCTGGCAGAGCGCATGTCGGCACGCGGGCACGCCGTGGCGCTGGTGGTGCTCCGACCGCACCATAACGATGACCTCTCCACGCATCTCGAAGTCGTACACCTTAATCTAGGGAAAACAGCCGGCGGATGGATCAGAGCGATTCGGGAGGGCGGCGTCTTTCTGCGCAGCTTCCGGCCCGACATTATGCACAGCCATAACTTTCATGGAAACCTGCTGGCGCGGGTGCTGCGGATGTTTCATCGCAGGTTCATCCTCATCTCGACCATTCACAACGTGTATGAGGGAGGCTGGCTGCGCATGGCGGCGTATGGGCTTACGGACCGGCTGGCGGACCTGACCACCGCCGTGAGTGCTGCCGCTGCGGAACGATATGTGCGCATAAGGGCGGTACGCCGCGCCAGGTGCGTTGTGCTCACCAACGGAATCGATACGGCGGAGTTTGCGCCGGATACGGGACGTCGCGCAGCGATGCGGGCTGAGATGGGCGTGACCGGGGAGTTTGTGTGGATCACGGTGGGGCGCATTGCGCCGGCGAAAGACTATCCCAACCTGCTGCGCGCCTTTGAAGTCGTCCATGCGGCGCAGCCAGCGGCCCAGCTTTGGGCTGTGGGCGAGGCCGGCGTGTCGAGCGATCCACGGTACGCAGTTCTGGCCGCGGAGCGGGGCACGATGAAGCAGGTTCGGTGGCTGGGTCTGCGCCGCGACACTGCGGCGCTGCTCGATGCCGCCGATGGATTTGTTCTGGGTTCAGCCTGGGAAGGGATGCCGCTGGCGCTTGGCGAGGCCATGGCGATGGAGAAGCCAGTGGTGGCGACAGATGTGGGCGGGGTACGCGAACTCGTCGGTGACGCCGGGTCGATGGTTCCGGCGAGGGATCCTGGCGCGCTGGGCGCAGCCATGCGGATGGTGATGGAAACCTCACTTGAAACCCGGCTGGCCAACGGCGTCAGGGCGCGGGAGCGGATCTGCCGGAGCTTCAGCATGGAGGCGAAGGCGGATGAGTGGGAAAAACTCTACGGTTCTCTATTGAGCCGAACAATGTGACTCGAATCGATGGAAGCGAAAAGCCGGAGCACTCAGCTCCGGCCTTTGTGTCGCTGATTTGCAGGTGCGCTCAGAACGAGAAGATCACCTGGGCGAAGACGCGGCGGGCTGCTGATCCGGTACTGAAGATGCCGCCGGCCAACGTTGTGGAGCGATTGAAGTGCGGACTGCCGAGGACGCCGTTGGGGCCGCCGTAGTCGATGTCGTTGAACAGGTTCAGTGCCTGAGCGCTGAAGGTAAGAGAATACTTCCGGCCGGTACCGGCTGGTCCGAACATGCCGCGCGGGCCGCCACCGCCGCCACCGAGGCCACCCGGCCCGAGGCCGCCGCCGGGAGGTCCGCCGCGCCGGCCGCCGCCTCCGCCGCCGCCCATCGGGAGGGCCGCCGTTGGGGCCAGCGGTGGCGCCGGTCTCCGGACCAAAGCCAAACCCGCGGCTGACGCGGAGATTGACGGCCACCGCCGCCGGTCCCATGCCGCGGTTGGCGGAGATCAGCGGTTCGCCGGGAAGCGCGGCCTTATCCAGAAGACCGTAGGGGGTCGACACCTGGTCGGCCAGGGGCGTGCTCGCCGTCGCGTAGGTCGGCCGCTGATTGTAGAAGTTGTTCAGAGGATCCGATGGGCAGCGTGATGTTGAACGGCTTGCCCGATTGTGCGATCAGGAACGGATTGAAGCGCAATCCCCAGGGGCCGCTGTAGCTGGCCATGGCGAAGACCTGGTTGCGCGAAACAAAGGTGGCGGGACCGTAGTCCTGGCTGAGGTTGTAGGCGTTGGATGCGTTGGTACCCGCGCCACCGTCGCTGTTGGCCCAGCCCAGGGTGTAGAAGCCGACCAGGCTCAGGTTTTGGTCACGCGGGCATTGACGCTGGTGATGAGCTGATTCTGCTTTGAAGACAGCTTCAGGATAGAACTGGTAGAGGTATCCGCCGGACGGGATCGAGGGGATAGGTGCCATCGCTCAAGAGCTGGTTGGCGTTGCGTGTCACCAACTGGTGCGCTCCAAACGAGTGCAGGTACGTCATGGTGAGCGGTGCTGCCTGGGATGGAGCTGGCGCTCGAGGCCGAACGCCGGCCTGCTCCGTGTAGGGCGAATGGAAGCTGGGGCAGACCTGGTAGCGTACCGGTGTCGCGTTGCCGCTGGTCGAGATGCCGTTGTTGACGCAGGTGGACAGGTCAATCTGATTGATCGAGGTGGCCTGGGCTCCGGAAGGTGTGGTCGAGGCGCAGGTGGGATTGTTGTAGACGATTTTGTTTTGCGTGTCCGCGTGATTGATCGTCATCAGGTTGGTGACCTGGAAGCGGTCGTAGAAGATGCCGTAGCCGGCGCGCAGTACCGTCTTGGCCTGCTTGCCTTTGCCGCCGTCGAGGGCGTAGGCCATGGACACGCGCGGCGCCCAGTCGTTGTGGTCGGCGATATGGTTCTGCGATTCCCAGCGCAGGCCGCCCGAAACCGTGAGCCGGGGGTTCACCTTCCAGTCGTCCTGCGCGAAGAGGGCGGCGTCGAAGACGTTGGCGACCGCCGATTCCTGGCCCGTGGTGAAGCTGGCGGTCGATGGGCCCGTAGCCCTGCGCGACCAGGCTGTTGAACGACTCTCCCGCCTGCCAGTCCGTTGGCCATGCGCGAGGTAGTTGGTGTAGCTGTCGAAAGCTGAATGATGCCGTTGTAGTTGTTGGTGGTGAAGTTGGCATCGCGAGAATCGCGAAGCCGGGTTCCGAACTTGATGGCATGCGCGCCATGGCTGATCGTGGTCAGATTCTGAAACTCGAGCCGGGTGGCGTGGTCGCGGCTCTCCTGGCCGGTGTAGCCGCCGTCGGTGAAATCGCCCTGCACTGTAATGGTGGGCGCGGTCGAGTCGGGATAGTGATTTTCGTTCTGCCGTTCATACTGAAAGCGGCTCTCGTTCACGGCGTGATCGTTGATCACGAAGGCATCGCTCATCTGCACGGTGTGATCGGTGTTGGATTCGTGAGTCGAAGCGGTGGGCAGGGAACCGGCACTCAGGTCGCCATGCTCGGCCTCGTTCCAGAAGCCGTAGCGTACGGTGAATGTGTTGCTGGCTGCCCAGCTGCCAGTCGATGCGCGCCGAAGCGTTGTCGCGGATGCGCAGGTTGAGCAGGTCGACGCCGTAGTTGCTGGCATCGTAGAACTGGCCGGAGCTGTTCTGGAGCACCGCGTCGGGAATCAGCCAGGCGTTGACGTTTTCAATATTGCGCCGCTCGGCGCTGACAAAGAAGGAGGCTTTCTTGGAGATCGCGCCGCTGACCGTTCCGTTGAACTGGTAGCTGTAGTAGGGAGGCATTGGCAACCGTCTGGCCGGCGGAGTCTTGTTGGTGAAGGGGTTGCCGGTATTGAAGTTGCTTGTCATTGCCCTGGATGAAGAACTGGCCGTGCAGCTTGTCGGTGCCCGGCTTGGTGAGAATCTCGATGCGTCCATAGCCGAGCCGGTCGTATTCGGCGGAGAAGGGATTCTGGTTGATGCGGATTTCGCGAATCGCCGACTTGGGCGGAAGCTGTCCGCCGGAGAATCCGTCGATGAAGATCTGTCCGCCATTGGGTCCCGCGGACGGGCCGGCCAGGGCCGACAGTTCGTTGGATAGCTCGTCGGGGTCGTCGGAGAGCGCGTCGAGGTCCTTGCCTTTGAGGACGATGGAGTTGGAGTTGCCGCTGGCTTCAACGTTTACGGTCGGAGAGTCATCGGTGACCACGACGTTTTGCTGCTCCACCTGGATGGCCATGGCGATGTCGACGCGCTTGGCCTGTCCCGCAGTCAAGGCAATGGTCTGCGACTGAAAGGGAGCGAACCCGGCGTAGTCGGCCTTCACGACGTAGCCGCCGGGAGGCAAGCCCGCGTACTTCATAGGCGCCGGAAGCATCGGCCTTCGCGGTAGCCACGGTTTTTCCCTCCGGGGTGGCGATGGAGATCGTGGCGCCGGGAATCAGCGCACCGGTCTGGTCGGTAATGTGGCCGCGCAGGGTGACGGTGTTGGCAGCCGCGGAGGCCTGTGGCGTCCCGGCCTGAAGCGCGGCTGTGCCGGGTGGTGTGGCAGTCTGGCCCAGAGCTGCGATCGCCATCGCGGATGCAATGGCCGTCGCTATCAAAAAATGAATGACGCAATGAAGTCTCAAATACACGTGTTCCTCTTTGTCCTGCGGCTCCGGTCTGGCCGGTTCGCGCACAGTATTGCTTTCAGTTCTGCATCCCAGAAGCCCTATTGAGCGGCTGCGCCTTCGGCTCCGCCGCCGCCCGAGCCCATGCTCCAGTTGGAGAGCAGATTCTGGCTGGCGGCCGGCGCTTCCAGCAGGGGCTCGACCCCGGCAAGCAAGGTGATTGCCGTGACATCATTTGCGCCCTCGGTGGACACCAGCATCACAGCCTCGCCCTTCTGCAGCTCAGAGAGCTGAATGGCCGGGGCGCGGCTCAGCATCTGTTGCGGATCGCCACCACCCGGAGCTCCAGGGCCCTCCGGCGCCGCCGCGCTGGCCCTGCCATTGTCCGCCCCCGTTGCCGCGTTGCTGGCCGCCGGCAGGCGGCGGCGCTGCTCCTGGCGGGGACCACCCGGTCCCGCTCCAGCAGAGGCCGCTCCGCCCGGCCCAGCGGGTCCGCCCTTCAAGCGCATGGCCAGCATCTGCGCCATCCGCTCCGGGAGGCGCCGCATCTGCGCGTCCGGGGTGACCTTGATGGTCACCTGCTTCTTGGTGGCAAGATCCTTTACAGTCAGGGTCGAGTTCGCGGCATCGATGGATGAGATGGTGCCGGAGATATTGCGGAAGCTTCCCGAAACCACTTCTTCTGCCGTGATTTCTGTTCCATCGGGGTTCTTTTCCCCACGCGCGCGTAGCTGGTCGCCGGTGTGGATCGCGTCGAGCGGTGCCGGCTGCGCCTGGTCGAAACGAACGGAGCCGGGCGCATAGCGTTTCAGGACCGTCGCCTTGGTGGTGCGAACGGTGACGGTCTTGGCCGTGGCGCCGGCGCCGGTCGTCAGCTCGATCGTCCCCGCGGCAGAATCCACACTCTTCACCAGACCGCCGACGCCGCGCTTTTGCCAGTCTTCCTGCTCCTGCTGCTGGCTGCTGGGCGAGATCTTCCTGCTTCACGGCGATGATCTGCGAGGCCTGCTGCGTAGCGCCGGTGGCATTGGGATCAAGGCGCACCAGGACGCGATCGCCAACGGCGAGATCAGCAAAGGTGATGGTCGCGGCCTTGCTCAAATCCTTTTCGCCCGGCTCGATGCGCTTGATGCTGGCCTCTCCGGGAACCTCCACCTGGCGCTGATCGCCGGCGTCGGTCTTGACCGTGAGGGTCGTTCCGTTGATGGCCGTAATGGATCCCAGAAAACGGGAGGAGGCCTGCGCGTTGGCCAGGGACGCAGCCGCGAAGAGGGCGGCATAGATCAGCAGTTGCGCGAATATGATCGGCGCAGCCACGAACGAGTTGCGATTCTTACACGTGCGGTTCATATGTCATCCGATGCCGCAGATGCGCGGCCACAATGGTCTATCCGGTGAATTTATGCTCCATTCGGGTAGACGAGACAGTACGGCAAAAGGTTGAGACGGGGCTGCAAGCTGCAACGATCCGCAAGGTTTCCACACTCTAATTTGAGTTGGGCCCTACTGCGCGAGCCGGGCAGACTCAAGGAAGGTGAAGCTGCCTGACGGGGTGGGCACAATGTTGGTCAGGCGACGGTTGTGGACCACGACCGTGTCGCGGTACCAGAGATTGATGGCAGGCAGATCGCGGGCCAGGATCTGCTGGGCCTCTGGCATAGTCGACACGACGCCGTTCCATGTCCGCGCTCTGCGCGGCCTCATCGAGAAGGGCATCGAGTTCAGGATTCGAGTAGTGGCCACGGTTAGCGCCCTTGGGAGGAAAACGCGCTGTCGAGAACGCGTAGCTGAAGATATCCGGCTGTTCGTTGCCGCCGATCCAGCGCAGGGAATACATCTGGAATGCGCCGCGGGTCACGTCCGCGTAAAAGGTTGCGAATTCATAGCTGCGCAGGTCGAGAGCGATGCCTACGCGCGCCAGTTGCTGCTGCAGGACGGCGGAGAGCAGGCGCACATCCTCGACGGAACTGGTCTTCATGGTGAGATGAAAGCGAACGCCGTCGGGACCCGCGGGGTGGCCTGCCTGCGTCGAGCAGGCGCGCGGCGCGGGCCGGGTCATAGTCGAAGCGCGGACCATCCGCCGCATAAGCCCAGTGGCTGACGGGCAGCATGCTTTGGGCCGGCTGCGCATGTCCGTCCAGCAGCGACTGAATGATGAGGTTGCGATCGATGGCGCAGGAGATGGCCTGGCGCACGCGCGGATCCTGCAGGAGCGGGTCGCGCGTATTGAAGGTGAGGTATTGAAGCTGCGTGCCGGGCGCATCGTCGACGACCAGGCCGGGGCGCCTGGCGAGGACCGGCAGCGCGTCCATGGGAAGGGAATTGATGGCCACGTCGCCCGATCCCTTTTCGAGTTCGAGAGACTCGGTGATGGAGTCGGGCACTACGGCGAAGCGCACGCGCTCAAGCTGCGGGCACGGCGCTCCAACTGAGCGGGTTGCGCTCGATGATGACGTCCTGATCGATCTGCTGGCTGACGAAGCGAAACGGGCCGGTGCCGATGGGGTGACGCCAGAATTCGCGGCCGCTGCCCTCGGGGACGATGCCGATGGCGCCGGTGGAGAGGTTGGTCAGCAGAAAGTTGTCGGCCTGCTTCAGGTGAAAGATGACGGTGTGGGGGTCGGGCGCTTCGATGAGGCCGACCGAAGCGTAGGAAGCGGCCTTGGGAGCGATCACCGCGCCGTTGCGCATGGAGTTGAAGGTCCAGAGAACGTCGCGTGCCGTCAGCAATCGACCGTCGTGAAAGCGGACGCCGGAGCGCAGATGAAAGATGAGCGTGCGCGGGTCGGGCTGTTCCCAGCTCTCGGCGAGCGCCGGCGTGAAATGAAAGCTGGGATCGCGCGCCACGAGTCCGTCGAAGAGCAGTTCGTCGATGTGCTCGGACTGGGCGTCGGTTCCGATGCGCGGGTCAAGACTGGTGGGGCTGCTTTCGATGAGAAAGACGACGGTGTGAGGATCGCGCGGCCTGGAGCGGCAACCCGTCAGCAATGACAAGGTCAATAGCAGGCACGATGCGGAGAAGAATACGAAGCGCCCGCGAAGGCGTTCAGACATAAGTCACCTGGCCGAGGATTGCAGGCCGTGCGGCGCCGGTAGCCGAGGGGATGTTTCCGGGCAAGCGGTGCCACGTCTGCCAGGCCAGCAGCGCAAAGGCGGCGGCCTCTTTGGCCTCGGCGGGCAGACCGAAATCGCCCGTGACGGCGAGTTTGCAGCCGAGCGGTTCCAGCCTCTCGGCAAGCATGGCCATCAGGGTTCGATTGCGGGTACCGCCGCCGGAGACGATATAGTCGACCGGAACACTTGTCATCCTGGGCAGCACAAATTGCTGGTAGCTGCGGGAGATGGTCTCGGCAGTCAATGCGGTGGCTGTTGCGAGTGCATCTTCGGGCTTGCTGGAGTGCTTTCGGCAAGTGGCCAGAAAGCCGGCCGCATATTCGCGTCCGAACTGCTCGCGCCCCGTGGTGCGTGGAGGGGCGAGACGGAAGTAAGGATGGCGCAGCGCGACACTCAGTGCCGGCGCAATGACTAAGCCGCGTGCGGCGATGGCTCCATTGCGATCGAAAGGCTTGCTGAAGAGCTGCTGGGTCAGCGCATCCATCACCATGTTGCCGGGACCGGTGTCGAAGGCGATCAGGTTGGCCGGTGAGCTTCCCGCCGGAATCGCGGTCATGTTGGCGATGCCGCCGATGTTCTGCAGCACCCGGCCCCATTTCGTATGGGAAAACAATACGTAGTCGAGAAGAGGAACGAGCGGCGCGCCCTGGCCGCCGGCGAACATGTCCGCGGGGCGGAAGTTGGAGACCACCGGGACGCGGATCTCCGCGGCCAGAGCGGCCGCTTCGCCGGCCTGCCAGGTGCACGCGAAACTGCGTCCTGCGTAGGAAGAGGTGCGCGCCTGGTGATAAAGCGTCTGGCCGTGGCAGCCGATCAGGTCGAGCTTGACGCCGTGCTTCTCCAGGGTGAGCCGGACAAACTCCGCATAGGCCAGCCCCAGCCGCCAGTTGAGGCGAGCCAACTCTGCCGTCGATGTCGAGGCGGCATTCATCGCGTCGAGCACTGCGCGGCGCAAGGAACGGGGGTATGCAAAGCCCTCATGGGCGAGCAGTGTCAGCTCGGGGCGTGTGACCGCAGAGAGCTTTTCTTTGCGCGACAGGATTTCGGGATGACCGGGCTTGATACGCACGATGGCGACGTCGACGCCGTCGGCAGACGTTCCGCTCATGATACCGGCCACGATCATGGGTTTGGAGGTCATACCGTCTCCACCAGCGAAGCTGGCGGGTGGCTCACCGCTGGACTCGCCGATGCACTGTCGACCAGCTCCCGAAAACGCAGGATGCTCGTGCGCAGCGCGTCGAGCTGTTGCGGGGACGTGGGGCGTGCCGGCCCTGCGTGAAACAACCTGGCCCGCTTGCGCTGGGCAGTGCGGGCTCGTTGCAGCAGCAGTGCCGCAAAGGCTCTTGAGCGCTCGGCTTCAGAGATCATCGCTTCATAGGCTCGCAGGATCAGCTCAGGGCTGTGACAGATCTCCAGCGTGTCCATACCGGCGCGGACTGCGGCGATCACGGCCGCTTCGATGGGCAGAAACTTGAGAATGCCGCCCATCTCCATGTCGTCGGAGAAGATCAGTCCGCGATAGCGAAGGCGCTCGCGAAGGACCTTTGTGATCCAGAAAGGGGACACGCTGGCTGGATGGTCTTTGCTCGGAGTGGCGGGATAGGCCGCATGATTGACCATGATCATCGGCAGTTCGTCGCAAAGCTCCCGATAGGGGGCGAGGTCCTCCGCCCACAGGTCTTTCCATGCACGGTCGATGGCGGGTGTTTCGAGATGCGAGTCGCGCATGCCGCCGCCCAGGCCGGGAAAGTGCTTTCCGCAGGCGGCGACGCCGTGGGCTTTGAGCCCGGCGAGAAAGGGGCGCACGTACGCGATCACGCCCGCCGGGTCGGCGGCGGCCGAGCGTGTGCCCATGACCGCCGCAGACGCGGGCAAGGCAAGGTCGAGCACGGGGGCCAGGGTGGTGTTGAATCCGAAGGCCCGGACACCGCGGCCTACCAGTTCGCCGTGTTCGCGTGCCAGGGCGCCACTGGGTCGTTTCCTGCTGCCGGCCTTTTGTGCTGCCTGCGCTACGGCCTGGGCTGAAGGCAGCGGCGCCAGCGCGTCCCGCAGCCGATCGACGGTGCCGCCCTCGACATCGACGCAACGAAAAGCGTGCCGCGCGCACAGACCTGTGGCTTCATCGATCAGAGCCCGCGTTTGGGCGGCATCGGCAATGTTGCGCCGGAACAGGATCACGCCGGCGGGCCGGATGAGACGCAGCCATGCCCGCTCCAGCGAAGTGAGTTCCGGACCGGCTAGTCCGACCACCAGCAGGCTGCCGGCAGCATTGCGCAGAGTGGGCGTCATGCCTTCTCCTTCAGTTCCTGCTGCAGTTCTTCAAGCAGATTCAAGGCCTGCAGCGGCGTGAGCGCATTTACGTCGACGGCCTCGATGCGATCGACAATGCGCTGCGAAAGCGGGGTGAAGATGGTGAGTTGCATCGGCTCCGCGACCGTCTCCACCTGCACGCTCTGGCGCTCCTGCTTCTCATGCTGGCGCAGGATGCGGCGTGCGCGCTCGATCACCGCCGGGGGCAAGTCCCGCAAGCTTGGCCACTTCGATGCCGTAGCTCTTGCTCGCCGCGCCGGGCTCGATGGTATGCAGAAAGACGATGCCGCCGGCGGCTTCCTTGACGCCCACGCGCAGGTTGCGGACGCGCGGCAGCTTTTCGGCGAGCATGGTCAGTTCGTGATAGTGCGTCGCAAACAGGGTGCGCGCGCAGGTCTCGGCGTGCAGATACTCCACCGTGGCCCAGGCCAGCGAAAGGCCGTCAAACGTGGCCGTGCCGCGGCCCATCTCATCGAGCAGGACGAGCGAGCGTCGCGTCGCCGTATTCAGGATGGTGGCGGTCTCCGTCATCTCCACCATGAAGGTGGAGCGGCCGCGCGCTACATTGTCGCTGGCGCCGATGCGGGTATAGATGCGATCGACCAGTCCCAGGCGCAGGCTGTCGGCGGGCACAAAGCTGCCCATCTGCGCCATCAGCACTAACATCGCGGCGGTGCGAAGATAGGTGCTCTTGCCGCCCATGTTAGGGCCGGTGATGAGGAGCAGGCTCGGCCCGGTATCCCCGGAATCGAGATAGAGATCGTTGGCAATGAACCGGCCTTCGCGCGTCTCCTCCATCCATTGTTCGATGACAGGATGACGCGCGGCTACGGCTTCGAGCACCGGCTCGGTTCGAGACGGGGGCGCGCATAGCGGCGCAGCGCGGCCAGATGGGCGAAGTTGGCCAGCAGGTCTGCTTCGGCAACTGCAGTGGAGGCGCGGCGGATGCGGCCGGCCGCTTCGAGCACCGAACGGCGCAACTCGGCGAAGATGCGCTTTTCGATCTCGATGCAGCGGTCGTGCGCGGTGAGAATCTTGCGCTCATATTCCTTCAGCTCGGGGGTGGTGAAGCGTTCCGCATTGACGAGCGTCTGCTTGCGTTCATAGTCGGCGGGGGCAAGCGCCAGGTTCGCCTTGGTGATCTCGATGTAATAGCCGAAGACCGAGTTATAGCGGACCTTCAGCGAACCGATCCCGGTTCGCTGCCGTTCCCGTTCTTCGATCGCGGCGATCTGCTGGCGGCCGGTAGAGGAGATGGTGCGCAGCTCATCGAGTTCTGGGTCGACTCCGGTGGCGATCGCGCCGCCATCGACCAGCGTCAGTGGAGGCTCGGCGACCAGCGTCGTAGCGATGCGCGCGGTTACGTCTTCGAGGGTGTCGAGGCGAGCCGCGATCTCCCGCCACAGCGGTGCTTCCATGGCGGTGAGCGCAGTGCTGCAAGCCGGGCAGCCGCGCAGTGCTGGCGGCGAGAGCGCGCACATCGCGCGGTCCCGCGGAATCGAGGGAGAGCCGCGCCAGCAGCCGTTCCAGATCGAGGATGCCGGCAAAGGCTCGTCGAAGCTCTTCGCGGCGCAGCAGGTCGCCGTGGGCTTCGCCGACGGCCTGGTAGCGGGCTTCGATGGCAGCCGCATCCATCAGCGGCCGCAGAATGGTGGCGCGCAACAGGCGCTTGCCCATCGGCGTGCAGCAGGCATCGAGGGTGTGGAACAGCGTGGCGCGGGTATCCTGTCCGGCGAAGAGCGGGTCAACCAGTTCCAGATTGCGCACCGTCACCTGGTCGAGCTCCAGGGCGCGTCGAGTGTTCCTGAAATCGGAGCGAATCGATGTGCAGCGCATCGTTCTTTTGCGTGGTGCGAACGTAGTGGAGCACGGCTCCGGCGGCGATGGCGGCCGCTTCATGGCCGACCAGGCCAAAGCCTTCAAGGGAACGGACATTGAGTTGACGCTCGACGAGGGGGACGGCGAAGTCGCGCGACCAGACCCAGTCTTCGACACGGGTGCGGGCCGGCACTCGGCCGAGAGCCGCGGGCAGTTCTGCCGATGAGGGAAGAAGTACCTCGCTGGAGCCTGCCTTCAGAATTTCGTCGATGGCCTGCTGGCGTGCTTCGGGGCCCTGGAACTCGGCGGTACGGAAGTCGCCGGTGGAGATATCGAGCAGCGCAATGGCGCACACGTTGCTGCGCGCCTGGCCTTTTTCCGGCGCCTGCTCGTACAAGGCGGAAAGGAAGTTGTTCTGGGCCTGGTCGAGGCCGGTATCGAGCGCAGTACCCGGCGACAAGACGCGGGTGACCTCGCGGCGCACGATCTTCTTGGTGAGCCTGGGATCCTCCATCTGGTCGCAGATGGCGATGCGGTAGCCCTTGCGCAAGAGGCGCGCCAGGTAGCTTTCGACGGCGTGGTAAGGGACGCCGCACATGGGCTGGGAGCGTTCCCGGTCGCGCGCGGTGAGCGTCAGTTGCAACTCGCGGCTTACGGTGACCGCATCGTCGTAGAAGAGCTCGTAGAAGTCGCCCATGCGAAAGAACAGCAGCGCGTCGGGATTCTCGCGCTTGGCGACGGTCCACTGCCGCATGAAGGGAGTCAGTTCCGCGGGGGCCTTCTCCGGCACACGCGGGGGCTCAAGCAGTTCGGGCAGGCTGAGGTTGGGGGCGGGTGATTCCTGGGCCACTGCGGGTTGAAGATCTTCTCGGATCACGCTGGTTTCAGACTATCGCGGCGGCGGGGGCAATTGGTAGGGACGTGCCGGGGGATGGAAGCCTTGCGCCGCGGCAAACGCGTTGTCGGATTCTGGGAATCGGCTGCCGTAGAGGCTTTATTGATCGCCGGACCGGCCAGCACCGGAAAAGTCATCACCCACGGATCCGGCGGTTCTCTCTCGTTCGCGGCGGGACCGTTCCCGCTCGTCGCTCGATTTTTTGCGGAGCGCCTCCGACTGGCGGCGGAGATCGCCGGAGCGCTTGATCAACGCCTGCGAATTGTCGCGGACGGCTTTGCTTTGCGCGATCAGTCTCTCCATTTCGTTAAGCCACACGTCGGGCGGGGTCAAACTGGGGACGACCAGGTCGAAGATCGGTCCGTCATAACTCTGGTTGGAGGCCTTGAACAGGACGACCGGCAACCGGGTGTGAGCCCTCACGAGGTGAATGGCTTCTTCGGGGGCGACCTTGTAGCCCTCGGTAACGCAGAAGGCGTCGGCACTGCCATCCGTCAAAAGCGCGGAGCGGAGCTGCACCAGCGAATTGCACTCGTCCACCGAATAACCCGCAAGCCGCAACACCATCAGTCGATGGCAGTCGTCTTCTCCGAAATGGATAACTCTGGCAGCCATGGAGTTCGCACGGGCCCGCTTTTAGGGATACAGAGCATCATTCTGCATGGAAAAAGCAGCCCTTGTCTATGGATTTGAGACGGAATCCAGCCGATTTTGACGCCAAGATCCTCGCGCCGGACCAGCGCCAAAAAAAAGGCAAAATAATCCGCTACTTTCGAAGATCATCGGGGTCTAAGGGAAATTACCCTCGATGCTGGACTGAACGGAATGGCGCGGATAGACGGCACCTTTCCCTCTGAGGTTCTACGGATGCTCACCAAATGTGAGTCGATCGTTGTAAGCGGCGACCCTGTTTGTGTCCTGATTTGTGTCGGGGCTGTGATGAGCGCCATAAACTGAGTAGCGGCACGAGCGATTCAGGTGATTTGCGTCACAGTATACTTATTGGTTACGCCATTAAGGTAAACAACGGAATGTACTTGCTTTGGCTCAGAGTAGCGACGGTTCTGTATGCAGGAGCCAGCATCGCCGCCTTCCCCACTGTGCTGCATGGCAACGAGCGCTGGCGGCAGATTTGCGTTCACGTGGGGGGGATAGCAGTTTTCTTCCACTTCGTCTCGGTGGTGGAGATGCTGCTGCAGTCGCACCACTGGGTTCCGGTGGGTGTACGCGACGCCGAGTCGCTGCTGGGACTGGTCATTGCGGGCCTGTTTTTTGTGATGTGGTGGCTGTACGGCGCCATCTCGCTGGGAATCTTCGCTTTACCTATCACGTTCTTCATTGTGTTTGTGCCTGCGCTGGGCGCCGACCGGTATACATTTCCGTCGGCGGGGGTACGCATCAGCTGGCTGGTGGCGCACATCGTGGCCCTGCTGGCGGCTTATGCCGCCCTGGGATTCAGCATGTTGGCCTCGGTGCTTTACCTGATGCAGGAGCGCCGGCTCAAAACCAAGATCAAACCGAAGCAAGAATCGCGGTGGGGCGTTTTTGACTGGTTGCCCCCACTCGACACCCTGGAGCGCATCGCGCATGCAACCCTGCTGTTCGGGTTCCCGTGCATGACGGTGGGGCTGGTGATCGGGTCGGTGCTGGCCCAGGAAACCATTCTCGGGGCGGCGTATTTCCGCGATCCCAAGGTGATTGCTTCGTTCATCATGTGGGCGGTTTACGTGCTGCTGCTGTTTGTGCGCAGCACGGCCGGCCTGCGCGGCCGCAAGGCGGCCTATCTCTCGGGCGCCGTGTTTCTGGTGATGCTGGCCGTGTGGGCCGCCAACCAGTTCAGCCAGGTGCACAGGTACGGTGGCCCATGAGCCTGGCACTGCTTGGCGTCAATCACAAGACCGCCCCCATCGATCTGCGCGAGCGGATCGCCATCTCGCGCGACGAGTTGCCGGAGGTCACACGGGCCCTGGCCGCCATACCGGGTGTGTCCGAGTGCATGATCGTCTCGACCTGCAATCGGGTGGAGATTCTGGCCGCGGTCGATTCGCCGGAAATCAGCCTTTGCAGCTTTTTGCAGGATCATTTTGGACTGAATCCAGCCGTATTAAAGGACCATCTTTACGAACATCGCGATCAGCAGGCGGTGCGGCACCTGTTTCGTGTGGCGGCAAGCCTCGACTCCATGGTGGTGGGCGAGCCCCAGATCCTCGGCCAGGTGAAAGAGGCGTATGCGGTGGCCCGCAGCGCCGGGACGGTGGGCGGGCAACTGGAACATCTGCTGCAGAGCGCGTTTGCGGCGGCGAAGAAGGTGCGGTCGGAGACCGAGATCGGCTCCAACAGCGTATCGATCGCCTCGGTCGCGGTGGAACTGGCGCGGAAGATCTTCGGGTCGCTGCAGGGGCGCACGGTGTTCCTGGTGGGCGCGGGCAAGATGAGCGAGCTGGCCGCGCGGCACCTGGTGCAGCAGGGCGCGGGGGCGATCCTGGTGACCAACCGGACGCTGCAACGGGCGCAGCGCATGGCGGAAACCTTCAATGGCCGCGTCATTCCGTTTGATCAGTTGCACGAGGTGGCCGCTGACGCCGATATCGTGATCACGTCGACGGGCGCGCCGCACCCGATCTTCCGCCGCGAGCATGGGCAGGCGTTCCTGCACCGCCGGCGCAATCGGCCCATGTTCTTTATCGACATTGCGGTTCCCCGCGATGTGGATCCGGCGATGAACAAGCTGGAGGGCATCTTTGTCTACGACATCGACGACCTGCAGAGCGTGGCCGCCTCGCACATGGAGGAACGCAGCCGCGAAGCGGCGGACGCTGAGGCGCTGATTGCCGGCGAGGTGGAGCGGTTCCACCAGCGCCAGCGGACGGTGAACGTGGCTCCGGCCATCGTGGCGCTGCAGCGGCAGGCCGAGGAACTGCGCCAGGGCGAGCTGCGACGGATTCAGGCGCGTCTGGGCTCGCTGACTGCGGAACAGGCCGCGGCTGTTGAGGCCCTGACGCGCGGCCTGGTGAACAAGTTTCTGCATCCGCCCATGCAGGCGTTGAAGCAGGCGGCGCGGGAGAATGATTCGGCACGGGTGGATGCGCTGTGCGAGACGTGGTCGCTGCCCAATACGGGCGGGGTCGACGGCAAGCCTGACACGGGTGGATTCTCGCCCGACTCGCTTGTGCCGCCGGAAGCAACGGTGGGTTCAGCAGCGAATGTGGCAAACACCAAATCAGGCGAGGACAAGACTGTGATACAAGCCAGCGTGGCAGGGCGCCGATGAACCTGCGTATCGGAAGCCGCGGTTCCCAACTCGCTTTATGGCAGGCTAACCATGTCGCGGATCTGCTGCGCGGGCGCGGCCATGCCGTCGAGATCGAAATCATCAAGACGACCGGCGACCGCCTGCAGGAAGTGACCTTTGCGCAGGTCGGCTCCAAGGGCATGTTCACCAAGGAGATTGAAGAGGCGCTGGCGGAGGGGCGCGTCGATCTGGCGGTGCACTCGCTCAAGGACCTGCCCACCGAACTGCCGGAAGGATTTGCGCTGGCGGCGACACCCACGCGGGTCGATCCGCGGGATGTGTTTGTGTCGGTCAAGTATGCGGATCTGGCGGCGCTGCCCCAGGGAGCAAAGGTTGGCACCAGCAGCCAGCGGCGGCGGGCGCAGTTGAAGGCGCTGCGGCCGGATGTGGAGGCGGTTGAGTTTCGCGGCAACGTGGACACGCGGCTGCGCAAACTGGCGGAGGGCCAGGTGGAGGCGATTCTGCTGGCGGCGGCGGGACTTGACCGGCTGGAGAAGACCGAGTGGGTGCGCGAGCGGCTCAATCCGGAGGATTTTTGTCCCGCTGCGGGGCAGGGATCGCTGGGCATCGAGACGCGCGTTGACGATGCGGAGACCATTGCGGCGTTGGCGTTTCTCGATGATGCGGCAACACGTTTTGCGGTGACGGCGGAGCGGGCGGCTCTCGCGGCACTGGGCGGCGGGTGCCAGGTGCCGATCGGGATTCATTGCCGCCAGGGAAGCGACGCGGGCGCGGAATCCGGCCTAGGGTTTTGGGAGATCTTTGGCGTTGTTGCCGATCCGCAAAGCGGCAAGACCATGCGCGCGTACCACAGTGTTCCGCGAACGCACGACGATCCGGCCGCTTTTGGGCGAGCGATCGCGGCAATGCTTGTAGAGGAAGGCGCGGGGCAGATGCTGGCTACGGTTCCGATGGATGCGGGTGGGGCTGCCTGATGCCGGATTCCCGGGAGCCGGGATTGCCGCTGTCCGGCCGCCGGGTGCTGGTAACGCGGGCGGCGCACCAGGCAGGCAAGCTGAGCGATGGGTTGCGGGCGGTGGGGGCCGAGCCGGTCGAAGTGCCGGTACTTGAGATCGGTCCTCCCGCAAGCTTTAACGCGCTGGATACTGCGCTGCAGCAACTCGACAGCTTATCAATGGCTGATCTTCACCAGTGCCAATACGGTGCGGGCGGTCATGTCGCGCATCGCGCAGCCTGGGCCCGGCGATCCAAAACCAATGCGATTGCAGGTGGCGGCGGTTGGAGCGGCCACAGCCGCGGCAGCGCGCGAGGCAGGCTGGAACGTTGCGGTCGTTCCTGGAACCTATGTGGCGGAGAGCCTGGTAGCGGCGCTCGCCGGAGAGGTTGCCGGCAAGCGCGTACTGCTGGCGCGGGCGGAAGTGGCGCGGGACGTGATCCCCGAGGCTCTGCGCGCGGCGGGAGCCGTCGTCGATGTGGTCGATGCCTATCGGAACGTGGTGCCGGAGGCTGCGCCGGAGCATGCTGCGCCGGGCTTTGGCGGATGGACTGGATGCGGCGACATTTACCAGTTCTTCGAGCGTGACGCACCTGGCTGAGGTTGCGAAGGCCGCCGATGTGGTTTTTCCTTTTGGCGGCGTGGCAGCGGTTTCGATTGGGCCGATTACCAGCCAGACGCTGCGGGAGCATAGGCTGGGAGCCGGCGGCTGAGGCAAGCACGTCGGACGTGCCGGGCCTGATCCGCGCCACTGCGTGTGTGCTCGCATTGAAGGAGCTGAAAGCTGATAGCTGAAGGCTGAAAGCTGCCTTCACGAGTGCCAGGTCTTGTCCTTGGAGTGGCAGAGCTGCTCCAGATTGCACACATCGCATTTGGGCTTGCGCGCGATGCAGACCTGGCGTCCGTGGTGGATGACCTGGTGGGAGAAGTCGATCCACTTTTCGCGCGGGATCACGCGCATCAGCTCCTCTTCCACTTTCGGAGCGGTGTCGCCCTTGGCGAGATTGAGCCGGTGGGCGATGCGGAAGACATGCGTGTCGACGACTACGCCTTCGGCCAATCCATAGGAGACGCCGAGGACGACGTTGGCGGTTTTGCGGGCCGCGCCGGGAACGGTGATGAGTTCGGCCAGGGTGCGGGGTACTTCGCCGCCAAATTGCTCCACGATGGTCTCAGCGGCGCCCTTGATCGACTTGGCCTTGTTGCGGAAAAAACCCGTGGTGCGGATCAGGTCTTCGAGTTCGGGCAGAGAGGCTTTCGTCATGGCGGCCGGGGTGGGGAAGCGCTTGAACAGTTCCGGCGTAACCATGTTGACGCGGACGTCGGTGCACTGTGCGGAGAGAATGGTCGCGACCAGCAGTTCCCAGGGCGTTTTGTGGTCGAGAGCGCAGACGGCGTTGGGGTAGGCTTCGTCGAGGCCTTTGAGGATGGCGGCGATGCGCTCGGGGGCGAGGTCACCGCGCGCCGGTTTCGCAGAGCGGGCCGACGACGGCTTCTTCGTCTCTTTTCTAGTTGCGGGTTTGGCGGTTGGCGGCATAAGGAGTATCTCGGGTCGAGGTTTGCGGCGTCGTGAAGGCCTGCAGGGATGACGCGGAGCGACTACAAGCGTTCCTTGCAGCCAGGTGCCGAGCTTGTCGATCGGCAGGCGGACACCGATGTAGAACTGGCCGAACAGCGCGTACACGGCGCTGACTTCGTCGAAGCGCATCTCGTAGATCAGCTTCTTGAAGACCACCGGGTCATCGGCGAAGAGGTCAACGCCCCACTCCCAGTCGTCGTAGCCAATGGAGCCGGAGATGATCTGCCTGACCACGTCGCCGTAGCGGCGGCCGATCAGGCCGTGTTCGTGCATCATGCGCTGGCGTTCGGCGAATGGGACGGTGTACCAGTTGACCTGCTCGCCGCGCTTGCGGTCCATGGGATAGAAGCAGATGTACTTCGTATCCGGCACAGAGGGGAAGAGGCGCGGGGCCATGGCTTCGGAGCCGCGCTTGAGCGAGGCGGCGACTTCGGCGTTCCATTCCGCGGAGTGCTGCTCGAATCCTTTGCCGGAGGCGGCTTCATAGGTCTTGCGGGAAGACTCGTAGAGGCCAAGTTCGACGACCGACACGTAGGAATGCGTGGGTGTCAGGTAGTCGTAAAGCGAAGTCTGCGCCAGGTCCAGCTCGACCTGGTTGAGCTGTTCGAGCGAGTCGCGAAAGTGGACGAGGATCAGGTCGCCTTTGTGGCCAAGTTCGGAGAAGAGCGCGGTGTGGATGCGAGCGCCGTCGTTGGGAGACTCAAGGGACTTGAAAAGCTGGGTTGCCTGCGTGGCGATCTGCTCGCGTTCGGGCGCCGCGGTGGTTCGCCAGGCCTTCCAGTCAAAGCGAAAGAACTGATGCAGGACATGGGAGCCTTCGAGCGTAAGCGGAACGGGAGGAAAACTTGCCAACGGGCACCTCTTCAGATCGTTTCGGACATTCACAATCCTAACAAACGGTGAGGGCGTTCGTGGGCCAGGGATTCGGGCCACGAAACATGGTACGTATCCCGCGTGGCCGTCCGATACAACGGAGGGGCAAGTGCCGTGCACCCGGACTATATACTTAAAGGCGCGCATGAGCGAAAAGATTCTCGCCCTTCTGGTTCAGTTCGTTACCCGTGTGATCGATAGCGGTGGATATGGCGGCGTTGTCGCCTTGATGGGCATCGAGTCGGCGTGCATTCCTCTGCCGTCGGAGATCATCATGCCCTTCGCGGGCTACCTGGTGTATCTCGGACACCTCAACCTGCTCTGGACGGCGACGGCGGGCGCCCTCGGCTGCAATCTCGGCTCGGTGGTGGCGTACTGGATCGGCGCCAAAGGCGGACGGCCGTTGGTGGAGCGGTATGGCCGATGGGTGCTGATGAGCAGGCACGATCTCGACCGCATGACGTATTTCTTCACGAAATATGGCGCGATTACGGTGCTGCTGGGGCGGCTGCTGCCGGTGGTGCGCACCTTTATTGCCTTCCCGGCCGGCATTGCGCGGATGCCGCAACTGAGGTTTCACATTTACACTTTCGTAGGCTCGTGGCCCTGGTGCCTTGCGTTGGCATACGCGGGCATGAAACTGGGCGAGAAGTGGGACGATCCCCACTCGTCTTTTCATGAGTTGTTTCACCGGTTTCATACCGTCGTGCTGGTGTTGCTGATTGTGGGCGTGGTTTGGTTTGTCTGGAGCCACCTGCAGCGACGAAAACAGATGGAAGCTTAGGCGTGCCGGCGGCATGCCGTCCAGTTGCAAGAAAACAAACTGCCTCAATCTGCGGTAGTGAACGAAGAAGGTTAGGAGAAACGATGTCGACAGAGCAGCAAGGCGGCCAGAAGACCGCCGCAACGAAGATTGCGCCCGCTACGGGCAAACTGGGAGTCATGGTGGTAGGCATGGGCGCGGTGGCCACCACGTTTATCGCCGGCGTTGAAGCCGTGCGGCGCGGACTCGCCAAGCCGATCGGCTCGCTTACCCAGATGGGCACCATCCGCCTGGGCAAGCGAACCGATAACAAGTCTCCGCTGGTGAAGGACTTTGTTCCGCTGGCCGATCTGAACGATCTGGTCTTCACCGGCTGGGACATCTTTGAGGACAACGTCTACGAGGCCGCGGCCCACGCCAAGGTGCTCGAGAAGGAAACCCTTGAGCAGCTCAAGCCCTATCTCGAAACCATCAAGCCGCTGCCGGCGGTGTTCGACCAGTACTATGTGAAGCGCCTGCACGGCACCCACGTCAAGAAGGGCAAGAACAAGCGCGACCTGGCGGACCAGGTGATCGCCGACATTCGCAACTTCAAGAAGACGGTCGATCGCGTGGTCGTGATCTGGTGCGGGTCAACGGAGATCTTCCTTGAGCCGACGGCTGTCCATCAGACCATCGAGGCGTTTGAAAAGGGGCTGGAGAACGACGACATCGGCATTGCTCCTTCGCAGATTTATGCCTACGCGGCGCTGAGCGAGGGCGTGCCGTTCGCCAATGGCGCGCCGAATCTCACGGTCGATGTCCCGGCCATGATCGAGCTTTCAAAGAAGACCGGCGCCCCCATCTGCGGCAAGGACTTCAAGACCGGGCAGACGTTCATGAAGACGGTGCTGGCTCCGGCGTTCAAGGCGCGCCTGCTGGGCGTCTCGGGCTGGTACTCGACCAACATCCTCGGCAATCGCGACGGCGAAGTGCTCGACGATCCCGAGTCGTTCAAGACCAAGGAAGAGTCGAAGCTCGGCGTGCTCGATTACATCCTCCAGCCGGAGCTTATATCCCGACCTGTACAAGGATATCTACCACAAGGTGCGGATCAACTACTATCCGCCGCGCGGGGATAACAAGGAAGGCTGGGATAACATCGATATCTTCGGCTGGCTGGGTTATCCGATGCAGATCAAGGTGGATTTCCTGTGCCGCGACTCGATCCTGGCCGCGCCGATTGCGCTGGACCTGGTGCTGTTCCTCGACCTGGCCAAGCGCACGCCTTCGCTGCGCAATATCGGCATCCAGGAGTGGCTGAGCTTTTATCTGAAGTCGCCGCAGACGCGCGGCCGGCCTGTATCCCGAGCACGATCTGTTCATCCAGTCGATGAAGCTGAAGAACACGCTGCGCCACATCATGGGCGAGGACCTGATCACCCACCTGGGCCTCGAATACTACGACTAGGGACTGGCCGTCCAGGCAGCGGCCTCCCGCTGGTCGGCAAAGACAAAACCCCGCTTAACGGCGGGGCTTTTGTTGGAGATGAATGCGTGTTCAGTGCCGCACTCGGTATCAAGAATTGAGCTAAGTTGTAGCCATGTCGCTCAGCAGTTTGAGCGACCGGCCGCCGAGGATAATCTTTTCCATCGACAGGTCTTTGCGCGAAGGGATCGTCAATGTTTTCGGTGTCGATGATCTGGCACCAGGGCTTGCCGCTGGGCGATGGCGGGAACGATAAACTCCACTCCTTCACTGCGCGGCGTTCACGAGGATGAAGAAGCTGTCGTCGATCACCCACTCGCCCTCTTCGTTGGAAACCTGCAGCGTCTGTCCGTTGAGCAGCAGCGCGATGGCGCGGCTCCACGCCGAGTTCCAGGCTTCATCGGAGACTTCGTTGCCGTCGGGATTGAACCACGAAATGTCCTTGATCACCCGGACCAGGTGCCGTCGCCCTTCTTGCGGATTTCGCGATCCTGGAAGAACTTGCGGCGGTGCAGGTTGGGATGCGCGAGGCGAAGCTGGATGATGCTGGCAGGTGAACTCCTCGCAGCCGCTTGCGCGAATCGTCGAGGTTCCAGTCAAACCAGGTAAGTTCATTGTCCTGGCAGTAGCAGTTGTTGTTGCCGCGCTGCGAGCGCGCAACTTCATCGCCGCCGGTCAGCATCGGCACGCCCTGCGAGAGCATCAGCGTGGCGAGAAAGTTGCGCATCTGGCGCTCGCGCAGGGTGTTGATCTCGGGATCGTCGGTCGGCCCTTCCACGCCCATGTTCCACGAGTCGTTGTTGTCGGCGCCGTCCTTGTTGTCGTCGCCGTTGGCTTCGTTGTGCTTCTGGTTGTAGCTCACCAGGTCGCACAGCGTGAAGCCATCGTGCGCGGTGATGAAGTTGATGCTCGCATACGGCTTGCGGCCGTCGAACTGATACAGGTCGCTGGAGCCGGTGAGGCGATAGGCAAAATCGGAAAGCTGGCCGTCATCGCCCTTCCAGAAGCGCCGCACCGTGTCGCGATACTTGCCGTTCCACTCCGCCCACAGCACAGGGAACTGGCCCACCTGGTAACCGCCGTCGCCCACATCCCACGGCTCGGCGATCAGCTTGACCTCGGCCAGCGTGGGATCCTGGTGAATGGTGTCGAAGAAGGAAGACAGCTTGCTGACATCGTGCAGTTCGCGCGCCAGCGTGGCGGCGAGATCGAAGCGGAAGCCGTCCACGTGCATCTCCGTGACCCAGTAGCGCAGCGAGTCCATGATCATCTTGAGCACCTGCGGGTTGCGCACGTTGAGCGTATTGCCGGTGCCGGTGTAGTCCATGTAGAACTGGGGATTTCCGTCCACCAGGCGGTAATAGGTGGAGTTGCAGACACCCTTCCAGCTGAGCATGGGGCCCATGTGGTTGCCTTCGCAGGTGTGGTTGTAGACCACATCGAGGATCACTTCGATCCCCGCGGCGTGCAGGGCCTTGACCATCTCTTTGAACTCGCGCACCTGGCCGCCCTGGTCGCCGCAGGAACTATAGCGCGACATGGGAGCGAAGTAGCCCAGGGTGTTATAGCCCCAGTAGTCGCGTAAGTCCCTTCTCGACTAGGTGGCCCTCATCGATGAAGTGATGAATGGGCAGCAGTTCGACGGCGGTGACGCCGAGTTTCTTGAGATAGGCGATGCTGGATTCGTGAGCCATACCCGCGTAGGTGCCGCGCAGGTTTTCGGGAATCTCTGGGATTGCGCTTGCTGAACCCTTTGACGTGAACTTCGTAAATCACGGAATCAGGCAGCGGAGTTTGCGGCTTGCAGTCGTCGCTCCAGTCAAACGTGGTGTCGATGACGACGGACTTGGGCATGCCATCGGCATCGTCCTGCGTGTCCATCTGGTTGGGGTCGCCGGAACCGAGGTCGTAGGGGAAGATCGGCTGCTTCCAGTCGACTTTGCCGGAGATCGCCTTGGCATAGGGATCGACGAGGAGCTTGTTGAAGTTGAAGCGGTGGCCCTCTTCGGGATCCCACGGGCCATCGACGCGATAGCCATACAGTTGCCCCGGCTTGATTCCGTTGATGAATCCATGCCAGACAAAGGCGGTTCGTTCGCGCAGGGTGACGCAGTCGGTCTGCTTGCCATTCTCATCGAACATGCAGACATCGACGCGCGTGGCGGCTTCAGAAAATACAGCAAAGTTAGTGCCGCTTTTGTACGCAGTGGCACCAAGAGGATAGGGCTTTCCCGGCAGCAACGTTCGGCTCATAAGCGCCTGTGATGCAGATTTAGCTCAGGGCTGTTGTATTTTGCCGGGCGCAGATCGGTGCGTCTTTGATGTAACGAAGTTTATGCGGCCATGGCCTGCGCCAGGCGGCGGACGGTCAACACCGTGATGTCGTCTTCCTGGCCGAACGCCTTGGCGGCATCGGCGATGTAGAACGCGGACTGGTTGCTCAGATTGTGGACGCGGGTCGAATCCGAAGAGTTCGCCGGAGGACTGCCGCGCCTCGACGACGCCATCGGAGAGCAGCAGCATGCGGTCCCCGGGATGCAGATAGAGCCGGACCTCTTCGTAGCGTCACCTCGGAGATCACGCCCAGAGGCAGCCCACCGGGTAATTCCACCTCCTGGCTGTTGAGATAGGGCGGCAGGTGTCCGGCATTGGCGATGACCAGTTCGCCATTGGCGCCGAACCACGCAGCCTGGCAGGTGGTGAAGCTGTCGCTTCCCACCAGTACGCGGTTGAGCGACTCGAGGATCTTCGCCGGGCTGCGGTCGGTGATGCGGCGCAGTGCGCCCATCAGCATGGAGACATTCATGGCCGCCTTGAGGCCTTTGCCGGCAACGTCGCCGATGACCACCAGCAGACCGCCGTCCGGGGTGGACTCGACGTGGTAGAAGTCGCCTCCCACTTCGTTGGCGGGGTTGTAGACCGAGTCCACTTCAAAGCCGGGAGTCTCGAGCTTCTCGTGGGGAATCATGAGCTCCTGCACGCTGCGCGCGGCGGCCAGTTCGCTCGAGGCGCGTTCCTGGTCGCGGTGAATGCGAAGGAAGCGGACGAAGATGATGAGGATGATGGCGAGCAGGCCGGTGAAGTCGGCGATGGAGGCGAAGTGAATAGGAACGGGACCGGCCTGCACCGTGAGGGGCGACTGATACGGGTGCCCGCTGAAGTCGCTCATGCCCGAAGTCAGGATCGGCTCGAGAATTCCTACGACGCTGAGGATCAGCGGAAACAGCAGCAGCCCGGCCTCGAAGTTGCGCTTGATGGTGGCGGCGACCAGGGTGATGAGGCTGAACAGCATCCAGGCGCCGAGCCAGAGGATGCTGCCCAGCATCACGATGACCAGCAAGATCGGCTGCCACGTGGTTGCGCCCCGACCATAAGCAGGGTGGGACCGACGCCGGCGAGGACCGGAGCCGTGTAGCGCAGCCCCTTGATGTACCAGCGGCGGCGCAGGGCGAGAAAGGAGACCAGGAATTCGAAGTAGAGGTAGGCCGAGATGACGACCAGCTGCAGGACCACGGCGGCGTACCAGAGCTGGTCTACCAGGCCGGAACTGCCCGCCAGATCGACGAATCCGATGGGTGCCTGCACCAGCTCATGCAGCGCCAGCCAAAGGTATTCGGTGTGGCCTTTCTGGGTGAAGTAGAGCGCCAGCAGGAAGACACCCAGAACCACCAGCAGAATCGAGTCAACGAGGCGGGGCAGGCGCTCGAACAGGATGTGCAGCGACCACAGTTGCAGGGCTCGTTTCAAATCGTCGGGATTGCCGATGCGCAGGTTTCTACCGGAAAAGAACGAGGTGTAGGCGCTGTAACCGAAGGGCACGTAGATGGTACGGACCACGAGGACGAGGGAAGTTTGGGACGGGGGCACATTCAAGGGGTAGATACGGGACACGGGCTGGTAGTGTTCGGGGGCGTCGCTGTGCGGTCCCTCCGGCCTGATCGGCTGGCCGTTGGCAAACACGTCGACCGACGATCCGGAATTTGCGCTGCCAAAGTACATCGAGGTGTTTTGCGAGACGGGCAGCTCAATCAGCAGGGCAACCGGCCCGTGATTGGGGGCGAGTTTGATGTGGATACGGAACCAGGCAAAGGGCCGCTTGTGCCCGTGGGGTAATTTAGCCGGGATGTCGGGGTCGGGAGGCTGGTGATTGGGCGGTCCGGGGGGGTGATCTTCGTCGGGAACGTCGGCGATGGATTCGGTGGCATCGCGGATGCTCCAGGAGGAGTCGTCGAAGCCGGGATCGGCGGCGGCGGGATTGGCAGTGACCCCGACCCGCCAGTTTTTGACCAGGGGCAGCGGCGAGCCGAGGCTGGTCGCGTCAAACACGACTTCGGGTGTCGTCTGAGGGTGCGGCACATCGGGACGGCCATGGCCGTGCGGGGTCAGCAACGCGCCAAGCGGGCCGACCGAGGGAGGGTGGGGCGGCTGGGCGAGCATCTGAACTGTACCGCAGACGAACAGCGCGGCCACAACGAGATTTCCCAGGCGCACAACACCTCCCCGCACAACTCCCGTTGATACGTGCTCTCCACTTTAATTCACACAGATAGAAGCTCCAAGCCGGTCTGAGGCGGAAACGGAAGAGGTTTCTGAATGGTAAAGACGGTGCGAGAATGAAGGGCAGACGACAACGGCGGCGAAATAATCTTTCCGGTAGCTGCCTAACGAGCGGATACTAGCGTCTAAGGAATCGAGCGAAGCGGCACAGTACCGAAGGCGGATCCCGGAGGTGAGGAAATGATGGGAACGATCACAGGCGTGAGAACCGCAAGTTTAGCGGGAACGGCAGCCGGGTTTGCCTTGGCGCTGGCCTCTGTCGCGTGGGCGCAGTCCGCGCCTCAGTCGACACCGGCCTCAACGGATCCTCCGCAGTCGACCCAACCGGCGCCGGGGACGACCCCGGTGACGCGGGGACACTCCGGCTTCAAAGCCAGATTCGCAGGCGAAGACGCCGGCGGCGACGAACTCGCCGGGTCAGGCGTCCGGCCAGCAGCCGGGACAGCCCGCCCCGGGCACGACCCCGGTCGGCGGAGACAAACCGCCATCGGACAAGCCTGCTCCTGGAACGACCCCGGTGACGGGGGATGTGCCGGCGGCGGCCGTGAATCCGGAGAAGGTCGTCGATCCCGGAAGCCAGATGATCAAGGTCAAGCCGGGCAGCATTGAGGACGTAAACGCGGTCGGGAATCGCGACATCGGCGGACGCGGCATGGGCAACTGGTACTCGACCGACACCGAGATCAAGATGGGCAAGATGTACGCCTCGGAGATCGAGAAGAGCACCAAGTTCATCACCGACCCCGTGGTCACCGAGTATGTGAACCGCATCGGCCAGAACATCGTGAAGAACTCCGACTGCAAGGTTCCGTTCACGATCAAGGTGATCGATTCGGACGAAATCAACGCCATGGCGCTGCCGGGCGGCTTCTTTTATGTCAATTCCGGGCTGATTCTGAACGCGGATGAGGAGGCGGAACTGGCCGGGGTGATGGCCCACGAGACGGCCCATGTCTGCGCTCACCACGCAGTGCGCGAGCAGACGCGGCTGAACTATGCGCAGCTCGGGACCATTCCGCTGATCTTTATCGGCGGCTGGACCGGGTACGGCATCTACGAGGCGGCCTCGATCGGCGTGCCGATCACCTTCATGCACTTCTCGCGCGAGTTTGAGGCGCAGGCGGATTACCTCGGCGTGCAGTACATGTACCGGGCGGGATACGATCCGCAGGCGTTCATCAGCTTCTTTGAAAAGATCCAGGCCCTCGAAAAGCGGAAGCCCGGCGCGGTAGCGAAGGTGTTTGCCGACCACCCGCAGACCCCGGACCGCATTCTGCACTCGCAGGAAGAGATTGCGCGGATCCTGCCGCCCAAGGATGAGTACACGGTGACTACGTCGGAGTTTGACGACGTGAAGGCCCGGCTGGCCCGCATTGAGAACAAGCGCCGCCTGACCGACTCCAAGGACACCAAGAAGCCGTCGCTTGCGGCGTGCCAGTACGGGCGATCCCAATAGCCAGACGGATTCCGGGGACGACCGGCCCACGCTGCACCGCCGCGAAGACCAGCAGAACTGAAATTTTCAGCTGCGCAGAACGACGCCGGACCGGTCTTGCCGACCTGTCCGGCGTTTTTTTGCGCCGGTTGGGCACGGTTCGGTTTAAGATTGAGAGAGAAACCACAGGCCCAAGGCGTCCGCTTTCTCATAGTGTCCCTGCTCGCGGTGTGCGCGGATTGCACCCAGGGTGGTTTCCGGGGTTATTTAGCTTATGAAAAAGATTGCCTCTCTTGCTGCCGCCTTCGTCTTCATCCTGTTGCTGACCAAGATCGCCAACCAGGTGCCTCCCGCGCCGCCTCCGGGGACTGCTTTTTCTCTGCGGGCCCAGCAGGTGATCCAATGCTCGCCCGATGAGATCACCCTGGTGGACAACCACCAGAAGTCGACTCACCTCGAAAAGGATGACAGTTGGCCGGATTGTTCCGCGTTTCAGAAGGACCAGGTAATGGACTTCTACCTGTCGCGGGGTGACAAGACGCGTTTTCTCAGTATCGAGACCACGGCGTGGTGGCGGAAGGCGATGTAGGCGCCGGCACCATTTGTCGCAACCTCCCAACGGATAGATATCCAGTGCGGATTGACTACCGTATCCGGTACTGTGGTCAAGATTTACCTTCAAAAGCACGCCGAGATCCCTTGCCATCCTGTGGATAACTTCAGGGAAAAATCCCGGAAGTCCCTTGAATTCCCGGACAAAACCGCGTTATATACAGAGCTACCGGCAGATCGCCGGTTCCAGCCGCCCTGGCTGGTTTTGGGGGGAAGGTCATGCGCAGCAACGCGGCGGCTCGTTCCAGTCTGCTGGTGCCCGAGATTCGTGAAGTCATGGACATCCGGCAGGCGTCGGACTACCTCGGCATCTCCCCGGACACGCTCTACAAGTACGCTTCGGAAGGATTCGTTCCCGCGTTCAAGCTGGGGAACCGCTGGCGGTTCAAGCGGTCGCGCCTGGACGAGTGGATGGACCGGCAGTCGGACTTGCATGCCGGCGGAGAAGTCGATACGGAGCAGAAGAAGCCGGTTCGGTCGGCGATGTAGGTGCCGGCTCAATAGCCCGCGTTCCGAATGTCCGCCGGGCCAGCTGATCTATTCGTCTGTTGAAAAAACCACAATCGGGCCAAATCGAAGAGGCAAGAGCCGCACGGGGGCTAAAGCCCATTCATTCGATTGGCTTTATTGGCACGATTGAAAAGCCGTGCCCGGCTACAAAGCACTTTTTGTTTCGATTTTTTACAAACTGCTATTGCTGAAAATCTGGTTCCAGTCATCTTTTCGGACAACAGAGCCTGGGCCTCAAGTTTTGCTCTTTTCCCCGATACAGGTGGCGTGGATTCGGGCTGCGCGGGATTTGCCCGACATTCCTGTCTTCGAAACGAAATAAAGGATCGACACACCATGTGGCCAGGGGACTAGCTATGGCTTCTAGTTGTGTTCGATTGACGGTGGGTAGCAATACCTGCACGGATATGGCGCCGCTGTTTACCAAACCGGCGCGGGACCTGAAGGAACAGGAAGCGAACTCGATTCTGACTTATCTGCAGAGTCAGGGAGACGTCGGGTTGTACGACCCGAAGTACAACAATGCTCCGCGCGGGCAGATCAGGATGCGAACCACCATTGCGGGAGTTGAATACTGGCAGGCGAGCGGGAAGAATGGCGCCTCGCGGCTCGGTTCGACCGGCGCCCACGCGGTCCAGGACTTTTACCCCACCCCGCAGTTCGCCGTGGTTCTCTACAAACTGGCGGTTCGTCTGCGCGACCGCTGGGGCGCGAGCCAGATCGTCTGGGGTGGCATCGGTCATGGATCGGGAGCCTCCGCGACGGATTGCCATAGCAAGGGCCATTGCATTGATTTTTACGGCGCCACGACCAGTCGAGCCGGGGTGCTCGACGTGAAGCGGGATTGGTATCTCCACCCCGTGTACCTTGCCAATGGCAAGCTTCATCCTCCCCCGCCGCACAAGCCACAGGATGGTCTGGCGTTTGATTATGACCGCTGGGGAATCGACAACCAGACGTCCTACCGGCTACTGCTTCCCAAGGATGAGGTCGAGAAGCTGCCCAGTGCCAAGGATTACTACAACACCAAGGCGAGGGACTTCTTCGCCGACGTGTACACGTTTGTCTCGGAAGAGTGCGCCTTCGGCTCCAGTGACATCTCCCCTGCATCCTTCAAGGCCGGACAAAACCTCAAGCCCGGATGTACGCTGCACCCCGATTACCCGTCGGCGAAACGCGTCGATCACATGGATCACATGCATTTCCAATTGGGAAAGGCGTTTTAGCCTGCCTCGGCAGGCTTACAGGACTGCTCTTACTTTCACGCTTAAGAGGAATCTGCGGGTAGTACCACGGTGTACGCTCCCGTAACCCGGCGTGATAAAACTGACCGGGTGGACCATTCACGCCGCATAGGGCTACTGCGCCGCCGTTTGAACGGCGCCGGGCTGTCCGGAATTCTCGTGACGCACCTGCCCGACGTTCGCTATCTCTCTGGCTTTACGGGGTCGAGTGCGGCGCTTGCGGTGACGCGCCGGGCGGCCCGGCTGTTTACCGATGGGCGCTACCGGACCCAGGCCGGGGAAGAAGTCAGCGCGGCCAGGGTGGAGATCGTTACCGGCGGCCCGGCCGTTGCCGCGGTGCAGTGGCTGGCAGCCCAGCCGGCCATGGAAAATGCGGGCTTTGATGCAGGATGGACCACGGTCGCGGAACTGGGCCGCTGGAAGGCGGCATTGCCGTCAAAGCTCAGGCGCAGCTTTCTGGCGCCACTGAAGAGCCCGCTGGTTGAATCTCTGCGCCTGGTCAAGGACGAAGAGGAACTCGCCATCATCGGGGAAGCGGCGCGGATGGGCTGCCGGCTCTTTGATCACATGCTGGGGTTCCTCAAACCCGGGTTGCGGGAGACCGAGGCGGCGGCCGAGTTGGAGCACCAGGCGCGGCTGCTGGGAGCCGAAGGAATGTCGTTTGATACGATCGTGGCTGCGGGGGCGCGTTCGGCCCTTCCGCATGGACACGCGACCGCGGCCGGCTGCCAAGGCGGGGATTCCTGACCCTGGATTTCGGTGTTATTCTCAATGGTTATTGCTCGGACATGACGCGTACCGTGCACTTTGGGACGCCGACGACGGACGAGCGAAGCGCATACGAAAAGGTGCTGGAGGCCCAGGAGGCCGCGGTAGCGGCTGTGGGTTCAGGTGTGAGCTGCGGCGACGTGGACGAAGCCGCCCGCAGTGTGCTGCGCCGGGTAGGATTGGCCGATGCATTTTCCCACTCCACCGGCCACGGCGTTGGACTGGAGATACACGAGCCGCCGCGTATCGGCGCCGGACAAAAAACCAGGCTGCAGCCGGGGATGGTCATCACGATCGAGCCGGGGATTTACCTGGAGGGGCAGTTCGGCATCCGCATCGAGGACATGGTGGCTGTCACCCGTACGGGCGGGCAGGTGCTTACCCCATCTCCCAAGGCCCTGATCGAGCTTTGATTTTTTTTAATCCGTCTCACTCAAGCGTGGGAAGGACAAGGGACGAATGAAACCAGAAGATATCCAGGACCTGAAAGAACTGATCGAGTTCCTGAAAGAAAACCAGGTTGCCGAGTTTGATCTGGACCGCGGCGACTTGAAGATACGGCTCAAATTCAGTCATGCTGTGGCGCCCGCCGTAACCCAGGTACTGGGGCAGATTCCGATGGTGGCTGTGCCGCCGATGGTGGCCACTCCAACCGCCGGTGGATCTCCGGCTCAGGCTGCTGCGCCCCCCGCGGACCCGGATGCCGGGCTGCACATGGTCAAATCGCCGATTGTGGGCACTTTTTACGGTTCCCCTTCTCCTGGGGCGGCGCCTTTTGTCGCGCCCGGGGACCGCGTGGAAAAGGGCCAGGTGGTCTGTATCATCGAGGCCATGAAGCTGATGAACGAGATCGAAACCGATGCGGGCGGCGAGGTCGTCAGATGCCTGGTGACCAACGGCCAGCCCATTGAGTTTGGACAGCCGCTGTTTGCGATTCGAACCGCGTAGCGGGCGGAGTCAGTGGCGACGGCGGAGTTAGCGGAGTTTGCAAAAGCGGGGGCTGCTTAGCCGGCCATGTAACTGGATGTTTCCGAGGATCACAGATGGGATGATGCGAACTCCGCTCATCGTTGACGCAGCCGCGATTGCTTAAATGCTAACCACGCTGGCTCCGCTCCAGGAGTTTGTTGAGAATGGTAACGATCGGGCGAAATCAACGAGGAAAGAGCCCTACAGGGGCTAAAGCCTGCTCATTTCATTGGCTTTATTGGCACGACTGAAGTCGTGCCCTGTTACAAAGCGCATTTGTTCCGAGTTTTTCACCAAACTCCTAACGGTAACCCCGCTTAAAGGACAGGAATGTTTCGTAAGGTATTGGTTGCCAATCGCGGCGAAATCGCGCTGCGGGTGTTGAACGCCTGCCGGGAACTTGGCATTCGCACGGTGGCTGTGTATAGCGAAGCGGATCGGAATTCGCTGCATGTACGGTTTGCCGATGAGGCCATCTGCATCGGTCCGCCGCGGCCTGCCGATAGCTATCTCAACGTGCCGGCGGTGATCTCCGCGGCCGAGATCGCGGACGTGGATGCGATTCATCCCGGGTATGGCCTGCTGAGCGAGAACGCGAATTTTGCGGAAGTGTGCCGGGCGTCGAATATCAAGTTCATCGGGCCGCCGCCCGAGGTGACGCGGCTGATGGGCGAGAAAGAGAAGGCCCGCCAGGCGATGAAGAAGGCCAGAGTGCCGATCTTGCCGGGATCGGACGGAGTGCTGACGTCGGCGGAAGAAGCGCAGGAGTGGGCGAAGAAGGTCGGTTTTCCGGTCATTCTCAAGGCCAAGGCCGGCGGGGGCGGACGGGGCATGCGCATTGTGCGCACGGCCGAAGAGCTGCCCAACCTGTTTCATGCGGCGTCGACCGAGGCGGCCAATGCCTTCGGCAACGGCGAGATGTACATGGAGAAGTTCATCGAGCGGCCGCGGCACATCGAGTTCCAGGTGCTGGCCGATGAGCATGGGAACGTCGCCACGCTGTTTGAGCGCGAGTGCTCGATCCAGCGGCGTCATCAGAAGCTGATCGAAGAAGCGCCGTCGCTGCAGGTAACGCCCAAGATGCGCGACGACATCGACCGCACCCTGCGGCGCTGCCTGAGCGAGATCGGCTACCAGAATGCGGGCACGGTCGAGTTCCTGATGGACGAAGACGGCCAGCTTTACTTCATCGAGATGAATACGCGCATCCAGGTGGAGCATCCGGTGACGGAATTCATTACCGGAATTGACCTGGTGAAGGCGCAGTTGCTGATTGCCGCGGGCGAGAAGCTGAGCAATATATTGCCGGCAAAGCTGGAGATGCGCGGGCATGCGATCGAGTGCCGCATCAATGCGGAACACCCGCAGAAGTTCACGCCGTCGGCGGGGAAGATTACGGCATTCAACGTTCCGGGCGGCAACGGGGTGCGGGTGGACACGGCGCAGTATGCCGAGGGCGTGGTGCCTCCGTACTATGACTCGCTCATCGCCAAGCTGATTGTGCACGGGGCGGATCGTGCCGAGGCAATCGCCAAGATGGAGCGGGCGCTGAGCCAGTTTGTGGTGCAGGGAATTGACACGTCGATCTCGCTGCACCAGGCGATCTTCCAGGATCCGGGGTTCCGGGCGGGCGAATTCGACACCAAGTTCATGGAGCGGTTTTTAGCCGGCAAATCCGAGTAGAGCCGGCCATCCCCTGGGTGAGGGTACGCGATGCTGCATGAAGTGATCGATCTGTTGGCGCTCAACTTGTAAATCGTCCCATGCGGCAGTAGTATCGTGCTGTTCGGCGAGGGCTCGCCTTGCCATCCCGTCTCAGAAGAAGCTCCACTCCCCGGAGGCTCGTGCATGCTAGCTGTCTCTGGCCGTCTTGCCGTTTGCTCATTTCTGTTTCCCCTTCTGTCTGTCCTGGCGCAAACACCGCCGATCAAACAACCGCCGGTGTGGAGCGCCCGCCCGGATACAGCCGCATTCGAGAAGATGGAGAATGACCGTCTCGTCAACGCGCAGCAGGCGATTGATGCGATCGTTGCGGTCTCAGGTCCGAGAACCATCGCCAATACACTGGCACCGTTCGACGAAGCGACGCGGCAACTGAATGCGGCGATCTATCTTTCAAGCCTGATGCAACAGGTGCACCCCGATGCGGCGTTTCGGGACCGCGCGACGGCGATGACAACCAAGGTGAGCAGCGCGGCAACCGCACTGTCACTCAATCGAGATGTGTACAAGGCTTTGTCGGCTTTGGATGTGTCCAAGGAGGATGCGGCCACCAAGTACTATGTGCAGCGGCAACTGCTCGAGTTTCATTTGGCAGGCGTGGACAAAGACGACGCGACCCGGGATAAGATTCACAAACTCCAGGACAAGCTTACGGACGACCAGTCAGCGTTCGACCGCAACATTACCGATGATGTGAGAAGCGTCGAAGTTGCCGATGCCGCCGAGTTGGACGGTCTACCGCAGGATTACATCGACCGGCACAAGCCCGGCGCGAACGGAAAGATTCGCATCACAACGGATTATCCCGATGTTTTCCCGGTGCTCAAATTCGCCCGGAGTGAGGCTCTGCGCCACCGTCTCGCGGATGCTTTCAATGATCGGGCGTATCCCAAGAACCGGGACGTGCTGCTCGACATCCTGGAGACGCGGTACGAAATCGCAAAGCTGATTGGATACTCCTCCTGGGCAGACTACAACGGCGCCGACAAGATGATCTTGAAGGGCGACAACATCGCCAAATTCCTGACCGATCTCGACGCGGCGACCCGGCCCATCGCGCAGCGGGAGTTTGCCACGCTGCTGGCGGAGAAGCGCAAGACCGATCCTACAGCGACCGAGATCTCCGGTTATGAGAACTTTCGTCTCAACGAATTGGTCAGCCGCTCCTCGTACAACTTCGATTCGGAGTCGGTCCGCCCCTACTTCCCCTTCGACCAGGTGAAGAAAGGCATCATGGACACGGCGGCTACTCTGTTCCATGTCAGCTTTCGCCAGGAGCTGAATGTCCCTGCCTGGCATCCTTCTGTAGAGACCTGGGACGTCATCGACCACGGCACGATGATCGGGCGATTTTATCTCGACATGCATTCACGGGAAGGCAAGTACAAGCATGACCAGATGTCGCCGGTGCTGGACGGAATCCGTGGCAAGCAGCTGCCCGAGGCGATCCTGGTGTGCAACTTTCCTGAACCTACGGCGACCGACCCAGGCCTGATGGACTACGCGGACGTGGTCACTTTCTTCCACGAATTCGGTCACTTGATGCACCATATCCTGGGCGGGCAGCAGCAATGGGCGGGCATCAGCGGCATCACCATGGAAGCGGATTTTGGCGAGGCACCCTCGCAGATGCTCGAGGAATGGATGCGCAGCCCGCAGGTGCTTGCATCGTTTGGCCATCACTACAAGACGGGTGAGCCCATTCCGGCCGACCTGGTGGCACGCATGAACCGGGCCGCGGCCTTTGGGCGGGCGATCTGGGTAGCACGACAGACCGCTTACTCAGCGATCTCCTACGACATCTACAAGGACGCACCCCAGAAGGTAGATCTGGATCAGATTGCGCCCGCGGATTATCGGCGTTACACCCTGTTCGCTCCCATTGATTCCGATGCCCACTCGTATGCGTCTTTTGGCCACCTGGCGGGCTACTCATCGGCGTACTACACGTATATGTGGGACAAAGTCATCGCGGAGGACTTCTTCCAGCAGTTCGATCACAACAATCTGCTTGGCGGCGAGGCCCCCATGCGCTACCGGCGCCTGGTCCTGGAGCCGGGCGGATCGGAATCTGCCAACGACATGGTGCGCAACTTCCTCGGGCGGGCGCAGAACATGGCGGCATTCCAGCGCTGGCTGGGCGAAGAGTTTGAAGGCGCGCCGCAGAGCGAAAAATCCAAGGCCATGTGACGAAACGGCGCTTTGCCAGCATTGGCATGCCAGGATTCGGCGCTTCCCCGACAGCGCCGTTCGTTTGCGGACAGTTGCTTGCGGTTGCGAACAGTCGTACATGGCCCGGAACGACTGCAAGTTGCATGGAATCACCCGCAAATCGTGGTGGTGGTTTGGACCGAAAAATGCTGGGTGAGGACAAAAGCTCTCAGCGTCGATGGTCGAGAGGACGGAGGTTTCCGTGCATACCTTGCTTCAGGATATTCACTACGCGTTGCGCCAGCTTTGGAAATCTCCAGGCTTCACGATCACCGCGGTATTGACGCTGGCGATCGGGATCGGCGTGAATACGGCGGGGTTCAGCATCATGGACGCGGTGATTCTGCGCCCCCTCGCGGTGCCGGAACTTGACCGTGTCGTGACGGTATCGGAACAACAGAATCATGGCGACCCTCAACAGGTGGCACTGGCCAACTTTGCGGACTGGCAGCGGCAAAGCCGTTCCTTTGAGGAACTGGCGGTGCGCAGCGATGCCGCCATGAGTCTGACCGGGGCCGGCGACGCGGCGCGCGTGCAGGTGGATTCCACATCGCCGTCGTTCTTTCGCGTGATGCGGAGCGGAGCGCTGCTGGGCCGGGTGTTCGATGCGAACGAGACGCAGCCGGGGCATAACAGCGTCGCGGTGTTGAGCTACTCGTTCTGGAAATCGCATTTTGGAGCGGACGCGGCGGTTGTGGGCCGCACCATTGCACTCGACGAGCATGCGTTCACGATTATCGGGGTGATGCCGAAGACGATGCAGTATCCGTCGACGACAGATGTTTATCTTCCCTTTGCGCCATCGGCTCCGCAACTCGCCAACCGCAGCACCCACGGGTACTTTGTGATCGGCCGCCTGCGCCCGGGCGTCACGCCGGGGCAGGCGCAGGCCGAGTTGAACGTGATTGCGGAATCATTGTCGCAGGCCTATCCAGCCACGAATCAAGGCTGGCAGGCAAAGGTGGAGACGCTGCTGGCCGGCATCAACGGCGACTACACGCCGCTCTACTTCAAACTGGTTCAGGGCGCGACGTTGTTTGTCCTGCTGGTGGTGTGTGCCAACATTGCCAACCTGCAATTTGCGCGGGGCATTGCACGGCGGCCGGAGCTGGCTATGCGGACGGCGCTGGGAGCCGGGCGCAGGAGGCTGCTGCGGCAGTTGCTTACGGAGAATATCCTGCTTGGATTGATCGGCGGCGCGGGCGGTCTGCTGTTTGCAGTTGGCGACATGCGGGTCTGCGAAATCGCCATGCCCGAGCGTGTAGCCCGCTACATGTCGGGCTGGTCGAATATCTCGCTGAACGGCCGCGCGCTGGTGTTTACCTTGTCGCTGGCGATTCTGGCCGGCGTCGTCTCGGGGTTTGCGCCCGCGCTCGAGGCGTTGCGCATCAACCTGGTGGATCAGCTCAAGCTGGGTTCGCGCTCGCTGACCGGCTCGGGCCGAAGCCGCAAGTTGCGCAACTTCCTGGCCACCGCGCAGATCTCGCTGGCCGTCGCACTGGTGATTGGCGCGACCCTGATGTGCAAAGGCATGTGGGGGATGCTGCACCTCGCCGACCGGTACCAGCCCGCGCAGAAGCTCACGTTCAATGTTCACCTGCCGGCGAACCGGTACGACTCTCCACAGAAGATGGCTGCGTGGTACAGCCAGAGCCTGGAAAGGCTGCGCGGGCTGCCGGGAGTGGAAGACGCAGAAGTCACCAGTGCTTTGCCCTACAGCGACTGGGGCTGGCTGGACGAATGCCAGATTGAGAACCGGCCGATGCGGAAGGGAAGTTCGCTGACCGCGTTGCGCCTGCCGGTGAGCGCGGGCTTCTTTGGTGCGTTTCATATCCCCATGCTGGCAGGGCGCCTCTTTAACCAGGGAGACGATCTTCGGTCGCGGCCCGTGGCTGTCGTGAGCCGGGAATTCGGCAACCGCTACTTCCCGAACGAAAGCCCGCTCGGACACCGGATTCGCATGGGGGCTGAAGGCAATGAACAGACCCCGTGGCTGACGATCGTGGGTGTGGTCGGCGAGACAGACTACTCGCTCTACCAGAGATCACGTCCAGCCGAGGTCTACATGAACGCGGCCCAGTTGCCTCCCGATGGCATGACCTATGCGGTGACCACCAGGGGAGAGCCCCTGAGCGTGGCGCAGGCGGTCCGGAAATCGCTTGCGGATCTTGACCCGCTGCAGCCTCTGGACGCGATGCAGACGTATGCGCAGTTCATGCACGAGAAGCTGACCGGGATGTTCTACGTGGCGGGGATGCTTGGGTTGGACGCGCTGATCGCACTGCTGCTGGCGGCTATCGGCATCTTCGGCGTGATGGCGAACCTGGTTGGCGAGCGCACCCGCGAGATCGGAGTCAGGCTGGCAATGGGGGCGCAGCGGGAAGACGTTCTGGGCATGATCCTGGGCCGGGCCGGATGGCTTACTGGAATCGGCGTCGTGACGGGACTGGTACTGGCCTTTGCGCTGGCTCATGGGGTCGCGAATCTGCTTTACGAAGTGCGGCCGGATGACCCGATCATCTTTGCATCGATTGCCGCGGTCATCACAGGTGTCGCGTTGCTGGCGAGCTGGCTGCCGGCTCGCCGCGCCGCGCATATTGATCCCATCATCGCGCTGCGCGACGAGTAAACCGGGAGCCGGGACCTGCGTACCAGGCCGGTCAAAAAGCGCTAGCTGTCGGTTGATCCGTTCTGCGTCTTGTCATCGCCACGCGCCACGTTATCCATCTTCGCGGAATTCGTTATCGGCGCGCTATCACTCTGCGCCGGCTGGCCGGACTGGGGTGCGTTGCTTGTCTCTTTCCGGTCAGGGGGAATCTTCATTTCGTAGTGAAGCGGGTCCGGTGGCTGTTCAGGCATGACGTCTCCTCTGGTACTTCGATGCCGGATTACGCGCGCGAAGAGGTTCGTTGTTTTGCGTCGCCCCGGCGGGGGCCGATGGGATAACGGGCTGCGAATCCGCTTTGGCCGGAAGAGGTCCTTACCACGGGCCTTGCTTCCCGAACTCCGCATGCACATGTAAGAATCGCTGAGTTCTTTCATTGTCCCAAGGGGGCTCTGCTCTTTCATGTTGAAGCGGAGTTTGGCTCAATCCTGCGTCCGGCTCTTCATCCTGATCTCCCTGCTGCCAGTGGCAGTGAGAGGAACACTCGCGCTGGCGCAGACAGTCGACTGGCCGGTCTACAACGGCGGCCAGGATGGCGACCACTACTCACGGCTGACGCAGATCAATCGCAGGAACGTCGAGCGGCTGCAGATTGCGTGGACTTTCGATACCGGCGAAAAGGGTGGAATCCAGGACAATCCACTGATCGTGGGCCGCACACTGTATGCCTACACCCCCACCCAGAAGGTGGTGGCGCTCGATGCGGCGACGGGCAAGCTGAAGTGGAAGTTCGATTCGGGCGTGAACGGGACACAACCGGCGCGCGGGATGACTCACTGGACCGACGGAGCGGACGATCGCATCTTTGTCGGGGTCATGAACTTCCTCTATTGCCTCGATGCGGTGACCGGCAAGCCGGTGCCGGGCTTTGGAGAGAACGGGCGGGTGGATCTGCGCAAGGGGCTGGAGAGAGACGGCGACTACGAAAAGCAGTCGATCGCCATGACCACCCCCGGCATTATCTATAAGGACATGATCATCGTGGGCGGCCGTGAACCGGAGACACACCCCGCGCCTCCCGGGGACATTCGCGCCTTCGATGTGCGGACTGGCCAGCTGCGGTGGGTTTTTCACACCATTCCGCGACCCGGCGAGCCGGGATACGAGACCTGGCCTCCAGGCGCGTGGAAGACAGCCGGGGCGGCCAACAACTGGGCCGGCATGGCGCTCGATGCAGAGCGCGGCATCGTGTACGCGCCGACCGGCTCGGCAGTGATGGACTTCTACGGCGGCGATCGCGTGGGAAATGATCTGTATGCGGACACGCTCCTTGCGCTCGACGCGAATACGGGCAAGCGCATCTGGGATTTTCAGGGCGTGCACCACGACATCTGGGACCGGGATTTTCCGTCGCCTCCGGCTTTGTTCACCGTAAAGCGCGACGGCAAGACCATCGAGGCGCTGGCGCAGACGACCAAGCAGGGGTATCTCTACCTGTTCAACCGCGTCACGGGCGAGCCCCTGTTTCCGATTCACGAGCAGCCCTATCCGGCCAGCACCGTGCCGGGCGAAGTGGCGTCCAAGACGCAGCCAAAACCGGATGCACCCGAGCCCTTCGCGCGCCAGCGGCTTACCGAAGACATGCTCACGACGCGGACGCCGGAGGCGCACGAGTGGGCAGTGAAGACATTCCGCGAGGTGCGCAGCGACGGGCAGTTTCTGCCCTTCGCCGTGGGAAAGCAGACGGTGGTGTTTCCGGGCTTTGATGGCGGCGGGGAGTGGGGCGGCCCGGCGATCGACCCGGTGGCCGGACATTCTGTATGTGAATGCCAACGAAATGGCCTGGTTTGGGGGACTTGCGCCGAATGCGCAGGGCGGAAGCCCAGGTGCGCGGGCTTATCGCGAACAGTGCGCGGTCTGTCATGGCGTGGACTGGGCCGGTTCGCCGCCGGCGTTTCCATCGCTGATCGGGATCACGAAGAAGCTGACAGACGACAAGATTGTGCAGACCATCCACCAGGGAACGGGAAGAATGCCATCGTTTCCCAACGTGGACGGCGCAACCATGACCGCCTTGCTGGAATACCTGCACGGCGGCAATGCGGGCCGCGAAGCGGGTGATAAGAAGGAAATGGCGTCAGATTCAGCGGCAGCGGCCACGCCGATGGCGGCCGCTGATCCCCGAGGTGCAGCGGTTTACGAGAAGCGCTGCGCGATCTGCCACGGTGACCATCTGGAGGGGAATCCTCCGTCATTTCCGATGCTGATCGGGCTGGGCGGCCGATTGTCGGCAGGCGCAGACCACTGACCTGATCCACGCGGGCAAGGGCCGCATGCCGCCGCAGCCCTTCATCCAGGGACCGGACCTGGAGGCGCTGCTGCGCTATCTCGGCGTGACTGGAAAGCCGGCATTGCCTGTGCCGGGCCGGCGGATCAGGCGGGGCCCTATATCTTTACCGGCTACCGGAAGTTCCTCGATCCGGAGGGCTATCCCGCGTTTGTGCCGCCGTGGGGAACCCTGAACGCCATCGACCTGAAGACAGGGAAGTATCTTTGGAAGGTGCCACTGGGCGAGTATCCGGCCCTGGCGGCAAAGGGCATGAAGGACACCGGATCAGAGAACTATGGCGGTCCGGTGGTGACGGCGGGTGGCGTCCTTTTCATTGGGGCGACGGTGTATGACCGGCGCTTTCGCGCCTTCGACACGAAGAGTGGAAAGCTGTTGTGGGAGACCGAGCTGCCGTTTGCGGGAGTGGCGACGCCTTCAACCTACATGATCGACGGGCGGCAATACGTGGTCATTGCATGCAGCGGGGGCCGCGATCCGAAGTCTCCAGTGGGCGGAGAGTACGTGGCGTTCGCGCTGCCGCTCACGAAATAGCAGGGGAGCGGAGGCAGGGTAAAACATTTCTTCGCTTTTTCTTCGTCTTTTTGCACTGATTTGCGTTATGCTTGCTGCGCAACAGGGAGGTTGCATGAATGGACATCCAAAAAGAGCTGATTTCTGAATACGACCGCGAAACCGCAAGCACGCGCAAGCTTTTTGAAGCGATTCCCGATGGCGCGGATTTCGCCTGGAAGCCACACGAAAAATCAATGACGCTGGGCAGGCTGGCATCGCACGTCTCAGACACGAATGGCGATTGGGCTGTGCACACGCTCACCACCGACAGACTCAGCTGGGACCCGTCGATGAACGCACCGGAAGCCGCGTCGAAGGCGGCGCTGCTGGAGCGTTTTGAGAAGCAGGTGGCTCAGGCCAAGGCCGAACTGGAGAAATTCCCGCTCGAAAAGTGGGACACAAACTGGAAGTTCGTCGCCGGCGACCAGACCTGGATTGACGATACCAAGTACCGTGTCTGGCGGCAATGGGTGGTCGATCACCTGATTCATCATCGCGCGCAACTGGGTGTCTATCTGCGCCTGCTGGGGCAGAAGATTCCGGGGATGTATGGGCCTTCCGCAGACGAGATGTGAGCGAAGTACAGGGATCAGGGATTAGGGATCAGGGGTCCGGGCTCACGGTCCGGACCCCGGTCCGCGCGCCCGGAACGGCCATCCGTTCCTCGGCGTGCGGCAAAGCGTCACAGGGGAAACGGGGTGGGAGGCTGTAAGCTGACCCCATGTATGGTCCGTTTCCGAAGATCTATCCCATCCTTGATTCTTCGTTCATTCCCAATGCAGGACGCGCGGCGTTTTTGCAACAACTGGGCGGTTCGCTGGCGGATGCGGGCGTAACGCTGCTCGAATATCGGAACAAGACCGGCAACGAAGGTGAGTTGCTGGCGGATGCTCAAGCCTTGCGAGCGGCGATGCCGGCGGGGCAGGTGAAGCTGATTCTCGATGACCGGGCCGATCTGGTTGTCGAATCAGGGTTTGATGGCGTGCACGTGGATGCGGGGGATGTGGCTGTCTCGGAGGCCAGGGCGATCGTGGGGCCGGATCGCATCGTCGGCACATTTGGAGGCAGCGCCGCGCTGCTTCCAGGGATTCTGACCGAGCCGGCGGATTATTTTGCCATCGGCCCGGTGTTTGCGACCACGACCAAGCAAACGACCACGGCTCCGATCGGGATCGAAGGCGTGCGGAAGCTGCGCGCGCAGGCTGGTCCGAACGCGGTTCTCGTGGCCGCGGCTGGCATCACCCTTGAGACTGCAGCGCTGGTTCTAGGGGCCGGCGCAAGCTCTCTGGCAGTGGCGGCCGCGCTGTTCAAGAGCAGTGATCCGGCGGCGGAGTTTCAGCTCTGGATGGAGCAACTGGGATGATCGGCAGCGTTGCGAAGACACCGGGAATACACCGCGACGGCACGGGCTCGAAAGAAAACTAAAGACATCGGCGCGAAAATCAGGTAAAAACTTTCCAAGTGACGACCCAAGACTTTAGTTCCCGCACCGAGGCCGCCGCACCATCGACGACAACTCAAGCCAACGGACCCCGGCTGGTGCAGACGCTCGGTTTGTTCAGTTCGACCGCGCTGGTGATCGGGTCGATGATCGGGTCGGGCATCTTCCTCGTAGACGCGGATATCGCGCGCGTGACCAATTCGCCGGCGCTCTACCTGGGCGCATGGGTGGTGACGGCGGTCCTGACCATCATCGCGGCTCTAAGCTATGGCGAACTGGCGGCGATGATGCCGAAGGCCGGGGGGCAGTACGTCTACCTGCGCGAGTCGCTGGGGCCCCTGTGGGGATTTCTGTACGGCTGGACGCTGTTCCTGGTGATCCAGACGGGAACGATCGCCGCGGTCTGCGTCGGCGTTCGGCAAGTTTCTGGGGGTATTCTTTCCGACCATCTCGACGACTCACTGGCTGTGGCATATCGCGCACGTGCCGGCAGTTCCAGGTTGGCCCGATGGTGCTGGGCAACATGGAGATCGGCGTCAACACCGCCAATCTGACCGGCATCGTGATCGTGTTTCTGCTGGCGTTCGTGAACATCTTCGGCGTCAAGCTGGGTTCGATGATTCAGAACGTGTTCACTTCGGCGAAGGCGATTTCGCTGGCGGCGCTGGTCGTGCTGGCGTTTACCATCGGGCGGAATGCTACGGCATGGGAGGCGAACTTCGGCGCCAACTGGAGCCGGTTCTGGGAGAACGCCGGCTGGCACTCGCTGCATCCGGTGCAGGTGGGCGTGGGCGGCCCCATCGTGATGGTGAACCTGCTGGTGGTGCTGGCGGTGGTGCAGGTGGGGTCGCTGTTCTCGGCCGACGCGTGGAACAACATCACGTTCACCGCGGGCGAGGTGAAGAATCCGCGGCGGAACATTCCGCTCTCGCTGGTGCTGGGGACCGGGTTTGTGCTGACGGTCTACTTCCTGGCGTCGCTGGCGTACATGCTGGTGCTGCCGATGCACGGCGATCCCAACGGCGCGACGGCGCTGGCGCGGGGCGTGCAGCATGCGGCGGAAGATCGCGTGGGCACGGCGGCGCTGGACGAGATCTTCCACTCCGGCGGAGCGAAGCTGATGGCCGCGGCGATCCTGATATCGACGTTCGGATGCGCCAACGGGCTGACCCTGGCCGGGGCGCGCGTCTACTACGCGATGAGCCGCGACGGGCTGTTCTTCAAGTCGGTGGGAAAGCTGAATCGCGAAGTACCATACGCCGGTTGCGGGCTTGCTGATCCAGGCATGCTGGACCGCGGTGCTGTGCGTGTCGGGGTCGTACAGGCAATTGCTGGACTACATCATCTTCGCGGTGCTGGTGTTTTACATCCTGACCATCGTGGGGCTGTTTGTGCTGCGCTTCAAGTGGCCGGGGGCGCCGCGGCCCTATCGGGCGCTGGGCTATCCGGTGCTGCCCGCGCTTTATATCGTCATGGCGGCGTGGATTTGTGTCGTATTATTGCGATACAAGCCCCAGTACACATGGCCGGGCCTTGTGCTGGTCCTGCTCGGCATTCCCGTTTATTTTCTTTGGTCGCGACGGCCTTCGGCCCAGGCGTAAGGAAAACTCAACCTGCTTTGCAACCGCTGCGGAGGATGTCCCTCACCCATGTCCAGACTGCTACGAATCAAACCCATGTCGATGCTGTCGGAGGAAGCGCGAGAAACGGGCGAGCATACGCTCAAGCGCTCGCTGAGCGCGTTGAACCTCATCACGCTGGGTATTGGCGCAGTGATTGGCGCGGGAATCTTCACGCTGACGGGACAGGCTGCGGCCTTGCGCGCGGGTCCGGCGGTCGCGCTGAGCTTTGTGCTGGCGGGTCTGACCTGCGCCTTTGCGGGACTGTGTTACGCGGAGTTTGCTTCGATCATTCCGATCGCGGGGTCGGCTTACACCTACGGCTACGCCACCCTGGGCGAACTGGTCGCCTGGATCATCGGCTGGGACCTGTGCCTGGAATACGCCTTTGGCGCGTCCACCGTGGCTTCGGGCTGGGCGGGGTACTTCAACAGCCTGCTGCAGCAGTTTCACATTTACCTGCCGCCGCAGCTGACCGCGACCACGGGTACTGTGCTGGTGTTCTACCACGAGCAGTGGATGCAGCTGATGTCGCTGCCGCCAGGGGTGAGCCCGGATGGCCTGCCGCATGTGACGGGAATCGTTAACCTGATTGCGGTGGCGATCGTCATGGTGATCACGACGATTCTCGTGATCGGCATCAAGGAGTCGGCGAATTTCAACTCGGCGGTCGTGATTATCAAGGTGGGGATCGTCGGCGTCTTCCTGGTCGTGGGCGGCTACTTCCTTTTCAAGCACCCGGCCATCGCCAGCGCGAACTGGCATCCGTTCATTCCGCCGCCCGACGGGCAAGGGCAACTTCGGGGTGGTGGGAATCCCCACGGCGGCGGCATCGATCTTCTTTGCCTATATCGGGTTTGACGCGGTATCGACGGCTGCTCAGGAAGCGAAGAATCCGCAGCGCGACATGCCCATCGGGATTCTCGGCTCGCTGGTGGTCTGCACCATCCTCTACATCCTGGTTTCGCTGGTGCTCACCGGGCTGGTGAGCTACAAGACCTTGAACGTGTCGGCTCCGGTGGCGCTGGCCATTGATGCGACCGGCGTCGGCTGGGGATCGCTGCTGGTCAAGATTGGCGCGGTCTTCGGCCTGGCCACGGTGATGCTGGTCATGCTGCTGGGCCAGACCCGCGTCTTCTACTCCATGTCGAAGGACGGACTGCTGCCCAAGTGGGCGTCGGCCATGCATCCCAGGTTCCGCACGCCGTGGATTACGACCATCATTTTCGGCGCGTTCGCGGCCATCATGCCGGCGTTCTTCAACATCGACGTGCTCTCGGAACTGGTCAATATCGGCACACTGCTGGCGTTCACCATCGTGTGTGCGGGCGTATGGGTGTTGCGGGTGCGGCATCCCGACATGAAGCGGCCGTTCAAGACGCCGCTGGTGCCGCTGGTGCCGATCCTGGGCATCCTTTCGGCCGTCTACCTCATGACGCGCCTGCAGCTGATTACGTGGATCGTGATGGTCGTATGGCTGCTGATCGGGCTGGTGATTTACTTCACCTACTCCATCAGGCACAGCAAGGTGCAGGCGCTGCCGGTGGCGGTGGAAGGGGATTGAACGTTGTCCAAACTCTCACCCAAGATGGCCTCCAATACGGAGGCCATCTTATTCAACGGCACCTTTTGCATGATGCGGATCTATGAACTAAACTAAGTAGACTTAGTTTAGTGGGAGACTACGAGGTTGCGTACATTCAACATCCACGAAGCCAAGACCCACCTTTCGCGGTTGGTCGACGAGGCCGAGAAGGGCGAATCGTTTGTAATCGCCAAGGCCGGGAAGCCGAAGGTGAAGGTGGTGCCGATCGAAGAGGAGCCTGCCAAGCCGAAGCGACGGATCGGCTTTATGGAGGGGAAGATTAAGGTTCCAGACGACTTCGACACGATGTTTGCCGATGAGATTGAACGGATGTTCAGTGGAAAGCCATGAAGCTTCTGCTGGACACGCATCTGCTCCTATGGATGGCGACAGAGATCCCCGCGTTTGTCTGCGGCAGCATTGAAGCTGACTCGGTGACCCGGACAATGAGTTGCTCTTCAGTGTCGCGAGTCTATGGGAAATCGCGAATCAAATACGCCAGAGGTTCCCGATCAGTTTGACATCTCCCCCATCGAACTCCGGGAAGGCCTGATAGAAAACGGATACGTCGAACTGCCCATCACGGGTACGCACGCACTCTCCGATCGCCAGGCTTGCCGCACACTACACAAAGATCCCTTCGACCGAATACTGATTGCTCAGGCAATGGTCGAAGGGATCACTTTGCTGACGGCGGACCCGGTGGTTGCGCGCTATCCGGGGCCGATCCGAAAAGTTTAAGCAGTGGTCTTGGCGCAGAACTCGTCGAAGGCGCGGATGAGTTCGCCGGCGATCTGCTGTGCGGTGGCCTGCTCGATGATGTAGCGCTGCATCAGGTAGACGAGCTTGCCGTCGCGGAGGATGGCGATGGCCGGCGAGGTGGGCGGATTGCCCTCAAAGTAGCTGCGGGCGCGCTCGGTGGCTTCGCGATCCTGGCCGGCGAAGACCGTGATCTTGTGGTCGGGCGCGTTGGCGGAGTTGGCCAGCGCCAGGCGAACGCCGGGACGCATCTTGCCGGCTGCGCAGCCGCAGATGGAGTTGACCACCAGCAGGGTGGTGCCGGGTTGAGCCAGAGCTGCGTCCACTTCCTCGGCGGTACGGGTTTCCTCGATTCCGGCGCGGACCAGTTCCTCGCGCATCGGGATCACCATCAATTCTGGGTACATTTTGCCTCCGGCAGGTTTACATGCCTGCAATCATTTTACGGCAAATCGGGTGATATAGCCTTGAAGAGATGTTCATTGAAGAAAACAAGCAGCTTGCGCCGTTCACGACCTTCGGCATCGGGGGACCGGCGCGGTGGTTTGTCGAGGCTGCCTCGGAAGAGGATGTGGCTTGCGGCGGCGGCTATGGGCGCGGGAACGCGGGGCGGACATCTTTGTGCTCGGCGGAGGAAGCAATCTGCTGGTCTCGGATGATGGATTCGACGGGTTGGTGCTGCACGTGGCGTTGCGCGGGTGTTGAACGCTGGCGGGTCGAGTCGCGAGCCGGGGCTGTGGCGTATCGCGTGGCGGCCGGGGAAGACTGGGACCGGTTTGTTGGGCGAGCTACGGAGGCTGGTTCTGCGGGGGTGGAGTGCCTGGCGGGGATTCCGGGGACGGTAGGCGGGACGCCGGTGCAGAACGTGGGCGCCTACGGGCAGGAAGTGTCTTCGGTGATTGAGCGGGTGCGGTGCTTTGACCTGCAGGCGCATGCGTTTGTTGAGTTCGCGGGCGACGAGTGCGGGTTCAGCTATCGGCGAAGCCGCTTCAACTCGACCGACGAGGGCCGTTACGTGGTGACGCGGGTGGACTATCGGCTGACACGGGGTGGTGCGCCGAAACTGCGTTATGCAGAACTGCAGAGGGAATTCGCCGGCCGTCCTGCGCCGGGACTGGTGGAAGTGGCGGCGGCGGTGCGGCGGATCAGGCAGAGCAAGGGCATGCTGCTGGTGGACGGGTGATCCCGATTGCCGCAGCGCGGGGAGCTTCTTCAAGAATCCGGTGGTAAGCGAAGAGTTGGCGGCAAGAGTCGCGGAGGCGAGCGGCAAGGAGCCGCCGCGCTTTCCTGCGGGTTGGGGAGACGAGAGTCAGGGCAAGGTGAAGATTCCCGCCGCGTGGCTGATCGAGCAGGCTGGATTTGGCAAGGGGTTGATCCGGGGTGCGGGCGGGAGTTTCCTCGCGGCACACGCTGGCGCTGATCAATCGCGGCGGCGCCACGGCGGGCGAAGTGCTTGCGCTGGCGGAGGAGATTCGGTCGGCGGTCGAGGCTTCGATTTGGAATTGAGCTGGAAAGGGAGCCGGTGCTGCTCGGTTTTCAGGGCTGAATGCGCTGGAGCAGGCGTTCGCGCTCCGTGGCGAGAACGTCGGCGGCAGGGCCTTGCGCGGCGAGTCGGCCTTCCCGCAGCAGCAGGACCTCGGCATGGATCGAGAAAGCATCCGCAGCATCGTGGGTGGCCATAATGGTCTGCACGCCGTGAGCCGGGAGCCATTGCTGGAGGCGGGCAAGCAGGGCGTCGGAGGCGGTGCCGTCGAGGGCGGAGAAGGGCTCATCGAGGAGCAAGAGGCGGGGTCGGCGCGCGAGGGCGCGCGCGAGGGCGACGCGCTGGGCTTCGCCGCCGGAGAGGTGCTGGATTCTTCGGGATTCCAGATGGCCGGCTTCGACGAGTGTAAGCATCTCTTCGACTCGCTCGGAGCGGCTGCGGCGGTCGAGATCGGCGAGGCCGTAGGCGACATTGGCGGTTACGCTCAGGTGCGGGAAGAGCGCCGGCTGTTGAGCGACCAAAGCGGTCTGGCGGTGTCCGGGCCGGAGCCAGATGCCGGCGGCGGAGTCACCGAGAACCGTGTCGTCGAGAACCACGCGGGCGCGGCCGGAACGCGCATCGGGGCGGTCAAGACCGGCGAGCAGGCGAAGCAGCGTGCTCTTGCCGGAGCCGGAGGGGCCGAAGATGACGGTCCAGGGGGAAGCGACCTGGCACTCGACCTGAAGGCGGAAGCTGCCGCGCTGGCTGTCCAGGGCCACTTCAAGCATGGCGGCGTCCGCGCGGAGTATCCACCCGCATAGATGGCGGCGAGCGCGGCAACGCTGAGGATCAGCAGGATGGCGGCGGTCCGATCGGCCGCGGCATAGTCGAAGTTCTCCACCTGGTTATAGAGGACGATGGACAGGGTGCGGGTGGCGCCGGGGATATCGCCGCCCAGCATCAGGACCACGCCGAATTCGCCGACCGTGTGCAGGAAGCTGAGGATGACGGCGGTGACGATGGAGCGGCGGGTGAGGGGAATCAGCAACGAATACACCAGGCGGCCTGGCCCTGCACCGAGAAGGCGCGCGGCGTCGACCAGGGAAGTGGGTACCGCGGCAAAGCCGGCGACGATGGGCTGCACGGCAAAGGGCAGGCTGTAGATGACGGAGCCGACGACCAGTCCTGAGAAGGAGAAGGCGAGCGGATGACCGAGCAAGGCAATGATGGCGCGTCCGAAGCCCGTGTGGGGACCGAGCAGAACGAGCAGGAAGAAGCCGAGGACGGTTGGTGGCAGCACGAGCGGCAACGCGGCCAGCGCCTCGAGCACGGCAAGCCATCGGCCTCGGCCGAGCACCAGCAGCGCGGCCAGCGGGATGGCGATGGCCAGCAGGATGGCGGTGGTGACGGTTGCAAGTCGAAGAGTGAGAGCGAGCGCCTGCCAGTCCATGGGTACTGCATAAGATTAACGAATCGGATCGATGCAATACGGATTTTCCGATCGGAACTCATCGTCTTGGGTCGATTAATCGTTCAGCCTTCATTCTGGATGAGGAGAGGCTCGACAGATGAGGTTTTACAAGAGGAATGGACTTCCGGCGTGTTGAGGTGGCCTTAGGCATTCCATAAAGCGGACGGGGATGCTTTACCATCCAGTTGCGATGTGCATGATCGATAATCCGTTAACTGCAGGCGCGGTTCTGCGCACCTTTCATCGCGACGAGCCATTCCTGTTTCTGGGTGCAGCCTTCACGACGATCGCGCTTCTGTGCGCCGCGCTCTCCCTGCTGCGGCGCAGATTCGATGCCTTGCTGATCTGGCTGGCGATCTTCGCGTTCCTCTATGGGCAGAGGTTATGGCTGGATTCGGGCCTGCTGAGCATTACGCTGGCGGGCAATGAGTTTTTCGCACGCATCCGCTGGGCGGTAAACTTCCTCACCCCGGTTCCGGCATTTCTTTTCTTTCAGTCCGCAGGCCTTCTTCCGCGGCGGGGAAGGCTGTTCACGGCCATTCTCACGGCTACTTTCGCGGCGCTGGCTCTGGCCGTCTTCATCGTCGGTCGACAGCCGATTCTGCATTCGATCAACAATGTTGTGGTAATCGCCGCCCTTGGCTGGGTGCTGTTGCGAACGTTTATGCAGGGCGCGGTCAACCGGGATTTTGTGGTGATGCGCTGGGGGCTGATGTGCTTTGTCGTTCTCGCGCTGTGGGATAACGTGGCCGGCTACCTCTGGCGGTATCCGGACATCGAGCCTTACGGTTTCGCTGTCTTTCTGGGCTGCCTGGGGTATGTGGCGGCGCGCCGAACGTTGCAGCGGGACCAGGATCTGAACGAGATTCACCAGGAACTGGATCTGGCGCGGCGAATCCAGCTGTCTTTGCTGCCGACGGCCTTTCCGGACAGCCCGTCGTTTCGGATCGCGGCACGGTATGTGCCCATGAACGCGGTTGCGGGGGATCTCTACGATGTGCTGACCGCGGGCACCAGCCATGTCGGTTTGTTGATTGCCGATGTGTCGGGACACGGCGTGCCGGCGGCGCTGATTGCATCCATGGTGAAGATGGCGGCGATCGCGCAGCGGGAGGATGCGGCGCATCCGGGCCAGGTGCTGACGGCGATGAATCGCGCGCTGTGCGGAAACACACAGGGCCAGTATGTGACGGCCGCGTATGTGCACCTCGATGCGGAGAGCAGGGAACTGCGCTACGCGGCGGCGGGACATCCGTCGATGCTGCGGCTACGCGACGGTATGGTGATGGAGATTGTCGAGAACGGTCTCCTGCTGGCGGCGGTGGATTCGATTACCTATACCGAGATTGCGCTGCCGCTCGTGCCGGGTGATCGCCTGCTGCTGTATACAGACGGCCTGATCGAAGCGCGCAGCAGGTCGGGAGCCATGTTCGGCGAGTCGTCGCTGATGGACTCATTGCGGGAGACGGGGTTGCTGGCACCGGCCGAAGCTGCGGACCGTATTCTTGCGGCGGTGAAGCAATGGGCGGGCTCGCAGGACGATGACCTCACCGTAGTGGTGTGCGATTACGCCTGAGAGGCATGGCGATCGAGCGTCCCGCCCGGTTACTTGATCCGTGACAAAGATAGTCGTCTCTAGTCCGCTTCATAGTGAAAGATGCGTTGCACCGCAGAAGGCTCGGCGGAGGAATGTCTCGGCGGGATTCGAGACAACGACCCGAGGCGCCTTGTCCTTTTGCTCTCGCCGGGCCCGCTCCCATCCCAAAAAACGGACTGGCAACTTGAGACTCAAATTCTCATTGCCGCCAACCCGCATTAAAACGAGGAGATCAAAAGCTATGACTTACTTCAGCAGTACGAGGCTGGGCGTCACGGGTGTGGCCGCCGCATGCCTTCTCACTGTGTGCCTTTCCCCGATTGCGCGTGCGGAACAGACTGAGGACACCAAGGTCCGCGAGCACGTGACTGTATCCCAGCGCGATATCACCGCGGCCGCAAACGTCAAAACGGCCTTGTTTCACGCCATGGCGGCCCACGTTGACGGGGCCACGGAGAGAGTCGCGACCCTGCATGCAGAAAATGCAAAACGTCTCGCGGAACTCGGCAACACAATTCCAGTGAAGGCCGTGAATGCGGCGTTGGCAAGCCCGTATTACTATCCTGCCGACCTGAAGAAGGGAACGGGACCGACGGTGACCACCACCACCCACCACGCCGTATACGTGGATTACAGTGGTACGATCGCCGCGAACTGGGGCAACCCGGAAGGCTTTCTGAAGGACCTGGAGGTGAGCACCTTTGTTCATCTTCTCGATCAGTACACGGGATCGACCGCGGCTAATCGGTATCCAGTGGGTGGAAACCTGGGAGTCAGTTACCCTTACTATGGCAACGTCCTTTATGAGCATGAAATCTGGGCGATCGCGCACGCCGCGGCGGTGAAGTACGGCCATGGGACCGGTCACCTGTATCACGTGTTCCTTCCCAAGGGTGTGGACACCTGCTTCGATATTTCGGGTGGCTGCTATTCTCCTGACAACGCCGCGACCTTTGCCTTTTGCGCGTATCACAGCTCGGTAAATTTTACGGATATCGGCACCGTGCTGTTCACGGTTGAGCCGTACCAGGACGTGACCGGATGCGCGGTGGCGACGCCGAGCCCCAATGGGCAGTTGGCGGATTCAACCAACTCGGTCCTCTCCCACGAGACATTCGAAGCCATCACCGATCCCGAGTCGGGCACCGGCTACCTGAATCGCGATTCGCTGGACTTGGGCGGGTACGAGATCGGTGACGAGTGCCAGCTTTCCAGCAACGCGTCGGGCGACGCTCCGGATCCGACCTTCAAAATCGGAACGAAGAACTATGAGGTGCAGACCGAATATTCGAACACGTATCACGCCTGCGCGGCGCAGCCATAAACCGCGAACCGGCGAAATAAAAAATGGGCCGCCGGCGAGGGTGGCCCCTTTTTTATTGTGCTTGCGGATCAGGCATAGATGCCGCGCTGCCGGATGGTGAATGCCACGCGATCGATGGCCAGCATGTATGCGGCGATGCGGTTGTTGACGTTGTGGGCTTCGGCATAGCGCACCACGTCGTCGAAGCTGTCCCGCAGGATGGTCTCGAGCTGCTCGTTGACGATGGCTTCCTTCCAGAAGTAGCCCTGGCGGTCCTGCACCCATTCAAAGTAGCTGGCGGTAACGCCGCCGGCGTTGGCCAGGATGTCGGGCACGATGAATATCCGCTTATCGGCGAGGATCTCATCGGCTACGGCGGTGGTGGGGCCGTTGGCGCCTTCCACAACGATGCGTGCCTTGATCTTGTCTGCATTGCGGCTGGTGATGACGTTCTCAGTGGCCGCGGGGATGAGGATATCGCAGTCGGAGACGATCAGTTCGTCGCTGGGCATGGCTTCGGCGCCGCGGAATCCGAGTATCGTTCCATTGCGATATTTGAATTCGTTGAGCTGGTGGATGTCGATGCCGTTGGGATTGAGCAGGCCTCCGTCCTTCTCGGCGATGCCGACGATCTTGTATCCGTGCTCCATCATGAGGCGGGCGGCGTTGGATCCGACATTGCCGAATCCCTGAATAATGACGCGGCAGCCGTCGATGGGCATCTTGAGATAGCGCAGGCTCTCGTCGCACATCACCAGTACGCCGCGTCCGGTCGCTTCGAGGCGGCCGCGCGAACCGCCGATGGCGAGCGGCTTGCCGGTGACCACGCTGGTCACGGTCTGGCGCATGTGCATGGAGTAGGTGTCCATGATCCAGGCCATGGTCTGTTCATTGGTGTTGACGTCGGGAGCGGGAACATCCTTTTCTGGCCCGATGAAGTCGATGATCTCGGAGGTATAGCGGCGCGTCATGCGCTCCAGTTCTCCGATGCTCATCTTGTGAGGGTCGCAGATGACGCCGCCCTTGGCGCCTCCGAAGGGGATGTTCACGACGGCGCACTTCCAGGTCATCCAGCTGGCGAGGGCGCGGACTTCATCGAGCGTCACCTCGGGCGCATAGCGGATGCCGCCCTTGGCGGGGCCGCGGGCCTGCGAATGTTGAACACGGAAGCCGGTAAACATCCGGAAATGGCCGTCATCCATGACTACGGGAAAGTGCACGATGATCTCGCGCGAGGGAGAGCTGAGGACCTTCCAGAGATTTTCGTCCAGATTCAGCTTGCGTGCTGCGAATTCAAACCGAGCGCTTTGCGCTTCCCATGGATTGATCTCGCGATCCAGGGTTACGGTTGGGGTTAACACTGCCATACTGTCTCCATTTCGATTGCCTGCCGGTCAAAGCGGCGAAACCGGGGAACCGTTTCGCCGGCAACTGATAGACGCGGCAGGGTTTGGTCCGTTTTCACGGAGGGTTGATCGGTCCGGCCTTCGACGTGTGCGGCATTGACCGGCAGCTTGGGCTCCCGGCAATATCCCGATTAGCCCAAACCCCAGTGAGTCTAGCCCTCGGGAATAGCATCGTCAAGCAACGGGGAACCTTTGTAACTACCCTTTTAAGGTCATTTGGATGCCTCTTTCGGTCAGGGCGTGAACGGAGCTGTGACGGTCTTTCGAGGAACGCGTGTCTGCGCATCACGGCATCCCTGGGCACGCCGGCGAAACCCGGCTGTCACCTCGAGTGTCGGGCATCACATCCGGTGGTGAAAAGCGGGACTACCTTGGCGCCATGACACGCCCTCCCTATTTAGCCGAAAGAGTTCTGATCGCCGGCCGCAAAGACATATTTTTAGTTATCCATAGAGACGAAAGTCTGCAGACAGTGAGCTTGTTTGCACTGGAAAACACGCGACCGATCGAGGAAAATGTTCCTTTCACGCGAGTCCGGCTCCTACGGCCGAAGGACGGAAACCGGAATTAGATCCTCTCGTCTCTTGAAGCCGGGGAGTCACAGGCCACGTCCGGCGTCAGCGGAGCAGTTACACTGAACGCTGTGAAGCCCGCCGACCGTCTCATTCAACCCAGCCGCAAGGAGTTCCTGGCGCTTGCCAAAGCGCACACGCTTGTTCCCGTCTGCCGCACCCTGACCGCCGATCTTGAAACGCCGGTGTCGGCGTTTCTGCGCGCTGCCTGGCAGGAACGGGAGTGCTTTCTGCTGGAGTCGGTCGAGGGAGGAGAGCAGGTCGGTCGCTATACCTTCATCGGGCTTGCACCCTACAAGCGCATTGTGGCGCGCGGCCGCAAGATCGCGATCACCGAAGGCAAACGCACCACCAACATCGAAGGGGACGTCTTTGCGGTGCTGCGCGAAGCCCTGGGAGGGCACAATCCGGCGCGGCTTGCGGGTCTTCCGCCATTCACCGCGGGCGCGGTCGGGTTCTTTGCCTATGATGCGGTGCGGCAGATCGAGCGGTTGCCGGAACAGGCGGTCGACGAGCTGGGTATTCCCGATGCGTGCCTGCTGTTCTTTGATGAAGTGCTGGCCTTCGATCATGTGCGCAAAGAGATCTGGCTGGTGGTCACGGCGGATGTAACGCTGGAGTCGCCGGATGAGGCGTATGCCAAGGCTCTCAAGCGGCTCACCCGTCTGGAGAAGGGCCTGGCCCAGCCGCTGCCGAAGCTGGCGCAACGGAAGAAGCCGGGCAAGCTCAAGGTGGAGCACCGCACGCGCAAACGCGACTTCCTGGCCGCGGTGGAGCGGACCAAGGAGTACATCGCCGCGGGAGATGTGTTTCAGACGGTGATCTCGCAGCGCTTTGATATTGAACCGGGCGTGGACACATTCCAGGTGTACCGTGCGCTGCGAACGGTCAATCCCAGCCCCTACATGTACTTTCTGCGCTTTGCGCCGGACGGTCCACTGGGGGCGACGGCGAAGGCGAAGAAGCCGGCAAAGGGAAAGAAACAGTCTGCAACTGCGGCGGCGATTGAGCTGGCCGGGTCGTCGCCGGAACTGCTGGTACGCGTGCATGGGCGCCGCATCGAGTACCGCCCGATTGCCGGCACACGGCCGCGCGGTGCGGATGAGAAGACCGACCAGGTGCTGGCCGAGGAGATGCTTCACGACGAGAAAGAGCGCGCCGAGCACGTGATGCTGGTCGACCTGGGCCGCAACGACGTGGGCCGGGTCAGCGACTACGGCAGCGTGAAGGTGGACCGGCTGATGTTCGTCGAGCGCTACTCGCCACGTCATGCACCTGGTGAGCACCATCGAAGGCAAGCTGAAGCAGGAATTGACGGCAGTCGACGCGCTGCGGGCGTGCTTCCCGGCCGGAACGCTCTCCGGCGCTCCCAAGGTCCGGGCCATGGAGATCATCGAGGAACTGGAGCCGGCGCGGCGCGGGACGTACGGCGGAGCCGTGCTCTACGCGGACTTTTCCGGCAACCTCGACTCGTGCATCGCCATCCGTTCGCTGCTGACACAGGATGGAAAAGGCTATATCCAGGCCGGCGCGGGCATCGTGGCCGACTCGGTTCCAGAACTGGAATACCAGGAGTCGATGAACAAGGCGCAAGCGGTGATCCGCGCCATCGAACGGGCGCGGGAACTGTAGTATCCGTCAAGGGTCGGTTCTCACATCCGCTCTTATATCCAGGCGCTTCGTTTCCAGAAGGGGGCGCCTGAAAGGCGAGCTGCCGCGACCAGGTAGAGCACGCCGAACACAAGCACTCCCGGCACAATCACCCAGCGGCCCTCAACGACGTCCATGCACACATCGAGAAGCTGGATGAATCCGACCAGTACCATCAATTGACCAAGCGCCCGCTGGGCGCCCGCGAAGAAGAGTGCCAGCGTGATCGAAGCGAGCCCGAGATTCCGCGCCGCGAGGTATCCCGCATAGATGCGCACGGCTTCGTTGATCGTGTCTTGAGGAGAAACGAGCATCGAGGGCCGCAGCAGCGCAACCACGGCGCCCATCGCAGTCAACAGGGATCCGGCGATCACCAACAAGCCGATCCACAGAGGAATTCCGGGCCGCGGTCCAGCGGCAGGGGCCGGTGTCGTCCCGGGGTTGAACCCCGGTGCGTTCTCGGACATGAAGGCCTCCTTCAGGCGCGCTTTTTGACGCTTGTGCGACAACATACGAGGCAAATGCGGATTCCGTTCCGTCGGAGCAAGGCTGAGCGCGTTCTTCGCCATGGATTCTGCATCTATCTGTGCACATGGTCTAATTGAGGTTGTAACCAACGGACCAGCCAGGAGGAACGTTTGATTCGATCTCCCTTTCGCCGGAGACGTGGCGAAGCCAGCCGTCCGAAACCAGAAGCAGCTGAGCAGTCGCAGAAAAATCTCTCGCGCCCCTCCGCAGGAGAAATCTTCGAGCAGGTTGCCAAGAACGCCCGGCAGGAGCTGAAGCGTTCGAATACATCGCTCGGCATTTCGGGTTTTGGCGGAGGCGCATTTATGGGTCTCTCCGCCATGGGCACGGCCATCGCCGTTTCGCTGCTGGGGAACTCGCCGAGCGCGCAGATGATTTCGCGCATGTTTTACCCACTGGGGTTCATCATCGTCATCATCGGGCGGTCGCAACTGTTCACTGAAAACACGTTGTATCCGGTGGCCCTGGTGCTGGCCGAGAAGCGCGAGTTCTGGAACACACTTCGTCTGTGGGCGGTGGTGCTGCCGTCCAACGTTGCGGGCGCGTTTGCGTTTTCGTTGCTGGTTTCGCGGACTACGGCTCTCAATCCCGCGTTTGTCGAAGCGCTGAACCAACTCGGGCTCAGCGCCATTGCGCATCCGGCCAAGACGGTGTTCTGGTCCGGGGTGATAGGAGGTTGGATCATCGCGCTGGCCGCATGGCTGGTCTCCGGATCCCACTCGGTCACCGGTTCCGTCATGGTTATCTGGCTGCTCACATACATTGTCGGCCTGGGCAACTTTGCCCACTGCATTGCCACGTCGGGCGAGGTGTTTGTTGCCATCCTCACGGGCCATGCGCCATGGATCGCGTACCCGCAATGGTTTTTTCCCGCGGTGATGGGCAATATCTGCGGAGGCGTGGGGCTGGTGACGATCCTCGAATACGGCCAGGTGATCTATGGCGAGGCGGACAACAAGAAGCCGGGCTGAGAAGATGCAGGCCTGAGTCGAAGCTTTTGCCAGGCGGCTGTTAGACTCCGTCTTGGTCGATGAGGGGCGAGCAATGGCGGAGATTGAGACGATGGGTGTGGTGGGCGCGGGAACCATGGGTTCCGGCATTGCGCATGTGTTTGCGCGCTCAGGCATGCGGGTTCTGCTTTGCGATGTGGAACGGGGGTTCCTTGATCGGGCTCTCGGGCAAATCCGCACCAATCTCGGACGCGAAGCGGCGAAAGGGAAGCTGCCGGAGAGCGACGTTGCATCTGCTCTGGCACGCATCGAGCCGACGACCGATCGTGAAGCCCTGGCGGTTGCGGACTTTGCCATTGAAGCAGCCACTGAGCGATTCGAATTGAAGGCCGAGATCTTTCGGGCGCTCGATCGAATCATCCGCCAGGATGCGATCCTGGCCACCAACACGTCTTCTATTTCAATCACCAGGCTGGCCGCGCAGACCCGCCGGCCCGCACAGGTGATCGGCATGCATTTCTTCAACCCTGTGCCGGTGATGTCTTTGGTTGAGGTGATTCGCGGACTGGCCACGAGTGACGAAACCTATGCGGTCGTGAAGGCGCTTTCGCTGCAACTGGGCAAAACGCCGGTGGAAGTCAACGATGCGCCGGGGTTTGTGTCCAATCGCGTGCTGATGCCGCTGATCAACGAGGCTGCCTTCGCGGTGATGGAAGGTGTCGCTACAGCGGAGGCGGTTGACCAGGTATTCAAGCTGGGGATGGCGCATCCGATGGGACCGCTCACGCTGGCTGATTTCATCGGCCTTGACGTGTGTGTCGATATTCTTCGCGTGTTGCACGACGGCCTGGGAGATCCCAAGTATCGGCCTTGTCCCTTGCTGGTGAAGATGGTGGATGCGGGGTGGCTGGGCCGCAAATCGGGCCGCGGGTTTTATTCGTACGGCCAATGACTGGCCTGAGGCGTAGCGGCGAAGTCGAAGTCAGGGCGCGAACTTGAGCAGATAGGCCTGGCTCAGATCGAAGCTGCTGTGCAGTATTCCAAGAGATTTGAGCTGGTCATAGCCGGTCTGCCAGCGCTCGGCGGTCATGTGGCCGATCTGGGCGCCGCTCGGGTCTTCTCCGGTGACAAAGCCGCCGTCGCGGAGCGCCTGAGCGGTGTAGGCCTCCTGGGCAGGGTTAAGCGCGGGGTTAAGGGTGAGCAGATGCGCGTTGGTGGGGCCGGGATTACGCAGATATTCCTGCCAGCCCCGATTGGTGGCGCGTACGAACTTGGCTACGACATCGGGGTGATCGACGGCGAAGTCGCGGGTGGTGAATTGAACGCGATACGGGTCGTATCCCGAAGAGCTGATGAGCAGGGTGCGGACGTCAGCGCCGGCCTGTTTGGCGAAGAACGGCTCGCTGGTGATGAAGATCTGCTGTACATAGTTTGGATCGGCGAGGAAGTTGGCGACTGAAAGTGTCGACGGGATCTGGCGGACGTTGCGGAGGTTGAAACGGCTGGTGACGTATTTGAGCCAGGTCGCGCCGGTTTGAGCGGCGATGGTGTGTCCGTCGAGATCCTTGAAGTCATGAATGGGCGAATTCCTGTGCACCATGATGGCTTGCGGGTCGTGCTGCATGGTAGCGGAGACCGCGACGATAGGGAGGCCATTGGAGTTCCATTCGAGCACCTGATCGCTTGACCCAAGGCCGATATCGGCTTTGCCGCTCGCTACCAGCTGCGCCATGCTTCCGTACTGCGGCAGGGGCAGGATGGTCACGTCGAGCCCCTCGGCCTTGTAGAAGCCCAACAATTCCGCGGTAAAAAACCCGCCATGCTCGGGCTGAGGATACCAGTCCAGTTGCAGCTTCACCGGCGTGAGGTCGAGCTGATGCGAGGGTTTGCTGCCGTGGCATCCGGCGAGCAAGAGAGCCATGGCCAGGGCGCAGGCAATGAAGCAGAAAGAGAGGAGTCCGCGGAGTCGAGATGCTGATCTCATAGCCAATTCCTTGGTAAGTCAATGCCTGGGTAAGCCAATGCCTGGTAATTGAAGGTATCAGGCGTTTACGGCCGATGCGGAGGCTTTTCGATGCGCGCCGAACAGCGCCGCGAACTGCAGCAGGGTCTCGTCGCATTCCAATGCCGCGGCTAACTGCATGCCGCCGGCCCGGCAGGGGATGGTGACGGCGGGAACGCCGGCCAGGCTGAAGGGAGTTGTGTAACGCAGCAGGCGCTTGCGGGTGTTGCTGTGGTCGGCTCCGGCGGCAAGTTGTGCGACCGGTGCGGCGGGAAGCAGGATGAGCTCATGGGCTGCGAAGAGGTCGTCCATGCGGGCGCGGAACTCGGCGTGGCGTTGGCGCAGCGAGCCGATTTCATTGAGCGTGATGCGTTCGCCCCAGGCCAGGCGTTCGCGGATTGCTTCTTCAAACTGATGGAAGTGGCCGTGGTGGATCCCCGCCGCCTCCCACGCCTGGATCGGGGCGAAGATCTCGGAGGACTCACCCCACCAGTCGACGCCGATAGTCGAAGCGCGGAGGCCGAGCGTTTCCAGTTCCCGAATGGTATCGCGATAGGCAGCGACGACTTCGGACTCGCAGTCATGGAGGAAGCTGTCGTCGACCACAGCGAAGCGGGTGAAGGCGCGCAGGGATGTGGACTGGTGCGGCGACAGGAAATTCCCCAGCAGCGGCGCCTCTTCGAGATCGCGAAAGAGCCACCCCATGGTATCGAAGGATGGCGCGAGGTGCGCGCCGCCGCGCCAATCGCCACGGCCCAGCGAAGCCCGGTATCCAGCCAGCCCGCAGAGAGCGGCCGGGACGCGAATCGAGCCACCGGTATCGGTGCCGATTGCCGCCACTGCCGAGCCCTCCATCACGCTGGCCGCCGCGCCCGAAGACGAACCGCCCGTAAGCGCCCGCTCGTTGCCCGGCTGCAGGCAGTCGCCGAATTCAGGATTCTCGCCGGTGATGCCATAGGCGAGTGGATGCAGATGGGTCTTGCCGGTAATGACCGCCCCGGCGGCGCGCAGTTTCTCGACCAGCCATGAATCTTCTTCGGCGATTCCGTTCAAGTCGCGATAGAACTCGACGCCGCAGGTGGTCGGGGCGCCGGCCAGGTCAAAGCAATCCTTCACGGAGATGGGCAGTCCCCAGAGGATGTCCCGGCCATCTCCAAATGCGCCGCCATCGCTGGCCGGCATCGCTTCCGCACGCACGGCCTCGCTATGCGTCCACTCCGGATTTTGCCACAGATAGGTGTTGTGCGCGGGATTCTGATTGGCATTGGCGAGAGCCTGGATGGCCAGGCGCGTGGGCTGGGTGATTCCGTTGGCGAGCGCACTGCGCAAGGCGCGGATGGTGCCGAGGGGACCGGTCATACGAAGATTGTATGAGAACAAATGCCCATCGGGGAAACGCATGCGTCGCGTGAAATTCATGGGCCGTTGCGGAATATTTTTGGCGTCGGCCGCCTCGTTTGCCATGCTAAGTTCGAGTATGGGAGTTCAATCCAGGACTCAACGCGGCGTCAAGCCGAAACCACGCCCGGCTGCGGCACAATCCTCCGCCGATGTTGAGCGGATGGCCGCGATTGCTGCTTTCACGAGCGCGGTCAATGGAGACGGAGAATCCAAGGCCCTTCGGCGCTTCGATCGTACACACCAAATCCGGGCGACTCCTGCTGCGCGCCCTCAATGCGGTCAAGCAGCAATGGGATCCCAGCGCCCATGCCGAGGTGCGAGCTATTCGCATGGCCACCAGGCGCCTCAAGCAGCTTTCACTGGCAGGTTATACGCTCTATACCACCTGCGAACCGTGCCCGATGTGCATGAGCACGGCGCTGTGGGCCGGTCTTGATCGCGTGGTGTATGGGGCCACGATTGCAGACGCAAACCGGCACTGCAACCAGATCCAGATTCCTGCGACCGAGGTTGCGGCGCGCAGCGATATGCGGTGTGTTGTCGAGGGCCCGGTTTTGCGCGACGAATGCTATGCTCTTTTTACCCACCCCCGGATGTTGCGGGCCTTTCGCCTCTGGTCTACGCGCAGACACAAGCGCGCGCAAACGAAAGCAAGTTGAACCCCGGCTCGATTCGCCCATTGTGAGGTTGTCTCCATGCAGGACGGAGTCGTAGCAGCACTGTCGCAGGTTGTCGCCGATCCGGCGCGCGTGATTACCGCGCCCGCGGTGCTCGATCGGCTCTCGCACGATTTCTACTGGTACTCGCCGATCCTGCGTCCACAACTCGCGGCCAAGACCGGCGAGGTAGCGGTACAGCCCGTCAGTGTGGACGAGGTGCTGGCGGTGATGCGGTTTGCTGTTGGCCATGAGATTCCAGTCACGGTGCGCGGCGCAGGCACGGGCAACTACGGACAATGCGTTCCGCTGCAGGGCGGCATCGTGCTCGATCTGGCCTTGATGGACAAGCTGGAGGGGATCACACCCGACGGCGTAGCAGTATGCCAGCCTGGCTTGCGGCTGGGCGCGCTGGAGACCGAAGCCCGCAAGCTGGGCTGGGAACTGCGCATGTATCCATCGACGCTGGTCAAGGCATCGGTGGGAGGATTTCTGGCCGGCGGCTCGGGCGGCATTGGCTCGGTGACGCACGGAGGTCTGCGCGACTTCGATACTGTGCGCGCTTTTGAAGTGGTCACGATGGAAGATGAGCCGCGCGTGGTGCTGCATGAGGGGCCGGCAGTGCACGAGATATCTGCATGCGTGGGGAACCAATGGCATCCTCACGCGCATCTGGTTTGCCCTCGCGCCGGCAGTGGAGTGGACGCAGGTGACGGCGGCATTCGATAGCTATGAAGAGGCGTTCACGTTTGCCGAATCCATAGCTACGGACACGATGTGGACCAAGCGGCTGGCGACGGTCTTTGAGTGGCCGATTCCATCTTTCTTTACTCCGGTCAAGACAGGTGGTGCGCGAAGGCAAGATCGCTGGTGCTGATCATGATTGCCACCTGGCAACTGGAGGAGCTGCGGAAAGCCGCAGAAGATGCGGGCGGAGAAGTGACATTTGCGGGGAGATATGAGGGGCCGCGCACGCAGCCGCTGCTCAGCGACTACACGTGGAACCACACCACGCTTTGGGCGATGAAAGCGGACCCGTCGTATACGTACCTGCAGTGCGGCTTTTCACCGACCGATTGCAGAGAGCAGTTCCGGCTGCTGCGCGAGAGATACGGCAACGAGATTCTCTTTCACATCGAGTTCATGAAGAACGGCGAAGGGGTTGTTATTCCGGGCGCGATTCCGGTCGTGCGGTTCACCAGCGAGGAGCGCCTGAACGACATGATTGCGTATTGCCGGTCGATCGGTGTGTTTGTTGCCAACCCGCATGTGAACTATCTCGAGGACGCCGGCCGCTTTCGCGCCGATAACATTCAACTGAGGGCGAAGGAAAGGTACGACCCGCACGGGCTGTTGAATCCCGGCAAGATGATCAGCTTTCACAAGGAGACGGTAACGCGGTGAAGACATGGATTCCGGATGCGCGTAATTTTGCTTATCTCACCTGGAAGCAGGTGGACGCGCTGCCGCGTGCCAAGACATTGCTGGTGTTGCCCACGGCCGCGATTGAGCAGCATGGGCATCATCTTCCGCTGGCGACCGATACGCTGATCAACAACCTGCTGCTGGGCAAGGCGCTGGAGCGGCTGCCGGAAGAGATGCCCATCTATGCTCTGCCGCCGGTCTGTTATGGCAAGAGCAACGAACACATCGGGTTTCCGGGGACGCTGTCGGTGAGCGCGCAGACGTTTCTGGCCGTGGTGCGGGATATTGGCGCAAGCATCGCGGCGAGCGGCTTCAGCAAAGTGGTGCTATACAACACGCATGGCGGCAATACCTCGCTGGTCGATGTGCTGGCGCGGGACCTGCGCGCGGAGTTCGGGCTGCGCACCTTCTCGCTGTTCGGATCAGGCGGAGTGACATTTGCGGGAGTCAGCTCACAGGAGCGGGCCTACGGCTTTCATGCGGGCGAGATCGAGACGGCGTTTCTGCTGCATGGGACGCCGGAACTGGTTCATGCCGATCAGTACACGTCGAACTACATCGCCCGTGTGGATAAGCCCGAGTTGCTGAAGCCCGAGGGCTCCGCGGCGAACTTTGCCTGGCTTACGCGCGATATTGCGCCAAGCGGCGTGATGGGCGATCCCTCACCGGCCACGGCGGAGAATGGCGAGCGGTGGGCCAACGAAGCGGCCGCGCACATTGCCGAGATTCTTGTGGCGATGTACAACTTTGAGCCGAGGCACGGTGCCTGAGGATGCCGCTGATCGATTGTGGAAATGGAGTGCGGCTGGAGCGCGGCGTTGAATGCCGGCTCAGCGACGGCACGGTGCTGGTCTCTGATCATTACTATCCTGTGGGCGAGGGGCCATGGCCGACGCTGCTGATGCGACAGCCCTACGGGCGCGATATTGCGTCGACCGTGGTTTATGCGCATCCCGTGTGGTTTGCGCGACATGGTTATCACGTTGTGATTCAGGATGTGCGCGGACGCGGCGGCTCGGGCGGCTCGTTCTATCCGTTTCGGCACGAGGGACGCGATGGGGCCGAAACGATTGCGTGGCTGCGGCGGCATTCTGCTTGCAATGGGCGCATCGGTATGTACGGGTTTTCGTATCAGGGCGCAACGCAGCTACTGGCGGCGGCGGAGCAGCCGGAGGGATTGATCTGCATCGCTCCGCACATGACGGCGGCGGACCTGTATCACGGCTGGTTCTATCATCACGGCGCGCTGCGGCTGAGCTCGACGCTGGGATGGGGAATCCAGATGCTGCGCGAAGATGCGCGCCGCAAGGGGCTTCGCGAAGCGAGCAACAGGCTGGAGGCGGCGTGGAATGCAGTTCGTTCGCAGCCCATGCACGTGCCGTATGCCTCGCATCCGGCGATTGCCGATTCCGCCTTGCCGGGCTATGTGCGCAACTGGCTGTCGCATCGCGAAGCCGGCGATTACTGGGCAGGTCAGGATATCAGTACGCGATACGACCGGATTCGCGTTCCGGCGCTGCATATTGCGGGCTGGTTCGACACCTATCTTGAAGGTTCGATCGCGGGATACCTGGCGCTGCGCCAGCATGCGGGAACGAGTTTCGCGCGGGAAAATCAATACCTTGTAGCAGGGCCATGGATCCATATTCCGTGGGGCGACCGCGCGGGCGAGGCCGACCTTGGTGAGGCAGCGAACATCAACACAGATGAGATTCTTTTGCGGTGGTTTAATCACTGGCTGAAAGATTCTGGCGAGTTCGCGGATGAGCCGCGGATTCGCTACTTTGCGCTGGGGGCGAACCAATGGCGGAGTGCAGAGGAGTGGCCATCCGAAACCGCATGCACGCTCTATCTGCATAGCGACGGCAACGCGAATTCGCGCAAAGGCGATGGCAGGCTGGTATCCCAGACACCGGTGGAAGACGAACCGCGCGATGTGTTTGTCTACGATCCGGAGGTTCCGGTGATGGCGCCGGGCGGAGCGCAGTCGCTGAGCGGCCAGTTTGACCAGGCTGCGCTCGAGATGGGCAATAACCTGCTGGTATACACGTCTGCTCCGGTGGTTGAGGAGATCGAGGTGTTTGGGCATCCACGCGTCAAGTTATTTGCAGCTACGTCTGCCGCGCACGCTGACTTCACCGCGAAACTTGTGCGCGTGAAGCTGGATGGGCTGTGCCGATTTTCTGTCCATCGGCATTGCGCGGAGTTCATGGCTGTTTCGCGACGCATCCTACGCGGCGGACCAGGTGCACGCGTGGGAGTTCACGCTGGAGCCGATTGCGTTTGTGCTGGCGGCCGGAGAATGCCTGAGGCTGGAGGTGGCCAGCTCTGCATTTCCACTCTACGATCGCAACCCCTCCACAGATGTTTCTCCGCAACTGGCTGACCACTGGAACTGGGGACGCTCGACGCAGCAGGTGTTGCACACCGCCGATCACCCTTCGGCATTGTATCTGCCCATCAAGGGAGAGCCGGGATGGTGACTCAGCCTCATGGCACGGTGCCGGAGATTGCGCTCAACGGCGTGAGCAAGCGCTATCGCAGCACGGCGGTGGCGCTGGAGAGCATCTCGCTGACCGTGGAACGCGGGGAGTTTGTTACCTTTCTTGGTCCGTCGGGTTGCGGCAAATCCACGCTGTTGAAGCTGGTCTCAGGACTGAGCCCGGTGAGCGAGGGGTCGGTGCAGGTAAACGGCATGACGCCTGAGAATGCGCGGGAGATGATGAGCTTCATCTTCCAGGACGCGACGCTGCTGCCGTGGCGGACAGTGGAACAAAATGTCGGACTGGGGCTGGAACTGGAACGTGCAGCACGGCCCACTCGCAAGGAGCGAGTGGCGCGAATGCTGGAGTTGGTGAGCCTGGCACATGTGGCGCAGAGGTATCCGCGGCAGCTCTCGGGTGGCATGAAGATGCGGGTCTCCATTGCGCGCGCACTGGTGAGCCGTCCGCGGATTCTGCTCATGGACGAGCCGTTTGCGGCGCTCGACGAGATGACACGAGACCGGCTCAATGAGGAACTGCTTCGCCTCTACACCGAACAGAAGTGGACGGTGTTGTTTGTGACGCACTCGGTGGCCGAAGCGGTGTTTCTCTCCACGCGCATTGTCGTTCTTGCTCCGCATCCGGGCCGCGTTGCCCATGAAGTGAAGATCGACCTGCCCTGGCCGCGAACCGCGGAGACGCGCGAGTCGCAGGCGTACGAAGAGGCGGTCACGCATACAACGCGCCTGCTGCGCGGGGTGTATCAGGCATGAACAAGCATGCTGCGCTGGCCATCAAGAGCGGGATGGTGCTGCTTGGCATTCTGGGGCTGTGGCAGGCGCTGGTGAGCTTCAATCATGTGCCGGCGTATATTCTTCCCGGCCCGCTGGCGGTGGCAGGGGCACTGCGAGAGCGGTTCGCTTCCCTACTGAATTCGCTCTGGATCACGACGGAGGAAGCGGCCGGCGGGCTGGTGGCGAGCATCCTGGTTGGCGTTGCAGTGGCCATGATCTTTGCACAATGGCGATGGCTGAGACAGCTCTTCTATCCCTACACGATTCTGCTGCAGACCGTTCCCATCGTGGCGATTGCTCCACTGATCATTCTCTGGCTTGGCGCGGGAATACCGGCGGTCATGGTAGTCACGTTCATCATCTGCCTGGCGCCGATCATTGCCAACACCACGCAGGGCCTGATCAGCGTGGATGAGAATCTTGTGCAGCTATTCATGATGCACAAAGCCACACCGGCGCAGGTACTGTTCAAGCTGCGATTGCCCCATGCGCTGCCCAATCTGTTCACGGGCATTCGTATCTCGGCGGGCATCAGCGTGATTGGCGGGCTGACGGGCGAGTTATTTGCGGGATCGACGCGCGTGGGCGAGGGCGGCCTCGGGTATGCGATTATCTATGCCAACAACCAGATGGAGACGAGCTACATGTTTGCGCTGGTGCTGGCGGCGACGGTGCTGGGGTTCGGATTCTTCTTCATCGTGATGTTTCTGGAGTGGCTGATGCTGCATAACTGGCATGAGTCGAGCCGGGCGCAAGTATCGGAATGACGGCAGAGTAGGGAGCGGGGCAGATGTTACGCATGGAATCGGAGACGGGATACTGGCTGATCCGGCACCCGGATCACGCGCGGCTCGCGGGAGCATTTGCGGCGGCGTGGGGCAATGAGCTGTTTCGCAGGCCGGAACCGCGCCAGCGGGTGCTGTATGGGATCGCCACGCATGATGACGGATGGGCGGCGCGCGATGCGCACCCGTCGATTACGCGGCAGGGAAAGCCTTCGGCGTTTTCGATCGAACTGGTGGGCAAATACTCGGCATTTGAAGAGATCGATCTGGCTGACTATCTGGCGGTGCGCGATCAAGCAGTGCGCACCATTGCTGAAGAGGACGCTTACGCCGGTTTGCTGATCGCGATGCATACCTACAACCTGTTGACGGAACATGCGGACCGGTCGACGATTGCGCCGGAAGGACTGATGTTGCTCGACAGGTTTCTCGAAAAGCAGAGAGCCTATCAGGAACAGCTACTTTCCGAAATCGCCGTCGATGGCACGCTCACCGAGCTGGAGAAATCGGAAGAGACGATTCTGCAACATTTCCGATTGCTTCAGGCCTGTGACAATCTTTCGTTGCTTGCGTGCGTGGCGTTCTCGGAGCCGGCGCACCTGCTGCATCCACTGGCGTTGAAGGACGGAGCTGCTTCCGAAGTGAAGGTGCTTCCGACGGGACCACGGCGGTTTCAATTGGCGCCGTGGCCATTCGAGGAGAGCGAGCTCACGTTTTGCTTCCCGGCGCGGCATGTGGAGGGCAAGAGCTTCGGTTCTTCGGAGGAGCTTGATGCAGCCTATGCCTCGGTGCCGGATGAGTTGCTCACCGTAACACTGATAGCTTGAACGACGCAACGACCATGCGAGTCATGCGCTCAACCTCCATCTGGTTCCCGGAAGGTCATTGAGGCTTTCACCCACCGTAGGCTGCGAGTAGCGCATCGAGCTCTTCGTATCCACAGGGGATGTCTATGCCGTCGAGTGTCGCACCGGCGGCGAGCAGTGGCTCGACCCACTTTGGCGAACGCTCGTCTTTCCAATAGGAATCGACACAGGCACGGATGGCGAGAGCCAGGGATGTGCGGCCTTTGCCATCGAGTGCGTTGACAGGTGCGCCGTGATCAAGCAACAGATTCACCGTCGCAGGCCGGCCTCGCCATGCGGCGGCGTGCAGGGCAGTGCTCTCTTTTGCAATGTCGAAGTACATGTCGCCTTCGGGCGAGCGCGCGTCGGAAGGAATGCCGAGATTGAGAAGGCGGCGAACCCCCTCCGTATTTCCGTTGGCGGCGAAGGCGACGAGCAGAGTCCCGCCAATGACGCGGAGTTCTTCGACCAAATGCGGCTGGGTTGAACAGATGGAGTGAATCGCCGCATCGTCGGCTGTGGCGCAGGCGGCGATGAGACGGTCCAGGCCTTCGAAATTCATATCGAAATTGCGGGAAGCGAACAAGGCGAGCACGTCGCCGCGGCCTCGGCGCGCGGCCATGGCTGTTCCTGTGCTCCCGTCCCGCGTATTGCGGAGCAATGGGTCGGCGCCGTGATCGAGAAGCAAGACGATGTTGGCCAAACGGTTATCGCGGCGCAGAGCCTGATGCAGGGCAGTCTGTCCCCAGCGCGTCATGGCGTTGGGATCGGCGCCATGCTGGAGAAGCAGCTCAATCCCGTCTGTATCGTGCCAGTCGGCCTTACGCAGCAGCAGAGTTGTAATGCTGTCGCGATTCAGTTTTCCACTCGCGAGCAGCACCCGCAGCACATCGAGATCGTATCCTTCCGCGGCGTGATACGGAGTTTCTTCATCGTTGGGGTCGGCGCCATAGTCAAGGAGCAGGCGGGTGAGCTCCGCGTGGTGCGCAATGCCGGCCGCACCGTAGATCGCGCTTTCAATGATCTGTCGCGGATGAGGATGGTCGATGGTCTCGTACCAGCCGGTGTTGGCAGGGGCTCCCGCGTCCAGCAGTGCGCGGGCGGTGTGGACGAACGCATCGCTTCGCGCGCGGTCGATGCGCAGATAGCGGGAAAAGCAGAGATAGGTGAGCGCATCCCAGCCGTGCGGCCCTCCGGCGGCGGTGGCACTGGAGGGATCTTGCGCAAGGACGGCGCGCGCACCTTGTTCGTCCGCGAGCACCGCGCAGGTGTAGATATTGGCGCGGACTACGTGGGGATAGCGGGAAAGGATCAGATCGGCCTCTTCGAGCGTGCCGGAACTGTGCGAATTGTCGCGGGGAATGGTAGCTGCCAGCAGGAAGGCGGAGACGGGATCGCCGAGAGAGGCGACATTACGGTTGAGATTGAGACTGTGGATGTGGGCCGAGAATTGAGGCCAGCTCGCGAAGCCGTGCTCGCGCGCGACGACCAGTTGCGCATCGGTGAGCGATACGCGTCGCCGCTGCAGCGGGGCGTCATCCGTGTGTTGGAAGCGAGGGTGGTGAAGCTGAAGGCGTGCCAGCGCCTCGGGCATGCCCGCGCGGCCTTCATGGGCAAGGTCTTTGGCTTGTTTCTTATACTGTTCGAGACTGGGGCGGGCGGGGAGTTGCTTGATGGGCATACGAAGCTCCTTTCGTTGAGTGCCCGAAGTCCGCATGCGTCAGGCTGAAAGAAGATTCGTCAAATTGTAAGCAGTAAGGTGGGCACGGCCCTTTCCGCGGACTGGATGCGCCCTTCGCGCTGATCCTCACCGTAATCCAGGGCGTGCGTCCAAGTCAATGACCCGATCCTGAATGTGCAGGAGCATCCCGACTGACTTCCGTTCTGCACCTGAAGAGCCCACTGGGCAGCGGATTGCTGTTCGTCAGCCTGCTTGCGCCACTATGCCGGTCGCAAAGTATCCCCGCCGCGGATCGGACACGCGGCGACTCGGCCACTTTGGATTTGCTGACCTCGACCGCCGCAGAAGAAAAGAAGGGCACCACCGTTTTTTACTCGGAGTCGTATGTCGACAAGGAGAATAAAAGAGCGTCCTACAGCGGGATCCATCTATGGCGTGCTTAAGGATGTTGAGGTGCACGACTGCGAGATAGGCGCCGAGGTTCTTATCGTCGATTTGTTTTCCGGGATGGTCGGGAAAGAACCCGTCGGGCCGCTTCAGGACACATCTTCGTATCACATACGCTTCACCATCACGCCAGAGCTTGCGCAGGGTTTGACGTTGACGGAGGCGAGGCCGATCCAGTTGTCGCACACCACGCATGCGCGATGCGAGGATGGCAGCGCATGTATGTTCACATGGCTGCGGGTCCAGGCGAAGCGTCCTGAAATCAACGAGCGCGCCACCATCAATGGTCTGTTGAACTTTGATGGAATGGTGGATCACGTGATGTTTCCACTCAGTTCGATGGAGGCCGGGAACCAATTCATCAGCCGGCTGCGGGCGGTTGCCGATGCGCGCTGCCGGTAGAGGCTGAATGCCTTTGCCCTGCTGCCGTATACATTAGGAAAATGGCCAAGGAAACAACCGGTTCGAGCGACTGGGGGAGGGAACTGCGCGCGATGGTGGCGCTGGCGGTGCCCGTGGTGTTGAGCGAACTGGGCTGGATGGCGCAGGGGGTGGTCGATACCATCATGGTGGGCAAGCTGGGGCCGGCGGCGATTGGCGCGGTGGCGCTGGGCAATGCGGTCTATTACACGCCATCGCTGTTTGGGATCGGTCTGCTGCTGGGGCTGGACACGCTGGTATCTCACGCCTACGGACGCAAGGACCATGACGCCTGCCATCGCTGGCTGGCACAGGGCGTTTATCTGGCCTGCATTGTGACTCCGCCGCTGATGCTGCTGATCATCGCGGCCAGTTACGGCTTTGTGCACGTGGGCATTACGCCGCGAAGTGGCGGGTCCGGCGGGCAGCTACCTGCGTATTCTGGCCTGGGGAACGCTGCCGCTGCTGCTTTATGGCGCGGCGCGCCGCTACCTGCAGGGAGTCGGCCAGGTGCGGGTCATTACGGTCACGTTTGTGCTGGCCAATCTGCTGAACTGGTTCGGTAACTGGGTGCTGATCTACGGCAAGCTGGGGATGCCGGCGCTGGGTGTGGACGGCTCGGCGATCTCGACGTGCGTCGCGCGGCTGATCGATGGCATTGGCTCTGATCGGGTTTGCATGGCGCTATGAACGGACACGGGGGCATCCCCTGTTCCAGCACTGGGCGGGGCCGAACATGGCCATGCTGAAACAGCTGGTGCGCCTGGGGGCTCCGGCAGCGGGACAGATTGTGCTGGAGGTCGGCGCGTGGAATCTGTCGACACTTTCGGCCGGTTGGCTCACGCCCGTGGTCCTGGCGACGCATTCGATCGCCCTCAACTACGCGAGCATCACGTACATGGTGCCGCTCGGGGTGTCGGCGGCGGCGGCGGTAGGCGTGGGGCACGCGATTGGGGCGGGAGACAGGGCGCGCGCGCGCCGGGCCGGGTGGCTGGCGCTGGGGTTGGGCACCGGCTTCATGCTGCTGGCAGCGGTGGTCTTCGTGGTCGCGCCGCGGCCCCTGATTGCGCTCTATACACGGGATGCGCGGGTGCTGGCGGTAGGACCGAGCCTGCTGGGTCTGGCGGCGGCGTTCCAGATATTTGACGGAATTCAGACGGTTTGCACAGGGGCGCTGCGCGGCCTGGGAGAGACGCGCATTCCCATGTTCGCCAACCTGGTGGGGTACTGGGTGATCGGCCTGCCGCTGGGGCTGACCTTGTGTTTTGTGTTGCATTGGGGCATTTACGGGCTTGTGGATCGGGCTCACGCTGGCGCTGATCGTGATTGCGTCGGCGCTGCTGCTGCGTTGGCACAAGGAGTCGAATGAGCTGGACTGTAAATGTATGATTAGCAGACGGTTTGTTCGATGATCTTAACATTGACACTTACGCTTGGACAGGCGATTTTGGACTCAACTTGGTTAACTTAAAAGGCAGGCTTGGTCCGCCGAACCTCGCAAGTGACTATAATCACAAGGGAGTGAAACACTAGCTCTTACAGAATTTCATTGGAAGGGAATCCCGCCAAATGGCGACTGGAGACCTGGCCCTTGGTCAAGAACAGGGCGAAATGAGCGCCGCAGCAGCGCGTAATTAACGACTTCAGCATTATCGTAGCAACGGTGAACGGGTCCGGCTCGCAATCCGCCAATAGCGTTCTGCTGAAAAGCATCTTCGGAATGGGAGTCCCGGTCAGCGGGAAAAACCTGTTCCCGTCGAACATCGCCGGACTTCCCACCTGGTATACCATCCGCGCAAGCAAAGATGGCTATGTGGCCCGCAGGAAGGGGTCGCAGATCCTAGTGGCGCTGAACCCTGAGACTGCGAAACAAGACATTATTGAACTGGCTTCGGGCGGCGTCGCCATCTACGAAGAGAGCCTGAATCTGAAGCAGTATCGGGAGGACGTGGTCTGCTACCCGGTTCCCTTTGACAAGATCACGGCCTCGGTCTGCCCTGAGGCCAAGCTGCGCAAGCTGGTCAAGAACATGGTGTATGTGGGCGTGCTGTCGCAGATCCTCAACATCGACCTTGAGGTGGTCGAGAAGGGCCTGCGCAAGCAGTTTGCCAAGAAACAGAAGGTGTTTGACCTCAACTTCGGCGCGGTGAAGGCCGGCTACGATTACGCGCACGACAAGCTGGTCAAGCAGGATCCGTATTTCATCGAGCGGATGGACCAGACCGCCGGCAAGATCATCATCGACGGCAACGCTGCGGCCGGCATGGGCGCGGTGTTTGCGGGCGTGACGGTGGTGGCGTGGTATCCGATCACGCCGTCGACATCGCTGATCGAGGCGACCGCTGATCTGCTGAAGAAGCTCCGCGTGACTGCGGAGGGCAAGGCGACCTTTGCCGTGGTGCAGGCCGAAGACGAACTGGCCGCGATCGGCATGGTGCTGGGCGCGGGCTGGGCCGGCGCACGGTCGATGACTTCGACCTCAGGGCCCGGAATTTCGCTGATGGCGGAGTTCGCCGGGCTGGGCTACTTTGCGGAGATTCCGGGCGTGATCTTCGACGTGCAGCGTACCGGGCCTTCGACGGGCATGCCGACGCGCACTTCGCAGGCTGATCTGCTCTCGACGGCGTTTCTCTCGCACGGCGATACCAAGCACATCGTGCTGCTGCCGGGTTCGGTGAAGGAGTGCTTCGAGTTTGGATACGCGGCATTCGACCTGGCGGAGCGGTTTCAGACGCCGGTGTTTGTGCTCTCGGATCTCGATCTGGGCATGAACAACTGGATGTCGGAGCCGTTCAAATATCCGGACAAGCCGCTCGATCGCGGCAAGGTGCTTACCGCCGAGGATCTCAATCGCCTGGGCGGATTTGCCCGCTATCGCGATGTCGACGGGGATGGAATCGGCTGGCGGACACTGCCGGGCACGCGATCATCCCAAGGCCGCTTACTTCACGCGCGGCTCGGGCCACAACGATGCGGCCGGTTACACCGAGAAGCCGGACGAGTACGTGGCAGCTGATGGAGCGGCTGTCGCGCAAGTTTGAGAATGCGCGCAAGCTGGTGCCGGCGCCGGTGGTGGTGAAGGACGGGACCTCGAAGATCGGCTTCCTCGCCTACGGCAGCACGGATTTTGCGCTTCGCGAAAGCATGGACCAGATCAAGAAGGAACACGAAGCTGGATGTGGATTACATGCGCATCCGGGCTTATCCGTTTGCGCACGAGATTCACGACTTTGTGGCTTCGCACGACCGCATTTACGTGGTCGAGCAGGATCGCGATGCGCAGCTGGCCAGCCTGCTGAAGCTCGATCTGCCCGCCGAGCAGGTGGTGAAGCTGCGCAGCATTCTGCACTACAACGGGTTGCCGATGGATGCCCGCAGCATCACGGAAGAGTTCGCGACCAAGGAGGGCCTCTAAATGGCAACCGCAACCCACTGCACCGGGACCTAAAGTCAATCACATCGGCCTTCCCGTTGTTGAATATCGCGGCGGCAAGTCGACGCTCTGCGCCGGCTGCGGCCACAACGCCATCTCCGAGCGCATCATCGATGCCATGTTACGAGATGGGCGTGCAGCCGGAGCGCGTGATGAAGATGAGCGGCATCGGCTGCTCGTCGAAGAGCCCGGCCTACTTCATGAGCCGTTCGCACAGCTTCAACAGCGTGCACGGGCGCATGCCGTCGGTTTCCACGGGCGCGATTCTGGCCAATCACACCATGACGATGCTGGGCGTCTCCGGCGACGGCGATACGGCATCGATCGGCATGGGGCAGTTCGTTCACCTGCTGCGCCGCAATCTTCCGATGATTTACATCATCGAAGACAACGGCGTGTACGGACTGACCAAGGGCCAGTTCTCGGCGACGGCGGATATCGGCTCGAAGCTGAAGACCGGCGTCATCAACGATCTGCCGGCCATCGATACCTGCGCGCTGGCCATCCAGCTGGGCGCAACGTTTGTCGGCCGGTCGTTCTCGGGCGACAAGAAGCAGCTGCTCGCCATGCTCAAGGCGGCGATCGCGCACAAGGGCACGGTGATGCTCGACGTGATCAGCCCCTGCGTCACCTTCAACGATCACGAAGGCTCGACCAAGAGCTACAAGTTCATGCAGGAGAACGACGAGCCCATCAACGAGATCGGCTTCGTGCCCAGCTTCGACGACATCGAGGTGGATTACGACTCCGGCCAGGTGTACGAAGTGGAGATGCACGACGGATCGAGCCTGCGTCTGCGCAAGCTGCTCGAAGACTACGATCCGACCGATAAGGCGAACGCGGTGCGCACGCTGATGGAGAGCGCAGGAGAATGGGGAAGTGCTGACCGGCGTCTTCTACATCGACACCAAGAAGCCGACATTTACCGACCTGCTCAACATGGTGGACGAGCCGCTGGGCACGCTGCCGGAGTCGCTGACCCGGCCGCCGAAGTCGGCACTCGACGCGTTGATGGACAGCCTGCAGTAGACGGTAACTTCAAAGCAAGAAAAAGCCCCGCGGATAGGCGGGGCTTTTTCGTTGGTCTTGTTTGGTTAATCTTACTCCGGAAGACTATGCTGCCTTCTTGCCTAACATGCCGTTGGGGTCGAGGACGAACTTCTTGGCGGCCCCTCCGTCAAACTGCTTGTACCCATCGGCTGCCTGGTCGAGGCTGATCACCGTTGCGTTCACAATTTTGGCGATGGGCAGGCGGTCGTGCAGAATGGCCTGCATCAATTGCCGGTTATACTGCAAGACCGGCGCCTGGCCGGTGTGGAAGTGCAGCGACTTCGACCAGCCTTTACCAAAGCGCATCTTTAATACGCCATGCTTGGATTCGTCATTCGGCGCGCCAGGATCCTCGACCACATAGAGTCCGGGGATGCCCACGCCGCCGGCGACGAAGGTGATGTCCATCAGGGAGTTGAGAACCGCAGCGGGAGCGGCTTCGTCGGGATGTCCATGCCCGCTGGCTTCAAAGCCTACGGCATCGACGGCGGCGTCGACCGTGGGTGCGCCGGTAATCTGCTCGATCTGTTCGCTGAGGTTGTCGTGGGCGCCGATGTCGATGGTCTCGTAGCCCATCTTTTTGGCGTGCGCGAGCCGTTCCTTGTTCTTGTCGCCGATGATGATCACGGCTGCGCCCAGGATGTAACTGGACGCGGCGGCGGCCAGACCGACGGGTCCGGCGCCCGCGACGTAGACTACTGAGCCAACGTCAACTCCGGCCGTGCGTGCTCCATGAAAGCCGGTGGGCAGGATGTCGGAGAGCATGGTGAGATCGGTAATCTTCGCCATGGCCTGGTCCTTGTCGGGAAATTTGAGCAGGTTGAAGTCGGCATACGGAACCATCACGTACTGCGCCTGTCCGCCGACCCAGCCTCCCATATCGACGTAGCCATACGCGCCGCCGGGCTGCTTGTCGTTCACGTTGAGGCATACACCCGTGTTTCGTTCGCGGCATGCGCGACAGCGGCCGCAGGCGATGTTGAAGGGAACTGAGACGAGGTCGCCCTTGTTGATGAAGAGGACGTCGGATCCTTTTTCGATGACTTCACCGGTGATCTCGTGCCCGAGAACAATCCCTTGTGGAGCCGTTGTACGTCCACGCACCATGTGCTGATCCGAACCACAGATGTTGGTCGTAACGATGCGCAGAATGACTCCGTGCTCGATCTTTTTGCCATGAGGATCTTCGAATTTAGGGAATGGAATAGGCTCGACCGCGACCTTGCCGGGCCCTTTAAAAACGACGCCACGATTTTCAGGCATTTTAACCTCCTTGCCGGGTTGATTGGTGAGAAGTCTTGACGCCGAGCGCGGAGGGGATCGGCGTCGGGTATTCCGCTTTAGCTGCCGAAAGCTGCGCTGGCTGCCTCCGCAACCGCCTGATCCTGCTTGCCGAGCCCGCCGCTCACGCCGACCGCGCCTACGACCTCGCCACCACGTTTGAGCGGAACGCCCCCGGCGAAGACCATGATGCGCCCGTGGTTAGAGACGTGGATGCCAAAGAACTGGTCGCCGCTCTGCGAGTTCTCGCCCAGGGCGCCGGTTTCAATATCGAAGGCCCGCGAGGTGAAAGCCTTGTTGATGGCGATGTCGATGCTGCCGATCCATGCGCCTTCCATGCGTTCAAAGGCGACAAGATTGGCGCCCGCGTCCACCACTGCGATATTCATCGGAACTCCGATTTCCGCAGCCTTTTTCTGACCGGCACGAATCACGTTTCTCGCCTCTTCGAGCGAGACTCCTAATACTTTGCTTGCCATCGATCACTCCTTATGCGCGGATGAGGCGCGGTGAGGATTCTAATTCATCCCTAAGCACGCCACCTACGATGTAAGCTTCGCCGCGGTGGTTTGCTCCGCGGCAGAAGTGCAAAGGAAGAGGTTGTCGATGCTATCAACACCTCGGCTGGTCCGCAGGCCGGGGAGGCCAGACAGATCTGTGGGGATCTGGCAGGGAGAGATGAAATCACTGTGACGAAGCGGCGCGGGACGACGGGATGGAGAGCGACACGATTGCCGTGTTCAGGGAGTTAGCTGGGGGCCGGCAGGCGCTAACTCCCAAGGCAAAGAGAAGATGGTGGTGGACGCACCTCGAGTAGCGCAGTTGCGGTCGGGGGGACGCAAGGCCGCACCCCAAAATTGAAGTCGTGGGCTACTGCCGCGCCACGATGCGCACGCCCATGCCATTGAGCTTGGCGCGGGCCTGCGTGGCCTCGGGGGTTTGGGGATGGCGCTGGATGAGCAGGCGCAGCTCGTGGACGCCTGCGTCTCTCTTATTCAATTGGATAAGGGCCAGGCCTTTGCGCAACTGGGCCGCGGCGGCCTTGGGGCTCCCACTGAAGCCCTCGAGGACTGCGTTGTAGGCCTTAATGGCCGCGGAGTAGTCGCCCTGCCGGTACGCGATCTCGCCGATATAAAACTGGGCATTCCCGGCCAGGTCGTCCTGGGGATAGTAGGTCAGCACGTCCTGAAACTCGCCGGCAGCCACCGCATAGCGGGCCGCGTTGTAATCGCGCAGGCCGGCCTGGTAGGTCTCCTGCAGGGGCGGGGCCTGGGCGGCAGGTGCGGCGCCGGAACCGGCCGGCGGGGCCATGCTGGAGGAACCTGGGCCGGGCGCGGGCATCGGCGCTCCGCCCGAGGGCGCTGCCTGGCCGGGGGCGCCGGAAGGGGGATTCTGAATGTTCTGCAGCTGGCTCTGCAGGTCCTGGATCGCCTTATCCAGCTTGCCCATGCGCGATTTCAGCTCGTCCACCGAATCGTTGAGCGACTGCATCTGGCCGGAGGCAGTATCGAGCTTGCCGTTGGTGGTCTCGACCTGCGCGTTGATCTTTTGCTGCAGCGCGTCGACGCTGGCTGTCATGCGATTGGCACTGTCGGCGGTTTGTTCGACGAGGTGCTGCAGGACGCCGAAGCGTGTGTCCACGGTGGACTGCAGGCGCTGCATCATGTCGAGTAACTGCTGCACCTGGGTCTGTAACTCGATGATGTCTTTATTTGCAGCATGAGCGCGCACGGGCGCGAAGCTGAAGAGCGTAGTAAGCGCCGCCACGGCGAGGACACGATTGCGAAATGTATGTGTTGTCAGCATCTTCCACCCATCCCCATAAAGAAAGTACGGCACCCCGACGGGCCTCGACGGGATGCCGCAGTCTGATTCCATTGTCGCACCAGGAAGACGTCTTCATCGAGCCCTGCAGATCCTGAAGGCCAGCCTTCGTCCGGATTCGAACTCCCTGTTCCCTGGACCGAGCATTCTGGCTTGAGAGCGTCCTAAGGGATCGCGTGATTGCGATCCCCGTGAGGACAGTTTCGTACCGATCCCGAAAAGTGGTCCGGCGTGATGGCTGGTCTTAGCGGTCCATCGTGAAGCCGTCGCGGCGATTCTGCTGCCAGCACTCCTCGGTCGACTCGGAACAGAAGGGCTTCTCTTTGCCGTAGCTGACCACGCGAATGCGGTCGGCGGCGACACCTGCGGTAATCAGGGCGGTCTTGGCCGATTCCGCACGGCTCTGGCCGAGGGCAAGGTTGTACTCATTCGACCCGCGCTCGTCGCAGTAGCCCCCGATCACGATCCTGATTTCAGGATGGCTGACGAGGTACGAGGCATCGCGTGACAGGGTCGCCTGCGCGTCGGCGCGAATCTCGGGTGTGTCGTAGTCAAAGAAGATGTCCTGCACGTTGGCCTTGAACTCCTCTTCAGAGCTCATTTTGTTGGTTGGCACGACTACGGCAGGGGGAGCATTCACGGTGACGCGGGCGGTCGCATCGGCAGAGCCGCCATCGCCGTGGGCCACCAGGTGGTAGCTCGTGGACGTGGACGGAGTCACGGTCTTCACACCGGAGGTGGGCACGTCGCCAATGCCATCGATGGAAACGCTGGTGGCATCGGTAGTGCGCCATGTCAGCACGACCTGGTCTCCGGCGGAGATCGATGCGGGAGTGGCCGAGATTTGCGCGGTCGGCGCAGGCGCGGTGGCCGCGGGCGCCGTTTCAGTGGGCATCGGCGGTCCTTGTTTTTTCTTGCACCCGGCTACGGCAAGCAGAGCGATCAGAAGTGTGACAGGAACCAGAGTGCGACGAAATTGTTTCAAGATCTATCTCCTTTTACAGGTTGAAGCAGAGATTTCCAGACAACGGACCATTTTAATCGTGGATTCCCGGAGCGCTCGCCGTTTTCGAGGAGGGACCAACTCCAGCAATGGGGCCGTTGCCGATTTGGGCCTGCTCACGCACGGCGAAGGACATTGACTCAACTGAACCGACGACCGCTTCCTGAGGATTTCTCTGGATTGACGACACAATTATCATAACGCCGGCAAACGGCTGGAGGGCTGTGGAATCGATTCCACAGCCCGCAAACCGTTTATTTCCAGCTCCAGTTGGGCATGAAGTTGCTGCTCCCGTGAGTCAGTTCGTGCTGGTCTGTACCGTCGGCCAGCATGGACCAGATCTGGCTGTGGCCGCCGATGGCGCGTTCGAAGACGATGTGGCGGCCGTCGGGGGCCCAGGAGGGAAAGTCGTTGCTGCCGGCGTCGTGGGTGAGCTGGAGCCAGCGCTTGCTGGCGATGTCCATGACATAGATATCCTGGCCGCCGGGGGCGCCGGGGCCGTACTTACGGTTCCAGCTGAAGGTGAGGAATTGCCCGTTGGATGACCAGGAGGGAGAGATGGCGTAGCCGCCGTCAGTCATGCGCTGAATGTTGGCGCCGTCCTGATCCATGATGTAGATCTGGGGCTCCCCGGTGCGGCCGCTTACCCACGCGATCTGCGCATTGGTGCGCGGGTTCCAGGCGGGGCCGATGTCGGGTCCGCGGAACGATGTGAGCTTATGCAGATTTCCACCGCCGGCATCGGCGACCCAGATCTCCGGGTCCCCCGATCGGGACGAGGAGAAGGCGATTTTGGTTCCGTCTGCCGACCAGGCTGGAGAGAAATTGGAGCCACCTGCGGTTCCTCCCGGGAAGTTGACCATGCGGCCAAGATCCAGCGAATACATCCGGATCGACCATCCTTCCCGTCCCAGGGAAGAAAACGCAATCCGGCTGTTATCGGGTGAGATGCGGGGAGAAAGCGAGGTGGTGCCCAGGTGGGTGATCTGGTGCTGGTTCTGGCCGTCGTAATCCATCACCCAGATTTCCTTGGTGCCGGTGCGGGAGCTGACGAAGTAGATCTTGGTTTCGGCGATGCCGTTGATGCCGCCGCCGAGGCGGGAGATGATCTCGTCGGCGAAGCGATGGGCGATGGTGCGGGCCATATCCTGGCTGGCGGCCTCGTTGTACTGCTTGCCGAGCACCTGGGGATTGCTGGTGTTGCGGGTGTCGTCGAGCCAGCCGTAGACCACCAGGCGGCCGCCGGACGAGGAAAGCGCCCCGAAAGCCACCATCTCGGCGTTGGCGGGAGCGGCGGCCCACTGGGGCAGGTTGATCTCCTGCGGGGAGCCGGGCGCCGCTTGCGGCGACATGCTTTTGGAGACCATGTCGAAGATGCCGGCGTTGGCCAGATCGGCGAAAAGGGTGGCGTCGAAGGTGGCCTTGAGGGCCGGGGTTTCGGGATCGGCGCCTACCGGCTTGAAGTCAGCCGAGGCGATGCGGATCTTGGCGTTGCCCAGGTTGGTGCCGGTGCGCACCCAGTCCTGGGCGCGCGAGGGGAGACTGGCAAAAGAGATGACTGCGAGGGAAGCCAGCGAAAAAAGCCGTAGGGATGCCTTCATGCGTAGAGCAATCCTTCCTGAAAGCGGGGGAGAGAGTGGATGACGCGAGGCTTCGCGGGGAGTTGCGTCGGCGGGCGTCATGCATGGAGTGAACCGTTCAATACTCACAGTAATAAGAGACCTTGAGGGTGTTTGAGTTGTAAGCACCAGGGAGATTTCCGAAGGTGTCGACGCGCTGCACGCCGCGCATGCAGGAGCGATCGAGGGTGGGGCTGCCGCTGGAGCGGTCAAGCTGCACATCGGAAGGGCTGCCATCGCGGCGAATGGTGAAGACGAGAAAGACGCGAGCACCCTTGGGGGTGCCAGGATCGACTTCGCGCTTGTCCCAACTCATGGACATCTTGCGGTTGATGCCGTCGACATACCAGGGAAAGCGGCTGCCGAAGTCGCCTTCGCTGACCGAGGTGGGTCCGGTGGTGGTGGTCTGGCCCTGCACGGCGTGGGGCATGGAACTCCCGGCCTGCTCACCGTATTGGGCGCGGTTCTCGACCTTGGGCGGAGGCTGCTGCTTGGGCGGCGTCTTGGGCACCGGCTGGGGCTTTGGCTTCTCCTGTTTGCCCTGGATGGGGATGGCCTTCTGGTCGATTTCGGGGGCGGCCGGCTTGGGCAAGGGAAGCGCCGGCGCCGGGCTGGGCTTTTCGGTGGCCAGCACATTCTGGTTGGGGGGCTGGTTGGTGGGTAACGGCAGGGCGCTGCTGACGAGATTGACGCGGATAGCTCCGCCGGCCGCGGAACCGCCCCAGATGTTGGCATGGAAGAATCCGCCGAGGATGTAATAGAGCACGATAGCGCCGCCCAAAGCGACGTGGAGCACGATCGAGCCGGTCGCGGGGGCGACCACCGGTTCGCCGGTCAGCTCCTGCTCCAAGTGCTCGTCGCCTTCCAAGAGATTGCTCATGCGCTCATCCAGGATCGAGAAGCTGGCTCGACAAATTCAATGCCGTGACCGTGAGCGGCAGGCTTGCGGCCCGGATCGTTGCGAAGGCCGCACTTGAGCTGGAGATTCCCGATCATACTTTAGGGTTCGCCTACATCCCTCAGGGGCTAAAGCCCGATTGATTGAACCGACGTTATCGGCACGACTAAAGTCGTGCCCTGTTACGGTTGAGCGCTGTTGCCATCATGCGCTGTTACCGTCGTGCCCTGTTGACGTCGTGCGCTGTTGCCGTTGTGCCTTGCGATCACTTCCCACCGCCTTTGGTTTCGAGGGGCTGGGTGACGATGGAGATGTTGGTGATGCCGGCCTGCTTGACGGCATCCATCACGCTGGCAAATGCGCCGAAGGGCACGCGCTCGTCGGCACGCAGGTAAATCACCTGTTTCGATGGATCGGTGTTGGCCTGGTGCAGGCGGCGCGGCAGTTCGTGAATGTTGATCGGCGTGTCGCCAAGGAAAAGGCCGGAGTCGCGGTCGATGGTCAACACCAGCCGCTGCTCGGTGATCTCCTTGACGGTGCGCGTTTTGGGCACCGAGACTTCAATGCCGGATTGCAGCACGGGGGCGGTGATCATGAAGATCACGAGCAGCACCAGCACCACGTCAACCAGCGGCGTAATGTTGATCTCTGCCAGGGAACTGCGGGTCTGGCCGGCGCTACTTGTAAAGGCCACGTTCAACCTCGCGGGGCATTTCGCGTCCGCCTTCCGGGCGCTGTGCCGTGGGAACAGCCGCGCGGACTGGAATCTCTTCGAGCGAATTCAGAAGTTCGCGGCTGAAGTCGTCGATGGTGGAAGCAAATACCCGAATGCGCGCCGCGAACTGGTTGTAGGCCACGACGGCGGGGACGGCGACGAAGAGCCCGGCGGCGGTGGTGATGAGAGCTTCAGAGATGCCGGGGGCGACGGCGCGCAGGGTTGCGGCCCCGGCGGTGCCGAGTCCATGAAAGGCGTCGACGACGCCCATCACGGTGCCGAAGAGGCCGACGAAGGGGCTGGTGGCCGCAATGGTGGCGAGCCAGGTAAGGCGGCGCTCGAGGCTGGTGACGGCTTCGCTGGCCGCGGTCTGCGCCGAGCGCTCGAGCGGGGCCAGGTTGCGCGGAGGACCGGAGCCGCCGGTCTGGCGCTTGTAGGTTTCATAGACGTCTTCGAAGACCTGGGCCAGGGGGCTGGCCTTGAAGTCCGGCGTCAAGGTCGCTATCTCCTGCAGCCGCGAGGCCTTGCGGAAAGTGCGAATGAACCGGCGGCTCTCTTTTGTGGCCTTGCCGAAGGTCGAAATCTTGCCCAGGATGATGGTCCAGGAATAGAGGCTGGCGCAGAGCAAAACCACCAATACGGCGAGCGCCACGCCTCCCATGTTGCCCAGCATCTCCATCAATGCGCTGGAGCCGTGCGCGAGCGATCCGCCACCGGGCGCGGCATCGCTGTCAGCCTGCAGGAAAAAGAGGAACGCAGCAGTAGAAATCGGCATTCACCTCACTATCAACGGTATCAGACGGGGTGCGGTCGTCCAAGTTATCGAAAGGGTGCCCCCTGGTGGTTTGGATGCGTCAAGACCGGGTCTGAAGGCGGGCATTCATGCTATGCTGCGCTCGGATTGGCCTTGGTTTGCGGTTCGGACGGGGTCAGCAGGTCCGGGCGGGAAATCCGGGCAGGGAAATCCAGGCGCGAAGTCCTGGCATGCGCCGGTAATTCTTGCCCCATCCTTGTGCTGCGGATTCGCGCAAGGGCGGAAAACAATAACGCCGCCTTTGCGGCACATGAGGGGAAGCCAGCCCAACGCATGCTCATCGAACTGCGCGCCGAGAATTACGCCGTTATCGATCACGCCATTGCTGTCTTCGGCCCGGGGCTGAACCTGCTGACGGGAGAAACCGGCGCCGGCAAGTCGATACTTGTGGATGCACTGGCTCTGCTGATGGGGGGCAAGGCCTCTGCGGAGGTGGTGCGGCACGGCGCCGACAAGGCGACGGTTTCTTGTGTCTTTGAGTCGACCCCGGGGGCGGAGACGATTCTCGAAGAAAATGGGATTGACGTCGAGGGGCACGAGATCATCCTGCGGCGGGAGATCATGGCGGGCGGCAAGGGCCGGGTCTTCGTCAACAATCAGCCGGCCACGGTGGCCGTGCTCAAGGAACTGGCTCCGGAACTGGCGCTGGTTCACGCGCAGACAGAGACCCTGTCTAGCTTTGACCAGGGGCAGCAGCGCATTCTGCTCGATCGTTTTGGAGGCATATCGACCGATCCCGTCGCGGAGGCATTCACCCGATGGCGCCATGCCCAGCAGCAGCTGGACGAGTTGCTGCAGGGCGAACAGGACCGGCTTGCGCATGGTGGATCTGTGGAGCTACCAGCACAAGGAGATTGAAGCGGCGCGCCTGGTGGCGGGGGAAGACGAGACGCTGGAAACGGAAAAGCGGGTTCTGGCCAACTCGGAGAAGCTCTACACCGCGGCGATGTGCGCCTTTGACCAGCTTTACGAGGGCAGTGAATCGGCGGAGGCGACGCTGCGCGCGGCGCTGCGCAACGTGGAGGAACTGGCGCGCTACGATAGCCGGTTCGCCGACGCGGTGCAGCAACTGCAATCGGCGCGGGCCACGGTGGGAGACATCAGTGCCACCCTGCGCGATTATGCCGAGGGCATCAATGCCTCTCCGGAGCGACTGGCCGAGATTGAAGACCGTCTGGCCCTGCTCGACCGGCTCAAACGCAAATATGGAAAGTCCGTCGCGGAAGTTATTGCGTTCGATGAAGATGTGGCGCGCAAACTGGCCGAAGTAGAAGACCGCGACGAGATACTCAAGGGCTTGCGTGTAGAACTGGAGAAGGCTGCGGCTGCCTACCGCTCGGCGGCGGGCACGCTGAGTGCGGAGCGCAAAGCGGCGGCAGCGAAGCTCGCGAAACTTGCCGAAGCGCAGATCAACTCGCTGGCCATGAAGGTGCGCTTTGAGATCGCAGTTCAATGCGATGAAGAGGCGTCGCGATGGACGGCAGCCGGCTGGGATGAGGTGGAATATCGGATCGCCACCAATGCGGGTGAGCCTCTGAAGCCATTGCATGAAATCGCTTCCGGCGGCGAGATGAGCCGGGTGATGCTGGCGCTGAAGGTAAGTGTCGAGGAGGGCGCCGTCAAGCCCAAGAAAAAGGCTCCAACCCCGCGCACCCTGGTGTTTGACGAAATCGACATCGGCATCGGGGGCCGCGCCGCGGAAGCGGTGGGCCAGAAGCTGAAAGCGCTATCCCGAGGGCAGCAGGTTCTCTGTGTCACGCATCTGCCCCAGATCGCGGCTTTTGCCGATCAGCATTTCCTGATTGACAAGCGCGAAGCGGCGGGGCGCACCAAGACCCAGATTCGCCTGCTTGATCAGCGCGCAAGCACGCACGAGGTTGCGCGCATGCTGAGCGGAGCAACGGTGACCGAGACCAGCCTGCAGCACGCTGCGCAGATGATTGCCTCCAGTCGATAAATAAAGAATTCATGACGATTTATTAGTTGCGCAGGCATCTCAGAGTCGGGCATAATCGGCACGACAAGGCAACCCCGGCCCTTGTTCTTCCTCATTTAGATCTCTTTCACTAAGTCAATCGACGATGTACCCGGATAAGTCAGCCTGCGATCGTTCTTCTAACTTGTGCCTAGGTTCTGGTTCTTACCGCGCTAACATTGCATCGCTGGCCCGGTTATTTGCAACGATTCATGGAGATCCGGAAAGCAGGAAGAGCATGACGCGCAAAGGGAACGAGATTCGCGCTGCACGGACGTCCCGTAGACACGAAGTTCACATCGATCGGCCAACCGAGGAAACGCTCACGGCGATGCCGCTGGATGAATTGCGCGATGCCAGGCGGTTGACGCAGGTGCAACTGGCTCAGGTTTTGCGCGTTTCGCAGGGTGCGGTGTCCAAGGTCGAGCGCCGCAACGACATGTTCGTGAGCACGCTGCGCAGTTATGTCCGCGCCATTGGAGGCGACCTGCAACTCCGGGCTGTCTTTCCTGACGGCGAAGTGCTTATCGATCAGTTCAAGAGTTTGAGCCCGTCGGAACCTTCGGAGTGAGACAACTGAGATCTGCGCGGCAAGGCGACGGCGCCACCAGAGGCTCAGTTCATCCGGTTCGGGCCGGTGGAGTCCTGGCACGGAGTAAGCATCTCCGAGACGGTCGAAAGCATGTAGGTCGGATGCAGGGGCTTGGCCAATATCTCAAAGAGATGACCCTTACTCTTTGCGTCTTCAAGCAGGCCGCTGGTGCCGGGCTGCCCGGAGAACAGCAGGAACTGGCAGGCCGGGTAGCTGGCTCTCAAAAATATGGCGAATTCGATCCCATTCATGCCGGGCAGCACCACGTCGATGATGGCCAGATCGGGGCGCCACTCCTCCAGGACTTCGAGGGCCTGCTCCGCGGAGTAGGCGGTTCTGGCCTCGTACCCGCTTGACGCGAAGATCAAAGCCAGCGTATCGGCAATGGTGACCTCGTCATCGATAATCAGAATCTTACGGCGCCCCACCATCCCCGGCATTGATACCCCCACCTGCGGCCTCGAGTCAACGAATCCTTCTTCAATTTGCCGGTCGATCGAATCGAAAAGGCAACTTGGCCTGGTAACGCTTTGGCGTTACAGTACAAACATACCGGTGCGACCGACGTAATTCTGCCCCGTGCGGCGCCTCGGGCAAGCAGTCTATTTCTGCTGCTTTGTGGTTCTTTCTTGCTTGCGCTCGTCTAAACAGATGCGGGTTTGGTCCAGCTCTCTGGTCTGGCGGGACGGCTGCAACCCCAACGGAATGTTCGATGCAGAAAAGTCCTGATAGTATTCCTGCGAAGGCGTAAATTGTTGTTTTCAAAAGCGGAATTGCACTCATGAAAGCGACGATTGGACCCCGTTACGCGAGGAAAAGGTCATGGTCACTCCCCAAAACTGCTGGCCCCGAATGGTCCGAACGGATCATGCGGCTGGCTGCGGAATTGAAGCTGACCCAGGCCGGTCTGGCTGAGCGGCTCGGGGTTTCGCCGGCGACTGTATCGCGCTGGATTCAGGGCAAGTATGAGCCGACCGCGGAAGGCTACGTGGCACTCGGCAACCTGGCGCGCCATCACGAGGGTGAATATTTCTGGGAACGGGCGGGGATTGACACGTCGGCATTTCCGGATACCAGCTTTCGGCGGGCGCAGTCGTCCATGCGCGTCCTGCTGCGCGATTTCAGCGTGATTTCAACCCGCAAGACTTCCAAGCTGATTCCGGGGAAGGGAAGCGCGGTGGCGATTCCGCTGCTGAACGTATCGGCCTATGGGGACCCGGTGCCGCCTGTGGAGAATGTGAGCCTGTCCGAGGTGAAGGTCGAGGAAGTGCTGCTGGCGCCGCTCGACTGGTGCCCTCACCCCGACCACATGATCAGCATGCATCTGACCGGGGACTCGATGGTGCCGACCATCTCACCCAAGTCGATTCTTTTCGTGGATACGGCGTCGACGGAGCGTGAGGAGCTGAACCAGAAGATCGCGGTGGTTTCGCACCGCGACCTGGGATTCAAAGTAGCCCGGCTGCAACGGCTGGCGAACTCTGACCTGATGGTGTCGGCCAACCACAAGTACCTGCCGCTGGACATCAGCAACGCGTCGAAGTGGAAGATCTTTGGCGAAGTGCTGTGGTGGGTTTCGCGCGATGTCGGGCCATCGGTTTAGCGCCTGACGCGGCGGCGCGCGATCCGCATTGGATTTACTTCACATCCACCTGGCGGAAGCCGAGGCCGTAGAGGAGGGCGCTGACGCTGGCGCGGGCGTTCTGACGCGCCTTGTCGAGGATGCCGTCGGCGAGCGCGGCCTGGGTGAATTGCTGCTCGGCAGTCATGCGCACCTGGGATTCAAGGTTGGGATCGGTGGGGACCAGCAATCCCGTGGCGCGGGAAAAGACACGGGTGCGTCCATCATCGAGGCGGCTGGTGAGGATCTGCGGCTGGGGCAGGCGAACCTGCACGGAACTGCCGCTGACGGAGACGTCGCCCGCCTTCAACTGGCCGAGGTCGACCCCGGCAATGATTTCCCCATGAGCCACCAGCAGCAACTTGTCGCCAACCAGGAAGTCGGGCAGGTAGGGGTTCTGCCGGGCGCCCTCGACAACTTTGTCGACCGAATAATCGACGGTCTCAAGGCGGGATAGCTGGCGGATCTTTTCGACCACCGATGGCGAAGAGACGTCGATGCGCGTGGAACGGCCCGTGATCATGCGCGCGATTCTGTCGGGAAGGCCGGTGCTTGCCACGTGGGTGAAGATGGAGAGCAGAATCGCGCCCAACAGAGCCCCGAGGGCCAGTGCTATCAGAGAAAAGCGCTGGCCCGGGCGTGCCGGTTGGACCGGAATGATAGTCGATTCGGGCTCGGAGACGGGCATACGGGTTAGTTGGATGCCGGGCCGTCTGAATTAGCCGGTTACGCGTTCAGAATTGCAACCGGCCGCAGCGACGGCCAGCCGGGATGATCATCGAGCATTCCCTGCCAAAGGCCGACCCATGGCGAATGATGCTTGATCTCTGACCCGACCGCACTGGAGCCCGGCCACCGCCAGGGCGCCCGCAATGAACATGTTGTGCATCATCGTCCTACCTCCTTTTTGTGAGACCAGTGGAATCAGCCCTTGTGGGCCAGGGTGGTCGCGGCGAGGGTTCCGCCGAGACCCATGGTGTCGAGCGCCGAAGAGGGAACCACGACCATCGAGCCTTTTTCGCGCATGGCTTCAAACAGCATGTTCATGCCGCGCAGGTGGAGCGCCACCGGGTTCTCGGTGTAGACCTGGGCGGCCTGGGCAAACTGTTCGGAGACCTGAACTTCGGCGTCGCCGAGGATTACGCGCGCCTGGCGTTCGCGATCGGCCTGGGCCTGCTGCGACATGGCGTTTTCGAGAGCCTGCGGAATGCGGACGTCGCGGATCTCAACCGATTGCACGGTGATGCCCCAGGGTGTGGTTTTTTCATCCAGGATCTTCTGCAGTTCGCGGCCCAGGGTTTCGCGTTCGGTGATCATCTGCGCGAGTTGATGGCGGCCGATCGATTCGCGGAGAGCGGTCTGCGAGCCGAGGGTGATGGCTTCCATGAAGTCTTCCACCTCGAAGATGGCCTTTTCCGCGTTCCAGACCAGCCAGAAGACGATGGCGTCGACGTTGACCGGCACCGTATCGCGGGTCAAGGTCGACTCGGCACTCACGGTGGTCACCCGTACGCGCTGATCGACGTATCGGCTCAACGTATCCACAATGGGGATGATCAGGAATACCCCAGGCCCCTTGAGGCCGCGAAAACGGCCGAAGCGGAGGATCGCCACCTTTTCCCACTGGTCCACGACCTTGATGGCGAACAGAAGATAGGTAGCGGCGAGGGCTCCGGCTTCGAGCGGGAGGGCTGAATGCAGCAAGTTGCCCAGCCACGCTCCGGCGATCAAGCAGACGAAAAACATCAGAAATCCCGTGCCGCTGATCCTGGCCGGGTGTAAAGCGATTCGTTGAAGCATGTCTAACTCCTCTCGTCACTTTCCGGTAAAAGCGCCTGCAGGGCGCCGATGAGTTCGCTGACGGTAAGACCGGCGGACCCGGCACGGGACACGAATTCGCCCACGAGTTGCGCCAACTGGCGGGTGCGCTCTTCTTTGGAGGGCGCAAGCTGGCGATCGGCGATGAAGGTGCCCGTCCCCTGTTGGGTGTCGAGGATGCCGCGGATTTCCATTTCGCGGTAGGCGCGGGAAACGGTGTTGGGGTTGATGGCCAGCTCGACGGCCACCAGGCGGACGGTGGGAAGCTGGTCTCCGGGGCGGAGGGCGCCGGTGGCGATTGCTCCCTGCACCTGATCGATGAGTTGCCGGTAGACCGGCACGCCACTGTGATCGTCGAGCCGGAAGGCGAAGGCTGCGGTTTCGATATCAGTGCTGCGCTTCATGGGTTAAATAATGTACTAGTTGAATAGTACATTGCAAGAGAAATCCTGAATATTTTTGCGCGGAGGTGGAAGGAAGGGCGGAGGCGGTACCCAACCCTGCCCGCCGAAGCCGTTGTACCGAGTGGTACCCACGCTGCTTCCAGGGTCCAATTCGCGCGTCTTGAAATGAAGGGTTGATATACTAATGCTGTGACCTCTACTGTGCTCGACTCCATCTCGAACGGTGATCGCACCTCGACTTCCCCCATCCAGAAGCGGGTACTGCTGCTCAAGCCGCGCGGCTTTTGTGCGGGCGTGGTGCGTGCGATCGATATTGTGAAGATTGCCCTTGAAACCTTTGGCGCTCCCATCTATGTGCGCCGGGAGATTGTTCACAACCGCTACGTTGTGAACGAGTTAGCGGAGAAGGGCGCGATCTTTGTGCATGAGATCGACGATGTTCCGGACGGCCAGCGCGTGATTTACTCGGCCCACGGCGTTTCTCCGGCGGTGCGCGAGCGCAGCAAGGGCCGCGGACTGAAGGTGATCGACGCGACCTGTCCGCTGGTGACCAAGGTGCACATCGAGGCGGTCAAGTTTGCCAAGCAGGGATATTCGCTGGTGCTGATCGGCCATCGCGATCACGATGAAATCGAGGGCACGCTGGGCGAGGCTCCCGACGTCACGCAAGTGGTTTCGAATGTGCAGGAAGTGGCGGCTCTCGAGGTTCCGGATCCGAACCGCGTGGCCTACCTGACCCAGACCACGCTGAGCCTGGACGAGGCGCGCGACATCATCCACGCGCTCAAGGTCAAGTTTCCCAACATCGCCGGTCCGCACTCGCAGGACATCTGCTATGCGACGGAAAACCGCCAGGTGGCGGTGCGCAACGTGGCCCACGACGCCGGCCTGGTGCTGGTGGTGGGGTCGACCAACAGTTCGAACTCCAATCGCCTTGTTGAGGTTTCGCGCAATCTTGGCACGCAGGGTTATCTGATTGATAACTCCAGGCGATCGATCCGGCATGGCTGCAAGGGGTCAATACTGTGGCGGTTACGGCGGGCGCCTCGGCTCCCGAGGTCCTGGTCGAGGACGTGGTTAATTATTTGCAACAAAACGGCTTCGAGAGCGTCGAAGAGGTGGAAGTGATGCCCGAGAACGTACGCTTCGGGCTACCTCCCGAAATCATCCAGGCGATCGGTGGGGCGAGCGGCGAGTCGATTGCGATCAACTGAGAAAGACTGAAATCGTTGACGCACGAGTCGCGGCTTTTGATGGATGCAAACCAACGAATGTGTGCTCGCGGGCCGACGGGCGGTTGGAATCGCGTGGAGCCCGAACAAAAACGGCGCGGCCCGTCGAAGATATGTACATTTGGGCCGGAGCCGGGCCATCAACTGAGGCATCTGAAACTGCATGAATTCAAGACCGGGGAAGACACAAACCGCGACTCCACGATTTGGACGCCTGGACGCGGACCTGGCCGACGTGGAGTCGGCCATCGCCCGGTCGTCGGAGTACATCCTTTCCCGGCAGCATCCGGAGGGTTACTGGTGTGGCGAACTCGAGGCCGATTCGATGCTCGAGGCCGACTATATCTTTCTGCATACCTTGCTGGAGAGCGGTGATCCCGGCCGTCTGGAGCGCGCGCTGCGGGAGATGCTCCGTTACCAGAACGAGGATGGAAGCTGGAGCCTGTATCCCGGCGGTCCCGGGCAATATCTCGCTTTCGGTCAAGTGCTATTTCTCCGCCAAGCTGATGGGGATGGGGGCGGACGATCCGCGCCTGGCAAAGTGCCGCGAGTGGGTGCTGGCGCACGGCGGGGTGGTGGAGTGCAACACCTTCACCAAGATGTATCTCTGCGCGCTGGGCCAATACGACTACGACGCGGTTCCGGCGATTCCGCCTGAGATTGTTCTCTTTCCCAACTGGTTTTACTTCAACATCTACGAGATTTCGTCGTGGTCGCGGTCGATTCTTGTGCCGCTGGCGATCATCTACGCCAAGAAGCCGTTCAAGAAGATTCGCGCCGGAGCAGGGGATCGACGAGCTGTTTGTCGGCGGCCGCGCCAATGCGATTCTTCGCCTGCGCATGGACCGCAAAGCGCTGGTGTCGTGGCGCAACTTCTTTCTGATGGTCGACCGGGTCATGCACTGGGCCGAGGCGGTCCATATCCGGCCGCTGCGCAAGCTGGCGTTGAAGCACGCGGAGAAGTGGATGCTGGAGCGGCTGGAGATGACCGACGGGCTGGGCGCGATCTATCCCGCCATGCTGAATGCGATCCTGGCGCTGCGCTGCCTGGGCTATTCGGAAGACGATCCGCAGGTGATTCGGGCCCGCGACGAGTTTGAAAAGCTGGGCATCGAGCAGCCCGAGGTTCCCGACCTGATCCGGAGCCGACCTTCCGCATGCAGCCGGCGGTTTCGCCGGTGTGGGATACGGCGCAGGCGGTCTACGCGCTGGGCGAGGCGGGCGTGCCGCGCAACGATCCGCGCATGATCAAGGCCGCGGACTGGATGCTGGCCAAGGAAGTCCGCCACAAGGGCGACTGGTCGGTGAAGGTTCCCAACACCGAGCCGGGCGGCTGGTACTTCGAGTTCAACAACGAGTTTTATCCCGATACCGATGATACGGCGCAGGTTCTGCTGGCGCTGAACAAGGTGGATAATCCGCGGGAGCGGTATCAGCACCAGGTGGCGCAGCGGGCGATCGAGTGGGAGTTTGCCATGCAGTGCCGCAACGGCGGCTGGGGCAGCTTCGACAAAGACAACACCAAGATGATCTTCCAGTACATCCCGTTCGCGGATCACAACGCGATGCTGGATCCGCCGACGGTTGACATTACCGGGCGCATGCTGGAGATGCTGGCGACTTACGGGTATACGCGCGCCGACAAGCGCGTGGAGAAGGCGATCCAGTTCATCCTCTCGGAGCAGGAGCCGGACGGAAGCTGGTTTGGGCGCTGGGGCGTGAACTACATCTACGGAACGTTCCTGGTGCTGCGCGGGCTGGATGCGATCGGCTTCGACCACAATGAGCCGCAGGTGCAGCAGGCGGCGGAGTGGATTCGCATGGTGCAGAATTCCGATGGCGGCTGGGGCGAGACCTGCGGCAGTTACGACGATCCCAATACGCGCGGCATTGGTCCGAGCACGCCTTCGCAGACGGCGTGGGCGATGCTCGGATTGCTGGCCGCCGGCGATGACCGGTCTGATTCCATTGCCAAGGGCGTGCGCTGGCTGCTGCACGCGGCAGCGGCCTGACGGCAGCTGGGACGAGTCGACGGGCAACCGGCAGCGGCAGACAGGCACTGTATACGGGAACTGGATTCCCGCGGGTTTTTTACCTGGCGTACGACATGTATCGCCAGTACTTCCCGCTGCTGGCGCTGACCGGCTACAGGCGGGCAATGGAACCAAAGAGCGCCTACTAGTTTTCAGTTTTGGGCGCTGCTCTTTCGGGCGTCTCGGGATTTGCTGGATATTTCTGAGTGGAATGCGCCGGGCAAGACGGCGCCGGAGGATTGATCAAGATATGGCAGTTCCAATTTCCCAGATGTGGACGGTTGCCACCTACGTGCTGAAGAAGAGGTTTGCGGGCAACAAGCGTTATCCGCTGGTGCTGATGCTGGAGCCGCTGTTCCGCTGCAACCTGGCGTGCGCCGGCTGCGGCAAGGTGCAGTATCCGCCGCACATTCTCAAGAAGCAGCTCACGCCCGAGGAGTGCTTTGCGGCGGTCGAAGAATGCGGCGCGCCGATGGTGGCGATTCCCGGCGGCGAACCGCTGCTGCATCCGCAGATCGTCGAGATCGTCAACGGCCTGGTCGCGCGCAAGAAGTACGTCTACCTGTGCACCAATGCGCTGGAGCTGAAGAAGCGCCTGCACGAGTTCACGCCGTCGAAGTATCTGACGTTCTCGGTCCACCTGGACGGGCAGCGCGAGCATCACGACTTCTCCGTATGCCGCGAGGGCGGCTATGACATCGCGGTGGAAGGCATCAAGGAGGCGGTGAAGCGCGGATTCCGCGTGACGCCGAACTCGACGTTCTTTGACGGCACCGATCCGAACAGCGTGCGCGCGCACTTCGACGAGATGATGGCGATCGGCGTCGAAGGCATCGTGCTGTCGCCGGGCTACAGCTACGACAAGGCGCCGGACCAGACGCACTTCATGGGCCGGGCGCGGGTGCGGCGGCTGTTCCGCGCGATTCTGTCGAATCGGAAGAAGACGTGGAAGTTCAACATGTCGCCGTTGTTTCTCGAGTTCCTGATGGGCGATCGGAACTACGACTGCACGCCGTGGGGTTCGCCGGCTTACAACATCTTTGGCTGGCAGAAGCCTTGCTACCTGCTGCAGGACGGCTATGCCGAAACCTTCAAGGAGATGATGGAAACCACCAAGTGGGAGGAGTACGGCGTCGGCAGCGGCAACCCGAAGTGCGCCAACTGCATGGTGAGCTGCGGCTATGAGCCGACCGCGGTCATTGACGGGTTCGGCAGCCTGGACGGCTTCTGGGCCATGGTGAAGGGGACGTTCAGCTTGTACAAGGACAAGCATGCGCTCAAGCTGCTCAACGAGCCGGCACCGCATGGACCGGCAACTCTCGTGCAGATCGGCAAGCCGGAGCGCGCGCTCGAGGAGACCAACGCATGAGCGCCGAGGTGCTGAAGTACACGCGCGAACAGGTAGAGCAACTGGAACTGGCTCCGGGAACGGAGCACGAGAACCTTGAGGGTTGGGTTCCGGAGCTGGCGACGGATGACGACCTGCGGCAGGCACTCGAAAAGGCGTTTGATTATCGCGGCGATGTGACCCTGACGCTCAAGAACGGCGAGCGAGTCGAGGCTTACATCTTCAACCGGCAAACGGGGACCACCCTGGCTGACTCGTACGTGCAGTACTTCACGCCCAAGGCTGCGGAGAAGCGCAAGCTGAGCTACGCGGACATTGCGCGGCTTGAGTTCAGCGGCAAGGATCGTGCCGCCGGCAAGCACTGGGAAGACTGGGTGAAGGCGTACAACGAGAAGAAGGCCGCGGGCGAGAAGAATATTGCGCTGCATCCCGACAAGCTGGATTGAGATAGCAGCGGAGTTAGCGAAGTTAGCCGCACTCCGCGCCTGTTAACGAAGTTTGTTTCGCGACGGGCCATGTTGGCTTCATCTTTCAGCACTCATGACGCGGAGCTATACTAACTCCGCTAACGACGCTAATTCATAGCTAACTCCGCTCTCTTATGAAAGTCTTCCTTACAGGCGCCACGGGCTTCGTCGGTCATCATGTGGCTCGCGCACTTGCGGCGCAGGGAGCGGCCTTGCGCATGCTGGTGCGCAGGACGAGCAAGCTCGAAAATCTGGAAGGAATTCGGGGCGAGACGCATCTGGGCGACCTGGCGCAGCCGGAGACGCTGCGGGCAGGGATGGCGGGATGCGATGCCGTGGTGCATGTCGCCGCGGACTATCGGCTCTGGATTCGCGATCCGCAGACAATGTACCGGGCCAATGTGGACGGTACGCGCGAACTGCTGCGCATGGCGCGCGAGGCGGGCGTGCGGCGGGTTGTTTATACGTCGAGCGTGGCGACGATGCACTTTCGCACCGACGGGCTGGTCATCAATGAGGACACGCCGGTTTCGCTCGCAGACATGGTCGGCCACTACAAGCGGTCGAAGTTCTGGCCGAGCAGGAGGCCATGGCGGCGGCGCGGGACGGGCAGCAGGTCATCATCCTCAATCCCACGACGCCGATTGGCCCCAACGACGCGAAGCCGACGCCGACGGGACGTATCTTTGTCGACTTTCTCAACCGGAAGTTTCCGGCCTACATGGACACGGGTTTGAACCTTGTGGATGTGGCGGAGGTGGCGCGCACGCACGTATCTGCGCTCACTACAGGCAAGCCGGGGCGGCGCTACATTCTGGGCGGCGAAAACCTGACGCTGAAGCAGATCCTGGACAAGATGTCGGCGATTACGGGAATTCCGTCGCCCACCGTCGAAGATACCGTTTGCGGTGGCGGCGACTTATGCGTTCTTTGAGGAGTGGATCACGGGACGGATGCGCGGGCAGCGAGCCGCGCGCGACGCTGGAAGAGGTCCGCATGGGCCGCAAGAAGATGTTTGCGTCGAGCGCGCGGGCGCAGCAGGAGCTGGGGTTCAGGATCCTGCCGGTGTATCCGGCCATGCGGGCGGCGATCGAGTGGTTTCGGGCGCATGGGTATGCGCCGGGTTCCGTTATCCAAGCCAGCCCTGCGCAGGCCAGGCCATGACCCGGGTCGCGATCATCGCCGCCATGCCCGGCGAACTGAAGCCACTGGTGCGCGGCTGGCCGCATGGCAACGCGCAACGGCGTCGAGTTCTGGGCGCAGCGCAGCGAAGAGGAAGAGTGGATCGCGGCATGCGCCGGCGCGGGCCAGGCGGCGGCGACGCGCGCATTCGCCGCCATTGAAGATGGCGGCCCCATCGACCTGGTTTTCTCCGTGGGCTGGGCCGGAGCGCTGAAGGCGAGACCTGGCGCCCGGGAACGCGCACAACGTTGCCGGCGTGATCGACATTCGAACCGGGGAGCGGTTTCGCTGCGACGCGGGCGCAGGCGAGTTGTGGCTGGCGACCAGCCCCAGGGTGGCCGGGGAGACGGAAAAGCGGCGGCTTGCCTCGACCTATAAGGCGGCGCTGGTGGACATGGAGGCGGCGGCGGTGGCGCGCCTGGCGGGGATGCGCGGCATTCCGTTTTACTGCTTCAAGGGCGTCAGCGACGGGTTTGGCGAAAAATTGCCTGATTTCAACCGGTTTATCGAGTTAGACGGGAAATTTCAGATGAGCCGGTTTGTTGTTTATGCGATGATCCGGCCGTGGTACTGGCCTGCGCTGGTGCGGATGGGCGAGAATAGCAGGAAGGCTTCGGAAAATATCGCGAAGTCGCTGCGCAATTTTCTGGATGCATGAGGTCACATCGAACAGCAGAATGGCTACCCAAACCACACGCGCTCACTTTCAAATCGAGACCAAGCTTCCCGCCACCATGCGCGCCGTCGTATACCGCGGCGTCAACGACATGCGCGTCGAGACCGTTCCTGTGCCGTCGATCGGGCGCGGAGAACTGCTGGTGCGGATTGCCACCTGCGGCATCTGCGGCACGGATCTCAAGAAGATTCATACCGGCTCGCATTCGGCGCCGCGCATCTTTGGCCACGAGATGGCGGGAACCATCGTGGCGGCAGGGGAGGGAGTCACTTCGTACGAAGTAGGCGAGCGGGTGATGGTCTTCCACCACGTGCCGTGCAATGAGTGCTACTACTGCCGCAAGGGGACTCCGGCGCAGTGCCCGCTGTACAAGAAGGTTGGCGTTACGGCGGGCTTTGAGCCTTCGGGCGGCGGCTTTGCGGAGTACATCCGCGTGATGGATTTTGTGGTGTCGAATGGCGGGGTGGTGCGGATTCCTGACGGCGTTCCGTTTGAGCAGGCGGCGTTTGTCGAGCCGGTCAACACGGTGATGAAGGGCGATCAAGCTGCTCAACCTGGCTTCGCGATGACACGGTCCTGGTGATCGGGCAGGGGCCGATCGGGCTGATGCACGCGGTGCTGGCCAGCCGAACCGGGGCGCGAGTGCTGACCTCCGATCTCTATCCGGAGCGCCATGCGATTGCTGCCAAGTTCGGCCTTAACAATCCGATACATGCTGGAACCGAGAATGTGGTTGAACGTGTATTCGCGGAGACCGAGGGGCGCGGCGCGGATGCGGTGATCCTGGCGGTGGGCGGCAATGCGCTGATCAAGACCGCCATGGATGCAGTGCGACCCGGCGGCAAGGTGATGCTGTTCGCGCAGACGCAGCACGGTGAGGCAACTTTTGATCCGGGTGCGGTTTGTATGGATGAGAAGACTCTGCTGGGGTCCTATTCGTCGTCGTTCGGGATATTGAAGGAAGTCACGGATCTGGTCTTTGGCGGCTACCGCAACGGATTTGATCTCACGCAGCTGATCTCGCACCGCTTTCCGCTGGAAGAGGCGGTTGCGGCGATCGAGGTCGCTTCGCACCCCAAGGCCGACTCGATGAAGATTATGATTGAGCCTGTTCCGGGCCGGGGCGGGGATTAGGAGGGGATTTGATGGCGACGACGATGAGGGCCGCTATCCTCCATGGACGCGAAGACATTCGCATCGAGCGCGTTCCCGTCCCGGAGGCGGCGCCGGGCGAGTTGATTGTCAGCGTGGGTGCGGCGCTGACGTGCGGAACCGACCTCAAGGTGTTCCGCCGCGGCTATCACGCGCGCATGATTGTGCCGCCGGCGCTGTTTGGCCACGAACTGGCCGGTACGGTGGTGCAGGCCGGGGAAGGTGTTGTCGACTTCGTGCCCGGGGATCGCGTCGTGGCGCTGAACTCGGCTCCCTGCGGGCAATGCTACTTCTGCGAACGCGGGCAGGAGAATCTCTGCGACGATCTGTTGTTCAACAACGGGGCTTATGCGGAGTTCATTCGCATTCCGGCGCGGATCGTGGCCAAGAATACGCTGCATGTTCCGGACCACGTGCCGCTGGAGCATGCCGCGCTGACGGAGCCGCTGGCTTGCGCGGTGCATGGGTTTGAGGATTCGCGGCCGCGGCCGAGGCGACACGGTGGCAATTATTGGCGGCGGCCCGCTGGGGCTGATGATTCTGCATGTGGCAGCTCTGGCGGGTTGCGAGGTGATCGCCATCGTCAAGCACGACGGGCAGGTAGAAGCCGCGAAACAACTGGGCGCGGCGCACGTGGTGCAGACGGCGAGCATTCGCAAGGCCATCGCGGAGACGCGCGCGCTTACCCCGAGGCGGCAGGGCGTGGACATTGCCATCGAGGCGGTGGGAGTTCCCGAGGCGTGGCAGGAGGCGGTTGAGCTGGTGCGCAAGGGCGGCACGGTCAACTTCTTCGGCGGTTGCGCCGTGGGCACGCACGTCACGCTGGATACGAATCGCATTCACTACAGCGACATCACGCTGCGCGCGACATTCCACCATACGCCGGCGATCTGCCGCAAGGCGCTGGACCTGATTGCGAGTGGCCGCTTCCAGGCGGGGGCTTTCATCACCGGCCACGCGCACCTGTACGAACTGAACCGCGTCTTTGAAAAGCTGATGAACCGCAGCAGCGAGATCAAGACGGCCATAGTGCCCTGAAAGTGCGCATGAACACGGCTACGGAACCAACCGGCGCGGCGGACCAGAGCGAGTTGATTGCTCGCGGATGGGCGGCGCTGCCGGCCAGCTATCGCATCCCGGATGTTGCGCCCACGCTTGAGGAGGCGCGCGCCTATTGCCGCGAACTCGCCGAATCGCACTATGAGAATTTCCACGTGGCTTCGTGGTTTCTGCCCAAGGCGCTGCGGCCGCATTTTCATTCGATCTATGCCTATTGCCGCATCTCCGACGATCTGGGCGATGAAGTCGGCGACCGTGCGGTGGCCCTGGCGCTGCTGGATCTGTGGGGTAGGGAACTAGATGCGTGCTATGAAGGGCGCGCGCGGCATCCGGTGTTTGTCGCATTGCACGAGACCATTCGCGCGTGCTCGATTCCCAAGGAGCCGTTCGCCGATCTGCTGACGGCGTTTCGTCAGGACCAGACGGTGACACGATTCGCGACCATGCGGGACGTGCTGGCGTATTGCCGTTACTCGGCGAATCCGGTGGGGCGGCTGGTGCTGTACGCGTGCGGCGAGGTGAGCGAAGAGAATTTCCGCTTGTCGGATGCGACGTGCTCGGCGCTGCAACTGGCGAACTTCTGGCAGGATGTGCGCGTGGACTGGACTAAGGATCGCGTCTATCTGCCGCAGGACGATATGCGGCGATTCGGCGTAAGCGATGAGACGATCGCGGGCGGCGTGGCGACGCCGGAGTTTCGCGCGCTGATGCGGTATGAGGTCGACTATACGCGGGCGATGTTTGAGGAGGGACTGCCGCTGATCGGCAGGGTGAATCGCGACCTGGCGCTGGATCTGGATCTTTTCAGCCGCGGCGGACTGGAGATTCTGCGTGCTATGGAGCGGCAGAATTACGATGTGCTGCGCGCGCGTCCTGCGATTTCCAAGGGCACCAAGCTGCAGCTTGCCATGCGTGCGTTGAGCGGTAAGGTGTTGCCATTTTTGCGTCTAGGTCCGCGGCCGGCAAAGAACGCGGCCTGATCGCCGGGGAATCTCATTGGACGAACTCACGCTGGACCAGGCCTACGCAGAGTGCCGGGCGATCGCAAAGCGCGAAGCAAAGAACTTCTACTATTCGTTTGTCGCGCTGCCCAGGCCGCGCCGTAATGCGATCTGCGCCATGTATGCGTTCATGCGCAAGGCTGATGATCTGTCTGACGATGAGAGCCTGTCGCGTGAAGATCGCCGCCGCATGCTCGATCGATGGCTGGCCGAGTGGCATGCGGCCTGTAACGGCGCGAGTACCGCCGATCCGGTGTTCGTCGCCCTTCGCGATGCCATCGAGCGCTTCCGAATTCCGCCTGCGCTGCTCGATGAACTGGTGGCGGGCACGACGATGGATCTGGAGAAAGCGGCGAACGAAGTCGATACGTATGCCACGTTTGAGGATCTGTATCGCTACTGCTACCTGGTGGCATCGGTGGTGGGGCTGGTCTGCATCCGCATCTTCGGCTATTCCGATGCGCGCGCGGAGAAGTTTGCCGAGGAGACGGGGATTGCATTTCAACTGACGAACATTCTGCGCGACGTGGTGGAAGATGCGGAGCGCAAGCGGATCTATCTGCCGCTGGACGCGCTTGCGGCGCACGGTGTGAGCATTGAAGCGCTGCTGCGACGACCTGCGCGAACCCCGCCGAGTGTTGCGGAACGAGCGCTGCTTGCCGAGATAGGGCAGCGTGCGGAGAGCTACTATCAATCGGCGCGCAGATTGTTGCCCTTGATCGATCGCGAGAGCCGGCCGGCATTGTGGGTGCTGGTCAGGATCTATCATGGGCTGCTCAAACGCATTCGCCGGGCGGATTATGACGTGTTCTCGCGCCGCATCCGCGTGCCTGGTTTCCAGAAGATGGAGATTCTAGTGGTGGGGCTGGCGTGGATGGCCTGGGTCCGGCTGCGGGGCAGGTGAGTCGAGATTTCGGTCCGGTCGGTTTGAGGTTTGTGCTTTCCCACATCTGCGACATTGAACAAAGGCGTCGCAGATATGGGGCACCCGATGGGGCAGGTGAGTCGAGTTTCGGTCCGGTCGGTTTGGGTTTGTGCTTTCCCACATCTGCGACATGGAACAAAGGCGTCGCAGATATGGGGCACCCGATGGCTTTGGTGTTGGGAAGGACGCGGGCTGCGGTTCTCGGTTTTATGGGCGCAGAGGGGATGAGGACATAGATTGGGCGAGGCCCTGGACAATCCTTGCAGGACGGTGACCGTCGTCGGCGGCGGTGTGGCTGGAATGAGCGCGGCCTGCGCATTGGCTGAGGCGGGATTTCAGGTGCAGCTCGTGGAGCGGCGCGGGTATCTCGGCGGAAGGGCGTCTTCGTATCGGCATCCGGGCGTCGATGAGGTGATCGATAACTGCCAGCATGTGCTGTTTGGATGCTGCACCAATCTGATCGGCTTTTACAGGCGCATTGGCGTTGCGGACAGGATTCACTGGACCAGCGATATGACGATGATCGAGCCGGACGGACGGCGATCGCGACTGGGTCCATTTGCGCTTGGGCCATTGCGGCTGCCTGCCCCGCTGCATGGTGCGCCGAGCCTGCTGAGGGCGAGTGCCTTCAGCTTTGCGGACAAGCTGGCGCTGGGGCGTGCGTTCCGCGCCATGATGCGGCCGGGAGTGCTCGAGCCTCACGCAGGAGACGCTTGGGAGCCTGGCTGCGCCGCCACAGGCAGACCGAAGGCGCGATGAATCGCTTCTGGCGGCTGGTGATTGCGAGCGCGCTGAACGCGGATATCGAAGACATCGCGGTGCACTATGCGGCGAAGGTGATTCGCGAGCTGTTTATGAATTCGGCGCAGGCGGGCGCGATGGGGATGAGCTCAGTTCCGCTCAGCGAACTGTATGCAGGGGCGGAGAGGTTTCTTAACCAACGCGGCTCGCGAGTTGTCTACAACACAAATGTGGAAGCGCTGGAATGGGACGAAGAGCTCTCGCAGTGGTCTGTCGCCACGCGCGCTGGAACCCTGATTTCGGACTTTGTGGTGCTGGCGCTGCCATTCGAGGCGATGGGCAAGCTGCTGCCGAAGATGCCGCCGGTTGCCGGCGCGGACACCTTGATGCGGAAGATCGAACAGCACGAACACTGGCCCATCTGCAGCGTGCACCTGTGGTTTGATCGCGAGATCACGGAGCTGGACCATGCCGTGTTGCTCGATCGCGAGATTCACTGGATGTACAACAAGGGGCGGCTGCAGCCGTGGCGGAAAGTGAAGGGCAGCTATGTTGAATTGGTGATCAGCGCTTCGCGGACCTTTGCAGCACTGTCACGCGAGGAGGCGATCGCGCAGTCGGTGGGGGAACTGGGGGAGTTCTTTCCCGCGGTGCGAACGGCAAGGCTGGAGAAAGCGGCGTTGATCAAGGAGGTGCGCGCGACCTTCGGCGTGCCACCAGGGATCGACGCAGCGCGGCCGGGCGTCGTATCGCCGTGGCCGAATTGCTTTCTTGCCGGGGACTGGATCGAGACGGGCTGGCCTTCGACGATGGAGAGCGGCGCGCGATCGGGGCATCTGGCGGCGGAGGCGATCTGCCGGGCTGCGGGCACGCCGCAGGTGATTCTTGAGGCGGATCTGAAGCCGCGCGGGTTGATGCGGTTTTTATAAGACGCGCGCTGTCTACTTGACCGGACGCGGTGAAGGCCGAGCAAGTATCAGTGGGCGAGGAAGTAGACGCCGATGCAGACGAGGACCGCGGCGGTCCAGCGGCGCCGGTCCACGTTTTCGTGCAGGAATAGCTTGGCCGCGATGGCATTGGTCACGAGGGTGAGGGACGCAGAGGCGGGCGCGACGAGGCTGAGGTCCAGGTGATTCAGTGCGAAGAGCAGGGCAAAGAAAGCCAGGGCAAGGAAGCCGACTCCCGCGAAGAAGAGCGGACAGGTGATGACAGCGCGGATAGCGCCTTTGAGGCCCGCGCGCGCGCGGATGATATCGAGATCGCCGATGGATTTCATGGCCGCTGCGGTCAGGACTTCGCCCGTGGTGGAGGAGAGAACGATGGCGGCAATCATGGCTGCGGCGGTCCAGGCTCCGGGCTGGCCCGCAGGAGCCGAGGAGGACGGGAAGGCGATCATCGCACCTGCTCCTCTTCTTGGCGCAAGGCGGGCAGATCGGTCTCGGCCGGTGGCGCGGCGGGGCGTTCGGTAAGCGACGGGCCCTGGGCGACGAAGCCGACGCCGACGGTGATGAGCACGATACCGGCCCAGCGCTGCAGCGGAGATCGTGTCATGAAGCCAGAATTTCGCCAACAGCGCGACGATGACATTTCCGAAGGCGGTAGCGGGGAGGACGTAGGTCAGGTCTGCCCATGAAAGCGCGGTGAGATAGCTGGCGAAGAAGCCGATCAGCAGCGCAATGCCGATGGCGATCCACGGAGTGAAGACGGCTGCGATCAGGGTGACTGGATGCGCGAGGGTGACCGGGGGCAGATGGGTCATGCCGCGCGACAGGCAGGTGTCTCCCAGCGGGGCGCAGATGGAGACCAGCCCCAGGATCAGGTATTGCCGCGCTGTGAGTGTGTGGTGGGACATGGATTGGTTCGTTCGGGTCTTGTGAAAGGATTCGGATTCAGGAGAAATCGTTCGATTTACAAGCCGGCAGAAAATCAACCGGCGATCCTTCGGCTCGCTCCACCCGCTCAGGACGACAAAGACTGAATTGTGCTTTCCCACATCTGGACAGAGGCGTCGCAGATGTGGGGCACCCAGATTCGTGCGTACTCGGAGTCGTCAGGCGCCGGCGCCTACCGGGGCGGGCGGATCGGCGGGGCGGCCGCTGCGCGCTGCCTTGACCATCTTGTTGCGCTGCGAGCGAAGCTTGAGGAAGGCCTTGGCTTCGACATACAGGCGGGGTACATCGCGGTTGACGATGGCCTTCCAGACGACGCGGAACGCGGCCTTGGGGCGGAAGTAGTATTCGTCGTAGAAGCGGTGCACCATCTCCATCACGTAGTCGGTGGGCAGGCCGGGATACTCGATGTGGGCCATCTGGTGTCCGCCGCCGTCTTCCATCTTTTCGTTGGTGATGAAGCCGTTGGCCTTGGCGAAGTCGTAGAACTCGGTGCCGGGGTAGGCGTGCGCGATGGAGACCTGGATGGTTTCGCAGTCCAGCGTCTTGGCGAAGTTGATGGTGTTGCGGATCGACTCTTTGGTCTCGCCGGGCAGGCCGAGGATGAAGTCGCCGTGAACGACGAGGCCGAGGTCGTTGCAGTCCTTGGCGAAGGCGCGGGCACGCTCGACGGTGGCGCCCTTCTTGATGTTCTTGAGGATCTGCGGGTCGCCGGACTCGAAGCCCACGATGAGCAGGCGGCAGCCCGCATCCTTCATGGCCTTGAGGGTTTCGCGGTCGGTGGTGACGCGCGACGTGCAGCTCCAGGTCAGGTTGAGCGGCTTGAGCTTTTCGCAGAGCTCGATGGTGCGAACCTTCTGGATGTTGAAGGTGTCGTCGTCGAAGAAGAACTCCTTCACTTCAGGGAAGTTCGCTTTGGCCCACTTCAGTTCGGCAGCCACATCGTCGGTGGAGCGCTTGCGCCAGGCGTGTCCCGAGAGCGTCTGCGGCCAGAGGCAGAAGGTGCACTGCGCCGGGCAGCCGCGCGTGGAGTAGAGCGCGATGTAGGGATGCAGCAGGAAGGGCACGTTGTAGCGTGTCACGTCCATGTCGCGCTTGTAGATCTTGGTCGCCCAGGGCATGGCATCGAGGTCTTCGACCTGGGGGCGGTCGGGGTTGTGGATGATCTTGCCGTCCTGCTTGTAGCTGATGCCGAGGATCTCGCTGAGGGGCTTGCCCTGGGCAAACTCGACGACGGAGTAGTCAAATTCGCGGCGGCAGATGAAGTCCAGCGCCGAGCACTCGTTGAGGGCCTTATCCGGGGAGGTGGTCACCGGCGGACCGACGAAGGCGATGCGAATGGAGGGATTGGCCGCTTTGATGGCCTCGGCGAGGCGCTGGTCGCCTTCCCAGCCTACGGTGGAGGTGAACAGGACAAGGAACTCGTAGTCCTTGCAGATCTTGATGGTTTCGGCGGCGGAGACGTGGTGCGGCGGCGCATCGAGGAGCCGCGAACCCTCCAGGAGGCCGGCGGGGTAGGCCAGCCAGACCGGGTACCAGTACGACTCAATCTCGCGGGTTGCAGGCCAGCGCGAGCTCGCGCCACCGTCAAAGTTCTCAAAGGAGGGCGGGTTCAGAAACAGCGTCTTCAGAGGCATAGGCATCCCTTCTATTCTAACATTTGGCGATTTTTCGGACCCCGGAAATAGTGAATGTGTCACTTGCCGTGCACCTCGCGGAGCCAGTCTTCGATGTGGCCCAGGGCGCGGAGGAGACCGAGCCGCGCTTTTGCCAGTTCGAAGCCGGCTTCGATCGCATCCTGGAATTTCTGGCGCTCGTCGATGCGGGCCAGTTGTTCGGCCTTGGGCGAAACCTGTGCGGATGCCCCCGGACCGGCGCCGTTGCCGACCTCCAGCTCCGTGGTGACGGTCTTCAGCTGCTCGGCGGCGATCTGTTGTTTTAGACTTGCAACTTCAGCCTCCGCATCGAGTTCGCGCAGATTGCCGGTGAGTTCAGCGATTTGGATCTCATTTTGACGCAGGGCCTGTTCGGCCTCGACGGTCGCCCGGAGAGCGTCGGCGGCGGACTCTCGTGCCTTGGCGCGGTGCCCCATATCGAACAGCGGAACCTGAACCGAGAATCCGGAGCTTAAGTTGTTGGTGGGCAAGGGCTGAGCGAAGTAATGGTTGACGTTGTTCAAAAGCGTGGTATTGCGGTTGTACTGGGCGAAAAAGCTCAACTGAGGATAGAGGTTGGCGTCGTCGTCGCCCCGGGCGACAAAGAGCTTGGAGCGAGCGACGAATCGCGACGCTTCAATTCCTGGAAGGGTGTGCTCGGGTTCGTCGGCACGGACCTGGGGAATCTCGGGAATGGCGGCATGATCGGGAATGATCGAGCCCACCGGCAACCCGGTCAGGACGGACAACTGCTTGGCCAGGTTGGCCGCCCTTGCTTCCAGATGCACGCGCCGAAGGCGGAGGTTTGCAGCAGTCAACCGGGCCTGGAGCAGTTCGCTCAGGGGATCGACGCCGGCTTCGGCGCGCTGCTGCTCGATGGCGATCAGGCGGGAGGCAAACTCATTCTGCTGCTGGGCAGCCTGCATCTCCTGATGGATGGCGTCGAGCTCAATGTAGGCGGACGAGGCATCGAGCGCGACCTGCTCGCGGGCGTCTTTGAGGCTGGAAGCGGCCGCCTGGAGGCCGGCTCGGGCGGAGTCGATGTAGTGTTTCTGGGGAACGCTGAAGACCAGCGACTGGACAGTGGCGCTCCAGAGGGTTGGCGGAGAGCCGGTAAATCCTTCTTCCGGGAATGCGGGAATGCCGGAACCGAAGACCAGAGAGGGGACGATGACGTCTCTGCTTTGAGACAGTTGCGCCTGGGCCTTGCGGACATCGGCCTCAGCGATGCGCACCGAAGTGCTGTTGCGCTGGGCCAGGTCCACAACGGTAGAGAGCGAAACCTGGGCAGAAGCCGCCACAGATACGGACGCCAGCGCACACCCGGCCAAAAAGGATGCGAGACCATGCCGCGGGTTGGAAGAGATCGTCACAAAAAGAGTTCCGGTCAATTCTTCAATTCCTGAGCGGGCTTGTACTCGTTAGCCATGGCCAGTGCGGCGGCACGTTCCTGGCGGGCCCCGTTGTCATCTCCCACTTTGGACCTGAGACGGGCGAGCCAGACATGGGCCGCAAACGCGGGGGCTTCTTCGGTTTCGTTGGGGCTGGCCAGGTAGGCTTCGAGGAGCTTGATGGCCAGCGCGGGGTCGCGGTCAGCCTTGATCAGGACCGACGCGCCGTTGAAAAACGCCACACCGGCATGCGGATCGCGCTGGGCGGCTGCCATGCCATTCTGAACCGCATTGTCCATCTCCTGAAAACGCTTGTACTTGCGGTAAAAGCTGGCCAGGCGCATCCACTGGAGGGCAGGGTGAGGGCTGACGGCTATGGCCTGCTTCATCTCTTTTTCGGAGGTGGAGGGGTCCCGATTCTCGCGCGCGATGGCGGCCCGCAGTTCGTGCGCGCGGGCGGGATCAATTCGATCCAGTTGAGCGGCGACGGAGCCAGCCTTGTCGATGCCGCCGCCGACGACGCCGGGGGCCTCGCTGTAGAACTGACCCAGGTCGGCGAGGGCTTCGGCATTATGGGGATCGAGGTGAGCGGCCTGCTCAAACTCGGCGCGGGCGCGCTTGGCGAGGGAGTAAGCCGTGACGAAGGTGGCCCGGTCGGCCTGTTCTCCAACGGCTCGCCCCAGCCACAGATGGTAATTGGAGTTCTGCGGATCGAGGTTGACGGCCTGTTCGCATTCGCTGGCTGCGCCGTCGTATTGCTCGAGGCTGAACAGCACGCGGCATCGCAGGTTATGGGCTTCGGCGGATCCAGCTTCGGGCGCGGGCAGGGAATGGAGCAGCATAAGGGCCTTATCGGCCTCGCCGGACTGCAGGGCGGCATTGACCTGCGCCAATCCATCGCGCGCGGTCTGCGCGGGGACGTAAGTCGCAAGTGTCGCGACAAAAAGGAATGCGCCCAATCGTTTCACCGCTGAACCTTGATGGGGATGCCTTGTTGCAAAGTTTGACCGGTGCTGGTGCCGGTTGCGACCCAGTCTCCCTGATGAAGTCCGGAGAGAATAGCGACCTGGGTAAGACTGATGGTGCCCGTGGTGACCGGCGTCCGCTTCAACTCGTCCCCGGAGATGAGGAAGACGTAGGGTTTGCCGTTTTCCATGTGCAGAGCTTCGCGGGGCACGCTGAGGGCGTTAGGTTCGCTGGAGGTGGTGACGGTCACGGTGACGTTGGTATCGGGGAGAAGTTCGCCATCGATATCGTCGAGTTTGACCAGGACTTCACCAACGGTGCGCGTTTCGAGGTGAATCACGGTGATGGGCACCCGCTCGATATGTCCGTGCCAGACCTTCCCCGGCCGGGCATCCCACTTGACGGAGATGGGCTGCCCCACGGACAGGCCGCCGATCTCAGGTTCGTCAAAGTAGGCGCGGACGCGCTCGTGGTGCAGGTCAGCGAGTTGGAGCAGAAGTTTGCCCTGTTCGACAAATTGAGTAGGCTGGGCATCGAGAGTGTAGATGGTGCCATCGGCAGGCGCGTGGACTTTGGTTTCATCCTCCGTCTCACGAGCGGCTGCAAGAGCCGCCTCGGCATCGCCGAGCGCGGCCTGGGCGCGGTCAATTTCAACCGGGGAGTAGCGGCCCTGAGAACTCTCCTGCGAGGCGTTGAGGACGGCGGTTGCGGTGGCGAGGCGCTCGCGTGCGGCGGCAACTTCGCTGGCCGATGCGGCTCCCGTGGAATTGAGCTTGACCAGGGCATCGAGATCGCGCTGGGCCTGGTCGCGATCGAGGCGAGCGCGGGTGAGGTCTGCGGCGGTGGCCTGCTGTTGCTCGCGTGTCCCGTTGTGGGTGGCTGCGTCAACGGCGGCCTGGGCTGACTTGACGCCGCTCTCGGCGGCGGCGACCCGGGCGCGGGCCTGCAGGTCGTCGAGGACAATGAGCAGCTTGCCGGCTTTTACCTTGTCTCCGGTCTGAACGTAGACCGCCTTCACCGTGGTGGCGATGGGGCTGTGAACTTCGAAGTTTTCCTCAGGCTCAACGCGGCCGTTGGTGCTGATGGTGCTTTCGAGCACGTTGTGAGTCACTTCAGCGGCGCGCACCTCCAGTCGTTCCCGGGTGAGCGATCGGACCGACATGAATACAAGGACAAGGATGACGGCAGCGCCAAGCCACGCCCAGCGCCAATTAAATTGCTTTCTTTCCTGAGCCATTCAAAGGACCTGAGTCAGTATATAAGACTCAAAACAGAGGATAAGGGCGCACAAAAATGCGCCCACGAGGGTGGTTGGTGAGGTGATCAGGCTGGTTCTAAAATCAATGCATGGCAACACTACCGCGCTATACAGATGATCACGCCAAGGCCGGACTGGACTTTGCATTTCCTGCGATTGAGACGTGGAAGAACCAGTTTCCGGGATACGAGATTCTGATCGATGATCCCGAACTTACCTCAGTTTGCCCCAAGACCGGCCTGCCGGATTTTGGTGTGCTGACCATTCGCTACATGCCCCGCGAACGCTGCCTGGAGCTGAAGTCGCTGAAGGAATATCTCTTTTGTTACCGCAATCTTGGGATCTTTCAGGAAAACATCGTGAACCAGGTGCTGGAAGACGTGGTGAAGGCCACCGACCCGGTCTGGGCGGTGGTGAAGGGCGAGTTTCGTCCCCGCGGCGGGATCGGGACCACGGTGGAGGCGCGCTGGCCGCGGCCGCAATCATGAATTGGAACTCGGCAATGCAGCCTCGCCATGGCGGACTGACCTTTTCACAGCCGTGGCGTGATATTCATGGGACGCATCCCGTTGTCCGGGAAAGAGACGCTTGACAACATCGGTTCAGACTCTCCGGTCGCGCGCCGCCCCTGCCGCAGGGACGCTGTTGCTGCTGATCGGCCTGAATCTTTTGAATTACCTGGACCGCTACATCCTGCCCGGAGCGCAACCGCTGGTCCAGCGTGAATATGGCTGGAGCGACCAGCAGATGGGGGCGCTGACCACGGCGCATGTTTGTGGTCTACATGCTGGTGGCGCCGCTCACGGGGTGGCTGGGGGACCGTGTGGCGCGCAAGCCACTGATCATCGGCGGGGCGGTTCTGTGGAGCCTGGCTACTCTGGGCACGGCATGGGTCCACGACTACTGGACCATGTACCTGCGCCATGCCCTGGTGGGGGTGGGGGAGGCATCGTTTGGCATCTTTGCTCCAGCGGTGCTGGCGGACTTTTACCCGGAGCGGGAGCGGAACCGGATCCTGTCGATCTTCTACCTGGCCATTCCGGTCGGCGCCGCGCTGGGGTACCTGGCCGGCGGCCAATTGGGCTCGCTGTGGGGATGGCGGACTCCGTTTCTTCTGTGCGCGATTCCAGGGCTGGTATTGGCGGCGCTCTATGGATGGCTGGGGCGGGAGCCGGTGCGCGGGTCGAGCGACCACATCGAGGCGACGGAGAAGCGGGCGACAGTTTCGGGGCTGTTCCGCAATCCGGCGTTTTTGACTGGAACATTTGGATTGGCGGCGCTGACGTTTGCGATGGGGGGAATTTCAACCTGGATGCCGACGTTTCTGCACCGGTTCAGTGGACTGTCGGTGGGCGCGGCGGGCCAGACGGTGGGCGCGATTACGGTGGTTGATGGACTCGCAGGAACGCTGGTGGGCGGATGGGTGGCGCAGCGGTGGCTGCGGACAGATCACCGGGCGCTGTACCTGTTGTCGTTCTGGAGCGTGGCGCTGACGCTGCCGTGCGGGGCGCTGGTGTTCTTTGGGCCGCCGAAGTGGGCGGTTCCGTCGCTGTTTGCCGCGGAGTTCTTTCTGTTTCTCAACACCGGGCCGTTGAACGCGGCGATTGTGAACTCGGTGTCGGCGCCGGTGCGGGCGACGGCGGTTTCACTGAACCTGTTTTGCATTCACTTCTTTGGCGACACGTTTTCGCCGCAGATCATCGGAGCTATCTCGGACCGGACAAAAAATCTTCGCTTCGGGCTGGGTGTGACCTTGATTTCGCTGGTGGTGTCGTGCGGGATTCTTCGCTTGGGGGCGCGATTTGCGCCATCCTTAGAGGAGAGTCGTTGATCGTCGGCCCTCGGGATCAATCGACAAATCAAGAGATGACCACTGGCCGGAGTCGACGCAGTCATCCAAACGGCTCTCACCGATCAGGATGGAGACGTTGACATGGATCCCGCGCATCCAACGGTACGAGTACGTTGCGAAGCGAGGGAGACGAAATGGATTCGATAGTAAACCGGTGGAAATATTTTGCAGCAATGGCTTTGATCGGCGACGGGGTGATGGCCCTGGTGCGGCCGAGGCGGGATGCAAATGCCTGGGTAGCTGGTCCCCGGTTGTGGCGAAGTGCGATGCGAGGACTTGCGGAGCACCCCGGGCTGACGCGCACCCTTGGCGGTCTGCAGGTAGCTGCTGTGATTTGCTGGGTACTGCGGCAAAAGAGCTCTGAATAAGCGCAGTTTTTAATACGCGAGAATTCAGATTTTTGCATCGCAAAGCGATCGGTGTATCTGCCGATTGATTCGACCCAAATATCGCTCGCGACTGGTGTGCGTGTCCCACCCTGCCACTTTGTATGGGACCCTGCAGCGAGTCCGAACCCAATGCCGGGGCATCTCGGGGTTCATCGGGAACGTCGAAGCGGGTGAGGGGAGACTTAAAAGTGTCAAATCCACCTGTGGTTGTTGTGACCGGTGCGTCCGCCGGACTGGGCCGCGCGATCGCGCACGGCTTCGCGAAGCGCGGGGCGCGAGTTGGGCTGATCGCCAGAAATCCCGAGGCGCTGGATGCCGCCAAGAACGAGTGCGAAGTGCTGGGCGGCCAGGCGTTAGCGCTGCCGCTCGATGTAGCGGATGCCGAAGCCGTTGAGGGCGCGGCAGCGCGAGTTGAAGCGGAATTTGGTCCCATCGATATCTGGGTCAACGATGCGATGGTCAGCGTATTTTCTCCAGTGAAAGAAATGGAAGCTTCGGACTACAAGCGCGTCACCGATGTGCTGTATCTCGGGTTCGTGCATGGGACGCTGGCGGCGTTGAAGCGAATGCTTCCGCGCGATCGCGGGACAATTATTCAGATTGGCTCGGCGCTGTCCTATCGTTCCATTCCTCTGCAGTCGGCCTACTGCGCATGCAAACATGCGATCAATGGATTCACGGATTCGCTGCGCTGCGAACTGTATCACGACAAGAGCAATGTGAAAGTTACGGTAGTGCAGATGCCGGCGATGAACACGACGCAATTCGACTGGGTGAAGAACCGCATGCCCAACGACACCCAGCCGGTGCCGCCGATTTACGAGCCGGAACTCACCGCGGAGGTGGTTGTGGAGGCGGGCTTTGCCCGGAACCCGCGGCGCGAGTACTGGGTTGGCATGCCGACGGTGAAAGCGATTGTGGGACAGCGCCTTATTCCCGGACTGCTGGATCGATATCTGGGCAGGACGGGTTACAAGTCGCAACAGATTGCGAATGAGCCGAAGCGGGAAAACGCACTCGACAATCTTTACCACTACGTACCCGGGGTGCACAGTGCGCGCGGCAAGTTCGCGGATCGCTCCAAGGGCGGCAGCGCCGAGATCTTTGTCACCCTGCACCGGGGATGGTTTGCGCTGGGCGCAGCGGCCCTGCTGGCGGCGGCAGGCGGCGCTGTGCTGGCGGCGCGGAGATCCTCTTGAACAGCTCTGAGGGAATCGCGCCAAATGAACGTACGGTGATGACGACAGCTTGCTGCGCTGCCCTGGCGAGCCTCTTGCCGGTGGCACTGTACCAGACCGGAGTGGCGCCGCGACTTCCTGACCCTCCGTTCGATCTATTCGCGTCGGAGCGGATCACTTCGTCTGCCGCGGCTCATCCGATGGGCATCCCCGATGCGCTGCTCGGCATTAGGCAGCTTCGCGGCCACCCTGACACTGATTTTGCTTTCGAAGCGAGACGCGCGGGCGCGGAGCCTGCTCGGATTCAAGCTCACGCTTGACGCAGCCGCGGCAGCGGGAAATGCCACGCGGCAGGTGGCGAGCTTTGGCAAGCTGTGTTCGTGGTGCTCCGTTACGGCAGTAGCTGCGGGGGTGATGGCCTACGCAGGCCGCGGGCTGATTCGCAAGTCGTGGAGCGAAGCGCTTTCACGCGGAAAGCCAATCGGGTTAGCGGCTACTCCACGCGCAGGGCTTGAACCGGGTTGATGGAGGCTGCGCGGCGGGCGGGGATCATGCCGGCTATACAGGCGGCGGCAGCCAGAACCACGATAGCGCCACCCATCACGCGCGGATCGATGCTGGTGATGTCGTATAGCTGGGCCTTCACATAGCGGACGCTAACCATGGCGATGGGTATGCCCAAAACCAGTCCGATCAGAGCCTGAATCATCGCTCCGCGCATGACCATGCCGACAACTCGCATCCGTTCCGCGCCAAGAGCCATGCGGATGCCGATCTCCGGGGTGCGGCGCACCACGGTGTATGCGGTGACGCCATAGAGTCCGATCGTGGCCAGCAACAGCGCGAGGCCTCCAAACAGCGCGGTGAGCCGAGCGATCATGCGCTCTTCCGTAAAGCAGTCGGCAATCTGCTGGTCAAAGGTCTGAAATTTGATGATGGTGAGATTTGGGTTGATGCTGGATAGCGTGCTCTGCGCCAGCTTCTCCATGTCGTTGACCGGGTGATCGGTCTGGACCACGAGGGCGCCCGCATACAGGGACGTGTCCTCAGTAATAGGCTCATCGGTGTGCGCGGGGCGCTGGGTGATAGGGACAAAGTACATGGCATGATCTTTCCATTGCACGGCCGTGTAGGTGGTGTCTTCGACTACCCCGACAATCTCATACGAGCCTTGTTTCCCGGAGCTGGGAGAACCCATGCGATGTCCGATGGGATTGGCGCCGGGCGGGAAGAACTGCTTCACGAATTCCTTGTTGACCACGGCGACGGGCGGTGCAGCGAGCGTGTCCTGGGCTGTGAATCCGCGCCCCATGAGGACGCGGGTACCGACGGAGTCGAAGTACTCGGCATTGCCTTTGACAAAGGACGCCGTCTTGTCAAGGTCAGGCTGCCCCTGGATCTGGACGCCGGTGCCCCAGTTGTTGTCTTCCATGGGGGTGTAGGTCGCAATGCCGACTTTGACCACACCGGGCAACGCATGGAACTGTGCTTCCATGGTGCGATACAGGGCTTCCACCTGGGTCTGCTTGTAGCCTGCGGCCTGCGGATTGATGTGGATGATATAGCGATTTTTGGAATCGAGATGCATGTCGGCGGTCTGCAGCTTGTTGAGGCTCTGAGCGAAGAGCCCGGCGCCGACCAGCAGAACGAGCGAGAGAGCGGCCTGAACGACGACAAGGCCTCGCTGCAGTAACGATGCTCCGGCTGCGGTCGTTCGGGAGCCATTGCGCAGGGCATCGGCGGGTTGGGTCTGCGCCGCCATCCACGCGGGGGCGACGCCGAAGAGAATCCCAGTCACCAGGGCCAGAGCCATCGCGAAGGCCACGACGGCCGGCGAGGGAGCGGCGTTGATGGGGACATTCTGGTCGCTGGGGAAGGCCAGCGCCAGGAGCATGCGAGCCCCGCCAAAGGCGACTCCCAGCCCAGCCACGCCGCCCAGGCCGGCCAGCAAAATGCTCTCCGTGAGAAGTTGGCGAACGATGCGGCTGCGCTTTGCGCCCAGGGCGGAACGAATCGACATCTCGGCGCGACGGCTCATGCCCCGAACCAGTAGGAGGTTAGCGATGTTGGCGCAGGCGACGAGAAGCACAAGAGCTGCGATCCACGTGAGCAGATGCAGATGGGCCTCGTATTGTTCCTGTAGATTTTGAATGCCTCCCCCGGCGGGTGTGAGGATCACGTGGGTGCGATCGAGAAAAACTCGGCCGCGATCGCTGGAGAACACTTTGAAGGTGGAGAACTGCTGGCGAAGGAGGGTGCTGATCTTCGCCTGGAGTGCCGTCTGCGAGACCCCCGGTTTCAGGCGGCCGACGAGATAGGCCCATTGAACCGTAGGGTCGTGGAGGTAGGGGATGTTAAGGACAACGGCCATCGACTCGAGGGGGAGATAGAAGTTGGGTGGAGTACTGGAGAGGCGGTCGCCGAAGTAACCCTGAGGCGCGATCCCGATGATGGTGACTGGTTGGGTATTCATTCGGAACGTGCTGCCGATGACGGTTGGATCACCGGCATAGTCATGCATCCAGGTGTCGTAGCTCATCACGGCTGTAGTAGCTGCGCCCTTGGTGTCGTCAGCGTCGGTAAAGATACGGCCGGCGGCTGCTTGCACCCCAAACGTGCGGAAGTAGTTGCCGGAGACGAATTCGCCCATGACGGATTTGGCAACGGTTTCGGGTCCTTCGCGGCGGGCAACGAGGGGGCGGTAACTGAAGCCGGATTCCATCGCAGCCAGTTCTTCAAATTCAGGCAGGTTCTTTTTGAAGAGCAAATACGTGTCGGTAGAGAAGAGCGAGTAATCACCCTTCGCGTTTATGCCCGAATTGACACAGCAGTCATCGGTGTCGCCGATGCGGATGAGGGTCTTGGGATCTGCCACCGGCAGAGTGCGTAAGAGGACAGCGTTGACCAGGGTGAAGATCGCGGCATTGGCGCCGATGCCAAGGGCGAGGGTGAGCAGCACGGTGATGGTAAAGCCCGGTGCTTTGCGCAGTTGGCGAGTTGCGTAGGCAAGATCCTGGAACAACACCCTCATAGAACCTCCGCGCACAGAATGGCGTGACTTCGAACGAGCACTTGGGACGCCATGGTCAAAGGTCTCGTAAGTCCTTGAGGTGCAGCGCCAAAGGCTTTCACCCTGAACGCGGCTTCGCCTGGATATGTTCAAAAGCGTGAACAAGTGTCCGAATCTGGACGGCCGAACGCATGCGATGACGGTGAGGTTCGGGGAAAGACACGCCTGAGTGATTAGAATCACTTCGCGCTCCGCCACAAGGGAACTAGGATGACACAGAGCGTTTCCATGAAGCGGGCGCCCACCGAGGAGAGGGAATAAAGATGAGCCTGGGAATCATAGAGAGCAGGACGTACGAGGAGATATCTGTAGGCGACACGGCCAGGACAGAGCATGTGCTGACCGCCGATGATGCGATGGCGTTTGCCTCGATCTCCGGTTTCCGCTCGGTTCTCAACGCCGAGGAATTGATCGACCGCGCCGGGGGCATTCCTCCGCTGGGGCCGAACATGTGGTGCGCTTCGCTGATCTCCGGACTGTTCAGCATGGATATACCGGGGCCGGGATGCACCCTGACTGACGTTTCCCTCTCGTTTCATGACCGCATTCGCGTGGGAGACCGCCTTCTCGTCAAGGTGCAGGTTACGGGCAAGAACGATTCCACCAAACAGATCACCTTTGATTGCGAAGCCAACAATGGCGCCGGGACGCCAATCTTTACGGGAACGGCGCAGCTACTGGCTCCTCCGGTGAAGCTGCGCTGGTCGACTCTTCCGGTGCCGCGGCTGATCGTGAATAATCCATACCGGCATTATCTCGGACTCATCGCGCGCGCCACGTCGAAGCCGGCGGTGAAGACCGCGATTGTCTGGCCGTGCGACGAGGTCTCGCTTGGCGGAGCGATTCAGGCATTCAAGGACAAGTTGATCATTCCGGTCCTGGTGGGGTCTGAGGACAGGATTCGCAGCCTGGCTGAATCTCTGTCGATCGAGCTCGATGCGATCCAGATCGTCGATATTCCCGATAGCCGCACGGCCGCGATACGGGCTGTTGAAATGGCGCGGAAAGCTGAAGTTCAAATGCTGATGAAGGGTTCGCTGCACACCGATGAGTTGATGAGCGCGGTGGTGTCCCGCGAAGGCGGAATGCGCACCGGGCGTCGCATCAGCCACGTGTTCGTGCTCGATGTGCCTTCGTATCACAAGGCGCTCTTCGTATCGGACGCGGCCATCAATATTCAACCGGACCTCGAGACCAAGGTTGACATCCTGCAGAATGCCATCGACATGATGCTCAAGCTGGAGGTGGTGAATCCAAAGGTGGCGATCCTGTCGGCGGTGGAGTCGGTAAACGCGGCCATCCCATCGACGCTGGACGCCGCAGCCTTGTGCAAGATGGTGGACCGCGGGCAGATCACGGGGGCGATCGTGGATGGTCCGCTGGCCTTTGACAATGCGATTTCCAGCGATGCGGCGCGGATCAAGAAGATCAAGTCGCCGGTGGCGGGAGACGTTGATCTTCTCATGGTTCCCAACCTGGAAGCAGGAAATATTCTTTTCAAACAGCTGCAATACCTGGCTGGAGCGCTGGCGGCGGGAGTGGTTGTGGGAGCCAAGGTTCCGATCGTCCTCACCAGCCGCGCCGACGGGGAGTTGGCCCGGATGGCGAGCTGCGCATTGGGAGTGATGCTGGCCAAACCGGCCCCGCGGCTGGACTAGCTTCGGCCCTCAGTGAAGTAGAGTTCGCGTCAAAGAGAGACCGAAAGCATCGCTCGCTCATCCAAGGGGATATGAGTTCCCCTGATGCTTCCTCAATCGTGGCACCCGCTCTTTCTGTCGATGGGATTCAAACCGTACGCTTTGGCTTCGAAAACTCCTATGCGCGGCTGCCGGAGCGGTTTTATGCCCGGCTCAACCCGACGCCGGTTGCGGGGCCCCGGCTGATCAAGGTGAATGCGGAACTGGCGCAAAGCCTGGGTCTGGATCCGGATCAACTGGGGAGCGCGGAAGGGGTCGAGATCCTGGCGGGCAACCGCGTAGCGGCGGGGTCTGAGCCGGTCGCGCTTGCCTATGCGGGCCACCAGTTTGGCCACTTTGTGCCTCAACTCGGAGACGGGCGCGCCATTCTGCTGGGCGAGGTGATGGGACACGATGGGGTGCGCTACGACGTGCAACTGAAGGGTTCGGGGCCTACTCCCTATTCGCGCCTTGGAGACGGCAGGGCCGCACTTGGGCCGGTTCTGCGTGAATACATCGTGAGCGAAGCCATGGCGGCGCTGGGCGTGCCGACCACCCGCGCCTTGGCCGCCGTGACGACCGGAGAACGAGTGTTTCGCGAATCAGTTCTGCCCGGCGCGGTGCTGACCCGGGTCGCGGCGAGTCACCTGCGCGTGGGCACGTTTGAGTATTTCGCCGCACGGCGCGATGCTGAGGCCATCCGTACCCTGGCAGATTATGCCATCGCCCGGCATTATCCCGAGGCTGAACGTGCGAAGCAGCCATACCGGGCGCTCCTTGACGGAGTGATCGTGCGGCAGGCGAGGCTGATCGCTCAGTGGATGCTGCTGGGCTTCATTCATGGAGTGATGAACACGGATAATACTTCCATCTCCGGGGAGACGATTGACTACGGCCCTTGCGCCTTTATGGAGGCATATCACCCGGCCACGGTGTTTAGTTCAATCGATCGTCACGGTCGTTACGGGTATGCAAACCAGCCGCGTGCCGCGCTTTGGAACCTGGCGCGGCTGGCCGAAGCACTGCTGCCGGTTCTGGAAGAAGAAGAGGGAAGTGCGGAGGCTGCAGAGGCGTCGGCCACTGAAGCCCTCGCCGCCTTTGAACCGGAATTCTACGCGGCACGCCTGACCGGCCTGCGGCGTAAGCTTGGCCTCATTACGGTCAGGAAGGCGATGCGGCGGAAGGCGATGCGGCGCTGGCGGAAGATTTGCTGGAACGGATGGCCGCCAACCAGGCTGACTTTACGTTGACGTTCCGCCGTCTGTGCGATGCCGCTGCCGGACCGAGGGGCGACGCAGGCATACGCAGTTTATTTATCGATCCCGCCGCATATGATGCGTGGGCTGCGGCATGGCGCCGGCGGCTGGAGCAGGAGCCGGCATCCAGTGAGGATCGAGTTGCTGCCATGCGGAAGGTGAACCCTGCGTATATCCCGAGAAATCATCTGGTGGCAGAGGCGATCGATGCGGCTGTCGGGCGGCAGGACTTTCAGCCATTCGAGCGGCTGCTGGGGGCCGTTTCACGTCCGTATGAAGAACTCGACGGCCTGGAACGGTACACGATACCAGCCCGCCCCGATGAGCTTGTAAGCCAGACCTTTTGCGGAACATAGAAGGAAGCTCAAGCGCTACGGGTACTAATTGCTGACCATCAAGAAGCATCGCCGACCCACGGAGGCCGCACGGGCGTGATTTCTGGATGGTAGGGCGCCGGCCAAAGAGTACCGGACTACCCCATCCAAAACACCGGTACTGACAAGCGTGTTCGCGATTGCTTCCGAAAAACTGATGCCATGCCGACGCTCGAGGAGTAATCGGCATCGGTGAGTGCTTTGGTTGAGATTACGCGTGAGGTGAGATCTCCGCGCGCGGTTCAACAGAGATGCTATTCAGCCCAAGTACTGTCCGGAAGCCAGGTGGTCCAATTCTAGTTTGTTCGCAATGCGACCATTGGATCGATCTTCGACGCTCTTCGTGCCGGGAGGTAGCCGGCAAACAGCGCAACACCTCCCAGCAGCGCCACCATCCCCGCAAAGGTGAGCGGATCAGTGGGCGCAGTGTGGAAGAGGAGAGAAGCGATCAGCCGAGCGACTGCGACGGAAGCAACGACTCCGATGCCAATGCCGATCATGGCGAGCCGAAGCGTCCTGGAAATCACGTCGAGTTGTACGCGCGATCGTGAGGCGCCAAGCGCCATCTTTATGCCGATCTCCTGCGTTTGCCTGGTGACTGAATAGGAGATGACGCCAAAGACTCCGAGCGAGGCAAGAAGAAGACCAAGGCCCGCGAAGACGCCGACCAGCAGGGCAAAGAAGCGGCGCGGCGAAGTAGCGCGGTCAACCAGGGCCTGGATGGGCTTGAATTCTGAGGCTGACTGGCTGGGATTGATGTCGCGAAGCGTACGCATCACGCTGGTGGCGAGCGAAGCGGGAGCCAAATGGGAACGCAATACCAGGTATGATCCTTCCGGTCCGAATTGCTTGGTTGCCGGCAGATACATTTGAGCGGTTGCCTCGTCTTCCGCACTCGTTTCGCGGAGATCGCCGATGACTCCGATGACTTCAGCTTGCTGGCCGCCGGCAATTGCGATGCGGCCGATGGGGTTTTGGCCAGGCCATACCTTGCGCGCAACGCTTTCATTGATGATGACGACGTTACGGTTGTTCACCAGGTCGTCCCAGCTCACATCGCGGCCCGAGAGGAGACGCATGCCCATCGCTTTGAGATATCCGGGCGACACAATGTAGACGAAAACGCCGATGAAATCCCCGTTCTTGGGCGGTGTCTGGCCCTTGGCGGCGATTCCCCATCCGCGATTGCGGCCCATGGGAAGATTGTCGGAGATGCCTGCAGCTTCAACGCCGGGGATCTGCGATGCGCGGGTTACAACATCTTGCCAGATGGCAGCCTGCTTCGCGGGGTTGCCGCCGTCATCATAATCGACGCTGACAGCGGCAGCGCGGCTGGGCTCGAAGCCAAGGTCAACGTCGAGCACGCGGAGAAAGCTGCGCAGCAGAAGACCTGCGCCGACCAGCAGCACGCAGGCGAGGGCGATCTCACTAATGACAAGTATGGAGCGAACGCGGTCATGCCTGCGACCCTCGCTGGTTCCGTGGCCCCCATCTTTGAGAGACGCCTGCAGGCTTTCGCTCGACATGCGAAGAGCCGGGGCAAAGCCGAAGAGAACCGCGGCTGCGATGGCGATGGCGAGAGTCCAGGCGAGAGCTGCACCGTCGACGCGCACCATGCTGAGCAGCGGCAGCGCGAGCGAGCCCTGGTGCGCCAGCCAGGCGAGAACGGCCCAGGCGAGGCCAAGACCCAGTGCTGCGCCCGAGATGGCCAGAACGAGGCTCTCGGTGAGGAGTTGGCGCAGGATGCGGCTGCGCCCGGCTCCGAGGGCGCTACGCATGGCGAACTCCTTTCCGCGCGCGGCGGCGCGGGCCAGCAGCAGATTGGAAAGATTGACGCAAACGATGAGAAGAATGAGGCCTACAGCGCACCACAGCACGATGAGCGAGCGGCGCAGCTTGCCGCTTACATACTGCTTCAAGTCCGTGAGCTGCCCGGTGTAGCCTTTGCCGTACTCCGGATGCTTGTGCTCGAAATAGAACTGCGGGAAGAGGGTGTCGACCTCGTTTTGCGCTTGCGCGATGCTGACTCCCGATCTCAGTCGGCCGACCAGGGCGAGGTCATTTCCGTCATTACGAAAGTCGTCCATGATGTAGGGCACGAAAAGATCGACCTTGGCGCCGGGAGAAAAGACGGCGCCGAAATCGAATGTCTCAGGCAAGACTCCCACAACGACGACGGACTTATTGTTCAGGTCGACCTTATCGCTCAAATCGACCGTCTGGCCGATGATGCTGCGATCGCCTTTGAACTGGCGCTTCCAATAGGGATAGCTCAATAACGCGGCGGTCTGGGCATGTTGGAGGAACTCCTCGTGCCGGAACAGGCGGCCCGCCGCAGGTGCGACGCCGAGGGTTTCAAAGAAGCCCTCGGCAACGAGCATTCCAGTGGCCGGTGCGGGCTGTCCGTTGCCTGAGAGCTTGAAGTTGTTCGGTCCGGTAAAGGCAAAGTAGCCGCTGACGGATTGAAAGCTGCGATTCTGTTGCTCGAAATCCTGCGTGGCATCGGCGGTGTAGGTTTTGCCGGATTCATTGTTTTTGGCATCCTTCTCGACAATGCGCACGAGCTGCTGCGAGTTGGGAAACGGGAGCGGCCGCAGCATGATGGTGTTGACGACGCTGAAGACGGCGATATTGGCGCCGATACCGAGGGCCAGGATGAGAATCGCAACGACCGCAAATCCGGAGTCGAGGCGCAGGGTGCGGAGGGTGAAGCGGAGATCTTGAAGGGCATCAGCCCAGTAGTCGGTCAGACGGCGACGGCGGTCCATGTGCTCTCCTATGCGCTCGCCCATGCGCTGGACGGCGAGAATATTTCCAAACTGGCGTTCCGCTTCTTTGCGGGCGACTTCGGGATGCCAGCCCCTGGCGACAAGATCGTCTACTTTGCATTGGAGGTGAAAACGCAGCTCATCCCTCACGTCTGCCACCGGATCGGAACCCGATAGGCGGTCGTATCGCCGCCATATTGGAATCCGCCTCATGCCACCTCCTCCGGCAGCGGGGGATGCGTCGCACCCAACACCTTGGTCACGGCTGCTACGTATGCCTCCCAGGTCTTCACTTCCTGGCGCAGCTCACGCTGGCCCTTCGCGGTGAGCCGGTAAAACTTGGCCTTGCGGTTGTTCTCTGAGAGTCCCCACTCCGCCTCAAGCAGCCCCTTGTTTTCCAGTCGCCAAAGAGCGGGATAGAGGGTCCCCTCTTCGACCAGTAACGCGTCATCGCTGTGCCGGCGGATGAGGGAAGTGATGGCGTATCCATGAAGCGGACCCCAGATCAGGGACTTCAGGATGAGGACATCCAGGGTGCCACGTAAAAATTCAAGTTTGGCGGTATCCATTCGCTCCCCTATGATTCCAAGGGAACGATCTCACAGTTCCCCTATAAATGCAAGGGGAGAACCTTGCGAGCAGGTAGGCCATACCACGTTTCCACGCCCAGACAGAGCCTGAGCTCCAGCTGCCACGGCGAGGAACAACTGCAGCCGCGGCTCGTCACTTGAGGGTTGACTTTGTTGTATCGCGCCGGTGATTATGTGGATACGCCATATGTGGGAGGGATGATGTCTGAACTGGAGTGGAAGAAGGTCAGCGCGGAGCTGTTGATCCTGTCGCTCGTCGAGGCTCGGCCACGACATGGCTACGAAATTTCAAAGCTCATCGAGCAGCGCTCCGGCGGGGCTGTCACCTTTCATGTCGCCTCACTTTACCCATTACTCTATCGCCTGGAGAAGCGCGGATGGATTCAGGGCCGGTGGGTAGAAAAGAGCGGACAGCGCCGACGGCGTTATTACCAAATGACATCGGAGGGGCAAAAGGTTTTGGCGTCGCAACGTCGCGGCTGGAAGGCTTTTGTGGAGGCAGTGAACCGGATTACGGAGGCGGAACATGCCTGATTGGAGCATGGAAATCTCGAGGCGGCTCTCGTCACTCAATCTGGAGTCAGCTCGCGAGGCCGAGATTGTTGAGGAATTGTCGCAGCATCTGGACGACCGGTATAACGAGCTGATTTCTGGCGGCGTGACGGAAGAGAATGCACGCCGCGCTGTGCTGATGGAACTCAATGACGGGGAGATGCTTGCGCAAGAGCGACCGGGGGTAGTGCGTAAGGTGCGTCGGGAGCCAGCAGGCTATGGAAGTGGTGGGCAAGGGCTCGTTGCCAGCCTCATGCAGGATTTGCGCTACGCGTTTCGCCAGTTTCAGCGCAACCCCGGGTTCGCATTGGTGGCGATTCTCACACTCGGGCTTGGTATAGGAGCCAGCACCGCGATTTTCAGCGTCATCGACAACGTGCTGTTCGAGCCATTCCCTTATAAGGACGCTGGACGCATCATCCATCCGCGGGTTCACGGCGCTGCACAAGGTCCCGACGAGGGGCGTCAGGGATTCAGCTCGGATGAGCTTCTGGCATTTGCCGGGGAGAATCACTCGCTCGACGGGGTAATCGGCACCGCGGACGACCCCGTGCTTTACAAACATGGCGCGGGGGTTGAATGGTTCTACGGAGCCGACATGACACCGGGCTCGTTTGAGTTTTTCGGTATGCCGTCATTGTACGGCCGGGTCATGCAACCCGCAGACTATCAGCCTGGCGCGCCACCAGTTTTTGTGCTGCGCTACAAGGCATGGAAATCGCACTTCAACGGTGATCCAAATGTGTTGAACAAGGTTTTCGTGCTGAATGGGACGGCACGAACTCTGGTCGGAATCATGCCACCTCGCTTTGGCTGGTATGACGCCGATGTTTGGATTCCGAAGACTCCACATCCGGGAATGTCGATAGGCTTTGCGGGACTGCCGGAGCGTTGGTTCATCCTGGGTCGGCTGAAGCACGGCGTATCGGTGGCGCAAGCGTCTGCCGATTTGACCAGCATCGTCAATCCCCTGGCCAAACTTCGACCGCAGGATTATCCGGCCCAGTTTCAACTCTTCGCTGTGCCCTTTGGTCATTCGGGTGGGGAGCACCTTGAATCCACGCTGTATACCGTTTTAGCGGCTGTGGGATTGTTGCTCCTGATTGCGTGTGTGAACGTAGCGAACTTGATGCTGGCGCGAGCAACCTCACGAGAGAAGGAGTTCGCTCTGCGCGCGGTGCTGGGAGCAGGAAAGGCGAGGCTGATGCGCCTTCTGCTGGCTGAGAGTCTCGTAGTGGCGGTGGGTGGAGCGGCGCTGGGCGTTTTGATTGCGTGGGGCGGACTGAAGTTTATTGTCGCTACGATGCCACCGGATTCGATTCCGGCAGAGTCGGTGATTGGACTGAACGCGCAGGTATTGGCGTTCGCGCTGGGGTTGGCGGTGTTGACTCCACTGATTTTCGGCCTGGCGCCGGCACTGCAGGCAGCGCGCCGCGATTTGAACGATCCGCTGCGAGACAGCGGAAGGGGCGTTATTGGCGGATTCAGGACGGCGCGGTTGCGCCATGCGTCAGTGGTGGTGGAGGTGGGGGTGTCCCTGACGCTGCTGGTGGGTGCGGGACTCCTGATGCATAGTTTTCTGGCCATGCGCGAGGTCAACCTCGGGCTACAGGCGGATCACGTCTTCGCGACGACGTTGTTGTTGCCGCCAGATCGCTACAAGACGGCGGAGCAGGTGAGCGCGTTTGTCCGGCCCGTGCTGGCGCGTGTAAATGCGATTCCAGGGGTAACGGATGTGGCCGAGTCGAGCTCGGTGCCGCCCAACAACAGCCGTGACAGCAGGATCGAAATTTCCGGCAAACCTCCCGAGAAGCAATGGCGCGCACAGGTCCAAAACGTTAGCCAAACATACTTTCGTGTTCTGCGCATTCCGTTTGAGACCGGGCGAGGTTTTACCGAAGACGAAATCAGCGAAGCGAGAAAGGTAGCCGTGGTGAATCGGAAGTTTGTCTCGACGTATCTATCCGGCGAAGACCCGATCGGACGTCGAGTGAAGCTCGTAGAACTTGAGAGCGCTGCCGATTCCGTGCCTTCGTTTGAGATCGTGGGAGTCGTCGATGACGTCTCAAATCAGGGTGCGCCGGGCTATGGCAGGGGCGGTCTCGAGGCCCCAATTGAACCGCAGGTGTGGATACCGTACACCGCGACAGGATCGGGACAGCGGAGCTTGGTCGTTCGTTCGGTACAATCGCCGATGTCGGTGATGGAACAGGTGCAGCAAGCGATATGGGCGACGGATCCAGGTGTGGCGCTCATGTATCCCGACGCATTGGATCAGATGATCAGCCGGAGATGGTATGCGGGCCCTCGCTTCGCATTCCTGATGATGATGATTTTCGGGGGTGTGGGGTTGATCCTTGTGACGGTAGGCGTTTACAGCGTGCTGGCGTACACGACCGCTCAGCGGACGCATGAAATCGGAATCCGCATGGCTCTGGGCGCGGAACGCGCGAACGTGCTTCGCCTGGTGATCATCCAGGGTTTGCGGTTAGTACTGGCGGGAGTTGGCGTTGGACTCGTCGTTAGCTTGTTCCTGGGGCGAGCCGTTGAGGCACAGTTATGGCCAGGAGTGAAGCCCTATGATCCGGTGACCTTCGCGGGCACAATCGTGTTATTGCTGGCAACCGGGGCGCTCGCATGTTGGATTCCGGCGAGAAGAGCAGCACGTGTTGACCCGATGGTGGCGCTGCGATACGAATAGCGACCGTTGAGGAGTCCGCTTTCAGATCCCTGGATTCGAGCCAGCCGGTCGCATTTGGTGCAGACTGCGACTTGGACTGATGGGTTCAGGGCAATGCACTCACCTTTCTCCACCGCATTTCGCTCCCCTGAAACGGGCTGGCATTCCGAAGAACGAATCGGGCGCGATTGCGCAATGAAGTAGAACCGATTTGTCGGGACTAAAGGTCTTTCGCGGTCAATTGCTTTCCCCGCGTCGAGCGATTTCAGACATCACTGATCGATATTCGCTGTCAGAGTGTAGGCTTTCGACAGCCTTTCGCAGCGCCGCGTTTACCTGTGGATCCTTGGAATATCGGTGGGCCGCATTCACTAACACACGCCCCTTGTCGCCATCTGAAGATATGCGAGCTGCCGACTGAATCGCTGCGATCGCCATTGCGGAGGAGGTGCCGGGCTTATCGAGCAAAGCCATCAGAACGTTGCTGTGATCGCCATCCGAATGAATGGTGTCAGCGGCGGCAAAGAAATCGTCGCGGGCCGGCTCAATATTCACTCCAACGAGTTCCACAAGGACGCGAGCTTTATCTCCGTCCGACGAAATTCTTTGCGCTGACTTCGCGATTTCGTCAATGGTAGGTGTTTCAATTCCTTGCCGGTGAACGAGCGCCACGAGCACCTGCTGGTGATCGCCGTCGCTGGAAATTGAGTTTGCGGCGTCGATGAAGGCCTTGCGAACGGATCTCATCTGCGCTATACCGGGCAACTGCTTCTTTGAGCACACGGGCTTTGTCGCCGTCTGAAGATATCTTCTCTGCCGACCCCAGTACTCGAGCCAGGGTGTCACGATCGTCGCCATGTGCCGCCAGCAGTGTCGAGAGAACGCGTGCGTGGTCTCCATCCGAAGAAATCGACTTCACTGCTTCGAAATAAGCCATACCAAGACCGCCGTTGTCACGATAGGAGTTTGCCATCTCGATCAGGACTTCGGCCTTATCACCGTCGGACGAAATATGCTTCGCCGCCCTCGCCACGCCAAGAAGTGTGTCAGCGCTTCCCGCGTCCTTCTTGAGGATGTCGGAAAGCACCCTGCGTTTGTCGCCATCTGAACTGATGCTCTCAACTGCTTCAAAAAGATTCGGGCGCAGTTCGCTCGTGAAGTACCTTCCGTCGACGTCAACGAGTACCTGCGCTTTGTCGCCATCCGACGAAATCCCTCGGATCAGTTTCGCGGCCTCCTTCAGTTGATCTGTGTTCAGGGTCGCGTGCGAAAAAAGCTGCTCGAGATAGGTGCGTTTCGATCCATCGCTGTGAATCAATCCAATCTCATTGATTACGGCTTGCGGGCCGCTTTGGCGCGAGTATTCGGGCGACACGGGCGACCGCCCCAATGCCGCTGTCTCGAATGATCTGTGGCAGCAAACGCCCCAGCCATTGCTGTCCGTCGGAGTCCAGGGGCTTTACGGACGAATCCACGGAGTAGGTCTTGGTGAGGTTTCCCGCCGAATCGGCCTTCACGTCATACCTGCGCCCGGAAAGCCACGTCCCTTCCTCCATCCGGAAATGACCGCCAGGAGAAAGCGACTTGACGTCACGGTCGTCATCGGTGAATTCTATGGCGCCGTCAATCTTCACGCTGAGTGACGTCAATCCGTTGACGGATCGTGATTTCCGTGTGAGTCTCGCCGCTTTGTTGTGACTCGGCTGGCGCAATTGGTGCGCGAGGAGAGGACGGCAGACTCAAGGCAACGAGGTTTAGCGGTTTTACTGATGTCTTCGACGCAGGCGATGCGATCGACGCGGGCGTCGCGGGCAAACCCAACGGCGCAAGGGGAAGGGAAGCTGGAAGTGGCGCTCGCGGTGCAGGAGTTGAGTGCGTTGGCAGCAATGGAACCCATTGCTGCCGGTTGTTTTCGGTCTCCGAAGTCTGTGCGAAGGCGATCATTTGCGGCGCTTGCCCAGCCCACATAGATCAAGATTCCGATTGCGGCAATCGCCGCACCCAGCGGAGCGATGGTAAGCTTCGGCGCCGCGTTCCGGGTTCTGTCCAGCATGTGATGGACGCGGCTGAAGAGTTGCGAGCGGTTTCCTGTCGCGCCTGCCGCCAGAATACCCGCGCGCGCCCATTGCGAGAGTTCCGCGACTTTCGTGAGTGAGGCCGCATAGGGCTCGGCCTTTCCAGTTGCGGCGATCACCCAGTCATCGCATGCCATTTCGCGCTCGATCGACATCCGGTGGCCGATCCAGTAAACCGCCGGCTGAATCGGTAGCAGCGCTTCAATCAATTTTTGTGCGAGGTTGGTCCAATCGTCTCTGCGCCGAAGGTGGCCCAGCTCATGCAGTACCACGTGTTCGAGTTCCGAATCCGAAAGCGTATCGAAAAGTGCTCGAGGGATCAGGATTGCCGGATTGAGAAATCCGAGCGACATGGGCGCTGCTATGTCGACTCGAAACCAGCAATTGCGTTTGCCGGCGGACACCGTTGGTTCCGCATAAGACTTCTCAATCGCATCTGCCACTCGTGCAGGCACGGGCGTGGCGCTTGCTTTCAATCTCAGCAACTTCCGGTAACCAGCCCCAAGGCGCACCAGCATCACGAAGGAAAGAAGGACCCATGTAATCTCGAATGCGCGCCAGAATTCTCCCGGAGTGAATGCGAATCAGCGGATGATCAACGGCCGTTATCGCGCTCCATCGACTCTCGGAAGGGAGCACTCTGCGCGCTTTATGAGACTCAGTGGAGCTTGCTCAGATACCGGCCCGGGCTTTGATTTCGGTACTGATACGAACGCGGATCGGAGCTCGGCGTCTTTTCGGTAAGTCAAATTTCGGCTCCTGGCCTTAACGGGTGTCAGAGTCGTGATCGTGGGATTGTTTGTCGCTGCAAGAGGCGAAGTCATTTGCGCGCCTGGAATGAACGCTCTTGGCGTGAAAGTTCCAAGAGGCAACACTACGATGGCGAGTAAGGTTACCCACAAGAACCGTAAAGCGAGTTGTCGGGTTCAGTCGTGGAAGCAGCCTCAGAAAAAGCCACATCGCCACCGCCAGGAATGTGCCCTCCCAGATTCCGTTGAGGAGAGTTGTCATTGCAAAGTTGACGTGCGTCATTTCTTGCCCTCCTTTCTCGCTCTCCGCGATCATCTTTTTGATTCGTCGCAATTCTGCCGGGCCGATCGTTTCTTCTTTTAGCAGATTCATCACCAGTAGCTCGCACGAGCCGCCAAAGAAGCGGTTCACTAAGTAATCGAGTGCCTTTCGGCTGGCTTCTTCCTGAACAACGACGGGCTCATAGACAAAGGCCCGCCCTTCCTTCGTGTGCCGCACATAGCCTTTGCCTTCGAGAATGCGCAGGGTGGTCAGCACGGTACTGTAGGCAAGCGGCGGATCGGCCGGTAATGACGGCCACTACATCGCCCACGGTCGCGCGTCCCTTCTCCCACAGTGCTTGCATGAGCGGCAATTCGCCTTCCGTCAGATTGAGCGACTTTTTTCTTGCCAACGCTTCCTCCCCCGGGCGAAACATTAAGAAATTAATAGTTCGAGGCATTTATACGGCGGCCTGAGGTCGTCTTGTCAATTATTAAATTAATAGTTCGGCTACTCTTTGCTTCTCGAGACATCGAATCCACGAAACGAATGATGATTGGCCGGGGCATACGGTTTGAGCTGGTTCGGGTATCCGGCGCCTACCATGGTTTCGACGTTCTCACCCCGGACGCAGGTGTCAGCAGACAGTTCACGGCTGCTTAGGCCAAGGCGAGTTTCCAGACTTTTCCAGCTTTTTAATTTTAGATGGTGCGATTGTCAGCTGTGAGGCGTCCGATACTGGAACCCTGCGAGCATCCGCAGTGTGAGCAGAATGCTTCTCCCCGCCGAATAAGCTTGCCACAGGAGCTGCAAGGCCCAAGGAGAGGCCCTCGGAACAGAAAATAAAGGATGAATCCGATCAGATTGGGTATGAGGAAAGCGGCAATCACCCAGGCCCAGGCAGGCATTTGACGCCTTTTTGCGTCCCCATAGATATATCCGAGGGCAAGGAAAAAAGCCGCGGTGAAGACGCCAAACGTTAAGCCAAACCAAAGCGCTTCTGGCAGGGCACTGAGAAATCCTTTGGAAGCAAGTAAGGAACGGCCCTGGCTGGAAGCAAAATAGAGCTACCCAAATCGGGATCGCCAATGCTGCGATGACCATTGCAGACCGGGGTAGAACATTCCGCGTTGCGGTTCCCAATAAGACAGCCGCAACTACAAGCCCGGCCAAGAACGCTATCAAAAGCACCGCCGATTGCTGTGTCATGCAATACCTCGATTCTCACCAGGCGCCGCGAGCAGACATAAGGCCGCGCAAAGAGATGGCAGCAGCCAAAAGACGAGCACGCCTGCCTGGACTTGAGCAGTGCCGAAATGCATTGGGACCGTCAGCGCGCTCGGCCATCTGGTACACAAGTGCCGATCCGACAAATGACATCGAGAGTGCTACAGCAAATGCAGCCCAGATCTTGAATGGCACGTTGTGCTGTCGCATTGTCCCGGTGTGACGCGCAAGAATCCCACGGCCCCCGCCTGCAGCCTGAGGGCTGCCAGAACCCTGGCATTGAGGGTTGGATTTACCTCGAAGGAAAAACCGCTAGGCCCGCGATAACCCGGTTGCTGGCGCTGAGATATTCCTCGCATGGAGCGCAAGTGGAGAGATGCTCGCGAAGAGATTGTTCCTTCTCCGCTGAGAGGACGCCCGCCAGACTCTCGTCGATCATGCGTTGGAAAGCTTCATGGTGGTCAATATTCATGCTGTTTCTCCCTCGAACTGCGGCCGCAGCGTTGCCAGTCCTCGATAAATTCTGGAAGCTACGGTAGAGACCGGCGCTCCCACAATCACGGATATCTCCTGTAGAGATAAATCTTCTTGAAAACGCAGTACGAGGGCTTCGCGATAGACGGGCTCCAGAGTTTGCAGCGAGTCGGCAAGCCGCTCGGCATCTTGTGTCCGCGCCGCAAGCGTGTATGGCGAAGGCTCACCGGAAGCAGGCGATGAGCGAACACCATCTCCCTCATTTGAGTCCAGGCTGAACATCGGTCGCTTACGCATGGCATCGAGAGCAATATTGCGTGCCACCCTGAAGAGCCAGGGTTCAAAGCGGGAGTGCCCGTCGTAGGACCCACCTCGCTCCAGAACCCGGAGCCACGTCTCCTGCACGAAATCGTCAACTCCATCGCGTCTGCCCAACAGGGAGACGAGATAACGAACAAGCCGGTATTGGTATTGCTCGACCAGCGTCTCGAGGACAGCGACATCTCTCTGGCGCAACCCAAGCGCGATTCGTTGCGTATCGCTTTCCATGGACGCCCTCGAAGTCAGCTCATAATCGAACATACGTGCTGTATACGCACCAGGAACGCGAAATTACGAAAAGTACCAAACCAAATGGCCGACGAGGGTCGTGATGGCGATGAATGGAAATGCACGAGCGATACGCGAACCCCAGGGAATTACCCGCGTGACGTACTCATTAGCAACAAATTACCTACGAAATTGATAATGTTTTACCGGACGGGGCGGCGTTCCCATCAGGGTATCTAAATCAGACGGAGGATGTCTGATAACGGATATTCTGTATAGTGAATTGAACGCACGAGGTACGGTCGAGGAGACGGTCCTAAACGATTCCCTACCCGCGAGCTCACTCAAACTGCGGTTCATCTTCAGGAGTTCGCCATTCATCAGGACGGATAGACGCCGCGGCCGATATCCTGCGTAGCCTCGGCGATACTTTCGGGGCGCCCTAGATCGCGCCAGTAGAATTCGTCGGCGCGGAACGCTAGAATCCTCTTTCCCTGGGCGGCGAGTCGCACGTAGACATCAATGATGGAAAACGCTCCTTTTTGTTCCATCAAGGAAAACAGGTCTGGAGAGATGACGTGTATGCCGCAGAATGCCAGCGGTTGCACCGGGTCGGGTTGGCCAGTCTGTTTCCCAGTTTCATGCTCGAACTGTGGCGGTCCTGGAATGGCTGGACTATCATCGGACGCCACGGCTCCGACGCCGCGTCCAGCCCGGCGGCCGCAGAGTTGGTTATGCTGGTCGAAAAGCAGATAGCGCGATGTAAGACGGTCCTGAACCGCCAGAGTGACGAGGGCTCTCTGCTCCTTATGCCCGCGCACCATGCGATCAAGGGGAATGGTGCTGAGCACGTCAACGTTGTGCACCAGGAACGGCTCAGAGGATGCTCCCTTCTCAAGGAAGAACGGGGCGGCCTTCTTTAATCCGCCGCCGGTATCGAGCAGGATTTCTTCGGGAGAAATCTCGATGCGCATGCCAAAGTTGTCGTGGCTTTCGAGGTATTCGGCGATCATGTCCGCGTAATGGTGAGTATTGACGATCACTTCGCGCACGCCTACGGTCTGCAATCGGCGCAGTGCGATCTCAAGCAGTGTGCGGCCTCCGACCGTTACAAGCGCCTTGGGGCGATCGTCGGTGAGAGGGCGCAGCCGAGTACCAAGGCCGGCGGCAAGGACCATGGCTTTCATTTGCCCATCTTTTCCAATTCGATGTGACGAACGATAGGTTCTACTCCATGGCTGCCGAGTAAATGCTTACGCAGTTGTTCTGCCAGGTAGACCGAGCGATGCTGGCCGCCCGTGCAGCCAAACGACACCATGAGATTTTTGAAGCCACGACGCCGGTAGGCGTTGATGGTCGCATCGACAAGCGATAGAACGCTCGCCAAGTATTGATGCACGCTCTCTTCGCCGCGAAGATATTCGATCACGGGGGCATCCTTGCCGGTCAGCGGCTTGAATCGGTCTTCCCTGCCCGGGTTGGGTAAACTGCGCGCATCGAAGATAAATCCGCCGCCGTTGCCGGTTTCGTCGGTGGGCATTTCGCGATGGAACGAGAAGCTGAAGATACGAACGATCAGCCCGTCTGTGGGAGAGGCAAGGCTCAATAATTTCTCGGAGCCGAGCATGCCCTGGAGCGCCTCGAGCAGCGCGGGCAGGGCGATCGGCAACTGGACATGGTGAGCCAGCCAGCGGAGGTTCTTTAGAGCATAGGGGACACTTTGCAGAAAGTGCGCCTTTCGCTCATAGAATCCTCGGAAGCCGTAGGCGCCCAATGCCTGGAGGATGCGGATGTAGACGTAGGCATAGTAGTGCTCCATGAACGCATCGCGGTCTACCGGGATGTAAGTCGAAAGGCAATCGAGGTAGTAATCAAGCAGTTCCTGGCGCAGAGCGGGAGGAAGATCGGCTTTGCCGTCGTAGAGTAACGAGGCAACGTCGTACTGGAGCGCCCCCTTACGACCGCCCTGATAGTCGAGGAAATACGGTTCCCCATCACGCAGCATGACATTGCGGGACTGGAAGTCGCGATAGAGGAAGTAGTCGCGGTCAGCAGCCAGGAGGAACTTGGTGAGGCGGCTGAAGTCGACTTCGAGGGCCTGTTCGTTGAACGGAATACCGGCGAGGCGCAGGAAGTAGTACTTGAAATAGTTGAGATCCCAGGCGATCGACTGACGATCGAAACTGGCGCGCGGGTAGCAAACCTTGTAATTGAGGCTCCGCCCGGCTTGCACCTGGAAACGGGGCAAAGCGGCTATCACTTTATGATAGGCGTCGATGGCTGCGGGAGCGAGGACTTCGCCGTTTCGATTTGCGCCGAGGAACTCGAAGAGCGTGGTGTCGCCCAGGTCTTCTTCAAGGTAGGCCCCCTGGCTCAAGTCCTCCGCATAGATCTCCGGCACGGGCAGGCCGTGGCGACGGAAATGCCGGGAAAACTCAAGGAAAGCGACGTTCTCTTCGCGGACGGGATTGAGGATGCCGATGGCCTTGGAATCTCCAGCGGTCAGGCGAAGGATGGCGCGGCCTGAGCCTCCCAGGATTCCCTGGAGTGGGCGCATGTTTTGTGCCGGTAGTTTGTAGTGGTGTTCGAAGAGTTGCTCTAAAACATGCATGAATGTCGTTTCCGCCGTTGATTATGCTATTTCACAACGATACGCAGCGGGGCGGAGACGGTGCAAGGATTCGGAACCAGGAGACTCTGCGTGATCAACTCTTCGCTGGTTGTGGATCAGGTCGAGCGAGGGCTTTGCCGATGATCGTGGCTGCGATGGTCGTACTCGGCGCGCAATGTTGTTTCAGGCCAGGATGCCTCCGGGAAAGCGCGCGAAGACTTCGGGATCGTAGATGGAAGCGCAAAGGTCGGCTTCCTTACGAATGCGCGCCCAGGTGGCATCGGCTTCCATCATGCTTTCCATCACCCCCAGGTAGCGATTGGATTCGATATTGCCATATTTGAAAAAGCAGTCCGTAAGGATGACGGTTCCCTTCTCCGTGTCGATGGCTACGGCCATCGAAGACCTGTGATGGACGCCGGCCCAGAAGACGCGGATGCCGGGGATCACCTCTTCTTCGTCGGCGAACAGGCGCAGCTTCTCCCATCCTTCATTTTGCAGGTATTGATTCACGTCGGGAGGCACGCGCAGATGTCTCGGAACATGGAGGTGGTAATAGGGAGCCTGGAAGTCTTCGATCCAACCGCGGCGCGAGATGCCGATGGTGGCGCGGCGGAACATGGGAATGTTGGCGGTTGCGTAGGCCTGGAGCGGCGTCACCAACACAAGAGAGATGTCTTCAGGGGCGAGTCCCTGCGATTGCAGGATGTTTTGCGGCAGCTGCGCCTCGGTGCGGACGATCTGGGCTTCTGGATATCCGAAGAAGCTTAGCCATGCCTGGTTGATGATGGTGAGGTCCTGGGGTGGACCGGTGTTGATGAGGATGTTCTGTCCCCCACCGCGGACCAGGTAGATGAGTGCATTCATCTCTTCGCGCTGGTTCCAGGCTTCCATCCAGTAGACTTCGGGCCCGGGTACCCAGAATGTCCCGGCGTTGAATGCCTGTACGGAATACTTCATGCTGCACCTTCGGGTGGAGTGAGATGAGTCCGGAATCTACGCACGCCGTCGAGAAAAACGCCGATATCGCTGCCCAGGCTGATCATGCGAAATCCTTTGCTGATCCAGTGTGCCGCTGACTCTGCCGTGGCGGGAAGGAAGCCGGGCGCAACACCGTGGCGACGGCAGGTGGCGACCAGGTCGTCCATCGCCTGAAGAAAGCGGGGATGATCGAACTGCGCGGCAATGCCCATGGAGACGGTCAGATCATAGTGGCCCATCCAGGCGACATCGACGCCAGGAACGGAAAGGATGGCGTCGAGGTTCTCAAATGCCCTTGCCGTCTCAAGCAGGAGGATGACCATGACATCTTCATTCGCCTCAGCGAAGAACGATGGGCCGCCAGCGCGATAGAGATCGTGCGCGATACCGAGGGCCACGCCACGATTGCCTTGCGGAGCGTATTTGAGCTGGCTGACGATCTCTTCGGCCTGGGCGCGAGTCTCCACGCGAGGAACCATGACACCGCGAGCCCCGAGATCAAGAACCCGTGAGAGCGGCGCGATCCTGGCGTCGGGCACGCGTGCCAGGGGAACGATGCCGGTGCCGCGGCAGGAAGCGATCATCTGTTCGAGAAGGGCGATATCGCAGCGTCCATGCTCCATGTCGAACAAGACGAAATCGAGGCCGCATGCGGCGAGCATCGGCCCGATGCCGGGAGTGAACAGCTCAAGCACCATCTGGCCGAGAAGCATGTCGCCCCGTTGCAGGCGTTGACGCAGACCCGTCACTTCACCTCCTGCAATGCGGCGTAAGCGGCCTTGCGGCGGGCGAGTTTCTCGAGGAAGCTGGGATTGTCGAGTACCTGGGGATTGACGACGTGGGGAGGAACCTGGCCGCGATAGACGGACAGTGCTCCCTCGCAATCGATGCGCCCCATGTCGCGGAAGAGCTCCTCGGTCCATGCGATCGAGTGGGAAGTAAGGACGACATTCTCCATCGAGGCGAGAGGCGAATCTGCGTCCAGCGGTTCTTTCTCGAAGACGTCGAGAGCGGCGCCGGCGATCTGGCCGCTACGCAGGGCTGCGATCAAAGCGTCTTCCTGGATGATCGGTCCGCGGGCGGTGTTGATGAGCACGGCATCGGGTTTCATCTGTGCGAACTGGGCGCTGCCGATCAAGCCACGGGTCTCAGGAGTAAGCGGACAATTCACGAGCACATAATCGGACTGGCGCAACAGAGCCTCGAGGGATACCAGTTCAACCCCCAGGCCCGTTGCTCGCTCCTGGCTCGTATAAGGGTCGAAGGCGAGGAAGCGGCGGACATCCAGCACGCGCAACAGGCGAATGGCTTCTGTGGCGATATTGCCCATGCCGATGGTGCCGACCACGCGGTCGCGGGGTTCGCGGCCCAGCTGGCGCGTGCTTTCGGCCCACCGACCTTGCCGCACCATCCTGTCCTTTTGCAGCAGGCGATGCGAGAGAGCAAGCATCAACAGCAGGATGGATTCGGCGACAGGGCGCACCACTCCCCCAGGGGTAATGTAGACAGCAATTCCCTTCTCCGTGCACGCATTGAGATCAACGTTGTCATATCCCACGCCGCAACGGCCAATGGCGCAGAGGCGCGACACCCCTTCGAGAGACTGCGCCGTGATGCGGGGCTTGAGGGAGATGAGCACATCGAATTCCGAAAGTTGCGCAGGAACATACTCCGGCCGGTACTCGCGAAGAAATTCATAACCGAGGCCGGATATTTTGTCGAACAAAGACAAACCGATATCGGGAAAAGCCGGCGATCCGTCTTCGCGAAGGAAGTCGGCGGAGAAGGCGACACGAAATCCCCTTGATCCCGGTTCTGGTTGGGTAGAAAGACTCATGCCTTGTACTCGAGTACCACCACCCAATCCTGAAATATGGGAACTTCGGCGATCTTCCAGGAACCGCTCGCATCCGGGGTGATGCTGCCGATGTTGGTTTCCGTTCCATCGGCGGGGTTGAAGAAGTAGGCACGATACGTGGCCGCCTTCAGGTTACGAAAACTGGCGCCGCTGTAAGCAGCCGGTGTGAAGCCGATGATCGCTTGGCCGGGGATGTGCCCGGCAAATGGCTTCCAGTAATCGTCCTTCTTCCAGTGCGGTTCGATCAGGTCGGGACTCGCTTCCAGCTTCCACCATGAGTAGCGGGTGAGTAAGCCCTTGGCCATGCCTAACTGGCCTGAACCCGGCAGTGCCGCCGCTATATCCCACGCGGGACCGCCCCAGGAATGGCCGTGCGGGGATAGACCATACGGCTTCTCTCTTGTGTTTACCTGCCAGATGCCGTTGGCGCCATAGGTATGGCCGGCGGTGCCGCTCAACAGCGAGGTCCAGAACATGAAGCGCTCGATCTGTTGCCAGTTCTCTTGCTGTATGCCCTCGTAACAGACCTCGCCAATCAATACCGGCATGCGCGGAGTCGCGTTCATGGAGCGGTCGACCACTTCGATGGTGTTGGCCACGCTGTCGCGATCGCTGTGCCCCGTCTGCAGCATGTCAAAGTCGAGCACAGCCGGATCATCCACACAAAGACGCGCGCTGCTTGAGGGATGGATCGTGATGGGATGATGGCGCGGATCGGTCGTTCGCACGTAACGGGCCAATTCCGTCAATCCATGCTTCTGAGTCTCCGCGTCCTCTTTTGGGGTTTTGGACAGGTAGTAAGGCATGGTTCCCTCGCCGGCAAGGCACCAAACTACCGGATACGCGCCCCAGCGCGCAATGAGATAGCGCCAGTGCTTTTTCACCTTTTCCATGCCCATGCGCGGGATGAAGTACCCCCAGAAACCCACGATGCAGGCTGCGAGGCCATGGTCGGCGAGGTGCTGGATGCGCACGTCGGCCATGTCGAAGTAGGCGGGATTGATGCGCGCGAAATCCTTCTCCCACGGATATCCCGCTTCGTTGGCGCCGCGCTCGTCGTAAGGCTCCATGTCGGGATACAGGCCAGCCACAATCTGCACGATAGTGAAGCCTTTGTGAAGGCGGTCCGCGGCCAGCGTCTCAAAGCCATCGGGCCAACTGAGGCGTTTGCAGAGACCCATCCACCAGGTATCGCCCAGCCAGAAAAACGGAGTGCCATCGACGTGTTCGAAATGGCGTTGATCGCTGCTGACCTTGAGTGGTCCGTGTTTGTAGTGGAGATTGTTGCCCTCGTACGGCCGCGCATTGAGCGTCAGCACCTGACCATGCAGGTCACGATTGGACGCGTCGCTGCAGGAGGAACGGACTTTGTAGATACCCGGGGCCGGCGGGGCGTAACGCACGCGCCAAGTCGAGCCTCCCGCCCAGAACGCGGCGATGCGTTCCTCCGCGCCCGAGGGCAAGGTGACGATGGCATCCACGTCGATGTCGTTGAATGGGTCGCTATACTGTTTGCCACTTTCATAGGACCACTCGGTGGCGACTCCGCAGATCGCGGGGCGTTCCTCCGCCATGCCGACCTTGGCAACGGATGAAACCACGGCGCTGGCGGCCAGCGCCTTCACAAAATTCCGCCTCGACACTGCGTCAGACATTCAGGGCTCCGTAGAGAAGTGCGAAGAAGTACCGGACTCAAGCGGCCACCCGATGATCTGACTGAGGCGCGCAGCATGTCAAGCATTTTGAATTTATTTACCCATGGAAAATCACGCGGACCGCGGGGCATCAGTCAAAGCAGCTCCTTTGCCCCCTCGCCCGCGGCGTTGTAGCGCAAACCGTCGCTTGACAGCATCGGCTGACCAAACGTAGTTTGCGTAATCAATGGAAGGTCAATAGTGAAACTCATTGGAAGAGTCGCCATCGTGACCGGAGGCGCTAGCGGCATCGGCCGGGCCAGCGCCATTGCGTTTGCTCGGGAAGGGGCGAGAGTGGTGGTCGCGGACAGGAACGAGGCTGGGGGTCAGGCCACCGTTGACGCGATCTTAGCTGAGGGCAAGGAGGCGATTTTTCTTCGTGTGGATGTTACCAAGGAAGCGGAGATCGTCAAGCTTGTCGATACGACGGTCGAGCGCTGGGGGGGAATCGATGTCCTCTTCAACAATGCCGGCATCGTGCTAGTGAAAGCGATCGACACCATGACCGAAGAGGAGTGGGATCGGGTCATGTCGGTCAACGTGAAGGCTACGTTTCTCGCCGTCAAGCACGTGATTCCCCACATGCGTCGTCATGGGAAGGGAGTCATTCTGAATACTGGCTCAATCGCAAGTTTTACCGGGCAGCTTGGAACCCCCGCGTATTCGGCATCGAAGGGAGCCATCGCGCTGCTCACCAAATCGCTAGCGCTTGACCTGGGTCGCGACCATATCCGGGTAAATTGCATTTGTCCGGGCATCACCGATACGCCCATGCTTCGGGAACATATGGGCTATGGCAGCGAGGGAGAAGCCAGCATTCGGGCACGCCTTGCACGAGTGCCGCTGGGCGCGATCCTGAGCCCTGAAGACGTGGCGCGCGCCGCCGTCTACCTTGTTTCGGACGACTCGGAGGGCATCACAGGCATCCTGCATGTGGTCGACGGAGGTTTGCTGGCAGCGGCAGAATATGACGTGCCCGTGGATGCACCGACAGGGCCTTAGGAACAGCAGTTGCGTTGCCTGGGGTGAACTCAGAACGTGATTCGTCCGGTCAGTTCCAGGCTTCGCGGACCGGCACCTTCGGCAGTCTGGAGACCGGTGATGGTGCCGAAAACACCGGTGGCATCTACCTGCATGTTGGGCGGCTCGTAGTTGCGATGGTTGAATACGTTGGCCGCTTCGACACCAAATTGAAACTTTGCATCTTCGTAGAGCGCGAAAGCCTTCATCAGCGAAAGGGAGAAGTTAGCCGTACCGGGCCCGACAACGCTCCCGACTGCGGCGTTGCCGAAATAGCCGCGGTTCGCCGCAGGAATCGCAAACGCATTGGGATTGAACCATTGCGATACGGTCCTCGACTGCGCGTAAAGGTCTTGATACGGAACGAGATCGGCGCGAGTAATGCCGACAGTGGTAAGGATGTTCGTACCTGCAGGATCGTTGGTTGCCTCGTAGGGCGTCAGGAATGGGCCACTCTGGAAGATGGTCACTCCGCCAAGTTGCCAGTCGCCCAGCAGCGTATTCACAAGCGAGCCGGTATGGAGCCAACGCTGTCCGCGGCCGAATGGCAGGTCATAGAGATAGGTTGCCAGAAAGCGATGTTTGCGGTCATAGATAACATTGCCGTAGTCAAGTCCGGGATGAAAACGATCGGTAAGAAAGGTACCGCCTGAGCTTGCAAAGGCGGTGGGAGTGGCGCCGCCCGCGTTGGAAAGATCGCGCGTAAATACATAGCTGGCGTCAAATGTGATTCCCTTCCCGCTGTGGCGCGATACCTCAACGGTGCCACTGTTGTAGTTGCTTTCCGCGAGGTTAGCCACGCTTTGCAGAACGGCCCAGCAGGGATACGGGCGATGGTCGGCAACGAGGCTGCCGTCGTCGGTGATGCATGCATTCGCAGTGGGATCCACGGGCGGAGCCGGAGATGTATTGTAATACCCAACGTTGTTCGCCGGGACTTGATTCAGATCTTCCATGGTCTCCAGATCCTGGCCATGGCTGCCGGTGTAGGAGAGGCGCATCCCGATGCCGTGACCGAAGTCCTGTTCAACCGTCAGGTTCCACTGTTGTACGGAAGGGTCCTTGTAATTGATCGGGAATGCGTAATAGAACCCTGCTGTTCCAGTGGTGCTGCCCGGCGTCTGCGGCGGAAACGGATTGGTAAACGAGAGCTGCGGAGTCACGCCGTCCAAGTTATAACCTTGACTGAACACGCCAACATAACTGGCGTGCACAGCCCATCCGGAGACAAGGGAGAAGCCCAGGGGCGTTTCGATGAACCGGCCCCATCCTCCGCGCAGCACAGTTTTGTCGTTGCCATAAGGGCGCCATGCAAAACCGAGGCGTGGTCCCCAATCGTCGTGGTCGGTATAGCGCATGGCCTGAGGGATACCAGCCTGTGCAGCGGTCAAAGTGGGCGTGGGGGCGATTGCATTCTCAAAGTCGGAGGACTCGAAAGACTCGGCAGTCGCATTGGGTACCACCACCGCACCCGAAACGGACTGGCCGTTGATGACGCCTTTGTAGGTGGGCAAGAAGTCGGCGGTGTTATAGTCCACCTCCTTGAGCGGAGGGTGCAGTTCGTAGCGGAGGCCAAGATTCAAGGTGAGATTGGGGGTAAGCTTCCAGTCGTCCTGACCAAAGAATGCATAGGAATAGCCCAGACCCTGCATGGTCGGCTTGTTGACCGTGCCTACCTCAGTGTAATCGGGATAACCGAGGAGGAACGATGTGTACGGATCGCCGATTGCAGCGCCCACGCTGGAGCTGCCGTCGAACACATACCATCCCGCGCGGTAATTGCCGAAGACGTTATCGTCATGATCGGTGAGGCGCTTGAAATCTACGCCAAACTTGAAGGTGTGATTGTGGTGAATCCAGGTAACGTTGTCGAGTAACTGAATAATCTGCCCACGCTGATAGGTGGGATTGCCGCCGCCGGTAGCCATGAATCCATTAATCAGCACCTGCGGCGCCTCTGACCACTGTAAGTCAGGCTGCGGAATCGCGTTGATCCCCACCTCCGACTGCAAGGCCGCAGTGCTGTAGTTCTGTGTGGTTGATGTGTGCTGCGCGTTATAGCCGCCGCGGAATTCGTTGAGAAGTCCAGCACTGAAGATGTAGTTATAAGCAAATGTCAGGCCTTCGTCGATCTCAGGCGTGTTGTAGGCTCCCTGCAGGGGACCGCCCGCAGTCTGACAAAAATTGAATGTGCATGACGTATCGGGCGCGCTGATCACCTGACGATTTTTGTAGGAAAAGCGCGCAAACATCGATTGCCTGGCGGAGACAGTCTCGTCGAGACGGATGTCGCCCTGGTTGGCTGAGATCGGCGAGGGAAAGTTAGTCTGATAGTTATTGGAGTAACTGCTCGGTGATCCGGTATTGGGCGCCGGGAATAAATACTGCAAGACATTGGCGGCGATGGGCGTTATCGGGACATTGCCGGGATCGATGGGAGTGGTACCGTCAGGCTGATAAATTGCAGCAATTCCTTGACCTGCCAGATAGTCGGTTAGATTTCCGTTCCGCATCTCGGCGGAGGGAACGCTGACCACGATCGGCGTTTCGCGCGGGAGCCGCAATCCCTCATAGCTGGCGAAGAAGAAGGACTTGTCCTTGCCATTGTAAAGATGCGGAATCTTGATCGGCCCTCCCAATGTCCCACCGAAGTCATTCATGATGATCTTGGGCTTGGTAAGCGAAAACGGATCGCCGGCATTGAACACCGTATTCTCATGATTTTCGAAAAGACCGCCATGATATTTGTTGGTACCAGCCTTGGATACGGTGGTGATATCGGCAACTCCGGAGAACTCTGCATTGTTATTGGATTCGCTGATGCGAATCTCTTCGATGGAATTGAAGGACGGGAACATCTCGTTGACAGGGCCGGAATACTCAACGCCAACACTGGAGATGCCATCCACAGTGACGCTCATGAGAGCCGGGGTGGTGCCCATGATCACCAAGTCTCCGCTGTCGTCGGTCTGCACTCCGGTTTCCGTCGTGAGCGTGGAAATTGGACTTGTGGAGCCGGTCGAGCGGGAGTAGATCGCTACGGGTAGTTCGACCAATTCATCTCCGGTTTTCGTCACCGCAAGGTTCGAAACATCGGTCGTGATTACGTTCTCGGTCTGCTCGATGACTTCGACAGTCTGAGACTCGGCACCCGGTTTCAGGGCGGCATCCCAGCGCCGTGTCTCGCGCGCAGTAAGATCGATAGCCGGCAGCGATTCAGTTTGAAAACCAGTCGCCTTTATGGTGAGTGAGTACGTGCCCACCTCGATGTTATTGAAAGCATAGTTACCCGAAGCATCGGATGTTGTGGTGCGTACTGCCGAGGTACCTGTATTCGTGAGCGTAACTTCAGCTCCGGGGACCACCGCGCCTGTGGAGTCGTGCACGGTGCCCAAGACAGTTCCGAAGGTGGATTGCGCATGCGTCGGCAGGAGCGCAGATGCCAGAAGCAACAACGCCAAACTGCAGCGCAGGGAGCGATGATGGAGACCGAATAAGAGAATCGAAGGTACTCATCAGAACACCTCTGAGACGAGATTGCGGAATGAAATCGTTCTTTTTCCGGCGAGCGAGTGGCGTACCCAGGTCCGGTCGCTTGGCTGGCAGCGGCTTCCAGGCGATAACGTGGAATTCTGTTGAGCTTTCTCGATCTTTATGAACGCAATCTTTGCCCGAAGAGCAGGCAAAACGTCCACTCGGTCTGATCTTTCTCCCGACCCACAAAGAAAGGAGGAGATGGATTCGACTGCTGTTCTGCCTCCTCGCAAGAACCGGCCTCATGGGATCATGGGAAGATCCATGGCCGGATTTTTGGGCAGGAACTGGAATGGTTCAAGCGTGAACGTATGCCACATAATCGGCATCTGCGGCCAGTCTTCGGGGCGCGGCACGTGATGGAAGCCCATGGTGTACCAGGCAACAATGTCCGTGTTCTCGATGTTACGATTCTTTTTTGTCCATGAGGGAAGGCTGTCTTCACCCTTGCTGCCCATAACATAGACGCCGGAGGCATAGCGCTCATCGGGGGAATAGGGCGTGACCCAAAGATTGTGTTCGGAGAATCCCGCGCGCTTCTGCGGCCATTCAGAAGCAGGCAGCAGACTGATGCCGGTTTCACCAGGCATGATGGCGAAGCTGGTTGACTGACCGAGTGCATTCTTTACGTTCTCATTGGCGAAGCGCCACATGGCCGGGTGCTCGATCGAGACATCAAACTTGGCGTCGCCTTCGGTCTTGATCATGTCGGGTTGCATGGCCCAGATCCAGTGCCGGCCGAGTGCCGAGTCGGGCAGTTTGTACGGCACGAGTTTGTCGACCATGAGGGTGTTGTTCAAACCGTCGACATCGAGGTCGAGCCGGTAGCTGAAGAAGTGGTCGTGGTCGACTGCATCGATGCCCGGGGCGACGAGTTGACCAAACTGGACTTCATGACCCTCTGGATCTTTTGCCGCCAGGCCGGCTGAGAGGGGGCCATCGGCCTTCTGGTCCTTGACTGCCTTGACCTCGAGGATACCGGTGGCGCCGACACCTACGACGATGGAATCATCCTGCTCGAAGCGCCAGTCAAAGAGGTAGTCGTAGTTGCCCACGGTGGCGATGGTGCGAAATACGAGTTCGCGGGACGGGCGGCCCGCAACCGCGTAGGTATCTTCATCCCAGTGGCGCCATGCAGGGTCGCCGGTTACACGTTCAAAGATGCAGGCTAACTGCGGCCGGACATACGGTGAGCCGTTCTCATGGAAAAAGGTACCACTTAGATAGGTCGCATAAGTGGGACAGTCGACTCCCGGCAGCAAGGGCTTGATGATGCCGCCCGATCCGGTGTTTGTGAAATACTCGCCCGCATCGAGAAATACGTGCGAGTTCCAGGTTTCCTCGGGGTCCTGATACGGAACGTACATCTCTGCCAGGGAACCCTCGTAGAGGACCGATCGGCGCTTGTCGCCATCCTGCAGCGTAACAAGGTTGATCACAGGACCAATGCGCGGATCGAGCCGAAAGCGGAAATGCCAATTTTGCCAGTCGACCTCGCCGTCTTTGATCGTGTAGCCAGGGCCGCCGGGCTGGGCAATCAGGAATGGTTTAGAGCCGGGCAGCGCAGGTCCGCCATCTGCGTCGTAGATGCTGGTCGTGGCGGGCATGGGCACTGACCCGTAGTCGGTGAAGCGCACGATCTTCTTGTCGTTCATGTCGACCACAAAGAAGATCCCGGGAATTTCGCGATCCCATGAGTACTTGGCGTTTGCGGAGTAAGTGCACCCGCCCCAGCCGACTCGCCGGCCTTCTGTCTGTTCCGGCAGGCCCACGTAACCGGCGGGTGTGACGTAACAGGTGACGAGGCGCAGGTCGGTGATGCCGCGCTTCTTCAAGGCTGCAATGATTTGCGGGTCGCGCTTGAGCACATCGTCGTAGCCATGCATTTCCCCTTCACTCACTGGCGCCTGCGCTCCAGTCAGCGCGGCGAACGATTCGAGCTTGCCTGCAGAGATATCGATGACAGCAGCGTAGGATTTACCTTCGGTAAGCAGAACCGCATCGGCTTTGCGGACGAGGGGATCGCCAGGCTTCCACGCGAGTACGTCGGATTTAAGCGGTTCGCGTAACAGCACGCTGGTGAAAATCGTCTTATCCTCGATCTTGCCGGCATCGTGAAGAACGTTATAGACCTTCCAATACTCCTCCGGTGTAAGGGCATCCAGGGGATGATGGACGGAAGGAGGCAACGCTAAGGCACTGGCCACCAAGAGCAAAAATGTGGGCAATGCGGAAACACGAGTACGGAACAACACCTGTTTAACCTCCGTGGGCTTGGCCCGACAGGGTAGAAAAGCGTTGGGTGAGGAGCCGCTCCTCGAAGAGAGGTGAGTGCAGGAAGATGTTGAATCGTGGCAACTGCAATGAAGCAAATTGAGCTGTGGGGACACAGCCACGATGTCTTGTAACTCTGGCGAGCTTCTTAAGCTGCGCCAGGAACTGAATACCCGGCGTAGGTTGTTGTTCTTTTATCCGATAGCTTGAGCACTATGTCAAGCACGAATTAAAGGCTTGGAGTTCAAGAGATGCGACTCGACACGAAACGGATTGCGCTGCACAGGCAGAAGTGATTCGCCGCATTGGTGTCCGGGATGCGTGCAAGTGACGTTGTTTGAACGAAGGTAATAAAGCTCACGTACAGAATCCGCACAAACGGGTGCTAGTGTCTGCCGAAATACTCGGCCAATGAGGCGTCGAATGGTCTTGACCTGCCCGATTCAGCGGCTTCGTCGATGCGTTTCAAAGCGTTCTGCATGTAGCGAACCACGAGCCACCGGAGCGGCTCCGGAACCCACCGGGGAGATGTGTGCCCGACGTACAAACCACCGCGCACGTCTGTAACATGAACGCGCTCGGCGACCTGTTCGGCAGTGAGGTACCGGTATCGCCCCGCGAGGCCAAGTTGCTCATATGCGACCGACGATGCACGAAGAGCGGCCACCTGGTGGTCTCCACGTGCCACTGCCAGAGTTCCAGCCGCACGAAAGCAGGCGTCAATGCCTTCTCGCTCGCAGACCTCGCGGATCTCATCTACTGCTGACTGAAGGGCAAGAAGCGTGGATCGAGTTGCCTGGGCGCCGTAACGACTCGTCATCGCGGCTGCAGATAAGGGAAAACGAGGTGAACACCAGCCGCCATTTCGTCCCGAGGCGCCGTAGCCTGCGATGTCTGCCTCGAGGATTGCAACGCGAAGGCCGGGATTCGAACGAAGCAGAGAGTATGCCGTCCACAGCCCCGTGTATCCGGCGCCAAGAATGGCAACGTCTACCTCGGTGGAGCGCTGCAGAGCCGGGCGAGGAGTGAGCGGCTCGCCCACATCGTCAAGCCAGAAACTCACATCGGTATAAGGACGTACCCCATCGCTGCCGCGATCGGCGCTCCCCGTCGATATAAAGCTGATACACGCCTTCGCTGGAACGCATGTCGCTTCCCATACGACTCCTCGGCCGGGATTACGCCCGGTCTCGATGCTTGTGTTTTTCCCCTGGCGGTTCCGTTTGCTGAATGGAACCGCGATGGTCCCTCTTGAATATCATTCCCAACGCGATAAGCAAAATGTTTTCTTCAGGATTGGGGACAGGTGCCGATGCGGAGCTGAGATGAGAAGAGTTCAGGTTAATACGCGGAGCAATGGTGGCTCGGCCCGGTCGGCTGCAGCGGGCTTAAAGTTTTCCTGGAAAAGTGAACAGAAATGGCCTTATACTGAGGTGACCCGACATCAACATCCTCAATGGTGGAAGCTGCCTTTGCATTGGTCAAAGAAAGCCTCACAATCTGTCGAGTTCCTGTCACTGTCCGCGCTCGCGTCGCTGATTGCCTTCGCTACTGTGTTCACGCTGCGGTGCCATGTTGAGCAGCGGCAGATGGTCATGCTGCTCGATTTATCTCAACATCGCCAACAAGCCTGTCTGGAGCTTGGATGGCGATGGGAGGCGGACGATCAGGAGCATCAGTACGGCGGAACCAGCGCCGGGACGAGCACCACGGTCGGACCGATTTCCGGCTTTGTCATGGATGTCACAGAAAACGAATTTGGCCACGCCAATGGCCAATGCCATGCCGTAAACGCCTCATACCGGGACATGCTCGCCGGGGACTAGAGCCCGGCGACGCTCCACTTCCCCGACGCGAAACTGAGGTTTTCGCCGGAAGCGCAGATGGATCTGATGGTTCCCTGGCGGTTGCATTTATGACTTGTAGCGCGTCGTACACGCTTTTTCTGATAGATGCTGCTTACTTGGGATCGTAAATGAGCTCCAGGGTCACTCCCCCATACGGTTCCGTGTCTACGTACACCGCGCGACCCTTTCCCTTTGGCGTATTCCACGCCGCAAGTTGCGAAGGCGGTGCCCCGCGTGCAGTCATCTGTTGAATAGCCGCATCCATGTCGGTGACGTTTACGCCCAGATGATGAAAGCCCTCTCCGTGCTTCTTCATATATTCGACGTAAATATCCGGCCCTGAAATCTGCTGCACCCATTCGAAGGGAGCATCCCCCGTGCGGTTCCATCCCAGCCACATCTCGAAATTGCCGGGTTGGCCGCGATAGACGCGATCCAGGCTGATGTTATGGTCGATGCGCGAGAAGGGTGCAAAGCCGAGGCTGGTGTAATACGCGTCTACCTTACGCACGTCCTCCACAACCCAGGCGAAATGCCCAAGGCTTTCAAACGGATAATCGTTTTGGGGCGCTGTGCGGTTTGGTTGATCGATGGCCGCATCAGGATCGTACAGGAGCCCGAGCATGGTGCCGCCACCTTGTGCCGCGGTGTCGAGATAGACCATCTGTCCATGATTTGCGCCGCTGCGAGTTTTCCACTCATTCCGCACCAGTACGTCTACGCCCCGGCCGGCGAAATACTTTACTTGGGCGTCAAGCTCCTGGGGCGAGCGTACAGAGTAGCTGAGAACGCAGATCCCGTCCTTGTGTTCCTTGAGCTGGGTGGTCCAGTACTTTCCTCCATGTACCGGTTGGATCCACTTGATTTGCGTCGTTCCAAACTGGCCTGTCGCCTGCTTGACCCGGGCCGAGTCTGGCTCTCCGCGAAAGGTCAATGCGGGGTAATCCACCATCCCGTCGCGATGAATCTCGCGAATCCCCAGGCGCTGCCAGTAGTCCACCACACGATCAAGATCGCTTACCACCCATGTCACCTGAGCGACATGACGATAGATGGTGAGGTCGAGACCTTGTGCGGCCACATCCATCCCATCAATTGGATAGGTGGCGGCATTGGTGCCCTTTGAAATTTGCGGGACGAAAGCCGCGATACACAAGCTGACTGCGCAGACCAATGGAAGACGCAACTTCCGTGTGAGCCTTCTTTTCATGGGGAACCTTCACTCCTGGACCGTGAGGCCGACTGAATCGCCTATCAGAGCTAGCGCCTGACCCCAGAGTCTTACCCACTCTAAATCACGCAGACACCGCCGGACACTCGGTTCGCAAATGGGCGGCATGACAAATGTCATCTGTTTTTGCTGACATCCCGCACTTTGATCGCGGCTGGCTCGCTTCCATACTCGATGGTGTCATCAGTTGAAACTCAACTGACCGGCGATTACCAGTCAAGGAGCGATCCATGAGCGCAGTTCTTCAACAGGTCGAGTTTTCCTCGTTCCCGCAGGCCAAGCCGGCGTCAGACGCGGTGGCGTCACTGGATCATGTCACCAAGCGCTTCGCGAACGGAATCGTGGCCGTCGATGATCTGTCACTGACTCTCCGTCGCGGCGAGGTGGTGGCGCTTTTGGGCCCGAATGGAGCCGGAAAGTCCACCGCGGTCCGGCTGCTGATGGGCCTCAGCGCACCCACCTCCGGCACGGTCAGCATCTTCGGAGCCGACCCGCGCAACCACGAAGCGCGGGCGCGCACAGGCGTCATGCTGCAGGTAGGCAGAGCTCCCGAAATGCTGCGTGTTCGCGAGCATATCGATCTTTTTCGAGGCTATTACCTCAACCCCATGCCGTACGCGGACATCGTGCATGTGGCCGGACTTGAGGGTATCGAATCGCGGCTTTTCGGACAGCTCTCCGGCGGCCAGAAACAGCGTGTGCTATTTGCCCTGGCCCTGGCGGGAGATCCCGACCTGGTCTTCCTCGATGAGCCGACGGTCGGCCTTGACATCAAATCGCGGCGCTCGATGTGGTCGCAGATCGAACTGCTCGCTGCCCGGGGTAAGACCGTGCTGCTTACCACCCATTACCTTGAGGAAGCCGATTCTCTTGCGCAGCGCATCGTTGTCATCGACAAGGGCCGGATCGTCTGCGAAGGCACTCCCGCCGAGGTGAAGTCGCTCGGTTCTGCAACCCCTGGTGGACTGAAGAGCCGCAGTGTCAAGGTCATTCGCTGCGCCACCATGCTCCCTTCCCAAACGTTGCTCAACATCCCGGGCGTCAACACCGTGAACGTTAATGGGGAACTCACCACGCTCAGTACCAGCCAGGCCGAATCTACCTTGCGCGAATTGCTTGCCCTCGATCAGTCCCTGCATTCAATCGAGGTACAGAGCCCGAAACTTGAAGATGCGTTCCTTGCCCTGACCGGCGAACAGGAGTGAGTTTCAGGCGTTCGCCCAGCTTATTCCCACCATCTGTCGGAAGCGAATCCACGACCATCCCGGCCAACACTCTGTAAAGGAGCTCAACATGTCTACCGCGACGCTGACTCTTCCCCGTACCGCCTCATTTGCCCGCAGCATCAGCATCTTTTTGCGCGAAGCCCGCTGCGAGTTCCTTCGCCTGCTGCGCACGCGCAGTTTTGCCCTGTCGATCATCGGCTTCCCGGTCGTATTCTATCTTTTCTTTGGAATCATCATGAATCGTGGAGAGCACATTGGAACCATCTCGGTTGCCAAATACGTCCTCGCCAGTTATGCGGTGTTTGGCATGGTGGGCGCTGCCCTGTTTGGCATCGGAGTCGGGCTGGCCAGCGATCTGGCCGCCGGATGGCTGGACCTGAAGCGGGCCAGCCCGATGCCTCCCATGGCCTATGTGCTGGCCAAATGCACTTCGGCTATGGTGTTCGGAATCTGCATCGTCAGTGTGCTGGCGCTGATGGGCATCACGCTGGGGCACGTATCCCTGACTCTTGTCGAATATGCGCGCATGATCGGCCTGACCGTAGTCGGTGTCATTCCGTTCGCCTGCATGGGGATGGCGCTCGCGCTGCTGGTTCCTTTCAGTTCGGCGCCCGGCATCGCAAACATGATCTACCTTCCCATGAGCTTCTGCGGCGGACTTTGGGTGCCGATCATGTTCCTGCCCCACCTGCTGCAAAAGGCCGCCGTTCTGCTGCCGACCTATCACCTGGGACAGCTAATGCTTGGCGCCTTTGGATATGCGAATTCGGGCAGCAATCTCAGCCATTGGTATGGATTGTTAGGTTTCACGCTGCTGATGCTGGGCATAGCCGGGATAGCACTGCGCCGGATTGAACAGAACTCATAACGGCCTGGCGTAAACTCCAAAGAAGAAGCCATGTCCAACCAGGTGACCAACTCGAAGCGCCCCCAGAGCAGATGGGCATGGATGTGGCTTGCCTATACCGGTTTTCTGCTGATCCAGCCGCTGATGGAGCCGAGCCGCAACCTATGGCTTGGCACCATCGCCTGCCTGGCCATATTCTTCAGCGTCTTTTGGGGATTGTTTTACGCCGCAGCCGAGGCCGAGCGAGTTCGATTCTGGATGGTTGGCATCGTCTTCGCCCTCGGCCTTGTCAGTTTTCCTTGGAACCAGGGCGCCTCGACGTTCTTTATCTATGCCGCAGCCTTCCTTCCTTTCATTGTGGAGTCCACCCGCCGTGTCTTCGCTCTCATCCTGCTTGAGTGCCTGGTTATTCTCGTCGAGGGCGCCTTCTTTACTACCCGAGTGCCCCACGGAGCCTTTCACATCGGCTGGCCTAACACCTTGATCGCCATCTTTCTGGTTCTCGTAATCGGCGGTGGCAACATTCACTTTGCCGAGCAGAAGCGAGCCGATTGCAAATTGCGTAAAGCCATGGAGGAGAATGTAACTCTCGCCGCTGTCGCTGAGCGGGAAAGGATTGCGCGCGATCTGCACGACGTGCTTGGGCACACGCTGTCTGTGATCGTGCTTAAATCGGAGCTCGCGGCTCGCCTGGTTCCGATCGATCCGACTCGCGCTGTCGCGGAGATGGCCGATGTGGAGCGAACCTCGCGGGCTGCCCTGGCGGAGATTCGAGAGGCCATCGGCGGCTACCGCTCCCGAGGCCTCGCCGCAGAAATTGATGCGGCACGGAGCACGCTCGAGGCGGCAGGTGTTGCCCTGCTGGCCGATGGCAAGCCTGCCGGCGAAGCCTTTACCCCGCAAGAAGAGACGGCCCTCGCCCTGGCTTTGCGGGAAGCGGTCACAAACATCGTTCGCCACTCCCGCGCTACCACGTGCCGGCTGCGCTTCATCTCGGAGGCAGGTCACCGCAGCCTTGTGGTTGAGGACAACGGCCAGCATACTGCAATTCGCGAAGGCAATGGACTGCGCGGCATGCGCGAGCGCATCGAGTCTCTAGGTGGTCAATTCTCACTGGAGCTTGGAGTCGCCCAGAATCACGGCACCCGCTTGATCATTGAACTTCCGCGCCGTGAGGCCACAGCGTCATGAAACCTGTCCCGAAGCCGGGCAAACCCATCCGTGTTCTGCTGGCGGAAGACCAGACCATGCTGCGTGGAGCGCTTGCGGCTCTGCTCGATCTTGAGCCCGACATCACGGTCATAGCCCAGGCCTGCAACGGCAACGAGGCCATGAGGATGGTTCGCCTGCACACGCCCGACATCCTTATTACGGACATTGAAATGCCCGAGCGCAATGGCCTCGAACTGGCCCTCGATCTAAAACTTTCCGGATCCGCCGCCCACGTCATCGTCCTCACGACCTTTGCGCGTCCAGGCTATCTGCGCCGGGCTCTGGATGCGGGCGCGCGTGGCTACCTGTTAAAGGACCGGCCCGCCAGTGAACTCGCGGACGCCGTTCGCCGGGTGCACGCCGGGCTGCGCGCCATCGATCCGGCACTTGCCGCAGAGGCCTGGAGTGTTGAAGAGGATCCGCTCTCCGACCGGGAACGCCAGATCCTTCGGCACGCCGGCGAAGGCCGCTCATCTGCCGAAATCGCCGCTGAGCTTCACCTGTCTGAAGGCACGGTACGCAACTACTTGTCTGAAGCCATCGCCAAGCTGGGCGCGGCCAATCGCATTGATGCTGCGAGAATCGCGCGCACCCGGGGATGGTTGTAGCGGACCCCTACTCCGCGTCCTTGACGCAGCGGAATCCCACCGCTCCCGAGCGGTCATAGCTTGGCGCCATCAAGAGCAGCTTGCCATGCTCATCGTTTTTGTACGCCTGCGGGAAGTACCAGATCGAACCAAGCGGCCGATAGTGGCTGCCGCCGCGCAGAATTGCGGCTCGCGTGTGCTCGTCGCTGTATTCGTCCGTCCATTGCCACACATTGCCCACCATGTCCATCACCCCAAATGGGCTGGCTCCATTCGGGTGCGCATCCACGTTGCTGGCGGCAAGCATCACGCGGCCCCGGTCAGGAAACGGGGCTGGAGCATCCCTGAAATCGGCGCCCCAGTTACAGGGGGAAACCGGCACAGATGGAGGCGGCGAGACGCCCGCGGAGGCGATGGAGGTAGGCGCCCCGCCACGCGGCGCTCGCGGGAGCCAATCGCAGTTTCCCCAGGGGTAGAGGCGATGGTCGGACCCCTGCGCCGCATACTGCCACTCCCATTCGTGGGGAAGCCGCTTCCCCGCCCACTTGGCATAAGCGCGCGCATCCTCGATGGAGACCCAGGTCACGGGCATGCTGGCTGCGCCTTCCGGATAGCGCCCGTCCTTCCAGTCCTTCAGAAAGTTGAGCGCATCCTTGGGCTGATAGTGCGTGGCATCGAGGAATTTTTTGAAGTCCGCGTTGGTTACCGGGTACTTGTCTATATAGAACGGTCGTATCTGCAGGGTATGTTCATGGAATCGCCGCGGCGTGTCTTCCCAGGGATATTGAACATCCACGCCGATATCGTCGGTTCCTTCGATCTCGATACCTTCCACTTTGAAGTCGAAGGTGGCGCCGTCGATGCGAATCATGCCGGCAGGCGCGGAAGAGGCCGGTTCTGTGGGCTGGATCTCGACGAGTTGTTGTGAAAGCGGCTTCCACTCGTGCGAGAAGCTTTCCAATGGCTGTCCCGTCAGGTCGCGCATCTTCGCCATCAGCGCCTTGAAGGCGCCGTCGGGACCCGTCCATTGTCGCCAGGACAGCCCCGTAGCCGTGAGCTTCCAACTTGAAAGCGAGTGTGGCCTTGTCGCCATTGATCTTCGGATGCAGTTCCTCGCCGTGGTAAAGGTCGAAGTAGCGCATGCCCTCCTTGTATGGCGCCGACATCTCATCTCCTTCGATGTCGTATTCGTTGCGATTCACGATCGTCCACACGGTTCGCTCATCCAGGGGCCAGCGGCTTGCGTACGCTCCGTACCGCAGCATAGGGTAGAACGGCTCCCAATCCTGACTCACGAGAAATGGCGCGACGGCGCGTTCGATGGTTGCGACGCGACGCGTGGCCTCGCCGTCGCGAGGAGTTACACCATTCCAGATGCCCCAGACATTTTCCCAACTCTCCCATCCCTCGCCATTAAAGAAGGCGAACTGCAGATCGTCAGTCTTGTCGCGAAGCCAGCGGCCCTGAATGTTGACCTGGTGACGGGGTTCGATCCAGCGATAGCGGTCGACCGTGGGAACGAACTGAAATGTATATTGACCCCAGGTCAGGACGTTCCATGAGAGCCCTTCATCATCGGGGCCGTCTTCCGGTTCGAAGGCCAGAGGGTGGTTTATCTTGTCTGCAGCCAGAGAAAACGCAAGGGGGACGCCATCCTGGGTATCGCCGTTGACGCCGTCGGCGTCGATCTCCTTCATTAACCCAGCAATAGCATCGGGCCAGGAGGCATCTGGTTTTCTTGTGCCCTGATCCCACATCATCATGGGAAACAAGACTCGAACTCCGTGGCGATGAAAGTCGGCAACCATGTTGCGGACGCCTTCCACTCCGCCAGGCATGGAACGCACCATGTCCAACTGGTTGCGATCGTCGATTCCCATGTTCGGATAGGTTGACCAGATCAGCACCGCGTCGATGCCGCCATACCGCTTATCGAGGTCGTCGAGATACCTGTCCACGGTGTATCTGCCGGCGACGGGATCGTAGAAGTAACGATCGTGCACCATCATCTGCGGCTGCATGAAGCTGGACTGCGCCCATTTTAGCGCGGGCATTTCGTAACGAGCAGGATCATAGCCGATGCGGATACGACGTTCGTCCCGCCAATGCGTAACATCGGCGAGCCAGTCTTCATGATTCCGATCCGTACAGGGCACATATCCGCCCTCCCACGCGCCCCGAATCGTAAAGCAGGACGGAGGTGGGATCTGTTGGCCTCGCGGCTCGTAAAAGGTGTCCTGGGAAAAGAGGTACGCGGTAAAGAGAGAGGCCAGTGCAGCACCCGCCGTCCACCGAATCAGTTGAGTCTTTACTTTCACTGCGCCATCCCCTCGTTTTAGCTGCGATTCAGGATCAGGTCAAAAGTGCGAACGTGTTAGCTTTCCTCTGCGGCCGGAATGACAATCTCGGGTTCATGAGGCTTGAGGTCCCGGTCGCGCACCCCGAGCAGATAGAGCAGGCCGTCCAGTCCAAGGCAGGAGATGGACTGGTCGGCCTTCTGCCGGACGACCGGTTTGGCGCGGTAAGCGATTCCCATGCCGGCGAGGTTGAGCATGGGAATATCGTTGGCGCCATCTCCAACCGCAACGGCCTGTTCGAGCGATATGCCCTCGCTGGCGGCAATTTCAGCCAGCAGTGCAGCCTTGCGCGCTCCGTTGATGATGGGCGGAATGACTCGTCCGGTTACAACACCCTCGGAAATCTCCAGTTCATTGGCATGGACGAAATCGATGCCAAGACGCTGCTGCAGCGAGCGGGCAAAGAAGGTGAATCCGCCGGAGAGAATGGCCGTCTTGTAACCGAGTAGCCGGAGAGTTCGTGTCAGCCGCTCGGCGCCGTGGGCGAGTGGAATCGCATCGAGCAAAGTGTAGACGCGTTCCGCCGGCAAGCCCTTGAGAAGGGCGACGCGGCGAGTGAAGCTTTCGTCAAATCCGATCTCGCCGCGCATGGCCGCCTCGGTGATGCGGACGACGCGGTCGCCGACACCCGCCATCTTCGCCAGCTCGTCGATGACTTCTCCCTGGATGAGTGTCGAGTCCATGTCGAACGCGAACAGGCGCCGATTGCGGCGAAAGATACTTTCGCGCTGAAATGCGATGTCGACGGAGAGTTCCTGGGCCGTGGCGAGAAAGTCCGCACGCATGGGCAATTCACGGCTCGCTTCCCCACTGACGCCCAGCTCGACACATGCATTGGCCAGGTCGTCGGCCGACGTGAGCTCCCCGGAGAGTCGCTCGATATGGTCGATATTCATCCCGTGCCCGGCGATGATCGCGGCCACACGCGCGAGCTGCACGGCGGTGATGGTTCGCCCCAGGACGGTGATGATGAAGTGGTGGTGGCGCAGTCCATGGATCCAGTGTTTGACCCGATCCTGAGGAATCATGGTAAAGCGAACCTGCAGTCCGAGTTGGTGCGCACCGTCTACCAGCGCCGATTTAAGCGTGGACCGGAGCGCGGCCGCGCCACGCCCTGCGGGAATCTCCACCAGAATTCCAAGCACAAGGGACTCGTGGACGACCGCCTGCCCGATGTCGAGGATGCTGATCTGCTGCCCAGCGAGGATACGGGTAAGCTCTGCGGTGATTCCGGGGGCGTCGGGCCCCGAGAAATGGAGGAGAACAGCCTCAGTGCTCGCGTCGGATGACATACCTGCGTTCAATATACAGAACGTGCCGGCCCGCGACTGCGGATGGCCGAAGCGCCCGGATGCACAGCCCGGCACCAAGCCTTTATCATCGCTTCCGTGCAAGAGAGCCAAACGATTATCGGCCTGGATATTGGCGGCACCAAGACAGCCTGCGTGGAAGGCACACGCGATGCCGCCATCCTGCAGCGCGTTGAGGTGCCCACCAACGCCGAGCAGCCATTCCACGTCACCTTCCCCAAAATCGCCGGTTGCGTCCGGTCCTTGATGATCAACGCAGATCGCGCGGGCCGCACGATTGCGGCCATCAGCGTATCCATTGGCGGACCTCTCAAGATCAAGGAGGGCTTCCTCATTGATCCACCGCATCTACCCGGCTGGCACCACGTGGCTTTGAAACAGCGTCTTGAAGAGTCATTTCCCGGCATCCCTGCCCGCATCGAACACGACGGCAACGCCGGAGCCCTTGCTGAGTTCCATTTCGGCGTTGGTAAGACGCGACCCGACCTGCAACACCTCATCTTCCTAACCTTTGGCACTGGAATTGGCGCAGGCTTCATCGTCAACGGGCGCATCCTTCGCGGAGCCACCGACACCGCGGGGGAGATCGGGCATTGGCGCCTCGCCGAAGACGGTCCGCTTGCCTTTGGAAAGCGCGGCTGCTGGGAATCGTTCGCCTCCGGCGCCGGACTGATTCATTTGGCTGCGCAAATGCATCCGGCCCGATGGACTCCCGCCACCCCGATCCGGGAATTGGTCGATGCCATTCTGAGCGACGATCCGCAAGCGCTGGAGGTCGCCTTGCGCGCGGGCCACTGGATGGGCCGCGGCCTCGCGCTGCTCATCGATGCACTGAATCCGCAAATCATCGTCTTCGGCTCGCTCGGGGTCGTTCTCGGAGAGCGCATCTTCGCGCCCGCTCGCCACGTCATCGCACAGGAAGCGCTGCCCCAGGCTGCGGCGGCCTGCGAGCTTATCCCGTCGGTCCTGGGCAATCGGATCGGAGATGTAGCCGCCCTCATGGCTGGACTCACGGATCCAGGCATAAATCCGAAGGGAATATCAGGAGGCATCAGGCTTGATCAGAAAATGGAATGAACTCTCGCGGCGCGATTTCCTATGGTGCAGCGCAGCCACGCTGGGCGCCGCCGCCACCTCCGCCATCGCGGCCGCTCCCGACGCGGAAGAGCGTCGAGTCCTGCACATTATCGGCCACTCCCACATTGACGCCGCGTGGCTCTGGCCGTGGCGCGATGGCGAAGATGCCGTGCTGACAACGTTTCGCAGCGCCCTCAATCGAATCAGTGAAACTCCCGGCTTCTGCTACACGCACTCGTCCTCGGCACACTATCGCTGGGTCGAGCGCGCCGATCCCAGCCTCTTTGCCGAGATCCGGCAGCGCATCCGCGAAGGCCGCTGGGAGGTAGTCGGCGGCTGGCCCGTGGAGCCGGACTGCAATATCCCTGCCACGGAAAGCTTCGTACGCCACAGCCTGTACGGCAAGCAATATTGCCGGCGCGCCCTTGGTGTCGAGGTCGAGATCGGCTTCAACCCCGACTCGTTCGGACACGCCGCAGGCCTTCCCACCATTCTCAAACGCGCCGGGTATGGCTACTACGTGTTCATGCGACCCCAGGAACATGAGATGAAACTGCCGCTCCTGTTCTGGTGGGAGGGACCCGACGGGTCGCGCGTTCTCGTCTCCCGCATCTGGCACGACTATGACTCCGATGCCAGCCAGATCCGGCCTGCGGCCAGTGCAGCCTTCGCCCCCGGCTTCAACCACGCGACATTCTTCCTGGGCGTAGGTGACCATGGCGGGGCAATCACCAAAGAGCAGCTTCGCCAGGTGCTCGAACTCAGCAAGGATTCAACCCTCCCGGAACTCCGCTTCAGCACCCTGCGATCTTTCTTTACGCGAGGTTGAGTCATCTCCGGCCTTCGCTTCCCTGCCCGTTGTCAAAGGAGAGCTGCAGCACCACGCGCGCGGGTGCTACTCCGCCAACGGCGATGGCAAATTCCTTAACCGTCGTGCCGAGCGTTCCCTGATCCAGGCCGAAACCATATCTCTTGTTGCCAGTCTCAGCGCGGGCCGCGCATATCCCTCCGAGGCCTTTTCAGATGCATGGTGGAAGGTCCTCTTCTGCCAGTTCCACGACATGATGGCCGGCACCTCGCTCTACTCCGACTATCAGGATGTCCGCGACAGCGTAGGCTACGCTTGCGAAGTGGCCCAAACCACAAAGATCGAAGCCCTCGAAACCATGGCCAAGCGCGTCGATCTCAGCCACGTCGAAGAAGGCGCCGTATTCCTCTTCAATCCCCTTCCCTGGCGCCGCATCGCCCTCGTCGAGTTCTACACCGGCAGCAATCCCTCCGGCCAGGCGCGGATCACACACCTGGCATCGAAGGATGGTGTGAAGACGCCGGTCCAGTGGCGCCCCTCGGCCAGCATGACACCCATGTGGTTCCCTCGCCTTCACGCGTGGGTCGAGCTGCCTCCGTGCGGCTACAAGGTCTTCGAGCTGGCCCATGGCGAAAGCCCCGAGCCGCCATCGTTCAAGGATTTCGTCAAAGTGTCCGAAACCGGCTTCGGGATCTCGTCGCTCAAGACGGACGACGGCACAGAGCTGCTGGCTGCGCCCATCGGGCTCGTCGCCATCAGTGACACCAGCGATACCTGGGCGCATGGCATCAACCAATTTCGACAGGAGATCGGCCGGCCCACACTGATATCCTCTGCCGTCGTCGAGGATGGCCCGGTCACGCGGGTAACGCGCCACCGCGCTCGCTGGCAGAACTCGGAGATCGTTCTCGACATTGCCCAGTTCGCCGGCATGGACTTCGTCGAGCTTCGCTTCGTCATTGATTGGCGCGAGCACGAGCAAATCCTCAAGCTTGAAATTCCTACGGCACTCGCGCGCCCGCGCGTCTTCGCCAAGGTCCCGGGGCAGGTGCTGGAACGGAGCGTCAACGGCGAAGAGGAGCCGTATCAGGATTGGGCAGCCGTCCAGGGCAAAATCAACAACGCGGACTACACGATAGCCATACTCAATAACTCGACATACAGCTACGACTGCCTCAACGGGCTCTTCCGCACCATCTTGATCCGCTCGGCTCCCTATGCTCGCCACAACCCCAACCAGGTTCCGTACAACGACAACAATGCCTGGCAGGACCAGGGCCGCCAGGAACGCAGATTCTGGCTCATGGCGGGGCGCGGCGGCTATGGGGACCTTGCCCTCGACCGCCGCGCGGAAGAACTGCAAACTCCAGCCGAATACGTCATGGATTCGGCTCACCCCGGCACCGAGAGCTGGGAGCAGTCCTTTCTGGAAGTGTTGCCGGCCAACGTGTGGGTATTGACCGTCAAGCAAGTCGAGGCGCAAGGTGAACCCCGCGCGGACCGATCTTCGGCAGGAAAGATCGTGCGCCTGCAGGAGCGGTCAGGAACGGCGACTAAAGCAACCATCAGGAGTGCTCCGCTGGGCCTCGAGCACACTGTCCAACTGGGCCCATGGGAGCTGAAAACGCTGCTCATTCAGCCATCTCCAGATCGCCACACGGAAGTCCGGGAAGTGTCTCTCCTGGAGGCATAGGAATACCCTTGTGAAGGGAGGGCAGGATGCCTGGAGGCAAGGCTTTGATCGTCGGCGAGCCGGTATGTATTGCAGCCACAGGAGACGCGTGTGGCGAAGGGGTACTTTGGGAAGGGGTCACCCAGAGTATTTATTGGACAGATATCAATCGGTTCCTCGTGCATCGGTACAGGGTAGAGGCCGCCGAGGTCAAGACCTGGTTTTTCGCGGAACCAGTAGCCTGCGTTCTGCCCACGAATAAGGCCAACACGCTGGCCCTGGTCCTGGGCTCGGGCGTCGCGCTTTGGGAACCGGAACGGGATATCCGGCACGAGCGTCTCTTTTCTTTGCCGGGATGGCCCCTCGTGCGGTGTAACGATGCAGGTGTCGACCCATGCGGAGCCTTGTGGGTGGGAACCATGCGTAACAACGTGAAGGAGAATGGCGAGCCGGCCGATGCCGGCGGACGCGATGGAGTGTTGTATCGCGTCGACGGAGGCGGCGGATGGTCGGAACATCGCCGTGACATCGGTATCTCGAATACCCTTCTCTGGAGTCGTGATCGTTCGCGGTTTTATTTTGGAGATACGCTGCGGAACGAGATATGGAGTTATGACTTTGATGGAGCCGACGGTTCGATTCGCAGCGAGAGATCGTTCTTCCGGGGTTTCGAGCGTGGATCGCCAGACGGCTCTGCTCTTGATGACGAAGGCTACCTTTGGAACTGCCGATACGGAGGAAGTTGTATCGTCCGCGTCTCCCCCGATGGTGAAGTCGATCGAGTGATTGAGATGCCGGTCGCGAATCCCACCAACTGCACATTTGGAGGAAAAGATGGCAGCGTCCTCTTTGTCACATGCGCTTCTGCTGCTTCTGGCCAGTGGGAGCGCTTCGGAGGATGCCTCTTCGCCATAGAGACGAATGTAACCGGGCCGCCTTCCAACTCCTTCAACTGCTTTTAGTCTGGGTCTGGAGTCCCCGATCTGATTGGCTTGACCCTTTCGCTTGGGACGACCAGGACTGAGCCGTGTGCACCCCATGGGAGCAGAGATTGGCAGCCAATACGCCGCCCTATCTTCAGGTCTTTTGAGGGCCGGCTTCTGCGTAAGCGTCCGAAGGTCCCCTCTGGCGGATCGGCCTTTCGCGGGGCGAGTATCTCTGCATGGATGGGCGAGCAGTCGGTGTTGAACGTCGAAGGCGGCGGTCGGTTGCGGAGAAGCTCCAGATTGTGCAGTTGACGCTGGAGCCTGGCGCGAGTGTTGCTGAGGTTGGGCGAGCGCATGGAGTGAACGCGAACCAGTTGTTCAAGTGGCGGCGTCAGTTCGAGCGGGGTCAGCTCGGCAACGCGGGTGTGCTTTCGACGGCATTGCTCCCGGTCACCATTTCTGTAGATGACGAGGGAGCGCCGGAGACAACGGCGGATGCGCAGACGCCTGGAGGGGGCGCGATTCATATCGAGCTGCCAGGCAAGGTGATGATCAGCGTGGAGAGCGGCGCCGATCGCGCGCTGCTGCGCTGTGTCCTTGCGAGCCTGCGGAAGTGATCCAGCTACCCGCAGGGACCAGGATCTGGCTTGCGGCCGGCGTGACCGATCTGCGCCGCGGTTTTGATGGGTTGAGTGCGCAGGTTCAGACGGTCTTGCAGCAGCAGCCTTTCTCCGGCCACGTCTTCTTGTTTCGTGGGCGCAGAGGCGACATCGTAAAGTGCCTCTGGTTCGACGGAGACGGGCTATGTCTTTTCGCGAAGCGTTTGGAGAAGGGCCGCTTCGTCTGGCCACAGGCGACCGAAGGCACTGTTTGCTTGTCTCGCGCCCAGCTTTCGATGCTGCTCGAAGGCATTGACTGGCGCAGGCCTGAGAGGACGTGGACGCCGGAGCTGGCCGTATGAGTGACGATGATGATTCTCCTTTGTTTATAGGGGTTTTGCTGCTGCATTCAGCCGGAAGTAGTGGCATACTCAAGCCATGTTTCCCGCTCCGTTGCCGGATCTTGACGGGCTTGATCCGGAGACACTGAAGGCGCTGCTGATTGCCAAGCACAACGAGTCGCTTGAGCAGCACAAGCAGCTTAGTTCGAACTCTCAGGAGATCGAACATCTGAAGCTGGTCATCGAGAAGTACCGGCGGATGATCTTCGGCCGCAAGAGCGAGAAACTCACCAGAGAGCTTGAACAACTGGAGCTTCGTCTTGAAGAGCTGGAGGTGGCGCAAGCTGCCGACCAGGCGGTTCAAGAAGACAGCGAAGCGGCGGCTTCGCCGAGTTCCGATTCCAAGCCGAGATCGTCGCGTCCGAGGCGTAAACCTCTGCCTGAAGACCTTCCTCGTGAAGTAATCACGCACATGCCTGCGCACGACTGTTGCCCGGATTGCGGTGGCCAGTTGCGCCAGTTCGGCGAGGATGTCTCCGAACAACTGGAACGCATCCCCGCAACCTACAAGGTGATTCGTCATGTGCGGCCCAAGTTCGCGTGCGGCGGCTGTGACCGCATCGTTGAAGCACCTGCTCCAACACGGCCGATCGCCTATGGTCTCGCTGGCCCTGATTTCCTCGCCCATGTGCTGGTGTCTAAATTCGCCGATCATTTGCCGCTTTACCGACAGTCAGAGATCTACGCTCGCGAGGGCATCGATCTTGATCGCTCGACACTGGCTGGATGGGTCGGCGCGGCAAGTGCGCTGGTAGCGCCGCTGGTCGATGAGATCAGGAAGCATGTTCTGGCGGGATCGAAGATCCATGGCGACGACACACCGGTTCCCGTCCTGGCGCCGGGCAACGGCAAGACCAAGACGGGCCGGCTCTGGACTTATGTGCGCGATGATCGACCGGCGGCACAGTCCACTCCTGCTGCAGTCTGGTTCGCCTACTCTGAGGATCGTAAGGGCGAACATCCCCGACAGCATCTGAAGGACTACACGGGAGCACTGCAAGCCGATGCCTATTCCGGCCTGCATCACTTATACGGCGATAGGATCTATGAAGTGGCGTGTTGGGCGCACGCCCGGCGCAAGTTCCACGACATCCATGTAACACACCGCTCGGCGACCACAACAGAAGCCCTGAGCCGTATCGGCGCGCTCTACGCGATCGAAGAACAGGTGCGCGGAAAACCGCCGGACCTTCGTTGCTCAGTACGTCAGACCCAGGCTAGACCCATCCTCGATGATCTCAAGCTATGGATGGAGAAGATGCTGCGCTCTCTATCCGCCAAGAGCGACACCGCCAGCGCGATTCGCTATGCACTCTCCCACTGGCGTGCGCTCACCCGCTACGTCGATGATGGGCTGCTGGAGATTGACAACAGCAGTGCCGAGCGGGCGCTGAGGGCAGTCTCGATCGGACGAAAGAACTACCTGTTCTTCGGCGCCGACTCTGGCGGTGCCCGCGCAGCTTCGTTCTACACGCTCATCGGCACCGCCAAGCTCAACGGCCTTGATCCATCGTTCTATCTCCGCAGCGTCCTGGCCCGCATCGCAGAGCATCCGATCAGCCGCATCACCGAACTCCTCCCATGGAACTTGGCTTCCTCGCTCCAGTCTGCACCCGCAGAAGCCGCCTAAACGCCAAATAGGCGTCCGCTTAAATTAGGCGGACACCTATTTAGGATCATCGCCCGTCAACGGGGACCTTCGAACGCTTACGCTTCTGCCTTCTGTGAAGCTTATGGAACCTCTAAGCTGCTATAAATTCGAGTTTGGCTGCCCCCCAGGGATTCGAACCCCGATATGCTGATCCAGAGTCAGCTGTCCTACCATTGAACGAGGGGGCAACGCCGGCTGATTTCGCCATGCCGATGCCGCTTTGGAAGAGCGCAACCGGCGTCGCGTTCTTCAAGCCAACCTGTTCATCATAAGGGGTTTTTCAGGACCGGTCAAACCTGGTCAATCGGATCGGCATCCCCATTTGGCGCCTGCCGCGGACAATTTACACTGACAGTGTGCACGCTTCTGCTCATCCCCGCCTGCGGGTGGCCGCAATTCGGTTTCTGAATCCGGCGCCGCTCATGTGGGACTTCGAACATCCGCCACTCAACGCTGAACTCGCTTCGCGCTACGACATCCAGTGGATGCTACCGTCGGAGTGCGCAGACCGGCTCGCGGAGGGTGAAGCCGACATCGGTCTGGTGCCCATTGCCGCACTGGCCGTTACGCCGGGGCTGCGAATCCTGCCTGGGTGCACGATCGCATCCAGGTCCCGCGTGCGCTCCCTGCTCCTGGTCCGGCGCGCCAGCCAGCCTTTGACTGCGCTGCGCACGGTGGCCGCCGATACTGCCAGTCGAACCACCATCGCGCACGCGCGGATCCTCTTTCACCATTGGGGCAATTCCTCCCTGAAGTACCTGCCCATGGCAGCCGATCTCGATGTCATGCTCGATCGAGCCGACGCCGCCATCCTCATCGGCGATCCGGCACTCATGGCTCTCGAAGAGCGCGCCAACCGCTTCGAACGAAGCGGCGAAGAACTCATCTATCACGATCTGGCCTTTGAGTGGCGAGCCCTGACGGGAGTTCCCTTCGTGTCCGCAGTCTGGGCAATTACGCCGGCCGCGGCAGGCGAAGACGGTCTTCTGGAAAGGATCTCTCGCGACTTCATCGCGTCTCGCGACCACGGGATGCGCAACATCGATGCCCTCGTCGCTGAATGGTCCCGCCGTCTTCCCCTTCCGGAGCAAACGATCCAGGCGTATCTAACTTCAAATATCCACTACATCCTTGATGAGGAGTGTATCGAGGGCATGCGAACATTCTTTCGGATGGCCGCCGGGATCGGCATCCTGCCGCAATACGATCTCGCACAAAGCGAGCAGTCAGTCTAGACTGACGTTTGGCTAGATCTCCCAGCGCAGCAGCGCAGTACCTACCGTGAAGCCCGCGCCCACGGCGGCCAACAGTACCAAATCGCCCTTTTTCAGCTTGCCCTGCTCGATGGCTGTCTCCATCGCCAGCGGAATCGTGCCCGCCGATGTATTTCCATATTTTTCAATATTGATGATCACGCGCTCCGGATCCATCCCCAGCCGGTCTGCGGTGGACGTGATGATGCGCTTGTTGGCCTGGTGCGGAATGAAGCATCCGAGATCTGCGCCCGTCACCCCGTTTCGTTCCAGCAGTCGCGACGTCGCCTCCGCCATCTTTCGCACCGCAAACTTGTACACTGCCTGTCCGTCCTGGTAGATGTAATGCATCTTCGCGTCCACTGTCTCATGCGTTGGCGGATTGAGACTGCCTCCGCCCTTCAGGTTCAGAGAGACACCGCCTGAGCCGTCGATCTCATGAACAAAATCAATCATGCCGATTTCGCCCTCTTCGGCGGGCTCGATCAGCACCGCGCCGCCGCCGTCCCCGAAGAGTATGCAGGTCGCGCGGTCGGTGTAGTCGGTCATGCGCGTGTTGGCGTCGGCGCCGCATACCAGCACTTTGGAATGCGCCCCGCTCTCCACCAGCTTCACGCCCGCCTGCAGCGCAAACACAAACCCTGAGCAGCCCGCCGAGACGTCAAATCCCCAGGCGCCCTTGGCGCCGATCTTGTCCTGCACCAGGCACGCCGTCGAAGGAAACATCATGTCCGGCGTAACTGTTCCGACGATGATGACTTCCACCTCGCTGGGCTCGATGCCGCGCGCCGCCAGGCATTTCTTGGCCGCCTCGACGCACATGTCGCTGGTGCCCAGGCCCTTGGCCAGCACATGTCGCTCGCGGATGCCGGTACGCTCAATGATCCACTGGTCATTGGTCTCCACCATTTTTTCCAGATCCTGATTGGTAAGAACTTGAGGAGGGACGTAGGTTCCGAGCGCCGAAATCTTGGCGCGCCGGCCCACCACGGGACGAACGGTGAGAGTCAAGGCAATTCTCCTGGCCGCGCGAACGCCAGAAGCAGAACCGGGCTCGCGGTCGACAACTTTGAAACTTCAAACGCCTTTGCCGGGACGATGCAAATGTCCGAGGGCAATAATAAAGGCGCCCATGGCGCCCATAAAAGTACCGGGTGACCTACTGCGCCCGTACTAGCCCGTTACCGTTGCTTCCTTCCGGACCTGGCGGGGTTGGCGGGATTACGTCGCGTAGGACCCGGCACTGATTGATTTTACCACCACAATGCCGAGGGCGCGGCCACCCCAGCCGGGATGGCCGCGCCCCTTGCGTTACCTGCAAACCGATGCGAAAATCGCTGCCCTTGCCTACTTCTCGGCCCCACTGGTCCAGCGCAGAGCAAAGCTGTACGTGGGGTGATAGTACTCGCGCTGGATCGGGTACTGCGGCGATCCCTGGTAGAAACCGAACACCTCATTGGAGAGGTTCAGCCCCGCCGCCGTCAGCTTGAATCCGTAGGGCAACGTGTAGCCTACCTCAGCGTCGTACTGGATGTGGCTGTAGAGGTAGTTATCGCCCGTCGGTCCCTTGGGCCCGTTTACCGTGGTATCTCCAGGGACGCCCGCCCAGTTATACGCATAGATATTGGCCTGGTTGTAGCTCAAGCCGAAGCGCACCGTCAGGTGGTGGGTATCGAATGTCGGGTTGAGGTTGAACGTGTTGGGCGCCTGGCGCGGCAGTGCGCGGTTGTCGGTAGCCGACACGTTGTTGCCATTCGCATCCTGATAGACCCATGTGTACTGGGCCTGCGAGAACGAATAGCCGTAGTTGGCGAAGATCGCCAGCCCGCGCAACTCGCCGGGCAGGCTCTTGAAGTGCTGTTCCCACGCCAGTTCGAGTCCGCCGATGTGCGCGCCTGGCAGGTTGATCGGTTGCACGTCGATGAATCCCGCGTTGGGCTGCCCGGCCGCAATGATGTGCTGGGTAGTGACGATCGGGTTGCTGATCTGCTTGTAGAAGAATCCTCCCTGCACCACGCCCACGGTGCTGAAGTAGTGCTCGGCAAGGATGTCAAAGTTGTTCGAGCGCGTCGACAGCAGGCCAGGATTGCCTTCACTCACCTGGTTCTTGGTTCCGTTGAAGGTCTGTTTGGGAACCAGGTCGCCATAATTGGGACGCGCGATGCCGCGGCCATACACGGCGCGGATATCGGAATTCTTCGCAAACGACCAGCGCACCTGCGCGTTGGGCATGAAGTCAACATAGGAGTTCGTTGTCTTGCCCAGGGTGCTGTCGGTGGTGAAGAAGTCCGAGATCGTCTCCTCCAGTCGCACCCCGGCAACATAGCGCATCCTGCCCACATCGATGGTGTTCATGAAGTACTGCGCCGGTATCGTCTCGTGCAGGTTGAAGGTATAGATAGTCGGATTCACCGTGAAAGCGCCGATGTTTGCATTCATCGCCGCAAGGATCGAAGGCCAATCCGAAGTGCGGCCCTTGGTGTAGTAATCGTAAGTGCCGTTGTAGTAATCCGGGGCGTGGTAGTTATTCTCGACATTGGAAAGCGTGAAGGGCCCGGTACTGCCGCTGACGCTGTAGTTCGGATCGTTCACATCATCGAACTTATGCGCGTTGCGCACCTTGGCGCCGGCCTGCCATGTGCCCATGTGGCCATTCCAGTTGTATGTCCGGGTGAGATCGAATGATCCCTGCAGGTTGATCTGAGCCGAATGGTCCTTGGTCAACGTAATGCCTGTGACCGTGTACTGCGTCGGATCGTAGATGTTATCGCCGGGATTGGCGTAGGACAGGATATTGAACTTGGGCCGGTAGGGATTGCTCCGGTCAACGTTGAACGACATGCCGGAAGGTCCCTGAAATCCTGCCGCCGGAAAGTCTTCATTGTCGGCGCGTGAACGCGAAAATGCCGCGGTCGCCGCAACAAGCCAAGGCCCTGCGGCATGGCTGTAAGTGGCCGATATATTTCCGATCTGGTAATCGGGGAAGCGCGGTGAATCGGTATAAGTGAAGTTGTTCGATGGATCGCTCGACGTGGTCGGCGTATCCCATGAATTGATGTTGGGCGTATAGATCCACTTCCCGCCGTAATCCTCAAACTCCGAAAACAGGCCGCGGATGAACAGCACCGTTCCCGGCGAGAACTGATAGTCCACCGTACCCGCAAATCCATAGCGGGTGCGGTCGTAGTGATACTCGCGAAAGTCCGTCGTGGGAAGCACTGCATAAAACGGATCTGTGGATGCCGCGCCATTCAGTTGGGCCGTCCCCGGCGCAGGCTCAATGTCGTCGATGCCGCGGCGATTGTAGTCATAGCTGCCGCCCAGAAACACGCCCATCCGCTTGTTGCCGCCGAAGCGCTTGCCGGCAGCGCCGGTGAACTGATCGATGTAGCTTCCGCCATCGAGAATGATCGGCGTGTGCCCTCCCATGCCCGAGATGCTGAGAAACGGCTTGTCCCCTGCTGATTTGGTCACCAGGTTCACCGATCCGCCGATCGCATCCCCGTCCTGGTTCGGCGTCAGGGTCTTGCTCACCTGGATCGAATCAACGAGTTCGGCCGGAATCACGTCCAGCTTGATATTGCGCACCGCCGACTCCGGAGAGGGAATATTGATCCCGTCCACGGTCAGATTGCTCAGGCGGGGCTCGGTGCCGCGAATCTGAACGTATTTGCCTTCGCCCTCATCGCGCTCCAGCGAGACACCCGGCAGGCGGCCGACGGCGTCCGCAATGTTCGTGTTGGGCAGGCTGGTGATGATCTCCGAGGGCAATACCTCGATAATGTTGTCTGCCGACTGCTGCACGTTCATGGCTTCCATCTCGCCCTTTTCGCGGCCGGCGTACACTTCCACGTTTTCAAGCGCGGAGGATATCTTCAGAACCGCAATATCCTGGGTCACCGAACCGGCACTCACGGTGACCGCATGGGAGAAGGGCTCGAAGCCCAGCGCATCTACCTTCAAGGTGTAGGAGCCGGGGGTGAGGTTGGAAAGAAGGTAGGTTCCCTGGCCGTCCGTAACCGCTTTGATATCACCCGGTTCGAGGGTTAGGCGGGCGCCGGACAGCGCGCCCCCTGCTGCGTCAGTGACGCTGCCTGCCAGGCCGCCGTGCGCCCCGGTTTGCGCATTTACAGCATGTGTCAGGATAAGGATCAACACAAACAAGCTTAAGAAACAACGGTATTTGAACATGGGAATGCCTCCAAAATCGCGGCCCGTCGAAGGGCCGGAATCAATTGCCTGGCTTTACGCAAAAGCCATGGCGTGAATGGGTTAAGACGAAGACGCCTCTGCTGGCGTGATAGAGGCTGTTGTGCTGGATTGGCCTATACGAAGGGTATTTGGCGCGCGCTCCGGAGATATGAAGGAACCGTTACGCGACCGTTACGGTTCCGTGAAATGCCCGTCATCTCAGCGTCAGAAATCTCAGTCTTAACGAGCCGCCTGACTGCGGCCAGAACGCCCGCTTTGATTCGGTCTTCACTCCCACTACAATGGATAGGTGACTGAGAAAATTGCATCCGCGGCCCCGGTGGTGGGCTTTGTTTCCCTGGGCTGTCCGAAAAACCTCGTCGATTCCGAGGTGATGATGGGCCTGCTTGACCGCGCCGGAGCGCGCCTCACTTCCCGCCCCGAAGAAGCTGAGATCCTCATCGTGAATACCTGCAGCTTCATCGACACCGCCAAGCAGGAGTCGGTCGACACCATCCTCGAGATGGCCCGCCACAAGACCGCGGGACGCGCCACCCGACTCATCGTCGCGGGCTGCCTGGTCGAGCGCTATCGCGATGAGATCCGCAAGAGCATTCCCGAAGTCGATGCCGTGGTAGGTACCGGCGAGCTCGAAAGCATCCTCGAGGCGGCCGGGATCGCGCCGCCTGTTGTGGCGTCCGCACCGTCCCCCTTCAACATCCTTGCGGGCAACGGCCACGCCAGCGCGCGCTCCGGACAGGAGTCCCTCGCCGGCACCCACAAAGCTGGACTGCCACCTGCCTCCGCATCGCCGTCCTTTCGTGCCGAAGGCGATCTTCGCGAGCAGCAGGGACGCTTCCGCCGCGACGACTGGCAGGGCGCCGCTCCCCTGCTGCCAACCTACCTGTACGACGAAACCACCCCCCGCCTGCTGACCACCGGACGCACCTCGGCATACGTCAAGATCGCCGAGGGCTGCGACCATCCCTGCACGTTTTGCGTAATTCCCAATCTCCGCGGCAAGTTTCGCTCACGGCGATTCGAGTCCGTGGTAGCCGAGGTGCAGCAACTGGTTGCGAACGGCGCGCAGGAGATCACCCTGATCGGTCAGGACACCACCTGCTACGGCGAAGACCTCGGCCTCAAGGACGGCCTCGCGCAGTTACTCGACACCCTGGCGCGCATTGAGGGCCTGCGCTGGCTTCGCTTCCTTTACGCCTACCCCAACCGCATCACTGGCCGCCTGCTCGAGACCATCGCCCGCCACGACAATATCTGCAAGTACCTCGATGTCCCACTCCAGCACGCCTCGCCCGCCGTGCTCAAGCGCATGAAACGTGGCGCCGGCGCCGACATCTTCCTCAAGACCATTGAGAAGGTCCGTGCCGCCGTTCCTGGCATCGCCCTCCGCACCTCGTTCATCGTCGGATTTCCCGGGGAAACAGCCGAAGACATCACGACGCTGGAAGATTTCGTGCAGGCAGCAAAGTTTGACTGGCTGGGCGTCTTCAACTACTCCGACGAAGAGGGCTCTGGCGCTCACTCGCTCGACGCCAAGGTTCCCAGGCGCACCATTGAGTCCCGCAAACGGCGCCTGATGAAATTGCAGCAGTCCATCTCGAAGCACGCCAAGCAGCAGTGGATCGGCCGCGAACTGGTCCTGCTGGCCGAGGGCGAGAGCGAAGAGACCCCCATGCTGTGGGAAGGCCGCACCCAGTTCCACGCTCCGGAGATCGACGGCAAGGTCTACATCAACGACTTCGGCGATCTGGACTCGCTCCAATCGGGCCGGTTCTATCGGGCAGAGATCACAGAAGCCCACGAATATGACGTGGTAGCGCGGGTGGTCTCGGGACCTTTGTAGGCAGCAGCCCTTTACTCGTGGGAACGACAGCCCATTATTCCTCGTCTCCAACCCAGTAATCGGCTCGCGCCACGATATGTGCGCCGTAATCCTGTGCGAGGTGAACGCGAATGGTATGCAATCCCGGCGTCGGGTTTGATGGGCTGAATGTAAGCAGGTAGCGGTTGCGCGCGTGCTTGGCTTCGTCGACGACCCGCTGTTCAAATCGCTTGTCGCTGATGAACGTGGTGTACTCGCCACCGCTCATCAATGCGATCTCCTTTGTGACATTCTTCTTGAATGCCTGGATCAGCGCCACCAGCGCCGAAACCATGTTCATGGTTCGTTCATCGCCGGAATCCTTCACATCGTGCAGGAACTCGGCCGCCACCGGCGAAAAGGAGACGGTCAGCACCAGCACATCCGACTGGCCGATCTTGCGGATCACCTGCTCGATCTTGGTGTGCTTGCTGCCGTGGTCGCGCTCCTCGCTGATGAGCAGCAGGACCCGCCGGAACTCCTTGGGCTGCGACTGGAGCAGATCGACGGCATAACTGATGGTGTCCAGAATGGCGTCTCCACCGTCGCCGGGCTGGATGTGCTTGAGCGCGTCATTCATCGCATCGCCGGATGGAGTGAAATCGCGGATCAGATGTGGTTCGGAGTCGAAACCTACCAGCGCCGCCCGGCTGCGCGAATCGGAGAGAAAGACGTCCAACAGAGGCCCCAGTTTGGCGACCTTGTCGAATTCAAGGACGCTCATCCCACCCTGCTCAACTGCCACCACCAGCGAGACCGGCGCGGTGTCCATCTCCTCCTGGACGTGGACCTTCTGGGGCACGCCGTTGTCTTCCAGGACAAAATCGTCGCCCTTGAGCCCATAGACGATACCGCCCCCGCGCTTTTCAACCAGTGTCGGCACCAGCACTTCGCGGGTGGTCACACGCAGCGTCGGCTCCCCTGTCTGCGTGCCCGGCATGGGCCGTGGAGGCTCGGCGGGGGGCATCTGCTGTGCAGCGGCGGTGACTGTCCCCAGAACGAGCAAAACCCACACCCACCCGCAACTCGCGGTCAATCGAAATCTCATCCCGAGAAGAGCTCCTGCGTAAGGGATTTCCGCACCGCTGTCAATCGACAAGCGAGCGCGGCCTAACCTTCATCATAGGCGGCGTGACGCGCCTCAGAGGTAGCTCTACCGTGGCGCGACCGGAGGCGGCAATGGCGCCGCAGGCTGAGTAGTTGGACTTCCCTGCACGGGAAACGGCTTGTACAGGTTATCGGGATTTGACGCCGGGGCCACATCCGGCAGAGGCGCAGCCGAACGCGACGTGTCGATCGCCTCTCGAATCGCAGTAAACGCCGGGGTCGGCTTCAGGTCATCGTCGAAGGGTAATGGTCGCTGCCGCGCGCCATCCGCTCTTCGTGCCCACGGCTCCCGAGACTGGTTGAGCCAGCTATGCGCACTGGTCACTCCCCACGTGAGCACGGCCGGCACATTTGGCTCGGCCAGTACCATGCCCAGGTAATCGCGATACACCCGCGCCACGGCCGCATCCTGCACCATCGGTCCGCCTTCCAGGCTGTGAGTGTTCACGTCCATCTCGGTGACGAAGACTTCGAGTCCCATCGTCTTCAGCTCGCGGATAAACGTGATCAACCCCGCTCCGGCCTCAGGCCCGTCGGCCTTGAGATGGCTTTGCACACCCACGGCGTGGATCGGAACCTCCCGGGCCTTGAGCCGCCGCAGCAGCATCAGCACCTGGCCCCGTTTGGCGCTCTGCTCAGCCGTATCGAGTTCGATGTCGTAGTCGTTGTACGTGAGCTTCGCGGCGGGATCGGCGGCTGCCGCGGTGCGAAAGGCAAGCTCGATATAGTCTGCGCCAACCAGGCCCAGCCAGGGAGACTGGCGCAGCCCATCCGGACGCCCGTCCTTGGGCTCGATCGCCTCATTGACCACGTCCCAGCTGTGAATCTGTCCTTTGAAACGACCCGCCACGGTCTGAATGTGTTCGATCAGGAGTTGACGCGCGTTTTCCTTGGACGCGTAGCCCGCGAACCACGCCGGCAGCGCCTCGTGCCAGCAGAGATTGTGGCCGCGCACCCGCTGATTGGCAAGCGCCGCGAACCGCATCAGGCGGTCCGCCAGCGCAAAATCGAAAGTCTGCGGCGTGGGCCGCAGTCCCGCCCACTTCATGGCATTCTCCGCCACGAGGATGTTGGCCTGGTTCTGCACCAGAAGCGTATAGCCGTCCGCCGAGTTGCCGCCTGCCACTCCTTCCACGTCCAGCAGGGCCGGGTCGACGGCGGCGCCATACAAGAGCCCGCGTGCAGACGCATGTGCCCGCAGTGAGTCGGGCCCGTTGACTTTTACACGAAAGGCCGCATCATCGGCGATGCCCGCTGCCCAGTGCGGAAGCCCAGCCGCAGCTCCCGCGGCTAGCGCCGCCCGCGCAAACTCCCTCCGCGTCCATCCCCGCTTGCCGGCTTCCTGCATGGCCCACTCCTGACCCACCGCTTGGTTGGCCGCCGTTGCTTGTCTGTCGTGTGCCGGACTCACGTCTTCCGGCGTGCCTCGCGTTCCACGCGTCCCGTCCAGAACAGGAAACTGAGCAGTTCCCAGCGCGAAGTCCATACAAAACTCAGCATGTCGCGTGCCTTCATCTGGTCAGCCCACTGGCCGGAGTAGGTCTCCATCCGCCAGCGCAGATACTGGCTGCGCCACGGCCTCAGACGCGACCCGCGCGTAGCGTTCCACAGAAATCGAAGCGGTTCGAACACAGTATCTGAAGTATAGAGTGCGCCCCGCAACACGGCCACCGGAGAACCTGCTTCGGCCCCTTCACCCTCATCCCTGCAGTTTGTCGAACAGGCTGCCCGAGCCGAGCTGGGCGATCACATTTTCCAGTGCCGTCTGTTGAGTCTCAGCAAGGGAAAGCTGGGTAGAGATCTTGGCTACATCGGCTTGCATGAGGTTGGTCTGTGCCGCGGTTAGCTGCGTATCCTCGCTGGTGACGGCATCGCTGGCCGACGTGAGCCGGGTCAGCGAATTGTCTACCACCACCCGCTGTTGCGACACAAAGTTGAGCGCGGCATTGAGAGCTGTCGTGTCGGCCACTGTCGAAGGCGAACTGACGCCCGTGCTGAAGTCGGCGACCAGTTGATTGAGGGCTCCCAGGACATTGTTGGTGCCCGCGGCGGTAAAGATCTGGTTGCCGGGGACGTTTAGCTGGATCTTCTGGCCGTTGGGCGTCTCAAGATAATTGACCACGCTGTCGCCGTTGTATGTCGCCGTTGCGGGAGAGGTAGTGCTTGAGATCGTAAACGGGGTGGTTCCGGTCTGGCTGCCCCCGAAGATGTACTGGCCCTGGTAGCTGGTATTCGCCAGAGATACGACCTCATCGCGAATACCCGCGATCTGATTGGAAATGGACTGCAGATTCGATGAGTTCATGGTTCCGTTGCTGCCGCTGGTGGCCAACTGGATCGCCTGCGTCAGTTGCGTCACCACCCCTCCCAATGCCGAATCGGCGACCTGGAGCTGTCCTTGAACCAGGCTCGAAGACTGGGTGAAGGAATCATCCCGCTGCATCTGGTTCAGCAACTGCACATTCTCTCCGGCGGCCAGGGGGTCGTCGCTCAGAGAGGTTACGCGCACGCCGCTCGACAGCTCGGACGTCAACTGCTGTTCGGTCGACTGCGCCTGGTTGAGCGACGTGGCAAGATTCGAAACGTAAAACGGATTCACGCGCATTTTGATTCCCTGCTTGTGCCCGGCACTCTTCGTGCCCTCATTTCCTGGTTTGCTCCGGTGTTCGACCCGCTCGGGCGCTTTCAGGAGACAGCCGTCTCCACACCGAGGTTCAGGGCCGAGGTCATGATCGTGTTCAGTATTGTGAACACCTGCGATGCCGCCTGGTAACTGCGCTCCAGTTGCTGCATCGATGAGGCCTCGGTGTTCAGGTTGACCGCGGAGAGAGCGTTGTTCTGATTCTGCAGCTGGCTGACGGAGGCGTTCTGCGCCGTATTTTCGGTTTGCACCTCAGCCACCGTGGATCCCAGTGTAGTTACGAAATTGGAATAAAAGTTGGTGGGCGTTTGGGCGTTGACGATGGCCTGGTTGGCAAGCGCGGCCATGGTAACGGCGTTGGAGTTGTCGCCAGTGCCCGCCCCGATGCCGGCGGCCGCAATCTGGTTGGGATCGGTCATCACCACGCTCATCGCGACCGCGCTGCCCGCCACTACACCGGGCGCAGGCGGATTGAAGATGTTAAGCGGAGCCGCCACTGTGCCTGTGGCCCCGTTCAGATCGGTCCCGGCATTATTCTGCGCATTGACACTGGTCGAAATGCCGTAGGCCAATTGGTCCAGCGCCTTAAGAGCTGTGGGAATGTCTTCGTCTCGAGCGGTGAGATAGCCGCCCAGGGAACCACCCCCAGTGGTCAGTTGCGCCGTAATGTCAGTCGTGCCCGAAAAAAAGTCGGTGACCCCATTGACCATACCGGTGGTGACCGGCATACTCAATCCCTCAGAAACCAGCGTCGTCCCCGACGTAGTGACAACGGTCAGTCCGTTGTTTTCCGTCGTCACCTGGTTGATTCCAACCAACTGCGAAAGCTGGCTCAGATCCTGCTGGCGCTGATCCTCAAGTACCCCGGCGTCGGCATTGGGCGAAGTCGACTGAATCTGCAGGTTCAGTTGCGCAATCGACTGGGTAAGCGCGTTCACCTGGGTAATGACGCCCGCCGCCTCCTGGTCAAGCGCCGATCTCTGCGAGTTGAGGCTGTCCGCGGCATTCGAGATATCTCCTGCCAGCGTCGTCCCGCTGGACAGAACCTGCTGCCGCAACGCGTTCTCGGTTGGATTGGCCTCGAGCGACGCAAAGGAGTCGAAAAAGCTGGTAATGTCGCTGCCGATATCGCCTGCCGTTGAGCTGGACGATCCGGAATCGGGCGTGAACAGCGCCTGCACTGTGTTAAGCGCCGCCAGGCGTGTTGTGGAGGCGGAAGCCAGCTGCTGCTGCTGATCGAGCCGCTCAGTCAGCACCCGATCGCGCACCGATGTGGCACCTGTCTCGGTAACACCGGTGCCGTACAACACTCCATTGATCGAGACCGGATCGTTCTCCTGCCAGTTGGGCGTCTCTTCGGTGTAGCCCGTGGTATTGGCATTGGCCACATTGTTGGCCACGATACTCAAGGCTGCCTGATCGGCATTCAGTGCGCCGGAGATCAGGTTGAAGGCCGAACTAATTGTTCCCATGCTGAATCTCCCTTCGACCCGACCGCCCACGCTCCCAGCATTCCATATTCAAGGATCGGGAACCTTGCGGTCCGGATCGCGAAGCCTGAGATCGGGATGGTGAAGTTGAGGTTACCGGGATTCGTGAGACGCCGCCGTATTCCAGGATCCCCTCGCGCAGCTCGCCCACTCGATGAAGTACATCGAGATTGGCCCGCGTCGCTTCGAGCACATGGGCAAAGGTCGCCATCTCGCCTGCTGCCTCTTCCGCCTGCTCCCGAATCTCCGCCAAAGTCTCCTTCAAGCGCAATTGCATATCCCGGTTCAATCCCTGGCAGTACAGGGCCATCTCTTCCAGCCGGTCGGCGTTGAGTCCGGCTAGGGCCCGCGAAGCCTCGACCGCCAAATCCCTTAACCGAAATTCCACCCGTACCGTGTTTGAGCACTCCATCGACCGATTCCCCTGTCAACAAAATCCGGCTTGCCGCCACCAACGGCACGCGCCATGAACATCCCCTATCCCTGGCCGCCGGGGCGCTTGCAACGGACACCCGCGGCTTGGCGTCGTCCTCAGCACCAGGACAGCGGCGCCATCCGTCTGGCCCGGATGGCAACTAATTTGAGGAGGGACCGTTGCCAAGCATGGCATCCACCACCTTCGAAGCCACTGCCGATGCGGGCACTTCGTAGCTCCCGGTGCCGAGCGCAGCCTGGACAGATTGCACTTTGTCCATGCGTACTCCACTATCGGACGCGGTCTGCGACACCTCGCTGCCCGCGCTGCTCAAGGTGGCCCGATCGCTCGACAGCAAGTTCCCCTCTGTTACCTGCACGGTGTTCCTCTGCGTGGAAGCCGGCGCACCGGCGTTGACTCCGAGCAGAGACCTTAAACCATCGAGACTACTGCGAATATCCATACACCACTCTCCTTGTCCTGTTTATCGGCGGTTCTTCTAATCACTCTAGTCATTCGCGCCCGCTTATTCCGGGCGAGAATTGACAGAGTCCGGGTTCCCTTTGCCGTTGCGGGAAGGGTACCGGAATGGGAAAGCTCCCTTTCAATCCGGGTCGCAATTCCAAACCCGCCCTGCGCGCTCAGCGCCCTGCCCAGAGCCTCACAGGCGAACTCACCAAGAGCTCCGCCCGACCCTTCCTGGTCGTCCTCCGGACCGGTCAGCCCATTTCCACTCGTCATGGGCTTGAGCAATTCCTTCATCATCTGCGCCTCGAAATCCTCAGCAGCCCGCGCCAGCCGGGGCTGCACCGCACCCAGGTCCCCACTCTGGGTCGCACCCGGGGCCGAGACTCCCATCGCACTTAAGTTACCCGCCACTGCCAACATCCCCTAACCCTTTCGCTGTGCCGTTTCAGTCCAAAGACGTCACAGGACTTCAAGATCTGCCTCAAGGGCTCCGGCCTCTTTCATGGCCTGCAGAATGGAAATCACATCCCGCGCCCCGGCGCCGGTCCTTTGCAGTTCCTGAACCAGATCCTCGACGGTTGCGCCTTCCTTCAGATCGATCCGGTTGACCGGCTTGTCCTGGGCCTGCACCGTAGTCTGCTGCACCACTTGCGTCGTACCGTTCGACAGTGGACCGGGCTGCGAGACCAGCGGCTGGGTAACCACGTTGACCGACAACCCTCCATGCAGGATCGAAACCGGCTGAAGGCGCACGGTTCCTCCAATGACGACCGTCCCGGTCCGCTCATTCACCACGACGCGGGCCCGTGGAAAGACGTCCACCTCGACGCCCTCGACCTTGTCCAGCAGAGCCGCCATATCCTCATTGCCGACCGTGGCAATCTCCACCCGGCGACTGTCGACGGCGTGAGCGCGACCTGCGCCAGACGCGGTGGACCCCAGCTCGGCGTTGATCGCCGCCGCCATGCGTTCCGCGGTGTGAAAATCAGCATCGTTCAGCACCACACTCACCGATTGCAGCTGCTTGAGTTCGAAGGGAACCGGCCGTTCCACCAGGGCGCCACCAGGAATTCGCGCCGTCGTCGGGTGATTCAACTGGCGCGCATTCCCGTTGGAAGCAGCCATGTACCCCCCAGAACCAGCGCCCCCTGGGCCTGGGCATAGATCTGTCCGTCAGGTCCGTACAAGGGCGTCATCAAGAGAATCCCGCCCTCCAGCGATCGCGCGTCCCCTGCCGAGGACACGGTGATGTCGACGCGGTAGCCAGGCCGGCTGAAGGGCGGCAGGGTGGCCACCACAAACACACCCGCCATGTTTTTCACCTGCATGTTGGACGCCGAGTTCGAACCCGTCTGCGGGACCGTGATGCCCATCCGTTCCAGCGCCGAAATCAGCGTCTGCGCCGGAAACACGGTTTGCGAGCTATCCCCCGTTCCTCGCAGCCCGACGATCAGCCCATAGCCTACCAATTGGTTGTCGCGAATGCCCTCGATGGTGGCGACATCCTTGACGCGCGCCTTCTGCGGAACCGGCTGAGGATAAACGGCGGCCAAAGCAATCGCGAGCACTCCGGACACCGCGCATAATCTCTGTCTGCCCGTCCAGAGGAGCCCGCCTCCCTCGCCCGGCTTGGTTACCCGCGTCCTCATTTTCTGCCCACTTTCTTGCTCAATTGCTGCATCCCCGATTCAGCAGTTATTGCGTTTGTTCCCTCGACTCAGTTCTCTGCCAACTCTGCTTAGAACACCAGCAGCTTTTCCACAAAACGCACCAGTGGATTCTGCCGGTAGGTCGAATCGTTCACGATGCCCTTGCCGGTGACCTCGAGTTCGAGATCCGTCATGGCTGTCGACAAAACCTGATTCTGGGCGCTTACATCCTCGGGTCGCACCAGTCCACGCAACTTGATGAGTTGCGTCTGCTGCGAAAACGTCAATTGCCGCGTCGCCTGAACCACCAGCATTCCATTGGGCAGCACATCCACCACCTCGGCGCCGAACGTAGTCGCCAGGCTGGAGTTGGTGGTGCTCTGCCCCTGCGCCGTCAATCCCGAGGCCGACGTCTGCCCAAGCAGGTTCTGCATGGCGTTGCTCGCCTTGAGGGCGCCAAAAAGTGAGGTGATGCTGGAACTGGCATTCGAAGCGCGGCTGTTCTTCACCTGCCCATCGGTCGACGCCGCCAGGCTCTCGGTTACGACCACGGAGACAACATCGTGCAGCCGCACCGCTTTGGCGTCAGTGCCCAGCCGCACCAGGCGCCCTTCGGGGCTCCAGATTGACCCCGTGGTCCGCACCTCCGCCGCCTGCTGCGCTCGTACCCGATCCACATAGGCGCGCAGGGCCGCCTCCGGCGGCGTTGCCTTTGCCGGTCCACCAAGGAGCGGCTTTTTGGCGACGGCAGGCGCGGATGCAACCACACACACAGCGACCACCAGAGATAACACCGGCCGTAACCTGACGAAACTCATCGCTTCTCCCCATTCCCGGAGGCAAAGGTTCGCGGAGTCGCGGTCCCGGTCGCCAACTCCGCACGTCCCGGCCCTAAAGCCGTGGCGCACAGGACGCTCCCGGACCTGGTTCGTGCATGCAACATCTTTCCGGGCGTCGCTGGCCCCAGCGCCACTGCCTCCAGTTCCAAGTCCACCAGGCGCGTGTGCTCTTCAACAAGGATCCCGTCGCCGGCCCGGATCACCGGAACCATCGTCACCGTGGTGCGCGGCACAACCCCCCTGCGGACATCGGCGACACGCTCCGAAGTCGCGATCATTTTCCCGGGACCACCGGGGTGACTCGCGTCGCGAGACAAGACCCAAAGCATTCCCGTATACGGATCGGCGATCTCTCTCACGGGCGCGGTAATCGAGCCAGACGTGGGATTGGCCTCATCTCGGACCGCAGACGGGAGCTGCCCATACCCAATCGAGGTGGCTGCCCCGCCGAGCAGCATTATCGCCATCATGGAAGCCGCACGCATTTTGCTCTCACACCTCATCCCGGTCTTCGCTTTACCGCGTCATGTTGTTGACTTGCGAATACATGTCGTCGGCTGCCTTGATGACCTTGGAATTGGACTCGTAGGCCCGCTGCGCCAGCACCATCTGCACAAACTCGGTCACTACATCCACATTGGAGTTTTCGAGATACCCCTGCTGCAGCGTGCCCAGTCCCTCCGTGCCGCCCGGATTGCCCAGCACCGGATCGCCCGAACTCAGCGTGGCCTGCAGGAGATTGGATCCCAGGCTTTCCAGTCCGCCGGGGTTGGGAAAGGTGGCCAGCTGCAACTGGCCCAGCTGCGAAGGATTCTGCTGGCCGGCCAGGGTCGCGTTCACCACGCCGTACTGGGTGATGGTCACGGCCGTGGCGTTGGCGGGAATGGTGATGGTGGGAATGACCGGGTCGCCGTCGGTGGTCACGATGGTTCCCTGGTTGTTCAGGTGAAACTGCCCGCGCGCGTATAGGCGATGGTTCCGTCCGGCCGCTGCACCTGGAAGAACCCCGATCCCTCGATGGCCACATCCAGAGGATTCGAGGTTTGGTTCAGCGATCCCTGGGTCATGATGACTTCGGTGGCCGCCGATTTGGTGCCCAGCCCGATCTGCAGTCCGGCCCCCACCGTGGACTGGCTCTGCGCCGCCCCCGGGGTGACCAGGTTCTGGTACACCATGTCCTGAAACTGCAGGCGCAGTTGCCGAAATCCCGTGGTCGAGGAGTTGGCCAGGTTGTTGGCGATCGTGTCCAGGTTCATCTGCTGCGCGCTCATGCCGCTGGCTGCCGTATACAAAGCTCGAATCATGTTGCTCCTCGTGTGGGACTAGACCCGTGGCAAGTCCTCGGTCGCAAACTTGTTGAACTCGGTGTGAAAGACGGTCAGCGCCTTCTGCATCATCTCCGCCTGGCGCTGCATGACGATCAGGTCGAGGGTTCCCTGGATCACGTCCTGATTGGCTGACTCGATGGCTCCCTGGTGCACCACTGCATCCTTGGACAGGACGCCTTCGACCCTTCGGGAGCGACATAGCGGTTGGCGCCTTCGGCGCTCAACTGAACGCCGGCCGGAAAGGTGAACACGCCCACCGTGGCTACCGCTCCGCCGGCTACCGAAACGACCCCGTTCGCGCCCACGGAGACGTCGCCGGGAGGCAGTGGGATCGGCTGGCCCGCGCTCGAGAGCACCGGCTCACCGGCCGCCGTCACCAGGATCCCCTTGGAGGAGCGATGAAAGCTGCCATCGCGCGTATACCGCAGACCGCTGGCGGTTTGAATCTGGAAGAATCCCTGTCCCTCGATCGCCAGATCGAGAGGATTGCCGGTCTGCTGCAACGCGCCCTGGCTCATGTTCAGCCGGTCGCCGCCCAGCAGTCCGTAGTTATTGATGGTCTCGCCCAGTTGCGAGTCCTGCGCATCCGGGCCCAGCAGCACCGACCGGAAATACTCCCGTTCTGCGCGATATCCGGGCGTCTGCGCATTGGCCAGGTTGGCGGCCGCCGTGTCCAGCGCCTGGGTGCGCGCCAGCAGTCCCGTCATCGCCGCATAGTATCCGCTGTCCATGTCGCGAAATGGTGCAAAAGAAGGACCAGAAAGGAGGAGCGAAGATTAGAGAACGATCAGAAAGTCATTTCGTGAAGCATCGGAAGGAAGCCTCTCGACCCAGGGATCTGGAAAGCTAACCGTCTTGCGTTTGCAGCGAGGCTGCGGACGGCTTGATTTGCCCATGTCCCGACCCCCGGTGTAAGGCGTCCGGTGTGACGCTCGGCACTTGAGACCGTCCGGCGCTGAGCTGGCCGGCGATGTCCCACCGGTATTCAATCAATCGAGGGTCTTGTGCGCACGCGCCAGACTATGCCGCGTCCGCTATTGCAGCCCGTCGCAGACAATGGTCACAGCAAAGCGCTGGCCTTCGAAGCCGTAGGCGTGATGCAATTGAAATTCCGGCGCCTGGACGTGCAGAGTGTAGTCGCGGCCAGTGATGACTGCCGGCACCGACAGCCCACAGTGGGCGGCCAATTCGGGGACCTTGCCCTTCCATGCGCCTGCCAGCATGTTGCAGATTTCGCCGATCCCGTCTTTCACCGTATCGTCGATGGCGTCGAACTCCATCCCGGTCATGCGCGCCGCGATCTGCCTGGCGGTCCCACCCCCCGTACGAAACACGCAAGCCCCGCTCAGCAGGCCGCCAAATCCCACCACTGCGGTGACTGATTCCGGTTCGCCCACCGAGGGCGGTTCGGTGCGCTCGCAATCCACCCCCAGCATGAGTTGGAAGACCTCTTCCACGCTGGCATCCAGGTTCCCGGGATCCGCGACCTTGTCCACCGACTCACGCAACGATACCGCCATCACTCTCTCCATTTCCCGGCCGGCTCCGGGAGACCGCACTATCGCAGCCGTACGCACCCCGTTCAACAGCATCCCACTGCCCCCGCGTCACGCCGCGCTCAACAGCGGCAGTACCCGCTCCTTCACCTGTTCTGCGGTAAATGGCTTGCGAATGTAACCGCGCGCCCCGGCCAGGATTGCCTGCCGTACATGCTCTTCGCTCGATTCGGTGGTGATCATGACCACCGGAACACCATGGGCCAGGCTCTGCGCCTTGATCTGGCGGACAAACTCCAGTCCGTCCATCATGGGCATGTTGATATCGGTAAGAATCAGATCGACCTTCGTGCCGCGCAGAACATCGAGCCCTTCGACACCGCTGCACGCCTCGTGGACCACCAGGGTGTCGAGTCCCGCCTGACGCAGCGAACGCTCCACAATCTTGCGCATCACCGAGGAATCGTCCACGATCAGCGCTTTCACTTCACTCATGCCCGGCTCCTTTGCTGGTTTCTTTATCGGCGCGCGGGACAAAACCTTGATCTTTTCCGGACAGGGCGCAGCGGGACTTCATCGACGTACCCGGCAAAGCGAAGATTGGCCTGTGGCGTATTTCGACAGGAGGTCGGACAAAGCCAGGATCGAAGGCAGGAAGAGCTACGACGCCCAACTCCTACGCTCCAATGGTCGCGATCAGGTCAAGGATGTCGGAGGCGCATGGCAGGGCGGCAGATGGCGATTTGCGCCACATGCGCAGCCACAGGCAGTCGTGGACCCGGACCAGGCGCGCCTCCACTGGCCGCGCGCGTTCCACCGCGCGGGTGAGCGCGCGCACCAGTACAGGCTCCGACGCTGCTTCGAGAAGCTCTACCCCGGGGAATGCCGCGTTCAACATGCGCTCATGCGCGGGCCGGAACAGCGATCCCTGCACCAGCCCGCTTTCCACGTGCAGACCAGTCATGCGTTCAATGGCCAGCGCCAGCACTGCGTCCAGACGTTCCTCGAATCCAAGGTAAAGAATCTTTCCCGCGGCGACCCGCAGCGGCAGGGCTCCGAAGGCATCGACGAACAGCCGCGGGACCAGCGGAGCCAGTCCTTCCGGATCGTGAAACTCCAGAGACAGCACCGGGCAGCTCCACTGCAGGCTGAGTGCCCGCGTCACCAGCCCTTCGCTGACGCCTATTCGGCTCACCAGCCAACCACCCAGGCGTCCGCCGCCCGATGCCTTCTGGGCATCCAATGCCTGCTTTAGCTGGGCGGAGGTGATCCAGCCCTGCTCCATCATCAGCAGCCCCAGGGGAACCCGGTGCCGATGAGGTTGAGGAACCGTTCCCCGCCCTTCCATCTCGCGGCGCACGGCAACTTCCATGCGCTCCGCAGTACAGGCCGCCGAACAACTCCATCCGCCTTCAAACACCGGCGCTGAGCGGCTGCGCCACAGATGCACCCACCCCGACCGGCAGCGCGGATTGGCGCACGTCTCAAAGAGCCCCAAGCGGCTTGGGACGCGGGCGCTTTTGGCCGCCGCCATACCACCGGGCTCGACCGCCTGCCCCGCCATAGATATCCTCGCGACCATCGCCCACAGTCCCTCTCCGATTCAGAACAGGCATCGTATGCTCTCCAGGCGCTTGCGCGGCGCCGCTACTTCAGTCACCCGCAATCCAAAGTTGCCGTTGACCAGCACCACCTCCCCGCGGGCTACGATTTTGTCGCCTACGATCAGATCGACCGGGTCGTCAACGTGCCGGTCGAGCTGCACCACATCTCCCGGACCGAGGTCGAGTAACTCTCCAAGCGGTAGTTCGCGGCAGCCGAATCGCAAGGTCGCTTCGAGCTCTACGTCGAGCAGCAGTTCGATGCCCCTGCCGATGGCCTGCCCGGCGCCGGGATCGGTCGCCTCGGGGATACTCGCCGGAGTATCGGGACGAGGAGGCATCGAAGCCGCTTTGTTCTCGGCCCTGGGCGTGCGCACCTCGTCGCGGACCAGAATGCTCCAGGTCCGCTCGCCTGAGCGAAGCCGGAAAGCGTGGGTTACCTTGCTCTCCGATTCGACCGGCTCGAAGCCTTCCACGCGGCACTTCCGGCCCGTCTTGGCCAGCAGTTCGCCCGCAGCCGCATCGAAGACCTCGCGCAGCAGTTCCATCCACCCGGCCTTCTGATCGACCCCGTCCCCCATTAGCGGGGAATCCAGGATGGAGGCATCGAGAATGACCGAGAAACGGCCCTGCTCGTCTCCGCTAAGAGTGGCGGCAAAGCCGAACGAGCCGGCGACAAGCGGCCGCGGCAACGCCTCCTCGAGATCCGGAGATCCCGGCGAGGGCCTGCTGGAAGAGCGCCGTCGCGACACCTGTCCAGCAATCTGCATAGGTCATCATGGCCTGACTCCTTCCATACGGCTTTCCACCCGCGCCGCACGATGCGGACCCTGACGTACAACCTGTGCCCTGGACAGCACCTGTCCGCCTACCCGCCATTCCGGAAGCGTATTGGCGGGCAGGTCAAGGCGAAGGACCGCACCCGGCTCGAGCGCCTCCAGGGTGCGCGCCGGCAGGGGCACCGGGGGCAGTTGCAGGGAGGCACCAAAGCGAATGCCGGCGGCCGATGTCTCCATGCGCGTCCTGGTCTCGGGCGCGTGGCGCCGTCGCCGGCCCCAATCCGAGGTCAGACGGCGCAGGATGGTGTTGGCGACAACTGCGGGAAAGGCCAGGTTGAGAAGTCCCGAACTGTGCGGCATGCGAATCTCGAAGCTCAGGCACAGCGTCTTTTCATTCACCGACATGATGCGCGCCACCTGGGTCTGCATCTGGCGGCGCTCAAAGTTGAAGCTGAGGCATACCGGCTGCCAGGCGGCGGTCAGCTCGCGGCAGATGATCTCGACCACCGAACCGAGTATCGCCTCTTCGATGTCGGTCAATTCGCGCAGAGGACCCTCCTTTCCGTCGCCGCCGAGAAGCAGATCGATCATCGGCGGCGCCAGGGCGAGATCCAGCTGCAGCACCGAAAGGGCGCCCAGGGGCTCCAGGCGGACCGACGCCACGTAGCTGATCTCGGGAATGCGCAGCAGAAATTCGTTGAACGGGATTTGTTCGGCCGAGACCAGGTTCACCTGAAACCGGGTACGCAGCCAGGCCGCCAGATTGTGGGTCAGGTTGCGCGCAAAGAGGTCGTTCAACATGCTGATGGCGCGCAGCTGGTCGGTCGAAATCTGCCCCGCGGAGGAGAAGTTGTAGGGCACCACGCGCGCCCTGATCTCGGTCTGCGCCGCCTCCGGCGAGGAGGTCCGCGCGGCCTCAAAGAGTGCGTCGATCTCGTCCTGCTTCAGAATCTTTTCCATGCGCGTCTATTGCTCCTTCTCTCTGCCCCGTTCCGGGCCTCATGAGGCGGTCTTCAGCTATCAATTGCGGGCTCGCCTGCCTTGCTTAGGTGCAGCGTACGTGCCAGGGCGGCCTCTGACGGCCAGATCGCGAAGGGCGGCGCGGAGGTGGACGACCGCCGAGGCATGCACCTGTGAAACGCGCGACTCGACTACCCCCAGAGCCAGTCCGATCTCGCGCATGGTCATCTCTTCGTAGTAGTAGAGCGTCATTACCAGCCGCTCGCGGTCGGGAAGGTTAGTGATCGCGTCCGTCAACCGTTCCTCGAGCTCCCCTCTGAGGCAGCGAAACAGTGGATCGTCCTCGGGCCGGCCGGGAATGTAGGCCAGCTCTTCCTCGCCGGAATCCTCGTTGTGCTCCACGTGCAGGGTGCCGATCTCAAGCCCTTTCAGCTCTCCGAGCAGTTGCTGGTATTCGTCCAGACCGATCGCCATCTCTTCGGCCACTTCCGCCTCGCCGGGGGCATGGCCCAGACGCGCCGTCAGCGCGCGGATGGCTTCCTCTACCGCGCGGCCCTTGCGACGCAGCTCCCGCGGGCTCCAGTCCAGGGTTCTGAGGCTGTCCAGGATCGCTCCGCGGATGCGGAACTGCGCATAGCTGCGAAACTGCACCTTCTTGTCGGGATCGAACTTGGCAAAGGCATCCATAAGTCCCACCACCCCCGCCGATACCAGGTCTTCGATGTCGACGTGCTGCGGCAGCCGCTCGTGAATGCGGCGGGCGAGGAAACGCACCACCGGCAGGTGCTCCAGCAGCACCCGCTCCTGCTCTGCGGTCATGGCGGCCGGCCCGCCTGCCGCGGGCGGATACCCGCCCAGCGTCTCCCCTCTGCCCCTGCCCTGCCTGTTTGCTGCAATCGCTGCTTCCATGTTCCCACTCCTTACACAGATCTCTTCCCCCGCTCGTCCCGTATCCGGCTTCGTCAGCGCACCGTCCCTACGGGCCGCAGCCGCACCTCAGGCGGAATCTCCACGGCGGCCACCACCGCCAGCCGCGGCACAATCGGATCGAGCCACCGCTTGACGTGGTAACGAGCCGGAACCGGACAAAGGAGCACGGGGGGGACCGCGCCGGGGTTGGAACCGATAAGGCGATTCAAAGAATCGGCCAGGCGGCGGACCAGCGGAGGCCGCTGCGGAGTATTCGCCGACAGCAGGCGCTGGTTGGTCTCCGGCAACACGGTTGCCAGGATCTCTTCTTCGAGCGCCGGGTCGAGCAGCAACACGGGCAGTTGCCCGTCCCCATCGAGCAGCGGCTGGACCAGCCTGCGACCCATGGCCTGCCGCGATGCCTCGACCATGCCTTCCAGGCTCTTGTCGCGCGGGGCCGCCTCGAGCAGAGCTTCGAGAATCGAACCCAGGTCGCGGATGGAGACGCGTTCCCGCAAAAGCTGTTCCAGCACCCGCCCCACCTCGCCCAGGGTCAGCATCTTCGGCACCAGCTCTTCCATCAGCTTGGGGTGGGAGTCGTTCAACGAATCCACGAGGCGCTTGATCTCGGCCCGTCCCAGCAACTCCCAGGCGTGGCGCCGGATGAGTTCTCCCAGATGCGTCGTCATCACGGTGACCGCATCCACCACCGAGTAGCCGGCAGCGACCGCCTGGTCCTCGAGCGCGGGGGCGATCCAGATCGCGGGCACGCCAAAGGCCGGCTCCCGTGTCTCCCTTCCCGCCAACGGCCGGCGATTGGCGTCGCCGGAGACCGCCAGAAGCTGCGGCCCCTCGGTTTGCCAGCGGCCGATCTCTACGCCGCGCAGCGAGAACAGGTACTCCCGCGGCTTGAGGCGCAGATTGTCGGAAATATGCACCGGCGGGACGAGAAATCCCATCTCCGCCGACAGGTGGCGGCGCAGGGAACGCACCCGTGCCAGCAATTGCCCCCCCTGCTTCTCATCCACCAGTGGAATCAGCTGAAAGCCGATCTCGAGGGTGAGGTCTTCGAGGCGAAGCAACTGCGCCAGGTCTGCCCCCTGCGTCTGCTCGGTCTTCTTCCTTTCCGCGGAACTGGCTTCGACCGGAGGGACGGCCTGCATCTTCGCCGCGATTCTCCGTCCACCCCAGAACAACACCCCCGAAACCAGCAGGAACGCCACCTTGGGCAGTCCCGGGATAAGGCACATCGCGCCCGTGACCAGGCTGGCCAGGTAGAGGGTCGCCGGCCGCGCCAGCAGTTGTTGCCGGATCTCGCCGCCCAGCATTCCGGCCGAGTTGGCGCGGGTTAGGGTGATGCCGCCGGCAACCGAGACCAGCAGCGACGGGATCATGGTCACCAGCCCGTCGCCCACCGTCAGCACCGTATAGGTGCGTACTGCTTCGCCGAGGTCAATTCCCTGCTGCAGCGTGCCGATCAGCAGGCCGGCGATGATGTTGATTGCAGTAATGAGGATGGTGGCCAGCGAGTCGCGCTGGTTGAAGCGCGCGGCGCCATCCATGGCGCCGTAGAATTCCGCTTCGCGGGCAATCGCCTGCCGCCGCCGGCGCGCCTCGGCCTCGTCGATGAGGCCGGCGTTCATGTCCGCATCGATGGCCATCTGCTTGCCGGGCAGCGCGTCGAGGGTGAACCGGGCCGTCACTTCGGCGGTGCGCACCGCGCCATGCGAGACCACCAGGAACTGGATCGCGATCAGCGCCAGGAAGAGCACGAAACCCACCACGTAATTTCCGCCCACCACAAACTGCCCGAAGGCCTCAATGACCTTCCCCGCCGCCGAGGTTCCCTCCGACCCGTGCAGCAGAATGCGCCGGCTGGAGGCGATGTTGAGCGACAGGCGGAACAGAGTCAGCAGCAGCAGCAGCGTGGGAAACACGCTCAGTTCCACGGCGCGGCGGATCTGCACCGCGGACAGAAACACGATGATCGAAGCCGCCATCGAAAGCGCCAGCAGCAGATCGAGACCGGCTGCGGGCAGCGGCACCAGCATGACGAAGATCACGCTGATGGCGGCCAGTGGCAGGGCATACTCCCTGACCCGCTCGAGGATCGAAACGGATGGCGGTGCGCCGTGTACCAGCGCCGTGGTGCTCATAGCTGTCCTCCCTGTGGGTGCGATCCCGGAAGCGTCACCGAATCATTGCCTGGAGTCGGATCAGCAGCGCCGCCCTTCCCAGCGTCGTTCGCAGCGCCGAACCCGCCGTGCGTCCGCGGCTGAGCCACGTTACGGGCGCGAACAGCCGCCTCCCGGGCGCGGCGCTCGCGCAACTCCGCCTCGACTCGCTGCCGGTAGAGATAGGCCAGGATGGCCGCCACCGCGGCGTACAGATCGACAGGGATGGCCTGCCCCACTTCGACGCGAGCGATAGAGAGACCGGGCGAGCGGCGGGTTCTCCACAATCGGCACCCCCGCCCACCGCGCCTCGGCCTTGATCTCCTCGGCCAGCAGGTTGCGGCCCTTGGCCAGCACCTTGGGTGCGTCCATGACCGCGAAGTCAAAACCCAGCGCCACGGCATAATGGGTGGGATTGGTGAGAATGACGGCGGCCTTGGACACATCGGCCTTCACCTTGCGGCGGCGCATCTGGCGCTGCAGCCCGCGAATGCGGCTGCGGATCTGCGGCGACCCTTCGGTCTCCTTCATCTCCTCGCGCATATCCTGCTTGCTCATCTTGAGGCGCGATTCGCGGCTCTGCCATTCCACCATGTAATCGATGGCCGCCCACCCAAACAGCAGCCACGCCGCTGCCTGGAGCAAGCCAAACACGTCGGCTCCCAGCAACTCCAGCCGTGCCGTCGAAAAGGGCGGCAAGGTGAACTGCCGGGCGATTCGCTGTACCGCGAAGATGGCCAGCAGAGCGGCCGGCAGCAGCGATTTGCCTAGCCGCGCCGCGGCCCGCAGGGAAAACAAAGCTTTTGCGTTATTCCACGGATTGATGCGGTCGAGCTTGAATCCCACCGCCCCGGCGTGAATGCTGATGCCGCCAGTCTGCACGATTGCGGCTCCGAGCGCGCCGGCCGCTACCGCGGCCATCACCATTCCCACCGGACTCAGGACCGCCAGCGCCAGCCGTCGCACCGCGATCAGGGTCGGTTCGACCTGGCCCGGTTCCCAGTGGCTCGATCCACCAAGGGCCAGCAAGCCGGCAAACGCCCCACGCCAGGATTCCAGCGACCGGCCGCCCAGAAGGCCCAGGGCCAGCACTCCGGCGAGCGTGCCGGCGGCGGCCGTCAGTTCGCGGCTGTGCAGGATGTCGCCGTCCTTGCGCGCCTTCTCGCGGCGATGCTGCGTGGCTTGTTCGGTGCGCTCTCCCGCCATCGGCTAGCCTCCCAGCCCGACGCCGGACGGTGGAGTTGCGATCAGCTTTTCCGCCATATCAAGCAGACCGGCAAAGCGCGCCTCGATGAATCGCGGCCAAAGCGCCAGCGAGCCGGCCAGAATTACGAATCCGGTCAGAGTCTTGATGGGAACGGTGAGCGACATGACCGGCAGCTGCGGGCTGAGCTTGCCCAGCAGGGCCACGGCAATTTCCACCAGCATGGTGGCCGCCAGCACCGGTGCAGCCAGTTCCACTCCCGCCAGAAACACCCCGCCGGCCGCCCGCACAATGGCCAGCCCGGTCACCGGCGCGAGCACGTATGTTCCCAGCGGCACGGCGCGAAAGCTGCGCACCAGCGAGGCCAGCAGGATGCGATCCAGACCGGAGGCGATCAGCACCAGCGTTCCCATCAGCTGAAAGAGGTCGCCGAGCAGCGGCGTCTCGATGTGGCTGGATGGGTCCATGAGGTTGACCAGCGAGAAGCTGAACTGCACCCCCGCGATCTGTCCGGCAAACAGCAGCATTTCGTTCAGCAGCGCCAGCGACAGCCCATACACCAGCCCGACGGCGAGCTCCCCAATCAGTGCCGTAAAGCTGATTTCGGCCTGTGCACGGGGCAGCGACGCGACCAGCGGAGCCAGGAGATAGGTCATGGCCAGCACCAGCGCCGCCTTGGTGCGTACCGGCAGCGCATTCGAGGAGAAGAATGGCGCAAAGACCACCATCCCGCTCAACCGCACCAGGACCAGCGTCATCGCGGTCAGAAATGTATTCCAATCCAACATCTATTTCCTCTGGCTGGCCAGCTTCCAACCTCATGGTTCTCTATCCGTGGATCCAGGACCCCTGCGCGCCGTAGCTAACCGCCGGAACGTGCTCCTCTCACCCCAGGTAATGGCGCAGATCCGTCAGCAGCAGCCGGGTGTAGTCGGCCATCCGGCCCAGGAACCACGGCATGCCGGCCAGCAGGATGCAGGCCACCGCCATCAGGCGCGGCACCGAGGTCAGGGATTGGTCCTGGAGGCTGGTCAGGGTCTGTACCAGGCTGAGCGCAAAGCTGATCACCGCCGCCGCCACCAGCACCGGTGCAGCCAGCAGCAGGGCCTCTTTCATCAACTGGCGCAATAACTCCGCCACCATGTCCGGATTCATATGTGTCTCCTCCAAGCTGTTCTTCCCTTGCCCCGGAGTGCTCCCCAGCGGCCGGTTTCTGGTCAAAAACTCTTCAGCAGCGAACTGGCCAGCAGATTCCACCCATCCACCATCACGAACAACAGAATCTTCAGCGGCGTCGATACCACCACCGGGGGCAGCTGAAACATGCCGATTGAGGTGGTAATCGAAGCCGTAACCATATCGATCAGCAGAAAGGGCAGAAACAGGACCGCTCCAATGGCAAAGCCAGCCTTGAGTTCGGACAAAATGTAGGCCGGTATCACCACCCGCATGGGCAGGTCGTCCGGGGTATTGGGACGCTCAATCTGGCCCGCCGCCGTGAACAGCGCCAGATCCTTTTCGCGGGCGTAGCGGAGGAGAAAGTGCTTTACCGGCTGCGCCCCCTTGTCGATCGCTTCCAAGCCGGTAATCTGCCCGGACCGATAGGGTTCGACCGCCTGCTGGTCGACCTGGGTCAGCACCGGGGTCATCAGGAACCAGGTCATCATCAGCGCCAGTCCCAGCAGCGTCGGGATTCGATGGAGCCGTCTGTGTCCCCAGCGCCTGGCGCAGAAAGTGAAATACCACCAGCAGCCGCACCAGCGGCGTCATGGCCATGAGGATGGCGGGCAGGAGCGTGATCAGGGTAAGAACGAAGACAATCGTCCAGGGGGTGGAGTCGGAGGGATGCAGCCGCGCGTTCAGATCCGGGAGCAGCGGCGCCGAGGCTGTTGAAGCGGAATGCGCCGCCACGAGCAGGGCTACCATGAGATCCTCCCGGAAACGCTCCGGGGAGTCTTCTCCAGCCCGCTCGCGCCTGTCCGCGTCATGCATGCGGTGCGCCTGCCGCCTGCGCTCTCCGCCCCGTCGTCCAGGGCGTAAAAGACCGGGCCCCCATCCGCGCATGTGGCTACCAGGAATCGCCGTCCGTCGGCCTCGACCAGGGCCAGCGATTGCCGCGGGGCCAGCGCGATCCGTTCCAGGAGGGCCAGCCTGGGGCGCGGGCGGTCGCCGCCGTTCAGTCTGCCCAGCAGCCATCCGGCCCATCCACCGGGTAGTTTTCGATCTGTCCTGGTTGCCATCTGCATCATTCCCCGACCCCTCGTCTGCACAATCTCGCCGCTGTTCTTAGGCGTCCACCGTCGCCGTTTTGGTACCGGCGCGCGCCTGCCGACCTCAGATCAGCCGTGTAATTCGGACTGCCAGCTCCGTATCCACCACTTCAAATTCCGCCCAGGCCAGTTGCACATGGCCCGCGGCCAGAGGGACATCTTCGCCGTGTGCCCATTGCGACGCGACTACCGTCCCGGACTCCAGGGAAAGAAGGTTGCGCACCCGAAAGTCTCTGAGCGGCACGCCCACATCGACCTCCACCGGCAACCGGCTCGCTGGTCCGAAGATGGCAACGGAGACCCCCGGCGCGGGACCTTCCGGCGCCGGAACCAGCGCCTGTTCCGCGGCCATCTCGCCAGCAGGATTTACGCGCTTCGGTTCTGCCGTCGGAGGTAAAGAGGTGGCTGTTCCCATGCGCTGAAACGAAGCAGAAAGATGACCAGAAAGGGAACATGAAGATTGGAACGGACTAATACATGCGCTTGGAACCGTTCCAGCTACCCTGTCTCACTCGCTGCGCACCGACGATCTCCATCGCTGGTACACTGGTATTTACCCGTAAAGTGCCGCACAGCCGGCTCTCAAGCCCACGGCAGGGGTGAAATCCGAGGTCCGAGATTATGTCTGAACTGAATGGAAACAAGAGTTTTGGGGGAACCAGCCTGCGCCTCAAGGTGGGCCTGGCTGAAATGCTCAAGGGCGGCGTCATCATGGACGTCATGAACGTCGAGCAGGCTCGTATCGCCGAAGAGGCCGGCGCCTCCTCCGTCATGGCTCTCGAACGCGTGCCGGCCATGATTCGAGCCGAGGGCGGCGTGGCCCGCATGGCGAGTCCCAAGCTTATCCGCCGGATCATCGAGGCGGTTTCTATTCCAGTGATGGCCAAGGCGCGCATCGGCCACTTTGCCGAAGCCCAGATTCTGCAGGAACTGGGCGTCGACTTCATCGACGAGAGCGAAGTCCTGACCCCGGCCGACGAGGCCCACCACATCGACAAACATGCCTTCAAGACGCCCTTCGTATGCGGCGCCCGCAATCTTGGCGAAGCCCTGCGGCGCATCGCCGAAGGCGCGGCCATGATCCGCACCAAGGGCGAGGCGGGTACCGGGGACGTGGTTCACGCCGTTCAGCATATGCGCCAGATCGTCAAGGAGATGAAGGGCCTGACTGTTCTGAGCGAGCAGGAACTCTATGCCGCCGCCAAGGAGCACCAGGCGCCCTACGAACTCATCCGCATGGTCGCCCAGGCCGGCAAATTGCCGGTGCCCAACTTCTCCGCCGGCGGCATCGCCACCCCGGCCGATGCGGCCCTCATGATGCAGCTGGGCGCCGAAGCCATCTTCGTCGGCTCCGGTATCTTCATGAAGGAGCGGGCCACTCCACTTGATGTCGAAAACGATCCCAAGGAGCGCGAAGAGGCTGTGTCCCGCGCCAAGGCCATCGTCATCGCCACCACGCACTTCAACGACCCCAAGATCCTCGCCGAAGTCAGCGAACAGGTCACGGGTACCATGAAGGGTCTGGCCGCGGCCGCCCTCGAAGAATCGCAACTCCTGCAAACCCGCGGCTGGTAGGCACCTGCGGTGCGGCCATTCGCCTTCGGCCGCCAGTAAACCAGCCGCCTTATCAGGCAGTCCCCATCAGGAACGTGTGCCCCAGGCCCGGAAATCCCGGCCTGGTCGGGAGCCTATTCAGTTGAAGGATCAGAACGCCAAATTCACAGCAGCAGTGCCATCTTCTGCAGAGACTCTCTGCCCGCGCATCGGCGTACTCGCCATTCAGGGCGATTACGCCTCCCACGCCGGGGCGCTCGCAGATGCCGGCGCCGAGCCCGTCGAGGTCCGCAACCCGAAGAGCTTGCCGGGCTGGATGGCCTCATTCTTCCCGGCGGCGAATCGACCACCATGCTCAAGTTCCTTGAGACGCCGCGGGTTCTTTGAAGCCCTTCGTCAGTTCTGCCAGCCAAGCCCGTCTTCGGCACCTGTGCGGGAGCCATCCTGCTGGCCCGCGAAGTCCGCCACCCCGCGCAGCGCAGCCTCGGGCGTCCTGGATGCCGTCGTGGAGCGCAATGCTTATGGCCGCCAGATCGATTCCACCATCCTGACCGAGCCCACCGCCTTCCCGGCGGTCCACTGGAGATGGTCTTCATCCGCGCTCCGCGCATCGCCGAGATCGGAGCGCCGGCGTCGAGGTTCTGGCTCGCCGCGAAGGCTTGCCCGTCCTCGTTCGCCAGGGAAACCTGATGGCCGCCACCTTCCACCCCGAACTGTCCCCGGATCGCCGCGTGCACAAACTGTTCGTCGACACGGTGATCGCCTCCCTCGCGACCAGGTTCGCGCCCGCAACTAGACTTTTCGGTGCCGAACACGAAGAATTCGTCGAAATTTGCGATAGATCAACCGACAAATGCGTTTTCGACCATCTCGCAAGAATCCTCGTGCGTCCAATCATGGGTGGGAGTAATCTCTACAGCACAGAGGCTCTGAATGCCCGTCACCTTCACGCGCGCCCCAGCGGAAATTGAGCGAAAAGAACCAGGAATCGGCGGCAAACCCCCTGTTGACCGGCGACCCACCGGCGGCGGAGGCGGGGGAGGAGACGACGATTGGCAGAATCCGCACCGCGGGCCGCGCGAACGCCTGCACAAGATCCGCTTTTTCGTCTTCTTCGGGCTGGCCGGCGACATGATGTTTTTTGCCGCGCTGGTGGTGCTGTTTTTCGCGCGCCAGGCGGGAATTCACATGGACCCGCGCAGTCACGAGATGATCGGCGACTGGCATCCCATCCTGCTGCCGCCCATCCTCTACCTCAATACCGCGGTGCTGCTGCTCAGCAGCCTGACCATGGAAATTGCGCGCCGCAACATCTTTCGCGAGATCGACGTGCTGGAGGAGTGGCTGGGCCTGGGCCGGCCGGCGCTGCGCCGGACCTTGCCCTGGGTGGCAGCAACCCTGGTCCTGGGCTCCCTGTTTGTCATCGGCCAGGCTGATCGCGTGGCGGCAGTTGACCGCCCAGGGTTTTGCCTTTGACCACTGGTCCACGCCCGCCAGCTACTTCTTCTACGTGGTGACCGGACTTGCATGCCGCCCACCTGGTCCTGGGCGTTGTGGCTCTCGCGTTGTGCCTTTGCACCCTCGGCTGGCTGAGAAAGGTGGAGTTCCGCCAGATCGCGGTGGACGCAACCGCGTGGTACTGGCACACCCTGGGACTGGCCTGGATCCTGCTTCTGGCTGTGCTCGCGGTCGGCCAGTAATCGAACGAGAAAGCGCGACCGGCTACCGACCGTGTGGCCCGAGCAGTCGAACGTCGCTCAATGGGCCGTGCGGCTTGTTGCCTTGTCGCCTCTTTTCCCCTCGGTCCGGAAAGAGCCGGTCGGGCCGCAATGACGAACTGGTCTTTGGCTTCGACCTCCAGAGTCCGCTGCTGTCGGATCCTTCACCTTCCACATCACCGCATGCAGGTTGTGATCGGCGATGTCGATGGTGACGAAGTTGTACACAGGAAATCCCAGATCCCGATAAAGGTCGGCACGGCCCCGAAATAGCACCGGATAGGGCTCAGCGCCCCCGCCGCCCGTCACCACGTATTCCACGCCGCGTCTCTCGAACCGCTCATAGTTGTGGATATGCCCGTTGACCACGATCACCCGCGCCTGAATCTTTCCCAGCCGCGCTTCGAGCATGGTACGCAGCCCCAGTGCGTCGGCCGAGGGAAGCCCAACGAGAAGCTGCGACTGCCGGTCGGCCATCCAGGGAAGGTGATAGAGGATGAATAGAAACTCCACCTGCCTGGGCACGTGATCGAGCTGGGCCGCGAACCACCTGCCCTGCGAAGACGAGGCCGTCGTTCCCTGGGTCATATCGAGCGAGATCACCTCAACCCCTCCCAGCAGCGCGGAGTAATAGCGATGATTGGCGATCTCGGGGAAGTTTTCCAGATAGTTCGCGATGCCCGCATCGCGGCCGCCTCGGACCTCATGGTTGCCGAGCGTGGGAAGCGCGAGAATATGTTGCTCCCGCCAGGGCGCCGTCTCGTCGCGAAACACCTGCCAGTCGGCGGGTTTCGCTCCCACAAAGGGCGTGTCCCCGGTCACCAGTAAGGCCTTCGGATGCTCCTCCGTTACCCGTTCCGCCAGCCATTTGCGAACCGTCGGATTGGTCCCCGAGGTCACGGAAGGATCGGTAAAGCGGGTGTCTCCGTACGCCACGAGCCGCAGCGGCTTACCCACAACAAACTGCGGGAACACCAACGTTGGCCCTGTGTCAGAGGCAGAGCCCTGCGGAAGCGAAGAGGGGGCAGCGGGAAAGATGCCGATACAATCATCGGCGCGGGCAGGCATACGATCCCCAGGAAAGCCGCAGTCGAACGCAGAACCAATCTGGTCATACCTGCGGACAGGTTACACGCCCGGAATTGACTCACCGGCCCAGATTATCATCCGCTGAAGCCCGGTCCATCCAGGCATCGCCGGCGGCAACGACTTCAGCCCTCGTCCGCGCCCTACGAGCGAGGCGGGATGAAGCCAGCACGCGCATCCGTTCCCGGAATGTGGGAATCTCCGGGCAGGCGTAATAGACTTGACGGTTGAGGGCCATCAGAAGTTGAATCGCCTCCACCTCGCCGCTGTGCGCCGAAAGATCTCGGCCATCGTGGACGGCCTCATCGCTCAGATACTCGATGGCGTGTCCCAGAATCTCAAGTGCGTGCCCGGCTTCGGGAGTGATGCGTCGCCTGCGGTTGAGAGGAACGTCGATTATCCCTGTTCGAGGGGCTGCGACAGGTACCGGGAAACCAGAGCTTGCGGTGGTGGCCATCAGTTTATCCTTGCTCTCTTCGTCGGAGCAATTGGAACAAATGTTTAGATCACAGAAGTACCTGTTCCAGTTGGAGACACATCATCATGACCTTTCCCGTTTCGGAATTCAAGTGATGGAAGTCACCGTTCCTCGCACGGTAGTTCGTGTTCCATAGGCTTTTGGTAATGCCATTCGCAGACCGACAGCTCGCCTTGACGGGACGAGGTTGAAAACCTAAGCTCAAACCAGCGGCCTGTCGCACTGGGGAATTCTTCCTGTGGCGGCCGGTCGCTCACATTTTCCTGGCTGCGCCGGAAAGACGACGATGATTCCTTACCACTGGCAATATCTGCCGCTGCTGCTGCAGATTCTGGTCGCGTTTGGCATGGGCGTCGGGATGGTCACGGCGTCGTATTTCATCGGCCGCCATCGCAACACCGCCGTGAAGCTGGCCGCCTACGAATGCGGCATTGAAGCCGTCGGCGACGCGCGCGGACGTTTCAGCGTGCGCTTTTACATGGTCGCCATGCTGTTCATCCTCTTCGACGTGGAAGCGGTCTTCATGATGCCCTGGGCGGTGATCTACCGCAAGCTTCCCGCCATCACCGGCTCGCGGCTGTTCGGCTTCTGGGAGATGATCGTTTATCTCGGCTTTGTCGCCGTGGGCCTCTACTACATCGTGCGCAAGGGCATCCTCGACTGGAGCCTGGACAAGGCGGACCTCTAAATGGCCGATGCACAGCACCAATGCGCTGGCCGGGAAGGCAGCTGTGCTCGAGGCGATCCCGGATCACCCGGCCGTCAAGGCCCTCCTGGCCTGGAATCCCGAAGCGCTCACCGACGCCAAGCTGCGATCGCGGCGAACTGACGCTCACCGTCGACCCGGAAAATATCCGCGCCGCCTGCGCCGCACTGCAGGCCGCCGGCTACAACTTCTTTGAAGACATGACGGCGGTCGACTGGTATCCCTCCGTCCCCCGCTTTCAGTTGAGCTACCACCTCTTTCCCACGGCTTCAAAGAGCGGATCCGGCTGCGGGCGATGGTTGATGAGGCGACCCTTCCGTCGAATCCATCACCCCGGTCTGGCCCGGCGCCAACTACTACGAGCGCGAAGTCTTCGATCTGTTCGGCATCCGCTTCGAAGGCCATCCCAATCTGCGCCGCATCCTGATGCCCGACGACTGGAAAGGCCATCCCTTGCGCAAGGACTATCCGGTGGAGGGCTACCGCTAATGGGCGACATCGTAGGCACTCCCATCCTCGAAGCACCCACAGCCGAGGGCTCCAACGACCAGCACATGGTCCTGAACATGGGCCCGCAGCATCCGTCGACCCACGGCGTGCTGCGCCTGGTGCTCGAAATCGACGGCGAGATCGTCGTCCGCCTCTATCCGGAGATCGGCTACCTGCACACCGGCATCGAGAAAACCTGCGAAGCCAAGTTTTACCAGCAGGTCGTTCCGCTGACCGATCGCGTCGACTACCTCGGCCCGATGGCCAACAATCTCTGTTACTGCCTGGCCGTCGAAAAGCTGCTGCAGCTCGAAATTCCCGACAAGGCGCAGTGGATGCGCGTGCTGCTCACCGAGCTGACCCGCCTCAATTCGCACCTGATCTGGCTGGGCACGCACGCCATGGACATCGGCGCGCTCACCGTCTTCCTCTACACCTTCCGCGAGCGCGAAGAGATCCTGCGCATCTTCGAGATGGTCTCCGGCCAGCGCATGATGACCAGCTACTTCCGCATCGGCGGCCTGGCGATGGAGCCGCCGCTGGGCCTGCTCGATCGCATCCAGGCGTTCATCAAGACCTTCCCGGAAAAGATCGACGAGTATTCCAACCTGCTCACCGGCAATCCCATCTTCGTCAACCGCCTCAAGGGCGTCGGCTATCTCTCAGCAAGGAAGATGCCATCGCTCTGGGCGTCACCGGGCCGGTCGCTGCGCGCCTCCGGCATCGACTTTGACCTGCGCCGCGACATGCCGTACTGCAGCTACGAGAAATTTCAGTTCAAAGTGCCGGTCTCGAACGACTGCGACGTGCTGGGCGCGCTACGTGCTCCGCCTCGAAGAGATGCGCGAGAGCGTCAAGATCATCCAGCAGGCGCTCGACGGCATGCCCGAAGGGCCGGTCAAGGCCAACGCGCCCAAGATCGTGCTGCCCGACCGCGAGAAGATGAAGACGCAGATGGAGTCGCTCATCCATCACTTCAAGATCGTGACCGAAGGCTTTGCCGTGCCGGCCGGCGAGGTTTATCAGGGCATTGAATCGGGCCACGGCCAGATGGGCTATTACGTGGTTTCGGACGGCACGGCCAAGCCCTATCGCGTGCACATGCGCTATCCGTCTTTTGCCACCCTGCAGGCGCTGGAAACCATGTGCAAGGGCCGCATGCTGGCCGATGTCGTCGCCGTCATCGGCTCCATCGACATCGTGCTTGGGGAGATCGACCGATGACACGAGCGCGTTGTAACTGGGCACGACTTGAGTCGCTGCCGCAAACGACCAGACGATGGTGGGCTTCGCACCTGAGGATATGGAAAGTTGGGCCACGCACAATTCATGACCGCGCCTGAGATCTCGGATGAACATCTGCTCGTCGAGCTGTGGGTATCGCTGGCTTCCCTGCTGCGCAGCTACACCGCCGCCCACGGGCTGAACGGCAACCGGCAGGCAACAGTCGAGCTGGGCGAAAATCGAATCACGGTGCGCCACGGCGACGCGCTGGCTCGATCTGGAGCGCAGCGGCGCCAGGTAAGCTGGCAGCGCGAAGACGGACGCAGCGGCATGCTGGAATTGACTGAAGCCGGCCGCTTGCGGTCCGGCGAAGCGACGAGGAAGAGATGGATATGGCAGCGGAAGCCTGGGCACGGGAGTTGATGCATGAGCAGTGAAACCATGCGATATTTTCGCCCCAACTGGCCGCGCGCTTCGACGCGCTGGTGGAGAAGTATCCGGTCAAGCGCTCGGCGCTCATCCCCATGCTGCTCTACGCGCAGGATGAGATCGGCTACCTCTCCGACGCGGTCATCGACGAAGTGGCCGAGCGCTCGGCATCACCCCGCTCGACGTGCGCAACGTCGCGACCTACTACTCGATGCTGCGCTTCAAGCCGGCGGGCAAGTACAACGTGCAGGTCTGCACCAATATCAGTTGCATGCTGCGCGGCGCCTACGATCTCTATGAGCACTTCCAGGAAGAGCTCGGCATCGGCCACAAGGGCGTCACTGCCGACGGCGTCTTTTCTCTCGAAGAAGTGGAGTGCATCGGCGTCTGCTGCTGGGCGCCTGCCATCCAGGTCAACTACGCCTTCCACGACGATCTGACTCCCGACGATGTTCCGGCCATCCTTGCCCAATACCGCAACCAGAACAAGGAGAGAACAATGCCTAGGCTCGTCTCGCATCCCGATGAAGTCAAGATCGTCACCCGCCGCTTCGGCCAGGGCGCGGCCGACATCGACAAGTACATCGAGCTGGGCGGCTATGAGGCCGCGAAAAAGTGCCTCGCCCAGGGCCCCGAGTGGATCATCAACGAGATGAAGGCCTCCAACCTGCGCGGCCGCGGCGGCGCCGGCTTTCCCACCGGCCTGAAGTGGTCCTTCGTTCCCAAGCAGTCGGCCAAGCCCAAGTACGTGCTGGTCAACGGCGACGAGAGCGAGCCCGGCACCTGCAAGGATCACCTCATCTTCCTGCACGATCCGCACGCAGTCATCGAAGGCACCATGATCGCCGGCCTGGCCATCGGCGCCAAGATCGGTTTCATCTACCTGCGCGGCGAATATCGCTACCTCCTCGAGATCATGGAGAAGGCCGTCGCCGATGCCTACGCCAAGGGCTTCCTGGGCAAGAACATCTTCGGCTCCGATACCGAATTCCAGGTCATCACCCAGACCGGCGCCGGCGCCTACGAAGTCGGCGAAGAGTCGGCCCTCATGGAGTCGCTCGAAGGCAAGCGCGGCGTTCCCCGCATCAAGCCGCCCTTCCCTGCCGTGGTCGGCCTCTACGGCGGACCCACCGTCATCAACAATGCCGAGACCATCGCCACCGTGCCGCACGTCATCGCCATGGGCGGCCCGGCCTATGCCGCGGTCGGCTCGGAGCGCAACGGCGGCACGCGCCTCTTCGGGCTTGAGCGGCCACATCGAGCGCCCCGGCGTCTACGAACTGCCCATGGGCTACAACCTCAAGAAGATGATCTACGAGGTCGGCGGCGGCATTCGCGGCGGCCGCAAATTGAAAGCCGTCGTTCCCGGCGGATCGTCGACCCCGGTCCTGCTGCCGGAAGAGATCGAGAACTCTGGGCATGGACTTCGACCAGGTCGGCAAAGCCGGATCGATGCTCGGTTCCGGCGGCGTGGTGGTGATCGACGACCAGACCTGCATCGTCGAATTCGCCCTGCGCACCATCAGCTTCTACCAGCACGAAAGCTGCGGCTGGTGCATTCCCTGCCGCGAAGGCACCGACTGGCTCAAGAAGACGCTCACCCGCTTTCATGCCGGATTTGGGGTGGCCAAGGACATCGACAACATTCGCTATCTCGCCGAAAACATGATGGGCCGCACCTTCTGTCCGCTCGGCGACGCAGCGGCCATGCCCACGCTGGGCTTCGTCAAGAAGTTCCGCAAAGAATTTGAAGACCACCTCGACGGCAAGCCGTGCCCGTTCGCAAAGCACGTTGAACTGGCGGTAGTTTAGATGAAGAACCTCTACGAGCCCTCGACGGCAAACGAGGTCAAGGAGCGAATTCTGCGCCTGGGGCCGGAGAGTGTTCGCCAATGGGGAACGATGAAGCCTGCCCAGGCTCTGGCCCACTGTTCCGGCGCAATGGAGTGGGCGGTCGGAGATACGCGTGCGCCAAGGATCTTCCTGGGACGGCTGGCGGGGTGGGTGGTCAAGCCGATGCTGCTGGGCGACGACAAGCCGATGCGACGGAATGCACCAACAGTCAAGACCCTTGTCGTCTCTGACGAACAGGAACTTGAAACGGAAAAGCAAAGATTGACCATTCTCATTGACCGGTTTTCAGTGGCCGGACCGGAGAAATGCTCTACCAATCCGCACAGCTTCTTCGGAAAAATGAAACCTCAGGAGTGGGCAATCTTGCTGTACAAGCATGTGGACCATCATCTCCGGCAGTTCGGGGTGTAGGGCAGACGAATTGATCCTCCACCGATGCCGGCAGAGGTGATGATTGGCAATGAGTTGCTGGAAGTCACAAACGAGGTTTCCAGAAAACAACGGGAACGCTGACGGGCATGAAACCGTCGGAGGATTGACCGCCGAATGGCAGACGTAACATTCACAGTCGATGGAAAGAAGCTGACCGCTCCCGCGGGAACGCTGCTCATTGAAGCCTGCCGCAAGGCCGGCATCGAGATTCCCGCCTTTTGCTACTACCCCGGGCTCAGTCGCTCCAGGCCGCCTGCCGCATGTGCGTGGTGCGCCAGGAGAAAGTTCCCAAGCTGCAGACCGCCTGCACCACCACGGTCGCCGAGGGCCAGGTCTTCATCACCGAATCTCCTGAAATCGCCCAGGCCCGCAAAGCCACCATCGAGCTGCTGCTCGGCAATCATCCCCTCGACTGCCCGGTCTGCGATGCCGGCGGCGAGTGCGAACTGCAGGACATGACCTTCAAGTACGGCGCCGGCGAGAGCCTCTACACCGAGGCCAAGCAGCACCGCGAAGAGCAGCAGTGGTCTCCGGCCGTCTTCTTCGACCGCCCCCGCTGCATCCTCTGCTATCGCTGCGTGCGCATGTGCGGCGAAGGCATGGATGTCTGGGCGCTCGGCGTGCAAAACCGCGGCGTCAGCTCCGTCATCGCGCCCAACGAGCGGCGACCATCTCGACTGCGAACAGTGCGGCATGTGCATCGACGTCTGCCCGGTAGGCGCGCTCACCAGCGGCAGCTATCGCTACAAGACCCGCCCCTGGGAGATGAAGCACGTCTCCACCGTCTGCACCCATTGCGCCGACGGCTGCAAGGTCACGCTCGGCGTGCGCCAGTCCAACGAAGGCTCCGAGATCGTGCGCGCCGACAATCGCGACAAGAGCGGCATCAACGGCGATTTCCTCTGCGCCAAGGGCCGCTTCGGCTTCGACTTCGTCGAGAATCCCGAGCGCCTCACCAAGCCGCTGGTCCGCAATGCGGCTGGCAAGCTCGAGCCTGCCACCTGGGAACATGCCTTCCGCGTCGCGGCCGCGAAGCTCAAAGAAATTCGCGACAGCCAAGGCGCGGACGTCCGCCATCGGCGTCATCGGCTCCAACCGCACCACCAACGAAGAGAATTACCTGCTGCAGAAATTTGCGCGCACCGTGCTCCGCACCAACAACATCGACCACGAGCGCACCACTGACTACGCCGCGTTTCGCGCGCGCCATGGCCGGTCATCCAGGGCAAGGTCGCCAGCCTGCGCGAAATCGCAACTGCGCCCGCCATCCTGCTCATCGGCGGCGATCCGACCAACGAACATCCGCTGCTGGCATGGAACCTGCGCACCAACGTGCGCCTCAATCGCGCCCGCCTCTACATCGCCAATCACCGCGCCATCAAGCTGGAGCGCCAGGCCAAGGCCGTGCAGGGCCTGCCGCCCAACGGCTACCGCGACCTGACCACCATCCTCGATCGCAACGAGTCGGAATTCGCCAAGGCCGTCATGGCCGAAGAATCGCTGCTCATCATCTTTGGCGCAGGAGTATCCGCGGCGACCAGATCTCGCGCGCTCGTCTCCTGGGGCCTGGCCCGCGGCAACGTCCGCTTCGCCTATCTCGGCGACCATGCCAACTCGCGCGGCGCCGCCGACATGGGCCTGCTCCCCGACCTGCTTCCCGGCTATGTCCCGGTCAGCGATCCCGGCGCATTTGCGCAGGAATATCCCGGCATGCCCGCAACCCCCGGCATGACTCAGCCCGAGATGTTCGACGCCGCCCGGCAGGGCAGCTCGGCGCGCTGCTGGTCGTCGGCGCCAATCCCGTCGCGCACGCTCGGCATCGATCCGGCTACGCTCAAAAACACCTTCGTCATCGTGCAGGACATGTTCCTCACCGAGACCGCCGCGCTGGCCGACGTCGTCTTCCCCGCCGCCAGCCTGTACGAAAAGACCGGCACCGTGACCAATACCTACGGCGATGTACAACTGGCGAAAAAGGCCGCCGACAAGGCCGGCGTCAAGCCCGACTTCGAGATTCTCGTCCGCCTCGCCGGCAGCATGGGCGTCGATGTGCAAGACGCTGGTGCCCTTCGGCAAGAGCCGGCGTCACGGCCGATCTCGGCCAGTCCCGCGGAGCGCAGTCCGGCGAAGCGGACCGCCATGCGGTCTGGCTCGCCGCGCAACGGCCTTGAACCCAAACTCAGCCCCTTCGATCCGCTGGCGGTGCTCGACGAGATCGAGCGGCTGGTTCCCGCCTACAAGCTGGACCGGCTGAATCTTTCGGCGGCAACGACGTAGCCACCGAGCCGGGCTTCGTCCCCGTCTCCGCCCTCACCTCCGCCGCGCCCGATCTGTCGTGACCCGGCGCACGACGCCCTGTTTACCTCGGGCGCGCTGGGCCGCTACAGTCCCGCGTTGCGCGAACTGCAATTGCACCAATCTCGCAAGTAGCAGAAACCGCAGCTGACTGAAGCTGACGGCACTTCGCATCGCGAAAGACCGCAGCTGAGCGAATACTGAGAGAGACCGGAGTCAGCTTGAATTCACTACGGCTCAATCAGAGAGGCAGAAGCACGTGACGATTTTTGGTTTTTCCTGTGGAGCTTGCTCAAGGTCATCGTGGTGACGGTGATCTTTCTCATGGGCGTCGCCTACACGGTGCTGCTTGAGCGCAAGCTGGTCGCCCGCATCCAGAACCGCTGGGGACCCAGCCGCGTCGGCCCCTTCGGCCTGCTGCAGCCGCTGGTCGATGGCGCCAAGTCCTTCCTCAAAGAGGACATGATTCCCACCGGCGTCTACCGGCCGCTCTACCTGCTGGCCCCGCTCATCTCTCTGGGCTGCGCGCTGATCTCCATCGCCGTGGTTCCCTTCGGCGAACCCGGCCATCGAGTCACGGCGGCTTTCGCTTCTTCGAGATCGCCGACGTCAATATCGGCCTGCTGGTCATCCTCGGCATCACCTCCATCGGCGTCTACGGCATCGCCCTCTCCGGCTGGTCATCGAACAACAAGTATTCCCTGCTCGGCTCCTTGCGCTCTTCCGCCCAGCTGGTCAGCTACGAGCTGGCGCTCGGCCTCTCGCTGGTCGGCGTCGTGCTGCGCGCCGGCTCGCTCAACCTGCGCGTGATCGTCGAGCAGCCAGTCCAACCACGGCATCCTGAGCTGGAATCTCTTCGGCGGGCTGCAGTTCGTCGCCTTCTTCATCTACCTGATGGCCGCCTACGCCGAGACCAACCGCTCGCCCTTCGATCTGCCTGAAGCGGAAAGCGAACTGACCGGCGGCTATCACACCGAATACAGCTCCATGAAGTTCGCCATGTTCTTCATGGCCGAATACGGCAACATGATCACCGTCGGCTGCGTGGCCACGCTGCTCTTTCTGGGCGGCTGGACAAGCCCCTTCGGCAACCTGCTTCCCATGCCGCAGAACATCATCGTTCAGGCGCTCGTTCCGATCTTCTGGTTCGTCCTCAAGGTCTTCAGCTTCCTGTTTCTTTACGTCTGGGTGCGCGGCACGCTGCCCCGCTTCCGCTATGACCAGCTCATGAACTACGGGTGGCGGTTTCTGCTTCCGCTGGCCATTCTCAACATCGTGGGCACAAGCCTCTGGCTTGCCTACAGGCGATAGTAGCGCAGGTCCGGCGGTTTGACCGGGTCGAACGCGCTCAGTTACAATCGGAGAGGATTTTCCGAAGCAAGTTCATCTGCTCCGACCGCCTCTCCTTCAATCGGCAGGCTGCTCTGCTGCCAGTTGACACCGGGTCCTGGCGCAGATCCTCACCGGGCGGAATGACGGAACGATGCACCTGATTCTCTTTATCGTCTTTGCCGGATTCTGCCTGGCGGGAGCCATCAACCTCCTGCTCCAGACTCATCCCATCAACAGCGCGCTGTCGCTGATCGTGGTGATGAGTTCGCTGGCGGTGCTCTACCTGCTGCTGGGCGCCGAGTTCCTGGCCGCCGCGCAGATCATCGTCTATGCCGGCGCCATCATGGTGCTGTTCACTTTCGTGGTCATGCTGCTCAACGCCGGCCGCGAAGAACGCACCCTGGGCAGCCGCGCCGCCAAAGCCGTCGGCTTTCCTGCAGTGGTCGTCGATTCTCGGCGTCATCGCCACGGTCATCCTCAAGGCCCAGGGCCTCGGCGGCGCCAGCCTCAGCGACCCCATCACCTCCACCGAAGACCTGAGCCGCGTCCTCTTCACGAACTCCTGCTGCCGTTTGAAGTCACCTCGGTGCTCATTCTCATCGCCATCCTCGGCGCCGTCGCACTGGCCCGGCGCGGCGACGGCGAAGGGAGGGTCAGCAAGTGATTCCGCTTACCTGGTATCTGCTGCTGAGCGCCGCCCTGTTCTGCCTGGGCGTCGTCGGCTTCCTCATCAAGCGCAACCTGATCACCGTCTTCATGTCGATTGAGCTGATGCTCAACGGCGTCAATCTGTCCTTCGTCACCTTCGCCCACCAGTGGCACCTGGTGAAAGGGCAGATCTTCGTCTTCTTCGTGATGGTGGTCGCCGCCGCCGAGGCTGCCGTCGGCCTGGCCATCATCATCGCCATCTTCCGCGCCCGCTCCACCCTGGCCGTCGACCGAATCGACCTGATGAAACTATGAACGAACCTCTCCTATCTCTGGCTGATTCCGCTGCTGCCCTTCGCTGGGATTCCTGATCAACGGACTGCTCGGCCGCCGGCTGCCCAAGGCGCTGGTCATCGACTATCGCCCTTGCTGGCTCCGCTGGCGTCGTTCGCTGTCGTGCTGCGCGCCGCTTCCCTGGCCTGGTCCGGGCTCTCGCCTTCCCGTATCGAGAAAACTGCCCCATCGGCTGGATCTACGCCGGCAATCGCTCCACGTCGACTTCAGCTTCGTCCTCGATCAGCTCATCGCTGGTCATGCTGCTGGTCATCACCGGCGTCGGCTTCCTCATCCACATCTACTCCGTCGGCTACATGGCCGATGACAAGGGCTACTGGCGCTACTTCAGCTACCTGAACCTGTTCCTCTTCTTCATGACCGTGCTGGTCCTGGCCGGCAACGCGCTGCTGATGTTCGTCGGCTGGGAGGGCGTCGGTCTCGCGTCCTACCTGCTCATCGGCTTCTGGTTCCAGAAGACCTCGGCCGCCGATGCCGGCAAGAAGGCCTTCATCGTCAACCGCATCGGCGACTTCGGCTTCCTCATCGGCATGTTCCTGCTGCTGGCGAACTTCGGCACGCTGACCTTCACCGAGATCGCCGCCAAGCTCGGCGGCAACCCCGAGATGGCAGGGCGGCATTGTCACCGCCATCGCGCTCTGCCTGCTGCTCGGCGCCACCGGCAAGAGCGCGCAGCTTCCGCTCTACGTCTGGCTGCCCGACGCCATGGAAGGCCCGACCCCCGTCTCCGCGCTCATCCACGCCGCCACCATGGTCACCGCCGGCGTCTACATGATCGCCCGCACCCATGCCATCTTCGACCGCTCGCCCTTCGCGCTGACCGTCGTCGCCATCGTCGGCGCGGCGACCGCCCTCTTCGCCGCCACCATCGCGCCTGGTCCAGACCGACATCAAGCGCGTCCTCGCCTACTCCACCATCTCGCAGCTCGGCTACATGTTCCTCGGCTGCGGCGTGGCGGCCTACTCGGCGGCCATCTTTCACCTGATGACCCACGCCTTCTTCAAGGCGCTGCTCTTCCTTGCCGCCGGCTCTGTCATTCACGGCCTCGGGCGGCGAGCAGGACCTGCGCAAGATGGGCGGCCTGCGCAAGGCACATGCCCGTCACCTTCTGGACCATGACCGCCGCCGTCTTCGCCATCGCCGGCTTCCCTCCGCTTGCCGGCATTCTTTTCCAAGGACGCCATCCTCTACGCGGCCTTTCAGCATGGCGCCAGCGGCAAGATCTTCTGGTTCGTCGGACTGGTCACCGCCCTGCTGACCATCGTTCTACATGTTCCGCCTCTGGTACCTCACCTTCCTCGGCAGAACCGTGCTTGACGACCACGGCGCGGCGGTCCATGCCCGCTCCGGCACAAAGTGATTCTCGAAGCGGATCATGCCCACACGCCCACGAGAGCCCCTGGTCGATGCTGGGCCCGCTGGTGATCCTGGCCCTGCTCTCCGTCGGTGGCGGCTGGATCGGCATGGACCGCTTCGGCGCCTTCCTGGCCCCGTCAGTCGGCCGTCGTCGATCCCGCCGAGGCCGCCAGCAGCAGCCTCGAGTTGATCCTGAGCGTGCTCGCTGTCGTCGTCGCACTGCTCGGCTGGTTCATCGCCGACCGACTCTATCGCCAGCAAGCCCCAGCGCCCGGCGCAGAGCTCGCCGCCAGCATGTCCGGCCCCTACAACCTGCTGGTCCACAAATACTGGGTCGACGAAATCTACGGCGCGCCTGATCGTCAAGCCCCTGCTGGCCACTCTCCAAGTTCGTCCTCGAATGGGTCGTCGACGTCGCCATCCTGGGCGGCGCTGGCCTGGCTGCTGGCCGGCATCGCCAGCCTTGGCGGCGCGATCCTGCAGCGCTGGCAATCGGGCAATCTGCGCTCCTACGCGGCGTGGCTCGCCGCCGGCGCCGCCGCCCTGCTGCTCTTCGTCCTGGTCCCCTGGACCACTGTGCTGGCCAACGTCGGAATTCACCTGAACATGAGCGGGGCACTGAGACGATGACAGCGATCGACCAATCCATTCTCACGCTGATCCTGCTGGTTCCCGCTGGCCGGCGCAGTGCTGATCGCGCTGCTGCCCGACCGCGGCAAGCTGTCCGCCTGGATCGCCCTGCTCACCGCGCTGGTCAGCTTCGGCCTCACCCTCCATCTGCCCGCGCACTTCATCCCGGCGCAGCCCGGCTTCCAGTTCGAAGTCAACAAGCCCTGGATCGAGAAGCCCCGCCATCTTCTACCACGTCGGCGTCGATGGCCTGAGCCTCTGGCTGGTCGTCCTCACCGGCCTGCTCGCCCCCGTCGGCGTTCTGGCCAGTTGGAGCGCCATCCGCGAGCGCCGCAAGATCTTCTACTCGCTCTTCCTGGTGCAGCAGACCGCCATGTTCGGCGTCTTCATCTCGCTCGACCTGATGGTCTACTACGGCTTCTGGGAACTGTCGCTGGTCCCCATGGCCATCCTCATCGCCATGTACGGCCGCAAGGACGGGCCACGCGCCGCGGTCAAGTTCTTCCTCTTCACCTTCATTCCCTCGGCGCCGCTGCTGGTCGCCATCCTCTGGCTCTACGCGCGCACCGGCACCTTCAACTTCAGCGCAGCTGCAGTTGCTGATCGCCGCCGGCGCCATCCCTGCCGGCGCGCTGTTCTGGGCTGCCCTCGCCTTCCTCTTCGCCTTCGCCGTCAAGGTGCCGGTCTTCCCGCTGCATGGCTGGCTGGCCGACACCTTCTCTGAAGCTCCCGTCGCCATGGCCATGGTGGTCGCCGGCAAGCTGGGCCTCTACTCCATGCTCCGCTTTCATGTCGGCTCTGTTCCCTGTCCAGGCCCGCGCCATTGCGCCGCTGCTGATCGCCCTCGCCGTCATCGGCATCCTCTACGGCGCCTGCCTGGCGCTGGTGCAGCGCGATTTCTGGCGGCTGATCGCCTTCGCCACGGTCGGCCACTTCAGCCTGACCACCCTCGGCATCTACGGCCTCACCCTCACTGGCCGCGACGGCGCCATCTATCCAGACCCTCAACCAGGGCGTCATTGAAGGCGCACTCTTCGTGCTGCTCGGCGTTCTCGAAACCCGCTACGCCACCAGCCAGATCGCGTCCTATGGCGGAGTGGCAGCCAGGCTCCCGCGCACTGCAACCTTCTTCGTCATCACGTCCCTCGCCATGATCGGCCTGCCCATGCTGAACGGCTTCGTCGGCGAATTCCTGATCCTCTCCAGCACCTTCACCGGCGTCAGCCGCGGCTGGGCCATCGCCGCCACCCTCAGCGTGATCCTCGGCGCCAGCCTACATGCTGTGGCTGGTGCAGCGCCTCTTCTACGGCCCGGAGAGCGAGATGACCGCTGCGCGACCGGTGACCGATCTGCGCTTCAACGAACTGGCCGTGCTCTGCCCCCTCGCCGTCCTGATGCTGGTCATGGGACTCGCTCCCAACTATCTGGCTTGCATTCCATCGAAGCAGGCGCCGATCAATCCGCGCAGATCAGAGCGATCTCACGAGTTCGCCGGACATCCCGCACGCCGATCCCGATGCCAGTCGCACGCGGAGGCCGCAGCGATGAATCCCATCCGACAGCGTCCGCATCCTGCCCGAAGTCATCCTCACCCTCACCGGCGTGCTGGTGATGCTGATCGACGCTTCCCTCGCCGTCGGCGTGGCCGCGCCGCGGCCTTGGGATGGGTCGCCGCACTCGGCACCACGGTCGCCCTCTGCGCCAGCCTCTGGCAGCTCAGCCTGCCTACCGGCACCGCCTTCTCCGGCACCGTCGAGACCAGCCCATTCACCGTCTTCTTCCACGTGCTCATCTGCGGCATCGTGCTGGTCGCGCTGCTGCTCTCCCTCGATACGCTGCCGGAAAACAGCCACCACCAGGGCGAGTACTACGCGCTCATGGTCTTCGGCGCCGTCGGCATGTGCCTGCTCACCAGCGCCGTCGAACTGCTGGTCGTCTTCATCGCGCTCGAAATCTCCTCCATCTCCACCTACATCCTCGCCGGCTATCGCAAAGACATCGGCAAGGGCCCTGAAGCCGCCATCAAGTACTTCCTGCTGGGCTCCTTCGCCACCGCCTTCCTGCTCTACGGCATCGCCCTGATCTTCGGCGCCACCGGAACCACCCAGGTCTACGAGATTGCCGCCCGCGTCGCCTCGGCGCCCAACCAGCCTTTGATCGTCGCCGCGCTCGCGCTGATGCTGGTCGGCATCCTCTTCAAGGTCTCGGCCGCGCCTTTCCACGTCTGGACCCCCGACGTCTACGAAGGCGCGCCCTCGCCCGTCGTCGCCCTGCTGTCCACCGCTCCCAAAGCCGCCGCATTCGCCGTCCTCCTGCGCGTGCTCTACGAAATGCTTCCCACGCTGCGCCCCATCTGGTCGCCGGTGCTGTGGGTCGTCGCCGTCGCTTCCATGACCGTCGGCAACCTCGCCGCGCTTCGCCAGGAAAACGTCAAGCGCATGCTGGCCTACTCCTCCATCGCGCACGCCGGCTACCTGCTGGCCGCCTTCGCCGGCCTTGGAACCAGCGGCATCGCCGCGGCCAGTTTCTACACCGCCGCCTATGCCGCCATGAACGTCGGCATCTTCGCCGTCGTCACCCTGGTCAGCGGATACGACGAAAAGCTGCCCCTGATTCGCGATTATCGCGGCCTGCTTTACCGCTCTCCGCTGCTCGGCAGCCTGCTGATCTTCTTCCTCATCTCGCTGGTCGGAATTCCCTTCACCGGCGGATTCTTCGGCAAGTTTTATGCCTTCTCGGCCGCAGTGGGCGGAGGAGCGGTCTGGCTGGCCGTCATCGGACTGCTCAACTCCGGCCTGGCCGCGGCCTACTATCTGCGCCTGGCCTTCTCCGCCGCGCAGCGACCCGACGATCAGGACGCCCGGGATCGGGTGGCCCTGCCGCAGATCGGCATCGCCGTCGGCGCGGCGCTGCTCTTCACAGTAGCAGCCACGCTCTCTCTCGGCATCGTTCCCGGCAACGTGTTGCGCGCCGCCGAAACCGCTGCCCACACCCTCCGGATTCCGCATGCTGAGGAATCGGTGCCGGAAGTCAGTCTCCAACCGCATCCGTAGCGATACGGGGCAGCATATCCATCTCGCCCGGTATCGAGCAAGCGTCCGGTAAGACTCAACGGCCAGCGCCAGCACCAGTTCGTCTCGGAAGTGCTCGATGGTACGCGCCCGCGCCGCTCTTCCCATCCGGCGCCGCCGGTCCGGATCCCGCAGCAACCCCACGACCGCCTCCGCAATCGCCTCCGGGTATCCGGGCGGGATCAGGAGGCCGGTCACCTCCGGGATGACCGCATCGCGCGAACCTGTCGACAGCGTCGTGACCACGGGGATTCCGGTCGCCGCAGCCTCCAGAACCGCATTCGGAAATCCCTCCCGCCACGTCGGCAGCGCCATTACGTCCATCGCGCGGTAATAGGGAGCCGTATCGGCCACAAACCCCGTGCAGATGATCCGCGGATGGCGCGCTATGCGCGCCCGCAATTCTGAGTTGATCGCATCCTCGGAATCATCAAACCAGCCCACCAGCAGCAGCCGCGCCGACGGAATTTTTCGCGCGATCAACTCAAATGCCTCAATCAGTTCCGGCACGCCTTTGTCCCGAACCAGGCGGCCGACAAATCCGACCACCGGCACATCTCGTGGAATCTTCAACTTGTCCCGCATATCGGCCGGTCCCGGGGCGAACCGCTCCACGTCCACTCCGTGGCTGCTGCCGTCTCCGACCATGCGCAATTTCGAGGCCGAGGCCACCCGCAGCCGCAGTGCCTGCGCACGCAGGCTTTCGCTGTTGCAAATCACGAAGTGCGAACAGGCGCCCGCGATCCGTTCGGCAGCCAGCAGAATCCATCGCCGTATCCCCGACGCAGTCTCCAGCCGCAACCCGCGAAGCAGGTAGATGCGGATCGGAACTCCGCACAGCCGCGCCGCCAGCGAACCCAGCAGTCCCGCCTTCGGTGTGCTGAATTCTGTGAGGTCCGGACGCAGCCGAGAGAGAACCCGGCACAAATGAATCAAGGAGCGGAGATCGGCCAGCGGGGCAATGCCTCTGCAGATGGGAATCGGCAACGTCTCAATCCCCTGCTGGGCTTCAATCCGATCGAGCATCGCGCCCGGGCTGGAAATCAGGGTGACGCGAAAGCCAGCCGCTTTCAGAGCCGCCAGACGTTCCCCGAGGATGAGACACGTTTGCGGATGCGTAATGCCCACAACGATCGAGGGACGACCATCGAGACCCCGTTCCGGGCGCTCCCGCACTTCGGCCCTCCCGTCCGCACTTCGGGCACTTTATTAACAAAACCTAAGAAACTGTATCAATCCCGTTCACATTGTCTGTGTGCGCGGCATCACGGTCTGATACATGTCCGTGTCTTTAGTCTGAGATCTGTACATGTTTCCGCGCCCAACCGTTCTGTTGCTCATTCCCCACCTCGGTGGCGGCGGTGCGGAACAGGTCGTTTCGCTCCTGGCACGAGGTCTGTCGCCGCGGAAATACCGCATACATCTCTGCCTTATCACGCAGCAATCTGCCGCCCCCGAATGTGCCCCTCCCTGGGTGACCGTGCACTGCCTGGGCGCACCGCGCGTGCGTGCGGCCGCTGTGTCTTTGCTCCGGCTGGTACGAACCATCCAGCCGGACCTGATACTCTCCGGGATAGTTCATCTCAATTTCCTGGTTCTCGCCTTGCGACCGTTCTTTCCCCGGAAAACACGCCTCCTCGTACGCCAGACGGGCATGTCCTCAGCAACCACACGGTTCGGGCACTGGCCCGACAACACGCGACTGCTGTATCGCCTGCTCTACCGCCGGGCCGATGGCATCCTTTGCCAGACCCAGGCGATGGCCGCCGATCTGGCCGTGCCATTCGGCCTGCCGCGCACCCGCATGACGGTCGTCCCCAACCCCGTGGATGTGCTGGCCATACGCCGCCTGGCGCGGAGCGCCCCCGCCATGTTTACCGGCCCCGGCCCGCATCTGCTCGCCGTTGGCCGGCTCTCTTATGAAAAGGGCTTCGACCTGCTGCTTACAGCTTTCTCGTCTCTACGCCTCGAGTTTCCGCATGCCGATCTGACCATCCTGGGCAGCGGCGCCGAGGAAGCGCCACTGCGATCCCTGCGTCGCGCGTTGCGGCTCGAGTCCTGCGTTCACCTCCGCGGGCATGTCTCGCATGCCGAGTCGTACTTCCCGGGAGCCACCCTGTTCGTCCTTCCATCGCGCTCCGAGGGTTTGCCCAACGCGTTGCTTGAGGCCGCTGCGGCCGGGCTTCCGCTCGCTGCGCTTCCTGCCGGAGGAGTTCCAGAACTCCTCCAAAATAAACCGGGTGCGTGGATTGCATCGGAGATATCCTCAAGCGCTCTCGCCGACACCTTGCGCGAGGCCCTTCTTGCGCTGATCCCCGGCCAGCGCTTCGCCCATCCGTGGATTGATGAGTATCGGTTCGATCGCGCGATCGGCCGCTACGAAGAGGTGATCGACGACACCCTCGTCCGGCCTGCACCATGAAGCATATTGCGATCCTGATCCCCACCATCGACCGCCTCGGGGGCGCCGAACTTCAGGCCATTCTGCTGGCGAAAGGGTTAGCCGGACGCGGACTTCGGGTAACTCTCGTCGCCCTTTCCGGCGCCGGGGGCCCGTCTGCCGTCGAACTGAAAACAGCCGGGGTCGATTTTCTGAGCCTCGAAATGCGCAAAGGCCTGGCCGATCCGCGTGGCTGGATTCGTCTTCACCGCTGGCTCCGGCAGGAAATCCCCGATGTGGTTCATGCCCACATGCCTCATGCGACCTGGCTGGCGCGGTGGTCGCGTCTCCGGGCGCCCTTTCCGGTTCTGATCGACTCCGTCCACACCAGTGCGACAGGAACGATCGGAAGGCGCATCGGCTATCGGGCCAGTGGCTGGCTCGGCGACCGCGTCACCGCAGTGAGCCAGGATGTCGCCGATGCCTATACAGCCGCCCGCATGGTCTCGCGGGCCCGCCTGCTTGTCTTACCCAACGGGGTCAATGTCGACCACTGGCAGCCTCGTCCCGAGGTTCGGATCGAGGTTCGCCAGCGACTTGGACTCAGCGACGAATTCCTCTGGTTTGCCGCCGGCCGGCTCGACCCGGTCAAGGATTATCCCGCACTCCTGTGGGCCATGATGGAGGTGCCTCACGCCGCTCGCCTGGTCATCGCCGGCGCGGGTCCGGTCGAACGAAAACTGCGCCGCATGGCCATCGAATTCGGGCTAGGCTCGCGCGTGCGCTTCCTCGGATTCGAGCCCAACGTGCTTCCGTGGATGCAGGCTGCGGACGCCTTTGTGCTTTCGTCCCGATGGGAGGGGCTGCCCATGAGCCTGCTCGAAGCCGCCGCCTGCGCCCTGCCCGCGGTGGCCACCGACGTTCCCGGCACCCACGAACTGATCGAGCATGGCGTCACCGGCCTGCTCGCTCCCGCCGGCAGTTCTGTTGCTCTCCGCAACGCCATGACACGGATGATGAGGCTAACCCCCGAGCAAAGGTTCACGATGGGCGAGCGTGCACGCCAACGCATCCTTCAATACTTCAGCCTCGAAGCGATCCTCGATCGCTGGGTGGAACTTTACACCGACCTGCTCAACCGGAATTCCACACCTGCCCGTCGCGGGCGAGACGCCGGCATCCGACCTTGAACATCGTCTCTCACGCGTGTTTGTGACGCCTCTGCACCCTCCAGCACGCAAACCCCGCATAAAGCGCTTCGCCAAGACCCAGCTTCTTTATCTCAAAATCACTCACGACGCGGTCGAACGATGGGAATTGTTTGCAGTGCCGGTCGACGAACGCATGCAGCCGCTGTAGATATGCGTCGCTCGTGGTCGCAGGATGAAGGCAGATTGTCCACAAACCGTCCCGTCTCTCCTGCGGAGACCATAGCTGTTGTGGAATCCACGTCACTCCGCACTGCTGGTGCGGCATGCGCGCAAATCCGTCCGAGATCCAGGGCAATCCCTCCTCGCGCAGGGCGCGCAAAGTGTTCCTGTCGAAACCGTGCCGGGGGGCGACCCACAGCCTTGGATTCAGCCCGTTCCGGCGAAGAATCTCCAGCCCGGATCGAATCCACACGCCCTGTATCGACGCATCGATCCCGGCGAACTCCGAATGACGGTGCAGGTTCAGCATGCTTTTGCCGCGGCTCTCGCATAGATGCCGATATCCATGCATTGCGATCGTTGCGGCGCCCGCTTCCATCTCCCGCATCTCGGCCCAGAATCCCGGATCCTCCGGTGCAACATTCAATTCCCGGTCCTGGTTGTCCGGAACAATCGCGAGTATCGGCCGGATGCCGGTATCCTCGATCAACTGCCTGACCCTATGCCACCGCGACCGGTCCATGGTCGGACAAAGATCGTCAACGCGTAGAAGGTATTGCGCAGGCCTGCAGATCATGCCCGCTCCTCCCCTTTGTCGAGTTCTGGTCGTGCGTGATTGGTCGATACAGACGGCGTCCGACCTGATTCCGATCCGTGGGCCGCCGCCCCGAGCAGGCGATTCGCCCAATACCACAGGAAAGCCAGAGTGCTGACCGTCCACAAGGATGTGGCCAAAGCGATGCCCGCCACGCCCATCCACCGCATCAATAGCAGGTTCAGGCACACATCGAGGATGAGGTTCAAAACACCGCAATACAGCACCAGGTCGGTGCGCCGCATTGCCACCAGGAAACGATAGAACACGCGGCTGACAACGAAGAATGGAATCTGGATCGCGTACATCGCCAGCACCGAGCGAACCACCGCGGTATCGGCAGCCCGAAATGCGCCGTGTTGCAGCGTCAGGCGGACTAGCGGCTGCGCGCCCGCAATCAGCATGGCCGCGATGGGGATCGAAACCGCCGCTGTCAGCCGCCACCAGGTGCGGAGCGTATGCCGGCAGCCCTGCCAGTTCTGCTGCGCAATCAGTTTGGAAAAACTCGGAACCACGGCCGCCGAAACCGCGCCGGCCAGCAGCGTCACCACCACGCTCACAAACCGGTTGCCAAACACGAGTGCCGATACGCTACCCGCAGGAAGCATCGCGGCCATTGCCTGGTCCACCAGCAATCCGCCCGAGGCCACAACGGAACTCAGCAGCACCGGTCCGTACTGGTGCGCCACCTCGCGCATGGGCTCGGTCATCCCATGCCATCGCAGGCGAAAGCGATAGCCGAGCGTCTCCATCAGGCCAACCACGAGGCCTGCATGCAGCACCGCGCCCAGCAACGTGCAATCGACCAGCGCCCAGATGCCCAGCCTGTCATTGAAAAACAAAGCTCCCGACGGCAATCGCCACCGGCATAACCAATGGCGCAAGTGCCGGGGCCGCAAAGCGCTCCATCGAGTTCAGGACCGCCGTGCAGTTCGATGCCACGCCGCTCAGCACAACCACGGGCAGCAGCGCATAAAACAGCCGCACCGAAAGATCGAGCTTGGCCGGCGAGAAGTTCGATGCGATCACGGGAAAGAAAACGCGCGCCAGTGCCGCCATTAGCAACGAGGCCAGCGTAAGCAGCCCGCACATCCACACCATCGCGCTGGAGAGCAATGCCTGCGCCCGCTCGTGACCTGCGCATATCTTGACCCGGATCAACGTGGGCACCAGCGCCTGGTTCATCGACTCGGCAATGAGGTTGATCAGCAGATTCGGAATCAAGAACGCCGCGAGAAATGCGTCCATCGCATCCGAGCGGCCATAGACGCCGGCCACGACGAACTCCTTTGCAGTCGCGGCCAGCTTGACCACCACCCCGGCTGCCAGAACCGATGTGGCCGCACGCAGGATCCGTCGATTGACGCTGCCCTCGGCCGGAATGATGGCGGTCGCCATCAACCCAGCCCGCTTGCCAGGGATCGAGAGGTCTGCGCATGCGGTAACGCGCAGGGTCTCGTCCCGGCGCGCTGCTCCACGGCGATCCGTCCGGCCGCCGCGATCAGCCCCAGCAGCAGCCACGTGGTGCGATTCTCCTCAACCGTTGCCACCAGCGAAGTCACCAGCCAGACCAGGAGTGCCGTGCCCATCCCGATTCGCAGCACACCCCGGGTCTGCATCACGGCGCGCGCGCACAGAGCCACCACGACTGACGACAACATCAGCGCCACAATCCCGCCTTCCACCAGGATCGCCAGCGCGGTGTTGTGTGCGGTGTCTACCGGGGCCAGGCCGGCCGCGCTCACAAACGTACCCGCGCCGGTACCCAGCAGCGGCGCATGCACAAACGCCCGCCAGCCCGCGTCCCAGATATTCAGCCGCTGGTTCAGGTCGCCGCCCTGCAGTTGTTGCGGAATCGTGGCGATCCGCCGCAGCGTCTCGCGGCCCACCGTCAACCACAACCCCATCGCCAGTAGTGGAGACGCGAAAGCCCCTGCCAGCAAAGCCCGCCGGTGACCGCGGAGCATGAGCAACCCGGAGCCGGCCAGGGCCACCAACGCGGCCACAAATCCACCCCGCGATGCCGTCAGCAACACCCCCAACAAACCCAGAGGCAGGTAGCCGACTGCCAAGAGGCGGCGCGCTCCATACTTGTCACTATCGAGCAACAAAGCCGCCAGAGGAAACCCCAGATCGAGGAAGCGGGCGACATCATTGGGATCCTGTCCCGGGGCGGCGAACCGTGTTTCGCCCGAAGCCGCCATAGAAGCCGCATTCGCCACCGTCAGTATCGCCAGCAGCCACGAACCCGCAACATACGCACGCAGCACCGAGCGCAGATCCTCAACGCTTTCGACGAACTCCCAGATCAGCCAGACCACGATCATCTCCTGGCCGAAGCCCGCGCAACTTCGTCAGCGTGGCCTGCGCGTCGATGGTCCAGAAATAAGAACCGCAGAACCAGAGAAACAGGGCCAGAACCATCCACTGCACCGCTCCGGGATCACGCATGCGGCCGGCCTGAAGCGTCGCCGGTACAACCGCCATCAGCAGCAACAGGCTGACGATGCGCGCGATGTTGCCCAGCGGTTCTCCCAGGTCGAGCGAATACTCCCATGGAACCGTAAAGGCAAACAGAAGCAGCAATCCCCACGCCGCCCGCCGCATAGAGCTAAAACCTCTGCGAGTAGACCATACCCGCATAAATGCTCACCCCGGCAGCCGACTGGATGGCCGACTCGATCGTACGGTTCAAAAGGTTCTTGGCTGCCGAATCCGGCACAAACAGAATGTCGTGATCCTCGACCGGCTGGTCGGGATCCTTGCCTTGCAGCATGCGTTTCAGGTTAAGCGTGGTCACGGTGCGGCCACCCTTTTGCTCCCGGATCAGGATCGCTTTGCGCACCGCTGCGTTCTGCGAAGGTCCCCACGCCAGCGACAGCGCCTTCAGCACCGTAAATGTCTGCGTGGGGTCGACGGCGAAGCCACCCGGCCGAATCACGTCTCCTACCACGTACACCAAACCCACGCGACTCACCTCCACCGTATCCCCGGGGGCAAGTTCCGGATTCCGCTCGGCTCCCACGGCCCCCGGACTCTGCCCCAATTCCACGGAATGGGCAACGTTCGGCTCGCCGCGATGGTAGACATTGACCAGTCCGCCGGCCGTCGGGCTCAAGCCCGATGCCGCCGATATCAGATCCAGCAGCCGATGGTGCAGCGTGTAGGGATACACGCCCGGGCGCGCCACTTCCCCAAGCACACTCACATCCTGCCCCACAAACGCCGTGATCATCACGAAGACCTGCGGGTGGTTCAGCATTCCGCGCGCCAGCAGCGCCGCGGCAATCGCACTGGCCGCTCCCCGCTCGTCCAGCCCGTCTACCCGCACCTCGTCGATGAGGGGCAGTTTTACCGTGCCGGCCGCGGAGACACGCGCCACGGTGTGAAACTCCGGGGTGTGAAACTCGCTCACATCGAGCAGATCCCCGGGCGCGATGGGAGCCGCCATCGGTGAGACCGTTGGACTTCCGGCCACACCCGGTAGCCCGGCCGCCGCATTCCCGGCGTTCCACACCGCAGGCGCTTCCCTGACATCGGGAACCGCTTTTGTATCGCTGTCCGCGGGCAGCCGCGCCACTCCGGTAGGAAGGCCCGAGGTGCTGGGCGTCGGGGCCTGCGCCCGCGCGCCCGCTGCCGCAACCAGAAGCAACACCGCCAACAGCACGCGCACCGCCGACCGCTTCCAAGAATCCGCCAGCAGCGCGGCTCCTACCGCGATCCACAGCGCGACGAACATCGTGATCGCCATGTACATGGGCAGATCGGGGGCTATCGGCTTCGCCGGCGGCCGGGCCGCGTCCGTCACCCAGATGTCGGAGGAGTGCACTCCGGCCGCCATCCCCGCCTCCTCGACCTTGTCCTGCAAGCGCAGGTAGAGCGCATGCGTCGCTTCGGAATCCCGCCGCATGCCCTCGTAGGTCATCGCCGCCTCATTCACCTTCAGGCCTTCCCCGGTGCGCTCCTTCAAGCCCTTGCTGACCAGTTGTTCGTGGTCCGCAGCCGCCAGCCACGCGCTGCGGAACCGGTCGCGCAGCTTGGTGTCCTCGGTCTCCAACTGCTTGTCCAGATCCTGCAACTGCTGGTCAATCTCCACAACCCGCGGGAAGTTTGGCCCGCGCTCGATGCGCAACTGCGCTAGTTCCTGCTCCAGTGCGCTGTGCTGGTTATGCAGAATACGAAATGTATTCGAAGGATTTCCGCTCTCTCCCTGCAGGCGCGCATCGAAAGCCAGCACCTGCTCCGGGTCGCCCTGCGCCGCGGCGCGGAACTCCGCTTCGCGCAGAATGCGGTCCGATGTCGCCGCCGCCAGTTCCCTTCCCAGCTCATCCACGGCAAGCAACGCCGGCAGGTGTTCCGCAGCCCCCGGCTTCCCGTTCTCCAGCGTCTCCGGCGAGATGAGAAGCCCATGCTTGCGCTGGAACGCCGCCAGCCGCCGGTCATCCTTGTCCGCGCGAATGCGCAGCTCGTCAAGCTGACTTTCCAGTTGTCCCGTGGCCTCCAGCGTCGCCTGCCTGCGGGCCGCGGAATCCTCTTCCCGGTAGCAGCGAATCAGCGCGTTCACCACATCGGCCGAGAGCCCGGGATCGCGCGACCGAAAACGGACCTCAATCAGCAGCGTCCGGGGCAAGGTGCCGACATGCAGCCGGCTCTGAAACCGCTCCAGCAGGTAGCCCTGGGACGCCCGGTCGGCCGCATCGGGACGAAATCCCTGAAATCGTGCCCTGGACCGGCCCAGGAATCCCGGCGCCTGGTAGAGCTTCTCCCCGACAATGACCCTCCAGGCCAGTTCGTCGCCGCGCAGCACACTGGCCAGCGTCTCTAACTGCGTCTGCGCCGAGGCCGAAACCCCTTGCACCGCGCCTTCATTGGCATCCAGGAGGGCCTCCGCCGGAACAGTCCGCAACGCCACGCGTGCCTGCGCTTCATACTGGTCTGGAGCAATCAGGCAATAGAGAAGACATGCCAGCAGCATGGACCCCACGATCCCCAGCATCAGCCGCCAGTGCCGCGCCAGAACGCCGAACATGCTGCGCAACGACGTCGAAGCGTGAGATCGGCTGACGTCAGGCGTGACCTGCCCATCCGTCCTCTGCGTCTCAACCGGCTCAAGTGCGGGAGCATCCAGCAAGGTTCGGAAGACCTCTTCTTCAGACAGCTCTCCGGCGCAGCTATTTCCGCACAAATCCGCACAAGACTGCGTAGGAGAATTCCTCAGCAGTCTCAACCATTTATGTCCTGATCGTTAGTGAGGCGCATCACACGACAACGGGAGGAACGAATGTCCGGTCTCCACCCGGTTCTATTCGAGGCCGCCGCCCATCCGGTACCACTCGACTGTCCGTCGCAGCCCTTCGCGAAAATCCACAATCGGCTTATAGCCGAGGAGTTCCCCAGCCAGGCTGATATCGGCCAGTGAATGGCGAATGTCTCCAGCCCGGGCCGGCACATAGGCCGCATCGCCGCGATAACCCGTCAGGTCTCTGAGAATCGTAAACGTCTCGTTCAGCGTGATTTGCGAGCCGGTTGCCGTGTTCATCATCTGGCCCGCGACCTTACCGGCGGGGGCTTCCGCGGCCAGCAGGTTGGCATGCACCACGTTATCGATGTAGGTGAAATCGCGGCTCTGCTCGCCGTCTCCATAGATCGTCGGCTGCTCCCCGGCGAGCATGCGGCGGCAAAAGATCGCCAGCACCCCCGAGTAGTGCGACGTCGGGTCCTGATACGGTCCAAACACATTGAAGTAGCGCAGCACCACCGTCTCCAGGCCGTAGACCCGGTGAAAGGCCCGCATGTACTGTTCGCCCGCCAGCTTAGCCACCGCATACGGCGAAATCGGATTGGGCAGCATGTCCTCCCGCTTGGGCATCGTCGGCGTGTCCCCGTAGGCCGAAGATGACCCGGCATACACCAACCGGCGCACGCCAGCTTCCTTCGCCGCCACCAGCAGGTTCAGCGTCGCATCCACGCAATTCACATTGGTGGCCACCGGGTCGGCCACCGAACGGGGAACCGAAGCCAGCGCCGCCTCGTGAAAGACAACTTCGACGCCCTGGCAAGCCCTCGCGCAGACCGACGCATCCGCCAGGTCGCCTTCGAGGAATTCCATCCGCTCAAGGCCAACCAGGTTGGCGCGTTTCCCAGTAATGAAGCTGTCCACACCGCGCACACTCTCGCCGCGAGCCAGCAAAGCCGCCGCGATCGACCGTCCGATAAATCCTGCCGCTCCCGTAACCAGGTATCGCGCCAAAGCCATTCCCCTTGCCATTCCCATGCAGGCATATCCAGCACCTGCCCACAGCTCAGGATACAGTCCAGGGGTAACCCATTCGGCGCGGCTTCCCCCCACGCAACAATTCCCCGCTCCCGCTGTCCTCCGTGTGACCGGCATCTCCAAGGCGCACGGCCCACAGGTTTTACAATCGTCTGCATGACCGCCACAGGAAGCAGCTCCCTCGCAGATCTCAAACAGCAGGTGGAAACTCGCCAGGCCCGCATCGGCATCGTCGGCATGGGCTACGTGGGCCTGCCCCTCGCCCTGCTGTTCAGCGACGAGCGCTTTCGCGTCACCGGCTTTGATATCGCCAGCGAAAAGGTGAACACCCTCAACCAGGGCGGCTCCTACATCGTGCGCATTCCTCCCGCCGCCATCCAGAGCGCGCAGAAGGCCGGCTTTTGCGCCACTTCGGACTATTCGGACATCGCTGCGATGGATGCCGTCATCATCTGCGTCCCCACCCCGCTCAACGAGTACCACGAACCCGACCTGAGCTACGTCACCGGAACCGTCCAGTCCATCGCACCCCATGTGCATGATGGCCAGCTCATCATTCTCGAAAGCACCACCTATCCCGGCACGACCGAAGACATCGTGGTTCCGCTTCTCGAAGGCGGCAACCCGCGCCGGCTTAAGGTCGCCCGCGGCGCCGGAACACACCGGCCTCCATGTGGCGTTCTCGCCGGAGCGCGAAGATCCCGGCAACGACACCGTTGCCCGCCACGACATTCCCAAGGTCGTCGGCGGCTGCGGCTCCGCTGCTGTCGAGCTGGCCTCCGCCATGTATGGATCCATCTTCCGCCGCGTGATCCCCGTCAGCAGCCCCGCCGTCGCCGAAATGACCAAGCTGCTTGAGAACATCTACCGCTGCGTCAACATCGCCCTGGTCAACGAGCTCAAGCAGCTCTGCATGCGCATGGGCATCGACATCCACGAAGTCATCGATGCCGCACGCACCAAGCCCTTCGGCTTCCAGGCCTTCTATCCCGGTCCCGGCCTCGGCGGCCATTGCATCCCCATCGATCCGTTCTATCTCTCCTGGAAGGCCAAGGAATACGACTTCCGCACCCGCTTCATCGAGCTGGCCGGCGAGGTCAACACCGCCATGCCCTACTTCGTCCTCGAGCAGACCGCCTCGGCGCTCAACGAGCACCGCAAATCGATCAAGGGATCGAAGGTCCTTGTCCTCGGCCTGGCCTACAAGCGCGACATCGACGATCTGCGCGAATCGCCTTCGCTCACCATCATCGAACTGCTCCGCGAAAAGGGCGCCATCGTGTCCTACAACGACCCGTTCTTCCCAACCGTAGGCCGAGGCCGGCACTACGACCTCAACATGATCAACACGCCACTCGACGATCTCGGCCAGTATGACGCCGTGCTCATCGTCACCGATCACACCAGCTACGATTTCCCCTCCATCGTGGACCAGTCTCAACTGGTGATCGATACCAGAAATGCCACGAAAGGGATCAATTCCCCACGGATCGTGCGCTGCTGAGCGCTGTCAAAAACTGATCAAGCAGCCACCTGCCCTGCCTTCCCCGAAGATTGGCTGGAATTCTCCAGGTCCCCTTGGAACTGCGTCCTGTACGCCTCAAAACGGCACTCTAAGCCGCAATAGGAGCAAGTTCGCCCCAAAAGTAACCACTCTAGTGGACCTGTTCGATTGTCATTTGCTGACATATAGCCGCGGATTGCACTTTAGGGCTCAACCTTTGGTAACCATGATTGTGTGATATCGGTCACCTAAAAATCCGAAATTTATGAGATTCTCTTTTTACCAAACATAACCCAGCGGTGGTTCGGTCCTGGAGCGACATCGGTCGCCCCGGCTTTCTTCGATATCCCTGTCTTCACGGGCAAGACGAGGGTGAGGGATATCGTTCCCATTGGCCCAGAACGTCCCCAACCCCTGTGACCCGCAGAGGCCCGTTCCAACGATGAAATACTTTTTTGCTCTCCTCGTTTTTGCGACTTTGGCCGTGACCGGAGATCGCGCGAGCGCCCAGGCAAATGTTATCGAGAACCAAAGCACCTACCTTTACGTAGACGCTCACGTTGGTTCCGACGCAAATTCGGGCGCGCTATCCTCACCCTTCAAGACCGTGCAGGCAGCGGTCAACAAGGCTAATCTCTTCAATCAGCAAGGCGTCGGCGTCAAAGTCATCGTAAACCCCGGCGTTTATCGCGAGTCGGTCAGCATCGGCAACTACAAGGCCACCAGCGCCACCCTCACGCTGCAGGCAGCCGTGACCGGAACCGCCGTAATCGCCGGCTCGAATGTGCTTACCGGCTGGAGCCAGTCCGGGTCGATCTATAACCATGGCTGGACCTACGACACCGAGGCCTGCTCAATCCCTTCCGGGTGGCCGACCACGTTCGCTCCCATCGCTCTGCGAGCGGAGATGATCTTCGTGAACGGAACTCCCCTCACCCAGGTCACCTCCTATGGCGACCTGCGGCCCGGCACGTTCTTCGTCAACAACACTTACCATGTGCTCCATGTCGATCCCCCCGCGGGCGTCGACATGTGGACGGCTACCGTCGAAGCCGCGGTTCGATCCCAGACCCTGAGCGTATACGGGCGCAGCAACGTGGTTCTCCGCGGCCTGGCCTTCGAACATGCCGCCAACTGCATCAACACCAGCGGAGCATCGGTCACCAGCAGCTATAACGTCCTCGTCGATTCCATCCAGGCACTCTGGAATAACTGGGGAGGCCTGGGCATCTTCTCCTCGCAATATGTCACCATGCAGAACTCGGTCGGCAAGTTACAACGGCGGCGTGGGATTTCAGGCCACCCGCGACCAGCATGCAGTCTTCAACTTCAACGAGAGTGACTACAACAACTGGCGCGGTGCGCAGGCGGCGCTGTATGACTGGGCCTCGGGCGGGTTCAAACTGTTCCAGATGCGCAGCACCAGCGTTACGAATCAATTCTCCTACAACAACCAGGCGCAGGGACTCTGGTTCGATACCGACAACCAGAACATCACCGTAAGCAACGCCACCCTCTCGGGAAACGTCAAAGCCGCCCTTCAGGTTGAGAGAAATCCCGGCCCCATCACGGTCGAGAACAGTACCCTTTGCTCCAGCGCACAGGGTCTGAACATACTCACGACGCGCGACCTCACCGTCAAGAACAACACCTTCTACGACAACTCCGGCACCAACAGTATGGAAGCTGAAATCTTCATCGGAGGTACGGCCGGGGGGATCTTCATCGAGGACTGGCTAACCGGCCAGTGGAATGATCTGTTCACAACCGGCACGGTGTTGTCCGGCAACACCTTTGAGAACGCCAAGTCCGGACAGCTTGTCTTCGGCACCTATCTGGGAGGGAACGACTGGACTCAGTTCGCCTCCACCCTCAACTCCAGCAACAACACCTGGTATGACCCGACAACCTCCAGTTCATTCAAGATCGTGAACGGACACGTCGTCGGTCTCTCCGCCTGGCAGAGCGCCGTGCAAACGGATTACACCTCCGCCTGGCAAGTCCCAGCCGCATCGCCGGTCGCAGCCTGCTCGGCTCCGAAACCCTCCTTTGCTGACTTCGCCATAAACCTGGATAGCGGAACCTACAAGATGGCCTCCGGGAAGGCGGTTGCTACCGTGCGGGTGAACTCGTTCGGTTTCGGCCCCGTCAGCCTCAAGGCGGAAGGGATGCCCGCGGGAGTGAGTGCGTCGCTGAGTCAGCAAACCCTGACCAGCGGAGCTGTCACTCTTACCTTCAACGCCACAACCACCGCTGCCGCACAGACTGTTCCTATCACCCTGTTCGCAACCAGCGGGTCGCGGGTGCACAGCGCTACTTTCTATCTACAGGTCATCCCTCTTTGAGTTATATGCCGATATATACATTACATAACCATTCATAACTATAACTACGGCCTATTTAGAGTAAGACCATGGATTAGATTCACTCGAAAAATCTACTTCCCTCGTCGCACCGCGGGCTTGCCGGGAAAACCATCCCGGCAAGCCCTTTCTTTCAACACACCCGTCTCCGGTTATGCGCCGCCCGGCGTACTCCGAATTGGCGACGCCTTTGTCGTGCATGCCAGGTGTGTTTAGCGCCGATACACCCACAAACTCGATGACTCTTCCGCGTAGCCTTACCGCAACTCCAGCACAATCGGGGTGTGGTCGGAGGGCTTCTCCTGGGCCCGCGGCCCCTTATCAATCTCGCAGCCCACCACGCGCCCCGCCGCTGACGGCGATACCAGGAAGTGATCGATGCGAATGCCGCGGTTGTGTTCAAAGGCCAGCCTGAAGTAGTCCCAGAACGTGAAGCATCCAGCTTCTCCAGGATGCAGGGACCGAAACGCGTCCACGTATCCTCGTTCGAGCAGATCCCGGTAGCGTGCTCTCGGCTCGGGCTGAAATAACGCATCATGAATCCACGAGGCGGGCTTGTGGCAATCGATGTCTTCAGGAATCACATTGAAGTCCCCGCCCACCACCGTCGGCACGCCATCCTTGAGCCAGCGAATCATCTGATCCGCGAGACGGTCCATCCAAGCCAGCTTGTAAGTGAACTTGTCCGTCCCTACAGGATTCCCGTTGGGCAGATAGATGTTCACAATGCGCATCCCATCGATCATTGTCTCGAGAAACCGCGCATGACTGTCCCGGTCATCGCCGGCCAGCGTCGAGTTTATTGTCTCGATGGGAAGGCGCGACAGAACCGCAACCCCGTTGTAGGATTTCTGCGTTACGGCTACACTCTCGTAGCCCTGCTCTTTGAAGACCTCTGCAGGAAATACCTCGCCTTTCAGCTCCTGCAACAGAAGAACATCCGGTTCGCGGTTCCGAATCCATGTCGTAACATGACCCAGCCGCGCACGAATCGAGTTCACATTCCAGCTCGCGATCCTGATGGCCGTCTCCCCCTCGCTATGCCTGCATCCTCGATGTTATCGCGGCGGGAGCATCCGCACGAAGCCGGTTAAATCACGGCTCGTTGCGGCGGCCGCTAATTCCGCTGTTCCCCGGCAAAATCTTCATTCAACAGCTTCAGCAGGTCCTGCGGCCGAAAGCTGTCGATTACGTAATCCGCCTCTGGACTATGAACGTTCGCGAGTGGACTGGCAAGAATAATCGGCACATTGTTTGCATGCGACTTCACTTCGGAGAGAAAGTCGGGGTTTTCTTCCAACAGCGCGGAATGGACCAGCACCGCGTCAACGTTGGGAAACCGTTTAAGCAGCCTGATTCCATTCTGGGCATTGTACGAAGTAAGTACGTTATGCTTTTCCGTCTCAACCACCAGCTTTCGGGCCGACAAGCCCTCCGGCTGTTCCGACTCAATCATCAAGATCACAAGGGATCGCACATTGCCTCCTCAACTCTTTCCAGTTTGGTTTGCAGGGTAATCTATGCTTCAAACAGCTTGATTGTAGCGCTCATAGTGTGCTCTTCCCCCGGGGCCAACGAGACCGCCTCGCTGAGAATATTGCTCGCCTCGACACACATCATGCGATGCCATTCTTCGCCGCCAAGATCAGAGAGCGACGCGGCTCCCTGCGCCCAGGGATTCCACGCCACAGTGGTCTTTGAGTTTTGCTTTTCCGTGCGCAGGCCGCGTTCCAGCACCGGATCCAGGATCTCCACATCGTCCTCGGTGCCGATATACGCGTTGTCCGTCGGCCCGGAGATCACCAGGTCGCCCAGCTGCGTCTTTTGCCGGTTTCCGTCTGTGTTATCAAGATACAAAGCACCATCGAGTCCGCGTACCCGTACTCCTTCGACGGCGCCGACATGGAAATATGTATGCAACGCCTCTTCAAATTGAAACGGCGCGTTTGACGTATTTGTCACCGTCAAATCCAGCCGCAGAGTTTTGCCTACGGTAATGCGGTTCACCAGGCGAAACGCATGCGGCCACCATTGCCGTGTCGATTCATCGCTGTCGGTTGCGCAGACGATAGCGACCGATCCATCGCCATGGGCCGCAATTCCTTCGAGCCGCCACTCGCGGGTGCGCACAAATCCATGCTTCGGCGCCTTCGCGTCATCGGCCTTGTCTCGAAACCACGGAAAACATACCGGAATTCCACCCCGGATTGCGCGCCCCTGCTCCCAGTGCGACTTCTCGCTCAGGAAGATGACCTCCTCGCTACCCACGGGCCGCCACGACGTCACCTGCGCGCCATACAGGTAAATCTCCGCTGAACACAAAGCGGTGGTGACACTCACACGCGGTAATCCGCCGTTGCCATCTTCAACGCGGGCAACGCCCGGAATACCAAGGCGCAGGTTCAAATCATCCGTATTCATAGCCATCCTCAAGCGGCTCTACTACCTCGATGGGATGCAGCCGCTCCGACCGCAACCCATCGAAACAGCCATCTCCGGATTCTATTCCACGCGCAGCATCTCCCTCCGCCGGCCACTGGGTCCCGATTTGAAAACAGGCCTGCCACGCTGCTCAGCGGACCTGAACCGGTCCATTTGAATCTCGCCGCCCGCATCCTCTATCCTTCTCAACGACCGCGAAACTCAAAGGCGCCAATGAATCTTCCCCTCGCTCCGCCCATCCTCCCCATGCTCGCCAAGCGCGTTGACGCAGTTCCCGCCTCGGGCGACTGGATCTTCGAACCCAAGTGGGACGGCTTCCGCATCCTCGTCTTCCGTGACGGCGACGAGGTCCTCATCCAGAGCCGGGACACCAAATCCCTCAACCGCTACTTCCCTGAAATGGTCGATCCCCTGCGCGCGCAACTGCCGACGCGCTGCATCCTCGATGGCGAACTCGTGATCGCGCGCCAGGGCCGCCTCGACTTCGACGCGCTACAACTCCGCATTCACCCGGCCGCCTCGCGCGTCAAGCTCCTCGCCAGCGAAACTCCCGCGTCCGTCGTCTTCTTTGATCTGCTGAGTGCCGATGACCGCGACCTCACTCGTGAACCCTTCGCGGAACGCCGCGCAGCAAATGGAATCGCTGCTGGCCAGCGCCGCGCCGCCCGTCCACATCACGCCGGCCACCCGCGATCGTGCCACCGCGGTCGACTGGTTCAGCCGCTTCGAAGGCGCAGGCCTCGACGGTGTCATCGCCAAGCCGGCCAGCGGGAGCCTATCAGCCCGACAAGCGCGTCATGCTCAAGGTGAAGCACGAGCGCGACTGCGACTGCGTGGTCGCCGGCTTTCGCTGGTACAAGGAAGCTGAAGGCAAGGAGATCGGCTCCCTGCTCCTCGGCCTCTACGATGAGGCGCGCGCCCTGCAGCACGTCGGTGTCTGCTCCAGCTTCACCAAGGACAAGCGCCGCGAACTGCTCGAATTCCTCGCTCCCCTACGCGAAAATGCCCTCGCCCATCATCCCTGGAAGAACTGGGCCGGAGAAGGGACCGATGGCGGCGCTCCGCAGCGCATGCCCGGCGCGCAGAGCCGCTGGAGCCAGGGCAAAGATCTGTCCTGGGAACCGCTGCGCCCCGAACTGGTCGTCGAAGTTGCTTACGAACACATGCAGGCCAATCGCTTCCGCCACATGGCCCACTTCCGCCGCTGGCGCACCGACAAGACGCCGTCGCAATGCACCTACGCCCAGCTCGAAGTGGTCCCCCCCGAAGAGCTCCAATCGGTCTTCAGCTCCGGCCGCTAATCAAGATCCGTTAGTCGACGGCTGTGGTCGGGAACAGCGGCGGACTAAAGTCTGCGAGTATCGGCGTGCCCCGGCCATTGCGTCGAAATCCTCGAACCGTCACCGCGCGCACAACGCTCCTTTTACTGCACTCTTTGTGTTTTGCTCGACAAGTCTTGAACGACCATCCAGAAGACAACCAGCCCGCTGAGGGTGATAAGGGCGGCACGAATCCAGTGTGTGCTCATCGAGCGCAGATACATTGGGTCGAGCGCCCCGTCGGGCAGCTTTGCGAAATGGGTTTGCGCCTGCCAGCGTCCCCAAAACGCGGCGGTTAGCGCGTAGGTCAATACCTGCAGACCGATGTTCAGCCAAACCGGGGCGGCGGTAACTCCCGCGGGCCGCCACCAGATCAGCGCGATGGATCCGAAAAACGCAACTGCCGCGACGGGAAAGATCACCGGCTTGATCATCGCCCACCAGGCTCCGTGATACGCGCCGAAGTCGCCGGGGGCCACATACGGCCAGAGCCGCCAGCCAAATTGCGTCATCCAGATGGTTCCAACACTATAGAAGCTTGCCGCCAACGTGGTCATCAGCACCCATTGCGCTTTAGTCATGGCTTCGTCTCCTCCCTTTTCCGGTGAGTGCAGCTCGTTCATCGCGTGGCCTCGGCGACCCGGCCCCGGCCTCTTCCGATTCCGAGCGGAGGTATAGCCGCTCGGAACCAGTCAGTCCCTTCACAAACTCGTTCAGAAGCGCGATCAGTTCGTGGCGCCGGGGTTCGGTCATGCTCATGAGGCTTCTGACCAGGGTGCTGCCGGAATCCATCTTCGGAGACCTGGCAAACAGATCAGCGCCCTTCTTCTCCAGCAGAAGCGGCTCGCGGCGTCGGTCTTTCGGGTCCTTGCCGCGCTTCACAAGTTCCCTCTCGGCCAGGCCGTCCACGACATACACCAGGGTGGAAGGCGCAACCCCCATCAGGCGGCTGATCTCGGCCATCGAGGTGACCCCATGTGACAGATGACGCAGAACTCCATGCTCAATCGAACTAATGCCGGAGTCATGGGTTTTCAGGTGCGATTCGAGATCTGCCCGGGCGAGCTTGGTAACGACGGAGCAAAGTGCCCTTATCTGGTCCGCCATGGCTACCATCTCAACGGCTACCGGGGTTGGTTTTCGATCCATGGGTATACTTCACTATGCATAATTCATTTTGAACTATATTTCGAATCGGTGCACGACGTCAAGGGGGCCGTGCGCTAGTCGGTCAGCATGGCATCAAGCTCCCCAATCTTGACCACGGGCCCAAAGATTCCCATTGCATCCGTCCGCTCTCCCGCCCTACACTTTGCCGGTTCCCGTCAATCCCCAATCCAGGAGCGCTATTACATGTCGAGATACTTGCTATTGAAGACTCTCCAGACCACCTCAGCCATCGTCTTGCTGCTGCTCGCAGCCGCTTGTTCCGCCTCCGCACAGAAACCTGCCCAGGGAAAAATCCTTGGAGGCTACTTTGAGGAATGGAGCATTTACTATGCCGGATACAACATTGCCAACCTGCAACAAAATGGCACCGCCGACAAGCTCACGCATCTGATGTACGCCTTTGCGAATGTCACCACCACCCCGGCGCCCGCCTGCGCCATCGCCGACGCCTGGGCTGACTACCAGACACCTTACCTGCCCAGTGTCAGCGGCGCAGCCTATACCGCCCCGCTCTACGGAAACTTCGCCGCCATTCAGCAGCTCAAGCAACTCCATCCCGCTCTCAGGGTCCTGATGTCGATTGGTGGAGCATCGGGAGCCAACACCGCTGCCTTCTCCGTCGCAGCCGCCACGGCGTCAGGCCGCCAGGCGCTCGCCGCTTCGTGCATCAACATGTTTGTCGAGGGAAACATCGCTCCGGGCATCACCGCGCCCGGCCTCTTCGACGGCTTCAACATCGATTGGGAGTTTCCCACGGCCTCTGACACGCAGAATTTTACTGCCCTCCTCGCAGAGTTCCGCCGTCAGCTCAATGTGCTGAGCCAGACCACCGGGAGGCAATACGTGATGTCGTTCGATGGTCCTGCCGGCGCGCAAAACTACGTCAATATCGATCTGAAGCATGCCGCGGAACAGGTCGACTTCATTACCGTCGACGGCTACAACTATGCCGGTTCCTGGCTGACGCAAACCAACCACGCGTCCCCCCTCTTCGATGACCGGCAAGACCCCTTGTACGGCCAGGATCTCGACATTAACGCGACGGTGGATGCCTATCTCAAGGCCGGCGTACCGCCCAAAAAGTACACCATGGGTGTGCCCTTGTATGGTGCCGGATGGACTGGAGTTTCCAACGTGAACCACGGACTGTACCAGAACGCCAGTGAACCCTCGCCCGTCCTTCTGGCCAATGGCACGCAACTTTGTCCCGACACGAGCGGCAACACCGCTGGATGCGATCTGCTTCTGACCGCTGGAACCGCGACTTACGCCACCCTGGCCAACCTCACTGCCAACGGCTACACCCGCTCCTTCGATCCGCAGAGGATCGCCGTCACGTTGTACGATCCGGCCTCCGGAACCTTCTACACATATGACGATCCAGGCACGGCGCTCTTAAAAATGCTGTATATCGATGCCAAGGTTCCAGGCGGCCTCGGAGGCGCCTACGTCTGGGCTCTCAAAGACGACGACGCCAACGGAACAATGGTGAAGACAATGGCTACGGTTCTCGAAACCCCCCGGTAATCACGCGGCTAAGTAAATCAATGCGCCGAACGAACTCCGAGCGTGCCCCCTCGCTGTTGTTCGGCGCATTTGAACTGCACCCTCAAGTGAATCACCGGCAGCTGCACCCCTCCGTACTTCGCGGGCTACCGCGATGCCCGCCTCGGGGAACCGGCGTCCAAAAACCTCAAGCCCGTACAATATTTCCCATCTCCGTTCGTCTGCATGAGTGGATGGATGGAGCGCCGGGTATGGTTTCGATGATCGAGCAGGACCGTCAGATCGCCGAAGTCATCACTGCCGAACGCGGCCGGCTGCGGAACTTCATCCGCAAGCGCGTACCCAACGAATCCGACGTCGAGGACCTCGTGCAGGAGGTCTTCTATGAACTGGTCCAGGCCCATCGGCTGCTTATGCCCATCGACTATGTGACCGGGTGGCTCTTCCGGGTGGCGCGCAACCGCATCACCGACCTGTTCCGGAAAAAGAAGCCGGATAACTTCAGCGACGCGGCCCTCGACGAGGAAGACGGCGAGCTGCTCGACTTCGAAGATCTCCTGCCCTCGCCCGACGGCGGCCCCGACGCGCAGTACCTCCGCAAGCTGCTTCTTGAACAGCTTGAGATTGCGCTCGCCGAACTGCCCGCCGAGCAGCGCGACGTCTTCATCGCCCACGAACTGGATGGGCGCAGTTTCAAAGAGCTTTCCGTCGAAAGCGGCGTAAACGTCAACACCCTGCTCGCGCGCAAACGCTATGCGGTGCTTCATCTCCGCGAGCGGTTGCAGAACATTCACGATGAGATTTTGAGGAAGTGAGGAACAAAAAATGAGAAAGAAATGGTGGCTCTTTATTCTGGCGCCCATCGCGCTGGTGGTATTCGTGACCATTTGCGGCGAAGTGGTCATGCACCTGTGGAACTGGCTGCTGCCGATGCTCTTCGGATGGCGCCTGATCACGTTCTGGCAGGCACTCGGACTGCTGGTGCTTTGCCGTCTGCTCTTCGGCGGCTTTGGCGGCCACGGGGGACCGGGGCGTGCAAGACGCCGTCGCGCCATGGCGGAGCGCTGGGAAGCCCTGACTCCCGAGGAGCGGGAGAAATTTCGCCACACTATGCGTGGCCGCTGCGGCCCCTTTGGCGCGCCGGCGAGCGAGTTGAAAGATCCCGCCTGATCGAGCGCCGGGAAAACGGAGCGATTGCTGCAGAACTTGCTGCGTCGATTGTCCAAAGCAGCCCCGCCTCCGGTGTCGGGCATCAAGGAACATGAGATGAACCGGAGGCGGATATGCAGATGACGAAGTTTTTTCTCGACCAGCTCGAACGGGAGGCCGAGGCCAGCCGCAAAGTATTGGAACGCGTGCCGGAAGGGCGCAACGACTGGAAACCGCATGAACGCTCCATGCCGATGGGATACCTGGCAGCGCTCGTGGCACAGATGCCGGCGTGGATTGCGATGATGCTCTCAACCCGCGAATTGAACCTTGGTGATAAAGCGGCGACTGCGAACTTCCAGACCAAAGGTTCAGAATCGAGCGAAGCTCTCCTCAAATTGGCGGACGATTCGGCGCACAAAGCCAGGGCAGCGCTCTCGGATGCGACCGAAGACTCGCTCGATGTCGTATGGAGTTTCAAGATGCATGGGCAGACTTTGAACAGCGGGCCGCGTCATCAGCAGATAGCGGACACGTTCACGCATCTTGCACACCATCGTGGTCAACTCACCGTATACCTGCGACTCAACGAAATAAAGGTTCCCGCGATCTTCGGCCCAAGCGCGGATGAACCGGTTGGGTGAGAGGCTTATGCGACCTCTTCCCGTGCTTTTTAGACCCACATAAGGCTCAGCAATAGCACAGGATATGCCCGATCGAGCACCGTCCGCGGGCTAGGTCAGGGTGCGTGCAGGAGCGTAAACTGCACTTACCATGGAAAAATCGACGGCAGAACTGGAAGCGGTTGGGCTAGAGGTCGTGGACCTCAGCGACGAAACCGCCATCGCACAGAGACGGCTGCACTCGCGCAACGGCGCGATGCAAATGGAAGGGTTGCACAGGCTGGCGATTGCCTTCGTGGAGCGGCCGGAGACTATTTTGCAGGAGCTGGTGAACGCCGCCGTCCGGCTCTGCGGCGCAGACAGCGCGGGCATCAGCATCGAACGAGACGACAAAACCGACCAGCAATACTACAAGTGGATTGCTACGGCGGGGGAATACAGCGCGTTTCTGGACGCTTCCCTGCCCAAGTCTCCAAGCGCCTGCACCGTATGCCTGGAGCGTGGTTCGCCCCAATTGTTCAGAGTCAATGAGCGTTTTTTTGACATTCTGGGAATCAAAGCCGCCCTCGTTACCGACGGAATCCTGCTGCCATGGGAGGTGGAAGAGATGCGGGGAACGATCTTTATCATCTCCCACAGCCGCAAAGAAGCCTTTGACAGCGAAGACCTGCACCTGATGCAGATTCTCGCAAACTTTGCTGCGATGGGAATTCGGCAACAGCGACAGCAGCGAACGCTTTTATCCCAGGCCCGCGCGACTGCGGCGGCGGCGATGGCCAACGATCTTGCCCATGAGATCAATAACCCTCTCCAGGCATTGACGAACGTACTCTTTCTTGCCAAACAGAAGGAAGGCTTCGGGGATGAGCGATCGCTGGCTTTGAAGCTGGAAGGCGACTTTGCCCGGCTTTCTGCGCTGGTCAAGAACCTGCTCGAACTCCCGAAACGCACAATGTCCTTCCCAGCACCGGTTAACGAAGTTCACGCCCAATAATCAAAATTCGATAGCAGCGCCGATAACGCCCCTGCACTTTCTATTCTGATTGAAACCTGGATCAGGCCCCGGGCTTTACTTCTCCGTCACGAAACCTGCATGCGAATGGCGCTAGCTCGTCTTTTCCCTCTTCTTTCGAGCGCTTCCCTCATCCCCAGAGCGCGAGGGCGGCGCCTCATCCGGATCGGGCGTCTCCTGCGCCGGCCGCATCATCTTCGGGAATATGGCGCAGATTGATCCGAATCCGGGTCCAGGTCGAAAATCGCCCCCGCATCGCGTCCACCAGAACATCGTCCACGGCCAGCAGAGCCGCGGCTTCGGGATGCCGTGCCTTCCAGCGCTCCAGCCCGGCGAGTGCCGCGTCCTTGCGCGCCGAATTCGCCACCGTGATCAGCGGCATCTTCTCTCGCGACTTCGGCTTGGCCGGCTTGGCCCCCGCCGTTCTCGCCTTGGACGGAGCCACGCGCGGTCCTTCGCCCTCCATCTTGCGGAAGTGTGGCGGCCAAGGTGCATCGCCCAGCCCCTCGGCTTCGTCCCTGGCCGCCAGTTCGAGCAGCCCCTCCAGCGACCCCGCTGCGGCATTCATCCCCGCGTGGGGATCGCCGATCGCAGCAAACCGTGCCGGCATCGTGAACACGGTAAAGTCCGCCGGATCACAGTCGGCGACCTCTTCCCACTGCAGCGGAGCCGACACCCGGGCATCCGGCAACGGCCGCACCGAATAGGCCGAAGCCGTCGTCCTGTCCTTGGCATTCTGGTTGTAATCGAGAAAGACGCCGTGCCGCTCCTCCTTCCACCACTTCGACGTAGCCAGTTCGGGAACTCGCCGCTCCACCGCCCGCGACAGCGCAAGCGCCGCTCGCCGCACCTGATCAAATGTCCACCGGGGATGAATCCGCACATTGATGTGCATCCCCCGCGAACCGCTCGTCTTGGGCCACCCGCGCAGCCCGGCCTCCTCCAGCACCGACTTGACCTCTGCCGCGACGCGCCGCACATCCGCCCAACTCACCCCCGGCCCGGGATCGAGATCGACCCGCATCTCATCGGGATGGTCCAGATCGCCCGATCGCACCGGGTGGGGGTGCAGTTCCAGGCAGCCCAGGTTCACGATCCACGCCAGCCCCGCCGCATCGTCCACCACCACTTCCTCGGCGGTCCGCCCCGATGGGAACGACAGCGTCACCGTTCTCAGCCACGAGGGCCGGTCCGAGGGGGCGCGCTTCTGGTAGAAAGCCTCCTGCTCCGCGCCGTTCACGAAGCGCTTGAGCACGATCGGACGGTCCGCAATCCCCGCCAGCGCTCCCGGAGCGACGGAAAGGTAATACCTGACCAGTTCAAGCTTGGTCACCTTGACCTGCTTCGCGAAATAAAGCTTGTCGGGGTGCGAAACCCGCACCTCGCGTCCGTCGATTGAGAGCACCTCAGCCTCATCCGACTTTCCCTTCTCCTGTGCCATGCCCACCGACTCCTCGCCGCGCTTCGACTTTAAGATGTCCTCCTGAGGGTAGCTAAGGAGCGGCATTTTGGGAACAGAAGATAGCAATCTATCGCGATGCCGGGAACCTCGAAACCACTGTGTCTCCACCTTTGCGATCCTCCGCGGCGCACGACGTATTTACCCCTGATCGTGTATTGTTGGGGTGGTTTGACGATGATTTCGTTCCCTTTGACTCTGGCAGAGCCGCAACACTTCTCCCTCGTGGAGAAACTCATCTTCGCCGCCCTGGCGATCATTTCCGGCCTGCTCTTCTGGCGCCGTTTTGGCCCCATTCTCGACAAGATCCTCGAGTCCAAAAAAGACCCTGGCTTTCACCTGGGACACATGGGCCGCCGCACCTGGGACTTCTTCTCCGAGGTCCTCTGCCAGTCCAAGGTGATTCAGCAACGGCCACTTCCCGGCCTGGCCCACGCCTTCGTCTTCTGGGGATTTCTGGCATTCGCCCTGGTCACCCTGAATCATGCAGCGGTCGGGCTCGGTATCGGTTTTCTTTCCCCGACGAGCCTCATCGGACGCTTCTACTTCTACTTCGCCGCGGCTTTCGCCGTCGCCTGCGGAGTCAGCATTCTGGGCCTGTTTGTTCGTCGCTTTTTCGTACGCCCGCGTTGGCTCGGTGAGAAGGCCTCCTACGAATCGGGCGTAATCGCCTGGCTGATCTTCCTCCTGATGGCAACCTACCTGGCAGCGTTCTTCACAACCGACACTACTGTCGCGGCCCGCATTCTCTGGTGGGCGCACACCCTGACGCTGCTGGTCTTCCTGCCACTGATTCCGCACACCAAGCACCTGCACCTGGTGCTGAGCCCGGCGACTGTATTTCTGTCCCGCGGCAGCTTCAGCGCCATCCCGCCGCTGGCCAATGATGAAGACTTCGGTCTCGTCGCCGGTCAGGATCTTACCCAACTCGTCAGCCTGCAGGCCTACTCCTGCGTCGAATGCGGCCGCTGCACCGAGCACTGCCCCGCCACCAACACCGGCAAGCTTCTCAACCCCAAGGAAATCATCCTCGGCGTCCGCGCCTACCTCAACGACATCGGGCCGCGCAGCCGAAGAGCCGCTCCTCGGCAAGTACAACTCCCAGGAAGCCGTCTTCCAATGCACCACCTGCGGCGCCTGCGAATTCCAGTGCCCCGTCGGCATCGAGCATCTGCCGATCCTCATCGGTCTTCGCCGCGGCGCCGTCAATACCGGCGCCTGGGAAGACGAATACGGAGCCAAGCTCTTCAACCAGCTGGAGCGCGGCACCAACGCTCTCGGCATCAGTGCTCTCGACCGGGACAAGTTCATCCAGAAGCAGCAGCTTCCCGCTCTTCGACGGCACCCAGGAGTATTGCCTTTGGCTGGGCTGCATGGGCGGCTACGACCCCAAGGGCCGCGAGATCGTCTCCGCCTTCGCCCGCGTGATGAACTACCTCGGCGCCAGCTACGGCGTCCTGCAAAAAGAGAAGTGCACCGGCGACCCCGTCCGCCGCCTCGGCAACGACCTCGTCTTCCAGCAACTGGCCGAAGCGAATCTCGAAGCCCTCGCGCAGAACAAGGTCAAGAAGATCGTCTCCATCTGTCCGCACTGCGTCCGCACCATCCAGGAAGACTGGAAGGCATACGGCACGCCTCCGGCCATCGAACACCACAGCGAATTCCTGGCGCGCTACGCCGACAAGCTTCCCCAGCAGCAGAACCAGGAAAAGATCGTGTTTCACGATCCCTGTTACCTCGGCCGCTACCGCAACGTCTACGAGCAGCCGCGCCAGCTCGTCCAGCTCTCGGGCCAGCTCGTGGAAGCCCCGCGCAATCACGAGCGCAGCTTCTGTTGCGGAGCCGGCGGCGGCCTGGCTTTCCTCGGCGAAGAAACCGGCGAGCGCGTCAGCCACGCGCGCGCCCAGGAACTGGTCGCTACCGGAGCGACCACGGTGGGCACCGCCTGCCCATTCTGCAACACCATGTTCCGCGACGCCGTAGGCGCTGGGGCACAGTCGTCATCTAACCAGCCGCAAGTGATAGATATTGCGCAACTGATCGCACGTTCCCTGCCCGACGGAATAGCTTCCGCCGCCAACTAATGTACCGCTGGCCGTCCGCTGGTCCATTTGATAACCGCGAAGGTTGCCAGCATGATTACAGTCCCGAGCAGCATTGATTCGGCGGCGGTCGCCGCGCTGAGGACGCCTTCGCGCCACGCGGACCAGTAGCACCAGAAAGCAGCCGGGTAAAACAGCGTGATCCCTGTGATCAACCCCGGCGAAAACTTACCCCGCGTCCACACGTAGGGGGCCAGATGAAAGAACGTTGCATTGACCACCATGAGGGCGGGATATGCCAGGCCAATCACCGGCATCCCCGCGGCCATCGCTGCGCAGAATGCGCCAAATGCAACGGCCAGTCCGTTGCCCACCCAGAACGCCGTCCATCCCACCTCAACGCCGCTCAGCCGCCGCACCCAGCCGCGCCAGTCGAGAGCAAATTCCTCTCCTATGTGAATACCGTATGCTGCCGTCGCGACCCAGCATGCCTGTGCAAGCGTCATTGCATCTCACTGACCGGAGGCGTGTCATCGGCCGTCGACATTTGACCGCATCAGCCCCCGGAACCAACAATACGAAACGTAACCGAAATTACACGAGACCTGACCGCATGAAGATTATCGTAGCCATCAAGCAAGTTCCCGAGCGCGACGCCCAGGTGCGCATCGACGCCGCGGGAAAGTGGATCGAAGAGTCCGACCTCCAATTCGCGCTCAACGAATCCGATGCATACGCCCTCGAAGAGGCGCTCCAACTCAAAGAGAAGCACGGCGGCGAGGTCGTCGTACTTTCCGCCGGACCTGAGCGCGTCGGCACCACCATCCGCGAAGCCCTCGCCAAGGGAGCCGACCGCGCCATCTACATTGAAGCGGACGACCTCGCCCAACGCGACGCTCTCGGCGTTGCCCGGCTGCTCGCCGAAGCCATCAAGCCCGAATCGCCCGACCTGGTGCTGACCGGCCTTCAATCGGACGACCTTGGCCTCGGTCAAACCGGCGTCATCCTGGCCGAGGTTCTCGGCCTGCCTCACGCGTCGCTGATCCTGCATGTCGAGAAGACCGAGGCCGGCCTGACTGTCAAGCGCGAACTCGAAGAACGGATGGTTCCAAACCATCGAGCTGCCGTTGCCCGCCGTTCTCACCATCCAGTCCGGCGGCAACAAGCTCCGCTATGCCACGCTCATGGGCATCAAGCGGGCCAAGACCAAGGAGATGCGCCGCGTCACGACCGCCGATCTCAAGGTCGACGGCGCACCGACGGCGGTCCTCGAATCGATAGCCCTGCCACAAAAGCAGCGCTCCACCCAGATATTGCCCGGAACGGCCAAGGAAGCCGCCACAGCCCTGGTCGAAAAACTGAAGTTCGAGGTGCGCGTCCTATGAGCGGAATTCTTGTTGTTCTTGAGGAGCGGGACGGCCGGGTCGGCCGCATCAGTTGGGAAGCTCTCGCCGCAGGCAGGCGCCTTTTCATTCAGGATCGACAGCCCCTTTCCGTCGCAGTGCTCGGGGCGAACGTGGAAACCCTGGTCGCCGAAGCCGCAACCAAGGGCATCGACAAGGTGATTGGGGTCAGCCATCCCCTGCTGGCACGCTACACTCCCGATGCCTACACCATCGCCTTGCACCAGCTCATCGAGCAGGAAAAGCCTGCGTACGTGGTATTTCCGCATACATATCAGGTGCGCGATTACGCCCCGTCGCTGGCCGCCCGCCTCGGCCAGGTATTGATCAGCGACGTGGTTGAGATCGCCGACGGTCCGGTCTTTACCCGTCAGCTCATGCAGGGCCGGTTGACCGGTAACTATCGCCACCAGGGCGACGGTCCGTGTTTGATCTCCGTCCAGGCCGGAGCCTTCAAGGCAGATTCCGCCGCGGTCGAAGAGACAGAAATCGCCACCTTCACTCCCACCATCGAGGAATCGCAGATCCGCACCCGGCCGGGTGAGCCGTTTCGCGGATCGGCGCAGACGGTCGATCTCGGCTCGGCCCCGCTCATCGTCAGCGTCGGCCGCGGCATCAAGGAGGCCGACAATCTCCCCATCGTGCAGGAACTCGCCGCCGCCCTCGGCGCGGAACTGGCCGCCTCGCGGCCCATCTGCGACAACGGCTGGCTCCCCATGGAGCGCCAGGTTGGCAGCTCCGGCCAGACCGTCTCGCCCAAGCTGTACCTTGCCGTCGGCATCTCCGGAGCCATCCAGCACCTGGTCGGCATGAAGGGCTCGCAGTGCATCGTGGCCATCAACAAGGATCCGGAAGCGCCGATCTTCGAAGTGGCCGACTACGGCATCGTCGGCGATCTGTTCGAGGTGGTTCCCGCCCTGACGGAGGCTCTGAAGTCGTCCAAATAATGTCGGCCTATGCGGTGACTCTGACCCGGCTCCACGATCGGTGAGTCCATCGCACGACGGGCGGTCGTTCCTCCGGACGGCCCGAGGCCTCGCCCACCGGCACAACACTGCTCGCGAAGAGCCTCTTCTCGCGCTCGTGCCGTATCATTTCGAGATCATCCCCGTGATGCCCTCAAGGAGTCGGATTATGTCGGATCAGCAGTCCCTGGGTCGACGTTCATCCACGGCATTTACATACCCCCGGCTTCGCTTCCTTGTGATCCTGTCGGCAATCTTGCTGATTGCGCCCTTTGTCCGCGCCCACCATGGCCTTGCAGCATTCGACACCACCCACACCGTAAAGATGGAGGGCACCGTCACGGGAATTGATTGGATCAATCCCCACGCCTTCATCTATGCCGACCTGAAGGACGAAAACGGGAAGGTCGCCAATTGGAAGCTCGAACTGGGAAGCCTGGGCATGCTGACCAGGTACGGCGGGTGGACTGAGACCACGGTGAAGCGCGGAGACCATGTCACGGTACAGGGCTTTCGTGCCAAGGACGGTTCGCCCTATCTCTCCCTGGGCCGCATCTGGCTGCCCAACGGGCAATCTTTGGAGGGCAGGCCATAGCCGCGATCGACATGCCCGCGTTTTGCCAGTGGCTTGAGCAATCGTCAGTAGGCGCAAACGTGCGCCAGTCGCTATGGCTGTTTCCTGTGATCGAGATTGCGCACCTGCTGGGCATGATCGTGCTGGTGGCATGCATCGGCGCATTCGATCTGCGCCTGCTGGGATGGGCGATGCCGCGGGCGCGAGTGTCGGAGGTGGCCGCGCGCGTGCTGCCCTGGGCCTGGGCCGGATTTGCAGTGCAGGTGATTACAGGAGCGATGCTGTTTTCTTCCGAGGCGGTCCACGTGTATCGCAATCCTGCATTCCGGCTGAAGATGCTCCTCATCCTGCTTGCCGGGATCAACGCTTTGGTCTTCCATTGGGCGGTCAATCGCAAGGTGCCGGCATGGCATCAGACCAACGAGATACCTGCGGCAGCAAGGCTTTCGGGGTTGATCTCCCTCCTGCTATGGACCGGAGTCGTCGCAGCCGGACGCTTCATCGGATTTTTATAGCCCGCGACATGACCCAGCGCATACATGGCAGCAGTCTCGAAGTTCAGATTTCTTCCGATTGCTCTCATACTCACAATAGGTGTCTGGCCTGACCGGGTTGCCGCTCCGACGAGCGTGGCTGGTTGACAGACGAGAGCCCGCCGGTCTCCACTGTTCAAGCTTGCTTCGTTGAGTGCACAGAACCGAGGTCATACGGTCCAAATGGAAAGTCGGGAAAGGAATGCCTTCAGCCGCAGAACACTCCTTCACAATGCGTGCGTCATCACGGCAGGCTTCCCTCTTGCCGGCTTCATCGGAAACCCGGCACGAGCACAGGCGCCGGCAAGTCCGATCGCGGAAGGCCAGAGTTGGACTATCGGCAACGACCATATCGAGAGAATCATCACGTTCAAGCCTGGTGCAGGCTTGTTCACAAGTGGCTTTTCCGACCTGGCAGCCCGAACATGACCTGATCGTGTCGGGAAAACTTCGCACGGATATGGCTGAAGAGTTTTCGTTCTCCTGCAACGGCCACATTTATCGGGGGACTGACGCTGCGTTTCGACCTGTCAGGCGCGGACCAATTATCGATAACACGCGGCAGATCTCTCGCCGTCCATCTGCGCCACAAGGAACTTGGCCTCGAAGTATCGGCCGTCTACAACTGCTATGACGGTCACCCGGCGATCCGCAAGCACCTGGTGCTTCGTAATGTGGGTGACAGACTGCTCCGATTCACGCATCTGAAGATCGAAGCACTGGGTATCTCGCTCGGCCCTGAAGACGAAATCGTGCTGAACGCTCAGTACGGCTCGATCCCGCGTGAGATCTTCTACACCGGCCGGTCCGAGGATGCGGGCCTGCTGATATCAAACAGCCGCAGCGGCGCAGGGCGTGGCCATCCTCAGCGAAGTGCCGGGCTATATGAAGCGAACTGAGATCGGCGGCTGGGACGATCCAGAGCGCGTGCGCATTGGTGTTCTCTACGACACCGACCTCATGCCCTTCGAGCGTACTCTTACGGGCGGGCAGGAATTCAAAACCGCTGCCGTCTCGCTTGTGACCTTTCGCAACGGCGATAACTACCACGACCCTCGCTGGGTATTGCCGTCGTATACGTCGAAGGTGCTGATGCGGCGGGTCAATGAGCAAGGGCCACCATGGATCTACAACACATGGGAACCGTTTGAGCGCGGCATCAACCAGGCAATCGCGCTTGAACTCATCGACGCGGCCGGGGCTATGGGCATGGACATCTTTACCATCGACGATGGATGGCAGCAGGAGTACGGCGACAACGCCGTAAATCTGGCGGCTTTCCCCGGCGGACTGGAGCCGATTCTCAGTGCGGTTGAGGCCCGAGGCATGCGTCTCGGGTTGTGGATACCGATGGCGGCGATTGGCATGACGACAGCGGACTATCGCAATCATCCGGAATGGGCATCGCGGGATCAGGAGGGAAACCTGAAAGTCACCGGCACGATGGCGGGGTCCAAGGTGGTCATGTGTCTTGCCACTGCGTTTCGTGATGCCGCAGCCGATCGCATCAATGACGCCATCTCCAGGTTCCGGCTCGCGTATGTAAAGCTCGATCTCACCACAATCTTCAATGCCTACGGAGAGGCGCCTGGCTGCTGGGCAAAAGGGCACGATCACGGCAGTTGGGCTGAATCTCTCAACATGATCTACGAGGGTATCGCCTATGTCACCGGCAAGGTGTACAGCAGGCATCCCGATGTTCTGCTCGATCTTACCTTTGAGCTCTGGGGACAGAAACACGTTATCGACGCCGGCCTGCTGGCGGCCGGCGATCTCGACTGGATGAGCAACGTTGATGACACGCGGCCCGATTCTGCCGGTCCGATCCAGGCAAGACAGTTGCTTTACCAGCGGGCGGCATCGATGCCGGTGGAAAGCATGCTCATCGGCAATATCCATGCGGAGTTGCCAACCATTCAGGAAAGCTTCGCCACGGCATTGGGATCTGCTCCTCTGCTGCTGGGTGACTTGCGCAAACTCAGCGTCAGCGATCGCCAGTGGTACCACGACAAGATTGGCTCGTTCAAACAGTTGAGAAGGACAACGGCAATTAGTGAGAGCTTTTTCCCTCTGGGCAGTTGGCTGCAGACATCCTCAGACAAATGGGATGGTTTCGCACGCCTGGCGCGCAGCGGCGACGGAATCATGGTTCTGTTTCGCAACAAATCGGCCGCGTCATCTGCGACGATTCAATTGCCACTGATCCCGCCAGGAAAGTACCGCGTTCGTTCGATCTTTACCGGAAAGCTACTCGGGGTCTTCAGCGAGGCCGATTGGTCGCGCGGCGTTTCGATTGAATTCTCCAATGTCGGTCAAGTCGACGTATTTGAGATCAAAGTCGTTTCGAGAGAGGAATGATTGGTGCGGTTGGTTTTCCTTTCATTGGGCGTGGCGGGTTTCGCACTTCTGGCCGGAATCGCGATCTGCCAGGAAGCGCGGACGGGCGACCAGCAGGCGAGTCAGAAGCCTGTCCACCAGACCATGACGCCGGACCAGAAAGCCGAGGCCACGCGAATGTTTCTCGGCCTGGGCCCGGAGCCGGACAAGGCTGCCGCAGCTCGTGGAGCGCCTCTCTTTCAGCAGAATTGCGCATTCTGCCACGGTCCGCAGGCGCGCGGCGCAACCGGCCCCAGCCTCATCACGTCTGACGAAGTGCTCGGCGACGACCACGGCGAACACCTGGTGTCTTTCCTGAAAAAGGGACGCCCCGACAAGGGGATGCCTGCGTTTGCCACCATGTCTGATGAGCAGCTAAGGGACGTGTCGGAGTTCATGCATCTCCAGGTCGAGGAGGTCGCGAATCGCGGGACGTATCAGGTGCTGAACGTCCTCGTTGGCAATGCGGCCAGGGGCCACGCCTATGTCATTGCGCATTGCATGTCGTGCCATAGCGCAGAGACGTTCGTACATATCGGCGCTCACTACCGATCCGCAGACCAACTGCAAAGAGAGTGGATATGGCCGGGCGATCTTGGCGGTTCAGGAGCTTCCGCGCTGGCCGTCACTGCAACTGTCAAAATGCCGAACGGGAGCGCCATTACCGGGCGGGTTACGCAGATCAGCGACTTTCGTATTACGCTCGAAGATCGGGCCGGGCGGACCCAAGGGATCGATCGCGGTCAAGGTGTTGAGGTGGACATGACGGACCCTCTCGCCGCACACCAGCAAATGATCATGACATTGAGCAATGATGATATGCATAACGTGACTGCTTACCTCAATACGTTGAAGTGACCGCCACCACAGCGAGATGATTTGGGACTCTTTTCAATGAGACGGCTCATCGCAGCGCTCACCGCGGCTGTCGCAGGCGCAGTCACTGTCGCGTCGGCGCAGATCGCGTTGTCCGTTTCCGCCGACCCAAACATTCTCGGCGCAACGCCTGTCGCGAGCTGGCCCACTTTTAATGGCGACTACACTGGCGAGCGGTACAGCACACTCACCCAGATCAATCCCTCCAATGTGAACCAGCTTTCCCGGCAATGGGTCTACCAGATTGCGGGAGTGGGAGCGCAGCGCGGCGCACCAGTGCCGGTCATCAAGTGCACGCCCCTGCTGGTAAACGGAATTCTCTACATTACAATTCCCGATCACGTCTTTGCCATTGACGCTCGCACCGGGAAGGAGGTGTGGCACTATGACTGGATCGATCACGGCGGCCATCTCGTCGGTCAGCGCGGCGTGGGGATTTGGAAGACGACCATCTTTTTCCTCACTCCCGATAACTGGCTGGTTGCATTGGATGCTAACACGGGCAGAGAACTGTGGAAGAAGAACTACGCGGACGCGCGCAAGCAGTACTTCTCGACTTCGGCGCCGCTCGTGGTCAGGAATCATGTCATCGTCGGCGTGGGCGGCGATGCGATGGACATGCCGGGGTTCCTCGACGCATTTGACCCGGCAACCGGCGACCTGCAATGGACGTGGTGGTCGACGCCGCGCAAAGGCGACCCGGCCCTCAAGACATGGCCCAATGAAGCCGCATCGGACCACGGCGGCGGCATGACGTGGATGCCGGGCACCTATGATCCCGAACTCAACCTGCTCTACTGGCCGACGGGAAACACCAATCCCGTCTTCGCCGGGCAGGGGCGCCCCGGGGCCAATCTATGGACTGAGGCGATCGTCGCCCTGGATGCGGACACCGGAAAGTTGAAGTGGTACTTTCAGGTTTCGCCGCATGATACTCACGACTTCGACAATACAACCGCTCCCATTCTGTTTGACCGCATGATAGATGGCAAGCCGCGCAAACTATTGGCCCAGGCGGCGCGCAATGGTTTCTTCGTGACACTCGATCGCGTTACGGGAAAATCTCTCGTCGTCAAACCCTATGTGCCGCTCGATTATTCGTCCGGTCTTTCGCCGCAGGGAGAACCGATTCCCATCCCCGATAAAGACCCCACCGTAGGCGGTTCGATCAATATCGTGAATGCGACCAACTGGCAGGCTCCGGCTTACAATCCGAAGACGGGCCTTGTTTATGTCAATTCAGTCGAAGGGAAAGCGATCTACTATCTGACCGATGACAGTGCGCAGCCTTCCGGTTATGGCGGCACCGGCGTCGGCATCGGCCGCGCCCAGCGTGTTCTCCAGGCGATCGATCCGCTTACGGGCGATGCCGCGTGGAAGCACGCTTATCCCAACCTGAACAATGCGCCGACCACGCTTGGCCCGAGTATCCTCACGACTGCAAGCAATCTGGTGATCACCGGCGATGACCAGAAAAACATCATCATCTATAGCGCCGATAAAGGGCAGATCCTGTGGCATGACGAACTGACCGCCAACGAATCCGGCGGCGTGATTAGTTATCTGCTGGATGGAAGGCAATACATTGTGTTCGGAGCCGGAGACAGCCTCTATGCCTGGAGTCTGCCGCGATGAGACCCAGCCGTGTTCGCTACAGCATGGTGGTGCTGGCCATTGGCCTCGCCGTCCTCTCGTATGTGCAGAGGGTCGCGATCTCGGTTGCGGCCGGACCCATCGCGCGCGACCTGCATATACCGAAGGCGCAGATGGGCCTGATCTTCGGAGCCTTCGCGCTGTCGTACGCGCTCTTTGAAGTTCCTATGGGAGTGCTGGGAGACCGCCTCGGGCGTCAAGCGCGTACTGACCCAGATCGTGCTGGCATGGTCGCTATGCACCGCCCTCACAGGAGCGGCATGGAACGTGACTTCGTTGTACGTGATCCGTTTTCTATTCGGAGCCGGCGAGGCCGGATGCTTTCCTAACCTGACGCGGATGCTGAGCGCTTGGCTGCCCGCGCAGGAGCGTGTAACCGCGCAATCGGTCATGTGGGCGTTCACCCGCTGGGGCGGCGCGGTGACGCCTCCCCTGGCCCTGTTGTGCATCACCTGGTTCGGATGGAGATGGGCATTCGTGGGCTTTGCCGCGCTGGGCTTCGCGTGGTGCGCCATCTTCCTGTTCTGGTTTCGCGATGATCCGGCCAAACATCCGGCGGTCAATGCCGCGGAACTCGTATTGGTGGAGCAATCACGCGTCCTCACTAAGCCGAGAGGAGAACAGCTCCACTGGACATCGTTGCTGGTCACGCGTCAAGTGCTGGTGCTGTGCCTTCAGTACTTCTGCTTCTCGTATGTGTGGTGCTTCTACATCACATGGCTGCCCACGTATCTGCGCGAAGGGCGCGGACAGTCACCGGCGAGCGCGGCGGCCCTCTCGGTTCTCCCCTTGTTGTTTGGCGGCTTCGGTTCGCTCGCCACCGGGCTTGCGCCTGCAAAGATACCGCGGCGGGCCATCGCCCTGTGCGGCTTTCTGGCCACGGCAATCCTGCTGTTTACGTTCCCCCACATCCGTGCCGTCGGCCCTGCAATGGTGGCCATGGGCCTGGCCAGCCTGACCAGCGACCTGACCCTGCCGATCTCGTGGGAAGCATGCATCGAGATGGGCGGCTCTTACACGGCAACCCTGGCGGCCACGATGAACATGGTGGGCAACTTCGCCGGCTTTGTCGCTCCCGTAGTGGGCGGCGTTATCCTGCAGCGAACCGGCGGCAACTGGAACGTTCTCATCGATACGATGGTGGCGGCGGCGACGGTGTCCGGGCTCAGTTGGCTTTATCTCGATCCGGATTCGGAGCGACGCAAACAGGAACTGGAACTGAAAAAGGCGGGGGCGATGAGCCCTGACCGTCTTGCTCCCTGAGATCGACAACCGGCAAAACTTCCGATTCGAAATCATTCTGTCGGACAGGAGATGCATACGTGGATATTCAGTTGACCGGACGGACCGCAGTGATCACGGGCGGTAATCGCGGGCTCGGCGAAGCAATGGCGAAGGCCCTGGCAGAAGCGGGAGCGAACATTGCCCTTGTGGCGCGCGATCGCACGCGACTCGAAGCGGTGCGCGATGCTATCGCCGCAAACTGGTGGAACAGCGGACCTCTTCGCAGCCGATGTCACCCGGGAAGAGGAAGTGGCCTCCCTGGCTGAAGCGGTCACGAAGCGCTTCGGACCTGCTCAGATTCTCATCAACAGCGCGGGCATCAACATTCGCAAAAACCTGGTGGATTTTACGCTTGCGGAGTTTCGCAGTGTCCTCGACGCGAGCCTGATCTCGACCTTCCTGATGTGCCGGGCATTTGTTCCGGGCATGAGGGGGACCGGCTACGGACGCATCCTGAACATGAGTTCCATCATGAGCCATATTTCGCTGCCTGGCCGCACCGCTTATTCCTCGGCAAAAGCCGCACTGCTCGGGCTGACGCGGGCCCTGGCGCTGGAACTGGCTGGTGAGGGCATTACCGTCAACGGCATCAGCCCAGGGCCGATTGCGACCGACATGAACGCCGCGCTGATAAACAATCCCGAAGCCAATGCGCAGTTTCTGTCCAGCCTCCCGGTGGGGCGCTGGGGCAGGGTTGAGGAGATCGGCGCGCTGGCTTGCTATCTGTGCTCGGAGGCCGCAGGATTCATCACGGGAACCGATATTCTGATCGATGGCGGCTGGACGGCGAAGTAGGTCCTCCGTCCGTGGCCGAAGAGCCTGTCGGAGATACGTTGTTTACTTCGCTGCGCCCGGATGAAGCGGCTGCGGTGGAACGTAGTCGACCAGCGTATCGACCGGCTTCTTAGCCGCCCACGCGATGCCGCGCAAAAGCATCTGCTGAATCTGGTAATTGGCGAAGTTGGCGTACTCGTGGCCCTGCATCCAGACAAAAGCGCGGGCCGGTGCACCGCCCGGCAGGGTGTGTTCGAAAGTCCAGATCTGGGGAACGACTTCACCCTTATGGCTGCCCGCGCTGGGGGTGCCGGGAATCACCGCAGTGGCAAGTACATGGATGCCCGGATCGTGCGCCCACGTCATGTTGTAGAAGGCCTCGTCATAGATGGTGATATTCGACATCCCTTGCATGATGGGGTTGGCGGCATCGACGACCGTGTAAGGAATCGGCGCGCCCAATGTGTAGTTCACCTCGCCGTGCTTCTTTGCGCCGCCGACCAGGGTGGCAAAGTAGGCAGGATCGGGTCCGCACAGCGAATCGTGAATGCTGACCAGTCCGCCGCCGCGCTTGATGTAAGCCTCGAGAGCCGCTCTCTCCTCATCGCGTCAGGTAAGCGGCATCGCCCTTGTAGAGGATGACCACGTCGGTGTGCTCCAGGTCCGCGGCGCGCGGTGCATGCAGCGCTCCGTCGACAACCGCGCCATGCTCGGTGAGAATTTTGCTCCAGTCGGCGAGGAATTGCGGATAGTCGTGCTGGCCGGGCTGGTGAGATTTGAGACCGGCCCAGATAAAGATGCGCATTCCATCGGGATTCTGGTCCCAGGGGCGTGGCGCCACCGTTTGGGTCGCGGTTTGTGCGCGGGTGGGCTGCATCGACATCGAGATTATCGCAACAACGCCCACGAACAGAACCGATGCATGGATTTTTGCCAATGCGGCGAGCCTCTTCGCTATGAGGTTCGGGACGGCCGACGCGCGTGTCCACGGTTGCGAAAAGGTTGAATACCGGATCGGGCGTTGTTCCATGAACACGGCGGCGCGCTCCTTAGATTGGAATGGGCCCGGCGACGCGCGAAGAGCCCACAAGCTCCACGAACCATACTAGCCTCCCGGGGGAAGATTTCCGCCCCTGTTAGCTTGTGTCGAAGAGCATGGCGGGCGCAGGCACAACGGCGCGCCAATCCCGGGCCGCGCCACAACTGATTCCGTGTCGCCCTTGACACGGCGTGTGCGCGGTGACACGTGCGTCTCTCTGCCAGCTCCCTTTAACCCCATTCTTTTCATTCGCGAACGATTGGCTGCGGGGTTGCATTCTCCATCGCGCAGGCGGAAACGCAAGGGGGATGCAATGAGGGGAAGGAACCTCAGCAGTCTGGCTTCAGTTTTGGCGGCAGTCATCTTCACGAACCAGCTTTCGGCGCAGCAGCCGACGGTCCTCTCCACCGGGGCAGCGCAGACGGTTACGGCGATTCCGACCGTCCCTGTGCAGCGCGAGATTATCGTCAGCCTGGAAGATCGCAAACTTGCCCTGATTGAGAACGGGCAGGTCAGGAAGATCTATGTTGTCGCGGTCGGCAAGCCCTCAACGCCCAGCCCCGAAGGCATCTTCACCATCGAAAGGCGCGTCGCCAACCCGGTGTATCACCACGATGGCAAGACAGTCCTTCCGGGGCCGGGCAATCCGGTGGGAACGCGCTGGATGGGATTGAGCAAATCGGGCTATGGAATCCACGGAACCAACGAGCCCAGGTCAATCGGCAAAGCGGCTTCGCATGGATGCATTCGCATGGCGCGGAGGGATCTCGAAGAGTTTTATGCTCTGGTGGCTGTGGGCGACACGGTGCGGCTTGTGGGCCAGCGCAACGAGGAGACGGCGCAGTTGTTTGGCAACGACGTCAAGCCGGGTACGAGCACGGACGAGAACCGGGCCGCGCAACTTGCGAACGCCACGACTGAGCCGGCCTCCACGCTTGCGGTTCCTTCCCCTGCAACGTCTGCGGCTGTGCAGACAAGTAATGCAACAAACGTGGCCTCGATGGGCACCCGGTAAAGGAGAACCGCAATGACTCTGATTGACGAAGCAGCGAATGGTCTTGGAGCGGTCCTTCTTCCCGTAGTGGCGGGACTGCTGCTCGAAGAATTGACGTTTGGAGGACTGGTCCGGCTGTTGCTGGCTCCATGGCCGAAGCCCAGTGAACGCACGGAGCGCCAAAACCACCGCAAGAATCATGAAGGAGACGGGAAATGCTCGCACTGAAGCTGTTACTGACCGTAGCGGGAGTGCTGTTGCTGGCTGCCGCTTTGGCGATTCCACTGATTTACATCACAGGCCGGATACTTCGTGCGCGCCGCAGCGCGGGGATGGAGGAAATACCGATTGAGCCGTGGGAGATCCCATGGCGGGGTCCGCTCGCGCTGGCGCTGGTTGCATGTCTGCCTTTGCTGATCGCGGCCAGCATCGTAGTCGTGCCGAGCGGCATGGGCGCGGTACGCATCAGCCAGGTGAGCGGCACGCTGCCCGGGACGCTTTACCCAGGACTGCATGTCGTCACGCCGCTGATCGATTCGGTGCAGATCTTCGACTTGCGGGATCATGTCTTCACCGCTGGAGTTGTCGATGGCGGCATCAAGAATCCCACGCAGAAAGGCGCGCTGAACGTCCAGTCGCGCGAGGGCCTGAACATCGGCCTGGCGGTCACGGTCCGCTACCGGCTCGATCCCGGCAAGCTGGCCAGCGTGCAGGCGCACCTGCCGCAGCCGGCGGATAAGGAGATTGTGCCGCCCGTAGTGGCCAGCGCATGGCGCGAACTGGCGCCGCAGTACACGGTGCGGGAGATCTTCTCGACCAAGCGCGAAGAGGTACGCAACCGGGCGGCTGGCATCATCACCCGCAAGCTGGGCGCAGACGGCATCATGGTAGAAGAGGTCATGCTGGCCGATATTCAACTACCGGAGGAATATGCCAAGGGACTCGAAGGCCTGCTGCTGAAAGAGCAGGAAGACGACCAGATGGGCGTGGCCACCGATATTCAGCAAAAGCAGGTCAAGATCGCCGAGTTGCAGGCGGCGGCCGAGGCGGTGCAAAAGGTAAAGCAGGCTGAGGGCGAGGCGCAGTCGCGGGTCGTCGAGGCCAAGGGCGAGGCGGACGCCATGCAGTACACTTTGCCCCTCAAGCAAAAGCAGATCGAACAGAGCAAGCTGGAAGCGGAGGCGCGCAAGGAGGCGACCATCCAGAACGCGGAGGCCGATGCCCAGGCCAAGGTCATCGACAGCAAGGCGGAACTGGAGCGGCGCAACCTGCTGGCCGAGGCCGAGGCGAGCCGAATCAAGCTCATGGCCACGGCCAACGCCGAGCGCATGACCAGTGAGGCGGAACTGCTGAACAAGTCTCCACTGCTGATCAACAAGATCATCGCGGAACGGCTGTCGGACAAGATCCAGGTGGTGATGGTTCCGTCGGACGGCAAATTCTTCTTCGCCAACGATGTATTCAAGAGCATGGCGGCCAGTCCCGTGATCAAGCAGGAGATGGACAGCCAGGACGAGCCTGCTCCCAAGGCCGGACATTGAACGGCAATATGGGCAGGAACGGCAATGCTCGTGCTGCCCATTCGGCTGCGCGGGCATGGCCATGACTGCGGTCCTTGGGGGCAGGACAGCGTTGTGTTCGGACAAACGGTATAATCCGCGAAAACGAGACGATGACAAAACCACGCATGGCTATCAGGCTGATCCGGGCGGCGGCGGGATGTGGAAGCGCCCTGATGTGGGCCTTGTTGATGGCGTTCCCACTCGCAGCTGCGCCCGTTCCCGGCCCCTGGGACCAACCCGCCGCGGCTCTTGCCGAACAGATTGCGGGCATTCTGGGACCTGGCCAGGCAGCGCTCACGGTGCGTAACCTCTCCACGATTCAGGCTGCGGACGTCCCCCTGATTCGCGCCGTTCTGGAACAGGATCTGAAAGCGCGTGGCATTGCGATGTCGGGCGGCGACAGCGCCAACACGATTCGCGTGACACTAAGCCAGAGCGAGCACAACGGGTTGTGGGTCGCCGAGGTCGTTGAGGGAAACCAGACGCGCGTGGTGATGGTCACGGCCGGTCTGGGGGCAAGCAGCAGCCCGTTCGCAAAAGGGGGAATCACACTGCGCAGCCAGACGATCTTCACTGCCAATCAGCCGATTCTGGCCGCACTGGAAGGACCGGACACGCTGGTCGCAGTTACTCCTGAGGAGATTGTCGTCTATAGCCACGAAGGACAGGGCTGGCGAGAGGTGAATCGCACGGCGGTTAGCACGACGCGAGCACTGTCACGCGATCCGCGGGCGGTCATCCTGCCCGACGAGAGCGGCGCAGGGCTTCATCGCCCGGGTCAATGGATCCGCATGCAGGGGTCCCTTCGCACCCGTTGACATGTCATCGATTCACTGCGGGGAGAGCGACGACCCGTGGCCCATCGCCGCATCGTCACCAGCGCAGGCGCGTGGGAGTTGCCGCGAGCGACTACCGGTTCTCTGCGATGAAGGCTTTTTACAATGCGGGCCGCGATTACTTCACGGGAGTAGTGGCGCCCAGCCTGGGAGTGGACCTGCCGCCGTTTTACTCCGCCGCAGTACTTCCCCGCCCCGGGTCACAGGCACTGCTTCTGAATGGACTGGATGGCAAGGTGCAGCTGGCGGAGAGTGGCGCGCTGAAGCCGGTGAGCGGCACACGGGACTGGGGCAGTGACTTCGCGGTACTTCCGTCAGGATGTGGGGATGGGTGGCAGGTGCTTGTTTCCGGATCGGGCGCTGCGGCCAGCGACAGCCTGCGGGCCTATGAACTGCCGGTCCTGGAAGCTGTTCCTGCCGGCCCGCCTCTTACCGTGGGCGGCACGATCACAGCACTTTGGACGGCGCCGGATGGCAAGAATGTCTTCGCCGTGGTGCGCGTCGGGCAGAGTCACGATCAGGATCACTACGAGGTGGACCGTGTTACGGCGCTTTGCAATTAGCTGCGTTCTGTTGACTCTCGCGACCGTAGCTATGGCTCGAACGCGGCCCCACTATGGCGGCACATTACGGGTTGAGATTGAAGGCGATCCGTGGCAGCGTCCCAACGGCGTAGCGCGCCGCCTCGCCTTCGATGGACTGACGCGTGCAAATGGGGGCGGCGTTGTGCGTCCCGCTCTTGCCGTGCGCTGGACCGCGGAGAACGACCAGCATCGCTGGCAGTTCTGGCTGCGGCCGGGTGTTCGCTTCAACGACGGCACGGCACTCACCGCGGCCGCTGTGGTCAGTTCCCTGCAGGCAAACTGCAGCGCAAATTGCCCCTGGACCGCGGTTCGCGCGCTCGGCTCCTCGGTGATCTTCACCAACGATGTGCCCATGCCGGAGTTGCCTGCCCTGCTAGCCGGCGATGACTTCCGCATCTCGATCAGCGGATCAAACAGCGTGGCTGGTGGACTTCTCGGAACCGGACCATTCCAGCCGACGGGATTCGCCAACGGCGTGCTTACCCTCACGGCCAACGATAGCTGCTGGGCGGGGCGCCCGTTTGTCGATGTCATTGAAGTGCACGTGCACCGTTCCATCCACGACCAGTGGCTGGACCTGAGCGTAGGCCGTGCCGACGTGGTTGAGGTTCCGGCAGAACTGATGCGGCAGGCACAACAGCAACATCTCACAACCATCGCTTCGCCGCCGGTTACGCTGTTGGCACTGGCTCTCAAAGACAGTGGCGCGCTCGCGAATCCTATGCTGCGCGCCTCCATTGCCAAAGCGGTTGACCGCAGCGCATTGTCCAATGTGATCTTCCAGAAGCAAGGCGAGATCACGGCCAGCCTTCTACCTGCAGACACTACCGGCTATTCTTTTCTGTTTGCAACCGAACGCGATCTTAAGAAGGCCGGCGAACTACGCGGCGGTCTCGCGCTCCGTCAACTCATTCTTTCTTTTGAAGGCGGCGCGACCATGCAGCTGGCCGCGCAGCGCATCGCGCTCAATCTCAACGAAGCTGGATTCACTGTGCAGACCACGAACGCAAATCAGGACGCGGACCTTTCGCTGCGCAGCATCCAGCTCCCATCCCGCGATGCCGCGACAGCCCTTACGTCAGTCCTGCAGCGATATGGTCAAAGCGGCGCGCTTCCCAATTCTTCCCCTGCATCGCTGTTCAACGCAGAACGCGACTTCCTGGATCGATACACGCTGATTCCGCTGCTGTATCTGCCTCGGGTATACGCCGTGGGTGCAAGAGTGCGCGATCTGCGGCTCGACGCGGCCGGCGAACCCGGCCTTGCCGATGCCTCCGTGGAGGGCACGCCTTGAGCCTGAGGCAAAAGCTTCTGTTGCTCTTTTCCCTCACCGTAGCCGCGGCGGTCATGGCGGTAGCGTGGACCGTACTGGTGCGTATCCGACACGTCTTCGAGCAGCGCGATCAGCAGGAAACATCGCTGGTCGTCAACCAGTTTCAGCGCGAATTCGAGCATCGCTCGGCAGAGGTGGCCGCCGCGGTCGATCGCCTCTCCAACAGCGAACGAGTCCGCAGCATGGCATTCGAGATTGTGCAATCGGGCGATGCCGCTCCGTATGTCACTGAGGCGCAAACCCTGGCCCAGCAGGCGCAACTGGACTTCCTTGAGATTGTGGGACCGGATGGCAACGTGGTCAGTTCGGCGCAGTGGGCGGCGCGATTTGGCTATGCGGAACCGCTAGCCGCGAGGACCGCCCAGGCCCCGTTTCTCAAGCGGGAAGACCTTCCCGACGGCAGCACTGTACTGGGATTGTTTGCGGTGCGCGCAGTGCGGGGGTCGGAACCGGCGGTGCACCTGGTAGGAGGCATGCGGCTGGACCAGCGTTTTCTCAAAGATCTGCCCGTTGCGCCGGGGATTCAGGTTGGCCTCTACAGTGATGCAAGCCCCAAGGCGACGACCATCTCCAATTCCGACACCGATAGCCGTGCAGCGTCAAGTTCCCAATTCGATGCACGGCATCTGATCGGCGCAGAAGGTGAGGTCGACGGAGCGGCGCAGTACCAATCGCTCATCGAGGCTGTCCGCAGGACGGGCCAGCAGCGCAGCGGGATCCTCTACGTAAGCACCCAGCGCGAAGATACCGTCAACGTGACCGCGATCCCGCTTACGAACGAGGCCGGGGATGTGCTTGCGGTCCTCACAGTTGCCATATCGCGCGCGGGCATCGTCGAAGCGCAGCAACACATCCGTACGATTGCATACAGCGTGGCAGCGGGTGGAATTGCGCTTGCCATCCTGTTCAGCCTGTGGATCGCTGCCCGGGTTTCGCGTCCGATTGAGGAACTGGCGCGCGCGGCCGAGCAAGTGGCGGGCGGCGAGTGGGACGTGCAGGTTCCGGAGCGCGGGCGCGATGAAGTAGGGGTGCTGGCGCAGAGCTTCAATCACATGACCAGCCAGTTGACGAGCCAGCGCGAGCGGCTCATCCAGACCGAGCGCGTGGCCGCGTGGCGCGAACTGGCCCGCCGGCTTGCGCATGAGCTCAAGAATCCGCTCTTTCCCTTGCAACTCACGGTGGAGAATTTGATGCGTGCACGAGAACTTCCGGAAGCGGAGTTTGACGAGGTGTTTCGCGAGAGCACGCAGACGCTGGGGATGGAGATCGCGCATCTCAAAACCATCATCGGGCGCTTCAGCGACTTCAGCAAAATGCCTAAGCCCGAATTGGAGCGCTTCGATGCGGGGGATGCGGTGTGGCGCGTGGCACACCTGCATTTCCCATGGCTGGCCGCCGGCGCCCCAACCCACGGCGACGAAGAAGGCGCCCAACATAAGCTTGAATGCAAGGTCGAGATAAGCCCGGAACCGATGCCGCTCAATGCCGATCCTGAGATGTTGCATCGGGCGCTGTCCAATCTTGTGCTCAATGCGATGGATGCGATGCCCGAGGGCGGCACGCTGACGCTTTCGGCGCGTCCGCTGGCCGATGAGATCGAGCTGTGCGTGGCAGATACCGGCGAAGGCCTCACGCCCGAGGAATGCGAGCGGCTGTTCACGCCCTACTACACCACCAAGCAACATGGGACGGGGCTGGGGCTCGCGATCGTGCAATCGGTGGTCGCCGACCATGCGGGTAAGATTGCAGTGAAGAGCCGGCCGGGTGGCGGCGCGGCATTTGTGATCACCCTGCCGAGGGCGGACGCATGAGCGCAAAGGCGAAGATCCTGATTGTCGACGACGAAGCCAACACCCTGGCTTCGCTGTCGCGCGCCTTTCGCCTTTCAGGCCATGAAGCCGTGGTGTGCGACAACGCTGCGCGGGCGCTGGAACTGGCCGCGTCGCAGCCCTTCGACCTGATTCTGAGCGATGTGGTGATGCCGCGCCGCGACGGGTTAGCGCTGCTCGAAGATCTGAAGGCTGCGGGCATCGCCGCGCCCGTAGTGATGATGAGCGGACAGGCGCACATCGAGATGGCGGTGAGGGCGACACGGCTGGGCGCCCTCGACTTTCTTGAGAAGCCGCTCTCCACCGAAAAGCTGCTGGTAACCCTCGAGAATGCACTCAAGCTCACCAGGCTGGAAGTGGAAAACCGCGACCTGCGCACGCGGGTCGGCAAGCACACCCTGGTATGGACCGGAGCGGAGATGCGCCGCGTGATGGCGCAGATCGAGCGCGTGGCGGCCAGCGAATCGCGCGTCTGCATCTACGGCGAGACCGGCACGGGCAAGGAACTCGTGGCCCGCACCCTGCATGAAAAGAGCCATCGCGCTGCCGGTCCGTTCGTCACCCTGAACTGCGCGGCGGTGCCGTCGGAGCTAATCGAAAGCGAGCTGTTCGGCCACGAGAAGGGCTCATTCACGGGCGCGGCGCAGAGACACACGGGCAAGTTCGAACAGGCGCATCGCGGCACCCTGTTCCTCGATGAGATCGGCGACATGCCCGCCTCCATGCAGGCCAAGTTGCTGCGGGTGCTCGAAGAGGGCGAGGTGGAACGCATCGGTGGAGACAAACCCACAGCCGTCGATGTGCGCGTGGTGGTGGCCACCCACCGCAATCTCGACGAGTTGGTCGAATCAGGCGGTTTCCGGCGCGATCTCTACCACCGCGTTATGGTTTTTCCCGTAGAGCTGCCGCCGCTGCGCCAGCGCCAGGAAGACTTGCCCGTCCTGGTCGAACACTTCGCCCGGCAGGTAAGTGCGCAGAATGGATGGAAGCCGGTTCCCTTCACCGATGAGGCCATCGACGCGCTCAAGCAATACACGTGGCCCGGTAACATTCGCGAATTGCGCAACGTGGTGGAGCGGCTGTTGCTGCTGGCGGGAACCGAAATCGATGCCGAAGCTGTAGGCCTCGCCTTGCCCTCACTGCAGCGATCGCGCCGCGAGCAGACACTAACAAGCACATCCGGCCCACCGGCTGGCTCTGGTCCGCTGGCGCAGCGCGTCCAGGCATTTGAGCGCGCCGCAGTATTGGCCGAATTGGATCGTAACCACCGGCACATCACGCAGACAGCCCGGGCACTGGGACTGGAGCGCAGCCACCTCTACAAAAAGTGCCAGCAATTGGGAATTGACTTGCAAAGCCTGCCTGAGCGCGATTGACGCCTATTTGCTTGGCACGGGGTCCAGGCGCTATGGTTCGTGGTTCGTCCTGAATTCGACCGGGGGCAACGGGAATGTTTCTTCCTGAAACGTATCAAGCAGCACTGTTCCTGATGATCGTGAGCATGCTGTGCTGGGGTTCGTGGGCCAATACACTCAAGCTGTGCCCGCGCTTCCGCTTCCAGCTCTTCTACTGGGATTACGCCATCGGGCTCGCTGCCGGGGCGGTGCTGTGGGGTTTGACGGCGGGCAGCATGGGACATGCGGGGCAGCCTTTTCTCGCTGCCGTCACCGGTACTCCGCTGCATGCCATGCTGTGGGCAGCAGGCGGCGGGGTGGTCTTCAACGTCGCAAACCTGTTGCTGGTGGCGGCCATCGATGTGGCCGGACTGGCCGTTGCGTTTCCAGTCGGGATCGGACTGGCGCTGATCGTGGGCGCTATATCGAGCTATCTCGTCGCTCCCGCGGCCAATCCCCTGCTCCTCTTCGGTGGGGTCGCGCTGGTCACGGTGGCGATCGTCCTCGATGCCGCGGCCTACCGCAAGCGCGAAGCGGAGGCCAGGGCTACCACAACTCGCGGCATTGTTCTCAGCCTTGTCGCCGGTGTGCTGATGGGCAGCTTCTACCCGCTGGTTGCGCATGCCATGAGCGGAGCGCCAGGGCAGCCCGGCGTACCTGGACCAGGGCCGTATGCGATTGCCCTCTTTTTCGCCATCGGTGTGCTGCTATCAACGGTTCCCGCCAACCTGCTGCTGATGGCGCGGCCACTGGACGGCAAACCGCCCGTGGATGGAGCCGACTACGCCAGGGCGCCGATGGGCTGGCATCTGGCCGGCATTCTGGGCGGAGCCATCTGGTGCACGGGCGCGGTCGCCAACTTCGTCGCTTCGGGCGCGCATGTTGTCGGGCCGGCAGTCTCCTACTCCATCGGCCAGGGCGCAACCATGATCTCCGCCTGCTGGGGCGTGTTTGTGTGGCACGAATTTGCCGGCGCTCCGCGTGCGGCGAAGATGCTCCTGTTCCTCATGTTCGTGTTCTTCCTGCTGGGCCTTGGCTCGGTCGCCCTGGCGCCACTTTACTGATAAAGAAGAATCCATGAAAACTGCTCTCAAACCGATCGTCGTCGTCGGCAGCATCAACATTGACCTGGTAGCCCGAACGCCACGCATCGCCTTGGCGGGGGAAACCCTGATCGGCGCCGGATTCGAAACCACGCCGGGCGGCAAGGGAGCCAACCAGGCCGTGGCCGTAGGTAGGCTCGGCTACCCCGTTGCCATGGCCGGAATGGTTGGAGAGGACGTCTTTGGCCAGGCGCTGCTCGACAATCTCAAAGAGGCAGGCGTGGTTACGGAGGCAGTGGCGCCTGTTCCCGGCCCGTCGGGTGTAGCCCAGATCCAGGTCGCTGATTCCGGCGAAAACAGCATCATCGTGGTCCCGGGCGCTAACGGTAGGGTCGATGGAGATTTCATCAACAAACACGCGGAATTGATCCGCTCTGCGGGCATGGTCCTGTGCCAGCTCGAGGTGCCCATGGAGACTGTCGCCCACACACTCGCGATCTGCGCGGACGCCAGGGTCCCGGTCATGCTCGATCCCGCGCCCGCCGCGCCTCTGCCCGACGCGATCTGGGCGCAGGTGACGTGGTTCACTCCCAATGAGACAGAAGCCGCCTATTATCTCAAAGAGGCTGCAGGACCTGAGGGCGCCGCACGCGCGCTGCTGGCCAAAGGCGTGCGAGGTGTGGTGCTCAAACGAGGCGGCGAAGGAGCGTATGTCGCGGTCTCCGGCGGGCGAGCTGATCGGGTCCCGGCATTTCATGTCGACGCCATCGACACGGTGGGCGCAGGCGACTGCTTCAACGGCGCTTTTGCCGTGGCGCTGCTTGAGGGCAAAGATCCGTGGGCGGCGGCGCGATTCGCTTCCGCAGCCGCGGCCATCTCGGTCACCCGGCGGGGCGCGCAGGCCTCGATGCCGACCCGTGCCGAGGTCGACGCGTTCCTGTCCGAACATGAGTAAGTGGACGGGATTGTTCTCTGCCGGAGCCCCAAGTGGAATTCGATTGCGGAGCTGAGCGCCTATGCGACAACGTTTTCTAATACGCCGATTGGTTCGATCGTAATGCGGATCTTGTCGCCGGGGCCCAGCGTGAACGAACTTGGCGGCACAATCCCCGTGCCCGTCATCAGCAGGCATCCCTGTGGGAAGGAATTGTCGCGAAACAGGTACTCGACCAGTTGTTTCGGATCGCGCTTCATCTCCGAGAGCGCGACGGATCCCGCGAACTCGATGCGATCCTTGCGGAAGATCTCGAGCAGGATCTCGGTCGATTGCGGCAACGGACTGGACGTGACCAGGATACCGGGACCCAGCGCGCAACTGCCGTCGTATACCTTGGCCTGCGGCAGGTAGAGCGGGTTCTCACCCTCGATGTCGCGCGAGCTCATATCGTTGCCGATGGTGTAGCCGATGATCTTGCCGTGCGGGCTGATGACCAGGGTCAACTCCGGCTCCGGAACGGACCAGCGAGCGTCCTTGCGAATCCGGACTTTGCCGCCTGTGCCCACGGTACGGCTCGCAGTTGATTTGAAAAAGAGTTCGGGCCGTTCGGCCGAATATACGCGATCGTAGAAGTCGCCGCCGCCTGCGTCCTTCGACTCCTCCATGCGCGCGCCTCGACTGCGGTAGTACGTCACGCCGGCCGCCCACACCTCCTGCTGCCCGATCGGGGGGAGCAACTCCGCTGCCTGGAACTCGTGTGTCGGAGCTTCTCCGTCAACGACAGCGCTCAGACAGGCTTCCAGATCTTCGTGCGCCATGAGGGCATCCCACGTCAGAGCGCCGATGCGATAGCAATGACCATCCTGCTCAACGAAACGGCCGGTAGTGGTACGAAAGAGCTTCACGTGCGTCTCGCCTCCCGCGAGTGTCTCTCATACTAAATGCTGACGCTGAGAGCACCCGGTCGGAAAGGGTGGATATGACCGCCGGGTTCACTCGCTTTCATTGCACCAGGCGTCGAACGCGCCCGCGCGCACCGCGGTGGCCAGTGCATCGATATCGGTCGAAAGCACACGATCCTGCTCCAGCCGGGGGACGACGGAGCGCACTGCAGCATGAACGCGTTCGAGGTGTGCGCTTGATCGCAGCGGCCTGCGGAACTCGAGCGCCTGCGCCGCGCACATCAATTCGATGGCCACGATGCGTTCGGCGTTCTCGACGATCTGACGCAGTTTGAGCGCGCCCGTCATGCCCATCGATACGTGATCTTCCTTGCCGCCGTCGGTGGGAATGCTGCCGGTAGACGACGGGATGCGCCAGAACCTGGCACTCATTGATAAGCGCCGCTGCCACGATCTGGGCGATCATGAAACCCGAGGACAGCCCTGGATCGGTCGAGAGAAACGCCGGCAATCCTTCGTTGATGTCGGGATTGAGCAGCCGGTCGATGCGCCGCTCGATGATGCCGGCGAGGTCGGTAAGGGCAATGGCCGCGTAGTCGAACGCATACGCCAGTGGCGCGCCGTGAAAGTTGCCGCCCGACAGAACCGCTCCGCAGTCCGGCCCGTCATGAGCCGGTGTCGGGAAGACCAGCGGGTTGTCAGTGGCCGACCCGGCTTCCGTCTCAAGTACGTCCGCCACATGGGCCAGCACGCCGCGTACAGCGCCGTGCACCTGCGGCATGCAGCGCAGGCAATAGGCGTCCTGCACGCGCGAACAGTGCTCGCGATGCGACTCGCGAATCTCGGAACCCTCAAGCAACTCGACCAGGTGAGACGCCGTCGCAATTTGACCTGCATGCGGCCTCGCCTCGTGAATGCGGGAATCAAATGCAGTCGGCGTTCCCATCAGCGCATCGAGCGACATGGCCCCGGCCACATCGGCAAGCCGAGTCACTCGCCGCGCACGCGCCACCGCCAGGGCGCCCACCGCGGTCATGGCCTGGGTGCCGTTCAACAGCGCCAGTCCCTCCTTGGCAGCGAGCGGAAGGGCCGTGAGTGCAGCAAGCCGGAGTGCGTCGCCGCCGGACATGCGCTGGCCGCGATACATCGCCTCGCCCTCGCCGATGACAACCAGAGCCAGGTGGGCGAGCGGAGCCAGATCGCCGCTGGCTCCGACCGAGCCCTTTTCCGGGATCACCGGATGGACGCCGGCGTTCAGCATGCCCACCAGCAACTCGACCAGCGCCGGGCGGTTGCCGCTGAACCCCTTGGCCAGTACATTGGCACGCAACAGGAGCATGGCGCGCGACTCCGCCTCGGAGAGCGGTTGCCCCACGCCGCCTGCATGGCTGCGCACCAGGTTGGTCTGCAACTGAGCAAGCTTTTCAGACGGAATACTCACATCCGAGAGCTTGCCAAAGCCAGTGTTGACGCCGTACACGGTTTGGCCGGCGGCAAGAATCTTTTCAATCGTGGCCCGGCTTGCTGCCATGCGGGTCTGCGCGGCCGGGGCAGTTTCGACACGGCACATCCTGAGAGACACCGCTTCAATTTCAGCCAGGGTCAGACGCTGGCCATCCAGAACCACACATTCCATGTTCCTGATCGTAGGCCGCACGGCCGTTGCGATCCATATACATCCCACGGCAGATTTGACATTTATCTGCAGGATTCGACTATGCTGATCGCCTATGGCAATGGATTCAACGGCACTGATGGATTTGTACGGCCGAAAGATGCTGGCTGAATTGCAGGCAAATGCACGCCTCAGCGTGGCTGAACTTGGCCGGCGCGTCGGGCTGTCGCCCACGGCTACCGCGGAACGGTTAAAGCAGATGGAAGAGGTCGGCATCATACACGGCTATTCAGTCGAGATCGATCGCGAGGCACTCGGGCTCGAAGTGATGGCCTTCATCCGCATGAGTTGCGGAGGCCAGAACTATCATCGCCTTCTCGAGTATGTGCAAACGCTCGAAGAGGTGCGCGAATGCCACCACCTCACGGGCGGCGACGACTTCCTGCTCAAGGTGACTACCACCAGCATGGCCGATCTCGAAGCCCTGATTGAGGCCTTGCTGCCCTACGGAACTCCGGTAACGAGCCTCGTGCTCTCATCGCCGGTCGAACATCGAAAGTTCGCAGTGACCGGAAGATTGATCTCGGTAACAAAGAAAGCGCACCCACGCCGCCGATAAGGGCATCCATTTCGTTCGCCGAAGATTGAGGAAGTCTTGCCGAAACTTTGCAAAATCGATTTATAGTGGAATCGACTGCGTGCAGACGCGTTCCCTGAACTTCGCGCACGCTTCAATCATCGAGAGCACGAGGCTCCAATTCATGAAGCTGAATCGCAGAGATTTTGCCAGGCTGGGCGCCGCCGGCCTGGCTGCGCACATTATGCCCAATTTGACCGCCCAGGCACCCGAAAAGAGGACTGGATATGCGGTCATCGGACTGGGGCGCATTGCGGGACACTTCATGCCCGGCGTGCAAGGCCAGTTCCCACTCGAAGATCACTGGCCTGGTCAGCGGGCATCGTGACAAGGCCGACCGGATCGCGGCGCAATATGGCGTGCCGCAAAGCGCAATCTATAACTACGACAACTTCGATTCCATCGCAGAAAACAAGTCGATCGACGCCGTGTATGTGGCGCTGCCTAACTCGATGCACGCCGAGTATACGATCCGCGCAGCCAAAGCCGGAAAGCATGTTTTATGCGAGAAGCCGATGGCCGTGAGCGTGGCTGAATGCGAAGCCATGATTGCAGCCTGCAAAAATGCCAACGTGAAGCTGATGATTGCCTATCGCTGTCACTTCGAACCGACGAATTTGCGCGCCATTCAGCTGCTGCGCGATGGCGCCATCGGCCAAGATTCAGGCCATCGAGAGCACCTACGGCTTTAATATTCATCCCGGCGAATGGCGTCTCAGCAAGAAAATGGCGGGCGGAGGTCCACTCTTCGACGTCGGTATCTATTCACTCAACGCTTGCCGGTATCTTACCGGCGAAGAGCCGGAGCATATCTCCGCGTATTCCTCCGTCATTGATCGCGATGGCCGCTTCAACGAGGTGGAAGAGAACGTCTCGTGGACGATGAAGTTCCCGTCAGGCATCGTGGCCAGTTGCAACACCACCTATGGCGGCCAGATGAGCGGCTTTTTTCGCGTGCACGGCGCCAAGGGCTGGGTCGAAGCAGATCCGGCATTCAACTACGAGGGACTGCATCTGCGCGCGGAGTATGCCGGCACGAAGATCGATGAACCAACCGATGCGCGCGATCCGTATCAGTTCACGGCCGAGGCGGATCATTTTTCACAGTGCGTTCAGGCCAATCAGGAACCGAAGACGCCGGGCGAGGAAGGTCTGCGCGATATGAAGTACATCACACAGATCTATCGCTCGGCCGGCATCTCCATGTGATCGCCGCTACGCCAGCCCCAGAATTTTGCGGTTGCGTTCGTGATCGGTGCCGCCGCCGGCGAAATCATCAAAGGCCCGCTCCGTCACCCGAATGATGCGGTCGCGGATGAACGGCGCGCCTTCGGCCGCGCCGGCTTCGGGATGCTTGATGCAGCACTCCCACTCCAGCACCGCCCAGCCCGGATAGTCGTACTGCGCCATCTTGCTGAAGATGGAGTGGAAGTCCACCTGCCCATCGCCGAGCGAGCGGAAGCGGCCGGGGCGGTCGATCCAGTCCTGATAGCCGCCATACACGCCGGAGCGCCCGTTGGGGCGGAACTCGGCATCTTTCACGTGAAAGGCGCGCACCCGCTCGTGATAGAGATCGAGGAAAGCAAGATAGTCCATCTGCTGCAGAACCATGTGGCTTGGGTCGTAGAGAATGTTGGCGCGCGGATGATTGTCCACCGCCGCGAGAAATCGTTCGAAGGTCGCTCCGTCGTGCAGATCTTCGCCGGGATGCAGTTCGAAGCAGGCATCGACACCTGCCTCCTCGAAGGCGTCAAGAATCGGAAGCCAGCGGCGGGCGAGTTCGTTGAATGTTTCGTCGATCAGCCCTGCGGGCCGCTGCGGCCAGGGATAAAAGTACGGCCACGCCAGTGCGCCGGAAAACGTGGCGTGCGCGGTGAGGCCCAGATTCTGACTGGCTTTGGCCGCCCAGTGCAGTTGTTGCACGGCCCATTGCTGGCGGCTCGCCGCATCGAGATCCGGCGGCGCGAAGCCCTCAAGCAGCGTGTCATATGCCGGGTTGCTGGCGACTAACTGGCCCTGCAGATGCGTCGAGAGTTCGGTGATCTGGATCCCCGCCGCCCGCACGGTGCCCAGGATCTGATCGCAGTAGTTCTGGCTCTCGGCCGCGAGCTTCAGGTCAAAGAGGCGCTTGTCCCAAGTCGGAATCTGCACGCCCACAAAGCCAAGTCCGGCGGCCCAGTGCGCCATGTTCTCGAGAGTGTTGAAGGGCGCGGCATCGCCCGCAAACTGAGCCAGAAAGATTCCTGGTCCCTTGATCGTCTTCATCGTTGCGTCTCCGATAACGGTTGTGTGGTTTAGAACTCGACCCAGCTTTCGGCGCGGCTGCTCTCAATGGCGCGCTCAATAAAGCGCATGCCCCGCACTCCCGCGCGTATCCCCGGCAGCGTGGGCGGCAGAACGGCAGACTTGTTCGCGTGCCACGCTTCCAGCGCATCGGCAAACTCGCGATAGAGCACGGCGAAGGCTTCGAGATACCCTTCGGGATGTCCGCCCGGTAGCCGCGTGACGGCGCGCGCATCCGCGCTGAGATAAGGCCCCGCCGCATGGCGGATCTCTTCCGGCTTGTCCACGCGCCTCACGCGCAGCCGGTTGGGATCTTCCTGCTTCCAGTCGATTGAGGCATCTTCGCCATACACGCGGAGGCGCACGCCATTGCCTTCGCCTGCCGCGATCTGTGAAGCCGCCATTACCCCGCTCGCGCCGTTGTTGAGACGCAGCAGCGCCGTGCAATCATCATCCAGCCTTCGTCCCGGAACCACGGAGCGCAACGCGGCATTGAGGCTCGTGACTTCCAGCCCCGTGACGTATTCCACCAGGTGAAAGGCGTGCGTGCCGATGTCTCCGATGCAGCCGCCCGGGCCGTTGCGCGCGGGATCGGATCGCCACGCGGCCTGCTTCTGCCCCGTGGCTTCAATGGGGTGGCTCAGCCAGCCCTGCAGATATTCAATGACAATTTTGCGGATCTTGCCCAGCTCGCCGCTGGCACAGATAGCACGCGCTTCGCGCACCAGCGAATAGCCCGCATAAGTGTGCGTCAGGCCATAAGGCAGGCCGGACTTCTTTACGACCGCTTCAAGTTCCAGCACTTCGTCGTAGGTTGCCGTCGCGGGCTTGTCGCTCATCACCGGAAAGCCCGCTTCGAGCGCCGCCTTGGCGACCGGCAGATGCATGTCATTCGGCGTCGCAATCACGACGAAGTCAATGGCATCGGGCCGCTTTCGCTCGGCCTCCAGCATCTCCGAGTAGCCGGCGTAAGCGCGCGGCCGGATCAATGCGAAAGGAAGCGCCCGCGGCGCGCGAACGCTCCGCCGATTGCGAAAATGCTCCGGCCACCATCTCGATGCGGCCGTCCAGCTCGGCAGCAATGCGATGCACCGGGCCGATGAATGCTCCGGGGCCGCCGCCCACCATCCCCATTCGTAGTTTTCGTTGCTCAGCCATGCAAACATTCCCTTCAGCGATTTGGATTTCTGTTACCACACCAGTGGCGCCAGCCTGTACTTCACTTTGTCACGATACTCAGCATAGCCGGGCAGATTGCGCGGCCAGGAATCTCTCTTCATCGAGCAGCCTCCAGACGACCGCCATGGTCATGGGAATGTTAACCAGCATCCCCCACCATGATCCCAGCGCCAGCGGAATCCCATACAGCAAAATCAATCCCCCCACATACATGGGATGGCGAACCACCGCATAGGGCCCTGTAGAAATCACTTTCTGATCCGCTGCAACTTCAATAATCCCGGAGGTGAATGAATTCGCTTTGAACACCTCGAACACGATGACAAATCCCAGCATCATCATCATGTCCCCGGCCACAGCCGCCCAGCCCGGAACCGATGACCATCCGAGGCGATGGTCGAACCCCGGAATGACGAAATCCGCCAGAAAGACGGTTGCCGTCACAGCCTGAACGACTTTCTGCCCCTTTTCCTTTTCCGCCCTGGCGCCTGCTCTCAAACGGCGCTCGAGCAAGGCAGGATCGTTCTTCGCCACGTACACCGTGATTACACACGCCGGAACGAAGAACGCCGCCAGGCACGCCCAGCCCTGCCAGTAGCGCAGCGTCCACGGACGGAACAAATATTGCCGCCACCAGCACCACAAACGTGCGCAGGATGCTGATCAGCGCTCTTCGGTTCAGGTCCGTCATTCTTCGCCTCAGCTTTCCAGCGCGGCACGTTTCAATCCCGGCGCCAGGGTTCTCAGCAGCAACAGCGCCACAAGATAGGCAAAGCCGCGAATAGAGAAACAGCGGCACATAGCTGTGCGTGAATTGGAGAATGTTGCCTGGCCACCGCGGCGAAGATCGCACCGCCCAACAGCGCCGCCCACCTGGCCAAAACTCACCACCGTGCCGACGTACTCGGCCGGAAACATATCCGATGCCGTGGTGAAGATATTGGCCGACCATCCCTGGTGCGCGCTGGCCGCCAGGCTCAGCAGGCCTACCGCGGTCCACTCCGAGTGCAGTCCCCCGGCAACCGCAATGGGAACCACCAGGCATGCGCAGGTGAGCATCGCCGCCAGCCGTGCCGGTTTGAGCGCCATGCCCAGCCGCACGTATCCCTTGGGCAGCCAGCCCCCGCACACGCTGCCCACAGAAGAAAGTACATAGATGACGATCAGCGGCAGTCCGATGTGCGACAGATCCAGACTGAATCGCGCGCTGAAATACGACAGGCATCCAGAAAAGATAAAACCACCACACCGGGTCGGTCAGAAACTTGCCCAGCACGAAACCCCACGTCTGCCGATAGCGCAGCAGCCGCCACCAGGCGATGCACCGGACCGGCCGGCGGCGACACCGCGACCCCGCGGCTCCAGTCCACGGCTTCGCGCGGCTTGCGATATTTGATCGACCACCACACGATCCACGCCGCGCTGAACACGCCCGTTACCAGGAAGGACGCGCGCCAGCCAAAGTGCAGTGCCACCCACGGAACAACGAACGGCGCAAGAATCGCGCCCACGCTGGAACCCGAGTTGAAGATGCCGGTGGCCAGCGCCCGCTCCTTGGGTGGAAACCACTCCGCGGTGGCCTTGATGGCCGCGGGAAAGTTGCCGCTCTCGCCCAGCCCCAGAAAGAAGCGCGCCACGCCGAAGCCGGCGACCGACGTCACCAGCGCGTGGCCCATGGCCGCCAGGCTCCACACCCCGGTCACAATGGGATAGCCGCGCCGGCAACCCAGCCGATCGACAAGCCGGCCCGCGAAGATCACTCCCAGCGCATAGGCGATCTGGAAGCAATCCACGATGTAGCCGTATTGCAGCTCGTTCATGCTGATGGACGCTCGACCGTCGGCCAGCCGTGGAAGAACGGCTGCAGATGCAGCGTCGATCCGGCCAGCACCGGCTTCAGAATCGACAGCACCTGGCGGTCCATGTAGTTGATGGTGGTGGCGACGAAGAGCATGGCGCAGATGGTCCACCGCCCCGGCAGCGCAGGCGGCTCGGCCAACAGTTCCGCGTGTTCTTCGGTATCGATCATTCGGCTACCAGTCCGTCATTACCAATCTGTGAGTGTCCCGTCGAGCTTGCGATTCACAGGCAGATACGCCCGCTGATACGGATATTCCGCGGCCAGCTCCTCGTCCAGATCGACGCCCAGTCCCGGCCCATCTCCGGGATACATCATGCCGTCTTTGAAAGCTGTACGCATGCGGAAACACCGCGTCGGTTTCGTCGCAGTGCGGCATGTGTTCCTGGATGCCGAAGTTATGAACCGCCGTGTCAAAGTGCAGCGCCGCCGCCATGCATACCGGCGACAAGTCAGTCGCTCCATGGCAGCCTGTGCGCACGTGATACAGCTCCGCAAAATCGGCAAGTTTCTTCATCGGCGTGAATCCGCCGCCATGCGTCAGCGTGGTGCGAATGTAATCGATCCATTGATTGCGAATCAGGTCGTGCGCGTCCCAGATGGAATTGAAGACTTCGCCTACGGCAAGTGGGGTGGTCGTGTGCTCGCGAATGACCTTGAAGCCTTCCTGCAACTCGGCCGGCGTGGGATCTTCGATCCAGAAGAGGTGAAACGGCTCGAGTTCCTTTCCCAGCCTCGCCGCCTCGATCGGCGTCAGGCGGTGATGGCAGTCGTGGAGCAGGTGCAGATCCTCGCCAAACATCTCGCGCACTCGCGCGAACAGCGCCGGTACTTCGCGCAGATAGGGCTCGGTTGCCCATTCATACTCGGCGGGCAGCCCGCGCTCGGCCGGCTCGTAGCGTCCGGGGCCTTTGGCGACGCCGTAGGTAGCCTTGAGACCCGGCACGCCGCTTTGCACGCGGATCGCCTTATAGCCCATCTCCTTGTGCCTGGCTACATCCTCAAGCGCGTGATCGATGTCTTTGCCGAATGCGTGCGCATAGACGAGGATGCCCTCGCGGCTCTTGCCGCCGAGCAGATTGTAAACCGGCGTGTTCAGCGCCTTGCCTTTGATATCCCAAAGCGCAACATCGACGGCGCCGATGGCCGCCATGGTCACCGGTCCGCGCCGCCAGTAGGGGCCGCGATACAGATACTGCCAGATGTCTTCGGTCTGAAATGGATCGCGGCCGATGATGCACGGGATCACATGGTCCGTCAGATAGCTGACCACGGCGAGTTCGCGGCCGTTCAGCGTGCCGTCGCCAAGCCCGTAGATGCCCTCGTCCGTCTCGATCTTGAGGGTGACGAAGTTCCTGCCCGGGGAAGTGACGATTGACATATGCGTTGGTAATCTTCACCCTGTGTCCTGACTCCGCTTACTATGTGCCGCCCTTACTGGTTGACGCCGCTGGCCAGGAATCCGCCATCGACGGCGACAATTTCGCCGGTAACAAACGAGGCAGCTTCCGAGGCAAGAAAGATCGCCGCGCCGGCCAGTTCCCTGGCTTCGCCGAAGCGCCGCATGGGCGTGCGCATGAGCAGTTCCTCGCCGCGGGGCGTGCCCATGATCAGGCCCTTGTTGAGTGGAGTGGGAAATACGCCGGGCGCGATCGCGTTCACATTGACGCCGGTGCGCGCCAGTTCGACCGCCAGCACCTTGGTCAGCGACCCCACCGCCGCCTTGCTGGCCGAGTAGGCGGCCACCTGGTAGAACCCGAGATAGGTTGTCAGCGATGCGATGTTGACGATGCGTCCGTAGCCGGCCTTCACCATCGTGGCGCCGAAGATCTGGCAGGCGCGCAGAGTGCCGGTCAGGTTGGTCTCGACGACGCGCGACCAGTCGGCCTCGCTGACCTCCAGCGTGGGCGACTTGTGGGTCACGCCCGCTGCGTTCACCAGGATATCGACCTTGCCGAACTCCTTCAGTACCGCATCGTGCAATGCCTGCACTGAGGCACGATCGAGCACATCGCTGGTCACCCGCATCGACCGCCGGCCCAGCGCTTCCATCTCATCAGCGACCTTGCTCACCTGCTCCGCGCGGCGCGAACTGGGCACAACATCGGCGCCGGCTTCAGCGAGACCCAGCGCAATCGCATGACCTAACCCGGTGGTGCCGCCGGTCACTACAGCTACTCTGCCGTTCAAATCAAAAAGGCTCTGGCTCACGGTCTGCTCTCCATCGTCATTGCCAACTCCGCCACTGTACAGGACGCGGTCGGCGGCGGTCATTCGCCAAACAATTCCAACCCAAGAAATCTAACACGTAAGACGATTTACCCCGGCCAGATACGGCCGCGGCCGCTCATCCTGGGCGATGCGCTAAAGTGTCAATGGGAAACCGAAAGCGGTTTCGCAGCGGGATTGGTCAGGGTAGGGCAGCATCTCGGGCAGTTTTCGCGGAGGATTGATCCGCCGTTCAATACCCACCCCTCGTCCCCTAATCCACGGTGTCAAAAGGCAATGGCATGGACCCGATTGTTGTTCCCGAAGGAAGCCGACGCTGGGACTGTTTGAGTTTAGGCGAAGTCATGCTGCGCCTCGATCCAGGCGAAGGGCGCATTCACGCGACCCGCCACTTTGCGGTGTGGGAGGGCGGCGGCGAGTACAACGTTGCCCGCGGCCTCCGCCGCTGCTTTGGACTGCGTACGGCGATCGCTACAGTACTGGCGGAAAATCCGGTCGGCCGACTCGTCGAAGACCTGATGCTGCAGGGCGGCGTTGACACCACGCTGGTCAAATGGGTGCCCTACGACGGCGTGGGCCGTACGGTGCGCAACGGTCTCAACTTCACTGAGCGCGGCCACGGCATGCGCGCGGCGGCAGGCTGTTCCGACCGCGGCAACACCGCCATCAGCCAGGTAAAGCCTGGCGATTTCGATTGGAACTCGATCTTCGGAGAGCGATTCGGCGCCCGCTGGTTTCATACCGGCGGCATATTCGCGGCGTTGTCCCCCTCAACCGCCGACGTTGCCGCTGAAGCCATGGACGCCGCGCGGCTGCATGGCACGCCCATCTCCTACGACCTGAACTTTCGCGATTCCCTGTGGAAGTCGATCGGCGGCAAGGTCAAGGCGCAGGAGGTCAACCGCGAACTGGTGCGCAAGGTCGATCTGCTGCTGGGCAACGAAGAAGATTTTTCCGCCATGCTTGGCGTGCATATCAAGGGCGTGACCGAAGACTTTGGCGAATTGCCCATCGCGGGCTACGAGGAGATGTTGCGCGAAGTAGCCGCGGCCTATCCCAACCTGAAACTCATCGCCAGCACCCTGCGCACCGCACACACCGCCAGCCGCAATGCGTGGGGCGCGATCGCTCTCTATCAGGACCAGATCGTGCACGTGCCGCAGCGCGACATCGACATCTTCGATCGTGTAGGCGGCGGCGACAGCTTTGCGTCCGGACTGATCTACGGGTTCCTGGCCGGCAAGCCCATCGAATGGGCGGTGCAATGCGGCGTAGCGCATGGCGCACTGGCCATGACGACACCCGGCGATACCAGTATGGCAACGCTGGCTGAGGTGGAACGCGCCATGAAGGGCGGCTCCGCGCGCATCGCACGATAATCGAATTTGACGCGTTGTCGTACTCTGACCAGTTGGGTGCCCCACATCTCGGCTTTTTGAGATGTGGGACAGCACGGAATCGAACAGCCCCGCCTTGACATCCAGGGCGTTCACGATGACCGGAAGATTCGAACTCAAGTTGGCCACAAAGGGATTCCGAGATGCATGAAACAACAGCACAGATCATCGAACGCGTCGGCCTCGTGCCCGTGCTGCGCGCCAAGTCCGTAGCGCAGGCGCATGCCGTGGTGGAAGCCATGATCGCCGGCGGCGTTACCGTCGTCGAAGTCACCATGACCTGCCCCGATGCTGCCGGTATCCTCAGAGAACTCAAGCACAGATACGGCGCGACAGGTCTGCTGCTTGGCTCGGGGACGGTGACAACAGCAAAGGAAGCCGAAGATACCATCGCAGCCGGCGCGGAATTCGTTGTCAGCCCCAGCCTGCATCCGGACGTGATCGCGGCAACCAGGGCGGCGGGCAAGTTGAGCATCCCCGGCGCACTCACGCCGACCGAAGTGATCACCGCCCATCGTGCCGGAGCCGATTATGTGAAGATCTTTCCCTGCTCGGCGATGGGCGGGGCCAGCTATCTGAAGTCGCTGCTGGCGCCGTTTCCGCACCTGAAGCTGATCCCGACCGGCGGCGTGACGCTGGATACCGCGGAGAGCTTCTTGAAAGCCGGCGCACGGGCACTCGGCGTCGGCAGCGACCTGGTCGATCTCAAAGCCATCGACAACGGCAGGCCGGAAATCGATCACGCAGACCGCCAGGGCTTACCTGCAGGTGGTGGCCAGGGTGCGATCGGGATCTGCGTGAGGCCTGAGCCGTTCAGCAGCGACGTCGCACGCTACAGCTTGTACGCCTTCCTGCACCAGCCCCACCGTCAGCTCATGCGCCAGTTCCACCGCCTCATCCTCATCGATGCGGTGTTCGGCTACCAGTTGCGCGAGATAGCCCGCATCGATCCGCCGGGCGACATCGTGCCGCGCCGGAATCGACAGAAACGCCCGCGTATCGTCGTTGAATCCGACGGTGTTGTAGAAGCCCGCCGTCTCCGTCGCCTGTTCGCGAAAACGCCGCATGCCCTCGGGGCTGTCGTTGAACCACCACGGCGGCCCGAGCTTCAGGCACGGATAGTGCCCGGCCAGTGGCGCCAGTTCCCTGCTGTAGGTCGTCTCATCCAGCGTAAAGAGGATGATCGTCAAACCCGGCTCGTTGCCGAATCGGTTGAGCAGCGGCCGCAGCGCTTCAACGTAGTTGGTCTGCTGCGGAATGTCGGCGCCCATATCCCGCCCATAGCGCGCATGAATCTGCGCGTTGTGATTGCGCACCGATCCGGGATGGATCTGCATGACGAGCCCGTCTTCCACACTCATCCGCGCCATCTCGGTCAGCATCTGTCCGCGAAAGATCTCCAGATCGGCGGCATAGGCGGTCCCCTTGATGACCTGTTCAAAGAGACTGGCCGCACTCGTCTCGCTGAGGTCCTCGGTGAGCGCGGTGAGGTGCCCATGGTCGGTTGCCGTGGCTCCCAGCGCGATGAAGTGCGACCGCCGTGTTTCGAGAGCGCGAAGGTAGCCGCGCCAGGTCGTCGTATCTTCGCCGGTCAGTGCGCCGAGCGTCTGCACGATTCTGAAGGAAGCCGGGAAATTCAGGATCGACTACCGAATCGGGGCGGAAGGTGGGCAGGATCCGCCCCTTCCATCCCGAGTCCCGGATGGCCGCATGGTCGGCAAGCGAGTCGAGCGCGGAGTCCGTCGTCGCCAGCACCTCGATGCCAAAGCGCTCATACAGCGCCCGCGGCAGAAACTCCGGCGTCTTCAGTTTCGCTTCGATGGTTTCGTAGTACGTATCCGCCGTCGCCGCCGAGAGTCGTTCGGTCAGGCCGAACAGCTCTTGAAATGCATAGTCCAGCCACAGGCGCGTGGGGGTTCCGCGGAAGAGATGATAGTTGCTGGCGAAGATGCGCCACACCTTGCGCGGATTCTCAATCTGCTTGTGGCCGATCTCCAGTTCTTCAAGCGAGATTCCCTGGCTGTACAACATGCGAAAGACGTAGTGATCCGGCTGAACGAACAGCGCCACAGGGTCGGGGAAAGGCTGGTTGCGCGCGAACCATGCGGCCTGCGTATGGCCATGCGGGCTCACGATGGGCAGGGTCCGGATGCCCGCATACAGCCTTCGCGCAATCGCCCGTGTGCCTTCTTCCGCCGGAAACAGCCTGTCTTCATGAAGCAGCGCCACTCTGATCTCCCTTCGCCGGTCTGGTGCTACGCCTGATTACTATCATCCAACATCGTGGCCGCATGTATACTGCGGCTGCCTGTTGAGATGCATGCGACGCTTAACTATGAACTGTGCGGCCTCCCGCGTCCCTGAAAATCCGCGCCCGCAGAACAATCCAGCGCTCGATCCCCATTGCGTATTGAATCTGTGCCGGTGCGCCGGATGACGACGCTCCGGATTCTTCTTCGCAACTACGTTGACTTTGCGAGTGCACTCGAAGAGGAAGCGCGCCTGTTCGAAGGCCTGCATCCGGGCACTGTGGTGGAACTGACATCCGTCGGAATACACGAACTGCACGAAAAGGCGCTGCGCGATGGCGGTCTGCGCGAAGGTCGCTACGATCTTGCCCTCCTGGTCACCGACTGGCTGGCCGAGGGCCAAGCGCGGCGGCTCATTCGAGGACCTCAACCGGTGGCAGCAGCGCATCCCGATTCCCGACTGGCCTGCGGGCTGGGCGCGATCGCTGGCGCGGCCGGTGGTGTTCGGCGATGTGTGGACTTCGCTGCCGTGGCACGACGGTCCCGAGTGCCTCGTCTATCGCAGCGATCTGTTTTCCGATCCGGGACGGCAGGCAGCGTTTCGTGCCCAATTTGGCCGCCAACTCGGTCCTCCCGCAACATGGGAGGAATTCGAGGAAACGGCACGCTTTTTTACTGATCCCAGGGCAAAGCTCTATGGCACGGTCTTTGCCGCCTTTCCTGACGGCCACAACACGCTGTACGACTTTGCCCTCCAGTTGTGGAGCCGCGGCGGTGAGTTACTGGATCGCGGATGGAAGCCCGAATATCAATGCGCCCGAGGCCGTAGCCGCACTCGATTTCTATCGTCGCATCGTGTCGTGATCCGGCACTCTGCCACCCGCGCTCGCCGGAACTCGATTCAACCCAATCCGGCGACCTGTTTGTCGAGGGCCAGGTGGCCATGATGGCCAACTGGTTTGGCTTTGCCGCCCGTGCCAGCCGCGAAGGCTCCCCGCTGGCCGGCAAGGTCGCGATTGCCCCGATACCCAGCGCCGAAGGCGTGCCACCGGTTTCTCTCTCCGTCTTCTGGCCTCTCGCCATGGGCTCCGGGTCACCAAACAAGGAATTGGCATGGGAGTTTCTGCGCTTTGTGGCTAATCCGGAGCGCGACCTCGGCATCATCAGGCACGGGCCAGTGGGGGTGCGGCTCTCTACATGGCGCAACCCCGACGCTGCAGGCCCAAATTCCCGTGTACCGCGAGGTTGAAGCTATCTCGCTGGGCGCACGGCAGCTCCCTGCCGGCCCGGATATGGCTGCCTTTGCCGCCATCATCGACGGTGTGATTACCCGCGCGATCACCACCACCGATGCCACGCCGGTTATTCTTGAAGACGCGCAGCACGCAGATCGACAGCAAGGGACTGAAGTTTCCATGAGCAATGATGCAATTCATCGGCATCCAGACGCATTTCGGATTGACGGGCGCCACGCCCTCGTAACCGGCGGCGCCAGCGGTATCGGCGAAGCGACCGTCAAGGAACTGGTGCGCGCGGGCGCCTTCGTGTGGATCGCCGACATCAACCAGGCCGCTGCGGAGAAGCTGGCGGCCTCGACCGGCTCGGCCAGGGCAGTTCAGCTCGACGTCACCAGTCCTTCGTCCATCGCCGCCGCTGTCTCCACCGTCCAGCGCCTCGATCATTCTCGTCAACAACGCCGGCATCGGCCACGTCGGTTCCATTGAGACCACGGAACCGGAAGACTTCGACCGCTTGATCAACGTGAATGTCCGCGCCGTCTACCTCGTGACGCGCGCCTTCCTTCCTCTGCTGCTGGCTGCTCAGGACGAGCTACACGCCGGCGCCATCGTCAACATCGGCTCAGTAGCCGGCCAGGTGGGCATCAAACAGCGCTTCGCCTACTGCACCAGCAAGGGCGCGGTCCTCTCCATGACCCGGCAGCTTGCCGTCGAATATCCCAAGACTCTGCGCGTCAACGCCATCTGCCCCGGAACCGTGGAAACGCCGTTTGTCGAAGGCTATCTCGAAAAATTTCACAAAGACAACAAGGAAGAAACCCGCGCCGAGTTGCGCGCCCGGCAGCCCATCGGCCGCCTCGGGCAGCCGGAAGAGGTGGCATCGATGGTCCGTTACCTGGCCTCCGACGAAGCCGCATTTATCACCGGCGCCCTCTTCTCCATCGATGGCGGATGGACTGCGGCCTGAAACGCGCCAGTCCGGAATGGAGATACGATGCCGATGAGTGTGCAGCTGGTCAGCGAGAGAGGGGAGATCATCGAGGAAGTCTTCGATGAACAAGGCCGCCTGAGTCCACTGATCGAGGCCGTGCCTGAATTTGAAACGACCCACTGCATCCAGTACATGAATCCCTACGGAGACACGATCTTCAACAGCATGCAGTTGGGCCGCTTCGTCGAAGAGTGGAAGATGGTGGAACTGCAGGCCGACACCCGGGAGGAGAAAGAACTCGTGGCGGCGGTGCAGCGCCTTGCGGATCTGGCGGAAGAAGAAAATCACATGTATCTCAAGTTCGTCGGTGACTAACGGACGATTCGACGCCCCGCATAATTCTCGATCGGCAATTTCGAATCGATGTATTGAAGACCAACGTTTTTTCAGACCAAATGCAGCCCTGGAGAGTTCCATGAAACTGGTTTCTTATTCCATCGGCGGAAGCGCCGTCACCCCTGGCATCCTGCTCGAAGACGTCCAGCAGGTGGTCGATCTTGGCGATCTGGGATTTGCCAGCGCCCTGGACTTCATTCAGAATGGCAGCCCTTCCGTTTCGTCCACCGATTCCGTGCCTCTCGAGCAGGTCAAACTGCATGCGCCGATTTCCAACCCACCGCGCGTCTTCGCCATCGGTTTGAACTACCGCGATCACGCCATCGAATCCGGCATGGCGATACCGACCACTCCGGTCGTCTTCTTCAAGCTGACCACGTCGGTTATCGGCCCCGGTGACGCGATCGTGCTTCCGAAAAACTCGACCCAGCCCGACTACGAGGCCGAGTTCGCCTTCGTCATCGGCAAGGGCGGGTATCGCATTCCCGCAGCGGCATGGCGCGATCACGTCTACGGTTACACCATCGTGAATGACGTGAGCGCCCGCGATGTGCAGTTCTCAAGCACGCAGTGGTCGATGAGCAAGAGCTTTCCGACCTTTTGCCCACTCGGTCCCGCCATCGTCACCGCTGACGAGATCGCCGATCCCCACCAACTGGGCATCAGCCTCTCCATTGACGGCGAGACGCTGCAAAACTCGAACACCCGCGAGCTGGTGTTCAAGATCCCTGATTTGATCGAGTACCTCTCGTCGATCACGCCGCTGCTGCCCGGTGACATCATTTCCACAGGCACACCCCCCGGCGTCGGGCTGGGCCGCAATCCCAAACGCTGGCTCAAACCCGGCGAAACCGTCACCGTCAGCGTGGAAGGCCTGGGCTCGCTCACCAACCCGGTGATTGCGGAGTAGGGCCGAGCCCAAAACGATACGTGCGCCGGGAATCCTCGCCCCCGGATGCGGGATAATGGCCTTGATATGGAATTGACCGGACTCTCGTTCCTCGGCGCGCGGCGCGGATCGCGCGATGGCGCAGGCTTTCAGGCAATGAACCCGCAAACCGGCTCGACTCTGGAGCCGGTATTCCACTCGGCATCGCCGGCAGAGGTGGAGGAAGCGGTCGAATCGGCTGCGGCCGCCTTCGAAAGCTATTCGCAACTGGGCGGCAAAGCCCGCGCTGCATTTTTGCGTCGCGCCGCCGAGCAGTTTGAAGCGCGCAAGCAGGAACTTGCCGAGCGCGCACATCTTGAAACTGCGCTGCCTATGCCCCGACTTCTTGGCGAAGTGGGCCGTACCGCCGGGCAGTTGCGCCTGTTCGCAGGGGTGGTTGAAGAGGGCTCCTGGGTACAGGCCCGCATTGATCCCGCCATGCCTGAGCGGCAACCCCTCCCCCGGCCGGATATTCGTTCCATGCTGCGGCCACTGGGACCGGTGGCGGTGTTTGGCGCCAGCAATTTTCCTCTGGCCTTTTCTGTAGCCGGCGGTGACACGGCTTCCGCGCTCGCTGCTGGTTGCCCGGTCGTCGTGAAGGCGCACCCGGCACATCCGGGAACCAGCGAGATTGCTGCCCAGATCCTCACCGACGCAGCCGCAGCCGAAGGCCTGCACCCCGGCGTATTCACCATGCTCTTTGACGCCGGCATCGCGGTCGGCACGGCTCTGGTCAAACATCCGCTCCTTCGCGCTGTGGCATTTACGGGCTCGCTCAAAGCCGGCCGCGCATTGATGGATCTCGCGGCTGCCCGGCCAGACCCCATTCCCTGCTTCACCGAAATGTCGAGCGGCAATCCGGTGTTTGTGCTGCCGGGCGCGCTTCGCAAAGGCCCTGCGGAACTGGCTAAGAGTCTCTTTGGCTCGTTTACCCTGGGCGCCGGACAATTCTGCACCAAGCCCGGCATCGTTCTGGTTCCGGACGCACCGGAGGGACAAAGCTTCTTTGAGGAACTCAAGTCGCTGGTGGAGAAATCGCAGCCGTTCACCTTGCTGACCGCAGGCATCTCGCGTGAGTACGGCCGAGCAACGGAGGCGCGCTCGAAGCAGGTTCCTCTGGCCGCCGCTGCACCGCAATCCGATACATCGGGATTTGCAGCACAATCCAAGCTGTTCACGGTGTGCCTCGATCAGCTCCTCGGCCAGCCCGAGCTCACGGAGGAGATCTTCGGCCCCGACACGCTGCTGGTGCACTGCGAGAGCACGGAGGATTATGTGCGCGCCGCCAGGGCCCTCGACGGCCACCTCACCGCGACGCTGCTGGGCGACGACGCCGACCTCGCCGCCAACCGCGAACTGGTGCGGATCCTCGAGCAGAAGGCAGGCCGGCTCATCTTTAACGGCTTCCCTACCGGCGTTGAAGTGACCCACGCCATGGTGCATGGCGGACCTTATCCGTCCACGTCCGACCCGCGTTTTACCTCGGTCGGGTCTCTGGCCATTTACCGATTCGCACGGCCGGTCTGCTTTCAGGGATTTCCGCCGGCGCTGCTGCCGCCTGAATTGCAGGATGCGAACCCGCTCGGCATCGCGCGCCTGCGCGACGGCAAGCCTGAAGCGGATCGATAACCGCCACAAGGTTGGGCCTGCGAGTGATTGCGCTCGTCAGTCGTTGCCGTGAGTTTGAGGGTCGATGACAGAGACGCTTGAATCCGCGCGACTCCACTATGCGGAAGAGCTGCGCTTCATCACCCACATGACGTCGCGCGCCCTCTTCGCCGCGTTCGCTTCGGTGCCGCGCGAGCACTTCGTCGGTCCCGGTCCGTGGCGGATTCTGGGGCGGAAGGGCTTCTGGACGACCGAGGATGCGGACCCGCGGCACGTCTATCACAACGTGCTCATCGCCATCAATGAAGCCAAGGGCATCAATAACGGACAGCCCAGTCTCTGGGCCCATTTCCTCGATGAACTGGACATGCGGCCCAGCGAGGCAGTGGTGCATCTCGGCTGCGGCACCGGCTATTACACGGCCATCCTCGCCGAACTCGTCGCCCCGGACGGAAGGGTTACGGCGATCGAATTGGATGAAGCGATTGCTGAGCGCGCTCGCCACGCACTTGAGGGGTGGCCTCATGTCACCGTGCTGCACGGCGACGGCTCCAACGCCGTCCTTGAACCAGCCGATGTGATCGTCGCCAGTGCGGGAGCAACACATCCCATGCCTGCGTGGCTGGCGCCGCTCCGCCCCGGGGGGAGATTGTTGTTTCCCCTCTCTCCTGCAGAGGGAGCAGGAGCGATGGCCTTCCTGAAACGACTCGATGCAGAGATCTTCGAGGCGCGCCTGGCCTTCGGGACATTCTTCATTCCTTTTTCAGGGGCGTGCGACCCGGAGGTCGGCAAGCGGCTATCCGACGCCCTCAAGCGCGACCGCGGAGCCCCGGTCAAATCGCTGCGGCTTGATCCTCACGCCCAAGGAGCAGACCTGCTGGCTCCATGGGGACGGCTGGTGCTTCTCGACGCGCGATGCGATGCCCGCCAATTCAACCGCCAATCCATCCGATTGACCAGCGCAGCGCCGCCTCACAGCAGCCTGGCCAGCCACTTCCCGGTGTGCGAGTGGAGATTAGCCGCGATGTCTTCCGGGGTGCCTTCGCCAACCACCCGACCGCCGCCTTCCCCGCCTTCCGGGCCCATATCGATGACCCAGTCGGCGCTCTTGATCACGTCGAGGTTGTGCTCAATCACCACCAGCGAGCCGCCCCCGTCGATCAGTTTGCGAAACGCCGTCAGCAGCTTCGACACATCGTCGAAGTGCAACCCCGTCGTCGGCTCATCGAGGATGTAGAGCACGCGGCTGGCCTGCGATGGCTTCGCGTTTGCATTGGCCGACCGCACCTGGGCGAGATGCGCGGCCAGCTTGACACGCTGCGCCTCCCCTCCCGACAGCGTCGTTGCCGACTGACCGAGACGCAGATACCCCAGGCCCACTTCATCCAGTACGGCGAGTTTTTCAAGCAGCCGCGTCTGCCCGGCAAAGAAGCGCAACGCTTCCTTTACCGTCATCTGCAGCACTTCGTGGATGTTCTTTCCCTTGTACTGCACTTCGAGGATGCGGGCCTGGTAGCGTGTGCCGTTACAGTCTTCACAGGGCAGCTCGACATCGGCGAGGAATTGCATCTCCACCGTGACGGTGCCGTCGCCCTCGCAGGTATTGCAGCGGCCTCCCGGCACGTTAAAGGAAAAGTGTCCTGGCGTGAGCGACAGCCGCTTGGCCTCGGGCTGCGCAGCGAACAGTTCGCGCACCAGGTCAAAACCCTTGATGTAGGTGATCGGATTCGATCGCGGCGTCCGGCCGATCGGCGTCTGATCGACCAGCACGACATCATTCAGCCGCTCCACGCCAGTCAATGATTTGAAACTCCCGGCAGGATCGGACCCATCGGTCTGCCCCAGGGCGCGCGCCACGGCGCGATACAACACCTGGTGCACAAGAGTGGACTTTCCTGAGCCGGACACTCCCGTGATTGCCACCAGTAATCCCAGCGGGATCTCGACATCGACGCCATGCAGGTTGTTGGCTTCGGCTCCGCGCAGCACAAGTTTCTCGCGACCCGGCGCTCGGCGGCGCGTCGGCACCGGAATCGTAATCTGCCCGGAAAGGTAACGCCCCGTCAGCGAGTTAGGATTCGCCTCGATCTCGGCAAGTACGCCCTCGGCAAGGAGCTTGCCGCCAAATTCACCGGCGCCCGGTCCCAGGTCGAGAAGATGATCGGCCGACCGCAGTACATCCGCGTCATGCTCAACAACAAGAATGGTGTTGCCGAGGTCGCGCAGTTCTTCAAGGATGTGAATCAGACGCGATGTATCGCGCGTATGCAGACCGATCGAAGGCTCGTCCAGCACGTAGAGCGCGCCCACCAGCCGCGATCCCAGCGAAGTTGCCAGTTGAATGCGCTGCGCCTCGCCGCCCGACAACGTCGAAGCCAATCGATCGAGCGTCAGGTATTCGAGGCCTACGGCGTCGAGAAAGTTGAGACGCTGCCGTACTTCGTCGAGGATAGGTCCGGCAATCTCCTGATGCATCGGCGACAGTTTTAACGAGTTGAAAAAATCCTTGGCGTGCGCAATCGTCAGCGCGGTCGCCTGGCAGATGTTCTTTCCGTTGAGGCGCACGGCCCGGGCCTCGGCGCGCAGCCGCTGTCCGCGGCACTCGGGGCATTCTGCATAGCCGCGATACTTCGACAGCATCACGCGTACGTGAAGTTTGTACTTCTTGCGCTCCATTTGCGTGAAGAATCCGTAGACGCCCTCGAAGCTGCCCTTGCCGCGCAGCACTACTTCTCGAGCGCCTTCGGGCAGTTCGCGCCAGGGCACATCCATCGGAATTCCAAGTGCCGCCGCCTGCTTCTTCAAATCAGTAAACCAGGTGCGGTACTTAGGCCGGTTCCAGGGGTCGATGGCGCCGTCATTCAGCGAGAGCCCCTTGTCGGGAATGACAAGGTTCATGTCGAAGTCGACGGTATTGCCAAACCCCTGGCAGCGGGGGCAGGCACCGAACGGATTGTTAAAGCTGAACAGGCGCGGCTCCGGCTCCCGGCCCGGCCGGTGACAGCTCTTGCATTCATACGCGGAAGAAAACCGGTGCTTCGGGCGTTCCGCCTGCTCATCTCGAGAGACTTCCTCGAAGATCACCTCTCCCGCTTCACGAAATGCGATCTCGGCCGCGTCCACGATGCGCGGGCGATTGTCCGCGCTCACCACAATGCGATCGACGAGCACAAACACCGGCAGCGTGAAGTCGAGATCGAGCAGAGATTCGGGCGTGGAGAACTCGAAGATTTTCCCCTGCTGATAGAGCCGGTTGAATCCGCCGGTGCGCAACTCCACCAATCGCGCCTTCAAGGCGTCGGTCATCGGAGAGTCGGCTGCCGCTTGGGCGACGGTCTTTGCGCTGGCCTTCGCAGCCTTCGCGCTTGCAGCCTTACGTACCGGCTTCTCCGGCTCCTTCTCGGGCAGTTCGTGCTTGACAGGAAACAACGCGTGCAGGCGAGTTCCCTCACCCAGCGCCAGAACGGCCTCCGCCACTTCGTCGATGGAGTCGCGCTTCACCAGCCCGTCGCAATAGATGCAATGGACTGTGCCGCAGCGCGCGTAGAGCAGGCGCAGGTAGTCGTAGATCTCGGTTGCCGTCGCCACGGTCGATCGCGGATTGCGGGTGGTGTTTTTCTGCTTGATGGCGATGGCCGGCGCCAGACCCTCAATCTCGTCGACATCCGGCTTCTCAATGCGTTCGAGAAACTGCCGCGCATACGCCGAGAGCGACTCGACATAACGCCGCTGGCCCTCGGCATATATCGTGTCGAAGGCGAGCGAACTCTTCCCTGATCCCGACACGCCGCTCACTACAGTCAGCTTGCCGTGGGGAATCTCGCAGGAGACGTTCTTCAGGTTGTGTGTCCGCGCACCGCGGATGACGATTGCATCGTTCGATGAAGTCAAGGGGAAAGCACCGATAAGAATTCGAGCGACCCCGCACTGTGCCCTTTGTCAGGCTCAGAACGCAATCGTCCAATATTCATTATAGGTGAAACTCCGCGCCGGGCACGCGCGGAGGGTTGCACGATTCCGGTCAAGAGGGATGGGCGGAAACGATCGACGATGGGGCGTGAAAACGGAGCTCACGCCGAACTCGTACACGGTTACTTGGAATCCATCGCCCTGCCGGTTCCGCTCAGCAAAAATCCCAAGTCGGGCGGGAAGTCAGGCTACCAGCGCCGGGCCGTACGAATACTCTTGGACAGGCACCTCTTCGACCTCGCGATTCAGCACACTGGCGAGCCCCATCAATACTTCTGAGGCACATGCAGGGCACTGCCGCGAGCAGTTCCCCACACTATTGCAGTCCAGGCAAACATAAGCAGAGGTCAATGGAATGTGTTGAAGCATTGGCATTGGCATGGGCATACATTCACCTGATCGTCTTGACGTTAGGGAAAGCATGGGAGTCACCTGTTGGACGGGTTGCAGCGCCTTGCACGCCAATCGGCTGCACCTACGTTAAAAGATGCGTGCTCCGCGCGCTGAGTTGTTTCGAGAAACAAAGGAAACCCCGGCAACGAATCCTCGAAGGTACATCAAACCCTCAATGATCATGGTGACTCGGGGAGCGGAAGCGTTTCCAGGATTCCCTGAGCCCTTTATTGAACTTGGCTCCAAAAACAATTTGCCCCGCGTTGGTTGTAGCACCGCGGGGCAAAAATGAATTTGATCGATGTCAAGGGTCAGTTGGAAAAAGTCGTATGGTCCTGATCATATTGCTGTTCGGTCTTCGATGCCTTGTGGGCCGCTCGGTCGGCGACGCGATCCAGCTTCTTCTCTCCGGTCGCGGCGGGGTTAATCGAATCGTCGACCACTGTGGGGGTTTCTGTTTCAGGCTTCAACGTGGGAACATTATTGATTTTGTTAGCCATGGGTCACTCTCCGGACCATACGATGCGCAGCCGGCTTCGTGAAGATGCACGGCGAAATCTTCGCTCGCGTGCCGTAGCTTATATCCCGGCCGCACGTTCTCCCGTCCAAATTAAACTGGACTACTGAGGATCTTCGTGCGCCGCATCGTTACTTTCCTGTTCTTCTCGGTCGTTGCTCTCCCCGCTCTCCGCGCCCAGGCGGTGGGCGGCACCACGCCGCAACCTGCCTCGCCACAATCCAGTGCAACCACCTCACCGGCTACGAGTTCCACCCCGGCTCCTTCCCCGCAGGTGCTGGAGGCTGAGGCTTTAATCGCGAAGTCCGACTGGAAGGCCGCCCAGGCCGGACTCGCAGCCTGGCTGACGGATCATTCCTCCGATGCCCGGGCCCTCTTCGATGCCGGTTACGTCGCAGACGCACAGAACCAGGTGGATGACGCCGCCGCCTTCTACCGGCGTGCCATTGAGGCGGATCCGAATTCCTTCGAGGCCCATCTGTCGCTCGGGCTGCTGCTCGCGCGTCAAGGAAAGGCGGACGGAGCAAGACCGGAGCTGGTCGAAGCCACAAAACTCGATCCTGGCGAAGCCGGACCTGCGGTGAAGGCGCGAGCATGGCGCGCGCTGGCTCAACTCGACCGCAACGACAACCCCAGTGAAGCCTCCAACGACCTCCTTGAGGCTCTCAAGCTCACCCCCGAGACGCCGGATGACACCCTGCTGGCCGCCGAACTTGCCGATGCCGCCGGCCAGTACGAGGAGGCCGAAGCGGCCTACCGCCGCCTTCTGGCCAAAGATCCTAAGTCGGCCCGGGCCAATGCAGGTCTCGCTCACCTGATGATCGCGCGCAAGCAGTTTCCCGAGGCAGAGACGTTTCTCCGCGCCGCTCTGGAGACGTCGCCCAACGACCCGGCCCTCAGCGCACAGCTGGCCACGGTACTTGCCGCTCAGGACAAAGCTGAGGCCCTGCCCCTGCTTCAGAAACTCCACGCCGACCATCCCAATGACCCCGCTATCACCCGCATGCTGGCGGCGGTTCTGGCGGACGCCGGTGATCCGGCGGGCTCCGACAAGCTCTATGGTCCGCTCCTGGCTGCCAGCCCCACCGATCCCGCGCTCCTGGTTGCTCACGGCCAGAACCTGATTCGCCAGCTTAAATATCCCGAGGCGTATGGCGTGTTCACCAGGGCTACCGAGCTCGATCCGGCCGACGGGGACGCCTGGAGCGGCCTGGCCTTCGCTGCCTCAACAACCGGGCACCCCGACGTTGCGGTTCACGCCCTTACCATGAGATCAAAGTATCTTGCCGATATTCCATCGACATACTTTCTTTGGGCAACATCTTACGATTCATTGCACGACACCCCCGCGGCCATCGCATACTATCATCACTTTCTTGAGTCGGCCGGCGGCAAATATCCGAATCAGGAATGGCAAGCCCGACAGCGTCTCCTGTTACTGGAGAAAAAGCACTAGCCGGGCAATGACCGGAAACGAATCGCCCCTACACGCCGAAACGGGCACCGGCTGAATGTGCGGGAATTTTTATCTTGCACTTTCTTAAAGGTCTGCTATAGTCTCGGCCCAGAGTTAGCTGCTTCCAATTAGCGCCGGCCTCCCCCGGTCGAATGCCAGTTGCGCGGAGAGATCCCGAACCTGTCACACGACCAAGCCCATTGCTGGTTGGGACCAACAAGGTCGAATTGCCCGTGAAAGCGGAGGTTCGTCATGCGGTCTCGAATAATGTCGGCAGTTCTTCTTGCATTTTCGGCGCTCGCTATCCCCGCCTGCGCGTCTTCCCTGGACGACAAAATTCCCGATCAGCAGAGCATTGACGCGCTGGAACTCAAGGCCAACCAGGCCCAGCCGCGGGAACAGTGTTTTCTTTACGCCGAACTCGTGCACCAGATGATCGAGTTCAGCCTGCGCCAATATGCCGCCGGAGAGCCCGACAAGGCCACCGGGCTGCTCAAGCATGCCCAGGAACTCACCCACAAGATTCACCTGGCGGTTTCGAGCGACAACAAGCGCCTCAAGAACGCCGAGATCCTCCTGCGCCACACCGCATTTCGCCTGACGGAGTTGCTGCACTCCAGCCCCTTCGAAGATCGTCCGCTGGTGCAACAGACGCTTGCCCAGGTAAATGAAGCCGAGACTGAAGCCATGCTCCAGGTGTTCCGCAAGTAACTGCAGGAACGAAGGCGACACTCCCCGTTTTTGACCCGATCTCTTCCCCTCGAAAACACGCTCAACCGGGCGTCAAACTCCTGCCGCTTTTCGGGTCCCATTCGCGTGTGATTCAATGGGACGCGTTGGGGGTCTTCGACCGTGCGTCGATTCTGGTGTGTCTTCGGCATTCTCAGCTTCAGTCTCATCGCTGCCAACCTCCACGGCCAGAAGGAAAAGCGCGAGCCGCTGACCGGCCCGCAGATCGAGCAGATCCGCGAAGCGGGCATCTATCCTGTCGACCGCGTGAATCTCTACACCAAATTTCTCAATGAACATGCCGATACCATCAAGGGCCTGACCAACCGCGGCAAATCGGGGTCCAGAGTGCAGCGGCTCGACGGCGAACTGCAGGACTTCACCGCTCTGATGGACGAGCTGGGATCGAACCTGGACGTTTTTTCGGACCGAAAAGCCGATATTCGCAAGGCTCTCAAGCCACTCAGCGAGGACAGCCCAGCGCTGGCTCGGCATCCTGCGCGCTTTGCCGGGCGAGCCGGGCTTTGACCTGGCCCGCAAGGAGGCGATCGAAAGCGGCGAAGACCTCGCCGACCAGGCCAAGCGCCTGCTCACCGAGCAGACCGAGTACTTCAACCTGCACAAGGACGAGCAGGGGCAGGACAGAGCTGAGCCAAAGTGAGGAAAGAAGAGGCCAAGTGAGAGATTCTCGAGGCTGCGTCGCGGTCGGCTCAGGCCGTACGCGGCCTCCGGCTCAATGCCTCCCGACCGCCGCTCCCCGATGTGCTACCCTCCATTCTGGTGACCGCTGACTTTGTCGTTATTTTCCAGGAAGAATACAGGGGGTTGCGCCCACGGGCGCCGATGCCGCCCATCCACGTGCGGTTCCGCCGATTTACCTCTCTGAACACCACCATCCGCCTGCGTGAAGGTCAGATCTACGTCAGCCTCTCCGACCTGCTGGAGGGCGCCCCGACCGGCGTCATTCGCGCCATCGCCCACATTCTGCTGGCCAAGTTGTACAAGAAGCCCATCGACGCCGCCCAGAACGCCCGCTACAAGCGGTTCGCATCCTCCGCCGCGGTCACCCGCCAGACAGAACTGATTCGCGGCGCGCGCGGGAGCAAGCGGTACTTCGGACCCGAGGGCCGCTATTATCACCTCGAAGAAGTCTTCGATTCCCTCAATCTGCGATTCTTCGGTGGTTTGATGGGAAGGCCGGAACTGACCTGGAGCGAGCACCATGCCAAGCGATTGCTGGGGCACTATGACGCCGCCCACAACACCATCGTGGTCAGCCGCGTCTTCGATCGCCCCTCCAGCCCGCGCTACGCCATCGAATACCTGCTCTATCACGAGATGCTGCACCTGAAGCACCCCGTTCGCATGCGCGGTCTGCGGCGCTGCGTACACTCCCGGGAGTTCAAGGCCGAAGAGCAGCAGTTCCCCCAGCTTAAAGAGGCATTGGCCTTCATCAAGCGGCTCTGATCCGGCCGCAAGCCGGGTGCGGCCAGAGTCGCCGCGCCGTTTTTTCCCCCGAACCATCTATAGTTTCATCGCAAGGAGGTTTAGGATGGCCTTCCTCTCCGCATTTCTACTGGGACTGGTCGCCGGGCTGCGTTCCATGCTGGGGCCGGCCGCGGTGAGTTGGGCCGCGCATCTGGGCATTCTTCATATCGATGGCACTTCGCTTGCCTTCATGAACTGGCCCTACACGCGCTTTGTCCTCACGGCGCTGGCCCTGGGCGAACTCATCGCGGACAAAACGCCGTTCGTTCCCAGCCGCAAATCGCCCCTTCCCTTCATCGGCCGCATCGTGACCGGGGCGCTCACCGGCGCCACGATCGGCGCGTCCGTCCACTCCCTCGTTGGCTGTGCCGTGCTGGGTGCGGTAGGCGCCGTGGCAGGCACGATGGGAGGCGCCGTGGTCCGCGCCCAGGTGGCAAAGATGTTCGGCCGCGATCTCCCGGCCGCGTTTGCCGAGGACCTGTCCGCCCTTCTCATCATTGCGCTGTGTTTCCTTGCGCTGCGCTAGCCCGCCGGCAGGAGACAATAACCCAATGACGTCCGTCGAAAAACGCCGCTGCTCCTGGTGCGAAAGTGATCCAACCTACATGGCCTACCACGATACCGAGTGGGGTGTGCCGGAGTTCGATAGCCGCATGCTGTGGGAGACCCTCATGCTCGAAGGATTTCAGGCCGGCCTGGCATGGATCGTGATTCTCCGCAAGCGCGACGCATTCCGCAAGGCATTCAAAAAATTCGATCCGGTCAAGGTGGCGCGATTTTCCGAGGCCGATGTTGCCCGGCTGCTTGAAGATCCGGGGATCGTCCGCTCCCGCGCCAAGATCAAAGCCACCATCCATGGCGCACGGGTTTACCTTGCCATGAAGGCGGCAGGCGAGGACTTTTCAACCTATGCCTGGAACTTCGTCGGTGGAAAGCCGATCCAGAACACCGGTCCGCTGCCCGCCAATTCCCCGCTCTCCGTGGAGATATCCAAGGACCTCAAGAAGCGAGGATTCAAGTTTGTCGGCCCCACAATCGTCTACGCCTGGATGCAGGCCGTAGGCATGGTCAACGACCACGCTCCTGACTGCTTTCGGCGCAGCATCGTGCGCGCCTCCGGAAAGACGGGAATGTCGAAGTGACCATCCTCGGGCTGTTCACGCGCCCTTTCGGCTCAGAATGCAAAGGCGCCGCGTCCGTCTCCCCTTGATCCACACGGTCACACATTCTTCGCTTGCTTGCATCCTGCCAGAATGCTATAGCTTTCGATAGCGGCCCTGCTGCTCTGATCGTTTGGGAGGATGGTTTATGCGCGCAATTACAACGGAGCCACTGCATGATCTCGAAGACTGGGATGAGTTTCTCAAGGGACGTTACAAGGAAGGTCGTTCCCAGGAAGAGTTCCGAGTCTACGATGCGACCGCCACTCCCGGCGTAGCCGAGTTTTATCGCTTGAACCATGAGAACCAGACCGTCGCCTACGTGCTTGGCAAGGAAAAGGAATACTACGGCCTGACCAAGGGCCAAAAGACCGTCTGGGAGGCCGCCGAGTTTCTCAACACACTGGTGGACGACAGCGACCCCGACACCGATCTGACCCAGATTGAACATCTATGCAGACCTCCGAGGCGATCCGCGCCGACGGGCATCCGCGCTGGATGGTGCTGACCGGCTTTCTGCACGACCTCGGCAAGTGCCTGTGCCTCTATGGCGAGCCGCAATGGGGCGTGGTGGGAGACACCTTCCCGGTCGGCTGTGCCTGGTCAAAAGACATCGTGTTTCCGGAATACTTCGCCAACAACCCCGACCGGAACGTGCCAGAGTATCAGACGAAATTCGGAATCTATGAGCCAAACTGCGGCCTTGACAACGTGCATCTCTCCTTCGGTCACGATGGCTACATCGCCAAGGTCATGGAACCCTACCTCCAGGACGAAGCGCTTTACATGCTGCGCTACCACTCGTTTTATCCGTGGCACCGCCATGGGGCGTATGACTACCTGTGCAACGACAAGGACCGGGCGATGTTGCAGTGGGTCTTGAAGTTTAACCAGTACGACCTTTATTCCAAAGGACATACGCGGCCGGACGTCCAACAGCTCAAGCCCTATTACGACGATCTGTTTGCGGAGTTTTTGCCGGCCACGCTGGACTGGTAGGAGAGACCGGTTTTTCAGACTGCTGTGGTCAGAAGCGAGGGGATCCGCGACTCTGCTACGGCGGCACTGAGGGTCACGCCGGTTTTTCGACGGCGAGAGCGGCATTTTCGCTGCTTACCGGACGCCGCACCGCGACCCAGATCAAGGATGGCCGCACCGGCAATCACGGTGCCGGCGCTCGCCAGTTGAGCATTTGACAAACCCCATAGAATCTTCGGGTTGCGGCGTACAAATTCAACCAGAAAACGAGCTATCCCGCTGAGCATAAGGTACTCGCCGAGGATGCTCCCCACGGGGCGCTGCTTTCCTCCCCTGAACCATAACCACGCACCGATGGCAAGCCCCGCCGCCAGTTCATACAGCGGAGTCGGGTGGACCCGGACAAACGGCGAAGTGGGTACGATGCCGTTGGGAAAGCTCATGCCCCAGGGGAGATTGGTCGGGATTCCATAGCAGCCGTCCCCGGACAGAAAACAGCCGATGCGGCCGATCCCGTAGCCGATGGCGGCTGCAGGCGCCGCCAGATCCAGAATCCGCACCCCGCCAATGCGCGCCCGCCAGCCCTGAAACACCAGCGCCGAGATGCCCCCCACCAGGCCGCCAAACCACGCAAATCCCGCTGTATCAATCAGGACATGCCAGCCCTGCTCGCGGAATTCCGAGGGTGTGTCCAGTACATGCCACAGCTTGGCGCCCACAATGCCGGCCACGCCGGCCACCACGACCATGGTCATCGCATCGGCCGAGATACCGGCGCGGCGAAAATTGCGGTCCAATAGAAACGCCGCGGCCACCATGGCCAGCCAAAGCATCAGACCAAACGTCGGAATATTCAACGATCCGATATGGATAAAGGGGAACATCTCTACCAAGTATAGACGCGGTTCCGTAGAAAGCGATTCGTAGCCAGGCGGTGGGTTTTTCACAAGACCGCTTGATTCGGGGGCCGGTTCTCAGGCGATACTGTCCCCATGTCTACCATCACTTACCAGGGACTTGAGGTTCTCTACACCCGCCAGCAGATCGCCGACCGCGTGGCGGAGATGGGCGCCGACATCACCCGCGACCTCAACGGTGAAAAACTGGTCATGGTGGGGGTCCTGAAAGGCGCGGCGATCTTCCTTTCCGATCTGGCGCGGAACATCCAGGTCGACACCACATTTGATTTCGTCGCGGTGTCGAGCTACGGCAAGGGCCAGCGCTCCTCCGGCGCCGTCAAGCTGATCAAGGATCTCGACGAGCCGATCGAAGGGAAGAATGTGCTGATTGTCGAAGACATCCTCGATACCGGCCTGACCCTCTCCTACCTGCGCAAGATCCTGCTGCAGCACCATCCCCGCTCGCTGCGCATCGCCGCCCTGCTCGACAAGCCGTCGCGGCGTCTGGAAAAAATTGACGCCGATTATACCGGATTCTCTATACCGAATTTATTTGTGATCGGCTACGGTATGGATTACGCCGAGCGCTACCGGAACCTGCCGGATATCTGCCTGATGACCGCCGACCACCCGGAATAGTTCGCCGAGGGCATTTCGTGATGGACAAACTCAAGGTCAAATCACTCCCGAACCAGGAGCCGCCGGTTGACGAGCGAGAACTGCTCCGCGAGGCCTACCGCGACTTTAATGCCCGCCGCCTGGAAGCGGTCCTGGCGAGGATGCATCCTGACGTGGTATGGGCGAACGGGATGGAAGGCGGCTACGTCTATGGACATGGCGGGGTTCGCGACTACTGGACGCGGCAGTGGAGCGTGCTCGATCCGCACGTCGAACCGGTAGAGATCGAAGCCGCCGGCCCGGAGAAATTTGTGGTAACTGTGCACCAGGTCGTACACGACATGAGCGGTAACCTGCTGCTGGATACCATTGTTCATCACATATACCTAATTCACGATGGCCTGATCCAAAAAATGGACATCCAATCATCTGGCGGATGAGGGCTCATCCGTTACTCGCAGACCGGCAGTCTCCGGGAGCCTTTATTTGGTGAGTTGATTGTGAAAGTTCTATACTCGCTTCCCGGAGACCGCTCGTGAGCCGTCAGAGAGAGCGGCGTTTGCACCTGAAGGAGCTCGACCATGGCTACTGTTTCGCCCATGCAGGAAGATCTCGAGTTTGACCACGGCACGTTTGATTCCGCCGGGTTTACTTCCCAGACACTTGCGAACTGGCAAAACCTTGCCAGCGTGATAGACCACACCCTCTTGAAACCCGAAGCTACACGCGAGCAGGTCGAAAACCTGTGCGACGAGGCCGTACGCTACCGGTTTGCCTGCGCGATGGTAAATCCGGTGTGGGCGGCCACGGCTGTTTCGCTGCTGGCCGGCACCGGCGTTCCCGTGGGCGTGGTGATCGGCTTTCCCCTCGGCGCATCGCTGGTATCGACCCTTCGCCATGAGGCCGCCGCGCTTACCCGGCTGGGGGCGCGCGAACTGGACATGGTGATCCCCATCGGCCAGCTCAAGAGCGGCAACCACCAGGCCGTCGAGCGCACCATCCACGCCACCGCTTCCGTGGCGCATCATCACGGCGCGCTGCTCAAGGTGATTCTCGAGACTTCGCTGCTCACGGTTCAGGAAAAGCTGCGCGCCTCCGAGATTGCCATCCATGCCGGCGCCGATTTTCTCAAGACGTCGACGGGCTTCTCCACCGGCGGAGCGACGGCCGCAGACGTCGCCCTGCTGCGCGGCGTCGCGGGAGGCCGATGCGGCGTCAAGGCCTCGGGAGGCATTCGCACCCTGGCCGATGTGTGCACCATGCTGGAGGCCGGAGCCAACCGGATCGGCGCCTCCGCGGGCGTGTCGATCGTGCGCGAACTGGGCGCGGAGTAATCGGCGCCGCCTGGCGCAACCCAGACGTGGCAATCTGAGGCTGTTTTGGGCCGTTTTTTGGCCCTTCAATGCGGCTGGATATTTGCCATCAAGACACTGAAAACATTGTATTTAATTACGCTTCGTTCCACAGTTTCACAGTTTTAGTCGTGAAAACGCCGGGAGCGGGACGCCAACCGCAGGTGGGGATCGCATTCGAACCGGTCGAAGGGCGAGAGGGCTCCATTTGCATTGTGCGCCGCCAGGAGGAATTTTTCTGCACACCGGCGAAGCGGAGGCGGGACGGGAGACAGTTATGGATCGCGGATAGATACGTGGTCTCCGACCTTCGGGTCCGCCAAGATCCGATCCGCACGACAATCTGGGTTGCAGACTGACGAGTTGTGGCATGCACGTGACCTTCCAGCGCGGGCGCCAAAGATAGCGCTCAGCATCTTCAATTTCAGCGATAAATTCACCCCCTGGTTCGGGTGCGACCGTACTTTCACTGGGCTGGATGATCTGCTTCCAGATCGCTGGATCGGGTGCCTGTCCGCTGCCCCGAACCTCTCCCCATCAGCTATGATTCCCTTCGAGCCCATGCCTTCCAGTTCCCCACCCTCGCGACCGGAACCCGAATACGAAGGCGATTACCGGCCGGCGCCGGGGGACAACCCCATGGCCCACCTGGACCCGGTGAATGTGCGCGTGGAACCGGCCGATCTGACCTACCTGGTGCAACTGGCCGATGCGCTCAACACCACGCTCGACCTGCAGACGCTGCTCAATCGCACCTCGGAGCTGGTGCGGGCGATCATCAACTACCGCATCTTTTCCATACTGCTGCTGAACGACCGCACCCACGAGCTGCGCATGCGCTTCCAGATCGGCCACACCGCCGAGGTGGAGCGGATGCGGTTTCCCCTCGGCAAGGGCGTGGTCGGGCAGGTGGCGCTGACGCGGCAGCCCATGCTGATCAACGATGTATCGACGGTGCCGGCGTACATTCCTGCCAACCCGGAGGTGCGTTCCGAGCTGGCCGTACCGCTGATCGCCAAGAACCGGCTCATCGGCGTGATGGACCTGGAGAGCGAAAAGGCCGACTACTTCCGCGCGGAACATCTGCACCTGCTCACACTGACGGCATCGCGCATTGCGCAGGCCATCGAAAATGCCCGCTTGTACGCGCGGGTTTCGCGCCAGGCGCAGACCCTGACGGTGCTCAACGAGATCTCCATTGAGCTGACTTCGATTCTCGATCTCGATCCGCTGCTCGAACGCGTCGGGCAACTGCTGCGGCGGCTGATTGATTACCAGATGTTCACGGTCATGCTGCTCGATCCCAAGGGCGAGACCCTGGTGACGCGCTATGCATGGCGCTTCGGCTACTCGCATGCGCCGCTGCGGCGAATTCCGATTACGCGCGGGCTGGTGGGCGCGTCGGTGCGCGAGTGGCGCATCATCAACGTGCCCGATGTGCGCAAGGACCCGCGCTACCTGGAGATGAATGCGGAGACGCGATCGGAGCTGATCGTGCCTTTATTTCACAAGGGGCGCATCATCGGGGTGCTGGATCTGGAGCACACGCGCACCAGCTTTTTCAACGAAGAACACGAGCGCACCCTGACCACCATGGCGGCGCAGGTAGCCATCGCGATTGAGAATGCGCGGCTCTACCAGGCCGTGACCCGCCAGGAACAGCAACTGGAGCGCGACATCGCCATGGCGCGGGAGGTGCAACTGCGGCTGCTGCCGTCGGTGGCTCCGCAACACACGCATGCCGACATGGCGGTGCGCTTTTTGCCGGCGCGGACCATTGGCGGCGATCTGTACGACTTTCTCGAATACGGACCGAATCAAAGCGCGATCGTGCTGGGCGATGTGAGCGGCAAGGCGGCACCGGCGGCGCTGTTTGCCGCGCTGGTGAGCGGTATCATGCGTTCGGCGGCCAACCAGCGCCTCGAGCCGGCCGCGATGCTGCGCATGCTCAACGATGCGCTGCAGGAGCGCCGCCTCGAATCGCAGTACGTCACCATGCTGTTTGCGCTGTGGAATGATGAGAACCAGACCCTGCACCTGGCGAATTCCGGGGCGGTACAGCCGGTGTTTTGCCGCTCGGGGGAGTCGGCGACCATTCGTGCGGAGGGCTTTCCGCTGGGGATGTTTCCCGATGTGACCTACGACGAGTTTTCGATTGCCACGCAGCCCGGCGATGCCATCGTCTTTGTCTCCGACGGCATTCTCGATGCGGAGAAGGAAGACGGAGAGATGTATGGCGAGGAGCGGTTGTCGTCGATGCTGTGCGGGCATCGCGAGCACTCCGCGGCACACATCGCGGAAGCCATCCTGGCCGATGTTTCGCGGTTTCAAAACGGCCACGATCGCTTCGATGATGAAACCATCATCGTGCTGCGGGTGCGCTGAGGGCGGTTACGCTTCATGTGCCGTGGGCACGTGAGGCTGGGGAACGAGTTCCGTCAGCGCAATGCCGGCAAGGATCAGCAGCGCGCCGGATGCGGGACGCATGGCCAGCCGTTCGCCCATGACCAGAAACGACGTGATCCAGGCAAAGACGGGCTCCATAGTCATTAGCAGGGCGGTATGGGTGGAGGGCAGGATGGACTGCGCCCAGCTCTGAATCGAAAACGCCGCGGCGGTGGCCAGCACGGCTGCAATCGCCAGCGCGAGGAACAGGCCCGGCGTCCATGTGACGTGAGGATGCTCGATCAACGGAAGGCTGATGGCCATGAACACGGCGCAGAAGCCGACCTGGAGCAGCGCCAGGGGCTGAAACGGGATGCGCGGCGAGACGTGGCCCAAAGCAAGGCAATGGAAGGCAAAGCCGATGGCGCAGCCGAATGTCAGCAGGTCGCCGGTATTGATCGAGGACCAGTCGGGCAGCAGGCGGCCGATCAGGCCGAGACTGCTTGCGGGACCGGCCGATGGCACCGCGGGTGCAGTCAGCAGAAGGATTCCCGTGAAGGCCAGAGCCGCGCCGGCGAAGGCGTTCCAGCGCGGAGGATGGGCGCCGGGCGGGCGCAATCCGGGGATGGATGAGAACAGCGGCACGAGCACGACGACGAGGCCGGTGATGAAGGCCGACTTCGATGGAGTGGTGCGCGCCAGCCCGATGGTCTGGAACTGATATCCCATGGCGAGACACAGGCCGACCAGGGCTCCGGCGGCCACCTGCCATGCGCGGATGCCGCGCCAGTAGCGATGATACGCAACAGCGAGCACGGCAAAGGCCAGCGTCATGCGCGCCAGGTTGAAGGCAGCCGGCGTCGCGTCGGCGAGCGCACTTTTCACCAGCACAAACGTCGATCCCCAGATAGCCACCACGAACAACATCAGTACGTACGCGCGCAGCTTCATATACTGGCATTATGCCAGCCTGGAAATGACATGGATGTAACCCCGGACGGCTAAAGTGCAGAGAGCGGGACGCGAAGGCATAGGACGGCCGATGCGGCTAAGGGGCCCATGCATCCAATCCCGCAAGGAGGATTCGGACCAACCATGTACTCGATCGCGCTTACGCAAAACCGTTGGCTGTTCGTAATCTTTCTGTTCTCCGCCGTGGCCGCGTTTGGCAACGGGCTGCATTACCTGATCTTTCGCGTGCTGCGCCGGCGGGAAGACGAGTCGCACCACCACCATCTGGGACTCAGGCAATATCTCGCCAAACCCGCACGCGCCGTCTTCCTCAATATCGCTTTGCTGATTGCCCTGCCATTCGTTCCGGGCATTCCTCCGCCCCTCCTGGCGCGCATTCAACAGTTGCTGGAGATCCTGCTGGTCCTCTTTCTGGGATGGCTCGCGGTGGGCGGCATCTACGTCTTCGAGGCATTCACTTACAGCAAATTTGATCTCAGTGCGGAAGACAACTTGCGGGCCCGTCACGTGCACACGCAACTGCAGTTCTTTCGCCGCCTGTTTATCATCCTGGTCGTCGTTCTCGATGCGGGCGCACTGCTGTGGAGCCTGCACGACGAGCGGCTGTGGAAGTACGGCACGGGGCTGCTGGCGTCGGCGGGACTGGCTTCGCTGGTGCTTGCCACGGCAGCGAAGTCAACCGCGGAGAACCTGCTGGCAGGCATGCAGATTGCGCTCACGGAGCCGATTCGCATCGATGACGTGGTGGTGATTCAGGGCGAGTGGGGCCGCATCGAGGAGATCACCAGCACCTACGTCGTGGTGGCGATCTGGGATGAGCGGCGGCTGATTGTCCCGTTGAGCCAGATCATCGAGCAGCCTTTCACCAACTGGACGCGGCGCGGGTCAAACATTCTGGGCACCGCGTTTCTCTATGTCGATTACTCGGTGCCGGTGGAACCGCTGCGGGACGAATTAAAGCGCATCGTCTCGGATTCACCACTGTGGGACAAGCGCGTGGTCGGGCTGCAGGTTACGGACCTGAAGGAGAAGACCATGGAGTTGCGCTGCCTGATGAGCTCAGGGAATTCTTCGAAAAGCTTTGACCTGCGCTGCCTGGTGAGGGAAAAGATGATCGCGTTTGTGAAGGAGAATTATCCCTTCGCACTGCCCACCATACGCATGGAGATTAACGAGACAGGCCGGAAAATTGCCGAGCCCGTCGGAGGATCTTCAAGCGATGCCGGCCAGGCCCCAACCCCGTCCGTCTGAGCGGCAGATCTCTCCAGTCAATACCAGCTCAAAATGGCAATACCGCGTTGCTCGCCGAGGAACGCAACCGAAGTTATTCTTTATTCGTCTTTTTGAGCAAAATTGAACAGATTTGGCAGTGGTTTAGCGATATTTTGAGAGCAATCGCGAAGCGCCTCCATCAGTTCCCGTCCATGGGGGTCCCTCCAGTCTATCCATGTTCGCAGCAAGTAGGTAATCTCCTCTCACTCTGGGCGCTTCAATAAGGGCTCGCCGGAATGCGAGCCCACTCTTTTGGTAGGATGCCGGCGCGGCCGGTTCCTTGGGATGAGGCTGAGCCCTGCTCCTGGGCGAAGACCTTCTGGCCGTTAACCCAGGTTTCTCTGACTGTGGTGTGCAGGATCTCCGGCGGGGCAATCTTGAATAGATCGCGGTCGACGAGGATGAAGTCCGCATCGTAGCCGGGCACCAGCTTGCCCTTGTGCTTCTCCGCAAATTCGGCATAAGCCGAGCCCTGGGTATAGGCATAGAGAGCCTGGCCGCGGGTCAGCTTGCTGGCGGGAAAATAGGTCTTGGTGCCAGCCTCGTTGCTGCGCGTCACAGCGGCATAGAGTCCCCGAAAGGGCGTGATCGGCTCAACGGGATAGTCGGTGCCGAAGGCCAGCGGCACACCGGCATCGAGAAAAGCCTTCCATGCATAGGAGTACGCGGCGCGGTTAGGACCGAGGCGGTCTTCAGCCCAGTTCATATCGGTGAGCAGGTGGTTGGGCTGCATGGAGGCGATGACGCCGAGTTCTTTGAAGCGGGGGATGTCGGCCGGATCGACGACCTGCGCGTGTTCGATGCGATTGCGCGCAGTTGTCTTCACGCCAGGCTGGGCGTATGCGTTGAGAGCCATGGCCGCGGCCTTGTCGCCGATGGCGTGGAAACCGAGCTGAAATCCGGCGCGCGCGCGCTCCACCGACCATCTGGTCGAGCTGCGGCTGGGTGTACTGGGGCAGGCCGCTGTTGCCGGGATCGTCGGAAAAAGGCGCCTTCATCGCCGCGGTGCGCGAGCCGAGCGAGCCATCCATGAAGCCCTTGAGCATGCCCGTGTGCAGCATCGGATCCGCGGCGTCGTGATGACTCCGCATCTCTTTCAAGCTGGCCAGCGGCGCCTTGAAGGGCAGCCATTCGCTGATGCGCAGGCCGAGCTTGCCTTCCTTCTCCAATACCTCGAAGGTGAGGAAGTCGTCCCAGTCGCTGAAGTCCTGGACGCTGGTGACCCCATGGGCGAGCGCGTCGTTGATGGCAAGCAGGTCACCCTTGCGGCGATCTTCCGGACTGGGGGGCGGAATGACCTTATCCACCAGGTCCTGGGCCGACTCGCGCAGGATGCCGGTGGGCTCGCCATGGGCGTCGAGATCGATGGCGCCGCCCTGCGGAGCTTTGGTCTTGCCGGTGATCCCGGCCGCGGCCAGGGCCGCCGAGTTGGCGATGGAGATGTGGCCGTCGATGCGGTCAAGAAATGTGGGATGGCCGGCGGTTACCTTGTCGAGATCCTGGCGGGTGGGCAGCACCTTGTTCGCCCACAGGGTGTGGTCCCAGTTGCCGCCGGTAAGCCAGTGGCCCGCGGGAGCGGCTTTGGCGAAGGTCTGGATCGAGGCCAGCATGTCGTCGAGTGACTTTACGCCGGTCAGGTCCACATTGAGCTTGGTTCGTCCTGCGCTGCCGAGGTGTGTGTGGGCATCGTTGAATCCGGGGAAGATGCAGTTGCCGGTCTGGGCAGAGTTCAAATTGCGCACCACGGTGTCGGGGCCGGCCAGACGCGTGACCTCGTCATTGGCGCCCACCGCCAGCACCTTGCCGCTCCCGATGGCGATAGCGGAGACCACCTGGGGCTTGTCGTCCTCGAAGCCGGCCCCGGTATAGATCACGCCATTGAAGAGGATGAGGTCAGGCTTGACCGTGCCGGCCAGGGGCGGATTGGAGGAGGATGTCGTCGGCGGGGTCTGAGCCGACAGGAACGACGACGCAGCCAGGGAGGCGGCCAGCAGGGCGAAGACCGTGCGCATGGGCGGATTTTAGCAGCCGGAGCTCCGGACCGCCCCTACTGTTCGGCCGCCCATTCGAGCATGGACAGGGTGAGCAGCAGCACGCGCTTCAGGCCAACCTCACGGTCCCTGGCGGAGTACCATTCGCCCAGGGTGTGCGCCCCGCCGCCTTCGCCCCCGGCGCCGAGAGATACGGCCGGAATTGCAAGCGAAAGCGGGATGTTGGCGTCGGTCGATCCCAGGCGCACGGCGGTGCCCAGGTTGAGGCGGCGATCGACGGCGCGCAAGGCATCGAGCAGCGGCGAATCGTCGGGCAGTTGCGCGGCGGGGCGGTCGCCGATCTTCTCGATGCTGAAGGCCAGGCGTCCGCGCGCGGCCGGAGCGGTTGATTTCGCATGGGCATTCCAGTAATCCACCGCGTCTTCGACGGCGCGGTGCAGCACGACCTCCAGGCGCAGCAGAGCATCGGGGCTGGTGGAACGAAAATCGACCGTCCCCACGGCGCTTTCCGGAATGGAGTTGACGCTGGTGCCGCCATGAATCGTGCCCAGGTTGAGCGTGGTCCGCGGCTCGTCGGGAATCGGCGTCCTGGCCAAAGCAGCCAGAGCTGTGGCGAGCGCGGCGATGGGGTTGGGGGTGCCGGCGTCGGTAAAACTGTGGCCACCCGGGCCGGTCACGGTGATCTGATAACGGCGGCTGCCGAGCGCCTGGGTGACCGCCGAATCGGCGCCGGCGCCGTCGAGAACGATGTGTGCGGCAATGCGTCCCGCAATGGCAGCCTGGCCATAAATGTGACGCACGCCACGCAGGTCGCCCTCGCCCTCCTCGCCCACATTCCCCACAAAGAGCAGGGGCGCGGGGAGGTCGGCCTGGGCGTGGATCAGGGCGTGCACAATGGCCAGCATGCCCGCCACCCCGGCGCCATTGTCGCAGGCGCCCGGCGCCTCCAGCCGGTCGATACCGTCCTTCTGGGTGCGATTGAGCTTGAGGGGGGTGTGCGCGGGAAAGACGGTGTCGAGATGGGCTGACAACATCACGACGGGCCCGGTGCTTTCGGGGTCCAGATTGGCGGGGTTGAGGAATCCCAGCACGTTGCCTACGGCGTCGGTTTCGACGTTGCTCAGTCCGGCCTCGACGAAGCGCTGGCAAAGCCACCGGGTGCGCGCGTGTTCTCCAAACGGAGGCGCGGGGATCGCCACCATCTCCGCCTGCCAGTCCATGATGGTCTTGGGATTTCCATGCAGCCACGCGAAGGCGGCATGGGTCGTCCGCCGGGAGACCAGGGCGGTTACATTGGCAAACGCGGAGGTGCGAGAGGAGAACGTCATGCCGGTGGATTCAGGGTAGCAGGGACGGGGCCACGCGCTGAGTCTTCCAGGTCAATCACCGAGAAGGCGGCGGAGGAGCAGGGATTGGAGATTTCTGCGCCCGTCCGCAACCAGAAAGATCACCACTTCCTGGCCCGAGACCTCATAGATGATCCGGTACGGCTTGAAGAAAATCTGCCGGAATTCGCCTTCCGTTCCGGGGGGCAGTTCCGGGGGACGGGAACCGGGATGCGGCATCGCGACGATCCTGGCGGCCGTGTCCGAAAGCCTGTCAAGCACACGTTCGGCGTTTTGCGGGGAGTCGTTTTCGGCAATCCAGGTACAGATCTCTTCCAGATCGCGCCATGCTGCGCTCGTCATACGGACTGCATGGCTCATTTGCCCGTAACATCCTCGCGCTCCTCGCCTCTACCTTGGGCGGCCTTGAGAGCAGCGCGGATCTTGCCAATTCCTTCAGAGAGAGACACCGTCTCGCCGGCGTGAACCTGCTTCTTTCCGTGAGCCAGGATCTGAAGCAAAGCAAGGGTCTCCTGGGACTGCTCATAGGCGTGCACGTCCAGAAGCACGGCTCGGGCTTCGCCATTCTGCGTAATGACGATCGGCTCACGGTCTCGCTGAAGCTTGTCGAGCACCTCGGCAGCGTGCGCCTTGATGAAGCTGATGGGCTTGATCTGGGTGGAATAGCGGATGGCCGGCCTCCTGGACTGAATATAGACCGTTAAAAGTCTGGCGGCAAGATCGAAGTCGTGAGGGAGGGGTCGTACTCTACCGAGTGCAGGAACAGCCCCCGCGCGGGGGCGGTGGGGCCTGCGGCGGCACGGGCGCGGGCTGCAATCATGGCCGGGATCTCGTCCGCGCGGCGGTAGCCCCGGCCCACGTCAAGCATGGTCCCGACCAGGTTGCGAACCATGTGGTGCAGAAACCCGTTGCCGCGCACACGATAGATGAGGACTGGACCGGTCTCATTCGCCGGCCGCTCCCAGGCAGAGGCAAAGATGGTGCGGATCGCTGTCGGTTCAAGGACGCCGTCTTCGTTGAGAACGCCGGGGGCTAACCCGGCTTCGGCGCCGCGCGGTCTGGTCGGGGTCGGTGGCCGCGAAGCTGAGGAAGTCGTGGGTGCCGACAAAGGCGTCAGCGGCGTGCTGGAGCGCCTCAAAATCGAGCGGCCACGGGTAGGCATACACATACCGAGCCAGAAAGGGCGGGCACTCGATGCGCTCAGGCAGAACTCCGCCGCTGCCGTTCTGGCGTTCGAGAAAAACGCGATATTCGTAGGTCTTGGCGACCGTTGAGTGGCGCGCATGGAAGGAGTCTTGCACCCTCTGCGCCTCCAGGATCCGGATGGACGGCGGCAGGGTTCGATTGAGGGCGCGGCGCAGATTCCCGGCGGGAATAGCGGCGGTCAAGGCAAAACTGGCAACCTGGCCAAGGGCGTGGACCCCGGCATCGGTACGGCCGGAGCCCTGCGGCAGGGGCGCCTCGCCCACCACCCGCCCCAGGGCCGCCTGCAGTTCGCCTTGAACGGTCGACTGACCTGGCTGCACCTGCCAGCCGTGGAAATCGGTGCCGTCGTAGGCGAGGGTCAGCTTCCAGTTCCGGGCGGGGTGGGAAGTCTGATTTGCCTCCGATGCGGGTCCTGGATCTGGGCCCGCATCGTGAGCTGGATCAGGCGGCGCGCCAGGCTCCTCGCCCTCGTATTGTGTGGACGTGCTCAAAGGATTTTGCAATGCCAAAATGGGCCATTTCTTAACAGGGTACTTGACGGCAGGTCGGTATGCGGAAGCCACCCCACCCTGGGATATACTCAGGTTTCTTGATCATTACGGCTGGATCGAGCGCCGAAACACGGAGCGCGGGAACGAATTGCGAGCCGGGCGCGTATTGACCGAAGAGCGACTACCGCACCCGAACCTGAACGGAGATCGCCTCGGAGAAGGATAAATTGCGTCCGGAGCGGGTCTCCGTTCGTCTGAAGAATGGCACCCCACATGCCTCAACTGATCGTGGAGGAATCATGCATTTGTACGGTACACGTGTGTTTGAACGCCGGGAGGTCTCACGGCGAACAGTGCGCGGGCAGGTGGGACAGGGCTCGCGAGGCGCAGGGCGGTTGCGTTCGATAGCCGCCGTCATGCTGGCCCTGGTTGCGGGAGCGCCGTCGGGATTTGCGCAGGAAGCCAAACCGGTTCCTCCCCAGGGCAGGTCCGCGTCGAGCCTTCCCTCCGAGCCGGCGCCGACACCGACCGAGCCGCTTTCGCTGCGGCAGACGGCGCGCGACTTCAGCAAGCCGGCGGGCCCGCTTCTGGGCAATCCCATCAACGCCTATCGGCCTACCCAGATTCCTCCCGCCAGCTTCACGAACTCGGTGCGGCTCACCGACCTGGTCAAGGAGGGCAAGATCTACCTGAGCCTCTCGGACGCACTGGCGCTGGCTCTGGAAAACAACTACGACCTGGCAATTGCGCGCTATAACCTCGACATCGCGGATACGGATATCCTGCGCGCCAAGGCGGGCGCAAGCCTGCGCGGCGTCAACTCGGGGGTAGTGGCAAATACGCTTGGCGGCAGTTCGTCTACCCTGACGGCGGGTGGCGGCCCGGGCGGGACTACGGGCGGTTCGGGTGGCGCGGCCTCGGGAACTTCGGGCCTCGTACTGTCGACGAGTGGCGCCGGACCGCTACCGGAAGATCGCGACCCGGTGGTAGGGGGCACGATTCAATTGGAGCGGGCCAAGCAGCCGCAGGTCAATACCCTGTTTTCCGGCGGCAAGTCGGCCCTGACCACCAATACCGACCAGTACAACTTCACCTATAACCAGGGCTTTGTGACCGGTACGGCGTTGCAGGTGGGCTTCTCCAACAACCGGATCACAAGCGACAACCCGTTCGACTCCTTCAGCCCGCAACTGCAGTCCACACTGAAGGCGACGTTGACCCAGCACCTGCTGCAGGGGTTCGGTATCTTCGTCAACAACCGTTTTGTGTATCAGGCGGTCAACGATCGCAGGATTACCGATTCCACCTTCCGGCAGCAGATCCTCTTCACGGTCAACCAGGTGGAAAACATCTACTGGGGCCTGGTGAGCGCCTATGAGGACGTGCAGGCCAAACAGGAAGCGCTGGATCAGAGCTCGCAGTTGCAGACCGACACGCAGAAGCAGCTTGACATCGGCACCATGGCTCCGCTCGATGTGGTCAATGCGCAGGCCACGGTGGCAACCGACAAGCAGGCCCTGATCAATTCGCAAAGCACTTTGAATTACCAGCAGCTGATCATGAAGCAGGCGATTGCGCGCAACTTGAATGATCCGGGCCTGGTAGCCGCGCCCATCATTCCCACGGACCGCATCAGCCTTGATGAACTGCCGGAAGAGAAGCAGCCCGTCGATGAGCTGGTTCAGACCGCCTTCAAACAGCGCCCCGAACTTGAGGTGGCTGTCCTGCAATTAAAGAACGACGAGATCACGCTGCGCGGCGCAAAGAACGGCCTGCTCCCGGTGCTCGATGCGTTCGCCTTCTATGGATCGACGGGGCTGGGCGGCGCACAGAGCGCCAACTGCCTCAACTTCTTCACCGGGGGACCGTGCGCGCCGAATACGTACCCCACGGTCGGTTACGGCAGCGTCCTGCAAAATCTGGTCAACAGCACCGGCCCCGACAAGGGCGTGGGCTTCACGCTGAATATCCCCATCCGCAACCGTCCGGCGCAGGCCGACCAGGCGCGCTCGCTGCTGGAATATCGCCAGGCCGAGCTGCGGCTGGAGCAGCTCTACACCGAGATTCGCATGCAGGTGGTCAACGCGCAGTTTGCACTTACCAACGATCGGGCGCAGGTGCTGGCGGCGCGCGCCTCGCACGACTACGCGCAGCAAAGCCTCGATTCGGAACAGAAGAAGCTGAAACTGGGCGCTTCCACGACCTACAATGTGCTGCTTCAGGAGAAAAACCGGGCCACGGCGGAGAACAGCTTGATCCAGGCGGAGGGTGCCTACGCCCGCGACCGCGCCGGCCTTTACCAGACGCTGGCCACCACCCTGCAGCACTACGGCATCAACCTCAACGATGCGGCGTCGGGAACGGTCGCAACCGCACCGGCCATTCCCGGCCTGCAGCCGGCCAAGGACACGCGAGTGGCCCCGACATCGCCGCCCGCGTCTAACTGAGCCAACCGGCATATACTTGAAAAGCCCGGCTGCGCGCCGGGCTTTTCGTTGCAGGCACTTGCGAGAGAAGGGCTAGCGTTCGGCCACGAGATCGAGCAGATCGAAGAACTCCGGGAAACTGATCGCGGCAGATTCGGCGCCCTGGATCCGTGTGTCTCCTTCAGCTCGTAATGCGGCGATGCTGAAGGCCATGGCGATGCGGTGGTCGCCACCCGAGTCGATGGTGGCTCCGTGCAGCGTCTGGCCGCCCGGAACATCGAGGCCGTCTTCAAACTCCTCTACCTCGGCGCCCATGGCGCGCAGGTTGCGGACCACGAGGGCGATGCGGTCCGACTCCTTGACGCGCAGTTCCCTCGCATCGCGGATGCGGATGCCGCCGCGGGTATAGGGACCGATGGCGGCCAGCACCGGCAGTTCATCAATGAGTTGCGCGGCAAGAGCTCCGCTCACCTCGGTGGACCCTAGACCGGCTGCCGGCGCCGATACCTGCACGGTGCCGACCAGTTCCGCATTTCTTTCTTCAAGATTGAGAACGCTGATGTGCGCGCCGAGCGCGGTCAGCACATCGAGCAACGTGGCGCGCGTGGGGTTGAGTCCGAGCGAGTCGAGCACCAGCCCCGAGCCGGGGAATAGCGACGCGGCGCAGAGAAAGAACGCGGCGGAGGAGATGTCTCCGGGAACCGCAGCATCGATGGCGTGGAGTTTCTGCGGTCCGGTGATGGAAACCGAGTTCACGGTCCGCGTCAGGTCGGCGCCGAAGGCGCGCAGCGCCAGTTCACTGTGGTCGCGTGTGCGGACCGATTCGCGGACCGTCGTCGTGCCGGCGGTCTGTAAACCAGCCAGCAGGACACACGTCTTGACCTGGGCGCTGGGGACGGGCGTGGAGTAGTCGATGGCGTTCAACGAACTGCCTTCGATGGTGATCGGCGCGTGTCCCTCGGTGAGGGTCAGACGCGCTCCCATGTCCTGGAGCGGCTTGCGAATGCGCTCCATGGGGCGGCGCGAAAGGGACGCGTCGCCGATCAGGGTGAATGTTCCATCTTGAGGTGCAAGCAGGCCGGAGATCATGCGCATCGTCGATCCCGAGTTGCCGCAGTCCAGAGGCGCATTCGATGGCGTGACGCGGCCGCCGACGCCGGTCACAGCGATGCGTCCGTCTTCCTGGCGCTCGACGCGGGCGCCCAGCGCCTCCATGCAGGCCAGGGTTGAGGCGCAATCCGCGCCGGTCGAGAAGTTGCTGAAGCGCGAGGTGCCTTCGGCAAAGGCGGCCAACATGCCGTAACGATGGCTGATGGACTTGTCGCCGGGCAGCCGCATGCTGCCGATCAGGTTGCGGGCCGGGCGGATGATGCGTTCTTCAGTCGCGGTATGCAAAGGAGCTCCGGGAATGGGATGATCCTCATCAGTTTAACCAACCCTGCGGGATGGGCTGGCCATTTTCAGTCTTGAGGCGTTAAAGGCGCCTTGCCTCCCCTGTTATCTTTGGAAATCCAGGCTTTCTGGTAGGGTTCAATTCTGTTCGCGGTGAGGCCCAATTCTACGCATGGATCGCATCGAGAAGACCGTCTTTCTGAGTTACCGGCGCACCAATGTCCCATGGGCGTTAGCCATATTTCAGAACCTGACCCAGCACGGCTACGACGTGTTTTTCGATTTCAATGGGATCGCCGCCGGGGATTTTGAGCAGGTCATCCTCGAAAATGTCCGGGCGCGGGCGCATTTCCTTGTGCTGCTCACGCCATCGGCACTGGAACGCTGCCAGGAGCCCGGAGACTGGCTGCGGCGAGAGATCGAGGCAGCTCTCGAAAGTCGGCGCAACATCATTCCGCTGCTGTTGGATGGTTTTGATTTCGGGTCGCCGGGCATTGCGAATCATCTGACGGGCACCCTCAGCACGATCAAAAGGTACAACGGGCTGCGGATCCCTCCGGACTATTTCGACGAGGGGATGGAGCGGCTGCGCGGCAGATACCTGACTGTGCCGCTGGCTTCGGTGCCTCATCCGGCGTCAGCTTTGGCGCAGTGGGCCGCCCAGGAACAGAAATCTGCGGCAACCGCGGCCCCGCGGGTCGAAAAGCAGGAGTTGACGGCGCAGCAATGGTTCGAGCTTGGATTTGGAGCCACCAACACCGAGGAAGAGTTGCGCTGCTACAACGAAGCGATACGACTCAATCCGAACGACGTGGTTGCGTTGAACAATCGCGGCGCGGCCCTTTGCGACGTCGGCGACATCGAAAGCGCGATTCGGGATTTTGACGAAGCCATCCGGCTCGATCCGAGCTATGCCATTTCATTCGTTAATCGAGGACTCACTCGAAAAGACAAAGGTGATCTTGATGGTGCGCTCCGAGATTGTGAAACAGCGATCCTCCTTAACCCGGCCTACCCCGAAGCGTTCAACGCCCGGGGCGTGATTGAGGATGAAAGAGGCAACTTTGGCGAAGCGGTGAAGGACTATAGCGAAGCGATACGCCTCAAGCCGGATTACGCAGATGCATTCTTCAACCGAGGTAATGCCCATTATGACAGTGGTGATTTACTCAAGGCGATTTCTGACTACGACGAAGCAATCCGGTTAAAGCCGGACGACATTCGAGCTTACGTCAACCGGGGACTTGCACGCTACGAGACGGGCGACATCGACGGGGCATTATCGGATAACGACCAGGCGATACGGCGCAACCCCGATCATCCTTATGCATTTTCCAATCGGGGCATGGCGCGCAAAGCCAAAGGCGATCTCGACGGGGCGATACGGGATTACGATGCGGCCATCCGGCTCAAGCCAGACTATGCCGAGGCATTCTTCAAGCGGGGTAATGCCTATTCTGACCGAGGCGACTTCGACGAGGCAATCCGCGACTTCGGCGAGGCCATCCGCCTCAAGCCGGACTACGCCAGTGCATTCGTCAATCGGGGCAATGCGTGTCTCGCCCTGGGCACCTTTGATGAGGCGATCCGGGACTGTGACGAGGCAATCCGACTTAAGCCGGACTTCGCCGTGGCATTTAACAGCCGGGGTTTCGCACGTGAGGCCAAAGGTGATCTTGACGGGGCGATCCGTGACTATACCGAGTCCATCCAGGTTGATCCCAACTACGGTAAAGCATTCTTCAACAGGGCAAATGCCTATTTTGACCGAGGCCGCTTTGACGAGGCGATACGAGACTACAGCGAGACGATCCGGCTCGATCCCGGCTGCGCTGATGCATTCTTCAAAAGGGGTAATGCGCTCTACAACCGAGGCGATTTAGACACGGCCCTGCACGACTATGACGAGGCGATCAGGCTAAAGCCCGACTTTGCGGATGCGTTCTTCAAACGGGGTAGCGCTCGTGACGACAAAGGCGATCCTGAGGGGGCTCTCCGAGACTATAACGAGGCCGCTCGGCTTGAGCCGGGCGATGTTTTTTTGCTCAACGTACGTGGCCTTTCGCTCTATATCAAAGGTGACTTCGACGGCGCAATCAGGGATTTCGATGAAGCGATCCGCCTGAGGCCCGAAATCGCCCTAACCTTCAAAAACCGGGCCCTTGTGCGAAAGATGGGTGAGTCGACATCCGGAGAGAAAGCCGATCATAGAGCCGTGATCGCCGACTATCAGAAGTATCTCGATCTGGGAGGCGGTTTGCGGAATGGCGACCAGTCAGACGTCGAAAAGGTCATCCGGGAATTGCAGCAGAGCTCTGACTAACACCCCAAGTTGCTCTATCGTG
>CAVTTW010000003.1:0-184437 GCA_963737665.1 uncultured Acidobacteriaceae bacterium
TTACGCGTCTCATAAGTGCCAATTCCGCGTAATGGAGCTTTCGCGGCTCGGGTCCGGGTGCTCCGTAATCTTCGGCAAGAACGCCCGCGGGAAGGCCCCCGGCTCCGCGCAACACGTGTAACCGATTGTTTCCGACGTCGCGGTGACGCGCGGTGAGCGCATCGGTCGTGGGGTAGAGATCCAATTCTAGACGCGGTCCAACGCAGCAGGCCGTTGGCTGTCAGGACGACCAGAACCCCCGAGCAGGCACCGCTGCAAATTGCCCGGTCGGCGAGCGCAGAGCGGGCTGGTGAGCACTTCCGTTCAGACTGCTCGCGCGCGTCCTGCCGATGGCCCAGCACCATCCACTCGGGTTTATCCCGTATCGTCCGGGCCTGTCGCGCGAAGTGCGTCGGATGGTCTATAGGTCTCTGAAATTGCTTGGTGGGCGCAGTAGGATTCGAACCTACGACCCGCTGATTAGAGTCAGCTGCTCTACCAACTGAGCTATGCGCCCGGACCAAAGACGCCCGGCCCCGGGTGGGGTGGGTTCGGCGCGGGCGGGTCCTATAGCAAGCACCGCCGACGCTGGGAAGGGCGGAGCGGGCACGACACTTGCGGCTTCCACAACCCCGCGCTTCGGTGACGGCATACGGTCTGCGGGACAATTTTCCAGAACGCCTCGTGACGCATGCACGCGGCAGGTCCGGGCGCCGCGCCGCGGGACATACTGCTCTCCCGGGCCATCGTCGCGTTCGCGCTCCCGAAATCTTAAGCGCCGCCGCGTTCAGCGGCCCTGCTATCGCATTTTGTTTTGATATGGCAACGAAAAGGGCGTGCGTAAGCTGCGCGATCGCGAACCCGAATGCGGCAGCGGGCGGTCGTGGAACGTGGGACGGATAGAAACGGATGCCGCACGGGTCATGATCGGGATCGCGGATCGGGCGGCCCCGTGCGGAGAGCGATACGCCCGGGCTGCGTGACGCCAAAGCGGAACTGCGGGCGCCGCTCGGTGCGGCAGTCTCGCCGGGAGCGCCCGAGGCGGCATCGGGCTGGGATTGCGGAGTGCGCGCGTGTGGCGCGACGCCGCGATCCGTAGCGATGGCGTCTCGGGTTGCGCCGCGATGATGGCCGAACCGTTCGCGCTAGGACCGGACGGTGGCGTAGACGATTCGTCAACGCAGGAAGCAGGGGCGGCAGTCTGCCGGCGCGGAAATCCGCGAGCAGGCCGATCAGCGTGTCGAGAATGCTGAGCAGCGCCAGACGGATCCCCACCACGAACACCCGCATGATCAACCCCTCGTCACCGCACGCGGCGACGCTCTGGCGCATCTCGTCCAGGACGAGCGCCAGGTCGGCATCGGGGTGAAGAGGGGTGGGGTGGGACACGGTGGCTCCTTTGGAATGATCGACTGCGCATGTGGTAGGAAGATTTAACCTCGGGCACAAGAGAATTTTTTCATTTTACGGAATTTTTTCCGCACGGGCCGGCCATAGGAATTGCCGCGTGGTCTGGTCTGGCACCGCCTCGCAAGCGATCGGCGGGAAGCCGCCGCGCAAGAGGATTGAGATTTAACAGCAACCGTGCCGTGCGGTCACTCCCGTCGTTCAATGGATGAATCTCCACGAGACGGCGATGCGCGACGAACGCGGTATCCGGCGTGTCCGGCGCGCCGCCGATCCATGCGGCAAGGTCGCCGGCCGATAGCCGTCTTCAGGCACATGCCGCGCTATTGTCCGCTTAGCGCGCCCGGAGCGGAGGTTCGCGTGTTACGTGAAGCTCGACTTCAGGAAGGCAAATGACGAAATCGTCCTGGTCGCGCTTCATGCCAAGCCGTTGGTCGTCGTTGCGGACCTAGTACCGATCGCTAAGCGGGAAAGGCCGCTTCGGATCGTGATGAGTTCCCATGAATGGCGAGAATGGGTCGGAAGCGGCTATTTTCGCCGTTGCAGAATTCTTAATTCATGCAGCCTCTCCCGAACCGCCATTGCCGACACTCAGGAAGTGCCTTGCCCAAGCGCCGGTTAGGGTGGCTGCCCGGTCGGATCGTGGGCATATCTATCCGCGCAGTGGGAGTCTCGACATGGCGAAAGGCCCGAAGCCGCACCCGATCCTTGCGACCGACCATCTGGTTCTGCGCCAGTTCCGCGTCGAGGACACGGACGCGATGCACGAGTATTTTAGTAACCCCGATGCGATGCGATACTGGCACCAGCCAGTCCATGCGAAGCGCATCGAGACCGAGCGTGTCGTGCGTAACTATATCGATTGCACGCCATCCTATTATCGGTTTTGGGCGGTAGCCGATGCCGAAACCGACCGCTGCCTTGGCTTGGTCACCTACTATGACGGCCACATCCGCAGTAAACGCGTGAACATCGGCTACATGATTGACCCTGGTCGCCAGCGGCAGGGCATCGCCACCGAGGCGGTCTCGGCGATGCTCGACTTCTGCTTTGGTGAACTCGGCCTGCATCGCGCGCAGGCTTTCATGCATCCTGAAAACACCGCGTCGATTGCGCTGGTCGAGAAACTAGGATTCTGCCGCGAAGGCTTGCTGCGCGACCATCTGCATACGGGCGATTCCTGGCGCGACGACGTGCTCTACGGGCTGCTTGGGCCGGAGTGGGGCCGTCAAACCTGACTGGAGGCATATCAGGGCGCAGGACGGGCGCACGGCAAGAGGAGAGATCGGAAATCGGAATGCAACGGAGCGACCTGCTTCCTCAAGCTGGCGCGTAAACCTTGAACTGCGCATCGACCGATATGGTTGCGGTCCCGTGCGGCTCGTTCACAATCGGCGTCATCGCGGAATTTGTTCCAAGACGTACGTTGCGAGTTCATGCGTTCGGCCGGTACCCATGTCTCGGCATTGAGGCGAGGCGGAGAGGCATGCGTCGGGTCCTGAAAATATTCATAATTCTCATTGCGATTGCAATTCTTGGAGTTTTGGGGCTGAGCGGCTGGCTTGCCTTCATCCGTCCCGAGCTGTTGCCGACTCGCCTCCGCCTATGCGGCAAAAACCGTCTGCTCGAACGTGTTCATCGCCAAACGCGACGCGGATGCGGTGATTGGACCGACGTGGAGATTGCGGAACATCGTGTCGCCAAGCGCATGAAAATCGACCTCGACACCGCTAACCAGCGTGTCGAGGCCGCGATCTACGGTCTGTTCGCCAGACGTTACGCCCAATATGCCGAGGGGCGCGGTTGCACGATTGTCTCAAAGGACGAAATCCCGGACCGTGCCGCCGCGCCGCCTTTGCCGCCGCCGCGGCGCCCGGCGCGCTCTGGCCGGCCGGCGAGAGTGGTGCAATTGTCCGATGACAAGTCGCTTGCGGGCGGCGCTGAACGATCCGGTTCTCCAGGGGCCGGGCATGCGCGCGATCGTCGTCGTCCATGACGGGCGCATCGTCGGCGAGACCTATGGCGAAGGCTTCACCGCCTCGACGCCGTTGCTGGGCTGGTCGATGACGAAAACCGTCAATGCCGCCCTGGTCGGAATGGCGATCAAGGACGGCAAGCTTTCGCTGGATCAGAAAGGTCTGTTTCCGCAGTGGGCCGGGGACGCGCGCGCGGAAATCTCGGTGGCCGATTTGATGGCCATGGCCAGCGGTTTGGAATTCAACGAGGACCAAGGTCTCGGCAACGACGCCGCGCGCTTGGAACTTCTTGAAAGAGATGCGGCGGCCTTCGCGAGGGATCAGCCGCTCGACGCCGCGCCCGGAACGAAATTTAATTATTCCGGTCGGATCGTCCGTCCTGTTGGCGCGGATCTGGCAGAATGCGATTGGGGAGGCGGCGCAATCTTATCCGCGGGAGCGATTGTTCGAGCCATTGGGCATGACCAGCGCCGTTTTCGAAGCCGACCCGTCAGGCACATTCCTGGGCGAAGCGTTTCTCTACGCCAATGCGCATGACTGGGCGCGCTTCGGCGAATTCTTGCGCCTGGGCGGACATCTGGAACGGCCAACAGCTTTTGCCGCCGGGTTTCGTCGATTACATGCGCTCGCCCCTGCCGGTGTCCGATCAAGGCCAGGGGCCGGTGTACGGTCGCGGGCAGGTCTGGTTGGCGAGGGGCCAAGGATTCGACCTTCCGGCCGACACGTTCATGTTGCAAGGGCACCTCCGTCAGGTGATCGCGATTATCCCGTCGCGAAAATTGGTGATCCTGCGCATGGGATCGACGCGGGAAGATATTGGTTACAGCGTCGCGAAACTGCTGCACGCCGTCGCCGGAGCGAACTTCTGAGGCTTGCCCGACCTTGAAGATGCTGGGTGACAGGATCGGTGACATATGGAGATCGTCATGTCCGGACATTGTTCCGGGCAGCCATGCCGCTCGCGTGCCGCCGGCGGCCAAGAGGAGGCGTGGCAACGCCGCCCGCTCGCCGCCGATGTCGGCGGTGCGGCACCGCGTGGGTCACCGGAACAAGTCGAACAAGTCCGGTGATGACGGGATCACGAGATTCACGGGTATGTTGTCGTCGTGGCCGCTCGCTCGCCCTCTATCGCGCGCTCGGCTGTCGATACATGATCGTGCTCATCTAAGCAGCAAAACACGAATGAGTCGAGCCACATAAAAAAAAAAAAACCACATTTGCTCCCTCATCTTCCCGCACAATCGCACGCAGCGTTTTTGCATCGCCTGCCTTCAATGCGTCGTCCAGCCGCTTCCCCCTGATCCTCAACTTCCGCACTGCCCGAGCCCGCCAATCGCCCCGCTAATTTCGCCAGCTCCTCTGCCCCAATCCCCACCGCCTCCATAATCTCCCGATCGCTCGCCCCAACCTGCACCAATCGCCGAATCTCCTGCAACGTCTGTCCATTCATTGAAAACTCCGACACATTTTTGTTTTTGCGGCAAAAAAAGAAGAGAGCAGACCGCAGAGCCGCAAAAATAGGCGCTGAGCCTTTCCTTGATTCTCAGAGCGGCATGGGTTGAACAAGCATTTTCCGGTTGTAGATTTAGCAATACGTAACTGAGCCAAGGAAAAATGAGACAATAAACATCTACTTCCCGCATTGTTGACGATAGATTAGTCTCGATCAAGGGTAAGGAGTTCTTTTCTTCTTCTTCTTCTACATCTTCTTCATTAACGGAAACATATTAGATATTGTTTTCACCTTGAATAATAATAAAAAATTAATGAGAAAAAAATCATACTAATCCCGGAAATACGAGTGATTAACTTTCATATATGAATAGAAGATAATAAAAAATTTTAAAAAGCGTAAATCTGAACGTAAAATTCATACAGATTTAAAAAGGTTTTCCGATTTAGATTGATTGAAGCAGAAGACTGGACCAAGATTTTTTTTTGTTTTGATTTAGAAAAACATGGTTTCAAACAGAACTTGAACAACTTGCACAACCATATATGCGTGCATGGGCATGGACTTTATGGACTTATCATATACCTTTAAATGATATACCTTCTAAACCATTTGATATTGTTTGTCGTGCAATGGATATACATTCCAATTCCCAACCTGATACTCCCTTAGGAATTTGGAATATACGCGGTCTAATGAATAATTCTTGGCATAAAATAACTTTACAACTTGATCAAGATTTTTTAAAGAAGTGATTAAAATAATTTTCAAATTTATTGTAGAGTAATGAATGAATGAATGAATGAATGATTGAGTGATTATTGTTAATTGTTTTGGTTTTAGTTTGTTTTTAGAAAAAAAAATAAGGCAATAAAAATGATTAATAATTTTTCTTGATATATTTCTCTTTTTTCAAACGACAATTTATTCACATAGAATTAACGTGTGCTATTAAGTAGTATTTAATAGAGTGTCATTTGATCTTAAACAGAATCAACACACGTTTTTTTTTGTTCCTGTTCATCACATGATGAAAATATTCAGAATTGTTTCAACGATAAAATATGTAATACAATCTAAATTTATTTCTTTACCGATTACATACGTCAGCAAAGATGAATTTTACGTCGATTTCATTAGATAGCTATTATTATAAAGATAATATTTTAATTTAAAAAAAGGAAGTCCGTTGGGAAGTATCAAAGTTAAAATCCGATGATAATTATATATCGTTTAATCTATTGAGAAGAAAAAAACACCTAAGAAGTGTGTTTTGATATCAAATGAACAAGTAAGTAAAATAATATGAGAACTTATTTATATTATTGATATTTGCATGTTTACTCTTAGGAAGATTTTTTTACAATAGATTTTTTTTACAATAGATTTTTTTTACAATAGATTTTTTAATAAAAAATAGTCTACTCAATAATTACAATTTCATTGGGTTAATTTTTTACTAGAATCAAGTAATAATAATAAAAAATTCTTTTATATAAATGAATAGTCGTAATTGAGAAAAGAAATCATCATGACATTTAGGACGATCATATTAAGAAGATTTTTCTATGACGAACATAGAAAATTTTTATTGCCTGATGTTAGGAGAATCGATTTAGTTTATTATAGATAATAAAGATTTTTCGAAGATTTGATAAACTTATCTTCTGACATTTAATCTGATAGTTAATTTTCTTAAATATAGATAATAGAAGAAAAAATGTTTCTATAGTTGATTATGACGAGTAACTGTCGAGATCATGCTAATCAAAGTTGGCATTAATACTTTTCCTTTTTTTTCGGTGTTGAATTCTGTTTGTCTTTCTCTCTGTCATTTCATCAGAGAATAGAATATTTGAGATCAAATGCAGACCGGTACGTTAGTAGTCAGTACCTTTTTTGTGTTAAATAGCTTATTAAGTTCATGTTCTAATGATGAGTACATATATGTAATTTCAATCTTAAATAGAAAATTATACTTCATATGAACTGGTTATTAACCTATTCTACTAGATTTATCATTATATTTAGTTCAACCCTACTCATCTTAAATGACGTTCTTACTCTATGACTAACTACTTATAACATTTGCGTTTATCATTCATAATCATCATAAAATTAACTTTTACCGCTACCTATATAAACATATATTTCAATCATAGAGAAAATACTTTGTCATTAATAAACATCATATAATTTGAAAAAAGATCAGAGTATATATCTTATACTATATCATCAGTTCGTTTTTAGGTACTAAATGAATTTTGTGCTCTTATCACTATATATATCAGCATAAAATTTTATAACATTGACATGAAAATAATTTATATCTATATTTCTTTATTATATTATGAACCATCAACTATTTGCGTCTTTTTTATTCTTTTTCTTTTTTTTCATTAATATCTCTATTAAAGGCATTATGCATGTTGCATAAATAAAATGTTAAGACAATTATCTGAGCAGTGCTCATCATAATTTCTATAGAAATATTATATTTAGGTCATTACTTGGAGTATTCCCGTTTCGTCCAAAAGTAACAAGTCTAAAGACGTATACTTCGAAGGATATAAAAGGCAGGTGAGGGTGAGGGTGAAGGCGATTTTCGGTGAAACGGAAACTAACGCGTTACTTGATTACGTACAATTTTTGTGTTTTATTAATTAACTAAAAGTATTCTCAAAACGAAATCAGAAAAGGGTAAGTGACAAAATAGAATAAGAAAAATGTAAGAAGATCTAAGATTTACCGTATTTCTTTCATTGTGATTATCTATCACAAATATACTATCCAGCAGTAATTTTATTTGTCATTAATGAATTTGATGATCAAAACTATAGTGTTATCCTTTAATCGATTTATTTGGATATGCACTAATCATCTTCCTATATTCATTTATTCTTGTTTCCATAATATGCATCTGTTTTTTTTTGTCTTTTTCTTTCGTTTCTATTAAGAAAAATGTCTACAATGAAGAAGATATGTTAAGATTATATCTCATCTTGTAATTTAGTATCTATTATTGATTTTCTCGTATTATGACATGCTGAAGCGACAGACAGAGTGAAAATAAGAACATGCACTTTTTTGTGTTATTACTTATTAAGATATCATGCGTTAATATTTTAGAATCTTGTATTCATTAAAAATTTATACGAGTGACCTGGTAAATGAATTAGCCAGAATTAAAACTCTTCAGGCTTTTTATTTAACAGTCATTTTAAAAAAAAACCTAACAACAAGATTTTCTTTTTAGATATTAATTATGTTTTCAATAACAAACACAACATTGAGTAGCTTTAATACTACTTTAAATGTAGCAATGTCTTTAAAATCATTACATTTTTTAAATTTTTTCTTTAATAATATTTATTTATTATTATTAGTAATTATTGGTGGCATTGGAAATGGTTTTGTTATTATTGTTTTTGGTCAAAGAGCATTACGTTCAACAATTGGATCAATTGGTTCTAATATGTCTGTTTATCCATTTTTATTCTATATGGCTATATCTGATACAATATATTTATTTATTTTATTTTGTTTATGGTTATCAAATTATATAAATATTCTTCATCGTCCAATAATTTGTCAATTAACATTATATTTAACATATGTTTGTAATTTTATAAATGCTTATTATACAGTATCATTTACTGCTCAACGTTTATTTGCTGTTGTAAAACCATTTCGTGTATCTCATGTACTTTCATGGTATCGTTCACGATGTTTAGCATTATTTATAATTATAATTGCTTGTTTAATTTATTCATATTTACCATTTCTTATTGGTATTGTTGATGGTCGATTGTTATTCATTAGAACATTTACGTTGGATAAATGAATTAATGGATATAATTGATTGTATTATTGTTTTTCTTATCCCATATATTATGATAATAACAATGAATACAATTATATTAATATCATTAAAACGTATGAAACAAACTCAACATGATATTTTTATTTCAAAATAATTCTCAATTAAATAAAATACGTGAAATAACACGTCGAAATGCATCACGTAAAATGACAAAATTATTATTAACTGTTTCAACATCATATTTAATTATATGTGCACCATATGCATGTATACATACATGGCGTTTATTATAGTGGTACAAGAAAAATTTCAAACAAAATTTATTCAGACAATTAGAATATTATTTTCATTTAATTTATCATATATCATTTGCAATGAATTTTTATATTTATATTGTATTTGGTTCAAAATTTCGACGTGAATTAAAACGATTTTTTAATAAAATGTAAAATTAATTTTTATCATTGTTTTCGACATAAAAATTTTTATGAAAATGATCATTCAATCTAATCCAAATAATTCATCAAATTTAGAACATTTTCAATTAATGGATCAACAATTCACCATGTCCAACTATTAACAACAGGTAGTCTTATCATTTGGATATAAATGGAAACATCCGAAAATGATTATATATATGAACATAAAAAATACGTTTTTTCTTCTTTCTTGTAAATGTATATATTCGTTGTTGATTAAAAATTCGAATAAAGAAATTCGAAACGTGAAATGTAGATCTTATCTAATCGATAGATGATGATGATGTGTGTGTGGTATGATTAATACAATTGTTTATTCGAATAAAAGTAAAGATGCGTTTTTCATCAACTGCTATTAGCAATACGTAACTGAACGAAGCGGCGGCAACAAAAAAACGTATTGCTGTAAACGTGGCCATTCGGTACTTCAGATTTCCGAGGACCTTGTCCATCAGACGCTGAAAAGTGGCAGGGGCGTTACACAGTCCAAAAGGCATTCGTTTGAACTGGTACAGACCATCAGGGGTTGTAAACGCCGTTTTCTCGGCATCGTCTTGATCCATTCCGACTTGCCAATATCCGCTAAGCAAGTCGAGAGTGCTGAAATACTTTGCTTTGGACAGCTGATCGATGGCGAGCAAGACCGGCGGCGCCCGGCCACCGCCACGTATTGCTGGCGAACCGTCGATGACAGCCCCTATGGAGGCGGCCCCGGCATGGTGCTCAAGCCCGAGCCGGTATTTGCCGCCGTTGAGGCCGTAAAAGAGGACCGGCCGGATGCTAAAGTGGTCATAATGACGCCGTCGGGCATTTCATATACCCAAAAAGTCGCCCACGAGCTGGCCGAATGCCAGAGCCTGATTTTTTTGTGTGGCCATTACGAGGGCTACGACGAGCGGATTCTGAGCCTGGCCGATTACCAACTCTCGATTGGGGACTACGTGCTCACCGGCGGCGAGTTGCCAGCCATGGTGGTAGTCGATAGTGTGGTGCGGCTCCTGCCGGGCGTGCTGGGTAGCGATGAACAGTACCGTCGACGAAACCTTTCAAATGGGCTACTGGAGTATCCTCACTACACACGGCCGGAGGAGTTTCGAGGCATGAAAGTTCCCGAGGTGCTGCAAAATGGCCACCACGCCGAAATCGTGAAGTGGCGCCGCGAGCAATCGCTGGCCAAAACGAAGCAAAAAATTGACCCGACCTTATTCAGGACTGGATGCGTTGCAATAAACTGCGCGATTGCGCCGTAATGGCAACCAGCCCAGCGCCCAGTGCAAGCTGGCAAAAATCCCGTAATGGTCGAGGTACGGGTATAAAATCACCTTGGCCTCCCCGCCGAGCTGCGGATGCGCGCCGCGATCGCAATTGAGCTGCGATAGGAAACGACCGTATCGAGTCGCCCGTGCAGCAGCAAAGCCGGCACCACCGGATGCTCGACGGCATTGAGGGGCTTCCATGGGTCGGCGGGGTCGCTTAAATCAAAAGCTGGGCGGTATTTTGGCCCCGGATAGACATTATAGGGCCCCGCCAAGCCAATAAACCCGCTAAACTGGCCTGCGGCACTTTGGCGCGAGCAATGTAACTGAACCAGGCACCACAAAATCCAGATTGTCAGCTGTCTTCCTGCGTCTTGGCCTTCGACTGATCCCTCGACGCCCTGGCCCGGGCCTTGGCGGCGTTCTCTTCGTGCTTCTGGCGCTTGCGCTGGGCCTTGATCTCGGCCTTCGTCATCGAGGTCGACGTCCCGTCGGAAGCTTGCCCGTTGCTGCTCGTCGAAGTCGTCGTGGTGGTGGTCTGGGTCGCGTCCGGTTTTGCCGCCGGCTCCTGTGCAGCTGTTGAGAGGGTGAGAGCGGTGAAGATTGCCAAGGCTGCTAAAGTCGAACGTGATGAAGGGGTTGAAGGCACAGTAGTGCTCCTTTTGTCTGTAAGAGAACGTGAGTCGGGCGTCCGCACAGATACATTTCAGAAAGCTTGCGAAGTGTGGGCGGTAATGGCTGGGATGCCGGCAATGGCGCGCCAGCCGCTTCGCGTCTCGCAATTGATCGTTTTAAGTTTCGGATCATCAGAGACTTTGGTTCTCTCTGCGCATCTAAAAGGTGCGTAAAGTCCATGGAGGAAAACACCGCATGAGCGAGATAGCCGGGCAGTCCGAAGCGGCACAGAAGATCGAGCGCAGCGATGCCGAATGGCGCGCGATGCTCACCCCCGAGCAGTACCACGTTCTGCGCGAAAAGGGCACTGACCGGCCTTACGCCGGGGCTCTCACCGAGAATCACGATACCGGCGACTACCATTGCGCCGGCTGCGGCGCGCTTCTGTTCCTCTCCGGGGCCAAGTTCGACTCCGGCTGCGGCTGGCCGAGTTTTGTCATTCCGGCTGACTCCAAGGCTGTGCATGAGCACGAAGATCGCAGCTTCGGCATGCGCCGCATCGAGGTCACCTGCGCCCGCTGCGGCGGCCACCTCGGGCACGTCTTCCCCGACGGACCCGGCCCCACGGGCCTGCGCTATTGCATCAACTCGACTTCGCTGACATTCGAACACGCCAAGTAACCGATGATTCAGACGACCAGGCCGTCGCCGACAGGACGCGTCCACGCTTCCCGCAGGCCTCATCCCGGCCGGCTCTGTCATGGCACCTCGGCGATCAACCAGACCACGACCCGCTACTCTGGACACATGACGTCCGCGCTGAAGTCGCCTGAAACTCGCCCTGCTCGTCACCCTCCTCGCCGCCGCAACCGCTTTCGCCGAAACCCCGGCGCCGCGGGAAGACCAGGCCTGGACCAGCAACTCCAGACCATCGCCGCAGCCCATCACGGCAAGGTAGGTCTCTACGCCCAGAACCTGCGCACGCGGTGCAACCGCTTCGCTGGCTCCCGATGTGCCAGTCAAGACCGCCTCCGTCATCAAGATGGGCATTCTGCTCGACGCCGCGGAGCAGATCCGCAACGGCCAGGCCACGCTGGACGAAAAGCTGGTCCTCGTGAAGCCCAATCAGGTGGCTGGGTCTGGCGTACTTGGCCAGCTTGATACGCCGCTCGCGCTCACCCTGCGGGACACTCTTACGCTGATGGTCATTCTCAGCGACAACACCGCGACCAACCTGGCGATCGACCGCCTTGGCCTCGACCACATCAACGCCACGCTGCGCGCCGCCGGGCTCAAACAGACGGTGCTCTACAAGAAAGTCTACGTGCCTGCGACCGGTCCCATGCCCGCCGATCAGCCGCTCTTTGGGCTGGGCAAGACCACGCCGCGCGAAATGGCCTCGATCATGGAACGGTTCGCCACTTGCGATCTGAATCTCAAAACCGACGGCGGGTCGAAGGCTCAAGCCGCGGCAGCAGCAGGCGACCGACAGCAAAATCTGCGGTGCCATTCTCCACATGCTGCGCAACCAGCAGGATCGCGACAGCCTGCCCCGATACCTCGAAACCCTCGATACCAGCGAGAACGGTTCTGCCATCGCCAACAAGACCGGCGCCCTTGACGCGGTGCGCAACGACGTGGCGCTGATTTCCACGAAGTCGGGGCCGGTCGTGATCGCCGCCTTCACCTACGACAACTCCGATCAGCGCTGGACCGGCGACAACGAGGCCGAGCAGACGCTGGGCAAGCTGGCCCAGGCCATCGTGGGGCGCTGGTCGCCGCAGGGCCTCGATGCCGGGGCATTTCCCTGGGAAAACCCGCTGCTCGGTTCCAACCGCGCCCCGCTAGTTCTGCACCGGCATGCACAGGCTCGGGCCACCGAATGCCCTGCTAGAATCATGCTTTCGGTCGCAGCATCTTCGAAGATAGTCCGGCTCGTCTCAAGCCTTCCATTCGACCCGAACCCCGGTTAAGTGGCGGCTTCACGCACGGCGGGCATGGCAACGCATTTCCGAGAAGGCGACAGGTCCCGCTGGAAAATTACTTGTAGAAAGCTCTTATCGTGCCTGACGAATCCAAGATCCATTCCGTGACGTACGCCGACGCTGGCGTCGACATCTCCGGCGGTGATCGAGCCAAGGAACGCATCAAGTACCTGGCCCAGAAGACCTTCACCCGCAATGTGTTAGGCGGTATCGGCGGCTTTGGCGCCCTGTTCCGCCTCGATCTGCAGCGCTGGAAGAGTCCCATCCTGGTCAGCTCCGCCGACGGCGTGGGCACCAAGCTCAAGGTGGCCTTCGAACTGGGCCTGCATCACACGGTAGGGCAGGATCTGGTCAACCATTGCGTCAACGACATCGCGGTGCAGGGCGCGACGCCTCTCTTCTTCCTGGACTACTTCGCCAGTGGCCGGCTCGACCCGGAAGTCACGGAGAGCGTCATTACCGGCCTGGCCGACGCCTGCAAGGCCAACAGTTGCGCCCTGATCGGCGGCGAAACCGCGCAGATGCCGGGCTTCTATGCCGACGGGGAATACGACCTGGCCGGCTTCATCGTCGGCGCGGTCGATCGGGAAAAGATGATCACCGGCGCGGGAATCAAGGCCGGCGATGTGCTCATCGGCTTTCCCTCCACCGGCCTGCACACCAACGGCTATTCCCTGGCGCGCAAGCTGCTGTTTGAGGTGGCCGGGTATAAGGCCACGCAATACGTCACGGCCATCAAGGAAAAGGCCGGTAACGCCCTGATGAAGACCCACCGCAGCTACCTGCATGTCATTCAAAAGCTGGCCGCCGCGGGTTTGACTTCGGGCATGGCGCACATTACCGGGGGCGGCATCACCGAAAACCTGCCCCGTATCCTGCCCAAGGGCACCGCGGCGCAGATCGAGGTCGGCTCCTGGCCGGTCTTGCCCATATTCGAGCACCTGCGCGAACTGGGCCAGGTGTCGCAGGAAGAGATGATGCGCACTTTCAATATGGGTATCGGCCTCGTCGCGGCGATTCCGGCAGCCAAGTTTACCCGCGCCAAAAATCTGCTCGACCGCGCGGAAGAGAAGTTCTACATCATTGGCCGCGTCACCAAGGGCGAACGCCGGGTGCAGTACACGTGAGTGCGGGCGAAGAGAAGGCCCCCGCACCCGGATTGACCATGAAGGCAGATGACGCGAAAGTTGCCGAAGCGCCGCCTGGGAGTGCTTCTCTCTGGACGCGGGTCCAACTTCCTGGCCATCGCGCAATCGATCAGCGAAGGCCGACTGCGGGGCGTCGAGATTGCCGTTGTCATCGGCAACGTGCCCGATGCTCCCGGGCTGACCGCCGCACGCGCGCTCGGCCTGAAGCATGCGCTCTTTGTTTCCAAGGGCCGTCCCCGCGCCGAGCATGATGCCGACGTACTGGCCTGCCTGCGCGAGCACGGGGTCGACCTGGTATGCCTGGCGGGCTACATGCGCCTGCTCTCCCCCGAGTTCATCGCCGCTTTCCCCAACCGCATCCTGAACATCCACCCTTCGCTTCTGCCGGCATTTCCGGGTTTGGAGGCTCAGCAGCAGGCCTTCGACTACGGCGCAAAAGTCGCCGGCTGCACCGTTCACTTCGTCGACGAACACCTCGACCACGGCGTGATCGTCCTGCAGCGTGTCGTGCCGGTGCTCGACTCCGACGACGCTCACTCCCTCGCTGTCCGCATTCTCGCCGAGGAACATATTGCGTACACCGAGGCCCTGAAGCGGGTGACAGGCGGTGAATACGAGATTCTGGGCCGGCGCTTCGTTCGCCGTGCTTCGGAAGCTGCCTCCGAAGGCTGATTTCCCGTCTCGGGTTGGCTGGAGTGCCGGGTTTCGCGGGCTTGTCAATCGAGCAGGAACAAAGCGTGCGGTCAACTAGCGGTTTTTAATAGACTTACATCCCGCCACTCCTTTGCCAATTAAATCTGCGGATTGCCTACCCTTGAATAAGCCAGGCCTTCGACGGATCCTACCGCGCCCGGTGAATGGTTCGCCCTCCCCCGGACGCAGTTGTTTTAGCCCCTGTCTGGCCGTTTCGTGCGTGCCTTAGGCGGAATTTTCTCGCGGATGCCGCCCGGCCCTGTCCCCGGTCGACGGAGGTGGAAACACCTCTTTGGCAGTGGACACCGGGCGCGGAATCGTCGATGCCTGCGTGCCGACGGCATCCCGGCTGGCTCGCTGCAACCACGGCATCCCCAGCCGGGACCCGTACGACACCAAACGCCCGACGCTGGCCGCACTTCGAACCGGCGCGGGAACGAAAGAGGAATCCTCACAATGGCAAATATCTTTATCAACCTCGAAAAAGGCATCGAAATCGGAGCCGAAGACGCCCTGAAATGGCTTACCGGCGCAGGCAAGGCGCTGAACGCGGCGCCAGAAGTGGTGGCCGCGCTCGCCATCCTGATCGGCTCGCTCGACAAGCCACTAGCCGACATCAGCCGGAGCCGCGGCTAACCCGCTCAACATCGCACTCGATATCCAGACCGTGAACGACCTGAAGGCCGCGTGGCCGGCGGTCAAGCAATTCCTGGTCACCCTGGGAGTGAAGTTCTAAAACCACCGGCGGTGGTGATCGCGGCGCCGGGGCAGAGCCGAAAAAAATCAGGGTGTCCCTCGATACGTTCGACGAGCCACCGCCACCAATGATCAAACCCCAGGTTCAAACAGACAGGGCCTGGGTTGACTTCCCCCGGGGACAACTCAGCCTGGAACAACCCGGCATGGGACAAGTCAGCCCCGGGGCAACACGAGGTTCCGATGAATATCTTCTCCAACGCATTCCAGCATCCGCGCACCTCGGCGGCCGGACTGCTGATCGCCGTGATAAGCGTCTCCGGAGTCTTGTCGCAGCAGGGTGTCACCCTTGGCAAAGCCGGATCCGGCAGCGTCGTCACGCTGATCACCGCCTTGGCGACTGCCCTCCTGGGACTGCTGGCCAAGGACCCGGAGCCAAGGAAAACTGCCGGGGCGGATCCAAGCTGAGATTCCGGAACGGAGCTCCCTGGCGCATCACCACGATGCAGAGGCACCAGCACTGTGGGTTATGTATTCACCCCGTGCGCTTCGCCCAGAATCAGCTTGACCGTCATCTCTTTGCGCCCGCGCAGGAAGGTCACCGAGATCGTATCGCCGGCCTGGTGCCGGTCCATAACGGTGCTGATGTCCTGGGGATCGGTCACCTGCTGTCCATCGATGGCGACGATGAGGTCGCCGCCGAGCATGATGGGCGTGTTGCCGACGTAGGCCTGCTCGGTGCCGCCGCGCAGTCCGGCCCGCTCCGCGGCTCCGCCCGGAACCACCTTCTGGATCAGCACGCCGTAGTCTGCTGCCAGGCCCATCTGTTCCGCCAGATCCGGGCCAATCGCATACGACACGATGCCCAGCGACGGACGTTTCACGCGCCCGAAGCGGGTGAGGTCGGCCAGCACCGCCTTGGCGGTGTTGATGGGAATGGCAAAGCCAATGCCCGAGCTCTGCTCGGCGCCGTTGGAGGCGATCATGGTGTTGATGCCGATGACTTCGCCATGCGAGTTGAGCAGCGGGCCGCCGGAGTTGCCGGGATTGATGGCCGCGTCGGTCTGGATCGCGTCCTCGATCGGCGCTCCCTCCGCGCCGCGGATCGAACGGATGGAGCTGATGATGCCGCGCGTCATGGTGCCCGCCAGCCCGAAGGGGTTGCCGATGGCATACACCTTCTGTCCCACCGACAATTCCGAGGAATCGGCCAGCGTGACCGGCTGCAGGTTGGGCGCGTCGATCTGCAAAAGGGCCAGGTCGTGGGCCTTGTCGGTGCCGACTACTTTGGCCGAGTAGCGATGCTTATTGCTCAGTTGCACCTCGATGCCGCGGTTGGCGCCTTCCACGACGTGGTAGTTGGTGAGCACGTGGCCGGCCTTGTCGAGGATGAATCCCGAGCCCTGGCCCTGCTGCGGCACCTGGCCATAGAAGAAGTTGAACACCAGCGTGGTCGAAGTAATGTTCACCACGGAGGGCAAGACGCGCTTGTAGACGGAGATGTTGTTCTGCTCTTCCGCGTCGTACGCGGGCGCGGCCTCGGCCTCGGTCAACTCCAGCGGCGAGCTGCCGCCGCCCAGTCTGGTCAGCGTCAGATGGCCCAGGTGGGCGGGCAAATGGGTGGTGGCATACCAGAAGCCGCCCACCAGTGCAACAACCAGGACAACGCTGCGCAATTTCATAGCTCTTACCTGAATACCTTTCTCTTTACCAGATGCGGAATCCCTCAGCATCCGTTCAAACCAGGAATGAAAACCGATATCGAGCGGGGCGAACACGGCTACAGCAGTGAGCCGGATGAATCAAACGCGCCGGCCCAGGGAACGCCATCGTCTGTACTTATTCTAATGAACCGCGCGATGCCGATTTGTTGCTCTCCGCACGGAGGCGCTGCCACAGGGCCTCAACCTGGGCGCGCAGGGCGGCCAGATCTCCGGTGTTTTCAAGCACGAAGTCGGCGCGGGCGGCTTTTTCGGCGTCGGGAATCTGGCGCGCCAGCCGGATGCGGGCGTCGCGCTGCTGCGGCTTCCCGCGCTTCGGGAGAGGCTCCGATACGGCCGCGTAGCGGGCGATTTTCATCTCATCGGGGGCGGTCAGCACGAGAATGCGGTCGAAGCGCTTGCGCCAGTCGGCCAGGACCCCTTCCTGTCTCGCCGCGGGCACGGGCATCGCGTTCGACTTCGAAGATGAGCGCCGACTCGACCACGGCCACCGCGGCCGGATCGCGCGCAAAGACATCGTCCATCCAGCGCCGCTGCGCCGCGATCACCGCGGGATGGACGATGGCGTTCAGTTCGTTGAGCGCGCCCTTCTTCGAAGGCCATCTCGGCGAGCCGGGCGCGATTGAGGCGGCCGTCGGCGGCCACGACCTCCGGGCCGAAGACGCGGACGATCTCGGCGAAGACCGGCCTGTCCCGGCTCCATCAGTGCGCGGCCCAGCTCGTCGGCTTCGATAACCTGGGCGCCCAGCTCGCGCAGTGCGGCCGCCACCGTGCTCTTGCCGCTGCCCAGGCCGCCGGTGAGACCAACCCTCAGCATGGCCTACAGACCCCGGCGCATCTTGGCGGCGCGCACGGTGTTGGACATGAGCATGGCGATGGTGAGCGGACCGACGCCGCCGGGTACCGGGGTGTAGGCTCCGGCCAGTTCGAAAGCCTGGGGATGCACATCGCCTACGATGGTCGATCCGCGCTTGGCGAAGGCGGCCTCGCGCTTTTGCGTTGCCGGCAAAGTAGCGCTCGAAGTCCTCGCGCGTGGTGATGCGATTGATGCCGACGTCGATGATGGTTGCGCCGGGCTTGACCATCTCCGGCGTGATGAACCCGGGCCGGCCGATGGCGGCGACCAGGATGTCGGCCTGCGCGCGTCACGGCGCCAAGATCGCGGGTCTTGGAGTGGCAGATGGTGACCGTGGCATTCTCGTGCAGCAGCAGCATGGCCGCCGGCTTGCCGACAATGTCGCTGCGTCCCACCACCACCGCGTGCTGTCCCGCGATGGGGATTTCGCTGCGCTTGAGAATCTCGATCACGCCGGCCGGCGTACATGGCGCCAGAGCAGGGCGCCCCGCCTGCAGCCGCCCCGCGTTCACGGGATGAAAGCCGTCCACGTCCTTGTCCGGAGAGACGGCATCGAGAAGGACCTTGGTATCGACCTGCTTGGGCAGCGGCAACTGGATCAGGATGCCGTCGATGTCGTCGCGGTCGTTGAGGCTGCGAACCACGTCCAGCATCTCCTCGGTCGTGACGGTGTCGGGCGGGGTGAGCAGGTCGCTGTAGAGGCCGAGATCGGCGCAGGTCTGCACCTTGCTGCGCACATAGATCTCCGAAGCCGGCACATGGCCCACCAGCACCGCGGCCAGGCCCGGCCGAATGCCCTGCGCGGCCAGCGCCTGCACTTCTTCCGCAACCTCCTGCTTGATCTGCGCGGCAATCGCCGCCCCATCGAGAATCTTCGGCATCGTTGGCTCCAAAGATTCATCGTAACGGTTCAAGCGCAGGCGCCGCGACTACTGCGGCCCGGGATGAATCGGAAGCAGTTGGAACGGCTGCGGCGGAGTTGGCACCGGGAGGGGCCCGCCCATCGGGTACATGCGCCGGTCGCGAAGGTCGAGATTGCGAAGCTCCGGATTGCGCAATTTCAGTTTGCTGATGTGGACATCGTATCGGGCATCGGGCAGCAGCGACTCGAGCACGAAGCTCTCCGTGGCGCCCGACTTGACTTCGCTGTAGCGATAGACGCCCACCGAGCCCTCGCTGGTCTCGGTTCCGCCAGCCGGAGACTCGAGAAAGCGCTGCGCATCGGCCACACTGGGCGCGGGGTGGGTCTCGCCGGGCTCGAGGCTTTCGGCGGCATACGATCGCACCAGCTTGGTCCAGTAGCGCGCGAGCAATTCGGTATTGGCAAACAAGTCGGCCCACACGATCTCGCCGCGCACGGCCACGACCACGCCGACCGCTCCCTCCTTGCGCAGTTGCGCCATGACTTCATCGCGCGACTTCATCAAGCGGTGCGGCCGCCTCATCCACCTTGGCCTGGGCTTCGCTGCTCTGCATGACCTTGGCGTAACTGGTCGTCGATAGCGGACCGAGCCCATCGGGTCCCGGCGCGAGGATCGCCGGGCCTCCGGCCGCTGCTGGAGCCGCGTTAAGCGCCGCAATGGCTCCATGCACCGAGTTCCAGACCTGCTGCTGGTTTTTAGCTACCATGGCCTCCTCGCGAATCGTGGGCTGGACCATGAAGCTCCGCATCGCCTCCCTTGGCCGAGGCGCCAAACACCGGCGAACTTTCTGTCCAGCGGCCCGGTTCGATGCAGAAGACCGACAGATCGATCGGGTCGCTGCCGGCAGGAACGATGCGGTCTTTGGCAATCACGCGATCCTGCTTGCCGCCGGTCACGATCTCCCCCGCCAGCAGCAGTAGCGGCTGCCGGGAGTTGTTGACCAGAACCAGCGTGTTCACCTGGTCACCGCCTGTCCACTCGTCCGGCCGGGGAGCGTTGTCGCGGCGCCGCACCAGACCGCGCACTTTGCCCGCTTCCGTCACTTCGACCGACCCGTCTTTCAGGCCTTCGTCCAGGGTGAGGAAGGGAGAGCCGGTCGGATTTTTGCCATCCCCGCGGACGACGGGAAACAGGAGCAGGTTGCCGCTCTCGATGGGGGCGAGAACCCGGTAGGTTTGATTGCCGGTTTCTGCACCGCCGGACGCCAGCACCTCATGGCTTGGTCTGAGGATGGCCGCGACGAGCAGCGCGGCGCTCACGATTGCTGCCCCGATCCAGAACCTGCCTCTCGCGTTGGGGCCGGCTTCTCCAGCCGAAAAGACGTCCCGGTGATTTACCTGATGCCTCATACCTCTCCTTTGCCCATGCGAACCGAATTCCTGACATCCGATCTGGGAACGGGGAGCGGGTGCTTTCTTGCAGCATTTTTTTTGCGCGGTTTTTGGAGTATCTTCGGGATCGTGGGGGCTGTACCGACCCAATCCGTGGATGCCATCGTGGCGGCGGGGCTAGCCCCTGCAGCCCGGACTTCGATCGCTCCCGACCTGGTCAGAGACTTGTTTCGGACCTGTGAAGCGGCAGCCTATGCGTTGAGTCAGCAGGATTTTGAGCAGATCCTCCTGCGCATCGGCATGGCGGACAACTTCGGCCGCGCCTCAGGAACGGCGGCGGGGGCCACGCGCGAACAGCAGGCGGCCTTTTTCGCCGCTTTGAAACTTGCCGACCTCGTTCTCGCCCGCGCATGCGCCAGCGGCCACGAACGCGCGTGGGAACACTTCATCGCCCTCTATCGACTGCCTCTGCTGAGGGCCGCCATTGTCATCACCGGCAGCGAGACTCTGGGCCGCGAACTCGCCGACGGCCTCTATGCGGAACTCTACGGACTCACGGTGCGCGCCGGGGAACGGCTCTGTCCGCTGGAATCCTACCGCGGGCGCGGATCGCTGATCGGGTGGCTGCGCACCACCCTGGCGCAGCGCCACGTCGACCATCACCGGCGCACCCACCGCGAGCAGCCGCTGGATGAGGTTCATGAAACGGAGACCGTTGCCGCGGAAGCGCATGCCGACGCGGCCGCGCCCGTGCTCCCGTTGCTGACCGATGCGGTAAAGGCGGCGTTGCAGCGGGAGGAGCCGGAAGAACGCTTTCTGCTTGCCTCGTATTACCTCGACGGCCGCACCCTGCAGCAGATAGCCGCCCTGCTCGGCGTGCACGAAGCCACGGTCAGCCGCAAGCTGAAGCGGGCGGCGGCGGCGGTGCGAAAGCGCATCATCCGTACCTTGGAGCGCCAGGGCATGAGCCGCCGCGCCGCCGAAGAAGCGCTGGCGGTCGATCCGCGCGACCTGACAGGCCCGTGTGACCGTGCCGGTCCCTCGCAGGGCCAGCTTCGCCTGAAAGAACTGCTGCAAGCACCCGGTCAAGCGACGTTCCATGAGCAGGTTGATCCGAAACAGACGGAACCATGAACCGAATCGTCCAACCCGAGACTCATCCCGACGCCGAACTCCTCAACGGATTTGTGGAGCAGGCGCTGCCCGACCGTGAGCGCCTCCGCGTGCTGGCGCATATGGCCGACTGCGCCCGCTGCCGCGAGGTGGTGTATCTAGCCCAGGCTGCGGCTGCGCCCGAGGCTGAGACGGACGGCCGGGCGGAAGCGACGTCGCGGCCCGATCGGGCGCCGCACCCTGAGGTGATGGGTGTCCCCCGCAAGTCCCGGTGGGCGGCATGGGCGGGAAGGTGGCGCCCGGTCCTGATCCCAGCGGCCGCTCTGGCAGGCGTCGCGACGGTTGTGCTTTGGATGCAATTGCGCCCTTCGCCCAGGGTCGAAACTGCGGCCGGAAACACCACGCAAAAGCAGAGGTTTGTGCCGGTACCGGAATCGGCCGTGGCCCAGCGTCAGGCCGCCACGCCTGACCTGCCCAGGCCAGCCCCTCGACCCCGTACAGACCGGATCGCAAAGGCCGAAGTGGCAAAGCCTCCGCAAGAGATGGAACTGGCGCAGGTCTTGCCGGCGGCAGGTTCGGAGAGTCCTGCCGAACCGGAAGAGAATCCCGCAACGAAACCAACCGCCGCGCTCATCGCACCCGCGCCAAAGGTGTCTCTGCAACAGTCCGCTTCTTCTCCGTTATCCTTGGCCAACACGCAATTCCGCGCGATGCCTTCAACTTTGCCGCGCCCGTCAGCCAGTCGCTTCGGTGTGGAATCGACGCCTCGAGGAACGAGGGCTGTCGCTGCTCTCCACGGCGCCGTCGCTGCGGCGCCCGCGACTCCACAAGGTATGTTCTCTCCGATGGGAGGGAATGCGCAGGCCCAGATGAGTCCGGCATTGCCTTCGCAGCCGCTTTCGCAAGTGCTGGGCGGCCCCATGGCGGTGCGCTTGCTAAGACGCTATCGGCTCCCCAGCGGGCGAGACTCGATATCTGCCGCTTCTGTCCTGAATCGGGTGCTCGCCATCGATGCCGAGGGTGCGGTTTTTGGCAGCGATGATGCCGGCAAGAGCTGGCAGCCAATCGCGCAGCGATGGAGCGGAAAGGCTGTGTCGGTCGAATCCGAACCAGGAGGACCGGCACCAGGAGGACCAGCACCAGGAGGACCGGCCAGCTTCCTCCCCGCTTCGGTCGCGGACGCACGGGTCTCCGTCGGCGCCGGTGACGCCGGTGCCGGCGCCGCGAGCAGCGACAAGACGAGCCTGGAAACGCTCCCTCCCGCAACTCCGGCGCCGTCCAGCGAGGCTGCAGCCGCCATCACCTCTCCGCTGCCGCCCGGGCGCGGCAACTTTCCGTCACCGGGATGGCTGTTCAAGCTGACCACCGATCGCCATCAGACATGGGTCAGCACAGACGGCAAGAGCTGGCACAGGGAATAGCTCGCGATGCAGAGCCCCAGCTCAATTGTCAAAGAGATCCAGTCTTAAAGACATCGGGCGCCTCTGCCGATGATGAAGCTACCAGGATGTGGGCCTGCAAAGCGCCGTTCGCGGCCGCGGCGGCAATTTGGACCGGGAAGGAACGGAGTACGTTCCGTTCCATTCGCGGGCTTACATCCGGCAGAAGTGGCTCCTCGGCGGGTGGGCCGGCGAGCGGACGGGACCGCGTTATGCAGGCAGCCTTGGAAGTGGATGCACCTCGGGAAGGAACGGCCGGGATTTCGTGGTCGCATCTGCAAATGCCGCCGTTTCCCCAGGTGGCGCTCAAGGTACTGCAGCTGGTGGCCAACGAAAATGTCCAGTTCAGCAAGCTGGGCGAGCTCATCTCCTCCGACCCCGCATTTGCCAGCGAAGTCCTCACCATCGCCAACTCGCTGCTGTATGCTCCGCGCTATCCGATCAAGAGCATTCTGCAGGCCATCGAAGTATTGGGCGCGGGCCACCTGCAGGGACTCTGCCTTACCGTGGGCGTGCGCGCCTACCTGGGTAAATCGATGGGGCATCCGGCCATGCGCACGTTATGGCGCCATAACATGGCATGCGCCCTGATCGCCGAACAGATTGCCTCCGCCGGCACCACCGACAGGAACATCGCCTACACCGCCGGTGTGCTGCATGGCATCGGCCGCCTGGCGCTGGCGGTAATCCGTCCCCACGAGTACATTGACCTGCTGGGGCGGCACATCGGCACCCCCGCCAGCATGCTGGAACGGGAGCGCGCCATCTTCGGCATCGACCACGGCGAGCTTGGCATCCGGCTGGTCACGGAATGGAAGCTGCCCGAAGACTTCGAGGTCGTGGTGTCCGGACGGCACGCGCCCCGAAGCGGCGACGGGCCGTGGGGAATCACGGAGATCATCAGTTTGAGCTGCCGCATGGCGGATGCGGCCGGCTATGCCGCATTCCCCGCCTGCCATTCGGCCGCGTTTGTTGAGTTGCTCGACGAACTTCCTCCACGGGAACGCAAACTCTTCCACACCGATGTGGAAACACTAGCCTTCGAGGTCTCCAAGAAGATCAGCGCCGTCGAAGCCTCCTGAGGCATTGCCTTTGCTTCCTCGCTGTCTTCACAAGTGCTCCTCGGCCCTCAGGCGATAGTATGAATGCTTCGACAACCGGATGGCCCCTGTGCGCGCCGGTTTGAACAGGAGCGAGGTCAATGGACAAGCGAGAGTTTCTCAAAGCGTCGGGAGGGTTCGTGACGGCGAGCATTCTGGGGCACGCGTTCGGCGAACAACACACCGCCCCGCGTACCAACTGGGCCGGCAATCTTACTTTTAGCACCGACAATCTGCATTCGCCGGCCTCAGTCGACGAGGTCCGCCAGCTGGTGAAGCGCCTGCCCAAACTTCGTGCCCTCGGCACTCGCCATTCTTTCAATTCCATCGCCGACAGCACCGCGAACCAGGTTTCCCTCAAGCAGCTAGGCCAGATCTCCCTCGACGAGAAAGCGCACACCGTCACCGTGGGCGCAGGCGTCACCTACGGCATACTGGCTCCCCAGATTGACGCGCGCGGGTACGCGCTGCACAACCTCGCCTCCCTGCCGCACATTTCGGTAGCCGGGGCGATCTCCACGGCGACCCACGGCTCCGGCATTCACAACGGCAACCTGGCCACGCCTGTCGCGGCGCTGGAAATGGTTACCGCCGACGGCGAGTTGATCCGGCTCTCCCGCGAAAAGGACGGAGACCGGTTCCTCGGCTCGGTTGTCGGGCTCGGCTCGCTGGGTGTGATCACCGCCGTGACCCTCGATGTGCAGCCAACCTTCCAGGTAGCCCAGTCGGTCTACCAGAATCTCTCCCTCGACCATCTCCAGCACCATTTTGAAGAGATCTTCGGCGCGGGCTACAGCGTAAGCCTGTTTACCGACTGGCAGCATCATCAGGCCACCCAGGTGTGGATCAAGCGACGGCTCGCGCCCGGCGACGCCAACAAATGGGCGCCGGAGTTTTTCGGGGCCAGGCTGGCGACCGAGAAGCTGCATCCGCTGGCCGGCCACTCCGCCGAAGCGTGCACCGAACAGCAGGGAATTCCCGGCCCCTGGTACGAGCGCCTGCCGCACTTCCGCATGAACTTCACTCCCTCGAGCGGGCAGGAACTGCAGACTGAATATTTCGTCCCCTTCGATCGCGGTTATGAAGCCATCCTGGCGGTCGAAAAGCTGCGCGACCAGATCACGCCGCACCTGTTTATTACCGAGCTGCGCACCATCGCATCAGACAAGCTTTGGATGAGCATGGCCTACGAACGTCCCTCGCTAGCCATCCACTTCACCTGGAAACCGGAATGGCCTGAAGTGCGCCAGGTGCTGCCGCAGATTGAAGCCGCTCTCGAGCCATTTCAGCCCCGCCCGCACTGGGGCAAGCTCTTCACCATGGCGCCGGAAAAGATTGAGTCTCGCTACGCCCGGCTGGGCGACTTCAAGAGCCTCGTGAAGCAGCACGATCCGGGCGGCAAATTCCGCAACCAGTTTGTCGACAAGAATCTGTACGCGAGCTAGAGACTTCGCGGGGAAGATTGCAGGTGGCCTACCCCTTGCGGCGGTAAAGAATCTGGAAATCATACCCTGGGTTGGCCGGGAAGAGCCCCGCGACATGGCGCAGCCGCTCGGCAAGTGCCGGAGCCGCCAGTAACGGATATTCGCGTTCGCGCAGATCGTGGTAGTCAAAATCGACGGCCAGCGAAAGCATGTAGATGGCCAGCGAGTCGGAGAAGGACGATTCGATGTAGCTGTTGCGGGAGCGCTCGTCGATGCCTTTGGTGCTGCGGCTGTCCTGGGCGCGGCGGCGCGTCTCCCAGGCGTCCTGGCTGGTTTCGCCGCGCACCTGCGCCTCGGCCTGCGACCAGGCCAGAGAAGCGAAGCTGTCCGGAACCCCGGCCGCTTCAACAAAGTTGTGGGCAATGTTGATAAAGAACTCAAAAGCCAGCCCGAACCGGTCTTCGACCAGGCGCGTGGATAGAAAAACTGCCTCCGTCTTGCCGAACGCTGCATTGCGGTGACATACGGCGCGGTCGCCGAGTTCCACGCTGTACGCGGGCGCGATCATGGTTTCGCCGGTGTCGGCAATCGCCAGGGGAATGAAGTAATAAGCCCGGTGCATCAACGCCGTTGACGAGCGAGGCAGGAACCGCGCCCACCAGCCGCTCCAGGTCACTCTCGGAGATCCGTGTCTCCCCCCACGTGGCGTAGTGGATGCCGTTGGGAGCGGTGCCGACCTCGGTGAGGGTGGCTACCTTTTCGGCATGCCAAAGTTCTATTTGTGCGCTGCTGGCCATGGAACTGTATTCTAGACGAGAGGGCCCGGCTTGATGCACACGGCACAAAACCGACGCGCCGGAGGAACCGTCTTCGGCTTCCCGCTCGAGGGATTCGGCTTGTTCAGCAGCCTGCTGCTGTCGGTGGCGGCGGCGGTTTTCACCTTCTCCGCGACCACCTGCATCGCCATCTTCGCCCTGCTTGCCTGGAACGTGGGCGGCCACCACACGGTGAACTATGCCGACAGCTACCTGTATGTCGGGTTCCCCGCCAGCATGGTTGTCCTGCTCATCGCCCTGCCCGTCTTCGGAGCCCTTTGGATTCGGGGTAAGGTGCGCGGGTGACGCAACCAATGACGGTAACTTCAATTTCGTTGAAGCATCGAGTCCTTGAAGCATCGGATTGCTGCATTGAGGAAAGGGCGATTCATCCCGCCCTCGGTCTGCGAAGCGCGTCTTTGCCTGCCTAGGCGTGTTGCGACTGGAATTTACTGTAGGTTTTGTCGAGTGCATCTACCAGTGATTGCAGCAACACCAGCCGCATCTCGACCATTCCGATCCGGTCCCGGATGTTATCGATCTGTTCCGGCCGGAGCTTCGAATTATCCGGCTGGGTGACGATGAGAGATGCGGAACGCATCACGTCTTCCACGACCGATTGCTGCGCTTGGAAGACCTGATCCTGGGTGGAATAAATGTCGGAATAGGTGCGGGCTTCCTGATAGGGCATAAACCCGAAGGCTCCCGTCGTTTGCGCGGTCTTCCAGGTGACATCGTCAAAGCTCTGCATCCGGAAAGTGAAGGAGAGTCGCTCATGCGCCATGCCGGGGTGCGCCTCGATCTGGGAAAGCGTCTTCAGGTCAGCGTCCAGTTCTGTCCGCTGATCGGCGATGCGCTGGCGAAGCTGTCCGATGGACTGCGAGTTCTGGCGAATCTCGTTGCGCAGACCCTCCTCAGCTTCCTGTACCAGGTGACGGTGGTGCTGCCACTCGACGCACCCTTCGAGGCTGAGGGCAATCAGCAGTCCTACTGTGATCGTAAACAAGTGAAGGAAGAAATCCGTGAGTCCGTGGATCCTCTCGTGGGGCGCGTGGACATCCAGCATGGAATACTCCCGATTGCGTCCAGCATATCAACCGGAGCAATGGAAGCGCTGCCGTCGGCATATTCAAAGCTCCACCCTACATGGCCCAGCCCGTAGGCTCCGCTGCGGCGAACGAAAGCACCGGCACGCATCATATTCCGGCAGTGTATGGGACGGAGCCGGCTGCGTGGAAGAATTCCCTGCTAAAACAGCGCGGCCGCGTCCAGGAGGGAGGAACGCGGCCGATTGATTGGTATGAATCTCTGGCTGGGCTGGGTTACAATCCCGCCGGCTTGGGGTTTTGCGGGTCGTACTTGGCCACGCGGACTTTTTTGGCCAGACCCAGCTTGGAGAGGATCCAGATGCCCCAGAAGTTGGGGTCGATCTCGTACCACTTCAAGCCGTGGCGCGCGGAGACCGGATGCGCGTGGTGATTGTTGTGCCAGCCTTCGCCGCCCGTCAGCAGGGCCACCCACCAGTTGTTGCGCGAGTCGTCGCGGGTTTCAAACCGCCGGCTGCCCCACAGGTGAGTCGCCGAATTGACCAGCCAGGTCGCGTGCAGGCCAAGGGTCACGCGCAGCAGCACGCCCCACAGCACCATGGCCACGCCGTTGACAAAGCCGCCCCAAAGCCATCCGCCGCCCAGCAACAGCAGGCCGCTGACGGTGATGGGAAGCCAGTGATATTTGCTCAGCCACACGTGGAACCGGTCGCGGCCCAGATCGGGCGAGTAGCGGGCCAGCACTTCCGTCTGCGCGTGCAGAGCCTGGCCAAAGAGGATCCATCCGGCGTGCGCCCACCAGCCGCCTTCGCGCGGGGTGTGCGGGTCGCCTTCATGATCGCTGAGCTGGTGATGCACCCGGTGGGTGGATACCCAGAAGATCGGTCCGCCCTCGAGCGACAGCGTGGCGCAGATGGTCATCAGGTATTCGACCCACTTGGGGGTCTGATAGCCGCGATGGGTGAGCAGCCGGTGGTAGCACATGCCGATACCCACATTGATGGCCAGCACGTAGAGTACAGCCATTACCGCCAGGCGCTGCCAGCTGAAGAAGAAGAAAGCGGCCAGGGCGCCGGCATGAAACAGGATGACCACGGCCAGCGTGAGCCAGTTGACTCCGGTTCCGACCGTAGCCTTGCGTCCCATGCGAATCTCCTGTCGCGCAGGAAGCGCATGCACCACCACCGAAGCTATGAATCGGGCGCTGCGTGAAGTGGTTTGGGAGGGACGACGATCGTGGTTTCGCTGGGTGTTGCGGTCGACAATGATGCCATTCGGGGGAACTACCTCGTTGAGTGGCAAGCACGCCCACTCGTAACCCCAATTGTATCGTAGGCAACAATAAGGAAGACGGCCGGTCGTTGACAGTTCGCAAAAATACGCGAACGCCTGCTACAACCATCGAGCCATTGTTTTCGCGCTATCGATGTCGAGCGAAAATTGGAATGCCCGGTCGCAAGAATGCATGGATCCTCCCAGATCCAACAGTCCGCACACGAATCCGGGTCCTCGGACCTGCCTCATTCGCTGCTGACGGTGCCATAGACGCCGCCGCCACTGACGAAGAGCTTCTCCGCCGTGCCACGATAGACGCGATACAGGGCGAACTGCCGGGATCCGTCGCCGCGCAGTTCAAAGAGCAATTCGCCGCGATTATCGGCCAGGGCATCGACGGCATCCACCAGGCGCATGCGGGGGGTCTCGTCGAGATGAGCCAGGTCGGTCACACTCTTGAGCAGCACCCGGACATTGCCGTAGAGATCGGGCTGCGCCACGATGGTGACGAACTTCTGGCTGGGCAACGGTCCGTCAGAGTGTGCCGTAAGCACCATCGTTGCGCCGGCTCCATAGGACAGTTCAAAGACGCGAAACTGCTCGTCGTCGAGGGGCGCCGGCTCGGGGGGCGGGGCAGCGGCTTTGGCCTTCCTGCGCGCGGCTGCGGTTGCGGCCGCGGAGGTGGTGTGCTTCGGCGCAGGTGGGGGAGCCGGGGTCGACAGCCCCAGCGCTTCGCGGGCCAGGTCTTCGACCTGCGCCTTCATTTTTTGCTCGTCGTCGGGATTGGCCCACGAGAAGGTCCAGGGGTGCGCCGGATGAGTGATCGCATCCGACACCGCAACGGCTTGCTGCATGTCCGCCGGCATGCCCATCAGCGTGGGCACGAGTTCCGTGTTGTTGCCGCTGGATTTACCCCTCTTCAGGCGGGGGCGGTCCGGATCGGAGATATCGGGCAGGGAGTCGACGTGGCCCACGTCCTCTGCAGGCTTTGGTTTGCCCTTCTTGAGCACCGGCCGGTCGGGGTCGGAGGAACCCGAGCTTGACGAAGCCGTGGTCGAGCTGTCGTCAGGCTTCTTATGCAAAGTGGGCCTGTCGGGGTCGGCGGCCGGCGCCGGGCCTGAGGATGCCGTTGAGGAGGGACTATCGTCCGTCTTCTTGTGCAGGGTGGGCCGATCCGGATCCGCGGGCGTGGCTCCGGTTGTCGATCCTGATGCCGAGCCCGATCCGGTTTTCGACCCGGGCGGCGTCTCGCCCGGATGCTTCTTGCGGTGTAGAACCGGTTTGTCGTCCGCGCCGCTGTCCTCATCGCTTAGAGCCATCACCGGAGGCGCGGTCTTGGGCTTCGGCATGGGCTTCCAATCGCCAAAGCCGACCCATGAACCCTGCTCCTGGCCCGCGTTTTTGATGTCGAACAGCCCAAAGGGCTTCCCGTTCTGTTCCAGTTCGTATTCCACTTCCCCACTCAGGGCCAGGGGCTGGGGGCGGGCCAGGTAAACGCCGCCATCCTGCAGCTTTTCCCCGTCGAAGACCGTGACTGGAACGATGCGGCAGGCCTTGGGCTTGCCGGGTTCTCCGGTCCACTCCAGGACCGCGACCGCGCGCAGTTCCGGCTGGTTCTTCTGGTCGGGCTTGATCTGGCCCGGATACTGCGCATTCGCCGAAGCCGATAGCAGCGCCGCACTGGCCAGTGCGAAGACCCAGGCAGCCGGCTTTTCCATCCCTGTCCCAAGCGCGCGGCGTTTCACCATGTGAAGATCAACAGCCAGCCGCGGTGACACCGGCCACCCGCCTCGGAAATAATGCAACCTGATGGCCACTGCGGCCCTCCATCCAGTGAACGTGCGAGGAATGCCCATGGAGCTGAATCAAAAAGTCGCGGACTTTACCCTGCAGACCGACGAGGACAAAACTGTAAGCCTCTCCGACTACGCGGGCAAGCCGGTCGTACTCTTCTTTTACCCCAGAGCCGATACCCCTGGCTGTACGATTGAAGCCTGTGGCTTCCGGGATGCCTTCCAAAAACTCCAGGCGGCCGGAGCCGTGGTGCTGGGCATCTCCCGGGACACACCCAAGGCCCAGGCCAAGTTCCGCGCCAAGTACGACCTGCCCTACACACTCCTTGCTGATGTAGACGAGAAAGTCTCGAATCAGTTTGGCGTGCTCAAGGAAAAGAACATGTACGGCAAGAAAGTGATGGGCATCGAGAGGACCACGTTCATTATCGGTCCTGACCAGACGTTGTTGCATATTTTTCCGAAGGTCACGCCGGACGGCCACGCCGAGCAGGTGCTGGCTTTGCTGGACGAATGGAAGAGCGCGTCCAAGTAGGGCAGTGACCAGTGGACAGGGAACGGCGGCCAGGCAACAGCGAACGGCGGGGCGGGTAAACCGGCAGAATTCCTCATGTGCCCGTCCTTCCGGCTTAGTGTTGCGGGACGGGCGGAAAATCCCGAAGGTGGATCCATGACAATCGCCGAGGGACAGTCGCCGAGGGACAGTCGCCGAGGAGCGGCATCTGATTGATTCCAGCCCAACCGGACGCCTGCTGCTCCGCGCCTTCTTCGAGGAGCGGCCGGAACACGTCGGTCCCCGCCTCCTCGGCAAGCTGCTCGTCCACCAAATCGGCGACGAACTACTCGCCGGGCGGATCGTCGAAGTGGAGGCCTACCTCGGCCAGCGGGACGACCCTCCCGATCCTGCCGCCCACGCCCATCGCGGCCCGACTCCGCGGAATCTGGTCCTGTTTGGCCATGCCGGTCACGCCTATGTCTACTCCATCTACGGCCGCTACTACTGCATGAATGTCTCCTGCGAGGTCAGCGGGCTGGCCGGCTGCGTCCTGATTCGTGCCCTTGAGCCGGTGTCCGGCATGCGGCAGATGGCCCACAATCGAGGCCTTGCATGGGAGGGAGTTCTGAATGACAGCGTTGCCCGCCAGCTCACCTCCGGCCCCAGCCGGCTCTGCCAGGCGCTCGGCATCCTGCGCACCAGCCACAACGGTCTCGACCTGACGGAACCGGCTTCGCTCTTTCAGATCCGCGACGATGGGACTCGTGTCACCGAGGTTCTCGTCACCCCCCGCATCGGCATCAAGGAAGCGGTCGATCTTCCCCTGCGATTCGCCATTCCGGGGCATCCCTGCGTCTCGGGACCAAAATCTTTAACCGGAAGCCGCATCTTTCTCCCGTAAAATTCCGTCAACCAGTAAACGGATCCCATCCCGCGAGGACAATCTACCCCTTGAAGATCAAATCCCTGTCCCAAACTGCAGCCGTGGCGTCTCTGCTGTGCACGGCATTGTTCGCTGCGACCACCGTGGCTCAGGCCCCGCAACCATCTCAAGGACCAGGTGGACCGCCGCCGGGAGGCGCGCCGCATATGCATGGTCCTTCTCCTAAACCGACCAATCTCAAGGTGCTTCCCAAGGATCTGACCGGTGACCAGGTGCACGAGATCATGCACAAGTGGGAGGCCGACCTGGGCGCAGAATGCACCACCTGCCATGCGGTCGACCCCACCAAGAAGATGCCGAACGGGCGTCCGGCGCTGAATTTTGCGGACGACTCCAAGAAAGAAAAGGCGACGGCCAGGCAGATGTTCAAGATGGTGGAGATGATCAACGTCGACTACGTTTCCAAGGTTGAGAATTCTGGGGAGCCGGTCAACTGCGGTACCTGCCACCGCGGCCATATCCATCCGCCGGCATTCGTACCCCCTCCGGAGGAGCACCACGACGGACCGCCGCCGGCTGGGCAACAACCGCCGACGCCCCACTAGGGGATCACAGGTAGGCTTTTGGGTGCGGGCTGGCGTCCGCACCCAAAAGCAGCGACCGAACCGGTCCCAGAAGCCGGGCCGCTCGCGCTGACTACTCCCCGCCTTCCAGCAACTCTCCGAACCGATCCATCCTGCGCTCCCATTCCGTGCGATGGTCGCGCACCCAACGCTCCAGCGCGTCCAGCCCCGCGGACGCCATCCGGCATGTGCGCACTCGCCCGACTTTCTCGGTCGCCACAAGCCCGCACCCCTCCAGTATCTCCAGATGCTGTCCAACCGCCGTCAACGTGATGCCGAGCGGCCCGGCCAGTTGCGATACCGAAACGGGTCCCCGCCTCAACCGATCCAGAATCGCCCGTCGCGTCCGGTCACCGAGAGCATGAAATACCTGGCCGACATCCACCGGGCTGTTTGTCACCGTTCCGCCTTTTTCGACCGCTCGGAAGCACACGCATTCGGCCTGCGAACAGATTGGCCGTCGGGTTTCACTCCTCGTTCACGACTGCCGCCAGGTTGTCCATCAAGCTGTTCCATCCCCGCTGCCGCATTTCCGGCCCATCTGACCCTTCAAAAAAGGCTCCCTGGTGGGTGAGGACCAGGTCCGTTCCCTTGTGCGTGGGTACCAGCTCAAACGTCACCTGCGACGCTGAGAAGATCCGGTCGTTCCGCTTCATCGTGGAAGCCATCACGATCCGCTCGCCCAGGACGATTTGTTGAAACCGACCCTCGTTCGTAATCACTTCGCCGGCGATCGGCGTTCCGGGCCCCATCTTGTACTTCAGGGTCTGCTTTCCGCCTTCCCTGAATTCGCAGGCGAATTCGATCACCTCGGAGTACTCGCTGCCGCCCATCCATCGCCGCACCTTGTTGGGATCGCTCAGCGCCGCAAAGACTACGCCGGCTGGTTTTGAGAAACTCCGCTCCACCACGCATGTTGCATGGACAACCTTCGGTTCCACCGTTGTTCCTACCATTGAGTCAACCTCCTCCCTTCAGCGTCGTCACTGAAGTATTGACTTGAGTATCCATCGATCGGTCTTAATTGTCAAGTGGTCACTTCACTATTTTCAGTCTTCTTAACCAGGCCGGGTCTCCTCACGGCTTCCAGACGAACGTTGTTACGGAACCGGCAGGCAGGCCGGTGACGGCGAATTTCCCGTGGAAGCCGATGCGGATATCGCGGCTTGTCGTATCGGGATTGAGAACGTATAAGACCACGTCTCCCTTCGGATTGCGAAACGCCACGTTCTTGATCGGCACCCCCGCAGCCTCGTCCGACGCGATCCGGACCGCACCCGGCATCAGAAAGCGGCTGGCGTGGCCGAGCACGTAATAGTCGACCTCAGGTTTTACCGTCAGCTTGTCGGTATCGATGGTCAGCAGCCCGCGGCAGGTATCGCAACCTCCGACAAACGGGCCGTGGTGCTGGTCGGTGGCCAGCGCCCACAGGATGTAACTCCGCGACCAGTTGCGGGTGACATCGATCAGTTCCGCCGCTTCTTCGGCGAGAATATTTCCCTTGCCGTCGTAGCCCTTCTGCCAGGTCCCCCCGCTCGACTCGGTCACCCACTGGTCTTTTTGCGGAAATTCTTCATGGAATTTGCTCATCGTTTCGGGTTTGCCGGCGTAGTGATGCCATGCCGTTCCAGCCACCAGGGCGCCGGCTTTGGGGTCCTTAAGAATCGTTTCGGGATAGTCGGGCCGGTCCCAGTTATGGTCGTATGCCATTACTTTGGGGCTGAGTTGGGCGGCGGCGAGCGCCGGACCGAGTGCCTCGCCGAAGAACTTCGCCTGCTCGTCTGCCAGCACCTGCGTACCGCTGTAGGTTGGCGGCGCGTAAAGCGGCTCATTTTGCATGGTGAGCGCCCACACCGGCACACCGGCGGCCTGGTAGCCCTCGATGGCTTTCACGAGGTAGGCGGCAAAGGCAACGTAAAACTCCGGCCGCAGAGCCGAAGCCTCCTTGGTTTCGGCGTTAAACCCCAGCATGGAGCCGGTCGTCTTCATCCACCCCGGGGGGCTCCACGGCGTCACCATCACCTTGAGTTCGGGATTGAGCGCCAGCGCCTTGCGCAGCTCAGGCAGGATGTATTCCTGGTCGTGGGCCAAGGAAAAGTGAGCGAGGGCCGGGTCCGAAACTCCGTTCGCGGTGGTGCAGGCCTTGGTCGTCTGCTGGCATAGGTCGTCAAAGGAGTAGAAGGTGGCCGCCAGGTCCGACGACCCCAGTGGCTGGCGCAGGAGACTCAGCGCGATCCCGTCCTTGCGGCTGAACAGCATCTTGAACGCGCCCCCGGTCTGCACTGGAGTCAGCTTCTTGGCAAAGAGCCATGCCGCCGCGTCGGTCAGGGATGCCCCGAATCCATCGATCTCCTGAAAACGCTGCGCGTCGTCGATGTGGATCGGAACAGCGTTGGGAAGATCGCTCTGCCTGGCGGAGAAGTGCAGCTTCTCGCGCGGGGAGAGAGCCTCCAGCAGGTCCGGCGTGGTCTGGTATACGGAAACCGCCTGAGCGGATGCGATGGAAGGAGCGGCAAAAGCTGAAACGGCAAGGCAAGCGGAGAGGAGAACAGAGCGCGGCATGGAAGCCCCTTCTTTGAGAAGGGAAATCTTACCAGCCGTCTACGGAGGAAGCCGACCCGAGAGGCACGACACGAAGGCGCCCATCGAAGCGAGAGCGATCACATGTCCGGGCTGGCTCGGCACGCTAAACATTACTGGCGGGTAGGCCACTCGTCCACGACGATGCCGAGGTCGTTGAGTTTCTGGATGGCGGCCTCAACGTTACGGCGGACAACGGGGCGTTTTTTCCGGTCGGCGAGGGGCGACTCGGCGATGGCGACCACGCGGCCGTAGCGCCAGGCTCCGTCAGGCAGGGCGATCAAAGCCTGCGCCAGATCAGCGGGGCGCAGCTGTAGTTCCTGGCGGCGGGCGGCCGCCGGGCGCAACAGGGAACCCTGGCCGATCGGGCTGGGGTTGGAGTCGGCCATGGTGACGTGGAGGGTGAGGTAATCCGTGTCTACGCTGAGGAAGGGATTGGTCCATTCGCTGGGTTCGTGGACGTTGATATAGAGGCTCTTGGTAGGCAGTGGAATATGGGCCAGCGCGGCTCGTTGACTATCGCGCTCCGCTGCCGCGGCCCGGGCCTGCTGTTCCGCGGTGGCGGCGGTGTGGGCTACGCCGACGACGGCCTGTTCTTCCTTGTGGCAAGCAGTCAGCGCTGCGAAACCCAGCAGGAATAGTGCCGTGAATCGCCTGATTCCTGGGCGTTCGATCACTCATTAAGGATAGCAGGCCGGGAATTCGGCGATCAGCCAGAATGGGCAGAGTCTGCGCCGCAGTGCTTCGGCCAAACATTCGGTATGAATTGCGTTATTCGCCTTTCCACGCGGGCGGCCGTTTTTCAAGAAAGGCAGCGGTTCCTTCGGCCTTGTCGGCGGTGCAGGATAGCTCGCCGAAGGCGGCCGCCTCGCGAAGAAGAGCCAGATCGAGGGATACGTTCAGTCCCTCATCGACGGCTCTCAGGGTGGCGGTGATTGCTAAAGGCGCGTTGGCAGCGATTTCAAGCGCCAGGGCTTCGGCGCGGGCCATCAATTGGCCGGAAGGGACGACTTCGTCGACCAGTCCGATGCGGAGCGCTTCGCCGGCATCGATGATTGCGCCGGTGAGAAGCAGCTTGAGCGCCGCGCCGCGGCCGACCAGGCGCGGCAGACGTTGCGTTCCTCCATAGCCGGGGAGAACGCCAAGCTTGACCTCCGGCTGGCCGAAGCGGGCATCGACGGAGGCCAGCCGAAGGGTGCATGCCATGGCGAGTTCGCATCCGCCACCGAGCGCAAATCCCTGGATGCAGGCAATGACCGGCTTACCCAGCGTCTCGATGCGGCGGAAGATGCCCTGCCCGCGCAGCGAGAACGCGCGGCCCTCTTCGGGAGCAACCGCGGCCAGTTCGCGGATGTCGGCGCCCGCGGCAAAGGCGCGGCCGCCGGCACCGGTAAGCAGGATTACGCGAATGGCGACATCGGCAGCCAAGTCTTCCATTGCCGATTCCAATTCGGTAAATGTGGCGGCGTTGAGAGCATTGAGGGCCTTGGGGCGGTCAAGGGTCACGAAGGCGAGCGGTGGTCGCTTTTCGAGGTGAAGATGGGCGTAAATCATGAGAAGAAGAGGGTAGCAGACGCGGTTTACGGGGGAAAATATTGGGCCCGCCGTCACTGCCATGCGTGTTCTTTCAGGAGTAGACTGCGCACGAAACTGACTGGAGGACCACCGTGGGCAAGAAGGTGGTAGCGATTCTGGGAACATATCGGCGCGGCGAAACCATCGATTCGGCCGTGGAGGCCATGCTGGAAGGCGCCCGGAGCCGAGGCGCGACGACGCATGCTATCCGGTTGATCGAACGGCGCATTGAATTCTGCACCAACTGCCGGCACTGCACCCAGACCGCCGGTCCGGAGCGCGGCCGCTGCCGACAACAGGACGACCTGGAAGCGATCCTGACGGAGATTGACGAGGCGGACGCGGTGGTGCTGGCCAGCCCTGTGAACTTCGGCAACACAACCGCGATCTTTCGCCGCTTTATGGAGCGGTTGATCGGGTATGCTTACTGGCCGTGGGGAGGGGCCGCGCCTAAGGCACGCAGTCATGTGTGTCCGCTGCGGGCGGCGCTGGTGGCGTCGTCTGCCGCGCCGGGGTTCATGATCCCGCTGTTTACCGGCACACGCACGGCGCTGCGCCTGACGGCCAAGGTTCTGGGCGCCAGGCCTGTAGCCAGCATGTGGATCGGCCTTGCGGCGGGCGAGCCGCATCAGAAGCTCTCCGCGCGAACCCTGACCCGGGCTCGCCGTATCGGAGCGAAGCTGGTCTAGCGTCCCGCTGAAAAGAGAAAGGGGTGGCAGCCGTTTTGCGGCGCCACCCCAGCCAGTGATGCACAAGCGAATCAGGAGACAAATCGAGAGTAGCGCCGCTGCAGGGGAGTGTCTTGGGCCCTTGGAGTGACCCGCACGTCCATCGAAAGGTGGAGGCCTCGGTCAGTTTCGGCGCCGGAAGTGTTCAACTGCGCTGTAGCCGCTTTACTGTGGAAGAGCGCAGCTTTCCCATTGAGGCGAGGTATCCCGCTGTAGGACGCTGCGCGCCCACACCCTTGCTTCTGACCAGTTCCAACTCGAGGAATCAAACGCTGCTGACGGAGAGGCGCGTTTTGTCCCGGGTCAGGTCGGGACGTTGCCGATCCGCAAGGATGGCGAATTCGTCGTGGCTGAGAAAACGCGCCTTTCTCCGTGGAGGGCGGCCGGAATGGTGGCTCCTGCTGGTACTGCTGACGGCGGCGGGGCGCGGCTGGGCGCTGGAACCAACGACCCCTTTGGCGAGCTACGGGCGCCAGTCCTGGGTCATGGAAAACGGCCTTCCGCAGAATACCGTCCAGGCGCTGGCGCAGACACGGGATGGATTCCTCTGGCTGGGGACGGAAGTCGGCCTGGTGCGGTTCGACGGCAACGGGTTCCAGATGTTCGACCGCACGTCCAGCCCGGCGCTGCCGGGGAATGACGTGCGCTGCCTGCTTGCGGCGCCAGACGGGCCGCTTTGGATCGGAACCAGCGAGGGACTGGCGCGGTGGAAGGACGGCGCCATGACGGTGTTCACCAGGGCAAGCGGGATGCCGGGGAATACCATCGCGGCGCTGCGTCTCGATGCCGACGGGGCGGTTACGGTTAAGACGGACGGTGGTGGCGTGCGCATTACCGGAACGAACGTAAGCGCCGTCAACCTGAGTGAGCCGAGTCCGGCATCGTTTTCCGCGGTACTGCCGGACGGGCGCACTGCGCAGGGCAACGCGAGCAGCGTGGAACTGGGCGGCGTACCTGGAACTGGGGCGGCGAAGACGGAAGCGCGCTGGTCGGTGGGAAAAGAACTGCCGGGGACGCGCGTGCAGGCGCTGTTTGCCGATCGCGAAGGGGCACTTTGGATCGGGACCAACGGGGGCTTGACGCGGTGGGCCGAGGGAAAGCTGGAACGGCTTCCGATCACCGATTCCCTCGCTTCGGCTTCAGTTTTGGCGCTGCTCGAAGACCGCGAGGGGGATATGTGGGTGGGCACCGAAGCGGGCGGACTGCATATTCTGCGCGATCAGCGTTTTGCCACCGTGAGCACGCGGAACGGGCTGTCGTCCGATAACACCACCACGGTGGTGGAAGACGCCGGCGGCACCCTCTGGGTGGGAACAAATGGGTCCGGTCTGAATGCGGTGAAGACCAGCGCGGCGGAAGCGGAGGGGGTGAGATCGGGTGCGAACCCGGTAAAGGTGTACACCGTGCGGGACGGGCTGCCCAGCGATGTGATTCTGTCGCTGGCTGCGGCGCCGGACGGCGCCTTGTGGGTAGGAACGCCGGACGGTCTGAGCCGGATTCGACGCGGGGTTGTGACGTCATTCACCTCTGCCGACGGCCTGCCGGATGACTTTATCCGCTCGCTGCTCGCCGATGCGGACGGTTCACTCTGGGTCGGCACGCGGCGGGGTTTGACGCACTGGGTAAATCCCGGGGCCGGTGGGTCGGCAACGCGGATGGAGACGTTCACCCAGGCGAACGGGCTGGGCAGCGAACTGGTTGGGGCGATGACCCGCGATTGGGTGCGGGAGGGGAACGAATTCAGGGCGGGCGACCTTTGGGTGGCGACATTTGCGGGCCTGTCGCGGCTGCACGATGGCAAGATCGTCAATTACACCACCGCAAACGGGCTGTCGAGCAACGTGATCACGGCGCTGCTGGCGCGGAAGAATGGGATCCTTCTGATCGGCACGCAGGACCACGGGTGGGACCAGTGGGATGGGCGAAGATTCATCGCAGCGGAGGACCAGAACTTCAAGAAATTCGACCAGCTGAGTGTGCACGCCATGCTGGATGAGGGAACCAGCCATGTATGGTTTGCCACCGGAAACGGGATCGTGCGCGGGGAGTGCCCTCTTTTCCTGGTCGACAACCTGGGTGTGCCGCCGGGGGATTGCCTGAACTGGATCGAGTTCACCACGGCCGATGGTCTGCACAGCCGGGAGACGGCGATCAACAGCCATCCCTCAGCGTGGCGGTCGCGGGACGGGCATCTCTGGTTTGCCACGCCCAAGGGGCTGGAAGAGGTCGATCCGGCCCATTTCCCGGTGAACGCCGTGTCGCCGCCGGTAGCGTTGGAGCGATTTGCCGTGGATGACGTGCCGGAGACGCTGCGCGGCGATCAATCGGTGCGCGTCCCAGCGGGGCACAACCATTTTCAGTTCGATTACGCGGGATTGAGCTTTGTAGCCCCACAGAAGGTGCGGTATCGCTTCATGCTGGAGGGCTTCGATCATGCGTGGACTGAGGCCGGGGCGCGCCGGACCGCGTACTACACCAACATTCCGCCGGGGCACTATACCTTTCGCGTGCAGGCAGCGAACAACGACGGTTTGTGGAACAGGCAGGGCGCGGCTTTGCACTTCGAGCTGCAGCCCCACTTCTACCAGACGGTCTGGTTTTACGTGCTGCTGGCGCTGGCCCTGGGGGGCATTGTGGTTTTGCTGCTGCGCCTCAGGCTGCTGCGGGCGGAGCGCGAATTTCGCGCCGTGCTGGGCGAGCGCAACCGCATCGCGCGGGAGATTCATGACACGCTGGCGCAGGGGTATGTGGGGATTTCGGTGCAACTGGAAGTGCTGAGCGAACTGCTGCGGCACAACAAGGTCGACGCGGCCGCGAAGCACCTCGACACCACGCGGGGCTACGTGCGCGAAGGCCTGGCCGATGCACGTCAATCGATCTGGTCGCTGCGGTCGCAGGATGCGAATGAGAACACGCTGCCGGTGCAGATACGCCGCGTGGTGGAGGGGGCCGACGGAAATGGAACGGAAGGCAGGTTCAGCCTCTTTGGTGCGTATCGTCCCCTGGCGCCCGGGACGGAGCGGGAAATCCTGCGCGTGGCGCAGGAGGCCATCCATAATGTGAAGAAGCACGCAGATGCCGGCAGTTTCACCGTCCAGCTGGAGTACGGTCCGGCGGAGATTGCCCTGGAAGTGCGGGATGACGGGCGCGGGTTCGTGGTGGGAAGCAGCAATGGTACGGGGCCGGAGTCGCCATCCGGACACTACGGCCTGACCGGCATGCGCGAACGCGCCGCGGCCATTGGGGGAACGCTCGAGGTCGCGAGTGAGCCGGGAGCGGGAACCACGGTGCGATTGCGGGCTCCGGCGCCCAAGGGCATCGGCGGATGAAGAGGGAGTAAAAGTGGCACAGGAAGCGATTCGTGTTCTCGTAGTGGAGGATCACCACGTGGTGCGCCAGGGCCTCGTGGCGCTGCTCAACGTGGTCGATGGGCTTGAGGTGGTGGGTGAAGCCGCCGACGGGGTGGAGGCGATTGCGCAGTACCGCAAGCATCAACCCGACATTGCGCTCATCGATCTGCGCCTGCCCCGGCTGAGCGGGGTCGAAGTGATTCAGCGCATTCGCATGGAGACGCCGGGCTCGCGATTCATTGTGCTCACGACCTACGACGGCGACGAGGACATTTACCGCGCGCTGCAGGCCGGTGCACGGGCCTATCTGCTGAAGGGCATGACCACCGATGAGCTGATCGCCACCATCCGCACGGTGCACGCGGGCAAGTCGCACATTCCCCCGGCGATTGCGCAGCGGCTGGCGGAGCGCATGGGCACCGAAGAGCTAACGCCGCGCGAATCCGATGTGCTGGAGGAGATTGTGCACGGCAAGAGCAACAAGGAGATTGCGACCGAGCTGGATATCTCCGAGGCTACGGTGAAGACCCATATCAACAGCCTGCTGGGCAAGCTGGGCGTGACCGACCGCACGCAGGCCGCGACGGCCGCGATTCAGCGCGGTCTCGTCACCCTTGAATCTCTGCGAAAGCCGCGGCCATGAGAAGGAGCTTCATGAATAAACCTGGAAGACGGATTGGCTTTGCAGTTCTGGTGCTGACGATTTGCCCCGCGATGTGGGCGCAGAAGACGACATGGCGGCAGGCCACGGATGCGGAACTGGCCGCGGTGCTGCCGGCGCGCGCGCCGGTCGAGAAAGAGCATATCGAGACCGAGATGCGCACGGCATCCGGCATTGTCGACGGGCGCGGGCGCTATATTGCCGGGGTGGTGCTGCTCACGGCGGGCTATTCCGCCGATGGCAAGTATTCTCACTACCTGCTGGTGCAGGCGCCGATCACGATTGGCGGCCTTGCCCTGAAGCCCGGGGAATATGTGCTGGGCTGGGATCGATCCGGGGCCGAAGATGCGCTCAAGGTGCGTTTCCACGTGGCAGCTACGGGAGTGCTGGTGGGAACCGCGGAAGCCCATCGCATTGCTGGATCGACGCGCGTGGAGAGCCTGCACATCTGGCCGCCGGCGGATAAAGCCCTGGTGCAGATCGGGCGCTTCGGGCTGCCGTATGAGCTCGGCAACCGGGAATAAGGCTGCTGCAGTCCTCGAATCGAGGCATAGGTCCGTGGATCCAAATTCGTCCTATGTCGCGGGGTTAACTCCTTAGACTTTCCCTGACCCCTGACGCCTTATTCGTAGCGCAACGCTTCGATGGGGTCCATGGCGGCGGCCTTCCATGCGGGATAGATGCCGAAGACCAGGCCGATGACGCAGGAGACGGCAAAGGCGATGCTAACCCACGTGAAGGACAGGGCGGCATGCAGGAACGACACCGCGAAGTGCAGGATCACGGTGAACAGCGCTCCCGCGAGAATGCCGAGCAGGCCGCCCACGGCGCAGAGGGTTACCGCTTCCAGGGTGAATTGGAGGAGGATGTTCTTGCGCGTGGCGCCGATGGCCTTGCGGATGCCGATCTCGCGGGTGCGTTCCGTGACTGAGACCAGCATGATATTCATCACGCCCACGCCACCAACCATCAAGCCGACCGACGACACGGCAACCATGAACAGGAAGAGGCCGCCGGTCAGCGAATTCCATAAGCGCGTGAGCGAGTCAGGGCCGAAGATGGCGAAGTTGTCGTCCTGCTGCACGCGGACGCCGCGACGGACGCGGAGCAGTTCGCGCACCTCTTCAATGACCTGTGCCTTGTGTGCGGTGCTATCGTATCTGACTACGATCCAGAAGTCTTTTTGCTCCGGATGGATCTTGCGGAAGGTGGTCAGGGGGAAATAGGCCGAGTTGTCCTGGGTGTTGCGGCCGCTTCCAAAGGGCTGCGGCTGCACATCGAGAACGCCGATCACGGTGAAGATATCGCCTTCACAATCGATGTCCTTGCCGAGCGGGGATTCATCGGGGAACAGGTCTTGTGCGGCGTCGTGGCCGAGGACGGCCACGTTGGCACTGCGTTGCTCTTCCGAGTCCGTCCACATCCGGCCTTCCAGCATCTCGATATCCGTGACTTCCTTGACCGCCGAGGTGGAGCCGTTGAGGATGGTGTTCTGAATCTTGTGGGTGCCGTGCTTGATCGAAACGGCGCCGAGACCGGTTTGGAAGTCCTGGTAAGTCAGTTCAGGATCGACCGCGACGACATGGGGAAGGCTGCGCATGGCAATGCCGTCTTCATAGGTAAGTTTCTTGCGATTGAGCTCCTCCGTTGTCGGGCGCTTGCCGAAAGGTTCGAACTGGAAGACCCACAGGTCGTTGGTGCCCAGGGAGCGGACGAATTGGTCGATATTTGTGTTCAGGCCGTTGATCGCCGAGGAGATCAGGATCACGGTCGAGATGCCGATGGAGATGCCGAGCACGGTCAGGCCGGAGCGCAGCTTGTTTTTGCGCAGGGTATCGAGGGCCAGCCGTATGGATTCTTTGGAGTCGCTGAGGCGCATGGTCAGATCTCCGCCCTGAGGGCCACGATGGGGTCGAGTTCCGAAGCCTTGTAAGCCGGGTAAACGCCGAAGAACAAGCCGACCGCGGTGGCAACGAACAGGCCAATCAGGATCGACCAGACCTGAATCGCCGACGGGAACGAGATGGCCAGCGTGATCAGCTTGGCGATGGTGATCCCGGAGATGACGCCGATCACGCCGCCCACCAGCGACACGGTCGCCGATTCGATAAGGAACTGGAGCAGGATGTCTTTGCGGCGCGCGCCCAGAGCCTTGCGGACGCCGATCTCGCGGGTGCGCTCAGTCACGGCGACCAGCATGATGTTCATGATGACGATGCCGCCGACGACCAGGGAGATGGAGGCGATGGCGGCCACCACGGCGCCGAAGCTGTTGAGAATCTTGCCCAGCAGGTTTTGAAAAGTCGCGCTGGAGTCGATGGAGAACGTGTCTCCGACATTGGGCGCGAGATGGCGCCGGGTGCGCATGATGACGCGCAGCTCGTCGGAGACGGCGTCCATCACTTCGCCGCCGCCGCCCGAATTCACGTAAATGGTCATGCTTTCGTGCGAGCCGTACCCGTGGAGGAAGGCGGTCAGCGGGATGGCGACCCAGTTGTCCATGCTTTGACCGAACATCTTGCCCTGGCGTTCGCCCACTCCGATGACGGTGTAAGGTGCGCCGTCGACCCGGATCTCTTTCCCCAGCGGATCGCCAAGGCCGAGAACGTTATCGACGATGTCGGCGCCGATGATGGCGACGTGGGTGGCGTGTTCGTCCTCTACCTGGGTGAAGGATCGGCCAAGATCGATGTTGAGGTTGGACATGGGCGGCATGGTCCAGGTCCAGCCGCGCACGTTGGTGTCGGTGGTGGATTTGGTGCCGTAGACGACCTTTCCGGTCGTGGTCCGCTGCGCTCCGACCGATTCGCAGGATTTGCATTCGGACAGGACCGCCCGGTAATCGTCGAAAGTCACGTCCTTGCGCTTCTTGAACTCCAGGTATTCCTCGAGAGTGATGAAGGTCTGAGGCATCTTGCTGATGGTGATCACGGCGGCGCCGTAGGAATTGATCTTGGAGGTGACGAACTCCTTGGCTCCGTTAGTCAGAGTGACCACGGTGATCACCGAGCCAACGCCGATGATGACGCCCAGCAGGGTGAGAATGGAGCGCATCTTGTTCGCCCACAACGACTGCAGGGCGAGTCGAAACGCTTCGATGAGTTGCATAACTCCACTCCCTTTTTGGTTGGATCCCACTCGGGATCGCCATGCCGCAGCCAGCCGCCAAGTCTCTGCGCCAGGCTCCATCTTCGGTGAACCGAGCCTACGCGACAACTGCCAGAAGTCGCGTAGAAAACGGGTCGAGTCGGAAGAAAGCCCCGGGCCGCACTGATGTTTGCTCTAGCTTACACGGAGCGCCGAACACCGTGGCTTGCCTGCCGGGCGGGGGCTGCTCATTCGTAGCGCAGCGCCTCGATAGGGTCAAGATTGGCCGCCTTCCAGGCCGGGTAGATGCCGAACAGCAGCCCGATCGCGCAGGAGACTCCGAAACCGATCAGGACCCAGGTGGTGGAGAGCGTGGCGGGGAGGCCGATGGGCAGAAAATACACGATATAGGTGAGGACGGCGCCCACCAGGATGCCGATGATACCGCCCACCGCGCAGAGCGTCACCGCCTCAGTCGTGAACTGGGTGAGAATGGTGCGCTTGGTCGCGCCGATGGCTTTGCGCACCCCGATCTCCCGGGTGCGCTCGGTGACGGAGACGAGCATGATGTTCATCACTCCGACGCCGCCGACCATGAGACCTACGCTGGAAACGGCGATCATGAAGAGCACCAGGCCGCCGGTAAGCTGGCCCCAGAGCTTGGAGAGCGAGTCGGGACCGAAGATCTCGAAATCGTCCGGCTTGTCGACCCGAACCTTGCGCATGATGCGCAGCTTTTCGCGAATCTCTTCCTCGACGAGAGGCTTGTTCTTGGGATCGTCGTACTTGACGCTGACCCACATGTCTTTGTCTTCGGGGTGAAGGTTGTGGAAGGTGCTGAGGGGGAAATACACCTTGTTATCGTCCGGATTCTTGCCCCCGCCGAACGGCTGCTTCAGCTTCTGCAGCACCCCGATGACGGTATACATGCCGGTCTCAATGTTGACTTCTTTTCCGATGGCGTTCTGGTCGCCGAAGAGCTGCTGCCAGGTGTCGTAGCCCAGTACACAGACATGAGAGGCCCGCTGGTCTTCCTGGTCTGTGAACAGCCGCCCCGCGAGAAAGGTGAGGTCGGTCACCTGGGCGATCTCAGGGGTGGACCCCTGCAGGCGGGTACCGGCTACTTTCTTGCCGTTGTATTTCACGCTGACGGCCCCTACGCGAAATTGTCCGGTGTGCTGATAACCGCCGTCGGCGGCGGCCACATGGGGCATGGTGCGCAGTGCGAGCACCTCGTCGATGTTCAGTTTTTTGCGCGCCAGCATCTCGGCAGTCGGCCTTACCCCGATAACCGGCATCTGGAAGACCCAGAAGACATTGGAGCCCAGGGAACTGACCCAGTCGTTGACCCGGTTGTTGAGCCCGCTGATCACCGAGGAGATGGTAATCACGGTGGTTACGCCGATTACGATGCCGAGCACGGTTAATCCCGAACGCAGCTTGTTGGTCCGCAGCGTACTGAGGGCCATCTTGATCGATTCTCTGGTCTGGCCTTGCGCCATGGGTTGCTCCGTAACAGGTATCAGGGAACAGGGGTCAGGGAACAGTCTCCCCGAAGTGTGCGCCTTGATTCGCCCGGTGTCTACTGCTTGGTTTTCCGCATTACTTGAGTACTCCTCTTGCTCAATTCATTTTGCCGGCTAGAGGCGCCCGCCCCTGATCCCTGATCTCTGGTCCCTGATCCCTTGTCTTGCTCACATTTCTGCCCTCAATGCCACGACCGGGTCCAGCTTGGCGGCTTTGCTGGCGGGGTAGACGCCGAAGAAGATGCCCACGCTGGTGGCCAGGAGCAGGCCGAGGAAGATGGCCCAGACGGGGACGGCAGTTGGAAAACCGACCACAAGGGTGATGATCTTACCGACCAGGATGCCGCCCAACACGCCGATTGCTCCGCCAACCATGGCCAGCGACGCGCTTTCGATAAGGAACTGGAGGAGAACGTCGCGCTGCCTGGCGCCCAGGGCTTTGCGCACGCCGATCTCGCGGGTACGCTCCGTAACGCTGACCAGCATGATGTTCATGATGACGACGCCGCCGACCACCAGCGCGATCGAGGCCAGGCCCAGCACCACGGAGGCGAACAGGGAGCTGATCTGCTTCCAGATATCGAGAAAGGTGTCGTTGGTCTCGACCTCGAAGTCGTCTGGAGCGCCTGGGGCATCGTGACGGCGGGTGCGCATGAGCACGCGCACCTGGTCTTTGGCGCGTTCCATGACATCCGCATTGCCGTTGGCGCTGGCGTAGATGTCGACGGAATCGTTGTAGCCATAAATCTGCTGATACGTGGTAATGGGGACGGCCACCCAGTTGTCCTGCGACTCGCCCAGGGTTTTGCCCTGGCGCTCGCCGACCCCGATGATGGTGTAGGGAATGCCGTCGACGCGGATTTCCTTGCCGATGGGATCGCCGTCCCCCAGCAGGTTGTCGACGATGTCATAGCCCACGATCACATTCTTGGTGGCGTGCTCTTCGTCGGCGGGCGTGAATCCGCGGCCGAGAGCGATATTGATGTTGTTCAGCGACAACATGGTCCAGGTGTAGCCGCGCACGTCGGTGTTGTTGCTGGAGTGTCCGTTGGCGACGACGTTGGTGGACTTGTCGAGGAGCGCACCGACCTCGCTGCAGTAGGTGCAGGCATCGCGGACGGCATGGTAGTCCTCAATGTGAAGGATCTTGCGCTTCTGGTACTTGAAATACTCCTCGGGCGTGAAGATAACGCTGGACATCTTGGTCACGGTGAAGACGTCTGCGCCGTAGCCGGAAAGCTTGGTGCTCACGTAGCGGTTGGCGCCGTTTACCAGGGTGATGACCATGATGACGGAGGCCACGCCCATCACGACGCCGATGAGCGTGAGGATGGAGCGCAGTTTGTTTCCCCAAAGCGATTGCAGGGCGAGCCGGAAGGCCTCAATCAGTTTCATGGTTTCGCTTTCTGCGGCTGAAGCGGGGACGCTGGCGTTGTCACTCGTCCGGTACTTCTATTGACGAAGGCAGGATCATTTGGGCCTCTCCAAGAAGCCAGGCCCCGTGGCGAATTCCCCGGATTCCTTCAAGAATGGATACGCTGCCGAGACCGCCGCGGTTCCCGAGGTTCGTTCGCGGCCTCGGCGGGGCCGTCAAAATACGTCAGACGCGCGGTTGAGGCGGTTTGCGGGTCAGGTGCCAGACGCCGAGGGCGACGGCGGCGAGCCCCAGTCCGAAAGCGAGCAATTCGGTGTGCCTGGATCGCATGAGAAAGCCGCGATAGATGGCAAATACGCCCGCCAGCAACATCAGGACGCCGCGTGCTCGATCCATATCCGCCCTTTCCACTTCGCCCAGGTTCTGGTTTCATCCTATAGCGGGTTGGGCTGGGTCTCGTCGGTGACACGCAAGAGAGCCGCCGCGGTTTGACCGCGCTGGCGCCCAATCCCTATCGTGGTTTCAGAGGATTCTCATGACCACACCCGCCGCGCCTGTTGCACCGACCCTGAAAAAGACTGCCCTGAACGCCACCCACCGCGCCCTGAAGGCGAAGATGGTGGATTTTGGCGGCTGGGATATGCCGGTCGAGTACCCCGGCCCTGGCGGCGGGCTGATCGCGGAACACATGGCGGTGCGCACGGGTGTGGGCCTGTTTGACGTAAGCCACATGGGGGAGATCCAGTTCCGCGGTCCCGGCGCGCTGGCGGCGGTGCAGTCCATCACCATGAACGATGCCTCGCGGCTCAAGGATGGGCAGGCGCACTATTCGGCGCTGCTGACCCCGGAGGGTACGTTTGTGGACGACATCCTGGTCCACCGGCTGGGGGAGAACGACTATCTCCTCGTGGTGAACGCGGGAACGACTGAGAAGGACTATGCCTGGATCCGGAAGCATGCCGGAACGATGCCGTCGATTCACATCAGCGATTATTCGCCTTACTACTCGCAACTGGCGCTGCAGGGACCGCGGGCGCTGGAGACATTGCAGAAACTGACCAAGGTGGATCTGGCCGGGATCAAGAACTATTGGTTCACTTGGGGACAGGTCGCTGGGATCCACAACGTGCTGATTGCGCGGACTGGGTATTCGGGCGAGGACGGCTTCGAGGTGTATATCCCTTCGGACGAGGCGACCACGGTGAAGATGTGGAATGCGCTGCTGGAGGCGGGCGCGGAGTTCGGCATCCGGCCCTGCGGGCTGGGGGCGCGCAACACGCTGCGCCTCGAAGCGGGCATGAGCCTGTACGGGCATGAGATCTCCGAGGAGATCAACGTGCTTGAGGGCGGGCTCGATCGCTGGCTCAAACTCGACAAGGGGCCTTTTATCGGCCGCGACGCATTGATGGCAGTGCAAGCGTCGGGCGGCCCGAAGCGCAAGGTGGTTGGACTGGAGATGGTGGACCGGGGGATCGCGCGCGACGGGTACTGCGTACGCTCACTCTCCGGAGACGAGATCGGCGTGATCACATCCGGCTCGCCGGCGCCGTTCCTGAAAACCAATATCGCCATGGCGCTGGTGCCGGCGGAAGTGGCCGCGAGTGGCAGCGATGTGCTGGTGCAGTGCCGGGCGAACTCAGTGCGGGCGAAGCAGGTGCCGCTGCCGTTTTACAAGCGGCCGAAGAAGTGATTCTCTCGTACGTAGAATTGGTTTACAGGTGTTTAAGTATCTCTTCTTTGGGCACTGTTTTGTGCGTCGCTACGCTGGAGAGGATTGCATGCAGTGTGCCTATTTTGAGGGCTTTGTGTGCAGGAACCGCGATGCGGTGAGGCGATGGAGACTGAGTTTGCAGGATCACGTGACTGCCGACCTGGTGGACCTTTACATAGTCCCAGTGCCTGCAAAGCAGAGCTATCAGTTCATCTCCGCTTAAATCACGCGGCAGTTTCATGCGACGGCGAGTACTTCATCGCGGACAAGGCGCAGGCGGATGGAGCGGGGAGGGGCCGAGTCAAAGTAAAAGGCTTGAACAGCCTCGCGCACATTGGCACGCAGTTCCTCCCAGGTTTCAGCCTGTGTAAAGATGCTTTCGCCGATTGCCTCGGCTGTAAACCCGCCGTCGGCGTCCTGACCGACCTCAAAGATGATCTCGTTCATGGCTGGTGTTTTCCTCCGCGCGACATGAGATGAGCCGGACCTTAAAATCCCGCTCACACCTGCATGACTTCGGCTTCCTTGCGGCGGGACATCTCTTCCATCTTGCGGATCTCTTCGTCGGTCATCTTCTGCACTTCTTCCATGGCGCGCTTTTCTTCGTCTTCGGAGATCTTCTTGTCCTTGGCCAGCTTCTTGAGGGCATCGTTGCCGTCGCGGCGGACGTTGCGGACCGCGGTGCGGTGCTCTTCAAGAACCCGGTTGAGGTGCTTGACCACGTCGCGGCGGCGCTCCTCGGTCATGGGCGGCACGGGAATGCGCAGGACCTTGCCGTCGGACTGGGGATTGAAGCCGAGATCGGATCCCTGGATGGCCTTTTCCATCTCCTTGAGCACGGTCGGGTCCCAGGGCGAGATGAGGATCATCTGCGCTTCGGGCGTGGAGACCTGGGCCAGCTGCGTGATGGGCGTGGGCGTGCCGTAGTAGTCCACCTTGATCTGGTCGAGCATGTGCGCGCTGGCGCGGCCGGTGCGGGTCGAAGCCAGGCTGGCCTGGAAGGTGGCGACGGCCTGGTCCATGCGGCGGCGAAGGTCGGCGTTCAAATCTTTCAGTGCCGGAATTCCGGCCATTGTCGAGACTGCCATGGTGTCTTCCTCATCAGAAGCGAAATGCCAACGGCTATTCTACAACCCCAGGCGCCACGGGGCCTGATCGCAGCTAGGCTACGACCGGCAGCAACCCAGTCGATGCGGCCTGCTCGTGGGCGTGGTAGCTGGAGCGGACCAGCGGGCCGGACTCCACGTGGCGGAAGCCCATCTTGAGCGCTTCGCTCTTTAGCTCCGCAAACTCGCGGGGCGTGTACAGGCGGGCCATGGGCAGGTGATCGCGCGAGGGGCGCAGGTACTGGCCGATGGTGAGGATGTCGCAATGGACGGCGGCCAGATCGCGGAAGACTTCGAGCAATTCCGAGGTCTCTTCGCCGAGACCGACCATCACCCCGGACTTGGTTAGCCCTTCGGGCCGCAGCTCTTTGGAGTAGCGCAATAGTTCGAGGGTTCGTTCGTAGCGCGCGCCGGAGCGGACCACGCGATAGAGGCGGGGCACCGACTCGGTGTTGTGATTGAGCACCTGCGGCGCGGCCGCAACAACGATTTCGATGGCGGTGCGATCTCCCTGGAAGTCGGGGATGAGGACTTCGACGCGGCATCCGGGAGCCTGGCGGCGGATCTCTTCAATGACCATGGCGAAGGCGCGGGCGCCGCCGACCAGATCGTCGTCGCGATTGACGCTGGTGATGACCGCGTGTTCCAGGCCCAGCAGGGCGACGGCCTCGGCGACGCGCCGCGGCTCGTCAAAGTCGATGGGCTCGGGACGGCCCTTGGGCACCGCGCAGAAGCCGCAACGGCGGGTGCACAAGTTGCCCAGCATCATAAAGGTAGCGGTCTTGTGGTGCCAGCATTCGCCAATGTTGGGGCAGTGGGCGCTTTCACACACGGTGTGGAGGCCGAGCGAGCGGGCGAGGCGCTTGAGGTCGTGGTAGTTTTCGCCCACAGGCGCGCGGGCCTTGAGCCATTCGGGCTTGGGTGCCGGGGTCTTGCGAAACGGGGCTATCTGGACGAGGTCGGTCACTGAACTTATTGTAGCTTTCCGGGAGAATGCCGCGGCCAGCAACCGCCTCAAGAACGGAAGCGACGTTTGATCCGAGCCGTTTAGAGTGTTACCGCGGCGGGAAGGATGTCTTCGACATCGACCCACTGGGTGGGGTAGTTGCCGGTGTAGCAGGCGACACAGAAGCCGATCTTTTCCGGGCCTTGAACCGACCTGATCATACCGTCAAGGGATAGGTAGGCCAGAGAATCGGCTTCGATGAACTGGCGTATCTCTTCGACGGACTTGTTGGCGGCGATCAGGTCGCGCTTGCTGGGCGTGTCCACGCCGTAAAAGCAGGGCGAGACGGTGGGCGGACAGCTGATGCGCAGGTGCACTTCTTTTGCGCCCGTGCCCCGAACCATGCGCACGATTTTGCGCGAGGTCGTTCCGCGGATGATGGAGTCGTCGATGAGGATGACGCGCTTGCCTTCGAGCAGATTGCGCACCGGATTGAGCTTGAGGCGGACGCCAAAGTCGCGCACACGCTGCTCGGGTTCGATAAAGGTCCGGCCGACATAGTGGTTGCGAATGAGGCCCATGCGAAAAGGGAGACCTGCCTCTTCCGCGTAGCCCAGAGCGGCCGTCACGCCGGAGTCGGGCACGGGGACGACGACGTCGGCGGGAACCCCGGATTCGCGGGCAAGCTGGCGGCCCATCTGGTCGCGACTCTCCTGCACCCAGCGGCCGTAGATGCGCGAGTCGGGGCGGGCGAAGTAGACGTGCTCGAAGATGCAGCTCGACTGAGGCAAGCCCGAGGCATATTGACGGCTGGTGACGCCGTCTTCGGTGACCATGACGAGTTCGCCGGGGAGCACATCCCGTTCGTATGTGGCGCGGAGCAGATCGAAAGCGCAGGATTCGGAGGCGAAGACGATGGTATCGGGGCCATCGGGATTGTGGATGCGGCCCATCGACAGGGGGCGGAAGCCGCGCGGGTCGCGGGCGGCGAAGACTCGATCGCGGGTCATCATGACGATGGAGAAGGCGCCTTCCACCTGGGAGAGCGAGTCGGCGATCGCATCGACCAGGGTGCCGGCGCGCGAGTGGGCGATGAGCTGAACGATGATTTCAGAATCGGACGTGGTTTGGAAGTAGGCGCCGGCGCGTTCGAGCCGGGAGCGTACGGTGCCGAGGTTCACCAGGTTGCCGTTGTGGGCGATGGCGATGAGGCCCTTGGTGGATTCGACGCGGATGGGCTGAGCGTTCAACAGGGCCGAGTCGCCGGTGGTGGAGTAGCGGGTGTGCCCAATGGCCATGTGGCCGGGGAGCTTCTGCAGGACCTCGTCGGTAAATATCTCGGAAACCAGGCCCATGCCCTTGATGTTGGCCAGGTGCTGGCCATCGGCGGTGGCAATGCCGGCGGATTCCTGGCCGCGATGCTGCAGGGCATAGAGGCCAAGATAGGCCTGGCGGGCCGCTTCAGGATGGCCGTGGATGGCGACGACACCGCATTCTTCGCGGAGCTTGTCGGTGCTGCACGCACGGCGAACTGCCGCTGCGCGTCCCTCCGAGCCGGATGCAGCTTTCAATGACCCAGATTGGTCGGCGACACCATCCACCCCTTGAAAAAGCAGACCGGTCATGCGGGAACCTCGCCGTGGAGAGTCGATTCCAGGGCGGTGGCCCAGGGCTTACGCAGTTCGTCGAGCGAAGCGGAGACGAAGGTGTCGCCGTAGACGGAGATTTCGAGGCGCTCGCCGCCGGTGGTGCCGATGCGAGCGACGTAGAAGCTGTAGTTGTCGGCCAGTTCTTCAATGGCCGAGACCTGGCTGGGGTCGGCAGAGATCACCATGGTCGAGGCGGGCTCGGCAAACAGGCCGAAGAGCGGGTGAATCATGAGGGACTGCTCCTGCTCCACGGTTGCGCCGATGCCTTTTGCCAGCGCGGCCTGGGCGAGGGTCACCGCAATGCCGCCGTCGGAGATGTCGCAGGCGGAGTGGATGAGCTGGCGCTGCGCGAGTGCCTGCAGCAAGGTATGGAGGTCAGCCTCGGCATCGAGGTCCAGCGGAGGCGGATGTCCCCAGATCCCGCCCAGGACGACCTTGGCGTATTCAGACGAGCCGAAGGCGACCAGTTCGGCATTGACCTCAACGTCGCTTTCGGGATCGCTTTCCGGCGTGATCGGTTCAGGGTGGCCCACGATGTTGTGATTGATGGCTTCCTGGCTGAAAGGCACATGGAGATCGGGATTGGGTTCTTCGCCGGCAGGGATGGGCCAAAGCAGGAGGATGGCGTCGCCGGCGCCCTGAAATCCGGAAGGAACCGCCGTGGTTACGTCGTCAAGGATGCCCACGATGCCGAGTACGGGGGTGGGGTAAATGCCTTCGCCGCGAGTCTCGTTGTAGAGCGAGACGTTGCCGCCGGTGATGGGCGTGCCGAGGGCGGTGCAGGCTTCGGCGATGCCGTCGATGGCAGCGGAGAGCTGGGCCATGATTTCCGGCTTCTCCGGATTGCCGAAGTTGAGGCAGTTGGTGGCTGCGACCGGGGTGGCGCCGGTGCTGGCGACCTTGCGTGCCGCCTCGGCAACCGCGTGCATGGCGCCGAGCTTAGGGTCGAGATAACACCAGCGGCCATTGCCGTCGAGGGCCATGGCGATGCCGCGTTCGTGGCCGGGCGTGCCGGTGCCCTTGATGCGCATGACGCCGGCTTCGCCGCCGGGTCCGAGCACGGTATTGGTCTGGACCATGGTGTCGTATTGCTCGTGGACCCAGCGCTTGGAGCAGACGTTGGCGCTGGCGAGAAGATGGACGAGGTCTGCCGTGTAATCGCGGTTTTCGTCCAGCCTGGTGAGCGCGTGGCCGGGGGGATTGCGGGGAACGGGGGCCTTCCAGGTGCCGACTGGCCGGTGGTAGAGGGGTGCATCGTCGGTGAGCGACTGGTTGGGGATGTCGGCGACGAGCACGCCGTGATGGCGGATGCGGAGTCGCGGCTCAGGCTCGACCGTGCCGACGATCACGGCGTCCAGACCCCACTTGTCGAAAACTTGCAGGACTTCATGTTCCCGGCCTTTTTCGGCGACGAGCAGCATGCGCTCCTGGCTCTCGGAGAGCATGATTTCATAGGCGGTCATGCCGGTCTCGCGCTGGGGAACGAGGTCGAGTTCAACGTCGAGGCCGACGCCGCCGCGGGCGCCCATTTCGCAGGTGGAGCAGGTCAGGCCGGCGGCGCCCATATCCTGAATGCCGACGATGGCGCCGGTCTTCATGGCTTCGAGGCAGGCTTCGAGGAGGAGTTTTTCCATGAAGGGGTCGCCCACCTGCACGTTGGGGCGCTTGGCCTCGGTGCCGGCATGGAACTCTTCGCTGGCCATGGTGGCGCCGTGGATGCCGTCGCGGCCCGTTTTCGCCCCTACATATATGACGGGATTGCCGGTGCCGGTGGCTTTCCCATAGAAGATCTCATCTTTGCGAACCATGCCGAGGGCGAACGCGTTGACCAGCGGGTTACCGCTGTAGCAGGCTTCAAATTTGGTTTCGCCACCGAGGTTGGGGACGCCGAAGCAGTTGCCGTAGCCGGCGATGCCGCTAACCACGCCTTCGACGATGGCGTGATTTTTGGCGATGAGCTTCCTCTGCTCCGCGTCCTCGCCGGGTTCATCGGCAATGGGACCAAAGCGCAGCGAATCCATCACGGCTAGAGGCCGGGCGCCCATGGTGAAGATGTCTCGCAGGATGCCCCCGACGCCGGTGGCCGCGCCCTGAAACGGTTCGATGTAGCTGGGATGATTGTGGCTCTCGATCTTGAATGCGCAGCCCCAGCCGTCGCCCACATCGATGATGCCGGCGTTTTCGCCCGGCCCCTGCACCACGCGATCGCTCTTGGTGGGAAGACGCTTGAGATGGACACGGCTCGATTTGTAGGAGCAGTGCTCGCTCCACATGACACTGTAGATGCCCAGCTCAGTGAGGGAAGGGACGCGTCCAAGCGCCGTCAGGATGCGGCTGTACTCGTCCGCGGTGATGCTGTGCTGGGCGAGCAGCTCCGGGCTTACCGCTACCGGCTCGGGAACAACTGCAGAGGAGGCGGTGGTCATCACGATTAACTTCATTTTCGCATGGCGATTGGATTCCGGGCCTGAGGAATATGGAAGGAGCCGAAGATCGATGCCACGGAGCTGGTCCGTGGGGTTTGATGCGTCCGGAGATCCGTGTCTGCGGCTGTTCAAACATGCGGGCAGGCAGAGATAGCGCCGCAGCCGAACCGTGGCACAGCGCCCAAAGCCCTAGGCGATACTTTGAGTTGTCCGACTGAGCCGGGATGGCGGAAGTGGCTGACGCAGCGAACTCAAAATCGGCTTTAAAGTGACATCTGCACAGAAGCGCATTTATCGCGCAAAACTAACATTAAATTGATCTTACCTTGGTGTTTTTGGTCATTCGCACTTTGATCCTCTCCCCTGCGCCGGCAAACGCATTCGCAATTTGAATGGCCGTGAGGGGTAGATCCTGGATGGCAGACGCGCCGCGCACGCCTGCTATGCGCACGGCCCATGAATCGCACGCTGACCGTCATTCTTAATGCGATACTGCTGCTAAGTCGACTCATCGGCGGCCTCGGCCTAGACGCACTCACTTCCCCCACCGGAGCACCTGAGATGGAATTGCGCCCACCGTCCGCGTTACGCCCGGCCAGCCGCCTTACGAGCCTCGACGCCCTGCGCGGCACCGTCATGATCATCATGGCAATCGACCATGTCCGCGATTTCTTCGACCGGTACTCCATGTCCAACTCACCCACGGACTTGTCGCAAACCAGCGCAATCATGTTCTTCACGCGCTGGATCACCCACGTCTGCATGCCTGTCTTCATGTTCTGCGCCGGCGCGGCAGCCTTTCTCTGGTGGAATCGCGGCAAGAAGACGCGCGGTCAGCTCTCCTGGTTCCTCGCCACCCGAGCCGTCTGGTTCCTGGTCCTCGAAATCCTGGTCATGAATTTCGCCTACAGCTTCAACGTCTCGGCGCACAGCCTCATTCTTCTTCTCGTCCTGTACATCTTCGGGGCTTGCATGCTGCTCATGGCCGCGCTCATTTACCTCCCTCTGCGCTGGCTCGCAGCCCTCAGCATCGCCATCATCGTTCTGCATAATCTGCTCGATCCCTACTCCGCATCGCGCTTTGGCAAATTCGCGTGGGCTTGGCATCTTCTACACCAACCCGGCGTCATCATGCTTGGCAGCCGTCCGGCCTTCGTCGTCTACCCGATCCTGCCTTGGATCGGCGTGATGGCAGGAGGCTTCTGCTTCGCCCAGGTCTTCACACTCGGTGAAACCGCCCGTCGACGCATCACACAGCGCCTGGGTCTGGCAATTACAGCGGCCTTCGTCGTTTTCCGTGCCATCAACGTCTATGGCGACCCGTCGCATTGGACCAAGCAGAAGTCCCTCGTCTTCACGGCGCTTTCATTCCTCAACTGCACGAAGTACCCGGCGTCACTGGACTACGTCCTGATGACCATCGGCCCGGCATTACTGCTGCTTGCCTGGTACGACCGCGTCAGATTCTCGACCAGCAATCCGCTCATCGTCTTCGGTCGCGTCCCGCTGTTCTACTTCGTTTTGCATTTCTACGCGATTCATATTCTGCTCGGGGTGATGAGCTACATCCGCTATGGCAGCCGCACCTTCAGCTTCATTTTCAACGCCATGCCCGCCATGGGCGGTCCCCGCGAAGTATATCCTGCAGATTTCGGCTACCCCCTCTGGGTCACCTACGCGATTTGGATCGGCCTGGTTGCAGCGCTCTACCCACTGTGCCGCTGGTTCGCGCAATACAAAGCGAGCCACCGCTCGTGGTGGTTGAGTTATGTTTAGATCGAGAAAATTACTCGCACCCGGCCCACTCAGCAACAGCTGTTCTGACAGACGCGACAAAGAGCACCGCGGAGAAGTCAGCTTGATGCTGTGGGTGATGGCCGAGGCCAACGCTCGGCACCGTCTCCGGGGAGCTTGATCGCAAGACGGAAATTGAATCAGCCTCGCGTTTTTAAGGAGTACTCATGCTCGAGGGATCTGAAGCCAGGGTTGCCATCGTAACTGGTGCGGGAAGCGGAATCGGCCGTGCTGTGGCGTTGGCAATGCACGCGGCGAGATTTCAGGTGGTGATTGCCGGGCGTCGCATCGAAGAACTGGAAGCGACCGCATCCCAGGGCGCTGATTCGGGTACCACGATGGTCGCCATTTCCACGGATGTAAGCAAACCTGACTCAGTGCTCAATCTCTTCCAGAAGGTGCAACAAAGGTTTGGACGCCTCGACGTTCTATTCAACAATGCCGGAACCGGATTACCCGCAACGCCGATTGAAGAGATTTCGTACGAACAATGGACCAGGGTGGTCGACGTCAATCTGACGGGCGCATTTCTCTGCGCGCGGGAAGCGGTCAAGCTAATGAAGTGTCAAACTCCCCAGGGGGGCCGCATCATCAACAACGGCTCCATCTCAGCGCATGTGCCTCGACCGAACTCGGCGGCGTACACAGCCACCAAGCACGCCATCACCGGCCTGACCAAAAGCCTGTCGCTTGACGGACGTGCTTATAACATTGGATGTAGTCAGATCGACATCGGCAATGCAGCGACCGACCTCACGCAGACAATCCGCAATGGAGCGCTGCAACCCAACGGCACGCTACTGGCCGAGCCTTGCATCGACGTGACTATCGTAGCCGACGCGGTTCTTCATATGGCAAACCTGCCGCTTCACGCGAATATCCAGTTCATGACGATCATGGCCACGAAAATGCCCTATATCGGGCGCGGGTGAACCCTCAACACGCGCTTTGTTAAGTGCCATGCTATGGTTGATTCTCGACAGGCCGGCTTGGAGGGCAAAGATGATCATCCGCATTCATTGGCCGCAGCCACTAGATTCGCGCGGGAGGACTACTAGATGCGGAAGGGGTTTACCAGAAGACCACAGGGAGACGAACCCGCGACGCCAGGCAAGAACTACATAACGCGGAGCGGACTGCAGCGCCTCAAAGATGAGCACCGGTTTCTGCTCACGAGGGACCGCCCGGCTGTGGCGGAGGTCGTGGCGTGGGCTGCCAGCAATGGCGATCGCAGTGAAAACGCCGACTATCAATACAGCAAGCGGCGACTGCGGCAGATCGATGGGCGGATTCGCTTTCTCACGAAGCGAATCGAAGCTGCGGAAGTGGTGGATCCGGAAGCTCCGAGAGCAGGGCAGTCGGAGACGAGGGCATTCTTCGGGGCTACCGTGCGCTATGCCAATGCCGCGGGAGCGGAGCGCGTGGTGAGCATCGTAGGCACCGACGAGGTCGATCTCAACCGCAACCACATCAGTTGGGTGTCACCTCTGGGGCGCGCGTTGATGAAGTCGGCAGCGGGTGACAGCGTAGTTCTCCATGCGCCCGGCGGGACAGAATACCTGACGGTGCTGGAAGTGTCTTACGAGCGTATTTCTGTGGAGCCGTTCCGTGAGCCACCGGGATCCTAGGCGTCGGCAAAGGGACTCCCTCGCTCACGATCTGCCGGCATTCTCCGAAGCGACTTTGCCGCTGGCCAGTTGTGCGGCAGTGGCTGCCTTCATTCCGGCCCGGCGCGCCGCTTCGATGGACCGCATGCAAGCTCTCAGAGCAGATAAAAGGGGAGAGTCGAATGCTACGCGCCTCCTCATTGGCGAACTTACCCGGCCATAAGAATTGATGAGTAATGGTGTAGCGACATAGAAACCGACATGCCGGCAGAAATATCCCTCGTTTTGACGCGGCCGTCCCATAAGTCTCAGAAGCTTATCTTTACCGATGCCTCGAGCACCCTCGAACTACCGACGCCGTTGACATTGCCTACGCCGCTGCCCAGGGTGCCGGTGATCTTGCCAAGGTTGGACCCAAGAGTTCCGTTTGGCAGGCCGAATGCGGGAGTGTTGCTCATATTGAATGCGTCGAAGCGGGCTTCAAACGAAGACTCGCGGAAAATTGGAAAGCTCTTGAAGAGTGACACGTTGTCTGAGAAGTATCCGGGGCCACGGAACTGGTTGCGTTGCGTGTTCCCGATTACGCATGGATTGGGGTTGGTGGCCGAATATGCCACGCAAGCAGGGGGCGCCGCAAATGAGGCTGGATTGAACCAGGCAAGGGCGGGGTTCTTCCCGCCGGCACGTTATGCGTGACCTGGTAACGGGCCAGTCTGATTGACCGTCTGGGTCGTTCCCGGCGTTGCAACTGGTTGTTGATATGGTAAAAGGCAGGCCGGAGAGCATTCCGATCGTCGCCGAAGTCTTCCAGCCGCCCAGAGCATAGGCGCCGATGCCGGAGTTGAAAAAATGGTGGCCGCGTCCGGCCGGCAAGCTCATAGGTAACCGTCTGCTCGAAGTTCCTTTTGCGGTCGAAGTCAAGCAGATTGTAGTTGCGGCGCAAGTTTCCGCTCCAAAATAGCAAATTTCCGTCCTGCGCGCCGGTTTGATAGCCCTGCGCCTTGCCCCAGGTAAATGCGGAGTTGAATGCCAGGCCGTTGGTGAAGCGGCGCGTGAGCTGAGTTTGCAGCGACTCATAGTTGCTGGAGAAGCCGAGGAAGTATTGTGTAACCGACGCAGTTTTTCCAAAGGCGATTTTGAAAGGATCGTATGAGCCGCTCTGGCCATAGATCGTGGGCTGGTTGATGTTCTGCGCGATGTCGATCCGTGTGCCGTGATTGGCAACATACGCGATTTGCAGCGACATGTTCTTGGGCAGAGCCTGCTCGACCGCAAAGTTCCACGAGTCCACAGAGGCATTCTTGAAGTTCAGGGGAATATAGAAGATTCGACAGTCCGATGGTCCCGTTGGCCGCGCTTTCCACGAGAGCTCCGTTCGATGGAAAGGTCACCGTCGGGGTCGCGGGGATGCCGGTTACAAAATTGATCACACCGCCCACGGGATTAAGGGCTGGTCCATAGGTGGGTGTGTTGGTGTAGCCGGTGCTGGTCTTGATCGGGTAGTTATAGGCGTAGCTATTGTCAACAAACGGCACATAACTAATGCCAAATCCGGCGCGAACAACCGTTTTCTCCGTCAAACGATAGGACAATCCAAGCCGAGGGGCAAAGTTTGTGTAGTCGGTTTGCATCCCGAGATTGGAAGGGTTGCCGTCTTCGCCTGCGATAACCAGGGAATTATTGGTGGGGTCGTAGTTGACGAAACCGCCCGCCTTACGCGGCGTTGCCGGCGGGTACAATTCATAGCGCAGGCCGAGATCCACAGTCAGCTTTGGCCCAGCCTGCCACTTGTCGGAGACAAAGAAGAAGAGCCAGCTCTGCCGGTAGCAGGGGAAGGTGCTGTTGGTGTCCTGGCCAACCTTATAGGGAACGTCGAACAGAATGCTGGCCATGTCGTTGGCCTCACCGGTGGCGCTGCCGTTGAATGTGGTCGCGCCGGGCGCGGAAGTCGTGTTTTCCTGGAAATAGAACTGCCCCGCAGCGGCGTTGTTGTTTCCCTGCAGAAGGTCGTCGCGCACGCGGCGGATGTCTGCGCCCGCTTTCAGGGTGTGGTTGCCGATGAATCTTGGTCCAGTTGTTGGCAAAGTCGATATTGGACTCGGCGCGCAACCACGGCAATGACGCCGAATAGCCGATTAGCGGAGACGAGAAGACGTTTGCCGAGAAGGCGACTTGCCCGCTGCTCGTGGGTGTATTGTCTGTTCCGTTGGGGCCGTTGCCAGGGATACCAAGCGTCGTCGCATCGCCCTTTCCGTAGTCTGTCTGCTGCGCGGAGTTACGCAGATGGGCGAGGCCGACGCGCGCTTCGGTAAACAGGGTTGGCGAGAAGACATGGTCGTAGTTGAATCCGGTGCTGTACGCCGCTGCGATTCCGGTTGCTTCAAACCCACCGCTTCCGGGCCCCCCTAGGAACGAGCCGAAGAGCGGCGCCTGATACGTGGTCGTATTCTGATGGCTGAAACGGCCGCTCAAGTGGTCCTTGGCCGACATCGTGTAATCCGACTTGATGTCGTAGCTGATGGCGTCTTTGCTGAAGGGCAGGTTCGACGAAAAATTGTTGGTCGTTGCACCGGCGATGTACGCAGCTGACGAGAGATTCGTTTTGGGATTTCTGGCAAGGGCATCCAGGTCCTGAAGAACGGTTAAGCCCACCGTGCTTATGCCAGGATTGGTCAGTTGGGATCAAGTTGCCGGCAAACGGTGTGCGACCGGTCCCGCAGTTGTTGTTCGCCGCGCTGCCCACGCAGTCTGCCGTATCTCCAGTATTCGGATCGTAAACCTGCCCCGAATACTCGCTCAGGTTGTAAAAGCCGTTGGTCACGTTAAAGAACGGAATGGTCGCGATTGTCGTTGTGGATTCGTGATCGGAGGTGCGGAGAAAATCGCCGAAGATGAACAGCTTGTTTCTGAGAATCGGGCCGCCCAGCGAACCGCCCGTGTAGTTGTAGACGAGGCGTCCATTGGGTCCGGCTGCGAAGTAGTTGCGGGCATTGACGCCATTGTTTTCCATGTTCTGGAAGGCCGACCCATGAAACGAGTTGGTCCCTGACTTGAGCGTCACATTGACGACGGTTCCCACTGCACGTCCAAATTCCGCTTCGAAGTTGTTCGTGGTAATGTCCACGTTCTGAATTGCGGCTGCGGGAGGAACGAGGATGATGTGAATGCCGGTACGCTGGTCGTCGTCGATACCCTCGATCTGGTACAGATTGACGTAAGAGGACTGGCCATTCGAGTTTGTGGATAGATCGTTATTGGCGTTGTAGAACTGCGAGTTGTTGAAGACGATGGGCGCCATGCCCGGCACCGTATTCAGCAAGGACTGAAAGCTGTTGCCGCTGCTGAGGGGAAGACTGCCGATCTGGCCTTGCTCGATCGTGCTTGAGATGTCGGCGCGGTCGGTCTGGAGTTCAGGAGGGGCAGTCGTGACTTCTATCGTTTCCGTCGCGCTGCCCGGAGCCAGGGTTACATCGACGCGCGTCGTGGTGTTTGTAGCGAGGGCGATGTTTTCGCGGGTTTCTTTCTTGAAACCCTGTGCGACGACCGTGACCGCATAGGTGCCGGAAGGAAGATCGGGTTCGGTATAGTCCCCGCTCCGATTGGTGACCGTTGAATATCGGGCACTCTGACCCGTACGAACAATCGTGACTTGGGCATTGGGGACTACATTTCCCGTTCGAGTCAGTCACCGTACCGAGCAGCGTGCCGTTCACCGCCTGTGCTGAAAGAAGGTGAGAAAACCGAGCACGAAGAGGGACAAGCACGGGCCCGATGATGAGCCTCATCATTTTTTGTTGCGTCATGTTGGAGCCTCCTTGATTGAATCGCAATCCTGACTCAAGACGTCTGTGATCCGGCAAAGGGCTACGAGACACTCACCCTTGCGCTGTCGTTCACCTATCGCAGATCGCTGAGGGGTTTGCCGTAATCTCCTCTTTCGGGTTGAATCCGCAGATCGCCGCCGCACGCAAGGTACAAGAACTTGCTGGAATGGCAGGAGCACCTTATCACCCTGGCTTTGATCCACAGGCAGCTTGCCATCCCGCTCGTCGCGGCAGTTTCCTTTAGATTTCCCGCGCAGTGGGGCCAGAAGCAGCGCCTGATTGTAACGCCCGGAGCGTTGGGTATTCGGATCCACCCCAGAACACGCAGATTAAACCGAGTTTGCGACGCTCGGCAAATAGTAACTTCCGATATGCGACCTGAAAGCGACCGAGGTTCCCATCGGGACGCGCTGCATCGATCACCTTGATCCAAGGGTCGGTAGGCCTGGCTGAATCCTCAGAACCGGCCACTGGGTGGATGCCGGGGTGGGGTCAACACCGCCTCGGTTTCCTGAAGAGTGTCGAAGTCAAGTCTTAGCTCCGCAATTTGAGCAGAATGGTGAACCGGCGAGTCCTGCAACGGAGACCAAAATCCGGAACCTCAGGTCGGAATACTCGCACTGCGCTGGAGCGGCACAAAGCCGATGAGAAAATTTGCTGGCATGGGTTCCGGTACGGACTCGCAACTTTGCTCAGGGAAAATGGGTCGACATCAAGATGGCCCAAGAACTTCTGCCGCACGCCAACAACCGCGTCACACTGCCCATCTACCAGTAGTGGATGCAGAAGAGACGGGCCGCTCACCCACTCGCCCTTCAGGGAAGAAAGGATGCCCCGACAACCGCCGCCCCTTCGGGTCCAGGTTTGTACTGGCAGGAATGGACATTCGCACTGTTGCGCAACCGATGAGACGCCGTACAATATAGATGGCGGTGCGCTATGCGCATTTGGCTCCAGAACAGAACCAAGGAACGGTCGAAAAGCTTGTATCGGAGAATAGGCGGCGATAAAATGACGACCGGGTCTTTGGAGAGGGCGGTTCCAATATAACCATTCGTACCTTAGACATACATAGCCTTAACAGATGTGCCGGGATGGCGGAACTGGCAGACGCAGCGGACTCAAAATCCGCCGACCCTTGCGGTCATGGGGGTTCGACCCCCCCTCCCGGCACCAGCTTTAGTATAGAGTAATCAATTATTTAGTCTTGAATCCCCTCTTTAATCACCCCTTCCAGCTCATAGTCTTCGCAAGTGCCCGGTGCATGTTTTGGTGCATGTTAAAGTCTTCAGCGCGTCCCGGACAATGCCGGTTTATCGCCTCTGTTTTCCGCGGGGTCTTTCGTCTTCTTCACAAGTGACGCCGCTGACAGCTCGCCACGACGTCAGAATGGCGCAACCTGCCGTTCGCCAAATCGTTAAAAACTCACGCGAAGCGCAAACTGACCGAAACGGCGTTCGTCGTGGTTGCCACCGGTGGCTAAGGTACCCAGTCCGCCTTTTAGCTCTTGAACAAAGAGGGGCGTAGTTGTGGCGCCGTCATATTCCAAGGTTGAGGTGTTCGCGTAGAAATTGTGATGATTCAATACATCGATGCCGTCTGCTGAGAACTCCATTCCCACGCGCTCGGTGACTTGAAAAGTCTTGTGGAGCGATGTGTCGACGTTCCATGCGCCCGGACCGCGGATCGAGTTGCGGTGCATCATGTCGCTGGGAAAGGGTCCGAAGTCGGAGATCCCCAGAGTGCTGCTGAGGGGAACAAAGTTCTTGGGAAGCGGAATATCCAATCCATCAAAGGTATTGGGACCTAAGGCCTTCGGATGTTTGTTGACAGCCTCTGAATAGAAGGGCGTTGCGGGTTCCAGGCGGGGCACCGTGTAAAAGGTTTCGTCCTCACTCGCATCGAAGACGGAGAACGGAACTCCGCCGCGGGCGGTGTAAATGCCTGACAGCGTCCAGCCACCCAGAGTCTGACGCTTGATTCCGCTTCCCTGCTTGAACCACGGGGTCTGCCAGATCGGGGCTACTGTCAAACGCTGGCGAACATCGTAATCGGCGCTGCCCCAATCGAGATGCGGATTGGCCAAAGAGGTATAACCGAGCGAACCGATATAGCCGGAACCGCCTTGCAGGCTGTCACCAAAGGTGGAGCTTAACTCGTCGAGCGCGTGTGACCAGGTGTAATTTCCTGTCAGGCTGAGACCTGTTCGATGCAGGTTCTGCATTTGCAGCCGGATGTTGAGACCACTATAAAAACTGCTCGCCGCGCTGCCCCGCATGTTGATGTTGGAATATTGCGGATTGGGACGGGTGAGGCACTCCGATGCGTTCAAACTGGCTTCGGCGCCGGATTCCCCTCCGGCAATCAGGGCATTTTCTGTGTTGATGTTGTAAAGGCCGGAACCAACGCAGCTTGGGCCGATGGCGTTTGCATCGCCGAGATAAACCTGGCCGGCGCCCTGCTCATTCACATTAGCAAGATCGTAAAGATGGCCTCCCTTTGCGCCGACGTAAGCGATCTCGAACAATGTTCCGGGAACGAGCTGGTGTTCAACGGCAACGCTCCAGAACTGGGTTTGCGCGACTTGGATGTTCTGATCGAGGTGGCGAAGTTCCACCGGAGGCAGGTATTGCGGCCCGATGGATTGACCCAGGGGACCGAGATCGTTATTGGTTACCGTGGCGATACAGCTTGCGCTTTCTGCAGCGCAAGCCACGCTGGGCACAGCGCTGGCCGGAGGATTAAAGCTGGCGTTATAGGTAATGTTGCCGAAGTTGCGCTCGTAGCTGATACCGTACCCGCCGCGTATGCTGTCCCGGCCAGTCCCGAAGATATCGTAGGCAAAGCCGACGCGTGGTGCAAAGGTTCCCCAGCGGGACTTCCAGAAGCCACCGGCAGCACTCTGATCGGCAATCTCGACTTTTCCGCTACGAACCTGCGCTTCGAGGTTGCTGCCCGAGCCGAAGTAGAAGTTCGAGTCGAGACCCGGATGGTTGTTGTGTTGCACGCCATAGTGCTCGTAGCGAAGACCCGCATTGATGGTCAAGCGAGGCGTCACCTTATAGCTGTCCTCACCATACCCGGACCAGTCCTTGTAGCGGTAGCTGCGCGCATCGGCGGCGGTGGTGACGGGAGTCTGGACTTCGCATGAAGAACTCTCCTGGGCCGGAGTGAGGGTGCCAAAGTTGCCGTCTGTGTATGACTGGTCATACGCGCACGGAAGCTTGCCCTGAGGGTCGACCCGCGTCTCGAACTCTACCAGCGATGCGCCATTTGGGTTCCCAGCGGTGTTCATCATGTCGTTCAGGCTGTCCTGGAATCCAGCGCCGAGTTGTTCGACAGCCTGAAGATAAGCGCCAGAAGCGTAATTCAATTGGAGATATGTCTCGAGGAATCCGAAGCGGAGCGAATGTTTGCCCTTGGTCCAGGAGAGATCGGGCTCGATCTGGATGGTATTCTGCGGACCCCCGGCCGGCAGACCGCCCAAACCCGGTTCGCTATAGTTTTCTAGTCCGGGCATCTGAATGTGTGCTCCAGTATTCGGGTCAGTGGGCGAAACAAACATCAGGTTGGGAGTTTCAAGCAGCGACGGGTCGAAAGAGGTGTTTTGGTTGAAACGCGTGAAGCTGGCCTTCACCGAAAGGAACAGGTTGGGCGTGAATGTGTGGGAGAGGCTGTAGAGGTAGCTCTGGTTCAGGAATGTGGTGCCTGTGTCGTATTGGGGATACGCACTGTAGCTGTTGGATCCGGGCAGCTGGATGGAGGATTCGCGGCCCCCGCGAAAGAACATCTGGGTTTTGCCAGTGAGGTTAAAGTCCACCCGACCGACGAGGTCGTAGGTATTTTGAGGAATGCCGCCGCCGGCGTCGAATGGGGCGGCGAAGTTGACGGTGTCAAACATCGGAGTTGTTGGGAGAAGCGGTGTTGTGCCGTTGACCTGGCCGAAGTTTACGCCTGTGCCTGCAACCTGGCCTACCGTAGATGCGACTCCTGAAGGCGGGAGCGCCGTTTGGCCATAGCTTTTGTAATAGGCCTGAATGTTCGAGGGCATTAAGGCGATAAAAGCAGGATCGAAGATCTCTTCGCTTTCGGAGGCAGCGCTGCGCACGCGCGTCCATTCCGTGCTCTCAAAGATAAAGATCTTGTCGTGCTTGATGGGGCCCCCGGCTGCGTATCCGAATTGGTTGCGGGTATAAACCCCTTTCGGATCGGGCAGAGGCCCTGTCCCGCCGCCTGCGAGAAACGCCGCATTCGCCGCGTCGTTGCCGTAGGTATTCGCTGTGTAAGCGGAGAGGCGATTATATCCCCAGGCGGATCCATGGTATCGGTCGGTGCCCGCCTTCGTCGTGACGTTAATTACGCCACCCGATGCGCGACCGTACTCCGCCGAATAGTTGCTGGTGATAATACTGTATTCCTGGGTGCCGTCCAAGGGAACATCTTCGCCAATAGCCTGGGTGAATATGGACACGTTCTCCACGCCGTCGAGCAGGATTTCAGTGCCGGATTCGCGCTGGCCGTTGATGGAATAACCGACGCCACGATCCTGTTGGTTCTGACCGCTTCCCAACTGATCGATCGCCGTCGCGCCGCTGTTCGTGCTGTTGTCGCCCCCGGAGACGTTGCCGGCGAGGGCGACGAAATCGTACGGATTTCGCGTAAGACTGGGAAGTTGAGTCAGTTCCTGGTTATCGACGACCTGCGACATCTCCTGGGTCTGGGTGTTCACTTGCGCACCGCCCTCACCAATCACTTGCACTTCCGTGGTGGCACTGCTTACAGAGAGCCTGGCGTCGAGGGTCACGTGGCCGCCAACGGTGACTTCGACCTTGCCGACGAAGCTCTTGAAGCTGTTGGAACTTACGGTTACTTGATAAATGTCCGGCTCAAGGCCGAGTACCAGGTACGCCCCAGACGCCGACGATACCGTGTGTCGTACCGTATTGGTACTGAGATTCTCGATGGCAATTGCTGCATCGGGCACTGCGGCGCCGGTTTGATCCATAACCGTGCCGGCAATCTGCCCGGTTTCTACTTGTGCATGGGCAGTCTCACTCCAGAACGACAAAGCGCCAATCACGACTAAAACAAGCAAATTACGTGAATCAAAATGATGCCATGGCCGGCCTGAAAAGTCAGCCCCTCCGTAATTGTCAATGTTGAACCTGAACAGCCTCATAAACCGCCTCCAAATCGATCTGAACTGGAAGCCATCGGGGGTGGCTTCTCAATCAAAGTTGAGAGTTCCTCGGGACCCCAGTCCCGTCTATCTGTCAGCAGGCAGACAGTGCCGAATTACTCGCGGAATCCATCGGGCCGGAATGTTGCGCGGTCATCACGATCCAAGCTGTGCTTAGAAAGCTGAGCACCGACGTTTGATTCTTCCTGGCGGGAATTCTGTCTTGCCCGTGACATTGCAGACCTCCTTGAGGGGATGAGGGACCTCGGCTTAGAACAGGATCTTCCCAACGAACAACAGGTTGCGAAGCCCTGTCCCGGGAGTGACGAGACTTGCTCCAGTGGCCTGGCTTTCATAGAAGTTGTTGAAATAAGATGTGGGCGCGGCGTAGTCGGTCAGAGCGTTGCCTGGCGCTCCGTAGTAGCCGCGATTGAGCACATTGTAAGCATCGACCTCCAGGCGGAAGCTGACGCGCTCGCTGACCTTCGTATTCTTGAATACGCTGAAGTCGACGTTGTTGAACGTGTCGCCGCGGAGGATGTTTCGTGTTGAGCCGGGGTACGGATTATTGAGGAGGTGTGCCGCCAGTTGATTATTGGCAATGAATCGGACATCGGAGGTCGAAACCGGGGCTCCTGTCTTGTAGTCCACAAGCACGGGCGCGGAGAAAACCGCCGGCGTACTGGCTGTCGCGGCAGTGATCGTGGTGTCGGTATAGATGCCGAGAGTGCCGGCTGGTGCCTTTGCGTTGGATAAGATGGGACGCGCTACGTCCACCCCAAGGAAGTTTTCTTCGAAGGGAATGTCGCTGTAGGACTCAGACGTGCGTACGTCATCCGGGTTGATCTGGGGCGAACCGTTCGAGATACCCTGGTAGTCGGTGTAGGGTTGGCCGCTGTTATAGATCCAGATGGTGTTGGCTTGCCAACCATCGGTGAGCCTGGATAGAAGTGCGTTGCCCCGGTGGAGGTCAGGAAGCTTGTAAGTAAAACTCAAGCTGGCCGAGTTGGGAAAATCGAGGGCACTATTACCGCGTTCGCCGACGTCCGGATTCAACGGATTCTGCGCGTAAGCGATGGTATTTCCACCCGAGCCGGTCGAGTATACCTCGCTGGTGTTATCGATGTTATGACTCCATGTATACGCGATGTTGGCGGTTATGCCGTGAAAGGAGTGTGTGAGCAGATTGGTCTGTACGGACTCGTATTGAGAGAAGGCTGTGTTCTTCACCTCGTCGACGGAGGTGTGGCCGCAGTTCAGGAAACCCACATCAGCCCCGCTGAGCGTACTGTTAGCAGCTGAACAAAGGCTTCCTGGGTTGACGATATTGGGAAAGGCGGCCGCGACGCTCGCAAGATACGGGTTGGCGTTGATCGATTGGAATTGCCGGCTGGTGTGATTGCCGACATAACGAACCTCAACAACCGCTGAATTGCGTAACTGATATTGCACTCCCAACGTGTAGGTTTGCCCTAGGGGGTTGCGGAAGTTCTTGGGAGCCATCGTTTCGCTATCGAGCCCTGGGTCGCCACCCGTGGGTAGTTGCGGGGCCAGTTGCTGTTGCACCGTGACAAAAGTAGCTCCCCCGGTTGGAATGCAGTTGGTAGTGCCGGGATTGCAGGTGAGCGCTCCGGAGGCGACCAAAGGTGCCGAGCCCGCAACGTTCAAAGCGATGTTCTGAAATTCAGGATCTACATTGATCGCGTACGCACCGCGGATCACCATCTTCTTGTTGAATGCAGGGTTGTACGCGAAGCCAATGCGGGGCTCGATGTTTTTGTAATAGTTGTCGATCGCAGGAACCGTGGTCTCTGAAAGTGGCAGCGAAGTGCTCCAGAATGGATTAAGCCCGGTTTGAGCCGCCACGCTCTCGTGATGAAAGTAGTTGATCGGCTGGCCGAAGAACTCCCACCGCAAGCCAAGGTTGAGAGTAAGGCTCGGAGTCGCCTGCCAATCGTCCTGGAAATAGAGGCCGAAATCATTTTCCTTGAATGGGATGCTTGGGTTGCCCTTGGTCACCGAAACGCTGCACGCGCCATTGGGGCAGCCACCTGCGATAAAGTCGGTCAACGTGTCGTAGGTAAACAGACCCTGGGTGTTGGGGAGAAAGATGTTCGGCGCGTTTTCGTATAGGAATTCTCCGCCGAATGTTATGCCATGGTGTCCGACGGTCCAATTGGCGTTGTTCTGCACCTGTCCGACTTTAACCACGCGTCCGTCGGGCTCGCCGCTCGGAAGACCTAGACCGGACAAGGTGCTCCCGTCCGGCAAAGTAAGGGAATTGAGATCGGTTGGGCAGGTATTGAACGAAGCGATCGTACAAGTGGGGAAACCGCCGCCTTGAAAGGCTATGGTGCTCTGCTGGAAGCTGTAGCGAAGTTGATCTAGCCAGTGGGGGCCAAATGTGTGGGTTTCATCGGCGCCGACGGAGTGCGTCACATCCGTCACGTTGACATAGCCGCCGTTGGCAGTGGCATTATCGGGCGACGTAGGATTCGACTGGTAAAAGTAACGGAGGTAAACGCGATCCTTGGGAGTCGCCTGCCAGTCAAGACGTCCCAGATTCTCTTCATCGGTCGAGAGGAACGGCACTTGACGGCCGAATTGCGCGAATGGGACCAGGCCTGCACCAGGCATGGTCTCGTATGTGACAGGCCCGATCTGGCGAGGCTTGCCAACAGTGATCGCATATGGGTTGAGTTGCTGAAGAATGGCGACTGCAGGATTGTTCGGATAGGCGGCGACGAGTTGCGCAAGGCCTGCAGTTGTTGGGAAGAGGTTGCCATTGCTGGTGACTAGAGCGCCAAACTCGGTCTCCCGATCCCAATAGGTCGACCCAAATGCGAAGAGCTTGCCCTTGAGGATTGGGCCTCCAAGCGTTCCGCCATAAAAGTTGTCAACGTAGCGCGGCACCACAGCCGCAGCGCAACCGTCGGCGGCCGGACTCTGCCCAGCACCGCAGAATCCGAACTGCTCTCCTTTCGAGATGCCTTGTGCAAGCGAACTGGTGAAATCGCCGGAATACTTGTAGATTGCCGACCCATGCAAGGTGTTGGTCCCGGACTTGGTGATGTAGTTGACCACCGAACCCGCGTTGCGCCCGTACTGAGCGCTGAAACTGTTAGAGATGACCTGCACCTCCGCGATGGCCTCGTCGTTACCGAAAAAGACCTGAGGTCCGGTGATGGTGGTGTCGTTATTTGCCTGTCCGTCAATCTCAAAGTTGTTGGCACGACCGCGCTCGCCGTTTACGGAGAAGTTGGCCCCGTTCGTATTGGAGAAGCCGTCAGCATGCGTGTCGACGACGCCGGGAATAAGCAGCGCCAATTCATCAAAGCCACCCGCGGTCGGAAGGCTCGTCAGTTGCTCCGAATCGAAGCTTGTGGTCACCTGCGCCTGAGAGGTCTCGAGAATGTTTTGGGCGGCGGAGACTTCAACCACGTCCGCTTCGCTGCCAAGGCTCAGCCTCTGAACACCCAGCGCCTGCTCACGACCGGCTGCCACTTCGATATTGTTCAGGGTGAGATTAGCAAAGCCGCTCTCCGAGATCACCACCGCGTAAGTGCCGATCGGCACGTCTTTGAAGGAGAAGCTGCCGTCGCCTCCAGAGCTCGTCTTCAATATGATGTTGGTAGCCTTTGCAGTCGCCGTTATGGTTGCCCCGGCAATCACCGCATTTGTGGTATCGGCAACAGTTCCTGAAATGCTTCCCGTTGTTATTCCCTGCGCAGATGTTTCCAGTTGGAGAAGCAGCGGTGACATGACAAAAACCAGTGACAACGCGAGAAATATGCCTGGAGTGAAAGGTGAGACAATGCGTCGTAACATCTCCCTCTGCCGCTTGAATCTAGATCTTTCGATTGATTCAACTTCATGACTCGTCATCGACTTGTTTGCCATGTGTCCTCCTGAAAGACTGAATGTGATTTGTTCCTCGCCTGGGAATGCTGTCTTTGCGGTTCGACAGCAAGATGTGCGGGAACTCAATGAGTTGACTGATGTGGTGATGCGGTGCCGTCTGACCAATAGAAAACGGGCACCATAAAAATTGTCTGTGGCTCTGGGACGTCCACATATTGGTCGGCGACTATGATCGGTGAGCCTGCTACGTTTGCCCCCCAGGTTGCTTGGTCTATCTTGGGAACATGAATCATGAGGTGTGGGCGCCAGGGTCCGACGCCAATACCAAGGTTCCCGGCGTCCGACATCATGTAGGACATGGCGCCGGCCTCAGGTATCGGAAGTTCGTTCTTTCCTACCGCGGAAATGACGGCTTCCCGGATCTGCGCTTTGGACAACCCGCTCAATACGAGCTTGGTCCGATTGATCGTGTAAGGAAGGATCGTGCGAACAGCCGCGGGGTTATAACAAACCGGCCCACGCATTTTGGAATTCCAGAAACCCGGACTATCAAATGGGTTCATCCACGAGCGTTCAACCAGGCATGTGAATCCATTCTTGCCCTCAACCACGGCCCGGTAGCCACTCTTCTCAAAGACCAGAACTGTGGCGTCGTCCGATATCGATTTGGGCGCAGCGCTCCGCGCAAGCGCTATCTCGTCATTCCGATCGGCCATCAAGTATTGGTCAAGCGACCCCATGTCGGAGTATTGAGTTTTGGCATCCTGCGCCTCAAGACAACTTCCAGAGATACAACTCAGGACGAGTAGTAAGGCGGGGACTGCAGCAAATCCATTTCGACTCATAGGGTTCTCCCGGAAGATTGATGGGGAAAATGTAGCGGGCCTTCTGTGCACGTTACCCTGATGTGGTCTCACTCCATGAACAAACTCGGACAGCGTCACAATCGAGTCATCTTGTTGTGAGTACGTTGATATCAACGTACCAGAGCGCTAAAGTACATGATCTCGTCCAAAGCAGAGGTACCGCGTTACCTGGATCAGATACAACGGTTTAGATCGACCTTCAAACCGTTCGTCGAGCTTACGCCGATGAAGCCTGCTAAATCTGCCCGATTCCGCTGGACGCGGGGAAGATGTGCTGAGCCGAGGGTATTGCGTGTCGGGCCGTGGAAGCACTATCTCTCATTTGAGCTAAAATGCCACTTATGAAACGAGATAGCGCCTTGAATTTGAGATCTTTCTGGAAAATCCAAACCATCGGATGGGGCTGCTTTTATCTCTACGATCTTCTGGAATCGATTCATTCTTTACTGACTAAGCGAATCTTTATCAAAGAAGAGACGGTGCCTATCGTCTTGATGTTTCTGGGCAGTTGCGGCCTGCGCCCTGTTTGCCGTTTGCTGCTACGACAGTCGTATTCCTGGTTCGGCTTTGAGTTGAGAGCAGCCGCAGCGGCCATGGTCACATCCATTCCCGTGGCCTTCGGGACCGGGCTCATCCTGCAAAATTTCTATTCTGTTCCCTGGCATGCTTTGGTTACAGTCTGGGCATGGTCTGCTTTCGTTCTATTCATCTGGTGTAGTCTGTATTTCAGCATCAAGCAATGGCATTTCAACATCAGGCAAGCGGAACAGTCGAGCCTGGAAAGGGAACGATTGCTTCGCGCCGAGGCTGAGGTTCGAGATGCGCGGTTGCTTGCATTACGCTACCAACTGAATCCCCATTTCTTATTCAACTCACTCAATGCAGTCTCCATGCTCATCCTGGAAGAAAACGCGACCGCGGCCAGGCGGATGCTGGCACAGATCGGGGATCTTCTTCGCACAAGTCTGGGTTCCGAAGTCACCGCAGAGGTGGCACTTTCTCAGGAACTGGACTTTATTGAAGGGTACCTGGCGATCGAGCAAACAAGGTTCGGTAAGCGGCTGAGGATTGATATGGACGTCCCTTCCGAAACGCGGGATGCCTTGGTGCCAAGCATGTTGCTGCAGCCGCTGGTCGAGAACGCCGTGCGCTACGGAGTGGCGCCACTGGTTGAAGGTGGGTGGATCGCAATCAAGATCTCACGGCAGGGCGGCAGGTTGCGCATTGTCATACGGAACTCCGGACGGAGAACTGGGGGCGATCAGAAAAGGAATGCAGATGGAATCGGTCTCGGAAACACGGCGGAACGCCTGAAGACACTTTATGGGACAGATTTTGTATTTTCACTTGGATGGCCTGAAGACGGTGGTTGCGAGGTCATACTGGAATTGCCGTTACGCAGGGCTCGGAATCTCCAGGAGGTGTCACTGTGCGGGTTTTGATCGTCGACGATGAGCCATTGGCGCGTCATGGCGTCGCACTCATGCTGCGCCGATTCAAGGACGTTGAGATCGTTGGAGAATGCGGAGATGGGCAATCCGCAGTGGAGACAATTCTGGAGCGGTCTCCGGACGTTGTGTTTCTCGATATCCAGATGCCGGGTCTGGACGGATTCCAAGTGCTGCGCGCACTGCCAATTGAGCACATGCCGGCTGTAATTTTTGTGACGGCGCATGAGGAACACGTATTGCGGGCATTCGACGTTCACGCTTTGCATTACCTGTTGAAGCCGGTGGATGACACACGCTTCGCCGCAGCGGTCGAGCGGGCTCGTGACCTTGTCGATTCCAAACTTAGGGCTGACATGGCACAGCAGGTTATGAAAATGCTTAATCGTACATCGGTTGGATACGCGTCCCGATTTACGGTTCAGAACGGACCCCGCATTCGAATTGTCACTGCAGAGGACGTTGAATGGATTGGGTCTGCCGGCAACTATGTTGAGCTCCATGTCCATGGCTGTTCTCTTCTGTTACGAGAGACGATGGCTTCTCTTGAGCAGAGGCTTGATCCGGCAAAGTTTATCCGAATACATCGCTCCCGAATTGTGCAATTAAAAGAGATATTGGAACTGCAATCTCTCGAGAACCGGGAATTCACAGTGAAGCTCTCGGACGGCTCGGAGCATCGCTCGAGCCGCACCTACGCCGATCGACTTGAGCGCTGGTTGACAGATGGCCGAGTTTTACGTAGTGCGAGCCTTTCGCACCTTGATGCTGCTTCGCCGGCAAATGCGTTCCCAACTTGAATGGTCGTAAGTCTTATTTCTTGTATCGCATGCAGGAACACTACAGCGAGAAGGGCGCTCCAAGAGCAGTCCACCATCGTATGCGTTAAAAGAGCTCTTCGCGGGCTAAGGAACCTCTGAACAACAGCGACTTACAGGGACTCCATAATCTGATTTCACTCGCATCCGCTCAGAATCAAGGCTTTTGTGGTTGTATTTCCTGATTGCTTATCCGCCGCAGGCGCGTGTAGCCTGCGGCGGGCACACTATGCCCCCAGAGGGGAGGTTCGGAGATTGATCCGAGCCAGCCGCTTGCGGTGCTGGTAGAGGTTGGCCAACGCAAAGCTCCCGCACAGCCACTCGTGATTCTTCTTCAAGCCGCGATAGCGCACCTTGGTGAAACCGAATACACGCTTGATGATCCGGAAGGGCCACTCCACTTTGGCGCGCACGCGGGCTTTGGTGCGGTTTCTGCGCTTCTCGGCTTCATCGACGCCCGCCTTGGTCTTCACCCGCCGCGAGGTCATGTCCTGGGCCTCAGGCGCGACCGCATGAATGGCCTCGCTCTGCCCCTGATACCCGGCGTCGCCCCAGACCTTCTTTTCATCGCCATGCAGCAAGTCCGGCAACATGTGCACATCGGAGACCGAGGCCGCGGTCGAGCAGACCGAGTGCACAACGCCTTCCTTGGAATCCACCCCGATGTGCGCCTTCATTCCGAAGTACCACTGGTTTCCTTTCTTCGTCTGATGCATCTCCGGATCGCGCTCCTTCTTTTCGTTCTTGGTCGACGAAGGCGCGTGAATGATCGTTGCATCCACGATGGTGCCCGTGCTGATACGGATGCCCTTGCTCTCCAGATAATGGTTCACCGTGTCCAGCATCTGCCCACACAGTTCGTGCTCTTCCAGCAAATGACGGAAGTTAAGAATCGTCGTCTCGTCCGGAACCGGGGCGCGGCCCAGATCGATGCCGGCGAAGCCGCGCAGCACCGGCGATTCGTACAACGCATCTTCCACGCCGGGGTCCGACAGCGCGAACCACTGCTGCAGGAAATAGACCCGAAGCATGATCTCCAGCCCCACCGGCTTGCGGCCCGTTTCGCCCTTTGGATAATGCGGCTCCACCAGTGCCATCAGTTCCGCCCATGGCATCACCGCGTCCATCTCTTCCAGAAACTGCTCACGCCGCGTCTTCTTCGAGTACCGCTGGAACTCTGCCTGATGGGCCAACGTCATCTGCCGCATGCCGCGATCATCTCCCTCAACCCAAAACTACCCGCGATTGCGGCGCTTGAGGAGTATTTTCAGAGGTTCCCTAGCAACATTAACGAACACGTTAAGTGCTCCGCAACTGTCCGCAAAAAGGATATACCACAAATGCCAACATCTTGATTAGGGCTGTCCTCGGAAACGTGTCCCGGCAGCTTCTTGAGATCCATTCAGGACAACGTATTCGGTTCTATGTGCCGGAGGTCGCCTAGGCCGATGCAGTGACCGTCCGCACTCCAAATCAAACGTGGCAAATCCGAGACAGATGTTCCAGAAAGGCTTTCGTACTTGCAATCCCTAATCGAACCAATCGGCCAGGAGCATACGGTACGGGTGACCTCGACACCGAAGTCGCAAAGTGTGGGCGTGCTCGAAAGCGCACGAGCGCTTCTCCCGCGAGGTGCTGCGCTACAGCGGGTATTTCCTGCCCAAGTAGCAAGCGTGGGCCTTCAGCTTTGCCGTGACCCACATCGCCTGCCTATAGCGAGTGGCAGCGATACTCCAGAGAATTCAATTCGCACAGATCCCGATTGCGATCCGCGACTCCAAAAGTAAGCAACTTTGAAGCAGTCGAAGGTCGCGCCCTTCGCTCCGCGAGACTGATTGCATTTGCACCTCTCGATGTAGAATGACTTCCGCACAGCCGCTTGCTTTACGGAGGACCTGTGAAATCAATACCTCGATTTGCGTTTCGCGCACTTCTGACCGTTCCCGGGATGGGCCAGGCACCACAGCCCGATCCTGCTGCCGAAGCTTCGAAGCTGCAGCCGCCAGAGATTGCGTCCGATCTCCCGAATAAAATACGGGTATGACACGGTATGTGGTAGCGTCCTTCGCCATCACCCTTACGTGTTTTGCCAGGCTCCATCCCACCCCGGCGACCCCCTAAATCCTTGGATTCCTTGGTACTCTTTCGCAGTTCGGTGACGCATTCAAGAATGCAATTCGAATGAAGAATGGAACATGGTGACTCCGGCATTTATTGGCCGCTTAGCATCAAAGGGAATTGCGTTGGAGGAGCAATGCTAATTGGGCGGCGGCATGTGATGCGTGGTGCAGGTGCGGTGGGCGTTGGCGTGCTCGTGGGTGGATGGCGGCAAATGATGGCGCAAGCGCGACCCACGTCAGCTCCGCAGGCAGCAGGGCCGATCCGGTTTGTGGAAGGCGCGCAGGCGGCGGGACTGGACTTTGTGTTGCGGAACGGAGCAACGGGGCGCAAATACCAGGTGGAGACTCTTCCCGGCGGGCTGGGTGTGATTGACTTCGATGCGGATGGGTGGCCAGACCTCTTCTTCACCAATGGAGCGCAACTACCGGGCCTCGTCAAGAGCGGGCCTGAGTACTGGAATCGCCTTTACCGGAACAATCGCGATGGCACTTTTTCCGATGTGACGACAAAGGCTGGGCTGCAGGGCCAGGGATACTCGATGGGCGTGGCCGTGGGTGACTACAACAATGATGGCCATGAGGATCTGTTCGTAACCGGCGTGCATGAGAACCATCTTTACCGCAACAACGGCGACGGCACATTCAGCGATGTGACGCGTGCGTCCGGACTCGCAGGCCTGGGCTCATCCGGCAAGCCCGTGTGGTCTGTAGCAGCGTGCTGGATCGATTATGACAGCGATGGACGCCTGGATCTGTTTGTCTCCAACTATTGCGACTGGGAACCGGGGATCGACCCGATCTGCGGTGGGCTTGCAGTGCAGGAGGGCGCCTATTGCCATCCTGATAAATACCGCGCGGAACCAATGCAGCTCTATCACAATAATGGCGACGGCACTTTCACCGAGGTCACGCGCCAGACCGGATTACCGGACCTGCTGGGCAAGGGGATGGGAGTCGCCATCGCCGATTTTGCCGGCGATGGGCGACCGGGAATTTTTGTGGCCAACGACAATGCGCGGAATTTGCTGTTGCGGAACAGCGGCAAGGGATTTGACGAAATGGGCATCGACGCCGGCGTGGCCTTCAACGGGGATGGGCGAGACATCTCGGGTATGGGGGCTGATTTTGGAGACATCGATGACGACGGACGATTCGATATCGTAATGACGGGGTTGAAGAACGAGACGTATGACGTTTTTCTTAACCAGGGCAAAGGCGAGTTTGAGGATGGAAGTGTGCAGACCGGCCTGGTGAACCTCAGCCGCTTGCGGAGCGGATGGGGATGCGGCCTGGTGGATTTCGATAACGACGGCTGGGTGGACCTGTTTGTCGCCGGCGGCGGACTGGACGTGCAGGATGTCCAGCCCAATCAGCTCTTCAGGAATAAGGGAGGAAAGTTCGAGGATGTGTCGGCGCAAGCCGGCTCGGCGTTCGCGCGCGCAGCGCTGCATCGAGGCGCCGTATTTGCGGACTTTGATCGGGACGGACGTCTGGACGTGGTGGTGACGGCATTGAACGCACCGACGGAGCTTTGGTGGAATCGAAGCACAAACGGCGTGACTCACCCACAACCACACTGGTTGCAGCTGCGATTGAGGGGGGTGCAGAGCAACCGGTCGGCGATTGGCGCCGAGGTTCATTGCGAGTCAAACGGCCGCAAGCAGGTGCGCACGGTTTCCTCGAGTGTCGGATACGCCTCATCGAGCGACCTGACCATCCACTTCGGATTGAGCGAGGCAGTACGGGCTACTCTGGAAATTCGCTGGCCATCAGGAAAAATCCAGAGGATTGTTGACGTGGCTGCGAACCAGCGCCTGAACATAGCCGAGCCTGCTTGATGACTGAACAAAGCGCGGGTCGTGGCAGCCCCTGCGGCAACATTCTGCATTCCCGGGCGGCCTACAGCGACCCAACCTCTGCGAGCCGGGTGTGCGGGTCTACGGTGAGCCACGCTATCGCCCCAAGCGCGGCAAGCGCGGCGGCGGCGAAGAAGGAAACATTCCATCCAAGATGCATGGCGATCAAAGGCGTGAGGGACGCAGTGACTGCGCCCCCAAGTTGGCCGCCCATATTCACGACGGCCGCGACTACAGCCGCCTGTTTGCCGGCGATGTCCGTTGCCACCGACCAGTAGCAGCTCTGCGAAAGATACAGGGCGCCCGCGCCGCAGGCGAGAATGAGGCTTGCAGTCTGCGCACTGTGCGATTGGGATCCCGCGAGGAGAAGCACGGCCGTGGAACCGAGCGCACATGCGGGAAGAAAGCAACGGCCTATGCGAGTTCCGGCCGTGCGGGCGAGCCAGTCGCTGACCACGCCGCCGGTCAGGGAACCGAGCGTCATGGCGATGAAGGGAAACATCGAATATACGGCGCTGGTTTTCAGATTCAACCCTCGAACCTGCACCAGATAGATGTAGAACCAGCTGAAGTAAATCCAGGCGACATACCCGTACGTAAAGTAACTCAGAGTGAGGGCGATAATCTCTTTGCGCAGCCATACAGTGGTTTTGGGACCTGGCCCCGCTTCGGTCGAGTCAGGCAATTGAGATTCCGGTCCGGGATCACGGCCCGCGACAATTTGCTCTAATTCCTGCACCCCGACCAGGCTGTGTTGCTCCGGGGTGTCCCGCGCGGCGAGATACCAGACGACACCGGCGACGACCCCAATCATCGCGCAAAGCCAAAACGAATTGCGCCAGCCATAGCGAAGGATAACGGCAGTGAGCAGCGGAGGAGCAAGTCCGGAGCCGAGCCCGACACCTCCGAAGATGATGCCGTTGGCCTTGCCACGTTCAGCGCTGGGAAACCAGCGCTCGACGAATTGACTGGCGGCTGGGTACATGACAGCTTCGCCGGCCCCGAGAGCGAATCGGATGAGAATGAGCAGGGCTAACGCGAAGGGGAGGCTGGGCGATGCGAGTGCCGTAAGCGCGGTGAAGATTCCCCACCAGACGACGCCGACTGCCAGCACGCGACGCGGACCGAACCGGCGAGTGAGCATTCCGGCGGGGATTTGGAACGAGGCGTAGCCCACGAGGAATGTGCTGAAGACCCAACCCAATCGAGCGTTATCGATTCCAAATTCTCTGCCGATCTGGACGCCGGCGATGGAGATGTTGGTGCGATCGAGATAAGCCACCGCGCTAAGCACCAGAAGCCACGTTACGAGCAGGTAGCGGATGGGCAGCTTGCGGTCGACAATTCCAGAAACGTTCCGTGTCATCGTATGAAGTCTATGCGGCAAGCTCGTCGCGACCTGAGATGGAGGGCAACGTTCTGCTTGGGTGTCGCTCCGCAGTTTGAAATGAAGATACATTGTTCCCGTGCGCGCCGTCGCCTCATCCCCACCAGGTCTCACCAGGCGCGAGATGCGCGCGGACATAATCGGGGTTGGGTTCCACGCCGAGGCCGGGCTTGTCGGGAATGAGGATTCTTCCGTCTTTCACCAGGGGTCCGTCGTGAGTGATGAGATCTGACCAGCCTCGGATGGGGTCGCCTTCAATGTGTCCCCAGGGCAGGTCGCTCGACTTCGCGTCGAAACGGCCGACGCTGAGTTCGTGGCCTTTGAAGTCGCGCATGGCAGCGGCGCTGTGTGCCGAGGCGATTGCGCCGAGCGCGCTCGAGGCATTGTGCGAAGAGACGGGCATGTCGTAGAGGTCGGCGAGGTCGGAGATTTTCTTTGCCTCCAGCAGGCCCCCAGCCTTGGGAATGTCAATCTGCGCAATGTGGCATCCCTGATGGATGATGAAGGGAAGAAAGCCGCGGCGGGTATACAGGTTTTCGCCGGTGAGGATCGGTACGGGCGATTCCTCCGTGAGCTTGACCCATGAATCGCAGAAGTCCGGCGCGAGCGGATCCTCGATCCACATGGGGCGCATGGGAGCGACGGTGCGAGCGAGATTGAGAGCATCACTCCAGTCGAGTTCCCAGTGCGTGTGAACCGCAATGCCAAAATCCGGACCGAGCGCCTCGCGCACGTTGGTGAAGGCCCTGGCATTGTTATCCAGATCTTCGTTGGTCAATTGCCGATTAAAGCCGCGGGCGTTGTCGAACGTCGTGTCGTAAAGATTCTCCTGCGGATAGCCGTGACGAACGATGTCGGTCTTCACTGCTGTAAAGCCGAAGGGGTGCTCCTTGATCATTGCGGCCCATTCGCGGCAGGAGGCCGGATCGAGCGCGTTGACAGGGCTGCTGGTGAGATAGACGCGCACACCGGTGCGGTACTGGCCGCCGAGCAACTTGCACACAGGCTGGCCCAGCAACTTGCCGGCGAGGTCCCAAAGGGCGATCTCGACGCCGCTGATTGCCGTGACGGTGACACCGCCTGTGGCGCCCGCCCCGCCCGTGAGCATAGTCATCTTGGTCAGCAGTGGCTCGATGTCGAACGGGTCTGCCCCGATGACGGCGCTGCGCAGATAACCGAGCATTACGTCCTTGACGCCGAATCCCCAATAGGCTTCGCCGTAGCCGCTGATGCCGGCGTCGGAGTCAATGCGCACATACGTATTTCCGCCAGGGCGGCCGATGACCATGGCTTTGAGATCCGTAATCTTCACCTTTTTCTTGAGCGCCTCGGCCGCGGCGGAGAAGCGCGGCAATGCGGCCGCGGGAACGATCGCAGCAAGACTTTCCAGAAAGCCTCTTCTCTCCATAGGTCACCTCGCAGTTCAAAGGAACAAGCTCTTCCGGTTTGCTGCTACCAGAGCCAGATGTAGATAGCGATTGTAGCCACAGCAAGCAGGGACCAGAGCAGCCTCCAGTCGGAAAGGCCTTCAAAAGGAGCGCTGTGCGATTGCCAGTCGACCGTGAGGTTCTTCACCCTGGCAAGCTCCGGCGCCTGCGTTCCGTGTGACACAGCGAACAGCACGGCAGTGGTGATGACTGTACCCCAGAGGCCGCGGTACGTGTAGTTGAGGGTGAATGTGTGATGCAGGAAGGGAAAGACCTGCCCGCCGTTTGCACTCATCAGCTGGTCGGCGACAAACATCGAGGCGATCAGTGTTCCGGTAACAGCCGAGGCGACAGCTCCCTGGAACGTCATCCGCTTGCTCACGATGCCAAAGAAGATAGCGGGGGTGACCGGCATGACGAGGTAGATTGAGACGGCCTGAAGGTACTTGTAGAGACCGTCGGGGGTGGTGTAAATGAGGTACGCCGCGGCGACCGCGAGCGGCGTGGTAATGAGAATGGCGGCACGGCCAAGCAGGACTTGTACCTTCTCCGGTGAGTCCTTACGGAAGCCGAGGAGGAAGTCACGCACGATAAGCGTCGATATCGAGTTCATAACCGAGAGAGAAGAGCCGATGAGCGCGCAAATCAGCGCCGCCAGCACCAGTCCGCGGATACCCGTAGGAAGCAGATCGCTCAAGAGGGTGATGAAGGTGGTCTTGGGATCGCGGCCGGGGTAGAGAGCGGCTGCAATGACGCCGGGCAACGCGAAGATAAAGATGGGGCTGAGCTTGAGCAGGGTGGCGAACATGGCGCCTCTGCGGGCTTGACGAATGTCGCGGGCCCCCAGCACGCGCTGTACGTTGACCTGGTCCATACCCCAGTAGAAGACGCCTGCGTAGAGGGCTCCGAGCAGAATTCCGATGAAAGGATAATTCGGATCGTCGTAGGGCTTGGCGACATGCATGGCCACCGGCATTTGCGCGACGAGAGCGTGCCAGCCGCCGACTTTGGTTAGGCCGATGACGAGCATGAGGCCGCAGCCGGCTATCATGATCGCGGTTTGGACCGAGTCGGTGTAGGCGACAGCGGTGAATCCGCCGATGATGGTAATGACGGCGACACATGTGCCCATGAGCATGACCATGGGCATCACCTTCCAACCCAGCAGGCTGTGCAGCACCAGCGCGCCGGCGTAGAGGTGAAACGCGAGCTTGGTCATGATGCAGATGACGAGCATGAGCCCGGAGAAGAAGATGCGTGCCGTACGGTTGTAGCGGAGCTCCAGGAATTCGGGAATCGTATAAACCCGGGCGCGGATGTAGTAAGGGAAAAGCACGGCACAGGCGATGCCGAGGCAGATGCAGGTGGTGAGTTCGACGGCTCCGGCGGAGAGGCCATAGCGATAAGAGTCGCCGGAGAGCCCGACCAGGTGTTCGGCGCCGATGTTGGTAGCGAAGAGCGAAGCGCCCACCAGGGGCCAGCCAAGCCGGCGGCCGGCGAGAAAGAACTGGGAGCTGGACTCCCCTGCCCCCTTGCGAATGGCAATCATCAGTCCGGTCGCAATGCTGGCGACCACAGCGACGCAGCAGACCACGATGTCGAGTACAGAAAGGGACATTTCCGGTTCCTGGAGAGCTGGGGACTCGCCACGGCAACTCTGCAGCCGAAACGAATGCACGCTGGTGGGTTCAGCGGGGCATGGTGTAGAGTATACATGTCAAGCGCCCAAGCGCTTACATGACGCTTTTTTGTGTATTTCCACTTTTCAAACCGACTGAGGGAAGACCGACGCGCGACAGGTGTAGACATTCCCCTGACATACGTTCGCGGGGCATTGCGATGACCGATATGAAGCTCGACAGTCAGCGGCAGTCGCCGCGCGCCGCCAGAATCGTGTTCATGGCGCTTATTTCCGCGTGCGCTCTAGGCTGGATAGGTCCTCCTTCATTGATGTCGGCCGGGGCTGATCGCGCGCGGGGCGCGGCCCAGAGCAGTGCGGGATGGCCGGCGTACGGCGGACAGGCCGCGCAGGATCATTACTCGAGCCTGACCCAGATCAATCGCGAAAACGTGAAAAATCTGAGCATAGCCTGGACATTCGATACCGGCGAGAAAGGCAGCCTCGAATCGACCCCGGTCATTGTGGGGCGGGTGCTCTATACCTACACGCCCTCGCTCAAGGTTGTTGCGCTGGATGCCTCGACAGGCAAGCTGATCTGGACGTTCGACTCCGGGAACCATGAACAGGACGCGAGCCGCGGCGTTTCCTATTGGAGCAATGGAAAAGAGAGCAGGATTTTTGCTGGAATGAGGAATCTGCTCTATGCGCTTGACCCGGCGACAGGCAAGCCAATCGAAAGCTTTGGCGAAGGCGGGTTTATTGATCTGCGCAAAGGGCTGCGAGGAGACTACAAGCTGCAGTCGATCGGGCTGACCAGCCCCGGCGCCATCTACGAAGACCTCATCATCGTGGGCGGCCGCAATCCGGAAACACACCCGGCCTCTCCGGGAGACATCCGTGCCTTCGATGTGCGAACAGGCGCGCTGCGGTGGCAGTTCCACACCATTCCGCATCCCGGCGAAACTGGTTACGAGACGTGGCCCACGGATGCATGGAAGACCGCGGGCGCGGCCAATAACTGGGCGGGGATGGCACTTGACGAGAAACGCGGCATTGTCTATGTGCCGACGGGGTCGGCGGTTTTCGACTTCTATGGCGGCGACCGCGTGGGCGATGACCTGTTCTCCGATTGCGAGTTGGCTCTGGACGCCAGGACAGGCAAGTTGCTGTGGTATTTCCAGGGCGTTCATCACGATATCTGGGACAGGGACTTTCCGGCTCCTCCTTCGCTGATAACCGTGAAGCGGGATGGCAGGAGCGTCGATGCGGTGGCGCAGACGACCAAGCAGGGATGGATGTTTCTCTTCGATCGCGCGAATGGGCATCCTTTGTTTCCAATTGAGGAGCGCAAGGTTCAGCAAAGCACAGTGCCGGGCGAGGTGACTTCTCCTACGCAGCCGGTGCCGCTGCTGCCGGAGCCGTTTACGCGGCAGGTGGTGGACGAATCATCGCTGACCTCGCGTACGCCGGAAGCGCACGCTGCTGCGATCAAGGAGTTTCGCACCCTCGTGGGCGGCGCGCAGTTTGCTCCGGGCGTGCTCGACAAGCCAACTCTTGAGTTTCCCGGTGTGGGCGGTGGAGCGGAGTGGGGCGGGTCGGCCGTCGATCCAAATACCGGAGTGATCTATATCAATGCAAACCAGGTGGCATTCACCACCACGCTGGTCAAGAACGATCCATCTGCCGGTATCGGGCTGAGAACATACCGCAACCAGTGCGCAGTTTGCCATGGTGCTGACCGTAAGGGCGCCCCGCCCGCGTATCCTTCGCTGGTCGGCTTGTTTCAGAACATGACAGCGGCGCAAGCGGCAGAGATCATCCATCAAGGCCGGGGCCGGATGTCGTCTTTCCCGAACCTGGAAGGACCGATGCTGGATGCGTTGCTCGAATACCTGCGCACCGGAAGAGATACTGGCGCCGCCGGTAGTGCAGCCTCCGATGCGGGCGCGACAGCATCAACGGGTGCGGACGAAGACTCCGACGATCCGGACGTGGTTGCGGGTTACAACGTATACATCGCACGCTGCGCTTCGTGTCATGGTGCTACGAGAGCCGGTTCGCCACCGGCCTTTCCGTCCCTGATCGGGCTCGGTCAGCGGATGAATGCGTCGCAACTGACGGATCTGATCCATAAGGGGAAGGCAGCCATGCCGCCATTTCCTTCGCTCAAGGACCATGAGTTGGATGCGCTGCTCCGATTTCTTGGGGTGGGAACGCGAAGTGGTGTGGAAGTCGCTGATGACACATACAGCGAGATGCCCTATAGCATCACCGGCTATACGCGGTTTGACGATGGAGAAGGGTATCCGGCGGTCGCGCCGCCGTGGGGAACTTTGAGCGCGATCGATCTGAATACGGGCAAATACCTTTGGAAGCTGCCTTTGGGCGAATACCCGGAACTGGCGGCAAAAGGCATTCAGAACACGGGAACAGAGAACTACGGCGGCCCTATCGTTACGGCCGGAGGGCTGCTGTTTATCGCCGCTACGAACTTCGACCGCAAGATCAGAGCGTTTAACAGTCATACCGGCGCGTTGTTGTGGGAGAGCACTCTGCCCTTTTCTGGAGTAGCTACGCCGGCCACATACATGGTTGACGGCAAGCAGTACATTGTTATCGCGACCTGCGGTGCACGAGACACGAAATCCCCCCAAGGCGCTGAATATGTGGCATTTGCGCTACAGTAATTCTTTTACTCGTTAGTAATTATGACTTCGTCGCTGGAGGACACTATGGATAGCATTCCAAGAAGCGCGCCGCGATTAAGCGGTATATTCGCTCCCACCGTGACCGCGTTCCATAGCGACGAATCCCTTAATCCGCGGGGAACACGGGCGTTCGTCCGCTTCCTGATGGACCAGGGTGTGGACGGGCTCACGCCGCTGGGAAGCGCCGGTGAGCCCGTGGCGCTGACGACTGCGGAGAGAATGAACGCGCTGGATGCGATCGTGGAGGAAGTGGATGGGCGCATCCCGATATATGCGGGTACGAGCGACTACAGCACCAAAACCACCATAGAGCTGAGCGTGCATGCAAAATCCGCCGGGTGCGACGGGTTGATGCTGATGGCTCCGTATTTGCTCAAACCACCAAAGGAGGATGTGCTCAATCACTTCCGGCGCATCCGCGAAAGAGTCGGATTGCCGATCATGGTCTACAACGTTCCGGTGCTGACGGGCATCGAGATCACTCCGGAAGAGATCCTGATGCTGGCAGAGGAGGATGTAGTCCACGCGGTGAAGTGGTCCCACATGGAAATCGCCAGGGTCCAGGACACTCGGCTGTTGTGCGGACCGGAATTCTCTATCTTCGCCGGCATCGACATCACCGCGTTTGCCGCCCTGGCAGTGGGCGCCGATGGCTGGATCGGCGGGCTCCCGATGATTGTGCCGGCGCTTGCTAAAAAGCTGCACAGGCTGCTGACAGTGGAGAAGAATCTGGATGAAGCGCGGGCTTTGTGGCTGCGTCTGCTTCCGATCGTCCGGCTGGAGTATCGGGCCATGGGGACGAATGAGGGAAAACCGCACTGGCTGGCGGTGTGCCGCGAGAGCGCTGCTTTGCGGGGAATTCCTGTAGGTGTATCGCGGGCCCCTCTCAGCTCCGTAGACGACGGGGTGCGGATGGAGTTGCGCGAGCTCATGGAGGGGCTGGGACAGCTGGGTCGCGCGGCAGAGGGAGCGCAGGACCAATGAAGATTACGAATGTGGAAGTGTTCCTGACGGGCACGGCGTGGCGAAATTTCCTCTTTGTCAAGCTCACGACAGACGAAGGGCTCGTGGGATGGGGCGATGGAACCCTGGAGTGGAAGGAATCAGCGGTTCGTGAACTGATCCTCGACTTTGGCCGGCGCTACGTGATCGGCATGAGCCCGTTCAACATTGAGGAACTGTGGTTCAAGCTTTATCAGGTTGAACACAATACGGGCCCCATCATGTTTGCGGCAATGGCAGGGATCGAGACCGCGATGTGGGACCTGGCGGGCAAAGCGTTGGGGCAGCCGGTCTATAACCTCGTGGGCGGCGCCGTGCGCAAGCGTGTCGAGGTCTATGCCAACGGATGGTATGCGTTCAAAGGGGACCTGGCGAAGATTGCCGATCGCGCGCAGGAAGTGGTAAGCCGTGGCTACAAGGCGATGAAGTTCGATCCCTTCGGTCCCGGCGGACGGGAACTCACGAACGCACAACTTAAGCAGGCTGTAAGCATTGTGGAAGCCGTACGTAATTCAGTAGGCAACGATATCGACCTGGCGCTCGAATTTCATGGTCGGTTCAGTCCCATTATGGCGCTGGAGGCGATTCGCGCCATGGTGCCATACCGGCCGCGCTGGTGCGAGGAGCCAATTCCAGCACACAATCACGACGCGATGGCGCAGGTGGTTGCGGCATCTCCTCTGCGCGTGGCTACTGGTGAGCATACGTATAGCCGATTCGGATTTCTCGATCTGCTCTCACGCAAGGGCGCACACCTGATACAGCCTGACATCGTCTACAGCGGCGGCTTTATGGAAACTAAGAAGATCGCCGCGATCGCCGAGGCGTTCTACGTGAGCGTGGCGCCACATAACTGCCGCGGGCCGCTGGGCACGGTGATTGCAATGCATCTGTGTGCCAACATTCCCAACTTCGATATCCTTGAGACCTTTGAGGATTACGACGTTCCCTGGCGCTGCGATCTGACCGCGGGAACGCCGCGCGTGAACCGCGGCTACTATGACATTCCGACCAAGCCGGGTTGGGGCGTCGATGTAGATGAAGAACTGATCCGCGCGCATCCGGAGAATCCGGACGCAAAACTGGACATGTTTGCGGAACAGTGGGAAGAGATCATGTGCAAATAAAAAACCGCACGGAGCGGGAGGCGGCTCGATGAGCTACGACCATTCCAATCGACGCATTCTGGTGACGGGCGCGGCCCATGGGCTGGGGCTTGGCATCGCGCGCGTTCTGGCGGCGGCCGGCGCACGATTGGTGCTGGCAGATGTGGATTCAAAGGTGTGCGAGCGAGCCGGCGAGGCGGGGTTTTCGGCACGGGCTGTCGCACTGGTGCGCAACCTGGCTGAGCCGGATGCCGCGCGCTGGTTGATTGAAGAGAGCATTCGCGCGCTGGGCCCGCTGAATGGACTGGTAAATTGCGCGGCGTGGAGCTTTCACAAGCCGGCCCTGGAGACGACCATCGTGGAGTTTGATCAAGTGGTCGCGATCAATCAGCGGGCACCGTATCTCCTCGCCTGCGAATTTGTGCGCCATTTGAGCATAGCCGAGAACGATGCTTGTATCGTTAACATCGCGTCTGTCAATGCGCTCGTCGGGAATCCAAATCTGGCGGCATACGCGGGCACGAAAGGCGCCCTCGCTGCGATGACGCGGGCGCTGGCAGTAGAGTTTGCGCCGCGAGTGCGTGTCGTGGCGATTTCGCCAGGCAGCGTGCGTACCCATGTGACAGAGCAACTGATCGAGTGCGGGCAGATTGATCCTGTGACCCTGCTCGATTCGGCTCTCATCAAACGCTTCATTGCTGTGGAGGAGATTGGCGAACTGGCGTCCTTCCTGTTCAGCGCGGCGGCGCGGTCCGTAACCGGAGCGAATTGGGTCTTTGACGGCGGCTACACCACGCGCTAAGGGCGCAGGCAGGAAAGGAAAACGTTGCAACGCGATGGACTCCATCCCAGGAAGACGGATAGAAGAGCCTTCATCAAACTGGCTGGCGCAAGCGCTGCTGTGCTGGCAACCAGGCAACCTGGCGCGCAGGAGAAGCCCGCGTTTCCGGATCTTGAGCGGATGCGGCGCGAGCATACCCATGCGGGCATTGTCTCGCCGGGACGGACGTATCGGGCTATGGAGTGGGAGTTTCACACGCCACCTGAGCAGACGTTCGACATCAATTTCAGAGGAGCGATTGAGGCCTCGCGCAATGCCGGCGCGGAGAGCCTGATGTTTTACACCCAAGACCACTGGGGCTACGCGTTTTATCCCAGCGACGCGGCAGTGCGTCACCCTAACCTCAAATTCGATTTGTTCGGGACGGAATGCGAACTGGCGCGAGCGGCGGGCATCGCGGTCACCGCTTACTACAGCCTTCAGTTCAACAATCAATGTGCGATTGCCCATCCGGACTGGGCGTGGACGAATGAGGACGGCTCGGAGGAACGCTTTTATGGCAAGTGGCATGTGCTCTGCCTGGACTCGCCTTATCGACACTATGTCCTGGCAATGATGGATGAGATTTTTTCGCGTTACCAGGTGGATGAACTCTTCCTCGATATCTTCGGGATTCAATTTTCAATGTATGCGCGCAATGGGATCAATCCATTTTGCTTCTGTAAATACACCGAAGATGCATGGGCGAAGGAGTTCCCCGGTGATCCGTATCGCGAGGGATTCAAGACCCGGGTGGGCTGGGAACGGCGCTTTCGGTGGCATCAGCGAAGATCGATGACCGAGATGCTGGACGAAATCATTGCAGCCACACGCAAGCATAAGCCGAATTTGCTCGTGTCTTTGAATGGCGGCCCGGAGGCTTTCCCTGACGACATCATGCGTCGCGTGAGTTTCATCTATGCGGAGCCGCTGGATTGTCCCACGGGCATTGCGCTTGGCTCGATTCTGATGCGCGGATGGGGGCGCCCAAATTATCAGGCTGGGGTGTTCACCGACTACGGCTATTCGGACATGTATCCCGCCGACCTGGCGAGGGTACAGGCCGACGCGCTGCTCGTACAGAATGCGCGCACATTCATTGTGGGCGATGCGCCGGTGTTGAGTGGGATCGACGGACAGGGATACTCGAACCGTTGGTTTGCCGTGGCCACGGACGCATGGGCAGATGTGAAGAACGTCGATTGTCTGCTGGGCTCGGGTTTGAGACCGCTCCTGAGCACCGCGGTGATCTACAGCGAAGGAACGCGCAGAGAACTCGAGGCGGCCCGGCGGCCACAAGATTTTCGACGCTCGGTGGCGGGAGCTTTAGAGACGATGACGTATGCCGGGCGTCCTGTGGAGAGCTTGCCGGACTTCAGGTTGCTGCCGGAGGTGCTGAGTCAGTTCGAAGTGCTCGTGCTTCCCGAGGTGAGCGTGTTATCCGCGGTGCAAGCGGAGACGATTCGTCAGTGGGTGCAGGCCGGTGGGACGTTAGTTGCAAGTTACCGCTGCGGCTTGTTGGATGAAGCTCTCAAGCAGCGGGAAAACTTTGCCCTGGCCGATGTGTTTGGCGTAGAGTATGCCGGTGAGGAGACATCGTATGCCTTTGACGCGAGTGGGAAGCAGCGCGAAGGGGATGCGGTTTCAACTTACCTGGAGGCAACCGGGCATCCTCTCGCTGAGATGATAGCGAACGGTACGGTGGGACTGCCGGGTCCATTCGTGAAGATGAAGGAGACCTCGGCGCAGACAGTCATGCGCTACCGTTTACCGCTGTTTGCTGAGGATGTTCCGCATAACAAGTGGGTGGGGTGGGGACCCATTCCTCCGGGGCCCGGGAGAGCTGGCACGGCGGTCGCGTTTAACCGGTTCGGCAAGGGGCAATCGGTGTATATTGGCGCACCGATCTTCTGGGCGATGGAGTGGCGCGCGGAATGGATTCAGACGTGGATCCCATGGCTGATCAGGAAGCTTGTGCCCTGTCCGATTGCAGAAATACGCACGAACCCCCTCTCGACGTTGGTACACGGCAGTCTCTTCCATACCGTGGAAAAGGATTTGATCCTGGTCCAGGTTCTGGATGCTGTGCAACTGGCGACGAAGGGCGAGATGCGTCCGACGCCGGATGTCGAGATCACTCTGGATCCGGTTCTATTGCATGTGACTGCCGGGCGTGTGGTTTGGCCGAGAACGCGTGACCTGGAGGTCACACGGGATGGGGCAAGAGTGCGCATCGCGCTCGAAAAACCCGATCGCTATACAGCACTTTATCTCAAGATCGGTTGAAGGGCGAAAGAGTTGATATCCTGCCCGGGCATATGGTCTCCACCTTCCAAGATTTGGGGTTGACACTTCAAATTTAGCCCGTTAGTGTTGTCTCTGGCTTTGCCCGGCGCGCTTAAGCGCTTAACTGTTGTGTGTGGAAGGATAGGTCTCTTGTCTCCAGTCGAAAAGGCCGGGCATGGCTTCGTCAAAATCAGCCGGCGCGATGCCCTGAAGGGGGTAGGGGCGGTTGGGGCAGTGCCTCTGCTGGCGAAGACATCAGCGTACTCACTCCAACGGCGGGGCCTGGGACCGGGTAACAGCATCGATGGCTCCCCTGGTTCTGATGGCAAGCGCGAACAGCCGTTTGACGGGGGTTGGCGATTTTTTCGTGGAGATGTTGCAGGCGCGGAGCACCCCGGGTTTGACGAGTCAAGGTGGCGGGTCGTTGACCTTCCCCATGACTGGAGCATTGAGGATTTAACGTCTGATGAAGAAGCCGGAGGTGAGGGAACAATATGGGTTGGAGGCAACACGCCGACACGCATTGGCCCGTTCGATGTAGCGTTGAGCGCCGGGCAGGAGGCGACCGGCTGGGTCGTCGGGGGAATTGGGTGGTATCGCAAGCGTTTTCGGTTAGCTCTCACAAACAACGCTACGCAGGCTGAAATCCGCTTCGATGGCGTGTATATGAACTCCGAAGTATGGATCAACGGTCACTCACTCGGCGTCCATCCTTATGGGTACACGCCGTTTGTTTATGACTTGACGCCGCATTTGAAGCACGATGCCGAGAATGTGCTAGCGGTGAAGGTGCGTAACGAGGGGGCGAACAGTCGCTGGTACTCCGGTTCGGGAATCTATCGCCATGTGTGGTTGACGCTGACCGGCGATGTACGGATTCCGGTGTGGGGCCTGGGAGTGAACACGCCGAAAGTGTCATCGGAGCTATCGACGGTTGAGGTTTCGGTAGCGGTGGAGAATCGCGCCAACAAGCAACAAGCTGTGACGATTGGCACGCGCATTTTCGGGCCACAGCGACAGGTTGCGGCAAACGGAGACAGGGCGATCGATCTCGCCCCGGGAGAGCGATCCACCGTGTTACAGACTTTGGACATGAGGGACACGCAGCTCTGGTCGCCGGCCGACCCGAATCTCTACCGGGCCGAGGTCGAGGTTCTAATTGCCGGAAAGATCGTCGATCGATCCGCAGTGTCGTTCGGCGTTCGCAGCATCGAGGTCGATATTGAGCACGGGCTACGTATCAATGGCGAGGCCGTGAAACTGAAGGGCGGATGCGTCCATCACGATAACGGGGTCCTCGGCGCCGCCGCGTTCGATCGTGCGGAAGAGCGCCGCGTGGAGATTTTGAAATCGAATGGGTTCAATGCCATTCGCACTAGCCACAACCCGCCGTCGCCGATGTTTCTGGATGCATGCGACCGCCTAGGGATGATGGTCATCGACGAAGCGTTCGACTGCTGGAACATAGGCAAGAATGTCGACGACTATCACGCCTACTTTGAGGCGTGGTGGGAGCGGGATCTGAGGACGATGGTCATACGCGACCGCAATCATCCCAGCGTTATCTTCTGGAGCATCGGCAACGAAATAGATGGCCGCCGCGATCCGTCGGGGGTTGCCATCGCCAAACAATTGCGCGATATGGTGAAGAGTATCGACACGTCGCGGCCAGTCACCATGGCCGTTCCGGGACCGTACGATCATAACCTGCCGGAATGGCAGGCAAATGATCCGGCGTTTTTACATCTCGATGTGGGCGGCTACAACTACCAGTGGCAGCAGTACGAGATCGATCACAAGCGGTTTCCAGATCGCATCATGATGGGTACGGAGTCGTTTCCATTTGAGGCGTATGACAGCTGGCGGAACGCCGAACGGCTAAGTTACGTTCTGGGCGACTTTGTCTGGACTGGGGTCGACTACCTTGGTGAGTCGGCGATCGGGCATTCGATCCTTTCCCAAACGCCGGGATGGTGGCGGCAGCAGTATCCGTGGTTCAACTCCTATTGCGGCGATATCGATCTGATCGGGGACAAAAAGCCGCAGTCTTATTACCGCGATGTTCTGTGGGGCCGCAGCCAATTGGAGATGGCCGTGCAAAGGCCTTTGCCGCGCGGGCGAACTGAAGAATTGGCCAACTGGGGCTGGCGCGATGAACTGCGCAGTTGGAGTTGGAAGGGATACGAAGGCTTTCCGCTGAAAGTGCGTGTGTTTACTACGGGAGATCGGGTGAAGCTGCAGTTGAATGGCAAAGAGGTCGGGGAAAAGCCGGTTCCCGAGTCGGCCAAGTTGATTGCGGAGTTTGATGTGCCTTACGCCAGTGGAGAGTTACGCGCAACGGCCTTCAGGGACGGACGCAAGATTGGGTCATTTGCATTGAATACAGGGGGACAGGCTGCCCAGCTCAACCTGAAGGTGGATCGCGAGAAGCTTCGCGCCAGTCGAGGTGAACTCGCTTTCGTATCGGTGCAAATCGTCGACGCAGCCGGCGCGCCGGTGCCGGATATGGTGCGTGAAATCAATTTCTACGTGCAAGGCGCAGGAGAGCTGGCCGCGGTTGGAAATGCGAACCCGAAGGACGTCGCCAGCTTTCGCCGGCCGAGCTGCAGGACATTCCATGGCAGATGTCTTGCGGTGCTGCGGTCACTTGGGCGCGAAGGCCACATTGCCCTGCAGGCAACGTCGGAAGGTCTCACGCCGGCTTCGGTGATTGTGGAATGTTTCTCACTCTAAGCCTGAAAGCGAAGACCAGAGCGAGGAGAAGATGGCTCGCCGCACTCCGCCAACTTATTTCACTACACAATGTTTGTCATCCGAAAGGACAGGAGTCTGATGCGACGGTTTGATTGGAAACGATGCTTGATGCTGCTCTTGGTTTTTCTATCCGTGCGCACCAGTGTTTATGCGCGAAGTCAGGAGCTTGCGCGCGTGAACATGACTGTCTTCAATGTCAAGGATTACGGCGCCACGGGCAAGAAGCCGGCCAGCGCTGGAGGAGCAATTCAAAAAGCGATCGATGCGGCGGCTGCGGCTGGTGGTGGCGTGGTGTATCTTCCACCGGGAGAATATACTTCCGGGACGTTGCAGTTGCGCAGCCATGTGAATATCTACCTTGAATCAGGCTCGACGCTGTTTGCGTCGGAGGATCCAGCAGCGTTCGACTCGCAAAAAGTGCAGTCGAAGGATGCGCTGTTCTTTGGCGAGAATCTTGAAGATATTTCCATCGGCGGCCGCGGAACGGTAGATGGCCAAGCCAAGTATTTCTGGGCGCCGGATACCATCGAACGTTCATTTTTGCATAAGAAGCTGATCGTCGCATCGGGCAAATCGCAGATGCGCTCCTACCCCGTCGGCAACGGCACGCGCACAGTCTATCCGCACCTGATCTGGCTGGGACATTGCAAGAATGTGAGTATCAAGGGAGTATCCTTCGTCCGATCATTCAGCTGGACCTTCGCGTTCTATGACTGCTCCCGCGTGGTTGTCGATGGCATTTACATCTATACCAGCCTTCATGAAGCGGTGTGGGCCGACGGAATCGATATCGTCAGCTGTAAGGATGTGAGCATTTCAAACAGCACGATCGCGACTGGTGACGACTGCATCGTGTTTGTTTGCGGAATCGACGAGTGGGGGCCGACTTCGCCGTGCGAACACATCACCGTGACCAACTGCCGCCTTTCCTCCGCCTCGGCCGCCATCAAGTTCAGCGAAGGTAATAACCTCGTGATTCGCGATATTTTGATCACAAACTGCGCCATCTTTGATTCCAATCGCGGACTGACTCTGCAGATTGCAACCGGTGGCGATATCAGCAATGTTGTGATTGCAAATATCACCATGGACCTGCACCGTTTCGACTGGTTCTGGGCGGGCGACGGCAACGCATTCAACTTCGAGCTCCGGAGGCAGAGCGAGTGGAATGATGAGCCGCGGAAGCCCGGGGAACCGGGGCCTGGATCGATCCACAACGTGATCATTCACGACGTGATCGTGCATTGCCAGGGCGAGTCCACAATCTATGGACACCCGGAAAGCTGGCTGAGCGGTGTGACCTTCGAGAACATCAAATTCTTCATTTCCAGCAATCCCGATTCGCCGTATGACACGGCCAAGAACGCGCTCAGCTTCCGATGGATCAAAGATCTGAAGCTGCGGAATATCGAGGTGAACTGGGAAAAGCCAGCTTACGACAAGTGGGAAAGCGCCCTCTCGCTCGAAGATATCGATGGGCTGCAGGTAGACGGTTTCTCTGGGACTTCTGCATGGCCTGAACGCAATCTTCCCGCTATTTCGCTGGACCGGGTTGCCAACGCCACTCTGCGTAACATGGACGCGGCGCTGGGCACGAATCTGTTTCTAAAGATTACTGGAGCTGATACACGCAACATTCATCTGTTGGGCAATGACTTTCACCAGGCTAAGACTCCCTATCAGCTGGATCCGGGCGTTAAGGCGGAGAGCGTGACGGCCTTGGATAACTTTCTTCCGTCAAAATAGGACGGTGGCGTCGCCAGGCAGAAATGCACTCGCGACACGGGTGAACGAAGAGAGTACTGAACTGGCGGAGCCGGACAGCTTGGCAGATTCCAGGAAACAGATAGCAAGATGACTTAAAGGGACATGGGGAGAGATTGGATGAGAAGGGTCATTTTAGCTTCGTTGGTGATCACATTTGCGTTAAGCGCATTTCCGGCTCGAGCGCAGGTGAAGATGACGCGGGATCAGATCCTGTTCTACACCTCGGAATGGCGGGGAGAGCGCTTCGCCGATGGCCGGCCAAAGCTGCCGGACGATCTTCTCAAGCGAGCCAAAGATATATCGATCGAGGATATTTGGGGATATCTCTGGAACCACGGCTACAAAGACCAGTTCGATGGTGGCTGGCAAGCACTGCATGGTGACAGACCCTTTGCCGGGCGAGCTTTGACGGCGCAGTATATGCCAACTCGCCCGGACATGCAGCGCGCGATTCTCGCCGAAGGCACGGCCGAGAACCGCGTGGGCGACACCAATAGCTGGCCGATCGCGCAGTTGGAGGAAGACGACGTCTATGTTGCCGATGGATTCGGAAAGATCGTGGAAGGTACGCTGATTGGCTCGAATCTCGGCAACGCCATTGCCGGGCACACGCATGCAGGTTTTGTCTTCGACGCCGGTATTCGTGACCAGGAAGAGAATCGCGATATCCCGAACTTTAACGGATTCTATCGCGGATACGATCCTTCTGCGTGGGCGCGGATGGAACTGACGGGAATCAATGTGCCTGTTCGCATTGGGCGCGCCGTTGTTCTCCCCGGAGATCTGGTGCTTGCGAAGTCGGAGGGAGTTCTTTTCATTCCTGCAATTCTCGCTGAGGAGGCAATCAGTTCCGCTGAGTTTACCAATCTGCAGGATACCTATAACTTCGAACTCAATCGCGAGGGAAAAAATGGCGGAGACTTTGAAGGCTGGCCGCCGGCGAAGTATATGGACTTCGCAAAGTGGGTCGACGTGCATCCGGAGAGACTGAAGATGCCGCATGCCGAATTCGACAAATTGCTCAAGGATGCAGAAAACCAGAAGTAGAATGAACAGAGTCGACTTTGGAGTGTTTCATCGCGGCGGAGCGTCTGTCTTCGCATGTGGTGCTGGTGCGTTCTGATTCTGCTGGGCAAAGCTGTCAGCAAGGCGAATTGCTTCCTCTGTTGCGCGACTCGCCTCCTCGATACGGCCAAGTTTGCGAAGCTGCGCGGCGAGCAACGCGTGCAGGGATCCTTTCTTGTCGGGATAACCTGCATTCAATGTCGGCTGTAGCGCTTGCACGGCTTCTTCGGGATGACCGGTCTCCGCATAGGCGGTTGCTCTCTGAACGCAGATCCAGGGATCATCGGGGTCAATGCCGGCGAGTCGGCCGAGAAGCGAAAGCGCAGTTGAATAGTCGCGCTCGCTGATGGCAACCTCGATAAGCAGGCGCAATAGTTGCCTGCGGCTGGGGTTGAGTTCGAGTGCTTGCTTTGCTGCTTGCTGGGCCTCCGCCATCTCCCCCTGGCTGTAGTATGATTCGGCAAGTTTCTCGAGCAACTGTGGATCCTTCGGCTTCAGACCCAACGCCTGCTTATATTCGGCCGAAGCCTTTGCCGGATCAAGGCGGATCGAGAGGAGAATGTCACCCCGAATGAGATGAACTGACGCTTCTTTCCCCAACGCCTGCAAGCGATCCGCGCTACGCACAGCCTCACGTTCATAACAACTGGACAGTTGAGCCGAACCGATTACTTCGCCAGTCGTGAGCCCGCGCTCAAGGGCGGGGATGGCATGGATGCAGTCGCCGAGCTGCGCAAATGCCATACCTCGCCAGTACCACATGGCGGCGTCATCTGTTGAGGGCGCCGGTACCGCTATCAGCTCCTCCCATCGCCCTTCGTAAAAGAGACGCTTGGCAGAGATCGTGTCCTGCGCGGGAGGATGGATTTGAATCGCCAGACATTCCGAGCGGCGCTCCCGAAGGCATTGCCGGAGGGGACCGTTGTGTTCGGAACTAGGAAGGAGTTCCGGAGGCCATGCGGCGACCGTTCTTTTGAATTCGGTCTGCGAACGGCTTTTGAGCTCAACGAGCATTGCGGTTGCCTCGTTCCAGCGTCCCTGCGCGGCGTCGACGAGCGCGTGCAGCTTAAGTGTCGAAATTGCATCGGGTGAGGTCTCTTGTGCAGACCTCAGACTGTCTTGCGCGTTGGCCTCCTCGCCGAGCAGCGCTTGCGCGACGCCCAGTTCACTGCGGATGTCACCAAGGCTGGCGTCCAGCGAGGCCGCCTGCCGCAGTAATTCCTCCTTTTTCTTCCAACCAAGTTCGTCTCCTTGAGCCGCGACTTCGAGAAGCGCGGCGCGACCGCGCGTTGTGCCCCGGAGTGAGAATTCCAGCCTGCGGTAACGTTCGAGACTAAAGTCGGTCCACCACACGAGCGTTTGGTCGGAGTCGGGAGAGTGCGAGATCGCGCTAAGGAATGCATCCGCGGCAAGAGCAAACTCTTCGATCTCCATCTCTGCGTCACCAAGATAGCCCTCCGCAGCGTCATTTATCGGAACCGCCCGAGTGGCCACGCGCAGAGGATGGATGGCATCGGCTGGATGGCCTGACTGAAGCAGCGCGAGACCGAGCAGATAGTTGGCAGCAGGATTTTGAGGTTCGAGATTCGTGGCCTGCCGCAGGAGCGCAATCGCTTGTATGTAATCTGCCCTCTGACTGAGCGCAGAGCCCTCTTGCAGCAGCCGGTCGAAATCAGGGGATTGCTGCGCGAAGCAGTGTAGCGCAATGCAAACCAGCCAGACCTGCGCAAAACTCCGCGCTCTCATGCGTGACACCAAATGCGCGTGCCGCGTTGCATCCGGAGAGCGTGCGTGTGCTGCTCAGTGTTTGGGTTGGACTTCATTGAACTTTTTGAAGTATCGCTGAGATTCTTCCGTGTATCCCAGTTTTCTGGCGAGACGTGCTGCTTTGTAGTATGCGCTGGCCAGGCCAGGTTGCAAATTGGCGTGCTCACTGCGTATGGCGGCGCGATACTCATCTAATGCGCTCTTGATGTCTCCGGTCGCCTCGTACAAAGATCCCATCTGGACCAACGCCTGTGTGTTCAACGGATTGATGGCAAGCGCCCGATCAAGGTAAGGCCTCGCCTCTTCGATGCGATTTTCGCTCATCAAAAGGACGGCCAGATCAATCATTGGCCACTCCGTCTTGTTCTGGGCAGTCGCTTCGACGTCGAGGGCCTTCAGATACCAGCGTTCCGCTTCCGCTTGCCCGTGTTTGCCCTCATAGCAAAGCCCCATGTTTTCGTACGCACGAACGAAGTCGGGTGCAAGGTCTATGGTCTTCTGAGTCTCCTCAATCGACTCGTCAAATCGATTGTCCGTATACAGGAGGCGGGCGAGAAAGTAGTGCGCTGTAGCGTTGTTAGGGTCAAGACGAATGGCGGTCCGGATCGGAGGTTCGGCCCAGTCCATGTGTCCCGCCTGACTTAGCGCCAGACTGATAAGCATAAAGCGCGTGGCGGAGTCGCCCTCGATCAGGTTCGCATCGGCGAGCAGCTTAAGCGCCTCTCGGGTACGGTTCTGGCCTAGCCGAACCTCGGCTAACAGCGTAATCCAGCCCGCGTCGCGGGGCTCGGTCATCATCTCGGCGACGATAAGCTTCTCAGCGCTGTCGAGTTGTCGCGCGTCGATCAGGTGCTTGGCCTCGACCTGTTTCTCAGGAATCGGGAGCTCGCCCGATGCAGTTGAAGAGAAGGCCGCAGCGCATACGGCCGCGCACGCCAAGAGGGTTGCCGCCATGTTACACGATTTCACTAGTCCCACGGACCTCAGAGCCGAATTCTCGACTCCCCCTTCCGGCCGGTGCTACGAAGACCATCAGAATTGTAGAACTACTTTGATCTTGCTTGCGTCGGGACGCAGCAATTCGCGGAATCCCATCTCACCCTGCTCGACAGGGTATCGCGTTACCCATGTTGTGTCGAGGTTTCCCTCCGAGAGGATCTGGGCCGCAAGACGGAGATCGCGAAGCGATCCGGAATAGGAGCCAGCCACACATTTTTGGCCCAGAGTGACGGGATAGCTATTCAAAGTGATCGCGTCCTCGTGCAGTCCAACCCAAACCACCGTTCCACCCAATTCGACAAGATTGATCGCCACCTGCTTGGTTTCCGCGCTCCCGACAGCATCTATGATGTACTCAGCGCGCTCACCGCCCCAGTGTTTTTGAATTTCCGCATTCAGATCCTGTTGCTGCGGATTCACGGTTTGCTCGGCCCCGAGCAAGCGCGCTGCATCGAGACGTACGGGGATTCGGTCAGATACGATGACACTTGATTTATGCAGTCGGCGGGCTGCGAAGAGGCACATAAGTCCGATAGGGCCGGCACCAATGATCACGACCCTCGATCGTCTTACCGCGCCGCCCTGACGCATAGCATTAATGCCATTGGCGAGCGGTTCGGTGAAAACTGCTGAATCGTCAGGAAGAGCTTCCGGCCAGGGAATCAGAACATGCTCCGGGACCGCAACATACTCGCCAAACCCCCCCGGGCGATCCATCCCGAACACCTGACGGCGAGCGCATAGGTTTGTGTCGCCGCGTCGGCACGCGGAACACTGTCTGCAATTCACGAGGGCGTGGCAAAGCACTCGGCGACCCTCCAGGCCATGTAGGTCTTCGCCTTGGATTCGCTCAACGACGCCACAAAATTCGTGGCCCATCACCAATGGCGGCGTTCTGCGAGGGCTCGAGTTCTTAAACGTTTCTAATTCAGAACCACAGATGCCGCAGTTGAACACGCGCAGCAACACCTCGTGGTTGCCGATCTCAGGGATGGCAAGGTCACGGAACTCGAGTGTTCCCCACGCTGGGTAATGAAGGGCTCTCATTTTTAGTGTCGCCGCCAGATCGACTCAACAATATCATCACAAGCGCTTAAGCGAAAGTAAATTAGCGACCGGAGGTTAATAACGAAAAGCTATGTGAGGCGTATTTGTCAGATAAATCTTTTATTAATGATAACTTAAGGGAAATAATCGTCCTCCGAATCGAAGTTCGTATTTTATTAGTTGACAAGCGACTAAGCGATCATATAGCGTTCACCTCGTCCTTCAGCCAGATCGCTTAGACGATCAGGCAATTGCTTTTTTTCGGTAGAACAATCTGATCCCGCTCTTGTGACCGCGGCTCCTTCTCGCTCAATGAATTCCCTCCGCGTCTTGATGTGAAGGAAAGCGTCCGTTCCGTTGTCTGACATAGGTTGTAGTCACACCCTTTCATGAAAGGGAGCGGCAGCGTCGAGACGACTGGCTGCATCCCGCAGATAGGGTAGCGGCCACGTAGATGTCCCTTAGGAGTCGGTGACTTGCGATGCTGGATGGAGGAATACCCCAACGACTCGAAGGGCTTATTGACGCCAAGTTGGATATCGAGCACTTGATGTAAGAGGAGACGCAATGAGGCCATATCGGATTTTGATTCTTGCAGCACTCACGCTCGTATTACCGTGTGAATCCTTCCTGTTTGGCCAAGCCGGCGGAGGCTCTATAGTGGGCACGATTCACGACCCTTCCGGAGCGGCAGTTGCCAAGGCCGATCTTGTTGTAGTGAGCAACGACACAGGCGCGGCGCTCAGCACAAGGAGCTCGGCCTCGGGGGAATATGTGTTCCCGCTAGTTCCGGTTGGAACGTATACCTTGACGATTACCGCACCTGGATTTGCAGAAGTACGGCATGAGAATGTAATCGTCGGTCTCAATAAGACCGTGAATGTGAATGAAACCCTGAAGGTGGGGTCAGCGACCGCGACGGTGCAGGTCGAAGCATTGACCAGCCAGTTGGAAACAACCACTTCCCAGGCAGCGACCACCATCGACCAGCAGACTTTTGACGATCTGCCCATCGCCATGTCCGGCGGCGCGCGCAGCGTAACCGCCATCGCCGACCTGATGCCAGGTGTCTCGGATACCGCGGCCATTGGATACGGATCGGCGGGCGCGACGGGCCAGGAGTTCTCCACAACCATCAATGGCGGCCAGGCATGGGGCGGCGCGGTCATGTATGACGGCATCCCCTTCGTCTCTGCCAACCAGAGTGGCGATTACCGCATCCAGCCGGTCCCGGTCGAGGCGCTAGGCGAATTCTCCCTGGTGCAGAACAACTTCTCGGCAGAGTATAGCCGCACGCCCGGCGGCAACCTTACCTACACCACGCGGTCCGGCGGCAGCTCGTTCCACGGCCAGGCCTACGAGTACGCCAGGAACACCGATCTGGATGCGGCAGGCTACTTCGCAACCGCACCGACGGTCACACACCAGAACGAATTTGGCGTCAATGTCGGTGGGCCGGTGAATATCCCGTTTCTTGGCCTGAAGAAGGACAAGATGTACTTCTTCGCCTTCTATAGCGGCTTCCGGCTGGCAGGCGGCGTCACTCCGAGCGATACGCGTATTCCGAGCCTCGCGGAGCGGACAGGCGACTTCTCCGCGGATGGCGACCCAATTTACGATCCGAACTCGACAACCTGCAACGGCGCGGGCGTGTGCACCCGGACCCAGTACAGCTATAACGGCGCGCTCAACGTCATGCCTCCCACCGCGATCTCGGCCACTGGAACAGAGTACGTCAAGTATCTTCCCCAGCCCGTTACCGGCCTCGGAAATGGCAACAACTTTGTTGCCACCGGCGTGAATGACCTGATCGAGGACCGCTGGGGTGGCAGGGTTGATTACCACATCAACGAGAAGAATCATCTTCACGGGTTCTTCTCCCTCGGCCCCATCAACAACAATAGTTACACCAACATCTTCATCGCCCCCATCGCGACGTATGGCGCCGGTGCGGGAAACAATCACCTAGGGCTTGCCCGCCTGGGCTACGACCACACTTTCTCGCCGACTCTGCTGCTGCACCTGGGCTTTGGGTGGAACTACGACACGCAGGATAGCTTGGCCCCGTACACGAACACAGTGGACACATACGGCATCTCGAATGCGTTGCCCATCACCCCGCAGATGTATATGACGCAGGGCGATGGCTTCTGCTGCCAGTCGTACGCAGACACCAACGGAGGTGGTGGCTCAACCAACCACGAAAACACCTACATCGACAGCGGGTTTGTTTCCTGGAACAAAGGCCACCACGAATTCAAATTCGGTGGCGAATATGACCGCATTGGAGGCAACCAGAAGTCGACGGACAATGTCGTTGACAGGTTAAGCGGTAAGGAAACTGCCGGCTTCACCAGTGCTGGCGCTCTTGATCCAACCACCGGCAACAGCTTCGCCAGCCTGATGGCCGGATCCTTCGACAGTGTGCAGCAGACGGACAACCCTGTGGGAGTAGAAAACCGCTTCCAGTACTTTGACACCTATATTTCTGATAATTGGAAGCTGGCGCCGAAGCTGGTCCTCAACCTGGGACTTCGCTACGACATCCCCTGGACCTTGACTGTCCACGACCAGATCAACGGGGTCCATGTCGCCTCCAGCTTTGAGCCGAATGTGCCGAACCCTGGCGCTAACAACATTCCCGGCGCACTTGTCTATCAGGGGACAGGCACGTTTACCTGCAACTGCAACCGCCTGGTGGATACAAACTACAAAATGTTCCAGCCCCGCGTCGGCCTCGCCTACCAGTTGGACGATAAGACTGTGATTCATGCCGGGTATGGCATCTTTATCAGCATCAACGGATCCACCAATGGAAACGGATTTGGACAGGTGGCTGACGGTTTTGATGCAACCGTGAGCAGTACCTCTCCTAACAACGGCACCACGCCGGCGTTCACCACTGCCACTGGCTACCCCTCGTTCACACCTCCGCCGTTTGTCAACTCAACCTTTGACAACTTCTCGGGAACCACCTGGATACCGAAGACCACAGGCCTCCCGGGTATCATCAACGACTACACGCTCAGCATTCAACGTCAGCTGCCGAAGGGCTTCCTGCTCGACGTCTCGTATGTTGGCAATACCGCCCAGCATATCGCCTCCGGCCTTGATAACCCCGAGCAGCTTCCGATCAGTGACCAGGTCCAATACGGCTCAGCGCTGAGTGCGCTTCTCAGTTCTCCCGCAGGCATCGCGACCGGCGTTGTGGCGCCTTTCCCCAACTTCTCGACAGACCTGGGCAGCAACGCTACGGTAGCCCAGGCGCTGAGAAGGTATCCTCAGTACACTGGGATCAACGAGATCAAGCAGAACAATGGCCACTCCAACTATAGCTCGCTGCAGGCCCGGCTTCAGCGCCAGTTCCGCAATGGACTCTCGGTGCTGACCAGCTTTACCTGGGCCAAACAGATGAGCACGGCGGAAGATGAACTCAGCCAGTTTAACGACGGTCCGCAGGATACGTATGGCAGGCAGGGCGAGTACACCGTCGCCCTGGATCAGCCGCCGTTGAACCTGACCATCACGTATGACTACCAACTTCCCATTGGTTACGAGAAAAAGTGGCTCAACCACGGCATTGCTGCCACGCTGTTGGGTGGTTGGGCCGTGGCCGGAATTCACCACTACCAGAGCGGAACCGCGCTATTTGAGACTTCGGTCGGAAATGACCTGAACATCTTCAACGACATCCTGCGTCCCAACTATGTTCCTGGAGTGCCGGAGAAGGCACATTGGTCAGGAAAATTCAACCCGCACATCGACGCCTACATCAACTCCGCTGCCTTCACCGCGCCTCCGCCCAACAGCTTTGGCAATGTGTCGCGCGACCTTCCATTGCGCGGCATGGCCTACCTAGATGAGGATTTGAGCGCACGTAAGGACTTCCACATTTATAAGTCCGCCGCCTTGCAGTTCCGCAGCGACTTCTTCAATGCATTCAACCGCAGCCAATTGATTGATATCTTCACGAACACTTCCTATGGCACCACCGGCTTCGGCACCGATGCTCATCAGGGCAACCAGCCGCGCACCATTCAGTTCTCACTCAAGGCGTTGTTCTAGCCAATTCAGTAAACCAGCATGGGGAAGGGCGAAACCCCTCCCCCATTTGTTTCGTACAAATCTTTATGCCATCCTGTCGCGAAAACTCGGATTCCATCGAATCAGGGTTGATCCGCCATCCGACGAAATCCTGGAAAGTGCTAGGTGTCGGCCACGCCACGCGAGCCACCAGGCCGTCTCGTAAGGCTCTCCCTGGAGCGCTATTCTTTATGCCAGGTTAAGAAGGAGTTATTTGAAGTGTCAAAAGGTTCAAAGTCCCGGTCACTGCTGAATCGCAGAAGCTTCCTGAGTGGCTCGGTCAGCGCCACAGTCGCCTCTCTCGCACTGCCGGGTAACATGCAATCCTTTGCATCTGAAAGTCATGCGCCACATCCTGATACTTCCGCGAATCGCCAGATCGTCTTCCGCTCCGCCAAGCCGATCTGGCCGCAGGGGCGCGATAAGGAAATGAATCTTTTTGTAGGCTTTCGCGCCATCTTCGAGGCGCCCCGGGATGGCAACGTTCAATTGAGCGTAGCTGGGGCCACGCTCTACCGGATATACCTCAATGGAGTATTCTTTGCCTGGGGTCCGGCGCGCGGACCTCATGACTATTTCAGGTTTGATTCGTGGGAGATAACTCCACTTCTGGTCGCGGGCAGGAATCTCGTCTGTATCGAAGTTGCAGGTTACAACGTCAACAGCTATTACGTCCTTAACCAGCCTTCGTTTTTACAAGCAGAGATCTCGGCGAACTCCTCTGTACTCGCTTCAACCGGTGGCTTGGGAATTCCGTTCCTGGCGACGATTCTGTCAGAACGCGTCCAGAAGGTACAGCGTTACTCATTTCAACGCGCATTCTCCGAAGTCTATCGGTTAGATTCGCGTCTCAGCGAGTGGCGACAGAATGCAGATACCGAAGTTTCTCTAGTCACGTGCTCCAGCTCCGCACCCCGAAATCTAATCGAACGTAGGGTACCGTATCCAGCCTACGAGATGCGACAACCAGAACAGATCTGTTCCTCAGGAACGTTCCGTTGGGGCGCCAATGGACCAAAAAGCCTTGAGGCAGATCGCAGCGTCCCGTTTGGCGCCAAGATAAGCAATCACCTGCTGGGATATCCGGAGCAGGAAATGACGGTAATACCATATCTGGAGTTGCAGAGGACTGAGAGCGCCACAAATTCACGTATCGACGAACCTTACATCTGGCAACACCCAATTCAACTTGGCACCAATGAGTTCAACATTTTCGACTTCGGTACAAATCTTACAGGTTTCTTCGGCGCGAAAGTTACGGTTCACACTGCGACGAAGCTCTATTTCACATTCGACGAGACACTGACGAAAGGCGATATAGACTTCACACGCCTTATGTGCGTGAATATCGTCGCATACGCGCTTACTCCCGGCACATACGCTTTGGAGTCTTTTGAGCCATATGTGCTTCGATTTCTGAAGCCGATGGTTCTCGAAGGCGAGTGCCAGATCGACGAGATTTATCTTCGTGAATATACGGCGCCAGATGTCTCGACGGCTACTTTTCGCTCAAGTGACGAAGGGCTCAATGATTTGTTCGAGGCGGGTCGAGAAACGTATCGGCCTAACTCTGTGGACCTCTTTACGGACACACCTTCGAGGGAACGCGCCGGATGGCTGTGCGACAGTTCGTTTACGGCGCAAGTCTCTCCGCTCCTGAGCGGGCACACGAAGGTGGAGAAAAGCTTCTTTGAGAATTTCCTTCTCCCGGAGCGTTTTGCAAATATTCCAATTGGAATGATTCCGATGTGTTATCCGGCCGATCACTATGACGGCGGGTTTGTTCCTAATTGGGCACTTTGGTTTCTTGTCCAACTGAACCAATATTTAAAGCGGAGTGGAGATCAGGAGCTAGTTCAGGCGCTCGGTCAAAAGGTACTCAAGCTGCTCGACTATTTTGAGTCCTTCCAGAACGAGGACGGTCTGCTCGAGAAGCTAAAAGGGTGGGTCTTTATCGAATGGTCGAAATCTAATGACTACGTACAGGACGTAAGTTATCCGACCAATATGCTCTATGCTGCGGCACTCGAGGCGGTTGGAAGTATGTTCAACCTTCCGCAACGTATCGAGCAAGCAAAGGCTCTTAAGGAGGTCATTCGCTCTCAGTCGTATGACGGCGAGTTCTTTGTGGACAACGCAGTCCGCACAGCGGGGAAACTTGTTGCGACGCGCAATCGGACCGAGACTTGCCAATACTACGCGTTCTATTTCGGCACGGCTACAGTAGAAACGCACGTGGACTTATGGAAGAGGCTAAGCACGGATTTCGGTCCCGAGCGCAGAATTACGAGAGCATTCCCCGAAATTGCGCCTTCCAATGCCTTCATGGGAAACGTAATGCGGATCGAAATGCTCTCGCGTTCGGGTCTCATCGATCAGCTTGTCCAGGAGTCAAAGCTCTTCTTTCTCCCTATGGCCAAGCTCACAGGGACGTTCTGGGAGAACATGGGCAACGAGGCGAGCATGAACCATGCGTTCGGATCGCATTTAATTGTTCATCTGTTTCGAGATGTGCTCGGCGTTTACCGCGTTGATACCGTGGGTAAGTTGATCCAGGTCCGGTTTTCCGATTCAGCCATCTCGATGTGCGAGGGGCGTCTACCAACGCCGGATGGATTTGTCTTTCTGAAGTGGAAGAAAACCTCGGACATGCTGACGTATCAGCTGGATGCTCCTGCAGGGTACCGTGTCCAAGTCGAGAGCCGAGGAGCAGTCAATGCCGTTCCCGCCAGATTCCCGCGTGGCGAGATCGACTACGGCTACAAAGTCGATGGAGGATACAAATAGAGCTACATCTCATGTCGCAGTATTGTGACAACCCTCAACTGAGCGTTCATGGCAGCCGAGCCAGATGTGACGGTGCGAGATCCAGTGACCGGTGTCTAACGGTGGACCGCTTGCGATGTAATGGAATGGTTTCGCGAGCTACCGGGACGATGATTGCGAAATGGTCACGGGAAGACTTTTAGATCGGTTTTGTGTGGTCGTGAATAAGAAGGATCACTGGGCTGGAGACAACACGATCTTTGTTTCCTCAAGGAAGGAGCTGACGGTCTGTGTAACTAACCGCTCGGCAAAAACCGGGTCATGAGTCTTAAGTGCGTCGACTATCCGACGATGCTGGTCGAGGCTTCGGGTCCATTGGTCGTCCTGAGTGCGCGAACCGTGGACGCGCATTACAACGAATGCAAAAAGTGGCAAAATGATGCGCTTGAGGGCTTGAACAACCATTACATTTCCGGTTTTTTCCGCCAACTGCAGATGAAACTGCATGTCTCGCTCGTAAAACGCATTGAGATTGTGACACTCGATCGCGGAGCGCATATCGGAGAGCGTTTGCTCAAGTTCGCTGAGGTCGATCTTCTTCTGGGCTACAACTCGGGCGCAGTAACCTTCTAACACAGCTCGGAGTTCATAGCTATGAGTTATATCCTCGTCGCTGAGCCGCGTCACCTGTGCGGTGCGCCCGGATCCCTTTTGTACGAAACCCTCCGCCGTGAGAATGTTGATCGCCTCCCGAACAGAAGTCTGCGAGAGTTTGAGGAGCTTGGCATATCTTACCTCTACGATCTTTTCTCCCGGCTTGAGGCGGCCGCTGATGATTTCCTGCCGGAAGTATGCGGCAAGGTTATCCTTCACGAGAAGTAAGTCAGCTTGCTCGTGCTTCATTCCCAGGGGCGGAGAACTCATGACCTCCATCCTAGCACGGCTTGGACGCAATGGAAGCGTGCATCGCGGCGGCGATTGCAGAGCAAAGCTGCCTGTTGGCGCAGGATTTCGCCAGTTGCCGCTTCGGGCCGAAATGGCTCAAAGGGTTTAGCGACGCGAAACCATATTTGAGGAGCGCAAATTAGAGTATCTGAGTAGGTTTTAAGATCCAAGTCGATGATCTAAGTCATCATGGATACAACAGGAAAGTCGAGACGATCGATAAACAACGCAACGGACGGGGGGCAACGTGAGGTTTCGAACGGCGATAAAAAATCGGTTCACAGAGAAAGTTGCCATTGTTACTGGGGGTTCGTCAGGAATCGGTCGAGCCACGGTGGAAGAATTGTGCCGGGAGGGTGCGGCGGTAGTCTTCACAGGCCTCGAAGTCGACGAGGGAGCGCAACTGGAGCGAGAATTAAGGGCCCTGGAGTTGGAGGCATTCTTTGTCGCCGGTGATATGGCAGTAGAAGGTTTCGTCAAGGAAACTGTTGAGCGGGCATCCGCGCGGTACAACAGGGTCGATTATTTAGTAAACAACGCTTTCTCGTTCCTATCGAGGGGTTCTGAAGCTACTTCGCAAGATTGGCATCGTGTCTTTGCGGTGGGTCCCATTGCCTATGCTCGGATGGGCAGTCTGGTCGCTGAGGAGATGCGAAAGGTCGGCGGGGGAGCCATCGTCAACATCTCCAGTATCTCAGCTTTTGTGGCGCAGAGGGATAGGTGGACGTATAACTCAGCAAAGGGCGCGGTCAATACGTTGACCAAATGCATGGCCTTGGATTTCGCAGCATTCGGGATCAGAGTGAATAGCGTGAGCCCGGGCTGGATCTGGACACGAGAAGTCCTGCGAGCGGCGAAGGGAGATCGCGAAAAGTGGGATCCGATATGGGGACAATTTCACATGCTGGAACGTTGCGGCGACCCTTGTGAGGTGGCCGCCGCTATTCTTTTCCTGCTAAGCGACGACGCTTCGTTTATCACGGGAACGGATCTCGCCGTTGATGGCGGATATCGTGGAATCGGCAGCGAAGGCCTTGGCAAGGACAGCCGGTTCGCCGGTTCGAGTTGAGTGCGGCAGAAGCTGGATTTCCGATTTGTTACTATCCCTCTTGCCGAGGCAAGGCCGCAAGCAATGTCAAGTAGTTATCCACCAGCAGACCTTCATACCCATGTGGGTTACCTTCCCAGTCTGTCCAATCGTAAGTTTCGCCGTTTGGACCGCGCCCCTGGAAACCGCCCTTCTTAAAGGTGTTGAGGATCGGAAACAGAATTGCATCAGCCTCTTCATTCTTCCCCAGCAGGCGAAGCGCCTGAATCGTGTAGTAGGCGTAGCAGGCAGAGGCGCCGCCATTCTCAAAGATTTGAAAGCCATCTGAACCGTCCAATTTGTGGGGGCCGCCGTAGCGGGGGTTCAAATCGACATAGTCCTCGCGGCGGATCGGTATCAAATTGCCCGGTAAGCCCAGATCGAAGCGATGATACCCCACTGAGCTCATCTTGGTGAGTAGTTTGTCCCATATCCGGGTGCCTAGTTCGACCGTCACCAACCCGTAGGTGACCGCCAATCCGTTGACAAAGAGAAAATAGTAGTCATGCAGCTTTCCGTCTGCGCTCTTCCAGCCCGCCAGTACACCAGTTTCCGGGTTGTAGAAAGTGGGCGTATAGATTACCTTCAACATCTCGGCGTGCTGAAGGTAGACTTCTGCGTCGCGCTCACGCCCAGCGGCGGCAGCCAGCGCCGCCATGCCTCGATAGGCAGGATAAGCAAGCGCATTGGCATAGGCGTCTTTGTGACCAAACCCGATGGTGTCCCACCAATTCGATGGGCGTACAGTCAGTTCACTGGGCCAGGAACCGGAGTTGCCGGTTAACGCATATTCCATCAAGCCATCGCCATCCCTGTCGAACTCGATCATCTTGTCTGCCCAGTATTTAATGGTGGAATAGTTGCGAACCAACCATCCCGTGTCGGCAGTCGCGCTCACATAATCCGCCGAGGCCATCACCAAAGAAGGATAGACATCGAGAAAATCGAAGGACACGCGTGGCGGCAGTAAATAGCCAGTCATGCCGTAGCCGGTCATCCCGCCGATGTACCTTTCGAGGGTCTGGCGCACCAAGTCAAACGCAGTCAAGCCATGAGCGAGGGGAGGCATTCGCCGAGCCATCATCGAATATTCAAAGACAGTGATGGGAGTAGCATCACTTGCGGAATTGTTCGACAGCGCCCGCCTACGGGGATTCAGCTGGAAGATGCTGAGGAAATCACGTCGAAATCCATCGTAACGCGGGTCCTGATCAATATTGGCATCATGTGGGTAGATTGAAGTCACTTCAAAGTGATATTCGATCTCAGAATGCCACGTCCAGGAGGTGGGCGGAAGAGTAATACGCACGAAGTTGTCGCCATGCTCGCGAGAAGCGTCGTAGCCAACGATGGCATCTTTCATCGCGCTGGTAATGCGAAAAGTCCCGCGCGCGGGGAAATGCAGGAGGGCCGGGAGTCGGACCGCGCCATCGTCAGTGACCACGCCGAGCAGTGTGCAGTGCGTGGCGCTCGGATCGAAGCTCAAGACGATCGGTTCAGATGGGTTGTTGGCAGAGCCAAACGAGCGGACCACGATTGCCGACTCACTGAATGCGAAGCTCCATGACGGGCTTAAATCCGTTTTGTTTAGACGGTATTCGAGCACGTCGTCTTTTCGCGACGCATGGTAGCTCAAGTGTGCGGGCGGAGCAGGAAGCATCGCGTTTTCGTCGAGCTTGCTTTGGCCAAGCGAATCGACAGAGAAGGCCAGGAAATCTGGCCGATCTGACGCTAGCCGCACTTTGAAGAACCGCGAACGATAGTCCAGATTCAGTGAATTGTCAGCGGATTGTGAAGCCGTCTGCAGTATCTTGGCTGGCAGTGTTTCCGTCAAGATCATTGCTCCAGTTGCCAGCTTTACAAAGTCACGCCTACTCGTTTCCACGAATGCACCTTGTGGGGTCGTTGTAAGTGAATGTCACTGTCATGAATCGTGCCTCCGCAACTTGATTTGAGGTCTCTGCTCTACGAGCACTTGAGTGCGTTCAATGGGCGCTAGCCCCATCCTCTCACAATACGTTCGCACATGGTTCCCCCGGGGTGCCAGACTCTTCCCGATAGCTCGACCGGAGGAAGCAGCCAAGGGCCGCCGCGGGCAGGGAGTCACTTACGCTTCTATTCCGCGAACCTGCCAACACACCGGGAAGGAAAGCCTACAGCGCTGTCGTGGCAGTTGGGGGCATTCCGATGATGCCAGCGGTCCACGTCACTTGTAAGTATGTTTGAGTTCGACGATTTTCTTGTTGGAGCTAGCGCGACTGATGCATGATGACTAGATGATTTCGAATCGGCTCATTTGCTTGTGCATCTGTGTAGTGATTTTTTCGGTCGTCGGTCAAAGGGCGGCAGCGCAGCGCGTTTTCGATGTCAAAGACTTCGGCGCGACCGGCCGAAAGGGCGATGATGCCCGACCAGCACTACAAAAAGCTATTGATGCCTGCGGCAACGCAGGCGGATGCCAACTCTATATTCCACCGGGGGAATATACTTCGGGACAGCTTCACCTGCGTTCGGGTGTAAGAATGTATTTGGAGGCGGGAGCGACGATCTACGCGACGCTCGATTCGCGCCAATATGATGACGCAAAGAAGGCTGCACTTATTTATGGGGAAGACCTGCACGATATCGCGCTCGAAGGTGCGGGGACGCTGGATGGACAGGCGACATATGAGTGGCATCAGAACACCATCACCGATGACTACATTCTGTCGAACCAGCGCCAGATGGAAGCAACCGGAAAGCCTTTGTTGCGCTCATTTCCGGCGAGCTTTCCAAAGGAGACGATCTTCCCGCGCATGGTGCTCCTATTGCGCTGCGTCGATATTCGCATTGCTGGACTGAAATTCCTGCGCTCACGAAGCTGGACCATCAATCCTTACGGCTGCAAGCACCTGGTCATCGACGGTGTGTATATTTACTCGAACCAGAAGGAAGCGGTTTGGGCCGACGGAATTGATCCCGACGGCTGCCAGGATGTGCATATCTCCAATTCCACGATTGAGACCGGCGATGACGCGATCGTTTTCTATTCGTCCAGCATTTGGGGTCCGGCTCTGCCCACGGAAAACGTGACCGTAACCAACAGTCGACTGTCGTCCTCATCGAGTGCGATCAAGTTTTGCGACGGGAATAGTAATGCGATCCGCCGTGTGGTCATAAGCAATGTTGTCATCACTAACTCCAACCGCGGACTGGCTTTTATGGTGTTCGACGGCGGCATCGTGGAAGATGTGGTGATTGCGAACGTAACTATCGACACGCGACGTTTTGACTGGTTCTGGTGGGGAGATGGCGACCCTATCCACTTCAACATCAAGCGACGTAGCGAACTGGACGGGCGCAAGTACGATCACGAGCCCGCGGCGGGCATTATCCGCAACGTGACCATCAGCAATGTCATCGCGCACGGCCAAGGCACATCCGCGATGCAGGGTCACCGAGACAGTTGGCTGGAAGGGATTCGTCTCAACAATGTCCGGCTATTTGTTTCCCACTCGCCGGAAGCTTCCTATGAAAGCGCCGCCGCAGCCATGACGCTGAAATATGCGCGCAATGTGGCGATGAACGACGTGGAGATAGCCTGGGAAGGTCAGCCGGCCGCGACCTGGCAGTCAGGGCTCACGATAGACGAAGTCAAAGACCTATTGCTTGATGGCTTGAGAATTGATGCGGTTCCCGGTTCGAGTCAGCCTGTGCTCAGGCTCAGCGACGTGGACGGCGTTCTGATTCGGCAATCAAGCATTCGGTCAGTTCGTGTCATGGGGAGCAACTCCCGGGCCGTGTACCTAACCGGAACGGAAGCAAAAGTAACCGCAGACCCCGGTGTGGCGCCCGTGACAGTCAAGTAGACCGAGAAGCTTGGGACATCCGTTTCCCTTCGCAGCCAACTTCGAGTGAAATAATCGTTTCGTGCCAGCTCTTCGCTCCTTTGCCCAAGCGCGCATCTACCTAGGATGGTATTCGACCCTTAGCCTTCGGCGAGGGTGAAGCAGGCAACCGTCGTTGCCACGCGTGGCCGAGTACATGCTCGCCCCGGCAATTTCAAGTGTTCTCGGGGCCTCACGGACGAATGACGACGGAATCAATGGAGGTTCCGGTAGTCCGCATTAGCTCGTTTGAGAACGGGAGGATCGGAGTCGGCGTTCTTCTAGAGTGCGTAGAACTTCTCGTATTGGGATCGAGCCTTCGCGGAATCTCCACAGAAGGCGTAGGAGGGGGCCAGGCCGATGTGAGTCAGAACCAAAACCGGATCGCCGATCGTGATGCCGCGATGGCTGAGGATCATCTGGAACTCGTTCGCCGCCTCCGCACCTTTGTGCGCCGCCAGGAGAGCCTGCCCGCGGAAGAACACGGGGTAGAGAGAGCCAAAGAATGAGGTCTGGCTGCTGCGGGGCGAACCCATTTCGTAGTGTACGCTGGCCTGCAACGGGTCGATCGCCTTTAACGGTTTGCCATATTGGGCGGCCACAACTGCACGGATTACCGGCAGGTAGCTGGGCTATGGCTTTATTGCAACTGGATGCGGTAGAGGTTGCGGCGGCTATTCTGGCGGGTGTAGGCGTAAACGGAAGGGTTGACGGCTGACTCCACTTGCCAGGGGATTGCTGTGATCTCTTTCGGGCTTCGAAAGTCTTCGATGCGCGTGGGTGCCACGGGCGGAAGCTTTGGCAGCCGCGAGCCACGCATCACCGGTAACGCTAAACTCATTCCACTCTCTATCGGGTAGCTGAGATAGACGAATCCTCCGCTCGTATCCCAGTTTAATATGCAATATCCGGCGCACACCGATACCGTCGCGGTTCCATCCACCGCAAATGCTTTGGCAAAGCCCAGGTTGATATGTTCTTCATCGCCGGAGCCGGGCGTCCCCGCAGCAACCCAGTGGCCATCGGGAGAGACGTCGTAGATATCCAGAATGCGTTCCGGGGAGATTTTTTTCCGTTCGCTGCCGTCTGTTTTCATGCGATAGAGATAGTTCGAACCGTCTTCTATCGCGCGGAAGACGAGGTCCCCGTCAGGCAAAAAGTAGGGAGAATCTTCCGCTGCCGGAGAGGAGATGCGCACGGGGGGGTTGCGGCGGCTGGTCGGGGCGACCCAAAGGTTCGAGTGGCCGCCATGGTCATTCATGGTGAAAGCAACCTCTTTCCCATCTCGTGACACGGAGTATGCCTCCATGGAGTCGCCGGGCAGCACCCTATCTATTTTTCCGCCGGCGAGGTCCTTGACCCACAGCTCTTCGCCCTGGGTTTGCCCGTTCGACATGAGGAAATAAAGCCTGCGTCCGTCGGAAGAGAACGACGGCGATGAAGCATTGCCTTCGGAGGATATCTGGTGATCTCCGTCCTTGTCGTGCAGCCACACAGTGCGATCCGCTACGCCAACTGAGGTAATGAGCGATTTGCCGTCGGGGGCCATCGCAATTCCTTCCTGCGAGGTTGGGCCAAAGGTGAGTTGCTCGGGCTCCCCATCCGGGAAACGCTGCCGCCATAAATGAGAGCCGGGCGCGGACTGCCATCCGACACGGTCCACCCGTCCAGGGTCCGCGTTCGACGCGTTCGAATTGAGGTAGATCCATTTGCCATCTGGCGACCACGCTCCAGAGAGACATTTGCCTTTGGGAGGGCCCACAATTCTGACGTCCTTCCCGCCCTGAAATGGAACAACGCGGCAGGGCATAATCTTGCCTTGACTGTCCATCTCAACGACAAGTACCCATCGACCATCCGGCGAAAGATAGGAGTGATGCGCCATGCCGCGTTTTCCAGGGGGCACATAGACGTCACGGCTGTCTCCCCGGTCTTCGTTCGTGGTTACAAGCACCAGATGCAGCCCTTCTCTCATCTCGGAGAAGAGCAGCCGCTTCCCTTGCTCGATCCAGGTCAAGGACGAAGAGTTGGGCAGCAGAAGATGAGGGTCGCCACCAAGAGCGGGAACCTCCCATGTATCCCAGGGCTCGATGATGCTGTAGACGATGCGTGAGCCATCCGGAGAGAACGAAGGAGCCAGTTTCACGGCGTCGTCGTTGGTAAGCTGGACCGGCTCGCCACTTGGAAGCAACTTGGCGTAGATCTGTCCTCGACCCATAAATGAGTCGCTTCCCCTGATGAATGCGAGCATTCGCCCGTCCGGGGACAGCGCGGGATACACGGCAGAATCGGTGAAAAAGGTAAGCTGCGACCACTCTTTGTCGTTGGCGATCGGGGTAAGCCGGCGATTTCGAACGAGAAGGAATGCGCCGAGCGCCAGCAGGCCACGACCACCATGGACGGCAGCAGGAATTCCCGGCCAGCCTTTGGCTTTTGCGGAGCCCGGAACGCCTTCAGCACCTTGGTCGGCTCTACTTCGTTCTCTTCAATCACAATTTGTGTGCGTGTTCGCGCCTGGGCCACGACGGCCTCGTCCTGCTCGGTTATCGTGCGGACCGTCGCCGCGAATCGATAGCCTCGTCCCGGCAACGTCACGATATATTGGCGGCTTTCCGCAGTGTCTCCCAGCGCCTTGCGCAGCAGGAAGATGTTCTGGCTCAGGTTCGATTCTTCGACAATCGAATCTGGCCAGACCTCTTTCAAAAGCTCTTCTTTAGAGACCACGTCGCGGCTGCGGCGAACCAGGGCGAGGAGCGTCTCGAAGGCTTTGGGTGTGACGGAAACGGGCTCGTGTCCCCGCAGCAGGACCTGCTTGTCGGGGTCCATGTGGAACGGCCCGAATTCGTACATGATCCTGGGTCCCGTAGCCATAGATTGAAGTGCCAACAGCTTGGAGAGCCGAGAAACTACCCGTTAGTCCGGGTCAATTAACCGTAAGCGCAATCTACCACAGTCTCCACCACCCTTAAAGCTGCTCCGGCAATTGCCTTTCAATCCGTTGTAAACCCTTGCATCTGCTGCCCCAAAACCCATCTTGAAAGTTACTGAGAAATATTGAGGCGCGAATTGAAGACTTTTCAGGATCGAGTCGTCCAGGATGCGCTCAATACGAAGCAACTGCCGTAGCGATGGGCAGATCGGAGCATGCCGTGGTGGTGAAAACTACAAGGATCACGATTGAAACCGAAAGCCTGTTGGTCGTGAGCAGGGGTAGAACCATCGTGACCTGGTGCCCCGCATGTTGCGCCCAGGCGGAAGTGATGACGCCCGAGTGCGACAGTCTTGGCGACTGCATCCCTTCCGCACTGTTAAGAGACTGGCTCGCAGCCGGCAAGCTCCATGCCTGGAGCACCGAGGGCGGTCCCACTCAGATATGCATGAAGTCGCTACTTCAGTGCCTCGAATCCGAGAAAGGTCCCAGTCTTCCGATCCCGAATCAAACTTTCCCGAAAACAGGAGAAGGAAAATGAAATGGATTGAATTCGAACCAAACTGGCCGCGGCTGGCGCGGCTAAGTATGGCCCTGGCCACACTGGCAGCGCCCGTTTACGCACTCGCACAATCCACGGATTTCCCAAGGTACACCATCGTGGACTTGGGGCCGGTTGGCCCGTCGTGGTCGCAAGGCCAGCCGTTTGCGGTTAGTGGCGACGGGCTGGTCGGCGGGGAGACTGTTCTCGCCAACCCCAACAACCCCAGCGAATGGGTATCGCAGGCAGTCTTGTGGGAACGAAGAAACGCGAAGGTCATTAGCAACCCCGGACTTGGAGGACCAAACAGCGTCGCCTACGGCGTGAACATCTGGGGGCAGGTAGTAGGGCAAGCCGACACGCAAATCCCGGATCCAAATGGCGAAGACTTCTGTGGATCCACGGCTCTTGGACTCACTCACAGCGGCAACACCTGCGTGCCCTTCCTTTGGCGAGACGGCACGATGGTGGCGCTCCCGAGACTGCGGAACAGTGAGGGCACGGAGGGCAGCAACGGCGTAGCGCTCGAGACCAATGACTTCGGCATGGTAGCGGGAACGGCGGAGAATGGCGAAGCCGACTCGACCTGTCCAGGCGCGTCCATTTCGCCGCAGACTATCCAGTTCCAGCCGGTCATCTGGGCTAAACCTTTTCCTTGGTCGCCAATGCTTATCCAGCAGCTTCCCACCATTGACGGCGATCCGGATGGCATCGCATACGCGATCAACGATCTCGGCCAGGCGGTGGGCGCCACCGGAAATTGCGGACCGTTCAATGCGATTGCACAGAACAATCTCACGCCGCTTCATGCGGTTCTGTGGAGCAACGGCAAAGCGATCGACCTGGGCAACCTTCATGGAGATGGGAAGTTCGCCGGGATCTACGCTTCCGGCATCAACGACGACGGGGAGGTTGTGGGAACCTCGGACACAACAGGCGACGCAAGCTTTCATGGCTTTCTCTGGCATCAGGGCCATATCACTGATCTCGGAACCCTGACCGGTGACTCGTACAGCTCTGCCATCGCCATCGGCAATCATGGCCTAATCCTGGGGGTTTCTATTAGCGCGAGCTTCAGCCCCCGGGCCGTGCTGTGGCGCAACGGCACCCCGACCGACATGAATACTCTCGTTCCTCAAGACTCCACTTTGTATTTGGAGTCCGCATGCTCCATCAACGACAAGGGCGAGATCATCGGATTCGCAGCATTGAAAAGCGACCCCAGTGAATCGCACGCCTTCCTCGCGAAGCCGGTCGCGGGCGATGCGGACGCCTATTGAGCCAAAGGGATCGAAAGCTGAAGCGGTCTCTCGCCCACTTGAATTGGATCAGTAACTGAGATGTTGACAGTGCTGTCAGCGACTTGAATCCGTCATGAAAAAGTCAGCCGATCTACAGACACGCGCCATTGGCAACCTGGTTGGGTTGCTGCAATCCACCCCTCGACTACGGCCTGCCGGTAAGGATCACCGGCGGATTTCAATCCTTCAAATCGCGTCTTGACCGGAATTCAGCAGATGACGCAAAAGGAGATCAACCCATGAACCTGTTTCGCAAAAATGCAATCACGCCGTCATCAGGAGCATTTGCCGCTTTAATGCTCCTGACTGCACTCACCACATCAACCGCTGCCAATGCATCCGGTGCTTTTCTGAGCCGTGCCATCAACCGCGCTGGCGCCCCAGTTATTGAGGCAGGCCTTGTCCCGTCCAAGGGGATCGTAACCCTGACTACCTTCATCAATCCGGGAAATGCTATTACGCTCCACCAAGTTACCGCGAGTGGGACCGCCACGGAGCCATATGTTGTGCCGGCCGGCCAGAACCTTGTGATCACCAGCGTGGAGATCACCCCGATGTCGAATACCGTCGCACTCGCCCCCAACTATGTCTACTTCATGGGGGAGGACCCGTTTGTCCTATACGAACTTTGGCTGGTTTCAAATCAAGTTTCAACGTCGTTTCAATACCCAACCGGGATCGTGGTGGAGGCCGGTTCCACCCCTTGGGTATCGGCTCAACTGACCTGCGACATCTTCATGCATGGCTACCTGACCGCAGCTTAGAGAGAGCATGAGGGCTGCCTGAAACCGGCCTGCGAACGCACCGGTCCGTTCTGACCTTTCACTCATTCCCGTCACAAATACGCACCCAATGAAAAGGAGATTGAGCCATGAATCTGTTACGCAAGAGTGTCATCTCGATTGCAGGAATTACCACCGCTGCTCTCCTGCTTGCACTGAATTCACCCCGTACTATGCACGCCTTAGGTCCCATTGGGGCCGCTCTGGTCCGCATCACCAACACCGCCGAGGCGCCGGCGATCGTCGAGGACGTCCCCCACTTTGCCTCGCACCTCGTAACGCTCTTCGGTACGTTCGATGGCGGTGAGCACAATTACCCCTATTTTTCGCAGATAGGTCCGGACGCGAATCAACTAAATGCGAACTTTTTGGTACCCGCCGGCCAGAGCTTTGTCATTACCAGCGTTGAGATATTGCCCTACACCAACGCCCCTGCGTGGGTCGAACTCTACAATTCCAATGCCGGTACCTTCTACGAGTACGACTACTGGAATGTGCCGGGCACTGTTTCGACCGAGCTTCAATTTCCTTCTGGAATCGTTGTGGGAAACGGGGCCAACCTGGCAATGCTTAGCGGCGGTGCCTATGTAACCATCCACGGCTACTTAACTCCCAATTAGGTGGAAGACCTACGCCGGCGTCCGTGACGAAAGCGGCGCCGGAGGCAGGCGCGGCGACTGAACCTCGCAAGAAGAAGTTTTGCATCGCATTCGGATTGCGAACGGCGAAATCGCCGACTTATGCCCAACCCAGCAGTCTTTCCATTTTTAGGCATTGGGCCCTCGTTTGCAGGCGCAACCAATCAGAACGGCGTTACGAAGGGTCAAGGTACCGAGTTAACGCAGTACTGGTCAGACAATGCCAACGACTGCGTTATACCGTTCGACATGACACCTCCAACGCTCAATCCGAATCCGCAAGTATGCGGATGGGGCAACAACACGCACCTTACGATTTCCGGAGTATTAGGTCCCCGTCCGTGGGACCTAATATCGAACCAATTCAACGGCCAAACGCCCTATGTGCAGACATCGATTGATCGGAATCCCATCAAGCTCGTTCGCCAGAGCGCCAAGAGACGGGCCGCTCCCAAGGTCCTCATTCCCGACGAAATCAAGTTGCTATTGGACAATCTCGAACTTCGAGAACGCACACTGGTCCTCGTGGCGGCTTCAACCGGGTTGCGTCAAAGTGAGTTGTTCGCACTCAAGTGGGGCGACATCGATTTTTCCCAAGGCGCCATGAACGTGACGCGTTCGATAGCTTATGGCATCGTAGGTCGATGCAAGACCGAGGCATCGCAGAAGACGGTTTCTGTTCATCCGATTCTCGTCGCGGCTCTCGTTGACTGGAGAGAATCGGTGCAAGTGTCGCGAACCGGATGACTGGGTTTTTGCCAATGAGCACCATCGCGGCCGCCATCCGTACTGGGGGCAAGCAATCCTCCGCCGGATTATCCGACCTGTTGCGGAAAGACTCGGGATCAAGAAGCGGATTGGCTGGCACACATTTCGGCACACTACTCGACTCTGCTCAGGAGCGTAGGGACAGAATTCAAAGTCATGCAGGAATTGCTGCGACATTCCTCGTTGCGCTCCACGATTGACATCTACACTCAGGCGGTCACGCCGGCTAAGCATGCGGCACAGGCCGCCGTATTGGCGCTCATCTTTCCCGCCGAAGCGCATTGCGCAGCTAGTCGGCGGAGCAAATCACGCCCGAGTCGACGGAAGATCGCATAGGTTCTTTGAGGTAAGCAGTTTGAGGGTGCAAAAGGGGCACTGATTTGTGTCCATCTTGCACCCGCAAATGCAAGGCAAAACCTTACGCAACTCGTTGATTCTTTATTGGCGTCCCCGACGGGATTTGAACCCGTGTTATCGCCGTGAAAGTGCGGGACCAACTCACAACATTAAGGCACTGCTGAGAACCAGAACGCATCGGAACGAATCGTAGCAACATTAACGAACAGCTTAAGTGCTCCGCAAGTGTCCGCAACACGCCTCATAGGCGACATCGTAGCACGACCGCACCTGAACCAGCTCCGTGAGAACGAAATCGCTTTCTTGTCTATACGTAAAAAGCGTATATAATTACGCATTATGCGTATCAATGCCACCCTCGATGCTCTCTTTCCCTCCATCAGGGCGGGTGTGCTCTCCGCCACGTTCCTTCAGCCGGAGCGTTGGTGGTTCATGACCGAGTTGGCCCGACAACTGGGAGTAACGCCATCCAGCCTTCAACGAGAGTTGGAGGCGTTGGTTGGGTCTGGGATCTTGATGCGACGGCAGGATGGGCGGCGAATTTATTACAAAGCGAACACGGAATCGCCGGTCTTCCCGGAGATGAGCGGGTTGATCAAAAAAACCGCCGGAATGGTACCGGCTTTGAAAGCAGAACTCAATCGATTCGACGACCGAATCGAATTGGCGCTGCTTTATGGTTCTGTCGCCCGAGGTGAAGAAAAGCCCGCCAGCGATGTAGATCTGATGATCGTGGGCTCGCTCAAACAGATCGATCTCCTCCCCTCTCTGCGTAAGCTTGAGTCTCGCTTCGGCCGCGAGGTTAACGTCACGCTTTTTTCATCGGAAGAGTTTCATCGCAAACTGGCAGCGGGAGACCACTTCCTCAAAGCAGTCTCAAAAGGCAAGACCATTTCACTGAAGGGCGCACTGGATGAGCTGGAAGAAACTGCTTCAAGACAATAAGGTCCACCGGCACACAACCTCCGTCCAGGAATTGACTGAAATACGTCGCCTTGTGGCACGTGACCTTTCTGACGCAACAATTCCCGCGCTTTCCGAAGATCGCCGCTTCGCTACCGCGTATAACGCTGCACTGCAAACTGGAAAGATGGCCATTGCATGTGCCGGATACCGAATCGCCAGTGTTCCCGGACATCATCGACTAACCTTCGAAGGAACCAAGCTGGCCGTCGGAAAACCTGTAGAAGCCTTGGCCGACTATTTCGACGCCTGCCGGCGCAAGCGGAATGAGATCGACTATACCGGGGCAGCAATTGCAACTGGCACGGAAGCAGATGAGCTCGTACTTCACGCAAAATCCTTTCTTGATTTGGTCGAGCGCTGGATTGAGTCAAATCACCCCAAATTCAAGCGATAGGGAACTCAGTTAGCTTGCATCAAAAAACCTCGCACGCCGTTGCGGCATCGCAGTTGGTTTCTCTTCGATCCGGACTGAGATCAATGTGGCTAGGCGTCGGGCAATCCAGCTTGTGGCCGCCGAAACTGAAGTACCACCCGGTGGGCAGATGATCCCTTGTCTTCATGTAGTGTCTGTGAGAAACTTCGTCTCGCCATGAGTCATCTTGTTGGAAGTGCGGGTTTTAGCTCGCACTTCAGCGAGCCCTGACGCTGGCCCAACGAGAGTCTTCTTCACTTTGCGGAGTAAAGATCTGCCTGACGGTTCTACAGTAGGTTTCAAAGGTGCCGGCGGCGAGTTCGATGCTTGCCGCGCATCTGATTCAGTTAATGATGAGATTCACCGGCGAAGAGGACTGATTGATGGCAGAGGACTAAGACTTCTGACCAGCGAGGTCGAATAATGAGATGTGAAGAAAAGGCCCGCTTAGCGGCAGAGTACGAATCGGCGACAGGCAAGTTTTCGGCGGCAGTGAAGGAACTTAACTGGCATATCTCCGAAAGAAGAATACGCGAGGTTGGAACGCGGCCAATGAGGCCCGCGTCAAATCGGAACAGGCGCGATTGGCGCTTGAACAGCATATAGCGGCTCACCGCTGCTGGACTCGGCTGTCGCTCTTCCCATAGGTGTACGGGGATCGCATCTCGACTGCGAAGTAGAGTGCGTCAGCAGGTGCCCGCTTATTTCGTAGCTGTTGTAAAAACTGACGAGCCCGAGCGGCGGTATTTCTATCTCGGAAGTGCTTGGGAGACGGCCTGCACTGCATCTTTGAGTTCTGGTTGTTGGAATGGTTGCTGTCCGTAGGTCCCGATCCGAGGTACCGAACCAAACGCTTGAGGTTTTGGGCGGCGGTGGCCATCAGAAACTTCTCGCGGCCGTATTTGAGTCGGCGCACTGAACGCGACGGAGTCCGATCCGGTTCTTGAGCTCTCCGAACAGGGCCTCGATCTCCTTCGACTGCGTTGCATCTTACGTGCTGAGGAAATCTCTCCGCTCGGGCGTGCGTCTGTTGCTTCGACTCCGTAGAATCACGCAACTAGCGTTGTCCATGAGGTAGTTGTCAAGTAGCCGAGCGTCGGAGCTCGTTCCCCTTTGCTGAAGTACGTTGCATCTGGATCGGTTATCGATACCTTCTCCTGTCGTGAGGCCCTGGCTGGACGGGGTTCTCGTAGCTCGACGGTCAGCGTCCAGATACTGCCGCACAGTTCGATTGGCCAGGGCTAATTCGCTCAGATGTTCGCGAGGCACACGGCTCGAGTTACCCGATTAAGAGCAATGTGCGGGCGTCGGGCTGCACGCGGCGCATCGCACCGGCCACGGTGAACCCGGTCGCCGGGTTTGACCGATATTCAAATCCGTGAGTGGAACGTCAAATGGCTGCTTGCTGATCAGTTCCAGGACCCTTGTTTTTATTGCTGGAAGATGCGCGTCAGCGGGGGGGATGCATCTCTCTTCGCCTTGGAAGGTCCGGGCAAATTACTGCAAGCGGTCGAGCAGCTTGCTGAACGCCGGCAAGCGACTCGTTGAATTGCCATTTGAAATTACACCGGTAGTCAGCGAATCTGCCGGACATCTTAGTCGAGGAGTGCGTATGCCTGTCGGTCTCCTTCTTACCGTGGGAGAGAATCCCACGCACTCGACAACCTGGACTCGCTCGTGCGAGCTGCGGGTCATATCGTGGAATCCGCGTCGTCAATCAACGGCCGCCGTCCATCTATTTCTCGCCGGCGACTTCGACCTTATCGTCCTTTGCCATTCGCTTTCGCTAGAACAGCGAGCTCGGCTTACAGCCGCGATTCGCGCTTCGGGTTCATACGTCAGTATCCTGCCGCTTGCGCCGCCCTCGCAGGAGGGCACAGCCAGCAATCTAAAAAGACTGCTGCGGGACATTGAAGCCGCGCTGAAAAGGTCGGTGAAGCCTTACGATCCCAGGACTGCGGATGATCTAGGCAGGCGTCCTATGGCATATGGACAGGACGTGGTCTTGTATGTTGCTGCCGACCCCGAGCGCGTTTCGCTTCGCCGCCGAGAGCTCCGAAGCTCGGGAATTGTGGTACTCGCCGCAAAGGACATCTTCGAGGCTCTCAAGCTTTTCTCGATGGGCATCGCCGATGCCGTCGTTTTCGAAGAAGCGAATCTGATGAATAGCCGTCTCGCCGTCCGTAAGATGCGCGAATTAAACTGCCGTATTCCTCTGCTCCTCTGCTCATGTCCGTCTACACTTCGATTTCGGAATGCGAAAATTTTCGATCGTTGCATTCCCGCCGGTGCATCGCCCGATGCGCTCACGTCGGCACTTCGGGAAGTGCTCCCCGGCACCCAGGTGGTTCCAGATTTCTCCACGATGAACTTGCTCCAATTTGAGTCGGAGGTGAGACATTGAGATTCAAAAGCACCCTCTCTCAAAGTTAACGAATCGTCAATCGGGCTAACCTCCATTCACGAACTGAGGAATGATGACAATCATTCGCGAATCCTGGTGGTGAGTTGGAATTAGCTTCTCTTCCAAATAAGACGATTCTGGGAACTTGGTCTGAATTTGAGGGCGCCGGCAGAAGTAGAACTGGCGCAGTTCTCAAAGGAAAGAGAACGCCTACCGCTGCCGATGAGCGCTTGAATTGATCTGGATGAAGGATCTGACAAGCGCGGACTGTCAGGTCTTATCGCTGAGCAATTGTTGATCGATGACGATCGCCATCTTTGTGATCCGCTTAAGCAACTCGAGAAGAATTATCTCGATTCACAAAGAGGAGAGTTTTGAACCAGGGCGACTACAGGTAGATTCATATCGTGCTGCCAACGTCAGATGAAGCCAAGCTCGCTGCAAACTAGCTCAAGGCGAGTATTCGCATCCTTGTTTTTGGGACTAAGCGATGCAATTCTGCGGGGCGTAGGCGTAATTGACCTTCTCGTACCGTGAAAGCTCGCCCGGTTGTTACGCTCCTGCATTGCGCCATTTGTCCCGATTGCCCGAGTCGGCGTTCCGAACTCGTTCCACATCCGGATGGTCATTCGGATTGAGCTTTTTTGCGTGTTCAATTGCTTCCCGCTGGGTGTCGAGCTACTGCACTCGGTCGATCAGCACCCTTAGCTATAACAGCAAACTTGCCTTCTGCATTCTGCTCGATGAAGTAGTGTTCTCCAGTCGACATATTCGCTTCCTCATAACGCTGAAAGAAAGTCGGAACCGCCGGGCAATTCGATGCACGAGGGGCGGTGTGGCGATGCCCTCGTGCTTCACAGAGCGCTCAGGGGTTGACACAAGCCAGGCCAGACCACCGCGACGGGAGTTCAAGCATCGGAATGGGTGGGCGAATTTGTCTGCCAGGTCCGAAATCAAGTGCCGTGAATAAGACTCGAGATAAACTCACACCGACATCCAGACCGCCGGGCACCCGGCCAAAGGTCGGCTGCAGTTGGCGGCCCACCACTTGGTCGACGTGCGGATATCCGGTTTTGGACGGCTACGGTGGAAAGGGCTCGATGCTGTTTAGATCACGCATGAGCGGCGATACGGACCACTGATCGCCCCATCGATATCACGATTTATTAGGAGGGCATAATTCACATGGCGGATACAATTCAGGAAAGAATCAATCAATACCTGCAAGATACGATTGGCGCGGAACGGAACTTCGAGAAGGCGCTAAGCACATTTGGGGAAGCGGGAGATCAAACCCCCGTACAGCGACTGCTGTCTTCGGCTTCGGCGAAAGCGAAGACGCAGCATGAGCGGCTGGAGGCGCTACTAAAGAGCCGTGGCGGGAGCCCATCGGAAGGAAAGACGATTCTTGCGGAGATGCTTGCGTTCACGCCGCTTTCGGCGCAGATCGGCCAAGGCGCGGCAGAGAAGAACACACAGCATTTGATGGTCACCTTCGCGGCGGCTGCGGCGGAGATGGCGATGTATGAGTCGCTCGCCACTGCGGGTGCTGAAGGAGGGGCCGCAGAGGTCGTATCCCTGGCGCGAACCCTGCAGCGTGAAGAGCGCGACGACTACGACGAGGTATGGAGCATTCTGAAGCAAAGTGCGGCGGATTCTTTCGAGGCGGAACTGGAAAAAGGGAAGTCCGCAAAGGAAGTACTGATCCGATACTTGGAAGATGCCATCGCTGCGGAAAAGAGCTTTGAGACGCAGCTGGTCGGGTTCAGCAAGGAGGTGGATGACGCCGCCGTGCAAGCGATGTTTCGCCAGCATGCGGAAGAGACGAAGCAACAGTACACCATCCTGACACAGCGGCTGGACGAACTGGGTGGATCGACTTCCGCCACAAAGAGCTTTCTGGCGCATATGTTCAACTTCGCTCCAAAAATTGCCCAGATCGGTCACGACAAGTACGAGCGAGAGACTCAAGACTTGATGATGGCCTATGCAGTTGAGAATGCGGAAATGGCGATGTACGAGTCACTGGCGCAGGTCGCGCAAATCGCAGGCGATACACGCACGCTGGAAGTGGCTCGGCAGATCCAGCAGCAGGAAAAGCAGACAGCGGAGAAGGTCTGGCCGCACGTTGAGCCTGCGGCCCGCCGAGCAATGAGGGCGGTGAGCAAAGCAGCGTAGAACTTAGGGTGGTTGGGAGCCGGGCGCAGATTCTGCGTCCGGCTCCGCTCGCGATTAAGACGACGCAGGAGCGGGCGAGCAAGTCTAATGATTCGTTTGCAGAAAGGCGGCGATGCGCGCGGCATCCGTTGAGGTAACCCCCATCTCAGGCATAGCCGTACCGGGGTGGATTTGCTGCGGATGTTGGATCCAATGGATGAGATTATCCGGAGAATTCGGCAGCGTTCCAGCGAGATAGGAGCGCTGATCGAGCCCTTCAAGCGAAGGGCCGACCTTTCCCACTGCGCCGGGCACACGTGGGATCACGTGGCAAGTGGGGCAGCCGTACTGAATCATCAGGTCGGGCGCGTCGAGTGGTGCAGAGCTGGCATACCGCTGGGGGGTGGTGGACTGCGAGCATCCGGCGCACATGATGGCAACCCCGATCACCCCGATCGAGCAGGCTAACCTCATGAACGATCTCCTTTCGCGGTATTGAGAACGGCGTGGAGCGAAGTGTGGGCGAGCCGGTGCTCCGACTCGCGGAGCCATTTCGTGAACAGAGCGAGGCCGATCACAATGAAGACGATGCCCGAGGGGACCCACATGATGACGCCGCCGAGTTGTTGATCCTGCAGCGGTGTAAGGCCCCAGGCTTGGGTGGTCAGCTGGTAGGCGGGATACCAGAGGACGGCCGAGAAGGTGAGCAGGGCCCCGAGCGCGCTGCAATGCGCGGCGGTCCCAAACACATAGAAGGTGGCTGCGCCATAGCTCATGGCGGAACGGCCGACGCCATAGAGCGCGGACCAAAAGATCACCGCGGTGAAGAAAAAGCTGAGGTGCTGCGCGGCGTGGATCCAGTCAGAAGATAGGGTGGCCTGGTAGAGGGCGGGGATGTGCCAGATCCACAGAGCGAAGGCCTCGAGCAGCCATGCGGCGAGGGGACGCGTGAGGAAGGCGACGGGGGCGCTGAGTTCGATCGCATGCACCCAGCCGCCGAGATTGACGCGATGCCGCGGGGCGAAGGCCCAGAGCATGGTGGCTCCGGGATGGGAGGCGGAGATGAGGGGCGCCGAGACCAGGATCAGGATTTCGTGCTGCAGCATGTGCGCGCTGAAGAGCTGCTCGCCAAGCTCGTGGATGGGCGAAACGAGTGCAAGTGCGAGCGTGAGCCAACCGACATAGAAGCTGGCGTGGCGCCAGCGCAACGCTTCGATGTTGCCACGCCGAAAGAGTCCGGCAGTGTACACAGCGAGAAGGATGGCGAGGGGGAGCACGATGGAGGGTTCCCAGCTCCAGGGCACGGAGGAAAATGACCCGGCCGTGGAGGCGATGAGCAGGGCGGCGAGATGGGGATTGTTGGGGAGCATCAGTCGTTTGGCCGCAGGATGATGAGGACGAGGGTGCCCGCGAGAACGACGAGCGCGCACAGGCGGTCAGCAGAAGCGAGAGGTTCGCCATGAACAGCCGGCGCCCGTCCTCGGGCTGGGTATCGTCGGGGTGGGTTAGCTTTCGCCGGGCGTCCCAGGCGAGCCCTGCAGCTATGGCACATACAGCGAAGCAGCTTGCGGAGACGAGATAGCCGGTTCGCTTATGGGCGATGATCGTGATCCAATGCGCGACGGTGTAGCCGACGATGGTGTTGATCCCGGCTGCCAGTGGTGGAAGCGCGAGGCTGAGCAGAAGCCTGCGATCCAGCTTCTGTCGTGGGATGGTTGAGGCGGATCTCATGCATGCAGCCACCTCGGCGCCCAGTAGATGACGAGATAGATCGGAATCCAGGAAACGACAACGAAGTACCAGTAGTCCGCGTTCTCAGAGGCGTCCATGAATCGCTTGCCTTCGACCAGAGACGTGAAGAAGAGGACTGTGAGGACGATGGTGTCGACGAGGTCGGTAAGCAGATGCGTGACATGAAGGCCCATCAGCATCCAGACAGCGGAGCCGTAGGCATCGAGGCTCCAGTCGCAGTTGAGATGACGCAGCTCAAAATAGCGAATGACGAGGTTGGCGATGCCGAATAGCGAGAGTGTCACCAGCCCGATCTGCATGGCGCGCTTGTCGCCTTTACGGGCCCGACGGCGATACCACTCATTGGGGATGACGCTGACGATAAAGACGGCGAGGTTAAGTGTTCCCCAGAAGAGCGCGGGAGGATTTTCGTGCGGCGGCCACTCGACGGACCGGGAGTGCAGGTAGAAGTACGAGGCGATCATAAGCACGAAGACCATGCCTTCGATGGCCATCATGCCGATGATGCCGCACCACGTAAGGCTCTTCGTCCCGAAGAGGACCGTCGGCAGCTTCGAAACATCGAGGACTGCGGGCTCTAGTCGGTCTGCCATATCTCCCTCGTGCGCCGGCGTTGGGCTGCCTGCTTGTCCGGCCAGAACCAGCCGATCATCGTGATGGCAATCGGAATCGCGCCGAACGTGATGCCCCACGGGGTGAAGATGCTCGCGACGAAGGCCGCGGAGGTTGCCACCGCGGCAAGGAATGGCCAGATGCTGGGACCGGGGAATTCATCCTTGCCCTCGGGCTCGGCATCGAGGGTACGGGTAGTGAGAACGGTGCGCGCGTCTTCATCGAGACCCACAACGACAGGCTGATTTGGTGCCGCGTCCCAGAGGGCTTCGCGGCCGTTCACGGTGGGCAGATGCAGGAAGTTGTACTTCGGGGGCGGTGACGACGTGGCCCACTCCAGGGTGCCCGCGAGCCATGGGTTCGAGCCTGAAGCGGCGCCGCGACGAAGAGAACGGTATACGTTACCCATAAACAGCAGGACCGAGATGAAGAGGAAGATGTAGCCGAGCGACTCGATCTGGTTCAGCAACGTCCATCCCATGTTGGCGGGATAGGTGTAGACGCGCCGCGGCATTCCACGCAGGCCCACCAGGTGCATGGGGAAGAACGTGACATTGAAGCCGACGAAGAACAGCCAGAAGCTGATCTGGCCAAGCTTCTCGCTGAGCATTCGGCCGGTGACTTTGGGGAACCAGTACGTCATGGCGCCGAAGAGCGGGAAGACCGCGCCGCCGATGAGCACGTAATGGAAGTGCGCGACGACGAAGTAGGTATCGTGTACCTGGAGATCGACCGGAACGGACGCGACGAAGATACCGGTCATGCCGCCCATGATGAAGACAAAGAAGAAGCCAAGCACCCACCACATCGGTGTCTTCAGCACGACTCTTGCCCGTGGCCATAGTGGCAATCCAGCAGAAGATCTGCGCGCCGGCCGGGATGGCGATCATCATGCTGGCGGCGGTGAAGTAGCTCTCGGCAATCTGCGGAATGCCGGTAGCGAACATGTGATGCACCCAGAGCCCGAACGCCAGAAATCCAGTCGATACGAGGGCGAGTACCAGGACGAGATATCCGAAAACGTGGCGGCGGCTGAAGGTGGCCACGATGGTGGACACGACGGCTGTGCCCGGAAGGAAAATGAGGTAAACCTCAGGGTGTCCAAACCACCAGAACAGGTGCTGGTAGAGAAGAACGTCCCCGCCAACAGCGGGGTTGAAGAACTGCGTTCCTCCCGTCCGGTCGAGCAGCAACATGGTACTTGAGAGCATGATGGCGGGCAGGGAGAAGAGGACCATGAACGCAACGATCGCCTGTCCCCACACGAAGAGCGGGATGCGGTTGAGCGACATTCCCGGGGCGCGTAGTTTGAAGACGGTGACAAGGACCTCAACGGCGACGGCGAGGCCGGAGACTTCGGTGAAGGTGATGAGCTGCGCCCAGAAGTCTGCGCGCTTGCCGGGTGAGAAGTCCGGACCAGCCAGGGGAACATAGGAGAACCAGCCGTTGTCCGCCCCGGTGTTGCAGAGAAAGGCGATGTAGAACATGATGCCGCCGAACAGATAGAGGTAATAGCTGTACGCATTCAGACGGGGAAACGCGATGTTGCGAGTGCCGACCATCAACGGCACCAGGTAGACGCTGAGCGCTTCAAACATCATGGGCACGGCGAATAAAAACATCATCGTGCTGCCATGCATGGTGAAAAACTGATTGTATTTGTCCGCGGATAGAAAGTGCGCCTCCGGAAATGCGAGTTGCAGCCGCATGGCGCCGGCGAGGAGACCGGCGATGAGGAAAAAGCAGAACGCGGTCACGACATAGCGGATGCCGATCGTGGTGTGGTGCACGGCCTTGAACCATCCAAGAAAGCCGGCCGGTTCCCGCCAGACGAACTCCAACTGCGCAGCCTTTTTGCGTTCGGCGTCGGTCAGTTCCTGGGTTTGAAGCGCAGTTGGCATCATCGCAAGGTCTCCAGGTAGGCGAGCAAGTCCTGCAGGTCCGGCCCGGAAATCTGGTTGGGCGGCATGCGGCTGCCGGGCTTGAGCGCCTGTGGGTTCAGGATCCAGCCGCCCAGATTCCCAATGGTGTTCGGCAGCATGCCTGCAGCGATCGTGGACCGGCTGGCAAGGTGCGTCAGATCGGGCCCTACCCGTGAGCCGGCCGGTGTCCCGCGAATGGTGTGACACAGAACGCAAGCGTGAGTGAGGAACACCTGCTGGCCATGCACGGTCTGGGCGGTCGCGGGAGTGACGGAGCTTCGAGCCTGGGCTGTCATCCAGTTGTCAAAATCCTTTTGCGGTTCGGCAACCATGAAGAAAGACATGTGCGCATGCTGTATGCCGCAGTACTCGGCGCATTGACCGCGCCAGCGGCCCGCCTTATCCACCTGCATGAGGACGTCGGTATTGTAGCCGGGCATGAGATCGCGCTTGCCCTGAATATTGGGTGCCCAGAAGCTGTGTATCACGTCGCGTGATGTGCCGTGAATCCGGATGGGTGTGCCGACCGGGACGTGGATCTCATTGGCGGTGGTCACCATGCGGTAGGGCTCGGTTTCATTGGGATACTGCACCTCCCACCACCATTGATGACCGTAGACGTCGATGGTAAGAGCCTGCTGTTCGTTCATCCTGCCGAGCCTGCGGCTGGTGATCAAGCTGCTGATCAGCATGACGAAGAGCAGGAGCACGGTGAGAGTCATGGCCGCGGCGACTGCCCGAGTGGCCAAACGATCGCCTTGTTCCGCGGTGGGCTGAGGTTCAGGCATAGCGTTCAGCACGTGCCGCCGGCGCCATACGAAGTAGACGAGCGCGGCGATGGTGAGGAGGTATACCGTTCCAGTAATACAGAAGATCAGCGCGAATGTGTGCTCAATGTGCGCCGCCGCCGGTCCGGCCGGGTTGAGCGACGTCTGGTTAGAGGGAAAGCCGGGAACGGCCTCGATCAGGATCATGGCTTTGCCTTCTGAATGGGCTGCGGATTCTCATCGGACGGGTGTTCTTTCTGGCGCGCCTGTTCAGCCTTGGCAACGGGCATCTGGTCCGAGCGCGACGGAGCGATGTCACTGGGAAGTTGGCCGCTCATCGAGCGTACGTACGCGACGAGTTCCCAAACCTGGTAATCGGGAAGCTTGCCGCCGAAGCTTGGCATACCATTAGGACGTCCCTGCACAATGTCGGAGTAGATCTGCTGCGGATGGCTGCCATAGATCCAGACCGAGTCCATGAGTGCGGGCCCGATCGCGCCTCCTCCTTGTGCGTGGCAGCCGACGCAGTTGTAAGCGCTATAAAGGCGTTTGCCTTCGGCCACAGCATAGGCACTGCTCTCATATTTGCTGATGTCCGGCATGGGTGCAGATCCCCCGGCGTGAACCTCGTTCAGCGAAGTCCCATCCGCTACCTGGTCGCCGGCGGAACCCGGATCGAAGACACGTTGCTCGCGCTTGCAGCCAATGAACAGCAGCAACATGGCCGAAACTGTGCACAAGAACGGCGGGCGCTTCATCGGACCTCCTTCGCGACGTTTACGGTTGGGATGGCGAACGCGGCGAGGATCTGATTGATCTTCGGCTGCAGCCTGCGAATGGAATCGTTCATCTGCTGCAGAAGCACCCGGGCCTGCTTGTGTAGCCCAAAACCTAGCGAATAGGTAAATGGAACACCCGAGAAGCTGTAGGCGCGGGACACGGGCGTGACCGCCAGCCGCACCGGACTGCGCCGTGCGAAGTAGCCGGCGACCGGTCCCCAGACGATAGCAACACCCACACGGCCATCCGCCACGGCCCTCACCGCATCGCCCTCGCGCTTCCCGAAAGATTCGAAGCCAACGATCTGTGTCGCATGGCCGGAACGGATAAGCGGAAAAGAGGGCGGAGAGAGATCCTCTTCCAGAATTTGTAGGCCGATCCGTTTATCCTTCAGACGATCGTCCGTGAATGAAGCGATTCGCAGATCTTGCCACGCCGGCGTTACGAAGGCGTAGCTTGATGTGTAGTACGGATCTGTGACGGAGACGCCCCGTACGCCGGTGGGCACGCCCAGCAGTACGTCGCAGGCATTCTTGTTGAACTGCTCCCGAAGGAAGCCACGCCGCGAACGTGCCCAGACGAACACAGGTTCACGATGAATGTCATGCGCGACCAGGTTGATGATGCGATCATCAAAGCCCGAACCGGCGCGATTGGAGAATGGAAGATTGTCCGGGTCAGCACAGATGCGTAGCGGAGCGACTGCCCCGGCGGACAAAGAGGCAAGCGCGAGCGATAGCGCAGCCAGAAGTTTAAGGAAGCGCAAAGACATAGAGCGTCCCTCCCGCCTGCGTGACATTTTTCAGGTCGCGCAAAGCGCTGCCCCAACCATTGGCCGCCGAGTCGTCGCGAGTGTCGAGATTGGCGGAGACAATGGCGCCCGGCCACCCGCCCACGCCGGAAAGGATGGCGACATACTGCTTCCCGTCCGGGCCACGATAGGTGATCGGCTGACCGATAATGCCGGAGCCGGTCTTGAACTGCCAGAGGATCTTGCCTGTACGCGCGTCGGCGGCCTTGAACCAGCCGTCCAGAGTTCCAAAGAACACAAGATCACCGGCTGTGGCTACGGTCCCACTCCAAGTTGGATACTTATCGGGGATGGTCCACACCTTCTTGCCACTGATGGGATCCCAAGCCATGATCTCGCCCATATTGCCGCCCGGGCCCGCGTAATAACGCACCGTCGCACCGATGTAGGGTGTGCCCGCGATGTAGTTGGCCTCGTTGTACTGTTCGTCCATGCACATGTTCTCGTGGGGAACATAAACGAGCCCGGTGCGAGGAGAGAACGACGATGGCTGCCAGTCCTTCGAACCGGGCGCCATGGGGCAGATGTTCACGGTTTCCTTGCCGACTTCGGGCTTCTTCTCATCCACGTGGATCAGCTGTCCCGTCGTCAAATCGACGCCCTTTGTGGTGGTGGTATAGACATAAGGCGTCGCGGACAGCACCTGTCCTGTCAGCCGATCAATGATGTAGATGTACCCGTCCCGGTCGGGGCGCACTAGTACCTTGCGCGTGGAGCCCTGCCAGGGAAGGTCGAGCACGATGTCCTCGTTGATGCCATCCCAGTCAAACAGGTCATGAGGAGCCATCTGGTAGAACCATACCGCCTGCCCAGTATCGGGATCGCGGGCCCAAAGCCCGCCCGTCCACTTGTTATCGCCCGGCCTTGCATCTGCGTTCCATGGCCCGGGATTCGCCGTTCCGTAATAGATAAGGTTGCTGGCGGGATCATAGGCGACAAACCCCCAGACCGTTCCGCCGCCTACGCGCCATGCATCCGGCGGCCACGTTTTTACGCCCAGGTCCGTCCCCTTATCGCTGGCGTAGAACGGCTTGAATTTGTCGCCGATCAGGACATCTGTATCCGGGCCCGCGTTATATGCCTGCCACAGGAGCTTGCCGCTCCGCGCATCCAAAGCCGCCAGCCAGCCACGGACACCGAACTCCCCTCCGCTGTCGCCCACCAGCACTTTGCCGTGAACGGCAGTGGGCGCCATGGTCATGGTTTCACCTTTGCTGATGTCGGCAAGGTGGGTACGCCAGGCGAGCTGACCCGTGTTCGCGTCCACGGCCACCGTATAACCATCGAGGGTGTTGTAGAAGATCTTTCCCGAGTCAAACACCGCCCCACGATTCACCCAGTCGCAGCAGGCTTCGCCCTTTGCCGCAGGCGACGGGTTCGGCTCGAACTTCCACTTCAGAGGGCCGCCGGGTTTGGTCAGGTCCAGGGCAAAAAGCGTGTTCGGCCATGGCGCCACGACGTACATCGTATTGTTGGCGACGATTGGCGCGGCTTCCTGCCCCCGCGCAACACCAGTGTCAAACGTCCACGCCACCTTGAGAGAGGCCACATTGCCTGTGTTGATTTGCTCTAAAGTACTGTAGCGGGTATTCGCGTAATCCTTGGTCGCACGCACCCACTGGCCGTCGTCGGCTTAAAGCTGACCCGCATAAGGCCGCAGCTGTCCCCCGTCACCGGCGGGCGGCTGAACGCTTTGCGTCGCTTTCCTGCAGCTTCCCAACATGGACGCGAAGAGCAGGATCGCCAGCCAGGCGCTGGTTCGCCGAAACACAGGGTTAGTTTGCAACGTCGCGAACGATAACATGGGCGAAACGCCGGCGTAGTAGCGACAACGTTTGGATGGCTAGATGGCAGATCGTGTTGGCCGATACGGCAAAAGTTGCTCGGACCGCCGGGGAAAAAGCGACTTAAACCAGCTTGCCAACGGACGCCGTTTCCGGACACTCTACCCACACGAACCAACTAGGGGCAGTCCTGGCCAACTGACCTCGTTCATGGCGAACTTCTTTCTGGATGCGCGCGTCGGAGGGGAGGTGGGGAGGTTCTGGCTGGCGCAGCTCTCAGAAGACAGCCTGCCTGCACTGCGGCCACCCGGCCCGAACGTGCTCGAAGCTCTGTGGCCGCGGGCTGATTGCTAACTATCGAAGATCTCCTGCAAAGGCAGTCCGGATGACTCCGACATAAGCTCTTGGTAGCGGACCTGACGAAGGAGGTCGCTAGGATGAATAGGTTTAGTTCTCGAAAAGAGTAAAATGCAGATGCTCGTTCGAGTCCCCCTCCTTCGATTCTGATCAGAGACGTGATGGCGCACCATGCTTGGTAAGGTGAGCACCATGGTCGCCCACGCAATCGTTGGCGCTGCGGCGAAAACTCCGGCAAAGCTCTTGGGTTTGAATAGGTCACCCAATATTGAAAAGATGGTGACGACCGAGCCGCCAATCAAGAAGCGAAGAAGGATCTCCACCGTTTGCCCCTTCAAAAGCCTTCCGTCCGACTTGCGCTGAGCCGTCCGACTTGGCTAATGATGTGCGTTCGCGCTCCAAGCCGCTCAGGACTTCCGATAAGCCTTCCAATCCGTTTCCACAACTTCAGCCATCCGAACTGCAGCCTCGCGCAGCCATCGGCCCTTCCTCTTATTCATGTCTCGCAAGATGGCGTTCACCTGACGCTTGGTTCCCAGGTGGACATTCGCTGCTTCCGCACCCATTGCGTACAAAATCTTAGTTTCATCCCGACGTTTGGGGAGAGTCTGGATATCGATCGGGTTCGACTCCGGGGACAAGCGGCGGATCAACCACGCCCCTTCAATCACTTGGTATGGGTCGTGGGAACGGACCGCCGATGCGATCGCATCCTGGTAACGAGACTGAATTCGGCCGACCTTTCCATTCAGCCACGCGCAGGCGGAGGGGACCATGGCTTTCGCCTCCCTGGCCACACAACCGCCCTGCCAGACACCGATCGCCACAAACCGTTGCTGCCCCAAGCTACCCAGTCCAGCTTCTCGCCTAACAACTTTGTATTCCATCTTCGGGTCGGGCAAAGTCTTCTCGAGTACCCGCTTGATTTCTGGCTTCAGTGGCTCACGGATAACTGGCAATCTGTTCAGCTTGCCCCAAAAGTCAGGTGGAGGCTTGAAACTGTCCACCCCTAATCTCTCCAGGTTTTGTTCCTCTTCCGCAAGAACCAGCGGATGGCCGCCTGCTTTGAGTGACTTCGCGTATCCTTCCAGAATCAGTTCGCATCCCTCTTTCAATTTGACGGCCAACCCCTCGGCATCTATGACAATTTTCATGCTCGCGGCCAGGCGTACAAGGTCATTTGTATAGGGCAATCTGTAAGATTCGTCGAAGTCATCCACGCCCCAGCATAGGCGGCCTTCCGCGTCACGCCACGTCCCGAAGCTGTTCACGTGGAGATCGCCCACTGCGAGGACCGAGGGCGCGTCACACAAGTCTGCACAGCCTGACGGCCACAATTGAGCCCACCGATAGAAGGTACCCCTGAGGAATTGAAAGGGACTTTCCCTCATCTGTTTGTGCTTCAGACGAAGGTCCGAGGGCACTATGGTGGTGCATAGCCTCATCCATCTCTCATAGCTCGAAGTAGCGTCCCTTATGTCGAGCACCATAGGGACTGCCATGGCGTCGGTTAACTCACGCCTCTTGGTCTTCATCGGTCCGCCTAGCGCCTACATGGTGAACGTAACTTCTAGTCAACTGAGATTGACGCAAGATTCTCAAAGCAGGTTGTTTGTCATCGCCCCCCTTTGATTCGAGTCGTCCGTTTCATCCTGAGCCGGACCTCGTAAGCTGCTCGAAAGCCGATTCAGTTGATCGGCTCGACCGAATCGATCCGTTGCGAGATCTGCGCTTTACGAATGAGATTGGGCAATTTCAGCGAAAGTATGCATGGAGCCAACGATCTGACTCGAACCCATGACCTGCTGATTAGGAATCTGCTGCTTTATGGCGGCACCGCGCGTCCTTGAGTCCCCATCTTGATCGACGACTTCAACCCAGCCGTTGCCGGGTCTTACCTAGCCTTCGATTCTCCGTCTTGCCTTCGCACCTGCGTTGCTTTGCGCCGAGCCATCTGGCGAAAGGAAGATCCGCACCGAGATCGCATGGCCAGAAACCGGTTCCGGCGGGAGATGCGGATCTCACCCCAATGTCCCGCGGATCAAATCGAATGTCGGAATATCCGCGCAATATGGATCTGCTTGCCGGACGTGCGGGAAAAGTGCTGGAGGGGCTTCAGCATGCAGAGACACGCCGGCGGGTTGAGCGGCTCGCATTGCTCGTCCCTCGAGCACCGAGTCGCCACTCTCGCCGTTCACCTCTACGCGAAACGGCACTGCTTCAGGCGGACGACCACCCGCCACTTCAACTGTTTCGGGCATGTCGCCCTTGCCGCGAGCCTGGATAAGCATATGGTCTGGCGTTGATCGAAGTTGCTGTACCGGAGCATCGCCGACTTCAATCGAAGGAAATTTTGTCCAGTCATCGCTGCAAAATCCGCCCGTGGGGCTAACAGTGCGATTGCGAAACCGATCGTGTGCGCGCCTTGGATAGTCACCAGTGTCACGCCTTTAAGAGCGTCTTCCGCAAACCCAATCGCAGCTTCTACTTTGGGCCCAAGTGCCACGGTCGTCGATAGGACGCGTGCGCTAGTCTAAGCGGGCGACCAATTGCTCCGGAGCCCACGAGTTCTCGGGCTCGCAGCAGCGCAGGGTTGAGCCGTGCCTGTAAACCAATGGCGACGTGACGCTTTGCCGCATCCGCGGCCTTCGCTAACTCTTCGGTCTCGGCAAGACTCCGCCCAGGGGGTCATTCGCATTAGATATGTTTGCCTGCGGTAAGGGCTGCCAGCACCAGTTCACGATGATCGGGAACTTTAGCGGGACGATCACGATATCGACTTTTGGACCTTGAACAAGATCTTTGCCGTAGGCATACTCATGCACACGGCCGCTGGCTTCTTCGCACCAGTGGATGAGAGGCCCGTCGGGGCGCGGCCGATGAAAATGTGAAAGCCAAGAATATTGACGCTCACAGGGCAAAGGAGGATCAGTCCCAAAGGTACGTATCGGTTGGCGAGCAAGTGCAGCAACGCGGCGCGATGCGGTACGTGAAAAATCTGGAGCGACTGAAGCGGTTTACAGAGAGATGCTCGGCGTAAATACATATCCTCTCTGAGGAGCTTCCGAGGTTGTTCTATGAATGAACGTGGCGCTGAGTTCAGCCTTTGTAACACCTCGCGCTCCTCCTCGAGACTTACATTCAGACAATCCGGCGACCCGTCGCACGGTCCAACGTGCCTGACCCTCCGGCGGTTCGGCGCATATCATGGCTATGATGCGCTGCTTCTGACCGGTAACGAGGCTTTCTGCCGCGCCGAGGCGCTTTTTCTCATACAAGAGCGGCATCGAGGGCGACCTGCCGTTAGCGATGCCCAAATCGCCGGATGGCCTGTGGCGTCAGCTGCACCACCCTGGCGATCTCGGGTGCGCTGGCATGCTCAGCAGTTACAACAGCGCCAATGCCCGGAGGACGACCTCAACCTGTTGCACCCCACATTTCACCATTTCCGCATTTCCTGCTAGTCCTTGTGGGTGACATGGCAGGGGTCTGGCTCGAACTCACTGAGGAACAGTACCGGCGGCTGGCAAGCGAGTAGCTGGGGGGAATCTTTCAATGTGAGCAAAACAGACCACACCGCCAACCGCGACCGCAGTATAGTCGGTTTCACCCGCTAAACCTATGTTGTGCGGGCCATGCTTCCTGGTTTACCTTTCCTCTTTATTGAGATTAGTTCGGCCGAATCAAAGTGATCGGCTTTGCTCCTCCGTGGCTCTTTCGGATAACCCTCGTAGGACGCTCTAGCGGTTTGTGAGGCGCATAATCCGGTTCTGTAGGACCTGACGACCATCTCTCCCTAATGTGGCGGACACGGTGAATACCCGGTTCGCTGCCCACCTTTGCAGTAAAGGCGTAACCAAATGATTGATTTACTTGTATTTGCATTAACCCCAGATCCAGCAATTCAAAACATGACCCGAGTCGCAGTGACGGAGGAGGGTCATCATCTGCAAACGTTTCCGACCAGCGCAGATCTGCTGGTTGCCTTGGCGAACCATAGCAGGCCACACCTGGTGTTTTTGGAATTAGAAGCTACGACTGAGGAACTCCGCAATCAATTGAGCCAGCGCATTCCGGAGTCGAGCCTGTGCTTCCTGGTGAAGCCGGGGGAGCGCTATGGTAGTCCGATAGCTCGGGCATTTCCCTCAGCTGAGTACCTTACCAAGCCCCTCCTGCGGAGAGATATCGAAAAAATTCTCGAGCGAATAACTTGTTCCCTGCATGTCGGCAAGGTATTTGGTATCGATGAGGGTTCAAGGCGGAACGTAAATGAGGCACATCTCCGATCAGATGGGCGGCAGCCGCAGCAGTTAGTCATAGACGACTTGGGCGACAACAGGTACTTTCTTGCACTGTCTCCCGCCATGTTAGAGATCTACCGACAGGTAAAGCTGCTCGAAGGAATCGATGTCTCCGTTTTGATTCTCGGCGAAAGTGGTACGGGTAAGGAAGTTATTGCCCACCTTCTACACAAGCACTCCCCGCGAGCGGAAGGAAAGTTTGTCAATGTAAATTGTGCGGCGCTTCCGATGGATTTGCTGGAGAGCGAGTTGTTTGGGCACGCGAAGGGTGCATTCACCGGGGCAATCAGCGACAGGCCGGGTAGGTTTGAGCAAGCAAGTGGCGGTACGATTCTTCTAGACGAAATAGGGGAAATCAGCTCGCCGATGCAGGCAAAGCTTCTCCATGTTCTGCAAGACGGCCAGTTCACGCGGTTGGGAGGGCGGCAGCCCACGAAGGTCGACATACATGTCCTTGCGGCCACGAACATCTCGATAGAGCGGGCGCTCGCCAACAAAACATTCCGCGAAGATCTCTATTATCGTCTTAACGCTTTCACCATTACCGTGCCGCCCTTGAGAGAGCGAACAGAGGAAATCTCTTTTTTGGTGAGCGAAATGATTTGGCGCACTCCGCCGTCAATGAAGCCTGCGGATTTCACGCTTTTTTCGACGGACCTAATGAGTCTTCTTCCACTGTATGACTGGCCTGGAAACTTGCGCGAGCTTCGCAACTTCATCACCCGAACCATGATCATGCAGGATGAACCTGCGGCCATTCGCGAATTGGAGATCAAAATCGAGAAGCAAGCTTCAGTGAAATGCCAGCCAATCAATTTGCATCCCATACAGCACGCCCAACCAATGCGCTCTCTTGTTCAAGATGTGAAGCGTCGCACGGAGACGCGCATGATCGAGGAGACCCTGCTTGCATGCGGTTGGAATCGCCGTAATGCCGCACGAACCCTGAATATTAGCTATCGATCGCTGCTTTACAAGATTCAGCAATATCAATTGAGTCCTTACCCCCAACGGCACGTTGGGTAGCGCAAGTCTGAAAGCGCTTGCGGCGGGGCGATTCTTTGCCCCGCCCGCTGACTGGGATCGTACGGCGCTTCTGTTTACGAAATGTGCAAACCGGCCGACAAAGTGAGTGCAATCTTGTGCACAGTCGTCCTTATCTGGCGGCCGAGGCGTTCCACATCTCTAAGGATTTGAGTAACTCCCAGCTAACAACCACGCTATCCGGTTTGGTCCTCTTCATGCACGTGATCATGCGGAGAGCACCACGTGAGAGATCCTTCCTCTTCGCCTCAGACCTTTCGCATTGATGCCTCGACTCTTCCTCGGGAGGAGATTCTCTTTGGCAGAACGGCGGCAATGCACGAAGCTCTCAACACCATTGCACGCACCTGTGACACAGAACTGCCGATACTCATCCGTGGGGAGACTGGAACTGGAAAGGAACTGATCGCACGCTACGTGCACTGCCGTTCCCGGTTGAGAGATGCTCCCTTCGTAAAGGTCAACTGCGCCGCCATCCCCGTTCACCTGCTGGAAAGTGAATTGCTTGGCTACGAAAAAGGTGCGTTCACCGGCGCCCATGAGAGCAAGCCCGGCCTCGTTGAAGTAGCAAGCGGTGGAACGCTTTTCCTGGATGAAATCGGTGACATGGATGCCTCGCTGCAAACAAAGATGCTGCATCTCCTGCAGGACGGCCGCTATGCGCGCATCGGCTCGGAGGAAGACAGGCGCGCGAAGATTCGTGTCATCTGCGCGACAAACTGCGATCTCGAACAGGCAGTCACCGAAGGGAAATTCAGATCCGACCTCTTTTATCGCATCGATGTCATCTGCGTGCGGCTTTCGCCATTGCGGGAGCGCCGAGAGGACATTCCGCAACTCGCCCAGCATTTCATGGAAAAGCTGAACAGGAAGCACTCGATGCGAGCGCCGATCTTGAGCGAAGTTACGGTTCATCTCATATCGCAATGGCGATGGCCCGGCAACATACGCGAGTTCGAGAACTGGATTATTCGGGCGATGGTCTTTGGCGTTCATGACGCGATGGGATCAGAGTTGAACCGTCAACTTCTAGGGATACACAGATCAAATGAAGGTCCCGGGCAAACGGTTCGCATGAAGGACGTTGCAAAGGAACTGGTCCGGGCGGCGGAGCGCGCACTAATCCTGAACCATCTGGAAGCCAATCACTGGAATCGGCGCAAAACAGCGAAAGAACTCAATATGTGCTATCGGTCACTTCTCTACAAACTTCAGCAGGCTGGTATGCCGAGCCTGAGACGCTCGTCCAATCGAATATCCCCAGGCATCTGCAAAGACCAGAGAGGACACGATTGAGAATTATGATCCCTGAAATCACTCGTAAGTTGCCGATCGTAGATTTAAGAGCCCAATACAACGGTTTGCGGGACGACATCCTTGCGGCCGTCTCGGATGTGCTGGAGAACGCACATTACATCTTAGGCCCGAATGTTGCCGCGCTAGAACGTGAAATTGCGGACTTGTGCCAGTCATCTTACGCGGTCGGCGTGGCCTCCGGAACGGACGCGCTGATCCTGGCCTTACGCGCAGCGGGAATCCAAGCTGGCAATGAGGTCATCGTCCCCGCATTCACCTTTGTGGCAACAGCGGACGCCGTCAGCATCCTCGGCGCTACTCCAATTTTTGCGGACGTCGAACCGACAACTCTTAATATGGATGTCGATCATGCCGCGAGCCTGGTCACCAGCCGGACCCGCGCGATTATCCCGGTGCACCTGTATGGCCGTCCAGCCAATATGCGTGCTGTCCTGGATCTCGGCGTTCGCCATAACGTTGTGGTCATCGAGGATTGCGCACAGGCGCTTGGAGCGAGGTATGAGGGCGAACCCGTCGGCAGCCGAGGCGATTATGGATGTATCAGCTTTTTCCCAACGAAGAATCTGGGCGGCTATGGGGACGGCGGAATGGTCACCGCTCACGATCAACGTTCGGCGGCGAGTCTGAGGAAGCTCCGTGCCCACGGCAGCGACAGGAAATACCGTCACGATGAACAAGGAATGAACAGCCGGCTGGATGAACTGCAAGCTGCAATGCTGCGGGTCAAGCTGCCTCACCTGGAGCGATGGAATGTCGAACGACGGCGCATCGCGGATCAGTACCGTGTGGCTCTGGCCCACATCGACGAGATTATATTGCCTTCGGATCCGCCTGACGCGTATCACGTGTATCACCAATTCACGATTCGGCATTGTCAACGAGCTGCGATTCAGGCAGCGTTGCGGGAATGGGGCATTGAAACCGTGGTCTATTATCCTATTCCGCTTCACATGCAGCCGATGTATGAGCATTTGGGTTACCGGCAAGGACAGTTGCCGGTGTCCGAGCGCGCAGCCACCGAAGTGCTTTCCTTGCCGATGTTTCCGGAGATGACTGAGGAAGATGTTTATTACGTCGCGGAAAAGATAGAGAAGGCGCTCTCGATCCATTTGAGGCAGTCAGCCCGATTGTAAGGACGAATATCATGCATGTTTGTGGTAAGGCACTTCCCCCCAAAGCTGCATCATTGCTAGGGGCAAACATCGTCCTTCTGGTTATAGGCGTGCCGTGGTTGCTGAGTCTCCACTCGTCCTTGAGCGGCTTGCCGGCGACCCAGTTTAGCGATACGCTTATCCGCCTGATGGCAATAGGCCTGTTCTGCCAGGCTGTGTTCTATTACGCCGAGCTCTACAACCCGCAGATTGCCCGAAGCGTTCGGGAGCAGTTGTGGAGGATGCTGGGGGCCATTGGCTTAGTGATGCTGGTGCTCGCCATCGTGTTTTGGGCGGCGCCGGACTTAAGCCCAGGAAGGGATGCATTGCTGGGTCTGCCCTTCGCCTCAATGGGGGTACTCGTGCTTACCCGCGGTATTGCTCTGCCTGCGCGCTCCTCAAAGGTGGTGTTAGTTGGCCCAGATTCCAGTAGCGCATCGCTCCGCGCGGACCTGGCACGATACCCGGAATGGAACCTGGAAGTCGTGGGCACCTTCCGCTCGGACACGGTGTGCCGGCTCGCTTCAAGCGAGCGGCCAGACCGAATCATTGTCTCCGGAGATGCCGGACTCAGCCCCGAGGCGCTCCACCACTTGATCCATCTAAAGATGCAGGGCATTCTCGTGGAGAGCGCTGCTCAATTTTTCGAGCAGGCCACGGGACGGGTTCAACTGGATGAAGTTGATCCGGCATGGTTTGTCTTTTCAAGCGGATTTGCCAACAGCCAACGCAAGCTCATAATCAAACGCTGCTTCGACGTAGTGATCGCAGGATTGCTGCTGTTTGCGATGCTGCCAGTGCTGGTCCTGCTTGCGCTGGCAATGATCCTCGAGAACAAGGGCCCGTTGTTGTACAGGCAGGACCGGGTGGGACTGCACGGTCGGGTGTTTTGCATCTTCAAATTTCGGACCATGCTTCCCGCGCCGGCGAACGTGACTCCGCAGTGGACAGCCAACCAGGATAAGAGGATTACTCGGTTGGGCAAGATCATGCGGAAGTTCCGCTTCGATGAGCTCCCACAGTTGCTCAATATCCTAAAAGGAGATATGAGTCTCGTGGGTCCGCGCCCCGAACAGCCCTATTTCTGCGATTTGCTTGCAAACGAGATTCCCTTTTATCACCAGCGGCATTGCATCCCTCCGGGACTGACGGGCTGGGCTCAGGTTCGCTATATGTACGGCGCTTCCATTGAGGAATCGAAGCGCAAACTCGAGTTTGACCTTTTCTACGTCAAAAATCTTTCCATATGGCTCGATCTTGCGATCGCATTTGAGACGTTAAAGGTGGTGATGGTCGGGCAGGGATCGAAATGATACGCCTATTCGACAGCTCCCACCGAACACGTGCCCCCCATATGCCTGAGCGCACCATTGATGTCGTGGTCGATTCGACAATGTTCGGCCGCAGGCCCACGAACGGGGCCGCAGTCAGATGGCGAGATGTGTGCTGGCCGGGCGACCGCTAAATTCTTGAGCGGCGCTTGTTGTGTTCCCAAGCCACTGCCGTGCCACACATTATCGAGTCCAGAAATGCGGGTGACATCGGACCCGGCCGTGAAATACGGATGTCCGCCGCACTGATCGATCCAATTGCTTGTCAACTCCACGGCAGGAGAATTGCTTCCTACGTTCAACGCCCCCGCGGTGGGTCCTCCTTGTGAGCCGCAGTCAACCAGCGTGTTATTAAAAATGTCGACCGTGCCTGACCCGGGGTTGCCACGATTGACGATGCCGGGTGAACTTATGCACGCGTAGCTGGATCCACCATCCGGCGGGGGCGGGCCGGTGCCGACGTTGTGGATCATGTTATTGAAGACGGCGATTGTGCCTTTGGATGGATCGATCGTAGCGAGATTGAGACCATCGCAGATCTGGCCAGAGATATCGTTGTCGTGAATTGAGAGATCATACTGGTTAAATCCCGAGTCCTGCGAGACGGGGGAGGAATGGAATTGAATGCCGCGGCACGAAGCATTATGCTTAAGCGTGTTCCACGCGACTTCTACGTGATTCGTGTCGGTTGTGAAGTACACCGATTGATATCGTTTGCTGGCACCGATCCTGCCTGCCTCGTGCACCGTATTTCCAATAAAGTTGATACCTGAGCTAGCTGCGATCTCAACGCAAGCGGCCGCACCGTCACCTTTCGGACAGGAAAAATCATTTTTGACAATCCGCCATCCCTCGACTCCGTCCAGCTTAAGCGCCGTGTTCGCGCCGCGAATGGTAAAGCCGGCGAGTACCCAATGACTGAACGGGCCGGAACGAATGGCCGGTGTTCGTACCCCGAACTCCGGACCGGACACGTCGCCAATGACAACCTTCGCGCCAGGATAGGCTATCAGTGCGACCGGTGCACCTGGATGACCGCTGGTCTGTATCGAAAGGGCAGCGTGGTAGTTATCGAGCGACAACTGATCGGAGCCTTCCATGACATAGGTGATGTCGCCAGGTCTGCTTGCGAATGCTGCTTTGCTCATCGTCTTCCAGGGATTGCCGAACGATCCGTTATGGTTGTCGCTCCCTCCCCCTGAAACGAAGTGAATTCTTCCAGGAGCAACTGTGAATGGAAGTGGGTTGGATCGCTTCCCATTCTCGAGCACACGCAACTCTCCGGACTTCGCGGTTGGATCAATTTGGAAGACGATTGTGTGATCGCTCCAGTGAAGAATATGGTGAAGAGGGGTGTCGGCCAGAGTCAGCGTTGATGTTTGCTGGCTTTCTCCAAGCCCTGCGCCGAAAACTGTAACGATGGCTCCGAGAGAATCGGAACCACCTGAGGACGGACCGCTGACCAGATCCGAATACTCGAGATAGGGAGCAGGAGGGCCGCTCTGAGCGAGCGCGAGCGGCCACCTGCAGAGAACCGCCAGAACCAAGCACAAAGTTGATTTCATACGACGACCTCTGTCTCTCGATCTCTGAATCAGATGGCTTTTAAACCCCGTTCCCGAAACGTCCGTATCTCGGCTGTATTAGGAAAGGTGAAGTAGCTCGTTGCGTCCGCTGGCTCTACGGCGTCCGGCATATCGCCCTGAACAGCCTTTCGCAAAACGGTGAGCATGACCCCGCCACCGGCTCGCTTCGATCGCCGAATCAAACTGTGCATGCTCTCCCCTTGAATCACAGGCACGGACTCCTGGTGCACGATCTCGCCCTCGTCGAGTTTATCCGCCATCGTGTGGATTGTAATTCCGACCGAACGCTCTCCGTGGTACATCTGCCAAAATGTGGGCATCATTCCTTTGTATCGAGGCAGCGGGGCATGATGGATGTTGAGAGCAGCGCGGGAGGGGAGTTCGAGCAAGCGGCGTTTCAAAATGAACGGGCAGGCGACCGACACCAAGATGTCAAGATGTCGAGAAGCAATTTCTTCAAAGTGACAAGCAGCGTTCGGATTTCCGATTTTTCGGTACGGCACCCGATAGTGGTTTGCCAGACCGTGGAGTGAATGAAAGCCGCCGCGACCGGAGGCGAGGTGTAATCCTGCTGCCAGGCGATGCCAGCCTTGCAGGCCGATCAACTTGGTGAAACCGGCAGGACCATAGAGAACTGCTAACTCGCGGAGCAAAGTTGACCTTTTCCGGTTGCCCATCGGTCGGCAGGCAAAGATGCCAGTGACTTCAAGATCGTGCAGATCGCCAGCAAAGAAGCTTTCGAAGAACGGAAGGATGTAAAGCGGATCATCCTGTGTCAGAAAGGCGATGCGCATTGTTTAGCCTCGAACGGGTTGCCACACGGTGAATTGACGACCAGATACGGCGTTGATGATTCCTAATAGGAAAGCTAAGTTGATGGTGCAGAAGTACAGCGGCAGACTGAGTAGTCGCGAATGCTGCATCCCGGGTATGACAAGCGAGGCCACGGCCCAGCCGTAAAAGAGCAATTGCATGGCCAAAACTATCTGGAATGCAGGGATAGCGGCGAGACACAAGCTTCCCGAAAGGAGGCATGCGAGAAATAGCGGGATGGACCATCGAAATACCTTGTGCGACCAGAGCTGAAGGGCGATCCACGGATACTTCCACGGCACGAGGAGGTGAGGCATCGACAGCAAACCCATCATCCCGCGCGTTGCAACCCGAACGCGCATGCGCAATTCGTCACCGGATGTTCGGGTTGCTTCCTCCCAGGCGTGAGCGCGTTCCTCGAAGACCACGCGATGACCTTGACGGATGACATGCATAGGCTGCACCAGATCGCTAATGGTGGCGGGCGACAGCGGCGTATATAGATCGCGACGGACGGAGTAAATACATCCGCAACATCCTGATAGCGAGTGGATGCGGGACTGCGCTCGTTTGACCCAGTTCTCAAGGTTCCAGAACTTGTTGGACCCTGTGCCCGCAGGCGAAGTTCCGGTGGGATCGAAGTAATCGTATCGGCCACTGACCGCGCCTACCCGAGGATCGAGATAGGCACCTGCCAGGTATCGCAGTGCTTCAACATCGTAGCGGGTGGTTGCATCGGAAAAAATGAGTATTGGATGCCGCGCGTGCAACACGGCTTTGTTCTGTGCATTCGTTTTGCCCATCCGGTCGCGGACTTCGACAAGTTCGACGCCACGGTTCTCAAAACCACGTACGATTTCGTCGGTGTTGTCGGTGGAACCGTCGGACGCAACAATGACCTGGAGTTTGTCGCCTGGATAAGCCAGAAGTAATGTGGCTTCAAGTTTCTCCCGGATGCCGGCCTCCTCGTTGTGCGCCGCTATGATGATCGTCAATCCTAAGTCGGTAGCGGGAACAGATCGGCGGCGCGGAACCAGCGAGGATATGAGCCACAGGAGGAGGGGATAGCCGATGTAGGCGTAAACTACTCCGAAAGCCCCGAATGCGACCAGGGAGACTCCGGCGACGAGGAGCGATGGTTCGCTAAAGTGTAAGAGATGAATCATATATCCCTTCTAGCGTGGACATCATCTTTTCCATACTGAAAACTGATTCCACCCGTTCGCGTGCCTTGCGGGACATTTGTCGCGCGAGGTCGGGCGAAAGGAGCAGGCTGGAGATATGTTCCGCAGCAGCGTTGGGCTCTCCAACTCCTGTTAAAAGGCCGGTCTCGCCGTTGATCACGACCTCCCGGGTGCCACCGGTATCTGTCGCCACGACGGGAACACCCGCCGCCATGGCCTCCAGAAGCACATTCGGAAGTCCCTCTGTTTGCGACAAGAGGCAGAACACGGAGGCGACTCTGTAGAGCGAACTCACGAAGTCGACCTCGCCTAAGAAGTGAAAGCAATGACGAAGGCCGAGGGAGTTACGCAGCAAAAGCAGGGCTGCGAACAGCTCTGCGTCGCTCGCTGCCCCGGCAACGACAAAGTGAACACTTGGGATTCGGTGATAAACGACGGCGGCGGCCCGCAGGAAATCCTCATGGCCTTTCCATGGAAGGATGTTGGCGACATTTAGAATGACGGGGCAGCTCGCAGGAATCGCTAACTGGCGTCGAACGTCGTAACCCTTGGCGGGGAGATGTAGCCGGTGAGGAGAAATCCCGGTGTATAAGGTTGTGACCCTGCCTGGCGCTAGCCGGTCCGCGGCGAGCACTTGTGTACGGACAGCCTCCGAGACCGCGAGGACCCTGGTGAAGGCGCGCCCCATAAGGCGGTAGGCGAAATGGTGCTTGCGCAAGCGGAGAAGCCCCATGTCCCTGCGGCTCGAGATCAGCACCTTCACTCCCACGAGCTTCGCCACGAGACCGGCGAACAGGTCTGAGGTTTCGAAGAAGGTATGGACGATGTCGATGCGCTCCGATCGGATGAGCTTGCCCAGCGCCCAGGCTGCGATCAATCCGCTGATGGAGTGAGTGCTTACAAGAGGAATGACATGAACAGGGATCGACAGTCGCCTCTTCACTTCCGGGTGAACGTCTTCGCGAAAAGTTAGAAGGTGGCAGTGGAAACGACTAGAGTGTGCTTCTATGGTGCGGATGATCGACCGCTCGCCTCCGCCCAACACCGACAACTGGTCGACGACGTAAAGGACATGGACGACGGGCGAGGGATGGCCGAGCGTGGCCACGCGGGGCGTGTTTGTCGTGCTCTCGGCCTGTGAAGAACGCTGGACCGCCGTGTCGCCAGTGTGGGTCAGCATGTTCATTCCGGGACCGCCCGTGGGTGTGCCCAGGACAATGCTGGGTTCAAAGGAACTTTCAAGCTGACGGGAATGACTTCGGCCTCCACCTCAGAGACCAGGATCATGCGCGCCCGACATACGAATGCAAGATAGGTCCACATATACGCGGATATCTGCTGGTACATCCACCGGTCTCCGAAGAAGTTTACGGCGGCAACGCAAAACATCATGGCCACCAGTCCCAGACCCAGACGTCGCAACAGCGGATCCTGCGATTGGCGAAATAGCGTGAATCCTTCCCGAATCATGATCCACAGCAGGTAGGCGAACAAGGCTAGTCCCACGAAACCTGTTTCGACCGTAACCTTGACGTAGAAGTTGTGAGTATCCAAATAGTCTTCACTTCTCCCCAGATGGCGGTAGGTGACAAAGCCCGTGCCCAGGATTGGGTGTTCCGGAATGATTGTTAAGGCGTCTTGCCATAGTTGCAAGCGCTCGTTGGCGGAACTCTCGACCTGTCCGCCATCGTAGGTCATGAGCACGCGTTCCCTCACCGCAGGGGGCACGACAGTCTGCCATGTAGCAAGCAAAACCACAACGACGAAGAGATATGTCCTGTCTTTCAAAAGCCCTAGAATAATGAGCCCGGCAAGCAAGCCAACGTAGCCGCCACGCGAAAAGCTGAACAGCACGCAATAAGCCGTGAACGCGATCGATACATACACGAGCGCTCGATACCATAGGCCGCGTGCAGCCGGTGCAATAGCGAGCAGAAAAGTGAGCAGTTCGGCCATAAAAGCGGCGAGGCCATTCTGGCCGGCGTATCCGAGAACTCCCGCGTATCGAAGATTGTTGCTGAAATGGCTGAAGTCGCGTCCTGACACAGTGTGGTAAAAGCCAATATTGGCGCGAAGGGTCGTGAGCATCATCAACGCCAGTAGATTCAGCATCTGCTTTTTGTTTCGCACCGTGCCGGTAACCAGCAAAAACAGAAGCGGCATCTCAACGAAGTTTTTCCAGTCCGCAAAGCGATCATCGCCTGGCGATATAGGCCAGGGCAGATGGAGCAGGTAAGACCCCATCCACAGCGACAGGTAGAGTAGGAAGCAATAGATCAGAATGAATCGATTCAGCCGAGTCTTCGGAAACAACGGCTCGTCTACATTTCTATGGAGAAAAAGGCCGATGATCCCGGCGATCATCAGAACATCGACAAACTTGCCACCCAGAGGAAGTCCCTGGACCTCATAGCGAAGGGTCTGCAACGGCATCAGCGGCACAAGAAGGTAGACTGCCAGAATTGGACGCCAGAATATGGCCAATGGAATGACGCAGAGCGCAATCAGATAAATGAAGAGCGACGTCAGCCCGACGTTGCCGTGTCCCGCGAAGATCAGCGCTGGAAACATAAGTCGCTGCCTCCTGCGCTGCGGTGAGTTGCGCGGGTGATTGACTGATGGATTTGGGCCAGCTGCTCGGCTCTGCTGTCCCAACAGAAATCTTTGCGCGCCCTTGCTAACCCTGTTGCGCCCATTTGTCTTGAAAGATCGGGGCGTGATAGAAGCAGCTTCAAACATTCTGCAAGCTGAAGGGCATTCCTCGGTTCACATAAAATTCCCGTCTCTCCGTCGAGAACTGATTGGTTCGTTCCTCCAGAACGGCCGCCGAGGACAGCTTTTCCCGAAGCTCCTGCCTCCACGAAGACCATGCCGAACGTTTCTATGTCTCCCGTCTCGTCCTCCTGGTTGAGGAGGCAGAAGATATCGGCCGCTCGATAAAATTCTCCTACAGTGTGGTTGGGCACGTCGCCGGCGAAGCGAACACATGCGCCCAGGCCGAGTTCCGCGACTAACATCTCGAGGCGCGTGCGTTCTGGACCGTTGCCCACAATGAGGTATCTGACTTCCGGGTGGGTTTTCCGGACGGTTGGGAGAGCAAGAAGTACTGTTTCATGTCCTTTTTTCTTCACTAGACGTCCGACTGTCACGATGAGGGGCGCGCTTCCAATCCCATACTGCTCACTGATCCACGGTGGGCGCGGGCCGGGGTGAAAGAGGACTGTGTCGACTCCGGGGGTGATCATCGTGACGCGCTCGCTGGATCCCAAAATCTCAACGACTCGGTCCGAAGCGAACTGGTTGGCGACGACCACAGAATCGGCAGCTCTATAGATAGCATCCCGCAAGCGCGGTTGCAGCCGCCGGTGTTGGGTCTGGCTTACCTCATCTCCATGCACAAAGACGAGGAACGGAACTTTGCCAAATTTGCTCAGCAGCATGCCGGCAAAGTCTTGGGGAAAGAGATCTCCGCAGTGGAGTGCTGCTGGCGAACATTCGTTGGCGACGCGAGCAATCCGCATAGTTTTTCTCGCTAGCACAGGAGCACGACCGGCCTTCCAGTCGACCAGCCTGTCGCCGACCCGGCTAATCTGAAGCCCCTCCGTGGAAAACTCCCTGTCGAACGCCTCATCCCCATCGCAATGACTGGTTTCGACCCTAATCCGTAAGTTGTGGCGATCGGATAGGCGACGATACAGGTTGTGGTAGTAGACGCGAGAGCCCCCGGACCAGGGCATATACGCGTCGACTGCCAAAAGCACATCGCAGGGCATCGTAAGCGAACCCGGTTGAGTGGGATTCTGCATGTTCACAGTTCCGCCTCGCGGAGACCAGATCTGGTCATCAGGACATTTCGTGAGCCGGCAAATACGGACCTGCGCAATTTCGGACGAAGGATCAGCAGTCCAGCGGTGTAGAGAACCAGTGCACCGCCTCCTTTCACGGGAAGACCTATCCAGTGGGAGGCGATTGTTACCGGGCCGATTAACTTGTCGATGGCTATCACCAGAACGGAGGAGGAGACGGCCGTGGCCAAGGGTAAAGAGAACGAGAGATACCTTCGCGAGACAAGGAGCATCCCGAGAACGAGACAGATGTAGCTCAGCAGGGTCGAGACAGCCGCACCCATAATGCCCATACGTGGCAGCAATAGGATGTTCATGATGACGTTGGCTACGCAGCAAAACGTCGTGCAGCTCGTAAGCACGACAGAGCGCTTGTGGATGATCAAAGGGGCATTGAAGAAGATGTGTGTTGCATAGACCAGCAACCCCAATACAAGAACCGGCAGGAGGCTGTGAGCGGCTGCGAATTTGTTGGATGCAAGGATCCCTATCAGGTCAGAGGATGTGACGTAAACCAGGAGAGCGACAGCTCCGCCGGCCATTACGAAATAGTCCAGACTTTGAGAAAGGAACCGCGCAGTTGCCGCTGTACCTTGCTCGACCCAGATCTTCATGTAGGCGGGCATCAGGGCCATATTGACCGGAGTCATGAGCGCCTCTTCTGCATAGGTGGCAATTGAGTAGGCCGCGGCGTACAAGCCGAGTTGTGACAGTCCGAGGAAGTGCCCGACGAGGATGCGATCGCCAGAATCAAGAACGACGCTTGTGAGTTCGTAGGCAATCAGGGGCATCGAGAACAAGATAACTTCGCGTGCCAGATGTGGTTTGAAGCTCCTGAAAGACAAAAGGCCCGCGCGATAGAACCAGACGGCTACGGCGACCATTACCATCGCTTCCGCAGAGACCAGGCCAGCGATGAAGTAGCGGAGATCCGTGGCAATCAGGAGCAAGGCAAGGATAGAGAACAGTATCCCGGTGGCCCTTCCCGACAATTCGCATGCATTGAACAGCCAAGTGCGCCGCTCCGATCGCAGCAACCCTGAAAAGGTGGGCTGAATGGAGCGGACGATAGCAAGGATAAGCAGAAGGGGACAGAGCGCCGCAACGGCCGGTCCAAGGCGGCTTCCGATGGCTCGCATTGCCAGGTATCCGAAAGCACCGAGAGAAAGCGAGATGGCCGCAACGGAGAGAATGAGGGTAGACGCGCAGCCTTGCTTCTCGGCTCTCGAGGTTCGGCTCGCCTCTGGAAAAAAACGGAGGGCGGCGTTTTGAATCCCGCACTTGCTGAGAACAGTCCATAGAAGGCAAAGCTTCAGTGCCAGGCTGAGTTCTCCGTATTGCGCGACGGGCAGCAGACGCGTAAGCAGTGGAAACGAAACGAAGCCGAGCAGCATGAGCCCCGCTCGCCCAGCCAGGTATTGACTGGCGTGGACCAGGAGCTGGCGGATATCCGTCATTGGCTTCGCCTCGCGGGTGACACTCGCAGCGACACCAGCGGTCTACCGATTAGATGGAAGACTTGGAAATTGTCGGTCGAGTAGATAACCGAGAATTGCGTGGGGTCGTTGAGGCGGGCTAACAGGTCATCATAGTGATCTTTCCAAGTAGGGGTCACACCCATTCTGTCTTGATCACGGTCGACCACGATGTATTCGGCATCGGGGTGATAGTAATCGAGCAATCGCAGGGTCTGGTAAATTCTGTTTCGGTCGGCCGTAAAGGGGAGCATGTAGCGCGGAACGGCCACTGCCGCTTTGGTGGGGAGGTCGAAGGCAATTTGCCGCGCTTCCGCCTGCCATGGGTCGTGGTGCCACCAGTTCAGTTCCGCCTGGCCCAGCGAGAGTGTCGTAGTGCCCACACTGATCAGCACCAGCGCGAATGCAGCTGCGTCCAGACGCCAGCCAAGTTTAGGCCGCGATGCAACGCGGCGCAGCGCAATGATCACGCCCGGGAGCAGAAGGACGGAGGGAATCAACGAATAGTGACGAAACACGATAGCGGCGTTGCATCCCGGGTCGGCAAGCACGTTGATCAGTAGATAAGGAAGAGCGATCAAGGATACAGGCGAGAAAAATGGCAGCAGGATGCCATATTGAGTGAAAATCTGTGTCACGTACACGATCGCTTTGTGAGTAAGGTAGGCACTGGGATGAGTGAAGATCGAGCGCAAGGACTCCGCCGCCGTGCCGCCCAGGTAGGCAAAGCAGCTTTCCACCGCGGAGACAGCGCCGTGGCGGAAGTGGGGGAAGATAAACCCCCAGGTGATGATGCTCCACAGCAATCCGATGAGAATTGGCGCGGTGGCCCACTTCCGTTCGCGGCGAGCGAGCAGCGCGACGATCCCCATGCCGATCAGTGCGATCACGAGATCTTCGCGGATGAACAGGCAAAGAAGAAGAGATGCCAGGAAAGGTGCGAACTGGCGGCGAGTGTAGAACAGGAGCGCAAAGAGAAGGGGCAAGCCCGCGAGACTCAGCGGGGCGTAATCATAAAAATTCTGAAAGAGAATGGCCGGTCCCAAGAGAAATGACACGGTGAGAGCCAACGAGGGGAAGGGATCCAACCGGTAGCGGGCAAGCTGATAGGCCGGGTAAGCCGACGCTGCCAGAAACAGATTACGCGCAAAGAATAGGGTCTCGGCATGCGGGTGAACCCAGTAGACAGGAAGCAGAAGAAAAAGGACTGGCTGGTTGTGGCCCGCGAAATCGCTTGTGACGGTGGCGGTGTAGAGCAGATCGTGATACTGATTGCTGGTAAAGAGCTCTCCATGCAGACCGGTGTAAAGGCATTGCATGAAATAGCCGATGTCCTGGCCGACGTATCCGAAGTCGCGCAACTTCAGGATGGCGAGGGCCGTGGCTGCAACGAAGTAGATGAGGACAAACACAGCGAGACACGCAGCTGCTCGTCGTTCCTGATTGAGCCAGGCAAAGAGCGCTCCCAGCGGAAAGGCAAATGTCTCAAAGGCAGCGCAGACAAACGCGAGGAGAAGGGGAACGAGATGAGGCGCAACAACTGTTCCGCCACTCGTCATGTGCTCGGGTAAAAAGAGTCCAAGTAGCAGAATCCACATGTGGGGAGACAGTGCCGGCAAGGGGCGCACTAGTTTGAAGAGAGACATGGCGATCCGAGGCCCGAGCAGAAGAGACGCCGCCAGCAACAGAATACCGGCGTGCCGCCCTCCCTGCCGAACGTAATTCAGTGCACCCAGAATCCACAGCAGCCCAATGAGAACCTCACCCGCGAGCATGGCACGGGCGCCCCATCCCGAGTTCAAACCGGATTGCTTTGGTATGACTGCTGCTGTGGCGCTCATGCTCATACCTTCCTGGCGACTCCTAAAAGCTGACGACGGTGATGTTGGAGAAGGCTACCGGTTGATTGGACACATCCAGCGCAATTGCGCCGGCAGCGTAAGACGCGTCGGTGAACGAGATCAGTTGGGCATAGTCCAGGAACACGGTAATGCTTGAGCCGCGCACATCGATGCGCAGGTGATGAGTGCCCGCCGTGAGCGCCTGCGAAACTGTCGCCAGTGTTACGGGATTGGTGTTGATGTTCCAGACGGAGGGCTTCAGCAGCTTGACCTGAGATGTTCCCGGATAGAGCCAGACAGCGTAGGCTGCGCCGGTGGAAGGGTTGAGACGGAACCGGATGCCGCCGGGGTAGTTGGTGGCCGTGCTCAGCGTGACGTCTGCCTGAAGCGTGTAGTCAGTCCAGGTTCCGCTGCCGGCGTATTGTTGTGTTGCTCCTCCTCCGTTGTAGGCGAATGTGTTGTTGACGATGGTCCAGTTTCCGGCGAGTCCCAGGGGAGAGGGCTTCCATTGCGCATTGGAGTTGAAGGTGTCCTGGAACAAGAGCGGCCCGACGCGCAGGGATACCGGCACCTGGGTTGGGGTGCCGGTCCCTGTGCCTGGAGTCAGGGTGAAGATATCGCTGTAGGCACCCGGCGACAATCCCGAAGATAGCGCGACAGCCTGAATGGTGGACGGCGTGTTTGCTGTGCTGGTGGAAGGGCTGAACCACGTGCTCCCATAACTTCCGGTCCAACTAACCGCGCCGCCCCCCGTATTTGTTACTTGCAAGGACTGTGTCGGAGCGTTAGTTGTACTCGACCCAACAAAATTCAAGGAGGTGGGCGATGTAACAAGAGAGGGGTTTGCAACCGTCATGGTGACCGTGACTTTGATGGTCGGGTTGGCGGCTCCGGGTACGGAGATCGTGAGATGGCCGGTATATGATCCCGCGGTGAGGCTTGCCTGGGTCACGCTGACCTGAGCCGCAAACGGAGTGTTACCGGAAGCAGTCGATGTGAGCCAAGTAGAGTCTGTCGCGACTGTAGCTGGCAGGCCAGCCGTGGTCGACGAAATACTTATGGACTGAGTCGACGGAGGAAGGCTACCCACAACAGCGGAAAAGCTAAGTGACCCAGGTGAAACCGTTACCTGGTTTGTGGAAGGAGCGGTAACCGTGACGCTGACCGGGATCGCGACAGGAGTATTAGTACCGCCGTAGGAAGAAAGGTTCAACTGCGATGTATATTGGCCCGGGGCCAGGCTTGCGGCGTTTATCTGGACGTTGGCCGATCCGGGTGTCGACCCCGTAGGAGCTACGGCCGACAGCCATGAGACGGGCGCGAAAGCGGACCAGCCAGCCACCGATCCATCGCTAGTGGAAACCTGCAGGGGCTGGCTCGCGCTGATCGAACCGGAGGAGACAGCGAAGCTGAAGCTGGTCTGAGGCGAAGTCACCTGAGTCGTGCTGGCCTGCGTTCCCGTCACGATCACGTTGGAAAACTGAATTGGCTTGTTCGATACATCGAGGGCGACCATGCCGCCAGGCAGGGTGGAATCGGAGACGCTGATGACCGCCAGCCCGTCATAGGAGGCCACGAGACGGCCGCCATTGATGGACAGCGCGAGTGCATGCCACTTGGAAGTATCCATGGTGAGGTGCGCGGAGGTGCCCAATAAAACAGGGCTGGTATTGATGTTCCAGGTGGTAGTGCGCCAAAGCTTGATCACTCCCTCAGCGGGATAGAGCCCACGCGGCGTAGGAGGCTCCTGTCGACTGATTGATGTACCCGCGGATGCCACCGGGATAATCGGTAAGGGTGGTGAGCATGAAGTTCGTCTGGACTGCGTAGTTAGCCCACGTACTGTTGCCGGCGTAGATCTGGGTCGCTCCACCTCCGCTGTAGGAGACGACGCCGTTGTTGACGCTCCAGTTGGGGGCAAGCCCTTGAGGAGAATAGGCCCATCCGTCCAGAGTCGAACCGGGGAACGAAGTCTGCATGAGGGTCACCGGCGGATTCTGGGCCAAATTGAGAGTCACAGTTAAAGTGGTGGTGGGATTCATCGCCGCGGGGGTGTTGATCGTGAGGTGACCCGTATACGTTCCTGCTGCAAGTCCGGCCTGACTAACAAAAACGGAGAGACTTCCCGGAGTGGTGGCTGGCGCGGACGTCGTCAGCCAAGCCGAATCGCTGGAAGCGGAGAACGACAGGCCCGGCGTTGTGGAGGTGACGCTCACGTTCTGCGGAGCCGGCACAGGTCCAGTGACTGACGCATTGAACGTAAGACTAGTTGGTGAGAAGGTTACCTGATTGGTGGATGGTTGCGTGACATTGATCGTGACCGGCACCGCAAGCGGATTATTGGCAACGCCAAACGAAGATAAATTCAAACTTGTGTTGTAGACACCCGGCGTCAAGAGAGAGGTGTTTGCCTGAATGCTTGTTGTGCCGGGTGTTTGTCCGTAGGGGGAGCTACGGCCAGCCAGGAAGAAGGCGGAAACGCTGACCACGCAACCACGGCACTGTCGCTAGTACCCACTTGGACGTTTTGGCCTGTGCTTGTGGACCCTGCAGGCAGAGTGAACACCAGGCCCGAGGTGGAGGATGTTAGCCGGGTCTGAATGCTCTGGTTACCCGTGACCAGGAAATTCTGGAACCCGATCGGCTGGTTAGAGACATCGATACCAGCCATTCCTGAGCTTAGAGTCGTGTCGCTCACACTCAGAACAGATACTCCGTCGAAATAGGCGATGAGTTTTCCAGCATTGATCGACAACGCAAGCGTGTGTGGATTCACATTGTCCAGCACCAGATGGCCCGATGTACCCAGCAGCACGGGCGCGGTGGCGATGTTCCAGGCGGTGGTTCGCCAGACCTTGATAAAACCTTCGCTCGGATAAAGCCACGCGGCATAGGATGCCCCCGTGGAGGGATTGATATAACCGCGCACACCGCCGGGGTAATCTGAGAGAGTAGAGAGCTTGAATGTTGCCTGTGCGGTGTAGTTGGACCAGTTGGCATTTCCGCCGTACAACTGGGTGGCGCCTCCGCCGCTGTACGCGAGAACGCCGCTGCCCAGGGTCCACCCCACAGGCGTGCCCTGGGGTGAATAGGCCCAGCCATCGAGTGCGGGACCAGAGAAGTTTGTCTGCATCAGAATCCCTGTCAGTGTGAGCGTGACATTCAGGCTCTGAGGCGAACCAGAGACCGCGTTTGGCGAACTGACCGTAACGATCGCGTTGTACGTTCCGGGTGTAAGGCCATTGATGTTGGGCGTTAGCGCGAGCGTGTATGGAGCTCCAGATAACGTCGTGCCGGAGTTAGAGCTGAGTTGAATCCAGGGGGCGTTTGTAGAAGCCGTCCAATTCATTGCCCCGGCTCCCATGTTGGAAATGAGCACGTTCTGCGCGGCGGGATTCGAAGTGCCGGTAAATCCGGAGAAGGCAAGGCTTGTCGCAGAGAGAAGCAGGGTTGGCCCCTGGACTGCGAAAGTTACAGTGATGGTTTGAGGGTTGTTCAGCGCTCCCGGGGCAATAATCTGTACCGTTCCGCTGTACACCCCGGGTGCCAGCTGCCCCGGGTCGGCGTTGATGGTCAACGTATCCGGCGCGGTTCCGGTGCCCGCATTTGCCGAGAGCCAAGAACCAGATGTCTGGATCGTGTAGCTGAGTGTCCCGCTCCCCGTGTTATTGACTGAAACTGCTTGAGTGACCGGCGGCGCACCCGGTAGCGCGCTCAGTACCAAGCTGGTGGTCCCCAGTCCGATCGACGGCGGTGCAGCATTGGGAGTTGTAAAGACGTAGCCACCGATGAACCCTGGCGTGGTTTGCTGTATCCCTTCATTGTCTCCGTAGAAGACGTAGAAATTTGTCGGAACGAGATTGCCGTCCATGTCGGAGGCATTGCCGGTGAAGTTCAGCGTGAGTGTCGATGAACTTGCCTGTGCGGTGGAAAGCACCGAGGTGATTCGCGCGCACATATAGGCCCCGAGATATTCCATGAATACGTGGCGCACGCTTTTTCCATTGAGGAAAGAGGAAATTTGCGTTATGGCTTGCTGTCTTTCGGACTCCGTGCTGTTGTCGAAACTCCCGCCATCGTGGTTGTACATCTGGACGGGGGCCATGCCGGACCAGAAACGCCATGCGTATTCGGTGAAGTTATTAACACTTTCCTGAACGCTGATACCCTGACTGTCGTTCGGCCAACGCGCATCGAAACTGGGATAAGTGCTGCCCAGCAACTGTGTGGTAAAAGTGAAGAACTGCTGGGGGGCAATCCCGCTGTGCTGCCCACAGTCATGAAATCGGCTGAATAGAGCGGGTAGAGTTCGTTTGGATTTACGCCGGTGGGTGGCAATTCATAGATGCGGAAAGGATGGGTCCACAGTCGCATGCTGGGCGGCTTTGGAGGACCGAAGCTGTAGTAGGCGCCGGGCTGCTGGATCTCGGTGATATAGCGGACGTTGAGCGAGTGCCACAGATCGTAGCCGACATTGTTGCTCAGATTCCAGAAGTGCGGGACCATCGATTTGGAGAGGGGTGGCAGCGTGTCGGCGCCTCCCTGGCCTTGAAGCACCTGGATGGCATAGGCCAGATTGGTCTGCCATTGCGCATCTGTCAGCGCATCGGGAGACTGCGCATTCCAATAGAAATCTCCCTCGGAAATTCCGGTATTGGTATGGAAGGCGATTTTGAGAAAGCCGGCATTTACATCGGCGATGGCATCGGTGCGGTCTTTCCGCCGGGCTGCAAATTGACCAATTGCGCCATGGCGGTAATTTTCCACGGGCCGCCGGTACCGTCGACAGCTATATTTCCGGTGTAAGCTGGGATTCCACAGGTCGCGAAGGCGGGATCCCCACCCGACCACTTCATCGTCCATCTGAGGCGCGTAAAAGCGCGGGTAGCCGCGCAGGATGAAGGGCTTTCTCGCCGCCCAGACCATGCTTCTCCAGATCAGATCATCGATGCCCATCATGAATCCAAATCGATCCGGATGCATGAACTCGTAAGTCGTGAAATCGACAGCACGGCCTCCTCCCGTTTGCGTCGCAAGAACTAGGGGCGAATTGCCGACAAGGGCGATGACCGTGCCCTGAGCTCCCAGCAACACAGTAGGGGTGGCTACCTGTTGGGATCCATTTGCGTCCTTGTGAAAGGAATAGATCATGTCGCCGGGAGGGGTATCCTGAAATCGGATCTGCATCGCGGCGATGTAGTGCGGGGTTGCCCCATCCGGCATCACCGCCGAGGGGATCTCGATCACCGTGGCGCCAGCAGCGATGGGATCCGGTCGCGCCGAAGATGCCTTTGATATGGTTGTAGGTGCCGATTGCGGGGTCGGCGTCGAAGTTGACGAAGCCCGGATCCGCCCTGAACCGCCTGCAGAATGGCTTGCTGCCAGGTCGCGGAGAGCGACAAGGCCTGTATGTCCCGCGACGATCAGCTGCACCATCCCAAGATCGGAGGGCGGGGCCTGGGTGGCCGTGTCGATGACGCGATAGGGAATCTGCAGGTGCTCGAGATAGCGTTCGAGATAGCGCTGATATTCCCCGGGCGAGGATGGCGAGGTGTTGTAGCCCGTCGGGTTGGAGGAATTCACCAGCACGTCCATGGTCAGGTCGTAAGTCTGGCAGCTTGCATCAAGGGACAGGGAACCTGCGAAGGCGAATGCCAGGACCACAAGCGTGAACGATACGCAGAGGCTGTCTCAGGCTGCTTTCAGAAAACTGGTCATTACGGTGTCCGGGCATTGTTGTCGACATTGAAGTAGTACTGCGCGGTTGTAGGTCGAGTAGCCGGGCGCGCCGTTGTCGTTGAACATCACGTAGTGGATGCGGCCCTTGAGCGCATCCAGCGCTTGCTTAGCCAGGCGGACCGGGGTTTTGCGCGCCCGGACAACCATGATGCCGATGTGCACGTGATTCGCGATCTCAAGTGTGTCGGCGATAGGGAATGCGGGCGGGGTATCGATGATCACCCATCTGAACCGCTGCAGAGCCCATCCCAAAAAGCGCTCCGGCCTGTCATGGCCCATGAGGTCGGTGATGCGGCGGCCATCGCCGCGGTTCAGGCAGGTGGTCAAGCGCGTTCCAGGAATGGAGACCAGGCAGTGATCGGGCGGCGCCTCTTCGAGGAGGGCTTCTTCCACCCCGGGGCCTGTCGAGGCGATATTCAACTTGCTGCGCACAGTGGAGTGGCGCGTGTCCAGATCGACCAGCAGGGTAGACGATCGCTCGGCAAGGCCCAGAGCCAGGTTGAGCGAGGTCAGAGTCTTGCCGTCGTCCGGAGTGGGGCTCGTAATCATCAAGAGTCCCGCCGCCAGGGATGTTGCGAAACCAGGCGGCTGATGATGCGCCGATATTCCTCGGCGGACCGGGCTGTGCTCGTCGTGCATAAAGACAAGGCGCCGGTCACTTCCGCCGAGGAACACTGGCGGTCTGCCGGGTACGCTGCTGACGCCAACACGCCCGTTTCAGAATCTCTGTCATCCGTCGTCATGAATTTGGGCGTCATAAACCGTCTCTCTGAAGCAACTGTTTGATTCAACCTGCCTGAAACGCGCGCTCGCGGGCAGACGGTGATGGGTTGGAAGAGATGCTGCGAAATCAATCCAAGCAGTTCAACATCTGTTGGCAGCATCTTGAGCAAATCCGCTTCGGTCTTCACGGAGCTGTCCATGGATTCGCGGAGCGTACGCGATGATGAATCCGCCCGCCAGCGCAAACAACGCCGACAGGCCCCACAGCAGCGGCCGGTTCGGAGCAGAAGGATGCTCCGGCGGCGTCGCGGGGTCGAGTACTTCAAACCTCTCAGCGTCCTGCCTCGATTCGAGTTCGCCCGCCATGCGCGCGGAGTAGTACTTCTCCAACAGAGACCGATAGTGGTCGCGGGCCGTCTCATAATCGCGAGTGAGACCGCTGATTTGCTCCTGCCGCAGCGGCACTGCATCGACTTTGGATCTGGTAGGAATCCAACCGGGCCTTGATGGCCGATTGTTCTGCCAGGAGGTGGACGCGCTCTTTGTCGAGAACCTGCAGGCGTGCGTTCACCGATCGATCGCCGGCCTGTCCGGCTGCTGGAGTGAAGGGCGCTCAACTGATTTTTCAGTTCTTCGATCTTGGCCTCGGAGACAATCACGTCGGGGTGGGCCGGAGTGGCAGTGGGTAAGCAGGTCAGTGAGATGCGCCTGTTCCTGGCTCAACTGAGCGCATGAAGACTCACTGCCGGGCTCGGAGCCAGAGCCGCCGCGCAAGGCGGGATCGGATTCGGGCGAATTCTCAATCAGCAATCTGTTCCGCCTCCAGCTTCGCCAGCTTGTCCGACACGGATTCATATTGCGCCTGCAATTGACCGATCGCCTGCACATTGGCATTCATCTGCTCGGGCATTTCCCCAAGATGCGCCATGCGGAAGACCCGCAAGTTGCGCTTCCTGCGCATCAAGATCGGCGCGCGCCCGCTCGAGTTCGTCGCTGATGAAACTGGTGGTGCCCTCGACTTGTTGTTCGCGATTGGAAAGATTCTTCAGGATGAAACTGTTCGCCAATTCGTTAGCCACCCCCGCGGCCGTCTCTGGGATTGTCTCCCGTGAAGGTGAGGGTGAAAGAACTCGGCCCGCTGCTGGTTGCATGCGCGATCTGAATCTTGATCTGCTTCGCATCTGAATGATGGCGGCGTCGCGCCCGCGCTCCTATGAGCTTGGGTAGAGCCCGAACTTCTCGATGACTTCCAGCAAACGCGTCGACGAAAGAGTTTCCTGTTGCAGAAGGTTGAGCCGGTCCGCCGGGTCTTCTGGCACAGTCGTAGCCACATACTTCTCGGGCACCCGCCTGGGATGCGCGAGGATCGTTGTCGTCGCCTCGTATGCATCCGGCACGAAATGCACACCCGTGAGGAGCGCGACAAGCAAGACGGTGGAGGCACCCAGAATAGTTGGCCAACGATACACCAGCACAGACCGGTATTCGTTGAACTTGTCGAGAAGTGAAGCCGGTGTGGGTTGCATGTTTCCTCTAGTGATTAGTAGGAACGTGAAGGTCCTCCGGCGTATTACCGCCGGGCGACCAACTCAATGAGCCAACCAGAATATTCCTGGTCGGTGAGACATTGACCAGGCCCGACCAGTTGAATCGTTGGTAAGCAAGCGAGGCGGTGAATCCGCCCGCCATTTTCCGCGCGAAGCTGCCAGACATGTAATTGCCGGAGAAAGACTCCACGTGCAGAGGAGCCGTACCTCCCAGCCAGCCGGCACGCGCGCTTGCCGAGGAGCGAAGTCCAAACTTCTGCGTCCATCCGCCCTGAACATTGTTCTCATAAGTGATTGCACTAAAGGCGGAGTCGTTGAGTTTTCGGAAAGCCGATATGTAGAGGCTTGTCGACGCCCAGGGCTGTGCCGATAACGCGCCGTACAAATTGGCGGACAGCTTATCAATACACGCCTTGCTGCCCAGGGCGGGAGCAGCTGCCCCTTCAGCCGCCAGCGTGCGCGATATCCGGCGTTCATACACGACGCCGACGCTCTGCGACGAGCAGCCGACAGCCCCGGTTTCAATCGAGGTTTCTTCGAATATGCCGATACCTGTACCGGATGAGGGCTGATATTGAATCTCGGCGCGGGCATGCAAAGTGTTTACGCGTGTTCCGTCGTCGAAGAAATCGCGGAAATTATTCCGTACAGATACCTGCCACCACCGCGAACGCGTGCTTTGCTGCGTAAAGCGGACCGTTGCCTGATTGCCGAATACGGTGCCTGAATGAATGCCAAACGACACATCATCGATGTTGCCGTTTCCTAAGGCAAGAATCCGAATTGCGTCATTTCCGAAAACATTGGTCGAATCGAAGCTTGCAGTTGTCCGGGCTGAGGGCATGCGTACCACCGAGACGGCAGTGGAGTTCATGTACTGCAGGATTCCATTGCCGGCCATGTAGTTCACCAGAGAGGATGTGGTTTCGAAACGGGTGAAGCTGTTCGGGCGCAAGTACATCAGTCCCGCGTATGCTATGCCCCCTTCAAACACGGCGGTCAAGTTGCGGCGCGCATTGAATGCACTGTCATAGCCCCCGACGCTACCCAGTGAAGAGCAGGACGTGTTTCCCCCCATCCATCGAATCCTGGCTCCTCTGAGCACTCTCGCATTTGTGAGAAGCGGCGGAGGGTGTACTGGAGTTGAAAGAAGCGCAGTTGTCGTCGCTTTCCCCGGGCGCGGGCGCCTGACCCCGCGCCGCCAATGCCCAGGCGAACAGCACTGCCCAAACCCAGGCTGGCAGTCGAAGGCTCATGGAACAACCACCGTCTCCCCGGGGTGAAGCATCATGGATTGTTTCGGATTGCCTTTGGCGGCGCTGGCGTAATCGAATTGCGCAACCTGGTGGTTTGCGGCGTCGAGAATCATGATTTCTTCTTGCGCGCGTAGGGCGTTAACCCGCCCGCACTTGCGATAAGTTGCAACACGTTGAAGTCACCAAGAATCGCATAAGCCCCCGGATGTTGAACCTGACCCGTGATGTAGACCTGTCGAGAGTGGATCTCGACGATCGACACTGTGACCGCCGGAGCCGTGAGGTACCTAAGCAACAGGGAACGGATGAGCGCCTGGGCAGCCACAGTGCTTTTACCGGCAACTTGCACATCGCCTGCGAGGGGCATGGTGATCCTGCCATCTGGCAAGACAACCGTCGTCTCGGTCAGGTCAGTTTCTTTCCACACGGATATTCGGATGACGTCGCCGATGCCGAGGGTGAATTGCGAAATGGGCGGCACGGATGCATCACCAGCCGCCGCTGCGCAGCTTCCGAGGCACTCGTCTTTTTGAATCGATGAGCTTTGTGCGGATGCACCGACTGCCTGAGAGGCTATCGCGAGACCGACAACCCCGAAGGTGATTAGGCGAAGAGAACAAGTCATGACCGGTCCTGAGGGAAAAGCGACGTGTGACGCACGCTATCCTCAGTGCAATTGACAGGCCAAAGGAACACGCGTTTATGCGCCTGTTAGCAGGACCAGGAACGGGCGATTTGCAAAAGATGGTGCATGGGTCCGGCGGAATGTTTGCAAAGGTATGCACATTTCGTGAGACTGGGCCATTCAGGGAAGAATGGCTCGATAAACATCTGTGACACGTGATGAGATTTCACTCCACTGCACCAGTAGATCCGGGTTGCGTGCACAATTGGCTTTTATGTGCGCGTAGTAGGAGGGCTCCATCATGGTCTGAAGCGCCTGTGCAAGTTCCTCAGGATGGCCGGGACGGACGAGAAGGGCGTTCTTCCCGGGGAACAGGTAGTTCCTGAATGGAGGCAGTTGCGACGCGATGATCGGCTTGCAGTAATTCAAGCCGGTGAGAAGGGCGCCGCTGGTTGTGATGTCGCAATAGGGGTATAACAAGACGTCTGCAGCCTGCTGATACCGAGGTATTTGTGATGCAGGAAGATAGTGCAGCTCAAGACGAAGAGACGCACCGCTCAAGCCGAGCTTGCCAGCGAGTCTCTCAAGAGCTCTCTTCTCGACGGGTGGTCCGTTTCCCGCGATCATCAGCACCGGCAACGGATGAGATGGAACTAAGTGGATGAGATTCGCCCACGCCTCGAGCAGGATGTCCAGCCCTTTGTAAGGCGCAAGCACACCCAGGGCAAGGAAGATTCGGGAATCCAGCGGCAACCCTAGTGCTTCCCGGCATTCCGACTGGGACCACGCCGGCATTTCGCCGAAAAGCGGTCCATGCGGCACCACATAAAGGCGCTCGCGCGAGATCTGAAATCTACGACTCAGCTCCGAGGCGGTTTCATCATCATGGCAGATGAGTGCATCCGCCAGATGGTACAACTCGCGGTAGAGTGGCTCGTGAAAGGGTCTCACTGAGTGGGGTAGCAGGTTATGAACGGTGTGGACAACCCTGACTCGCTGTCTCTGCAGATTACGGAGTAAGGCCAATTCAACTCTCCAGCCACGCTCCAGCAGGACACACTGCTGCAGATGAAGAATGTGCGGCGGCGCGAGACACCCGCCGATCTGCAAGTAGGCGGTGTTCAACAGGTATTCCGCTAATCGAGCAGGCTGACCGAGCTTTCGGAAAGCCGTGAAACGGGCTAAGTCTGTTATACCGGGGCGCGGAAGCAGGCCTTGCTCAAGGAAATAGTCTGGTTCAGGGATGTACGACGGGCAAACAAGCCTGATCGCATGCCCGCGGCGCACCAGAGCGGCTGTAAGAGCAGCCGTGTACCACGGCGTTCTGCAACACGGATCGTACACCCACACCTTCAGTTGGGACTCGGCGCTCCGGGCGGGTGAGGAGTCCAGGCACCCGACTAAGCTACTATGAGCGGCACTCATGCCGGCCTCCCCAGTTCCCGGTAGACCTCTGCATATTGACGTACCATCCGGCCGAAGGAGTAGTTCGAGGTTACCTGGCACTGAGCTGCGGACTCAAATCGAGTGAGGTAATCCCGATTGGACACCACGGAAAGCATTGCGACGATCAACGCCTCGAGATTGTCGGGTGGGATGAGCAATCCGTTTTCCTGGTCGTGAACAACAGAGTTGACCGAGCCTGCGTCGGTGGCAATCACCATCCGGCCGGACGCCATGGCTTCGAGGAGGGCAATGGGCAAACCTTCGTCGCGTGAGGGCAGAACGAAAGTGTTCAGAGATGCATAGAATTCCGGCATGGAATTGCACCTTCCGAGGAAGATTACTTTGTCCTGGACGTTGAGCGAACGCGCCAGTTCAACGTACTCATGCAGACGCGGGCCATCCCCGGCGATCAGAAATCGTGCGCATGGTGTTAGTGCGCTCACGCGCGGAATGGCGCGGAGTAATAAATCAACACCCTTGGCCGCAACCTGGCGGCAAGCCATGCCAAAAATGAACGCATCTGGTTCGAATAACTGCTTGTAGACAGGAGCAGCAGTCGCAAACCGCACAGTAGAAATTCCATTGGGAATGAAGGCGAGCGCTTTGGCGGGAACTCTGGCCGACTGCAGTTCGTGAAAGATGGTTGCAGAAACGGCGACCACCTTATCGAAACGGCGCAAGATAATCGCATCCAGGTTGGCATATCTGCGAAGAGCCGGAGTGGCCTTCGTCCACAGATGGCAGGTGGACATGGCTGGGATCTTCGAAAGCTTTGCCGCCAGGCCACCGTAGAAATCAGGCTTATAACCGTGACAGTGCATTGCGTCGATCCCGCGGACTTTCAACTCTTTTCGCAGACGCTGCACAATTCCGAACTCGAACCGGCTGGTTTGCTCAAAAGGAATGACTTCGCAATGACGCAGGTGGCTCTCAAGACAAAAGGCCTTTTGGCCGCTATAGCGAATATGACCGACCAGAGTCTCAATCCCAACAGACGGGAGTTTTTCGGCGAGTGTGCTTACGACGGCTTCGGCCCCGTAAAAACCAGTGCTACCGATAAGTTGAAGGATGCGCATGACTTCACCAAATTGCGAGACGTTTCAAAGCCGTCACGCCAGCTTGCCTGTGAGAGGAGGCAACAGCGGATAGGAACATCCATTCAGTCGGTGTAGATGCTTGACCGAACCGCAAAACGCCATACGCGCTGGTAGAGGGAGTCTCCGACCACTGCTTTCGCGAATTGCCTACTTGCGGACGCTATGCGAAGCCGCCGCCACGTGGCGGGATTCCCGGCCAAGTAGTTCCCTAGGGTCTGCTCTGTGGTCGCTCTTCTCAGAACGAACCGTCCTAACACCTCTGGTGATACTTGCGAAAGCGGCGTGCTTTGGCCCACCCGCGACGTGTAGACCCGCCGATATCCAGCGGCCTTGCAGGCCTCAAGAACACGTGTGTTTACCCGACCAGAAGGAATGGAGATGCAGGTCACCTCATCTCCGATCAGGTCCTCGAGCAACTGCTTTGAAACTTCAAGCTCATTGCACAGCGAGCGATTGCCGCATTTGGTCAGCATTGGATGGGTATGGGTATGCGAGCCTATGGTGTGCCCTGCTTCGTGGAGTTCACGCAGTTGTCTCCAAGACATCATGTCTGGCCGACAGCCTATCCAGGCGGTTGTGACAAAAAAGACACCGGCGATCCTCAGCTGATCAAGTACGGGAGCGGCAATGTGGAATTGCGATTGGTGTCCATCATCAAACGTGACGCAATCCCTGCGATCGCCGTTGGCAGCGAACAGCAGCGCGTGACGCATAAATGTTTCGCGGGTGACGGCATAGACGTCGCGAACGGGCCTCTCAGATAGTTCGTGATAGGCAACGATCATGACGCCACCGCCATCTCCGGAATGGACGGGATGTATGGCGCGGTCGCGGTGTATTCTTCCCAGCAGTCGCGAAACGGCTGAAATCGATATCGCGCCAGAAGCCGGTGCAGCTTGGGTTCAAACGACTCGAGCCGTGAATATTGCCGAAAGCGCGATTTCCAACTGCCATTTAAGCGCGGCTGATCTGGATCGATCTCCCAGGGATGCAAATAGACTACCGGCACATGGTTGCGGCGCGTCAGTCGATCAATTGCCATGCACGAATAACGTAACGGGAAAATCCTAAGATAGCCGCCGCCAGCCGCCGGCAGCCTGGTTCTGCCCACAGCCAGTGTCGCCGGAGGAATCTCAAGAATCTGGTGCTTCCCAGTGCGCCATACGTACGGGTGATCGAGCGCTCCCGGGATCCCGTACAGATCGTGGTGGATGGGGTAGATGCTGGAGTCATACGCGAAACCTTCCTCGGCAAGAATTTCGATCGCCCATAGGCTTCTGCGGGTTATGGACCAGGTGGGCGCACGATACCCATTCACCGCGACACCCGCGGCATCTTCAATCGCGCGCAACGCATCCCTGGTATCTTGCCGGAACTCCTCCGGCGAGATGGAATACACTGTCCGATGCCAATAGCTGTGGCAAGCCAGTTCATGCCCGCGTGCGGCGATTTCGCGTACCAGGGCCGGTGTCCGATTGGCGATCCAACCCATCACGAAAAAGGTGGCCTTTGTATCGTATGCATCGAACATGTCTAGTAACCGTCGTGTGTTATCGGTTACGCGCAGCGGGTATCTATCCCAGTCTTCACGAGGGGCTACCTTGGAAAAGGCTTCGGTCTGAAAGTAGTCCTCCACGTCGACACTGAGGAGCGGCCTGGGCTGTTGCGGGATTCCTTTGAGTGCTTGACCATAGACCGGAACCATTTCAAATCGCGGAAGATCTGATTCCACCGTCGAGCTAAGTTCGGCATCATCCTTGTCGGGAAGGTGGACCCATACTGATAAACCACGAGTCAGTATGGACAAAAGGAGAAGTGCGATCCCCAGCATCGCAAGGAGTAGAGAATCAGCCCCGGCATGGGAGGAAGCTGTGGGCATCGGGTCTTGTAGCGAGGCAAGGGAATGGATAGTGATCGCGAGCAAGTTCATAGTCGTTTCGGTTAGATCCGAACCTCCAGGGCATCAGCGCTAGGCGATCTCGAATACGTGGCTCGTCGCGCGCGCGCCGCATCTGCAAGATCCTTCATCAAGACCGAACAAGCGTTTCGCGCGATGCGCGTCATTGCATTGTTGTTGAGGGTGTCATTCACAATCTGGGTGCTGTTGGCTAGGAACAGGTGAGGGATACCTGTGGCTATCGTCGGTGCCTGCTCGGAGTAATGGAGGGTCGGCACCGGCTGAACGAAGCGCTCCCGGAATATGTGCATCGAGTCTATATCCGAACTCTTCAAAGTCGGATGCATCCGAAATAAGGCAGGAGCAAAACGAGCCCAGATCTCTCCATCACTCAAGTTGAAGAGCGGATCGACGGGCGACGTGTATTTGGGCAAATAGACAAGGGATCGACCCGCAGTCGACTTCGCGGCGTCGATGAGGTTCGTCATCTCCACAATGCCCGTGAAAGGCACGTCGTCGGTGACGTTAGTCAAATAGTAGGGGCTGAGAGAACGTCGCAAGACCAAAGTAACGCAAACGATGCCGAGGTATTGGGGCAGGGTTAGCCGTGCCTTGTATGCTTCGCCAAGCCCCGTGACCATCCCGACAATCGCTGGAGCTGGAACCGTCATGAGACATGCGTCGAACTCGCGAAATGCACCCTGACCGGTGACGCCGATTCCGCTTTCGGTCGCCTCAATCCTTTCCAAACGTACGCCGGAGTAGAGGCGTCCGCCCATTTGGCGGACCTGATCGACCAGCCGATCGACCACGACGCGATATCCGCCTTCCACGTACCCGAGCTGCTCGGTTTTTTCGACTCCCTTGTCCCGCGTCGAATACAGCCGGCGGATAGTGGACCATAAAAAAGCAGCCGATGCCTCGGAGCGCATCTCGCCCAGCTTGCTACGCAGCAAGGGCTCCCACATCTCCCTATAGAGATCCTGGCCGAAGACCCGGATTACCCAATCCTTCAAAGGCACAGACTCCAGGCCATCTCCCTTGCAGATATAAGCCGAATAGAGTATCCCGAGACCAAATCTCAGTTTGGAAAGTAGCGAAAGGCATGGGAACTTCAGCAGATCCACCGGGCGTGTCATGCGATGAAGCGCACCCCGCGAATAGAATCCGACTTCAGTTTTCCGCCATCGCACCTGCGAACTGAGGCCGAGTTCGTCAAGGAGTCCGCGCAATGACGCGTCAGAAGTAAGGATGCAGTGATAGAAGCGATCCCAGCGGAAAGGCCCGAAATCAAACGTTGTGGAGAGACCTCCGACAGATGGCTGTGCCTCAAAAAGCGTTACATCTACTCCCCGCTTGAGAAGGATGTAGGCAGCGGTCAGGCCTGTGATTCCGCCTCCGATCACTGCCACATGCGCTTTCATTGATTCGCCCCCACCATGAGCACCCCGGCGGTAATGACCAGGATCGAAGCCCATCGAAAAGAGGTTATCTTCTCCCGTAGAAGCCATTTAGCCAGAAGAGCAACAAGGATGTACCCGGCACCAAGCAGTGGGTAAGCATAAGAGATATCTGTATGGCGTAAAGCGATCAACCACAGGAGCGTTGCGGCGGCAAAACAGATAGCCCAAAGACAAATCCAAACACGGCCGAGGCCGACGCGGTCCGCGGAGCTTTGTAAGGTGCCGTACCGGAGAGCAATCTGCGCGAAGGAGTTCAACACCACGCCCGCGGCGATTGGAAGCAACGGACTCATTCGGAACCTCGCAGATTGGAGACTGACAACATGGCGACACCCAGCGTGATAACCGCGATGCCAGCCCAGCGCCCCGGCCGAATGTTCTCCTGGAACAGAAAGCCCGCGCCCGACGCTACTATGACGTAGCTGCAGGCGCTGATGGGGTAAAGAGAACTTATGGAAGCGCGCGCCACTGCTTTGACCCAGAACCATGTGCCGCCCGCATAGACCAGAAGACCAAGCAAGACCCCGGCAATCGCTCTTGGGAGCAGACTGTTGTTCGCTGCCCCGCTGGCGGCAACGCTGTTCCAGAAGAGGAGCGCCGCCTTGACGATCAGTTGGCCGACGGCGCCGAGAACAACGGAGATGACCGCGAGCACCTCAGGGCGCATTCGACCCCTGGCGGGCGTTCTGACCGCCTGCATCCCGCCTTCGCCCCCTGCTAGCACCATGTCGTCCGCAGTCGTCACGCCCTCGCCTCCAACGCGCTAATGGCCTTCTGAATTGAAGGCGGGTCAATGAAAGCCCGCTGCCATTCGATGGTTTTGCGCAATCCTTCAGTTAGTTGAATTCTTGCCTCGAAGCCAATCGTTCGCTTAGCTTTGTCGATACCGGGGATGCGTCGCCGCACATCTTCATAAGGACGGTCGGCAATATTGTTATAGGGCACCATGCGCACTCGTAGTGGCCACGGCACTTCGCAGAGGGAGTGCACCAATTCCGCCAGTCCAAGGATGGTAATTTCCGTGTTGTTCCCGATGTTGATGATTTCGCGATTCAGGCCTTCGGCCTCCGCTACGTCAGCGATGCCCCGCACTGTATCGGACACGAAGGTGAAGCTCCGAGTCTGAAGCCCATCGCCGTGAATGGGAATATCCTGATCGCGCAGCACCGCATCAATGAATACGGACTGGGGCCCACCCCACCAGCTACGGTGCTGCCGCGGCCCGTAGGAGCCGAAGATGCGAATAATCGTGGAGGAAAAGCCAAGCTCCTCGCTTAGGGCAAGTGTCAGGTGTTCGTCGAATATTTTGGACGCTGCATAAGCCCATCGCGCCACGGTCGGCGGGCCAAGCACACAATCGCTATCTTCTGTGAACGGCAAGGAAGGGTTTTTTCCGTATACATCCGAGGTGGATGTCATCACAAAGCGCGCGCCGTGATGGGCGGCCAGGTGAAGGGAATTCAGCGATCCGTCCGAGTTGACCAGAAGAGTAGTGCTCACGTTGCCGTAACGCGGTATCTTGAATGCCGCCAGGTGCAGGACAAGATCAAGTTTGTCGCCTGCAGCCTTAAAGATCGCGTCGCGATCGCGTACGTCGCCGCGAACAAACGTAAAGTCAGGATGCCGGCGCGCATCAATCAAATTGCCGAGATCGCCCTGCGAGATATTGTCATACGCGATAACTTGGTATCCCCGGCGAAGCATCTCGTCGACAAGGTGTGACCCCAGAAATCCGGCAGCTCCCGTTATGAAAACCGTCTTCACTTAAGCATCCTCCAGCGCGGTCATAATTGCGCTCACACTTGTTTCGGCCCCGAGGCCTGATCCGAATTGAGCCAAGTCCGGCTTCCCGACGGGCATATAACCGTTTCCGTCAATCAGGCTCTGGACAATCTTGACGATGGACTCCGGTTCCATCCCCACGATTCGGTTCCAACCGCCGACCAATGTCTCCAGCCATTCTGTTTGGTCACGCAATGTCAGGCACGGTACGCCCAAAAAGTAAGCCTCTTTTTGTACTCCTCCCGAATCAGTAAGGATCACGCTCGCGTCTCGTTCGAGAGAGAGCATTTCCCCGTATCGGCATGGTGCCAGGATGTGTACGTGCTCCATACGATCGATGCGGGTCATTTGCTCCTTCAAGAGCTTGTTTTGTAGCCGAGGATGCATCGGAAGGACAGCGCGCAAAGGCAGGCGTTCGAGCCAGTCTACAAACTGCACCATGCGTTCAGGATCTTCTGTGTTTTCGGCCCGATGTACGGTTACCAGCGCGTATCTGTCGTGGGCAAGGTGATGCAGGGGCAGGTCTGCCGCGTGCTGCTGCAGCAGGTCGAGCATCACGTCTCCAGTAAGATGGGAACGGTCTGCCAGCCCCTCTCTCGTTGCGTTGCCCATGGCCGTCGCGGTTGGGCAAAGAAGCAAATCTGAGAGATGGTCTGTGGTGACACGGTTCAATTCCTCGGGCATGTTACGGTTGAAACTCCGTAAGCCCGCTTCGAGGTGGATCACCCGAATGTGGAGTTTCGCAGCGGCCAGGGCGCCCGCCAGAGTTGAATTCGTATCGCCGTAAACGATGACAGCATCGGGTCGCGACTCGTCCAGGACCGCTTCAACCCCCGCCAGTATCTTTCCGGTTTGCACGCCGTGAGGAGCAGAGCCGATGCCAAGGTGGTATTGGGGATTGGGAATGTCGAGATCACGAAAGAAGAAATCCGACATGGCGGGATCGTAGTGTTGCCCCGTATGCAGGATGCGATGCTCGATCGATGCTCCGCGAGGATGCACTCTGAAGGTAGCCGCCACAACAGCCACCTTAATGAACTGTGGACGCGCGCCAACGATTGAAATCAATTTCGTCATTGCCGCTCCAGAAGTTGTTCTTCGGGTACCGCCTTGAAGTGGCGCGCCGGTGCGCCCATCACCGTAATGCGGTCGGGAACATCGCGAGTAACGACGGATCCGGCAGCCACGAGTGCATCGGCGCCGATCGTTACGCCGGGAAGCACGGTCGCGTTCGCCCCCACGCGGGCGCCCTTGAGCATGGTGACACCGCGGTGATAACGGAAGCGCTCTCTGGTCCGGCCAAGAAAGCGATCGTTGGTAAACGTCACTTCGGGAGCTACGAAGCAGTCGTCATCGATACTGGACAGGGCCGTGACATAAGCGTTGGTCTCAATTTTGCAGCGCGCCCCAATGTTCACCTTGTTTTCCACGGCGACCCCGCGGCCAATGATCGTGTACGGCCCGATGCTGGTTTCCTCGCGCACGGTCGCCAAGTCCGCCACCAGCACACCTTCTTCGAGATAGGCTCCCCGATAGATCACGACAACAGATCCGATGATGCAGTCGTTACTGATGATGCAGGCGGGCAGATCTGTCCGCCCGGTCATCGCGCTACGTGCGGAGCGCATCGGCAGCTTTCCTATCACGGTCTGGTCGTCGATTCGAACTCTGTCGCCGATCTGCGTTCCAGCGCGAATGATTATCCCGTGTCCCAGATTGCAGTTGACGCCAATCCGCACATTTTCTTCAATAACGACGTTATGCCCGCAAAGCAGTCCAGCATCGATCTGTGCGCTCGGGTGCAGTGATAGGTTCATCTTCTCCTCGAAGTCTCACGGGAATCCCGTCTTGCTCTAGCGATTGTTGGGCTGCTTCGAGGATCCTTATCACCCGAAGACCGTCATGGGCATCACTGCGGGGCCGAATTCCCTTAGTCAACGCAATCCAGGAAATGCTGGCATTCCAATTTCAACGGCTCCGCCGCCGAGACGCGCGGGAATGCGGATATCGCCAAAGCGAACCTGAATCGCTTCGCCGTAGCTCCCGGCTTGTTGCGGTGTGGCGAAGCTGTCATAAATGCGTAGCTTTTCCGAAACCGCCGTATCGTCGAAAACCGCCATTTTCTTGCTGCCCACGATTGTTGTCGTACGCGTCTTGTGAGGGTCGAGCCAACTGATGTGAATGTGGGCCATTATGCGGTTTGCGAAGAACAGGCTCAGGAAGACCACGTCTTCGACACCTTGCTGGATAAAGCTCTGGCCGCGCGCACTCACGTCGACTGGATCGAGTCCCAGCATGTAGAGAATTTGCGAGATGTCGTGTGGCGCAAAGCTCCAGAGCGCATTTTCGTCGCCCCGGATGCGACCGAGGTTTACGCGTTGAGTGTAGATGTAGTAGATGTCGCCGAGTTCACCGGAATGGATCAGATTCCGCAATTCCTCGACCACGGGATGGTATTCCAGCAGGTGCCCAACCATGAGCACGCGCGAACGGGCTTCGCTCAAGTGCAGGAGTTCTTCGGCGTGCGCCACGTTTAACGTGAAAGGCTTCTCCACAAAGACGTCGTAGTCGGCAAGAAGCGCCTTGCGCACCAACGGATAGTGGGTAACGGCCGGTGAACTGACGATGACCGCATCCAGTTCAGCCGATGCAAACATATCATCGACCGTGCTGTAGGCCTTGGCCCCGGGCCAGTTCATCTCGGCGGCATGTCGTCGCGACGCGCTTAGGTCGCAGCATGCAACCAGTTCGCAGTCGGGAAGTTCATAAAAGCAGCGCCCCACATTCCATCCCCATGCGCCCAGTCCGATCGTTCCAACTCTAGGTCTCGTCAAGCGGATTTCTCCTTACCCATTCGAAGTGTCTTACCGCCCAAGCGGGCAGGTGTGTCCTTGGGCGAAGAAGAGTGTGTGGCCGCCGGGCTCAGAATGCGTGCCTGAGTGGAACCCACTAACTTCGCCATGAGGGCGAGATGGGCTGAGATCGTGCGAAGGATTCGGATCTTGCTATATCCGAGCTGCCGGGCACGAAGAGTCAGGGGGACTTCGCACACGCGGAATCCGCGGGCATGCGCATTGAAGAGCATTTCCGCCGCTGACACGAAGCCGTCACTTGCGAAGGTCAACTGCCTGGCGGCATCGCCGCGGTAAGCACGGAAGATGCTGGTGTAGGTATAAAGCTTAAGGGGACTTAGCCACTGATACAACCGGGAGCACTGCCGGCTGAGCACAATCCTCCACCGGCTAACGCCCAGCACGCTTCCCGCAGGATGATACGGAGAAGCAATTGCGATGTCTGCCTTGCCTGCAGCGATTTGGTTGATGAGCGAATACAGATCCTCTGGTGGATAACTGCAGTCCGCATCGATTGTGCACACGATGGATCCGGAGCTAGCGGACACTCCGGTGCGGATCGCAGCACCGACCCCGCGGTTGACGGTATGCTTCTGGCGAACAAAGCGGGCATTCGCCGGAATCGTGGAAGCCATCAGTTCCCAGGTGGCGTCCGTGCTCCCGTCGTCCACGAGACAGTACTCCACTTCGAAAAGCGGATCGAGGCGATGTTGCAGCAGAGCGAGCTTTTCGCGAAGGATCTCAATGGACTCTTCCTCATTGCACATGGGAATCACGATCGAGACAGACTGTTTGGCTGTTTGATGAAGCGGAGTCAGCATGGCGTCATTCACGACTTGGCATTGAGCAATTGCTATGCCGAACGTTCATGTGGCAGCGGGAGGGCGGAATCGTGGGAGAAAGCCCCACGGTTGACGAACTTTGGAGCAGCATTCACGTGCGATATACCGCGCCCTATGCAAACATAGCTGCAACAAGGAGCAAAACCTTGCACATCACGCGCGGAGTGCCGGCAGGAATCTCGCCATACTGCGAACGCAGGAGTTTGGCAAAAGAACTGCTTGTTTGCGGCATATGGCTACTCAATTGGTTTCCGTACCCGAGTCCACCGCGGCGACGCTCGAACGCATTCAAAACCGCACTGCGCGTGTGGGTGTCATTGGGCTAGGCTATGTTGGTCTGCCTCTCACGCTTCTGTTCTGTGATGCCGGCTTCCCCGTCACAGGATTCGATATTGACGAGAAAAAAGTTCGGGAGCTTGAGGCCGGCCACTCCTATATACATCGCATCCCCGAAACAGAGGTGCAACGGGTACGGGAACGAGGTTTTCGAGCTACATCCGATTTTTCGCGCCTCTCCTCCCAGGACGTGATCATCATTTGCGTGCCGACGCCGCTCACGGATCATCGCGATCCGGACCTGAGTTTCATCCGCGATACTGCGCGGAGCATCGCGCCATGGCTGGTCGAGGGTCAGACTGTCATTCTCGAAAGCACTACCTATCCCGGAACTACAGAGGAAATTCTCATTCCCATCCTTGAGGAAGGCAACGCGAGCGGTTTGAAAGTTCGGCGTCGGGAAACGCCTGCTGAGGCCAGGACATTTCATGTGGCATTTTCCCCTGAACGCGAGGACCCGGGCAACGATTCGGTGGCTCGCTGCGATATCCCAAAGGTGGTCGGTGGGACAGAGCCGGCTGCTTCAGAGCTGGCCGCCGGCGTCTACAGCGCAATCTTCCGGCGTGTTGTACCGGTCTCTTCAACCTCAGTAGCCGAAATGACCAAGCTACTCGAGAATATTTACCGGTGCGTTAACATCGCCTTGGTGAATGAGCTCAAAGTGCTTTGCTTGAAGATGGGTATCGACATATGGGAGGTAATTGAGGCAGCTGCGACCAAGCCATTTGGTTTCCAGGCCTTCTATCCAGGTCCGGGACTGGGCGGCCACTGCATCCCGATCGATCCCTTCTATCTGAGCTGGAAGGCACGAGAGTGGGATTTCAATACTCGATTTATTGAACTCGCTGGTGAGGTAAACGAGGGCATGCCTGGTTTCGTTGTTCAGTCGGTCATAACGGCATTGAACAACAGCCAGAAAGCTCTTAACGGCTCCAAGGTTCTCGTACTCGGCTTGGCTTACAAAAAGGATATTGATGACCTGCGCGAGTCGCCTTCTCTGACGATCATTGAGAAGCTGCGCGAGGGTGGCGCTGAGGTTTACTATAACGATCCATACTTCCCCACCGTGGGTCGAGGGCGTCACTACAACCTCAATATGACGTGCACGCCCCTGAAGGACCTGCGCCAATACGACTGCGTCCTGATCGTGACCGACCACTCCGATTATGACTATGAGCAGATCGTAGCGGAATCGTCCCTCGTGGTGGACACGCGAAATGCTACAAGGGGAATCGAGGGTGCTCACGTCGTTAAGTGCTAAACCAGCTTCCGTCTGAATTGCTACGTAAATTCAACACGCCGAAACCAGAAGTCTAAACTGCCCTTTGTCGAAGCTTCCTTCTTCTTTAAGGAGCGCACGCGCGCTTCGCACGATGTAGCGCACTACCGGAAGGAGCCATCCTACGGCTCCTTCCGGAATCAAACTGCTAAAACAGCGCGTTGGTTGATACGGCGTGACGGTTAGAAACCGTGACCCACAAGCGGTATCGACAATGTTGCCGGCGACCCGTTATAGGTGAGGATGAGAGAAGCGCTGTTGGTTCCGCTAACCGTGGGATCGAAGCTCACGCCGATGTTGCAGGACGCACCAACTCCGACCGTGGCTCCGCACGTGGACGATACCAAAAAGGCAGCTGGCTGCGAGCCGGTAACGGCCAGATTTTGGACGGTGAGTGCCGTCTTTCCCGTGTTTGTCACCGTTATCGTCGTTGGGGCAGAGCTTGAATTCATCGCTCGATTGTAAAAGTAAATGTTGTTGCGTGACAGATGGATGGTTGTAGTCGCTCCTGAATTGCTTGAATTGATAGCTGTTCCGCTTAGCGGAATCACCTGCGGAGAGCTCGAAGCGTTCGAGGCTAGGGCCAAAGTTGCCGTGAAGGAACCTGCTACAGTAGGAGCGAATTGAACCTGGATCGTGCAAGACGCCCCCGTCGCAAGGGTAGCTCCGCACCCGTTCGACACCTTGAAGAGAGTACTGTTTGTGCCCGACAAGGAAAGCCCATTCAGGCTTAACGCTGCCGTGCCGGTATTCTTTACGGAGATGGCCTGGGCTGCGGAAGTGGTGTTCGCATCCTGATTGGTGAACGAGAGGCTCCTTGGCGCCAAGTTGACCGACGGACTGGCAGTCGAAGCGCCAGTGCCGCTCAACGCCAAGTTCTGGGATGGATTGGAGGCGTTGTCCGCGATGGTTATCGCCCCAGTTTGGGTGCCGGTAATCGTTGGCCGGAACTGCACTTGCATCGCACAGCTCTGACCCGCGGCCAGGTTGGTGCCACAGTTGTGCGATAACACGAACGACGCTGCGTTGCTACCCGAGACAGAAATCGCTGAGATCGCAAGAGGCGACGTGCCGCTATTGCTCAATGTCGCAGATTGGGCGCTCGACATCGTGTTGACAGTTTGGTTTCCAAAGTCGAGGGCGCTCGTCGACAGCGTTGCCGTCGGGCCGGAGGGCGCAGCTGAAGTCGAATAGAGTAACGCCCCTGCGTCCTCGTTGCCGCTTTGCGGACGGACGTTGCCGGCAAGATCGCGCAGGATTCCCGGGTATGCTGTTCCCGCCCCGATCGCCGGGCTGCCGCCAATGAGCTGATAAGTGGAGTTCAAAACCCCGGCAGTTCCTCGAGTTAGCAAGACATTTCCAGTTGCAGCTACCAGGGATTGGTTGGTGTTGGGCGAGTAAATTACTTCTCCTGGATTCTGCGCCACCAAGTTACTGGTCAGCACAATCGTTGGAGACCCGCTAAGCACTGTAATTGCCCCCGCAGTCGATCCTCCGGCTGAGCCGCAATCCACCAGGGTGTTGCCATAGAAGAGTGCCTCTCCGCCGGGCACGCCGTAACCAAGGCTGGCTATGCAGGCCTCGTTCGGCGTATTGAGGTTGGGACCTCCAATTCCTACGTGATAAACAAGGTTGTTGTAGGCCTGGATGGGACCCTTAGTAGCATCGACCGTAGAAAAGTTGATGCCATCGCACTCCTGTCCTGTGATGTTGTTGTCGTGCACGACTAAATCATATTGCGGGCTGCCGCTTGTGGAGTAGAACTGGACGCCTCGGCAGCTTTTGTTGTTGTAGATATGATTCCACCCGACTTCAACGTGATTGGAGTTAGTGGTTCCGTAGAATGAGTGGTAGTACTTGGTGTTACCGGCCCCGGTGTCGTGAATGGAGTTGCCAAGGAACTGTACATAACTCGCCTCATCAAGCTGCACGCAGGCTGCCTCACCGCCGCCGTTAGGGCAGCTGAAGTCGCTCCCGACGATCCGCCAGTACTCGTTGTTAACGTCCTTTACCGCTGTGTTGTTCGCACGCACAACAAGGTTGGCAAAGACCATACCGTTGAATCCGTCCCCGTTGATATCCGGATTCCTGATTCCGTACTCCTGACCTGTCGCGCTGCCGATGGTCACCGTGGCGCCCGGGTATCCAACAAGGCTAAGAGGTTGGTCCTGACTGCACATACGCTGAACCGAAAGGGACGCGCCGTAATTGTCGAGTCCAGTCTGGCTAACTCCGTTCATCGCATAAATCACATCTCCACATGCTGCCGTGTTGAACGCGTGCGGAATCGTGGCCCATGGAGCGGATTCACTGCCAGGATTAGAATCCGTACCATTTGTTGCTACGTAGTAGATGTGTCCGGCGCGAACCGTGAAAGGAAGGGTGTTCGAACCACTCATTGCGATTGATCCGCTGGTGGTGGAAGGAACGATGAAGCTGACCTTAGTTGGAGACGAGGCAACAATGGTGGCGGCGACGCCGCTGACCGTTACCGCTGGTTGGAGGTTTGACCCATAGACTGTGACGATGGCTCCGACCGGTCCTGATGTTAGGTCCGTGAAATAGAGGCCGGGAGCCGCGGACGCTGAAAGCATGCCAGTGCCGGCAAAGAGGCACAGGAGACTCAAAATACGCTTCATTTAAAAACCCTCGATAGAGATTAGCTGGCCATTTTTGAAAGCCACACCGCGAGGACAGCGAGGCACGGTGCCTCTTCATAACTAGGAACCAAAACCGTGATGAGAAGTGTAAATAGACAGCTCAGTACTACAGATTGTGTAACTCTAAGTTTCCCGTGGTGATGGGCTCCCGGGCGCACCACGCACGTGTAACAGCCATATCGATATCTTTGTATCGTCCAGCCGTGCAGAACAGCGCAGAGTGTGTGTGAAAAGGTCTGCACACATTATGAAAAGTTCTGCATACACCGTACAGGCTACGATCCTGAAAGTCAAAGCACGAACAACAGGAAGGAACCTGCAAAAACTTCACCCGCTATTGGGGCCTGTAAGGGACTGCGCAAGCGGCAAGCATCTTCGATTCAGGGGATACATCCCAGAAATTATTCTAAATGAGTCACTTAAGGTTGCAACGAATTTATGGGGTGATAAGTGTACATCAGTTCCCACATTCCGGAGGCGCATGGGCGGGGCTGCTCTGAATGGTGTTCTAAGCGTGAGAAATGTGCGGGCGATCACAGTTGTTCCCCTGCCGGTAGTGGCCCAGGGGTGTGTCGCGCCTCGTTGAACGTACGGAACCGCTTCGCGTCGGGCGTTCGTCACCCACACAGCCGTACGCGAGCAATCCAGGTGTGAAAATTGGACTCCCGGGTACGGGCTGCGTTTGATCAGTGCGCGATGTGTTGGGAGAGAGACAATAAAGTCACGTCCCTTCCTCTGCATTTCGTTAGAAAAAGCAGGGCAGAGCCACACCGGATTCTAGTGAGTCGTTGGGAGTCAACGCAGAGCAGCGCCAGTCAGAACGTCAGCTTCCACAGGTTGCCAGCGGATACTCGATTGTCATATGCCGTTAGAGTCGATTCGCAACTCTACCGTGAATATATATAGCTATAGTGCAAGTATAACTCAGGCCACGGGCACTAATCGCTTGGGTCATCGACCGAACCGGTACTCATTTTAGGTGTGAGGTATTGGCGTCTCCGCTGCAGTCTTTACGCAATTAGACGCAAATTGATGCACATACTATTTGATACGCTTCGCTCGATAGACTCGCAAGGCCCGTGCTATTGGGCGAGACGTAGGTTTGCGCGAGTGTTCGGCGGGCGGGACTTTGGTGCGCCAACTGCAATGTCAGGCCCATCAGCGCGTGCGCACGGCGCCTCTTCGTTCCTGACGTTTAATCAAGGTGGCATTCCGAGAACAGCTTCCCAGGGTTAAGAGCAAGGTGTTGATCGAGCACGCAAGGAGGCAGGTGGCCAGTCTTGCTCAACTTGGGCGCGAGGGCCGGATGCTGTAGCCGGTGTAATCTCTCGTGCCTGACGTGCGCGGCGTCTCCCGGCACCGCGCACGAACTCAAAGAGAATTGTTCAGGTTCGCTGTGACCAAGGAAGTGGAGGGAATGATCGGGCTGAGCGCAAAGATTATGGACGGGGAGGTAGCGTGCCTCATAGATGGGTGCCGAGGCCACTACAACGATGCGCTCAGAGTAGAAGTCTTCGGGAGAACGAAAGATATGACGCCGGACGCAGCCGCGAAGGCCGGCCTCGATAGCTCCTTGCTGTCTTTCGTAAGGCCGGAGTTCCGTAAGGCTGAAGGGATAAACAACGAAAGATGAGTCGTCCTTGGAGTCTGTCGCGTCTTCTTCCTGTCATCGAATACCGAACCGCGCTCTAGACTCGGTGAGATCGCGTGCTCGCGCACACGCGATCCAAGTCCCCTAATGCGCGGCGGAAATGGTTATAGTGTTTTTTATCGATACTGATATCCACCCATAGCTTCGGCGCCCAGTTGGTTTCCCGCTGACGACTCCTTGCAGCGCATACACCTCGTCAGGAGCCCCATGATATTTGGTAGCGCTGAGTCGGTAGTTCCAGATGCCACTTTATCCTCGTTGCACTAGCGGCATCTTGGTCGCCATCACAGTCATGAACTGAACATTGGCGTCGAGGGGAAGGCTCGCCATGTATAGTACAGCATCGAGGACGTGCTTCAGATCAATTCGCAGCTCGACGACCATGGTTCCATTCGCCTGTGGAACGCCCTTCGACATGCGCTCCGTCATCTCCGTAGCCGCGTTCCCTATTATCTGCCCGGAGACGATGTCGAAGGCTCGCCCGTCCAAAGATATGCTTTTCGTCAGCCCCGTGATCGCGTGCTTCGTCGCCACATAAGGCGCCGAGTTCGGACGCGGTGCCATCGCGGAGATCGAGCCGCTGTTCATGATCCTTCCGCCGCGCGGTTTCTGACTGTCATAATTCGAATCGCCTGCTGCGCGCATAAGAATGATCCGGTGAGATTCACATTCACCACCGCAGCCCATTGTTCGAACGTCAGCTCATCCAGGGGAACCGCAGGCGCACCTAGCCCTGCGTTATCGAACAAAAGATCCAGCCGGTCGAGCCCGGGAAACAAAGCCTTCACACTCTCCGGATTCGTTATGTCCGCCGGCGCGACGCGCGTTTCGCCTGGGGCGAGCGTCGCCGTCTTGTCGAGCTCCTCCCTGCGCCTTCCGGCAAGCACCACTGCGAATCCACCTGAACATAACGCGATACTCACGGCGCTGCCAATGCTTCTGATACTGCTCGCACAGTAAGCTCCAGCCAGATACCGCCCCGGCCAATCTCAATGCCATGGTCGAGGACCTGAAGCCTTTCCAGGTTCAGGCTGGCACCTCCGCGACGAGCCCATTCTCGCACCTTCTCGGGCGTACTGAACTTGAAACGCCTGGGGAGCGGGGTCTTCAGGTCTTCCTCGAGCGTCTGTGTAACTGCGAGCAGTGTATACTGCCTTCGCTCGGGACCTCCTGAGAAGCTCACAACTCAGATGGGAGAAGACATGAACGGTGCAATTGGGAGTTATATCCAAGCAGCGGGACTTGGCGCTCCGACTGCTCAAATGCACGTAAACGAAATATTTTGTTTTGACTTTCAAACTCCGGGCGGCTGGACAAGAATGCTGGATCACATGCCCGGCAGAAGCGTTGACACCATGCTGAGTCGCTCGGGCGGCTGGTGGACGCGGGAGTGCTTTCAAGCGCTGTACGTGGCCTGCTGGATACATCACCCGGTTGAAAAGGGAAGTTACATGATTCAACTGAGCCCCTCTCATTACGCCAATGTTAAAGACGCATACATAAATCTGTTGAAGACCGGAGGGCTGCAGGCACGGATTTCCTCGCACCTTTCCAAAAAGGGAGCATCCGCACACGAGGGCTGGAGCTTTCTGAAAGGATACGAAGAACTGCTGATCCAGATTGAAGGCGAGGACACAGCAGCGCCTTACCTGTTCTTGAAATGTGAAGGCCACGCTATTGAAGGTCTTTTGAGCAAGAGCACTATCATGCATGGAGCGAGCTGGGTCAAGAAAAACTTGACCGGCTCTGGGATGACGGCCTCAAAAGCGCTGGAACAATGGGCTACGTTTTCGCCCAGTGTTGAAGGACGTGCCGCCGAAAATTTCAGCAAGGGCTATAAGAAGCTCCTCAAGCAGTTGGGCTTGTCAGGCACCAAGATCAGTGTTGAGCAGGTTCTTGAAGCTCTCTTGCAAAGGGCCGGCCTGACTCCCCGGCTTCCTGATCACGTCAACCGCGACGCCGCGTCGCTCGGGGGGGCAATGGTCGGATTCCAGGGTACATTGCGTTGTTCAAGCGTCAGAAAGCGGTGCTGAAGGCGAATGGAGTCGATTTTGATGAGAACGTCGAACAGGAGCTTACAGGCCTGGCTAACAGAATGATGGCGGCGCCCGTGCCGCATGCGATGCAGCACTATAACGAGATTCGGGTGACGCCACTCGAATTGGACGCCTCTCTGGCCACCTTCCGCGGGTTCGTTGTTTAGTGACACCCGAACTCGACCGCGATCTAGCTTCACCCAAAAGAAGTTAATAGAGACTAAGGCCTGTTCACACCGCGAACGTGGATGGCGTTAACCAGGGACTGCGACAATGCCCAGGGCACCCGATTTCTCGGTGCCCTGGGAGTGTACGTGGGCTCTGTTCGACTGGC
>CAVTTW010000004.1:0-97710 GCA_963737665.1 uncultured Acidobacteriaceae bacterium
TGAGAACGAAGCCGCAGGCGCCGCGGTCGCTGCGGTAGTGGCTGTCGAGTAGTTTTGTGGCCGGTTTAGGTGTGGGGCACAGGAGGTAACCCACTGTGACCCACCTTCGCAAAATGATGCTCGAAGAACTCGAGCGCCGCAACTACACCGCCGCCACCATCCGCCACTATCTGCGCTTCGTCGAGGAGTTCGCACAACACTTCGGCAGGTCTCCCGACAAGCTTGGCCCGGATCACCTTCGCAGCTATCAGGTTTACCTGCTCAAGGAGCGAAAACTCTGTCCGGGATCGGTCGAGCACCACGTGGCCGCACTGCGGTTCTTTTTCATCCGCACGCTGCACCGGCATCAGTTCCGCGAGTTCCTGCCCTATCCCAAGGTGCGCCGGAAGCTGCCCAACATCCTGAGCCGGGAAGAAGTAGCACGTCTGATCGATGCCAGCAGCAGCCTGTTCGAGCGCACCCTGCTGATGGTCCTCTACGGCACCGGCATGCGCCGCGCCGAGATCGCCCGGCTGAAGATCGCCGACATCGACAGCCAGCGCATGATCATCCACGTGGTCAACGGCAAGGGCGGCAAGGACCGCGATCTGCCCCTCAGCCCGGCGCTGCTGGAGACCTTGCGCGCTTACTGGCGCTGGCTCAAGCCGCGCACCTATCTGTTTCCCTCCCGCCTGCATCGCGACTCCGAGCAGCCCATCACGGACAAGATCGTGTGGCGTACCTGCAGCGAAGCGCGCAAGCGGGCGGGCATCCGCAAGAGAGTTTCCCCGCACCTGATTCGCCACAGCTGGGCGACCCATCTGCTCGAAGCCGGCACCGACCTGCGCACCATCCAGCTTCTGCTCGGCCATGAAGATCTGGAGACCACGGCCCGCTATCTGCACCTGTCGCAACAGCACCTGAACCAGGTCGCCAACCCCATCGAAGATCTGAAGCTGTCCAGCGTCGAGCTGAGCCGCCGCTTGTATCACCGCCCGCTGCATCCATGAACCGGCCGGCCATCGAAGTGGCCGATATCGTCCGCGCACAGGGCAGCCGGTTTCTGGAACGCTACCAGTCCACTGTCTGCTATCAGCAACTGAAGGCGTTTCGCGCCATCCTGCGCTGCCGCACCGCTGCCCTCGGCGGACATAAGGATAAGTGTGTCGATTGCCAGTACGAAGCGCCCATCTCATATAACTCCTGCCGTTCGCGCTGCTGTCCCAAGTGCCAGGCGCAGGGACGCCGGCTATGGCTCGAAGCGCAGCAGCGCGACCTCGTCAACACCAACTACTTCCACGTGGTCTTCACCCTGCCTCACGATCTGAACCCTCTGGCCCTCACCACTCCCAGTGCGTTCTTCGATCTGCTGTTCGAGGCCAGTTCCCAGACCCTGCTCGAAGTGGCCGCCGATCCCAGGCGGCTGGGCGCAGAGATCGGATTCCTCTCCATCCTGCACACCTGGAGTTCCAACCTGCTGCCTCATTACCACGTCCACTGCGTGGTTCCCGCCGGCGGACTGTCGGCCGACCATCAGAAGTGGATCCATACCAGGCATCCGCTGTTCCTGCTGCCCATCCCCGTCCTGCGCACCGTGTTCCGCCAGAAGTTCCTCCACGGACTCCGGCAGCTTTATCGCAAGGGCCGGCTCGACTGCCGCGGTCCGGCCGGCGACTTCAGCGATCCAGCATGGTTCGACGAACTAACCGCGAAGCTGGGCAAGAAGAAATGGTTCGTCTACGCCAAGCCGCCCTTCGGCGGCCCGGCCCATGTGCTGCGCTACCTCGGCCGCTACACCCACCGCATGGCCATCAGCAACCATCGCCTGACCGGCTTCGACGGCCAGCAGGTCAGCTTCCGCTGGCGCGACTATGCTCACGGCAGCAAATCGCGCCTCATGACGCTGGACGCAATCGAGTTCCTGCGCCGCTTCTTCCTGCACGTGCTCCCCCTGCGCTTCGTGCGCATCCGCCATTACGGCCTGCTCTCCAACCGCTTCCGCAAGCAGCTGCTGCCCCTGGCGCACGATCTGCTCGCGGCAGAGGGCCGCGAGCGACTTCCCCTGCCGCCTCCGCCCGATGGCAACCTGTGGCACTGTCCCCGCTGCGGAAAAGCCATGCGCGTCATCGAACGCTTCACCGCCGCTCAACTCTATTTCGCAGGCTTCGATACTTCATGACACCGGCCGCCAATCCGCATGACCGGCTTGCTCCATGCACGTCTTCGCAGGAGTCTGCGCCCGGCATCCCTAACGGCTTCAAAACCACCTTCGCCGCGATCCCCGAACGGCTCAACTGCGGCCCGCTCATCAAACTGCTGACCGGTTTCCATCTCCAGCGACGACCAAAACGATCCCCAAAAGCATTTAGCCAACCACGAAACCGCATTCAATATCCATAATTCCCACCAGCATCACCGCGACCGCAGCGCCTGCGGTTTCCTTCTTACCTCCAAATCGAAAGCGCCTCGCGGATCAAAATTATCCCCACATCCGAAACCACGGACCTGTATCCGCGAGGCGCTTCCGATCTTGGCTAGCGGTGACTCGCCCACTATCTATGAAGCCCATGGCCAGTCCACAGAAAAGACCGCGAAAAATTCGTAGCGCGCCGGGTTCGCACTCATCGAATTGTCCGGAGTTCACGGCAGCTTGCGCTTCTTCCAAACTATCGAATAGGCAGTGAGAGTTCGTCGGCACCGACTCGGCCATGCTGTTGCACGAGAGGGGCGAACACTCAGGACCCTGCGAGTACAAGAACGTGACCACGTCGTAACCTTTGATCGTCTTGGACGCGGGTGCAAGGATTGCACGTGTGTCTTTCCAATTCTCTTCCGACGGTGAGAATTGCTGCCAAGTCCCTTCATCGTATTGAAGCTCGTAGGCTTCGTAGTAGAACAACTGCATGCCGTGAAGTTCGATTCGGTGCTCACGAGCGAGCTTCTGGATGGCCTCGGGAGAATCGAAGAACCACCATCCATTGCGCTTCCAATCGTCTCCATAGTCGCCAAAGTCATCGTTCACACACCCGCTGATTGAATATACGTCAGTGACAGTTGGCGCTTTCAGCCAGTCCGGTCTCGGCGTAACCTTCTTCGCCATATAGCCCATTGGGATCATGCGAGAAGTTTAGTCGGTGCCTCGCGGGCGAGTGGTGGACGATTCGGAAGCTATCCTCACCAACGATTGAAACCTCCGGAGAATGAGCAGGGCGCCGCGATCCTCGATACCCGCTCGTGCCCGTTCTCATGCAGAACATATCCCGCAAACCCGTCACAATAGTTCCGAGGGAAAAGATTTCGCACCTCCGCCGTCCAGGCGTGACCCGTCCTTACTTCGACGTCCGTATGGACCCTTTAAGAGCCCGAAATCAGGGGTTTTGGACCCTTTTCTCGGTCCGTCTTAAGGCTGTAAGTCGCTGTCGATAGGACGTTTATACGTTCCTTGACCGCAGAAAATTCGCACCCCCCCCCGGGTGCATCTGTGGATAACCTCCCTCCCCCCTCTCGCACCAGTCGTAGAACCGCCCTGGCGGCCCTTCAAAACCAGCCGCCGGACGGCACAAGGCCATTGATGCGCAGGTACGTGACCAGATTGCCGTTATGCAAGGCGTCCCCTTGAGGTTGAACACAACGTAAGAGGCGTCTGCCACATGATTCAGGATTCGGCTCCGCGATCAGAGTGGGCAATGCCTCGCTTTGACATGTTGTTCACATGCAAATATGCTTGGAGCATGGGAAAAATGATCCAGGTTCGCAATGTCCCGGACGTTCTTCACCGCACTCTGAAGGCCAGGGCCGCGACCGCGGGCATGTCGCTCTCCGACTATTTGCTCGGAGAACTCCGCGAGATCGTGGAGCGTCCGACGCTGGCCGAGTTCCGCGAGCGCCTGCACACGCGCAGGCCGCTCCCGGTGACGCTCGATACTGCCGGTCTTGTGCGTGAGGAACGCGCGGCGCGGTGATTGTGCTCGATACCTCGGCCGCCGTCGATTGGCTGCTTCAAACCCCTGCCGGACAGCGCATCGAACAACGAATCTATGCGCACCAGGACACTCTGCACAGCGTGCACTTGCTGGATGTGGAGTTTATGCAAGTCCTGCGGCGCCTGGTGCGTGAAGGGCGGTTGACTCCCATGCGCGCCGAGGAAGCCATTGAGGACCTGGCCGCTCTTCGGATCACACGCTATGCCCCGGTCCTGCTGCTCCACCGGATCTGGCGGCTCCGGCGAAATCTAAGTGCCTACGATGCCGCATACGTCGCGCTCGCCGAACAATTGCAGGCTCCTTTGATCACCCGGGACCAGCGGATTGCAGCAGCACCCGGCCACATGGCGGCTGTCGAGGTCTTCTGACAAGACCAGCCAGCAACCGGGCAACTGCCCAAGCAAACGTGGTTTTGATAGTGTTGACCCATGGCTGAAGCTGTTGCGCAACGCGAATTGACGACGCACGATCTGGAATCTTTGACCGCCGATGTGGTGGCGCAGGCCATGAAAGCCGGCGCCAGCGATGCCGAGGCCGTCGTCCGCGAAGGCGACGAGTTCAGCGTAACCGTGCGCATGGGCGAGGTGGAGACGCTGAAGGAGTCCGGCTCGCGCGGGCTGGGGCTGCGGGTGTTTCTGGGCAAGCGGTCGGCATCGGCCTCGACCAGCGATTTGACTCCGGACGGGATTCGCCAGCTCGTGGACGGGGCGCGTGGCGCTGGCCAGGGTGACTGAGGAAGATCCGTTCGCGGGACTGCCGGAGAGCGGGCGAATTCGGCTCGGTTTCCGGGCGATCTGCACCTCTATTTTGACGACGTGTATTCGCTTCGAGGGCCGGAGCGGATCGAGTGGGCGCGGCGGGCGGAGGCGGCGGCGCTGGCGGCCGATCCCGCGCATTACGAATTCCAATGGCGGCAGCTTTGACGCCTCGACGGGCGCAAGGTGCTGGCCAATTCGCGCGGATTTGTGGGCGGCTACCGGACCAGCTATGCGGGCGTTTCGGCGGCTCCGCTGGCGAAGGATGCGAACGGCGCAGATGCAGCGCGATGGCTGGTGGTCGAGCGCGCGGCGCATCGGGGATCTCGAATCGCCGGAATCGGTGGGCAAGGAGGCCGCGCGGCGCACGATGCGGCGGCTGGGAGCGCGGCGCGATGGCCACGCAGCAGGTGCCGATCGTGTTTGCGCCGGAGGTGGCGCGGTCGCTGATCGGGTCGGTGTTTGAGGCGGCATCGGGCGATTCGATCTGGCGCCATGCTTCGTTTCTGGCCGGCAAGCTGGGCGAGCCGATCGCTGCGCCGGGCGCTCACCATTATCGACGACAATGCCATGCTGCTGCCGACGGGCGTGGGCGGATTTGGCTCGCTCGCCGTTTGACGGCGAAGGTCTGCCGTCGCGGCGCACCGTGGTGGTGGAGGATGGCGTGCTGCGCAACTACCTGCTGAACACCTACACGGCGCGCAAGCTGGGGATGAAGTCGACGCACAATGCTTCGCGCGGGCTGGCGGGGACGCCGGGGATCGGCTGCGGCAATCTGTATCTCGAGCCGGGCAACGCTGACGCCGGAGGAGATCATCGGCGGCGTTACCGGCGGGGCTTTATGTGACCAGCCTGATGGGATTCGGAGTCGAACATGGTGACCGGCGACTATTCGCGCGGCGCGACGGGGCTGTGGATTGAGAACGGCCAACTGACGCATGCGGTCGAGGAGGTCACGATTGCCGGGAATCTGGCCGAGATGCTGCAGCAACGTGACGGCGATCGGGAATGATCTGGTGTTTCGCGGATCGGTGGCGTCGCCGACGCTGCGGATTGACGGCATGACGATGGCGGGCGCCTGAGCGGAGGCTGCGCTGTGCCGACCGGGTTCCAATCCATCCCGTTCGATCCGGCTGAGGCAAAGGCGGCGCTGGCGCAGCTGCCGGAGCAGCCGGCGGTGTTTGCGCTTTATGGCGCCGACGCCCACGCGGAGCCGTACATCGGGCGGACGCCCAATCTGCGCGGCCGGCTGGAGCGGCTGCTGCAGCCTTCGGCGAAGCATCCCCGACGGCTGCAACTGGCGGGGCGGGTGCGGCGGATCGAGTGGCGGCTGACGGGGTCGGAGTTCGAGTCGCTGCTCGCTGCAGTTTCGAACTGCTTGAGGAGGTGTACGGGACGAAGGCCCTGGAGCGGATGCACCTGGGCGCGCCGGCGTTTGTGCGCTATCTGGGCGGCAATCCGTATCCGCGGGTCGACGGTGACCAACCGGCCCAGCCAGCGCGAGGCGGACTGGGCATATGGGCCGTTTGCGTCTCGCGCGCGCGGCGGAGCGGTTTGCCGAGGAGGCGCTGAAGCTGTTTCTGCTGCGCCGCTGCACGGATGATTTGGATCCCGATCCCAGCCATCCGGGATGCGTGTACTCGGAGATGAAGATGTGCCTGGCGCCCTGCTACAAGGGCTGCACGGACGAGCGCTATGCCGAGGAGGCGGCTGCGGTGGAGCGGTTTCTGGCCACGCGCGGGGAGAGCAAGCTGGTGACGCTGCGGGCGAAGCGGGACGAGGCTTCGGCGAATCTGGAGTTTGAAGACTGCGGCGGCGCTGCACGCGCAGGTGCAGAAGGTGGAGAGCGTGCGGGCGCTGGCGCCGGAACTGGTGCGGCCGTTGAGCCAGTTGCGGGCGGTGATTTTGCAGGCCGCGGCGGAGCCGGACGAGGTGGCGGTGTTTCTGTTCGAGCAACGGCCGGCTGCGCGGGCCGGTGGGGTTTTCGACGCTGGGCATGCGGATTCAGAATGAGCAGTCGGGGTCGAGTTCGCTGTTTGCGCAGCCGATGGCGCTGGAGCCGGTGGTGGAAGACCGGAGATCAGGGATCAGGGATCAGGGGTCGGGATCAGAGCAGGGAACAGTGAACAGGAGGCAGTAGAAGGCTCGGCGACATTGGCGCGGGACTAGATCCTGCCAGTGCACGCAAGGCGGCGCGTACCATGCTGGAGGCGCGGATGGAGAGTGTGCTGGAGCGGCTTGAAGCAGATGACCCGGATGCGACGGCGCCTGTCGGCAACGGTGCGGCAGGGGCACCTGGCACTGCTGAAGCGCTGGTATTACCGGCCCGAGGTGAAGCGCGGCGGGCGAGATATTCTTCCCGGATGCGGCGGGCCACTGGCCGATCAAGGCCTGCTGCGCGGCGTGGGGCGGGTGGCGGCGAAGATGCTGGCGGAGCGCCGAATCCGCAGTAAGGCCGGAGAGCGACACATGGCGGCACAGCGAAAGACTTCGGCCCATGCTTGCTGGCGGGCGTCCACAGTTGGTCTCGCGGCCGGGTGCTGGAGGTGACGGCGTATGATCCAGGCGCAGCCCCGACGGAGCTAGCTCGGCTGATCGAGTGCCTGTGGGACGACGATGCAGGCGTTCGCGAACCGGGCCGCCGACGTGCTGGAGCGTGTGACGCAGCGACCGGCCGCAGGTCGCCGCAGCCGTGGAAGGAGGCGCTGCTGGGATTGATGGCGGAGGCCACGGAGAAGAAACTGCGCTGGAACCTGGCGCTGGTCGGTTCCGCGGCTGCAATCTGACCGTGGCGGAATGCCGCCGGGCCGCCGCGATTCTGCACTCTTACCTCGACGACCCGAGTTCCATTGTGAAGACGGCGGCGCTGCAGGGCATGGCCGATCTGACCCGGCAGGATCCCGGACTCGCTGCCCGGAGGTACTGGATCTGCTGCGCGTGCTCAGGGCCGGCTCGGGAACGCCGGCCATGCGGGCGCGCAGCCGGATTCTGCTGAAAGCGCTGGAACGCGAGCGCAGGAATCGCAGGCGGCTGCACGGTCCTGAACGGTCGAAAGCCACAGTGCCGGCTGATACACTGAGGCTGCGAAGAGAGGCTTTCCATCTCCATGGTTGAGCTGTGTGCATCGATACTTTCGGCGGACTTCGCGCACCTGGCGGACGAGGTTGCCGCGGCGGAGCGGGGCGGCGCCACGGTCATCCATGTCGACATCATGGACGGGCATTTTGTGCCCAACATCACCATCGGGCCGCCGGTGGTGAAGAGCCTGCGCAAGGCCACCAACCTGCCGCTCGACTGCCACCTGATGATCGAGAATCCCGGACGAGTACATTCCCGCATTTGCCGATGCGGGGGCGAACTGGGTGAGCGTGCATTACGAAGCCTGCCGGCACCTGCACCGCACCCTGCAACTGATTGCGCACCACGGGATGGAGCCGGCGGTGGTGCTCAATCCGGCGACGCGGGTGGAGCTGATCCGGGACATCCTGCCCATGGTGCACCACGTGCTGATCATGAGCGTGAATCCGGGGTTTGGCGGGCAGGAGTTCATCCCGTTTGCGCTCGACAAGATCCGGCGCCTGGCCGAAATGCGCACGGAACTGGGGCTGGCATTTAGAATCGAAGTGGACGGCGGGGTGGCTCACGATACGGTTGCCCGGGTCGTCCAAGCAGGTGCGGAGCTGCTGGTGGCAGGCAATGCTGTGTTTGGCGCGGGACATGCCGAGCGGGATGCGCGGGCGCTGCTGGATGCGGCTCGCGAGGCAGCGGGCGAGTTGAAGCTTTAGGCCAGCCGCGACCGGTAGTTTCACGTGCGAGTAAAATAAGCAGGATTCTCGATCGAGAGAGAATGTCGAAAAAGCGGCAGGGCCTGTCGACGGGCCGCCGCTCCAACGAGGTGGTATGAACCGGTATGTCCAATAAAGTTGCCGCGGCCGCTCTGGCGGTTCTGGTCATGGCGAGCGTTGCAGCGCTGGCCAGGGAAAAGAAGCCCAAGAAGAAGAAGAATCAGGACCTGAGCGCCAATCCGCTGGCCGGTGTGAATTCCAAGCAGCCGGACAAGGAGCTCTTCGACAAGGCGATGATCGCGCTGAAGAAGGGCCGCTTCGACGTGGCCCGGCTCGACGCTGCAGACCATGCTGAACACCTATCCGGATTCGGAGTACCGGATGCGCGCCAAGCTGGCGGTGGGCGATACCTGGTTCAAAGAAGGCGGCACCGCGGCCCTGACCCAGGCCGAGGCGGAGTACAAGGACTTCATCACCTTCTTCCCCAACGCTGCCGGAAGCGGCCGAGGCGCAGATGAAGGTGGCCGACATCTACTACCAGCAGATGGAAAAGCCGGATCGCGACTTCAACAATGCCCTGCGCGCCGAGCAGGAGTACCGGAACATGATCAACCAGTTCCCGGACTCGACGCTGGTGCCGCGCGCCAAGCAGAAGCTGCGCGATGTGCAGGAAGTGCTGGCGGAGCGGGAGACGCAGATCGGCTCGTACTATCGAGAGCCGCGAGAACTGTGCCGCGGCGATCGCGCGTCTTGCAGACGGTGGTGGATACCTATCCGCTGTATTCGAAGAGCGATTACGCCCTGCTGAGCATCGGCGACTGCTATGCGGGCGAGGCGCATGCGGTGCAGATCGCGCCGGGACTGCCGGCGGCGGTGCGGGAGCGACTGCGGTCGATGTATCAGGATCGCGCGGCCGCTGCGTATGCCAAGGTGATCACGCGCTACCCGATGGCGCCGCGCGTGGAAGATGCGCGCGACCGGCTGGTGGCCATGAACCGGCCGGTTCCTGAGCCGACGCAGGCGGCGATTGCCGAGAGCGATGCCGAAGAGCGCAGCCGCCAGGCGATTCACTTCACCGACCGGACCCTGGGCATGATCAAGCACGGGCCGACCGTGGTCGAGGCGGTGCACGTGGGCGAGCCCAGCCTCGATGATCCCAAGCGCACGCTGGCGCCTTCGGTTACCAAGGAAAACATTGCGATGTTCAACTCCGCGGTGAACGCCGGCCGGCCGGCCGCCGCCGCGCCGGCACCACAACCCACGGGGGCTAACGAGCCGCCGCGCAGCGACCAGCCGTCGGCGGCTCCTTTGCAGGGGGCGCAGGGTGAGGGCGGTACCGGCGTGGGAGTCGAGGTGGTCAATGCTCCCAGTGGAGCCGCTGGCGATCCGAATGCGGTGGTAAAGCCGGTGGGGCCGACCAATGCGGTTGCACCCGCGGCCGAGGCGCCGGCGGCGGCTCCGGAGCAGATCAACGACATCAAGCCGGGAAGCACGCCGTCCACGACCACGGCCGCGACCGACGGCAAAAAGAAGAAGGCTCCCAAGGCGGACCTGAGCGACGAATCTTCCAGCGCAAGAAGAAAAAGAAGGGTTTGTCGAAGTTGAATCCGTTCTAAGGGTTACGAACCCGCTGAATCTGCCTTCCCGGAGTCCGTGAACTCGCGGCTTCGGGCGGGTACCTTCGCGGGCAAGACCGTACCAGCACAGCGTATTCAATCCGAGACCGCATCCGAACCGGGGTGCGGTCTTTGCTTTTGGCAAGCGGCGCTGCCCGGGTATCCCTGCGGGCCGTATCTGCTAAAGTGAGGGGTGGTCCCCTCGCTCGGAGCCCTTTTTCTGGTTAGGGAGGCGCGCGCAGACTCCGGGGGCTCGCCAACGACCCCCATGCCTCACGACCTGCCAAAAGCTTACGACCCGACTGCCATCGAAGATCACTGGGCCGAGTACTGGGTGCGCGAGAAGCTGTTCGCGCAGCCGACGCCCGGCCCCGACTCCGCAAACGGAGGCTTGCACGGCCCAGTCCTTCACGATTTTGCTGCCCCCGCCCAATGTGACCGGCAACCTGCACATGGGGCACATGTTCGAGCACACCGAGAGCGACATTCTGATGCGCTGGCATCGCATGCGCGGCGACCGGGTGCTGTGGGTGCCGGGAACCGATCATGCGGGCATCGCGACGCAGATGCTGGTGGAGCGGCAGATCGCGAGCGAAGGCACGACGCGCCAGAAGATGGGCCGCGAAGCCTTTGTGGAGCGCGTGTGGGAGTGGCGAGAGCATTACGGCGGCGCGATTCTCGGGCAGATGAAGCGGCTGGGCGCCTCGGTCGACTGGCAGCGCGAATACTTCACCATGGACGAGCGGCTGTCGGTCGCGGTGCGCGAAGCGTTCGTCCGGCTGTATGAGCAGGGGCTGATCTATCGCGGCGCCTACATCGTGAACTGGTGCCCGCGCTGCCAGACGGCCATCAGCGATCTCGAAGTGGTGTACGACGAGCACAAGGGACACCTGTGGGAGATACGCTATCCGGTTCACAATGACGATGGCCGGGAGACCGGCGAGTTTCTGACCATCGCGACGACGCGGCCGGAGACGATGCTGGGCGATGTGGCGGTGGCGATTCATCCCGAGGACGAGCGCTACCTGCACCTGCACGGGAAGAAGCTGCGGCTGCCGCTGATGGGCCGCGAGATTCCCATTGTGCTCGACGACTGGGTGAGCCGGGAGTTCGGAACCGGCGCGGTGAAGGTGACGCCGGCCCACGATCCCAACGACTTTGCGCTCGGGCGAGCGGCACCATCTGCCCTCGATCAACGTGATGGACGATACGGCGCACATCAACGAAAACGGCGGGGCGTATGCGGGCCTCGATCGCTATGCCGCGCGCAAGAAGATCGTGGAAGACCTGGAAGGGCTGGGCCTGCTGGCCGGGGTGAAGGACCACACGCATAACGTGGGCCACTGCGACCGCTGCAAGACGGTGGTGGAGCCGCGGCTGTCGACGCAGTGGTTCGTGAAGATCCAGCCGCTGGCGGACAAGGCCATCGCGGCGGTGAAGCCGGACGCGCAAGGGAATAAGGCGATCCGGATCATGCCCGAGCAGTATGAGAAGATGTACCTCGAGTGGATGGAGAACATCCACGACTGGTGCATCTCGCGGCAGTTGTGGTGGGGGCATCGCATTCCCGCATGGCACTGCGCGGTCTGCCACAAGATCACGGTGGCGAAGCAGGATCCGACCGCCTGCGCGCACTGCGGCTCGGAGAAGCTTACGCAGGAGACTGACGTGCTGGACACGTGGTTCTCGTCGGGGCTGCTGCCGGTGTCGGTGTTTGGCTGGCCCAACATCACCAGCGAGAACCGTGGCGACTTCGACGCCTTTTATCCCACCAGCCTGCTGGTGACGGGATTCGACATTCTGTTTTTCTGGGTGGCGCGGATGATCATGCTGGGCTGCTGGTTCTCCGACGACGTGGCGATGCCGGATGGCTCGCCGCGGCCATTGGCCGAGTCGGTGCCCTTCCGCGAGGTATACATCCACGCGCTGGTGCGCGACGCCAATCGCGAGAAGATGTCGAAGACCAAGGGGAACGTGATCGATCCCATCGAGATCGTGAAGCAGTACGGCACCGATGCGGTGCGGTTCACGCTGGCGTCGATGGCGTCGCCGGGAACGGATATCGCGTTCAACGTGGCGCGGACGGAGGGGTATCGCGCGTTTGCGAACAAGATCTGGAATGCGGCGCGGTTCCTGTTCATGAACGTGGACCGGGCGGCGGAGATCGGGATCAAGGTCGATCCGGCGGTGCTGGGGGCAATGCCGGTGGTCGGCGAGGACGCGCCGCTCGAAGCGCGGTGGATTGTGGCCGAGTTGAATGCGACGGCGGCGGAGGTGAACCAGGCGCTTGAGGACTATCGCTTCGACGAGGCGGCACATGCCATCTACCAGTTCTTCTGGGGAGACTTTTGCGACTGGTATCTGGAGATCGTGAAGCTGCGGCTGGACTTCTCAGAAGGTGCGGACAAGACCAAGACGCAGGCCGCGCTGACTACGCTGGTGCAGGTGTTTGAGACCGCGCTGCGGCTGCTGTCGCCGTTCATGCCGTTTATCACCGAGGAGATTTGGCATGCGCTGTATGATGGCAATCCGCCGGCGAAGTCGATTGCGCTGACGCGATATCCGCAGGCGAGCGGGACGGCGCGCGACGCGACTTCCATCAAGGACATGGCGCTGATTCAGAGCTTGATTGTCGAAGTTCGCACGCTGCGGAAAGAGATAGGCGCAGAAGAGAAAGCTGTTACCCCGATCGAGATTCGAACTGACTCTGGTCTGGCAGCCATCTTCAAAGAGAACAGCATCATTGTGGAGCGGTTGGCGCGAGTGGGCGAGATAAGGTTTGTCGATCAAATCGGGGATGGGTTGTCGAAACATTCAACGCCGCGGCTTTGACGTGGCCGTAGTCTACGAGCGTACCGTCGATGTGGCCGCTGAGCGCGAGCGTTTGACAAAGGACATTGCAAAGTATGAGAAAGGCTTGTCGGCGGCGGAGCGGCAGCTGGGCAACGACACCTTCTTGTCAAAGGCCCCGCAGCACATCGTCGATGGACTGAAGAAGCAGGAAGCCGAAACCCGCCTCCTGCTCGACAAAGCCCGCGAGGCGCTTAGTGCTTTACGGTAAAAACTTACCCCTGGTTCCTGATCTCTGAGCCCTGAATTATGGATTGGAAGAGCAGCCGCATCGATACATTGCTGGAGCAGGCGCTGGTGGAAGACAAGGCCGCCAGCGATGCCACGACGAATCTGACCATCGATCCGAATCTGCGCGCCTCGGCCTCGATTGTGGCGCGGCAGGAGATGGTGGTGGCAGGACTGGGCGCGGTTCCGCGTTTTCTCGAGATCTATGCGCGGCTCGATCCGCGGCCGCAGGCGCACAACCGGTTTGAGGTCATCAGCCACCCCGAGATCTTCGACGGCGTGCGTGTGCGCGAAGGGCAGATGCTGGCCGTGATCCGCCACAATGCACGCGTGCTGTTGAGCTGCGAGCGGGTGATTCTCAACCTCATGCAGCATCTGAGCGGGATTGCCACCAACACCCGCCGGTTTGTCGACGCGATGCAGGGAACGACCGCGCGCGTTCTCGATACACGCAAAACGGTGCCCGGCATGAGGGCGCTCGAAAAGTATGCGGTGCTGTGCGGTGGAGGTACCAACCATCGCATTGATCTGGCTAGTGGAATTCTGATCAAGGGTAATCACATCGCACTGGGCGGCGGCCTGCGCATCGTGCTCACCAACGCGCTGGAGCGTCGCAAGAGCGGGCAGCGCGTGCAGGTCGAAGTGCGCACCATGAGCGAACTGGAAGAGGCGCTCGCCTGCGGAGCCGAGGCGGTTCTGCTCGATTACATGACGCCGGAACAGGTCAAGGCGTGTGTGGACAGGATCAAGCGAGAGGGCCGGTGGATTCCGACTGAGGCTTCGGGAGGCATCGTGCTCGAGAACATTCGTGCGTATGCCGAGACGGGTGTGGAGTTCATCAGTGTAGGCGCGCTGACTCACTCTGCCAAGGCGGCGGACATCTCGATGAGCATTACGGCGGAGCCGCGCTAGCCCATGTACGAACTGGCTGCGCTTGAATCAGACCTCGCCGGCACGATCTTCGCGGGCAAGCTGCATTTCGCACCGGCCACGGGTTCGACCAACACCGATGCCATGACTGCAGCCCGAGCCGGCGCGCCGCACGGGTCGGTTTTCTTTGCCGATGAACAATGGGCCGGGCGCGGGCGCGGCAATCACGCCTGGCACTCGGCTGCCGGGGAAGGGCTGTATGTGAGCGTTGTGGTGCGGCCGGCGATGCCCGTCCGCTACCTTCCCCTGCTGCCGCTGGTGGCGGGCCTGGCCGCGGCCGATGCGATTCGAGATGCGAGCGGCCTGGCTGTCGATCTGCGCTGGCCCAACGACTTGCTGCTCGGATCGCGAAAGACGGGAGGCATTCTGGTCGAGGCGCAGAGTGAATCGAGCGCGATTGCTTTCGCTGTGGTGGGCATCGGAATCAACGTTCATCAAAGGTCTTTTGATCCCGGATTGGCGACCCCGGCGACGTCGCTCGATCTGCACTCCGGGCGCCGCATCGCGCGCCAGCCACTACTGCTCGCCCTGCTAAAATCGCTGCAGCGCGAGGTGCTTGCGATGCTGGATGCAGAGGCGCGCAGGGTGATTCCTCGCCGCGTGGAGAGCGCGTCAAGCTGGCTGCATGGACGGCGCGTAGAGGTGCATGGACCGCAGGAATGCATCGGCGTAACTGAGGGACTGGACGAGCGCGGATTTCTGCTGGTGCGTTCGGCAGATGGATTGGTGCAGGTGCAGACGGGCGGCATTCGCGCCATGGAGAGCTGAAGATCATGCTGCTGGCGCTGGACGTGGGCAACACGAATACCGTGCTCGGGCTCTACCGCCTCGACGAGGAGCAGCAGTCCGATCCCCCGCCAGGCATAGAGGGAGAGCAGTCGCCGACAGCAGAAACGGCTGCTGGGAAATGCCGAATCGAAACTGGCCGCGCACTGGCGCGTGACCACACATCGCGCGCAGACCTCGGACGAATATGGCGTGTTGTTTGTGAACTTGTTCAACATGCATGGCATCTCTGTCGAGCAGGTGACGCACATCATCATCTCGTCGGTCGTGCCGCCGGTGGAGGGTACGCTGCGGCGCGTGTGCGAGAAGTATTTTCGGCTGCAGCCGTTATTTGTCGAGCCGGGCATCAAGACAGGGATGCCGGTACTGGTGGACAATCCCACGGAACTGGGCGCGGACCGGCTGGTGAATGCGATTGCCGCCTACGAACGCTATGGCGGCCCGTGCATCGTGGTGGACTTCGGGACGGCGACGACCTTTGATGTGATCTCGGCCAAGGGCGAGTATCTGGGCGGCGCCATTGCGCCGGGGCTCGGCATCAGCGCCGATGCGTTGTTTGCGCGCGCCGCGCGGCTGGGGCGCGTCGATATTAACCGTCCTGCCAAGGTGATCGGCACCAACACGGTCACGCATCTGCAGAGCGGGTTGTACTACGGGTACATCGGCCTGGTGGACGGAATTCTCGAGCGCATGAGCGCTGAGCTTGGCGCACAGCCGCGTGTGATCGCGACCGGTGGCCTGGCACGGCAGATCTCCGCCGACTCGCGTTTCATCGCGCAGATCGATGACATGCTGACGCTCGACGGGCTGCGTATTCTGTTCGAGCGCAACCGTACAGCTCGTCCGCGCAATCGTGCGCATTGAGTGCCACGGTGCGCAACTATTTCAACTACTTTACCGAGATCGAAGAGCGCTTCCAGCAGCGGCGGGGAGTCATTCATATGCTGTCGACGCTGGACTGGGCGCTGATCGATATCTGGCGGGAGGCCGGCATTCCGCTGGAGGCGGCTCTGCGCGGCATCGATTCGGCGTTTGACAAGTACGAGCAGCGGCAGAAGAAAGGGCGCATGCGGCGCATCAACGGGCTGGCGTGGTGCGCGCAGGCGGTGATGGATGCGGCTGAAGAGTTGCGCGAAGCTGCCGCAGGAACGGCTCAGCCCGCGGCGGCGACCAATGAGACCGGTTTCGAACATCAACGGGTCGCCGCGCATTTGGAAGCTGCGGCGACTGCGCTGGAACTGGCAGGTGTGGCTCCTGAGGTCTGCGCCGCCACCTCCCTCCGCCTGCGCGAACTGGCCGCCGAAGTTCGTGCCGCCGACAACGTCGAATAGCCACGAAAGCAAGACCCAGGCTCCAATCGATCTGGAGTCGCTGGAACGCACGTTGACGGTGATCGAAGAGAAGCTGTTCGCAGCGCTCAAGTCGGCGGCGCCCGAGGAACTGCTGGTGGCATTGAAGGAGCACGCGGCGCGCGAGCTTGCTCCGTATCGCAGCCGCATGGGAGTGGTGCAACTGCGCCAGGTGGAAGGCCAGTTCGTGCAGAAGCAGTTATTGGCGCACTACAACCTGCCGCGGCTTAGCCTGTTCTACATGAGCCAGCAATGAAGAGACGCAGACCGGCACGGCCCCCCAGACCACCCGCGCAGGCAAAGAATGCGCCCGCGCGCCTGGTGCAGATCGAGAAGCCGGTCTACGGCGGTGCTTTTCTCGCGCGAGACGAGGGGAAGGCGGTTTTCGTTCCGCTGGCCTTGCCGGGGGAACAGGCGCGCGTGCGCGTGGTAGAGGAGAAGCGGGGTTACGCGACGGCTGAGATTGAAGAACTAGTGAGTTCGTCTCCGGAGCGTATCGTCCCAGGGTGCCGGCACTTTGGAGTTTGTGGAGGATGCCACTATCAGCACGCAGGCTATGAAACGCAACTTGCACTGAAGCGGGAAGTGCTGCGCGAGACACTGATGCGCGGGGGTGTGGCAGTCCCCGATGACGCAGGCGTGCTGGCGGCGGAGCCGTGGGGTTATCGCAATCGCATCCGGCTGGCGTTTGACGGGGCGGGAAACTTCGGATATCGGGGAAGGCGTTCGCACCAGGTAGTGGCGATCAGCGAATGCCCGATCGCGGCGCCGCTGCTGCTTCGAGCCGCGCAGGCCGTCGTGGAGATCGCGCGCCAGTTTGCACCCGCTCTCCGGCCTCTGGAGATGGCTCTCTTCTGCGACGCAAAAGAGACAGCGCTGCTGGTGACGGTCTACACGGTGAATTCGCCAAAGATGCGCTTTGACGACTTTGCGGCTGCCATGCGGGAACGCATCCCCGAACTTGCCGGGGTCGAACTGGTGCTTGAAGGTAAGGCCGGCCAGGCGGCACGGACGCTGGCGCAATGGGGCTCTGCGTCGATCTCTTATCATGCCGGCGGATTGGACTACCGCGTCGACCACGGTGCGTTCTTCCAGGTGAACCGCTGGCTCGTCGATGTGCTGCTCCAGCACGTAACGGAAGGCCAGCAGGGGGCGCTGGCATGGGACCTCTTCGCCGGGGTGGGGTTGTTTGCGCGACGCCTGGCGAGCAGTTTTGAAAAGGTAGTCGCGGTTGAGTCGGCGCCGGCGGCCACGCGTGCGCTGGAAGCCAACCTGGAAGGAACGACCGGCGTTGCGGAACGGGCTTCGTCGCTTGATTTCCTGCGCCGGAGTCGCAACGGCCAGCGGCCCGATCTGATCGTTGCCGATCCGCCGCGCACGGGGTTTGGCGCGGAGATTACGCAACTGCTGGTGGAGATTGCGCCGGCGCGGATCGTGTACGTCTCCTGCGATCCCGCCACGCTGGCGCGCGACCTGCGCACCATCTTAGCCAACGGCTATGTGGTTGAATCGGTCACGCTGGTCGACTTGTTCCCGCAGACCTTCCACCTGGAGACAGTGGTTCGATTACGGCGATCCTGATAGGCTGAGTGGCATAGCTCCGTTCTACCTGTCGTCGTAATGGAAACTGTTTCCTCCACCACCGGTTCCCGGTTGGGCTCGCATGCGCTTGCCTCCGTGACGGGTGTGCCGCTCTTCCACGCGGCATGGCTTTTCGCGCTGGGCATAGCAGGCACGCAGGCATTGTGGTTGCGGCCTGGCTTGATCCTGATCGCTCTGCCGGCGGCGATGCTGACGTGCGTGCTGGCGGCTTTGATGGCGCAACGTGTGCTTTGGCTCTCGATGGCCGTGCTGTGGTGCCTGCTCGGCGCCTGGTGCGCGGAGATGGAACCTCGTCCAGCCGCAGAACCGCAATTGGCTTCTCTCTCCGACGGACTGCTACGAACTGTTGAAGGGACGGTCGTGGACGCGGGCCCGGTGCGCGGCGAAGCCGAAGAGGATCTTGATCAAGACGCCGGCGTTCAATCGGAGCGTCCTTCGCAGCGATTGGATGTCCGCGTCACTTCTCTGGAGGTGGTGACCGACGAGGACGATGGGATGGAGCCTGCGCGGGGAGGCGTGCGGCTGACAGTGCGCTGGCCGGAGCCACCGCGGGAGGCGTTTCGTTGCGGCGACTCTGTGCGCGCGGTGGTGCGGCTGCTGCCCCCGGAGGTGTATCACGATCCCGGAGCATGGAGCCGCGCCGACTATCTCAATGACCAGGGCATTACTTCGGCGGCTTCACTGGAGGCCCAAAGCATGGAGCGGGTCGCCGTTTCAGAGAGCAGCATATGGAATTTGCGCAGCCGGCAATCGGCGGCACACTGGTTTCAGTGCAAGCTAAGGGATTTGCAGCGCGGCGCAAGCGCGCGCCTGTTGTCGTTGCCCACGGTGACGCGCCGCTTGCCGCGCCAGCTGCGCATCACCGACGACGATGCCATCATGCTCGCTGCGATGGTGACGGGGGACCGTACATTTCTTTCCCATTCCCTGCGGGTTGGATTTGAGCGCACGGGTTCCTTTCACATGCTGGTAGTCTCGGGATTCCACCTGGCCATTCTCGCGGGGTGTATCTTCTGGATGGCGAGGAGGCTGCGGCTGCCGCGCGTGCCCGCGACGCTGCTGACGATTGTGGCCGCGTCTGGCTATGCCCTGTTCACGGGTTTCGCAACACCGGTGCAGCGTTCGCTATGGATGGTCAGCCTGTACCTGGTGGGCCGGCTTGTGTATCGCGAACGAAACATACTCAACACCATCGGCTTTGCGGCGTTGTGCCTGCTGGTAGTGAGCCCGCGCAGTTTGTTTGATTCCGGATTTCAGATGACACTGCTCGCCGTGGTGGCCATCGGGGGCGTGGCGTCGCCGTTGCTGCGATCTACGATTCATCCGTATCTCACAGCGACGCGGGATCTGCCACAGATTGCGATTGACATCAAGCTGCCGCCGCTCGAGGCCCAGTATCGCGTCCTGGTTCGCATGTTTGCAGAGAGGCTCGAGGCTGCTTTCAATGCATTGACTGCATGGTCCCTGTTTCCTTGGGTGCTTCGCGCGGCGCTTCGGATGTGCGAGTTGCTGGTGGTCGCAGTAGTGGTGGAACTGGCGATGGCGCTTCCCATGGCGGTGTACTTTCACCGCATCACGCTGTTTGCATTGCCGGTGAATCTCCTGATCCTGCCGCTGCTCTTTGTGATGTTGCCCATCGCATTGATCACGTTACTCACGCTGATTGTATGGCCTTGGGCGGCAGTAATTCCGGCGGCTGCCGTGGGCCTGCTGCTGCATTTCGGTGTGTGGCTGGTGCATTTTTTCGGATCCCTGACGCTGGGAGATTTTCGGATCGCGACGCCGCTGCCGTGGCAGACGGTCGCGTTCTGTGCGCTGCTGAGTGTTGCGATTGTGTTTGCACATGGCGGGCGATGGCAGCGCCGCGGCGCGTGGGTAGCGGTGGCGCTGGCCGCGCTGACAGCAGTCGCACCGCGGCCGATGCAGCATCCGGGCGGCGCATTGCTGGTTGAGGCTATCGATGTAGGTCAGGGTGATTCCCTGCTATTGATTACTCCGGAGGGAAAGACTCTGCTCGTCGATGGTGGAGGATTTGGGGGCGGCCCGCGACAGGCGCCGCAGGAATTTGATATTGGAGAAGAGGTTGTGTCCGCAGCCCTGTGGGCACGGGGAATTCGTCACCTCGATGTGGTTGCATTGAGTCATGCGCACTCCGACCACATGGGCGGCTTACCCTCGGTGATTCGCAACTTCCATCCCTCGGAATTGTGGGTGGGCAATAATCCTCCCATTGAGGCTTACAACGCGCTGCTCAGGGAGGCTGCCGATCTTCACATCGCGGTACGCTCGTTGCGGGCAGGGAATCGGTTGCAACTGGGCAGCGCGCAGATTGGTGTGCTGGCACCGATGCCGGAATATCGACCCGGGCCGGAGCCTACCAACAACGATTCGCTTGTTTTGCGAGCGGTGTTTGGCTCGACATCCGTGCTGCTGGAGGGAGACGCTGAGGAGCCCATCGAGCACGCCATGCTGAACCAGGGTGCGTTTGCGAGCACGCTGCTCAAAGTTGGACATCACGGCAGCATCAGCTCGTCAAGCCCGGAGTTTCTCGCCAGGGTGGCGCCACAATGGGCGGTCATTTCATGCGGACTGCACAATCGCTACGGCCATCCGCGGCCTGAAATTCTTACTAGACTGCAGGACGCAAAGGTACGTACCTTCAGCACCGATGTGAATGGCGCTGTGTGCTTCGCCCTCGATGGCAAAGCTGTAACTCCGAATCCAACCTGCAGGTAGAGGCAGCATCGCGGGGGGCACGAAGAAAACGGAACCTCGGGGCCGCTCAAAGCATCTGAAAAGCGGGTAGATTCGCCAGGATTGCGGAACTCTCGCCGCGGAAGTCGGTTCGATTTCGCCTGGGGGAATTCGCGCGGGGAGTCTGCGCGTGGATAAGTTTCCCCACGCAGAATGGAGCCGCACATTTTTATGCCTCGCACGTACTCTTTGCTGGTCTTATTGCTGATAGCAGGCACAATCACGTGTCGCGCACGGGCTCAGGACAGCCCGATTCAAATCTCAAGCTCGCTGGATGGGCTACCCGATGGCGCGCTCCCGGACGCGCCGTTCCCACAATCTCCTGACCCGAAGCAGGCTGGCCCCGGCCCTTCCGTAGCGCGGGTCAACGGATACGAAGGCAAGCAGACCAAACGGATCCTGGGCATCGTTCCGAATTTTCGTTCCGTAAGTGTGGATGAAAAGCTGCCGCCCATCGCCACGCACGACAAGTTCAAACTGATGCTGGACGATACCTTTGATTACTCCAGCTTTATCTATGTCGGGATCATTTCGGGGATTTCCCAGGCCGAGGGATCTTACCCGGAGTTTCATTCGGGGGCGCCGGCGTACGCGCGCTATTACTGGCATGCCTTCGCCGATACGGCCGATGGCAACCTGATGACGGAGTTTCTTTTTCCCTACGCGACGCGTGAAGATCCGCGATACTACACGCTGGGTCGCGGCGGATTTGCAAAGAGAACCGTCTACTCGTTTTCAAGACTTGTAATAACACGCAGTAATACGGGGCGGGCGGTTCCGAATGTGTCCGAGATTGTTGGCAACGGCGCGGCGTCGGGCATCTCGGATTTCTATTATCCCAGCCCCGAGCGCACCTGGACGAAGACCGGGCAGCGGTGGGTCACGCAGGTGGGTCTGGACGGATTCTCGAACATACTGAAAGAATTCTGGCCGGACATCAATTCAAAGCTGTTTCACAATCATTATTGAGGATGAGCCGGGCCGAGGTCAGCGTGTAGCATAGTGGCAAAGGTTCGCTATGGTACGAGTGGGTTATCCATCAATATTGGATGCGGGGTTATTGGGTGTTTTGCCGGAGGGGGTCGAGTTGGTTCCCCTCGCAAATGGTCTGGATCATGACGTCGAGATCGATGTCTGGATTCCAGATCCTTACCAGACGCGGGCTTTGCGCATCTGGCCGCACCTGCGCGGGGTTCGTCTGGTTCTCGCATTGCTGGCCGGGACGGAGTGGATTCCGGGAACGGTCGGCCCGCACGTGACGATCTGCAATGCGCACGGCGCGCACAATATCTCCACAGCGGAATGGACCGTCTCGGCGATTCTCGCCATGCTGAAGTATTTTCCGCTCTATCTCGATATTCAGCGGTCGGGTAACTGGCGCCGGCGCTCCGAAGCGACGCAACTCTACGAGCGCATGAACGCGGTTGCGGCAGCCGGTGTATCCGCCGGTGATGCAGGAAGAGCTTACGGGCAAGACCGTGCTGCTGGTGGGCCACGGAGCGATCGGGAAAGAGATCGAGCGGATGCTGGAGCCCTTTCACGTGAAGATCGTGCGCGTGGCGCGGACTGCGCGGACGGAGCCCATGGTGCATCCGGTGAGCGAACTGGATGCACTTCTGCCTGAGGCGGAGGTGGTGGTCTTGATATTGCCGCTGACGGCGGAGTCGCAGGGCATGATAGGCGAAAAGCAGCTCGGCCTCATGCGGCAGGGAGCGCTGCTGGTGAATGCGGCGCGGGGGCCGGTGGTGCAAACCGATGCGCTTGGTAGCGGCGCTGAACGCAGGCCACATTCGCGCCGCGATCGATGTGACCGATCCTGAACCTCTGCCCAACGAGCATCCGCTGTGGCAGTGCCCCAATCTGCTGATCACGCCGCATGTGGGCGGGTCGACTCCGCAGTTTGCTCCGCGCGCGATGAAGGTGGCGGCGGACGAGTTGCGCCGCTATGTCAGGGGCGAGCCGCTGCGGAATGTGGTGCAGGCCGCGATTTAAGCGGTCATTGCTCGTTCGGCGCGCTGCCAGTCGCGCAAGACCGATGCACGGCGAGGACGACCAGGCCGGCATAGAGGATCGCCGTGAGCCATAGATCTTTGTATACATATTCGCCGATGTAGATCGAGATCGACGACGATCCAGAGCCACCAGTTGGCGATATGCTTGCGCGCCTGCCACCAGCTGCCGACGAGGCTGTAACTGGTGAGGCCGGCGTCGAGAAATGGCAGTGCCGCGTGCAGGCGCTGGGCCGGGATTCCGAGAGCAACCGTGCCCGCGGCCCCGGCGGCGAGGGCGAGGAGCAGGCTCCGCGTGCGCAAGCGGTACGACGCGCACTTCGCCTTCCTGACGAACGCCGCGCCACCAGTGCCACCAGCCGTATAGCGTAAATCCCACAAAGAATATTTGCAGAAGCGAATCGGAGAGCAGGCGCGCATGGAAGAAGACCACCAGATAGAGAATGTCCGCAGCGAGAGTGACGGGCCAGCACAACAGCGTGCGCCGCGCGGTGAGCCAGATGCCGACCGCGGTGGTGAGGGTCCCCGCCAGCTCAAGCCAGTGTGCAACGAAGAAATTTGCGATCGGGGTAAATGTCATTCGATACCAGGTCCGCAAATCGGTTGATGCTGCTTTATCGACCAGTTGCGCAATGCGGCAAGAAGCGGTGCGCCCGCGCCTCGAAACCACCGGGCATGCGCGACGAGATAGCCTTCGCAGGCCATGCGGGCTTTTTGTTCGGAGTGCAGCACGCTCAGAAAATAGTCGGTTTCGGAAAGGGCAAATTCGGCGTGGCAGAGCGCGAGCATCGGGGCCAGCGCCGCGCGTTCTTCGCGTGCGAGCGGGCGGACGGACTGGTATCCGTCAAGCAGGGCGAAGAGGTGATCGTAATGCACGGCGGCATCTTGGCGGTCCGCCGGATTGTCGACGAGCGCGAGCCAATCGATAACGTTGCGTTCGATGGCGTGCGCCAGGTCGTGTACAGCATTGGTTCGATCGCAGAGGCCGAAGTCAATGGCCGTAGTGGCTCGCGCATCGGCGCTGTCATCGCTCCATAGCAGATTGGAGGCGTGCAGATCGTTGTGGGTCCAGAGCGGACGAAGTGCGGGGAGCAGGGGCAAAAGTTCGGCGTGAAAGGGCTCCAGGAGTTCAAGGGCTTCGTCACGGCAGGCGCGGCCTCTCAGGTAATCGCGCAAAGCGGGACGCGCAGCGACGTAGTGGTCGAACTGCGTTGGCCGGGTTCGCGGATGAAAAGATGGTGAAGCCCGCGGTGAGGGGCCGCAACTTGCGCGCAGGCGCGTTGTAGCCATTCGCCGCATGGTGCAGCCGTGCGAGCGCCTGTCCGGCCGACCATGCATGTGCGACGGACCGGAACGGGGTCCACGAGAGCGCGTCTGCGTAGAGATCGAGGCCTGGCGGAACTTCGTGCACTTCGTACGTCCAGTCGCCGATCTCGATGGCGGTGCTGCCGCTGGCTGCGACGAATACGCGCGGGCACGTCGCGCACCCTGGGAGCGCAGATGTGCCATAAAGCGATGCTCTTCGCGCAGCCCTTCGGCATCGCGCACCGATCGGTGATGGCGCTTGATGAAGATGTTTTGTATCTTCGTTGCGACCACGCTCGCGGCTGAGAAGGGCCGTGGGCTCACGGTAAGCAGTTGTAGCGGCGTGCCGAGGTCGGGATACTGCAAGACCAGTTCGCGGATCTCGCGGAGCGTCAACGGCGGCCAGTCAGGTGCGACCAGCGTGCCGTCCAATCCGTGCGCTTTCGCTGAACTGCTCATCGTGGAGTGCATCTTCTTTCTTCCATGCTCGTGCCGAGGCTAAAACGTGTAGTGCGCGGAGAGCCGCACGGTGGTGGGCGCGCCGAGGTGAATGAAGGTGTCGCCATAGCTGGCGCCCGTGTCTTTCCAGTAGCGCTTGTCGGTAATGTTGTCGGCGTAGAGGCGCAGGGTCATGCGGCCCTGTTCGCCGCCCACGGTGTAACGCGCGCCCAGGTTGAACAGGTTATAGCCGGCGACGCTGACGGCGTCGTCGCGGGTGGCTTCCTTGCGTCCGGTATAGCTCCAGCCAGGCATCAGATGCAGGCCTCCGACGTGGGGCAGCGCCACGTCGGCAAAGAGCGCGGTGCGGAGGTGGGGCACGTTGAGGACCTGCCTGTTGTCAAAGGCGGGCGTGCCGGTATCGCTGGAGATGGCGCGAATGGCGGCGCCGGAGGCGGTGAGACGGAGCCAACTGGCGGCTTTGCCTTCGGCGTTGAACTCGATGCCGTCATGGGTTTCGCGGCCGTCCGATTCAAAGCAAAGATCGCCGGGACTGTTGAACTCGTTTGACGGGCAGAAGCTGTCGGGAGCCTGGATCACCCTGGGATAAAAGAAGGGGGCGCGCATGTGAAACCCGTCGGCACTCAGCAGGATGCGTGCGGCTGGCTCGTACTTCACGCCGGCCTCAACCTGGCGGGTGAAGAAAGGACCGAGATACACGCTGCTGTTGTCGGTCCAGAAAGGGGCCTGTGGACCGAGCGAGAGCAGCATACCGTAGTTAGCGTAGAGAGTGACGCTGGCGAGCGGGTTGAAGAGCGCAGCGAACTGGGGCAGCCAGACCGGCTTGTCGGTGTTGAGACCGGCGGAGTAGTTGTGGTCGCGCAGAGAATCATAACGGCCACCTGCCACGAGCTGGATGCGCCCGGGAAGACGCATGCGGTCCTGCAGGATTGCTGCTGCCTGGTGATTGTCTTCCCAGAGGGTGCGCGGGCCGGCGGACTGGAGAGGGCTCTTCGAGGGGATAGGCGACATCGGGCTGGTAGATGTTCTCCGCGCCGACGTAGGTATAGACCGCTCCGTTCTGCACTGTGGAGCGGTGCGCCGGCCGGTGGTGCGCCGGGCTGCTGTACGCTGCGCAGAAAGATCTCGCCGCCGCCGGCGATACGTGTGAGAGATGAAGCCGGTTTGAACGTGGCCGGTGAGCAGGGATTCTCCCACGGCGTCGATGCGGAGTTCACCGGGATCGCGGTAGTCGTAGATGCCGTAGGTGCCGTCGGGGCAGAAGAAGTAATACGGTGCGTCCGTCGCGCCGGGGCAGGCGACGTTGCCGTCGGCGTCAAAGGATGTGCCATAGGCATAGACCACGTTGTCATCGATCAGGGAGTGACTGAAGCTGCCCTCAACGAAGGCGTGCCAGTTGCGCGGCAGATCGTAGTCGAATCGCGTGCTGGTGTTGAAGGTGTCGAAGGTATTCGGCTTTTGCCACGATTGCTCGCCGAGCATATTGGAAGGCGAAATGCGGCGCAGGTCTGGTACTGTGACGCCGCCCAGCAACTGGTAGCCGCTGACAGAGCGCTCGACCATGTGCTGGTATTCGAAGTCGCCCTTGAGCACGGCCCGGGAATTGATGTGCCAGTCGGCCGCGCCGGCGCCCATGGCGCGCCATCCGTTGGCGCCATTCACATAACTGGCGATGCGCTCGCCGGCAAGATTGAAGCGAACCCCCGCTTGCTGGCGCGCTCCGAACAGATGGCCCAGATCGACGGCGCCGTAGGCGCTGCCGCGATGGTCGGTCGCGGTGTCGACGGCTTTGATGCCTGAGGGCCGCTTGGTGACGTAGTTGATGAGGCCGCCCGCGGAGGCGACGCCGCTCTCCACGCCGGCGATGCCCTTGAGAAATTCGACTCTCTCTTTGTTTTCGAGCGGAACATCCTGCTCGCCGGCGATGGTCATGCCGTTGATCTCGAGGCCGGTGGCGAGATCGATAGGGAATCCGCGGATTTCGTAATCGCCGTAGTAGCCCACGGGGGCGTAATCTTCCCCGATCGAGGCGTCGTTTTTGATCACGTCGGATAGTGTGCGGTCGATCTGGTCGTTGAGCAGGTCGCGGGTGACGATGGTGGCGGAGAGCGGTGCATCGAGCAGCGGGAGGCCATCGAGGGTTCCGGCGGTGACGGTTTCGGGGAGGTAGTCGTCCTTGACTTCGCCGTGGACGACGACGGTGGTGGTGACAGGGGCGACGGCCGATTGGGCATTCTGCGCGGGACGGTCCGGACCGTGCGGCAGTTGCCGTTGGCAGGAGCGAGGGCCGGAGCCTGGGCCGATGCCCATGGAGCGCGGTCATCGCCAGCAGCAGAAGCGCGGCAACGGCGAGAGCTAGGATGTCGACTGCCGTGAGACCGGATCTGCGCTGGTGCGCGGCCCGAACAGGACGCGCGGCGTGCCGGAGAAGGGTCATGTCGGATTGCGGAGGGGGGTGCGGACATACTTTCCTCTTGCTTCCAACTGAAACAAGAGCGCCCGCGGAATGAAGAAAAAGGCCGGTTCGCTTCGGAAACTTCCCACGCCGGTATTATCCGGATCGGGTTCGAGGGTATTTCTCAGCCCCGCCTATCGGAGCACCCCTGTTTCAATGCTTCAAATATTAACACTAAGCGCCCCATGGTTGCGTGGGAAAATGCGCCGTAGCGGCGATCTAAATGCGTGGGGAGGGCTGGGTATCATTGCCTGAAACAGAGGTGTGGGCTGACCCTGGTATCCCGGGGCAATCGACATCCTATCGCGGAGATAACCGGCGTAGAGAGGGTCTGCTGGGTAGTTTGAACTCAAGATTCGGGCCGGGGCGACCGGGATTTCTCCATCACTCTGGGGCGAGAATTGCGCGGTGACAAGAAGGCTGCAAGCAGGGCGAAAAACTGGAACGCGATCAGCATCATCCGTTCGGTCGGATCGCTCAATCACGAGGCTTCCGATGGGCGGGAAGAGCAAAAACTCATAGGTAAACGTGGCCATGATCGAACCAATCAGAGCCGACCTGCGCCCTGACCACACCGAGGTCAGGATTACCGCCAGGAGGGAGATGGCAGGGGCTTCAAGGCGGAAGTCTTCTCCATCTCGCAGGAGAACGCAGAGCATCACCGAGGTGCCAGCGCACAGCGCAATTCCCATCCAGAACTTGAAAGTGAAGCGCATTCTTTCCCTCAAATCCAGTTCAACATCGGGGTGATAGACGTCGAATCTACCATAGCTTCAGGGAGCTGAAGTAGACCTGGAGCAAATCCCCTTTCGAAACTTGGCGAGCGTGTGTCGACGCCTGAAGTGGGTCGATGGGGAGAGCCTGCCTCCTGCGCGGTTAAATGCCACCAAGTTCAATAGAAGCGGCTCCGCTGTCCGAGGTCAAGCGGCTCTTTGCGGCTCCTTTCAGTCCACACAACCATTCTAAACCGCTTACGTTACTCGATCCAGAGGGAAGCGAGGAGGGGGCGGTAGGTGTCGAGGGCGGGTACGTCGAGGCCCTGCACCTTGGCGGCGTCGTCGGCGCGGCGAAGGGCGAGGGATGCCTGCGCATGCGGTGAAGTGAGAAACGCTTCCGCTTCGGCAGCGGTCATGGGTCCGCCCTGCAGGTCGAGGCTTTCGACCGAAGCGGGCGAGAGGCTGTTGAAGTAGTCCTTCTCGGCGAAGCAGAGGTAGCGCTTGGCGGCAACGTGCTGTTCGATGGGAATGAGGACGGCATCGGGCAGATGACCGGCAAGAGCGGCGAAGGCCAGCTCTTCATGGCGGGTGTCGAGGCCGTGCTGGGCGGCGTCTTCGCCCTCGCTATGCAGCAGGTGGCCGAGATCGTGGAGCAGGGCGGCGGCGATGAGGGTCGGTGGACCGCCGTGCTGCTCAACAAAGTGCGCGGCCTGCAGGCTGTGTTCGAGCACTGAGACGGGTTCGCCGTGGTAGGCGGTGCTGCCGCCGGTGGCGAGGATTTCGAAGACCTGGGCGACACTGGGGATTGGAGCAGCGATAGGGGACGGGACAGGCGGTATCGGCATTATGGCTCCGAGACAAGCGGTTTGCGCGCGCGTTGATGCCAGACCAGCACCAGGGCGACGAGCGCGGTGAGGAAGGCCGTTGCGGCGAGGGCGAGGAAGGCGTTCTTCCATCCGTAGCGGACAGTGATGCGGGCCACGGTGTCTCCCGAGAGCCAGCCGGCCATGTAGCCGACGCCGTCGATGATGCCGGCCGCGGTGGCGCTGCCGCGCTTGCCGCCGAAGTCCAGGCTCATGGCGCCGGCAAGGTAGGAGTAGGGGCCGAGCAACAGGAATCCAACCAGCGTGACCAGGATAACCGGGGTCCATGGATTGGCGTGGCCAGGCACATGCGCGAGAAAGATCAGGCACACCGTGCTGGAGGCCATGCCGCAGACGATGACTACGTTGCGGCCATTGAGGCCAAGCCTGTCGCTGAGCACGCCGGCGAGCAGCACAGAGATTCCGCCAAAGAGTGGGAAGAGGGCGCTGCGGGCGGCGGCCTGGCTATTGGAGAGGCCGACATATTGCACAAAATAGGTCGGCGTCCAGAAGTTGAAACGTCTCGCGGAGCAGGGTGGTGCCGAGCGAGAGCAGGCAGACCAGCCAGAAGGGAAAGCTGGTGAGCAGCGGGCGCAGAATGGCCAACATGCCGGGATGCTGTCGAAGTATCCGCGCTGTCGTCGTCGGCGTAAACGTTGAGCGGATTGGCCTGGGGGCTAGGGCAGCCCCCGCTCTTCCGGGGTTTCGCGCAGCAGAAGAAGGTTGGCGAGGAACAAAACACCGAGCGATCCGGCGGCGGCGAAAAACACACCGCGCCAGCCTACGCCGTGCGCCATCAACCGGCTCATCACCCAGCGGCATCCGGCATCGCCAAAGAGAAAACTCAAGCTGAGGATGGCCATGACGGTGCCATAGGTGGAGTAAGAGAACCATCGCGACGAGACCTTGACCAGCCCCGACCAGCCGGCGGACTGGAAGAGGCGATTGCCGATCCAGGCAAGGGTGAAAAGCGGGAATCCGCCGCTCAGGACGAACAGCACGGTGAAGAGGACGGAGCCAGCCATGCCGGCGAGGAAGTTGCGGCGGCCGCCGAACATGTCGGCCACGGCGCCGAATATGAATTTCCCAGCGGCATACGCGACGGTGCCCACCGACGCCATGAAGCCAAGGCGTACCTGGGCATCGCTGGCCGTGATGCCGTGCTGCGCCAGGTCATGAATCAGGTCAGGCAGGACGACGGAAAGATTGGAGCGGCAGAAGTAGTAACCGGAATAGCCGAAGGCCAGCAGTGCAATGGTTGCGACATGCCAGGCGGTGAAGCCGGAACGGAGCGTTGCCTGAGAGCCGGGATCAGGGGCGAGGACCTGCGTGGCTTCCGTCGTCACAGGGGCAGAGTATCACGGGGATCCGAAGAGTCTGCGTGACATCGAGGGGCGTCGGCTCGCGTTCAGCGCACAACGGCCCATGGCCATCAGCACCAGATTTTTACTTTCCGGTGCCTTCGGTAAGGGTAACGATCTGATCGACGCCGGGAACGGTGAAGTTCTCGACCTTGCCGCCCGGCCAGTGAACCTCGATCGCATCGACCGTGGTGGCTGGCCGAGGCCGAAGTGCTGGCGAAAATCATTTGAGGACAGATAGCTCCCGCCACTGATCACGTCGCCGCGCTGCTTCATGCCGTTGGCGGTCACGTAGACGGTGGCGCCGACGGCATCGTGGAGCGACTTTGCGTTGGGGGCGCCTCTGCCGGTGACGAGCTTCAATTCCAGCCAGTGATTCTTGTCCGGGTTCACGTTGCGGAGCAGGACGGGGTGGCCGTCCATCACGTTGATCACGGCGTCGATCTTGCCGTCGTTGAACAGATCGCCAACGGCCATGCCGCGCCCGGCAATGACGTCGGCCAGGCCCGTTCCCTCGACGGCGGGGACGGCTTCGAAGCGCTTGCCTTCGATGTTGTGGAAGAGCATGGGGCGCTGCTTCCAACTGGTGCCCCAGGGGTACTTGTCGGCCTCGGGATAGACGTGGCCGTCGGACATCATGAGGTCTTTCCAGCCGTCGTTGTCGTAGTCGAGGAAGGCGTCGCCCCAGCTGAGGAAGGGCACGGAGATTTCGGCGATGCCGAGGTGATAGCTGATGTCGGTGAGGTTGGCGTCGCCTTCGTTGTGGTAGAGGGGCTTGTAGTCGTCGGAGAACGTGGTGTCGAAGACGTCGAGCATGCCCTTGTTTTCGTAGTCGCCGACGGCGATGCCCATGGAGGCGGTTTCGCGGCCGGCCTCGTTCAGTGCGAAGCCAGAGGCATAACTGACGTCTTCGAACGTGCCGTCGCCCTTGTTGAGGTAAAGATAGTTGGGCGTGGAGTCGTTGCCGACCAGCAGGTCGGGCTTGCCGTCGTTGTTGATGTCGACGAAGACCGCGCCGAGTCCGTAGTAGCCGGGCTTGTCGGCCACGCCGGCCTTTTCGCTGACGTCGGTAAAGGTGCCGTCGCCATTGTTATGGAAGAGGTGATCGGGCTCGCCCTTGAGCCCGCGCGGGCCGCAGCTCACCTTTTCGCCGCGAAAGGTACAGAAGGCGTTGGGAACGCCGCTTTCGCCGGCAGTGGGCAGGTTGTTGCGGTCGTAGTGGAGATAGCCGGCGACAAACAGATCGAGCTTGCCGTCGCCGTCGTAGTCGCCCCAGGTGGCGCCGGTGTGCCACGCCGCAGGGTCGCCGAGGCCGACGCCGGCTTTGTCGGCCACATCGGTAAAGGTGCCGTCGTGATTGTTGTGGTAGAGGCGGTTCTTGCCCCAGTTGGAGACGAAGATGTCGGGCCAGCCGTCGTTGTCGTAGTCGGCGATGGCCACGCCGAAGCCCCAGCGGTCATTGGTCACGCCGGCCTTGGCCGCGACATCGGTAAAGGTGCCGTCATGGTTGTTGTGAAAGAGGGCGGCGTGGGGCGGCGTTTCTTTGCCGTCGAGAGCGTTGAAGGTGGAACCGTTGACGACGTAGATGTCGAGCCATCCATCGTTGTCGTAGTCGATCAGGCCGACGCCGGAGCCCTTGGTCTCGACGATGTAGGTCTTGGCGGGCGTGCCCATCTGGTGGGTCCAATTGGTGAGGCCGGCTTTTTCTGAGGCATCCTCAAAGACGATGGGGCCGTCTTTCACAAAGCCGCCTTCGGTGATGGGGCGATGCTGCGCGTCGAGCAGCAGGGGATGCGGGGATCCGGTTTCCTGACCGCTTTTCGCCGCCGGCTGTGCGCCCTCAGTGGGCTGCTGTGCCGGTACGGTCATCTGTGGGGCTTGGGCGAAGAGCAGAGAGGGAAGGCCTGCCGCGAGCAAAGCCCAGGCGGCGGCTGAACGAATGACCGTTGACATGGCAGCCAGTATACGAGGCGGCATCGGGACCGGTCTCGACCGAAAGATGGAGGGGGACAACAATCGATTGCAGGTACCGCGGCGGGCGTGGCGCGTCATGGCACGCTGGCGATCGGAATCCATGCGAGCGCACCCCGATTTCTCGAAGCTGCTACTGATTCGGAGGTGCGGATGCCGGCGGCGCGGGCGGCGTGGCGGGTTGAACATTCTGCACCTGCCAACTGTCGTTGCTTTTGACCAGGTTGGCCGTGGCAATTTGCTGGCCGGCGGTCTCGGCGGCAAGCCTCGGGAACGCCGTCTTCATCTCGGCCGAGTTGGCCCACGCGGGCAGGCTACTGCCAGTGCCGTAGTGATAGGTGACGCTGTAGCGGGTGTCGTTGTCATCGGAGGGCGTGAAGCCATCGATCGACGTCACCTCGGGGTGTCCGTAGCAGAAGTTGCCATAGCCCGGCTGCGACGCATCGGCCGTCCAGCTGGAGCGGCCCTGGTCGGAGAGATCGTAGTCATTCTCCTGCTTGGAGCCGATCAGGAAGCGCTTCTTTTCGACGGATTTGCGCGTGAGCAGGCCCGCGTCTGTGAGCGCATCGAAGCCCTTGGTCTGCTCGTCGTCGGAGGTGGCAGCCTGGGCGGGAAATTTGATGGGGGTTGACCACAGGCAGTCCTGCTGGCTGCTGTAGTAGTTGTTCAATGCCGATTTGAAGGCACTCTTATCCACGGCGTTCTTCTTGCATCCGACGCCGATCGCGACCATCCCCGACACAACCAATATCAAGATTCTGCTTGAGCGCATCGCAACCTCTCCTGTGCATTGGATGCACAGCCGGAAAGATACGAGGAGCGGAAGTGTGGAGAAGATGAGGGTGCCACGTGTCCGCGGGCCGCTCAGCGGTCGCGTTTGTGCGCGCCCTTAGAAGGGTGAACGGGGCCACGGGATGGCTCAGGGGATGGCTGTCTCTCGAAGAGGAGCGGAAAGCGGGTAGATATATCGACCACGGCTCCGCCGGCCGCGAGGCTGGCAATGCGTGCGCCACCGAGAACGTCGAGCAAAGCGCTCTGTGCCTTAGCCCAGACAGGGTGTGCCGGACACCAGGATTTGCGGCTGCACGGGCGGCCGGCATTGAGACAGACGTTGAGGCTCACGGGCCCATCGATGGCCTCGATCACATCGCGTATGGAGGATTCCTGTCCGAGTGCAGAGATTTGAAAGCCGCCGGCCTGTCCTCGGTGCGACGAGATGAGGCCGGCACGGGCAAGAGCCTGCAGCACCTTGGAGAGGAAGCTCTCCGGCGTCGCCGTGGCAATCGCCAGTACGACCAGGGAGGCGCGGGCGTCCCGCGGCATGGCAGCGAGATAAATCATCACCCGCACCGCATAGTCGGCGGCGCGCGTGAGTTGCATCGACGAGCTGCATCTTTCTGTATCTGGTGTCTTTGGCATTCAGCTGTATCGGGCCGTTCAGCGGCGCGTTATGAGCAATTCGTCAAGGCGCTGACGGGAAGATTGTAGGGGCCGAGAGTCACCAAATTACGTGAGCGCCGTCACAGACCCGCTTTTGCCGGAGGCGATAACTTAAGTCTTCCGATTGAAATTGGAGAGAAACAGTCCAAAATGCAATCCTTTCCTGCTGTCGATCCCATTCCGTTGCCGGCCCCGATTTGGCTGCTGAAGCTGCTGCATATCGTGACGCTGGCTCTGCACTTTGTGGCCGTGGAGATGTTGCTGGGCGGACTGCTGCTGGCGGTTCTGCTCAGCCTGTTCCGCAACTCCGGGCACTCTCGGGTGCTGGCGCGTTCAATCGCCCGCCGGCTCACGGTGGTGATGACGTATGTGATCAACCTGGGTGTGCCGCCGCTGTTGTTTGCGCAGGTGTTGTACGGACGCGCGCTTTACACCAGCAGCGTTCTGATCGGCGCTTACTGGATTTCGATCATCGCCATTCTCACCTTGACGTACTGGCTGCTGTATCAGTTCAGCGCGCGGCTTGAGGCGGGACGTTCGGCGTGGTGGGTGGGACTGAGTGCGTGGGTGCTGGCCGGGTTTCATCGCGCGCCTGCTCTCGACCAACATGACGCTGATGCTGCGGCCTGAAGTGTGGCGGCAGATGTATTCATCGTCGGCGGCAGGCGTGTATCTGCCCACGGGCGACCCGACACTGACGCCGCGCTGGCTGCTGATGATGGCCGGCGGGCTGTTCATCGGGGGCCTGTGGGTGGTTTATCTGTCGGGCCGCAGCACCTTTACTGCCGAGGAGAAGAAGTTCGCGGCGGGACTTGGCGGCAAGGTCGCAGCGTATCTGCGGGCTGGTGTATCTGCTGGCCGGCGTTTGGGCGGCGAGCGTGCAGCCGGACGTTGTCAAGGCTGGCCTGGCTACGCATTCGCTCTATCGCTTTGCGGGGTTCGCCGGATATGGCTGGCTGGCTCTGGTTGCGGTCGCGTTGCTGGTGGGAGCGATCGCCGGTTTCGGCAAGGTCACCGCAGGCTGGTTGGGTTGGGCCGGCGCGCTTGCGGCTTTGCTGATGGAGATCACTGTTCACCGTCTATCGCGACGGGGTGCGCGATCTGACGCTGCTGAGCAAGGGGTTCGACGTGTGGGACCGCGTGGTGGTCACCAACTGGAGCGTGGTGGGACTGTTCCTGGTTTTGTTTGTCGCCGGCCTGGGAGTGGTTGGCTGGCTGATCTCGGTTGTGGCGCGCGCGCAGAAACCCATGGAGGGAGCGGCTTGATGAGCACGCATATCGTTCTCGAAGAATCGCAAGGTCTCGCCGGAAGAGGCGGGTGAAACACGGACGCGGCGTGCCTTTCTCGTGGCGGCCGGCGCGGCGGGCCTTTGCTATACGGCTGCCCTTGGCTATCCGATCTATCGCTACCTGGCTTCGCCGATGGAGATGGCGATGAACGCTACGGCGATCACCGAGGTGACGCTGAAGGACGCGCAGAAGCTGCCCAAGGGTTCGGTGCTGATGTTCAAGTTCGGCACCGCGCCGGCCATGCTGATCCATCACGCGGACGGCACGTGGGTGGCGCTGACCGCGGTCTGCACGCACCTGGGCTGCACGGTGCAGTATGAGCCGCAGGCCAACCGCATTCACTGCGCCTGCCACGGCGGCGTCTACGATCCGCACACGGGCGCCAACGTCAGCGGCCCGCCGCCCAAGCCGCTCAAGCTGTTCAAGGTCGCAGTCAGTGACGCGGGCGTTGAAGTTTCGCGCGCCTAGCAGGCAAAAAATCCCCGGAATAAGGATTGCTGCATGACTTCGAAAACACTTACAAGCTCGGTTTACGATTGGGTCGATGAGCGGCTCGGGCTCTCGGAGATGGCGGCCTTTGCGCGCCACAAGACGGTTCCCGTTCACGCCCAATCCTTCTGGTATTACTGGGGCGGCATCTCGCTGTTTCTGTTTCTCGTGCAGTGTTTCACCGGGGTTCTGCTGCTGGTGTATTACCGGCCCGGCGCGGAGGCGTACGAGTCGGTCCGGCAGATCACGTTCGTGATGCACTTCGGATGGCTGATCCGCTCGGCGCATTCCTGGTCGGCCAACCTGATGCTGTTCGCCATCTTCGTGCACATGTTCTCGGTCTTCTTCATGAAGGCCTATCGCAAGCCGCGCGAATTTGGCTGGCTGAGCGGCATGGCGCTGCTGGCATTGGCGACGGTGTTCGGCTTCTCCGGCTACCTGCTGCCGATGGATGAGCTGAGCTACTTCGCGACCAAGGTGGGCCTGGAGATTCCCGCGGCGATTCCGTTGATCGGGCCGGCGATCGCCAACATGCTGCGCGGCGGACCCGGAGGTGAGCGAGTTCACGGTGCAGCGATTCTTTGCGCTTGCACGTGGTGGTGCTGCCCGCGCTGTTCCTGCCGCTGCTGGGCTTTCATCTGTGGCTGGTGCAGAAGCACGGCAACGCGGTTCCGCCCAGCGAAGAGGCGAAGCCCGCCAGCGAACGCAAGAGCATTCCGTTCATGCCGAACTTCCTGCGCAAGGATCTGGCCATGTGGCTGATCTCGCTCAACATTCTGGCGCTGCTGGCCTCGGTCTTTCCGTGGTCGCTGGGCAAGCAGGCCGATGCGCTGACGCCCGCGCCGGTCGGCATTCATCCCGAGTGGTACTTCATGAGCCCGTTCGAGATGCTCAAGCTGCTGGGCAACTGGCTTCCCGGAGAGATCGGGGAGATCGCGGGGCTGCTGCTGTTCACGCTCGGGATCGCGCTCTGGGTCCTGATTCCGTTCTACGACGCAAGCCGCGAATCGGGACGGCGCGGACGCGCGGCGCACTATTTCGGCCTGGTGGCGGTGATTCTGCTGCTGGCCACGACGGCGATTGGGTATTGGACGATTCGGTGAAACAGCTTCCAGGCCCCGGCGCCAAGTTGAAGGTCGCGCCCACGACAAGAAAAAGCTGGCAGCCAGTGGCTGGAAGCTAGGAGCTTAAGAAATGAACTATCCATTCTGGGATATTCCGCATGTGGGGTCGGGCTGGGTGATCGGCATGATCGCCATCTTCCACGTCATGATTTCGCAGTTTGCCGTGGGCGGCGGGCTCTATCTGCCCATGGCCGAGCGCAAGGCGATGAAGCATGGCCGACAAGGCAACTGGCGCGGCGTGGCTCAAGCAACTGATCAGCCACTCGAAGTTCTTCCTCGATTCTCACCGGAGTCTTCGGCACCGTCTCCGGCGTGGGCATCTGGTTTGCCATCGGGCTGACGCATCCCGAAGCGACCAGCACGCTGATTCACAATTTCGTCTTTGGCTGGGCGATGGAGTGGGTCTTCTTCATGGTCGAACTGACCACCATCGCGGTCTACTACTACACATGGAACCGGATTGATCCCAAGCTTCATCTGAAGGTGGGCTGGGTGTATGCCGGCGCGTCGGTGTGCCACGCTCGATCATCATCAACGGCATTCTCACCTTCATGCTCACGCCGGGCGACACGTGGATCTGCGGTCGCCGGAACCGGGCATGAAGCGAGCAAATTCTGGAATGCGTTTTTCAATCCGACCTACTGGCCGAGCCTGCTGCTGCGCACCGGCGTGTGCACCTCGCTGGCCGGCATCTGGGCGCTGATCACTTCGAGCCGCATCGACGGCGACAAGCAGCCGGCGCTCAAGACCAGCATGGTCAAGTGGAGCGTCAAGTGGCTGGTGCCGTCGTTTGTGGCGACGCCGTTCCTGCTGGTGTGGTACCTCTTCATGGTTCCCGCAGTCGCAGCGCGCGCTGCTCACGCTGGGCATCGACACCATCGGTGCGGGCACGTTCTCGACGGTCACGCGCATCGCGCTGATCATCATCATCACCTCGGCCACGATCGTCGGCGTGGCCTATTACCTGGCCTATCGCAATCCGGTGGACTTCAACCTTTCTCATGCGCTGAGCGTGCTGCTGCTGGCGCTGATCGCGACCGGCTCGGGCGAGTATGCGCGCGAGATGCTGCGCAAGCCGTACGTGATCGGGCGCTGGATGTATTCCAACGGCGTGCGCGTGAACTATGTGAACAAGCTGAATACGCAGGGATACCTGGCCAACTCGGAGTGGACCTGGAACGGCGACGGAGCCGAGCCTTCGAGTTACTCGCGCGGGGAGGCGATCTTCCGCGGCGAGTGCGGCTCGTGCCACACGCTTTCGGGCTACCGGCCGCTCAAGAGGCTGCTCGACGGGCGGGATCGCGCCAATATCAACAACTTCCTCGTGATGCTGCATGATTACAAGCCCGACTCTCCGTATCACCGCTTCATGCCGCCAATGGTAGGCACCAAGCAGGATATCGACGACCTCACCGATTTTCTCAATGCGCAGGTGAATCCGCCCGCTCCAGCCGCGAAAAAGCCGGTACTGACAGCCTCGAAGTGAGAAAAGCACTGGCGGACAGACGAAAGGCCCTTCAAAGCACGCTTTTACGAGGCATGCGTTTGAAAGGGCCTTTCCTGGTCGGAGTTACAGCCTGGCACGAATAGAGCCGGCAATCATGCAACAGACTACTTGTTGAGAGCCTCCGCGCCCAGGGCGAAGCGGTAGTATTTGTCCGCCTGGAAGGCCGCGTCATCGGCTTCGTGCGCGTAATAATCGTAGAGGTTGCGCGCGACATCCACGGGCCGTGGCCATTTGGCGGCGGGACCCGAGGTGTTCTGAGCCCTGCGCTGTACCTCTTCCATCTGGTCGGCGGCCATCTGCGAGAAGTCGCTATGCCGCTGCTCGAAGTAATGCGCCACGGCCCGGTATTGATCGGCGGTGTGCGCCTCACGAATCATCTGCTTCACTTGATTTGCGGTGTAGTGCGAGGACCCGCTCGGCGGTAGTGTGACTGCGCCCAGCGAACTTGCGGCTGCGATCACAAAGGTAACAACGCCAGCAACGCTCAAAAATGATTTCATCTGCATGACCTCAGATCCTAGAGTGGCTTGGAAAGCCTGAAGAACGCATAAAGAAGAAAGAAGCAATTTGTAAGCGCGCCGACGGAGTGCCTTCGGGCGGGACGCGGATCGCGAAATCTCCTGTGGGACGATCGACGTGCAGCCTTGCTGATTCAGATTGCGCGAATGTTCACGAAGGTTGCCGCGAAGGGGTCCAAAAACACGTAGCGCCGTAGAGAACACGCCGTCGAAATGCCCGACTGAGGTTCCCGGCGCCGCGCATCGCTCGCGCCCTAATGCATAGCCGAGGCGCCCGGGCCCTGTCCGGGCCGGTTCTTGTTGAGCAGAAAGGCGAGCAGGATCAGGCACACAGACATCCAGGAGAGCTCGATGTAGACGTCCTGATAGCCCTGCATCTGGGCCTGCTGGTTGAGCTGGTTGTAGAGCGATGCGATGGCCATGCCACCGCTGTTGGGGCCGCCCACGGCATTACCCAGGAAGCCCTGAAGGGCCTGCAGGTGGCTGCTCGTATCCGGGCAATCCCGGCTGCATGTCGGACTGCAGATGCTGCTGGTGCCACATGGCGCGGCTGGTCACCTGGGCGTTGGTGAGCGCGATCAGGATGCTGCCGCCGATGTTGCGGGCGAAGTTGATGAGGCCCGCGACCTGGTTGCTCTCCTCTTTCGGCATGCCCACGTAGGCGGCATTGGTGATGGAGATGAAGCAGAACGGCAGCGGCAGCATCTGGATGACGCGCAGCCAGGACGCCTCGGCGAAGCTCATCTGCAGAGTGGTGACCGCGGCGGCGTAGCGGAAGGTGAAAGTGAAGAGGATGAATCCGCCCACGGCCAGAGTGCGCGCGGAGACCTTGCTGGTGGCGAAGCCGGCCATGGGCATCACGATCACCAGCGCGATGCCGCCCGCGGTCAGCGCCAGGCCCGCGGTGGTGGCGTTATAGCCCAGCAGCTGCTGCATGAACTGCGGCTGCAGAACGGTGTTGGCGTTCAGCACGCCGCCCACCAGCATCATCAGGAAGCAGCAGATGGCGAAGTTCTTGTATCTGAAAAGGCGCAGATTGATGATGGGATTTTTGGCGCGCAACTCCCAAATGACCAGAGCGACCATGCCGCCGACGAACAGGAAGGCGAAGAAGCGGATGAAGTTGGAGGCGAACCAGTCGTTCTCCTCGCCCTTGTCGAGCATGATCTGCATGCCGCCCATGGCGATGGTGAGGAAGCTCAGGCCCAGGTAGTCCATCTTGAGGAGCCGCGAGCGGTCGGGCTTGATCCACGGCGGATCTTCGACCAGGCGCGTGACCAGGACGAAGGCCAGGATGCCGACCGGAATGTTGATAAAGAAGATCCAGCGCCAGGTGAAGTTGTCGGTGATCCAGCCGCCCAGGGTCGGTCCGATGGAGGGGGCCAGAACGGCGACAAGACCGTAGAGCGCAAACGCCTGGCCGCGCTTGTGCGGCTCGAAGGAGTCGGCCATGATGGCCTGGGCCATGGGTTGCAATCCGCCGCCGCCCGCACCCTGCATCACGCGGAAGACCAGCAGCATGGGCAGCGAAGGCGCCGCGCCGCAGAGAAAGCTGGCGACTGTGAAGATGACGATGCAGAAGAGGAAGAAGTTGCGCCGCCCCATGACGCTGGAGGCCCAGGCGCCCAGCGGCAGAACGATGGCATTGGACACCAGGTAGCTGGTCAGCACCCAGGTTCCCTGGTCGGTGCTGGCGCCGAGGTTGCCGGCGATGTGAGGCAGGGCAACGTTGGCGATGGAGGTGTCGAGCACCTCCATAAAGGCGGCCAGCGCGACGGTGGCGGCGATGAGCCACGGGTTGGTGCGCGGCTTCCAGGCCGCTTGCGCGGCAGGCGAAGGGCCCGCCGTCGCCTGAGCCCTGGGTTGTGGGCCCTGCAGGGCAGCTGCGCCGCTAGCCGCGTTGGGGAGTTGCGTGTCGGGCAAAAACTTCTCCTTCAGGCAGATTCGTGACCGGCAGATTCGTGCGCAGATCGTATCGGGGAAGTCCGGCACGGCGGCGTCGCCGGGTCAGGCGAAGGCGTCAAGCAGCGCGTCCAGCCTAAATGATTCCCAAAAAATCGCATTCCTCAGCTTAGATTCTGTTTTACGCCGCCAGGGTTCATGGATTGTGTCGAATAGCGGTGCGGTAGCTCGCGATCGCTGTGCCGCCGTCGCGGGAGCGCCATCCGAGCAGGGCTATGGTCATGGCAGCGGCCTGCATGACGACGATGAATCCGACGCAGGCAGGCCATTTCCCAAGGGCCCAGAACAATCCCGGGACCACACCGGCAGCAGTACCACCGAGGTAATAGCAGGTGAGGTAGAGGCCGGCGGCGGTGACACGTGCTCCGGACGGGGCAGCCACGCGCAGATGGCTCTGCGAGGCCGTTTGCGTGATGAAGACGCCGGTGGAAAGCAGGGTGAGTCCCGCAATAACCACGGGGAGGGATGGTGCCAGGGTCAGCAGAACTCCGGCAATCGAGCAGGCGATGGCTCCCGCGACCCCGGCGCGCAAACCCACGCGCGTGATCAGGTATCCGGCTGCGGGGGTCACGATGAGGCCGACCAGATAGACCAAAAACAGCGAACTGAGCGCCGTCGTCGAGAGGAAAAACGGCGCAGCGCTAAGGTGGAAGGTGATCCACGTGAAGACGCCGACGAGCGAGAAAAGCACATTGAATCCGACCGCGAAGGTGGCGACCAGACGGCGGTTTCTCAAGAGACCCTGGATCTGATAGGGGAAGGCGGGCAGTGCGTCCGATGCCGGGGTCGTGCCGGAACCGGCCGATGCGTCGTGCGGAGGCAAGACGGTCGGTTGACGCTGGCCCGGAGGCAGCCAGGTCGCCACGGCAGCCGCACCGGCCAGCGAGACTGCGCCGAGAGCCAGAAAGCTGATGCGCCAGTTGAAGGCCTGGGCCAGGATGCCGCTGATGATCCTTCCCAGGAACCCGCCCAGGGCCGTTCCGCTGACGTAGAAGCTCATGATGAGCGCGACGCGGTCGGGGGGCCACTCCTCGCCAATATAGGTGACCACCACGGCGAAGATGCCGGGCAGCGTGATGCCCTCCAGGAACCGCCAGAAGATGAGTTGGCCGAGCGAAGTTGAACTGGCCGCCAGCAGCGTCGGCAGCGAGACGCCGATCAGCGAGACGACGATGACGCGCTTGCGCGGCAGCCTTTCCGTAAGCGCGCCGAAGAACGGCGCGGAGATGGCAACCCCCAGGGTCGCTGCCGACACCGTCATGCTGACGCCGGTCTTCGAGGCGTGGAAGATGTGGGCTAACAGCGGGAGAAGCGGTTGCGTGCAATAGAGCTCGAGAAAGGCGCACACCCCGCACAATACGACTGCCGCGGCAGCCCATCGGCTCGGTGCCGGGCGAAGGTTTGAGGGGTCGTCCAAGCAACAGAATACCGGAGATGTTGGATTGTGCCTGAGGACGGACTGCGTTGTTCGGCCGGGACAGCGAGCGTAAGCCGCGGTCAATAAGTGAAATCTGATTACTTTCTAGTGCCGTGACGCTTTTCGGGGATTGCGTATTGCAGGATTTTCTACGATTGTTTGGGAAAGAGACCTTGTCCAGCGAGACTTTTCAGCCATGACCGCTACGACATCCCGCTTCGGCGTTGTCATCCTGAGCCCGGCAGTCCTGGGCATCGCGATGGCTGCGTCACTGACGGCGCAGACGCTGAATTCCCCGGCTGACGTCAAGGTTCCGCCGCCGCTGCCTTCGGCGGAGTCGATGACGTCTACTGCCGCTGCCATCCCTGTCCCGAGTTCGGTTCCGGCCGCGCAATTGTTCAGCGACTTCAGGCCGTCCGACATCAAGTTCGATTTGAATGAGATGCTCGAAGTTCTCAGGGATCGTCGGCATGAGGGGTGGGTGCTGGCGGCTTATCCTGATCCGAAGACGGGGCGGCCGTTGATCGGTGCGGGGTTCAGTCTTGACCTGCCGGCGCGGGAACATCCGCAGCGCGACCCGCTCAATCCTCACTCGTTTCTGGAGCCGGCGTCGGCTGACCTGTGGCAGGCGGCAGGCCTCGAACCGGAGCGGCTGGATCACATCCTCAGTCGCTACCAGGAACGGCTGGCGACCTGGAACAAGAAGCGCTATCGCAACAACATCCGGGAGCTCGAGCCGGAGATCAGCGACGCCGAGGCGACCATGCTGTTGCGGGTGGCGGCTCTGCAGGCGGTCTACAACGCACGGGCGTATTGTCGCAACTTCGATCAGCTTACCGGGCCGCAGCAGATGGCGTTGAGCCAGCTCGTCTACCAGATGGGCGTCAACCTGGAGGAGTTCAGCCAGTTCCTCAACCTGATCAACAACGACGGCAATGCTTCGCCGACGCTCGATACGGCCGACCCCGGGTACTGGCGGACGGTGCAGCAGTCTCTGATTCAGAGCCAGTGGGCGCGGCTCTACCGCACCCGGGCGGTGGCGGTGATTGCCATGCTCGATCCGCGCTACAGCGATAGCCCTTCGGTGGCGGAACGGCGGGTGGGAGCGATCCTGCGGCCGGCGGTGGTGCATCGGCATCGAGGCCGGGCGTCGCGGCAGCTCGCGGCCAACTCCAGGCCGGGCGTTCGGAAGGGCGCGCGAGCACGGCGGAGACGCAAGGCCTGACCCTGCGAAAAGGCGCTTATTCGGTGGGAAATGGGGGCCTATTAGCGCACTTTATTTCGCGAATTATCCCGCTAAGTTATTTAGAATCAGCAAGCGCGAATTTCCCGGGAGGTGCGCCGGAGAGGCTCGCATTCGACTATAATTCGTTAATTTAGTTAGGATTAGCTGGGTTTTTTGGTTCAAAAACACGCTACATAGGGGGTGGGGGGTACGTCTCTGCGCGTAGTTCCGCACCGTAACCACGCTTCCTGGCGGGCTTCCGCGCTCTGACTCTGCTTCTATTGTGCGCGCGCGGGGGATATTTTCTGCGACGGCTGCGGGCGCGGCTGGGTGCTGCGGCTGTCGCTTAATCCAGGGGGGCGGCGAGGAGGGCGGGGCGCTGCTTGGCGAGGGTCAGGATGAGTTCGCCGAAGAGGGTGTTGGCCCAGGCAAACCAGGGGCGGGTGAAGTTGGCCGGGTCGTCCTTCTGAAAGGACTCGTGCATGAAGCCGGTTCCCGCCGTGGTGTCGCGCAGCCAGCGGAGGCACTGGCGGATTTCCGCGGGATCGGTCGCGGTGAAGGCGCGGAACATGATCGACATGGGCCAGATGGCGTTGAGGCCGATGTGGGGTCCGCCGACACCTTCGGCAGCGGTCCCGCGGAAGAAGTAGGGGTTGGCGTCGCTGAGGACGAAGCGGCGGGTGCGCTGGTAGGTGGGGTCGGCGATGGGGCAGAGATCGAGGTAGGCGAGAGACAGCAGGCCGGGGGCGTTGGCGTCGTCCATGAGGAGGCTGTTGCCGTAGCCGTCGATTTCATAGGCCCACATGGTTCCGAATCTGGGGTGCTGGATCTGGCCGTGCTGCTGCACTGCCTTGCTGACTTCCGTTGCCAAATTTGTGGCCCGCTGGGCGAGATCGGGATCGTGGGCGGCTTTGGAGGCCAGTTCGGCGAGGCGCTCAAGGGACTTGACGGCGAAGAGGTTGGCGGGCACGAACAGGGGGTAGATGCAGGCATCGTCGGAGGGGCGAAACATGCTGAAGATCATGCCGTTGGGGCGGGCGGGGTTGCCGTAGCCGGATAGCGCGACGGTGTCGTAGGGAACGGGGCTGTCGCGCTCGAAGCTGTAGGGGCCCTGGCCCTGCTTGCGCTGCTGTTCGATGAAGGTGCGGAGGATGGCTTCGGCGGCGGCCTTCCACTGGGCATCGAAGGGGGCGGCGTCGCCGGTGGCCTGCCAGTAGCCGTGGGCGAGGCGGATGGTGTAGCAGAGGGAATCGATCTCCCATTTGCGCTCGCCGACGCCGGGGTGGTGCTGGGTGCGGTCGTGGACGGCCCAGGAGAGCGGGGCGTCGGCGGGGTCGCGCATGAAGGCGTTGGCGTAGGGATCGATGAGGATCATGCGAACCTGGCGGCGAATGACGCCTTCAATGAGGTCCTTGAGCCGCGCGTCTTCTTTGACAAAGGCGAGGTAGGGCCAGACCTGCGCGGAGGAGTCGCGCAGCCACATGGCATCGATGTCGCCGGTGACGACGTAGGTATCGGGATGGCCCTCGAAGGCGCCGGGATGGACGGTGGTGTCGAGGGTGTTGGGGAGGCAGTTTTCAACCAGCACGCGCAGGGCGGGGTCGGCGATCTTGCGCTGCAGGGCGGGGATAGCGGATTCGATGGCCGTCGAGGTGAAGCGGCGCTCGGCGGCGGCGGGCCGCGCGTGGGGCAAGGCCTGAACCGGACCTGTGGCCGGCGCGGCGGCCCAGAGGGCGCGGGTGGAAAAGGCGGGCGCCAGGGCCCAGGCCGCAGTTGTCTTCAGGACCGCTCGCCGGGTGGGCGGATTCAGGCTCATCGGTGCTCCTCGGGTGGCTGACTTAACATCCTATCGCGCCGGGTCAGAGGGGACCGATTGTTCAGGATTGGTGAAGACCCCAAGGAAGATGCGTGATTTTGGTTTTCGTGCTTTCCCACGTCTCAAAATCGAGACATGGGGGCACCCAAGTTTGGTATTTGGAGAAGAGAGCACGATATCTGGGCCACCCACCTACGCATGAAGCAGGCCCGTTACCGCAATAGCTTTCCCCCAGGGGCTTGATTGGTCAATTCGAACATGCAGGAACGACTGTGGGGGGCGCAGTTCTTCCTGTATAAGCTGACTCAGCTGAGGAAGGCTAACAGGGGATAGATAAGGTCTTTGGTTAGTCAGCTCGAGCGCAAAAACTTCCTTGGAGTCTCCGACATATGCAGCAAACTCTTCATAGTTGCATCCGACCTTCGACCCGTATCGATTCCATATCTGTCCTGGGGTGCCCGGGATAATTTCCCCGAGAGTCACTTCTCCCATTAGTGACCCGAGTGGTTGAGTTCCGTACAAGACAGCTCGTTTTCCCTTAAGCTTCCGGGAGAATTTTCGTCTGATTTCAATCTCTTTCTTGCCAGAGAGAACGAGCTCTGCATATTTGGGATGCATGCTTAAGAGCACTTTGTCCTGGATCGAAAATCCCCCAGGGGAGAAACCCGCTAAAAGATGGAGGTTCTCACGTGCGTGCTTCCAAACGGTGCCAATTGGCGCGGAGCAATAAAGTTCGTCCTCTCCCGAGCGGTATTGCCTAGGTGAGCGCACTACTGTATCGAATCCAAACGATGCGAAAAAACCCGCACTTTCGTTCCACAGGTTCTCCGGCAAAGTGAAATGTATGTCATCGATGTTCTTTTGGTGGCGTGCTCGAAACGCCATCTCTGTGAAAATCATCCTTCCGAGGTTCAGATCCCGAAAATTTTCCAGAATGCGAACGTGACAGAATTTAGCATGCTCGCCGAATTTGAGCACTGCAGACGCCACAGGTCGTTCGCCTTCATAAGCTAGGTAGGCAACGCGTTCGGAGGTCTTAAGTCCAGGAAGCACTTTCTCCCGATACCATCGGCCGATTGTGGGATACATCGGCTCACTCTCTAACAACATTCCTTCGAGAATCTTCAATTCGTCGATCTGTTTCCTAGCCGCGCTCTCTCCCAGTTTGACAAGCTTGAATGGTGGCGAGTCGGGGAAGAGACGCCCATCCAATTCACAATGACGTCTCGACGGTGCCATCTTTTTCTCCTTTTGTGTTTCCTGTTGCGGTCATTTCGTCGCGTGTTTTTTGATTTGCCGGCCAATCTCCAAAGAAGGAGGAAAGTTTAAGGTCCTGACTGCCGTACCCCTCTGCTTCCTTTTTCTCTTCTTCGGGTGTTAACTTGGGTGCATCTTCGGACATTCGGTAAAAGATTAGAGTCGCCATCTTCTCTTTATCAGCCAAGCTGACCGAAACTTCGTGGCCTCTCACCTCAAATATCAACGGCGTTCCCTGTTGCTTGTCTTCCCGATATAATCCGAAATATGGGTGAACAAACCCGGCATAATGAATCCTCATCTCACCCATCGTTTCGTCACTCGCCCGGCAATAGATTGCAATTCCTTTCGGCACGTATAGCTTTTCCTTCGATCTTAGAATGTAGAAGGTGCCGGGCCTGATAGGAAGACGTCCTTCGTCCGCAACCTCAATATCCCAATAGTCCGTTGGGTTACTTTTGGGCAGTCCCTCCTCCTTCCAAAGCGCAACCGGTTCATGGTCGGGCGGCAAGCTCTTCGAACGGAAAGCAACCCCCTTTGACGGATTTGGATCCGGTCCTGCGATGATCGCCTCTGAGAGATTGACGGTAAGGCTTTCGTCAGAATGTGCTGTATCTCGAAAGATCGTATTAAAGATTTCTTTAGCGTGGATAATGACGTCTTCGGGCTTGCCATAAAAAAAGCGGAGTTGCGATAGAGAGGTGCCTGGCTTCACCCTGACGTCAAATGTGATTGGCGTTATTTCGAGGTACATGTCCCCCGACCCTATCTTGAGGCCGGCCGGGTCGAAACATTCATAAGTCTTCATGCCGTCCACAATGAGTCTGGCCAAGGTGTCAACCCGTCCGACGGAGCTTTTGGCAGTGGCTTGTCCATAAATCACTCCTGCCTGCCGCAGTTGAGTTTCCAATTTTTCTTGTAGTCGAAAAATGTAGGTATTCCGCCGAGTCAGCTTATATGTCCCGTCGGGTAGGGGAGGGTGCGGCTTCGCAAGTTTTATCCGTCGTGTGATGTAACTATATGAGTTATACGGGGGTTCCGAGGGTTTGACTGCCCCGGTTACCATTTCGAATGCCTCGTCAGCTAACGAAAGGTCCATGGAAGAATGGCCGAACTTAGGGGCGGGACCGCTGTGGCTTATGTATCCGTCTCGGAGCAACATTTCCATTTGCGGTTTGTTGAGCGCGCCAGGTGCCCAAAGGTCCCACGGACATCCCATTCGATCTTCCTTCCTATGCACAGTCTTCGAACTTCATCCGACTACAGTTTATGCCGGATAAAGGCGAATAAAAAGAGAAAACGCAAGTAAATTGCACCCATTAACATGGGAGCGGCCAATTGCCATCCGTGTGCGCACTCTTAGCGTATCAATGCCGCTGTTTAAGTTATTTCTGCGCCCACGGGTTCCCAGGATGGGCAAAATATAACAGATTCTGTACTCTCTGAGGTTGACGGGTGAGGCATCCAGTTCCCTTTCTCGACTTAGCCTGGCGGTGAGTAGCGCCGGATACAATGGCGTTCTGTTCAAATTGCGCGGCGAGCAGCGGAGTTGCGGATGCACCCAGACAATTCAAATGCACAGGGACAGGCAGGGGCTGCTGGTTCCGAGGCGGCGGCGCGTCCGGATGCGGTTGCACGTGCAAGACGCGGCTGCACGGCGAGATGCGGTTCCTGCGCAAAGCACAACGCGCGAGTCATGGAGAGACTTCTCTTGCGGATCGGGCGCTGGGCGAGGCGGGTGGGGAGGATCTGCGGCGCGGGGTGGGGCGGGCGATGCGGCGGCTGGGGCCGTTCCTGATTCTGCTGTACGTGGTGTCGTTTCTGGATCGCGCCAATATCGGCTTTGCCAAGCAGGCGCTCGCGACCTCAGAAGGCATCAACGAGCGGATGTATGCGCTGGCGGCGGGGCTGTTCTTTATCAGCTATTCGCTGTGCGGGTTTCCCAGCAACCTTATTCTGCACAGGATCGGGGCGCGGGTGTGGATGGCGTTCCTGCTGGGGATGTGGGGGCTGGTGTCGATGGCCACCATGTTCGTGACCGGCGGGGCTTCGTTTTATACGCTGCGGCTGCTGCTGGGGGTGATGGAGGCGGGGTTCTTTCCGGGGGTGATTCTGTACCTGACGTACTGGTTTCCGAACCGGGTGCGGGGCCAGATCCTGGGGCTGTTTTACCTGGGCGTGCCCGTGGCGCTGATCGTGGGCGGGCCGCTGTCGGGGGCGCTGCTGGAGATGCAGCGGGGCGGGCTGCAGGGGTGGCAGTGGATGTTCCTGATCGAAGGGTTTTTGGCGGTGGTGCTGGGGGTGGTGGCGTGGTGGTACCTGGACAGCCGGCCGGTGAATGCGGGGTGGCTGCCGGAGAACGAGAAGCGGGCGCTGAGCGCGGCCATTGCGGATGAGGAGAGAGTCCGGCGGCGGACGGGACCGGCGGCGGTGCTGCCCATGCTGCGCGATGTGCGGGTGCTGTATTTTCTGCTGATTTATACGCTGATTCAAATGAGCACGTATGGGGCGATCTTTTATCTGCCCGCGGAGATTGCGGCGCTGCTGCACAAGCCGGCGGGGCTGGAGGTGGGGCTGGTGTCGGCGATTCCGTGGGTGTGCACGCTGGCGGCGGTGTACTGGCTGCCGCGGATGGCGGACCGGTGGGGCAGGCATCGGGGGCTGGCGGCGGGGGCGCTGCTGTGTTCAGGGCTGGCGAGCTTTGTGTTTCCTACGGCGGGGCCGGGGGTGGGGCTGGTGGCGCTGTCGGTGGCGGTGAGCGGATTTATCGCGGTGCAGCCGCTGTTCTGGACGTTTCCCACGGGGTATTTGTCGGATCGGGCGGCGGCGGGCGGGATTGCGCTGATCGGGGCGGGGAATTTGGGGGGATTTCTGGCGCCGAATGTGAAGGTGTGGGCGGATGCGTATTTTCATTCGCCGCGGGCGGGGCTGTATTTGCTGGCGGGGCTGACGGTGGTGAATGCGGGGCTGATTGCGCGGATCCGGACGGGGGCGGGGCGCAAGGCGGCGGGGTAGGGGGCCGGCAGGGGCTAAAGCCCGTTCGTTGGATGGGGTGGATTGGCCCGACTGAAGTCGGGCCCTGTTACGAGGGCGCTGTTTATTGGCGGGAGTGAAGTCGCGGGCTGCCCCAACCCTGTTCAAGGCGGCTTTGGTTCCGAGGTTTCACAGGCGTTCAGGGGTGGACGATGGGCTCTCCGGCGATGTTGAGGTGGACGCGGTAGATGCTGCTGCTGGCGACGATGTAGAGGGTTTTGCGGTCGGGGCCGGCCCAGGCGACGTTGGCGACCTTTTCGCCGATGACGATGGTGCCGAGGGGCTTGCCTTCGGGGGAGAAGATCCAGACGCCGCCGGGGCCGGCGCTGTAGATGTTGCCCTGGAGATCGACTTTCATGCCGTCGGGGGAGCCGGGGCGCTTGTCGGATGTGGCGTCGTAGAGGAGCTTGGGCTCGGTGACGGTGCCGTCGGGCTGCACGCGGTAGCGCATCCAGATCTTTTTGGGTTCGGAGTTGTTGACGTAGAGGTATTTTTCGTCGGGCGAGAAGGCGATGCCGTTGGGGCGGGTGAGGTCGGTGATGAGCAGCTGGAGTTCGGCGCGGGCGGGCGGGGCGCCGGGCTTCTGCTGGAGGGCGTGAGGGATGCGGTAGACGCCGTTCACCTTGAGCTGCTTGTCGGGGTCGGTGTCGCTCTGGGTGCGAAATCCATAGGGCGGATCGGTGAAGTAGAGGGAGCCGTCGGACTTGTAAACGACATCGTTGGGGCTGTTGAGCTTCTTGCCCTGGTAGGAGTCGGCGAGGATGGTGATCTGCGCCTTGGGGTCGAGGGATTCAAAGCGGTAGACGTCGCGCTGGGCGTGTCCGGCGACGGTGAGGCGGCCGCGGGCGTCGAGGGTCATGCCGTTGGAGCCGGGTTCAGGACCGTTGTAGGGGACTGACGCCCTGGTAGCCGCTGGGCTGGAGGAAGATGCTGACGCCCTGGCCGGGGGTCCAGCGGCGAATGCTGTTGCTGGGGATTTCGGCGAAGAAGAGGCTGTTGTTGGTCCAGACGGGACCTTCGACCCACTTGAAGCCGGTGGCGACGCGGTCGAGGGTGGCGTGGGCGGGGACGATGCGGTCGATGGAGGGATCGAGACGGTCGAGCTTGAGCGGACTTGAATCGAGGACTTCGGAGGCGGCGGGGTTGATGCCGGCGGAGGCGTGGCGCAGGCCGGCGAGCGACAGGCAGGTGAGCAGGATGGTGGTTCCAAGAAGCAGCTGCGACGCTCTGGTTCGTGACATGCAATCTCTCCGTCCGGCGGGTCTGTGCGGGTGGCTGGCGGCCGCGGCCGGACCCTAAATGGTTGGCGCGGAATGCGGATGCCGCGACGCAATCCATCAATATTCATCGCGGCGGTCTCTGTCAAGAAAGGAGGCGCACGGATAAGATGGCATTCTGTGTTTGAAAGCGGCGGGCTGCGAGCCGCAGGGAGCGATGATGCGCGAAGACAGACGGCCGCCGGTGGGCGATGGAGACGAGCGGAGCATGCGGAGAGACGGGACGCGGCGGTCGTTTCTGCTGACGGGCGCGGCGACGCTGGGCGGATTGACGGCGATTGCGGGGTCAGGCCTGCCCGCGATTGGGGAACCCCGCCCCCTGGAGCAGGAGAGAGGCGGGCCGGAGCTTCGCCGGCCGCGCGGTCGACGTTTCTCGAGGTTGTTCGGGTTCCCGATGCGGTGACGGCATATACGCGCTTCGACAGGACGCTGCCGGCGGGGATGGATTCTCTGACGCGGCAGGGCGAGCGCTGGGCCGGCAAGCAGATCGTGGTTGAGTCAAAGGTGGAGTCGGAGGGGCTGGTGCTGACGCTGGAGGCGGCGTCCACGCCGGTTGCGGTGTTGCATGTTCGCTGGCTGGCGAAGGTGGATGCGGGCCTCACGATGCTGGGGGATGCGTGGGAGCGCAGCTACGGGGAACTGGGGTGGCGCACCGTCATTCCGGAGCGGGTGATGCCGTGGTACTTTGCGACCTTTGATCAGTCGGCGTGTCATGGCTATGGCGTGAAGACGGATGCGCGGGCATTGTGCTTCTGGCAGGTGGATGCGCAGGGCGTTTCGCTGTGGCTGAACGTCACCAACGGCGGCAACGGCGTGGAACTCGGGCAGCGGAAGTTGACCATGGCGACGGTGGTTGCGCATCGCGGGGCCGGCGGCGCGAGCGCGGTGGATAGCGTGGCGGCGCTGTGCAGGGCTCTGTGCGCGCGCACGTCGCGTCCGCGTGCACCCATCTACGGCGCCAACGACTGGGATTACAGCTACGGGAGCAGCACGGCCGAGACGATACTGCGCGACACGGAGTTCATTGCGGGGGTTTCGCCGTCGGGCGGGGTACGGCCGTTCTCGGTGATTGACGGCGGGTGGAGCAATGGGACGCCGGCCTGGCCGGATATGGGAAAGCTGGCCGGTGCGATCAGGCAGACCCAGGTGCGGCCGGGGATCTGGGTGCGGCCACTGGAGGCGCCTCAGGATTCCGCGGCCGGCGTGCTGCTGCCGGATGGGCGCTTCGGCGAACGGAAGGAGCGGGCGCGGGAGTTCGCCTACGATCCGACGGTCCCGGAGGCGCGGGAAAAGATTGGCGCCAAGCTGCGCCAGGCCGTTGCGTGGGGCTACGAGATGGTGAAGCACGACTTCAGCACCTACGATCTGCTGGGCCAGTGGGGCTTCGAGATGGGGCCGCAGCCGACGCTGCCGGGCTGGTCGCTGCATGACCGAAGCCAGACCAACGCGGAGGTGATCGCGGGACTCTACGCGCTGATCCGCGAGGCAGCCGGCAACACGTGCGGTGATCGATGGATGCAACACCGTAGGCCATCTGGGGCAGGGCGTCTTTGACATGCAGAGGATTGGCGATGATACGAGCGGACACCAGTGGGAGCGCACGCGCCGCATGGGGGTCAACGCGCTCTCGTTCCGGCTGCCGCAGAATGGGGTGTTTTTCACCATCGATCCGGATATGGTGGGGATTACCGACGCCATTCCGTGGGAGCTGAACCGGCAGTGGCTGGATGTGCTGGCGCGTAGTGGAGCGGCGACGATTGTGGCTGTGGCGCCTTCGCAGCGGGGCCCGGAGCAGAGGGCGGCGCTTAAAGAGGCATTTCAGATTGCGGCGAACGGCGGCGCGGGAGCGAAACCGCTCGACTGGATGGAGACGAGCGTCGCCGAACGATGGAGCGCGGCGGGGGCGAAGGAAACGGGTGGGGAGCGGCGGTATGCGTGGTGCGGCAAGGAGGGAGCGTCGCCGTTTCTGGGTCCGTAGAAGTAGAGGGGACTACACGATTTTCGCGGGCGCGTCGCAACTCGGCCTCCAGCGATTGCGAAGCGAAGCGTAGAGTGAACAGCATGAGCAGCAACACAAAACTCGTCGTAGCGCTCGCGGGAATGGGGATCGTGCTGATCAGCGAGGTGTGGGCAATTTTCGAACGCGCTTTGCTGGCCACGAGTCCAGCCTTAATCGTGGGGTTTGCCGCCGTCTCAGGCCTGGGTTTCTGGGCCATGTCGCTTCATCGGCCAGGGCGATGAGCCGGCCGTCGTAGCGGATTCCGGCACTGCGGCAGGCGCGTCCGTTCCGGGGCGATGAGTCGAGTGACAGTCGGCTTGTCCCCAACGCCAACAGGCTTGCCGGGGCTGAGGCGAACAAATGCCATAGTGACGAGTAGGCCCATCCGGGAATTTCGCCATGTCTCGCGACATTAATTTAGAAGGCTGTCCTCCTGACGTTGCCGAGAATCCTGATGCTTTGCTTGGGCAAACTGGAGCGAGCCGAGATTCGTTGGCTCGTGAGATTCTTCGCAACGCAGCAGTCCGCCCTGGGTGGAGAAGTGCCCTCGGCAAATTTGGCCCAGGCGCAACATCGAGCGATGATGGTCACTTATCCATCGTCCTTCCTCAAATATCTGATGGAAGTGTGTCTGTTTGTGGTGGCACTCGCCGCAACAAGAAATCTTGTGTGCATGATCCTGAGCGGTCAGAGGCCGGAGTTCCTTGGGGCTCTGCGGCGCGTTTTGCCTCATTCCCGGGAGGTACTGCTGCTCTCTCTTAAGTACATTGCCGTTCTGGCAATGTTGGTTGGAGTTTTGGCCATTGTAGGCACCTCTCCGCTTACATCAGATCGCATTCACGAACTTGCCCTATCCAAGGTATTCATCTATGTTTTCGCGCTTCTCGGGCAGGCTTTCCTTGCTTGGTTATTGCTGCCTGCTGCAATCAGATTCTTGCAAGCTCCAGCCACGTCAATCATCACGTCTTCAAGCAGAAAAGTGGGAACCGCCTTCGCAGTCGCCAGCTCGGCAAGTGCACTGCTTTTGGAATATTTTGTCGGCAACGCGGAGAGCGCTATAACCTCCGATAAGCCATGGGAAGGGGGAGCAATCGCCGTGGTAAACACTGTAATTATCAATATGCCGCAAGTGTTACTGTTCATCGCTTTAACACTGTTGGCGCACCGTGAACAGATCCCTCTCGCAGAAGGACTGAATATTTCGTAGTCTGACCAAACCTGCCGAGCAAATCGACCGGATCTGGTCGGTATCACCGCCGGTAGTAATGCAGCATGACGGCGCCGACGGGGGTTATAAAGCTGGACGTTTCGCCGGCCTATGCGGGACTAACTAGGAGCAACCGCAGGTCCTTCGTCGCTGCGCTCCTCAGGATGACAAGGCAGTGTGTAGGAAGGTGCGAAGCGGCGAATGATCGCCTACTCGGAACTGACGTCGCTCAGTGGCTGAAGCCCTGTGGTCTTCGCGGCTCTGCGGCACTATTGAAAAGGTCGTGCCCTGTTACAAAGCTCCATAAAACTCGTCGGCAGAACTCGTCGACATACGCGGAGATCTGCCGACCGGCACATCGCGAAGGGCGCTGCCCGCGCGTTGACTGGACGGAACGCCCGTTGCGTGAATTAGTTGCGGCTGCGCATCTTGGTCAGCAGGCGGAGGATTTCCAGGTAGAGCCAGACCAGCGTGACCATGATGCCGAAGGCGCCGTACCACTCCATGTACTTGGGGGCGCCGTAGTTGACGCCGCGCTCGATGAAGTCGAAGTCGAGGACCAGGTTGAGGGCGGCGATGGCGACCACGATGAGGCTGAAGCCGATACCGAGTGGGCCCGAGCCGTTGACGCCAGGAAGTGGACGCCGAAGAAGCCGAGCACCATTTCAAGCAGGTAGAAGACCATGATGCCGCCGGTCGCGGCGACGATGCCGAGGCGGAATTTCTGCGTGACGGGGATGAGGCGCGAGCTGTAGGCCAGCAGCAGCACGAACAGGGTGCCAAAGGTGAGGCCGACGGCCTGGATGGCGATGCCGGGGTAGCGCAGCTCAAAGACGGCTGAGAGGCCGCCGAGGGCGAGGCCTTCGAGCAGCGCGTAGAGGGGAGCGGTGACCGGAGCCCACTCCTTTTTGAAGACGGTGACCATGGCGCAGATGAAGCCGCCGATGAGGCCGAGCATCATGAGGGGAGACACCGCGGCCATGTCCTGCGTAGCGATGAAGCGATACCAGGTCCACGAGGCCGAAGCGAAGGCGCAGATCAGAAGAAGGCCGGTCTTGTTGACGGTGCCGCTCAGGGTCATGCGGGCGGTGGCGTCGATGGCCCCGCGGTAGCCGCCTCCGGCAAGATTCCGGAAGGTGTTTTCACCAAGGGCTGGGTTTGAAGTTTTCATTAAAGCCATAGCAGTTTCTCCGTGGTGCAAGGCGGGCGTTGGGCCCGCTCCGAGGGGCTTTGTTGCCGGGCCCCTCTCTCATTGTAAGATGAGCGCCGGGCGGGATCGGATGCGGGAGTCGCTGTTGCTGCCGCCTTAGGCGTGCGGCACGCCCTAAGCTGCTGCCCTTTGTAAACCAGGCGCAGGCCCTTTGCGGGGCGCGCATTCAGCTATTGGTTGTACCGGGCGAGCCAGTCAATGACCTCCTGCATCACGTTGAGCCGCTGGTCCCAGAGAGTGGGGAAGTGGGGCGAACCGGGGTAGGTCACCATGCGGACGGTCTTGCCGCGCGCGGCCAGGATCTGAAAGAACTCCATTCCCTGGAACGTGGGCACGCGCTGGTCGGCCTCGCCGTGGAGAATCAGCAGAGGTGTCGTGACTTTGTAGGCAAAGTCGACGGCGGAGAACTTGCGAAATGGCTCCGGCTCCTGGTCGGTCCAGCGGGCGTCATAGTCGATCTGTTGAATGTCGCTGGTCCAGATAAAGGAAGACCAGTCGGTGATGCCGGCGCCTTCGATGGCGGCTTTGTAGCGGCCGGTCTGGGTGACCGTCCAGGAGGTCATGAAGCCGCCGGCGCTCCATCCAAAGATGGCCAGGTGTGCGGGATCGGCCCAGCCCTGGGCGATGGCAAAGTCGGTCGCGCTGTCGGTGTCTTCATAGGCGCGGTCGCCAAAGTGCTGATAGATGGCGGCCAGAAAGTCGGCGCCGTAGCCGGTGGAGCCGCGATACTCGGGCTGCAGAACGACGTAGCCAAGGCCGGCGATGATGCGCGAGAAGGGGTCCAGGGCAAGTTCATCATTGGCCTCGGGACCGCCATGGGGAAGCACGAGAAACGGATACTTTTTCCCTTCGACGTACCCGGCAGGGAAGGTGGCGATGCCTTCGAGCGGGGTTCCGTCCTTGCCCTTCCATTGCACCACGCGGACGTCGCCGAGGTGGATGGAGGCGAGCTGATCGTCGCCCTCGCGGGTCAGCTTGCGGAGGTGATCGCCGTCGGCCACGGCGACGTTGCGGGAGTGGTTCGGGTCGCCGACCGTGAAGGCGAGCGGTCCCGACTGGCCGGCGTATTCCGCGGTGACCGGCGTGCCGGCGATCACGCCATCGGGCCAGCGATATTTCAGAGCCAGGTTTCCATCGCGGAACTCATCGATCTCGTTGCGGACGCCGCGATTGACCAGCGTCCAGACGCGGCCTTGCGCGGTCGCCGGCCAGGGCGACGGCGGTGCCTTTCAGGTCGGGCGTGCGATCCTGGCGCAGCGCCGCCGGCGGCGGGTACGGTCCACGCATGCTCCGGGGTCAGAACGTCGGACTTGGTGGAGAGAAAGGCCAGGTTGCGGCCGTCATCGGCCCAGGCAATGCCGCTGACGGAATTCGGAATGTCGGCGACGTGGCGGGCGCCGGTAGCGCTGCACACATCGATGGCGGTGCTCACGTTGTGGTGGCCGATGCGGGGCAGCTGCGAGAGCACGGCGAGGGAATCGCTGCGCGGCGTTCCAGGCGAGGTCGCCCGCGCCTCCGCCAACGGTCACGGAGCCGGAGACGAACTTCAGGCTGGCGCACCACCACGCGCCGGCGGTGCCGTCGACGTGCACCACGTAGATGCTCGATTGGTCGGGCTCCTGCACGTGGCGGACGGAGTCGAGCGGGTCGGGTGGGCGCGGATCGGCGACGACGGCGAAGAGCTTGCCGTCCGGGGACGGGCTCGCCGACTGGATGCCGCGCGGAAGGAGAACGACGGTCGTGGGTACGGACGGTGCTTTGCCATCGTGCAGAGGGAAGACGGCAAGCTGGCGCAGCTTGTTCACCGTCCACGCACCGTAAAGGCTCTGGCCGTCTTTGCTGAAGCCCATGGGGGAGAAGCCTTCGGGCAGGTCGAGCTTGATGGCGTGGGCTCCGGCGCTGTCCATGGTCCACCAGTCGCGGTGGGTGGGGCCGTGGTCGCCGCCAAAGGTGACCTGATAGAGAATGGCGCCGTCGGCAGCGACAGCCACGGCGGCAGCGCTGTGCAATGCGGCCCAGGTCTGGGGCGTGAACGGACCTTTGGAGGATGCGGCCTGGCTGGCGGGGGGCTGCGCCAGTGCGATCGATTCGATGGCCACAGCGAGTGCGAGAATTCCGCGGAGGAGCAGGGTGGTTCTCATGCGTGGTTCCTCAGGGTGAAGTCAATTGGGGGTTCACGATGGTTGTGACGGCGCGGCGGCGATCGAGGCGGGACGCGATGGCGGCGAGCGTTATTTGGGGTGATAGCCCTCGCCGCGCAACACCTTGCCGGGAAGGGCGCCGGTCATCTTGCCTTCGCTGATGACGGGCACGCCATTGACGAAGACGTAGTCCATCCCCTGGGAAAGCTGGTTGGGGTTTTCGAAGGTGGCCAGATCGCGGATCCGTGGCGGGATCGAAGATGACGACGTCGGCCCACATGCCCTGCTTGAGCACGCCCCGATCGGTGAAGCGCATGCGCTGTGCCGGGAGAGCGGTGAATTTGCGGATGGCATCGTGCAGGCGTCAGCACGTGTTCTTCGCGGACGTATTTGCGCAGGATGCGGGGAAAGGTGCCATAGGCGCGGGGATGGGGATGTTCCTGGCCGAGCAGGCCGTCGGGAGAGGTGCCCTGCGAGTCGTTGTCGATGGAGACCCACGGCTGCTGGAGGGCGAGGACAACGTCGGGCTCGCTCATGCCGAAGACGGCGACCTCGGTGAAGGCGTTGTCCTTGATGAGCAGATCGCAGAGGGCGTCGATCGGGTCTTCCTTCCACAGGGCGGCGACTTCGGAGAGGCGCTTGCCCTGCAGCGGCAACAGTTCGGGATTTTGTACGACTGCGATGAGGATGGCTTCGGGGCCGGGGATCTCCTGCCACTCGTTATCCCAGGTACCGCTGGTCGAGAGCATGTCTTTGCGGATGCGTGCGCGGGTGGCGGGATCCTTGAGCCGCTCGATGAGTTTGGCGTCGCCGCCGTCGTGCGCCCAGGGCGGGATGAAGGCGGAGAAGGTGTTGAACCACGCGGTGTAGGCGTAGGTGTTGGCGCTGATGTCGACGCCTGCAGTGCGCGCTGCATCGATCTGGGCGACGATCTGCGGCATGTGGCCCCAGTTGGCTTTGCCGGCGGCTTTCAGGTGCCAGATCTCGACCGGGATGTGCGCTTCGCGGCCGATGCGGATGGCTTCGTCGATGGCGGCGGGCTCGGCGTCGCCTTCGCTGCGCATGTGGGTGGCATAGATGCCGCCGAACGTTGCGGCTTCGCTGGCGAGAGCGATCAGCTCGTCGGTCTTCGCATAGGGGGCGGGCGCGTACTGCAGGGCGGTGGAGAGGCCGACGGCGCCGTCCTGCATGGCGTGGTCGACGAGGATGCTGCATGTCGGCCAGCTGGGCGGGGGTGGGCTGGACGTCGGCGTCGCCGAGGACCATGCGGCGGACGCTGGTGGCGCCGACATAGCTGGCGAGGTTGATGCCCATGCCCTGGCGCTCGAGGCGGGCGAAGTATTCGCGAAAGGTGGTCCAGTCGGGAGTGATCTTGAGGTGCTCGTAGCCGGCGCGGTCGGCGGCGATCATGGCGGCATTGAGGGGCGCGGCGGAGTTGCCCTCGCCGGTGATTTCGGTGGTGATGCCCTGGTAGATCTTGGAGGGCAGGCGCGGATCGACGAGCATGGTGAGTTCGGATTGGCCGAGCATGTCGATGAAGCCGGGAGCGACGACTTCGCCCTGGGCGTCGATGAGTCTGACGGCGAGGGCAGGCTTCGAGGTTGCCGATGGCGGCGATGCGGCCGGCGCGGATACCGACCTGGCCGGAGTACCAGGGCGACCCGGTGCCGTCGATGATGTGACCGTTGATGATCACAATGTCGAATGGCTCCGGCGCGGGCGCCGTCGTCGTGGAAAGAGCCTGCGCGAGAAGGGCAGTCGGAGTTGCCATCAACAGGAAGAGGGAAAATGCGGCGCGCATCGGATGCCTCGGAGACGGGAATGACTCTGCCAACAGGACGTGTGCGCATCCTATCACGGCGGATGGAGGCGACCCCGAGAGGGTTTGATACGGGCCGTATTCCCTTTGTCTGGTGCTGGTCAGACGATGGAGCGGATGAGGCCGTTCATGCGGGCTTCCTGTGCTCGATGGAGGCTACGAGTTTGAACTGGGTGCGGCAGCGGTCGAGATTATGGCCTTCGCGGTGGACCTTGAAGTAGGTATCGCCGGAGAGATAGTCGGTAAGAAAGCGGATGCCGATTTCAAAGGTGATGAGTTTGCCGGACAAGACGAGGAGGTCGATCTCCGTGCTGGTTAGGAAGCTGGATGCGGAGCTGAGATAGCCGCGGGCGAGGGCTTCGAACATGGGGAATTGCATGATGAACCCTGGAAAGATCGCGCTCGTCTTCAGCGGCGGGACTGGTCGCGGTGCGCACCATGTCGCCGAAGTCGTACGGGGCAAGGCCGGGCATCACGGTGTCGAGGTCGATCACGCAGATGCCTTCGCCGGTGGCGTTATCGAGCATGACGTTGTTGATCTTGGTGTCGTTGTGGGTGACGCGCTCGGGCAGGCCGGCGTCGAGCAGGACGCTGCACAGGCTCTTGCGGGCGAGAGCGAATTCGATTTCAGACTGGGCGAAACTGGCGCGGCCGGCGACGTCCGACGCGATGGCACGTTCAAGCGCGGCGAAGCGTTTGGGGGTGTGATGAAAGTCGGGGATCGTATCGTGCAGACGCGGAGGCGGGAGCGATGGCCAGGCCCTTTTGGAATTCACCAAATGCCTTTGCAGCCTCAAAGGCCTGATCGGCAGACTCGACGGCGTCGACGGTCCTGGCGTCTTCGATAAACCGGTACATGCGCCAGTAGTTCCCGGTCGCATCGACGTGCAGGGCGCGGCCGTCGCGCGAAGGGATCAGCGTGAGCACGCGCCGATGGCGATCGGGCTGGTCTTCCACCTGCGCGCCAAGGTGCGCCGTCACTCTCTGGATGTTGTCCATGAGAGTGACGGGATCTTTGAAGATATGGTGGTTGATGCGCTGAAGGACGAACCGCGCACGCGCGCCCTGGCTCTGAAAAACTGCGCAGTAAGTATCGTTGATGTGGCCGCTGCCGTAGGGTTGCGCATCGACGAAGTCTCCTTCGATATTGAATGCGCGGGCGGCAGCGGCTACGTCGAGGCCGGCCTTCATTGCCAGAGTTTGCTGGGGTAAGCGCCTTTGCGGACGAGGGCCGCTATGCTTTCGACCACGCGCGGGCTGTCTTCGCGGTACGTGACGCCAAACCATGCATCGTTGGTCCGCAGCACCTTGACACGTGCTTCCCCGGCGGCCACGAGGTCGTTGACGGTCATGGGAACGTAGCATTCCGACTTCAATTCCGTCCCGCTCTTTTCAAGGAACTGGATGAAGTGCGCACGGAGTTGAGGAAAGACCGCGGGCGTAAATCCCCACATGTTCATGGAGACGAGTTCGTCGCCCGTCAGTGGGGTGACGTTGCCCTGCGGGTCTGTGTTTTTGGCATGATCTCCGTCGCGCTCGATGCTGGTCATTTCCGAGACGGCTTGAAGATAGCCGTTGGCGTCGGCCTTGCTGACACCGCGGGCCACCGAGCCGAAGTCCGAGAGAGTATTGCGGAGAACGAAGCCGACCATGGCGTAATCGTCTGTATCCGATGTCAGGTGGCCGGCGAGGACACGATAGCTCTCCGCGCCGTAGAAGTCATCGGCATTGATGACGGCGAATGGCTCGTGAATTACGTCTTCAGCCATCAGCACTGCCTGGGTCGTGCCCCACGGCTTGGTCCGGCCCGCAGGAACGGTGAACCCGGCAGGAATCTTGTCGAGTTCCTGGAACGCGTATTCGACCGGGATGCGTTTTTCGAAGCGGGCGCCGATGGTTTCTTTGAAGGGCTTTTCGATGTCCTTGCGAATGACGAAGACGACCTTGCCGAATCCGGCGCGGAGAGCGTCGAAGATCGAGTAGTCCATGAGGGTTTCGCCGCTGGGACCAAAGGGATCAATCTGCTTCAGACCGCCATAACGGCTGCCCATGCCTGCGGCCATAACGAGGAGAGTTGGTTTAGTCATTGATTTTGTCCAATCGTAAGCAAGAATGTTGTCGACGCACGCCAGTATAGCCCTTACCCATTACCGAGGAGTAACGTCGAGGGTGAGCACCTCGAAGGGTTGCAGATGGAACTCATGTGCTTCGCGAGCGTGCAAATCGAGCGGAGCTTTTCCGGCATCGTCCTTCCACGGGCTTTTGCGCGACGTAGTCCTGAGGGGCAGTCTGGCGGCAGTTCAAACGCATCCTCAAGTTGGATGCGAATCGTCTGCGGGTGATCACTGGGATTTCGCAGCACCAGGATGCCCTTTGCGGGCGTCCACGAGGCCCATCCATAGACCTCGAGCCATGCCGGGTCGCCGCCGACCCAGTGCGTATCTTTGAGCACCTCGGCGTTGGCGCGCGACCATTTTGCGGCCTCGGCGAGGTCGTCCCAGTTGGCATCGGTCAGCAGCGAGGGCGTGATGTACATCTCCTGCAACTGGGTGCCGGTGCCGAAGTAGGAGCGGATCTCGTTGCGGAAGTCATTGCCGGGGTCTTTGTTGAGGTCGCGGTGATCTTTCGCGTAGATCATGCCGTGGAGCATGAGGGAATTGAGCGGGTAGAGCGGGCCGTTCTGCACCACGCGCTGATAGGTGTCGGCATCGCGATAGGTGATCCAGCGTTCGCGGTAGGGGCCGACGCCGGCGGTGGAGTCGTCCTCGCCGCCGCGCCAGATGGAATCGGCATACATGAGCCAGAACGGCGACGGCCAGGTGCCGGTGGTCAGGTTGATGAAGATGTCGGGCTTGGCGGCGCGCAGTTCGCCGATCAGGTGGATGGCGGCGGCGAAGTCGCTGTCGAACTGGCTGCCGGGAAAGACGGAGTCGACATTGCCGGTGCCGTCGAACTTGAACTGGTTGACTCCGTACTTGCGGATCATCTCCAGGCAGACATCGCGGAAAGCGGCGTAGTACTTGGGCCCGGAGAGCGCGTAGCCGCCGGCGATGATCTCATATCCGGCGGATTTGCCGAACTCCATCCGCTCCTGTTTGGGCTTGGAGTAGCCGCCCCAGGGCGACATCCACACGCCGGGCTCGGCGCCGTATTGCTCGGCAGCCTGCTTGATGGGCGTGAAGCCATCGGGGAAACCGGCGTTGAACTTCCAGAGGGATTTGTGGTTGTCCCAGCCGTCATCGAAGAGGTAGGAATCGAGCTTTACACCGCGCTTTCGCACCAGTTCGCGGCCGAATGCGTTGACGCGATCAAGCGCGCTGGCCTGGTCATACGGAGTGAAGTAGCCAAGATCGTACCAGGAGTTATAGTGCAGGAACGTGCGGTAGGGGTGGGCGCGCTCGCGCTCGATGTAGGCGAGAAAATCGCGCCGCATCTGGCCGGGGCGGGTCACGCCGATGACCGAGGAGTAGGTGATCGACTGCCCGGCGCGCAGGGGCAGGTCGCGATCGATCCAGGCGGTTTCGTGGTCGCCCACGCACCTTGCTCGCGGACAGAGGATTTTCAAACCCCAGAAACACATTTCCCGCCACGATGGGAGAACCCGCGACCGAGCCGCTGACATGCGCGTTGGGGAGGGACAGGTCGATCAACTCGACCCGGGTAACGGGCAGATCGCGGGAGCCGGCGTGGATGGTGAGGAGTTGCCGGATGTAGGTCGATCCGTCGAGCAGGACAAGCGACCAGTCCACTTGCAGCGAATGATCGCTGCTCTCAAGAGAGGCGTCGACTGCTTTGCCGTGCAAACGATCGGCAAGTCGTGAGGCATTCGGGTTGGGGCTCAAGTCGTGTTGTCTGGGCTCGCCAACGAGGTTCAGGTTGTGGGAGTCATAGATGGTGCCGTCCTTAAACAGGATGCGGAACGGGGAGGATACCGGGATGTCGGCGGATTGCAGCCGATCGTGCACTACGAGTCTCTCCAGTTTCCCTCCGTTCATCGTAACGATCGCCCCGATGGACTGGTTTTGCATGCGGAATCCACCGGCATCCAGCGTCAGGGAGACTGGCTCTGGGCCTTGCGAGGCCAGTTCAGCGGCCGATGAGCCGGGAAGTACTGCCAGGCCCAGAAAGAATCCGGCGATTCCGCCCCTGACCATCCTTTGAACATGCATGCATTCACCGTGACCACGCCAGCCCGGGCTGCGCTGCGGGAATTGCCAGTTTAGCGCTCCATGCCGGGACCGGGCGAGCGATTTGGCCTTGGCTCTCTATAGTTTGCGATCGGACCTCCCCTCCGCGAAGGCCGGCATCTGAAATCGGCAGGCGGCTTCTGCGAACCGGAGCCTGCCTTTTCGACTGGGGACGCCGGGTTCCGCAGATATGCGGGCGCTGGTTTCATCAGGGCAAGACCCGAGGAGGGGCGAGATGAAGTGGCTTTCTGAGGATTTCAAGGATTTACGCGAGCTTTATGTCAATCAGTTGCGGGTGCTGCTTTCCGCCGAGGAACAGATCGTGCGAGCGATTCCCAACATGATTATCAAGGCGGCGGATGAGCCATTGCGCCAGGCATTCCAATCTCATCTTGACGAGACGGAACTCCAGATCAAGCGGCTGGAAGATTTGCTTGCGAAGGAGAAGAGTGTCGATCCTGCGGTGAGTTCGACCGGCCCGATCAAGTGCAAGGCGATTTCCGCGCTCATCACGGAAGTCGAAGACATGACGATGGATGCCCGGGCGGGCATGGTGCGGGATGCGGGGCTGATTGCGGCTGCCCAGCGCATCGAGCACTACGAAATTGCGGCCTACGGGGCGGTGCGGCACTTTGCGCGAGTGCTGGGAGAAACGGCGGCGGCAGAGGCTCTGGACGCGACAATTCGGGAAGAGGGACATGCAGACCAGGTTCTGACGTCGATTGCTGAACGGGTGGACGTCGAAGCGCGCAGACCGGCGGCTTAGTATCGGGTCAGAACGGCGAGGCGGCGCGATGGTCGTCAAGCCTCCGCCTGATTTCCGAGTGGAACTGTGAGCTTGCCATTGGCGCGTTGCGGTGTGTTAGTGTCTCGCCTGGTGGTGGATCCTCGCCGTCCGTGTGTCGGCAAGGGCAACTTACGGTCCCAAGCGGGAATCTGACACAAACAAGGAGCCTTATCCTGTGGCGCGCCCTTTCTGGTCCGGACAAATCCAGATTTCGCTGGTTTCGTTTGGCGTAAAGCTCTTCCCCGCTACGGAGGCGAAGAGCGAAATACACTTTCACGAGATCAGCCGCAAGAGCGGGGAGCGCGTGCGCCACCAGAAAGTTTCCGCGTCGGACGATGCGCCGGTGGAGAAGGACGACATCGTCAAGGGATACGAGTACAGCAAGGGAGAGTACATTCAGCTCGATCCCGAGGAAGTTGAGCATTTGCGCATCGCTTCGCGGCACACGCTGGAGTTGCAGCAGTTCGTTGATCTGGACGATCTGGATGCCGCTCTCTATGAAAAGCCCTATTTTGTAGTGCCGGAGAACGACTCGCAGGCGGAAGCCTTTGGCGTGGTGCGCAAGGCCCTCGATGACTTGCACAAGGCGGGGCTGGGTAAGATCGCCGTCAGCGGCCGCGAGCACCTGATGGCCATCTGCGCGCCTTCCGATCCGAAGCTTGCGGGGTTGATGGCGTACACCTTGCGCTATGCGGCGGAGCTGCGCAACCCGGCGGAGTATTTTGCCGGAATCAAGGCTGCCAAGGTGGGGGAGGAGCAGCTTTCGCTGGCCAAGGAACTGATCCAGCGGAAGGCCGGTGCGTTCGACCCCGCGAAATTCACCGATGACTATGAGGCTGCGTTGCGGGAACTGATCGACGCCAAGCTGAAGCATGTACCGCTGCCAGTCGAGAAGAAGCCGGCGGCGCGCGGCAAGGTAATCGACCTGATGGATGCGTTGCGCCGGAGTGTGAACCCGGCCAATGAAAAGATAGCGCCGGCGCGAAGCGGAGCCCGCAAGGCCAAAGGCGAATCCACGAAACACGGCTTGACTCTCCTCAAGACCAACAGCAAAGGCGCCGGCAAGCGGCGTAAATCCGCCTAGGCCGATGCTATGGCAAAGGTAGCGACGCGCAAGCCGCGACCTGCGGCGAACCCGGCGGACAATCAGCTGGAACGCTACCGCTCTATGCGCGATTTCAGCGTAACAAGCGAGCCCAGCGGCGGCGGGTCCCCGGCCAAGGATGTGGAAGGTCTCCCGTTTGTCATTCAGAAGCACGCGGCGACGCGACTGCATTACGACTTTCGCCTGGGCTGGAATGGAGTTTTGAAGAGCTGGGCAGTGGCGAAGGGGCCAAGCTATTTTCCCGGAGACAAGCGGCTCGCAGTGCAGGTAGAAGATCATCCGATGGAGTATGGGGGGTTTGAGGGCATTATTCCCAAAGGTCAATACGGCGGTGGCACCGTGATGTTGTGGGACCGCGGCACGTGGGAGCCGCACGTCGATGTCGAAGAAGGGTTGCAAAAAGGATCGCTGAAGTTTGCGCTGCACGGCGAAAAGATGAAGGGCAACTGGGCCTTGGTGCGCATGGGCGGCCGGGCGGCCAACGAGAGCAAGCCGAACTGGCTGCTCATCAAGGAGCACGATGGGGAAGAGCGCGCCGCAGATGCGAAGCCGATCACGGACGAGGCTCCAGACAGCGTGTTGAGCGGACGCGATATGGACAGCATTGCGAGCGCGCGAGACCGGGTGTGGCAATCGAATCGTGCCGAGTCCAAAGAGGCTCCAGGCACATCGGCAGTCCCGCATAGCGTACGCCCCGTAACCGGCCGGTCTGGGACGCTGAGTAAGGCTCCGCGGGAAAAATTGCCGGAGTTTGTCGAGCCTCAACTAGCCAGCCTCGCCAAGGCACCGCCAACTGGGGATCGCTGGGTGCACGAACTCAAGCTGGACGGGTACCGCATCCAGGCCCGGATTGACCGGAAGAAATCGGCCGTTCAGCTGTTGACACGAACTGGCTTGGACTGGACGGATCGCATGCGGCCGATCGCTGATGCGGTGCTGAAGCTTCCCGTGGAGACAGCTCTGATCGACGGCGAAGTGGTGGTACTGGCGGAGGATGGGACGACGAGTTTCGCAGATTTGCAGGCCGCGTTTCAGGACGGCGCACGACACACGCTGATTTACTTCGCATTTGACCTGCTGCATCTCGACGGGCACAATCTTCGCGGGCTGGCGCTCAGCGAGAGAAAGAGCGAGCTGACCGGGATCTTGCCGGGAGCGAGCGGTTCCGAGACTGTCCGGTTGAGTGAAGACATTGCCGGCGATGGCGCCGAGATTTTCCGTCATGCCTGCAAGCTGGGGTCGGAGGGAATCGTTTCAAAGATCGCCTCCGGGGCCTACGTGTCCGGGCGCAGCGGAAGCTGGCTCAAGTCCAAGTGTTATCAGGAACAGGAATTTGTGATCGGCGGTTTCACACTGCCATCGAACGGAAGCCACGGGGTCGGGGCATTGCTGCTTGGCCATTACCGGGACGGCAAGCTGATTTATGCCGGGCGTACCGGCACAGGATTCACTCAGAAGACTCATGGCATGCTGCGTGAGCGGCTGGACCCGTTGCGTCGCGCCAAGACGCCCTTTACCAAACTCCCGGCGGGGGCGGGACGCGACGTGCACTGGGTGGAACCAAAGCTTGTAGCTCAAGTCTCGTTCTCGAACTGGACGGCCGATGAACTTGTGCGCCAGGCGTCTTTCAAAGGCCTGCGTGAGGATAAGCCGGCTACCGATGTGCGCCGGGAGGTTTCGGCTACTGCAGTGGAAAGAACGCCAGCGAAGAAGGCGGCCAACACCAAAGTTGAACTATCGAAGACAGCGGCCGTGAAGCACACCGCCGGCAAGCCGAACGGCGCGCCATTGCAGATCCGCCTCACCCATCCGGATAAGGTTCTCGATGCCACTTCAGGTGTGACCAAGGAGATGCTCGCCCGCTACTATGAGGCGGTCTCCGAAGTGATGCTTCCCTATATCGCCGACCGGCCATTGACGCTGGTGCGGTGCCCTGACGGCAGCGGCCAGCCGTGCTTTTATCAGAAGCACAAGAACCAGATGATCGGCGGAAGCTTCGGGAGCATTGACGTTGTCGACAAGAAGACAGGAAAGCCTGAGCCTTACATCACCCTCTCCAAAAGCGAGACTATCGTTGAGCTGGCGCAGATCGGTGTGCTTGAGGTTCATCCCTGGGGATCACGCAATGAATCGCTTGAAACTCCTGACCTCATCATCTTCGATCTCGATCCCGACGAGTCGATTGCATGGAAGACGGTGGCATCGAGCGCCCTTGAGATTCGAGAGCGGCTCAAGGCGCTTGGCCTGAAGAGTTTTGTGAAGTCCACGGGAGGCAAAGGTCTTCATGTGGTGATTCCGATTCGGCCGGAGCACCAGTGGCCGGAGATCAAGCAGTTTGCGCATTCGTTCGTTCTGGCCATAGAGCGGGACGCGCCGGCGATGTTCCTGACCAAGATGACCAAGGCGGCACGAAAGGGAAAGATCTATCTCGACTATCTGCGCAACGAGCGCGGGGCTACGGCGGTTGCGCCCTTTTCACCACGATCAAGGGCCGGGCTGCCGGTGGCGATGCCGCTTTCCTGGACCGAACTGGCGTCGACCGATCGACCCCGCTACCTCGTATCGGAGTTACCACAATGGGAAAGGCGCCTCACGCGCAATCCCTGGCGGGACATGGCCAAGCTGGAGCAACGCCTCAAGCTCAAATAACCTTTAAGTCGAGCTGTCGGAATTAACTTCTCCACCATCGGCAACAGCGATCGGCAAATGAGAGCCGCGCGTAACTTGGGATCGAAAAGGTGATCTATGCGACGGATACCCTCATCCACTTATCGTTTGCAACTGCATGCGAAGTTCACGTTCAAGCAGGCCCTCGAGGCCGCGCCTTATCTGAAAGCACTGGGAATCTCCCACGTGTATTCCTCGCCGTATCTTCAAGCCGCGCCCGGCAGCATGCACGGATACGACGTGGTTGATCACGAGAAGGTAAACGAAGAACTTGGAGGCGAGGAGGGACATAAGGAATTTTGCCGGCGACTCGGCGAGATCGGGTTGGGGCAAGTGCTCGACATCGTGCCCAACCATATGGCGATCGGGCCGAAGAACCGGTACTGGTGGGATGTCCTGGAGAACGGGCCATCCAGCAGATATGCGACGTGGTTCGATATTGACTGGCACTCGGCCGAGGTAAAGCTGCAGAACAAGGTTCTCATCCCGGTGCTGGGCGATCAATATGGACGCGTGCTGGCGGCGGGGGAGATTCAACTGGAGTTCAAGAATGACAGGTTCAAGGTTCACTACGCGGATCATTCTCTACCGCTCTCGCCGAGGTCGGTAGCAATGGTACTCGCCAAGACGGCGAGCACCGCGCACGACGATGCGCTGGGGTTTTTCGCCGACAGTCTGGCCCGCCTGCCATCCCCCGATTCGTCCGATCCCGCCCTGGTGCAGGAACGGCATCGCGACCGCGATGTGATCTACGGCTTGCTTACGCGCCACTGTGCGGAGCGGCCGGACGTGTGTGCGCTCATTCAAACCACGTTGTACGCCATCAACAGCGACCACGATGAACTCGACGAGATTCTCAATCAGCAGAACTACCGTCTGGCATTCTGGCGCACGGCCGACCAGGAACTCGGGTATCGCCGCTTCTTTGATGTGAATACGTTGATTGGTCTGCGCATGGAACGGCCGCATGTTTTCGAAGCGACGCACTGCCGGATTATCGAATGGCTGCAGAACCATCTGCTCGACGGGGTGCGAATCGACCATCCCGATGGGCTCCGCGACCCGCAGCAGTATTTTGCGCGGCTGCGGGAACGCGCCCCGGAGGCCTGGATTGTCGGAGAGAAGATTCTGGAGCCCGGCGAGTTTTTGCGCGGCAACTGGCCGATCGACGGGACCAGCGGCTATGACTTCATGAACGTGTGCAACGCCCTGCTGGTGCGTGGAGACGGACTGCGCGAGTTCAGCCAGATATACAGCGATTTCACGCAGAAGAAAGACAGTTTCGCTGCGATCGCACATGAGAAGAAGCTCAGCGTCGAGCATGAAGCCCTGGGAAGCGACATCAATCGCCTGGCGGGACTCTTTGTCGAGATATGCGAGAACAATCGCGACCGGCGCGACTACACGCGTGCAGAAATCCGTCGCGCGATTCGTGAGGTGGCATCCTGCTTTTCTGTTTACAGGACCTATGTGGTAGCGGAACGGAACGAGATCGCAGACGAAGATCGCACCGAGATTGAAAGTGCGATCGCGCAGGCGAAGGAGCGCAGGCAGGATATCGATGCGGGGCTGTTTGACTTCATGGCCGATGTGCTGATGTTGCGGGAGAGGGGGGCGCGGGAAAGCGAGTTTCTGCTTCGCTTTCAGCAATTCACTTCTCCGGTGATGGCAAAGGGCGTGGAGGACACGGCGTTCTACTGTTACAACCGCATGGTCGGGTTGAATGAAGTCGGGGGCGCGCCCGATCGCGATGGCATCAGCGTCGAGCAGTTTCACGAATATTGCGCGCGTATGCAGGCGACGCATCCTCTGACCATGACCACGCTTTCAACTCACGATACGAAGCGGTGCGACGATGTCCGGGCGCGGCTGGCGGCGCTGACGGAAATGTCCGGTAAGTGGAAATCGGCGTTGAATCGCTGGTCGCGAATGAATGCAAGTCTCAAGATGAACGGATTCCCCGACCGCAACACGGAGTACTTTCTCTACCAGACTTTGATTGGGGCGTGGCCCATCTCCAAAGAACGTCTGCTGGCTTACATGGAGAAGGCGACACGCGAGGCGAAAGAGCAGACCAGCTGGACACAGCAGAATAAGGACTTTGAAGACGCTCTGCGCAGCTTTATCGAGAGTATTCTGGCATCGCAAAAGTTCATCGTCGAGCTTGAGTCCATGGTGGAGAGAGTTTCGCCCCTGGGACGAATCAACAGCCTGGCACAGACGCTGCTCAAGTACACGGCCCCCGGCGTACCCGATACTTACCAGGGAAGCGAGTTGTGGGATTTTCGCCTCGTGGATCCCGACAACCGCACGCCGGTTGACTACGAACTGCGGCAGAACCTGCTCGAGGAACTCAAGCGCGGGATGTCGCCGGAAGATATCCTCAAGCGGTCCGAGACCGGCTTGCCCAAGCTTTGGGTCGTCCATAGCGGGCTGACGTTACGCAGCGACCACCCCGAGTGGTTTGGCGCCGAGGCGGACTACACGCCACTCGTTGCATCCGGACCGAAGGCCGAGCATCTGATTGCATATCTGCGCGGCGCAAGTGTGGTAACCGTCGTCCCGCGCTGGCCGTCGAAACTTGGCGACAACTGGGGTGCGACTACTTTTGAGATGCCGCAAGGTACGTGGAAGAACCTGCTCACGGGCGATGAGGTGAACGGCGGGCGAGTGCGCGTGCAGTCGCTTTTGCGTCGCTTCCCCGTGGCCTTACTGGTAAAGGAGTGGAATTAGGGAATGTATCAGTTTGAGATATGGGCTCCGGCAGTGGAGAAGATCGCGGTGAATGTCCATGGGGCTCGCCTGCCCATGCAGGGGCCGGATGCGCAAGGCTGGTGGCGGCTTGTTGTGGATGAGGCCGGACCGGGAACCGATTATGGCTTCTCGGTCAATGAGGAAGAGGGAGTTTATCCGGATCCTCGTTCGCTGTGGCAACCCGATGGAGTGCATGGCCTTTCCCGCGTCTACGATCAGGATGCCTACCAGTGGAGCGATGCGTCCTTTCAGCCTCCGCCGCTTGCCAGTGCCGTGGTCTATGAGCTGCACGTCGGCACGTTCACGCCCGGCGCGACGCTCGACTCGGCTATCGAGAAACTCGATCATCTGAAGGACCTTGGAGTGACGCATATCGAGTTAATGCCCGTTGCTTCCTTCGGCGGCGTGCATGGATGGGGTTATGACGGCGTGTCCCTGTTCGCTGTCCACCAACCGTACGGCGGCCCCGATGCGTTGAAGCGTTTTGTGGATGCGGCCCACGGCAAGCAACTGGCGGTGTTGCTCGATGTTGTCTATAACCACTTCGGTCCGTCGGGGAATTATACGGGCAAATTTGGCCCTTATCTGATCGACAAGCACCACACGCCGTGGGGCGCGGCGGTGAATTTCGAAGACGCCTGGTCGCACCAGGTGCGGCGCTTCTTCTGCGACAACGCGCTGATGTGGATGCGCGATTTCCATGTTGACGGATTGCGTCTGGATGCAGTGCACGCCTACGTTGATCGCTCGGCGATCCATTTTCTGGAGCAACTGGCGCAGGAGACCCAGATGCTGGAGGCGACCCTGGCGCGGAGGAAAGTCTTAGTCGCCGAAAGTGACGCCAACGATCCGCGCATCGTTACGGCGCGCGAGGGCGGAGGATTTGGAATCGACGCGCAATGGAGCGACGACTTCCATCATGCACTGTTCGCGGTTTTGTATCCGGGCGCGGAAGGGTACTATACGGATTTCGGCGATCTGAGCCAACTGGCCAAGGCGCTGAAAGAAACCTTTGTCTACGATGGTATTTATTCAAAATATCGCAACCGGATGCACGGGCGATCGCCGCGCAACCTGTCGCAGCATCGCTTTTTTGGCTACATACAAAATCACGACCAGGTCGGCAATCGAGCCGTGGGAGAGCGGCTTCAGGTCAACGTAGGCCTGGATCGCACCTTGATCGCCGCCGCCATTGTGATCACCAGCCCTTTCGTTCCCATGATCTTTCAGGGAGAGGAGTGGGCCGCTTCGACGCCCTTCCAATACTTCGCCGATCACGACGATGAGGAGTTGGCGCGCCTGGTTTCCGAGGGGAGAAAGAAGGAGTTTGACGCCTTCGGATGGGATGCGGACGTCATTCCCGACCCGGAGGAGCGCGAGACGTATACGCGGTCCATTCTCAAGTGGGACGAGGTGAACGAGGGAGACCACGGGCGCGTACTTGAGTGGTATCGCAAGCTGATCCATCTGCGCCGGTTCACGCCGTCTTTGAACAATGGCGATCCGGCCAACACCAAGGTTTCCTACGACTCGGATGGAATGTGGATCTCCATCCAGCGGGGAGAGATTTCGGTGCACTGTAATCTGGGCTCTGACACCGTGCAGTTCTCGGTTCCGGAAGGTTCATCGATGGTTATGGCATCGCGGGACGGCATCGCGGCGGAAGGCACATCTCTGGGGTTGCCCCCGGATTCAGTCGCGATTGTCAAGCGCAGGATTCGCGCCGCCAGCCCCTATCTGGCCGGCGAGTGACATCCATGGAATGACCACATTCATGGCAAGCCTCGCAGAAGGGAGGCTTGTTGAACGGTATGTTGGAGAGCGCTCGCATTCCTTCGCCCCGGGGATGCAAATGTCGGGAGTGCAACTCACATCGAAGGTCCGCATCCTATTAACCAGAGTGCAGATCGATCGCAGCTGGCTCCTTTTCCGTTCTCTTCGCTCGTCAGGAGACGGTAGAAAACATCGAAAAGGACATCTTCCATGAGTGCATATACGTTCAATATTGCTGACTATCGCGCGCTTCCGGCTGTAAAGTTTCATAGCCTCTTGAATCGCCGAACGGGTCTTCCACTGCCAAGAAGGCTGGCTGTATCCCGGTCAAGCCGGGTACCGGCTGAGCAGGAATTCTGCCGGGACGGAGTCGTGGACATACGAATCCTGCGCCAGGCGCAAATACTGCGCAGATCGGAAATTGGTTTGGGGGATGAACAGCAATCCAATGTGCTGCAATTTACAAACGCGCGGCGCTCGCATGTGCACCAGATGCCGGGAACCAGCGCGCAAAAGAGCCATAGCACCGAGTTTGACCCGTCGAACTCTCCCTCCGCGGCGTAGTCCGGACCAACGCATACAGATATACAAGCGATTGAACGACGGGATTCTGAAATTAAAGTTAAGCCTTAGTTTTCTCGCCGATCGTGGATGTATTTTTGGGCGGCGCGCAGATCGGCAATGAGTTCGCCGGTCTGCTGCTGCCGTTCCTCTTCCGTGCGGCTGCGCAAAACGGCGGCGGGATGGAAGGTTGCGAGGATGGGTGGCAGGCCATCAATTTCCTGCACTACCCCGTGAGCCACTGTCACTTTGAACTTTGATCCAAGTAGCGACTGGGCCGCAACCGCCCCCAGACATACGATCAGCCGAGGGTGGACGGCGGCAATCTCGGCATCCAGCCAGGGGCGGCAGGCGAAGATTTCGCTGGATGACGGCTTCTTGTGAATGCGAAGTTTGCCGCGCGGTTCCCATTTGAAATGCTTGACAGCGTTGGTGACATACACCTGCTTTCGGTCGATCCCTGCTTCTTCCATGCAGCGATCGAGTAGTCTTCCGGCCGGGCCGACAAAAGGATGGCCCTCGCGGTCCTCATGATCGCCGGGCTGTTCGCCGATCATCATGAGTTCCGTCCGAGGGACGTCTGAGCGTGGATGGGAAGAGTCCATTTCACCGAACACGGCCTGCGTCGCGTGACGATAAATCTCGCAGCCCTTACAGTGCTGAACAGCGGCCGCAAGCGTTCCTAACGTGCGCTTTTCCGGCAAGTAGGATGAAGCTCCCGGTAGTTGACTGACAACTTTCCTGGTTGGCATGAGGACGCATCCGGTGCAGCCTGAATCGTCTGATGCGCTCCCCGATCAAAAGGGAACACCGCGTGAGACATCAGAACTTCGCATCTTTAACCCGCGAACCTGTTGACGGTTTTGGCTTCGATGCGAGGCGCACGCATTTCTTGCGGATTTCGTTAGCGATAGTGAGCGCCAGGGTCGCTTTCTTTTGCGCAATTGTCTCGATCTGCTTCAACGTGTCGAGGCCTGATTGGGGATCGAGCACCTTCGTTGCAATCTTAAGCAGCTTTGTCCAATCGTGCCACTCGCCTATGACGTCTTTGGCTTCGCCGAGACGTCGGATCCAACGCCGGTCCGCATGGTTCGAGAGCTGAAGCATGTAGCGCAGTTCTTTCACGCGGATTCGAAAAGGATGCAGATTGTCGAGGTTGAGAGCCGGCCAGTGGCAAAGCTCCGTGACCAGGACCTGCGGCGTTACCGAAAAGCCCACCGAATCGGCGGACTTGTCGTGGACTCGTTTGTCTATCAGCTTTGCGGATCGTTTGAGGCGCTTGCGAGCCTCGGTGCGACGTTTCGCAATGAATGCCCAGAGGCGCTTGGCGCGCTTTCTCCGCATGTGAGACAGATGCTCGACCAACTCAACAAACGTCTCAGACCGCCGACCCTTTGCGAGTGTGACCGCATCATTGATCAAGACATCCATGTCGCGCACCTGGCCCGCAGCCTTGCGCACGGGGGTCATTACCTTTAGCAGCCGGCGAGGCTGTTTTTGGGAGTCGAGCGAAACGGCGGCGAGGGCCGCTTCAAGGCGGCGCGTCTCGGTTCTCAGGCGATGTACCTGCTCCGGACGAGGGTCTGGCGGGAACTGGCGAAAGAACTTTCGCAGCCTGCGTGCCGGCTTCCCGATCTCGTTCACCTTAACCATAACCGCTACTTAGAATATGCCGAGGTGTCAGAGGTTGGAAGAACAACATTAAAGCCGGGGCGGGATGGTTGATGGCAACCCACGGCTCAGGCGATCTCGGCTCCCATGGTTTCAGGAAGAAAGAGGGCAGTAATGGCAGCGGCAGCAAAGGCCAGCGAACTGGCGGTAAAGGCCCATGCGAGGCCATGACGCTCACTGAGCGCGCCGATGGTGGCGGGCGCCAGGGCGCTCAAACCGCGTCCGACATTGTAGGAGAGGCCGAGCGCAGTGGCGCGGATTGAGGTGGGAAAGAGCTCACCGCCGATCAGGCCTGAGCCGGTAAAGAATCCGGTACCGAAGAAGGCGGCTATGCACGCGAAGACCAGGATCAGTGCCGGCTGCCGGGCAGCGGCAAGCAGCGGCACAGCCGCGGCTGCAGCGGCCAGATAGAGAACCAGCGTCCTTCGGCGTCCGAACCGGTCTGCGGCCACACCGAAGAGCTGGTAGCCCGGAAGCATTCCGAGAAGATTAATGGTCACCAGGAAGCCGGTAAGGCTCATGCTCGTGAAGCCGCGGCCGCCCTGTGTCATGGGTAAAACGAGGTAGGCGGGAATCCAAGTAAACAGGCCCCACCAGCCAAACATGCCGAAGGTGTTGGTCAGGGTCAGGATCAGCAGCGGGCGCATGGAGCGGCGCAGGGCAAGGCGTTTTTCGCCGGGAGCGGCGGCGGCCCGGGAACGCTCCCAGATCGGGGGCTCGGGCACACGATGCTGGATCCACAGCACTACGCCGGCAGGGAGAATCCCGGCGAAGAAGACCCAGCGCCAGTTGGCATGGGCGAGGATGACCCAGGCAGTCACCGCGGAGAGCGCATAGCCGACGGCCCAACTGCTTTGCACGATGCCGATGGCACGGCCGCGCCATGCAGCCGGCCAGGTCTCTGCCACCAGTGTGGCGCCAGTATTCCACTCCCCGCCCATGCCAAGCCCCAGCAGGAATCGAAAAATGCCAAGGGCGACGATACTTGTCGAGAGCCCGCAGGCGAAGGTGCAGACGGAATAACAGAGGATGCTCGCACTGAGCATGCGGCGGCGGCCGAAGCGATCGGCGAGCAAACCAAAAGCCAGTCCTCCCAGGGCGGAGGCTGCGAGCGTCAGTGCATTGAGGAGTCCGGCGGTGGTGCGGGTCATGCCGAAGGCGCGCATCAACGTGGTGAGAACGATGGAGTAGAGCATCACATCGAAGGCGTCGAGCATCCACCCCAGCCCGGCGGCAATCACCACATTGCGCTGCGCAGGCGTGGTGGCGCTCCAGCGGAAAGGGGGCGCGGATTGTTCTGTATGAGGCATCAGGCCGCCGGAGGAGCAGTCACGCGTACTGGATGAGACTTCAATGTCTCATCCCCGAGGATGCCGGGTCCAGAGAGAAGGGCGGGCTGATATGTTGGCATACAAATGGCAAAGCGCCTCATCCTCGCCATCGACACAGGTGGCACGTTTACCGACTGCGTGTACCGTGCGCGGGGACGGGTAAAGGTCTTCAAGTTGCCCTCGACGCCCGATGATCCGGGACGGGCGATTCTGGAGGCGGTTGAGACGATCGCGGCAGAGGTTGGAGTCGAGGGGCTGGAGCTTCGCCATGGAACCACGGTTGGGACCAATGCGCTGCTGGAGCGGAAAGGTGCGCGGGTGGCATTTGTCACCACCGAGGGCTTTGAAGATACGCTGGTTATCGGGCGCCAGGCGCGGCCCGATCTGTATGACTGGAATGTGCATCGGTCCCTGCCTCTCGCAGAGCCGGGCCTTTGTTTCGGGGTGGCCGAGCGGGTTGCGCCGGATGGTTCGGTGGTGCGCGCATTGCAGGCCTCGACGCTTGCAGAGTTGCGGGAGCGGGTGCGGTCGTCCGGGGCGGAGTCGATCGCGGTTTCGCTCTTGTTCTCGTTTGCTCATCCCGAGCATGAACGCGCCGTAGCTGCGGCGCTGGAGCCACTGGGCCTGCCAGTCTCCCTTTCGCACCAGGTGCTTCCCGAGTTTCGCGAGTATGAGCGTGCCTCTACAGTTACGCTCAATGCGTATCTTGCTCCGCGGATGGCGGGCTACATTGGCGGCCTGGAGCGGAGTCTCTCTCAGCGTGGCGCAGGGCTCAGTATCATGCAGTCGTCGGGCGGCATTCTTTCGGCGCAATCGGCAGCGCGTGAGCCGGTGCGCACCATTCTTTCGGGGCCGGCGGGAGGCGTGATCGGCGCGCTCAGTGTGGCCCGGCGCAGTGGGATTGATGGTGTGATCAGTTTCGACATGGGTGGGACATCCACCGATGTCGCGCTGCTCCATGCGCAGCAGGACCCTGCAACGACCATTGAAGGCGAGGTGGGCGGCTTGCCCATTCGGGTGCCCATGCTGGACATTCACACGGCGGGCGCCGGAGGCGGATCGCTGGCATGGATGGATGCGGCGGGTATGCTGCGCGTCGGGCCACAATCCGCCGGAGCGAATCCTGGCCCGGCCTGTTATGGGCGAGGAGAGGACGCGGCGGTCACGGACGCCAACCTGGCGCTGGGGCGGCTCCATGCCGACCACTTTCTGGGTGGTGCGATGCGGCTCGATGGGGAGCGGGCTCGGGCGGCATTGCAGAGTCTTCATTCGCGCGCGGCAGGCTTCGCGGGCATTGAAGAGCTTGCCGAAGGCATCGTGCACGTAGCCAATGCGCACATGGAGAGTGCACTGCGCCGCGTGTCGGTGGAGCGCGGGTTTGATCCGCGTTCGTTCACGCTGCTCGCCTTTGGCGGGTCGGGTCCGCTGCATGCCTGCGCACTCGCATCGGCACTCGGCGTTCGCAAGGTTCTGGTTCCGGCAGCGCCGGGCGCGTTGTCGGCGCTCGGCATTCTCGACGCCGATCTGCGCCGCGAATTTTCCAGAACGGTCATGGCCGATCCCGGCAGTCCGAGGATCGCAACTGTGTTCAGGGAGTTGGAGGCCGAAGCGCGCGAAGCCTTCCGCGGCGAAGGGGTGAGACCGTCGCTGGCTCGATCTGCCGATCTTCGCTACCAGGGGCAGGGATTCGAGATACGCATCGCATGGGGAGCGCGAGCGGTGGAACACTTCCACCGGACACACGCGCGCTTGTATGGGTACGAGGATCGTGGCCGCGCTGTGGAAGTCGTCACCGTCCGGGTGCAGGCCGTTGCCTCAACCCACAAGCCGCCCCACATCAAGGCTCGACTCAAGCGCGGCGATGGCGCCCAGGCGCGGGTCGCCGCGCATCGCATCTTTGAAGATGGACGCTGGCGCCGAGGCGCACTCTATCGAGCGCGAGTTGCTGCGCGCGGGAGACCGCGTGGCGGGTCCGGCTATCATTGCGGAGTTGAGTGCTACTACGTATGTCCCGAGCGGCTGGACTCTTGCGGTGGATGGGTTCGAGAATCTGGTGCTCACACCGGTGTTGAAGCCGCGCCTGAGGCCCACGCCGCAGTCAGAGATGAATCGTCGAAGAAGGCGCCGATGAGACAGAATCAACTCGATCCTGCGGAGATTGCGGTCCTCGGTCATGCGCTGCACTCGGTTGCTGTGGAGATGGGCGCGGTGCTGCGCCGCACCGCTTTTTCGCCCAACATCAAAGAGCGCCGCGACTACTCATCCGCTGTCTTTTCCGGCCAGGGCGACCTGATTGCGATGGGCGATGACATGCCGGTTCATCTGGGATCGATGCCCATGTCGGTCGCGGCGGTGCTGGCAGCCATGAAACTGGGCCCAGGCGACGTGGCTCTGTTGAACGATCCCTATCGCGGCGGAACCCATCTGCCTGACATCACCATGGTGGCTCCGGTCTATCTCTTTCGTGGCACCCGGCCGGCGTTCTACGTCGCCAATCGCGCGCACCATGCCGATGTCGGAGGCATGTATCCGGGATCGATGGGGCTGTGCCGCGAGATTGCGCAGGAAGGCATTCGCATTCCTCCGGTGAAGCTGATGCGCGCCGGCAAAATGGATCGCCAGTTACTCGATGTGCTGCTGGCCAATGTGCGCACGCCGCGTGAGCGGGAGGGCGATCTGACCGCACAGATGGGCGCCTGCCGCATCGGGGCCGAGCGCGTGCGCGAACTGGTTGACCGATTCGGCCACACCCGCATCGTGCGCGGCGTTGAGGCCATGATCGAGGGGTCTGCTCGGCTGATGGAGACGGTGCTTGCCGGCATTCCCGCGGGAGTGTGGCATGGCGAAGACTTTCTCGACGAGGATGGCGTGCGGCCTGAGCCCGTTGGCATTCGGGTTGCGGTGCGCAACGACCCGGTCGAACGGAAAGCCATCGTCGATTTCACGGGCTCGGATGTACAGGTTCCCAGCAGCCTGAACGCGGTCTATGCGGTCACGTGGGCGGCGGTGTTTTACGTATTTCGCTGTCTCCTGCCCCAGGGAGCGGTGGCGACTGCCGGGCTTATGCGGCCGATCCGCGTGATTGCGCCGGAGGGAACGATCGTCAATGCTGTTCCGCCCGCGGCCGTGGCCGGCGGCAACGTGGAAACATCGCAGCGGATCGTCGACACGCTGCTTCGCGCGCTGGCGGGGGCATTGCCGTCGCGAATTCCCGCCGCCAGTTCCGGCACCATGAACAACCTCACCATCGGGGGCATCGATCCGCGCTCGGGGCTTCCCTACACCTATTACGAGACCATTGCGGGCGGGTTGGGGGCCTCGCCGCAGGGACCAGGAGCGAGCGGGCACCATGCTCACATGACGAATTCGCTGAATACCCCGGTCGAGGCACTCGAGTATGCCTACCCTTTTCGCATGATCCGCTATGCCGTTCGCCGGAAGTCAGGCGGGGAGGGCATGAATCGCGGTGGCAACGGCCTGGTAAGGGAGATCGAGTTGCTGGGCGATGCCCAGGTGACTCTGCTCTGCGATCGCCGGCAGAATCCATCCGTGGGGGTTGGCCGGAGGCGCGGACGGCAGGTGCGGGGAGACAGTGCTGGTGGAGGATGGAGTGAATGAGACACTGCCCGGAAAGTGCACGCGGGCACTGCCCGCAGGAAGCCGTCTGCGGATAGATTCTCCCGGCGGTGGCGGCTGGGGAAAAGCGCGCTGAAACAGGGCGGGAAACAACGGAACCGGGGTCAGCGAGCTACGAGTTTCCTTCCGAAGACCCTTGCGCAGGTACGCCACCGACAGGAAGAAATACTTCGAACGTGGTGCCGCTGGCGCCTTCGCGGGTTGAGGTTCGGAAGCGAATGGTGCCGTCGTGCTTCACAATCAGGTTTTTTGAAACCCAAAGGCCCAGCCCCGATCCCTTCAACTCTTTGGTTGTAAAGAAGGGGTCGAATAGCTTGGTACGCACGTCGAGCGGGATTCCGCATCCGCGGTCGTGGATGGTCACGCGCGTACCTTCGCGGCCGCGCCGGCAAATGGATCGCACGCGCACCACCACCTCGCTTCCCTGGGGCGCAGCTTCTGCCGCATTGCGCACCAGGTTGCTGAAGATCTGGCTCAATTGGCCGGGAAATCCATAAATCGCGAGGGTCGGACGCCGGTGGCAAACCACGCGGACGCGGCGCGCCTTGGCGGATTTTTGATACAGGGCTACCACTTCAGCCACGACTTCGCCCACATCCAGAACCAATGGATGCTGGGTATCGCGCTGGAAAGACAGGGTCTGCTTCGTGATGCGGGCGATGCGCTCGACCTCGCTGCTGGCGTGGGAGAGCAACTCATGGATGGAGTCAAGCGAGTTGCAGGTTCCCGCCAGGTAGAGGAGGTTCGTCAAGGCTTCCAGGGGATTATTGATCTCATGCGCAATGGCATGCGCCAGCTTTCCCGTGGCGGCGATCTTTTCGGCAGTTCTCAGCGCGTATTCGGCGAGTTTTCGATCCGTGATGTCGGAGACGACGAGAACCTTTCCCGCCTCCTCACTGTCGGGATCGACCTGGTAGACGGATAACTGCACGGTTCTCTGTTGAATTGCGAACTCGGCCTGGTAGCGTTCGGGTCCGGCATGCCTGAGGGGCTCGCCGGTTCCCAAAGCGCGATCGAGGAAAGACGCTGCCGATTCGCCGGGCTCGACCTGAAACGGTGGACCGCAGATCTCCTCAAACGCGCCGTTCCACTGGACCAGTTGGCCGGCTCCATTGACCAGGGCGAGTCCTTCCGAAAGCGCGTCGAAGGTCGATTGCCACCGCTCCGCCGATTTGCGCGCGACCGTCTCCGCGGTGCGCAAGCGCAGCAGGGCTCGCACGGTTGCCACCAGAACCATGGCGTCGATGGGGTGGGTCAGATAGCCGTCGGCGCCGGCCTCCAGGGCGCGGGCGCGATCTTCACTGGAGACAAACGAGGCCGATATCTGCAGAATGGAGACCTGGTTGGTGCGGGCATCCTGCTTGATGGTCTGGCAGACTTCATAACCGGATATATCAGGCAGGCGTACATCGAGGATCATGAGATCGGGAAGGGTCTGCGCCATCTTCAGAGCTTCCGCGCCGCTTCCAATCTCGGTGCATTCATAGCCTGCCTGGCGCAGGACGCGGCAGAGCACGTAGCGGTTTTCTTCCCGATCGTCGACGACCAGAACGCGAGGTTTCAGGGCGCGGTGGTTTTCTTCAGGCATTCTGTTCCCGGGAGGTACTTTCTGGTGCGAGGCCCACGGTTCTAAGCCAGTCCATAAAGGGTTGCGCCTTTAGCCGCGTGGATACGTCATCTTTGCGAATGATTCTTGCCCGCAAAGATTCCAATTGCGCCCGCTCCGACTCCGAAAGGGGCTTGGAGGTGTAAATCAGGACGGGCAGGTTCTCGGTGGCCTTCTCAGCGCGCAACTGTCGCAGGATTTGCAGCCCGCTGATATCGGGCATCAGTAAATCCAGGATGATCCCATCCGGCAATCTCTCTTTGAGGCGGGCCGCGGCTTCGGTTCCGTTGTTGGCTTCGCTGATTTCGAGCCAGGGCTGATCCAGCAGTTCGCGGAGGATATAGCGAGCCACGTCGTTGTCGTCCACCAGCAGCAGCCGCCTGGTCCCGAAGTTCGCCGTCAGGCGTCTCAGTTCGCGCAGCAACACCGCCGCTTCCAGCGGCTTAGGCAGAAATACGTTGGCCCCCACGCCCTGGGCCGCTGCCGATTCCTCATAGATGCTGGTGACGATCAACGGAAGGTCGGGCCATTTCTCACGCAGCCGGGTCAGAAATCCCCACGCCAGTTCGTCTCCGATATAGATGTCCGACACGACGGCTGCCGGCGTATGGCGAGATGTCCAGATCTCGGCCTGGGAGATGTTGGAGGCCAGGATGGGCTGAAACTCGGAGTCGCGAACATACGTTTCGAGAGTCCGCGCCGTCTCCAGATTGTCTTCCAGGAAGAGTACGGGTGAGCGATGAAACTCAGGTGCGGGCAGTTCCATTGCCGCGTCGGGCGGAATCGCCTCTCCCACATACACGGCTGGGATCTGAACGAAAAAGGTCGAGCCCTTGTCCGGTTCGCTCTCCAGCCAGATGCGCCCACCCAACAGCATCGCCAGGTTGCGGCAGAGGGGCAGGCCCAGGCCCGTCCCGCGATGTCGGTCCTGGAGCGGATTCTCCACCTGGCTGAACTCGCGGAAGATGGTCTCGTGATGCGTGGGGGGAATGCCGATGCCGGTATCGGCGACTGTGAACAGCACTTGAGTGTCGTCAACCCCCTGCGCGGAGATCACGACCTGGCCTTGGGGCGTGAACTTCAATGCATTGGAGATCAGGTTGCGCAGGATCTGCGAAACCTTGCCCTCGTCGGTGTGCAAGCAGGGGAAGGTCGCGGCCATCCTCGAAGACAAGCTCGACCGAATTGTTGTCCGCCAGCAGAGGCTTCAGCATGCCCTTGAGCGCGCTGAAGAGTTCCTGCACCTCGAATCGCTTGGTGCGAATCCGTGTCTTTCCGGCTTCGACCTTGGCCAGATCGAGCAGGTCGTTGACCATCTCCTGGAGGTCGCGCGCCGAAGACTCGATGAACCGCACCTGCTTGGCTTGCTCCCCGCTCAGGTCTCCGTCGATCTTGCTCATCAGCAGCCGGGCGAGAGAGACGATCGAGTTGAGCGGGGTGCGAAACTCATGGGAGACGTTGGACAGAAACTTTGTCTTCAACTCGGATGCGCGGCGCAGGTAGTCGGCGCGTTCGTCAAGTTCGGCGTAAAGCGCGACCACGCCGCGGTTGGTGTCTTCGAGCTCGCGATTCAGAAGTTCGAGCTCTTCCTGGCGGCTGCGCAATTCCTGCAGCGTCTTCAGCAGTTCCTGGTTCTGGAGTTCGATTTCCTCGTAGGGGTTCTCGGGTCGCCGCTCCTGCACCCTGCGAATAAGGTCATTGAGGGTTCGCTGGCTCCAGACAGCGTGGGGCGGAATCTTCTTGGCCATGCGAATTGTGGTTGCGGACGGCAATGTCTGCAGATGAAATTCATCCATCAGCCGCTTGGTCCCGAGGATTCCCATGCCGAGGCCGGTTTCCGATTTATAGCGGCCTTCCATAATTTCATCGAGATTGGCAATGCCCGGACCGGAATCCATCACGGTCACTTCCATGCGTTGCGGCGGCTCGAGCGCAACCGCCAGAACAACTTTGCCGTTGCGGGCGTAGCGGAAAGCGTTGCGCGCGATCTCCGACGTGGCGGTCGCCATGCGGATCTGGTCCTGGTTGTCGAGGCCCAGGCATTGGGCGAGCTCTCGCGCGCGCTGCCGGGCCTGCACGACATCGCGTTCGGTGCGCAGCGGAATTTGAAGAATGGAGACAGACATAAACTCAGGCGCCTTTCACCACCACCACGCTGGCGTCATCGCGGTGACGGCGGAAATCGCGGAGAAGCGCCGCCCCGATCACTGCCGGATCGCGAGCCAGCAGACCCGTGTAAGCGGCGAGGTCCCACCGGCTTTGCAGTCCATCCGAGTGCATGACGAGGACGGCGTTCTTTGGCCAATCTGTTTGGAACGCCTGGATCCTGGAAATCGTTGCTCCCAGCGTCCCGTTGTGCGAGACAAGGCTTCGGGAAACTCCCCCATTCAACACGACTGCTGAGATATTGCCCACGCCGGCATAGGTCAGAGTGCCATCGCGCGGGCGGATTTCCGCGATTGCGGCGACGGCACCACGTGTTTTCCGCAATGCCTCGTGAACGTAGAGGAGAATCTCCGCGGGGCGGCACTCTACCCGCTTGTGAAAGGTGGCAACCGCCTCCTGCGCCGCTTCGGACGCTTCCCACCCGTGACCAAGCCCGTCCACGGCCGAGAACCACGGTTCGCTCGGGAGTGCGATGGCAGATCCAGGCATCTCCGCAAAACCGTTCCCCGGGATAGGGGACGGCTGCTCCCGCGATCTGCAGCAAATCCGGCGAAGACGGGCCCCCGATCTGAAGAAGAACAATGGTTCCTCCTCGATTGCTATAGACATCGAGCACCGTGGCCATGCGCTTCATGGCCCCCATGCCGCCGCCCATCGTGCCCGCGGTGGAGAAGCCATCGCTCATCGCCTGGGCGAGGTTGGTAATCCCCGGACCGCTGTCGATGGCCACGATGCGGCCGATGGGGGCGTCTAGCTCCCTGGTCCCGGTAACGAGGACCTGGCCTCCCTTGGCGTGCAACAGCACGTTGCGTGAGACTTCGGTGGCCAGCAGGGCAAATTCGCCGGAGCGCGTCTCATCAAATCGGAGACGCTGCGCGGCGAGCAGCGCGGTTCGGCGCACCTCGCCGACGGAACTGGCGTCGGTCACCGGTATGTGCTCCGTGAATGCTATTTCCATCGGGCCACCGTGATTTTTGTCCCCTTGCCGACCTCCGATTCGATACTGAACTCGTTGACCAGGCGCTTGCTTCCGCCTAAGCCCAGACCCATGCCCGACCCGGAGGTGTATCCGTCCTTCAAAGCTAGTTCGATGTCAGGAATGCCCGGACCATGATCTTCAAAGGTGAGGCGCAATCCCACTCTTGTCCCGGCGGCGAGGGTTTCGATGGTCATCTCGCCGCCCAGGCCGTAATCGAGGGTATTGCGCGCCAGTTCGCTGGCAGCGGTCACCAGCTTGGTCTGATCGACCAGGCTGAAATGCAGTTCGGTGGCCCACTGTCGAACCTTTTGCCGCGCCAGGACCACATCATTCGAATTTTTGAGGGCCAAAACGTCACGCTTGAGCAGGCTCATCCTCTGATCCCGAGTGAAGTCCGGCGACCGCTCCATAAAGGAGCTCCATTCCCGCCTCTACACTCAATGCGGTGCGCACTCCCGGTAACGACATTCCCAATTCGACCAGGGTGATTGCGACCGCCGGCTGCATGCCCACGACGACTGTTTCAGCGCCCAGAACCCGCGACATGGCCGCGATGTTGGCCAGCATCCGGCCGATGAACGAATCCACAATTTCGAGCGACGAGATGTCGATCAGGACTCCTGTCGAGCCCCAGTCGGAGATGCGCTGGGTGACATCGTCCTGAAGCTGAAGGGCCAGCTTGTCGTGCATATCGACCTGAATGGTGATCAGGAGCAGGGACCCCATGCGGAGAACCGGAATACGTTCCACTCAAGCCTCCCGATTGGACAGGATTCCCTTGGCGGGACCGGTCGCGGCGGAGGTCCGCACCACGGCGCGTCCGCTTCTCTGCAGGGCCAGGGCCAGGGCATCGGAAAGTTTGGCCTTGGTCACCACGTCTTCAAGATTGATGCCGAGGTGCACGATGGTCTGCGCAATCTGCGGGCGCACCCCGCTGATGATGCATTCGGCGCCCATCAGCCGCGCCGCGGTAATGGTCTTCAGCAGATGCTGAGCCACCAGGGTATCCACGGTGGGGACGCCGGTAATGTCGATGATGGCGTACCGGGAGTTGGTGGAAACGATGGTCTCCAGCAGGTTTTCCATGACCACCTGGGTCCGGGCGCTGTCGAGAGTACCGATGATGGGCAGAGCCAGGATGCCGTCCCAGAGCTTCACGACCGGGGTTGAGAGTTCCAGCAGTTCCTGCTGCTGCCGCGAAATCAGCTCTTCACGGGTCGACAGGAAGGTGTCGGTGGTGCTCAGTGCCAGCTTGTCCAGCAGCTCCGTAGCCGCCCAGATGGTGTCGAAGAGCTTGTCCTGGCTCTTGGCAAGCTCGCGCCGGATGGCGGAAAACAACGGCTGCTTGAGAGACAGCACAAATGTGGCAACTTCCGCCGGTGAAAATCCCTGCCGCGCGCGCGATGCTGCGATCTCCTGCAGTAATTCGCGAGCATCGTTCCAGCCCGCGGCCGAAACGTCCGACCCGCTGGATCGTACACCCACGATGACGGCCCCCAGCAACGCGCGGGACTGCTCTTCGAGCTCGGCCCTGCTCATCAGGTCGGCCCTCTGCAGCGCGTTTCCCATATCCCTGAGCCATTCGGTGCGGATCTGGTCCTCATTCCGGGAGATAATTTCCGCTAAATCATTCATTTCAGCCCTCCTCCGGGCTAGACACGGGCACGCTCGCTTACCCCGTTTATGGACACTGGCACAGGGAGTGGAGACGACTTGAGATAAACCCTGACTTCTAAAAACGATTCGATGCAGAAATCAGAGAAGACGTTATCATTCGATGGGATCAAAAATGAGGGGGAATACCTTCGGCGTACGAAGTGCCGGCGGCCACCCCTTCGTGTGCAAAAGATCCGGGCCCAAAAAGTGATTTCAGTCGCGCGGCGACTCCCTCGGTTGAAGCTTGCCAAGCGCTTCCCGTATTGCCGCGGCTCCCTCCCACTTTGAGATGAATTGGCTCACTTTGAACAAGTTGCAGATCTCGCGTTGTTCCTCTCCGAGGAGGGTCCAGACGATCAGTGGGATTTGCCTGAGTTCCGGGGTGCGATGCCAGAACCGCAGAAGCTCGTACCCGCTTTCATAGCCGAGATCGAGATCGAGGATAATTCCGTCTGGGAGGGGTATTTGCCGGTTGAGCCCCTTTTCGAGATAGGTGATGGCCGCCTGGGAGGAGGTCCGCGCCTCGATCTCCGTGATTCCGGCAGAACGGGCCGTGTGTGCCGCAATTTGCAGGTCGTTGGGCTGATCCTCTACGACGAGAAGACGTATCATCGGTCCCCTGGGGAGCCTAGGAAATTGAAGTGAAACCATTGAATGATGGCAGTTTACGCCCTGGAATCTCAAGGGTAAAGAGCCATTTTTTCCAAACTGCGATCTGCCAGATGCCGGAAGTGCAAACTAGATGCGACTTCCCGTCCGAGACAGTCTGGGAACGCCAATCAGGGTCATTGCGAAGAGAAAAATGGAAGCGGCGATGAACTCCATGTGGCCGAGGCGAAGGTCCTCAAACACCAGCTTGGCGGCCACGAAAGCTATGGCCACGTAGGCGGCCCGCGTCAACTCCAGACGGCGCCATCGCGAGCCCGCAAAGGCCAGAACCAGAGCGATCGCGCAGACCGTGAAGGTGCGGATGAAAGCGACGTGAAAGACGTCAGGCGTAAATAGAAGCGAAACGAGGCGGACGATCCCATGCGTCAAAAGGGCGGTCACCGCGCCGGCTGCCATGAGGGCCGGAACCAGGTGCAGTAGCTGGAGCCGGAGAGCTTCTCCGGGGACTTCGCGCGCCGCCACGTAACACAGCAACGCGCCGGCTGCCACGAGGAAGATGCCGGCTGCCGCGCCGTCCGGCATGGCGCCCGCCAAGGCGCGCAACGCATACTCGGCGAGGCCGCAGCTGGCCGCGGCCATGCACAGGTAGGCGATCCCGTGACACTCGAGGGTGACGCACCCGATGCGTAGAGCAACGAAGGCGCTTATGACTGCGGCCAGGGCGAGGCATACGACCGCCCAGACTGGCGGCAGGCACAGGAATACGCCTGCAAAGAAGAGAGAGGCGCTCCACAGCGAGAAGACGTAAAAGTTGCGAAGCTCGGCAGCGCGGCGGAAGATCCCCCAGCCGGCTGCATAACACACCCCGGAGAAGACGAGGCAGACCACGCCCACGATACGGCTGCCCACGTGGGGCACAAGGAACAGCGTTGCGCAGATCGCCAGGAGAAAGGAGAAGGTGGCCTGCATTGTCTCGTATGCCGTGATCCTGCGCCGCAACACGACGGTACTCACCGCCAGACTGGCGGCCATGACGAGAAACAGCAGGCAGGCCGGAGCGACCAATGTCAGCGGGTCCAAAGCGGGATAATCGGCGCGAGTGCTCTCCGGGCTGCGGTAGATGAAGATCAGAGCCCAGACTGCGCAGTCCGTGAGGGCGGCCACCAGCACGCGGATGCCTGCCCCGCCATCGCGCAGACTCTTGTACTCGCAGAACGCGGCCATCACCAGGAGCAGGGCCAGGAAGGGCATCATGACGTGGGTCACGATGGACAAAACAACCGCGGTGAGAGCCGCGGCCGCATACGCCACGCTCAGGTCTTTCGAACGCTCACGCTTCCATGTCAGCGAGGTAATGGCAACCACAAACGCTCCCAGGACGGCGGCGGACGCCCACGGCGCCAGCACATGGAAGCGCATGGTGAGTTCCCAAAGCATGGGAGCGAGGATCAGAGCCGAAGTCCCGGCATAGAAAGCGGCAGCGAAAGCGGGCTCCGGGTGGGCTCGGGCAGCGCCCACCAGCCAGGCGATGGCGTAAACAATGGCGATGGCTGCGATCCATTCCCGCGGCAACATGCTGGACTCGGCGAGCGCGCGCAGCAGATACGCGCCGGCTATGCCGAGCATGCACCTGCCGAGGAGGGAGAACACGCCAGTGACCTGTTCCGCCGCCTGTTCTGCGGTCGGTTGGGCGGGCAGGATCGGCGCACGGGCTGGAGCCGGTGCGGGAAGAGCGGCGGAAACAGCGCCGGGGGAAGACTCTTCGAGATGCTGGACGCGCCTTTCGAGCGCCTCCAGCCGGGAGGAGAGCTGTTCGAGAGTTTCGGGAAGATCGTTCATGGTTTCCACCCGATTGACCGCGGTTCAGCAAGGGGCGTTGCCTAATCGGCGGCGACCCCTTGCACGGCATGTTCTTCGGGCCAGGGAGGCAGCAGCTTTACCAGCACCCACAGGATGCCGAAGGGGAGCAGAGATAAGGCCAGTGCGGGCAGGAATCCTTCGCGCGTGACGAGGGCCATCTTGTAGGTCGTGTAGCCCAGGAAGCTCTTCGAGAACAACTGGCCGCCGATCACCACATTCCAGCGCATGGCGAAGATGCCCATCATCGTCAGGCACCCGGCGATCGCGTACATGCGCTTGCGGACAATCTCAGGAAGCTTGACGATCTGCGTCACGGCCAGCAGGACAAGCGGCGCCAGCGTTCCCAGGCATATCTGGATGACGATGTGCGAGAAGTAGAGCCGGGTGTGCACCATGAAGTTGAGGCTGCGGAACGATTCGTCGGCCTCGTAGATGCGGTGAATCAGGTCCAGCATCTCCAGGCTGAAATCGATGATGAAGGTATAGAACAGGTACATGGCGATGGTGTCGACGCAGCGCATGTCGATGGTCTTGCCGCGCAGTTTGGTGGTTGCCATGTAGAGCAGCATGACCGCGGCGATGCCCGACACCATGGCGGAGAAGATGAAGACCACGGGCATGAGGGGCGACGACCACCACGGGTTGGCCTTGATCGAGCCGAAGATGAATCCGACATAGCCGTGCAGCATGAACGCCGAAGGGATGCCGATCAGGGTGACGATCCAGCCGACGCGCTCGTCGATGTGCAGCGCATGGGGGCTGATGTTGTTCGAGCCCAGCGTCATCACGTTGATAGACCAGGCGCAGCAGGCCTTGGCTTTGCTGTGCGCGCAGGACGATGTCGCGTGCGGTAGTCGAGCCAGATCTCGAACACCAGCACAGCCATCAGGTACCAGAGGTACACGTAGCCGAACATGGCCATCGCCGAGGTGCTGTGGGGGGTGAAGTACATCTCCGGCGAGCGCTCCGGATGGCCCAGGTGCAGTTGCAGCGGCAGTGGCGCAACGATGCAGGAACGACAGCGCGGTCAGCAGCGCCAGCCGGTAGGTCGGCTTGACTGCTTCGACGCGGAAGACGCGCTCCAGCGAGGCGAGGATGAATGCGCCTGCAACCAGGCCGGTGATGAACGGATAGAGGACGATCAGCACGCTCCACTGCAGCCCGACCTCGTTCGGATACATGAACCCTTCAACACCGTTCATAAAGTCAACTCCTGGCTGCTGGCTTCCAGCTTCCCCTGCAAGGTTGCGTTACCGCACCGATCCATCCAGGTCGTTGTAGTAGACCTTGGCCCCGGTGGCCATCTGCGGCTTCAACACCTGCACGCTATGGGTCTTCAGAAATGCGTGGATCGGATCGTTGGGATTCTTCAGGTCGACAAGCTGGCGCGCGCCCGTGGGGCAGTTTTCGCAGCAGGCGGTGGTCAGTCCCTTGGTGATGCGGTGGTAGCAGAGCGTGCACTTGTCTGCGACCTTCTTCTCGGGATGGATGTAGCGGCAGCCATAAGGGCAGGCCTGCACGCAGTAGGCGCAGCCAAGGCAGTATTTCTGATCGACCAGCACGACGCCGTCGGGGGTGACGAAGGTGGCGCCGACGGGGCAAACCTGCGTGCAGGGCGAATCGGCGCAGTGGTTGCACATCTTGGGAACGAAGAAATACTTGCCCGCATCTTCGCCGGCAGCGGGGAACCCTTCTTTGCCGCCGTCGGGGGAGATGACCTCGGGGTTGGTCATGTTGCCGTCGGTGACGTGATAGCGCTCGACCCAGGTGCGGAAGTGGCCGTCGGGCACATCGTTTTCGGCCTGGCAGGCGCGCACGCAGTTGCCGCATCCGATGCACTTGGGAATGTCGATCAGCATGCCCCACCAGTGTTCGGACATCTGGTAGTTGGGAGAAGACTCCGGGGTCCCCGCCAGCACCGACTTCCAGGCCACGGCGGCGGCCGGCAAAAGAATCAGAAAATGTCGCCGGTTCAGGTTCATTTCGCACCTCCAGCGGCTGCGGCGGAAGCTTCAATGGCCGGGCTATGCGGCTGGTGGCAGGTTTCGCAGGGAACGCCGCTCGCGTGTTCCTCGGCCGCCACTTGCGGGAAGCCCTTGGGCCGCGCGGCGCTGGCGGAATGGCAGCGGACGCACAACAGGGCCGTGTCCAGTTTGGCGGGAGTGACCGATCCCGGATCGGCGGCATGCGCGGACTGCGCGCCATGACAGGCTTCGCAGTTCACGTGCGCATGCTTGCCCTTGATTTTCAGGTCGTGCACATCGGTGTGGCACGTCTCGCACGCTTCGTGTCCGGCAAACTTCACGGGACGCGCCGCGATCTCACCGATGGCGGCGGCTCGATAGTGCCCGTATTGACCGAAGCTCTTCGGGACCACATAGCCGCGAATGACCCAGAAGGCCACAAAGGCGATGACGAAGAGTCCCGCGAAGCGAAAGAGGTGTCCTGCGTCTTTGAAAAAGTTCATCCGGCCCAAGCTTCCTGAGACGACCGGCTGAAGTGAGGAGCGGCCGCCTCATGTGATCCAGATCATGAATGGGCTCAAGATTGGCGGTTGCGAAGTGCGCCTGTATGTGAGAAAAATCACGTCGAATTGTGACGGCGGACATATCAAAGATGGCATCCGCGGGGTGCGGCGCCCGGCCCATCCGACTCGGCCCTGACGCGCAGAGGGTCAAAGGTGGAAGCCATTTCATTTCTGGGGCGGTGACCTCCGCGGCTTGTAGGGCTAAGCCGCGGGAGGGATCAGTTGCAGGTCATGGCGGATCAGTGCTGTGCAGCGGCTGCGGCAGAGCCGAAGGGCGCCAGCTTGCTGCCCCAGAAGGCGTACAACGCGACCCACAGATAGCAGAACAGGGGCACGATCATGGCCAGAGCCATGCTTTTCGTGCCCTGGAAGACGAGGCCGATCAGGGGGGTGAATACGGCTCCGCCGATCACCGACATGACCAGCAGCGAGGCTCCGACCTTGGTGTTGGAGCCCAGATCGCGCAGTCCAAGGGCAAAGATGGTGGGAAACATCAGCGACATGAAGAAACTGGTGAGAAAGATCGCCCACATGCCGATCCAGCCGGGAAAGACCATGCCGACTGTGACCAGGAGCACGTTGATGATGGCGAACAGCCCCATGAGGACATGGGGACGAACGCGCTTCATCCAGTAGCTGGACCCGAAGCGCCCGACCCCGAAGCCGGCCAGGGTTCCGGTGAGGAAGTACCCGGCGGCCTTCTCGGAGAGGTGGGTGTAGTCCTGGACGTACTGGATGAAATAGCTCCAGGTGCCTACCTGCGCGCCCACGTAGCAAAACTGCGCGACCACGGCGAGAAGGAAGTGCGGATAGCGGAACAGGTCGCGGTAGCGTCCCTGGGGTTCGGTAGAGCCGGCCGTCCGGCCCGCAGCGACCGCGGGAAACGGGGTGCGCAGGATGAAAAATGCCCAGACGAGAACCACGACGCCGAGAACGAGATAGGGGTCGATGACCCGCATGGTTTCGTGTTTCAGGTAGAGGTCGTAGGTTCCGGCAAGCTTCATCCGGGCAATATCCGCAGGCTGCAGTTCCACGCCGGAAAAGATGAAGAGGGTTCCGATCAGTACGCCGATGATCGACCCGATGGGGTTGAAGGCCTGGGAGAAGTTGAGCCGGCGCACCGCACTTTCGGGTTCACCCATCTGCGCGATCAGGGGGTTGGAGCCGGTCTCAAGGAAGCCCAGACCGCTGGCGATGACAAACAAGGCGATCAGAAAGAGCAGGTAACTGCGCGCCAGCGCGGCGGGATAGAAGAGAAACGTCCCGCAGGCGTAGAGCAGGAGGCCGACAAGCAGTCCTGACTTGTATCCGAAGCGGCGCATGACGAAGGCGCCGGGAATGGCGAAACAGAAGTACCCGGTGTAGAACGCGGATTGGACCAGTCCAGCCTGCAGCCGCGTGATCTCAAACGACTTCATAAACTGACGAATGAGAACGTCGTTGAGATTATTGGGAACGCCCCAGAAGAAGAACAGCCCCGTCACGAGCAGAAATGCGGCCATGTTGTGCCTGGGAAACAGGGGTGTACTGTCGTCCTGCCCCGACTTGGGGGGCGCCATCGCAAAAGCCATCGGCTGCTCCTGAACAGGGCATGCGGCGACCCTTCCGCAAAGCCCGGAGGCCATCATCGCATATCGGGCGCATGGCTGTTGAGTGCGGGACGGCTGCCGGTGCAATCCGGAGATTTCCCGGTTTGCCAGCTCTGGCAAGGTTCACTATCCGGGATGGCCATCATTGGAGGAATGGATAAGTGCCTTGTTTTCAATAGGCGGTTGATGGCGAAGATTCCCGGATCGCGATTAGGGGTTGGCAGAGATTGACGTTTTTGTATCCTGTAGAGGATAGTGCGCAGGTCGATGGCGTTTCTCCCGAGGGAGATTGCTGCGAAATCGACGGGCGCGCCTGGGGAAGCGGGCCGCATTCTGCAGGTTCGTTTGACTTCCCAGGGGGCATGTTCCGCGTTGGCCAGAGTTGGAAGGAATCGGCTCGAGATTGAGCTAACGCGAAACACTGAGCTCTTGCATGGAGACTGCTAGCCATTCTCTGCGCAGACGGATAGAAAACCAGCGAGGAGCGAGCCCAAAGGGATTCGCAAGTTGGCAGGGTTTGCAAGCCTCGCTCGAACCAACCTAGAAAAGCACGATATGGAGGAGAATAACAATGGCAGAAAAAGCAAAGACTGCGACCACCACGGCAAAACCGCGTAAACCCGCTGCGAAGAAGGCCGTTCCCTCGAACGTCACTGAAATTACGGCGACTCGCGACCAGATGGCAGCGGCACGGGAGCAGAAGGCAATCTCCCGCGAGGAGATCGCGCTGCTCGCACATCGCCTGTGGGCCGAGCGCGGCCATCAGCACGGACATGCCGAAGAGGATTGGTTCCGGGCGGAACAGCTGCTGCGCGGAAGAGCGTCGTAAGCACTGGCAGGTGTATGAAGTTCTGAAGCCGGAAGGCTCCGCGGAACCCATCTCGCCCCTGTCGGGTCACACCTGGCGTTCGTTTCTTCCGTACATGCCAGGCAAGACTTGGGTGTCAACGCGTCGGCTCTACTTTTTATCGGCCAGCCCTTGGTCGGGGAGCACAGGCTGCGGCGCAAAATTCCGGATTTCCGGCCACTCTCGTCGATTCAGAAAACTCGTGTATCCAGCGAGCCAGCGTACAGGAGACGTGTGCCCGCGCCCGAGAGCGGTCACACTGTTCCGGTGTGGCGGCCGGACGTTAAGCCTCGATCTTCGCCGCAGCCTCCAGCTCGGCCCACGTATCGGGGCCGATCTTGAGGCTGGCCGCGGCGATGTTTTCCTCGAGGTGCGCGACCTTTGACGTCCCGGGTATGGGCAGGATCACGGGCGAACGATGCAGCAGCCACGACAGCGAAAGCTGTGTCGGGGTGGCTGCGTAGCGCCCGGCGATCTGGGTAAGGGCGTGGGAAGACGGCTGGCCGGGCTTGAGCAGTTTTCCGCCTGCCATGGGATACCAGGGCAGGAAGGCGAGATTGTGCTGCTCGCACCAGGCCAGGGTCTGCTCGTGGCGGCGGTCGGCCAGCGAGTAGCGGTTTTGTACGCTGACAATGGGGACGATCCTCTGGGCAGCCACAATTTCGGCGGGCGTCACTTCGCTGAGGCCGATGTGACGGATTTTGCCCTGTTCCTGCATCTTGCGGAGGGCGCCGAGGCTTTCTTCAAGCGGCGTGCGCGGATCGATGCGATGAAGCTGGTAGAGTTCAATGCGCTCCAGCTTGAGGCGGCGCAGGCTCATTTCCACACATTGAATGAGGTAGCCGGCGCGGCCGACGTATTCGGTCTTGGCCGGGCCCTGGCGGGTGATGCCGCCCTTGGTGGCAATGACCAGCCCGGCAGGGTAGGGATGCAGAGCTTCCGCGATGAGGCGCTCGGCGATTTCGGGTCCGTAGGCATCGGCGGTATCGATAAGGTTGACGCCCAGGTCGACGGCGCGGCGTAACACCTTCCGGGCCTCTTCAGGGTCGTCGGGTTCGCCCCACGCCCCATCCCCAACCAGGCGCATGGTGCCAAAGCCGAGCCGGTGGACGGGGAGATCGCCGCCAATGAGGAAATTACCGCTGTCTGCTGCCGTCGGAGTGCTCATGCCAGATGAGATGCTAATCCCGGCCGCGCGATGTGGGAGAATGGCCCCAGCCCGGGCGCGGGTCGGAGAGCGCTTGTCGGGGCAGGGAACCGGGACCTCGGCGGCAGCGTATAAAGCATTGAAATTTCAAGGAGACCAGGCCATGAGCGGCGTTCCATATCCCAATACGCAAGCGATGTTTTATGAGCAGTACGAGTCGGTGCGCCGCGACGAAGTAGTCGGCATTCTGCTGGCCCTGTTTCTGGGATGTTTTGGAGTGCACCATTTCTACCTGCGTCGCACGGGCCTTGGCATCCTTTATTGCTGCTTTTTCTGGACGGGGATCACGGCCATTCTCGGCTTTATTGAATGCTTCTTCATGCCCGGACGCGTGCGGGAGTTCAATGCCATCCAGGCGGCGGGGATCGCGGCAGCCTTGGGAATGAACGTGCCCCCCGGCTGGGGTTGGCCTGTAAGCGTGAATGTGAACGTGTCGCCGGCACCGGCGGCTGCACCGGAACCCGCCGCAGCCGCCGCGCCGGCACTGAGCCTGCCGCTGGCCGGGACCCAGATCACCTGCGCGCGGTGCCAAAGCACCAATGTAGCTGGTTCGCGATTCTGTTCTGCCTGCGGCTCAGTCCTGTAGCAGAAGGGCCTACATATTGGCGTGGCCGGAGCGCATCGATTCATTGAACTGCGGCTTGGTAAAGCTGAGCGCGGCATCGAGTGCGGCTTTGAACTGCGGTGCCCGGGCCATCAACTGCGCGGTGGGGACGGCAAATTCGCCGTCCAGCACCAGCAGGCCTTCGCCGGCTTCATCGCCTGCCATGCGAAGAAGGTCCGCTTCGGTCGTGTTCAAATATTGCGCGTCGCGCGGATCGGCGATCCACACCGGTTGGCCTTCCCCCAGCACGCCCGAAAGCCAGTAAACCTTGCACAGAAGATATTCGAGGCGCTGCTTGTCGGTGGTTTCGGTGAAGATGAACTTCTTTTGCCAGCGGCTGTAGAAACGCGTGGTGACGGGGACCGGTTGGCGGTTGCCGGACTTGAGGAACTCGAGCTGACCGAGATCCACCGTCTTGCGGATGGCGTTGTAGACGAAGGTCTCGGCGTATGGCTGTTCCATGGCCGGAACGATCTCGGCGAAGGTGACGGTGACGGCGGCGGCGAGCTTGGCATAGAGATTCTGCGGGTTCCCGTCGGCCAGATACATCTCCCCGTGCACGATGTAGGTATCGGCGCCGGAGGTGGAGCGGTGGAACGGCCATTGGAACTTGCCCAGCGCGATGGGCAATCCGGCAAGGGTGACATAGCACTCCGGGCGCGGGTTGCGGAGTCGCTTGGCCTCTGCGGCCAGATGTGCTGTCATCGTCGGCAGCAGATCCGGCTTGTCGAATTCGAAGCCGTCGCTGAGTTCCAGGCGCAGCGAGCGGCCGTCCACGCCGGGTAAACCAAGCTGGAAGACGGTCGTGGGCTGGCCGTGGAAGTCACTGCCCTGGGTGGTGGAGTGCAGAATCAGGCCCGCCTGCGCGGCCGCTGCTTGCAGCGATTTGACGAGAGAAGTCTTCGATTCGACGGTCATAACGAGTGAGTCCTGTCCTTGGAACCTGCACTCTGATTTTAGTCCATGAGCCGACGCAGGCCGGGGCAAACGACGGCCATACGTCGGGGGAGTTAGAGACGGCAGGCTTCGCTTTTATCAGCGCGACGAGGGCGGGAGCAGGAAGTCCGACCCGGCATCTCGATTGACCTTGGCGGTGGCGGCCAGGTCGATCTGATCGACGGGTATGTCGTGGCGGTGCTGATCGAGGACGGATAGTGTGGTGGAGGTCAGCAGGTAGTTCTGGACCTTTTCCGGCGGCCTGCCATCCTTGAACACCACGGTGATCGGGCTTTCCGAAGATGCAGCCGGGGCGGCCGTGGGGGGACCTGAAGGCGGCGCGGAGACTGGGGGCGCAAACTGCTGCTGCGGATACGGCGGCGCGTACTGCTGTTGCGGATACGGCTGGGGCGGATACGGCTGGGCGCCGTAGTAGCTCCCCGGATCCCCCTGGCCGGGATCGCCCGCATCGTAGGGCGGACCCCCATAGCCGTTGTCATTCGCGTAGTTTTGCCCGTTATCACTATCGAAATCGTCCGAGCCGTACCCGAAGTCATACCACGGATAGTCAAAGTAGCCGGGAAGATAAGGGCTTACATACCCGCCCCAGTAAGGCGCACCCCAGCCGAATCGGTGATCGCGGCCCCTGCCGTCGCGACCGCGGCCGCGGCCGTCGTACGGCATGCGCTGACGCATCGCCTCGGTGTAGGGTTGGCGGAAGCCGTTGCCGCGCGGCGAGATCCGCGTCGGCATACCGGGTCCACTCCTATAGCCATAACGGATTTGGGGCGCGATCCGGCCTGGCCCCGGGCCGTAGCTGCCGCGGTAAGACTGCGATTGTCCTGGGCGTCCTGCGAATCCGCCATGAAATGCGGAGCCTGCGTGGCCCGAAAACCCGCCATGAAATGAGCTGCCGGCGTGGCCGGAAGAGCCACCGCCGTGGGCTGAACCTCTCTGCGCGCATGCCGGGAGTGCAAGGCAGCTTACGATCAGCGCGATGGCCGCGAGACGCTCCATACACAAATAGTACGCCTGTTTGTGATTTGTGATCCTGGTGCCTGTAAAAACGTAGAGACCGATTGAAACTGCCGGGTTTTCGAGCGTCTGTCCCGAGAAATAAAGCGGTAGGAGAACCGCCCATTACAATACAAACTGTGCAGGTCGATGACAGTTCGCCAATTATCCTCGCCGAAAACCTGACCAAGGTGTATATGGCGGGGCGGATTCCGGTCCCCGCGGTGCGCGGGATCTCGCTTGCGGTCAAGCGCGGGGAGTTCGTGTCCATTGTCGGCCCCTCGGGTTCGGGCAAATCGACGCTGTTTTACCTGCTGGGCGGGTTGACCCGCGCTACCGAAGGCCGGGTGGTGATCGACGGGGTCGATTTTGCCACGCTGGATGACGGCGAACGAACCCGCCTGCGAAAGCAGCGCATTGCTTTCATCTTCCAGAAATTCAATTTGCTGCCGACTCTCTCGGCGATGGGCAATATCGAGATTGCCTACACGGTGAGTGGCCGCAAGGGGCCGCTCGACCGGGCGTACCTCGATCATCTCAGCGATCTGCTCTCCATCCGCGGGCGTCTCGACCACCGGCCTTCGGAATTGAGCGGGGGCGAACAACAGCGCGTTGCGATCGCGAGGGCTCTCATTACTCGTCCGTCGATCGTGCTGGCCGATGAACCAACCGGCAACCTCGACACCAAGAACTCTGAGGCGGTGCTGCAGATGCTGGTTCGGTCCAATCGGGAACTGGGTCAGACGGTGTTGATGATTACGCACAATCCAGAGGCCGCGGTCATAGCGGACCGGATTCTGCATATGCGCGACGGGGAGATCGTGGGAGTGGAAAGTGGGTCGCGAACAAGCGCGCCGGGAACCGGTCCTTCGGGGGAAATCGCTGTCGTTTGACCGCATTTCGGCCAGCCCGGTATACTCAGTCTTGCGACAAGCGGGAGTAGCTCAGTGGTAGAGCATCGCCTTGCCAAGGCGAGGGTCGCGAGTTCAAATCTCGTCTCCCGCTCCAAACCGCCCTCCGGCGCCAGTCGGGTTGGCTACGGCGGTTTGGGGCAATCCAGAATACAAGGCTGCCCTGCCAAGGCGCGGTACCCAAGTGGTAAGGGAGAGGTCTGCAAAACCTTTATGCGCCGGTTCGATCCCGGCCCGCGC
>CAVTTW010000005.1:0-748137 GCA_963737665.1 uncultured Acidobacteriaceae bacterium
AATAGTCGGGAAGTGCGCGGTCGTCCTGATTGAGGCGCGCCAAGCATACCGCACGCTCGTGATAAGCCATTGCGCCGCCCGGGTTCAAACGGATGGCCTGTGTGTAGTCCTCGATCGCCTGGTCAAGCTTCTCCAAATGCTGATAAGCGCCTGCACGGCCAAAGTAGGATCGATAATCCTGACTGGCGGCGATGGCCTGAGAAAAGAAGGGTAGCGCGTCAGCATACGCACCACTCTTCAAGAGCGCTTCGGCGCGGGCATAGGGATCGGCACTCGGGGACAGTTGTGTCTTCGACACTGGTGGGGACTGTGTCGAGGCAATTGCCGCCCCTTTCGAGTCGGGCTTTGGTTGCACAAGCCTGGACTGATCCGGCTTTTTTGCCGCGGTTGTGCTGGCGGGAGTTTGTGGTCCGGGAGGAACGTTTACTGAAACTGGATCAGGAGGCCGTTGGATCTCGAGTGAGGCGATCATCGCCCGGGCCTGGCCGGCGAATTGGCCATCGGGATAGCGCTCGAGATAGGCATTGAACGGATCGGCGGTCTTGCCGTCCTTGATCGATGTCCAATATGCGATCTCAACCTGCCTTGCAGCGTTTCGCTGGTAGAGCCAGAGGCCGGTGATTGCCGCAGCCAATACTGCGATGACTGCGGCCCCAGCCAGCCAGGGGAACTTGCGGGGGGCAACAGGCGCAGTTATATACGTTGTGGCGGGGACCGGCGAGGTGACCTGCGTGATGACCGGCGCGGGTTCAAGAGCCATGCGAAGCGCGACAGCGAATTGGCTGCAGGTCTGGAAGCGCACGGCCGGGACCTTGGCGAGTGCCCGTCGGAAGACTATGTCCACTTCAGCCGGCAGATTGCGATTGAGACTGGTGGCATCTGGCGGTTCTTCATAGAGGGTCTTGGCCGCCGTTGAAGCCATGGTCGCGCTCTCAAAGGGACGGCGGCCGGTGAGCAGGGCAAATGCCACGACCGCAAGGGCGTATTGATCGGCCTGGCCGGTAACCGCCTCGCCCTTCCATTGTTCAGGCGCCATGTAATCAGGGGAGCCGAGAACGGCAGCGGTTTGGGTGAGGGCCTTGAACTGAGTGGCCTTGGCGATTCCGAAATCGGCGATCTTTACCGAGCCATCCGCTTGCAGCATGATGTTGCCCGGTTTGATGTCGCGATGGATGATGCCCCGGCTATGGGCATAATCGAGGGCGCCGGCGCATTCCTGCACGATGCGCATCACCCGGCTGGGGGTGCGGAGGGTGGCGTCGTATGAATCCTCGGCGAGCGCTTTATCGAGGGAACGGCCAACGACAAACTCCATCACGATGTACGCGATGTTGTCCTGTTCGCTGACATCGTAGACGGCTACGATGTTGGGGTGCGATAGCTGTCCGCCGGCCTGCGATTCGCGGAGCAGGCGAGTTCGCAGTTCCGAAACGCTTGCGTCGGTTCCGTCGTGGATCACCATGGTCTTAATCGCCACGGTCCGGCCTATCGCTGGATCGATCGCGCGAAAGACCACTCCCATGCCGCCCTTGCCGACTTGTTCCAAGAGCTCGTAGCGGCCAAGTTTTTTAAGACCAGGACCAGGGGCGAGAGAGGATGGCGCAGATGGGTTCACGCCGCCTGCCGAAAAACTCGCTTCGCGAACGGCGGCCTTCACATATGCGTCCGCGCCTTCAGATATTGCGAGGAGCGAATCCAGTTCCTGGCGCAGGGATGGATCGGCGGCGCAGGCTCGATCAAGGAATGCGGCGCGTTCGTGCGCCGGCTGTTCAAGGGCCAAGTGATAGAGATCCTCGATTTGCCGCCATCGATTCGGATCCATCGGGTTCAACTCCCGCTCGCCCGGTTCGCCGATTCTGCGGTCCGTTCGCCGGTCATGATCTCGCGGGCCAGCCACGACTTGGCAAGGCTCCAGTCCCGGTTCACTGTCGGTACGGAGACTCCGAGAACCGATGCAATTTCGTCAGCGTTGAGGCCGCCGAAGTAGCGCATCTCGACGATCCGTGCCTTGCGGGGGTCGAATGACGCAAGCTGGGTGAGAGCATCATCCATCCGCACCAGGGCCGGATCCGATTCAGCGGTGACGATGAGGTTCTCGTCAAAGTCGACGCGATGCACTCGGCCGCCTCTCTTGGCATAACCTTTCGAACGGGCGTGGTCCACCAGGATGCGGCGCATGATGCGTGCGCCGAGCGCAAAAAAATGAGCCCGATCTTTCCATTGGATGTTTGGAATGTCGACCAGCCTGAGGTAGGCTTCGTTGACCAAGGCAGTAGCTTGTAACGTGTGCCCTGGATTCTCTCCCGAGAGGCACCGCCGGGCGATCTTGCGAAGTTCGGGATACACCAGAACGATCAGGCGATCGAGGGCGGCCGCGTCATTGGCACTCCATGCCTGGAGCAAGCCGGTTACCCCGAGTTCAGGGACCGAATCCAATCGCGCCTCCGTCGCGCAGATTTTACCACGAACATTGGTGCGCACACCTTGTGCCTGAGGCGGAGAGCGTACAACGGCTCAGAATAAACAGAAGATGAAACAGGCTCGGTGTTTTCCCGGCGACAAGGCTCAAGAGTTTTTCCCAAACAACGACCGCCCGCTTCTGGTTTAAAAGGCGGGCGGTCGATTGGGTTGGGGTTGTGCAAATTACATGACGGGCGTGAGCACCGCAACGGTATTGCGAATGTCGGTGTCGAGTCCGCCAAAAACGATCATGCTTGCGCTGTTGGTATTCAGCACCGTCGATTCGTAAAGCAGGGGCAGCGGCCCCGACGCGCCATCATCCACCAGGTTCCAAACGGGCGGCTGGGTCACTCCGCTGGCGTGGGTTGCCGTCCATGTATCTGCCGGCTGCCCGTTCCCGCTGAAGATCGTCATGGCATCGCTGGCCGGATCGTACACCGCGGTGTGGCCGCTGCGGGGAGCCGGCACGGTCGCTGTTCCTGTCGGCAACGGAATCCAGGCCGGCGTGCCCCCCTGGCCGTTGGCGTTGGTCAGCGCCCACATGTCGTTCAAGTCGACGCCGCCTCCGCTGCCGCCAAACACGATCATCCGATTGCTGGTCGGGTCGTAAACAGTCGTGAAGGCAGCGCGTCCTGAGGGTCCGGTGCCGGCGATATTCAACATGGTCCAGGTGGGCGTGCCGCCGAGGCCGTTGGCATGCGTGAGTACCCACACGCCGGCGGTGGAGTCGTAAACCATCATCACATTGCGAATCGGGTCATAGGTGCACTGCTCGTAACCGGTCAACACGTTGGGCATGTTTTCGACCGTGGCGGAGGTGGCGAGTTGCGTCCAGGTCGGTTGCATGGTGCTTTGCGCATTGGGATTCGTGAGTACCCACACGTCCGTTCCCGTGGCCCCTCCGTAGAGGATCATCCGATCGCTGGCGGGGTCATACATGCCGGTCGAATAGGAAGCCACCGGAGGCGCGCCTACGGTCGCCAGCTGGTACCACCGCGGCGTCCCGCGCTTTCCATCCGCGCCGCCCAGAACCCAGGTGTCAGTCAGGCCTCCGGTCCAATCGGAGCCCCCGAAAACTGTCATGACGTCATGCGCGGAGTCCATGATCGCTGATTGGCCATACCTCGCCACCGGCGCAGATCCCGTCGGGGAGAGCCGGAGCCAGGTTGGAGGAGCGACCTTGCCATTCAGAATGCCGAGCGCCGCATCGCGCATGGCCACGGTGTTGGCGATGCATTCGTCGACCTCGGTCACAGCGCAATGCTTCGGGTCGCTCCAGGTCCATTGCGATTCGGTGCCGTAGTAACCGGGGAAGAACTCAATCCGATCCACCGCTCCCGTTTGCAGTTCCTGGACCTGGACTTTCAGGGATTCCGTGAACAGGTCGAAGTCCTGCTGGACCGTGCATTCCGCCGTGCCCGCCTGGGCGCAGGGCAGGAAAGCTCGACGGTCGACAGCATACGAGCCGGCAATAATGTGGGCGTGGGGGAACAACGCCTTGGCGCGCGCCACGTACGTTGGATAATTGGTCCCGTTCTCGCGATAGTGAATGAAAAGGTGGATGTAGTCGAACTTGTCGCGAGTCGCGGCGGGAAGCCCCGTGTTCTGCAGCAGCGAGCTGGTAAGGTCACTTTCGTAGATGGTGGCCCCGAATGCCAGCCGAGGGTTGATCAGTTTCACATTCGCGATTACTTCGGCGACTACCGCAGCCGGGTTCAGAACAACCTTTGCCAGTGCGCGGTACTGGTCGGCAAAGTCGTCGATGCTGATCTCGGCAAGAAACGGCGAAGTCAGACTGAGTTGGCTGTACTGGCGCGCATAGGCGGCGGTTGTGGTGGAGTTGAGTGGGATGGCAAGGACGACCTTGACTTTCTCTGACGCGGCGATCCTGCCTGTAAAGGCCATGCAACTGGACGGTGCATCGGGGCAGCCCTGCCGTGTATAGCTAACGCCCAGGTCCTGGTTCCATTGCGGAGTGTTGGTTTGCACGCCCCAGGTTGAAATACTTTCGCTGGAAAAGGCGAGGTTGGTTTGGCTTTGTGCGACGGTTGCCATGCTGACCACCGCCAAAGCTAACTTCGAAATCGTGATTCCTTCCATGATTCCCTCCGGGTGAGATTGCTTCTCACCTGCCAGAGCGGGATCTGCCAGCGAATTTAATAACAGGCGGAAATGATTTTTCGGGATTGCTCCGCACCGCCTGGCGCGGTCATTGCCGGGACCACAGTTGCGGCATCCCGGTTGCGGTCACTCCGTCAACCGCCTGGACTACCTTATATGACCGCAAATACCGCATGGCCGCCTGATACAGCCGAACGAAGCCCTCCGGGGGTAACCTCCAGGGGCGACCTCGCCCACGCCTTTCTTTTTTTGGTTTCCCGATTATTAAATCCTCCTTCGATTCCCGCTCTAGCAGGTGAGAGCAATTCACGGTCGATGCGACCGAATTCAGAAGATCAATGAGGAGGATTTATGAACCTGCCAACTCTATTCATCGGCACACTGCTTCTGAGCACCACCATGGGGGGCCCTGCCCTGGCAGCGCACGCGTCCCGACCGGCCAGCGCTTCAAGGGCCGACAAGTCATCACCCAACAACCATACCGGGGCTTCGTCTGAGGCGAAATGCGGACGATGCGGCGCTACCGGCGGCAAACGTTCCGCAGCCACGACCTCGCCAGGGATCGACCACGTGTTCTACCTGAAGCCGTCAGAACAACAACATCATCCGCGGGTTGACAACGACCATCGCTTCGCGGGCGGCGGCCGGGTAAAGCTTGACCAGGATGATCGTCACCGTTTCGATAAGGATGACCGGCGTCATGATCGAGACCATGATGGCGACCGTGACCATGATGGCGACGGCCATCATCGCGATTTCATCGGCGGGCGCCACCATGAGTTCGGTTCCCACGATCACTGGCGCTATGAGGAACGGAACCTGTCTTTCCGCGGCCACGACTTCGCACACCGAACCTGGTATCTCCACGGCGTTGCTTACCACCACTTCTACCAGCATTACTACTATCGCGGAATCGCGTTTGACGTCTACGTCCCGCACTACTACTACACCCCAGCTTTTTACGGGTGGGCCTATGCTTCCTGGCGCGTTCCGGTGGCCTGGGAATGGGGATGGGCAGGCGCTCCGTGGTACCGGTACTACGGCGGGTGGTTCCGCCCCTACCCCGTCTACACCAGCCCCTCGCTGTGGTTGACAGACTACCTGCTGGCGCAGACTCTCGAGACAGCTTATGAATCGCGGATAGGAGCCGCCGCCGCCCGGCCCGATGCTCAGGCTGCTGGCTCAATGCCGATTACACCCGAAGTTAAACAGGCGATCGCGGAGGAGGTCCGCCGGCAACTGGCGCTCGAGAACTCTGAAAGGGCGACCAGTAATCAGGACTTGCCCAATCCCGGATCGAGCGGCGTAGCACGGATGATCAGCGATCACACGGCCCATGTTTTCGTAGCCGCTGACGGCCTTGATGTCTCCTCTTCCGACGGACCGTGCGAGATCTCCGAAGGAGACGTGATGCAACTCAGCGGACCGGTTGCTTCGGATGCAGTGACAGCGAACCTGGTGGTTCTGGCAAGCAAGAGCAGCGACTGCCACAAGGGAACTACCGTGTCGGTGGGACTGCTGGATCTGCAAGAAATGCAGAACCACATGCGTGCCACCATCGATCATGGGCTCGGTGAACTTCAGTCGAAGCAGGGGAAAGGCGGCATGCCGGGTGCTCCGCCAGACGCAGCAAAGCCTCCGGTCCCCACCGACTTCGCAGCCATCGCGCCTCCGCCCGATCCAAATCCGGTAGCGACGAACAGGCAGTAGTCAAATCATACCCATGGTGTAGTTCTGTTCAACACCTGGAAATTTCGGAGTGGGTTTCCTAAATAGCGAGGCCCACTCCAATGGCGTTTGGATCGCTCTTTTGGTCACTCCCTGCGACAGTAAGTTGGTGCCTGAAACCTCGCTCAACAGCCGTTTAGATTTGCCTTCAGCCGTTTAGATTTGCCTTCCCTGCGGCTTTCGACTGTGTTTCAGGGACGGCTTCGCGAAGTCGGCTGTATTTACGAGTAAATTCCACCTGGACGTAAACGGGCGACGCGCTCTCTCGATCGCCCGCGTCATGGGCCCTCGGCACAAGGGCGCGTCGGCGACTCTTCGCCTAAGTGGCTCGCGTTCTAACCTGCTCGCCAACCCAAAGAACCCAATTCACTGCGCTAAAACAGGAATCTTATGCAATTCCTGAACTAGTCCCGAGACATCCCCTACCATTCCGAATGATTCCGCAAACTGCTGCATCTGTTCCAGAGTGAAGGCTCGGATGAAACCGATGGGGGGGAGATTGGGAAGGTACTTCTTGACGAGCGGTGCCGTCCGAGGGTCATCCATCAATTCGCCTAGAGTAAATTCCGCGCTGAACATCTCTGTAAGCCCCATAATTGGGGACGCGTTTGGCGCCGTTTCGATCGTGGGATCTTTAAGGAATTTTGCTATCAGCATTTGCACGGGCGAAGTTGTGCCAGGATTATCAACCCGGCTGAATCGGAGAAGGCTGGGGGCCATCGGAACATCAAAGGCCTGTAACCCTCCGCCCGTCTCTCCCAGACTGTAGACCTTCATCAGCCACGGGTCGATGAGATCGACATGATAAGAACGTTTCTCCTCCAATTGAATCTCAACATGTTGGTTGTATGTGACAGTTTTGACTCGTAGCAGGTAATACTGACCCTTCACAGCCAACGCGGTGCCTCCCTGGACAATCTCCGGGGACGGAACCACATCCTGGAATGGCCCTTCGGTCATCAATTGCTTCAGAAAGCCCATCCGTGCTGGACTGTCTCCCACTAAAGTGCCGCCAGCTGCCCACCACAGGACTCCGCCTGGATGAACGTAGGTTTCCCCATGGGAACCGTATCCACCGGCCATCACGATATCCCATTGTCTGCTGAGTTCCTCCGCCCCCGATAGATCTCCCCAACCCTGGCCGTTGTCGCCTTCGTACCCGAACTCATCCACGACGACGGGCTTCTTGTAGCGTGCTCGTGCTCCTGCCAATCGTCGCCCCGGGTGCCCAGTTCCGTCCTGAATGATCGCATGTGTGATCCAAGGCTTGGAATGGTCATACCAGTCGGAGATATTGTGGATTCCGCGCGGATGCCCATAGGGATCACTTGCTTCCAAGACGCGAAACATCCGATCCCAGTCCTTCGTCTTCAAAGTTGGAGTCATCTTCGGGTCGAAGAGGTCGTACTCATTCGCCATTGTCCACCAAACATTTCGGAATGCTGATAAGCGAGCCGTCACATACTTGATATACGCATCGTCATGCTCAGCGTCCATAGAAGCAAATCCCCAATGGTCATACGGATGAAACAAAATGATATCGGCGACGATGCCTTTCTCCTCGAGAGCCCGCAATTCTGTCTCGACCAACGCGAAAAAGCGCGGATCGAAGCGCTCGAAATCAAATTGATGGGGAGCTACCTCCACATACGGGTAAAACTTTGGATCGACGCGATTGAAGATGTACCATTTCGGAAACAGACAGAATCGAATCTTCGTGAACGGGCTTTTGCCTAATGTGTCCAAAGTCTGTTGGCGTAACTGATCATCACGATTGATCCAGTTATAGAGCGTTGTTCCGAGTAGATAGTACGGTGTGCCGTCCGCGAATGAGAAGTGATACGTCTTGGCTACATGAATGTCGCCGTGATTGCTTTTGGAGGCTGGCCCTACTGAGAACTCACCTGTGACCTTGTTCAGGTCCGGGTCATTGGACTCCGTTGAAAAGGTGCAGGTTCCTTCGCCGGCAGGCATGAAGCGGACTTTCCAAGAGTCCCCGCCATCGAAGAATCCGTTGACTTCCAGATCTCGTCCGGAACAGACAAAGCGCGCCCTTAATTGCACGTCTTTAAATGGATTCGCATAAACCCGGTTGGAGTGAAGGGATATTTCCTCTATCCCCCATCGCTCGACCTGAGCCGCATATGACGGCGTCGAAGCTGCGGCAGTCGCTCCTCTCGAGGCGAACAGCAGCGAAAGCACAGCGATATAGAGGGACGTACCTTTGCATTTTGTTAGATCAATCATTCCGATCCTTTCCTAGGCCGAGACCGCGAATGGAAATGTCTCTTCCAGTCGCTTCCGGCGTCGTCCAAAACCAGCATTCGATTGCCGTCTTGTATTGTCGACCTTCTCTCCGGCGAGTTTCACTCCATCAGTCTGCGCTTTAGCTGAGCGACTCAAGGATCATTGAGCCTCATCATGGACTGCTGGGCTCCAATGGGAATGTCACTCTGCAAGAAGTTTGCGCATTCTGGTGGCGATCGTCCGCGTCGCACGCAACGGGCTTAGTCGATAAAATTTGTCCATCAGACTTGCATCTCTACCCACAAACACGTGGTGGGCGTTGTCTTCGATGCCACGGACTATGATCCGTGCGGCATCAGCCGCCGAGAGTGCTTGAGAGCGGTTGCCAGTCGCCGATATGTCCGAATTACCTACACCTGAATTCTCGCGTATATTCGTCGCGATAGCTCCGGGGAAAACAACTGTCACTCGAACATTGGTCTGGGCCAGTTCGGATGCCAGGCCCTCAGACATGAGCTTGACCGCAGCTTTGGCTGCGCAATAAATTGTTTGGCCTGGCACAGAGACAAAACCTCCCATGCTTGAGAGGTTCGCTATGTGCGCTTCTGGTCTATTCAGAAGAATGGGGAGAAAGGCTTTTATAAGGTAGAGAGTGCCATAGAAATTGACGTTGAACACGCGCTCAATGGTAGCAAAGTCGAGATCATTCAATTTCACAAATGGTTGAATGATGCCGGCGTTATTGATAACGCCATCTACCTTACCGAAATGCTCAAGTACTCTTTCTGGGAGTGCGCTGACCGCTGATTTGTCTGCGACGTTCGTGACAAATCCGGCAAATCTGCCTCCAGCGTTCGAGGCAAGATTGGCCGTCTCATCGAGCGACGTCTTATTCAGGTCCACGCCCGCCACAAGCGCTCTCTTTGAAAGCAGGAGAAGCACGAGTTCTCGTCCTATCCCGCTCCCTGCGCCTGTGACGATTATTACTTTATCGGCAACCTTCATTTTCCCGCCCTGCCTCGCTGTTCGTTCGCCGCTGAATCCATCTTTGAACACTCCGCGCACTGGCTCCATGGTCTGGATATCTTATCGCCGGCTTCTGCACGCAGGTACTTAATTGAGAATGATTGCAGCTCACACATTCCAGCTTTAGTTTCCATTCGCTGGCTGTCGATATGTCCGGCCATCGACAGTTGTCGTCAGCGTTCCGTTTGCCTGGAAGATGTTAGCGAGAATGTCAATTGTCAGATTGAAACCGTCAGCGCTCGTCTGCTTGGTTGCTGACGTCTTGCCAGTCTGCATGAGGTTTGATCGCCAGACAAGTGCATCTGTGGTCGGCTTGGGATGACTCTGGACTACGCTTTCGGTGCCATTGATGATATTGCCTGGGCTGTCTGAATAATCGGAGTAGACCACAGATACGCCTGAAATCGCGCTGTGGTCAGGCGCGTCTTGAATGGTCACTCTGGCCGAACCCGATAAAGCTCCCTTGAGTGTGTAAGTTCCTTCTGCGATTCGGGCGCGGCTTGGCGCGACGCTGCCCGGCACGTAGGGAGTTCCCCATGGCACGACATCGGAGACCGGCGCAGGTGGCACACTAGAGATCGGCCTTCTGTTAGTGAACCGCGCCATCATCACGCGGTAGCGGCGGCCACCAGGTTCGGTTGATGGTGGACAAGGTAGAGGATTGGAACCGCCGCATGCGGGGCTTGTCACTTCGGTCTGCCAATACACCACGCGCGTGCCGTCCGGCGACCAGCGTGGGTCGGCCATGGCATTCCAGTTGGGGTCGCTAGTGCTTCCTGGTTTGCCGTCACCGGCATTGAGTTGTTGACCCTGATAATTTCCCCTGTCACCATCATGGTCAAGCAGGTAGGGTTGAAAGAATCTGCGCTCACCATTATTGCGTACTGAGGAAACTGCGCCTGACGTGAGTAGGTCAGTGATCGGCGGGACTCCGCGCATTGCGGCGAGAAACATTTGACGGTCTGAGCCGCGCGTGTCCTCGACGATCATCCATTTGTCATCCGGAGAAGCGTCGATTGGATCGGCGTACTCAGGATTATCCGTTAGCCGCCGCACTCTTCCAGTGGGCATGTCTACAGCGAAGAGGTCGATATTTGATGATTCGAACGGGTATCCGACGTAGAACACCTCGCGACCATTCCTGCTGAATCCGCGGAACTCGCCAACCTCGATTCCGTTGTAGTTAGTCTTCAACTGGTCCGCGTGCTGAGGATCAACGGTCAGTACACGATTCTGGAGACCGTCCTGGAACAGTCTCGTGACGTGACTCAGTTCATACCGCGGAGCCTTCGGTTCCCCAATTTCAGGCGATGGATTAAACTCAAGACGGCCAAAATAGCCGAACTGATCGAATTCCCCGTTGGCTATCGAAACAGCGTTGAATCCTAAATGGACGTTGTCTGGATGCAGTCGCAACTCACGGATGCTTCCTCCTTTTCCACTGCCGTCCGCATGAACGTTCCACCGGATTGGATAAATATGGATTCGTTCCGGAGTGCAGCGATCGTCTGCCAGCTTGAATGGCGAACAGTCTATGACATTCGTTCCTGCCAGGCTTCGCTTGCCATCGAAGAAGGCCTGCGGATAGTCCCAGGGTGGGTTCGTATCAAGTGCGTTCTGGACAGGCACTCCGCAGGTCAGGCACTTCCATGGGTCGCCATTCGCAAACTTTCCTCCGTCAGCTTTCACGAGAATGATTTTCCATCCTTGATAGATGTTCGTTGGTTCTGGGGCGGGAGGCGCACCTGTGAATTTCACTGCCACCAGAACATGATGCCCGTCGGGAAGAAAACTACCTGACTGGGCTGCGCCGATGCAGCCGGTTCGATTCGGATTGATATCCTTTGTACACGCACCCGGGCTGTCTGAAGGCGCTGCCGGCGGCAGAGGCAGCTCGGTCACTTCAATCTTTTCCGGAGCCGGCGCCTTGGGAACGGCCGAAACTTCTGAGGCAGTGATTCTCATCGCGGAAACTGAAGCTAGCGCAATGGTGATAACAAAAAGGGAGAACCGATTTCTTCTGGACATCACGGCATTCCTCCGGATTGACGACGCACTCATTTAAGCGACCTTCTGCTCAAGCACCTGCGACTGGGATTTCTCTCCCACTTCGCGACAGAAGTCTTGATCTTCGAGGGGCGCGAACCACCTCAACGGTATTGCTACTTGACAACCACTCGAACCCGTCCGAGGTTTTGCACTCGCGCGAAGACTGCAGACGCATCTCCTTCTCGCTGGGATGATGCTCTGAGTGCGGGAAAATAGGTGCCAGGTTTGGCAAAGCTGTGTGTCATGGTCAGAGTGACACTCGATCCTGATTCATTCGATTTACCTTCCGAGAACTGCTGTACTACCGGAAAGGTACCTGTCCCTCGAAATCCCACTCTGCGCCAACAATCTTCCCAGTATTCGGCGGTAGGTCGATGGTCGCTGAGAATTTCACTGGCTGTCCCGACCGACACTTCAGCACGAACCGCCCCGTTCGCCGTCACTGAAACAACTGGTTGTATACCGAGTCTTTCAGGCGGCCGTCGACGGGAACCACGATCTGACCATCTACGACCTTATAGCTCGTGCTGGGAGGAGGTGGCACTCCCTTTTCTACCCACGCGCTCACGTCGCGAAGAGCCTGGTACAGAACGCCTGAGATAACTGACAAGTCGGGTAGGATCGACTGGCGGATATTCATCTCCATGAACTGCATGGTCCGTAAACCAGAGGCGGAAGTTGTCGTCCAACTGCGGCCCCAGATTCTCCTTCACCTTGGTGCGGTACCAATCAGCCTGCCATGGCAATGCGTCTTGATCCATGAGACTCTCGACCACAATCATTTTCCCTTTGAATTTGCCACTTTGAAGGGATCCTGCCCCGCCGTATGTGATCATCGGCCCAATCAGCTTCGGCCGCTGCGGATAGATCGGTTTTCCGTCAGGGCCACGAAACTGGTCCCACACATAGAAGTCCGGCGTAGGAACCTGGTACGATGGTAGGTACTGGGCTGCCAGCCGTCAGAGTTATCGATCTGAACCTCATCCCCAACCTTGATTGACTTGAGGAGTTGCGAATTATCGCCTGCGAATGGATTCACGCCTGGAACTACCGTATTGCCGACGATCTTCGAGATCGCGACCTCCTTGCCCGCTCCTTCACCGCTCTGGATCAGAAGAAGGCGTCGCTCAGAGATTTGCCCGGAACGTTCTCCACTTCGAAGACCAAAGGTGCTTCTGCTTGAAATTGATTCCAGGCCGTATCCACACCCCCTTGCGCTTTAGCTGCCTTATCGCCATTGCCAGTCGAGATGATCTTCGTAATCCTGGTTTTAAGCTGAACCCGAGCCTGTTGCAGTGACTTCGGCGGATTTGTACCCAGATAGCCGGGAACAGTCCAAAATCATTCTTGAAAGTAGGTTGGGTCTTGAGCGCGCACGAGATTGAATAAGATGGGGAACGCGCCCTCCCCAGGGTCTTGTAGTCGAACCAGGCCGTTGGCGGAAACCCCATTCGAGTCACTTCCTGGAGGGCCGCTCGCTGCTCCGGATCAAGATCGCGGTACATATCTCCGCTTCCTCCCGGCTCGACAGCGTCAAGGATCGAAGGGAACTTGTCCCATAGCATACGCATGGCATAGATACGCACCGTGAAAACGTTCGGAATGGCCATTGCGGTGAACCGATGACATAAGGTACTGACTCCATCCCACACGTCGGTATTTTCAAATCCGCTTATTGTCTTGAAAGCCCCGCCGCTTCCGCCCCACGCGTACCCGTAGATCATGCCAGGTCCGTACATCTCCGTGGCCACTTTTCTGGAATACTTCGCCGCTGCGGCATTGACCCGATAGCCCGGAAACGGAAGGATTCATCATTGCCGACGGTCCGCCTTCGTTCGTCTCGATGAAGTAACCGCCGCTCTCAATTGCAAAGCTGATCTGATCTTCGATTCCCGTTGCATGCTGCTCTAGATTTTCACCACCCGGAGCCGGCGTAATGTGCTGGAAGAAACGTCCCTGATATCGTTCTTTCGGTGGAAAGTAAAAAGAGAATCGTGCGTCAGTTCCTTTGAACCCGCCATGCACATACCGATGGCGCATCGGCTTGTCGCGCCATTCGTCCACATCGATGTACGGCTCCTTGAACATCGGATCGATGGCGTCAGCTAGGTTCGCGGGTTGTGCCGCCCCATTTTGCTGAGAGTGTGCCGGACGAGTACTCGCACCGGCAAGAGCCAATGCAATAAGGAAAACCATCATGGGAGTTTCCGGCACAAATAGCTTTATCCTTTTCATGACTTCTCCACTCGTCTCAAGCTCCGGCAGTTGCCTGTTGTCGTGCAGGAACGACATCGCCGTTGGTTAATCGCATGCCCACTTTACATCGGGTACGCGGAAGTTTGGAGGCGTAACGGTTCGCGCAGTCGGGGAACGGACTCCCTGAATGGAAGTCCGACCCCGAGCTGATAGTTGCGTGCCAATTAGAACAGCGCTTTAAGCGAGAACTGTAGGATGCGGGGATCGCGGGAACCCGTTATCAATCCGAAATTGCTCGGAGAGTTGAAATCTGCTCCGGGAGCAGTAAGGTTGGGATGGTTGAGGACGTTGAAAGCTTCGGCGCGGAACATGAAACTGAGCCGCTCAGTCGGCGTCGGGATTTTCTTCATCACGGCCGGATCCACGTGGACCCAGGGAGCCGAGCGGAAGCTATTCCTTCCGGAGTTTCCATAGGTTCCCGGTGCGTTAGCTGCAAACGCATTGATGTTCAGCTTTCCGTTCACATAGGCTGGGGTTCCCGGTACCTTATCCGCGAGATCAAGGTTAAGCGACGTCTGTGAGTTGCCGGCAGAGTCCTTAACGCTGAATGGCTGACCCGCATCCGCCACCACCAGAGAGCTCAGCAACCAAGAGCCGGCGACCGCGCGCAGCAGACGACTATCGCCCTTCAGATCGGGTGAACTCCAGACCCCCGTGGTGCGGAAGGTAAGATTCTGGTCGAAGTCGCACCGTCCATACCGCGCGTGAGGAAGGTACGCACCGTTGGCCGTGAGATTGTTGCCCTCGCCCGTTGCGCCAAAGATGCCAGAGGTGCTGGGCGGAATCGATCCATCATCCAGACATTTGGACCAGTTGAAGGCGGAGACCAGATCAAGACCGCCTTTGCCGCGATGGTGGTAAGTCGCGTTCAAGCCGTTGTAGTTCGAAGTTGAATTGCTGACGAGGGTTAGTATTTGACCGAGGCCTTCGGACGCATATGGCCGCGTTCCGGCAGGCTTGGCGGCATTTCCGTTGTAGACCGGGAGGTTGGCATCGTAGCTCTGTGCGATGTGGATCCCCTGAGTACCGACGTAGGCGAGTTCCATGCTGTCGGAGAGTGTAAAGGCGTGCTGCAGCGACAAGGTCCACTGATTTACATAAGCGGGCTGGAAGTTCTTGTCGATCGCGGAAGGGGAGAATCCAACCGCTTCTGCATCAGCAAAGCTGACGTTCGACGGAGGCTTATAGCTGGCGTTAGTGAATCCGTCCGCGAACGGATTGCTCAAACCGAGCGAAGTCCAGGGAGCATCGACGTTTTGGAAACTAACCGGATTGAATAGAAGAAAGCTGCGCACAAATGGCGGAGCTGAGAATCCGAGGAGGCTAATTTGTTGGAACTGGGTGGAATATCTACCCCATCCCGCGCGAAGCGCTGAGTTGCCGCTCCGGTCGAGCTTGTATGCTATTCCAACCCTGGGCTCGACGATCAGGTATTTCGATGTTGTACCGCCGGCGCTGCAACCCGGATCACCGGGATAGATCAAACCCTTTGGAGCATTCGGGAAAACCTGCGATTGTTCACCCGGATTCCAACAGTCCATATGGTTGCTAACGGGAGCGTAAGGAAGATATGGATCCCAACGCACTCCGCCCGTGAGCGTCATCCGGTCGGATACGCGATACTTATCTTCGGCATAAATGCCAAACAGTTTCCCCGGGACCTTGGAGAAATTCCCGTCCGCCTGAAGGTCCTCGCCCGGATACCCTTCAATGAGATCCGCGTAAGCATTGTTGTCAAGAGGACCTGGACCAAAAACCCGGGTATGCACTCCGAAGAATACGAATGAGGGGTTCTGGCCAGTCAGGTTGGTTTGATTTAGGCTGACAAACCGAACATCGGCACCGAACGACAGTTCATGTTTGCGAAAGGGATGCATCACATCCACGCTATAGTCCCAGCTTGAACGCGTATTTTCACCATAGGAATTCGCGGATGCAAACAGGCCACCCAGCGCGTAAAACGTTGGCAGCGCGGGACGCGTGCCATCAGTTACGCCGGTAGCTCCAAGTTTGGTAAGGCTGAGGTCTGCGAGGCTAGGAGCGGCGTAACCTGTATTGTCGGCTCTCATCCAGGAAGCCCGTGCGTCCACGATCCAAGAACCCGCTTTTGAGGTCCAAGTGTCCCCCAGTGCGAAGTCGTCCCAGAAACCGGCACTCCCACCCTGGGCTGTCAGTGCATTTAAGCCACTGCTCGTCTGACCGCTTTTTGTCATCTCTTCGGCGGGGGTTTTGGTGTGTTCGCTAAAATAGCGCGCAAAGAGCCGGTGCTGTCCAAAGTTGTAATCGACCTTCGCCACCCACTGCGGGTCGTTGATATCGTTGGGAACCGTCGTATTGAAGTAAGCAAGGTTGCCCCCAAGAGTGTAGTTGGGGGGAGGGATGTACTTCATTAGATTCTGCACCACCGTGCTCATCGGTACAGTTACGATATCCCCCGTAATGGCGCTCTTGAACTGCCCCTTCTGCATGTTTTCATTCGGAGTGACGATACCGACGTAGTCATCGATTAGGGTTTGCGCCCGAATGATTGTCTGTTGATACGACCCGAAGCCAAACAGCTTGTTCTTCAAGATTGGCCCACCCGCCGCGAAGCCGAACTGATTGCGCTTTAACGTGTCAGGTACTGTGGCAAAGCGATTCTCGGCATTGAAGAAGCCGTTCCGAACAAACTCGAACGCAGAACCGTGGATCTGGTTCGTGCCGGATTTCGTGACAATATTGACCGCACCGCCGGGAGCAGATACGTAACGGGCTCCATAGGATCCGGTGACCACGGAAAATTCCTGCGTCGCGTCGGGGTTCGGGAAAGGCCCTCCGATTACGGTGAACGGATCGACGTTGCCTGCGCCATCCAGGGAGAAGTAAGTGCCACCGGGACGAATTCCATTGGTCGTGGGAGCACTCTCATCGCTGAGTACAGAGCCTCCGGGCGCCACTGTGGTATTCGCGTTTGTGCCGGTCCCATTGATGGTTGCGTCCGTAACCCCGGCAGTCGTATACATCAGGGCGGCGGGATTGCGGCCGTTCAAAGGCAGATTGGACACAACGTTCTCTTCGACCACGGTTTGGATGGTGTTGTTTGTACTTTCCACCGCCGGCGCTTCTGCCGTGACAACTACATCCTGAGTCTGAGCGCCCACAGTCATTGCAACCTGAATCGTGGCGACCTGTCCTACGGTCAGGACGATGCCCTTTTGTTCCCAGTTTGCGAAGCCATCCTTGCTGACACGAATCACGTAGGGTCCTACGGGAATCGAGGAGATTCTGAACGAACCGTCCGGCCCCGAGACCGTCTCAGTCTTGAAGCTGGTTTGGGTTTGAACCACAGCAACTTTCGCCCCCGGTATAACGGCGCCTGTGTTGTCTTGTACCGTTCCGTTCAGGGACGCGGTTGAAACCTGCGCCTGACCTGGAGTGCCAACCAACGCCGTCAGGATGCTGACACGGCGAATCTTACCAGTTTGCTTGCCCGAAGTCCCCCAAGACTCCGCAAAATCCTTGTGAACATCCCGCCCTCCTTCATTTCCTGGCCTCAATAAAGCGCTGCAGTGTGACGCATTGGCATGTGTCAGATACGGCCTATTGTGGCATTTTCTGCCATGGATGGGGAATATAAATGACAGTTTGCGCCATTGTCAACAGATTATGCGAGGAACGCTTATAAGACTTTTCAAGCGCCAGTAATCTGAATCTGCGGCGGTGAAAGCACGTCGCACCTAAGAATGTGAAAAAGGAGTGGTTTGCAGGATAGTCTCAGGTGACTGAGAAAGAATTCCTTGAATTTTGCACGGTGACGGCCTTACTTGTAGGCGAGCAACGGGGACGCACCGACTACGAACGAAGTGGAAGGGATTCGGGCCGGGTACTCGATTGTCCGCACCGATATGCGAAGGCCTGATTTAATTGAGCGCTCAACCTATCAGCGAGCGACCAGTTGGCGGCCAGACCGTTTCCGCTGGGCGGACTTTGCGGAACCTGCAGACGTCCCGGTGCTACTCTCACAGAACAATCGGGCGAGCTTTCCAAACACATTTTTTGAGGCCGTCGAGCAGTCCTTCGCCTCACCTATGAACCACGAACTCAAGGTCAGATCAACAACCATGAGCGTCAGGATGGCCAGCATCCTCGGTTCCGGGCTGTACTTGCTTGCGTTTTTCGTTCTCTCGGCAAACGCTTCCGAAAGCCGATTCTCAACGTCGACCATCCCTCCACGATGAGCCTGCCGCGCAGCAAAATTCGTTGCGGTGATCTCGATAATCTGGCGGGTTTGCGGCTGGGACATTGCAAATTCAGTGCCCGCGGACGCAGCTTGCCGAATTACCTCAAGCGGATGCAACTCCGCGGGACAGGCGGCCACGGCGGAAACGAGAACGTCCCCATAGTTGACGATGCTGTAACCCAGCAGATCGCCCTTCGTCGCAAAGTACCGAAAAAAAGATCGCTGCGATATGCCGGCTGCTTCGGCAACCTGGTCGATTCTCGTTTCGTTGAAGCCGTTGCGGGCGAAGAGGTCGATCGCAGCTACATAAATTGCGTCGCGCACTGCTTCTTGCTTACGCGTCTTAAGGCTTTTAGTCATAGAGAATCACCCGTGCCGCAACTCACAACTCCTTGCGGTTCTGCCAATACTAGCACAATATGACAAATATGGATCAATATGCACGGCGTTTTATGTTGACTATGGCATAATATGTCATTATATTTGCCAATCAGATATTTCGAATCCGATAAAAGGAAGTCACTGGCCATCCATGAGGATCCTTCATTTATTGATGTTCTGCCTCGCTTTTGGCTGCTTGGCGGCCCTGTCGCAAGAGGCGCCCGAGGAGGTCTACCGAGACCCGAACGCGCCGGTTTCCGAGCGCGTGCATGACCTGCTTCGCCGGATGACTCTCGAAGAGAAAGTGGCCCAGCTTGAGAGCTTCACCAACAAACCAGTTTTACCAGGCATGCATTTCGAGTCCCCACTTGAGGGCGACAACTTAAACGAGGCAGTTCTCAAGAAAATCTTTGTGAACGGACTTGGTACTTACGCTTTCCTTGACGAGTTCACAGGTCTTTCAGGAGACGCTAAGACTGGCGCGGAAAACAGAAATCTCTTGCAGGAATGGGTGCTGAAGAATACACGGCTCGGCGTGCCGATCATGTTCCATGGCGAGGCCCTCCATGGTGCTGTCGTCAAAGGTGCCACGTCCTTCCCCCAAGCTGTCGGTCTGGGTAGCACTTGGGATCCGGCGCTCTTGGAACAGATGTTCTCGACCGTGGCTGTCGAAGAGCGAGCGCTGGGCAACCTTCTCGTTCTCGCCCCTGTATTCGATCTAAGTCGCGACCCTCGCTATGGGCGCGTCGAGGAGATGTACTCCGAAGATCCCTATCTCGTCGGTCAACTAGGCACAGCCGCAGTTCGAGGTTTGCAGGGCTCGGAAGGAAGGCTTGATGAAAATCACGTATTCGCAACGGCAAAGCACTTCGTTCATGGGCAACCTGAAAACGGCACCAACGGCGGGCCGAGCGATTTTTCTGAGCACACAATGCGAAGTGTGTTCCTCTATCCCTTCGAACAGGCGGTTAAGAAAGCTCACATTGAGGCAGTGATGCCTTCGTATAACGAGACTCTCGGCGGCATCCCGTCGAATGCGAATCCATGGCTGTTGAAGGAAGTCCTGAGGAAGGAATGGGGATTCAAGGGAATCACCGTTTCTGATTACACCGCAATTGATCAACTTGCCGCTATTCATCGAGTGGCACTCGATAAGGCAGCGGCAGGTCTACTCGCATTCAGGTCAGGAGTAGACATGGAATTGCCAGAACCCTCTGCCTTCCCGAGCCTTATTGACGCGGTTCGGACAGGCAAGATCTCTGAACAAGAACTGGACGTGACGGTAGGGCGTGTACTCGCTGCCAAATTCAATGCTGGTTTGTTCGAACATCCCCTGGTGGATACCGGGCGCGCCGCACGAGAGGTCGGGACCGCCGATCATGGGAAGCTGGCACGCAAAGTTGCGGATGAAGCGATCGTCTTACTGAAGAATCAGAACGGTGTCCTACCTCTCAATGTTGAGTCCCTCAAGACAATTGCGGTCATTGGTCCCAACGCCAACAAGGAGCGCCTTGGAGATTACTCTGGTTTGCCAGCCCATTATGTGACCGTACTGGACGGGATCAAGAAGCGGGTGGGACCAGGGACCAAAGTGGTCTATGCAGAAGGATGCAGAATCTCAGAGCCAGACAGCGCGCCGAACACAAATGGCTTCTTGAACTACAAACCTCCAACGGCGGAGACCGACCGGCGCCTCATGGATGAAGCGGTCACAGCGGCAAAATCTGCAGACATGATCATTCTCGTGCTTGGTGGGAACGAGACTGTTTCGCGCGAAGCCACGGGAGATTCAGGAGCAGGATACTCGATCTACGGCGACTCTGATTCGATCGAATTGCCCGGTCGTCAGAACGAACTAGTAGAAAGGATTGCAAGTTGAGGAAACCAACTGTGGCTGTTCTTTTGAACGGGAGGGCATATGCGATCGAGTCACTCTCGCGGAAGGCTCCTGCCATCGTCGAAGGCTGGTATTTGGGCCAGGAGACTGGGAACGCAATCGCCGATGTATTGTTTGGAGATGTCAATCCATCCGGGCATTTGCCAGTCACCATTGCCAGAAATGTTGGGCAGTTGCCGGTCTTCTACTACAAGATGCCCAAGTCTCGTCTTGGCTACGTCTTCGGCGACAATTCCCCCCTCTATCCGTTCGGCTTTGGGTTGAGCTATACGACCTTCAGCATTGGAAAGCCCACTGTTGATCGGGCAACGATAACACCAAATGACACCGCCAAGGTCTCTGTCACCGTCACAAACACGGGGGAGCGTGCCGGAGACCAAGTGGTTCAGATGTACATCCATCACCCTGTCAGCAGCATCGCTCAACCAGAGATTCTATTGCGAGGCTTTAAGCGTGTCCACCTCGAACCGGGCGCATCGACAACCATTACATTCGACGTAGGGCCTGAACAAATCGCGATCTTAGACGCTCAGATGAAGAAGATTGTTGAGCCAGGTCAAGTGGACGTTTTGATTGGCCCTAACTCCGCTGAGACAACGAAGACTGAGCTCGTCGTGGCGGAGTGACGTTCTCGGTATTCGTGCGTGGGTAACTTTCGTCCAAGAGTCGTTCCAGCCACATAGGATCCTAGCAATTCAACGCAACTAATCGTATTCACATATAGCGCCGTCTCGCTTATCAGCCTTGGAGACCTCGCTGCACAGAGCAGTTCCGGCGCGACTTTAACCCCCACTATTCAAACATCCTCGTGCTCTCTACCGCAACTACCGCCGCCAGTCTCTTGGGCCGCCTCCTGCAGGAGCATCTGTCCCCGCATAGCCAAGACCAAGCCTGAGCTGCTGTGGGCTTTGTTGTTGCATGAAGAGGCCTACGGGGAAATCCACTTGGCCGTAATTTCGAGATCGCTCATACATCTCTAACGGCAATTTTGCGCCGAAATGTTCCGGGCGAATCAGAAATATCCGTTGGTCAGGATTTTCCCTCGCGCTTCTCAACTTGGCTGTCGATGACGCTCTGGATAAAAGCCTTGAATTCCTCGGCGCTCATCTTCGCATGGTAGCCGCTGTATGCATCTGCCCGGCCGCCGGCGAAGTTGAAGGTCGAGCCCTTCGCGAAAATCGTGATCGGTCCACCGTTGATCGAGCGGACGATCAGCTTCGCGTCGTCAGTCAGGTCTTCACCCTCGAACGAGTTGTTATCCCAAGCGCTTCGCGGAGCGTATGTTCCTGGTTCCACCAGCACGACTTCTTCTCTTTTGCCCTCAGCGCCAGCTTCGTACACGCCCGTCGGAGACATGGGCAGGCACTCGATCCTGAAATAGGCCCATTCCAGTTCAGGGCCGAACGATTCGAACAAAAGAACCTCGGGCTTCACCACATCAAAGCTCCTGTCGCCATCCTGCAGCGCCAGGCACCCTGGTTCCTCCTCGTACCTCGAAGCACCGATAAGGTCCATGCCTCCGCCGGTGGGATAGAACATGTGGTTTGACTGGTCGGCTCGGCCGATCGTATTCAGGACCGTGGCGATGGTTCGCAGGTCCGTCCATTGCTTTGACTGCGGGATACCGCCCGGAAAAATCGCATTAAGCGCGCCGGACCATGCCTTCAAACTCATCTTTTGAAATTCTTCGTTTCTGGCCATCGTGTCCCCCGTTTGTAGAATATCTCCTCCTCTGGCGAGGTCGGCGCCAGCGCCGGGGATCGTAATGCAGATAGATGTTGGTACTGGGGGTGCCAAAGGTGTTCCTTCCCAAAAAGGAAACGCCCGGCCGAGAATAGTCTCGACTGGGCGTTTAGGTGATGCCGATGATCTGGCTATTGGATCCAAAGAATCACGCGGATATTCTCCGGTGAACCAAGTGCGCTCAGGTTATTGAGAGCCTCGAAATAGCTGGCGCCCAAACGTTCGCGCAATACGATTTGGTCCGGCTGTGGCTCGAAAAAACCATAGGCCGGAAGATCGCTTTTGACGACCTGGTCGTAATCGAAGTCCAGTAGCTGTCTCAATGTGAGAGAGTTGAGGTTGAACTCATCCTCGCCGTATTTCGCAGCATCCATCGTGCAGCCTTCCGGCAGTTGCTCGGTCGGCTTCTGGATGACAGGAATGCCTAAAACGGCACCGCTGTTTTCCCAACCGCAAAGCAGCCGATTCAAGGCCGGATCCTGGTCGTTGTAGAAAGGGTAGTCCGTTTGATCCGAACCGGTCCTTTGATTCGGATTGGAAATCTTGGTCCAAACCCCGTCTTTTAACATCTCAGCGAAACCTTCCATACAAAAGCTCATCGTCTCGTCTCCTTGATTCAAAATGGAGACAAAACTAGCCGCAGCCAGTCGGGTCTCCTCAGAAAAGGCGGCCAGATCTGGTCGCGGTTTTTAGCTCCCCTCAGAAATGCAGATGAGAGAGTTCTACACGAAAATCGGTCTGAACTTAATTCAGAGCAACAATCGCGCAGAAACCGTAACCACAGAAAAGGTTTGCGTGAAAATAGCATGTTGGCATTTGGCATTCTCCTTGGTGATTGAGGTGTTGAGGAGAAACCAAAATGCACTAGCCGCAGCCAGGTTTTGGTCTCCTTAAAACGAAAAGGCTGCCAAAACATCTGGTAGCGGTTTCACAATTCCTTCCAATGGATAAGCTGGAAGGGGCTTGGAACGGGCGTGGATTCAGAAGAGAAATCTGAAAAGCACAACCGTTGGAAAACTTGTGAACCGCGGATGGGACTGTCAAGGTCGCGCATCCATCAGAAGATGAGCCGCTCCGGCTGACCTTCGATATATCAAGATTACTCGCGAATGTAAGTAGCGGCAAGGTAGCGAAGTTACTATTCCAGTTACTATGCCCAGCAGATCTCGCGCAGCGCGCGCACCGTCTCGACGAGTCCCTGACGCTCCAGCATCTCCAGGTATTCCTCGCGCGACATGGACGGATTGCGCAGGCTGGCGCGATGTTCCTCGGCGGCCGTACAGACCTCTGCTGGATAGAGTCCGATCTGATGCAAGATAAATTCGTCCGGCGTCAGGACATCGATCTCGTATTCCGCAAGAACATCCTCAGGAAAGTCTTTGAGGTTGTTCGTGACGATGACGCTGGCACCGCCGCGAATTGCTGCGGCGAGGACATGGCGATCATTCGGATCCGGCAAGGTAATTGCCGGGATGAGATGTTCGTAGCCGGTCACGAGAGCGTCAGGAACGTGCCGGTTCATCAATTCACGCGTGCGTTCAAGCTGCGCGCGCGTCAGGTCCGGACGGCTGTCGAGTAGATTAGAGATCCACTCTTCCTGCACATGCTCGGACCATCGCGCGCGAAAGATGCCCGGTACCGCCAGGAACATCAGCAGGTTCCGCAGCTGGGCCGGGTAGAGGACGTTGGCGTCGAGAAAAGCCGTGAAGGCGGCCATGGATCAGAGGCCGAGTTCCTGATCGTAGGAAACGAGTTCGGCAAGGGCCGCACGACGATCCGCTTCGAGTTTGCGCTTGTACTCGATGGCCTTGGCAAACGGCACGCGGCGATGCGTCCCAACCTTGCGATACTCAATCTGCCCTTGCTCAAGCATCTGGATCAATGTGGGCCGCGAGACGTTGAGCAGATCTGCGGCTTCCTGTGTGGTGAGTTCGGCATGGACCGGAACAATCTTGACTGCATTGCCGCGGCTCATCTCGTCGAGAATTTGTACGAGTAGACGCGCAGCGGAGGCGGGGATCTTCACGGTTGGTTCCGACCTGAAGTTCATCGCGCGCAGATCGAGCGAAGCATCTTTCTCGAGCCGGGGTGCAAGAATGTCCTTGGTCTCGCGTGCAAGCACGGCTTCAGCCTCTGATGGTATTTCCGGGACCAGCACAGCAGTCGGCGCCATATTCTTACCTCCAGGGACTATTCTGCCATCTATTCGAAGCAAACGCAAGTAGTCGAAGTATACGCAAGAGCCTGACAACACCCAAATCCACAAAATTTCGCGTTGTCAGGTTTGTCAGAAAATTACGGCCATAGGGGCCAGAACGAGCGGAAAATCGCGAAACTGGTGGGCCTGCGACAATACACTTAAGTTATTTAAATACAATATATTAAGGTCGCATATGGCGCACGCTGAGGAGCCCCGAGAACAGAGTCCCGTTCTCTCCGCCAACCGTACCCAGTAGAGTAGTCAGGTTTGTCAGATCGCGACCCATCGCGACCCATAAGTGACCTATTTTCAGTGAGGGTTACTCTCAGAAGGGTGCCGTTCAGACATCAATAATGACGGCATAAAGTATGTAATTGCATATATTTATGGGTAAATGGGTAGACATTCTGGCGGAGAGAGGGGGACTCAAATCGATACTTAGAAACATACCCATCAACGCTGTATAAGAAAATAAGAAACGCGAGTATGGGCGATTGGTCTGAACAGGTCTATAAAGACTGACAAACGTTAGGCAGGGAAAAAACGTGCATAGATACGGCTGCTCAACACCGACCATTGCGGAGGGCAAACGTGCTTACCGCTCGGACGTTGCAGCATGTAAATTTGCGTAATCGCCCAACAAGGCGATCAAGGAAGGCCAGGAAGATGAACTCGCCATTGGTGTAGTCCAGGGGGCGTCCAGCCGGAGTTCAAGAACTGGCATTATGGTGGTCCCCAAGGATTTGGGGCAACTCAAAAACGCCGATTTTCAGTTGCCCCGCGCAGATGCCCCTTTTCGCGCCGGCTTCCCCAGGAAGCCGGTGGACGTCCTCGGAAAGACACGTCGAAGTTAAGCCCTTGGAACGAATGCAGTTGCTTTCGTTTTCTGGAAGTTCTTGAATCTTGCTGGAAGTCGTTTTGGTGGACGCGGTAGGAATCGAACCTACAACCTGTCGGTTAAGAGCCGAATGCTCTGCCAGTTGAGCTACGCGTCCGAGAGTGGAAAAACCGCGCTGCGGGGCTTGAAACACGCGATCCGGGCGCACAGAATTCTCTGCGGCCACTCACAAAATATAGCATACCTGGAAATGGATTTCCAAAGGATGCCAGGCACCGGAACGCCTGGCCCCGAGGGGTCACTCTCCGGGTCAGAATGTGAAGGCAAGGCCCCCGCTCACTCCCCGCTGATCCTGGGCAAACATCAGCACCGAACCATCGCTCAGGACATATGGGCGGAATCCCTGCGCCAGAAGGTTGTGCATGTCCACGACCACATCCATGCCCCGGAGGCCTTCTCGGTGCACCCCAACCGGCTGGCGCAGATGCAGATTGAAAAACGGTTCAGCCGCATTCACTGCAAAAGGCGCCACTTGGGTCACTGTATCCTCAGGCTGCCATCGGTAGCTTGCGTGCCAGCGGGTACCCGTGCCCTCCAGTGTCCCGGAGAGCGAAATGGAATACATCGGGACGCGCCGCGGGTGTGCCGAGGCGACCACATCGTTTAGGAAAAGCGCACGGTGAGATGCCGGCATCACCAACGCATCGCCATTGGCATAGCTCAACCGGACCGTATTTCCGCCCGGCAGACGGTGCGCAGCTGTCGCCACAAATCCGGTGGTCGAGAACCCCTGAGCGGCTGCGCGCATGATTCCACTCGCCGGGTCGAGGAGCGCTGCCTCTCCAACCGCTCCACCGGCCACCGCGGAATGCGTCATGGCTTCAATCATGGGGTTGTCCAGCTTGTCCGCATACACCTGAATCGACACATCCGAGGAGTCCGTCATCCGCTCCCAGCCAATCTCCTGGTGCAGCCCATGCTCCAGCTTCAGGTTTCCGTCCCGAAGGGAAACTGCCGGCAGCCACGTACCTGCTGCAGAATTGTCCTGTTGCTGAACCCCGGGCACAATGGTGGTCATCCGGTAGCGAACTGTCGAGTCCCCTCCTCTCCAGTCCGCCGTCACAAACGGCAGCACCGCGGCCACGGTGTTTGGAGAGCGCTGGGCAAAGCGAGCCAGCACCTGCTCAGCCCCCACTTCTGCCTCAAACTCATCACCCAGGTTCATCGTCTCCCAGGTGCGCATGGTGGCCTCATCCAGCCCTTCGGCGCCCGCGCCGACAATCTCGGGATGGATCGCAACCGCGGCCACGGACTGGACAGAACCGGCAAAGCCCAGTTCCTGGCGAAAACCCAGCATCGACTCCATTCCCGCATCGGTTCCGGGTTCAAATTCGACCCGTGCCAGCAGTTCGCGGCTGTCCGAGGGGGTATTCTCCATCGACGCCGTGATCCGTTCCCCGTTTTCGCCGAAGGTGCCTTCCTGGCCGGTCGCCATCAGCCGCGCCTTGAGCTTTGGCGTCGCGCCCGCCTTCTCAGAGACCACCACCAGCGGGCCATCTTCGAGCCAGCGCAGCAGGGGACGGTTGGCCGCAGAACGCAGGGTCCAAGCCCAGTCATCCTTTTGCTCGTTGGCCGACCGAGGCTCCGCCGGGAGCCACTGCATTACTTCGTAGAGGGTGTTGAGCGTGAGATTGACGACGGTACTGGTGCGTACCCGGACATTCTCGCGCAGCGACGGCAGGAAAGACGTCCCCATGGCCTTCACGGCATAATGCCCCGGCACCACGGTCGCGAAATCAAAATGGCCCTTGCTGCTGGTGTAGACCGTGGCCACCACCGACATATCGGGCCGCAGCAGCTGTACCACCGCACCAATCTGCGGCACGCCCGCTGAGTCACGCACCAATCCTGATACCGAAGCTGGGGTCGCACCACGGACGGCGACGCTCCCCAGGCTGATCAGTCCGACAAACAACGCGAGATGGAGCCTGCGCATAATCACTAATCTGTGTGACCCGGCGGCATCCCTGGCAAATTGGATACGACAATCCTCATTCCCGCGCGAGTTCCCTGATCTGAAGTCCGGTAACCCCTGTGCGCGGGAGGTTGCATACTATTCCACGACAAAAGGCGCCGATTGCGCAATCTCTTGTTTTGAGATTGTGTCATTTATTTTGATCGTCACCTTGTACTTGCCGGGCTGCAAGACCGGCCATGGGAAGCGATTTTTCCACCGTCAACTGATCGCTATGGGCACCCAAGTCCTTTGATTCCAACTGCTTCTCGAAGACCACCGCGTTATTGCTGGTATCGATGATCTGGTAGGTAACCGTGGCGAGGTTACTTTTGCTGGCTTCATCGATGCCCAGGTTGTAGACCTGCATCCAGAAGTTGAGTGCCTGGCTACGCTTGAAACTGACGGGAGTGGCCGGATTTGGGGTCACCCGGGGGCAAATCTTGGTGTTTCCAATCACGCAATTGCCGGCGCCGATCGAGTGCGAATCCACCGGGTTCATCTGGTCGGCGAGAATCAGCGAGGAAGTGGCCAGCTTCTCGTCGTGATAGGTCGGCACCTCGATCCCACGGCCATAAATGCCGACATGATCGGGGTTGTTTACGTCTTTGATGGCGATGTCGAGGCGATAGAGGCCAGGCAGCAGCGGGAAGCGCCTTCCAGTAGATCGACTTCTTGTCCAGCGACTTCTCCAGCAGCTCCGCCGGTTGCTCCACCTCAACGGTGTCTTCGAAGGTCTGCACCGTCTTGTGGGTCAGGGTGGTGACCTTGCCCAGGATGTTGACCACGCCCTTCGATACGCCGTTCTTGGTCACGAAGGTGACATCGCGGTTCTTGATCTGCAGGGTGATGGGCACCAGGACAGTGTTCTCGGTCACCTTGATGAAGTCCGTCCGCACGTCAAACGGGAAAACCGGGCCGTTCAGCAGGGTGTGCTCGGAGATAAAGTTATCCAGATCCTTGAACTTGACCGGCGGCGGAGCGAAAACCTTGGCCGCCAGTTCGATGCGGTCAAACTGCTTCGATTGTTCCGACGAGGACAAGGGGCCCGTTCCCAGGTTCTCAAATCCACCTTTGAAGCGGTCGGCCTTCTTGGCCATGCCCCATCTCTTCCCACTGCGTCTGCCCGGCGCCGGGAACATGGAGCAGGGCGTCCTTCTCGCCGCGGTCGATGGTGAAGTGATAGTCGCCGCACTGGCAGGTGTCCACGAATTCCAGGTCGATGTTCTCGCCGATACCCTCGATATAGCGGTAGTGCCACGTCTCAAACGGGAAGGTCGAAGTCTCGCCGCCGCCCTCTTCCATGGGCCGCTGATAAGCGCCGCCCGAGGGATGCGACTCAATCGAGTCCGGCTTGCCGAAGGAGATGTATACGTGGCCCCGGTCCGTCTTCCAGCCCGGCTTGCCGGCGGCAAAATGCTCGTTGGCGTAAGCGATGCGGCGATAATGCTCTTCGCGGAACTCGTTGTCGGGAGAGTCGGGGCTGGGATTGCGGCGCAGCCAGAACTGCTCGATGAAGGCTTCGCGCTCCTCATCGTTGCTTAGGTTCTTGAATGCCTTCCGTTCATCATCCGAGATGATGTAGGCCACGTCCTGTTCCAGCCATGTTTTGTAAGCGCCCTTCAGCTCTTGCCGGACCGCCTTCTGCGCGGCAAACTTCTCCTTGTCGGAGCGCTCGCGCTTGAGCGGATCGACTTCCTGATCCTGCCCTTGGGGCTGCTGGGATTTGGCTGCTGCATCTTGGGATTGCTGGGCCCGGAGCCCGGCGGAGGGGAGGAAGACGAGACCGCAACTCAGCGCGGCGAAGAAAATGGGACGGTTGAACGACATTGAAGTGAAAACTCCTGGATGCCTTATTCTACGGTCCGGAAGAGCGCCGGGCAAGACTTCCGGCAGAGGTAACTGCAGTTTGGACTCGGGATGTGAGCGAATGTCACTTCCATAAAACAGAAAAGCGGTTAGACTTGAAGCCAAACACTTTGAGTCCCGACAGCGCAGCTGCTCGTCCATAAAAGAAGGTTAATCCCGCAAACCTCATCGTCCAGCCAATCCAAACATGGGCAGGGACTGCTCGCGCACCACGAACGAGGTGGCTGGTCGAAAATCGGGGGCTGAATCCCTGATGGCCGGCAACGAACTCCGCCGGCGTCGATTCGCGACGGAGCCAGGCAAATGGCTCGACTGAGTCTCCGGATTGCTCGATCGGGGAGGTCGGAACGGGCACGGCAACAGCATTTTCGCCGCAAATGGAACCATCAGACAGGCGTTTGCGTAAACTGAATTCGGGGAGACCTGGGAGCAAGCATCACTCATGAAGAAGATACTTTTAATCGTTCTCGCTGTCCTCGTCGTTGCCGGCCTTGTGACTTTCTACGTCATCAAGCAGCAGTCGGGTTATACCAAGGTCATGACTGCCAAGATCGCGCGTCAGGACCTCGCTACCATCGTGAGCGGCACCGGGCAGATCAAGCCCCTGACGATTGTGAACGTGGGCGCCAATGTAATGGGTCGCGTCACCCACTTTTATGTGAAGGAGGGCGATCGGGTCAAGAAGGGCGCGATCGTCGCCACGATCGAAAATGTTCAGCAGGCCGCCAATGTCGCCGGCCAGGAAGCGGCCATATCCGCTGCCAAGACCGACATTGCTTCCTACATCGCAGCCGAAAAGACGGCTGAAGCCAATCTGGAGCATGCCAAGGCTGACCTGGAACAGAAAAAGCTCGACTGGGATCGCGAGCAGGCCTTGTTTAAGGCCGGCATTGAGCCCAAGTCAGACTACGACGCCAAGAAGGCCGCTTACGACCTCGACGTCGCCTCCGTCGCCCAGGCTGAGGCCGGCCTCAACCAGGCCAAGGCGCAGACCGACTCCGCCCGCGGCCACATCGGCACCCAGGTCGCCACCCTCAGAGCCAATCAGGACATGCTGAACAAAACGATCGCCATTGCTCCCTTTGACGGCATCGTCACCAACATGCCCGTCAAGGAAGGCGAGACCGTGGTCACCGGTATTCAGAACACCGCCGGGTCCACATTGATGACGCTGGCCGACATGAGCGTGATCACAGCGGAAGTCAAAGTGGACGAAACGGACATTGTCAACGTGAAGATCGGCCAGCCGGCTGAAGTCTCGGTGGACGCTATCCCCAACAAAGTATTTAAAGGCCATGTCACCCTGGTGGGCGACCAGGCACTTCTGCGCTCCAGCGGCGTGGCCACTTCCCAGTCCACCACCGGCACCGAAGAGGCCAAGGATTTCAAAGTGGTGGTAACGCTCGATGCCCCCTCCGACGAGCTGCGCCCCGGCCTCTCCACCACCGCCAAGATCACCACGGCGCACAAAACCGGTGTGGTTTCCCTGCCTATCCAGGCTCTGACCATGCACTCTCCAGACGCACCGTCCCACTCCGGAAAGGTCGAAGCTGCCTCCGTCACGCCGCCTGGAAAACCGGCCCCCGAACAGCAGGGCGTGTTCGTGCTCCAGAAGGATGCGCACGGCAAACTGCGCGCCAAGTTTGTACCCGTCACCACGGGGATTACGGGCGCCACCGACATCGAAGTGCTCTCCGGGCTCAGCGAGGGCGCGGAGGTCGTGACCGGGCCCTACAAGACGCTTCGCGGGCTCAAGGACAATTCGCTGGTCAAGCGCGATACGGAGAAGCCAGTGCTTCCTCCCTCGGGAAATTCCTAGCGGATTGGAAAAAAGTGACCGCCTGAAGCAAATAAACGGGGTTGCCGCGAGTCGAAAGGTATAGAAGCGTGCGCCAGGCTCAGCGCTATCGATGCGTTCAGCCCTACTGAGGCGAAACCAGACCGCAGAATGCAGAGGAATGTATGGGTATGGCTTTGGACAGCATCAGCACTGACGAGGTAACGCTCCCCCAGACGGTGCCCAGCGGCGACGTCATCGTCGTCGAAGATCTCTGGCGCACCTACGACATGGGCTCGGAACAGCAGGTGCAGGCCCTGCGCGGGGTCAACCTGCGCATCAGGCACAATGAATACGTCGCCATCATGGGCCCATCCGGCTCGGGCAAGTCAACCCTGATGAACCTGATCGGCTGCCTCGATACGCCGTCGAAGGGCAAATACTGGCTCAACGGCCAGTTGGTCAGTGAACTGGACGACGACCAGCTCGCGCGCATCCGCAACAAGGAAATCGGCTTCGTCTTCCAGACGTTCAACCTGCTGGCGCGCGCCACCAGTCTCCACAATGTCGAACTCCCCCTGATCTACAACGGCACTCCCGCCGCCGCGCGTATCGAGCGCGCCAAGGAGTCCCTGACCAACGTGGGTCTCGAAAGCCGCATGAATCACAAGCCCAACGAGCTGTCGGGCGGCCAGCGCCAGCGTGTCGCCATCGCCCGCGCCCTGGTCAACAACCCCTCCATCATCCTGGCCGACGAGCCCACCGGCAATCTCGACTCCAAGACCGGAGTTGAGATCATGGCCCTGTTCGACACCCTGCACGCCCGCGGCAACACCATCGTTCTCGTGACCCACGAGCCTGATATCGCTGACTACGCGCACCGCGTGGTGCATATCCGCGACGGTCAGATCTTCTCCGACGAGCCCTCCAAGCGCTTTCGCAAGGCCTGATTCCAGACCAACAATTCCTGCTTTTGCCTCGACCTTCGGGCGGAGAGATGCCTATCTCTCCGCTTCAAGTTTTCCCGTCCCTCGCCGATGAAGATCCTGTTGGCCGCGTGGTTTGAACAGGCCAGGAAGGCGAGGCAGGTTAAAGGCGATGCAGAACACTGTTCCATTTCAGTCGCAGCGGTCCGTCGCAGGGACGAAGTTGGCACAAATCGACGGCCCCATCGCCTTCCAGTTCGCCGGCGTCAGTACCGTGTGGCGCAAGCTCCTGCTGCAGGCGCAGATGGCCGCTCCCCACGTTCAGGTGGCGTCCATTGAAGGGGAGAGCGGCAGCGGCAAACAAACCATCGCCCGATATCTGCTCAGCCGCTCCGCGTTTGCGGCCTCCGGCTTCCATCGCTGCGACGCGCGCGAATGGCTGCTGTCCGACGGTGACCTGGCAACCCTCTCCGGCTTTACCTACCTGGATCGGGTTGACTTGCTGGCCCCTCCAGGACAAGGCCTGCTGCTCGGCATTCTCAAAAGCCTGCAGGACCGGCAGCCCGCCCGTGTCATGCTGGTCGCTTCCTCCCAGGTGTCTCTCCGCCAAATGGCCGGTCAGGGACAGATGCTGCCGGACCTCGCGTTTCGACTCACCGCGGTCCGCTTTGCCGTTCCTCCGCTGCGAGCGCGCAAAGAGGACATCGGCCCTCTCTCGCAAGCACTTCTCGACCGCATCTGTACTCGCTATCAGCACCGGCCTATGACTCTCGGGCCCAGTACCCTGGGACGGCTGCTCCAGCACAACTGGCCCGGCAACGTCCGCGAGCTGGCCAGCGTCCTCGAGGCCGCACTGCTCGAAGCCATTGATGATGTGATCCGCCCCGGGGACCTGCCCCTTACTCCCGGACTGGCTCCGGGCCTGACACCCGGACTCGACGCTGAGCCCCAACTCTCTGCTCCAACTTCTTCCGCCAGCCTGGCCCTTGACGATGTCATTCGCCGCCACGTGGAGTACGTCCTCGACCTGAACCGCGGCAACAAGCTGCGCGCCGCCCGCCAGCTCGGCATCAGCCGATCCACACTCTACCGGATCGTTGGCAACGATGCCATCCTCGCCCACTAACCGCATAAGTTCTTGAGCAGGAACTCCGGGTCGACGTTGAGCATTGGAAGAGCTGCCGTTTCGGTCCTCGTCTTTCTACAAACCTCGCTGCCGGTGTAAACCCGGTTTCGCGGCCGTACTCGTTGCTCGAGAACAGGGTACGCCGCGGGCCCGCCGTGCTCTACACTCGACGGAAGACTATTTCTGTCTGAAGGATCCTCCGTTGCCTACTCGTCCCCTCCTTTCCGTAGTGTTCGCGGCCATTGCCTTCGCCGTCGTCCCATCCGGCCATGCGCAAGCCCCCGCCGCTTCTTTGGAAGACCGCCGCAAAGCCCTCAATGCCGTCTTCCAGCAATATTGGGAGCAGAGCCTCGAGCACGCCCCGGAATTCGCCTCCACCATCGGCGACAAGCGCTACAACGACAAGATCAGCGACCTCTCCGTGAAAGCCTTCAACGAGGGTCTGGCCCGCGAACAGGCGATTCTCCTCCGCCTTGCCGCCGTCGATCCCACCGGGATGACGCAGCAGGAAAAGGACAGCCGCGAGATCCTGATGCGCTCCATCGCCGACGACCAGGAGGCCGCCGAGTTCAAAGAGTGGGAGATGCCCATCAGCCAGATGGGCGGCATCTATTCCGACTACCCGCAACTGGTCGCGCAGCTCAGCTTTGACAACGTCAAGGATTATGACGACTGGATCGCGCGACTTCGCGCTCTCCCCAACGCCTTCGACCAGGTCACTACCAACATGTCCATCGGTATGGACGACCACCGCGTTCCACCGAAAAATCTGCTCGTCGAAACCCTGGAGCAGGTGAAGCAACTGGCGACGCAGAAGCCTGAAGACTCACCCCTCGCCCTGCCCCTGAAGAAGTTTCCTGCCACGGTCCCCGCGGCCGAGCAGGAGCGCATCAAGCAGGAGATGCTCACCGTTCTCGCCAAACAGGTGCTGCCCGCTTACACTCGCTTCGCCCGTTTCCTCGAGGTTAGCTATATCCCTGCCGGCCGCGCCGAGCCTGGCATCTCCGCTCTTGAGGATGGCGTGAAGTACTATCAGTTCCTCATCCGCCGCACCACGACCACCGATCTGACCGCCGACCAGATTCACCAGATCGGCCTCGATGAGGTCAAGCGCAATGAAACTGAAGAACTGGCTATCGCACAGAAGCTGGGCTTCCCCGACCTCAAGGCCTTTCGCGCCAGCCTCAAGACCAACCCCAAGCTGCATCCCGCCTCGGCCGCCGCCCTGCTCGAAGCCTATCGTGGTTATTTGACCCCCATGCAGGCCAAGCTGCCGCAGCTCTTCGGCCGTCTGCCCAAGGCCCCATTTGAAGTGGCGGCGGTTCCCGACTATCTAGAAAAGACCTCCGCCTCCGCCTATTACGAGATGGGAACCCCCGACGGCAGCCGCCCCGGACGCCTGCGGATCAACACCTATAACGCCACCGACCGCAACCTGTTTGAAGTGGAGAGCACGGCCTACCACGAAGGCATCCCCGGCCATCACATGCAGATCTCCATCTCCCAGGAACTAACTGGAATTCCCGATTTCCGCAAGTACGAGTCTTTTACCGCCTTTATCGAAGGCTGGGCCCTCTACGCTGAGCGGCTGGGCAAGGACATCGGGCTCTACCAGGATCCCTACTCCGACTACGGGCGTCTTGAGGGCGATCAGGAACGCGCCATCCGCCTCGTCGTCGACACCGGCGTCCACTCCAAGCATTGGACTCGCCAGCAGATGGTGGACTTCTTCCACGACCACTCGTCCATCGCCGAACCCGAGGTGCAGGCCGAGGTCGACCGCTACATCGCGTGGCCCAGCCAGGCGCTCGCCTACAAAATCGGCCAGCTCAAGATACTGCAATTGCGCGACCGTGCCCAAAAAGCTCTGGGCGCCAAGTTCGACATCCGCGCCTTCCACGATCAGGTCATCGACTCCGGCGCTCTGCCGCTCGATATCCTCGACCAGCACATCGATGCCTGGATCGCATCTCAGAAGTAACAGGCCATCTATTGCCAATGCAGTTCTTCGTTTGCACATCGGTCCGACTTTCTCGAAAAATAGACAGATTCGGCGAAACTGCAAATCACCTTGTCGACGCTCGCGCGGAGGAAAGATGTGGCGAAGTACCGCTTGACGCCAGGAGTGGGGCTGTTTTTGGCCGTGGCCGTACTCTGCCTGCACTTCACTCTCAACGCGGCCTTTCCTGCCGCGTCCGAGTCCATTTCGTACTTCTTTTTCACCTTCGTCTCGACGGCGGCCCTCCTCGTCTGCTGCCGCCGTTCCGTGCGCTGCGCACCAGGCATGCGGCGAAGCTGGACTCTCTTTTCCGCCGGCCTGCTGCTGTGGCTGGCTGCCACCGTGATGGCGGCCCATGCCCACTTCTTTCAACACGCCTCTCCTCAATCGGCCACCGTTGATGACTTCTTTTACTTTTTCTACGGCGTTCCCATCCTTCTCGCCATTGCCTCCTCCGATGAGGAGGGCCTCATCCGGCCCTTCTTCTGGCTGGATGGGATCCAGGCTGTCGCCGCCGGATACCTGGCCTACATTGCCATTTTTGAGGTCCTGCCCTTTTCCGGCGAGCCGCTCAAGCCTCTGAGCGTCGCACGCCTCATCTGGATCTACGACAGTGAAAACCTGATCTTGGCCGTATTTGCGACCGCACGCCTGCTGGTAAGTGTCAAAGACACCCCGGAGCGGCGCTTTTTCCAGGTCCTCGCCGGCTTTCTCTGGGCCTACGGCATCTCCGCTGCCGTTTACAACCACATCGTTGTCGTTCAAACCGACGCCGGCCTGCTCGACGTTCTGGTCGATTTACCGTTTGTGCTTCTGGTGTTCGCGGGCGCTATGGCGTCGTTCCCCCAAGGGAGGAGTTCCGAGCCCGGCATCCGAAAGCCCCTCGCCCTCTTCATCGACAATGCCCGGCCCCTTGCCTTTGGCACGGCGATCGTCGCTCTCAGTTCCGTAATCGCCCCGCAGCATCTTCAGACCAGCGTCGTCGCCGTCCTTGGCGCCTTCGCTCTGTACGGGGTACGCTCCGCGATGCTGCAAAGCCGCTATCTTCAGGCCCAGCAGTCTCTCGAAGAAGCCATGCAGCGCCTGACCGACCTCGCCCTCCAGGATGGACTCACCGGTATAGCCAACCGTCGCTGCTTTGACCAGCGGTTCGAGATCGAGTGGCAGCGCTCGCACCGATCGCAGAGCTCCACTTTCGCTGCTGCTCATCGATATCGATCATTTCAAGAAACTGAATGACACCCTGGGTCACCAGGCAGGCGATGAATGCCTTGCCCAGGTCGCCCAGGCTCTGCGCAGGGCCGTGAGCCGACCCGGCGACCTGCTCGCCCGGTACGGCGGCGAAGAGTTCGTCGCACTGCTGCCCGAGACCGGTTCAGAAGGAGCACGCAATGTTGCCCTGCATATGAGGGCACTTCTCGATGGAGCGGAACCGGGCGTGGTCTTGCCCTATCCCCTTACTGTCAGCATCGGTGTGGCCACGCGGGAACCTCCCCGCACCGGATCGGCGGCTCTGCTGCTCGAAACCGCCGACCGCGCCATGTACCAGGCCAAGCAGAATGGGCGCAACCGGATCGAGTTCCTGCACATGCCGCCCTCCGGCGCCGAGGAGAGAACGCGAGAGCGCTAAAGCGAATCGACGCGCATGAGCCTGTAGCTGCTCTGAAACGAAGCGCGTATCCTTAGGAGCAGCACCACAACTCCCATTCGTACTTAAGGAAAAAATGGCGGAGATAGCTGTTGAAGCCACTGATGTACCCGCGCAGTTACCTCGCGTGCGCGTTGCCGTCCTCGGCGCAGGAAAAATGGGCGGCATCCTCTTGCAGGCGTTTCTCAAGCAGAACCTGTTTGCCCCCGACCAGATTCACGCCACCGTCGCCCACGCCGAGCGCGCCATCGCCCTGAGCACCCAGTGGGGCGTCGATGTGAGCACCGACAACCTCGAAGCCGCGCGCCAGTCCGACCTGATCCTGCTCGGCGTCAAGCCCTTTCAGGTTCCGGAACTGATCGAGCAGATCCGCCCTGCGCTTACGCCGCAGAAGACGCTGGTGTCGTTCGCGGCGTCGGTCAAGACCCGCTCCATCGAAGAAGCCGCGGGCATGGAGATCGCCGTCATCCGGGCCATGCCCAACACGCCGTCCGCTCTAGGCGCCGGCGCCGCCGGTCTGTGCCGCGGCCGCTTTGTCAGCCCCGCACAGATGGAACTGGCCCAGCGCATCTTTGAAACCGTCGGCCGCACCGTGGTCGTCGACGAAAAGCACATGGACGCGGTCACCGGCCTCTCCGCCTCCGGCCCCGCCTACATCTACATCATCATCGAGGCGCTGGCTGAGGCCGGCGTCAAAGTGGGCCTGCCGCGCGATACCGCAACCCAGCTTGCCGCGCAGACAACTTATGGCGCCGCCAAGATGGTCTTGGAGACCGGATACCATCCCGCGCTCTTGAAGGACGCCGTGACGACTCCCGCCGGCTGCACCATCGATGGCATCCTTGAACTCGAAGAAGGCGGGCTGCGGGTGACGCTGATCAAAGCCGTCATGCGGGCCACGGAACGAGCAAAACAACTGGCGGCGGGGTAGGGCGCGAGCCTGCCGAACAAAGAACAGGCACCCTAAAACCGGTTGCCGACTCCGCTAACGTGCATACAGAAGGGTCCGGCAGGGCTCTTCGCTAACTCTTTGACCTGCTCAATCCTAACTTGCCCCTCCTCCGCCCCAAATGGATGCCCTCCTACATCCCTGAACTGCAGGGCCTGCGCGGGCTCGCCGTTCTGGCCGTCGTGCTCTATCACAGCCGTCCGCGCCTTGCCGGCACGCCCCTCTACGCGCCTGCCCAGTGGGGATGGGCCGGGGTCAATCTCTTCTTCGTTCTCTCCGGGTTTCTCATCACTTCGATTCTCTTCGAGTCCCAAACGAGTCCGAAGTATTTCCGTAATTTCTACGGCCGCCGCGCCCTCCGCATCTGGCCTGTATACGTGCTGGTGCTGATCGTCTGCTACCTCAATGCCCCGTGGTTTATCGGCCTTCCCATCCTTGCCGCCATCCGGACTGCGCCCTGGTGGGCCTACCTTCTCTTCCTGCAAAATCTCTTTCACCTCGCGCTGCCACCGGCCATCAGCCCCACCTGGTCTCTGGCCATCGAAGAGCAGTACTACTTCCTCTGGGCCCCCGTGGTGCGCATACTCCGCCGACCCTGGACGCTGGCCGCGGTTCTCGTCGCGGCGCTGGTCCTCTCCCCGCTGTTCCGCAGAAGCCACTTCGCCTGGATCACGCCAACGCACACCCTCACCCATCTCGATGGAATCGCCATGGGCAGCCTGCTCGCGCTGGGCCTGTATTCGCTCAAGCTCAGTCGCCGCACCTGGCTGCTGCTGGGACTCGCGGGAATGGTCTGCGGTTTCGCCGCCGCTGCCACGGTAGCCGGGGGCACCGCATTTCTCGATTCGGCGCTCAGCACCGGCTTCGGCGGAACAGTCCTGGCCGCGATTGCTTCAACCTCCGGCGTGCCGGAGGGAGACAAGTCTTCGTTGCCCAGCCGGTGGAGTGGCGCCCGCAAGCCCCTCAACGCCTTGCTCTGTCGCGGCCCGCTGGCCTTCTACGGCCGCATCAGCTACGGCCTCTACATGACTCACATCATGGTTTTCATCTATTTTGGCTGGTTCGACTTGCGTATGGACCCCTACGGGATCCGGGGAAATCTCGCCGTCGTGGCCTTCCGCCTGGCGGTCGCGACCGCGGCCGCCGCCCTGCTCTGGTACGGGTTCGAATCGCGGATCCTCAAGCTCAAACGCTACTTCTAAGCCCGCAGTCAGCGCGGCCAGCGCCCCACGATCACAAACAGCGCCAGAAGAAAAAGAACGACGTTGGGCACGGCCGATTCCTCGCGCCGCAGGTGGTAGATGCCGGCTGCCACCATGATCAGCGCCAGCCACGCTGCCGCGCAGATAACCACTCTGTGCAGAGGGTCGACATGGCCGGGGGTGAGAACGGCTACCGCGCCCGCAATCTCCGCGAGGCCAACGGCCGCGGCCTGAGCCCGGGACATACCGATCGGACGCCCTTGGGAGCGCGCCTCCATCACCCGCGCAAGTTGCTTGTAATCGAAGAGCTTGCCGGCCGCAGTGAAGAGAAATATGGCCGCCAGCAATGCCTGCATGCCCCACAGCAGTGAGTTCATCTTTCTACGACCTTCCCCATACCCTTTGGCGCGACAGGTTTAGGCAGCAAATTATTGAAGCTCGCACGATAAGTGCCTGTCAATGCCGGGCATCACAAGATTTAACCCCAAATTCACAGCAGAACTGCCCAGGAGCGCAAATCCACGCCGCCGCGATTCCTCCCTGTGACATCAATCACTCAAGCGTGTGCGCTGCCGCTGCTACGCTGAAGAGTCATGCGGTTTCCCATGGAGGTAAATCATGAGCGATGCAACTGCAATCGAAGTGACCGGGACCGAACCCGCTCCCAACGGTCCACTCACCCCCGACGAAGTCGAGCGCATGAACGCCTACTGGCGCGCGGCCAACTACCTGTCTGTCGGCCAAATCTACTTGAAGGACAACCCGCTTCTTGAACGCCCGCTGACCCTCGACGACGTAAAGCCGCGCCTCCTGGGCCACTGGGGAACCACCCCCGGACTCAACTTCCTCTACGTGCAGTGGAACCGGCTCATCCGCACTCGTAACCTGAACATGATTTACATCATCGGCCCCGGACACGGCGGCCCGGGACTGGTAGCCAATACCTATCTCGAAGGCTCCTACACCGAGATCTATCCCCATATTGAACAGAACAGCGACGGCATCAAGCGCCTCTTCCGCCAGTTCAGCTGGCCCTACGGGATTCCCAGCCACGTCGCGCCCGAAACGCCCGGCTCGATTCACGAAGGCGGCGAGCTGGGCTACTCTCTCGTCCATGCCTATGGCGCCGCCTTCGACAACCCCGACCTCATCGTCGCCTGCGTGGTCGGCGACGGCGAGGCCGAGACCGGTCCCCTCGCCACCAGCTGGCACTCCAACAAGTTTCTCAACCCTGCCACCGACGGCGCCGTGCTCCCCATCCTTCACCTGAACGGCTACAAGATCGCCAACCCCACAATCCTGGCGCGCATTCCTCACCACGAGCTCGAAGAACTGATGCGCGGATACGGCTACGAGCCTTTCACGCTCGCCGGCGACCGTCCCGACGTCATGCAGCAGGAGGCCGCCGCCATCTTCGATACCATGCTCGATCGTATCGCTGCAATTCAGCGAGCCGCGCGAGAAGAAGGCTCGACCGAGCGCCCCCGCTGGCCCATGCTCATCCTGCGCACGCCGAAAGGCTGGACCGGCCCCAAGTTCGTCGACGGCAAGCCGGTCGAGAACACCTGGCGCTCCCACCAGGTTCCTTTCAGTGAACTGCGCGAGAAGCCCGATCACCTGCGCCTCCTCGAAGACTGGATGCGCAGCTACAAGCCCGAAGAGCTCTTCGATGCCAAGGGCGCGTTCCGCGAAGATCTGGCCGTGCTTGCCCCGAAAGGCCGGCGCCGCATGGGCATGAACGCCCACGCCAATGGCGGCCTGCTCCTAGAGCCGCTGCGCGTGCCCAACTTCCGCGACTTTGCCGTCACCATCGAAGGCCGTGGCCAGACCGTGGCGGAATCGACCCGCGTTCTCGGTCACCTGCTACACGCCGTCATGCAGGCCAGCAAGGAGCAGAAGAACTTCCGCGTCTTCGGCCCCGACGAAACCGCCTCCAATCGCATCGACGAAGTCATCCTGGGCACGGGCAAGACCTGGATGTCCGAAGTTCTTGCTGTTGACGAAAACCTCTCCCAGACCGGCCACGTGATGGAGGTCCTCAGCGAGCACATGTGCCAGGGCTGGCTCGAAGGCTACCTGCTCACCGGCCGTCACGGCTTCTTCTCCTGCTACGAGGCCTTCATCCACATCGTCGACTCGATGGTGAATCAGCACGCCAAGTGGCTCAAAGTGACGCGCAACATCCCCTGGCGCAAGCCCATCGCCTCGCTCAACTACCTGCTCACCTCGCTGGTCTGGCGGCAGGATCACAACGGCTTCAGCCACCAGGACCCGGGCTTCATCGATCACCTGCTCAACAAGAAGGCCGACGTCGTGCGCATCTATCTGCCCCCCGACGCCAACAGCCTGCTCTCCGTTGCCGACCACTGCCTGCGCAGCCGCAACTACATCAACCTGATCGTCGCCGGCAAACAGCCCGCTCCGCAGTGGATGAGCATGGATGAAGCCATCACCCACTGCATGACCGGTGCCGGCATCTGGAAATGGGCCTCCGACGACGGCGAGCCCGATGTAGTCATGGCGTGCTGCGGCGATGTTCCCACGCTCGAAGCCCTGGCCGCGGTCAGCATCCTCCGCACCAAGGTTCCCGACCTGCGTATTCGCGTGGTCAACGTCGTCGACCTGATGGCGCTGCAGCCGCAATCTGAACATCCCCACGGTCTGCCCGACGAGGATTTCGATCTTCTCTTCACCCGCGACAAGCCCGTGATCTTCGCCTTCCACGGCTATCCCTGGGTGATCCACCGTCTCACCTACCGCCGTCATAACCACGACAACATCCACGTGCGCGGCTACAAGGAAGAGGGCACAACCACCACGCCCTTCGACATGTGCGTGCTCAACAACATCGATCGCTTCCAGCTGACGCTCGATGCCATCCTGCGCGTGCCGCGGCTTGCATCCCGGCACGAAGAGGCGCGCCAGTGGTATTCCGAAGCTATCCAGCGCCACCGCCTTTACGTCGCCGAGAATGGCGACGATCTGCCCGAGATTCGTAACTGGCTCTGGCCGCAGAGCTGACTTGCTAACCGGGGATATTCCGCCGGGCGGAATATCCCCCTGACCCGCTAACTTGCTGCATTTGTCCAGCACCCAGCACGAGGCCCTTTTACGCATGTCATCCTTGCCTGTACTTGTCCTGAACAGCGGTTCGTCCTCCATCAAGTTCTCCGTCTACGAAGCGTCCAACGGCCAGCGCACCAAGCTCCACGAGGGCGCGGTCGACGGCATCGGCACCGATCTGGGCAAGTTCTGGATCAAGGACGCCAGCGGGAAAAAACTGGTCGACCAGACGCCCGCTCTGCCCACCCGCGCCGTCGCCTTCGCCCTGGTGGCCGACGCGCTTCACTCCGGCGACTTCCCTGCCCCGGCGGCCATCGGCCATCGCATGGTTTCGGGCGGCCCGACGGTCCAGGAAAACCAGCGCATCACACCTGAGTTGATCGATGAGATGGAGAGCTACACGGCCTTCGCGCCCTTGCATACGCCCATCGCCATCTACATCATGCGCGAGGCGCTGCGGCTGTTTCCCGGCATTCCCAACTTCGTCATTCTCGATACGTACTTCCATCGCACCATGCCGGAAGTCGTCACGCACATGCCTATCCCCGCCGAGTACGCCAACATGGGGGTGCGCCGCTATGGGGCACACGGCATCTCCTACGAATCGATCGTCTATCAGTTGCAACCCAACGTGCCCGAGAAGCTCATCGTCGCCCACCTCGGCAACGGCGCCTCCATCTCCGCGATTCGCAACGGCCAGTGTCTCGATACCTCCATGGGACTCACTCCCACGGGCGGCATCATCAGCGGCACCCGCACCGGCGACATCGATCCCGGCGTCCTGCTTTTCATTCTGCGCAAGATCGCCGAAAAGACGGAGAGCGCTTCCGCCGCAGCCGATCAATTAGAAACGGTCGCCAGCCAAAAAGGCCGGCCTGCTGGGCGTCAGCGAGCTCTCCAACGACATGCGCGACCTGCGCGATGCCATCAAGGCCGGCAACGCCAAGGCGCGTCTCGCCGTCGACAAGTTCACCTGGACCATCGCCAAGTGGATCGGCAGCTACTTCGCCGAACTCGGCGGCCTTGACATGCTCGTCTTCACCGGCGGCATCGGCGAGAACGACATCGCCTCCCGCGCGGAGATCTGCGCCGGCCTCGGAGCTCTCGGTATCGTGCTTGATCCGGCGCGCAACAACGTCCGCGGCGAAGCTGTCATCTCGGCCCAGGACTCACCCGTGACGGTCCGCGTGATTCCGCCCGCCGAAGACCTGATCATCGTGAATCACGTGGTGCGCCTGCTGGGAGACTGATCTGCTGGAATGGCATGCATATACCATGGCGTCTTCGCTGGTTGTTCTACACTAAAAGGTTCGATACGGAGCCTTCTTTCATGTCTCTCGCCGCTGTTCCCGTGCGCACACCCAGCTATCCATCGCCTGCGCTGCGCCGCTTCGCCTGGGGAGTGCTGGCCTATTTCATTGCCGTAATCCTCTGGGGCACGCTGGTGCGCGCTACCGGTTCAGGCGCGGGCTGCGGCGACCACTGGCCGCTGTGCAACGGCACCGTCATGCAGCACTCGCCGCGCGTGGACACCATGATCGAGTTCACGCATCGCATCACCAGTGGCCTGTCGTTCTTCTCTGCCGTTGGCCTGCTGGTATGGACCTTTGCCGGCACTGTGCGCGGACATCTGGCCCGCGCTGCCTCCGTCGCCGTAGTCGCCTTCACCCTCATCGAAGCCATCCTCGGCGCCCTGCTGGTCAAGCTCGGCCTCACCGCGCAGAGCCAGTCGCCACTGCGCGCGCCTTACCTTGCCCTGCACCTCACCAATACGCTGCTTCTGCTGGCCGCCCTCGCGCTCACCGCGCACCTGCTCAGCCGCCGCACCGGTTACACGCGAGACACCATTCATCTGGTGGCCCCGTTCGGCGCGATCGCTTCCGTCGTTGTCGTGCTTGTCGTCGGGGTCACCGGATCGCTGGCCGCGCTTGGCGACACGCTCTTCCCGGCAACGTCGCTGGGCGCAGCGCTGGCGCAGGACTTTTCTGCCACCAGTGGATGGCTGGTGCGCTGGCGCTGGACTCATCCCACCATCGCCTTCTTCGCCAGCATCTTCCTCATCTGGCTTCTGGTACGCGCGGCGCGGGGCAAATCGCAGTGGGACAATCGCGGCCTGTCCGCGCTGGTCCTGATCCTGCTGGCCGCACAGTATCTGCTCGGCGTTCTCGATGTCGTGCTGCTCGCGCCCATCTGGCTGCAGATCGTTCATCTGCTCGGAGCCGATATGCTGTGGGCTGCGCTGGTGGTCTTACGGCGCGAGTGACGCTGGAGCCCAAGACTGCGCAGTCACAACGGTAATGAAGTCTCCGGGATAGGCCGCCCGGACGGTCTGCACTCCTGTTCACGCATCTTTGCCGCCACTCTTCACTTCACCAGCACACCGGCCGCCGTATAGACCGTCCCGTTTGCCACTCCCTCAATCACCGGCAGTTCCGGCGTCGCTGTCAGCCACTCGATGACTCCATCGTGCAGGATCACCGTATCCTCTGCCTTGCCCCCGCGAATACTGGGATTCCAGGCAAACGCCTGGTTGTTCACTACAACTTCCGTGCCGTTGGGCGTAGCCACCCACTCGCGTTCGCCGTAGCCTGTCGGTCCGCCCTGGTGATGAAACTTCTCTTCTCCGGGGAAACCCTCCGCCGCATACGCATCCTGCGCCACGCGAAACAACTCAGCCGAGGTCGCTCCCGGTCGCGATGCATCGAGCAGCGCCGCATTCACCTGCGCCGCGGACTTGAACCGCGCCGCCAGATCCGCGGGCAACTCGCCAAAGTGAACAAACCGCGTGATGGAAATCGCCAGCCCCCACTTGCGCGAACAGAGATTCAGCATCCCGTATTGCTTCAGCCGCTTGCCGCGCGCCACGGCATGCTTGTACTTGTAGATGCGCTCGTCGACGGCATAGAGATACACCGACGGCAGAATGCCGCGCCGCAGCAGGTTGGCCGCCGTGATGGCCTCCATGTCGTATTCGCTCAACCCCGGCTCGACCTCGTGCAGCGACTCGACCGTGGCATCCGCCGTCTCGCGCCCCAGCCAGCGATAGCGCGCAATCTCCGTCTCGCTCAGCGCCTGCGCGCAGCGGATACAGATTCACCAGCGTCATACCCGCAGCCGGGCGTGTCCGAGCCGAGCGGGCCGCCGGCAAGCCTCGCGGCCGCCGCCGCCGTCTCGTCCGCATACCAGGGAAACAGCACCGGCTCAAAATCCAGCGCGCCAAATTCCTCGTCGTGCAGTCGCGGCGCTTCATTCTCCGTAGTGAAGTAGTAGCGCTTCCCGTCAGCAGTCACCAGCAGCGAAGCCACGCCTGTCTCGCCCGGCGTCAGGACCCGCAACTCCACCGCGCCGCCCGTAAGCCACGCCACATTTTCGTTGCGGCGGATCAGCACGCCGGCCAGACGCTGCGCATGCAGCCACTCCACCAGCTTCTCGTGCTTGGCTTCGAGCTCCGCATTCCACGCGGCCTCCGTTACCAGCGTCTCGCCATTCACAATCAAGGCCTTCGCGATTCTCTTTCTCATAGCAGGCGATCCTCACTTGATTTCCGCATATGTAGAAAGGGCGTTGACGGTCTCGTCAACGCCCCCGATTTCGGTCACCGGCTCAATCGTCGAGTTCCGGATGGTAATGGCTCTCCCATCCGAGATAGCGCACCGCCGCCTCGTGCACGGCCTTCGACACATCGCTGAAGTTGGCCGCCACGTGATGTTCAAACCCTTCGCGGCAGATGTACTTCAGCAGCTTCTGCAGATGCGGAATCTCCGCCACGCCCGCGCCGCCAAAGGTGTCCAGCGGATCGTCGGTAAATCGTCCCGGCCCCGTATATCCGCGAATCACGCCGCGGCGATCGTCGGTGGAGTAGCGCGCATAGCTCATCGCGCCGGCCTTCACCTTGCCCACGCAGGTGCCAAAGGTGTTCTCCTTGCCCACCGTGCCCGCGATGATCTCCTGGAAGTCCATCTTCACTTCGTTGAAGAAGTGCTTGGGCAGATTGGAGCAGTGGAAGCACACGCACTTGTTCGGATCGGCGCCGTAGTTGTTGTTCCAGTCGAGCAGCGCCGAGGGGGTCTGGCTGGCCAGGGCCAGCATGTACATGCTCAGCATGCCCGGCACATCCACTTCGCAGGCCGAGGGGATGAGGTTGTTGCTCATCATGCTCATGATCGTGCACGGCACCACGCCGAAGAATTCCTCCATCGAAGTCCAGCACTGCACCGCGCTGATGGTGCAGTGGGTCTGCTTCATCCAGCTCTCGATCACCGCGCCCAGCTTGGCCATCTTCAGCAGCGCCGCCTCGGGAATGCCTGATGTGGTCACATAGCTCTTGATGGCCGCCAGCTTGCCCTGCGCCGCATCGTCGTTGTCCTTCATCGCGTTGATGCGTCCGAAGATCTCCGACAGATCGATGGGCTCGACCGAGATGCCGCTGGTTTCAAGAATGCGCTCCGAATAGCGCACCGTGTTGAACGCCGCGGGCCGCGCGCCAATGGCGCCGATCTTGAGATTCTTGAGCCCCTTCACAATGCGGCAGACCGCCGAAAACCACTCCAGATCGGCCTTGAACTCCGGTGAAGTCACCGTCTCCGTGTGCAGCGTGGTCAGCGAGTACTTGATGCCGTACTGCATCATGTTGTTGCAGGCGCTCATCTTGCCGCAGAAGCTGTCGCGCCGTGTCGCGATGGTCATGGTATCGGAGCGGTCGGGCGTGGCCTGCACCAGCACCGGCACCTTCAGCCCCGACAGCCGGATCGCATCGACGATGCCGCGCTCTTCGCCAAAGTTCGGCAGCGTCACGATGATGCCGTCGATCTCTTCGGCGTGCTTCTTGAACAGCTCCGCGCAGCGCTGCGATTCCGCGTACGTTTCCACCGCGCCGTACTTCGAATCCTCGGGTCCCAGCACGATTGCCTTCGCGCCGGCAGCCTCCAGCACCTGAATGATTTCTTCGCGGCCAGTCTTGGCCAGATGATCAGGAAAAAAGCCTCGGTTGCCGACCACGATTCCAAACGTCATCGTTCGTTGCGCTGCCATTTTTCAACTCCTTCGTTCAGCAGTTTCAGATTAACTGTTATGACCCGGGCGAAACCGCAGCGCATAAAAAAGGCCCAGCGCCAGCATCAAGCCGCCCCACCAGACCGGCGCATGCAGATTGGCCAGAATCACATTGGCCAGATGCCCCGTCGCCAGTTCACACAGCCCGTAGCCCAGGATCATCGCTCCATAGATCGTGAGCAGAACTCCGATGAAAAACCAGATCGAGATATGCCCTGAATGCACGCGCGCTCTCCGTTACCAGAAGTAAATGTTGAGCCCAAGGAAGACGACGATCGCGATCACCATCCAGAACTACTCGTTCTTGTAGAACGGAACCGGCTCTTCCACCGGCAGCTTGGTTGCGCCATACACCACGCCGCTCAGTTCCGACAGCGGCCGCGGCTTGGTAAACATGCTGACCACAAACGTCACCAGCCCGGAGACAATCACCGACCACAAGGCGCGGTACATGTTCTCCGCCATGTCCTTGGCATCCGGCGAAAGCGCCACGTAGCGCAGCGCCGAAGGATCAACCTTGACCCACGCCCACAACGCGATCGAGGTCAGCGTGCCGATCAGCAATCCCCAGAAACCGCCCGCCTTGGTGGCCCGCTTCCAGAACATGCCCATCAGCACCACGCCCAGCAGCGGCGAGATGAAGAAGCTGAACAGCGCCTGCACATAATCCATGATGCCCGGCCGCGTTCATCACCAGGTACGCGGCGCCGATCGAGATGACCACGCCGAGAATGGTCGCCCAGCGCCCGACCGCGACATAATGCTCGTCCTTGGCCTTCTTGTTGATCAGCGGCTGATAGATGTCGTAGGTCCACACCGCCGAGAAGGCGCTCACGTTGCCCGCCATGCCGCTCATGAATCCGGCAATCAGCGCCGTGATGCCCAGGCCCAGCAGGCCCGGGCCGCAGTAGCGCACCAGCATCAGCGGCAGCACTTCGTTATAGCTGTGCAGGATTGAGGTGCGCTCACCACGTTCTCGCCCACCAGGTGCATCAGGCTGCCGTCGGGGTTCTGCAGCACCACCAGGCCCAGCAGGCCGGGCAGAATCACGATGAACGGAACCGCCATCTTGAAGAACGAGCCGATCACCGGAGCCATGCGCGCGGAGCGCAGACTGTTGGCCGCCAGCACGCGCTGCACCACCAGGAAGTCCGTGGTCCAGTAGCCGAAGCTGATCGCAAATCCCAGCCCGAAGACGATGCCCGTCCAGTGAATGCCCATGGGGTTATCGGCAAAGTGGCCCATGCTGCGCCACATGTGCGTGTAATCGCCGGGCGCGATGGCGCCGGTGGCGATGTTGTGCGCGAGCTTGCGCCTTGAATCCGCTCCAGCCGCCGCGCCTCGATCAGGCCGAGGATCGGCACCAGCAGCGCGCCGCCCCAGATCAGCACGAACTGCAGCACTTCGTTGAAGATGGCCGAGCGCAGTCCGCCCAGCGCCACATACGCGGCCACGGCGAGCGACGAGACAATGATGGAGAAGTTCAGGTCCCAGCCCAGCACCACCTTCATCACTTCCGCCATGGCGAACATGTTCACGCCGCTCATCAGCACCGTCATGAACGCGAAGGAGAACGCCGCCACGATGCTCGATCCCTGCCCGTAGCGCAGCTTCAAATACCCCGGCACCGAGTGCGTCTTGCACACGTAGTAGAACGGCATCATCACCATGCCCAGGAAACAGCATGGCGGGAATGGCGCCAATCCAGTACCAGTGCGCCGCCAGGATGCCGTACTGATACGCCGAACCCGCCCAGCCCATCAGTTCCAGCGAGCCCAGGTTGGCCGAGACAAAGCTCAGACCCGCGATCCACGCGGTCATCTCGCGTCCGGCCATGAAGAATTCTTCGCTGGTATTGGCCTGCCCCTTCAGATAGAAGCCGATCCAGATCACCATCACGAAGTAGATGGCGATGACGGCGATATCGAGGCCATTCAGATGCGCCAGCGACGGCGCGCTGAGGGCGAGCAGCGACGCGACCGAGGAAGGCGAAACGGCGGCTAGGGAGGTTGGGACCAATCCGAACATGAGTCACCTGAGGTGGTATGGGTGGTGCGCCTGCGATGATGTGGGACGTTCGCCCACAAGTAAATGGGTTTACTCCCGTGGTTGTCAAGCGGCTTGCCCGCGCCGCTCAAGCCGCTCCAATTGCCGTCTCAAATCTGTCCTGGCGGGGGAGGCAATTAAGTCCTCTCCGGGGCCGGAAAGCGTTTACCCGACGCAGTGTAACACCCTCCCGCCTACGTCGCGCTACATCATTTTTGGCCGGGACTTCATTCCGCTGCCCCGCAACTCAGCAGATACTCGACCGTCGCATTCTCGTTTCCCGGAAACCTGCGCGCATACCCGAGCGCCGTGCACTCCAGAAACTCCTCCGGGCGCTCGTAGTGGCCCGGCACCCGCGCGCGCATCGACAGGTCCGCTCCCGCCTCTACCAGGCAGCGCACCACTGACAATCCCCAGTCCGCGAACTGCGAGACCGCATGAAAGATGGGTGCCTGCCCACCCACCCCCTCCGCGTCGATCTCGGCGCGCCCATTCACATTCGCGCCGCGCGCCAGCAGCAGTTGGGCTGCTGCCACGCTGCCATACTCCGCAGCAACGTGCAGTAAAGTCCCGCCCTGCAGCGTCAGCCGCCGGGACCCGCTGTTGCCGAAGTCCAGCTCTGGAAAGCGTCTACTCACCAGTCCCGGATCCGCATCCAGCAGCTCGGCTAGCCGGTCCATCCGTCCCCGCAAAATCTCCAGCACCGCGGGTACGCCCCGCCGCGTTGTGCATCCTGCCTCCAGCAGGATGTCGATGCACTCCGCCAGTTGCGCCGACCGCGAATAGGTGCCGATCACGTAGTCGAGCGCCGTGCCGCGCACTTGACGGCCGCCGCACATCGGGTCTGCTCCATGATTGATCAGCCACCTCAGCGCCCCCGGGCTCACCGTCTCGCAAGGCGCAAAGATAATCGGAAAGTGCCCGGCCCACTCCGCATTGACGTCCGCTCCATTGGCCACCAGCAACTCCATCATCGGAATGCGATGGTCCACGAGCGCGGCCCGCATGAGTGGACCGTCCCCGCCCTGGTGCACGTCCGATCCGTGATCGATCATCCACTCCGCCATGGCCAGCCGCGTTGCACTGGGAGGTTCCCACGGCACACGGCACTCCGCCACCCAGGTCAGCGGCCCGTTGTTGGCATAACCCATCCCCGCGCCGTGCAAAGATGGCTCGCGCGTCATCAGCGCCTTCACGGTCTCCAGATCGTTGCTGTCAATGGCGTGCTTCAGGCGGCCGACCTGCTCCAGGGAGTCCACGTGGCGTTTCAGCGTTGGCCAGCTTGCAAACCCATAACTGCGGGCCAGCCGAAACTGCGCGTCTGTCAGCGATGAGGCTTCGCCGGCCTTCAACCAAGCCCTGGCCTGGTCTCTCAGGTGGCGAAGATTGGGGCGCTCGGGGAGCGCGAGGCGAGGTTCTGAAAGTTCGTCGGGCACGGCGGCCTCCTCTCGTTGCTGCCCGCGCGTCCGCTCCATTCGGGCCGAAAGAAGGTTTGCTTTGATCTAACCACAAAGGCTGGGCTTGGAGCCCTTTCCGCGGACCGGCTGCGCCCCTCGCGCTGAGCCGAATCCTAACAGAAGTCGGCTCGAAGAAACGCATGAGGATGGTATAAAGAAGGCCTTTTGCCCTTGTCTTGGCAGCTCGGGAGCGATACCTTGAGGTATGGGATCCTTCGTCCCCGACCGTCAACTTCTGAGCGGCTCAGCCTGTCGCAACCCACGCGCTGTCCCAGCTATCTTCTGCCAGCCCATCCAACTCCGGAGGAGTTTCGTGTATGCAGCCACCTATGGATCCTGTAGCCTGTAGCGGCCTTTCCCGCCGTTCGTTCTTCCGCTTTGCCGCGGGCGCCTCGGCACTGGCCACCGTGCCCATGCTCACCGAATCGCACCTCGCTCTCGCCGCTCGCCCCCATTTCAGCGATCCCAATAAGGGCATACACATCGACGCCAATGAGAATCCCATGGGCCCCTCTGACGGCGCGCGCCAGGCCATGATCGACATCATTCCCCGCGGTGGCCGCTACCTCTTTCAGTTGGAAGACGAGCCGGCTGAGATCTTCGCCAAGCAGGAAGGCCTCGATCCTGAGTCCGTGATTCCCTTTGCCGGCTCGAGCGGAGCCCCTGCACTACACCGTGCTCGCCTTTACCAGCAAGGACAAGCCCCTGGTCATCGCCGATCCCGGCTATGAAGCGCCCATGTGGGCCGCTCAGGTCTCCGGCGCGCGCATCATCAAGGTGCCCCTCGCCGATCCCAAGGGCGCTGCCTCCCACGACGTCAAGGCCATGCTCGCCGCCGCCTCCAATCCCGGCGTGATCTACATCTGCAATCCCAATAACCCCACCGGCACCTGCACCCCGCGCAAAGACATCGAGTACGTGGTCGCCAACGCACCCAAGGACACCATCGTGCTCATCGACGAGGCCTACATCCATCTCTGCGACGAGCCCCGCTCGCTCGACTTTGTGAAGGAAGGCAAGAACGTCATCGTCCTGCGCACCTTCTCCAAGCTCTACGGAATGGCCGGCATCCGCATGGGCTTCGCCGTGGGCCGCCCCGACCTGCTGGCCAAGATCGTGCCCCTCGGCGGCCAGAACGCGCTGCCCATCACCGCCGTCGCCGCGGCCAAGGCCAGCCTCCTCGATCCGACCCTGATTGCTACCCGCCGGCAGAAGATCGCGGAAATCCGCACCGAGAACATCGCCTGGCTCAAGAGCCAGGGCTACACCTGCACCCCGTCGGAGAGCAACTGCTTCATGCTCAACGTCAAGCGCCCGGGCAAGGAAGTCCAGGCCGCCTTGGCAGCCAAAGACATGTACGTCGGCCGCATCTGGCCCGCGTGGCCCGACTCCGTCCGCATCACCGTCGGCACCCGCGACGAAATGCTCGCCTTCCAGAAGGCCTTCACCGAAGTCATGTCCGGTTCCACGGCTGGCCTGGTCTCTCCCAGTCTTCCGCGCCGCCTCGCCGATCATCCCCACACGCACCTGTCGTAACCCCAGTGGTCAGTGAGCAGCTATCCGCACAAAACCCCGTCCCCGGACGGGGTTTTTCATCGTGAGTGGTCGATTAAAAACTCCGCAGCAGTAAGTCTCGTGCGCTCGCCAACACTTTCTCGCGCATCACGCGCTCCGGAAGCATCCGGGCGATTTGAATCGCACCTATCATCGTAGAAAAAATGGAAAAGAAAGCGCGTTCTTTGTCGGCAGCCCGCTCGCCAGGCATAAAGCAAAGCATTCGATTCTTGTATCTTTTCAACTCCTCAAAGATCTGAGGCTTCAGCGTCTTGTCAACCCGGGCCAACTCGGGTGCAAGGGCCGATAATGGGCATCCATATTCGACGTGGTCGCAATATTCCAGGCTCAGGTAGGCATTCACGATCGCCTTCCACGCGCTCTCGCGTCGAGACTGCTTGCCAGCTTCAGCAAGAACGTCTGCCATCTCCTGAAAGGCCTCGCTCAGCGACTCTATCAGCAACTCACCCTTGCTTCCGAAATGCTTGTAAAAGCCCCCGTGGGTCAAACCGGCATCCCGCATCACGGATGTCACAGCAGCGCCGGTTATCCCTTCGGCTGCGGACACGCCGCGAGGCATCTCTCACGATCTTCTGGTGGATTTCGGCTTTATGTTCGGGCCTGTAACGCATGATCAATCATAAGATGCTCGCGATCATCTAAAAACACAATCCGTCCTCCTGGCATGCTCACGAAAAAGGTGAATCCATAGGATGATGAACATAATCCTATGCGCCAGGAGGCCAAATGTCACCGCAAATTCTCTTCCTCGTGCACCTCGTGTTAGGTTATGTCGCTTGGCTGCTATGCTTCGGCGCGTATGTTCTGCCCAGGCTCAGGTCGATGGAACGGATGGAAGCGCATCGTGCCATCGCTACCCTGCACAGCTTTCGCTTCTTCGGGCTGGTTTTTGTTCTTCCCGGCGTCGTCGGTCCTAATCTACCCGCATCCTTTGCCACATTCGCTGCCTATGGGGACTTCGCAGCCGGCGTGCTGGCTATGCTGGCCCTGCTCGCGTTCAGGGTGCGTCCGCTCTTTTGGTTGTTCGTCGTCGCCTTCAATCTTGTGGGAACGGCCGACCTGCTCCTCGACTATTACCACGCCATCCGAGGCAGGTCTTCCCGCACTGGCGGGGCAGTTGGGCGCCGCGTACGCCATCCCCATCATCTATGTGCCATTGCTTATGATCACGCACATCGTCGCGTTTTACTGGCTGGTGCGTCCGCAGCCCGACGCGGCTCGTGTCCTCGTCGGCCATGCGGCGTAATCCTCAAGCAGTGAACGCCGCATCAGGAGCCGCTGCAGAGAGCCGCTAGCCGCGTGTTCACACTTTCTCGAACCACACTTAAAGGAGAAGATCATGTCTGAACTTCTCCGCGCCTGAAAAGCAACCGGCCGCTCCATGGAGCGGCCGGCTGCCTCTGTCCCGTTTTGTGTTGGGTTAAAAGATGATCTTCAATGCGAACTGCGCATTCAGCGGCTCGCCCGGCCCGATCCCAGGATTGCCGAGATACGGCCCAAGCGTTGAGCCGATCGTCCCGCCTTCGCCCGCCTGCGGGAAACCCACCGGCGCCAGGTTTGTACGGTTGAAGATGTTGAACACGTCCACGCGGAACTGCGTGTTCACCCGCTCCACGATCTGCGTGTTCTTCATGAAAGCCACGTCCACCGCCGAGTAGCCGGGGTTGTAGTTCTGACCGCGGCGCGTCGGCGAATAAGTATTCTGTGGCGCATCCACAAAGGCCGTGGGGCTGAACCACTGCACCGTTCCGTTCACAATGGAGTGGTTTACATGATTTGGATCCGGAGCCACCTGCACTGCGCGGTCGGCACTTTCGCCGTTGCCGCTGGGGTTGGTAGCCGAGACAACGGTGTAGGGCGTCCCCCCGTGGAACGAGAAGCCTGAGTTGATCTCCCATCCCTTGGTCAGGCGGCTTGGTCCGGCGAACTTGGGAACGATGTAGTTCACGTAGCCGGTCAGCGTATTCCGAACGTCAAAGTCCGAGTTGCCGCGTTCGGCGCGACTCATCGAGCGGATTCTGCGCCACATAGGGCAACAGGCCGGTCTCGTAATCGATGGCGTGGCTCCACGTGTAGGCAAGCTGCGAGGTCAGCCCGTGGTAGTTTTGCGAGCGGAGCGAGGTCTGCATCGAGTTATAGATCGAGCCCAGGTTGCTGCGCGCCTCGTCGATCACCGAGAAGTTGGGGAACTGGCTGAAGTACGGACGCGAACACTGCAGATCGTTGCCGGGGGTCGTGGGCGTCGCTCCGCTGTAAGCTGCCGGGCACGTTGTGGATGTTATAGGGAACCGCGGTGTTCAGCGCCCCCAACGCGCCGGCGTTGATGTCAAACATTCCCAGCAGGTGGGTACCCTTCGTACCCACATAGCCGAACTGCCAAACCAGCGAGGGCGTGAAGCTGTGCTGCAGATTGAAGTCAAACGACTGAACGTAGCCGGGCCGGAAGTTTTTGTCGAAGGTCGAAATTTTGACCAGGCTTCCCGCCTCCTGCGCCAGCGCGGTGCTCAGCGTCGGGAACAAGCGGCACTCCCGGTGCCACCACAACCGCAGTTGCCCGCCGCCTGCGCTACCTGGTCGCTGCCCGCCGGGTTCTGCCCCGGCCCGAAGACCGAGATGTTCTGCGCGCCGTTGTTCTGCAGGACCGACTTCATATAAATCGAGTCGTAGTACATGCCATAGCCGCCGCGCAGAACGGTACGGTTATCGACCAGTTGGAATGCAAGCCGACACGCGGGCTGAAGCCGCCCCAGAACTTCTGGTAAATATTCGGCAATCTGCTGCCCCGCAACTGCGAGACCGGTTGGAATGCGTAGGATCGAAGACCGAGAGGTTTGGATAGTTGGAGTGGACCGGCCCTTCATAGTCATAGCGCGCGCCGTAATCAAAGCTGAGCTCTCTTGGTAACGTGCCAGGCGTCCTGCGCCGGGAGATGGCAAAGGTGTTCACGAAGACCTGCCGCTTCGGATCGCCCAGCACGATCTCTGACGTGGTGGGATCAAAACAGCCGGCCAGAAAATCGGCCAGGAAGAAGTCATTGAGGTCGGTCGGAAGACTGGCAATCGTGGCCGCATTCGGCGTCGTTGTCGCCAGGGCCGCGCACTGCCTGCGACGGAGTGCCCTTCATCAGCGATACCCAGGGTCCCTGCGATCCATCGAAGTAGACCGTACCGCGCTGGCCCGTCTGGTAAAAGTCGTCCACCTGCGCCTGGCGCAGTTCGCCCCCGAACTTCAGTTCGTGTGCGCCCTTCGTCCACGCAAAACTTTCGTCAAGGTGACCGGTAATATCATTCCGTCCCTCGGGAGGCGGTCACTCCGATCGGATCGAAACCGCTTCCGCCCGCGGTCAGCCCAACGCTGGCCGCGGCGGGCCCGATGATCAGGTGCGGAGACCCGGCCAGCGCGGGATCGGTGACACCCGTATCGAGGCCGAGTCCCACAGGATTGAAGCTGATATTGGCGTCCGAGAACACCTGGTTGAAGTAGCTGACGCCCGCTGAAAGCTGGTTCGTCATGCGTTGGTCAGTACCCGGTTGTACACCAGCGAGTAATTCTGCACGTGGATCGGCGCGTTCTCAAAGTAGGGAGCCAGCGCGGAGGAGGTCGGCGCGGTCTGCGTTCCCTGGCCGACAAACCAGGTCGCCGCCATGTGGTCCTTCTGCGTAAGCTGCTCGTCAAGCTTGATGATGCCGTTGAAACTATGGCCGGTCAGATTGCCGGTCGCGGTATAGTTATCACGTCTGCGCCGGGCCGGTCAGAGCGATTGGTCGGCCACAACCCGGTCAAGGATGCCATTCCCGTTCAGCAGGTTCACCGCAACCGGATTCTCCGGCACTCCCCACGCGTTGAGGAAGGCCAAGGCCTGCTTGCTGATAGGCCGCCGAGGGTTCCGTCGCCTTGCTTTCCGCACCGATCAGAAATCCCTGATGCTCGCCGGCGAGGAAGAAGAACGTTTTGTCCTTCCAGATCGGGCCACCCACGGAAAATCCGTAGTGCTGGTTGCGGGTCTTGTCCGTGAGGCCCGTGAACGGGATTGGAGTGCTGGAAGAATTCGTTGTGATTGAAGTAATACGCGGTTCCATGCAGGCTGTTGGTTCCGGACTTGATGGAAAGGTTGGCCGTGCCGCCGGAGTTATGGCCCAGTTCCGTCGAACCAGCGGTCACAAATGAAAAGTTGTCGATCGCATCGACGGGCAGGATCACGCCGGCGATAGCCGAAACACCGCCCTGGTTGACCGCTGGAATGCTCCACCACAAATCGTTGTTATCCGTTCCCTCGATCTGCCAGTTCACCGAGTTGGAACGGGTTCCGTTCACGCTGGCCACGCCTGCGCCGCCCCCTGTCGAGAGCCCTGCAAAACCAGTCGTCTGCGCCAGCATCTGCGTAAAGTCACGGCCGCTGTTGGGAAGCGATTGCACGACTTCTTCTGGAAGCGCCGTTGACTGCGTGTCGGTTACCGTGTCGAGAGTCAAAGAATCCGCCGTCACTTCCACCGTTTCTCCCGCGGAAGCCACGCTGAGCTTGACCGGCAGCGTGTATGTACCGCCCGCCGTAACCGGAACCTTGTCGATCTTGATGCTCTTGAAACCCGATGCCGTCACCGAAACCGTGTAGCTGCCCAGAGGCATATTGGCGAATGCAAACTCACCGGCACTCGAGCTCACCGTCTTGTAGTTCGTGTCCGTTGCTGACTCCACAGCAACGATCTGCGCTCCGGGCACAACCGCGCCCGACTGGTCGGTGACCGTTCCGCTGATTGCCCCTCGGAACGTCTGACCGTACACGGCAAGCGGAATCACTACCAGTGAAACAAGCGCCAGCAGCAGGGGTCTGAATACACTTCGATTCGTGCGATACGTCATTGCGCCTTCCTCCAGAAGATTCAAAGTGAAATCGTGCTGTTTGTGCGCCCTCGAAAAGAAAACCGAACCGGTTTCAAAGGAACGAGGGCGGAATCCAGACGAATGATTATTTTTTCTTGAGGTATCTACAGGTATGGAATGAATGCGGGTGAGGTTCCATTCTCAAAGATAGGGAGAATATGCATAAGGATGCAATGAAGAAACACATTTAAACGAAGACCCAAATTCCTCAATCCGAACCAGAACCGGGGAAGCAGCCGGCGTTGTTCCAGAGGGTTTCCCTTTGTAAGTGAATGTTTCTTTCTCTTATCGCCGTTTTTTCTTTCCTGCGTTCACGGACGCTGGAAATGGCGGCCTTCCACCACCCGCACGATCATTTCTCCTTCAATATGCGAGAAGCACACCGAGATCGAATCCGGGTCTTGTCCGCCGTTGCGAAACGCGACTGCCTCGACAGATGACTGCGGGACCGTCATGGTACATGGCCGCGGCAGTGACGGCTTGATCCCGCCCGCGATCATGTTGGCGATTTCCCTGGTCGCGTCGAGCACATCCGATTCACCCACGGACTCCTCAGGCGTGAGCATCATCGCCGCTGTGGCATGATAAGCAAGCCGCTCCGCCATCCGTACCTCGATGGTGCCGGCCCAGGCCCCGGCGAGATTAACGCTCGCCGCCAGATACCCTTCGCGCAAAGAAAAACCCTCGCCATCCGGCCGCGGATCCAGGTGGATGGCCAGCATCTGCTGCCAGAACTGCAAATTTGCATTGATGAGACACTGTTCGTCCAGTTGCGCCCGCATCGCCGCTCTCCCTGCGCTTAGTTCATCGGGCGAATCGCATCCATCGTTAGCTGCCAGTTCCCATGCGGGTGCCGTCACGTATGCACCGAATGTGATGTGAATCACTTTTCGAGGTGCGCAAAGGCACATCTCGCATCGTCACACAGTGCGATCCTTGCATGTGCGAGGTGTGCTATGCCGGAACCCGTATCAAATCACTGGATTCGTCCGGCCGTGATCCTCGTCGCTACTGACCTCAGCGACTTGGACCGGCTCATGCCCTTCGCCTTCCAGCAGGCTGAATCCACAGGGGCACGTCTCATCCTGATTCACGTGCTGGCTACCAGCGAAGCCATGGCCATCGATGCAGTGGGAATGCCCTACTACGACCCCGAAGGCGCCGTCGAAGTCGCGGGTAAAACCCTGGAAACCTGGTCACGCACGGCCCGTGCCCGCAACATTCTCTGCGATGCGATCATCCGCGAGGGAAACGCCGCCCAGCAGATCCTCACGGTCGCTCGCCAGTTCCGCGCGGGACGGATCGTGCTCGGTACCCGGAGCCGGAGCAAGGTGAGCAAGCTGCTCGTCGGTTCGGTCGCGGAACAGGTGCTGCGCTCGGCTGCCGTTCCGGTCATCACCGCGGGCCCCGAGGCTCATCCTCCGGTTGAGGGCGCCGGCCTCGAACGAGTTGTATTGCACGCCACCAACCTCGGCGAGGCCTCCCGTACCAGCGCAGCGCTTGCCTGCCAGATCGCCGCCACCCTCGAAGCCAAACTTGTGCTGCTGCATGTGCTGCCGCCCGTCGATGAGATGCAGCGAAAGGGCTTGCCTACCGGGCTGGATTCCGCCGCGGTTCGCGAACTCCACGCCATGGCCATCGAGGCGGGGTCCAGGTGTTCAACGCTCATCGAGGCACTGGCGGCGCATGGCAACCCTTCGATCGAGATCCTCGCCGCGGCCTCTGAACGCCATGCAGACCTCATCGTTCTGGGCGCAACACAGCGCTCGATGCTCGAGACCCTGACCCGCGACCGGACGGTCTACAAGGTATTGGCGCATGCGCATTGCCCAGTGCTGACTCTGCGCGAACCACGCGCCGAGCGCGAAGAAGGCATCCTTGCCCGCCTGGCCGCACACACCTGAGAGGCTTCGGGCGGTCCCTGGTTCGGCCGCCGGCTCTCGCCACCGCCAATGCACCTCGTCGAGCGCGAGGCATTTTCAGGCAAACGCGAACCACCCGCATGGGATCGCTGCCATCGGGTACAGCTTCCAGATGATTTCGGACTCAGAACCTGCGCGGAGGGGAGGGTCCTAGGCTGTCAGCCGCTCGAGTTGATCAGGCTGAACGATGGTGAGGCTCGCTCCTTTGATGGCGATCCACTTGTCGCGCCGGAACTGGTTCAGTAACCGCGTCACCGTCTCGCGCGAAGTGCCCGCCATATTGGCGATCTCTTCATGCGTCAGCGCCATGGTAAAGCGCAGTTCAGGCTTTCCGGCCGCCGACGACCTGCCCCAATCCAGCAGAAGACGGGCCAGACGTCCCGCCGCAGAGCCGGAAAGCGCCAGCCGCTTGGCATCGTGAAATACCGTAAGGTACTCTCCCGAGAGGGCCTGCGCCGCATGCATGCTGGCGATTCCGTGGCGTCCAAGAAAATCGACAAACTCCTGCTTGCGAACCGTCTTCACCGTGCAGGGTTCAATGGCCTCGGCCGTGACTTCGTGAGGAACGTTTGCCAGCACCGCGCTCAATCCCATGACATCGCCGGGACCGGCAATCTTGAGAATCATGGTCTTGCCTTCGCGCGATGTTGAGGAGATCTTTACCTGGCCAAAGCAGATCACAAACACATTGCGCGCCGGGTCGCCCTCGGTGAAGAGCTTGGCGCCGCGCGCATGGCTCATCATGATTCCAATGCCGTCGTAGTCCTGCAGCGCCTCCGGGGTCAGATTGCAGAACATGCGCAGATGGCGATGCTCGCAATTCAAACAATCTTCCGGGGGGTGATGCGCATGGAAAGTAGCCATAAGTGTTCTGTTGATTAAATTGAAGTATAGCGCACTTTCCTTAGTCCGTTTGGGCTCGATCCAATTTTTGTTGATGTACTTCCGTTGCCGGTTGGTTCCGCTTTTGAGACGGATGGATTCCCTGATGGCGCGGTCTGTCTTCTGACTTTGCTCCGCTGCAGACTCGGCGCCGGTGGGATCCTCACCCCCATTTTTCGGTCAGCGTTTTTCAGTCGCTCATGACCGATCCCGCCCTGCGTCGTGTCCGCACCGGCGAGTTCAGACTGCACGAATGGTAGGCGCGCGAAACCTCGCGAGCCAGTTCCTCGAGCAGCCGCATGCGCAAGGGCGGATAGGCCTGAAACGCCTGGTAAAGCGGCTCAATCGGTAACAGCAACATCGATCCTGAAGTCTGCGCTACCAGGGTATAGGTGTGGAGCCGGTCCCCCAATGCCGCAGCGAGTTCCAGCAGATCGCCAGAACGTACCGTACCGAGGGTCAGGCGCATATCCATTCGCTCACTTCGCCGCAAAAGCTGTCCAGAAACCACGAGGTACAGTCCCAGGCAGGAACTGGACTGGGTAAAGATCACGCGCCCCGGCTCAAACTCCAAAGCCTGGGCTGAGGCCGTCAGCAGGCTACTGGTCGACGGAGGACAGGCCAACAGTTCTGCTAACGGATGCGCCGCCAGGCCCTCCTGTCGCTTCGACCGTGCATCAGGTTGCATGTTTCCCTTTCCCCCTCAAATAAGCCCGTCTCCTGCGATGTTTTCACGCGATCAGTCCACGTCCCCGCAGTGAATGACGGTTTGCCAGAATCAACTCGCCGGGGTTTCATCCCCGGTGAGCGCACCACCAGCCGTCGCCAAACAACCATCGCCGACAGTCCCGGTGTGCATCGCCCCTCTCGCCCCTACTTTGGTGAAGGCGGCATGGTTCAACGTCAATTTCCCTCGCTCCCGGCTTAGTTGCTCAGGAGCGACACATGCACCTCCGGCTCCTCAAGCACCGGAGTCTCCTCGGCCGGCACGCACAGCACGGGCGCGCGAGATCCGGCCAGCAACGCAAACGCGGTTCCGTGCGGTCCCGGCGATTCGCTCCTGCGCTTTACCCCCACCACCAGGATGCTGGGCTTGTGCTGGGCAATGGTCTGCGCGATCGCATCGACCGGATTGCCGTCCTTGACCACGAGCCGAACCGGGAAGTCAGCGGACGTCTTCATCCCAAAATGCTCCAGCCTGGTCGCTCCGGGATTGAGAATCGCCGAAACCTCGGCCGAACCCCGGGCGTGAACCACCAGCAGAGTCCGTTGAAACACCCGGGCTAGGGACGATGCCGTCTCTACCGCAGTTCGCATCGCGTCGTTGCGTTCAATGGCCAGCATCACCGGGCCGCCCGGGATAGGACGAAACTCGCCTGCATTCCAGTCTTCAGCCACCGCCAACACCGGGCACGTCGCCTTGCGTACCAGCTCTTCAGCAATGGCTCCCACCGCAACAGCGCCTGCGCCCTGCCGCCCCTTGCTTCCGATGACGATCAATCCGGCTTCATACTGGCGCGTGACGTTCAAAAGCATGTCAACCACGGCGCCCTGGCGGATCTCGGAATGGCTGTGAATCCCTTCGCGGAGCAAGTCGGCTGCCATCCCGTCCAGAGCGGCCCGTGCCTCTTCCGTCATACCCCGCAGTACGCGGCCCGGTACGCCATCGACGGCCGCATACTCCACCGGGTCCAGGCCATGCGCCAGCACTATCCGGGCTCCATAGGCCCCGGCCAGTTTGCGGGCATACTCCAGGGCGGCTTCCGAGCGGCCCTGCAAATCAGTGGCCACAACAATCGTCTTCAATCCAGCGCCAAAACTCATCGAAACCTCCTGCGCCCTGTCGCTTGTCCCAGTCCGCGCACCGATACCAGCTATCGTTAAGTGAGTCTGCGCTTTGCATCTGCCACAGGCAGTGACATTATTCACCTCTCGGTGTGATTGAAATCACATGCAATTCGCTGCGACGAACGCGCACCCAACCTCCGCCGACCAAACCCCACAGGTTAGGCGGCACCAGCAGCGCCGCCGTTTCGCCTAAGGAAAAATCCCCCTGGAAAGTTGCCGCGGACCCAGTGCTCTTCGGAATTGCGATCAGCGGCGGCGGTGGTTGGCGTCCATTGAGACGTAGCCGCCATGGGCCCGCTGGTTCCGGCCTGACATAATTTCCATATGCGTACGGTGTTTACCGCGAAGCGTCTATGGGACGGCCAGTCCCTGCACGAAAATCCCATCTTGATGGTCGCAGACGATCAAATCGCGCGGATAGAAACCCGCGCCACCGCGGAACTGCCGCCCGATGCACAGGTAATCGACTTTCCCGGCGCCTTGCTGGCGCCCTCGTTCTTTGATGTCCACATTCACGGAGCGGCCGGGCACGACGTCATGGAGGCCACTCCCGAAGCGCTGAGCACGATCGGCAGGTTCCTGGCTTCCCGGGGCACGGCCAACTTCCTGGCGACCACCGTCTCGGCGCCGCTTGATGCCACGCTCCGCTCGGTCGAAAGGCTTGCCCGCCTCATCGCTCAGCCCGCCCCAGAAGGCCGCGCACACCCCATCGGCATCCACCTCGAAGGCCCATTTCTCTCCCACGCCAAGCGCGGCGTACACCCGCCTCAGCACCTGCTGACCCCGGACATCGCCGTCTTTGATCGCATCTTCGAGGCTGCGGACGGCCGGGTCCGGCTCATGACCCTGGCGCCCGAGTTGGCGGGCGCCGCGGAACTCGCCTTTCACGCCACGGCCCGCGGCGTGCGGGTGTCGGTCGGCCACTCCAACGCCACCGCGGAGGAAACTCGTGCCGTGCTGACCGCCGGAGCCACCAGCGCCACCCACACCTTCAACGCCATGCGCCCGCTCGATCACCGCGAACCGGGGATCCTGGGCACGGTTCTGACCACCGACTCCCTCTATGCCGAACTGATCTGCGACGGCATCCATACCGCGCCCGAGATCGTGCGGCTCTGGTGGCGCACCAAGGGAGAGGAACGTGCCATCCTGGTCACCGACGCCATGAGCGCCACCGGCATGCCGGAGGGCGAATATCAACTGGGAGGGTTCCCGGTGCAGGTGGCAAACGGCCGCGCCATGGTCAACGGGGTGCTCGCCGGCAGCGTATTAACACTCGACCTGGCCCTGAAGAATTTTCTGGGATTTACAGGTGCGCGCGTGGAGCAGGCCATGCGGCTGTTATCCCGCAATCCAGCGGCGATGACGGGGCTGGACGCGCAGGCCGGCTCCCTGCAAATCGGCGGCCGCGCAGACTTCGTCGCCGTGGATCCGGCCGGTGCACTCGTGGCCTCCGTGATCGGCGGCCGGATTTGCCCGTAAACCCCGACGTCGTCAGACCCGGCACAACGGCCATGCAGATCGCAGGCGGCTTCGCTACCCAGCCCCGTCTGCCAGCCGCTGCGCGCGCCAGACCGCGCCGTCGATGCCGGCGACTTCCTTTTGCAGCACGGGCATGTCCGGGACAGCGGCATGCAACCCGGCGAAGAACGTCTCGCGGACCAGGCGCGCCTTCCCGATCACGCTTCCAATCCAGGCCACCGGGACCTCCTCCGTGAGACTGCGCCGCCCTCTCAGTTTGGCGCGCACCAGCAGCACCGACTCCACCAGGTCGGCCGCGGCCTGCTGCAACACGCCCAGTGCGACCGCGTCTCCCTCCTCGGCCAGCCGGCTGATATCAGGAGCCAGCGCTGCAAAGTCGGGCCCCGGAGTGCTGTCTCCCAGGTTGACCAGTTCCTCCAGCGTTGCCGTGCCCCATGCGCAACCCACAACGTCGAGAATTTTCGTCGGCTCCCCGCGGTCGTAGGCGCGTAGTGCGCGGCGCACCGCGTGCAGCCCGATCCAGTAGCCGGACCCCTCGTCTCCCAGGCGCGAACTCCACCCACCCGCGCTCTCCCGTCCGCCATCCGGAGCGCGGCCGATGCAATTGGTCCCGGTGCCGGCGATCTGGAGAATGCCCGGACCGCCGCGAAAGGCCGCATCGAGAGCAACGACTTCATCGCCCACGACCTCCGAGCGGTCAATTTTGAAGTCGCGAAAGACAGCCGTAATCCATTCGGGAACACCCGGCATGCTGGCGCTGGCAACGCCCGCCGAGGCCGCCCGCACGCTGTTGACCCCGGCCTGCTTGTAGACCTCGGCCAGCAGCGCGCGCAGATGTTCTTCGGCAGCCTGTGCGCCGACGCGAAGGCGCTTGATGGAGCCATTCTCCGCGAAAGCCAGCGTCCGGCCGCCATTTACGATCGAGGCGCGGGTGCGTGTTCCCCCCCCGTCAATCCCCAGCACTACTGCGCTCATCTTCGTCTTGCTCCGTTATTACGGATTCGCCGGCTCGGCAGGGGCAGGTTCGCCCCCGCCGTCGCGGAGAGTTCCGGCTAAAACATTGAGGCTACCGTCAGTCTTTGGAGGAGTAAGACCGAGAAGGTGGGCCATCCAAGGATACAGGTTTACGTTTTCAAAAGGAGCCACGGTCTTCCCGGCGACAATATCGGGACCGGCGGCGAAGAAGCTCGCTTTCATCTGAGCGATCCTGCGCGGGTCGAGCCCGTGCATTCCAGGATTGGGCGCGGGGTCGGCCTTTCCCTCCGGCGGCTGGTGAGCGCGGATCGCATACGGACCCGTGGCCACCACCACCGGGTCGCCTTCCCGCGGATTCTGGTTGTACTCCAGACTAGCGGGAACGTCTTTGCGGCGGTACACGAAAAATTGCGAAGACGCCTTCTTGAGCTGGTTGTACGCGTGGACGCGGTCTTCCTCCGTCTTGCCGTACAGCAGCGGGCCGACCGTCTCAAATTTCGTCAGGTCCGCAAATTTGTCGAGAGTCACCCACGGGACCCTCTTCCTTCGCCATTCCGTGATCACTGAGACCACCAGGTCGATGGGCAACCCAGTCGCGTCCAGCGCCGCCTTGAGCTTTCCCACCAGCGCGTCCATTTTGAGCACGGCCGCCCTGGTTTCCGCAGCGTCGGGGCCAAACTCGTGGCCTTCATGATCCGGTTCCGAATAGTAGACGGTTATGAAGTGGGGACGGTTAACATCCGGCAGCCGGAGAAGCGCCACGGCATCGTCGATGCGCGCCTGCTGAACCGCGTCTGTCGCCTCGGTCTTGTTGTCGAACCGGGCATACCAGGTGGGGCGGCGACCCGCGATCTCGGCCTCCGAGCCGGGCCAGAACAGGCAGGCCGTGCGCATACCCTGGGCCTCTGCCAGGCTCCACAACGGAACCCCGGAATACCAGCTGCCATCGGTGACCGCTTTGGCGTCGCTGATCGCGTACCGCGCATCCTTTTTCTCGTCGTAAAAGCTGTTCGCGACCAGCCCGTGATGCTCCGGATAAAGCCCCGTCACGATGGTGAAATGGTTGGGAAATGTGAGCGACGGATAGCTCGGAAGCATGCCCTCCGGAGCCCATGCGCCGGCTTTGCCCAGCGCCAGCAGATGGGTAGCCCCGTCGCGTTTTGCATAATCCCAGCGGAAGCCATCCAGCGAGACCAGGACCACGTAATGCGCCTTCTGCGCCGCGGCCGAGTTGGGGCCGTTCTCGACATGCGTAAGCGGCAAAGCCGCGTTCAGGCTGGGCTCCTGCGCGGGGGACCTTCGTCCCGGCCATAGGAGCGCCGACCCCACGATCAGGGAGACGAGCAGCCCGCGCCCAAGCGTCCTGAAGTGCATCCACACACCCCCAAATCAGCTTATCTCACGCAAGTGGAACCGTTACCACTTTCCAGATTGCAGCTGGAAGATTGACGAAAATAACCCTTGCGCGCTCACCTCCTTTGCATGTTACAGTCAGTAACATTATGACGAGTAACACTACCCCCGGTCACGATCCTGTGGAGCTGGGCGAACTAGAACGCGAGATTCTCTCCATCGTCTGGCGCACCGGCACAGTGACCGCGGAGAAGGTGCGCGAGGAGCTTGACCGGCCACTCAAGGACTCGACCGTCCGCACCGTGCTGCGCCGCCTCGAAGAGAAGGGCTACCTGGCGCACACCCTTGAAAACCGCACCTTCCTGTACCATCCTGCCGAGTCGCGGCAAAAGGTGGCCGGCCGGGCCGTCAAGCGCATAGTGGACTGGTTCTGCGAAGGGTCGGTCGAGGCGCTGCTGGTGGGCATGGTGGATTCCAAGGTGCTCGACCGGGCCGAGCTGCAGCGGCTTGCCGAACGGATCGCGTTGGCTCAAAAGAAGGACATTTCCGGGAAGAAGGAGGGCAAACGATGAACTGGATGCTCTTGATGGCAACCTCCGGCCCAATGCGGGCAGTGGACTCCGGCCGAACCGGCGGGATCTTTAGTCCTGGTTGACGCTGCGGCGCGCGCACTTTTTCTGGCCGCCGTGGTCTGGGTTGGACTGCGGATCCTGCGCGCGAGTAACGTAATCGCGCAAAAGGCCGCCTGGGGCCTGGTCCTGGCCGGCGCCGTGCTGATGCCCGCGCTGACGCCGTGGGCCGCAAAACTGGCATGGCTGCCGGCCCGGGCAACCGTCGTGGTCCCCTCGCGCGGTCTGTTCCGTGCCGCAGCCTCCACTCCGAACCCGCCATCGTTCGCCGCCGGTACGGCACTATCCAGCGACGATCTCTCCTTCGAGCCTGCGCTTCACAGCAAAAGCGGCGCCGTCCTCTCCGCGTCCAGCCGAAGCCGCGGTCTCCGCCGCCCCGGCAGCAGGCAGCGATCGCTTCCCCGCTCCCGTAATTTCGACGGTCTCGGGTTCGGCCTGGGAGAGCCAATCGTCTGCTCCCGCCGCCCGGCGTACGCCCGTGTTTCGCACTCTAGCCTGGGTGCTCTATGGCCTGGTGTGCGGGGCTCTGCTGCTGCGCCTGGTCTATGGAATGGGAGTCTCGTGGTCTGTCTGGCAGGATGCCGAGCCAGTGTGGACGGATGCAGCCAAGAACATCGCGGCCGGACTAAAAGTGCGCAGCAGTGCCCGGGTCTTGTCGCCCGTCACTGTCGGTTCCGGAGTCCTGCTGCCGGCAAGCTATGTGAACTGGGACGCCGAGAAGCTGCGCATTGTTCTTGCCCATGAACGGTCGCATGTCCGCCAGCGCGACTTCTACCTGCAGGCGGTGGCCGGCCTCTACACCGCCCTGTTCTGGTTCAGTCCGCTGGGCTGGTGGCTGAAACGCAAACTCTCTGACCTCGGCGAAGCAATCAGCGATCGCGCTGGCCTCGAAGAGGCGGCCAGCCCGGTTTCCTACGCCCAGGTCCTGCTTGAATTCGCGGCCACGCCGCGCCGAACCCCCAGCACCATCCAGATCGGAGTCGCCATGGCAAGGACGGGAAGTCTTACCCATCGTGTGGAACGATTGCTGAACGAAAATCGTTTTCGCCAGGCCTTCGCGGGCAGCCGCGGGCGCGTGCTGGCCGCGGTGCTGCTGGTTCCGGCAGCCTTGTTTGCGGCCACGGCAGTGATCCGCGTTGAGGCCGATGCGCAGGCTCCGCAAGCTCCCGCGCCTCCCGCTGCTCCGATTACCGGAGAATCGCACCCCGACAACGCGCCCGATGCGGCAGCGCCCGTGCCGCCGGCCCCGGCCGGCCAGTCGCCAATCGTCCCAGTTGCCCCCGTTCCGCCGGTCACGCCGCCTCCCGCGGCGGTCGGAACACCTGAACCGCCCGAGCCGCCAGCCGCCCCGGACGTTGAGAATGCCGACAGTGAGCATGACAGCGTGGGGTCGATGACGCTTCAAGACGCGTCCGGCAACACGACCGTCATCACAAAAGGCACTTACAAGAGTGAAATGGGACATGGATATGCCTACTCCTATTCGCCCAATGGCGATTCCTACGCCGTAATCAGCGGTGACAACCAGCAGCATGTGCAGTTTTCCGGAGACTGGATCGACGGCCGCAAGGCCGAGCTTGACAAGGCGCGGCGCATGGCGCACGGCGACTTCCTTTGGTTCACCCACGGAGGCAAATCGTTCGTTCTCGATGACCCCGCCACCGTGTCCCGCATCCAGAATCTGTATCGCCCCATGGATGAGTTGGGCCACCGCCAGGAAGAACTAGGGCGACAACAGGAAGAACTCGGCCGGCAGCAGGAAAAGTTGGGACGCGACCAGGAACAAGCCAGCATTCCCACACCCGACATCTCGAAGGAGATGGCGGAACTCAATCAGGCTGTGGCCAGGCTGCAGACACAAAAGAATGGCAACATCAACATGGATCAGCTGTCCGACCTCCAGGGCAAGATCGGCGAACTGCAGGGCAAGCTGGGCGAACTGCAAGGCCAGATGGGGGCAAAGCAGGGCGAGCTCGGCGGCCTGCAGGGGAAATTGGGCGAGAAGCAGGGAGAACTCGGGGAGCAGCAGGGGAGGCTCGGCGAAGAACAGGGACGACTCGCCCGCCACGCTGATCAGGTGGTGAAATCGATCATCGACCAAAGCCTGCGCGACGGCAAGGCCCGCCCGGTGGAGTAATTTCAAGCCGGCAAATCATCGCGCCCCTGCGGGATGCCCAACACCTCTGGCGCAGGTTAAGAACTCTCAAATCACAAGCAAGAAACCGCGAATTCCACGCAAGTTGACCTTCCTGAGCCGGGGCTTCCCCGGCTCCCTTTTTTTGTGCGATTGGCCTGGGCGGCGTTACTGCACCGTAAAAAGAGCCGGGGCGCGTTGCCGATCGCCTGCCCGCGCAATTAAGCTGGCGGGGCGTTCCGCCGCGCGCCACACTGGTTGCGACAGGTTCGCTTTGTGAAGGAGAAAGTTCTCATGCCTGTTGCCAATCAGATCGCCAGCGGAGCCATGTCCTTTGACCGCAACCGTGGCCTGCTCGAAAAGAGTTTTAAAGACCTCACCCCCGAGGAATGGCTCAAGCGGCCCAATGACCATTCCAACCACATTCTCTGGATTGCGGGCCACATCGTCTGGGCACGGTCGATGACCCTCAAGTTTCTTCAGGCCCCGCAGTGGACACAGCCATGGCTCGATCTCTGCGCAAGGGGCGCCAAGCTCGACGGAGCCACGCAGTACCCTACGCCCGAGGAGGTCCTGAGCGCCTTCGGGGATGTGACGAAATCGTTGACCGCAGGACTGGAGAGCGCCACCCCTGAAATGCTCGACGCGCCCGCTCCTCCCAATTCGCCCCCAGGGGACGGAAAAGTCTCCGGCATCATCAACTTCCTCGCCTACCACGAGACGTATCACGTGGGCCAGGTGGCCTACCTGCGCAGCTGGCTGGGTCATGAAGGACCGCAGGGCTAAACTGTCTGTGGTGAAAACCGTCCGAACGCGCCGGACAGTTGGCTTGCCACTCCACCTGGCGTAGAGGACACGCCGTCCTTACTCGTTCCGTGTGAACGAGAGCGAATTCTACATGCGCGGAATTCCTGCTACTGCCGTATCAGGCTCTTGGCCAGGAACAGCACGTTGGCCGGGCGCTCTGCCAGGCGGCGCATGAAGTAGGGATACCACTCGCGGCCGAACGGGACATAGACCCGCACGTTGTAGCCTTCGCTGATCAGTTGCCGCTGCAGGTCGCGGCGTATGCCGTAGAGCATCTGGAACTCAAAGCGGCTGGGGTCGATGGCGTGCTTCTGCGCAAACGCTTTGGCGGCCGCGATCATCTTTTCGTCGTGGGTTGCCAGGCCATGGTAGATGGGGCTTTCGAGCAACATCCCGCTGAGCCGCACGTAGTTCGCGTCGACATCGGCTTTTTTGGGGAAAGCCACCTCGGGCGGTTCCTTGTACGCGCCCTTGCACAGGCGAATGCGAATGCCCTCGGCCAGCAACTGCTCGATATCGGCTTGCGAGCGGTAAAGATAGGACTGGATGACGATGCCGATCGATCCGCGCAGCCCGTGACGTGCGTTGAGGCGGCGCACGATATCCAGCGTGACCTGGGTAAGCGTCGAGTCCTCCATATCGATGCGGACGAAGTTGCCCGTCGACTGCGCGTGCTGGGCCAGGTTATCGGCGATCCGCTCGGCGAGCTGAGGATCCAGTTCCAGACCCATCTGGGTGAGCTTTACGCTGACGTTGGCGTTCAGCTTGCGGTCGGCGATGGCATCCAGCAGCTGATGGTAGATTTCGGCGGCCCGGTGTGCTTCATGTTCCGAAGTGACACTTTCGCCCAGCGAGTCGAGCGAAACCGACATCCCCTGCTGATTCACTGCCGCTGCAACCCGCAGTGCGTCTTCAATCTCCATGCCCGCAACGAAGCGGGAACTGAGCTTGATTCCAGCGCTGGAGCGCTCGCTGAAGCGGCGCAGGACGCGATTGCGCGAGAGGGCGATGAAGGCGGAACGCAGAAAGGGCATGGTCTGGCTTGCGGCGCGAGCTACGATCATCCCGCGCGTTGCTAGACCAGTTTCGCATACATCCACGAGGGCACGGCATCCCCAATAGGTGCCACCCCGTGGCCCCGAATGCGTTATCAATTGAGAAGACGCTTGCCGCGCAGGCTCGTCTAACAGTCGCATTGCGGTCGGCTCGTGGAGGCGGAATGGTCTTGAGGAATGTCGCGCTGGGATGGGCACTGGTCATCCTTGCGGGCGGTTATGCATGGTCTGATCCCACCCAGGCAATGCCGGCAACCGCCGGCGAGACGCTGAGCGGGCAACGCATCGTGCTGGCCGACGCGGTGCGCGGCCATCGTGCCATCGTGGTCGCCGGGTTCAGCCACGATGCCGGCGACGGCTGCGGCGCGTGGGTCAAGGCTCTGCATGCGGATCGCGGCCTGAGCGGCGTCGATGTCTATCAACTGGCCAGCCTGGAGAAGGCGCCGAGCTTCATCCGCGGCACCATCAAGCGCTCCATGAAGAAGGGCGTTGCGCCCGACGATCAGGGCCACTTTGTGGTTGTGACCGAGGAGGAAAACTTGTGGCGCTCCTTTTTCGATGTGACTTCCGACGCGGATCCGTACGTGGTGCTGCTGGATGCCTCCGGCAAGGTATTGTGGCACGGGCACGGGTCCGCGTCCGACCTGGAGCCGCAGTTGAGAACCGCGGCACAATGAATCCCCATCACTGCAGCCGGTAAAGCGTGCTCGCGTGCGGGGCCAGCGTCAGGTCCACGGGCTTGCCCGTGTCGGGGGCGCTTCCGGAAAAGACATCTTTTGCCTTGGTGATCTTTTCGCCGATGCCAAACTGCTGCCATTGGAAGTGGAGCGTCACAGCGCTGTCACCGGTGTTGAAGAGCGCGCAGACTTTCCCCGTCGCGCTTCCCTTGCCCTCAGAACCGATCCACACCCGGACCTTCTCAAATCCCGCGGGAAGACTGGTCACGGGATGGCTCTCGACCGTCTTCTGGTCCGCTGCGATGAGATCTGCGTTCGTCATCATCGAACGCGTCAATTCGTCCATCTCGGTCAGGTTGCCACCGAAGATCAGCGGCGACCGGGAGACCGACCACAGTGTGAACTCGGTGCGCTGCTCGTCGCGGCGTATAACGCGACTGCCGCGCTTTGCCCCAGCCGGGATGGGGTCGCAGCGATCCCTCCGGCAGCATGTCGGGATCGGGCCAGTTGCCCGGCTTGACGTGTGGCTGCCAGGCCGCGATGCGGTCGAACTCCTCGCTCAGCCCGAACGGGAATTCTCCCTTCTTGCCGGAAAATGCCCAGCCATCCCAGTGGTCGTCCGTAATCCGCCACATCTGCGCGTATTTGCCCACTTCCGCCGCGTTGGCGAGCTGTGTGGGACCCGGCGACAGGCTCAGCACGATAGGCCGCCCCGTCTTGCGGATGGCCTCCGCGATCTGGCGGATCTCGCTGGGCCGGTAGGGATGGTCGCTGATGCAGTCGACCTTGATGTAGTCCAGTCCCCAGCCCGCATACAGCTTCAGCATGGCATCGTAATAGGCCTGCCCGGCAGCCGTATCGCTGACCCCATAGTTGCCCTCATCCCACGGGCACGTGGCGGGAATGTCGGCGGCATCCTGTGCGTGAAAGCCCCCGCCGATGGGCAGATTGTCCTTCACCACCTGCCGCGGAATGCCGCGCACTATGTGAATGCCGAACTTCAGGCCCTGTGCATGCACCCAGTCCGCGAGCGGCTTGAATCCCGCTCCGTTGGCCGACGACGGAAACCGCTCGACCGCCGGGATCAGCTGGCCGCTCAGCGTCCCAAACATACTTGCGCGCCGGCACTGTCTCCGCAAACGGATCGCGCATGTACCAGCCCTCGTCGATCACCGCGTACTGCCAGCCGTACTCTTTTAGCCCCGCAAGAACCTTCACATTGGCGCGGAAGTCGGCCTCGTTGATGGTGAGACCATAGGCATCCCAGCTGTTCCATCCCATGGGCGGGACCTTGGCCACCCCCTGCTCAACCGCCTGCGATGTTCCCGCCTGCGGGAGAGTCAGCGTGAAGAAACCAGCCAGAACACAGATGAGGGTCAATCGTGACATGAGGAAACGTATACCACACACTCCCGGCATAGCGCGCACTGAAGGCAGAACGCGACGCTACAGCTTTTCGCGAAGGAAGCTGATCACCTGGTCGGCGTACACCACGCCCACCATGCGCCCCTGCGAATCGACCACCGGCAGAGCCTGCAGGTTGTACTTGTCAAACAGTTCGGCCATCGCATTCTGATGCAGGTCCGCCGGACAGGAGAGGACTCGCGGTTCTGCCAGCACCGCCAGCCGTGCATCAGGCTGCGCCATCACCACGCGTGCCAGGGCCACGGCCCCGCGCAGCACGCGCTTTTCGTCGAGCAGGTAAATCTCGGTCACGCTCTCCGGATCGCCGTCAAAGATTCGCAGTGCCTGCACGGCCTGGGCAACGGTCGCCTGCATGCCGAGATAAACAAAGTCGGTGGTCATCAAGCCCGCGGCCGAGTCCTCGTCAAACTCGAGCAGCTCTTCGACCTCGTGACGCTCCTCCGGCTCCATCTCTTCAAGAATGGCGTCGGACTGCTCCTCGGGCAGTTCCGCAAGCAGATCGGCAGCCGCACCCGGATCCATCTCTTCGACAATGTCCGCGATCTTCTCTTCGTCCAGCTTTTCGAGCAGCGCCTTCTGCAGTTTGGGATCGACCTCTTCCAGCGCTTCGGCGGCAACTTCTTCATCGAGCGAGGTAAACACCGCCTCGCGTTCGGCCGGGGACAGGTCTTCGAGAATCTCGGCCAGGTCCGACGGATGCATCTCGGCCAGCCGCTCGTACTCTATGCGCAGCTTGACGCGGCGCGCCGGATCGACCTCGATCACATCCACAAACTGCCAGGGAATTCCGCGCGCCGCAAACCGGCGGGAAAGATTTTCAAGCGTCGCGCGCGGCAGCACTCCCTTGAAGACGCGGCGAACCGCGCCACGCACCCCCACTTCCACCTCGGCCACTCGCAGCAAATGCGCCGCCCCATGCCCCAGCCACTCCAGGTCCACGTCGTTGACGCGCACCACCTTGCGCCCATGAATATCGATGATCTGGCGATCGACCAGGTCCTGCTGCAGGTAGATGTAATTGCCCTCGTCCTTGAGGGGCACAAGCGCGCCCGACGAGCGCAGTTCCAAGGTGCCCGCCGGGGTTTCCATGACTTCCTGCGAAGGAACAATGCACAGACCGGTACGCGTCTTGAGCACCAGACCGGCCACCTTGCCCGCATCCGGGCCCGTGGCTACGGCAATATCCTTCAGCCTCCCGCGCAGATGTCCCCCCGCATCGGTCACAGGTGTGCCGAGCAGCGCCGTCAAACTCACGCGGGCCGTGGTGCGTGGGTGGTGCATGGGTTGAGTGTAGCCGTTACGGCCTGTGATTTGGTTCTTCCGAACCTTGAGAATCACGCCTGGCGAACCAATCTTTCTTCCCTGAGGCCACCTGTTCTTGACACAACGAGGCCCAGCCATGAAACTTCGTGCAAGGCGGCAGAGGGCGCGGCGCGGCGACAGAAGTCGGCGATCCGACCGGAATTGGCGGGGTCAGAACCATTTGAGCGGACCGAAGGCAGGACGGCAGACCATAGTTCTGAAGTCCACGATGGAGAGTGTCGACGAAGTCGAGTCGATCGCGGACAAGATGGCCGAAGAGGCCGGCCTCGACGAAGACACGCGCTTTCACGTCACCATGGCGGTTCGCGAGGCCGCCGTCAACGCCGTCCTTCACGGCAACGAATACGATCCGTCGAAGCAGATCACCGCAAGCTTTGAGAACACCGGCTCTGATCTGGTGTTCATCGTCACCGATCAGGGCAAAGGCCTTGATCCGGCCACGCTTCCCGATCCCCTGGCCCCCGAAAACCTTTTGCGCGGCACGGGCCGCGGCATCTTCCTCATCCGCTCCTTCATGGATGAGGTAAACTTTCGACAACTGCATCCTGGTACCGAGTTGACGCTGGTAAAACATCTGCCGACTGCGGGAGAAAAAACAACTTAGGGCCTTTTGGCAGGAATCACGTGGAGGCGAACGTCGGCTCTGTGCGGCCGCGTTCGGGCAGTTGCTGAATCCTTTATGCGCTTCCCCAAAAAGTGCTATAACCGTTACTACTCGAAAAGGAGGAATTTCCGTGGCTCTTACTATTGCTTCCCGTGAAGTGGACGGCGTCACCGTTCTGGACCTCAGCGGGCGGATTACCCTGGGCGAGGGCAGTGTGCAGTTGCGCGAGGCCATTCGCGACCTGATCAGCAAGGGATCGAAGAACATCCTGCTCAACATGGGCGACGTGAATTACATCGACAGCTCAGGGTTGGGCGAATTGGTCAGCGCCTACACCACGGCCAAGAATCAGGGCGCAAGCGTCAAGCTGCTCAGCCTGACCAAAAAGGTCAAGGACGTCCTGCAGCTCACCAAGCTCTACACCGTCTTCGACATCTACGACGACGAAGCCAGCGCCATCGCTTCCTTCAAGTAGCCCTGCCTGACCAGAGAAAGCTCCAGCCAGCAAAAAGGCCATCCCGCCGCGGGATGGCCTTTTTGCTGCTGGAAGGCCGATTTAGTTGGTCACAACGAGAACGTTAGCCGAGCCCAGAACCGTCCCGCTGGGGTTGGTGAAGAGCACCAGGACCTCATTGTTCGGGCTGCTGGCAATGGCAGCGGTAGCGGTGACAAAGACAGAGAAGGTTGGAGTGGCGGCGGCAGCGAACGGGGCGATGGTTACCGTTGGCCCCGGCGCAGCCATGCATTGACCGCTGGAGGGGTTGGTCTGGCAGACGGTGATCTGTACCGGCAGCGAGGGGTTGGGGCCTGTCGAGGTCTTCACGGTGACGGAGGGGTAGCTCTGGCCGCTCATATTCTCAGAAGCTACGGCGAAGGCGCCTGACCCGCCGACAGGGATGGTCAGCACGTTGGTGCCAGAAGAGGTCGCGACGAACGTCTGGATGGGGTAGCCGATGGTGTAAGCCGCGGAAGCGACGGCGCTGTTGGTATAGCCGGTAGCTGCGGCGATGGCTTTCAGAGTCTCGGTCGCTGCGACCTTGATGGGTCCGGTGTATTTGGTCGAGGCCGTCGTTGGTGCAGCGCCATTGGTGGTGTAGTAGATATTTGCTCCGGGGGTGATGTCGGTGATGGCTACCGACTGCGCGGAGGTGTAGGAGCCCGGAGCCAGCGAGAACGCGGGTGTTGCGACGCCCTTGCCAATGGTGTAGGCGGAGGAGACGGCGGCGCTGCTGGTGAGCCCGGAAACCGCGGCCAGGGCCCGGATGGTTTGATTGGCGCTGACGATGACCGGACCGGTGTAGACAGGCGAGGCGGTGGTGGGCGTAGCGCCGTTGGTGGTGTAGTAGATTGTGGCGCCGGGCGTGATGTCGTAGATATTCACGGCTTGCGCGGTGCTGTAGGTTCCAGCGGCTGGTGAAAATAGCGGGGCGGCCGCGGTTCCGATGGTGTAGATACCTTCTAGACTTGCGCTGCGGGTATGTCCGGGAGCGATGGCGTCGTAGGCGATGTACTCGGTGGAGCTGACGGTAAAGGGTCCCTTGTACGTGTAGGTGTTGACCACGGAGCCGATGCCGACAGAGTAGGTGATCACCGCTCCGGCGGTGGCATCTGTAATCGTGACCGTTTGGGATTTGCCATATGCGGCCGGAGGCGGCGAAAGCACCGGCGTCGCGGTGATATTGGCTCCGATGCTGTAAAGAGCTGTGCCTATTGCGCTGGTAGTGTACCCATTGGCGACGGCGATGGCCTGCAGGTACCCGGTAGCCGAGATGTTGACTGCCGACTTGTATACCGCCGACGCCGGAGTTGGGGCGGCGCCGTTAGTGGTGTAGTAGATGGTGGCGCCGGGCGTTGCATCCGAAATCTGTACAGATTGGGCGGCGCTGTACGTGCCGGCAGGTACGGAAAACGTCGGGGTAGCTGCGGGTGAGACGAACGTGTACTTTGCCGAGGCAACGGCGCTGTTGGTGTAGCCGGTGGCGACGGCGATGGCCTCGATGGTCTCTGTGGCCGAAACCGCAACCGCCGCGGTGTACTTCGTCGAAGCGGTCGTCGGCGTCGTTCCATTCGTCGTGTAGTAGATCACCGCGCCCTTGGTGGCATCCGTAATGGTCACAGATTGCTTGCCGGTATAGGTACCTGCGGCTACGGAGAAAACCGGCGTGGCTGCCGGGGTCTCGATGGTGTACTTGGCTGAAGCGACGGCGCTGTTGGCGTAGCCGGTGGCGACGGCGATGGCCTCGACGGTCTCCGTAGCCGAAACTGCAATGGCTGCGCTGTATTTCGTTGAAGCGGTCGTCGGCGCCGTGCCGTTGGTCGTGTAGTAGATCACCGCGCCCTTGGTCGCATCGGTGATCGTCACCTTCTGCGCCGAGGCGTAGGTGCCTGCCGCCGGAGTAAAGACCGGGGCAGCCGCTTCAATGGCGTACTTCGCTGAAGCTACCGGGCTGTTGCTGTATCCCGGCGCCACGGCGATGGCTTCGATCGTCTCTGAAGCCGATACCGCAATGGCCGCGGTGTACTTCGTTGAAGCCGTCGTCGGTGTCGTTCCGTTGGTCGTGTAGTAAATCACCGCGCCCTTGGTCGCATCGGTGATCGTCACCTTCTGCGCCGATGCGTAGGTGCCCGCCGCCGGAGTGAAGACCGGGGCAGCCGCTTCAATGGCATACTTTGCCGAAGCTACGGGGCTGTTGCTGTATCCCGGCGCCACGGCGATGGCTTCGATCGTCTCTGAAGCCGATACCGCAATGGCCGCGGTGTACTTCGTTGAAGCGGTCGTCGGCGTGGTGCCGTTGGTCGTGTAGTAGATCACCGCGCCCTTGGTCGCATCGGTGATCGTCACCTTCTGCGCCGATGCGTAGGTGCCCGCCGCCGGAGTGAAGACCGGGGCAGCGGCTTCAATGGCATACTTTGCCGAAGCTACCGGGCTGTTGCTGTATCCCGGCGCCACGGCGATGGCTTCGATCGTCTCTGAAGCCGATACCGCAATGGCCGCGGTGTACTTCGTTGAAGCCGTCGTCGGCGCCGTTCCGTTGGTGGTGTAGTAGATCACCGCGCCCTTGGTCGCATCGGTGATGGTCACCTTCTGCGCCGAGGCGTAGGTGCCTGCCGCCGGAGTAAAGACTGGGACAGCCGCTTCAATGGCATACTTTGCTGAAGCTACCGGGCTGTTGCTGTATCCCGTTGCTACCGCGATCGCGTTGATGGTTTCCGAGGCGGCAACCAGAATCGGTGCACTGTATTTGGTTGAGGCGGTTGTGGGAGTCGTCCCATTCGTCGTGTAGTAGATCACCGCGCCCTTGGTGGCGTCGGTGATGGTCACATTCTGCGCGGATGCATAGGTCCCCGCCACCGGCTTGAAGACCGGGAGCGCAGCTTCAATGGCATACTTTGCCGAGGCCACACTGCTGTTGTTGTATCCCGTCTTCACCGCGATCGCCTGGATGGTTTCCGAGGCCGAAACCGGGATCGCTCCTGTGTACTTCGTCGATGCGGTGGTTGGCGTCGTGCCATTCGTGGTGTAGTAGATCACGGCGCTGGCGGTTCCATCCAAAATGGTGACATTCTGCGCCGCAGCGTAGGTGCCGCCTGCAGGGCTGAGCAACGGCGTTGCCACCGTTGGAAGCGTGGTTCCCAACAGGCTGGTGGTTGTCGAGGTGCTCGTGTTGTACAGGCTGTCGCCAAGGTACTCCGCGTCGACCAAATGAGAGCCTGCGCCTGTCAGCGCAACCTTGGTGGCCGTTGCTACCGCCGTCTGCGTCAACTCCGCGGCCTGCACGGTCAGCGTGCTGCCCGTGACAGCGGCTATGTCCTGGTTGGTGACCACCAGATCTGTCAGGCCGGTGCCAGAGAAGTCACCCGTCACGACATTGACCGGGTCGATGCCGGTCGCCACGGTTGTGCCGGTCTCGAAGGTGCCATCGCCCTTGCCCAGCAGGATGGTGACGGTCTTGTCTCCGCTATTCACCACCGCGAGGTCCGCAATGCCATCCCCGTTGAAATCTCCCACGGCAATCGAGGTGGGGGCGTGGCCGGTGACCGGACTCGCCGCTGCCGCCGTCAGGGTGTAGTTGCCCTTACCCAGCAGGATAGTCACATCGTCGCTGCCACCATTGGTGATGGCAACATCGAGGTAGCCGTCGCCGTTGAAGTCGCCCGTCACCATCGCGGTGGGGTTTTTGCCGGTGTTGGCCTGGCCTCCAGGAAAGAAATAACCCTGACCATTGTTCTCAAAGATCGTGACTTGGTCGACCCCGGTATCGGTAACCACAATGTCGGGGTAGCCACTGGTGTTGAAAGCCCCTACCCCGACAAGTAACGGATTGTTGCCAATAGCGTTCAGCGTGGGGCCGCCAAAGGTCCCTTTTCCGGTGCCCAAAACAGGGGCGAAGCAGTAGATCCCGTAGATGACGCCGGAGACCACGAAGTCTTCGTTGCCGTCGCGGTTGAAGTCTCCCGCCGCGACCGCGGTGACGTTGGCCATTCCGCCCAGGCTGAAGGGAGCGCCCAGCGTCCCGCCGCCCTTACCGTCGCCGATAAACAGGGCCGCGTTGTTGGTTCCGCTTGCATTGTTGTCCACCGTGAGAAGGTCAAGCGGGCCACCCTCCACGAAGGGCGCCGCCACCATGGCCTGATTGTTGGGCAGGCCGGCAAAGTTCTTAGCCGCCTGAAACGTGCCATTGCCGTTGCCCAGCAGGATGCTGAGATGGCCGGTAGTGGAGCCGGTCGTTCCGATCACGATATCCGGAATTCCATCTCCGTTGAAATCGCCGACGACGATCGACAATGGCTGTGGCAACGTGGCGGGATTCTGGGTATTTACCCACTTCGGCGACGACGTTCCGGCTCCCAGCGCGGCCGTTGCCAGCACCGAGTTGCCATTGCTGGTATCCCGAAATTCCACATTTCCGGCCGGCGCGGATTCGAGGCCACCCCCGGTCACCGTGGCTGTGAGCGTGTAGCTTCCAGGGCTCCCGCCAGGGGCGATCGCCGTCGTCGTGGTTCCGTAGACCAGCAGGGGCTGCGCTGTCGAAACACTGGCGGCATCGTTCACCGTGCTCACAAATTCCGCTTTGTAACTGTGACTGCCCGCTCGCGGCACAAACTTCAGCGCGGCGGTACCCGTGGTGGTCAACTGCGCCGTTCCCAGCAGGTGAATGTCAGAACACAGCGGAGCTGTGGCATCGCAGAACTTCACCTGGCCCAGCGCGACCGGCTTGCCGCCCGTTTCCACCGTCGCCGTCAGTGTCACCGCGGCGCCGGCATCTACCGCAGAGACGCCCAGGCCATTCGCGGTTACTTTCAAGGTTGTGGTCGTTGCCGCCGGCGCAGCCATCAGAACCGGCGCACCCATCCCCAGCAGCAGGAACGCCCCCAGGCCCATCGCACCACAACTTCCTACCGTCCGGTTTCGGGCTTCTGCTTGCCGGTTCTGTCCGGCCTTGATCGTCGTCGTCATTTCTCCCCCTCGTGTTCTGTGGCAACGTGGAATTGTCTCGTGCCTTATCTTGTCTACCTGGAACGCGTCCTTCGTCGCCATTTCGCCTCATCCGTCGTCGCTTTTCGCGGATCAGGGTCACACACGGTGCCCGTATACGCGGTTTCGAGCGCGATTCACGCAGGGACAGGAATGTGATCAGGCCATGGGGACTGGTTCAGGACACCAGGGGAGGAGCTTCATCGTATCACCGGCAAGGCTCAGAGAGTTTGCCCGCCGCCGATCTCGTCCGGTTAAGCTCAAAAAAAGTTTGAAGATGAATAAGCAAGCATTCGCTGGTCTGTTTGGATAGATTCGGGTGGGCCTTGGCGAAGGGACCGAACGCCCACGGCGAAACGCATGTCCGAAAACCCGGCCGGGCACGATGAACAACTGATGGAAGAGGTTTGTGAGCGAGAGAACTGCCTGCAGGCCAGCGCACCAGCCGTCGCCAAGGCGAAGCGGTATATCGCTCGGCTGGTGATCTGGAAACAATGGAAGCGGCCCATGGCGTATCGCCAACAGTCCCGCCATGAACGGCGTACACGAAAAACGGCCCGAAGCTGAGCTCCGGGCCGGCGGTCGATCCGAATGCGAAGTTCGGCTTAGGCGGCTTTGGCTGGGAGAGCGGCCTTGGCCTGCTCCACCAGCTTGGTAAAGCCCGCGGCATCGTGCACGGCGATGTCGGCGAGGATCTTGCGGTCGAGTTCGACACCGGCCTTCTTGAGGCCGTTGATGAACTGCGAGTAGCTGGTGCCGTTCAGCTTGGCGGCGGCGGAGATGCGGACGATCCACAGGGAGCGGAACTGGCGCTTCTTCTGCTTGCGGCCGGTATAGGCAAACTTGAGGCCGCGTTCGACGGCTTCCTGGGCTGCCTGGTAGAGCTTGGATTTGGTAAGGAAGTAGCCGCTGGCCCGATCCAGGATCTTTTTGCGGCGGTCATTCCGCTTAGTACTGCGTTTTACGCGGGGCATTTGTGTTCTCCATTTGTGTTGCGTCGGATTTGTTTCGTCGTCCTGGCGGCTGGAGGCAGGAGGCGCACATTGGAACGCGCGCGGTAAACCTCTTCACTCGCTCTGCAAGCCTTGATCTCTCGGCTGTCCGTTCATTCCAATCCGGACTTGCCGGGGGCCCGTCGACAGGGGCCCGATTGCACCCAACTCCTCCGGGGAGCCGGGGCAACGATCAGGCGTAAGGAATCATGCGCGCTACCTTCGCGTAGTCGCCGTCGGAGACAAGCAGGGTCTTACCCAGCTTGCGCTTCGTCTTTGGCGCCTTCGACGTAAGCATGTGCCGCGTCTTCGTCTGGCCCCGCTTGATTTTGCCGGTGCCGGTCTTGCTGAAGCGCTTGGCCGCGCCCGAATGGGTCTTTAACTTGGGCATTTTTCGTCTCGTTTCGGATAGACTTGACCGCCCGATCCGAAAACCCGCAAGGCACAGGGACTTCCCTGCCCTCTTGAGGCTTCAATCAGTATAGCGCAGGGTTGGCTGCAAAGCTATGGCGTCGTACGCGGCACAGGGCCTCCCGCCCGTCGACCGTCAAAGCCTATTCAAAATGATAGAGCGCGACCTTTTCTGTACGGAGTTGCCGCGAATCGAAGCGCCAGAACTTGCCCTGATCGTTTTCGTCGCCGTTGAGGCGCCGCCCCGGTATCCACTTGCTGTCAACAAACGCTCCCTCATCGACGGCGGCGATCCCGACGTGCGGCGCAGACGGGGAGCGCGGGGTGAAGTCGACCCGGAACCCCTCGCCGGCTCCCAGAAACTCATCCGCCCCGGTGGCCATGATCATCCCGAAGCCATTTTCTGAGTGACCGCCAAAGATGGCGTCAAGACTGACGTGCAGCGTGTAACCCTTCATGGTGAAGTCGACCGAGGGGTGGTTCTTGTCGAGGACAAAACCGTGCAGGTCTCCGGCAGCCTGATGCTCAAGCACCAAGGTAGCCATCGTCTCGATCAGATGGTAACTCGCCGACAGCGGACCTTTCGCGTCCATTTCGCTATCAATGCCAAAGGGTGAGAATCCAAGGCCCGCCTCCTCGCCCAAGGCGTAAAAGACGTTGGCTGCGCCGGCGGCTCCGCCACGGGTCTCAGGCATGTAGAGGGGGTTTCCGTTGCGATGATAGCGTTGACACCACTCCTGAAAGTTTTCCGCGTAGAGGTCGGGAGCATACAGATCGAGGGCCGTGCCGGCGGCTTTCCACACGTCGACGACCCAGGGTTCGGGCCCTCCGCTGGGGAACTGGCCGGGCGATGTGTCCTCTCCGGCCAGCCACGTATTCACATACATGGGAATGTCGTAGGCCGCCTTGCCTCTGGCCGCGACCGACTGCACGAAGCGCCCATAGTTCCAGGCCATGAAGATCTCGTCGGCGCGGACCGAATCTCCAAAGACCTCGGCCCAGGTGCCGGAGGTCTTGTTTCCGTTGGCATCCCAGAGCGCACGCAGTTGTGGATAGAGCGCTTCGCGATGGGCAGCAAGATAGCGGGTAAGTTCCGCGGGAATCTCCGCGGCGAATGCCTTGTTGGCAATTTCCGAGTGGTCGCGCGAGTCGCCCAGAACACCCACTTCGTTTTCCACCTGCATCATCAGCACGGTGTGATCGCGGCTGTCGACTTCCTTGAGGTGACGCATGAGGGCGGCAAAGGCGCGCCCGTCAGCGTCCGCGGTCGTGGTTGCAAGTGGCGTAAGAATCTCGACTTCGGCGCCGTTTTCGACCACCCGCGGAAACCGGCGTGTGTCCTGCTTGACCCACACCGGCGCGTAACTGGACATGCCGTTCTTCCATGTAGCCAGCCAGAGAAAGACGATGCGCTCATGCTCATTGCGCGCCTGGGACAGCAGACCGTCCACCAGGGTGAAATCGTATTTACCCTCCTGTCGGCTCGATCAATTCCCAACTCAGCGGGGTGACCACGGTGTTGAGGCCCATCGCGGCCAGTTGCGGCCAGATGGGCTTCATGTACTCCAGGCTCGATGAGGAGGAGTTGTGTAACTCGCCTGAAAGCATCAGGAAGGGCTGGCCGTCCACAATGAGTTGGGTAGTCCCGCCGCGTTTCTCGAGGTGAGGCGCCTGGGAATTCGACCCGCTTTGCTGCGCTGCAAGCACAGTAGCGCAGAGACACACGGAAAGGAACAATTTGAATAAGGGATGAGGCTGAGATTTCATGGCGGGACGGAGTATACCACTGGCGACGGACCTGACCCCGGCTTCCATTGAGGCGACCCGGATAGTTCGGATGGCGGTTGCGTAATCTCCCGTTTTGGTCCCAGCAAATCGATTCAGGAAAGCCGTTGCTCTGTATGCAAATGCCGCCTTGCGATCACGGAGGTCTCCCCGTAGTGTGGTCGTGTGGCTATCCTGTCTGTCGATCTAGCGTACTGCCGGTGGTCGGATCTGGGGATTGTGGTCCTGGATCGGATGCAAGCTCCCGGTCCCACTCCGAACCTGGGCGGAGGCGCTCTCACGATCGCCGGGCGGAAGCCGGAGCCTGTCGCCTGCGAGATCATCTCCTGGAACGACGAGAACTTCGATGGAGATTCGCTGAGTGGCCCGGTGAACGCCGAGATTCTTGCCGGAAGACTAAATCATCTGTGCAACGTGCGCGGCATTCGGGTTTTGATGCTGGATGGGCCGCAGGCCTGGAAATCTCGCGACAACGGTCTGGAACACGCTCGCGTGAGTGAGAGGCAACTGAATACGGCATGCAAGACCGGCCTGCCCGGGATGGTCAAGCCGGCCACATACCGGGCTTTCGCGGAGTTTTGCCTCGATGTTTATGACGGGCTCACCCGGCGCGGCTGGCGGCGCCTCGCTACGCGGGAACAACCCGACTCAGAACAGGGTCGCGTCCTGGTAGAGAGCTACCCATGTGCGGCCTGGAAGGCTCTGGGGCTGCGGCCGTTGCCCTCCAAGCGGCGGGCCAGGGTGAGTGATCTTGCGCTTGCCTTCGGCGCTCTGCGTGCCGTGGTGCCGATTCAAGTGAACCGGCCTCCCAACCACGATCAATTACAGGCCATCGTGGGCGGATTGCCGGGGTTGGCGCTCGCCGAGAGGGATGCGGCGGGGGCGCAGATTGTTGGCGCTCCCCCTCGACGGGAAGATGGGCATTGGCGCGAGGGATACATTGTGCTGCCGGTGCGGCCCCGAACCACGCCGGGATTACGCTGGATGAACTAGTTCGGGCTAGCGCGGAGCATCAGCCGGTACGGCAGGGCCTACGCAGGTTGTCTCTTGGGTAGAGTACGGCTGAGACTGATGGTCTCAGGGCTTGGGCGAAGTCGCGTCAAAGGCTTTGTCAATGAATTCGATGATCCTCTGGCGGCCATCGAATCCGTGCCAGGGCTCGGGCGAGGGACGGCCAAAGATGCCGATGGCCAGCGGACCGTGGTCCTCGCGGGGATAGGTCACCAATTCGACCGGCACCCCTTCCTGGCGCAGGGCGCGGTACATCTCCTCGGCCTGGCCGAGAGGATCGGTGGAATCGCTCTCGCCCTGGAGGAGAAGGAACGGGGTTTTAGCCCGGGCTGCGCCGGAAAGCGGGCTCTGTTTCCACGCGTCGTCCACGTGCTCCCAGGGCTTGCCAAAGTACCAGCGGTCGTACCAGGAGCCGCGTTCCGTGCCGTATTCACTGAACTGGTCAATCACCGGCGCGCCGCTGATGATGGCCTTGAATCGATCGGTCTTGCCCTCGACGAAGCCCGCCATCTCACCGCCGTAGCTGTAGCCCATCAGCGCCATGCGCGCGGGGTCGATCGGATACTTCGCGAGAACCGCATCAACGCCCGCCATGATGTCCTGATAGTCACCGCCGCCCAGGTCATTCTTGTTTGCGGCGGCAAATTTGGCGCCGTAGTTGGACGACCCGCGTGGGTTGGGACGCAGGACTGCCCAGCCGTGTCCCACCAGAAACGCCGCAAACGGGTCGCAGCGATTCTCAAATGCACCGAATGGACCGCCATGCACGTCGACCACCAGCGGGACTTTTGCCGAGCCGGAAACGGAAGGCAGGTACAGCAAGCCCTCAATGGTCAGATCGCCGCTCTTCCAGTGAATCAGTTCCGGTTCCACCGACTTGAGGTTGGCCGGGGCCAGGTCGGGTGTCGGCACGGTTGTGCAGGGGTCGCCGATCCGTTGGGCAAAGCAGAGTTTTTGCGGCTGCCCACCGCTCTCGGCCAGCCACACCCAGCCGGTCTGCCTGCGGTTGGTGTTGATGCCGGTGATCACGGGCGCTCCAAGGTCGACAGGGGAAGGAGCCGATTTGCCATCGAGCGCGATCTTCACTACAGCGGAACGGGTTCTGATGCCGGCCTGGGTGACGATGCCAGCGCCGGAAGGGAAGAAGAGGGCAGACGCGTTGATTTGTCCGATGAAGCCAGCCGAGAGGGGCACAACCTTTGGCCCGTTGCTTTCTCGGGGCAGAGCATAGAGTTCGTCGTAGCCGGGAGGCGCATCGTCTGCGGCGGCTGCGGCGAAGATGATCTGCTCGCCGTCAGGAGTCCACTCGGCACTACCGACGGTGGGAGGTATCGCGTTCAAGCGGGTGGCCTTGTCTGGTGCGGCGATATCGACCACCCAGGCGGCGTTGGCGGGGCCAAGATCAGAGAGGTCGTTGGGAGGCTGAGTAATGATAAGAAGCCGATCTGAAGCTTCAGTCCATACAGCGCTTTCAATATCGGGGGCTACCGCGACCGGCTTAAGGGCGCCATCGAGCGCACCGTCGGGCTTGAGCGCTGCCAGATAGAGACGTGTACCGTGCGGGTCATGATTGACCGACACCGCATCAGCCTTGGCGTCCTTCTGCTTTTTCTCGCCGGGAGTTTCGGGATCTTTGGCCCAGACGGCCAGCCATTTTCCGTCGGGCGAGGGGGTATAGCCAGTTACGTCGATGGGCAGCGGTTCGGGAGTAGCAGCGGGCCCGCCAACCGAGGTTGCACTGGTCGTAGTGGTTGAAGTCTCGTCAGGCTTCTTCTCCGCACCGGGCGGGGGGACGGCATTTTTGTCTTTCGACGCATCCACCGCGGGCAGCACCTTCAAGTCGTATGGAGCGGCCTCGCCTCCATGCAGATCAAGGCGGAACAGCTCGGTATGTTCGCGGCGATGGGCCAGGAAGTAAATGGCAGAGCCGTCGGGAGCCCACTGGGGGGTGCGTTCGCCGCGCTTGTCGGAAGGCGCTGAAAACGTGATCTGGCGCGGCTTCTCGGCGCCACCGGTTCCGACCAGCCAGAGGTGACTTTTGCCCCCGTCGGCAGTCGAGTCCGTGACCGTGAACAAGACCAGCTTGCCGTCGGGCGATAGGAGCGGGCCACCCATGGCTTTTACGTGGCGGAGGTCGTCCGTGGTGGGGAAGTGGGGTTGGTCTGCTGCCATGGCACACAGCGGCTCAACCAGTAGGGCACACGAAAGCAGAAAAGCAGCGGAAGGGCGGCGCCTGGAACGCATGACGCCAGCATACATGGCTGATTTGGATTCGCCGAAAGGGAGGCGGACCCAGTTCACTTAGCCGCGGCGGGCTCGAGCTCAATCGAGATTTCTCTCACCTAGGCGGAGCGGAGACGAAGACTCCCGGTCTGACCGGGGTTCGATCCCTGTAGATGCCATGGTTTGTATCCATCGGCGATGACTTCCACCATCACATCGTCGTCTAGGGAATTAGGAGCCGGGATCGCGCGTCGGGGCCGGTGCTAAGGGAAATATCGGGATTTTGTGCCCGGCGGAGGAGGAAACCTGGGTTTGATACGGGTTTGCCCGTGGCTTTGTCCACCACGCGCACGACTAGGACACCCGCTTTAGGACCGAGCGTCAACGACACAGTGGCCACGTGGCTTTCACGCGTAACTTCAGTTAGCGGCAATTCTGCGCCGTGGAGGTAGAGGGGGATGGAGAGATTGGGGTATCCCTCATCCCCCTTCATCGCGGTCACGCGATAGATACCAGTTTCCAAGTGCGAGTTAGATCAAAGTTATGTGGATTACACCGAGAGCAAACGCCCAAAGAACGAGCGATAACGACGCAGCGCCAAACGCAAGTCCTCTGTTGACACGCTGTCGCCCCGATCCCATTGGCCCTCAAGGCGGCCGCGCTCTTCGGCAAATGTCTCCGCGAGCCGCTTCATCGCGCCAGCCACCAGCGCGTCGGCCTGCTCCACCGCGCGTCGCGGTTCATCGACGAATCCAACTTGGATCGCATCCCAGCGTGCGCGCAGTTCCGTCGCCTCGCCGCCGGGGAACAACGGAGCGCTTTCTTCCGCAGCGCCATTGGTGTTGGGTAGCGATGAATTCGCTGTCCTCATTCCTGCACGATCGTCTTCGCGGGGATCAATTCTTTGCCGGTCGTTCATTGTTTGTGGATCGCCACGCAAGTTAGCCGAGTCGAAAACATTCGCGTCCAGGCTCGACCGGTCATAATCTCTGGAAGCTACATTGTTGCCATCTCTGGCAGGCGATGGTCGCTCTTCAATACCTGCCAGCGTTGCGGTTGAGATACCTTCGTCGATCGATCGTCCTTCTCTGGAACTGTCCTCGTCCATACTGATCCTCCACTTCTCTGTTCCTGATACCTGGGGATAAGTTACCTCGTCACATTCTTCAAAAAGCCGGTATCGTTGCTTCGCAGAATCGTCTCGAAGATTGCCACTCGATGTTGAAAAAGTGAGTAGAGGCACGCCTTTCGTCAGGAAGGTGAGAAGTTCGCCGAAGCCGAAGAGTTGCTTGGATAACTTCCCGCAAAGGTACAAACGCCATCGCAGCGGCCTCGCCGTCATCCGTGGTTCATCTTTGATCTGAACCAAGGTCTCCGAACGCCGGTCTCCGAACGCCGAGCAACCTGCCGGACGCGAACGGTCTCCAATTTGCAGTCCTTAACGCCGCCGACGAGCGTGGCTGCTATGCCGGATGCGCTGCGATTTCGCTTCTCTGTGCACGCTGATTTGTGTCACTTACTAAGTAGCGACGAGTTCGCTTTAATTCCGGCTTCATGAAAGTCAATTGAACGTACAGAGTCTCGGGAAGGAAACTGAAGATGAATCTCTCGGATTTAACTACCCCCCAGATCATTGCAATCGCAGCTGTGTTGCTGGCCGTGATCGGAATCATCGCCTACCTGCTCACACGCAACCGGCGCCGGAGCGAACGGTTGCGTGCTCAATTCGGGCCGGAATATGACCGGGCCGTTGCGGAAGGCGGCGATCGCAAGGTTGCGGAGGCCAAACTCGTTGAGCGCGCGGAGCGAGTGCGCTCCTTCCACCTGCGCCCCCTCAGCCAGACCGACCGGGCCAACTTCCTTGAATCGTGGAACAGGGTTCAGGCGCACTTCGTTGACAATCCCACGGGTGCAGTCTCTGAGGCAGATCAGTTGCTCGGAGATGTCATGGCCGCTCGCGGATACCCGGTTGGCGATTTTGAACAGCGCGCTGCCGACATATCCGTTGAACACCCGGCAGTTGTACAGAATTACCGTACCGCGCACGAGATTGCCGTTCGTCACGGCCGGGGCGAAGCAGGCACCGAGGATCTGCGTAAGGCGATGATCCACTACCGCGCCCTGTTCGAAGACCTCATTACCGAAACGCGCGCTTCAACTTCGCGAGAACCAGCCGCGGTGGAGGAAGACCGGGTGGCATCCACGAACGGCCGGCCAGTGTCGAAGCGCGCTATTATTTGAACAGATCCAGTCGAACCAGCCCGCGCTCCATCTCATCGCCCGCAGCAACACCAACCGACAAAAAAGCCTCCCGATCGGGAGGCTTTTCTGTCGGCGTATGGCTTAGCCCTAACGCGATCGCAATGACCGGATGGCCGCGGGCAGATGTTCTTCAATATGTCGTGCGCGTTCCGCCGCCAGATCGCTGAGATAGGTGGGGGCGGGCGTGGCCGTCAATACCAGTGCCAGCGCAACCACCGAGAACACCAGTCCGGCAACCCCTGCCGAGAGAAACATATGGTACATATCGGTGATATCGAGACCAAGGATATTGCGGGCCACGTGCTCCAACGGCTTGATGTGCTGCAACACTGCGAGTGCGAAGAGAAAGAAGATAACTGCCAGCGAAGTCAGCGCCGCCAGCGTGGCGTCGAGGCTGCGATGAAACTTCAGGCGCGCCCGGCAATGGCCGCAGTCGGAAAAGTGCTGTTCGTAGTCCTTGCGCATCTCCGGCGAGATCCCGGAGATGTCATATCGCCAGCTAGCCAGAATGGCGCCTACGACGTGATCATTGCATCGGGTTCGTGCCATAGCGTTTCTCACTCACTTTTTACGAAATTAGGTTAAATTTTCTACCGGCAGTCTTGCTGCACCTGAGGCAGAAAACTGTTTGCTTCTTCGATGCGCCGTCCCTGCGGGTTGATTCTCTGTAAATGAGAAATCCATGAAAAACTGTCTAGCGCATATTTCCAACACGCATGCCCGAGGTCACTCTCAGCCCAGAACGTCCTCCCGTCCATTTTACCCTATCTGATCTAGAAAGAGATAGGGGCCAGCGGCTCGTGCTGCGCCGCGAGCATCAGGCGGTTGGCCAGAAGACTTGCCCGGCCGGCCAGCGCGCGCTCCGCGGTTACGCGGGCCAGGTCGGGCAGATTGTTGCTCTCCGAGAGATGACCGAGAATGACATAAGCGGCCTGCCCATCGTACCCGGACTCGAGAAAGGCTGCGGCGGCCTCGTTGGACAGATGGCCAACGCGCGACAACACCCGCTGCTTGATCTGCCAGGGGTACGGTCCGTCGCGCAGCATCTCCAGATCGTGATTCGACTCCAGCAGCAGCAGGTCCACACCCTTCAGCTGCGCCTTGACATTGGGCGGAATGTAGCCGAGGTCCGTGGCCACCGCCATGCGCACGCCCTCCGCCTGGAAGACGAATCCCACCGGATCAATGGCATCATGGGGAATCGTGAACGGACTTACGGCAATATCGCCGATCTGGAATGGCCGCCCGGCTTCGAAGTATTGCACCGATGGCAGCCAGGCCGGGTCTGGCTTGGGGGTCTCGGACTTAGCCGTCGCGCCCGCCGCCTCCGGCGCCGCACCCGCATCCGTGGCATCAGACTCGTCCGGCTCGTCGCATTCGCAATCGGCCGCCGCGCCTGACGCTTCCGCCTGCCGTGCCGCTGCTTGCTTGCGGCATTCCTCGATCCACTGCGCATAGCTCATTTGGCGGCGCGGCGTGATCCAGCGCATCCAGGCGCGATGGGTAGCCTGGGTGAAGTAAACCGGAATGCCCAGTTTGCGCGCCGTGACCGCCAGCCCGCCTACGTGATCCTGGTGCTCGTGCGTCACAATGATGGCATCCAGCGACGCGGGTTCCTCGCCGGCCTGCCGCATGCGCCGGAACAGTTCGCGGCAGCTCAGCCCGGCATCGACGAGAATGCGTGTCTGTCCTCCGGACACAATCGTGCTGTTGCCCTTCGACCCCGACGCCAGCACAGTGAAACGCACCATGGTGTGAGCATACAGCCATCCGCTGTGGAGCGCGCGTCCGCAGGGGTTACCGCAAAGGAACGCTTCCACGAATTACAGTTCGACTCGACGCAAACCCGTCCTGGGCGCCAAGTGCCGGGTGCCCCCGCATCGCGATTCCTCGAGATGCGGGAAAGGACATCCCAGTCTTCCGGCTTAAGAATGCCGGACGCAACGATGCCCCGGCCGCCACCGGGGCATCGTTGTCACAAGTGCAAAGTAGCGATCCTCACAGGCTACGCCCGGCTCAAATACGCCCCTTCGCTGGTATCCACGCGGATCTTTTCACCTTCGTTGATAAACGGCGGCACCTGAACCACAAGCCCCGTCTCGGTCTTGGCCGGCTTGGTCACGCTCGAAGCCGTCGCGGACTTCAGCCCCGGCTCGGTTTCCACCACAGTCAACTCCACCGTGCCCGGCAACTCAATGCCCACGGCCTGCCCATCGTAATAGCTGACCTTGATCTGCAGATTGGGGGTAAGGTATTCGACCGCGTCGCCCAGAGTTGAACCCTTCAGGACCGTCTGCTCGTAGTCTTCCGGGTTCATGAAGTAATAGTCATCGCCGTCGGAGTAGAGGAAGTCCATCGCCACTTCATCCACCACCACGCGCTCGATGGCGTCGCCGGAGCGGAAGCGATGTTCAAACATGGCGCCGGAGCGCAGGTTCCGCAGCTTGGCCTGAATAAAGGCGCGCAGGTTGCCGGGGGTGCGGTGTTCGACCTTGAAGACCAGGTGCAGTTGATCGTTGTGCTTGATGATCATGCCCGGACGCATCTGAGTGGCGGGAATCGCCATAAAGAGAAAGCTCCTTGCTTTTTCATTGCGCTTCATCGCGCAAAAAAGGATCGGACAGTCGGCATCGCCAGCAAGCGAAACTGTGTGGCTTCGCGGAAACCAGCCGCCCCGCAGGTCGCATGAACGAACGCGAGGAACGGCGCTTCTGCAGGATGCTTTTGTCCATCTTTGATTGTAACTTAGGGGAGGTGCGGAAGGGTGGTCTTACCGGGCCGGTGGGGAGCGACGAACCGGCCCGTTCCGTGGGTGCCCGGCCGGCCACGGCCTGGGCACCCCAGGATTTTCACGCGTGTCTGAAATGCACGCTGGGTCAAGCAGGGAACATAAGCTCCCGCGCAGATGGAGATTCGATTCCCTGTTGGGGAAGGAGGCCGCGGATCAGCAGTCCGGACAGGCTCTGCTATCCCCCCAAGGCAAGTACCGCTGAGAGAACGGCCACGATGGATGGTGCGCGACAGACCTCCCGCGTTTCACGAGCGCCGAAAAAATCTGTGCCCGAACCGCGCCGAAGGCGATGTTCTCCTGTGCCGCCCGGCTGGAGCTTTTCCAAGTTGTTGCCGCCCTCAGCAATCGACTACCATTTGCGGGACCTTCCGGCGGCTCCTTGGCCGGTTACAGGAGTTCGATGATGCGTCGCGCGCCGTTTTTTGCACAGCTCTTTCCCTGATCTCTGCCTCCCTCGTCTGCGCCACTCTCCTGGCGCAGGCTCCGGTCCCCGCCGATGCGCCATACAAGAATCCCGCCACACCCACAGAGCAACGCGTCGCCGACCTGCTCGGCCGCATGACCCTCGACGAGAAGGTCTCCCTGCTGGCCGGCTCAGGCTGGATGGAGTCGATGCCCATTGAGCGCCTCGGCATACCCGCCATCAAGATGGCCGATGGCCCCATGGGCGTCCGTTCCTGGGCCGGCAGTTCCGCGATCACCAGCGCCGCCAATGCGACCATCAAGGTGTTGACTACCTCATTCCCGTCCGGGGTTGCGATGGCCGCCACCTGGGACCCTGAACTCGTTCAGCGGGAGGGCCAGGCCATCGCCGAAGAGGTCAAAGCGCTGGGCCGCGACATGATCCTCGGGCCCACCGTCAATATCAACCGCGTGCCGCTCTGGGGTCGCAACTTCGAGGGCTATGGCGAAGACCCTTATCTCTCCGGCCGCCTGGGCGTGTCCTATGTAAAGGGGGTTCAGAGCGAGGGAGTCATCCCCTCGGTCAAGCACTTCGACGCCAACAATGAAGAATACGAGCGCCATCGCGTCGATGCCCACATCTCCGAGCGCGCCCTCCACGAGATCTACCTGCCCGCGTTCAAAGCCGCCGTGCAGGATGCCGATGCATGGACCGTCATGTCGGCCTACAACAAGGTCAACGGCGTGCATATGGCTGAAAACATGCCGCTGCTCCATGACGTTCTGCTGAAGCAGTTCCGGTTCAAAGGCTTCGTTATCTCCGACTGGGGCAGCACGTACTCCACCGCGCCAACGGTGAATGCCGGCATGGACCTCGAAATGCCGGGCGGCCCCCCGATGAGAGCATGGCTCGAGCGCCCCGCGACCCAGGCCTCCGGCAACGGCGACGGCTGGCTGGTTCCGGAAAAAGTACTGCCCGCAATCAAGGCCGGCCAAATCTCTGAAGCCGCCATTAACGACAATGTCGGGCGCATTCTGCGTGTCATCTTCGCCAGTGGGCTCTTCGACCATCCCCATCCCGGCGGCGGCGAGGTCGATACCCCCGCCGAGCAGGCCGTCGCTCGGCAGGGCGCAACCGAAGGCATCGTGCTGCTGAAGAACACCGGCAACCTGCTGCCTCTCGACGCCTCAAAGGTGAAATCGATCGCCGTGATCGGTCCCAATGCGGCGGTGGCACGGACCGGTGGCGGCGGCAGCTCCCTCGTCCGTCCCAAGTACGCCATCGCGCCCCTCGACGGCATCAAGGAAAAAGCCGGCAGCAGCATCCAAGTCACCTATGCCCTGGGCGCAGGTATGGAAGGCGAAGACCCCGCGCAGGATACCCCAGAAGCCCGCGCCGCCGCCCTCAAAGAAGCCACCGAAGCCGCAGCGCACGCCGACGTGGCCGTGGTCGTGGTTGGCCGATACCCCAAGCTGGAAGGAGAAGGCTTCGACGTCAAAACCATGGACCTGCCCGCGGGTCAGGACGAGCTGATCGAGGCGGTCGAAAAAGCCAACCCCCACACCATCGTGGTTCTGAACACCGGTGACCCCGTCACCATGACCAAATGGCTCGACTCCACGCCGGCCCTGCTGGACATGTGGTACGGCGGGCAGGAGGGCGGCCATGCCCTGGCCTCGATCCTCTTCGGCGACGCAAATCCCTCCGGCAAGCTGCCCGTCTCGCTCCCCAAACGGTTCGAAGACTGCCCCGCGTACGGCCACTATCCCGGCGAGAAGCTGCAGGTGGACTACGCCGAAGGCATCTACGTCGGCTACCGCTATTACGACACCAAGAATGTGGACCCGGCCTTTCCGTTCGGCTTTGGCCTCAGCTACACGACATTTGCTTACAGCGATCTCAAACTGAACAAAATCGAGTTGGCCGGAAAGAATCCGCTCTGGAACTTTACCGCAACGGTTCGCAATACCGGCTCTCGTCCCGGCGCCGAGGTCGTCCAGCTTTACGTTCACGACGGCCACTCCAAGATCGACCGGCCGACGCATGAATTGAAGGGATTCGAGCGCGTCGAATTGCAGCCGGGCGAATCAAAGACCGTGCACTTCTCCCTCGATCGGTCCGCCTTCTCTTACTGGAGCCCGGAGCGAAAGGATTGGGTCGTGGACCCTGGCGCATTCGAGGTGCAGGTGGGCGCGTCGTCGCGCGACATCCGGCTCAAAACCTCCGTTCGCGTCGACTAGAGCAGTCTCGCAGTTGCCGTGTCAGGCCATGCCGCAAGGTACTTTGACAAAATCCGTCACTGGTGTCACATTATTGCTGTGACACTATTCCGGCTCAGTCTGCATCCGGGGGAGTCCATCTTTGATCAGCTCCTGTTTGCCATCAAGCGGTCTTTCATCAGCGGTGAGCTTCAGCCTGGCCAGGCCTTTCCTTCGGTTCGGACGCTCGCAATCGAATTCAAAATCCACCCCAATACAGCGCATAAAGTTGTGCAGCATTTGATCCAGGAACGCTGGCTCGAGGTGCGCCCGGGAATTGGAACGGTGGTCGCGGAGATTCCCCAGCCTCGGCCCGGCGACCGCAAGCGCCTGTTGCAACGCGAGGTGGAACTGCTGGTAGTAGAGGCGAAGCGCTTGGATCTTGATCTCCGCGAAGTAGTGGGGGCGATCGAGGAGCAATGGGCAAAGCTGGAAAAGGGCGAGGAGGTAAACAGGCAATGATCCGCATCGAGAATCTTTGCAAGAGATTCGGACGCTTCGAAGCGCTGCGCGGATTGAGTTTTGATGTGCCCGAGGGAAGTGCCTTCGCGATGATCGGTGCCAATGGAGCCGGCAAAACGACAACCATCAAGGTCCTGATGAATATCCTGGAGCCGACGAGCGGAAGCGCAACGCTGCTCGGCGTCGACTCGCGGAAGATCTCGCCGCGAGAGCTGGCGCAGATCGGGTACGTCTCTGAAAATCAGGACATGCCCTCTCGCCTGACGGTTGAGGAATACACAAGATACCTGCGGCCCTTCTATCCCACCTGGGACCGAGATCTTGAGGCGTCCATCGCGCGTCAGTTGCGGTTGCCGCTGGAGCAGGAAGATCGGCGACCTGTCGCACGGCATGCGGATGAAGATGGCGCTGATGTGCGCCTTGCCTTATCGGCCGAAATTGCTGGTCCTGGACGAGCCGTTCAGTGGACTCGATCCATTGGTTCGGGACGAATTCATGGAAGGGCTGCTGAATCAGGCCGGCGAGATGACCATCCTGATCTCCTCGCATGAACTGGGCGAAATCGATGGCGTGGCCACGCACATCGCCTTCATGGATGAAGGAAAACTGCTGTTTCAGGAGTCGATGGGTGACCTGACGAAGCGGTTCCGCGAAGTGCATGTGGTGCTCGATGGCGAAGCCACGCGGCCAACCCAGGCTCCCCACGAATGGATGGAGCTGCGCACGACTGGGAAACGTGCTCACGTTCGTTGACACACAGTTCGATGAACGCGAGTTGCGTGAGCGGATTCATTCGCGAATTGGCCATGTGCGCGACATCGATTCGCAGCCGATGCCGCTGCGCTCCATTTTTACAACATTGGCGCGGGCGGCACGCGACGGCGCCGCATGAGGAAAGGGAGGCGGAGATGGTCTGGCACATTTTCAAGAAAGACTGGAAGCTGCTGTGGATCTTCGTGATCACGATTGCGTCGATTCATTGGATTGCCGCGTTCATTCGATACAAGCTCGGCTTTTTCAATGAAGACGAGTTGCTTGAAATGCTCTCCTATCGAATTCCCTATCTGGCGTTTTACGGCAGTATGTTTCTGATCGCGGCGATCGTCCACCTCGAAGCCATTCCCGGGGTCCGGCAGGACTGGCTCACGCGGCCTATTCCTCGCGGAAGCCTGCTCCTCGAAAAGTTCCTGTTTGTGGTGGTCATGGTGGAGGGGCCGATATTTGCCGCAAGCGTCGTGCAAGGGGTCGCCAATGGATTTTCATGGCGACTGTCTTTGCTCGCTGCGAGTTCGTACATCATCTTCCTCTTCTTCTTCTTCATCCTGCCCACCCTTTCCTTCGCTTCCGTAACCAGGAACATGACCGAGGCATTCATCCTTGCGTGCGGATGCACCCTCATCATCGGGGCATTCCTGGTGCTTTCCGGCTCCATGAATGAATCCGCGCACGGCACACTGATCAGCGTCACGCACAGCGGAATCGGATGGATTGGTGAAGTACTCCGTTTCGCTTTAGTGGCGATTGCCGCGGGTGTGATTCTGGGTTCTCAATATTTCCGCAGAAAGACTCTCCTGGCACGATTCTTCCTGGTGGCCTTTGGTTTGGTGCTGCTTGTGTCGACGTGGCTGCCGTGGAAACCGGTATTCGCCATCGAGGAGCGACTTTCAGGGAAGCCAGACGCCGGAGCTGGCGTAGAGATGACATTCAACCAGCTTCAGCAAAGATTCAAGTCGCCGTCCGGGTTGCTGGCTTCCGACCGGAGCGGCCGACGTGGCGGCGAAGAACACGATGCTGCAGTATTTCTTCCCTTGAAAGTTGCCGGAGTGCGCAATGATGCGATTCTGCTTGTCGACCGAGTCGAGGTGCGTCTGATCGCGCCGGACGGACGCGTTCTCTACCACGGGACCGGCGAGCCCTTTGAAGTCGCCAGGGAAGGACCGCAGCCCCGGGGAGCACCCGTCTATCAGCAAATTTCAATCCCGATGGCGCTGTACGGCAGTGCCAAGGATCAGACGGTGCAAGTCCGGCTCGACTATTCCCTGACGTTATTCGGACTGGGCAAATCGTATGGCATGTCTGCGCTGGACGGGGAGCAACGGATGCCGGGTTGGGGATGGTGCAAGACGAGGATGAACGATGCCGGAACCGTCGTGGAACTTCGCTGCATGGTACCGGGTAAAGGGCCAACCTGTGCGACTGCCTTTCTCGAGAACGCTTCGAGCGGAGTGCAGAATCCGTCACGGTCATCCTGCCAATCGGAGTATCGCCCCTTTGCCGACAATCCATTGCCCGACAACTTCGCGCGCTTCGGTGTCAATCTTCCTTTTCGTGATGCTTCCGGGTTGGCCAGGTTTCCGGTGGATGGGTCGCAACTCCCGCGTTCGCGTGTCGTGATTCGAGACTATGAGCCTGAAGATCACTTCACGCGCTCGCTTATGTTGCCGCAAATCAAGCTCAAGGACTGGGAAGCACAGTGAGCCGGAATGGCCGCAAGCCCGTGGCGCTCGTTTAACCTGCTTGGACAAGTGGACATTTGACGGCAAAAGAGCATCGACCGGATCCCAGAGTTGTACCCGCTCGTCTCGCCGCCAGTCAGTCCCATCTTGAAATCTGCGCTATGGCCAAACCACACAATCGCAACGTCACTGCCCCAGGAAGCGACACACCACGGCGCCGTTAGAGCCGGATAGCCCCTTGCCGATGAAAAAAGTACGCACCTGGAGGTTCTGCTTCATGAAGCGCACTGTTTTCACCGGCCTGATGTTTGTGGCAATCGCGGGCATCGCCAATTCCCAGATCACCAAGCCATCTACGGACGTGCTCGGCGCTCACCTCAATTACGGCCGCGGTTGCACGGCGTGCCACTCGCCGCACAGCGGCGCCTCCGGCAACGGCAATTCACGATCGATCGACCCTTCGACGGGGGAAACCGCGCTCTGGGGGCAGGATGTAAGCGGCCTCTACGGCAAGACCATCTCCACCGGTGGCGGCAAGTATGTGGAAGTGCTACCGGCGAGTTTGTCGGCGTCCACGCCCGACGTGTCCGGAATGCTGACCTGCCTCGGCTGCCATGATGGCAACTATGCGCCCAAAGCCATGATGAAGAACCGGGTATATGAGCCGCTGCCTTCCACCTATGGCAACTCCAATGCGATTCCTACTTTGATCGGAAACAGCATCACGGGCAGTGGAAGTTATCTGAACGAGCATCCGATGGGGCTTAGTGCGAAGATCAACTGCGGTGGCGGTGGGTCCAACTGGGATTGCGTTCAGACCAACGGCATGATCAGCATGAAGGGCGCGAACTCAAGCCGCTTCGTCAACAACTACGGCTACTTTGTGCAGCCCGGCAATTACAACAACACCGCGGTGATCGTCTGCACTACCTGCCACGACCCACACTCGATGAACGTGGTCACCATCTCCGGCAGCGCGACGTCAGGCCTGCCGTCCGGATCCTACGCAACCATGTTCTTCCTCCGCGCTCCCTACAACCCCAACGATACCAATCCGCTGTCAAACCAGACAGCGCAATTCTGCCGCCAGTGCCACGCCGACAAGTCAAACGAGATGAACGGCAGCACGGCGAGAACAGTGTTCTAACTCTCGTGTACGACTATCTTTTGACGCCGATACCCCGCCGCACGATAGCGGAGGTCACGGTACCGTCGGCGTTATGCGCCGCCTGGTGACAGACCAGGACGCAGGTAGTTGGCGGCGTGATTGTAGGAGACGGGGAGGCCGCCGTTGGAGGCGACGACGTTAACGTCAAAGTTGATGAGCCGCTCGCCGCTGATGTTTCCGCTGGAGGCTCCCATGCCATGCGCGGTGTGGCAGGTGGAGCAGGAGAAGCCTGCGTTGATGTGGCTGCTGTGCTGATTCCAGCTGGTGTTCTTCACTACCTGGTTGGGCAGGTCATGGCACTTGGCACAGAGAGCATAGGGGCCGATCTGGCTCAGATCAGGGTTGGGGAAGAGATTGGTAATCAACTGGCCGGGCGCGGTCGTCTGGCTGAATTCATAGCGGCGCTCAAGAATGTGGGTCCAGCGAGAGCCATGGGGACCGTTTGCGCCCGTGCCTCCAAACTCACGATTGTCGTCGCTGTTGTGGCAGTCAGTGCAAAGAATCTGCGTTCCCATGGCACGGCCCTGCGTGGTGCCATCGAGGTTGAGCATGTTGGGCAGCAGGCTGGGCTGCGGAAGAGCGCTGGTACGGCTATGCATCACGGGGTGGCTCGATGTAGCCGAGACCGCAAACTGCGGGATCAGGTTGAGAGGATCGCCCGCCGCAACAGCTCGCACGGCGAAGTATCCGTAGATGGGCTGCACCTGTTTGCCGGTGCTGGTGCCGTGGCAGCGCAGGCAGTTCTCGTACTGATTGACGGCTGGCGTCAACACACTCGTTCCGTCCGTGGCGTTGATGCCGGCAACGTCCTTCTGCGAGATGCGGATGAGCGGCGCTGGAGGAAAGACTCCGACGGGCTGGGAACCGTGTCCGCTATGGCAATCCACGCACGTGGCATGACGATTGTTGTTCAGCAGCACACCCTCGGCGGCATCGTGCGGATTGGACGACGCGGGAAAGGGATGCCCCACCTTGGGCGTCGCGTATTCGGCGAACACATTGGCATTCGGCGCCATGGGCGAAACGTTCGCGCCGTTATGACAGGAAATGCAATCCTGCTCGTTTGTGCCGCGAAGCAGCCGCGATGTTCCGTTGGCGTTGTGCGGCGTGTGGCAGGAGATGCAGGCATCCCCAGCCACAGTGGCGTAGCTCCCAGGCCGGCCGAGGCGTGATCTTCGCCGACGAGAGTGCATGAGCGCTGGCGGCCCAGTCGGCCAGCGGATTGACCTGTCCGCCTGCCTGCCGGGTCGGATCGTGGCACGCCAAACATAACTGGCCGCTGGAGCTGTCTTTCACCAGGAAGTTCAGCGAAACGATATCCTTGGCCTGCACGTGGGGATCGTGACACGAAGAGCACTCCACGTTTCCCTTGATGAGTTTGACGGCACCAGTCGGATCGCCGGTCTTGCCGCTTGCCGCCAGCGAGGCGACCAGATCGACGTTGTCTTTGAACGGCAGCGCCAGGCTGAAGGGGTGCGAGGACTGCATGTTGCTGCCGAACACGTCCGCCGAGTACATCGACCCGCGCATTGTGACCTGGCCGTAGGCCACGGTTGCTCCAACGGCCACGGTGCCGTCGTGGCAGCTCAAGCATTGATTGCTGTCGGCGCCGAGGGTTGGCTGCGCTCCCTTGTTGTTCTCCGTGGTGCTGGTGTAAGTGGTATAAACCTGCGTGGTGAGTTTCTGATTCCAGAGGCCGCGGTTCAGTCCGGAGTGCGGTGCATGACAGTAAGCGCAGGAGTCGGGGCGCGCGCCGGTGATGGGGGATTTTCTGCCGGGTCCCAGGTTATGCATGCCCATCACATCGCCCGTAATCTGCGCACGCAGGGTTATCCCGCTGAGCAGAATCGTCAGCCCGGCCAGCAACCGAATGAGCCTCACTTTGCTCCCTCCCCGGCCGCGCGTTTCAAGCCCGCGTAATGAAACACCTGCACGCGGCGGTTGAACGAATCCACGACGAAGACCCGATCGTCATGGTCGATGAACAAACCTGCCGGTAGCTGGAACTCTCCCGCATGCGTGCCCTTGGCCCCGAAGGAATAGAGCAGTTCCCCCTGGCGGTTGAAGACCTGCACCACTCCCCACAGAGCATCGACAACGTACAGATCGCCCTCGGAGTCAACACTCACCGCCTTGGGCCGGAACATCGCTCCGACGCTGTCGCCGATCTTGCCAATAGCGAATTGGAAGTTTCCGGCGCGATCGAACGCCTGCACCCGGAAGTTCATGGAGTCGACTACCATCAGGTTGGAGCCGTCGAGACGCAGTTCGGTGGGAAGGTTGAATTCGCCGTTCGCTTCCCCCGCTTTGCCGATAGTTCCGAGGATCTGGCCCTGCATGTCGAGGATGAATACTTCGTCGCGCAGCGTGTCGGTGACGTAGATGCGCTGCGCCGCCGAGTCAACCGCTATGCCGGTCGGGCGCTTGAAGTATCCCTCGCCACCCTTCAGTCCGCCGAGGGCATGGATAAACTTGCCGCTGGGTTCGAACACAAAAATCTCACCCGCATCGGAATCGGTGACATAGATGTTGTCCTGGGCATCGACGGCAACGCACTGCGGCGTCACCATCGCGTCCCTGGATTTTTCTTTGCGTTCGAGAAACTTGTACTTGCGCTGGGTGAAGTCGAAGATGTGCACCCCACTTGCGCCCGGATCGGTGACGATGATCCGTCCGTGGGAGTCGGTCGCGACTGCGTAAGGGCGGACCAGGGAACGGTAGTCGGGCGCACCGGCGATCACATCGAGGACTTTGTTCCAGAAACCGCGATTGGGCTTGACTTCAGACTCCGAGCGGAAGCTGCGTTCCCACGAGAGCGAGCGTCCGCCGTCGAGAGACATCTGCCACTGCTCCGGCAGAACCGCAGCCGGTGTGGACTTCGGCGAAGCCCAGACGGGGGACAGCAACAACCCGGCGACGGCCACGATCAAAGCCGCGCGCTGGCATTGCCGATGCTGCCGTGTTAGAAGAAGTTGAACCAACGCGATACCCCTATAAAGAACGACGAAATGATCTCTGGCTGCGTGCCGGAGGTGCTGAACCCCTGCTCCAGTCGGGCATACCCGCTATTGAAACTCAATTTTCGGTACTGGTACTGAACGAGCGTGTTGAACTCGTTGTTCTGGTTTACGGATGCGATCGAATTACTAGTCGTGGTGCTGCTCGACTTCGCGTAGGCCGCCGCAATAGTGAACTTCTTGACAGGCGTACTGGAGAGCCCGAAGGAGTAGCTCTCGCCGCCGAACAGGCTGATCAGATTGGAGGGCAGAGTCGGCGACGGTATCGGGACAGGCACCAAGCCGGCTCCCGTCGCCAAGGCCTGGCCACTTGCCTGAGAGTAGCTGCCGGTTGCCGTGACCAATGCGCCATAGCCCACGCTGGCGTTGTAACTCTGGCTGCTGTTGGCGGTGCCGGCTTGCTCGGTCAATGCGGTTCGCGAAGCCCCGGCGCCCGCACTCATGTTGAACTTGCCCCAACGCCGCCGGGCGTTGCCCGAGTAGTTGTAGTACGAATTCATGTAAGTGACGAGCAACGTCTGTACATTCTGGGCATACCCGAAGGAGCCCGTGACATGCCATCCCAAAACTTCACTCGAGTAGTTTTCGGTTGTGGAGAAACCGAGGGTGTTTTCGCCGGTGTTGTCGGAGGTATTTTCGGTGACATTCAGAGAGGCGTTGAAATTCCCGTCGAGCAACTCGCGCGCATAGGAGGCTGTTCCTCCGTAGGAGTTAACTCCATAGGTCTCGCCAAGATAGTACTGTGTGCGGCGTTCAAAGAACGCCGAGGTTTGCAGGTTGGAGAGCGGAGTATATCCGGCAATTCCCATCACGTCGAGAGAATTCGAGGACGCGTTGGAATTGACTCCCGGGACGACGCCGCCCGCGGCAACGACCGACTGGATCAACTGCCCGGCAAGATTATCTGAATAATTGAGGCTAGCCGACAGGGAAAGCTTTTGCACTGGATGGATGGCCGCGACGGCGTTAAGCAGATCGATGGTTCCAGTGGAGGTCGAGCCCAGGAAATTGCTGTTCCAATCGGAGCGGTTGAATCCCAGCGAGACTGATCCCTGATAGGGCAGCAGGTGTGTGACATTGAAGCCGGTTGCGGTGCTGCTCGACTTGGTTTGAGTTCCCTGCTCGCCGCTCACCACTTCGGGAATCAGGGCATGACCGCCGCCCGTGGAGTAAAAGGCGCCCATGTTGAAGCCCGCATAGCGATAGCCGGAGTGAAGGTTGAGGGAATGGAAGGAATTCTGTCCCTGATCATTGGTTCCGTAGACCGAATATTGACTGCTGCCCATCTGGAAACCGGCAGAAAAGCTGGGAGCATTGGGAAGGCTCTCGCTCCAGTTGATCCCAAATGTGTCGCTGTTGCCATGGGTCACATAGTCGGCGATGCCGGGAACTGCATAGTTCCCTTCACTGTTGAGCGCTTTGGAATAGCTGATCGAACCCGGATAGTGACTGCCCCCGAAGAGGTTTGTGCTGACATTGATACCGCTGGCGTCGGAGATCGATTGATAGTTGGAATTTGCCCGCGACTGATTCAGATAAAAGGACGCATTGAAGGAAAGAAAATTGGGATTATAAAAAAAACCGGAAAGATTGGCAGAGCCGCCCAGCGCCCAGGAGTGATCGGAAGAAGTCATATTTCCGAAGTCGGCAGTGTACCCAGGGGCGATCGTTCCGCTCAGACTGGTGCTGAGATCACCGACCTTGACCTGGGCCGCGACAGGCCATGGCAACAGCAGAAGGCCTGCCCGCAAAATCCACGCGACTCGAAAAGAACCCGCCACGCTGTGCCAACCTTAACTTCTCAACGCATGAGAATGTTGCTGAAACTCTGGTTTTGCTGTCTTTTCATTGCTGCAGCCATTCACCTCGTTCGAACCAGTGGCCGTTGGGCCACGTATCGAATCAAAGCCTCCGCCTGCAGTTCTTACATCTCTTCGACCTTTGCGTTCTGCCGCAATTTCCTGTCCAGTGCGGCACGAAGCTGGTTCTTCTTGTTCTGTTGCAGTTCTTTTTCTAGTTGCGCCCGTACGTCCTCAAACTTTGCCTTGCCGGCAGGCGTGTGCTCCTGCAGATGCACGATGGTGTAAGCCTGTTCGATCTGAATCACGTCGCTTATATCGCCGGGCTTCATCGCGAGCAGAGACTTCACAACCTGGGGCGCGAGTTGGTCAACGGGGACCGGCTTGTGCTGACCCATCATCACGCGGTAATCGTCATCTGAAATCTTCTCCGCGAGGAGCCCGAACTCTTCAGCCGTCTTGGTGGCCTTCGCCTGGCGCAGGGCGCGGTCCGCCCGATCGCGTCCCTCCTTCAACTGCTCGGCGGAAGCCTTGGCAGGGGGAAGAATCGAAATGGTTTGAAACGTGAATGTCTCCGGATGTTGAAAGCGGGCAGGATTCTTATCGTAATAAGCCCTGACCTCGCCGGGAGTTAAAACGCTTTTGCTGTCCACTTCGATCTTCAGAAAGGCTTCAATCAGCAATGAGCGCCGGATCTTTTCCTGCAATGACTGGTGCGAGCCGTGAAAATCGCTTTGCAAAAAAGCGTTGAACTCGTCAGGGGTTGCGAACTGTTTCCGAAAGTCCGCCTCGGCGTGTTGCATCTTCGCGGCGGTGACAGCCATCTTCCGGCGCAGCGCTTCCTGATAGACGAGTTCCTCGAAGATCATCATCTTCATGGCCCCGTCGCGAATCTGGGGCGCTAACTCGGTGGGAAGCCCATTATGCTGCCGGGCGTAGGGAAAGATTGCGTATTCTTCGCGCACCAGATCCGCGTCGGTAAGCACCGATCCGTTCACACGCGCTACCGGCTTGCCGGTGGCCGTCAGAGCCGAAACAGCCGGCGCTTGCGCTGTGGGTTGTGGGAAGACCGTCGGCGCATGAGAGGCAACCTGAGCGTTTACGGCGGAGAAAACCAGCAGGAGGGGCCCGCTGAAAATAAATTTAAGCTTCATTATCGACCTCCTGGTTCAGAAAAAAAGGGGAGGGAAAAGTACCACCCCTCCCCATTCATGCAAACCGATTAGAACGTGGTTCCGGCGGTACCATTGTTCATTTCGTTGGACTCACCACCATGGCACTGGCGGCAGAACTGGGCCGTCTGGTTGCTGCCGACGGTCGTGCTGCCCGGGTTGTACGGGCCACGGAGGAAGAACATGGTCTGGTAGGTGCCGCTGGGCAAGCCGGACTTGGAGGCGGTGACGTTGACCACGTTCATCAGGTGCTGGTTGTGGCAGGTCGTGCACATCACCACGGGAGTGCTGTTGTAGGTGCCGGGGCTGACAAAGAAGCCATAGTCGGTCACAAACTGAGCAGAGTGGGTTCCCGTCATCTGGACCGAGCCAGTGGCGCTGATCGTGCAATCCCAGCCGTAGGGACCGCCGCACGACATCACGGCGTTCAGTCCCACCGGGTGGTCGTTGAGGTAGTTCCCTGTGCTGGTGCCGTCGTTGCCGAGCAAGGTCGGGATGGTGTTCTGAGTGCCATACGTGGCAGGCAGAGTCTCATACACCTTGTTCTTCATCATGGCGCCCTGGGCGTAGTTGCCATCGTGGCAGCTCAGGCAGGTGAGCAGTCCCGCGACATCCGGGGTGGTGGCCGCCATGCTGGTGGGGAGGACTTCAACGAAGCCGCCTCCTCCCGTGGTGATGGTCTTGCCGTACAGGCTGCCGACGTCCTCGCCCCAGAGAGCGACGTTGCCGGAGGTGGGATCGGCGGTCTTGGCGTTGCCGTTGCCGTAGGCACCACTGTGGGGTGCATGGCAGGCGGCGCAACCGCGGCCGTAGTTGAGGTGGGCGCCGAGTACGTCGGTGGGCGGCGCATAGCCCGGTCCTTGGGCCGCCGCGAAACCTGCGGCCGCGAGGAACATGATGGCGATTGAAGAAATCCGCTTCATTGGATAAAGCCTCCTAGTGCAAAATCTGCTGCTCGACGGAATCGTGACATGCGCCGTATGGAGCCGTTTCGGTTCAGTCTTCGTGCAGAACGTGTGCACGACTGGTGCCGTTGCGGCGGGATGAGGCCATATCGTGGCTGCATCTCGTAAGTAGTTGCTGAGAAACAAGGTGGGAGATTTTCCCAGATGAGGAACGAGTTCCTCTGCGGGAATGCGCCACGCCATGGTGAGCGTTCTCGCACAGTTACCGTGGTGAAATGACCCAAAGTACTCTGATCTCGTGTGTATCGTTTTCATACGTGAGAACCATCACTCATTTGAGGAGCAGATATCTCTCTTTCCAAGAATCCGCAGGTCATCTGAGTCATGAGCACATGTTGTCAGGTGAGCAGCATCACTTTATGTGATCCCAGTCACACCATGTGACTCCAATCACTTTGTGACAGCCGTCACTCTTTCACGTGACGCAGAGTGCTACCTTAGTTTTTCTTCACCTTTAAAGTGAATTAGCAACGGGACGGAGCGCGCAGGCCTGAGTTGGTCCAGGATTACCAGTCATTGCCAATGACTCATCGTCGGTTGCACTTGTCCCAGACACATCGATTTCTGACCAGGAGAAAGAACGGCATGGAACGCGAACCAGGCGCAACCTCCGCTGCCAGTGCATCTCTGGAAGCCACGCACGTTTATGTCATGGCCGTCATCTGCCTGGCAACGGGCCTGAGCATGGGCTATCTGCTGCGCGGAACGTTGCCAACCGTAGCTTCTACCCGAACCGTGAGCGCTCCCACACTGCAGACAGCCCCTGCGGTTGCCAGGAACGGGAGTCATGTGCCGACGCTTGATCAGATGAAGCAGATGGCCGACAAGCAGGCTGCGCCGCTGCTCCAAAAACTGCCGAGCGACCCCGGGAACAGCGAGGTTCTGGCGCAGATCGGAACCATCTACCACTCCTCTCACCAGTTCAGAGAAGCGGCTGCATACTACGGCAAGGCGGTGCAGGCCGATCCCAGCAATGTTGCCCTGCGCACCAAACTCGCTGCCAGTCTTTATCGCGACGGCGACGTTGATGGAGCCATCGCTCAGCTCAATCAGGCGTTGAAGTATGACCCGAAGGACGCCAATTCCCTGTTCAACCTGGGCATGATCCGGTTGCAGGGAAAGCGGGACGGCAGGGGCGCTCTCGCCGCCTGGCAGCGCCTGTTGAAATCCAATCCGCAGTTGCCCCCGGAACGGAAAGCCACTGTGCAGAAGCTGATGGCAGACGTGCTTACCACGCTGGGCGATCAACATGCGATGCAAGGAGCACACCGAGATGATGGACATCCGTCGAATTCGAACTAAGCAGTGGAGCGTGAAACAGGCGATTCTGCTGGCCGCTGGTTGCCTGGCAGTCGGCATTGCCGGCGGCTGGTCCATCCGTGCTTCGCAGAGCTCCGCACCAGCTTCATCCGTAACGTCGCCCGTAACCGGGTCCGAGCCGGCCGCTCCTGTTTCCATATCGCCATCGGTAGCTGCGACCCCCGCGCCGCAGACACCCGACGCAACACAGTTGAAGGCGATGGCCGATGCGCAGGCCGCGCCACTGGTTGCAAAGCTCAATGCGGACCCCGGCAATGCCGACCTGCTCGCCGGCATCGGCAACGTGTATTACGACGGGCGGCAATATCCCGTGGCCGTCGATTTTTACGCGCGTGCGCTCAAAACGAGGCCTTCCGATGCCGCGATACGCACCGACATGGCTACCGCCTATTGGTTCATGGGAAATGCCGATCGGGCGATTGCGGAATTTGACAAAGCCCTGTCCTACGCGCCCAATAGCCCCAACACGCTGTTCAACCGCGGCCTGGTCCAATGGCAGGGCAAGAAGAACAGCGCCTCCGCGATCGCCGACTGGGAGCACTTGCTGGCTGTCGATCCCGCTTATCCGGAAAGAGACAAGGTCAAACAGATGCTCGCCGACGTAAAGAGCCACGCCGCACCCGCTTCCCAAACCGCCGCTAGATAGATGTCTAATTCTCCCATCGTGATGTGACGCAAATCACTGGAAAAATTTGCAAAGTGGATATCGTTGCAATATGACCGAGCATGATATCCAAATCGCCCGCCTCGATCAGGATGTTGCCGAACTCCTGCTTTGGGAAGCCAACTTGCCTCCATTCGATTTCAATGACGGAGTGTTTTCTCAGGAAGGTGAGATGTTTGATCGCTTGCGTCGCAAAAACAGTTCCGACCTTGAGTGCTTCGACTTTCTGGACTGCAGCCTGAGCCATGCGCGCGTCCTGTGGGACGCCGTCGACGCCGGCGAACGAGCCCTGCTGCTGCGGAACTTCGTGCAGATCGCCGACCGCAAGGTGTTTTCCGGCTATGTGATGAGCCCGTTTTCCGACCTGCCATCTACCATCCAGCTCACCTTGAGAACCGCGATAACGATCTACGAAGAAACACCTGGACTTTTAGATCTGTAAAGAAATATTGGTTCCCTGCCTCTTCTGCCGGCGATAACCGGGTTTGATGCCCACGCGCCGGCATTGAGAATGTCAAACCGAACGCGGCTCTTCGATGCACATCATTCATCCAATCCAATCGCATCGGTGCAATCAAGGCAAAATCCAGAACCGGCGAGGGCCCGTGACGCAACCTACAGATCGTTGCGATGGTAAATCACGCCCTCTTTCATAACCAGGCGCAGGCTTTTCTTTGGATTGGCCAGAATCTCCATATCTTGCAGGGGCGAATCATCCACGACCAGGAGATCCGCAATGGCGCCCTCCTGAAGTAGGCCGAGCCGGCCTTCCATGCCGATGAGGCGAGCGGCTACGGTCGTCGCGCTCGCCAATATCTCCGCGGGCGGCAGCACCTGGGCGCGGATGGAAAACTCTTCGCATTGGCGAACATGCGTCTCACCGAGAAGGTCTGTCCCGAAGGCTATCGTCACTCCGGCCTCGCGCAGAATTGACAGACTTTCCATCCCTGAATGTCTCACCGCGTCAATCTTGGCGATCGATGCTCGAGGGAGCCCAAGAGCGGGACCGTCCTGGGCCAAAGCTTCATAAGTCACCAGCGTGGGTACGGCTACGGCATTCGCTTCGGCAGCCATTTGGGCCGCACGGCCATCGATGAGATTGCAGTGTTCGAGCGAATGTACCCCGGACCGAACAGCTCTCTCAATGCCTTCCGACGTGTAAACGTGCGCGGCGACGTAAGTCTTGGCATCCCGCGCTTCCTCAACAGCGGCCCTGAGTTCATCGACCGAATAACCGAGCCATGCTACCGGATCGGTAGGGCTGGCCACACCTCCGTTAGCCATGACCTTGATGAACGACGCGCCGGCGCGAAGTTCGCGTCTGCATGCCCGGCGCACTTCGTCAACTCCATCCGCAATCCGGCCGAGTGAGCCCACATTGTCTGACCATCGATTCGGGTCGGAGATGTCATAACGCAGCCGAGAGTCGGAGTGGCCGCCCGTCTTGGATAACGCCTTGCCACAGACAATCAGGCGGGGCCCTGGAATAAGCCCCTGCGCTATCGACTCTGCCAGGGCAAATGAGGCTCCTCCAACATCACGAACGGTGGTGAATCCGCGCTCCAACATGCCCTTCAAAATCCGCGCCGACCGGAACACCGCCAGTGGGGCTGGTAACTGGGCGTTCTGGGCAAGGTCCATCATGCTGGCGACCACATGCACGTGGCAATCGATCAGGCCGGGGATGACTGTGCGGCCTTTCACGTCGATCACCTGACACGCCCTCTGCGGCGAGGCCTTCGCGTCAATTTCCCTGATCAGTCCATCCTCAATGAGGATGCTGCCGAATCTGGGTTCAGAGACGCAGTCAATCAATGTCGCGTTGATAAGTAAAGTTTGCATAGATCTCAAAGCGATGTCGGTCGTCGAACTGGCCCGTTATTGGGGTTTGGTTTGCGTCCGATCACCTTTCAGCGTTGCCGCGAAGAAATTATCGACACGAAGCCAGGCGTCCCTCAAAATCTGCTCGCGGCTGAAGTAATGGAACTCCCCTGGATACATCATGAAAGAAATCAGGTTTCCCTTGTTCTGCTTCAGTGCTTCGTCCACAAGCCGTACCGATTCTATAAAAGGAACGTTGACATCCGCCGTGCCATGCAGGATAAGCAGCGGCCGCTGCAGGTTTCCAATATGAGAAAGCGGCGACGCGTTCGCATAAACCTGAGGATTCTGCTGGGGCGTACCGATGCGGCTGGCTGTCCAGTCGCCATGATAGGGATCCTCGTAGTACATGGCGTAGTCCACGACTCCAGCGACATCGACGGCAGACCGGAACAGAAGTGGATGACGGGTCACGGCGATCAGGGTGAAGAATCCGCCGTACGACAAGCCCCATACGCCGATGCGGTTCGCATCAACATAAGGCAGCGTTGTCAGGTAGTCCCCTGCACGCGACGCATCTTCAGCGTCCTTGCCACCCACGTCCATGTACACCGCGGAACGCCACTTGCTTCCATAGCCGATGCTGCCACGATAGTCGGGGGCGAAAACGACATAGCCCTGTTGCAGTAAATACTGGTGGAAGCTGTAATAAACGGCGTAATTTCGTTGGATGTGCCAGCCATCGTAATCCTGATTGATTCCGTCACCGTGGATCCATACGATCGCCGGATGCTTTGTGCTGCGATCAAGGTCCTTGGGCACGAACAACCACCCCGGGACAGGCGTGCCGTCCGCGCCGGGAAAGGTGACGTATTTCGGCTTTACAAGCAGCGTCTTATCCAGACTTTGCGGCATCGAGTCGGTCAGTCGCGCAGATGTCTTGTCGCCGTTGGCTGCGACTGTATAAAGGTCTGCGGAGTTTTGCCAATCCGTATGTTGATAGACAAGAAAATCATCCGTGGGTGACCACTGGGGTTCGGTGTTCGTTCCTTCGTTGGAGGTCAAATAGCGCAATGTCGCATGCGCAGCATCCGTCCCTACCGACACCACGGCAACCCGCCGATCCCCGGGGTGTTCGGCATCATTCACGTCGAATGCAATGGAGCGGCCATTGTGCGACCATACCGGCCGCCATGACTCTCCGCGGCCCGAGGTGATAGCGATTGGATTGCCGCCCTCAGTTGGTGCGATATAAATGTGATCCCACCCGTCGGCCACATCGCTGATCCAGGCGATCCACTTGCCATCGGGAGACGGTGTCGGACCGCCGCCGGCGTAATCCTCCGGCAGACTCCAGAAGTCTGGCTCATGATCGGTATGCAGCACGCGCTCAGTGCCGGTTTCCGCGTCAACGACCACAATGCTGCGGTCTTTGAAGTCACTGGACTCGCGCTCAAACACAAGGTGTGAGGCGCCCGCCCACCTGGCACCTTCATAGTCCGGTCCATACTCACCAAGCATCTTCGCCTGGCCACCCGCAGCAGGGATCACATAGAGTTGTCCAGGCACATACTCCATCGCCCGATAGATGAGTTTATGTCCAGAATAGTCGGGCTCAGTATCGTGTGGAATCAGCTTGCCATCCCCTACAAACGCGAGATGCGCCAAATCCGGGGACCACGACGCGCTGAAAATGACACCTGAGTTGTGAGTTAGCGTGCGATCGCTGCTGCTTGCCAGTGTCCTGACAACCAGATCTTGCCCGCCAGTCGCGAGGGAAACGGCCACTGCAAGTTGCGCTCCGTCCGGTGAGGGAGCCAGAACCCGCATACCATCGGGCATGGCCCATACCGCGGCAGGCTGCCCACCAGAGATGTCCACACTCCAAAGCGTGCTGTTCTGCACAAAGTAAATTGCGCTACTGTCACGGGACCAGAACGGGTTCTCGATCTTGCCGATTTTGAAGTGCGTCAGCGCAGTAGGCGATGCTGCGCCTTTTGGGTCCGCCAGATATAAGTTGATGACATCGCAACGGTCCCAGAGAAAAGCAACGTGTTTGCCGTCGGGAGACCAGATGGGGCTGGATGGATGACGAATCTCCAGAATTTGATCAATGGTGAGCGGCGCCCCAGCATGAGACACAGCGGGATGGATAAGCACAGCTACTACCCCAGCAATGAGGAACGCTCGAGCTAGCGATGGCATCCTTTCCGATCCTCCTTCCATGGCCAACCAGAGTCAATGAGTAGCGAGCGATTGCAATCTTTGATCTAAAGCATACCCGGATGAGACGCTGTTGCATCATTTTCTTGAAGATTACGAAGCAATTGACTTTGTGTTCACAACATTGTATACATCCTTTCAAGACGTCGCGTCGTTGCCTGATGGCGCGGTCTTCCCGACTTCCCCTGGTGAGCGCGCCAGCTACTTTCAGATGCTTGCGCCGTAGCTTCATCGACTGACAGTACTTCGCATCCGTCGTTTTGATAGCTCGATTGCACGACCTGTGCCTAAGGCGCGATCCATACGTGCGCGCGATAGGCATGCATGTCTGACAGGACTGATGTGCCTGTCAGATACCGTCATCTCCGAACATGTGTAACTCCCTAAACAGGCATTAATCTCGGGCCACATCCTGACCCTCGGTTTGACTTGACCGGAACATGCGCACCCCTATAGGTCGGCGGAGCATCAGGCCTGCCGGATCACAAGACTCGTCATGTCGCCAGATCACGTTGATTCAACTCATTCGCATAAGGAGACGCCATGCATAAGAGACTTCTACCCCTTCTGCTTCTCGCCTGCATAAGCCCCGCGGCCGTGTTGGCTCAGGTCGCAATCACCGGGGTGATACGCGGAGTTGTTACCGACTCTTCTGGTGCCGTGCTTCCTGGGGTGGCGATTGTTGTTGAGGGACCCGCAATCATGCATTCGAGAGCCGTGACAAGCGACGTCGCCGGCAACTATCTCTTTGATGCGCTCCCGCCCGGAACCTACAAGGTCACTTTCGCCCATCCAGGCTTTGCACCGGAAGTGCGTTCAGGGATCGTGATCTCAGCAGGGTTCACCGCAAGTATCAGTCCGAAACTAGGGGTTGGAGCCGCCCAGCAGACGGTGGAAGTGAAGGCGGAAGGAGCGGTCGTTGATACGACCGACAACACCGCCAGCACTACCTTTGATGACGCTCTGCTCCAGGATGTGCCCAGCGGCCGCGATACCTTTTCCACTGTCGCGCAGGCGCCCGGTGTTGCGTCAAGTGACTTCGACATCGCCGGCAGCCAGAGTTTCCAGCAGTCCGTGATGCAGGTACACGGAAGCCTGCCGGGTGACCAGGTGTACAGCTTCAATGGGTTGAGGCTGAATTGGCCAGGTTCGTCTGGCGGCTATACATCGTTCTACATCGATGACGACGCATTATCTCAGTTGCAGGTAGTGACAGACAGTGCACCGGCGGACGTTGCGGTCGGAGGCGTCTATATGAATATGGTGCCTAAGTCAGGCGCCAACCAAATGCACGGGCTGGCCGCTATCTACTATCAGTCCGCCGCTACGCAGGCAACCATCACCGATCCCGTTTACCAGGGAGTCCCAGTGCCTTCTGGCACACCTTTCATAATGGCTCGGGATCTTACAGCGAACCTCGGCGCGCCATTGCTTAAAGACAAGTGGTGGATCTTTGGCTCGTGGAGGCTCTACGATCTTAAAGAGAGCGTGCTTTCGGTTCCAAATCCCGATGGCACGCCGACCACTGATCCGAACCATCAAAGCAACACCACGCTACGCAGCGATTACTCGATTTCCGCCAACAATCATCTGGACTTTGTTTGGTGGTTCAATGAGCAGAACCGCTTTTTCCGCCGAGATACTTCCTATGCCTTTGTGAGCGCAGATGCATCGTGGCGACAGATTGAGCCAGCATATATATTGCAGGCCGATTGGACCAGCACGGTACACAGTGATCTCGTCTTTGACACTCGTTTTGGCTACCTTCACCAGATCTTCCCCCTCGAAAACCAGGCTAGTACGCCGACTACTGCTCTGAATCGACAGGATGTCACCTTATCCACCGAGACCGGCGCTCCACCTTATTCTTTCGTAAACCCCGCGAGCGTGCTGGCCTTTGCCGAAGGCGCTTCGTGGTACAAGGGGCATCTTTGGGGCGCAGCCCACAACTTCAAGTTTGGCGTTGACACATCCACCAACCACAATGGATATAACTACACGGAGAACCTCGGAATCAACGCCCTCTATAACAACGGCGTTCCGATCGAGGTGATCGCTTATAACACTCCGGTAGATGTAAGAAGCATTTATCACGAGACGGCAGGATACGCCCAGGACTCCGTCACGTTGAAACGGAAACTCACTCTGAATCTCGGAGTCCGTTACGATCATTTCAACACCTTCTACCCCGCACAAACCAGTCCAGCTGCACAATTTCCGGACTTGTTTCCGCAGCGCACCTTTGCCCAATCTCCGAATATCGCCACCTGGAATACGTTCCGTCCCCGCATCGGCGCCGCATATGATCTGACCGGAAAAGGACGCTCGGTTATCCGGGCTTACTTCGGGCAATTTGACATCATCGAGGGAGCCGGCCTGGCGGAGCAGATCAATCCCAATGGCCTGAGCACCCAGGTCTACAAGTGGACCGACACTAACGGTGACGGCATTCCGCAGCAAAGTGAGTGGGACTCTCCTGCAAATCTAATCGCAGCCTCCGGTGGCGTCGTTACCACCGTCGACAAAAACCTCAAGCGACCTTATACCAATGAGATTAATGTCGGCTATGAGCAGCAGTTGTTCTCTTCGTTGTCGTTCGGAGCCAACTATTACTTTCGAAACATCAAGGACCAGTTCGCTGCCGAGAACTTAGCGAATCCAGTCCAGGATTATACGGCGACGACTGTGGATGACCTGGGCAACCCGCTGGTGAACTCCATCACCGGCCAGCCGATTACGCTGTACAACCTCAACACCGCCGATGTCGGCCTATCCAATTACCTCATCACTAACATCTCGGAACTCAACAGCAATCATTACAACGGCGTGGAACTAACCGTCACGAAGCGAATGAGCAACGGCTGGCAGATCCTGGCCGGGTATACGATTCAGCAGCAGAAGGGTACCTACTCCCGCGGGCTTAGCGACGACTTCAATAACCCGAATAACGAAATCAATCGCAAGAACGCAATCCTGAACTACGACGCCACCCAAATGTTCAAAATTCTAAGCAATTACACGCTGCCCAAGTCCATTGCACTCGGGTTGAATTACCAGCACTACACAGGCTATCCACTCGATCCCAACAACGGACCGCCGACGGCAGTGTTTGAAAACCTCAACCAGGGACAGGTCGCAGTGATCGGCGACCCTATTGGAAAGATCCGGTTACCCAACGTTGACGTGGTGAATTTGCGCCTGTCGCGTCCGACTCACATGGGCGATCGATTTACGCTTGAACCCACCGCCGATCTATTCAACATCGGGAATGCAAACACGGTGATCAGCGAAGTTCCGACTGGCGGGAATAGCTTCGAGAAGCCCACCAACCAATTGAACCCATTCATTGCGCGTTTCGCCCTGCGACTCAGCTTTTGACCGCGGATGAGATGCGCCGACCAGCGCGCACTCCGCGTCCAGAATGTTTCGCGGTGTTGCTTTTGGAACGGCTGTTGCTTTTGGAACGGGTATGTCGTCAGCTGCGAAACACTTACGCTCGCTCATCAGGAGCGGCACAGCTGCAACTCTGTGGAGGTCATTTGGTTCCTCGTTATTTCCTTCTTATCACGGCAATGAACCTTTTCGCCAACCTGGCGGCAGGTTCTTTGTGGGCTCAGGAGCAACCGCGCGGGAGTATCACCATCGACCGCATCGCCGAGATCAAGTATCCGACGGATGCGCAATGGTCTCCCGACGGCAGGTCGATTGCGTTCCTTTGGGATGCTGCCGGAAATCAGCAGTTGTTCGTGGTGCATTCGGGAGAGGTTCCGGTTGCGCTGACCAGCTTCCCCGTTGATCCAGGTCTCTTGACGTGCGACATTGACCACTTTGAATGGAGCGGCGCGGATGAAATTATTCTGAGCAAGGGGTCCCAGCTTTGGACGGTTTCCACAAAGTCTCGTACCCCCATGCCACTGGATGGCTTTCAGGGGGTAAGCGGCTTTTCGCTCTCGACAGACAAGAGAGAAATCGCCTATGTGCAGAAGGGCGATGTGTGGGTTGCGTCGTTAGCAGGGCACACGCGCAGACGTCTGACTCACATGCCGGAGGGCCTGAACGCGTCAGAGCCAGTCTTTTCACCGGATGGGTCTTATGTGGCGTTCAGTGCAACTCGCCATCAAACCGTGCCGGAGCCTCTTCCCTATAATGGCAGCCTGATGCAGGTTATGCGGAGCCTCCACTGGGACGATCGTATCGGCATTGTTTCCGTATACAGTTATGCGGCAGAACCTTCCTGGATCATGGTCTCAGCCCGCAATTATGGCTCTTCTCCGATGCGGTGGGCGGCGGGACCGTCCATAGTTCATGAAGAGTTCTCGCCCGATCACAAGACCATGGAGCTGAAGGTCACCTCGATGTCCGGTGACACGCGCACAATCTGGAAAGACTATGACCCGGCATGGATATCGCCGGCAGATGGAGCGATGGATGTGACCTCGCCGGATGGCAAATGGATTGCATTTATCAGCGACCGCAGCGGATGGCCTCATCTTTATATCATTCCGACCGATGCGACCTCTGAGACTCAGGCGCGACAGATCAGCAAGGGGAACTTCGGAGACGGATACATCGCGTGGTCTCCTGATAGCAGTCATATCGCATGGTCGCATAGCGCCGAGGGCGATCAGATGGAACGATTCATCTCCATTGCCTCCATCGCTACAGGTAAGGTGGATCCCGTCGTGACGCTGCATGGAGTAAATCGAGCTCCGGTCTTTTCTCCGGATGGATCGATGCTGGCCTTTGAACGAAGTGCGGTCGAACATCCGCTCGAGATTTACTCTGCGACAAGCAAGCCGGAGTCGCTGCCGACAAGACTGACTAACTCTCTACCGGCAGGACTGCTTCCTGCCGACCTCACTGCGCCGATCGCAGTCAATTATCCCAGCCGCGCGGACGGCAAACCTGTGCCCGCGACTCTAATAGTCGACAAAAACCTTAATCGTTCGCATAAGCACCCGGCGATCATCTGGATACACGGCTCGGGCGCAGATCAGAACTATCTTGGGTGGCATCCCGGCTTCTATCGCATGTATTACGCGGTGAGCCAGTATCTGGCGCAACAAGGGTATGTGATCCTTACTCCGGATTATCGCGGGAGTTCCGGTTACAGCCGCGACTGGGCCGTTGGTGCATGGCGCGACCTTGGAGGAGCTGAGACGCAGGACGTCAATGCTGGAGCTGATTATTTGAAGACGCTTTCCTATGTCGATCCGAATCGCATCGGCATATGGGGTTTGAGTTACGGCGGCTTTATGACGCTGCAATCGATCACCTCCGATCCTGGTCTTTATCAGTGCGCCATTGATGTTGCCGGGGTAGGTGACTGGGAAACATGGACGACCGGTGGGCTAATACTGGGCCGTCTCGGGGAGACGCCCGTCACCGATCCTGAACTTTATGATCGCTCGGCGCCAGTCAAACACCTGGATAAATTGGAGCGGCCCCTTCTGATCTTGCAGGGAACCAACGATGCGAATGTACCCTTATGGGAGTCTTTGAAGGTCATTGACACGCTTGAGAAGCTTGGAAAGCCCTTTGATATGGCCATCTATCCAGGCGAAATTCATTTCTTCCGGCGCGCCTTCGTGTTGAAGGACGCCTGGAAAAGAAGCGAGAACTTCTTTCACAATTGCCTGATTGCGCCGGAAAAGGATCACGCGGCATCAGGAAACGGCCAATGACTGGCAGGCCATGCAGATGCGCTTGTGAGCGACAGCCGAAATGCGCAGTTGTTTGTTGCTCATCAAAGCAATATGTTGTGAGGTGTAGAATCGTGGAACGATCCCTCCCCAATAAGATTCCGGGAAAGTTACAAATGCCTTCTCGTTTTAGCAAAAGGAATCCGAAGCTGTTACGCAGGCCGGCCGCGAAAGCAAAACACGGGACCAGCGTTACAACCGCATTTCAGCAGATTCGCGAACTGATTGTCCATGGCAAGCTATCGCCGGGCACGTGGATTGTGGAGAGCAATTTATGTGCACGCCTGAATATGAGTCGGACCCCGGTGAGGGGCGCACTCTACCTGCTGCAGCGCGAAGGCTACATTCAAGAGCTCCGAAGTTCAACCAAGTCGCGAATGGTCGTGTCGTCCCTGACCAAAGAGGACGCCAATGAATTGTATGCGATCATCGGCAGGGTCGAGGGTCTTGCCGGTCGTCGGGCGGCGCTGCTACCGCAGTCGGAACGGGTGGAACTGGCCAAGAAGCTCAAGGAAATCAACGGGCGTCTGACGCGAATTGCCCAACAGAAAACCCTCGAAGGCTCAAGTATTTTTGATCTGGACCGTGAATTTCATCGCCTGATAGTGAATGCCGGAGCCGGTCCCAGGCTCAATACCTTGCACAGAGCGATCGAACCGCAGGCCGAGCGCTATTGGCGCCTCTATGCGAGCTCCATCATCAATAATTTGACCGCTTCGACCGAAGAACACGAAGCCATCATCACGAGTCTGCTCGCTTGCGACCCTGATGGCCTCGAGGCGGCGCTCAACCTAAATTGGGAAAACGGCTGCGAGCGGCTGGCATATGTGATCGATATGTTTGGCGAGCGCGGAAGCTGGTAGGTTCATCACCCTGCGATTGTTTCAGCTCTGATTGGACTAAGCCTCGGCGGATAACAACTTAACGTTTTGGCTGGTTTGGATTTGACGCTGCACCGTTTCCTCTTTGAGAAGACTGGGCTCGCTAGGGATGAGCAAGTTCGTTCAATCACTGGAACCGCCGGTTCTCTCTGCGTCATGTTCATGGGTAATGCAGACCGAAGCAGAATCTGCGCAAGCAAGCATCCACCTGTTAGCTCTGCATCACTGGCGGTGCGAGCGCGATGACCGCCTCGGCTGTGAGGAGCAGAAAAGTGAATGTCTCCTGCAAGTACAGTGTGACCGTCGAATCAGTGTGGCTCAAATAGCCAATGGAGACATCCTGGCCGATGTGCAGGGCGAAATCACCGCCACGGGTAGTCACTACGAAGGCGCCCTCGATGGCCGGCGCCCAGATGATCTTGTCGTCGACGAGCCGCTTAACGTGATCGAGTACCGGATATCCGTTGTCGCTGGTCTCAGCCAGTGCCGTGTACGCGCTTGCGCCGAGCAGTACTGCGTAGGGGCCATTGACGCCTACAAGCCGCAATTGGCTCAGCCCTTGAGCAATAGCATTCGGATATTGCCGCACATCGTCAGGAAGAGTCATGGGCGGATTGCTGGTCCCCTGCCGGATGCCCACGATTCCGGCATCGGAGTAGCCTTCGAAGATAGCCCGGTCCTCGGCATAAGCCATCTTGCGCGCAGCGTCTTTGGCCGGTTGCCAGTCTGAGTCGTTAGCGCCACGTGCGACGTCGTCGATGGCCTCGCGGTCCAGCTCGAACGGCACGCGCAGCTCGACCAGCGCCTTGACTTCCCGCTGCCTGACGACGATGCCCTCGGTCAGAGCCTGGATCTTGCGCAAGTGGCCTGTACCGACAGCGGAGAGGTCGATTCCTGCCGGTCCCTGCACGTCGACGACGCGCCGTCCGGCCAGGTGGCGTTTCAGCGTGCGCGCTGTTTCCTCTTCGATCTGTGCCCACGCCGCATCGGAGATTGGGGCAAGTTCTCGATGTAGATTATTCATGTTGAATGTCTCCTTTGAGAGAACCAATACGGAGCGAATCATCTTTTTGCGGAGGGAGGGATGCAGCGGGTTTGCCGGCTGGCGACACTGCGGAAGGCACCGCGACAGTGGGCACATCTTCGGCTGCGTTTTCAAGAAATGTGGCAGACGGAACGAAGAACAGATTTCCAGTAACAGCGCGGCTGAAATCGAGCAGCCGGTCATAGTTGCCGGGCGGCCGGCCGATAAACATGTTTTCGAGCATTTGCTCAATCCTGCGCGGCGAACGGCTGTAGCCAATAAAGTAAGTGCCGAATTCACCGGATGCGACGCGCCCGAAGGGCATGTTGTCGCGCAAAATCTTGACCTCTTTCCCGTCCTCCGTAATCGTCGTGAGCGCATTGTGGGCGGAGGTAGGCTTAACCGAATCGTCCAATTCAATGTCGGAGAGCTTGGTGCGGCCGATGATTCGTTCCTGTGTCTCGGTCGATAACGCATTCCACCGGCCAAGGTCGTGAAGATATTTCTGCACAATCACGTAGCTGCCACGGGAAAACGCTCGATCTTCGTCTCCGATGAGTACGGCCTCCATCGCCGCACTCTCGCGCGGATTCTCCGTGCCATCGACAAAGCCGATGATATCGCGGTCGTCAAAGTAACGGAATCCGTGTACCTCGTCTTCTGGAGACACGACGTCGCCAATTCGAGCCATGATTTGCGTCGCCAGTTCAAAGCATAGATCCATGCGTTTCGCGCGGATGTGGAACAGCAAATCGCCCGGCGTCGAGACCGCATGGCGTGCCCCGGAGCGTATCTCACGGAAGGGATGAAGATTTGCCGGGCGCGGCTCGCCAAAGAGCCGGTTCCACGCGTCGGACCCAATCCCCATCACGCAGGAGAGGCCCCCTTCAATATCCCGAAACCCCACCGCACGCGCCAGCCCTGCCAGGTCTTCGCAGAACGACCGAATGACCCTGCGGCTGTCGGGATCCGAGTTTATGGTCATGACCAGAAAGATTGCAGCGCGTGTGAGTGGTGCGACTACCACCTGCGCGACGGTTTCTGCGCAACTTTTCACTTCTGGCTCGCAATTCGGATCGTATCCCATCGGATGTCATGCCCTCGGGGCTGGCGAAGTCTCATTCCTATGAATATCTGGGCGAGACTGCGAACGGATAAAGGCGCAGCTTATCATCGTTTCTTCATAGCCTACACGCACTCATCCGGCACGGTGGTCGCCGGCTTGGACTGCTCCAGATGTCGTCGGGCTCGGCGGTGATCTCCGCGCAAAAATGGCTAGCGGTAAATCTCGTCTTACAGGTTCTGCGGAGCATTCGAGGACGGGCGATCCTCCCCACGCCACTAGCGACGCGTGCACACCTTGTTCCGCTGCGAACCAATCGACTTCCGGTGAGCCGAGTGGGCCGCCCCCTTCGTGTCCAAAACTATAGCCAATTTTTCTACGAACTCATGCCGGCTCTTGTATGAAAAATCAGGGACGATTTCCCAGCGGTTGTTGTTGATCGAGCGGTCGAGATTCGTCGGCCATCGTGGTTTCTCCAACCCCTGGATCTACGGGGCCACAACCCGTCTCCCAAGCATGGGCAGAAGAGTTGACCATGTGACTAACTCCCTTTGGATGTTGGAGTTATTGTTGGAATGGTGGGCAGTGAGGGACTTGAACCCCCGACATCCTGCTTGTAAGGCAGGCGCTCTAACCAACTGAGCTAACCGCCCACTCCGGCGGGAGGCCTGGAATCGGCCTTCTGACATCATATCAGCGTACTTGCTTCCCGTGAGCTGCGGCGTTCCACCCCGCTGGCAAGCGAAAAATCCTCGCCCTGATCCCGCGTCGTCAACCGCCACTGCCCTCCTCCTGCCGCTGCGGTTGATAAACTCACCCGGTGAGCCGACTGATCGTGAATGCGGATGACTTCGGGCTGACCTCCGGGGTCAATAAGGCGATATTGGAGCTGCACCGCAGCAGAGTCTTGACCAGCACTACGCTGATGGCGCGGGCGGGGGCCAGCGATGACGCGGTCCAGATGGCGCGAGCCACTCCTTCGCTGGGCGTGGGGTGCCACGTGGTACTGGTCGATGGGGATCCCGCGCTGCCGGCTAAGCAACTTCGCACTCTCGTTGATTTGAGAACAAGACGGTTTCAGCCCACCCTGGGTTCCTTCCTCACACGATTGCTTACCGGCAGTATCGGCTCCGAGGAAATTGAGGCCGAGGCTCGTGCCCAGATCGATAGCCTGCAAAGCCGCGGGGTCAATCTGACCCACGTCGACACACACAAACATACCCACATGTTCCCCGCGGTGTTGCGCCCGGTGCTGCGAGCGGCACGGGCTGCCGGCATTCGCGCGGTGCGCAACCCGTTTGAGCCCAACTGGAGCCTCCGGGCCACGCATGGCGCCCCATGGGTGCGGCGCATGGAGGTGCGGCTGCTACGGCTGCTCGAATCGAAATTCCGGCGTGTGGTTGCAGAAGAAGGTTTCTCCACCACCGATGGCGCCGTGGGAGTGCTCGCAACGGGCACGCTTGATGCCGCAACCGTCACCTCCCTGCTGGCGCGCCTTCCCGCCGGTACCTGGGAACTGGTGACCCACCCAGGCTACATTGACGCCGATCTCACCGCCGCGCGCACGCGTCTGCTCACTTCGCGCGACACGGAACGGGAGGCTTTGCGGGTGTCTGGCAGTTTCTCCGCCGTGGAACTGATTTCTTTCAGGGATTTGTGCCCGGAACCGGTCGCCGATCGAGACAACTAGACTGAGCCCGGTGCATCTTCGACGCCGGCGAAAACGTCCCAAAGCCACAGGCAGCAGGCAACAACCACAATGTCGAAACGACCAAATCCTGGCCGTTTCTAGCAAAAATGACCAAGGCTGCATCCCCTAGATTCAACTTCCTGCAAAGTATCCAAAAAAATCGATTGATAGCGCAAATTGGCCAAGTTTTCAGGTTGTAGCGGATTCTTGGCTGCCAAAGCAGGATGACGTCCGCGTTGAGGCAGATACTCAAACGCCTTCCGACAGTGATCCAGCTGCTGCTGCTTATTGGCCGGTTATCGGCCTGATATCGTCAAGTGAAATCAATTTTGGGTTGGTCCGTAGTTTGGCGTCGTACTCGTTCGGCTTCGCTCACCAGGCTGCCGCGATTTATTCGTAGCGCAACGCATCCAGAGGATCAACCTTTCCCGCGCGCCTCGCCGGCACCCAGCACGCCAGGAGCCCAACGGCGACGAATAACGATCCCACCACTATGAATGTTGGGGGATCACTGGGCTGCACCTCGAACAGGAAAGTTCTCAATACCTGGGACAAAATAACCGCCAGGACAATACCGGCAAATACGCCTCCCGCGATCAACCGGAACCCTTCACCGAAGATCAGCTTGCGAATGTCTTTCTGCTGCGCGCCGACAGCACTTCGAATGGCTAGCTCCCGACGGCGCGAGGCCACGGACAGCGAGATCACGCCATAGATCCCCACCAGCGTCAGCACGCTTCCCAGCACCGAAAACCCGCTCAACAAGTGCATCGCAAAGGTCCGCGACGCCAGTGAGTCGTCGCGAATCTGCTCGAGCGTCTTCACGTTCTCGATGGCGGCAGTTGGATCGACAGCATGCAGTTCGCGCTGGACCGCAACCACCACCGCGCGTGGATCGGCTGTTGTTCGCACCACCAGATGCTTAGAGAATGCCTGTGCCTGCCATAGCGGCAGATAGATCTCCGGTGACGGTGCTTCAGTCAGATCATCCGTCCGCCCATTTGCAATTTCTCCGACAATCTCTATGCCGGGTTTATCTCTTCCACTCAGCCAGAACTTCCGGCCAACGGAGTTGCTGTTGCGAAAATAGCGCTGCGTAAATGCCCGATTCACAATGGCCACGTTTGGCGCCTTCTCATCGTCCGTCGATCGAAATTCCCGCCCATCGATCAGCGACAATCCCATCAACTTGAAATAATCAGGTGTCACTGCGCGAAGCGGCAGAGCTATTTTGTCGCTTTCTTTTGCCGCTGGCGGCTGACCCTCAATGTCCATAGTCGCGGGCCAATTGTTGCCCGTAAGGGGAACACCCCACGCAAACGCGGCGTACTGAACGCCCGGAATCGCTGCGACGCGCTCCAGGGCCTGTCGGTGAAAAGGAAGCCAATTGGAGCGGCTTTGCACCTCGGTGACACTCATGGTCAGAATTCGACTTGCGTTATATCCCGTCGGCACCTCTGCGATTTTGATCATGGTGCGAATCAACAGACCCGCGCCTACCAGAAGTGCCAGCGTCAACGAGGTCTGCAACATCGCAACACCGCGCAGCAGTCGTCGCTCTCCGATTCCCGCCGTTCCCTTTGGCCCCGCATCCTTCAGCACTTCCATCGGATTCAAACGAAAGGCGCGCAGCGCCGGAATTGCTCCGGCGGAGAACGCGGCGAGGACGGCCAACCCGAGCCCCCACCCCAGAACTGACCAGCCCGCTGTAACTCCATCGAGACGCGGAACGGCATGCTGGGCGATGACCTTGAACAATTTCACGGCGAAGATGGCCAGCCCGACTCCGAGCGTCCCGCCAAGGGTCGCCAGAAGCAAGCTCTCGGTCAAAATCTGTCGAAGAAGGCCGATGCGGCCCATGCCCATTGCGATTCGCACTGCATATTCCTGTTGTCGCTGCAGTCCGCGTACAAGCAGCAAAGCTGCAGCGTTCCCGCAGGCGATCAAAAGCACCAGCGCAGCCGCTCCGAGCAGCGGAAACAGAATCCGTCTGCCACCGCGGTTCATTTCATCTGTTAGCGGCTCCAGTTGCGGCGAGAATCCTTCAAACCTTTTGTCTGCGCTGCCTTCTCGGGCGACCATTGCGGACAGCTCCTGCAGGCCCTGCTGCGGAGTTACGCCGTCGCGCAGCCGGGCGACCACGTCCCAATCGGGATCTTTCATGGACTTCGGGTCTGGACTGGCAGGCACCCACATGTCCACCGTCGCGTTGACGTCGTAATTCGGTTCTTTCGCTGCTCCGGGCGAAGGCAGAAATCGCACGCCGGGTTCCATCACTCCGATGACAACCGGTGACGATTCCCAGCGGCTGATGCGCACCGTTTTGCCGATAATGTCTCTGTCACCGCCAAACGCACGCTGCCAGAACTCGTATCCGAGCACGATTGACTTCACATGTCCCTGCCCAAAATCCGAATCGTCGAAGCCGTGCCCGAGGGCCATCTTCAAACCCAAAAGGCGGAAATAGTCTTTGCTTACGTTCATTCCCTGCATCGACTGGCTGCCATCATTGCGAATCAGGAAATTGAAGGTCCACCCATACCCCGCCATTCCCTGAAACGATCCCACCCTCTCGTTCCATTCCATCCACTGCTCAGCAGCCCAGCCTCGCGGGCTGTCCATCTTTTGTCCATCTATACGCGCGGATTGAATCAGCATGAGCTGCTGCGGCTTCCGATAGGGTGGCGGGGTGAGCAGTACGCCCTGAATCAAGCTGAACACCGCAGACGCCGCCCCAATTCCCAAGGCCAGCGTCAGCGCCGCGATCACTGTGAATGCCGGGCTCTTCCATAACATGCGCAGGCCATAGCGAAGATCCAGGAAGAGATTTGGGAAAAACAGGAGCGTGCGCGATTCGCGATAACGCTGACGCAGCAGTGTCGTGTTGCCAAACTGTCGGCGGGCAGCTGAATCGGCATCTTTCGGGTCCATTCCCTTGCGAATGTACTTCTCGGTAAGGAGTTGAAGATGCATCTGCGTCTCCAAGTCAAATTCGGTCTCGGCTTGCTTCTGTCCGAAGAGGCCGCGCACTCTGGACACGAGTCGAAGAATCCATGCAGTCATCGCTATTTCTCAGCCTCCAAGCGCAGAACTCGGCCGATCACTCCCGAGATCCGATTCCAGTTTTCGGTCTCGACCGCAAGTTGCTTCTGACCTTTTCTGGTGATCGAGTAGAACCTCGCCCTACGGTTGTTTTCTGATGTTCCCCATTCGGATTCGATCCATCCCTGCTGTTGCAACCGCAGCAGTGACGTATAGACCGTGCCCTCATTCAGAGTGAGTACATCCTCGCTCACCTGCTCGATGCGACGTGCAATTCCGAATCCGTGCAGCGGACCCAGCGCATGAAGGGTCTTGAGGATCATCATGTCCAGTGTGCCTTGCAGAACTTCCGATTTGTCGCCCAAAATCGCTCCTTTGGCCATTGCAAAGAACATACCACGACTCATTTGGGATGTGCAAAGGTGAAGCTCAAGCGAAGCGCAGGCACCTTCATTTCAGGCTTTTGTTCGGGCTGGGTGTGAGGCTCTTGGAGACGCACGACACACCGCGGCAGATCTGAGAGAGATTGAGCGCCCAAAGCACTAGGCGCCAGATCTTTATTTGGTCCTTTCAGGAGTCGATACACAAACGCGAGCGCGCCTATGGACGGCTGGATCAGTCCCCAAATGTCGGCCAGCGGCGCGGAATCTAAGGAGATCCCTTGCGGGTCCGGTTCGAGACCGATCCGATCGTTGACCGCATCGCGAAAGCGCAGCGCGGGGAGCACTGGGTGATCGCCGATCTTGTTGGCAAGGGCGGCCATAAACGCACCCTACCGGTTACAGACTGGGTCAAGGCTGCGATCGATTCATGGATGGAGGGCTCGATCTGCGTCGCACCTGTGCTCGTCTGTGTCACCAGGACGGCGGTGAGCTCGAGTAAATCCAGTTCCTTCCAAGACACGTCTCTTGTTCAAACCCCGAGCGATATCTCGGATGCAAACAGCTGATCGGCCTGCTGCGGAAGGTCCCGCCACATCAATTTTCAAATCTGTGAGCAGCTCAGCGGACTTAGATACAGGTTCGTAATGTTGCTTACGATCTCCTCATCGGTATTGCCAGGCTTGTGCGAGAGCTCCTTCCACGCCGGATCGCCCGCGAACGCTGCCCAATGCGCTGTCAGAGTCGGCAAGTCAGGGAAGGTCAGCATATAAGTCAGGTTCGGCATGCGTGTGCCAATCACCGTATCCGCAAAGAAGACCGGATTCAGCCCCGCCTTGGTAAACAGCCCGATCTCCGCTTCGTTGAACATCTGGATCTTGCGCGAATGCGCCACCTGGCTTGGGCTCTCGTAGGTACGCAGCTGGAAGATCCGCTTTTCGAGCTTCGGGGCGGTCAGTTTCGGCCAACCTGAAAAGGCCGAGAGGATGGATCGTTCCGCCCTTTCAAATGCAGGCGCTGACGCTGGGGCGTCCCGAAACCCGGATGCGCCCTTCAAATACTCCGGATCCTTCCCCAGCAGGGTGTCGAGCGAGAGCAGTGTCTCGACGGAGTTCGATGGAATCAGCACATAATAGGTGGGCGTCAGTGGCCCAATATCGAGCTTGAAGGTCCCTACAGGCAACATGCCGAGCCGGTTGAGGGCCGGAATCAGGGCCTGTTCGAAATAGCCCTGGGTCAGCGCAAGCTGCGGCCCCGTACGCAGGGTGTAGGCTCGCAGCTGATAGTACTCCTGATGAGTTCCTCCCCCGGGCTCTGTTTCGGCCCCAAATGCCACACCCGTAGCCGCTCCCGCGGTAGCCAGCGCTGATCTCACAAATTCCCTCCTCTGCATGCGCCCTCCTTGAGGCTGTTCGGTTTCAGCTTACGACAGCATCCCAGGCAACGAGCATTTCAGCACCTGGTACTGTTCCGACCCAGGATCAGCAAACCACGCTGAGTGACGGCGACACGATTTGGCACAAATTTATCGCTACCGGAGTGCAGTGCATCCACCTGTTCATCACAAAGGGATTGACAGGATCTGCCGTATCCCGGACACTGGCATAGATAGACTATGTCAATGCGCCGGAGAACTGTATGGCTGCGCTGATACGCCGAACCCCTGGTCCCGACGGCGACCGCGACGAAATTCCCCCAGGCACTCTGTACCTGCTCATTCTGAAATCGCTCGCGGTGCGTGGCCGCCTGCACGGCTACGAGATTGCCGAATTCATTGAAAACTGCTCCGAAGATGTTCTGCAGGTGGAGGAAGGCTCCCTCTACCCGGCGTTGCAGCGCATGCTGATCAAGGGCTGGGTGCAAGCCGAATGGGGCGTGACGGCGGGCAATCGCCGCGCGCGCTACTACACCCTGACGTCCGATGGAAAGAAACAGCTGAGCGTTGAACTGTCGCAGTTTGAGCGGGTGATGGGCGCGATTTCGCGGGTGATCCAGACCGCATGAGGAAGAGCGATGAGTCTTGCCGGTGAACTCAGGCGGCGCGTGCACATGCTGCTCCATCGCGGCCGATTTCAGCAGGATCTTGAAGAGGAGATGCGGCTGCACGTGGAGCTGCGGCAAGAGCAGAAGATTCGATCGGGGTTTTCGCCGGAGGAGGCGAGACGGGCGGCGCAGCGCAGATTCGGAAACGTTACACGCATAAAGGAGCGGAGCTATATGGCGTGGGGATGGAACTGGCTGGAGACATTTCTGCAGGACGCTGAATACGGGGTGCGCTCCATGCTGCGCACGCCGGCGATCACGTTTGTGGCGCTTACGTCGCTGGCGCTGGGCATCGGGGCCAACACCGCGATCTTCAGTTTTATTGACGCGGTGATGTTGCGCTCGCTCCCGGTGCGCGATCCGAAACAGCTGTTCAAGCTTGGCGATCAGGATGCAAGCGGCATTACCGACAGCTTCGCCGCCACACAACTCTACTCTTATCCGTTCTATCGGCAGTTTCAGCACAGGAATGCGGTTTTCTCCGACACCGCGGCCTATTACAGCATGACGCAACCATCCGCACGGATTCGTGGATGGCCGCCAGGATCCGGAACCGATCAACGTGCAGACGGTTTCGGGCACGTACTTTCAGACTCTCGGCGTGAAACCGCAGTTTGGCCGCTTACTGAATGAGAATGACGACTCCAGCGAAGGCGATCATCCCGTCGTGGTCATCAGCAACGGTTTCTGGAAGCGGCGGTTCGCATCCGATCCATCAGTCCTGGGGCATAAGGTGAGACTGGGCAGCACGGTTTTCGAAATCGTGGGCGTCACCCCGCCGGAGTTCTTTGGCACTCAGGTGGGTGACTCTCCCGATGCCTTTGCTCCGCTGTCCATGTCCGCTGTGATTCCTCCGGGGTGGGGCGGGTATAAAGACAACTTCAAGGAGTCGCTCTACATTATCGGCCGCCTCAAGCCCGGGGTGAGCGTCGAGCAGGCTACGGCCAACGTCAACATCCTGTTCCGCCAAATCCTGATCAGCTTTCCGGACGCCAAACTCAACCAGGAGAATTTGTCGCGGCTCAACAAAAGTCACGTGGCGCTGAAATCCATGGAGCGGGGGCTCTCCTATCTGCGCCGCGCCTACTCCGAGCCGCTGCAAGTACTGATGGTGATTGTGGCGCTGGTGCTGCTGATCGCCTGCGCCAACATCGCCAACCTGCTGCTGGCCCGCTCGACGGCGCGGGCGCGCGAACTGGCGGTCCGGCAGGCGCTGGGAGCGGCGCGCACACGGATCATGCGCCAGTTGCTTACGGAAAGCCTGATGCTCGCGTTTGCGGGCGGCGCGCTGGGGATCGGATTTGCGGCCGCGGCCAATCGGGTTCTCCTCGCCATGCTTCCGCACGGCCAGAACACCATTCCTCTCGATGTCTCGCTCAACCTGCGGCTCCTGGCGTTCACGTTCGTGGTGACGGTGTGCACGGCGGTGCTGTTCGGAACATTGCCGAGTCTCCGCGCCACGCGCCTGCAACTGACCGAGTCGCTCAAGAGCGGTTCGGGTGCAGCACCCGCCGCGGCCCGCTCGCCGCTTGGCAGAATTCTTGTAGCGTCTCAGGTTGCGCTCTCGCTGGTGCTGATGGTGGGAGCATGCCTCTTTCTGCGCACGCTCATCAACCTGAGCCGCGCCGGGATGGGCTTCAACAAGGAGAACGTGCTGCGGATGGATATCGACTATACCTTGACCGGCTACAAGGATGACGATCCGCGGCTCAAGTTGCTCTACAACCAGATTGAGGCTCGCGTGAACGCATTGCCTGGGGTCGAGGCTGCCAGCTTCTCGGCGTTCACGTTCAACGAAGGAAGCTGGAACTCGATGATTTTCGTTCCGGGTATGCCGATCGAGCGCAATGTGAGTGTGCCGCACAACATCATTGGCAACGCATATTTTAAGACCATGCAGATTCCGCTTATTGCCGGCCGCGCCTTCGGCCCGCAGGATACCGCAACCTCGCAGCGCGTCGCCATCATCAGCGAGAGCATAGCGAAAAAGTATTTTCCCGCCGGCTCGCCGATCGGCGATACCTACTCCATTGGTTCGCCCGATTCGGGCTACACTGCGATGCAGGTGCAGGTGGTCGGCATCGTGCGCGACGTGAAGTTCGATGACATCCAGGAGCCACCCGCGTATATCGATTACCTGCCCTACTCGCAGCGCGAATGGGGCTTCGGCGACTTCGAGGTGCGATACCAGGGGGACTTCAGCACCATCTCTGCCGAGGTGCAGCAGGCCATTCACAGCATCGATCGCAGATTGCCCATCACCGATGTAATGACCATGGATGATCTGGTGGCGCGGTCCTACGCCAACCAGGCGATCATTGCCAAGCTGTCGGCATTCTTCGGACTGGTGGCGGTGTTTCTCTCGTGCATCGGGCTGTATGGGCTGATGTCGTACCTGGTGGGGCGCCGAACCGGCGAGATCGGGATTCGCATGGCGCTGGGCGCAGACCGTTCTCAAGTGGGCTGGCAGGTGATGCGCGAGATCGCGGTGCTGGTGCTGGCTGGGATCGCCCTTGGCCTGCCGGTGACGCTGGCGGGCCAACGGCTCGTCGGCAACATGCTTTATGGGCTGAAGGGAACCGATCCGCTCAGTATCGCTGGCGCAGTTTTCCTCCTGTCCTCAGCCGCGTTGGTTGCGGGATACATACCCGCCAGGAGGGCTTCTCGAATCAATCCGCTTTCGGCGCTGCGCTGCGAGTGAGATTGAACTTCTCGCCGGAAAGGTCGATGCTCTTCTCGCTCCAGTCCATGTCGTTGGACCGCTTCTGCCCGCACGCCACGATTCGCGCATTGGGAGCAATACGCCGAACTTATCCTGGCGAGGGACGATCTGGATGCGTGACTCTTCGGGTTCATTTGCAACGATGATCGAGCTGCGTCGAACTCATCGGTGGCAAGCGAATGTAGAAACCCTTCTGGCCTCAACAAACCCCGTCTTGACAGTGCCCTACCGCCTCTCTATACTCCTTCCCGCCTGGTAAATCGCATTAGTGATTCGATTTAATTGATCTTCCCGCTCTTTTACAAAACACCGGATCACATGCCTTACCAAGGAGAGTTCCCCATGCTGTACCTCGCCAGAGATCGCAAAACCGCCTCGTGTCATACACCAGTTATGCTCCTTTTCTGCTTCGCAGTTTTTGCCTGCATGGCAGCAGGGCCCAGCGTCAACGCACAGACGATAGCAACTTACAACTTCGAAGACGGCACAACCCAGGGCTGGACTTCCTTCAACGGAGCCACTGTCCCCGTAAATACCACGGCTGCCGCATACGACGGTTCGCACAGCTTGCTGACCACCACGAGTTCTTCAGGGCAGGGCGGGCCTTCGATCAACGCGGGTGGCGTGCTGCTGGCCGGGGCGCAGTACACCATCACCGGTTGGGTTCGTCTCACAACGGGCGAGGCCGCCGGCAACGCTAACTTCACCATGAAGCGCACAGACGCCAGTTGCTCGGGCGGGAGTTGCTACGACACTATCGGCTCCTACCAGGTGGCAGTGAACGATTCTGCGTGGGTACAGATCGGCGGCGCGTACACGCCCAGCACCACGGAAACCGGGCTGACCCTTTATGCGCAACTCGTAGGAGCTACGAGCGCACAGTCTTTCTATCTCGACAATGTGGTCATTACTCAAGTTGCTCCGCCTCCCGGCGGAACGCCTGTTGCTACCTACACCTTCAGCGACGGCGGACTGGACGGATGGGCGCCGTTCGGAACGCCCACGCTTGCCAATGCCGCGCCGCCCATCCTCGATCCCAACGGCGACTCGCACGCGTTGCTCACCACCAACCGCACTGCCGCATACATGGGGCCGAGTCTGAACCTTCTTACAGTGCCCAATCTTACAGCCGGGGCTACCTACCAGGTGAGCGCGTACGTGCTGCTGGCGGCGGCCGACAGCAGTAACCCCACCGTAACTCTTTCCACGAAGACGGCGGACTGTGCCACGAGCGGCGATTATGGGAACATTGCTACGTCAGGCGCTCTCTCCAGTTCCGTATGGACGAAGGTACAAGGCACATTTAGCTTCAGCAATCTGCCGGGGCCGCCGACCGGACTGACTCTCTACATCCAGTCGAGCAGCGCGACGGATTCGTTCTATGTGAGCGACGTGGTGATTAGCGAATTAGCGCCGGCGCCACCCAGCCCCAGCCAGCAGGACAACTCCGGCATCACTGCACATTTGAAGACGGCGGTCTGGACGGATGGAGCTTCGCGCTCCGGCCAACTCCACGGTGACCAATTCGACTTCCGCGGCACACAGCGGAACGCACAGCCTGCTGACCACCGGCCGCATTGCCAACTGGGATGGGCCGGTGATCAACGTGAGCAACAAGATGTACAACGGCTCGCGCTACAACATCAGCGGCTGGGTGATGCTGACTCCGGCGGATGGCTCCAGCCACGTGATCAACATCAGCCTGCAGACGACGCTGAGCGGGAACACGAGTTATCCCAGCGTGACCGGCTATCCGGGCGTGACCGTGCCGGCCGATGGCCAGTGGCACCAGGTCAGCGTGATGGGATACAACATGTCGAGCGCCTACGACACCGGGCGCCGCCACGCTCTACTTCCAGACCGTACCCTCCGCTGGCAATGACCTGGTTTCGTTCTACATCGACGATTTCCAGCTAACCTATGTTGCGCCGCCCACCATCCAGACGGACATCCCGTCGATCTACAAGACTCTTGCTGACTACTTCCCGATCGGCGCGGCGATCGACTCCGCCGATCTATCGGGCCCGCACGCGCAGCTGCTGACGAAGCACTTCGACAGCATTACTTCAGGCAATGAGATGAAGTGGAGCTCGATCGAAGACACCAAGGGCACATATAACTTCGCACCAACGCGGACGCTGAGGTGGGCGTGGCGGTGTGCAACAACATGCGCATTCGCGGCCACAACCTGGTGTGGGCAACGGGCGCGCAGACTCCGGCTTATGCCACGGGGGATGGGACCAATTCGGCCGCCAACCAGGCGGTGGTGACAGCCAATATCCAGGAGCACATTCAGAGCGAAGTGCAGCACTTCGGCAATAAGGTGTATGCATGGGATGTGGTGAACGAGCCGCTCGATCCGACCCAGCCCGACTGCCTGGTTCACGGCCCGTTCTACAACGTGCTGGGCAAGAGCTATCTCGACGTGGCGCTCACAGGCCGCGCGGCAATACGCGCCTGCCGGGCACGAAGCTGTTCATCAATGACTACAGCACCACCGACCCGGCTCGTCTGGCATGCCTGGTGCGCGTGGTACGGGATCTGCGCTCGCGCGGGATTCCGATCGACGCCATCGGCCACGAGATGCACAACTCGATCAACTATCCCAGCGTCGATGCGATGCGCAATGCCATCGACACCGTGCACGATGCTCTGCCCGGCATCGAGCAGCAAGTTACGGAACTGGATGTGAGTGTCTACAACGCGGGAGATGTCACGTCAAACTACGGCTCCAACATTCCGCCTGCCGTTCTCGCGGAGCAGGGGTGGCTCTATGAAAAGTACTTCGACTTGTTCCGGGACGAAAAAGAGAAACTAACCGGGGTCACGATCTGGGGCATGGCCGATGATGACACGTGGCTGGACAGTTTCCCGGTCACGCGGACGGACTATCCGCTGCCCTTCGACATGGGATTGCAGGCCAAGCCCGCTTACTGGGGCATCGTGGATGAAACAAAGCTTCCCGGATATGGGCTGAAGTTTACGTCCAGTATTGCCGCAGGTCAGCGCGATACCCGCACGATCACGCTCACGGCCACAAACGGCGATGTGGGGCCGGCGAACTCAACCCAGATCAATAGCCTCTCACTCAGCCAGGACTCAGGACCCTCCTGCAGCCCTGTCATCACGGCTCCCGGCGCGTTCCCTATCTCTCTCGGTGACATACCGTCCGGTGGAACGGCAAGCGTTACATTCACGGTCAGCATCGTGGGATGCAATCCCAATACGGAGTGGCATCTGCGCGCGCCGTGGAGTTCCTCCACTTACCACACTGGAACCTTCCGGACCGATGTGGAGTTCAACCGAGGCGATTAGCATCAACCCGCGGAGTCAGGAACATCTGACTCCGCGGCTGAATCTGAACTGATCCGTCACGTTTAATGGCCCGGCTTTTCGCGAGTGTGTTTCTGACTGCTAGAGCACGGTATGCTCAGATGCCGGCCTACCAGCATAGCTCGTCTTCTACGCTCGCTGGGCACGTTTTCAGTGTCGCCTGTCGTGAAGGATGTCTTCGAAAAGTGCGACCAGTCTCCCAAATCGCTTGAATGAGATCCAGGAAAGGACACTTGGGCTTTGGCGCAGACTTCCACATTCACGCCACCCTCAGACAATTGAGAGATCTGAGACTGTAGAAATTGCAGGCTTAAAACGTAGCGCCGACCACGCGCGCCAGCCGATCATCGCAAAACGCCAAAGAGGAAAGCACGGCGATGCTGATACCTTCGCGTTTGCGCAGTTGGGCATGCGGGCAGAACGCCGCCAATGACGCCGTTGGCAGGTTGCCATGCCACCTGTCCGTGAGCCGGTTTGGCGTCATTCCCGAATTCAAACCGGACGCTTCGGCGTTTCTCGGGACTAATCCCGTCATTCCTGAGTGTTCAAGGAGACGCAGTATAACGGCTATGATTTTGCTAAGCCTCTTACTCGGCGTGATATGTCGAAACGACCGTCCAATCGCGCAAGCACCAAAGCCGCTAAGATCGGGCGTAACGATCACTGTCCCTGTGGAAGTGGTCTCAAATTCAAGAAATGCTGTCTGGTACGGACAGAACCGCCCCAGCCAAGGATGATGGCATCGAAGGATGGCCTCTCTTGGGGGGAGGTTCCGCCGGAATTGCGCGAGAAGGCAGCTGCCCTTTTCGAAGAAAAGCAGCGGAAGGAACAAGAGCGTGTGCGCAGGTTTGGCCACGTGCGACCGCAAATCTCCACAGTGGCATTTGGGAAACGGATGGTCGCAGTCAGCGGTCGGCTCTACAGCTCCGACAAGTGGAAGTTCTTTTCTGATTTCCTACGCGATTACGTAGTCGAGATTCTTGGCGTTGAGTGGTGCAAGGCGGAAGCAGCAAAGCCGGAAGAGGAACGCCATCCTGTCATGACATGGCGAGCACAGGCTGCCCGCTACATGAACGCTCAGCCTGCCCAACCTGACGGAAGTAGGGTTGGCTTGCTCACCGGTGCGCTCGCCGCCTTCAACTGTTTCGCCTATGACCTGTACATCGTCGATGACAACGGCGGGATTGATGAGGAGTGGCTCCAGCGTCTCAAAAACCGCGAGATGTTCCAGGGCGCGCGCCACGAGTTGTTCGCTGAAGCAACCTGCTACCGAGCCGGTTTCAAAGTCGAGCATGAAGATGAGAAGGATGGAAGTACAAAGCATGCCGAATTTATTGCTCGTCATGTATTGACCGGGCAAATGTTGTCCATCGAAGCCAAGAGTCGATATCGACAGGGTGTCTTGGGTGTTCCGGGCACCCCTGAAATCAAACCGAACTTCCGACTAGGGCCGCTCATTAACAGCGCTGTTGCGAAGCAGACGAAGCATCCGCTCGTGATCTTTGTCGACACCAACCTACCGTTCAAGTGGGCGGAGAGAATTTTAGGGCGCCAAGGCGGAAGAGGGTTTTCTCGCCTGATGCTCGCTCTTCTGGACAGGGTGAAGGCGCAACACAATAACGCCGACCCGTATTCGATGATTGTGTTCAGCAATCATCCGCATCACTATGCGCTCGAACAGCCAAACCCAGAGCAACATCTTCTCTCGGTCGTACCCCAGCCCCAGACTGTTCATCCTTTGGCGCTCAGGAATCTCCATACGGCGGCCGAACGCTATGGCAATGTTCCTAATGGGTTCAACACGGAGGAGGGAGAACCAAAATCCGCAGCTCCTCCGAAACCCTGGCCAAAAACGCGTTACGACCTTGAAGTGGCGGGGTCAGATGTTCGCGTACTCCGTGAAGGCGAGCCAATCCCGCAAATTTTCTCGATCGTAGACAAGGACCTTCCTCAAGCACCAAGCCCATTGCATGAGTTTCTGGAGGATGTTGGGTTGTCTCGTGTGGATGCACATATGGTTTGCACATACATCGAACAAGGCTCCTCTATCCACGGGGTCTTTGCACTTCGATAAGCCTTGCAACAGGCGCCGTCTGACTACCGTTTCATCCGTGTCAAAGTTGGGCGTTAAATTCCGACAAGCGGCTAAGAGGACGTCAAGACAAATGCCGACGGGCGCCTATGTGGCCCAATCTGCAGTGGCCGGCTAAATCATTTCAAGGAAGCAACTAAGTTTGGGACCGGAGAAGTTGACGCAACACACTAAAATTCCAGCACTAGCGCGACTTGCCGGCGGAATCCGAGTTCTGGCTTCGAGCTCGGACGATCAACGCAAGAGCGGCCTGGGTCACGGGATCATCCGGATTGAGGGCTTTCGCGGACAGCAGTTCCTTCTGACCGTCGTCGAGATCGCCAGACTCGCAGTCGATGATGCCCAGTTTCCTGTGAAGATCGGCTTTTGCCCGGCAGTCACCGCACGCAGCGATGGCTTCCTTCAACTGGCGGATGGCTTCAGGCCAGTCGTGGGCGGACTCGGCTTCTATTCCGCTGTTGGCCAGCGAGTCCGCACGGTCCAGGATGCGACGCTCTTTCTGGACAGCGTCGTAGCGAGCCATCAACTTCTCTGACTCAGCTTGATCTGTAGACCGCAATGTTTGTGCCAGGCTAAACAGCGCCTGGGTAAAGTTGGGATCGACCGCGATTGCATTTCGCCAAGCCGCTATTGCCTTCGCAGTCTCGGATTGCTGTTGGAGAGATTGACCAAGCATATACCAGGCCATCGCGTTCCGGGGTTGCAGCTTGACGGTCTCTTCGAAAAGGCTCGCTGCAAGCTGCGGCTTGCCCTGCTGCTTGTCAATGAGGGCGAGAAAATAGCGCGGCTCAGGCATCTGCGGAGCCAGCCTGCAGGCGGTTTCGAAATCACTCTGCGCCTCGGTGGTGCGGCTTAGATCATAGAGAACACGGCCGCGATAGAAGTGGGCGACACCGGACTGCGGAGCAAGGCGGACCGCCTCGTTGGTTTGCGCCAGCGCCCCATTCAAGTCATAGCTATCGGCAAGCGCCAGCGCCAGATCCAGATGCGCAGCAGCCAAGTCGGGCGCCAAATCGACCACTTTGCGAAGAAGCGCAATGCCCTGGCTCGACTCGCCCATTTGCATTTCCACTTTTCCAGCCGCCGATATGGTGGCGGGATCGTTTGGCGACAGCGCGACGGCTTTGTTCAATTCCTCCTCGGCTTCGGATTTCCTCTTCTGTTGCGCAAGAATCAAGCCCAAGTCCAAGAAGCCTTCCTTAAATGTCGGATCGTCTTCAATGGCCTGGCGAAGCAGTTTCTCAGCCGAAACTAAATCGCCGTTCTTGGCGTAAACCATCGCCAGATTTCCCCGCGCCTCGTCGAGTTCGGGCTCGAGGTCAAGTGCGGATTGCAGCCATTTCTGCGCGGATTTCAGATCGCCTTGGGCCAATTCCAGTTGGCCCAGCTCGGCGCGAGCCTTGGCAAACATCGGGTTACGGTCGATTGCCTTGCGCAGCACCTCTTCCGCGCTTTTCGTGTCGTTCATGGCTTCCTGTGCCAGCGCAAGATTATAGGCAGTTTGAGCACTATCCGGATTCTCGTCGAGCATGTGGCGATAAATCTGCGCGGCATCTGCGGGTTTCCCGGATTGCAGCAGATCATTCGCTTTGGTTCCCTCGGATGCCAGCTGGCTATTCAAGGACTCTTCGCCCTGTTCTTTCCGCAATTGTTCCACTAAGTGCGTTGACTCTTCCGTTCGACCCAGCGAGCGCAGCACAGCGACCAGTTGGTACTGGGCCGAGCGATCCCCTGGTTTCAGTGCAATGGCTTTCTGCAACTGCGGCAGGGCCTGATCGGGCTTTCCCATGCGCGCCAAAACGAGTCCAAGCTGATATCGAGCCTCAAAATCATTGGGCGCCCTTGCAGCTCCAACCTCAAGTTCCGGCTCTGCGCTGCTGTAGTCGCCTGTCTGCTGGTACACCGTGCCCAGCATGACGTGCCCCAAAGGATCGTCTGGTTTCCGGCGCACGTAATCGCGAGCAGGCGCGAGCGCCTCGGCAAATGCTGATGCGTCAATGAGCGCCCTGACCTGCGCGCCGAGCGCGACCGTATCGGTTGGACTTCGGCGGGTCACCTCCTGGTATTCGTCCGCGGCCTCTCGATTACGGTGCTCGTTGGCATAGATGTTACCAAGAGCAAAGTATGCAGCCGTCATATCGGCATGGCTCTTGGTCAAGTCCGTTAGAAGCCGAATGGCGTCAGTCACTCCGGCGCCATCCAAAGCTGGCAGACCGTTGGCCTCCCTGGCCTTGGCAGCTTTATATGTGGCCGTTGCCAACGCGAGCTGCAGATCTGCGGCGTCTGGTTGAATTCGAAGGGCTCGTTGCCAGTAATCCATGGCGGCATCGAATCGTCCCTCCTTCACCAGATTCTGGGCGATCCCATCCAGAGCGCAAACTAATTGCGGATTCGCTGCGAGCGCCTTACGAAATTCGGCTTCCGCTTCGCTGGGGTCATCGAGCGACGACCCCAGCGCACAATGCGCCTGCAGCAATGCTGGATCGTACTCGAGCGCCAGCCGGAACTCGCGTATTGCCTCCGCAGGCTGCCGCTGACTTTGCCGAACGAGTCCGAGATCGAAATGCGCCTCGGCCAGATGCGGCTCGAGCCGCAAAGCCTGTTTGAACGCCGCAGCCGCACATTGCAGGTCACCCTTCTCTGCGAACCAAGTGCCCACAACGTCATAAGCCCGTGCAGGCGGCGTGCCCGCCGGTGCGTGGGCAGCCGATGCCGGAGGTTTGCAGTTGCCTGGAAGCTGCCCCGCTGCCTGCGCAACGACGAATAGTAGAAATGCGCTACAACAGATGAGCGATCTGTTCATCATAGGTGCACTCTGAGTATAGTTTCCCTCGGATCCCGTTCATTGCTGACTGCCGGTGCGCGGCTCGGTTACTTCGAGCACGCGGTCCGCAGGCACGTCGTGCAATACCTGGCGCGTACCCGACGGCCAGCTTACCTCGATTTCTTTGATCAGGCTCGATTTGCCCAGACCAAAGTGAACCCGTGGATCGCTCGATGCAGCGTAGCCCGTACTGGTCGTCGCCTCGTTGTAAAGCTTCCGGCCATCGTCGGTCGTCACCCGAATCTTCGCACCAATGCCCATGCGATTGCTTTTGGTTCCAACCAGTCTCAGCAATATCCAGTGATTACCCGTTTGAGTAACATTGCGGAATACGCGGACCGGTCCACCCAGAGAGGTCACAACGAGATCCATGCGTCCGTCGTTATTCAGGTCCCCATATGCGAGCCCCCGGTGCGGAGCTGGCTGTGTAAAGTCGGCCCCGGCAGAAGCGCTCACATCTTCAAATTGCCCGTTCCCGAGATTACGAAAGACCGCGTTCGGTTCGGCATAGCTGAAGTGACGTGAAATTTCCCCGATATTGTCCATCACATTGCTGCGGGCCACCACCAGGTCCTTCCAACCGTCATTATCAAGATCGACGATCCCGTTCGACCAGCCGGACATCGGCCGGGTTAGATTCGCAAGGCGGCTCTGCTGACCCGCATTGCGAAACTGTCCTTTCCCTTCATTGATGAACAATGGAAAGGTTTCGTTTTCGATCGCTGTATGCCAAATGTCCGGTAAGCCATCGTTATTCAGATCCCGGAAGTCGGCGCCCATTCCGGCGAGAGCCGTCCCTTCGTCGTTGAAGGCCACGCCGGCATCCAAACCCACCTCCTCAAATCGCTTTCCTCCGAGATTGTGAAACAGCAGGTTGGGGCTGTTGTCGTTGGCCACGAACACGTCGAGAAAGCCGTCGCCGTCGTAATCGGCAAAAACGACTCCCATCCCCTTTCCCAGAACCGCCGAAATCCCTGTCTCCGCTGAGACGTCAGTAAAAGTCCCATCGCCGTTGTTTCGGTAAAGTGTATTGGGAAGCGGAGCGAAGCTGCCCGGGTGGCAGTAACCGCGGCCATTCAGCCCCGTGCAGACCGGTTCGTATTGCGGATCCCAGTGGCAGTAATTGGCTACAAACAGATCGAGAAGCCCGTCGTTGTTGTAGTCGAACCAGCCGGCCGCGATGGACCACATTTTGCGGCCATTGTGCACGGCACCGCCCAAACCCGCTTTCGCAGTCACGTCAGTGAATGTACCGTCGCCATTGTTGTGAAAAAGCTGATTGCCGTTGACGTTGGCCAAAAACAAGTCGGCGTGCCCGTCGTTGTCGTAATCGCCCACCGCCGCGCCCATCCCATAGCCCGTTCCGATAACGCCAGCGCGCTCGGAAACATCGGTGAACGTTCCATCGCCGTTGTTGTGAAACAGGCGGTTGTAATATTTCGGACCCGTTTTCACCATCGATGGCATCTCGGCGCCGTTGACCAGGTAGATATCGAGCAGACCATCCCCGTCGTAATCGAACAACGCAATTCCGGCCGGCATGGTTTCCGGCTGGTGTTTCTCCGCGGTGGGGCAGTTCTCCGTTACAAAATGTACGCCGGCTTTTTGAGCGATGTCCTCAAACCGGATGGGCGATGATCGTTCATTCGACGGAAGGAAAGCTTGAAACTGCCGGCTTTGCAGCGGGCGCAACCGGGGAAACAGCATTTTCGGCGTAAGCCAACCGGCGGCGCGCAGAAAGACGCGCCGGGAGCCATCGATTTTCACGGCCCGATCGGTGGAGGGGCGCCGTACGACGCCGAGGGCAAATACGATTCCACCCATGACAACCAAGCAAAGGATTAGGATCAACACCGCCAAACGCGTTCCTTTTCGACTTCACTTTCTTAGCATAGATTGAGCCACTGATAAGAATAGTGCCACCACCGCGGTGTTATGCGCGGCGATGGCACTATGGTGGGCTTTTCGTTAGAGTTCGGCTGCTATCCAGGCTCCGCGGGGCTGGGATGTTTGGGGTCTCATCCTTCGTAGCAGACGTGACCCCGAGGCACCCGCACCAAGTTCGTGGTTCCGACTTCGAACCATGAAGCCGCGACACTAGTAGTAGAACTTCAGGCTCATCTGCAATTGTCGCGGAGTATTTCGTTGGCTTGTCACCTGGCCATAATTCGCGTCGGTATTGGTGTTGTCCGGAGTGCTCCAGACAACGTTATTGAAGAGGTTGAATGATTCGGCTCGGAATTCAAAGTATCGCTGCTCTCCGAGTCCTAAGTGGAAAGTTCGAAATAGCGACATATCAACGTCGTTGAAGTGTTGCGAAACCAGGGAGTTTACCTTTTCATTGCCATAAGTGAACCCGGTAGGCGCCGCAAACGCGCTGGTATTGAACCACTCCTTTTGGGTACGGGTACCGGGCCCGCTGTTTGGGTCCCCAGTCACATTCATCCTTTCCGTGAGACAGCAACCTATGTTCAAAGGATCGCCGCCGGCGTCCACCTGGTAAGGCTGTCCCGAAGTTTCCTGCACGATGCCATTCAGCGCCCACCCGCCCACCACGGAGGAGAGCAGCCGGTTGGGAGATTTGGTATATGGCGATTGCGCCGTGAACGCGACCGTAAACACGTTCTTCTCATTGAGGTCGGACGTACCATAGTCGCTGCGCCGGTTGTATGGGTTCTGCGATTCGCAGCTTGCCCCCAGGTTACAGCCATCGGCGTTGGCATGCGACAGCGTGTAAGCGGCCAGGAACGTCACACCATGGTTGGCATGTTCCTGCACGGTGACTTGCAGCGCGTTGTACCGGCTGTCGCCTACGCTCTGGTCGAACCATTGCTGGAGCATGTAAGGATAGGGCCGGCGCGATTGCTGGTCGCCAGGTCCCGGCGAAGGAACGTTCAAGGTAGGACCCCAGTCCTCGTGTCTGCCGTTCGATCCTACATAGTTTGCATCAAGTGTCATATTGCCAGGTAGCTGGCGCTGAATACCGGCGTTCCACTGGTCGAACACCGGAGTCTGGAAGTTGGGATCCACCATCCACTGGCTGACCTGGCTGAAATCGTTGATGGGATAGATGATCGCTCCTCCACTGCCAAACTGCAGCGGATCGGCGGCCGTCACCGTGGGAACATTCGCGTTCAGGCCGTTGTTTTGGATGGTATTGACCGCCGGCCAGTTTCCGCCGAAGTTCTGCGAGAGTTGGGTGATGTCGGCCCATTCGTCGTAGAAGCGGCTATACGCTGCGCGAATGACTGTCTTGTCGTTCAGGCGGTAGGCCAGGCCGAACCGGGGCGCCCAGTCGGCCAGTGAGTTTTTGACCACGCGCAGACTCGGGCTGACGATAGGCGTGCGCCGGAAGCTGGCCTGTCCCGGGAGTGCTCGATGCCGTGTAGGGGCCGTTCGGAATACAGGGCGCGCCCTGGGTTGCGGAACAGACCGGCGGCAAGTGCGTTGAGCTGGTATTGACCGGTGACGGGATTGGCATTGCCTGTATAGTAGTTGGCGCCTTTGCCGGTCCCGTAAATCGGCGTCCAGACCATGTCGTTGCGGAATCCAAGATTGATGGTCAGCTTCGGCGTCGCCTTGAACTGGTCCTCGACGTAGATCCCGTCAACCCAGCCACCCCAGACCTTCTCGAAGATGTTGCGGTAGCCGCCGGCGCTGGGAATACCGAGCAGCAGAGACGCCCAGCTATTGCCGCCGCTGGTGTTTGCCCCGAGGCTCGCGGTCTGGTTAACCGAGAAATCCTCGTTTGAATAGGCGATGGGCGAAGTGAAGTTATTGGTCTCAAAGTCAGCGCCGGCTTTGATGGTGTGCCTGCCGAGGATCTTTGAGAAGGAACCGCCGAACTGCCAGACATCTCCCAGCCCCGAGCCCTGCAATTGGGAACCGGAAAGCCCGATGTAGTTGTCCGCCGTATACTGCGGCGCATAGGTCGTGTTGTTCAGGTTCATAAAGTAGGACGACATCCCGGCCTGTTGCAGCTGCGAGAAGAATCCCGGAGTCTCGCCCGGCCAGGAAGTGCCGATAGTGGTAAATCCGTAGTTTCTGCCAAAGTACACGTCGGAGAAGGTGGTGGGGCTATATTCGTGCGTCCAGTGCCCTATGTAATTGTGGCCGGGCACTTCGTCGGAGGTGGTGCCGAGGGTATTCGACGGGTACGCCTTGTACAGGTCGAATTGACTGTAGCGAAAGCTGATCTGATTGTTGTTGCCGAAGTTCTGGTCGACGCGGAGTGTTCCGGAAGATTGGGTCGCATCGTTATTTTGAGGGTAGAAGATATTCTGGCCGTTGACGACGGTGTCGCTGCCCGTGGGGATCAGGGGCAGGAATAGCTTCGAAATCGGATTAAACCGACTGCTTGGGATGCAGTTGATGGCGCCGTTGCAATAGGCCGGGTTTGGCTCGTTGTACTCCTGGGTGAAAGTTTCACGCGTGTACTCACCGTTAACGAGAGTCGTTGTCGCGGGGTCGTAGATGGGAATCAGGTTGCCGCTGGAATCGAACACATGGCTGAAGTCGCCTGCATCCATCGCGGCCGTTGGCGCCAAGGCTCCGGTTTCGGATTTCGAGGCGTATCGGTAGCCTTCCCATGCCACGTAGAAGAAGGTGCGGTTCTTGCCGTTATACAGCTTTGGAATCGAGAGCGGGCCGCCCGCAGAAGCACCAAACTGGTTCTGACGGAGGGGCTCCCGGGTTGATTCGAAGTAGCCGCGCGAATCCATGACCTCGTTGCGCAGATACTCCCAGAGGGCGCCATGGTACTCGTTGGTTCCAGACTTTGTAACCACGCTCACCTGGGCTCCGGCAGCGCCGCCGTACTCGGCCAAGTCGTTGTGCCCCTGGCTCTTGAACTCCTGAATCGCATCGACGATGGGCGCATAGTTGTAAGTCCCTGACAGCGTATTCAGATCGTTGGCGCCGTCGAGAAAGAAAATATTGCTGCGGTTGCGGGCGCCGTTGACCGCCGGGAAGCTGAATTGCCCGATCGACGCGCCATTCCATCCTCCCCCTCCGCCGCTGTTCTGGTCGGTATTGAGGTTCACGGTACCCGGAAGAATGGTTAATAGCTCGGTGAAGTTGCGGCCGTTCAAGGGCAGATCATTCATTTCCTTGGGTGCGACGACCGTGCCCAACTCCGAAGTGGATGTCTCCAATGTAGGCGCGATGGCATCCACCGTCACGGTGCTCGAGGCTGCGCCGACCTTCAGATCAAAGTCGAACGTCGCAGTCTGGCCGACCTGGAGGGTTACCGGTGGTTGCGACACCGCAGAAAAACCGGCCGCCTGCACCTGCATGCTGTAAGCGCCGGGCACAACGCTCGGGAAACTATAAAATCCGCCGTTCGTGGTGCTTGTTCTCCTCACAACTCCAGTGTCCACGTTCTTGAGCTCAACCTGCGCATTTGGTACGACCGCACCGGTTGAGTCCTTGACGACCCCGTTAACTTCGGCGGTTGCCTGTTGAGCCACGGCGGCTGGAGGCATCAAACCCGCAACGCTCAAAAGCATCGCAAGCAGCCCGAGATGCCAGTGCCTAATCCCAAGTCTCCTCACAAAAGTCTCCATATTGCCTCCTTGAAACCGTGCTGGTACGCCCTGGAGATAACGTTTACCGACTGCCTTTTCATTCATTTTGGGGATCGTTCAGTTATCGATTACTAAGACGGCTAACAACAATAGTTGTCGGCCATGCGGCTGTCAAGAACTATTCGAAAAATCAGCTGGCAAGGATGGCATGCGGCGTAAACCATTGCTTCAACGCCGGTTACAATTCAGCGCCGCCTGTTTCGCACTCCTCCTTCACAGCCCCATTCGCCATGAGCCCACAGGTCACAGGTTTCGATTGGGAGGAGCGAAGGCAAGACACCCCATCCTCGCCAGCATGTTTGCAGGGGAACAAGAGTCACAGTGACTTGGCCTGCCAACGAGTCTCAAAATGACGGGTTTCCGCTCGTTGTATTGAGAGTCGAGTCGGGGTGCTCATGCGACCTGCGCCGGAGCCCGAACCGGTACATCGATGCGCGATGCTGTGCCGATGTACCATGTCCGGAAGAGGCAGGATTACGTTGCGATTCCACCGGTTCTGCGTTCACCGCCCGTGCTCGGTCCTGTCTGGCAGGCTTGGAAGGTACAGGAAACTCCCATGGCTCCTGCTCGTTTTTCTGCTGTCATCCGCTTGCGCGTTGCTTGCGCTCGCGTTGCGCATCGCTCCAGCCTCGGTAATCGCCGCAGGCCAGCAGGGGCAAGCCCCAGGCGGAGAGATGACCAACGGCGGCCCGCACGCGGCGGTATTCGACAGTCAGCATCGTCCGGTCACGGCCGGCGGTTTCGTGCAGACGGGCCCGGTCGTGTTCCTCGATGCCACCGAAAAGGCCGGGCTCTCGAAATGGAGAAACGTAACCGGTGCGCCGGATAAACGAGTGATCATTGAAGCCAAGGGCTCCGGTGTCTGCCTTCTTGATTACGATAACGACGGCTGGCTCGATATTTATCTGGTGAACGGGTCGACGCTGGACGCTCTCACAGGGAAGGGGCCTTCCCCGCATGCGGCACTCTTCCACAATAATCATGACGGCACGTTCACCGACGTAGCCGCGAGCGCCGGTGTGGCGAACGACAGATGGGGAACGGGTTGCGTTGTCGGCGATTACGACAACGACGGCTGGCCCGATCTCTATGTGACCAATGTCGGTGCCAGTCGCCTCTATCACAACAATCACAACAGCACATTTACCGATGTCGCGGTGCAGGCCGGTGTGGCGCTCGACGATGGCTCGGCGGACGATGACGACTGACCACACCGGCGCTACCTTTGGGGACTATGACGGGGACGGCAATCTCGATCTGTTTGTGGCCGGCTATATCGATCTTGACTTGAAAAATATTCCGCTCTCCGGCTCCAAGGGCACTGGATACGACTTTTGCCAGTACCGCGGCGTAAAGGTGATGTGCGGCCCGCGCGGACTCCAGGGTGCCCACGATCATCTCTTCCACAGCAACGGCGACGGTACCTTTACCGACGTCAGCAAGACCCTGGGCGTGGATGGTCCCAACGGCTACTACGGGCTCGATGCGCTGTTCGCCGACGTCAACAACGACGGCAAGCCGGACCTTCTCGTGGCCAACGACTCCACGCCGAACTATCTGTACATCAACAAGGGAAACGGCACCTTCAAGGACGAAAGTTACGAAAACGGATTCGCGCTCAACGGAGACGGCCGCGAGGCGGCCAATATGGGACTTGCCGTGGGAGACTATGAGAACAACGGACATCTCGCCGTGCTGAGCACAACCTTTTCCGACGACTATCCGATTCTTTTCCGGAACGATGGTGCAGGGGCCTTTACCGACGTCAGTTACCAGGCCGGAATTGCCCAGCCTTCCATCCCTTTTGTGAAATTTGGCGACGGATTCCTCGATTACGACAATGACGGCTGGAAGGACCTGTTCATCGTGAACGGCCATGTCTACCCACAAGTCGATCAGCATCTGGAGTGGGGACAAAGCTTCGCCCAGCGCCCGCTTCTCTATCGCAATCTGGGCAACGGCAAATTCGAACTGGTGCCGGCGGTCGAGGGAACGGGGCTGGCGGTGGTTACGGTCGGTCGCGGCGCAGCGTTTGGGGACCTTTTCAACAACGGCAAAATCGACGTCGTCATCAACAGCCTCGACGGCGCCCCAGTGCTGCTACGCAATGTCAACCCCGACGATCATCATTGGGTCGAGATGAAGCTCATCGGCGGGCCTAAGAGTCCCCGCGACGCGGTTGGCGCTACCGTTTACCTTACCGCAAATCGGGTCCGTCAGCGGGCAGACGTTTTGAGCGGCGGAAGCTATCTTTCGTCCAATGACATGCGCGTCCACTTCGGCCTGGGCAACCTGGAGAGGGCGGATCCAGTGGAGATTCACTGGCCAAGCGGCGCCGTGGAAAAGGTGACGCTGCCCGCCGCCGACCGCATCTACACCATTACCGAAGGCAAGGGCATTACAGCTGCGATGTGCGATGGCAAGCCCTGCAACCCAGTCCATTGAATTTGTCTCGAAAACAACCCAGAGCTACCCGCGTCCCCCGCTCGAACAGGGCGATTTCTTGTTCTATCCTTCCGCTATGCCCTCTCGGCCCGGAATCGCCAGGTTAGCCATTGCCAAACGAAAGCCCGCACCCTATCCGTTCATCGTTGAGGCGCTGGCTGCGCTCAAGCCCGAAGTTCGGCCCATGTTCTCCGGTTTTTCCCTATACGCCGGTGACAAGATCCTGCTCATGCTGCGCGATAGCGCGAAGCAGCCGGAAGACAACGGCGTGTGGCTCGTCTTCTCCGAGACCGCGAATCTGGACGACCCGGCGATTCGTCGAGATTTCCCATCCCTTCGTCTCGTCGGACTGCTCGGCGGCAAGATTGCACATTGGCGGCTCATCCCTGCCGACAGTCCAACCTTCGAATCCGAGGCCCTGCATGCCTGCGATCTGCTGCTCAAGCATGATCCGCGATTTGGCCGTGTTCCACAGTCGCGTCGAACTCCACCAGCCAGGGCGCGACGCAATTAGCTTCTTGAGGATGCGCTGGCAGGTTCTCTCCGGCCCGCGGCTCAATAAGGTTGAAACCTCTGCCTCATCGGCTAATCGATGAAGTAGCCAATATCGGTGAGTACCCGATCGCTCAACTCCACCCCTAACAGCCGGGCGCTTTTTGCGCTGCGCATGTCACCCTCGAAACGCTGGATGACTGAGGAGGGTAGATCGGTCTGTTGATGGAGCATCTTCAGCAAGGCCGCGCTGTCGGTGGAGAACTGGTAATCACCGGGCAATCCGCATGCGGGCCGGATGGTGAGGGAGAGCGGGACGGACTGCGTGAACTGCTGACCGGGCTGAGGGGCTTGGGTGATGAGGTTGACTCGCATGCATGGATATTGGCACTCGCCACCGTCAGTCTCAATGCCTCAAGCGGGTCATCGTGGTGATACGAGGTGGCCAGTCATCTCACACATTTGGGATTGAGCCTGGGAAGCCGGGTGTGGCTCCCCGTTGAGCCGCCGCCAATCGGAAGCTAGGTGTGTTGCTCAGGCGGGCGGTGTTTTGGCAGAGAGGCGTAGCCGCAGGTGAGGGAGCTTTCTGGCCGACCTGCATAGAGGCAGGCAATTTGTGCCGCTCCATAATCGCAGACGTCAATCGCAGACGTCTGAGGGAACAACACAAAGACGCTCCTGCCGCGGGTATTTCCCTTAAATATGGGCATACAATCAATCCTGTCGAGTGGGCGGGCCTGCGGGTTCCGCCATGTGTTTTTCCTGGCCTGCGACGTTTTCGTATTGTGCTTAGAAGTTTTACCCGGACCGCAACTAATTCGGGCCGTTACTGTTCTTATAGGTGGAAGCTGGATTGGGACGAAATGATCCCAGACGGCAGGTGCTGCGGGGGGTGGGGCCCCCCGGTTCCCGGGATCTGCAGAAAAGCAGAACAGGGCAGCACAAGGAGGATGATATGCGGAGATTGCGGTTGGTTCTGTTTGCGCTGCTTCTGGCTGTGCCATTTGCGGCCACGGCGAAAGCGCAGGTGGCTGTGGGTATTGGGGTGGGCCCGGCGGTTGTCGCCGCTCCGGTTGGTTACGGCCCCCCGGTTTGTGAATGGGGTTATTACAGCTATTACCCTTATTCCTGTGCGCCTTACGGCTTTTACGGACCAGAGTGGTTTTCGGGCGGCATATTCATCGGCGCCGGCCCGTGGTACCACTGGGGTTGGGGCCGGGGCTGGGGTGGCTATGGATATCGTGGCGGATATGGATTCCGTGGCGGTTACGGCTATCGCGGCGGATACGGCGGCATCCATGCCAATCCCGGATACGGTGGCGGATACCGCGGTGGAGCGGCGCCTCGTGGCTTTAGCGGCGGAGGAGCCCGTGGTGGGTTTGCCGGAGGCGGTCACGCAGGCGGATTCGGCGGCGGCGGCCACATGGGCGGCGGCGGTGGATTCCATGGCGGCGGCGGTGGTCACCGGTAATCGTTTCTGCTGAGCGAAAGGGAAGGCCCACTTGCAAAAGCAGGTGGGCCTTTTTTGTCCATCGCAGAAACCAGACTCTGCGGAACAGTTCTCCCGATTATGGCCTAAGTCGGTTTGTTTTTCTTGAGAACTCCGATTGCCTGAAGTCTATCTTTGCAGTACGCGCAGAGTTGCGGGACGCGCAAGTTCGGCGAGCCGGTCAGCGATCCGCTCGGCGGCGTGGGGATGAGCCTGCGTTCTCGCGGCGGAAGCCATTGCAACCAGCCTTCCCGGAGAGGCGAGCAGCAGGGTGAGCGATTCTAGAAGCTTTCCCGGAACTGCCAAATCTGTTTCATCGAGCATGACGGCGGCGCCGGCGCTGACCATCGCCTCAGCATTGCGCTTCTGATGATCGTCGGCGGCGGCGGCGAAGGGGACCAGAAGGGCGGGCTTGCCCGCTGCAGCCAGTTCAGCCACAGTCGAGGCGCCGCTGCGCGCCATCACCAGGTGCGCGCAGGCAAAGCGGGCGGGCATATCGTCGAAAAACGGCTTGACGTCCCACCGCGCCGGATCGGCTCCGCTCGCTGCATACGCCTCTTTGGTAGATTCGACGTGGCGCACGCCGCTCTGGTGAAGAATCGTGAGGCCGGGCACCGCGTCGAGCAAGGCAGGGACAACGCGCGGCAGCGCCTGGTTGAAGAGCCGTGCTCCCTGGGAACCGCCGAAGACGAGCAGGTGCGGCGGCCCATCCAGTTGCCGGGGCAGGGTAAAGAACTCCGGCCGAACCGGTATACCGGTGACCTCGGCATTATGGAACCATTGCGACGCTGCCGGAAAATTGACGGCGGCAGCCTGGACCCGCTTGCCGATCAGCCGGTTGGCCAGGCCGGGCATCGCATTGGGCTCAAAGGCCAGGGTGGGCACCTTGAGTTGCAGCGCGGCGGCCATGCCGGGACCGGACGCATATCCGCCGACCCCGAACACCACGCCAGGCCTGAATTCCCGAATCAGGCGGCGACAGGCGGCGATACTGCGGGGGAGATCGAACAAGGTTCGGACACGGGTAATCAGGGATACGTTTTTGAGTGGACCGACGTCGATGAGGCGGAGCCGGAATCCGGCTTCGGGAACCAGCCGAATCTCCATGCCGCGGGCTGTGCCCACGAACAACACCTCCGCGGAGTGACGGGCCACAAGTTCCCGGGCCACTGCGAGTGCTGGAATGATATGTCCGCCGGTGCCCCCACCGGCTATAAGAACGCGCAATTCCGCCAAACGGCCGCCTTTCAAGCTACTTTACCCGGAAAAAATGACGAGATCCCCTGGCAAACCAGGAAGTATGCGAACAACTCAACCTGCTCGTTCACTTGAGCGCACTCTATTGGTCAGAAATCGACATCAAGGGAGCCTGCAGCCCGCAACTCGGCAGAGGAAAGCGCCCCCGAAAGGGTCAGGAGCCTGAAGGTCTGCAGTGATCTTAGCAAAGAGATGGATCGTGCCTCAAAGAAGAGTTTCGGAGTGTGACGCGCGGCTCGGCTCAGTCCACCTGGCGGGAAATATTCAGCAGGATGCCGATGCTTGACAGGGTGAAAAACAGCGAAGTTCCGCCGGAGGAGATGAGGGGAAGCGGAATACCCTTGGTGGGCACCAGTGACAGCACCACGCTGATATTAAAGAAGGCCTGGAGCAGAATGGCGACCGATATGCCAAAGGCGGTAAGGCGAGCGAACGGGTCCTGCGAGCGAAAGGCAACGCGCAGGCCGCGGAAGCCGAATACCACGAAAAGCAGCAGGATGCAGATGGCGCCGAGGAAGCCCAGTTCTTCGGCGATGTTGGCGAAGATGAAGTCCGTCGAAGCTTCGGGAAGATAGAACAGCTTCTGCATGCCTTCCATGAAGCCGCGGCCAGTGAGACCGCCCGTGCCGACAGCGATGAGCGACTGGTTGATGTGGAAGCCCGCTCCCTGCGGATCGGAGTCGGGGTGCAGAAACACCAGCATGCGCTGACGGCGCCAGGAGACCCAGAAGAGAAGAGCCGCGAGCGGAGGCAGTGCCGCGGCCATTGCGACCGCGAGGTACTTCCACTCCATGCCGGCCAGCACCATCATGAGTGCCGTGACGCCAGCCAGCACTAGCGCCGTGCCAAGATCGGGCTGCTTGACGATGAGGATGATGAAAAGCACCGGCATGAAAGCGGCGCGCAGAAGCGTGTTCTTCCAGTCGCGCATCTCGTCAAGGCGTGTGTGCAGAAACCATGCCAGAAAGAGAATGAGCACGGGCTTGGCGATCTCTGAAGGCTGGAAGGTGAAAAAGCCCCCGAACCGGATCCAGCGGTGGGTGTTGTGCGAGTCGCGGAAGAAGTAGACCATGACCAGCAGGATGGTGGTTACCGACAACGCGGAATAGATAAACCGCGGTGAGTTATAGCGCGTGTAGTCAACGCGCATGAGCACAACCATGGAGCAGACGCCGGCCACAGCCCAGCCCGCCTGCCGGGCGACGTCCATGTACGCGGCGTGAAAGCGCTCCTGCGCGACCACCGCCGATGCGGAGAAGACCATCGCCAGACCGATCACGGCCAGCAGCAGGGTGGTGAAGAAGATCCATTTGTCAGCGCCTACGCGTTTTGCCATACCTTCCAACCTCGCCACTCATGCACGAGTTCCTTGAAAACGCGGCCGCGGTGTTCGTAGCTTTCAAACTGATCGAAGCTGGAGCAGGCCGGGGCCAGCAGCACGATGTCGCCCGGATGTGCGGCCGCGACGGCGTTGCTTACGGCCTTATCCAGGGTTTCGCAGGAGTGGATGGAGACGACGCCCCGCAGATGCGACTCAATCTTGGCGGCCGCCGAGCCGATGGTGTAAACGGCGCGTACGTGGGCGCGCAGCAGGTCGGCAAGCTGGGTGTAATCGGAGTTCTTGTCTTTGCCGCCGAGGATGAGATGAATGCCGTCCGTCGAATGCGGCAATGGCCTTGGCCGTGGCATCCACGTTGGTGGCTTTGGAGTCGTTGTAAAATTCGACGCCGTTGATTGTGGCGACGTACTCCAGCCGATGCTCGACGGCCTTGAACTTCTCGATCGCCCGGCTGATCGCCTGCACCGGCGCGCCAGCCAGCCGCGCAGCGCACACCGCGGCGAGCACGTTTTCAACATTGTGTTCGCCTTTGAGCGGAATGGCCGAAAGAGCCAGGACGGAATCGGTAGCCTCGCCCTGCGCCGTGCGCACGACCACCTGGCCGTCTCTCACCCACGCGCCCTGCTCGACAGGATGTTCGAGCGAAAACCAGCAGACCTTGGCAGTTGAACGCTCCGCCGCCGCAGCTGCCCGGGCATTATCGGCGTTCAGAACCACAAAATCGTGCTCGTTCTGCGCGGCGAAGATGCGCTCCTTGGCGAGCGCGTAGTTCTCAAAGGTGCCGTGGCGATCGAGGTGATCGGGCGTGATGTTGAGGATGACGGCGATGGCGGGATGGAACTCCTTTGTCGTTTCCAGCTGAAAGCTTGAGACTTCGAGCACCGACCAGGTTTCGTCACGTGCTCTGCTCGATGAGGGCGACCACGGGCACGCCGATATTGCCGCCGACCAGGGTGGGCATGCCGGCTTCCTTGAGAATTTCGCCCACCAGCGCCGTCGTGGTGGTTTTGCCGTTCGAGCCGGTGATGGCCAGTATCTTGCCTTTGAGAAAGCGCGCTGCCAGTTCCAGTTCCCCGATGATGGGCAGGCCGAAGTTGCGCACCTGGACCAGTTCGGGGGTGTCGAGCGGCACGCCGGGGCTGACCACGATCAGGTCCTGGCGGCGAAAGGTGAGCAGGCCGTGGCCGCCGGCCTCGACATTGATCCCTTCTTCGAGGAGGGCCGGAATGTCCTTGGCCAGCGCCTCGGCGCTCCGCAGGTCGGAGACGGTGACCTGGGCGCCGCGATGGCGCAGGAACAGGGCCGCGGCGAGGCCGGATTTCCCCAGCCCGACGACGAGAACTTTCTTGCCTTTGAGGTCCATCATGAAAGTCAATCCTTTGTCTGCGACTTCTTCAATTGTGCACCGCGCGAGGCGAGGCGCGGAACCGGCTAGCGCAGTTTCAGAGTGGTGAGTGCAAACAGTGCAAACACCAGGGCGCCGATCCAGAAGCGCACGATGACTTTGGACTCGTTCCAGCCCAGTTGCTCGAAGTGGTGGTGGAGCGGCGCCATCTTGAAGATACGCTTTTTGCGCAGCTTGTAGCTGCCCACCTGGAGCATCACCGAGAGCGCCTCGAGGATGAAGATGCCTCCGATGAACGGAAGCAGCAGTTCCTGGCGAATGATGATCGCGACGGTGCCGATGGCGCCGCCGAGCGCCAGCGAGCCGACATCGCCCATGAAGATCTCGGCGGGGTGCGCGTTGTACCAGAGGAAGCCGATCGAGGCGCCCACCATCGACCCGCAGAAGACGGTCAGTTCCCCCACCATGGGCATGCGCTGCAGTTCCAGGTAGTCGGCAAAGACCACGTGGCCGCTGACATAGGTGAGAACGGCCAGAGCGCCCGCAGCAATGATGGTGCATCCGATGGCGAGGCCGTCGAGGCCATCGGTGAGGTTGACGGCGTTCGACGACCCCATCAGCACGAAGATGACGAAAGCGATAAACGGCACGAAGGCCAGAAATCCGAGGTGCGGAATGTTCGCCGGCCACGCGTGCCACAGCAGGTCGGGACGCAGGCTCTTGATGAACGGAACCGTCAGCTGGGTGGAGAACATCTTGAATTGCTCGAGAACCACGAGCGCGATGGCGACGGCGGCCGCGGCCAGCGCCTGCCCCAGCAGCTTGGCGCGCGCGGTGAGGCCGAGGTTGCGCCGCTTGACCACCTTGATGTAGTCGTCGGCAAAGCCGATGGCGCCGAAGGCGAGGGTGGAAAATACCGCGATCCAGACGAACGGATTGGTGGGGTCGGACCACAACACGGTGGGCAGGAGAATGGCGATGATGATGAGGACGCCGCCCATGGTGGGCGTGCCGGACTTCTTCTGATGCGACTTGGGGCCGTCTTCGCGAATGTACTGGCCAATCTGAAATTCGCGCAAGCTTCTGGATCACGTAAGGGCCGATGAACAGCGCGATCAGCAGCGCCGTGCAGCGACGCAAAGGCAGTGCGGAAGGTGAGATAGCGGAAGATGCGGAACGGATGGAAGAACGGGTAGAGCTTTTGATAGAGCAGCCAGTAAAGCAAAGGGCCTCCAGAGCCGGCTTGACCGGGGTCCCCAACATGCCCTGTTTGCGTGTTGAGGTGATCTCCAGGCGGGATTCAGCTTGATTTTACAGGCGCGGCGCGCACGCGTCTGTGGAATTGGGGGTCACTTCCGGGATGCGGACTGGCGCTTCAATTCCGACTCGAACGCCTGCTTGCGGTCCGCGATGTAGCTTTGATAGCCCGCTGGATCGATAAAGGCGTTGTGATCCCCTTCTTCCAGCGGTCATATTTCTCCTGCAGGCCAAAGTAGGCGCCGTGCGCACCGAGGAAGATATCGCAGGGGAGCTTTTCGAGGACCTCGAAGCCGCGGGCATAGTCCGCGCGATCTGAGGATAGGTCGTGTTGCCGACCAGCTTGTAGCCCGGGTTGACATTGGGACTGCCTACGATCACCACGTGCAGAGGTTTGCCTTTCTCCGTCTCGTCCATCGTCCAGGTGGTGGTGCCCCTGGTGTGGCCGGCGGTCTTGTGCGCGGTGAGCACCGTGCCGCCCAGGCGCACCGTGTCGCCGTCGTGCAGGACGCGATCGACGTGAGCCGGCGGAAACCACATGTCCTTCGACTGGGCGTAGTGAAAGTCGTTCCGGCCGCCGGACTGGACTACAGGAACATCTGTGTCCATGACCATGTACTTCGCCCCGGTCATCTTGATGATCTGGGCGCTGCCCGGCGCAGTGGTCGTAGTGCCCGTGGCTGATGAGCAGGATCTTGATGTCGCTGAAGTGGAAGCCGAGCGCTTCGATGCTGTGCTTGATCTGCGGCGGCGAGGACTCGAGATTGCTGTTGATGAGAATGTCGCCCTTGGGTGTCGTGATCAGGTAAGCGGCCAGGTCGTCGCTGCCGACATAATAGAGATTGCCGGCGATGCGGAACGGCGGATGCGCGGTCGTCCATGCAGGATCGATCGCGGCGTTCACCTGTCTAACGGAGACGGCGAGAGCGGCGAAAAGCAAGAAGCGCAAAGAAAAATCGGCGGTTCACTGGACCTCGGGGGATGCGATGGGATTGCGAAGGATCTCGATGGCGCGCTCCAGGCGCACTCCGCGGGAGCCTTTGATCAGCACCACGTCGCCCGCGCGCAGATTTTGAGCCAGCCAGCGACCTGCGGCGTCGGCATCGGGCAGAAACAGCGAAGCAACGCCACCGGCGCAGGCGGCGGCTGCCAGGTGGACGGCATTTCCGCGCACGCCGACGACGAGGTCGAGGCCCGCTTCCGCGGCGGCCTTGCCGCACGCGGCATGGAGCGCCGGGCGCGTGATCGCCAAGCTCCAGCATTTCCCCGGCAACCAGGATGCGGCGGCGGGCAGGCCGCGCGGCCAGGGTGCGAATCATGGAGCGAAGCGCTTCAGGATTGGAGTTGTAGCTGTCGTTGAGAATGGTGGCGCCCGCGATCTCGAGCACTTCGCCGCGCTTGTCGCCCGCCGTGAGAGCAGCCAGCGCCGCGGCGGCTGCCTCCGGATCCACGCCCGCTTCGCGCGCCACGGCCAGGCCGGCCATCGCGTTGTGAGCATTGTGAGCGCCCAGCAGATGCAGGGTCACGTCGGCTTCGCTCTCCCCGCTGCGGTAGCGGACCTGCAGACCCTGCGCGTCTTCCGCGACTACCAGAATCTGCGGGTCGGCGCACGGCCCGGCGCCGAAGTACACCACGCGCCCGCCGAAGTCGCGCCCAAACTGCGACACATACGGATCGTCGCAGTTGAGAAAGGCAACTGCCGCTCGCGGGAAGCGCGGCCACGAGTTCAAACTTGGCGCGCGCGATGCCGGCCTGGCCCTCGGCGAAGTTCTCAATGTGGGCAGTGCCCACGTTGAGTGACTACGCCCCAGTCGGGAGCCGCGATGCGCGCCAGCGCGGCGATCTCGCCCAGGTGGTTCATGCCCATCTCCACAACCGCGTACTCGTGCTCCGGCTCGATGCGCAGCAATTGCAGGGGCAGCCCGTAGGCGTTGTTCAGATTGCCCTTCGACTTGAGCACGTTGAACTTTGCGCCCAGCGCCGCGGCGATGGCTTCCTTTGTCGTCGTCTTGCCGGCAGACCCGGTGACCGCGACGACACGCTTGCCCCATTGCCGGCGCACGTGCGCAGCCAGCGCCTGCAGGGCGATGAGCGGATCTTCGGCGATAAGCAGCGGGAGAGCCAGCGCAGCGTCCGGCAGCGTCGCGACCCGGGCTCGCGACACCACAGCCGCGATGGCCCCGCGCTCCGCCGCCGCCGCAACGAAGTCGTGCCCGTCAAACCGCTCGCCGCGCACCGCGAAGAACAGCTCACCGGGGCCGATGGTGCGCGAGTCGATGGAGTAGCCCTGGGCGACGAGGGCTCCGGCATGTGGCACATTCGGTGGCGCTTCCAGCACTGCGCCCATGCCAAGAGCTGCTTCTGCGAGCGTCAGTTTCATCGCTGCTCCACCATAGCCCAGTTGGGCAAGTGCGGAAACGGCAACCTGCGCGTCGTCGAACGGGATGGTGCGGTCGGCGAGAATCTGTTCCTTCTCGTGGCCCTTGCCGGCGAGCAGAACCACATCGTGCGGGCGAGCCTCTCTGAGCGCGAGACCGATGGCAGCGGCGCGGTCAGGCTCGACGACATAGCGGACGCCGCTAGCCTTCAGCGCGGGCTCGATCTCGGCGAGGATCGCAAGCGGATCTTCAGAGCGCGGATTGTCGCTGGTGGCCACCACGAAATCGCTCTCCTTTCCGGCGGCCTGCCCCATCTTGGGGCGCTTGGTGCGGTCGCGGTCGCCTCCGCAGCCGAACAGGGTGACTACGCGGCCGCCGGACATTGCCGTCATCTGGCGGGCCAGAGCGATGAGGTTGTGCAGAGCATCGTCGGTGTGGGCGTAATCCACGATGACGGTGAAGGGCTGGCCGGCATCGACAGGCTGAAAGCGGCCTGGGACCGGGCGGAGATGCGGCACCGATCCGACAAGTTGATCGAACGGAACCCCGCGCGCGTGCGCCGCGGTAAATGCAGCCAGCAAGTTTAAGATGTTGACTTCGCCGGCGAGCCGGGACGTAACCTGAGCCGAACCTGCAGGGGTTTGCAGCTCAAAAACAGCTCCGCCAGGAGTGAGGCGAGTGATTCGCGGCGCGCCAATCGCCCTCGCCAATGCCATAAAGGCGGACTTCTGCGCCAGCGCGGCGGGCAGCGGCGGCAAGCTGCCTGGCGTGGGAGTCATGCGCGTTGATCACGGCAACGCGCGGCGCTGGGTAGACCGTGCCGTCGAACAGCAGCCGCTTGGCGGCGAAGTACTTCTCCATGGTGCCGTGATAGTCGAGATGGTCGCGGGTGAGATTGGTAAACACGGCCACATCGAAGTTCACGCCGGCTGCGCGGCCCTGGTCGAGGCCGTGGCTGGAAACTTCGGTGACGAGCTCGGTCGCTCCGCGCGCGGCGCCCTCAGCCATCAGTTCAAAGAGATCGCGCGACTCCGGCGTGGTGTGGATCGAGGGGCGCACTTCCCCGGCAACATGATATTCAATGGTGCCCACCAGCACGGTACTGCGGCTCGCTGCGTTGAGAAGAGACTCGGTAAGGAAAGCCGTGGTCGTCTTGCCGTTGGTTCCGGTAATGCCGGTGGCAGCGAGCTTTCGTTCGGGATGCCCGAAGAAGGCAGCAGACGCCTGGGCCAGGGCACGGCGGCCGTGTTCCACTTCCAGCACCGGAAAGCCGGCGTTATATACCAGCAGGTGATCGAACATCTGCGACGAGTCAGTGATGATGCCCAGAGCGCCAGCTGGCAAGGGCCTTTTCGACATAGCGATTGCCGTCGGTCGAGCCGCCTTTCATGGCCACGAAGATCGCCCCCGCCTTGACCCGCCGGGAGTCGTATTCGACGCCGGTAATGTCCTGTGGAGAGTCGCCCGAGACCCCATCCGCCGTGATTTCCTCGATCAGTTCTTTCCACTTCATCTCGTGCTCGATTGTAGAGGCAGGGACGCTTTTCGCGTTGTGATGGCAGGGATCCGCTTATCGGAACAGCGGACGACAATGCGGGTTCCCGGCTGAACCATGGTGCCGGGAGCGGGGGCCTGTTCGCGTACCGTCCCGCTTCCCGTCACCTCGACAGCCAGGCCTGCCTGCGCGGAGACTTCAATCACCTTGCGCACCGGAAGGCCGAGAAGCGACGGAACCTTCAGTTGACGGTCGGCATTCATCACCACCGCAGTAGCGGACGCCTTCTGATTGGTCGGGACCGGCGGAACTTGCGTGGAAGTCGTGCCACTCGCTGCCGGCGTCTGTCAATGGTTTCGGCTGGATGTTGGGGGTTGGCTCTGTCGCCGGCGTTGCGGGTTGTGACGGCGGGTTGCGCAGCGGATCGTCGGCCGGCAAATCGTTGACGGCGGCGAAGAGGGCGTTAATGTCGCCGGCGTCTTCGTGGTCGTCTTCGCGGATCGGTTTCGCCGGTTTGGCAGGCGGCTTGGGTTCGTGGATGTCGATGTCATGGGGCACACCGAGGTACTCGAGGACCTGCTGTGCGACCTCGGCAAAGACCGGCGCGGAGACGGCGGTTCCGTAATACGACGGCCCCTTCTTCGGGTCGTCCATGATGACGGCAACCGAGATCACAGGATTATTGACAGGCGCAATGCCGGCGAACGACGCGATGTGCATCGTCTTCGAATAGAGGTGCGTGACCGGATCGATCTTTTGCGCCGTGCCGGTTTTGCCGCCGGCCGAGAAGCCGTTGAGTTGCGCCGGCTTGCCGCTGCCGTAGAGAACCACGCCTTCCATCATCTTGCGCATCTGCGCCGCAGCCATCTCGGAGATGACCCGGTGTGCGCCGGAAGGCAGCGGATTGGGCAGTTCCTCATTCGACTTGATCCCCTGCGCCCCTTGCGGTGGGGTGGATTTTTGGTCCGCAGTCGTGGGAGGAGCCAGCAGGATCCGGGGCGGCAGATAGGTTCCGCCATTGGCGATGGTCGAAACCATCGACACCAGTTGGAGAGGCGTAACCCCGACTTCCTGGCCGATCGCAAGCGAGCCGATGGACGAGCCGTTCCACTTGCTGGTGGGGCGCAACAGCCCGCGCGTTTCGCCGGGGACTTCCACTCCGGTTCGGCTGCCGAAGCCAAATTCGCGAATGTAATGGTAAAAGCGGTCGGGGCCGACTTTGAGCGCCATCTTGATGGCTCCCACGTCACTGGATTCTTCCAGCGCCTTGTGCACGGGGATGACGCCGAAGTGTTCGCCCTGGTTGTCGTGGATGACGCGGCCCGCCAGCGTGATGGCGCCGCCCTGGCAATCGACCATGTCATCGGGCTTTACCAGTCCTTGATCCAGCGCGGCTGAGTAGGCCACCAGCTTGAAGACCGAGCCGGGCTCATAGACATCGCTGACCGCGTGATCCTTCAACAGCGCCGGCGTGGTGTGACGAAACTGATTTGGATTGAACGTGGGCCGAATGGCAAGGGCGAGAATCTGGCCGGTATGCACGTCCTGTACAACCACGGTGCCGTTGTCCGCCCCGGTCTTCTCCATGGCGTGGTCGAGGGCGCGCTCGGCGAGGAACTGGATGTTTTCATCGATGGTCAGAACCAGATTCCGGCCGGGCTCGGGATCGTGCTCGCTTGAGCCGAGGACCCGCCGGCGCGCGTCCATGGCCGTGAACATGCGCCCCGATACGCCATGCAATTGCGGTTCGAACTTCTGCTCCAGTCCGCCGAGGCCGTTGTCATCGACGCCGACGTAGCCCAGCACCTGCGCGGCAATCTGGTTGTCCGGATAGAAGCGCTGAAACTCTTTCTGAAAATAGATGCCCTTGAGGTTGAGCGCCTTGACCTTGGCGGCGGCTTCGGGGGGGACGCGCCGGGCAACCCAGGCGAAGCCGCGCCCCGCGTTAAGGCGGTTCAGCAACCTGTTCCTCGGTAGTCCGCTTATCCTCGGGATCGGTATGCACGATCCCCGCGAGGACATGGGCTGCGGCCTGCTTGTCCGCGATCTCGGTCGGGACCGCGTAAATGGAATCGGCCTGGACCGTCATGGCCAGTTCGTGCAGGTTGCGATCGTAGAGGATGCCCCGCCGCGGAGCCACCTCAAATGTGCGCTGCTGCTGCTTCTGCGCGCGCTCGACAAATTCCTGGTGGCGCATGATCTGGAGCCAGAACAGGCGGCCGGCGATGGTCAGCGCCCAAAGCAGAAAGAAGAGGCAGACGATCCAGAAACGCGCCATCCGGAGCGGGATGGCGCGAGGCAGGCTGGTGCGATTGCGGTTGGCCCGGACTGCTGCTGCCTGCATGGTAACGTGGTCCCCGATGAAGAATTGCGTGCGTAAGCCTTATTGTACCGGCGGCGCGGGCGGTGCGAGTTGCGCCAGCGACGGCGCGCTCGAATCCGGGAGCGCGCTGGGGTGGATGACCTGTCCGGGCTGGGGCTCGGCCAGTCCGAGCTGCCGCGCCATGCCATCGATGCGGCCGGGTTGCGTCAGCTGGGCTTCAGCGAGCCGAAGCTGGCGATTCTCTTCGCGCAACTGATCGCGCACCTGCTTTTCGGCTTCCACGCTGTAAGAGCTTTCGATGGCGCTGAAGTGCTGCAGCCCGTAGATCATGATCAGCGAGAACAGCACCGTAACGGCGGCCGCAAAGACACGCATCTCGCGCACGCGAACCGGATCGGATGCCTTGACCAGCCGGGAGTTGTCGAGGTGCTTGGCGAAGTGAAACTCCGGCGTGGGCACACCGCGGCGGCGAATCGCCTGCTGGGCAAGAAACTCGGCGTTCCGCTCGGCCACGCGCGCCCCCAGGCTGCGTCCAGCTTCAAAATAGGTTGTCGTGCATGCCGCCATGTGTGTCTCCTTAGGGATCAGGGTTCAGAGATCAGGACCAGTTGGCTTAGAGTTTGTGCTTTCTTGACGTCCCAACCAATTCCTGTCTCCTGTCACCTGTTCCCTGTAACCTGTTCCGTGACTCCTGTTTTCTGTCTTTCTGCCGCTCGCAACTTGGCGCTGCGGGAGCGCGGATTGCGATCGATCTCTTCTTCGCCGGCCGTAACCGGCTTCTTGGTCAGGATCGTCCAGATGCCGTTGTGCGCGCCTTCGCGCAGGCTGTCTTTCACGATGCGATCTTCCAGCGAGTGGAAACTGATGACGACCAGGCGTCCGGAGGGCTTAAGCAACTTGGGTGCGGCCTCCATCAACGCCCTTGATCTCGTCCAATTCGCGATTTACACGAATGCGGAGTGCTTGAAAGGTGCGGGTCGCGGGATGAATCCTGTCCTGTTTCATTGCCGGGGCGGCTGAGGCGACAATCCGGGCAAGTTGCCCCGTCGTTGTCACCGGCCGCCCGCGCACAATGGCTCTGGCGATTCTCCGCGATCTCCTTTCCTCTCCGTATTCGTAAATGAGGTCTGCAAGCTCGCGCTCGTTCGCCTCATTCACCACTTGTGCGGCGGTCGGCCCCCGACGCGTATCCATACGCATATCAAGGGGTCCGTCCGCCATAAAACTGAATCCCCGTGCCGCCTCGTCCAACTGCAGGCTGCTGACGCCAAAGTCGGCCAGCATCCCATCCACCGAGCCCGGCTCACAGGTGCATGCGGGGCGGTGCTGAAGGCCTCGCCGATCAGCTCGACCGCCGGCGCCTCGACTTCCCAGCTCCTCGCAAACCCTGGTCGAGCGTGTCCTTGGCCAGCTCCAGCGCCTGCGGGTCGCGGTCAAAGCCGATCAACCTGCCCTTCGGCCCTAAGCGCCTGACGATTTCCGACGCATGACCGGCAAGCCCCAGCGTGCAATCCACCACCGTGCTCCCGGCGCGCACCTGGAGATATTCGATCGCTTCCTGTCAAAAGAACCGGCACATGGCGTTCGCTCGATCTCGTCATGCGCTCCCCCTGGGGGGTGTGCGGCTCCGGGTTACAGCCCGTAACCGCTCAGTGAATCCAACATTTCCGGCGTCAGCTCGCTGGCCTCGACGCTGTCCCGCAAACTCTGCAGGCTCGTGACGCGAAGCAGGTTGCCCTCGCCCGACACCTTGACGTCTCCCGTGAGGTCGGCCTTCTTCCTCAACTCTTCGGGAATCTGCATGCGGCCCTGCGGATCCATGTCCGCCCGATCGCCGTACAGGTTGTACCTCTTTAACAACACCTTGCGAGCCGGATCGCTCTGCGGCATCGCGAAAATCTTCTTCTGCCGCTCCAGCCACTCAGGCAGCGGATAAATTTCGGCGCTCTCCCCGTCCATGCTGGTGATATAAAACGCATTGAAGCCTTTGCCGTACTTGCGTTCGAGGAATGCCTTGAACTCAGCCGGCAATTTCAGGCGGCCTCGTTCGTCGAGCTTGGTCTTCGGATTGCCGCTGAAACCGTATTGCAGATCGTCCCAGGCGCCCACAGCAGGGCCCGTGACCTCCGAAGAGGACTCGGGCACATCGGGTTCCTGGTGCTCGACCATGTTGACTCACAATCGCGCAAGTTTATGAGTAATCTTCCGAGAGATTCACCCAAATTGGCCCATTTGGACCCGCGCAGACCCAGTATCGCGCAAAATACCACGGCTGCGATAGGTGGAAAACAACGCCTGCTGTGGAGAATTTCAGAACGGGAACGCGAGCAAACATTGGCAGCGCTCGGGAATCACCATATATAGGCATCCAAAATGCACGCACACCACCAGTAATGGTGGCAGGTAACTAATTTGATTCCTGGTTACCTCGACCGTCTTGCGGAAGATAACACCTTAGTGTAAGGCGAACAAAAAGCGAATCGGATTCCAAAGAATCGCAAATTCATCAGGCGGCTGAACTTTGCGGGGACCGCTGCCTTTCGAAGACCACCTTCAACAAATACAGAAGGACCAGCACATTGGCTACCAGCAGGCCGACCCGGGCGGTCGTCAACCGGCGCACAATCTCATGAATCTCAAACGGGAGAAACGACGCCGTAATGATGAGAGTGAGATATTCACCCCAGGCCTTCTCCAGGTAGAGACCGATCCCTTCCAGGATTCCCAGCGCGGCATAACAGAAGGCGGCCAAACCAATCCTGCGCAGCATGGGATCGTTGAGCAGCGAAGCCCGGTCGAGGACGAAGTTGACGAAGCGCGATTCCGGATTGAAGCGAAGGTCGCTGGCAATCTGGTACAGGACATCGCCTACATCCTTGTGGACGAGGCGAAAGGCGCCTACACCGATGGCTATGAAGAACAGTGCGGTGAACAGCTTATAGGCAGCGATCAGGACGAGCCACTTGTTATGCCGGCGCGGCTTCTGCGCGATTTGCAATGAGGAACCCGTAACGATCTCCAGGTGGGCGCGAACTGACTCCATACCGTCTCTTTCATCTTACGTCAGGCTGCGAGCAGCGATTTGGATGCGCGGAGTTTGCCCCGCAGCCGGATTGGCCGCAACCACAACCAGGTTTTGTCGTTTGCCTGTACCAATATTGCACGAAACTTTGTCGATAGTGTAAAGGTCCTCAAGAAGCAGGAAATCCAACGGGGGAGGCGGCGCGTTAGGTGAGTGTAGTCATCTACAACGGAGGTCGTACATCTTATGTTTCTGAACAGCAAGTCAGTCCTCGCCGCCATGGCAACCATCGCGCTTTCGCTTTCCGCAGCATCCGTCCTCGGCGCGCCCATGGGGGCCGCGAAGGATCCGGATGTCGGCGGCGCCGCCATGTATCCCAGCAAGAACATCGTCGAAAACGCGGTCAACTCCAAAGACCATACCACCCTGGTTGCCGCAGTAAAGGCAGCCGGACTGGTGCAGACCCTCGAAGGCCCCGGGCCGTTCACGGTCTTCGCGCCAACCAACGAAGCTTTTGAAAAGCTGCCCGCCGGCACCGTCGACACTCTGCTGAAGCCGGAGAACAAGGACCAGCTGACCAAGGTCCTCACCTACCATGTCGTCGCCGGAAAGGTGAGTTCGAAAGACCTGATGAAGATGATCAAGGCCGGCGGCGGCAAAGCCGAGCTGAAGACCGTCGAGGGCGGAACGCTCACCGCAACCATGCAGGACGGCAAGATCCTGCTGACGGATGAAAAGGGTGGGATGGCGACAGTGACGATCGCCGATGTCAACCAGTCGAACGGTGTCATTCATGTGGTGGACTCCGTGCTGCTGCCTAACTAACTGCGGGGCAGAGTTCCCTTCACGGCTGGAGCGGGAAAGCAATTCGGGCTATTGAGTTGCTTCCCCGCTGTCGTTTATCCGTAGCAACGGCGAGTCGATTACATCTAACGATAGGATCAATGCGAATGGCACAGCGTATTGAAACCCGTCAGTGGGTTCCCCATCCAGTGGAACTGGTGTTTGCATTCTTTGCGAATCCATCCAACCTGCCGCACCTCATGCCTCCGGCGCAGAAGACACGCATCGAGGATGTGCGGCTGCAACCGCCGCCACAGCGTCCGTGGACACCGGACCCGTCGCGACGCTTTCGCAGCATAGCCGCCGGAAAAGGCTCAGAGATCCTGATCAGCTTCTGTCCGGTCCCATGGCTGCCGCAACGCGTCGGATGGCTGGCGCGCGTCGTGGATTTCAAATGGAACAGTCATTTCGCCGATGAGCAGGTGCGGGGCCCTTTCCAGCAGTTCCATCATCGCCATGGGATCGTTGCGGAAGTTCGCGATTGGGTCGAAGGCACGCTGGTGACCGATGAAATCGAATTCTCGCTTCCCGGCGGCGCTATCGGCGGACTCGCCGCTGGGGTTGTTCGAGGACAGTTGGAGAAGGCCTTCGCCTACCGGCAGAAGCGGCTGCCCGAGATACTGGCTACCGCGGCGAGACAGGCGGTGCAGAAGATAAGTGAACAGTGGTCGGTGAATCGCGGCGAGTGGAGTTTCCTGCACAAGCGTGTACATGCTTCTCGCTGCGCGCTCGCCACTCCAGACGAGCGCTCTTACATTCCGCACTTCGCAACTGGCACACGGCTCTGTCTGTTCACTTCTTCAGATTCAGCAGCCCATCGCGATCCATCACATTGCCATCGACGATGAGAGTGGAGATGCGGCGCACGTTCCAGATGCTCACCGTAGGGTCGGCATCGAGTACCAGGATGTCGGCGCGGCGGCCGGGAGCGATCTGGCCGAGTTCATTCCAGTTGAACTGAAGCGCGTAGTTGTTGGTGGCCGCGGCAAGAGCTTCGCGCGCGCGAAAGTCCCAGCCGCACCATCATCTCCAGTTCGGTATGCATGGAGATGCCGCTCATGGTGCCCGAAACCGGCGCACCCGAGGCGGCAAGATAATGCGGGTCGGCCGCGAATATCGCCTCGTTGATGCGCCACAGACGCAGGGCGGACTGGTCAGCCTTCTTGCGCAGGTTCTCTTCCATCCAGCGCTGCGCCATCGCGGGCAGATGGCGTGACCACGCAGGCAGCGGATAGTTCATCTCTCCGGTGGTCTGATCCGGCGGATCAAACATGCGCGCCGGATCGAGCAGCTTGGCGGCGGGTTCCGTCCACAGGTTGCGATGGTCGGGCAAGCGCAAAAAAAACAGGCTGAACGTGGGCATCAGCGCCGCATGGTGTCTGGCGATGAAGCGGGCGTACGAGTGCCAGTGCGCGTCGCTGGGCGGCAGGCGCTCAGAGTAGTCGTAAGCCGTGTTGGCGGCGCCTCCCTCCGGGTCGTCAACCAGCGGAGACTGCAATTCATCGGGAATCACGCCCAGTTCATAGCGGCCCATGTGAAGCAGCGCGTCAACTCCGGCATCGATGCCGACGCGGTAAGGCGTAGAGACGAATTCGCCATAGGTGATGAGCCCCATCTGATGCGCATGCGCGATGATCCATTGCGTATTGGCCGCGGTCAGGTTGCGCCCAGCCACAGCACGCGCGTGCCCAGCTTGGCCGTGTCGGTGAGCTGGCGCAGCGTGTCGTCGGGACTGAGTTCCGCGGGCCGATTCTTCTCGCGCAGCTTGTCCGTCCATCCGGCATGGCCGATGAGAAGGCTCCAGTCATCCGTCGTGCCGACCGAATCAAGCAGGTAAAGATGCGGAGCGGGATTGGCGGTGAAATCGATGTGGCCGCGGCGTTCGTCGGAACTCGCCACAACCGTGGTCACGCCCATGTAGAGATTGGCGTTGGCCTGCGCCCTGGCTGGTCATCCCGGCAAATCCATCGACCAGGCCGGGGATGATGAATTTTCCGGTGCAGTCGATGACGCGCGCGCCCTTGGGAATGGGCAGCGACGCGCGCGGCCCGACGTCGGTGATCTTGCCATTCTGCACGATCACGATGGCGTCGGGAAGATCGGCTGCGGAGTGGCCCCAGTCCGTAACATCGATGACGGTGCCGCCCGCCAGCACCAGTGGGATGGGTGGCGCCTGCGTCGCAGGCCAGAACTCCACCCAACGCCGTTGCCCCGATCCACAAAAGGAAGATACGAACAAGTCGCATATAACGGTCTGATGTGGATTGTCGCACAGCGAGTTGAATGGAGATTGACTGGATTCAAACCCGGCCTCGTTCAAGCAGGGCTTTGTTCCCATTTCTGAATTTGGATGGAATTCCTCGATGGCAGGCGTGATGGGGACACACGTATGGTACGTTGGTGCGATTCGTGACAGCGTCTGTGATAACAACAATCCTTCGCGAGTTACGCACTCGCGACTTTCGCTGGCTGAGAGCAGCGTCTAGCTCGCAACCAGGGTGCGGCGCGAGCGGCGCTTGAGCAGCGGCAGGACCTGGCTCTCCGCCTCCTCAACGCTGACGCCATACTTGGCGCGCAGATCATCGACCTTGCCGTGCTCGATGAATTGATCGGGCCAGCCGATGCGCACCACCGGAACCTTGCTGCCGATCTCCTCGAGCGCTTCAAGAACAGCCGATCCGAAGCCGCCCATCTTTACGTGATCTTCAAAGGTGACGAAAGCCGCAACGCGACGCGCGTAGGCTTCGAGCATTTCGCGATCGATGGGCTTGACGAAGCGCGGATTGATGACCGCGGCGGAGTAGCCGTCGCGTTCCAGCCGCGCAGCGAGTTCCCAGGCCATGGCGATCATCGGGCCGAGTCCGAGGATCGCCACATCGGAACCATCGGCGAGCACTTCGGCCTTGCCCAACGGGAGCACCTGCGGCTCCGCCTTGCAGGCCACGCCCGCCACCGCGCCGCGCGGATAGCGGATGGCGCTCGGGCCGGGAAGCGTGACAGCCGTCTGCATCATGTCGGCCAGTTCGTCTTCATCCTTGGGCGCCATCAACACCATCTCCGGAATGCCGCGCAGATAGCTGATATCGAAGAGGCCGTGGTGCGTGGGGCCGTCGTCGCCGGAGAGGCCGGCGCGGTCCATGCAGAACACCACCGGCAGCTTTTGCAGCGCAACATCATGCACGATGGGATCGAAGGCGCGCTGCAGGAAGGTGGAGTAGATTGCGCACACCGGCCGGAAGCCGCGCGTGGCCATGCCCGCGGCGAAGATCACCGCGTGTTCCTCGGCGATGCCGACATCGAAGTAGCGCTTGGGATGATGCGGGCGGAAGAGATCGAGACCGGTGCCGTTGGGCATCGCCGCCGTGATGGCGACGATGCGCTCGTCCTTGTCGGCAAGCTTGACCAGCGTGTTGGCAAAGACTTCGGAGTAAGTGGCCTGCGCCGTGGGCCGGGTGTTGCCGGTCTCCGGATCGTAGGGCCCAAGGCCGTGAAACTTCTTCTGCAGGTCGAGCGCGGGTTGGAATCCGCTGCCCTTCTGCGTGAGCACGTGCAGCAGCACGGGACGATCCGCAGCCTTGAGAAATTTGAACGTCTCGATCAGTTGCGGAAGATTGTGGCCGTCGATGGGACCGAAGTATTCGAGACCGAATTCTTCAAAGAGCATGGAAGGCCACAACATGCCCTTGGCTGCTTCTTCAGCGCGGCGCATCACATTGACGGCGGTCTTGCCGCCGATCTTCTGCACGATCTTCCGGGCCGAGTTGTGCAGCGACTGGTAATGCTCGTTGGTGACCACGCGGTGAAAGTAGCGCGCGATGGCGCCGACGTTGCGGTCAATGGACCACTCGTTGTCGTTCAGCACGACGATAAGCCGGTTGGTTTGATCGGCGATGTTATTGAGCGCCTCAAACGAGATGCCGTTGGTGAAGGCGGCATCGCCGGCCACGGCGATGATGTTTTCAGTGCCGCCGGCCAGGTCGCGGGCAACCGCCATTCCCAGCGCCGCGGACAGTGCCGTCCCCGCGTGGCCGGCGCCGTAACAGTCGTGCTCGCACTCGGTGCGCAGCATGAACCCGTTCAGACCGCCGGGCTGGCGAATGGTCCCGAAGCGCTCACGACGGCCGGTAAGGATCTTGTGGGTATAAACCTGGTGGCTCACGTCGAACAGGAACCGGTCCTGCGGCGAATTGAACACATAATGCATCGCCAGCGTCAGCTCCACGACGCCCAGGTTGGGACCAAGATGGCCACCGGTCTTCGAAAGGGTATGGATCAGGAATTCGCGGATTTCTTCGGCAAGGTCCGCCATCTGCGCGAAGTTGAGGCGCTTGAGGTCGGCGGGGGATTGGATGGCTTCCAGCAGTGCTCCCATGTACTTCCTTCTCCCGGGATCAATGCCGGGGAGCCCAAGAAAAAAGCCCCGGCGTTCCGGGGGCTCCCCTACCGGGTTTGCCAACCTACAGTATAGCAACGCGCCCGATTTAGGCGCTGCAACATTAGACGGCAGCGGGCGCAATTTGGATGGGGACCGAGCATTACCTCGAGCACGCCAATACCCCCGCACCGCCGGCGTCAGTGTCGATGCCGCCATTGCGATTCATCTCGGTGCAGATCGCAGTTGAGGATCGGAGGCTCGGGCCGGACGAAGCTCGGGCCAGACAGGCTCGGGCCAGACCAGACCGCACCTAAGGAGTGAAGATGCTTATACATAAATATGCTAAACTGGCTCTATGCGAACGACTGTAGACATTCCAGATCCCATCTATCGCGAGATCAAGGTGCGAGCCGCCCGCGAAGGGAGCACGATCCGGGAGATCATCCTGGAGGGCGTGGCGCTTCGACTTCAAGGCGAAAACACCCAAACGGGCCGTGGAAGTCGCGGCAGATTCCCAGTGATCGTGTCCGAAAATCCCGGCTCCTTGAGGCTGGGCGAGGAAGGTGTCTACGAATACATTCCTTTTCCCTGATGTGAACGTGTGGCTGGCCCTGGTCCACTCGATCCACCCCCAGCACCGCGCCGCAAGAATATGGGCGGAGTCGCTCGATAGCGGTTCGGTCGTGTATTTCTGCCGGTTTACCCAGCTTGGCCTGTTGCGGCTGCTGACCAATCAGAGCGCAATGGGAGAGGAAGTTCTCACACCGGTGCAGGCGTGGGAGGTATTTGACTCTGTGATGAACGATCCAGGCAATCGGATGATGGACGAGCCGCGCAGTACAGATGCGCTATTTCGGCAGCTTACGAACCGTCGCGAAAGCTCGACGAAGCAGTGGGCTGACGGCTACCTTGCGGCGTTTGCGGCCGCTGGCGGTGTTCGATTGGTCACATTCGATCGGGCGCTCGCGAAGATCAGTGACGGAGCGGTCCTGCTCGCCTGATCGAGGTTCAGAAAGCTCCGCAGGCGTCTATCTCCACCTTTGCCGACTTAGGGAGCAGTCGAACTCTGGCGGGAAAGGACGGGGCCGCATTTCCTGAATCCGGTCTCCGGCTGCGCGTCTTCCATTGAACAGCTTGGAGTCTACATTCGCCACGAGCCGGGCATCATTGGACGAGGGTAGAGACAGCGTTCAGGTCTTCAGCGTTTTTTTGGGCCAGCCGCCTTTTGTAGCTGGCGGTGATGAATTCACGGAAGAGCGGGTGCGGCTCCAGGGGCTTGGACTTGAACTCGGGGTGGAACTGGCAGCCAAGGAAGTAGGGGTGGCCGGGGATCTCGACGATTTCAACGTAGGTCGAGTCGGGCGTGGTGCCACTGATCTGCAGTCCGCCGCCGGTGAGAAGCGCTTCGTATTCGCGGTTGAATTCGTAGCGGTGACGATGGCGCTCGCTGATCTCGGTGATGCCTCCATACGCGCGTGAGGCCAGGGAGTCTTCCTGGAGGATGCACGTCCAGGCTCCGAGGCGCATGGTGCCGCCCATCTCTTCGACACCGAGCAATTCGCGCAGCTTGTAGATGACGCGGTGCTGCGTGGCGGGGTCAAATTCGCTGGAGTTGGCATCCTTGAGGCCGCAGACGTTGCGCGCGAACTCGATACAGGCGGTCTGCATCCCGAGACAGATGCCGAAGTAAGGCACCTTCTTTTCGCGGGCGTAGCGGATGGCGTTGAGCATGCCCTCAATGCCGCGCTTGCCGAAGCCGCCGGGGACCAGGATGCCGTCGAAGCCCTCAAGCTGGATTTCGTAATCGCGATCGTCGGGGGTCTTCGATTCCAGGCCCTCGGCTTCGATCCAGGTCACATTGAGTCTGAGCTTTTGGGAGATGGCCCCGTGGGTCAGCGCTTCCTTGAGCGACTTGTAGCTGTCCTCGTACTCGACGTACTTGCCGACGATGGCGATGTCAACCTGGTCCTTGGGATGATGCACGCGATCGATAAGTTCCTTCCATTGGACAAGGTTGGCCTCGGGAGCTTCCTTGTGGAGGTACTTGAGGATCAGCGTGTCCACGCCCTCCAGGGCAAACCCCAGAGGGACTTCATAGATCGACGGTACGTCCTTGGCGCCAATGACGGCGCGCTCTTCCACGTTGCAGAAGGCGGCGATCTTCTGCTTCATCTCCCGGCTCAGGGTGCGGTCGCAGCGGCAGAGCAGGACGTCGGCCTGGATGCCGATCGAGAGCAGTTCTTTGACCGAGTGCTGCGTGGGCTTGGTCTTGAGTTCCTGGGCGGCGGCGATCCAGGGGACAAGGGTGAGATGAACGAAGACGGTGTTTTCGCGGCCCAGTTCCTGGCGCATCTGGCGGATGGCTTCGAGGAACGGCAGGGACTCGATGTCGCCGACGGTGCCGCCGATTTCAACAATGGTCACGTCGGCGCCGTTGGCCGAGACCTTGCGCATGGCGTTCTTGATCTCGTTGGTCACGTGGGGGATGACCTGGACGGTCTTGCCCAGGTAGTCGCCGCGGCGCTCCTTGAGAATGATCTGCTCGTAGATTCGGCCCGTGGTGAGGTTGTTATCGCGCGACAGGGGCGCGTGGGTAAAGCGCTCGTAGTGGCCGAGGTCGAGGTCGGTTTCGGCGCCGTCGTCGGTGACGAAGACTTCGCCGTGCTGGAAGGGCGACATGGTCCCCGGGTCGACGTTCAGATACGGGTCGAACTTCATCATGTTGACGCGGAGACCGCGGCTCTCCAGCAGGCAGCCGATGGAGGCCGCCGCGAGCCCCTTGCCTAGGCTGGACACAACTCCGCCCGTCACAAAGACATACTTTGCCGACATGGATGCAACCTCTTGAGTGGATTGTTGGGATTGGCCGTACCTGGTGGGCACAATCAAGTATGGCAGAGACGGAGCCTGGATGAAAGTGGAAATTCGAGGTCTGAATCAGGGACTCAACGGCCTTAAACCGCTATGTGTTTTTGATCGAAAGGGTTAGCCGGCAACATCACTTCGGGGTGTGACCAGCATCTGCCAACACTCCCTCAACTGCACTCGTTGACGCCCTCAAAATGGCGGCATTTTGCGGGTTGCCGCCGCTCATCGAACCGCCTACGATGCTGGCGGGAGAGATCAAAATCTATGACCACGGAGACCAGAACGGCTCGGAAACTGGGAAAAGCAGGACCGGACGTCTTCCCCATCGCCCTGGGTTGCATGGGCATGAGCGGCATGTATGGAGAGAGTGACGAGGCCGAGAGCCTGGCGACGATTCATGCCGCCATCGATGCCGGCGTAAACCTCATCGATACCGGCGACTTTTATGGCATGGGCCACAACGAGATGCTGGTCGGCCGGGCCATACGGCTGCAACGGGATCAGGTGCTGCTGTCAGTAAAGTTTGGCGCGCAGCGTGGGCCGGATGGCTCCTGGCTGGGGTACGATGCGCGGCCTGCGGCGGTGAAGACGGCGCTGGCGTACTCCCTCAAGCGGCTGGGCGTCGAGTCGATCGACATCTACCGGCCGGCAAGACTGGACCCCCGCGTACCCATCGAAGACACCGTCGGGGCCATTGCCGACATGATCCGAGCCGGATATGTGCGCTATATCGGCCTGTCCGAAGTGGGGCCGGAGACCATTCGCAGGGCCAACGCCGTACACCCGGTCGTCGATCTGCAGATCGAGTACTCCCTGATCACGCGCGGTCCGGAGGTGAGAATCTTTCCGGTATTGGACGAACTCGGCATCGCGACGACTGCCTACGGAGTGCTGTCGCGGGGACTCCTGTCGGGTTCGCCGACAGGCAGTCGCGGGGACTTCAGGGCCCATTTGCCGCGATTTCAAGGCGAAAACCTGGCCTCAAACCAGCATCTGGTGGCTAATTTGCGGCAGATTGCCGGCGACAAGGGAATTACGCCGGTGCAACTGGCCATCGCCTGGGTGATGGCCAGGGGCGGTTCGATTGTCCCCGTGATCGGGGCCAGGAAACGCGCCCAGTTGACTGAGGGTCTCGGCGCCCTCGAAGTCACGCTCAACGCGGAGGAGATCGCGGCGATTGAAGCGGCGGTCCCGGCAGACGCCGTTGCCGGGACGCGGTACGACCCGGCGCAAATGCGAGCGCTGGATAGCGAAAAGTAACCATCCGGCTGATTCGATGGAGTGGGCGCCGGATGGCGGGATCGGCGCCCGGCTGGGCTCCGGTTATGCGGGACTCAACGCCATAACGCGCACACCTCCGCGCGGATGCTATACTCGTCGCCGGGAAGCGGAGCCAGACTTCCGGCGCCATGCCTTTCCGCGCCGCCCACGTCATCTGAACAACCGTTTGCAAGCCCACATTCCAGGCGGCGATTTCCTGCCTGCCCGGGGGATGCGCGTGATGAATCCCCTCGACATTCCCTGCCCTTACAGCCCCGTATTGTGGAGAACCCCATGCCGAGTATCTTCGACGCCTTCCAGCCTCTCGATGAGGCTTCCAAGCTTACCCTCGTGAACTACAACAAATGCGCTGCGGTCGACAGCCTTGCCAATGCTCTGGCCACCGATGCGCAATACAAGAACAAGATCCCGTTGCCGCAGCGAAACGCAATTCGCGACCGGGCAACCGCGCAGGACTGGCTCAAGTCGCTGATGCCCGCAGTCCCGGCGGTAGGAGACTGGCGACTGGAGTTCGTCAAAAATTTCGCGCAGAAGTGGGTGAGAGACAAATATCCGGGCAACGCCGAGGCCTTGGCGCTGGCGGTGGAGATGAGCCAGATGCTCAGCAGCGCGCGCGGATTGAAGCCGACGATGGACTACTACACCCAGGTGAGAGGCATCACTGTCGACGACACCAGCCAGTTCAAAGGGGATTTTGACGGGCATGTGAAGAAGAACTGGTCAGGAGTCAAACGGATTGGGTGGCGGGGGGACGATCGCGATCCCGACACCATGATGAAAAACGGCTTTTCTCCGCGCGTGAGCACCACCACGCCGATCTGGCGGCCGCAAGAGGCCTTCAAGGACGTCGACCTCGACACCACCGTATGCGTGGCGCGCGACATCCGCGGCAGCGCGTTTTTTCCGCTCTCGAAGCCGGTGAAATACACATGGGCATACTGCGTGCTCATCCGGGAGGGTTGGAACACCTACTATCTGCAGAAAAAGCTGGCCGAGGAGAACAATATTCAGCCCAACACCGCGGATTATCACAAGACGGTGTGGATGTTTCACGAGAAATGTGTCAGCCGGATCGAACCCAAGGATATTGTGATTGCCATTCAACTGGAAAGACGGATCTTTGACGGGAACGATCCGCTGAGCGGTATTCAATTCCGGCTGAACACGACCAGTGGACGCACCAACTTCAAGACCATCACGCAGTTGGAGGGGGCGCAGCGGAAGGTGATGGACGAGACCATTTCCCAGTTTTCCAAGGGATGGTATCCGTCCAAGCCGAACGAGTGGCTCACCTACGGCGGAGTGGTAACGAAGTAGGCGGAGTAACCGCTATCTTCGGCTAGTTCCGCTGCGGCCATGGGCAGATGCGGGTCCTGGACAGCGAAACGGGGCCCCCGTGGCGCTGCGGGGGGGGTGCAATCCGCGGTTGAACCGAGGCGTTACGCGCCGCGGAAGAGGGCGACCTTGATCATCACGTCGGAATCGAATTTCATGTCGCGATGGACGCCGCGGATTTCGGTGGCGCCGGCACGATTGAGATGAAGGCCAAGGGCGACACCTTCGAGGGTGCTGCCGCGGGGCAGATCATCTTCGTCTTTGGTGTAACGATCGGCGGCGATGGAGGGGTCGAGGCTGGGGTCGGACCCGGCTCCGCCCCGGCTGAGGACGGAGTTGTAGCCCAGCCCGGTTTCGTATTTGGGCGCGGGGCCGATGGAGGTGATGAGTCCCTGGACGCGGAGCACCGCGCCTCCCTTCAATTCGACTTGATCGAAGCGGATTCCCAGTGCGGACGTGCCGCTGCCGTCCTTCATCGATTGAACGAGAGCTACCCTGCCGGTAAGCCTGGATCCCTTCGGAATGTCCAAGTCCTTAAGCTTGAGCGGTTTGATGGTCTTGGCGCTCACCGGATCGCCGAGCTTGGCTGTCTTGGTGTTCACCAGTCCATCGAACCTTGCGATGAGAGTAGGGGCATCGACCTGCGGAGGAGCCGCCGCGGGCGCCGCGCCCGGTTGCGCGGTCTGAACCGGGGCAGCCATCCGTGCTTGCACGAGCGTGGAGCACAGGCAAAAGGCAAGAGCAGGCAGTAAAAATCGCGCGGGCAGTAGGCTCCCGACGCTAAGCAAACGTATGTTCATAACTCCCCCGGTGTGAGGTCGAGCGCGCTTTCCTGCATCGTCCCCCGAATCCGATTCTGGAATACAGCAATGCCAGAGTCAAATACGCGGGGGCCTGCGCAATCGTTCCACCGGCGCGGTGGCAGTGAGGGGCGCAGGGGCCGGAGTTCGACAGGGCGGACAACTGACAGCGGCGCCGGGATCCGCTGCTGTCAGTTGGAGAGGCCTTTGTCGGAATCTCAGAAGTTGAGAGTGATCTTCGCAGTGACGGCCCGCGGAGTGACATAGTGCGTGCCGCTGAAGGTGGAAAGGAAGTTGTAGAGGGCGTACTTGTTGGTGACGTTGATCGCAGTCACGTCCAGGTCCATCTTGTAGTGATCGGCGTGGAAGATGTTCTCTTTGCCCACCGTTGCGTCGAACAGGTTGCGAGGAGCAATGCGCTGCGGATTGTGGTCGTTGTCGCCCTGACCGGGTGCGGGAACGCTGATGAGGTTTGAGGTGAACTCCGACGCCGGGCAGACGGCAGGCAGCGGATGGCCCGGCGTCGCCCTGGCGCCGTTGCACGCAAACCCCGCCTGGAACTCCTGGTCCGCGGTCAGGGGAAGCGCGACGCTGGCTCCGGTCACGGGGTTGACCGTGGGGGGGATGTTGGTGTCGACCATGGCGATGCCGGGCTGGCCATTGGCGAGCGTCACAGAGCTGTTGGTGCAGGGCGTATTGGGATCGGTAACGCCGTAGCACGGGGTCGATCCGGCGACCTGCCCGCTGTCATATCGCCAGTTGAATCCGCCCCAGACGCCTTTGATGAAGCCGCGCGGCAGCGTGTACTGGATGTGGGAATTCTGGTTGAACTTCTCGTCGTGGTCGATGCGGAATGGCAACCCGGTCTGGCCCACCGTGGCGCCCGCGCCGGCCACCTGCGGGGGGAAGAAACGCGCCGCCACCGACGACATGACGGAGTAGGCGCTGAAACCATGTGTCTCCGGCACATCTACGTGCAGGGCATAGCCGGGGATTTTGGAGTTGTGCCAGTCGATGGGGAAGGTGATGGGCGTATTTCCCAGCACGCTGAAATCGAAAGCGTTGTGGGTGTACTTCCAGATGTATTCTCCGCTCACGACAACGTGCTTCCCCACCGCCTGCTGCAGGCTGGCGTGAAACTCGTTGCGGTAGCCGGGCTGTTCGGCGGTGGAGACGCCGGCGGTGCAATTGAGAATCGGCGCCAGCACGGCGTCGCTGCAGCCTTCACTGGAGAGGACGAGATTCTCGTTGAAGGGTGTCTCCAGGGTGCGGGCATAGGAAATGCTGAGCACGCTGCCGGTCGGCTTGGCGGTGTAGGAGACACCCAGGCGGGGTTCTGCCTGACGGGCAACGGTGAGGCCGTTGTAGAGGTCGCCGCGAATGCCGAGGTTAAAGGTCCAGTCGCCGGCCTTGATCTGGTCCTCGACATAGAGGGCGATCTCCTTGATATCGGCGCGCCCCGCATAGTGGTAATAGCCGCCGCCGCGGGTGATGTCATAGGGCGCGAGAACGGTCAGGTAGTAGGGATTCTGTCCGGCAGAACCGCCGGGGCACTGGGACGGCGTCGGAGTAGCCGGCCACCGGGTTGCCACCGGCATCCAGGCAGGGCGCGCTGAAAGTGTACGTCGGATCGACGATGCCGAGGCTGTCGCCTTCACGCAGGAAGGTCTGGCCGTATTGAACACCCGCCTTGAATGTGTGGATCCCCTTGTCGTAGGAGATGTCGGAGTGGATGCCGGTATTCAGCAGCGAACGAGTCTGTGCGATGGACGAGGTCTGCAGCGTGGGCGGACCCAGGTCGGCGAGCGGATTGTCGCTGGGGTAATAGTGGTACTGGTCTTTGCGGGCGAACGCGCCAAGATTGAACACGGAGTTGTTGCTGACTACGCGAGTGTACGTCGGGGAGATGTTGAAGGTGCCGATCTGGGAACGCTGATCGGTGTTCCCCACCGAACCTAAAACCGGTGCAGCGGTGGCTCCCCCGTCCATCACATTCTGAACGTCGACGTTGTCGTAGGAATTAGGGGTCTGGAACCAGGACCGGCTGTAATTGAGGTCTAGATGCATGGAATCGGCAGGGGAAAACGTGTAATCCACGCGGTCGAAGGTGTTTTCTTCGTTTCCCTTGTCGTGGAAGACCGCGAACTCCGGCGGATCGAGGAAGCGGCCGGAATTCATGCCGTCGAGTTCGATGAAATTGCCCCAGTTCTTCCCGCCATAGGCCAGATCGAAGCTGCCCGTGGCGGAACCGAAGGAACCGTAAGAACTGCTGATGCTGCCGGTGGGCTTGGTGACGCCCTGCCCGGAGCGGGTGGTCGCCACGATCACCAGGCTGGTCTTGTCGCCGTATTCGGCTGGAGGAGCGCCGGAAATGACCTCGATGGACTGAATGGAGTTGGAGGGGATCTGGTTGGAAAAGACCTTGCTCTGCTGATCGGTGATGGACTGACCATCCACTGAGAATGAGTTCGAGGCATGGTCGCCCAGGCCGTGAAACAGGCCGTTCGAGTCCGCGGATACGCCCGGAGTGGTTTCCGTTACCAGCGAACTGAGCGACGACGACTGGCTCTCCAGCGGCACCTTGATAAACATGTCACGGTCGACATCGGTGTGGAAGGTGGGATCGCTTTCGACCAGGTCGCTGGCAGCATTTCCCTGTACCGTGACGGTCTGGCTGGCGGCCGCGATTTGCAGGACCAGCTTCAGCGTGGTGCCAACAACAGAATGGACGTCGGTGTTCTGCCTGGTCGGAGCAAAGCCGCCGGCGGAGACGGTCACCTGGTAGTTGTTGAACGGAACGTTGGGAATGTCGAAGTTGCCGGTCGGATCGGTGGTGGCGGTGCGGTCGAGGCCACTGACGGCGTTGGTGAGATGCACCGTCGCTCCAGGGATAACGGCGCCACTGGGGTCGGTCACCGTGCCGTGAACCGCGCCGGCGTTGCCGGTCTGCGCCGAAGCAAGAAGCGGTAAGGCAAGAAGGGCAAGTAGAAAGAAAAATCGAGAAAGGGCGCCGTTTCGAATCGGCATTCAGAGGCCTCCTACAGATGGCTGAACGTTGCGGGGGTCCCGGCCACGCGTGAAGAGCCGCGGCCACCTCGACGGGAGGGCGCCATTCAGTTTCGTATCAGCCTTGTGAAGATGCGGCGGAATGGCCTTCCCTTAGGAAGGTATCCCTTAGAAATGCGCTGAAATGAACACAAAACGGCGCGCTAGGCAGCGACCGGAGGCGGCCGTATGAAGAGGGTTGGAAGCCAGGGCCGGAAGACTACCCGCGGTTCGAAAACCAGCACGGGCGTGCCAACGTGCACGAGGATGATGACTGCCGCGGTGACGGCGACCGGCGCCACGCTGTGCAGAACGATGCAGAGAGGACAGTGGTCCGCGTCGTTCTCCAGGGGATGAACGTGCGCGACCTGGATGACCGCAAGCAGCGCCAGCAGGACAAGGCACACGACAGTCGCTACCGCGAACGCTCGCGGCGTGCGTCGACAGTCTCGGGGCCTTCTTGCCGGCATTCGCGCCTGGAGTCCAGTCAGCAACATGATCCTCTTACCTTAAGAATACACACACTACGATGCAGCAGGCCTGGAACCCGTTACTGAGAGGGACGGCGCGGAAGCAATTTCGATAGCGGAGAAGCGGCCAACCGCCCGGGGGTACGCTCGTCTAAACTGTGAGGGGCAATGAGCAATCTGTGCAATGTGCGGCGGTGGGTGGGCGCGGCTGCGGCCGCCGTCCTGCTGTTGGCAGTGGTGGTTTCAGCCGCACCTGCGCAACAGAAGCTGCCGCTCAAACCAGATACGCCCGGCACCGGCGTCAATCATCGCCTGATTCTCAAGGATGGCTCATACCAGCTGGTCCGCAAATACGAGGTGGTCGGCGACCGGGTGCGCTACATCTCCGTCGAACGAGGCGGGGAGTGGGAAGAGCTGCCCGAGTCGCTGGTGGACTGGGAGGCAACCCGCAAGTGGGAGCGCGATCATACGGAAACCGCCGCCGCGACGGAGGGCAAATCGCCGGCCATGGCAGAAGCTGCCGACATCGACAAGGAAGAGGCCGCGGCACGGGCTGAGCAAGCCGCGCGCATGCCCGAGGTGGCAAAGGGCCTGGAGCTGCCGGATGAGGACAGCGTCTTCGCCCTCGACACGTTTCACGGCACGCCGGAGCTGGTCGAGTTGCCGCCCAACGAACTGGGGGTGGACGCCAAGACCCATCACGGGTTGAGCACCCTCAATCCTCTCGCCGGCGCAAGAGCCAGCATCGAGCTGCCTGGAGCCCACGCCAAAGTTCACCTGCACGTGAACGACCCGTCGATCTACCTGGCCCTGGACGGCACGGGACGATGCGGAGGAGGTGGTTTCGCATGCCATGACGGTGAATACCAGCGGCGCCAAGGAAGTGGCCAACCGCAAGCATGGCGCGCATTCGCCGCAGTCGGGGTTTGCCATTGTGCGCGTGGACGAGCGCGGGCGGTCCGCATCGTCGGGGCGATTCACATCAGCCCCACCGGCAATATCACGCAGAACGAAGACGAGGTCCCCGTCAAAGTCGAAGTGCTGCCCGGCAAGCACTGGCTCAAGCTGACACCGCAACACCCGCTGCTCATCGGCGAATATGCGCTGGTGGAGATCATCTCGCCATCCGACATCAACCAGACGGTATGGGATTTCCAGGTCAATCCGCAGTTGGGCGACAACGAGGGGTCGATCGGGCCGATTTTGAAGCAGCCGGCGCCGTGAGCTGGCTCGGTCAGGGACCAGGCAGTCTTTGGACGCGCCGCGCCCCGTGCCTTCGACAAGGGATGACTGCACTCCAAGACGGCTCTCGGTTTCCGAAAAACCTCAAGCGTCCGGTGCGGTGCGGCGGGCGAATCTGAGGCGGCGCTGCTCCCACTCATGGCTGTTGAAGATGCGCGGACCCACTTCGATCAGGCGAGGCATCATGTTGAACACGGCCACCCTGGACCACGGTTTGCCCGCGCGGGTGCGATAGCCCTTTTCATTGAGGTCGCTGACGATGCTGGAGTAGGAGAAGTCCTGAGCCAGCAGGTCCATCATGAGCAGCAGAACCTGGTTTTCGAGCGGGGTCGACTTCCAGCCGCTGGCAATCGGCCGAGATGCGCAGGCCGTATGGGATCGACTCGCCAAAGCCTCCCTCAGGCGGAGCTTCGGTATCCGGCAGCTCGCGCCGCCACTCGATGGAGATCATCTGCCATCCCGCAGCCATCCGCTGCTGGATTACGTCCGGGCTGTATGGCCCGGAGACGACATCGCGAACCCGCTCAAAATACGCCATGGAAAGCCCTCCCGATAAAGTGATGCCTCCCCGTTACTGGCAATCCGCTGGCCAAAATTTGGCGCGCGTCCGATCGCCCGCAGGGCTCAATTGTAAGGGGATCGGCGCCAGGACAACATGGTGGGTGCGATTCGGGATGTCCATTTCCGCGTTGGCCTGTCCGGTCCTGAACAGTGACAGCGGCCATCTCTGAGCTGGTTACTCGCGGACGCTGATGCCCAGCGCCTTCATCTTGCGGTAAAGGTGGCTGCGTTCAAGACCGAGCAGCTCCGCCGCCCGGCTGACGTTGTTGCGCGCCTCTTCTACTTTTTTGAGGATGTAGTCGCGTTCGTAGGCGTCGCGCGCCTGCTGCAGCGAGGAAAACTCCTCGCTGGACCGGGACGCTGTCTTTTGGGTCAGGGGTGGCAGTTGCTTGCGCTCGATGCGCAGCGTGCGCGGGTTGAGAATCAGCACCCGCTCGACCACGTTTTTCAGCTCGCGCACGTTGCCAGGCCAGTGATACTGGCGAAGCGCCTCGAGTGCCTCGTCGCTGATCTCCATGCGGGGACGGCCGTACTGGCGGCCAAAGTCGGCGAGGAATTCGCGCACCAGCGGCTGGATGTCCTGCTTGCGCTCGCGCAGCGGCGGCACCGAGAACGGCACCACGTTAAGCCGGTAGAAGAGGTCTTCGCGAAAGTTGCCCTTGGCGATCTCTTCTTCCAGGTCTTTGTTGGTGGCGGCGATGAGGCGCACGTCCACGCGCAGCGGCTGGGTTCCGCCCACCGGGGTGAACATCTGGTCGTCGAGAGCGCTGAGCACCTTGGCCTGCGTCTTGAGGCTCATGTCGCCGACTTCGTCGAGAAAGAGCGTGCCGCCGTCGGCGCGTTCCAGGGTGCCGCGCTGCTCCGGAGGACCGCCGGGCTGCGCTCCGTGCCGGTAGCCAAAGAGTTCGGCCTCAATGTGGGCCTCGGGGATGGCGGCGCAGTTGAGTTCGACGAAGACCCGATCGCGGCGCAGGCTTTCGGCGTGGATGGAGCGGGCGATGAGTTCCTTGCCGGTGCCCGATTCGCCATAGATCAGAACCCGTCCATTGGTGGGCGCCATCAGCCGGATCTGCTGGCGCAGCGCCTTGAGCGGGACGCTGTCGCCGGTGAGCACCGATGCGACGCTGAACTGGCGCTTGAATTCGAGGTTCTCGGTGCGCAGGCGACGCGCTTCCACCGCGTTTTTGAGCACGATCAGGGTGCGATCGAGGGACAGCGGCTTTTCCAGGAAGTCGTAAGCGCCGAGCTTGGTGGCCTTGACGGCGGCCTCGATGGTGCCGTGGCCGCTGACGATCACGACCTCGGGGCGGGTTTCGCGGGCCATCTGGCGCACGTCTGCCAGCACGTCAAGACCGTCGCGGTCGGGCAGCCAGATGTCGAGCAGAACCACGTCGTAGGGCGCGTCTTCGAGGCGCACCAGGGCCTCTGCGGCGGTCGCCGCGCTGGCCACGCTGTAGCCCTCTTCGCGCAGGATCTCTTCGAGCGATGAGCGAATTTCGGCCTCATCGTCCACCACCAGGATGTGATTCATGAATGCAGTTCCTTGACCGGTTCGATGGCGACTGGTTCAGCGGCGAGAGTGTCGGGAGTCGACTGCATGGTGGATACGACCAGCTCGATGAGCGGCAGGCGCACCAGGAAGCGCGCGCCCTTGGGGCTGTTCGATTCGGCGCGGATCGAGCCGCCGTGCTCCTGCACGATCTTGGCCGCGATGGAAAGCCCCAGGCCGGTGCCACGGTGCTTGGTGGAGTAGAAGGGCAGAAACAGGCGTTCGCGGATCTCATCGGTGAGGCCGTGACCGGTGTCGGAGACGACCACTTCGACCGCGGCGCCGTCTTCACTGAGCCCGCGTGCTGCACCCCGAGTACGCGCAGCAGGCTGCCCTGCATGGCCTCGGCGGCGTTGTCGATGAGGTTAGCCAGGGCGCGGCGGATGGCCTCGGGATCGGCCAGCACAGGAGGCAGGCCCGGCTCCAGGTCGCGATTGATGGTAATGCTTTCGAGACGACCGGCGAAGAGCGCCAGCGCCTCGTCGGCCACCTGGTTCATATCGCAGGATCGCGGCTGGGGCGCGGGAAACTGCGCCAGCGCCGAGAACTGGTCGACCAGGGTGCGCAGCGTGCCAACGCAGCCCAGGATCACTTCACTGCACTTGCGAATCACGTTGGGCGAATCCGGCTGGACGCGGTCGAGATGTTTGCCGATGCGCTCGGCGGAGAGCGCGATGGGCGTGAGCGGATTCTTGATCTCGTGCGCCACGCGCTGCGCCACTTCCTTCCATGCCAGTTGGCGCTGGGCGCGAAGCAGATCCGTCGTGTCTTCAACCACCAGCACCGTTCCCGGCTTGCCGCTGCGCCAGGTCAAGCCGGGCGCTGGTGACTCCGAGGTGCATGGCCCGGCCGCGGGTATGAATCTCGAATTCAGTGGAGGCGGCTCCCATGCGGCGGCCGCGTCGGATGACGGTAGCGAAGTCATCGGCGCATTCCGGGGGAAACAGCGATGTCGATGGCCTGGCCGCGCAACTCCGCGTCTCCCCGTTGCCCAATCAGGGCGGCGAAGGCGCGGTTGGCCTGGAGCACAGTCCCTTCCGCGTCGAGCGTGACTACTCCGCTGGGGATGGTCTCGAGAATGGTTTCGAGCTCGCGGCGTCGTTCTTCAATGGCCTGGTTGGCGGCGGTAAGCTGCGCCGACGAACTCTCGGCCAGCTGGCGGCTGGTTTCAAGATCGGCGGCCATGTGGTTAAAGGAGCGCACCAGCTCCGCCATTTCGCCGGTGGTGATCAATTCGACGCGCTGCTCGTACTTGCCGTCGGCAATCTCATCCATCGCGTCGGCCAGTGCGGCAACGGGTCGCGTGATCTGCTTGGAGAGAAACATGGCCAGCCACACGCTGGTAAAGAACACCAGCACGGTGACCAGCAACAGCAGCAGGAAGAAGTTGGAGCGGATGCGATTGCGCGAGGCGGAAGAGCTGCCAGTATTCGGCGGCGCCGGCGCGGATGCGGATGGCGGTCTGGCTCAGCCCCTGCGGCATGGGAAGCGCGACCACCACCACTTTTCCCGAGCCGGTCGCTGACATGCCCAGTTCATACTCCTGGCCGCCGACTTCGAGAATAGGCTGGTCGGTACCGCTGTGCCGAAGTCAGAAGGCTGGCCGAAAATGGCCCGTGCAGCACCATGATCAGTTCCCTTTCTCCTTCATCGAGCCAGGGCAGAAGGTTGGAAGGGGTCGCTTCCCCAGGTTCCTGGAAGGCGGCGATCTTGCGCAATTCCTTGTTGTAGACCACGGCAAATCCGCCGGCAAGGGTGATGCGGTGGGAGCCCAGGGCATCCTGCAGGCCGGCGGCATCGAGATCCGGCGCTCCTGAGGCAGCGATGGATTCGGCCTCGACGCGAGCGTTGTTGGCTACGTATTGCGCCAGTTCCTGAACCACGCGGGTCGAGTCTTCGCGCAACTCCGAGGTGTTGGGCGAAAACCAGCGGTCGATCGACCGGTTCATCAGCTGGAAGCTGAACAGGAACATCAGCACCGCGGGCGTGAGCGCGATGAGCGCGGCGCCCAGCACCATGCGCGTGCGCAGGCGTGCGCCGAGCGCGCTGCTGCCCTGGTCGGCATAGAGCTTGAGGATATTGCGCAACAGCAGCAGCAGCAGGATGAGAAGCAGAAGAAACAACACCACGGTGAGGCCGGTGAATACCAGCGTTTCGCCGGATGTTTCAGGATTGAGGAAGCTCACATTGGAGGTGTTGAACCACTGCAGGCCGCCCAGCAGCGCAAAAAAGAGAATCACCCCGCCGGAGAGCAGAACCACGGCGCGCCGCCGGCGATCTCCTTTGAAGAACATGGGGCGATTATAGTGCGATCGCCTGTCGATGGGCAGAGGCTTTGGCGCCCCCGCCCTGAGCATCCGGGAACGAAGCTGGCCTTGGTGGGAAGCAAAACCGGACCGCTAGACCAGCACCTCGGCGACGGGAGTCCAGGCACGCTGCTGGCTTTCAGCGACGCCGCGATGGGTCAGGACGCCCATCCAGGTATTCAGGCCTTCGGCCAGCCCGCTTGTCCTGGAGCAGGGCTTCGCGCGCGCCAAGGTTTGCGAGCCGCATCAGGTAAGGGAAGGTCGCATTGGTCAGAGCCAGCGTGGACGTATGCGGCACCGCGCCGGGCATGTTGGTGACACAGTAATGCACCACGCCGTCGACGACGTAGCTGGGGTTGGAGTGCGACGTGGGCCGTGCGGTTTCCACACAGCCGCCCTGGTCAATGGCGACATCGACGATCACGGCGCCCTTTTTCATGTGGCTGACCATCGCGCGAGTCACTAACTTGGGCGCAGTGGCTCCCGGAATCAGCACGCCGCCGATCACCAGATCGGCCTCGCGCGTGGCATGCGCGACGTTGTAGCTGTTCGAGGCCAGGGTATAGACGCGGCCATTGAAGATGTCGTCGATCTCGCGCAGGCGGTTCAGGTTCAAATCGACCAGCGTCACCTTGGCGCCGAAGCCGAGGGCGATCTTTGCCGCATTGGTGCCCACCACGCCGCCGCCAATGATGGTGACATGCGCCGGGGGCACACCGGGCACGCCGCCGAGCAGGATGCCGCGGCCGCCGCGCTCTTTTTCCAGATACGTCGCCCCGACCTGGACGCTCATGCGGCCGGCGACTTCGCTCATCGGCGTCAGCAGCGGCAGCGTGCCCTGGCGGTCACGCACCGTTTCATAAGCGATGCCGATGACCTTGGATTCGAGCAGCTTGTTGGTCAGGTCGGGAATCGGCGCCAGATGCAGATACGTGAAGAGGACCAGGCCTTCGCGGAAGTAGACATACTCCTGCTCGATCGGCTCCTTGACCTTGACTACCATGTCCGACTTGCCCCAGACGTTGCCGGCGTCGCCGACGATTTCCGCGCCCGCATCCTGATATTCCTCGTCGGGAAAGCTGGACTGCGCTCCGGCCTGCGTCTCGACCAGCACCTTGTGGCCGGCCTCGGTCAGCGCCTTGACGCCGGCCGGAGTGACGCCCACGCGCGCTTCGTGATCCTTGATCTCTTTGGGAACGCCGATGATCATGCTCTTGCTCTCCTCACTTGATCGTATCGCTTCGGGTGTCGGGAGCGGGAAGCCGGAGAAGAAGCATCGCGGTCGCTCAGGCCAATAGGGACGGCATTTGCGGCGGCCGACCGCAGATATCCGTTCAATCCATTTTTTCGCGCGCGTCCTTCCAGAGGTCGATGCCGGCGTCCTGCGCGTGCCGCTCGATCTCGGCCAGTTCCGATGCGCTGAAATCCAGGTGCTTGAGGGCGTCGAGGGAGTCGTCAAGCTGCTGCACGTTGCGCGCCCCGATGAGGGCCGAGGTGACCCGCGGGTCGCGCAGCACCCAGGCGATGGCCATCTGCGCCAGCGACTGGCCGCGCGACTTGGCCATGTCGTTGAGGGCGCGAACGCGATTGATATTGTCTTCGTTGAGGAAGTCCTTGAGCAGAGAGGAATTTGAGGCGGTAGCACGCGAATTCCCGGGAACGCCCTTAAGGTACTTGTCTGTGAGTAAACCCTGCGCGAGCGGCGAAAAGGCGATGCAACCAGCGCCGATGTCGTCGAGCGTATCGAGCAGGCCGCGTTCGATCCAGCGATTGAGCATCGAGTACGACGGCTGATGAATGAGCAGCGGGACGCCCATGCTTTTGAGAATCTCGGCGGCCTGGCGCGTCCGTTCAGGGCTGTAGGAGGAGATGCCCACGTAGAGCGCCTTGCCTTGATGAACCGCGGTGACCAGTGCGCCCATGGTTTCCTCAAGGGGCGCATTGCCCCAGGGCCGGTGAGCATAAAAGATGTCGACGTAATCGAGGCCCATGCGCTTGAGGCTGTCATCCAGCGAGGCGAGCAGATACTTGCGCGATGCGCCGATGCCGTAGGGGCCGGGCCACATGTCCCATCCTGCCTTGGTGGAAATGACGAGTTCGTTACGCAGGTTGCGAAAGTCCTTGCGGAGGATGGTCCCGAAGTTTTCCTCCGCGGAGCCATACGGCGGCCCATAGTTGTTGGCGAGGTCGAAATGAGTCACGCCGCGATCGAAGGCGCGGCGGATGGTGGCGCGGCCGGTCTCAAAGACATCGGCGCCACCAAAGTTTTGCCACAAGCCGAGCGACACAGGCGGAAGAACCAGGCCGGAGCGGCCGCAGCGGCGGAAGACGGCGGTTTCGTAGCGGGATGCGGCGGGAATATATGTCGATTCCATGGTTCCTCTGGTGATGATGAGGTTTCTTCGAACTCAATTCATCGATGCAGTCGGGTCGGCGTGACGCACCGTAATGTTCAATGGAAGAAAGATGCGAAAGACGGTTCCGCTCCCCTTCTTGCTGCGCACATCGACGATGGCTTCGTGCTTGTCCAGGATACCTTTGGACACCCAGAGGCCGAGCCCGGTTCCCGATTCTCCCTTGGTGGTCACAAACGGATGGAAGAGGCGATTCATGGTGAAGCGATCCATGCCCGATCCGGAGTCTGCGATTGTAATCACAACCCCATCGCGTCCGTTGCCATCCCAGCCCGGCCTCACCCGCAGGTGCATCCGGGCCCGTTCCGTCAGTGCTTCGAGAGCGTTGCTGATCAGGTTGGTCAACACCTGCTGGATTTCACCAGCCAGGCAGAGCACCTGCGGCGAGGGGCGGTATCGTCGAATCAACTCGATGCTGCGCAGTTTGATCTCGGTTTCGTGGAAGAAGAGTACCGATTCGATCAGGTCCTCGATTGAGGTTTGGGAGGGGGCGGTGCGCTGCCGGTAAAACTTCAGGCTGCGCGCGGTGATGTGCGATAGCCTCTGCAACTCCTTGTCCGCAACCTGCAGGAGGCTGCGTGTCGCCCCTTTCATCGAGTCGTCCATGTTGGCCAGGAAGAGCAGGTTAGTCACCGCCTCCAGGGGATTGTTGATCTCGTGCGCGATGCTGGCCGCCAGCCGCCCCGCCGCCGCCAGTTGTTCCGAGCGCCGCAGCGCCTGTTCGGTGCGCCGCGCATCCGTGGTATTGCGCAGGTAGACGATGATGCCCTCGCCGGGCTGCGGATAGACCTGGAAGTGAAACCACTGTTCCGAGTCTTCGGTTCGGAAATACTGCTCGAACTCAACCGGCACGCGCTCTTCCATGACCTTGCGGAGATTCGACTCTACCGGGGTTCCAAGCACCATTGGATAGAGCTCCCACATCCGCTCGCCGAGGTGGACCTTGCCCATCCATTCGGTCAGCCGCACGGCCGCCGGATTCATATACGTCACCCGGTATTCGCGGTCCAGGGTGGCAAACGAATCCGGAATATGCTCCAGCGCCTCCCATGCGAATTGCCGTGCCCGCTGCACCTCCCGGCTCAGAACCTCCTGCTGTTCCGCAGCCCGTTCGCGCAGGCGCGACAGCTTGATCTGCGCTTCCACGCGAGCGATCAACTCCCGCGCCGTGAACGGCTTGATCAGGTAGTCGTCCGCTCCCGCGTCCAGCCCCTCGATGCGCGACTCTTCTCCGGCGCGCGCCGACAGCATGATCACCGGCAGCAGGCGGGTCTTGGGCGCCGCACGCAGGGCCGCGAGCAGCGCGAACCCGTCCATCTCCGGCATCATCACGTCGGTGAGCACGAGATCGGGACGTACCTGCTCGATCGCGGACAGTGCTTCCCTGCCATTCTGAGCGGTCAACACCTCGAAACGGCCAGTGAGAAGACTCCTCACGTACTCGCGCATATCGGCGTTGTCGTCAACCAGCACAACCAGGGGCCTCGACGCTTGATTCCCCGCGGCATCCCGGCTCCGCTCGTCCTCCGTTGCTGCGGTCATCTCGGCCCTGAGAAGGTCCTGCGCCGGCATCCAGCCCAGGGCTTCCCGCACATAACTCTCGGCGGTCTCCTCCAGCGCCACCGGACTCATTCCATCCAAAACCACACGGCCGCCAGTCAGATGCTTCTGTCCGAATGGGATTCGCACGCGGAACGCCGTCCCCCGATTGAGTTCGCTTTCCACCGTGATCGTGCCGCCGTGCATCTCTATCAGTTCCTTCACCAGCGCCAGGCCGATGCCGCTGCCCTCGTGGGTGCGGCGGCGCGCCCCTTCCACGCGCCTGAACCGTTCGAACAGATGACGCAGTTCGCTTTCGGGAATGCCCGTCCCTGTATCCGCGACCGTGAGCAGCGCGGCTGTTCCGTCAGTCGAGATAGAAACCTCGATCCTGCCCTCGAATGTGGACTTGAGTGCATTGGACAGCAGATTCAGGACCACCTTCTCCCACATCTCGCGGTCTACATAAACGGGCTCCGGCAGCGGCGGGCACTCCACCACCAGTTGCAGCCCCGCCCGCTCCACCGCCGAACGAAACACGCTGGCCAACTGCGCCGTCAGCTGCGAAAGATCGGTTGGCTGATACGAAGCGTGCAGGCGCCCCGCCTCGATGCGCACGAAATCCAGCAGCCCGTTCACCATCTTCAGCAGCCGGAGTGCATTGCGATGCAGCATCTCCAGCGTCGCCGGCGTCGGCGCGGTCTCGCTGGTGAGGGCATCTTCGATCGGTCCCAGGATCAGGGTCAGCGGCGTACGCAGTTCATGGCTCACGTTGCTGAAAAACGCCGTCTTGGCGCGATCCAGCTCAGACAGCGCTTCGGCGCGCTTCTTCTCCTCTTCGAATGCCTCGGCGTTGGTGATGCTGGCGGCGATCTGGCCTGCGATCAGGTCGAGGTATCCCGCATAGCTCGCATCCAGCTGCCGATAGGGATTGACCGCGGCGATAAAGATGCCGGCCGGCGCCTGCTGGCCCTTGCGCACGAACGGAACAACGCGTGCCTGCTTGGGCGGCCGGTCCCAGGCTCCGGTGGGAAGCTCCGGGAAGAGTCGGAGAGATTGTTGACCGTGACAGGATCGGCAGATGTCAGCACTTCGATGGGCCAGCGGCACTCCGCTGACCCGAGAACAATCTCGTCGCAGGCGGCAGCATGACCAGCCTCAATGCCGCAACGAGCGACCAGCCGAAGCCGGGACTCGCGCTCATCCTCATCAAACAGATAGGTCAGGGCGAAGGGAACATCCTTCTGGCCGGCCAGGCCGCTGCTCGATCGCTGCGAATACCTCGTGCTTTGGTATTGGCGTCTAACCAGCGCCGCGGCCAGTCGGCTCAGGGAGGTAAGCTGCCGCTCTCCCAGCACCCGCGCCGTGTCTTCCATCACCACGCACAGCATGCCGTCATTTCCCCCATGCGGGCCCACCAGGGGTACTGTAGGAAAAGGTGTGATAGCTCTCCTCCGGGTATCCGCTGCGCTCGACGATCAGCGGCAGTGTCTCGTCCCAGGAGGCTTCGCCGGTTTCGAGCACCCGGTCGATGCGCGGACCGATGTCGGTCCAGATTTCCGGCCACACCTTGCTCGCCGGCTTTCCCAGCGCCCAGGGATGTTTCTTTCCCAGGGTCGTGCGGGCATAGGCGTCGTTGTACATCATGGTGAGTTCCGGGCCCCAGGCCATCCACATCGTGAACTGCGAGGTGAGCATGATGCGGACCGTGGTTCTGAGACTAGCGGGCCAGCTGGACCTGGCGCCCAGCGGCGTGGAGGCCCAGTTGAAGGCCTCCACCAGTTCGCTTACCCTTGGTGCCTGCTCCTCTTTCTCAACAGCCGAGCGGGATCTCCATTTCAGCGAACTCACCGTCCATGCGTCTCAATCTCCGGAACCGTCGAAGTCCGTGCGGCCTCTAACGACGCGCATTCGCACAGGACACTTAAGCCAGCCAATCCTGTTGCAGGGAGCAACTCTGTGTCAATGCCAGCTCTTTTATAGTCTGATGCCTTAGTTTGCCTGCTCGTGACGTTTGACGCAAAGGTTGGTTTATAGAGTTCCGACACCCATCCAATCACATGGCAGGTCGGTGCGCAATCCATTTATCCTCACCCCATGCCCGAAGATGTAACCCACATCAGTGCCCATCCCAATCTGCTGGAGCGCGTCCGCTTCGTCTTATCTTCGCTCGGCGCGGCACCAGCCGGTGCAATGGCATCCGTGGAGCGAGGCTGCCTTTGCCCGCGCCCAGGCGGAGGACAAGCCCATCCTGCTCGACATCGGCGCGGTCTGGTGCCACTGGTGCCACGTGATGGACCGCGAGTCCTACGAAGATCCGGAGATGGCCGCGATCATCAACCAGCATTTTGTCGCCGTCAAAGTCGATCGCGACGAGCGCCCCGACGTCGACGCCCGCTACCAGGCGGCGGTTTCTGCCATCAGCGGCCAGGGCGGCTGGCCCCTGACCGCCTTTCTCACTCCCGATGGCCGTCCCTACTTCGGCGGAACCTACTTTCCCCGCGACGACCGCTACGGCCGGCCCGGATTCGGGCGGGTGCTGCTTACCATGGCCCAGGTGTGGAAGGATCGCCGCGATGAGGCGCTCGAATCCGCCGCCAGCGTGATGTCCGCGATCGAGCACAATGAGAGCTTCTCCGGGCGCGACGGAGATCTATCCCTCGCCCTGGTCGACAAGATTGCCGGATCGATCCTTTCTCAGTTCGACCCGCGCAATGGCGGCTTCGGTTCTCAGCCCAAGTTTCCTCATCCGGGCGCGCTCGACCTGCTGCTCGAGATGGCCATGAACCGCGACAACGAGCAGGCCCGCGATGCTTTCCTCGCCACCCTGGAGAAGATGGCCCGCGGCGGCGTCTACGACCAGCTCGCCGGCGGCTTTCATCGCTACAGCGTCGACGAGCGCTGGGTCGTGCCCCACTTCGAAAAAATGCTCTACGACAACACCGAACTGCTGCGCAACTACGTGCACGGCTTTCAGAGCTTCGTACGCCCCGATTTTCTCGAGACCGCGAGAGAGATCATCGCCTGGCTCGACGGCACCATGACCGACCGCGAGCACGGCGGCTTCTACGCCTCGCAGGATGCCGACATCGACCTCGACGACGACGGCGACTACTTCACCTGGACCCTGGAGGAAGCGCGGGCCGAGCTCGATCCCGCCGAAATCGGAGTCAGCCGCCCTCTACTTACGACATCGGCGAGCTTGGCGACATGCACCACAACCCCGCCAAAAACGTCCTCCACCGCAAGTATTCGCGTGGAAGAGGTGGCCGCCCAAACCGGACAACTGCCGACGAAGTTCGCGGCCGTGCTCGACTCCGCGCGCGCCGCGCTGCTTGCCGCGACGCGCCAAGCGCCCCACTCCGTTTATCGACCGCACCCTGTACACCGGCTGGAACGCCATGGCGGTGACCGCCTATCTCGAAGCAGCGCGCGTCCTGCGTGTGGACCTGGCCCGCGATTTTGCGCTGCTCACGCTGCGCCGCCTGCTGCAGGAGGCCTGGGACGGCGGTGACAACCTCTACCACGTCATCGCCTATGCTGTCCCGCAGATGCACAATCTGCTCTGACCACCGACCCGGACCCAGCCAACGTCGCTGTACCCTCTCCGCCGCAACAGACCGGGTCCCGGGCACCCTCGACGATTATGCCTTTACCGTTCACGCCTGCATCGACGCCTGGTTTGGCAAGCGGGCGGATGGAGTTCTATCACGCCGCCATCAAGCTGGCGGACGCCATGATTGCGCGCTTCTACGACCGCACCGCCGGCGCGTTCTTCGATACCCCGGCCCCCGCCGCAGGCACCCTGCCGCTGGGCGCACTCGAGCGCCCGCCGCAAGCCGCTTCAGGACAGCCCCACCCCTGCCGGCAATCCCACTGCGGCCGCGGCACTGCTGCGACTCGAAACCCTCAGTGGCCGCGCCGAATACCGCGAGATCGCCGAAGACACCCTGGCCACCTTTGCCGGCATCGTGCAGCACTTTGGCCTGTACGCCGGCAGCTACGGGCTGGCCCTGGAACGGCTGCTTCTCGATCCCCTGCAGGTGGTCGTGGTCGGTTCCGGCCCCGAGGCCGCCCGCCTTGAAGCCATGGCCGTGGCGCGCTACGGAGTCAACAAGACGGTCATGCGCGTCGCCCCGTTTCGCCTCATTCCGGGCGGAATCCCCGATGCGCTCGCGGAGATGCTGCTCAACGTGCCCGCCCCAAAAGGCGCCGACGTATGGGCCATCGTCTGCCGCGGCCGCACCTGTCTGCCTCCCATCACCGACGCAGAAACATTACTGGCCGCACTGGAAGCCGAGGCATAAAATCGCCCGGCTTACTCCCCGGTAAACGGATTGCTTTCGTGCGGCCTTGATCGTGGTGGGATCGCGCGGCGGTGGCGGTTCCTCGTGTACAGCCGGACGGCACGCCGGAGGTTGCATGGCTGTCGCCGTCGCCAAACGCATTGAACACCCGCATCGGATCCCCGGGAAGCATGTGGTGTTCTTCCAGCGCCAGCCGCACGCGGCGTTGAAACTCCCGCATCGGCGCATACTGCTGCGTGGCTTTGGTCTTGAAGACGACCGGGAAGATGAGCTGCGATCCCTTCACCGAATCCACACCCAGGATCTGCGGGTCGGCCAGAAAGACAGCCTTGTAGTCGAGCGTCGTTGCGAATTTCGTTGGCGATCGTGGTCAGAATCTCCAGTACTTTGTTGGGATCGGCGGAAAAATCCACGCTGACGTTGATGGTGGCTACCGAGAAGCCCACACTCTGATTGGCCACGGTCGTGATCTGCGAATTGGGAACCACGTACAGCGTTCCATCGCCGCCCCGCACCGTGGTCTTGCGCAGGGTCATGGCTTCCACCGTCCCCGTCAGTCCTGCCACGGTGACCACGTCGCCCGACGTTGAACTGGTCTTCCACCAGGATCAGCGAACCGTTCAGCATGTCCTTGACGATGTTCTGGGCGGCCAGGCCGATCGCCACTCCCGCGATTCCGGCCGAGGCCAGCAGCGGAGCCAGGTTTACTCCGACGGCGGCCAGCAACTGCATCCCCACAATCACAATGATGATCGTGATACCGGTCGTACGCACCACCCCGGCCAGCGTCCTTACCTGCGACAGTCGAACCTGTGCCGGCTGCATGGTGTTCTGCGATGCGAATCATGTGTCCTGTGATCAGGCTCAACAGCCGGCTCAGAATCAAGGCGATGATGGCGACGAAGACCAGGTGAGGAAGCTTGCTTCGGATGAACTCCTGAGTATCCGCGATCCATTCATCGAGCACTTTGCCCATGAACCGTCCTTCGGCAAACAGGCCGGTTCGCACCGCAATCAGCAGAAAGCTGTACATCCGGATCACCTCTTTCACTATCTATATATTGACAAAGGTTGGGATTCACGACGGTGATTCACCCTTTTCACCTCGCTGCCATAACCGTAATCGCATTGCGAATAGATGGGTCCGGCATGCAAATCCGTTGCATCCAAATCCGTTACATCAAGGTCTCTTTCATCGCTAATTCGGCAAATATGCAACCGCTGCTGCTTCTGCCGGGAATCTGAAAGGATTTCGGCGGCGTTCCCCTCTCGCGGGCCCTGCATCGCAATTCCTCCTCGAGGAGGTCCAAATGAAGTTTCTTCGGTTTCAGCAGCAAGTCTTCCGCCAGACTCATCGTTGGCTGGAGCGGCGATGGGTCCGGACATCAGCCGGCGCCATCCTGATCACCGTGGCGACCCTGTGGGCATTCGCCCAGGCGACCCAGCCCGCGTCCCACCCGCCCAAGCCGTACATCATTCCTGCCGCCAATCCAGAGCCGGACGCCAACGACCGCATGCAAATGAATGAACGCCACGTGAAAGCGCAAAGCTTTGATGCTGCCAATACTGAGCGCCTGCGCCAGATCGCCGAGGAAAGCGACATGCTCGTGACCATGGCGATGGCGCTCAAGGCGGAGGCGGATAACTCAAATTCGGATGGTGTCTCGCCGACTGCCATTCGCAAGGCGGAAACCATCGAGAAACTGGCCCACAGCGTCAAACAGAAGATGGAACTGACCGTAGGGAACTGAGGCCGAGTGGGAGATGGCGCCGGGTGCGGCCCTGCCAGTGAAGATCGACCCGGAAATCGCAAGCGCCGCAGTCTACCAGCGGGCAGTGCAAAGAAGGTAGGATTGAGAAGCTGTTGGGGCCTCCCCAACCGTGTCACCCGTAATATCGTTGCCAAGGAGAGTTCCCATGCTTCTCCAGACCCATCGCAAAGGACTTGATGCCCTTCATTTGCCTGCTTTGCCAGGTCGAGTTGGAGGGTTTCCGTGGGCGCGCGCTCTTGTGTGCCTGCCCGCCTTCACCTTGATGACAGCAACGTACCATCTCAGTTCGCAGTCGGCGGCCCCGAGCCAGACGAATCCGACCCGGTCCATCCTTCTTCCTGCGGTCAACCGTCCGCCCGACGCCAACGCGCAGATGGCAATGCGGAACGAACAGGTAAAGAAGCAGTCCTTCGACGCCGCCAACCAGGAGCGGAAGAAACAACTGACAGACGACAGCGCACGACTGCTGAAACTGGCCAATGACCTGAAGGCCGAAGTCGACAAGACCAGCAAGGATACGCTCTCCCTGTCCGTCATTCGCAAGGCGGACGAAATCGAGCGGCTGGCGCACAGCGTGAAGGAAAAGATGAAGCTCACCGTCGGATCCAATTGAAATTCCCATCGCCCGGCCCTGCTCGGACCGCCGGCGGATGCGCTTGATCGAGGAAGATGGCTTCACGTGATTAGACCGTTCAAACCCCGGATTCCGGCGAGCATGTGGCGTTGGGAGAAGGCTGCGGGACTGGCATTGACGCTTGCCCTGTCGCCTGGCCTGAATGTCTCAAGCCAGCAAGCTTCATCGCCTCCGCCTTCTCAGCCGTCCCTCGGAAATTCAAGATCCGGCAGCCCTGACCATCTCTTCCAATTTGGCGAATCTGATCCGGAAACCCAGCGCAAGCGCCAGCGAATGCTGAACACCGAGCGTCAGAAGGAACTTGTCTCCGACACCGCCAGGCTTCTGAAACTGGCCCAGGAGCTGAACCAGGAAGTCAGTTCCTCGGAATCCGCAACCATGTCCCCCGACCAGGTGCGGAAAGTGTCCGAGATCGGAAAACTCGCACGCAGCGTGAGGCAAAAGATGACCTTCGGCCTGGGAGGAGATCCGCTTGTTCCGGAGCCGGCCTTGCCCTGAGCCGTGCCCACCCGGCTCTTGCCGTGGCCGGTCGTCAAGGGCCGGCCGCAGCCTCGCCGGATTGCTACAATGAAAGATGGTTTTCGGAGGATCATACCGGGAGCCGCGATAGGGAGTAACGGGGATGGAGTTGGCACTTTCCAGCGCTCGCGTGCCCAGGACGGCGGCCGACACCGGCAGCCTCAGTCCGCAGGAGATGGTCGAGATTTACCGGCTGATGTATCTCTCCCGCCGGCTGGATGACCGCGAAATCCTGCTCAAACGGCAACAAAAGATCTTCTTCCAGATTTCGGGCGCCGGACACGAAGCTCTCCAGGTCGGAGCAGCCCTGGCTTTGCGACCTGGGTACGACTGGTTCTTTCCCTACTATCGCGATCGTGCCCTGTGCCTGGCGCTGGGGGTTACGCCTACCGACATGTTTCTGCAGGCCGTCGGCGCCGGCACTGACCCGGCCAGCGGCGGCCGCCAGATGCCAACCCACTGGAGCAGCCCCGCGCTCAACATCGTCAGCACCTCTTCGTCGACCACCACCCAACTGCTGCACGCCGTTGGCTGTGCGGAGGCCGGACGCTACTTCAGCCGCCATCCCGAAGCTGCCGAGAAGATCGAAGGCGATTACCGCCAGTACCACGACGTGCGCTTCCACGGCGACGAGGTCGTTCTCACTTGTCTTGGCGAAGGCTCGACCTCCCAGGGCGAGTTCTGGGAAGCCCTGAACACCGCCTCCAACCAGAAACTGCCCGTCATCTTCTGCGTGGAAGATAACGGCTATGCCATCAGCGTGCCGGTGGAGGTGAACACGCCGGGCGGCAACATCTCGCGCCTGGTCGCCAACTTTCCCAATTTCTACTTTGCCGAGATCGACGGAACCGACGCCGAAGTTTGCCTGCGAACGTTCCAGGCTGCTGCCGAACATTGCCGCGCCGGACTGGGACCGGCTTTCGTTCATGGCCATTGCGTCCGGCCTTACTCTCATTCTCTTTCGGATGACGACAGGCTCTATCGATCCGCCGCCGAGCGCGAGGCCGACGCCATGCGCGATCCGCTGGCGCGCATGCAAATGCGTCTGCTGCGCGAGAACATCCTGAGCGAAGAAGAGATCAACGAACTGGAGCAATCCATGGACCGCGTCGCCGCCGATGCGGCGGATCGCGCCCTGGCGGCGCCATTGCCGGCGGTTTCAAGCATTCCCCAACACGTCTACTCCGAGAACCTCGACCCCACCAGCTCCACCTGGGCCACCGAGAAAGTTGGCGCGCCCGGCGCCGCGCCGGGAAAATCCGCCAGCGCCAAGGGCAATGCTCCCCGCACCATGGCTGACCTCATCAATGCCTGCCTGCACGACGAGATGCGCCGCGATCCGCGCATTGTCGTGTACGGCGAAGACGTTGCCGACGCCAGCCGCGAAGGTGCGCTTTCTGAAGTCAAAGGCAAGGGCGGCGTCTTCAAGCTCACCTCGGGACTTCAGACCGCCTTCGGCTCCGAACGCGTCTTCAATTCCCCCCTCGCCGAGGCCAATATCGTGGGCCGCGCGGTGGGCTACGCTGTCCGCGGCATGAAGCCGGTGGTCGAAATCCAGTTCTTCGACTACATCTGGCCCGCCATGCACCAGATTCACAACGAACTGTCGCTGATGCGCTGGCGCTCCAACGGCTCCTGGGCATCGTCGGCGGTGGTGCGCGTTCCCATTGGCGGATACCTCACCGGCGGGGCAATCTACCATTCGCAGTCGGGCGAGAGCCTCTTCACCCACATCCCCGGACTGCGGGTCGTCTTCCCCTCGAACGCCCTGGATGCCAACGGCCTCTTGCGCACTGCCATCCGCTGCGACGATCCCGTGCTATTTCTGGAGCACAAGCGCCTCTACCGGGAAACCTACGGCCGCGCCCCTTATCCCGGCCCCGACTTCGCCATCCCGTTCGGCAAGAGCCCGCATCGTGCGTCCCGGCACCCACATTACCCTGGTCACCTACGGCGCCGTCGTTCCCCGCGCGATGCAGGCTGCGCAAGCTGCGCACCGCGATCACGGAATCGAGGTCGAGATCCTCGACCTGCGCACCCTGAACCCCTACGACTGGGAGGCGATTGCTGCCTCCGTGCGCAAAACCAGCCGGGTGATTGTGGCCCATGAAGACATGCTGAGCTGGGGCTACGGCGCAGAGATCGCCGCCCGCATCGCCGATGAGCTCTTCGAGGACTTGGACGCGCCCGTGAAGCGGGTCGCCGCGATGGATACCTTCGTGGCTTATCAGCCGGTACTCGAAGACGCCATCCTGCCTCAGCCGGAGACAATCCTCAAGGCGATTGTCGACCTCCAGCGATACTGACGCGGCACGCGCCGGGGCTCACCTCAAGTTGGCGAATCCCACCAGGAGTTGGTGCGCCACGCGGTGTCTTGCCCTTGCCCTTGAATCGGACTCGCGATCCTGCGCAGCTACCTGCGCCTTAGAGCCCACCAGATACAATACGTGGATGGGTTCCAGCACTCACCTGCCGCCGTCGCTCGCCGAAGCCAGCAACACCGGGGTGACCGGCCCGGCATGAGGCGATTTTTCCGGCTTTTGCGCTTCGGGCTGCCCTACTGGCTGCACTGGTTTCCCGGTGTGCTGCTGCTGGCCGCGGTGGGCCTTCTCGATAACTTTCGCACTCTCCTGTTTCAGCCTATCTTTGACAAGGTCCTGCAGCCCCAGGCTCCGCCCGGCCCCATCACTCTGGGCGTGATCGGTTCCAAGTGGCACTTTGATCTGCGCGCCGTAATCCCCCAGTTTCTGCACATGCATAATGCATGGACAGTCGTCGCTTTCGCGCTTATCCTCTCCACCATCGTCAAAGGTCTCTGCGACTATCTCGGCACTTACCTGGTCAACTATGCCGGCTTCGGCATGATCACCGACCTGCGCAATCACCTCTACGAAACCACGCTGCGCCGCTCCGCCAGCTTCTTTCACAAGCACGCGACCGGGACGATCCTCTCCACGCTCATCAACGATGTGGATCGCGTGCAGGTGGCCGTCAGCTCCGTCATCGGCGAATTCCTGCAGCAGTTCTTCACCTTCATCGTCGGCCTTGTGATCGTCATCCGACTGGGCGGCTATCTCAGCTGGGCGCTGCTGCTCTTCATTCCTGTGGTCGTCACCTCTTCGCGCAAGATCGGCAGCGAAGTGCGCACCCGCACCCGCTCCGGCCAGGACAAACTCGCCGAGATCCAGAACATCCTTCACGAAACCGTGACCGGCCATCGCATCGTGAAGGCCTTCAACACCGAGTTGTGGGAGATCCTGCGCTTCCGCAAGGCCGCCAGGCCGTCTCTTCCGCGCCAACCTGCGCAGCGTGCGCATCCAGTCCATCAGCTCGCCGCTCATGGACACCATCGGCGCCATCGCCATCGCGCTGCTTCTGCTCATCGGCCGCAACGAAATCCAGCATGGCCGCATGACCATCGGAGCCTTCGGCGCCTTCATCATTGTGCTCTTCAAGCTCTATGATCCGGTGCGCAAGTTCGCTTACTTCTACAACAGCTTCCAGCAGGCCATGGGCGCCTCCGCATCCATCTTCGCCTTCTTCGATACCAAGGACGACGTGAAGGAAAAGGCGCACCCCATCACCTTGCAGCGCTTCGATTCGTCCATTCGCTTTGAAGACGTAGGCTTCTCCTACTCCACCGAAGAAGGCGAGCACCAGATCCTGCACAACGTCGATCTCGAAGTCCGCTCCGGCGAAGTGCTTGCGCTCGTCGGCCCGAGCGGCGCGGGCAAATCGACGCTCGTCAATCTCATTCCCCGCTTCTTCGACGTGACCTCGGGCCGTATCACCATCGATGGCCGCGATCTGCGCGACGTGACGCTTGCCTCCCTGCGCCGCCAGGTCGCCCAGGTAACGCAGGAGACCATCCTCTTCAACGACACGGTGCGCAATAACATCGCCTACGGCCAGCCGGATGTGAAGAAGGACGTTGTCATAGCAGCGGCCCGCAACGCGCTGGCCCATGACTTCATCCTGCGCATGCCGCAGGGCTACGACACGGTTATCGGCGAAAAGGGCTTTCGCCTCTCCGGCGGCGAACGCCAGCGCATCGCCATCGCCCGCGCCATTCTCAAGAACGCGCCCATCCTGATTCTCGACGAGGCGACCTCGGCGCTCGACGCAGAGAGCGAATCGCTGGTGCAGGCGGCACTTGGCAACCTGGTCGAAGGCCGCACCGTGGTCGTCATCGCGCATCGTCTCGGAACCATCCGCCGCGCCAACCGCATAGCCGTGCTCGAAGAAGGCCGCATCACCGCCATCGGTTCGCACGAGGAACTGCTTACCAATTCACCCACTTACCAGCGCCTTTATCAACTGCAGTTCATGGATGTCCCCGAATCACGCGCATTGCAGCAATTGGAACTTGATCCGGCAGCTCACGAGCCGCAACTTCTCGAGCCCGCGCTCTCCGGCGAGACAGAGGAATAGAAAGATGTCTATCCAATCGATGACTGGCTTTGCCCGCGTGCAGGTACGCGTCCATGACCAGCTTAGTTACACCCTTAGTCTGAAGAGCGTGAATCATCGCTTTCTCGACGTTCAGTTGCGCCTGCCCTCAGGTCTCGACATCCTTGAAATGGAATTGCGCCGCGCCCTCAAGGAGCAGCTGGTACGCGGCCACGTGGAGTTGACGCTATCGGTTGATCGCAGTACCCAGCAGGTGGCTGGTTACAACCGCGAACTGATTGCTGCCTATCTCGCAGCCTTTAACGCGGCGCGCGACGAGCACGGACTCAGCGGCCAGCCCGACCTCAACGCCATGCTGCGCCTGCCTGGCGCGCTGCAGAGTGACAACCGCGGCAACACCGATGATGATGCGACCGCTTTAGCCGAAAGCGTGCAGCAGCAGATCGTGCCTCTGCTCGGGCAGTTGAAGAACATGCGCGCCCGCGAAGGCGAAGCCCTTGAGGCCATCCTTCGTGCTTCGCTCGACCGCTTGTCTGAGGCTGTCGATGGCGTCGCCTTGCTGCGCCCCGAAGTCGAGCAGCGCTACCAGGAGCGACTCGCCCAACGGCTGACCGCAGCGACGGGCTCGGAGTTCAACCGCCAGCGCCTGCTCGAAGAGGTCGCCGTCCTCGTCGATCGCAGCGATATCGCCGAAGAACTGGCACGCATGACCACCCACATCGGGCACTTCCGCGAACTCCTCTCAGCGAGTGGCGAAGTGGGCAAGAAGCTGGATTTCCTGCTGCAGGAGATGAACCGCGAAGCCAATACCCTGCTCTCCAAAACCGGTGGTGTCGGCGGCAAGGGCACGCGCATTACCGAACTGGGCCTGGCCATGAAAGCGGAAATTGAAAAGGCTCGCGAACAGATTCAAAACGTCGAATGAAATTCGTTTGTTGAATGTACGTCGCTCCCCGCACCCATGCTTCCGTCTTTTTCCGGTGAAGGGTGGGAAAGCCTAACCGAATACGAAGTCAACCAGTCAGAGATCTGGCTCCAAGGACAAACAGAAAGTGGCAGGAATTCTCTTCATCATCTCGGCGCCTTCCGGCTCAGGGAAAAGCACGCTCGTCAGCGAACTACGCAAGCAGGTCAGCGGGGTCGACTTCTCCATCTCCTGGACCACCCGCTGTCCGCGCGGCTCCGAGGAGCACGGGCGCGAATACTACTTCACCTCTCGCGCGGAGTTTGACCGCATGATTGCCGAGGGCATGTTTCTCGAGCATGCCGAGGTCTTCGGCCATTGCTACGGCACGTCGCGCCTCTCCCTCGAAGACGCACGCCGGGAAGGGCATGACCTGATCCTCGACATCGACGTGCAGGGAGCGGCCCAGGTTCGCCGCACCATGCCCGAGGCGGTGAGCATCTTTGTCCTGCCGCCAAATCCCAAGGTGCTGCGCACCCGCCTGCGCAATCGCAGCCGCGCCGAGGGCCAGGTCAACGAGTCGGAGCTCTATCGCCGCCTCTCCGAAGCCAGCAAGGAGATTGAGAATTACCGCGACTACAGCTATATTCTGGTTAACGATATCCTTGACCGCGCGGTGGCGCAACTTGAAGCAATCGTGCTGGCTGAGCGATACTATCGCAACAGTGAACCGATCGCGCTTCGCGCCCGTCGCGTGCTGGAAGTCGCCGCGGCTTGTCGCCAGTCCAATTCGCAGGAACGGCTCAAACCCGTACTTGAGGCTTTTGGGATTCTGAATCCCAGCGGCCAGCAACAATTGAACTTTGACGAGGATCCCGATGAAGATTGAAACCCAGTTCGACTCGAATTACCGTAAGGTTCTCGTGGCCGCTCGCCGGGCCCGCCAGTTGCAGAGCGGCTCCCAGGCCCTCGTCGCCAGCCATTCCACCAAGGCGTGCCGCATCGCGCAGGATGAGGTGGAAGCCGGCAAGATCGCCTACGTCAAGAAGGACATCCCCGTCGTCAAGCCCCCGGTCGACGAGGGCGGCGTGCCTATTATCAGCGCGTAAAATCCCGGACCAGTCAACAGTGGACCCGTGAACAGTCTGCGGCAGGCCGCCAGTGGACGGGATTGTTTTGTCTCTTATATCTCACCGAACACTGATCTCATTCCGTGATCCCTTTCACTGATCCACTGATCACCTGTCCAGCGTCCCCTGTTCTACAATCGAGTCATGAGAGTCACCGTAGGCGTGTCGGGCGGAATCGCTGCGTACAAGGCCGCTGAACTGGTGCGCGAGCTGCAGCGCCAGGCCCTTGAAGTGCACGTCGTGATGACCGAGGCGGCTACTAAGTTCGTTCAACCGCTGACCTTCGCCGCGCTCTCCGGCCATAAGGTCATCACCTCTCTTTGGGACGAATCAAGTTCTGCAGAGGGCGCGTACGACTCCTCCATCGAACACATCGGCGAGGCGCAGTGGACGCAGGCCCTCGTCGTCGCTCCCGCCACAGCCAATATTCTGGCCAAGTTCGCTCACGGCATCTCCGACGACTTTCTCACCACGATGTATCTCGCCACCACTGCTCCCGATTCTCGTCGCCCCGGCGATGAACGTGAACATGTGGGACCATCCCGCGACACAGGCCAATCTTGAAGTCCTCCGCCAGCGCGGTGTACGAGTCATCGAGCCCGGCACCGGTGAGCTCGCGTGCGGCATGGTTGGTGCCGGGCGCATGGCCGAGCCCGCCGCCATTGCCGACGCAGTATTGAACTCACTCGGACGCCGCCACGATCTCGCCGGCGAAGTCGTGCTGGTCACCGCCGGCGGCACGCGCGAGGCCCTCGATCCGGTGCGCTTCCTCGGCAATCGCTCCAGCGGCAAAATGGGCTATGCGCTGGCCGAGGCCGCACAGTGCCGCGGAGCCAGGGTCATCCTCATCAGTGGCCCATCCTCGCTCTATCCGCCATCCCAGTGCGAACTCATCAAGGTCACCACCGCCGAAGAGATGCGCCAGGCCGTTCTCGCGCGCATGACCGAGGCCACGCTGGTCATCAAGGCTGCGGCCGTCGCCGATTACCGGCCCCTCACCGTCTCCGAACAGAAGCTCAAGCGCACCGGGCCGCTGGTCCTCGAACTCGCGCCCACCGAAGATATACTTGCCGAAGTCGTCCGCCGCCGCCGTCCCGGCCAGCTTATCGTGGGCTTCGCCGCGGAAACCGAGAACCGCATGGAAAACGGCCGCGCCAAGCTGCTGCGCAAGGGCGCCGACGCCATCGTCGTCAACGATGTGGCCGGCGAAGGCGTAGGCATCGACTCCGATCGCAACGCGGCCACGTTTCTTACGCTTTCGACGGCCATCGAACTTCCCGAGATGCCCAAGCGCAAACTCGCCGATCGCATCCTCGACGAGATCGTTTCGCTGCGTCGCCCCCGCCCGCTCATGGTAGAGCTCGAAGGCGTCTCGGCGCACGATGGCTCTCGAAGTTCGGTTCAGGACGAGGTGCTCAACCAGTCCATCTCTCCCGCCCCAACGCGCCGTCAGCTGATCGTGGAGTAGGACTGTGCCTCCCGCCTTCGATGCCGCCACACAAGAAGCCCTCGCCGCCCGCATGCGCTTCTATCGCGATCTGGGCCTGACCGAGTTCTATCGCCGGCCTGTTGATCCGGCGCTGTTGACGCAGTTGCATACCGATAGACAAGAGACCCTTCGTGTCCCATCTTTTCCTGCAGGAAAGTGTGGGAGAGCACGAAGCTGAGGAGAACGAAGCCATTCCGCCCCGCAAGCCTATTCCTGCCCCGCCCGCCGTTGCCGCCGCTACTGCCCCCGCCGATCGCGCCGCCGGGCTCCGTATGATCCGCGAAGAAATCGGCGACTGCACCCGCTGCGCTCTGCATACCGGCCGCAACAAGATCGTCTTCGGCGATGGCTCGCCCAATGCGCGCCTGCTGTTTGTCGGTGAAGGCCCCGGCGCCGACGAGGACGCGCAGGGGATCCCCTTCGTCGGCCGTGCCGGCCAGTTGCTCAACAACATGATCGCTGCCATGGGCCTCAAGCGCGAAGAGGTCTACATCGCCAACATCGTCAAGTGCCGGCCGCCAGGCAACCGTACGCCGGAACCCGACGAAGCCAACACCTGCTCGCCGTTCCTGTTCCGCCAGATCGATGTCATCCGCCCTGAAGTCATCGTGGCTCTTGGTGCCACTGCAGCAACCTATCTGCTCGGTCAGCGTCAGCCTCTGGCCGGACTGCGCGGCCGCGTACATTCCTTCCGCGGCAGCAAGCTGATCGTGACGTATCACCCCGCGTTCCTGTTGCGAGATCCGCGCCAGAAAAAGGAAGCCTGGGCCGACCTGCAGATCGCCATGCGCGAGCTTGGATTGAACCCTCCCAGCCGCGCCTAGGTACAAGCATCAAGGCTCGTCATGTTCAACTCACGATGCTTGGACGTTAATCAAGACAAGGCCCTCGAAAGCGACGAGGGCCTTGTCAACCGTGATTAACGTTGAGATACCCGCGGTGGCCAGAGCTGACTTACCAGCGCGAGATAGTTAACTTATCCAGGTAGACGTCGATGGTGCCGGATGCGTTCTTTCCGTCTTCCTGGAAGTTAGTCAATAGAACACCGGGAGCCCAGCCCAGCGCAAAGGAAGAGGGCACTGTCTGGTTAATATCCTCTTCCACGCCATCCAGCCACACTGCGTTGTAAGTAACATCGCCGGACGTATTTCGCGAGTAAGAGATCTGGACGTGATGCCACGTGTTGGTGCTCCAGGTGGAGGGATCGCAGTACTGCGATGAGTGAAGCCACTGATCGGAGGGGCTGGTTGGGCTGCCTGCGTTTTCGGTGTAATCCCACACCTTGTTCCATCCGTCGCACTGGAAGCCGTAGATGACGGTCTGTCCATTGGAAGTGACCTGGTTCATGTCGAACTCGAGGTTAGCCACCGTGTTGGTGTCAGACTTCACATAAGCCCAGGTGTCGTATAAGTAGTTTTGTGCATTCTCGTCATTCGCGAACGAGATGGAGAAGCGCTCCCCGCCGTCGTTGTAGTAACTGGTTACGAATTCAAGCGAATGCCCGCTCAGAGATGGCGATGTCTGCAGAGTCTGGGTTCCACTGGTCGGGGAATTACTGCTGCAGGGCTGATACTGCGAATTGTTTATCCCGGTACCGGTGTCGCATTGAGGAGTTTTCCAGGTCGAATCCTGCAGATTCGACGCTACGGTTGCATTGCCGGGAACAGTAGTGGCCGGATCGGGCACGATGGTGATGTTTACATCGGTGGTGCAATTTGCCCCCTGATTGCCCCACGATTTGACATGAAGTAACGTTGCGCCAAGCGGGGCGGAGGCGGAGGTGGAGATGGAAGAGCCATTAAACGTAGTGGTATTTGTGGAGTTACCAAAAGAATATCCCATGGACACGATGGGTTGGTTGCTGCAGGCGGTAGCGCTGGCGGATAACCAGAACGGCGAGACAACTTTAGCGTTTTGCTGCGGGGCATTAACGGTGACAGCGCCAAACGCGGGAAGCGCGCACGCGGCGACGCCCAGTAGAACGATTTTCTTCATAGTCAATAGGTCTCCTGTTCTCAACTCAATTAGCGGAGGGCATAGAAATATGCAGCACGGCATATCTTAAGAAATGGGCCTTTGCTTCAGGTGGCGATCCGACTCCGAGCGCATAGATGGCGGTGCCGACCGCGGGGATGCTTCTCAGATCGATTGCCGGGGCCTCTTCTGGCCGCCCGCTGCTGGATTCAAGCAGCAAAATGAGGACGGCAGCGAGGATGATATACGGAAGGAACCAGATAAACCGACTACTTACTCTATAAACTGGGCTGCGTTAGCCGCGAATGTACTCGTCCATGTTATTGAAGGACTTATCCGCGGTTTTCGGTTTCGACGTTGTCACGTCCCCGATGAGTGCGAAGATCTTCGATTGCATGTCCTGCTGGATCTTCCAACGGTCCATCTTCTGTGCTTCCGCGTCGCGCATGATACTTTTGTAAATCGATCGCGCTTGCTCAGCTTCCAGCCGCACTCGCTCCCATTCTTTCGCAGACATGCTAATGCTAGGCATGCCGCCCAGCATTCCAGCGTCGTCCGGCGACGGGGCGAGTTTCTGCAGGCTCTGTTCGTTCTTCTTGAGGAACTCAAGCTTTCGGGTCAGCACTTCGGCGGCCCTTGCTTTCAACCCATCTCCGACGCTTTTCCAGGCGGAATCTCGATCGGCCCACTGTGTCACGGGACGAGCTTCAGCGGGAAGCGCCTGCAAGTCGGCTAGCGGAGTTTCTTTCCAGGCGCAATCGCGAACGATGATCGGAACCACCAACGCTTCTTTCCGACTCTTTCTCTCCAGCGCCACATGCAATTCCTTTTCGACGCAATAATCGGAATTCAGAAAGTCGGGGCTGATGAGGAAGACAATAATGTCCGCACTCACGAGGTGCTGGTCAATGTCGGCCGCCCACTCATCTCCTGCTCCAATCCGTCCGTCATGCCAGACTTGGAGCAATTTCTTGCGGACGTACGGCCGCATAGAAGTATCAAACTCCTTCTTGAGCACCTTGTCTTTGTCACTGTGCGAGTAGGAGCAGAAGATCTCGACGTAACTCTCGTGATGAGGCGAATCGGCCACGCATCGAGTGTACAGCATTTTTTGCCTAGTTCGACATGACCCGGTCGCGGTCGGCGAGTGGCGGCCGCGAGGCAGCGGTTATCCGCGATGCCGCAGCTACTAGCCCTTCTTCGCGTTCAGCACATCATCCTTCCAAAGCGCGACGCCGCCCAGCAGGCCGGTTTCATTCGACACGATGTGCACGTTCTTGCCCGGCGTGAATTCCATCTTCTTGGTGTTGCCGCCGCCGATGTAAAGATGGTCCCAGTTGAACGTTGCGCAGGTCTGTGCAATGGCCTCCTCGAGCATCTTGTTCCACTCCTTCTTGCCGTACTTGTCCAGGCCGCGCCGTCCCAGGTAATCCTCATAGGTGTGCTTTTTCCATGGATGATGGCCGAGCTCGAGCCCCGGGCACAACCGCCCATCCGTGAACAGCGCCGAACCCATCCCGGTGCCGAGCGTAAGTGTCATTTCCACGCCCTGGCCCTGAATGGCACCATAGCCCTGCACCGCGGCGTCATTGCATACCCTGACCGGCTTCTTCCACCGTTTCTCCAGTTCCTTTTGCAGCTCGAAGCCGACCCATCCGGGGTTCAGATTGACCGCGGTGTACGTGGTGCCATGCTTGATCACCCCTGGAAATCCTACTGACACGCGGTCAAACTCCGGCAACGCGGTGCGGAGCAGCTCAAGTGATTCAAGAACCTGCCTGGGTGCCGGCACTTCGGGTGTTGGCACGCGCTCGCGTTCGCTGACGGGCTTGCCTTCGGCGTCGAGTCGCATGGCCTTTAGTCCCGAGCCGCCGATGTCGACGGCAAGGGTGACAGGGCCTTTCGCTGGCCGTGAATTGGAAGGAGTAGAGGCTTTCTTGTCGGGAGCGGTGAGCGTGGACGCTTTGGGTGTCATCAGCAATGAATTGTAGCGCAAACCATCGGGACTCGAAGCTGGACCTTCCGGGTTGTGTCAAGCCGGATACGGATCAGTTCCTGGCGCGTCGCGAATAGTCGCTGACCAGTCCCTCAAAGGTTCACAAAAAAAAGCGAGGCGGCTTCAGTGCATCTCCCGCCGCCTCGTCTCCCAGTGAACTCGCACCGCGGCGAGAGCTAGTTGGCCTGTTTAGCCCCATTGTGCTTCTCGCGATAAATCTGGCGGCTGGCCTTATTCTGCTGCGTGTTCACCTGTTGCCGCTCCGCACCCGTCAACTTGCCGCCGTTGGCGATGCGATCGGCATGAATCTGCTGGTGGATTCCCTGCTGGCGGTTCTCTGCCCGCGCCGTCTCGCCCGCGGTCATCTGCCCGCTGCGAATACCCTGCGCGATGCGATCCTGCTGATTCTCCTGGCGCGCGCCAACCTCTCCCTTGTAGTTCTGTTGCGCGGCATTGTGCTTGTCAGCATAGATCGACCTGCTCATGTTGTTCTGCTGCCGGTTGACTTGCCGGCGCTCTGCCGCGGTGAGCTTGCCGCCGTCTGCCTGGCGATCGTCCTTGACCTCGCGATTGACATTCGCTTCGCGGGTTTCGATGTTTTTGGTTTCTCCAGCGGTCAACTGGCCCGATTGAACGCCATTGGCAATGCGGTCCTGCTGATTTTCGCGGCGTTGGTTGACCGTTGCCGGCTTGTTTGGATCAGCAGGTTGCGTGGTTGATTGTGCAAAAAGAGCGCCTGCCATCAACGTGGATGCGGCGACAATCATCAGTTGACGTTTCATGAGACTTTCTCCTTCACTCGGTGCAACTTCGGTTGCTGCTTTTGCCGAGGTGTTAGTTTGCAAAACACAACATCCCGTGAGTTGTTGCGAAATAATGTGGAAAACATACGTTACCTTTGGCGGCCGCGAGCGTCAGCCACACTTCAAACAGACCCGCACTCCCCACCGACCAGCGCCATCGATGCCGAGTCGCCCCATCCCCTAAACTGGTTCTTGCCTCTCATGCCTGCCTATTGCGAAGTCGCGCTTCCGGTGCCGCTGGACCGCACCTTCACCTACGCGATCCGCGAAGGGCAACGGCCCCGCCGCGGCGCGCGCGTGATCGCCCCCTTCCGCAACGAGAAGCTCATCGGCATCGTCACCGCGCTCAGCTCCACCGCCCCGGCCGATTTTGAAGTGCGAGAACTCGAAGCCGTCCTGGACCAGGACAACGATGGCCAGGACGACGCGCATGGTAGTGATGACGGCCCTCTGCTCAGCGACCACCTGGTGCAACTAGGCGAGTGGATGGCGCAGTACTATCTCGCCCCCTTGGGAGAGGTGCTGCGCGGCATGCTTCCCCTGATGGCCGAAGTTCGCCGCACCGTCCAATACCGGATCACCGATCTGGGCCGCGATGCTCTGGCGCGCCTTCACGATGGCGACAGCGCAAAATCCTTGCGCCTGCTTGCGGAGGACGGTGGCAAGCGACGCAAGTCCACCCTGTCGCCTGAAGAAGGCGATCTGGCGCGACGCGTGCTTGAGCGCCTTGCGTCCGGAGAGCTGGTCAAAGTTTCCACTCTGCGCGCCTCCACGGCCGCCACGCTTCCTCTGCTGGCATCGCTGTTGCGCCGGAAGTGGATCGCGCGCGAAACCTCTGCTGTCGAACACGACGCCCGACGCACCGAGCGTTTCGCTGTGTTGATACCGGAGACCCGCCTTCCGACGCTCACTCCCAATCAGCAGGCCATCCTCGCCGAACTTGCGGCCTGCGGCGGCGAGTTGCCACTGGCAGCATTGCGCCGCAAAGACCTGCCCTCGTCCACGCTGCAGACGCTGGTGCGCCGCGGCCTGGTGCGCATCGACGAGCGCCCCGCCGCCTTCCGCCTCGGAGGTATCGAGGGCGCCACTTCCCCTCTGCGCCTCAACGAACCGCAAACGGAAGCGCTGGCTTCTCTCGCCTCCGCACTGGGGAGCTTTCACGCATTCCTCCTGCATGGAGTTACAGGGTCCGGCAAGACCGCTGTTTATCTCGCCGCCATGCAGCGCGCGCTCGATCGCGGACTGGCGTCGATCCTGCTCGTTCCCGAGATCGGACTCACGCCCCAGACCGCCGGCCTGCTTGACTCCGCATTCGGCGCCAAGGTGGCGCTGCTCCACTCCGCTCTCACGCCCGGGGAGCGCAGTGAGCAGTGGCGGCGCATCCGGCGCGGCGAAGCGCCCATCGTCGTCGGCACCCGCTCCGCCATCTTCGCGCCCGTGCCCAATCTCGGTCTCGTTCTCGTCGATGAAGAACACGACCAGAGCTACAAGCAGGAAGAGACTCCGCGCTACAACGCCCGCGACGTCGCCGTCATGCGCGCCAAGCTATGCGGCGCCGTGGTGGTGCTGGGCTCGGCCACTCCCTCGCTGGAAAGCTGGCAAAACTCCGCGGCCGGCAAATATACCCGCATCCAGATGCGCGAACGAGTAATGAACCGCCCCCTGCCCGAAGTCGAACTCATCGACATGCGCGCCGAGTTCCAGCAAACCGGCAAAGAACAACTCTTCTCCCGCGCCCTCGTCGAGCAGACCCAGGCCGCCCTCGATCGCGGCGAACAGGCGCTCATCCTGCTCAACCGGCGCGGCTACTCCTTTGCCGTGCTTTGCCGCGCCTGCGGGGCCAAGCTCGAGTGCCAGAACTGCGCCATCGCCCTGACTCACCACAAGCCCCCGGCGCAGGAATCCGACATCGCCCCCGAAGGCCAGCGCCTCGAATGCCACTACTGCGGCTATCGGCGCACCGTCCCGGCCCGCTGCCCCAAGTGCGACAGCGAACACATGTACTACCTCGGCGCCGGGTCGGAACAGGGCGAAGAACGTCTCGCCGAGATCTTCCCCGCTGCCCGCATCGGCCGCATGGACCGCGACACCGTGCGCGGCCGATACGACCTGGAACGCCTGCTGGCCCGGCTTCATTCCGGAGAGATCAATCTGCTCGTCGGCACCCAGATGATCGCCAAAGGCCACGACATCCACGGCGTCACGCTGGTGGGCGTGGTGGGTTGCGATCATGCCCTTTCCATGCCGGATTTCCGCGCCGCCGAACGCGTCTTTCAACTCATGACGCAGGTCTCAGGCCGCGCCGGACGCGGTCGAACTCCCCGGCCGGGTCGTGGTGCAGACCTACTATCCCGACCACTACGCCATCGTCGCCGCCGGCAAGCACGACTACATGGCCTTCGTTGAAAGGGAGTTGAAATATCGGCGCTGGATGCACTATCCGCCATTTGGCCTGCTGGCCAACGTCCTGGTGCATTCGCCGAGGCTGGAAGAAGCAGCGGGCTGGTCCGGCGAATTGGGTAAATGGTTCCAGAAGACCGCCCCGGAAGGCATCCGCGTCCTGGGCCCCTGCACCGCGCCTGTCGCCCGCATCAAGGGCGTCTACCGCTTCCACCTGATTCTCAAGGCTGGCTCACGGAAGGCGCTTAACGGCGCGCTGCGAGGCATGCTGGCACACGCCGACTCCGCCGGCGTGCCTCGTCGCAACCTGGTTGTGGATGTGGATGCCCAACGCCTGATGTGAGGGGGTCGCATCCCACAGGCCTGACCCTCCCCGGCGGTACCCGAAGTGGGTACACTCAACCAGCCGGCCGGAGGGACGGGCTCAATCCGCCTCCGCAACCGCCGCAAAAGTCTACTTTCCGTTGAGGCTTTCGCCCTCCAGGGCGTGCAGTTCCTTACCCGGTTTGAAGCGAACTGCCTTTCCCGGAGTGATGCTGACCTCGGTCCCTGTGCGGGGATTCCGGCCAATCCCGGTTTTGCGGGCGCGCACGCTGAACACGCCAAACCCGCGCAGTTCGATGCGTTCTCCGGCGGTCAGAGCCTCCTTGAGACCCTCGAAGACCGTATCGACCGCTGCTTCGGCCTTGGTTCGCGGCAAACCTGTGCGCTCGATTACATGATGGACGATGTCCTGCTTAATCAAAGGGGAACCTCGCTGGCACGATTTAAGAAGTCAACTTCGCCCTACCGTAATGATGCTACAGGTTTTGCGCTGATTGTGAAATATCCGAGTTCGAGTGCATGGGCAATTTTGGGCGGAGTCGAAAACGGGTCCCGGAGGCGCAACCCTTTGCACCCGTCATCCATCCGCGATCGTTGTCATGGCTCGGAGCCCTCCCGTAAGATAAGGGTTTCGAGCCGTAAAAGCAGCCCGGCCGCACCCAGGCCGGATACCGGGAAGCCCGGAACAGGAGACGCATGTCGATTCAGAGTGATCGTTGGATACGGGAGCAGGCGCTGAAGCACCGGATGATCGAGCCTTTCAGCGAAAAGCAGGTGCGCGAGGGCGTCATCTCCTACGGCCTGTCTTCGTATGGCTACGATCTGCGCGTCTCCGACGAGTTCAAGATCTTCACCAATGTCAACAGCGCCATCATCGACCCCAAGGCCTTTGACGAGCGCTCTTTTGTCTCCGTGCAGGCGCCCTCGGTCATCATTCCGCCCAACTCCTTTGCCCTGGCACGGTCCATCGAATACTTCCGCATTCCTCGCGACACCCTCACCATCTGCGTGGGCAAGTCGACCTATGCCCGCTGTGGCATCATCGTGAATGTGACGCCCTTCGAGCCGGAGTGGGAAGGTTTCGTCACCCTCGAAATCTCCAACACCACCCCCCTGCCGGCGAAGGTGTACGCCAATGAAGGCCTCTGCCAGATTCTGTTCTTCCGCGGCGAAGAGCCCTGCGAAATCAGCTACGCGGATCGCAAGGGCAAGTATCAGAATCAACAGGGCATTGTCCTTCCTAAACTCTAAAAGGGCAATGTTCCCGGTCCCCCCGGCCGCCCTGCTTCCATGGCTGAGCCGCACGTGCACCAGGACACCTGCCAGTTACACGGGTCCGATCCCCACACATCTTCGGCCCGGGAGTTACACGTTGTCATCGAATCCCAATCCGCAAGGCATTCGCATCGGCCTGATTGCCGGCGAACCGATCCGCCTGGAGGGGTTGCGCGTCATCTTCGAGCACGATCCAGCCCCCGGACTCCCTCCGCTGCTGCCGGTCATCGGCACGCTGCAGGAATTGCTCTCCAACCCCGACGTGGATTACCTGGTCGTCGATCTCAACTCCTCTGAGGAGGGGCTCAGGACTCTCGAAGAAGTGCGCCGGGTTCGGCCTGGAATCCGCCAGATCGTGATCGGCCCCGAAGCTGCACGAGGAGCTTATACTGGACGCCATTACCGCCGGTGCCAGGGCTTACCTTGCCTCCTCGGCGGGACCTCAGACCGTTCGCCAGGCCATTGAAGTGGTGGTGAGCGGTTCTATCTGGGCCCCCCGCCGCCTGCTTTCCAAACTCATCGACCGCCTGCTCGGTATGCCCGAAAATCCGGCAGCGATGGGTCATCTGCAGTTGACCGACCGAGAACGCCAGGTGCTCGAACTCATCCTTCTCGCCCAATCCAATCGCGAAATCGCGCGGCAGCTGGGAATCGAGGAGCGTACGGTCAAGGCACACGTCGGACGCCTGATGCGCAAAACCGGCGCCGAAAATCGGATTGAACTGTCAATCAAGGCCTTGAATCGTCAGTCCCGCCTGCCAAAATCCAGAGTCGAGAGCGGCCAGGAGCGATCCGGTTGAGGGTATGCATCTTGATATTACCTTAGATCGCATAAATAGGTTACTAAAATCCACTGACCCTTCGTACTCTTGTTACCTATACGGTCTTTGTCCAGAATGGTTACAGAAACAACGCAGATCTGGGGAAAGGAGTTCCCTCGCGACATGTTCGCATGATGCCAGGGAACTCCTCTTTTTTTACTTCCCCGCCCCGATCTACCCTTCCCTCTCAGTTTTCTCCCTTCCCAGGTGAATTAGCCCTCTCCGTCAAATGCTGCTGCGCGGCGTGCCGTAGTGCCGGGCAAGGTTCCGTTGGGCGCGAGTTATGCGTTCTGCATGGTTGAATGCGGTAGGCTGATGCCTGGGGCCTTCCCCGAAGTTCTCATTCAGGGCCTCGTGAACGATGCCGGCAAGCCTTTGCCCGCTTTATCGTCAAAGATGCAACGAACCCGCGACGGAATTACCGCGGAATGGAAAGGATCCGGAATATGAAGAAGACGTTTGCTTCCCTCTGCCTGTGTTTCCTGATCACAGGCGCTGCCTTCGCAGCCTCCTCGCGCGACGATCTGCAAGACCGCATCGATGCCGCCAAGACTGTGCTTGACCAGGTGATGTCGGCCCAGGACCGCAGCATCCCCATGAATATTCTCCAGCAGGCCACCTGTGTCGGAGTCGTCCCCGGCCTGATCAAGGGCGCTTTTGTCTTCGGCGCCCAGTACGGCCAGGGAGTGGTAACCTGCCGCACCGGCCACGGCTGGAGTGCGCCCGTATTTATCCGCATGGCCGGCGGGTCGTGGGGATTGCAGATCGGCGGCCAGTCCACCGACCTCGTCCTGGTGGCCGTCAATGACCACGGCTTTCAGGACCTGCTCAAGAGCAAGTTCAAGATCGGCGGCGACGCTGCAGCCTCGGCCGGTCCGGTCGGCCGCAACAGCCAGGCGGCCACCGACTGGCGCATGAATGCTGAACTGCTCACCTACTCGCGCAGCAAGGGCCTGTTCGCGGGCATCGATCTCGATGGCACCGTGGTCAGCCAGAACCTTGAAGACACGGAACTCTACTACGGCCATGCCCACAGCTTCCAGTCCATCCTCAAGGGGGATGTCGAACCGCCTCCCGGTTCGGTGGCCTTCGTCAAGGACGTGGCCCACTACTTCATCGAAGCCAGGCAGCACGATCAATAGCCCTCCAGAACCAGGCTCCCTGGCCACTCCTCTCCGCAGGCCTCCCCGCGGAAAGGAGTGGGAACCCATCCTTCGCCAATCACCGCTGTCTCCACGAGACCAAGTAAACTGATCCTTTGCCATTGAAAATGCAGGAGAGGATCGAATACTGGGCGGTGCTGGCCGTGGCGCGCGCCCTGGGCCGCTTGCCTCGCTGGCTGGCGCGTCCCGTTGTCGGTGTGCTCACCCTCACCTTGTACCTGGTTCTGGGCCGGCTGCGCCGAGTCGGAGAGCGCAATCTCGCCCTGGCGCTGCCCGAGCTTCCCATAATGGAGCGCACCCGCATCCTGCGCGGCGTCTTTCGCAACCTCGGCTGGCAGCTGGTCGAGTTCTGCCGCATGCCCCGCTACACCGTCAGGAATACCCAGGGCTGGATCCGCACCGAGGGGCTGGAGCACTTCCTGGCCGCCCAGGCACGCGGAAGGGGCGTCCTGGTGCTCACCGGCCATCTCGGCGCATGGGAGCTTTCCAGCTTCTATCACTCCCTGATGGGCCACCCCATGGGCATGGTCATCCGCCGCCTCGACAATCGCCGGCTCGACGAGTATGTCAACGGCATCCGCTGCCTGCACGGCAACCGCGTGTTGCACAAGGACGACTTTGCCCGCGGCCTGCTGACCGCCATGCGCGCCGGCCAGACCGTTGGCATCCTCATGGACACCAACATGACCCCGCCACAGGGCGTCTTCGTGCGGTTCTTCGGTATCGAAGCCTGCACCGCGTCCGGCTTGGCCCGCGTGGCCCTCAAGACCGGTGCGGCCGTGGTGCCGGGATTTTTGTTGTGGGAGCCTGCCGATGGCCAGTATGTGCTACATTTCGGCCCCGAGCTCGTCCTTGCGCATACCAGCGACCACGAGGCGGACATCGTGTCCGCCACCCAGCAATGCAACGATGTGCTTGAGTCCTGGATTCGCCGTTATCCTGACCAGTGGCTCTGGATTCACCGCCGCTGGAAGACCCGCCCTCACGGTCAGTCCGCGCTTTATCCGTGAGCCGCGACAAGGGGTTGTACGTTTGGATTTGCCTCCGAGGGTTATCGATGAGACACCGATGTGATCCTGAGCGAAACGTCACGCATTCGAAGAATTTGCGATTGCTTTTGAGTCCCCGGAGCGGCCGATGAAACTGCGTGACCTGATCGCAACCCTTGGCGGCCGACTCGCGCAGGGTGAGGAAGACCACTCCATCACCGGCGTTTCTTCCCCGAAGAACGCCTCCGCGACTGACCTGGTCTTTGCCGAAGACCTCGCGTCTGCCGGGCACGCCCTGGCGAGCAGCGCTGGAGCCGTCGTTTTGCGTCCGGGCCTGCTTGAGTCATATCCCTCAGGCCGGTGCGTCATTGAAGCGCCGCAGCCCCGTCTCTGGTTTGCCCGCGCCGCCAAAACGCTCCACGCAACTGCCTTCGCCGGCCACCCCCATCCATCCGCCGTTCTCGGCCGAAATCTCGACCTGGGCGAAAACATCACCATCGGCGCCTGCGCCGTGATCGACGACGACGCCCGCATCGGCAGCGGAACCCGCATCGGCGCCGGCGCGGTGATCGGGTCCGGTGTCCGCATCGGGAAAGACTGCCATATTTATCCCCGCGCCGTGCTTTATCCCGGCACCACCCTTGGTGACCGGGTCGTGGTTCACGCCGGCGCGGTGCTCGGCGCCGACGGATTCGGCTACGTGCGCGACTCCACCACCGGGGCGTACACCCAATTCCCGCAGCAGGGGACGCTGGTGCTCGAAGATGACGTCGAGGTCGGCGCCAACTCCACCATCGATCGCGGCGCGCTCGACGAGACCCGCATCCGCCGCGGTGCCAAGATCGACAACCTCGTTCACATCGGCCACAACTGCGACATCGGAGAAGACGTGATTCTGGTCGCGCTGACCGGCATCTCCGGCTCCAGCACCGTCGGCAAAGGCGCGGTCATCGCCGGGCAGGTGGGCATCGGCGACCACGCCCACGTGGGCCCGGGTGTGATTCTCGGCGGACAGGCCGGGGTGTTGAGCGGCAAGACCGTCACCAACGAGGGCCTCAAGCCCGGCACCGTCCTCTGGGGAACTCCGGCCCGCCCGCTGAAGCAGGTCCTGCGCGAGATCGCCATCCTGGCGCGGCTGGCCAAAGGACGAGCACAAAGAGCCGAAACGGAGCCCGGGCACAAGCCAAAATAGGCGCGAACTCCAGAGCCCGCAAACTCCAACCTGACCATGCCAAATGGGGGTCCGCGCTAAAGTTCCCAGCGATCTTGGCCGATCAAAGCTTTACCGATGTCTTGCAGCGGGGAGCGAGCCATGGAGATTGGTCCGATTACCGGCATTCAGCCCGTGCCCATCATCAAGCGGTCCGGCTCAGCGCCCGACCTATCCCGCGTCTTCGAGGTCGAGTACCTCGGCGAATCCGCGGACGATGACTACTCCCCCGCGAATCAGAAGGCCGCCCGCGGCCTCGAAGACGAAGAAGAGGACCGGGCGGAGGAGATAGACCAGCCCGGCGTGGCCAGTCCGGAGATCGCCCCCGCGAGCAAAATCAGTTTCTTCGCCTGATATCCGCCGCACTGCTTCAAAGCCCGCCTCTCCTTCCCCGTCCAAAATCACGAAAATTCACTTGCAGCCACAGCTCGGCGGGTGTAATTTACTAACCAGTTAGTTAATTATGAACGCCAAACCCACCTCCTCGCCCTCCGATCGTTCCGCAGAAACCCGCGGACGCATCCTGGACGCAGCGCTGCGGGAATTCAGCGCCCACGGCCTGGCGGGGGCTCGCACCGAGGCCATCGCCGCCGCTGCGGGCGTCAACAAGGCCCTTCTTTACTATTACTTCGACAGCAAGGAAAAGCTGTATCTCGCCGCCCTGGAGATGATTGCGGGCCGGGTGCGCGACAGCTCCATGGCGGTTTTCCTGCGCGAAGGCACCGCCGGCGAACGCATCCTGCGCTCCGCCCTGGCCCACTTTGACCGCATCCTCGGGCAGCAGGAATTTCAGACTCTCATGCAGCAGGAGATGATCCGCCTGCACAAGGGGGAATCCGGCGCTATGCCGGTGCTGGTCAAAAAAGTCTTCGAGCCCATACTGATCATGTACCGCTCCATGGTGCGGGAAGGGATCGCCTCCGGCGAACTGATTGACGCCGACTGGATGCAGATCCAGCTCGCCTCCCTGGGCGCCAACGTCTTCTATTTCCTGAGCGCGCCGGTCTGGCGCCTCCTTCTGGCCCAGGAGCCGTTCACCCCGGAAGCCCTGGCGACCCGCCGCAAGGCCATCCTCGATTTTCTGGGGCTGGCCCTCTTTCAAGATCGAAAACACGGCGCAGCGATAGCGGCGCGCGTGTATGCCGATACGCCCATGCCGGAGATTGGCGGCGATCGGTTCAAGCAAGGGGGAAATCTGTGAACGCGCGTAATCGAGTTTTCATGATCCTGGGGCTGCTCATGGTGGGATCGCTGGTCTGGTACCTTTTGACGGCCAGGCCCTCGGGCGATCTACACCTGATCGGCACCGTGGACGCCAATGAGGTGGAGGTCAGCTCCAAAATACCGGGCCGCATCCAGACCCTGACCGTCGAAGAGGGGCAGGATGTCAAGGCCGGGCAACTGATCGCCGTAATCGAAAGCAACGACCTTGCGGCCGCATACCAGGCCGCCGAGGCTACGGTCGCCAGCCAGCGATCGAAGCTCAACGAGACCGAAGAGACCGAGCGCCAGACGCGCGGCGAAACCTCCAGCGCCGCGATCAATGCCGAGGCCCAGGTACGCGCCGCCAAGGCGGCCCTGGCGCAGGCCCAGGCGCAACTCGACCATCAGCAGGCCGACACGCGCCGCACCGTGGCGCTGGCCAAACAGGGCATCATGAGCGCGCAATCCAGCGATGAAGCAGAGACCAGTCTGCAGGCCAACCAGGCCGCCGTCGAAACCGCCAAGGAAAACGTGGCTGCCGCGGAAGCCTCCCTGCGCCAGGCTCATGCCCACGAACTGCAGACCGATGTTGCCGCGCGCACCGTGGCATCCACCCGGGGACAGCTGCAAAACGCTCGGGCCCTGGCCGACCAGGCCGATGTGCAACTGGGCTATTCGAAGGTGTTCTCTCCCATTGACGGCAAGGTCAACGTGTGGGCCGCCCGCCAGGGCGAAGTCGTAGGCGCCGGCACTCCCATCGTGACCATCATGGACCTCACCCAGACATGGGTCTATGCGCCTTTGCCGGAAACCCAGGCCGACGCGGTCCAGCTCGGCGACAACCTGCGCGTGGTGATGCCCAGCGGCGCTACCGTCGAGGGCAAGGTAATCTCCAAGGCCGCGCTGGCGGATTTTGCGACCCAGCGCGACATCAACGGCGGCCGCAAGCGCGACATCAAGACGGTGCAGCTCAAGCTGCTCATCCCCAACCCCGGCGAACGCTTCGTTCCCGGCATGACCGCCGACGTCTACATCCCGAAGGCAAACTGGTGAAGCCATGACCAGCCCGGCCAACAAATCGACCGTTTCCCAGCAATCTCTGGCGGGATTCGCCGGCCGCGCAGGCCCACCCGGCGATTGCGGTCGAAAACATCGTCAAGCGCTATGGCGATTTCGAAGCCGTCAAGGGCGTCAGCTTCGAAGTCGCCGATGGCGAAATCTTCGGCCTGCTCGGACCCAACGGGGCGGGAAAGAGCACCCTCATCCGCATGATGACCACGCTCATTCCGGTCACATCGGGCCGCGCCCTGGTCGCCGGGCACGATGTGAGCAAGGAACCCAACGCGGTCCGCAACATGATCGGCGTCATTCCCCAGGCGCTCACCAGCGACCAGGACCTTACCGTCGAAGAGAACCTCAGCATCTACGCCAAGCTTTACAGCGTGCCCCGCGCGCAGCGCGAAAAGAACATTGCCGAAGTGCTGGAAGCCGTCGACCTGACCAAGTGGCGCGGCGCGCAGACCAAGACCCTCTCCGGCGGCATGCGGCGGCGGCTTGAGATTGCGCGCGGGCTGGTGCACGACCCGCGCATCTTCTTTCTCGACGAGCCCACCACCGGCCTCGATCCCGTCTCGCGCATCGCGGTGTGGGAGATGCTCAACAACCTGAAGAAGTCGCGCAACCTCACCATGCTGCTCACCACCCACTACATGGAAGAGGCGGACCGGCTGTGCGACCGCATCGCCATCGTGGACCACGGAACGCTCGTCGCCCTCGGCACGCCGGTCGAGCTGAAGCAGAGCGTGCCCGGCTCCAACGTCGTCGAAGTGCAGTTCGATCGCGAACACGATCAGTGGAAGGCGCGCCTCGAAGCTCTGCCCGGCGTCACCGAGGTGCAGTCGCAATCCGCCGGCGTGTATCGCGTGCTCACATCCAACGGCTCGCAGACCACCACGCAGCTGGTGGAGATGGCTGCGTCGCTCGGCGAACAACTCACCTCCCTCAGCGTGCAGAACACCTCCCTCGACGATGTCTTTGTCCACTACACCGGCCGCCAGCTTCGCGATGAGCAGGTCAAAGCCCTCAACTTCGTCATGCCCCCGCGGCCGGGAGTGCAGCCATGAACAGAATGTTTGCCATCATCGAGCGCGAGATGCGCAAGTTCTTCCGCTCGCCGGTACTGATGATCATGTCGATGATGCTGCCCCTGGTGCAGCTGGTCATCCTCGGCAACGCCTTCGGCGGCAAGGTCCGCGGCGCACGCGTCGCTGTTGTCGATTACGATCACGGGCCGCAGGCGGTCAAGGTCCGCGAAGCCTTCGACTCGGTCGCCGCCAACATCGCCACCTTCAAGACCATCGACTACAACGATGAAAAGCAGGCCCGCGAAGACGTGCGCACCGGCAAGGTCGATGCCGCCGTCATCATCCCTGCCCAGTACTCGCGCCGCGTCTACGCCCAGGACGCGCCCAAGCTGGGCCTGGTCGTCGATAACTCCGACCAGTTCATGAGCAGCAGCATCGAGAGCGAGATGCAGTCGCTCGTCGATGCGCTCAATCAGCCCGTCATCTCCGATCGCCTCGTCAAGACCATCGCCCTGCAGATCGTCGAGCTCTATCCCTACGTCGAGTACATGAAGTACCTGCTCTCGGGATCGATCGCCCTCGCCATGTACATCTCGGTCATGATCGGCGGCGGCATGCTCTACATCGACGACAAGGCCCGCGGCGTGCACGAGGGCTACCTGGTGACGCCCATCAGCAAGCTCGAACTGGTCATGGGCCTCAACATCGCCGGAGCCATCAAGGCGGTGCTCGCGGGCATCTCGCTCACCGTGATCGGCTCGCTGATGGCCGGCCTCGGCGTCATCTTCCATCCCGATGCGCTGTTCAATCTTCTGCTGCTCATCCTTGGCACCTCGATCGCCTTCAACGGCATGATGTTCCTCATGATGGTGCGCGTCGACGATCCGCTGGTGCCCCGCGCCATGTTCGGCGTCCTCAACACGCTGCTGTTCTTTCCCTCCGGCGCCATCTATCCCATTGCGGCATTTCCCCCCTGGCTGCGCGCCATCGCCATCGTCGATCCGTTCACCTACGCCATCCACGGATTCAAAGCGATCCTGCTCAAAGATGGTGGATTCGTCGCCATCGAGCACGACCTGCTGTTCCTGTTTGTCTTCGGTATCGGCACGTTGCTGATCGCCACCCCGCTGTTCAAGCGCACGCTTTAGGCGGCGCGACCAACAGATTTCCGGCGGGAAAGGTCTCAAGTCCGGAATGCAGTCGAAGCGGTCCATTCCTTGTGGGAGGATGGGCCGCTTCGCTGTGTCCGGCGTCTGTTGAAATCTCCTCGACAAAGACGTCCCGGATTTGGCATCTGGCGCGCCCGGGTGAAAAGATGGGGACGCCGTTCGTTACCAGTAATCTTTGCATCCCGGAGAAAGGAACCGTCATGGACCGCCGTACGTTTCTCAGTGCCGCATCTGCCGCGATGCTCGCCCAAGCTCTCCCCACACCCGCAGCGCGAGCCTATGCCGAATCGTCGCAGCTGAAGCCCATGGCCCTCGGCCTGCTCGTCAGCCCCTTCGGCGCGCCCGAGGCCACCATCAAGCGCGTCCATGACCTCGGCTTCTCTAATTGCTTTTTATCCCTCGACGGCTACATCGGCAGCTTCACACCGCAGCTCGCGACCCAGATGAAAGACCTGCTCAATCGCTACGAAGTGATCGCCACTACGGTCGAGGTCGTCGGGCCGCCGCCATTGGAGTGGAACTTCCTGCGCGGGCCGGCCACCATCGGCCTCGTCCCTCCCGCCACGCGCGCCGCCCGCGAAGACGCCCTGCGCCAGGTTTCGGATTTTGCCAAGCTTGTCGGCATTGGGCAGGTCCAGACACATTGCGGATTCATTCCTGAAGATCCTGGCGATCCGCTCTATCCCGGCGCAGTGGAGGCCATTCGCAGCGTAGCGCAGCATTGCCACGACAACGGCCAGTCCTTCCTCATGGAGACAGGCCAGGAGACGCCGACCACCATGTCGCGCATGATTCGCGACGTCGCGTTGCCCAACCTCGGCGTCGGGCTCGACACTGCCAACCTGATCCTCTACGGCAAGGCCAATCCCGTCGATGCGGTCGATATCCTGGGCCCGCATGTGCGCAGCATTCACGCCAAGGACGGGCGCTGGCCCACCGACCCCAGCCAACTCGGCGAAGAGGTGCTGATCGGCAAGGGCCTGGTCGACTTCAAGGCCGTATTCACGAAGCTCCATCGGCTGGGTTACACCGGCGCGGTGACCATCGAACGCGAAACCTCCGGGCCGCAGCAGATCGAAGACGTCAAGAACGAAAAGCTCTACCTCGAACGAGTCTTGAACGAAGTGCTTGCCTGACTCAGGCTCTCGCAGGAGTTCAGCCCATCGCCGCACCAGAGTCAAGCCAACGAAAACCGCTCACAAAGGGACGAGATACCATGAACCGTCGTCAATTCATCCAGACTGGCTCTGCTGTTACCGGCATGATGCTGCTCAAGGCGCGCACCGCTTTCGGCTACCAGGCGAACTCGGCTGTGCGCCACGGCCTGCTGGGCTGCGGCAACCGCGGCACCTCCGTGGCGACCTCGTTTTCGAAGAACACAACGGCACAGGTCGTCGCCCTGGCCGACATCTTCCCCGACAACCTGGCTGCCGGCAAGGATCACTTCGACAAGCTGAACGCCAGCCTCGGCCGCGCGCCCGTCGACGCCAAACTGACATTTCACGGCCCCCACGCCTTCGAGCAACTGGCCGCGTCGCAAAGACGTGGACATGGTCCATATCGCCACGCCGCCGTTTTTCCATGTACAGCATCTTGAAGCCGCGGTCGCCTCGGGCAAGCACGTCTATTGCGAAAAGCCGATGGGTATCGACGTCCGCCAGGCAAAGCAGGCTCTCGAGATCGCCAAGCGCGTCAAGCCTGCGCAGAGCGTCGATGTCGGTTTCCAGTGCCGCATGGCCCCGCCCATCGCGGCCATTCACGAAAGGGTCCAGGGCGGAGCGCTGGGCAAGATCGCCACCATCGCCGGCAACTACAACGCCCCCGCATCGACGGAGAAAAAGCGCGAAGGCGAAGGTCCCGACGAGTATCGCCTGCGCAATTGGTTGTGGGACCGCGCTCTCTCCGGCGACATCCTGGTCGAGCAGAACATCCATATCATCGACTTGTGCAACTGGTTTCTCGGTGCTCGCCCGCTCAAGGCAACGGCCACAGGCGGCCGCAACATCCTCACCCATTGGGGCGACTGCTGGGACAATTATGAAGTGGACTACGCCTATCCCGGCGACGTGCACTTTACCTTTGCCTCAACCCAGTTCGGATCCGACAACAAATTCGATGCCGGCCTCAAGTTCTTCGGATCGAGCGGCTCGGCCACCGTCCCTTATTCCGGCCCCATCGCCATCACCGGAGCGCAGGCCTGGGAGTGGAAGGACACCAGCGCCACCGCGCCCGGATCAGGCCAGTTCGCGGCCAACGGGGCATTTCTCGACAATCTGGAATTCGCCGACCGCGACAAGGACCGCGCTTTCATCGCCAGCATCGTTTCCGGGCCTACCCACAACCAGATCGCCGCGGGCGTCGAAACGGCGTTGAGCTGCATGCTGGGCCGCATGGCCGGCCTCGAGCGCCGCGAAGTGACATGGGAGGACCTGCTCGCGCACGGCGAAAACTACGAGCTGGGGATGAACCTCAACCAATTCGCCTGAGCGCGCTTGGGAACCATTGGGGAAGCACAACCATGGGTGCCCCATATCTGCGACGCCTTTGTCTTTTGTCGCAGATGTGGGAAATCACAAACCCCCCAGGAATACTCATCGCCCCTACAGCGTCTGCACCGGCACCAGCGTCAGGTCGTCGACCAGCCCCACTTCTTTCTGCACAAACGGCTCGCCATACTTGACCCCGGCCAGCAACCCGTAGTGCCGCGCCTCGGCAAACGTCCGCTCGCGAATCTCTTCTTCGGGAACAAACAGCGCGCTACCCGCATCCTGGTTGGCATACTGCGAACGGTAGGCCATCAGGGCTGCGTGGCGCTGCTCGATGAACGGCGTGATGTCCACGATGAAGCTGGGACGCACATCGGCATAGAGGCTGGCATACACAATCTTGAATGGCCGGTGCGGCCTGGTGCCGGTGTCGATCTTCGCCAGTCCGGACAGGAAGCAGGCTTCATACCCCAGCGGCGCCACGATGGCGTGATCGGGATGCCGCGCCTGCCAGTAGGGCAGAATGACCACGCGGGGACGAAGCTGCCGCAGCACGCCCACGATCTTGATGCGGTTTTCGTAGGTGTTCTGGATGGCCCCGTCGGGCAGATCGAGCGCCCTGCGCCAGCCCACACCCAGGAGCCGCGCTGCTTCTTCGGCTTCGCGGGCCCGATCGTCCGCGGTGCCCCGCGTCCCCGCTTCTCCCTGGGTCAGGTCGAGAATGGCGGTGCGCAGCCCGCGCGCCGCCATGCGCAGCAGCGTGCCGCCGCAGGTCTGTTCCACGTCGTCGCGGTGCGCGGCGATGGCCAGCACATCCGCCGCTGCCAACTCGTTTTCCGTGCGCGCGGCCGATTCAGGCATGGGATTTTCGCCGTTGGATGCTGATCAGTAGACGGTGTTGTCCCCGTCGGTGGGCGCGTCCATGTACGCAACGTCATACGCGGTGCCGGTGACGGTCACGTATTGGTTGTCGATCGCCGATCCATCGGTGGTGTGGTAGATGTACACTTGGCCGCCCTGCGCGACGTACACCTTGTGCAGGCTGGTAACGGCGGCAATGCCGGTCAGATCGCCCAGGTACGGTTCGATCAGGGTTACCGTGTTGGTCGAAGTGTTGAACATGGTCAGGCAGCCATAGGGCAGACCCTTGGCATAGCGCTCGCCGTTGGTGCACTTGGTGGTGCCCAGCCAGAGCGTATTATCGTCCGCGAGAATCATGCGCGTCACGGCGCCCGGCGCTCCGTCGCTGACCGAAACGGGGCTTCCCGCCGTATTGTTGGCGAGGTTAAGCACCGTCAGGTTTCCGGAGAACAGGCCATCCGGTTGCAGTTGCTGGCCCAGCACGTACATGGTGGACGAATCCACCAGTGCATTGCTGGCGCCACCCGGAACCGGAATGGTGGTGATCGTCCCCGTCGAGGGCAGATTGCCCGACTGCTGGCCGAGCAGGTAGATCAGCGGATTCACCGGCAGCAGAGAGACCGACGACGCGTTTCCGCCGCACTCGGGTCCACAGTTGAGCACATACGCGGTGCCGCCGTCTGCGGAAAACACCGCCTTCACCGGCCGGTCAAAGGCCAGCGGAGCGCCGTAGAAATTGCCCGTGGAATCCGTCGCGTCCGGGCTCTGCGCCTGGAACAGGCACCACCGGGATTGTTGAGCGGCTCGCAATCCACCGCGGCCTTGGGCCAGCTTCCCGGACCGCCGGAATAGGAGATGCCCTGCGGCGCTGTCAGCTTGCGCGGGTAGTAGACGTAGTTCGAGTTCTGCACAAAGGCCAGCGCGGCCGAGCCGCCCGGATTCACGCTGACGCGGTAGACGCCGGGAAGACTCAGCGAATAGCTGCTTCCGCTGATATTGTCCACCACGGTAAGCACGTGCGCGGACTGGCTGGCGGCGAAGATGTATTCCTGGTTGCGCGTGATAAAGATGCTCGACGACAGGCCGTTCAACCCCGACTGTGCGCCCCCGGAGCTCTCCTTGGCGTAGTTGATCGTGGTCAGGCTGCCGTCGCCCGATCCGTAAACGGCGCCTAGTTCTTCTTCCGGCATATTCTGAATGGTGATCGGAAGAGCGCCCGAAAATCCGGTGATGGAAAAGCTGCCCACCTTGCTGTTGTAGCTGAAGCGAATGTCGTAATACGCATCGACGATCTGCAGCGCTCCCTTGGTAAAGGCGCTGGGATTCTGGATGGCGATCAGAACGCGGTTGGTGAGTCCGCTGGGCGGCAGAGGACGGCCTGCAAAATAGGTGGTGGTGCCGCAACCAGCCAGCGCAGCGGCGATTACCAGTGCCCCAGCGGCGCACAACCAAAGACTGCTCTTCTTCAAAATCCCTTACCTCGATGGAAAGCGCGGAGCGGGCCGCGATTTTGGCGCTCGGGCGCGGTGAACGAACTGAATGGCGATCGGCCGTTCCTGCGGAACGCCCCCAGGACGCCGGTTTTCAACCCCGGTTCCAGTAATGCTTTTGACTCCCGAAGTATAACAAAGCAACCCGGTCGCCCGGCGCAGGCGGACCGGGTTGCCGAGCTGCAACTCCGCCCATGCGCCGATGCGATAGCATGGCTACAGAATGCCTGATCTGGCCGACATCTTCGGTAGCGGCCCGTGCTGGCCGACGGCGCCATGGGAACTGTGCTCTACTCCCGCGGCATCTTCATCAACCGCTGCTACGACGAGCTGAACCTGTCGGACCCGGGGCTGATTCTCTCCGTTCACGAGGAGTATCTGCAGGCCGGCGCCGAGATCCTCGAAACCAACACCTTTGGCGCCAATCGCTTCCGGCTGGCGCGCCACGGGCTGGCGCGGCAAGGTGGCGGAGATCAATGCCGCCGGGGTGCGTCTGGCCCGCCAGGCCGTGGCCCATCTCCGCGAAAAGCAGGCCGGCGAGGCGCTGGGTCGCCGGATCCGTCGGCCCCCTGGGCGTCCGCCTTGAGCCCCTGGGCAAGACCGGCCTCGACGAAGCCCGCGCCGCCTTTGTGGAACAGATGCGGGTGCTGGCCGCGGCCGGAGCCGACCTGCTGATCATCGAAACCATGCCGGCACTGAACGAGGCGCGCGAAGCGCTGCTGGCCGCCCGCGAGGCCGCGCCCGATCTGCCCGTCCTGGTCATGGTCACGGTCGACGACGAAAGCAACTGCCTCGATGGCTCGTCGCCGCAGCAGGCCGCGGCGCTTGCTGACCGAGTGGGGCGCCGATGCCGTCGGCGTCAATTGCTCTTCCGGCCCTGCTACGGTGCTGACCGCGATTGAGGCCATGCGCGGGGCCACCACGCTGCCCCTGGCGGCCATGCCCAATGCCGGCCTGCCTCGCGCCGTCGAAGGCCGCAATATCTATCTCTGCTCGCCGGAGTACATGGCCAGCTTTGCGCGCAAGGCGATCGCGGCCGGAGCGCAGATTGTCGGCGGCTGCTGCGGCACCACGCCCAACCACATTCGCGCCATGCGCTCGGCCATGCGCGCCATCGATGCCCAGGACCGCATCGCCGAGAGCGGCGTCGCCGTCGCGCTGTCAACGGAAACCCCGCCGGCGCCTCTCGCGCAGCGCTCCCGCATCGGCTCGCTGGTCGACCAGGGCACCTTCGTCACGCATGGTTGAGATCGTGCCCCCGCGCGGCATCGACTGCACCAAGGAGATTGAAGGCGCGCGCCTGCTGGCCCAGCTCGGCGTCCACGCCATCAATGTGCCGGACTCGCCACGCGCCTCGGCCCGCATGAGCGCGCAGAGCCTCTGCATCCAGATTCAGCAGCACACCGGCATCGACACGGTGCTGCACTACACCTGCCGCGACCGCAACATCCTCAGCATCCAGTCGGACCTGCTGGGCGCCTCCTCGATCGGCCTGCATAACATTCTCTGCCTGACCGGCGATCCGCCCAAGCTGGGCAATTATCCCGACGCCACGGCCGTCTTCGACGTGGACGCCATCGGCCTGGTCAACATCGTGCGCCGTCTGAATCACGGACTCGACATCGGCGCCAACTCCATCGGCGCCAGCACCAACTTCACCATCGGCATCGCCGCCAATCCCGGCGTCCCCGACATCGAGCACGAACTGCAGCGCTTCAACTACAAAGTGGAGGCGGGTGCCGAGTACGCCATCACCCAGCCGGTCTTCGATCTGCGCCTGCTGGAAGACTTCCTCAAGCGCATCGAGGGATACCGCATCCCGGTCATCGCCGGCATCTGGCCGCTCACCAGCCTGCGCAACGCCGAGTTCATGAAGAACGACCTGCGCGTCTCCATGCCCGAAGAAATCATGCTGCGCATGGCCCAGGCCGACACCCCCGATGCGGCCCGCCGCGAAGGCATCCTGATCGCGCAGGAGATGCTCGAAGCCGTCCGCCCCATGGTCCAGGGCGTCCAGGTCAGCGCGCCGTTTGGCCGCTACGCCGCCGCCGCCGAAGTCATCGCCAGCGTCCTGCCCCAGTCCACGTCGGAACCAACCGCCGTTCAGGGATGATCTCCACATCACTTCGCATACGGGGTGATTTTGAGGTTGTCGCCATCGTCGGAACGGTAGCCGGCCCTGCCGACATTCCGATAGGATTTGCCGTCAAAGCGGAAGTAGTTCAGGCTGCCTTCCATGGCTCCCATGTGCCAGCCCAGGATGAAGTCATGGTAGCCATGGCTTTCTTCCGCCTGAATGGAAAACAGCCAGCCATTGAGACCGTCCTTCGGCGTGGACATAAGGAACGGCGCATCCCCGTCAAAGCGGACCAGCCACATGGCGCCGTTCGAGCCCTGGCCGCCGCGTGCGCATCCGGAACCCGCCTCAGCCAGCACTACCTCATGACTCCGCGAGAGTGGAATCGATTCAATGATGAGGCCCTTCAGCATCGCTTCGAATTGCTGACCGCCGCAATCCCATCCCAAAGATCTTCGGTGTTCGCGCAACAGCCCTCGAAGGGCCGCTAGGCGAGAGTCGGAGAGGGATGCAGGCGTCAGGTGGGGAAGATCGAAGTGAGGCTTCACTCCTGCCCAGAGATCCGGCTGTGCTACTCCAGTCGAGCCAGAGATGACCAGCAAAAAGATGACTGCAAAGCGCATGCACTTTCCTCTTCCCTGCCCTGGAGCTTCGGGATTCCCTCCTCACGGGGATACAATAAGCCCAGTACTGACACGGACCTGCCCCCATGCCTACCTTTGAAGAGTCCCTCAAGAAGCTCGAATCCATCGTAGATCAGCTGGAAAAGGGAGATCTGGCGCTGGAAGACTCGCTCAAGCTCTTTGAAGAAGGAGTCGGCCTCTCCGCCGCCTGCAAGAAGGAACTCGATGAGGCCGAGGGTAAAGTGCAGATTCTTGTGAAGCAGCGCGACGGATCGCTCACGGTCGAACCGTTTCCGGCCGAAAAGCCCCTCTAGTCCGGCTGTCGCATCGACGTGGGAACCCCGTGGGTCGATCGCGTCGCGGCTCTTATTGAGGCTGGTGTGCGCCTTCCTTGGCGCCATTGACCGCACCGGTGGTGGTGCTCTTGGTCTTATGCCAGGCCTTCTTCGTGCCGTGCTTGGTCTTGTTGTAGCCCTTTTTGGTGCCTTGCTTGACGCCGTGCCCCGCGTCCTTGGCGGCGTTTTTGGTCTCGTGACCAGCGTCCTTCATGTCTTGCTTTGCGCCATCCTGCCCGGGAGTGAAGGGCTGGCTGAACGCCATGGAAGAACCGCACAATGCCACCCCGAGAGCCAATACAGATAGTTGAATTTTCTTTGTCATATAAGAGAGGATTCCTTTTATCCCCTTCGAGTTGGCTGTAACCGGTTAAATCCCCCAAAAGGGGATGCCCTGCTCTGAATCACTTCGCCGTGGCGGCCGATATCCCGCATTTTCAGTTCACGGCTAAGCCGGCACACTTTTGAGATAGTCGTAATCGACCTTGATTGCCTCCAGCGCCGGCATTTCCTTAAAGGGTGGCTCCTGCTCGACGAAAATGCTGCGAATGTCTGCACCGCGCGCCGCCGCCAGTATTCGTGCCTGGTCGATTCCGCCGCGGCCCACTTCCGTCGGCACCGGCGCTCCCGGGGCGTCGCTCATCAGGGTGGTCGTCGGCGTAAACCCCTTCTTGAAGTCCTTGATGTGCAGCATTCGGTACCGGTGGGGAAACTTTCCCAGGTACTTGACCGGATCGAGACCCGCCACTGTCATCCAGCCGCAATCCAGTTCCAGGCAGACCAGTTCCGGGTCGGTGAGGCGAAGAAACTCGTCGTACCCCGTGGTGTCGCCGATCTTCCTGAAATCGAAGTTGTGATTGTGATAGCCAAGCTGCAATCCGGCCTTTTTGATCGTCGCTCCGACCTTATTGAACTGATCGGCATTCCACTTCCAGTCATCCAGCGTCAGCCCATTGAGCATGGCGCGGAACATCTCCATCTGGTTGCCCGATTTGCTCTGAAACCGCGACGGATCGGCAACCCATGGCACCGTCACAATCATGAACTCCTGCCCCAGATCCTTTGCCGTGTCGATTCGCGCCTGGGTGTTGCTCATCAGATCGGGCAGCAGGTGATGCCCTGACGGGCTCTTGAGCCCCGTCTCCGCAAGCCCCTTCTTGATCTCGGCGGGGGCCACCTTCGACATCGGCGACAGTTCAACTTCCTTGTAGCCGATGGCTGCCACCGTGTGCAGCGTTCCCATGGGATCGCGGTCGAAGTCCGACCCCACGGTGTAAAGCTGCAGTCCGATTGGCCACTTCAGGCCTTCGCCCGGCGCCAGTCTGCTCCCCAGTCCCGCTTGTGCTGCGACGCCCGCAGCCGCCGCCATTTTCATGAAATCCCTGCGCGATGTGCTCTTTGATGTCATCCCGGTTTTGACCTCGGCGTTACCCGCAAAGCGTGTACGGGGGACGGCGCCTACATGCCGCCTTTCCGCGCGCCCCTCTGCCGCTGCGAATTCTATACGTTCGAGGTGGCGTTGTGCCGCACCGGATTATCCCAGCACCTTCGGATTGTGCGCCGTTCCGTCGAAGTTGCTCGTCGTCTTGTACAACTCGAACTTTCCCTGCCCCGCCGCCGGCCTGGTTCTCTCCAGCAGGCTCGCCACTTCGGGCGGCGCCATCGGCTTGAATGTGCGCGCCGCCTCGATCGCCTGGTCGAGAATCTCCGGCTTGTCGATACCGGTGATCTGCACGGCGATGGGCAGATTCAGGCAATAGTGCAGGCATTCGATCGGCTTCACAGTGTTGCTGTCGAGAATGAAATGATCCCCGAAGCATTTCATCCCCAGCGGAGCGATCCCTTCGCGGGTCAGAACCGGCAGCACCTCCTGCCCAAAGCTGCGGAAATGCGCGTCCATGACGTTCAGCGGCATTTGCACCGTGTCAAAGTGGAAGTTGTGTGCCCGGGCCTCATCGAGCATGCGCAGGTGCACGTACGGGTCCTTGTGTCCCGTGAAGCCGATGAATCGCACCTTGCCCGCCTGCTTCGCCGCCAGCATGGCCTCCATCGCGCCGCCCTCGGCAAAGATCCGGTCCGGATCTTCGAGGCGAATCACCTCATGGAACTGCATCAGGTCCACGTGATCGGTCTGCAGCCTGCTTAGGGACTCATCGATCTGCTGTGCCGCCGCCTCTTTGGTGCGACCATCGATCTTGGTCATCAGGAAGACCTTGTCGCGATACCCGCCGGCCAGCGCCTTCCCCATGCGTACTTCGCTGACCCCGTTGTTGTAGTCCCAGCAGTTGTCCATGAAGGTGATGCCGCGGTCGATCGCCTGCCGGACGAGCTGAATTGCGTCCTGCTCCGGGATGGACGACTTGCCGATGTGATACCCGCCCAGGCCAATCGCCGAAACGCGCTCCCCCGTCTTTCCCAGGGCGCGGTAAATCATGCCTTCCGTCTCCGCGGGCTTGCCCGCTGCGTGCAGCATCTGGCTGGTGGCGGCAACGGCTGCGGCGGTGGTGGCGGCCTTGAGGAAATCGCGGCGGTCCATGGAATTCATCGAGTGCTTCCTCCACAAAAAATCATAGTACGGCGGGAGAGGGGATGAGTCCCGCCCGATGAGGGACGAAGGAAGCTCCGCAGGAGGGATCAGCGACCGGTGAGCGACACCGGCGCGATGTGCGCCGCATCCCCGGAGGCAGGAACCACCGCGGTCTGCTCCAGGATCTTCATCCCCTGAGCCAGGTTGATGCCGGCAGGGACCGAAGCGAAGCCGCCCAGAACCTCGCTGGTTTCCTTATCAAACGACTTGAATACCACCGCATGGCCGCTCATGTGGATCTCAAGCTGGTCGGTCTTCCACTCCGTCGCACTGACCGGCACACGCTGCATGCGAAACCATCCGCCCTTGTTCAGCCGCCCGATCAGCCCGAATCCAAAATCGACATTGTCGACCAGGTGGCCGTCCAGCCGCGACAGCCGCTTGGCGCGTGCATCGATCCACACATCCCCGCTCATGGCGTGGATGATATGGGCCTCGATGGTTCGCGCGAAGTACGATGGGTTGGGCTGATAGCGTAAGTGATGGCAGCCGCCCTCCTCGCCCACGTACTGGAACAGGAAAGCATCGGGCAGCATTTTGAGAATCACCCCGATGTGTTTCTGATCTTCGACATAGGCCTGGCGATGTATCGCCTCCTGCGCCGGAGAACTCACCAGCCGTTCGAGCCGGTTCTGCTCTGCCTGTCTGGTCTGCGGATCGATGGGGTGCCCGTTGGTCTCGACCAGCTGTTTGATCGGCCCCTCGGCTGTCTCCACCTCTTCTTCGAGCCGGGTGTCATTCTGCACATGTTTTCGGACCCAGTAGCGCCAGTACCCATGGCTGTCATGGTCGCGAAGCTCGTTGTACGCCACCTCGCGAATCAGTTGAACCGGCGCTTCGGGTGGCGGCGCGGCAGCCAAACCCGACCCGGACGCCGCCGGGATCATTCCCATCAGTATCCAGATCACACGCATCCGGCGCCCACCCCGAGACGAGGATCGCAATTCAGGAAGAGACCTGGCCCGAGTATGGCGTCGGCGGGGTAAACAAACGGCAATATTTCGGTGAAAAACCTGAGAAATCCGATGAAACGCGGGAGGTACCCGGGAAGCTGTTGCAAGCCAAACCCTGCCCGCCGCGCCGCCCGCCATGGCTGTGCTCCCTTCCCGCGAACCGGCGCCCGCGATCTGTGCGCGCGGAACCTCATCGAGCCGCCGCAACGCCTGCGGCGGCGACTCTTGTCACATGGGATGCGCGATCCGTTCCTGGCGGTTGATTCGCGCTGCAAAGTTCACAGTACAGATTGAAAGAGGCACGGCCAGCGCGGTGCTCCCGACTTGCTACACTGGGGCCATGATGGACGAGCTTGCATTTCGACGCGTGGCCGAGACCGCTCTCGACGCCCTGAAAAGACATTTGATCGAGCGTGAGGAAGAGGATGCCGCCGGCTTCGAGGTGGAAGAGCAGAACGGCGTTCTGAACGTCCTCTTTGAAGAACCGGCCGTCAAATTCGTGATCACCCCCAACACCCCCGTCCGCCAGATCTGGATCTCCGCCCTCTCCACCAGCTTCAAGCTGGATTGGGACGCCGGTGCCTCCGCGTTTGTGCTCCCGCGCACCGGCGAACAACTCATCCCGCTCATCGACCGCCTCATCGGAGAGCAGGGCTGAAGAGGCTGTGAGGCATCGGCTTCCAGCTTATCTCGCAGCAAAAACCCGGGTGCCCCACATCTCGTATCTGAGATGTGGGATAGCAAGAACCTTAAAACCGGCGCTCTTGCTCCCCGCTACCGGAACGACGGCGGCCGGTCAGCCACAGCGGTTCCGCGCTGCTTGTTGGGCTCCTGGCTCATCTTGAACTCCAGCCGGACCTCGCCCGAATGCAGCCTGTCTACCGGGAGCCACGCATTCGAATACGGCTTTCCGTCCAGCGTCACCGCGTCCACGAAGATGCCGGCGCCCTGCCGCGTGATGACCAGCGTCCGGTTCCCGGCCAGCCGCAGCGTCGCCTTGTCGAACATCGGCGTTCCCAGCACCATGCCCCCCACCCCCGGCACAGCCGGATAAAAGCCCAGCGCATTCCACACGTACACTCCCGAAGTCGCGCCGAGGTCATCGTTCCCCGGCAGGCCCTCCGGCGTGGTCTTGAATGTGTCCGCGCGCGATCCGGAAGATGACGTCCTGCGTCTTCCACGGCATGCCCGCAAATACATAGGCGTAGGGGGTCACGAAGTCGGGCTCGTTCTCCATGTTGAAGCAGGGCTCGCCCCAGCAGCGCAGCTTCGGAAAAGAACTTGTCCAGGCGCGGCTCGACTTGGGCCTCGCCGCCCATGGCCGCAAACAGCGCCGGGTAGTCGAATGGAATCATGAACGAGTACTGGTAGGTGTTGCCTTCTTCAAAGCCATTCTGGTCCGTCGAAACCGGCGCATTGGCCCGCTTGGGCAGCGACTTCTCCGCATCGAATCCCGCCTGCCAGCTGCCATCGGAATTGCGCGGCCGTATCCAGCTCGTCTCCGGGATCGAGCAGATTCTTCCAGTTCTCCGACTGCTTCAGAAACGTCCGGTACTCGGCTTCTTTCCCCAGCCTGCGGGCAAACTGCGCAATGGCGAAGTCATCGCTGGCGTACTCGAGGGTTCGCGAGGCGGAGATGGAATCCTTCTCGTTGGGCGCATAACCCAGCTTCAGATAGTCGGTCGAGAAAGGGCCGCTCCTCGCCACGATGCGGCCCGTTCCCCGGCTGCGATCCCGCCTTCACCATGTACTTCAGCGCGGTCTCGGTATCGAAGTTGTGCGCCCCAAAGGCATACGAAGACGCCAGCAGCACCACCGGCGAATCGCCGCCCATGACATAGGTGACGTCGTTGGCTGCCGGCCAGCGCGGATACCACCCGCTCTGCACCGCATCGTTGACCAGCGACTGCATCATGTCGCCTTCACGTTCTGGATCAAATAGCGCCTGCAACTGCACGGTATTGCGATAGATATCCCAGTCGGAGAAGTTGGCATACTGCGCCTGCTGCTTCGACCCGGCGAGAGAGTGCACCTTGCCGTCGAAGCCGATGTAGTTCCCGTCCTCGTCGCTGAACAGGTTGGGCGACAGGAAGGAGTGATAGAAGCCCGTGTAGAAAATCGTGCGCTGGTCGGCCGTGCCGCCTTCCACCGCAGCCCGATCGAGCAGCGCCGTCCACGTCGCGCGCGCCTTGTTGTGGACCTCGTCGAAGTTCCACCCCGGGATCTCCTTTTCGAGATTGCTCGAGCGCCCCGGCTTCGCTGACAAAGGACATACCGACCTTGAGCATCACTTCGTGCTGCTTGCCGAAATCGAGCCACGCGCCCGTGTGCTTGCCCTCTGCCGAATGTGCGCCAGCGTGGAATCGCGTCATCCTGCCAGACGGCCGTGCTGCGAGGTCCTCTGATTGAAGCGCCCGGCGACGTAGATCTTGTACGAGGAATCGGACCCGCAGAATCGGCCTGCGCTCGACCAGCCCGAAAAGCTGCCGTCCGCCTTGACCTCGATGTGATCTGCCAAAGCTGTCGTGAGTCGTGCGGATCGTCGTCCTTGCCGGCAATGGAGTTGGCGCTGCTGCCCGCGTTGACAAGGAACCGCGCATCCGCGTCCGGCCGGAAAGAAGAATCGCGCAATCCCGGCGCGTTCGGCCACCGTGATCTCCACGCGAATGCCATTGGCCAACGTGACCGCATAGTAGCCGGGCTGCGCCTGCTCGCCGTGATGATCGAAGGCCGCCGCGTACGGGCTGAAATTCGCGCCCGGGCTCTGTCGTAAGCTCAGCCGTCGTGGGCAGCACCGCGAAGTCGCCATAGAGCGGACAGCCCGCGCCGCTTACATGGGTGAGGCTGAAACCGTAGATGCTCTTCTGGTGGTAGTCATACCACGCATCGGTGTTGGTGTCGGGACTCCACTGCATCATGCCGAAGGGCAGCGTTGCGCCTGGAAACGTGTTTCCGCCTCCGGCTGTTCCGATCAGCGGATCGACCGATTCGTACGGAGTTTTCGCGGACTGAGCCATGGCCGGAAGCAGAGGCAGGCAGGAGAGAAGCGCAAGACGTGCGACGGCGGAGACCCGCATGAAATCGATCCTTGAGGAGATGGTTTCTCCAAAGCAGATCATTGTATGCCCCAGAGGCGCCCGGTCGATGTGGCCGGAGGCCGCCCTTCGGAGTGATACGCGGACTTGGCCGGCGCACAGCAAACAAAAAGCCCGGGCGTTCCGCGCCTTTCTCAGGTTCGCGGAGCGTCCGGGCTGGTGTCTAGAGCGCTTCTACTGGAGGGAGTAAACCGTCTTCAGCACCTTGTCCGCAAGGGCCTGCGGAAGAGGCGCGTAGGACAGTGCCGAAGCTTCGCTTTCGCCCGACTTGATAATCCAGCTCAGCATGTCCTTGAGAACCTTGCCCTTTGTCGCATCGGCTGACTTCACCGGGATCAGCAGGTAGGTGAAGCTCGAGATTGGATAGGAATTGGCGCCCGGCGCATTGGTGATGGACACGCGATAGTCGGCCGGCATCTGCTTGACGCTGGCCGCGGCCTCGGTAACGCCGTCGATCGATGCCTTCACCCAGTTGCCCGCAGCGTTCTTCACCGCACCGAAGGCAATCTTGTTCTGCAGCGCATAGATCAGCTCGACATAACCGATCGCGCCCGGCAACTGGCGCACCAGTCCGGCGACGCCCTCATTGCCTTTGCCGCCTACGCCCACCGGCCAGTTCAGCGACGTGCCCTTGCCGGGGCCATCCGCCCAATCCTTGCTGACTTTGCTCAGGAAGTCGGTGAAGATGAAGCTGGTTCCGCTGCCGTCGGAACGGTGCACGACGATGATCTTCTGGTCGGGCAGCTTGACGCCGGCATTATCCTTGGCGATCCGGGCGTCGTTCCAATTGACGATCTTGCCCAGGTAGATGTCCGCCAGCACGTCGGGGCTGAACTTGATGTCCTGCACGCCGGGCACGTTGAAGATGGGCACGACCGCGCCCATCACCGTGGGAATGTGAACCAGCTTGATCGGAGATTCCTTGAGCGCCTGGTCGCTCATCGGCATATCCGAGCGCGCCGAAGTCCACCAGACCCTTGGTCACCTGGGTGATGCCGCCGCCAGAGCCGATCGACTGGTAATTGATCTCGACGCCGGGGTGCGCCGCGCTGTACTCAGCAAACCATTTCGAGTAGATCGGGTAGGGAAATGTGGCGCCTGCCCCAGTCAACTTCTGTGCCTGGGCCGCTCCCAGAGACAACGCGAACAAACCAACCGCTGCTAAAGCCTTTTTCACGAATCGCTCCCTTGCACCTCTAGACTTGCAATGCCCATTCTCCAAGACGAATGTTACGGGCGTTTGAATGAGGCCTGCTCCGGCAGCCATAAACCGTCACGGTTCAATGTGATTGCGCCATTTTGCAGCAAGATCCTTGTCCGCAAGCATCTTGATGTAAACCCCACCCACCACGGACCGGGCCTGAAAACTCTCCTGCTTGCCGGTTTCGGTGTCGTACCAGTCCGTCAGTGGAACGCGGCTGGGCCCCTCATTGATCCAGTGGCCGATGGGATCGAGCAGCGCCGTCCAGTCCTCCGGTTTCTCCGTCAGCGTCGCCGTCCAGATCTCCCAGTCGAGTTTGGTGTAATCCTTGCGATTATCGAGGGGCAGCCCAAAGCGGTTCAGGTGCTTGAGGTAAAACGCCATCTCCGTCTGCGCGAACTTTCGCGGGAAACAGGTTGAAGTCCAATATCTGGTCCCACACCAGGTTGTACTTCTGGCTCCAGGTACCGGGCTTGTCAAAGGCCAGCTTGTAGTGATCGCCGTCGATGGCCATCTGCTGCCATTTCGCCGCCATGCCCTTGGCTATCCCGGCGTATTGATCGGCGACATCCGCCTTTCCGACCCCGCGCGCCATTTCGGAATAGGCCGCCAGCCCCTCGATCGCCTTGATGGACAGGTTCGCGTTGTGCGCCAGGTGTCCCGCGAAATCGTCGGTGGAGAGCTGGTTGGGCGGGTCAAGGCCCTTGTCGCGCAGATAGTCGGCCCACTTGGCAAACTGGGGCCAGTACTGGCGGGCAAAGTCCCAGTTGCCCAGTTCCCGCTCCATGGCGGCCACCAGGATCAGCAGGTTGCCGCTCTCTTCGACCGGCATCTGGTCCTCTTCGGTGCGTTCGCCGCCGCCATAGACCTGCCCGTCGGCCAGCGGATACGTCCCGAGGTCATGCGGCGCAAACGGCCACTTCCACCGCGGCAATGCCGCGTATTCCATGACCGGCTTCAACTGCGCCTGCAACAGTACCGGGTTAAAGAACAGGAAAAACGGTGCGGACGGATAGAGCACGTCCACCGTCGAGATGCAGCCGTTGGAGAAGTTTTCCTTGGGGAACAGCATCGGCGTCCCATCGAAGTCCGCCGCAAAGCCGTGCGCCGCCAGCGTCTGCCTGTACGCCAGGACGGCGAGCTGCGCATATGCCGCGCCGCCCGTCTTTTCGAGATCCGCGGTCAGCTCCTCGTCAAACCGCTTGCCGCGCCGCTCAAGTGAGGAATAGTCCGTCTCCGCGGCAGCCAGCATGTCCTGCGGCGACTGCCCGTTGCGCTGCCAATAGGGCCGCAGCTTTCGGCCCAGGTACTCGATGGCAAAATCCTCGGTGTACGCGAGCAGCACATGCCGCGTCACCGGCTGACCCGAGACCTTGCCAAGGGGCAGCAGAACGGCCAGATGCGCCGCATCCGCTCGCGGCATCCGCGGCATCTCCATGTCATCGGCTGAGGGGATGGTGCCTGCCGCCACGAAGCTTTCCAGGGCATTGTGCGCAAGCGCCGTCTGCGCGCCGGCGGCGTCGGGCACGGCGAGATGAAAGTAACCCCAGTCAATGCGCAAATCGTCGCCCGGACGATTGAGCACCTGCTGATCCCGGGAGCCAACATTCAGCACCGTCAGATCGCCTGCGCGCGACCGCCCCCACGTCACCGCCTCATCCCTTGAATTCACCGCAATGACCGGATCGACATCGAGCAGCACCGAGACGTCGCGGCTGGCCTGGCTGGTCGCCGACACGGTCAGATAGGTTACCGGCCGGGAGAGAATGTCGAGATCCTTGGGCAGCGCCGGCGTGAAAAACGTGACCGTGAGCTTAACTCCCGCTTCAAGAAAGCTGTACACGGTGTGGGTCGGCGTTACGCTGAGCGAGACCTGCTCCATCGCCGGCACCTCCCGCGGATCGTCCCCCATGAACCGGTAGGGTTTCCCATCGATGCGCACCAGGCCATAGAACGGCTGGGGCGCCCCCGTCCAGTGGGTCGTGTTTTTGTCCGTCAGCTTGTCGGCTGCTGACCAGACGCTGAAATAGGGATCGTGCGCAATCAACGGTACAGCCGGCGGCCGCTGCTGTCCCGATGCCGCCAGCGAGGTAAGCAGAACAACCAATGCCACGAGGCAATTACCATAAATACATGAACTTTTAGTTGAAGAATGTCGCGTCTCCCCTGAAATCATTCCCATCTCCCCTGCTCCCCCAATTGCCAAGCGGGCAGACCTGCGCAACAGATTCATCCCGCCCTCCGCATCCCGCCCGGCTCAAAGCAGAAACTCTATCACGCGCCCCTCCCGCTACCCTGACATGGAACCGTCCCCATCGCCGGCGCGTACAGCTCTCTAAAGGCGCTCCGGAGCGCAATTCCGCAGGCAAAACCGGATGCGCCGCGTCGAATAACCATGCAGCGATTTGGCGACACTCTCGGGCAGGTCTTTCGAGCCATCGCGGCCAACAAGCTGCGCAGCTTCCTCACCATGTTCGGCATCGCCTGGGGAGTCGGATCGCTGCTGGTCCTGGTCGGCCTGGGAGAAGGATTTCGCTCCGGCCAGCACCGCAACCTCGACAAGCTCGGCAACGACCTGGTGATGATGTGGAACGGCACCATCCCCGCCGTCGCCAACCAGCACACCGGCATGCGCCCTTACCAATTGACCCTTGCGGACGCCGACGCCCTCCGCAAGCTTCCCGAGCTGCGCGCGGTCACCGTCGAGCTGTCGCGCTCCGACCTCTACGAAGTGAGCCAGTGGGCCAACACCTCGAGCCACGTCATGGGCGTGCTGCCCAACTACACCGAGGTGCGCTACATCCCCATGGACCAGGGCCGATTCCTCGACAGCCAGGACGTCGCCGACCGCCGGCGCGTCGCCGTGCTGGGCGCCAAGGCCGCGCGTCCTGCTCTTTCCCGGCCGCCCCATGCTGGGCGAGGTGATCACCATCAACGGCACCGAATTCACCATCATCGGTACGGTGCAGAAGATCAGCCGCGGCAACCAGGACTTCGACGACCAGAAGGTCTATATTCCCGTCACCACCATGCAGGAGCTCTTCGCCCTGAAGGGCGACAACATTCCCCAGGACGCGCTCACCTCGATCCAGTACCAGCCGACGAAAAAGGGAGACGCCACCGCCGCCGTCGCCGCTGTCCATCGCGTCATCGCCGAGCGTCACGGCTTCGATCCGTCCCTGACCGACGCCTTTCAGGAGTGGGACACCATCCAGGAGATGAAGATGGTGGGCGCCATCTTCAATGCCATGGACATCTTTCTTGGCGGCGTGGGGCTGGTGACCCTCGGCCTCGGCGCCGTCGGCATCGTCAACATCATGCTCGTGTCCGTCTCCGAACGCACCGCGGAGATCGGCGTGCGCAAAGCGCTCGGCGCCACCAATCGCACCATTCTGGCCCAGTTTTTCTGGGAAGGGCTGCTGCTGACCGCGGTCAGCGGAGCCATCGGCATCGCCGCCTCGGCTGGACTGATGGGCCTGTTGCAGGCCCTGCTCACCGGCAAGATGCCCGGTTGGGACCCGCCCCGCCTGGTTCCCTGGTCCGCGGCTCTCGCCATGGGATCGCTGGTCTTGAGCGGGGTCGTCGCCGGCCTGTATCCAGCCAGCAAAGCCGCCAAGCTCGACCCGGTCGAGGCCATGCGGAGAGAATAAAAACCAGCTTTCAGCCGTCAGCTCTCAGCTTCTAGCCCGGATGGGGAATCAAGTGCTGAAAACTGAGAGCTGACAGCTGAAAGCTCACGAGGTTTCCATGCTGAAAGACATTCTCGGCCAGGCCTGGGAGGCGATGGTCTACAACCGCCGCCGCACCGCCATCACCATGGTCGGCATGGCCTGGGGTATTGCCACCGTGGTCCTCCTGCTGGCTTACGGAGCCGGCTTCAGCCGCGCCATCGAGGCCATCTTCGCGCAGTGGGGCACCAACATCATCGGCGTCTTTCCCGGCCGCACCAGCGAACAGGCCGGCGGAGAAAAATCCGGCGTCCAGGTCCGCCTCACCCTCGACGACGTCGACCGCCTCATGGCCAGCGTTCCCGGCATCAATCACATCTCGCCCACGGTAAACAAAGACGTCACCGTGCAGAACGATCTCCACTCCTACACCTGGACGGTCAACGGCGTCCTACCCGTGTTTCAGGACATCTGGAAGCTCGACACCGACGCCGGCCGCTTCTTCAACGGCGAAGAAGAACAGCAGCGCGCTCACGTTTGCGTCATCGGCTCCGAGTCCAAGACCAAGCTCTTCTCCGGCACCTGGGCGATCGGCCAGACCATCCGCCTCAACGGTGTGCTGTTTACCATCGTCGGCGTCCTCGCTCCCAAGATGCAGGAGGGCGAAGAGAGCGATCGCAACCGGCAGATCTACGTCCCCTTCAGCACCATGAGCGACCTGGCCGATACCAAATACCTGAGCGGCATCTGGTACAACTACCAGGGCAACTTCGAACTCGTGGAGCAGAACATGCGCGCCACCCTCGGCGCCGCCCACCACTTCCGCCCCACCGATCACAACGCCATCTACGTCGCCAACCTGATGACCGAACTGCACCAGTTCAGCATCCTGTCGCTGGCGCTGCAGGTGCTGCTTATCGCTGGTGGGCGCGCTGACTCTGGGCATCGCCGGCATCGGCCTGATGAACATCATGCTGGTGGCCGTGCAGCAGCGCACCCGCGAGATCGGCGTGGAAAAGGCGCTCGGCGCGCAACGTCACCACATCCTGACCCAATTTCTCGCCGAGGCCATGGTGATTACCACGGTCGGTGGCGTGAGCGGCATCGCCCTCGCTTACCTGGTTTCGATTGTCATTGGCCGCATTCCGTTCTACAGCGCGCTGGCCCTGCACGCCGAGGACGCCGACATCAAGCTCATCATCTCGCCGCTTTCCGTGGTCGTCGCCACCGGCATCCTGATCGTCACCGGCCTGGTCAGCGGCATGATCCCCGCGATACGCGCCGCCAACCTCGACCCCATCGAGTCCCTGCGCTACGAGTAGAAACAGAGGGCCAGAATTCATCCGTGCCCTCCGGACCCGCGCATCTTAACGATTGGCATCTAAGGAACGATCCACGGGTGTGCGAACAACCCTTCGTTCCTTGTGGCGATTGAGATCTTATTCCAATAACTCTCGTCCATTCGTGTTAGAGCATAAGGGGCGCCGGGTCAGATCGAATGAAATACGCAGTTCTAAGCCGCATCGCAGCCGCGCTCCTCATTTGCACAGCGGCAGCTTCCACAAGGCCACAAACTCTTCCCTCCGCGCCGCAACCGTCCAGCGCTGCACCCAGGGGCTTCATCAGGCGTCTGGCTACCTTCTACCGCGAAGACTGGACGGGCGCCCTTCCTGCGTCTCCCCCACCTCCCCGCCGCGGTTATCCTTCCCCGCTCGACTCCCCGCCCTTCCCCAACGCCGACTGGGCCTACGGCGGTGCGCCCGTCATTGGCGAACCCGACACCAACACGTATCCGCTTATGTTCGCCGTCAGCCACGAATCGAGCCGCGCCAGGCTTTATGGCTGGATCGACGCCAGCATCAACGGAAGCACCTCGGCTCATCGCAACTCCCCCGAAGCCAACGATCTTGACTCCAACCGTTTCGAACTGGATCAGGCGGTGCTCTACTTCGAGCGCCTCCCCGATACGGTCCAGCAGGACCATGTCGACTTTGGCTTTCACCTGACTGCTCTATATGGGACCGATTACCGGTACACGATCGACAAAGGCTACTTCGTCTCGCAGCTCATTGACGATCATCGCCAATACGGATTCGATCCCACGCTCGAATACGTGGACATCTACCTGCCTCATATAGGCGAAGGTATGAACCTCCGTATCGGGCGCTTTATCTCGGTGCCGGGCATCGAGGCGCAACTCTCGCCGAACAACTATGTCTTCTCCCACTCACTGCTTTACTCCGTCGATCCCTTCACCGACACGGGCATCCTGGCAACTCTCAAACTATCCGGCGCATGGCTGGTACAACTCGGTCTCACTGCGTCCCACGATGTAGCGCCCTGGACGTCGGATGCCAAGCCCTCCGGCACTGCCTGCGTCAGCTACTCCACCCCCCGCGCCAACAACAATCTTTACCTTTGCGCGAACGGCATCAACGACGGCAAGTACGCCTACAACAACCTGCAGCAGTATGACGGCACCTGGTACCACCGCTTCTCGAAAACCCTGCATAGCGCAACCGAAGCCTGGTACATGTACCAACGCGATGTTCCTGCCGCCGAACCCGTCATCGCGCCTCCCATCCCTCCGGAACCGGGCACGGATTCCGCCTTTTGCCATCCCGGCCAGCTACGCTGCACGGCGCCGGAGTATGCCGTAGTGAATTACATCAACATGGAACTCTCGCTGCACCGCTACATCTCCTTTCGCTCCGACTTTCTCAACGACAAGAAGGGCCAGCGGACCGGCGTCCAGACGCGCTACTCCGAGAACACCTTTTCCTTCAATCAATGGATCGGATCGACCATCCAGTTGCGCCCCGAGGTCCGCTTCGATCACTCCTGGGACCGCCCCGGCTACGATAACGGCGCACACTCCAACCAGTTCACCGCCGCCACGGACGTCATATTTCACTTTTGATCGCAGCGGAGTTTGCGAACGCGAGCCGAGTTCGAAGGTACATCCCTGTCTGACCCCATAGTCAAAAACAAGGCGGACGGAATCCCATGATTCCGCCCGCCGTTGCTTTGCAAGAGTGTTCTTCTGGCCAGCCTACAACGCCACCGTAACCGCCTTGGTCTCGGTGTAGTTGTGCAGCACCTCATCGCCCATCTCGCGGCCCCAGCCCGACTGCTTGTAGCCGCCGAACGGCAGGGACGCGTCGAACACGTTGTGGCAGTTGACCCACACCGTGCCGGCGCGGATGCCGCGCGCCACCTTGTGCGCCAGGCTCAGGTTCTGCGTCCACACCGACGCCGCCAGGCCATAGATGGTGTCATTGGCCCGCTTGATGATCCGCTCCACATCGTCATCGGAGAAAGGAACCGCGCACACCACCGGCCCGAAGATCTCCTCCTGCACCACCTTCATGCGCGGGTTGGTGTTGGTCAGCACCGTCGGCCGCACAAAGTAGCCGCGTTCGACGCCCGAAACCGGGCCGCCGGCGGTCACCCTGGCGCCCTCCGCGATGCCCGACTCGATGTAGCCCACCACCTTGCGGTACTGCTCATCTGAAACCAGCGGGCCCATCTGGCACGAAGGATCCATGCCCGGGGCGAGGTTGATGTCGGAAGCGATATGGCTCACGCCGTCCACCACCTCGTCGAAGATCTTCTCGTGGATGTAGAGGCGCGATCCGGCGCAGCAGCACTGCCCGTGGTTGAAGAAGATGGCACTGGCCGTGCCGGAGACCGCCTGCTTGATGTTGGCGTCGGGGAAGACGATGGCCGGCGACTTGCCGCCCAGTTCCAGCGAGACCTTCTTGAGGTTGCCCGCCGCGGCCTTCACGATCAGCTTGCCCACCTCGGTCGATCCAGTGAAAGCGATCTTGTCGACCATGTCGTGGGCCGACAATGGCGCGCCCGCGCCTTCGCCGTATCCCGTCAGCACATTGACCACGCCTGGCGGGAAGCCGGCCTCATCGATGAGCTGCGCCAACCGCAGTCCCGACATCGGCGTCTGCTCGGCCAGCTTGAGCACCACGGTGCAGCCGCAGGCCAGAGCCGGAGCCAGCTTCCACGCCGCCATCAGCAGGGGGAAGTTCCAGGGAATGATCTGGGCCACCACGCCGATCGGTTCGCGGAGGGTGTAGGAGTGAAAGTCGTACCCTGCCGAGAGCGGCAGCGTCTTGCCGGGAATCTTGGTCGCCCAGCCCGCCATGTAACGGAACATGTCGACCGCCAGCGGCACATCGGCCACGCGCGCCACAGCAAACGGCTTGCCGTTGTCGAGCGATTCGAGTTCGGCAAACTCGTCGGTATGCTGCTCCAGCAGGTCGGCCAGCTTCCACAGCTTCCTGCCGCGTTCTGACGGAGCCATGCGGGGCCAGGGACCGTCGTCAAAAGCCCGCCGCGCCGCCATGACCGCGCGGTTCACGTCTTCTGCTTCGGCTTCGGGAACGTGGGTGAGCACCTCGCCATTGGCAGGGTTATAAACAGGAAAGGTCTTGCCCGAGGCCGCCGTCACAAAGCGGCCATCGATGAACATGCGGTGATCGGTCTGAACGAAGTCGGCGGTGCGTCCGCTGACGCGGGGGTCGATGGTAGCAGTAGCCATAGCTTTAAACCTCTGAGTGCATCCGGGCTGCGCGAGAGGCGCATTGACTGGTCGGGCCGGATGGAAGGTGCGAAAGGGAGCATCCGGGACCCGGGCGTGCCGGAGATTGCACGCAGGAACACTAACACCGCCGGCTGTGAATTGGCCAGAGCGGTCGATCCCAGCGCGGCGAGCCGGCCCCGCAGTCACTGCACCGGCGCATCTATCCGTTTGGGATCTGGCCTATCCCCTCCCCATTTCGGGCTATAATTCGGGCAAATCATCTTTCAGAATCTCCCCGCTCTGAATCTGCGAAACGAGGCGTAATGCACTCGATCCGTTGCACCGTGTTTGCGGCAGCCGCTCTGCTGGCGCCGTCCCTTCTTCACGCTCAGGTGAAGGAGTCTGCCATCGTCGACCAACTCAAAAGCTTGCGCTCCGTTGCCGAGGCGCAGAAACCCGCGGCAATCGTCAAAATCGCTGCGGATATCAATACGTTTCCGGCCGGCCAGCAAAAGATCAAGATGGCCTTCAGCCTCGCCCACCTGGTCACCGAAGGCGATCCGGGCAACGAAGCTCTCCAGGCCACCGCGGATGCGCTTGCCAAAGCTCTTGCCGAATCCCCCATTCCGCCCAAAAAGGATCAGCCGGCCGATCCCTACGTGGAATTGGCGAAACTGGTCCGCTACGAACACGTGACCGTCAAACTGGACGACCCCGAATTTGCCAGGGCCAATCAGAAACTGGCCGAGGACGAGGCCGAAATCGCCAAGGCCGACTTCACCCTCAACGATATGCATGGCAAAAAGGTGACCCTCTCGCAGCTGCGCGGCAAGATCGTCATGGTCAATTTCTGGGCTACCTGGTGCGCCCCGTGCCGGGCCGAAATGCAGGATCTCGACGTGATCTACAACTACTTCGAGAAGCAGGGGCTGGTGGTCCTCTCCATCACCGATGAAGACCTGTTCAAGGTGGGCCAATTCCTCGCCCCCGTCAGTTATCGCCCCACCGTGCTCTTCGACCCCAGCGGCAAGGTGCACAAGGCGTTTCACATCGACGGGATTCCCAAGACGTTTCTCTTCGGGCGCGATGGTCAGTTGCTGGCGGTGGCGATCGACCAGCGCACCCGGCGTCAGTTTTTGCAGATGCTCGAGAAGACCGACCTGCACCCTTGACCCGCCGGCGCCTCGCTACTGCGCCTTTACAAACGTCCACTGGTAGTGGTTCGGCGCGTGGTCGGAGAAGGTGTTGTCGATGGCTACGCTCAGTTGGCCATTGAGGGGCTGAATCGTAACCGCCGCTGTCCGGCTCCTGCCCCCTGCATTGGCGTACTGCCCCAGGGTCCAGACAGCCTTGGCCTGTTGTCCGGCGATTGCGGCAGGCTGCGCGCCCCAGTCACAATCCGTGGGCGCGCACTTTCCCCAGGCATGAATGGAAAGCTGATCGCCGCTGGCGGAGATGTCCAGGCGATTGAGGCCGTTTTCCGCTTCCGGGGTGGGATTGGTCCATGTACCTGTAAATGCGCTTAGATCTCCGGGGCGCAAAAACATAAATCCAATCACCCCGATGGCCACGATGACCGCCGCAACCACACCGAGGATTAAAGGCAGGTTGGGGCGTTTCGGTGCTTCCCTCTTCGACTCGGGGGCGGTGGGCGGCGGCAGCTGCACCGAGACCGTGGCATGCACCGGCTTGGTATCCGACGCCGCGGTCGGCGCCACGTAGCGACCCAATGCGGTGGTCAGCAGTTGCACGTCCGAGTTCCATCGCGCATGGCTGATCTCCACGCTGTTGCGGTAGGCCAGGTCCTTGAGATTGTCCGGCAGCTGATCGGGCCGCGGCATCTTGGCGTCGTGAACCAGCACCGGAATCACCGCCACGTTGCGCGCCAGTGCGGAGGCGATTTCGAGGCGTACGAAGTCATCCGGATTATCCAGCCGGCGCGTACCGCCGCTGTCGGCAATGGTGGCCCACGCCGGTCCGATGACGGCCAGCAGCACACCGCAGGAGGCGACGTTGTCGTCGATGGCCTTGCGAAAATCCATCCCGGGGTTGATCCCCGCCACATCCATGAAGACGGAGTTCTCCCCAAAGGACCGGGTGAGGTCGTCAAACAGCCGGCCGGCTTCGCCTTCCGTATCGTCCCTGCGGTAGCTGATGAAGATTGCGCGCCCCATGGCCCCCTCGTAACTTGAAGATTTGATTCGGTACGGACGCTGCCAGAATAGGCGGAACCGGCAAATTCAGCAATCACAATCCGGCGCGCTGCCTCGAGCGCTCTCCAACAGGGTCGCGCACAGCGCCGCATGCTCTAGACTCGAAGGGTGAGCTTCCGCGATTTTTTAGGGAACACAGCGACCGTCACACGGCTGCGGGAGAGCGTGCGCATCGGCCACTTTCCCCAGGCCCTGATGCTTGCCGGGCCAAGGGGGTCGGGAAAGTACACCCTGGCCCTGATGCTGGCCCAGGCGGTCAACTGCCTTCATCCGACCGAGTCGGATGGCTTGCCCGACTACTGCGGAACCTGCCGCAACTGCGAGCGGATCGGCGCGGCTGCGAATCTCGAGGAACGTGTCGCCGAGGCCGTGGCAGCGCGTGACGACATGCGCGATGCCGACAAGCGCGAAACCCGCATCCTGATCCAGACCCATCCCGACGTGCTGATCGTGCCTCCCGATCCCCCTCAACTGATGATCAAGATGGGGCAGGTGCGGCAGGTGATTCACGTGGCGTGGTACCGTCCCCCGGTCGAGGCCCGCCGCTCGTTTTCCATCTTCACTTCCTCCGCGTTTATGAAAGAAGCAGCCAACAGCCTTCTTAAAGTACTGGAAGAACCTCCAGAACATACCTCGTTGATTCTATTGACAGAAAACCCACAGGAACTGCTGCCGACCATCCGCTCTCGAACCATCCTGCACCGTCTCGGAGCCTTGCCGGCCGCCGAGCTTGAGTTGCTCCTCGCCCAGCGCCGCCCGGAGCTGAAGCCGCAGGAGCGCGCCCTGGCAGCGCGACTGGCCGAAGGCGCCGTGGGGCGAGCCCTGACCATTGATCTGGAAGCCTACCTGCTCAGCCGGCAGGATGCGCTGGTGATCCTGAAGACGGCGTTGCGTGAGCCGGACTACTCCCTGCTCTTTCGCGCCACGGAGACCTATCGCGCCGGCGCCGATGGACAAGAGAAGACCGTGAATTTGCTGCGCGCGCTGGGAAGCCTGGTCGAGGACCTGTTGCTGGTGGGGGCGGGCACGCCGCAGCTCGTGCGCAACGTCGACCTTGCTCCCGAACTCGATCGCCTCGCGCAGGGGCTCACCGTGGACTGGATCGACGGAGCCGCCCGCGCCCTCGGCCAGGTCGAGTCAGGAATGCGGCGCAACCTGCTGCGGTCGCTTTCGCTCGATGCGATGGCCGTGAGCCTTGAAGGTCGCTGAAGCAAATTCCGCCTGCCGCGACTCGCGTTTTTCCACTTCACTTCCCAGCCCGCAGCAGCTTGAATCGGCTGAGGCAACGGTCCGTGAAACGCAAGAGCGATTTTCCACACTAAATAGAGCAACTGACGGTAGAATCCAGGCATCTCTGCAAGTACAAGCAATCACATCGACTGGCAGGCAGCTGGACGATTGCGGCTCCTTCGTAATGGGGCGCAGGTGCATCCGTCCTCTGTCCGATGGTGATTGGGTATCTGGTCCGGGGAAGCCAGCTACGGTGGACCAGCTATCGCAAGTGGTTTCAATTCCGGAGCAATTCGATTTGTGTTGCGCCGCCAGGGCGGGTTTCGTGCAGTGGTTCTAAGTTATCGGAGTTAGCAGTTTTTGCGGGGTCGGAGTCTTGGCTCGTCCAGGCTTGGCTCGTCCAGGAAGGACAGAATCTCATGAGCAGTCCAATCGTTCTCTCGGCTGGCGGTAATCCTGCGATGGCGCCGAAGATCGCCCCGCGGACAGCTACACCGGCCGGGCGCAAAAACAAGCAAGCGATTCCGCCGGTTTCGTTTCGCTTCTCCAACTACGGCGCGGACGAAGATTTCGCCCAGCGCCATGCGGAACTTTTCTACCTGCAGAAACAGATCCAGTCGCAGACGCCGATGGTCATTGTGCTCGAAGATGGGGAGCAGGTTGAGGGGCAGATCGAGTGGTATGACCGGCACACGCTCAAAGTGCGCGGCCGCTCCAAGACGCTGGTTTACAAATCCGCAATCAAGTACATGTACAAGCTCGGCGAGGGCGGACAGTAGCTCGTTCAATCGCTCATTGGGAAGCCTTAACCCGACCAGTCTCGTTCATTCTTTCCTCGCCAGTTCCTGTCCGTTCGAACCCTCCCGCCTTACCCGAATAGCCGCGGCAATTTTCAGAGCCCCTCACCCTGATAAGGCAGCTTTTCGCAGCCGATCGCGAATGGCGGCGGCGATGCCGTCGCCGCGCGGAACGGGGCACAGGATCACCGTGCATCCCTGGGCATCGAGTTCCCGCAAACCCGCATAAAGCTGGTGCGCCAACTGTTCAGGCGCGCTCCAGGCACCCCACGGAAAAAGCGACGCCCCGTGGGGAGCCGATGCCGCCAACTCGGCCGGCAGCATGATACCCAGCCCCTCGGTCCCATACTGCGCCGCCGCCGCCGCGAGACGCCCGGACAGTTCGCCCCCTGTTTCGATCCCAGCTCCTTCCGTCGCCGAATCCTCAATCAGGATGAGGCGCGCCCGAGGGGCATAATGCCGCAGACCCACTCCAGGCGACGGAAGCGCTTCCTCAAATTCGGGCTGTTTCGAACGGATCTCCCGTCCCGGATCCTTCTCGAAGAGTTCGACCGGCCCCGCGACCGCGCGAATCTGGTCCGCAGTGATGGCGCCGGGGCGGTAAATCACCATGGGTGACCGGCACGGATCGAGCACTGTCGATTCCACTCCATGCATCGTCGCCCCGGCATCCAGAACCGCGTCGATGCGGCCGCCGAGATCCTCAAGAACATGCGCCGCACTGGTGGGACTGATGTGGCTGAACAGATTTGCGCTGGGCGCGGCGATCGGTATGCCGGCGAGTCGAATCAACTCCAACGCCACGGGATGCGCCGGCATGCGAACGCCAACCAGCGGCCGGCCCGCCGTCACGGAATCAGGGACCGCCGCCGAGCGAGGCAGGAGCAGGGTGAGCGGTCCGGGCCAGAAGGCTTCCATCAATCTCCGCGCCGCCGCCGGGATCTCTGTGACAAGTTCCGCCAGCATCGGGTTGGATTCGACCGGTCCGGCAATGTGAACGATCACCGGATCCCAGGCCGGACGCTGCTTGGCGGCGAAGATCCTGGCCACGGCCGCCGCATCGAGCGCGTTCGCGCCGAGCCCGTAGACGGTTTCCGTGGGCAGTGCGACCAGTCCTCCGCGGCGAAGGATCTCTGCCGCGCGGCCCATTGCCTCGCGCGCCTCGGCAGTATCCAAATGGGCAGGATCCACGGACAGGCGCAGGGTCTTCACATCACCATCTTCTCTGGTCAACAGGCAACTCCGCCACCGGTCGCTTATACTCCGATCATGGTAGCCGTGGAAACTGAAGTAAAATTCCGCGTCGACGACCTGCCGGGGCTGGCGGAACGGCTGGCGCAGGCCGGTTTTCATCTGGAAACGCCGCGTACGTTTGAGAGCAACGTTCTCTACGACACGCCCGACCGCAAGATGCGCGCCCGCACCGAAATTCTGCGCATTCGGGAGTATGGCACAAAGTGGACGGTGACTCACAAGCGCCTGCCCGACGCGGGACCGGGCGAGGATCGCCACAAGCATCGCGTCGAGACCGAAACCGAGGTCTCCGATGGCAGGGCCCTGGCCACCGTCTTCGAGTCGATCGGCCTTGTTGCCTGCGTTTCGTTACGAAAAGTGGCGCACCGAGTGGAGTGACGGAGAGGGGCATTGCGTCGTTGACGAAACGCCGATCGGGAATTTCGCCGAGCTGGAGGGAGACGCGGATTGGATCGACCGGATTGCTGCCCGCTTGAACGTCCCTAAGACAGCCTACCTCACGCTGAGCTATGGACGCCTGTTCGACCAGTGGCGCGAAGACCACCATTCCAGAGCCGAGCACTTGACGTTTGACGAGGTCGCGGCGGGCAGAACCGCAAGGTAACAAATCAATGTACTCGAAGTCCGGTCGGCCGCGGGATAGGTCCGCGGCTCGACCAGAGGCAATCAGCCTTCCGCCCCGTGGCACTTTTTGAACTTCTTGCCTGAACCGCAGGGGCAAGGATCGTTGCGGCCCACCTTTTCGCCCGCGCGGCGCTGGCTGGGCTGGCTGGCCGCGGATCCGCCGGCCATGCTGGCGGCCTGCAGTTCCCGCTGCTTCTTGCGCGCAAACTCCTTTTCCAGGGCGTCGATGGTGGTCGAGGGCGCCCGCGTGGAGACAGGGATATCGCGCGGAGCCGCTTCGAGCATGGGCGGCGCGGCATGCGGCCGGCTCCCGTTGCCCGAACCATTCACCGGCTGCCGGGCGGCGCTCTCCACCGGCGGCGCCGGCGGCACCGGACGCTCCGGCTGCGGCGCTGCATTGACCGGCCGGCCCTCGGCATCGACGATCTGCATCCGGAACAGGAAGCGGACCGTGTCTTCCTGGAACTTCAGCATCATGGCTTCGAACATGTCGAAGGACTCGCGCTTGTAGGCCACCAGCGGATCCTGCTGCGCATACCCGCGCAGGCCAATCCCTTCCTTCAGGTGGTCCATGGCCAGCAGGTGGTCTTTCCACAGGCCGTCGATGACGCTCAGCATCACCATGCGCTCGTGGTAGCGCATGGTCTCCGGGCCGAGAATCTTTTCCTTGCCCTCGTAGTCTTCCTTGAGCTTCTCAAAGATGGCGTCGCCCAGTTCATGGCGGGCCAGCTCCAGCGGCTTGATGCCCGCCGCTTCCATGCTCAGGCCGAACTGGCCGATGAGCCGTTCGTCCAGGCCCTTGAGATTCCACTGGTCGGGATGCTTGTTCTCGGGCGTGAACTCGTCCAGCATCGTGCTGAGAATGCCGCCGACGTAGTCTTCCAGAATCAGCTCGCGCTGCTCTACTCCTTCGAGCAGCTGGCGGCGCAGGCCATAGACGGCCTCGCGCTGCTTGTTCATCACATCGTCGTATTCGAGCAGGTGTTTGCGCGATTCGAAGTTCTGCGCTTCGACGGCCTTTTGCGCGGCCTCGATGCGGTTGGAGATCATCTTCGACTCGATGGGCACGCCCTCTTCCATGCCCAGCTTTTCCAGCAGCACGCTCACCCACTGCTTGGCGAAGATGCGCATCAGGTCGTCTTCGAGCGAAAGGAAGAAGCGGGACTCGCCGGGATCGCCCTGGCGGCCGGCGCGGCCGCGCAACTGGTTGTCGATGCGCCGCGACTCATGCCGCTCCGTGCCGAGGATGAACAGGCCGCCTGCCTCGATCACCTGGTCATGATCCTTCTGCGCCGCCGCATTGTGGATGGCGAAGGCTTCTTGCCACTCCGTCTCGGCAACTTCGAACTCCTGCCCCTGGTAGTAGAAGCGCAGAAAACCGGCCGGAGCCATGGGACTGATCGCTCCTTCGGCCACGCTGATGGCGCGCGCCCGCGCCTTCTTCACCAGTTCCTGGCGGGTCATGAATTCCGGGTTGCCGCCGAGCAGAATGTCGGTGCCGCGGCCGGCCATGTTGGTGGAGATGGTGACCATGCCCAGCCGTCCGGCCTGCGCGACGATCTCCGCCTCGCGCTCGTGGAACTTGGCGTTGAGCACCACGTGGCGCACGCCCTTGCGCTGCAGGATGCCGGAGAGCCGCTCGGACTTTTCAATCGAAGTGGTTCCCACCAGCACCGGCTGCTTCTTCTCATGCAGCTCGGCGATATTGTCGGCGACCGCTTTGTATTTCTCCTTCTCGGTGCGGTAGACCACGTCGGAGTTTTCCAGGCGCAGCATCGGCTTGTTGGTCGGAATCACCACGATTTCGAGCTTGTAGATCTTCTCGAACTCGGCAGCTTCGGTCTCGGCCGTGCCCGTCATGCCGCTCAGCTTCTGGTAAAGGCGGAAGTAGTTCTGGAAGGTGATGGTCGCGAGCGTCTGGTCTTCCTTGCGGATGCTGACGCCTTCCTTGGCTTCGATGGATTGATGCAGCCCATCGGACCAGCGGCGCCCCGGCATGAGGCGGCCGGTGAAGGTGTCGACGATGATGACCTCGCCGTCCTTGACCACGTAGTCCACGTCGCGCTTGTAGAGCGCATGCGCCTTGATGGCGGTCTCGACGTAGTGCTTCAGGTCCCAGTTCTCGGCGTCGGCGATGTTGTCGATGCCGAGCTCCTTCTCAATCGTGATCCAGCCCTCATCGGTCACGCCGATGGTGCGGTGCTTTTCGTCGACAACGTAGTCGCCGGAGAAGTACTTCTCCCCCTCGTGCAGTTGAATGCCCAGTTCCTCCTGGCGCCGGGTGTCGCTCCACTCGATCTCTTCGCCCAGTTGCAGGTGGGGAATGATGCGGAGCACCCGCTCGTACTTGTCCGTGGTCTGGTCGGTGGGCCCGGAGATGATCAGCGGCGTGCGGGCTTCGTCGATGAGGATCGAGTCGACTTCGTCGACGATGGCGTAGTAGTGCCCGCGCTGCACGCAGTCTTCGATCCGGAACTTCATGTTGTCGCGCAGGTAGTCGAAGCCGAACTCGTTGTTGGTGCCGTAGGTGATGTCGGCGGCGTAGGCCTCGCGGCGCTGGCTGTCGTCGAGATCGTGCACGATCACGCCGACCGTCAGCCCCAGGAACTCGTAGATCTTGCCCATCCACTCCGCGTCGCGCTTGGCCAGGTAGTCGTTGACCGTGACCACATGCACGCCGCGGCCGGCGAGCGCGTTAAGGTAGCAGGCCAGGGTGGCGACCAGGGTCTTGCCTTCACCGGTCTTCATTTCGGCGATCTTGCCTGAGTGCAGCACCATGCCGCCGATCAGCTGCACGTCAAAGTGGCGCATGTGCACCGCGCGCCAGCCGGCTTCGCGCACCACCGCAAAGGCTTCGGGCAGGATTTCGTCAAGCGCCGCTTTTTCGGCGGCCTTGATCGCATCCTTGTCGGTAATGCCCTCGAGCCGCGTCTTGATGCGGGAACGAAACTCGTCCGTCTTGGCGCGTAACTGCTCGTCCGACAACTGCTTGACGCCGTCTTCGAGTGCGTTGATGGCCGCGACGATGGGTACGAGCTTCTTGATGACGCGCTCGTTCGCCGTGCCGAATACTTTCGTTAATGCCTTATCGAAAAACACAGGAATCTCCGTATACCAGTGTAAATGCCATTGAACTGCGCGGACGGGTTCAAACCCGCTCCGCCCAACGCCCAAAGTCCGCTGCGCGACAAAGGCTCATTCCAGCCGCCAGACCAGCCTGTCGACAGGCTCGCCGCGGCGGATCCGCCGCAACTGCCGCCGCAGGTGCTTTTCCGGCGTGTCCGGCCCTCCCTGGTCGTCGTCATCGGCGTCTTCATGCTGCTGAATCTGCGCCTTCGCCACGAACGCGTGGTTGGGCCGGTAGGCCATGGACAGGAACATCAGCGCCGCGCCCAGGGCCTCAGGCGAGGCAGGCCCTGTCTTCACGATCCGCGAGCGATGCTCCGCTTTCTCCTTGGTGCGCTTGAAGATATGCGACCAGGCCACGACCATCATCATCGCCACCAGCCAGGTGATCGGGGTACACAGGGACAAGAGGATCACGAGCTTCATGGGTGGTTGCGCTCCTTCCGCTCAGACACGGACTCGCAAGGGAAAAGCCCTCAAACGCGGCGGCAATTCAGATTGCCGTGGCCAGGGGCCATCGCAGCATGAGCTAAGCGAGGAGTGCTGGAGGAGGCCGTTGAAACGAAAAAGGAAGGGGCGGAGCGGCAGGCGGACGGCCAAGAGATTGAATCGACCGCGGCGAAATCAGGCTCAGGGGGGAGATCAGGCCGATGAACAGGACCGGCAGCATCGCCGCCCAGGCCCCGGAGTCGCTATTCGTCCAGGATGCGCCATTCCAGGAACTGCCGTTCCAGGAGGTGCCATTCCGGAAGCTGCCATTCCAAGCCGCGCCGTGGGCCGGCCCGCTCTGCGCTGCTGCAGCCGCAAGTCACTCGACGCCGCCACGGCGCCGGCATTCTGCTGTGCTGCCAGAAACTCGAGCACCGGATGGGCGTAAGCCGTCGCGCTGTGAACGCCGGCCTCGGCGCGCGCCAGCGTAGCCACCGCCATTGCGGCGATCGCCAGCCAGATCCACGCGCTCCTGTTTCGAGTTTCAGTCATTTCAAGCTTCTGTCTCATATTGTGCCATAAGTTCGAAATCGCCGGGAGCATGGCGCCGGGTCGGGGTCCGGCTGCTACTTCGGTATAGTCAGAGCACAATCGGAATCGTTTCATCGCGCCATTCCGAATGCGCTTCCCCTACGACCACTCCCGCCCGGAGCCAAGCATGAATATCCGCTGTGCCCTGACCGCAGCCTTGTTGCCCGCCTCGCTCGCTTTTGCCCAGATCCCGACCGCCACCCTGCCGGCTTCCCCATCCACAGTGGTCTGGGGCTACTACTCGGCCCACGCCAAGCCGGTGCTCACGGTCCATTCCGGCGACACGGTCCGCATTCAAACCCTTTCCACCTGCGGGCCGACCGAGCGCATGGTCGAAGAAGGCGTCGCCCCCGCCGACATTCCCTCCTACAACACCGACATCTACCGCGAAGTCAAGGATCGCGGCCCGGGCGGCCACATCCTCACCGGCCCGGTCGCGATTGACGAAGCCGAGCCCGGCGACGTGCTCGAAGTGCAGATCCTTAAAGTCGATCTGGACACCCCGTTCGCCTGCAACGGATTCGGTACCGGGCGCGGCTTCCTGCCCAACGACTTCCCTTACAGCAAGCGCAAAATCATCCCCCTCGACCGCGAAAAGATGCTGGCCCGGTTCGCCCCGGGCATCGAAATTCCACTGCATCCCTTCTTCGGCAGCATGGGCGTTGCCCCGCCGGAGTCGGCTGGCCGCTACGACAGCGCTCCCCCGTGGATGCACGGCGGCAACATGGACAACAAGGAACTGGTCGCCGGCACGACGCTGTTTCTGCCCGTCCACGCCAAAGGAGCGCTCTTCGAAGTGGGCGACGGCCACGCCGGCCAGGGCAATGGCGAGGTCGATATCACCGCCCTGGAAACCTTCCTCTCCGGCACCTTCCGCTTCATCGTCCACAAGGACCGTCACCTGCTGTGGCCGCGCGCCGAGACGCCCACCAGCTACATCAGCATGGGCTTCAGCCCCGACCTGAAAGAAGCCACCACCCTGGCGGTGCGCGACATGATCAACTTCCTCGTCGAGGAAAAGCACCTGAGCCGCGACGACGCCTACATGCTGACCAGCGTCGCCGTGGACGTCGACATCACCCAGCTCGTCGATGGCAACGTGGGCGTCCACGCCATGTGCCCCAAAAACATCTTCAAGTAGCGCAGCAGCCCTGGATTCGGCTTTCGGCCCACGTAGTATGCTGCAAGGGCAGATTCAGGATCGCCGGTCAGCCTGCCGGTTTGGCATACAGCCGGTTTCCTCTCACCACCCCGTCGATTTTCCGCTGAAAAGGACCTCCTTCATGGCGATTGAAACCACTCTTCGCAATGCCGTCATTGCTTTCGCATCCTGTTCGTTTGTCGCGTCTCCTTTGTTCGCGGCGCCCGCCACAGGAGCGGAACAAACCCGGCGCGGCTACTACCGCGATCCTGCCGTGCACGGAGACACCATCGTGTTCACGTCCGAAGGCGACCTGTGGCGCGTGAGCCTGCAGGGCGGCGCGGCGGAACGGCTGACCACCAGCCCCGGCATGGAGTCGATGGCAGCCATCTCGCCCGACGGAAACACCGTTGCCTTCCTCGCCGACTATGAGGGTCCGTCTGAGGTCTACACCATGCCCGTTACGGGCGGCTTGCCCCAGCGCCGCACCTGGGACGGGGATGCGGTGCCGGCGGGTTGGGCGCCCGACGGGCGTCTGATTCTGGCCACCTCGCGTTATTCGACTCTCCCCGGCGATCAGCTCGTTCTCATTGATACCCAGGGGAAGCGCGAAATCGTTCCCCTGGCTGAGGCCGCAGAAGCCTCCTACACCGATGACGGACACACTTTGTTTTTCACCCGCTGGACCAAGCAGTGGAGTTCGACCAAGCGCTACAAGGGTGGGTTTGCCGAAACCCTGTGGCGATTCGACGGCAAAAACGAAGCCGTTCCATTGTCCGCAGAATATGAAGGCACGTCCGCTCACCCCATGGTGTGGAAAGACCGGGTCTACTTCCTCTCCGATCGCGACGGCATCATGAACGTCTGGTCGATGGATGCCCAGGGGCACGGCCTGAAGCAGGAGAGCCATCAGCACCAGTTCGACGTCGAATCCGCCTCGCTGTCAGACGGCCACATCGTTTATGCCTCCGGCGCCGACCTGTGGCTGCTCGATGCCGCCACGGGGAAGGAGTCGGTCATCCCCATCACCCTGACCTCGGACTTCGACCAGATGCGCGAGCACTGGGTGAAGAAGCCGCTCGACTATCTGTCCGCGACCCACATCTCCCCCGATGGATCGAGCGCGGTGTTCACGGCGCGCGGCGAAGTCTTCACCATGCCGGCCAAGAACGGCCGCATCGTGAAGGTGGCCGGAAATTCCGCCGTACGTTATCGCGAAGCGCGCTTCCTGCCCGACGGCAAGTCCATCGTGGCGCTCTCGACCGAGAGCGGAGAAACCGAGTTCTGGAAGTATCCTGCCAACGGAGTAGGCGCTGCCGGAGCAGTGGACCAAAGACGCGAAGGTGCTGCGCTGGGACGGGCTGGCGTCGCCCGACGGGCACTGGCTGGCTCACTTCGACAAGGACCAGCAGCTCTGGCTTTACGACATCAAGGCCAACAGCGAAAAACGCATCGCGCAGTCGATGAATGGCGATTTTAGCGACTTGAGCTGGTCGCCCGACAGCCAGTGGCTGGCCTACAGCGAAACCGCCGACAACCAGTTCCAGCAGATCAAGATTCTGAACGCGAATTCGGGCGCGATCGAGACGCTTACTTCCGACCGGTTCAACAGCGGAACGCCGGTGTGGAGTTCCGATGGCAAGTGGCTCTACTTCCTCTCCGACCGCAACCTGAACACAACCATCATGTCTCCCTGGGGACCGCGCCAGCCGGAGCCGCACTTCGATCGCACAGTGAAGATCTACGAGCTGGCCCTGACGCCGGGGCTGCGCTCGCCCTTCCTGCCCGCGGATGAACTGCATCCGGACTCCGACAAGGACAAAGACAAGGAGCCCGGCGAGAAGAAGGATGAGCCGAAGCCTGGCGACGACAAGACGAAGACAGACGACAAAAAGTCCGCTGACCACACCGCCGATGAAAAGAAGGCCGACACCAAAAAAGGCGACGACAAGAAGCCAGATGAAAAGAAGCCGCCGGAAGTGAAGATCGACTTTGACGATCTCACTCAACGGCTCAGCGAGGTGCCCGCGCCGGCGGGGAACTATAACGGCCTGCAGGTCACGGAGAAGCGCCTGTGCTGGCTGAATGCGAGCGACGACCGGCAGGAACACCTCGCCCTCCAGTGCCTCGACATCGCCAACAAGGGCGACGAACCCGACACGGTGATGAACGAAGTGAAAGGCTACGAGATCTCGGCCGACCGCAAAAAGATGCTGATCCGCAAGGCGGACGACTTCTACATCGTTGATTCCGACGCCAAGGGCGCATCCCTGGGCGATCCCAAGGCGCTCGGCAAAGCGGCCATCAACCTGTCGCGGTGGACCATCACGACCAATCCGCGCGATGAATTCCGGGGCATCTTCGTCGATGCCTGGCGGCTGGAGCGCGATTACTTTTACGACCGCAACATGCATGGCGTGAACTGGCCGGCCATCCGCGATCGCTACTTGCCGCTGGTCGACCGCGTCGCCGACCGCGATGAGCTCAACGACGTCATTGCGCAGATGGTCAGCGAACTCTCCGCGCTGCACACCTTTGTTCAGGGTGGCGATGCGCGGAAGCCTGACGATCACATCGATCTCGCGACCCTGGGCGCGCGCCTGCGCCGCGACGAAAAAGCCGGCGGCTACGTGGTCGAGCACATCTACGCGCATGATCCCGATCTGCCCAACACGGCGCCGCCGTTTGCCCGGCCCGACTCGCGGGTCAAAGAAGGCGAAGTCATCACCGCCATCGACGGCGTCGATGTGCTCAGCGTGCCCGACGAGCGCAGCCTGTTGCGCGGCAAAGCCGGAGCCCAGGTGCTGCTGCATGTCAAGCCGCCCAGCGGCGACGCACGCGACGTTCTCGTGACTCCCATCAGCGCCCACGACGACGCGCAGATGCGCTACACGGAGTGGGAGTACACCCGCCGCCTGGAAGTCAACAAAGAGTCGAAGGGGTCGATCGGCTACGTTCACCTGCGCGCCATGGGCCCGGAGGACATCAACCAGTGGACGCGCGATTTCTATCCCGTCTTCGACCGCCAGGGCTTGATCATCGACATGCGTCACAATCACGGCGGCAACATCGATTCCTGGCTGCTGGCCACGCTGCTGCGGCAGGCCTGGTTCTACTTCCAGCCGCGCGTCGGCAATCCGTCGTGGAATATGCAGTACGCCTTCCGCGGCCACATCGTGGTCTTGTGCGATCACGAAACCGCCTCCGACGGCGAGGCCTTCAGCGAAGGGTTCCGGCGCCTGAAACTCGGCAAGGTCATCGGCACCCGCACCTGGGGCGGCGAAATCTGGTTGAGCGGCAGCAACATCGAGGCCGATAAAGGCGTGGCGACGGCCGCCGAGATCGGCGTGTATGCCGACGGAAAGTGGCTGATCGAGGGCCACGGCGTCGATCCCGACATGGTCGTCGATAATCTGCCCCACGAGACCTTCTCGGGAACCGACACGCAGCTTGAGGCCGCCATGAAAGAGCTGAAGCAGGAGATTGCGGCCGATCCGCGACCCGTGCCCCCGCCTCCGCCGCATCCCGACAAGTCGTTCAAGTATCAGCAGTAGTCAACAAGAGTCGATGAAGGAAAGCATCTTTTCGCGGCCGCCGGGAATCTCTCCAACGGAATGCCCAAGCTTTGACCCGGGGGACGAGATGGCCGAAACGATTAATCAGGATACCGCTCTGCGCCAGCAGCTTCTTGACCTGTTGCGTGGCGGAAATGCGCACGCCAGCTTCAAAGACACGATTCAGGATTTTCCCGCCGAACTGCGGGGCAAGCGGCCGAAGGGAGCGCCCCACTCGCCTTGGGAATTGCTCGAACACCTGCGCATGGCGCAATGGGACATACTCGAATTCTCGCGCAACGCGGAGTACAAGGCTCTCAAGTGGCCCGACGATTATTGGCCCAAGCAGCCGGAGCCGCCCGACGACAAGGCCTGGGACCGCAGCGTTCACGCCTTCTGCCAGGATCTGGAAACCATGTGCGCCCTGGTGTCGGACCCTTCCTCTGATCTCTACGCCCGCATTCCCCACGGAGAAGGGCAGACCCTGTTGCGCGAAGCCCTGCTCGTTGCCGACCACAATTCCTACCACATGGGCCAACTGGTGCTGGTGCGGCGCATGCTGGGGGCCTGGAACGTGGCTTCCTGACCCATCCGGCAGATCCGGGCCTTTCTCTGCGGAAATGTGGGGGCCCGTGGCAGGCCGATGCCCCCTCGACGTCCTCTCCCTCAGACCCGATGGAGTTCGCTCAGCCGCATGGCCACCACATCGACGATCTGCTCGTGAACATCGTCGAGGCTCAGGTCGCCCTCAATGACCGCGACCCGATCCGGCTCCCGGGCTGCGATGGCCCGGTAGGCGTCCCACACGCGGCGGAAAAAGGCATCCTGCTCCTGCTCGAACCGTCCCTCATCCTTGCCCGACTGCGCGATTGCGCGGTCATTGCGCCGGCGGGCCCGATTGAGGCTGACCTCAAGAGACGGCAACAGCAGCAGCGTCAGATCGGGCTGCAGCCCGCCACAGATGAGGCGGTGCAGTTCGAGCACCGGCTCGGAGCCGATCTCGCGCCCCCCGCCCTGGTAGGCCTCGGTGGAGTCGGTAAAGCGATCGCAAAGCACGATTCTGCCCGCTGCCAGGGCTGGTTCAATGACTTCCGCGATCGACTGCGCCCGGTCGGCGAACATGAGTGCCATCTCCGCCATCGGCGCCAGGCCGGCCAGAGCGGGAGTCCAGCAGAAGTTCGCGAATGCGATCGCCCGTGGCCGTTCCGCCCGGCTGCCGCGTAACCACCGGAGTGACCCCCCGCTTCTGCATCCAAGCGGCCAGGCGCTTGATTTGCGTGGTTTTACCCGACCCGTCCAGTCCTTCCAGCGTGATAAATAGGCCGCGCGGCATGGCGTGAGTCTACCATCGCCGCAAAGGGGGAGACGACCCGGCTCCAGTTGTGTTAAAACAGGGTGTTTTGCAGCGATCCAGGCGCGGCCGAATGCGCCGAATTGAATGAGGATGTTGGATATGCGCAATCTTTCCCGTTACTTACTATCACCCCTCCTGGCTATGGGCATTCTGGCCGCTCCCCTTGTGAAGGCACAGAATCTGACCCTCGAAGGCCAGACCGGCGGATTCATCACCCCTACCGCGTACGTGGTCGAGTCCGCCAAGCACCAGTTCTTCTCCCATCCCGCGGTGGGCTACCACTTCATCAACACCCCCGATGTCATCGGCGACATCCACACCTTCAGCATCGCCGAAGGCTTCGCCAACCGCGCCGAGGTGGGGTACACCCGCAGCGTCCACCAGAACGGCAACAGCCCGCTGTTCAGCAGCCTGTGGCACTACGCGGGGATGAACATCTTCAGCGGCAAGGTGGTGGCGATCAAGGACGGGTGGGGCAGCCCGCTCACTCCCGGACTGGCCGCCGGCGTCGTGGTTCGTACCGGTGACCACTTCGTGAGCGGCGCGCTGGACGGCACTTCATACACCAATGAAGATGTCTACGCGGTTGCGACCAAGACCTGGCTGCACAAGCCCGTGCCGTTCCTGGCCAACTTCGGCTGGAAGGCCACCAATGCTTCGATCTATGGCATCGGCGGCCAGGCGACGCGCTTCGGCGGGCGCCTCTTTGGCGGCCTGGGCATTCCTTTGCCCATGCCCCTCAAGCTGGCACTGGTTCCGGCCGTCGGCTTCACGCAGGAACCACCCCAGGTGAAGAATCTCGGCCTGTTGCTGGTCGGCGGCCGGGCCCACATTCCCACCACGCTGGATTACGCCGTCCGCCTGACGCAAAAGACAAATCCTCATTTTGCCTTTGACATCGGCGTGGGGCAGGTAGCCGGCAACATCGGCACCACCTATATCCTGCCGGTGGGCTTCGTGCCCGTGAATCTCGATGCGCGCAAGGTGGTCGGCATGGGACTCAGCCTGCGTTATTAACCCGCGAACTGGCCCCGGCCCTGCAACTTCTTGCCCATGCCGGGGTTCAAACTCACTAAGCTGACCGTTCTCGAAGCCTACAGGCTATCGATGCACGTTTTGTGGCCTTAAGTACCCTGATCTGCCGCCGTTTGATCGACTTGCGAGCGTTCAGGCAAGAATGACTCAGGAGGGTTTTATGCGAATTTTCCGTTCAGCACGCTGGCTTTTCCTGGCGCTGCTTATTGCGATCGTTCCGGCTACTTCTCACGCCGGTGTGTTTATCAGCGTCGGGTTTGCGCCTCCGGTGCTCCCGGTATATGAGCAGCCTCTGTGCCCTGACCCGGGCATGATGTGGACGCCCGGCTACTGGGCTTATGGGGACGACGGCTACTACTGGGTTCCTGGCGCCTGGGTGCCGGCTCCCTATGTGGGCGCACTGTGGACGCCTCCCTACTGGGGCTGGTCCGGTGGTCTCTACGTCTTTCATACCGGCTACTGGGGTCCCCACGTCGGCTATTACGGCGGCGTGAACTACGGGTTCGGCTACATGGGCATCGGCTTTGTGGGCGGCGAATGGCATGGTCACGAATTTGCGTATAACACCGCGGTGGTGCGGGTGAATACCACTGTCATCCACAACACCTATGTGAACGAAACCATCGTCCACAACAACACCATCATTAACAACAATCATGTGGCCTACAGTGGCGGTCCTGGCGGCATTCAGCATCAGCCCAATGCGCAGGAGCAGCAGGCCATGCACGAGGCGCACGTGCAGCCGACCTCCTTCCAGCAGCAACACATGCAGGCGGCTCGCGCTGACCATAACTCTTATTTCAAGGCCAACAATGGTCATCCGCAGAATGTAGTCGCCGCACGCCCCCTGGGCGCTGAAAACCATCCGGCTCCGGCCATGAATGCCGGAAATCGCGGTGCAGGCAATCGCCCGGCGCAGGGATAAACGGGTGCGCGCCCGTCTACGGCCAATCGTCCCACCCAGTCCTATCAGCAATCGCGCCCGGCGCAGGCCTATCCGCAGTCGCGTCCGGCCTATCAGCAGCAAGCGCGCCCCGCTGCGGCGCCACGGCCTCAGACCCAGGCGCGTCCCGCCCAACGGTCTGAGCCGCAATCCCGCCCCGCAGCGCGGCCCGAGTCCAAGCCGCATCGCTAACCAGCAAACCAACTCGTCGCAACTCCAGGAGGCTCACGGATCACCCGTGGGCCTCTTGCCATTTACGCTTCAGCGGGCCGGATTCCGGCGATCTCCACTTCAAGGCCGCCAAAGTCCGGATGTTCGTTCTGGCGAATGCGATAGGCGATGTCGATCAGGCTGCCGCGGGAGAGGTCGAGCGCCGCAACCCGCGCCGCCCAGTCCCACCCCACCGCGCGCACCACTCCGGAGGGTCGCGCCGGGCCGGCCGCATCCTGGACCAGTTCCATGCGCACGTGGCGTTCCTTCATGATCCGCGGCCGGGCCGGCGAGCCGCACCTTGCGCGCCACAAAAACCGGCTCGGGATTGCCGTGCCCCAGTGGCTCCAGCTTGCGCAGCCAGCCGGCCAGTACCGTGCGTGATGCGATCGAGCGGCAGTTCCGCATGAATGCGCAGCAGGTGTTCCGGCTGGCGAGTTCCGAGCCGCTCTTGTGCGTGCAGCGCCGAGGCGGCGCTTCAGCTCCGGAAGCCCATCGGCGGGCATGGCAAACCCCACCGCAAAGGCGTGGCCCCCAAAGCGCGTGAAGAGATCGCCGCAGCGTCTCGATGGCTTCGAGCAGTTGAAAGCCGTCGACCGAGCGGCCCGAGCCGTGCGCCACTCCGTCTTCGACGCTCACCACGATGGCCGGCTTGGCAGTTCGTTCCACCACCCGCGAAGCCAGGATGCCGATCACGCCGCGATGCCATCCGTCGCCATCGACCACCAGCAGGCAGCAATCGGCGAACTCGGCATCGTCGGCCAGGCGCGACTTCAATGATGGTCAGCGCGGCGGCCTCGGTGTCGCGGCGCTGCCGGTTCAGCAGTTCCAGCTTGGTGGCCAGTTCGTTGGCGCGCGCCACATCGCGCGTGCAGAACAGTTCGACGACCTCCGAAGCCACATCCATGCGGCCCGCGGCATTGATGCGCGGGGCCAGCCGAAAGGCCACATCGAAGCCGGTCAGTTCCCTGCCCGCCGGATCCAGTGCCGCGGCGGCAAAGAGGGCGCGCAGTCCTGCGCCCACGGGCCTGCGCAACTCCCGCAGCCCCAGCGCGGCGATGGCGCGATTCTCTCCATGCAGCGGAACCGCATCGGCGATGGTGGCGATGGCCGCCATTTTCAGAAAACTGGGCAGCGTCTTTTCCCGCGTGCGCACCGGGTCGCGCCGTTCCAGCAGCGCCTGCGCCAGCTTGAGAGCAATCGCCGCACCGCACAACGACTTTTCGGGATAGCCGCAGCCCGGCTGGTTGGGGTTGAGAATGGCGAGCGCCGCGGGAACAGAGTCGTCGGCCTTGAGCAGATGATGGTCCGTGATGATCAGGTCGAGCCCGAGCCGGCGCGCCGTCTCCGCTTCCGCAAAGGCGCGCATGCCCGTGTCCACGGTGATGACCAGCCGCACGCCCTCGGCATAGGCGGCTTCAAGCACGCTCGACTGCAGCCCATACCCCTCGAGCAGCCGATGCGGCACATGGAAGCGCACCACGCCGCCCAGCATCTCAATGGCGGTCTTGAGCAGCACCACCGCGGTGGTTCCGTCCACGTCGTAGTCGCCGTAGAGCAGTATGGGCTCGCGCGCGGCAATGGCTTGCTCCAGCCGCTCGACCGCCGCGCTTCATGCCCAGCATCAGACAGGGGATCGTGCAGGTGACTGAGGTCAGGATTAAGGAAGGCGTGTGCCTGGTCCGGGCTCGCGATTCCGCGCGCGATCAGCAGTTCGGCCAGCACCAGCGGCAAACGCGCTTCCTGGGCCAGCGCGGCGGCTTGTTCAGGATGGGAGGGCGCCAGAACCCAGCGCTGGCGGGGAAATGTGCGCGCCGAGGCGGGCCCGCTTGCGGTCGTGCCCACGGCGCTTACTCGTCCTCGTCGCCGGTGCCCTCGTGAGCGTCGTCGATCACGATGTCCTGGAAGCTTTCAATGTCTTCGAGCAGCGCCTGGTAGCGCTCATACCACTCCGTCGTCGTCTCGTGCAGAAAGACCAGTCCCTGGTGCACAAATCCAAGCTGGATGTAGCCGAGCATGCCGGCATACTTGCGCAGCCATTGCGCTTCAACCAGCTCTGTCGCCTCTTCGTCGGGAAAGTTCATCTCCCCCGCTTCTTCGATCAGGGCGTCGAGTTCTTCGCGCTCCAGGATCATCTCGCTGAAGGTGACAAACGGCGCCCCGACGTGTTTCGCCATCTCGACAAAGTCTTTCCAGGCGTCGGGATTGTCGTGATCGTCCCAGAGAATGGAAGGAATGTCTTCGGTGACATAACCGGGCAGGCGGCGCATGCCGTGGCCCTCGATAAAGGCCACCATGTCGTCTTTCAGCGAGAGGAGATTGTCTTTGTTCATAGTCAAACCCTAATTTTCGCAGATGCGGGCGGGTGGACGCCGCGTATTGTGGAAACCTTTTTTCCCGGCCTGCTGCGGTTAGTCTGGAGTGAGGAGGATTTCCCGATTGCCCTCATTTGAGCGCCATGTTTTCGTCTGTCATAACGTCCGTCCCGAAGGCGCACCGCGCCCCTCGTGCACCGCCGATGGAAAGAGCGAACTGCACACCCAGCTGCAACAGGCGACCAAGGCCGCGGGCCTCGGCAATCGCGTCCGCATCAACAAGTCCGGCTGCCTCGACCAGTGCGAGCACGGCCCGACCGTCGTGGTCTATCCCGACGCCGTCTGGTACGGCTTTGTGAAGCCGGAGGATGCCGCGGAGATTGTCGAGCAGCACCTGGTCGGGGGCCAGGTCTGTGGAGCGCCTGCGCCTCGCCGAAGAGTGCATCAACACCAAGACCTGCCCCCATCGCAGCTGATGGCGGCCTCGCGCTGCACGTGAGGTGCGGTGAGACACACGCACTCCGGTCCGTGGTGTACATCGAGCGGGCCGGTGCGCTATCCTGACGGTTAGTCCATGATTTTCTCCCGCGAATACATTGGTTATCTGGGCCGCCGCACGGTCAAGCACCTGATCGACGCCAAGTTGATCACGACAAGCGACTTGAAGGCGACCGAGGCGCGCGTCAGCGAAGGCCTGATCGAGGAGCTGTCCCTTGAAGACCGCATCAACGAAGAGGTGCGCGTGATCCTGGAGGCGTACTCGGAAGAGATGCGCAAGTCCGGCGCGCAATACGCCGAGATGTTCAAAAAGGTGAAGACCGAGCTGGCCCGCAAATACAAGGCGGTGCTATGAGGATCAGCCGCGACAAGCTCAACAAGCTGGCCCACACCGTGGCCGATACGCTGGCCGATATCGACCAGGTGGGATTCCTCGAAGATCGCAATACCATCCGCCAGGAAGCCCGCAAGGCGCTGGAAACTCTGCTCACGCAAGAGGCCGGCATCGACACCGCCGCCCGCCTGAAGATCGCCTCGCAGCGCAAGATCATCCTCGAAGGCTCGCAGGAGTGGGAGATCCTCTATCGCAAGTACTACAACGAGGAAGTGCGAAAGCTGGGAATCTGACTGCAGCGCTCGAGACTCAAGCCGTCGTTCGCGCTGCGCCGGCGCCTCCGGCTCAGCCTCAATCTTTGGCGCAGCGCCGATTTTTTGTTAGAGTAATCAAGTGGCCGCAACGGCCGCCCCCCGCAAGTGTGGCGCTATCGTCTAGGGGTTAGGACGTGAGATTCTCAATCTTAAAACACGGGTTCGATTCCCGTTAGCGCTACCATTCTGTTCTTCCCCCAAACATTTCACCTGAACGAGTCAAGCGTTCTCTCCTAGAGTTATCGCCGCCGAGCCTTACTTCTTCGCAAGCTCGGCTTCGATCGCTGCGATCAGGGCCGGATTGTCGGGAGTCGTGTCGGGGGAAAACCGTGCCACCACTTCGCCCGACCGGCTGACCAGAAACTTTTCGAAATTCCACAAAACCTCGGGCTCGGGGTTGGGATTGATCCCGTACTTCTTGAGGTTCTCGGCAAACGGAACCTCTCCCGTGCTGACCGCCTTGGGTTGCGCCCGGATCAGGTGCGCATAGAGGCGATGCTTATCCGCTCCGACCACGCTGATCTTGTCGTACATGGGAAACTGAACGCCAAAGTTGGTGGTGCAGAACTTCTGAATCTCCTCGTTTGTGCCCGGCTCCTGGCCGGCGAAGTCGTTGGCCGGAAACCCGGCAATCACGAAGCCCTGGTCGCGATACTTCGCATAGAGTTTTTCGAGGCCCTCGTACTGCGGCGTAAGCCCGCACTTGGATGCGACGTTCACCACCAGCACGACCTTGCCTTTGAATTCGGCCAGCGAAGCATCTTCGCCGGTGATCTTGCGTACCGGAATGTCATAGATCGCTGCGCTCATAACTGATTCTCCTTATCGAACCGGTTCACTGTGATGGATGCAGATGCTTGATGCCACGATCAGGCCAGCAACTGCTTTGCTACCCGGATGTAGAGTTCGATGGCCTCGAGCAGTTCTCTCTTGGCCAGCTTTTCAAAGGGCGTGTGCGCGACGTGGATCGAGCCCGGGCCAAGCAGCAGCGGTTCGCCCCAGTTGCTGAGTTGCGGAATATCGGTGGTGAATTTGGCGATCATGGTGGGCAGGCCGGGTACGGCGCGCAGGCGGACGAAAGGGATTTCGAGAGTGAAGTCGACCTCGGCCAGGCCGGCCGCGGCCTCCATAATGGCGGCGCGCACCGGCGCCGAATCGCTTACCAGCCGGATCAGGACTTGAGCCTCAGCCTTGTCTGCGATCACATTGGGCGCATAGCCACCGTGAATCTGGCCGATGTTCAGCGTGCACGGGCCTACGTCCTCGGTCACCGGCAGTTCGAGTTGAAGAACCCTGGCCAGGGCGTCTACCAGCTTGTGCACGGCGCTGTCGCCCAGTTCGGGATAGGCCGAGTGGGCCATTTTTCCCGTGGAGCGTAGAACGGCGCGAAGCGCGCCCTTGGAGGCGAGGGCCAGCCGATTGTCAGTTGGCTCGCCGTTGATCAGAAAGCGGCTGGCCCTGGGCGCATCGTTGGCCACCTTGGCGCCGGCGGAGTCCCGCTCTTCGCCGCTCACAAAAAGCAGCCCTACCCGGAAGCCTTCCCCGCGGAGGGCTTCGGCGGCCGCGCACTGGGCGGCGATGATGCCCTTGGCATCGCAGACGCCGCGGCCGTACATGTAGTCCGCATCTTCGCTGAAATGGATGTGGGGCGGAACGGTATCCATGTGCGTGGAGAAGACGAGATCGGGCGTTTCTTCGGCGGTGCCGGCGTACACGTTCCAGCGATCCCATGCACAAGCGCTCTCCTCCGGCTGCGGCACGGGCGTCTTTTCGACTTCCCAGCCCCGGCGAGCGAGATAGTCAGCCAGGAAATCCCCCACCGGGCCCTCGTAATATGTGGCGGATTCGATTTCCACCAGTTCTCGCGTAAACCGAATGGGATCAATCGGGGAAAGATCGTGCATGATGGTGCAAGGATACCGCACAACCCCTGAGTCCAGGCATCTGCAGGGTCTGCTACTCACATGGGGAACGGGTTGATTCCAATGGATCGAATCAATTCCGATAAATCGAGCGAGAAAGCATTTCTGTAGCGAAATCGCAGACCGGCGTAGAATATTCCGTGGGATGATCACCGCCATTTGCAGACCCACTCCACGGGCGTCCGGCACCGCAAGGCAGCGTTTGCGCAGCGTCGAATTGAACGGTCCCGCCGGACGGCTGGAAGCGGTAGTGAATGAGGGTTCTCCCGATGCTGTCTGTGCTGCGATCGTTTGCCATCCCCATCCACTCGGCGGCGGGACCCTGCACAACAAGGTGGTTTATCACGCCATGAAGGTGCTGAACGCACCGGAATGGGGATTCGGCTGGCCGGTGTTGCGCTTCAACTTCCGCGGAACCGGCCTCAGTGAGGGTATGCACGACGGCGAGGCCGAAGCCGGGGATGTGGGTGCAGCCGTCGACTGGCTTGAAAACGAATACAAATTGCCGCTGGTCGTTGCAGGATTCAGTTTTGGAGCGGCGATGGCGCTGGATGCTTGTTGCGGCCACTGCGACGACTCCAATGCGAAGCCACGCCGCGTGAAGGCTCTGGCGGCACTCGGCTTACCGCTCCATTCCGCGACGCGGTCCTATGATTACCCCTTCCTTGCGGATTGTTCCCTACCCAAATTGTTTCTGAGCGGCGACCGGGACCAATTCGCCCCGGCTGCGGAGCTGATGCAGGTAATTGCAGACGCTGCGGATCCAAAACAAATGGCGCTGATCCGGGACGCCGATCATTTCTTTACCGGACGACTCGAGCCTATGCAGTCTGCACTCTGCGCCTGGCTCAAGGAGATTTTATGATGGCAACAACCAGCGAGCAGGCCCTGGAAACGCTGCACACTACCGCGACGGAGATTTTTAACGGAGCCCTGGCGGGCTGCAACATCGAAACGGCCTTTGACCGGCGTGTACGCTTCGAAGGCAACGTACTGCACCGCCTCCTTCCTGACGGTAGTGGCCCTGAGAAGATCGACCTGGCGGCGTTCAAGCGGATCTACGTCATTGCACTCGGAAAAGCAGCCGATCCGATGCTCGATGTCCTGCTGCGGCGGATGAAGCGACGCCAGGGGCTGCGTGGCATCTGCTGCACCAATCAGCAATCGAGGCGGCGCAACTGGCGGTTTCGCTACTTTGAGGGCGGCCATCCCCTGCCGAACGAGGACTCGTTTGCCGCGGCCCGGGCCACGCTGGCGCTGCTGAAGAAGGCCCGTAAGGACACCCTCATCTTCTTTCTCATCTCCGGCGGCGGCTCGGCATTATTCGACCTGCCTCTCGACCCAGAGATCAGCCTCGAAGACACCATGGCCTTTCACCAGGCGCTGCTGGCCTCGGGCGCGCCGATCGATGAAATCAATACCCTGCGCAAGCACTTTTCGGCGGTGAAGGGCGGCCGGCTGGCCATGATTGCACCGGAGGCCACCAAGGTATCGCTCCTGCTGCCGGATGTGCCGCTTCGTTCGCTGGACTCGCTCTCGTCCGGGCCAACTTCGCCGGATCATTCCACGGTGGACGACGTGCGTCACATCCTCAACAAATACAACCTGGCGACGAAGCTGCCGCCCAGCGTTCGTGCCTTCTTCGAGCGCGCCGACCTGCCCGAGTCGCCGGGCAACAAGAGCGAGCGGCCGCCGCTCTTGCCTCGACTGGCCCGCGCCGGCGCGGTGCTGGCGCGCCGGGTCACTGCGGCGGCCAACATGACTGGCGAAGACGACGCGTTCCGCAATTCCGTCTTCGAGATCCTGCTGTCAAGCCATGACATGGTGGAAAACGCCCGCGCCCTGGCACAGAAGGCCGGCTACTTTGTCGCGGTCGACAACAGTTGCGACGATTGGGATTATGCCGACGCGTCGCGCTACCTGCTGGAGCGCTTCCACGCTCTGCGCGCCACGCATCCGCGCCTGTGCCTGATATCGGCAGGAGAGGTCACGGTGACCATGAACCGTACCCCCGGGGCCGGCGGCCGCAATCAGCAATTTGCACTGGCCTGCGCGCTCGAACTGGCCAAACACCCTGCAGAAGCGCTCACAGTCCTGAGCGCGGGGACCGATGGTATCGACGGCAACACCCGGTCCGCGGGGGCCATCGCCGACCCCACAACTACGGTGAGAGCGCACGCCTTTGGCTACGATCCCGAGAAGTCGCTGGCCGAATTCAACGCCTGTCCGCTGTTCACGGCGCTGGGCGACTCGGTTGTGACCGGCCCCACCGGCCACAATCTGCGCGACCTGAGGCTGCTGGTGGCGAGCGGTTCGTAGCCCTGACAGGGCAATCCTTTCAAGGCAACTGCCTGGATGGGGCGCGAGGACGCGGAAGCTGAACGTCAATGCTTCCTGTAACTTCGCTTTCCCATATCATGAAAACTGCTTTAGGATGGGTGCGTGGCTCGAAGAGGAACCCGCAAGACCGTCGCCAAGTCGCCGGACATCCGCACCGTCGCTGCCCTGGCGAAGGTTTCCATTGCCACGGTTTCCAGAACCATCAACGGTTCTCCGGCGGTCAGCGACCGGCTGACCAAGCGGGTGTGGCAGGCCATCGAGCAGCTCAATTACTTTCCCAACACGCACGCCCGCAGCCTCGTCTCGGGCCGCAGCCGCATCCTCGGGGTCATCGTTGAAAACATTACCAACCCGTTCTTTCCGGAGCTGATTCAGAGTTTTGAGGAAGTCGCGGTCGCGCATGGCTACGAGATCCTGGTCAGCTCATCCAACAGCGATCCGGCCATCCTGACCACCTGCGTGCGGCGCATGCTGGAGCGCAAGGTGGAAGGCGTCGCGGTGCTGACCTTTGGTGAAGAAGAACCGGTGTTGGACCAGCTCGGCCACCACGACATCCCCATGGTGCTGGCCGAGTTCCAGTTAGAGGACCCTAAAACCAGCACCATCCTGCTCGACTACACTACCGGCGTGCGCGCAGCGGTAAACCACCTGATGGAGCTCGGCCACCGCAAGATCGGGTTTTTGGCCGGTCCACATAAACTGCATTCGGCCATTACACGCGAAAACGACTTCCGCACCGCGATGTCTGAGGCCGGCCTGACGGTCGAAGCGGCGTGGGTGATCGAGTGCGATCACACCCTGCGCGGCGGCGTTGCAGGCTTCGAACGCCTGCGCGGGCTTTCGTCCCAGCCCACGGCGGTTCTCTGCTCCAACGACATGACCGCCATCGGAGTTCTCCGCGCCGCTTACATGGGCGGATTGCGGGTTCCTCAGGATCTCTCGGTGGTTGGGCTCGACGACATCGACTTTGCGGAATTTACCCTGCCGCCACTCACCACGATCCGGCTTTCGCGCACCGAACTGGCCCGGGCTGCGTTCGACGCACTGCGCCTGCAGGCGGAAGAATCGGCAAATACGAAGATCCAGCGCGAGTTCCTGGTATCGACCAGCCTGGTGATCCGCGGGTCGACCGGGGCTCCGCCCGTTCAATCCTGATAGCAACACAGCCGTGCCGGTACGGCAAACTCCAAAGATATCCGTCTTGCATCTTCAGTACACTTCAGGAACCCCGCGGCCTCAAATTGAGCGCGATCGCGAACGCGAGCCCACGAACGACCTCGCGTTTACTCCATCAGAACTGCTTCTGCGGGATCCGCAGGCGCGGGTTGGCGGGGATCGAGGCCCGCACGCATCGCAATCACCTCGGCACGGGTGGCTGCGGCCGCCGCGCGCCGGTCAGGATACACCCGCGGTTCGCCAAAACTGACCTCGGCGAACAAACCTCGAGCGGCCAGAGCCTTCCAGATATGAGGCAGGAAAAGGGTATCGTCAAACCAGCAAAGATCCCGTTCCTTTCCTCCGCCTTCGAGCACGTAGCGCACGGAAGCGGCGGTAACGGGAATCCCGGCGGCGACCGCGGGTTCAAAGAGCGTTGGATAAAAGGGAAGAACCTGGCTGCCATCTGAACTTGTGCCTTCCGGAAAGAGCAACACGGGCACACCCAGCCGAAGCCGTTCCCCGATCGTGCGCGCTGCGGCGGCAGCGCTGACGCGGCTCGATCTGTCGATGAAGATGGTTGCCCCCATCCGGGCGAACATGCCGAAAAAAGGCCATCGGCTGATCTCCTGCTTGGAGACGATACAACACGGAACGTTGGCTCCAAGAATCATGATGTCGAGATAGCTGAGATGGTTGGCAACCACCAGCCCATGCAACGGCGCCTCGCCCTGGACCTTGCAATGAATCCCCAGCGCGGCCACCAATCTACGCCCGCTGGACCGCAGCCAGAACCCGCGCCGTTGAGGCGTGAGGGGACCTCGCAGCCGGATCAGCCATTGATGCGCAACGCAAACTGCCAGTGTCAGAGCCAGCACCACAGCGCGCCGGCAGGCACGAAGACTCACTGCGTGAGCGGCGCCAGGAAGCGGCTGCGCGCGGCAGCCGACAGCAGCTTCAGATCGAGCAGAGTCAGAAAATCGATGGTGCCGAATTCGCGGTCCCAGGCCGGCGGCGCCGCGATGCGTGCACCAATGGCGAGATAGGTCTTAAGAAGCTTGGGGACTTTGACAACGGCCGGACGCGCGGTTTCACCCGTGGATAACGCGACGCCGGCTTCGGCGCAGTTCGATGACGACATGCAGGACAACGGCTGTGCGTGCCCGTCCTGCTGCTCGATGGGGCATGCAAATGCCGCGGTCGGCGTGGTCTCAAACTCCGGCGGTACACGGTAGTGCTCAAGTTGGCGATACATCTGCCAGCCTTCAGCCGGATCCTTCGAGGTCAGCGACGAACAACCGATGAGATAGCGCAGTCCCATGTCTGTAGCATACTGTGCGATGCCGCGCCAAAGCAGGGTAAGGACTTCTGGCGTGCGATGCTCGCGGTCGATGGAGGCGCGGCCCAACTCCAGAATTCCGGGACGCAATGGCTCATAGGGCGCCAGGTTGAACTCCTGCTCGGAGTAATAGCCCATGTGGCGCGCGGCGGTTTCCCCGCTCTGCATGCGATAGGTGCCGATAATGCGGCGCGCAGGGTTATCTTCCTGCTTGTCCTCGACCAGTAAGTGCTCGCAAAAGGGATCGAAGTGATCCGTGTCGAGCCCGGTCTGATAGGAACTCTCGAGACCTTCCCCTAACTCGATGTTGAAGACCCGGAACCGCAGGCGGCAAGCGGCCTCTCGATCTTCGTCAGACTGGGCCACGCGCAACCGGTAACGGCCCACCTCGGCATGAATTCCATGTGGCGCCGAACGCGCGGGAACGACAGCATCCACAGTTGGGGCAGGCAGTCCCATCAACGGGGAGGAGCCGACGGCTGACGCGACCGGTACCTTGTGCGACATTTTCGGGATCACACGGGTAGTATGTTGCGCGGATTGTAAGAGGACTATGAACCGGCTGCAAATACGGTGCAAATACTTTGACCCGTCTGTAAATCGCCATTAACAAACGAAGCCCTCCTGAGCAGGAGGGCTTCGTTACTCAAGCACGATTGATGTCCCGTTCCCTTAGCGGCAGCCGCCCGCAATCGAGGGAATGACCAGCACTTCATCGCCGTCCTGAAAGCTGTACTTCTCGTTGCCGAGGAAGCGAATATCTTCTTCGTTCACATAGAAGTTGATGAAGCGCCGGATGGTGCCGTCTTCGCCGCGCAGATGTGGGCGCAGAGCCGGAAACCGGCCTTCAATATCGGTGACGAGCTCCGGCAGATTTGCGGCCGCACTGGCGATCTCACGCACGTTGTTGGTGTGTTTTTGAAATGCATTCGGCAACAGAACTTTAACGGACATGGCTTTCTCCTGCCAGGCTCAGCTCTTGCTTCCCGGCTGCGTGTTCTTCCACAAAGTTTTCAAAATCGGCCAGGCGGGGGCGAATGGCGCGGCCCTGGTCATAGGCGCCATTGAGCACATCGGTCGTCTTGAGGCCGTTGCCGGTGATGCAGGTGACGGTCAGTTCATCGGGCTTGATGCGGCCGTGGGCATAGAGGCGCGCCGTGACCGCTGTAGTCACACCGCCTGCGGTCTCGGTAAAGATGCCCTCGGTCTCGGCGAGTTCCTGGATGGCGGAGACGATCTCGACGTCCGATACGTCTTCCGCCCAACCACCGGTGGAGCGAATGACGCGCGCCGCGTAGAGCCCGTCGGCAGGATTGCCGATGGCCAGCGAGCGGGCGATGGTGTGCGGGCGCTGCGGCTCGATGATCTCGGTACCGTTCTTGACCGCGGTTGAAATGGGCGAACAGCCGGTGGCCTGCGCGCCAAAGAAGCGGACCGGCTTGTCCTCCACAAGGCCAAGCGCGATGAGTTCGTTGAAGGCTTTGCGGATCTTGGTGATCAGCGAGCCGCCGGCCATGGGAACCACGACGTTGTCGGGCAGGCGCCAGCCCAGTTGCTCGGCGATCTCGAACCCGACGGTCTTCGAGCCTTCGGCGTAAAAGGGGCGAAGGTTCACGTTGACGAAGCCCCAGTTGTAGCGGTCGGCGATCTGCGAACTAAGCCGGTTGGCGTGATCGTAGTTGCCTTCCACGCGCACCAGCGTAGCCCCATAGACCTGGGTGTTGAGGATCTTGGCAGCTTCGAGGTCGGAAGGCACCAGGATGTAGGTCTTGAGGCCCAGGCGCGCGGCGTGCGCGGCCACGGCGTTGGCGAGGTTGCCGGTCGAGGAGCAGCCTACGGTATCGAAACCGAACGCCTGCGCATTGGCCAGCGCCACTGCAACCACGCGGTCCTTGAAGCTCAGCGTAGGCATGCAGACGGCGTCGTTCTTGATGTATAGGTTTTTGGCGCCGATGTGAGAGCCGAGGCGCGGAGCCGTCACCAGCGGAGTGAATCCGGAAGGCGTCTGCGGGATGTAGCTGTCGGCTACCGGCAGCAGGGCGCGGTACCGCCACATGTTCGCGGGTCCCCCGGAGATGGTCTCGCGGGTAAAGCGGGTGCGGGCGTAATCGAGGTCAAAGGCCACCTCGAGCGGAGAAAAGCACTCGTCACAGATCGACAGCGGCTGGACCCCGTAGGTCTTGCCGCATTCCCGACATCGCAGTTCGTAAGCAGTCGTCACCAGGTCCCTCGCAATATCTGCGAGAGCAGCTGCGGATACGCGGGCGCGTGACCGGCTCAATCAAGAGCGAACGTGACATGACTCGTAAAAACCTGCCGAGCCGCCGCAACGAAGAGTGTTGAAGCGACCCCGAATCTCATGTTCCTCGCATTGAAGCGAGCGAGAGTTGACACCATACTCCTGGTTTGCCCAGGCAGGTTGTCGTGGCGTCACAGGGCCCGTCCCTCAGCCACTCTGCATGAAACTCAGGCCTGCCCTTTGGGGGCAAACTTGAATATTTCTCTTGTATCACAGGGCGGAGTGGGTTGCAAGAAGGCGGTGCACCGACCGGCGCCACTAATCAGGGTTGCAAGCGCCATACAACAGCCCGTTTTTCTGACTCCCAGATTGCTGCAGAGACTTTTGACTTGTCTCCGAATTAGCACAGGCGGGATTTATTTTTGGTCATGACTACCTTAGTTCGCGGTTTCTACAGAAGTTATCTCCCACATACGACACTTACCTAACATAACTACATCCACCTCCGATAATTGTTCTTGACACGCGATGATTTTTGAGGGTACTTTTCCGGACGCGAGGGCAAGTCCGCCTCGCCTTTCTTCCCTGTCAATGGAGGTCTCCCCTATGCAAGCTTCTGCGAAGTTGTGCGGCAGTTCGTCTTTTGTTCTATCCAGCCGCAGTAAGTCGAACTGGCTTATCGTCGCCGCAGTGGCAATCGCCTCGTGGGTGTCCGCGGGGGTGTGCTTTGGCCAGGCAGCAGCCGGCTACAGCGTCAGTAGTTTTGCTACCGGATTCGGGGTGAGTGGGATCATCGGACCCATCGGCCTTGCATTCGATGCTTCGGGTAACTTGTATGTCGGCGACTACGCGACCGGTTTCCTGTATAAGTTCGGCCGCAGCGGGGGAGTCGCTTCTGCGGCGAATCAATTAAATACAACGCCCATCAGCGGCCTGCCCGCGGGAATGGCGTTCACCAAGGATGGGAGCCTGTATCTCGCCCGGCAGAGCGCCGGGGATGTCGTGCAAATCGATACGTCAACAGCAGCGATTCTCAGGACTGTCGCTACGGGACTCTCCGATGCGACGGCGCTGGCGACCGACCCGCTGAGCGGCGACCTGTTCGTATCGCAACCCAACGCCGGCATCATCTCCAGGATCTCCAGTTTCGCCAGCGGGCCTGGAAGCGTAAGCACCTACGCGGTAACCGGGTATGTGGACGGTCTTTCGTTCGGTCCCGACGGAACACTTTACGCCGCATTTTATGGGACGGTGGGAAAAATCACCGGCACTAACTCGTCCAAGCCGGGGACGGTCTCCACACTCAACGTTTCTGTTCCAACTATCGATGGACTGGCACTCTCGGCAAATCCCAACTCTCTCTTTATGTATGGCAACCGCAACGATGGCATCATCACCAGGATCGATGCCACTGTAACTCCGCCAACGTTGACTAACATTTTCACTGGTGGAACCCGGGGCGACTTTGTTGCCGTGGGTCCGGACGGATGCCTCTACGCGACGCAAACCGACCGCGTGCTGAAGGTGACTAACTCGGATGGCACCTGCCTCGCGCCGCCGCTCGGACCTCTGTTCCCGTCGAGCCCGGCAAGCACATTCACCTTTTCGGCATTCTGCGCCGGCGTGGAGGATATCGACGACCACCGGGCAGGCTTCAAACTGCATGCGAAGTTCAGGCTGGCCAGCGGAAGCGACGGAATCAACCTGTCATCCGAGCCTCTCGTCCTCAAGGTTGACACTGTCTCGGTGACGATTCCCGCGGGCTCGTTCAAAGCAGACAAGAACGGCATGTGGCGCTATGAGGGCGATATCGGCAGCATGCACATCGACGCTCGACTTACGCCGATCGGCAAGAATGCCTTCATGCTGATGGCGGAGGTCGGCGATGCCGATCTGAAGTGGGCCGACCAGCCCTTTACCGTCATCCTGACGATTGGAAACGACAGCGGCACCACGGTGGCATGGGACGACGATGACGACAAGGACGACCATGGCGACCACTAGACCAGAGCGGGACCTCGACCGCTGCGGAACAAAAACTTCCCTGAATCTCAGATCCGGGTGACCATCACTCACCACTTGATCCGGCAAGTGACCTGACTCAGACTGGGCTTTAAGAACCCGCCTCCGCGATTTCATGCGGAGGCGGTGTTTTCTTTGAGTGGTCGATATCAGCCATGGGTCCCATTCCTTTTTCCTGCTCGGTCATGCAAATCGTCCATCTATGTGCGCAAACCATTTTGGTGGTGGATGATGGAGGCGTGCAAATCGAAGCTGTGAAAATGCGCTGCAGTTGTGGTTGTGATGCTGTGTGCGGTCGTTGCCGTCCGGGCGGAAACGGCGCAGCGATTGACCGCTGCGCAGCTGGAGCGTTTCGTCGTGGCTGAAGCGCGGGAGACAGGAGATGGTGAGCTGGCAGACCAGATCGGCCATATCGAACTGACGGAGCGGTTGAGCTCCGCGGACCTCGCGCGGTTGAAGGGCAAGTGCGGGGGAGATGCATGTCGGCGTGCGTTGACGTCCGTGGCGGACCGGTCGGCGTTTGTAGAAACGAGCCTGTCTGACGCTGATAGGAACGATGTTCCCTCCGTGGCCGACCAGAAGGAAATCTTGGCGAAGCTTGTGACATTTATTGAGCGATCGAATCGGCAGATGCCCAACTTCATAGCCACGCGCACGATTGCGCGCTTTGAGGATTGGCCCAAGGGCCTGGAAATTGGGCACACCGTGCCGGCGCGTACGATTCCGCTAGAGTTTGAGGGAGAAACGGATGCCATCATTACCTATCAGAACGGGCGGGAGATTGTTGCCGCGGACAAAACGGCGCCGAAACATGGGAAACCCGCGACCAGCCAGCGACAGACCGCCGGCGGACAGGGACTCTTTACCTGGGGCCTGTTCGGGTCCATGCTGACAACTGTGATCGTGGATGCGAGCCGGAGCGAACTGTCATGGAGCCACTGGGAGCAAAGCGAACCAGAGCGGCTCGCGGTATTCCGGTTTGCGGTGCCGATGGACAAGTCAACCTACCAGGTGAAGTTTTGCTGTGTTCCGATGGCCGGCGGATTCCTGAGCGTTTTCGATCGCAGGTCGGCATATCACGGGGAGCTGGCGATGAATGCGGCGGACGGCGCAATCGTGCGGATTACGTTGATGGCCGATCTTGATCAAGGGGACCTGGAGACGCTTTTTCCGGAAGCAGCGGAGGGACAGCCGTTGTCGAGAGCGAATCTGGCTGTAGAGTATGGACCGGTGGAGATCGGCGGCAAGATCTATACGTGCCCGGTCAAGGCGGTCGCCCTATCGATGGCGCGCACCCTGCTCACAAACAAGAAAGCCGGACCACGACTCGGACCCACACGGACGTACCTGGACGATATTCGTTTTACCGGGTATCACGTGTTCAGGTCGGAGTCACGGATTGTGGGGAATCCCGCGCCGCAGTAGGCTCGCCGATTCGAGCAGGAACGAACCATGCAGGGTGGTTAGTGTACCGGCGGCAGGGGTTGAGGCTGCGCCTGGGAATTGGGGCCGGCGGGCAGTGCGTAGATGATTTCGCCAGGCTTGGCGTAGTGGAGCTTCTCGCGGGCTTCGCGTTCGATGGCGTCTGGATCGGATTTGAGGCGGTCGACGTGGAGGCGGAGGCGCTCGTTCTCCTGCTGGAGGGCATCGATTTCCTTGCGGAGCTGCTTGTCTTCGATGCGCTTCTGCTGCCAGACAGAGAGGCCGTGCTTGCCGTTGACGACGTGCCAGCCGAGCATCAGCGCCAGCACCACCGCGAGGGCCGTGCCCGCGGGCCGCCAGGCGCGGAGAATCCAATCCATGACGCGCTCGGGGAAACCGGGAGGCGGGGTAGGCCGGCGGGCAGCACGGTTTTCGCTCTGAAACATCTCGTCCTGCATGGATCCTCGACGTGGATCTAATCTTTAGGAATTGTCGGTCTTCCGTGTCTTGATTACGACGTTACGAATTTTTCGGCCGCGGCTTTCAGGGACTCCATGTCCTTTTCGCTGCGGGCTTCGGTGTAGGCGCGAACTACCGGCTCGGTTCCGGAGAGGCGGTAGCAGACCCAGGAGCCGTCTTCGAGAATCAGCTTGAGCCCGTCGGTGCGCACCACGCTCGCCACCTTGCGCCCGCTGAGTTCGGTTGGATCGGCCTTCAACTTCTCAGTGAACGCGGCTTTGACTTCCGGGGTCAAGCGGAAGTTCTCGCGAACCGGATAGTAGGAACCAACCTTGGCAAACAATTCCCTTAATTGCACGCCCAGGCTCTTGCCGCGGGTGGCGACCATCTCGGTGACCAGCAGGCCGGCGATGATGCCGTCCTTTTCCGGGACGTGGCCGCGGATGGTGAGGCCGGCGGACTCTTCGCCGCCGATGGCGATCTTGTCGGCGATGATGAGTTCGCCGATGTACTTGAACCCGACCGGCGTCTCAAAGAGCGGCACCTTGTGGTAGTCGGCGAGGGCGTTGACCAGGTTGGTGGTGGCGACGATCTTGGCCACGCCGTTCTTCCAGCCGCGCGTTTCGACGAGGTAATCGAAGAGGAGCGCGATGATGTAGTTGGGCTGGATGAAGGTGCCGTCTTCATCGACGATGCCGAAGCGGTCGGCGTCGCCGTCGGTGGCAATGCCGATGGCGGCGCCGATCTCCTTCATCTTGTCTTTGCACTTCTCCAGCAGGTGATCGTCGGGTTCAGGCGCGTGGCCGCCGAAGAGGACATCGCGGTAGTCGTGCACGGTTTCAACGGGGACGCCGGCCTGGCGGAGGATGTGGCAGCTGTAGCCGCGGCCCGCTCCCCAGAAGGGATCGAAGACCACCTTGATGCCGGACTTGGCGATGGCTTTCAGGTCGACGAGTTCGGCCAGGCGGCTGAGAAAGGCGGGCTTCACGTCGACGGTTTCAAAGCCGCCGGCCGGCGGATCGGCGGCAGGGATATTGCCGTCGCCGGCGACGATTTTGGCGATGGCCGCCTCAATCTGTTTGGTCACCTCGGGCAGCGCCGGCGCGCCGTCGTGAGTGGAGAACTTGATGCCGTTGTATTCCGGCGGATTGTGCGAGGCGGTAAAGTTGATGGCGCCCGAGGTCTTGAGGGTGCGGACGGCATAGGCGATGGCGGGCGTGGGCGCGGCGTCGGGAATCACGATGGGCGTAATGCCCGCGCCGGCCAGCACGCGGGCGGCCACGTCGACAAAGCTCTCGCCGAGGAAGCGCGGATCGCGGCCGACCAGCACGCGATGCGGTTCGGGTTGCGTCTTCACATAGGCGGCGATGCCCGCCACCGCCAGCCGGATGTTGGCCACGGTAAATTCGTCGGCCACAATGGCTCTCCATCCGGAAGTACCAAACTTGATCGCTGTGCTCATGTCGCTCTCCACGCGCTTTCTGCGCAAGCCCGGTTATACCCGCCGACACTTGCCGGCGGCAAGGCGCATGCTGCATTGCGGGAAGGATGTGGCCGGCACACGGACCGCGGCTCGGTACGGTACGCGACCCAGCCGATGACCGCGGTGCTATTGAAAATAGAAACGAAAATAGAAACATTGAGAAGGCTCGACAACCTGTGATACAGGTGGATCGATACTGTTGTTTCAGCCATGTTGGAGATGAGTTCGTCTGCCCGCATCGTGCTTACTACCGCCGCCAGCGCCGAGGAGGCGGAGCGGCTCGGACGCACGCTGGTCGAGGAAGGACTCGCGGCGTGCGCGACGCTCATTCCCGCGGTGCTCTCAATCTATCGGTGGCTCGGCGTGCTGGAGTCGTCGCGGGAAACGCTGCTCCTGCTCAAGACCGGCAGCGAGCAGCTAGTGGAGCTGGAAGCCCGGCTGCATGCTCTGCACAGCTATGAAACGCCGGAGTTTCTGGTGCTTCCGGTGGAGGCCGGGAGTGCCGCGTACCTCGCCTGGATGCAGAGGTCCCTTGCCGGTCCAGAGACGAAGGATTTACGGGAGTCCGCAATCTGAAAAGACGGGTAATCGGTGGACGATGAAGGTAACGGTTACGGGCGATGAGCAGTGTGGCCGGCCACCGACCGCCGGAGGCTCTGCTCTGGTATTCTTGGCAACAGCGGTTTCCCAATTGTTGCTGCCCGAAACCACTGCCCGCAATCGGCTTTGTCTCCACTGAAGTGCATTGGATCGAACTCCGGTGGACCAGCCCGAGACTCGTCGCGCTCGCCGGCAGGGGCTCATGAATTGGAGATTCGTCTCGATGCCCGATGCGCTGGTTAATGATTGGTCTTCTCGTCTCGGTGGGTGCGCTGGTGCTGGCGTCGGCCGGAACGGCCTGGCACGTCTGGCGGCAGCATCGGCGACCCGGCCCGGCCCAGCCCGACGGCGACCGGTCGGCCCCGCGCATTGCAGCGGAAAGTGACGTTGAAACGGAGGAAACCTCTTGAGTCTTGAAAGTCCATCCCGCCTGGCGCCTGCTGTCGTTCCCGCGGTCCGGATCGCGCCCCGGGTTGTCCCGTGGCTGCGCTTCGTGGCAATCGTGCTGGCCGGCAGCGCCTTCGTTGCGGCCTGCGCGCATGTAGCGGTGCCGCTCTACTTCACCCCGGTACCGCTGACGTTGCAGCCTTTTGCGGTGCTGCTGCTGGGACTGCTGCTGACCCCGCGCCTGGCGGCGGCGACCCTGGGAGCCTACCTGCTGGAAGGCGCGGTCGGACTGCCGGTATTTTCGCCCGGCCTGGCGGGCGTCTCGGGACTGGCTCACCTGTTGGGCCCGACGGGGGGCTACCTGCTGGTGTACCCGGCAGCGGCTTTCCTGATTGCCGCATTCTGGCGTCGGACACGGCGGGATTTTCCTTCGGCGCTGGCCGCGGCGGCAGCGGGCAACCTTGTCATCCTGATCGGCGGAGCAGTCTGGCTGGCCATACTGACCCATACCTCGGCGCGCACGGTGTTGAGTGAAAGCATTCTCCCATTCCTTCCCGGCGACGCGTTGAAGGTGGCGGCAGCCGCAGCACTTGCCGCCGGCGGCCGGCGCTGGCGCCAACGCAACTCGCCCTCGTAAACAACAACGTAGTGTTCCGCTGAAAGGACTTCTGTACTCCGTGAGCATCCAGCAATCTGAACCCGCAACTCCAGCGGCGATCCGCGACATCTCCATTGCCCACAGTCCCGACTCGGACGACGCATTCATGTTTTATGGCCTGGCCACGAACAAGATTCGCGTGCCGGGCTACCGGTTTTCCCACACCCTGTGCGACATCGAGACGTTGAATCGGCGCGCCCAGGACGAGGCCTTCTTCGACGTCACGGCGATCAGCTTCCATGCCTATCCCTATGTCCAGAAGAACTACACGCTGATGGGCTGCGGCGGCAGCGTCGGCGAGGGATACGGTCCAATGATCGTCTCCAGCCGGAGGCTGACACCGGCGGACCTCGACAAGATCCGCATCGCGGTCCCGGGCACGCTGACCACCGCTTACCTGGCGCTCAAGGTCTTCCACCCCAATGTGGAAACGGAGACGGTCCCTTTCGACCAGATCATTCCGGCAATCCTGGCAGGCAAGTTTGACGCCGGGCTGATCATTCACGAGGGCCAGCTCACCTATTCTTCGAGCGGTCTGTACCGGGTGATCGACCTGGGCGCCTGGTGGCGCGAAAGTACCGGCCTGGTGCTGCCATTGGGCGGGAATGCCATCCGCCGGTCGCTGGGCGCGGAAGCGCACAGGATCATCTCCAAGGCATTGCGCGACAGCATTCAGCACGCCCTCGACCACCGCGAGCAGGCGCTGGAGTATGCCATGCAATTTGCGCGCGATCTGGACACATCGCTGGCCAACCGGTTTGTGAGCATGTACGTGAATGACCGCACGCTCGACTATGGGGCGGACGGGCGCAAGGCCATCCGCAAGCTGCTGGACCTGGGCCATGAGCGCGGAATCATTCCCATCGCACCGCTGGTTGACTTCGTCGACTAGGATTCGCATCCGTAAAAACGCCGAGAGAGCGGGACCGAGGGGTTCCGCTTTTTTTGGGGCACGTGGGTTGGTTACCGATGGGCGCCGCGCTTGGCTCCGAGGTCATTCGAAGACAGCGAAGTTTTGGCATGAAATTCTAAATCTTCCCTAATCGCTGCCGATGGACTGGTTAGAAGGTCCTCATACGATGCTTGATCAGTCCCAACCTACGTTCCTACTTGCCTCCGGCAATCCCGCATTAGTCGCTGTCTTTGAACCGGTTCTACTGGCCGCCGGCGCACGTGTGGAGCGCGCGTCGACGGGTGAAGCCGCGCTGGCTTCGCTGACCGCGCACCATGCCCCGACCCTGGCGTTGCTCGACGTCGATCTGCCCGGCCAGGAAACGGGAGAGCTGCTGGCGGCGGCGCGGGTAGGGCTCGAGCACCGGTTCCCCGTGGTTCTGGTCTGCGCCTCCGTCAATGAACGCTGCCGGAGCCTGCTGGCCCAAGGCTTGATCGATGACATCGTGCCGGGCTGGGTTGACCCTGCTTCGGCGCCCGCGATTTCAGCCAATAACGCCTACTTGCGGCTGCGGCTGGACATCGTCCTGCGCGCACACCGGCGCATGCGCGAGCTGGAGCTATTGCGCGAGGCCGCGGCTCTCAATTCGCAGACCGACCCGTTGACCGGCGCCTACAACCGCGCCACCTTGCTGGGCATGCTGTTTCGGGAGACGGACCGGGTGCAGCGGATGAACACGGCGCTGTGCATGATCCTGTTTGACATTGACGACTTCGGCCATTGGAACACCCGGCTGGGGGCCATCGCCTGCGATGACCTGCTGCTGCAGACGGTGGGGCGGGTCAGACGGCTGCTGCGCAGCTACGACCTGCTGGGCCGGGTGGGAAAGGACGAATTCCTCGCCGCACTGCCCGGCTGCAGCGCCGGCAATGCGGCGTTGCTGGCCGAGCGCATGCGCACGGAGGTGTTTGCCACGCCGTTCCATGTGGCCGGCCGCGCGGTTCGACTTTCAGCATGTTTTGGCATTGCCGCCAGCCAGGGGCGCTCGCCGGTGGTGGTGCTGCGCGATGCGGAACAGACCCTGCAGGCGGCAAAGTCCGCCGGCCCCGAATCGATTCAATGCCCGGGAGACAGCTCGCCCTCGCATGTACCCCCTGTGGCATTTCTTGCCACGCCGGCCGGGGATGACCTGCTGGGGTGGTAAGACAGCCTTGCGGAGCACCAACGGGCAAGGATGGGAAGGTGGAGGGGATGCTAGAGCATTTCTCCTTCAGATATAGCCCTTTCAAGCGCCTTGCAGCGTGGCAATTTCTTGTTGAAATTGCCACTCCGCCGTTGTTCTTTCGGTATACAGCAGAAGGAGAAATGCTTTAGCCGGCGCGACGGACTTCCCGGGCCTCCGATAAACCGAGGAATTCCTGAAAGACATCGTTGGACAGGAGCCTTCCCCGGTCGGTCAGGAAGATGGCGCCGCGGTCTACCCTGATCAGTCCATCGGCAGCCAGCCGGTTTGCAACCTCGCGGGCAGGGCGCACCATCGCGCCGCCGAACTCGCCCTCCAGGGCAGCAATCTCGACGCCTGCATTGAGGCGGAGGCCGAGGAACCAGGCCTCCTCATGCTGTCGCTGGGGGGAGAGCCATGCCGTCTCGGCGGAATGATCGCCATCGAGATATGCTTTCAGCTCGTCGGTGGTCTTCCAGCGCAAAGCATAGGCCGATCCGGGATCGCCTGACTGCAGGGCCATCGAGGAGGCGTCGAGCCCCAGTCCGACGTAGGGCCGTCGCTTCCAGTAGCGCAGGTTGTGGCGGGACGCGTGGCCGGCGCGGCTGAAGTTGGAGATTTCGTACTGGGCGAGGCCGGCGGCGTTGAGGCGCTCAACCGCGGTCTCATACATGCGCGCAATGGCGTCGTCGCCGGGGACGAGGCCCGCACGGTAGCGGATGCCGCCCGCCAGCAACTCCCGGCCCAGGCGCGAGTCTTCATCCACCTCAAGCATGTAGACGCTGGCGTGGGGAACCTCAGACTCAAGCAGGACGTCGAGAGATTCATCCCAGGAGGCGAAGGTCTGGCCGGCGAGCCCGGCAATGAGGTCCACGTTCAGATTGCCGATGCCGGCGGCGCGGAGGCGGCGCAGGTCTTCAAAAACCAGGGCCCGGCCATGCAGACGGCCGCTCTCATGCGCCTCCTTGTCGATGAAGGACTGTACGCCGAGGCTCACGCGGTTGACGCCTGCCTCGACAAGCGACGCGAGGACCGGATCGGCAAGCTGGCCGGGCGCACATTCCACGGTGATCTCGGCATCCGCCTGGACATCGAAGTGATCGCGCAGCGCCCCGAACAGACGCGCGATGAGTTCGGGAGCCAGCAGGGTGGGCGTGCCGCCGCCCAGGTACACGGTGTCGACCGTCCGCGCAAGATCGACGCCCATGTGCGTCGCCCAGGCGCCCACCCCCGTCATATCCTCTATGAGGCGCTCAACGTACCGCGCATGTTCGCTGGCTGGATAGACTCCCGATGCAAAGTTGCAGTAGGTGCACTTGGACCGGCAAAAAGGAATGGAGATGTAGACACCCGTCGCGTGGTTCGGCATCCATGTCATTGATGACTATTGTTTCATGCGCAACGAAGCTTCTCCGACCCGCTCACGGACATGAAATAGGGCCGCCTGCCACCGTCCCTTACGCTATGGTTCAATTCCGATCGATGTATTCAGCCGCATTCCAAGGAGAGTCCGTTTGAAAGTCTGGGCAGTCTCTGCTGTTCTGGGCCTCCAGGCATTTTTATTACTTTGCCACTGGTTCATCTATCACACGATGATCGCATTCTGGCCCGCGTTCTGGCCGTTGACGCCGGCTGTTCGCCCGGGGTTGTCTGGCGCTCTTCTGGTGCTTTCCACCAGCTTTGTGATCGCGGCCATGCTGGGGTTTCGGTATGCGAACGGACTGGTTGCATTCCTCTACAAGGTGGCAGCGATATGGCTGGGAATGTTCAATTTTCTCTTCTGGGCAGCGTGCCTCTGCTGGGTCTCAGCGCTGGTGGTGCGCGTCGCTTCACCCATGGCCGCGCAGAGCGCCCGATCCTTTATCGGCCTGTTCTGGTTTGGCGCGGCCATTCTGACAAGTTTGTACGGCATGATCAACGCACGATGGATTCGCGAACGGCGGGTCACCGTGGAACTGCCACGGCTGCCCCTGTCATGGAAGGGCCGAACGGCGCTTCTGGTGAGCGATATGCACCTGGGCAACATCAATGCGGCGGGATTTTCACGGCGCATTGCGGGCATCGCGCGGCGGCTCGATCCCTCGATTATCTTCATCGCCGGAGACTTGTACGACGGCTCAAAGGCCGACCCGGCGCAAGTGGCGGCGCCGCTGTTTGCGATGAAGCCGCCATTGGGAGTCTACTTCTGCGGCGGCAATCACGAAGACTTTGGCGACCCGACAGAGTATGAGGCGGCGCTGCGGCGGGGCGGCATCCGCGTGCTGCACAATGAGCGCGTCTCGGTCGATGAGCTGCAGGTGGTGGGCGTGTCTTACGCTGACTCCAGCTATCCGGCACATATGCGGACGTTTCTCGATGGCCTGCACCTCGGAGATGGGCCGGCCAGCGTACTTCTGAACCATGTGCCGCACCGTCTGCCCATCGTCGAGGAGGCGGGCGTGAGCCTGCAGCTCTCCGGGCACACCCACGGGGGGCAGATCTTCCCTTTTACGCTGGCGACGCGGTGGGTGTACGGGAAGTTCACGTATGGATTGCAACGATTCGGGAAGCTGCAGGTGCTTACGTCGAGCGGGGCAGGCACCTGGGGTCCGCCCATGCGGGTCGGGAACCCATCCCGAGGTGGTGTTGATCACGTTCGCGTAATTTCGGGGGTATTTTGGGGCGATAGCAGCGAATAAGGGGGGTGGGCTGCGCTTTCCCACCCTCAATGAGATGTACCCCCCCCCGTGGAAGTTTGCTCTGGAGCAATACGGCTCGGTGCCTGCCGTGGCAGGATGAGGGCAGAAAGCTTCAGGGAGTCACTCCATGCGTGCAGGGAAGTCTGCTTTATTGGCCATGATCGCGGGCCTGGTGTTGAGCGGCGGTATGAGCCAGAGTGCATGTGCTCTTCATTTCCATCACAAGCAGCATTTGCCCAAGACGCCGAAGATGCATTACAAGCCCGACCAGAATGCCTATCTCTTTGGCGGCAAGTACAAGCAGCCAAAGGGGAAGCGCCTGCCCAAGGGTTCCTACCGCACGACCCTGACCGGAGCCACGGTGTACGGCAAGCACTAGCGATCAACGTGCGGACTTGATTACACAACTCGGGATTCGCTGCACCAGGGTGATGCAGTGGTCCTTCTCTCCCTCGACTCAAGCCACCGGCTTATCTTCACGACAACGGCGCCCGCTTGAACCGATTTGAGTGGACCCTGCCGCTCAACTTTGCCGCAAAACCCAGGCGCGTCACGCCCGGCCGGCGAACTCCCGCGTCTCGGTGTAGACCTTCACCACTTCCCCGGTCTTGATGAAGAAAGGGACCTTGATCTCGAGGCCGGTTTCCAGCCTGGCAGCCTTGGTGACGCCGCCACTGGCAGTGTCGCCGCGCACCCCGGGTTCGGTGTATTCGACCTTGAGCTCGACCTGGCCGGGCAGTTGCAGACCGATGGGGTTGCCGTTGAACTTGTCGAGTTGGATGATGGCGCCTTCGACGAGGAAGTCGAGAGCGTCGCCGAGCTTGGCGGCGGCGAGGGTGAGGGTCTCAAAGGTGCTCTGGTCGAGGAAGTAAGAGCCGTCGTTGTCGCTGTAGAGGTAGGAGACTTCGACGGTTTCCAGATCGGGCTCCTTGAACTTGTCGCTGGCCTTGAAGGTCTTGTCGAAGACCGCGCGGGTGAGCAGGTTGCGCATCTTGAGGCGGACCAGGGTCTGGCCGCCGCGCGCGGTGGGCGTGGAAACCTCCACGTCGATGCAGTAGTAGGGGGCGTTCTCAAACTCGAAGTACATCTTGCGTTTGACGTCGATGGCGTCGATCAGTGCAGCCATGTTTCTTTGTCCTTGAGGGGCGCGCCCGCGGCAGGTTCCGAGCCCGTAGTGTCTTGATCCCCTTCCATCTTAAACGCCGGCCCGACCTTAAGTTTTGTAAACCGCGGTTTGGGGCTTGCCGACCGACTATGCCGCGTTGTTAGTATGGGAGCCGTCCAGGATAAACGTTTTAGCTGAGGGGGAAATGAAGATGAAACAGGAATATTGCCGCCCCGGGGCCGTGCTCCCGGCGCTGGCTCTTGCCACTTTTTTAGGCTTCTCGCTGTCTGCTTCTGCCCAGCGGCCGCATGCGGCTCCCGCGCCCACCGGCCCATGGATGAACACCAGCCTCTCTCCGGATGAACGCGCCGATCTGGTGCTGAAGGAGATGACCCTCGACGAAAAGGTCGCCATGCTGCATGGGGTGGGCATGCCCACCGATGACCCGGTCACTCCCGAGAACGCGGCCTCGAATCGCGGCGTGGGCTACGACAGTCGGGGTTCCGCGGCTGGGTATTCCCGGCATCGACATGAGCGATGCGGCGTATGGTGTGCGCTCGAGCGGCGTGAACGGGCGCTACTCCACCGCGCTGCCGGCCAACGAGGCGGCGGCGGCAAGCTGGGATCCCGAAGCGGCCTATGAATATGGCGCGCTGATCGGGCGTGAACTGCGCGCGCAGGGGTTCAATATGACGCTGGGCGGCGGCGTCGACATTACCCGCGAGCCGCGCAATGGCCGTACGTTTGAATATCTCGGCGAAGATCCGGTCCTTGCCGGAACCCTGGTGGCGAAGCTCATTGAAGGTACGCAGTCGCAGCACGTGATCGGCGACATCAAGCATTACGCGTTCAATGACCAGGAGAGCGGGCGCAACTCCGTCAACATCACCATCGACAAACGCGCGGCGCGGGAGAGCGACCTGCTGGCGTTTGAGATCGGGGTGGAGCAAGGGGCATCCGGCGGCGGTGATGTGCTCCTATAACCGCGTCAATGGCGACTTCGCCTGCGAAAACAAGTGGCTGCTCACCGATGTGCTCAAAAAGGACTGGAAGTTCCCCGGCTTTGTACTGTCGGACTGGGGCGGAACGCACTCGACGGAGAAGGCCTCGGCCGCGGGACTGGATAACGAGGAGCCGGGACGGTTCTGGTTCGGCGACAAGTACAAGGCCGCGGTCGATGCGGGGAAGATTCCGATGGCGGAACTCGACGAGCATGTGCATCGCATTCTGCGCTCGATGTTTGCCGCCGGCGTGATCGATTATCCGCGCCAGCGCAGCGTGATCGATCCCTTTGCGGGATTTGAGACCGCGCGCAAGATCGAAGAGGGCGGCATCGTTCTGCTCAAGAACAACAAGGCCGTCCTCCCGATAGACACAGGCCGGGTGCACACCATCGCCGTGATCGGCGCGCACTCAGACGTGGGCATGATCTCGGGCGGCGGCTCGGCGCAGGTCGATCCCATCGGCGGCAACGCCATCATGCCTCCGGGCAAGGGCGCGACGCACTGGCAGGAGCAGATCTGGTTCCCCACTTCGCCGCTGAAGGCGATTCAGGAGCGGGCGCCTCACGCCACGGTGAAGTATGATCCCGGCACCGACCCGGCAGCGGCGGCGGCGGCGGCCAAGGGCGCGGACGTGGCCGTCGTCTTCGCCTACCAGTGGGAGAGCGAGGGCATGGATTTGCCGTCGCTCTCGCTGCCGGACTATAAGAACGGCGACGCACAGGTGGATCAGAATGCGGTGATCGCCGCGGTGGCGGCGGCCAATCCGCACACCATCGTGGTGCTCGAAACGGGCAGCCCGGTCACAATGCCGTGGGTGGACGCACCGGCTGCCATCCTGGAGGCGTGGTATAGCGGCAGCGACGGTGCCAATGCTCTGGGCAACATCCTGTTTGGCTCGCGTGAACCCCAGCGGCAAGCTGCCCAATACCTTCCCGAAGAGCGAAGCGGACCTGCCGCATCCAACCGTGACCCAGCCACCGCCAGCCTCGACATTTGCGGGCCCCAGCTCGCCGGAAGATTGGGCCAAGGGGCTGCCGCCGTTCCAGGTTGTCTACGACGAGGGGTTGAAGGTTGGCTACAAGTGGTACGACGCCGAGCAAGAAGCCGGTGCTGTTCCCGTTTGGCTACGGGCTCTCGTATACGACCTACGGCTACTCGGGGTTGACAGGTCACGCCGGGACCAACGGTCAAGGTCACGTTCACGGTGGCCAATACCGGAGCGCGGGCCGGGCTCGGAGATCGCCGAAGTATACGCCGCGTTGCCGGCCAGCGCCCAGGAACCGCCCAAGCGGCTGATCGGATACACCAAGGTAAAACTCGATCCCAAGGAAAAAAAGACGGTCACGGTGGACGTCGATCCCAAGTACCTGTCGATCTTTGATGTGGACAAGAACGACTGGACCCTGGTTCCGGGCGAATACACGATCATGGTCGGAGGATCTTCGGACAAGCTGCCGCTGAAGGCGACGATGAGCATGAAATAGCGGGCTGCGGCACGGGTGGCGCCGATTTGCTGCCGCTCGAGTCCGCCCTATTTCCGGCGCAGGGACGCGGACTCGCGGCTGCTCGAATGGAAATTGGCGTGCCGCAGCGCGGCAACCGGTTTGCCGCATCGCAAATTGGAGAGTTCGCTTCAAGATAGAATGGCGCTGAGATATCCATGCTGCGAACCATATTTCTCGATGTATGCATGCTCAGCGCAGTGCTGGCCGCACAGTGCCAAACCCCGGCGACGGGGCAGCCGCCTGCGGTGCTTTTGCCGAAGTTGGCCCACCCGGAGACCTTCCACAGCGATCTTCTGGATGTGACGTTTACCTATCCGAAGAGCATGACGGCTGAGGTACTTCCCAGTCTCAAGGAGCAGCACGACACGATTGCGGCGCAACTGCAAGAACGCCGGCAGGCCGGTCGACCCTACGACCGAATGTTCGGATAAGGCGCTGCTCGCCGAACGCAAGGACGACCCTGCCAATCTGCCGGCGAGTGCATCGCAACCGGTAACCGGGAAGATCGTGATGTCGCGCATTGGCGTGTCATGCATGCCGGCCGACTACCAGAGCCAGATCGACAAGGTAGCGGCATCGATGTCGGCCGCGCTGGCGCAGGATAAGGATCTGCTGCCGATCGATCAGCCGATCTGGTACATGATTGGCAACACCCGCGTTTATTTCGCGGCAGGGGGAACCGCCACCCCCGCCGCGGCTGCCTCCGATCCGGCGTCAAAATCCAGATGGGTCGGGTCAGCGGCGTTTGTGTGGAACGGAAACCTGGTCTCGATCGTCGTCGAATCGAACGATCTCACGTTTTTCAACGAACTGTTGCATGGCAGCCTGAGCCTGGGCAAATCCGCGCCGGCGCCGCTGTTCCCCGTGGCGATCGGCGGCGGAAAGCCGATCAAGCCAACAGAATAGAAAAATGCGTGCGGCGACAAATTGACGAACCGCGCCCAATCGACGCGCTCTAAGATGCGGCACCGGGTAAAATGCCGGGAGCTCCGCGTTCCCCTGCGCTACTCGCCGTCGGGCGGGACTTGCTCGAGCAGGCGCTTCCAGGTCCTCTGATTCTTGCGAAAGGCCTTCTTCAAGTCTTCAAGAATGCGCTCGAAGTCGGCGTTGGTGCGGAGGTTGTTCCAGGCCGGATTCTTCTGGAACCAGGGATAGTTTTCGTTGCCGAGATAGATGGCGCGGCGCAGCCAGTGCAGGGCTTCGCTGGAGTCGCCCTCGACAGCAAAGTAGGTTGCGAGGCGATAGGCCATCTCGCTGTCGGCCTCGGCCGCGGCCAGGGTATCGTCTTTGAGCAGCGCGGCGGCGCGGGTGCGGTCGCCCGCCTGCACGTAGCAAAGCGCGAGAGTGGGCACGGCGATGCGCATCGAGCTCATCGTCGCGAATCACGCCTTCGAGAATCTCGATGGCTGCGCCGAGGTTGCCCATGCGCATCTGCTGGTAGCCGGATGAGGTGCGCAGCAGCGGATGGCGCGGCTCGAGGGCCAGTCCTTTGGCCAGTTCATCGCCGGCCAGTTCGATCTGGTTCTGATAGTGATAGACGCGGGCGCGGTGGTTGTAGAGGATGGCGGCGTTGGCGGGGTTGAGCTTGAGGGCGCGGCTGAACTGGCTCAGCGCTTCGTCGTACATGCCGTCGCCGCGCAGCGCCATGCCGGCGACCATGTGCACGTTCCAGTCGTTGGCCGCGCCCGGCCAGCAGGTTGGCGATGCCGTGGCGCGCCGACTCTTTCTCGCCGCGCGACAGGAGCATGTAGATGCGATAGAGATTGGCTTCGGTCGATGCCGGATCGAGCTTGAGCGCCTCATCAAACGCGCGACGCGCGTGCATCACGTGGATCTGGCCGCCAAAGCCGTGGCGCACATACTGCAGCTCGGCGATGCCGAGACCGCACCATCCGGCGGCAAATTCGGGATCTTTGCTGGTCACGCTGGCGAACAGGGCATGGGCGCGATCGAGGTCGGCGCGGGAACCGGTGCGCACCATGAAGGAGCTGAGCAGCGCGCGCGCCTGCAGGTATTCCTCGCTGACCGGGCCGGGAAGCGAGCCGTTGCGTGTCGCCCCGCGGGGACGCGTCGGAGTACTCGATGCGGTCGGCGGCGCTGAGGCCGTGCAGCGACGGCAAAGACTTCGTTGGAAATCTCGGTCTGCACCGCGATCAGGTCCAAAGACGCAACGCGAATGGCGCCCCCCGACCGCACGCTCTGCGCGCCACATCGAGCAGTTGCCAGTTCAGATCGAATCCGTGTTCGGAGCGCAGGAAATTGCCCGCGAGCACATACGAAACCAGCAGGCGCTGGCCGAGGGAGAGCGGATCCATCTGCGCGATGGGCAGCGACATGAGCGTGCTTGACGGACGAACCACCAACGCCGGAATCCGCGCCAGCCGTGCAGCAATGGCATCGGCAAGGGCGAACCCGTAAAGCGGCGCGACTTCTTTGGCGCCGAGATTGGCAAAGGGCAGGACCACGAGCGAGTTCTGCATGGGCGCGGTCGCCGGAAGATTCGCGAAAGCGCTCCGCCAGCATGGACAGAAAGCCGGTGGTGCGCTTTTCCGCTTCGGGACCGGTGGTGGGCAGGTTGGCGGCGGCATCGCCGGGGATGCTGCCGGTCTCGATCTGCAGGGCCTTCATGATGGTCTTGAGGGCCTCGCGCACCTCGGCGGCCGAGGCATAGCGGGTCGCGGGATTTTTTTCAAGACAGGTGGCGATCACGCTTTTCAATTCGGGCGAGATGCCCGGCACGATCTGGCTCAGGTCCGGCGGATCGGAAAACTGGATGGCGCGGATGGTCTGAAAGTCTTCCGCATCGGGCCGCGAAAACGGATGGCGCCCACTCGCCAATTCGTAAAGGATCACGCCCAGCGCCCAGACATCCGACTGCACGCTCGATTGGCCGGTCACAAACTGCTCCGGCGCCATGTAGCGGATGGTGCCGCCGCGCGCGGTGTAGGTTGCGGCGACAGACGCGTCCTTGGCCATCGACGGCTTCGCCGGATCGAAGCTCGCGTCTTCCGGGCGCAGCCGGCGGGCCAGGCCGAAGTCGAGAATCTTGGCCAGGCCGCCGTCGGTGAGCATCACGTTTTGCGGCTTGAGATCGCGATGAAAGATGCCCAGTGCATGCGCGGCCTGCAGGCCGTCGGCGACCTGGATGCCGACAGAGAGGACGAGTTGCAGATTCGCAGGCCCTTGCGCAATGAGTTGGTCAAGCGACTGGCCGGGCACGTATTGCATCACGATGTAGCCCGCGTCGGCGCTCTCGCCCACTTCATAGATGGCGCAAACATTGGGATGCTCGATGGCGGAGGCAAGCCGTGCTTCGCGCAGCGTGGTCGAGCGCATCTGCTCGGCCGACATGCAGTCCGGCGCGCAGGATCTTGAGCACCACGGGCCGCTGCAGCAGCGTATCGTTGGCCAGATACACCACGCCGCTGCCCCCGGCTCCCAGTCGGCGGACAATCTCGTAATGTTCAATCGACTTTCGCTTCATCGTGCTGCTTCAAGTGTACCGGTAGGCGATTCAGGGCGTTTCAATGGGTAGGAAGGCGCGGTTCCGCGAGAGGCGTATCTGCTAACTTCGTAACTAAGGATGAGCGCAGTTCACAGGGTTGGGCCACGAGCGATGCATCGCCTCAGATGGGGATGGACGGCACTCCTGATCTTCTCCTGCGCGGCATCCTCTTTCCTCGCTGCTCAACAGGCGCCCCCCTCGCCGGCGGGCCCACCACAACAGCCGCAGCCGGGTGCAGGAGCGCAGGTGCATACGGGGACGAGCAGCGGCCTCGATGCCGATGCGCGCATGCAGATTCTGCTGGCCGATCATCAATACCTGCGCATGCAGTCGGAACTCGATCAACTGCCACCCGAGCAGGCGCAGCTCTACCGTGGGATTCTGGCCAATCGCGATAACGATCCGAAGAGATCCATAGCGCTGCTGGAACCGCTCATCGACAAAGTGGCCGCGAGCGGAGATGCGCAGCATGAAAAGCTGTTGCGCAAAGCGCTTGCCGAAGACTATCTGCGCGAAGGGGATTGGGCTAAGGCTGCGAAGGCCTATCAGACCCTCGAGACGCGGTCGCGAGACGCACGCTGAGCCACGACGAGCAGGACGAGATCGAGATGCCGCTCAAGCTGCTGCCGCTGGCCGCGGCCAACCCGCCGATGACGGTAGATGCATCCGACCCGTTTGAATTACAGGTGAGCAAAAATCCCTTGGGGCTTACCGATATTCCTGTGTTCGTGGATGCTAGGCCGCATACGTGGATGCTCGATCCAACCGCGCCGTTCAATATGATTGCGCGCTCCACCGCCCGGGAGGCCGGGCTGAAGATCTCTGACGAGGCGGCGACCATCCACACGCTGACGGGGAAGCCAATGCAGGTGCACGCGACGCTCATTCCGCGTTTCACCGTCGGCGGCCGGGTGACATTTCACAACATGACGGCATTTGTGTTCGACGATGCGGACTACGCATTCAAGCACTACCAGGTGCAGGGAGTGCTGGGGTATCCGGCGCTCGCAGCGCTGGGCAGCCTGACCATCACTGCCGACGCCACGATCGAAATCCGACCCGCCAAAGAGTTGCAGCCGGAAAAAATGAGCACCGCGACGGCGAAGGGCGCCCGGTTCTTTCTCGATGGCGACCAGATCATCGTGGCTCTGGGAGCCGCCAACAGCGAGCGCATGTATGTGGTCGATGCGGCGGGGCAGCAGTCCTACTTCACCTCGCGCTGGTACGCCGAGCACGCGCGGGAGTTCGCCGGGCAGAAGATGGAGATGTTCTCGATTCCCGGCGCGGCAGACATTCCGCCGCAGCCGGCATACCTGGCGGAGACGCTGCCGCTGGCGGTGGGCTCAACGGCCGTGCAAGTGCATTACATCCAGGTCCTGACGCAGCCGCTCGGTTCCTCGGTCTTCGATGATGTGTATGGAGTGCTGGGGATGGATGTGCTCGATCAATTGCGCAGTTACACGTTCGATTACACGACGATGCGCTTCAGCGTGGAGCCGGAGTGAAGACAGGGGTCAGGGGTCAGGGGTCAGGGGTCAGGGGGTCAGGGGTCAGGGGTCAGGGGTCAGGGGTCAGGGGTCAGGGGTCAGGGGTCAGGGGTCAGGGGTCAGGGGTCAGGGGTCAGGTAAGACGCTACCACGTTGTGAAAGAAGTCAAGCGAAGAATTGATTGCACATCGGGCAACTGCTGCAGCTTCGCTCCGCCGCCCACAAGCTTTGGCTGATCCCTGACCCCTGATCCCTGATCCCTGCTTTTAGTGTCCGCGGCGAATCTCGGTGACGCCCGGCTCGGCGGGCGGCGGCAGCTTGGCCAGGCGCTGCTGGCCGCGCCGGCCCATCAGAAACATGGTGAGGCCGAAGATGAGCAGCACGATTCCCCACCACAGATTGGCGTTGATGCCGAGGCTGCGCGCGTAGAGTGCCGTGTTGCCATTGGTGGCGATGCCAAAGGCGGTCAGGATGACACCGACCAGTGTGAACATTACCCCCATCGGGATGCGTAGATCGAGATTCATTGGTATTCCCTTCCCTCAGGCAAAGAAGATGTTCAGCGCGATGGCGCCCAGCAGGATGGCGACCGCGAGTGCTTCCGGCCGCTTCCACCACTTGAGATGCGCGTGCGGCGGCTTGGGCGTCAGCGAGTGCACCAGGCCGACGAGTTCCGATTCCGGCTTCGGCTTGGTCATCAGGCTCACCACCACGGCCACGATGAAGTTGGTGCTGAAGGCAAAGATGGCTCCCCAGAAATTCTGCGCCATGTCGCTGGGATAGTGATGGACCACGTGGATCCATCCGCCGTGAATGCCGGGGTGGGCTTCGATGGGCAAAGTGAGGCCATGATGCAGCATGGCCGCGGCAGTGCCCGCAATCAGGCCGGCGAAGGCGCCGTGGCCGGTGGCCCGCTTCCAGAACATGCCCAGCAGGAAGGTCGCGAACAGCGGCGCATTCACAAACGAGAACACCAGCTGCAGCGTGTCCATGATGTTATTGAAGTTGATGGCCGCATAGGCAGTACAGATGGAGAGCACCATGCCGCCCACCGTCGCCCATCGGCCCACCGCCAGGTAGTGCCGGTCGCTGGCGCCCTTGTGAATGTAGGACTGGTAGAGGTCGTAGGTGAACACGGTATTGAACGCCGTCACGTTGCCCGCCATGCCGCTCATGAAACTGGCCAGCAGTGCAGTAAGTCCCAGGCCCAGGATGCCGGTGGGAAAGTAGTGCAGCAGCATGTTGGGCGTGGCCATGTCGTAGTCAAGCAGAGGCTTGCCATCGGCCTGCAGCATGGCCTTCCCGGTGATGGGGTTGATCTTGGCGGGCACGATGCCCCGGCCTTCCGCAACCTGCGGCGAAACCACCTGGATGTTGTGGACGATAGACCCGTCGGCGTTTGTGGTAATGGTCTCGACGTTGTGCGGGGTGGGCAGTGCGATGGCGATGAGGCCGGGAAGAATGACCAGAAACGGAAACAGCATTTTCGGGACGGCAGCGATGAGCGGGACGCGGCGCGCCGAATCCATATCGTGAGAGGCCATGGCGGTCTGGATGACGAGGAAGTCGGTGCACCAGTAACCGGCGCCGAGCACGAAGCCGAGGCCCATGCCGAGGCCGATGACCTCAATGCCCATGGGATTGGTGTTGGCGTGCATCACGCCTCTCCACTCGTGCATGTAGGCGACGGGAAGAGTCGCCTTGAGCCCTGACCATCCGCCGATGTTCTTGAGGCCCAGAAGAACGAGCGGCAGGAAACCCGCGATGATGAGGAAGAACTGCAGCACCTCGTTGTAGATGGCGCTGGTCAGGCCGCCGAGGAAGATATAGCCGAGCACGATGATGGCCGAGAGCACGATGGAGAAGGTGAAGATGTCCTCCGGCGGCCGGCCGATGGCGCGGAACAGGGCGTCGAACACATGCAGCGCCTGGATGAGCCGGGCCATGGCGTACATGGAGATGCCGGAGCTGAAGACGGTCATCACGGCGAAGGAGCAGGCGTTGAGCGCGCGGGTCTTCTCATCGAAGCGCATGCGCAGAAACTCGGGCACGGAGCGCGCCTTGGAGCCGTAGTAGAACGGCATCATGAAGATGCCCACGAAGATCATGGCGGGAATGGCGCCGATGCCGTAGAAGTGCGCGGTTTCCAGGCCATACTTGGCGCCCGAGGCGCCCATGCCGATGACTTCCTGCGCGCCAAGGTTGGCGCTGATGAAGGCCAGGCCGCAGATCCAGGCGGGCAGCGCGCGGCCGGCCTGGAAGAAGTCCTTGCTCGTCTTCATGTAGCGCTTGAGGGCAAAGCCAATGCCCAGCACAAACACGAAGTAGAGCAGCATGATCAACCAATCAACAGACGTGAGTTTCAAGAGTCGCGGCTCCTTTGAACCGTCAAGTCACTGGAAATGCTGAGAGATCCGCCGGAAGGTACGCAACCACTCTAAGCAGAGAAGCGCGGGCGCGTCCAGTGGAAATCTGAAAACCTTTTCAGCACTGCGTGCGGCAGGGCTTTGGACCAGGAACACGGTAAACTGGAAGAGCATGATTCCTACGCTTACATGGACGCCGGAAGGCGTCCGCTTCATCGATCAGACGCGGCTCCCTCTCGAGGAGAGCTATGTGCTCGCCACCACCTATGAACAGGTTGCCGACGTAATCGTTACCATGGTCGTTCGCGGCGCGCCGGCGATCGGCGTTTCGGCGGCCTACGGCATCGCCCTGGGCGCGCAGAAGTTCAAGCGCCCGAACGGCGGAAGAGTTTGCGCCGGAGTTTGAGAAGATCTGCGCGCGCCTGGCCGGGACGCGGCCTACCGCCGTGAATCTTTTCTGGGCCATCGACCGGATGAAGCGGCTGTTTGCCGAGCTGCGCACGTCGGACGCGACCATCGGCGAAGTCAAGGAAAAAATTCTGGCCGAGGCGCACGCCATGTATGAAGAAGACATCGCCGCCTGCAAGACGATGGGCGCGTTTGGCGGGGAGCTGCTGCCCGACGAAGGCGGCGTGCTCACCCATTGCAATGCGGGTGCGCTGGCTACCTGCGGCTACGGAACGGCGCTGGGCGTGATCCGCGCCGCCGTCGAGCAGGGCAAGCGGATTCACGTATTCGCCGACGAGACGCGGCCATTTTTGCAGGGCGCCCGGCTGACGGCGTGGGAGCTGATGGCGGACGGGATTCCCACCACCGTCATCTGCGACAACATGGCGGCCAGCCTCATGCGCGCAGGACGCATCCAGGCGGTGGTGGTTGGCGCGGATCGCATCGCGGCCAATGGGGACTTCGCCAACAAGATCGGCACCTACAACGTGGCGATTCTGGCCAAGGAGCACGGCATCCCGTTTTACGTGGCCGCGCCGTGGTCGACGATCGACACCGCGACGGCGACGGGCGACGCGATTCCGATCGAGGAGCGGGCCGCGATAGAAGTGACGCATCACGGCGGCAAGCAGCTTACGCCCCATGGCGTGGGCATTTGCAATCCGGCCTTCGATGTAACTCCGGCAAAGTATGTAACCGCGATCATCACGGAGCGCGGGGTACTGCGCGCCCCCTATGCCGAATCGCTCAAAGAGATGGAGCTGGTGGCGCGCTGAGTGCGGTGCTATCCCACATCCGCGACAAGACGTCGCAGATATGGGGCACCCGAGGGTGTCGTCGATACAGGGCGGAGAACCGAATTCGCGCGGAAAGGGCGAGCTAAGTTCCCGGGGTGAGAGCGCCGGAGATTCCGGCGGGAGTCATGGCTTCGAGGCCGAGGGCCTGGGATTCTGCCTCGTCGGTGACCACCTGGGCGGTTTCCTGCACCAGCGCGTAGCGGTTGCCGTATAAATCCACAAAGACAGCTTCGATACCGTAGGGCTTGATTTCCGGCTTCTGGACGAATTCGACGCCCTTGGCGCTCAGTTCCTCGTAGCCGCCCTGGCAATCGCGGGTCGACAACACCCACGTCGCGTTCTTACCCACCAGGTCGGGAAACCAGGACGCAAGCAGAAACTCAACATCCATCTGCTGCGCAGGCGCGACGGTGAGCCAGCGAAACTGCGCCGAGCGCTGGTCCATCTTCTTTTCAAAGTTCAGCATCTGCGTGAACCAGGTGAGCGCCTCGTCCTGATCAGCGACCGCGATGGTCACGGTGGAAACCTTATCGATAGCCTGCATGGAAACCTCGCTTTTTGTAGTCTTCTCTCCTGGTTGAGATTCCCGCAATCGGCCGCCGGCTGCCCGGCGTTCGGCTTGCGCTACAGTGAAGGTGGTGCTTCCTCGCACGTCCATCTTCCGGCTGCACAAACGATCGTTGCTGCGCGGCATTGTTCTGGCGCATCGTCGCCTTTGCGGTGAGCCTGCGCCTGGGAGGATTTCCGGATATCACCAGGCTCCACTCGTCGCACTGGCAGATCCTGGCCGCGCTCATGGCCTTCTGGGGCATGGTGGAGACGGCGCGCTGCCTGGAACGCCGCTGGAGTTTCTACCATGCCGGCGTCCTGATGCTGCTCTACACCGATCTCATGATTCTCGCCATGGCGGTTCTGCTGTTTCTTTATCCCTGAAGAAACAGCCCTTTAACAGTCTTGGTGAATGCAGGGGGGCCCTGTTAGGCTGCAACCAAACTTGAGGAGGCACACCAGTGCTCAAAGGCTTTCGCGACTTCATTCTGCGCGGCAACGTCGTCGACCTCGCTGTGGCCGTGATCATCGGCGCGGCATTCAATGCAATTGTCACCTCGCTGGTCAAAGACATCCTCACCCAGTTGATCGCAGCGGTGGTGGGCAAACCCGATTTCAGCGGGGTGGTCTTCAAGGTGAATGGCACCCCGATCTACATCGGGAACTTTCTCAATGCCGCCATCTCGTTCCTGATCGTAGCCAGCGTAGTGTACTTCTTCATCGTGGTGCCGCTGAACGCACTGCTGGCCAGGGTCAAGAAGCCCGGCCCGTCCGCCGCCGGTCACGACCAAGCAGTGCGCCGAATGCCTCAGCAACATCCCTCTGGAAGCGCGGCGCTGCGCGTTCTGTGGGCAGCCCGTCCAGACTGCTCCGTTACGGCCAGCTGTCTAGTCGAGTGTCCGCAGCGGCCGCGAAAAGACAAAGAACCCGATAAACGAAAGCAGAGCCAGCGCGGCCATCGCCGCCAGAGCATGGCCGGTAGCCATGTGGCGCGACAGCTCGCCTGCCAGCAGTGCGCCCAGCGGCGGCAGGCCGAGAAAGCTGGTGGTATAGATGCTCATCACGCGGCCCCGCATCTCGTCGCTGGACAGGTGCTGGATAGAGATGTTGAAGCAGGAGATCATCAGGATTCCACTCGATCCCTCAAGGAACGCCAGGCACTCGGAGAGGGCAAAACTCTGCGAGTAGCAAAAGCCGATGATGGCCAGGAAAAAGACGATGCCCGCTCCGGTCAGCACGATTCCGCGATGGCGGATCATGCCGGCGATGGCGACCGATCATGGCGGCCAGCACCGCACCCAGGCCCGAGGCCGCCAGCAGCCAGCCCAGGCCGCTTTCGCCCGCATTCAACTGCACCTTGGCGAAGTAGGGGATGAAGGTGAGGAACGGAATGCCAAGGAAGCTGACGGCCACCGTCATCCAGACCAGCACCAGCATCTGCGGCTCGCTGCGCAGGTAGGCGAAGCCGCCGCGCAGGCTCGACCACATGCGTCTGCCGGCGAGGCGCGGGTTCGTCGGGATATCGAATGCGCACCAGCGCCCACAGCACGGCCAGAAAGCTGACGCCGTTGAGGAAGAAGTTGCCGGCCACGCCCAGCAGCACCATGGCGTATCCGCCCAGCGTGGGACCGAGGATGCGCGACATGTTGAACTGCGCGGAGTTGAGGGCGATGGCGTTGGTCAGGTCTTCGCGCTTGCACCAGCCGGGGCACCAGCGCCTGGTAGCTGGGCGCGTTCATCGCCATGGCCACGCCGTTCAGGAAGGCGATGGCGGCGCACTTCCCAGACGCGTGATGACCTTGAGACCAGGCCAGCGCGGCCAGCAGAAAGGCCAGCAGCATCATCACGGTCTGCGTGACCAGCAGCAGGCGGCGCTTGTTCACGCGGTCGGCGATCACGCCGCCAAAGAGGCGTGAAGAACAGGAACGGAATCGAGCCCGCAAAGCCGACCACGCCCAGCCAGAAGGCGGAGTTGGTGAGCGTGAGCACCAGCCAGCCCTGGGCCACGTTCTGCATCCAGGTGCCGATGTTGGAGAGAAAGTTGCCGCTCCAGAAGAGGCGGAAATTGGGATTGCGCAGGGCGCGGACCGGCCTGCGGCCAGCTGGCCCAGCTCCACATCGGCAAGCGCCGGCTGCAACGACTCGCAGTCATCGGAGATGATTCCGACGGGCTCTTCCTCCATCTGTTGTCCGGCGCTCAGAACCAGTGCTCCATAGCCTCTAGTGTAAGCTGTGGCTTATTGCGTCTCCGCTGGTTCCGGCTCCTCTGGTTCCGACTCTCCAAGGATCCACCCGCATCCCATCTCGCTCATAAGGGTCCGTTCATGATTGTGCGCAAGCCGCTCGCCTCTTTTCTGCTCCTGCTCCTCGTCCCCGGCCCGATCCCAGCGCAAAACTCCTGCAAAGGAACAGGTGTTTGGCTACGCCGATTTCAGCAAGGAAGCGGCGATCGAAGCAAAATTCCTCGCCGTTCCCGATGCCAGGCTCGCCGGGCGAAGAATTGAAGACGCTGACCGCCGAGCCGCACGTGGCCTCCACTCCCGAAGATCACAAGACGGCCGAATATGTCGCGCAGAAGTTCCGCGCCGCGGGGCTCGATACCGAGATCGTTCCCTATCGCGTACTGATGAATCAGCCCAAGGTGGTCAAGGTGGAAGCCTTCAACAGCGCCGGGCAGATGCTGATGACCGGCCCCACCCGCGAACACGTGGAGGGCGACCCCTACCAGGACAATCCCAACGTGGTCATGCCCTTCAACGGTTCCTCCGGCTCGGGCGACGTGACCGGCGAGGTGGTGTACGCCAACTACGGCAGGCTGGAGGACTTTGACAAGCTGGCCGCCGACCACGTCGACCTGCACGGCAAGATCGTGCTGGTCCGCTATGGCGCGAACTTTCGCGGAGTCAAGGTCTACATCGCCGAACAGCGCGGCGCGGCCGGCGTGCTCATCTACTCCGACCCGCAGGATGATGGCTACTTCAAAGGGGACGCCTACCCCATGGGCCCGTGGCGGCCCGAGACCGGGGTGCAGCGCGGCTCGGTGCAGTATCTGTTCAAGTATCCCGGGCGATCCGGAGACCCCGGGCGTGGCTTCGACTCCCGACCTGCCCGACTCGGCGCGCATCAATCCGCAGGGCAATCAGCCCCACATCATCTCCATTCCCATCAGCTACCACGACGCGCAGCCCATTTTGCAGGCTTTGAAGGGCCCCAGCGTGCCGCAGGGCTGGCAGGGCGCGCTTCCCTTCCGCTATCACATGGGCCCCGGCGGGCGTGAAGGTGCACCTGGTCTCGGAACAGGACTACCAGCGGCGGACCATCTGGGACGTGATCGGCAAGGTCAAGGGCACGGAGTATCCCGACGAATGGGTGGTCGCCGGCAATCACCGCGACGCCTGGGTCTACGGCGCGGTCGACCCCAACAGCGGCACCGCGGCCATGCTTGAGGCGGTGCACGGCATCGGCGCGCTGCTCAAAGAGGGCTGGAAGCCCAAGCGCACCATGATCTTCTGCCAGTTGGGACGCGGAGGAAGAGGGCCTGATCGGGTCGACCGAGTGGGTGGAGCAGCACGCCAAGGCGCTGGAAAACGCCGTGATCTACATCAACGTCGACGTTGCCGTCGCCGGACCGGACTTCTCCGCCGTCGGCCGTGCCCTCGCTCAAGCAGTTCATGCGCGAAGTGACCCGCTCCGTTCCCAGCCCGCTGGGCGGCACCGTCTACGAGGAATGGCGCGACTCGCACACCGGCGGCCAACGAGCATCGGCTGTCGCAATGCGCCGCAGGAGGGAGAGGTGCGCGTCGGCGATCTCGGATCAGGCTCGGACTTCACGCCCTTCCTGCAGCACGTCGGCGTGCCATCCACCGACATCGGGTCCGGCGGCCCCTACGGCGTGTATCACTCCGTCTTCGACAACTACGCCTGGTTCACCATGAACGCCGACTCCGCACTTCGTCTACCTGCAGGAGATGGCGCGCGTTCTTGGCCTGGAAGCGCTGCGCATGGCCGACACCGACGTGCTGCCCTACGACTACGTGGCCTATGCCCGCGAAATCACGTCCTACATCGAGACGGCCAAGCGCAAAGCCAGTGATGATGAAGCTGGGTGGCCTCGATTTCGCGCCCGCGCGGAGCTGGCCGACGAACGCTTTGCCTCGGCGGCGCAGCGCATGCGCAGCACTGCAGTCTGACGCCGCCGGCGGATCCCGCCCGGCTCAACACGGCGCTGCGCGCAGGCGGAAAACGACTTGCTCTCTCCCGCTGGCCTGCCCAACCGTCCCTGGTATCGACACACCATCTATGCTCCCGGGGAGTACACCGGCTACGCCGCCGTGGTGATTCCCGGCGTCAACGAGGCCATCGAAGCCAAGGACTCCAACCGCGCCCGGCAGCAACTGGCGGTGCTGGCCCAGGCGCTGGACCGAGCCGCGCAGACCCTGGCTCGATCAGCGCTCGGAAAACAGGCGGCATTGGTGGGCATCAGGCTGCGGATTCTCAGCGAAAGCTCGTTGGGTCAACTGTGTGATCAGAGATCACTGGATAAGTGGTTCGACCCATTGACCCGCCTCAGCGCCCCCGTATCGTTAAGTTCAAGATATGAAGACCTCTTCCAATTCAATGGCGGATCGGGATCGCGGTAGCGGTCATCCTCGGCACCATCGGCTGGCTGGCCTTCACCGGGTACGGCTCCAGCAAGAGCTACTACGTCACCATCGCCGAACTCGGCGGGATGGGCGACAAAGCCTACAAGAGCAATCTGCGCGTGGAGGGCTTCGTTCAGCCCGGCTCGATCGAGCAGAACGGCCCCCACGTCACCTTTGTTCTGAACGAGTTTGAAAGCCACTCTCCCAAGGCCGCCCAAGGGCCGCGTGCTGAAGGTGATCTACAAGGGCTCGGAGCCGCCGCCCGACACATTCAAGGATGACTCGCAGGCACTGGCGATAGGCACTATCGGCCGCGACGGCGTCTTCCACGCCAATGATTCTGCAGGCCAAGTGCGCCAGCAAATACGCTCCCGCGCAGCCCGGCGGCCAGCCGGGCATGGCGCCCGCAGCAGCCCAGCCCGCGGGCAAATCCTCGCGCATGCCGTAGCCGCGCCCGCATCGCCGGCTACGCCCGCGCCGGTCTCCGCCAACTGATTGCATGACGCGAAAGCCCGACTGCGACCAGCTACGGCAGCTGTGCCCGGCTCGAAGACGGTTTCCAAGCTGTTCGGCTCCTTTGCCGCGCTGCGCCAGGTCTCGGTCGATCTTGAGCCCGGCAACTGCTATGTGCTGATCGGCGAAAACGGCGCCGGAAAATCCACGCTGCTGCGCATTCTGGCCGGCCTGTTGCGGCCAAGCTTCGGCACGGTCAAGGTCTTTGGCGGGACTGGACCCGCACGAGGCCCGCGAGCGCATCGGCTACATGAGCCACGCTCCCATGCTTTACGACGAACTCACCGGGCAGGAAAATCTGCGCTACTTCGCCAGCCTCTATCCCGGCCGGCAATGCCTGACGCCCGCCGAAGCGCTGCGCCAGGTGGGCCTCGATCCCGATCTGCCGCGCACGCTCGGCCAATATTCGCAGGGCATGCGCCAGCGCACTTCGCTGGCCCGGGTGCTGCTGCCCGATCCCGAATTGCTGCTGCTCGACGAGCCCTTTTCCAACATGGATGTGGAGTCGGCGCGGCAGATGGTCGAGCTGCTGGCACGGTTCCGGCAGGGCAACCGGACCATCGTGATCACCACCCACCAGCGCGAACTGGCCGCGCCCATCGCCGACTATGTGCTGGCCCTGCGCGCCGGCCGGGTCGCCTCCTTTGAACCCGGGAGCCCAACGCTATGAAGACCAACGGCGCGCGCTTTCTCGAAAGCCTCGGCATCCCATTCGAACTGCGCGAGTACGAAGTCGACCCCGAGGATCTGTCCGCGATCACGGTCGCGAAAAAGATCGGCATGCCCCCCGAGCAGGTCTTCAAAACGCTGCTGGTCACCGGCGGCCCCAACATTTACCGGTTTGCCGTGATCCCGGGCGACGCGGAACTGGATTTCAAGAAACTGGCCCGCGCGGCCGGCCTGCGCAAGGCCGAGATGGCTCCGCTCAAAGACGTGCAGCCGCTCACCGGCTACATTCGCGGCGGCGTGACGCTGTTCGGCGCGAAAAAGCCTTACCCGGTCTACATCGACGAGACCGCGATCCTGTTTGACCGGATCAGCGTCTCCGCCGGGGCACGCGGAACCCAACTCATTCTCAGCCCCGACGACTATCTGCGCGCCGCCCAGGCCCTGGACGTCGAAGTGCAGACCGCCGACCTGACCAAGCCGCAGGACCGCCCAGGAGGCCGGCGCTGATGACCCGCGCCGTCTGGACCCACCTCGTCAAAGATCTGCGCATCGAGTGGCGCTCGAAAGAAGCCATCAACTCGATGCTGTTTTTTGCGCTGCTGGTGGTGGTGCTGTTTTCGCTGGCGTTTCGATCCGCGCGGCCTTTTTCGCAGGAGATCGCCGGCGGCGTTCTCTGCGTGGCCACCATGTTCGCCTCGGTGAGCGCGCTCAACCAGGCATGGGCGCGGGAGATTCGCCACCAGGTGATGGACGCGCAGCGCATGGCGCCGACGCCCGGGCTCGGAGCTCTTCCTGGCCAAGGTGCTGGCCAACTTCCTCTTCGTCACCATCGTGCAGATCGTGCTGGCGCCCGTCTTCCTCGTCATGTACAACCTGCACGTGGAGGGGCAAGGCGTGGCTGCTGGCCCTGGTGCTGCCGCTCGGAACCTGGGCGCTGGTGGCCAACGGCACCTTTTTCGCCGCGCTTGTCCATCCGCAGCCGCAATCGCGAACTGCTGCTGCCGCTGATCCTGTTTCCCATCTTCATGCCCGCGCTGCTGGCCATGGTGCTGGCCACCGGCTCGATCCTCACCGGCGAAAGCGACCCCGGCCTCTGGATCAAGCTGCTGCTGGCTACGACATCATCTTCACCACCGTGAGCCTGCTGCTGTTTGAAGTGGTGTTTCACGCGGAATAGCACCGTCCAACCTTTGATGGAGACTGCCGCATGGCCTCCGTCGTAAACTGAACGCAAGGATTCCCCGTATGAAAAAACTCGCCATCGGTCTTTACGCCGCGATCGTGGTCGCCCTCATGGTGTGGGGCTTCTACCAGGCCATCTACGTCGCGCCCGACGACGCCATGCAGGGCGTGCTGTTTCGCATCATCTACTACCACGTGCCCTCGGCCAGCGGTGGCCTTTCTCTTCTTTGCCGTCAGCCTGCTGGGCTCGATCGGCTATCTCACCTTTCGCCGCAGCCATCCGGAGTGGGCGCAGGTCGCGGACGCGTGGGCGCTGGCCGGCGCCGAGGTGGGCGTCGTCTTCTGCACCGTGGTGCTGCTGACCGGGCCGCTCTGGGGCCGGCGCGCCTGGGGCATCTGGTGGACATGGGATGCGCGCCTGACCACCACGCTGGTTCTCTGGCTCATCTATGTGAGCTACCTGCTGCTGCGCCGCTTCGCCGCCGGACCGCAGGTGCAGACCCTGGCGGCCGTGCTCGGCATCTTCGGCGCGCTGGACGTGCCCATCGTTTACATGTCGAACCGCTGGTGGCGTACGCAGCACCCCGCGCCCGTCTTCGGCGGCAGCGAGGGCTCCGGCATGGACCCGGCCATGATGGCGGTGCTGGGATGGAACATGCTGGCGTGGATGGCGTGGGGGATCCTGATCCTGGTCTTGCGTTACATGTGGAACGCCGCCACCAGAAAAACGCCAGCCAGGAAGCCGGAGGCCCTGGAAGCCAAGATTTAAAGCGACCAATCCGTAAGCAGGGAAAACATGGATCAACGCGCGATTCTCGATCACCAATTCGTCGTAGCTGCCTACGTCATCACGTGGGTTATCCAACTCGGCTACCTCGCCTATCTGGCGCTCAAGTGGCGGGCCGAAAAGCGCGCTTCGGAGCTGAAGGACCGCTATCCGCGCTGATCCTCATGCGGTCGGCGCAACGCGAATCGTCTGGCGGATAGACTCACCGACTGGTGCCATCGGTCCACTCAGACGTTGAAAAAGCCTCTGGCGCGCAGCTTGGCTCGACATTCCCGTTTTGAACCCAAACAACACAGCGGTAATGACCCGTTCGGGTAATCCTGCCTACCACCGGCATCCCGCGACGGACAGTGTCTTCGTGGGATTTAAGAGATTTTTAATTTAGACGATGATTCATGTGTGGACGGGCTCTTGGAAGCCGCTTAGAAGGAGAAGCACAATGCATGATGTTCTGATCGGTCTCGCCTTTATCGGTATGGTTCTCGCTCCCGCACTGGTTGCCGCCAAGGCCGGCAACGCTGCCGCTACGGAAGAGGGCTGACTGAGGTCTCCGACCGGCTGTCGGAAGCGCCCCAGGTCTGCGTTATTACATAGAGTTTCGGTTTCCCCTTGGGAAGAGAAGAATCCTGATAGAAGGTTCATCCGCCCAGCCTGAATTGCTCTCTGCCGTCTCAAACGTTAGACTTATGGTTTGAGGACAGTTATGTTAGTCGTCATGAAGGCGCAGGCCACGCCGGAACAGATCCAGGCGGTCTGCGACCATATTGAACAGTTGGGCTTCCGCGCCCACCCGCTTCCCGGAGCCCAGCGCACCGCCATCGGCATCACCGGCAACCAGGGTGAAGTCGACCGCGGCAACCTTGAAGAGCTCTCCGGCGTCGCCGAAGTCATCCGCGTCTCCAAGCCCTACAAACTCGCCAGCCGCGACGTCAAGGAAGAAGACACCATCATCCGCTTTCCCGGCACCGACGCCACCATCGGCGGCCGCGACCTGGCCATCGTTGCCGGTCCCTGCTCCATCGAAAGCCGCGAACAGGCCTTCGCGATCGCCGAGCAGGTGGCGGCCTCCGGCGCGCAGTTTTTCCGCGGCGGCGCCTACAAGCCGCGCACCTCGCCCTATGCATTTCAGGGCCTTGGCGTCGAAGCGCTGCAAGATCATGGCCGAGATTCGCGACCGCTTCGGCCTGCGCATCATCACCGAAGCCATCGACAACGAGACCCTCGAACTGGTCGCCGAGTGGGCCGACGTGATCCAGATCGGCGCGCGCAACATGCAGAACTTCTCGCTGCTCAAGCACGCGGGCCGGCTGCGCAAGCCGGTGCTGCTCAAGCGCGGCATGAGCGCCACGCTCGACGAGTTTCTGATGGCCGCCGAGTACATCATGAGCGAGGGCAACTACGAGGTCATCCTGTGCGAGCGCGGCGTGCGCACCTTTGCCGACCACACGCGCAACACGCTCGACCTCAGCATCGTTCCCGCGGTGCAGCGGCTCAGCCATCTGCCCATCCTGGTGGACCCCAGCCACGGCACCGGCAAGCGCGACAAGGTACTGCCCATGGCGCGCGCGGCGATCGCGGTCGGTGCGGACGGCGTCCTGGTCGAGGTGCATCACCAGCCCGAAAAGGCGCTCTCCGACGGCCCGCAGTCCATCTATCCCGAACAGTTCGCGCGCATGATGGACGAGATCGAGCAGATCGCCCCGATCGTGCATCGCAAGCCTGCCGCGCGGCATCCATGTTGAAACCGCCGTCGGCCGGAGTCGCATGACGCTCAAGTACAAGTAGCTTCATGCGGATCCGCGCTAGATCGCAGAAGGCGGCCGTCAGGGCCGCCTTTTCGCGCGTCTGCCTGCTGGATGGTCGACCGCTTGCCGGCTGCCGGCCGCCACGACTTCCCCCAATACCCGCCGAACTATCGCGAATACGCCTACGTCACCAACGGCGGCGAGCGGCACCGTCACGGTCTTGACGTGGTCAATGTGCGCCTCGACCGCGAAGATGCCGGTCGGGCCAGAACCCGGTGGCCGTCGCGGCCACCCCACGCGCAACGAGGTCTACGTCGTCAACTCCGGCACGCCGACGGCGCAGGGTTCGTCTCCGATCATCAACGCGGAGAACAACCGCGTCGCCGCCAACATCCCGCTGCATAGCCAGCCGGTTTCGATCGATCTCGATGCCGCAGGCGATCTTGCCTACGTGGCCAACTCCGGGTCCAACACCATCTCCGTCCTCGATCTGAAGGCTCGCCGCGAGATTGCCGCGATCGGCGCCGGCGAAGAGCCGGTCGAGGCCCGCATTACGCCCGACGGCAAGACTGTCGTCGTCCCCAATCGCGCGCGGAAACTCCGTCAGTCTCGTCGATCCCGCAGCGCGCGGCGTGCGCGCCTATCTTCGAAGGCTGCCCCGGCGCAGCGGACGTGTCGATTCTGCCCGACTCATCGAAGGCCTTCGTAGCCTGCTCCGGCGGCCACCAGGTGATGGCCATCGCGCCTGGCGCGACCCGACGCGCACCCGGCGCAGCCGGACCGCCTGGAAGCCATGATGGACGTGGGCCGCGCGCCTGTGCAACTGGCGCTGAAGCCCGATGGCGGCGAGATGTTCGTGTCGAACTCGCTGTCCGACTCGATCTCCGAAGTCGTGACCAGCACCGATGATGTGGGCGGCGCTTACCTGATGGGCGACAATCCGGTGCGCGGCCTGGTGTCAGCGACAATTCCCTGCTCTACGTCGCCAACCTGCGCTCCCAGGAAGTGACGGTCTACGCCATCGACGACGGCAAGCGCGTCGGCTCGATTCACGTGGGCGACGGCCCTTCGGCGATGGCGTTTTCCCGGCCGGCCATCTGCTGTTCGTGGTCGATGCGCGTCCGGCGACGTGGCAGTGGTGCGCACCGCCTCGCGCTCGCTGTTCACCATGCTGCCTGCGGGCCGCGGGCCAAATGCGATCGCGGTGAAGGCGTTCAGGCTGCCGTAGACGGCGCGCCGCGAGCAGCCATAGCAGTGCAGGTCCTTCGAATGCCTTGTAGCTCGCTCAGGCAACTTACTCAGCGAAGCTACTTTCCCGGCATCCCAGTCGCGCCACACTGTATTGCGCTCCCGCGAACAGAATCAGCCCCGAGATATAAGCCCAGAACAGCAATCCCACCGAGACATAGAACGGCCCGTAGAGCGACTTCAGATCGAGATGCGGCAGCACCGCCACAAAGATATACTTCGCGAACAGCCAGATGAGTCCCGTAACGATCGAAGCGCGCATCACCGGCCGCGCCGGCACCTTGCAGTTAGGCAGCAGCCAGTAGATCGAGAAGAAGAACAGGATGCAGGCCACGCCCGGTCATAGTGCCAGCCACAGATAGCTGATGCCTTGAAGACGAAGTTATCGGTGTGATGGAAGAAGAGGAAGCCGAATAACTGGCGCTGCCACGCGCTGAGCAGAACGCTGGTCATGCCCAGCACCACCATCAGGATGCGCGAGCCCGAATGCGACCACCTGGTTAAGCAGATAATTGCGGCTCTTGGTCACGCCCCACGCCTGGTTCAGCGCCACCTCAAGAGGAAGAAAGATGCCCGTGCAGGAGATCAGAATCATGAGCAGCGAGAAGGCCTGCACGCCGTGGCGCGGCGCCTCGATCATCGAGGTTCTTGATGATGAAATCCTGGTTGGAGGGAAGGAAGTAGATGCACCATGTCGTTGACCGCGTCCCCCATGGCCACCGAATGAAACACCGACAACGCGATGGTGTAGAGCAGCACGATGAATGGAATAAACGAAAGAATGGCGTTGGCGGCCACGCTGAAGGCGTAGGTATGCACTTCGCTGTCGAGCAGATACTTCACCAGCGCCGCGCCATCCTGCCGCAGACGGTACCACTTGGACTGCGCGACCTGCCGCCTGGCGGATCACGGTGACCGCGGGACGCATCGATCACATCGACGACGCGGGTAACTTCCGCTTCGGCCACTGCCGAAGTACCGGAATTTGAGACGACAGCCACTCTGTGAAACTCCCTTGCCCTGCCCTGGAATCCGCGAGAGTCACGAAGAGGCTGACGCACTTTGCCCAATGATTGTTTCTTCAAGCATAGCGGTTTTGGCGCGATCTGCGCTGTGATTCTTCGCGGCGTATTCATGCGAAATTTATTTTCCGCTTGCATCCAGCGCCATTTCCTGCCATAACTGGAGCACAGCGCGCCACGGGGCGCAGCACCAAACGACTTATCGGAAGGCCATCACTGCGTGTTTCGTTCAATGGTTTGGTTGCAGTTCTGACCATCGATTGATCCAGCCGCGAGCTGGCGCAGTCGCAGGCGATCGCAAGCAGTTCAAGATTCGAGACGCGCTCGTGAATTGAATGTCTTGTTTTTAGCGGTACAACTCCAGTTCCAAAATACATTCGTACTCGGCTCGCTTTCTGCGCGGCTTAGTGCGTAGCCACACTGGAGACAAGTTTCCTTTGCAGACCTCCGTTCCGCGAGACATTGAAAATCGACAAGCCAGGCCAGCAGCGAAACTGCGCCTGCGAAGGACCAAGGAGAAGTCGCATGAAGGAACAGGGTGTTGTGAAGTGGTTCAACGGAGCCAAGGGATACGGATTCATACAGCGCAATACGGGCGAAGATGTGTTCGTTCATTTCTCCGCCATCCAGGAGAACGGCTACAGGACCCTGAATGAAGGCGAGTCGGTGGAATTCGAGTGCCAGCAGGGTCCCAAGGGCCTGAGCGCGGCCAACGTTTTGCGCGTCTCATAGGCACCTGCTCCGCGGCCTTCGCAGCCAGGCGCCTTTTCGTGCATGGAATCAGCTATTCCTGATTCCTTCTTGTCTTCACGTTCGCTGATCAATCCTGCCCAGCGCCCAAAGTGCGGCGGCGCGCAATCCTTCGTCGGCGGCCTCGGACCACGCACGCAGCTGCGCAATAAATCGCCGCTCGCCGCTGTTGCCCATCGCGATGGCGATGTTGCGGCGCAGGCCGTCAAAGCGCGCGCGTCGCACCGGTGAGCCGTTGAAGATTTGCTCGAATTGCTTCTCGTCAAGAGAGGCCAGCCATTCCAGCGCTGGATTCACCAGTTCGCTCGCGTGCCTCGAGTTCGGCGTCGGCGCTGATGGGCGCCTTGCGATTCCACGGGCACACGTCCTGGCAGATATCGCAGCCAAATACCTGCCGGCCCATGCCCTCCATCAACTCCGGCGCGATGGTGCCTCGATGCTCGATGGTCAGGTAGGAGATGCATTGCGTCGCATCCATCTGGTAGGGCGCGAAGAGAGCCCCGGTGGGGCAGGCATCGAGACAGCGCCGGCAGGTTCCGCAGCGATCGGGGACAGTGAGCTGCTGTAATTCTGGCGCTGCTTCGAGAGACGTCAGCAGCACCCCGAGAAAGACAAACGATCCGATCCGGGATGGATCAGGCAGGTGTTTTTCCCCGTCCAGCCCAGGCCGGCCGCGGTGGCCAGCGAACGCTCCACCACCGGCCCGGTGTCCACATAGGCGCGCGATTCGAATTCCCCGTAGCGCTCACGCAGCTGCGCATCGAGAGACTTCAGCCGCTTCAGCAACACCTTGTGATAGTCGCTGGGACGGCGCTCGCCCGTCGGCATCCACGCGGCTGGACCATGCGTAGCGCGCGATCCATGCTGCATCGGGTGGCGCCGGGACGGTGGAACGAGGCGGTGCGCTGTTGTAGTTGGCGAGGCAAACGATCGGCGGTTCGCGCCCAGGGAAACGGCGTTGCGACGCGGGCCCGGACAAGCGTTCCCTGCTCATCTGAGCGAGTGAGATAGTTCATGGTCCCGGCGCGGCCGGACTGTACCCAGGTTTGAAAGCGCTCCGCGTCGCGCCTTTCGTTGGGGTACGGAAGCGCGACCACGCCGGCTTCCGTGAATCCCGCTGCGAGGGCGAGGGCGCGAACATCGTCGTACCGCAATGCGGACGGAGCCGGCCGATATGCCGACGCGGCATCACGCGCGGCGGACCGCGGCCGCACTGGAAAGATCCTTGTTCATGGAACCGGCGTTCATGGAACCGGCGGCCCTCCCCGTTGCGTATCAGACAGCAGCATGTTCACCAGCGGACACCCGGATCGCAATCGAACACGGGGATTCGCGGCAGGCAGGCAAAGATCACGCCTATGTCCTGAGATTTGAGCACATTTCCAGGGCCGGGATTTGGCCGTTGGAGTGCTTATTTCAGGTTGAGAGCAAAAGGGCCAGTACCAGAACGCTCGGCGGCAATCATCCCATAACCGATTTCTGCCGGCGGACGGGTTCACCCAGGGGAGGTTTGATATGAGCACTTCTTATTGTGATACGAACGAGACCGCGATTGTGGCGACGGTGGCATTGACGGAACTGGTCAGGGGAGACGATCAACGCCTGATCGAGCGCGTTTCGCCCATGCTCCACGCCCAGGACGTAACGCTTGATCTGCATAAGGTGGACCGCATCGATGCCGCCGGCATTGCTGCGCTGATCTCGCTCTATACCAGCGCGCGCAGCGCGGGACATGTCTTCAGGGTGTGCAATATGACGGCGCGGGTGGCGGAGATCCTGGAGCTGGTGGGGTTGGATCACATCCTGGTGTCTCGCAATGCGGACGGTGGCTCGCAATCCGGAGACTGTTTCGCTCAGTCCGCTGCATGATTCCCCGGTGGCGATCCAAAAAGGCCGTTTCAGCGACGGCCTTGCGTCTCAAATTGCGAAAATTCCCACCCAAGAATATGACGAGACTCTTTTGGCAAGCAATTCGTCTGTGACGCTGGGCACAGGCAAGCCTAAGCTCGCGGCGATATTTGTACTTGCGAATCATGTAACGCCGCGATGCGCACCCGGACGACCGGAGCCTCGCACGCGCTCAGCAAAAAATCTGCACCCTCCCCGTTGACAAGCTGAGCCAACGTCCGCGACCCTTCCAAGCGTACAGCCATCGCGGAATCCCACGTTCCCAGTGACACTTTTTCGTCGCCGGGGTGGGAATTCTACATACGGAGGCTTCATCCCATGGCGCAGGGCGTAATGGACCAGCAGCTTGCCGGCACAGCAGGCTCAACCCCAACCCCAACCAAGTACGTGTATTTTTTCGGCGGCGGCTCGGCCGATGGAAACGGCCGCATGAAGGACACCCTGGGCGGCAAGGGCGCCGGATTGGCGGAGATGACCAATGCCGGATTGCCCGTCCCTCCCGGATTCACGATCCAGACCGAATCCTGCCGCGAATACATGCGCGGCGCGCTGAATCCCGCCATGGAAGCCGAGATGCTTGCCGCTCTGGAGCGGCTGGAGCGGCTGCAGGGGCAGAAACTGGGCGCGGGCGATAATCCGCTGCTGGTTTCGGTTCGCTCCGGCGCCAAATTTTCCATGCCCGGCATGATGGACACGATTCTCAATCTCGGCCTGAACGACCAGGCTGTCGAAGCGCTGGCCACGCGCAGCAACAATCCCCGCTTCGCGTATGACTCCTATCGGCGCCTGATCCAGATGTTCGGCGACGTGGTGCTCGATATCGAAAAGAAGAAATTCGAGCACATCTTCGATGGCGTCAAGGAGCGCGAGGGCGTCAAGTTCGACTACGAGCTGCAGCCCCAGGCGCTCAAAGACGTCATCGCCGAGTACAAGAAGCTGGTCAAGAAAGAGACGCACAAGGAGTTTCCGCAAAGCCCGCTCGATCAACTGGTGCAGGCCCGCGATGCGGTGTTCCGCAGCTGGCAAAATGAGCGCGCCAAGACCTACCGCCGCATCAATCACATCGACGACTGGCTGGGCACAGCGGTCAACGTGCAGGCCATGGTGTTCGGCAACCTGGGCGAAAACTCCGGCACCGGCGTCGGCTTCACGCGCAATCCCGCCACCGGCGAGCACCTTTTCTTCGGCGAATACCTGATGAACGCGCAGGGCGAGGACGTGGTGTCGGGCGTACGCACGCCGATGCCCATCAGCGAACTTGAGCGCACCATGCCCAAGGTCTATGACCATCTGCGCGCCATCACCTGGAAGATGGAAAAGCATTATCGCGATATGCAGGACTTCGAGTTCACCATCCAGGATGGCAAGCTCTACATGCTGCAGACCCGCAACGGCAAACGCACCGGCCTGGCCGCTGTCCGCATCGCCATCGACATGGTGCGCGAGGGCCTGATCACGCAGGAAGAAGCGATCTTCCGCGTGGAGCCGAACCAGTTGTATGACTTCCTGGTGCCGCGTCTCGATGAGAAGGGCGCCAAGGTGGAAGTGCTGGCCACGGGCCTGCCGGCTTCGCCGGGCGCGGCAGTAGGCCAGATCGTCTTCACCGCCGAGGAGGCCGTCAAGCAGCACCAGAATGGCCACTATCCTTCCATCATCCTGGTGCGCGGCGAAACCACCCCTGAGGATATCGGCGGCATGGAAGTCGCGTCCGGCATTCTCACCTCGCGCGGCGGCATGACTTCGCACGCCGCTGTCGTTACCCGCGGCATGGGCAAGTGCTGCGTGGCCGGCGCCGGCGACTGCACCGTTGACGAGACGCGCAAGGAACTGCGCGTGAAGGGCAAGACCTTCAAGCAGGGCGACTGGATCTCGCTCGACGGCACCACCGGCCGCGTCATCGAAGGCAAGCTGAAGACCATCGCGGCTCGTCCCGACGATCCGGATCTGGTCAAGTTCATGAGCTGGGCCGACCCGGTGCGCAAGCTCCGCATCCGCGCCAACGCCGATGTTCCGCGCGACGCCAAGCAGGCACGCCTGTTCGGAGCCGAGGGTATCGGGCTGTGCCGCACCGAGCACATGTTCTTTGCCGAAGGCCGCATCGAGCACGTACGCGCCATGATCCTGGCGGAGAGCGAGGCGGAACGCCGCGATGCGCTCAAGAAGCTGCTGCCCATGCAGCGCGCAGGACTTTGTGGGCCTGTTCAAGGCCATGGAGTCGCTGCCGGTCACCATCCGTCTGCTCGATCCTCCGCTGCACGAGTTCCTGCCCCAGCGCGAAGATCTGCTGGTCGAGATCTCGCATCTTGAAGACACCAAGCCTCGTTCACCCAAGCTGAAGGAACTGCGCATTCTGCTGGCGCGGGTACAGGAGCTGCACGAGGTCAATCCCATGCTCGGCCTGCGCGGCTGCCGTCTCGGCATCGCGTTCCCCGAGATCACCGAGATGCAGGCGCGCGCCATCTTCGAGGCCGCGGTCAACGTCAAGAATCACGGCGGCGAACCGCACCTCGAGATCATGGTCCCGCTCATCGGCTCCATCGAAGAGATGCGCAACCAGGCCAACATCATTCGCCGCATCGCCGCGCAGGTCTTCAAGGAGAAGGGCGCTACGGTCGATTACATGGTGGGCACCATGATCGAGTTGCCGCGCGCGGCCCTCACCGCCGATCAGATCGCCGAAGAGGCCGAGTTCTTCAGCTTCGGCACCAACGATCTGACCCAGACCACGTTCGGCATCTCGCGCGACGACATCAACCACTTCCTGCCGGCGTACCTGAAGGCCGGCATCTTCAAGCAGGACCCATTCGCCACGCTGGATCAGGCGGGCGTGGGAGCCCTGGTGAAGATGGCGACGGCCAAGGGACGTAACACCCGGCCCACGCTCAAGGTGGGCATCTGCGGCGAACATGGCGGCGATCCCGAGTCCGTCAAGTTCTGCCACAAGATCGGGCTCAACTATGTATCCTGCTCGCCCTTCCGGTTGTTGACGGCAAGGCTTGCGGCTGCGCAGGCGGCACTCCAGGAACAACAGACGGGGCCAGACCTGCACAACGGCACCTGCTGATCAGCAAACCGGTCAAACGGCAAAGGCGCGGCGCAGCAGGCCGCGCCTTTGCTGCGTCTTGAGCCGATGGTTGCGCTGGTCGACCTTTGCAGCGGGCTTCCGCACAATGGTCGTTCGGGTTTCCAGCAGTGGCAGTAATGTTCTCCAAGCAACAGTGGGAACCAAGGTCACATCCCAGTCATTACGTAGGGAAGGGCTGTGGCCGGGGTGTCAGTTACTCTCTCTTCCTGTTTGTACCTTTTGCGGATGGAACGGAGACCTGCGATGAACTACAACTTCAATTTTTCCGACCCGACGGTTGTTATCGTGCTAGCCGTAGTGGTGCTTCTTATCGTTCTTGGCATCGCGCTCGCGGTGACGAAGCAGCGCAACCGTAGACGCACTGCCGAACTTCGCGCCCGCTTCGGCTCTGAATACGATCTCGCGCTGCGCGAGTATGGATCGCGCAGCAAAGCGGAGGCGGCGTTGCTGGGGCGGGTCAACCGGGTGGGCAGTATGGCGATTCACCCTCTGACCGAAGCCGAGCGCGAGCGCTACCTGACGGAGTGGGAGACGATTCAGGCGCGATTCATCGATCACCCCCGCGGGGCCGTCACCGAGGCGGACGAAATGATCAACTCGGTGCTCCAGGGCCGTGGTTATGCGGGCGGCAGTTTTGAGCAGCGCGCGGCGGATCTGTCGGTTTATCACGCGTCTCTGGTCGAACCATATCGCCGGGCCAATGCGATCACCGTGCGCGCGGGCAAGAACGAAGCCACCACCGAGGAGCTGCGCAGCGCCATGATCCTCTACCGGGCGCTGATGGAAGAGCTTTTGCAGACTCCTGCAGCGGTCACGCGCGCCGAAGCTGCCTGACGCGTAAGCGGCTTTGTTGAGAGACACATCCGGAGTTCGCGCCTGACGCGGATCTGCAAACGGCCTGGAGATCCCCGGAAGTCGCATGCATTTCCGGGCCTTTTCCTGCGTTCCCAGGCCGCTTTATTGCATCTCATGATAAGGAACACCGATGGCCGTCCACTTGATGTGGGACGGCTTTTCTGTCCAGAATCTCCCCCCGAAAAGGCCAGACCATGCTTATCCGACTGGGATACGACATCCAATTCTCTATCTACCACGCCGTACCCATCGTTGCCCTGCTGAACGTGCACCCTTCGAGAGAGGGTGATTTGCTGGAACCAGATGTGCTGCAAACCGATCCTCCGGTTCCGGTGACGACCTACCTCGACAACTTTGGCAACCGGTGTGCCCGGTTTGTTGCGCCGCCAGGACGTATCCGGCTGACCAACTCGACCCTGATTCGCGATTCGGGCGAACCGGACCCGGTCAATCCCAAGGCCCGTGAAATCGCGGTGGGAGACCTGCCCAACGGGGTGCTGACCTACCTGCTGAACAGCCGGTACTGCGAAGTAGACCGCTTCGCCAATATCGCATTCGAGCTGTTTGGAAACTCCGCGCCCGGCTGGGCACGCGTGCAGGCGGTGCTGGACTGGGTGCACAGCAAGGTGCGCTTCGACTACGCCCAGGCACGTCCGACCAAAAGCGCCCTGGATGTATTCACGGAGCGGGTCGGCGTTTGCCGCGATTTCCAGCACCTCGCCATCACCTTCTGCCGCGCGCTGAACATTCCGGCGCGCTACGCCACTGGCTACCTTGGCGACATCGGCGTGCCGGTCAACGGCCCCATGGACTTCAGCGCGTGGTTTGAGGTCTATCTTGAAGATCGCTGGTGGACCATGGATGCGCGGCACAACAAGCCCCGCATCGGCCGGGTTTTGATGGCCACCGGACGGGATGCTTCCGACGTCGCCATCACCACGTCGTTCGGACAAGCCGACCTGACCCACTTCTTCGTGGTTACCGACGAAGTGGTAAACGCCCCAGTAGCGGAGCCAGTGCTGGAGCCGCAGGTCTGACTTGACCGTGCCCGTGCGCCCTCAGTTGCTATAAACGCGTACGTAGTCAACCAGCATCTCCGCCGGAAACGGCGTGGCCGGAGAGGGTGCTTTGGGCCAGTCGCCGCCGATTGCCAGGTTGAGCAGGATGAAGTTGCTCTGCCCGGCATCGAAGGGCCAGACTGCGCCAGGCAGGCTCTTCAAGCTCTGCGTGGTGTAAGTGACGTAGGGATGGGCGGGGTCATCGACGTAGTAAGCGACGGTGCCGCGCGTCCAGATCATGCCGTAGGTGTGCCAGCCCGCTGCGGTCTGTCCCTGGGGGAAGTGGTAAATGGCTCCCAGGCCGATGTCGCCGGTGAATCCGGGCCCGTGAACGGAACCCTCGTTCCAGTCTGGAGTTTTAGCGGCGTTCACTCGCTCCAGCACATCCTGTTCCCCGCTTGCCGGCCAGTCGACGGTGGTGATGTTGTTGCCGAGCAGCCAGCCCGCCGGCCAGAACCCCTGGGCTTCCGGAACCTTGGCGCGCACCTCAAAGCGCCCATATTGAAAGCTGAACAGGCCCTGCGTCTTGAGGCGCGCCGAGGTGTAGACGCCGGCGGAGGTCTGACGCGCTTCGATGTGCAAATAGCCGTCTGTGCCAACGTAGGCATTGGGGTTCGCAGTCGAGCACGGAGCGGCGTTGGATCCCCAGGCGCAGTAATCTTCCAGTTCGTGATTCCCAAAGCCACTGTTGCCGGTGTCGTAGGTCCAGATGCGGGGATCGGGTTGGCCCCTGGAGCCTGTCGCATGCGAGAATTCATCGCTCCATACCAGCGTTCCCGAGGAGATATTGGGCGAGAACGCCTGCGCGACAACGCCGCTGGGGGAGCCGCCGGCCGCAACGGCCATAGCCTTGATGGTGAGATTCGAGGCCACCAGAAACGGCGCTTCGTAGACCTGAGAAGAAGTCGAAGGCGCAGAGCCGTCGACCGTGTAGTAAATGGTGGCGCCTTTGCTGGACGACGCAAGGCTGACGATGACTGCACCGCTTTGTGCCGGTTCTGTGGAAATGGCCGGCGCCGCGGTGAGAGTCGCCTGAACAGGTTCAGCGATTGCAGCAGGAAACCCGGTGCCAAGCCATACATCCATAAACACTGAAAGAACCAAAAGACCCAGCATCGCATCCCCCGCCCGCACAGATACTTCCATGGCTTTCCGCGGAACCGGCTCGCTCCGCCGCTCTTCATCTAAACAGTGAAACAGCGTCGCGTCAAAACGCACCACCGACTGATCAAATGCCACTCATTCGTGCGCGGGGTCAGGCGGCAGGTGTTCCCGCAGCGCCTTCTGGAGGCGCTGGCTTCCCGTTTCGCCGACCGCCTGTTCGAGGCGGGCCCGCAGATCCGGCGAGGGCGAGAGCCGGGCCAGAGCTTCGATGGCCACGTCCGCTTCGCGCTCCTCGCGTTCAATCAGGTTGACCAGGAAATCGATGGCTTCGGGCAAGCGCGTAAGGGCGATGGCGCTGAGCAGAACGCCGGCAAACCACGGGTCGGCGACACCCTCCTGGCACTTGAGGAGGGCGGCGAGCGCCTCGGGACTGCGGGTTTCCGCGAGGGCGAAGGCGGCCTCGGCAGCGGGGTCGTCCGCGGCCTCGAGAAAACCGGCGACAAACGGAATGGATGCCTGGCGATCGATGGCAATAAGCGCACCAAAGCATTGCGCCAGCACCTCGGACTCTTCGCCGGGAATGACTGCACGCAAGCGGAGCAAGGGGACGGCAAATTCGCCCAACTGTGCGAGGGCGCGCACCGCTTCCACGCGGACGCTTTTGTCTTTATCGACGAGAGGCTCGATAAGCAAGACAAGAAGCTCGTTGTGCCCCAGACCCTCGCAGCCGATGAGGGCCAGGGCACAGTTGGCGCGCAGCGTTCCGGCCGAATCTGACGTTCCGCCCCAAACCGGCTCGAACTGATGATGACGCAGACCGCGCAGAAAGACGTCCTTGTCGCGGCACTCAAGTTTAGCGAGGGCGCGGCTGAGGGCATTCTTTGCCCAGCATTGAGGATCGGACTTGATGGCGTTGCTGAAGAAGCGATCGTAGGCAGATAGAAGGTCGGGCATAAGTTCAACCAGCCCCGCATCTTCGGCGAGGCGCGCGGCCTTGGCGACGAGAAAGTTGCTGCGGTTGGCGAGGGCCTTCTTGACTTCAACAATGGCGGGCGCATCGAGGGTACGGCCCTTCAGTGCGTCGAGTGAGGCCATCTGGTCGTCGAAGCTGCGATTTGCCATGACTGTCGGATCGGGCGTTGGGGGGTTAGCGATGGGCCGGAGCGTATTCAGGTTGGCCGGGCGTGCTTCGGTGGACGTAGTAGCCGTTTTTGCCGGCGGCCTTGGCGTGATACATGGCGTCGTCGGCACACTGCAGAAGTTTTTCGGCTTCTCCCCCATCCGGCGGCGCGGTGGATACCCCTACGCTGACCGAGACTTCGACCACGCCGTGGCCTGTATCGATGGGTGCCTGGATCGCGGCCACAATCTTGGCAGCGATCATCTCGGCCTGTACGGCCTGCTTGAGGTCGGGCAGCAGGACGATGAATTCGTCGCCGCCAAGACGAGCCACGGTGTCGGTGCATCGCACGGAAGCGTGGATGCGGCTGCCGACTTCGCATAAAACCTGATCCCCGATTTGGTGCCCGAGCGAGTCATTTACCTCCTTGAACCGGTCAATATCGACCATCAGCAAACCGAGCATGCTGTTGAACCGGGCTACCCTCTTGATTGCCATACTGAGCCGGTCGTTCAAGAGCAGCCGGTTAGGCAAGCCGGTGAGCGCGTCGTGTTGCGACATGTGGCGCAGCCGTTCTTCGCTAAGCCGCATCGCCTTGGTTTGCTGCTCCACACGGCGCCGCAGCACAACTACCCAGGCCAATGCAGCCAGGGCCATGATTCCGATCAGGGAGATCACCGCCAGCGCGTGTACCGGAGTCCACCAGGAGGGGGAGTGCAGAATGATGACGTCATCGGTAGACCTCAAGAGGAGGTTGACCGAATCCGGATGCACGACCCCTTCCCCTTCATTCGTAGTCGTCGAGTTCACCTTGACGTTGCATACGCCGGTGATCCGCAGGATGCTTCCGTCTTTCCAGGGGAGTTTGCCCTGCGGCGACATCTCCCTGGGAAGAGTGGCCGCAAACAGGAACTTGCCCGCACGCAGGACGAGTTCCGGATCCCCTGCGGCCAGGTCCTGGCCGATCAGTTCCCCTTGCATCTGCACCAGTTCCTGATCGTGCTCGCCGGCAAACGCCTCCTCAACCGTGAAGGGCTTTGGGCTCACCGCCGCTCCAGCGGAGTCGGTACGAAATGTCGCGTCTTCCAGCGTGGCCTTGTAGTCGCTGATGGCAGGAAAACCGAGGACATCGACGACATCGCCGGCGCGAAGCAAATTAGCCTGCGGGGTTTGGATGCACAACCCATCGCTGGCCTGCTGGATGCAAAGGAGGCGGCCCGGCCATTGCAGCGTCACCGAACCGCGCACGTGGGTGCGGTGAGGCAGCGCCGCACCTGGTTCAAACGCGAGGAGCCCGGAGATCGGCTTGGGAGGAGTTGCATAGGGATTGGAAGGGGCAGGTTGGAGTACCTGAACCACCTGGCGGGAGGGAAAAAATAGATGGGCACCGACCATCTGTTTATGGCGGTTGAAGACCGGACCCGCATTGGCGTGAATCCTCACCAGCGAGTCGACCAGGGATCCGTAATCCGCCGACGAATCGCGGGGACTCGTGGCCGTAACGGGTCCGCTCAGAGTCATGATGTCAAGACTGACATCCATGTTCTGGTCATGCACGGAGCGGACCATTCCCTCAATCTCCACCCACTGGCCGTCCCCGCTCGAGGAAAGCAGCTGCGCCATTGAGGCTTTGGTGGCCTGGGTCGGAAGGTGGGACTGTCCCAGGATGCGAACCGTTGCATGGGCGACGACCGGAGCATAGTCGCCGGTACCGCTCACCCCGACCACCTCCACCTCGGTTCCCGGGCGCAGGGGCAGAATCGGCTGAGACGGAAGACCCACGAAGACAGACCCGGTGTGATCGGTTACAAACAACGCGGCGTGGCGACTGTCGATGTAGGGGTCGTAGTAGGTGACGACCGCGTGCAGACGCACCGGATAGGCCCGGGCCGCTTCAGGGAGAGAGAGGTCGTGGGCCGCGCGCGCGGTGGTCAGGATTGGCTTGGGGTCGGCGGCATTGGTAGCTACAGGCCACGCGGTACACGCGACGGTCAGTGCGCAGAGGCCAACGATCCGGTGTAGAAAACGCATGCGGTGCCCCTAGTGGGGAAGGCGGCAAAGTCTGGTGCGCACATGAGAAAACCGAACCAACCCACCGGTACGCATCGGATCTCCACAATTTGGTTTGCCTGTGATTGTAAGCCGGTCAAACAGGCCCGCGCCACTAGATTAGCCCCGGTCGGAAGGAAAAAACCAATCGGCAGTTAAGGCTGGTTCAATTGGGTCACTGATCGTTGGGCGCTAAAAGAGCGAGGCGCTGCAGAACAGAGGGTTCGGGCCACCGGGGCAGCCCGAACCCTGGGTTCAGAGGCCTACTTGCTTTGGCAGCATGAGTCCGTGCAGCCGTCTGTGCAGCAGGTTTGACCGCAATTGGCATGGCAGCAGGCGTTGCAGTAGAGGGCCTTGGCCGATGTGCGGGAAGTTTGCGCGAAGGCGGTGACAGCCAGGACAAGAACGATGGCGAGAGAGGCGAGATTGCGTTTCATGAAAGTGTCTCCTTGACGTTAGAAGGTGAGTCGCGAGCAGGCGCCCGGAGTGTTCCGCGGAGCTGCGCGGGAGGGCTACGTCAGGAGGCTTCTAGATCCGAAAGACGCTGAACAGGAGGAAACGCGGGGGAGAGCCGCCAGTTCCGGCTCCAGCCAAAACCAGGAAGGCGGGCGCTCCGACCGACCCGGGGGCAGCGACCGGGATGAACTCGACCTGCTGGCGGGGCGCTCTGGGCCGTACCGCAGCCGCCAACTGGGTGACGCCTTGTGGAGCCCCCTGTCCGCAACAATTCATGGGGCAGGAGAGGCCAGCCATCGGATGCGCCATAGGACACGCAGGATCTGCCTGGACAACCGCCAGGGGACAAACCTCCGATTGAGCAAAGAGAGAGGTACACCGCCACCCTTCAAGAGTGGGCACAGCCGACAGCAAAAGGATGACCACTGCGGCTACGGGATGAAGCAATCTCTTCATTGCAGTGTCGATCGTATTGCAGATGCTTCCGCGATTCCGTGTTGGTGATCACACCCGTGGTTCCCGGCTCAACGACGAATTCTGGATTGTGGCGGAAGAAACGTCCAACCAACACGCCGCCTCGACGAACGAAGCTACTTCGTTCCCGTCAGCGCCGGGTTGGGGGCCAGCATATCTTCCTTGCGCATCACCAGGTTGGTCGCGTTCAGGGTAGCCAGTTCGAAGCCGTGGCCGTGAGTGATGGCATCGGTCGGACAGGCTTCCACGCAGTATCCACAGAAGATGCAGCGGTTGTAGTCGATGTTATAGACCTTGGCGTAGCGCTCGGAAGAGGAGATGCGCGTGGCCTCGGTATTCTCCGCAGCCTCGATGTAGATGCAGTTTGACGGACAGGCGGCGGCGCAGAGAAAGCAGGCCACGCACTTTTCCAGGCCATTTTCGTCGCGCTGCAGCACGTGCGCGCCGCGGAAGCGCTGCTCGAATTTGGCCCCCTTCAGCGGGCCCGGGCCATCGGGATAGTTCTCCACTTCGGTGGGCTTGAAGATCTCCCCGAAGGTGATGCTCATGCCCTTGGCGATGCCGGCGATGTTGCGCACGATCGACATAGGCCCAGTATACGATGAGTTCGGGGAGGAGTTCAGGATGCTGAACAGGCTTTTCCAGAGCGGGAGCTTGGCGTGGATCAGGATCGTTGTGATCGGAACCCTGGTAGTCCCGTGGTGCGGGCGAGGGCAGGGATATGCACAGACGCCCCCAACCTCCGCGGAATCGAGCCACACGGGACTGGGCATGGCGCATGCCGCGCCGAAGGTCCCCGCCGGCCCCTTGAAGATCCGCTTCGGGGACAAAACGACAGAATGGACGCCGGCGTCTCTAGCTTCTCTGCCCCACAGGACCCTTACGCTTTATAACGAGCATGCCAAGACCAATCAGACCTATTCCGGTGTACCGCTGATCGACTTGCTGATCCGGCTGGGAGTCCCGGACAAACCGCACGGGAAGGATTTCAAGCTGTACCTGGTCGCGGAAGGTTCTGACGGATACCAGGTGGTCTACTCCGTGTCTGAAGTCAATCCCGATGTGCACGATGGCACCGTTTTGGTGGCGGACTCGATGGACGGGCGGCCGATTACGGAGAACGGACCGGTGCAACTGGTCGCTACGGGCGAAAAGCGTCCCGCACGCTGGGTGCGAAACCTGATTTCGATAAGGGTAATGGCGGCCGAGTAAGCAGCGATCGTCAAGAGGCAGAGTGCTTTGACGCGCTGGCTTTTTGCGAAGGTATTCTCTCAGCTTCAGGGCCTCGGCGGCTATGTCGGACGATTGGAGCAGGTTCGAGGACAAGGGGACCGGAGCCTGCGTCATTGCAGGCTCCGGCCCCGAGTTCCTACTGAGGCTTCTTGTCTTCGGGCCGCTTCTCTGGCTGCGGGTGTTGCTGTTGCGGGTGTTGCTGGGGGGCGGCGTGAGGTGCAGGCGCGGGGCGCGCCGGTTCGGTGCGCTGCGGTTGCGGATGCGCCTGCGGAGCCGGGCGCGCGGGCTCGGTCCTCTGCGGCTGGGCATGGGTTTGCGGAGCGGGCGCCTGGCGTGCCGGCGCCTCAGGACGATTGGCGGGGTGCTGCATCGCGGGCGAACGTTCCGGAGCGCGATTCTGAGGTTCGGGGTGGCCGGGAGCAGTCTGGCCTGGCCGTGCCGGTTGTCCTGGGCGTACCTGCTCTCCCGGGCGTACCTGCTCTCCCGGACGCGCCTGTTCTGCGGGACGTTGCGGGACCGCTTCCGGACGGCCGGCCTGCGGATGCTGGTTCATCGGTTGAGGAGCCTGGCCACGAGCGATCACTGGAGGAGGCTGAATGTGATCCGCCTGCAGCGGGTGGCTGGCAACCATGACCGCGGGATGACCATGACTTACGGAAGCAAAGTTGCCCTTCTCTGAGCGTGCCTGTTGGGCATGCTGGAGCTGTGCGGACATCGGCGGTGCATGGGGCTCGCGGACCGCGGCGATCTCCGCTGGACGAGGCCGCACTGTGACCCCACCCGGACCGTTGTAACTGACCCGCGTCACGTTGGTTACGTTGTTGATGACAGTGTAGTTGTACACGTTGTGAACCACGGTTGTGTTCACATTGTTGACGGAGCGGTTGTAGTCGAAGTGATTGTCTCTCCAGTAGCCGCCCTGGTACCCAAAACCGACATAGCCGAAGCCATAGTTGATGCCGCCATAGTAGCCGATATGACGGCCCCAGAAGCCGCGGTGATATCCGTAGCGGTGATGGTCGTTGTCGTAACCCCAGTAACCCGGGGTCCAGAGTGCGCCCTGATAGGGTGCATTGACCCAAGCTCCGGGAACCCAGTAATAGCCCTCGGGGGCGTAGTTCCAGTATCCCGGGGTCCAGATGTAGTCATCCCCGGGGCACTCCGGCTGGCTGTATTCAGGCAGCGGCGGGGGCGGCTGGGGGGCATAAGACACCGGTTGGTCGTAGTTTGAGTCATCGTAGGACTGGTCGGATGGGTATGAGCCCGACTGCTCGGGCGCGGCCTGTCCCGCGCTACCCTGGTCAGACGCATACTGCGGAGAGGACGTCTGCGCAGGCTGACTGGAATCGGAGCCCGACGGAGCACCGGTGGTGGTATTAGAGATGGGAGCAACGTTGGCCGAAGCCGGGTCCTGCGACGGATTATCAGGCTGGCTTTGAGACTGGTCTGCGCTGGTGTTGGCGGCGTTCTGATTCCCATGACAGCCCGCGGCGCCGAGCGCGACCGCGAGAGAGAGTGAAGTCCAAAGGGCGTTGCGAGGGAAGGCTTTCATCATTTTCTCTCCAGCAAGGTTGGATGCAGGCGGGGGATAACTCTTTGTTTTGGAGCCTGTAGAGCCGGTTGGCCAGGATGATGGCGGATCCTGGATGCGATTGATGGGCAAAAACATGACACCAAACATTGGGAAACAGGAAGATATCGCATTTCGGCCAGAACTGATTGTAGTCCTCAGTGGTGGGCGCCCGGCGGCACGGAACGGCCTTGATTGTTGGCCGGCGGCGTGGTGACGGGCCGCCGCTCCGCACGCGGATGGACGGTCTGCTGGCAAAGGGCGGAGTCCTGACCGCGGGCGAGGCCGGCTTCGGCTCCCTGCACCGCGCACAGGCGCTGTTTCATGGCATCCGCTTCCTTGCCGCTCAGCAGTTGGGTACGTTCCAGTCCGCTCATGGGGTCGAGGTCGTAGCGGTAGACGAAGTCTTCGGGCGGCTTCTGCTTGCCGTAGTCGAAGTGGTTCCACGTGCCGACCAGTTGCCGGCTGTTGGGTTGCGAGAGGATGGCATAGACGCGAGTCAGTTGGACGCCGTCGGGGGCGTTGGTGCTCCACACCGGAACAGCCTGGCCGCCGCGTACCCAGCGCGCCGTCCAGAGATGCTGGGACAGGTCGTAGTGCAGCGCGGTGAAGTAGGTGGTAGCGGCACATTCGCGGCAGTCGTCGTAGAGGAGCGCCAATTCCGGGATCGAGCTGTCGGAAAACTGCATCCAGTCGAGCCAGCGCAGGTCGACGCCCTTGAGCAGTGGGGTTGCCGCCGTGTGGCTGGTGAGCGAGACACTCCAGACGGTGAAGACATCCGCCCCGGGCGATCCCTGGGGATTGCCGCGCAGGCTGGTCACGACCAGCGCGGCATCGTAGAGAACGCCGATCTCGCGGATGGCAGTCCATTTTTCGGGATCCATGGATCGTGTGACCCAGACGATGATGTCCTGATCCTTGGCCGAATGAAAGTCCATCCAGCGAAACGAATCCTGCTGCGCCTGGACGGGAACAAGCGCGGCAGCCAGTAGAACCACTGCCAGGGAAGAGGGGAAGAATATACCGCGCATGGCTTTAGATATAGCAGAGGGCAACGTGCGACTTCCTTTATCGCAAACTCGGATTACCAGCCCTATAAGCCCAGCTTTGACCAGAGTGCGTCGATGCGAGACTTGGTGGCGCCATCCATCTCGATCATGGCCGGCCAGGGACGATCAAAGCCCTCGGCCTTCCACTTGCGCGTGGCATCGATGCCCATCTTGGAACCGTAGTTGGGCAGGCGGGAAGCATGGTCAAGCGAGTCAACCGGTCCCAGGGTGAACTGGATGTCGCGCTCAGGGTCGATGTTGTTGGCTACGCGAAGAACGACCTCGGGAATATTCTGCACGTCGCAGTCTTCGTCGACGACGATGATGCACTTGGTAAACATGGCCTGGCCGAGGGACCAGATAGCGTTCATCACCTTGCGGGCCTGGCCGGGATAGCTCTTGCGGATGGACACCAGCATCAGGTTGTGAAACACGCCCTCGACGGGAAGATGCACGTCGACGATCTCGGGGATGGTCATCTTCATGGCGGGCAGGAAGATGCGCTCCACGGCCTTGCCCATCCAGGCATCCTCCATGGGCGGCTTGCCCACGATGGTCGCGGCATAGATCGGGTCCTTGCGGTGGGTGATGCAGGTGAGGTGGAAGACGGGGTAGTCGTCCGTCATGGTGTAGAAACCGGTGTGGTCGCCGAAGGGTCCTTCGCTGCGCAGTTCGCCCAGCTCCACGTAGCCTTCGAGAATGATCTCGGCGTGCGCGGGAACTTCGAGGTCCACGGTTTCGCACTTGACGATCTCGACCGATTTGCCGCGCAGGAAGCCGGCAATCATGAACTCCTCGACCTCCGGCGGGGCCGGAACGATAGCGGAAAAGGTGGTGGCGGGATCGGTGCCGATGGCCACCGCGACCTCCATGCGCGAGCCCTTCAGCTTGCCCAGGGCGACCTGCGGAAGTCCGCCGACCGGCCCGTCGGGGATGGTGACCGCGCCGCCGGCCGACTCTGCCATGGCGGCGACGCGCGCCGTTTTGTCGCTAAAGGCGGCTCCCGGATCGGAGCCGGCCACCGCGCGTTGCGCAGGGCTTCGCGGTAGTGTTCCGCGGCGACCTTTTGCCGCTGCCAGTGCATCCCCGTGGTCTGCCCGTCGTATACCTGCATGCGATACATGCCGATGTTGCGCTTGCCGTTGCGCGGGTCGCGGGTGTGGACGCAGGGCAGCGTGATGAACCGGCCGCCATCGTGCGGCCAGCACTTGAGAATGGGAAACTCGTTCAGATCGAAATCGGGGTTGCCGCTGCCGGTGGATTTACGGATGACTTCCTTGCAGCGGGCATCTTTGGCGCTGACGGTTTTGGGAAAGGCGCTGGTGAGTGCGCCGAGCTGCGGCAGCATTTTGAGCTTGTCCATCAGGCCTTCGGGGGCCTTCACGTTCATCAGGCCGGTGATGCGTTCGGCGATCTCGTCGAGGCGCTCGACGCCCAGGGCCAGGGCCATGCGCCGTTCGCTGCCGAACTGGTTGATGAAGACCTTGTGCCCGGGATGGCCCTTGATGTTCTCAAACAGCAGCGCCGGGCCGCCGGGCGCATATTTCGGCGCGATTGCCGTTCTGAACATCGGCGCCTGGCCGGGCCCCGAATTTCGACACCCGGTCGGTGATTTCGGTGATCTCCAGGTCCGGCGAAACTTCTTCGCGGATGCGCCGCAGTTCGCCGTTTTTTTCAAGGGTCTTGATCCAGTCGCGCAGATCGTCGTAAGCCAAGTCATTCGCTCCGCAAATTGCTCAGATTGCCCACCCTCGATACTAAGGCTTTACGCTCGCGACAGCGTAACCGCGCCCTACGGCAGATGACGGACTCGTCACAAAGCCCGACGCTTCATTTCACTGCTTTTAAACAGGTTTGCTTTTGCATCGGGAACGCGCCGCTGTGCCATACTCCCGGCCAGCAGTAGTCTTTCATTCCCAAAGGAGTGCGCCATGGCCTCATCCCCTACGGTCCCGTGCAAGCCCTACTTCAAGTTGCGGTCGAAAACCCCTCGTTTCACCCCCAAGAGCACGGTCCCGGCAGCAATGGCCGCAGGACCGGCTCCATGGACGGTGCCTTCGCTTTGCGCCGCCTACAACTGGCCCACGGCTCTCTCCGCCAATGGCGTGATCGCCATCGTCGAGCTGGGCGGCGGGTGGGTGCAGTCCGACATGGACGCCTTCTTCTCCGGCCTCAATCAGCCCTCGCCGTCGATCACCGATGTCTCGGTGGACGGGACGCAGAACAGCCCCAACCAGAGCGTTGGCTCGTCCAACGACCCCGACTACGAAGTGGCGCTCGATATCCAGGTAGCGGGGGCATCGTTTTTCTCGGCCACGGCTCGGCCGGCCACGATCCGCATGTACTGGTCGCAGGACATTGCCTCGGCGATCCAGAAAGCGGCAGCCGACGGCTGCGACGTGTGCAGCATCTCCTGGGGCGCCGACGAGGCGGTCTGGGGCACAACGGCGGCGGAGCAGATGGAGCAAGCCGCAGCGGCAGCCACCGCGGCGGGAATGATTGTGTTCGCAGCCTCCGGGGACAACGACTCCAGCGACGGCGGTTCGACACCCGCCAATGTGGATTGTCCGTCGTCGTGCCCCCATGTGATCGGCTGCGGGGGCACCTACAAGACGTCGAGCGAAGAGATGGTCTGGAACGACAATCCCGGCCAGACCAACGGCGAGGGAACCGGCGGAGGGTACTCCACCATCTTTCCGGTGCAGTCCTTCCAGATCGGCGCGCCGCCTCCGCCCACGGGAACGACCGCAGGAACGGGCCGCATGGTTCCCGATGTTTCAGCGGATGCCGACCCCAACACCGGCTACAACATCTACGTCATGGAGCGGGAACGGTTGTCGGCGGAACCAGCGCGGTCGCGCCCGCTCTATGCCGGGCTGTTTGCAGCCTTCGGCACCAAGCTGGGATTCGTGACGCCCACCCTGTGGCAGAACCAGACCGCATTCAACGACATCACTCAGGGCGGCAATGGTTTCTACAATGCCGCGCCCAGGACCGGATCCCTGCACCGGCATTGGGTCGCCGATCGGGGTGAGCCTGGCGCAGGTTTTCAACGCCTCCTGAGCCCCGCGGATGCTTATTGCGTGATCCGGACCAGCGGCGTTTCAGGCGCCGCTGGCATAAACGGCGCGATGGCATCCAGCGGGTAGCCCAGGCGCTTCCACTCGTCGTATCCGCCGCGCAGCGGCCGCACCCGTTCGATTCCCAGCTTGTGCAGGGTCATGGCCGTTCTGGCGGCGGTGGCTTCGCTGGGGCACGTGCAGTACAGCACCACGTCGCGGTCGCGGGGAATCTCGTGGGCCCGTGCGGCCAGGGCCTCAGGCGAAACGTGATGCGCGCCCGGCAGAGTGAACGGATCGGGCAGCAGTTCCAGCGGGTGGCGAAGATCGACGATGTAAACCGCTTCGCCGGCATCGAGCTGGCGCTTCAGCTCCTCGGGCTCGAGGCGGGACGCGACCAGCTTGCGGAGGACAAGGCGGCGGCGATAGAGCCGGGCCACGAAGAAGCCAACGATGCCCAGCACCAGCAGGCGCCCGAAAAGCGGCCGACCCAATCCAGCAGGCTCGGATCGCGCTTGAGAGCGTCGCCAAACAACCGGCCGCCCCAGAGCAGCGCGGAGATCCAGAGCGTGGCCCCAATTCCGTCGAAGATCAGGAACGACGGGTAGGGCATGCCGTTCTGTCCGGCCACGGGAGCGGCCAGCGTGGCCAGCCCGGGAACAAACTTGGCAAACAGCAGGGAGAGTCCGCGACGGCGGCTGTAGGAGTTCTGCGTTCGGCGCACGCAGATCGTCGGCTCCAGCGACAGCTTGCAGAGGATGCGGAGAACGTGGTGCCCGTAGCGCCTGCCGATGAAAAACCAGGAGCTGTCGGCAATCAGGCAGGCGATCACGCCCGCCTGCAAGGGCAACCCCGAAGCTGATCTTGTGTTCCGCGGACAGCGCGCCGGCTGCCAGCAGCACTGGCGTGGCGGGCAGAGGAATCCCCAGCTGCTCAACCAGTACCCAGACGAAGAGAAGCAGATAACCGTAAGTGAGGAGAATCTGGATCGGGAGCGCCATGGGGAGAGTCCTGTGGAAATTCCAGACTGACGCTCTTGCCCATCGGAGAAGCAAGAGCAGACGGTCTGCTGCTTATCCGATGATTCTCCCGCAGATTTGTTTCAAACGGTTTGCGAATTTGCAGTTTGGCGGGCGTTGTTCTCTTAATTTCGGCTGAGTGAGGCCCTTCCGGGCTCAGGCGCGCTGTACGCAGATCGCAACCAAGCCGATCCGGCGGGGTGAGAATCCACGCAAAAGGCCGCCCCGCAGGCGGCCTTGTCGAGCCCTGCCGGTGGAGATTACTGCTTGACGACCTGCGGGGAGGCGGCGGGAGAGTCGGAGACCGGAACCACAACTTCGGTGGCTCCCTGCGACTTGGCATTGAAGTAGTTGTGATCCCAGAGATTGCGGTAGAAGGTCCCGGTCAGCTCCGCGGCGCGGGGACCGAACGTGGGACGACCGCCTTCGAGGAAGAACACCGTGACCAGGCTGCCCTGGGGCGAGTCGGAGTAGGAAGCAAACCAGCCATAGCGGGTTCCCAGGTTGGAGCAGGTTCCGGTCTTGCCGAAGACCGGCAGCTCCGAGAAGGCTGGCGCGCAGGCGCCGGGCGGTTCCATATTCGACCGCGCCCGCCATGCCGTCCTGCAGGTCGGGAACGAACTTGGCGATGTCGAGGGTGCGCTTGACGCGCGGCGTAAAGGCGGCGATATCGGCCGGGGTGGTGGGATGCTGCAGGTAGTAGAGGGTTCCGCCGTTGGCCAGGGCCGCAACGTAGGCGCCCAGTTGCAGCGGGGTCAGCGAAACGCCCTGACCGAAGCTGCACATGCGGCCCACGCCGCCCTCAGCTACCGGCAGCGGCTCGTCGGGATAGACGCCAAGCTGCTCGCCGGGAATGTTGTAGCCGGCCAGCTCGCCCAGGCCAAACTGGTTGGCATAGTGGCGGACGCGCTCGAATCCCAGTTCGCGGCCCAGTTCTTCAAAGTAGAGGTTGTTGCTCTTGGCCAGCGCCTGGGTCATGTTCATGCGGAAGCCGGGCAGCTGAACCATGGTGTCGCGGGTGACGAGGCCCTCGGAGAGGGCGGCCATGGCGACGGTGATCTTGATGGTGGAGCAGGGCTCGGCGCCCGAGCGAGAGGGCCAGCTTCTGGTTGACCATGGCCAGGATGCGGCCGTTGGCGGGGTTGATGACCACCGCCGTGCCGTTCATGTCGCCCAGCGCGTCGATGGCGGCCTGGCGGACAACCGGATCTTCGCCGGTCGTAATGTCGTCGGCAAAGATGTTGCCGGAGGCGAACGAGCTGGCGGTAAAGCGCTCGTAATAGCGATGACGCGCATGAAGACTGGCGCGGCGGATGGTCGCGGCGCCATTGCCGACGCGGCGCGAGACGTGGCTGGCGCTGGCCGAGGCGTGGGCCGCGCCGGTTCCGGCAGCCGCCGCGCGCAGCCGTGTGCCGTGCGCCGTGGTGAGTCTCGATCAGGTGCGCTGCATGGGAGTGATGCAGGGTGTGCGGGGTGTCAAGGGCAAGTGCGCTGGCCGCGCCGCCCCCATTCCGACAAGAGCAAGATTAAAAATGAAAACGCAGGACAATCTCATCCAGCCAGCTTCCTCTCAACAATGGATTCGTGCCATGCGTCTGCTCCGTGAGGGGAGGCGCACTTCCTACATGTCTACAGCAGTCTAACGTCAACCTATGCCACCAGCCGGAATTGGTCCATCCCACTTCGGCAGGAGCTCAAACTTGTGCTTCCCTGGGCGGTCTGCTGACTGGCCGCTCTGTCATTCAGCCCAAATCGACTGATCGGACAAAGACACACTCCCTGGAGCAATACCATTACCGCTAGGAATCCCTGCAATCTAGAGAGCTTTAAGCAAAACTATACAGCCAAAACGGGCTCCTGCAAGGCCTAACCCTGTGACGGGGAACACTTGAGTTGAATCATGGAATCGGGCATTCCCGATCTTCACTGCCCGATTCCCGATCAAAAACGTCTTCCGTTCCCATTATGGAAGATCAATGCGTTTTCCGAAAGCCCTGATTCTAAAATTGCAACCGCCGCATGAAGGCCGGCACATCGAGATCCCGTTCCTGCTCCGTGGTCTGCTCTGCATAGAGTGTCGCCACTGGCTGGGGACGCCGCTCCTCCATGGTGTCGGCAGGGTGCAGACCGTTGCCAAGGTCCGGGGCGTAATCGCGGGGCAGCGAGGTGTAGGCCGGCTCTTCGGCCAGCTCGGCGAATTTGGGACGGGCGGGAGCGGACACCAGTTCCGCTGCCGGCTCGATGTGGGAATCATCAAAGGCCGGGGGCTGCTGGGCGGGCATGACCTCGGGCGCGGCGGAGGCGGATACGTGGTGATTCCGACTGACGGCTTCGAACTCAGGCTCCTCGTCTTCGCTCATAAAACGAGGAGCGGGCGGCGCCGCAGGCACCTTCACCTCGACAACCGGCGCAGGGGCAACCGGCTCGTGGAGCCAGTTTTCCGGAGCCATCACCGGCACCGAAACCACCGGAATGTCCTCGACCGACAGCATGCGCGCGCGGCGTTCGGGCATCTGGTCGCGGAAGCCGGTGGCGATGACGGTGATCTTGACTTCGTCGCCCATCTTCTCGTCGAGCACCGCGCCGAAGATGATGTTGGCGTCTTCGTGGGCCGAGGTCTGGATCAGCGACGACGCCGCATTGACCTCGGAGAGCTTGAGCGTGCTGGAGCCGGTGATGTTGATGAGGATGCCGCGGGCTCCGTCGATGGCGCCGGCCTCGAGCAGCGGCGACGCCATGGCGGCCTGCGCGGCTTCGATGGCGCGATTCTCGCCGGAGCGGATCGCGGTGCCCATGACCGCGTGCCCCATGCCCGCCATGGTGGTCTTCACGTCGGCAAAGTCGCGGTTGATGATGCCGGGGATGGTGATGATGTCGGAGATGCCCTGCACGCCCTGGCGCAGCACGTCGTCGGCGATGCGGAAGCTCTCGAAGAAGCCGGCGTCCTTGGCCACCGCGAGCAGCTTCTCGTTGGGGATCACGATCATGGTATCGACGCTCTCGAGCAGTTCCTTGAGGCCGCGCTCGGCCTGCTGCAGGCGGCGCTTGCCCTCAAACGCGAAGGGCACGGTGATGACCGCGACGGTGAGGATGCCCATCTCGCTGGCCAGCGAAGCGATCACCGGCGCCGCGCCCGGTACCGGTGCCTCCGCCGAGGCCGGCGGTGACAAACACCATGTCCGCGCCTTCGAGGGCTTCGATGATCTTTTCGGAATCTTCGAGCGCGGCGCGGCGGCCCACGTCGGGATTGGCGCCGGCGCCGAGGCCCGGAGGTGAGGCGCACGCCGAGTTGCAGCTTGACCGGCGCCTGGCAGAGCTTGAGCGCCTGCACGTCGGTATTGGCGGCGATGAACTCCACGCCCTCCATGCGGGCCTGGATCATGCGGTTGACGGCGTTGCCGCCGCCGCCGCCCACGCCGATGACCTTGATGCGCGCGCCGCGCGGGGTTTCGTCGTGAAATTGAATGCGCATCTCTCCGGCTTGGTGTATTCATGCTGTTCCATGGCGGGCCTCCGTGGTCGTGGCTGAGTTCGTTATGTTTCTAAAAACTGGACTGCAAAGATGGCGCGCAGCTTGGCGCGCAATCCGTTGTTTTCCGCAGTCGCGCGTGACGCGCGTGCGATGGGCATACAAGAGCATGCCGATGGCGGTTGAGAAAGTGGGATGGGCCAGTTCGCCGGGCATGTTGGAGAGGCGCACCGGCATGCCGGTGCGCGCCGGAACGCGCAGCTGGCTCTCGGTCTGGTCGAGCATGCCGGGCAGCATCGCGCCGCCGCCGGTCAGCACGCAGCCGGCGCCCAGCGCTTCGACCACGCCGCCCTGGCGAAGGCTTTCCTTGACGAAATAAAGCAGCTCGCGGGCGCGCGGCTCAAGAATCTCGGCGACGGTGCGCAGCGAGAGCATCTGCGGATTGGGATTGGCGATCTCGATCTCGGCGTTCTGCGGAACGGCGGTGACGACCGCGTGGCCGTACTGGCGCTTGAGCTCCTCGGCGTTGGCGACGGGCATCTGCAGGCCGACCGCCAGATCGTTGGTAAAGTGCGCGCCGCCCACGGGAACCGCTGCCGGTGTGCGCGACCGCGCCCTCGAAGAAGACGACCAGGTCGGTGGAGTGCGCGCCGATGTCGAGCAGGCAGACGCCCAGTTCGCGCTCATCGGCGGAGAGCGTGGCTTCGGCGGCGGCGATGGACTCGAGCACCGCTTCGGTCACTTCAAGGCCGGCGCGGTTGGCGCAGGTGACGGTGCTCTGCAGCGCGCTGCCGGAGCAGGTGGCGATGTGCAGATCGACTTCGAGCCGCGCGCCGACCATGCCCACGGGGTCAAAGATGCCGGGCTGGTCGTCGACGATGAACTGGCGCGGCAGCAGGTGCAGGATTTCGCGGTCGGGAGGGCGCTCGACGGCGCGGGCGCGTTCCACGGCGGTGCGCACGTCTTCGCGGGTGATCTCGCGCATGCGGCTGCCGAGTTCAAAGCCGCCGTTGGTGTTGAGCCCGAAGACATGCGGGCCGCCTACGCCCACGACGCACTGATCGATGTTGGCGCGGGCCACCCGCTCCGCCTGCTCGTTGGCCGCCTTGACCGCTTTTGCGGCCGGACCGAGTTCGGCGATGAGACCCTTGCGCATGCCCGCCGACTCCACCACCGCGTGGCCGCGATAGCGCAGGGCGCCCTCGTTCAGGTCCAGCCGCGAGCACGCGCGTCGAGGCGCTGCCGATGTCGAGCACCACGATCAGATTGTCCTGTTTCTGGCTCATCGTACGCTGCTCACTGGCCCTGGCCGTTCCCGGCTGCAGGGCGAGGTGGTGTGGGTTGACTTCTGGCGGCGGATGCTCGGCCCGTCGCGCTTCGTCTTCGCGTTTCTTTTCTTTGGCGGACTTGGGCTTCGCCGGCGCCTTGTGGGCGACCGTCTTGGACTGGCTTTGGCGAAGCCGCGCGTGCAGCAGCCGCTTTGATTCCCGCCGCAGGCTTCGGCGGCGCGGACGCGGGCTGCGCCTGGGTGGGATCGACGAGCGTCTTCGGCCGGGCGTCGGTTTCGGCGGTCTCCGCGCCACCCGCACCGGGGGTCATCTGAGGACCACCTGCTGGTCGTAGCGAAGGTCGACCGCCACCAGCTTGGGATACTGCTGCCGCCACTCGGCGATGTGGGCCTTGTAGCGCTGGTAGCGCGCCAGGAACTGGTCGTCGCCAAAGTGCGCCAGGATGTCGGCGCCCTGCTCCGGCATAGACCACGCGCGCATCTTCAGGGTCGGTCAGGTCGATCTCGGAGATCTGCTCGGAAAGGTGCTGGCCGGTGACTGTCGAGTTCGCCGATCAGCCGCTGATAGACGGCCATGCGGGCGCGCCGCGAAGGCCAGCGGGTCGCGCGGCGTCGATGCCGGTGACCACCGGAAACGAATAGTGATGCTTGGTCATCATGGCCGGCGGCATCGACAGCAGCACTCCGTCGGCGTCGACGAGGCCGATCTGCTGCCCCTGGCGGACGAAGGCCACCGGCTGGCGCTCCACCACCTGACGCGAATCTGGTCGGGCAGCAGCCGCATCACGCGTGGCGCGCTCGCACCCACGGAATCTGTTCCAGTTGCTTGCGGCGCTGGCTGAAGGGAACGAAGAAGATGTTGCGGCCGATGTCTTCGCCGAACACCGGCAGCATCTCGGCGCGGGTTACCTCGCCAAGCCCGCTGGCCTGAATGTTGCCGCTGCCGGCGATGCGGAAGCGGGAATCGCGCTCCAGATAGCTTTTGCGAAATCTCAAAGCGCCGACCAGAGCAGCCAAGACGACGAGCACGCCGAGCCCGAGAAAGATGCGGCCCCATTTGGTCGCGGGACGCCACCATGGGCTGGCGGCTCGTCGAACCGCTGCCTTGCGGAGCGCGGGAAATCGTCGTCGTCGGGGTCCGGCATCGTCAGCGGCATGCCGGGCAGATTGCGCCCCGACTGGGGCGTAACCTGCTGCACGCGCCGGAAGCGGGGTTCCGCGGGCGCTTCATCTTCCCATGCAAGGGGACGGTTTTTCTGGCTGCGTTGAGTGGTCACGCTTGGGCGGGAGTCGGGAGAGTCGCCAGCCTTCACTATAGGTCGGATAGCGGCGGATTTTTCCGCAGCGGAAGCAAGGGGAACCCTAGCCGTTACGGGGCAATGGGACATAAATGGAATAAGCTTCCGGGATGAGGCGCTGTACGGCCGGTCTACCGCTTGTGCCTCCTGTGCGCTGGGAATCGCCCTTCCCTGCCCTGCGCAATCCCCCGCGTACCGCTATTTCCGCAGCCGGCAATGCGCATGACGTCACGGGCAAGCCGCAGGCCGGGTTTCGCACTGATGGGCGGAGGCAAGGATCTCGACGAGGCGTTCCGGTGGCTGTGTGATCGTGCCGGCGGCGGAGACCTGCTGGTGCTGCGGGCAACGGGCGACGACGACTACAACCCTTACATTCAGCGCCTCTGCCACCTGAACTCGGTGGCGACGCTGGTGATTCCGGACCGCGGCGCGGCGGAAGATCCCGCGGTCGCGAAGATCATCCGAGCAGGCTTCGGCGCTATTCATCTCCGGCGGCGACCAGGCGAACTACATCAACTTCTGGATGGACACGCCGGTGCAGTCGGCGCTTGAACGACGCGATCCGGCGAGGCGTGCCGATGGGCGGAACCAGCGCCGGACTGGCAGTGATGGGCGAATACGCCTACACCGCGCAGGGCGACAAGCCCGACGATCCCAATCTCGACGGCAGCATGGCGTTGGCGGACCCGCTGGGCCGCGCGCGTGACGCTGGTTCGCGGCTTTCTGGATATTCCGATCCTGAAGGGCATCATCACCGACACGCATTTTGCCAAGCGGAACCGCATGGGCCGGCTGCTGGTGTTCCTGGCGCGGCTCAATCAGCCGGATTCAGCGGCGGCCGGAACGCTCACGGCGACCGTCCGCGGCATTGGCGTCGAAGAGGGGGCTGCCGTTTTGCTCCAGCCGGACGGGATGGCAACCGTAGTCGGGCATGGAAGCGCGTATTTCGTCGATCCTGTGGTAGCGGAGCCTGCGCTCTCTGCCAGGACGCCGCTTTCGAGTCGAGACATTGGCGTACAGAAGGTTGGTCCGGGGCACCGCTTCCGCGTGAAATCCTGGACCGGCGATGGATTGCGCTACTCGCTGCTGGTAAGCAACGGGCAGATCCACTCGACGCAGCCTGGCGGCAGCGTCTATTGAGATGGCCGGCTTGAGGGAAGTGACTGGTCGGAAGACTCTTGCCATCCGAACGCAATTGCGTCCATCGTTTTTGGCCTCATAGAGTGCGCCGTCGGCGGTGGCGAGCAATTCGGTCACGGCCATTCCGGGGACGGGCGCCACCGTAGCGCAGCCAATCGAGACGGTTACCACCTGGTGCGGATTGCGGACGTGCTTGATGGCCTGACGAAGCACGGCGGTACGCATGTTCTCAGCCAGTTCAAGCACGCCGGATGCCGGGCGTTTCAGGCAGGATGATGGCGAACTCGTCGCCTCCAAACCGGGCCACAGTATCGGAGGTGCGGCGCGCAAAATGTGAGGCGAGACTGATGACCGTCTGCAGGCAGCGATCGCCCTGCAGGTGCCCGTAGAGATCGTTGTATTCCTTGAAGTGATCGACATCGAGCAGCAGGAGGGTGAGCGGCGAACGGTTGCGCGCCGCTCTCTGCCATTCGCGCGCCAGCGCCTGGTCAAACTGGCGGCGGTTGGCCACACCCGTAAGTGGGTCTTCGGCGGCCAGCATCTCCATGGAGGAGGCCAGTTCACGATACCGTTCTTCGCTGCGCGAGACTGCGGCATTGGCCCGCTTGAGGTCGGCAAAGACGATGGCCACCACGCTGACGCTCAAGACAGCCGTGGCCAGAAACAGTTGCAGGATGAGGATGCGATGCTCGAGGCTGGGATCGTTCATGCGCATGAGTGGGCCGGAGGCGGCGGCTACCGTGTAGTGGGTGCCGATGGCGGCCACGACGCAGCAGCCGAGCACCCCGCCGCTCAATCCCAGGCGCACGACCAGAAACAGGAGCGGCGGAAAGATAAAGAACAGCCAGGGAAAATCCGCGCTCTGAAAGATGATCGTGGTTGCCTCGGCGATGATGGCGAGATAGAGCAGCGTGTTGGGAAGGCGGGCGGGGCGAAAGAGGTCCCGCGTCTCGCGCCGGGCCAGCCCCAGGATCAGCGGCACAACCACGCTCATGCCCAGGGCGCTGGCCGGAAACCAGCGCAGGGTCACAGCCCGTGAACTGCCGTGGAGCATGTGCAGCACCAACCCCGCAGCAACGCTGGCGACGAGGGGACCCAGCACCACGGCAAAGACCACGAAGAGGAGCAACTGGCGCTGGCGGGTGAGGTCCACTCGCTTGCCCAGCGATATACCCACGCCAAAGACGGCGATGACGGTCTCGCCGACATCGCAGGCAGACAGCGCCAGCGTCTCCACCCATGGATCCCCAAACAGCAGGTGGCCGGCGACGTTGCCGGCGTAGCCCGCGAGCAGCAGCCACGGCCATGTTTTGCGCTTGTTCAGGAGCGTGAAGGATGCCAGGCCCGCATTGGCCCACCAGATCGCCGGCACATGGCCGGCGCCGCGGCCGGAAGCGAGGCTCACCCACGCTAAAGCAGCGGTCAACACGATTGTGATCGCCACCTTCAGTGCGACCCGGCCCAACGCGGTTCCTCCGAGGAAAAATGGAAAATAGCGATTTGCTGCAAGTGGTCAGTGGTTCTCGCCTATTGACTACTTAGCGGCGAATGACCAGGCGATCCAGGGGAAGTCGCCTGATCCTGGAACTCTGCTACTTCTTGAGTAACCACATGGTATGACGCAATGCGGCCGCGGTCCAGATGCACGCAAGCGTTAGAGATGGCTGCCACTTTCAGGGGAGGCGCGGAGATGAGGGTTAGCCGACCTGAACCGATTCGAGAGCGGAGAGAATCTGCGGCGCGAGTTGGCTGACGCTGCCGGCGCCAAGGGTAAGGATAAGATCGCCGTCCCGGGCCTGCGCGGTAACCGCGGAGATTGCCGCGGCGAAGTCGGCAGCATATTCGACCCGGGGGCCCGTGATCCGGGCCGCCAGCACTTCGGCAGTCAAACCGGGAATGGGGGTTTCGCTGGCGGCATAGATGGGCAGGACAGTGACGGTATCGGCATCGGTGAAGGCGCCGGCGAAGTCGTCGAGCAGATCAAGGGTGCGCGTGAACCGGTGGGGCTGGAACAGCACGTGGACGCGATGGTAGCCGCACTCCCGCGCGGCGGCCAGCGTAGCCCGTATCTCGGTGGGATGGTGGCCGTAGTCGTCGACAACCGCAATGCCGTTGGCCTGGCCGCGCAGTTGAAAGCGGCGGTCCACACCGCGAAAACGGCTGATCCCCTCGGCGATCTTGCCGGGGTCCACCTCCAGCTGATGTGCGATGGCGACGGCCGCGGTGGCGTTCAACACATTGTGCCGGCCGGGCACATGCAGATGGAAGGGGCCGAGAAGAGCGGTCGCGGTCGTGACCTGGAAGCGAGAGTAGCAATCCGGCACTCGATCCAGCGGTTGAATGCGGTAGTCGGCCTCAGAGGCGGCGCCATACGTGAAGACGCGCCGGTGCGCGCGGGGCAGAATCGCAGCCAGTTGCGGATTGTCGATGCATGCGGTGACCGCGCCATAAAACGGCACCTTGTCCATGAAGGCAAGGAAGGCGCGCTCCACATCGTTCATGTCGCTGTAGCAGTCCATGTGTTCGCGGTCGAGGTTGGTCACCACGGCAAGGATGGGCGAAAGCTTCAGAAAGGACCGGTCGCTCTCGTCGGCCTCCGCAACCAGGTACTGCGTGGTACCGAGACGCGCATTGGAGCCCATGGCGTCTACGCGGCCGCCAACGACCACCGTCGGATCGAGGCCTCCCGCGCCGAGGACGCTCGCGACCATCGAGGTCGTGGTGGTCTTTCCGTGCATACCGGCGATGGCGATGCCGTACTTGAGGCGCATGAGTTCAGCCAGCATCTCGGCGCGCTGAATGACGGGAATCTTGCGGGCGCGGGCCTCGACCACTTCCGGATTGGTAGTCCCCACGGCGGAGCTGGTAACAACCACCGTCGCGCCCGCGACATGGCCGGCTTCATGGCCCTCGTAGATGATGGCGCCAAGCTGCGCGAGCCGATCCGTGACCGCGCTGCGGCGCAGGTCGGAGCCGGAGACCTTCATCTTCTGGTTGAGAAGGATCTCGGCGATGCCGCTCATGCCGATGCCGCCGATGCCAATGAAGTGTGCGTGCTGCGAAGTGGCGAACATTTGGATTCGAAAGGTTAGGGTACCATTCGGACCTGTTTCTCCCCGTTTGGGCGGGGAATGTGGGCAGAATTGAGCCCCGAAAAAGGGGCTTTGAACCCGCGGATTGGCTGAAAGTTGCGCCCATTTATTTTCACGCCAAGCCCGCAACCTTCTGTTGGACAAGTGTTTGAACAGGACATAACCGGCGCGTTGGAGAGGCGGCAGGATCCAAGCCCTCCCGGGAAGGCCGGACAGACTCTTCGCTCCAAGGCGCGGGTCAGGTGGGATGGAGGAAGTATGAAGAACATGCAGAAATGGATGCTGGGTGCGGCGATGGTAGCCGGTGGATTGGGCCTGGGAACGATGACTGCCCAGGCGGCCGAGTTTGGAGTGTACGTCCGCGGGCCGGTGGCGTATGTTCCTCCCTCTCCGGGACCGGGATATGTCTGGGCAGCCGGCTATCAGCAGGGCGGTTATTGGGTCCCCGGACGCTGGAACTATCGCGGCGTGGTCGATCGTGACCACTTTGCCCGTTTTGATGGCGATCGGGATCGCGGCTACTATCGCGATGGCGACCGCGACCGGCGCTACGACCGGGACCGCGGTCGCGGAGACAGAGATCACTTCCGCCGGTAAGTCGTCAACAACGATCACGCAAGTCAGCGGCCTCTCCCAACCCGGAGAGGCCGTCGTTTTTCCTGCCGTGCCCTAACCGGATCAAGGACGGCGCCGATGGCGGCTCTCCTGCCCGACGCGATTCCTTAAAGCCTTTCGCCATAAGCATCAGCAAAAGCACAAACCTTCGCAGATTACGAAGCGATAACTTGCATCCAACCTACGCAGGCGCCTGACGCGCATACCTGCCGTCAGGGCCTGTTACGCAAAAAAAGGAGAACGCGCATGCTTTGGACGATTTTCGTAATTCTGCTGATCCTGTGGCTTCTGGGATTCAGTTTCCACATCGCCGGCAGTTTGATTCACCTTCTGTTGGTCGTCGCGGTGGTGGTGCTCATCATTCAATTGATCACCGGACGCCGGGCCCTCTGAACGGGCTCTCAACTGGTGTAGCCGCAGGGCGACGGGTCGCAAGGTGTCCTTTACTCAACCGCACAAGACACTCGAATTCCTGGCTTCAGACACAGTGGCTGCGGAACCGTTATTTTTGAGTACCTCAGAACGATCTGCGATCAAACCAATCATTCCGAAACAAACGATTGCCAACCTTATGCGATGAACACAACAGGCTGCACCCCCGGCCTGTTGTGTTCATCGCGTAATTCAACCCCCGCAGGCTACTGCTGCGGCGTGGGGGCGAAATAGCCTTTGCGTGTCTGCACCTTGAGCCCATCCCCTTGGCACTGCACATTCAGGTGCCGGAACGTGCCGTCCAGCTTGCTGTTGGTGGGTGTGTAGGTGGCCACGTATTCGGTGCGCAACTCGTCTTCGATCTGTTGGAAGGCGTCTTCGAGCTTCTTTCCGTTGTTGCCTACATTGATGAGGCGGCCGCCGGTCTCCTCGGAGATGCGCTTGGCGGCGGAGTAGCCGTTATACCCAAAGCCCCCATAAAACCCCGTGTCGGCGATCAGGATCACGTAGACCATCACGTTGGACTTCTGCGCGGCGGCGATGGCTTCGCTGATCTTGACCCGGCTGCCCTGGTCATCGCCGTCGGTGAGGATGATCATTGCCTTGCGGCCGGATTCCTGATTGAGCTTTTCATTGGCGGCGAGGTAGATGGCGTCGTAAAGCAGGGTACCCTTGGGATCGCCGATGGTGGGCACTGTGCCGCCGCCGGCTCCGGGAATACCTGCCGCGCCGTTACCGCCCGCGGTGTTGATCTCGGCCTTGTTCATGGCGCGTGCCAGCAGACGAGGACTGTTGGTGAAGTCCTGCAGCAGGTCGACGTTCACGTCGAACGACAGCAGAAAGGCTTCGTCCTTCGATTTCAAGACGCGATCCAGGAAGCGGCTGCCGGCATCCTGCTCAAGGGGAAGCACCCGCATCTGGCTGCCCGAGGTATCGAGCAGAATGCCGAGGGTCAGTGGAAGGCTGCTCTCGGCGACGAAGCTCTTGAAGGTCTGCGGCTGCTTGTCTTCAAAGACGGTGCAGTCGTTCTTGCTGAGGTGCGGCACCAGGTTGCCGTTCTTGTCCTTGACGGTAAAGAAGACGTCGACGAGGTTCACCTGCAGCTTGAAGGTGGCGACGGACTGATCGTCCTCGGGAGCCGCAGGCGCGTGGCTTACCGGGGCCGCATCGGGCGAGGGGGCAAGTTGGGCCCATCCCGTGGCGGTCGCGAGGGGAAGGAGCAGGGCGGAGGCGGCCATCCAACAAATGCGCATATCAGTATCCAGTGACTTAGACGCGATCAAGCCTACGAAGCGAGCATATAGGAAAGACGAGGTTTGCGGCACTTGGCGGCGGGGCGGCGGTTTGGACCGGCATACAAACCTGCGCGGCTCCGGCGCGTCTGATACTCTGACGGATGTTAGACGGAGAATCGGGACCGCAGAGTCCGAGAAACCCCGTCGGCTTTTGCCCGTAAGATTTGCGGCGTTCTGGGGAGGACAAGATTCCTGTGAAGTCTGGTTTGACAATTTCGGCGCTGGCGGCGCTTTTGAGCCTCAGCCTTGGTGCAATGCCGCGAGCCTCAGCGCAGGAACCGCAGCCGCAGCCCGGCCGCGGTTCCGGATGCCCCCGCTCCGCAGACGCCGGCGCCGCTAAAGAGCGTGACGGGGCCGATCAAGCCAGGATCGGGGGCAGGCGCGGAGCCCGATTCGGGAAGCTCTTCGAGTTCGACAGGGCAGCAGCAGACAGCGCCGCCCGCCCAGGCTCCGCCCGCACCGGCCAAGGATGACGTCCAGACCGCTCCGCCTGAGATGCCGGGCGCCGGCGAGGGCTTCGAGAAGACCCAGACCGTCATTCGCCTGAATGTGAACTTCGTTGAACTGCCAGTGACGGTCAAGGATGCCAAGGGACACCTGGTGGCGGGGCTTACGTTTCGTGACTTCAAGGTGTATGAAAACGACACACGTGAGCCGCTGCGGTTGTTTACCGTCGATCCGTTTCCACTGTCGATTGCCTTCGTCATCGATCAGAGTCTGACTTCGGACGTGATGGCCAAGGTGAACGATTCCCTGGGTGCGATCCAGGGCGCGCTGACGCCCTATGACGAGGTCGCCGTCTTCACTTACAACAACGGTGCGCAAAACCGCTCGGGAGGATTCACCGGCGGACAGAGCGCCCGCGTGCCGTATGTGCTGTCGATGACCAAGGCGGCGGGTTCGGATATGCAGGTGCCGGTGAACGATGGTCCGTTCGCCAGTTGCAACATCCGCGAAAACGGCAATTGCGTTGATCCCAACCTGCAATCAGGCCGCTCGGCCGGCAACGGTACCTTCATTACCATCCCCAAGGAGATTCACACCCTCAACGACGGCATCCTGGCCGCGGCCAAGGAACTGTCCACGCGGCCCAAGGGGCGCCGCCGCCTGATCTATGTGATCTCGGACGGCAAGGAATACGGCAGCAAGGCAACCTACAAGGATGTGCTGCGCTACCTCGAAACCAATCAGATCGCCGTGTATGGAACGCTGGTGGGCACATCCGCCGGGTGGGGAGAGGGGTACCTGAGCCGGTTTCATCTTCCCTTCACGGTGTATGACAATCTGCTCGCCAAGTACACCCTGGCGACGGGCGGCACGCTGGACTCGGAACGCGGCCTCAACGGAATCGAAAAGAGCTACGGCAGTATCGCCGAAGAGGCGCGCAACCAGTACACTCTGGGCTATCTAAGCCACCAGCCGGTGATCGACGACAAGTTCCGGAAGATTGACGTGCGCGTGGACCGGCCGGGCCTTGAAGTCATTACCAAACTGGGGTACTACCCATCGGCCGAACCCATCCGCTGACGATCGAGCACGCAGACGAAAGGCCTGTGCGCGATGCACAGGCCTTTTCATTTGCTCCAACCGGCTTACTTCGACCGGCGTGCTCAACTCACCTGATCCAGTTTCCAGAGTTCGAGATTGGAGCGGGAGTCAGCAGCTGCCGTTTACGACTTTGGCTCAACCGGGGTCGAAGTGGGCGGCGGCACGGACGACGATTGCTGCGTGGTCTGTGTGGGAGGCGCGGGGTCCGAAATGCCCTTGATGCCTTCCTTAAAGCCCTTCAATCCTTCACCTAAACCTTTGCCTAGCTCCGGCAGCCGCTTGGCGCCGAACAGCAGAAATGCCACCACGGCCAGTACGATCAGGTGCCATGGTTGTAGTAGATCGCCCATCGATTCATCCTCCGCATCCCGCTTTTGGCGGAATGCTCTTTAACAGTCTTATTGTCGCACAAGCCTTGGTGGCGCGGTGTGAGTCGGCTCACTCAAAGTACGGGGCTGGGCGCCGATTGGATTTCCCGCTTTTTCAAAGGAAGGCGCAAACCGGCCAGAAACGAAGACGACGCATCGACGGTTCAGGTTACCGGCGCCTGACTGGCAGATGACCTGTCTAGTTGACTTGTGCCGGCTTACCCAGGCGCTCCGTCACCATGGTGTAGAAGCTGCGCAGATCTTCTTCTTCGCCCACCGTCAGGCGGCGGTAGACCTTCATGAGCGGGAAGAGCCGGGAGCCGCGCACATCGACGGCCGGAACGGCAACCGTGCCGCCGGGGTATTGCGTCATCTCCCAGGTAGCGGCGTAGCGCCGCCGCAGCACCTCGCCCAGGTAGCTGCCCCACAGTCGAACTTCGAAGTCCAGATCGCGCTCCGGGCTCTCGCCTACCACGACCAGGATGTCATCGAGCTCATCGACGGAATCCGGAGAAAAGTCGAGCGTCTTCCGGAAATCCGTGCGGGCAAGCTGGATGGCGGCGTCGGCATAGCCCTCCATCATCGATCCCAGGTCAGGGAACGCCGTGGCTTCCAACCGAGTGCGCAGATCGCTCATCGTTCTCCAGAGTACATCGCGGGAGCGGGGCAGGTTTCCACCAATTCAACTCCGCCTCCGGCTGTGGCAGACTGAAAACAGCCGCCTGGAGGATTCAAACCCCATGAACTTCGTCAAGTTGTTGGCCCAAAACGCACGCATGGCTGCGGGACTGGCAGCGGGAATGGCGCTGGCGTCGGCGACCGTGCATCCGGCCGACCGGCACATCTATCCCGACCCGTCCGAGGCCCGGAGCGACCTGGCTGCGGCCATCAAGCAGGCCGGCGAAACCCACAAGCGGGTCATCGTAGACTTCGGCGGCGACTGGTGCGGCGACTGCCAGGTGCTGGATATCTATTTTCATAACGCCGAGAATCGGCCCATCCTGGAGTCGAACTTCATTCTCGTCCACGTCAATGTTGGACGTTTGGACGAGAACCTGGATATCGCGGAAAAGTGGGGAATCCCGGTAACGACGGGGGTCCCGGCGCTGGCGGTGCTGTCGGATACGGGAAAGCTGCTCTACGGGCAGCGGGGCGGGGAGTTCAAGACCATGCGGCGCATGGAGTCGTCGGCGGTGACCAAGTTCCTGGTGCAGTGGCGGGCGCCCAAGGCGGGCTGCTCGATGATGGCGGTGAACTGCTAAGGAAGAAGCGGGGTCAGCTGAGCGGGGCCAGGTGCTTGGTGTTCTGGTAGGTGTACTGGATGCGGTGGATGACGGTAATCGTGGAAAGCACGGCCAGGATCCACAGCACCGGGGCCATGACGCCCCAGTGATTGAAGAGGGCGCCGAGGATGACGAGCACGATGCGCTCGGGGCGCTCCATGAAGCCCGACCTTGCACTGGCCGATAAGGGCTTCGGCGCGGGCGCGCGTGTAGCTGACCATCAGCGACGTCACCATGACAAAGGCGGTCAGCACCACGTAGCGGAAGTGGTTGATGCGCGCGTAGTACACCAGCAGGCCGAAGAACAGCACCACGTCGGAGTAGCGGTCGATCACGGAGTCGAAGAAGGCGCCGAAGACGGTGACCTGGTTGGTGCGGCGGGCGACGCGGCCGTCGACCATGTCGAAGATGCCGGCGCCGATGATCACCAGCCCGGCGTAGGCGAACATGCGCCCGGCGTTGGTGGCGTTGGCATGGCCGAAGAAGAACGCGGCCACGATATTGATGATCAGACCGATGAAGGTCAGCACGTTGGGGGAGATGCGGGTCAGGGCCAGGCCATGAACGATTCGATCAAGAAGCCAGCCGCAGGCGCGGCCGAAGGCACTGGTCCAGGTCATTCCCGTTCTTTCCTTGCCTACTGGGTAGGGCCGGCGGCGGCCTCGCCGTTGGCGGCGGCCGCTTCCGCTTCATCGTGAATCGTGGTCAACTTCAGGATTTCCAGTTCGCGCTTGCCGTTGGGGGTGACGATGGTGGCCACGTCGCCCACCCGTTTCCCCACCAGGCCGCGCCCGATCGGGGAGGTGGTCGAGATCAAGCCCCTTGGAGACATCGGACTCTTCGCTGGTCACGAGGCGGTAGACGATCTCTTCATCCTTGGTGGAATCGAAGACCACGATGGTGGAACCGAAACCCACCTTGTCGTGGGGGATGTTGGCGAGGTTGACGAGCGAAAGCTCGGCCATGCGGCGCTTGAGCTGGCCGAGGCGCGCGTTGACGAAATCCTGGCGCTGCTTGGCCATGTGGTATTCGGCGTTCTCGGAGAGATCGCCCAGGGCCACGGCCTTCTTAATCTCGGCAGGCAATTCGTGGGCAAGCTCATGTTCGAGCAGCGAAATTTCTTTTTGAAGCTGGCTTTTGATGTGATCGGGCATTCATGGTCCGTGGCGGGGAGCGACGCGCTCGAACCGCTAGAGATGAGGAACTCGAAAGTCCATTATACGCGGGCAGGGGTCCCGGAAACGCGGAGCGGGCCACGGCTGCGGAGGAATGGGGAGGATCGCCGCCCAATTGTGATCGTCCCCGCGGGTGGGGTATGCGCCGGGCTCCTGGGGCCGCTTTGGCTCAGGCTTCCTTGTAGACTGCGGCTCCGGCCACCGCTCCCGGAACAGTCTCGGCCAATGCTCCGAAAGTCGTCATCCATGTGAGGTGGCTTGGGAAGAGGCCGAAGATGCGCATGAATATCAGGTTGGGCAAAAAGACGCCGACAATCCACACTGCCAAACCGGCGTAGATCGCTGTCTTGATCCCGGCCCCGAAACGGGGTCGGATGCCCACATAAATCCAGACTGCGACAGTCCCGCCGACGAGACCTGTCATGCCCGACCCGATCAACTGGTTCAATGAGAACCCATTGTGACCAAGAGCCTTGAAGCCTTCGGTCCATTGCGGCCCTAGAATCACGACATCCACGAGGTAGTCCAGGGTATTGAAAACCATTCCGGCAACAATGCCGCCCAGGATCAGACGGCGGACATTCATCTTCCCCATACAACCTCCGGCTGGAACCGCGAAAGTATATACACTCGCAATAGCGCACGCCATATCTGTCGGGTGGCTGGGTTTCAGGGTGCCTGATTTACTCCAAACTGAGGGTGCCCCATGTCTCCGGTTTTTGAGACATGGAGCACCCCAACCTGGGCCCCCGCCGCAGGACGGTCCTCAAACTTCAACTTCCTATTCCGCCTGCGCCAGCCCCGCAACAACCGCGGCAACCTTATCGAGTATCTGCTTCCAGCCCTCCAATTGCCCGCTGTTCTTTGCGCTCTCCATGGGTTCATTTCCAATGTGGGTGAGTTTCGTCTGGCCGTTCCCGAGATCCTCAAAGATGGTCACGTCGTACGCACCGTCCAAGGCCTCATGCTCAATTCCTAATTCCGCAGGATCGACTCTGTTTCCCTCCGGGTCAGAAAAGTACATGGAGGAAACGATCTTCTCGTACGGAACAATCTCATGGTATTCAACCGCATTCCAGCCCTCCTGCCCATCCGGCGATCTCATGCAGCAAAGAAGTTTTCCGCCTACGCGAAAATCCATCTTGCAAACAGGCGTAGTAAAGCCCTTCGGTCCCCACCACTGCATGATGTACTTCGGGTCTGTCCACGCCTTCCAAACCAATTCGCGTGGGGCATCAAAAACTCTTGTAACGACCATCCGCTCAACTTCACTCACCGTGTTATTTGTCATCTCTGACCTCCGTTTTTTTCATTTGATTCACAACCACCTCCAGCTTGTCGAAGCTTTCTTCCCAGAATCGGCGATAGCTTATCGCCCAGTCGCTGACTGTCTTGATCGCCTCCGGCCTGAGCGTGCACACACTCTCCCGTCCACGCTTGGTCTTGATCACAATCCGCGCCCGAACCAGACAGGCAATATGTTTTGAAATCATCTGCTGCGAGAGTGCAAACGGTTCCGTCAATCCATGCACAGAGGCAGGCCCATGGGAGAGCCGTTCGATCATCGCTCTACGGGTGGGATCAGACAAAGCCGCAAATGTTGTACCCAACCTATCCACAACCATATGGTAGTGGATTTGCAGTCAGTGTCAAGTATGAATTTTGCGATCCCTCTTTGCTCCCGTTCAATTGTTATCGCCGGCTTCCGTATCTGCGCAGCGCCGGAGCCGCCAGCCTGATGGCAATGAGCGCCTGGGCTTGAACGCGCCGGGTATCATACGTTGTCGGTACCAGCAGGCGGCCCAAATGATTGTCATCCGGTCACCAAGGTTGCAGCTCAGCCAGTTCCAGATGAGGGATGCTGCGGAGGTTTTCGCCTGCATTACTCCGGCCATCGCCAGGTTCATGCCCTGGGAGCCGCCATCATGGAGCGAGTACCTGACGCGATGCGAGAAGAGAGTGCAGGCTCCGGAACCGAACAAGTTTTCCCTCGTCGTCCGGAAGCTCGACAACGAGGAGTGCCTTGGCATGGCTTCGTTGGAAGATGCGGATTCGGTTTGGCCCGAGCTCGGCCTCTGGCTCAAGGAGAGCGTGCACCGGCAGGGTTTCGGACGGGAAGTGGTGGCCGCCCTTGTTGAGTGGGGACACGCATCTCTAGGCAAAGGGAGTTTCATCTACCCGGTAGCAGTGCAAAACATCGCCAGCAGGCGTATTGCTGAGAATCTCGGCGGCGCGATCATCGGTACCCGCGCGAATCCAAAATATGATTCCGTCATTTACAGAATTCCTTCCACCACTCGCCATTCTTCGTAGATCGGGCGGAGACATGGGCGCGGGCTTGAGGACGGCAGCGAGGCAGTCTATTGTTCGGCGTAGTAGACGGTGTTGGTGCGGACGGTGAGGCCGGGCTGGTTCACGGTCACCTTGAGGGAGTGGTACTCACCGGGGCCGGAGGCCGGGGCGGAGTCGAAGCTCAGCGCGTAGTAAAGCTCCGCATCGTCTACGCATTTCGCGATTTCCCCGGCCAGGCTCTTGCCCTGCAATAGAATCTGCCCGCCGCTCTGATGCGCCAGGACCTGAAGGCCGAGGCTGCTTGCGGTGACGTCCTCTTCCCCGGGGATGCCGTCGAGGAAGGCATTGTCGTGATCGCTGCGCAATTCAATCCTGCGCAAGAGATCGGGAGAAAAAGCGGCGTCCAGCGTGACCTGGGCCTGGCGCAAGGCGCTCGAAACCTGCACCAGGTTATCGAAGAAATTCTGCCGCAGTTCAGGTGTGTCGGCATGAAACTCCGGGTTAAGCAGCAGCGGCCAACCGGCGCCGATCCAGATGAGGATGACGCGGCCAGGCACGTCCTCCTGTCCCCTGGCAAACCGGTTGAGCGCGGCGATGGACAACAGGAAGCGCCGGTTGAGGCAGGCGATTTTTTCGCTGGGATGCACGCCTTCAAGGCCGGTCATGCCGCGAAGATCAGCGGCGGTGAAGACCTGCTCCGGCTCGTCCACGGCGCTGCCGCAATCAAACATGGGAACGTTTCTGGTGCGAATTTCCAGGTCGAGGGCCAGGGTGGCACGGTCCCGGGATGGCTGACCGATCTTCACGCCCGATCCGGTGAGGATGCCGATGGACGTGGGGTAGGCCAGTTGCGGCGGGCTTTGCTTCAGATACTGCTCGATCCCTTTGCGATCGTGGGCAATCTCCGCCGGCATGTTGTTGACCGCGTCGAGCATCAGCACGACATGGGCCGGGGCTATACCATCACCGCCCCTGACGGCGCGAAAGGAGACCAGCGTTTGCGGACGCCCATTATCGAGCAGGGTGAAATCCTGCTGGGTGAGGCCGGCCGCAGGCCGGTGGGACGCATCCGTCACCTGCACGTTGAGAATGATGCGGTGCAGGGCCTGGTAGCGGCGTTCGCGGTCCTCATGCGATCGCGGAATGAGAGGTTGGGGCGCGGGAGGAACGAGGGTCGGGCTTTGCGTTTGTGGTGCGGAAGGAGCCTGCTGCGCTGGCAAGCCCAGGGCACAGCCCACCAGAAAAGCCACCAGACCTGCCCCACGGATCATGCCTGTTTTCCCCTTGGCCGCTCAGCCATTGGTATCGATCCAACATGTGCGATGGTATGCCGAGATCGATAGGAACGCTACTGCAACCGCCGACAAACATCGCCAAGCCTGCGGAGCGAAACCCGCCGATTCCCTGCCCTATTCGCTGCCTCGTTCTCGCGTCCAGCCCTTCTCATCGAGAAAGGACTGCAGGATGAGGGTGGCGGCGACCTGGTCGACCACGCGGCGGTGATCCTGGCGGGCATGGCCGGCTTCATAGAGAATCTGGTGGGCTTCGCGGGTGGTGAGGCGCTCATCCCAGAGATGAACGGGCAGGCCGGTAAGCGTGCCGAGTTCGGCGGCGAAGGCCTGGGTTTTAGCGGCGCGAGGACTTACTTCGCCGGATAGGTGCAGCGGATTGCCGACCACGATGCCGGCGACAGCGAAGCGTTTGGCAAGGCGGGCGATGGACTTCAGGTCGTCGCGGGGGTTGCGTTTGCGTTCCAGGGTGAGGACGGGCTGCGCGGTGAGGCCCAGTTCATCGGAGACAGCCACGCCGATGCGCTTCGCACCCACGTCGAGGGCGAGATAGCGGGGTGGCATTTCTGGGGTCATGGGAATCAGGATAGACGAGTGGCACCGTGGGTTTGGCAGACATGGTGTCGATGAGATGACGAGGTGGGCGCGCACGGGAGATCGCTGCAGGGGCTGAAGCCCGGCCCAGCCTGGGGGGACTTTTTGGCACGACTGAAGGCGTGCCCTGTTACAAGGCCGACGACGCTGAAGCCAACCGGGAACGGGTCAGCACGACGGAAGGCGTGCCCTGTTAAAGGGCGGCCGCGGAGAAGGTGGCGGTCAGGCGGGGACGGGCGCGGGGGCAAGGAGCGAGAGCAGTTCGCGGATTTCGAGCAGCACCTCGTCGGGGCGGGTGGCGGCGAGGGGAAACTTCAACAGGCCTTGCGGGGTGAACTGGGCGCCGCGCTTGGCGTTGCGGGCGACCAGGCGCATCAGCTGCTGCGGATCGATGGCGGCGTTTTCAGTAAAGCGGATCTGCAGTTCGGTGCGCTTGCGGTCGATCTGGGCGATGCCGATGCGTTCGCACTCGAGGCGCAGCGAGGCGGCTTCGAGGAGGAAGACAGTGAAGTCGGGCAGCGGGCCGTAGCGATCTTCCATCTCGGAGCGCAGGTCGGCGATGGCTTTTTCGCTGTCGGCGCCGGCGACCTTCTTATAGAGGCGCAGGCGCTGGTTTTCTTCGGGTACGTAAGCCTCGTCGATGCGCAGGGCGATGCCGAGATTGAGCTGGGTGGCGGGGCGCTCGTCGCCGGCCTCGCCCTTCATCTCCTTGACGGCCGCTTCGAGCATGGAGGTATAGAGCTCGAACCCGACCGCTTCGATGTGGCCGCTCTGTTCGCCGCCGAGCATGTTGCCGGCGCCGCGGAGTTCGAGATCGAGGGCGGCAATCTTGAAGCCGGCGCCGAGGTCGGAGAACTCCTTGAGTGCGGCCAGGCGGCGGCGGGCAATCTCGCTGAGCTGCTGCTCGGGCGGGATGAGCAGATAGGCGTAGGCGCGGCGATTGGAACGGCCGACGCGGCCGCGCAGCTGGTAGAGTTCGCTGAGCCCGTGGCGATCGGCGCGGTTGATGAGGATGGTGTTGGCGAGCGGGATGTCGAGGCCGTTTTCGATGATGGTGGTGGCGACCAGCACGTCGTACTCGTGGTTCATGAAGGCCAGCATGACGCGTTCGAGCTCGGTTTCGCCCATCTGGCCGTGGCCGACGACGACGCGCGCGCCGGGCACCAGTTCCTGGATGCGCGAGGCGATCTCGTAGATGGATTCGACGCGGTTGTGGACGAAGTAGACCTGGCCGCCGCGTTCGAGTTCGAGCTCGACCGCCGAGCGGACGATCTTTTCGTCGAACTTGGCGACCACGGTCTGGATGGCCATGCGGTCTTTGGGCGGGGTCTCGATCACCGACATGTCGCGCAGGCCGACCAGCGACATGTGCAGGGTGCGCGGGATGGGCGTGGCCGACATGGCGAGCACATCGATCTCCTTGCGGAGCTGCTTGAGGCGCTCTTTGTGGCGCACGCCGAAGCGCTGCTCTTCATCGACGACGAGCAGGCCGAGGTCCTGGAACTTGATGTCTTTGGACAGCAGGCGGTGGGTGCCGATGAGGATGTCGATCTTGCCGGTCTCGACGCGCTCGACGATGACCTTCTGCTCTTTGGCGGTGCGGAAGCGGGAGATCATCTCGATGTTGATGGGGAACTGCGAGAAGCGGCGCTTGAAGGTTTCAAAGTGCTGGAAGCTGAGGATGGTGGTGGGGGTGAGCACCGCGACCTGCTTGCCGTCCTGCACGGCCTTGAAGGCGGCGCGCATGGCGACTTCGGTCTTGCCGTAGCCCACGTCGCCGCACAGCAGGCGGTCCATGGGGGTGGTGGACTCCATGTCGTACTTGATGGCGCGGATGGCGGAGAGCTGGTCGTCGGTCTCGTTGTAGTCGAAGGAGTCTTCAAACTCCTTCTGAAACTCGTTGTCTTTGGAGAAGGCGGTGCCCTGCGCGGTGTGGCGCTGGGCGTAGAGCTTGAGCAGTTCGCCGGCCATGTCCTGCATGGCCTTGCGCACGCGCGCCTTGGTCTTGGTCCACTGCTGCGAGCCGAGCTTGTTGAGCACGGGCGCGGGGCCGGCGTCGGTGGAGCGGTATTTCTGGATCAGGTCGAGGCGGGTGAGGGGGACATAGAGCTTGGCCTGCTCGGCGAATTCGAGAATCATGAACTCGACGGAGAGGCCGTCCTGCACGATCTCTTTGAGGCCCTGATATTGCGCGATGCCGTGCTCGACGTGGACGACGTAGTCGCCGATGGTGAGGTCGCGGAAGTCGGAGACGAAGGCGGCGGTCTTGGAGCGCTTGGGTTCGGGCCGGGCGGCGATGTCGGCATCGTCGGAGAGGTCATTGGCGCCGAAGACAATCAGGTTGGCATCGGGGAAGCAGACCCCGGCGGACAGAGCGGTGCGGACGATGACGGGCACGCGCAGGTCGCCGGCCATGTAGCTGGCTTCCTCGAGCATGGTCTCGCTGCTGGCGTGGACGGTGCGGCTGCCCAGGCGGTAAGGGATCTGGTATTCGCGCAGCACGGTGCGCCATGCGCTCCACGTCGCCCTGGTTGGCGGCGGCGAGGACGATGTGGGTTTCGACTTCCATGAGCTTGCGCAGATGGTCGGTCAGCGCGGGAATCGACCCGTGAAAGCGCAGGGTGGGCCGCGTATTGAGCTCGATTTCGCCGAGGGTTTGGTCTTCGTCGAGGACGTCGACGGCGCCGAGCTGATCGAGGTCGAGGCCGAAGTGGGATTCAAGCAGGCCCTGCAGGACTTCGGGGCGGAGGTAGATGTCCTCGGGGCGGATGAGGCTGCCGATGCCGGAGCGCTCGTGGCGCTGCTCGACCTTGTTCCACCAGCGGTCGATCTGGTTGCGCACCATGCCGGGCTCGTCGACGAAGAGAACGGCCTTGGGGACGAGCTTGAGGAGATGGCTTTCGGCGCCGGCGACGCTCGAAAAAAACTCCCAGCCGGGAAAGACGCTGACGCCGCCGGCGGCCGCGGCTTCGATGGCGAGGCTGGTCGCGGCGTCGTCGCCCTCGGCCTCGTCTTCGCCCTCCATGGTGACGCGCTGCCGGCTGAGGCGGGCATGGACGGCGGCCAGCAGGTGTTCGGTAACCGGGGTCTCGGTCAGGGGCAGCAGCCAGGCTTCGTCGAGGCCGGATTGCGAGCGCTGGGTCTCGGGGTCGAAGCGGCGGATGGACTCGATCTCGTCGCCAAAGAACTCGATGCGCAGGGGGCGGTCGGATTCGGGCGAGTAGACGTCGAGGATGCCGCCGCGACGGGTGAACTGGCCGGGCATTTCCACCAGGTCCATCTGCGTGTAGCCGACGCTGGCGAGGTGGCCGGTGAGGACTTCGACGTCGATCTCTTCGCCGCGCTTGAGGCTGACGGCGAGCGAGGCGTAGTAGTCGCGGTTGAAGAGGCGCAGGGCGGCGGCCTCGACCGGGGCGATGAGGATGGAGACCGCGCCGGTGGCCAGTTTCCAGAGGGCGGCGGCGCGCTGCTCCTGCACGTCGGGGTGGGGGGAGAGGTTTTCAAAGGGCAGCACGTCATGGGCGGGCAGGCGCACCACGCGGGCCGGATCGATGGCGCCGGTAAGTTCGCAGCCGGCGCGAAGAGTGGGTTCAAGGGCTTCGGCGGCCTTGTTGTCGGCGACGACCACGATGACCGGCCGGTTGGCGGCGCGCGCCATGAGGGGAAGGTAGAGGGAGCGGGCGGTAGTGGTGAGTCCGGAGACACGCCTGCGCCCCGAAGCAAGGCTGAGGTGCCTGCGAACGCGTTCAAAGGCGGAAGAGTGCTCCAGGTCCGCAAAGATTTCGCGGACGAACGGGAGGATCATCGTGGTCTAGTTTACCAGCCACTGCGCGGCACTGCGCGTGCGGCGAACTGCGCTTCGCGCCTGCCGGGCTTTGCGCAATCCAAGAGGCGTCGGGGGTGGAAGCGGAGAGATCTCAATGTCTGGGCGGGGTCACGCATTCAAAGTTCTCGGCCGCATTCGTGTCGCCCTGGCCTTTGTAGTGAGCCACCGCGGGATAGGCGCAGAGCGGGCGCGTGATCCGCGGACCTTCTGCTTTGGTTGCCGGGTCGGCGGCGAGGTGGCCGGTACCGATGAACTTGTCAGGAGCCACTCCCTGCGTTACCCAGCGATCCAGCGCCAGCAGGATGTCGTGATCGGCGTCCTTCGGTGCCCCGTTGTCCGCGAAATCTTCGTTGCCAAAGCTCACCGGGCCGGCTCCGCCCGTGCAATGCTGCATTCCCGGCACCATGAAGAGCCGGTAGAAACCGGCTGTGTCCGCCGGGTTCTTGGATCGAGGATCAGGAAAACGCTGAAGAAATGCCTCCACCTTCTCATAGAACGCGATTGAGTCGCGAGGCGCGATGGCAGCGTCGCCCCACCCGTGATACTGGATGAGCTTGCCCCCGTGGTCGCGGAAGCTGCGCAGATCGGGATTGTCGGAGTTCAGGATGGCGGCGGTCTTCTCGTCGGCCACGCGCAGGTCGCGGTCGAAGTCGAAGGTGTGCCAGTCCCAGTGCGGGTCTTCGTAGACCGCCTGCCCGTAGAAGGTATTGCCGAATGCCGCCTGCACCGGGCCGACAATCCAGATTCTCCACCCCGCCGCATCGGCTTCGGTGCCTGGTTCATAGCCAGGGTAGATCGGCTGTCCCGTGGTGGGACTTTTGGGGCCGGCATAGATTTTCGCCACCGCCTCGACCTGCGGCTGGGTGAGGCAGTCGGGGCCGGGCGCGCCGTGACAAAGCAGCACGGAGGGGTCAAAGCGGCACTTCCTGGGATCCTCGATCAAACCGTCTTTGACGCCATCGAGCGCGTCGCAGGCGGCCAGGGCGGCCTTCTGGATGGCCGGCAGTTGCTCCGGCGTGATTTTGCTCTCCGGCTTGGCATCGAGGGCAATCTCGTTCCACACGAAACCGGTTAGATGGTGCGTCCAGTGATTGGCCGGCGCGCCGGCGATGATCCCGTCAAAGTCTTCCGGATAGCGCTCAGCTTCCTGGAGAGCTTCGCGGCCGCCGTCGGAGCAGCCCTGGAAGTAAGCCCGCGCCGCGGGCCTGGCGTAGTACGCCCCCAGAATGGCTTTCGAAAGCCGGGCCGTCTCGTGCAGGGCGCGGTAGCCGAAGTCAATCAACTTCTCGGGATGGCCCACGGCCCAGCTTGCGTCGGGCATCATGCCTTCGCTGCGATGACCGTCGTCGGTCGCCGAAACGGCGTAGCCGCGCACGAGGGGACCGGCCAACGTCTCCGGCGAAATGGACCCCGCCCAGCCGCCGTTGCCTCGCTGCAGATATTTGCCGTTCCAGGCGTCAGGAGCCGGAAGCCAGAGTGCGAATCCGATCTCCGAATCGGCGGTAGGACGCGCTACCCCGGTTACTTCGCAGTGGGCGGGAATTTTGACGTCCGGGACCTTGAACGGGCTTCCGGCCGGCTGCTTCAACGGCCCGGCTTCGGCGGACACCGCGGAAGTGATCTCGGCGTGATCGAGCTTGAGGTTCTTCAGGCCTTCGCAGGTCTGAGCCGCCGTCACCAGGCAACAACCGCTGAGGATGAACGCGTACGTAGTGATGGCGCGGATCTTCCACGAGCCCATAGATACCCTTTCCGAATCGCATTCTTGCCGAGTGGATTATTGCATAGGGGTGCGAGCGACATGGGCTATCGCTTGCGCAGACGGAGCGGGCGCTGGGTCGCGGCGAATTTCTCACGGGATATCGGAGAGTGCAATTTGAAGCGAAAGTACGACGAGGCAGTCAGTGCTTAAATGCGATATTGTACCAATCTGGAAATCGGTGCAAAATGGAGTCATGAGGACAAATGTCACACTCGATGACGACGTTCATCAGCTCGCATCGATCTATGCAGCTGCGCGCGGGATCACGCTGGGCGCCGCCATCGGCGAATTGATTCGAAGGGCTGAGACGGTTCCCCCTCCTGTACCGGATATTCGGCGTTCGGAGAGCGGCCTTGCCATGTTTCCTCCGAGCGGCAGGGTGCTGACACCGGAGATGGTGAAAGAGGCGGAGAGTGAGCTCGACTAGGCCACATTACCTGCTGGATCTGAATTCCCTGGTAGCCCTGGGCGATCCGGACCACAAGCATCATGGCAAGATCCAACGGTGGTTTGTGCAATCAGGCAAAAGCAGTTGGGGGGTGTGTCCTCTGACTGAAGCTGGATTCATTCGAGTGACGACGAACCCTGCGTATGGAGGCGAAACCCGCACTATGGCGCAGGCCGCCGCGATTCTTGCCGACTTTGCGGTTCATCCCGGCTACCGCTACTGGCCCATCCATGACCGGTGGGCAGTGCTCACCGCCCCGTTTTCCGCCCGGATATTGGGGCATCAGCAAGTCACGGATTCGTACCTGCTGGGGCTTGCGGTGAAAGAGAAGGGGATTCTCGTCACATTTGACAAGGGGATCAAGTACCTGGCTGGAAAGGAATACAGCCAGAATCTGCTGGTTCTGGATTAGCTGTGGTGCGCGAATCACTCTTGTTCACCGCTTGCCCAGGCGGAGGGATTCCCAGCTGCCGTCGGACGCCCAGCCGCCGTCGACGGAGAGGCAGTGGCCGTTGATGAAGCTGCTTTCGACCGGGTCGGCGAGGAAGGCAATGGCGCGGGCGATGTCGTCGGGTGTCGCGAAGCGGCCCATGGGCACGCGGCCGGTGATGTCGGCATCGGTGTAGGTGCCGCTGGCCTGGTCGGCGGCGTCCATCTCGGTCTTGACCCAGCCGGGACAGACGGCGTTGACGCGCACGCCGCGGCCGCCCCATTCGGCGGCCAGGGTGCGGGTGAGGCCGATCAGTCCGTGCTTGGAGGCGTTGTAGGCGGCGCGGTCGGCGACGGCCAGCAGGCCGGCGACCGAGGCCACATTGACGATGGAGCCGCTGCGGGCGGCGAGCATCCTGCGGCCGAAGGTCTGGGCGAGCAGGAAGGGCGCCACCAGATTCACTTCGAGCACGCGGCGGTAGTCGGCGAACGAGGTTTCCTCGGCGGGAGAAATGTGGCTGATGCCGGCGTTGTTGACCAGCACGTCGGCGCTGCCGAAGCGCGCGTAGACCATGGCCGCGAAGTCGAGCACGACGGCTTCGTCGGTGATGTCGCCGGTGAAGGAGACCGTCTCGCCGCCCTGGGAATGACGCTGTGACGGGTTCTGAGACTGGATAGCCGCGAGGGTCGCGGCAGGCTCATGCAGATCGATGAGAGCGAGCCGGTAGCCGCGCTCGGCGAGCAGCTCAGCGGTGCGGCGGCCGATGCCCTGGGCGGCTCCGGTAACGATGGCTACGCGTGGAGGCATCATTCGTTGCCCAGGTCTTTCGCGAAGGCATAGAAGAAAGTCGAGCGACTTCCAGTAGGAGTCGACGGGCAGGCGCTCGTCCTGGCCGTGGGCGCGGTCGTCGTCGCGCTCCAGGGCGATGGCTGAATACCCGTAGCAGGGAATGCCGGCCTGGGCGAAGTAGATGGAATCGCTGGCTCCGTTTTCCATGACGGGGGTGACGGTGATGCCGGGCCAGATCTGCTGGGTGAGGCGGGTGAGCGGCTCGAAGACGGCCTGGATGGGCGCGGGCGGCACCATGGCCTTGCGCTCCGGGGCGGTATCGGAGACCGCGCCGGCATCGGAGACGTATTTGACCGTGAGCTTGGAGTCCCCAAAGAGGCCAATAAGCTGCTGACGGATCTCCTCTGGCGAATGGCCGGGAAAGATGCGGCAGTTCACGTTGGCCTGCGCGGTTTGGGGCAGGGCGTTGTTGGCGTGCCCGCCCGACAGGCGCGTGGCCACGCAGGTGGTGCGGAAGTTGGCGTTGAAGCTGGGCTCCTGGCTGAGCTGGGCCTCGGCGGTCGGGTCGGGCGTCGCGGCGAGAACGGCGCGAATCTCCTCGGCGACCTGGCCGCTCTCCTTTTTGGCAAGATTCTCGAAGTAGGTGCGGGTGACGTCATTCAGCTCAAACGGGAAGGTATAGGCGGCCAGCTTGTTGAGCGCCGCGGTGAGCTCATAGATGGCGTTGTCGGGCCGCGGCCGCGAACTGTGGCCGCCGGGATTGGTCGCCGTGACCTGGTAGTCGGCATAGACCTTCTCGGTGGCTTCGACGTCGGCCACGATGGGGCGGCCATGATCGAGTTCCACGCCACCGGAGTCGGGATTGATGACATAGGCGGCGTCGACAAGGTCGCGGTGCTGGTTGACCAGCCAGGAGGCGCCGTTGAACTTGCCTCCCTCTTCATCGGCGGTAAGGGCCAGGATGAGGTCGCGTTTGGGCTTGTAGCCTTCGCGGTGCAGGTGCAGGAAGGTGGCGACCAGGGCGGCGTCGGAGTCCTTCATGTCCTGGGTGCCGCGCCCGTAGAAGTAGCCGTCTTTTTCGACAAATTGAAACGGGTCGGTGTGCCAGTCGGAGCGCAGGGCCTCGACCACGTCCATGTGGCAGAGGAAGAGCACGGGCTTCTGGTCGGGCTGGCCGGCGGCGCGGATGCGCACCACCAGGTTCTGCTTGCGCGGGTCGGGGCCGAGAAGGTGTACGTCTTCGCGGGCAAAACCGGCATCGAGGAAGCGCTTTTCCATGGCGGCGGTGCCGGCGGTGACGTTGCCCTTCGCCGTGTCGGTGGTGTTGATCTCGATGAGCTGTTTGAAGATTTCAAAGGCCTCGGCGCGGTCCTGCGGCGATACGTGCACCATCGAGGGCTGGGCGAGAGCAGCAAGACTCAGACACATGGACAAGACGAGGGCGAAGCCGGAGGCAGCATTGAGGCGCATGGCCGCATTGTACCGGTGCGGGGCGAGGGGTTGGAGCACGCTCACACGTTGCGCTGCCGGACAAAAGCGATTTATGGTTATGCCGTTCCAACTTTCGAGGTGTTCCATGCGTGTGAAGTTCCGGGTAGCTGCGTTTGTTTTCGTTTTCACCGTTGTTGCTGTCGCCGCCGCGCAATCCACGCCTGACCGGCCGAAGATCACGGGGATTTCGCACCTTGCGGTCTATACCTCCGACCCAGCGGCCACGGAGCATTACTACACCGTGGACATCGGTGCGGTGAAAGAGGCGGACCCGGAGAATGCCAAGGGCGTGCGCTACATGCTGAGCGGCACACAGTTTGTCGAGGTGCTGCCGCTGCCGGCCAACGCCGGCATCGATCGCATGGATCATGCGGCGTTCAACACCGTCGATGCGGAAGGCATGCGCAAGTACCTGGCCGCGAAGGGATGGCAGGTGCCGGCGAGCGTGACCAGGGAGTCCGATGGCAGCCGGCTGTTTGAGGTGCTCGATCCGGAGGGCAACAAGATTCAGTTTGTGCAGCCGCCGGCCGGAGCCAAGGTCGATGCCCCGAATGCCATCGGCCACCACATCATCCACATCGGCTTTCTGGTGCACAGCCGCGACAAGGAAGACACGTTTTACCGGGCGCTGCTGGGGTTCAACCCCTACTGGTTCGGCGGCATGCAGGAGGGCAAGATCGACTGGGTGAGCCAGCAGGTTCCCAACGGGCACGACTGGCTGGAATACATGCTGACCAGCGGGCCTTCGGGCACCGGCATTCCGGCAACCATGTCGCAGCGGCAGCTTGGGGTGCTCGATCACCTTTCCATCGGCGAGAACTCGGTGGACGCGGCCTACAAGACGCTCAAGGACGCGGGGCGGCTCGACGGCGTGCGCAACGACGGGCACACCCAGATCGGCAAGGACGGCAAAGGGCAGTTCAATCTGTATGACCCCGACGGGATCCGGCTGGAGCTGATGAACTTCCACGCCACCGCGAAACCGTGCTGCTCGCCGTTCACGGCGCAGGATCCGGCGGAGTGAGGGCGGGCATGGTGGGGAGAGCCTGGATCGCGGCCCTGCTGGTCGCAGGGCTGCTCAGTGCGACGGCGCGGGCGCAGCAGAAGCTTTCGCCGAAGTGGGAAGAGCTGACCGCGGCGGACTTTGTGGCGGCCATTCACCAGTCGCAGGGCGTGTGCGTGCTGCCGTTTGGAATTCTGGAGAAGCACGGGCCGCATCTGCCGATAGGGACCGACCTGCTGGACGTGCGCTTCGCAGTGATGAACGCGGTCGCGCAGGAATACGCGGTGGTGTTTCCGGAATACTACTTCGGGCAGATCTTCGAGGCGCAGCAGCAGCCGGGCACCATCGCCTACAGCCTGGGGACGCAGCTTACGCTGCTCCAGGAGACGGTCAAAGAGATGGCCCGCAACGGCTGCAAGAAGGTGGTGATCGTGAACGGGCACGGCGGAAATGATTCGCTGCTGCCGCTGTTTGCGCAGGCGCAGCTGGCCACGCCGCGGGATTATGTCGTTTACGTGTTTGGATTGCCCAACGAGCATGTGGCGGGAAGGCCGGCGATGAAGAGCGATCCTAAAAATGACATGCATGCCGGCGAAACGGAGACTGCCAACATGCTGATCGCGCGGCCTGACCTGGTGCACATGGATCGCGCCGGCGAAGAATCAGGCGCAGATCAGAATCGCGTGCATTTGCCGGCGGGCGTGTATACGGGGATTTGGTGGTATGCGAAGTTTCCCAATCACTACTCGGGTGTGGGCGCTGCGGCAACGCGGGAGTTGGGCGAGTTCGACCAGAAGACGTGGTCGAGCCAGATCGCCGAGGCGTTGAAGGCGATCAAGGCGGATGACGAGAGCCTGAAGCTGCAGAATGAGTTTTTCGAGAAGAGCCAGCATCCGCTGGATACGAAGCAGTAGAACTTCATCCCTCTTCGAAATAGTCGGAATCGATTCGCTGGATCTTGTAAGTGGTTACGGGCTCCACGCCGATTCCAAACTCAAGACTCAAATTGGCGAGTTGTTCTCCGTCAATCAGGATGATCTTCTTCTCAATGCGATTGACGTAATCCTTTGCCTCAGAGGAGAACTGCGAAGTTGTTATAAATACTCCTTTTCGGGCGCGATGCCCCTCGAGGCTTCCCGCAAAGGACTGGACATCGGGTCTGCCCACTGTCCCCCTCCATCTTTTGGCTTGAATGTAGACAGATTCGAGACCCAGGCGATCCTCTTTAATGATTCCGTCGATGCCGTCGTCTCCAGCCTTTCCGATGGCCTGTCCAGCATCCTTTCTGGAACCGCCATACCCCATCGCTACCAAGAGGTCCACAACAAGCTTCTCGAAGAACTGCGGTGATACGCGCGTAATCCTCTCCAGCAGGTCTTCTGCTACCTGAGCGTGGAAAGCTTGATAGCTACTTTCAAGTAGTTCCTGCGGAGTTTGCTGCGCGGACGTAACATCAGTCTCGGACCCGTTCGGAGACTCGGTCCTGTTTGGCTTGGAGCGTTCGCGAAACGCTTGAAACTCTGGATACCGGTTAAGAAGAGAAACATCGATTCTTGCGGGGTTTTCTTTAAGCAGGGCGACTCCACGCTTGGTAATCTTGAATCTACCCCGACCAACTGCTTCAAGCAGACCGGCCTTGGCCATATAGGTTCTGGCCCACCCCACCCTGCTAAACAACTTCAACGATCCTCCGCTTGGAAGCATTTCAGCCCGCTCGGGGTCCGTCAAATTGTATTGATCGGCGACCATTTCCGCGGCTTGAGCGGTCGTGTGCTCAAGACCATCGGCTGTAAATCTGAGCAACGGAAGCATCAGGGTTTGGTAATCCGGGATCGGCATGGTTTCACATCCGTGCCATTTCCAGCACAATCATGAATTTGGCTGCGATGGTCAATTCTAATTCACAGTCTCATATGGAGAAGGTGACGGTAGGCTCTAAATGTTGCACGCACGACTTTAACGCGGTGGGCGTTGAAGGCAGACAGGAGTTCCTTGAAGTCGTCGAACATGTTGTCCCCCATCCTTCATCGCATAGGCAGCCAGGGTCATCCTGGCGACTTCCGCCATCCGCTCATGCACAGGCCGGCTCTGCCAATAGCGGTATTCCTCAAGTTTCATTTGCCTGGGATTGGCGAAGATTCGCACCACTGGGTCCATCTATCGATTGTGCGACGCGGATTCGAGGCTGGCAAGTCATTTGGCCTCGTTGTGGCCGTTCCCGCCGAGTTAGTCATGCCGGCTCGCGCTAGAATTTAGCCATGCCTGCCGCTGCTGGTCTTTCTGCTGAAGTTCTTGCCAAATATGAGCCCGTGATCGGCCTCGAAGTCCATGTGCAACTGCTGACCGCCACCAAGGCGTTTTGCGGATGCGCCAACAAGTTTGGCGCGGAGCCGAATACGAACGTCTGCCCGGTGTGCCTGGGGCTGCCGGGAGCGCTGCCAGTGCTCAATGAGAGGGCAGTCGAATTTGCCACGTTGGCAGGCCTGGCCCTGCGCTGCGAGATTCGCGAACGATCGATCTTTGCGCGCAAGAACTACTTCTATCCCGACCTGCCCAAGGGCTACCAGATCTCGCAGTACGACAAGCCGATCGCCGAGCATGGATACATCGATGTGCCGACCGCCGATGGTTCAATCAAACGCATCGGCATTACGCGGGCGCACATGGAAGAGGACGCGGGCAAGAGCCTGCATGACGGGTTCGCCGACTCGGCCACCCGCACCTATCTCGACCTGAACCGCTGCGGCACGCCGCTGATCGAGATCGTCTCCGAGCCCGATATGCGCACGCCGGACGAGGCCTTTGAATATCTCACGCGACTGAAGGAGATCCTGCTTTATACCGGGGTTTCCGACTGCAACATGGAGGAGGGATCGCTGCGCTGCGATGCCAACGTCAGCGTCCGGCCGCGGGGTCAGGAAAAATTCGGGACCAAAGTGGAAGTGAAAAATGTGAACAGCTTCCGCTTCATCCGCCTGGCATTGGAATACGAGATCGAGCGGCAGATCGAGGTCGTTGAAAACGGCGGCCGCGTGATGCAGGAGACGCGCCTGTGGAACGCGTCCGAGGGGCGCACCTATTCCATGCGATCCAAGGAACAGGCCCACGACTATCGCTATTTCCCCGAGCCGGATTTGCCGCCACTGATTGTCTCGCCCGAATTCCTGTCCGAAACCAGGAAAAAGCTGCCCGAGTTGCCCGAGGCGCGGCGGGCGCGCATGATCGGCGAGTACGACCTGAACGAACAGGATGCGCGCACGCTGACGGCATCGCGGGAGTTTGCCGACCGCTTTGAGGCTGCGGCAAAGACGGCAAAGAATCCGCGGCGCGTGGCCAACGTGCTGCTGAGTGAAGTGGGCGGACGGCTCAAAGCGCTGGGTCTCGAGCAGGAGAATTCGCCGGTATCGATGGCGGGGATTGTGCTGGCGGCCGATCTGCTGGATGAGGGCAAGATCAGCTCCAAACAGATGAAGCAGTTGATGGACGTGTGCTTCGAAAAGGGCGAGGACTTCCCTGCTGTCTATGAGCGCGAGAAGCCGCAGCAGATCACCGATACCTCGGCCATTGAAGCCATGATCGATGAAGTGATCGCGGCTAATCCGAAGCAGGTGGAGCAGTATCGCGCGGGCAAGAAGACGGTGGCGGGATTCTTTGTCGGCCAGGTCATGCGGGCATCGAAGGGGCAGGCCAATCCCGCGCTGCTGAACGAGCTGGTGACAAAAAAGCTGGATGGCTGAGTGGCGGCCGGCCTGACTGCATGTTTCTGTTTGATCACCTTCAGCAAGCGGCCATCTTCACTTTTGCCCGAATGGAACGGAAAGAATCTAGCTCATGAAGGCGACCGGCCACGGTTCACCCGCAACAGATTTCCGACATTGCGGCGTATCTCATTCCCTGAAAGGAAGTCTCTGACGTTGCATGGGAGAGAAGCACCTGCTTTCGGTTCTCCATATCGGTTTACCTCTTGAACCGCCCTGGCTGACGCGGGAAGAGGGTGAGAAGATAGCGGCTCGATTAGCCCGCATTCGTCAGCAGATGGAGGCGTCTGGATTCCGGTACGACGTCCTGCATGCGTCGCCGGACAGTGGGCTGCCCGAATTTCGCCAAAGGCTGAGAGCCGATCGGATCGACGCCGTACTCATTGGTGGCGGGGTGGCTGGCGATCCTAAACTGACCGGCTTCAAACAGCAAATCATCGACGCCGCTCGAGCCGAGGCCCCCCAGGCGAAGGTACTCGAATTCGACCATGCGCTGGAGGTGCCTGTTCTCGTCAAGCGCGCATTTGGAATGTTTTAGTTCGTCGGCTCACTGGGGATCTGGAGGGGTTGTTCCACGACCCTCACCTTTGATAAGGATGCGGCGCGGACGCTTCACGGGTTCTCTCTTGCCTAGCGCTGCCGTATTAGTTGCCAGCCGGTGGGATGCGGCTCACTCGAAACTTCCGAGTTGTCCACCACACGGGAATTTCGCACCTAGCACCCGATCTCCGCTATCCTCAAGCGCTGTCATCCTGACGTTGCGCGAAGCGCGGCGGAAGGATCTGCAGCTGCTTTTATGTTTCCATCCGATCCAGCGCTCGTTTGTAGTCGGCCGGTTCGTATTCGTACCAGTCACGACTCAAATCGGTCCATGTCGGGTTCAGGGACTCGATGAGCGCGATCTTTTTTGCGCGTCTCCAGCCCTTGAGCTCCTTCTCCCGCGCAATCGCATTCTGTATGTACTGGAAGTTCTCGAACCAGACGAGACGGTCGCAGTTGTAACGCGCAGTGAAACCATCACTTTCCTTCCATTTGTGCTCAAAGACACGCTGGTGCAGATTACCGGTCACTCCGATATACAGGGTGCGGCTTCGGCTCGCCATGATGTAGGTGCAGTACGATCCTTCATGCATGCCGCTATCGTAACTACACGATCCGAGACCGGCTGTGACGCAAAGAACAAATGCGGATCCTTCGCTGCGCTCAGGATGACAGCGTTGGGGGGATTCGAAGCGGGAAGATTACCGCCAATCCGGAAGTAACGAAAAGCAAACGCAGATCCTTCCGCTACGCAAGAGATACAAGGATGACAGCCAGTGAGGTTACTGCGAAACCGGAGGATGACCGCCGATTGGGAAGTTTCACTCCGGTGACGACGAATGGCTGAGGCACGGGCAAATCAAGCCATCGCTTGCGCCGCCTTCTTGGCCTCTGCGGAGTCGTAGCTTTCGCCGTAAATCGCCGGAACCTTGCCACCCATGGGGCGCAGGTACGTGGATAACTGGCCTCGATGGTGAATGGCGTGCAGCAGGCCGGCCTGGAGAAATACGTAGGCTGGACGCTGGAAGAGTCCGCGGAAATCGACCGGCCGGATCAACTGTTCCCCCGACAATCGGGTGACGGCATCGAAATTCTTCGCGTATTCGCTTCCGTACCACTGCGCAACTTCGTCCGGCGTCTTCACTTCTTCCGGAATCTTCACGCTGCCCGGAACGAACGCCCCGTCCGCTACCGATTTCAGAAAGAAGTTATCGGCACTGGCGATGTGGCGAAGAAGCTCGTTGGCGGTTTTGGCGCATGGGTCAGGCCGGTAATCGAGGCTGCCCTGGGGAACAGCAGCGAGAATCGACCGGGTGGTGCGGCTTTCGTTCTTGAGAGTGCCCAAAACCACGTTATGGACAAACAAATGCGCTTGTTCTGCGGTCAATTCGCTCACAGCAGTTCTCCTTTGGATCTTGATGGATTCGAGCCGAGTCTCCGGCACCGCTGGCGGTTGGATGCATCGCCGGAGCATTGGTCGCGGAATTTGCGGCGGCGGCAGTGACTGAGGTCAGCAAGCGCGCCGAGCGTGCTACAAGACACGCGTCTCCGTGCCGCGCAGCCGGCGCCACGGCATCCTCACCGTGTAGGACGGCGTGGCGGTGACGCTCTGGCGCTTCACGGTCAGCAGCTTTCGCTTGAGGAGCCATCCGACCGCGGCCTGCGCGGAGCTCTTCGATATCCCCACCGACTCGGCAAGTTGCTGGTAGCTCACGCAACTCTCTACGTGGGTGCGCGCCTGCTCCGCGGCCAGCCACAAGTAGACGAGAAAGCTCACCGGCCTGCGGTCATGGCCGACCAGGTCGCGCATCAGCACATCGGTGATGTAGTCGTCGAGTACAGGCATTTGGGAAAGGCGTCAGGAACGCCCGCTTCTATATCAGCAATTACTATAGCATTGCCTGGCTGATTTTCATTGCAAGGCTCACGCGGTATGCTCCGGTCCATGAGGGAGAGACATGCTACGAGGGATTAAATTCGTCGGAATTCCAGTAAAAGATCAGGACGCGGCGCTCAAGTTCTACACCGAGGCATTGGGAATGAAGGTACTGACCGATCAGCCGTTCCTGCCCAATCAGCGATGGATCGAGTTGACGATTCCCGGCTCAGAGACGGGCGTTGCGCTGTTCACGCCTCCCGGGCATGAGAGCCGGATCGGCGAATTCCAGTCAATCTCCTTCTGGTGCGACGACGTGTCTGCAACCGCAGAGGGGCTCAAGAAAAAGGGCGTGGTGTTTACGCAGGCCCCGAAGACGGAGCAGTGGGGCACCTCCGCCAAGTTCAAAGACCCGGATGGGAATCAGTTTGTTCTGTCCAGCAGGGGCAAACAGAAGTAGGCGTGCACCGGCGGCCCGAGGGCCGCGTGCTCGCGGCCCGGACCTCTCGCTGCCGCGATCGGCTACTTGATTTTCAACTCGGTTTCAAATTCCTTGCGCGCGTCCCAGGAGCTGACCGGCTTGGTGGCGCTCTTTTTCCCGTCTTTTTCCGCCCACAGGTCGTAGTCTTCGGCCATGTTCACCTGGGTGAAGCGAAATCTGCCGTCCTTTGCGGTGGTATAGCTGCGAATGGACTTGGTCTTCCCGTTGCGCAGAAAGACGGTAGCTCCGGCGACCGGGGTGGCGCCGGGATCCATCACCGTCCCGGTGACCGCGCGCTGGCCGATATTCTGTGCCTTCGCCTGCGTGGCAAGTCCATTGTGAGCGAAGGGAACCACTCCGGCAGCCAGGGCAAGGAACGCCAGACCGGCCGCCCATCGAACACGGTTCAACTTCATTCTTCCTCTTCCTCTTCCTCTTCGAAAAACTCGTCATCGTCTTCATCGAGCTCATCGCCGACCTTGGTCAACTCCAGCGGTTCGACGCCGACCACTTCGTACTCGGTTCCGCATTCTTCGCAGGCAACAACGTCGCCTTCTTCGACTTCGTCCATCTCGATATCAAGACTATTTTCGCATTCCGGGCAACTAGGCATAGCAGCCTCCTCTCTCTCCCATCGGTGTTCCATGTTGTAGGATGGCGGTACTTCGTTCGACGCCTTCGCTAGCTTTTGGATGGTATTCGTAGTTTGAGATGCTTTGCAGCCTCCGGTCAAGGGGGAGGGTGCGTGGTCCGCATACAACTTTCGCGTGTGGAGAACAATCGATGTCGCTAATCAGGCCTCGTCTGTTTTGGTGCCTTTTGTGGATCGCCCCGGCCTGCGGGGCGCAGCCCGATTTCATGCGTGCCAGGCCGGTCACGGCCGCCCCGGTGGATGCAGCGATTGAACGCGCGCTTTCAACCATTGAGCCCTCACGGATTGATCAGACGATTCAAACCCTGGTTCGTTTCGGTACGCGCAGTTCGCTCTCCAGCATGGAACAGGATCTGCCGGCGGGCACGGGGATCAACGCTGCCGCAGACTGGATTGCGGGCCAGTTCGAAGAAATCTCCAGGGGCTGCGGCGGCTGCCTGGAGGTGAAGCGCGATACCTTCGTAGCCGATCCGGCGAGCGCCAGCGGCACCTCGTGGGCCAACCGCATTCCCAAGCCCACGCAGATGACCAACATCTACGCGATTCTGCGCGGCAGCGACCCGGCGCAGGCGAAGACCATGTACCTGGTCACGGGCCACTACGATTCGCGCAACAGCAACGTGATGGACGCGCGCGGCGAGGCTCCCGGAGCCAACGACGATGCCTCCGGTGTGGCCGTATCGCTGGAATGCGCGCGGTCTTTGAGTAAGCTTCACTTCCCGGCTTCGCTGGTGTTTGTGGCCGTCGCCGGAGAGGAGCAGGGGCTGGTGGGTTCGGCTCATCTGGCGCACCTGGCCCGCGAGCAAGGCTGGCAGCTGGAGGCGGTTTTGAACAACGACATCGTGGGTGGAAACACCACCCCCGGCGACAAGTTGCAGCTCAAGGACCGGGTGCGCGTGTTTTCGGAGGGCGTGCCGGTGGCGGCGACGCCGGAGCAGGAGCGCCGGATTCGTGCCCTCGGCGAAGAGAACGATTCGCCCAGCCGGGAGCTGGCACGCGCAATGGCAGACACGGCTCGCACCTACTTTCCGACCACCTCGGCCTCGCCGTTTACAGCGTTCCTCGTCTCGCGGCCCGATCGCTACCTGCGCGGAGGCGATCACAGTTCCTTCAACCACGAGGGCTTTGCGGCGGTGCGATTGACGGAGTGGCGCGAGGATTTCAACCACCAGCACCAGAACGTGGTTCGTCCGCCGTCAGGCTCTACCGATCCGGTGCTCGGCGACCTGTTGGAGTTTGTAGACTTCAACTACGTGGCAAAGGTTGCCCGGCTGAATGCCGCAACGCTGGCCACGCTGGCGGCTTCTCCGGGGGAGCCGGGGAAGGTCGCAATCGACGCGAAAAAGCTCGAGAACGGCACGACATTGACCTGGGAGCCCGCTCCGGGAGCGGTGGCGCACTACGAAATCGTGTGGCGGGAAACCACGGCGCCGGATTGGCAGTATGCGCAGGACGTTCCACCGGGAGCGGCCGGCGCGAGTATCACCATCACGGTGCCGGTGTCGAAAGACAATGTGGTCTTCGGGGTGCGGGCAGTGGATGCCGCCGGACATCGCGGGCTGGTCGTGGTCCCTTAGCGCTAAAGCAGAACGTCAGCCACTGTCATAGTCGTCGCGCCCGGCCTTGGCCCGCGATGACATGCGCATGGCATAGGATTTACCCTGAGAGAACTTATGGCACGCATGGGGTCCATGCCGTTTGCATTTCCTGACTTTAGCGGGGCCACGCGCCGCCTCGTGCTGGCGAATCTTGTCGCCTTTTTTGCGCTGATTCTGTCCCAGTTCGCATTTCATACTTCCGCAAGTCGTTTAGCGGGGCTGCTGTCGTTTGTGCCGAGCGCGTTTTTGCATGGAGCGCTGTGGCAGCCCTTCACCTACAGCTTCATTCATCCATCTCTGGTCGGCACCCTGTTTGAACTGCTTTCGCTCTGGTTTCTGGCCAGCTTTCTCGAGCCAGGACACGGAGGCAGCTGGGTTACCGCGCTCTACGGCGTCGCAGTGCTGGGAACGGCGCTGTCCGCGGCAGGGCTCTACGTGATCGGCGAACGGCTGGGGTGGGAGATCGCACAGGTGCCGCTCTACGGCTGCATCGGCGGCATCTTCGGGCTGCTGATTGCCATTGGCGTGCTTTACGGGGATACGCAGTTCCTGCTCTTCTTCGCCATCGGGATCAAGGCGCGCTACCTGGCCGCCATCTATGCCCTGATCACCTTCGCCATGCTGTTCGGGGAGAGCCGGATGTACGCCTTCGCGCAACTGGGCGGCGCGGTGGCGGGGCTGCTTTACATCAAGCTGGCGCCGCGGCGCGGCTTCTCCTTCGCCATGAGCGAAAGGTGGTATGGGATGCGCAACCAGTACTACCGCTGGAAGCGCCGGCGGGCGGGGCGGAAGTTTGAGGTGTACATGAAGAAGCAGGGGCGCACGATGCGATTCGACAGCCGCGGCCGCCAAATCGAGGACGATCCCAACGACAAAAGCCGCTGGAACTGAGATCCGCTTCCCACCTGCGGGAAATGTTTCCGTTCAGCCGGCAGTACCGTCGTCAACCTTGCGCTCCATGACCTCTTCATCGCGCGGCTCGTCGAGATTGCCTTCCACAATATCTTCGGAACGAGCGATTTCAGTATTGGGATGGTGCCTGCGCAAAACGGCGCTGGTATCGTCGCGTCCCGGCGCCACGGGCACAACGCCCTGATCCGTCTGCATCGGGCCTACTTCGGTGAAGCGGGCGATCTCCTCTTCGGCAACATCGTCGATCACACGGCCCGAGCCGTCGCGTGTCGAGGCTATCTCATCGTCCTGGGTGAGATTTACCTCCAGGGCATCGATCTCCTCTTCGGTGCTCGCATCCAGCTCATCCAATTCTTCGCCGAGTTCGTCGTCGAAGTCGTGAGGCTCGTCGGCTCCGCCGGTCAGGGCCTCCAGACGATCGAGAGTCGACTCCGTCGCAACATCGTCGTCCTCGGCTGCACCGCTCTCGCCCTGGTTGTCGCCGTAGACAGAACTCTCGTCCAGATTCACGTCGTCGTTTCGCGTCTGCTTCGCCATTTCCCGCCCTTCCGTTGGTGCCCGGCTCGCCTGAGAGTTTGAACCGGTGCTTCCAGTGCTTCAGATGCAGGATGCAGGATGCGGGCTGGCCGCCTGTATCCATGCCGTTTCCGGACGCGCGCGAACCCAGGCCTCCAATTGCTTCAATTCCCGCCATGGCGACTTCACCGTGGATATCAACCGCTAATGCCCGATACGCTCCAGCACTTGCATCTTACCGAACGCCTGTACCCGCCGGTAATCCTGCGCAATGTAGTCGTCCAGAAGATGGACCCCGGTATGCACGGAACTTTCATTGGGCTCGCGCATGCCGTCAAACTCACGATCGAGTACCACGTAGGGCGGCTTGTTCCGCTCCAGATCCGCGATCATCTCCTGCTGGGTTTGAACGCTGTTCTGCAAAAACGGATCAAACTGCGACCACTTCGTCGCCGGCAGCCGCCGGGTTGCAAAGTACGTCATGTTGTCATTGATAAAGATGCGATCATGCTCCGGAAGCCCCACGTACAACGTATCCTCGGGCCTCGTGTGCTCGATTAAGAATTCCACGGTCTGAATGTGATCCTCATCCATCAGGAAGCAAAGTCCGCGCGTGACTGGCGTATCGTCGCTGCACCAGTTCCTGAAAGGAGCACGCGGCGGCATCCTTCCCGGCTCCAGAAGCCACAATAAGGTCGAGCCCCCAGACCTGGCCTCTCCCAACACCACCGGCAACGTCGCCCAGGCGCCGGTCACAAACATGGCAAGCATCGACAAAACTATCGTCCTGCGCAGCACGGCGCCAAATCCGGTGCGGTGTTCATACAGCACCGCAGCCATGACGATGCACTCCAGCAGAGCCGGAAACATCCCTCCGGCCCCGTTGCGCACCCAGCCCTTGGCAAATAAAACCATGGCCACCAGGGTGAAAGCGATCAGCACGCCGGCCCAGTGGGGCATGGTTCCACTCGCGGCACCCTGCCGCCGCTGCTGCAGCACCCACCGCGCGGGCACAAAGAGGCTGACGACCATCACCACCACCAGCACATAGACCACGAGATCCTGCAGCCGCGCCACGTCTTGCGGTCGCGGAAGCGGCATTCCGCGGCTCAGACGGTAGTATTTTGCGGGGAATATCACAATATCGAACAACACGTCGTGCAGCGGGGCAACGCGAAGATACGCCCACGCCGCGGGCGCAACAAGCAACGCCGTCCCCAGAACATACGCCCAGAGGTTCCGCGTCATCCATCTCAGCCATTGCCGCCAGCCGTCCGTGCGCAGGGCTACACCAACAGCCACGGTGAGGATGTGACAGGCAGCCAATCCGCAGCCGATGTCATATCGGAACAGCACGGCAATGCCGGCCAGCACCCCCGCTCCAAAAGCGCGGCGCGCGGGGATATCCTTGCCGAACACCGCCGCCACCAGCCAGGTAGACCACAGAACGAACACCGGCAAAAAGCCGCTGGCGCCCCCGCCGCCAACGCGGCCCTCTGCGAAGACCCACGCAAAGCACAACAGCCCCGCCATCCGCGCCACCCGGCGGCTGCACATCTGGCGCACCATCCAGTAGGTGCTGAGCACGACGATTGCGTTGCCGGCAATGCCGAACAGGCGCTCCGCCAGCACCGACGGTCCGAACAGCCGGAACAATCCCGCCAGAACATAGAGCGTCGCCGGCCCGTAGTTGTAGTAGAAGTCCCGGTGCGGCACCTGGCCGGCCATCACGCGCAGCGCTGCAGTGAGACTCAGACCCTCGTCGTAGACAATCGTCCAGCGGTTCTGGCTGAGGAAAAAGAACAGAACCAACCCCAGGAAACATAGCAGGTACGCTGCAGCCACCTTCCAATCGAAGGGCCGCGCCGGAGTCGAACCCGCGCTCTGCCGCTGCAGATCACTCCCTTCAAATCGGCTCGGTGTCAAACATCCGCTCCAGACCTGCCTGCCTCGATGCAGAGCATATCGATCGATACTGCCTGCAGCATAACCGAAGCAGGCTCCGCCGAGAGAGCTTGCAAATACCAGATACACCAATCGAACCAGACACCTGCGGTGCGGATCGGTCCCCTGGGGCGTGGGATACAATCTCCTCTGGAATGAACACATCTGCAAGGAAAACAAGACTCGCTTTCCTGTTTCCGGGACAGGGATCGCAGGCCGTGGGCATGGGCCGCGCACTCGCGGAGCGTTTCCCCGTTGCCGCCGCCACCTTTGCCGAGGCTGACGAGGCGCTGGGCTTTGCCCTTTCGAAGCTGTGCTTTGAAGGGCCCGAAGAAGAACTGCGGCTGACCGAGAACACGCAGCCGGCCATCCTCACGGTCAGCGTGGCGGCCTGCCGGGTGCTGGCTGAGGCGGGCGTGGAGCCGGTGCTGGCCGCGGGTCACTCCCTGGGCGAATGGTCGGCGCACGTGGCCGCGGGCACGCTGAGCTTCGCCGATGCGGTGCGGGCGGTCAAGGCGCGCGGGCAGGCCATGCAGCAGGCCGTTCCGGCCGGCCAGGGCGCCATGGCCGCGGTGCTGGCGCTCGATGCCGCGCAGGTGGCCGAAGCCTGCGCCGAAGCTGCCGCGGAGACCGGGTTGACGGTGGCGGCAGCCAACCTCAATTCGCCGGGACAGACCGTGATCTCGGGAGCGCTGGCCGCGGTCGAGAGGGCCTCAGCACTGGCCAAGGCGAAAGGGGCCCGGCGAGCAGTGATGCTGCCCGTCAGCGCGCCTTTCCATTGCGCCCTGATGCAGCCGGCGCAGGAGGAAGTGGCGCGAGTGCTGGCCGGGCTGACGCTGGCGAATCCACGCATCCCGGTAGTGGCCAACGTGACCGGCGCGCTGGTCACCACGGCCGATGGGGCACGGGAAGCCCTGATTCGCCAGGTGACGGGCACGGTGCGCTGGGTGGACTGCGTACAGGCGCTGGTGGCTGCCGGGGCTGAAGTGTTCATCGAAGTCGGACCGGGCAAGGTGCTGACGGGGCTGATGAAGCAGATCGATCCCGCACAGAAGGCGCTGAATGTGGAGGATGCGGCAAGCCTGGAAAAGACGGTTGCGGAGGTAGCGGGGCTGGGAGTTGCTTGATTTCCCGATGGCTTGGTTCGCCAAATTGCGTGGATTATTTTGATGTTGGCGTCAAAATCTCACGTCCAATGCGATGTTTTGGATGTACTCGTCAAAAAGACAGGCAAGTGCGGCTTTTATCGGAGGATGCGCTGACTACGGCCCAAGGTAGAGTTCCACCGGCGAGAAGCCCAACTGCTTGGTCTGCGGGTCGTAATTGAGGAACAGGGCGTTGCTCTTGAGGCCGTTCATAAAGATCCCCACCAGCAGCACGTTGCCGGACATGCGCGCGGCGACGATCTTGTGGCTCTTGATGATGCCGTACTGGTTCTCTGAGCTGTGCGGGCTCCAGTCCTGCTGAAAACGAGAAAACGGATAGGAACCCATTTTTTCCGGGTGCTTCTGCCAGTCGGGATCGTGAGTCCATACCCCATAGGCCGCAGGCAGGTCGTCGCGCTGCACATCGTCGAGGAATTTGTTGATGGTGGCGCGCCCGCGCAGATGGGTGTACCAGTTCCAGGGCCAATCGACAGGACGGCCCGCGACCAGCCAGAAGCCCACCACCAGCACAACCAGAGCCCCCACGCTGATCCACAAAATCTCACGGTTGCGTCGGTCACGCACCTCGTCAAACTTCGGCGCATCCAGCAGGGTCATCGGTCTTGCTCCTCGTAAAACCAGATTACAGTGCCCGGCAGACAGGTGAACAGGGCTCAGGGAGAAGTGATAAGGCGACCGTGCCGGCGGCCAACCGGTCCCTTATGGCTTAGACGCCGCCGCAGACCAATGTGTTCCCGGCCCTCCGGGATGCGGCTGGTGTCGGCTCTCTGCTGCCCGCATTCTTCGCGGCCAGCTATTCTTCGCGGCTGTAGGTGGTGCGGTTCTTTTCCTGATGGCGTTCGAGGGCCAGTTCGATCAGGCGGGTAATGAGGTCCCGGTAGCCGAGGCCGGAAGCGTCCCAGAGTTTGGGATACATGCTGATCTGGGTGAATCCGGGAAGGGTGTTGACCTCATTGAGGAAAATGCGCTGCTTGCCGCCTGGCTCCATGAGGAAGTCGACGCGAGCCAGGCCGGACAGATCGCAGGCGCGGAAGGCGGCCACCGCCATGGCGCGGATCTGCTTCGACTGGGCCCGGGTAAGTCGAGCCGGGATGATGGGGACGGAGCCTTCGGAGAGGTACTTGGCCTCGTAGTCGTAGAACTCCTTGCCGGGCACGATTTCCCCCACGACGCTGGCCTCGGGCTCGTCATTGCCGAGGACGGCGACTTCCAGCTCGCGGGCCTTGGCCTTGCTGCCGCCGACACCCTCTTCGACGACCAGTTTGCGGTCGTACTTCGCGGCCAGATCGAGCGCCGGCCCCAGCTCCTTGCGGTCGTGGGCCTTGGAGATGCCGACCGAGGAGCCGAGATTGGCGGGCTTCACGAACACCGGGTAGCGGAGGGTGCTTTCGATCCGGGCAACGGCTTTGCGCGGCGACTTTTCCCATTCCGCGCGCAGCAGGGTGATGTGCCTCACGATGGGCAGGCCGGCCTGGGCGAACAGGCGCTTCATGACGTCTTTATCCATGCCGGCGGCCGATCCGAGCACGCCCGAGCCGACGTAGGCAATGCCGGCCAGTTCAAACAAGCCCTGGATGGTGCCATCTTCGCCAAAGGTCCCATGGAGCACAGGAAAGACAACGTCGAGGGACCTGGCGCTGGCCCTGCCGGCAGACGGAAGGTCGGGGCGGTGTTCAGCGGAGGCAGGCGCCGGCACAGATTGGCCGGGCTCCGGTGCGAACAGTGTAGGCATACCCTCGTGGAGCAGCTTGGCGCCGGGGGTAGCCTGCGGGTCGCCGGCGCGAAGGCGGCGCGCTACGGCGCTGCTGTCGCCCTCGAGCATGCCATGCGCGTCGGCCGCGGCCAGCCAGCGGCCTTCCTTGGTGATACCGATGGGCACAACGTCAAACTTGCGGCGATCGATCGCCTTGAGGATGGAGGCCGCCGAGAGCAGCGACACCTCGTGCTCGCCGCTGCGCCCCCCAAACAGAATTCCTACACGAAGCTTCCTGGCCATTGCACTTCCATTGTAGTTGGCTGCACCGCAGAGGTATGGCGTCGTGGACGCTCGCATCCGATGATTGGGAGTGTGGCTCTTCGTCGATGGGGTGAAGACGAACGGGCCGAAGCTGATTCGCACGTCACGCGCACGTTCCGATGGCTTGATGGAACCGTCTCCCGGGAGAGGGCCGATTGGCTACGACTGCAAAGGTACTCGAAACCAGAACCACTTCCGGCGGCGAGCAGGCGGTGCGGGGCTATCGCCCGGAACTGGACGTGGTGCGCTTCCTGGCCTTCCTTCTGGTCTTCGCTTGCCACTTGATTTCCACGTTCTCGTTGCGCTCCCGTGAAGTCGCAGGTTTCCTTGGCGTCTTCGGGGCCGGCAGCTGGCACTTTCTCATGCTCCTCGACGAGACGTGCGCGATGGGGCTGTGCCTGTTTTTCACGCTCAGCGCGTACCTCATTACCGATCTTCTTTTGGCCGAACGCGAAAACTACTCTGCCCTCTCGGTGCGCAAGTTTTACATCCGCCGCGCGCTTAGAATTTGGCCTCTTTACTTTTTCGGAATCGGGGTCGGAATTGCGGAGGCCGCGACCTTTCAATGGCACGGGCAGACCATCGCATTTGCGTGGTACCTGGCCTTTGCCGGAAACATCTTCATTGCGGCCTTTGGCGGTTTCGCAAATCCGATGATGCCGTTGTGGAGCATTTCGGTCGAGGAGCAGTTTTATCTCGTCTGGCCGTGGGCGGTGCGCTGGTTTTCGAAGCGGGGCCTGGCGTTCTGTGCGCTCTTCTTCCTCCTGGCGGCGAACATCACGCTCTTCTTTCTGGCCCGGCGTCACGCCGATACCGACACAACAGTCTGGGCAAACACCTTCGTGCAGTTTGAAATGTTCGCGACCGGCATCTTGCTGGCATTGAGCAAAAAGCGGCTGGCGTGGCGGAATCCCCGCATTGGGCTTGCCCTGGTCGTGGCCGGACCGGTTCTGTGGTTCGTAGCCTGCTCCACCTTTCACGCCAAGCAGCCCGCGGCTGTGGTTCCGGTGGTCAGCGCTCCCTCTCTGATGGCCGGTTACGCACTGATTGCCCTTGGATGCGCTTCGGTGCTGCAGGGCTTTTGCATGATCGGCCCGGCGCGCATGCCGCGATGGGCGGCAAGGCAGGGAAAGATCTCCTACGGACTCTACGTGTTTCACGGACTTGCGACCCAGATCGCCGTGGGCCTGCTTGACCAGTGGCACGGGTTGATCTTCCTCGCGGGATCGACGCTGCTGGCGCTCCTGCTGGTGAAAGGGTTGGCAACGTTGTCTTACGACTACCTCGAGACTCCTTTTTTAAAGCTCAAGAGGCGCTTTGAGATCGTACATAGCAGACCGGTTTGATGGGATGACTTTGAAGGAACAGGCTCGTCACCCGGACAGTGATCTGCATCACATCCCGAATCACACCAATTGGTTAATGTGCGCGAAGGAGACCCGCGCGTACAATCGTTCGGATCTATTTCTGATACTTATGGCAGTCGGTATCTCAAGATTTGCCGGTCTTCCGAGATATTTCTTGGGTTCGCGCCGATAAAGGAGTCGTGGACACGAATCATCGCATGGAACCTCTTTCATGAAGCCGCGGATGTTGTTGCTGGCGACGGCTCTGGGATGGAGCGCGGCGGTGCTGCCTGCCCAGACTGCGCCCCTGACCACGCTGCGCGCCATACACGCGGTGACCAACGCGGAGGCCAGCAGGCACCTGCCGGTGGAGTTCGAAGCCACCGTGACCTACTTCCGCGGCTACGAGAAAACCCTGTTCGTGCAGGACGGCGACGCGGCGATTTACGTGCAGGCCACGACGGCGCTTTCCCTGGCCCCGGGCGACCGCATCCGGGTGCGGGGAGCCATGCAGGAAAGCTTTCGCCCGTTCGTGATGAGCAGCAGCATCGAGCGCCTGGAACATGGCGCCCTTCCCGTCCCGGTGCACGCCACTTTTGACGATCTGATTCACGCCCGCTACGACTGCCGGCTGGTCACGGTGCGGGCGGTCGTTCGCAGCGCCGATGTGCTGAACTTTTCCGCGCATAATTCCAGCCTGCAACTGGCTGCCGAAGGGGGAAACATCGATGTCACGGTCAACACGGACGACGCTACGACGCTGAATAGCATGCTGGATGCCGAGGTCGAGGTCACCGGACCTGTCTCGGGACGCTTCGACGGCAAGATGCAGCAGACGGGTGTGCTCATCCATCTGCCCTCCCTGGCAGACATCAAGGTATTGAAACGTCCTGACGCCGATCCGTGGTCGCTGGCCGCGACCCCGATGGACGAGGTCTTGAACCAGTATCACGTGAACAACCTGACCCGGCGGGCACGGGTCCAGGGAACCATCACGTACTATCAGCCCGGCTCGGCAGTGGTGTTGCAGAATGGTGCGCGCAGCCTGTGGATCGTCACCCAGGGGCGCAGCGATCTGACCGTAGGCGACGTGGCCGATGCTACCGGGATCCCGGATGTGCACGACGGCTTCCTGACCCTGACGCGGGCCGAAGTCCGCGACAGCGGAAAGCGCGCACCGATCGCGCCGCTGCTCTCGACCTGGAGGGAGCTGACCCAGAGCCACCACATCTTCGACCTGGTTTCGATCCAGGCAAAAGTGGTGATGGAGGCGCGGGAGGCGGCGCAGGATGAATACGTGCTGCTGGCCGACGGTGAGCTGTTTTCCGCCATCCTTCGCCATCCCGTGGCAACCTACAGCGCGGTGGCGCCGGCGGTTTTGCCACCCATGAAGCAGATCCCGGTGGGATCGACGGTTCAGGTGAGCGGCATCTGCCTTCCCGACGATTCCAATCCGTTTGACGCGCTGGTTCCGTTCGACCTGGTCATGCGTTCGTTTGACGACATCGTCGTGGTCGCGAAGCCCTCCTGGCTTACGGTGGGCAACCTGGTGATGCTGGTCAGCGTGCTCCTGGTGATGATGCTGGCAGTGACGGCCTGGGGCTGGACGCTGCGGGGCAAGGTGGGGCGGCAGACGGAGATTCTCGCGGCCCAGGCGGCGAGGGAGGCGGAGAAGGAGCGGCGCAATGCGCAATTGCAACAGCAGCGCAGCCGGATATTGGAGGACATCAACGGCTCGCGGCCGCTGGTCGAAGTGCTGGAAGAGATTGCCGAGTTCCTCTCCATCCAGTTGAACGGCGCCGCCTGCTGGTGCGAGATTACCGATGGCGCGCGGCTGGGCCGATATGCCGGCCAGGCGGAGAATCCCCGCGTGGTGCGCGAACCCCTGCCCGCCCGCTCCGGCCCGGCGCTGGGAATGCTGTGTGCGGCCATCGATCCCGGGGCGTCGCTGTCGGCCGATGAGAAGGAGGTCTTCCGGCTTGCCTCGCGCCTCGCCACCCTGGCCATCGAGACGCGGCGCATGTATTCCGACCTTGTGCACCGCTCGGAGTTCGACCTGCTGACCGACATTCACAATCGCTTCTCGCTCGACAAGCACATGGAATTTCTCATTGCGAGGGCTCGGGAAGAGGCCCGGATCTTCGGGCTGATCTATGTGGATCTGGACGAGTTCAAACAGGTGAACGACCTCTACGGCCATCATGTGGGCGACCTGTATCTGCAGGAAGTATCCACGCGCATGAAGCGGCAATTGCGCGCAGGAGATCTACTGGCGCGCCTCGGCGGCGACGAATTTGCCGCACTTGTGCCGGAGGTGAGAAACCGGGCTGCGGTTGAGGAGATCGCGCTGCGCCTGGAGAGCTGCTTCTCCGGCCCCATTGCCGTGGAGGGGTATGTGCTTCAGGGTTCGGCGAGCGTGGGCTTCGCTCTTTACCCCGAAGATGCGACCACCAGCGATGGGCTGCTGAGCGCGGCCGACGCGGCCATGTATGTGGCCAAGAACATGAAGCGGCAGAGGCGGAAGATTCCCGACGCGAGCTACGCAGCGCCGTTTTCGGTGAAGCGTTGAGCCATGGCGAAACCACATTCATGAACAGCCTGACCTTGCCGTTGATCCGGGTGTGCGCCTCCGCTGTCGCCATTCTCTGGGCGACCGCAGGCGGGGCGCAGGGCCCGCCGTTGACGACGGTGGCGGCGATTCATGCGCTCACGAATGCGCAGGCCGGGCATGCCCTTCCAGTCAGGTTTGAGGCCATCGTCACTTACTACAAAAAGGGCGACATGGATCTTTTCGTCCAGGACGGCGAAACGGCCGTATACACCGAGACGAGCAAGAACACCCATGTCTCGGTGGGGGACCGGGTGCTGGTGGTGGGGCACACGCGGGCCAGCTTTCGTCCTGAGATCAAGGCGGACAGCGTGACCGTGGTGGGGCGCGGCGCGTTGCCCGCGCCGGTTCGCGCCACGTTCAAGCAGCTGGTGCATGCCGAGCTGGACTCGCGGAGAGTCACCGCGCACGCTGTAGTCCGGGGCATGAATGCGGCGTCCAGCGGAGGGGTGAGCTTCCTGTATCTTGAACTGCTCATGGACGGCGGCTACGTCGATGCGCAGGTCGCGGAAGGAGGAGCGGGGAGCCTCGGCGACCTGCTGGATGCGGAGGTCGAGGTCACCGGGGCGGTGGCCGGAAAATTTGACAGCAAGATGCAACTGGCGGGAATCCTGCTGGAGGTTCCGACGGTGGCAGACGTCAAGGTTGTGAAACGCGCATCTTCGAGCCCTGCGTCTCTCCCGCTGACTCCCATCGATGAGATTCTCGGGGCAACCAATGTGCAGGACCGTACTACGAGAGTGCGGGTCGGCGGCACGATCACGTACTACCAGCCGGGCTCCGCAGTGGTACTGCAGGACGGTTCCAAAAGCATCTGGATCAACACCCGGTTTGAAGAGCCGTTGCGGCTCGGCGAGCGGGCCAGCGCCTCCGGATTTCCAGGAGTTGACAACGGCTCAATTGTGCTCAACCGGGGCGAGATCGAGGCCAGCGGCGTGAGTTCCCGTGTCTTGCCGTTGCCCGTGACCGCGCGGAATCTGACCGACGGCTCGTATGCATTGGAGCTGGTCTCGATCGAAGGGCGCCTGTTGATATCTCTGCGACAGTCGGCGCAGGACGAATACGTGGTGGTTTCGGGACGCCACCTGTTTTCCGCGATCTATCGGCATCCGGACAGGACCATCCAGGACACCCCGCCCCCGATGAAGCAGCTTGCCGTGGGGTCCCAGGTGCGCATCACCGGCATCTGCGTCCTCGACCGCGGCGATCAGTATGATGGACCGCAGGCGTTCAGCATCCTGCTGCGATCATCCGATGATGTTGCTCTGGTGGCCGGTCCCTCGCCGTTGAATGTGCGCAATCTCAGTCTGCTCGCCGGCATTCTCCTCATGGCCCTGGTGGTGATTGGCGGCAGAGGATGGGCCATTGAGCGGCGCCTGCGTCGCCGCTCTGCCGAGTTGGCCAGCGTCGAACAACGGCGCGGCGAGGTCCTCGAAGACATCAACAGTTCCCGACCGCTGGTCGAGATTCTGGGCAAGATTGTTCAGCTGGTCTCCTTCAGGCTGGGCGGAGCGCCCTGCTGGTGCGAGCTTGACGACGGTACGCGGGCGGGCAGCCGGCCGGCCGCCTCCAGCACCCTGCGGGTGATCGAGTATCCCCTCGCTTCGCGCGCCGGCACGCGGCTGGGGACCATCTTCGTTGCCCCGCTCTCCCCAAAGATCGAGGCGCTGGACCACAAGATCCTGGCCACGGCCGTCGGGCTGGCGGTGCTGGCAATTGAAACCGACCGTCTGCACGCCGACCTGCGTCATCGATCGGAGTTCGATCTGCTCACCGACATTCACAATCGCTTCTCTCTGGAAAAACGCCTCGACCAGCTCATAGAGCTGTCAAAATCCGGAACTTTCAGCTTTGGCCTGATCTACATCGACCTTGACGCCTTCAAGCAGATCAACGACTGCCATGGGCATTACGTGGGAGATCTCTACCTGCGGGAAGCGGTCTCTCGCATGAAACGCCAGATCCGGCCTGGCGACATGCTGGCGCGCATTGGAGGCGACGAGTTCGCGGTGCTGGTCACGAGAATTGCCAGCGTCGAAAGTGCTGCGGAGATTGCTCTCCGGCTCAACCATTGCTTTGACGCTCCATTTGAACTGGACGGCGAGCGGCTGTTCGGCTCGGCCAGCTTCGGGGTGGCAACCTGTCCTCACGATGGAACCACGCGAGACGACCTTCTCAAGGCCGCCGACCTCGCCATGTACGCCTTCAAGGATGCACGGCGCACCGCACCGCGCCTGCGCGCGCCACTGAAAAACTAGCCGGTCAAATCAGATGCCGGGCGTTACCGCGTCGCCTCAGCGGACATGCAACTGCGAGATGGCCACCTTGCCCTTGACCATCTCGGCGCGGCGCCAGCTGCTCTTGTCGTTGAGCGCGACCCAGCGCCGTTCTTCACTGCGATAGTGCCAGTCCTTGTCGAGCTGGAAGTAGATAAGCAGGCCGTTTGACTCAAGCACGTTGAGGATGCTGTTGTCGTGCGAGTTCTTCTCGTCGAAATCTGTCGTCGCGCTCTGACCCATCTCGGAATAGATCTCGTTCAGTTCAAAGAGCAGGCCGTTCACGCAATCCTCCATGGGCTCGACGTTGAGGCCGATGCGGCTGGCCTCGCGCAGGGTGATGGGGTAGTTGTGCGACGGATAGCCGGAGTTGAGGATGTTGGAGATCTCGCGGGCGCGCTCCGCGTCCTGCATGTGGTAGGAAAGGATCTCTTCGCAGATGCGCGTGGAGAGCGCGCTGGAGCGGTCGACCGCGCCGATCACCAGGGGGTGGACGTAGGGAAACAGCGCTTCGTAGGGATTGGCGGTCGAGTCCTTGGCCTGCTCGGTCCAGAGGCGGATCACGCGCAGCAGTTCATCGTTGCTGACGCTGACGCGGTCGTTGTCGCGATCGATCGGGGAAAGGTCGTGGGTCAGCGAGGTGTCGACGGCGGAAAGATGGGCCAGCGGGCCCATGAGGATGCGATCGGCGCCGAGGGCCAGCATGGTGGCGGCGGACTGGCATTCGAGCGGGGCGAGCACGGTGAGGTGCTTGACATAGCGGCGCAGCAGGTTGACCATGCGCAGCGCAGCCTGGCCCGAACCGCCGTCGGACTTCATGAACAGCGACAGGCGGTCGAGCTTGCCGGTCGAGCGCAGCAGGGCATAGAGGCCGGCTACGTCGTTCTGGCAGATGGCGCCCTTGGTGGAGTTCCAGTAGGTAAAGACGGGCTCGCCGAGCGCGGCTGACAGCCGCTCGATCACCGGCTGCGTCCGCTCCATGAGGATGGGCGGCTTGGCTACGTCACGGGTGCGTGCGGCGGATTCTGCGGCAGGTTTTTTCGGCATTGCGGAGTCAGCTTCAGGAAGGCTTGCTTCTATCGTAGCAAAAGCACGATTGCAGCCGAGGCGCATTCGTCACTGCTATGCGATCGAGCGCCCCCGTGGCAAGTTGCGCGATGTCTGCGAACACCGTCCTGCCGCCCTTCCTTCCACCCGGCCAACTTCTTCTGCCTAATGACTGATGCCGATATCTTCAAGCAGCTTTTCGGGATGAATCGGCTTGGCCAGCAGGCGGAAGGCGTGGCCTTTCCGGTTGGCCTCGGACAGCAGGTTGGCGGTGTCGGTCTGGCCCGAGAAGAGGATCACCTTGCAGTCGGGCCGGGCCTTGGAGAGATAGATGGCCAGGTCGACTCCGGTCATCTTGCCCATGATGACGTCACTGAGCACGACATCCGGCTCAAAGCTCTCGATGGCGGCGACGGCGCTCTCGGCGCTGTAGGCGGCCATGGCCTCATGGCCCTTGATCTTGAATACCATAGCAAGCGTGTCAGCTATGGTCTTTTCATCGTCAACGATCAGAACGCGGGACTTGTATTCACTGGTGGACACAGATTTCCTTTCGGGGAAGCGACATCAGACGATCACGCTCCTTCCCATGATAATGGCAAGGGCGAAGGGGGCGAAACATGCCTTGGGTAAGGGGGGCGGCGAGAGTCGTTGCAGGGAACAGGCCTGATCTCGCTGCTGCTGGGAATGAGGCCGGGGACAGGGAAGGCCCGGCTTGCGCCGGGCCTATGTTGATTCAGGGCCTCTGGGCTACTGGCGCGACGGAATCACGCCCGGCTGGAACAGGTCGGACAGGTCGGTGGCATTGACCGCGTCACCCAGGAACGGTCCGACGTGAAAGATCTCCTGCATGGTGCGCAGGTCGGAAGAATGGGTGTAGTTGATCGAGCTCGCGTAGGGCAGCCCGCCTTCATTCTGGTGAGCGAGGTTGGAGATGACGATCTCCCCCAGGGTGTGGGTGAAATCATCCTGGTTGTCGCCGGGCTCGCCGTCGTTTTCGGTTTCGTCCCACCATAGGATAATGACGCCGTTGTCCTGGTAGGCGTCGGAGGCCATGATCAGCGGAACCAGCCGGCTGACGGTGTTATCGCCCGCTTTGATATTGGCTTCATCGCCGGTCAGGCCGGCAAAGCCGCCCGTCAGGCCGCTGTGCATTTCGTTGTACTGATCGGGCGTGATCCAGTTGTAATCCGCTACCTGGTTGGTGGCAAGGTCGAAGGCCAGCTGCTGCAGGGGCGCGTAGTGTCTCCTGAGCGGATTCGATGTGGTGGGATTATCTCCGCCGTTGGTGTCGGTGAAGAATACCTGCGGGTTGTGTTTGGCGGCGTAGTTGTATTGCAGGGAGTCGTTGTAGGCATTGAGCGGGCTCTCCGAATCAAAGACTCCCGAGATGCTGGCGATGGGGACAGTCCAGTGACTGCGGGGCAAGGGAAGGTCGATCAACTGGCCGCTGCTGTCGGTGGTCAGGTCGATGTCCTCCTGGTACGATTTCCAGGTTCTTCCCGCCCGCTGGAGCAGCCCGGTAAGGTGCTGGGTGGTGTTCTGGTTGGTTCCACCGGGGTTTATAAAGGGATCGTTGTCGTTAAGCACGCCAAAGTTCGTTCCGGCTTCCGACCAGAGGTAATTGGGCTCGGAAGGATGGATGTGGGGGTTGTTCCCGCCCGGGGTCGCAAGCACGTTGTGATACGCGGTGGCGTAGGAGACGTGTTCGCTGATGTTGACCACCTGCCCATTGATGAACGCCTGCCCGGTTCCGTTCACCAGGCTGTTGATGAATGGCGCGTTGGGGTTCTGGTAAATCTGGTTGATTCCGCCCGGAACCGTGGCAGGCTGGGTCCAGTTGTGATTCTCGAGTGCGATGACAAATACGTGCTTGATCTCGCGGTTTTCCTGGGCGCTTGCGCTGGCGGCACAGAAGGCGGCGAGCAGCGCTACCCCGGCAACAGAGCGGCAATTGGGGAGTACGGACATGGGAACCTCCAATGGGGAATTGCGGCTGGCACGGAAAGACCGCTGCGATTGTTTCGGACCACGGACACACCAGGCACGCCGCTGGACGATTCGTAACAGGACGATATTGCGGGGTGATGACCGGCAAATGAAAGGATGTAGACAAGGGAGCCGGCGACGGTGGCAGGGCTTATTTCCACAATGAAGGCAGCATAAAAAAGCCCGGCTTGCGCCGGGCTTATGAGTTGGATCGAATTTGGGATACAGACAGCTTGAGATGTCGGTTCTTCGACCTGGCCGGCCGCAAACAACGCGACCGGCTTCGTCGGGAAGTGACAGGAACTACTCGGCGGCCATCTCTTCGGCTTCGCCTTCCTGGCGCATGAGCTCCAGTTCGCGCTCGGCGGCTTCGATCTCGGCCGAAACCTCCTGCTGCACGCGGGCTGCCGCTTCTTCCAGTTCCGGAGAGAGCTGGACGTTGCGGTAGTACTCGAGGCCCGTGCCGGCGGGGATGAGGCGGCCGACGATCACGTTCTCCTTCAGGCCGCGCAGGTTGTCGATAGCGCCGTTGATGCTGGCTTCGGTCAGCACGCGGGTCGTCTCCTGGAAGCTGGCGGCGGAGATGAAGCTGTCCGTCGAGAGAGACGCCTTGGTGATGCCGAGCAGCAGCGGACGTCCTTGCGGCGGACGGCCACCCTGCGCCTCGACGCGCTCCTTCTCCTCGCGGAAGCGGAAGCGGTCGACCTGCTGTTCGAGCAGGAAGTTGGAGTCGCCCACCTCGTCGATGCGGACCCAGCGCAGCATCTGGCGAACAATCACTTCGATGTGCTTGTCCGAGATGGCCACGCCCTGCAGGCGGTAGACTTCCTGGATTTCGTTCACCAGGTAGCCCTGCAGTTCCTTTTCGCCGAGCACGTCGAGAATGTCGTGCGGGTTCAGCGGTCCATCCATCAGAGGATCGCCGGCACGCAGACGCTCGCCTTCCTGCACGTTGACGTGAATGCCGCGCGGCACGGAGTATTCCTTCTCCTCGCCGTTGTCGGCCGTGACGTAGATCTTGCGCTGTCCCTTGACCACTTCGCCGAAGCGGACCACACCATCGATCTCGCTGATGATGGCGGTTTCGCGCGGCTTGCGGGCTTCGAACAGTTCGACCACGCGGGGCAGACCGCCGGTGATGTCCTTGGTACGCGTCGACTCCTTGGGAATCTTGGCGAGCACATCGCCCGGACCCACTTCGTCGCCGTCCTGGATCATGAGGTGAGCGCCGCGGGGCAGCAGGTACCGCTTGTGCGCCTTGGCGTTCTTGACCAGGAATGCGGGCTGGCGCTTCTCATCGGGAGCGTCGGCAACCACCCAGCGCGAGAGGCCGGTGACTTCGTCGACTTCTTCGTTGAGGGTGATGCCTTCCTGCAGGTCCTTGAACTGCACCGTGCCGCCGATTTCGGTGAGGATCGAGTAGGTATACGGATCCCACTCGGCCAGCAGCTGGCCCAGCTTGACGTGTTCGCCGTCCTTGACGCGGAGACGCGCGCCATAGACCACCTGGTAGCGCTCCTTCTCACGGCCGCGGTCGTCCACAATGGCGATCGAACCGGAGCGGTTCATGGCGACCAGCGTGCCGTCCTTGCTCTCGACGTAGTTCAGGTTGATGAAGCGCACGGTGCCGTTGTTCTTGGCATCGAGGCGCGACTTGTCCTGCACACGGCTGGCCGTGCCGCCGACGTGGAAGGTACGCATGGTGAGCTGCGTGCCGGGCTCGCCGATGGACTGCGCAGCGATGACGCCGCAGGTCTCGCCGAGTTCCACCATGCGGCCGGAGCCGAGGTTGCGTCCGTAGCACAGCGCGCAGACGCCGCGCCGCGATTCGCAGGTAAGCACGGAGCGGATCTTGACGCGCTCCACGCCCGCACCCTGAATGGCGGAGGCGATGTCTTCGTCGATGTGCTGGTTGACATCGATCACCACGTTGCCGTCGTAGTCCTTGATGCTTCTCGAGCGACACGCGGCCGATGATGCGGTCGCGCAGCGGCTCGATGATCTCGCCCGACTCGACGATGGAGCCGACGTAAATGCCTTCGACGGTTCCGCAGTCGTACTCGGTCACGATCACGTCCTGCGCCACGTCGACGAGGCGGCGGGTCAGGTAGCCCGAGTCGGCGGTCTTGAGCGCCGTATCGGCCAGGCCCTTGCGCGCGCCGTGGGTCGAGATGAAGTACTCGAGCACCGTGAGGCCTTCGCGGAAGTTCGCCGTGATGGGCGTTTCGATGACTTCGCCCGAAGGCTTGGCCATCAGTCCGCGCATACCGGAGAGCTGACGAATCTGCTGCTTCGAACCACGGGCGCCGGAGTCGGCCATGATGTAGATCGGGTTCATGGCGCCTTCGTCGTCCGCGCGCTTCATGTTGCCGAACATCTCGTCGGCCACCTTGTCGGTAACCGCCGACCACATCTGGATGACCTTGTTGGAGCGCTCGCCGTTGGTGATGGCGCCGTCCATGTACTGCTTCTGGACTTCGATCACCTTCTTGTCGGCTTCGTCAACCGTGGTGTATTTGCTGGCCGGAATGACCATGTCGTCGAGACCGACAGACAGGCCCGAACGCGTGGCGTACTGGAAGCCCAGTTCCTTGATGCGGTCGAGCATGCGCACGGTGACTTCGAGGCCAAGGTTCTGGTTGCAGTAGTTGACCAGCTGCCCGATGCCCTTCTTCTTCAGCAGGCCGTTGACGAACGGCATGCCCGCGGGCAGCGCGTCGTTGAGGATCACGCGGCCGACGGTGGTGGAGATGTACTCCTTGTTGAAGTCGACGGCTTCGGTGTGCGTCAGATCCTGGTCGTCGTAGGCCGTGGTCATGTCGAGCACCTTGCCCGTGTAGCGCAGGCGGATGGGCGACAGTGTCTCCACTTCCTTGGCTTCGAGAGCCATCAGGATCTCTTCGGTGTTGGCGAACACGCGGCCTTCGCCCTTGCCACCCTTCTTGGCCTTGGTCAGGTAATAGAGTCCGAGCACCATGTCCTGGGTAGGCACGGTGATGGGCTGGCCGGAGGCCGGCGAAAGGATGTTGTGCGAAGCGAGCATCAGCACGCTGGCTTCAATCTGCGCCTCAGGCGACAGCGGAATGTGCACGGCCATCTGGTCGCCGTCGAAGTCGGCGTTGAAGGCGGTGCAGACCAGCGGGTGAATCTTGATGGCCTTGCCTTCAACGAGCACCGGCTCAAACGCCTGAATGCCCAGACGGTGAAGCGTAGGAGCGCGGTTCAGCAGCACGGGGTGATCCTTGATGACTTCTTCAAGGATGTCCCACACCACCGGCTCCTGCATCTCCACCATTTCCTTGGCCTGCTTGATGGTGGTGCAGTGGCCGGTCTGTTCCAGGCGGTGATAGATGAAGGGCTTGAACAGCTCGAGCGCCATCTTCTTGGGCAGGCCGCACTGGTGCAGCTTGAGCTCGGGGCCGACGACGATGACCGAACGGCCGGAGTAGTCGACGCGCTTGCCGAGCAGGTTCTGGCGGAAGCGGCCCTGCTTGCCCTTGAGCGTGTCGGAGAGCGACTTGAGCGGGCGGTTGTTGGCGCCACGCAGCACGCGGCCGCGGCGGCCGTTATCAAACAGCGCGTCGACGGCTTCCTGCAGCATGCGCTTTTCGTTGCGCACGATGACTTCAGGAGCGTGCAGGTCCATCAGCTTCTTCAACCGGTTGTTGCGGTTGATGACGCGGCGATAGAGGTCGTTCAAATCGGACGTGGCAAAGCGGCCGCCATCCAGCGGCACCAGCGGGCGCAGCTCCGGAGGAATGACCGGCAGCACATCGAGAATCATCCACTGCGGCTTGTTGGAGCTCTTGCGGAATGCCTCGACAACCTTCAGGCGCTTGGCGTACTTGATCTTCTTCTGCGCGGAGGTCTCGGTCTTCATGCGCTCGCGCAGCTCGATGGCCAGCTCGTCGACCTGGACGCGCTTGAGCAGTTCCTTGATGGCTTCGGCGCCCATCATGGCCTTGAAGCCGGAGGGGCGGAACTGCTGATCGAGTTCGCGGAACTTGTTTTCGTCCTTGATGATCTCGCGCTCGTTCACCGGCGCGTCGCCCGGATCGACCACGACATACGACTCGAAGTAGAGAATGCTTTCCAGGTCGCGCAGCGAGATATCGAGCAGGTGGCCGATACGCGAAGGCAGGCCCTTGAAGAACCAGACATGCGAGCAGGGCGAAGCCAGCTCGATGTGGCCCATGCGCTCGCGGCGCACCTTGCTGACCGTCACTTCGACGCCGCACTTGTCGCAGATCACGCCGCGGTGCTTCATGCGCTTGTACTTGCCGCAGAGGCACTCCCAGTCGGTGACCGGTCCGAAGATGCGGGCGCAGAACAGGCCGTCCCGCTCCGGCTTGAAGGTGCGGTAGTTGATGGTTTCCGGCTTGGTTACCTCGCCATGCGACCAGCTGCGGATCTTCTCCGGGGAAGCAAGCATGATGCGGATGGCGTCAAAGTCGGTAATAGGGCTGGTGAGCTCAAATGGGTTCGAACGGAACAAGGTGACCCTCCTTGGCGGGCCTTGCAGCACTGCCGCGGCTTTTCCCGGGATTCCTAGAGGACTCTTCCTTCCCGGGAAGCGGTGGTTACCGCTTTCAAGAAGGACCCTGAACAAAAGCTTCCGAGCTTTCAGCTATCAGCCGTCAGCTTTCAGCCCTTCGTGCCTGACCGGGGACGGCGAGCGCCACGATCAAACTGAAAGCTGTGAGCTGACAGCTGTCAGCTAGTCGGCTACTGCCGCAACTTCCGGCACGGGCACCTTTTTGATGAGGTCCGCACGCTTGATCAGTTCCACATCCAGGCACAGCGACTGCAATTCGCGAATCAGCACGTTGAACGACTCCGGCACGCCCGGCTCGATGGCCGCTTCGCCCTTGACGATGGCCTCGTAAATCTTGGTGCGGCCGTAGACGTCGTCGGACTTCGCGGTGAGCAGTTCCTGCAGGATGTAGGCGGCGCCGTACGCTTCCAGAGCCCACACTTCCATCTCGCCGAAGCGCTGTCCGCCGAACTGCGCCTTGCCGCCCAGCGGCTGCTGGGTGATGAGCGAGTACGGTCCGATCGAACGAGCGTGAATCTTGTCGTCGACCAGGTGCGACAGCTTGAGCATGTAGATGTAGCCCACGGTGACCGGCTGTTCAAACTGTTCGCCGGTCATGCCGTCGTAGAGCGCCGTCTTGCCGGATGAAGGCAGACCGGCCGAAGCCAGCAGCGCCTTGATCTCGCTCTTCCTGCGCGCCGTCGAACACCGCGGTACCGAACCAGATGCCGCGCTTCATGCCGGCGCCGACGCGAAGCAGCATCTCGTCATCGAGTTCCAGCAGCTGGCGCAGCGTCGCGGTTCCCGGCGAACTCTTTCTTCATCAGTTCGCGCGTGGCCTCGACATCGCTGTTGGCCTTGATCAATGCGGCAATCTTGGCGCCCAGCGCATGTGCGGCCCAGCCCAGGTGCGTCTCCAGAATCTGTCCGACGTTCATACGCGAAGGAACGCCGAGCGGGTTCAGAACGATCTCAACCGGAGTGCCATCGGGCAGATACGGCATGTCTTCTTCAGGAAGAATGCGCGCGATCACGCCCTTGTTGCCGTGCCGGCCGGCCATCTTGTCGCCCACCGACAGCTTGCGCTTCATGGCCACGTATACCTTGACCAGCTTGATCACGCCGGGAGGCAGTTCGTCGCCCTTCTGCAGCTTGCCGATCTTCTCGTTGGTGATCTTGCGCAGCACTTCGATCTGCCGCGAAGTCATCTCCTCGATCTCATCGATCTGCTCGTTGACGCGGGGATCCTTGTCGTTGTAGCGGATGCGCTTGAGGTTCTTGGTCGAGATGCGCTCGATGGTCTCGCGATCGAGCAGCGCGCCCTTGGTGAGAAGGCGCTTGTTGGTGCGCTCGTCGTGCAGGTCGGCCAGCACTTCCTTGCCGCCCAGAATGCCTTCGAGACGCTTCAACCGCTCGTCGGTCAAAATGCGGATTTCGTCGCCCAGGTTCTTTTCCAGCTTGGCCACGTAATCGGCTTCGATCAGCTTGGCGCGCTCGTCCTTCTCCTGTCCCTTGCGGCTGAAGATGCGGACGTCCACCACCGTGCCTTCGATGCCGGGAGGGCAGGTGAGCGAAGCGTCGCGGACATCGCCGGCCTTTTCACCGAAGATGGCGCGCAGCAGCTTCTCTTCCGGAGTCAGCTGGGTCTCGCCCTTGGGCGTGACCTTGCCGACCAGGATGTCGCCGTGCTTGATCTGGGCGCCGATGCGGATCACTCCGCTCTCGTCCAGATCGCGCAGTGCGTGCTCACTGACGTTGGGAATGTCGCGCGTGATCTCTTCCGGCCCGAGCTTGGTGTCGCGGGCTTCGATTTCGAACTCCTCAATGTGCACCGAGGTGTAGTAATCCTCGCGCACCAGCTTTTCGCTGATGAGGATGGCGTCTTCGAAGTTGTAACCGCGCCACGGCATGAAGGCGACCAGCACGTTACGTCCCAGGGCCAGCTCGCCCTGCTCGGTGCACGGACCGTCGGCAATGACCTGCCCCTTGACCACCCGGTCGCCCTCGCGGACCACCGGCTTCTGGTTGATGCAGGTGTTCTGGTTCGAGCGCTTGAACTTGATCAGCGTGTAGATGTCGGAACCGACCTCACGCGACAACTGCGTGGGATGGTGTTCGCCCTCGACGCGCACGATGATGCGCTCGGAGTCGACCGAATCCACGATGCCGTTGCGCTTGGCCAGCACCACGGCGCCGGAGTCGCGCGCGGTCACGCCTTCCATGCCGGTGCCCACCAGCGGAGCCTCGGCCACCAGCAACGGAACCGACTGGCGCTGCATGTTGGCGCCCATCAGCGCGCGGTTGGCGTCGTCGTGCTCAAGGAAGGGCACCAGCGACGCGGCCACCGAGACGAGCTGCTTCGGCGAGACGTCGATGTAGTCCACTTCGGCGCGATTGACGAGCACGAAGTTGCCCTGCCGGCGCGCATTCACCAGGTCTTCGGTGATCACGCCTTCCTCGTTGAACTCGATGTTGGCCTGCGCGATGGTGTGCTTGTCCTCTTCCCACGCCGACAGGTAAAAGCTGAACGGGATGTGATCGATGGCGCGCTTGCCGGCCTTCTTCAGGCTGGCGTTGAGCCGCGCCGCCTCTTCCTTCTCGATGTGATCGCCTACGCGCAGGCCGCTTTCGCCGGCGTTGGTGATCTCAACGTAGTCGAGGATGCGCGCGTCCTTCACCTTGCGATAGGGCGACTCGATGAAGCCGTATTCATTGATACGCGCAAAGCAGCTCAGCGAGCTGATCAGGCCGATGTTCGGGCCTTCCGGCGTCTCAATCGGGCAGATGCGGCCGTAGTGGGTGGGGTGCACGTCGCGCACTTCAAAGCCCGCGCGTTCCCGCGACAGACCGCCCGGCCCAAGGGCCGACAGGCGGCGCTTGTGGGTGATCTCCGAAAGCGGGTTGGTCTGATCCATGAACTGCGACAGCTGCGAGGAGCCGAAGAACTCGCGGATCGCCGCCATCACCGGCTTGGCGTTGATCAGGTCGTGCGGCATGGCCGTCGAGAGCTCCTGATACACGCTCATCTTTTCCTTGATGGCGCGCTCCATGCGCACCAGCCCGATGCGGAACTGGTTTTCCATCAGCTCGCCGACCGCCCTCACACGGCGGTTGCCGAGATGATCGATGTCGTCGACGATGCCGATGTTCTTGCGCAGCTTGAGCAGGTAGCGGATGGTGGCGTAAAAGTCCTCGGGCGTCAGGGTGCGGTGATCGAGATGCGTGGCGTCCTGGTTCTCATACAGCTTGATGTTGAACTTGAGCCGGCCCACGCGCGAGAAGTCGTACTTGCGCGCATCGAAGAACATGCCTTCGAAGAGCGCGGTCGCGGTGTCGAGCGTCGGCGGATCGCCCGGACGCAGCTTGCGGTAGATCTCGATCAGCGCCTCTTCCGGCTTGCGGATCGAGTCGCGGCGCAGGGTGTTGGTGATGATGTTGCCCACGTCGTCGCGCTCCGGGAAGAAGACCTCGAAGCTCGTAGCGCCGCGACGACAGCACCTTGTGCAGGCGGTCGGCGGTGAGCTCGACGTTGGCCTCCACAATCACTTCGCCGGTAGCGGTATCGACCACGTCGGCCGCGGTCAGTGCGCCATCGAGTTCAGCGGATTCAATCTCCACGCGATCGATGCCGGCGGCGCGAATGGCCTTGAGCGTGTGCTGCGTGACCTTGCGGCCGGAGTGCGCGATCTCATCGCCGTTATGCAGCACGGCGTGGGCCGGCTTGGCGCCGACCAGGTGCGTGGCGACCTTGCCGTCCTGGCCTACCGCCCAGAACAGCTTGCCGTCCGCTATATGCATGCGATCGACGGTGTAGAAGGTCTTGAGAATCTCCTCGTCGGAACGCAGGCCGAGCGCGCGCAGGAAGATGGTACCGAGAAACTTGCGCTTGCGGTCGATGCGGACATAGAGCGTGTTCTTCTGGTCGTACTCGAACTCCACCCACGAACCGCGATAGGGAATGATCTTGCCCAGGAAGTAGGTGCGGTTGTTGGCGGTCTCAAAGAAGACGCCGGGCGAACGGTGCAACTGCGAAACGATCACGCGCTCGGTGCCGTTCACAATGAACGTGCCGTTGGGCGTCATGAGCGGAATGTCGCCGAAGAAGACTTCCTGCTCCTTGATGTCGCGGATGGTCTTGTTGCCGGTCTCCGGGTCCTTGTCGTAGATGGTGAGGCGGACCGTGACCTTGAGAGGCGCCGAGAACGTCATGCCGCGCTCTTCGCACTCCTGCTGGTCATACTTCAACTGCAGGCTGACCGGGTCGCCGCACTTGTTGCAGAAGTCGGGGGTGTTCTTGTTGTAGTGGCCGCACTTGGGGCAGAGCACATCGCCGGGCAGGAACGGGTCGGTGATGACCATCGATCCGCAATTGGAGCAGGCGGTGCGCAGGTGATGCAGGCCCTTCAGGTGGCCGCACTTGCACTCCCAGTTGCCGATGGAAAAGTCGACAAAGTCGAGTTGCGAAATGCCACGGAAGTCGCTGATGGGGAAAACCGAGACAAACACGGACTGCAGCCCCGAGTCATCGCGCTCGTTGGGCAGCTTGTCCATCTGCAGAAAACGCTCGTAGGAACGGCGCTGGACTTCAATCAGGTTAGGAATCTGGGTTGCTGTGGGAATCTTTGAAAAATCAAGCCGGCTCCGAATCGCGCGCTTTTCGTTGGGCATGCTTCACTCCTGAGGCTCTGAGATTCCGGGCGCTGCGCCTCCCTGGGGGAGGCTCAGGCCGGGCCGGCGCCCGAGTCTCGGGGCGCCAGCGGATTACGGTAAGAAATTCGATAATTCAGACCGGCTCACCGCGAAGAGCCAGTCTCACCCGAATGCGCCGGCCTGCCTTGCGCAGGACGCAAGCATTCCGGGTAGTTCATGCCAAGCTCGTTCTTCAAAGTCGCGACGAAAATTGACCAACGGGGCATTGCCGGGGACTCGGAAAGTGCGCTAGACTGCGCACAATTGAGAGCAGAAAACGCGCAGGATCACAAAACTGCCATGAGGGTTCCTGTGCGTTAACGGCAAAGGCAGCCTTGAAAAGGCCTCTTTGCCACAGCAGGAGACACGAAAAGCCCGCAAGGGCACAACCCCTCACGAGCGTGGCCGGTTGCCAGTGCTCCCACTCGAATTCTCAATACCTGCTCTCGCCGATCCCAAAGCTCGCTTCTGCCGCTTTCGCCCGCCAGCCAACGCCACGTCAATAGAGTTCCGCCCAACCTATTGACTCTGAGGCACTTAAATCGTTCGCGATGCCCGCCGCCGGAGTGCTTGGCTTGACTCCGGCCAACTGATGCCTGCGTACCTACCCGCCATCTCGCTCAAAACGCGCAGCCCGGACCCGTCCCATTTCCTTTAGACAAGCGGAAGGGGACGGAAAGACGCGCAACTGTTATCGTAACGCGTTCAGTCCGGGCTTGCAAGTGGGCAAGCGTACTCGGTTGATCTACTTGATTTCGACCGTGGCCACGCCTTCAAACTTCTTCTTGATGGCCTCGGCCTCGTCCTTGGTCGCGTTCTCCTTCAGCGCCTTGGGAGCGCCGTCGACCAGGTCCTTGGCTTCCTTCAGGCCCAGCGAAGTCACTTCGCGAACGGCCTTGATGGTGTTGATCTTGTTGGCGCCGGCATCCTTGAGAATGACCTGGAACTCGGTCTTCTCCTCAACCGCCGGAGCCGCCGCGCCCGCGCCGCCGCCAGCCACCGCAACCGGGGCCGCTGCCGCTGCCGAAACGCCAAGCCGCTCTTCGAGCTTCTTTACCAGAGCCGCCGCTTCGAGCAGGCTCAGGCTGACAATCTGTTCTTCCAACTGTGCGAGATCCGCCATTGTTTTCTCCAATCAGAACCGTTTGAAATTTGTTGTTACCCGGGCCGCCCATCCGGCGGAAAGTTTCCGATGCGCCCAGACCAGCGCACTCTCCGTTGGGCCTCGACCCTAAACTCTGAACCTAAACTTCGCTGCCCGGCGCAGGAGGCTCGCCCTCTGCGGCTGCCGGGGGAGCTTCCGTTTCTGCCGCCGCGGCCGGAGCCTCGGCTGCCGGAGCTTCCGCCGCCGGCACCGGCGCCTCCGCGACCGGCGCGGGTGCGGCTTCAGCTACGGGGGCAGGGTCCGCCACCGGAGCCGTCGCTTCAGCCACGGGAGCAGGCGCTTCCGCTGCCGGAGCCGGTGCTTCCGCTGCAGGCGCTTCCGCTACGGCCGGCGCCTTGCCTGCCGCCAGGGGAGCTGCGGCGAACTTCTCTTTCTCCACACCCTGACCCAGGACCACGGCCAGATCGCGGCCAGTGGCATTCAACACCGTCGCCAGGCGCTGTGCCGGCGCATTGATGAGGAACAGGAGCTTGGCAAAGATCTCTTCCTTGCCCGGCATGGTCGCGAGCGACTTGACCTCTTCCACGTTCAGCAGCTTGCCGTCGACGATGCCCAGCTTGAAGTGGAACTCTGCGTTCTCGCCAACCCACTTGGCAAAGCCCTTGGCCAGCGCCACCGGGTCGCCCGGCGGTGAACGCCACCGAGCTCACACCCTTGAGCCCCTTGAGCGCGCCCTCTACCTTGGTGCCTTCGCCGGAGATCGCGGCCAGCTTGTTCTTGACCACGCGATACTTGCCGCCCGCCTCGCGCACCACCTTGCGCAGCGCAAAATCCTGCGCCACGGTCAGCTTGGCAAAGGTGCCGATGATCGCCGTTGTCGAGGTTTCCAGCTCCTTGGCCAGCAGCTGAACCTTCTCTTGCTTCTTTCCTCTTGAAATCGCCATTGTCTTCGCTCCGCTACGACAGGGGTCAGGGATCAGAGATCAGGGCTCAGTACTCAGAACCCGATCTGGCTCGATTCTCCTGATTCCCTCGGGCGCCATCCGTGCGCCCTTTGCAAATCTTGTCTAAACCGTCAGACCAGAGCACGACAGGAACTGGGTCAAACCATCTGATCCCTGACCCCTGACCCCTGATCCCTGCCTCTTAGTGCTTGCCCGCCGCGTCGGCGACTGCTGAATCCAGCGGCACCCCGGGGCCCATCGTCGAGCTCAGCGTCAGGCTCTTGATGTATTTGCCCTTGGCCGCTGAAGGCTTGGCGCGCACGATCGAGGTGATGACCGTGGTGGCGTTCTCTACCAGCTTCTGCGGCGGAAAACTCAGCTTGCCCACCGGTACGTGCACCAGGCTGGTCTTGTCGGCGCGAAACTCCACCTTGCCGGCCTTGATCTCCTTGACCGCCGAGGCCACATCCAGGGTCACGGTTCCGGTCTTGGGGTTAGGCATCAGGCCCTTGGGACCGAGCACCTTGCCCAGGCGGCCGACCACCTTCATCATGTCGGGCGTGGCGATCAGCGCGTCAAACGCGGTCCAGTTTTCCTTCTGGATCTTCTCCACCATCTCTTCGCCGCCCACGAAGTCGGCGCCGGCTTCCTGCGCTTCCTTCTGGCGGTCGCCGGAGGCGATCACGGCCACGGTCTTCGACTTGCCCAGGCCGTGCGGCAAAACCACCGTTCCGCGAACCATCTGGTCGGCATGACGCGTATCCACGCCCAGACGCAGAGTCAGGTCGACGGTTTCGTCGAACTTGGCGTACTTGACCTTTTGCAGAAGCCCGACTGCCTCGGGCAGCGGGTAGGCCGGCTGGGTGACAGCGGCGCGCGCCTTCGTAATATTCTTGCTGGCTTTTCTCATCCATCCCTCGTCTCCCACCGCTCATGCCAGCCCCGAATCGGGGACCCCGGCCGGAGGGGCAACTTTCGTCGCCTCGTCTCACTTTCCGGAGCCATAAGCCGTGGTGCTATTGACGGTCCGGATTCGCGTCCGGACACGTCTTTGAATCATATCGAAATGGGCTCTCGAATGCAACAGGAATGCGCTGGTTCGGGGACAGCGCGACCAGGGGGATGAACCGATTTCCCTCGTAACCGCGTCAAACAAGTGCGTGGTGAGCCGAAATCGCGCAGAACGGTTAAAGGATTGATTTTCGGCTCACCAAACAACATTTTCACCGGATCCGGGTTCAAGTAGACGGAACGGATTTGGTCCGAGGCAGGAGGCCGGCGCACTGAACGCGGCTAGACGGACGCCTCAACAAAAGGAGCAACAGAGATGAAGCAACTTGCAGCAGCAATGAGTTTGGTTGCCGGGACACTGATGATGGCGGCGCCGGCGATCGCGCAGAATGAGGGCGAAGGCAACGCGCAGGCGGTAGTCACGGTCCTTCCCGCCCATGACAACCAGCAGCCTGGCGACGTGGCCCAGCAGAACCTGACCCTGAAGGTCAACGGAAAGACTTCCACCATCACCAACTGGATCCCGCTCCGGGGCCAGAACGACAATCTCGAACTGGTGGTGCTGATCGACAGCGCGGCCCGCGCCAGCATGGGCACCCAGTTGAGCGAGATCGGGGATTTCGTGAAGACCCTTCCGGCCGGCTCGAAGGTCGCCGTGGCCTACATGGAGAACGGACGCGCTGTCTTCTCCGGGCCCCTGACCACCGATCACGCTCAGGCAGCTCGCGGCGTGCACCTTCCTTCCGGCGTGGCCGGTATCAGTGCCAGCCCCTACTTCTGCCTGTCTGACCTGGCCCAGCACTGGCCCTCGAACGATCGCGCCGCGCGCCGCGAAGTGGTGATGATCAGCGATGGCGTGGATAACTACAGCCCTCGCTATGACCCCGAAGATCCTTATGTACAGGCCGCGATCACGGACGCGGTACGCGCGCACCTGGTGGTCTACTCGATCTACTGGCAGGATCGCGGCCGCTTCGCCCGCAGCATGTGGGGTACGGACGCGGGGCAGAACCTGCTCCTGCTGGTCACCGAGGCGACGGGCGGAAACAGCTACTGGGAAGGCTACGGCGACCCAGTCTCGTTCCAGCCCTACTTCAAGGACCTCGATCGCCGGCTCCAGAACCAGTACGAGCTGAGCTTCAACTCGCCGCTCAAAGGCAAGCCCGAGGTTGCCAACCTGAAGTTGAAGGTAAATGGCATCGGCGACAAGATCGATGCCCCGCAGCAGGTGATGGTCAACCGCTCCGGCATGTAAGTTGAATTATTGCAATAACGTGCGCGCCGATTTCTCATCAGATCGGCGCGCATTTTTTGTCTACGCAGCAACCGCCCATCAACGGATGGAGATCAGCAGCCCCACCGTCATACTCGCGGATTGCTCGTGGCCGCTGCTGAAGCTATAGCTGTAACTCGGTTCCGCGTACCAGCCGAACCGCCGCTTCGGCCACGGCCAGAACATCAGGTCAAGAGCAGCTTCTCCGGCAATGGAGTTGGTAACATTGCCGCGGCTGATGGTGTGCCCCCACTCCGGGCCTGCTCCAAACATGAATTCCGTCTTCCTGGAGAGGGTATAGGGTTTCTTGAAGAGAAGATCGCTATCCCACTCGGTCTGGCCGCGACTGAAAAACGGTGTCACTCCGGCTTCGATCTCCAACCACTCGGGGATGGGCGTCACCTCGACGGCGAGGCTGGGCCCGTAGGCTGGAGCGCCGTGGGTCAAAGCCCATTCCCCGGCGGCGCCGATTTCAACAATGGCTATCGGCTCCTTCTCGTCAGCCTGGGCCAGGGCTCTGCCCGCAAACAGCGTCGCGGCCAGAAAGACCAGCACCGCGGCTCTCATGTCGCAACGGGCGCGCCGGTACTGCTGGTGCTGGGAAGCCATTAAGGGCATCTTAGAATCGCCGGCCGGATGCGGTCCACCATCGCAGCGCCACGCTCGGATGGCATACATTTTTTAGTTCCCTTTGAAAGCTGAGGAAGCTCAGTCCGGAAGATAAATCGTGATCGTGCCGGCGTCATTATCGGCGGTGATGATGGCGGCGCGCCGATCGCTGGTCAGCCGGGACACGGCGACACCGCCCCAACCGCCGCCAGACGGAATAGAACTCACGGACATCCCCTGGTCGCCCCCGCGCTCAAAGAGCATCAGGTTTCTGCTTTCGGCGCAGGTCACGACGATGCTGTGCCTGCCGTCGCCATGCAGATCCCCAGCCGCAACGCCGTTGGCCCCGCGACATCCTTCCAGGGAGAGGGCCGGCCCGGCCATGGGTTTGAACGCACCCTTCCCATCCCCCAGCAGCACAGTGACCGTGTTCTCCTGCGGCGAGGCGATATCGCGCTGGTAGGGAATGACGATCAAGTCGGGATTGCCATCGCCGTTCATGTCCTCCACGGCCACCTGCCAGGGTTTGGCGCCCGCGGGAAAGGGGGAGCCGGGAGCATCGCGGAAGCCGCCTCTGCCATCGCCCAGCAGAATGGAGACGGTTCCGTCATCGAGGTTGGTAGTGACCACATCGGGATGGCCGTCGTGATTAAAGTCGGCGGAGCGCAGGCGTTCGTAGGGGCGGTGCCCGACGGCAAAGTAACGGCCCGGCGTCCGGATGCGGCCGGTCCCATCCCCCGGAAGCAGTTCAATTTTGTTCTCGCCCCAACTGTCGGTAACGACATCGAGCTTGCCATCGCCGTTGAAATCGCCGATGGCGACGCCGTGCGGGTGGGGGTTGGAGTGCACATCGACCGGCGACCCAGGTGCGGAACGGAATCCGCCTGCGCCGTCCCCCAGAAGAATCGTGATGTCAGGCGACTGATGATTGGCAATCACCAGGTCCGGGTTCCCGTCGCCGTTCATATCGGCCACCGCAATATCGTTGGGAAGATGCCCCGCGGCGAATGGCGAGCCAGGGGAAGGACGAAATGCGCCTTTGCCATCTCCGAGCAGCACGGTGATCGTCCCCTCGTCTCCGTTAGCGACGAGGAGGTCTGGATTGTGGTCGTGGTTGATATCGGCTACGGTGATCCACTTAGGACCGCGCCCGACAGGAATGGATACTTTCTTTACCGGAAGGACAGAACGCGGAGGGGTTGCGAGGGTTGCGGGCAGGAGCGAAAATATCGCGGCGATCGCGGCTATTCTCATTGGGATAAATCCTCTGTTCCCGATCCGGCCCGTCCCGATTTATCTCTCGGGAAGATGGGGCAGATAGTGGAAGCGGATCAGGTAAACATTCTGCCCTTTGCCGTGCTTTGCCACCTTGAGCAGATCGAGAACGCCCAGGAAGCCCGACTCCCGCGCCAGCTCCGGCGTGATATCCGGAAAACCAATCTGCTCGATCGAGTCCACCTCGATCGCGCCTTCTTCCATGCGGTACCGGGCGCCGACTCTGACCCGCGGCTGCATCCATATTCTGACACTTGAGGTAATCTCTCCGCGCCGAACCCCATCGCGAAGCCGCCTGGCAAAGACCATGCGGAAATCATACTGCGCGAGTGGCCGGCCAATTCGCATTTGAAAACCGCGGCATCGCCCGTGTAACGTGGTTCCTATTCGTGCACGTACGTCGATCACGATCTTCGGCTCTCGAAGAGACTCCCTGTCAATCAGAGGCTTATGCGACCCTGGAAGCTGGCTCTTGCCCTTTTCGCCTTATCCGGCGCAGCGTTGTCCGCGCAGATACCGTCGCTGGACAGCAACTATGCCCGCGATCCCAACCAGCCCATCGACCAGAGCTATACCGACCACATCAAGAAGTACACGACCGATCCGTCTTTCCTCTCGCCGCTGGTGGATTATCTGCCCGCATCGAAGACCGTACCCACCCCGGCCAAGGTGCTGGGCGACGTCTCGGGCGCGCCCGACATGCTGCCCTACGCGGAGGACGTCTACAAGTACTTCCGCATGCTCGAAGCGTCAAGCCCGCGCGTGAAAGTGTTCACCATCGGCCATACGGAAGAGGGCCGCGAGATGATCGCGGCAGCCATCGCCGACCCGGACCTGCTGGCGCAGGCCAACGAGAACAAGGCCCGGCTGGCCAAGCTCGGCGACCCGCGGACCATCAACTTCGACGACGCCAAGGCCCGCGATCTGATCGATCACTCCTACCCGGTCTACTACATCACCGGCACCATTCACTCGCCTGAGACCGGGGCGCCGACGGCGCTGATGGAGATGGCCTATCGCCTCGCCGTCGACGACGCCCCGTACATCAAGTACATCCGCTCGCACATGATCGTGCTCATCACCCCGGTGGTCGAAGTGGACGGCCGCGACCGTATGGTCGACATCTACAAGTGGCACAAGGCCAATCCCGGCAAAGACTGGCCGCGCCTGCTCTACTGGGGCCACTACGTGGCCCACGACAACAATCGCGACGCCATGGGCATGACCCTCGACCTGACCCGCAACGTGCTCGACACCTATATTGACTGGCACGCGCAGGTGCTGCACGATCTGCACGAATCGGTTCCCTTCCTCTACGACAACACGGTCGGCGACGGCCCCTACAACGCCTGGGTCGATCCGACGCTGGCCGATGAATGGGCCGAGCTGGGCTGGAACAACGTGGCGCAGATGCAGAGCTTCGGCATGCCCGGCGTCTTCACCCACGGCGACTTCGACACCTGGAGCCCCGGCTACCTGATGTTCCTGGCCGCGATGCACAACGGCATCAGCCGCCTTTACGAGACCTTTGGCAACGGCGGCGCCGACACCGAAAAGCGCATTCTCAGCCCCGAGGAATATTCCCGGACCTGGTACCGGCAGAATCCGCCCCTGCCCGTCGTCACGTGGTCGCAGCGCGACAACAACAACTACGAAGAGAGCGCGCTGCTCTCGACCATCTCCTACTTCTCGCGCAACACGCGCCACTTTGTTGAGAACTACTACCTCAAGAGCAAGCGCGCCATTGAGAAGCCGACCCTCGCGGGCCCCTCCGCCTATGTCATCGCAGCCGGCCCCGATGAAATGAATCGCGTCGTCGAGCTGGTCAAGGCGCTGAAGCGGCAGCACGTTGAGATTCAGCAGTTGTCAGCCGCGGCCACCTGCGATGTGCCCGGCGAAAAGCGCACCGACAAGCCCCGGCCGGAGACCTTTGCCGCGGGAAGCCTCGTGGTGCGCATGGATCAGCCGTTTTCGCACGTTGCCGATGCCCTGCTCGACCGCCAGTACTGGGCGCCCGATGACCCGCAAAAGCACCCTTACGACGATACCGGATGGTCGTTCAGCGAGTTGTTCAATCTGAAAGTGACGCGGGTTGTGGACGCTGCGATTTTGAAAGCGCCGATGACGCCGTTGGACGATCCTGCATCGCTGAGCGGCAAGATGGAAGGCTCAGGCCCGGTGCTTGCGGTGGCGAACACGGGACAGACCACGCTGCTGGCGCTCTTGTACCGGCTCAAAGGGGCCAACGTTCAGGAAGCGGCCAAACCCTTCGATGCCGAAGGGCACCATTTCGCTGCGGGATCGCTGCTGATCAACGGCGTCTCCGAGGATGCGGCCAAAACCGCGCTGCGCGACCTGGCGCTCGACGGCACCCATCTGACCGCCGCTCCCTCAGTGCCGATGCATGCGGTCACCGCTCCCCGCATTGCTTTCATGCACACCTGGCTGGCCACCCAGACCGAGGGCTGGTGGCGCTATGCGTTTGATACCGCGGGCGTGCCGTTTGACTACATCAGCACCCAGACAGCGGCTAAGGAAAACGACCTGCGATCAAAGTACGACGTGATCGTGTTTGCCCCGGTGAGCCGCGCCTCGGCGCAGGACATCCTCAACGGCACCCCCAAATGGGGCAACGCCATGCCCTGGCAGAAGACGGAGCTGACACCGAATCTCGGCCGCATCGACTCGACCGGGGATATTCGCGGCGGCCTGGGCTATGAGGGCCTCGAACACCTCAGAACCTTCGTCGAGCGCGGCGGCCTGCTGATCACCTGCGAAGATACGGCGCAGTTCGCTATCGACACCGGCCTCGCGCCGGGAGTCAGCGTTGCCGCAGCGGGCGATGCGCGGGTGGTGGGCTCCGTGCTCAACGCAGTCTTCGTCGCGCGCGACCATCCGGTCGCCAATGGCTATGACCTCAACGTACCGGTGATGAGCGCGAGCGGCATGGCCTTCAATGTCAGCAACACGGTGGGGCGCTCCGGCGGCCGCGTGCTGATGGATCCCTATGCGGAAAGGCCGACCGGCCGCGGCACCGCGGAAGAAAATGATGAGCCGCAGGCGCGCAAGATCACCGAGGCCGAGCCGCTCGAAAAGCAGCAGCCGTGGCAGCCGCGCAAACTCAATGAAGAGCAGACGCGCAACAATCCCGCCGTTATTCCCGCGCAGTACCGGCCGGACGTGATCCTGCGATTTACCGATGGGAAATCGATGCTGCTCTCCGGACTGCTCGACAAGAGTTCCTCCATCGCGGAACGTGCCATCGTCGTTGACGCGCATCTGGGCGAGGGCAACGTGCTGCTCTTCGCCAACAACCCGATCTATCGCGGCGAGACCATCGGCACCTATGCCCTGGTATTCAACGCGATTCTCAACTACCAGCACCTGGCGCACGAGTCCAGCGGTTCGGCCACAAAACAGTAGTCTTTCTTGATGCCTGATCTGAGGGCTGACCGGGGTTTCATCTTTTCCGCGGAACCCCTTTTATGTCATGCTTGCTCGCATGGGAAGCAAAGACAAAGGCAAGAAGGAAGTCAAGAAAGCGCCCAAACCGAAACCTAAACCGGAACCCGGCCGCAAGCGCGAAGTGTTTACGCCGGCCCCGCCCAAATAGTCCATGCAAAGAGCCGCTCGCACCCCGCGAGCGGCTCTTTGTGTTTGTTGCGGAGCTTGGATTTATCGTCACGGCCGGCGATAGATGTCATACCCGTTGAGGCGGCGATACAGCATGAACTGCTGCGCGACCATGCCCAGCGTCTGTTCACTCTGTGGCATGGGGTCGGTATTGATCTGCGTGGCCCGCTTGACGATGACCCAGCGCACGTTGCGACGCCGCGCTTCGGCGAAGAGTTCAGCCGGTGAGAACGGGTCGGTGGTGATGTCGAACAGCAGCACGGGAAACTGCGGCGTGCGCCCGGTCGCGTAATAGAAGGGGTCTTCGCCGGGAAACAGCAGCAAGGCGTCGGAGGCTGGAATCTCCCGCGCGGTGAACGCCACAAGTTCATCCAGGTTGCGCAGGAAATCGCCACGGTCTGCCATGCCGCGCAGCGCCGGAATCGTCGAGTGTTCGATGGGCGCATCGGGAATGCGGATGTAGCTCAGCCGCTCCAGCGAAGTCGAGTAAAGACCGCCACAGACCAGCAGCGTGATGGAGAGGGTGGCTGCCAGCGCTGCGCCCACAGGCCGCGCCGCGATCGGCAGCACCGACAATACATACGCCACCAGCATCAGCAGCAGAGGCCAGATGGCATACGTCGATCCCCACAGTTGCTGCGAGAGGAACGTTCCATGAATCGCGGCCAGCACGAAGAACGGCATGAGCCTGTGGAGCGTGAGGCCGCGGCGGAGTTCCAGGATTGCGACCACGAAGGCGACCAGCAGCCAGAGCGGCCATAGCGAAAGCAACGTGTCGCCGCGCTCATCCGCGTCCTCGTTGAACCCCAGGAGTACCAGCGCAGCCACAAACGGAGCCGCGATCAGGCAAAACGCAACGATGCGCGCCCAGCGTCGCCGGATGACCGGCGAGAAGCAGAGGATCAGTCCGGCGCCGAGAAGGGGCAAGGTCCAGAGCAGCGACGGATCGCGATAGACCCCCACCATCGACGCGAGGCCCGGCATCCGGCGCTGCGCGGCGAAGCTCACTGTCCAGTGGAGGTAGTTCCCCAGGCCGGCGGTGGCCGCGATCAGGCCCAGCGCTGCCGTGAGTGCGATTGCCATTCCCGCCAGCGCGAGGGCCCATGGCGAACGGATCACCAGGCGCGATGAGCGCGCTTTGACCGCTTCCACTGCGAGCAGACTTACGAGGCCGGCGGCAACCACCGCCAAAAAGGGCAGGCCCATGTTCTGTTTGAAGAAGATCGGAATGACGGTCGCCCCACCCGCGGCCAGGGGCAATCTCCACTGGGAGGTGCTTTTGTACCTTGGCGATGGATCAATGAGCAACAGGAGCAGCAGTGCCATCAGAATCGAGAGGGCGCAGTCACAGTCATAGATTGGGTGCGGGTAAATCGAGTAGACGCCGAGGAACCGTGAGCGGCGCGGCAAGGAGAATGGCAACGCCCCACGCATGACCGGCCGATTGGCCGGCGCGGCCGAGGATGCGCAACAGGATCCTCCAGGCGACGACGGTCCCTAAACCGCCGGCCAGAGCCGCATATCCAATCACCAGGAAATAGTGCCGCCCTGCGAGGCGGATCAGTGCAGCCTGTAAAAGGAATGTCCCCGGCGGATGGACGAAGGGAAAGTCGTGGTAGGGCATCTGGCCGAGGGCGATCCGGTAACTGCTGTCGAGCAGGTATTCCAAATCCCAGAGCACGGCGACACGGCTGTTCTGCCACAGGACGAATGTGGCCGTAGCCAAAAAAAGAATGGCGGCCGCCAGGAAATCGCGCGGCCGCCATCGGTACTTGTTTTGATGCCCGTAGCCGGTAGGCGTAGGGGCTTTCCCGCCCCTTTCGCCAAAATCGCGAAAGGGATGGGGCACGGAGGTCATGGGCGGGTTCGGCCCGGCTTATGCTACGACTTCGATGCCCATGGAGCGGGCGGTACCCTTGATGCTCTTGATCGCGCTCTCGACCGAGGCCGCGTTCAAGTCGGGCATCTTCTGGGTGGCGATCTCGCGCACCTGCTTTTCGGTCACCTTGCCCACCTTGTCCTTGTTGGGCGTCCCTGCGCCCTTGGCCACGCCGGCAGCCTTCTTCAGCAGAACCGCCGCGGGAGGGGTCTTGGTAACAAAGGTGAAACTGCGGTCAGCATAGACGGTGATGACGACCGGAATGACCAGCCCTTCCATCTCCTTGTTCTGCGTGCGCGCGTTGAACTGCTTGCAGAACTCCATGATGTTGACCTGCGCCTGGCCGAGCGCGGGGCCGACCGGGGGCGCCGGGGTAGCTTTGGCCGCGACGATCTGCAGCTTGACGTACGTGGATACTTTCTTCGGAGGTGCCATTTTGTTCCTTCGGAACCAGCTTTCAGCTCCTAGCCTTCAGCTTTCAGCTGGCTTGCTCGTCATTTCAATTTTGGTGCTGCTGCTCCAGCGTTCGCTTGCAACCGGAGGCCCGCTAGGTGGCGCATCCGGCTAGAAGCTGAAAGCTAATAGCTGACAGCTGCAGCTACTCAATCTTTTCGACTTTGCCGAACTCCAGTTCGACCGGGGTGGAGCGTCCGAAGATGGTCACCATGACCTTGAGCGTCTCGCGATCTTCGTTGATCTCATCCACCACGCCATTGAAGTTGGCGAACGGCCCATCGGTGATGCGGACCTGCTCGCTCTTCTCAAACTTGATCTTCATCCGCGGCTTGTCTTTGGCCGTCTCGGAACGGAAGAGGATCGAACTCACTTCTTCCTCGGAGAGCGCTACCGGCTTGTCGCCGGTGCCCAGAAAGCCCGTAACCTTGGGCGTGTCCTTGAGGACGTGCCAGAGGTTGTTGTCCAGATCCATCTCCACCAGCACATAGCCGGGAAGAAAGACGCGCTCCACGGTGCGCTTCTTGCCGTTCACGATCTCCGTGACCGGCTCGGTGGGAATCATGACCCGGCCCACCTTGTCCTTCAGGCCGAAGGCCTCGACACGGCTGGCGATCGACTCGCGCACCTTGCGCTCAAAGCCGGAGTAGGCGTGCAGGATGTACCACTTGAAGAGCGGGTTGCGCTCCGGCTGCGGTTCAGCCGGCTGCTGTACTTCTTCTGCCATCGTGTTCTCGCTTTGCGATCCCTGCATTACTGCCCGCCGCCCAGCTTGGTGAGGACCTCGTGCATCGCCTTGTTGAAGACAAAATCCACGACAAAGAAGAAGAAACCAAAGAGGAACACCGCGATCAGCACGACCGAGGTGGTGGTTTCGACTTCCTTGCGGGAGGGCGTCACAACCTTGCGCATCTCCGCGCGCACGTCGGAGAGGAAGTGGGTGAACTTCTCCCAGCTGCCGAGCATGTTCCCGGAGACCTTGGTTACGGCATTCGGCTCCTGCCGCTTGATCGGCGCCGGCCGCTCTTCGCCATTCACTGTTGCTGCCTTCGATGCCATACTTCCAATCCTTCCGGCAAAACCAGAGAGGGCGTGCCCTCGCTGGTGCTACTCCAAGGTTGCCGCTCCCTGAGGGCCGCGTCAACTGCAACTGAGCGCTTCGCGAAAAGCGTCTCTGGTTTTGCGTTCGCCCCCGGCGTCATGCCGGGAGCACCATCCTGAACTGGCAGGGGCGGAGGGATTCGAACCCCCAAGTTCGGTTTTGGAGACCGACAGTTTAACCGTTGAGCTTACGCCCCTAAAAGCAGCTTTCAGCTCTCAGCTTTCAGCCTTCAGTTCATGGTGCTCCAGACGATGCCGCAACGGCTTGATCCGGCACAAATGAAGCTGAATGCTGACGGCTGATAGCTAATGGCTGTCTTTACTTCGTTTCCTTGTGCGGCTGGTGCTTGCGGCAGCGGTTACAGAACTTCTTGAACTCGAGACGGCCGGTGGTCGTCTTCTTGTTCTTGGTCGTGGAGTAATTCCGCTCCTTGCACTCAGTGCACTGCAATGTCACAATTTCCCGCATCTCTCTATCCTAACCGATTTCTGAATTTCGCCGGCTCTTCGCCAGTTGCCAGCCTTCAGCTCTCAGCTTTCAGCCCCCGGCGTAACGCCCTTGAACTGACAACTGAAAGCTGACGGCTGACAGCTCCTTCTTACTTGATGATTTCCGAAATGGTGCCTGCGCCCACGGTGCGGCCGCCTTCGCGGATCGCGAACCGAAGTCCCTTTTCCATGGCCACCGGCGTAATCAGCTCCACCGTCAGCTGCACGTTGTCGCCCGGCATCACCATCTCCGTGCCCGCCGGCAGCTCCGCCACACCGGTTACGTCCGTGGTGCGGAAGTAGAACTGCGGACGATAGCCCTTGAAGAACGGCGTATGACGGCCGCCCTCTTCCTTCGACAGCACGTACACCTCGCCCTTGAACACGGTGTGCGGGGTGATCGAGCCGGGCTTGGCCAGAACCATGCCGCGCTCCACATCTTCCTTGGGAATGCCGCGCAGCAGAAGTCCGGCGTTGTCGCCCGCCATGCCCTCATCGAGCTGCTTCTTGAACATTTCCACGCCCGTCACGACCGTCTTGCGGGTCTCGCGGAAGCCGACAATCTCCGACTCCTCGCCTACCTTCACCTTGCCGCGCTCGATTCTTCCCGTGACCACCGTGCCACGTCCAGAGATAGAGAAAATATCTTCGATCGGCATCAGGAAGGGCAGGTCGATGGCGCGGTCCGGCTGCGGCACGTTCTTGTCCACCGCATCCATCAGCGCGTCGATCTGGGCTTCCCACTTGGGCTCGCCGTTCAAAGCGCCCAGAGCCGAGCCGCGAATCACCGGAACGTCGTCGCCGGGGAACTGGTACTTCGAAAGCAGCTCGCGCACTTCCATCTCCACCAGGTCGGTCAGCTCTTCGTCTTCCACCGCGTCGCACTTGTTCAGAAACACCACGATGTAGGGCACGCCCACCTGGCGGGCCAGCAGCACGTGTTCCTTGGTCTGCGGCATGGGGCCGTCGGTGGCCGCCACCACCAGGATGGCGCCGTCCATCTGCGCCGCGCCGGTGATCATGTTCTTGATGTAATCGGCGTGGCCGGGGCAGTCCACGTGCGCGTAGTGCCGGTTGGCCGTCTCGTACTCCACGTGCGCCGTGGCGATGGTGATGCCGCGCTCGCGCTCCTCAGGAGCGTTGTCGATCGAGTCAAACGAACGGAACGCGATCTTGGGGTTGTGCTTCGACAACACCTTGGTGATCGCCGCCGTCAAGGTCGTCTTGCCGTGATCGATGTGTCCGATCGTGCCCACGTTCACGTGGGGCTTGGAACGATCAAATTTTTCCTTCGCCATCTTTCTATTCCTCTCCCAATGTAACTAGGCGCTAAACCCTATCCGTGGTTCCGGCGCTTCCTGAACTGGTTCAATCTCCAGGACAGCGGTCGAAAAATAGTCCCACTTGAGCAGCATGAGTGGGTGCGGCTTACCGGAAACCGGTCTTCCGACTACTATCCACGCTCCCAGATCATCCACGATTTCAACCAATCCGAGAACCGATTCCTTTTCAAACGCTCCCGAAAGCGCCACTTTTCCTTCCGGGGATAATCGAAACCGTACAACACGTCCTTGCAGCCAGGTCATGAAGCCCTGCGCACCGCAGAAATCTCGCTAGTCGACAACAGGTTATCGAACCGCGCCTTGCTAAATGGATCGCCGGAGTCCAAAACATCATCCACAAGCTCAAGCGGGATTTCAACCTCACTTGCTTGACCCGCTGCGCCGAAGCGGGCAATCCAAACACGATCAATCCCTCTCCGAACAAGGGAAGTCAATTCCCATCCCTGCCCCGAGCGACTTAGGAATTCTTGGATGATCTCGCCTAACCTTCTACCTCTTTCCTGCTGGCGCTTCTCGGCAATCGAGTCAGCAAGAATCCCTCTTGCGTATTCAAGCTCCGTCATCCCCACTCTTCGGGCGGCTTCCTTTTGGGCTTCGCCGAGTCCAGGTAGGTCGCTCTGTGCAGCGTCCATGGCCTCGCGCCATGCATCAAGAGACACCGTTCCTCCAGAGACATGCACCTGAAAATCCTGTGCCGCCATAAAGAAATCTCCACCGTCAGTAATACGCGTACGCCTTCAAATACCGTTGCCGCAGCTCGTGCGGCACCTTCTCCACCAGGCGCAGGTAGCGCTCCCGCGTCAAACCCTGGTCGGAAACCGGCAGCGCCTCATACAGCCGGACCGCGTCCTTGCCCAGAAAACCCCTCTGCAACACCGTCTCGAAGTCCCGAATCCGCAGCTTTGCCCGCGTGACGCGATTGAGGAGCACATCCACATCGCGCGCATCGAAGGCTGCGTCGATCAGCGCATGAAGCTGATTGAATCCCTGCTGGTCCTGAACCGCGATCCCCGCCTGCTCGAACATGTTGCTCCTGGTTTTGGGTGAGCCTTTCAGCTCTTCAATCTGGAGCGGGAGACGGGGATCGAACCCGCGACCAACAGCTTGGAAGGCTGTGACTCTACCACTGAGTTACTCCCGCAAAAACAGGTTTCAGGGATCAGGTCTCAGGGATCAGCTTTTCGGTGGCGCATACAGTCCATCTCCCACCCCTGAACCCTGACGACTGAACCCTGACCCCTCGCATTTCTGGAGCTGATGACCAGGATTGAACTGGTGACCTCTCCCTTACCAAGGGAGTGCTCTACCAACTGAGCTACATCAGCCCTCTCAAACAACTCTAAGGCCTGGAACCGGGCTTTTACTCGTCCCCCCGGCGGATTTTATCCGCCTGACGAACCAGCACCGTCCGGAGCGCGAAGCTGGCCAGAATCAGAATCGGGATCAACCGCAATTCTACAGGTTTACCGAAGACGATGACCGTCCCCTCGCCGACCGTAAACCAGACCAGCACCGCCAAAACCCCGTACAGCGCCAGAGCCACCGGATACCGCCGCTCCAAATCCGAACCAGAGCGCGTTCCCGGCTGTTGCTCGCGCATTTCCAACCTCATACCCCGGCGCGATTCCCCATTTCTGCCTGCTTCCGGCATAAGGGTGGAAGACGCAACCGGCTTGCTTCCACCAGCAACAACCCCAGCTTCAACAAAATCCCGCCCAACAAAACGTGGTGCACAGGGGAGGATTCGAACCTCCGTAGCTCCAAGGAGCGGCAGATTTACAGTCTGCTGCCATTAACCACTCGGCCACCTGTGCCCATCCTGCCCTCACCGGCAAGGATCTGCCGCTGAGAATTCCGCCATTCAACCCATCCCCGCACTGTCCAGCTCCTGCCGCGCTTTCGCGCATCACGCCCCGTCCGGAAGCCTCCGGCATCTTCGGAGCCTGCACCTGGAGTGGGGTCACTGCGGAGAACAGGCCCGGTACCCGCAATCGCAGCACCGGTAAAAAACACTCTTTGCCGTCTCAGACCTTCGGTCGAACTTCCTAAAGTGGAGCTGGCGAAGGGATTTGAACCCCCGACCCTCTGATTACAAATCAGATGCTCTACCAGCTGAGCTACGCCAGCCCGTCCCACTCCGGAAACTACCCGGCGACCTGAGGTAAATCGCGGACACACTGACGCTCCGCACGTACCACGGCACAGAATCAAAGTTTAGCACAGGGTCGCCCGAGAGCAAACCGTCCTGGCTGGATATGGATAAAACCTGGCTGGATAAATTCTGGCTGGGTAAAGTCCGGCTGGATAAATTCCGGCGCCGCTCAGGCATCGCGCTTTGCCCGCGCTCCCCATGGCTGGACTTGACAAGCAGCAAAGATGAAAGCCCCACTCGCGCGGGACGATAAGACTCACGAGGGGACTTGCGTTGGCCGGTTGAACCACCACAAAAAAACAGGAAACGGAGTGGCAAAGCCCAACACTATTTCCGCAGTCACACTCAAGCGGAGAAAACTCCGCCTCCTTCGCTAGGCAATGGCGAGGCTGGTCCCATCCCTGAGTGACTGAAAACAAGCTAGCAAGATATCCAATGGTCCGGCAGAGATGCCGAAGTAACCCACTGATCCTACGGCTCGACGCGTGAAATGCCGGAAAAACGGGGAAAAATAATGTATCGAGCTCAATTCGACCCGTGCTATGATTCCGCCGCGTGCGTAAGTCACGCCTTTCTGCGCAACTCAGTATCCATTCCCATCGGACAACTTGGAAGGATTCAGGTATGAGACTCCAATCTCTATTGGGCTTTGCCGCCCTCATTACCGCAATTTCGACCGTCAGCGTAAGCGCACAGGATTTCGGATCAATCGAGAAAAAGGTCAAGGCGGAATTCACGCTGACCAAGACCAGTGCCGATCGCAGCGACATCGTCACGGCCGGTTCCGTGCTGCTGCTGCACCGCGACGGCGTGGTCATGTTCAGTTCCGCCACCGCCGCCCCGCCCATGAACATTTACAAGGACGGGCGCATTCAGCGCAATGAGTTCAAGGACCGCATGAAGGTTCTGGGCGGACGTTGGAGAATCGGCAACACCGACACTACCGACATCAAAGACATCCCTCACCGCACCTTTGTCTCCGATGAGAAATTCTGGCTGACGGGGATTGAATTTCAGGCGGATGGCCTGGTGCTCACGGTCTTCAGCGATGCCTATAACGACGTTCGCTACTACGGCCAGATCAAGTTTCCGTTTCCCAAAAATTCTCCTCCTAACGCCGACGACATGATGAAGACGGTGGAGGAGTTGATCACCGTCGCACCCAGCGACGACGACAAGAACGACAAGGCCGACAACAGCGATAAGGGAGACAAGGGCGGCAAGGCCGCCAAGAAGGACGTGAGCGATTCTCAGACGGCATCGGCGCCTGCCAAGGCCCTCGATCCCATCGCTCCGCCGCCTCCGCCGCCCGACCAGCCTCCCGCACCCCCCAAGACCATCTCAGTGGGCCAGACCAAGGACGTGGTCGTAGCCATGTGGGGCCAGCCCACCAAGGTGGTCAAGCTTTCCAGCAAGGAAATCTACTTCTACCCCGACATGAAAGTGACCTTTGTCGCGGGAAAAGTTTCCACCGTCGATTAACGCCCGCAGCCCGAGCCTGCGTGGTTTTCCGGTTCCTCAAGAAATGGAGGCCCTATGAGTTCAAATCGTTGGCGCAATTCCTGGTTGCCCTGGGCAGCAGGTGTTCTTTGTTTCCCCGTTGTTTTGAGCACGACAGCCTACGCCGGCAGTTCCAAGCCGGCCGCGAAACCTTCCGCCCCGGCCAAGCCGGCCGCCGCGCCTCACCCATCGGGTGGCGGCGCCGCCGGGCACCCCGGGGGTGCGGCAGGGGGCGCGGGCCATTCCGGCCCCACGACCGCTTCTCACGGTCCCACCACCAGTGGTTCGCATAGCGGACCGACCACGAGCGGCTCACACGGCCCCACCACCAGCAGCGCCGGCGGCCACACCACCACCACCAGCGGCCACAGCACGACGGCCGAGCACACCACCACCGGCGGCCACACCACCACCGGCGCCGGCCACGGCGAGTCGGGCGGCGTGCACAATACCAGCGCCCACGCGACCACCCCTCATACCGCCACCGGCAAGCCGGCCCCCAAGGGCGCCAAGACTGTCCAGACCAAGACCGGAAGCGCTGTCACCAAGCGGCCCAACGGCAAAGTCAGCGATGTGCATGATGCCAAGCGCAACATGGACATCCACCACAACCTGAACGGCGGCAAGAGGGTTTCGGTGGAGCGGCCCGATCACTCCCGCGTGGTCGGCGAGCGCGGACGCCCCGGCTACGTGGAGCGCCGCTATAACTATCACGGCCATGAATACGGCCGCCGCGCCTACTACTATCACGGCCGCGAGTACAACCGCTATTACCGCGGCTACTACTACCGCGGAGCCTACGTGAATGTATACGCTCCCGGCTTCTACTACGCTCCGGCGTTCTACGGATGGGCCTATAACCCCTGGTATACGCCGGTACCTTATGCGTGGGGATGGGCGGGGAATCCGTGGTATGGCTTCTACGGCGCCTACTTCGCTCCTTACCCGGTGTATGCCGCTCCGGCCTTCTGGCTCACCGACTACCTGATCGCAGCCGAGTTGACCGCGGCCTTTGCGGCGCGCGCTGCGGCCGCCGCCGAGGGTGCAGAGGTGATTCCGCCCAGCATCTACATGTGCGAGGGCACGGGCTGCGGAACGCTGGCCCGCAACGGACAGCACTACAGCGGCACCCTCAGCGACGGCACCGAGTTGAAGCTGTCCATCGCCAAGTGGGACGCGCAATCGGTTCTCATGACCCGCGACGGCGCTCCGGCCGGCGAGACGGTCGCCTATTCCGGCACCATCCTGACTCCGACCATGATGGCGGGAACCGTCACCGGCGTCGAAGACGGACGGACAGTCTCGAAGGCGTGGACGGCCAGCGTCAACGCGCCGGTCCTGGTAGCCAGCAATGGCGGTGGATACTTCGGCGCCGACGCCAGCTCCGCTCCCGCACTGTCGCCGGAGATCAAGCAGATGGTCTCTGACGAAGTGAAGGGGCAGATCGCCCTGGAGAACTCCGAGGCCACGCAGAACAGCGCCGGGCAGGACGCCGATCCCGCCTCCAGCGGAATCGAGCGCCTGATGAGCGACGGCAAGCCGCACGTGTTTGTGGCCGGCGACTCACTGGACGTGGTCGACGACAGCGGTGCGGAATGCGCCGTGAGCGACGGCGACGTGCTGCAGCTGGCTTCGGCTCCGCCCGAGGACTCCACCGACGCCAAGCTGGTGGTGCTTTCCTCGAAGGGCGACAAGGAATGCGCCAAGCAGGCAACCGTGACCGTGCAGGTGACCGATCTGCAGGAGATGCAGAACCACCTGCGCGAAACCATCGACCAGGGTCTGCAGGAACTGAAGGATAAGCAGGGCACGGGCGGATTGCCGGCCGCCCCGGCATCGGCCAAGGCCGCACCGGTCGAGACCGGGTTCGCCAAGGATGCTCCGCCGCCGGAGAAGGACGTGGACAAGGCGGTCAACGAGCAGCTCAGTGAAGCCGACAAGGCCGAACAGCAGACCACCGCCGAAGCTGCACAGGAAAACGGCGGATCCACCGATACGGCGCAGGCGGCGGCGCCCGCGGCTCCCTCGCAGGCGGCTCCGGTCAGCATCGAAATCGGCCAAACCATCGACCAGGTCACTTCGGCGCTGGGCCAGCCTCTCACCGTAATCGATCTGGGCGCCAAGAAGATCTACAAGTACAAGGACATGAAGATCACCTTCAAGGCGGGCAAGGTTTCCGACGTCGAATAGCCTTCTCACCCCAGATCGCACGTAACAACGCCGGCCCACTCCCCCGAGTGGGCCGGTTTTTTGCGAAATCAACTTCCCGATGGCCGGGGCACTTGGATGTGGGCGTAATCACCGACAAGAATTGTCGGGAGCTCTAGTCTTCGTCCCGGGGGGAAACTGGGGATGAATAAGGTTGTGGCCATACTTCTTTGCATCATTTTTCCACTTAGCGCGGTCGCCGGAGACAACGGCTACAAAATCGCTTACGACGGCGGATCCGTTCAGAATGCCAAAGCCGGGACCGACATGAAGCTCTACATTGTCGGCTCCAACATTCGCATCGTGCGCGACAAAAAGGACGTCATTGTCATTCCAGCCGCTGCTGTGACCGAAATCAGCTATGGACAGGATGTCCACCGGCGTGTAGGTGCGGCAATCGGGGTTGCGGTTATCTCGCTTGGCGTCGGCAGCTCTATTGGCTCTCTCCAAATCGAAGAAGCACTTCATCGGTTTGACTTGGGATGACGGCGGCCAAAAGGGAGGATTCGCCTTCCAGGCAGACAAGAGCGATTACCGTGGGTTGTTGGCCGGGCTTGAAGGAGTGACCGGAAAAAAGGCAGTTGACTCCGACACAATGAATGTCAAGAACTAGGTTGTCGGTCGAAAATCAGGCATTCCGTCGACAGGGTTCGACGATCCGCGGTGTGTGGTGCTTCGGTTTGGTCTGGGTGGTACCTTAATTTCTGACGACCCTGATGAACCGGCGCACGCGCAGAACGTTTCTGGTGGTGGCTGCGGTCCTGCTTTTGCTGGCCCTGGCCATCTTTCTGCGCTCCAAGGCCCCGCCCGAGGCGGCGCGCCTGCTGCCCGAGTCCGACGGCATCCTGTACGTCAACCTGCGGCCCGTTCACACCTTCTTCCGGGTGAAGCTGAAGCCGCCGCAGCGCGTTCCCGAGTATGAGGAGTTCGTTGACGCCACCGGGATCGACTGGGAGCGCGACCTCGACGAAGCGGCCATCGCCCTGCACCGCATGCCCGACCCCAACGGCCCCAACGGCCCGGTCGCCTACTCCATGGTGCTGGTGGGCAAGATCACCGGCGCGCGGCTGAACCACTGGCTCGACGCCCATGCAGCATCGCGCGAAATCTACGCCGGGCATACCATCTACAGCATTCCGTCGCAAGGCCGCACGGTCCGCGTGGCGCAGATCGGCTACGACATGGTAGCCGTCTCCAACACCCCGACGCCCGAGCAGATGCACTCCATGCTCGACCGCCATCGCACCGCCGCGCTGCCCTTCGCCGGCTCCACGCTGCTGTCGCAACACTTCCAGGACGTGCCGCTGCTCTCGCTGGCCTGGGGAGTCGGCCAGATCGGTTTGCCCTTCTCCGAGAGCGGCGCCATCCAGGTGCTCGGGTTTCGGCTGCCGCTGCAGTCCGACTCCACCATCGTGGCCAGCCTGACGCCGGAATTGACGCGCGCCGGCTCCCTTCGCCTGCGGGTCGAGGAGTTTGCCCCCACCGACGATGCCGCCGCGGGACAGGCCTCATCCCTGTCCACCCTGGTCTCGCTGGCCCGCGGCTTCACCCAGCCGCTCGCCGACAATGCCGCCAACCGGGGCCTCAAAGAAGTCTTGAAAACGGCGGTGGTCAACCAGAAGCGCAACCGGGTAGTGGTCACCGCGACCATCCCGAGTTCCATGTTCGCCGGCCTGGCCTCCGGCGCAGAGGCTTCCACGGAGTCCGGATCGGGCCCTGATCCCGGAGGGTCGAAGTAGCGGCCGCCTGCGGTTGAGGTGAGGAACGCTGGACCTGCGAAGGCGTGCTGAACCTTCCCGCGATCAGGTGATACCCGGCCTCGACCCGTATGCTTCCGTAGCGAACCGGAGGGAAAACCCGGCAAACCCCGCATCCGGGCCCGTCCACTTTAGACTTTTGATCATCCAATGCAATGCAGGCGGCGCTTGGCTGGCTGCGCGCACCGCGAATCCCCTACGAGGTCACATGCACTGCTTTCCGAAGCCTTCCCCGCTCTTCGCATCCTTCCTTCTGCTGCCTGGTCTTCTGATTTCCGCCGCTTTTGCTGCCGATGGGGGCAACACCAAGGTGTTGACCGGCCAGGCCGCCTTCACCGATGCCGCCCACGAATCCCCGGGCATACGCCGCCATGTCACCGCGGCCGATCTGCCCGCTCCCGCGCCCGACCAGTCGGTCGATAACGGAGCCCCGATGGTGCCGCGCCCCGCCAACGCCTGGCCCCAGGCTCCCAAGGGATTCAAGGTGGACCTGTACGCGACAGGCCTCGACAATCCCCGCCTGCTGCGCACCGCGCCCAACGGCGACATCTTTCTGGCCGAGAGCGAAACCGGCAAGATCCGGGTCTTTCGCGGCGTGGGCGCCGACGGCAAGCCGCAGCAGACCTCGGTGTTTGCCGAGGGCCTGCACCAGCCCTTCGGCATCGCCTTCTACCCCGCCGGCCCCAATCCCCAGTACATCTACATCGGCGATACCGACCAGATCGTGCGCTTCCCCTATAAAAACGGCGACATGAAGGCCACCGGCCCGATGGAGAACCTGGCCGAGCTGCCCGGCGGCGGACGCCTGCGCGGCGGCGGCCACTGGACCCGCGACCTCATCTTCTCCAAGGACGGCAGCAAGCTGTTTGCCTCGGTTGGATCGCACTCCAACGTCGATGACCCCGACACCCATCCTGAAGAATTCCACCGCGCCGACGTGCTGGAGTTCACCCCCACCGGCAAGTTCGTCAAGGTGTACGCCTACGGTATCCGCAACTGCGTAGGCGAGGCCATCAACCCCATCACCGGCGAGCTATGGTGCTCCACCAACGAGCGCGACGCGCTGGGCAACAACCTCGTTCCCGACTACGTGACCCACATCCAGGAAGGCGGATTTTACGGCTGGCCGTGGTACTACATGGGCGGCCCGGGCGGCGGCAAGCAGGACCCGCGCCACGCCGGCAAGCATCCCGAACTGCAGTCGAAGGTCATCACCCCGGACATCCTCGTCAACCCCCACTTCGCCTCGCTCGAAATGCTGTTTTACGAGGGATCGCAGTTTCCCGCCGAATTCAAGGGCGACGGCTTTGCCTGCGAGCACGGCTCGTGGAACCGCGCCCAGCGGTCGGGCTACGAGGTCATCCGCCTGCCCATGAAGAACGGCCACGCCACCGGCGAGTACGAAGACTTCCTGACCGGCTTCACCAACGGCGACGGTACAGTCTGGGGGCGGCCTGTAGGCGTGACCGTCGCCAAAGACGGGTCGCTGTTCATCTCCGACGACGGATCCGACTCCATCTGGCACGTCAGCTATGTGGGGAAATAGCGGAGTTAGCGCACTGGCTGAGTTAGAGAGATTGCGGAGTTGGCCGACCTCCAGAGGCCGTACCAGCTCCGCTGACTCCGCTTGACGCGCGCAGCGCGTGCCGGCTCCGGCGACTCCGCTACTTCCCTTTCAACCCCAGCGCCTCCACGGTGGCCGGGTCCACCGACGGACTTGCCGTTCTCGTCTTTCACAGCTACGCCAAAGCCATTGTGGTAGTCCCACATGGCCCAGCCAATGCCATCGGCCTCGAGTGCCGTGCGGACGTCGTGCAGCCATGCCAGCCGTGACGCCGGTTCAACCACCGGGCGAAAGACGCCGAACTCATTGCAGATCAGCGGCACGTTGTTGGCCGTGCCCCAGGCCTGCGCTTCATCGATCAGCAGGCGGATGCGGTGCGCATCCCAGTGATCGAGCCAGTAGTTCTCCAGCCGGAAGCGGTTGGCCGGGTCAGGGATCTGTTTCAGCTTGTCCTCCATCGAACCCTCGGTGGCCGGATATGGGATGGCGTGCTCGTAGATCCAGTAAGACGCGCCCCAGCTTGCCCCCTGGTGGGTAAACTCATGCGGGTCATAGAAGTGGAAGTTGTAGATCACGTTGCCGTCGGGCAGAGGGTGCTGGGTAAGCAGGTCGACGATATCGGAATAGTTGGGCCCGGTGGCGATGATGGTGTTTTGTGGCGCCGCTTCGCGGATGGCCGCGGCGGTGCGCGCCTGGATGCCCGCCCACCGGTAGGGGTCGCTGACCTCCGGCTCGTTCATGATCTCGAAGAAGACGCGCTCATGGTCCCGGTCGGCATAGTGCGCGGCCAGCTTGCGCCATAGCATCACCATCTTGTCGACAGATTCGTTCGAGCTGCGGATCTGCTGCTTGTACGGCTCCTCGGGAAACAGCGATACCTGCACGGCCATGCCATTGGCCAGGATGCTGTCGAGGGCGCGATCGACGCGGGCGAGAAAATCGCTGTCGGGGCCGTCGCCTCCGCGAAAGGCCTGCTCCAGCGGCGTCGCGTCGATGCTCAGCCGTATATTGTCAAAGCCCAGCCGGGCCATGATGGCAATATCTTCCGGGGTCGGTTATCGGTATCGGTATGGTGCGGCCGAGTAGTCAGACGCCGATTCTGCGAAAACCAGTGCGAGACATTGATGCCGTGCCTCAGATGCCGGGCGCGGGCAAAGGCGGTTTGCTGTTCGGCCGAGCGGTTCTGCGGGAAAGCGGGGACAGCGATGAGAAGGAAGAGCAGTAGAAAGCGACGACGGCGCATGCGTGAATCTCCCCCAGGGTGAGTGACAGAATCCCGTTAACGATACTACTCACCCCGCTTTGCACGGCGCCGCGCACGAAAAACGGCTCCCGCCGCGGGGAGCCGTCGCAAACTCGAGATCGATTGTGTTTATCTGACCGCCCGAGGCCAGAGAATTGCTGTCGGCCGCAGCCAGCTGGGTATAGCTGGTGCGCAGATACTTGTGCGGATTGACGGGCACCAGGTGCACTCGAACCTCGTAGTGCAGGTGCGGTCCCGTAGAACGGCCCGACTGGCCGACATAGCCGATGATCTGGCCGCGGGTCACATGCTGGCCTGCGACCACCGCCATCGCCGACAGGTGTCCGTAGACGGTGAGCAACGTCGTGCCCGTGATCAATCGTGATCTCGCGGCCATAACCGGACTCCATCTTGGCATCGGTCACGTCGCCGTCCGCCGCTGCCCGTACCGGCGATCCGTAGGGCGCGGCAATATCGATACCGGCATGGAAGGCGCCTTCGCCGTTGATCGGATCCTGGCGCTCGCCGAAGCTGGACGTGACCCGGCCCTCCAGCGGCCAAAGCGAGGGTGCGTCGGCGAGACGGCTCCAGTCGCCCATAAACGCCGGAGAAAGGCCGCCCTCGATGGCGCGGGTTACCCGGCCCGGACATGGCCTGGTTGCGCAGAGCGTAAAACTGGTCGAGGGAAAGCTTGACTGTTCTGCTGATTTACATCATCGGTGAGTGCGAGGGTCTGGGGCGTGGGCGCAGCGGCGGCCTTGGCCGCACTGGGAACGTGGGAGCGGGTCAGACGATTCTGGCGAAGCCCGTAGAGGGTGCTGACTTCGCTGGCCAGCGCGCCCAGCGATGCCACCTGCACGTCGCGATCATGGGCCACCTGGGCCATATGCTGATAATCTTTGCGGAGCGTCTCGCGTTCCTGGCGAACCTGGTTGAAGTTCTCCGTTTTCAGCAACATGCGGGTATAAGACCCGGCCAGGCCAACGATCGTGAATGCCCCGATCAAGGCCGCGCCCACAAAGCCGTAGGCATAATGCAGCGGCAGCGGGATCTTGCGAACCCGGCCTTCTTCATCTCTAGAAACAAACAGAATGTAGTAGCGCTTGCGTAGCATAGTTCTTCTCTCATCCCTGCCGCGGCAGAGTCGCAATTCGCCGCCCACTCAACTTAGACGCAAAAATTGGGGCTGACCACTGCTTTGAAACATACGCACCCGCAGGTGCGCGGTGCTCGGAACGTTTGCTCAGGCTAACAAACCGCTCCGGGCAGGGTCAACGAAATTGGAGCAATTCTGAGCTTATTCCGCTCCTGAGGCGCCCCTCCGCGGCGGCCACCTAAACTCTTTCCCTTCAGAGCATTCGCAGAAAACCGCAGGAATACCTGAAATCGTGAGCCGGGGCCCGCCACGTTGTCCTATTCTCAACAGGTGAAAAGACAGCGAATCCAGCCGGCTAAATCAGGCGAACTCAGTCTTATCGCGGCGATTCGAAGCCGTGCCCGGAGCGGCCGGCGCGGAGGGGTTCGCCTGGGTATTGGCGATGACTGCGCACTGTTGAAGGTCCGCCCCGGGGAGGAACTTGCGGTCACCACCGATCTCTCCATCGCCGGGCGCCACTTCCGTCTCGACTGGCATCCCCCCGAGGCCGTGGGACACCGAAGCGCTGGCCCGCGGGCTCAGCGACCTGGCCGCCATGGGAGCGCGGCCGGTGGCGGCGTTTCTTTCCCTCGGCCTGCCACGGGAACTGATCAAGACCCGCACCGAGCCTGGAACCGAGCCTGGAACCGCAGCCCCGAACCGGCGACCGGGCGAGCGCCATTTCCTGGGTCGATCGCTTTCTGGAAGGCTTGTTCGCCCTGGCCGAGACACACCAGACTCCGCTGGCAGGCGGCGATCTGGCCGAGTCGCCGATGGCGGTGGCGGACATCGTCCTGGTGGGGGCCGTGCCCCGTGGAAAAGCCCTGTTGCGCTCGGGAGCGCGCCCCGGTGACCTGCTTTATGTAACCGGAACCCTGGGAGGCGCCGCCGCGGGGCTGGCACGGCTTCAGGAGGTGATGAAGGACTCCGATACCGGACGCGCGGGTTCCACCGGCGCTCCCCGAATCCCTGAAGGCGGCACTCGCACCGCACCTCTATCCCCAGCCGCGCATTGCCCAGGGGCTCGCGCTGCAGCGTCGCGGCCTGGCCACGGCCGCTCTGGACCTCAGCGACGGGCTCTCGACCGATCTTGCTCATCTCTGCGAAGAGTCAGGGGTGGCGGCGAGGGTGGAATGGCATCAACTGCCCATTGCGCCGGGAGCAACCCTGGCCGAGGCTCTCGATGGCGGCGAAGACTATGAATTGCTGTTCACCGCCCGCCCGGATACGCGCGTCCCGCGCCGCATCGCCGGAGTTCCTGTCACCCGTATCGGGTCAATTTCCGAAGCAGAGCCGGGTGAGCCGCCGGTCACCCTGGTGAGGGGATGCATCATCGAGCCTCTGGAACGGGGCGGATGGGAACACTTCTCCTGACGGTGCGAAGGCGGATTTATCCGAGTTTCTGGCCCGGGATCATCAAAAGCGAGGACATCAGTAGCCAATGGTGAACTGCTGCCGCACGTGCTGCGGGTTCTCCAGTTCGTCGACCAGGGCGACGGCGTAGTCCTCGACCGAGATCCGGCTTTCGCCCTTGTCGTCCGCCACCATGCGCGTCCCGCTCAGGCGAAACTTGCCCGTCCGTTTTCCCGGTTCGATGAGCGCCGCGGGGCTGAAGACGGTCCAATCCAGATCGGCGCCCTTGTAGATCGGCAGCACGTCCCGGTGCGCCAGCGCGATTGCCATCCAGCCCGGCGGGAAATTCGGCGTGTCTACCAACTGCACCCCGGGCTGCACTTCAAGGCTTCCGGCGCCCCCGACCACGATCAGTCTCCGGACCCCGGCGGCGGAGAGGCCGGCGATCAGCGCATGGGTTGCATCCGACAACTTGCCCGGATCGGTGCGCGGCGGAGAGTAGGCGCTGATCGCGGCATCGCAGCCCTGTGCTGCGGCCGCCACGCTGGCTCGGTCCGTTACATCTCCCTGGACTACCGTCACGCCGTCGGCGGCATGCACCTGATCGGGGTGCCGAACCACCGCCTTCACCGTGTGGCCCCTGTACAACAGCTCGTCCAGCACGCGGCTGCCGATCATGCCCGAAGCGCCAAACAGAACAACTTTCATGACTTGTCTCCCTGACCAGTGGGATGCCGGACCGGCCTACCAGGTCGAAACTTCTTCGTCATCTCCAATGGGCTGGCCGGGGGGCGTGGGCAGCTCCGGCGGGGCAGCGAACTTGGACGGATCTTTGCGGAAGCGTTCGATCTCGTCGATTCCCGCCGCCCAGTGCGCGGCGACTTCGGGGCCAGGGGCATGGGACGACTGCGCCTTGAGCCAGTCTTCGAGCTTGACGACCTCGGCCAGCGCCAGCGCACGCGCTGCCGGAGACGCCGCTCCGCTCCGCTCCACGTCGATCGTGACTCCGGCCGGGAAGGCCGCGCCGGGAGACTGGCCTGCCCCTCCGCCGCTCGATGCCAGACGAAGCAGGTGATCCAGCATCACGTCCTCAACCGTGACCTGTGTCTCCCCCGCGAGACCCGGTTGCCGCGCAGCCTGCCAGGTCGCGGCGAGCACCGCGTCCACCATCTCTTCCAGACCCAATTGTTGCGAATCGCGCGCGTGATGCTCGGCGAGCCGCGATGCCCGGCTGGCGTCGAAGAGCAGCGAAGCGGTCAGTTCGGACGACGCGGCAACAGGGCCTTCCGCATCGAAGGTCAGGCCGGTGTGCCCGCCAAACGACTCGCGGGTGCGCGGATAGTCCGGCGGCCGTGGGGGAAGGATCTTCAGCAGCGGCTCGGGCAAGGTGAGCGTCTCAGGGCTCAGCGTCTCCAGCACCGCGTGCAGCGCCTTAACCTGGTCCGCATAGGGAATGAATTCTGTAACCATGCCGCCATCGCCGCGGACGGCGTAACGGTAGTTGAGGCCGCCGATCCATTTAGCCGCCGCCTCGGTCTGGTAGCGGTGCAACAGGTAGAGCGGCACCAGCGTATCTTCAAGCTGCGCCATCGGCTGACCGGGGCGGATCGCATCCTCGCCAAAGCGCGCCAGCGCGGCCTTGCGCACGGTCAGGATGCGGATCAGCTCATCCGGCGCGTTGCCGCCATTGTCCCAAAGATGCGCATACGGATGGGCGCTCCCCAGCGGCCGCGCATCGGCATCGGTGATGAACCTCAGCCCGTCCTTTTCATCCTGCTGCAGGATGTCATTCAGCTCCTTGGTCTCGTCACTGCCCGCAGCGAACTGCGTATAGCCATAGCGGATCGCAGCCTTGTCCCAGGCGCCAATGCCCACCGCGTAGGCGTGCGACAGGTCAGGCCTGCCGGAGGCATCGAGCGTGATGTAGGGATGGGGATAATCCATCACCGACGTGCTCTGCCCGATGGAGGATGCGGCGAAGTTGTGCTCCAGGCCCAGGGTGTGGCCGACCTCGTGCGCGGCCAGTTGGCGGGTGCGCGCCAGCACCATCTTTTCCATGTCTTTGGGGATCGGCTTGCCTTCGACGTACGGCGCCAGCAGGGCCTCGGCGATCAGGTAATCCTGGCGGGCGCGCAGACTGCCCAGGGTCACCTGGCCCTTGATGATTTCGCCGGTGCGAGGATCGACCACCGACTCGCCATAGCTCCAGCCGCGGGTGGAGCGGTGTACCCACTGGATCATGTTGTAGCGGATATCCATGGGATCGGCGCCCTCGGGCAGCACCTCGACGCGGAAGGCGTTTTTGAACCCGGCAGCTTCAAAGGCCTGCGCCCACCAGTTGGCGCCTTCGACCAGCGCCGTGCGGATCGGCTCCGGCGCGCCGCGGTCCACGTAGTAGACGATGGGCTTGACGGGCTCACTGACTGCGGCCCTGGGGTCGCGCTTCTCCAGGCGATGGCGGGCGATGAAGCGTTGTTCCAGCGGCTCGCCGAGCGGGGCCGAGTAGTCGCGGTAATTGACCGGGAAGTATCCCGCACGCGGATCGAAGCGCCGCGTCGCGTACCCCGGACCGGGCAGCTCGATCAGCGATGTGTGTTCGCGCAGGGTGATGGCGCGCGGGTCAGGCGTGACTGTGGCCACGAACTGGCCCTTCGGCTCGCCCTCGGTGGCAAAGGTCAGCATGGCCTCGACTTCGGTGTTGTCGGGAAAGCTCTTGGTGCTCTCCATCACCAGCGCGCTGCGATTGGGATCGACGCTGTACTTGCCCTGCCCCGATGCCTGCAGCGCCTCGGCGACATGATGCGCGTCGCGCAGGAAAAACGCGGTCGCGTCGACCAGCAGCCGGCCGTTCTCTTCCGCCTCGATGGGAAAGCCCCACACCACCGACTCGGCAAAGGATTCGTTGACTGCCATCCGTTCGTCGGGGTCTCTGGCAGAGGAGCGATACATCAGGTTGGGCTCAATCAGCAGCACCTTGGCCCCGACGCGGGAGAAGTGCACCACGTGGCCCTGGCCGAGCTGGCCGCGATCGAGCCCCACATCGTTCGAACCCAGCCCGTAGGGAAGCTGATCGAGAAGCAGGAAGTCCTGATCGAGGCGCGGAATCTCCAGGTAGAGCTTGCCCGCCTTCGCATCCCAGTCGAGGGGGAAGAAGCCGTCCTTGTGAACCATGCCGGCGATCTTCTGCGACAGAGTTTGTGGAGCGTCGGCAGCGAATCCAGCGGCGGCGGTGGAGAGCGAGAAAGAGAGAGCAGCGACACAACTACAGATCAAAATGCTCGAGCGCAGCATTGTCTGAACCTCGGCAGCATGTGTGTGGTCGGCAGCGGCGGTATCTGGAAGCCCGCGCGGTTACAGCTATCTTCGCAGGAAAACCCGGGTTGTGGCCCGCCCATGAGAAATTAGGGGACCGAAATGTGCGTGGCCTTCAATCAGCGCCTCGGCGATGATGCGTGAATCGGGGGTCCACCTAATTTCCGACGCGCAAAGCCACTTTTCAGAATTCCGGCCTGTCTAGGGGCTACATACCCGCTCCCCAAGTCCGAGGGACGGGGGCACCCCAAGCGACGTACTTGAAGTTAGGTCAGAATCGTACCTTAGGTGATCTGAACGCCGGAATCCTATACCAGAGCCGCAGCTTCCTCCTCCTCTTCATCAGGGGCGCTATTTGAAACGAAGCTATTGGTGGTCTGCTTTTCGAGCAGTTCATAGCCCTTTTCGGGGTCTTCTTGCATGGTGCGTTCTAATGCAAGCGTTTCCCGATATTCTTTGGCCGAGGAGGTTATCGTCCATCGCGTTTTGATGTTGAGCTTCTCAAGTTCTTCGCGGATAATCGCGATCGGGACACGGAAGAACTCTTTGCGGGGGTTGACCTTATTGACCTGTGAGGTCAGGAAGTGCCGGTGGAGAGATGTTTCAAGCTCCGGCGCATTATCGCTGAAAATCATCGCATGGACATCAAAGCTGAACGGCACGCTGGCATTACTCAACTCATGGACACGATCGATCGGATCAAGTCGGCGGGTCATTCCGATCTTGTACACGTCTTCGCCAAACGAGCCGACATTTGAAATGACATACACGTGCCCAATTTTTGTCTGCTGGGCCATCGAGAGGGCGCGCTGATTACGCTCTTCAGCCTGCCGCAGCTTCTCTTCCATCTCTGCCAACTGAGCTTCGTACTTCTCACGCTGCTCGGCAGATGCCCGTTCCACCAGGCCCTGCACTTTCTCCATCGCCTTACGAAGTGCGTCTTCCTCACGTGCCGCATCACGCATAACACGTTGGAACTCTCGTTGCGCGCGCTCTTCTTCCCTAATCTGCTCTTTGATCTGTCGTTGTTCTTCTTTCTCGCGGAGTTTGATTTCCTGCACTGCCACTGCCCACCGTAGTTCCATAAGGCGGCTATCCAAGTAGCTATCAAGGATTCTGGCGTTCCGAAACGCAGCTCCGTTGAAGTTTACAAGAGTGAAAGCATCTCGAATCGACTTCTCGAGCGTACCGGCATTGTCATTCTTAACCCGGGAAAGGATGCTGTCCACCTTACCATTAAAGGCATCGATCACAAAGCGTATAGCAGTCTCGCGCCTGTTGTGCTCAACATAATCACAGGTCGCCGCCGTATCGTTCGTGACCATCATTCTCGAACGCTCAATCGCATTCTTGAGTTCTGTTCCGGCATCAGTGAAGCCATAAGATGCTGCCAACTCGTCAAGAAGCCCACGCGAAGAGATAACGTACCGATCGCCGTAGCCATCGATCAGGTTCTTCATGGCATCGGCAATTTGCTGATAGTGTTCAGCATTTTGCACTGCTTCGAAAGCTTTTCCAGCAATTTCCTCGCCGCGCTTCGTGGCCTTTTCTATGAGCTTCTGCGCTTCCTGCTGGGCAGATCGCAAGATCGATTCCACTTTGTATTGAGCGTCAGTCAAGGCGGTCTGGGCCCGTGAACGCAGTGTCTTCGCTTCAAGACGGGCTTGCGCAAGTTCCTCAGTGCTGCTTTGCTCACTCTGTTGCTTTAGGCGGGCAGCACTCTGTTGTGCCTCCGCAAGTGCAGCAGTCGCCGCTCGGACCAATTCGTCTGAGCGCGAGCGTGCTTCGGCCATTATCCGCTCAGCTTCTGCTTTTGCATCGAGGACGTTTCGAAACTGCGCGAGCGCATCATTCTCTGCTCGCAACGCAGCGGTAACCTCCTTCTCCGCCCGTAGCGCCTTGCGGAGACGAAAGAACAAAATCCCAAATACGGCCAGAGGAACCAGAAGCAGTAGCAGTAGCGACAGCAGTGAATTCTGCATCTTGTCAGGGTAGTGCAGACTGACACGAAGAAGGTGTGAGCGTGGGCACAGATCGCGACGCCCGTTGTAGAGTGGTGCGTACAGCCCTTATCACGTTTCCAGTACCGCAAAACTGTCGAGAGTCGATGCCATCGGACAGACGGTACATGGCAGCGGAGCGCTTTTCGGGATCAGCGGCATAACGCGAGAGGTCCCGGCAATTCGTATTGCCGTCAGGCCGCGCCTAGATTCCCGCGTACCACGAGTATCCGTAATCGGGATCGACGGAGCCCTTCCCACTGCCGAACTTCTTGATGTCGTCCGTCACCGTGATGTGCGTGAGGTACTTCAGGCTTTTATAACCAAGCTGGCGCGGCACGCGCAGGCGCAGCGGGCCGCCGAACGGCACGGGAAGATCGCCATCATTCATCCCCATGGTCACCAGCGTGTGAGGATGCATTGCGTCCGCCATGTCGATACTTTCCCACAAGCCCTTTTCGATGCAGTAGTAGACCACATAGCGCGACTGCGGCAGCGCACCGGCCTCGCGCAAAACTCCGGACAGAGGCGTGCCGATCCATTCGGCGATGTAGGACCACCCCTCCTCGCATGCGACCTCGGTGATCTGGCTCTGCACCGGCAGGCTCTTCAGATCGGCGAGCGATAACGTCAGCGGCCGCGCCACGGTCCCGTCCACGACCAGCCGCCAGTCCCTGAAGCCACCGGCCTGCAGCCGTTTGAACTCTTCCTTGGGCGGCGCTACCGCATTCGCAAAGGGATCCTTGGAGATCATGCTGCGCGGAAACTGGCGCGCCGGGGTGCGCGCCGTCAGCAGCCGCTGGCAGGCATACGTCAATGTCTCGCCCGGTCCATACACTCCGCCGCCATCCGGCGGAATCAGTCCGTAGCGCTTGGCCAGGCGATCGGCCGCGGCCAGTCCCCCGAGGCTCGCCGCCGCGGCGGCGCCTCCGTAGATCAGTTTGCGCCGGGAAATCGGATTCATTGACCCTCCTCGGAATCGCGCGTGCGCCCCGTAACCATGCCCCGCATGCGGCTCCAGAACCCCGACTCGCGCCACCATCGCCACGTGCACAAAGAGGAAGAGCACCAGCAGCCAGGTGACAAAGAAGTGAATGGTGCGCGCCGATTGCCGGCCGCCCAGCAGCGCGGCGGTGGCCGGAAACGCAGACGTAAACGACGGCGACATGGCCAGCCCCGTCCAGATGATGAGTGGAAACAGGACCAAGATCACGACCAGATACGCCGTTCGCTGCAGCACGTTATACGTGCCCTCTTCCGCGTGATCGGCTCGCTCCCGGCGCAGATATTTCGCGAGACGATCCCGGTAGGCGCGCCACGTCCAATCGCTGCGCGGCGGCACCAGGTTCCTGCGAAAATGCCCGGTCGCCAGGCCATAGATCCCATACACAAGCCCGGCCAGCACCACCAGCCACGCGGCCTGGAAGTGCAGATACCGGCTCCAGCCGTTCTGATCGGGCATGACATAGCCGTAACCCGTGGGAACCGTGTCGCGCGAAGCCGGAACGGGGATGACGAACAGCGGGCGAGTGTTCACATTTCCCACTTCGCCCCAGTAGAACCGCGGGTGCGAGATGACAATCTCCAAGCCGGTAACAAGCAGCGCCATAAAGGCGATAAACGTGAGCCAATGCGTCACGCGCACCACTGCGGAGTGGCGGCGAGCTTTTTGGGTTTTTTCAAGCTGGGAAACCGCTGGCACGCGGCCAGACTAGCACACTTCGTCCATGCCGATGCGACTTTTGAGCGCGGCCACGAGCGATGACGACGGCCCCCGGAGGTGTGCTCGCCGTGAGCAGCTATCATCAAAACTGCTATGAGTGACAACAAAACTCGCGTCCGCTTCGCCCCCTCGCCCACCGGGATGCTGCATGTGGGCAATGCGCGGACCGCCCTTTATAACTGGCTTTTTGCCCGCCGAACGGGCGGCACTTTCCTTCTCCGCATTGAAGATACGGACGTGGAGCGGTCGGAAGTGCGCTATGAAACGCAGCTCATCGAAGACCTGCGCTGGCTGGGCCTCGACTGGGATGAAGGCCCGGGCCTGCCGGGGGACTCGACCGATCCCGGCAAGGGCGAATACGGCCCCTACCGGCAGTCCGAGCGGCTGGATATCTATGCCGAGCACACCGAGCAGCTGCTCAAGGAAGGCAAAGCCTACCCCTGTTTCTGCACCCCGGAGGAACTCGAGGCTGATCGCAAGCAGGCCATGGCGGAGCACGGCGCGATGATTTACTCCGGGCGCTGCCGGGATCTGGACGCCGGCGGAGGTGCAGCAGAATCTGGCCGAAGGCAAGCCCTTTGCCGTGCGCCTGAAAATTGAGGACCGTCCCCTCCGCTTTCACGACCTGGTCCGCGGCGACGTGGAGTTCGCCGCCGAAGCCGTGAGCGACCCCATCCTGGTGCGCTCCGCGACCGGGGAGGGTGACGGCGAGGCGGAAGGCATTCCGGTCTACAACTACGTGGTCACCATCGACGACGCGCTGATGGAGATCACGCATGTGATTCGCGGCGACGATCACATCTCCAACACGCCCAAACAGGTCGCGATCTACGAGGCGTTCGGCTGGCCGGTGCCGGAGTTTGCCCACCTGTCGACCATTCTCGGCGCGGACCGCGAGCGGCTCTCCAAGCGCCACGGCGCGACTTCGATCGCCACCTTCCGCGAGATGGGCTATCTGCCCGAGGCGCTGGTCAACTACCTCGCGCTGCTCGGCTGGGGCGCGGAAGATGGCAAGACGGAGACGTTCACGCTTGAGGAACTGACCCAGGCGTTCTCCCTGGAGCGCGTCACCCCGTCGCCGGCCATATTCGACTTTGACAAGCTCAACTGGCTCAATCGCCACTACCTCAAGCAGGCCGCGCCTGCGCGGCTGGCGGCACTGGCGTGGCCGTACTTTGCCGAACGCCTGAAGTCCCCCGAAGCGGCGGCCTCGGGACTGGTCGGCGCGTGGTTTGAGAATCTGCTGGCGCTGTTCGTTCCCGCCGTCGATCACCTCGACCAGCTTCCCGACAAGGCCGCCCCGGTGATTCACTTTGACTGCGATGCCGCTCGCGCCAACGAAGAGAATGCCGCGATCCTGGCTGCCGATTCCGCCCGCACCGTGCTCGGCGAACTTGCCAGCCGCGTCCGGACATATTCGGGCCACATCCATCCCGACGTATTCAAAGCCTGGATGAACGAGATCAAGACCGCCACCGGCGTCAAAGGCGAAGAGCTCTTCCATCCCGTGCGGATTGCCCTGACCGGGGCCCGGTCTGGCCCGGTGTTTGACAAACTGCTGCCCCTCATTGAAGAAGGCTCGGCCCTGGGGATCGGCATTCCCAGCATCCGCGAGAGGCTCGCATGTTTCGTTGGGGTCTGAACTCCGCGCCGGCCATCTTCTGGATCGAGGGAGATCCGCCGCCGGGGATGGCGATCGTTCTGCGGCCACGCGGCGAGCAATGGCTCGAAGATGACCTGCGCAGCTTCAAACAAGGCGGCATCGATGTCCTGGTTTCCCTGCTGGAACCGCGCGAGGCCGCCTGGCTGGGGCTGAAGGACGAACAGGCCGAAGCGGAGAAGGCCGGTATCGAGTTCCTGTCGTACCCCATTCCCGACGGGCATGTGCCTCCCAGTACCGACGGCTTCCCCGCCTTTATCGCCGACCTGGCCCGGCGGCTCAAGGCCGGCAAGCGCATTGGCGTGCATTGCCAGGGAAGCATCGGCCGGTCGACCGTCACCGCCGCCTGCACCCTCATGCATCTGGGCTGGAAGGCGCACGACGCGCTTGAGGCCATCGCCGTGGCGAGGGGCTACGCCGTGCCCGACACGCTGGAGCAGGAGCAGTGGATCCTGGCCTACAGGGTCAAGCCGTGAGGAGCCCGGTTGTTGATTCAGCTTTCCCCATCGCTGGCAGGCCGAGATTCTCGCCGCCCGGCCATTGATCCTGCCGCCGCGCCACTTCACCTATCCCGGCGAGGCGGAAGAGGTGGAGCGCGGCGCGCTCGAAGTGCTGGTGCGGCCTGACGGCGAGCATGCCCAGCCATTCCTCGCCACCTGCGCCCTCGGGTTCCGTGACCCCGCCGTGCCGTCCGGACTGTATGCGGCTCCCCATCCAGAAGAAATCTGCGCTGTCTCGGGAGGCTATGCCTACGTGATCGACACGACGGATCCGGAACGCTTCACGATGATCCCCTACCGGCCGGTGCTGGAGGTGTTTGCGGTTTCCGAGCCGGGCCTGCTGCTGTTTGTGGGCCATCGCGCGATCCTCGCCTGGGGTAGCAATGGGCAGGCCTGGGAGTCGGACAAGCTATCGGACGAGGGCATCACGATCGTCGGCATCGAAGCGGGCGCGCTGCATGGCCGCGGCTGGAACCTGATGGCCGACAAAGAAACGCCGTTCGCGCTCGACCTCAGAACCGGAAAGCTGGCCAGCGCGTAATCCCTCTCGACGCAGATGGAACGGGATTGGCTCGCTGCGCGTATGCACACCCATGCGGGGGCAGCCCGCGCATCCTTCGCCCGCCGGGAGTTCGATGAACATCGCTCGCACCTTTTCCGTTCTTTACTGGACCTGGGTTGGGACCGAGGTACTGCTGCAAGTAGGGATGCGCACCCGACGCTCCTCCGGCGTGGTCAAGGATCGCGGATCGCTGCTGATCCTGCTCACCGCAATCTTCGCCTCCATCTGGGCGGCGCTGGACTTTGCGGCAACCCATCCCGGCATGCTCTTCGGCGGGGCGTGGCTGCGCATCGCCGGGCTGGCGCTTCTCGCCATTGGCCTTGTGTTTCGCTGGTCGGCAGTTCTCAGCCTCGGCCGGTCCTTCAGCACCAACGTCGCCATTCATCGCACCCAGACGCTGCGGACTTCCGGCCTCTACCGCTGGGTGCGCCATCCCTCGTACTCCGCCATGCTGGTCATCTTTGCGGCCATCGGCATCTACGAGCGCAATGTGGTCTCCCTGGCCATCCTGCTGGTCTTTCCCACGATAGCGCTGCTCTATCGCATTCACGTTGAGGAACAAGCCCTCACCGAAGCCTTCGGCAGCGGATACATCGATTACAGCCGCCGAACCAGCCGCCTCGTGCCGGGAATCTATTAGGACAGATCGTTCTCGCGAACCCGTCGCACTCACTTTGCGATTGCCCTCGCCCCGTCAATCGCCTATCGTGCTGGGTATGATCACGCATGACCGACGCAGCTTCCTTCGCCAGGCGGCGACCCTGGCCGGCGCCTTCTCCGCCAACAGCCTCTTTCACCAGGCGCACGCCGCCGAGTTGCATACGGCTGAGGCGGCCATGGCCGGCCACGACGCCCACGCCGCCGCGCAGGACGAAGACTACTGGGCCGTGATCCAGCGCGCCTACTCGGTCAATCCCAACCTCATCAACCTCAACAACGGCGGCGTCTCGCCCGCGCCCATCGTGGTTCAGGAGGCTGTCGAGCGCTACAACCAGCTCTCCAATGAGGGCCCGTCGTATTACATGTGGCGCATCCTCGACCAGGGCCGCGAGCCGCTGCGCGAAAAGCTGGCCGCCCTGGCCGGCGCCCAGCCCGGCGAGATCGCCGTCAATCGCAACGCCACCGAGGCGCTCAACACCGTGATCTACGGGCTCGAACTCAAGGCCGGCGACGAGGTGATTGGAACCAAGCAGGACTACCCGCACATGATCGAGGCCTACCGGCAGCGGGCCATGCGCGAAGGCATCGTCTACAAGCAGCTCAGCTTCGACTTCCCCATGGAGGACGACGCCGCCATCGTCAAGGCCTACCAGGACGCGATCACCCCGCGAACCAGGCTGATTCACGTCACCCACATGGTCAACTGGGTTGGCCAGGTGATGCCGGTGCGCAAGATCGCCGACATGGCCCACGCGCACGGCATCGAAGTCATCGCCGACGGCGCGCACTCCTTCGGGCTGATGGACTTCAAGATTCCCGACCTGGGCTGCGACTACTTCGGCACCAGCCTGCACAAATTTTTATCGGCGCCCATCGGCACCGGCATGTTGTGGATCAAGGCCGACAAGATTGAGAAGATCTGGCCGCTGGTGTGCAACGGCGAGCCGCGCTCGGCCGACATCCGCAAGTTTGAAGACCTGGGCACGCGCAGTTTCCCGCTCGAACAGGGCATCGGCGAAGCGCTCAACTTCCACAACGGCATTGGCCCCGCGCGCAAAGAGGCACGCATCGGCTATCTCAAAAACTACTGGGCCTCCCGCGCGCAGGCCATGCCCAAAGTCAAGCTGCACACGTCGCTCAATCTCAAGTATTCCTGCGCCATCTGCGGGGTAAGCGTCGATGGCATGACGCCCTCGCAGCTGGAGAACGCGCTCTTCGACCGCTACAAGATTCACACCGTGGGCATCGTGTGGGAGAACATCCAGTGCGTGCGCGTCACCCCGCACGTCTACACGTCGATCGCGGATCTCGACAAGCTGGTACGGGCTCTCGAGGAAATCAGCGCGAAAGCCTGACGAAACCGGTTGCGCCCCCCAATCGCCTTTCTCACTTTTCCGCTTCGGCCTTCAGACTGGCGAGCCCGCTTTCAAAGTGCCTGCCCATCATGCGGTCCATGTTCAGGAAGACGCTCATCACCTTCATCATGTAGAGATTTGAGCCGTGCATCGACCAGGTGACCGTGGTCTGCCCATTTGCTGGTGCGAGCACAAACTCGTTGACGTTGGTGGCCTTGAACGGCTTGATAAATTCGGTCTGGATCGTCAATTTTTGCGGCGCCGCCGAGCCGGTGATCGTCATGCGTCCCGCGCCGGCGCTGCCATTACTCTGCCAGTCGGAGACCGCGCCGGTTCCACTCGCGGGGCCACTGTAAGAGCGCCGCATAGTGGCGTCTTCGCGATCCTGCGGAGCCCAGCGCGGCCAGTTGTGAAAGTCATCGATGAGCGCGAACACCTTCTCGGGCGGGGCGTGGACAACGATGGAACGCTGGATCGCGAAGGTATCCGGCCGGGTCGCAGCAAAGGCCAGAACTCCCACCACCACAACAACGAGCGCGACGACGATCTTCAGGACCATGGGCACTCCTGACGGCTTTCCGTCTTTGCCAGTGTATGCGGCTCCAAATCAGGCCCACTTTGTTTGCAGTCAAGGCCTGGACCGGAGCATAAGGAACAGGCTATGCGTCCGAACCGAAGGCCAGGAGACGCCCGTCGCAGTCCTTCACCACGAACTCGCGCGTTTGCCAGGGCATGTTGGCGAGCTCCCGGGTGAACGCCACGCCGTTGGCTTTGTACTCGGCGTAAAGCGCGTCCGCATCTTCAACAAAGAGGTATGCGTCCAGCAGCTCCTCCTCGTATTTGTCGGGATTGGGTGTAGGCGGCGCGGCGCAGCGGAAGTGGATGGCGCGCTGATCGCGAGCCACGATGGCGTATGTGGGCGCATCTGGCCCCGGCGCATCCGGCCACATGCCTTGACACGCAAAGCCAAGCTTGTGCTGGTAATAAGCCAGCGTGGCGCGCATCTCGGTGGTGAAAAAGACCGGCGCGATCTGACCAATCATGATCGGGAACCTCCCGGATTTGGACGCCTCTCGGATCGAGTGTACGGCAGCCTCTTCTCAACCGTGCCGGCGAAGTCTGCGCGCGGTAGCGTTGTTCTGTTATGCGATGCCTGATTCCCTTCGCTCGTTGGGGACTGAACCGATTGTCTGCTTCGCTCAAGGTCGTGAGTCGAGGTCGGCAGACTCTGCCCCGGCGGATCTCCGGATCGACCAGCGGACACAGAAAGTTCTCCACGACATCATTGCGGTCGTGAAAATAAGGGATTTATACTGATCTCGCTGGCGGCGCGATTCCGCGCGTGGACGCCAAACTTCAAATCACGGGTATCGGAGGGAACCATGCTTCGAGCAGTGTGGAGTACCTGCGCTCTTGCCGGGTGCATTCTTTGCGCCTCGGCTCCAGGGGCCGCGCAGGAGGTCATTCACGCACTTACCGGTACGGTAAGCGCAATCAACCCAAGCACCAAGACCATCACGGTGTTTGAAGATAACGGGTCCAAGGGTATCTTCCAGGAGATGGCGAACCCGAAGACGCGTATTGCCTTTGACAAGCGGGTAGCGGACGAGTCGACGGCGGTGGGACAATTCGACAAGTCGGGTGCCTACGCCGTGGTGTTCTATTACGGCAGCATCGACAGCCCCACCGTGGTGGCGGTCAAGAATCTTGGCGCCGGACCTTTCTCCTCAACCGTGGGAACGGTGACCAAGATCGAGGCGCACCGGTCCATCACGATACTCGACAAGGCGGGAGCGGCGCACACTTTCAAGATTGACAAGGACACGGTCGCGGAAGGTGGGTTTGGCGTTGTCGAGGGGGAAAAGTTCAGCGTCAACAAAGGTGACCAGATACGCGTGGTGAGTTCCAAGGTCGGAGGCGATCCGACCGCTCTGTTCATGCGCGACTTGTAGCTTGTCCCGCGTTGCGCAGACGGTGAACCGCGGAAAGACGCATCAGACCACGTCCAGACGGCGTGGGAACAAACACGGCGGGCCCGCCGCCGCGTTCCCCGGCAGGGAAGACCGGTCCGGCTACTTGGGCCGGCCGAAGAACAAGATGTAGCCGTCGGGGTCTGAAATTTCGAAACCGCGCAAACCGTCGTGCGTATCCTCAAGCGGCGCGCTGAAGGCCGTTCCATAACCGGCAAATTCCGCAGCCAGCGCATCGGGGTCGGGTACGTAGACAAAGGCGTCCCAGCGCATGTAAGGATGACGTTTGGAGTTGGGCAGCGGCGACACATTCCGGTCCGATTTGATCAGGATCTGCGCGCCTTCGCGGCCGATTACGGCGAAAAAGGGATCCGCATCCGGCTCCTTGGACCGGACCTCAAAACCAAGCTTGTCGCCATAGAAGGCGATGGTCTGATCGACGCTGCTGACGATGAGACATGGAGAAATCGCTTGCACGGCCGTTCGGGTCATAGGCTTGAACGCGCCGGCTGCGGCGCACTCCCTTCGCAGGTGTCGAGCACCAGGCCACTCTATTATGCATGCCTCAGACGTTGCGCTTGATTGCGGTGGCGACGCCGCTGCAATCGCTGCTGTCTCCCCGGGTGCAAGCCCCGGTCGGTCAGATCGACAGGGAGGCCGGCACGCCCCATTTTTCCGGCGCTGGCAGAATGGCGCCATACGCCGCGTAGACCCCTTCAAAGACCGAGTCCCAGCTCGCGGTCAGCGCGTGCGCACGGGCCGCCAGGCTCATCTCCGCGTGTTTCGCCGGATCTTTGAGAATCCCCGCCACGGCCGCGGCAAACTGCTCGTCCGGAACAATGCGGCCGGTCTGGCCATCGCGCACGATGGTGCGCGGGCCGCCGTCCGGCGTCACGATGGCCGGGACACCGCTCGCAAACGCCTCCAGCACGACGTTGCCAAAGGTATCGGTGTGCGACGGGAAAACGAACAGGTCCATGTTGGCGTAGGCGGCGGCGAGCTCTTCGCCGCGCAACACGCCGGTAAATTCGGCGCGATGCAATCGCTCGCGCAGCCAGCTCTCTTCGGCGCCGTGGCCCACCACCAGAAAGCGAAAGCTGGTATGGCCCATGGCTTCCAGTTCCTGCTGCACGCGGGCCAGCAGGGCGACATTCTTCTCAATCGAGAGCCGTCCCACAAATCCCAGCACGTGGTCCCGATCTTCGGGGCTGCGATCGCGCTTGTCGGGCCGGAAAAGTTCGGCGTCGACGCCACGGGGCATGAGGTGGCAGGCGCGGCCGGTTGCTCTCTCCAGCTGGCGGCATAGCTCGAGATTGGGCGCGAACAGCACCTGCGCCACCTTGTAGAACGCAGCAATCGCGCTCATGGCGATATCTTCGATGGTCTGCCCGGTGGCTTCCGCCTGCTCGCGAGGCAGGTAGCGCAGGAACCACTCCGACCGGCGGGAGGCGTACTCGTGCACGTTGGTGTGCCAGCTGGCGGCCAGGGGCAGATTGAAGTTCCATGCCAGCCCCGCGCCCAGAAATCCCACCTCGCTGGGGCCGGTGATGTGGACCAGGTCGGGCTGGAACCGCGCCAGCGTCTCCTCGATCAGCGGCATGTGGCGTAGAAAGGCCGGATCGAAGCGCAGGTCCTTTTCGAGAGCAAAGGAAAGCACGCCGCGGGGCACTTCGAGCGTCCAGACGTTGCCGTCCTCGGTCAGGTGTTCGGCACGGTCGCCGGCCCGCACGCACAGAAACGGCAGGTTACGCCGCCGCGCAAACGCCTCGAAGTGGCGGCTGGTGTGGGCAACCCCGTTCACCTCGTGAAACGAGTCGGGAAAGTAGGCAACGCGCGGGGTTCTTCCAGTCATAGGTCCGCTGGGTTCAGGGTAAGCTCTGGCCAGGAAGCAGGCGGCTTCCTGCTTCGGCCCGGATTCGTCGTTCAGCCTTCAAACTCACCCAGCGCCAGCCGCGCCTGGTGCGACTCGCTCCAGGCCATGCGCAGACCGCTCGAAACCGGTCTCCTGCCCAGCAGCTTGACCAGGGACAGCCCCAGCGTCATCTGCCACGGCGCCGACCCCCCGGGCCATAATTCACTCAATGGCGTATCCACGCCCTTGGCGTTAGGGTGATAAACCCGCTCATCCCAGGTGCGCGAACCCTGCGGGAACTCCGGATAGTCGCGGATGGCATCGATGGTCGAGCGCAGGATACGGTGCTTCCAGGGCTCGGCGTACTGCGGCATGAACAGCACCCGGCTCAGCTTCTCGTAGCGAACCTCGTGCACAAATTCCGTGAAGCTGGTGGCGTTGGTCAGGTTGATGTTGGCGTTGGGCTCGATGCCGTGCCGGTCGCCGCCCGAGATCAGCAGCATGTTCCACTTCTCGGCCAGGTGGCGCACCAGGCGGTTTTCATCCCAGTGCCGCAGGCCGTTCAACTCCAGCGCGTGCAGGAACTGCCCGTTCTTTTGCAAAAACTGATTCACCAGCAGGCGATGCTTGTCGGCGCCGACCATGAACAGGTCCCACATCGGGTGGTTGAAGATCACCAGCACGTTGGGCTCGTCCTTCAGTGCGGCGAGGATCTCGGTGAGGCGCTCGTCGCTGGGTTTGGCCGTAAAGTCCTCGAGCGTAGCCATCCACGCCTGAGCCTTGGCGCTGGGCAGGTTGTGAATGCCGAGGTGGAAGTCCTGGCAGCCGCCGTAGGGCGCGCTCCACTCCACCGAAACCGGAATCTGCCGGGCGCTGGGCACGGTGCGCAGCAGCATGGGAGCCTTGATGTTGTCGTGGTCGGTGATCGAAACCATGGGCGCTACGTCGAGCTCCTCGATCTGCCTGCTCTCGAGGTCAAAGGCCAGCTTGGGGGTCAGAGGAGGGGTCCAGTAGCTCGCCGCATAGTTCACGCGCAGACCGTGGTTGTTCTCGGAGCGCCGTTCCATGCGTGCCAGCACCGGCCGTATCAGCGGATACTGGTTTCCCATGTTGGCGAGGAAGTTGAGGGTCTCCTTGGATTGGTTGGTGTGGCTGTGCAACGACACACCCGAGCGGAAGCCTTGTGCTGCGCGCTTGTCACACCACAGGTACGAGATGGTCGAACTGGCCATTTCTCCTCCTATTGACCCGATTGAACTGATTCTTTCGCTCTAGTGTGGAATGGCAGTCATAAACGTGGAATGAATGGAATACGAAAGACCCTTCAATTTCCTGCAAGAATCAATAAGAGCAACAGCGAAACCGGGAAAAACTGCCAATAAACACGAAATCCGCACCTGAAAAGAGGGGGGCGAAGTGAATCATGCTGCCAATCTGGAACAAGGGAGCCTCTTCCTTGAGGGTAACATCCGCAAAGCGATGACGACCACAATTCCTTTGCTGTCTTCAGGTTTGACGGCGCACGAAGGGAAATATACCCCCTCGGGCGCGGGGTCGGATCGCCGCACCCGCACGACTTCATGGCAGGTTCATTTTGTTCTCATGAAATGGCCGCGAGGCGAGCTGGCGTGATCCGGACCCGAAAAGGGCCCATCGGGGCGCGCACTGAGGGTTTTCCCTGGAAAATACGCCCGGATGGCACTCCGCGGGCCGGGTAACAATCTCGACGAGGTGCGGGCGGATGCCAGGTCCCGTCTCTTAACGCCGGGTCTTGGCCAGTTCCGGGCCGAGAAAATCGTCCACGGAAACCCCCGACATCAGCTCCGGCTCGGAGCTGACCGCAGGGGATTCCGGGAGCCTTCCGGCCGCCCTCTCGGGCTCGAGGTAGTTCTCGGTGAGACCGCGCTTGAGCATCGCAAACGCCTCTTCCGGCGTATCGGCGTAATGGAACAGCTCAATGTCTTTGGGGGAGATAGCCCCGGTATCGACAAGTGCGTTCAGGTTGAGAACCTTCTTCCAGTAGTTGGAACCGTAGATGACGACCGTGATCTTCTTGGCCAGCTTCTGGGTCTGGGTCAGGGTGAGGATCTCAAACATCTCGTCCAGGGTGCCAAACCCGCCGGGAAACACCACCAGCGCCTTGGCCAGGTAGGCAAACCACAGCTTGCGCATGAAGAAGTAGTGAAACTCGAAGTTGAGCGAGGGCGTGATGTAGGGGTTGGGCGACTGCTCAAACGGAAGCCGGATATTGAGGCCGATGGTCTTGCCGCCGGCTTCGTGGGCGCCGCGGTTGGCCGCCTCCATGATGCCCGGCCCGCCGCCGGAGGTGACCACGAAACGGTGCCGGCGGGAGGGAATATCCTTGGCCCAATGGGTGAGCAATTGCGCCAGCCGCCGGGCGTCTTCGTAGTAGCGCGCCATCTCCACGGCGGCCACTGCGCGCTTGCGCTGCAGATTGCTGGCCGTGCCCTCGACGATCTGGGGAATGCTGGCCGGCTGCTCCTCGCTGGGAGCGGGCTGGCGCGAGCCGGTGTTGTCCAGCAGTTCCAACTCGTGATCGGCTTCCTCCCGGCCGCGGAAACGGGCCGAACCGAAGAAGACCACGGTGTCCTGAATCTGTTCCTTGCGAAAGCGCGCCAGGGGTTCGCAGTACTCAGCCACAATGCGAATCAGGCGGCCGTCGGCGCTGTTGAGGAAGCCGGGGTTCTCGTAGGCCAGCGGCGCGCGCTCGAGCGGCGGCGGCAACCCGTGGCCGGGAATTGAATCACCCGGCGCCGAAACCGCGTCGGAGGGGACGGAATCGAGCGGAGCGCTGGCGGTAAGTGGGGTGCTGCGGGCCAGGTCCCGTCCCTCGCCGAGGTCCCTGACCTGCGGTTTCTGCTCGCTCGGCCGGCGGTCCGCTGTTGGCTGTCGGCTGTTGCCGGTTCCCTGCTCTTCGTCGTCCATGTCTTACCCATCCCGGTGGCGCATTGCGTCGCGGAACGCAATCCACAGATTCAAAAGACCCAGACCCGAGATAATGCCGCGCACGCTGCCATTGGCCGCATAGATGGCCAGGGTGGGAAAGCGCAGAAAAAGCGGGTTCTGATCCCAGAACAAGTGTGACCACGGAGCATAGCAGATTGCGAGGCCGATATACATGCGCAGCAGCACGCGCAGGAACAGCTCGGCCCGTTCCAGCCAGCGGGGAATGCGCTGCGGATGATGCGTGGGGGCCGATGCGGGCGCGGGAGCATCCTGCGCGGAAACAGGGATGGGCGCAGCTGCGGGAGCCGGGCTCGCGGTTAGTGGAGGCGATGTCATTTCCGGCTGCTGGGGCATTCCTTGGTTTCGCTGGCCGTCCCCGATCTCGCCCACTCACAGGCTCCTGCAGATGCCGGAAGGTTCCAAGGCCCGGCGCGAGGACAACTTATTGCAACGGTAACACAGCAGGCGCGCCGCCGCCGGGTCTGCGGCAGCGAGCCAAAGAGCCCGGCGTAACCTACCGGCCCGCCACCAGCATCAGGGGATCGGGCGCCACGCGGCAGGCAGCGCGGCCGCTCAGGGTCCAGGTTTCCCCGTCATCGAATGTCACCGAGTCCAGGTCGACCATGCGGGTCGTGGTGAACCCGGGAAGCACAATCTCGCCGGATACACCCGGCGTATCCTGCGCGTTCATTGGCACAGTCAGAGTTTTGGAAATCTCTCCTGCGCCGCCCTCGGGCTTTGCCTGCAGAGGAACGAGTCTGCTGCGGCCGTCCAATCCGTGCACAGTAACCGTCGCTTTCACGATTCGGATCGCCGGTTTGGGAAGGCGCGTGTCGTTGACCAGCAGACGGAGTCGCGCGCCCGCTAACTCCAGTCGAGGGTCGTCCTTGCCGACCGAGCGCAAGGTCTGACCCCAAGCCTGGCGCACCTTCACATCAATGGGGCAGGCCGGGAGCGGTGGTGCGGGATTGACCCAGATGGTTTGCGTACCGTAGGACCCGGAGCTCTGCGCTGCCATCGAAAGCGACAGGAAGAGAAGGTTCAGGCTGACGATTGAAGCGATTCGCATGAGGCACCCCATTCACGAATAGTCGGGGAAATCGCGTACAGCCACACGATACGCCGGCCGGGTTCTGATATCAACGTGCCCTGCTTTACGGCACGGGCGGCAGCGGGAAAGTTCAGTCCCGCCTTCGCGTGATAGGCTTTGTTGCAATCCTGTCAACTGAGCCTGGGACGGCCGATGCGTGTAGCGCTATTTACCGAGACTTTCATTCCGAAGATCGACGGCATCGTTACCACGCTCTGCGAAACTGTCCGGCAACTGACCGCCCTCGGCCACGAGGTGCTGGTGTTCGCCCCCGAAGGCGGATTTACAGAGTTTGAAAAAGCGCACATCGTGGGCATGAAGAGCCGCTCCTTTGCCCTCTATCCGGAGCTGCGCCTGTCGCTGCCCCGGGCCTCGATGCGCGACGCCATCCGGGACTTCAAGCCGGATTTGCTGCACGTGGCCGATCCTGCCCTGCTGGGCGTAGCGGCGCTTTACTATGCCGGCGGCCAGAATGGCGGCGCGCTGCGGCTTCCCCTGGTGGTCTCCTACCACACCGACCTGCCGGCTTACCTCCACTACTACAAGCTGCGTTTCCTCGAACCCCATATCTGGCGCATCATGCGCGTCCGCCACAACCGCGCCACTCTGAACCTGTGCACCTCGACGGCCATGATGGAACAACTGCACCAGCATGGCATCGAGCGGCTGGCCCTGTGGCCGGGGGGAGTCGATACCGCGCGCTTCTGCCCCACCCGCCGCTCTGCCGCGATGAGGTCCAGGCTGACCGACGGTCATCCCGAAGCTCCGCTGCTGCTCTACGTCGGCCGGCTTTCCGCGGAGAAGGACGTGGAACGGCTCAAGCCGGTTCTCCAGGCCATTCCCGGCGCGCGCCTGGCCCTGGTCGGCGACGGTCCTCACCACAAGGTTCTCGGAGAGCACTTCGGGGGCATGCCTGTGCACATGGCAGGCTTCCTGCGCGGGGAAGAACTGGCTGCGGCGTTCGCCTCCAGTGATGTTTTCGTGATGCCCTCGCGCACAGAAACTCTGGGACTGGTGGTGCTGGAGGCCATGTCTTCCGGACTGCCGGTGGTCGGTGCCAAAGCCGGCGGCATCCCGGAGATGATCCAGGATGGCGTGAACGGGTTTTTATTCGAGGACGAGGCGCAGGCGATCGTGGCGGTTCGCCGGCTTCTGGATTCACCCCAGGCCAGGAACGCGCTGGGCAGTGCGGCAAGGAGATTTGCCGTCGAACACAGCTGGAAGGCGGCCACCCTCACGCTGCTCGATCACTACCGGACAGCGTGTGCGACACAGAACCTGGTTCCGGTTTCAACCAGCACGCCGGCCCGCCCCGGGCTGCGCTTCCGGGCCAAAAAAATGGCCCGCCGGTCGACTCTCTACACCATTCGCAAGCTCTTGCCGTAAGGCCTGTCGCAAGCTTTTGCCGTAGGGCCTGCGCGTTTTCCCGAACCATCCTGGGAGTTTCTGTGCCTGGGAGTTTTGTGGAAAGACCGGGAAGAAACCCGCTTTGTAACAGGGCACGACTTCAGTCGTGCCAATAAAGCCAATCAAATGAACGGGCTTTAGCCCCTGTGAGCCTAGAATCCGCCGCCCGCGATGGGTCCCTCAGGAGTCACCTGGTAGGTGCCGTAGTCGATGGTCAGCACCGCCGTCCCGCCCACGCGCACCCTGGTTTCGGTGTGATTCTGCGCCGGCAGCCAGAAGTCCCCGTCCTTGACGTACTCATGATCGATGGCGGTGCTGGAGATCCAGAACGACGGATTCCTGGCCGGCTGGGCTTCGATCTTGGCCACCGCAAAGTCGATGGCGTCGACCCATATTTTGCCCTTGTAGAGATACTTGCTGGGGGTCAGGGGCGCGACTTCGAGGATATATGCGGGACGACCGGCCACCGCTTCAATCCCCGTCAGGCGGAACCTGTAATTGGCCGGTGTGAGCGCCGTCGAGGTCTTTTCCTGGCCCGCGTCCTTCTCCGACTCGAGGAGGCGCTTGAGCACCCTGTCCACCAGCATGTTCGACCCGGTCTGCGAAACGATGCGGAAAGTCTTGCCCGAGGCGGCGTCATAGTCCGCCTCCACCACCATGGCGGCGCCGATCTTGGCGGCGTATCCCTTGTATTCGACCTTGTAATGGCGCAGAGACTGGTAATGCTTCAGCTCGTCGGCACGCGCCTGGTTGTGATGCGCCATGGCGTCAACGATCTGTTCCGCGGTCAGGCTGGCCTGCGCAGCGGTCAGCGTCGCCACCGCCGGAGCAGGAGTAAGAGGTGCCTGCGCCGGGGAGACGTTCGCTCCCGCCAGCAGAAGACAGACGACAGCGGCCACGCAAAGCCCGGCTTGGCGCGCCAGTCCGGCTTGAAAGGGATGCATGGCAAAATCATATCCCGCCATTGCGTTTTCACAAAATCATTCATGCAATCGTCATGAAACGACCGTTCACGCACAAAGGCGCATCGCCTTCATCCCCGAAACCGGCCATGAATGCAGATCTCTTGCGTAACTTCCGCGGAACTGTGGGGTTCAAGAGACAAAGTGACCGGGACCCCGTCCGTCGAGGCCCTTAAAGTCACCAGCCTGCCCCTGCGGCCGGCATATAGATACACGCTCCGGATGACGCGTGCGACGACGATGCCCTTCGCGAAAGGGGTCGAGGAGAGCTGCGTCTGCTTGAGACGACGCTCGGGCGCGGCGCTGGCGCCGGGCTCAAACTGATGCGCTTCTTCTCTTTCTGCCCGAGTCCATCGGTTTACTTGAAACGGGTTCGTTACCAGCTTAATGAGGTGAATAGATGTTACGGAAGGTTAACCCTATCTTTTTCGTAATCTGCGTGCTGGCGCTCCCGGCCGGCATGCGCGCCCAGGCAAGTCCTGAAACCTTTCACCACGGCACCCCCAACGTCGAACTCTACGGCGGCTACTCCTATGTATTTCGAACCTATAACCCCACCAGCACCACCATCGCCACCAGTGGAAGAAACGGCTGGGACGCGTCTCTGAAGATTCCCGTCTTCGGTTCGTTTCTCGGCGTCAAGGGAGACGTCTCGGGCAGCTACCTCAACAACAGCAACGATCCCAACCTGAACCCCAGGGCGTATTACTTCATGCTGGGCCCGCAGGTTGCGGTTCACCTGGGCCGATCGACAGTCTTTGCCCATGGAATGGTGGGCAGCGCCCACGTGAGCCAGAACGCCATTCCCGACCTGCGCTCCGACAATACATTTGCCGTCGCGGTGGGCGCGGGGCTCGACGCGGGCTTCTCCCGCTGGCTGGCGTGGCGAGTGACCGGCGACTACTACAACACCCATTACCAGGCGACCAATCAAAATGTGCGCGAGATCCTGAACTCCAACGGACGCATCTCCACCGGTCCGGTGATCCGGTTCTAAGGCCCGGCGTAGTGTGCGCTGTCGAGCAGTAGCAGCGGGAGAGGCCTGCCGGCCCTTATAGTAGTGCCGGGAATGGTTTCCCTCGAGGTCTCTCCCGCATGGTCGTTCGAATCATCAATCGCCGCTCGTTTATGAAGAAAACCGCCGGAGCGGGTGCGGCTGCCCTGCTGCTCCAGCGCTATGGACGTGGCGCCGAGCCCGCGGGAGAGGACGGTCTCGCCGCGATCGCTAACGATCCGCTGCGGCCGTCGTATCACCTGCTCCCGCAGCACAACTGGATGAACGACCCCAACGGGCCCATCTGGTGGAAGGGCAACTACCACCTCTTCTACCAGCTGAATCCTCATGCCGCGGTGTGGGGCGACATGCACTGGGGTCATGCCGTCAGCCCCGACATGGTGCACTGGCGCCATGAGCCCATCGCCCTCGCGCCCACGCCCGGCGGGGCCGACAGCGAAGGCTGCTTCAGCGGCTCGGCGGTGGTCTTCAACGGCGTGCCCACATTTCATCTATACCGGTGTCCAGAATGCGCCACCCGACCAGGTGACCATCCGCGACGGCAACGACAAGCTGCGCGAGACCCAGATGCTGGCCACCGCCGAGGACGACGGCCTGCTGCATTGGAAAAAGCTGGAGACGCCCGTTATCCCCTGGCCGCCGCCAGGAATGAAGGTGACCGGATTTCGCGACCCCTGCCCCTGGCAGGAAGAGGACGGCTGGTACCTGGGCATCGGGTCGGGCGAGCGTGGCAAGGGCGGCTCGCGTGCTGCTCTACCGCTCGCAGGACTTGCGCAAGTGGGACTACCTGCATGAACTCGCCTCCGGCAAGCCCAACGGCAAGGTGGCCGCCAACCCCTGCGACAGCGGCGAAATGTGGGAGTGCCCGGATTTCTTCGCGCTCGGTCACACGCACTACCTGCACTACTCCACCGAAGGCAAAGTCATCTGGACAACCGGCGAATACGACAAAACGGCGCACACCTACGCCGCCAGACGCGAGGGCGTGCTCGATCACGGGGCGTATTACGCACCCAAGAGCTTTCTGGCGCCCGACGGGCGGCGCATCCTGTGGGGATGGATCCAGGAGACACGGCCCGAGGCGGAGTTCTCTGCCGCCGGATGGGCCGGCTGCATGTCGCTGCCGCGCGTTTTGAATGTGGGCGCCGAGGGCCAGTTGAGATGCATCCCGCCAAAGAGGTGGAAAAGCTGCGCGGCGCCGTCGAACGCGCCCAAATCGAGAACGGAAAGCCGTTCCGGCGCAAGCTGCCGCACCTGCGCCAGGAACTTCAGGTGCCCGTCGGCCTGTTCGCCGGCGGCGCCACCACGGTTCGCCTGCTTGTGGAAGGAACCCCGGTCTGGGAACTCACCATTGACGTGGCGGGCAACGAGATTCGCTCGGGCGCGGTCCGCTTCCCGCTGCCGTCTCAGCCCTGGCCGCGGCCGTGGCTGCGCCTGTTTCTCGACGGCTCGGTGATCGAGGCGTTCATCGGGGCGCGCGAAGCCCTCACCAGCCGCGTCTACACCGTGAAATCCGACGCCACGGAGTTGGAGGTCGCCTATACCGGAAAGGGCAAGCTTGCCGTGGAGCTTTGGCCCCTCGACGCCATCTCGACGGATCGGCTGACTACTTAAAAGCCTTCGTTCCTGATCAGGATGAAGCGCTTTGATCGGATGAATCGCAGATAAGGTCGTGAGACGGGCCCTTCGGTCCAACCGGTATAGTTTCCCCAAGGCAGTCCCCTTTCCCATTCTCCCGACCAAGGATTCGAAGACCATGACACTGGATCGTCGCAGCTTCCTCACGGCCTGCAGCCGCGCAGGTTTCACTTCCGCGCTGTTGCCGGGAGTTCTCTACACGCTGGCCGCGCAGGCCGAGGGAGTCCCCGCCCAGGAGAGCCCGAATACCGACCAGTCCAAGCCGCCCATGATCACGCCGGAGATGATCGACCAGGCCGCGGTAATTGCCGGGGTCGGCCCGTTTACCGCCGAGCAGAAACAGATGATGATCGACGGCCTGGTCGACGTCAACGGCTCCTGCAAGGCGATCCGCAAGCTCCATCTGCCCAACTCGGTTGCGCCCGCGTATGTGTTTCATCCCATGCCTGCGGCGAAAGCTGTCGAAGCCCATTCCGACATCAAGATCGGCGGCACGGGCGGCTGGAAGGCCAATCCGGCGGTCACCGCACCGGCGCGCATCGAAGACCTGGCCTTCGCCACCGTAAGCGAACTGGCCAGCCTGATGCAGGCGCGCAAGATCACCTCTCTGGCGCTGACGCAGATGTACCTCGACCGCCTCAAGCGCTACGACCCGAAGCTTCACTTCGTGGTGAATCTCACCGAGGAGCGCGCCCTCGCCCAGGCCAGGGCCGCCGATGCCGAGATCGCCGCGGGCAAGTATCGCGGACCGCTGCACGGGATTCCCTGGGGCGCCAAAGACCTGCTGGCGGTCAAGGGCTATCCCACCACCTGGGGCGCGGGCGGGTTCGAGCACCAGGTGATCGATGAGGACGCGACCGTGGTGCAGCGGCTCGACGCGGCCGGAGCGGTGCTGGTGGCCAAGCTGACGCTGGGCGCGCTGGCCAAGGGCGACAAGTGGTTTGGCGGCCGCACCCGCAATCCCTGGAATCCCAATCAGGGTTCGAGCGGCTCCTCGGCGGGGCCGGGCAGCGCGGTCGCGGCGGGGTGCGTGGGATTTGCCATCGGGTCGGAGACGCTGGGCTCCATCTCCTCGCCCTCGACGCGCTGCGGCGACAGCGGCCTGCGCCCCACCTTCGGCTTTGTGCCCCGCACCGGCGCCATGGCCCTGAGCTGGACCATGGACAAGCTGGGGCCCATCTCCCGCTCCGCGGAGGACTGCGCCCTCGTGCTCCAGGCGATCTACGGGCCCGACGGCAAGGACACCTCCGTCTACCCTGCTCCGTTCCACTGGAATCCGGAATTTCGACTGGCATACGCTCCGCATCGGCTATCTGAAAAGCGGTTTTGACGAGCCGGAAGCCTTGCATCTGGCCGAGCCAAAACAGGGCGAGACGCCCGCGGAAGCGAAGAAGCGCGAGGAGCACAATGTGCAAAGACGGGCGGCGCGCGCGCGCCAGCAGTATGACCGCCGCTACGACCTGGCCGCGCTCGACAAGCTGCGTGCGATGGGGGTGAAGCTGATTCCGGTCGAGCTGCCCAAGCTGCCCTACGGCGCGATGACGCCGCTGCTGGGCGCCGAAGCCGCCGCGGCGTTCGACGACCTGACCATGAGCGGCCGCGACAAGCTGCTCACCGAACAGGGTCCGGACGACTGGCCCAACTCCTTCCGCGTGGCCCGCTTTTATCCCGCCGTCGAGTACATCCAGGCCAACCGCGCGCGTACCCTCGCCGTGCAGCAGGTTTCAGCGCTCTTCGAGCAGGTGGACATCATCGTCACGCCGACCAACGGCATGCAACTCGTCGCCACCAACCTGACCGGGCACCCGGCGCTGATCGTGCCCAACGGGCTGCGCGGAGATGACGCGCCCAAGCCTCCCAAAGTTGACGACGGCGAGGATGACGATATCGGCGGTCCAGGAACGCCGGTTTCGATCACGTTTCTTGCCGCCCACTATCAGGATGCGAAGCTGGCCGCCTTTGGCCGCGCCTACCAGGAGGCGACCGGCTTCCACAAGATGCACCCCAAGCTGGATTGAAGCTCCGGGCGCATAGAGTTCAGCTTTGTATAGCGGCTACAATCCCGCCTACGCGGCGTTGGTGGTGACCGTATGCGCGGTCAGATCGATGGTGAAGCTGTCGATCACCGTGGGCGGCGGAATCGGCGGCGGTGGCGTGGTTGTCGTGACCGACTGCTGCACGATGAGCGACTCCACGATTACCTTTGTGGCGCTCGCCGTGATGCGCAGAAATCCCCAGTCCGTCTCGTTGTACTGGTCGAGGCTGACGGTGCCGCCCTGGCCGTCGGACTCGGAGTGCTGGCCGGCAATGGGCTTTTTCCCCGCGGCATTGAGCTTCAACTTGGACAGGTTGTAGTAGCCGCCGTTGCCCGCCACCACGTACGCGATCTGCTGGCTGCTGGAGGCGAGGGTGCGCGTGTAGCGCTCGTAGAGGTGCGCGTGTCCGGAGAGCACCAGATCGGGGAAGATGCCCGCCTGCTTGCAGGCGTCGTCGATCTGCTTGAGCATGGCCGCGCTGGGAAAGTGCTGGCTGCTGCCCGTAAACGGCGGATGATGCACGGCGATGATCAGCGCCTCCGGGTTCAGCTTCTGGGTATCGGCCTGCCGCGCCTGCAATGCCGCGGTCAACTGCGCCGTCAGAAACGTGATCTGGTCCTGCCCGATGGTGCCCGTGTCTCCAATGGTTCCCACTGTCTCGCTGGTGTTGGAATAGAGGCCGATGATGCGCGCGAAGGGCGCGGTAAGCACGAAGTAGACACCCGGCTGCGTCATGGTGCTGCGCGCGAAGCCGGGCGCGCCCTGAGCCGGCGCGGCGGTGCAGAAGTTCTCGACGAACGGTTGCAGGGAATACGGGATGGGGTCGCTCTGGTACTCCACCCCGTCGTGATTGCCGGGAATGGCAAAGATGGGCGCGTCGTAGTTGCGATAGGGGTCGTAGAACTGCTCGGGATAATACTGCTCCTGGCCGAAGAAGTAGACCACGTCGCCGAGGTGATAGAAGAAGGCGGGCAGGCCGGTGGCATAGGTCTTGCCGGTCAGGTCGGCGGCCAGGCCGTCGGAGACCGCCAGTTGCGGCTCGGTGCGGATGATGCCGCCCGTATCCCCGACGGAATGAAAGACGAGGCTCCCGGAAGCCTTGATCTGCGCCACGGCATCGGCTCCCAGCACCGCCGAGAGGTCCATGACAGGAGGATCGACGCGCGGCGCCGGGATCGGCTCCAGAATCTGGTCCGCCTGGAGACCGGAATCGGCAGAAATATCGCCGGCGCTGTAGGTAAAGAAGTTATCGGCTGTATAAGTAGGATTGGCGAAAGTGAACCCGTTGCTGGACATGGGGGAGAAATCCTTTCCTTTCGGAGTGTCGGGATCGTCGGGCAGGCTGCCGCATCGCACCGGACAGGCTGACCTCGCGGGAATTCTACTCTCGATCGGTGAGATGCGGGTGAAGACATGCGGGCGGCGGCGAGCCCTGTACCATTTGGGCATGGCCCTGGTCGAGGTCGAATCGGTTGGCAAGAGCTATCCCCGCCGCACCGGACTGCGGACGGAGATGCGGTCCGTTGTCGAAGACGTCTCGCTGCATATCGAGGCTGGGGAGACGCTGGGGCTGGTAGGCGAATCCGGCTCGGGGAAGACCACCGTCGCGCGCATGATTCTGGGCCTGGTGAAACCGACCGCCGGCACAGTGATGGTGGATGGCGTGGATGTGGCGCGGGCTTCGCGGCCGGAGATGCGGCGGCTGCGCCGCCAGATGCAGCCCGTCTTTCAGGATCCCTACGCCGCCCTGAATCCGCGCATGAAGGTTGTGGATATTGTCACCGAGCCGTGGGTCATACACGGCCGCGACATGGGCATGGGCAAGGGCCGCGCCGGGCTGCGCGCCAAGGCCGTCGAGGTGCTGCGCGAGGTGGGGCTGGACGAATCGGCGCTGGGCCGCCATCCGCACGAGTTTTCCGGAGGCCAGCGGCAGCGCATCAATATCGCCCGCGCCCTCGCCCTGCGGCCCAAACTGCTCATTCTGGATGAGCCGGTCTCGGCACTCGATGTGAGCGTGGGGGCGCAGATCGTGAACCTGCTGCGCAATCTGCAGCGCGAACACGGGCTCACTTACCTGTTCATCTCGCACTCCATGCCGCTGGTGCGCTATCTCAGCACCCGCATCGCGGTCATGGAACGGGGAAGGCTGGTGGAGACCGGCGAAGCCGTGGCGCTGTGCGCCGATCCGCAGCAGGCCTACACGCGGCAACTGCTGGCGGCCACGCCGGAACTTCCATCCGGCGTGGCGTGACCCGATCGAGCGAACCAGATCGAGCTGAGGGGTCGAGCTACTTCGATGGCGGAGGGGTGGTCGAGGGCTGCGAAGAAGGCGGCGGAGTGGACGCCGGCGGCGGAGTGGGCGGCGGAGCGGTCTGCGATCCCGACGGCGGGGTTGCCGGCTGGCCCGGGGTGGCGGGCTGGCCTGGCGTCGGCGGATGTGCTGGAACGCCCGGGTTCCCCGTCTGGCCGGGGTGGCCTGGTGGCGGCGCCATCTGCAACTCGCTGATATCCACCAGCTCCACGTCAAAGATCAGGTCCGACTTGGCCGGGATCCCGGGATGATCCGCACCGTGGTCGGGCATGGAACGCGTTCCGTAAGCCAGTTGCCAGGGAATAAACAGGCGGCGCTTGCCGCCCACCTTCATGCCGATGAATCCCTGGTCGAAGCCGGGAATCATGCGCCCGATGCCAACCGGGAAGCTGGCCGGCTGAGGATCACCCATCTTGGGCTTGCCGTCCTCCCCCATCACGGGCTTGCCGTCCGCGTCGAGGACCGGCGCTGGATGCTCGTCCCAGGAATCGAACTTGACGCCGTCTGCGGCGCGCCACCCGGTGTACTTCACCTTGTACATCTTCATCGGTTCGGCATCGGCGCCGGTGCCGATCTTGATCTCTTCGTACTTCAATGAGAAGGCGGTCTTCACGATTCCGTGGGGTACTGCCGGGATGTTGGGCGGGAGCTTGGGGCCGCTGGCTGCAGTGGTTGCGGTCTTGGCGGCCGTGGCCGTGTGCGTCGCCGGCTTGGCGGCAGTTTGAGCGTGTGCGGCGACAGCAGCCGCCAGACAGAAGACCAAAGCAGTCGATTTCATGGGGTAAACTCCGGCTGGTTCTTGAGAGCAGTCTATCAGGCGGTCGAACGCGTGAAGTTTGCTGTGCATCAATCAGTCCGAGCCAAATCCAATAAACCTTTATTAATCTTTATGCGCTTTGCAGATAGATTGGGGGTATGATTCCCTTCGTTTTTCATCTGCTGCGCATGGCCTGGTTACCGGTCGCTTCGTTTTTTGCGGGTATTTTGAATACCATCGCCGGGGGCGGCTCCTTCCTGTCTTTGCCCGCGCTGCTGGCCAGCACCTCGGTGCTGGGGGTGGGGGCGGTCACCGCGCAGGCCACCAACACCGTCGCGCTCTGGCCGGGACAGCTCACCTCGCTGGTGGCCTTTCGGCAACAGTTGCGCAGCTATGGCTGGAGCCTGCTGCCCCTGGCCGTAGCATCGGGAATCGGCGGCGAAATCGGCGGCTGGCTGCTGCTCAAGACCGGCAACAAGATGTTTCGCGAACTGCTGCCCTGGCTGCTCTTGTTCGCGGCGGTAATGTTTGTGCTGAGCTTTCCCCTGGGCAAGTGGCTGGCCGGACTGTCCGACGGACGCCGCTACAACACCTGGCTGGTCGCGGGCATGGTGCTGGTGAGCGTCTATGTGGGCTACTTTGGCGCCGGCGGCGGGTTTCTGGCCATGGCGCTGTTCGGTATCTGCGGGGTACACAACATTCACGAGATGAATGCGCTCAAAGTGCTGACCGCAGCGGTTTCGATCGGGATTCCGGCCATCACCTTCATCGTCGCCAAACGGGTGGAGTGGCAGTTCTGCCTGGAGATGGCCGTCGTCGCGGCGATCGGCGGATACCTCGCCGCCCACTACAGCCGCCGGGTCAACCAGAAGGCCATGCGCTGGACCGTCGCCACCATCGGCTTTGTGACCGCCGGTTACTTCTTCCTGCAAAATTCGCTGCACCACCCGTAAGACAGGGGTCAGGCGGTCAGGGATTAGGGGTCAGGGGTCAGGGATTCAGGGGTCAGGGCCCTGGCTACGCCTGCGCTGCCAGGAGGCCGGCGAGCAGGGCGGTGCGGGGCGCCAGATGCTCGATCAGGATCGATTCGTGGCTGGCATGCGCCCCTTCTCCGACCGCGCCCATTCCGTCCAGCGTCGGAACGCCCAGTGCCGAGGTGAAATTGCCGTCGGAAGCGCCTCCGGTTGCCGCTTCGTCCAGCACCAGACCGAGTTCTGCGGCCAGGGCCTTCGCCCGTTTATAAAGCGCAACGGTCCCTCGGGTGCGTTCCATGGGCGGACGATTGATTCCTCCGCTGACGGTGAGCTGGCAACGCTTGTCGCTGCGGCTTCAGGGCCGCGAATTTGCGCTCGATGCGCGGGCCGTCGGCCTTGCGAGCGATGCGGACATCGACCTCGGCCCAGGCCTGGGCGGGAATCACGTTGGTCTTGGAGCCGCCGCCGGCCAGTCCTACACTCACAGTGAGGCCTCGCTTGAGGTCGGTCCAGCCGCTCACCGTTTCAATGACGCGGGCCAGCTCGCGCAGGGCGCTGGCGCCTTTCTCGAAATCGACCCCGGCGTGCGCGGCCACTCCCTGGATCTCGATGCGCCAGTTGCCGGTGCCCTTGCGGGCGGTCTTGTAGGCAAGGCCCTGCGCCGGTTCGAGGACGTAGACGGCCGAACATCCGGCTGCAATTTTTTCCGTAATGGGGCGGGAGACAGGGCTGCCCACCTCTTCGTCGCTGTTCAGCAGCAGGATGATTTCGTGGTCGAGCAGGCTGGCCTCGGCGAGCATCTCGATGGCCGTGAGCGCCATGGCTACGCCGGCCTTCATGTCCAGCGTCCCCGGACCGCAAAGGCGGCCTTCCGCGATGTTGCAGGGCATGGTCTGCAGCGTGCCAAGGGGCCAGACCGTATCGATGTGGCCGAGCAGGAGAACGGGCTTCCGAGTCGTTTTGCGGCGAACCGGTCCGAAGCCAACTTCGAGCACGTCGCCGAAGGCGCGCTGGCGGTGCACCTTGATGCGGCCACCGAGGGCGCGGGCTTGTTCGGCCACCAGTGCGCCGCACGCATCGACAGCGGCTTTGTCGTCGGACGGCGATTCCGCGCGCACCAGGGCCTGGATCAAAGCGATCATCGCGGATTCCTTGCGCCGAGCCCCGGCCAACAGAGCCCGCATGGGAATGGATTCGGATGGCGAAACAGCTTCGGAACGGGGTGCGGACTTCCGCGGATCGGTCACGTGGTCCCTCAATGGTCGGCAGACTCCCCGATTCTACGATGCGTCCGGTGCAAGGCCAGCCAGGCGCGCTTCAAACGCTCAAGTCGCATTCATTTCGGGCTTAAAAAATTTCCAATTGCGACCGAACAGCCACACGCAATCGGCCCGATTTGCCGCAAACTTCATGCAAAATCGACAAGTTAGCCACGCAAACTGTGGCAAAAATGCCACAGGACGCCGGTGGAGTTTCCCGTCTAACCTATGGAGTACGTTCCCGTTTTACACAGTTGGAGAAGGCAATTTGGCTGGACTAGGTAATTTGGCCCAATCTGCACATTTGGAACAGACCATAGCAGGTACCCTGGCGTTTACCGGGGTGGGGTTGCATTCCGGCGCCCCGGTGACGATGACGCTTTTGCCCGCTCCGGCGGGTTCAGGCATCGTCTTCCGCCGCACCGATCTGGACAACTTCGAGATACCCGCCATCGGCCGCAACGTCGCCAAGGTGAGCTACGCCACCAGCCTGATGCGCCAGGGCGTGCTGATCTCGACTACCGAACACCTGCTGTCGGCCTTGATCGGCATGGGCGTGGATAACGTCATCGTGGAACTGGACAACCTGGAGTTGCCCATCCTCGATGGCAGCGCGCTGCCCTATGTCGAGGCCTTCCTCAGCGTGGGCATCCGCACCCAGCGCCGCCGCCGCGAATACGTTCGCGTTCTCCGGCCCGTTGAAGTGCGCGAGGGCGACAAGTTCATCGGCGTTTATCCCGGCAGCGGCTACAGCATTGAGTACGCGATCGACTTCCCCGCCCCCATCGGCCAGCAGAAGACGTGTGTGGATCTGGCGACGGAGACATACGGCACTTCCATCGCGCCGGCGCGGACGTTTGGCTATAAAGCCGACGAACAGCGTTTGCGCGACATGGGCCTGATTCGCGGGGCGGGAGCGGAGAACGCGATCATTCTGGGCAAGCACGGCCCTGAAAACGGCCCCCTGCGCTTTTCTGACGAATATGTGCGCCACAAGGTGCTCGACCTCATCGGCGACCTGGCCCTGGCCGGACGCCGCATCGAAGGCCACGTGGTGGCGGAGCGCGCCGGCCACGCCATGCATACCGCGCTGGTTTCGCGGCTGATCAAAGACCGGTCGGCATGGGAGCTGGCTCGCGTGCCCGTGGAAGCTGCGGAGCCTGCGGAATCGGGCGCCGGCGAGCTGGTGGGGGCCAACTTCGGACGTCCGGCACTGCAGGGCGCGTGATCACCGCCGACCCCAACAAACATCAGCGCCGCCCTTTTCTCCCTCGAAACCGGAACCGCGCGATTACACTGGTCGCAAGCCAGCACTGACTCGCAGGGCGTTCCGGGACTCTTCCCCGCCCGTTTCACGGGCAAACTGCTTTCTCATGCGGGCAAAAGCCTCCCGGGAGCAGCCATCGCATCCAGCTTGGAGTCGCCTGACGCGGATGTCAGGCAACAGGCTGCGTGTGTGCGATGCATGGTTGCTGTTCGGGCCCAAACCAACTGGGGTTTTTCACGATGAAAGATGCATCCATTCCGGCCAGCAGACGGGCGACTTTTCGAACCCCGATCCTGCTGCTGGCCATCGCCAACCTGGCCCTTTTGGGCGCGCGCCTGTGGCCCTGGCCGAACATCATGAACCTGCCCGGCAATGGCACCACGGGCATCGACCCGGTGATCAGCCTGTTTGGCTACATGGCCCTGAGCTTCTGGATCGGAAATACAGACGAGTCCCAGGACCGGAAGGCGCTCTTTTCCGCCGGGCTGCTTGGATTGTTTGCCGGCTTGTTCCTGGTGGCCCAGATCCACCTGGCGGCGCTGAGTGCGAACGGGGAAACCTTCCACCCCACCCGGGAGCAGATTGCGCTGCTGGCCGCGGCCGCGCTGCTCTGGGGTATCGCCGGCTGGCGCACCGCCCACGCCGGAAACGCGCTCGGCTTCAGCGCAGTGTGCGCCGCCTGGGCCGCGATGGTCAGTTGCCTGATGGGCTGCGCGGCCATGCTGGCGCAGGGATATTTGAGCGCCGGCGTGACCCAGTCTACCGATCCGTGGAAGGACTACCAGGGCATCGCCATCGGAACACCGGCGACTCAGGCGCTGGTGCAGTCGCTTGACCTGGCTACGGGCCTGCTGCTGTTTGGCCCCATCGCCGGGTGCGTCGCGGGAGCTGTCTTTGCCGCGTTCGCCAAACCCGGCAAAGCCTGACACCCGAATTCGCAGCTACGAAAACAGAATGCACATGGGCGCCGGGCACGGATAGCTCTTGCCCTCGTTGGCCAGTACGCCGGTCTTCGGGTCGCGCGCAAAGACGCTGAGCAGGTCGGAACCCTGATTGGCGACCAGCATCCAATGCTCTGTCGGATCAAGCTTGAAGTTCCGCGGCGTCTTGCCGCCGCAACTGGTGCGGCCGATCGGCGTGAGCGCCCCGCTGATGGGATCGGCCTTGAAGCTGTAGAGGAAATCGACACCGCGATTGGCGAAGTAGACGAACCGTCCATCTTTGGAGATGACCGTATCGCAGCCGGTCGAGACCACGCCGTGCGCGCCGCCGGCAGGCAGCAGGTCGATGTGGGCTACCGGCGTGAGACTGCCGTCGGCCTTGTTCCACTTGAGCACGTCAACGCTCGAATTGAGTTCGTTCATGCAGTAAGCGGTGACGCCGTTGGGATGAAAATGCAGCGTGCGCGGCCCGTAGCCGGGGTGGGAGTGGTAGGTGCCGGCCGTCTTGAGCTCGGCCGTAGCGGCGTCGAGATGATAGATGTGGATCAGTCGCCGCCCAGGTCATTGATGTAGGCGAAGCGGTTGTCGGGAGAGAACGAGGCGAAGTGCGCGTGCGCCGCCTCCTGCCGGTCGGCATTGGGGCCATGCTGGGTGTAGTGCTCCGTCCACACGTGCGGGCTCAGCTTGCCGTCGGTCACCAGAAAACTCGCCGCGCTGCCGCCGCCGTAGTCTGCCGACAGCAAGCGTGCGTCCGGTGTGATCGAGGCCGACGTAGCAGGTTCCCTTGGCCGCGGAGTTCTGCGCGGAGAGCGGCTGCAGCTTGCCGTTGGTCACGGTGAAGCTGGCGACCTCGCCGGTGGGTTTGCCGTTGAAGCTGTCGACTTCCGACGCCGCGAAGAGATACTTGCCGTCGGGTGAAAACGTAATCCAGTCCACGTTGGCGATCTTTGCGGCCACGCCTGCCGATTTCAGTTCGGCCGTGGCCGGGTTCCAGTCGAAGGCAAGGATGCCGTCGGGCTTGTTGGATCCAATGAAGACGCGCTGCAGCACCTGCTGCGGCGAAGGAGCGCGATGCGGCGGCGACGACCGTGGCGGCGGTGGCGGACTTGACGAAATTCGCGGCGAGTGAGGTTTCCCATGGCAGAAGCGATTGTCGCCGATGGCACGGCGGTTGCGCCAGTTGCGTCGCCCGCGAAGCAGCCCGGCGGCCACCCTCTTCTACACTGAAGGCAAGGAACGTGGCTTGTCGCACTTCATCAGCTTTGTCCGCATCCCGGCTCTCGCCATTCGCCAGCATCTGCGGCCGCTGCCAGCCGCTGGGCGTGCTCGATGCCGATGAGTTGTGCATGCGGGTGTGGCCCAACGATATCGACATCAACCTGCACCTGAACAATGCGCGCTACCTGAGCATCATGGACTACGGGCGCACCCACCTGCTGGCGCGGACGCGCCTGCTGGACCACATCGTGCGCGTCGCGCTGGACGCCGCTGGTGGGCGCGGTGTGGATGACCTACCGGCGTTCGCTGCCCGTGTTTTCCCGATTCACGCTCCGGTCGCGGCTGGTCTGCTGGGACCAGCGCTGGTTTTACATGGAGCAGACATTTACCGGGAGCGAGGGACTGGCGGCCCTGGGCTGGGTCAAAGGCCTGTTGCGCGACCTCGCAGGGAAACTCGATCCGCAGCAGGTGCTGGAGGCGGTCTCGCCGGGCATCGTGAGCCCGCCCATGCCCGAAGCCATTGCCACATGGAATGAGCTGACGCGCGAAAAGCTGCAGGCGGGCGGCGGTTGATCGATGAACCGTCTCGAAGGCTGAACTCCTGCTCCGCCACGGGTGGCCGCGGCGGAGCGCGGTGGAAGAGCACAGTCTCGCTCCAGCCATGCTCTCCCACACTCAATCCCGTCACCGGTTCATCGAAAAGATCACGTTGATGGTCGTCTCTACCTCGACGGGCTGGCCGTTGAGCAGGTAAGGGCGATAGCGCCAGTTGCGCACGGCGTCCATCGCCGCCTGCTGCAGGATGGGCGGACCACTGACCGACGCGCAGATTGTCGATGGTGCCGGAAGTGGAGATGGTCGCCTGCAGGATGACCGTGCCCTCGGCGCGCATGGCAATGGCAATGGCCGGATATACCGGCGTGGTCTTCTGGATAAGCAGGCCGGCCACCACACCGGATGAAAGGTGAACTGGGCCTTTCGGCGCTTCGCGAACCACGGGCCGGGAGGTGGAGCTTGGGAACACGCCACCCGGTATCCCAGGGATGCCGGAACCTTGATCCAGGCCTGGAATCACGCTGTCGGGAGCGGCTTCGAGCCTGGTCAGCATGGCGATCGTGCGGGGAATTCTCGATGGCGCGAAGATCTGTCCCGCCTGCATCTCAGGCACGCTGCGCGGCGGATGCGCGGGCGGCCGCGGTTGAGGTTGTGGCTGCGCCGGCGGAGGCGGCGCGGTAAGCAGAATGCTCAACCCCTCGCGCGGCAGGGCTTCCGGGTAGATGAGGGGAATCAGAATCAGCGCCAGGAGAATGGATCCGTTGAAGAGAAAGGCAGCCATCATCCAGCCGCGGCTGCGGGTGCGGATTCTGCCTGTGGATTCGAACGTGGAGTCTTCAAACATGGCTCTGCCTCCCAATCAATGCGTCGCGCTGATCGGGATTGGCATGACGCAGCCGGGCGAACTCTCGCGCCCGCGGCGCAGCGCGTCACGCCTGACGTCAAGGCCCTCTGCTACTGCGGTGATGAAGCGTTGCAGCAGGGTCACGCCATGTTGTCATCCCCATCAGAACCACTGTGCTTGTGTAGACACCGCGGCTCGGCGCATTGTTCCCGCTCATCGAGGCGGCTTGAACCGCACAAATAGAAGGCGCGTGGCGTGGAGGCGGTGCGTTACACTCCAGAGCATCGCCCGAAACTCATGGCGGAGACTCCTATGAAGCTGTTCCGTTTGTTTGTCTTTGCATTAGCCGCAATCTCCATCGCAGCAGCCCAGGAAGCAGCCACCCCTGGCGCAACTCCCAACCCCAATCCATCTCCCAATCCGCAGGCCACGCTGAGTTACATTCACGCGGCATGGGATACGCTGACCCGCTCCATGACCGACTGCCACTCGCTGGTGGACATCAAGGTCACGGCCAATCCCGATCCTGTACATGCCTGCGGATGTGCCCGCGCCTGCCGGCGGTTACGGAACTCGAGCAGAAGTGCCACGTGAAGATCGCGGCGCTGCCGCGGCGCATCGAGAAGCTGGGCGACGTGCGCCCCGAAGAGTTACCCGACGCAGGCTTGCTCTATCTGCCCGAGCCCTACGTCGTGCCCGGCGGCCGCTTCAACGAGATGTATGGCTGGGACAGTTTCTTCATTCTGCTGGGGCTCGAAGCCGATCATCGCGAAGCCCTGGCCAAAGGAATGGTCGATAACTTCCTCTTTGAGATCGAACACTACGGCGGCGTGCTTAATGCCAACCGCACTTACTATCTCACCCGCTCGCAGCCGCCCTTTCTAACATCGATGATTCGGGCGGTCTATGAGAATCCGGCGAGCTTCCCTGCCACTGCGGCGGGCCGCGCGGAGGCGCACACGTGGCTCGAGCATGCCTATACGCTGGCCGAGAAGGACCACTCAACCTGGCTGCGCCCCGAGCACCTGGCGGGAACAACCGGGCTGTCGCGCTACTTCGATTATGGCACCGGCCCGGTGCCGGAGATGGCCGACGACAGCACCTATTATCCCGACGTGATCCGCTGGCTTCTGGCCCATCCGCATGAAGGCGGCGATGGCTTTCTCGTCAAGGGATCGGAACAGCCCGATGCCGCCGAAGCCGCGCGCCTGAAGCAGACCAGTTGCGATGTGCACGCAGAGCCGCGTGTGCATGCGCGCGTGGGCGGGAGGATACCGGCTGACGCGTGATTTCTATGTCGGCGACCGGGCCATGCGCGAGTCGGGATTCGATCCCAGCAATCGCTTCGGCCCATTCTCGGGCGCCACGCATCACTTTGCGCCGGTGTGCCTCAACAGCCTGCTCTATCGCTACGAACGCGACATGGAACACTTCGCCCACGTTCTCGACAAGCCGGCAGATGCGGCAAAGTGGGACCGCGCCGCGCAAAAGCGCAACACCGCCATTCATCGCTATCTATGGAGGCCGAAGGACGGCGTGTTCGCCGACTACGACTTCATGCACGCGAAGACCTCGGACTATGCCTACATCACTTCGCTGTATCCGCTCTGGGGCGGCAGTGGCGACACGGGAAGAGGCAAAGCAGATGGTTGCCAAACTGAACCTGTTTGAGCGGCCGGGCGGCTTGTCGATGAGCAACACCAACACCGGCCTGCAGTGGGATGAGCCCTTCGGATGGGCGCCGACCAACTGGATCTCCATCGCCGGGTTGGAGTCTTCCGGATTTCATTCCGATGCCGCCCGCATCGCCTCGCACTTCAACGCCACCATCGACGACGGATTCGCAGCCGACGGCACCATCCGCGAAAAGTACAACGTGGTGTCGCACAATGCGGACGTGCACGTAAGCACCGGCTACAAGCAGAATGTGATCGGCTTTGGATGGACCAACTCGGTCTATCTGAAGGACCGCCAGATCCTGGATAAGTCGAATGCGCACGGCTGCGGTCAACTAGAGCCATGTTATGTCGCAACTAACAAGGGCCGCTATCCGGGAAGATAGCGCGCCCTTGTTACTGAAGCAACGGTTGACTTACTCGGGCAGGTCGACCGTTCCGTTCACCTCGAATGTTCCGGCGACGCCAGGGGCGCCTGTATCCGGCTGTCCACCGCCGACCGATACTTTGTATTTGCCTTCGGCGATGATCGGGCGTGCCCAGCTCCGTCACCATGCCCAGGTCGCGGCCCTTGAGTGTGAACTCTACTTTCTGGTTCGCGCCCGGCTCGAGATGCACCCGCTTGAATGCCCGCAGCGCCTTGAGCGGAGCGCCCTTCACGTCAGGGAAGCTGAGGTAAAGCTGCACCACTTCGTCGCCCGCGACTTTGCCGGTGTTGGTCACGGTCACCGAGGCCGGCACGGGGTCGCTGGCATTCACCGGCGCTGTGGGCAAAGTCAGATCGCTGTAGCTGAACGTGGTGTAGCTCAGCCCGTAGCCGAAGGGATACAGCGGCTTGCCGGTGAAGTACCGGTAAGTCCGGTTATGCATCGAGTAATCCTCGAAGTTAGGCAACTGATCCACGCCGGTGTAGAACGTCACGGGCAGGCGCCCGGCGGGATTGTTTTTGCCGCTCAGCGTCTCGGCGACCGCGGCGCCGCCCTCTTCGCCCGCATACCACGAGTCGAGAATCGCGTTGGCGTGCTCGTTGGCCCAATTCACAGCCAGCGCGCTGCCATTGGTCAAGACCAACACCATCGGCTTGTGGGTCGCGGCCAGAGCCTCCAGCAGGTCCTGCTCGGGCTTGGGCAGGTCGAGGCTGGTGCGGTCGCCGCCCAGAAATCCCGGCTCGCTGACCTGCATCTCCTCGCCTTCCAGTTCGCTGGTGATGCCAGCCACCGCGATGATGACGTCGGCCTTCTTCGCCGCTTCGATAGCCGCTGGCTGCGGCGTCATGTCCACCTTCGACCAGACCAGTTGCCCGCTCGGGGTACCGGCCATGATCATGGCGTATTCCACGGTCAGCGCGGCCGGCTTTCCCGCCTCCAGATGCACGCGGCCCAGCTTGGCCTCGCTGCCGTCGCCGCCATAGGACGAGGTCACGTTCTTGCCGTCGAGCTGCATGCGGAAGTAGCCGGTGGACTTCATTCCCAGGTTGTAGTCGCCGGTCTCCCTGGCGGTCAGCATGCCCGTCCAGCGGATCGCCAGCGGCTGCACGCCCGCGGTCTCGCTGGGCGGCGGAGCGCCGGGGTTGACGTTCGGTTCCACGCGCCGGGCCAGCACCTGCATCTGTTCAGGATGGTTGATGTTGGTCATGTCGAGCTTCGTATAGGTCGGCCTCGACGCCCGGCTTGCCGTCCGGTGGTCAGTGCGGAGTTCGGCACCGGCTCCGCGTTGTGGGACAGAAACTGCGTCCCCGCCACGTAGTCAATCTGGGCGCCCTTGAACTCGTTGCGCAACCCCTCCAGGATCGACACCGTATGCGTTGGAACGCCGTTGTAGTTGCCCAGCAGCACCTTGGTCTGTTCCGCCAGCGGCCCGATGACGGCGATGCGCTTCACCGATGGGCTTCAGCGGCAGCACGCCGTCGTTCTTCAACAGCACCATGCTCTCGTCGGCGATCTTGCGCGCCAACTCGCGATGCGCAGCCGAGTCCAACTCGTTTTCATCGATCTTGGTGTACGGCACCATGTCGGGCGGATCGAACATGCCCAGCTTCATGCGCGCCGTAAACAGCCGCACCAGCGCCTGGTCCAGGGCCTCCGTGCTCAGGTAGCCCTGCTGTACCGCATCAATATAGGGCTTGTAGTCGTGGTTGTCGGTCACCTTGGCAAAGAAGTCGGCGCACTCGTTGTCCATCCCGCGCGTCAGCGAGATGGCGGAAGCCTGCGCCTGCGTCGGCCGGTAGTGATGGCCTTCAAAGATGTCAATCACCGCGCCGCAGTCCGAAACCACGTAGCCCTGGAATCCCCACTTGTTGCGCAACTGGTCGACCAGCGTGAACTCGTTGGCGCAAGCCGGCTGGCCCTCAATCGAGTTGTAGGCGCACATCACCGAGCCCGCCTTGCCCTCCGTCACCGCGGCGCGAAACGCGGGCAGATAGGTATCCATCTCGTCGTGCCGGCTCACGTCCACATCGGCCATGTGCCGCGTCGGCTCCGGACCCGAATGCACAACAAAGTGCTTGGGCGTGGAGATCACGCGGTAGTACTTCGGGATCGTCGCCCTGCATGCCGGTAACGAAAGCCACGGCCATGCGCGCCGGTCAGGAACGGATCTTCGCCGTAGGTTTCCTGCCCGCGGCCCCAGCGCGGATCGCGAAAGATGTTGATGTTCGGCGCCCAGAAGTCCAGGCCCTGGAAGATGTTGCTCGATCCGCCATTGGCCTTGAGCGCCTGGGCATGCTTGATGCGGCCCTCGGTGCTGATGGCGATGGCCATCTGGTGGATCGCGTCGGTATCGAAGGTGGCGCCGAGGCCGATGGGCTCGGGGAATTCCGTGGTGCCGTTGACAGCCACGCCGTGCAGCGACTCGCTCCACCAGTCGTAGCCGGGCACATTGAGACGCGGAATGGCGCGCGCCTGGTTGACCAGTTGGCTGGCCTTTTCTTCGAGCGTCATCTGGTGCACCAGGTCGGCGGCGCGCTGCTCCGGGGGCAGGCTGGTGTCCAGCCAGGGGTCCTTCTTGGCGTCCTGCGCCGCTGCGGAGAAAATGATTCCGCAGCACAACAAAGCTGCCGCCGCTCCCTGCAATCCTGAGTTCTTCATGGCTTTCCTCACGGGCGGGCTGAGATGGAAATGTCTGATGTTGAGAAAATGTTTGCCCGCTCTCCGGTTGCCAACCCTAAAGGCCGCCGGAGGGGTCTGTCAAGGCTGGGACATGGAGACGTTTCATGTGTGACAAATCGGTTTATTCGCGGGGGCTACAGCGACGTAACCCGACGCCCGTTTGGCTTTCTGGCTGCCCACCCTTTCCAAAAGCGGCGAAAAGCGGGGACGGAGCGAGTGTCGATGCGCGGGTGCAGCCTCAGGCGCCGGGTTCGAAGAAGTCCTGCAGGCCGGCGCGGTGGGCGTGGGCGACCATGGTGGACTGGATCTCCAGCGCCAGCGCGAGGGCGTCGCGGCCCTGGCGGGCGGTGACGCGGGGGGCGCGGCGGGTGCGGACCGACTCGAGGAACGACTCGATCTCCAGGCGCAGCGGCTCGCCGGGCTGGACCTCCGGCTTGGCGAAGGAAAGTCCGGGGCTGGGGTGGCTGCCGGCCTGCGCCGCCAGTTGCGCCAGCACTGCCGGGTCGGCTTTGCCCGCTGCCAGCAGCGCGGCAATCTCCGGCGGCAGCGTTCCGGGCGTCCCCGAATCCAGCCGGATCACCAGCAGGTCGCGGCGGGCATAGTCGATCGAGACATACTGGCGCGGCTCAAAGAAGCGCAGCTTGCGCACCCGTTCCGTCGAAACCCGGGAGGCGGTGAAATTGGCCACGCAGCCCGACTCGAACTCCACCCGCACGTTGGCGATATCGACCTTGGGCGACAGGATCGGCAGTCCCACCGCGCGCACCTCGCGCACCGGGGAGCGGGCAAAGGTAAGCACGATATCGAGATCGTGGATCATCAGGTCGAGGACCACGTCCACATCGAGCGAGCGCGGCGTGAAGACCGAGAGCCGGTGGGCCTCGAAGAACATGGGCCGGCGCAGGCGCGGCTCGATGGCCAGCACGGCGGGATTGAAGCGCTCCAGGTGGCCGGGCTGCAGGATCAGGCCGCCTTTGGCGGCGCTTCCCGCTTCGGCGAGCCGGATCAGGTCGTCGGCTTCTGCCAGCTGAAGCGGCAAGCGGCTTCTCCACCAGCAGGTCGAGGCCGGCTTCGAGCAGCGCCGCGGCGACCGCATGATGATGCACGGTCGGCACCGCCACCGAAACCGCGTCCAGGCGCAGGTCGGCGGCCAGAAGCGTCTCAACCGAAGAAAAAACAGGAATGGAGTACTGGGCGGCCGTTTCCGCGGCGCGGGCTTCATTCGGCTCAACCGCGGCTGCGAGGATCACACCCAGGCCGGCGGATTCGAGCTCCCGGTAGACACGAAGATGGTTGCGGCCAAAGGCCCCGGCGCCGGCAACAGCGACACGCAGGATGGGCTCGCCGGCTATTTCCCGGCCCCTTTGCCTTCAACTGCCTTGAGGCAGCGGCCGTAGAGGTCGAGCAGTTCCGTGACATGCTCCTCGGGCTTGGGTGCGGAGGAGGCGATGAAGCCGGTCGAAGAAGCGGCGGGACGGCCAATGTTGGCGGTGCCGGCGACGAACTTGAGCAGATCGAGAGCGATATCTTCGTTGCGGCGAGCGCCAAGGCCCGCGGTGCTGAGGGCGTCCATCCGGATACGTCTCCCTATTGGTCTTCGAAGAAAGATGCTACCAGATCGAGGCCGCCCGCTTAGGGCAGCGGCGCCGGGCAGCCGTCCATAGCCGGCGCCGCGATACCCTGAGACCGTATGCGCACCGCCTACATCGGGATGGGCTCCAACCTGGCCAGCGCCGCCGGATCGCCCGAAGCCACGCTGGCCGCTGCGGCCGGCGGCTCGCGCTCCCTGGGACGGCTCGGTCGGCGCAATCCTCGCTCTATTCGACCGAGCCGGTGGGATTCGCCGATCAGCCGCGGTTCCTCAACGCAGTCGTCGCCCTGCAGACGATCTCGAGCCCCACGCGCTGCTGGCTGCGCTGCTCGGCGATCGAGCGGGAATTCGGCCGCGACCGGTCCGGGGGCATTCGCAACGGGCCGCGCACCCTGGACCTGGACATTGCTCCTGTTCGGCGATCTGACGCATCCGGGAGCCGGGACTCGAAGATTCCTCATCCGCGCCTGGCCGAGCGCGGCTTCGTCCTCATCCCACTCAATGAAATCGCATCGAACGCTGAAGATGTCAGTCGTCACGCGACCGTGAAACAATTGCTGCACGACTGGCTGAGCAGACACCCCACGGAGACCGATGCGGTACTTCCTGTTCAAAGCGATCTTTGGCGCCCTTTTGCGGGACCGCGATGCTGCCGATGCTTCGCGCCCAGTCGCCCGAACCTCTGACCCTGACGGTGGAAGATAGCGCGGGGCAGGCAATCTCCGGCGCCAACATCAAGCAGGCCTCCGGTGAGCTGCTGGGCCGCACGGATTCCAGCGGCCGCCTGACCGTCGAGTGCCACCCGCCCTGCCAGTTGCGCATCGATGCCGAGGGATTTGCGGGCAAAAACGTGGAAATCAGCGCCAGCACGACCATTCAACTGGACCGCGCCGGGGCCACCGAAATGGTGACCGTCACCGCCTATCGCGAGCCGCTGGGCGAACTCGAAAGCCCCGCGACCACGCGCACCCTCTCGCAATTTGACCTGCAATCGACGGCCTCCATCTCCATGGACGGGCAGGTGCGGCAGCTTCCCGGAGTGGAGTTGTTTCGCCGCTCCAGCTCGCTGGTGGCCAATCCCTCGTCGCAGGGCATCAGCCTGCGCGGGCTGGGTTCGACCTCCGCCAGCCGCACCCTGGTCACGCTCGACGATGTGCCGCTCAACGATCCGGTCGGCGACTGGATCCACTGGGAAGAGCAGCCCGAGCTGGCGATCAAGAGCATCGAAGTGGTGCGCGGCGGCGCCAGCGATCTCTACGGATCGAGCGCCATCGGCGGCGTGGTCAACGTGGATCTGGCGCGGCCCTCAGCCAATGCGGCCGAACTGCGTTCGAGCTACGGCGCGGAAGGCACCTACGACGAAAGCCTGCTGGCCCAGACCAAGCACGGGCCCTGGGGAGTGCTGGCCACGGGCGGGGCGCTGGGCACCGACGGCTACATCCAGGAAGCCCCATGGCAGCGCGGCCCGGTCGATATCGCCTCCAACGTTCACGCGCAGAACGGCGCTGCTGCTGGCCGAGCACGAGCAGCGGGCCGCTGCGGCTCTTTGCGCGCGGCAGCGGATTCAACGAAGCGCGCGCCAACGGAACCCCCTACCAGACCAACGGCACGCGGCTGTGGCGCTACGCGACCGGCGGCGACTGGCAGGGCCCGCACGACGGTTCGCTGGCGCTGCGGCTCTACGGCTCGGCCGAGCACTACCAGCAGACGTTTTCCAGCATCTCCAACCTGCCCAACTTCGGCGATCCCGCCTGCACCTACCGCTGCGGCGAGATTCCCACCCGCTTCACGCACATTCCCGACAACGAACTGGGCGCCGCCGCGCACTGGAGCCAGCCGCTGGGCGCGGGTCTGCTGGTGCTGGCCGGCGCCGATGTCCACGATGTGCGCGTCTGGGACGGCGAACAGACCTTTGGCGCCACCGCCGCGCTGACCAACCTGTCCGACCATCAGCGCGACTCGGGCATGTATGGCGAGATGATGTGGGTCCACGGCGGTTGGACGGTGGCCGCCTCGGGCCGCGTGGACTGGTTCCAGAACTACGACGGCCACCAGGTGCAGTGGAACGGGTACAGCCTGGCTGCCCACGGCCACGCAGCCCCCGCAATTTGAGCAGACCGTCTTCGATCCGCGCCTGGGCGTGTCGCGCAAGTTTCTGCGACCACTGGGCGGTATCGGCGTCGGGCTTTCGCGCCTTTCGCGCGCCCTCGCCGAGCGAACTTTACCGCTCCACGCAGGTGGGCAACCAGCTCACCAAGCCCAACGGATCGCTCCAGAGCGAGCGCGCCACGGGGTGGGAGACGGGCGTGGCCTCGCAATGGCGCTGGGGCACCATCCGCTCCAGCTACTTCCTGACCCAGATCAACCGGCCCATCTCGCGCGGTCACGGTCAATCCCACCTCCTCGCCGATCCTGCTGCTGCGCGAAAATCTCGGCCAGATCGAGAGCCGCGGCGTTTCCGTGGATTTTGAGCTGGCCCCGCGCAGCTGGATGGCCGTCGACGGCGGCTACCAGTACGCGCACGCCACGGTCACGCGCGCCTGGCCGGCCAGCCCGACCTGGGCAACTGGATTCCCGAAGTCGCGCGCAACATGGCGACGCTGAACCTGCGCGCCTTTCAGCCCAGCGTGGGGAACGCTCAGCCTGCAGAGCCGGCTCAGCGGCCGCCAGTATGACGACGACGCCAATGCCAACCTGCTGCACGGCTACTTCCGCCTCGACGCCTATGGCTCGCACGATCTGGGCAAGCGGATTGAACTCTTCGCTGCCGGCGAAAACCTCTTCGACCGCGACATTGAAGTGGCCAAGACGCCCACCACCACCCTGGGCATGCCGCGCGTGGCGCGCGCCGGCTTCCAGGTCCGGCTTGGCGGCGGACGCTAGCCCGCCGCCTCAGTACAATCGTCGAGTGAGTCTCAATTTCAACCTGATTCAAACCGCGGACGGCGGCGGACGCCGCGCGCAGCTCGACCTGCCCCACCAGACCGTCGAAACCCCGGTCTTCATGCCCGTGGGCACCGCGGGCACCGTCAAGGCCGTGCCGCAGGACATCCTCGAATCGCTCGGCGCGCAGATCATCCTCGGCAACACCTACCACCTCTATCTGCGCCCCGGCCACGAGGCCATTGCGCCGCATGGGCGGCCTGCACCGCTTCATCAGCTGGCCGCGCGCCATGCTCACCGACTCCGGCGGCTTCCAGGTCTTCAGCCTCAGCGAGCTGCGCAAGGTCACCGACGAGGGCGTGCGCTTCCGCTCGCACCTCGACGGCAGCAGCCACTTCTTCACCCCGAGCACTCCATGGACGTGCAGATCGCCCTCGGCGCGGATATCTGCCATGGCCTTCGACGAGTGCACCGAGTATCCCGCCGACCGCAACCGCGCCGAAGAGAGCCTGCGCCTGACCATGGCCTGGGCGCGGCGCTCGCTCGATCATTTCCGCGCCCATCGCGATGAAGTGGTCTGGCGCGACGAGTTGGGCGGCCGCACGCAGAGCCTCTTCGGCATCGTGCAGGGCGGCATGTATACCGACCTGCGCAGCAAAGCGCCGAGCGGCTGGTCGAGATGGACTTCGACGGCTACGCCATCGGCGGCCTCAGCGTGGGCGAGCCGCGCGACCTGACCCTCGAGATGATCGCCGAGGTGCTGCCGCTGCTGCCCGCAGACAAGCCGCGCTACGTGATGGGCGTCGGCTATCCCGACGAGATCGAGCAGTACGCGCGCATGGGCGTGGACATGATGGATTGCGTGCTGCCCACCCGCGCCGCGCGCCACGGCCTGCTGTTCACCAGCGAGGGCCGGCTGAACATCAAGAACAAGCGCTTCGCCGAAGACCAGGGACCGCCCGATCCGGCCTGCGACTGCATGGTCTGCCGGCGCTACTCGCGCGCCTATCTGCGCCACCTGATGCAGGCCGGCGAAGCGCTCTCCGCCACGCTGAACTCGATCCACAACCTGGCCTACTACCTCGGCATCATGCGGCGGGTGCGCCAGTCGCTGGCGCAGCCCGCAGCCGTCCGAGGCTTCATACGTTGATCGCCGCGCCGAGTAGCTGCTTGAGTGCCTGCACGTATTCGCTAAGAGCCTCCCGTCCCGTGTCCGTAATGCGGTAGACGGTCTGCGGCTTGCGCAGGACAAACTTCTTCTCCACTGCGATGTACCCAGCCTCTTCCAGCTTGAGGAGTTGGGCGCCAAGGTTGCCGTCGGTCGCTCCGGTCCTGCCGCGCAGCCAGGTAAACTCCGCCTCCTCGACGCCGGCCAGGAGAGAAAGCAAGGCCAGGCGCAGCTTTCCGTGGACCACGGGATTCAGTTCCGGCAACCCCGGTTCCGGCAACCCAGTTCGGTCCCGGTTTCAGGCCCCGGTTTTTCAGGCCCCGGTCTTTCAGGCCCCGGTCTTTCAGGCATGGACCGCACCCTGCTGCCGCCGCCCCCGCTCGCCCACCATGCAGTACACGCCGAAGACGATCTGGCACAGGACAATGGCAACCAGGAAGCCGGCCAGCGACTGCGCGTCCGAGCCGAAGCAGGCCACCGCCGCCGCCGCCCACCACACCACGGCACATCCGAACTGCACCTTCCACTTGAGAATGATGCTGGAGGCCGCATTGGCCGTTCCCAGCATGCTGCCCACGATGGCCACAAACAGGTGCCAGTCGAAGCGGCCACTGAAGCCAAGAGAGAGCAGCAGGGTAAACATCGAGATGCCCATGCCGATCCACACCGCCGAGACCGCGCGCCCCGCCGTCGTCCCGGCGTGGCTTTCGAGCCTTGATTGCCGTCTCGGCCACCGGTTCAGGACCCACATCAGCAACAAGGTGACGACCATCGTCACCGGCCAGGCCAGGTTGCTCCTGCCCCATGCGGACCACGCCATGGCCACCAGGTAAGCCACGCCCCACAGCACGAATACCCAACCCAGGCTCTCCGTACTCCGGCGGCCTTCGGAAATCATCGACTCGATCAAAGTCAGCCGGTCGTGCAACTCCCTTTCGCTCATCGGCTCCTGCATCGTTCCTCTCCTCTGCCTGCTCAATTCTGAATTGCTCTGACTGTGCATCGCCGCGCCCCAGAGCCACCTCACAGCTGGTGCTGGAGCAGCATATCCACGCTGGGGTGGGGCGGCCCGCTCCCCATCGTCACCGACGTGGTTTCATGCCATTCTCCCTGGGCGGTCAGGTGCATGGTGTTCAGGACATGCGCCGGGCCGGCCGCAAATCCCCAGGAAAAGCCGTTGTCGACCACCGTCAGCTCGGTGTCGACATAGCGGCCATCATGGTAGGCGCGAAACCTGTATGTCTTCGAAGCATCGTCAAAGGCGACGGTAGCCAAAGCGCTGAACTGGACCTTTCCGTCCGCCGCGGTGCTCTTTCCTTCAATGAGCAAAACCAGCCCGTCCAGCTTATAGGCCACCTCCTCCGTCTGAGTCAGGTGCAGCGGTTCAGGGCCTTGAAAAATCGTCGCCGGGCCCGACCAGTGGCCGGCCAGAAACGCCAGCTTGTGCATGGCTTCGCGCTGTATGTCGGCAGAGTTGGAAGGCGGCGCCTGCGCGCCAAGCCCTGCGGAAAATGAAAGCAGTATTACCGTCGCCAGTAGCCTTACGGAGCCGCTGGACAGAGTTTTGCGGGTAAAGTGTTGCGATCCCATGGCCGAACCTCCTCAATTCGGCCTGCCTCCTCCGGAGGAAGCAAGTCCGAATCTGGGATATACTCTACTTAATAGAGTACTCTATGTCAATCTTGATTCTCTTCCAGACTTCGCGCTAGCGCGCTCGGCCGGTCATGGGCAGCCAGGCCATGAATGCAGACGGCACCGGACCCGGGAAAGAACGCCGCCCCAGTCGCCCCGTTTCGTCTGGCGAAACAAGCTGGCGGTGGGATACCACGGTGTCGTCTCGACCTCCTGCATCCAGCGCCAGTCGGCCAGGTACGGCAGCAGAATCCACACCGGCTTGCCCATGGCTCCGGCCAGGTGGGCGATGCAGGTATCGGTGGTGATGACCAGGTCGAGCGATGCCATCAGCGCCGCCGTGTCGGCCAGATCGCGATCGCGGCTGGAACCGTCTTCGACCGGCACGTCGTCGGGCAAGCGCGGCAAGCTGCTCCGCCGCTTCGCCTTTCTGCAACGATATCCAGCGGATACCGGGCTCGCGCAGCAGGGGTAGCAGGGTTTCGAGCTTCATCGAACGCTGCCGGTCGGCCTTGTAGCGTGGATTCCCTGCCCAGGCGACGCCTACCCGCAGATCGAGCTCGTCTGCACGGGCAAACGCTGGATCCCGATCGCGTATTGCCACACTGTCAGCTTCATCCGCGCCCAGGTAGGCACCCGACCAGGGGACGGTGTCGACGGTGGTGCCATACACCGCGGGAAGACTCAGGAGAGGACATTCGCAATCGAAGGCCGGGGGCGCCTCGCCGAGGGTCGAGACCTCCGCAAGCCCGGAGCGAACCACGGCCAGCGAGCGCAGCAAGCGCTCCACGGGTGCCTGCACCTGCAGAACGGGAACTCCGCCGCGGGCCGCAACCAGGGCTGCGTAGCGGCAGAACTGGATGGTGTCGCCAAGCCCCTGCTCGGCATGCAGCAGCACGCGCCGGCCGTCGAGCGGCTCTCCGCGCCAGCGGGGCTGATGGAACTTGCGCGGTCTTCGATGCACCTCGCGGAAGTCCCACCGCGCCTCATATGTTGCCCAGCCGCGCTTCCAGTCCCCCCGGCGCAGCTGGGTGAGCGACAGGTTGTAGCGCGCGCCGGCACTTTGCGGATCGCTCTCCACGGCGCTCTCATGGGCGCGCAGCGCGTCGTCGATGCGGCCCAGGTCAAGCAGCGAATTGCCGCGATTGGAAGCCGCATGGCGGCTGCCCAGCGACTCGGCGCGTACAAAGGCCTCCACGGCCTCGGCGAAGCGCCCCTCCGTGTGCAGCAGGATGCCGAGCATGTTCACGGCTTCGTCGTTGGCCGGATTGCGCGCCAGCGCCCAGCGCAGCCAGCCCCAGGCACCGGCAAGGTCCCGCTCGGCGACCCGGAACTGGCACCATGCCACAAGCGTCTCTACCTGCTCAGGATTGAGTTCAAAGGCCTTAAGCAGATGCGCCTCGGCCTGATTGGAATTGTTCCGTTCGCGTTCCAGCAGGGCCAGATTGAGCCAGCCCGAAACCAGGTCGGGGCGCAGATCGACGGCGCGGCGCAACGCCGCCTCGGCGTAGAGATCGCGACCTTGTTCGCGCAACAGGCAGCCGAGATTCATCCAGGCGGCGGCGAAATCGGGCTGCAGGACGAGGGCACGGCGGTAACGCGCTTCGGCCTCCCCGGTTCGATTGAGCCGCGCCAGCGCGAAACCGGCGGCAAACTCGGCTTCCGCGAGCCGGGGCTGAAAGAGCAGCGCATCTTCGTACCGCTGCAGCGCCTCGCCATACCTTCGCAGACACGACAACGCGTGGCCCATGCCTAAATGCGCGGCCACCAGGGCCGGATTGCGCCGCAGCGCCAACTCGTAATCTCGGAGCGCCTCCTCGGGCCGCTCCATGGCGATCTTCAACTCGGCCAGGCCCATGCGCGCCAGGGCGTCCATGCCATCCAGGCGAAGGGCCTCGCGATAGGCCGCGCCTGCCTCGGCCGTGCGCTGGGAGGTCTTGAGGGCCTGTCCCAGGGTTACCCAGGCCGCGCCCATCGCGGGCTCCGCAGTCACTGCCGCCTCAGCCATGCGGACAGCGGCCTCCGTCTGGCGGCTGGCCAGCGCCACCAGGCTCATGCCCACCAGCGCGCCCCCATTGCGCGGATCATCGGCGAGCACGCGCTGAAGATTTCGAGCCACCTGCGAAAGGGGCCCGAGCAGTGAACCCGGTATGGATCGCGCGCCTTCCCGTAATTGCTGCTCGGAACCGATTGCGGCTTGCTGCGCTGGCATAAAAGGCGGCTCTGACTGCGACTCCTGAGGGAAACCTAGACCTGTGGGACCTGTGGCCTCAATCGAAACCAGGAGGAAAATATCGCGGCGCGCGCAGCGGGTTTCATTTCCGGCATGAGTGCAGAAACGGGAAACGGATCGGCCCCCGGATTTACACTGCGAATAACTTGCATGGAGTCTTTCATGACGACAGTCAGCTCTCCGTCCCGCGTGCCTCTCGCCGAGCGCACCGATGTCCCCGTCGAGGTGGCGATCCTCTATGACAAGCTGCTGGCCGACCGCGGCGTGGTGCCCAACATGTTCAAGGCGCTCTCCAGCGTTCCCGACCTGGTGCTCGGCATCGCCGCCCTGCTGCGCGGCCTGATGTGCGAAGGCAACCTGGCCGGCTGGTACAAGGAGCTGATCGCGGCCCGGGTCGCGTCGTTGAATGACTGCGAATATTGCGTCAGCGCCCATCGCTACCTGGCCGGCGAACGGGGGGCCACGCCCGAGCAGGTGGCTGGTTACGATACCTACGAAACTGCCCCATTCACCGAAAAGCAGAAGGCCGGCTTCCGCTACGCCGACCTGCTCCATCAGTCCGGTCACGCCATCGACGACGCGGCGTTTGCCGCCGTCAGCGCGCACTTCAATACCAGCGAGATCCTCGAACTGACCGCGGTGGCCGCGGCCTTCGAATTCTTCCCCCGGATCACCACGTCCTTGCAGATTCCCGTCACGCCATTACCCACGGCCGCCGGCCAGGCGCGGCCGGTGAAGTGAGACCCGCCTCGCCAGCGCTCTTTCTGTCTTTGCGCAACTTGAAGGGGGCCGCCGCGGTATACCATGAGGCGATTGCGCCGTCCCGGCAAAGCCCAAAAACTCGCACCAAAGCTGTCTGATCCACACACCGGAAGGGGAATACGACTCGTGGTCCTGAAAATGGAAAAAATGCAGAAGAGTTGTCTTGTTTTCACTGTTGGCCTGCTTCTGGTTGCGTTGTTCGCGCGGGCGAGCGATGGACAAACCGCCCCGGCTTCGAGCCCCGACCAGGCGCCGCAGAGACTGCCGGGATTGAGCACCGCGTTCATCGACAAGAGCGTCGACCCATGCGTGGACTTCTTCAAATACGCCTGCGGCAACTTCGACAAGCTGCATCCCATCCCGCCGGACCGTGCTTCCTTTGGGACCATCACCCTGCTGATGGACTACAACCAGAGCATCCTGCACCAGATCCTCGACAAGGCCGCGGCCGGCGGGGCCGCGAGAACTCCCAACGAGCAGAAGGTGGGCGACTACTACGCCTCGTGCCTCGACACCGCGGCGATCGACAAAGCCGGCTTGCGGCCGCTGCAGCCGGAGCTGGACCGGATCGCCGCCCTCAAATCCAAGGACGATCTCGCCGCCCTGCTGGCCCACGACCAGTTAATCGGGGTGAACGCCTTTCTCAATTTTGGCGAACAGGAGGATTTTGCCAACGCCAGCCAGCAGATCGCGGCGGTCGACCAGGGCGGTCTCGGCCTGCCGGAGCGGGATTACTATCTGCGCACCGGCGCGGAGGACGTCAAGATTCGGGATCAGTATGTGGAGCACGTGGCCAACATCTTCAAGCTGATGGGCGAGCCGGAGGCCAAGGCCAAGGACGACGCGGCCAAGGTGCTGAAGATTGAAACTGCGCTGGCCACCGCCTCGCAGGACATCACCTCGCAGCGCGACCCCAAAAATATCTATCACGTGATGACCGTAACGACTCTCCAGGGGCTGTCGCCGGCAATCAACTGGAGGACCTTCCTCTCCGACACGGGTGCGCCGCGCGTCACCGAGTTGAACGTTACCTATCCCGCCTTTTTCGCAGCATTGACTCAGCTGATTGGCACTACCGACCTCGAGGCCATCCAGACCTATCTCCGCTGGCAGCTCATCAACAGCACCCCATCGACCGCACTCCCGCAGGCCTTCGATGAGGAGCATTTCAGTTTCTACGGCAAGGTTCTGCGCGGGCAGCAGCAGCAGCAGGCAAGATGGCGGCGCTGTGTCCAGTCCACCGACGGCGCCATGGGCGAAGCGCTGGGCCAGGTCTATACCGCGCAGGCCTTCCCTCCCTCCAGCAAGACGGCCACGGTGCAGATGGTCCGCGACATTGAGGCTGCCATGGACGAGGACATCGACTCCCTGGACTGGATGAGCGCCGCGACCAAGGTCAAAGCTAAGGAGAAGCTGCATGCCGTAGCCAACAAGATTGGATACCCGGACAAGTGGCGCGACTATTCCAGCCTGGAGATTGTGCGCAACGATGCCCTGGGCAACGCAGTGCGGGCATCGGAGTTTGAGAACCGCCGGCAGCTGGCCAAGATCGGCAAGCCGGTCGATCGTGGCGAATTCACCATGACCCCACCCACAGTCAACGCCTACTACAACCCGAGCATGAACGACATCAACTTCCCGGCCGGCATTCTGCAGCCGCCGTTTTACGATCCGCAGGCGACCGATGCGGTGAACTATGGCCACATCGGCGGCATCGTGGGGCACGAGCTGACCCACGGCTTCGACGACCAGGGACGGCAGTTCGACGCGCACGGCAACCTGTCTAACTGGTGGACCGAAGACGATGCCAAAAAGTTCGAGGAGAAGACCGATTGTGAAGTGAAAGAATACGGCGACTTCAGCGTCTATGGGGGCGCCAAGGTGAACGGCAAGCTGACGCTGGGCGAAAACACAGCGGATAACGGCGGTCTGCGCCTGGCCTACATCGCCTTCCTCGCCGATGCCAAGCGCAAGAGCATCGACTTGAAGCAGAAGAAAGACGGGTACACCCCGGCGCAGCAGTTCTTCCTGGCGCACGCGCAGAGCTGGTGCGGGAAGACCCGGCCGCAGCAGGAGCGCATGCAGGTGGAGACCGACGTCCACGCCCCGCGCCAGTTCCGGGTGAACGGTGTGGTCGAAAACATGCCGGAGTTCGGGGAAGCCTTCGGTTGCAAGGTGGGCCAGCCGATGGAGCCGGCGAAGACATGCCGCGTCTGGTAGCGGTCCGGCGGTCTCTCAGGTCAGAAAGACGGCGCCGTCACCGCAACCCGCCTTGGTGGGTCTCGGGGGCCTTGGTCTCCGAGGCCTCCGCCTTTTTGGCCAGGGTTTTCAGAAAGAAGTCCGCCATCATGTGATTGGCTTCGATGGCCTCGGGCAGTTTGGGGTCATACCAGAAGGCGTGCGGCAGCGCGTCGAACATCACCAGCCGCGCATCCACCCCGGCATTCAGAAAGGCGCGGTGCAGGTTGGCGGTGCCGCTCAACAGCAGGTCGCGGCCGCTGGTGATGAACAGCGTCGGCGGCATGCCGTGCAGGTCGGCGTAGATGGGCGAAAGCACCGGATCCTTGGCATCGGTGGAGCCGGCATAAAACGGATCGTGCGCCCCCGGTTCGGGCGGATCGAGATGTCCGGAGAGACCGCGCAGCGCGTACATGGCGATCGAGTCGCCGGGCCGGGCAAAGTCGCCCATGCCGCTGAAGATACCCAGTCCAGCCGGCTCCGGCAGCCCCAGCTGCTTCAGCTTCACGGCCACCTCGGCGGTGAGAATGGCGCCCGCCGAGGTTCCGTAGATGATGACGTGCTCCGGCTTGTAGGACTGCAGCAGCGCCTTGTACACCGCGACTGCGTCATCCACGGCCGCCGGAAACGGGTACTCGGGCGCCAGCCGGTAGAGCACCGCGATGACCCTGATCTTGGTGTAATTGGCGATGGGAATCGACTCGGTGAAGGAGCCGGAATCGGAGTTGAATCCACCTCCGTGGAGATTCAGGAGGACCTTGTCGCGATTCGCAAACGGAATGTTCTCCGGGGTCACGACATGGACCGGGACGCCGGCAATGACTCGAATCCTTGATGGTCACCGGGCAGATCTTGATCCACTCGTCGCGGGCCCGCGCGGTGTAGGCATCGGTGCTCTTGCGGCGGTCCTCCAGCGATTGCGGCGGTCCCTGGTCCGGTTCGGCGCGGCTCAGCGACTTCTGCGCCTCGGGGCTGAGATCCTGGGGCACCGGCACGACGCGGGTCACGTGGGCCGTGCCCTGCGCGTCGATGTAGCTGGTGTCGCGCGTGGGCGCATCCGCCGCGGTGGTCGGCTGGGGCGCTGGTTTTGACGGCGGCTGCTGCGCGGCCAGCGCACGCGAGACCAGCACGAGGACGAAGACAAGACGAAGATTGGCGCGCATCCGGTGAGACCCTCGGGGAAGCAAAACGATTTTAGCGCGGCAGCCGGGCGGCAAGGCGAGAAAGGCACCCGCCCACGCCAGATTGATACTGCCGGTCGAGCGCCCGGTGCGATACAGTGAAGTTCCTATGAGCACCCTGACTACGACCGAGATTCGCAACTTCATTGGCGGCCAGTGGGTCGCGCCCACCAGCGATGCCGGCCTCGAACTGACCAACCCCGCAACCGGTGAGCCCCTGGGGCGATCCCCTTCGGGCTCGGCCGCCGAGGTGGACGACGCGGTGCGCGCGGCGCAGGCGGCCTTCCCCGCCTGGCGCGCCACACCGCCCCCCGACCGGGTGCAGTTTCTCTTCAAGCTCAAGACGCTGCTCGAGGAGCACCTCGACGAACTGGCCGCACTGATCACCACCGAAAACGGCAAAACCCTGTCTGAGTCAAAAGGCGAGTTGCGCCGCGGCATTGAAAACGTCGAGGTCGCCTGCGGTATTCCGGTGCTGATGCAGGGCTATTCGCTTGAAGACGTGGCGGCCGGCATCGACGAGATCATGGTGCGTCAGCCGCTCGGCGTGGCTGCCGTGATCACGCCGTTCAACTTTCCGCTCATGATCCCGCTGTGGTTTCTGCCCTACGCCATCGCCACGGGAAACACGGTGGTTTTGAAGCCCAGCGATCGCGTGCCGTTCAGCGCCGCGCGGCTGGTGGAACTGATTCACCAGACCGGCCTGCCCTCTGGCGTCGTCAACCTCGTGAACGGCGGCAAAGACGCTGTCGATGCGCTGCTCGACCACCCCTTGGTGCGCGCGGTGAGCTTCGTCGGTTCAACCCCGGTGGCGAAGTACGTCTACTCCCGGGGATCGGCCAGCGGCAAGCGCGTGCAGTGCCAGGGCGGAGCAAAGAATCACGTAGTCGTGCTGCCCGATGCCGATCAGGAGACCACCACCAAAATCATCGCCGACTCGGCCTTTGGCTGTGCCGGCCAGCGCTGCCTCGCGGTCAGCGTGACGGTAACCATCGGCGAGGCCAAAGACTGGTTCCGCGACTCGATCTCGGCTGCGGCCGCAAGCCTCAAGGTAGGCAATGGCCTCGACGCCGCCACGCAGATGGGGCCGGTCATCACCCAGGCCAGCCGCGAGCGCGTGACTTCGCTGATCGGCCAGGGCGCCGACCAGGGCGCCAGGGCCGTGGTCGACGGGCGCGGCGCCCGCAGCGGCGGCGGCTCGTTTGTCGGCCCCACGGTGCTCGATGGCCTGCCCGCCGCCAGCCCGCTGATGGAGACCGAGATCTTCGGGCCGGTGCTTTCCGTCGTGCACGCCCGCAGCGTCGATGAAGCCATCCAGATGATCGACCGTTCGGCCTACGGCAACGCCAGCTCCATCTTCACTGCCTCGGGCGCCGAAGCGCGCAAGTTTCGCACCTCGGTCTCGACCGGCAATGTGGGCATCAACATCGGCGTACCCGCGCCCATGGCGTACTTCCCGTTCTCGGGGTGGAAGGGAAGCTTCTTTGGCGTGATGCACGCGCAGGGCCGCGATGCCGTGGAGTTCTACACCGACAAGAAGGTGATCGTGGAGCGCTGGCCGCGCGAGTGGTCGCGCAAGTTTTAAGCCGACCGGGGGAGCCGGCAGTTTGGTTCGGATGGGCGGGACGCAATCCGCGCCCCGCCCTGTCATGCCTTAACGAAAGAATTAGTGCGGTAACACCAGCAATCCGGCATCGAGCAGCAACTGGGTCAGCCGGTCCAGGGCCTGCGGAAACTTGTAGGACATGGTGCGCACGCCCATCCCCAACAGCACTGCCGCTTCGGCCTGGGTATACTCCTGCAGAACCACCCGGGTCAGCATCCGGCGGTCCAGACCGCCCAGTTTGTTCAGGCAGGTCTCCACATCGAGCACGAAGATGACCGCATCTTCGAAACTGCGAATCGGACGGCTCGATACCCAGCCCCGCCCAACCGAATCCCCGAGCACCGAGGGTGCGCGGCCGACCTGCATGGAGGCATACAGATAGCGCCTCAGTATCTTCTCCGTATGTTTTCTATAGAACGCCAGACTGACCATCGGCTCCGCTGCAGGCGAATTCGTGGCCGGTTTGGGTTGAGGAGCTTGCGCCCGGTTTACCTTCTCGTGGGCCCTGACATCAGGCCACGCAGCCTGCCTGCTGCTCGCGCCCCAGATCACGGGCAACTGCAACGCCGCGCTCATTCCGTCCCTCCCGCGTTCTCGGCAACAGCCCAGACCTGGATCAACGGCTTACGCGATGGCCGTCCCCGACGCTTGCGGGTCTCCGGCGATGGAAAATCTTTTAGTTTAGTCTCACACCTTTGGCAATAAACACTACCGTGATTCAAGGCGCGGTACCAGAGGCAGCCGCATCCTTCGCAGACTTTCAGTTGCACGCGCAACTCCATGACTTCTTCTCCGTATAGTTTTCTTCTCCCGGTCGCTGTGCTTTCCAGTTGTTGTGTCCCGGGGTGGAAGGAACATGGCGGGGCTACTCAGAATTCTCTTGTCCTGTTCGAGGAGAGCCGGCCATCGTTCTTCGTTTGTCGTCATACTCGTAGCGCGCAAATCCAGGAATCCTCGCATGGGCCTCCGTAGACGCCTCTTGAGGGCGCCTTGAGAAAGGGAAAGAGGAAATCGCCGCCAGTCCAGAACCGCCGGAATTCAATCGCCGGCAAAAGAAATAGGGGCTGCGCCCCATCGGTGCCGGAAGGGGTCAATTTCCAAAAGTATTCCCACAAACCTATGCGAGGTAAGTGAACCCAATCTAGATACCCGTATCTTTTGGGTCAACTATCGCAGCCCAATATCTCTTGGTTATCTTTCCAACCACGCGCTAAAGCACGAAAATGTAGGCAAATCTGCCTTGAATAAGTTGCTGAGAGAAAACAAACGAGCACCGAACCTATTGCTCGTGGCAGATTTTCCACAGATGAATTTCTCCCAGATGCACGAGCGTGTCCGCATGGAACTGCTGCGCAGGATTCAGCGGGGCACGTTAAGCGTCTCTCTTCTGGCTCGGCAGACGGGGTTTGGCCAGGCGCATTTGTCCAACTTCCTGCACCGACGCCGGCAGCTCTCCCTCGAGGCCCTCGATCGGGTCCTGGCCGCGCAACACATCGATGCCGGCGACCTATTGCCGGCCACCTACCACGCCCGCAGCGCTGGGCCCGGCGACGAAAGCATAGTGCCCGTAGTCTCCCACGCAGCGGCGCTGTTTGAGCCCTTCATCCGTCCTGCGGCGGTGCAAAGCATGCTTCACCTGCCCGCTGCGTGGTTGCAGTCGGCGCGCGCGCGTGCGTCCAACGCCCGTCGCGGCTGGCAGCGCTTCGTCGCCATCTCGATCGCTGCCGCGGATGCGCTGCCCATGGAGCCGCTGGTGCTTCCCGAAGCCATCGTGCTGCTTGACCGGCATTACAACTCGCTCTCGCCCTACCGCCCCAACCGCGCCAACCTCTACGCGGTACGCAACGGCAGCCATATCACGCTGCGCTACGCGGACTTCCTGCTCAATCGCCTCGTGCTGCGCCCGCACAACATGGCATTTCCCGTTGAACTGGTAGAGATAGCGCCGGGCGAAACTCCCAACGACTGGATTGCCGGCCGCATCGCCCTGATCCTGAATGAGCTTTAAAGCTCCCGGTTCTGGTCATGCCGGCATAACTTCAGAAGCGCAGCAGATAACTGAGCTTCACATAGATCGTCTTGCCGTCATTCATCAGGGAGGAACCGGTCGGCGCCAGAATGGGCAGATTGGGATCGCAGACACCGCCCTGATCGCGCGTACATAGAGCGCGATCGAGATTGGCGAAGTTGCCGATATACCCGACATACAGCGCCGTGCCCGGATGCGGCATATACGTAAACAGTGCATCCGCAAACAGAGTCTTCGAATTGGCGAGGTCGGTCGACTCCGCGTGGGGCAGGGTGGAGATGTACTGTCCGATCAGGTTGAACGACGCTGCCTTGGTCACCTGGTAATTCCAGCGCGAAATCAACTCGTGGTTGTCATACACCACTTGCCCGCTGTCGAGCCGCGTGAAGTGCGAATAGACATAGCTGTTCTGCAGGTCGAGCGCGCTCACCGGCTTCACCTCGAGATTCAGCGTAGGCGAGGAAAGCCCCACCGGCCCCGGCCCGCTGTTTCCAGGAGGCGAATAGTTGATGGTGGTTCCTTTGTAAAATCCCCCTCCGATGGCGAGATAGGGCACCGGGGACGAGTAGAAGTTCACCCCGGCCGTGTGGCTGTGGTATTCCACATTGCCCGGCAGCGCAGCGTAGTCGATCGGGCGCAGGCGGTCCTGACCTTCTTCGAGCCACCCCGAGATTGAGGTGCTGTGCTTGAAGTTAACGGAGTAGGAGGGATTCGCATAGAAGTCCAGCGGGAGCCCGGTATGGTCCCAGATGCGCTCACTGTAGACGCTCGCGCCGTGGGAAAGAATGGGCCCATGCGCGGGACGGAAGGTGTAGCCCAAGTGTCCGTTGGGCTCGCGCACGTCGGGCCGCTGGAAGAAGCCGGTGTCGGTCACAAACCCGGCCGAGGTGTCGCTGTAGGCCGTCCACGCATTCCAATGCAAGTCGGAGTAACTTGCCGACTGTGTCCATGCCTGCCCGCTGCAGCTCAGCGCCAGCGTCTCGCACTCCTGTTCGCCCTGGGTGCTGTCACTGACATTCTTCGTCTCCGAAGTCACGCCCTGACCGGTGATGGTCCAGCGATTTTTGAGCCGCAGGCGGTAATCGACGCCGCCGGCGCGATTGAATGAGTCCAGATACTCCCGATCGGCATAGATGAACCCGACGTTCGACAGAGACCCCGTGTCGCGGTTCAGCCGGCCCACATAAAAATGCGCGCGCGTGTTGTATTCGGGATCATCGCTGGGCACCATCTCTCCGGGGCTGCGATCATCGACGCCCAGAATGCCCATTGCCCACGAGCCCAGCTTGCCCGTGAGCCGCGCCCCGTACTGCGGCTTCTCGATGTTATCGGTGTAATACAGGCTGATGGGCGTGGCGAAGTAACTGCTGTTCTCAATGAAAAACGGACGTACCTCCGCGAAATAAGGCGGAAAGCGCTGGTTGGGCACAGCCGGGTTGTCGATGCCCACCTGGCTGAAGTCGGGATTGACCGTGGTGTCGAGCACCAGGCTGTTGTGCAGGATGAACTTCGCATCGAGCCCGGTGTATCCCTGCAGGTGCTTGTCTTCAATGTAAGGGTTCAGCGGATCGATGCTGTTCAACTCGCGCATGTTGCGCGCCAGCACGTAGGGCTCGAACTGCAGATTCTGTCCGTGCTCGACGTCGCTGAAGCCTTCAATCTCCGCGTCCTGCGTGAGGCGCCCGGCAATGTTGTGATCGCTGCGCGGCCAGTAGTCGGCCTCGTTGGTATGCGATACGTTGCGCGACAGGATGATGCCCCAGGTGCGCATCTGCCCCGCATCGGCCTTGGAAAAATACAGACTGGCAAAGGGAATCCGGATCAACACAGCGTAGCCGGTGCGGGTACGCTGACCCCATGTGTCCCACACCGTATCGAAGGAGTAGTCGTAGCCGTTCTGTTCGCTGTAAAGGCCGTCAGCCTGAATCCCCAGAGGATTGACCGCAAACACGAAGGCGCGGCGCTGATCGTGAAAGGTGTCGAGCATCACCTGCACGGTATCGTCATCGCCAAGCGAGTCGCGCGCCAGCATGTGCGCGCGAATCAGGCTCGGATTTTTGTCGGCACACACAAACGCGACAAAGAGGAACTGATGCGTATAGCCAAGATAGGCGCTGGTCGGCTGCGAAGCCAGTTTGCCGTCGTCAGGGTAGCGCTCAATGAAGTTGCGGATGTGCAGCATCTTTGCGGCCTGTCCGGCGAGTGTGGAAGCCAGAAAATCGCTGAGTTGCGGGGCGCTCGCGAGCGCCGGGAATTACCACCGGGCCGGGGTTCAGCGACACCCCCGCATTTCCCTCGTGCGCAGCACTTCTGGCATCCAGGGGCGCCGCAGGCAACGGCGCATCCGGCAGCGAGGAGAGTGAATAGCCCGGCAACGCAATCAAAATCCAAAAAAACGCCAAAGGCCAAGCCGGCCTTCGGAAAAAACGGAGTCGCATGTTCGGCGCCAAAATTCTGTTTCGGGGTCTTATTTCCAACCTGTGGCCAACCCGCAAGGTCGGCCCCAATCGGCCCCATCTTTTGTTATATCCCAGCCAGCCCGGCGCCCCGCTCTGGGAAATAACATTGGCTCATCGCTCCGCTACACCAGCGCCGTTTCAGGGACGTAGTACGTCACCCCATTCTTGCCACTGCGTTTCACCGCGTACATCGCGCTGTCTGCCTGTTGAATCAGGCCGGCAGCGTCGGCCGCATTTTCGGGATACAGAGCGACGCCGATGCTGGCCGTAACCGCAATGGAATGGCCCTCAATCTGAAATGGTTCCGTCAGAGCGCGCCGCATCTCCTCAGCCAACTGGCCCGCCTGTTCTCTGCAGGAAAGGTGCGCCACCAGCCACGTAAACTCATCGCCGCCCATGCGGGCGATGGTGTCGGATTTCCGCGTTCGCGCAGTCATGCGATGGGCGACCCGGTTCAGCAGGAGATCGCCAATCTGGTGTCCCAGCCGATCATTGACTGGCTTGAAGCCGTCGAGATCGATATAAAACAGCGCGACCATGTGTCCCTCGCGTTCGGCGATCGCCAGCACCTGGGTCAGGCGTTCTGCGAAAAGCCGTCGATTCGGCAATCCCGTCAGTTCGTCATAGAGAGCCTGGCGCTCCAGCTCTTCCCTGCTCTCCTGCAACGCATCGAGGTATTTCTCCTGGCTGTCCTGCATGATGGCGGACCGCACCGCAAAGGAAAACAGCACGATGGTGACCGCGATCAAGCCGACCACGCGCGCCGAACTGACCAGCCGCAGTCCGAGCACAGCGCTGCCGAGAACCATGGTTGCCATGGTCAGGTTGAAACACAACAGCGCCGTCCGTCTGGAGATCCGCTGCTTTGGGGGCTTTTCCTTGCCGGAGGCGGGACGCCAGCTAACCGCCAGGCAGGCAACCGTCAGGGACAGGACAATCCAGATCAGGTCTACCGACGCGTCGATGTTGGGCAGATAGGCATCGACATAGCTGGTGATGAACGAAATCGCCAGAACTACGGAAACATAGATCGCAACCCGGACAAACAGACCGCGCAACCTGGCCGTCGATGCAAAGTAGAAGCGGATGACTGCGGCCATAACCAGGATGGCGTTGACGGCGGTGCCGATGGTGATCAGTTGCCAGATCTTCGGATTGTGGGCATCGAGTTCCGCCATCTGCACCTGGTAGGTCGTTACCCCCACCAGTCCAACCACCATGCAGCTATCGAGAAATGATTCCAGCCGGGAGGTGCGCGCGTCGTCCGACAGGAACATGGCGATCGCGATCGGCGCGACTTCCAGGCGGTAGAGCAACGACGGAAACAAGGCTGAACCCGGCACCGTAATGTGCAACAGGCGATAGCACGCCCAACCTGTGTCCCCGGCCAGTTCCAGCGTAGAAACAGCGGCAAAAAGCAGCCAGAAGATCCGCGACACACCGCGGTCCCTCTGAGAGGCCGCGACACAGCAGCCAATCGCCAGACAATTCGCCAGCAGGGTAAGTGCGTCGAGAAAAAGCGTTCCGGTTGTACCTGTGCCCAGAAGTTCAAAGCCGGCGCGCTGGATGATGAGGATGGAAACGACGGAAACAGCGAATACGGCTTGCATCCGCGAAAGCCTGAATCGTGGCGCAGGAAGGCTTCCAGTCAGAAGCCCCGGCCGCTTTTGAGGATTGTCAGCCATAAAACCCAACGGATCGATAACACCTGCCTTGAACAAGCCAGATCGCCGGCAGGATGGGATCGCGGGCCGTTCTGAAGTTGAACGACGAGCCCTGCATCAGATAATGGACACGCCATCGCCCGGCCGGGGAGGCAAACTACCAAAAGCCGCGCTTCCAGCCTCTCCCATATCCGCTTTGATCGTGTGGGATCAGTCTAGCGGGTAATTCAGAAACTCCCTATACCCCACTCGTGGGATCTAACCGGCAGACGCTCGTCCCCAAGCCGATGGGATCGGTGCCTGGTTTTACACTCAGCCCTCGTGGCCCGCGTCGGGATTGTCGAATCGCGTAAACCGGGAGATGAAGTTGAGGTAGATGGTTTCGGTGGGGCCGTTGCGTTGCTTGGCGATGATGATCTCCGACTTGGCCTTGTCGGACTCCGACATCTCCTCGTCGCGGTTGTAGTAGGCCTCGCGATGAATGAAGGCGACCACGTCCGCATCCTGCTCGATCGAGCCCGATTCCCGCAGATCGCTGAGCAGCGGACGCTTATCGTCGCCGCGGCGTTCACTGGAACGGGAAAGCTGCGAGAGCGCGACCACCGGCACGTCGAGTTCCTTGGCCAGGGCTTTAAGGCCGCGCGAGATGGCGGAGACTTCCTGGGTACGGTTCTCGTATCGTTTGCCGCCCGCCGAAGGCAGGGTGGCCGACATCAGCTGCAGATAATCGACCATGACCAGGTCCAGCTGCCCGGCGGTCTGCTTGAGGCGCCGCGCCTTGGCGCGCATCTCGGCCAGCGAAATGCCTGCCGTATCGTCGATGAAGAGGCGCGATTCGACCAGGTCGCCCAGCGCTTTCTGCAGCTTGTCGTGATCTTCGCGCCCCAGAAAGCCGGTCTGCAGCTTGCGCTGGTCGACCCAGGCCTGCGAAGCCAGCATGCGGCGCAGCAGCGACTCCTTGCTCATTTCCAGGCTGAAGACCGCCACCACCGCGTTGTGGTTGACCGCGGCGTTCTGACAGATGTTCACCGCAAACGCCGTTTTGCCCATCGAAGGTCGCGCCGCAATAATGATCAGCTCGCCCTTTTGCAGCCCGCTGGTGCAGCGGTCGAGAGCGTAGAAATCCGTGGCCAGTCCGGTAACTTCCCGGCTCTGCTTGTAGAGGTTGTCAATGGAGCCGAAGGACCCGGCGACAATCTGGTCCAGGCTTTGAAAGCCGCCGCTGATGCCTCTCTGGCTGACCTCCAGCAGTTGCGTCTCGGCGACGCCGATCACCTCAAGCGCGGTTTCACTCTGGTCGGCGGCGCGCGCAATGGCCGCCGAGCAGATGGCCATGAGCCGCCGCAGCAGGCTCTTGTCCTTGACGATCCGGATGTATTCCTCAATGACCGGACGGCGCGGCAGGCCCTCGGTGAGCGACGCCAGGTACGCCACCCCGCCCACCGACTCAACTTCCTTGTAGCGGGCCAGCTCATGCGACAGCGTCACGATGTCGACGGGACGCTGCTCGTTGAGCAAGTCACTCATGCGCAGGAAGATGCGCCGATGCGAGTCAAGCGAGAAGTCGTCTGCTTCCAGCTTCTCGGCAGCCTCGGCGTGGGCCGCATTGTCAAGCAGGATGGCGCCGAGGATGGTTTTTTCGGCGTCTACATTGGCAGGCAGGCCGGTATCGAGAGCGAAGTTGGGCAGGGTGGCCATATCTGACGATTCTAGAGTCAAGGGCGGTTGTGCAGAATCGGGTCCGGCGCTGGAAATCAGGAACCGGATTGCTTAGCGACCGGGTGCCCCATATCTCCGGTCGCCTTCTGACCGGAGATGTGGGGTAGCACAGATCACCGCCAACGAACCAAGTTCCTCATAAACTTTCCCCATCGTGCCATCTCATCTGAAGCGATACCAACAGAACGGCGACCTCCACTTCCTCACCTTCAGTTGTTATCACCGGCTCCCTTACCTCAGCAGCGACCAGGCCATAACCGTCTTCCTCCATTCTCTGGAGGCGACGCGGGTCAAGTACGAATTCGCGGTAGCCGGTTACGTCGTGATGCCCGAACATGTTCATTTGCTCACGACCGAGCCGGCCTCAGCCCCGCTCGCGAAGGCATTGCAGGCACTCAAAGTCTCGGTAGCGATGCGCCTGCCACAAAGCCCTTTCTGGCAGCGCCGATACTACGATTTCAATGTGTTCACGCGACGCGAAGCGCATCGAGAAGCTGCGCTATATCCATCGCAACCCTGTGCATCGAGGACTGGTGACGAGGCCCGAGGACTGGCCATGGTCCAGTTTCCTGCACCACGCGACTGGCCTGGTCGGGATCGTGGAGGTGGACTCTCGGTGGACGGTGGCGCGGAGGCAAGGAGTCAATCCCACATCTACCGGCACAAAACGCCGGTAGATATGGGGCACCCTGACGGTAGATTTGGGGCACCCTGCCGGTAGATATGGGGCACCCTGATTCGCACCCTGACTCGGCCCCGTATGTCCGATCTTTTCTGACCGGAGATGTCCGAACAGAACCGGGTGCCCCATATCTCCGGTCGCCTTCTGACCGGAGATGTGGGGTAGCACAGATCACCGCCAACGAACCCGTCACGCCGTCGGCTTATTCTCCGGCGCCCCGTTGAGAGCCTCCACCGCCGGCGCGGCCGCCGCTGCCTGTCCCGTCTTCCAGCGCAAAATCGGCTTCCGCGCCGCCGTCACTTCATCGAGCCGCGAGACGCGCGTGGAATGCGGCGCCGTCTTCACCAGCTCCGGCGTCTCTTCCACCTCTTTCGCAATCGAGCGCATGGCGGCGATGAACAGGTCCAGTTCCTCCACCGATTCGCTCTCCGTCGGCTCGATCATCAGCGCGCCCGGGCACGATCAGCGGGAAGCTCACCGTGTAGGGATGGAAGCCGTAGTCGATAAGCCGCTTGGCGATATCGCCGGTCTTCACGCCCTTGGCCGCCTGCCGCTTGTCGCGAGAAGACCACCTCGTGCATCGACGGAGTCTTGTAGGGAAGCTCGTACAGGTCTTCGAGTTTCTTGCGGATGTAGTTGGCGTTGAGCACCGCGTCTTCGGTGGTCTGGCGCAGCCCGTCCGGGCCCGTTGGCCATGATGTAGGCCAGCGCGCGAATGAACATGCCGGTATTGCCGTAAAAGGCGCGCACGCGCCCCACCGAATGCGGCCGGTTGTAGTCCCAGTGACTTCGCACCGTTCTCGTCCTGGACGAGAACCGGGGTCGGTAAAAACGGCTCCAGAAACTTCTTGCAGGCCACCGGCCCGGAGCCCGGGCCGCCACCGCCGTGGGGCGTCGAAAACGTCTTGTGCAGGTTCAGGTGCATCACGTCGACGCCGAAGTCGCCGGGGCGCACCTTGCCCACCAGCGCGTTCATGTTGGCGCCGTCCATGTAGAGCAGCGCGCCCTTGGCGTGCAGAATGTCGGCGATCTTGTGGATCTGGTTCTCAAACACGCCGATGGTCGAAGGATTGGTGAGCATCAGCGCGGCGGTGTCTTCGTCCACCTGGCGGGTCAGAGCTTCGAGGTCGATGCCGCCATCGGCGTTGGACTTGAGGTTTTCCACCTGGTAGCCGCAGATGGCCGCGGTCGCGGGATTGGTGCCGTGCGCGGAGTCAGGGATCAGCACCTTGCGGCGCGCATTGCCCTGCGACTCGTGCCACGCGCGCACCAGCAGGATGCCGGTGAACTCGCCATGCGCGCCGGCCGCCGGCTGCAGGGTGATGGTGTCCATGCCGGTGATGTCGATGAGGCAGCGCTGCAGCAGGTCGATGATCTTCGAGGATGCCCTGCGCCAGCGCGTCGGGCCGGTAAGGATGCGCCTCGGCCAGGCCTTCGATGCGGGAGACAAATTCGTTGACGCGCGGGTTGTACTTCATGGTGCACGAGCCCAGCGGATACATGCCCAGATCGATGGCGTAGTTCCACGTCGACAGCCGCGTGAAGTGGCGAATGATCTCGATCTCGCTCAATTCCGGCAGCAGCCCCGCCACCTTCCGGTGGGTTTCACCCAACAGGGCTTCCGGGTCAACCGCAGGCACATCGAGCGGCGGCATCTTATAGGCCCGCTTGCCCGGCGACGACTTCTCAAAGACCAGGCCTTCGTTCTGCGTCTGGTGGGGACGGACTTTGCCCAGCGTGTGCGGGCCGGTAGGTTTCTGCGTATCCAATGCCATTGATTAAGCCTCTTCGTGATTCAAACCGAGCAAAGATCATGCCCCGCGTTCAAACCAGCTCTGATCCTGCTTTGTCATTGGTTCTGCTCTGCAACAGCGCACTTGATTCTGCTTCGTAACAGCGTCAATTGGTTTCTGCTTTGTGACATTGCACTTGATTCGGCTTCGTAACAGCGCCACCTGGTGCTGCTTTGTAACAGCGCAGTTGATTCTGCTTTGTGACACTCTGCACTCGATTCGGCTTCGTAACAGCGCCACTTGGTGCTGCTTTGTAACAGGGCACGACTTCAGTCGTGCCGCAACCGTTTTACACAGCGGTGGGCTTTAGCCCCTGCTGCAACTCTTCCTGTTGCGCTCGACGCTCTTTTCAAACGCGCGAGAGATCCGTAGCAGAACGGGAACTCTTCGGCATGGATCACCAGCCCGGCCTTGACTGGATTCTCCGCGATGTAAACACGATGTCTGTCGAAACTCTCCTGCCCATGACCCGCACCTCTGAGAACCCACGCTGCCAGACCTCTCCTTTGTAACCAAGCTCATGCGAGAGCCGATACGAGAACCCGCCCTTGATCAATTGCATTGCCTTCTCGATCGTCATGCCCTCGTTGACTGTAAGAAGCAGGTGCATGTGATCGGGCATGATCACGAAATCGTGGAGTTGGAAAGCCCTCTCTGCGACCAGTGACCGCAGCACATCGATCAGCAATCCAGCGTTCCGTTCCGTTTGCAGCAGCCTTCGCCCCATACTCGTTTTGGTCGTCGCGAAAAACGTACGATCCGGTTTGACGATATCGGCAGGCGAAGCATTGCGATTCGGTTTCGCCATAGCAGGGGCTAAAGCCCGTTCCTCCCGGTCCTCGTTTCGGCACGACTGAAGTCGTGCCCTGTTACAGTCTCCGGCATCACTGAAGTCGTGCCCTGTTACAGTCTCGGCATCACTGAAGTCGTGCCCTGATTGACAGTCTCGGCATCGACCTGAAGTCGTGCCCTGTTACAGCTCTCGGCATCACTGGTGTCATACGTCGTTACACAACGCTAGTTATGGCTGCGGACACGCCATGCGGTAACAGGCATCACGCCTCCACCAGCCCCGCAGCCAGCACCCTGGCCGCGGTATCGATCTGTTCGCGTGTCACCATCTCCGTCGCGCACCACAGCGTGGCGTTGGGCAATTCTGGATACCAGCGGCTCAACTCCACCCCGCCGACAATCTTGTTTTCCAGCAGCCGCTTGCTCCACTGGCTGGGTGCCTCTTCGGTCTGCAGCACAAACTCATGAAACCGCGGCGCGCCGGTAAAGAGCAGCTTCGTTCCCGGCTGTCCGCTCAGGACTTCGGCGGCATAGTGCGCCTTGGCCAGGTTGTGTTCGGCCAGTTCACCAATGCCTTCCTTGCCGTACACGGTCAGGAAGATGGTCGCCATCAGCGCCACTAAAGCCTGGTTGGTGCAGATGTTCGACGTCGCCTTTTCGCGGCGTATATGTTGCTCGCGCGTCGAGAGGGTCAGAACGAACCCGCGGTTCCCGTCGTGATCGGTAGTCTGGCCGACCAGGCGGCCGGGCATCTGCCGCAGGTATTTTTCTTTGGCCGCGATCACCCCGCAGAACGGGCCGCCGTAGCTGAGAGCCACGCCAAACGACTGCGCCTCCATGCTGACGATGTCCGCCTCCACCGGCGGCCGAACCACGCCCAGCGATACCGCCTCGGCGATCGACACAATCAGCAGCGCGCCCTTCCTGTGCGCGATCTCCGCAATGGCCGGAATGTCTTCAATGATCCCGAAGAAATTGGGACTCTGCACCAGCACCGCCGCCGTCTCTTCCGTGACTTCGGCTTCGAGCGCCTCGAGGTCCACGCGCCCCGTCTTCGCGTCGTATCCCACCAGCGACTTGGGCAGCCCCTGGTGTTTCGCGTAGGTGGCCAGCACTTCGCGGTACTCCGGGTGCACACTGCGCGCCACCACGGCCTTGTGCCGCCCGGTCACGCGCACCGCCATCATCACCGCTTCCGCCGCGCCCGTCGAGCCGTCGTACATGCTGGCGTTGGCCACGTCCATGCCGGTCAGCTCGGCGATCATGGTTTGAAACTCGAAGATGGCCTGCAGCGTTCCCTGCGTGATCTCCGCCTGGTAGGGCGTGTAGCTGGTCAGAAACTCGCCGCGCTGCACCAGCGAGTCGATGATCACGGGCCGGTAATGCCGGTAGGCGCCCGCGCCCAGAAAGCTGGCATAGCCGGTGGCGTTCTTGTCCGCGGCGGCGCGGAAATAGTCGATGATCTCGCTCTCCGCATACTGTCGCGGTACATCGAGGTCGCGGGTGAGGCGGTACTCCGCCGGGATCGTCGAAAAAAGATCGTCGATCGAACCGGCGCCGATCTCGGCCAGCATCTGCTGGCGCTCGGCGGGCGATTTAGGTAAATAGCGCATGATTTGCTGCTGGCTCCTGGCTCTCAGCTTTTAGCTGCAACCTCTAAGAGAAAGACTCCGGCTTCCCGGGAAAGATTCCCGGGAAGAAATGCGGCTTCGATTCCTTCAACATTGCGGCAGGCGCGAAGCTGGCTGCTGAAAACCGTCTTCAGCTGCCGGTTTCTTCGCCGATGAACTTCTCATAGGCCGCCGCGTCGAGCAGTCCATCGTACTGGCCTGGATCGGAGAGTTCCACTTTGATGATCCAGGTCTCATGGGGAGCGGCATTGATCTTGTCGGGCTCGGTCTTGAGCGCCTCGTTGACCTCTGTGACCGTGCCGCTCACCGGCGAATACAGATCGCTGACCGCCTTCACGCTTTCGACAGAACCAAACGTCGCGTTGGCGGTAACAGAGTCGCCCACCTTGGGCACGTCCACGTAGACGATATCGCCCAGGGAGTTCTGCGCGTAGTCGGTGATGCCGACGGTCCCGATCTTGCCGTCGATCGCGATCCACTCATGCTCGCGGGTATAGCGGTAGTTCGTGGGATAAGCCATGCAGGCTCCTCTTTCAGGAAAGTCGCACAACAGTCCAGTGTAAGGGGTCAGGCGTTCCGGGGGCCAACGGCCGCTGTGCAAGGCGACTTTGACAGTTGTTCTAAGCACCGGTCCGGCCGACTCGACCACCCAGGCGTGAGTCAGCGCCAATGATCGCCGGATTGAGCGCTCTGCTTACCTGCCCAGATCCAGAATGCTTTCACTTTGTTGGCCTCTCCGGCCCGAATCCGGCATACGGTTCCAGAGGCACAAAGATCGTGATCTCCAGCATTCCGGCCTTGAAGAGGGGCAGGCTCTCCACCGCCGCCCGCGCCTCGGCTTCGTTGGCGGCCTCCCAGACAATGGCTGCGCCGGGCATGTCGCCACGACGCCAGACCTGGCGCAGGGTTCCGGCGATATAGAGCTCCTTTACCCGGTTACCCTCGCCGGCAACCAGTTCCGGCGTAAAGGCCTCCGGTGGAAACGCATCGGTGCGGCGGCGGGAGACGCTCAGAAATTGCATGCCCAAAATTGTAGTGCAACCTGCGATTCGCGGTCAGCCACTATCCAATTCCGGCCCCCGGCAGGTCGTGAAAGACTCGTTCAGTTTTTGAAAAACTGGCCGTGCCCCCCGTTGGCCCATGGGTCATAATGGGCGGCGAAGTTGGCCCGGTTTTTGACCGACGGATGGTCGTAGGTCCAGAACTCCACAAACGGATTGGGATTAGGATCCTCCAGCCACGCTTCGCCCAGATGATTGAACTCGGCGACCATGGTCTTCCGCGGATCCGGCACCAGCCCGTGGATGGCCTCCTGGCCGTAGACATCGGCTTCATGCTCAAAGTGGCGGCTGATGGTGTTGGTCACCGGCTCCAGGAGGAATCCGGCGATCGAGACCGCGAACAGCAGAGTCAGAAATCCCGCCCGGCTGGCCACCGAGTCGATCTGCCAGCGCCCGCCGAATCGCCGCACCAGCCACTCCGCAAACCGCGCGCAGCCCCAGAAGACGAAGAACAGGCCCACCGCCATCCCCCCCAGCATCTTGGGGATGTGATTGAGCACGTAGTGTCCGCTCTCGTGCCCGAAGATGGACATCACCTCATCGTCCGGCAGCCGGTCCGTGGCCGTATCCCACAGGACAAACCGCTTGCTGGAACCGATGCCGGTCACGTATGCGTTGAGCCCGTTGCTCTTGGCGCTGGCCTTCATCAGGAACATGCGGTCCGGCGGAATCCTGGTACCGGTGCGCGCTACCACCTCTTCCAGCTTCGCGACCAGCGCAGGATGCGTCTTCTCCAGGGGCTCGAATTTGTTAAAGAGCGGATCGATGAGGAGCGGCGACAGGAACACCGAAATCACGATCAGCGGCAGCGAAATCAGCCAGATCCACATCCAGTAACGGCGCGGCGAGGCGCGTACGATCCAGTTGAAAAAGAGCAGGATAAGCGTTCCGAAGATCAGCGTCAGGCCCAGCCCTTTCCCCTGGTCACCCAGCCATCCAACCCAGCCCTCGACGCTGATCTTGTAGTGCAGGCTGGCCGCGTGGCCGATCATGTCCAGCGGCAGGCTGGCCAGGGTCGTGATGACGAAGAATGCCGCGAAAAACAGGAGTCCCTGGATCCAGCGCCGAGTAGCGACCCGCTCCGCCCAGTGCGACAGGCGCACGGCCGCGCGCGATGCCAGCAGCCACCACAAAACCGCCAGCCCCCAGAGTGTGCCGACGATCTCCAGCGTCAGCCGGATCTTTTCCAGGGTGACCGCCTGGGCCAGCTTTCCCGGAGGCAGCGTGTACGCCTGCCCGGAATCAGACTGAGGGCTGTTCGAAGATTCGGCGGTCTGCGCGGGCTGCGGCGGCGGGCCGGCCTGCGCCCAAACCGACACCGCGCCTCCGCCTGAAGAAGCCAGCACGAGGAAGAGCCAACAAGCCGCCCAGCCGCCGATTCGATGTTGGAACCAGCTTCGCGGTGCAAAGGTCACGAGTTTCTCCCTGAGATGGCCAAGATTCTGAGACAATCGGGCTACCGATGTTTTTACCCGAGATTTCCCGCCCGTTTCCATACCCATTCTCCGCCTTTCTGACGCGAATTGGCTGCCGGGCTGCAGCCCTGTCCGTTACCGGCGCCCTTGGACTGGCCGTTTTCCCCGCCCCCGCCCCCGCCGAGCAGGCGCCCGTCCTGTTGGACGCGATGACCACGGAACTGCACCGCGCCTTCACGTCCCTGGGCAGGCAGGGCGGCGCCAACGATGACAAGCAGGCGCCCCCCTACTTTCTCAGCTACGCCGTCAGCGATGCCGACATGGTGTCCATTCGCGCCCAGTATGGAGCGGTGGTCGACAGCTCGGCCAGCCGGATGCGCGTGGCCGATATCCAGGTGCGCCTCGGCGATGCCAAGCTCGACAACACGCATGGAACCCATCGCGGCTCCGCCGTCAACAGCATTCAGTTGCCCCTCACCGACGACCGCGAAGCCCTGGCGCGCACCCTGTGGCTGGCCACCAACGCGGGCTACGGCAACGCCCTCGAAAGCTACCTCAAGGTGAAGACCGAGGCCCAGGTACGGGCCAAGGAAGAAGACGACTCGCCGGACTTCAGCCAGGGAGTCGCCCCAGACCGCTATCGACAAGCCGGCGCCCCCCGTGGTCGTCGAGCAGGCCGCCTGGGAAAAGCGGGTCACCGAACTGTCGAAGATCTTCCGCGAATTCCCCGACGTGTATCAGAACATGGTCCTGCTCACGGTGCAGAACGAGACGGACTACTTCGCCTCGTCCGAAGGGTCGCAGGTGGTGATGCCGCACCTGCAGGCACGGCTGGTGGTCTTCGCCGTAACCCGCGCCGACGACGGGATGGACCTGTTCCGCGCCCAGACCTTTGAAGCCGAAACCGCCGAGGGACTTCCCCACCAGGCCGAACTCGAAACCGCCATGCGCGCTCTCGGCACCAGCCTCGAAGCCCTGCGCAAGGCGCCCGTGACCGAGCCCTTCGACGGCCCCGCGATCCTGTCGGGACGCGCCTCCGCGGTCTTCTTCCACGAAGTGCTCGGCCACCGCCTCGAAGGCCAGCGCCAGCGCGGCGAAGAAGAGGGCCAGACCTTTACCAAGGAGCTCAACAAGGAGGTCCTGCCGACCTTCCTCTCCGTCAAGGACGACCCCACCGTGACCACCTTCGGCGACACCTGGCTCAGCGGCAGCTATTCCTATGACGACGAGGGCCAGAAGGCGCGGCGCGTCGACCTGATCCAGGACGGCGTGCTGAAGACCTTCCTCATGTCGCGCCTGCCCATCGCCAGCTTCAGCGCCTCCAATGGACACGGCCGCGCGCAGACCGGCCGCATGCCCACCGGGCGCCAGGGCAACCTGATCGTCACCTCGACCAAGACCGTCCCCGAGCCCGAGTTGCGCAGGCAGTTGATTGCAGAGGCAAAGAAGCAGGGCAAGCCCTACGGCCTCTACTTCGAAGACATCTCTTCCGGCTTCGCGGTGACCACGCGCAGCTCTCCGCAGGCCTTCCAGGTGATTCCGCTGGTCGTCTACCGCGTCTATGTCGATGGCCGCCCCGATGAACTGGTGCGCGGCGTCAGCATCGTCGGCACCCCGCTGGCGGCGATGAAGCGCATCCTCGCCACCGGCGACAAGAGCGAAGTCTTCAACGGCGAGTGCGGCGCGGAGTCGGGAACCGTCCCGGTCAGCGCCGTCGCCCCCGCCATGCTGGTGAGCGAGATGGAGACCCAGAAGCAGGAACAGGGCACGTCGAGGCCGCCGATCTTGCCCATGCCCGGCGTACCGGCTCCGCCTCCTGCCGTGAAGGAGGCGCAATGATCGCGAAATTTTCACTCACCTTGCTGGCCGGCGCGTCGCTGCTGAGCGCCGCCCTGACCGCCTCCGCCCAGGCCACGCGTGCCGACGCCGAAAAAGATCCCATCTTCAAGGCCATGCTCGAAGAACTGGATCGCACCAAAAGCGAACTCCAGCTCAAGGGATTCGAGAAGCCCTACTTCATCCAGTACCGCATTGAAGACGTGGTGAACTTCGATACCAAGGCGGAGTTCGGCGCCAGCGAAGGCTCCTCACGCAGCCATGAGCGCGTGGCGCGGGTTACCGTGCGCGTGGGCGACTACAAGACCGACAACTCCGGCCAGCGGGGAGACGGCGCGCTGCAACTGGCTTCGCTTGACGATGATCCGATCGCCATCCGCTCCGCACTCTGGGCGGCCACTGACCAGGCGTACAAGAATGCCCTCTCCGCCTATGCGCAGAAGCAGGCAGAGCTCAAACAGGTGCAGACGCAGCCGCAGTTTGACGACTTCAGCCGCGAGAAGCCCGTCATCCTGCTCGAGACCCCGCTCCAGCTTGAAATCGATCAGCGCGCCTGGGCCACACGCGTAGCCTCCGCCAGCGGGCTTTACCGGAGCGAGGCCAAAGCCGGCGACGACCTGCAATATTCGACCGCCAACTTCCACGGCCGCGTGACTACCAGTTGGCTGGTGAACAGCGAAGGCACCATCGTCCGCAAGTCAACCCAGGGCTACCAGGAGGCGTTCGGCGTCGGAACTCAGGCTCCGGATGGCATGAGGCTGGACCGCTCCTACGCCACCACCGGGCTGGCGCTCAAGGACCTCGACACTCCTGAAGTATTTGCAAAGCATGCCGGCGCGCTGATTGCCTCGCTCGCCGAGTTGCGCAAGGCTCCGCTGGTCGAAGAGGAATATCACGGGCCGGCCCTGCTCAGCGCCGATGCCAGTGCCGATGTTCTGCGTTCGTTGATGGCCAGCGGGGTCGCCGCCACGCGGCCGCGTCTCGGCACCGAGGCGCGCACCAACGGCCCGTTTGCGTCCAGCTATCACGCGCGGGTCCTGCCCGATTTCCTCGACGTGGTCGACGATCCGGGAATGAAAAGCTACTCTGGCACCGATCTGGTCGGGGCGTATTCGGTAGATGATGAAGGCGTTCCCGCGCAGGCAGTCAAGGTGGTGACGGCCGGCAAGCTGGAGAACTACCTGCTGGGCCGCGAACCGGTGCGCGACTTTCCGCAGTCCAACGGGCATGGACGCGCCGCCGTCGCCGGACCGGCTCGCCCCCGCATCGGCGTGCTCAAAATCAGCGCCGATACCGGCGTAACCGAAGACGCCCTGAACCAGAAGCTGCTCGACATGGCCAAAGACCGCGGCCTCAAGAGCGTGTACTACGTTCAGACGCTCGGCGGAGCGCTTACGCCACGGCTGCTCTACCGCGTCGGCCTCGACGGCAAGCGCGAACTGGTGCGCGGCGCCGCCCTCGACGATCTCGACCAGCGCGCCCTGCGTTCCAGTGTCGAGGCCGCCGGCAAAGACCTGTGGGTAGCCAACTACCTGGGCGACGTGCCCGACACGGTACTCGCGCCCGCGCTCCTGTTGAGCGACATCACCATCAAGCGCGCCAACGAGAAGAACGAGAAGCTGCCGTTCTATCCGCCGCCGCAGTAGCCAGCCCCAGTGCTGAACCAAACTGATTAGGCAGGCTGCCCAGGTTTGGGGATGCTCATTCCTTCCTCCAGCCGTGGGTGCCCCATGTCTCCCGCTTCTGGAGACGTGGGAAAGCGATGGAGGCCGCGGGGCATGGTGGGAGTGTTATCCCGGGCCGGTACTTCGCGCTGTGACGGCGGGCAGTCGTGGTATCCCATGTCTCCAAAACCGGGAGACATGGGGCACCCCAGATCCGTAGTAAATCAGGCATTCTTGAGACCCGGGACACCCACCACCCAGATCCGTAGTAAATCAGGCATCCTGAACCCGGTCCACCCGCGGAATTCGATTCACCTAGCGGGCGTTGAGCACCGCGCTGTCTGCGCCGCAGCCTGGGCGACGCCGGCTTTTGCCTTCCACGCACCCACGATGGCGCCCATCAGATTCATGCCGAGGAACCAGACCCCGGCATTGATCGCCAGCAGGCTCCACGGGCGCACCTCGAAGACATACTCCGTCGCCCAGGTGGTGATGACGAAGCCCATCCAGAGCGCCGTCGCCACGCGCATGCCGCGCCACGCCGTCTGCGGCCCGGTGAGTTGGGTCACGCACGAGATCGCGGCCGCCATGACCGCTGCCGACACCAGCGCCGTGCCGTACTGCAAGGCGGGGTTGACGCCCATGCCCATGATCTCCTCGCGTGTGCGCCCAATGCCGGTGAGCCACGGCTGCTGAAAGATGGTGTACCAGACCGCTTCCAGGAGGAAGCAGCCGACGGCCGCTGCCAGGATGGCCCAGTAGTTCTGCCGAACCCTCGATTGTTCTGCCATGATTCCGTCCTCCGTTCGCCTGCCTTACGGGAAAGAGAGACCTGAGGTGGGGATGTTAAGCCGGCGGCGCGAAGAGCAGACCGGGAATGCGCCTGAACGGCTGGCTGGAATTCTACCCCGGATTCGACCGCGCGCGCGTACTCCGGGAATGAATTTTCGCAGGGGCGCCCGGCCAACTCTGCGGATGCCCCACATCTGCGACGTCCTTTTGGCGCAGATGCGGAATGGACAAACGCGGCCCCTGTTCAGTCCAGCTTCAGTCCAGCCGCGTCAAAAACGCCTCGCCCTCGGCGGGCCTCAGTTGCCGCGCAATCAACTCCGCCTGCTGCCGGTTGTCGCCCACGGGGCGAATGCGTACCCAGTAGCTGCTCTCAAATCCCGGAAACTCAATCACAGTGGCATCCGGATAGCGGCTCTGCAACTGCGACTTGAGCTTGATGGCCTGGTGTTCGCTGTGAAACGCGCCAATCTGCACGCACCAGCGGCCGCCAATCTCGATGGGTTTGGGGGTCTGGTACACATCGAGGCGCACCCGCACCACCCCGGCCCGGTACACCCCCGTGGCCTTGGCGGAAGCGACCGTAAGGTCGACGATCCGCCCATCCACAAATGGTCCGCGGTCCGTGATGCGCATGGCCGCGTACTGGCCGGTGCTCAGATTGGTCACCACCACCAGCGAACCCATGGGCAGGGTGCGATGCGCGGCCGTCAGCGCCGCATCGTCGAAGACTTCCCCATTGGCGGCTTTGCGCCCCTTGTACGGAGCGGTGTACCAGGTGGCCAGCCCGATTTCGGTCTGAATGGGCGGGTGGGTATTCACATAGCGCAGGTCTTCCGCGCTGACTCCCCCAGGCGGCACGGGAGTGGGCGGTATCCGCCCCGGCGGAAGATTCGATGGAGCGGCGACGACGGGCGGTGGCGGGTAAGACTCCGCCACCGGAGGCGCCGTCTGTTGCGGCGGGACACGGGAAGCGGCCTTGTGATGATGGGCGCAGCCTGACACCAGCAGGGCGGCCAGCGCCGCATAGCCCGGCACGGCCAAACCGAATCGTCGCTGGCCCGTGGTTTCGACACGCATCAGGGCTGGGGGCCTCGCGGTGGAGCGGGCGGATGATCCAGGCGATCGGCGAGATTGCGCAGCGTATCCGACACCGAGCGCATCGCCGAAATCGATTCCCGCCGGACCTGCGGGATCACAGCGTCATTGACGTAAGCGACCGCCTGGCGCAGTTCCAGTTCAATCCGTTCCATGGCTTCCTCGAGGCGGCGGCCCACACTGCCCGGCCCCGAATTGGGTGGAGGAACCCACCCGGGAGGAGGAGATGTACTCATGGCATCGACCTTTCCAGGCCATCCAAGTCTGATAACCCGTCTCTAGTCTGCTGGTGCGAAAACGCGGCAGTCAACCTGCCGCCGCCGCAATGTTCCCCACACGTCACTAACCAACGTCACGTGAGAAAGTCGCGGATCTGGAGAAAAGTCAAGGTGACTGGCCCCCGAAGATGTTAGATTGCGGGTTTACTCGCAGACGTAGACTTCCACGCAGGCTATTCAGTCTAAAGGGATGGGGGACTCGCTCTGCGGCGGGTGAGCCTCGGCCACAAAAACAGTTCTCTTGCCACGGCGAGCCAAACATTCACGCGGGATCTTTCATCTATGCAAAGACGGCACTCCCAACGCGAAGGCGCTGGGGCGTGCGGGTCAGGAGGACGGCCATCAGCACATTCGCCAGGGTCCCAGTGCCCTTCCGTGTGGTCCGATCGGGCCGTCTTGCCGGCGTTCTCCTGCTAGCATCCGCTGTTTTGTGCCTCTCGAAACACGCCCCCGCCGCGCAGACGCCCTCCCTGGCTGCCGCCGCGCCGCTCCCGGAAGCCCCGGAGCCGCAGGCCCCCGGCTCCAGTCCCGAGCCTAAGCCAAGGCCCTGCCCAGTGCCGAAGCCTCCGCAGCCGGCCACACCCGGCCAGCCCGGGCCCCCGCCCGCCTCCAATGCTCCACCGGCAAAGACCGATTGCCAGAATCGCTTGGCAAGCATGTACGCGCGCTTCGTCCGCGGCCCCCAGGAGAAGCCGCTGACCCCCAGGGACAAGGCCTGGCTGGCGGTGCGCAACATCGCCGATCCCTTTAACAACATCACCATCCTCGGGGAAGCCGCCATCTCCGTCGGGTCCGACTCTCACTCCCCCTACGGCCCCGGCATGCCGGGATATGGGCGCTACGTCGGCGTCAGCTACTCCGAGGACCTGACCGGCGAATTCTTCGGCACCTTTCTCATCCCCTCCCTCGTTCACCAGGACCCGCACTACCACCGCATGGAGCACGCCAAAATTCCCACGCCGCATCGGCCACGCCATTTTTCAGGTGGTGTGGACGCAGAGCGACTACGGCAAGGGCATGCTCAACTACTCCAACCTGGTGGGTTTTGCCATCGACGACGAGATCGCCAACCTCTATGTGCCGGGCCGGGAAACCAATCTTTCCGCCAGCGCCTCCCGATACGCGACCGGGCTCGCGACGGCGCCCATCGGAAACTTCATCACCGAGTTCGTCCCCGACGTCGCCCGCCACATCCATGTGCAGATCGTCATTATCCAGCGCATCATCAACCAGGTGGCGCGCAGCGAAGGCAGCCAGCCCTGACAATCGACCTAAGATGTGAATTCACAATGACTTCGCCGGCGGCAGACAACCTCCTGCCGCTCTCCATTCAGCGCCCGAATGGCGCCGTTCAGGCGGGGATTTCGCCGTTCGCTGCCACCGGGTTGGGTTGACCGGCCCGGTTGGTTAGCCTGAGAGTGCATGATTCCCGGGCACAGAAGCGGGACCAGCAGGCAAGTGCACCGTAATCCGCGGTAAAGACGTAATCAGGGCCGCGCAGGCGCACCGCCGGCGACAAAATTTAAGGAGATCGCAACCAAAATGTCAAAAGCGATTAAGTACGCCGAGAAAGCAGCCGTTTACGCGGCCAAGGGTGCGTGGGTCGTGTATGAGCGGCTCAACCGCATCAGCCCCAACCCGTCGTTCACGCCCAAGTGGAGCGACAAACCGCTGCTCAAGAGCTACGAGAAAGAGAAGCCGCCCCTGGGCTGGCCGCGCACCACGGACTCGCTCTGTCCCAAGTGCGTGCCCGAGATCCGCAAGCAGATCCTCGACGGCAAGCTTCCTCACGAAGTGCTTTTGAATGAAAAGGTCGGCGAAATCAAGGCCCAGATCATCGAGCGCGACGGCAAGATCCTGATGGTCAAGGATTGCCCCAAGCACGGCCACTTTGAAGACGTGATGTCGATCGACACCGCCTTCTTCAAGCACCTCGAAGAGAGCTTCCCCGGCCGCGACATCCGCGCCCACGGCAAGGGCGACGAAAAGCTGCACAACCACGGCACCTCGACCGTCACCCACGGCCGCGGCTCGGTGCTCACCATCGACCTCACCAACCGCTGCAACATGATGTGCGATCCCTGCTTCATGGACGCCAACCAGGTCGGCTTCGTCCACGAACTCACCTGGGAAGAGATCAAGACCATGCTGGACAACGCCATCACCATCAAGCCCAAGCGGCAGATGAGCGTCCAGTTCTCGGGCGGCGAGCCGACCCTGTCGCCCTACTTCCTCGACGCCGTCGCCTACACGCCGCAAGGTGGGCTACAACAGCGTGCAGGCCGCCTCCAACGGCATTGAATTCGCCAAGAGCAAAGAGCTCTGCCGCGCCGCCGCCGAAGCCGGTCTCCGTTACGTCTATCTCCAGTTCGACGGCATCGGCAACGCCGCCAACTCGCACCGCAAGGTCGGCAACCTGTTCGACGTCAAGCTGCAGGCCATCAACAACCTGCATGAAGCCGGCGTGGACATCGTTCCGGTCACCACCATCATCAACGGCATCAACAACGAGCAGGTCGGCCGCATCATCGAGTTCGCCCTCGACAATCCCAAGAAGATCAGCTTCCTCAGCTTCCAGCCGGTCAGCTTCACCGGCCGCGACGAAGACATCTCCGAAGAGCGCCGCCTCGCCCAGCGCTACACCCTCTCGCACATGGCCCACGACGTCAAGAACCAGGTCGGCATCGGCGAGCCGGAGCGCGACTGGTTCCCCATCTCCTTTATGTCCACCTTCTCCGACTGGGCCGATCTCGTGCACGGGCCTACCGCCGAGTGGGGCCAGCTCTCCTGCGGCTGCCATCCCAACTGCGGCATCGGCATGGCGCTCATGATCGACAAGGAAACCAAGGAATCGGCGCCCGTCACCGCCTTCCTCAACATGAACAAGGTGGCCAAGGACCTGGCCAAGGTCAACGACGCCGCGCGCGGCAAGTGGATGTCGGTCATCGGCTTCGGCCTCGCCCTGATGCGCAACTACGATCCGTTCATGGCGCCCACCCACTTCAAGATCACCGACATGCTCAAGAAGATGGACAAGACCTTCAACGCCACCGGCACCGATTACGGCAGCGTCAAGGGCGACCGCACGATGAAGGACATCGAGAAGCGCCGCTCCGACCGCTGGAACTTCCTCTTCATCGCCGGCATGTGGTTCCAGGACCTGTTCAACTACGACTTCCGCCGCACCGAGCAGTGCATCATTCCCTACGCCACCCAGGAAGGCGAGATCAGCTTCTGCGCCTACAACACCGGCGTGGGCTGGCGCAACATCATCGAGAAGATGCACATGACCGCCACCCTCACCAAGTGGTATGAGGAGCACGGCCGCCACGAGATCTTTGCCGGCGGCAAGAAGGTGAGCATGACCGAGGTCGGCCACACCCTCAACCTCAACATGGAGCACGTCAACTCCGAAGCCAACCACACCCTCGACATCGCTCGGCATCGCCAAGAACGCCCGCGAAGAAAAGCTGCGCGCGCGCAATCAGACCACCGCCGACAAGGTCAAGCAGGACGCCGAAAACGCCCGCATGGCCAAGCTCTACCGCGAGCACGTCCTCGGCGAAAAGCCGCGTCGAACGGCCTGGTCAGCCTCGACTCCATCCGCCCCGCGTCCAACAACGCCGCCAGCCCCATCAACCGCCAGCAACCCGCCGAGCCCGTCGCCGGCGACTAGGCATTGCATGCAGCAGCCGCGCCTTCGGCGCCAAACCGCAAAGGCCGCTCCCACCCGGGGCGGCCTTTCTGCTGCCGCAGACCGCGGGTGTCATTTCTCCGTTATGAAGGTTCGGAGATGGATGTGGGTGCCCCGTCCTAGCTCCGCTAGCTAGGGCGGGGTAGCGGTCCACTCGGACTCGATTTCGACCGGTCCTTCGGCTCCGCTGGCATAGTGGCGGAAGCTGCTCCATGCCCAGTCCTCCGGCCGCGTCACCAGTGCGCGTACGGCCGGTTTCGTACTTCTCTTCCCCCGCCTGTCATCCCGAGCGCAGCGAGGGATCTGCATTGTCTCTCAAAACTTCTCACTCGGTTAAGACCCGGAACTTTGACCAGGCATGGGGCTTACGTTCGGGAAGCCGACTTATCGTTACCAATCTTGAATCGTCTACTATCAGTCGTCCAAAAGATTGCTCTTGAGCAGGCGTATCTTCAGGTTTATGGATCACTGTCTTTACTGCACTCAAGCGCCCCACTCTGAAGAGCATCCGCTCTCAGCGGCCTTGGGTGAATTCAAGAATGCGCCGACTCTACGTGATCGCATCTGTAGAGACTGTAATGGCAAACGCATAGGCTTACTGGACGAGCAACTCGTTCGCTGCGGTCCAATGGGCGTACTACGAAAGCAGTTTGGCATAGAAGGCCGAGCGCATCATGACAGAGTGAATCCGTTCTATCGCGGGAGCGCGGGTGGACAGCGACTGAAGGTCTTTACTCGGGACGAGAACTTCGGCTGTGAGGTCCTTGTTGAACTCACTGGCAGAGGGCAGGGTCGGCAACTGTCGCAACGATTCTCAGGGGGCAAGAAGGCCCGCTGCACCATATTCCTCTGACTGCAACGACAACGATTGAGCTACTTCGAAAGCAGATCGCCGAACTGAAGCTGGTCGCGCCTTTGGAAGCTCGACTTATATTTGATCCGCCGACAGAACCGTGGGCCGCAGACCTGTTTAAGCAGCTTTGGCCAGATCGTGAGTTGCCGGAAAGTACGCTGGGCGCTAACAGATTTCAAGGTGGAATCGTGCAGATACAGGTGACGAACCGTTACTTCCGAGCGATTGCCAAAACAGGCTTTCACTACTTCCTGACTCAGTTTCCAAACTACAGTGGTCACGAAGCCATTTTTTCCGACATTCGTGAGTTCATCACCAACGACGAGAGCGAACTGGTGGCTGCACGCATCAATCAGTTCGTCGGGGTTCACAAAAAACCTATCGCGCCGACCGCCCCTGTTCTCGCTCACTTGTTGTGCGCAGAGATTCGGAGGGTGCGTGCCTCGCTCATTTTGAGCCGTTCATCACCCCCGGAAGCAGACTGCGAGCTTTCGCTATCTATCTCGGTGCAGACCCCGCCATGACAGACTATGCTTTCAGGGCGCACGGTCACTTCTACTACGTTCAAGGCAAGAACGGAAGATATAGCGGTGAGGCTCTCGAAAGAGACAGGGGCCAACTCGACTTGGAGAGAGACTGCGTTTGACCCGGTGATCGATCCTGCTGCGAAGGTTGAACCCTGAGCCTCAACCATGCAGGGGCTTACATGGACCGGATTACTCCCCGAAAACGGGCCACCATCCACGAACCCACTCCGAGCGACTCGTGACCGGTTCAAAAGCCATCTTCATCAACAATCCAGCCGAAACCCACCCCAGCAGAAAACGAGTACGGGGCCGAGCAATCCCGATACCCGCTCGTCCTCTTCATCGATGGGAAAAACCCGCGAATTCTTGAGAATGGTTCCGGGAGCCTTTCGCGCCGGTTACCCTGGGTCTCAGGGCTGAGACTTGAGATCCCACGCCTCACCAGACCTCCAGCCCAAACTGCCGATACCCGCGAATCAGCTCGAAATCCACCCGATTCGAAGTAATCAGCCGCGCCCCGTGCGCCCGCGCGGTCAGCGCGATCAGCACATCGAAATGCAGATCCCGCAGCTTTTGCGGCTGAAAGCCTCGATCAGACCGGATCTTTGCGAGGAGGCGACCGGATTCCAGCCAGACCTTGGCGGTGGGTGTCAAAACCTGATGGTTTCGCTCCAGCGCTGCAACGACTTTGCGGTCGATTGGTGAACTGGCTCCGCGCCACAGTTCGGCCAGCACCACCGAGCAATTGCGGATCACCATCTCAAGGCTCAAAATGCGGTCGAGATGGCGATTATCGCGAATCTGATCGATCAGCACCGAGGTGTCAAAGATCGCAATCTCACTCATCGCTTCCCGCGAACGTTCCCTTGCCCCCGTATTCCTTCATCAGCTTCTTGAATCCGTTCAGCCGGATGATCTCCCGCAGAGCCACATGCACCGCTTCGGTGCGGGACTTGACGCCCAGCACGCGCACCGCCTCATCCGCCAGCTTTGTATCCAGGCGTATCGAGGTCAAAGTTCCCGCCATGGCACCCTCCCTGTATATACATATTAGGATAACTATATATACAAGTCTACCCACCAAGCGAGCATGAGCACGCGGCCGCCCAGTCGCCATACGGCACGTCCCTCATTCATTGCAGGAAATATCTCGCAAACTTGTCACAATAGTTCCGGAAGCGCTTCATTGCCGCAGCCGCCTATCACTGCATGCCGCCGCATTTTCGACTTCGTTATGGGCCCTAATAAGACCCCAAGACCGGCCTTATCAGGCCGTTTACGCGCGCCCGGAGAGAAACAATAAATCACTCAAAGTGAATGGCTTACAAGCCAATTTCCGGTCGAAATTCGCGTACTCTCCCCCATCCGTTCGCCGGGCCCAGAGATAACCGATTTTTTGGTCTGCACAAATCCCGCGTTCGTATCGAATTTTCCGGCTGTCGCTTACACGTCGAGCCGGTTCGAGGCAGCGACTCGGCCATACCAGTAGCCTGAATCTTTGATGGTGCGCTTCTGATTGCGGAAGTCGGTGTAGATCAGTCCATAGCGCTCGGTGTAGCCCTCGGCCCACTGGAAGTTGTCGAGCAGCGTCCAGGCATGGAAGGCGCGGACGCGGGCTCCATCGGCGATGGCGCGGGCCAGTTCCGCCAGCGTTTCGCGGTACCACTGGATGCGGCGCCCGTCGGGGATGCGGCCGTTCTCTTCTTCGTCCGGCCCATCGAGATAACCGCACCCGCTCTCGGTAATTTCAATGATGGGATGGTCGTACTCCTTGGAAATCTGCGTGACGAGATCGTAGATCCCGCGCGGCCACACCTCCAGACCCGCATCGGTGAGCGGGCCTTCCGTGGGCATCCCGGCACGAAAACGCGTGTACGGATCGCGGCCGCCCGGCGAATTGCTCTCGATCTCGGTGCCGCTGAAATTGCCGCCGTTCTCAAACTTCTCCTTGCTCGCGTCAGACACCACCCGGCGCGTGTAGAAGTGGAAGCCAACCCAGTCCAGCGGAGCATACAGCAGCTTTTCATCGCCGGCCTTGAACCCCATCACGTCATAGGGCGGTTCACCCACAAAGGCTTTCGGATAACGGCCGTGCATGGCCGCCTCGAGGAAGAAGACATTGTTCATCGCGTGGTAGCGGGCCGCGGCGGCACGGTCGTCGTCCGAATCGGTCTTGGGATACGCGGGTGCCATCTCGTAGGCGCTGCCTACCGTCGCCGTCGACGAAGCGGCTTTGATCGCGCGATGCGCCTCGCCCTGGGCCAGCGCCAGGGTGTGCGCCGCCTTGAGAAAATCGCTGAAGCTGGTCCGGCAGGGAGGAAAAGCCCCCGCCGCATATCCCATGAAAGCAATCGCCCAGGGCATGTTGAAGGGCGCCCACACCTTGATGCGGTCGCCAAGATGCTTGGCGAGGATACCGGCATAGTCGGCGAAATACCCGGCCAGATCCCGGTTCGGCCAGCCCCCGCGATCTTCGAGAGCCTGGGGAAGATCCCAGTGGTACAGGGTGCACCACGGGCGGATTCCGGCGGCAAGAAGCGCATCGACGAAGCGGCTGTAGTGATCCAGTCCCTTCATGTTGGGGGCACCGGTTCCCGTGGGCTGAATCCGCGGCCAGGAGATGGAAAACCGATAGCTCTTCTGATTGAGGCGCTTGGCCAGTGCGATGTCCTGGGAGTAGAGGTGGTACTGATCGCAGGCGACGTCGCCGGTCACGCCGCCTCTCACCTTGCCGGGCGTATGGGTAAATCGGTCCCAGATCGATTCACCTTTGCCATCTTCGTTCCACGCGCCTTCGTTTTGGTACGAAGCCGTGGCCACTCCCCAGAGAAACCCTTCCGGGAAGCGCGCTGCCTTGATCAACGAGTCAGGCACGGACCCGGGCACTGAATTTGCGGAGATTGGCGTGGCGGCGTAGCTTCGCCATCCATGCAGTGCAACGCCCGCGGCTGCGGCCACAGAACGCGCTGCGAACTGACGACGGTCCATAGAAAGGTTCCTCGTTTTCAATGTCACGTGGGCAGAGTGCGTTGTCCATAACTATCGCACACCGCGGCACCGTCGCCCCCTCCACGACGATGTCGTTCCGGCTCTCTCCACAGGCAAAAGGAAAGCGCGGCCGCAGCCGCGCCTCCGGGTATTTCCAGACTCCTATCAGTGCGCAGCCGAGGCCACCACGACCGACGCGATCACACCGGTCGCGACCGCGGCCAGCACGTAATTGCCATCCACCTCGCGCCATTCGTAGCCGCTCGGCGGCTGGCGCAGGTGGTACTGGCGATAGTCGATCCGGGAGCCGCGGTCCCAGTCTTCGTGCTTCATGTGGTAGCCCTTCTTCCATTCGTCGTGATGGACGTAATGGTGGTCGGCATCATGGTGCTCTGCCTGGCGATCATGGTCGTCGGGATGGTCCTGGGCAAAGCCATAACCGCCGAAGAGAGCGGCTGCAAGCGTGGAAAGGGCAATAGCCCTGCGAACGTTGGTCATACAATCTCCTGCGTTTTGGATTCGGGCTACGTGTCAGGTGTTGTCTCAGCCCCCGCCCCAAAGGCTCGACGCAGGGCGGCGTCGGCCGTTCGCCGGGGTCAAAATTACAACCCGCCGCGTTGATTGCGCAGAAAACCCTGCACTTTCGAGGGAGTTTATTTCACCTTGTGCTCTGCTAACTTGCTTTCACAGAGCACGCGAGGAGGAGTTCATGGCGCCGATGGCTGTCGCGTCCATCATTGAAGATCCTGTTGCGGCGACGGGGAGCCTCTCGCTGGCCGAGATCCTCTCGGCGCTCTCCTTTGCGCTCGATCTGACCGAAGGCGCCGTACCCGGCCACGCCCTGCGCAGCTGCCTGCTGGGCATGCGCCTGGCCCGCGAACTGGGGCTTACCGACGCGCAGACATCGGTCCTCTACTTCGCCCTGCTGCTCAAGGACGTGGGGTGCAGCAGCAATGCGGCGCGCCTGTGCCAGATCATCGGCGGCGGCGACGAACGGCGCGTCAAAGCAGGCGTCAAGCTGGAGGACTGGACCAGGCCCTCGCGGCCCAAAGCCTCAACCATCCATCTTTTGTGGACCACCGTGGCGCCCGATGCCAGTCCGGTAAGCCGCGCTGCCAGCATCGTCCGGATCGGTATCACCCAGCACCGCAATAACGAGGAGATGATCACCCTGCGCTGCGACCGCGGGGCTCACATCGTGCGCAAGCTGGGCCTCGGCGATGTGGCCGCTGAAGCGGTCCGCGCCCTCGACGAACACTGGGACGGCAGCGGCTACCCGGAGCGCCGTATCGGCGCGGCCATTCCCCTTGAAGCCCGCATCCTCGCGGTCGCCCAGCACCTCGATGTATTCGCCTCGGAGAGAGGGCCGGCGGCGGCACTCGATGTGTTGCGGGAGAGAAGCGGCCGCTGGTTCGATCCCGAGCTGGTGCGGGTTGCGGAGCGGCTCCATAGCCCGCAATTCTCTCTGGGGCAATGCTCTCGCGGCCACGCCGGAGAACGAGATCCGCCGGGCCGTCCTCGATCTCGCGCCGTGTGAAATCGGCAGTCTCAGCGCGCCGGGCATCGACCTGATCTGCGAAGCCTTCGGCGACGTGGTCGACGCCAAGTCGTCCTTCACGTTCCGGCATTCCATGGGAGTCACCGAGGCAGCCAGCCAGATCGCCTGTCACTTGGGCCTGGACACTGACGGTCAGAGACTCGTGCATCGCGCCGCGCTCCTCCATGACATCGGCAAACTCAGCGTGCCCAACTCCATCCTCGACAAGCCGGGCAAGCTCGATGCGCAGGAATGGCGCGTGGTGCAGGGGCATCCGCAACTCACGCGCCAGATTCTCTCGCACATCGGGCCCTTTGGCGCCCTGGCGCGCATCGCCGGGGCTCACCACGAAAAGCTGGATGGCTCCGGCTACCCCGATCGCCTGAGCGCGACGCAGTTGCCGCTCGAGGCGCGCATCATCGCCGTCGCCGATATCTACGGCGCCCTCACCGAAGACCGCCCCTACCGCCCCGGCATGCCCGCAGAGCAGGCCCTCGCCATCATTGCCAAAGACGTTCCGCATAAGCTTGACCCCGACTGCTTCGAGGCGCTGCAGCGAAGCCTGCGCTAGAGGACCTGCTTACCCAAATCCTCACCCGCACTCAAACACGCTCAGCGCCCAGGCGCGAATCCTCCGGCGAATTGAAGCCGTTTCGATTTCCTGGCCGCTGAACGGGTTTATGATTTATGTTCACCGCTAAACCGATTGAGGAGGCACGTATGAGCGAAAAGCTGAGTGGGCTGAAGCAGGGACGCCGTGATTTTCTTAAGGCCGGAGGAGCCGTAACCGCCGCGCTGCTGGCGCCGGGAGCGCTCGCCGCAGAGACGCCGAAGACGCTGCCCGCCATGCCATCCAATCCCGTCACGCTCAAGGCGATGCCCACCCGCAACCTGGGCAAGACCGGTTACAAGGTCGGCATCTTTTCGCTCGGCGGCCAGGCGGCGCTCGAAAAGGCCAACAACTTCGACGTCGCCGTGCCCATCGTCGAAAGGGCGCTCGACCTGGGCGTGAACTATATCGACACTTCGTCGATCTATGGCGGCCCGGAGCGCTGGAGCGAGCAGTATGTCGGGCAAGGTCATGGCGCACCGCCGCAATGAAGCGTTCCTGGCCACCAAAACCAAGGAAAGAACGCGCGACGGCTCCATGCGCATGATCGAGAAGTCGCTGCAGCTGCTGCAGACCGATCACGTGGACCTGTGGCAGCTCCACGACATCGGGACGATGACCGATGTGAATGAAGTCTTCGCCAGCGGCGGCGCCATGGAAGCCCTGCTCGACATGCAGCAGCAGAAGGTGGTGCGCTACCTCGGCATTACCGGCCACTACCGGCCCGACGCGCTGATCGAGTGCATCCACCGCCATCCCTTCGACACCGTGCTCATGGCCATGAACGCCGCCGATCCGCATCACTACAGCTTCAACGAGCAGTTGCTTCCCTTGGCGGTCGAAAAACAGATGGGCATCATCGGCATGAAGATTCCCGGCCGCGGACGCCTGCTGTCTTCATGGACACCGCAACCCATGGAAGTGCAGAAAAAGATGTGGGAGGGCATGGTGCCCGCGCCCACGCCGGGCACGCTCACCATGCGCGAGGCCGTGTACTACACGCTGTCGCGCCCGGTCAGCACCATCATCATCGGCTGCGACAATATCCCGCAGCTCGAACAGAATGTGAACCTGGCGCGCGAGTTCACGCCGCTCAGCGCCAATCAGGAGAAGGAATTGGTCGCCAAGGCCGAGCCGGTAGCGAAGCCGTCCTTGTTCTTCCGCTTCTACGACCGCCCCTAGCACCTGCGCCACCTGCGGTGGGGCCAACTGCGCTTCGCGCCCCATGCTGATAACGCATCATACAGAACGAAGCGCTTGTCGGCGGAGTGAAAGACGCGCTTTTGAGCCTTACTTCCGAATTGTCCACAATACATCCGCTTTGCGTCTGTGGAGATACACTGATGGAAATCGCATGCGACAACTACACCGCTTGATGTCTCGAGACTTCTCCCGATTATTTCTCTTCGCAATGGTGGTAGCAGCGGCATTGATGCGATGTACTGCGCAGGACCACCGATGCTTGGACAAGATTTACCCCGTCGGCGAATCCCGCCTCGGCGCAAAATTCCAATTTGATCAAGGCTTCGACGGCGATGCAGGTGGAGCATATTCTTGCGATTTGCAAATGCGACCCTCAGAACTCCGCGTCGCGCTCGACAGATTTCGCAACGCAGTTCTCTACCATGACTCAAGAAGCGTCATCGCCGTGGTGGGTTTTCCTGTCAAAGCGCACGTTCACGAATCCCTCGAAGCGAACTCAAAGGTGAAGACCCTAACAATCCGTAACGTGTCGGAGTGGTATTCGTTTCAGGATCGCTACTTCACGCCTATCCACAAGGCCCTTGTAGATTATTCTTATCTCGATAACGTGACAGCCGCTGGTGGGCGGTCCCCCGGTGTGATGATCGGCCTTGGGGCATTCTGGTTTCAGTCATCGTTGGAAGCTGGAAGGTAAAAATGACTGCGGTCAACATGGAACCAATTACCACTGACCTGCTTGCAAAATCTTGTATACCACCCGGCGCCGAGAAGAACTGAGATGCACAGCGGCGAAGAATCAATCGAAGTCTAGTTCCGAGTGTGTCACCGCCATCTCGGCACTTTGTCGGTTCTTCGCTTTTTCCGGGTAGCCTGGGCCGGCGGCTCGTGATCCGGCTCACGCGATGTTTCCCCATCGCCCACGATCCGGGAGTTTCGTTCGTTGTTTTGAGGGGATAAGCTAACCAGCCACATGAGATTGCCACCACGTGGGCTTCTTCACAAAAAGGGTCACTTGGCCGGGAACGGGCATAAGTTTTCGACTAATTTTGGTCGGGCACCAGATGCCGCCAGCGGAATCCGGCAGGCTGATTACTCCAACCGATTTAATCTCTTGAAGCGTTGCCGCCACTCCACCTCCGCAATCCTCCTTGCCTATTTTGGGGACGGCAGCAAACTCGATCTTGTCCCCTGGTTGACAAGTGAACGGCACGTCTGCAGTGCCGGTTTTGCCCGTGATCTCGTAAGTATTCGTGGAGTGTGGGATTTCATCGCACAGATAGTAAACATGAACTCCGGCTTGGGGCTTACCATTAAGCGCATCGAGGACCAGCACTCGTAGCCCTCGGTGAATCGAATTGATCTGATCCCGACTGCGCCGCGACGATTACATTCGAAAGAAAGCCAAGAATCAAGGCAAGCCTGCAGTTGCCTAGTTTTCGCGATTCTCATGCGGTAATTGTAGTGTTCACTCCGCTTGGCGATTTGCTCAATTGTGACACTTCTCTGACTGATATATTCCCGCGAGTCGCGTTCTGAGCCAATTACCGCCTATGTGGAAGTTACGAAAAGCGGCCGCAGATCCTTCCGCTGCGCTTTGCGCAACGTCAGGATGACAGCGTTGATGGGATTCGAAGCGAGAGGATCACCGCCAACTCGGAAGTTACACCTCGTTCAGACCGATCGCTGCCGCCTTCAACCATGCCTCTTCCGCAGCACCCACGTGGTCATGCAGCGGTAGTCCTGCACGATGGTGGTTTTGATGGGGTCCACCTGCACGGCGTTCATCTCTTCGGCCAACTCGAGCAGCATCTCCTCGTCCACCAGAAACCACTCCTGGCCGTCGCCCACGACGAAGATCCCCGGCCGCACGCGCTCAAAGTCCATGCCGATGCGCGAGCCGAGCCGGCAGAACAGCATTCCGCCCGGCCGCAGCACACGCCACAACTCCGCCAGCATGGCGCGGAAGTGCTCTTCGTCCCGCGCGAAGTGCAGCACCGAGGAACACATCACCACATCGGCAAACCCATCGGCGAACGGCATGCGTTCAATCGCGCCCACCTGGAAATTCTCCGCCGGCAGCCCTGCTTGCAGCGACTCCGCCAGCCGGCGCACATGCTCGACTCCCTCCGCATCCTGGTCCAGCGCGAACACTTCGCACCCTTCCCGCAGCAGGTACACAAGGTTGCGGCCGTAGCCGCAGCCGGCGTCGAGCACGCGCATGCCCGGCGCGATATTTCCGCGCAGGATCTGGTCGAAGACGTAGATGTCGATTTGCCCGAACTGCTCCTGAATGCTCAGCGCCACTCCATTACCTTCTTTGCTTCGTGCAGTTGCGGGGAGTTTGTCTTGACAACACAACGGTGACGCAGGGCAGGAGAGGAATTAAGCTTCAGCCTTCCACGTCCAGGTACAGCCGGTAATGCTCATCGCCGATGGCCGCGAACGGCCGCAGCGTGACCGAGCCCGCGGTGGTCTTCACCTGCCAGTCCGTCGAACCGGCGGCGGCCTGCGTGGCTCCCAGCAGATCCTGCCTGCGTACCGACGGGGGAATCTCGCCAACTGCAAAGAGCGCCAACGGCCCATGAACCGCGGCCATGAGATTTGGATGCTGCGGGTCGACGGCTTCGAGTACCGTCGGCATGTCAAACTCAACCTCGATCCGGTCGCCGTTCTTCCATGTCCGTTCGACACGCGCAAACTTTCCCGGCTCCGCGCCCTGTTCCACGCGCTTGCCATTCACGGAGATGCGGGTCTTCGCGGCGGCCCACGCGGGAATCCTCACATACACCGGGAACGCCGCATCCCTGTCGGTCTCGATGGCGAGCGCGGTCGATGGCGTATGCGGATAGTTCGTCGTTTGCGTCAGCGCGATGCGCGCACCGCCGCGCGACCACCTCACCCGCGACGGCACAAACAGGTTCACATACACGCCGTCGCCGTCGTGGAAGTACGAACTGATGCCGTAGTCCGCCGTCACCTGCGAGAACGTCCCGGTGCAGCAGTGCCATTTGTACGGGTGATAAACCTTCGAGCCATCCTGGTTGTAATCGGAGTAGTAAAAGCCATGCCCGTCTTCCTTGATCGGCTTGGCGCCAAGGATGCAGTTGTAGAGAACCCGCTCCATGCTGTCGCCGTAGCGGCTGTCCCTGGTCACGCGCGTCAGGTAGCGCGTGATTTTGAAGTGCGCATACGATCCGCAGGGGGTTTCAAAGCTGGAGTGGGTGTTGGTGAGGCTTTCGCCGATCTGGCCGCTGCCGGGCGCGCGAAACTCCTCGCCCGGGCCCCAGCCGCCGGTGGCGAAGCTTTGCGTCGTGCGCAAAAAATCAAAGCCATTGCGCGCCGCGCGCAGGTGCTTTTCGCTGCCCATCGAGATATAGGCCTGCATGGCGCTGCTCATGGCATTCACGTGGCTGTAGGCATGTTTGCCGGGCAGCACATTTTCTCCCGCCGCCAGTGGATCCCAGTACCAGTCATCGGCCAGAAAGCGAACGCCCATGTCGCGATAGCGCGCGCCGGCGCCGCGCTGCCAGGCGATGAAGAAGTTCTCCGGCAGGGTGTAGGGCTCATCCCAGCAAAATGACTCATCGTGCGGGTGCGGCCGGGCAATCTGCTCCGCCCGCGAAAGTCCGCGCGGGGGCAGGTGCGCGGCCACCGAGTCAAGAGTTTTGTCGAGGATTTTCAGCGCGTCGGGCGCGGCGGCAAACTGGTGCGCGTCGAGAAGGCCGATCGATATCTTGTCATAGGTATAGGCCGGGAAGCGGTTGTCGTCCCAGAAGTGCTCGGAGATGGCCGGACCAAAGTTGCGCACCAGCCGGTGCACCTTTTCCTGGGTCGCCTGGTTGCCGGTAGCAGCATAGTCGCGCGACAGGCCGGAGAGATACTGGCCGAAGCTGTGGCCGGGAGCGAAGCCATTGTTACCCGGCTTGTCGAGATCGCTGAGCGGCGCCCAGCTGTACCAGCCGCCCATGTCTTCACCGGGCGCAGGCAGGCCGGCGCGCTGGCGAAACGGCTTGAGCAGCGAGTCTTCATTGAGCCGCGCATAGAATGCATGATTGGTCTGAAACTGCTGGCGGAGCGGCCCTTCGAGAAGCTCGACCTCCCCGTAGCCAAACTGGCTCAGCGCGGGAGTGACGGCGGCCACTCCGGCGGCGGCCCGGGCGCCGCGTCCTGCCACCGAGGCCGCGGCAACTGCCGCACCGGTCTTCAGAAATTCCCTGCGCGTGGGTGTCATTGTGTCTCCTTGAGCCGGAGTGTCGGAAAGTGCGGCGCCGGCAACCATGCTCGAACTCCCCATTCAAACACATTCGCTTGAGCTGGTGAACGGCGCCGCCGGAGCGAGTGGCCGAGCCCGATTGCCGCTTCGTATAATGGACTCAACTGTCCGACGGTGATTGAGGAGACACACTATGCCCGCCTATGAATATGAATGCCAGACCTGCGGAGACCATTTCGAGCGCCGCCAGAAGATGTCGGACCCTCCGCTCGATGCGTGCCCGGCGTGCGGCGCAGGCGTGAGGCGGCTCATCAGTGGGGGCGCCGGCATTGTCGCCCACGGCACCGCGCCGGCCGCGAGAACTTCCTGTGGCATGGGGAACGCCTGCTGCGTCTCCGAGTCGCCCTGTGGTGGCGGGGGCTGCTGCGCCAACTGACCTTCGACTGCGTGCTTTATGACCCCGGCCCGCATCCAACTTACACCTCGTACCAATCGCCCCAAGGGAATCCATATGACCAACACCGCGCAGCAAAGCACGTTTGAAGAGAAGCTCGATCAGCTAGGCAGAGTGGCAATCGAAGTAGGGCTCGGCCTCAAGCCGGGCCAGGAACTGGTGATGACGGCTCCGCTCGATGCCGTGCCCCTGGCGCGCCGCATCACTGAGCACGCCTACCGCGCCGGCGCCTCGCTGGTGACGACGCTCTATAGCGACGACGAAGCGACGCTGATGCGGTATCAGTTTGCCCCATCGGAGGCATTTGATCGCGCCGCGGGCTGGCTCTACGACGGAATGGGTGCGGCCTTCCGCAGTGGAGCGGCGCGGCTCGCCATCACCGGCGGCAATCCCCTCTTGCTGTCCGGGCAAGATCCGGACAAGGTCAGCCGCGCCAATCGCGCCGTCTCGCAGGCCTACCGGCCCGGCTCTTGAGCTGATTACCCGCCACGAGATCAACTGGACCATCGTGGCCAGCGCCACGCCCTCCTGGGCCGCAGCCATGTTTCCCAACGACGCGCCCGATATCGCCATCGCGAAGCTCTGGGAGGCCATCTTCTATACCACCCGCATCAACACCGAAGATCCCGTCGCCGCATGGAAGACCCATGACGCCGGCCTGCAGCGGCGCGCCGCCTACATGAATGAGAAGCGCTATGCGGCGCTGCAGCTATCGCGGCCCCGGAACCGACTTTCGCCTGGGGCTGGCCGACGACCACCTCTGGCTGGGCGGCGGCACCACCGCGGGCAACGGCCTCTACTGCGTCGCCAACATGCCCACGGAAGAGATCTTCACTACGCCGCACAAAGATCGCGCCGAGGGCACAGTCACGGCTACTAAGCCGCTGTCTTACCAGGGAACGATGATCGAGGGAATCCATGTGCGCTTTGAGCAAGGCCGCATCGTGGAAGCGCACGCCACCCGGGGGCAGGAAGTGCTGCAGAAGCTTATTGGCACCGACGATGGCGCGGGGCGCCTGGGCGAGGTGGCCCTGGTGCCGCACTCCTCGCCGATCGCGGCCAGCGGCATGCTCTTCTTCAATACGCTGTTCGACGAGAACGCCGCTTCCCACATCGCCCTCGGCCAGGCATACACGTCGTGCCTTCGCGACGGAGACAAGCTGACCCCGGAGCAGCTTGCCGCGCGGGGGGCCAATGACAGCCTGATTCACGTCGATTGGATGATCGGTTCCGACAAGCTCGACATCGACGGCATCACCGCGTCCGATACCGCCGAGCCGCTCATGCGGGGCGGCGAGTGGGTTTAGGCCAGCGCGGCTACGTGTGCTTCAGAGGCGATTGATGAGCGTGGCAATGCAGGCCGCGCCAAAACCGTTATCGATGTTGACCACGCAGACGTTGGGGGAACAGGTGTTCAGCATGCCCAGCAGCGCGGCGACACCCCCAAAGGAAGCGCCATAGCCGACGCTGGTCGGCACCGCCAGCACCGGAGCATTGACCAGGCCGCCAACGACGGTGGGCAGGGCGCCCTCCATGCCGGCGCAGACGATGAGCACGCGCGCCGATTGCAGCGATGTTCGTTGCGCCAGCAGGCGATGAATCCCAGCTACGCCGACGTCGGCGATCAACTCGACGGTATTGCCCATCAGTCGCGCGGTAACTGCCGCTTCCTCGGCCACGGAAAGATCGCTGGTGCCCGCGCAGACCACGGCGACGGTTCCCTTCCCCGGAGTGGCCGGGGCCTGTTCCAGCGTGATGGCTCTTGCGGTTTCGTGATACACGGCGCGAGGCTCGACAGCGGCGACCGCATCGAAGCACTCGCGCGATGCCCGCGTGGCCAGCACATTGCCGCCGGCTTGCGCCATGTGGGCGAAGATGGTGGCCACCTGCGAAGAGGTCTTGCCCGCCGCAAAGATTACTTCGGGCATGCCGGTGCGCAGGCTGCGATGATGATCGAGCTTGGCAAAGCCCAGATCTTCAAAGGGGAGGTCGCGCAGGCGGTCCATGGCGTCAGGCACCGCGGTGCGCCCTTCGCTGACGTCGTTTAGAAGCGCCTCAATCTGTGCGCGATTCATGAATCAGCCTTTCTTGTTGTGGGAAGCTCGGCATAGAGGCGCGACGCCTCGTGCAAGACCTGCTTGAGGGGAATCGAGTGCTGCGCGGCGATCCTGCGGCAATCCTCGTACTCGGGAGATACGTTTGCGACCGCGCCCGAGGGCCAGCGCGCCACCTTCATCTGCACCGGACCCCATGCCGTCGCGACCTCAGCGAATTCCCGCTGCAGAGCAACCTTGTTTTCGATGCGCCAATGAAGGCCGATGGTTGTGGTTTCGCGGAAGATCAGATCGCGCAGTGCGGGCAAAAGCTCCGGCTTGGAGAGCACCGTCATCTGCACGCCGGTGCGGCCCTTCTTCATCTGTACCGGAACTCGATAAACATCCCACGCGCCCGCGGCCAGCAGCAGTTCACTGACATACGCCAGCAACTGCGGTGTTGAATCGTCGATGACTGTCTCGAGAATGGCGACGGGCTCGACCGTCGAATCGACGGCTGCGGTCTGTTCTTCGCCGACCAGGAGTCGTAGAACGTTAGCTTGCCCCGGCGTGTCGCGGCCTCCGGCTCCATACCCCCGCGCATTCACGCGCATCGCGGGAAGAGACGCATATTCCACATCAAGCATGCGCAGGATCACCGCGCCCGTAGGCGTTACCCGCTCCATCGCCGGGCCTGCCGAGTAAACGGGTGCGTCGCCGAGCAGCGCAAGCGTGGCTGGCGCGGGCACGGGCAGCGTGCCATGCGCGCACTCCACCGTGCCACTGCCCACGTTAAGCGGCGAAGCCAGCCAGCGGTCGATGCCAAGGGCTTCGACCCCGGCGGCCGCACACACGATGTCAACGATAGTGTCGACCGCCCCCACCTCGTGGAAGTGTACCGTCTCCACCGGAACAGCATGAATGGCCGCCTCGGCCTCACCGAGCAACTGGAATGCCCGCGCCGCATGCTCCTTTACCGATTCGGACAGGGCTGACGAACGGATGATGCCGAGGATCGTAGACAGCGAACGATGATGCGCATGATCGTGATCGTCCACATGCGCATGTTGGTGTGAATGCGAATGCATGTGCTCATGCGGCTCGGCATGATCGTGAGGATGCGGATGATCATGCGCGTGATCGTGGGGCGTTTCATGCGTATGCGGGTGAGAATGACTGTGTTCGTGCTCGTGGGTATGCGTCTCATGCTGGTGCGCTGGCGACGCTTCGTGCGCATGTGCTTGCCCATCCGCGCGCCTGTCGCCGGTGAGCACATCCACCTTTGTGGCTGCTATTCCACTGCGGGTTACCTTGCGCGCTTCCAGGCGGGCGCCCACATCGAGCGCATGTGTCGTCTGCTCCAAAAGGCTGAGTGGAACGCCGGCATCGACCAGGGCGCCGAGCAGCATGTCGCCGCTAATGCCTGAAAAACACTCTAAATATCCAATACGCATCGAGGCTGATTTTACGGTATCCGTAACGCTGCTGGGTAGGATGCGCGATTCAGGCGCCGCGGCGCAACAACACTTCCGCGGGCAGAATGGCGTTCATCGAACCGGAGCGGAAGCCGGCGCAATCCAATGTGACGTATTGAAAGCCCGCAGCGCGCAGTGCAGCGGTGATGGCATCGAGAGTTTCCATCGAAAGCGCACGCGGCATCTCGGCGCGCGCAATCTCGACCCGCGCCAGTTCGCCGTGATGGCGGACGCGAAACTCCCGAAAGCCCAACGAGCGCATGCTATCCTCGGCACGCTCAACCTGCGATAGCACTTCACGCGTGACCGTGCGGCCATATTCCACCCGCGAAGACAGGCACGGCGCGGCGGGTCGATCCCACAGAGTGTACCCGGCAGCCCTGGCAAGCGCTCGCACTTCGAGCTTGGTCAAACCCGCATCCGCGAGTGGCGCCAGCACTTCATGCTGCTGCGCGGCCCGCTGCCCGGGACGATAGTCGCGCGTATCGTCGGCGTTCATGCCATAAGCGATGTTGGTGAAACCAAGCTGTGCGCCGAGAGCTTTCATGCCCTCGAAAAGCTCGGTCTTGCAGTGGAAGCAGCGATTGGCGTCGTTGCGCTGATATTCGGGACGATCCAGTTCTTCCGTCTGGATGACGCGCAGCGGCATGCCGAGGGTGTGGGCAAAGGCGCTGGCCTGCTCCATGTCGCGCCGCGCGAGGCTGGGCGAGTCGGCCAGAACGGCAAGCATGCGATCGCCGAGAACTCTGTGCGCGGTCGCGGCCAGAAATGCCGAGTCTACGCCGCCGGAGTAAGCCACCATGAGAGGACCTAACTGCCGGAGTTGTTCTTCGAGCGTGTGCAGCTTCAGTTCCACATCGGGTGCGGGGGGAAGATCGGTTTGCGCGAGCGCCGCCATAGGCCGGATTATACCCGTTTCGTTTCTGCGCCGGATCCGCCAACGCGACGAGAGCCGGGATGGAATCCCGGCTCTCGCCCTTGCTTTGCGCTCAGTCGTCCAGCCTACTTATGGGCGCCGACCAGCATCTGGCTTTCGATCCACGCGTAGGTTTTGGCCATGCCTTCCTTGAGGCGGATGGACGGTTCCCATCCCAGCAACTCAAGGATTTTGGTGTTGTCGCTGTTGCGGCCGTTGACGCCCTTGGGCGCGCCCAGGTTGTACTTGCGTTCCAGCTTCACGCCGGCGATCTCTTCAACGATGTCGACCAGCTGGTTGATGGTCACCAGTTCGTCCGAGCCCAGGTTGAGCGGCTCGTGAATGTCGCTCTCGAGGATCGCCTGCGTGCCCCGGGTGCAGTCGTCGATGTACATGAAGCTGCGCGTCTGCTTGCCGTCGCCCCAGATCTCGATCTCATGCTTGCCCGACATCTTGGCTTCCAGCACCTTGCGGCAAATCGCCGCCGGAGCCTTTTCGCGGCCGCCGGTCCAGGTGCCCAGCGGGCCGTAGACGTTGTGGTAGCGGGCTACGCGGCACTGCAGGCCAAAGTCCTCTTCAAAGTGGCGGCACATGCGCTCGCTGAACAGCTTTTCCCACCCGTAGCCGTCTTCCGGCAGCGCCGGATAGGCATCCTCTTCCTTGAGCGCCACCACGTCGGGGCTCTTCTGCTTGTCGCCGTTGTAGACGCAGGCCGAGGAAGAATAGAAGAAGCGCTCCACGCCGGCCTCGCGCGCCGCCATCAGCATGTGGGTGTTGGTCAGCACGCTGAGCATGCACAGGGCCTTGTTGTTCTCGATGAAGCCCATGCCGCCCATGTCGGCGGCCAGTTGAAAGACGCCTTTGACGCCCCTGGCGGCGGTGCGGCAGTTGTCCTTGTCCTTGAGGTCCAGGCTCAGATTTTCTACGCCCTTGTGGACCTGGTACCACTCGTCCAGCGGCTTGATATCGATGGCCCGGACTACGTCGACTCCGTTGTCGAGAAGGGCCTGGACGAGATGGCCGCCGATAAACCCGCCGGCGCCGCAGACCGCGACTTTTTCATTTTTAAGCTTCATGGTTCCCTGGCTCCTGTAAGTGAAAGGTGCGTCAGTTGTAGACACAGCAGCAACCCGCTGCGGGCCTCGCCCGGGCTGCAAACGCGATGCGGTTGTAGGTTCTCTCCCGGACTACAACGATGTCTGATTAAGATGCCATGAATTCGAAAATGGTTTGTGGGGGAGTCATTTCTCAGGCTATATGGGCTATCGCGCTGCACTGCCGCGGGCGCGGTATTGCTCTTCGTCAGGGAAAGTGGCCGCGATTCGCTGCCAGGACGCGGCCAATCTCATTCGCCTCCCACAAGGTGTCGGCCAACCCGTGATTTCCCCCCCAAGCCAAGTCACAGCTATAATGGTAAGACCACTAGAGTCGAATGGCATTTCGCCATAAATCATGTAACAAGTCCACTTAGATTCAATCTCACTCACGCTCTGCGGAGCCGCAGTCAAGGAGAAACCAACAGCCGTGTCAAAGCCAGTTCCCATTTGTGTGATCGGATCAGGATATGTAGGGCTCGTAGCCGCGGTATGTTTTGCGGAAATGGGTCACGAGGTCACCTGTGTCGACAACGATGAAGCCAAGGTAAGGACGCTGCGGGAAGGCGGGGTTCCCATCTACGAGGAGCACCTTCCGGAACTGTTAGGCAAGCACCTCGGACGGGGCGTTGATTTCACCTCCGACCTGAGCGGAGCGGTCGAGAAGAGCCAGGCCATCTTCATCGCCGTGGGTACGCCCCAGGGCGACACCGGCGCCGCCGACCTGTCGTATGTGGAAGCGGTCGTCTCCGAGATTGCCCGCGCCATTACCAGCTACAAGGTCATCGTCGAGAAGAGCACCGTTCCGGTCTATACCAATGAATGGATCCGGCGGGTGCTGTACCGGCGCGGTGTCGATCCGGACCATTTTGATGTGGTCTCCAATCCGGAATTCCTGCGCGAAGGCACGGCTATTATTGATTTCCTTCATCCCGACCGCATTGTCGTGGGCGCAGGCACCGATCGCGCCGCCGACCTGCTTCGCCGCATTTACGCGCCGCTTACTGAAGGCACTTACTATGAGAAGCCCGGCGCGCTGCCCGGAGCATGTAATGCCGCTCATCCGGCCAAACTGCTAGTCACCTCGGCGCAGAGCGCGGAGATCATCAAGCACGCGTCCAACGCCTTCCTGGCTCTGAAGATTTCGTTCATCAACGCGGTGGCCAACCTGGCCGAGAGCGTGGACGCAGATATCGAAGACATCGCTGCCGGCATCGGTCTCGACAGCCGCATCGGCCCGAAGTTCCTGCGCGCGGGCCTCGGCTATGGCGGCTCCTGCTTCCCCAAAGACGTGGCCGCCTTCCACTGGGTCGCGCAGCAGCAGGGCCTCAACTTCCAGTTGCTTGAGGAAGTCCGCCGTATCAACGACGCCCAGAAGGATGTGTTCTTCAACAAAGTGCGCGCAGCGCTGTGGACACTGCGCGGCAAGAAGCTCGCTGCCCTCGGACTGGCGTTCAAGTGCGATACCGACGACATTCGCGAGTCCCCGGCATTGGAGGTCATTCGCAAACTGCTGGAGGCGGGCGCAAGCGTGACCGCGTACGACCCGGCGGCCACCGATCGCGCCAAGGCTGTGCTGCCGCCTACCGACAAGCTGCGCTACGCAGCCAGCCTGTATGAAGCCGCCGCCGATGTGGACGCGGTCCTGATCCTGACGGATTGGAAGGAGTTTGCCGAGATCGATCTGGCGGAGTTGAATCGCGCGGTGCGCTTCCCCATCATCATCGACGGCCGCAATCTCTACAAGCCACAACAGATGGCCGATCATGGATTCACCTACGTCAGCATCGGCAGACCGGCCAACTACAACGCGCAACAGGGCAAGCCGCGAAAGCTGGTGTTGTAAGGGAGCAGATACCCGCGCATTCCCCCCGGATGCGAACTAAAGACTTCGCATCCCTTTCCCATGCCGGCTCGATCGCACGTCCTCACCGGCTGCCGCTCGTTCCCGGCTTCGCCACCCAGCTTCTGCGCGAGAGCCGTGTGTCCGGGCGTGTATTCTGCGGAAATGATGATCATGCTTTCGCTGGCCTTGGCTATGGAGCCCGCCGTTCCGCAGGAGTTGGCCGGCGGGCGAGTGCAATGCGCACGCGATCGGCATGAGAGCCACGCGGGGGCCGCTATCGCCGCGTACGCCGCCGATGCGGACTTCATCGATCTCACCGGCGATGGCGTTGATGGAGCCGCCCTCCGGCAACTCTTCCGGACCGTTATCACGGCTGTGGCCCTGTTCATGATGTCGTTGAACGCCAGTCGCGCCCAGTCTTCGCACGACCCCGACCCTGCACCCCATCCGGCTGGGCACATACAGACTCTTCCACCGCTTGATCCGCAAGCCCGGTCGTGGCGCTGACCTTTGACGACCTGCCCGCCGCCGGCACCCTGCCGCCCGGCGAGAACCGCAGCAAAATCGCCACCGCTCTCGCCGGCGAACTCAAGGCCAATCATCTCGAAGGCACCTACGGCTTCGTAAATGCCGTCAAGCTCCAGAACGATCCCGATGCGCAGCAGGCCCTGCACCTATGGGTGGATGCGGGAATGAACATCGGCAGCCACACGTGGTCGCACCTCTCGCTCACCAGCAATTCGGCGCAAGACTTTGAAAAGGAGATCGCGGAGAACGAGCCGGCCCTGGCCGAATACGCGGGCGCCCGCGACTGGCACTGGTTTCGCTATCCGTTTCTGTGGGAGGGCGACACGGTGGAGAAACGGCGCACTGTGCGCAGCTATCTGCGCGAGCACGGCTATCGCGTCGCCCAGGTCACCCTGGACTTCGAAGATTATGCCTGGAACGATACCTACGCGCGATGTTCCGCAATCCACGACGAGGCCGCCATCCAGTGGCTCGAACGCAGCTATCTCGATACCGCGACCGAGTACATCAGGCTGGGCCGCGAAGAGCAGCAGATCGCCTGGGGACACGAGGCGCCCAACGTGATGCTGTTGCACGCCACGGCCTTCACCACCCGCATGCTGCCGCAACTGCTCGACCTGCTTCGTACTCAGGGCTTCCGCTTTGCATCCATATCAGAGGTGGAACAAGACCCGCTCTACGCGCTGGACCCGGACGCTGGATTGAAGTACGGCGGCACGCTGCCGGACCAGTTCATGGATGCGCGCCACCTGCGCTATCCGCCCTTCCGGCCCAAGCCCTTTGGCGAGTTGAAGAAGTTGTGCCAATAGAGCGCTTTCGGAGGATTTTGGAGACTGTTTTTGACGGCCGTACGTACTGATCCTTGATCCTTGTTTTTCGGAGGCAGAATGAAATCCGATCGCATCACCATCGCAGCTGTTCTCTTCCTCGCTGCCGGCATCGGCGTGATCTTCGCATATGGCCACGGAGCCGCAAACTTCAGCTTTGGCTATCCCGTCTCCGCAACCAGCCTGCACTTCGACATGACGACCACCGGCGTCCCCGCGCTGGTAGGACTTCCACTCGTCGTCATCGGCACATTGTTGTTACTGATCTCACTGATCGTGGCCATCGTGTCGCAATTCACCGGCGCCGGCGCGGCGCCTTCCCGCGAGTTGGAACTGCGCCGTAACCAGCCCTTCGAGGAATGAGCGGGTAATTCCTGATGGGGCGATTTGGGCTTCCATCCGGCTTATCTTTATTCGCGATTTGCAATCGAAGCGAACCCCGGCAACTCCAGTGCCCGCGCAATCTGCAACGCAGCCCGCGGCGGCGAACACTCCCCCGTATCGATGCGAATGCGCGCCGGCGGCATCGACATCGCCGCGAAGCTGCCTTCCGCGTGAAGCCGTTCAAAGAGAGCAACCGAGGCCAGCTTCCTGTACTGCTGCCGCGATGGATCGGCTACACGCCGCTTCAACTCCGGCAAAGCACAGGTCAGCTCCACAAAATCGACGCAGCCGCCGCCCTCGGCAAGCAGCTCCTCCACGGCCGGAACAAACGACGGACGCACCGTAGCCTCCGGCGCAAATGTAAAGATGAGCCCCGGCAGTCCGCTCTCCGCCGCCTGACGGAAGACTGAAAGCCAGATCTCTTCGCGCAGCTCCACAAACGGTTGGCTGCCGAATTCAAACAGCGACAGCAGCAGATCAACCGCGAGGTGATTGTGAAAGATGGGATAGCCCGAGATATTCGACAGTTCCCGGGCTACCGTCAGCTTTCCGGTAGCCGGCATTCCGTAGAGGAAGACCAGTTGCATCGATCCCTCCATGCTGCGCTTCAGCGGCGCGGCTCTTGCGCCTTTACTTCTTGACCTCCGCGGGCTCAGGCGGACGGTTGACGCCGACATATTTGTCCCACCACGCCAGCCAGCGCTCGTAGCGGTCGCGGATGAAGCTTGGCCGTGTGAACCCGTGAAATTGCCCCGGATACACGATCAGTTCCGTCGGCACGCCAAGAGACTTCAGAGCCTCGTACATCTGCTCGCCGCCCAGCAGCGGCACATTCATGTCCGCCGTGCCGCCCATGAACAGAGTAGGCGTGTGGATGCGCTTGTCCGCTTCGAGAAACGGATAACTCAACTTCACATAGAGCTCATAGTTCTTCCACGGTTTGCCGAGTTCGTTGTCGTACTGCAGGATGTACTGATCGGCGCCATAAAACGACAGCGGGGCGGCCACGCCGGCTCCACTGATCGCGGCCTTGAAGCGAGGGTCGCTGGCGATCGTGTAGTCGGTCAGAATGCCGCCGTAGCTCCAGCCGGTCACAGCAAGCTTGTTGGGATCGGCCACGCCCATCGCAATGGCCTTGTCCACACCCGCCATCAGGTCGATGACTTCCTTGTGGCCCCAGTCGGCGGCAATGGCCTTGGCGTAGTCCTGTCCGCGACCGGAGCTGCCGCGGTAGTTCACATTCAGCTCCGCGTATCCCTTCGTCGCCAGCCACTGGCGCAGGAAATCGAAGCTGTGCGCGTCCTGCCCGTTGGGCCCGCCATGGATGAACAGCACCATCGGCACCGGCGTCCCTTCCTTGAATCCCGCCGGCCTGGTCAGCAGCCCGTGAACATCGGTGCCGTCCTTGGTCTTGAATTCGATGTTTTCGGTGGGGACCAGGGTCAGCTCCGCAACCAGCGCATCGTTATGCGTTGTGATCTTGCGCAGGCCGCCATTCTCCATCGCGTAGATCTCGCCCGGCTCGGTGTCGCTGGTGTAGAGCAGCGCCATATGCCCGCCGGCCACGTCCCACCCGGCAACGATCCCCGGCTGGGTCAGCAGGCGCTTCGACCCACCACCGGCCGCGTCCACCTCAATGGGATACTCATAGCGGTCATCGCTGACCAGGTAGTCGAGGTGCCCATCGGAGGAATAGAACGGCTGGCTCACGGAGCGATCGAGGCCCGCCGCTGGATAACTCACCTTGCCGTCCAACGTTGCGACTGCCGGCCTGGCCTGCGAATATTCCAGAAGCTTGAGTTCAGCGCCCTCGGTAAACGCAATCGACTTCGAATCCGGCGACCAGGCGAGCCGGCCCCCGTCGGGGCCGTTCCACGTGGTGAGCTTGCGTGCTTCAGACCCTGGCCTGGGAGCGACGACAAAGACATCCGTATTGTTGCTGCGGTCCGGATCAGGATCGTGATTGCTCACAAACGCGATCCACGCGCCGTCGGGCGACCACGCGGCGTTCTCTTCATTCACATTCTTGCTGGTGGTCAGCTTTTCCGGCTTCTTCGCATCCAGGTCGTACAGGTATAGCGCGTCCCACGCATCATCGCGGAGGTAGCCCTGGATGTCCTGCATGAAGTGATAGCGATCAATCACGATGGGCTTGGGCGGCGCGGGCGGCTTGCCCTCCTCCGCGTCCGGCTCCGCCTTGGGATGCAGTGTCAACAGCAGCTTCTTCGCGTCGGGCGACCAGAGATAGCCCTCGATCTCCTGATCGGTAATGGCGGTGAGCTGCTGCGGCTCGCCGCCGCGCCGGTCCATCACCCAGACCTGCGTTCCCTTGGCCGCACCCGGCCGTGAAGAAAGAAAACTGATGTATTTCCCGTCGGGACTGAAGCGCGGGCTGGACGCGCCCTCTTTGCCATAGGTCAGTTGCAGATGCACCGACCCGTCCCACTTCGCCAGCCACAGATGGCTTTGGTTCTTGTCCTCCTTGGCATCGACCTGGCTCACCGTATACAGAATCCAGTCGCCATCCGGGGACAGCACCGGCGGGCTCACGCGCTGGATGCGGTTCAGGTCATCGAGCGTGATGGCACGCTTTTGCGGGGCATCCGCCGCAACCGCGGATGCGATGGCAGCCAAACAGAGACCCAGGCAGGCGCCGAAGGCAAAGCCCCGGCAGGCAAGTATCTTGTGAAGATCACGCAGCATGGGCAGAGATTACCATCGCCCGCCGGAAAGACAAAGAAGTGCGGTCATGGAACAGCGGCATTCAATCGTTCCTCGACCCATCGCTGCGAGAACCCAATCCCATGGCTAATTCCGTTGCCCCGATGGAATCGACAGAAGCACGCCAAGATACTGTCGAACGGTGGTGAGAGTCTTGGTTGCGACCCTGGAATGAAATTCCGCCTTACGCCCTGCCCAATCCACGCTCTTCAATTGATCGATCAGGATGGCTCCCTCGACCTTTCCGACGGTGACGGGGAGCGAAAATGGGTACGGCTTTCGCTGGCTAGTGAGCGGGCACACGATTGCCAGACCGCTGGCACGGTTATATCGGATGTCTGTAAGGATCAGTGCAGGACGCCGCTTTGCCTGTTCACGCCCTACCTGGGGATCGAAATCCAAAAACACGATGTCTCCCGCCTCAGGAATAAAGGAGGTCACCATTCCACGACTTCCTTCCCCGCCTCGGAGCCTGCGGACAGCTCTGCGTATCGGTTCTCGGGAGTGATCTGAGAGACGAGTTGAGCGAGAGTCGGAACTTTCCCGATGCGCAACAGTCCGACGGCGCCCTCATCGTCCACTGCGATCTCAATGGCGTCCCCTTCCTTGAGGTTCGCTTCCTCTGCAACGGGCTTCGGAATGCGGACAGCCAGGCTATTTCCCCACTTCAGGATCTGTGCTCGCATGATCATCACCTCACGAAAACGGCTAAGTAGATACATTGTATCACTCTAAGCACCGCGATGCGGCTGGGGGAAGACAAACCCCAGAGGGGGCGTCTCTTCAGCGCAGATGCGCCCGCACCTCGGGCCGGACCAGGTAGAGAAAGAACACCGCATTCAGCAGCGCCTGCGCGATCGACGCAAAATCATGATCGGAATAAAACTTCCAGGCAAAGAGGCCCATCAGCAGAACCATCGCCGCCGCTGTCATTGTCCACGCCCAGCGGAACAACAGCAGCAGCCCCAGCCCTGCGGCGATGAAGGCTGCGGAAAATACCAGGAACAGCGGCCCGATATAACCATCCACTACGCCAACAATGTTGATTCCCGAAAGCACCAGCATGTAAAGCGCGATAGCCGCGAGCCCTGGCAGCGGGAGCAGTTCGCGGCGCGCGGGCTTGGCAGGCAAACCGGAGGCAGTCGGGCGATCGTTGACCGCGCCGCAACTCTCGCGATCAGGGCCGCCCGGACTTTCGCCGTCGTTGCTCATAAGGTGTGCAAGTACGCCAGCAGATCGTTCAGCTGGTCCTCATCGAGCGACGTGGCCGGCATCATGCCCCGCCCATGCAGGATCACCGCGGTCATACGCTCATCGGTCGGCGGAGCGCCCGAGGGCATGGCCTTGACCTTGGTAATGGCCTGAAGCCCCGGCCCGTGCAGCGGATGCGTGTTGGTCGGGTAGTGGCACTTGGCGCAGTTGCGGTGAAACACCTGCGCGCCGCGCGCCTCCTCCACCGTCCACAGCGCCTCCGGCTTTGAAGGGGGCAGCGAGCGGCAGCCGGAAGCAGCCAGCGCCAAGGTCGCCAGCACCGGCGCGGCGGCAAAAAAAGCTTCTAAAGAGCGGGTGCGCATCTGCCTTAGATGATACAAGCTCACTCCGCCGCCGCAACCGCTTCCGCAATGCGGTCGATGGCCTGGATTTCCGCACTGCTGCCCGGCAGATGGCCATTGACCATAATGGAGAAGACCACAGTCTTCCCACTCGCCGCCGTCAAATAGCCGGAGAGCGCATTACTTTCATTCAGCGTGCCGGTTTTGGCCCACATGCGCCCCTTGAGAGGGGAATTCTTGTAGCGGCCCGAGAGCGTTCCGTCCACACCGGCGACGGGCAGCGTCTCGCGCCACGCCGCACCCCACGGCTGGCGCGCCGCATAGGTCAGCAGCTTTGTGTAAGCGCGCGGCGCGATGCGGTCATCCATGCTCATGCCCGATCCGTCGTAGAAGAAGAAATCTTTGTCGTCGACGCCGATGCTCACCAGGAACTGCCGCACTACCCGCGCGCCTTCGGCAAAGCTGCCCTCCGTGCCATGCACCTTGCCCAGCAGGCGCAACAGCAGTTCGGCATGCAGGTTCTGGCTCAACTTGTTGGTCACCGTGATGTCTTCGGCGACGGGAACGGAGACGCGCCGCGCCAGCACCCTGCGCCCTTCGAGTGGCGCGGCCACACTGCCGATGATGGGGCGCGTCAGAGCCGGCACAATCGGCATCTCGCGCTCCGCGGCGAAGTCCCCGGTCACTATCGAAGCCCGGTGTGCCGACGTCGCCGTGCCCTTCACCGTGATGCCGCGGCTCAAAAGCGCCTCCTTGAAAGCCGAGGCGACGTACTGCGCCGGGTCGTCGATGGCCAACTCCGCGTGAAGCCCCTGCGCCGGGGCCGTACCAAAGGCGCGCACCATCATGCTGCCCGGCGGCCGGTCGAGGCCGGGGTGAGCCGTCTCCCCACCCGCCACGGGCGCCATGCGATTGTCGAGGGTGTAGTAGTCGAGATCGGGCGACCAGGCGGCCACGGTCGCCGTGGGTTTGGCGGGATCAGTGGTAAGTGTCAGTCCCACCGCATTGTCATTGAAGCTGAGCGCCGAGACCGGCGCTCCATAAGCCCACTGCAGATCGTCCCAGGCCCACGAAGTGCCATACGACTCATCGAGAAAATAGCTATCGTCGCCCACCACGCTGCCATCAACGCTGCGCACCCCCGACTGCTCCACCTGCTGGGCGAGCAGTTGCAGCACTTCGGTTGGGTCGGGTTTGGGCTGCGGCGGCGCGGGCGGCGTACCGGGCGGCGGGGGCGGGGCGGGCGGTTGATAAGGATACTTGCGCGGACCAAACGTCGGGTCTCCCGCGCCGAGGATCATGATGTCCCCGTGCAGCGTCCCGCCCGCGTCCACCTCCCCGCTGGCGACCACGTTGGTGGTCCAGGTTAGCGTGTCCACGGGCAGCAAGGCATAGGCCGCGGCGGTGGTGAGCAGCTTCGCATTGGACGCCGGAGTGAACAGGCGGCCATCGTTGAATGCATACAGCGGCTGCCCGTCCGTGGTCTCTATGCGCATGCCGAATTCCGCATGGCTCAGTGCGGGTTCAGCCATAATCGCGTTGATGCGATCGGCGAGTGTTCCTCCAACCCGAGGCTGGGCCGGCGGGTGCGCCGGTCGCCTGACCCCGGCCCGCTGTGCCATACCGCAAGTGCCCTGAATCAATGAAAAACACAGCCCAAGCGCCAACATCCGCCGTGAGAGGATCATGCCCGGAGTGTAGCAGGAGCCAAAGTGATCCCATGCAATTCGCATTCCCCGGGCAGCCTCTTACAATCGAGGAGCGCTTTAGTGCTGCGAGGAAAGCAGGTTCAATGGACCGGGTTCAAACTGCGGAGCGCGTGGCAACGGCCTGGCGACTGCGCACGCGCACTGTCGAGCTGGGCACGCGGACGCTGGTGATGGGTGTGGTCAACATCACCCCCGACTCCTTCAGCGATGGTGGTTCTTTTCTTGACGCTGAAGCCGCCATGGCCCGCTCCGTGCAGTTGCTCGACGAAGGCGCCGACATCCTCGACCTGGGCGCGGAGAGCACCCGGCCCGGTTCGCGCGCCGGTAACCTTGCCGCATCGGCCGATGCGCCCGCTGTCAGCGCCGGCGAAGAGCAGGCCCGCCTGCTTCCCGTGCTTGAAGGAGTCCTGCGCGCGCGACCCGACGCGATCCTTTCCGTCGACACCTACAAGGCCACAACCGCGCGTGCGGCCCTGGCAGCCGGCGCGGAGATCATCAACGACGTCAGCGGATTTCTGTGGGATGCGGAGATGCCCTTCACCTGCGCCCAGGCCGGAGCCGGAGTGGTTCTGATGCATACCCGCGGCCGCCCCGAAGAGTGGCGCACCCAGCCGCAACTCGAAGCCGACGTCCTCGTAGCCATGGTCCGCGACGGCCTTCACGCCAGCATGAGGACCGCTGCCGAGGCGGGAATTGGCCTGGAATCGATCGTGCTCGATCCGGGCTACGGATTCGGAAAACGCTTCGGCGAAAACTACGCCCTCCTCGCCCGGCAGTCGGAATTGCTTTCGCTCGGCCGCCCGCTGCTGGCCGGCCTGTCGCGCAAATCGTTTCTCGGCCACACGCTCGCTCCGCTCCATGGCGGGTCGCCGGCGCCCGTCGACGCCCGCGAAACTGCCAGCGTCGCCGCCATGGTCGCCGCCATCTTGAACGGGGCTTCCATCGTGCGCGTGCACTCGGTGCGCCCCGCCGTCGAGGCGGCACGGGTAGCCGATGCTCTGCTGGCGGCAGCGGCGTCTTAAGGTTTTTGGAAAGAATCGCTCCGACATGGGTTAGGATTTCGGCAAGGTACTCGCCACGGTCTTTGCCGTTTCGCGCCGACTCCGTCCCTCGCTCCCTTTTCAGTTTTCAATTGCCGTCTTCCCGTTACCAGGAGGCCCGTTGAACTCTCTCCCGTCGCAGTCGTGCCCGCCTTCCCTTGCAGTGTCGCGCGCGCTCCGAGGTCTCACTCTCGCCGGCCTTGCGCTTTTAGCCGTCGTTTCTCATGGGCAACAGCCGTCCGCCCCGCCCGGCGACATCGTCATCAAGAACGCGACGGTCATGACCGCCAGCCACGGCACGATCGAGAACGGCGCCGTATGGATACACGCCGGCAAGATCGCCGGCGGTGGGCGCAACTGTCAACGCGCCCGGCCTCGGCCGTAGTCCTCGACGCCACCGGCCAGTGGCTCACCCCCGGCATCATCGATCCCCACTCGCACTCGGCGCTGGACAGCGATGTCAACGAGGCCACCAGCCCGGTTACGCCGTCGATGCACATGATCGATGCCTTCGACAACCGCGATGCGGCCCTTTACCGCGCCCTGGCCGGCGGCGTCACCACCGAACTGCTGCTGCATGGCTCCGCCAACATGATCGGCGGCCAGGCCGTGGTCATCAAAAACAAGTTCGGCCTCGACCGCGACGCCATGCTCTTTCCCAACGCGCCCGGTTCGATCAAGTTCGCCTCCGGGGAAAACCCCAAGCGCGTCTACGGCAGCCGCGATCAACTGCCCTCCACTCGCATGGGCAACTTTGAAGTCATGCGCATGGCCTTTGAAGATGCGAAGCACTACATGGCGGAGTGGGACGCCTACAACGCCAAGGTGGCCAAGGGCGACAAGGACGCCGTCGCTCCCAAGCGCGACCTCAAGCTGGAGGCACTGGCCGACGTCCTCAAGGGCAAGCTCTACGTGCAGATTCACTGCTATCGCGCCGACGAGTTCCTTACCGAGGAAGCCATCGCCAAAGAGTACGGCTACAAGATCCGCGCCTTCCATCACGCCCTCGAGATGTACAAGGTGGCCGACAAGATTGCCGCCGACCAGACCGCCATCGCCACCTTCACCGACTGGTGGGGATTCAAAGATGAGGCCTGGGACGCGATCCCGTGGAACGCCGTCATGTCGATGCGCAAGGGCGTGCGCGTGGCGCTCAAGAGCGACTCCAACGACCACATCCGCCGCCTCAACCAGGAGGCCGGCAAGATGGTGCACTATGGCGGAGCCAGTGAAGACGAAGCCATCCGCATGGTCACGCTCAATCCCGCATGGATCATCGGCGTGGACGACCGCACCGGCTCCATCGACGTGGGCAAGGACGCCGACCTGGTGCTGTGGAACAAGGACCCGCTGTCGACCTATGCCCGCGCGCAGAAGGTGTACATCGACGGCGACCTGTTCTTCGACGCATCGCTGCCCGGGCTGGGCACCACGCATTTCAACGGCGTGATGCACGATGGCGGCGGCTTCGGCGGCGAAGACGATGGGGAGGACGGCCAATGAATTTTTCTTCTCTGTCCACGCGAACTCATGCTTCCCTCCGCGCCGTTTGTTGTGCTCATCGCAGTGTCGGCTTTGGCACTGGCGGCGAAGCCGCAGCCAGCCGCACCGCAGGTGCCGCAGTCGGCCGCACCGCAGGTGCCGCAGGTGGTGGCCATCACTGGCGGCAAACTGCTTACCGTCAGCCACGGAACCATCGAGAACGGCACGCTCGTTCTCGCCGACGGCAAGATCGCCGCCATCGGGGAAACGGGCAAGGTCAAAATCCCCGCCGGGGCGCAGATCGTGGATGCGCGCGGCATGACCGTCTACCCCGGCCTCATCGATCCCGAAACCAACTTCGGCCTGACCGAAGTGAGCGCCGATCAGAACTCCAATGACCTCATCGAAAAATCCGACGAGATCATGCCCCACATGCATGTCTACGACGCCTTCCACTCGGAGACGGAACTGATCCCGGTGGCGCGGCTCAACGGGATCACCAACGCGGTGGTTGCTCCGGCCAGCGATGACTCGGTTGCCGGCCAGGACATCTTCATCCAACTCGCCGGGGCGGATCGCGACCAGATGATCCTCGGCCGCGACGTGGCGCTGGCCATGAACTTCGGGGCCGACCAGCGCCGGCGCGGGGGGCGCGGCGGCGCACGCGGCGAGTATCCCTCCACGCGCATGGGACTCATTACGCAACTGCGGCAGACCTTCCTCGATGTCCAGGACTATCAGTCCAAGCAGGACGCCGCGCTTAAGAAAGGGGAAAAGCCCAAGCGCGATCTCAAGCTGGAAGCACTCATCCCCTACCTCAAGGGCGAACGCCCCGTGGTGATCGGCGTCTACGAGGGCTACGACGTGGAGACGATCATGAGGCTGGCGCAGGAGTTTCACCTCAAGGTGATCCTCAATCACGTGACCCAGAGCCAGGAAGTGCTGGACAAGATCGCCGCCTACCATGTGCCGGTGATCGTGGGGTCCATCTATGACTTCCCACGCGCCGACCAGCGCTTTGATGCGGTCTATACGCTGCCTGCCGAGCTGGCGAAGCGCGGCGTGAAGATCGCCATCTCGTCCGCCGATGCGGGCGGCCCGGTGAGCAGCCACTCTTCGCGCAATCTGCCGTATGCGGCTGGTTTCGCCGTCGCGTATGGGCTGCCTTATGACGACGCACTCAAGGCCATCACCCTCAACGTGGCCGAGATGTTCGGCTTCGGCGACAAGCTCGGCTCGCTCGACGTGGGCAAGATGGCCAACGTGGTCATCGCCAACGGCGATCCGCTCGATGTGCGGACGGATGTGAAGCAGGTCTACATTCAGGGCGTCGCGGTGCCCATGGTCAGCCGGCAGACGCGGCTGCGCGACGAATACAGCAAGTAGCGGCCTGCACCCGGCAACCCTTCAGGGCTGAATTGTAAGCAAAAATTGCGGAGGGACCAATTCGTCACGGGCGGCGAAGGGCAGCGGCGCCGGCGAAGGACCGGGAGGCGCTTTAAGTTTGGGAGAGAATTTGCGGTTCGGGGGACCGCGAGCGTCTCCCCTCTCGCGAACGCCTCGTTGCTCATGTGGGTGTAGACTTTTTCTTCGCGCCGGGTTGAGGTGTGGCTCCACGCGTATGGGGAATTCCATGCACAAGCACTGTCGTGTTCTTTTTCTGGTGTTAATTGGCTGGGCAGGGCCGGGGCTTTGCCTGGCCCAGGCGGGCGCTGCGACTGCGGGCGGGTCGAGGCGGCCGATGACGTTTGACGACATGATGCACATGAAGCGGCTGGGGGAGACGGCGGTTTCGCCGGATGGCAAGTGGCTGGCGTACTCGGTCACGACGGTCGATCTCGAAAAGAACACCAAGACGCCGGAGATTTGGGTGCAGGCGATCGCGGGACCCGTCTCTGGAACAGGTGGCCCGCAGAAGATGGCGGCGGCCGTGCCTGGGGATGGCGGGCCGGAGTTTGCGCCCGATGGGCACTCCGTGCTGTTCCTTTCCAGTCGAGAGGGCGGGCAGCAGGTGTGGCTGGCCGACTTCGACGATGCGACGGGCGCGACGAGCCATCCACACAAGCTGACCTCGATCGCCACCGAGGCGGACAACGCGAAGTGGGCGCCGGATGCGAAGTCGATCGTGTTTACGTCGGCGGTGTACCCGGATTGTCCGGCTATCAGTCCTGCGGACGGCGGAGCCGCGGACCGCTGCAATGCGGACAGAGACAAGGCCGCCGCGGAAAGCAAGGTCAAGGCGCAAGTCTTCACCCATCTGCTCTATCGCCACTGGAACCACTTCACCGGCGACAAGAGGTCGCACCTCTTTCAAGTTTTGGTTGACGGCGGTGGGATGCGCGACCTCACGCCCAACGACACCCATGACGTGCCGCCGTTTTCGCTCGAAGGCGGCGGCGGCTTTTCCATCTCCCCGGACTCGAAGGAACTCGCCTTTACTGAAAATCCCGATCCGGTGCCGGCCATCTCGACCAGCGCGCAGATCTATACGCTGGATCTGACCGATCCATCGGCCAAGCCGGTCAAGATCAGCTCCAGTGCTGGCGGCAACTTCAATCCCGCCTACTCGCCCGACGGCAAGTACATCGCGTGGCGCAGCCAGGCCCGCGCCGGTTATGAAAGCGACAAATTCCGGCTTTGGATATACGATCGCACCGCAAAGAGCGGCAAGGATCTGCTGCCGAAGTTCGATAACTGGGTGGATGAGTTTGCGTGGGCGGCGAATTCCAAGACGCTCTTCTATACCACCGGTGAGGAAGGCGAATCGCCGATAATGATGGCGACGATTGATGGACATCCGGCTTTTATAGCCGACAATGCATCGTTTGGTGATCTTCACCCATTGATCGATGGGTACAGAGTTGTCGCCAGCCGGGTAGGTATTCGCGAGCCGGGCGAAGCAATTGCGGTTAGCATGGCATCAGACATTCCGGTCAGCGACAAGCTGAGGACCATAACCCATCTCAACGACGCCCTCCTCGCCCAACTCGACCTCCCCAAGATGGAATCCTTTTGGTTCACCGCCGCCGACGGCACCAAAGTCCAGGGTTTCGTGATTTCTCCCCCGGGCTATGACCCGAGCAAGAAATACCCAACGAAGTTGCTGATCCACGGCGGACCGCAGGGCGCATGGGGCGACTCGTGGTCCTATCGCTGGAACGCGGAACTCTTCGCCGCCAACGGCTATGTCGTGGTCATGATCAATCCGCGCGGGTCCACCGGTTATGGGCAGGCGTTTGTCGACGGGGTCAACGGCGACTGGGGCGGCAAACCGTACACCGACCTCATGACGGGACTCGACTACGCGGAGCAGCACTACCCCTTCATCGACAAGAGCCGCGAGTGCGCGCTCGGTGCGAGCTACGGCGGCTACATGGCGGACTGGATCCTCGGGCACACCGACCGCTTCAAGTGCATCGTGACCCACGACGGCATGTTCGATGCCGAGTCGGCCTTCGGATCGACCGAAGAAGACTGGTTCAACATCTGGGAGTTCAAAGGCCATCCCTGGGACTACTACGGCAAGCCGGACAGCGAGAACCCGTTCCGCAAATGGTCGCCTTCGCTCTACGCCAAATACTTCAAGACGCCCACGCTGGTCGTTCATTCTCAGCTCGATTACCGGCTCGATGTCAGCGAGGGATTCCAGCTCTTCGACACGCTGCAAATGCTGGGCGTGCCCAGCGAGATGCTTTACTTCCCCGATGAGGGGCACTGGGTGCTCAAGCCGCAAAACTCCGAGCTCTGGTACAAGACCGTGAATGCCTGGGTGGATAAGTGGACCAAGCCGTAGGAGTTTGCCGAAAAGCCAACAATCGGGGCGAAATTGACGAGGCACGGGGTCCCACAGGGGCTAACGCCCTCTCGTTTCATTGGCTTTATTGGCACGACTAAAGTCGGGCCCTGTTACAAAGCGCTTTTGCTATTGGCAGACTGAAAGTCGTGCCCGGTTACAAAGCGCTTTTTTGTTCCGAGCTTTTCAACAAACTCTCAGGAAGCGAGGCGGGCGCGCATTGTTTACGCGTGTACTACAAAACCTGAATTTGTATTACAATGACGGAATGGGCGCCACTGTACAAGCGCGGTTGGACGATGAGACTCAGGCGGCTCTGGAGAGTCTGGCAAGACGCCTCGGCATCAGCGAGTCTGAAGTTGTGCGCGAAGGAATCCGGTTGCTGCGAGAAAAGCACATGCCGCGCCGCCGCAAGCGGGTGATCGGTGTGGGTCTGTCGGACAGCGGAATTCCCGATCTTTCCACGAACCCAAAACACATGGAAGGGTTTGGTAGTTGAAGCCGGCCCTGCTAGACACCGGTTTCATCGTGGCTCTCTTCAACAAGAGCGACCGCTTCCATGCTCGATGTGCGTCCATCCTTGACCAACTCGAATCGCCGCTTGCCACGTGCGAAGCCGTCATCACTGAGAGCTGTTTCCTGCTTCGGCACGCACCGGGCGGCCCCGAATATGTTTTGACAAACGTAGCCAAAGGGATCTTTGAAATACCCTTTCGACTCACAGAAGCCGGCCCGTCCATCAGCAAGCTGTTTCAGAAGTATCGCAATCTCCCGTCGAGCCTTGCGGATTGTTGCTTAGTCCAGATGGCGGATGAACTCGACACGGGCGACATTCTCACCCTCGATAGCGATTTCCGGCATTATCGCTGGCGCCGCAACCATTCCTTCAACCTGCTGGTCCCGTTGGATTGAGCCCATGGCATTTGGCCGCAAAGCTTCGAAACCGCGCGCGTTCCTGAACGAAGCGGGGCTGCATGAGTATGCGGTCAGGACGCTGGGCCGCGCCATGCGGACCGAGGCCGAACTGCGCCGCCTGATGAAGACGCGCGTCGAGCCTGGACCGCATGGCGAAGCCACGGTCGAAGCCGTGGTCGGCCGCCTCAAGGAATACGGATATCTCGACGACAAATCCTTCGCTGAAACCTATGCCCGGCTGCGCCAGGAGAACGAAAAACTCGGCCAGCGCAATGTGCGGCAGAAGCTGGCGCAAAAGGGCGTTCCCGCGCAGATCGTGGCCGACACGCTCGAAGCGCGCTACGCCGGGACCGACGAAGAGGCGCTGGCCCGCGCCCATCTGGAGCGCAAACGCATGCGCAAGCCCGAGAACGAGAAGGAAACGGCGCGGGTGATGCGCCGCCTGGTCGCGGCGGGGTTTTCCACCAGCGTGATCTACAGAATCCTGCGCCAGTGGGACGTGCCCGACGAGACGCTCGCCGCCCTCGAAAATGTGCGGGACGAGCCCGACGGCGGGCTGGAATAGCATGCGCCGGGTGCCCCAAATCTGGCGCGCATTTTGCGGGGGATGTGGGACTGGAACGGATCAGGGGTTGGGCCGGCGCGTGATGGCTTCGCGGATCGCCGCCAGAGGGGCGTCATTCACGAATTCAACCCCGCCGGGCACGGCGCGAACACCGAGGTCTGCCCACAGTTTGGGCAGATCGACGTGCACGGGCGCATCCTTCCACTGCGCGTATAGCCTGGTCAGAACGTGGGTTCCCGTAGCCTTGTCGCCGATCTCGAGGGCCCGGGGCAGAGGCCAGTCGTGATCGATCGTGCCGCCGGCCGCGACCACGGCACGGAGAGCATCCTCGAGTCCCCTGGCGTTGTTGGTTTCCTTGCGGATGTTGACGTCGGCCACCAGGCAGAACATCGCTCCGCCCCAGTAGGTGCGTCCCCAGGTTTGCGTGCGCTCCAGTCCCTGATCGCCTTCGGCGGGCTCGCCCTTGGACATGTCGTGCAGCATGTCGCGCCAGATCTGTTCCGCTTTGAGTTCGCCGGTCTGCACGCGGGCTATGGGTTCGATATAGGTGGCCTGGCCTTCTTCCATCCAGTGATCATCGTCGGGCAGCGAGGGGAAGGCCATATGCACCAGTTCGTGGGTCATCATCCAGTCTTCGGCAAGGTCGGCGGTGGTGGTGTGCTGGCCGATGCGCATCCGGGTGAAAGCCGGGAAAGCCGCGCATGTCGCCCCACGTGGTGCCCTGCAGAACGCCGGCCTTGTCTGGCACGGGGATGATGAGAATCCGGGCGCGGGAGACGGGAAAGCGGCCGTAATAGGTGCTCACCGCGGTAGCGGCGGCGCGCACGTGATCGAGGATGGTGTCGATGGGCAGGTCGAAGCCGCCGGGAGCAAAATCGACCTGCACGACGGCCCCGCCGATCTCAAGCCGCCGCGTGGTCTGCACCGGTTGCGAAGGGTCACCCGGGCCATGGTCCCATTGCGCCATCAACAGCTGCCCCGGCAGGCAGAGCAGCGCAGCCAGGAAAAGGGGAGCCGGACGGAGCATCCATGAACAGGCGGGCAAGCGGCTCCTTCCGGCGCAGGCACGATCAGGCGGCACGAGTGATTAGACGATAAATCACCCAACGGGAGACTTTGCGGCCAGAATTTCCAGTTTTTCAATTTGCGGGGGCTTGGCCAGCAGTTCATCGGCCTTGGCCATAAGGGCCTTGGCGATCTCGCCGCTCAGGTGGGCTTCCTGCCCGGCCTTGTCGCGAAAGGTGTCGAAGATGCCGAAACGGTCGGGGCCGAGCTTGACGGCGTACCAGCTGGTGGTTCCGGGCTCGGCTGCTGCCAGGGGCTGGGCCGATTTGAGGAAGGCTTCGAGTTCGTTCTCTTTGCCGGGCTTGGCATGAAGCAACGCGAGCAATGCAACTGTATCCATATTGTCCTCCGGGGATGAGCAACCCTCATAGGATGCAGAATCGGCGGGCACCGATCCTTTTGGGCGGCTTTGGGCATGACGCCGTTCGCGCGCCCGGATGCGCGGCGCGGCGCTCGCCAATTACACTGAAATGGCCATGAACTACCGGTCTGGGAACGAGATACGCGAGCTGTTTCTGCGCTTTTTTGAGACGAAGGGGCACCGCCGCGTGCACTCTTCTTCGCTGGTGCCTGCCAATGACCCGACGCTGCTGTTTACCAACGCGGGGATGAACCAGTTCAAAGATCTTTTCCTGGGCGCGGAGCGGCGCGACTACTCGCGGGCGACGACGTCGCAGAAGTGCGTGCGCGCGGGCGGCAAGCATAACGATCTTGAAAATGTGGGGTTTACGCGGCGCCATCACACCTTCTTCGAGATGCTGGGGAACTTCAGCTTCGGCGACTATTTCAAGCGTGAGGCGATCCAGTTTGCCTGGGAGCTGGTGACCAGCCCGGAGTGGTTCGGAATCCCCAAGGACCGGCTGTACGTGACTATTTTCGAGGGCGCTGCCGGGGTGCCACGCGACGACGAGGCCGAGGAGTACTGGATCGAGGCCGGCGTGCCCCGGGAGCGGATCCTCGCCTACGGGGTCAAGGACAACTTCTGGCAGATGGGGGAGACGGGGCCGTGCGGGCCGTGCTCGGAGATCTTCTACGACATGGGAGTGGAGGCGGCGGAGACCCCCGGCGTCGATCTGCCCTTCGGGCAGGACGACGCGCGGTACGTGGAGATCTGGAACCTCGTTTTCATGCAGTTTGACCGCTCGGCGGTGCAGGATGCGCTGGGCAAGACGACCGGCTACAAGCTGAGCCCGCTGCCCAAGCCTTCGATCGACACGGGCATGGGGCTGGAGCGGGTGGCGGCGGTGCTGCAGGGGAAACTGTCCAATTTTGAGACAGATTTGTTTACGCCGCTGATTCAGAGAGCCGCAGCGTTGACGGGATTGGAAAGCGGCGATTTGGGCGCCGGGGAAGAGTCCGTGGATAGATTGACTGGCAACGCAAGCCTGCGGATCATCGCCGATCACGCCCGGGCGGCAACGTTTTTGATCAATGATGGGGTGCTTCCCTCCAATGAGGGCCGCGGTTATGTGCTGCGCAAGATCCTGCGCCGCGGCATCCGTCACGGCCGGCTGCTGGGTCAGGAGTTCCCGTTTCTCTTCAAGATGGTGTATGCAGTTCGTGGATGAGATGAAGGGGCGTACCCGGATCTGATCGAATCTGCCGATCGCGTTGCCCGGGTGATCGAGGCTGAGGAGCGGCAGTTTGACCGGGTGCTGAAGATCGGCTCGTCGAGGCTGGAATCGGAACTGCAAAGCGCGCGGGAACTCGCGCTCGATGGCAGCGAGAACCGTTCCTCAATCGGCGAAACAGAAGCTCCGGAAGGGGTCCCGGTTCTGTCGGGACAGGCCGCGTTCCACCTCTACGAAACCTTCGGGCTGCCGCTCGATTTCATGATGGATGCGGCGCGCGATGCCGGAGTCGAATTCGACGTCGAGGGTTTTGAAAGCGCCAAGGAAGCCGAACAGGCGCGGGCGCGCGCTTCGTGGAAGGGCGGCAGCCAGAAATCCGCCAGCCCGGTGTTTCGCGATCTGCCCAAGACGGTCTTCGAAGGCTACAAGAGCCTGGTCGCCAATAACGCCGAGGTGCTGGCGCTGGTGAAGGACGGGGTGGGCGTTCCGGCGGCCAAGGCCGGCGATGCGGTGGACGTGGTGCTCGACCATACGAGCTTCTATGGCGACTCGGGCGGGCAGGTGGGCGATACCGGCTTTTTCCTGACGCCGGACGGAAATTCGACGGTCGCGGAGATCACCGGCTGCGTGCTGCCGGTGCAGGGCGTGCGGGCGCACAAGGCTGTCCTGAAACAGGACCTGGCGGTCGGCGATCACGTGCGCACGGTGGTCAACGGGGAGCGGCGCGACGCCATCCGGCGCAACCATACCGGCACCCACCTGCTGCATGCGGCGCTGCGGCAGGTGCTGGGCACGCATGTGAAGCAGGCCGGTTCGCTGGTCGATCCGACGCGGCTGCGGTTCGATTTTTCGCACTTTGCGCAGGTGGCTGATGAGGAGTTGCAGGAGATCGAGAGCATCGTCAACCGCGAGGTGCTGGCCAATGCGCGCGTCGAGACGCTGGAAGACGTGCCCATCGATGTGGCGGTGAACGAGTACCACGCGATGGCGCTGTTCGGGGAGAAGTATGGCGACAAGGTGCGGGTGGTGCAAGCTTTCCGATGGGTTCTCGACCGAGCTGTGCGGCGGTACGCACACCGCGGCGACGGGGGAGATCGGGCTGCTGAAGCTTGACCGGCGAGGGCGCGGTTTCGTCGGGCGTGCAGGCGCGTGGAGGCGATCAGCGGCATGGGTTCGCTGGATACTTTCCGGCGGGATTTTGAACTGGCGCAGTACGCCTCGCAGGTTGCCCCGAGCCCCGGGGGCGGTGCGCCGGTGGAAGGGCTGCGCGGCAAGCTGGCGTCGCAGGAAGAAGAACTCAAGCGGCTGCGGCGGGAACTGGAAGAGATGCGCATGAAGTCGGCGGCCGGGGGCCTCGACGAGGCGCTGGCCCAGGCCGTCGAGGTCAAGGGCGTCAAGGTACTGCGGCATCGGGCGGATCAGCTGGAACGGGGGCAGTTGCGCACCCTGGTCGATAACCTGAAGCAACGGGTGGGCGAAGGCGTGGTGGTGCTGGCTTCGGCCCAGCCCGAGGGCAAGGTCGCGCTGATCGCGGGCGTCACGCCGGGGTTGTCGAAACGCATCCAGGCGGGGAAGCTGGTGGGGGCGGTGGCGAGGCTGGTCGGCGGATCGGGCGGTGGAAAGCCGGAGATTGCCGAGGCGGGCGGGAAAGAGCCGGGACAGATCGATGCGGCACTGACGGCGGTCCCGGAGATCGTGGCGGAGTTGCTGGGGTGAGCGTGCTTCCCCACATCTCGAGATCGAGATGTGGGGCACCCATTTTCGCGTTGACCTGTACTTTCTTTACCGGTTCCGATGCGGCTCTAATGATTGCTTCTAAGTTATTTATTTTCCGGGTCTCGCCGGCCGTGGCAGACGAGACCCGGACCACCTATATATATCCCGGTCCCGGTTAATGTAGGTTATCGGCTGCGGACACCGAAGCTGTAGGCCACGCCAAACGAGGCGATGGGGTAGGTCTTTAGGGGTTCGACATCGTTGGACCACTTGGCAACCTGGGTGTGGAGGTTGCTCTGGATTTCAAGCGCGATGGGGTTGGTCTTGCTGCTGATGTCGGTGCAGAGCGTCTGTGCCTGGTCATAGCAGGCCCAGCCACCCAGGTTGACGTTGAGCGAAGGCGTCCCGGTAACGGCGACACCGAGTTCAAAGGGCAGGGACCAGTGGCCCTTGCTGGCGAGCGCGTTGCCCCAGCCGGTGGTGATGGTGAAGGCCGGCTTGGTGGTGTGCAGGTTAAGCAAGGCGTTGCCATTGACCGGCGTGGCGCCGGTGGTGGAGTTGGCGTTGGCGGAGTAGTAGGTCTGGTTGTTGAGCGTGAAACTGGTGCCGCCGGGCACGCTGGCGGTGGCGGTTACCTGGTTGCCGTTGTAAAAGAGCAGGCCGGGGCTGATGCGGAAGGCGCGGTGGAAGGGATAGATGTCGACGGCGGCGCCGGCGGACTTCATGTTGAGCTGGGCGTTGGCGGCGATGCCGCTGGCGGTGAAGTTGGTGGAGTAGTTGAAGAGGTTGCCGGTACCGCGGAGGTTGAAGTGCTGCGCAAGGTTGGTGGTGGCCTGAAGTTGAACGCCCAGCGGCGAAAGTCCGACGCCGAACGCTACACGGGACAAGGGGCGATCCGAGGCGGCTGCGTAAGGAACGGCAGCTCTTTCGATACCATGCCCTCCTTCGAGAGCGGTCTCAGAGTCAAAGGAACTAGAAAAGCCGGAAGATTGGGCGAAGAGGGCCGCTGATGCGGCAAGCAGGACAACGGCGGTGAACAGCCTGCTGGTTCTCACAATAATTTCCTCCATAGATATCAATCGACACATATCGGTCACTTCATCTCGGACGACAGCTTCCCAGCGCATTGGCCTGGGTTAACAGGTCGAACACGAGGCAAACTCGACAAGCACTGCAAGTGATTTAGTGACGCCAGAGTAACATGTATTTAGAACTTTAGATTTGCCACTTTTAGGTTACTTTTAGGCAAACATTCCTTGAAGCGAACTACATTCCCTCCACTATACGTGCGCAGGGGCGAGGAAATGTTAAAACTCGCCGGCGTTGGATCTGCGCATACCGGGTTATGGTTCGACGGCGCGAACGGAGAAAAGCGGCGCGGCGCGTGACGTAATCTGATGGCATGGCGAGAGCCGCACCACGGGATTGGACTGCAACTGCGCGGCGGGAGGCGCTGTTGCGGTGGTACGACCAGCACCGGCGCGACCTGCCCTGGCGAGGCAGCCGCGATCCCTATTCGATTTGGGTGTCGGAGATTATGTTGCAGCAGACGCGCGTCGCCGCGGTTTTGGAGCGGTATGCGGCGTTCATGGCGCGGTTTCCTTCGGTCGCGGCGCTGGCGCAGGCCCCGGAGCAAGAGGTGCTGGCGCTGTGGAGCGGGCTCGGCTACTACCGCCGCGCGCGGATGCTGCACCGAGCGGCGCAATATGTGGTGGAGCGCTGCGAGGGCATCATGCCGGCGACGGCGCAGGAGTTGCGGGCACTCCCCGGAGTGGGGGGCTACACGGCGGCGGCAATCGCCAGCATCGCTTTCGGTGAGCCGGTCGCGGTGGTCGATGGCAACGTGGAGCGGGTGATGTGCCGGCTGGCGGGGTGGGATGCGGGACAGGGCAAAGGCAACGCAGAAGCGCGGCGGAAGATTGAAGGGCTGGCGACGGAACTGGTCGACCCGCAGCGGCCGGGGGATTTCAACCAGGCCATGATGGAGCTGGGGGCGACGGTGTGTGTGCCGCGCAACCCGCAGTGCCTGGTGTGCCCCTGGGTGGAGAGCTGCCGGACGCGCGGGGAGCACAAGACTGCGCCGCGCGCACCGATGTCGACGCGCACCGTGGCGTATGCGCTTGCGGTGCGGCAGGGCGTGGATGGAGCCGAAGTGCTGCTGGAGCAGCGGGCGGCATCGGTGACGGTGATGCCAGGGCTGTGGGAGTTGCCGGCTCTGCTTGACGCCGCAGTGCCCCACGACAAGCTGCGCCTCACCGTACGGCACGCCATCATGCAGGTGAATTACGTGGTGCGGATTCGCGAGACGGCAGAGGAAGAACTGGCATCATTGTGCGTGGTGGCAGGAGACAGACGCTGGGTGCCGCTTGGAGAGGCGGCCGGGATGGCCCTGACCGGGCTGGCGCGCAAAGTGCTGCGGAGGGCGGAGTTGCTGCCGGTGCACGAGGCTCGGGACCGGAGGTCGACAGCGGGCGTGGTCGCGGGGAGGTAAATACTTACGGTGCGCATGGCGATTGTCTCCGATATCCACGGCAATCTCACCGCGTTCGAGGCAGTGCTGGCCGATCTGAGCCGCATGGCTCCGGATGTGATCCTGCACGGCGGCGATCTGGCCGACGGTGGATCGAGCCCTGCGGAGATCGTGGACCGGATCCGGGAGCTGGGCTGGCCCGGCGTGGCGGGGAATACGGATGAACTCCTGTTTGCACCGGAAACGCTGACGCAGTTTGCCGCGCAATCGCCGCCCGCATACCAACCGATGTTTGCAGTGATTGAGGAGATGGCCGCGGTGACGCGGGAGCGGCTGGGCGCGGAACGGTTGGCCTGGCTGCGGCATTTGCCGCAGATGGAAATCTCGGCCGGCGTGGCGCTGGTGCATGGGAGGCCCGGCGATGCGTGGCGCGCGCCCGGTCCAGGATCGAGCGATGAGGAACTCGAATCAACCTATGAGTTGCTGCCCGAGCCCATGGCAGTCTATGGACATATTCACCGGCCCTATGTGCGGCGGACAACGAAGATGACCATCGCAAATACGGGTAGCGTGGGACTTCCCCACGATGGGGACACGCGAGCTGCTTACCTGCTGATGGACGGCACAGCGGCAAGCATACGGCGGGTAGAGTATGACATCGCGAAGGAGGTCGAGTTACTTCAAGACTGCGGCCTGCCGCATGCGAGCTGGATCATCAAGACGCTCCAGACCGGATCGTTTCAGATGCCGTAGCGAGGCTCGCGGGCGAGGACCTTCGTCGCGTGCAAAGAGAAAATGCGGGCTTGATGTTTATGCTGTTCCCTGGGGGAGACGGAATGAAGATACGGGGTTTGTGCGTGGTGGTCGCGGCGGGCGTAGTGGGCTTAGCGGTGGCTCATGCACAGCAGGGTCAGGTTCCGGCGGTGCCGGGATTGCCGCCCGCGGCGAGAACGGCTGCCGAGTCGATCGATGCGGAGAAGATTCGCGCGCATGTGCGATTTTTGTCGCTCGATCTGCTCGAAGGCCGCGGCCCCGGGACGCGCGGCGCGGAGTTGGCTGCGGAGTACATCGGCACGCAGTTTGCGCTGGATGGATTGCAGCCGGCAGGCGATAACGGCACTTACTTTCAGCGCGTGCCGCTTCTGGCGGTGCACACCATCGAGGACAAGACGAAGTTCTCGTTGGTTCCGGCGAGCGGGGAGCCGGTTGATCTTGCTTATGGATCGGAGATCGTCTCCAAGGACGAAACCGGCGAGGCGACGGCCAATATCGACGCGCCGATTGTGTTTGTGGGATATGGCATCGATGCGCCGGAGTACCACTGGAACGACTACGCGGGCGTGGACATGAAGGGCAAGGTGGCGCTGGTGATCGTGAACGAGCCGCCTTCGGAGGACGAGAAGTTTTTCAAGGGCAAGGCGCTGACCTACTACGGGCGCTGGACCTACAAGTATGAAGAGGCCGCGCGGCTGGGCGCCGTGGGCGTGCTGATCATTCATCGTACCGACCTGGCCAGCTACGGCTGGGAGGTGGTGCGGAATTCGCAGGCCATCGAGAAGAGCTACCTGCAGGGCGACCCCGATGCCACGCTGCGGGCGGCGGCGTGGATCCAGCACGATGTGGCGCAGAAGTTGTTCACGGCGGCGGGCATGGGCGATCTGGACCAGGCGATCGAGAAGGCCGGCAAGCCGAGGTTTTCATGCGGTGGAGCTGCCGGTGCGGCTGAAGGCGCACGTGGAGAGCCGGGTGCGGAAGTACGATTCGACCAACGTGGTGGGGCGCGTGGCGGGCGCGGCGACGGGCGGCAACGCGGTGCTTTATACGGCGCACTACGATCACCTGGGCATCGATCCGGACGCCAAGGGCGACAACATCTACAACGGCGCTGCGGACAACGGAACAGGCTGCGGGATTCTGCTGGAGATGGCGCGGGCGTTTGCGCAGTCGGGGGAGAAGCCGCCGCACGATGTCTACTTTGCCAGCGTGACGGCGGAGGAGCAGGGGCTGCTGGGCTCGCAGTACCTGGGCATGCATCCGCCGGTGGCGGCGAAGCAGATCGCGCTGGACCTGAACTACGACATGGTGCTGCCGATCGGGATTCCGCGCTCGGTGAACCTGGGCGGAGCGGAGCGCATCGACTTCTGGCCGACGGTTGAACGGGTGGCGAAGGCGTTCGATCTGCAACTACTGCCGGACCCGACGCCGGGGGCGGGCCACTACTATCGCAGCGACCATTTTTCGCTGGCGCGGGTGGGGATTCCGGCGTTCTCCGTGGACCAGGGAGAGTTGTTCGAGGGGCACGACGAAGCGTGGGGCCACGCGCAGTTTCAGGACTACGTGGCGCACCACTATCATCAGCCGTCGGATGAGTATCGCGCGGATTGGGATTTTCGCGGCAATGCGAAGCTGGCGCGGTTTGGATTTGTGCTGGGGTGGCTGGCGAGCGAACAGGCGAAGCCCGTGGAGTGGAAGCCGGGCGATGAGTTTGAAGCGGCGCGGAAGAAGAGCGAGGGGGCGGCTTCGCACTAGACCTGGCGCGGCTCGGGAATTTTTCGGCCTGGATTTTTCTCGGCCTGGGTTTTTCTTGGCCGGGTTTTTTATCGGTCTGGATGCGATATCTCAAAAAAAAATTTGTGCGCGCGTGAGAGGATTCCGGCAGAGTTGTCGCTTTCAAGGGTGAGCAGCTTTTTTCGATGAGAAGGAAGAAGCGCTCGACACTTTTGAAGACAAAAGGATAATCGAATGACAATGCCAGCCGTTGCTCCCAGCACCTCTACCCGCTCCATGAGCTCCGATCGCGGAGCCGTCGGTAAGATTATCGGCCACCTGTACATCGCGGCCAAAACCCTTCTTGAGGGCCATGTCAGTTCCATGGACGAGGTCCGGCACGAGATCCGCAGCATCATGGTGTCGGGAAACTTCGGCAAGCATCTCGAACTGGCGGACGAGGATGCCGGCGACGGCGATTCGGTCCTGGATTGGACCAAATTGGTGACGCGCATGATTCGGGCGCTCAGCAAGATTCCCCAGGACAGTGCAAGCCTGCCTGACAGCTTCAAGAAGGAACTTGCGCGCTCCATCCGGCAGGGCAAGAAGCTGTGCGGCGGCGGAGGGCCGGCGTCGGGCGAGGCGCAAACGCAGATCAAGAAGGCGAGCCAGCTCTATCGGCAGCTCAGCGGGCCTTCGTATCTGTAGTCGTTTGCTGAAAAAGCCTGCAAATGGGGTGAATCGACGTGGCAGAAGTCCCACAGGGGCTGAAGCCCTTTCACTTGATTGGCTTTGTTGGCACGACTGAAGATCGTGCCCTGTTACAAAGCGCTTTTGTTTTGCAGCTTTGTTGGCACGACTGAAGATCGTGCCCTGTTACAAGGCGCGTCTGACTGCAGCTATGTTGGCACGATTGGAACGCCGGAAGTCGTGCCCTGTTACAAAGCGCCTCGAGGACTGCGTGCCTTTGCACGTCCTTTCGCCGCAATTGAGGTGAAAGGACGGAACACGGAGCATTCCTGGCGGCTTGTCGCGGAAACTCAGAACTTTTGTGATTCGACGCGGGAGCCGAAACGCTCGAACACGGCGCGGCACCATCCATCGTTGCCAGGAGTGGCGGCAAATAGTGGGCGCGGCATTTGCGCAAGAGCAACATTCCTGCGCTGATCCGCGCGCAACATCAAACACAGCGAAAAGCCAAGCGCGCGTGACGTGCTGGCGCAGATGGAAGAGATCCACTCCTGCCTTGGGAGAAAACATGAAAGCCAGTTTCTCAGCTGCTTGTGCCACAGGTGTTGTCGTTCTGGTTTCGGCCTACGGTGGAACCAGGACGTCTCCGGCGATTCATCCGGAATCGCTGGCGCGTATCGAAGCCATCACATCCTATTGCGCGAAAGCCGACCCGTCTTCGGAGTCGCAGTATGTTTCGAAACTTGCGGCTGTGATGCACGGCCATTCCCAGGACGAGATTCCAGCGCGACCGCAGCTCAGCAAAGTACCAGCGCGCGTTGGCGCAGGCCAACGATATGCTGGCCAGCGTGCCCAGCACAAACGGGGTGAGGGCCTGCACGGAATTCCTGGCCGACAAGGAGTAGACCCGCGGCGCCCGTAGATCCGTGGGTCTCATTTGCCGGGCAGAGTGGGCGAGCCGAAATCAGCGATCGCCGCGCGCAGACTACACCGACGAGGCCGGCCGACTTCGGCCTTCGCGGCGGCTGAAGAGCAGAGTTACCGCTGCGGAGAGCAAGAGCATGGCTGCCACCGCGTACAAACCTGGCGCGTAGCTTCCCCGCGGATCCCTGAGCCAGCCGATCAGAAAAGGGTCCAAGGAAGCCGCCCAGATTGCCCAGCGAGTTGATGAGGGCGATTCCAGCCGCGGCGCCGGCGCCGGAGAGGAACATGGCCGGCATAGCCCAGAGCGGCGCCTTGGCGGCGGAGATGCCGATGTTGGCGATGAGCAGCGCCCCGATCACGCCGGCCGCCGATTTGGCGCCCCCTGCGAGAACGAACCCCAAACAGGCGGCGAGACACGGAAGGATCACGTGCCAGGTGCGGTTATGGGTGCGCTCAAATTTGCGATCGGAGTAGCGGGCCCAACCGATCATGGCGGCCACCGCAGCCACGCTGGGCACCGCATTGATCCAGCCGGTCTGGAGGGGCGAGAAGCCGAACTGCTGAAGTATCAGCGGCGACCAGATGCCAAGCGTGTAGAGGCCGGCCGAGGTTCCGAAGTAGATCAAAGACAGGGCGAGCACGCGCGGATCGAGCAGGGCGCGGGCGACTCCGGTGGTGTGGGATGCGGCCATCGCGCGGCTTGCTGACTGCGTATGCAGAGTTGAGATGAGCCAGTTGCGTTCCGCGGGGTCCAGCCACGCGGCGTCTTCGGGGCGGTCGGTGAGCACGCCAAGCACTACGAACCCCAACAGAATGGCAGGAATGCCTTCAAGGATGTAGAGCCACTGCCAGTTGCTCATTCCGGCGATGGGACGAAGCTGCATGATGGCTCCGGAGATCGGGGAGCCGATGGCGTTGGACAGAGGCGCAGCGGCCATAAAGACGGCGGCAGCGAGCGCGCGATAGCGGGCGGGAAACCAGAGATTGAGATAGAAGAGGATGCCGGGAAAGAATCCGGCCTCTGCGACGCCGAGCAGAAAGCGGAGCAGGTAGAAGCTGTGCGGGCCGGCAGCGAAGGCGGAGGCCGCGGAGAGGATGCCCCAGGTGACCATCACGCGCGCGATCCAGAGGCGGGCGCCCACCTTGTAGAGGATGAGGTTGGAGGGCACTTCAAAGAGGAAGTAGCCGATGAAGAAGAGGCCGCTGCCCAAGCCGAACGTGGCGGATGTGAGGCCGATGGCCTTGTTCATGCTCAGGGCGGCAAAGCCTACGTTGACACGATCGAGGAAGCTGACGAAGTAGAGCAGGACGACGAAGGGCAGGATGCGCCAGGCGATCCGGCGCATGACGCGGGCTTCGAGTGCGGCGGACTCGGAGTCTGGCGGATTCACGCGAGGGCGAGGCCGCTTCGGGAGGCGGCCGCGAGTTGGGCACAGACGGCGTCGGTGACTTGCGCGGTGGTTGCGCTGCCGCCCAGATCGCGCGTGTGCAAAGAGGGGTCAGCGGTAATCGTCTCGATGGCGTTCATCAGGCGGCGGGCGGCGGCGCGCTCGCCGAGGTGGTCGAGCAGCAGCACGGCGGACCAGAAGGTGCCCACGGGATTGGCGAGGCCTTTGCCCATGATGTCGAAGGCGGAGCCGTGAATCGGTTCAAACATCGATGGGTAGACGCGCTCCGGATTGATGTTGGCGGTGGGCGCGATGCCGAGGCTGCCGGCGAGCGCGGCGGCAAGATCGCTGAGGATGTCGGCGTGCAGGTTGGTGGCAACGATGGTGTCGAGCGACTGGGGGCGGTTGACCATGCGCGCGGTGGCCGCGTCGACGAGTTCCTTGTCCCAGGTAACGTCGGGAAATTCCTGAGCCACCTGCGCGGCGATTTCATCCCACATGACCATGGCGTGGCGCTGCGCATTGCTTTTGGTGATGACGGTAAGCAGCTTGCGCGGCCGCGACTGGGCGAGGCGGAAGGCGTAGCGCTGAATGCGTTCCACGCCGGCGCGGGTCATCAGCGACAGGTCGGTGGCGATCTCGATGGGCAGCCCCTGATGCACGCGTCCGCCGGCGCCCGAGTATTCGCCCTCGGTGTTTTCACGAACGATGATCCAGTCGAGATCCTGCGGACCGCATCGCTTGAGCGGGGCGTCGATGCCGGGAAGGATGCGGGTGGGGCGCACGTTGGCGTATTGATCGAGGCCCTGGCAGATCTTGAGACGGAGTCCCCACAGCGTGATGTGGTCGGGAATGTGCGGGTCGCCGGCGGAGCCGAAGAGGATAGCGTCTTTGGATCGCAACGCGGCGAGGCCGGAGTCGGGCATCATGACGCCGTGGCGGCGATAGTAGTCGCCGCCCCAGTCGTAGAGTTCGAAGTCAAATTGGAACGTCTTCTCGCTGCCGGCGAGGACATCGAGAACCTGCTGGCCGGCGGGTACAACTTCCTTGCCGATGCCGTCGCCGGGGATCACGGCGATGCGATACGTCTTCATGGCTGCCGCCTCATGCGAACAAGGAAATTGTACCTGCCGGATTTCCCTGTCTCAGCCGGCCTTCTCGTCCTTGAGAATGCGCTCATAGGCAGGCACGGTCAGGAAGTCGATGAATTTCGGAGCCTTGATGAGGTCGCGCATCAGGTCCGCGGCGGTCTGGTAAAAGGCAAAGCGCTCGGCATCGACGGCGGTCTTCTGTTGCGCCAGCTCGCTGTCGATGATGCTCTCGACGAGGGCGAGATCGACGACGCGGCCGTCGGGAAGCTTGGCCTTGTGATGCACCCATTGCCAAAGTTGGGCGCGGCTGATCTCCGCAGTGGCGGCGTCTTCCATCAGGTTGAAGAGCGGAACGCAGCCGATGCCGCGCAGCCAGGCTTCCATGTAGCCGAGGCCGATGGCGACATTCTGGCGGAGGCCGGTTTCGGTGATTTCTCCGGAAGGAACCTGGAGCAGGTCGTCGGCGGTGGGATTGTAGTCGGGCAGCTGCTTGGAAATCTGGTTGGGACCGGGCATGAGGCGGTTGAAGACTTCGAGGGCGATGGGAACAAGGCCGGGATGGGCTACCCAGGTCCCGTCATGGCCGTCGCTGGCCTCGCGTTCCTTGTCGGCGCGGACCTGGGCGATGGCCTTTTCGTTGGCGACGGGGTCGGACTTGATGGGAATGAAGGCCGACATGCCGCCCATGGCGTGCACCTTGCGCTTGTGGCAGGTCTTGATGGCGAGCTTGGAATAGCTGCGCATGAAGTGGGTGGTCATGGTGACCTGGGCGCGATCGGGGAGAACAGAATCGGCGTGGCTGGAAAACTTCTTGATGAAGCTGAAGATGTAGTCCCAGCGGCCGCAGTTCAATCCCGCGGAATGGTCGCGCAGCTCATAAAGGATTTCGTCCATCTCGAAGCTGGCGAGAATGGTTTCGATGAGCACGGTGGCCTTGATGGAGCCCTGCGGGATGCCGAGTTGTTTCTGCGCGCGGAGGAATACGTCGTTCCAGAGTTGTGCTTCGAGGTGGCTCTCCATCTTGGGCAGGTAGAAGTAGGGGCCGCTGCCGCGCGCAAGCAGTTCCTGGGCATTGTGAAAGAAGTAGAGGCCGAAGTCGAACAGAGATCCGGACATGGGCTCGCCGTCGACGAGGATGTGGCGTTCTTCGAGGTGCCAGCCGCGGGCGCGGATGAAGAGCACAGCAACCTGGTCGTTGAGCTTGTACTGCTTGCCGGTGGTCGGGTCGGCGTAGGTGATGGTGCGGCGGATGGCGTCGCGCAGGTTGATGTGGCCGTCGAGCAGGTTGTTCCACGTGGGGGTGCTGGAGTCTTCGAAGTCGGCCATGAAGACCCTGGCGCCGGAGTTGAGCGCATTGATGATCATCTTGCGATCGACAGGGCCGGTGATCTCGACGCGGCGGTCGAGGATGTCGGCCGGGAGCGGCGCGACGGTCCACTCGGACTCGCGGATCTCGCGGGTTTCGTCAAGGAAGCGGGGTCTTTCGCCGGCATCGAGCCGCTTCTGGCGTTCCTGGCGGGCGTCGAGCAGGGCCTTGCGGCGGGTGTTGAAGGTGCGCTGCAGGTCAACGATGAAGTCGATGGCTTCCGGGGTGAGGATTTCGGCCTGAGCCGCGCTGAGCGGAGCGAGAACTTCAACGCCGGAGATGTGAGTCACTGCGGGCATGATTGCTACTCCCTTTTGAAGATGACAAACAACAGAATGATTGGCGCGCACTCGAAGCGGTCGAGCTCACGAGCAGCGGCACTCATGATTCTAGGGCGCGGGGCGCTTGTCAAATGTGTCCTGGCTCACCAGTTCGGAGGCGGGCACGCCGCGGATCGAGGCGTCGAGCAGCTCGACCATGTGAAAGGCAGGCATGGCTTTCCTGCCGCGGCGGCGCAGGCCGTTCATGAGTTGGAGCAGGCAGCCGGGGTTGGCGGAGATGACGGCCTGGGCGCTGGTGGTCAGGAGATTTTCCACCTTGCGGTCGCCGAGCTGGTTGGCTGCGTCGGGCTGGAGAAGGTTGTAGACGCCGGCGGAGCCGCAGCAGAGCGAGGCTTCGGGGATCTCGGCGACTTCGAGGCCGGGAATGCCGGCGAGCAGGCGGCGCGGCTGGTCGCGGACGCCTTGCGCGTGCTGGAGGTGGCAGGCATCGTGGTAGGCGGCGCGCAGGTGGAGGGGATGGCGCGGAGCCTGCGGTTCGAGTTCGCAGAGGATCTCGGAGATGTCTTTGCATTTGGCGCTGAAGGCCGCGGCGCGGGCGGCCCAGGCGGGGTCGTCGCGAAGGAGGTAGCCGTACTCCTTCATGGTCGAGCCGCAGCCGGCGGAGTTGATGACGATGGTGTCCACGTTGGCGGCTTCGAAGGCGGCGATCATCTTTTGGGCCAGGGTGATGGCGTCTGCTTCGAGGCCGGAGTGCAGCATGAGCGCGCCGCAGCAGGGCTGTTCGCGGGGAATGATGACCTCGCAGCCTTCGGCGGCGAGGACGCGCGCGGTGGCGGCGTTGACGTGAGGGAAGAAGACCTGCTGCACGCATCCGCTCAGCATGCCCACGCGGCGGCGGGGAGTGGTGCGGGGCTGAACAGATGCGGGAAGGCGCGCACTGAAGTTTGGCGGGCACTTCGGGAAGCAGGGCCTCCATGGCGGCGAGGCGTTGGGGCAGAAGCTTCGGAATTCCAGCGGAACGTACAAGGGAGCGCAGGCCGCTGCGCTGGTAGAGGAATAGCGGAAGGGCGAGCAGGCGAAGGCGTCCGGGATGAGGGAAGGTCGCGAACAGCAGCTTGCGGAAAAGAGTCTCGCCGAGGGTGCGGGGCAGGTTGCGCTCAATCTGGGCGCGGGTTGGTTCGATGAGCTTGTTGTACTGGACCCCGGAGGGGCAGGCGGTCATGCAGGCCATGCAGCCGAGGCAGTTGTCCATGTGCTGCCGGAAGCGGGTGTCGAGGGGGGCTTCGCCCGTCGGCGGCTTTCTTGATCATGTAGATGCGGCCGCGGGGGGAATCCATCTCTTCGCCCCAGAGGACGTAGGTGGGACAGGCGGGCAGGCAAAAGCCGCAGTGCACGCAGTCGTCAATGAATTGCTTTTCAGGCGGATGGTGGGCGTCGAAGCTGGAGGGCTGTGGCTCTGCGGGGGGAAGGGTGTGCGCCATAGGGATCAGATGTTTCCCACGAAACGGCCGGGGTTGAGGATGCGGCGGGGATCGAAGCGGCGCTTGATTTCGCGCATGAGGGGGAGCGTGGGCGGGTCTGGACCCCAGACGTCGATTGCGCCGCGCAGATCGCCGGGGATTTGCAGGGCAATGACGCTGCCGCCGGACGATTGCGCGTGGGCGCGAAGCTGCTCGACGAAGGCGGTAGCAGCAGCCTGAGACGGGGACTTCAGGGCAACCGTGACCAGGCCCGTCGCCTGGGCGACGGCGGCCAAATCGAGTTTGCCGGCCGTCGCCCACTGCTGCATCTGCGCGCTGGTCGAGCAAATGTCGCTGGGATTGACGGAGAGCTTGAGCACCAGTGAATCCGCGCCGTCGAACAGCTGCTGGCGGCACTGCCAGGCTGTTTCGTCTGACGAGGGACAGAGTGGTTCGCCCGAAGAGTGCTTTGCAGCCGCTCGCCGTACTCGTCAAGGCAGGAGGCAACGCCGGCGATACGGATGTCGAGGGCACATTGCCGGCTGGATGTACGGATCTGGATGCCGGAGGGGGTCATCTGCGAATCGAGGAGTGCCTTGAGCGGCGCCGCGAATGCGGAAGCGCCGGCCGCGACGGCGGTCCAGGTGCGGGCGTGCTCCTCGACGGGATGCAGGCGGAAGTTGACCTCGGTGATGACGCCGAGGGTGCCGAAGCTGCCGGTCATGAGCTTGTGAATGTCGTAGCCGGCAACATTCTTGACGACCTTGCCGCCGGACTTGGCGATGGTGCCGTCGGCGAGCACGACGGTCATGCCGATGATGAGGTCGCGGAGGCCGCCGTACTTGAGCCGCAGGGCGCCACTATCGTTGCAGGCGACGATGCCTCCCACTGTAGCGCGGTCGGGCCACAGGGGATCGAGGGCAACCATCTGGCCGTGGCGGCGGAGCTGGGTCTGCAGGTCGGCCCAGGGGCAGCCCGCTTCGACGGTGCAGGTCATGTCCTGCCAGGGATGGTCGCGCAGGGAGTCGAGGCGGTGCAGATTCAATTGAATGTCGGCGGAAACGGGGTTGCCCCAGCCGAGCTTGGTGCCGCCCCCGCTGGGCGCGACGGCGAGTTGGCTGGCGTGAGCGAAGCGGAGGATTTCGGTGATCTGGCCGACGTCGGCGGGGGCTGCGGATATGGTTTCGCCGTGGAGTTGGACGTGCTCCTGCGCCAACGATGGAGGCGAGGTGAGCCATTCCCTGCTCCAGGGTCAATGCGGCCGTCGCGCTCATCAGAAGATCTCCGCGATGCCGGCGGTTTCGAGCGGGTGCGGCGTGTAGGGGCCGGGCTTTTCGGCGCAGAGGCGGGGACGGGGAAAGACTTTGTCGGGGTTGGCGATGTTCTCCGGATCGAAGGCGCAGCGGACCAGTTGCATGGTGGCGATGTCGGGCTCGGAGAACATGTAGCCGAGGGCCTCCTGCTTCTCTTTGCCGACGCCGTGTTCGCCCGTGATGGAACCGCCGTGATCGACGCAGAGGCGGAGGATGCTGTAGGAGAGCTCGAGCGCCTTTTCTTCCTGGCCGGGGATGGCGTTGTCGTAGAGGACGAGCGGGTGCAGGTTGCCGTCGCCGGCATGGAAGACGTTGGCGACGCGGAGGCCGGCGGCTGTGGACAGGCGCTCGATCTCCGTCAGGAGCAGCGGCAGCGCGGTGCGGGGGATGACGCCGTCCTGGACGATGTAATTGGGGGAGATGCGGCCGACGGCGGCGAAGGCGGCTTTGCGGCCCTTCCAGACCAGGGCGCGCTCCTGTTCGGATTGCGCGACGCGGATCTCCCAGGCGCCGTTGCTGGTGCAGAGGGTGCGGACCTGGGCCATGAGGGCGTCGACTTCGCTGCAGGGACCGTCGAGCTCGACCAGCAGGAGGGCGCTGCAGACGGGGTAGTGGGCGTGGACGGCGGCTTCGGCGGCCTCGATGGAGAGGGCGTCCATGATTTCCAGGGCTGCGGGGAGCATGCCGGCAGCGATGATGTCGCTGACCGTCTGGCCGGCGGCCTGGATGGAGTCAAAGGCGGCCAGCAGGGTTTGGACGACCTCGGGGCGCTTGACGATGCGGAGGGTGATGCGGGTGGCGACGCCGAGCGTGCCTTCCGATCCGACGAAGACGCCGGGCAGATCGTAGCCGGGGGCGTCGAGGGTCGCGGAGCCGAGCTGAACGAGTTCGCCGGAGGGCAGGACGACGTCGAGTGCCAGCACATGGGTCACGGTGAAGCCGTACTTCAGACAATGGGCTCCGCCGGAGTTTTCGGCCACGTTGCCGCCGATGGTGCAGACCGACTGGGACGACGGGTCGGGGGCGTAGAAGTAGCCGTACGGAGCGACGCGCTGGGTGACGTGGGCGTTGATGACGCCGGGCTCGACGACCACGCGCTGGTTGGGAATGTCGACTTCAAGGATGCGGTTCATGCGGGCGAGGCTGATGACGATGCCGCCCTCGGCGGGGAGAGCGCCTCCACTCAGGCCGGTGCCGGCGCCACGGCTGACGAAGGGGATCTTGTGCCGGGCGCAGACACGGACGACGGCCTGCACCTGCTCCGCGGTACGCGGCAAGAACGACGGCGGAGGGAAGTACACGGAAGTTGGTGAGCCCGTCGCACTCGTAGGTCTGCAACTGGCTGCGGCCGGTAATGAGGCCGTCGTCGCCAACGGCGGCGCGCAGTTCGGCAATGTGGCCGGCGGTAAGCACCCTGTTGAACAGCTTATTACGGTTGGGCTTGATTTATTACGGCCAGGCTTGATCAGGGCTGGGCGCAGGTGAAGTTGGCGGCATCGTTGGAATCGCCGGAGCCTTTGTATTTGGCAATCGTCGGGTAGGCGCAGAGGGGGCGCGTCATCACCGGCTTCATGGCTCCGTCTTCACCCGGGGCATACTTGGTCGCGGCAACGCCGTTCTCCGGTGCGCCCTTTTCCACCCAGGCTTGGAGGGAATCGAAGAGGCCGTATTGGGGCCCTTTCGCGGAGGGTATGCCGAGCTGGCCGAAGGCGCTGGGGCCGGGACCGCCATTGCAATGCTCCATCCCAGGGACCATGTAGAGGCGGGAAAACGACTCCACCCTGGCGGGGGTCATCTTTTGTTGCACGCTCCGGTAGTAGGCGATGGTGTTCCAGGGCGAGATGGCGGGGTCGTTCCAGCCGTGATAGAGGATCAGCTTGCCTCCCCGGCCGGCGAAGCGGCTGAGGTCGGGGTCGGCTGAGTCGAGGTCGGCGGCGCTCTTTTGCCGGGACTGGGTCAGAGCGGCGTCAACGTCCGCGGTCAGCACATTCCACCTGGGGTCGCCAGTCACGATGTAGCGGAAGTCGTTCTGAACAAACTGAGCGGAGAGGGAGGATCCCGGATCGTCGCCGACCACCCACTCGTGCCAGGCGGTTTCATCGCCCATCAGGAATCCGGGGAAGATGAGGGCGCCCAGATGGTCTTTGGCACCCGCATACAGGCTGCGCAGCGCGTCGATCTGCGGCTGGGTGAGGCAATCGAGGTCGTCCTGGCCCTTGCACAACAGGACCTGGGGATCGAAGCGGCAGTTTTCGGGGTTGCTGAGGATGCCGTCTTTGACGCCGTCGACCGCATCGCAGGCGTCGAGAGCGGCTTTCTGGATTGCGGGAAGCTTCAAGTCGGAGATGTAGGCGCGGGGGTCGAGGAGGAGATGCTGCATTGCCGAAACGCCGGCGGCCAGCATCGTGGACCACTGGTTGGCGGGCGCGCCGGCGAGGATTCCGTCATAGTCGTCGGGAAAGCGCTGAGCCTCCATCAAGGCTTCGCGGCCGCCGTCGGAGCAGGAGTCGAAGTAGGCTTTGTCCTGGGGCTTGCCGTAGAAGGCGTTGAGGATCTGCTTGGCGCGCTCGGTGGTGAGGTGAACGGCGCGCCAGCCGAAGTCCTTGACCTTTTCCGGGTGGCCATAGGCCCAGCTGGCGTCGGTCCCCTCGGCGCGGTGCCCGGCATCGGAGCCGGCGACAGCGAAACCGCGCTTGAGGTAGCCGGAGAATTGCTGATACCCGATGGCGCCGGCAAAGCCGCCATTGCCAACGCCCAGAAAACGTCCGTTCCAGCCCTGGGAGGGCATCCACAGTTCAAAGCGAATCTCGGAGTCGCTGGTGGGCCGCAGGATGCCGGCAATTCGGCAGAAGGCGGGAAGACCGCGGGTGGAAGTGCCGGTACCGGGAACCGAGGACTGAGCAGACGTGACGGGCTCGGCCAGTGTGATGGTGGTGTCGGCCAGCTTAAGGGTCTTGAGGGCGCCACAATCGGCGGCGAGCGCCAGCGGGGAGGTCAGTCCAGCGAGACAGAGCAGCAGCAACCAGATGCGAGCCATCGGGGATTTCCTTTCGTGCAGCCGGGCCTGTTGCGTGCAGTTATAGCAGAATGGCGCCGCGCCGGTTGGGAGTGTATGTGGGCTGGAACACAACCTCAGGGTTGGGGCGGGCTGGACGAAGTTGCGGGCGGGGGGACGGGGTTCGGGACGGAAGGAGAGGTTCCGGGCTGGTCGAGGCTGGTGATGTGGACGCTGGCCTGGGCTTCGGGGACGGTGCCGTCGTTGACCTGAACTTCGGTAGGTTTGCCCTGGATGAGGATACGCTGGACGGCTTTGCCGCGGGCCGGGACGCGGAGGCGCTGGGTGACCGAGGTTTCGGCGGTGCGGACGATGACGGGGACCTCGGCGGCAGCGTATCCGGTGTTGGCAACGTTGACGGCGACCAGCCAGTTTCCGGCGCGCTCGGCGGAGGGATAGACGCTGTCGACGCTCAGGTCGGGCAGGCCCTTGTCGGCGTTGACCCAGTCGGCGAAGAACCAACTGAGATCGCGACGATTGCCGGCCTGTTCGAGAAGAGTTTCAAATGGGCTGGGGCCGGCAGTTCTGCCTGGCACCTTGTTGACGTCCTGAGCGGGATCGTAGGCACGAAAGGCGGCGGAAAGGGCCGGATCGCCGGCGAGATCGCGCAGCATCCAGAAGACATAGGTCGCCTTGGTGCGGTAGTAGACAGGGGAGATGGCGTCGGTGAGAGGCTGGCCGGGGTTTTCTCCCGGGCTGACGGGCTCGGCGAGGGCGAGAGCCTGGCGGCCGGCTTCGAGAGCGCTGAGCGCCTTTTCGCGGCCTTGCTGCTTCTCGATCCAGAGGGTGCCCATAAAGTGGGCTACGCCCTCACTGAGCCAGGCGCGGGGCGACTGCATCCAGGCGTGTGTCAGGGCGTGAGCGAGCACACCGTCCAACTGGTCGGCAGGGGCTTCATGAAGGCTGGTGGCGAGCAGGGCGCCGGTTTCGTAAGGGGCGTCCTGGGGATCAGGCAGGTCGAGAAGGGTGAGCTGGGCGCGCGGCCGCTGGCCCAGCCAGCCCTGCAGGAACGGGGTCACGTCGTTGGCGGCATTGATCCAGGAGTCGATGGCGACCTCGTTGTCGGGGAGGGTCCAGGCGGTGAAGTTGGGGCCGGGATGCGCCTTGCGGATGGCCAGAAAGAGGCTGGGGGCTTCGAAACCGAGGGTCGAGGTGTCGAGCTGGGCGGTGGCGATGCCGGCAACCTCCGGGTCAGTCGCGGAGGAATCGGTTACGTTGAGGTCCGCGGCATGGCCATTGATGAGGGCGACTGGTGGGCGGCTGACCGTGAGGAAATTCAACCGCGAGGCGCAGGCGGAATTTGGCGCCGGTGAGACGGAGCTTGTGTTCGCCGATTTCGTCGAAGAGGCGGGCGCCGTCGCCGAGGATCACCGGGACGGCGGAGACGGGATACCAGACCACGTTGCCAAAGCCGCGCAGGCCGGTAAACGCTGTGTCGATCTGGTCCCAGTCGGAGCGGAGAGCGACGTCCTGGGGGGTGCCGATGGCCAGCAGCCGCTGCGCAGACGGGGCGATGGCGCCGGAGTAGGTAACGTCGAGCTGGATGTCGGCGCCGGGCGCGAGGGGTTGCGGCGAGAGGCACCGCGGCCTCGTGGAGTTGGCCGGTGTGGTCGGAATCGGAGTTGAGGGTTGCCACCTGAAACGTAACGTCCTTGCCGAGCACGCGAATGCGTTCCCAGTTGAGCGAGGACGAGATCTGGAGCGGAATGCGGCCGAGTGGGGCTTTGCCGTCATTGCGCACGGTGAGCAGGGCGCGAACCGCGATCTGGTGGGCGGCGGGGTGCAGGTGGACGTCCATATCAAAGCTGGTGATAAGTCACAGCCTGGCGTTCGGCGTCTTCGGCTGTTGGCGCGGAGACCATCTGCGGAGGCTTGACCGGGTTTGCCTGAGTTGTGGTCTGGCCGTTCTCGTCAGTCGAGCGGGAGAAGATGACTTGGCCGCTGGGCGGACTGGCGGGAGTGGTGTCGGGTGCTGGCTGGGGCTTGGGCGATGTGGTCTGTTGCTGGACGGGAGCGGCAGGACCGGTGGACTGGGCTGGAACCGGGGCGATACCGAGACAGATGAGGAATATTGGACCGATGGAGCAGAGCGCGTGCCGGAACTTCATGAACCCAGGCCTTTCTGTTTTGCCGGTTTGGACGCGACGGCGGCCCTGGGGAGAGCATGCGGCGGCGGCGCGGCGCTGGCGAAAGGCTTCGTAAAGAACGACGGCGCCGGCTGCGGCAGACATTGAGCGAGCTGACGCCTCCGGCCATGGGGATGCGCAGGAGGTGGTCGCAGGTGCGGCGGACGAGGTCGTGGAGGCCGGCTCCTTCGCGGCCCAGCACCAGAACGCAGTCGCCGGTGAAGTCGAACCGGTCGTAGTCGGAAGTTCCGCGTTCATCGAGGCCGATGATCCAGAGATTCTGCCGTTTGAGCTCTTCGAGGGCGCGGACGAGGTTGACCACGCGGGCGATGCGGAGGTGTTCGGCGGCCCCGGCACTGGCCTTGACGGCGACGGGGCTGAGGGGCGCGGAGCGGCGCTCGGTGAGGATCACGCCATCCACGCCGGCGCCGTCGGCCACACGGAGCAGGGCGCCGAGATTCTGGGGATCTTCGACGCCATCGAGGGCGAGGAGAAGGCGTGCGCTGGGAGGAAGAGGCCGGCGGTTCGAAGAGGTCTTCGATGGTGAGGAATTCCTGGGGGCGGACGAGGGCGACCACGCCCTGGTGGCCGGCGGTTCCGGCCATTTGGGTAAGCTGGTCGCGGGCTTCCTGGCGGACGCGCACCCCGGCCTGCCGGCACTCGGCGACCAGCCGGGTAAGGCGGTCGTCCTGGCGCTCGCGGGCCACGATGACGTGGTCAAAACGGCGACGGCCGGCCCGCAGCGCCTCTTCGACCGCGTGCACGCCGTAGAGGATTTCCATGAGAGATAGTGTAGAAGATTGGCCGCGGCGCCCCTCCTCGGCTTAAGGGTTGCAGTCACGGGAACAGACCGGCATACTGGGCAGCAACCATGAGTGCAGAGGCGGGGAAGTCGTTCAAAGCAGTGCTGGAGTCAACAGGAACAGAACTGCGCTGGGTTATCGCCTGTCGTGCCGCAGAGCGTGACCAGGGGGTGGAAGGGGAGGCGGGTGCGCGGCGAGATCAACGGGTTCGCGTTTCGCACTTCCCTGTTGCCCGAATTCCCGGGACGGCGGCTACACCATCGTGGTGACCAAGAAGATGCAGGCGGGAGCCGGGGCGCGTCCTGGCGACAGGGTGGAGATATGGTTGGAACCCGATGTGGAGGAACGGCCGGAGGTCATTCCGGACGAACTGACGCGGGCGCTCAAGTCCGAACGGGGGCTGCGGAAGTGGTTTGATGGGCTGAATCCGTCGTTGCGGCGCTATGTGGGGGGGTGGGTAAGCGAGCCGAAATCGGAGGAGGCCCGCAAACGGCGCGCGGAGCAGACGGCGGAGTGGTTGCTGCTGACCATGGAGGGCGAACTGGAGACGCCGCCGATTTTGCGTGCGGCGTTCCAGTACCAGCCGGCGGCCCGGGAGGGGTGGGAGGCGATGACGCGGGTGCGGCGGCGCAATCATCTGCTGGGAATTTTCCACTGCCGGGGGGCGGAAGCGCGGCAAAAACGGGTACGGATGGCCATGGAGGACGCGGTCAACCTGGCAAAACGCAACGGATCTGCGGCAACGAGCGACGAAAACGAGTAAATCGGTTCACTTTTCGCGGCTTTCAAAACCGGTTTGTCGTCTAATAGAGCAAGATGAGCGCGCTCGCAGCGGTACAGTCCCTGTTCACCCCGAGTTCGGCCACCGCACAGGAAGAAGCGGTCCGACAGGAAAACCTTGCCATCGCCGCAGGCCTCAAGCAGCAGGAACCGGGACTGCTGGACGAGCTGATCGTCCGCTACCAGCACCGCTTGCTGCGCTACCTGCTGTTTTTGACCAGCAGCCGGGAACTGGCGGAGGATCTCTTCCAGGAGGTCTGGATGCGGGTTTTGGTACGCGGCGGGCAGTTCAACGGCAAGGCGCGGTTTGACACGTGGCTGTTCACGATCGCGCGCAACCTGGTCATCGACTATCGCCGCAAGCGGACTCTTGCCAGTCTGGACGAGTTGTTTGAGGGCTCGAACGACGAAGACCGGCCGATGAGCTTCGAGATCACGGACAGCCAGCCGAGCCCGTTTGAGCGCTTTGCCAGTCTCGAGGACCGGCAGTCCATAGCGGAGGCCCTGCTGCAGGTGGACATGCTGTACCGTGAAGTGCTGGTGCTGCGATTCCACGAGGAATTGTCGCTGCAGGAGATCGCGTCGGTGACGCGCGCGCCGCTCTCGACGGTGAAGTCGCGGCTCTACCGAGGGCTGGCGGCCATCAAGCCGAAGCTAGAAAAAACATCTGCAGTGCCTACTGAGGCGATGTAATGGTTGCTGGTCCGGCGAAGGGATCCGAGAGCGGAACAAAATCACACCGCGATCTGGTCGAGTCGCTGACTGGCGGATCAGGGGATCGGGATCGCGCCGTGGCGCGCTCGACGCGCCGCGTGGTGATGGCGTCCCAGGGCGTGATGAACGACCAGAAGGCGGGCCGGAAGCGGGTGCGGGCGCTGGCCCTCGCGGCCACGATCGTGGTGCTGCTGGTGGTGGGTCCGCTGATCTGGTGGGCCGCCGATAACCTCATAGCCGGCGAGCATCTGGGGGATCTGACCAGTCAGTTCAGCCTGTGGGTGTGTATCCTGTGCCCGGCGCTGCTGGCGGCAGCGGTGGTGGCCGGTTGGCTGCGGCACCGGTCCTAATGTTTGTGTCTGACATTGGAGCAATTCCCTCCGAATCTCTCCCCGTAAATGCTGTGTCAAGAGCGCAACTTCCGGGGAATCGGGACCGTCCATCGAAATAGCGGTTATAGTTGAGTCCAGCTTTTGCCAACCCTCCGAGGGGAGGGAGTGAATATGCGTGATCCAGAATCCATTACGGTAAACGAAGACGCACGGCTGATTCCGGTGTGGTCGGTTGTGATTGCGATTTTGGCCTTTGTGGCCGTGGAGTACTACTTCTGGATGGTGCTGCCCGCGCAGCGGCATCATCCCGGCCCTCCAATTGGCTTCAGGATCTATTTCAATGTGTCCTGGGGATTGCTGGCGGCGCTGTATTTCCTGATGGTCGGTTACGTGAGCAAGGACGCGCCGCGGCGGGCGATGAGTTCGCGGTTCTGGATGCTGATCTGCTTTGTGATGCCGGGCGGGATCGGGGCGGTGCTGTACTTCCTGCTGCGGGCGCCGCTGGTATCGCGCTGTCCGGCGTGCAGCACCTTTGTGCAGAGCGATTTTCACTTCTGCCCGCAGTGCAATTACCAGCTTACGGCGAGTTGCGGCAACTGTTTCAGGACGGTGCGCACCACGGACCAGTTCTGCACGCGGTGCGGCCATGAACTGGCAGTGGACCAGATGCCGGCGCGGTTGCGGGTGATGGCGGATTAGGTCGCTGAACGCGGTGTCGACATCCTCCTTTCCAGTCTCTGTTTCTAAATTGCAAATGCTTCCACTGCGCAGCGCTCCGGATCGCGCGGCCGGTGTGAGGCCATTCGCTGCGTTTGACCATCAGGGGCGCGGTTCCTACAATCAAGCTTCCGCATGACTCTCTCCGCGCTCATCATCGACGACGAACAACTGGCGCGCGACGAGTTACGCTACCTGCTTGATTCGGTGGGCGACGTCGAAGTGGTGGCGCAGGGGACCAACGGCATCGAAGCCGTGGACCTGATCGAGGAGCACCATCCGGACCTGGTGTTTCTGGATGTGCAGATGCCGGGCCTCGACGGATTTGCAGTCATCAAGCGGCTCAAGGAACGCAGCGAGGCGCGGGCACGCACCCGCCCGGGCGGCGAAGACGAGCCGTTGCCGCAGATCGTGTTTGCGACCGCTTATGACCAGTACGCGGTGCGAGCGTTTGACGTAAACGCGGTGGACTACCTGCTGAAGCCCTTTGATCGCACGCGCGTGGAACAGGCAGTGGAGCGGGCCAGGGGACGGATGGCGGGCGGGTCGGCGGCCGTGCCGGAGTCGCAGATCGACGCGATTTTGCGGCTTTTGAACCGGCCCGAGGTGGCCTCGCGCTCGCATCAGCCAGCCAAGCTGATCGTGCAGGCGCAGACCCGGCTGCTGCTGGTCGACCAGGCGGAGATCTGCTATGCCGCCATCGATGACGGCGTGATCCGGGTGGTGACGCAGAGCTTCGAGGGGCAGTCGAAGTGCCGGACTCTTGAAGAACTGCTGGAACTGCTGGATCCGGGGCTGTTCTGGCGCGCGCATCGGGGATTTGTGGTGAATCTCAACCACATTCGCGAAGTGGTGCCGTGGTTCAAGTCGAGCTATCAACTGCGCATGGACGACAAGAGACAGACGGAGATTCCCGTAAGCCGCGCGCAGACCAAGCGATTGCGCGAGTTGTTCAATCTGTAGCGGCCTGCGCGGCCAGCCGGATCGCGGCGAAGGCGACGAAGGCTCCCATCACAAAAATGGAAACCGTGGCAGAGGCGGCCAGGATGTCCGCTGTGCGCCAGAGTTTCCCGGTTGGATCCTGAACCGAGGGGGAATCGGGACGGGCGAAGATCTGCAGCACGTTTCCTGTGGCGCAAAGAGCATAGAAAAGCAGTGGAGGGACCCATGCCCGGCGGTCAACCGGCTGCGGGGAAGACTTGCCGCGCCTCAGGTAGAGCGCAAAGAGCACGTAGATGAGGAAGACGGTAAGGTACCAGCCGCAATAGTTCGAGACCGGCACGCCGAACCAAGGCCCGCCATCGCGCCAGCGCCAGCCGTGCAGGACGGTTCCCCAGACCGGGTCCTGGGCCAGGTCCCAGGCAACCATGATGAAGCTGGCGATGAATGGAACGGCTAACCGTCTCGGGCCGCGCGCCGTGGAGGGATCACTCCCCGCAATAAGGCAGCCGAGAATCCACGAGACGTACGCCATGCCGATGTAGGCGAGCCCCAGAAGAATGGGGACGCGGAAGAGCTTAGGCCCCATGAGTGCGAGGAATTCGTAATGGCCGAAGGGAAAGCCGGTGGCGATGCTGAGGTTTTCGAGGAGCATTGCCGATGACGGCGCAGATGGCGGCAAAGACGAGGATTCCACGCAGGCGGTAATGGCGGGCGCCGTCAACCAGGGCAAAGGCCATGGCGGAGAGAACATCGAGGGCCACGATGGCGGTTCGGGGAATGGATGACGGGACGATTTCAAGGATCCGGGCGGAGGCGTACGCGGCGAGGGTCAGACAAAGCGCGGCGGTCGGAAATACGCTTCGTGGCCGGGTCATGATCGCGACACGGGATCAGTCGTAGCGCTCGAAGATGATCTGCTTGCGGTGCCAGCCGTAGCCGGCGAGCTTTTCGCGGACCCCGGCCACCATGTTATTGAGGCCGCAGATATAGGCGTGGATGTCGAAGCGCAGTTCGCTGGCGGGTGTGGCCGGGTCGATCGGCGGCAGCGGCAGATCGATGCCGAGGCGGGCGGCGCGCTCCTCGACGATGCGGGAGACGTGTTCCTGCACGTAACCGCGCAGGCCGGTCCAGCTGTCGTCGGCGCGGCTGAGAGTGGGGAGGTAGTGGAAGTTGGGCTTGCGTTCGGCCAGCGCTTCAAACTCTTCGCGGTAGTAGAGTTCGCTTTCGTGACGTGTGCCATAGACCATCCAGATTTCGCGCCCTTCGCTGCGATCGGGACCATCTTCAGGGAACAGCCACTGGGCAAAACCGCGCATGGGAGCGATGCCGGTGCCGGTGGAGATGAAGATGGAGTCGGTGACCGGCGTCTTGAGGATGAAGTGGCCGTGCGGGCCGTGGACGCGAACGAAGCCGCCGGGGGGCAGATCGGTGAGATCGGCGAGGTGGTTGGAGAAGAATCCGCCTTCGACGCGGTTGACGCACAGATCGAAACGGTTGGCGTTGGCCGCCGAGGCGATGGAGTAGGCGCGCGTCTGCTGCTTGCCGTTTGGGTCGGGGGCTATGGTGGAGATGAACTGGCCGGCGATGAATGGAAAGCTCTCCAATTCATCGATGACGAAGTTGAAGTGGTAGCACTGCGCCGACTCTGAGATGCACACCTTGCGTTCCAGGCGTGCTTTATAAAGCGTACGTTCCAAGGCAATTTACCCGCGGCAAAAGAGATGAAACCCGCAAAAAGGGGTTGTTGGAAGTATCTATGCCCTAAGCGCGCGTGGCAAGTTGAGCGGGCCGGATGGTGGGATAGTCCCGGCGGGTCGTATTGGAACGATCAAATGGGCACAATCAGTCCGGGCTCATCGTTTTTGACGTTGCCGACCGCGGTCGAGACTTTCCACGTCACCATTTTGTCTTCGGGAAAGGGGCGGAGCAGGTCGATGGGAAGATGGGCGGGGTCGGCGGGAGCCAGCCAGCGATCGTAATCTGCGGCCGTGAGAATGACGGGCATGCGGTCGTGAAAGGGCTCCATGAGCGGGTTGGGGTCGGTGGTGATGATGGTGAAGGTGGCGAGCTTCTGTCCGGTGGCCTTGTCGCGCCAGGTATCCCAGAGACCGGCGAGAGCAAAGAGCGAGCCGCCGGTCAGCGCGATGGCGTAGGGCTGCTTGATCTTCGCGGTGATGGTTTCCCACTCATAGAATCCGTCGACGGGGACCAGGCAACGGCGGCGTTTGAGGGGTTCGCGGAAGGCGGGGCTGGTGGTGAGAGTTTCAGCCTTGGCGTTGATGGTGCTGTAGGCGATCTTGCTGTCTTTCGCCCAATAGGGCACCAGGCCCCAGCGCATCTGGTACAGTTCGCGCTCGAGGGTGTCGGGGTTGAGGCAGACGATGGGCTGGAAGGTCTGCGGCGCGACGTTGTAAGAGGGAATGATTTCGAAGCTGGTGGGCAGGCCGAGGCGGAAAGCTTCGGCGAGTTGCTGCTTATCGGATCGTCGGTAATAGCGTCCACACATGACTGGTTTCAGTTGTAGCAGGGGCGCGGGCGCAGACTCAACGAAGCGGGTTGCGAGGTTGCGCTGTGGCAGTGCCGGCTCGCATACTACTGTGCGGGTGTCGCGGCACCCTCATTCGATCGAAGGGGCGGCCATCGCTTGGCAATCTCAAAGGTGTATCCGGATGCGCGGACGGCATTGGACGGCGTCGTTGAAGACGGGATGACGATCGCGGTGGGAGGGTTCGGGCTGTGCGGAATTCCAGAGGCGCTGATTGTCGCGTTGCGGGATACGGGGAAGAAGAACTTGACGGTGGCCAGCAACAATGCCGGTGTGGATGGCTGGGGGCTGGGGCTGCTGCTGGAGACGCGGCAGATTCGCAAGATGATCTCCAGCTACGTGGGGGAGAACCGCGAATTCGAGAGGCAGTTTTTGTCGGGGGCACTGGAGATCGAATTTTGTCCGCAGGGTACGCTGGCGGAGCGAATGCGCGCCGGTGGGGCAGGAATTCCGGGATTTTTCACGCGCGCCGGGGTCGGAACGGCGGTCGCGGAGGGCAAGGAACATCGCGTCTTCGACGGCCATGCGTATATTCTGGAGCGCGGCATTCGCGCCGACCTGTCGCTGGTAAAGGCGTGGAAGGGCGATACCAGCGGCAACCTGATCTATCGCAAGACGGCGCGGAATTTCAATCCCGTGGCGGCGACGTGCGGGCGGGTGACGGTTGCAGAAGTAGAGGTGCTGGTCGAGACCGGCGATCTCGATCCCGACCAGGTGCATACGCCGGGGATCTACGTGCAGCGGATTGTGCACAGTCCTGCGGCGGAGAAGCGCATCGAGCATCGCACCGTACGGAATCACTGAGACGGAAGGCATTCGCGGAAAGGCAGAGGCGTATGGCATGGAGCCGGGAACAGATGGCGCAGCGGGCGGCGCTGGAATTGCGCGACGGCTACTATGTCAACCTCGGCATCGGGATACCGACGCTGGTGGCCAATTACATTCCGCGCGATGTGCATGTGACGCTGCAGTCGGAGAATGGGCTGCTGGGGATCGGGCCTTTTCCGTTTGAGGAAGACGTGGATGCCGATTTGATCAATGCCGGCAAGCAGACGGTGACGGCGCTGCCGGGAGCCAGCTTCTTTTCGAGCGCCGATTCGTTTGCGATGATTCGGGGCGGGCACATCGACCTGGCGATTCTGGGCGCGATGCAGGTTTCAGAGCGCGGCGACCTGGCCAACTGGATGATTCCCGGAAAGATGATCAAGGGGATGGGCGGCGCGATGGACCTGGTGGCAGGCGTGCAGCGCGTGGTGGTGCTGATGGAGCATACGTCAAAAGATGGCGAGCCCAAGATTCTGCACGCGTGCAAACTGCCGCTGACGGGAGCGGGCGTGGTGAACCGCATCATCTCTGACCTGTGCGGTGCTGGATGTGACGGCCGCGGGTTTGAAGCTGGTGGAGTTGGCTCCCGATGTGAGCTGCGCAGAGGTCGAGGCTAAGACCGAGGCCCGGATTGTGGCGTGATTGTATCGGAAGTGGAGCAGGCGTTGGCTGACTGGCGCGCGCGGGCCACGCGGGATTGCGTTGGTCTGTCGAGCTTTTCACAGATGAAGGCGCCCGCGGCGATAAGCCGGTCGAGGTCGACGCCGGTTTCGATGCCCATGCCATTGAGCATGTAGAGCAGGTCTTCTGTGGCAACGTTGCCCGCGGCTCCTGGGGCGTAAGGGCATCCGCCGAGTCCGCTCACGGAGGCATCGAAGACGTGCACGCCCATGGTGAGTGAGGCAAGAATGTTGGCGAGCGCCTGGCCGTAGGTGTCGTGAAAATGGCCGGCCAGCGTGTCGATCGGGACGCGCGGGCGCGACGGCTTCGATCAGCGGCCTGCGTGCGCGCCGGAGTGCCAACGCCGATGGTGTCGCCCAGCGAGATTTCATAGCAGCCGCTGTCATAAAGGCTGGCGGCAACCTCGGCGACGCGGGCGGGGGGGATGAAGCCTTCATAGGGGCAGCCAAGGACGCAGGAGACGTAGCCGCGAACCCTGATGTTGGCGGCGCGGGCGGCGGCGAAGATGGGCTCGAAGCGGTCGAGGCTTTCAGCGATGGAGCAGTTGATGTTGCGCTGCGAGAAGGTTTCAGAGGCGGCGGCGAAGACGGCGATCTCGGTTGCGCCGGCGGCCACAGCCGCCTCGAAGCCGCGCAGATTGGGCACGAGGACCGGATAGGTAACGGCACTGTCACGGGGCAACGCGCGCAGGACCTCGGCATGATCGGCCATCTGCGGAACCCACCTGGGCGAGACGAAGGCGGTGGCTTCGATGGCCTGAAGGCCGGCGGCAGCGAGCAGGCGGATGAATTCGATCTTGGTGGCGGTGGGAACAATGCGCGACTCGTTCTGCAGCCCGTCGCGGGGGCCGACCTCGACGATGCGCACGTGATGGGGGAGTGCCATGTCAGCTCGGCATCCTTTGCGGAAGGCTCGCGGTCGAAGTGCAGCAACTCGGCGCCTTCCGTAACCTGGTCGCCGACGGCGAAGTGGAAGGACGCGACGCGGCCTGCGGCGGGAGCGTAGATGGTGCATTCCATCTTCATGGCTTCGAGGATCAGAAGCGGTGCGCCCTTTTCAACGGGGTCGCCGGCAGAGACAACCTGGGCGATGACGCGGCCGGGCATGGGAGCGAGGAGGCTGCTGTCTTTGGCGGCATCGTCGAGGGAGACGTCGAGGGGATCATGCCAGGTGAAGATGAATGGCCGGCCGTCGAGGAAGACATGAAATTTTGTCTTTTCGCGAATGACGGTGGCGTGGAGACGTTGACCGTTGATGACGGCAGTGATGCTGCCGTCGTCTACCGCTTCGCAACGGGCGACATAGGTCTCGTTGTTGAAGACGATGCGGTAAGCGCCGTCAGAACGATACTCGACGCTGATATGTGACTCGCGATCGTGACAGGTGAGAGTCAGCGTGCGTTGATACGTCGAGTTGAGACGCCAGCCATCCTGAGTGGCCCACGGGGAAAGGTCATGTGCGTGTAAGGCGGCGTGGCGCTCACTCTGCAGCAGGGCGAGCGTGGCGAAGATTACAGCCGGGGGCGGCGCATCGGACGGTTTCGGCGTGAGCCATTTGTGTTCGCGCTGGATGAGATCGGTGTCGAGGCTGGCGGTTGTGAACGATCCGACTGGTAACCAGGCGGTGCAGGAACTCGACGTTGTTGGCGACACCGACGATCTGGAAGTCGGCGAGCGCGCGGCTCATTCGGTTGAGCGCGAGTTCGCGGGTTTCATCCCACACGATGAGCTTGGCAATCATGGGGTCGTAGAACGGGGTGATGGTGTCGCCCTGTTCGACGCCGGTATCGATGCGTACGTGCGGCGACGGTGCGGGCGCATGCAGATGAATCAGCTTGCCAATCGAGGGAAGGAAGTCGTGGGCGGGATCTTCGGCGTAGATGCGAGCCTCAATGGAGTGGCCGTGAAGGCTGAGCTGATCCTGGGTGAGCGGAAGCGGCTCGCCGGCGGCGATGCGCAATTGCCACTCGACGAGATCGAGGCCGGTGATCATTTCGGTGACGGGGTGCTCCACCTGAAGGCGGGTGTTCATCTCCATGAAGTGAAGGCCGCCGGCGCGATCAAGCAGGAATTCGACAGTGCCAGCGCCGACATAGCCGACGGCGCGTGCGGCTTCGCGCGCGGCGTTGCCGAGGGCTTCGCGCTGCTGGGGCGTGATGAGCGGGGCGGGAGCTTCTTCGATGACCTTTTGATGGCGCCGCTGCACGGAGCAGTCGCGCTCAAAGAGGCTGACGACGTTGCCGTGGGTGTCGGCGAAGACCTGCACTTCGACGTGGCGCGGCTGCACGATGCATTTCTCGAGCAGGACGGAGTCGTCGCCGAACGCCGCGGCGGCTTCGCGCTTGCAGGAGGCTAGCGCGGACAGGAACTGCTCCCTCGCATCAACGCGGCGCATGCCCTTGCCGCCACCGCCGGCGTTGGCTTTGATCATGACTGGGTAGCCGATGGCATCCGCCTGCTGTTCGAGAAACTGCGGAGATTGATCGGGGCCCTCGTATCCGGGAGTCAAGGGCACGCCGGCCTGGCGCATGAGGGCCTTGGCCGCGGCCTTGGAACCCATGGCGCGAATGGCACTCGATGGCGGCCCGATGAAGACGAATACCCGCGGCGGTGCAGGCGTCGGCGAAGGCGGCGTTTTCGGCGAGGAATCCGTAGCCGGGATGAATGGCCTGCGGCGTGAGTCTTTCGCGCAGCATCAAGGATGCGCTCGATGTCGAGATAGCTCTCGCGCGCGGGGGGTGGACCGATGCGCACAGCCACGTCGGCCAGACGCACATGGCGGCTGTTGGCGTCGGCGTCGGAGTAGACGGCAACGGTGCGAATGCCGAGTTTGCGGCAGGTGGCAATGATGCGGCAGGCGATTTCGCCGCGGTTGGCGATGAGGACGGTCTTGAACAGGGCGCTCATGGCTTTTGCGGCACCCAGGCGGCGGGGCGTTTTTCGAGGAAGGCGGTGAGGCCCTCGCGCGCTTCCGGTTCGGAGCGGATGTTGGCGATGCGCTGGGCGGTGTCTTCGATCAGCTCAGCAGTGACGGGTTGGTTCGCAACGGCTTGAATCAGGTCCTTTGCGGCGGACTGGGCAAGCGGGGCACCGGCGAGAAGGTACTCTGCGACGGCATGTATACGATGGTCAAGCTGTTCGGGAGCGACCGCTTCGTGGACGAGGCCAATTTTTTGCGCCTGCGCGGCATCGATGCGTTCGGCGGTCTGGAAGAGGCGGCGCGCCTGGCGTGGACCGATGGCGCGGAGAACATAGGGTGCGATGGTCGATGGAATCAGGCCAAGGCGAACCTCGGAGGTGGCGAACACCGCGGTACTTGAAGCCAGAGCGATATCGCAGGCGGCAACGAGGCCGAAGCCGCCGCCGATCGCGGCTCCATTGACGCGAGCGATGGTTGGTTTGGGCGAGTCGGCGATGATGCGAAACATCGCCGCAAGTGCGCGCGCATTGGCGAGGTTCGATTCGAGAGAGGCGGCGCCCTGGTGCTTCATCGATTCGATATCGGCGCCCGCGGAGAAGCTTTTGCCGCGGCCGCTGAGGACGATGACGCGTACCGAATCGACCTGAGCGAGGGTGAGGAACGCGTCGGTGATTTCCTCGATCATGGCCTCATTGAGCGCGTTGTGGTGCGCGGGCCGGTTCATCCAGACGGTAGCGACGGCGTTGGCGGTTTCGATTTCGACGGTGCGGGGTGACATAGCAGGTCTCACATGCGGAATACGCCGAAGCGGGTGGGCTCGACGGGCGCGTTACTCGCGGCGGCGAGGCCAAGGGCGAGCACGCGGCGGGTGTGAAGCGGATCGACGATGCCGTCATCCCAAAGCCGCGCCGTCGCGTAGTAGGGGTTGCCCTGTTCTTCATACTGGGTGCGAATGGGGGCCTTGAACTCCTCTTCCTGTTCGATGCTCCACTGCTTGCCGTCGGCTTCAAGGGCATCGCGGCGGACGCGGGCGAGGACGTTGGCGGCCTGTTCGCCGCCCATGACGGAGATGCGCGCGTTGGGCCAGGTCCAGAGGAAGCGCGGCGAGAAGGCGCGGCCGCACATGCCGTAGTTCCCTGCCCCGAAGCTGCCGCCGATGAGCACAGTGAACTTGGGGACGCGCGCGCAGGCAACGGCCATGACCATTTTGGCGCCGTCCTTGGCGATGCCGCCGTTCTCGTACTTGCGGCCGACCATGAAGCCGGAGATGTTTTGCAGAAAGATGAGCGGAACGCCGCGCTGCGCGCAGAGTTCGATGAAGTGCGCTCCTTTGAGTGCGGACTCGGAGAACAGGATGCCGTTGTTGGCGATGATGCCGACGGGATAGCCGCAGATATGCGCGAAGCCGGTTACGAGAGTGGCGCCATAGCGCTGCTTGAATTCATCGAGGCGGCTGCCATCGACGAGGCGGGCGATGACTTCGCGGACATCGTAGGGCTTGCGCGTGTCGGCGGGAACAATGCCGTAGAGTTCGGTGGGATCGTAAAGGGGATCTTCCGGCGTAGATGCGGGACGAGGCGGCGCGGGCCGGTTGAGATTGGCGACGATGGTGCGCACCAGCGCGAGGGCGTGCGCATCGTTTTCGGCAAGGTAGTCGGCCACGCCGGAGATGCGGGTGTGCACATCGGCGCCGCCCAGTTCTTCGGCGGTGACTTCTTCGCCGGTGGCGGCTTTGACCAGCGGCGGGCCGCCGAGAAAGATGGTGCCCTGGTCCTTGACGATGATGGATTCGTCGGACATGGCCGGGATGTAGGCGCCGCCGGCGGTGCAGGAACCCATGACGCAGGCGATCTGGGTGATGCCTTTGGCGGAGAGGTTGGCCTGGTTGTTGAAGATGGCGCCGAAGTGGTCGCGGTCGGGAAAGACCTCGTCCTGCATGGGAAGAAAGGCGCCGCCGGAGTCGACCAGGTAGACGCAGGGCAGATTGTTTTCAAGGGCGATCTGCTGCGCGCGGAGATGCTTCTTGACCGTGAGCGGGAAGTAGGTGCCGCCTTTGACGGTGGCGTCATTGGCGACGATGACGCACTCCTGGCCGCTGATGCGGCCGATGCCGGTAACGATGCCGGCGCTGGACACGTCGCCACCATAGAGTCCGTTAGCCGCGAGCGGGGAGAGTTCGAGAAAGGGCGTGCCGGGATCGAGAAGCAGATCGATGCGCTCGCGAACGAAGAGCTTGCCGCGGGACTTGTATTTTTTGCGTGCTGCCGGCGAGCCGCCGAGAGCGGCGTGGGCGGTCTTGTCGCGCAGCTCGGCAACAAGGGCCTGCATGCGCTCCGCGTTGGCGCGGAAGTCGTCGCTGCGGGTCTGGATTTGAGAGGCGATGACGCTCATGTCGCGCGCTGCTCCGGTGGCATGCTACGTAGTTTCCTTGAAGAGCTCGCGTCCGATCAACATGCGGCGGATTTCGGAGGTGCCCGCGCCGATCTCAAACAGCTTGGCATCGCGCCACAGGCGGCCGGTGGGATGGTCGTTGATGTAGCCGTTGCCGCCCAGGGCCTGAATGGCCTGGCCGGCCATCCATGTCGCCTTTTCGGCGGAGTAGAGGATGGCGCCGGCCGCATCCTTGCGCACTGCTTCGCCGCGATCGCAGGCCTGCGCGACGGCGTACACGTAAGCGCGGCAGGCATGATAGGCGACGTACATGTCGGCGAGTTTGCCCTGCATCAACTGGAATTCGCCGATGGGCTTGCCGAACTGCTTGCGCTGATGGACGTAGGGCACGACCACATCGAGGCAGGCGGCCATGATGCCGAGCGGGCCGCCGCAGAGGACGAGGCGCTCGTAGTCGAGTCCGGACATGAGCACGCGGGCGCCGCCGCCCACGCGGCCGAGGACATTTTCTTCGGGAACCCGGCAGTCGTGAAAGACGAGTTCGCAGGTGCTGGAGCCGCGCATGCCCAGCTTGTCGAGTTTTTGCGAGGTGGAGAAGCCTTCGAAGCCGCGCTCGACGATGAACGCAGTGATGCCGCGTGAGGCGCCGGCCGGGTCGGTCTTGGCGTAGACGATCAGGGTATCGGCTTCGGGGCCGTTGGTGATCCACATCTTGCTGCCGTTGAGGAGGAAGTAGCCGTCGCGCTTGTCGGCGCGAAGGCGCATGCTGACGACGTCGGAGCCGGCCTCGGTCTCGGACATGGCGAGCGCGCCGACGTGTTCGCCGCTGATGAGCGGGGGAAGGTATTTGCGCTTCTGCGCCTGGGTGCCGTTTTTGCCGAGTTGATTGACGCAGAGGTTGGAGTGGGCGCCGTAGGACAGGCCGATGGACGCGGAGGCGCGCGAGATCTCTTCCATGGCGACGACGTGGGCGAGGTAGCCGAGATCGGCGCCGCCATAGTCCTCGTCGACGGTGATGCCGAGCAGGCCGAGGTCGCCCAGTTTGCGCCAGATGGCGCGGGGAAACTGGTTTTCGCGATCGACCTGCGCAGCGATGGGAGCGATTTCATCCGCGGCGAAGCGGTGGACGGTGTCGCGAAGCATGGCAATCGACTCGCCCAGTTCGAAGTTCAACCCTTTCACGCGCAACTCCTGGCGGCTGGTGCATGGCTGGAAAGAACAGCTCTTGCTGGTTGGATGGCGGTTTTCACGCTCGGGGAAGAAGGATGCGATGCTGCAGCGCGGAATAAGCGGCAGTCGAGGTGGCGCATGTCACACTCCGCAAAGACGATACACTGTAGGGCTTAGCACCGTCCATGTTGCGGCCACGGACGCACGATCCAGGGTTTGGCTTAGCCTAACCGGCGGCAGTTTTTTCCTTGTTGGGGCTCCAGTTGATCACGTGGTAGGTGGCTGGAGTCGCACCAACATTCCGAATGCAGTGCAAACTGTTGGAGGCATTGAAGACCACTGAACCGGGTCCGACCTTGATCCAGCTGCCGTTGGAGAGCGTCTCGCATTCGCCTTCGCGCAGGATGATCAACTCTTCATTCACGTGACGGTGGGGAGGGTGCGAGGTCATTCCAGGGTTCAGCGTGGTGACGTGCATCTCCAGCTGATCGACCGTGGCTGTGGGGCTTTTGCAGAGAGAACGAACCTCGCCAGTAGCAGTTTTGACCGGCTTCATATCGTTCCAGTTGAAGACAGTTGGGCCCATGATGTGGGCATCGCCGTCATTCGCCGCGAGGGCTTGAAGGGCGCCGGGCATGGCCGCTAATCCGACTATGACGTCGCGTCGCGTAATTCCCATGTGCTTCCTCCGTTGAGGAGAATTCAAAGCTGCTCAAAGTCTGCCTGATTCGTTCCTACTTCTGTTCGACGTTCTCAGTCTTTCAGAGTGACCAGTCTGGCATTGCGCTGGGCGTGGATGACGAGTTCGGCGGCCAGCAGGCAGGCATCCTGATCCTGGGCGATGTGGGTGCGATTGACGACATCGGCAACGAACTCGGGGCCAAACGGGAGAGGCATATTGTTGCAATCGATGTAGCGGGCCTGCTTGCCGTCGACCAGGAAGAGATTGTTGCCCTGCTTGCTGACCGCAACGTTTGTATATTTTCGCACCTCAATGTACCCATCGGTGCCGAGGATGAAGAGACGCCCATCGCCCCAGGTGCCGAGCCCGTCGGGAGTGAACCAGTCGAGGCGCACATAGCCTAAGCCGCGGTCGCCGCGCAGCACCATGTCGCCGAAGTCCTGGAAGCGCGGATGCTCGGGATGGCGCACATTGGCGATCTGGGACGCGACGACCTCCGCCTGCTTCGATCCGGTATAGAAAAGAAACTGGTCGACCTGGTGGGAGCCGATGTCGCAGAGGATTCCGCCATACAGGTCGGGGTTCCAGAACCAGTCGGGACGCGCCGATCCGCCGCCGGCATCGCCGCGCCCCTGGATCACCTGGTGCGGTGCGATGTTGATGGTCTGAATGACTTTGCCGATGGCGCCCTGCTGAACGAGAATGCCGGCATAGACGGCAGCCTTCACTTCGAGGCGTTCGCTGTACAGGATGGCGTAGATGCGCTTCGTTTCGACAATGGCCTTGCGCACGTCGGCGAGTTGTTCAAGGGTGGTGACGCCGGGCTTGTCGGAGAGATAGTCCTTGCCATGATGCATGACGCGAATGCCGAGCGGGGCGCGTTCGCTGGCGATCTGCGAGCTGAGTACAAGCTGGGTGGAGGGATCGTTGAGGATCTCGTCCTGGGTCTTGACGATCTTTACGTCGGGAAAGCGTTTGGAGAAGGCTGCGAGTTTATCGGGCTCGCTGCCCCAGGCCGAGACGAGCTGACCACCGCCGCGCTGGATGGCGCCAACCATGCCATAGATGTGGTCATGGCTCATGCCGCAAACCGAAAACTTGATGTGGTATCTGGGCGAGTCCTCGGCCTGGGCAGGCAGGACCGCATCTTCAATGACGCTTCCGCTGAACCGGCCCGAAGACATGGCGGAGTTTGGCAATCCCGTCATCATGGCCATCGACCCCATCATTCCGGCGTTTTTCAGAAATCGGCGGCGGCCGGTATACGCATTGTTCATTTTGGCTCCCAGTGTTGTGTGGCCCGGTCGGCGGCCATTGGCTTGAGGCATCGTTTGGGCCTGCGCTTTGCCGTCTATGCGATCGGGGCGGCGGCCACCGCAGTTAGCGCGGGTCAGTGGCGGTGATCCGCTCAAGTTCGAGGACCACGCGTTCGAGTTCGTCGACGATCGGTGTATGTGCCGAGGCATGAAAGACGTCGAGGACGGTTTTGAAGTACCAGATCTGCTCATCACGGCCGCGCTTGAAGCGGTTCCAGACTTGAGCTCCGATGACGCGGTATTCCTCAAGGATTGAGCGCGCGTTGTAGAGCTTGTCGGCGGCGGAGATGAGACGAACATCGGCCGGTTCGTGACGCAGGCGTTCAATGTAGGCCTGCTTGCGCTCCAGCCATGGTTCCTTCTGGCCGGCATCCTCAACCAGGGTGTCGGAGAGGCCTTCGACCATGCGCGCCACGTTGGCGCCGAAGTTGTGCCGGATGTCTTCAAGGCGCACGGCGCCGCCATGATCTTCGACGGCGTCATGAAGCAGTGCGGCGACGACCATATCCTCGGTGACGGGAAAGGCCGTGTGACCGGCCTCTCCCATGACCAGCGAGGCGACGCCGAGCAGGTGCGCCATGGCGGGAATGCCGGTTCCCTTGCGCCGCTCAATGTGCAGGTGCCGGGCATAGTCGACGGCCTGGGTGAAGTGTTGCGTGAAATGCAAAGGGGGAGGCGGAGGCGTCGAATGATCGGTTTCTGGTTGCATAGGATCCTGGTGCCGCGAAGCACAACTTGCATGGTAAACGGAGCGGGCTGAAATCGGCTCGCCAGGCGTTTTCCACTGCGATTTCGCAGGCTAAACAGGAAAGGAAAGTTTCTGCTGATTCGCGAGTTCGATTCGACAGGCTCTCGACTAACCGAAAATCGTCGCCCCGCCACGGGAGATGCGAGCCTTTGTCCGGCGCTGTAACATGAGTCAAAGCAAAACCGAGGTAACCCACGGGCTCGGCCTTGATTTCAGCGCCGCGAGGGATGAATGAACCAAATCGATTTGAACAATCGCCACGCAGTGGTAACGGGCGGCGCTCAGGGGATCGGCTTCGCGGTCGCAACCCGCCTGTTGGCATCTGGCGCATCGGTCTCGATCTGGGATTGTGACCCGGAGATGCTGGAATCATCTCTCTCGCAACTGGCTGGAAAAGGCCGCTTTTCCGGCGAACGGGTGGACGTTTCCGATGCGACCTCAGTGGAACGCGCGGTTGCTGCGACGCTCGACAAGCATCGAACGATCGACATACTGGTGGCGAATGCCGGTATTGCCGGGCCCAACCACACAACCTGGGAGTACCCGGTTGAGGCATGGCATCACGTTATCAACGTCAATCTGCTGGGCGTGTATCACTGCTGCCGGGCAGTTGTGCCGCACATGCTGCGGCAAAACTATGGACGCATCGTGAATGTGGCTTCCATCGCGGGCAAGGAGGGCAATCCCAATGCGTCGGCATACAGCGCTTCAAAAGCCGGTGTGATTGCGTTGACGAAGTCCCTTGGCAAAGAGACCGCCGGTCACAATATAGCGGTGAACTGCGTGACTCCTGCAGCGGCCCGCACGCGTATCTTCGAGCAGATGTCGAAGGAACATATTGACTACATGCTGAGCAGGATACCTCGGGGGCGATTTCTTGAGGTCGACGAGGTCAGCGCGATGGTGGCCTGGCTGGTCTCGGAAGAGAACTCGTTCACGACTGCGGCGGTGTTTGATCTGAGCGGAGGACGGGCTACCTACTAGGGAGCGCGGCGAGCGAGAGGAAGCGCCCAGGCAAACATGACGCTCCCGCTGCCGCTCACGACATACTGGCGCCCATCGAGTTCGTAGGTGATCGGAGAGGTCTGCATGTCCGCTCCAGTGCCGGCGTGCCACAGGGTCTTGCCGTCGGCCGTGGACAGGGCAAGGATGTTTCCGGTGGAGTCGCCCGTGAATGTCAGTCCCGCATCCGTGGTGAGGACACCGGCGCCGGAGCCGCCCTGCCCCACGTCGTGACTCCAGCGGATCTTGCCCGATTGATAATCGATGGCTTCAATGACGCCCTTGCCCCAGAGTCCATAGTCGGCGCCCGCCCAACCATATGCGCCATCCTCCGGCTTGGCAAAGTAGATGCTGTAGCTGGGATGCGCGTCGACGATGAACAAGCCGGTCTTGGGATCGAAGCTGGGCGAACGGTAGTTGGTCAAGCCGCCTTCGTCGGGAGCAATGAACCTTCCATCGCGCTTGGGCTCCTTGTCGGGATTGGGATCGGACGTCCCTCCTTGTCGATTCCCAGGGCCCAGTTGGTTGGTCCGTACGGAGTGGTCAGCAGGCTCTTGCCGTTGGTGCGGTCGAGGACAAAGAAGTAGCCGTTGCGCGAGCTCTGCATGAGCATCTTGGTCGGCTTGCCGTGAAAGTTCGCGTCGACCAGGACCGGCGTTTCCACGGCATCCCAATCATGCGTATCGTGCGGAGACGCGGAGAATCCCCAGGCCAGCTTACCGGTGTCGGGATTGAGCGCCACGATGCTGCACGTCCAGGTGTTGTCTCCCGGCCGCACGGTGCCGTTCAAGACGGGGGTCGGATTTCCGGTGCCCCAGTAGACAAGATTGAGGCCGGGATCATAGGTGCCGGTCATCCACGTCATGCCGCCGGTGGTGGCGTTGGGCGTGCCGGGAGGAGGAGTCGCAAGCCATTGCCACTGCAACTGCGCCGGTGTCCGGATCGAATGACCGAAGCAGGCCGGGAATGTTATCGAGGTCGCCGCCCACTCCGACGATCACGTGGTCCTTCACCACCAGCGGCGCCATGGTGGACCAGTACCCCTGCTTCACGTCGGCGATCACTCGGTCCCAGCGAAGGCTGCCGTCTTTGGCGTTAAGCGAAAGCAGGTGGGCGTCGGGGGTGGTGAAGTAAAGCCAGCCTTTGTACATGGCCACGCCGCGATGGCCGATGTGATCGCCCTCGGTGGTCGGATGATTGAAGTGCCACACCATGTGGCCGGAGCGCGCGTCCACTGCCCAGATATTGTCGGGGACCGTAAAGTAAAGGATTCCGTCGACGAGCAGGGGAGAAGACTTGATCGCGGCGGTCTGATTGGTCTGAAACGCCCACGCAAGACCCAGCGAACCTACATTGGATGGCGCGATCTGGGTGAGCCGGCTGTGACGTTCGCCGGAATAGTCTCCGTGATAGATTGGCCAACTGTCGGTCGATGGATGGACCAGCCTGGCGGAGTCTAACTCCTGAGCAGCTAAAACACGAGATCCGGCGCATTCACTGAGAATTGCAGCTGCGACAAGAACCACGGCAAGCCTGAATAAACCCATTCGACAGAGACCTCTTTGCGTAACCTGGACGATACCTTCTTCCTTTGCATGCAGCGTAAATGATGCAGGCATTGGTCAGGAAGGACAATACGAGTTGGGGTCCCTGAGGTGGCTGAGGTCGGGGGCGTAAGTGAACGTGCCGTTTCCGTTACTGAGCATGACTTCGTAATTATCGTCCTCGCTGGTGGTGATGGCGACATCACTCAGTCCGTCCCGGTTGAAATCCGCTGTAGCGAGGTGAAAGGCCGTTCCCTGTTTGGGCAAAGGGAACGACCATGTGAAGCGGAACGAACCATCGCCGGCACCGAGAAAGACCGCAGCAGAATTCGAGACAAAGTCAGAGACGACGATGTCAAGATTGCCATTGCGGGTGAAGCGGCCGGTCGCGATCGATACAATCGACCCCAGCCTTGCAATGTCTGCAGCACCTGTCACATCGCCCTTGCCGTCGCCCAGGAACTCCAGGAGCCGGCCATCGCCATCGCCGAGGATCACGTCGGGGTTGCCGTCGTGATTGAAGTCGCCGACAACCAATGCTCGGGGTTCGCCGATCAGGCTATGCGAAGCTGCAGTTTTGAAAGTGCCATCCCCTTGTCCCAGCAGGATGGTAAGAAAATGAGGACCGGAGCCTTTGCCGTGAGGGGGCGTCACCTGCACCATGTCGGCAATTCCGTCCCGGTTGAAGTCCCCTGTGGCTACCAGCGCGGGTGATTCGTCGCCATCTTCCGGCGCAATCCCGTTCGGTGAAATCCAATAGGCGCCCGGCAGACCCGTTTGCACCAGAAGATCCCCAGGGCTTGCGCAAGCCGGCGCGACACAAATGGCCGCCAACAGAATAGTGATCGGCGCAGAGGCGGGGTGGTTCAACGAGTGATCTCCTGATGAAAGACTAACTCCTGGACGCACTGCCGCCCCGCCCGAGTTCGTCGTGCGTCTTAAGGGGCTCCCCTGTGATAGTGGTTGGGCGCGCCGGGCGTGGGATCGTTGTCGGTGACTTGCGCCCCGCTGGCATGCGCGCGGGTCAAGCCGGAGGTCAGCGTGATGCCGGTGCCGGAGACCTGTGCGCCTGCCGCGTGGGCATGCGTGAGCGGTGCGCTGACAGTGATCGTGGAGGCGCCGAACCTCCTGACGGACGCGACAACCGCCGTATCGGCGTTTGCGCCTGAGTCAATGGTGATGGTCTGGCCTTCGCTGAAACCAATCCCGGTTGCGACGGGGATAACGGTTGCGCCGGTTTCGGTAGCGGTACCCACGGTGGTGGCGCCTGCTGTCCCAACCGTCGCAATGACGGCGGTTTCCATGTCCGTCGCCGGTATCAATCATGATCTTCTCGCCGGCATCAAACCCTGCCACGCTTGTGACTTTGATGTTGGTCGCGCCGGCGGATGAAGGAACCGACAAAGTGGCAGCGGCCTGAGTGAGGAAGTCGCGGCAGTTGCTGCCGGTGTCAATGCCGTCGGGAAGGCGCCCCGCGCTGGTGTTTGTAGAGCCTGCCGCTGAAGCGACCGGCACAAAGCCTGCGGCCGCACCGGGCGCAGGCACGTAGCAGCCACTTTCAGTTGATCCAGAGGTCGCCTGGTAACCCTCCGCCGCCCACGGGTCGACCAGGCCGCCGTAGTTGAGGCTGTCGACAACCAGCCCGGAGGGGTCGCGAAGCACCATGCTGCCCTCTCTGAGGGAAATCGTTGTTCTTCCGAAGGCCACGGCTTCGGTAGTAAGTTCGGGGCCGCCAAACCACTGGTTGGGCTCGGGTCGCCCCTGATAGCCCGCAGTCTTGACCGCTGTGTCCCGCACAGCCGCATCGATCGCGTGTTCCCGGGCCAGAGGACGGTCAAGCGTGATGCCGGTACCGAGCGCCTTGACGGGCTCGTTGCTCGAATGAGCAAAGGCCGTCGCTGGCTGGAAGCTGATCCCTGTTCCCCCATCGCTAAAGGGAAGGTTGTCCGCGTGGTTGAACTTGAGCGGGGCAGCCAGATCGAGGCCCGTACCCGGGTCTACTACTCCCTCGGTGTCAATGTGAGGGCCGCCGAGCGCGGGCGTAAAGTCGATGCCGGTGCCTGTCGAACCCGCGGTGCCGACCGCTGTGATGGTGACCGCCTCATGGTTCGCGGGAGTGCCGATGATGATTTTGTCGCCTACAGCGAAACCGGTTGCGTTGCGAACCTTGATATTGGTGGCGCCTGCGCTGGCATTTGCGGAAAGATTTGTGCGGTTCGCCTTTGTTCCCACACGCTTCACCGTGACGGTCTCGATGCCATGACCAACGCTGTCGATGTCGAGCCGGATCTTGTCGCCGGTCGAGATGTTTGCGACGGACGTCACCTGGATGTTGGTCGAGCCGGCGGGAGCATCCGCCGCCAGGTAGGCTTGCGTGCCCGGCTTGCCAACTGCGGTAACCGTGGCCACCTCGTACTGCTCGATGGTCCTTGCGACAGCAGGGTAGGTGGCGCCGTGGCCGATGGCGATCTTCTCGCCGGCGCGGAAGCCTGCCACGCTGGTGACAGGCACGTTGGTCGAGCCCACAGGGATCGTGATTACCGGTCCGTCGGGGAGCGGTTGCCACAACGTCGCACTGCTATAGGCTGCCGTGCCGACGCTTGCGATTTTGCGGGATTCCGCGTTGGAGCCGGTATCGACGCTGATCGTGTCTCCGACCGACATTCCCGCAGTGCTTCGAACATGGATAGCGGTATCACCGGCGCGCGCCGGCACCGCCAGCCCGGAGTTGGAAAGCCCCAGCAGATAGAAGCTGCGAGCGGCAAGCTTGGTCCCGGCCGGGATCTTCACCGCGGAGAAGATGGCCTGCTGGGTCGGGTGCTCGGTCAGGGTCCAGTTGGAGATGTCGACGTCCCCGGAGCCGGCGTTGTAAAGCTCGATGAACGAGTCAGTGGAGTTGGCAGGACTGGATCCGATGCGGAACTCATTGATCTTGACAGGGCTGACGTTCCGCAGCTTCTCGGCTGTGGTCTCCGATTGCATGCTGCCGCTCGTGCTGTTTGTCCACGAGGCGTTGCCGACCAGGTCGCCGTTGAATGCCTCTGGCCCGGAAGTGACCTTGAAGGTCGCATTCACGCTTGCACCCGGCGCGACCGGGCCTGCGATGGTCTTGGACGTCTCGGTGGTGCCTTGAACAACGGCGGTCCATTGGCTGGGCAGAGAAAGGCTCAGCTGAATGCCCTTTACGGGCGCACCGGTGGTATTTGTGAACGTCACCGTGGTTTCCTGCGACGACCCCGGTGCGAAGGTTTGGAGTCCTGGCGGGGTGGACGTTGCTTGTGCGGGCGCCACGCTCAGCTGCGGTACATCGTAGTGGGCAGCCACAACGTTGTCTTGCACCAACTGGTCGGTGGCGTCGGTGGGGAAGGTGCCGGCAGCAGTCATTGCGCCTTCGTAGAAAGTGCCCTGCGAGCTGTTGCTGTTGTCGCCGCCGTTGCCCAGCAGGATAGCCCCCTGCTTGCGCATCGGGTCGTATGTGGCATTGACGCGCGGTCCGTCGAACATGACGGAAAGGGGGCCGTGCTGCGCGTCGCCGCCCATCGAGGTCCATCGGTGCGGCTCACCCTTGGCCATTGCCGTCACGAATCGCCAGGTGACGCTGGGAAGGTTGGCACATCCCTTGGATCCATCGGGGTTGACGCAACCGACCAGATTGTTCTCCTGATCGGTCATGATCCACGGGCCGGGCGGGCTGCCGTGATACCAGGGAGTGGAGTCGCCGTAGTAGGCGGTCTCCATGGTGCCATTGTCGTCGTCGCGGCTGTCGATCTCGGCGTTGCCGTAATCGAAGCAGCAGCCGGAGTTGAAGTGCAGGCCGTTAATGACCCAGTACTGTCCCTCCGCCTGATCGTCGACCGCGGTGCCCTTGGCGTCGTCTATGCGAAGGCCCATGCCCGGCTCAATGAATACGCCATAAACCTTGTGGCCCATGATCGTGACCGGCGCCATGTCTGCCACAGGCAGATTGTTAAAGCCGCCCATGGCCGGACCGCTGAATCCGCCGCGAGGCGCCTGGGTCAGGTCGTTGTGCTTGGGGGACTGGTCGTAGATGATGCTGATCCAGCAGTACGTGCCGGCGCAAAACTTGTCCTGCGCAGCTGCGTCGGCGTATCCGCCCGCGTCGGGCACCGGCGACGCGACGGGCTGGACAACCCCGATGTCGAGGGTCTTGCCGTCGGACTGGCGAAGCACCTGGTACAGCGGGCCGTTGTAGGACGCGTAAAGCGCGCGCGTGGTGCTGTGGGCGGCCACGCAGGAATCGCCGGCGGCCGCGTAGATGTCGCATGGGCCTTTCGGTCTCGAAGGAGTCGCATGATCCGCTTCCCCGGCCTGCTGTGCCATCGCCATCGTGGCGCTGAGGAGCATCAGCGCCATAGCGACCATTCGTACAAGATTCATTCTCGTTTTCATGCTTATCCTGTGTGCGTTGCCGGAAGTATTGCGGCATCTGTCAGGCCCGCTCTGCCTTTGGCGGTCTAATTTCGTTGAAACGTCTGTCGGGAATACGTATACCACCTGCACTCGACACTGTTCGACCACTTTCTGATTTTAGTTTGGGAATACGTATACTATCGGCCCGGAACCTTCTCCAAGTTGTCGATGAAAGGAATAACGCGCAAAGCCGGAATTTTCAGTGGGGAGAGTTGGTCGCTGCGTGTTGTCTGACCTGGATCTGCCTGCAGAGGACCTGTTCTCGTTTTGCATCTTCCGGGCGGCCCAGCATCGCGAAGGCCTTCCCCAGGACAAAGTGTGCCTGCGCGTAATCAGGATCGATCTCGATCACTCTCCTGAGCGGCTCCAATGCATCTGAGGGACGCTTCAACTCGAGGTAGCACTGTCCCAGCTCGAAAAGCGCATCTCGAAATGCCGGATTCTCCGCGACCGCCGATTTGAGGTAGGCGACCGCCTCGGCCTGCTCTTCTTGTTGACGAAGCAGTTGACCCATCATGTAATTCGAAACCGGGTCGCGCGGATTCCGGCTTAGCTCCTGCTTGAACTCTGCTTCAGCCTCGGGTACTTTGTGCTCTCGGTAATCGATGAGCCCAAGGCTTGAATGAACCGCGGGGTAGTTCGGATCGGCGGCGAGAACAGCCTGAAACTCCTTTGACGCATCCCCCTCCTGATACATCAAGTCGTACGCCAGTCCCATCATGAAGTGCGACTCGGAGGATTCTGGATTGATGCTCATAATCCGATCGAAGACCTGGGTTACGCCGGGGCGGTCTTTCGCGCGCCAGTAGGCTTGCCCCAGAATATCGAGGGTGGGAAGATCTTTCGGCTGCAAATGGCTCGCCCGTTCCAGATAATCCGCAGCCTCTTTGTACCGGTCGAGCGCAAACAGATCGAGCCCCGTCAGATCGAGCGATTGAAACGTTGGATCGGCAGCAGAGAAGCTGCGCAGCAGAGGCAACGCATCCCTGTAGCGGTGGGCACGAAAGTACGCCACACCCAGGTTTCTCTGCGTAACCGGATCCTCCTTTTTCAGACCCAGGGCACGCTGATAGAGAGCAATGGCTTCATCGCTGCGGTCTTGCCTGGCAATGGATATGGCAAGATTGTTGAGAAGGGGCACGGAGTTCGGGTCCAGCGCGAGGGCGCTGCGAAAGGACTTCTCCGCGGTCGAGTTATCCCCTCGCTCCAACGCGCGCGATCCCTCTGACACGTATTGCGTGAACGCTTCGTGAAGAGCAGGTCTCTCCGTGGATGTCTGTTGAGCCCAACCGCAAAAGCAGCTTGTGGGCGCCAGCAGGATCGCCAGTATCACAGTGCTTCGACGAATTGTCTGATGAAAACGCTCTGCTGTCATCGCACCTCAACCAATTATCACGAATCGGCAACAGGAACAACACCGGTTCGTTTTCGAAAGCGCGGCACGCGCATTGACTACGACAATATGTATCTCTTCCCTCTCGCTGCTTTGGCTCAAGCAGTCTGTGACGACCGGGAATAAGCGCGCGGACCGGGTCCAGGATGTGCTCACTTCCGGTTCAATGGAACTTGACAAGACATTCACACCTATGCAAATTTTTATCAATGCGTTGCACCGCCTTTGTGGTGTGTCTTCAATGACGCAATGATTCCGAGCGCGTACGTGAGTTGACATCAAGATGTCGACCTTATTCGGAATCAAGTGACATGCACGCGCCACGCACGGCAAACGTGCGGATCAGTACCTCTTCAGCTGATAGCGAGCTTTTACCTCCACCAGATCCGCTCAGTGAGCGATTCGTGCAGGTGGATGAGCACGTAGCTGTTCCTTTAGTCAAACCTGTTTCGCCGGGAGCCATGGTCAACGACTATCGTGGCGCTCCTCGCACTTGAAAACGCACGCGCACGCGTGGACCTGATGTGCGCCAGAAATCACAGACACGATGGACTCGTCGCCACGCAGCGACGACCTTCCCTGCTGACAAATATCTTTGGGAGGCCTCTCAATGTTTGAAAAATGGTTCGCAGCGACACGAGTTTCTCTCTTGCTTATCTCTCTCTCGGTAGTGGTGCACGGGCAGGAACTGGCAGGAACTCTCAACGGAACGGTGAAGGATTCGTCTGGCGCGGTCATCGCCGGCGCCACGGTAACGGTCGAGCTGGAAGGAACCAAAGGATCGCCTCGCCGAGTCCAGACCGATGCGCGCGGTAACTACACCGTGACGAATCTGGTTCCGGGCGACTATTCGATTACGGTGTCAGCGAACGGCTTTGAGACTGGAAAAATTCAAGGCATCACGCTTTTTGTCGCCCAGAATCGCTCGGTAGACGCGCAGCTCAGGCCGGGGCAGGTGAACCAGACTGTAACGGTGCAAGAAAATTCCGAGACTGTGGATACCACCACGAGTGCCGTAGAGGGCACCATCTCGGGCACACAGGTGCGAGAGTTACAGCTGAACAATCGAAACTTTGAGCAGTTGGTGACACTGCAACCCGGAGTGGTCAGCGCCCTTCCGGACGAAGTCGGCTTCGGGCTGAGCAATACATCCTCTGTTGCCGTAAATGGCGTGCGCGACACCGCCAATAACTGGACAGTGGATGGCGCCGATATCAACGACAGCGGATCGAATGCGACACTGCTCAACGTGCCAAGTGTAGACGCCATTCAGGAGTTCACCCTGGAAAGAAGCACTTACGACGCAGGGTTTGGGCGGAGCGGCGGAGGCCAGATTCTCGTGGCCACGAAATCCGGAACCAGCGCCTTTCATGGTGACGCGTACGAATTCGACCGCAATGACGCCTTCAACGCCAACAGCTTCTTCAATAAGCAGACGACCCCTGTCACCCCGCGCGCCATCGAGCGCTACAACGATTATGGATTCACGATTGGAGGCCCACTCTATGTCCCCAAGGTTTTCAACACACAGAAGGAGCGCGCCTTCTTTTTCTGGTCGGAGGAATGGCGCAAGGTAAGTTCCCCGGCGTCGGCACTTTTCATCGTTCCAACTGCGGCTCAGTTAGGTGGAACCTTCACGGGGAATCTCACCAGCACGGTAAATGCGCCTCCCGGATGTATCACGTACAACGCCAGCGCTGACACCAGCACCATCAGTCCATCCTGCTTCAGCCAGAATGCGCAGGTGTACATCACCAACCTCTATGACAAGTTCCCTGCGAATTCTCCGAATAGTGAATACGCCGCGTCCTACTCTCAGCTAAATAACACCCGGGAAGATCTTGTTCGCCTCGACGCAAATATCAGTCAGAAGCTACACTTCTTCGCGCGCGCCATGCAGGACGAAACGCCAGAGAACTTTCCCCTGGGGCTTTTTGAAGGAGCAAACTTTCCGGGAGTAGCCGGTTCGGCCGTGAATGCCCCAGGGCAAAATATTGTCGGGAACCTCACCTGGACGGTGTCGCCGCGCATCGTAAACGAGGCGGAATTCGCCTATTCTCAGGGAACAATCTCGTCGGCATTCACCCCGGGGTCGATTGCAACCTCATCGTCCGTCTCCTCACAGCTCACCAACAACACGGCGTATTCCGATCCCTATGGACGCATCCCCGGCATCTCGTTTGCCAATGCCGGTGGCATCGCCGGATACGGCTACGGAAGCACTCCCTATTTTGAGCGCAACCTTGACAGGACTCTCTATGATAACTTCTCTGCTACTCTGGGCCGCCACACACTGCGAGCTGGCGCTACCGTATCGCAGATGCTGAAGACTGAAAACGCTTCGAGCGGTGCCGCTAATTTTGAGTTCAACACATTTGCCGATTTTCTCGTCGGCAATGTCATGACCTACACCCAGGCAGACCGCGACACCGTGCCCGACTTGCATTACTTCAATTTTGAAACGTATGTGCAGGACGATATAAAGGCCACCGATCGATTAACGCTGAACGCGGGTATTCGCTATAGCTACTTTCCATCTCCAGGCGACGTCAAGAACACGTTGAACAATTTCGACCCGATGCTCTTCAACCCATCAAATGCCGCGGCCATTGATCCCACTACCGGCGAGTTTGTCGCGGGCGGACCGATTCCGGCGACCTATGCAAACGGGTTACTCTTTCCGACCGGGACCGCGTGCGCGCAGGCGCAGGCGATCGCGCCGGCAATCACCTGTTCTCCATGGGGAGCGCACGTAAATCCGGACCCCAAGAACGACATTGCCCCCCGCGTAGGATTCGCGTATGACGTCCTGGGAAATCACAAGACCTCCATTCGCGGCGGTTACGGAATCTTTTACGATCGCATGTTGAACGGCATCTGGGAACAGAACGCCTTTCAGGATCCCCCCCTGGTACAGGTGGCGACCATCAACAATACCCAGTTTGATCATCCGCTCGCAGGAACTTCCAGTGTGTCGCTGGGGCCGAACCGTATCACCTCGACGGGAACGCCGCGTATGCAGACCCCTTCGTACATGGACTACAACCTGACGGTCCAGCATGAGGTGTTCCCCAGCGCCGTTCTGTCCGTAGCATATGTCGGATCGCTCGGCCGGCACTTATTGGGAGAACGCGAAATCAATCAGCCCACGCTTTCTGCGAGAGAAGCGAATCCCACGGCCTACGTTCAGGCTGTTGTTCCCTATCTTGGTTACGCATCGTTCGAAGACAGGATGCCGGAGTACAAGAGCAACTATCATTCCCTCCAGGTCGCGCTGAATTCGCGCGCAAATCACGGACTCACATTCGGGATCGCTTACACGTGGAGCAAGACATTGACAGACCAGTCGAATGATCGTGGCACTGAAACTTATGATACCTATGATCCGGAACTGGATTACGGGGCGGCATTGCTCAACCAGCCGCAAACGTTCGTTGCCAACTATGTATACGAACTGCCCTTCTACCGCGCGGAGCACGGAGTCATAGGGCACCTGCTGGGCGGGTGGGAACTCTCAGGCATCACACAGTTACTGTCGGGGCAGTCCGGAACCGTAACGCAGTTTCTGGATAACTTCGACTGTCAGCCTCCGGCCGCGGGATCTACTGCACCCTGCGCACCGGGGACCTATCCACTTGGGCTGGATATGGACGCCAGCGATATCGCGCCGCGCCCCGACCGCATCGCACCTGTGCACCTGGTCAAGAAACAAGCGGAGTGGTTCACCACTAATTCTTACGCTGATGCCATTGGTCACTTTGGAAGCGCCGGAAGTGGAACCTATCTTGGCCCCGGCCTCGAGTTATGGGATCTGTCTGCGATCAAGAACATAAAGATCAGAGAGCGCGCCAGCCTTCAATTTCGAGGGGAGTTTTTCAACGCGTTCAATCACACCAGTTTTAGTACTGTCCAGGGTGCGACAGATGCCTCGAACTTCGGCCAGGTAAACGCTACGCATGACCCTCGCGAGATCCAACTGGGAGGCAAGTTTACGTTCTAGTTTGATCGACTGCCCATGGCCGCCTTTTCATCCGCCGCGTCTTTGCGAATTGCCTCGGAGAAGACGGCCAGGCGAGAATTGGCCGGGCCTGGTCGCACGTCTTTTTTGGTCGCACGTCTTTTGTGCCGACGTATTGCGTCGCCGGCTTGGTCGCACCTTCTCTATTCAACGGCAGGTGAAGCGTGAAGACACACCCGACGGCCTCTTCGCTGAGGACAGAGAGAGTTCCCCCGCAAGCTTCGGCGCATCCCCTGGCAATGGAGAGCCCCAGGCCGCTACCGGGAATCTTGTGCACCGCAGTGCGGCGGCTACGATAGAAGGGTTCGAAGACGTGCGGCAAGTCCTCCTCGCTGATTCCCAGTCCGCGATCGCGGACACTGATATGGACCGCCTCCTGACCAGCGATGGAACCTTCGCTGACCTGAGCGGAGACCTCCACCCAGCGGCTCTGCCCGCTGTATTTTACGGAATTCGCGATGAGGTTTTGCAGGCATTGCGAGAGCAGCGATAAATCGCCATACAGAGCAGGAAGCCCCGGCTGGATTTTACGTTCCAAGGTGAATCCGCCCTGCTGGAGAAGAGCGAAGGTGCCGGTCACCGCATGGTCGATGACCTCGACGACAGTCAACGGGCGCATGTCGCGCCTGGATCCGGTTTTGCCGGTACGAGCATAAAGCAGGATCTGGTCCCCAAGACTCACCAGTCGCATGGCCTGTGCGATGATGATGGTTCCCTCTTCGCGCAGGCTATCCTTGTCCTCCAGTAACCCGTCACGGATGTTTTCCCCGGCGGAAAGAATAGCCGTAATTGGAGTTCGCAATTCGTGTAACACGCAGGCAACGATATCTATCGGCTCGGCTTGCACCTGCTTTGTCCTTCCGGCGCACCTGATCTTCGTCGCGTTTGCCATTTTCATCGCCTCGATCACGTGTTCTTCGAACCCAACAGGGCTGTAACTTCGGGTTCGCAAATGTAGATCGTGACTGCTCCGTGGCCGTTCAGGTCACAAATCTGATATCCCCTCTAGAAACTACCTGGCAGTATCCACTCATCGCTCCGCGAGCGAGACAGGTTATTCACGATTGCAGTGAGCCAGGGCCACAGAGCAGGCGGAGGCTGCCACGCGGGGCTTCCAGGCAGAGACTCTGGAGCCATCAAGGCGAGGGCTGATGCGCGCACACTCCACCACAATCGGGAGATCGATATTCTGGAGCTTACTTCAGATCGACGATGCTCCAAACGCGTGCGAGCCTATACGGAGTTGATGATTCCCTGGCATGTCACTCTCCTCCGAATGGGCAAAGATCTCGCAAAAAAGCCCGGGGCTGCTTGCTCTAGAGCAAAGAGGCCGGCCAGCGATGCATCCAGCCGAGGGCAATCTCGGGGTGATTGACTGTATGCTTGCCAGGAATGCCGGCCTAAGCGGGTGTTCGGCAGTGTCCACTATTCAGAGAAGCCTATCTACTTAAGTTGTTGCCACTAATTAAATTACCACCCGCACTTTGGAGGCCTCGATCGACCCACGATAAGGGAGTTATGAATTCCGTTACAGATCAGTTCGGGATCAAGTCAAAGGAATTGCATACAGTCATAAGTTTTACAGGTACCTTACGGGATCTAGTTTTTGCCTCTGCGCAAAGAACGCGACCGAAGGAATATGGGTCTATCATCTGTGTGAATGAATGCGAACCCTTGGGCATCGGCAAGTGGGAGGGGGATGCATCAATGAAAGCAAGCATCTTGCTCATCGAAGACGAGCAATCGGTCCAGTCGACGTTGGGGTTGCGGCTTCGCAGTGAAGGGTATGTGGTGGACACCGCAAATGACGGCACAGAAGGCTTCGAAAAGGCGACGTCCTCTCCTTTCGATCTGATCATTCTTGATGTCATGCTCCCGGACCGGAATGGATTCGACATCTGTCGCGATATTCGCCAAGCGGGGCTGGCAACTCCCATCCTGTTTCTGACTGCGCGCCATCAAACCGTTAATAAGGTGCTTGGTCTGAAGCTCGGAGCCGACGATTACGTTACCAAGCCATTCAAATCTGAAGAATTAATGGCACGGATAGAAGTCCTGCTGAGAAGAGTTCCGATCCGTTCAGGATACGGAGTGCATCAATTTGGCGCGATCCGCGCGGATCTACGCCGCGCGGAAGTCACGCGGAATGGCGCGCCGGTGTATCTCTCCGCACGTGAATTTCAACTCCTGCGGTATTTCATTGAGCGCGCGGGTGCGACAATACCGCGTTCTGAACTCTTGCAGTCCATCTGGGGATACAACGAAAAGATGTTGACTCGTACAGTAGACATGCATGTTTCCAGCCTGCGCGAAAAACTAGAGCAGAACCCCAAGTGCCCGGAGTTGATCGTCACGATTTCGGGGGTTGGCTATAGATTTGCGGGTACGACAAACTTCTGATCGGTCCTCAAAAAGCCTAAAACAATTCCTCAGCCGGCCCTCCGCTGGCTTGCTCCCGCATGTAAACACAATCCGCGATTGTAAAGATCGTAAATTCATCGTCAGTTTTGCCCTTATTTGCGAACGCGCAAGCAGCGGGGTAAGCACGGCGATAGATTCAGCGGCGAAAGTTGCAACGCAACCGGAGCCGGCTGAAGGCGCTGATTGTGGGGCAAGGTGAGGAGGCTGCACAGCCATGAGGAAGTCGCGCCAGATTTGTATCTACATACTCATCGTCGCCTTGGCGGCTGTCGCCGCGAGCGCGCAGTCGTTTCGCGTGCAGTGTCCAGCTTTCACGATTACGCACCCGTTGACAGGGAGCAACTGCAGCACAAACCCCACGAATCCGGGATGCAACAACACAGAACCTGCATACAACGGGCCGACACAATTCAATCCCGCGACCCTGGGTACCCCTGGCGGGACGAGCGGGGACTTTGTCACGCCGATCGCTGGAACCGTGAACGGCGCCATCAAGTGCGAGCAAATCTCGGGCGGTGACGGCTATTCGACGATGGCGGACGGGACGCAGACGTTCATGTTCTCGTTCGGACCGCTCTCTGGCCTGGCGGACATTGCGGCCGGCCGTCCTGGCACCGAGTACCCATATGTCTTCAACACCCCATATAGCGCGGTGAGCAGCGTCCCGCTTACGCGCGGCGACCCGGCCACGACTGACGGGGCGACCAGCGGCGCCGCGCCGTGGCCGTCAAGCAATCCTCCGACGGGAAGTGCGGCGACCGGGAATGCGCCGGCGTTCACGTGGAACGGAGCGGTTGGCCTTATGCCCGAAGTCACGACACTGGTGAACGTCGCGAACCTGGTCGAGGGAGCTTTTCCGGTTACCACCCCTGCCACGACTGCTCCCGGCTGTTCCACTCCCACCGCGAATACCGTAACTGCGTGGACAGACGCTCCCCTGGGCCTTCAAGTCGGAGCACCGGTCGTGATCTCAAATACTACCGGCGATGATGGCACTCCCACTCCGGCGGGCTATGCAGGCAACTGGACGATTAGCTGCGTGACCACGGGAGTCGGAATGAGTCCCGACGGTGTCAGCGAACTCGCCTTCCAGTACGTCGACACCACCGCGGGGCTGGCGGCAGATACCGGGAATGACTCGGCCGCCACCGCCGCCGCGCCTCCCTCCATCGATGGACATGTTGATCCCCGCCCCATCATGGATGTCGGGGTGATGAACGGCAATATTCCGGCTCCTCTGTTCGCGTTTGACGAGGACGATGAGTTCTTTCTCACCCTCACCAACGTGGGCATGATCATGCGCCCGGACCTGTTCGAACAGCACACGGTCCACTTCCACGGCTATCCCAACGCTTCTTCGTTTTATGACGGCGTACCCGACGCTTCGGTCGCCATCAACATCGGCGCCAGCTTCACTTATTACTATCTCGCTCCCGACGCGGGCACTTACTTCTGGCACTGCCATATCACTCCACCCGAGCACCTGCAGATGGGCATGGTGGGACAGCTCTACGTGCGGCCGCGCCAGGATCGCGTGCCTGCGGGAGGAAGCCTCTATACCTATCTCGGATATCAGAATGGTATCTCCGAGCCCGCGACTAATCCTGCGATTGACCCGCGCACGGTTTGCAATCCCGCCAACGACATTCTGTGCAGCGCGACCATGCCGGCCATTCACACAAGCGCCACCAGGCCGGCGGCCGGTTCCCTCTGCAGTGGTGCGGCGGTGGTCTCGGGAACCGAGGGAACCACGCCGGAATATGTCTACAACGACGGCGACGGTACGACCTGCTACGACGTGGTTTACCCCATGCAGATGCACGGGTTCGATCCCAACTTCCACTTCGTGGGCATGACCTTCAATCCGGAACTGTTTGTGGACATGAAGGACAAGTACTTCCTTCTGAATGGGCGCAGCTATCCCGACACGGTTGCGCCCGGCCCGCAAGCCACGATCACGAGCGACGGGCAGATGCACTACTCGCAGCCGCTGCCCTCCATCATCAATATTCCAGCCGGCGGAAAGGCTTCCCTCCGCCTGGTCAACCTGTCGGTCGCGGAATACTTCACCTTGCAGAGCCTGGGCGTTCCCATGCATGAGGTCGGATTCAACGCCAAGCTCTTGCGCGACCAGGATGGCAACAACACGGAGTTCTACACCAACTCGATCACGCTTGGCGGCGGTGAGTCGCTTGACGTGATTCTGGATGCCAGTGATGACGGCTGCAGCACCTACCTGGGCGCGGGATGCGCCGCAAAGTTATATCCACCCGGCAGCACCTTCTATGTCTCCACTTCCAATCTTGACATGCTGTCGAACGACGCGGAGAACTTTGGCGGAATGATGACCGAGGTTCACATCTGCAACAGCGTTTCGAGCGACACCTATGGGAACGTCTGCAACTAGGAGAGCAGCGATGAGGCCGATGAACATGAAAAACGCGACGTCCAAGACACAACTGCTCCAGGCGCTGGTGGTGGCTGTAACTCTATCGCTTGCGCAGGCCGCTTTCGCTGCGGCTCCCGGAATCACCAGCACGGGGGGCACGGCAGGGACATTTCATCTGACAGCCCAGGACGCTTACCTGAATCAGCCGGACGGAGAGGCCATCTACTCGTGGGGGTACGGGTGCGTTGCCGGCCAGTCTCCGACGTTCGTCCCCAAGGCCAGCTTCGCCTTTACGCCAACTTGCAACACCATGCAGGTTCCCGGCCCCACCATGGTGGTCACCGAAGGACAGCTGGTCACGATTACTCTGACCAACAATCTGCCTACCGCGGCGGGCAACACATCGCTTCTGTTTCCGGGCTTTCTCAACGTGTCGACCAGTTGTACTGCGGCAACACCCGCCGGTCAGCAGGGCCTGTTGACATGCGAAGCGACTCCCGGAGCCACGGTGACCTACACATTTACCGCCTCAGCGCCGGGCACGCACGCATATTACAGCGGAACCCAGGGCGACCTGCAGATCGAGATGGGACTCTACGGTGCAGTCATTGTGTTGCCGGCGACTCCGCCCGCCAACTGCGCCAATGGCACGAGCGTAACCAACCTGTACGGAAAGGCGGATTACGGGACATCTACCGGCATCCCTGGATTTCCGGAGCAGGACTTCCGCCTGTCTACTGCAGCTTACGACCATCCCAAGAGCTGCTATGACCGGGAATATCTGTTCCAGTGGGCCGAGATGGATGCCAGAATTCACAGCCAGGCAGCAGCGCAAGTGCAGGCCAAGGTGGGCTGCACGGCCGGGGCCCCGGGATGCACTCTCGACGTGCAGACCGAGCCCTACCATCCAGCCTACTTCCTGATCAACGGACGATCCATGCCCGACCTGATGGACCCCAACTATGCGGTGGAGTATCCGCATCAGCCCTACAACGGCAATCCTCACATGCATCCGGGAGAGTTGACGCTGATCCGCACCATCGGACAGGGACGCTGGCAACATCCCTTCCACGAGCACGCCAACCACGTACGCATCCTGGCTCGCGACGGAAACCTGCAACTCAGCCCGACCAATCCAACGACGAGTCTGGCCGGACTGCTGATGTTCAACACCGATACCACTCCGGGCGAGGCGTTCGACGGCATCTTCTACTTCTCCGGCAGAGGATTGAACTGGGATCCGTATGGCCATCACCCTGCGGGCGCCGCCCCCACGACCGCTCCGTTCGCGATCACCGCCATCAACGAGAGTGGGAACACTGTCACCGCAACGGTCACTGGTGCTCTTCCCTCCGTCTTTGTCGCAAATTCGATGGTGGCGATTGCAGGGGCACCGACGGGCTACAACGGAACGTTTGTGGCAACTTCTGTTACCCCCGGTTCCACGACCAGTACATTCACCTATACCGACGCGACGGCGGGCCTGGCATCCGGTGCAGCCGGCACGGCGACGGTCAACCTCGGGGCCTCCGACGGGAGTCCGTTCCCCACCGATCCCCTTGCTTCGTTGCCGTGTACTCCTGACGCCAACGGTTACAACACGGGGAATCCTTCGGCACTGAACTATTACGAATGGTGCCAGGACCATAACAAGCCGGTACAGGTGGCGCCCTTCGGCGATGTGGCATCGGGCGGTCCCGCAACGTTGCCCGATCCCAATGTCTTTACCAACGGCGCGTGGTACGGCGGCAGCCCGTATCTCGGTCCGGATGCGAGTCTGCGCGGGTCGATGCCTGCCTGCTCCACCACGAACAACGCGAACTGCACCAATCTCCTGCCTTCGAACGTGCAGGCCAACCCACCCAGTGAGCGCGGTTGGGCGTTTATGTGGCACTCGCACAACGAGCGGGAGATCACGACCAACAACGTCTTCCCCGGCGGAATGCTGATGATGCTGCTGGTCGATTCCCGAGAATTTGCAATCGACGAATCGAACTAGGGTCAGGCGCAGTGCCTGCCTTGCAAGGCTGTCCGCGTGAAGCTTCTCCGGCTGACGGACAGCGAAGGAGAACTTCTGTGTCCAGGACGCAACGCGATCGAGAGGCGACGACCATGATCCGAATCCACGATTCCAAGGCAAAGACCACACCGAAGGCCGCAGTTCTGGTGGGCGCATTGCTTCTCTTTGCGGCTGCGACGAGTTTCGGCCAGCAGGCGATCAACTTGACAGCGGGGCCGACGACCACGACCCTGCCGGATGGCACGACGCTGCCCATGTGGGGCTACACCTGCGGCGCGGCGGTTGCGGGCTCGGCCGCGACCTGCGCGCCGCTGAGCGGATCCATGTCCGGCGCGGCCACCGGGGCACTCGGCGGAATCTATGTGCTCAGTGGCGGATCGGGCTACTCGTCCGCGACCACCGTTACGATTACCCCTGCTCCTGGAAATACGCCGACGACGCCAGCGGTGGCGACCCCGGTGATCAGCGGGGGCGTGGTGGTCGGCTTCAATGTGAGCAACCACGGAGCCGGCTACACGGCCGCCCCCGCGGTGACGATTACGGATCCCTCTTCTTCTCCGGGCACCGGAGCTGCGGCCGCGGCGGCTCCCGCCTGGTCGCCGGTCATCATAACGGTTCCCTTTACTTCCGGGGGGGCAAGCCTGTCGATCAATCTGACCAACAATCTTTCCTTTACCCCCACAGCGGGCGGAACGACGAATAAGATTCCGACATCGATCGTAATTGTGGGCCAGGTGGGCGGCGGCCTGGGCGGGACGCCGACTACAACGCCCAGTCCGAGCCATGCCAATGCACAGGGGTGCCCCAGCTGGTATATTGCCTCTTCCACCACCCCGCCGGGAACTCCATGTACGGCCCCGGTAGTGGGTGCTTCAGGCACACCGCCGGTACAGGCGCCGCGCGTGCAGTCCATGGGAGCAGAGGTAGCAGCGGGCGCGCCGGGAACGGCCACCGCAAGCTCACTCACCTGGTCAGCGCTCAAGCCAGGCACCTACCTGCTCGAGTCCGGCACTCATCCTTCGATTCAGGTGCCCATGGGCTTGATTGGCATTCTCGTCGTCACCACCGCTCCTTCAGGCACCACAGCGGGCACGGCTTACCCCGCGGCTACTCCAACCAACGCGGCGGCGATTCCGGCGGTGCACTACAACGCAGAAGCCCCATTTGAGTTCAGCGAAATCGACCCGGTTCAGAACAAGGAGGTCGACCAGGCCGTTCGAACCAACGGTTTCAGCGAGCAAACGGTGTGGTCCGCTATGCCGATCAACCCCAACACCGGTCTGCCAGGCTGCGGCAACCCCGCGTCAAGCACCTATCGCACGTGCTATCCCCCAGCGGTGAACTACACGCCTTTCTATTTCCTCATTAACGGGGTCGCGTTCGACAAGGCGAATCCGGGACCCTCGCTGTTCGCAGCTACGGCTGGTGTATCCGGTACGCCTGCCGCGCCGGTCACAACGGGAATCCCTTCGACCGGCACGCTTCTGGTGCGCCTGGTGAACGCCGGCCTGCGCATGCATGTACCGGCGATCGTCGGTTCGCAAACCACGGGCTTTACGGGCGCAGGCACGTCCGCGACCGTGGGTGGATTCACCGTGATCGCGGAAGATGGCAACCCGCTCCCCAACCTGTTGGCACCGCGGGTGAAGACTGAAGTATTCATGGCCGCGGGCAAGACTTACGACGTGATGGTGGATGTGCCGGCTACACCGGCCGGCGCCGCGGCGCCTCCATCGCTGCCGATCTTTGACCGCGAACTGGCCTTGTCGGCCAATTCTTCGATACGTGACGCCGGAATGCTGGCTTACATCGGTGTCAACGGCGCTCTGCTCCCGGTTGCCGCAGGGGCAGGTGTGTTCGCAGGCGCGCAGGCCAACCCGGATTCCTACAACTCCATCATTCCATGCGGGTCCGCGGCCACTTCGTGCATTCCACTGGTTATCACCGACCCGTCCAAGGGCGTGATCGCCAACGACGTCAATGTGTACGGCGTGGCGCTGTCGACTCCCCCCACCGCCGGAACTCTGACCTGTACTGCGGTGCCGGGCAGCCCGGTCGCGGGAATCTGCGCCAACGGCACTTTTACCTATACTCCCAATCCTGGCGCGGGCGCCACTGCCACTCCGGGGTCGGCCATAGACTCGTTCGGATATTGCGCCAACGGCGCGATTTCGGGTACTGGCAGCTTATGCACAACGGTTACCCTGAACGCGTCCTCGCTTTCCGGACCACCGGTCGCGAACGCCATCACCTACACGTCCAAGATGGCCACGTTCCTGAAGATTCCATCGCCCGGCGTCCTGTCGGTAGACTCCGACCCCAACGGCCTTCCGCTGCAGGTGGTCGTTTCGAGCGTTACGCCATCCGGGGTCACCGTCAATATGGATCCCAATGGCGGCTTCACGGCAAGCGCAACAGCCGCGGGCACCTACAGCTTTACGTACGCGGCGCAGAACTCCCAGGGAAGGCAGAGTGCTACCGCGACGGTGACACTGATTTTCCCGCAGCCCAGCAATCTGCAGGTCAAGGTGCTGGATGCGCAGGCGTATAACAACTGCGCCGGGAGCAGCGCCTGCATCAGCGGACTGGTTCCATTCAGCGACTATCGCTGGATCATCGAAGAAGACAAGACGTTCTGGGTCAACCCCAACTGCACAACCAACAGCAGCATTACTACGCCTGGCTGTCCCAGTGTGGTGGGCGGAGCAGGCACCACCGGAAGCACGATCCCAGCCTTTGGCGTGAATTTCCATACCAGCAACATGGATTTCGTCGCCCAGGGCTGCACCGGACCGCTGTCGTGCGAAGGCGGCCAGACTTTCTTGAACCCCGCAACCGGGACCCATGTTCCCGCGGTGTGCGACGTTGGGAACGGCGCCTGCCGGCCCGATACGACCGGAAACGGATTTACCCCGGTTAACCCGAGCCAGGTCGCGCTCGATCCGTCCAAGCGCTATTACATCTCGGTGCTGCCCGGGGATGCGGCCAATCCATTCCCCGCGTACCTGGGCCAGCCTGCCTGCCCGGCCAATGGCGCGGAGGCGCCAGCGACGAATACGCAATGCGGTCACACCATGAGCGGCGCGCCTATACCGCCGGCCTGCAACGTTCTGGGCGGGACAAATGCGTGCACGTCGGCTTCCGCCTTTACCCAGCCGGTCAACGTGCTCGTATTGCCCACGCCTCTTCCCACCGGCAAGCTTTCGGTGATCGTGTTTGAAGACGACTACCCGCTCAACGGCGAGCAGGATGGCGGCGGCGGGAACGCGACGGTTGCCCCCATCGAGCCCGGCCTGGGCGGCTTCAACCTCGTCCTCTGGGATACGTTTGGCGGACTCGGCGATGTGACCGGGCAGGATACTTACGACGAGTTCAACATGCCCCTGTCGAACAGCCTGGCGGGAAGCATCGATCCTGTTACGGGACTCGACGCCTGCCCGGTTTCGGCCACTCCGCTTTCAGGGCCGGCCGGAGCGGGGGCCGGACTCCCCGGCGCTCCCCCGGCGGGCGGCATTACCGGCATGATCGTGACCTGCCCGAAGTATGAGTCGGATAATCACACGCTTTCGCCGCTGGCCGGCCAGGCAGTCATCGATCACCTCATGCCGGAAAAATTCAGCGTCCAGGCCTATCCCGGCGCGGACCGGATTGCACGCGGGGAACAGTGGGTGCAGACCAATACGCTGGATGGGCAGCATGCCCACGATTCCTTCATCCGCATCGGCGAGCCCAGCTACTTTCAGGAGTACGGGCCGGCCGGTTATCACGTGAGCATCGGCTTTGCCAACCCGGCGATTATCAACGCCCGCCATAATGACGTTTGCGCCGGCGCCGGCAGTCCCGGCGCGGTCGGGCCTTGCACCAACACCATCGACGGGCAAGTGGACGTCGAGCGTCTGAGCCGGACCCCGGACCAGAGACTCTACCCCAGCGGTTCCCGCGATGCCCTGGCCTGGACGCAGTGCTGGGTCAGCCTCGGTGACCCCGATGGCGAGGACTTCCAGTTCACCTTCTGCGATGCCAACGGCAATTTCAGCTTTACCAATGTCCCCGGCGGCAACTGGAGACTGACCATCGGCGACCAGTGGAATGATCAGATCATCGATGGCCTGTCGACCCCGGCCAACGTCGGATGCACCAGCACTGCCCCCAACGGCACCAATAACGCCACCACGTGCCCGGGAGGACAGGCGCTTCACATGGGGAAACTCGGTGTCCAGCAATGGCAGGCGAATCTCTATACCCGCACCTTCATTGACACCAACAAGAACGGAATCTGGGATCCAGGCGAGATCGGGATTCCATTTATCTATACGATGATCCACTACCGGGATGGGCACAACGCCAACTCCCAGCAGACGGACTTCAACGGCGTCGCCAACTTCAACGAAACTTATCCGCTGTTCAACTGGTATTCGGTGGAAGCGGATTCGACCCGTTACAAGACAACGGGCATCCACACCGTCTATGACGCTGGCGGACCCGCCGATGGTTCCCCCTCCTGCGGACCGGGGAATGGCGCCCGTACATGCGGAGGTTCGACCGCCTATAACTTCCTGACCAACACCTTTGAGGCTGTTCCTTTGCCGGCAGATCTGTCGGTACCGGGCGCAGTCTATTGCGCCAAAGCGGATTGCTCGACGGAGGCTGCTTCCTTCGCAGCCGGCACGCCCATCCGCAGTTCCGCAACTGCTTCCACGGGCCGCATCGATCCGCCATGGGTTGAAATGGAGGGTTTCTCGGGACTGACGGGGCAGAGCAACTACATTGACTTCGGCAAAGCGCCGTATGCCTCCTGCCCCCCGGCTTGCGCGACGGTCACCGTTACAGCTCCGGGAAGCACCACTCCCAAGACCACGCAGGTGGCTGAGAACGGCGGTATCCATGGACAGGTCGCCTATGCCTCGACGCGTCCGTTTGATGATGCGTCCCAGATGATCCAACAGCCCTGGGAGCCGAATGTTCCGGGGATCACGCTTAACCTCTATCAGGAAGGCTTCGCTTCCGATGGGGTAACGCCGATCCGGACTTTGGTCGACACAACCCAAAGCAGCAGCTGGGATAACTGGGCGCAAGGGTTCTATCCCAACTACACCGACCCTACCAGCGGCACCCCGTTGCCCTACATGAATTGCCCTGGGCAAGGCACGAATGTCAGCGGAACTCCCAACCAGGACCTGTTTTACTTCACGCTGTATGACCAGCCGAATTACCTTGACTGGTACAACTCTGTGCAGAACGGCGGCACGCTGCACACGCTGCCGTATAACTCCCAGTACAAGTGCTACGACTCGATGCACATCGGGAATCAGTTGCAGCCGGCGCCGTATGACGGCAAATACTCGTTCCCCAGTTCGCTGGGTATTGACCCCGCGACGGGAAAGCTGGCTTCGACGGTGGGATCGACCAATGGCGTAGCTGCTTCAATGGCGGGAACGAATTGCACAGTCTGCGTGCCGAATCCCGACTCGACTGACAAGTATCGCTACGGCACCCCGATGCTGCCGCCCGGCAAGTACGTAGTGGAAGTGATCATGCCGCCCGGCTACGAGGTCTACAAGGAAGAAGACAAGAACCTGCTCATCGGCGACAACTACATCGCTCCGGTTACGCAGGAATTCGGCGGACTGGGTACGGACATCTTCATCCTGCCCGACCAGGCTTCCGTGGCTTCCATGTACGACGAAACCAACTCGGGATTGAACCCTACCAACTACCAGAATGAAACCTCGGGCCTGGGGCTGTCGGACGAGCTATCAGGCGTTCCGGGCTTCCCCGGCTTCGTCGATCCTTTGTGGCCGTGCGTGGGCGAGATGCGCGTCGTTCCCGACTACCTGAGCCTGTATCCGCAGGCCAAGGAAGTGGCTCCATTTGCCGGAGCAACCCGGCCTCTTTGCGACCGCAAGGAAGTGACGCTGACCAACCAGATGGCCGTGTCGGCGAAATTCTATATATTCACCTCGACCCACATCGCGTCGAAGTACGCCGGCGGGATCACGGACGACTACACTTCGGAATTCGATCCGTTTCGCTCCGCAGTTCGGCGAGAAGTTTTCGCCGCCCAACCTGCCCGTTTCCACCAGGGACTATCTCGGAAACGAACTCTCCCGCGTGTACTCCGACCACTGGGGAACCTATGACGGGTTGACCTTCTCCAGCTGGGAAGTGAACCCGCCCAACATCACCGGATATTCCCCGACGATGATGGTGCAGTGCATGAACGACCCTGGCCCTGTGGTGGACAACAATCCCAGTTCGCCGACCTACGGACAGTTGATCACCGATCCCTTGTACAACCCGGCCTACAGCGACTTCTGCTATGAGAACCCCTACATGCCGGGCTTGACTACCTACCTCGACACGCCCGTTGTGCCCACTGAAGGGTTCGTTGGCGCGGCCTACAACAGTCCCGATTGCAGCTACCCCGACTCCACGCCGGGGATCAAGGAAGTGGATGGCGACGGTATCGGTCCCTGGGTCAGCAAAGCCGGCGTAACCCTCACCATAACCTCGATTGGCAACACCCAGGCGACGAATAGCGCGTATTCCGGTCCCTCGGCCAACACGGCTCCCTTCAATGCCAAAACCGTGGGCCGCCACTATGGGTTTGGAACTCAGTGTTTGACCCCCACCTCGGGTAGCACGACCTGCAGTACGTTGTCTTCAGTGACCATTGGCGGAAAGCAGGCCACGATCGACAGCTGGTCGGACGCACAGATCCAGGTAACCGTGCCCACCGGCGTTCCCAACTGCGCGATACAGCAACAGGCGCAGTACGGGGGCTCGACTGCGCAGTGCGGCGAACTGGTCGTTACCGCGGGCAATGGCAGACAATCCGTCGATGCCGTGACCGTCACCATCGGCGGCAAAACGCCCACGCACGTTAGCGCCAGCACCACGATCCAGAGCGCAATCGACGGCGCCGCTCCCGGCGACTTGCTCATCGTCGACCCGACTTGCACGACCAGCGGGACGTCCACTACGGCTGCGTGCAGCGTTTCTGCGCTCGATGCTGCGACGCCAACCCAAACCGCTGCGCCCGCAGTCCACAATGAAATGCTGCTTATGTGGAAGCCCGTCCGCCTGCAAGGTGTCGGCGCCGTTTCTTCCATCCTCGATGCCACCGCTTTTCCGGCGGGCAAGCTGCTCGATCCATGGCGGCGGCATGTCAACTGCCTGTTCGGCTTGACGCTGAACGGTGTGCCGGTGGGGACGACCGCCGCTACCGGAACTTCAGCGGTCTACGATCCATCCGGTACCTACAGTTGCCCTGACGCGGGCTGGAAATACTTCGTCGGCGCAACCAATGCTCCCCAGATTGACCGCCTGCCGCTGGAGGCAGTGGTGGGATGGGATGCCACGGTCAATGGCAACCTCGCCGAACAACTGCAGGAGCCCTCGCTGATGGGCGCCTATGAGGGAGCGGGGATCACGGTTCTGGGCAAGGGAGTGTGGACCTCGCCTGGAGAAAGCCCGTGGACGGACGGCTCCGAGCCAGGCGCTTTCCCGCCCGACGCCCTGCTCCTGCAGGATGTTCCATTAAACCCGGACGATGAAGGAGAGCCGCTGGGACCCCAGTACTCCTATTGCTTCACGACCACAGCGACTGGATCAACAACGACCGAACTCGTGCCCAACCCCTATCCCAGCAACTACGAGTGCAACCCGTCCTCGATTGACGGTATCACCGTCAGAGACAGCTCCCAGGGCGGTGGCGGCATCTTCATCCACGGCTGGGCGCATAACCTGCAGGTCGCCAACAACCGGGTATACAACAACGCCGGCACGCTCTCCGGCGGAATCACCGTCGGCCAGGGCGAGTTCCCCATTGCCCTCACCGTTGTAGACCAGGAAGGCACCTCCGGCGCCACCGCCCCGGTGGGAGAGTTCGTCCCCGACAATCCTCCCTCGTGCCTGTGGATCCCGATCATCGGTACGCATTTGCCGTACTGCCTCGATGTGAACGTCAATGTGCACAACAACAACATCACCGCCAACTCTTCTCTCGGGGATGAGCTGTTCTCCGGCACCCTGGCAGGCGGCGGCGGCGCCACGTTCTGCACCGGCTCCGACTACTACAAGTTCAACTACAACTGGGTGTGCGGAAACGTCAGTTCGGCTGAGGGCGGCGGCGTTGCGCACATTGGATTTATCTACGACGGCGACATCGAGCACAACACCATCGCTCTCAACCAAAGCACTAACCCAACCATTCCCACCAACGGCGGCGGGCTCATCGTGATGGGCACCCCCGATACCGATCCGATTTGCGGAACACAGATTGACGCGGATTGCCCGCCGGGACTGAGCGATGGCACAGGTCCAGGACTGGTGATCAATGCCAACCTGATCCAGGCCAACGCGGCCGAGAGCGGCAGCGGCGGCGGCATCCGTCTGCAGCAGGTCAACGGCACCGAGGTTTCCACCTTCCCGACCGGGTGCACCGTCCCAGGCGCAGGGGCGCTGACCACATGCCCTGCATCGGGCGGAACTCCCGCTTACAAATCCTGGAACTCGGTTGCCGTCACCAACAACATGGTTGTGAACAACATGGCGGGCTGGGATGGCGCGGGAATATCCCTGGAAGACGCGTTGAACGTGTCCATCATCAACAACACCGTATCGAGCAACGATTCCCTCGCCACCTCAGGCGTGCTTACCCAAAGTGTCGGTACGCCTCAGACCAGCGCGCCGGCCGGAAACTGCGTGCAGCCCGGTCCCACTGGCCCGACTTCGGCTTCGTGCCCGCAATCGGCCGGCGTGACCAGCGAGCAACACTCCCCGGTGTTGGCCACGACGTTCACCGGATTGACGATCACGTGCCCACCGGGAATGCCGAACTGCACAGGGTTCTCGAATCCCCTGTTTGAAAACAACCTGATCTGGCAGAACCGCTCCTTCTACATCGGGATCGGCAACCTCGGCCAGGGAAACCTCAACCAGCAGAACCTTGTCTCGCTGTTCGACGCCTTCACTGGGGCGGCCGCGCCGGTGCAGACCGCGTACGGCCAATGCAACTCAGGTGTCAGCTACTGGGACATCGGTGTGCGCGGCGACTCGGGACCGACCAACCACGGTTCCGGGTTCACGCTGAACCCGACATATTCGGTGTTGGACGACCCGGCAGATTACCCCGGCGCATCGAATCTGGGCGTGAATCCCAACATTGTCGGCCAATATTGCAACGGTTCGCGCGTGCCGCCAACATGCACGGTGGCGGAAGGGTGCGGAGGACCCAGTGGATACGGCGTACCTCCGGGCATCGTCGACGCTTCGAGCCCCAATCCGGTCTTCAGTCTCACCCCGGCTGCGACGGTGGACGAGGGCAACAACTGGATCAACGTGAGCTGGGGTCCGCTCGCGCTGAGCGACGATTCGGTGGCCGGCGGCGCAAATGCGAACTACGGTGGCGGTCCTCCCTTTGCCAACTACGTCCTGGCGCAGGGTTCACCGGCCATCGACTATGTCCCGGTGAGTGCAACGACGCTTCCCACCGCGACGACTCCGAGTCTTTCCACGGACTTCTTCGGAAACCCGCGGCCTGACCCGGCTGATCCAAATCATTTCGATGTTGGCGCGGTCGAGTTCCAGGGCAGCGGTATTGCGACGATCGCATCGATCTCTCCCGCCAGCGGCGAGCAAGGAACGATCGTAAACGTCACGATTACCGGCACCAACCTGACCGGGACAACGGCCATTAACGTGACCGGCGCCGGGATTGCGGTGAGCAATATCGCCGTTGTCAGCGACGCCACCGTAACTGCGACCTTCACCATCGCTGCGAATGCCACGTTGGGCGCCAGGAACGTCACCATAACCACGCCCGCGGGCACCAGCAATGCCGGGACTTTCACCGTGGTTGCTCCACCAGCGCCCACTCTGACGTCCATCGTGCCCGCTTCTGAAACCCGTGGCACCTCGGTCTCCGTAACCCTGACCGGCACCAACTTTGTGACCGGATCGACGGTCGCCGCCACCCCTGCGGTAGCTGGATTCACCATCAGCAACGTAGCGGTAGTAAGCCCCACCAGCATCACCGCAACCTTCACCAGCACCACCGCCACCGCACTGGGGAATGTGAACATCGATGTGGTGACGGCGGGCGGAGCAACGAACACGCTGCCCTTCGCGATCAACGGTCCGGTGCTTACATCCATTACGCCAGCCTCCGGCAACCGTAGAAGCGCTGTCCCGATAATCCTGGCCGGCACGGGATTAACCGGAACCACAGCCATCAACGTCTCCGGAGGCGGTGTTACCGTGACCGGCTTGACGGTGGTCAGCGACTCCCAGGTAACTGCGACCCTTAACCTGTCGGCGGGCGCCGCGGGTGGGGCACGGAACGTGACTGTCACCTCACCGGCCGGCACCAGCAACGCGGTGACATTTACTGTGATCGTGCCTCCGGGCGCGGTGACATCAATCTCGCCCAACACGGGAGCTCAAGGCACTTCTGTTCCCGTCATCATCTCCGGAGTCGGCTTGACTGGATCGACGGGAGTTACGGTGTCCGGTGGAGGCTTTACCGTCACGGCGTTCTCCGTGGTCAACGACAACACCATCAACGCAACGTTTGAGATCGCGCCGACGGCCGCGCTGACGGCAAGAAACGTAATTGTCAGCACGGCGGGCGGACCGAGCAACCCCGTGACCTTCACGGTTGTGAGCCCGGGAACTCCGACTCTGACCTCGATCACTCCGGCTTCGGGTCTACGCGGAAATGCAGTCTTCGTGACCCTCACGGGAACCGGTTTCACTCCGGCCGGAACGACGGTCCATGTCACGGCGCCCGCAGCAGGTCTGACCATCAGCGGTGTCACCGTGGTCAATGCCACAACAATCACGGCAACCTTCACTACAACGACCGCGGCGACCACCACGATCGGTCCGCGGAGCATCTACGTGACCACTCCGGGCGGCAATACCGGCACGGTGACCTACAACGTCACGGGACCGGTGCTCACCGGCATCAGCCCCGTCTCAGGCGTTCTCGGTACAACCGTGCCAGTTACGCTTAGCGGCAGCGGTCTGACGGGAACCACGGCTATCACCGTTGCAGGCGGCGGCGTCACCGTGAATACCATCACGGTGGTGAGCGACAGCACCGTCACAGCGAACTTTGTCATCGCGGCGACTGCGGCGGCCACCGCGCGGAACGTCACCGTAACCGCACCGGGAGGAGTCAGCAACGCGGTCACCTTTACGGTCGTCAATCCTGGCGCTCCGACGTTGACCTCGGTCGCTCCGGCAACGGGAGTCCGCGGCACGACGATCACGGGCGTGCTGCTAACCGGAACCAACTTCAGCGGTACTATGCCGCCCTTCACCGCTACATCGGTTGGCGTGTCGGGCGCCGGGGTCACCGTCAGCGGGCTGACCGTTACCTCGGCGACTTCGGCAACCGTAACCTTCACCATCTCGGCTACCGCAACCCTGGGAGCTCACAACGTCACCATCACCTCGCCGGGAGGCACCAGCAACGCGGTACCCTTCACGGTTCAGGGTCCGACGCTGACGTCGATCAGTCCTACCTCGGGCGTTAGGGGCAGTACGATCACGTCAGTGACGCTCACGGGTGTCAACCTGGCCGGAGCCACCGCTATCACCGTGTCGGGCGGCGGCATCACCGTCAGCAATTTCGTCGCGGATAGCTCCACATCGGTGACGGCAACCTTCACCATTGCGCCGGGAGCAGCCCTGGGGGCGCATAACATCGGAGTGACCACTCCAATCGGAACCACCAACCTGCTTCCGTTCACAGTGACCGGGGCAACGGTGGCTATCTCGGCGCCCGCGCCTACACTCGCTCCAACAACCGCTAACACTGCAATAGAAACGGGGACGATCACCGTCAGCAACGCCGCGACGGCGACCGGGACGCTAACCCTGACGGCTAATCCAACCGTGACAAAGGTAGGCGCCACCGGGGGAAGCTTTGCCATCACGGGAGGCACGTGCCTCAATGCTGTAGCCGTGGCGCCGGGCGGCAGTTGCACGATCATCGTGCAATATACGCCGCCTTCTTCAGCAGCAACCAACACGGCAACGGCGACCGCACACGTCACCATCACGGGCTCCGGGATGGCGACGGCGAGTATGGCCAGCGCCAACTTCACGGCCAATTAGGCGGCCCCGAAAGGCGACCGGACATTCAAACCTGGATGTTCGGTCGCCCCAGGGCGCCGCCCTGGCGGTTTCCAGGAGCCTTGGGCAAGGTTAGAACCATTTTCCAATCAACAGGATCGGCATGGCCGGGCAGGGCATCCGGGAGGATCTCCTTGGTGTCCGATCGAACAGCGTGTGATTTAAATCACATCATCGGCGCTCACCTCAGCCTAACATTGGCCTTGAATATCATGGGCCATACGCGTAAATCCGACCCAGGGGACCTTTGCCGCGCATTAGATAACGGGGAGTTCTTCCCGTATTTCCAACCACTTGTGGTTCTCGCAACGGGCAAGCTTCACGGTTTTGAGGTGCTTGCCCGCTGGCAGCACCCGAATCTCGGATTGATCTCTCCAGGGGTTTTCATCCCCCAGGCGGAGAGCAATGGCTTGATCGGTGAGGTCAGCAGCCAAATCCTGCAGAAGGCATTTGCAGCGATCGCGCTCCATGGGAAGGGTGTCCGACTGGCGTTCAATATCTCGCCGCTGCAACTGAAGGATCTCACTTTGCCGAGGCATATCCGGCAGATCGCGGAGGACGCCGGGTTTCCTCTCGAGCGCGCTACGGTTGAAATCACTGAGAGCGCCATGGCCGATGACATGACGGCGGCCCGCAGTATATCCGCGGATTTGAAGGCGATGGGGTGCCGGATCGCGCTCGACGACTTCGGAACGGGCTACTCCAGTCTCTATCATTTGAAGTCACTCCCCTTTGACGAATTGAAAGTAGACCGGACGTTCGTCAGCTCAATGACGACGGAACGCGAGAGCCGAAAGATCGTAGCCGCCGTCGTGGGGCTGGGACAAAGTCTCGGGCTGAAAACGATTGCCGAGGGGATAGAGACCCAGGAACAGGCAAACCTGCTGTTGCGCCTTGGTTGCGACATGGGCCAGGGTTGGCACTACGGACGGCCTGCGCCGGCAGAGCAACTCTCGTCGGTGATCGATTCGCGACCGTCGCGCGCGGTTTCGCGCAGCGGCCAAGGGGTGGTGCACTCAGTCAATTGCAGTGAAGGGCTTCCGTCACAACGTCTGGCTCAACTCCAGGCGGTTTACGACGGCGCGCCCGTAGGGCTGGGTTTTATCGATCGAGATCTGAAATACATCAACATCAATCGCAGGCTCGCCGATCTGCATGGTCTCTCGATTGAGGACCACTATGGAAAAACATTGGCTGAGGTGATCCCGGAGATATATCCGCTTATCGAGGCCCATGTAAATGAGGCCTTGAAGGGAAAGGGGATTTGCGACCTGGAGATTCGCGAGCCGGCTTCTCACGGGCATCGCCGGAGAACCTTCCTGGTTTCGTACCAGCCGGCATTCGACGAGGCCGGAGAGGTAGTTGGCGTATCTTGCGCCGTGACGGATTTCACGGCTCGAAAATCTGCCGAGGATAAGCTCCGGCAATACGAGCGACTCGTCGAGGGTTTGGATGAAATGGTCGCCGTCGTGGACCGGAACTACCGGTATGTACTCACAAACCACGCTTTCCTTGAAGTGTTCGGCGGGGACAACACGAGGCTCGAAGGGCAGTCGATCCGGGGATTCAGAGACAAGGATGTGATGGAACGACTAATCATACCGAACCTCGACCGGTGCTTCTGCGGGAATCCTGTCATCTTCAGCATGGAGTATGACCTGCCCGGGATCGGGGTGCGGGCCTTAAGTGTTGCCTATTCGCCGATTGAGGTCTCCGGTAAGGTGGAAACGGTTGCGTGTGTGATCCGGGATATCACCGACATGAAGCGAGTCGAACTGGCAAGGTGCGCAGGATCGCGCATCGGGCTGTGGGATTGGGATATTCAAGGAAATACCGTTGTCTGGTCCGATGAGTCCTACCGCCAATGGGGATTCACGCGCGACACGTTTTCGAGCAAGGTCGCGGATGCCGTTCCCAGGATCCACCCCGCGGACCGTCCGTTGGTGGAATCGGCAATTCAAAGAGTCATCAATCGCGAGACGGATGAATACTCGGCTCAATATCGCGTCCTGAGACCGGATCTTTCAATCTGCTGGATTGATGCACGCGGTGTGATGCTGGGCGCTCCTTCCCGGCGCATGATCGGTATTGGCATCGATATTACCGACCACATGAAGACTCAGGATCCGACCAGCCATTCTGCGTCAGACCTCTTCTGCTAACCAGCCGTCTGCAACGTCGACTGATGCGAAAAGCCAAGCGCCGGTTGAGCCATTCCAGCCGATCAGTATCTTCAGCGAGTGGCTGGAAAACCGGTTGGCGACCCGCGCCAGGCGCATTTAAGCGACCAAAAGACCTGTTCCTTCAACCTCCCAAAGGGGAAATATCGTCTACGTCCAAATCGATTGCGCTCATCCATGGCGGATTCGTGGATGGATCGGGAGGGGAACAGGCCAGCGCGCTCATTCAGGTGAGCGCGCACCGCTTAGAACTCAATCCTGCCTTGAAACGCGATCATGCGCGGGGAGCTGTCGCCCCCCAGCCCAACGCCCAACAACCCCGTAGGTGGCGAGATCGTGCTTTCGAGCGTTCCGAATCGAGCCGGAACCTCCACGCCTGGCACTCCCGCTTCGACCTCGCTTGGCAAAGCGAAATTGGGATGATTGAACGCGTTGAACATTTGGGCGTCGAAGCGAAATGTGATCCCTTCTTTGATTGGGAAAGTCTTGGTGATGTAGATGTCGGAATTCGTGTAATGCGGTCCGCGTACGGAGTTCCGCCCGGAGTTGCCGAACTGACAGTTTGCCGCTGAATCGCCTCCCACACATGCTCCAGTTGTGGGATCGACCACTGAGACGAAGGCTTCCGGGTTGAGCCACTGCCTGGTGCCGGCCACCGTAACATCCGCGACAGAACTCTTACGATAGATGGGCACGCCCGGGATTCGATTTGCATAAGCCGGCGCGTTGAACTGAACGGTGCTGGATCCATTCGCCTGAAATACGCCGTTGCCGTTGGCGATGTAAGGCTGACTTAGTACCGTGAAGGGCAGGCCGGAGTGCAGAATCGCAGTTTCCGAGATCGACCATCCTCCAAACATTTGACGGTAAAACGGGTGATCGGAGTGGAACGGCACCTGGTACAAACCATAGGCGGAGACGTTATGGCGCACATCATAGTCGCAATTGGCATACTGCCGGTTCAATTCTCCAGGCAATGGCGACATTAGTCCCTGTGTGGAGAACGCCAGCAAGCCGCCGTTCGATACTTCGTCGAGGCAGTGACTGAGCGTGTAGTTGGCGTGCAGCGTAAGTCCACGCCATTGTTGCCCGTAGGCAATTTGAAGTCCGGCATAGCTGCTGTTCGCGTCGGTGCGGAACTCATTCACATTCCCAAATCGTTGGTCGAGCGGGCGTTGGTATGGAAACGGCGCGAAGCATCCATCGCACACCGTTTGATATCCATTGAGCTGTACTTGAAACGGTTCATGCAGTCCTCGTGTGCCTACGAAATCCATACGCAGATTCCCATGCGAACCGATCTGCTGCTCAACGCCAAAGTTGTATTGGTAGTAATACGGTGTTTTGAGTGTTCCACTCGGGAACGTGTTCAGGCTGACTGCCATTGGACAGGTCGGCGCGCCGGGCTGACGTCCCGCACAGGGAACGCCGCCGGAACGAAAGATCGTCTGAAACGAATGGTTCGCGTTCACCGCAGCATCGACTGCGCTACCAGCGACGCCGGGAGCGATACCGATGCCGCCGACCTGGCCTCCGATTCCGCCAATGAACGTCGGATCGTTGGGCGCGTTCATCGCGGCAAGATCGGCGATTTGCATGGGAATGATATCGCTGAAGACTCCAAATCCGCTATGAACCGCCAGCCGCGGACGCAGTTGATAGGCGAAGGAAACGCGCGGCTGATAAACGAACACCGGCGTGGCAGGAAACAAGTCGTGGGCATTTCCCAGTATCACTTTGTTCAGCGGTTCCTCGCTGTCATGGGGGGCGTCAAGGAAGGAGCCCGCCATGCGGGCGAAGAGATTCTTCCCGCTCGTGACATTCGTGTTCCAGGTGACGCGCATGCCGTAAGCAATCGTGGCCGTGGCGGTGGGCTTATAGGTATCCATCGCGTAGTATTCCAGATTGCCCCCCGAAACGCGCTCTTTGAGCGAGACTGGAAAGCTCTGACTGGCCGTGTATGCCGCTCCGTAGGTGAACTGTGCCAGGTCGTTGAAGATGACCGTTGGCACTGTGCCCTCGCCGAGGTCATAGTTGCTTACATCGAGACGGCGCGTGTTGATGCCGAACTTCCACGTATGTTTCTCATGCGTCCATGTCAGGTTGTCGTTGATTTGCCACTGTGTGACCTTGCGTCCCTGCGGATAGGTATTGTCATTGCCGCCGATGGTCGTAAAGGGGACGGAATCGCTGCCCGACGCCAGCACAATGGGAAACGTCACTACCGCTTGCGAAAAGTGGTTCGGTTCAAAGATGCTGGAGTACCAGCTCGCGCCAGGATTGAATTGGTTCACGACGTTCGAACTGAACACATGCGTGTAGCCCGCGACCAGAGTTCGCTGTGGCTGCGGCGAATAGGAGTTGAAAACAGGATTGACTGGATCGGTGTACGCTGCCTGGAGCCCCGTGTCTTGTTGGAAGCGATACCAGATGCTGTTCTTCGCGTTGATGGTGTGATCGATCTTTACCACGATCAGGTTCTCGCTGTCGCTGTTGTTCAGAGATGCCTGGCGCTGGCTGGCGCAGCCATCCCCATCTGTATCGAGCGGGCATCCAACGATCGGTACCGGAGATCCGCCTGGTGCTGGCAGCAGAGAGAACATCTTCTGGTAAAAGGGGACCTCCGCGGGCTGCGCCGGAAGAACCGCTCCTGTGACCGGGTCCGTTCCACCGGTGACGAGTTGACCCAAGACATATTGTTGGTATGCCGGCGTTGGCAGGGTAATTTGGGACACGAGCGGCAGAGCGATGCGAATACCCTCGAAGTGCCCAAAGAAGAACAGCCTGTCTCTGTGAACAGGTCCGCCGATGCTGACGCCAAATTCGTTAACTGTGGAGCGGGGCTTCTTCGCGCCACTTTCCGCTGTGTCGTTCGCATGCAGAAAGTAGTCCTCCGCGTTGAACAGCGATCCATTCCAGATTTCGTACGCGTCACCGTGAAACGCGTTGGCGCCCGACTTGGTGAAGTAGTTCACCTGGGCGACGGCGTACCTTCCTTGATCGACGGAGAAGGAGTTGGTATTAACAGTCGCTTCCTGTACTGCATCGAGTCCGATGACGAGATTTGTGGAAAGGCCGATGTTCAGCCCAAGCCACGGATCGTTTGTATCGTAACCATCGAGGATGTAGCCATTCGAGGTGGCAGGAAGCCCATTGAACTCCACATTGCCGTAGCCGCCGGCTGCCTTGGCGTCGTTAGAGGAGCCTGCCGTGTTCATTAAGGCTCCCTGCGCAAATTGGGCAATGTAGGTGAGGTCCTGCCCAGGGTTCGGCAGTTTTTCGATGGCTTTCGCTTCCAAAGTCGTTGAGGTATTTGGGTTATCCAGGCTTAGGAGCCCAGTCTGCGCTGTCACCTCGACGGTTTGCGATGTGGTCGCAGGCTTCAAGATGAAGTTCACCGCGATGGTCTGACCCACAGCAACCGTCGAAGGTTGCGACTGAGCCGCTCCGAAGCCTTCCGCTTCCACGGTAATCCGATAGGTACCCGGATTGACCTGAGCGAAGAGAAAACGCCCTTCGGCGTTGCTTCGCGCAGTTCGTTCCGCTCCCGTGCTTACCTCCGTAGCTTTTATAACGGCATTGGGAACAATTGCTCCTGTCGCATCGTTGATGCTTCCACTGAGTGCACTGCTCGTACCACTTTGCGCCCGTAAAGTGTCTGCGTTAACCGTGATTAACATCAGAATCCCGAGGAGCATTGTGGTTCGGATTCGCATCAACAATGAACTCCTGATGTCGGGAAAGGATTCCCGTGGGAGCGCCAGCCTGTGCGACCGCGCGGTGGGATGGGTGAAACAAGACTTGCTCGGCTGCCGATATTTAGGCTTGCCTAATTGTTAGGTTGACCTAAAATAACGAAAGTGTCAACCCCTGGGAGGAGATCCAGGTTCATGCCGGTAAGACGTCACGTGCCCGTCAACACGGAATCAGTGGACAACTATCTGAAGGCGATCTTTGCCCTTAGCGGTCCTGAGGAACGGCGCGTCTCAAGTTCGTCTCTGGCCGGCCGTTTAGGAGTCGCGCCGGCCTCGGTCACCAACATGCTGCAGAAGCTGGCGACGTCTCCGTCGCCCTTTGTGGAATATGAAAGACACCGAGGAGTTCTCCTGTCGCCGGCGGGTAAACGACGCGCGCTTGAGGTGGTGCGCCATCACCGCCTGATCGAAACATTCCTTTACGAAGTCCTCGACTTCCCCCTCGAAGAGGTGCACGAGGAGGCGGAGCGCCTCGAACATTTCATCTCCGAGAGGTTCGAGGAGCGCATCGCCGTAAAGCTTGGCCACCCAAAGTTCGACCCCCATGGGCATTGCATTCCGGGGAGGGACGGGAAGATGCCCAACCCGGCTTCCATTCCCTTAACAGATCTTCGGGAGCAAGGAACATTCGTTGTGGACAGCATCTCGGATCAGGATGCGCCATTACTGAAGCGTCTCAAGACTCACGGCATCACTCCGGGCGCTCGGTTACAGGTCATACATGGTTCAACCGACGACTTTGTTCTGCGCATCAGTGCGGCTTCAAAGAGCTTGCGCCTCTCCCGCGAATTAGCCGCCGCCGTCCGAGTCCGCTCTGCGCATTAGCGAAGGCTGAATCGGAATAATATCCTAGAATTTCATTTCGGATATGCGTGGATAGCCGCCACAATCGTTTCCAAAGCTTCAGTTGAAGTACCTCTTAACGACCGCCATGAGTTCGTCCGCCGCCTCGACCTGGGAGGGGAGCGTCTTCTGGCCTTCCAGCAGAACGTGGAACCTCAAGTGTCCTTCGATCAGCTCGGCCATTAGCCCATTCAGGGCACCGCGGCACGAGGCGACGAGCTGCAGCATCTCTTCGCACTCCCCCTCGCTGTCGAGCGCCCGTTCAATGGCCTCGATCTGGCCCTTGATGCGCCGAACGCGGGAGAGCATCTTCACCTTATTTTTTGTCGTATGTGACAGATATCGCCTCCGATCCAGAGATAACCTACTCTCCTATATTATATTTAGAAGTCAGGATGCCGTGCGCTCCATTGAGTCTGGGCATCTATTGGATCAGAGTGCATTCCTAGAGGCGTTTCGACTCTTCCGGTACCAAGTGTCCGCGTATTCTCCACAGAGGGGATTTGGTTGACCGCAATCCGTCCACACTTCGAGAGCAATGACCGCTCGAGGCCTGGTGCCTTGAAGACGGTGGCGGTGGTGTGCCTTGTCTTGCTGGCGATTCTAGCCATCGCCCAAGTGACGCATGTCCATGCCGTTGGGAGTGACGCCGATCATTGCACGCTCTGCATCGTAATGCACTCCGTGGTGCCCTTTGTGTTCGTCGTCGGGCTCCTGCTTATCAGGATCGGAACCGCGGCGCTGACCCTGCTTGAAGTTCGCACGATTTGTCGATACTGGCATCCTACCCTCTTCAATCGTCCCCCTCCCGCTGGCTGCTAGCACACCCCCTTCTAATTCCTGTCCTTAGTCTGTTTCTTCTCCCGTCATCGCCTTCGGCAGGCGAGGCATCGGCGTACCACCAAAGGCTGACAAAGGAACGGAACGATCCCACCAACGCGCAAAGGATGCCGCGGAAATTACCCATTTCGGCATTTGTCAGCCCCCGGATGGGAGGTCATGATGTCGCGAGTGATTACATTCGACAAAGGCAGCAAGCGACGGATGAAACAGATCCGATGGAAGTTCGGTGAAGTCATCAGTGTCGTTGCCCTTTCACTGATAGTTTTGGTGCTTTGCTTTTTGCTCGCACTCTGGGAGGTATCTCATTATTCGGAGGAGCCGAAGACCCCCCACGTAGAAGCAAGACCTTAAAGCACAACGTCCATCGTCGAATTGCACGAGTCAACGGGAAGGCTCAAGCATTTTTCGGACCCTAGGAATGGCTCCGCGGCGGTTCAAGGGTATGCCTCGCTCGAGCGAAAAGTTGACGAAAGAGCCTAACTAACTCGGGGACTAGTGCGTCTAAAAGACTCCACCTGAGCTTCCTTGTTCGCAAAATGGCTGGTAAGAGCTTGCGATGTAGGAACTTCCGTCACGCTGTACTTCCGTGTACACTTTTACCGAGGATGCTCCGTTGAGAAGAAATCGGGCTGGTCTACGCGGCGGTTCCCATTCGAAGCAGAATGCTTTGAGAATGGCAACAGCAGTGTGCCTGATTTTGCTCGCGCTTCTGGCCGTCGCCCAGGTAATGCACGTCCACACGTCCGCTAGCGATGCCGACCACTGCACGCTGTGCGTCGCGATGCACTCGGTTGTGCCCATCGTGATCATGTTGATCACGGTTGTGCTAGTGAAGATCGACCTTCTCACGCCAGGTTTTCTTGAAGTCCCTGCGATCACAAAATACTGGCATCCCACCCTCTTTATTCGCCCGCCTCCCGCTGACTGCTAGCGCATCTTTCCGATCTCATTTCAGTCTGATTCTTCCGCCCGTCGCACTGTATTAATGGGCGAGGTTTTTTGTCATTCCCAAAGACAGACCCGAAACGGAACGATGCCCAATGCATAGAGGATTCCGCGGCAATCTCTGCCGCGGTCGGATCCCCGCATTTTCAGCCATCATTCGGAGGCTATATATGTCGTTCCATCGCGACACGATTTTCCGCATTCTCCCCATCATTTCTTTATTCCTGGCGGCGTTGTGCGCACAAGCCCAAAGCGGCAACGCCGGCACCGTGCACGGCACGCTCACTGACCCTTCCGGCGCAGTGGTTCCCAACGTCGTGGTTCATTTGATCAATGATGTTAGTGGATTCGACCAGACCACGGCCACGGACGCCACTGGGCATTTCGTTTTTTCTAACGTCCCCTTCAACCCGTATCGCATCAGCGTGTCCGCTCCGGGTTTCGCACCTCTAAACCGGAACATCGAGATTCGGTCGGCGGTGGGAACGAACGTGCAGTTGGCGCTTCAAGTTACTGGGGGAAGCCAAACCGTTACGGTGGAGGCTGCCGGAGACCTGGTCGAGGATGATCCTACGTTCCACACCGACGTGGACCGCGACCTGTTTATTAAAGTGCCGTTGGAGAGCCAGTCTTCGACGCTCAGCTCCCTGGTGACACTCTCTACCCCCGGTGTGGCAGCCGACTCCAATGGCTTGTTCCATGGTCTTGGCGACCACGCTTCCAACTCGTTTTCAATCGATGGACAGTCGATCACCGATCAGCAGAGCAAAATCTTTTCGAACCAGCTTCCCTCAAACGCGGTTCAATCCATAGAGGTGATCTCTGGCGCACCCCCCGCCGAATATGGCGACAAAACCAGTCTGGTAATCGTGGCTACCACGCGCTCCGGCCAGGGCGTAACCAAGCCCACTGGCGACATCTTTGGTTCTTACGGCACTTTCGGCTCGGCCACCGCTGGCTTCGATCTGTCGTATGGCGGCAAGAAATGGGGCAACTTCGTCGAAGCCGACGGGCTAAACACGGGGCGATTTCTCGATCCTCCCGAGTTCACAGTCTTCCACGCAAAGGGCAATGAAGAGAATTTCTTCGACCGTGCCGATTACGCCTTTACCCAGACTGACTCGGTTCACATCGATTTCGACTACAGCCGCTCATGGTTCCAGACGCCGAACACCTTCGACAACCTGAATATTCAGAATGTTGTCAGCGGTGGCGCAACTGCCAATCCCATGTTCGGAAACGTGGGCAATACCGACCAGCGCTCGAAGATTGGCACATTCAATATCTCGCCCACCTATACCCGTGTCCTCAGCACCAACTCCGTTCTCAACCTCGGCGCGTGGGTCCGCAGGGACGACTATAACTATTACCCCAGCGGCAACCCCCTCGCTGACGCGGGAGCACCGAACGTGCAAACTTCGTCCATCTCCCAGAACCGTACCCTCACCAACGCCGCGATCCACTCTGACTTCGACTATTCCAAGGGAATCCACACCCTCAAAGCCGGAGTGGTCTATGAGCAGACCTTCCTACGCGAGGATGATAACCTCGGCGTCGTGAATGCCACCTATAACTCGCCCTGTGTTGGACGTCAACGGCAACCCACTGCCGGGATACTCCGATCCCACCGCTTGTGACGGTGTCGTTTCGTTTCCAAATCCCAGCTACCTCTCCGTTCTGGGGCCGTATGACCTGACCCGCGGCGGCAGTTACTACAATTACATCGGCCGCACCGACGTGAAAGAACTGGCGCTGTACGTCCAAGATCAGATCAAGGCAGGAAACTGGCTCTTCAACCTCGGCATCCGCGGAGACATCTACAACGGCCTCGCGTCGGCGCAACAGGCAGAGCCCCGCCTGGGCGTCGGATATCACATCAAGCCCTCCAGCACAGTGTTGAGCGTCTCCTACGCACGCACTCTGGAGACGCCTTTCAACGAGAACCTGGTGCTGTCGAGCCAGGGATGCTCGAATGCCGTGCTGACGCCCCTGCTGGCCTGCCAGGGAGGCCAAGGAACGCTTCAGCCCGGTTTCCGCAACGAGTTCCATGCCAGCCTGCAACAGGGCTTCGGAAAGCATGCTGTGGTGAGCGGCGAGTACATCTGGAAGTACACCCACAACGCTTTCGACTTCAGCATCCTAGGCAATACGCCGATCACCTTCCCCATCGACTGGCACAACTCAAAGATACCCGGCTATGCCCTTCGCGCGGAGGTTCCCACGGTTCGCGGCTTCAGCGCCTACTTCGTAGCCTCTTCAGTAGCCGCCCGCTTCTTCCCCCCACAGGTCGCTGGAGCCGGAGCTACCGTCGGTCAGACGGGTTTGCCCTTCCGCATCGATCACGACGAGAAGTTCAACGAAACCACGCATCTTCAATACACGCTGTCGCATGCCAACGTGTTGACCGGCCTTTGGGGAGGATTCAATTGGCGCTACGACTCCGGCCTGGTAGCAGGCAACGCACCTTGCTACGGCCCGTCTTCCGCAGATCCCAACACTCCTTGCGGATTCACATCCACGATGCTCAACGGGGCGCCGGCTATTGCCATGCTGGACGCGTTTGGCAGGCCGCTGACCGCGGATGAGGAGTTTGAGGCTGGTTTCATGTGCGATGGCCAGCATGCCACGCCCACGAATCCGCTCCCCTCCGTGTGCCCGGCTTCGGAGTTCTCCTCCAGCCTCATAAACATTCCCGCGCCCAACACTGGCGACAACGACAAGAACCCGCAGCGCATAGCGCCGCGCAACCTTTTTGACGCATCGCTCGGCAAGGACAACATCTTCCACGCCGAGCATTTCAAGACCAACCTGGACCTGACAGCCATCAATGTCACGAACAAGTACGCCCTTTACAACTTCCTCTCGACGTTCAGCGGCACGCACTACGTAACTCCGCGAGCGCTGACGGCGAAGATTACGCTGAACTTCTAATGCCAACCTCCTGCGAGCGGGCGGCGACGCACGCCGCCGGCTCGCCCATGTAGTGTCTTCGCCTCATTTCCCATATGCGGTGCAGATTTAGCTTGATGGATGTACAAAGCGACATTGCCGGTGCTCCTGCTCCTGCTGGTGGTAGGGCAGCTATTTGCTGAGGTCTGCACGTCGCAATGTCAGAGCGTGCGGATGACGGAGACAGTGTGCGGAACGCATGGCATGTCCGATGCTCTAGTCTCCGGATTTAGAAACTTTCCCCCTAAGAAAATCAACGTCTTCCAATTCGACCTGCGTACGCTGGTGCATTCGAACTCCGTTAACTCCAAGAATGGAGAGCGTCGTTTGAACTCAGAAGGTGATCTTTCCGGTGAGCTGAACATTGCGGTTGCCCAATCCCTGCGAATACGATCCGCCGCCGGCGCCGCTTTCCTGGCCTGTACCGAAGCCAAACTGGGTGCTTTCAAAGCCGCCGAACAGACTGTGCTCCACGTTGATGTCCGGCGTCCCGTAGTAGGCGCGGTTCATTACGTTGAAGGCGCTCGCCATCATCTGCAGACTCACCCGTTCGGTGAGGTGGATTGTTTTGGCAGCAGAAAGATCCAGGTCATTGAAACTGTCACCACGCAAGATATTGCGTCCTACGCCCGGAAAAGGATTGTTCTTCGCGATGGCTTCGAATTGATTGTTCCAGAGCCAGTGTTCGGCCGACGGGGTGGTTGGAGCACCTGTCACGTAATCAACATAGCCGCCAGGTCCAAGGTTAATTCCAATTGAGCCGAGCGGCGCGCCCGGGTTTGACAGGACGGGACGGCAAGGATTTCCGCCAAAGGGCACCTGCGAAAAACCGAAATCGCAGAAACTGGTTTCAGCCTGTTTGGTGTTGATACTCGTTGCCGTTCCGGCAGTAATGCCCGCAGCATTTCCTGCTGTTCCAGCGATATCGGCGAGCACATTTCCCGACGTCACGGCGAAGCTATTCTGGATTGGGTTGTATGCCTGACCACCGTTGTACTGGTAGAAGACGTTGAACAGGTAGCCGCCAAGAACGCGTCCCCAAAATCCGCGCTGATTCTTGTACCAAGGTTCGGTATAGGTCAACTGAACTCCCCAGACATTCGGGTAGGAGTTGCCGTCAACGCCACGCTCGCCGATGTCGGAGCTGAGCGGATTCTGAGCGAACTGCGAAGCTTGACCGCCGCCTCCGGCTACACCGAAGTCGGTAGTGTTGGTAATATCGCGACTCCATGTGTAACTTGCGGTGCCCGTAAAGCCGTGGAAGTTCCGTAGTGTCAGCGAGGTCTGCAAGGCATTGTAGAGAGAGAACGCAGTGTTGGAGAAGGTGTTCACCTCGCCGAAGTTGCAGTTCGGCCTGTTCAGCCCAGGGGCGCCAGCTGTGGAGCAAATTGTTTGTCCGGAACCGTAGTTGGGAAAGGATGCTTGAACATCGCCAATATCAGGATTGGAATTGATGGCCTGGAATTGGCCGTAGGTGTGATTACCCACGTATCTCACTGTGGCCACGGCAGCGGGCGCCACCTGGTATTGGAAGCCGAGACTGTAGGTCTCTCCTTGCGGATTATGAAAGTTGGAGGGAACCGTCTGAGTAGGAAGCACACGTGGATCGCCGCCGCTGGGAATGTACTGGTCGTCCGCCGCTTGTACCGTTGCCTCGGTCAGTCCGTTACCCGCTACGCAGTTCACGGCTGCGCCGTCACAGTTGATTGTTCCGGCATTGACTGCAGGCGCCACCGTCGCCATTTGCACGAAAATCACGTAGAACTCAGGGTCGGCGTTGATTGAGTATCCCCCCTGGACCACAAGCTTGGGCAGACTCGCTGGCGCATAGGCAAAGCCGATGCGCGGCTCGATGTTCCTGTAGAACGAAGGGATGGATGGAATGGTTGTGGCCGAAAGCGGCAGGCTTTTGCTCCAAAAGGCGTTCGGTCCGGTTTGACGGGCCACTGTCTCGTTGTGCAGGAAGTTGATAGCCTGCCCGAAGAATTCGTAGCGGAGACCAAGATTCAACGTAAGGCTTTTGGAAAGTTTGAAGTTGTCCTGAAAGTAGAAATCTACATCTTTTTCCTGGAAGGGGATGGTTGGACTGCCCTCTGCGAGGCTGAGCGTCCCGATTCCTTCCAAGAATCCCGTGAGGCCATTATCGCAATTGGCTCCTGAGGCGCCACATCCTGTCGCTGGATAGTTGAATGGAATTCCATTCGGATAAGTGGCGTTCGATGCTGCACCGGGCGTGAAGGTGAAGGTGCCCTCGTCGTTTGGAAGCCAACCCCATGGCGAATCCTGAAAATCGAGCTCGCCACCAAAGAGGATGGTGTGGCGTCCTTTCGTCCAGGTGGCGTTGTCCTGCACCTGGTTGACCTTGACGAACCGGCCCTGTGGCAAGCCCGCAGCATAACCGTAAGTTGCAAAACTCCCACCCAAGGTGACCGACGAGGTGCATGTTGCCTGGTCGTTGATGGTGCAAGTGGGAATTGCGCCGCCGTAGAAGCCGATGCTCGATTGCTGGAAGGCGTAGCGCAGCTGATTCACCATCGAAGGCGTGAAGATGTGGGTCCAATCCCCGCCCGTTTCGTGGCTGATGCCATACACGTTTGGATAGCCGCCCGCCACAGCCGTGGCGGCGCCGACCAGATAGAAACCGGGATTGTAGGGATTGTTCTGATAGTTATAGCGAAGATAGAAGCGGTCTTTCGAACCGAGCTGATAGTCGAGCCGGCCCAGGTGCTCCTGGTCGAAAATCGCCGTGGGGAAGGAACGTTCAAACTGCGCAACCTCGACATTTGCGACGGTGGTGCCATCAGTCACCGATACCGTGCTGGCGGTTCCGGGAACCGGTGAGGCAGGGTAGACTTTAGCAGCGTAGGGACCGTTCGCAGCAATCGCCGCGACGGCGGAATTGTTTGGGAAGGAGGTCTGCAGAGTTTGCAGGCCGGCCGGGTCAGGAAAGAGCCCTCCCTGCGAGGTAAGGATCTGACCGCTCTCATAGGTGTGGCTCCACAGCGTGCTGCCGAAAAACCAAAGCTTGTCTTTCAGAATCGGGCCGCCCAACGTGCCGCCCCAGTTGTTCTGCACAAACCTCGGAGGGACACCGCAACCAGCAGTTCCTGGCGAGCAGCCGGTAAACCACGGCATCTGCGTCTGCGTCAGCGAAGACAGCCACGAGCCCGTGTAGATTTCGAAGCCGGTACCATGAAACGTGTTGGTGCCGTTCTTGGTTACGTAGTTCACAATGGCACCCATGTTGCGGCCATACTGTGCGCCCATATCGGTGGTCAGAACCTGAACCTCCTGAATCGCATCCTGGTTGTCGAAAAAGAAGCTCGGACCGCCGATCGAGCTGTCGTTGTTGGTCTGCCCGTCAATCTCGGAGTTGTTGGATCGGCCGCGCTGACCGTTGACTGAGAAGTTGACGCCGTTGGTATTCGAGTTGCCGTCCATGTGGACGTTGACCACTCCCGGAACCATCAGGGCCAGGTTGTCCAGAGCGCCCGTGACGGGCGCCGACGAGATCTGCTCGGCGCTAATCGTGCCCTCAAGCTGCGCCGATTCGGTATTGATCAGTTCGGATGCAGAACCGTCCACCTCTACCGTCTGCGCCGCGTGGCCCAAACTCAATGCAACCTTGAGAGGGGTAGCGCTGCCGGTAACCACCCTTACGTGAGTGACAATACTCGAACCAAACCCATTTGCCGATATGGTCACCTTGTACGACCCGAGCGGCACATCCGAGATCTGAAAGAATCCAACCTCATTCGATTTCCCCTGCAGCAAAGTGCCGGTCCCTTCGTTCAATGCCGTCACCAAAGCTCCGGGAACGACCGCGCCAGAAGGGTCCGCCACACTGCCGATGATTGACCCTGTGATGATTCCTTGTGAGAGAGCAGGCCTGCTACCGGCGAGACAAAGCCAGGCAAGTGCCATCCATGCCATTGCGACTCTCTCGAACCGGCGAAGCCGGGGCGAATTGAAAATCGCCGCCTGGCTGAAATGACTAACGCGGGTAGAGTCCAGGGCAGACTCCTCAGTCCATGACATTTGCATCGCTGATCCTCCAAACTTTGCGGCAACTACACATTCGTTCAGTCGGCATTCCCGATGTTGTCTTCGATGCGGTGTCGCGCATGCGTCCATGTCATAGGGCGTCTCCAATGACACCTGCGGATGCAACAGCACGCAGTTCTGACTCCAGTGTTCTTCTCATGCCTACGAAAGGATTATGGAGTCTAAACTCTTCCAAAGGCCGCTGATTGTGATGGAGTGCAAGAGGGAGAGGTCGACTTCCATGGAATGAGTGACTAGCTGCCTTGTCACAGCCCGATCCGTGAAAGCCATCAATATCAATAACACTGAGTATTGTCGCCGGATCTACACGCCAAAACACCACCAAACACATCTCGTCGTGGTGTTTTTCGGTTTGAATCTTTGACGAAACGCGACGGGGAAGCTGCCCTTATTCTTCCCTTTTCTTATAGAGGAACCTTCGCCATTTTGGAGGCTTATTTATGGAACACGCAATCCCCCTAATGGGAGCCCGAATCGTTGCGAGCGGTGCGGACCAGGCACCATTTCCATGATAACAATTACAAAAAGCCTTCTGTTCCGATCCATGTAGCCGCAACCGTCTTTAGATTCGACCGGTAATTCCGCGTTACTTTGAACTGCTTCCCGCCCTTGATGCGAAGAGTATAGTCTCCGGTGGCAGATGTTCTTATTTCTTCCACACAGGACGAGTTCACGAGCACAGAGCGATGGATTCGAATAAAGCCAAAAGGCTGCAGCTTTTGCGCCAACGTTGAAATCTGTTCTCGAAGCAGGTGTGTTCCCACCTCACCTTGCATTAAGACATAGTTGCCTTCTGCGTGAACCGATATGATCTGTTCGGGCTTGAGAAACAACAGTTTTCCGTTCGATTTGATTGCAATTCTCTCCGAAGAATTATTTCTTATCTCTCGAAACTGTGGAAGGCTTTGCAGCAGCGTGATTGCCCGCTCGCCCTGCGTTCTCCGCAACGCAGCATCAATGGCGATATTCAACCTGCTCGCAGAGAATGGCTTCAGCACATAATCAACTGCATGACTGTTGAAAGCCTCCAGCGCATAGTCGGAATGGGCGGTCACGAGTACCGTAGAGGGCAATGGAATGCCTCGTTTCCGCATCCGCTCCAGAAGCTCCAGGCCTGATACCTCAGGCATGTTGATATCAAGCAGCAGAATGTCATAAGCGCCGGCCGCCAGATACTGTTGCGCCTCGATGGCGTCGCCCGCGAGTTCGCAATCTGTAACATCGCCTCTCGCCGCTAATAGATTCGACAGGGCGTTTCGAGCGAGGGGTTCATCATCCACAACTAAGACACGCATAGTCGCCACCATTTAGCGTTTGATAGGAATCCACGACCCACGCTCGTCATCAGAATGTTCAGAAGACCCGAGCGCCGGCACCACCAGCCTTGCGGTTGCAATATGATCATCGGCAATTGCAAACTCAAACTTGGCTTCATGGGAATACAGGTACCTCAATCGGGATTCAGTGTTCCTCAGGCCTACGCCTGTGCCCGCCGGCCGCTTCGAACCGACACTGTTCCTGACCGTCAACTCCAGCAACCCCGTGGTTCTGTGAGCTGCAATCTCAAGCCACCCATTTCCGCGAGAGCCCGCAATTCCATGTCGAATGGCGTTCTCGACCAGCGGCTGCAAAATCAATTGCGGCACGAGAATATCTTTGGTGTTGTCTTTAATGGAACATCGTACGGTCAAACGCGGACCGAAGCGCATGCTTTCGAGTTCGAGATACTGGCCTATAAACGCCATTTCCCGATCGAGTGGAATCAGATCGGATTGACCCTGCTCGAGGGTAATCCGAAGAAGACTGGATAGCTTTACTATCATTTCCTTGGCGAGGCTTCCATCGCTATCGATCAGCGCGGATATTCCGTGCAGGGTGTTAAACAGGAAGTGCGGATGCAGCTGCATCTTCAAAGCCTGCAGTTCGCTCTCGGCAAGCGCTTGCTGGTATCCGGATTTCTCGATGTCCTGCCTACGGATCTTCTCGATGTAGTTATATGCATGGGCAGCGATCACGGTCGCGCAATAGATCGTAATTATGTCTGCGAATCCGTTATGAATCATCTCGAATGGGCCGGCGCTGCGCCGGGCCACAAATTGCTGTAGCCCCGGGCTCCATGGTGGGACAATGGCCCACCGCACGGTTGCATAGACAATCATGTACGGAACCGCCCCCAGGACATAGATGAGCCAATGAGTCGATCTATATCGTGTGCTGGAACTGTATCTCCGGACTATATAAAAAATCGGCGGGGTCAGGAGCGCGAAGGAAACCCCACGCCCCTCAGCGAGCAAGATCATCTGACCCAGCGTTGAATGGATGTTTACGGATTGATCAAAGATGAGGTACTGCCAACCGTTCAGGAGAGACAACGCAGACCATGCCCCAAGTGAAATCAGATAAGCTCGTGCCGTTCTCAAGATCGCGGTGCCGTCCATGGCATCACATTGTAATCCTCGTGATGGCGGGCAAATGAACATCCCGGTACCGATCCACAGGAAACCGTGACGGAGACCAGGTTGGCCGTGGCGAATGTCGCTAGCTATTCACGGCACTCCCCGTTCCGCGATAGTGAACGCCTGTTGGACCGAACGGTAGTTGGCAGTGCTCCGCCGGCTTCCCTTTTTCCTAATTCTCCGCGCTTCTACCCGTCTTGTGATTCGACGGCTTCCCAACCCCGGATCGTCATCCAAAATGGAGGCTTCGTCACATTAGAAGGTCGCCGATTGGTGATGTCGTTGAAAATGTCCTTAGCAGGTAGCCGACGAACGGCTGGATCAGTCAACCCACGCAGCATGCCAGGTGAAACGCAGAGCCTTGAAGGAGAGCGAGCCGAGATTTGCAGTTGGCAGCTGGTCATTTGAAGCGCTGCTCGAAGGCGGATCACTACGAAAGGAGTTGGGTTAGTGTTTCATGGCAATGGCCCTCTTAGCGATCGTGGTTTGCTCTCTGGTGATAACGCGCAAGCTTGGCCTTGTGCCCGACTTCGTTTTTTCATGGGATCTCGTCTTGAGGATCGTCATTTATATTCTCTTTCTGCTCGGCGTGGTCACCATCATGGTGAAGACGTGGAGCATCGTGGTCCCCATGTAGATGAGCGCGTTCTCTCTAACCTGGAAGCATTTCAGTGACGCATGATCCTCTGCCATCTCTTGATTTTCGTATCTTGGCTAACATTGATCGCATACTGGGCGATATTGGCGGGCCGCGTCAAACGCAGCATCGGAGGCACATGGCGATGGCCCCGAGAGATCGGTCTGCGCATGGCTATTCTCACTCTCGTTGTGCTGGCATTGCACGTCGTGCCCGTGCGTCAGATCCGGCACTACGTTGTTAACTTCAACCTGATCGCTGGTTTTGTAGGGGCAGCGTTGTGCGCTTGCGGTGTAATTCTCGCGATATGGGCACGTGGCTGGCTGGGAGGAAACTGGGGCATGCCGATGGCGGAAAAGGTAAGCCCCGAGCTCATTACCGGGGGGCCCTATGCGTACATTCGCCATCCGATCTATGCGGGCATCCTTCTCGCGGTACTCGGTTCGGCCATTGGACAGAGCGTTTTGTGGGCGATACCGCTCTTCATTGCTGGCCCTTACTTTGTGTATAGCGCCCGTCGCGAAGAGCGATGGATGGCCGAGCAGTTTCCATTCGAATATTCCGAATATATGAAGCGCACCAGGATGCTGATTCCGTTCATACTTTGATTCACCTTGGGAGGGCATCCCGTGCAGTAATGAACGAACTTTGTTTTGGAGATAGGAGATGATCTGCAGCGAAAGAAAGCGGGAGGTGGTTGGGCCATGACAAATGCAAATCAGCCTCGTAGCCCTGAGGATCGCCGTGGCCGTTCCAGATGGCCGGCGTTTTTGTGGCGGAGGAACATCGTCTCGGACGTAGTGCAGGGCATCATCGTCGGCGGTGTGCTGGCGTTCATCAGCTTCCAGATCATCGCGCACTCCCATGTTACGAAGGTCAACGGCTGGACCACCATGTACGGATGCGGCGAGCCCAGCGCTGGTATTCTTTTGCGCGCGGCGTGTGGCGCCATATTCCCTGGACCGATAAACGTGCCACAAGAGGCGATGTACTGGATCACGAGGACAGATAGCGCGGGCCACTGGCTCTCCGGCCAGCACGATTACATCCTGCACTTTCCGGCAGGACAACTGCCGCCGAACGCAGCGTTCTGGTCGCTCACCATGGGCGATGCGCGAAATCACTTTGTGGCGAACCCAATTAACCGGTACAGCGTGAGCGACCGCTCCGGCCTCGTTGCAAATGCCGACGGCTCCGTCGACATTTATATCCGAAACGCCGCTCCGGCAGCCCATCAATTCAATTGGCTGCCCGCACCTCCAGGCAGGTTCATACTTTGGTTGCGTGTGTATCTGCCTGGGACACCTATTCTGGACGGCAAGTACAAGGTGCCGTCGGTGGTGGGGACACAATGATGTCGAGTATGAAACACAAGCATCTCATCACATTCAGCTCGGTCATGGTCGCGGCATGGGCGCTCGGCACCTTCCTCTTCATCCTCTTTTGGCCGCACCTGGTGTACAACCACTTCAAAAGAGCGATCGTAGATCAAGGATTCGGCGATGGTCCCGTCCCGATCAACACGCTTTATACCGAGCCCCAAAAGCTTTTTGGAGACCCACTTCACACATCGTTGCCGCATGGAAGCTCGAGCTTGATGACTGTTGGCGTGAACCACGACACGCTGCTTACCGCCGGCTGGCTGGACCTAAGTAAAGGACCGCAGGTTTTGCATGTGCCGGAGTTCTCGGGGCGCTATTACAGTGTGCAGTTCACCGATCCGTTTAATGTGGACTTCGCCTATGTGGGCACGCGGTCCACGGGCACGGAAGCGGGCGACTACCTTATTACCGGGACGGGCTGGAAAGGACAGGTTCCGAGCGGCATGAAGCAGATATCCGCACCGAGCAATTCGGTGCTGGTAATTGGCCGCATACTCGTGTACAGCGACAAGGATCTGTCGGTCGCATATAACCTTTCGAAACAGATACGGCTAACGGCCATTGGCAACTCGCGGGCCGGTCAATAGAGTCTCAGTCGCCCTGAAGATGCCGGGGATAGATAGCCGGGACTGATTACGTCACCGTCAAGAACGACGGAAGCTGTCGCAATAAGATTGAGGATTTCTATATGCCGGTTGACATTTCATCCAGAGTTGACCAAGGTGCGGCCAAGTTGCTTATCCGATGCCTTCTTTTGATTTGCTGGTTCGCCACTCCGATTGCACGAGCAGGCGCCATTCAGGATTGCCACATAGGCAGCTACAAGTTGGAGAACGGTAGCGTGATCGATATCGGCGATGAGGGGAATCATTCCCTCCGCTGGCGCGCGTTCACGGGTGAAACCGGTCGGCTCAGTAAGCGACCTGACGGATCATGGGTGAGCACTTATGGCTGGACCGAACGCGCGGATGGCAAGAACGTTTCATTTTCCGACTGCGACAGAGGCAAGATCACCTTCGATAACGAACCTGGCCAGCGTATCCCCTTCGATGTGAGCAATACTGCTTTCCAGAGCGGCGGTGTGAAGCTCGTCGGCCGGCTGATCATGCCGCGGGGCAATGGCAAGGTTCCCGTAGTGGTGCTGATACATGGCTCTGAGAACAGCTCCGGGATCGATACATTATTCCTGCAGAGAATGTTCCCTGCCCAGGGTATCGGCGCTTTTGTCTATGACAAGCGCGGTACGGGCCGGTCAGGCGGTGCTTACACGCAGGACTACACTTTGCTGGCTTCGGATGCGGTGAATGCCGTGAAAGAGGCCAGGCGCCTTGCAGGCTCTCGGCTCGAACGCATCGGTTATTGGGGCGGCAGCCAGGGGGGATGGGTTGTGCCGCTGGCGGCGAACACGGAGCCCGTGAATTTCGCAATTATCGGCTACGGTCTCGCTGTCAGCGTCATCGACGAAGATCAGGAGAGCGTGGCGCTCGACATGTATTTCCACCATCACTCCGCGGCGGTTACGGCGAAAGCGCTGGAGTTGGCAAGTGCTGGTGAGCATGTGGTGGCCACGCATGGCGCGGAGGGCTTCGCCCGATTCGATACGCTGCGGCAGAAATATAAATCCGAGCCTTGGTACAAGGACGTCCACGGCGATTACCTCTTCATGATTCTGCCGCTCGACGAGAAGCAGATTATCGAAACGATCAAGCCCTTTGCTGCCACGCCGTTCAATTATGACCCAATGCCTGTGCTGCGAGCCTCGACCACGCCGCAGCTCTGGATTCTGGGCGGCCACGACCTCGATGCGCCGAGTGGGGAGACCTCAAGGCGCATCAAATCGCTAATCGCGGAAGGCAAAGACTATACGCTGGCCGTCTTTCCGGGAGCAGCACACGGCATAACGCTCTATGAACTCGATGCGAAAGGCGAACGCATCGCAACGCGCTATGCGCCCGGATACTTTGCCATGATGCGAGACTTCATCCGCAATGCCGACATTGGCAGCCATTACGATAGCGCTACAATCACCCGATCCAAGATTCGGCAAAAATGAAATACGGTCACCCGAGCGTTGCCAGAGCTCTGGCTTGAGGAAAAAGATGAGGTCCGCGATGCGAGAACGAGCGGTATTCCGCACATGTCTCGCCGAACAATTCGGGAGTCGAAATTGGATGCGTGCTCAGGTACAACCACGGCGGCCTCTCGACCGCTCATGCGCTTACAAAGCAAGTTCAGAGCGCCCCAAACTACTGGCGGCAGGGCTTTGCAATCGCATCCGCCAGTGGCAGGATACTTGCTGCTGCATGTGGCATTCCCTCGTCCGCTGGTGTGAGAAAAGCGGCCGCCGGCGCAGCATGCGCAGCTGCGTCAACCTCGCCAAGGCGCAGCGCTACGATGCCCGGCACCGTAGCAGGAGGGCGGAATGAGTCTCCGCGAAACTGTTGCGCAGTTTCTTCTCATCGCGCTGCCGTGGGCTATCCTCACACTCCTGCATCGCAGGGGAACGCACTGATGTTCGCCGCGCATTTCGCAGCCGGACTCGCCATCGGTGCGCATGCGCGTCGCGCTCCCATGTCATCGCTGCTCGCGGGCGCGCTTCTGCCCGATATTGTCTGGATCGGTCTTGCCGCAGCGGGTGTCGAACCCTCTGATCCATCGGTGTTCTTTGATGGCTGGTCGCATTCATTCGTATCGGTCTTGTTCATGGCGACAGTATTCGCGCTATTCTTCGCATACAAAGGAATCCGAGTGTGGCTGCCCATATGGCTCGCGGTAATGTCGCATCTCGTGCTCGACTCAATCATTCACCCGGCGCCAATCGCGCTTTATCCACACTCATCGCTGCGCCTTCCGTGGGACCTTTGGCGGTGGGGCTTGGCGCCGGGATTGCTCGGCTTTTCGCATTACTGGTGGATCCAACTTGCCATCGTGATTCTGCTTCTCGGTGCATACGCGAGGGCGGCGCTGCGGTGGTCATTTCCAGCCAACCTGGTGGGAGCAACGGTCCTGCTGGTGCTGGGACTGCATTGGACATTTTAAAGACGGGCGCTTGTCACAAGGTGGATCAGGAATAACGAGCGCTGCGAGTCCCGATACGGACGCCGGGCATTTGGCGGTAGCCTTGGCGCTGTTCGGGCCCCACGCGTCACCGAGCCAGATCAACATGCTTTGCCTCGCCCTGCGCGAGGCGATGACGAATATTGCCCGGTTCGCGATTTTGCGTAAATCGAGGAACGTTCCCGGCCACCTCGGTGTTCTTGGGGACCTATCCTGCATTGAGTGAATGACGCGTGCTGGATAAGCGCGTTGTCCTGTTTGCATGGGAACGAGCGCGTCTTGACTTTATACTTAGACATCTATATAAAGACATCTGAATATGGCCAAGACCGATGCTCTGCAAGGTTCACTCGATTTGCTTGTGCTCAAGATACTGTCGCGCCGCCCGCGCCTGCACGGGTACGCCATCATGGCGGCCATTGCCGCAACATCCGGCGAAGTCCTGCGAGCGGAAGAGGGCTCGCTCTACCCCGCTCTGTATCGGATGGAAGAAGCGGGCTGGATTCGCGCCGAGTGGGTCAAGAAAGACACCGGCCGTCGCGCCCGCATCTACGAGCTGACCGTCGCGGGCAAAAAGCAGCTGGGTGCCGAAGAGTCGCGCTGGCAGTCAGTCAGCCTGGCCATTAACCGGGTTCTCCGGGAGGCATGACATGTCTTTGTGGTCGCGTATCTCGAATGCCGTGCGCGGCGAGCGCTTGAATCACGAGATCGACGAAGAGCTGCAGTCGCACATCGCAGAAGCCATCGCCTCAGGCCGCGATCCCAGGGAAGCGCAACGAGCATTCGGGTCCGCCCTGCGTGCCCGCGAGGCGAGTCACAGCATTCGTGTTGCCGGATGGCTGGAGTCGCTGCTCGTCGATACACGATTCGGTTGGCGACAGCTTTGGCGCAACAAGGTCACGTCCGCGGCCGCTGTTCTTTCCCTCGCTCTCGGCATCGGCTCCTGTGTCGCCGCCTTCCGTCTCATCGATGCCCTGCTGTGGCGTCCCCTGCCGATCTCCGGCGCCGGCAGGCTCTATGTCCTCTCCCGCAAGCTGACCGGTCCCGAGGGCAGGCCGATGGAAGACCCATACTGGTCCACGCCTGATTTCAAAGTAATGGGAAATGCAGTCCAGGACCAGGCCGACCTGGTCGCCATCAGCGACGCCGACCGCACCGACATCACATGGAGCACCGAGGGGTCCGGTGACGATAACGTGGAGAAGGCACACGTCGTTTATGCCTCCGGAAACATGTTCCCGCTCTTCGCCCTCCAACCTGCACTCGGCCGCCTCCTCATACCCGGCGACGACCGCGGGCTCGGCGCCAGTCCTTATGCAGTCCTCTCCTGGGATTACTGGAATCATCGTTTCGGCCGCGATCCCCACGTTCTTGGCCGCTCGGTCCACATCGGCGACCGGAGCTTCGAAGTCATCGGCGTAGGTCCTCGCGATTTCACTGGAACCGAAACTGGAACAGTCAGCGACATCTTTCTGCCCCTCAGCATGAACACCCTCGCTACCCAGGACGGCATGAACTGGCACCACACGTTCCTTATGCTGAAACCCGGTGTGAATCCGTCCTCCGCCCTCGAGCCGCTCCGCCAGCATCTCGCTGCGGTGAGCCACTCCTTCGAGGCAGGTTGCTCCACATGTTTCCGCGGAGTGCCCCAGCCCACCATTGAACGCCTTCTCAACAAGACAATGGTCGTTAATCCCGCCGCCGCCGGTATCTCCGAGCTTCAGAAGGACTACCGCCGATTACTTGGAGCCCTCGGTCTTCTGGTCGCTCTCGTCCTCCTCATTGCAGGGGTCAACGTCTCCAACATGATGACCGCTCAGGCCGCCGCCCGGGCGCAGGAGATGGCTCTACGAATCTCGATCGGCGCCGGCCGTCGTCGCCTCGTCCAACTCATCCTCTGCCAGAGCGCGCTGCTCGCTCTCCTGGCTTCGCTCCTGGGCGCATTCTTTGCGGCGTGGTCGGCGCCCTTTGTGCTGAGCCTCGTCAATCCGCCCGACAACCCCGCGCGACTCGCTCTTCCCGCTGACTGGCGTGTGCTTCTCTTCGGCTTCGGGCTTATTGTCCTGGTGGTTCTGTTGCTCGGTTTGCTTCCTGCTCTCCGCGCCTCTGCTGTCCGCCCGGTCGCCGCCCTCAAAGGGGGTGAAGATCCGCACTCTCCACGCCGCCTCCTGCGCGGAGCCATCGCTCTTCAGGTCGCTTTCTGCGTCCTCGTCCTCTTTCTCTCTTCGCTCTTCGTCACTTCTTTCAAGCGCCTCCAGAGCCGCCCCCTCGGTTTCTCCACCGACCGTCTGCTTCTGCTCGATACCGTGGCCGGCCGAGGCCAGCTCCCCGTCGTCTGGAATCAGACTGCGGACGCAATCCGTGCCGTCCCCGGTGTCGACTCGGTCGCCGTCTCCGGCTGGCCCATCCTCGGGCACATCCGCATCAACAGTGATATCTCCATCAACGGCGCGCCTCCCAGTCCGTCTCCCGCATTCTTCCGCAGTGTTTCCCCGGGCTTCTTCTCGACCATGAAGATTCCCATCGTGGCCGGCCGCGAATTCCGCCCGGAAGACATCTCGCCGGGAGCCGCCATCGTCAACGAAACCTTCGTCAAGACCTACTTCCCCGGTCAGGACCCCATCGGCCGAACGTTCGAACGCGGCGCCAATCAACCCCCCAACAAGATCGTCGGCGTCACCACCGACGTCCCTGATCACGACCTGCGCGAGCCCAACGGCCCCATGTTCTACGTTCCCTTATCCGGAATAGACGACAGGTCCGCTCCTACGGCCGTCAGCTTCGCCACCTTTGTCATTCACACCGACGCGAGCAATCCGCTCGCCCTTGCCGGCACTCTGCGCCAGCTTATCGGCGAACGCCATAACGGCCTTCGCGTCTCCAATGTGACGACGCAGCTCAATCTGGTTCGCGACCAGACGGTTCGCGAGCGCTTGATCGCCATGCTTGCCGCTTTCTTTGCCGCGGTCGCGCTGCTCCTCGCCGGCATCGGACTCTATGCCGTTGTCAACTACTCTGTCCTCCAGCGCCGCCGCGAGATCGGCATCCGCATGGCGATTGGCTCCTCTCGTTTCGGCATTGCGCGCATGGTCACTTCCGACGTATTCCTGATGACCTCGCTCGGCGGCTGCGCGGGCCTCGCGCTCGGATTTGGCGCGGCGCGCTACATCGCGTCGCTCTTCTACCAGGTCAAAGCAACCGACGTGGATATGATCGCCTTGCCGGCGTGTGCCATCCTCCTCACCGCACTGGTTGCCACCTTACCCCCAGTGCTCCGCGCGTTGCGCACAGACCCCACCGAGATCCTGCGCGCGGAGTGAGCGGCAGAATCCCATTCCTAGCGAACCTGGAGATGGTGATCGATTCGCCATTGCATCTGATTTTGCAAAGTTAGCTGCACGCTAGCGCGCAATCAAAGAGCGGGCAGCGCCGACTCGATGCACGGCGAGAAGAACGAACGCTGACGGATCTCAAATCGCGGGGCCGGACTGCGACCGGTTGAACTACATCAACTCCTGGGAATGGCAGTTCATTGACTCAAGCTGAAATCAATGTTGAATGCTTGTCTGTTCAATTCCATACTGTATTGCTGCTTTAAGCACGTCGATTTTTATATCTGTTAGTGTCTTGAATTTGATGCAATACCCCGTGACACTTGCTTTGCCGAGTACCTGCCCAAATGTCCGGGCCAGGTACTTTTTGTCCTCTACTCCCATAATGTAGACGGAAATTCCAGTTGTATTCGCACTGATACCGATTTGATAAAATTCCCTGGTTTTTCCATTGGCATATTGCATGGTCTGAGATCCATATCCAATGTTTGGGTTGGAAACGATTTTTCCTTTCTCGTCTTTTCCATCAAAGAACCACAATTTACATGTTGGCATCAACGCCAAAATCATGTAATGCAACTCTTGCATCTCGCCGCGTTTTGGCTCCGGTTGAGTGGCAATATACTCCTTAATTTGTGTCTGCCAGTTCACGACAATCTCCGTGGCTTTGCGATACCAATCCAGTGCTCCGGGAGCCACCGGATTAGAGTCGGCTTGTTTGGCTGTGAAAATCGGCCAGAATGATACCCGATTCTCTCCACTCATTGCCGACGCTATGAAATCTCGGCTCATCGCATCTTCAGTCGGCACTTGAGGAACATTTACATTCTTTCTGCTTGGGGTGAAACGCAGCGATGAAATAACTAAAGCGCCCACTGGATGTAAGGCTTTTCGGCGGCCTTTCCAAAGCGGCGTATGGGGGAACTCCATTTAGGCCTGGAACAACACTTTCTCTGAAGGTGGTCTGCCCCCAATGCTGCCCCCAGGGCAGATGGGCTGTCAAGAAATTCGCTGGGACGCCAGGAGACACCTAACGTTGAAAAATAAGGAATTATGTGCTTCGAAGGAGCGATTTGGAATCGCTTGGGACGGGATGAAACAGGGTGGTGGCCAGGGACGGGATTGAACCGCCGACGCCGGCCTTTTCAGGGCCGCGCTCTACCACTGAGCTACCTGGCCTCAGTGCAGACTTTGGGTTGCAATTCCTGCGCGGGATCGGGTGGGCCCCGAAAGGCGGGAGTGTCCACGAACAGAGCGCTGCAACAACTAGGTGAGTATATCAACTCTCCGGCCGGGGACCAAATTCCTGCTGAGCTTCGTGTCGAGTCAGGCGGCTGCCCTACACTGGAAGGCAATTATGCGTCTCCGCCTACACCGCCCTGTTGCCTGTGTCGCTGCCTGCGCCCTGATGGTTTTATCCGCTGCCGGCATGGCGGCTCAGCGCGCGGAATCGCCCGAATCTACACCTCCGCCGCGGCATGGTACGCGGCCGGCGGAGGATTCAAGTCCGAATGCAGGGCGCGCCGCCCGGGCCTACGAGGCCGCCATGCACAATGGTCCGCTGGCGCTGCATGCTTTTTTGTCGCAGTTTCCCAAGGGTGCCGATCTTCATGTGCACCTCTCCGGCGCCATCTATGCCGAGACCTTCATTCGAGATGCGGGTGAGGACGGGTTGTGTGTGGACACGGTGGCGCTCAAGTTTGCCAAGCCCCCCTGCGTCGAGGGGACCATTCCGGCAGCGCGGCTCTCGGGAGTGCTGACGCCGGCGGACCAGGACCTGTACGACCGGCTGGTGGATTCGTTTTCGATGCGCAGCTTCGTTGCTACTCCGGGGCTGAGTGGGCATGACCAGTTCTTTTCCACCTTCGGGCGGTTTGGCGGACTGAACAAGCAGCATACGGGCGAATGGGTTGACGACGCGGCCAGCCTCGCGGCCGCCCAGAACCAGCAGTACCTGGAACTGATGGAGACGCCGCCCTTCGACCACGCCAGGGCCATCGCGCACGAGATTGGCTGGCCGGCAAACGAGGCGGAATTGGATTTTGCCCGGATGCGGCAGGCACTGCTCGATCACGGGATCAAGGACGAGGTCGCCACGGACCGCGACCATGTGCAGGAGGCCGAGGCAACGCGCAGGAAGCTGGAGCGTTGCGGGACTTCCGGCGCCAAGCCGGCGTGCCAGGTGGAGACTCGTTACATCTACCAGATTCTGCGCGGCAATGCGCCGGAGCAGGTGTTTGCGCAGAGCCTGCTGGGGTTTGAGACGGTGCAGCAGGATATCGACGCGCACCAGGGTGGGTTTGTGGGCATCAACTTCGTGATGCCGGAGGACGGCTACGTTTCCATGCGTGACTACACGCTGCAGATGAAGATGGTGGAATATCTGCATTCGGTCTACCCAAAGGTGCACATTACGCTCCATGCCGGGGAGCTGGCGCCGGGGCTGGTGCCGCCCGGAGGGGCTGCGCTTTCATATACGGCAGGCGGTGGAACTCGGTCATGCGGAGCGGATCGGACACGGTGTCGACGTGATGTACGAGGACGATCCTTATAGCCTGCTGAAGGAGATGGCGGCCAAACACGTGATGGTTGAAGTCAATCTCAGCTCCAACGAGGGCATTCTGGGTATTCAGGGAGCGGAGCATCCGTTTCCGCTTTATCGCGCGGCCCATGTGCCGGTGGCGCTTTCGACCGACGATGAGGGGGTGAGCCGCATCGATATCACCCATGAGTACGTCCGCGCGGCGCTGGACTACCACCTCAGCTATGAGGACCTGAAACAGATGGCGCGCACGGGCATGGAGCATGATTTTCTGGCGGGCTCGAGCCTCTGGGCTATGCCGGACGTGTTCACGGCGGCTGTGGCCGCGTGCCGGGGCGAGGCACTCGGGGCAGAGAAGCCGGCTTCCCGATGCAGGAACTTCCTCGACGGCAATGAAAAGGCCGCGGCGCAATGGGAGTTAGAGCGCCGCTTCCGGGCATTCGAAGCCGCGTTTTGAGGCGGATTCCAGGCTGTCCGGCGGGGAAAAGAGGGTTTTGGTTTTCGGTTCCGGCATACACTGTCCTCCATGGACAACGAGCGCATACGAGCCATTTGCATGGCGCTGCCACACGTGGCCGAGACGGTGAACTGGGGGCATCACCTGGTGTACTGGGCGGGTGACCGGGACATCGGCGGCAAGATGTTCGCCATGACGGACCTCGACGGGACCGGATTCGGCGTGCTCTGGTTTCATTGCGGAGCGGAACGATTCCACGAACTGCTGGAGATCGAAGGAATATCGGCATCGCCATACCTGGCGAAAGCGCATTGGGTGACGATGGAACGCTGGGATGTACTGCGGCCCGTCGCCGTTGCAGAGGAGTTGCGGCGGGCCCACGCCCTCATCTTCGACAAGCTGCCCAAGCGGACCAAAGCCGTGCTGGCCCTGCCGGAGAAGGAACGGACCAGGGCCATTCGGGAACGGAAGAAGCTGCTGGCGGAGCGAGCCAAGGCTAAAAAGGGCTGAATGACAGGCGCCCGGCGCCAGCCGGGTAGATCCGCGGACTGGAACCGATGCCCAGGCGGATTCGTATTGCTGGTTGGCCCGATTTGCTCGGAGGCCCGGTTAGAGGATGGCGATGGTCAAATTCCTGTTGTGGTGCATTCTGCTGGTTTTCTGCTGGCCGCTGGCGCTGGCGGCGTTGGTGCTTTATCCGATCGTCTGGCTGCTGCTGCTGCCCTTTCGCATTGTGGGAATTGCGGTCGGCGGGGCGCTGGAACTGGTGGGCGCGATCATCTTTCTGCCGGTGCGGTTGATCCGGGCGATCTGAAGCGACGTCTTCCGGGGACGGATTTCCCTCATCCGTGACAAGACGTCCAGGGAGTGGGGCAGCCGATCGTGGAAGGGATACTCGGATGCCTGAGGCTTAACTTTGCCCTCAGACTTAGAAGCGGTAGGCCAGTCCGCCCGATGACTCGAGAAAGTCGATGCTGTTTCCCGATGGGTAGACACGCAACCAGTCGCTGTGGGCGCGGACAGCCCAGCGGGACGATACGGGAAGGTCGACGCCACCCCCTATACCTGTTCCGAAGTGAGATGCTGAGGAGGAACCTGCCCCTGTGACAGGAATCGTGCCCACCGTCGTCGACAGGGACGAGCTGCTTTCTGCGACCACGCCGACCAGGGCGTTGGCAAAAAGCTGGATGCGGCGGCTGGGGAGCCTGACCGAAGGCCCAAGCAAAAAGGTGTAGAGATGTACGCTGCCGGACGCGGTGCTTGAACCAAGTGAGGGCGTGCCGGTCGCGGCGACCGTATCGTAGTAACCCGAAACCTGGGCGGCGCCGCCAATCCACAGATGCGCGGCGTAGGGGTACTCCGATGCTGTTCCACGCCAGCCATAGATGGTGCTGGTTCCATGGGAATCAAACTGTGAGTTGAAGACGTGCAAGGTGGAGACGCCTGCCGAGACGTTCCACGTTGGCAGCGGGCTGGCCACCATTTCTGACTGACCAAGGGCGACTTGAGAGCAATACACGGCAAGAAAAAGACAAAGGGACCCGATGGATTTCACGGAGATACGTGCTCCTGCTGTTAGAGATCTGTATGGGAAGTATAGGGCGGAACGGATCGGCAGTCTGTGACTCGAAATACGCAGTCGGGTTCCTATTGGTAATCGCGGACGCCGATCTGGTGGCGGGGCGTGGACGACGCTCGGCGTAGCGCGGAATCCGACGGGCGCGATGGTTTGGTTTCAACGGGTAGCCGGGGAGATGACACGACACGCTTTACTTGCAGCCGACTAACCCGTTAGCGTGGGCCTATGGCAGGAGTTTCGCTGGTACTGGAGGGCAAGGTTGCCCTCATCACGGGTGGATCGCGCGGAATCGGTGCGGAGACGGTGCGGATGTTTATCGCCGCTGGGGCCAGGGTGGCGTTCAGCTACCGGCAGGCGCGGGAGCGGGCCGAGGCGCTGGTAGCGGAGTGTGGCGGCCCGGAGCGCTGCGTGGCGCTGGAGCAGGAACTGAGCACGCCGGCAGAGGGGCGCGCTCTGGTGGCGGCGGCAGTCAAGGCGTGGGGGCGGCTGGATGCGCTGGTGGTCAATCACGGCATCTGGCCGTCGCAGGACGCGCCCATCGCCCAGATGGCGGAGGCGCAGTGGCGGCGCACCATGGGCATCAATCTCGATTCGGTATTCGGACTGGTGCAGGCAGCGGTGGGGCAGATGGAGCGGCAGGCGGGAGTGGGGTGGAAGCCGGGCGAGGCTTCGGGGCACATCGTGCTGATCAGTTCGACGGCGGGGCAGCGCGGCGAGGCTTACCACGCCGACTACGCCGTGACGAAAGGGGCGCTCATCAGTCTGACAAAGAGCCTGTCGAGCGAGCTGGCGCCGCGGGGCATTCGCGTAAACTGCGTAGCACCGGGATGGGTAACGACGGAGATGTCGGCCGCGGCGCTGGAGCATCCGGAAGTGGGGCCGAAGATTGCCGCCGGGATACCCGTAGGACGCCCTGGCAGCGCGAGGGAGATCGCAGGGCCGGTGCTCTTCCTGTGCACCCCACTGGCGGGGTTTATCTCGGGCGAAGTGCTGAATGTGAATGGCGGGGCAGTCCTGGTGGGGTAGGCGGTTCACTGGTTTGGGTTCGTGGCCTTCCACTCTTTTTGCCAGAAAGAACGCGAAGAGACTGCCACAGTGGGTGTGCACCAACCAACGGCAGCGAACCGGGCAGGCCGGATACCTTGTGGCCGCGCAGTTTGAATGAGGAGAGCAACGTTGACGCGGAGAATTTTGACGATGGCGCTGGGTGCGTTGCTGCTGGGCATGCCCTTCGCCGCGCAGACGCCGCAGCCGCAGAATCCAGCTGCCGATGACGGCGAGAAGAATGCGGCGCAGGCGCGGGCGGCGCTCGATGCCATGGTCAAGGCCATGGGGGGCGATGCCTGGCTGAACATGAAGAACCAGATGCGCCAGGGCCACCTGGCGGCATTCTTCCATGGCAAGCCCGATCCGGGGACAACCAAGTTCTGGGAGTTTCATTCCTGGCCGGACCATGACAGGATCGAGTACACACCGCATCGGGACGTGGTGCAGTTTTACCTGGGACATGAAGGCTGGGAGGTCACCTACCGCGGCAAGAAGCCGCTGCCGCAGGACCAGGTAGACGATTTTCTACGCCGCCGCGATCACTCGGTGGAAATGGCCGTCAAGGTGTGGATGAAGGATCCCAGGACGATCCTGATCTATGAGGGTCAGAAGCTGGCCGAGCGCCACCTTGCCGAACAGGTCACTCTGATCTCGGCGGAGAACGAAGCGATCACGATCCAGATCGACGCGCAGACGCACCTGCCTCTGCGGAGGGTATTCCAGTGGCGCGACCCGGTGTACAAGGACAAGAACACCGACGCCGAAGAGTACGACGACTATCACATCGTGGACGGAATTCCTACGCCGCTGACCATCACCCGATTTAAGAACGACGACATGGTGCGGCAGCTCTTTCTGGACAAGGTCGTGTACAACCAGGAATTGGCGCCGGATTTCTGGAGCGTCGACGCCGCCGACCGGCGCATCAAGAAGTAGAGCGACAGGGCAGTTTGACCAGGGATGCCGATTCTCGCGCTGATTCTGTACCACATAGGTTGTAGAGCAGGTGACTTCCGGTGCCTTGTGGCGGGGCTTCTTTGACGTTACAAACGAAGAGTAATCCCATTTTGAGAATGTCGCCGGAACGCTTCGTTCTCTTTGATTCTTTTTCCAATAGTTGCCTTGGTTCTTCTCACTTCGCCATGCCACAAATTGATCTTTGTACCAAGAGACGGGTCGTGTCTGCAATGCGGCGATCGCTCGACGCGAGCCCCTCGCTTCCCCCCGAAGCAGTAATCCCGGGCATCAGCTTTCGGGACACCCTGAGCGAAGCGGGTGAAGATGATCTGCGCCGTCGCATCATCGCCTATGCGAATCGATACGATGTGCAGACAGGATTTTTCAACTTCAAGTCATTTCAGGAAGAATTGGACGCGCTGCTCGACCGGCTGCCGGCGGGCGCGGAAGTGGCGACGGTGTGGATTGATGTCCTCAATCTACGCCGGGAGTTTGGCTTGTGGGGCGTGGATGCCGCCGAGGCCCTGGTGCGCGCGGTGGCCAGCACGATGCGCAACAACCTGGAAAAGGACGCGCTGGTGGGGCGCATTACCAGCAACTGCTTCGCGTTTGCGGTAGAGGTGTCGAAGGCCGACACCATGGGCCGCAGCCGGCTGCAGCGGGTGCTCGATGCTCTGCTGCAGGCAGGAACAACTGAATTTGAAGCTGCGCCTGAAGTGGCGGCCGGGGTGGCGTTCTCTCCGTCCGACGCCGATTCGGCGGAAGACCTGTTGCGCTTTTCGAGCCTGGCGGCGGCGCGGGCGCGGTATACGCACAGTACCTCGGTGTTGAGCTTTCAGCCGGGGATGCGGATGCTGCTGATGCGCAGCCACCTGCTGGAGATGGAGATTGCCAAGGCGCTCGACCGGAATGAGCTTTCCATGCTCTTCCAGCCCAAGGTGGATCTGGTTAGCGGGGAGGTGCTCGGCTCGGAGGCACTGATGCGGTGGCATCATCCCGAATGGGGCGCGGTCCCTCCGGCGGAATTCATTCCCATCGCCGAACGCTCCAACCTGATTCATCGCGTCTTCGATTTCAGTTTGAGATCGGCGCTGGCGAACCTTGCCCGCTGGTCGGAGCTGGGTGTTTCTCCCGGCCTCGTTTCTGTCAACGTGTCGGCGGCCAACCTGCGCCGCGACGATTTTGCCCGTCATGTGCGCGGTCTTCTGGCCGAATATCCGATCTCGCCCGCGGACGTTGAGCTGGAAGTAACGGAGACGCTGCTGCTGGACGATGAGGAGTTGTTCGCGGCCCGGATGCACCAGTTGAAGACCATCGGCGTGCGCCTGGCCATCGACGATTTCGGCACCCGCTATACGGGGTTCAACATTCTGCAGCGCCTGCCGCTCGACACCATGAAGATCGACCGCTGCTTTATCCGCGGCATTCATCGCTCGGTCGACATGCGCACGCTGTGCGGCACCATTATCGCCATGGCCAGGCACATGAGGCTGCGCACGGTGGCCGAGGGCATCGAGGAACTCGAGGAGCTGGACGTGATGCAGCAGATCGGCTGCGATGCGGGCCAGGGATACCTGTTCCAGCGCCCGATGAGCGTAGGGGACTTCACGGCCTTCCTGCGCGAGTGGCCGGCGCGGCGGGCAGCGCTCGGCTTCGCTACGCCGGAGGAATCGTGCGAGGTCGATCCTCTTTATGGAATCTCCCAGTAGCGCCACACCGAAAAGCAGGGGTGCTCATTCGCTATAATCCTCACCAGCGATGCGCTGCATGCGCCTGCTATTCGGAGCCAAAGAATGACGTTCGACATCCAGGAGATCCTGGGGTTTCTTCCTCACCGTTATCCCTTTCTGCTGATCGACAGGATTGTCGAATTTGAGCGCACCAAGCGTGTTGTAGCCATCAAGAACGTGACCATCAATGAGCCGTTCTTCCAGGGCCACTTCCCCGGCTACCCGATCATGCCCGGAGTGCTGGTGGTGGAAGCCATGGCGCAGGCGGGCGGCATCATCATCATGTACGAGACTGCCCGACCGCGAGAAGAAGCTGGTGGTGTTCACCGGCATCGAGCGGGCGAAGTTCCGGCGTCCGATCACGCCCGGCGACCAGGTTCGGCTGGAGGTGGACGTGCTGTCGTTTCGGCCGCGCGCGGGGCGGATCGAGGGCAAGGCCTATGTGGACGGCAAGCTGGCATGCGAGGCCACGCTGACGTGCCAGGTGGTGCCACGCATGCGAGAACCGAGAGCAGCCGCAGTACCTGCGGCGATGACTGAGGCACAGATTGAGGTTGAGGCAGCCGCGGCGGCCGTGGTGACGGAGACCGAGTGAGCGTCCACCCCAGCGCGATTGTCGCTCCGGGCGCGGTCGTTCCTGAATCCTGCACCGTCGGCCCCTATTCCACCATCGGACCCGAGGTGGTGCTGGGGGAGGGTTGCACCCTCATCTCCCACGTGGTGCTGGATGGACGGACCCGCATCGGGGCGCGCAATGTGATTTATCCTTTTTCCTCAATCGGGGTGGCGCCCCAGGACCTGAAATATGCCGGCGAGCCGACCGAAACCGAGATCGGCGACGACAATACGATTCGCGAGTGCGTCACCGTGAGCCGCGGCACCGGCAAGGGCGGCGGCATCACCCGCATCGGGTCGGGATGCCTGCTGATGGCCTACGTGCACATCGGGCACGACAGCCAGGTGGGGAGTCACTGCATTCTGGCCAACTGCGCCACGCTCGCGGGACATGTGGTCATCGAGGATTATGCCAGCGTGGGGGCGTTCTGCCCGGTGCATCAGTTCTGCACGGTGGGTCAGTACGCGTTTATCGGCGGGGGCACGATTGTGACCCAGGATGTGCTGCCGTTTTCGCTGACCTCGTCGCGGCGGGAAAACAAGGCATTCGGGATCAACAAGGTGGGGCTGACGCGGCGGGGGTTCACGCCGGAACGGCTGAGCACTCTGCAGAAGGCCTTCCGGCTGCTGCTGGCGGCCAAACTGAACACCTCGCAGGCGGTGGAGAAGATTCGCGAGATGGAGGGCGAAGACGCAAAGGTGGTCGCGGACTTTATCGAGCGCAGCCAGCGGGGGATCATCCGATAAACATGAAGCTCGGCCTCATTGCCGGCAATGGGCGGTTCCCTTTCCTGCTGCTCGATGCGGCGCGGGCGCAGGGGTTTGCGGTGACCGTGGCGGCCATTCGCGAGGAGACGGACGCGGAGATCAACCACCGGGGAGCCGTCGATGACAAGATCAGCGTGCACTGGCTGTCGCTGGGGGAGTTGTCGCGGCTGATCGAGATCTTCCACAACGAAGGCGTGTCGATGGCAGTCATGGCGGGGCAGGTGAAACACAAGCAGATCTTTTCCAGCATCCGGCCCGACTGGCGCCTGGCCAAGCTGCTCCTGAACCTGCGCACGCGCAACACCGATATGCTGCTCGGGGCAGTGGCCAAGGTGCTGGGAGATGAAGGCATCGAACTCATCAGTTCCACGACGTTCCTGGAACCGTTGCTGGCCCAGGAAGGGGTGCTGACCCCTCGCGCCCCCGACGAAGAGGAGCGAAAAAACATCGAGTATGGGCTGGGCGTGGCACGTTCCGTGGCGGGTTTTGATATCGGGCAGACGGTGGTGGTCGCGGCGCAGGCCTGCGTGGCCGTCGAAGCCATGGAAGGCACGGATGCGGCCATCGAGCGCGCCGGGGGGCTGATGCGTTCCCTTGAAGAGGACGATGCGGCGGACCCGGATCCCGCAAGCCCGGCCACCACCCTGGAGCGGAGACTGACGGTGGTCAAGGTGGCCAAGCCGAAGCAGGATATGCGCTTTGACGTGCCCGTCATCGGCATGCGCACCATCGAGACCATGATCCGGGCCGGAGCGAGCTGCCTTTCGGTCGAGGCCGGGCGCACGTTACTGTTCGACCGCGACGCGCTTCTGGCGCGCGCCGCGGAAAGCGGAATCGCCATCGTCGCGGTTGCGCGCGGAAGCTGATTGCCATTCCTGCGCCCGGGCGACGATACTGGGTGGGGACGAATTCCCGCGTCCGCCTATGCGCCGTTGCCGTCTACCCCTCAGGAGGTCCCCGTGAAGAGATCAGCTTTCCTCAGCATCGCCGCGGTTCTTGCACTCGCGGTTGGATTCGTTATGGTTTACGCTACGGTCTATGCGGCCGATCAGACCATGCCCTCGGCCGGGCAAGTAGCACCCACCTTCACCCTGCCCTCACAGGATGGCTCCCAGATCTCGCTGGACAGCTTCCGGGGCAAGTGGGTGGTGCTCTACTTCTACCCCAAGGACATGACCCAGGGCTGCACCATCGAGGCCCACAACTTCCAGCGGGACCTGTCCAAATTTGAGGCCGACAATGCAGTGATCGTCGGGGTGAGCGTAGACACCCCCGATAGCCACAAGCAGTTCTGCACCAAGGAAGGGCTGACCTTCCGTCTGCTGGCCGATCCGGAGCACAAGGTGGTCGACGAGTACGGCTCGCTGGGCCATTTCGGCCCCATGACCATCGCCCAGCGGAATACCTTCCTGATCGATCCCGAGGGCAAGATTGTGAAGGTGTGGACCAAGGTCGATCCCTCGCATCACTCCGAGGAGGTTTTGACCGAGTTGGCGGAGTTGAAGAAGTAGATACAGGACGAGGGGCCGAGCCACACAATCGACCTCTCGCTGCTGACATTAACAGGCGCAAAAAAGCCCGGCTCGATGCCGGGCGTTTTTGCTTGCCTTACGTTGCCTTGCCTTGTGGTGCTGTTGCCGAGACTACTTGGTTCCCTTTTTGGCAGGGGCCTTCTTCGCGGCTTTCTTTGCGGGGGCCTTCTTGGCCACTGCCTTCTTCGCCGGAGCCTTCTTTGCAGTAGCTTTTTTCGCTGCTGCCTTCTTGGCGGGCGCCTTCTTTGCTGCTTTCTTAACGGCCAACGGTTTACCTCGTTTGGTGGTTTTGCTGGCGCTCTTCTTACCCGCAGTCTTCTTGGCTGCAGGTCTTCCGCCCTTCGCGCCAGTAGTGCTCTTTTTTGCGGCGGACTTCTTTGCGGCCTTTTTAGCCACAGTCTTTTTCGCGGCTGCTTTCTTGGCGACTGCTTTCTTCGCGGGAGCCTTTTTGGCCGGGGCCTTGGAGGCAGCAGCTTTCTTTGCGGGAGCTTTCTTGGCGGCCTTTTTGGCCGGCTTGGGTTCAGGAACTTCGGAGATCACGACTGAGGTTTCCTCAGGCACACCCTCATCGTCGTCCGAAGAGGTAAGTACGCTGGAGGTTTCTACTTCCTCGTCCTCATCGTCCAAGCCTTCGTGATCGGGATCCACTTCTTCAGGTTCGGCGCTGGTGTCGCCGTCACTCATTGCGTACATCTTGAATACTTCATCCATCGCATTGCCTCCAGCGACCTGCGCTGTGCTTTATCGCTTCGCGCTGCGGATTGCTCTACTCCGCATGCGGAAGCAATTGTAGCAATAGCTTGCACGTAATTGCCACGAAAGACAAGTATGTAACAAGGCTCCCCTCTATTTTTGTCGCTTCGCGTAGAGTTTCTGCGGCTCATCCTGTCTGGATGAATGCGAGGATGCATGCGCATTGCTCTTGCCGGCAGTGGCAGAAGGCTTGTGCGCGGCTTCCGCGCGCGTCGAGGTAGTTCCCCTCTTGCCGGGCGATGCATGAGCAGGGCCTTTGGCGGTGAGCTTCTCACGCGAAGCGGTATTTTGCGAAGAGATCGAGGCGCGCCCGCGTCGTCCCGCATGCGGCAGAGAGGCAGGCTCGGCGACATGGAGGCGGCGGCCCGGCTCGACGCGAATGCCGCTGGGGATCTTGTTCCAGCGCCGCAGTTGATCGAGCGATACACCGAAGCGATCGGCGATGGAGACCAGCGTGTCGCCGCGCCGCGTCATGTAGAGCAGCGTGTGCAGCGAGGGCGTAGCTACGGGAGCGACTGGAACCACAAGCGCCTCAACGCCGGACACGCTCTGGTCTTCACGCAGTTGGTTGGCTTCGGCGAGGCTCGCTACCGAAACGTGATAGCTGCGCGCCACCGAAGCCAGCGTATCGTCGGCAGTCACGCGATGGTAGCGCCAGGAGGTCCGCTTGCTCTCAGGAATGTCGGCGATGCGCTGTTCGAAGAGTGCGGCCGCTCCCGCGGGCAGATGCAGATCGAAGCGGGTATCGGGCGGCGTGGCCATGCGCAGAAGGCTGGGATTGAGCGCCATCAGTTCATCGACGGGGGCATCGACGAGATCCGAGACCAGGCGCAGGTCAACGGCATAGTTGATGGTCACGGTATCAGTGAGCACGGGGGGATCGAGGGTGATCTCGTCAAATCCGTACTGCGTGGGATGGTTGGCAATGATGATGGCGGCGAGGATTTCCGGTACGTAATTCTTGGTTTCACCGGGCAGGTTGTTGCGCCTGTAGAGCTCCCAGAAGTCGGCATACCCGGTCTTCTGCACAGCGCGCTGCACGTTGCCCGCGCCCCAGTCGTAGGCGGCCATGGCCAGGTACCAGTCGCCCAGCTGAGAGTAGAGAAACTTCATGTAGCGTGCGTAGGCGCGGGTGGATTTTTCGGGATCGAAGCGCTCGTCCATGTACTGATTGCGGGTAAGGCCGTAGTCGCCGTAGGGCATGAACTGCCACATGCCGCCGGCGCGCGATTTGGCATTGACGGCGCGGGGCTGAAAGCTGGACTCAGCCACGGCGAGATAAATGAGATCGTGGGGCACACCCTCTTCGGCCATGACGCGTTCGATCATGCCCTTGTAGCGGCCATAGCGCTGGAATGAATGCAGCAGCGTGTTGTGGCCCTTCTGCGAATTGGCAAAGAAGTTGATGAAGGCGCCTACATATTCGTTGACCATCAGGGGAAGGTCCGATTTGGTAGTGGCGAGCTCCGTCTTGGCCTTGGCAACAATGTTGGGGTCCACCTGGAAGGTCACGTCGCTGGCTACGTCGGAGGGCGAGGGCTCAACCTTGGGCTCGAAGCCGTTGCCGAGTTTGAGGGCGTCCATCTCCAGCGAGTTGACCTGATCCACGACGCGATCGAATTCCTCCTGCAGCGTGGGATTGCTTTTGATGTCGATGCCGCTGGTGAGCATGAGATCGACGGCGTGATCGAAGGCGGACTTCGCCTCGGGTAATCTGCCCTTGCGGTAATCCGCATCGCCCTGAGCGTAGGCCTTCTCAACCTGGTCGATGAGCTGCCGCACCTGGCGCTGCTGCACGGACTGTTGTGGAGCAGGAACCGGGGCGGGAGTTGCAGCGGGTGGTGGAAGGGCGGGCGCGGTGGCCTGCGGCTGCGGCGCTGCCGAGGTATTCGGAGGTCGGGAAGGATCGCAACCCACGAGCAGCAGGGCAAGGGCAGCGAAGCCGAGATAACGATACAGATGCAAACTCATGCGGTTTCGAGCCGCGATCGTTCCGGCGGCGAGGAGGCCCTGCAGGTTGAATGAAAGACCCTTAGCCGATGATAAGCTATGCCATGGAGGCATAGCGCGCGGGATGGCGCAAAAACCCTCTTTCGCCTTTTCCAAATGGACGCTCGCTTCCTACGCAATTTCGCCATCATTGCCCACATCGACCACGGCAAGTCGACGCTGAGCGACCGACTTCTCGAACTGACGGGATCCGTTACAGGCCGTGAGATGCAGGCCCAGATCCTCGACGCGATGGACCTGGAGCGCGAGCGCGGCATCACCATCAAGGCCCACGCCGTGCGCATGATGTACAAGGCCAAGGACGGCAACACCTATCAGCTCAACCTGATCGACACGCCGGGGCACGTGGACTTCAGCTACGAAGTCTCGCGGTCGCTGGCGTCGTGCGAGGGCGCGCTGCTGGTGGTCGACGCCAGCCAGGGTGTCGAAGCGCAGACGCTGGCCAATGCATACCTTGCCATTCATCACGGGCTGGAAGTGATTCCCGTCATCAACAAGATTGATCTGCCATCCGCTGACATCCTGCGCACGCAGGAGGCGATCGAGAAGGCTGTGGGGTTGGACGCGACGGACGCGATTCCGGTGAGCGCCAAGACTGGCCAGGGCGTGGATGACGTGCTGGAGGCCATCGTGCACCGGCTGCCGCCTCCCACGGGCGACCCCGATGCTCCATTGCAGGCGCTGATCTTCGACTCGTGGTTCGACGCCTACCGCGGCGTCATCGTGCTGGTGCGAGTGATGCAGGGAGTGATGCGCAAGGGCCAGCGTATTCGTTTGATGTCGAACGGCAAGTCGTTCGAGGTCGAATCCATGGGCGTGCTGATGCCCAAGCCGGTGGAGATTGCCGAGTTGCGCGCGGGCGAGGTAGGCTTCTTTGCCGCCACCATCAAGAACGTGGGCGACACCAAGATTGGCGACACGGTGACCGAGGAAGCAAGGCCGGCCGCGGCGCAGTTGCCGGGTTTCGAAGAGTTGAAGCCCATGGTGTTCTCGGGGCTCTACACCGTGGACTCGCACGAACACACGCTGCTCCGCGATGCGCTCGAGAAGCTGCGCCTCAATGACTCCTCCTTCTTCTTTGAGCCGGAGAGCTCGGTGGCGCTGGGTTTCGGCTTTCGCTGCGGGTTTCTGGGCCTGCTGCACATGGAGATCATCCAGGAGCGGCTGGAGCGCGAATACGAGCTGGATCTGATCACGACAGCACCCGGGGTGCGCTACCACATCACCCTCACCGACGGCTCAGTCCTCGAGGTGGATAACCCCTCGCGGTGGCCGGAGCCGACCAATATTGAAGCCATTCGCGAGCCCATTATCACGGCCAAGATCCTGACCAACGAGGAGTATGTAGGCGGGATCCTGAAGCTGGTGGAGGAGAAGCGCGGGCGGCAATTGAATTTCGAATACGTGACCCCGACCCGGGTCATGCTCACCTATGAACTGCCGCTGAACGAGATCGTGCTCGACTTTTATGACCGGCTTAAATCGATATCGCGCGGATATGCTTCGCTGGATTACCAGCTGGCCGGGGAGTGGGAGTCGCCGATGGTCAAGATGGACATCCTGGTTTCAGGAGAGCCGGTCGATGCGCTGTCGATTATCGTCCATCGCGACTTTGCCTACGAGCGCGGCAAGGCCCTGGTCGCCAAGATGCGGGAGCTGATTCCCCGGCAGCAGTTCGAGGTGGCGATCCAGGCGGCAATTGGAGCCAAGATCGTGGCCCGCGAAACAGTCAGCGCGTTGCGCAAAAACGTGCTTGCCAAATGCTATGGCGGCGACATCTCGCGCAAACGCAAGTTGCTGGAGAAACAGAAGGAAGGCAAGAAACGGATGAAGCGCATCGGCAAGGTCGACATTCCCCAAGAGGCCTTCCTGGCAGTGCTTCGGGTGGGGGAAGACCAGCAGAAGTAATGTCCTTCGTGTGACCTAGTGCACCAGACCAGTAACCCCCTGTTCACGGTCAACTGTGGAAAGCTGCCTTAAGGGTGTTCTCTCGGGGAAAGTGGGAGGCGAGGGTGTCGGCGCATCCTCTTACTTCCACATCTAAAACAAAATAAACAACTTGCGAGATATACCAGACACCTGGCCCGGTTGACAAGAGTGGAACTTCAAATTTTTTCGCATGGTTGCCGCTAGTAATCCACATTTTTTTCCACAGCGGGCAAGGAAAATCAGGGATTCGGAATCGACTGCGCTTTTCCATTGAGATGGGAGAGGCGAGCGGTCCGCACGACAGGTTTCAGAAGGGCGAAAAGAGAGAGCTGGGTTGGAAAACCGGGCAGATGGTTCGATCTCTGTGCCCAGGATGCGACCGAATATGCCGGGCTGCGATCGCGACGTTGGACCGGCAGAGCGGTCCAGACCCTTCGCGGGCAGCGAACATGACCATCCCCAGTGGAGACCGGCGCCTGCAAACTGCGCCTAAGGTCATCCTGGGAGGCTCCACGAGGGTCGTGGAGCCTCCCGGGAATGAGGATTAGTGGCTGGCCGGCGGCCTGGCAACCGGGGCCTTGGGGGCGGACGGCGGAGGCGCTGAACCCGCGGGCGGCGGCGGAGGCGCCGGTACGCCTGACTTCAGGTTATAGGCGTCGATGATCGGCTTGGTGATGTTGGTCGAATCGACGGCGTAGAGCACCGGGGTCTGCTGCTGGGCGACATCGAGAACCAGGGTGTAGCCCTTCTGCTGGGCGTAGCTGGACAGGACGTCGTAGACCTTCGAGGCGAGGCCGGTGTACATCTCCTGCATCTCGTTCTGGAAGTCATTCTGCGCGTCTTCGCCATCGCGCTGGAGCTGCTTCTTCTTGTCGTCGATGGTCTTGGCGCGGGTAGCGCGCTCGGAGTCGCTCAGCTTGTCGCCCTGGGCCTGCAACTGCTTGGTGAGGCTGTCGACCTCATCGCTGAGGGCTTTCAGCTGCTGGCGCTTGGGATCGTACTTCTTCTGCAGGTCGGCGAAGTTACGCTGGAACTCATTGGTCTGACCCACGGCAACCTGGAAGGCGATGACGGCAATCTTGGGCGGGCCAGCGGGCGCGGCTGCAGGTGCGGTGGCCGTAGGCGCGGCGGAGGCCGGCTCGGCAGGGGTTTGCGCAACAGCGCTCAGGGCGAGGCCCGAGGCCATCAATACTGCTAGTGAAAACGAGTGCTTCATTCGAGTTGAAAACTCCTTCGGAATTCCTGTTAGACCGCTGTCGCTTGGGCGCGACAGCAGGGCTGTCCCTCCTGAAAACCTACCGTCTTTTTCGAGGAGGCCCCGCACCGGCCGGAGCAGAGCGGAAGAAGACGCCGACGTCAACAGGAACTAGATGGATTATAGGGGGGCTGATTGGGAGCGTCAAACCGACAACCATGAAAAATTGGGCAGAAAATCGGCGAAATTCGGAGATTTCAGGGGGATTGCTAAGCCAACCCTTCGTCTTGGTTAAGACGTCGGGTCGGTGGAACGAACGGAGGCCAGGGAGTGGCGGAATGGAAAGGCAGATGTCCGAATAACTTTCGGTTTAAGCGATCTGGCCTCCCACCCTTTCGCCGGAGAGATGGCGAAAGGATGGGGGCCGGGCTGAGACGAAGCCGGCCGGTTAAAAAGTGGTCGACACGGTGAGGCGGAAGGTCTTGCGGGGTTCGCGGAACAGGTTGCGCGCGCCGTATGCCTGGAGGGCTTCCTGGTAGGTGTAGTCGCCCGCGCCGCCAGGGGGGAACAGATCGCGGGTAATCAACTGAGCCGAGCAGCTCTGGTTGATGCCATTGTTGAGCACGTCGTTGCAGTAGGGCCGCTCGTAGAGGCGGAGCGGGTTGTACGCGTAGTACAGGCGGAACGGCGCGTTGACCACCGGCATGATGACGGAGATCTCACCGCCGAGCGACATGCGGGGTACGAAGTTGGTCCCGGAGACAGGGCGGATATCGCGAAGAAAGCCAACCTGGGAACCGGGGATGCCACCCTGGCAGGCGCCGTTGTTATAGACCGGGCAGCCGTAGAGCGGAGCGGTGAGCGAAGCAAAGCCCTCAGGGCTCTGCTTCAACTGGCCCTTGTTGAGCGCGGCGTCGAGGCTGAAGTCATCAAAGATCGAGACCATGACCGGACCGGCGATGGGAATGCGGTACTCGGCGTTGGTGGTGAGCTGGGTATCGCCGCCGATGGAGGCGATGCCGTAGACGGGCAGCGGCACCTGGATGCACTGGTTGAGCTGCGGATTGGTCGGGTCGCGGGGGACGCAACTGCCGTCGGGGTTGGTGAGCTGCACATTGACGCGGTTGGGGACGTACCCGTAGGGCGTGGCGCCGCGTACGTCGAAGCCGCGAATTTCAGCTTCGCCGCCGGCGTAGAAGCGGTTGTTGGGCGGGGCGACATCGCCGCCGAAGCCTTGCACGTAGCCTAACTGGGCGCGCAGGGCGAGCACGTTGCGACCGTTGGCCGTGGGGGTCAGGTAGTGCATGGGCCGGTAGCTCTTGTACGCGATGAGCGGCGAAATATAGCGCAGGTTGCCGCCGATGCCGGAGAACTGAAACACCGCGGTATATTCCTTGCCGGTGCGCGAGCGCAGGGGATTGTTGACGGTGTTGTAGATGTAGCTGAACGAAACTTCGCTGTTGACGATGCCCTGCAGGGCGTTCGATCCCTGGATGCCGGAACGGAAGCTGATGGTCTGGAAGAAGCTCTGCGAGGCGGTGCTGAAGGCGGTGATCGACGACTTGCTGAGCGAGTAGGTCATGCCCAGGCGCTGGAAGGCGTGGCGCCGCAGCGGATAGCTGAGCGAGAAGGTGAGGCCGGTCGACGCCTGGTTGTAGTTCTGAGTCAGCGACTGCTGCGCCGCGGTCAGGTTGACCGATGCGCCGGTCGTAGCCTGGTAGTTCTTGGCCGCGTTGAAGTCCTGCTTGGTGTTGAAGAGCTGGAAGCCCACGTTGAGCGGGCGATTGTGCACATAGGGCTGCGAAAAGCCGAAGGTGAACTGGCGGCTGACGTTGCCGAGGTTGCCCTGCAGGCTGAGGGTTTCGCCGAGGCCAAGGAAGTTGTTGGTCTGGTAGTTGACGCCGAGGAAGGCACCGGAGAGTCCGCTGACGCCGCCGTTGAGGCCAATGGAGTTTTTGCCCTTTTCCTTGACTTTGAGGAGCAGGTCGACGGTGCCGGCGTCGGGATCCTGGTGCGCTTCTGAATCCTGGTCTACCTTGAGGGGCTCGAAATATTCGAGCTGGTTGAGGCGAAGGAGGCTGAGTTCCCAGAGCTGGGAGTTGTAGACCTGGCCTTCATCGAGCAGCAGTTCGCGGCGGATGACGCGATCGCGGGTGATGGTGTTGCCCTGGAACTCGATGCGGGAGACGTAGAAGGGCTTGCCCTCATCGATGTCAATGACGAGGGAGACGGTCTTGTTCTGGTCATTGAACTCGGGACGCGGGATGGCGCCGAAGTTGATGTAGCCGAGCTGGCCGTAGGCCTTCTTGAGGTTGTCAAGGCCTTTGCTGATGAGGGTGGCGTTGAACCAGTCGCCATCCTTGACGGCGAAGGTGGCACGCAGCGCCTTCTCGTTGGTGACGGCCTTGTTTCCGGTGAAGGTAATGGTGCCGAGGCGATAGCGGGCGCCCTCTTCGATGGGCATCAGGATATCGATGCGCTTGCCCTTGTTGGGCCGGAAGGTGAACCAGTTGAGGCCGCCTTCGTCGCGGATCTGGGTCTTGGGCTCTTCAACTGCGGCGTTGTAGTAGCCCTTGTCGCGATATGCCTGGCGCACGCGCTCGGTGTCCTCTTCAAGCTTGCTGGCGTCGAAGGTCTTGGCAAAGAGGTTTTCGAAGATCAGCGAATAGGGGATGCCGATGGGCTTCAGGTTGACCATGGCGCGCCGCAGGAGCAGCCCGCTGAGGTGCTGATTGCCGGTAAAGCGGATCTGGCCCACCTTGACCGTGGGGCCTTCCTTGATATTGAAGTTGATCTGTACCGAGGCGGGCGGAATGGTCTTGACCTCGGTCTTGATGGTGGCGAACTGGTGGCCGTGTTCGGCCAGCAGTTCGCGCAGCACGGCCTCGGCGCGCTTGACCTTGGTCGGATCGTACTGGCCTTCCTGGGAGAGACCGACCTTCTCCTTCTTGAACCGGTCGAGGATGTCGGACTGGGAGATGGAGTTGTTGCCCTTGTAGTTGATCTCACGGATGGTGGGCCGTTCCGTGACGAAGACGTTGAGGATGATGCCCTTTTCCGAGTCTTCGCGCTCGATGCGCAGGTTTTCGAAGTAGCCGGTGTTCCAGAGCGAGTTGAAGTCGCGTTCGATGGAGATCGGGTCGTAGGTGTCGCCCACATGGGTGAAGAGGCGGGCGAGGACAGTCTCCTTGGGGATGCGCCGGTTGCCGATCACGCGAATCTGTTCAATGGTCTGCGGCTGCTGGGCGAGGGCGGCGACGGAGGTAAAGACGAGCGCCATCAGCAGCAGTGTGCGGGCAAAACAGGCGGCAAGCCGCACCGCGCGTGGTCCCCGGAGACTCGACTTCGTCCCTCGGGCGCAAATGGAAGTGTGCTTGATCTTCACCGGGCAAGAGCCCCGCGGCGAGCACAAAAAATACTGGTGCGGTCCTTGGTTCACATTCACGGGAAAAATATGCACACCCTCATTGCTCGAAAATCGGTTTCTGCCCTCGAGGAAAGTCTGATTTTACCATCCCAGCCGCCGAGGCCCGTCACCGGCAATCCCTGCATCCCTTATGTTTCAGCGACCGGCTGCTGCCCTCGGGAACGCTGGAATTTATTGACCGCAGCCACCCTGCCCAACTCACCCGGTCTGACCTCTGGCGTTGGAAACCATCACTTCCCCAGATATTCCCTGCCGCGTTCAAGCGAATCTTCCCGGTGTGGAACAAATGAGAGGACGATCAAGGAGTGATTCCTTTTTGAGAATCAGGCCTCATTCGCCACTATTTGTCTCCCCATCCGCAGAGGACGCCGCGTTTCCGCCTTGAGACTTGGGCCGGCCCCGTAAGGAACCCTCCCTAGTCTAACGGACCGAACCGGGTTGGCGGCTCCCTGCAGTGCACCGCTTCGCGTTGAATCGCATTCCTCTTAGACGCAAGTGGACTCGACATGACATCCTTGGAAAACGAGAGGTTCTCGCGAATGCCGGAGAGTGCCGCCTCGCTCTACAAATTCCGGGCAAGCCTGCTGGACGGACGCGTGATCAGCCTGAGCGACTTTAGTGGCCGGGTGCTGCTGATTGTGAACACCGCCAGCAAGTGTGGTTTCACCCCGCAGTACGAGGGGCTCGAAGCTCTGTATCAGGCTTACCGGGACAGGGGATTCGAGGTGCTGGGGTTCCCCTGCAACCAGTTTGGTGCGCAGGAGCCGGGTTCGGCCGAGGAAATCGGCGCATTCTGTGTGCGCAACTACGGTGTCAGCTTTCCGATGTTTGCCAAGATCGATGTCAATGGGCCGTCCGCACATCCGCTGTTTCGATTTCTCGAAGAGAGCAGGCGCGGCATCTTTGGCTCGCAGCGTATCAGGTGGAACTTCACTAAATTTCTCGTCGACCGGTCGGGAGACGTGGTGAAGCGGTTTGCGCCGGGGAAGAAGCCGGGGGAGTTACGACCCTGGATCGAGCGCCTGCTCGAAGCACCAGGCAGGATTTCCGTTGCGACCACGCCGGAAGCCAATTAAGGATGGAGCCGATCATGCGCCAGTCGATTCCCATGTTGCTGATCCGGGTGCTGGTGGCCCTCGTATTCATCACCGAGGGGGTGCTGAAGTTTGTGTTTTCCGGAGAATTGGGTGCGGGGCGGTTCGCACACATCGGGCTGCCCGTTCCGCAGGTGCTGGGACCCTTTGTAGGAGCGGTGGAGATTGCGGCGGGGACTGCGGTGCTGGCGAACTTCTATGCCGGGGATGCGGCGGTACTGCTGCTGGCAGTGATTGTGACCGCGCTGGTGACGACCAAGGCGCCGATCCTGCTGGGACGTCCGCTCGGGCCGTTCAGCCTGCCCAGGAACGTCAGTCACTATGGCGTGCTGGGTTTTCTTCATGAAGCGCGCACGGACCTGGCCATGCTTTTCTGCCTGACGGCAATTCTTCTCGATTCCGGCGCGCAACTGGGACGCAAGAAGCGCTGGTATCAGCGCTAGGCAGGGACGTCCACCATGCCGAACGATGCCAGTGTGAGACTTGCCGAGATATTTCGCTTTTTCCTGCGCCTGGGGCTGACAGCATTTGGCGGCCCGGCGGCGCACATCGCGCTCATGGAACGTGAGGCGGTGACGGAGCGCGGCTGGTTGAGCCGTGAGCAGTTCCTCGACCTGGTGGGCGCATGCAACCTGCTGCCCGGACCGAGTTCCACGCAGGTGGCGATGGCGCTGGGTTTTCGCTGCGCGGGATGGACTGGCCTGCTGATCGCGGGGTTATGTTTTATCGTGCCGGCTTCGCTGGCTACGCTGGCGCTGGCGTGGGCCTACGTTCACTACGGCAGCCTGCCGCAGGGGCAGGGATTGCTATATGGGGCCAAACCGGTAATGGTGGCGATTGTGGCGCAGGCCATCTGGCGGCTGGCACGGACCGCGCTGCGCGGCTGGCTGATGGTGCTGGCAGGGGCGATGTGTTTCGCAGCGGCGCTTGCCGGGGCGCCGCCGTTTGCGGTGTTGGTGGTGTCTGGGGTGATTGCGGCATCACTGGAGTATGGAACGCGCTGGACGGCGCGGACGATGGGGGGTGTGGCGGCGCTTCCACTTGGAGTGGGCGGCGGAGTTGGCGCGGGATCGGCCGCCGTGGGACTGGCGCCGCTGCTGATGGTCTTCCTCAAACTGGGCGTCGTGGTCTTCGGCTCGGGATATGTCCTTCTGGCATTTCTGCAGCGAGACCTGGTCGACCGCCTGCACTGGATCACGCAGGCTCAACTGCTGGATGCGGTCACGGCCGGACAAATCACGCCGGGACCGCTCTTCGCGACATCAACGTTTCTGGGCTTTCTGCTGCATGGATACGCGGGAGCGGCCGTGGCTACTGCGGGGATCTTCGCTCCTTCGTTTGTGATGGCCGGGGTTGTGGGCGCGCTGGCTGGAAGGATGCGCGGGTCCAGGCTGGCGGGTGCATTTCTTAACGGAGTCAATGCGGCAGCGGTGGCGCTGATGGCCTCCGTAGCGCTGGCACTGGGCCGAGGCGCACTTGTCGACGTACCGACATGGGGGATGGCGGCAGTGAGCCTGGTGGCGCTGGCGCGTTTCCACGTCAACGCCACCTGGCTGATTGTGGGCGGTGGAGTCGTCGGGATGTTGCTCTACCGCCTGGCATGACGCGGCAAAGACAATCTCTGGCTATCCGTCGAAGCGGTAGGCGCTGATAGCGGCGCCCATGGGTTCGCCGCCGAAGATGCGGGTGCCGGGAGCTTCGCCGCCCGCCCCGGCCGCAACCATAAGCGGAAGCAAGTGCTCTTCTCGGGGATGGGCGAAGGCCGCAAAGGGCGCGCTGCGCCAGTTGGCCAGAAGTTCGTCTCGCCGCGGCGGCGATGACTCGACGGCCTGGGTAAGCCAGTCGTCGAAGGCGCGGGAGCGCTCGGGTGTCTCCGGACGCAGATAGGCGCGCAGGTTATGGAAGCTCATGCCGCTCGCAACGATGAGAATGCCCTCGTCCCGCAAGGGAGCCAGAGCTCGGCCGACAGCCAGGTGCTGCGCAGGATCAAAGGAGCCGTTGGCTGAAACGGCCAGTGACAGAGTTACCACGGGAATCTGCGCCTGAGGAAACGCCACCTTAAGCGGCACGAAGACGCCGTGATCGTAGCCGCGCGTGGAGTCGAGCGCTGACGGCAGGCCGGCTTTATCCAGCAGGACTGCGATCCGTGCCGCCAGTGCCGGTTGGCCGGGCGCAGGCCACGTAAGACGGTAGGTGTCTTCGGGGAAGCCGGAGTAGTCGAAGATAAGCTTCGGACTGGCAGCGGAACCGGCGGTGAAGGCCGGCTCTTCCCAATGCCCGCTGATGACGACCATGGCCTTTGGCGCTTCGGGCAGCGTTGCGGCCAGCCCTTCGAGGAACCGCTGGGTGGCATGCCAGGTGTCGGCCGGCCCCCAGGTCCAGTCCATGAAGAAGCATGGGCCTCCGCCGTGGGGGATAAAGAGCGCTGGCTGACGTTGGACCGCTGCTGACATGGAATGGGACTCCTGTTCTCGCCGCCGGTGACCAAAAGAGATAATCGTGGCGACGGGGCGATAGTCGTTGCAACAACTATCTAAGAGATGACCCGAAACTCCCCGTGGATTCAACCGGCATCAATTCGTGCGTAGATTTGCGCCGCCGGCTTCCGGCAGAAGGGCTCAGCTCCCGTCAGGATAGCCACCGCGGTGCAGCACCATGGGAAAGTGCGGCAGTGTGGCGGGCTTTCGGACAGAGGCTCTCCAGCCGTCCGGGTACGGCTGGAGGCCTTCAAACAGCGGAGAGTTTTGGGCGGTACCGTCGCCGGCCAGTTCTTCGAGCGCCTCGCGAAGGCGGCGAATCGCCTCGGGATCGAAGCGCGAGAGCCACCGCTCTTCAACGGCGGCGACCGTGCGCTCGTAGAGTTTTCGCACTTCGACTCCCCTGGCGGTAAGGCGAACCACTTTCCATGGACCGCCGGAGGGGTCCTTTTCGAGCCCGGCGAGCTTGAACTTGTGCAGGATGCCCATGCCCATGTTGATCGACTCCTTCGATACGCCGGAGAGGATGGGGAGATCGCGGACACGGACGCCCTTTTCATCCAGAACGCGCAGAATGTTGGCGCATATGGCGAGGGAAAGGTGGGATTCCTGCTCGAATTCGCTCGCAAAAGCCAGCAAAGTGCGCGAGAGAAGCGCCCAAAGTGGCGAATCGGCGAGGTGATCTCGGGCGACTGCGGGCAGCGGTCTCAGTTTCAGTTGCTGGCTCAGAAGTCCGTAGCCGAGGATGGGGAGGCAATCGGGCAACCCGGGGTCGAGCCGGGACACGATCTCGAGCAGGGCTCCTCGCAGACGGTCAACCGCTTCCGGACCAAACCGCTTCTGCCAGCGTTTCTCGATCACCGCCGGAAGCGGCTGCCAGATGCCGTAGGCCATGCGGCCGGCGGAGGTAGCGCGCACCAGCCAGTCCGCCTTGGGCGGTTTCGGCCGCTTGTCGGCTGGATCGGGCGCTATCCGGATGTAACCCCAGCGGTGCATTCCGCGGAAATTGGTTTTGGTTCGCGCGCGGAGCACAAGTTCGCGAATCTGGAGGGGTCCGTCGCCCAGAAAGCGGATGCAGTTGGCCCACATGACGAGCGAAACCAGCCACGGGGCGAACGGAGAATCGCCGGGAGATCGGCCTTGTGCGGTGGTCGAGTGAGGCATGCGGTGTTCCGCTTCGTTGTCGAACTCGATGGTGAAGGCGACCAGGACAAACGACAGGAGGGTCGGTAGGGGAAGGCGGTCAGCCATGGGCGCATCATGCCACGGACGAAGGCTGCCCGCAACCCGAGTGCACCGAAGCCGGAATGCGGGAGCTGCGATGGGCCGGGGTCAGTGACGGTTCGCGAACTTGTCGCTGAATTGGCGCAGTTTGGCCAGGGTGGCGGCGGCCTGACCGGAGTCGATGGCTTCTGCGCCGAGCGTCACACCCTCTCTGAGGTCGCCGGCCAGGCCGGCGGCCACGAGAGCCGCGGCAGCGTTGAGCAGCACGATGTCGCGGCGGGCGCCGGGGACGCCAGTGAGCACGTCGTAGAGCAAAGAAGCGTTCGTCTGGACATCGCCGCCGGTGAACTGGTCGAGGGTGGCGCGGGGCAGTCCGGCCATCTCGGGCGTGATGCGGGCGGCCTTCAAGGCTGGCGTGCCGCCGGACTCGGCCTCCTCGATGCGGGCGACCACGGATTCACCGGTGGTAGTCAACTCATCGATGCCGTCGGAACCGTGGACGACGAAGGCGCGGCGGGCGCCCAGGGCGGCCAGCGTGCGCCCGACGAGCAGGACGCGGCTGGGCGCAAGCACGCCGATGACCTGGGCGCGGGCTCCAGCAGGGTTAGTCAGCGGGCCGCACAGATTGAAGATGGTCCGGAACCCCAGGGCGCGGCGCAGCGGACCAACCGCCTGCATGGCGGGATGATAGTGAGGCGCAAAGAGGAACATGAATCCAGTGGCGCGCAGGCATTCGACGGCCAGTTCCGGGTTGAGGGTAACCGGCACGCCGAGGGCCTCAAGGACATCGGCCGAGCCGCAGCGGGAGGTCACGGCGCGGTTGCCATGCTTGGCGACTTTTGCACCCGCGGCGGCAGCGACCAAAGCCGCGCCGGAGGAGATGTTGAAGGTGAGCGGGCCGCCGCCACCGGTCCCACAGGTGTCGACCAGTTGTTCTCGTTCCTCGGCTGTCAGGGGTACGGGCATGGCCTGGGCGCGCATGGTATCGACGAAGCCGGCCAGTTCGGGGGCCTGTTCACCGCGGGTGGCAAGCACGGTGAGCAGCGCTGCCGTTTCCACTTCGGGCACTGCGCCGCTGAGGATCTCGCGCAGGAGGGCTGAGGCCTGTTCTCGGGTGAGGGCGGCGCCGTCTTCGGCCAGCGGTTTGAGCAGATCTTTCAGCAGGCTCATGTCTCCTTATGGTAACGAGTCTGTGTACCACAGCGGCTTCCGGACTAGAACGGGCCGCGAGGGTGCCCACGCAGCGATTATGGTCAATATTGAACAGTGCTTGATCCGATTCCGTCGTAAGCTCTCTTGACGGGGGTGGGACATGTACGTTCCTCGGGCGCGTGAAAGAGTCTTTCTCTCTGGAAAAAATCAGCTCTACGAGGTGGTCTCGGTGGATCACCAGCATAAGGAAGCGGACCTGATTCCCGTGATTCGCGCAGCGCTGGTGCAACACAATGTTCCTTTTTCCAGGATCGAACCGCTCGACGCTGATGATCCGCTCGAATTTGCTTAGTCTGCGAAAGTGGGGCGGCAACTCGCCTGCCGAGTCTGCCGTGTTAATCTGGGCGCGCATTCTGTCGGAGTTCCCCTATGCGTTCCAACCGTTCGGTTCCTCCCTGCCCCGTGATTCCGGTGCTTCGTTATCCTGACCCCTCGGTAGCGGCCGAGTGGCTTGGCAGGGCCTTCGGTTTCACGGTGCGGCTGCGTATTGCCAATCACCGGATCCAGATGCGCGCCGGCGAGGGTTGCTTTACCATCGCCGAGGGCGACATTGCGCCCAATCACTCGAGCATCGTGCAGGTACGTATCGAGGACGCGCTGAGTCACTGCGAACGGGCGCGACTGGCGGGCGCCAAAATCCTGACCGAACCCAAGGATCACATGTACGGCGAGCGCCAATATAACGCAGAGGATTTCCACGGTCATCTCTGGGACTTCACTGAGACCATCGCCGACGTGGCGCCTGAGAGTTGGGGCGGCATCCCTGTGAACCTCTGACGGTCGCTTGTGTCAGGCGCGCCTATCGATGATCGGACCGTCGTTACTGGCCAACGGCCAGGTTGGGTGTTCATGCCTGACCCACTATAATCACGAATCATGAAGGCGCATGTCTACGTCACTTTGAAGGAATCGGTCCTCGATCCGCAGGGTCAGACCATACAGAACGCGTTGCGTAAAATCGGCTTCTCGGATATTGCAGCCGTGCGGCAGGGCAAGTATTTTGCGGTTTCGCTGGCCGAGGGACTCAGTGCGGAGAGAGCGCGCGGCCAGGTGGAGCAAATCGCACGTGAAGTGCTGACCAACCCGGTGATCGAGGAATTCACCTACCGCATTGAAGAATAGCCACACCCCACAGTCAGACCCGGCTCAGACGCGCGATCGAAGTTGCCTGGTTCGCTGCTCAAGCCTGTTGGGAACTTTCGGACGCATCTTCTCTCACCGCTGAATCCTGGGTCGCATGTGGTGTGCGCATGATCGCTTAGAATCGGTCCATGTGCGGGATAGTCGGTTACGTCGGTCCGAAAAAGGTAGTTCCTGTGATCATCGAGGGGCTGAGGCGCCTCGAATACCGCGGTTACGATTCGGCAGGCATCGCGGTGGGCCGGCCAGGCAGCACAACGCTGGAGGTTTCCCGCGCCCCCGGCAAGCTGCAGAACCTCGAAGAGGTACTGCGCGAGCATCCCCTCGAAGGAACTTTCGGGATTGGCCACACGCGTTGGGCGACGCACGGGCGACCAACGGAGGAAAACGCCCACCCCCACCGGGACTGCAGCGGCCGCATCGTGGTGGTGCATAACGGAATCGTCGAGAACTACCTTGATTTGAAGCGCGAACTAACCGCCCTGGGTCACAAATTCGTGACCGAAACCGACACGGAAGTCATCGCTCACCTGATCGAACAGGTACAGAAAGACGCTTCCGCTGGTGAGGCAGCCGTTGTCGCTCGAAGCGGCGGTGCGCATGGCCGTCAAGCGGCTCAAAGGGGCATTCGCGCTGGGCATTCTGTCGGCGGCGGAGCCGGACACGATCATCGCTGCGCGGTCGGGGCCGCCGGTTGTCATCGGTGTAGGAGAAGGCGAATCGTTTGTCGCCTCGGACGTGCCGGGAATTCTGCACCACACACGCAACATCTATTTTCTGGCCGACGGCGACATGGCCATTCTGACGCCCGGGGGCGTCAGAATCTGCGATTTTGCGGGAAACCCGGTCAAGCGGGCGATTACGCGCATCCAGTGGGATCCGATCCAGGCCGAAAAGGGCGGCTACAAGCATTTCATGCTCAAGGAGATCTGGGAGCAGCCCCGGGCGATCCGCGACACCACGCTGGGGCGAATCTCGCTCGATTCGGGCAAGGTCTATCTGGGTGAAATGCAGATCAGCGACGACGATCTGGCCGATGCGTCGAGCATCAACATCGCGGCCTGCGGCACCAGCTGGCACGCGGCGCTGGCGGGCAAATACATGATCGAGCGGCTGGGGCGGCTTCCGGTGGATGTGGATTACGCCAGCGAATACCGCTATCGCAACCCGATTCCCGATCGCAATGCACTCGGCCTGCTGATTACCCAGTCGGGGGAAACGGCCGATACGCTGGCGGCCCAGCGCGAGATGATCGCGCTGGGGTCGAAGACCGTAGCCATCTGCAACGTCGTCGACGCCATGGTGGCGCGGGAGGCGCACGGGGCAATCTATACCCATGCCGGCCCGGAGATTGGCGTCGCATCGACCAAGGCTTTCACGGCGCAATTAACCGCCCTGTTCCTGCTGGCGCTCAAGCTTGGCCAGTTGCGCGGCAGAATCGACCCGGCGCGTTCCGTGGTGCTGATGGAAGAGCTGAGCCGGATTCCAGGAAAGATCGATGAAGTTCTGGAAGGCCGCTCCGGAGAATGCGAGCGGCTGGCACGCGATTTCTGTAATGCGCGCGATTTTCTTTACCTGGGCAGGGGCATCCATTTCCCCATCGCGCTCGAAGGCGCGCTGAAGCTGAAGGAGATCTCCTACATTCATGCCGAGGGGTACCCGGCCGGCGAAATGAAACACGGGCCGAACGCGCTCATCGACGAGACGCTCCCCGTGGTCGTTCTGGCCACCAGAGACGAAGGCGACCCGGCGTCGGTTCTTCGCTATGAGAAGACGCTCTCGAACATTCAGGAAGTGACAGCGCGTTCGGGGCGGGTGATCGCCATTGCCACGGAAGGCGACACGACCATCGGCAGCCTGGTGGAACATGTCATCCATGTTCCACCGGCGATGGAACTGCTGGCTCCGCTGATCGAGATCGTGCCGCTCCAGTTACTCGCCTACTACATCGCCGTCCGGCGCGGATGCGATGTGGATCAGCCTCGCAACCTCGCCAAATCCGTGACCGTAGAGTAAAGGCGCTGCCCTTCACGCGATGATGGTGATGATGATGGGGGTAATAATGATTTGCCCTACCGTTCAGCAATTGTGCTCGGCACCGTCCAGAAATCTTCGGTCGTTCCTCCAGAGTGGACGAAGGAAAGACGAAATTCTGACTTGGCGAGAGGGCCACTCTTCAAATAAGCGTTAACTTAGCGGAATGCAGCCGGACTGCGGTTATGCTTGGCGTCCGGGCAGGTACTGGGCCAGATAACGTCGCGCCAGGACAAATCCGTCTTTGCGCTGCTGTGGGAAATCAGGGAGGTCCGCGGTGTGCGGTACATCCCAGAATTGGTCTTCGTGCTCTACCGCGATGCCGCCGTTGAAGCGGATCTGCAGCAGGACGGTGAGGAACGCCGCCCAGTTGACAATGCCCTGTCCGGGGATCCGATAACGCCACCATCCCTGACCGGCAATGCCCACCTGCTGCAGTACAGGCTGAGTGATCTCTGTATCCTTGGCATGCACTGCGAGGATACGGTCTTTGAACTGCCACGCCGCGCTGACCGGGTCAATGTACTGCCGCACGAAATGCGAGGGATCGAATTCCAGCCCCAGCCGCTTGCTCGGGACGCGGTCGAAAACGGCCTGCATCGCTGCCGGAGTGGTCGCGAAATTGATCCCGGTGGGATAATTTTCCCATCCCATCCCGATGTCGAGCTTCTCGCAAACGGGCAGGTATTTTTCGTTGAAGACATCGGCAAAGGCCGCGGCCTGATCTTCCATCCGGACGCCCGGCTGCCCGCCGCTGAAGGTACCGACGAACTTGCAGCCCAGGCGATGGCAAAATTCCAAGGCGCGAATAAAATCTGCCTGCGCGGCCGCGCGCTTACCGGCATCGGGATCCGTGTGGTTGGGTGCGAAGTACTCAATGCTGACAATGCGAATGCCCGCAGTGCGCGCCGTTGCGAGGACCTGATCGATCGCGCTGTCGCTCAGGTTCGGATTGAAGTTCGTACTCGGCGTGACCACGACGCCTTCGTAACCAGCTTGTGCGGCAAAGGCGAGCTTCTGCGGCGAGTATGGCGTGATGATGGAGAGCTTGGGATAAGGTGTATCCGGCGGTGCGCCCGCAGGCGCTTGCTCTGCCTGTATCGGAACAGCCGCTGTGCCCGCCAAGCCTAGAGCCGCTGCGGATGTGCCGCCTGCCTTCAAAAAATCACGCCGGTTCCAAAACCAGTTTTCGCTCTCCATACTCTTCCGTTATCCCAGCATAGCGCACAAGCAGACTCTGATCGCCGTGCACGCACAAATCCCGGTCTTCGCGCCATCCCGGAGCGAGCAGTCTAAGTTTGATATTCGCGTGAGGTCACGATCCCCGGTTGCGGCACAGGATATCGGCCGTCGGCATCAGCAACCAGGGGCGCAGGGGAATCCATGGTGAACTTGTCTGTGTTCGGCGACATTTCGAAGTCGCAGTTGAGCATCTGCTCAAACGTCACTTCCCGGCCGGTGTGGGCGGCCATGCGGCCCATGCTCGAAACCAGGCTGGCTTCCACCCCACGCTGCACCTCGTTGTAGGGCTTATCGTCTCGAATGGCGTCCACCAAATCATTCCATTCGTTTTGATAAGGGTCCTGCTCCTCCGGTTTCACCTTGGATTCCCAAAACATCCTGGAGGTCAGGTCCTGGCTTGCATACAGGCTCGACGGTTGCCCGCAATCGCCTGCCTTCGAGGCGATTCCCGACCCTTTGGTGCCTTGCAGGTAACTGGAATAGATCTGTTCGCATCCGGCGATGGTGCGCCCGTCGAAAAAGAACTTGGTGCCGTCGGCATACGTGTATTCCACCGAGTATGTGTCGAAATTCTGATCCACATACATGATTCCTTCAGGACTGGAGCGGTACTGCCGGCCGCCTAACGCCTGCGCCTTCACGGGCCACTCGTTCTTCATCCACCCCAACTGATCGATCAAGTGGATATAGAAGTCGTTGAAGCAGCCGCCGCTAGCCCAGATGAAACTGTGAAAACGCTGCACCTGGTAAAGGAGGTCGGTGATACCAGCAGGTTTTGGAAGCGAGCTGAAATATCCGCCTGGCCCGTGCATCCGGTAACCCCGTTGCAGAATGACCTCGCCAATCTCGCCATCGTGGACGCGCTTGGCGAGTTCCTGCATCGCCCGGTTATGACGCGACATCAACCCCACACCGACCTTCAGGTTCTTGGCCTGGGCCTCGTGCGCCAGGCTGAACATGCGTTTGCTGGTGGGCCCGTCTGCCGTAAGCGGCTTCTCCATAAAAACATTCAGCCCCTTCTGGATCGCGTAAGTGAAATGCACCCAGCGAAACGCCGGCGGCGTAGCGAAGATGGCGATGTCGCCCGGTTTCAAACAATCCATCGCTTTCTGATAAGCGTCGAAGCCGATGAACTGGCGTTCCGGCGGCACGTCCACCTGACTGGCAAACTGCATCTGCAACTTGCTCAGGTCTTTCTGGAGGCGATCCGGGAAGATGTCGGCCATGGCTACCAGCTTGACAGGCCCGCGCTTGACGGAAAGTGCGTTGGCTGCTGCGCCGCCGCCGCGCCCACCGCAGCCGATCAGAACGACTTGGATCAGGTCGCTGCCGGCAGCGTGGACAGCGGGAATGGCCACGTTGGCCAGAGCCGAAACCGCGGCAAATTTGCCCGTGTTTTTAAGGAATTCACGGCGGGACGCCGAGGCTTGCATGGACGATTTCATGGGTGCGCAATCCCCCTATACATATGGTTACGTTTTCGAGGCCACGCGGAAAGCATCGAAGACGCGGCACGTCATTCTAGCGCGAGTTCCCCGTCGTCAAGAATAATCTCATTGCCCAGGAATAACCGTCGAACGACTGAACCGTCACGCCAGGCGGTGAAATCCGAAGATGGGCCTATGGCTCGCCTCAAGTACGCACTGCAGGAATGTCAGCATTCCCAATTGAAATCCACATGACCCACGACCGAAGCTGGAAGATAGATGAGGGATTCACGAGCGGGCTTGAGAACCAGATCGCGAATTGACTGGAATCAATGTTGGCCCGGGCATTTGCAAATCATGGTCTATGTTCGGGTTGCCTGGTCGCCGATCCGGAAGGTATGAGCAGTCGCACGCCGGCAAGAGTGCTCGGAATGTTCCCGCTAACCGACCTCTACTGACTGCACCTCTACTGACTGAGATGTCGCGCAGTAGTGATTTCGCAATCTACATATTGAGCAGATAGGAGTATGATTCGTCATCGGAATTCGCATTCCATGCTGGGGCGTGGGGCTGCGGTTCCGATTCAGGTTATGTACCGCACATGAAGCTTGCGCGAAAGCTCGAGAAACTCAGGCAGGGTTTCCGTGGGCGCGGCGAGCTCGTTTTGCCGTTCTCACCTTCGGGGGCAAGCTTACATGGGCAGCAATTCTCTGTACTATCCGTTCGTTATTTTGTGGGATTTCTTTTCCAGTAACCCGTCTCATATTGGCCGTACCTGCAGGACGCGGTTTACGGGGCATGCCCTGGTGGCGTTCCTCGCGATCGCGGGGTGGAGTTTCGCCAATGCGCAGGCCCCGCTCCAGGTGCTCCATAGCCATGTGCCGTCCGAGGTGGCGTCCGGGAAGGCTCGGCCCGCAGGCGGGATGCCGGAGGATCAGCGGCTGAGCTTTTCAATCGTGCTGCCAGTGCGAAATCAAGCTGAACTGGACAAGTTGCTGACCCGGCTGTATGACCCATCGAGTCCGGATTACCGGCAGTTTCTCAGCGTGGCCGACTTCACCGACAGGTTCGGCCCCACGGCAGCGGACTATGCGGCGGTCGTGGCCTTCGCCCAGGCAAATGGTTTTGAGGTTTCGGCGACTCCGGCGAACCGCATGGTTGTGCCCGTTAGCGGCACGGTCGACGCGGTCAACAAGGCACTGCATGTGCGGATGAGCCTTTACCAGCATCCGACTGAGAACCGCCTGTTCTTTTCTCCCGACCGCGAGCCTTCGCTGGCTTTGAGCGTGCCTGTTGCGCATATCGCCGGGCTGAACAATTATTCGCTGCCCAGGCCCCTGATGAAGCAGGCCCTGCAAGGACAAGCTCCTGCCGGTATATCTGGTTCCGGACCGGGGGGCATGTATCTGGGCTCCGATATGCGCGCTGCCTACTATGGCGGAACCCAGCTGACCGGAGAAGGCCAGGCGGTAGGTCTGCTGGAGTTTGGCGGGTACTACCTGAGCGACGTGAATCAGACCTTCAGCAGCGCAGGGCAAAGCTGGTCCGTGCCGATCAACAATGTGCTGCTGGACGGGGCAATCGCGGAGCCGTTGGATGCATACGGGGACGGGGAGCAGGTACTGGATATTGTTCAGGCGATCGGAATGGCTCCCGGGCTGAGCCAGGTGAGGGTCTATATCGGCAATGGATCCGACGACGCCAATGTGCTGAACTCGATGGCGGCGGAAAACATTGCCAAGGTTCTGAGCTGCTCCTGGAGCTGGCTTCCGGAAGATCCTGCGACCGACGATGTGTTCTTCAAAGAGTTTGCGGCACAAGGACAAACTTTTCTCGCCGCATCCGGCGACGATGGCGCCTACGATGCGGCGATTGATCCCTATTTCTATCCGCAGGAAGACCAGAATGTGACCACAGTGGGCGGGACCCACCTGATGACGTTGAACGCGGGCGGCCCCTGGTTATCCGAGACGGCATGGAACAGCTACGGCGCCGGCAGCGGTGGCGGCGTAAGCCCCGACGGGATCGCGCTTCCGGCCTGGCAGGCGGGCCTGGCAAACTTCGAGAACAATGGGTCAACGACGCTGCGCAACGTGCCCGACGTTGCCATGGAAGCGGATTTTGACAACTATAACTGCGCACTCGGGTAGCTGCTCGGGAGGTTGGGCGGGGACAAGTTTTGCGGCCCCGCGCTGGGCCGGCTTTATTGCATTAGTGAACCAGCAGGCAGTGGAGGCCGGTACCGCCCCCAGGGGAGGCATCGGCTTTCTCAATCCATCGATCTACGCCATCGGCAAAGGCTCGCAGTCCGCGAACGACTTTCACGACATCGTGAGCGGAAACAACCTTACCTACTCCCAGCCCCTCTGGTACAACGCGGTCGGCGGCTACGATCTGGTCACTGGCTGGGGCAGTCCAACCGGGCAAAGCCTGATCAACGACCTGGCGGGAAAACAAATACCCGGGTTTTGGCTTTCGGCTTCTTCCCCGAGCGTCGTGATGAAACCCGGTGCTTCGGGATCAACCACCATCAGTGTGGTCGATGCCGGCGGCTTCTCCGGCAAGGTGCAACTGGCCATTACCTCCCCGCTGCCGACAGGAGTGACGGCAAAATGGGGAACCAATCCGACGTCGGGGAGCAGTGTGTTAACCCTGACAGCGGCGAGCACCACCGCGAATGTAAGCACCAAGGTTATTGTCACCGGAACCTCGGGCACCATCACCGAGAGTGCGAACCTATCGCTGACGGTTCACACACCGAGCTTCTCGCTTTCAACCCAGCCCGGCAGCGTGGATCTGGGTACCGGCAAATCCGCGACGGCTACCGTGGCGGTCACGCCATTGTACGGGTTTACTGGAAGCGTCAAGCTGGCTGTCTCCGGCTTACCTGCTGGTGTAACCGCGACGCTGGGGACGAATCCCACCACAGGTTCGAGCACGCTGACCTTGAATGCCAGCGCAACCGCCGCCACCGGTACCAGCAACATCACGATTACCGGGACGTCGGGTAGCGTTACCGCTGCGACTGTGCTGCCTCTGACCGTTCATGCTCCCACGTTTCAGCTTTCCAACTCAGGCAATGTGAATCTGGGGGCGGGGAGTTCCGCCTATGAATACATCTGGGTTTTTGACCAGTTTGGTTTTTCGAGCAACGTTACGTTTTCCGTCACGGGGCTGCCGCCTGGCGTGACAGCGGCTTTTGACCAGAACCCAACCACTTACTCCCCGAGGTTGACGCTGACGACCAGCAACAGCACGCCGCTTGGATCGAGCACCATCACCGTGACTGGAACATCCGGCACGATCAAAGCGGCAACAAGCTTCAAGCTGAATGTACTGGCGCCGACTTTCACGCTGCTTACCAATGGCCCCATGGCCGTTGGGCAGGGAACCACATCGACGACAACGGTTTTTGTTAATCCAGAATACGGGTTTGCCGGGTTTGTGAACCTCGCGATCTCAGGACTGCCGAGCGGCGTAGCCGCGTCGTTTCTACCCAACCCGACGACGGGGTACACCACTCTGACGTTGAAAGCGAGCAGTTCCGCGCCGCTGGGAACAAGCACCGTCACGATCACGGGCACCTCGGGAACGCTGAAGCAGACCACCTCCTTTGCTGTCGGCGTGTATGTGCCCACATTCACGCTATCGAATACAGGTCCCGTAACCCTGGGACAGGGATCTACGACTTCCAGTGATGTTACGGTCGCCCCCGAATTTGGATTCACGGGCAGCGTGAAGCTTACAGTTTCAGGGCTGCCAAGCGGAGTAACTGCCTCGATTTCGCCAAACCCCGTAACTGGAACGGCTCAGCTGACCTTGACTGCAAGCAGTACGGCACCTGTGGGAACCAGTACGCTGGTGATCACAGGCGTCTCCGGCACGCAGACAGCAAAGACGGCCATTTCACTTGCGATTCTTCAACCGGCGTTTACGCTGACCGGTCCCGGAACCGTGACTCTCGGATCAGGGGCGTCGATTTCACCAACCGTTACCGTCAATCCCGAATATGGATTCACGGGCAGCGTCAATCTCGCGGTTTCAGGGTTGCCCAGCGGGGTGGCCGCCTCGTTTTCGCCGACCCCGACAATCGGAAGCAGTGGGATGACGCTCACGGCGAGCAGCATCGCCGTGCCGGGTAACTACACGGCGACCCTCACGGGAACTTACGGAAGCAAGAGTGTCACAACGACGTTTCCGCTTGTCATCGTTAGACCCAGCTTCACGCTTTCCAGCGGTGGTTCGATTGAAATGGGCCGGGGAACGTCGTATCTGGCATCTTTGACTGTGCAGCCCCTCAACGGCTTCACGGGTACGGTTCACCTGGCTGCTTCAGGCCTGCCCAGCGGGGTGACCGCGACCTTCACTCCGGACACGGTCGTTTCCTCGAGCACTTTAACTCTGACGGCGAGCAGTACGGCAACCGTTGGGGCAACGACCGTTACCATTACCGGCACCTCGGGAACACAAACCGCAACTACGACAATTCCTCTGAAGGTGGCAGTGCCTTCGTTCACGCTGTCTTCGTCACCGGTGACGATTACGCCCGGACAGTCGGCCTCAAGCTATGTCAATGTCAACCTCGTCGATGGATTCACCGGCAGCGTCAACCTTTCTGTCAGCGGGCTACCCGCCGGCGTGACTGCTTTGCTTGCGACGAATCCGACAAATCAGAGCACCGCAATCAATCTGACGGCAACCGGCGCCGCGGCTGCGGGAACCAGCACCGTGACCGTCAAGGGAACGTGGGGAACACAGACACAAATAACTACCTTTCCTCTGACGGTTGCTGTGCCGAGCTTCACCTTGTCTGCTCCATCGAGCGTGCAGCTGGCGCCCGGAAGCGCTGCGACGGCCACTGTCTATATTTCAGGAGGGCTGGGATTCGCGAGCAGCGTCAATCTTGCAATATCCGGTCTTCCCAGCGGGGTAACCGCGTCCTTCTCGCCGAATCCCACATACGGCTCGACTACCCTGGTGCTGACGGCGGGAAAGTCAGTGCCTACTGGAACCACGACACTGACCGTGACCGGCACATCAGGAAAAGTCACGGCGTCCACGACCATCCAGGTTCAGGTCCAGGCGGCTTCGTTTGCTCTTACGAGCCTTCCGCCCCTGGCCATTGCGCAAGGCGGAACGCTGACTGCCTCCGTCAGCGTAGTTCCCCAATTCGGGTTCGCAGGGTTAGTGAATCTTGTCGCGAGCGGTCTGCCCGCGGGCGTGACGGCAACCTGGTCCCCCAATCCGACCCAGGGAACGTCAACCCTGACCCTTACGGCAAGCAGCACGGCGGCGCTGACCAGCAAGACTGTCACCGTCGTCGGGACCTCGGGCGCGCTGACTGCCTCCACAACGTCTGCGCTGGCAGTCGTTCCACCGGCCTTTACCCTGAGCGGTATCGGTTCGGTGACCGTCGCTCAGGGCACAAGTGCCACGAGCGGTATCTACGTTCTATGGCAGAACGGGTTCAGCGCCAACGTCAATCTTTCCGTTTCCGGCCTGCCGAGCGGTGTGACGGCATCCTTTTCGCCCGCTTCCACAAGCTCATTCAGCACGGTTATGCTGACTGCATCGAGCACCGCCAGTCTCGGGCAATACAACGCTACGATCACCGCGACGTACGGTAAGCAGACCTGGTCCCTTCCGATCAACGTGACAGTGGTGACGTCTTTGCCCGGCTTTACGATTTCGGATTTTGGAAACCTGCAAGTCGGCCGCGGAAGTTCCATGACGAGCTCGGTCTATCTAAATCGGCAGACTGGATTCAATGCTTCGGTTCAGCTTTCGGCGGTGGGGTTGCCGAGTGGAGTGAGCGCGTCCTTCCTGCCCAACCCCACGATCGGCGCCAGCGTGATGACTCTGACGGCAACCAACACGGCCTCCCTGGGAGAGTACAACGCCACCATCGTTGGCACTTCCGGCAAGCAAACAGCGTCGGTACCCATCGCCGTCTCGGTGTATTCTCCTTCCTTTACGCTGAACAGCTATCAGGGCGCGGTCGTCGGCGTCGGGGGGTCTGCACAGGCGACCATCTCTGTGCTGCCCTCGTATGGCTTCATCGGCTCCGTCAATCTTTCCGTCTCCGGCCTCCCGAGCGGAGTTACTGCATCGTTTCTTCCCAACCCCACCGCGGATCAGAGCACACTTACCGTCAATGCGGGCAGCAACGTGACGCCAGGGCAGTACACCCTGACCATCACGGGCGTATCCGGAAAGCAGACCGCCATAACAACGATGCCACTCACTATCAACGCACCCAGCTTCACCATTTGGAGCCCGGGCGGGTTGAGCATCGGCCGGGGCCAGTCTGTTCCCACGTTCGTCGCCCTGTACCCGCAAAACGGGTTCAACAAGCCCGTCCAGTTGACAGCCTCCGGGCTGCCACCTGGGGTGACCGCATCGTTTTCGCCGAATCCGGCGGCAACCGCCAATTCCACGCAAATCAACAGCACCCTGACGTTGACCGCGTCGAGTTCGGCAGCTGCGGGGGAATACAACGTCACCGTCACCGGCACAGGCGGCGGCCAATCGGCGGCCACGCAGATTCCAGTCACAGTCGGTGCGCCCTCGTTCACGGTTTGGGGCCCCTCATTGGTGAGTCTTGGCCAGGGCACTTCAATCGCTGAAACTGTCTCCATGTACTCTCAATTCGGGTTTACGAACGCCGTGAAATTCTCCGTCACGGGTCTGCCGGCCGGAGTGGTTGCATCTTTCTCACCGAACCCGACAACAGGCTCAAGCACGTTGACTCTGAACGCATCCGGCACCGCCGCCGCCGGCCAGTACTACGCCACCATCGTCGGGACATCGGGAACACAGTCCGCGACTGCTCCCTTCATTTTGATCATTGGGCCGCCCAGCTTCACGCTGGGGATCAGCAACAACGTCGCCGTAGCGCAGGGGCAATCGGCCACGACAAACATCTGGATTTATCAGGCTCTGGGATTGAGCGGCCAGGTCAACTTCACGATCTCGGGGTTGCCGGCCGGCGTCTCGGCGAGCTTTTCGCCTGAGATATCGGCCACGGGGACTACCCTCACTGTGTCTGCAACGAGTACAGCCAGTGCCGGGACCTACGCCGCCACGGTCACTGGAACCAGCGGCACAACGAAGGCAACGGCGGCGCTCACGATCACGGTCGGGGTACAGGGCTTTTCTGTGTCGAGCTTTGGAAGCGTGCAACTAGGCCAGGGCTCTTCATCGCAGTCTTACGTATATGTGAGCCCGACTTTTGGCTCCGCCACCCCAAGCGTCACTCTGAGTGCCTCTGGGCTGCCCAGCGGGATGACCGCTTCGTTCTCGACCAATCCGACAACGTATACAAGCCTGCTCACACTGGCGGCGACGGCCTCCGTTGCGACGGGCACATACACCATCACGGTGAGCGGCACCTCCGGCACGCAACATGCGTCAACAACGCTTCAGGTGGTCGTGAGTGCTCCCACGTTCACGCTCTCCAGTTCGGGCTACGTGGGCATCGGACAGGGATCCTCGGCTACCACAAACATCTATGAATACGCGCAGTACGGATTTAGCGGCAACGTTCAGTATGCGATCTCGGGTCTGCCCAGCGGTGTGACGGGGACCTTTTCGCCCAATCCTTCCTCCACGGGGAGCACTCTGACGTTGAGCGCATCGAGCACGGCTGCGCTCGGCCAGTACAACGCTACCGTGACCGGCACCTCGGGTAAACAGACAGCCTCGGCCATCGTAACTACGGCTGTCTACGCGCCCACATTTACATTGGCCAGTTACGGCAGCATGATCGTGGGCCGGGGAACTTCCGCCACGGGGTATATCTATGTAAGTCCGCAGTACGGGTTCTCCGGGAATATACAATTTGCAGCTTCAGGCATGCCCAGTGGCGTAACTGCGACGTTTTCCCCGAACCCAGGCACGACCACCACCGTGATGACACTGACGGCATCGAGCACCGCCAGCCTGGGCGATTACAAGTTCACAGTGACCGGCAAGTCCGGATCGCAAACTGTATCCACCGTTGCTACGGTCGGGATCTACGTGCCGACCTTCACCGTATCCAATTCGGGCAACGTGAATATCGGCCAGGGAACCTCAACCACAACTTACATTAACCTACTTCCGGAATATGGATTCGCCGGCAATGTTCACTTCGCCGTATCCGGCCTGCCTGGCGGAGTAACAGCGTCCTTCTCACCGAACCCCACAACGAACGGCAGCGTGCTGACGCTTACTGCATTGGCCACTGCCAGCCTTGGCCAATACACTCTCACTGTCACAGGAACTTCGGGTGCTCTAAGCGCCTCTACAACTTTTGTCCTGGGTGTCTACGTTCCGACGTTCACGATTGCGTATTATGGCGGCGTCGCGATTGGCCAGGGAACCACGAGTACTGCAAACGTATACGTGTATCCGCAATATGGATTCAACGGGCCCGTTCACTTCGCCGCTTCCGGCCTGCCCAAAGGCGTCACCGCTTCGTTTTCGCCGAATCCCACAACCACCGGTTCCACCACCTTCACGCTCACGGCGTCAAGCACCGCGGCTTTAGGCCAATACGACGTCACGATCACGGGAACCTCGGGCACACAGACCGCGTCGACGACTTTTACCCTGGGCGTTTTTGTTCCGACCTTCGCGCTGAGTGACGGATTCAACGTCACTCTGAGCCCTGGCGGGAGTGGTCAGAGCTATGTCTACATCACGGATGAGTACGGTTTCAGCGGTGATGTGCAACTGGCGGTTTCAGGTATGCCGAGCGGCGTGACGGCGTCGTTTTCGCCGAACCCGGCGACCACCAACAGTACTTTAACCGTTACTGCGGGCAGTACTGTAATCGCAGGACAATACACGCTGACGATCACCGGCAGTTCAGCCTCGCAGAAAGCCTCCACGACTGTCGCGCTGACGATCAACTGAGCCTTTGCGCACGGTAACTACTCGATGTTGAACATTCAATCTACTTACCGATCTACTTAGCGATATGAATGTGAATATTTGCTTAAGTACTGTGGGAAGCGCTCTGAATGCCCGCATTAAAGGTTCGTTAAATGCGGTATGAATAATCACTACACGAGCAACCATGGCTTTGGTGTCAGCAAAACGCGACACGACTCCACCGCCGGGCACACGTGTCGATGACGTCGAGCCGTCAATGCTGAACCAGAGAAAGCCAATATTCACCATAGTTTGATATAGGATTCATCGCGACGGCTTGCGCATCGACCTACAAGTGGGGTGTCGCAGCCAGTCAGCTTCCAACGCTGCGAGATCTCATCGCGAATGGAGAACCTCATGCGTAACCCGCATCCCCCAGCCGGTTTTGCGAAACAGGTTGTCTCGGTGGCGCTCTGCTGCATGCTCACGGGCATGCCGCTTCATGCCGCTCCGCCGCACGACCCATCGACCACCACGCCGATCAAGCACATCGTGGTTATCTTTCAGGAGAACCGCTCGTTCGATCAGTACTTCGGCACGTACCCGTACGCGGCGAATCTGCCCGGCGAACCGCCTTTCCACGCGAGGCCGGATACGCCAACGGTGAATGGCCTGACCACAGCCGGGCTTTTGACCGCAAATCCAAACTCGGCCAATCCACAGCGGTTGAGCCCCGCCGATGCTATCGTCTGCAGCGATTCGCACGACTACAGCGACGAGCAGAATGCCTTCGATCACGGGTTGATGGACATGTTTCCCGAACATACGGCGAGCTCTGGCTGCCCGCTCAGCCAGGTCGTGGACTATTTCGACGGCAACACGGTGACGGCCTTGTGGAACTATGCGCAGCACTTTGCGATGAGCGATAACTCGTTCAATACGACGTTTGGGCCTTCGGCGCCGGGTGCAGTCAATCTGATCTCCGGTCAGACTCATGGTGTGGTGGCCTCGCTCGGAAATATCTCCGGCGACGTTGTCGATGGGACACTGATCGGCGATGCCGACCCTCTCTATGACGATTGCGGAAGCCCGGACCAGGTGGGCCTGGCCGGCCCCAACATCGGCGACCTGCTCATCGCGAAGAACATTACGTGGGGTTGGTTCGGCAAACGCGTCCCGTATCCGCACCGTGCCTGGTAGTCGCCCATGATCTATCTCGATCCCGCCACCGGCGAGATCATGCATTCTCAGGACTGAAGAAGATGAGCAGGGGAGTTCGCCGCCGCTCCCCTGCTGCCTCGCTGAGAGGCATCCGGGATTGGCTTCATCGAACGTCTGCTTGGGTTCGTGCGCAGGTTGTTCCCACCTCGCCGCAAAGATTCGGTACAATTCCGGCACGAGTCCGGTGCGGAAGCGGCGCCCGGATTCGCGAGCAGCACTCTTTCCGAGTCTTTTTCCTGATCCCGTCCGGTCCGGCGAGAACAATCGATGATGCGAACGGCACTGCCAGCCCGATCCTACGCAGTTGCATGTGTGCGCATATTCGCGTCTTGCAGCGTGGCCCTGCTGATGTCACTCGCCGCTCTCGCCCAACACTACCCATCGGTGGCGGTTCCGGGTTCCCCGCACGATATATACACCATGATGGAGGACCGGCAGTCTCGCCTGTGGTTTGGCACCATCGATGATGTGTTCTGCTTCGATGGCACGCATTTCTACTCGCTTCGGCCGTACGGGTTCCCCCAAGAGACACCAAATACGCTGGCAGAGGACGGCGAGGGCGGTGTGTGGATCGGAACCCAGGGCACCGCAGCAAACGGCGGCAGCCAGCACGGAGGGCTTTACCATTACCGGGCAGGAAAGGTGGAACGCGTCTTCGCCGGGGATACGCTGAGCGTGATCTCTATCGGGTCTGGCACTGCGCTTGCCGCCATGGGAACCGAAGCTTCTGGAAAACCCGCGTACGGCGATCTGTACCGGATCAACCGCGGGAACCACGCGTGGAATGCGACGAAACTCCTGGCCAGCGTTGCCGACCACTTCTCCGTCGATCGGCAGGGCAACATCCTTTTTCCCTGCCCAGGCGGCTGGTGCGAGGTTCCTGCCCATGAAGCCGTTTCGTGGACGCCCGGTGTAAATCCGCCCGGATATCAGAGGCACGCGGGTGATTCCCTGGCAGAAAAGGTGATTCGTGACCGCTATGGCTGCATTTGGTCCCGCGCCGAAATACGAGCCAGCTATCAATGCCCCGCAGACAGTCAGCCTCACTTCCTGCCGTTTGCGCAGTCGCAGAGCGATAGTTCGGCGCATCTGGAGGAGACTGCGGACGGTTCAGTTTTCATGCTGGTTCCTTTATTGCTGGGACGACCGGGAGCATTTCACGCGATGGACTCTTCCGAGTTCCCGGCGCCCCTGGAATGCGCAATGGTGGGTCATGACGGAACGATCTGGCTGGGAACCACGCATGGCCTTTACCGCATGCCCTACCCTTTCCGGCTGGAGACCTGGGGCAAGTCAGACGGGGTGATCGGGTACCAGCGTTTCATCCGCCGCATCGGCGACCAGGTCTTCTCGACGGCCAACCGGATCATCACGCTGGCCCCCAACCGGCAGAGCTGGCAGGCGATTCCCGGAACCGACCGATTGCGCATCGTCACCGATATCGAGGGCCTGCCCGGCGGCCGGATCCTCGCCACCGCGCTCGATGGCGCGACTGTTTATGACCGGAAGGGGAAGGTGCTGGCGAGTTCGGCGGCTGGCACTGGAAACGGCAACAGGCTGGCCAAGTCCAGCGACGGGACGCTCTGGATGGGAGGCACCGGAATAAGTACAGTTCACATCAATGGCAGCCGTATCTCGTTTGTTCCCGAGCCAGTGGACCCCGCGACTGTCACAGACATGCGTTACGATGCCACACGGGACATTCTCTGGGCCTGCCTTGGAAAGACAGTTGTCTATCACAAGGATGGTCTGTGGCATACGCTTTCTCAGAAGGATGGGCTGCTGGATGTATCCTGCGGACAGCTTGCCCCTGCGCCCGATGGCAGCCTATGGGTGGGTTATAACAACGCGGCATATGCGTGGATAGAGCATCCACTATCTTCCCATCCAATCGTACATAACTTCACCGATAACCTCGACAAGGTGGTTGGAAGTAATGCTGTAAATGCGATCGCATTTGATGCCCGCAGGCAGTTATGGCTTGCCAACCGCATGATGAATGTTGCGCTTCCGGAATTGGCCGCGCGATCGCAATGGCTGCAACTTGGTGAGCAAGACGGCGTCCCAACGGTGGGCTCATCGGGGTATTCGTTCTTTCCTGATACGGATGGTTCAGTCTGGTATGGAGATGAGAGCGGCATCCGGCATTTTTCACCGCCTGCCGGCTTTGCCGTGACGATGCCGGTGCCTCTCATTTCGATCGCCGGCGTCTCAGTTGGAGCGGGCCAGCCGCAGCTGGCGGACACAGTGGGGGTGCTGCCGCGGGATCAGGAGATCACGGCCCATGTAGGTTCGCTGCAGTTTGACCGGCGCAGCGCCATGCAGGTTCGTTACAGACTATCGCGGGTTGGCCCGTGGCACGCTGCTGATGGGATGGATGTGAAACTCGGCAAGCCGGGATGGGGTGCGCATCTGTTGCAGGTGCAGGCGCGGATGGGCGGGGGAGAGTGGTCAGAGATCGCACAAGTCTCTCTTCGAATCGCTCGGCCATTTTGGCTCACATGGCCCGTTCTCCTGCTCTTTGTGATCAGCACGGCAAGCCTCGGTGCGGGGGGACGGCGCTGGTACAAAAGGCGCGCGGAACATGCGCTGATGGTGTTTCCGGAGCTCTCCGAATGGAGACTTGCCGCGCTTTCCCCGGAGCTGCACGAGTTGAATGGAACACTGCTCGATGGGCGATTCGAGGTAGGCCGCATCCTCGCTCGGGGCGGCTTCGCGACCGTGGCCGAAGGCATAGACCGGCTGGAGGATAATCGCCGCTGTGCAATCAAGATCTTTCGCCAGGAACTGGTCGACAAAGACTGGATGGCGAGGCGATTCAAGCAGGAGGTAAGGGCTCTCGAGCAGATCCACCATCCCAACGTGGTGCGCATCCACGGCAGCGGAGTCATGCAGACGGGCGCGTTCTACCTGGTGATGGAATTCATCGAAGGAGCCACTCTCCGCGAGCTTCTCGAGATCGGAAAGCTGTCGCCAACACGCGTTGCAGAGTACCTGCTGCAGGCCGGAAGCGCTCTCGACGAGATTCACCGCGGTGGCATCTGCCATCGCGACCTGAAGCCGGAGAACCTGATGATCCGCACATCGAGCCGCGGTTCTGAAGAGCTGGTGCTCATCGATTTTTCCATCGCGATCGTGAAGGATCCCGATGAGACGCTGCATGGACTCTCGCGCGCCGCCGGCACACTGTATTACATGGCGCCGGAGCAGGCGGTAGGCTATGCCGACGCATCGTCAGACATCTACAGCCTGGCGAAGATCTTGATCGAAATGTTGACCGGGCAGCGGCTCTCCGTGCTCTTGCCCGACGCCTCCATCGATCTTCCCGACCGGGTTCGGGAACTGCTGCGGACGCTGCCACTTCCCTTTTCGGCTGCGTCCATCAATCTAATCGGGAGCGCGCTGGAGTTCGATCCGTCGCGGCGGCCAAAAGACGCCGGAGCGTTCGCGGGCCAGATTGCCGAAGACCTGCATGCCAATCTGATCAGCCGCTAGTTGAGAAAGGCGTACCAGGCTACGACTTGCGCGGCATCTCCATGCGGTCTTTGAGCCAATTGCGCGCCTTCTCCCAGCGGTGGCGCACTTGCCGGAATGACAGGCCGCTGATCTCCGCAATCTCCTGCAGAGTAAAGCCTGCGAAGTAATGCATATCGACGACTCGGGCGGCATCGGGATCGACGGTCTCAAGGCGGTCGAGCAGCAACCCCATCTGCAGAATGATCTCTGCTGGCGGCTCATGACTCAACTTCAGGGCGGGGCTGTCCTCGAGCGACTGCGGAACCTCGCCGTCGCCCCGACGTTGCGCCAGCCGGTTGCGCGCGAAGTCCACCAGGACACGGCGCATGGCCAGGCAGGCGATGGCATAAAAGTGCTGGCGGCTCTTGACCTCCCAGCCGCCTTTGCGCAGGCTGCTGAGCCACACCTCGTTGATCAACTCGGTGGGAGAGAGCGGGGCGATGAACCGTTCGCGGCTCAACTCGCGGACTGCAATCGCGTGCAGCTTGGGCAGGACCTCGCGAAGGATCGCCTCCGCCACTGCCTCCTCTCCACTGGAGAAGCGGCGAAGCTGTTCGGTTAGCGAGAGAGAGGCCGGAATCATTGGCTCCTGCAGACATGAGTGGTCGCGCACGCGCTTTCCCCAGGGCGTCGCGGAGTTATGAAGTTTTTATGAATGAATTGGCAGAATCCAAACTTTCCTGCGCAGTAGAGATAGTAGCGCAATTCTCGCCTATCACCAACCGGGAACTTGCCCGGTCGGTCCTCGCCATTCGTATTCGGGGGAGACGGCGACCTGGCAAACGGGCGTTCCGACCCAGGGCCAGGTCGCCGGTCGCGGCATTCGCCCCGATTCGACCTGAATGCCTGCCGCGATTCCGGCTAAGCACGCATATATTCCTTATTTGCTGGCGCATGGTGTCTCTGGGCGAGTCGGGTTCGCAGGAGACGCCAATTCCGCAGATGCATACGGTCGGGGCCGATTGGTTTGCATTCGGATGCCCCGTACTTTCGCCGAACTGTCGCCCCGCAGAAGCGGTGCAAGCATCGTGCCCTACATAAATTAGCGACACTCTTGCAACAATCGTGATGTGCGCGCGTCTTACCGGTATATTCTCAGGTTCGAACCAGATTGCCCTGTCGCCTCTGCTGTTGCAATCACTGGAAAAAAGGATATCCTCATGGGCTATCGCAGTGGATTCCGAGTCAGTCTCGCCGGAAAAGCGTTGCTTGGTATCGCGTGCTCCGGCGCCGCAGTGCTTCCCTTCTACTTCGCCGCGAGCCACGCGCGCAACGTCAATGCGCAGGACGCCCCGCAGCCGTCTTCGCACGATATAGCGGATACGTGGCAAGGCACACTGCACGCGGGCAAGGACCTGCGTACCGTCGTCAAGATCGCCAAGGACGACAAGGGTGGATACAAAGGCGTCTTCTACAGCATCGATCAGGGCGCCCAACCGATCAATCTCGACTCCGTCACGCTGCAAGGCTCAGATGTGAAGTTTACGTTAAAACTGTTTGGGCTAACCTATGAGGGCAAGCTGAGCGCGGACGGGAAAACCATCGACGGTACCTCCACTCAGGGCTCCAGTCCCCTTCCACTGGTGCTTACGCGGGCTACGCCCGAGACGGCATGGGAGATCCCCAAGCCTGAGCCGCCGCCCACGCCGATGGCCGCCGACGTCGACCCGAACTTTGAAGTGGCGACCATCAAGCCAAACAACTCCGGCGCCACCAGCATGCAGGGACTCACCTTGCGCGGCCGCAACTTTGCCACGCGCGCGTCTTCACTGGGAGATTTGATCTCGTTTGCCTATGAAGTGCAGGCAAAACAGATCGTCGGCGCTCCCGACTGGGTCAACAGCGACCGATATGATATCGCCGCGGTTCCCGAACAGGAAGGTTCTCCGAGCCCGGAGCAGATCAGAATCATGATCCGAAAGCTGTTGGCGGATCGCTTCAAGCTGACATTTCACAAGGACAAACGCGAGCTCTCGGCTTACGTGCTGACGGTTGGAAAGAACGGACACAAGCTGTCTCCGACGCAACTGAAGGGCACTTTGCCCGGAATCGGCATCCGGCCGGCAACGGGCGGGTTGATGCTGAACATGATCAACGCCACGATTCCTGACTTTACCGGGTTCCTGCAGACGCTGGTTCTCGACCGGCCTGTCGTGGATAAGACCGGAATCGAGGGAAGATACGATTTTCAATGCACCTTCACGCCGGACGATACGCAGTTTGGTGGACATCCGCCGCAGATGCCTAAGCCGGGAGGCGCTTCGGATGCCAGTCCAACAGATGCGGCAACGGCGGCGCCGAGTTTCTACGATGCTCTGCAGGACCAGCTTGGATTGAAGCTGACGGCGGAGAAGACGCAGGTGGATGTGATCGCGATCGACCATGTCGAGAAGCCCTCGGCCAATTAACGCAAAGCAAGCGACACTCAAAAGCAGGTAGAACGCGGGCGATGAATCGGAGGGCTCAGGGACCCTATTGCCATCCTCTGGTTCGAAGGTCTGCGACCGCCCGCGAATGAGGACACGATAATAGACTTGACGGCCACACACAACGGTGGTATTTGTTACTACACGTGTAGGAGGACCAATGCCGCCGCCTAAACTCTCGAAGCTTGAATTCCAGATCATGGAGCGACTCTGGGAAAACAAGGAGTGCTCTATCCGTGAGATCCAGGACTCCTTTCCAGCCAAGAAACGCCCGGCATACACGACCGTTCAGACGACGGTTTATCGGATGGAAACGAAGAATATCCTGCGTCGGGTCAGAAAAGTTGGCAATTTCCATGTGTTTGCGCCGACTATTTCGCGGGAAGCGGCCCAGCGCCGGGTGATTGACGACATTCTCGCGCTGTTTGGTGGACGGGGTCAGCCGGTGATGGCGCACCTCATCGAGACCGGCAAGTTATCACTGGACGATGTGAAAGAGGCAGAGCGGCTGTTGCGGAGCCAGTCAAGGGAGGACCTGCCATGACCATGTCCTATCTTTGGAATGCTATAACGACGGATGCCCTCATCACCCATTTGTGGCAGTCCACAGTCTTCGCCGTTCTGGCGTGGCTGCTGACGCTCGCGCTGCGCAATTATCCCGCGCGGGTTCGGTTCTCGGTCTGGATGGCAGCGTCCATCAAGTTCCTCGTGCCCTTCGCGCTGCTCACTGCATTGGGAAACCAATTCGCAGCGCCGAATTCGCGGCCGCCTGTGACCACCACCTTCTACACCGTGATCGAAGAGATCAATCGTCCGTTCACGAGTAGTCATCCGTTGGCGCTTGAGCCTCGGATGCCGGTTCATTCTCTCCAGGAGAATTCGTGGCTTCCGCTCGCGCTGGCGGGCATCTGGCTTTTCGGCTGTGCGTTGATGCTGCTCCGGTGGGCGCGGCAATGGCAGCATGCGCGGCGACTCGTGAAAGCTGCGGCGGTCTTGGAGGATGGCCGCGAGGTCGATGCGTTGCGCCGCGCTGAAGCCCGGGTGCGAATCCGCAAGCACATTCCCGTCGTAGTCGTGTCCAAGTCCGTGGAGCCTGGGGTCTTCGGAGTGATGCAGCCGGTTCTCCTGTGGCCGGCTGGTCTTTCGGAGCGGATGGACGATGCGCAGATCTCTTCGATTGTTGCGCATGAACTCGAGCATGTTTGCCGCCGCGACAATCTGACCGCCACCGTTCATGCTTTGGTCGAGGGACTGTTCTGGTTCCATCCTGGGTTACGATGGATGGGCGTAAAGATGCAGGAAGAGCGCGAGCGTGCCTGCGATGAGAAGGTCATCGAGCAAAGCGCGGAAGCCCGGACGTATGCGGAGAGCATTCTTACGGTTTGTACGTTTTGTCTTGAATCTCCATCGCCGTGCATTGCAGGTGTCTCCGGCTCGGACCTGAAGAAAAGGATTGGGCACATCATGAGCCGCCGCCGCGGTGCGGCTCTCACCGTCGGCCGCACCACGCTCCTCATCGCAGCCGCAGTATTGGCGGTCGCGCTGCCCATCGGATTCGGAGTCGTGCATGGGCAGTCGACAACGGGGAACCCCGGTACGCCCGGCCCCGAAGCCGCACATGAGGTTCCGCAGTTCGACGTCTCATCGATCAAGCCGACTTCCCCCGGGAGTGACGAAAGAAGCATGATACGAATCACTCCAGATGGCACTTTGTTTCGCGGTACCCCGGTACACATGCTTCTTCGTACAGCGTTCGGAGTCGAAGACGACCGTATTTTCGGTGAGCCGTCATGGGTAAAGTCGAATCGCTACGACATTGAAGCAAAGGTTGCACCCGAAGACGCGCCGAAGCTCGACAAGTTGAAGGCTGAGGACCGGGGGGCCATGCTTATCCCTTTACTCACAGAACGTTTCGGTTTGAAGTATCACCACGAGACACGCGAGTTGCCAATGTATGCATTGGTGGTCGCGAAGGGCGGTCCGAAACTCACAAGCGCAGCAGAGGAACCCGGCGGGGATCAACCGCCGTCACCTTTTGGCGGACCGGCGCCCAAAGGAATCGATAGTCGCGGCAGGATGATGATGGGCCCCGGCCATATTGAATCGCAGGATACAACCATCGCCATGCTGGTGCACTCCCTGGCTCCTCAACTTGGCCATTCTGTTATTGACAAGACCGGCCTGACCGGCCGCTACGATTACGTGCTGCAGTGGACACCGGACAATGCGTCGCCGCCAATGATGGGCGGCCCGGGCGGCGCTGGCGGGCCACCGCATACCGAGAATGCAGCAGACGCGGCCCCGGTTTCCCTGTTCACGGCCATTCAGGAACAACTCGGGCTCAAGCTTGAAGCAGAGAAAGGCAGCGTTGATGTGATCGTGATCGATCACATTGATCCGCCTTCCCCTAACTGAACGGGGTGCGAAATTGTGACGCGGCAACTCGTCAAAGTTCTGCTGATCTGCGTTTTCGCCTTGCTCTGCTTCGCGAGAGCGGCCGGCGCTTCTGAGTACTACGGGCAGATCACGTATGGCGGGTTTCCGGTGCCGGGCGCGACGATCACCGCTACACAGGGCTCACGCAAGTTCACCGTGACTTCGGATGAAGGGGGCTTGTATCGATTCACCGACCTGGCCGATGGCGAGTGGAAGATCGAGATTGTGATGCAGTGCTTCGCCACCATCCACGGGGATGTAACCATCGCGGCGAAGACTCCGCCGGGCAAATGGGCACTTACCCTGCTGCCAGTGGAGGAATTGAAGGCACTCGCTACAGCAGTGCGGGCGATAGCCATGCCACAGCCCGTGCTGCAAGCAACAACTGCGAAGAAGCCCGACGCCGCGTCCACTGCCAGCGCGCCAATCGAGATTCCCAAGCCGCCGGAGGACGCGAATCAGCAGAGTTCAGATGGCTTTCTGGTGAATGGCAGCGTGAATAACGCGGCTACATCGCAGTTCTCATTAAACCAGGCGTTCGGCAACAGAAGAGGCAATTCGAAGAGCCTCTACAACGGTGGCGTCGCGGTCGTGCTGGATAATTCGGCGCTCGATGCGAGGCAATATTCGCTCAGCGGATTCGATACGCCCAAACCGGTCTACGACCGCATCACGGGAGCGCTCACGTTTGGCGGCCCGCTCAAGATTCCTCGCGTGTTGCCACGCGGACCCAATCTCTTCCTCGCCTATCAGTGGACGCGCAATCACACGGCGGAGACCGATTCCGCACTTGTGCCTACAGAAGCAGAGAGGGCCGGAGATCTGCTCAATGCCACCGGCCAGCCGGCAACGATCCTCGATCCCGCAACCGGGCTTCCGTTTCCTGGAGACAATGTGCCCGTGAGCCCGCAGGCGCAGGCCCTGCTGCAACTTTACCCACTACCGAATATCGCCGGCAACCCGGCATACAACTATCAGGTACCGGTGTTGAACAGCAGCCATCAGGACGTGCTGCAAACGCGCGCGGACAAAACGCTGGGCCGCCGAGACGAGGTATATGGCAACTTCAATCTGCAGAGTGTGCGCGCAGACAGCGTAAGCCTGTTCGGTTTCTCCGATACGACCGATACGCTGGGGTTGAACACGAACATCAACTGGTCGCATCGCATCAATCAGCATCTCTTTCTCTACTCCGCATATCACTTCAGCCGGCTGAGAACGCTGGTGCGGCCTGAGTTTGATAATCGGCAGAACGTCGCGGGAGCCGCGGGCATTACGGGCAACGATCAGGACGCGGCTGACTGGGGTCCGCCTGCTCTCAATTTTTCCAGCGGCATCGCGGCGCTCACGGACGCGCAGAGCGCCTTTAACCGCAACCGCACAGACCGTTTCTCTGCGTCGATCGGCCTCTATCGCGGGCACCACAACATTACTGCGGGCGGCGATCTGCGCAAGCAGCAGTACAACGACTTCTTTCAGCAAGACCCGCGCGGAACATTCACCTTCACAGGGGCCGCGACCGGTTCAGACCTGGCGGACTTTCTCATCGGCGTTCCAGACGCGACCTCGATCGCGTTTGGCAATGCCGACAAATATCTGCGCGAGCCGGTATACGATGCGTACGTCACAGATGATTGGCGCGTGCTGCCGGTGCTGACAATCAACGCGGGCATGCGATGGGAATATGGCGCCCCGATGACGGAGTTGCACGGACGCCTCGTCAACCTGGATGTGACTCAGGACTTTGCGGCCGCAGCACCTGTCCTGGGGGATGATCCCGTCGGTCCTTTGACCGGCCAGCATTATCCCAGCGCATTGGTGCGGCCGGACCGGTCAGGCATTGAGCCGCGCATCGGCGTATCGTGGAGACCCATTCCCGCTTCCACGGTGGTGGTGCGCGCTGGCTACGGAATCTATCACGACACCTCGGTCTACCTGAATCCTGTGCTTCAACTCGCACAGCAAGCGCCACTGTCAAAGAGTGTTAAAGAGCAAAACAGCACAGCTTGTCCGATCACGCTGGCGAATGGTTTTATTCCCTGCTCTTCGACGACTGCGGACACGTTTGCCCTCGATCCGAATTTTCGCGTGGGCTATGCGCAGACATGGCAGCTCGCGGTACAGCGCGATCTTCCGGGCGCATTGCAGATGACGGCAACCTATCTGGGCGTCAAGGGCACGCATGGCGTGCAGCAGTTCCTGCCCAACAGTTATCCACTCGGCGCGTCGAATCCGTGCTCCAGTTGCCCGTCGGGTTTTGTGTATGAGACATCGGGCGGCAACTCGACACGGCAATCGGGGCAGTTGCAGCTGAGGCGACGCCTGCGCAGTGGCTTCACCGCGTCCCTGCTGTACACCTACTCAAAATCAATCGATGACGACGCCATGCTGGGTGGCCAGGGGCCGGTCTCAACAAACTCGCAGGACAACTCTTCACAAAACGATACATCGCCGCCTCCCGCAGCACCGACGCAGACTGCGGCTATTGCGCAGAACTGGCTCAATCTCAGGGGAGAACGGTCATTGTCTTCATTCGATCAACGGCACCTGCTCAACTTACAGGCGCAATACACAACGGGTCAGGGTCTCGAAGGCGGAACACTCTTGGGCGGGTGGCCGGGCCGGCTGCTCAAGGAGTGGACTCTTCTGACCCGTGTTACGACCGGAAGCGGGCTGCCGGAGACGCCGGTGTATCCCGCCGCGATTCCAGGCACCGGCTGGATCGGGCCGATGCGGCCAAGTCTCACGGGAGTTTCTGTCTATAGTGCTCAGGACGGCGCGCACCTGAATGGAGCGGCCTACACCACGCCGGCGCCAGGCACGTGGGGCACCGCGCCGCGCAACTCCATCACGGGCCCCGGCACATTCAGCCTGGATGGCGCGATGCAGAGAACGTTTCGGCCCGGGAAGCGCTACTTCCTTGATGCACGCATCGACGCAACGAATCTGTTGAATCATGCCGTGTTTGGGAGTTGGAACGCGACCGTGGGAAATACGCAGTTTGGCCGGCCGGTCTCGGCGAATCCGATGCGCAGCCTTGAAACCACGCTGCGCCTGAGGTTCTAACCATGCGCAAACTGCTCACCCTGCTTCTGACTGTCCTGGTTTCGGCTTCCGGCAGCGCGCAACAGATCGGGCAGAACAAGGATCCCAATGCGACGGATAACTTTACTCTGTCGATGAAGGTGCAACTGGTTATCGAAACCGTGGTCGTGAAAGACAGGCAGGGCAATGCAGTTCACGGTCTTACCGCAAAGGACTTTGCGGTCACCGAGGATAACATGCCCCAGACGATCAAGTTTTGCGAGCACCAGGACCTGGCTGCCAACGCGACGCCGCTCGCTGCCATCCCGGCCTGCCGATGAGAACCTGAAGATCTACAAAAAACTGTCGCGTACGCAGATTGCGCCCGAAACACTAGACAATGATCGCTACAAGAATCGCCGGCTGCTGGCGCTGTACTTTGACATGTCGGCCATGCGTCCCGCTGACCAGTTGCGCGCGCTGCATGCCGCCGAACAATTCATTCGCACCCAGATGACTTCGGTCGACATGGTATCAATCATGCGCTATAACAGCGCTTCGGTAGATATTCTGCAAGATTTCACTGCGGACCGCGACAGGCTTTTGAGCATCCTCGAGACGATGATCGTCGGCGAGGGACAGGACTCTGCGGAAGATGCGGACGATGCGAGCAGTTCCGATACAGGCGCGGCGTGGGGACAGGACGATAGCGAGTTTAATGTCTTCAATACAGACCGCCAGCTCTCGGGGCTGCAGACCGCGGCCAAGATGCTGGGCCAAGTCAACGAGAAGAAGTCGCTTATCTACTTCGCCGGCGGACTGCGGCTCAACGGGATCAACAACCAGGCGCAGCTGCATGCCACGGTCGATGCGGCCGTCAAGGCGGGTGTTTCCTTCTGGCCGATCGACGCGCGGGGATTGGTAGCCGAGGCGCCACTGGGCGACGCGACCCAAGGTTCGCAGGGTAACTCCGGCATCTACACAGGCGCCGCAGCCAACGCGGTCACCAGCACCTTTCAGCTTTCGCAGGACACGCTTTACGCACTCGCCGGCGATACGGGAGGCAAGGCGCTGTTTGACTCCAATGACCTCGATCACGGCATTGTGCAGGCGCAGCAGGCAGTCTCTGACTATTACGTGATTGGCTATTACACAACCAATGCGGCGCGCAATGGCCGTTTCCGGCATGTCAAGATTGCGCTCACACAGAACACTGAAGCCAAACTCGATTATCGTCAGGGCTATTATGCGGACAAGGAATTCAGCCGGTTTACCGCCGTGGATAAGGAGCGGCAGCTTGAAGATGCGCTGATGCTCGAAGATCCTCTTACGGAGTTGTCGATTGCCATGGAGATCGATTACTTCCAGCTGAATCGCGCGGAGTATTTTGTGCCCATCGTGGTAAAGATTCCGGGGCGCGAATTAGCCCTGGCGAAGCATGGGGGAGCGGAGCACACCCTGATTGATTTTGTCGGCGAGATCAAGGATATGGTGGGCGGCGTGACGGTTACCAATGTCCGGGACAATGTCAATATCAAGCTCTCCGACGCCACCGCGGCGGAGCTAGCGCATCGTCCCGTCGAATACGACACGGGATTTACGCTGCTTCCCGGAAAATACATGATCAAGTTCCTGGCGCGCGATGATGAAACGGGACGCATCGGAACCTACGAGACGACCTTCGTGGTGCCGAATCTGAACAAAGAGGAGAAGCACGTTCCCATCAGCTCGGTTGTGCTCAGCAGCCAGCGTGTTGACCTGAAGCAGGCAATCTACGACGCCGCGAAGGCGAAAGACCGTGAGAAGGAACAGGCGGTCAATCCGCTGGTCCAGGGGGACAGCAAGCTGATTCCCAGCGTGACGCGGGTCTTCAATACCAACCGCAACATCTATGTCTATCTGCAGGCTTACAAGGCAGCGTTGCCGGGAACTCCGCCGGCGCAATCGACCACGACCCAATCCAGTGCGCCCCCGGTGGTGGCATTCGTCAGCCTTTATTCCGCCGGGGCCGAGGTATTCAAGACCGCGCCGATCGCCGTTGAGCCCAACGCGGCAAGCCGTCTGGGAGTGGTGCCGCTGAATTTTGAGTTTGGAGTCGAAAGCCTCTCTCCGGGGCAATACGATTGCCAGGTCACAGTGGTCGATCCCGTATCAGGAAAAGCAACGTTCTGGCGCGCACCTATTGTGATCGCGCGTTGAAAGCAAACGCAGTCCTATCCCTCTGCGCCGTCCCGTTTTGTTCCCCAGTTCTTGTGAGATAGACGGCATGACGAGCGATGGACCGGGGCATCTTGTTCCGGGTGCCCTTCGCGGACGGAACATGCACGCCGGTTCGCTCGTAGTTATTTTCGTACGGGATTAATAATCCTCCAGTTGCAGCGTCATCTGTGTGAAGAGACGGGAAGGTGAGCGATTGGTCGTGGAGAGCCCAACCATGCCGTTAACGGAAAGCCGGGACAGCCTTTCGCGCCTCTTCGGAGAGCATCACCGGCGGGTTTTGATCGCGGCGTACCGCATTACCGGAAGCATGTCGGATGCGGAGGACGTAACCCAGGCAGTGTTTCTACGCCTGGCAAGCGGAGGTGGCTACCCGGAAAAGAACGCCGGAAGCTATCTTCACCGCGCCGCGATCAATGGAGCACTCGACCTGCTCCGCAGGCGGAAGGCAGCACGGACGGAGCCCTTGGACTTCGCCCAGAGTGTGCCATCGGCCAAAGAAGGTTCGCCCGAGAGAGAAGCTGTGAACCGACAGCTCGCCCAATCGCTCAGACTCGCGATCGGCGAATTGTCGCCGCGCGCGGCAGAGATGTTCACGTTGCGCTACGTCGAAGACCAGGGCAATCGCGAGATCGCAACCGCGATGGGAACCTCACAGGCGGTCGTCGCAGTCACACTGCACCATGCGCGATCGCGATTGAAAAAGCGGCTCAAAGAACTGGAGCGGGGGAAGTCATGAGACAGGACGACACGCGGCTCGAAATGGCAATCGATGCCCTTAAAGACTCACGGCCGAATTCGGAAGAGATCGCGGCTTCATCGGAGAGGGTGGCCGCCAAGCTTGGCATCGCCGTGGAAGAGGGCTTTTCGGCTGGAACCATTGCAAACTGCGATGATGTGCAGCATTTGCTGGCTGCCTATCGGTCAGGAACTCTCTCCACCACGCGGTCGCTGCTTGTCGAGGCTCACTTGCGGGAGTGCGGCCCCTGCTACCGACAATTGCGCAGTGCATCGGGAGACGGCTCACTCGACTGGTCTGCCCCAAAGCCGAACAGACCGGCAGCAGTTCGACCACGAGTGCTCGGGTGGGCATTGGCGCTCTCCTTTGCTTTGGTGGCGGGCGGATTGTTTGTGTACAAGGCATATTGGCAGGTGCCGCCCGGCGTGCGCGCGGAAGTGCAGTCCATCGATGGCAGCGCCTATCGCGTATCGAGCGAAGGCGAACGCAAGCTTTCGCCGGGAGATACGCTGGGAGAGGGTGATCATCTTCGCACCGGGGGTGGATCCCACGTGGTGATTCGCCTGGCCGATGGATCCACAGTTGAGATGAACCAGCGAGGCACGCTGGCTGTCGATGCGAGGGGGCACAACATGACGGTGGCTCTCGACGATGGTGCGGTGATTGTGCAGGCCGCGAAACGCACCTCGGGCCACTTATATGTAAAAACGCCAGATTGCCGGGTCGCAGTGACGGGCACGGTTTTCTCCGTCAATGCGGGCATCAAGGGCTCGCGTGTGGGTGTGTTGCAAGGGACTCTGCAGGTAGCGCACGCAGGGGCGACAGAAGCGCTGCATGCCGGGGATCAGATGACGACCAGCGCCAATCTGAGCCCTACGCCCCTTGCACAACAAGTTGCATGGAGCCAGGATCGTGCGAAGTACCTTGGGATTGTGGCGCAACTTGCCAATCTTGAGCATAAGATCGGCCAGATTCCGTTCCCAGAGCCGCGATATTCGAGTGACTTGTTGCAGCGCGTTCCCGCGGACACGGCGCTCTATGTGAGCATTCCCAACCTGGGGGATTTTCTGAGCCAGGCCCACGCGATCTTTCAGGACCAGTTGAGCAAGAACCCGGAGTTTCAGCAGTGGTGGGACCAGGGCCACGGAGCCAATACGGCTGAACTGGATGCCCTGGTTGGCAAGCTGCACGATGTGAGCCAGTATCTAGGCGACGAGATTGTCGTCGTCGGCAGCAGACAGGCTGATCATCCTGGCTTTGCGGTGCTCACCGATGTTCGCAAGAGCGGCTTGGGCGACCTGCTGAAGAGCCAGTTCGCATCCGGAGCGAGCGGCGGCCTGACCATACTTGATGAACAGTCCTTGCGTGCGGTACCGTCGGTGCCGCGAACACGAAATGGCGGGTATGCGCTGATTCGCCAGCACGAGGCAGTGTTCTCGAACAGTATTGAAACGTTGAAGGCAGTGGACGCGCAGTTGAACGCCGGCGCGAGCGGGTTTGCCGCCGGAGATTTTGGACAGCAGATCGCGGCCGCCTATGGGCGAGGTGCGGGCATCATCCTGGCAGCGGATCTTCACCAGATGCTGGCCGCCGGGGCGGGTCGTATGCATGGCCGGAAGGTCAATGAAAATGTCATCCAGAGCAGCGGAATGGAAGGGGTACGCTACCTGATCGCCGAACATCGAGAAACAAACGGCGTACCTGAAAATCACCTGAACCTGCAGTTTGCCGGAACCAGGGAGCGCGTCGCCTCATGGCTTGCCAGCCCTGCCCCGATCGGTTCGCTCGACTTTGTGACGCCCAATGCCGCCATTGCGGTAGCAATGCTTTCAAAAGACCCGAAGAGCATTGCCGATGACATGATCGCTATGCTCGCGGGAGACGATGGCGCAAAACTGGGTAAACTCAGCGAAGCGGAATCAGAGATGCAGATCAGTTTTCGCGATGATCTGCTCGCCAACCTGGATGGTGATTTTCTGCTCTCGCTCGACGGCCCGGTCTTGCCGACGCCATCATGGAAGGCGGTCATCGAGGTAAATAACCCCGATCGGCTGGAACAGACCCTGGAGCGGATCACACAGGTGGTCAGGGATCACGCACAAGGCAAGGACGCTCATGCGGTGGCCATCGAACCAACCACGAGCGGCGATCAGCGTTTTTATGCGGTTCAAGACCTTACATCGGGTACGGTTGTGGCGCAGTACACATTTTCAGATGGGTTCATGATCATTGCGCCAAGCCGCGCTCTGCTGATGGAGGCGATACGCACCCACCAGAGCGGCAACTCCCTGGCTCGTTCGGCAGCTTTCAAGGCATTGCTTCCGAAGGACGACAATGCGAATTACTCCGCCGTCGCCTACCAGAACCTTAGTCCCGTGATAGCCCCTCTACTACCGCAGCTAAGTGGTGAGTCCGCCGATGCCATCCGGCAACTGGCTGCGGATGCGCGACCCACCGTGATCTGTGCGTGGGGCAAAGATACGCGCATCGAGGCAGCCAGCGACAGCCGCCTGTTTGGATTTGATTTTCTGACACTTGGCGCGCTTGTCAATTCCAGGAACCAAGCGACGCACAAAAGCGTAACGAACTGATATGGGCATCATCGAGCTTGATCGGCTGGTGGTACGACTCGGCGGACGCACTGTCCTCGATGGATTGACAGGAGAGTTGCAGGGCCGTGCCATTGGGCTGCTCGGGCCGAACGGCGCGGGCAAGTCTTCGCTGATCAATACCCTGCTGGGTTTCCACAACCCGTCAAGTGGAACCGCCCGTGTCTTCGGTATGGATTCTCTGCACGACCGCGCGAAGATTCGCCAGTCGATCGGGTACATGCCGGAGAATGACTCCTTCATCGGCAACATGAGCGGCGTACGGTTTGTTCGCTACATGGCTGAGTTGTCGGGATTGCCGCCGGCCGCGGCGCTCGAACGAGCACATGAAGCTCTGTTCTATGTGGGGTTGGGCGAGGTTCGCTACCGCAAGGTCAATACCTATTCGCTGGGGATGAAGCAGCTTATCAAGCTGGCCCAGGCGCTTGCCCACGGACCCCGCCTGCTCATTCTGGACGAGCCGACGAACGGACTCGATCCCATGGCGCGGCAGCGCATGATCCAGGTAATCAAGGAGATCCGAAAAGAAGGAAGCATCCGGCTGCTGATCTCCTCCCACCTGCTGCGCGATATCGACGATACCTGCGACGAAGTGCTCATTCTCAAGGGCGGACGCATCGCTGCGCTGTGCAACATCGAGCAGGAGCGGCGTTCGCATCGCAACTTCATGGAACTCGAGACGGTTGGAGCTACGGAGAGGTTTTCCGTGAGTATGCGCGGCCTGGGCTGCGAGTGCGCGAGTTTTCCTGACGGCCGCATGAAGCTCGTGATGCCCGAGCAGATCGAAGCGCGCGATTTATACGTGATCGCTTCAGAACAGGGTGTACAGATTCGTCGCATGCACCAGCGCCAGGATTCTCTCGAAGATATCTTCCTGCGAGCGATGGAAAGCGACGGAGGAAAGGCGGCGCATGTCAGTCTATAAGCACGATTACCGCGCCTATACCGGACGGGTGACGCCGCTGTGGTCCCGGGTCTACGTGCTGGCCCGTTACGGCCTGGCTGAAGTGTGGTCGTCCAAGATTACGATCGGGCTTTTCACGCTCTCGATGTTACCTGTTCTCATCTACCTCTTTGGGATCTATCTTGCCAATAATCCGATCGCCAGAATGATGATTTTGAAGGGCAACGCACGCGGATTTTCGATCGACGCGGCTTACTTCCTCAAGGTGCTGGCGACGCAATCCTGGATTGCGCTGGTCGTTACCGCCTGGATCGCGCCGAGGCTGATCACTTTTGATATGGCTGACAATGCGCTGCCGATTCTGCTCAGTCATCCGATCTCGCGGTTCGGGTACGTGTTCGGCAAATTCGTCGCGCTGTTCGCTTCCCTTTCCCTGGTTACGTGGATTCCATGCATTCTGCTCTTCATCTACCAGGGCTATTCCTCGCCTCAAGGCTGGGCGGTCGCGAACCTCTCGATGGGCTTTGGGATGATGGCCGGGGCATTGATCTGGATATCGTTTCTCTCCATCCTTGGGCTCGCGCTTTCGTCATGGGTGAAGTGGAGAGTGGTTGCGACCGGGATCATCTTCGCGGCGGTGTTTGTGCCGGCCGGTGTCGGTGGTGTCGTAAATGCAATTCTCCGCACGCGGTGGGGATTGCTGCTCAACTTTCCCATCATCATGTCGGAATTGTGGCAACGGTTACTGGGAGCGCCGGAGTTTAATTGGCCCCGGCAACAGATACCAACGATTGCGATTGCAGCGGTATTGGCGATTGCCTGCGGTGTCTGTGTAGCGATGCTGAATGCGCGCATTCGTGCGCGCGAGGTGGTCCGAGGATGAATGATCGGATCGTATTCGAAGATGTGTCGAAGTTTTACGGCGAAGTTCTGGGGGTGAATCGCGTCTCGCTTGCGATCCCGCCCGGCATCACAACCTTCGTCGGTCCCAATGGATCGGGAAAGACGACGCTGATGAACCTGATGACGGGACTGGTGCAGCCATCGATGGGGCACGTGTCCGTTCTCGGAATGTCTCCGGGAAATGCTACAGACTTCTTTCGTCACGTCGGCTACTGCACCCAGTTCGATTCGTTTCCCCGCGGGCTCACAGGATGGGAGTTCGTGCTGGACGGGCTCATGCTTCACGGGATGAGTGAGGCAGAGGCCTTCCGGTTAGCAGGCGAGGCCTTGGAACGGGTGCAGCTGGGCGAAGCGGCCGCACGCAAGATCGCGGGTTACAGCAAGGGCATGCGGCAAAAGATACGCCTGGCCCAGGCGATCGCGCATCATCCTCGCGTGCTTGTGCTCGATGAGCCGCTCAATGGTTTGGACCCCATGGCGCGTGCAGAATCGCTGGCGCTTTTTCAGGAACTCGGCAGGCAGGGGATGCACCTGGTGATCTCGAGCCACATCCTCGATGAGGTGGACAGAATCTCTGATCGCGTGGTGCTGATCACCGGCGGCTATTTGATTGCGGACGGAAACATTCACCAGGTGCGGCAGGAAGTGCGCGATAAGCCGATGCAGGTGCTGATTCGCTGCGACAAGCCGGAGTTGTTGGCCTCAAAAATGTTTGCCGTCAACCACTGCGTGGAAGCGCGCCTGCACACAGATGGAAGGGGTGTCTTCCTTCGCACGGGAGACATCGACCAGTTTTATCACCTGCTGAATGGGATCGTGGTTGAGGGCACAGTCAAGATTGAAACCGTCGCTCCCGCCGACGATGACGCCAACGCGATCTATCAGTACCTGATTGGATCGGAAGGGAGTGCCTCCTGATGCCCGCCGAAGCGGCAACTTTCCTAAGCAACATCGCGCGACAACCGTGGGCGCTGTGGTGGATCCAGGTGCGACGCCTGACCAGAATTGAAGTCAGAAGAAACCTGTTCTCCTGGAAGGCGACGTGGATCTATTTTCTCGCCTACATTCCCACCGTGATCATCTTCATTCACCTGCTATTCGACCACCATGCCGGTACCGCGATGGATGAAGACACCACCATACTTGCCGGAATCGTTCAGTTTTATTACATCCGCCTCGGCGTATTTTTCGGGTGTCTGGGCATTTTTTCGCGACTTATCCGCGGAGAGATGATTGAGCGCAGCCTGCACTTCTATCTCCTGTCTCCGATCCGCCGCGAGATTCTGTTACTCGGCAAATTTGCTGCGGGGACGATCAGCGCCGTGACGTTGTTCGGCAGCGCGATCCTCCTCAACTTTGCGCTCATGTATGCGGCATATGGTCCGGCGGGAGGCAGCTATATCTTCGACGGCCCGGGATTCGGCCAGTTGCAGGCGTATCTCTTGATCACAACCCTCGCGTGTCTTGGATACGGCGCAGTGTTTCTTTTGCTGAGCATGATCTTCCGCAATCCCACGCCGGCCGCGATGCTGGTTTTAGGGTGGGAGGCGATCAATCCGGTGTTGCCATCGCTGCTCCAGAAGATCAGCGTCGCCTCGTATCTGCGCCACCTCATGCCGATCAGCGTTCCCGGCGAAGGTGTCTTCGCTCTGCTAACCATCGAGACCGAGCCGGTCTCAGGCTGGGCTGCGGCCCTCGGTTTGCTCACGCTCACTGCGCTGGTGCTGCTTTACTCCTGCTACCGCATACGGACTCTCGAAATTCGCTATACTACCGAATAATCGCGCCCCCCCAGTTCATAGGCTATTGGGGACCCGCCCCATGAGAGGTCAATGCCTGGCAGGGGAAGAAGGATAGCCCTGCCAAATATATTCGAGAGCCTCGGGCAGAGTCTGCTGGCGCACCGGGCGATCAACATGCCCCGCATTGCGGGCGAAGACAAACTGGTAGTGGTAGCCCTTTGCAGCAAGAACCGTCGCCATCTTTTCGTTGGCCAGAACCCAGTCGTGCATGTTGTCGCGCATCACGTTGGGATTGAAGAGATCTCGGTCGCCCACTTCCATCCAAAGGCGGATCGGCCTGGGCGAACTATCCGGTATGAGATGCTCGTGAAACTCCCAGGCACCATGCGGAATGTCTGGGTTATAAGGCCACTGCTGGTTGATGAAGGTGCCGGAATAGCTGAGAACGCGGTGATACCACTCAGGGTGATACCACGCCATGATCCATGCGCAGGCGGCTCCTGAGCTGCCACCCATGGCCGCGCGGCCATCGGGATCGTGTGTGAGCTTGACATGGGCTTTGCTTTCGACGAGCGGCAAGACCTCCTGTTCAACGAATTCGGCGTAGCGTCCGGACATCGTATCGTATTCCAGCCCGCGCTCGCTCCCCTGTGCGTCTCCACCGCCGTTGGCAATGGAAATCGCAATCATCACGGGGACTTTGTGCTCGGCAATGAGATTGTCGAGCACGGTAAACAGTAGCCGGTCCGGCCCATCTGCTCCCACAATGAAGGGCGCGGCCGTGCCCGGTACATACTGTTGCGGGACATACACAGCTACCTTGCGCGAATAGGGCGCCGGATGGCTCGTGTTCACATCGAGCTTTGCCGGGTTAGCCGGGTCCGGAGTTCCAAAGGTATTGGGATCGCGGGCGATGCCGGGATAGATCTTGCTTTCAGTCGAACTCATGGTGAACTCAATCACCGTTCCCTTCGGAACACCGTCCTGTGCAGAAGCCTCCGGAGCGGGATCATGGGTGGGGCCGAGGATGAAGTTACCGTCGGCTTTGGGTGACGGATTGGCGCCGTCAGGCAGTTCCATTGCCTTCACATATCCGGGCGTGTGCGGATCGCGCGTCGGCGGGGTGGGTCGGTCTGGATGCACAGGCGGAGGAGTTTGCCCTGGGGCCGAGTGGATGATGGTCATCGAGGTAACCACAAGGGCGACGCGCAGCAGGTGCGGGAGAGAAGCCATTCAGCCATTTTGCCGCATCGCGCAGACGGCGGGGAAGAGAAACAGGCCGTTTTGCCATGCTCTGCCGACAATCAGCACCACAATTCTGGCGTTGCCCCGCACTCCCTGCAAATCTCGCCTAACCGCGCACCGCCGCCGGGTGTCTAATGTTTCGCATGGACAGGAACGACCACGCAGCGATCCGGGCGGTTCTTGCTGGGGAACGGGACGCTTATGGGCCGCTGGTCGTTCGCCACAGCAGGACTCTCTTCCGGGTGGCGTTCCGCATCACCGGCAATGAAGCCGACGCGGAAGATGTGGTGCAGGAGGCGCTCCTGCGGGGATATCGGAAGCTCGACAGCTACGAGTTTCGCGCCGATTTCGGCACCTGGATCTATAGGATCGCAGTACGCTGCGCGCTGAACAAAGTTGCCGGCCGGAAGGCGGATGAGAGCAGCCGCATCTCATCGGAGCCAGATCCGGAGCTCGACGAAGTACAGGTCGCAGATCAGACGGCAGGACCTGAGCGCCTGCTGCTAAGCGGAGAGATCGGAGCCATGCAGGAGATCGCGATGCATGGGCTTTCCCCCACCGAGCGAACCGCGTTTGTGCTGCGCCACATGGAAGACCGGTCCACGGAAGAGATCGCAACGGCGCTGGGCATTCCACCCAATGCCGCCAAACAGGCAGTCTACCGCGCGGTTCAAAAACTGCGGCAGCGACTCGCCGTCTTAAGGGTAAAAATATGACGCACCTGACCGAGCACGAACTCATCGATCATGCCTACAGCGAGGGCGATCCAGATGCTGGAAGGCAGCATCTGCAGGAATGCTCGCAATGCGCGGCTGCTTTCAGCGAATTGCGCATCGACCTCGCCGAACTGCCAACCCTTGAACCGCCGTCCCGCGACGACCAGTACGGCGAAAGAGTTTGGCAATCGCTTTCCGGGTCTTTGCCTTTCTACGAGACAAAGAAGCCGAACTGGCTGCACTTCGTAATGAGAAGGGGCTTCAGCTACGCGGCGGCCTGCGCCCTGCTGGCAGGTTGTGCTTTCATTGGTGGCCGGCTCTGGGAACGCAGACAAGCCCATGATGCGGCAGAGAACCGCCCCGCTCAGGCACACCACGAGGTGGTGCCGGCCCCACAACGCCCCCGCGTGGTCGTGGTGGTTCTGAGCGACTACCTGGACCGCTCCGAGCGGTTGCTCGTGGAACTGAAGCATGCAGACGCCGATAGCACGCAAATGGTTTCTCCCTTGCGTGACGAGGCACGCACTTTGCTCGCCGCAAATCGGACTTTTCGCCAGGACGCGAGTAAGGATCACGACCCGGCGCTCGACTCGGCTCTCGATCGGCTTGATCATCTGCTGGACGAATTAGCCAACCAGCCCGGAGGACTGAATGCCGCAGGCCTCGCCCGTCTGCAGAAAGAAATGGACGAGGACGGTTTGCTGTTTGAGGTCCGCGTCTTGCGGTCGCGAGTAGAAGCTGGACATGAGACCGCTGGAACGAAGGGAGGAACAATATGAGAATTCGATTTTTTCTGCGTATGACGCCCTGGGCATTGGCTGTCGCGCCCTTCATCGGCGGTTCCCAGATCGTGCCGGCGCAGGCTTTTTCTGGGGAATTCGCCTCGGTTGGAATGGAAAGTGCGATCGACACCTCGGCTTCGCAGGACAGCGATCTGTACGCGGATGGAACGCGCGCCCTGCACGAGGGACGCTGGGAGGATGCCGTGAACATCTTCACCAAGGTGGCGAACCAGCGTGGCGACCACGCCGATGGAGCCTCCTACTGGAAGGCGTACGCTGAGAACCGGCAGGGGCGAGAAAAGCCCGCTCTGGAAACCTGCAAAGAGCTCAGCCGCGGCTTTCCCGCCAGCAGTTGGATTCATGAGTGTGAGGCTCTCGAGATCGAGATTCGCGCCAGGAGCGGCAAGCCCGTTGAACCCAAGCCGGGCGAGAGCGACGATTTGAAACTTCTGGCCCTCAATTTCCTCCTCCAGACGGATGAACCGCGTGCACTGGCCGAGATCCAGGAAATTCTCAACGGCGATGCCAGTGACGAATTGAAGAGGAAGGCACAGTTCATTCTGGGCCAGCACTATTCGGACGCCACCTATGCGCAGATTGTCAGGATCAGCTACGTCGAGGGAGATGTGCGCATTGCACGCGGAGAACAGAACGACAAGTTATCGGGAAACATGTGGGAGAAGGCCGAAGTCGATCTGCCGCTCGAAACCAGTTTCAGCCTCGTGACGGGCAATGGGCGCGCCGAGATTGAGTTTGAAGACGCCTCGACCCTTTACCTGGCAGAAAACTCCGTTCTCACCTTCAACGACCTGCATACGACAAAGGGCGTTCCTTTCACCGATGTCGCGCTGCTGTCCGGAACCGTGTCTCTGGCGGTCAAGCCCTATATTCCCGACGAAATGTTCATTCTGAGGACTCCGGCCGACAACGTTGAAGTGGTGTATCCGCACAAGCTGACGGCCCGAGTCAGCAGCTACATGGATGCCACCGCCGTAACGCCCCAGGATCCTGAAGGCCTCCACTATTTGCAGGTATCGCCCAAGCCGATCGGTATGGGTCAGACGGTCACCACACACGAGGGCCATGCGGTCGACGCGAAGAACATCGAAGATCCTTACGCAATCGTTGCGTGGGACAAGTGGGTAGCGGATCGCATAGCACATCGCTCAGCAGCCATGGCCGAGATGATGAAGGCTTCAGGGCTGGCTGTGCCCCTCCCCGGCCTTGCTGACCTCAAGGGTCAGGGTACGTTCTTTGAGTGCGCGCCGTACGGAACCTGCTGGGACCCGGCAATCGCTTCGGAGCAACAACAACCCTCCGGCAATGTATCGCAGGTCCATCCCTCTTCCAGGGAAATCCGCCGCCCGAGCGCTCGTGCCATGCTGGTTGATTTCGTTCAGGGGCCAGCAGGCATGGCGGCGCAGGCTGTCCCGCCTGCGTCTCCCGTACCCTTGAACGCGTCGTATGCGGACGACTTTTTTCCTTGCCTTCCAGGGTCGATTCGGTACCGGGTGCAAAGGGATCCAGTCACAGGGAAGCAGAGGATCATGGCTACCGGTCTAGGCGCGAACCGAGGATCGTGGGACTGGGCAGTATGTCATGCAGGAAGCTGGATTCACCGGCGGCATCACTATGTGTGGGTCGCCGGTCCAAAGCGGCATCATGTCCCACCGTGCCGCTGGGTCAAGGTGGGGAACAAGATCGGCTTTGTTCCTGTTCATCCGTATGATGTCAAAGGCCGCCCGCCCATCAATCGGCGCGAAGACATCATCGCGGTGAACAGCAAAAATGGCATTTCCCTGGAACGTCTCAGATATGACCCTGCGCGCCCGATCGAAGTGCTCAAGTCGCCGCCGCGGGAGTTTCGCAACGACTACATGCGCCCGCTGGCTCGCGCCGAGGCGCCGCTTATGGAAGCGCGCGCACTGAACGGATCGGCTTCCGGTGGCAGGACGCCTGTGACCAAACCCGTTGCAGTTCCAATTCGCTTCGATCCCAAATCGCAGAGCTTCACGGTCTCGAAACAGGTGATGCATGGGAGCAGAAGCGTGACGGTGTCAGCACCGATTTCAAACCGCGGCGGCACGCTGCAGGCGCGGGGGGGCAACTTCAGCGGTGGGCACGGTGGATTTAGCGGCGGAAGTGGCTCGCATGGAATCAGTGGAAGTGGCTCGCATGGTGGTGGCGGCAGCGGAGGCTCGAGCGGCGGTTCGCATGGGGGCGGGACAACCAGTTCGGGTGGAAGCAGTGCGAGTTCCGGTTCTTCGAGCGGAGGCGGAAGCAGTTCGGGGGGCAGTCACCACTGAGCGACTTGAAGAGAGAAGACCGTCAGGCTGGCGACCTCCCTCAAAACCTCACTTCGCTCGATTAGACGGGGCCGGAAACAATCGCGAATACCTATTCGCCTCTGATCAGTGAGCACGATGCTGCAACGGAATGCGTATACCGCGCACCGTTGCCGGAGCACCGACGGTGCCGGTTCCCGGTGTAACCGTGGTTGCAGACTGCTGAGAAGCGATCGCCACGCCAATAATTACACCGACCGCGACGACGCTGCCGATGATCCAATTGGTCTTCTTGTGTCCAAAGATGCTGACGCGGTTTCCCCCGCCACCCTCCGAGGCAGAGGATACGTTGGTCTCGGCAATGACGACTTCGGCGACCGCCGCTCCCACGGTTGCCTTCACACGAATGCTGAACTTCCCCGTTGCATGCGTCACCTGGAAACCGTGAGCTATGGCACGGCCATCCGCACCTGTTTGCACCGAGAGAGTTTGAGAACCGGCAAAGCTGGCTAACGGGGTACTGCTGCCGTTGCTGTCGATACTGAAGAGCACAAGCGCGGCGGCCACCGGCTTGTGATTCTCATCGTCCACCTCGACGATGGGCTCACGGGCCGTACGGGCGCGGATATCGTTCAGTGCGCCTTCCCCATCGAGAATCGTGATGAAGAGCGACTTGGGCTGACCCGCGGCGGCGCTCACGACTCCGGATGGACTTTGTGCCCAGCCATCGGAAGTTGCGAAGAACGTGGACGTCGCCGTGACTGCGATGAGCAAAGAGCGCGCGAATTTGGGCATGGTTTTCACTGTGAATTTACGCTCCCCGAGGTACCTACCGAGTTAGTCAGTGTGACGGAAACGCCCGTGATGCTCGAGTCGGGCCTGCTCAACTGGAAGTTTTGGGTGTAGGAGAATGCCGATCCGTACTGATCCGAAGCTGCCGAAGTGTACCAGGGGGTGAACAATCCCGAGGCCGGAATGGTCACTGTGGACGCACCGAGCGAGCCGGCGCCCGTACCCGTGAAAACAAAGTCAGCCGTAGTCATGTCCCGGGTGTTGGAGAAGCCATTGACCACCACGGTGATCAGTCCGTTGCTGTTGTTAGTGAAGGAGACGCTCGTGATCGTCGGCGCAGCCGGAGCGATGACGAGAACGATGGGCGCCAGACCCTCGGGGGTTACATTGACGCCGTCGGCCGTGAGCGTGAGGGTGACGGTGATGGTCCCGGCGACGGTGCCGGTCTGGAATGCCACCTGCGGTGTCGTCGTCGAGCCGGCGGGAATCGTGAAATCGAGCGTGCGTCCCCCCGTCGAGAACTGGACCGCGGGATCATCCACTCCGCTTGCGGTAGCGGGAGCGAAGGTAAGCGTGAGTTGTCCGGAGAGCGCGGTCGGATAGGGACTCGCCAGATCAATGGTGATCGTTGCCTGCTCGCCCGAGCCCGGTGTCGCTGGAATCGAGAACGTAATATTTGGTGTGGGCGCGGTGACAAGGAACGACAAAGCATTGCTGGTCAGCTTGGAGGCCGGATCGTAGACGGTCAGATTGAAGGTTCCGGGCTGGGCAATTGCCGACGCCGGAATGACCGCGGTGAGTGTGGTCGAGCTTTGCACGGTAGTCGCGAGCGGAGTTCCATTAAATTCAACGATAGATGTAGACGTGAAGTCGCTGCCCACAACTGTAACTGATACCGGAGTCGTGCTGAGTGGCGTCGAACTTGGCGAGACTGAGGTGAGTGAGATCGGCGGCTGGCCCACCTGGATGGTTACCTGAACCGAGGCATTGGAGTAATCCACGGCATCTGTCGGCGTGAACGCAGCGCTCAGGGTGTGCGCCCCAACAGACAGGGTCGCGCCGGCTGCCGGCGTATACACAAAGGCGCCTGCCAGGGCCGAGCCCGTCACCCCTGTAGCTGTCGCGTCAAGTTGGGTCGCGCTGAGTGGCGTCGCGCTGTTGATGCCTGCGGGCGTGGTCCACGCCAGCAAGGGAGTCGCCTTGTTGACGGTGAGAGTTGCTGAGCCGAGGAGAGAGCCTTCGATACTCGGGCTGGTGTACGAGACACCGATCTGATGCGTGCCCGCCTTCAGCGAAGTTGCGATGATCGCTGCAGTACCGTTGGCATCCGTGGCAGAGCCGATCGCTGCGCCGTCCGAGGTGAAGCTGGCTGTGCCGCCGGAGAGCGGCTTTCCATCCGTCCCGGTGATAACGGCCGTAAGCGTGACGCTTTGTCCGAAGGTGATCGGGTTCGCCGACTCCTGAATCGTGACAGTCGATGCCGTCGGAGCATTGACCTGCACGGTCACGTGAGCCGTAGCCGTGGTGTAGTCAACCGAATCCGTCGGCGTGAAGGTCACGCTCAGTACTTGTGCTCCGGCGGCAAGCGTCGATCCCGCGGCCGGTGTGTAAACAAAGGCTCCGGGAAGAGTTGCGCTCGTAACACCGGTAGCCGTGGCGTCAAGTTGCGTAGAGCTTAGGGGTGTCGATGTATAGATCGACGCCGGCGTAGCCCAACCAATAAGTGGCGTAGCCTTGCTGACCGTGAGTGCGGCTGAAGCGGTCAGTGTCTGCTTGGTGGCGGTGTTGGTATAGGTAACACCGATCTGATGGGTGCCGGCGGCGAGCGTTGCTGATGTCACCGAAGCCGTGCCATTGGCGACTGCCGCAGAGCCGATCGCGGTGCCATCGGACGTAAACGCGGCCGTTCCGCCGGAGAGCGGCTTCCCATCCGAGCCTGTAACCGTGGCCGTAAGGGTTTCGGTCTGTCCGAAGGTGATCGGATTCGCCGATTCCTGGATGGCGATCGAAGACGCGGTTGGCGCGTTCACCTGGATGGTGACGTGCCCGGTCGCGGTCGTGTAGTCAACCGAGTCGGTAGGCGTAAATGTGGTGCTCAATGTCTGTGGGCCCGCCGTGAGAGTTGCTCCGGCTGCGGGAGTGTAAACAAACGTCCCGGGAAGCGCAGCATTCGTCACGCCGGTCGCTGCCGCATCGAGTTGAGTGGCAGTCAGCGGAGTCGAAGTATAGATTGCCGCGGGAGTTGCCCAGGTCAGTACCGGCGTTGCCTTGCTCACAGTGAGAGACGCAGAGGCGGTCAGTGTCTGGTTCGTTGTCGTATTGGTGTACGTAAGGCCGATGGTGTGCGTGCCACCCGTGAGAGATGCCGCTGTAATGGAAGCGGTTCCGTTGACAACAGCGGCGGAGCCGATCGCGGTGCCGTCGGATGTGAACGCGGCCGTCCCGCCGCTCAAGGGTTTGCCGTCACTGCCTGTGACTGTGGCAGTGAGAGTCTCGCTCTGGCCGAACGTGATTGGATTGGCAGACTCCTGGATGGCCACCGACCCTGCCGTTGGAGCGTTCACCTGGATCGTAACGTGACTGGTTGCGGTGGCGTAGTCGATCGAGTCGGTCGGCGTAAATGTAGTGCTCAACAGTTGCGGGCCAGCGGCGAGAGTCGCTCCCGCAGCCGGACTGTAGACGAACGAACCAGGCAGCGCTGCGCTCGTCACGCCCGTTGCTGTCGCATCCAGTTGCGTTCCACTCAGTGGTGTGGACGTGAAGATGGGCGCGGGAGTTGCCCATGTCAAAACAGGCGTCGCTTTGTTGACGGTGAGAGACGCCGAGCCGGTCAACGTCTGGCTCGTCGTTGTGTTGCTGTAGGTAACGCCGATGGTGTGCGTGCCCGCCGCCAGGGACGAGTCAGTCACCACGGCCGTGCCGTTCGCCACCGCTACTGAACCGATGGCGGTACCGTCAGCGGTGAAGGCGGCTGTTCCTCCGGAAAGAGGCTTGCCGTCTGTGCCCGTCACAACGGCGGTAAGAGTCTCACTCTGCCCGAAGGTGATGGGATTGGCGGATTCTTGAATCGCAACCGACGCCGCTGTTGGAGCATTCACCTGGATCGTGACATGAGCGGTCGCGTTCGAATAGTCAACCGAGTCAGTAGGCGTAAAGGTCGTGCTCAGCAGTTGTGGCCCCGCAGCCAGAGTCGTTCCAGCGGCAGGAGTATAGACGAAGGTCCCGGCGAGCGCAGCGCTCGTGACGCCAGCCGCTGCGGCATTGAGTTGTGTGCCGCTCAGCGGAGTCGAGGTATAAATCGCCGCGGGCGTTGCCCATGTCAGCACCGGCGCTGCCTTGTTGACCGTCAGCGACGCAGAAGCGGTCAGCGTCTGATTCGTTGTCGTATTGGTGTAGGTGAGACCGATGGTGTGCGTGCCGCCTGTAAGCGATGCCGCGGTCACGGAAGCTGTGCCGTTGACGACAGCTGCCGACCCGATTCCGGTGCCGTCGGAGGTGAAGCTGGCCGTGCCGCCGGTGAGAGGCTTGCCGTCGCTACCGGTCACCGTGGCAGTGAGTGTTTCACTCTGCCCGAAGGTGATCGGATTCGCAGACTCCTGGATTGTGACCGAAGCTGCCGTCGGCGCATTGACTTGAATTGTGACGTGAGCTGTCGCGGTCGTGTAATCAACCGAGTCGGTCGGCGTAAAGGTCGTGCTCAGGAGCTGTGGTCCCGCCGCCAGTGTTGCGCCGGCAGCAGGAACATAGACAAAGACACCGGGCAGCGCCGCGCTCGTCACTCCCGTCGCTGTCGCGTCGAGTTGGGTGGCGCTAAGAGGAGTCGACGTGTAGATTGCCGCCGGTGTCGTCCACGCCAGTACCGGCGTGGCTTTGTTCACAGTGAGCGCCGCCGAGTTGGTCAAGGTTTGATTCGTCGCGGTATTGGTGTAGGTGACACCGATGGTGTGGGTTCCTGCCGTCAGCGTCGCGTCGGTGACCGAGGCCGTTCCGTTCACCACCGCGGCTGAGCCAATCGGCGAACCGTCGGCTGTGAAGGCAACTGTGCCTCCAGAAAGCGGCTTTCCGTCTGTACCCGTTACAGACGCCGTGAGCGTCTCCGTCTGACCGAAGATGATCGGGTTCGCTGACTCCTGAATCGTTACTGAAGCTGCGGTTGGCGCGTTGACCTGGATCGTGACATGAGTGGTCGCATTCGCATAGTCAACCGAGTCAGTCGGAGTAAAGGTCGTGCTCAGGATCTGCGGTCCGGCAGTCAGCGTGGTCCCGGCAGCAGGAGTATAAACAAAGGCGCCAGGCAGTGCGGCGCTCGTAACACCGGTGGCTGAGGCGTCGAGTTGCGTGGCGCTCAGAGGAGTCGACGTGTAGATCGCCGCCGGGGTAGGCCACGTAAGCACTGGTGTCGCCTTGTTGACTGTCAACGACGCAGAAGCGGTCAGCGTCTGACTTGTCGTCGTGTTGGTGTACGTGAGGCCGATGGTATGCGTCCCGCCCGTAAGAGACGCTGCGGTTACGGAAGCGGTTCCGTTGACCACGGGGGCAGACCCGATCGCTGTTCCATCGGAGGTAAATGCGGCTGTGCCACCCGACAGGGGATTGCCATCCGAGCCCGTGACCGAGGCGGTGAATGTCTCGCTCTGTCCAAAGGTGATGGGGTTGGCGGATTCCTGAATCGCCACAGAAGCCGCCGTCGGAGCATTCACCTGGATCGTGACGTGAGCAGTTGCCGTGTTGTAATCAACCGAATCGGTGGGCGTAAATGTCGTGCTCAGCAGTTGCGGGCCGGCGGCGAGCGTGGCTCCGGCAGCGGGAGTGTAGACAAAGGCCCCGGGAAGTGCAGCGCTCGTGACCCCGGTGGCCGTGGCGTCGAGTTGCGTGCCGCTCAGCGGCGTGGACGTGAAGATCGGCGCTGGAGTCGGCCACGTCAACACAGGCGTCGCTTTGTTGACGGTGAGAGACGCTGATGCCGTCAAGGGTTGAGTGGTCGTCGCGTTGGTATACGAAACGCCGATGGTATGTGTGCCGGCCGCTATTGATCCGTCCGTAACCGTAGCTACGCCGTTCACGTCCGTGGCTGAGCCGACTGCGGTGCCATCGATGGTAAAGGCAGCCGTCCCACCCGAGAAGGGCTTTCCGTCGCTGCCTGTGATCACCGCCGTCAGGGTTTCGCTTTGACCAAAGGTGATCGGATTCGCGGATTCCTGGATGGCTACCGAAGCCGCAGTCAGAGCATTCACCTGAATGGTGACATGGGCGGTCGCGGTCGTGTAGTCAAGGTAGTCGTTGGGAGTGAAGGTCGTGCTCAGCACCTGCGGGCCGGCAGCCAGTGTCGCCCCCGCCGCGGGACTGTACACAAAGGTCCCGGGTAGAGCGGCGTTTGTTACCCCGGCTGCTGTCGCGTCCAGTTGTGTGGCGCTCAACGGCGTGTTGGTGAAGATCGGCGCTGGGGTCGCCCAGGTCAGTACCGGAGTGGCCTGACTCACGGTAAGAGAGGCTGAACTGGTCAACGTCTGATTCGTCGTTGTGTTGGTGTAAGTCAGGCCGATGGTGTGCGTGCCGGCGGTCAGAGTTGCCGTTGTAACCGAGGCAGACCCATTCACCACCGCCGCCGACCCAATGGCCGCGCCATCCGAGGTGAAGCTGGCCGTGCCGCCGGTATACGGATTGCCATCGCTGCCCGTGACAACCGCGGACAGAGTCTCCGTCTGGCCAAAGGTGACAGGATTCGCCGATTCGTGAATCGCTACAGACGCCACGGTGGGCGCGTTGACCTGGATCGTGGTCTGGCCCGTAGCGGTCGTGTAGTCCACCGTATCCGTCGGCGTGAAGGTCGTGCCCAAAACATGCGCGCCCGCAGTAAGAGTCGTTCCAGCGGCGGGGTTGTAGACGAAGGTTCCGGGCAGGGCAGCGCCCCCTACCCCGGTCGCCGTAGCATCGAGCTGCGTGGCGCTGAGTGGAGTCGACGTGAAGATGGGTGCCGGAGTCGCCCAGGTCACCACCGGGGTCACCTGGTTGATCACCAGGGTCGTGCCCAGCGTATAAGTCGTAGTCATGCCTGTCGGCGTGAAAGCTACCTGCACCGGATGCGCGCCCGCCGGATACACCTGGCCCACTGTGATTGGCGTATTCGTGCCCGTAAAGGTGTAGACAAACGTGCCGGTAGCCGGAGCTCCGTTAATGGTGGCCACTGCATTTAACTCACCGGCAGGCATTGGCGTTCCGTAGGTGAGCTGAGCGGGCTGCCATCCAAGGGTCACGACGCCGACTTGGGTAATCGCAAAAGCGTTGCTGAGCGCGGCGTATGCCGGATTTGAGTTCGCGGTAGCCCCGGCAGCAAACGTATTTGCATACAGGTAATACGAACCGGCCGCGTTGACAGAGAGGTCGGGGAATGTAGCAACAGTGACGCCGCTGGTGGTCACGGGCAGCTGGGTCAGGGTTCCGCTCAGCCCCGAAACAGGGGACTCCGCGCTATTGAAGAGCGAGATGTTGACCGGAACGCCAAGAGGATAGTTGGTCGTCGAGCCATCTACCTCGGTGACCTGCACCGTAACCGCCGGCGTGATGGTCTGATCGATAACCGTCGTCGAAGGTTGGGTAACAAAGCTGACGGAACTGTAATGTGTCTGCACCGCGCCGACATCCAGCACACCGTTGGTGGTGCGGCTGAAGCCGCGCTGGTCCTGGAGATCGTCGGTATAGTTGTAATTTCCGCCCCCGATGGCCGGGCTTCCCGGCAGGGGCATCATGGTGTCGGTGGGGCCGCCATTGAACGCGAGGGGGCCGAGATAGACGGGCACGCCAATTAAATTGTTGGCCGCGACAATGGCGCCGCAATTTTGGCAATCCGGTGTCGTGGACCCAGTAATAGCGTTATTCCCGGCAATAATGTCGTTGTAGACGACGGTGTAATTCTCGCCGCCGAGCATCAGGCCGCTACCCGCCCCTGATGCCCCGTTTAACGAGATGGTATCGTCGTACAGGTACAAAGTGCCAAAACTCTCAATGGCTCCGCCGTACCCGGTCGTGCCATTGTTGGCAAAGGTACTTTCCGAGATGGTAGCGATGCTGTTATTGCAAAGAGCGCCTCCGCATGAGGTCACATCGCTGGTGCCATTTGCCGTATTTCCGTTGAAGAGAGCGGAGCTCACGGTGATGTTTTGGTTGTTGTAGATCGCGCCGCCATCCTGGGTTGCGGCGTTGAACTGGAAAAGTGTTCCGCCCGAAACGGTGAGGTTGCCGTTCCCTTCGTTGAAGATGCCGGCGCCCTGGTATGCCGTATTACTCTCGATATAGCTGCCGGTGATATAGAGGGTGCCAGTATTGTCGATGCCTCCGCCGCTTCCGGTCGTAGTGTTCTCCGATATGTTGGAGTTCTGAACGGTCAGCGTGTTTCCCGCCGCATTCAGGATTCCGCCGCCGGCAATGGTGACATTAGCGATGGTGCTGGTCGCCGTGTTACTGCTGATCGAGCCCCCGCTAAACGTCACCGTGCCGCCCGCGTTGTAAATGCCACCTCCGGCCTGCGCGGTGTTGTTGGTGATGACCGTCCCGACCAGGACTGCCGTGCCTTGCAGGAATTCGATGGCTCCGCCGTAAGTCGCATTGCCGTTGGTCAGCGTCAGTCCGTTGATCCGCATGGAATCTGTCGCAGCCGGCAGGTTGACCTGGAAGATCTGAACAGCGCCGCCTCCGGAAATCGTGATTCCCGCTCCACCCGGATCGGTGATCGTCACGAGGGGCAGAGTGATTTGAATCGTGCTGGCCAGGGTGATGGTTCCTGTAACACCGAAGCAGATGTAGGAACCACCGCTGGCAGCGAGAGTTGGAAAGGCGGCACGCAGGGTTCCAGGGCCGCTATCGGCCAAGGAAGTAACCGTGTAGTCGCACTGTGCCGCGGCTGGCTTTGCGACAAGACCCAGCACCACGAGCAAAAGGAGTGACAACAGCGACACGCGGCGCTTTGCCGATTGACTGCGCGAGGCCTGCAAATGCGCGTTCATCGAGACTTCCCGTCTGACTGCGCGGCGGAAGCCGATGCGGTCTGGTTAGCAGTCGAGCTTGGAAGCGCGGGAACGAAAAAGGTTCGCGGTGTCGAAGTCCGCGCGTCCAGGATCCAGGCGGGTTGGCCTGAAACATTGCTGCCAATCGAGTAGATTCCGTCCGCGGTAAGGGGCGAGACCTGTTGCGGACTGCACGCGCACGCAACCGCGGATGGCGCCGGACCCCCTTGAACAAGGCTGACACGCACAACCTGCGGCTTGCCGCTATCGGCGACCAAGGCCCACTTCCCGTCTGGAGATACACCAACCCCGGCGGCTTTCTGAATCAGCCCTGAGCTACTGATGGCAGCGACCGAGGGGGAAGTTCCCCCGAGATTCGCCAAATAAGTAAGCTGCGCCGAACTGCTGTCGGCGACAACTGCCGCTTCTGTCGCGGAACCTGATCCAGCAGCCGGCACAAAGGCTGCTCCACCCCAGCCGCCAATCGACGCGACCGCACTGTAGCTGGTCGTGGGGGATATAAGCCCGACTTGCACACCGCCGCTATTGCCCATGTTCATGCCGGCCACCACTGTGCCTGCATCGCTGACCGCCACCCCAGCGGCAGCATAGGCAGACGGCAGTTGCAGGGCGGTCACCTGGGGCTTTGCTGGAAGTCCAGTGACCACCACAACCGTGCGTGTGGACGGGGAGAGAAGCGCAGCCGCGGCGCCTTCGGGCGACAACACCACGGTCGAATCCAATGCGACCTTTGAGGCCAGCGTCGTTGTGGACCCCGGCAATTCTTCTTCCTGGAGAGTGCCGTCCTTGTTCAGAAACAGCACCCACGAGGTACTGCCGGATGAAATCGCCGCGGCTGCAATCGCATTTCCCTGCGCCGGTGTCAGCGCCGCGCCGAAGTGAGCCGAGCCGGTGACGCCCAGTATTGGATAGAGCGTGCGCGCGTCCGCTTGCCACAAGATCCCAAGTTGAAGACCGGTTGGCGCAACGCTGGGGCTACCGGATGACGGCCCGGTGCTGACCGGCTGAGGGCCATTCGTGGTCGCAATGCCACATCCCGTAATGAGAGTGAACAAGGCTGCACGAAGTACAAGCTCAGCGCTTGTAGTCCAAGAATGCCGCATATTTTTCCTGGTTATCGGGGTTAGGGACCGTCGTGCAGATTCGGGTCGGATTATAGCCAAAAGCAAATTTAAAAAGCTACCAAAAAATGGCGCGCCCGGGTTTTGGCGAGAAAACGCGGAATAAAGTGGCGTACGCTCGTCGCGCGATCCTTCATACCGTGGAAATCCGGGATAGCACATTGAGCTTCTCCATCAACCGACTCGACCCGATAGTGTATGGCCCAGTCAATTCGTTTCTTGATCGCAACGATGGAGAAGCGAAAGGAGTTAGATCTTGACAATTCCCCTTGAGATGGATGACCCACCATCCAGGATCACTGAGTAACCACACGCCACCGCAAGAGTAACTCGCGCTGTCATGGGCCAGGACGTCCCGGAGCCAGATTCACTGCGTATCCGAGACCCCATCATTACCGGGTCGGGCTTGCCCAGACGATTCTTTTACGTTCCCCGAGGACGCCTGGTCCATTCCGTGATTGCCTCTGGGCTTCACTCCGAACCGATGCGTGAATCGTATTCGAGCGGAAATGAGCCGTTCGTTGTCGATCAGCAAAGTATCGTCGCACCGGTCGTGCTTGTCTTGCGCCAGGTCGGAGCTATTGACTCAGGTGAGCCTCATACCAGTCGAGGATGCGGGTGAGTGAATCGATCTGGTGTTCTCTCTCGGTGAAGATATGCGGCTCGCGCGGATAGCGGACCATATCGACTTTGCGCCCGAGAAAGCGCAGTCCGTTGAAAAATTCCTCCCCCTGTGAGATGGGGACCCGCGGATCGGCTTCTCCATGGAGAACAAGGACCGGGGTGTGACACTGCTCGACAAAACGCACCGGCGAATGTGCATCGTAAACGGCGCGATTTGATTGCAGGTCGCCAAAGTAAGACTGCTCAAAGCTTGGCGAGATATCGGTGGTGGTGGCCATGCTAAAAAGGTCAGTTACTCCGGCGCCCACCATGCCTGCCTTGAAACGGTCGGTGTGAGTTACGGCCCATGAAGTCATAAATCCACCAAAGCTCCAGCCGCCGATGGCCAACTTGTCCGGATCAGCAATGCCCTGGTCGACCAGGTAGTTCACCCCATCCATGATGTCCTGAAAGTCGCCTCCGCCCCAATCCTGGTAGTCGGCCTCGGTAAACACGGGCCCCTGCCCCTCGGATCCGCGTGGGTCGGGCAGCAAAACAACATACCCATGCGAAGCCAGCATGGCAGCGTAGTTATACCAGTCACCGTGCCAGCCGATGGTCCACGCCTCCTCCGGTCCTCCATGCACATGGACGATTGTCTTGTACTTGGTGCCGGATGTGTATCCGGGTGGAAGATCGACAACTCCATGGATGGTCTGGCCGTCGTGCGAGTTCTTCCATGAGACTTCGCGCTCGGCGCCAAACTTCCAGTACTTTACCTGCGGGTTGGTGTCTGTAAGTGGAACGGAATGTCCATCGCTATAGGTCCAGACTTCGTCCGGCTGCACGGCAGTCTGTCCAATGAACGTGAACCGGCGCCCGTCGGCGCTTACAGAAATGTCCCCTGAGGCAGTCGTCAGGTTCGGCACAGTTTGCGACTCACCGGAACGAGCGTCCACTTTGAGCACCAGAGTATGCGCCGCTTCGATGGCTTCAGCGAGCACCCCGCTCGAGTCGGGAAGCCATTCCATTTCCGCAATGGTTCCCGCAAATCGGTCCTCGATACGTATCTCCTTACCGCTATCCAGGTCAAACAGAATGTGTTCGTCAGTAATCTGCCTGGGCCGCATGCGGGAACACGCGATGCGATGGCCGTCAGGAGACCATCGTGGCGCGGTGTAGCCGGAATGTTCTTCGACGGTGCGCAACACTTCCCCGCGGCGCACGTCGAGGATAACAACCCGCGATACGCGCCAGTAATCATCGATGCGCGGAGTGGGAGACACACGGGCCACAATGGATGCATCATCCGGCGCCCAATCGAACGCGTCGATATTGATGCCGGCCCTCGTTATCAAACCAGCCTGGTGCGTGGCGAGATCGTAAATCCAAAGACGGTCGTACTTATAATCGTGATCGACGAAGACCTGATCATTTTTTGCTTTTTTGCGGTCGCGCTCCTCTTTTGTATCCTGATCGGTTCGTATGAATGCGATCGAATTGCCATTGTGGGACCAGCGGAAACTCTTGATGCCGCCCGGAATATACGTGAGCGGAGTAGCTTCTCCCCCTGCAAGGCTTAAGAGCCAAAGCTGCATTCCGGGTTCATCGGCATGAATATCCGGCTGCTTGAGATCGGGCCTTTCCTCGCCTCCCTGGATTGAAAAATGAAATGGTGCCGTAGCGGGCTCACCAATCGGATTTCGGCGATCGGACAGAAAAGCGATTGTCTTGCCATCCGGAGACCAGCGCGGATCCGTGTCGGTTCCGCCACTCATTGCGAAAGGACGAGGGTTCGCCGACTCATCGGTCGAGGCGATCCAGATATGCGCATTTTTGTGTGAACCGGCGGCCACCGGCGTCGTCACTACGTAGACCGCCAGCCTCCCATCCGGCGAGATCTGCGGGCTACTGACTTGCTTCAAATTGGCGATATCCGCGGGATCGATGACCTTTTTCGTTTGTGCCACCAGGATCGGCGTGCACACAAGGAGGGCGGCAGACAGCCGCAGGCGGCTTTGCATTCGTGATTTCTCTCCAATCAGACGTTGTCCACATTATGCAGCCTTCATCGGTTCGCAAACTCAACGTTCGCGACCGAGGTTCTGAATACGGATCAGAGATGAAAGTTCGCCATTGCTGTGCTTAAGATGTTCCGCCACCGCCAGGGCATCTGCAAGCGGTTCGTCTTGTCCCAGTTTGAACTTCGCTTCAATTCGATTCACGTGGAAGGCGAAACCTACAATTGAGGAAAACCGGCGCGTAATCTCGCTTCGCGGAATTTCGCTGGTCTTCCATCCTCCAGGTATTGGCGACTCCATGGTCCGCGTGAGCGTCTCAAGTGACGCATCGAGTTCCTCTTCAGACTGCAATTCCACTCTTCCGTAGCAATGAACGGCTGTGTAGTAATACGTCGAGGGCATGTCGCGTCCCGGATACCAGCTGGCTGTTACGTAGCTCCAGGGTCCCTCAAAGATCGCAAGAGATTCTCCCATCGGAGAGCGCAACAGCGCCAGATGGTCATTGGCGCGAGCAATGTGGCCGAGCAGCACTGTGTTGTCTGTACGCCGCTCGTCGAACAACAGCGGTAGATTTGTCGCCGCGGGACCATTCGGTCCATTGCTTACCAATAGCGCCCAGGTGTTCTTTTTGATCAGATCGATTGCATCCTGCTCGGATGCAGGCCTCCAGGATGGCCGAACGAACATCTATCTCCTCCGAAAAATCTTGGGCGGGAATTCCCGGTTACTGATCCACAGACTCACGACTTTTTCCGATGCAAGCGTTTCTTCCTTGCTCTCGATCCGCAGGAGATCCGTTTGGGAGACCGTGCGCCGCTTTGAGAGTTGTCTACGATCGCATCGCCCGAGCGCGTGGTGTATCGATCTGTGGCGCACCGAAGGATTGCAGCTGCATTCTCGTCTGTCGGTTACTGGCGTTCAGTTTGCAGCGCCCACCGCGCAGCGCTAATCAGGTGAACAAAATAGAGCCGGGCGTTAGCCGCAGGAACTGAGGGAAATCTATCGCGAAACATGGATCCAGTACAGGGCCAGAAAGCGATCGGATGATGAGTCCAGATAAGATTCATCTCCGCTGATTGCCGCCATCGCGCAAATCTTCTTGCGGACTCGCTGGTCAAGCATAGATCCGGCAGCAGGGCGGTTTGTAATCGACTCCGGCCCAAGCAGTCCGCGCAAATCGGCCTGCAAAGACGATGTATTGGCAGGTATACTTTTCGCGAGTATCGGAGGGTCGAAATTTCCATCCCGACGTCGTCCCCACAAAACTCGCCGATCGACAGTCTGCTCGCTAGACCGAATCCCCGTACGATCGTTGACGTCCTGGCGCAGTTGCAGGCGCTCGATTCTCTACTCCCCGTGAATGACGGCCTGAAGTGGTTTAACCACCTCTACCTCATGGTCACCCAGCAGGTCAACCTCAACCCGCCCAGCGGCGCCTGGCAAGACCCCGTGTGGCTGGAGCATCTCGACGTCGTTTTTGCGGGATTCTACTTCGAGGCGATCCGTTGCTTTCTGACGGACCAGCCCCTGCCATCTGCGTGGAAGGCGGTTTTCGAGGCACGTTTTGACACGGGCATCGATCGCATTCAATTTGCCCTGGCGGGCATGAACGCCCACATCAACCGGGACCTCGCCTTGGCCCTGCTGCAGGCGGATGCGGATCTGAAGTTGATCCCTTCGCCAGACGGACCCGAGCAGCAGGACTATCAAGCTGTGAACGTTCTGCTGCGTTCGCTAATGCCATCTACCTTGACCATGCTTGCCGGGGATACGTTGGGGCTGGTCGCCGAGGATAGTGGACAGGTCGGAAGACTCCTCGCGTTCTGGGACATCTGCCAGGCTCGCGATCTGGCCTGGAATTTCGCAAATCACCTGCGCAATCTGAGTGCAACAGAATATGCAGTTGCTCTCGCTTCGCAGGATGGGCTTACCGGCGCATTGGGGCGGGCCATACTGGCGCACGCTTAGGAACCGGGAGGCATGTATTAGATCTACCGGCCGGCGGTCGCACAGCGGCGACATTTAACCCAAGCCAAGATACTCGATCGCGCGACAGACCCACATCGAAGTGTGATCGCTCTTTCGACATCAAAAATTAGTGGCAGCGTGATGCACCGCAGACGACTGAGGAATGGATAGCATTGGATGCTCAGTCGTTCTGCAAGCGCCACTGGCTGCCACTACCGGCCACAAATGGTTCAGTTCCCTCTGACGATTCTTATGCGCCACCTTGCGCATTCGGATGCTGACGATGAGCGTGACGTTCCGCCAGCATTTGTTCAAACTGCTGTTTCTGCGAGTCATTCAGCACAGCCTCAATCTTTGACTTGCTGTCCTGCTGAATGGCCTGCGCCTTGGCGCGGCGATCCTGAGGAGCGAGCGAAGCATCGGCGCGAAGGCTTTGCATCTGCTGTTGCCGGTCGGCGAGGATGGGCTTGATCTGCGCAACCTGGTCGCCGCTCAGGCCTAGTTTCTTGCCCAGATGCTGAGCCTGCTTGTCGGGGTTCGCCATGCGGTGCTGCCTGTCGGGCTGGGTTTGCGTGGCCGTGCCCGTCTGGCTCGGGTCCGGAGCCTGCGCCATCAGCAACCCGGTCGAAAGAATTGCACCCAGAAACAACGCTGCGTTACGTGTATGCATAAATTAGATTCTCCCTTTGGCCATCTTCCTACTGACTGGCCGCTTGAAAGCTTAGACACCGGGATGCCAAGGGAGTTGCGGCGGCGGGTAACCCGGCGATATTCCGCGAGTGATGATCCGCACTGTTCGTTCAGGCCGCGGGGTCGTGACTTACTCAAGCGGGCAGCGGGAAGTTTGCCCAGATCACGGCTCGATTACTTCCAGATCAACAGAGACTTTGAGACTATGAGCGCCACCGCCAAGAATCAAGCCGTGGAGAGGACTGACATCTCCAAAGTCACGCCCCCACGCGAGCGTCACGTGCCCGTTTGAAGGGACGACGTTATTCGTGGGGTCCACGTCGAGCCAGCCAAATCCGGGACAGTACGCGGATACCCACGCATGCGAAGCATCCGCGCCAACCAGCCGGGGCTGTCCGGGAGGCGGATACGTCCGAAGATACCCGCTCACATACCTGGCTGACAGGTTGATGGAACGCAGGCATGCAATCTGAAGGTGCGCAAAGTCCTGGCATACGCCGCGCCGTTTTCGAAATACCTCTTCTATCGGGGTTCGTACTGTGGTCACTTTTGAGTCAAAGCGAAAGTCCCGGTGTATGCGGGCGGTAAGGTCGACTAAACCCTCCTGCAAGGAGCGCTTGCGGGAAAACGACTCCAGCGCATAGGCAGCAAACTCCGGGCGTAGACGAATGCGGGGCGATTCAAATCGGAATTGATACGCATCCAGGGCTGCGGGGCGACGGTCCTCCGGCATCATTCTGACTACCTCTTCCCACGGGAAGGGAAGCTCCGGCCACGCTGGTTTTATTTCATCTCTGACCAGTTCGCTGCGGGCTTCTACAACCAGTTCTTCGTGGGGCTCTTCTATGGTGAAAAAGCAGAGGTGATTGCCAAAATAGTCGATCCGATCGGAAATAGTCACGGGCTCCGGACGAATGTGTAGTTCATTTCGTACCAGCCTGTGGCTGGGCAGCGAGCGAGGCTTCAGGCACGCAACGTGGTTTCCCACCGAAACGGGGTACTTGTACTTATACGTTGTACGATGAACGATTCGGTAGATCATAGTCCTGTGGTAATCGGCAAAGTCCGTGCGTGGCTGAAGTATCGGTTCGACAAGTTATCTGACCACGATGGTAGCAGCCTCTCCAATCCTCCCAGAAATCCCTCCAGCCGAGCCAGACCGTCCGCACCCTTCGCGGCAAGCATGTTGCCCGGCAATGGGTAGATCAACGTTCCCAAGTCAAAACTATGCAGCGTCGCAACTGCATTCCGCATCGCGTCGAGATCTTCCGAGAGATGGCGGGGCAGTCTCTGATACAGGTCCACCAGGTGCCTGAGCTGAAACTCCAAAGAGCGCGGATTGCTCTCGTCCGCCATCAGCACGTCGAGGACCGCGAGCGGCTGCAGGGTGGTGTAGTAACGCGCACGATAGGTCATCGAACTGTCCGCAACTTCCAACAGACACTCGAGGAGCGGCCATTCCTTCTCATTCAGCGGCGAACTGATCTCGCGCAGTTGCCGGGTCAGGTAAATCGCGCGCTCCAGGCGCCTGCCTATGCTGAGAAACAGCCAGCCTACCCCGCGCGTGGTGTTCTCTCGCTCCATCCCGGAAAACGCCGAGAGCAGTTCAAGGCAAAGGTTAAGCATGGCAGGGTACTCGAGGAACTGGGCGGCGCGATCGGCAGGGATCGAGTCCCGCAGTTGCCCGATCAGGATCATCATATCGGCGGACAATCGCTCGCGCACACTGCTGCCCACGCGCGATACCTCCGACAGAGTAAAAGCCAGACTATCCACGCGTTTCACGTCTGTGATTGCTGAGATAAGTTCCTGTTCAAATTCAAGTGGGGTGGCACGCCTGTTTTTTGCCTTGGGCAATTTGCTGTGCCGCGACCGCAAGCAGCCGTGAAGGCGGATCAAGCAACCAAGTTCCGACTCATCGGCGCGCCGCACCCGCGAGATCATCGATCGGACAATCCGCGCCGTGTTCTCCGCCCGTTCCACATATCGTCCCAGCCAGAACACCCTGTCCGCAACGCTGCTCGGCACGCCGGGCGGGTCGCGGCGCAAGGGAACCGGTTGATTGCGCGGGTGCAGCATGCTGAACGTGTCGATGGCGCCGTCCCACAGCACCCATGCGTCCTTGCTGTGCCCCCCGCGCTGCATCGAGACGACGCTTCCTTCCGCTCCCGCAACGCGCACCAGTCCGCCGGGAATCGCTGTCCACCCGCTGCCTGTATTGAGTACGTAGGCGCGCAGCACAATGCTTCGCGAATTGAGAATGCCGTTGTCCCACACCGGTGCGTTGGACAGGTTGATCTGCTCCTGGGCCACATATTCATGCGGCTGCTTTCCGCAGCAGTGTCGCAAGCTTTCCCTTTTCGTCCTGTTCCAGTCTCGCCCCAAATACAGGCTCCATCCCTCGCGATGGAAACGCCGGCTTCACCACGACCGCATCCAGATGATTGAGCACCCAATCGAGAGCATACGGTTGCCCGCACCACCAGGTGGCAACCGATGGAAGCTTCAGACTCTCACCCGTCAGGTGCCGGCACAGTCCGGGAAGAAAGGGCATGATCGCGGCGGTTTCAATGACGCCGCTGCCCAGCGCGTTGGCCACGCGCACATTGCCGGCCACGATGGCGCCCACCAGTCCCGGAACTCCAAGCAGAGAATCGCTGCGCAATTCCAAAGGATCGCAGAAGCTGTCATCGACCCGTCGCAGAATGACATCGACCCGATCCAGCCCGTCGACGGTCTTGAGATAGACGCATCGATCGCGCACCGTGAGGTCGGCTCCCTCAACCAGCGTGAACCCCAGGTATCGCGCCAGATACGAATGTTCGAAGTAAGTCTCGTTATGCGGTCCGGGGGTCAATAACACGATGCGAGGATTGGCGCATGACGCCAGCGCCGCCAACGCATCGCGTTGAGCCTTGAAGAACGGAGCGAGACGCAAAACGTTTGAGCTGCGGAAGAGATCGGGGAGGACATCGGAGACGATGGTTCGATTCTCCAAGGCGTAGCCGCTTCCCGAAGGCGCTTGCGTGCGATCGGAAAGAACCCACCACTGGCCGTCAGGGGAGCGGGCCAGGTCGACAGCCAGCATGTGCAGGTAACTCGCGCCCGGCACCTGCACACCCACCATCGGCCTCAGAAATGCGGGGTTCGCGTAGAGAAGCTCCGCCGGAAAATATCCGTTTTTCAGCAGCGCCTGCGATCCATAGAGGTCTTCGAGTATCAGGTTCAGCAAACGGGCACGCTGAATAATTCCACGCTCGATAAATCGCCACTCTTCCGCCGGGATCAGGAATGGAACAATGTCGATCTCCCAGGGACGATTCGCTCCTTGTGGATCGCTGTAGATGTTGTAGGTGATCCCATTCTCGCGAATGCGCCGTTCCGCGCGCGCGCAGCGCCTGCCCAACTCTTCGGTGCCGATCTCCCGAAGAGCTTCCATCAAGTGCGACCAGTGCGACCTGGGAGTGACGCCATCCGCCGATAGCTCGTCGTACGCATCTCCATAGCGAAGCGGAGTCTGATTGAGATCGACCGTCATGATCGACTCTCCGGCGATTCGATTTGGCTTCCCGCTCCCGGCGCCGGCATGCGCAGGTCAAGGGTCCCGGGAAAGAGCGGGTTGACCTCATCCTCCGGGATGCGCGCTCCATTCAATACGGCGCAGTCCGAGGTAAAACGCTCGCGACGCCTTTCCTCCGCTTCGCGTGCATTGGCCGGCCGCGCGGTGTAATGACGATCATTTGGAGGCTGCACAAGATACGTACATCGAAACAGCGACCGCGCCATCCAGCGGTCAATCAGTTCGAAGACCAGCGGAGCGTGCACGGGGACAGTGGGATGCAGCGTGTCCGAAAAACGCCGCGCCCGAAACCGCACTCCTGCGATCTGAACACCGGGTTCGGAGGTGGCTTGCAACGGCACGTGACGTCCATTGCACGACACCAGGTAGCGGGACTCCGCGGTCCACCCCGATACCCTTACCTGGATGCGCTCTAACGATGAGTCCACGCTGCGAACCGTGCCACCCGAGGTGGTCTGTTCCGCCAGCACATTCCATGGTTCCAGGGCGCGGCGCAGTTCGAGTTCGATTCCATCCGCAGTCACCGACCCGATCTTCGGAAAGCGAAACTCAAGCTGCGACGCGAACCACTCCTCCTCGAATTGCAAGCCCCCCTGCCGCAAGTGATCGAGCACGGCGACCAGATCCTGCCGGACATAATGCGGCAGCATGAAGCGGTCGTGGAGAGCTGTTCCCCACCGGATCAGGCCGCCTTCGAACGGAGTCTTCCAGAACCTGCAGACCAGGGCGCGAATCAACAGCATCTGCAGCAGATTCATGCGCACATGCGGCGGCATTTCAAACGCTCGCAATTCGAGCAGCCCCAGCCGCAACCCGCTACCCTCAGGGGGAAAAAGTTTGTCTACGCAAAATTCCGCGCGATGCGTGTTGCCGGTAACATCCGCCAGCAGATTGCGAAACAGCCCATCGACAATGTGCGGCGCGCAATCCCTCGCCGGGATGTGCCGGAAGGCCAATTCCAGTTCATACAACGCGTCCGTCCGCGCTTCATCGACGCGTGGGTATTGGCTGGTCGGACCAACGTATGTTCCGGAAAACAGATAGGACAGGGACGGATGATTCTGCCAGAATGCGACCATGCTGCGCAGCAGGTCTGGCCGGCGCAGGATGGGACTATCGAGAATCGTCGCTCCGCCGATCACGATGTGGCTGCCGCCGCCCGTAGCGCCGTGGCCCCCCGTGTAGTCGAACTTTTCCGCCGTAAGTCGATTGCGCCGGGCCTCTTCATCGAGAACGGTGTTAGTGGTTTCGAGATCGTCCCAATTGCTCGACGGTGGCAGGTTCACTTCGAGAACGCCGGGATCGGGCGTGACGCTGAAGGATCGCACTCTCGGATCTGCGCCCGCAGCATAGCCTTCGATCCAGACAGGCATCTGCAAATACTGGCTCGTATCTTCGACCGCGCTGACCAGATCGAAATAGTCGGCGAGAACTGGCGCGTACGGCAGGAAGACATGCATCCGCCCATCCCGCGCCTGCACGCAAAGCGAAGGCCGGATCTGTTCCGGCGCTGTTTCGGAATCCCGCGTCACGGCAGGAAGCGGATCGGGATCGGGCGTGATCGCGAACAGGTCCATGCGCCGGTCGGGCTGGGGAGGAAGCTTCACCCGATCCGCATAGGGCGGAGAGTCCAGTTCATATTCCAGTTCATCGGGCGCGACCCAGGGCATAAATTCGGCCGGTATGCGATACCCCACGGGAGAGTCGCCCGCAAATAGAATCAAACGCTCCGGACGCGGAAACCACAACTGGCTCGACCAGCGTAAGCGACCCGCATGCTGCCGGCGGCGAATGGGAAGGATATAGCCGGCCGGCTCCGCACCTTCACTGCCGGGGTTGTATGCCGGCAGCACGTTCTCGGCACTCACCTCAAGACGATGCGTAAGCGCCTGGATAAACTTCGCAGCATCCGATGGGCCCAGGCCGTAATCCTGATCTTCCTTCGCGATCAGCCGAACGTCCCTCCACACCGGCACACCATCAGCGCGCCAGAAGCAACTCAGCGCCCAGCGCGGCAGGCTCTCGCCGGGGTACCACTTTCCCTGTCCGTAGTGCAGCATCGCGCCCGGAGCCATGCGCTGGCGAAGAGCCTGGATGAGCGCCAGCCCGCGGCTCCGCTTCTCTGCCCCCAGCGCGTCAAGATTCCATTCCGCACTTTCCGGCTCGTCGATGCCGACGTACGTTGGCTCGCCTCCCATGGTCAACCGCACGTCCTGCTTCTCAAGTTCACGGTCCACCCTGTGCGCGAGCTCTCGGATCTTTCCCCACTCTTCCTCGGAGAAGGGCTTTGCCGTTCCGCGCGCTTCATTCAGTCGGCGCACCGTGATGGAAAACGTGAAGTCGATGCTGGGCAGCTCCGCGGTCCCGCTGATCGGCGCGGCCTGGGAGGCCGTAGGAGTGCAGACCAGAGGAATGTGTCCCTCGCTCGCGACCATTCCCGATGTCGGATCCAGTCCGATCCAGCCGGCTCCCGGCAAATAAGCTTCCGCCCAGGCATGCAGATCGGCCGAGTCTGAAACCGGGCCATCGGGCTCGCCGGTCGACGTACTATCACTGGCTGCCAGTTGGATCAGATACCCGGATACGAATCGCGCCGCGATGCCCAGGTTCCGCAAAGACTCGACCAGCAGCCATGCCGAATCCCGACACGATCCCGAACGCTTCTCGAGGGTCTCCTCGCTGCTCTGCGTGCCGTGAGCCAATCGCGTGACATAGCTGATCTCATCCCGTATGGTTCGATTCAGCAGCAGCAGAAAATTGATGGTCCCCGTCTTCTGGCCGCGGAAATTGGCAAGGAAGCCGCGCAGGAGCGGCCCCGGCGCTTCCACCGATCGAAACGGCTCAAGGTCCTTCGCCAGCTCCTCCGCGTAGGTAAACGGATACTCCTCCACGCCCGGCTCCAGAAAAAAGTCGAAGGGATTGATGGGCGACATGTCAGCGGCAAGGCTGACCTCCACCCCGAACTCGCTGGTCTTCTCGCGGAAAAGGACGCGAGCGAGCTGGTTGGAGTGAGGATCCATCTGCCAGTTCAGAATGTGTTGTGCGGGAGTAATGTCAAGCGAGTAGCTGAGTATCGGGGTGCGGCAATGCGGTGCCGGACGCAAGCGGATGACCTGAGGGCCGAGGAATATCGCCTGTTCGTACCCATAATGCGTTCGATGAACAAGTGCAACTTGAATACCCATCCGTCCTCATGTGGCCCACTCGTAGATTTTTGGGGTAGCCATTGGCTGGCGTCAGAGCCCGCATGCCCGCAGAACGTCCCGTGGAAGCTGGGGTGTATGACCACGTTAGCATAGAAGCGACCGGATCGAAATCGCCTCGGGCTGCTCGATGCCCGGTACATTTTTTCTCAGTTGCATGCTTCAACTCCGAAGGACTAGAGTGCCTGGAACTGACTCTGCAATCCGAATTAAGGAATTCGCTCTCGTCGCGGTCAACGACGGCATACCGCCATCAACGCCCACCCATAGGTCGCGCTGACATAGCACCACAGCACTGAGAACGCTATGTGCATAAAGGTGCGAAAACGGTCTCCCCGCCAGATGGCCGCGTCGTAGGCGAAAAATTGCGCCAGCAGGCGGCATAGCCAGAATGCCGCCATCCCGGCCAGAATCGCCCGGCTCAGCGGACTCGGCCTGACAAGGCTGGCGGCGTACAAAAACGATCCCGCCCCGGCCAGCACCACACCCAATCCGATAAAGAAGGTGTGCACGTAGAAGATTCTCCGGGTGAGCAGGGAAACTGTGGCCAATTCCCGCTCCCATCGAAAATAGCGGTTGAATAAGCCGTGGCTGAGACCAAGCACTACCAGCAGAATCCCGACAATCTGCAGGTTAACGCGAAGATTCATTTGGCCCTCCGAAGATCGTAGACGCGAACAAAGGGAGTCAGAGAGGATTCAGCGTGCGCTGTCAGACCAGCTTCCAGTGCGGCCTTGCGCCACGCCCGGGGCGCGAAAAAGTGCATAAACCCAGGCCCGAAGGCGAGGAAGTTCCAACCGTCCCGCGAGTGCTCGACCAGGATCAAGGAGCCGCCGGGAGTCAGAACCCGGCCAACCTCCCTGAGAAGCTTCACCCGATCGTCGAACTCGCGCAATTCATGCGCGGCAAAGATCAAAAACGCGGCGTCGAATGAGTCGCTGTCAAAACCGAGGGAATCGTGGCGCGCGCGCATCGGCGCGATGGCCCCGGGCCGAAGGCGGCGAGCCTCAAGAATCGACCCTTCCGTCATCAGTCGCGCATTGAAAATATCGATTACCTCGCCGCTGGCGCCGGGAAAGCAGGCAGCCAGCAGTTGGCTGGTTTCATCCAGGCCGCAATGGATATTGATCCATCGACGCGGCTCTGCAAGAAGCATGCGTGCGATCCAGTTCAGGTCATACAGAGGAAAACGGTCATAGATGTAGTGCGATACGGCCAGCGACGAAAACAGCCAGAAGACCGCCGGAGCAACGCCCATCAGCAGCGCCACCTGCCCGGGACGCGGCAGAACCGGCACCAGACCGATCGCCGCGCACACGGCAACCGTCGTCCACAGGTAAAATCGCCGGTTGAAAAGCAGAATCTGCACTACCCCTTGGTAAGGACTTCGTAGCGAAGATGACTTCATGAAAGCCGCCTCCCCCTCTGCCAGCGATACGGCACATCGTGCACGTAAAAGGCGTTGGCAAGAATGGGTTTTGCCCGGCAGAACGGCTCCCGGTGGAAAAACGTGGCGGATCCTACTTCAACCGCCGCCGGCTCGGGATTCCATCGCTCCCGGACCGCGCGAATGGCGATGATCGAACCCGTCGCCTCCTCGTAATCAAAGGTGTAGGGCAGCGGTCCCGCGAATCGCCTCGCCTCGCGCATGCTCTCAAACGGCGAGCCGGCCGGTATCGTCGCCGCTCCCCCTGCCCATTGCATACGCACATCGAGGTCCGCTTCGGAGCGCGGCGTCCGGATGGTCCAGTGAATGTGGTGCTCCCGTTCTTCCAACGCCGCTTCACAAAGGTGATAGTTGTAATGCGTCAGCAGGTTGCCGGCACGCACCATCCACGCCTGGTCCGTGTCGCTGCGCAGAATGCGCAGCCCGCGTCTCGACTGCGCGCCGCCCCCAAGTCTGGAGAAGATCCGGTAGCCACTGAGAAAGAAATTGCGGCCCAACCGTGCGGGTAGAAAGCTGGGGCGCAGTTGCTGCGTCTGCACCAGGGCGACGGCCAGAAACCCGTACCCGCGAAAGGTATCGAGGACCAGACCCGGCGCCAGCAAAGGCTCCAGAATCTCCGGTTGAAAGGCGTAGGTCAGCACCAGCGAATGGCTGAAATACGCCGATATGGGGACGGGATGGCGTTTCAACAGGTGGAGCATCAGGGCCTCCTGCAGAAGGGCGCGTATGGCCAATGCGCTTTGTAACAGGGCGCGACTTCAGTCGCGCCAACAAAAGCCAATCAAATGAATGGGCTTTAAGCCCCTGTGGGACTCTTGCCTCGTCGAATTCGCCCCACTGTTGCCCTTTCGACAAGCTCCTACGCGGGGTCATGCGCCCCTTCCGCCACCAGGATGAGGTCCACGATCTTTGATCGAAGCGGCTTCAGCAGGGCGAAACGGGTCAGTTTGAGGCTGGTTACAATGAGCGCCAGGCTCTTTTCCAGCAACAGTTGAGTCCTTCTTTGTCCCGGCGAGCGGTCGTAGAGCCAGTAGAGGATCAGGCCCATCTGATAGAACCACAATAACTTCGGGAGATGCGGAGCGAGATCCTCCGTCACCAGCAGCCCGCCCGATCGGTCGCTGATCGCCCGCGAGAAATACAACTCATCCCGTTCCCGAATGTGGCGTGTGGCCGCGCTGAATGGCGAAAGACGGTTCTCCGGGTCAGCCGCATGCCGCAGCAGCGCTCCAAGAAAGGTGCGATTCGGCTCGAAGTACGTGAACTTTACGTTCAACAAAGCTGCGATCCGCCCCTCAAAGTCTGGGCAGTTGTGCAAAGCTTCCTCCAGCCGGGGCGTCATCGCCTCGATGGCCCGCTCGTAAAACGCCATGACTAGGTCATCCTTCGACTCGAAGTAGTAATACGCCGAACCCAGCGACACTCCGGCCTCGACGGCGATAGCCCGCATCGTCGTCTGATCAAACCCCTGGCGCCGAAACAGATCGAGCGCCGCGTCGAGGATCCGGGCGCACGTCGCTTCCGATTTCTTGATCCCACGTCATCGCATTCACCTTGTTGAACATGTTCAAAAACAGCATGAGCCCATTCCAAGGGGATGTCAACACATTTTTGAACTTGTTCAATTAATGGAAGATTTGGCGCAAGAATAAGGCCAATTATGGCAGCCGTGACTATTGTGTTATCGGGATTACGACTTCCAGCTAAGTTCATTCCCCCGAAAGGTGATAGCACCGCAAAGCGGGCGGGAAGACCATAGGCTTAGTGGAAACCGTATGAATAACTATCAGGTCATGCCCGCCGGCCTTTCCGGCCTGGACCTTGCTTCGACACAGGTTCTGGACGACTTCCAGGGCTGCCCGGAAATACTGGCATCGGTTGCTGTCTTATTTCGTGAAAACTATCCCCAAGATTTAAAGGCGTTGCAGGACGCAGTGGCCGCTCGGGACGGGGTTACGGTCGCGTTCCTGGCGCACAAGATCAGAGGCTCCGTTCTGTGCTTTCACCAGGAGAGTGCGGCGGGCGCGGCCACCGCGCTGGAACAGAAGGCCGAACGCAATGACTTTACTGACACTGACTGTCTTTTGGAAACGCTAATCCACGCCTTCGACCTGGTGTGTTCCACGCTGGAGCGGGCAGAACGCATGCTTGTCGAGCAGTAGCAGATGGTGAAATCCTTCGCGCGCGTGATCTAAATCACAGCGTGATGAAAGTTCGCCGAGTACAACATAATTGGCCATCTAGCCGCACCCTCAGACATTTCATATATACCTAGCGAACAGGGTGCGGAATCGGGGCAAGCGGCCTAAGCAGCCTAGCTGCAGTCTGGAGAATCCTTTGGCCAGCGAATCGCTTCCCAAGATCCTGGTTGTTGAAGACGAACGGCACATCGCGCGATTCCTGGAGTTCATCCTCCAGAAAGAAGGTTTTGCCGTAGAGTCGGTATTTGACGGGTTTGCGGCAGAGGCGAAGGTTCTGTCCACGAGCTACGCTGCGATCCTGCTTGATCTTGGTCTTCCCGGTCGGCCAGGGATGGAAGTGTTGAGTTTCATTCGGGCGCTCGACCCACCGGCGAGACCGATCGTGATCGTGCTGACGGCCAAATCTTCCGGCGATGTTTTGAGTCAGGTTCTGGCGGCCGGCGCCGACGCGTACTGTCCTAAACCCGTAGCGCCTTCGACGCTTTTGAAGAAACTAAGAGAGCTCGGTTTGATCGTCGATCCCTGCCGCAGCCCAACCCCTCTCACCCACGAACTGGTGTAGGCACCCTTGATGACACCCCTTACAGCCATACAGGAGCGGGCCGCGTCCATACGCTCGGAACTGCAGGATCAGCTGCGCCGCCGGCTGGAGCGTCCCGCTTCCGTTGCCCACATCGGCGTAGCCTTTGAGTGTCCCTCGATGGTGCGCGACTGGCTGGTGCCTTGTTCTCCCGCCGGTTGCTTTGATCCGCAGGAACGTTCCCCTCGCCGGATGCGGCCACGCTTTTGCACAACACAGCTTCGCACTGAACGTTGACGAACTCGACGGTTGCCGGCTCGTCCTGTGCGCACACGATGCCGAATCCGCCCGTTTCTTTGCGTCGATCCAGGAACTGGCCGAATCAGTGGTCGAAATCCAGGAAATCAAGGGCCGCGAGAATCTCCTGCTTCAGGAACTGGCGGCCAGCTGGGAGACTCTCGCCGCCCTCTACGAGAACAGCCTTGACATGCAGAGCAGTGACAACCTGCAGACGGTAATCGATCGACTCCTCGATCGGGCGGTCGTGGCAGGACCCGACGTGGCTGCCTTCCTGTGGGTTCTGGAGGGAGACAAGTTTCAGGTCAAGGCCGAACGGCGGTGTCCGCAACCGGAGCCGCGCACCGGCTTGGCTGGTCTTCTTGGCGCAGCACGCCGAAGCGCCGCACCGATGGTGCTGGACGCCAACTCGGAGGAAGTTGTCGATACCGAGTTCGAACCGGAACTGCGGGAAGCAGGACCGATCGTGCTGATTCCAGTCCGTACCCGCCAGGGACTCGAAGCGGTGTTGCAGGTTTGGAGACAGTCTGACAGTCCGCCGTTTGAATCGCCGGCGGTGCGGCTGCTTGAGGCCATCGCCCTGCAGGCTGCCAACGCGATCGAAAACGACCGCCTGCACTGCGCTGCGCTCGAAGGAGAGCGGATGCGCCAGGAGATCAACATCGGCGCCAGCATCCAGCAGCACCTTCTCCTGGGGGAACATCCGCAAGACCTCGCCGGCGTCGAAATTACCAAGTACATGCTGCCTTCCCTCGAAGTCAGCGGCGACTTCTACCAGTTTGTTCGTCACTCGGATACGTGTTTTGACGCCGTCGTCGGGGACGTGATGGGAAAAGGCATCGGAGCGGCCCTGATGGGCGCCGCAACCAAAAGCACGCTGCTGCGCGTTCTCGCCGAGGCCAAGGGCGGCGGCGATCGCATCCCTCAGCCGGCCGCCATTGTCACCGCAACCAATCAGTCCATGTGCGCTCAACTGATGCAATTGAACAGCTTCGTTACTCTGTTCTATGCGCGGTTTGATCTCGTGGAGAATACACTGACCTATGTCGATGCCGGGCACGGCCAGGCCCTTCATTGCATGGGGCAAAGCGGCACGAGCGAGCCGCTCGTCGGTGAAGAGTCTCCCCTGGGATTCACGGACACGGAGATTTACGCTCAATCGGTGGTTCCCCTTGGCCCGGGAGACATCGTCCTGATCTATAGCGATGGGATGTCGGAAGCCACCAATGCGGCAGGCGAATTCTACGGCGCCGAGCGGGTACGGCTCTTCCTCGAGTCCAACGCATGGCGCAAGGGATCTGATCTTGCGGCCAGAATCAGCCAAGAAGTGATAGCCTTCCGGGGATCGCACAAACTGGATGACGACCTAACCTACCTGGTGATCAAGATGGATGGTGAAGGCAAAGGCCGGCAGCGGTGCTACAAAACCATCGACGGCAGCCTCGACGAGTTGGAGAACCTCAGAACCTGGCTTGCCGCGACTCTCGATGCTGAGCTCGCGATAGGTCTCTCGGAAGGCACGCTCTTCAACCTTCAGCTCGCCGTTCAGGAAGCAGCCACGAACATCATCTTTCACGGCCTGTTGCCCGACTCTTCCCGGCAGATCGCAGTTACGGTTCATTGCGAAGGCCCGAAACTCGAAATCCAGCTCTCGTATGAAGGGGTTCCGTTCTCGCCCGAGAATGTTCCGCCTCCCAGCTTTGATGGGTCCCGTGATCATGGCTTCGGACTTTTCCTCATCGATCAACTGATGGATGAGGTTGCCTACGGGCATAGGAACGGTCGAAATACGGTTTCACTCACCAAACACATAGGTAGCATAGAGGAGCACAGTTAAATGGTCAGATTTGCAGAAATAGAGAACACTTTAGTGGTCGAAGTACAGGAAAAGGTCCTGGACGCACGTTCAGCCAAGGAGTTCCGCCGAGAAGTCGAAAAGGCTCTGGAGTCACGCAAGCAGGTCGTTTTCGATCTTTCCTCGCTTGTCTTCGTTGACAGCTCAGGTCTCGGCACACTGCTTTCGTGCCTGCGCCAGGTAAGCAACAACGGTGGCGATCTCAAATTATGCGCATTGACGTCGCAGGTGCGCGCCGTGTTTCAGCTGGTACGCATGCACCGCCTATTTGACATTTACAACACCAGGGAAGAAGCCATTCAGGCCTTCCACTCGTAGACATCGGTTCTGCTGGAATTTTGAATGTCCGCCATTTGCCGCCCGAACAGCGAACCCGCAGCTCGCGTACAACGGTTACAACGGTTGGATGAATTGTCGCGCCTCTATTCAGCACTGGCTACGGAAGACGATATTTATTTCTTCGAGGGCTTCTACTCCGCCAAGGCGAGTCCGCGGCACGACTTCGGCCTTGCAATGCGCTTCATTGCACGGGCGGTACGCCTTGTGTGACAAACGCCAGGTTCGATTGGTTCAGCGGCTCGGCTGCCTGCTCGCTTTCCTGGTGTGCATTCTGGTGTGCCTCCAGCCCCTTGTGCTGGGGCAGGCCCCGGCCTCGATGCCCGCTCACCGGCTGCCGGCACTTACCCATATCGATGAGGTGCGCAAACTCTCATCGGAGCAGGCCAATCGTGCCTATCCTGTACACGTTCGCGCGGTAGTGACGTACTACGATTCGCGCGAACCTTCCCTTGACGCCGATTCTCTGCCCGGTCCCTCGACGCCCAGCATGTTCGTTCAGGATTCGACGGCAGGCATCTTCGTAAACTTGCCCGAGGTCCATCCCACTCCGCAAGCCGGGGATTTGATCGACCTCGATGGGGTCAGCGAGCAACCCGATGTGGCTCCGCAGATCGGACATCCCCAATGGAAGGTCGTCGGCCACGTTGCCTTCCCCACTCCGCAGCAACCCAGTTTTGAACGAATGGCCGATGGCGTCGAAGACAGCCAATGGGTCGAGGTGAGCGGCATCGTCCGCAAAGTCGAGATCCGCTCGGGCTTCCTCATTCTCGAGATCGCGATGAGCGGCGGACACCTGCGCGCCATGGTTCCGGATTACCACGGCGCGCTGCCCGAGAATCTGATCGATGCTGAAGTCCGCGTGCGCGGCGCGTGCGGCGCCCTCTTCAACGAAAGAAACCAGATCATCGGTGTGCTGCTCAACGTCCCGCGCTTCGATCAGATCACAGTCACCCGCCTTTCGCCGCCACAACCCTTCGCTGCACCAGCCACACCCCTCGATAGCGTACAAAAGTTCTCCGCAGGCTCTAACTTCGGACACCGCATCCATGTCAGCGGCATCGTCACCCTCGCCCAGCCGGGGCATTTGTTCTACATCAGCGACCAGCATGGGGCGCTGCGTGTCGAGAGCCGCCAGGCCACCGCTCTTCAGGCAGGAGATCGCGTCGATGTCATCGGCTTTCCCGCCATCTCCGAGTTTCGCCCCATCCTTGAGGACGCCACATATCGCGTGACTTCGCAGGGCCTCGCGCCCTCGGCTCGACCGACAACAGCGGGAGAAATCATCAAGGGCGACTACGACGGATCACTGGTCATGATTCAGGGACGCCTGGTCGAAAAGCCGCTGCCCGGCGCCGTGCAGACACTGGTGCTGCAATCCGATGGCCTGGTCTTCAATGCCCAGTTGCAGTCTAAGGACCATACCAGAAATAGTTCGCTGCCTGTCGGCGCACTGGTACAAGTCACCGGCGTTCCCGAAGTTCAGACCGACGAGAATGGGCGCAACCAGTCGTTTCGCCTTCTGGTCGGACACGCTTCCGACATCGTCGTCCTCCAAAATCCCTCGTGGTTTACGCCGAAACGTGGACTTCAGGCTCTCGCAATCATTCTTGTCATTCTGCTCGCGGTCTTTGGCTGGGTGCTGGGCCTTCGCCATCGTGTAGCCGAACAGGCCGCCACCATCCGGCAGAAACGCAAGCGCGAAATCGATCTTGAGAATCAATACCGGGAAATCTTCGAAAATGCCAATGACCTCGTCATGAGCATCGACCGCGACGGCCGCTTTATCTACGCCAATCCCGCCGCACGGCGAACTCTTGGCTACAGCGAAGAAGAGTTAAAAACCATCAGCTTCATCGAGCTGTCCCCTCCCGAATCGCGCCAGCAGGCCACGGACTTGCTCCAAAATCTGGTAAACGGCCAGGAAATCAAGACGATTGAGCTGACCCTGCTCACCAGGGCGGGCACGCCTGTGATTCTCGAGGGCATCAACAACAGTCAGTTCTCCGAAGGTCAGTTCACCTCCGCGCGCGCGATCTTCCGTGACACCACGGAGCAACGCAAACACCGTCGCGAGCTCGAGCTCGCAAAAGACAAGGCCGAGGCAGCCAATCAGGCCAAGACCGACTTCCTGGCCAACATGAGCCACGAAATCCGCACGCCGATGAATGGTGTCATCGGCACTCTGGAACTGGTGCTCGATACGGAGCTCGATTCCGCCCAGCGCCAGTATCTTCAATTGGCCAAAAACTCCAGCGACTCCCTGCTGGCGATTATCAATGACATCCTTGACTTCTCGAAGATCGAGTCCGGCAAGCTCGAATTAGATAATGCCGATTTCAATCTTCACGAAGTGGTGGGCGAAACCCTAAAAACACTTTCCCTGCGGGCTCACCAGAAGGGATTGGAGCTCGCGTACTCCTTCGATCCGGCCGTCCCGGAATACACCAATGGCGATCCCGGCCGATTACGCCAGATCCTCATCAACCTGGTGGGGAATGCCATCAAGTTCACGCATCACGGCGAAATTGTTATCAAGGTCAGCCGGCAGTCGGAAAGTTCCGACTGGACTGAGTTGCTGTTTACCATAGCCGACTCCGGTATTGGCATTCCTCCCGAAAAGCAAGCCACGATCTTCGAAGCCTTCACGCAGGCCGACAGCAGCACCACCCGCCAGTTTGGGGGTACCGGGCTTGGCCTCTCCATCTCGGTTCGCCTGGTGAACATGATGGGTGGCACGATCTGGGTGGAGAGCAAAATGGGCCAGGGCAGCACCTTTCGCTTTACGGCCAGGCTCAAACCGGCGCATGCGCCGGCGCCCTCTTCTGCAGACCCTTCCGAACTCAATCTGTCGGGGATTCCGATTCTCGTCGTGGATGACAACGAAACCAATTGCCATATCCTCTGTGAGACGGTCACGTCCTGGGGAATGCGCTGCCAGGCGGTGTCCAGCGCTGCTGCCGGATTGTCGATTTTGCGGGAAGCCCACGCTTCCGGCGCGCCTTATCCGATCGTTCTCACCGATTGCAATATGCCCGGCATGGATGGCTTCGACTTTGCCAACGCAATCCGCGACAACGTCAACCTGTCCGAAGCGCTTATCTTGATGCTGACTTCCGCTGATCGTGACGGAGACATCAAGCGCTGCCGCGATCTGGGGATCAATCGCTACCTCGTCAAGCCGATTGGCAAATCAGAATTGTTGAATGCCATCGTGCCGCTCCTGCACCAGCGCCAATCCGGCGCCCCCCTGGAGCTGTCCCGCGTGGCCGCCGCCCCTCCCGAGGTCAAAGCACATCACTCCCTGAAGATTCTCATCGTCGAAGATACGCTGGTAAACCAGATGCTTCTGCGAATCGTGCTCGAGAAGATGGGACATACAACGGTGACCGCCGGCGATGGTTCCCGGGCCGTCGAATGCGCCGCGCAGCAAAGATTCGACTTGATCTTCATGGACGTACAGATGCCCGTGATGGACGGGTTCGCTGCCACCGCCGCCATCCGCGAAGCGGAGAAGCTGAACGGAGGCCATGTGCCCATCTATGCCATGACGGCTCATGCCCTGCAGGGCGACCGGGAACGTTGTATCGCAGCGGGGATGGACGGATATGTCAGCAAGCCGGCTCAACGCGCTGAGATCGCCGGCGTGATTCGGAACGTCTCGACTTCTGACAGTTCCCTTTCCTCAGCAACAAAATGAGTTCGTACCATTCCAGGACGTCCGCTCGAATCCGCCGGTTGACTGCATTATCCAATGGACAGCATCCGGGAACTTCCAGCTGTATCTCTCGCGAACAACCTGACGCAGGCAAGCAGTCTAATCTGCTTTCTTGCTGCCCTACTTCATGACGCTTAAGGCGGCGCCAAGGATCTCTTCGAGGTCGCCAAAGCGGGAATGATAATCATCGAGGCTGCGGCGGATCACCTCTTTGGCTTCAGCGCAACCGTACGTTTGCGCGATCTCGCATCCTCCGTTCGACGTGCCGGGAGCTTGCTTGTAGGTGAGAAAGTAGTGGCTCAGCCGGTTGAGCATCGCCGGCGGTACATCTCCGATGTCGGTGTACGATCCGTATGTCGCGTCATGCTTCAGAACCGCAATGATCTTGTCGTCTGCTTCATTCTGGTCGACCATGCGGAATCCGCCGATCGGTATGCATTCCACCAGAACATTTCCATGTTGGACCTGGCGGTCGGTCAGAACACAGATATCCAGAGGATCGCAATCTCCCTCGAGCGTGCGTCCAACTCTTTCGGATGAATACGCCGCGGTGCTCTCGCCGCAAAAGGTCTGCGGAATGAAACCATAGAGTGCCGGGCAAATGTTGGAGTATTTTTGGGGTCGATCGACCTTGAGGTAACCCGAAACCTTCTCTATCTCGTACTTGAGCGTGTCGGAAGGGACCACCTCAATGAAGCACTGTACGACCTCGGGCACGTGTTCACCCGGGGAAATGCCGTGCCACGGATGGGGCTTGAACAGTACTCCCAATAACTTCCACAAAGGTTGTGCACTTTGACTCAACGGAACCGACCTTTAATCGCACCCTCAGCAAAATGAAGCTCCCGATGCGAAGGAATGGAGTTAGCCATTAACCGCATATCGTCTCACGATTCAGGCGTCACTCGCAACCCGAGCGAGGGCTGCCTCGCGGTACTTCGGTCAAGAATTCACCGGCTTCGCAGAACTCACCGTCACTGGCAACCCGCTGTCTCGGCGGCGCTGCTGCGTATGACCCGATTTGAGTATTGCCTATATTGCCAATGGAAGACTATCGTTTCAGCAATTATCGTATCCGCTGCAATCGTGAACCTTAATTTGCCCCGGAGAGCGCATTCCTTTTAACCATGGGAAGACCCGATTCACGGGCGCCCTGGCACCATCTGTTGCCTATAGAGTCACGCAGTAGCGTTGAGAATAAATGAGGTTACGGACATGACAGTTCAGAAACAGGCGACTCTCTCCGCATCCCAATCCAGTTCTAAAGTCTGGTCAAACTCGATCCGACAACTTCTGAAGCATCAATTTGCCAAAAACCTATCCAATGCCACACCGAACGAGTTGTTCCGCGCCACCTCGGCTGCACTTCGCCCGGATATTATCGACGCGATGCTGGAAACCGAAGCCAGGTTCCGCTCCGCCAAGGCGAAGTCGGTCTATTACCTGTCCATGGAGTTTCTGCTGGGTCGATCCCTGCGCAACAACCTGCAGAGTCTGGGTCTCTATGGCGCCATAGAAACTGCCGTGGCCGACCTCGGGCTGCGCCTCTCCGACGTGCTTGAGGTTGAACCGGACGCGGCTCTCGGCAACGGCGGCCTGGGTCGCCTCGCCGCATGTTTCCTCGATTCGCTGGCATCTCTGCACATGCCCGGATACGGTTACGGCATCAACTACGAATTCGGATTGTTTCGGCAGGAGATTGAGGACGGCAGGCAAAAGGAAAAGCCCGACTACTGGGCCAGCGAGCAGTCGCCCGTGGCTCATTGAGCACCTCGACCAGGCAGTCGCCATTCCCATCTACGGGCACATCGAGCATGGCCGCGACCGGCTGGGTAACTACAACCCCATGTGGATGGATTGGAAAGTCCTGATCGGTGTTCCCCACGACTTCCCCATCCTCGGCCAGGACGCGAGGACCGTAAACACCCTGCGACTCTTCTCTGCGCGCGCCTCCGACGATTTCGACATCGGCATCTTCAACGACGGCGACTATCTCAATGCGGTTGAACAGAAGATACAGTCCGAGACGGTCAGCAAGGTCCTCTATCCATCCGATGCCGCCGACTCCGGCCGCTACCTGCGCTTCACCCAGGAATACTTCCTCGTCGCATGCGCGGTGCGCGACATCTTCCGCAGGTACCTCTCGCGCTATGCCCATCCTCGCGACTTCGCCGAGCACGTCGCGATTCAGATGAATGACACGCACCCGGCGCTCACCGTTCTCGAACTGATGCGCACCCTCGTCGATGAATACGATATGGGCTGGGACGAGGCCTGGGAACTGACCCAGGCATCCTGCGGATACACCAATCACACCCTGATGCCCGAGGCGCTGGAACGCTGGTCCGTAGACATGTTCCAGCGCGTGCTTCCGCGCCATTTCCAGATCCTGCATGAGATCAATCACCGTTTCCTAAAGCAGGTCCAAACCCGCTGGCCGTCTGATCCGTCCCGCCAGCAGCGCATGTCGCTCATTGAAGAAGGCTCGCCTCAAATGGTGCGCATGGCCAACCTCGCCATCGTTGGCAGCCATGCCGTCAACGGAGTGGCCCAGCTTCATTCCGACCTCGTGCGTTCCCAGCTTGTTCCCGACTTCCACGAATTCTTCCCCGGCCGCTTCGGCAACAAGACCAACGGCGTCACGCCTCGGCGCTGGCTCATGCAGGCGAATCCCGACTTGTCTTCGTGGATCGATGAACAGATCGGCGACGAATGGCGCACCGATCTCGACCGCCTGAAAAACCTTGAGCCCAGCAGCAAAGACGCTACGGCACGCGCTGAATTTCTCGACGTCAAGTACGCCAACAAGCGCAGGCTGGCCCGCACTATCCTCGACCGCACCGGCATTCGCGTCGATCCGCATTCGATGTTTGACGTCCAGGTGAAGCGTATCCATGAGTACAAGCGCCAGTTGCTGCATGCGCTCGGCATCATGGACGAATACTTTCGCATCATTGAGGACGGCGTCATCCCGGCTGCTCCACGGGTTCACATCTTTGCCGGCAAGGCCGCGCCCGGTTATCACCGCGCCAAGCTGATCATCAAACTCATTAACAATCTTGCCAACGTCATTAATAGCGATCGCAGAACCTTCGACCTGATCAAGGTCGTCTTCCTGCCCGACTACAAGGTATCGCTGGCCGAAGTGATCATTCCCGCCGCCGATCTCAGCGAACAGATATCAACCGCAGGAATGGAAGCCTCTGGAACCAGCAACATGAAGTTCGCGCTCAACGGCGCATTGACCGTCGGCACGCTGGACGGCGCGAACGTTGAGATGCTTGAAGAAGTAGGCGCAGACAACATCTTCATCTTTGGCCTGAAGACAGAAGAGGTTCAACGTTTGCGGGCGGAGGGGTACAACCCCTGGGACTGGTATCATCGCGATTCGCGCATCCGCCGCATCCTCGACAGCCTCGCAGCCAACACCTTCTCTGCAAATGAGCCCGGCATCTTCGAGCCGATCCGCAAGGCGCTGCTCGACGAGGGGGACCACTATCTTCATCTTGCCGACTTTGGCCCCTACGTGGATGCGCAGAACGCAATTTCGAAGACCTTTCTCGATCCCAAGGCCTGGACTTCCAAGGCGATTTTGAATGTAGCGCGAATGAGCAAGTTCTCCAGTGACCGCACCATCCAGGAGTATGCTCACGACATCTGGGACGTCAAGCCGGTGTTCCCGGCCAGTGGGATCTGACCGATCGTGAAAATTCTTGTCGTCGATGATGACCCTGTCGCCCGCGGAGTTCTATCCATACTGCTTCGGACGCAGGGCCACGAAGTGATCGAAGCTGCCGACGGAGAGTTGGCCTGGCGGCTCGTGGAAGAAGGTCAGATCAACTTCGTAATCAGCGACTGGATGATGCCCTATCTCGCCGGAGTCGAGCTTTGCCGTCGCATCCGCGCCTCTGCTTTTGATCGCTACGTCTACGTGATTCTGTGCACGTCGAAAGGCGCCAAGTCAGACCTCATTGAAGGCATGGACGCAGGCGCAGACGACTTCCTGGTGAAGCCGGTCGGACCCGAGGAGCTGCGCGTCCGCGTACGCGCCGGCGAACGGGTTCTAAGCCTGCAGCAGAGACTGGCGGCAAAGAACGCTGAGCTTGCCCATATCAATGACGCCCTGCACGCCTCCCACAAGTTGGTGGACGACGATCTTCGCGCCGCGGCATGGATGCAGCAGAAATTGCTGCCTCCGCCTGCATTGCAGGCCAATGGACTGAGATGCCAGTGGCGTCTTGAACCATGCGGCTACCTTGCCGGCGATATCTTCAACTTCTTCGCTCTCGACAATCACGAGGTAGGCTTTTATCTGCTCGATGTCTCCGGCCACGGCGTTCCGGCTGCGATGCTTTCCGTCACCCTGAGCAAGATACTTACCCCGGACGGAACCCACGGCAGCCCGCTCAAGCGCCTCAACCGGGAGACGCAGCAATCGGAAATATCGTCTCCCCATGACGTAATTTGTGAACTCAATCGCCGCTTCCAGTCAAACGATGACCGGTATTTCACCATGATTTATGGGGTGTTCGATCGCAGGTCGTCGATGTTGCGGATTGCCCAGGCCGGCCATCCGGGGCCGATTCTTATTCGAAGACACGGCCCGCCGCAGATCCTCGGATCCGGCGGCATGCCCGTGGGACTCTGGCCAGACATCGACTTCGACTGCGTAGAAGTGCCTGTCCATGCCGGCGATCGCCTGTTGCTATACTCCGATGGGGTCACCGAGTGCGCGCCTTCGCATGGTGAAATCTTCGGTGAAGAGAGGCTGCTCGCTTACCTGTCCCGCGTGGCGTCGCAATCCCTCGACGAGCTGCCCGACGGGCTTTTGAAGGAGATTCGGGCCTGGCGCAACAACGCGGAATCCCTCGATGACGTTTCACTCCTGGCAATCGAATTCCATGGCTGCCAGATGGACTGACGGGTAAGCTCTGATCGAATCTCTGAAAACAGTACTGCAGATGCACGGAGGAATACATGAGATTTCAAGAAAGCAAGATCAATGACGTGTTTGTTGCCAAAGTGTTGGAGGGCCGCATCGCTGCGGATATTGCTCCTCGTTTCAAGGAAGACCTGGTTGCCTACGTTAACAAAGGATACCGAAAGATTGTTTTGGATCTGAGTGAAGTTACTTTTATCGATTCCAGCGGACTGGGCGCGTTGATTGCAAGCCTCAAGGTGATCGGAGACGACGGCGAACTGGCCCTCTGCGGGACGCGTGACACAGTGTCCAATATGTTCAAACTCACGCGCATGAACAAAGTGTTCCGCATGTTCAGCACTCCTGAAGAAGCGGCCGCCGCACTGATCTAACGCCAGCATGCCAGGAGGTGCGTCGCGCCGTGCCGCAGCCGATCGACCTGCGTCACTGCTTTCTCTTCAGGGCCGCCGCGGCAATGATCGCATCCATTGCCGAACTCTGCGTTGCGGCATTGGCGTCGCCGGGCGGCCCCGACCAGACCTCGCCGAGTTCGTCCCGCGGTCCGCGCGCATGCTGCCAGATGGAATCGGCATTGGTCAGCACAAACGTCCGGTAATCGGGATTCGGATCGTGGTTCGCCAATTGGACAAGATTGCGAACAAAAATTCCTTTGAACTGCACTCCGTCCGCGCCGCAATGCGGTTCGCATGTATCATGCAAGACTCCGTGGCTATCCACCAGGTGCGTGATTGCTGCGGCGGCAATCTTCTCCGCGGTCTGCAATAGCGCCGGATCGTGATCCAGCCTCGACAATTCCATAAGGCCGCCAAGCACCACACCCTGGTTATATGTCCAGGTGGTCTGCCCGTTGTTCCCACAGGCTCCTGCCGCGGTGTGGCCGTGCTTCGTTCCCAGCCCGTCGTTGACCAAATCTTGCCCATTGATCATGCCCGAGTGCGCAAACCACGTCCACTCCCGCTTGGCCCACCCCAGGTATTCGAAACTCCGGGATGGATCGCGATTCGACAGGTGCGCGGCGACGGATAGAAACAACTCGTTGGCGATGGCGTTTTTGTATCCACGATCTTTACTCCACCAGATGCCGCCGCCGCAGGTGCCGTCCCAGCCTTTCGTCATATCGCCGAAGATGGTCTTCGCCATCGCCAGATAGCGGGCGTCCCCGGTGAGGTCGTAGGCGTCGATCCATGCCAGCGCCCACCAACCTTCATCATCGTAAAAATTATTCAGAAAATTTGGCGCCTGCTTCTGCGCGGCAACGTAGGTGTTGGCCAGCACCCCGTTGTACTGGCCGGTTCCGCCCACCCGGGCATAGTCAACCAGCACCGTGATGGCGTTGGCTGCATTCCACCACCCGGTGGTCCTGTACAGGCCCGTCGACTCGTCATACCAGCCCTGCAGCACCTGCACACCGCGGGTTGCGCGCGCCGGCTCGGCTACTGCGGGAGCGTTGGATTGAGAGACTCCGGGGCAAAGATCGACGCAGCCAAACAGCGCCAGAATCAGAATCAACAATCGAGTCATATACGGGCCGCTCTTGATTCTAACCGCGACACGCGTTCACCTTCGATTGAACCCAACATTGCGCGTTCAGCAGCGAATTCGTGCTTATCGCCCCGAATGATCGTGCGAAGTCAGTTCCGCGCCGTTCAGAGAGGCCTGCAATGGCTGCTCTGACGCACGGTGCTCGAGATCCTTCAGGACAAGCTCCATTTGCGCAAGAAGTTCATCGGCCATCTGGGGAGTGAAGCCGTGCCGGATGAGGATGCGCTGGATGACCAGGTCCTCGCGATTGGGCGGCATCGAGTAAGCCGGGACGAGCCATCCGCGCTCGCGCAGTTCGTCAGCGAGATCGTAGAGCGTGAATCGCGACGATGCCGCGTCCTTCAGTTCCCAGCACAATCCCGGGATGCCGCCCTGGCCGTCGTAAATGATTCGGAATGGCCCCAGCGCTCCGATCTTCTCTGCCAGGTACCGTCCCAGCAGATAGCAGCCGGTTTGTATCTCGCGATAGCCCTCCTTGCCCAGGCGCAGGAAGTTGTAGTACTGGCAGATGATCTCGCCGCCGGGTCGGGAAAAGTTCAGCGCAAACGTGGGCATGTTGCCGCCCAGGTAGTTGACGTCAAAGATCAACTCCTCCGGCAGGTCATGCTTCTCGCGCCACAGAGCCCACCCCACCCCTAGCGGTGCCAGTCCGAATTTGTGCCCCGACGCGTTGATAGACTTGACCCGCGGAAGTCGAAAATCCCAGACAACTTCCGGCATGATGAAAGGAGCCAGGAAAGCTCCGCTGGCGCCGTCGACGTGAATGGGGATGTCGAGCCCGGTCTCCGCATGCAACTTGTCGAGTGCGGCGCTGATCTGCTCAACGGGCTCGAACTGCAGGGTAAATGTCACGCCGAGGGTGACGATCACGCCAATGGTGTTCTCGTCGCAGCGCTTGATGACCTCTTCAGGTGTCAGCAGCAGGCGGTCGCCCTCCATCGGGACTTCGCGGATCTCGACATCAAAATAACGGCAGAACTTATGCCAGCAGACCTGCACCGGCCCCATGATGAGGTTGGGAGCGTCAATGGGGCCGCCCTTCGCTCGCCGGCGCTTGCGCCAATTCCACTTGAGAGCCAGCCCGCCCAGCATCGCCGCTTCACTCGAACCGGTCGTGGAGCAGCCGATGGTACTGGCGGCCTCAGGCGAGTTCCACAGATCGGCGAGCATGTGCACGCAGCGCTCTTCGATAGCTGCGGTCTGCGGATATTCATCCTTATCGATCATGTTCTTGTCGGCCGACTCATCCATGAGCTGCTTGACTTCCGGCTCGATCCAGGTGGTGCAAAAGGTCGCCAGGTTCTGCTGCGAATTTCCGTCGAGGACGAGCTGATCATGAATCGTCTGGTATACCGTCTGCGGGTCGCGCTTCTCCTCGGGAAACGCATACGTCTCCGTCCGGTCGTCCAGGAGCTCGGACTCCACGGCATTGGTCGGTTCGGCATTGAGTTCGTCGGTATTGTGCAGGGGCATGCGTTCTTCCTTTTTCTGGCGAGGATATGCCTGTGAAATTGCAATCAGAGATCAAAGCCCGTAGCGCGATTTGGCGGGAAGAAAATTCCCCCACACATCGAAAGCAGCAGGATCGCGGCAAATCAGAGGCCACCCTCAGTCAATCCGTCGGGCCGCATTCGCAATTATTGCCCGGCCCGATGCGTAGGCACGACAAATCTCTGTAAACACTCGATGACTGATCCGCGCATGCTCTTGCGCCCGGTTGGCGTCGCGGATCGACACGGGCCGCCATGCTGCCCTCCGAGAGCCGCTCTCGATATCATCTGAAAAGCGAGGCCGTAATGCATAACCCAACAAAGGTGACCAGGAGCCGCTTCGAGATCGACCACCAGGGGCAGATCAGTTATCTGGAATTCGAAACGGACGGCCATGGCTGGATGACGATCTGGCACACCGAGGTCGCCAAAGACATGCGAGGCCACGGAGTTGGACTGGAACTCGTCACGACGGCTTTTCAATATGCGCGAGACAATTCGCTGCGAGTGGACGTAATCTGTCCCCTTGCCAACCACCTCATCGAAAAGCACCCCGAATTCCAGGATCTGGTCGGCAAGAAATAGCAAGCTTCACTGCCCGATAGCCGGCTGCACCAAAGAAATGAACTTGTGCGCTCGAGCGAGCCCGCAGCAACATCCTGCGTGCTTTGATTTGCAGGGAAAATATGGAG
>CAVTTW010000006.1:0-104968 GCA_963737665.1 uncultured Acidobacteriaceae bacterium
TGTCCGAGATTTTGTGTAAGCGCCGTTCCTGATTGTTTTGTCCCGAGCAAAGTTTTCATTATTTCCTTTGCCCCGGATAGTTGATTATTTGGCCGGCGAGGACTGCCGTCAAGGGCGCGCGTTTTCAGCGCGTTCATCGGAGCGAAGCGCAGACCCTTGACGGTAGCCGCAGCCGGCCGTATCGAAGAACGTCCGGGGCGAAGGAAACCTTGTTACATGCCGGTTGCGGCACGGATGCGGTCTTCCCAGAGCAGAGAGAAACAATTCAGCGCCGCCTTCCAGTGAATAGAACGGTCCCACTTGCGAATCACGTTGCGCAGCGCCAGGTACATCACCTTCAATGCTGCTTCTTCGCTGGGAAAGGCCACACGCGGCTTCAGCGCCTTGCGCAGGCTCATGTTCAACGATTCGACCGCGTTAGTCGTGTAGATGATCTTGCGGATCTCCGCCGGGAAGGCGAAGAACGGAATCACCTGTTGCCACTGTCTTCGCCACAAGGCCGCAATCGGTGCGTACCGGCTGTCCCACTGCGCGGCGAACTGTGCCAGCCGTTGTTCGGCCTCTTCGGCGGTGACTGCGCGGTAGACGGTCTTGAGATCCGCGGCCACCTGCTTGCGCTCTTTCCAGCCCACGTAGTTCAGGCTGGCCCGCACCAGATGCACAATACAGGTCTGCACCTGGGCCTGGGGGAAGATCGTTTCGATGGCTTGTGGAAAGCCCTTCAGGCCGTCAACACAGGCGATGAAGATGTCCTTCACCCCGCGGTTGCGCAGTTCGGTCAGCACCTGCAGCCAGAACTTGGCCCCCTCGTTGGCGCTGGTCCACAGCCCCAGAACATCCTTGTGTCCTTCCAGATCGATGCCCACAGCCACGTACACGGCCCGGTTCTCCACCCGTCCCTCGTGCCGCATCTTCACCATCAGCGCATCCAGAAACAGAATCGGATACAAAGGCTCCAGCGGGCGGCTCTGCCACTCCTTCACTTCCTCGATCACTGCGTCGGTAACCGCCGAGATCAGCGATGGCGACACTTCCACGCCGTAGACTTCTTGCAGATGTCCCTGGATCTCGCGTGTCGTCATGCCCCGCGCATACAACGACAGAATCTTGTCGTCGAACCCGGTGAAGCGCCGCTGGTGAGGCGGCACGATCTGCGGCGTGAAGGTGCCGTTGCGGTCGCGCGGCACCTCGATCTCCGCCTCTCCCGAAATCGCCCTTCAGCTTCTTGCGGCTGGTGCCGTTGCGGGAGTTGCCGCTGCCAGCCGGCCCGAGGGCTGTCGTGCTTTTCGTAGCCCAGGTGGTGGGTCAACTCGGCGTTCATCGCCCGCTCCACCAGCGCCTTGGTTAGCTGCTTCAGCAGCCCCTGTTCGCCGATCAGGTCCTCGGGACCCTTGTACCCGGCCAGCAACTTGTCGATTAGTTCTTTATCGATTTCCATCTGTTCCCCTCCAGTATCGAGGAACAGACGTTTACACGGAAATCAAAACACCCTCTATCAGTCGGCTACTACTCGATCGTGCCGAACATATTGCAATTGAAGAGAACTGCGCACGATTGTTTCTTAGCACTACTCCATTCTTAACCCGAGCGATTCTCCTATACGAAGCGTTTGGCTTAAGGCTACAGCAGAGGGACCGTACGAGTTGTTCGGCACCCCACTGTTGACCATGGAAGAACTAATAGCGCCAAACTCCGGACTCACAAGCATCAAGTGTGATCGAGAGGATTTCTGACAAGGGTACAAATCCAATGGTAGATCGGAAACCTCCGACAGCTTGAAGCGGGTGACTTTTCATGGCGACCTTTTCTTTCTTACTGCTCCAGCGGACACAAATAGTCGGTAACTCAGGAGTGCACTTCAGGAAGCGCGCAGCAAGCGCCCTCGGAAAAACCGTGTGCTTCGATGCCAAGGGCATGATTGAATCTTGAACGATAGTTTTCCCACGCGATTGCGGCTGTTATCTCGAGGATTTGAGCAGGATCAAACAGGTGCTGCAGCTGCAGAGAACAAGGACTCTGAGACCTGAACAGGATTGTCCGTCATCGCTGTCGCTAGATCGAGAATCAGCTTTTCCGTATCCGTGAACGCTGGACTGTGGGAGTATCGAGGAAGATCTCTCATCTGTTGTTCAGTAATACCCGCTTTCTTGGCTTCCGCCGATCCAAAATCAATACAAAAACGACAACCGACCAGAGCAGCAACTTTCAGAAAGGCAAGTTCTTTCAGTTTAAGCTCCATGCGGGAGGCGGCCCTGAATGAAACTTCATAATTGATGTAAGCCTTGAAGATCTCTGGATGATTTGCGGTGATACTGACGGGCTCCAACACTGTGCCAAAGTTCGTTTTTACTCGTTCGTAGACGGTCACGAACTTCCGGAGGGGCGCTCTGTTCAGACAATCCAGATAAACGTGCCACTTTAATTCTCCTTTGCAATTAAGAAAACTTGATTCTCATTTGCCTGTTCCGCATCCCTGGCATTCCGGCAGAACAGCCATACCACGCACGTGCCCTTCGCCGCCTCCAACCTTCATAGGCTATCCTTCCAGTCATCCGGCCCGAACCATGAGCAGCGATCAGTATTTCCATCTCCGTAAATCGTACGCGTAGTGTTTGCTCGAGGACAGTATCGACAAAAATGCGAGGAGAGCGTAACTATCGTGATAGGGTGCAAAAGCTTGTTCAAGGCATCGTAGAATTTGCCCCGCACCTGCGAGAGTCCCCTTGCGGGCTGAAAACTCTTTATTGGATCGCATAGGTTATCTTGGTCGCGGGCGGATCAACGAGCCTTATTCCCGAAGGACTAATGCGGTCGGTTTGATGACGTTGCGTTTTCGGCTGGCATCAAGGAATGCTGTCACCCGGACGGTATGCAGACTGCGCAAATACATATCGCCATCCGACTGGAGTACGGCGATAAACATCGCTGAACCAAAGCTTGTATTCAAAAGGCTTGCCGCCTTCCGTTCCTTTCTCCCAGAGTTTGGCCGTGACAACCGCTGTATCGCCCCACAGTCGCACGGTTTTGTCAGTATCCTCCTGGTGCTCATAGACCATGCGACCACTTTTTGCCTCATCCAACAATTCGGATTTTGTATAGGTCTTTCCAGAGCTGGTAACCAGGATAAAGTCGTCGGATAAGATTCGGTCCATTGTTCCCGCTTCATTCCGTTTGACTGCCTCTTGATACTCGGTGTCGAGCGCGGCGACGATCTTTCTTTCGTCTGTTGCATCATCAGTAGCCGCGGTAGATGATGTTATGGGGATCTCCCTTGCCCGTCGAAACATGATGTCGAACCACGGATTCCAGGTCTTTCCGTCATCCGCAGACTTCTGCGCAAATTCCCGAACCTCTCCGTTCACCGGCTTCCACGCTCCGCGTACTAGCTCGCCTTTCTGATTCTTACCACTCAGCACCATCTCGTTGTGTTCGAATCTGCCTTCAATCTCAAGCAGCACACCATCGCTGGTCACCCATGTCTGATGCCAGAGTTTTCTCGAAGCGTCGTAGATCGTGAAACTCTGACCTTCATGTCCGCCCGTGTCTCGATAGTCTTCTCGGAGAACACAGCCTTCGAGTATGGAGTCAATTCTGGCATGGGCGACTTTGGTCGGACTGCCGACGTCGAATACGTCCCAATTTCCTGCCCAGAAGTCGAACTGGTGATAGGCCGGATCTTTACAGGTCGTCGGAACACTATCTAAAGCGAAAGCAGTGCATCCACTCACTACGATCCAAGAGCTTAAGAAGGTGAAAAGAACGATCGTATACAGCCAGCCGGCGGTCGATTTCATCTCAGTGATCTCCTTCTACGCCGTTTTATCTTGCACTCACCGAGGGCAAAATCTCGAATCAATGCCACTTCGGCTTCATGCTGCATATCTCATCCGGCGAGCCGAAACCCCGAAGATCGTATTCGCCGGGAACTTGAGACCCCTTCAACCGAGATCGACGAGATCTGGAACCGTGCCAGTCGGCGCTCCCGTAGAAATCAGACCGTAACCGTCTCGTATTCGTGGGCGAGGGGGTGCCGATCCAAGCCTTTGCTTGGGTGGGAACGAACTCCCCCGCCAGGTCATCCCGGTGTTCACCCGTAGTACTGAAACCCCTTCCAGAATTCCGGCCACGGCACGCGAATGTTGCGGCAAACGTAAACTTGGGTTGACATTGCGGTCGCCGATGGTTTGGTTGACAACCCCGTACAGGGTTTGAGAGTTGAGCGGCCGCTTCACACGCAGCAAAAATCTTTTCCACTTCTTCCCGCTTGAAGCCAACAGCAATCACGGTTTGCGGCGGAGGGTTCCCATATCCGCGCAGCCAGTTGGAGTTCATACCGCTGATCGCCTCGGGCAACCCATAAGCGCGTCCATACAGATTCACAGCTCCGGCTTCGCCCTCGTCTGCTGCCAGCACTCCAACCTCGGAGCGATCTTCCACGGGCAGTGAATCGCGCACCTGCGCAACCGTGGCAACAAGCTCGGGCCAGCCAATTTCCATGCTGAAGCTTTGGTGGTTCGTGGTCGCATCGGCAAGACGCCACCACGCCGACTGGATCGGCGCAATGGGAAGCGTCAACGCGAACACGGCCAGTGCGCTAATGACGAGCCAATTCCGCGTAATTCTCTTAATAACCCGCTGCGCACGCGGGCTTCTGGTTACAATCCAGTTTTGACCCCACACCGTCCCAGCCGCCATCAACATCGGGTATGCCGGTGCGATATAGTATTCGCGCCCCCTTGCAACCACAAACAGGATCAGCGTAATCGCATACATCCAGCCGAGCATGCGGAAGGGCTTGCCGGCTGGAGTCGCGAACAAGAACCACAGTCCGGCGCACCATATCGGCACTGTCGCCGGGTTAGTCGTATTCCAGAACTGCCTGGGAATGAAGTAGTCGGTCGTTCCCCTCGACACGTCGCGCGCGTGAATGCTCTTCATCCAAGCCAGCGCCACAAAATGATGCTGGGTTTGCCACACGATCACTGGCAGGGCCATCACAAGCGCAACGCCCACGCCGCACCAAAACCAACCCGAGCGAAAGTAGCGGCGGTTCGGCGTCAGCAGCATCCCACCCAGCAGGCCCACCGCAAAAAACACGATAGTGTACTTCGTCAGCAGCCCCAGTCCCATGCCCGCGCCGATTGCGATCCACCAGCGCGCATCTTCCGTCTCGAGAAGCCGGGTCGTGGCCCACGCCACCAAAACCCACCAAAGAACGTCGAACGACATATAAGACAAGAACGAACCCGCAAAGCAAATCGGGCCCGCGATGCCCGCAGCCACCGCGGCCACCAGCATCGATCGCCGTCCTCCCCCCATCGCGCGAGCCATCAAGCCGGCGAGCACGCTTACCAGTCCAACCGCGACTGCCGGCAAAAGGCGGAAGCCCACAAGATCGGGTCCGAAAGCAACCAGTTCCAAACGCGCCAGCCACGCAGTCAGCGGAGGGTACACCACATAACACCAGTCCAGGTGCATCGCATTGCTGTAGCTCAACAATTCATCGCGGTGGAAGCCGTATCTGCCGCTGAATGCGACGTGGATCGCCATGAAAGCCAGTCCAGTCAGCCACAGGGCTACTCTCCCGTCCGCTTGGTCCTGACTTGGGTGGGTCAAATCGTGCATAACAGCCTCGTAAACAATTCGGCGACGCTATTGGTTCGCTACCTAGGCAGACATTGTGCAGTACGCCTGCTCGAAGAATCCAAGACTGCATACCGAGCGCGTGATCGAATCGAGACCGATAATCTCCCACGCAATGGTGGCTGTCAACTCAATAATCGGAGCAGAGTTGAACGCTTCGAGTAATTGAGCAAATAGAGGACCCCGATGCTCGGATATTAATCCTTTTTGAGGCGCACAATCTGTTTCTCGCAGCAATTGACATCACCTTCGAGGAGCCTTCGAAGCATAGCCCAATGAAGCCGCATGAAGGGGCGCAATCCCCAGGGCGATATGTACATGGGATAAGCTGAGCGTTTTGTGTGCCGAGTCGCGGAGCGCCGAATAGTGCGGGTTACACTGTCGACGAGGCAAAAGTCGTCGCCTCGCGGGAACTTCAACAGGGATTGCGGTCATCGTGTCGGCATAGTCAAGAATCAACAGGTAGCCGTATTTGGCCGCGCCATGAGACGAAGTGAACCACGGCGCTCGCGACTTGGTTGCTTGAACACCTTCGGCCAAACGCTCGCAATCAAGAGATTGCTGGTCGGCCGCCACGACGTGTTCCGCAGCCAGGGCGTCGAGCGATTGATCGGAAACCGTCTGGTGAGTGTCGTCGCACGCTCCACTGTTCTCGTGAGTGGCGAATACGGCCAGGAGAAGTTTGCACCTTTTGCCGCTGAAGCGCGCAATCTGGGATTTTCAGGCTTGCTGTTACGCATTGCGGACGAGCCCGCGTCGGAGATTCCTTGTCCTCCGTCATACTGCTTCTACTTGTAGAACGTCGCCTGGGCGATCTCCACCTTCGGACAGATGTCGGCTCTTATCTCCGGCTTCATACTGCTTGAGTGCCGCAATAATCTCACTTCCGTGTGCACCGTCTTCGGCATGTTGACTCCTCCTGCTTGTTTGCTCAGAGGACCTCATCGTCGGGCCGAGTCATCGATAGAGTTGCGTCGAAGCTGCCTGCTTGCATATTCACTGTGCTAATTACTCGTTTTGATTAATGCATCCCAAACTGAGATAGTTTTTCGTAGAGCAGCCTGCGGTGGATTCCGAGTCGGCGAGCCGCGTCCGACTTGTTGCCATGGGCTGCCTTCAGTGCTTGTTCGATGAGATAACGCTCCCAGCAGGCGATCGCATCATGAAATGGCATTCCTATTGCTGCCTCGGCGTTGAACGCGCCCAATGCTGGACCCTTCGCCTCGCTCAACTCCTCGTAGATATGTTCAGCAGTAATGGCCCGTACCCCAGCCTTGACGGCGGCGCGTTCCACCAGATGCTCCAGTTCCCGCACGTTGCCTGGAAACGGATATCCTTGCAGGACCGTAATGGCATCTGCGGCGAGGCCGGCTGAGGCGGTGTGATTGCGTTTGGCGTATCGTGAAAGGAAATACTCCGCCAACGGCAGGATGTCGGACTGACGCTCCCGTAGCGGCGGAAGCCGAACCGTAAAGGCATTGAGGCGGTAGAACAGATCGGCACGGAAGGTCTTTTGTTCTACGTCGTCTTCCAGCGGACGGTTTGTAGCTGCAATTACCCGGACATCGGCATGGATGGAAGCCGTTCCGCCAACTCGCTCGAAGGTGTGTTCCTGTAGAACCCGCAGGAGCTTGGGCTGAAGTGACAGCGGCAGTTCGCCGATCTCATCCAGGAAGATCGTGCCTCCGTCTGCGGCTTCGAACTTGCCGCGTTTCTGCGCGATTGCTCCGGTAAATGCACCGCGTTCATGCCCGAATAGCTCAGATTCCAACAACTCCGCCGGCAATGCTGCACAGTTGAGGATGATGAAAGGACGACGGCTCCTCGCGCTGTTTTGATGGATCGTACTGGCGACAACTTCCTTGCCTGTACCCGATTCTCCCAGCAGCAGAACTCCAACGTCGGTGGCAGCGACTCTGCCTATATTCTTGAACACCTCTATCCATGCCGGTGAGTTGCCAATGAGTTGAGGCTTCAGCACCTCGTCGGAGGTACTTTTATCTTCAAGAGAGCGATCGCTGAACCGCTGTTGCCGCAGCACCTCAACCTCGTGCTGGAGTTCCATGTGACGGATGGCGCGTGCAACGGTGGCGAGTGCCAAGTCGATGTCGAGAGGCTTCGTAATGAAGTCATAGGCGCCAAGTTGCATTGCCTGCATCGCATTCGGTCCCGTACCGTGGGCGGTAAGAATGATGACAGGCATGGTGGTCAGCAGCCCTTCGGATTGAAGGCTCTTGAGAAACTGCTCTCCGCCTCCACCAGGCATCTTCCAATCGCATAGCGTAAGGTCGGGAGTCGTGGTCTGAAGTAAGGCGATCGCTTCCTCAGCATTTGTTGCGACAAGGGTCTGATAGCCCGCATCGGTCAGCAGTTCGCGGAGCGTCTCCCGGAAGTTGTGATCGTCGTCGACAATGAGCACTTCAGACATCTTGTCCTGCCTCTTCATCCACCGGCGTTTCGCGTATCGCGGTCACGACCATTCATCGGCAATCGGACAGAAGCAGTCGGCCCCTCCTCCTCCGCGATTAGCAAGAAGCAGTTCGCCTCCGTGAGCCTGAACGATCTCGAAGGAGATGGAAAGGCCGAGGCCTGTTCCGTTGTCTTTCGTTGTGTAGAACGGGTCCATCGCATGGCGCAGCGCGGCAGCTGAGAAATCCCCGGCCATCGTCCATGATGTCGATCCGGGCGAAGTCATCCTCCTGTGCCGTGCTGATTTTGACGACTCCGCCTCGCGAAGTGGAATGCGACGCTGAATGCACTGCATTCTCCATGAGATTGTCGAGCACCTGGAGAAGTCGGCCTCTGTCTGCTGTGACTACGCTATGTGATGCGGAATTGCATACGATCTGAACACCCTTGGCCGCCTCTTTCTCCGCCCATGTCGAGGCCGTATCCGCGCACAGGTCATCCAGCGAGACGGCTTGAAGCTGAAGTTGAATTGGTCTGGCGAAGTAGAGGAGACGGCTGATGATCGTGTCCAGCCGGTCGATCTCTTCGAGGATCACCGCGCTGCTTCGCTTGGCCGCTTCCGGGTCAGTGCAGCGCTGCCACATCTGCGTCCGCATCCTGATAGTGCCGAGCGGATTTCGCAGCTCGTGCGCAATACCGGCCGCAAACTGACCCAACGCGGAGAGCCTTTCGTTGTGGCGGACCTGAGACTCAAGCTGTCCGTTCACTCTCGATCTTTTCTTGCAGGGCAAGTGCAAGCGAATCGATGCCGTGAAGCACCCGGTCGAATTCTTCCAAGGGTGGGCGCCCTGCCATCTGCTGCCTGGATGCCGGCATGCCGCCCTCCATAGAACCCAGGCGTCGGAGAACGATGTTTACTCCGCTCCGGATCTCCGTCGTAACGAATACTGCAAGTAAGGCGGTCATCAGCGCAGCGATGCCGAATCCGATACTTCCCAACAGGAGTTCGCGATTCTGTCCGCCTTCAATTCCGGGAAGACGCTCCATGAGCCACACAGCGCCTGTGACTTCATCCGTAGTTTCAGCGGCTCGAGCTCCAATGGATTGCTCATGAATTGGAACCGCAACGAAGAGGATGGCGTCATGCGGCCCTTCGAAGCGAAATGTCTTGATCGCGTTAGCCGCAACCGCTTCGCGCGCAAGAGTCTCAATCGTCGGCCGCTCGCGGTCGGGCATACCCTTCTCCGGCCCTGGCCCCTCATGGGTTGGAAAGGCGTATCCAATCAGGGCGTCTGCTCTGGCAGCGTAAAACCCGCCCTCGATGCCATCCTCGTGCTGCAATGTTTCCGCCGTGATCTCTTTGAGCAGATCAGGTTTTGGGTGCGCGTGGCCTTTCGCGCTGAGGAGTTGCTGGGGGGGGCGGGGGAGCCGCGGATGGAGGGGGAGGCGGCGGAGGTGGACCCGGCTCAATCGTGCGAAGGGAGTTTTCTGCGGTCCGATGGTCGGCGTAGTCCCGTGCAAGATTGGAGGCCACGCTGACGAGATGATGCTCAGTTAAGGAGAGCGTCTCCGCGTGGCGGTTGCGAAGGAATGTAAATAGGCTGATCGCTGCGGCAGAAAGGAAGAGAAACGTCAGAACGACGAGCAGCAGGATGCGCGAACGCAGGCTTCTCCAAAAGATCTTTGGCATCCGGCTCCTCTCTGACTTTCTCTGATGCGGCTTCGATCAGGCACTTCAACCAATATGGTACGCAATTGGGCTTCCAGCCAGAAAGCCGACGCCCGATGTCGGCGATTGTTACCGGGATTTGACACTCATCGGAAGAGTTGCCGCTTTGACCTGTCCGCAATCCCCACACAGACTGAGCGGATTGCGGCCGGTTCAAATCCCGTTCCGATGATTCCGGCAGAGGAAATGCACGGATAAGAAGGGCTTTGGTGGCTTTGAGGAATGGCAAGGTAGTTGCCTTAGTACCGGCAGAGGTATTGCCGATGAACATCCCGTCTCCCCTGCGCATTACCACTCTCGGCCTACTTACCACTCTAGGGCTCGCATTCAGCTCTGTCGCGCTTGCACAGAGTCCGCTTTTCGCACCTCCGAATCCACGAGTTGCCAGGCCGCCGACTGCGCCTGCCGCACCTGCGGCGTCTGCACAACTCCCGGTCGTTACCCAATCATCTCGTGTCCGTGCCTTCAACCCGGGTCCGGGCGGAAAGGTACGCAGTCTGTACCTTCAGAATGGCAGCGTTGTTGATGTGGCGCCCGCCCTTGGCGGACAACTAGGTTCTGCGGTTCGCAAGGGCGAAAAGATAACCGTGACCGGCACGAAATCGGAAGTCAATGGGCAGTCCTTAGTTGAAGCGGCGAGCGTCCGGCTAAATGAACAAACGTTTTCTGCCAGCGCGCCGTCTGCTAATTCGCCCGGACCTGGGGCACTACCTGAAGGTGCGGTCCCACCGCGGCTAGGCCCGCCACAAGCACCGTCGCCTGCGTCCTCACCGAAGCGCAAAAACAATTCCGCTGCACCCGCGCCCTGCCCCGTATCTGATGGCGCTCCTCCACCACCACCCGATTTCGGTGGACCCCCTCCTCCGCCTCAGGACGGAATGGCCCCGCCGCCCCCGCCAGATGGTGTGGCCCCACCCCCACTGCCGCACAATTGAGCGTGTTCCTTTTCCCCGGACTAGAATGCGCGGACACGTTGGTCGCCATTCAGTCCGGAGCTGAGGCAGGATCTGTTGTCCAGTACAACAAACTTCGCCCGGCCGGCTGCACTGCACTCTTCTCATGCATCCAAACTCTAAGTTTGAGAAAGAAATAAGTTTATGCCACCGCCCAAAAAGGCAGCAAAGAAAGCTGCAAAGAAGTCTCCCAAGAAATTCGCAGGTCATCACCACGACCTGCGCCGCGCTTACGAGCACATGGGCCGATTGGGGGTTCTCCAAAAGTCCCTGGAATCATCAACTGCACACGCCGTAGGCATACTTGCCAAGTTTGCGGAGATCGAAATCAAAGCCGGGCACAACAAGGATGCTGCCGATCTATTGAGAGCGTCGGAACACATGAGTTTCGCTGTTCTTGCCGGCAGTGGTCACGGGTTTGGTCGAATCTCGGCAGAACTCAAACAGTCGATCACAGAGCACTTCAATGAACTGACACGAAGAGCGGATGAGCACTGGGAAAACGAAGAGCAACATTCGAGTGCGCTGGCACAGTTCTATCAAAGCTCTCGCAAAGGCGCTGTCAAGGCGCTCAAAGAGGGTGCGTATCACCGGGCTCTCGAATTTGCTCGCGCTGCTGAGGCTCTCGCGCATGTAAGGCAGGATAGACAACCAAAGCTTGAAACGGATGTTAGCAAGTTACAACTCGAGTGTGCCTGATTGCTCAGTCGGTCCAATGCTTGCTTCTTAGCTAGAACCGTTCCCAAACTCCCGGAAAGGCCAAATTTCGTTCCTTATGGATATGGATTCCGGCAAGAAACAAAGTATTCATGCCCTCGAAGCGACGAACTTCTTTCTCGCCGATGTGCAAACCGGCCTCGGTCCCTTTCTCGCGGCCTATTTGGCCGGAGCGGGATGGCAACCAGGACGCGTTGGGATAGCGTTGACCATCGGCGGCATTGTCACGGTTGCGCTGCAAATTCCGGCTGGTGCGATTGTCGATCAACTCCGATCGAAAAGGTTAATCCTCGCACTCGCATGCGCAGTGCTCGCTTTGGGAGCGGTACTGCTCAGTATTACCGCCTCTCCCTGGGCGGTCTACACATCCCAAGTGCTAATCGGTACCGCGGGACCGTTTCTTGGGCCGACCCTGGCCGCGGTCACGATGGGTATTGTCGGGGTGAGCTTCTTCGATCGTCAATTCGGTAAGAACCAGTCCTTCAACTCCGCCGGAAACGTGGCCTGTGCGCTACTGATCGCAGGCATGAGTCGTTTCTTTGGAAACCGGGCTATCTTCATCACGGCAGCGATACTTACCATCCCGACTGTACTCGCTATCCGAGCCATCAAGAGCAACGATATCGACTATGATCTTGCGCGAGGCGGGGCGAAACAGGTAGACGGCAAGGAAGTCTCGGTGAGAGCCTCCGTTCTGCATACGCTCTTCGGAGATCGGGTCCTGCTGGTCTTTCTCGTCTGCGCGTTCCTCTTTCACTTTGCCAATGCGGCTATGCTGCCGCAACTCGGTGAGATGCTATCGCACGGTGCGCGGGCTACTGCCGCTCCTTTCATGTCGGCCTGTATCATCGTCACGCAAGTTATCATCATGTGCTTCGCCCCGGTCATCGGACGGTTTGCAAACGTGCATGGCAGAAAGCCGCTGCTACTGCTAGGGTTCGGCGTCCTGCCGATCCGGGCAGTTCTGTATACCGTCACACAGAATGACTGGAGCTTGATCGCTATCCAGATGCTGGATGGTGTGGCGAACGCGATCTTTGTCGTCGTCTCAATCCTCGTAGTCGCAGATAGAACGCGCGCTACGGGTCGGTTCAATCTCGTGCAGGGCAGCCTCGCAACTGCGGTTGGGGTGGGCGCCGCTCTCAGTAACACATTCGGGGGAGAGCTGATTCAACATTTCAGCTACCGCATATCGTTTTTATCTTTGGGAGCGATAGCTGCACTTGCATTTGTCTTGTTGTGGATAGCTATTCCCGAGACTCTGCCAGAACGCCATGATCCTGATAGCGATCCTTCTTCCCCTATACTCACACAGGAGTTCCCAGCGTGAACACGCTTGCCTTGAAGCGCCCTTTTCAACCCCAATCGCCGGATGCTGCCGGCATCATCAGCTGGGTCCATCTCGGCGATCTTCACATGACCAAGGCGGGCGAGCAGAACCATCTCGATCTGGCGGATATTGTGAATGAGGTCAACCGCGTATTTGCCAGTTCGGTGAGCTTCGTCTTCCTGCCGGGAGACGTCGCCGACGATGGCAGCCGTGCTGCTTACGCGGTAGCGCGCAGAGAGCTCGACCGGCTCCATGTGCCATGGTGCGCCATCGTTGGCGACCACGACGTTCATGAAGAGAGTTTCGAGAACTTCTTGGAGGCGATGTCGGCTCAGACCCATTACGCGTTCACGGTCGGCTCCCTGCGCTTTGTCGCGATGAATGCGTTCGATGTGCCGCACCCAGCGTCGTTCACAGTAAGCGCAGGTCAGCTTAATTGGCTGAAGCACGAGTTGCAAATAGCGACCAATGCCGGGCAGGACAAGGTACTACTTCTGCATTGCTATCCAAGCGATCTGAAGGTCGGTGGCATGGAGTTAATGGAGGTGGTTCAAAGGTTCGATGTTCGACTGATCGATATGGGGCATACACACTACAACGAGATTGCGAACGACGGCCGGACGCTGTACTCCGCCACGCGCTCCACGGGACAGATTGAAGAAGGTCCGGTGGGCTACTCCTTGACCAACATTGATGGCGATGTTGTGAGCTGGCGATTTGTTGAGTTGGGAAAACTGCCAGTCGTGATTATCACTGCTCCAAGCGATGAGCGCTTGCTGACCAAGTCAAGTCAACCGCCCCAAAAAACTATGAGGGTACGGGCGAAGTTCTGGGGCCGCGCCGAGGCGGTGAAAGCAACCGCTCATCTGGACGGCCACTATGTTCTTATGACGCGGATCGATAACAGCCATGTCTGGGAGGCAGACTGTTCCTTTCCCGACGAAGGCATCCAGTCCTTGAAGGTTTCGATCGAGGATGCGCACGGCAACGTCGCTACCGATGAAATTCGTCTGGCGAGCGGAGGTCGCAGGGAGCGAGAGCGGGTTGATCGCGATCAGGACAACGCGCTGGAAGCGTGGCCCGAGCATGGGCTGCTCGGCACTCAGCTCGGACCAAACAAGAACGGGAAGAAGTGGTGATGATTCCGACCGAGATCGCGCACATTGTTCTGCCTTTGATTGTCGGCGTCAGCATCTTGCTGATGCTGATCCGTCCGCGCGGAATCCGTGAAGTTTGGTGGATCTCAGGTGGGGCGCTTCTATTGATCGGGCTGCGGCTCGTGCCCCTCAAGTTGGCGGGGCAGGCCGTCGGCAAGGGCGCCGACGTCTACTTATTTCTCATCGGCATGATGCTTCTCAGCGAACTGGCTAGGGAACAAGGTGTATTCGACTGGGTGGCCTCGGTTGCGGTGCGAGGAGCCAATGGCAGCTGTTCGCGTCTTTTCCTGTTGGTGTATTGCGTGGGCACCCTGGTGACTATCCTTATGTCGAATGATGCCACTGCGGTTGTGCTGACGCCGGCGATTCTGACGGCGGTGCGAAAAGCAAAAGTTGCGCCGCTCCCGTACCTGTTCGCCTGCGCGCTGATTGCAAACGCCGCAAGCTTCGTGTTACCCATTTCAAATCCGGCAAACCTGGTGGTCTTTCATACCGGAATGCCGCCGCTGGGAACATGGCTCGCAGACTTCGGCGTGCCCTCCGCGTTATCGATCGTCGTGACCTTTCTCGTCATGCGTCTTCTGTTTCGCGACGAACTCTCCAAGAGCATCGCGTGTGAAGTTGAAGACGTGGAACTGAGCGGAAATGGAAAGCTAGTTCTCGCCGGACTCGCTTTGATGATCGCAGTGCTTTTGACAGCTTCCGCTATGAAAAAGGACTTGGGAATGCCAACGTGCTTAGCAGCACTGGTGATAACAGCGGTGGTCTCTGTCAAGGCGCGGAGCAATCCGATTCGTCTGGCTCGCGAAATTAGCTGGGCAACCTTATTGTTGGTCGCAGGGTTATTTGTGATGGTCGATGCGGTCGAGAGTCAAGGTGCACTGGGCCTGACACAGCAGTGGCTCGCCTGGGCGTCAAATCTCGGCCAGAACACAGGCGCAACCCTTGTCGGTTTTACCGTGGGCATAGCAAACAACATCGTGAACAATTTGCCCCTTGGGCTCATCGCAGGCGGGACGATACAGGCAGCCAACACGAAGGGGCTGATGGCGAACGCGGTCATGATTGGCGTGGACCTCGGCCCCAATCTGTCGGTCACCGGATCGCTGGCTACGATCCTTTGGCTGCTTGCGCTTCGCAAGGATTCCCGTGATGGAACGGGCGGAGACACGCTCGATGTGAGCTTCTGGAAGTTTCTCAAGGTCGGCTCCGTCGCCATGCCTTTGGCGCTCTTTGCCGCGCTGGGCGGAGCGATCCTGATGCAGATGCTTGTTGGACAGCGCTAGAAACAAGGAGAGCCCCATGAATGCGAATGCCGGATGGATTATCCCCTTCATCATCCTGGGAGGCGCGCTGCAGAGTTGCGGCGCAGCCATGAACGGTCAACTCAACAAGCACGTCGTGAATCCCTGGCTGGCGTCGGCCATCTCGTTCGCACTCATTACGTTCTTTTTCGCCGGTGCATCCTTGATGCATCCCCACCCATTGCCATCTCAGAAGGACTTGGCAGAATTACCCTGGTGGGCTGTGGCCGGAGGGTTGGTCGGAGCGGTACAAGTATACGCCGGCCTAACACTGGTTAATAAAGTGGGTGCCGGGGCGTTTGTAGGGTTCACCGTAACCGCCGCCCTCATCGCGTCGCTACTAATTGATCATTTCGGTTGGTTCCGGATGCAACCTCACCCACTCAACATTGGCCGAATCATCGGCGGTCTGCTACTGGTTGGTGGCATCAGCCTCATCGCCAAATTCTGAGGTCGGCAGAGCGGAAGAAGCTGTAGCTCGTTCCCCCATCGTTGATGTACCTTATGGCCGAATGCTTTGAAATACCAAGGCTGAGGACCGCCTGTCAGCCGCCAGGTGCGAAACGCTCGCGCGAAGACGGATCAAGCAGGACTGGTTTCGGCGACGCCTCCGTCTTAAATGGGCCGACGGCTGTATTCAGACCCCGGACTTTGACCGCATCCTTGAAGATTATCCCTGCCCCCAGGAAATCGACACCTATGCTTCAATAGGAATGCGGAACCGTCGAGTTCATTGATGGATATGGTGGATTGCCCCGCGAGCAGATACGCACGATGGAAAAACACACTAATCATGTGACCAAACGTCTAGAGCCACGCTGGCCTGCAATGCTCGCTCTGCTTGCGGTCGGCGGACTACGTCTGGCTCTTCCGGAATCGCTGTCCCTGGGCCCTGACTGGCTGCTCATCACTGTCGTGGGAGTGTTGCTGATTCCCACGGTATGGGCGCGCCGACGCGGATTGGTTAAGCTCAACAAGACGCTTGGATACCTGTTGACTTCGATCGTAACTCTCGACATGATCTGGTCACTCGGCCTGCTGATTGCCGCTCTTCCATTGCACAAAGAGTCGCCGCAGGACTTGTTGCGCTCCGCATCTGCTTTGTGGATCACGAACATTCTCGTGTTCGCTTCGTGGTACTGGCGGCTCGATGCCGGCGGCCCCCACGCGCGGGAATTACGCGGAGTTCATACGGAGGGGGCCTTTTTGTTTCCTCAGATGACGCTCGGTCACCAGGCAAGACATGATATGGGGCAGCAAGACTGGAGGCCGGGATTCGTGGACTACTTGTTTCTTGCTTTTAATACCAGCACCGCATTCTCCCCGACTGACTCCCCGGTATTGTCTTCCTGGGCGAAGGTGCTAATGATGATTCAGGCGCTCATTTCATTTGCGACGGTGGCACTGCTGGCGGCGCGGGCCGTAAACATTCTCTAGCGCCTCGTTTATCCCGGCGCCTCCCGGTTGCGCCGTGACTCTCTCTCCCGACTTACTTATGTCAAGAGATCTTCCTTTAACTTAGGATCGCTAGGCTATGGGGAGCGGAGGAGTTGTGACGGAGGAAAAGCACGACGGGTTTACGGTTTGGCTTACTGGAATGTCGGGAGCGGGAAAAACGACGATCTCCTCCCTCCTGGAAGAATGGCTCCGGATGCACGGGGCTCGCGTCGAACGGCTTGACGGCGATGAGATGAGAAAGCATCTATGCAAAGGGCTTGGATTCAGCAGAGAAGATCGCGATGAAAACATCAGGCGTATCGGCTACGTTGCAGGATTGCTGTCTCGCAACGGCGTTATCGCCATAGTCGCTGCAATCTCGCCCTACCGAAGCATCCGGCAAGAGCTGCGGCTGGCAATCGACGGCTTTGTTGAAGTCTATGTGGACTGCCCGCTGAGTGTCCTTATAGCTCGGGATGCCAAGGGCCTCTATCGAAAGGCACTGAGTGGAGAGATCGCGCATTTCACTGGAATTTCGGATCCCTATGAGCCGCCTCTGGCCCCGGAATTGATCATCGATTCCTCGATAGAAACCCCGGAGGAGAGCGCAACCCGGGTGTGGAACGTGCTGAGGGATCTTGGTCTGATCAAATTCGAGCGCTCGCTCGCGGTACACGAAAGAAAAGACGGCTCGCTGTAGTTGCAGCGAGCCGTCAAGTGGTTCCGTTTGGCCGCTAGTCTGTTCTCGCCTTCAGGCGGGACGCAGGAATTGCTTCGTTTCAGCCCTTGAGGGTCACAAGGCCCCCGAGAGCCGGATCCGAGTGCGAGAAATCCTTGAGTTTTGCGCCCTTCCATTCGAACCAGCCTGCGTAGAGTTCTACAAGACGGTACGCACCGTCTGCACGCCGAGCGCGGAGCAGGTTCGTCAGCCCATCTTCCGCGACGGGGTCTCGCAGTGGCGGAACTACGAGCGTTGGCTCGGCCCCCTCAAGCAAGGATTAGACGACGCACTGATCCGCTATCGTGAATAGGTCCGCGAGCCTGTAAGTGGGCGAGATTCTCCCGGGAACGAAAGGTATCGCCCCCCGCAATGGGCCGCGAGCTTCAAATAGTTGCCTGCTCGGGCATGCGGAGAGTGACACAGGTTCCCCGGCCAAACTCGCTGCTGATCTCGGCACTGCCGCCGTGAAGAGTCATGATGCTCTGCACAATTGCCAGCCCCAGCCCCGTCCCGCCCGAACTCTTGCAGCGCGAAGGATCCACGCGGAAGAAGCGGTCGAATACCCTGGGCACTGCTTCGGCGGGAATGCCGATGCCCGTATCGGAGACCTTGACAAATATCTCCCCCTCCGTGGCATATGCCGCCAGGGTCACCGAGCCTTCGCGGGGCGTATGTGCGATGGCGTTTGAAACCAGGTTACTCAATGCTCGCAGCATCAAAGCGCGATCCCACTCGGCAGTGATGGGCTCGGCGCCGGGGACAGTGACGAGAGATATCCCGCCGTCCGAAGCTGTGGCCTCGTAGTATTCGCGCACAACATTGAGCAGATCATCCACATCGACTCTTTGCCGGTGCACATGGGACAGGGGGCGTTCGGCGCGGGCGAGAAACAACAGGTCGCCTATCAAATCCGAAAGACGAACCGTTTCTTCCAATGAAGACTCCAGCACATCGCGGTACTCATCGACGGTCCGCGCCCGTGCCAGAGCCACTTCGGCTTCGCCGCGAATATTGTTGACCGGTGTCCGCAGATCGTGCGCGATATCGGCTGAGAATCTGGAGATCTGCTCGAAGGATTCCTCAAGACGGTCCAGCATCTCATTGAAGGTCCCCGCCAGCGACGCGAGTTCAAATGGATAACCGTCCGCCCGGATCCGTTCCCGCAGGTTAGTCGATGTAATCGTTCGCGCGGTTGCGGCGATCTCTTCGACGGGGCGGATGCCGTGGCGCGCGATCCGGTATCCAACCAGGGGAAACAGGACCGAAGTCACCAGGAGTATGGCCCAGAACCAGAATCGGTATCGCCTCAGCAACTACTTCCTTTTGAGAGATATCGATGGCGATTTGAATCGTATCGCTGCTTGTTGGCGGTTTGCCGACCGACGCGGCGGCGACGCTGACGCGAAATTGCTGCCCGTCTCTCCCCGCCATCGAGATCGAGCGTTCTGGGCGGCTGCGGGTTCGACTGGCAAGTTCTGCCAGGTCCAATTGCTCGCGCCATCCCCGGCGTCGTAAGGATTGGCACGCCATGCTGGTCGAGAAGACGAATGTAGAAATGCTCATACCGACGGGCTGCCGACTCCAGTTCAATCTCTTCTCGCAGCCCATCCTCGTCGTTCGGGACGATCCCGCAGCATGGTGCGCAAGACCTGTAGCTTGTCGGCAAGAAACTGGTCCGTGCTTCTGTCCAGTTCTGTCGCGCAGCACCATGTAGAGGCTGGCCGTGGCCAGCAGAACCAGCAGGAGGCCCGCCAGCGAGTAGGCCGCGGTCAGGCGGAAGGCAAGGGTCCTGCGCAGGCGCGGCGCGGCCGCCGGCGCGCTACTGTCCGGTTTCAAGGACATAGCCGGCGCCGCGGACGGTGCGAATCAATTTGACCGGGAAGGGATCGTCCACTTTGCTGCGCAATCTGCGCACATTCACATCGACAACGTTCGTGTCGCTGTCGAAGTTCATATCCCAGACCATTTCGGCGATCTGCGTCCGGGACAGCACCTCGCCGGCGCGGCGCGCCAGCAAGAGTCAGCAACAGAAACTCCTTTGCAGTCAGGTCGAGCTTATGGCCGGCGCGATTGGCGCGGTGACGCGACAAGTCAATTTCCAGATCGGCCATCCGGATGGTTTCCTCGGTTCGGTAGGCTGAGCGGCGCAGCAGCGAGCGCACCCGGGCGAGGAGTTCGGAAAAGGCGAAGGGCTTTACCAGATAATCGTCCGCCCCCAATTCAAAACCGTGCACACGTTCATGTACGGCGTCCCGCGCGGTGAGAACGAGAACCAGCATCCGTCTGTCCGCCTCCCGCAAACGGGCTAATACCTGCCACCCGTCCAGAGCCGGCAACATGACGTCAAGAATGACAAGGTCAAAGTCGACCTCCAGGGCCAGGTGCAAGCCTTCCAGGCCATCTGTCGCGACATCAATGACATAGCCCGCCTCACCAAGTCCCTTTTGGAGGAACTTGGCAGTTTTTACCTCGTCCTCGATGATCAGGATCTTCATTGCCCACCCAGGGCTGACGCTTGAACTCGCCGGCGCCCAATGCACCTCATGCTGCCGTCCCCAGTCCCTGGACCTCCGAGAGCGTCCAAGCCGGGTTGCGCAACGCCGGAGTGATGCCTTTGATCGCACTTGCTCGAGACCCCGCAGACGGAAATACTCACCTTATTGAACAAAGACCCTCGCCATAGTAAGAGTTGCACCAGCCAGATTTGATAGTCCTCAGGAACAGAACCACCCGCCCGGATTATCTATTGATCCACATTGCTCCCGTGTTAATTGGAGCGCTGCCCCAAAACGGCTTTCGACCGGATAAAAAGGATTGACATTCAGAATGGAGCCGCGCAGTTACAGAATTTGCTGCACTGCATCAGGATGCTTCTGGATGGCGCCGAACGCGTTGGCGCACAGAATGGACTCTCGCGGGATCGTCCGCGTGGCGCGTTTATGATGAGGTGACGATTTCGCTGGCCATTCCGATGGCCTCGCGACAGGTTCATCCCAGGTTCGCGCCATGACCCAGTTTCCAAACCCAGCCGCGGCACAGCAGGTGACGATTCTGCTTGCGTTAGCCACTGAACTGCTTGCGGCCGGGCAGCCAGCCGACGCGATCAGACCCTTGCGCGACGCCGCGCTGCTGCAGCCGTCCAATCCGATGATCCAGCACGATCTCGGCCTCGCCTTCCTCGAGGTCGGCCGCCTTGGGGAAGCTGTCGCGGTTTTGAAGCGAGCCATTGCCGGCAATCCGCACTACGCCGATGCATATTTCCGCCTGGCCATCGCCTTGGAAAAGTTGGGCGATTTCGGTGGAGCGATCGCGGCCTACCACCGCGCCACGGAACTCGTCCCGACCCTGACCGAAGCGTGGTTTCGAGCCGGCGCCCTGGTCTACACACTGGGCCATCGGAATGAGGCGATCGGCTGCTTCCGCCGCGCGGCGGCGACCGGAGGCAAGACCGCTTTTGGCCGGCTTGGCAAGGCGCGGGCGCTGCTGAGCCAGGATCGCAATCCGGAAGCCGAAGAGGTGCTGCGCCAGACCCTGGCACTCGACCCGGGGAACGCCATGGCGCATGACCTGCTCGGCAATCTGCTTGCGGAGTATGGTCGTTTCGATGAGGCCCGCGACTGCTTCCAACGCGCAATCCAGATCGCGCCGCTCCTGGCAGGAAGCTACTACGATCTGGTCCGGTGTCGCACCGTCGCCAGTCAGGACGACGGCCTGCTTGACGCGATGGAGGCTGCCATTGCCACGCCGGGACTGGAAGCGGCACAGCGCATGCGCGTGCACCTGGCCATCGGGAAGGCGGCGGAGGATCTGGGCGACTTCGCCCTGGCGATGGAGCATTTCGACGCCGCCGACGTCGTTCGACGGGGGGCTTCCTCATTCGACTCGAACACCTTCTCCCTCCAGATCGACCACCTTATCGCCCGGTTCAAACCCGAACTGACAGCGCTGGCGCCCGAACTCGGCAACCGCGATGCGACCCCGATCCTGATCCTCGGCATGCCTCGCTCCGGCACAACGCTCGTAGAGCAGATCATTTCCATGCATCCCGACGTCACGGCTGGCGGCGAGTTGCATTTCTGGAACGAGCGCGGGGTGGCATGGCTGAGCTCCGGCTCCGACCGGACCGAAACCCCGTTTCTCGCTCAGGCGGCATCAGACTATCTCAGCCTGCTGCGCGCGCTCGCGCCCAGGTCGGCCGCGCGTTACCGACAAAATGCCGTTCAACTTCCTCTGGGCCGGACTGATCCACTTGGCGTTCCCCCGCGCGACGATCATCCATTGCCGCCGCGCTGCGGTCGACACCGCGCTGTCGATCCATCAAACTCATTTCCATCCAAGCCTGCCGTTTCCGACCGGAGGCGCCGAACTGGTCACCTATATCCGCGGCTACCAGCGACTCATGCGCCATTGGCGGAGCGTCCTGCCGGCGGATCGGTTCATCGAGGTCGATTACGAGACCCTCACCCGCGCGCCGGAACCGGAAATCCGGCGCATCATCGCCGCCAGCGGCCTGACCTGGCACGATTCGTGCCTGCGCCCCGAAAGCAATCCGCGGCCAGTCAGAACCCCTAGCAAATGGCAGGCCCGGCAGCCGATCTATCGCACTTCGGTGGAGCGCTGGCGACGCTACGAGCCCTGGCTCGGACCCCTGCGCGCTCTCGTCCCTGAAGGTCCGGACGCTTAATCCTGGGCCTGCTCAAAGTCCCGCCTGGCCTGATAGTTACGAGCAGAGATTCGCGGTCACAGCAGCCTTTGCGAGGGTCGCAAGCTGCGGGGTGACAGTCGGCCGCGCGACACCGCGGTCCGCGGGCAAACTTTATTCACCTCGCATTCACGAGATTACAAAAATGTAATCCCCCCGTAATGCTGGCGTATTTTGCGCACTCCTACACTTGGCCCGTGAGTGCCGCATGCCTGGTCACTCGCCGCTATCTACTACGTCCCCCATTTCCCGCTTCCTGAATCGATATCACGTTGTGCCTCCGATTCCGATTGCGTGACTAAAAGCCTGAAGGAGAAGGACAAATGTCCCAAAAAGCGTCTCGAAAGAAGTCCAGGATAAGATCACTGCATCCGCTCGCCGGCCTGTTGGCGACGGGGCTAACCGTTCCGGCGCTTGCCCAGTCTGTGCCGTTCCCGACCTATGTCACCGGCCCGCAGACGAACGGCTCGTGGGTGGTCAGCGATGGCCAGATCATCACCCCGGCCGGCACTCAGGTCGACCTCGGTATCCGGGTTCGCGCCAAGGCGATCGCGCTGGACCCCAATCTGCGCACCCACACCGCCGCCGTCCTCACCATGGGCACGTCGGCATCCGATGGCAACGGAGCCGTTGAGGTGTTCGATACCCAAACCGGCGTTGTCCTTCAAAACTACCTTCCTTTCGGACAGGATCCGAGCGGCAGCTACTCCGGCATCACCTATTCGGCCGATGGCAAGTACCTGGTCTTCAGCCAGGACAGCAGCCACGTCACCATCGCCAATGTCTCTCCACAGGGCTTGCTGAGCGACGATGTCCAGGTCAGCGTTCCGCCCAACAATTCCTTCATCCAATGCTTTCCGAACAGCCCGCCGGCCGCCTATGCCAACCCCTGCGGCTCGTTCTATAGCGCGGGAACTTCTTATCCCGGCGGCGTCGCGGTATCAAAGGACGGCAAAAGCGCCTACGCCCTGCTGAACCAGAACGATACCCTCGCCAAGATCGACCTGAGCGCAACCCCGCCAACCCAGGGTACGCAGATCCGCGTCGGCAACGCGCCGCACAGCATCGTGATCGATAGCAACGGCAAGACCGCCTACGTCAGCAACGAGGGTGGCCGGGCCGCGACCGAGGCGGACTTCCAGATCAACTCTGCCGGCACTGAAATCGTCGCCGACCCGGTGATTGGCGCTTCGATTACCGGAACCGTTTCGGTCGTTGACCTGGCCTCGATGAAGGTAACCGCAACTATCGAGACCGGCCTGCACCCGACCGGGATGGCGTTCTACGGAAGCCACTTGTTGGTCGCCAATACCTACAGCGATACCATCTCGGTCATCAACACGGGAACCAACGAAGTCCTCCGGACCATCGACCTTGGCCTGCCGATCGCAGTGCCCGGCCATCGCCAGGCGGCTTACGGTGCGGCGCCAGACTCGATCGCAGTCGATGCCAGAAAAGGCATCGCCTACGTGGCGCTTTACAACGCCAACGCGATCGCGGTCGTCGACCTCAGCAGCGGCGACACGAAGCCCGTCAAGGGCATGATCCCGGTAGCCTATGCGCCCAGTTCGGTGGTGTTGGACCCGTCCGGGGACGTGCTCATTGTTGCCAACGACAAGGGCATCGGCGCCCGGTATTCGTTCGAGACCGACCACGGCGTCACGGGCTACAACACCCACCAGGACAACGGCACCGTCAGCATCGTCCCCGTGCCCAATACCAAGACCCTGGACGCGATGACCAAGCAGGTTTTTGAAAACAACCACTGGGATCTGACCGAGAACATCAAGTCTGCCTCCGGCGGCACACCGGATAACAATCCGGTGGCACTCCCGCGGAAGATCGGCGATCCTTCGCTGATCAAGCACGTGTTTCTGATCATCCGTGAAAACCGCACCTATGATCAGATTCTGGGCGATGTGGCCGCCGGCGATGGCGACCCCTCGTTGGCGGTGTTCGGCGGCAAGGACACGCCCAACGTGCACCAACTGGTGAAGCGCTTCCCTCTCTTCGACAACTTCTACGACCCCAGCCGCCAGTCGGCGGACGGTCATCAGTGGATCACCGAAGCCCTGGCGCCCTATGCCGACGATATCCAGTCGCCTGACTGGGTCCGCAGCTATCCTGGCGGGAACGCCGGCGATGCTCTCGCCTATCAGAAAAAGGGATTCCTGTTCTCGGAAGCCGCAGCCCACGGCCTGCCGGTGAAGATCTACGGCGAATACGTCGAGAACGACACCTTCAAACAGCCCAGCGGGTCGACCGCGGAGCCGAGCTGGAGCCAGTTCTACTCCGACTCGCAGAAATTCGAGGCCGGGCTTGAGAAGACGCTGTACTACCAGAACACGGTCCAGGCGCAGTCCTCGATCCCGGCCGTTTATGACCACCTGATCCCGAACTTCCCGCAGTTCGATCTGGGTATTCCTGACCAGTTCCGCGTCGATGTTTGGTTGCAGGACTTCAGGAATGACGTCGCCGCAGGTACCGTGCCCACGTTGAGCATTCTCTGGGTGATGTGCGACCACACCGGCGGTCCGCCAACGGTGGACGCCGAACAGGCCGACAATGACCTGGCCGTGGGGCGCATCATCGACTACATCAGCCACAGCAACGTGTGGTCCTCCTCGGCGATCTTCGTCGAGGAAGATGACGCGCAGAACGGCGTCGACCACATCGACGGTCACCGCAGCCCCGGCTATATCGTCAGCCCCTACGCGGTGCAAAACAGAACCGCCGCCGACCACACCTACTACACGCAGGTCAACATGACGCGGACGATCGAACAGATCCTCGGTTTGCCGCCCATGAACCAGTTCGACCTCGTGGCGTCGCCCATGAAGACAGCTTTCGTCGAGGGTCCCGTACCTGCGGAAAACTTCAAGCCGTGGAACCACGTGGCCAACGAAGTTCCCCTGAACCAGGGCGTCACAACCAGCGCCGTCAAGCCGGCCAGCGCGGCCAGGACGACCGAAAGCCCCGCAGTCAAGGCCCTGAGGGCCGCCTGGCTCAAGAAGAAGTCGCAGATCTTCGCCGGAAAACTGACCAAGCCCGACTCCGAAGATCCAGACACCGTCAACCATCTGAACTGGTACATGTCGACCGGGTTTACCCGGCCCTATCCCGGCGAGAAGACCGTTCGCCCGCCCAGCGAGTTCAACCGCCCGGCACCCGCGACGGCTGACCTCGACGACTAAAATCACCAACAACAAAAACGAAAGCGCTCTCCGGTCCTCCTGGAGGGCGCTTTCGTTTTATGGCGTAATGCAGATGAAGGGTGTCAACGCTTCAAACTGCGGCGCCCGCCGATTCCTCGGCTGCTCCGGACGCGACGAGGCCGGCGATCCGTTCGTGCGTTATCCTCAAAAGTGATGCGCCGCTACCGCTATCTGGACCTGATGACCCTGGGTTTTGTGGTCGTGCTGATGATCTCAAACCTGGTCGGACCAAAAATCTGCCAGATTGGCTGGCTCCGCCCCAGCGCTGCTGAATTCCTGTTTCCACTCACCTATATATGTGGCGACGTGTTCACCGAGGTCTATGGGTATGGAGCGTCGCGTCGCGCCATCTGGCTCGGCTTTTTCTCGATGCTTCTGCTGGCGGCCATGGGGCAAGTCGCGGTCGCTCTGCCGCCGGCCCCCGAGTGGCACAGCCAGGAGGCGTATGCGACCGTCTTCGGGTTGGTTCCGCGGTTTGCTTTGGCCAGCCTCGTCGCGTACTGGGCGGGTGAATTCACCAACAGCTACACCCTGGCCAAGCTGAAGTTGCTCACTGGCGGCCGCTGGCTTTGGACCCGCACCGTCGGCTCGACAGTGACCGGCCAGGCTGTCGACACGGCGGTCATCGTTTTCATCGCCTTCGCCGGCACCCAGAGCATCCCTATGATGCTTCGAATGGTCGTGTCTTCCTACCTGATCAAGGTGGCCGTAGAGGTCGTCGCTACGCCGATAACCTATTTTGTAGTCAATCGGTTAAAAGCAGCGGAAGGAATAGACGTCTTCGACCGGCATACGGACTTTAATCCCTTCACTTTGCAGCGGGATAGCGCCTGACCGCCCCCCATCCAAGTCGGCCCCGGCTCCCTGCCAAAGCGAATTATTTGCGACAATGGATGAGTCCCGCTCGTCAGATGAGTCAGACCCGCTCAATCGTTTTTGTTATGAGGAGTACAGGATGATCGTCTTCTCCTCACAGGCGAAAACCCCGGCAGCGCTGTAAGATCGAACCGCGCGGCACTTTGAGGGTGAAACCCGCGCAAGCGGGAACGGCCCGCCGCTACGCGCCGTATACACAGTCAACAGTAAGTGAGGATTACCGCGTTGAAATGCATGGTCGTACTTGGTTCAATGATTCTGGGCCTGGCCGTCACAGGCTGTGAAAAGAAAGCCGCGCCTCCGGCAGCGGCTGCGGCCGGCATGCAGGCGATGCCGGTTCAGACGGTGGCCGTAGACATGGCACCCGTCCCCCAAAGCAGTGAGTACGTAGCTACCATCAAATCCCGTCGCTCCGCCACCCTGCAGCCGCAGGTGGATGGCCGCCTCACGCAGATCGAGGTCCGTTCCGGCGATCACGTCCAGGCCGGCCAGGTGATGATGCAGATCGACCCGCTTCACCAGCAGGCTTCGGTCGATTCTCAGCTCGCCACCGAGCGCCAGAAAAAAGCTGTGTTCGACTACAACACGCTGCAACTCGACCGCCAGAAGAAGCTCTTCGCGGCGGGCATCATCAGCCGCGATGTCATGGACCAGGAACAGCAGGCCTACGACAACTCCAAGGCTGATTACGAGTCTGCGGTAGCTTCGCGCAAAACCCAGGAAGAGCAACTGGCCTATTACAGCATTCGTGCGCCCTTTGATGGGGTCGTCGGAGACATCCCCGTGCATGTCGGCGATTATGTTTCCTCGACGACTATGTTGACCACGGTGGATGAGAACAAGGATCTCGAAGCCTATATTTACGTTCCCACCGAGCGCGCTTCCCAGGTTCGCCCCGGTCTCGAGGTCGATCTGCTCGACACCGACGGCAAACTGCTGGAGAAATCCAGGATCGACTTCCTCTCCCCGCAGGTCGATAGCACGCTGCAGGGGATTCTCGTGAAGGCCCCGGTACATATCGCGCCCCAGATGCTGCGTAACTCACAACTCGTGCGCGCTCGCGTGGTGTGGAGCACGACGCCCATGGCGGTCGTGCCGGTGCTGGCTGTCACGCGCCAGGGCGGCCAGAGTTTTGTTTTCCTGGCCAAGCAGCAGAACGGCCACTTCTTTGCCAGCCAGACCCCCGTAACTCTGGGAGACACCGTGGGCAATTCTTACTCTGTCACCTCGGGACTGAATGCCGGCGACCGCGTCATTGTGTCGAGCACACAGTTCCTGGTGAACAACATGCCGGTGATGCCGCTGGGCGCTTGAACCGTGGCGGCCGACGCAGTTCTCCGGCGAAAAGCGGTCAGAAGATCGAGCAATACGCGCCCGCTGTCAACCTAGGGAAGGAAGGCTTACTTTGTTTGTCGATTTCTTTATACGCAGGCCGGTCTTCGCCACCGTTTGCGCATTGCTCATCATACTGGCCGGCGCCGTCTGCATCCCCAATCTTCCCATCGCCTTGTACCCCACGCTGGCGCCACCGCAGGTCTCGGTTACCACAAATTATGTGGGCGCCAATGCCGATACGGTGGAGAAGGCCGTAACCATCCCGCTTGAGGAGGCGATCAACGGCGTCGAGGGGATGCGCTACATCAACTCCTCGAGCACCAACAGCGGCACCAGCACGATCACCGTCACCTTCAAGACCGGCTACGACCTGGACATCGCCGCCGTAGACGTACAGAACCGCGTTGCCAGCGTCGAGGGCCGCCTTCCTGCAGCCGTGAATCAGGCCGGGATCACGATTCATCAAGGTCAGCGAAAACTTCGTCTTCGGCGCCGGCTTCTTCACCCGCGATGGCCGCTACTCCAACGAATTCATCTCCAACTACCTCGACGTCTACGTGAAGGACGCCCTCAAGCGCGTCCCCGGCGTCGGCGACGTTATGATCTTCGGCGAACGCAAATACGCCATGCGCATCTGGCTCGACCCGGTGCGTCTGGCGGCGCGCAGTCTTACCGCCAACGACGTGGTCAATGCGCTGCTGGAGCAGAACGTCGAAATTCCCGCCGGCCAGCTCGGCCAGCCGCCTGCCAACTCGACGCAAGCCTTCCAGGTTCCAGTACGCGTCGTCGGCCGGTTGAGCGATCCCGCGCAATTCGACAACATCATCATCAAGAACAGTCCCAACGGCCTGGTCAAACTGAAGGATGTCGGACACTCCGTCATCGGCTCTGAAGACTACAGTTCGAACCTGAAATACAGCGGCCACATCGCCCAGGGCATCGGCGTGCAGCAGCTTTCCACCGCCAATGCCCTCGACGTCGATGCCCAGGCGAAGGCTGCATTGAAGGAGCTTTCCAAGAGCTTTCCTCCCGGTCTTGAATACGCTGTCGCCTTCGACTCGACCACCGTTGTCGGCGACTCGATTCGCGAAGTGATGGTCACGCTGGCTGAAGCCATCGTCATCGTGATCCTGGTCATCTTCGCTATTCCTGCTCGACTGGCGCGCCACCATCATCCCCGCCGTTACCATTCCCGTTTCACTGATCGGCACCTTCGCGTTTATCAAGCTCTTCGGCTTCTCCATCAATTCCCTCACTCTCTTCGGCATCACGCTGGCTACCGGACTGGTGGTCGACGACGCGATCGTGGTCATCGAAAACGTGCAGCGCCACATCGCCATGGAGCACTCTGACCCGCACGAAGCCACCTCGCACGCCATGGGCGAAGTCACCAGCGCCGTCATTGCCACTTCGCTCGTCCTCATCGCCGTGTTTGTGCCGGTGTCATTTTTCCCCGGAACTACCGGCATTCTCTACCGGCAATTCTCGCTGACCATCGCGTTCTCCATCGCCATCTCGGCCTTCAACGCGCTCACCCTCTCGCCGGCCCTGTCGGCCATGTTCCTGCGCGGCGAAGAAGAACGTCCTCACCAGCTGGACTTCCTGCACATCCGGCCCTTGTCGCGCGCCTTTGCCGGCTTCATTCACGGCGCCGATGCCACCGTCAGCTGGATGGGCCGCACCTACGCTCGTACCATTCACGTCGCCCTGCGAATCCGCTACGTGCTTCTGTTGCTGTTTTTTGCCGGCCTGGCCGCAACGGTCTGGATGTACACGCACGTTCCCACCGGCTTCATCCCTCAGGAAGACCAGGGGTACTTGATGGTAATCGTTCAGGCGCCTCCGGGCTCTTCGCTTGAATACACCGGCGCCCTCGCCGATCGCGCCAACGCCATCATGGCCCAGGATCCGGACATCGCTGGAGCATTCTCCGTCATGGGCTTCAGCTTCAACGGCGGCGCCTCCAACGCCGGCATGATGTTTGTCTCCACCACACCCGCCGACCAGCGCCGCGGCAAGGGGCACTCCGCGGCCGACATCGTCGCCCGCCTGGGGCCCAAGCTGCAGATGCTGATGTTCGCCCCCAACGGCGGACTGGTCGCCATGATTCAGCCTCCCGCGGTCCAGGGCGTCGGCAGCTTCGGCGGCTTCCAGTTCGAATTGCTCAGGACCAGGGCAGAAACACCCTCGCCGACCTGGATCGCGTCGCGCACCAGATCGTCGGCGCCAGCCGCGGCAGCAAAGATCTTACCGGCCTTCTTACCACCTTCTCCGCCAACGATCCCCAGGTGCTGGTCACCATCGATCGCGAGAAGGCCAAGGCCATGAACATCCCGCTCTCCCAGATCACCACCACGCTCGGCGTGTTCATGGGGTCGGAGTACGTCAACGACTTCGACTTCAACAACCGCACCTATCGCGTCTTTGTGCAGGCCGACCAGCCCTTCCGCATGACCGCCCGAGACCTGCACAACTTCTATGTGCGCTCGGACTCCGGCCAGATGGTGCCGCTCGACAATCTCGTCACCGTGACCAACAGTTCCGGGCCGCCGGTCATCACCCACTACAACCTGTTCCGCTCCGTGGAAATCGACGGCTCCGCCGCGCCTGGGTACAGCTCAGGGCAGGGAATCGCCAGCATGGAGCAATCTGGCACAGAAAGTCATGATGCCCGGCATGACTTATCAATGGACCGGCCTGACGCTCGACGAAATCGAATCCAGCGGCAAGGCGCTCATCATCTTCGGTCTCGGCATCCTCGTCGTCTATCTCACCCTGTCGGCCCAGTATGAAAGCTTCGCGCTGCCGTTCATCATTCTGCTGGCAGTTCCCATGGCCGTTCTCGGTGCTCTCGGCGCGGTCTACCTGCGCGGCCTCTCCAACGATGTCTACTGCCAGATCGGCCTGGTCATGCTCATCGGTCTCTCCGCGAAGAACTCGATCCTGATCGTCGAGTTTGCCGAGCAACTGCGCCGCAAAGGACGGTCCATCTCAGAAGCCGCAATCGAAGCCGCCGAGCTGCGCCTGCGGCCGATCCTGATGACCTCGTTCGCCTTCATCCTCGGGGTCCTGCCGCTTGTCTTTGCAACGGGTGCCGGCGCCCTGGGCCGACGCTCGGTGGGCACAACCATCGTCGGCGGCATGTTGCTTTCGACCGTGCTCAACCTGTTCTTCATCCCCACGCTGTACGTCATCCTCAGTTCGCTCCTGTCGCACATGACCCGCAGGAAGCCGCCGCTCATGGACGAGCCCTACGCGCTCACTGCTTCTCACGGTGAGCTATCACGTAATCCTTGATGCGCTCGTACACTTCGCTGGTGAGAACGCCACGTTCCACCAGGTCCAGCTTGGTGCGATACGGCCGGAAGCGCACGATACGTCCGGCCCAACTACGCGTCATTCCCGGAACCTTGATCAACTCATCAACCGTTGCATGATTGATATCCACGCGCAATTCTGGTTCTGGTGCCGCATGTGGCGGGTGCGCGCTTTGTGGCACGCTGCATGCGCACGAGCAGGCCAGCACTCCCGCCACGATTGCCTGCATTGCCGTCGGTCTTATCCTTGCGCGCACGGCTCCATTCTCCGCTTCCTTCAACCATCCGGCAAGCATTCCCAACGTGCCCCGATGCTGCATGAGCATGCCGCGAAGTCGAAATCCGCCAACGCCATTTTTTCGATCCATGGCGCCGATCGACCTGTGACAATAACACCATGGCGTCTCCCCCTATAGCACCTGTCGCGAAGCCCAAGCTGCGCGTGCGCTTCTTCCGCCGCACCAGGGACACCGCTCTGCTTCTGCTGTTCGCCCTATTGATTCTATGCATCGTCTTTGCGTGGACCACCCGCGATGCCATGAGCCACCTGCCCTTCATCGGTGGCCCCGGGCAGGCGCCTGTCGCTGGCGGCGTGCCCAGGAACATCGTCGATCTCAGCCCCTGGCAAACGGCCCAGGCTCTGGCGCCCCTCGCCGTTACCGCCGAAGAGACCGAACACGCGCGTGATGCCGAGCGCCTCGCCGATCACGAAGTCGATCAGGCCTTCGCCGCAGCTCTGCGCCAGGCTACCATCCAGGCGCAGAATCGCAAGCTGAGTGGCGAAGCGCTCGAGCTATCGCAAAAAGTCGATCAGCTTCAGCAAATCGTCAAGCAGGACCAAGCCCTCGTCCATCAACTCACACCGGCGCCAAACTCCCCCACGCCCGCGACGGAAAAGCCTGCCGCCGGCGAAACCGATCTCGAGATCGCCCAGGCCCAACTCGGCCTCGACTCCGATGAGCTTTCCGATGCGCAGCAGGATCTGGCCCGCGCCTCCGGCGATCAGCGCGCCCAGATTCAGAGCGAACTTGCCGCGCATGAAGCCTCGATGAAGAAGTACGATAGCGAGTCGCTCGCCGATGGCCAGATTGCCGTTCTGTCTGTTGCGCGCTACGGCACGCTCGCCGGGCGCCTCGCAGCCTGGGGCAGGCAGCAGTCGCGCCGCAAGTTAATTCAGCAGGCGGAGCAGAAGGCGCAATCCGACATCCGGACGCTCACCAGCGAGCACAACGCTCTCGAAGCCAAGGCCAATGCCACGACGCCCGTCACGGGAGGTGCCGCTACGGATCGTTCCGCGAGGCTCGCCAGCATCCGCGATCGCAGTGCGGAGCGCCAGCTCCTCAGCATCTACGATGACCGCATACAGACCGAGCAACAGCTTGCCGCCGTCTACGCCAGGTGGGCGGCCCAGGTCCGACTTCAGCACCGCATTCTTCTGCATCTCATCCTTCAGTCAACCGCACTCATCGTCTTCATTCTCATCTGCATGATTCTGGGCGACGGCCTGGTCCGCCGTCTGATGACCTATGCCGCCTTCGATCGTCGCCAGATGCAAACCCTGCGCATGATCCTTGAACTTGCCGTGCAGCTCGTCGGCGCCCTCCTGATCCTGCTTGTCCTCTTCGGGCCGCCGCACCAGACATCCACCGTGCTCGGCCTCGCGACCGCGGCTCTCACCATCGCCCTGCAGGATTTCGTGCTCGCCTTCTTCGGCTGGTTCGTCCTGATGGGCAAGCGCGGCATTCGCATCGGCGACTGGGTCGAGATCAACGGCGTCGGCGGCGAGGTTGTCGAACTCGGCCTCATGAAAACCACTTTGCTCGAAACCGGCAACCTTGCCGAACCCGGACACCCGACCGGCCGCCACATCACCTTCATGAACAGCTTCGCCATCCGCGGCCAGTACTTCAACTTCTCCACCGCGGGCCAATGGATGTGGGACGAGATCACTGTTGCGCTTCCGCCCTCGGCCGATACCCACATCACCGTCGCCGCTATCCTCAAAGCCCTGCAGGAGGCTACCCAGGAGAACAGCCGCCTTGCTGCGCAGGAGTGGGAGCGCGGCACGCGCGGCGATGGCCTCAGCAAGTTCCGCACCGATCCCGCGGTCAACCTGCGTCCGTCGGGCTCCGGCGTCGATATCGAAGTGCGCTATGTAACCCGAGCTACCGAGCGGTTTGAGATGCGCAATCGTCTCTATCGCCAGGTCCTCAACGTTCTCCAAACCAAGGCCCAACCCGCCGCCACCACCCCCGCGTGACGTTCCCAGGCATGACCCACGATGCGAGGGTGCCAGGGTGACAGGGTGCCCCATATCTTCGACGCCTTTGTACTTGTCGCAGATATGGGGGAAAGCCGTATCACGAAGCAATTTGACACGCCAGGGTGTTTCCGCTTAGGGTGAAATGCAGATGCAGCGCCACCGCCATCACGGTCACCACCATCATGGAGCCCCCATGCCGGCGGACTGCTATGGCCTGATGTAACCAAGCCAGAGAGATCAGAATCACCCAAGCCCGCCGGCGACCAAGCCGGCGGGCTTTTCCGTTTCATCCACCAACCAATGCACCACCAGGAAAGAAATGAGCGATACGACACCAACCATCGACTTCGACAAAATGGACGGACTGGCCCCCGGCATCGTGCAGGACGCGCGCACCGGCGAGGTGCTGATGCTGGGCTTCCTCAACCCCGTCAGCTATGCCAAGACCCTTGAGACCGGCTTCGTCACCTTCTGGAGCCGCACCCGCCAAAAGCTCTGGATGAAAGGCGAGACCAGCGGCAATCGCCTCCGCGTCGTCTCCGCCTCCACCGACTGCGACAACGATACCCTGCTCTTTCGCGTCGAAGTGGAAGGCGACGGCCTGGTTTGCCACGAAGGCACCGTCAGCTGCTTCACTCGTCCCATCGAGATCACCACCCAGCCGAGGGAGGCCAACAATGGCGAACAAGCTTAGGCTCGGCATCCCCAAGGGCAGCCTGCAGGACGCCACCATCGCGCTCTTCAAGCGCGCCGGCTGGAACATCTACGCCGACGGCCGCTCCTACTTTCCCTCCATCGACGACAGCGAGATCGAATGCATGCTGATCCGCGCGCAGGAGATGGCGCGCTACGTCGATCACGGCGTCCTCGACGCCGGCCTCACCGGCATCGACTGGGTCGTGGAAAGCGGCCTCGATGTCGCCAGCGTCACCACCCTCACCTACGCCAAGCAGAGCCGCCGCAAAGTGCGCTGGGTGCTCGCCGTGCCTGAAGCGAGCGGCTTTGAAAAAGCCGAAGACCTCGAAGGCAAAATCATCGCCACCGAGCTTGTCGAAGTCAGCAAGCGCTACTTCGCCGACAAGGGCGTCAACGTCAAGGTGGAGTTCAGCTGGGGCGCCACCGAAGTCAAGCCGCCCATGCTCGCCGACGCCATCGTCGAGGTGACCGAGACCGGCAGTTCGCTCAAGGCCAACCACCTGAAGATCATCGATACGGTGATGGAAAGCGAAACCCACCTCATCGCCAGCAAGGCCGCCCTTGCCGACGCATGGAAACGCGAAAAGATCGAATCGCTCGCTCTCATGCTGCGCGGCGCCATCGATGCCCAGTCTCAGGTCGGCCTCATGCTCAACGTGCAGACGCGATCGATCTCGACGCCGTTCTCGCCGTGCTGCCCGCGCTTGAATTCACCCACGGTCTCGCAACTGAGTGATCCCGAGTGGGTCGCCGTCAACACCATCCTCGAAGAGCGCAGTGCCCGCGAAGTCATTCCACGCCTCAAGGCCGCCAACGCCACCGGCATCGTCGAGTACCCGCTCAACAAAGTCGTGCTCTAGGTCGTTAACCATTGCGGCTTAACGTGAGTGGCGCATCCTTCGCGCTTTTGCGAAGGCTAGGAGAGACGCCGGAGAAGAACAATGAAGCTGATCCGAACTAAAGGCCGCGGCGCTCAACAAGCGGCACAACTGCTGGCGGCTCTCGAGCGTCGCGGCGGCGCCGCACTGGACACGGTGTTGCCTGCCGTAAAGCGCATCGTCGAGGATGTGCGCAAGCAGGGCGACCGCGCGCTGCTCCGCTATGCGGCTCAATTTGATGGCCAGACAGACCCGACCACTGTGCGCGTCGCACCCGCCGAAATGGCCGCAGCGTGGAAGGCCACCGATCCGCGGCTGCGGAGCGCGCTCGACCACCGCGTCCGCACAGATCCGCAGATTTGCCAAGCGGCAACTCCCCGCATCGTGGAGTAAATCCCCCATCGCCGGACTCACCACCGGTCAGCTCGTCCGCCCGCTTGCCTCGGTCGGCTGTTATGTGCCGAGCGGCCGCCATCCGCTTGCCCTCAACCCTGCTCATGACCGCCATTCCCGCCCAGGTTGCGGGCGTTGAGCGCATCGTCGTCGTCTCGCCAAAGCCTGCGCCAGAAACGCTCGCCGCTGCGCACCTGCTCGGCATCACGGAGTTCTATCGCCTCGGCGGAGCGCACGCTATCGCCGCTCTCGCTTACGGAACTGCCAGCATTGCGCGCGTCGACAAGATCGTCGGCCCCGGCAATCTCTATGTCACCGCGGCCAAGCGCCTCGTCGCCTTCGACTGCGCCATCGACATGCTTGCCGGGCCCACGGAGATCGTCGTCACCAGCGAGCGCGGGCGACGCCGCCGACATCGCCTCCGACCTCGTCGCGCAGGCCGAACACGATCCCGAAGCCGCTCGCCATCTTCATCACCACTCGCGCCGATCTCGCCAAGGAGGTCATCGCAGAAACGAAGCTCCGCAGCCGCAAAAACCCCATCGCCCGCGAAGCCCTCAAGCGCAATGGCCTCGTCATCCTTGCCGCTGACACCAGAGGAGGCACACCAGATCACCAATCGCATCGCCCCTGAACACCTCACCGTCGACACAGCCGCCGACCTCGACTGGGTCGCAGAACGCCGGCTCCGTCTTCATCGGCCGCTGGTCCGCGCAGCCCATGGGCGACTACATCTCCGGCCCCAATCACACCCTGCCTACTGGCGGCATGGCGCGCGTGCGCGGCGGCCTCAGCGTCAACGACTTCGTCAAGCTCATCACCGTGCAGGAATATTCGCTGCCGCGCACTGCGCGCCCTCGGCCCGCAAGCCGAACTGCTCGCCGACGCCGAAGGCCTCACCGGCCACGCCGAAGCCATTCGCACGCGCCTCGAAAAGAGCCCTGGCGCAAGGAGGCCTCGTGGCTGAATCGCAAAGCGCGCTTAAGCCCGCGCCCCGTGCCCGTGTGCGCCAGATGAAGGAGTACCATCCTCCCCTCGGCAGCCGTGACGCCCTCCGCCTCGACTTCAACGAAAACACGTTTGCCTGCTCCCCCGCGGTGCGCGAAGTGCTCGCCCGCATCTCCGCCGGCGATCTCACCCGCTATCCCGAACGCGAACCGATCGAAGCGATCGTTGCCGCACACCTCGGCCTCCAGCCCACGCAGGTGGCCCTCACCAATGGCGTGGATGAAGCCATTCACGTTCTCTTCGAAGCCTTCCTTGAAGCCGGCGACGAATTGCTCCTGCCCGTTCCCACCTACACCATGTATGAGGTCTATGCGTCCGCCACCGATGCGCCGTCATCGCCGTTCAGGCCGCCGATGATCTGCAGTTTCCCTTTCGAGCGACTGATCGCCGCCATCACCCCGCGCACAAAGATCATCGCCATCGCCAATCCCAACAGCCCATCCGGCTCCGTGGCCACGCGCGAGCAGATCGTCGCGCTCGCGCACGCCGCGCCACACGCAGTCGTCCTCGTCGACGAAGCCTACTTCCACTTCCACGGCGAAACCGTCATCGATCTGATCGGCGACACTGCCCAACCTCATCGTCGCGCGCACATTCTCCAAGGCCTACGGCCTCGCCGGCCTGCGCGTCGGTGTACTTGCCGGAGCCGACTGATCTGATGCACTGGGTGCGCCGCGTGCTCTCGCCCTACAGCGTGAACTCCGTCGCGCTCGCCTGCCTTCCCGCCGCCCTCGACGACACCTCCTATCTCGACTGGTATGTCGGTGAAGTCCTGGCCGCCCGCGCAGGAATTCGAATCCGCCCTCGAGGCCGCCAACGTGCGCTACTGGCCCAGCCGCGCCAACTTTATCCTGGTGGAGATCGGTACTCAACACACAGAATTCGTGCAACACATGCTCGCCGCCGGCGTCCTGGTTCGCGACCGCTCCAATGACCCCGGCTGCGACGGCCGTGTGCGCATCACCATCGGCACGCGCGAACAAATGCGCCACGCCATCGTTGCCCTGAATGATGCGCTCCTGGCGCTACGAAGCGACGGAGAAATGCAATGACGACAAAGAAAGCTGTGCAAGCGGTAACCCACCCGGCTACAAACGGCGCCTCCCGTTCCGCCAGCTTCGCACGCAACACCACCGAAACCCGCATCTCCATCAACCTTACCATCGAGGGCCAGGGCCGCTACACCAGTCTCCACCGGCATCCGCTTCTTCGATCACATGCTGGAACTCTTCACGCGTCATGGCGCCTTCGATCTCGAACTCAAATGCGATGGCGATCTCGATGTCGATCAGCACCACACCGTCGAAGACGTCGGCATCGCCCTCGGTGAAGCGTTCGACCGCGCCCTTGGCGACAAGCGGGGAATCCTTCGCGCCGGCTATTTCCTGATGCCGATGGACGAAACCCTCGCCATCGCCGCCGTCGACTTGAGCGGCCGCGCTGCCTTCGCCGTCGAAACAAAGGTGCGCACGCGCCTGGTCGGCGACCTGCAAACCGAACTGGTCACCGACTTCTTCGAAGGATTCGCCCGCGGCGCACGCGCCAACGTGCACGTCAAGACGATGTACGGCCGCTCCAATCATCACAAGATCGAAGCCATCTTCAAAGCCTTTGCGCGAGCCTTGCGCGTCGCCTGCAGCAGCGATAAGCAACTGGGCGAGATGCTGCCCAGCACCAAAGGCCTTCTTTAATCGAACCTGTTCGAACTCCGCCAACCTGCTCACTCCGCTAGCACCGCTGCCTCTGGAGCTCTCATGAACGTAACCGTCATCGACTACAAAGCCGGCAATCTCACCTCGGTCCTCAAGGCGCTGCGCCATCTCGGCGCCGAGGTGACAGTCACCGATGCCGACACGGCCCGCTATCGAAGATGCCGAGCGCATCGTGCTCCCCGGCGTGGGCCACTTCGCCGCCACCGCGCGCCTCGATGCAACCGGACTCACCCCCGCCATCCGCACCGCCATCGCTCGGGGCGTTCCATTCCTCGGCATCTGTGTCGGCATGCAGTGGCTCTATGCAGGCTCGACCGAAGCCCGAGATCAACCAGGCCTCGGGCATTTTGCAGACGCATGCGCGCGCTTTCCTGAATGCGATCAGAAAGTTCCCCACGTCGGCTGGAACTCACTGCAGATCGACGACAAATCCCGTCTCCTCGCGGGTGTCGAGCAGGGCGCGTACGTCTACTTCACCCACTCCTACAAAGCCCCCATCACCGCCGACACGGCCGCAACCACGCATTACATTGAATCTTTCGCCGCCGCAGTCGAACGTGACAACGTCTTGGGCGTGCAATTCCATCCCGAAAAATCCGGCGAGGCGGGACTCAAGATCCTCTCGCAATTTTCTCGCATGGAAGGGAAACTGAATGCTGACCAAGCGCATCATCGCCTGCCTCGACGTGCACGACGGCCGCGTCGTCAAAGGCGTGCAGTTCGTCGATCTTATCGACGCCGGCGATCCCGCAACGCAGGCCGCGCGCCACGCTCGCGAAGGCGCCGACGAAATCGTCCTGCTCGACATCACCGCGACCCACGAAGGCCGCCAGACCCTGCTCGACACCGTGCGCCGCACTGCCCGCGAACTCTTCGTCCCCTTCACCGTCGGCGGCGGCATCCGCAGCGCGCACGATGCTGAGCAGGTCTTCGATGCCGGCGCCGACAAGGTCAGCGTCAACTCCGCCGCGCTCGCCGATCCCGCGCTGATCGAGGCCATCGGCCGCAACTTCGGCGCCCAGGCCGTGGTCGTCGCCATCGATGCCCGCCGCGATCCCCAGGCCGCAGATCCCGTTCGCGACGCGCAGGTATATGTGCAGGGAGGCCGCAAGCCCGCCGGCCGCCGCGTCGTGGAGTGGGCGCGTGAAGCCGAGCAACGCGGCGCGGGCGAGATACTGCTCACTTCGATGGACTGCCGACGGCACCCGCGCCGGCTTCGACTGCGAACTGACCGCCGCCGTCAGCGAGGCCGTCCGCATTCCCGTCATTGCCTCCGGAGGCGCCGGAACCGTAGCGCACTTCGCCGAAGTCTTCGCCGCAGGGCAAAGCCGATGCCGCCCTTGCCGCAAGCATCTTCCACTTCGGCGTTTCCAGCGCGCGCTCTCTCAAACAAGAACTCGCCACGGCCGGCGTTCCCGTGAGGCTGCCATGCTGATCCCTTCCATTGATCTGCTCGGCGGCCGCATCGTCCAACTGGTGCAGGGCGAAAAGCTGCGCCTCGCCTTCGACGACTTCGAATACTGGATCGAAAAGTTCGCGCGCTTTCCCCTCGTGCAGTTGATCGATCTCGACGCCGCCATGCGCCAGGGCGAAAACTCGGCGCTAGTCGCACAGATCGCCAAACGCTTGCCCTGCCAGGTCGGCGGCGGCATCCGCTCCATCGAGCGTGCACGACAGGTCCTGGACGCCGGCGCAAAGCGCGTCATCATCGGCTCGGCGCTCTTCTCAGAAGATCGTTCCGGCGCAGCTGTAAACACATCCTTTGCCGAGGAACTGGCTGCTGCCGTCGGCGCCGACGCAACTCGTCGCCGGTATCGACACCAAAGGTGGACGCATCGCCGTCAAGGGCTGGAAGGCTCAGGTCGCCCTCACGCCCGACGAAGCTATCCCGCAACTCGATCCACACGTCGCCGCTTTTCTCTACACCCACGTCGATGGCGAAGGCCTCATGCAGGGCTTTCCCATCGACATCGCTGCGCGCCTGCGCAAGCTCACGCAACGCCAACTCATCGTGGCCGGCGGCATCCGCAGCCAGCAGGAGATGGATGCCCTCGACAGCCTCGGCGCCGACGCCGTGGTCGGCATGGCCGTCTACACCGAGATGTTGACCCTTTGAGCAAAGCGGCCATTCCTGCACTGTGATCTGGATTCGAGACACTCAATCCGCCTTCAGCTATGCTGGAACTTGACTCCTGACGAAAGGAACACGGAATGACTGCAAGCAAGCTAAGCGGAATTCGGCTGGCCAGGCGGCTCGACGAGGTTGGCTTCTCCGACATCGTGCAGATTCGCAACAAGGTGATGGCCATGCGCGCCGAGGGGCTCCAGGTGCACTCTCTGCACGGCGGCGAGCCCTTCTTCGAGACGCCCGATGACATCAAGTTCGCCGCCGTCCGCGCGCTGGTCGAAAACCAGACCCACTACGCTCCGTCTTCCGGCCTGCTTGCCATCTGCGCCAGGCGCTGGTCGCAGAAGCTTGCCGCCAAAAACAAAATCCACGTCACCACCGACGAAGTGATCGTCACCGTCGGCGGCTCGCAGGGCCTCTACGCAGCCTTCCAGAGCGTGCTCGATCCCGGCGATGACGCCCTGGTCTTCTCGCCCTATTGGACTCCCATCGGCGATCTCGTCACCGGCGCGCAGGCGCGGCCTCTGCTGGTTCCCACCATCACCGCGCGCCGCAACGGAATCCGCAAGACGCTCGAGCAGTTTTCGACGCCGCAGACACGCGCCATCTACTACAACACGCCGCAGAATCCCAGCGGCCTCGTCTTCACCCGCGCCGAAGCTGAAGAAGTGGCAGCCTTCGCCATCGAACGCGATCTGATCGTCATCGCCGACGAAGCCTACGAAGACCTCGTCTACGACGGCGAACACGTCTCCATCGCCTCGCTGCCCGGAATGGCCGAGCGCACCATCACCTGTTTCACGTTTTCGAAGACCTATGCCATGACCGGCTGGCGCGCCGGCTATGCCGTCGCCAAAGAGCCCTTCATGACCGCTCTGCGCAAGATCGTGCTCTACTCCACCAACGGCGTCACCACGCCCGTGCAATACGCCATGATGCAGGCGCTCGCCACCCCTGAGTCGGAGATCGCTGCGCGCCGCGAGGAGTATCGCATTCGCCGCGACCTGCTCGTCGCCGGGCTCAATGAGGTCGGCCTCACCTGCGATCCTCCCGCCGGGGCCTTCTACGCCTTTCCCAATGTCGAAAAGATCCACAAGAACAGCCGCACCGCCGCGCAGATCCTCCTCGACAAGGCCCACATCGCCACCATTCCCGGGCTCCGTCTTCGGCGCCCAGGGCGAAGGCCATTTGCGCTTCGGCTACGCCATCACCATTCCCGAGATCGAAGCCTGCGTCGAGGCCCTGCGCAAGTTCAACTCATAGCTCTTTGGCGGTCTGACTCTCCGCTTTCTGCGCCTCGCCCACGGCGCGGCTGGTCTCCACGCGCGATGCGCGCAGCAGCCGCGCGATTTGCTTCAAATGCAGTTGCACCGCATACGCGCGCAGTATCTCCGCCTGCGAAAAGGCCATGCCCTTGGGCCGCACCGTCGCCATCCGCTCCTCCAGTTGCGCGATGTCCTCTTCCAGGTGCAGTTCCGGCGGCGGCACGTGAAACCGCCACTTGTGAATGCAGCCCGCCACATAGTGGAATCCCGAGCGGATATCCACCACCAGCCGTCCGAGAGCCGGCTCCAGTTGTTCGGCATACCCGTCATCGTGACTGTCTTTCACGGCAAGTTCCAGCGCGACAAGCGAATCAAACAGGGAACGCCCAAACTGCGCCAGCATGCCTAGTCCCTCGCGCCATCCAGGGCCGCCCGAGGGCTCATGCCGTGCCGCCTCCAGCAACTGATTGTTTCCCCGCATCATGGCCAGCGCATCTTCGCGCAGTGCGGCCTGTTCCGTGGAAGGCGCTCCACGGAATCCCTGCAGAATCGCCTCGAACAGCGCCCCCAGCACCAGGAATTCCTGCGCCAGTCCATCGCGCAGTCGCAGCCGCGCGCGATCGGGAAACACCAGCGTCGAGACCGCGAGCGCAACCAGGATGCCCAGCACCACCTGCAGCACGCGATCAAGCGCTATGGTCTTATGTGAATTCGCCTGCACCAGCATGACAATCGTGATCGTCACCCCAGCCAGGCGCGAACTGCTTCGCAGCCCCAGCAGGCCGCAGATCACCACCGCCGCAAAGACCGCCACGATGTAGTTCCACGGGATTGTGCCGAAGAGGGAGAACGAAAACCCCAGCGCCGCGCCGATCAGAGTGCCCAGAATCCGATCCCGCGAAGCGCTGATGGTCGCGCCGAAGTTCGATTGCAGCACGATGATGGCGCTGATTGCCCCCCAATATCCATCGTGTAGCCCAAATAGGCGCGCGATCCACCAGCACAGGGCCGCCGCCAGAGCCGTCTTGGCGGCATGGATCAGCAGCCGACGCCGTTCCCAGGTGAACAAGTTCCCGCTGTCTTCCTGCGTCATGCGGAGCTTCATCGCAAGCTCCTGCTGCGACCAGGTCTTGTTGGTTTTCAGGCGCATTCCTCTGATCCGGCCAACGACACTCCCACTGAACTTATACGGGATCCGGCACGCTCAAGCCACATCGCCACTATGTCCACTCTGATTGCATCCGATCCCAACCGGCGTGGCTTGGTTTTTGGAAGAACAAAGGAAACGCGCCAGAAAAAGCGCCACCTTGCACGAAAACGCAAACGGCTTCGCAGGGAAAGGTGCGCTAGAACCTCATTCTCACCCCAAAATCGATCTGCCGCGGCCGATAGAAATCCGTGGCATTTACGTCCAGAGGTTTTCCAAACTCCGTCTGTCCCGTCTTCAGCCCGGTGAGGAAGTTGAGCGTAGGAAGCGTCCCCGCCGTACTATCCGCCGAGATGTAATACCCGGTCGTCTCCAGTTGCGTGACGTTCTGATGATTGAAGAGATTGAAGCTCTCCGCCAGCACCTCCAGTTCGCGAGACTGGCTCAACGCAAACTTTCTCCCCACCCGCACGTCCGCCTTCCACGTCAGCGGATATCGGTAGGTATTGCGCCCCACCCCATACACTCGATTGTCGCCGCCTGAGCCGTTCATGCCCGGACCCAGCCCCACAATCGCCGCACCCGTGCTGGTAAACTCCTCTGCAATCGAGCCCGCCGTGCGCATCGTGAACGGCAGGCCGCTATGAAACTGGCCCACCCCTGACAGCATCCACCCGTTCGCCAGCCGTCCTCCCCACTCCTTTAACTTCCACGGAGCCTCCCAGATCAGTGCAGTCGATCCCGAATGCCGCACATCGAGGTTGCTGGTCCCATACTCCTCGCTGAAGTTGGTCGGGTCCAGCACCCCACTCCCCGTCACCTGCGCGCTTTCGTTCGGGTTCCAGTCCATGGCATGGGCATAGGTGTACCGTGCATGGAAACTCAGCCCCCGGCGCGCCGAGCGCGACAGCCGCAACATCGCTGCTTCGTAGGTCGAGTTGGCGCGGCTCATGATCTGGGTAATCTGCTGATAGTTCGGGTTGAGCCTCCCATTCGCCCCTTGCGCGGCGGGCCACTCGGCAAAAAAAGGCACTGTGATCTGGCTGCCCTTGATTGGCCCCTGCTCCGTGGCGTCCACCACCGCGTAGGTGATCGTTCCCGGATTGACGGCAGGGTTGAAGTTGGTGTCGACCGTAACCGGCAGGCGCCGGCCCAGGCTGACAACCGCGCTCGCAGCCAACGCCACGCGCCCCGGCAGCTTCTCCTCCACCGTCAACTCGCCCTGGTGTACCTCGGGATTTCTGAATCCAGGCGCGAATTCAACCACCCCCGGCTTCACCACGGTTGCCGGCTCACCGGCCAGCACATACGGAAAAGGCGGCGCTCCGCCGGCATACAAGTTATCGGTGGGGCGCATGAAGAAATTCAGGTCACCCTTCATCGAGCCGGTCTGTGTGAGCGCCGCCTCCACCACCGAATTCTCCGTCCGGCCAAAATACATGCCGTACCCCATACGCACCACCGGCCAATGGCGCTCGCCCGATCCCCAGGCCGCGCCAATGCGCGGACCCCACTCGTTGCCAAGTCCGGGAAGCTTCTCCGTCTGCGGCAAATCGGGGTTATTGACCAGCGCGATCGGCGGTGGCAACTGCTCGCGCTCCCAGCGCAGCGAACCCGAAACAACCAGCCGTTTGGCCGGCTGCCACTGCGTCGTCGCATACCCCGCCCAGTCGTTGGTGCTCAGATGCCAGTCCGTCGGGCCCATCGTCTGCGTGTAATAGGAGTAGCAGGGCAGGTATCCGAGCCCGTGCAACTGGCCATCCGCGTCGCGCCACGCCTTTCCCCGCTGGTCGCAGTTGTGCTGGTTCATCGGATCCAGCGCATCCGCCATTCCGTACGCTCCAAACACCAGCGCGTCGGACACGAAGTTCGCCACGTTGGCGTAGTGATAGGTTCCCAGATGGTTGGCAACCATGCCCGTCGCATCGCCATTGTGGCGCAGATCGACGCCAGCCTTCACCAGCAGTCCGCCCCGGACCCAGTCAAAACCTTCCTGCGCTTCATAGAGATGTTCGTCCGGGTAGCTGCCTCCGCCGAAGCGCGCTGGATTTCCGATCGTGAACCCATACCGCGAATCCACCACCATCTGCGGCAACTGCCCCCACGTGCTGACATTCAGCGTCTGTTCGTAAGCCGACGGCGTCTCCGGGCCTTCGGTCAGTATGTGCCGGCCCATCGAACCCTGAGTCACCGCCAGCAAGTTGGGCGTCAGGAAAGCCTCCCACCGGCCCAGCATCCAGGTTTCACTGGCACGGCTCGTTCCAAAGCTCCGCACTCCGTACGGTTCCGAAGCACGCGTCAAACCGCCCCCAGGCGCATCCGAGAGCGCGCCCGTTCCTTCCAACGTGAAGCGATGCCGCTCCCCCGGCTCCCAGTCCAGCCGCGCAAATCCTGTCCATTGCGACGATGTCCGCGGCGCCGGTCCCAGCAGTCCGGCCAGCTTCTCCAGCATTCCTGAATACGCCGCTAATCCCTCAGCCACGGGATTGACGCTGTTCAGCCCCAGCCGTGCGCTCAAGACCTGCATCTCGTCGTTTGTGGGCTGGGCAAAGAAGTTATCTGGATGTTTCACCGTGGCTACCCCTGGATCGTTCCGCTCACTGCCGTCCAGCGCCGCAAACCAGAACAGATGTTTGCCGTCGAATCGCGCTTCCCAGGCCGATTCCCCATGTATCGTCCCGGTCCGGCGCACTGTAGGGATAGGCACTGAACCCGGGCGTCGTGACCAGCGTCGCCGGCGCGCTCTCTTTCACCCATTGGGTGAACGGATTCTGCGCTCCCCACAGGTTCTGGCGATCCGTCAAAAAGCCCTGCCCGTGCAGTCCTGCCGATCCCCGCCGTGTCTCCACCTGCGCGTGTCCCCCACCCGAGTCTCCCGCTGGATCTCCCTTCATCTCCGACGTTTCCACCCCGCGAACCATCGAGTTGGCGCCCGGACCCATCAGCGTTGAGCCGCGTACGCTCCCCCCGCTCCTGCCGCCAAAAGCCAGCCGCGTGCTGGCTCCATCCACCATGACCGAAGCTGGCTCCCGCACCGCGTCGGCGGATCGATCCTGGCTCTCGTCGGCAGCCGTTCGCGGCGCTGCGGCGGCGTCCAGCGCGAAGTTCTCCCACCGCCGTCCCGCCACCGGAAGCTCCTGCAGCTGGTCGCCTGTCACCGCCGTCAGACTGCCCTGCTCCGAACCATCCCGGCTGTGCGCCTCCGTCAGGGCCTTGTGCCTGGCCGACTGCTGCACCTGGCGGGCAGTCAAGGCCGCCGAGATCATCCCGAGAGCCATCCCCGATCCGCGGGGTCCGAGGCTTGCATTCGGCGCCACTAGCCGCTCCGCTCCGACGACTGCCGCCTTTCCCGCGATCGCGGCGGGCGCCGTACTCACTCCCGGCGGCAGACTGGCGAGCGCAACCTCGCAGGGTGGGGAAGAGCACGAATTCACCCTGGCCGCTGGCGGCGAATGATCGGTATGGCCTTCAATTCCAGTGCGATGTTCCGCGGAGATACGCCCCGAAAGCGCATCGTCCTCTGCTCCCAGCCTCGGCGAATCCGCCGATCCAGAACCGCTCCTGTCCAGAGGCTCGGTCGGCGCCGCTAATGGGCCGGTTGAGTTGCGGCTTTCCGGCAATCGCAAAGTTACGATTGCCTCTGAACTCAGCGCTACGTCCAGGGCCACCCCACTTGCCAGGGGCATTTCCGCCGAGAGTGTGGCGACCCGTTTGAGCTGGGATCCCGCCGTCTGCGCCACGGCAAGCGTCTCCGCAGACGAAGGCTCGTATGGCTTCTGAGAAGCGGCCAGCGCCTCTTCCGGGCGCACACTGAGCTCGATCGCCGTCTGTACACGCGTCTCATGGCTTGCGGAGATTAAAATCCCCTGCACCTGCCCCTGGCCGAGCGCAGCGATGCTCGCGTCCAGTGCATATTCCCCTGGCGGGAGGCTGCTGAACCGGTAGCCACCATTCTTTTGAGTCGTGGTGCGAACCTCCGCACCGGTCCTTGCATTGCGCAAAATCACGGTGGCGCCGTCCAGTGGACGAGAGTGCAAATCGGTGAGCTTTCCTGCCAGCGAGCCGCTCGCGGCAGCCTGGCCAAACATCCGTCCGGGCCCGCCGCCCAGCACCAGGAGGGCGATGAGCACAGCCCGCCTCATCGACCAGCCTCCAGACGCTCGCTCGCGGCACCCGCAGTCCGACGCACAGCCCACCCTCAGCCCGCCGCTCTTGGGCGGATCCGGGAGCAGACGATCCCTGGAGACTGTCTCCGCGACAAGCCCGGCGTCACGTGTCACCGGACGACGCCGCGGAAATCCCTTGCGGGAAGCCCCGTGGTTCGACCGCCCTTTTTGACCTCAGGAGGAAGTTATGATCGATTTTATTCCCAAATTGGAAACCGGCCTGTAGCGCCCATCACGCCCATTGGCCGCGAGGCGCCCGGAAAGGCCCGCCGAACGTCATTCAATCACCGCTTTTGAATCCTCTTGGAGCGGCCGGATGGACGTAAACGGGATGCTCTCTTCAAGTACCCCCGCGTCGGCAAGGGGAATCAGGTCGGCGACGCATTGCGCCAGATCAACCCACACCACTAGAAACACTTCGTCTCGTCCGTCGATCCGGACGCGTTCGCGAACCCGCGGAATTCTCACAGACCGAATCTTGCCTCCGACGCTCTTCTCGACGCTTGAAGAGTGTACAACGAATGGGGCTGAGCTTGCATGACTTAAACGTCATGATTGGAATTAACTGGCAGTCAGGTGTCTCCAGTGAGTCGCGTTGCGCCTGGCTGCCGTCCACTTCCGCGCCCCATGGGTCAGATGTTCGCCCCTTTGCAACCGCCTCCCCCACATCGGCCCTGACTTTCGGTAAACTGAGAAGACGGCAATTTCGATTTGGCGCTGCCTGTGTACTCAGAGTGTTGTAGTCAGGATGTAAGAGTCAGGACGTTGGCCCGCAGTATCGTGCCATGAAAATGCGGGTCCCTCCGGTTCAACCCCCTTTTCGGTCATCCCGGTCGGTCACCCAATGACAAGCCAGACCGGTTGCGCGGGCATCGCATCGGCCCAAGCGAACTCGTGGACGATCTCTGCACCGGTGAGTCCGCCGGATCAAGTGAAAGGCAAGCCCGGCGACCCCGGACCGTTGGTTCAACTATGTTCATCGATGAAGCAAAAATTCGCGTCAAAGCCGGAGACGGCGGCAACGGCTGCATGGCCTTCCGGCGCGAGAAGTTTGTTCCCCGCGGCGGTCCTTCGGGCGGCGACGGCGGCCGTGGCGGCGACGTGGTCATGGAGTCGTCGCAGCGCCACAACACCCTCATCCATTTCCGCTACAACCCTGAACACAAAGCCCAGCGCGGTGAGCACGGCATGGGTTCCAACTGTTCCGGCTCCGACGGCGACTCCATTGTCCTGCAGGTGCCCGTGGGAACCTCGCTTTATGATCAGGAGACCGGCGAACTGATTCACGACTTCTCCGCTCCCGACGAGCGCCTGGTCATCGCCAAGGGCGGCCGCGGAGGCCGCGGCAACCAGCACTTTGCCACCAGCACCCACCAGGCGCCCCGCGAGCACGAACTCGGCCGGGCAGGCGAAGAGCGCCTTTACCGCCTGGAACTGAAATTGCTCGCCGACGTCGGCCTCGTCGGCTACCCCAACGCGGGCAAGTCCACGCTCATCTCCCGCATCTCCGCGGCCAAGCCCAAGATCGCCGACTACCCTTTCACCACCCTGGAGCCCAACCTCGGCGTGGTCACGGTCGGCGAAGAGCCTCACCAGGAATCCTTCGTCGTCGCCGATGTTCCCGGTCTCATTGAAGGCGCGCACCTCGGCTCGGGCCTCGGCACCCAGTTCCTGCGCCACATCGAGCGCACCCAAATCCTGGTCCATCTTGTCGACGTCTCCGACGCCTCCGGCCGCCCCGATCCCGTCGAGGACTTCAAGGTCATCAACAAGGAACTGGCCAGCTTCGGCAACGGGTCCGGCCAACATCCCCTGGCCGACAAGCCCATGATCGTCGCCGCCACCAAGATCGACTCCGCCAACCCGGAGAAACTCAAGAAACTCGCCGCCCACGTCAAGCGCCGCAAGCTCGAGTTCCACGCCATCTCTGCCGTCACAGGGCAGGGTATCGACGAGCTCAAGTGGTCCCTCGCAAAGCACCTGCGAACTGAGCCCATCAATTCGGAAAACTCGTAGGCGAGGGTCTCAGGTTTGGAAGGTTTGAAACCCCAGCCGGCTTGCGGATTCGAGCAACTGCATGTCCCCGCAGATGAATGGCCGATGGCTCGGTCGCCCCAGGCACCATATCCACGCCGCCGACAATTGAAATGCGTCCGCTCCGCGGAGGGAAAAACCGTCTACAAGCGATTCCGCGCGCTCGCGGACCTCTTCAGTAGGCTCAAGTTCGCGCCACGTCCGGCGCAAGCTATCGAGGCGAACTTGCGCCTGCACTCTCTCGTTGGGGGTCAGACTTCCCATTCGAGCTAACCGCGCGAATGCTGCTCGCATCTCCACAGGTGTGCCCCACCAAACGACCAGCCGGTATTTGGCGGTGAGCTCCTGAGCCCGTGCCGTGGCGCGTTGCCGCAAGCAGAGCGGAATCAATGAACTCGAATCCCAAAAGGCACTTTCCATCTACCGATCGCCCTTAACCCAGTCGACCGCATCCTTCACTGCTTCATCCGCGACGACGGGCATGGGGAGCGCCCAGAACGTCTCCCAGTCGCTGTCTTCCTGCTGCGGCCTCAACTGGCCTTTGGCGATCAGGGGTCCATCCTCGCTTGTGGCGTAAGAGGATGCGATGGGCACAATCCTCGCCACCGGAACATTCCGGTCTCGGACGATCACCTCTTCTCCTTGCTTTACATAGCGCAAATAGGCGCTCAACTCGTTTTTCAAGGTACCAATATTCACCGTCTTCATTTCACAATCCTCGCATATCGTAGCTAACTTAGCCAAGTTGTACCCTTAGACCATCGCCCGTTCCTTCACCATCAGGTACTGGTTCAGCACCGCCGCCGTCACCGCCTCGGGATTCAGGTCCAGGGTCAGCGCTCCCTGCTCGTGCAGCCGCGCCAGCAGCAGCTCCCGCCGTCCTGCCATCTCCTGCGCCGCCGCGGCGCGAAACATCTGCTCCACATTGCGCGGCCGTGCCTTCGCGATCAACTCAACCTCCGGCTGGGCCATGGCCACAAACAGCAGCAGATGCCGCCGCAGCAATTGCGCCGCCCCGTCGATCACCTCCGGCCGCATGGCCGTCTCCGCCAGATCCGTAATCCACAAAATCAGCGAACGCCGCGGCTGCAACCGGCTCAGAACCTCCGTCGCCCGCAGATGATCGGCCTCGCTGGTTTCCGACCTCACCTGCGCCAGCAATTCAATCAACTGCCGCAGGTGCGTCGAGCCCCGCCCCGGCAGCAGACGCTGTTGAATCCCTGACCCGTAGGCCAGCAGCCCCACCTTGTCTCCCGAGTAGAGCGCCAACTGCGCCAGCGCCACAGCCGTCGAGCAGGCGTGATCGAGCTTCGAATGAGTCCGCCCTCCCACTCCCCGTTCTCCAGACTCGCCGCCGCCCACCATCCCTCGCGACCGCATCAGCCGCCCGCAGTCCAGCACGATCCACACCGGCTGGCTCCGCTCCGTCTGGTACTGCCGGGTAATCGGACTTCCGCGCCGTGCCGTCGCCGTCCAGCAGATATCGCGCAGATCGTCTCCCTCGCGATACTCGCGCAGGCTCTCGAAATCGCGTCCCAGTCCGCGCTGCCGAGCCTGCCGCAGTTGCAGGTCAATCTGCCGGCTGCGCGCCAGGAAAATCTGTTGCTCCTCCGTGGTGCGCAGCGCGGGATACACCCGCACCGTCTGCGTCAGCGGAGCCTTGGCCCATCGCTCCGCCAGCCCCAGCGGCGACCGATACCGCAGGTACAGCCAGCCCGTCTCCCAGTCTCCACGCTCGCGCGGCTCAATTCGGTACTTGCACCCTCGCAGGAGCCCTCGGAAACGCCATCACCCGATGAACCTCCGGTTCGCTGGTCAGCGCCGGAGGCAGGTCGTCCATCAGCCGGCATTCCACGAGCACCCGGCTCTGATTTTCGACGGTCAATTCGATCTCGGTCTGGCTGTCCAGCGCCGGCGCATTCGTCCAGCTCCGTTCTACTGAGAGTTGGGACGCGGCCGGCAGCCGCATCCCGTCCAGCCACGCCGCCAGCAGAACCAGCCCATCCCACACCAGCATTCCGTAGCTCAGCCGGCTGATCCAGAATCCCGGCACCAGCAGCAGAAACCCCACCGTCAGCAGCCCAATGGCGCGTGGAGTCAGCCCAAAGCTCCAGCGCCGCCGCCGCTCGCAGACGGCGCGCACCGGCTCGGGGTGGAAAGATGCCGAAATCATTGCCGCGGCACCGGTACCGCTGCAATCACATCCGCCAGCGCCCGATCCGCGTCAAAACCCTCCAGCTCCGCCTCGGGCTTTAGCATCACCCGATGCCGCAGCACCGGCTGCACCGCCCGCTTCACGTCATCCGGAACCAGGTAGTCCCGCCCGTCAAATGCCGCCGCGGCCTGCGCTACCAGCATCAGGCTCAAGGCCGCCCGGGGACTTGCTCCCAGCAGCAGCGTCGGCCACTCCCGCGTCCTTCGCGCCAGCGCCAGAATGTAGCCGTAAAGCTCCGGCTCGATCCGGATCGCCCGCACCTCCGCCCGGGCCTGCGCGAGCAATTCCTGCGGAAACGGCTACGATCGCCGCATCCTCCAGAATCCCCGCCCCCGAACCTGCCGTGATGCCGCTCCAGAATCTGCCGTTCCTCGGCTTCGGACGGATAGGCCACCCGGATCTTGAGCAGAAACCGGTCAAGCTGCGCCTCAGGCAGCGGGTATGTGCCCTCGAAGTCCACCGGGTTCTGAGTAGCAAAGACCGTGAACCACTCCGGCAGCGGCCGCCGCACACCGTCCCCCGTTACCTGCCGCTCTTCCATGCACTCCAGCAGTGCCGCCTGGGTTCGCGGAGGCATGCGGTTGATCTCGTCCACCAGCAGCAGATCCGTAAACACCGGCCCCGCGTGGAAGGTGAAAGCGTCTGTACCCGGCCGCAGAATCGAGGTGCCCAGGATATCGGCCGGCATCAGGTCCGGCGTCGCCTGCACGCGTTGGAACCCAAGCCCCAGCAGCCTGCCCAGAGCTTTCACGATCAGCGTCTTGGCGATGCCCGGCACTCCCTCAAGCAGAGCGTGGCCCTGGCAAAGTACGGCCATCAGCACTTCCTCGATCACTTCCCGCTGCCCCGCGATTACCCGGCCAAGTTCTGTCCTGGCGTGCGCGATCAGATGAGTGGTGGCGCGCAGGTTCTTGGCCTGCTCCGGTTCGCTCCCATTCCGTTGCAATGCCTGGTTCGTATCTCCCGTCGGTTCCTGGCTCATGAAGCCCTTTCCTGCGGCTTGCTTAGAATATCCTCCGCCCGCGCGCCCATTTTTGAGCCTCTCTCCGCCGGCTTCGATGCGAACTTAAGTTCGCCCTCATGCCGGGCCAGCACCTGCACCAGCCGCAGCGCCTCTCGCGCGGTCGTCGCTTCATTCGCCGCTGCCTCCTCGCACGCGACCAGGTCCGACTCCAGACTCGGGTCCACCCCCGGAAACCGTCTTCGCACCACGGCCGCCAGCTCCGCCGCGCCCATGCGCTGGCCGCGCATCCCGCACAGGCTCAATGCATTTCGCCGAAACCGCTCCCAGGCGATCGACACCGCCGTCGAAGCCGCCCCGGCATTGCGATACAGGCCACCCAGCGCATCGATGAACTCAGTGGGCGTTGCCCGCAGCGGGCGGAGGCAGTTCCCGCACCGGCCCGCTTCTTCGGCTGAAGCTGAACAACACCAGCAGCCCCAACGCCGGGATCCCGAATCGCAGCAGCGTCATAGCCGTCCCGTTGGCATAAGTCCACTCCGACCGCCGCTCTCCATGCAGAGACTCATCCCAGTAAAACTGGCGTCCCTCGCGTGGCCCCAGCGAATTCAGCAGTAACTCCAGGTTGTGCGCCCTGGCCAGGGAGCCATTTTCGAGCGGAGTGGAACTGGCCCACCACACCACATGTGCCCTTGCCCCAGCCGTACTCCACCACCGCCGGCTGGCCCGCGCAACTGTATTGCACCCGATCGGTCGGCTTGCCCACCTGCCACGTCGCCCCGGGAATCATCCACACCTCCCCCGAAGATGCCAGTGGGTCCAGGCCTTCCGGTTCCAGCCGGCAGGCGGCAAAAGTGAACTCCCTGGGCGTGTCTGCCGATTCTCCGGGCAGCAGGTACCCGCCCCAGAATCCAGTAGAAAGCACCCGTCCCCCGCGTTCAAGGATCGTCCGCACCGCCCGGATATCGTCTGTCTCGCGCGTAAATGGCTGGGCGAAGATGACTACCGTCTGCGGTCCTGCCTGTGCGGCGAGCTCACTCAGCGGACGCTCCCAACGTTCGATGGCGATAGCCGGAACGAAGCAACGTGTCATACGCAGCCATCGCCCCATGTTGTCCCGAAAGATAGGAGGATGGAATCCGGTTTTCATCGTTGTTCGTGTCCGGCAGCAGCAGTCCGGTAACCGCGGCCAGCGCCACAGCGATCCCGATGCACCAGAACAGCAGCTTGCGGTCGCCTCCATCGAGCGAAGCCAGCAGTCTCATCCAGCGCCGCCTTCCGTAATGCCGCCTGAGATCAGCGCCGAAGCGATCGCCTCCGCCTGGCGATATTCTTGTTCGCCGGCCGCCCGGCCTCCGTACCAGGTCCGCTCAAAACGGCCGGTCAACTCCGCCAGCCTGCCCCAGCGCGGATCTTCGGGGCTTATCAGCGCCAGGTATTCGCGCGGCGTGCGGGCGCGGTCCGCCGGCCATAATCGCCCGGACTCAAGGCGGGAGATGGACGCCCAATACACGAAGTGAATCGCCTCCCGCCACAATCCCGCGGCGGCCGCCCTGCGTGCATCCGCCATCCAGAGCTGCCACTCTCGCGCCGACACTGCGGCAGGAGCCGGGCTTTCCCCCAGCGGAACCAGCCGTACGCGCCAGCGCCGTTCCACCTGCAGCAACCCCCAGGCCAGGGCAATGCCGACGGCAACAAAAAATCCCCACACCAGCACCCGGCCCACCCACGCCGCCCTGGCGCGCAACCTGCCAAAGCCTTCAAAAAGATGATTCAGCCAGTTGCCTACCCTTTCGAGTACCGTATCGCTCTCGTCCGGCTGCTTCAGGTTGCGAAATTCCCGTTCCGCCAGCACCTGCTCCATCACCCCGCGTTCCTGGTCAAATCGCCGTTCCCCCTTCTGGGCTGCCGCAGTCGCTTTCGCATTCGACCCCGAAGCCTGGGTGAGATCGCCCGACAGCCGGGTCTCCGCATCTTCCAGCAACTGCGACGTCGGTCGGGATGCGGGCCGCGCAGCCGCTCTTCGCTGCCCTCCCGGCGTTGCATCGTGCCCGTCCTCAGGTTTCTCATCGGGGCTCTCGGCGCGGTAGAACAGCACCCGCAACCACCCATAGCGCACCATGCGCCGTTCGCTGGTTGCGGCGTCTCCGAAAGGGACCCGGTCGTCCAGCCCCACCAGCGTGGGATCGCAGGCCTTCACGTCGCGCGCTTTCGCACAGGACTGTGTCAGGCCCTCCAGCGCAACCAGATGCTGGCGGTATTGCTCCATCGAGGCGTTCTGCCATCGTCCCGAAGGGGCGTCCTCGGCGCGTGCAAACATTGCGCACGCGAGGCATGCTGCAAGCGCCGCCGCACAAACCTCGCCCGGCCAACGACGAAGTCCATCGATCATGCGTTCTCCGTGAGCCGGACGGGACGCTCTTGAACCGTTCCCAAGGGCCGTTCCGCGGTTCCGGCGTCCGGTTCAGCCGGTGTGGTGTCGCTGTTTGCTTGAGGCTGCTGCGTCGCCGTTTCCGCGGCGGCCGGCATACCCGTGCCGGTGTCGGGAGCCCGCTCATCCCGGTCGTACGTCCCCGCCACCGCTGCTGTCAGCCCCGCCGTCTGCATCATCCACTCGATATCGTAGCCCTCCTTGCGCACCCGCTGGTCGTAGTAGAAGAGCGCGACCCCGGTCGCCCCGATCGGTCCGATAAAGGTGTTGGTAAAGAACGCCACCACCTGCGACGCCGCGCTCATCCAAGGCGAAATCTGGCCGTGATTCTTGAAGACCGCGGCCAGAAAGAAGGTCTGCGTGATGCCCACCAGACCGAGCTTGATCACCCCCACCAGCAGGAACAGAACAAAGATCCGCCCCCGCGAACCTTTGCTCAGCTCCACGCTGCGGCGGATCGCCCGGCGCGCCGTCAGGTTCTCCAGCACGCACGCCGGAACCGCCAGTGCGTAGCGCAGGCTCATCACCACCCCGTACGCGGATGCAGGAAGAATCAGCAGAAAAAATGCGATCGAAATCAGCCCGAAGACAACCGTTTGTTGCGGATTTGCCGCCGGAGTCGGGTGGCTCAGCAATCCCTTTGGGCGCACATAGAAGAGCACAAACCCGAAGTATCCGCTATACAGAATGGCCAGGGGAAGCCACGCCACCACGGCCGTTATGGTCATCAGCCACAGGTAACGTCCAAACCGCGGCAGCGTACTTGCATAGGCACTCCGCATGGTGGCCTGGCCGCCGAGGTGCACCCACCCGACAGCGCGGTTGATCGCCGCCACCGCCGCTCCGAGCAGCAGAACGACCAGCACGCCCTCGGCGGCTCCTGTCGAGATCAGCACCCAGTTCGGCCTCGCGCCGCGCTGGCCCGCATGGAGCAAAGCACCCAGCCCGATCTGGGCCAGATTCAGGAGCAGCGCCACACCCGAATACACCGAAAAAATTCCGGCGAAGACCAGGAAATTGGCACGGTAAAGCTGGGCCGTCCGGTCGAGAATTTCACCCAAAGTCAATGGACGCAGATTGCTTTCCATGCCTGGAGTCCTTTGCGAGTTAAGGTGCTGCGAGTTAAGGTGCGCGCTTGCCGGGATACTAACCCAATGCTTGAACAGTGTCGACCCGGAAAGCACCGGTGTTGGTGTTCGCCGCCGAGTGGCCGGACCCCGGACCTTAGACCGTGCCCTCTACCCATTTTCTTCCCTGACCGGGTAACTTCTACAGGCCGCTTTTCCCAGCGCAAGCATCTAAGTGCTTCATTTTCAGTTCATGTGGTTTGGTCACATAAATGCTTCACCGATACCTATACAGAACGGGTTCACAGGTTAGGCCTGAGGAGACTTGTTGCCATGAGGGAGATGATGAAGCGGTGCCTGACCCTGGGCCTTTCGCTCTCCTATGTTTTCGTCGCGGGATTTCGGCGTCGTGAGCTCTCCGCGCCGGCTGCACGTCAACCCCGAAAATTCCCAATTCAGGAAGCTAAACCCGTGCCGCTCCCAGAGCCGGTACCGGCTCCGCAACTGGCCGCTTCGATCACTTTTAGCGGTACCGTGGTGCGCGACGGCAGCCGGTTCGCACTTCGGGATTCCGATGGAGCCCTGTTCGCCCTCGACTCGACGGGACGCGCATGGCCCTTCGAAGGAGACGACGTCGTCGTCACCGGGCTTCTGGATCAACCGGGGGGGCTGCTGCACATCCGCACCATCGAATCGATCGACAACGTGCGAGCCGAGGCCGTCTAAGCGTCGGACGCTCATCCCCCGCCCCACGCGGAACCCCTACTGCAGCTGCTGGACCTTGGTTCCCTCGGGAATCTTGATGTGAAACTGGTCGTCGCTCAGCGGCATGTTCTCCGTAACCTTGTCGACGGTCAAAATGACCTGAAAATCCTGAAGCGGCCGTTTGATCGTAATCGTCGAGGGATACTTGTTGTCACCGAAGTCTGCGTACCGGCCATAGGTCACCTGGGTCTCCAGGTTGTTCTGGTCATCATAGATATCCTGCTGATACGGCAGGAGGTCGTCGCGGTGAAAGTGGATCACCCGCAGCAGTTGCAACTGGTGACTTCCGGCATTGCTGCGCATTACGCTCAGGATGTATTCGGGAATGATGAGCAGGTGCTTTTTGGAGACATCCTCCATGGTGTCTGAATCGGCCGCCATCGTATATTCGTCGTCCGGGGCCAGTCCACGCACGGCCATGGCATCGAAAAAAAGCTTGGGGCGCATGTTTTCGATGGTATTTGCCGATTTATGGCTCACCGAATTGGGCCCCTCATAGGCAATGTCCTTCGAAGGAATTCTCAAAACGAAGGTGTTGCCGTCGCTGGCCATATCAAACAGCGGGGTGCCCAGCACCGGGACCCGTCCCAGCACCCGCACCATCTCCGGCTTGCGCATCAGGATGATGCCCCGGATGGTGGTGTAGTCGCGCGCCACCCCTTCGTTCGCCTTGGTCACGCTGGCCTGGATCTCCACCGTGGCATTGAGCGTGTTGAGGGCATCCCAATGCTGGTTGAGTCGGGCTACAAGTTCCTGGCCCGTGACCGTCTGGATCGTCGCCGGACCCCGCGGTACCGGCAGCTTCCGGGTCGTAAACAGGCAGCCGGACAGAGCAGCAGCGGAAGCGCCAGTCCTGCAGCCGTGGTCCGGCGACTGCCCGGGCTCACCGCCCACCAGCCTTCTTCACGGCATCCCGGTAATCGGCCACATTGCGGTTGTGCTCTTCAAGCGTTGTAGCGAAAAGGGACTTCCCCTGCGGATTCTGACCCGCCGCCACAAAGTAGAGGTAATCCGTCTGTGCCGGCGCCATCGCTGCCTTCAGTGCCTTGACGCCCGGGTTGGCCACCGGCCCCGGGGGCAGCCCCTGGTGCAAATAGGTGTTGTAGGGCGTGTCCCGGGTCAAATCTGTCGCGTAGATCGTGCCTCGATAGAGGCGTTGCAATTCGAGCCCGTAGATGACGGATGGATCGGTCATCAACGGCATATTCTTGTCCAGCCGGTTCTCAAACACGCTCGCCACCAGCGGCCGTTCCCCGTCCACCGCTGTCTCCCTCTCCACCAGCGAAGCCAGCGTCACTACCTTGTGCACATTCACGGTCAGTCCCAGTTGCGCAGCCTCCGCTTTGAAGCGCTTCACCATCGTCGCCGCGATCTCGGGCATCGCCGTCTTGGGCGCCAGCCGGTAGGTATCCGGGAACAGGTACCCCTCCAGGCTCTTGGCGGTTGGATCAAGATCGGCAATCAGCGAAGACTCCTGCGTGGCGGTATCCAGAAACGTCTGCCGCGGACCGAACCCCTGCTGCTCCAGCCGCTCGGCGATGTCAAAGATGTTTGCCCCCTCCGGTATCGTCACCGCAATGGTGTACACATCTCCCCGGCGAATGCGGTCATAGACCTCCGTCACCGGAGCTGGATGGTCAAACCGGTAGGCCCCCGCCTTCAGGGTTCCCTTCTTCCAGAAACGGACCAGATCAAAGGCAAATTCGCTGCGGATAATCCCCGCCTGCTGCAACTCCCGCCCGATATGGACGGAAGAAGAGCCGGGGGCTACTTCAAAGAAACTCTCTGAGGACGGTCCAAACGGCGTGAAGATCAGCCACGCCCCCGCACCTGCTGCACCCAGCGCCAGTACCAGGATCACTATCAGGAATCCTGTCGCGCCCCCGCCTTTTTTTCTTGTGGTTGTCGGTCTGCGGCGCGCCATTCTTCCGGGATACCCTCTCCTGTTCTCCTTAGAGACGCGAAAAACCCCTTTGGGATTCTCCAGCTTTAGAAGATTGTATCGGTCATGCGCACTCTTCTGCGTCGGCTGTTCAACACAGGCAACTCATTGCCGCTCAATCGCCTTCTCGTTCAGGCCTTCCACTTGATGTTGCATCCGATAGATGGCTTCTGCTGCTTCGAAACCGGCCTCCCCGCCAGCAGCGCATCGATTGCCGCGCGCAGGTCCTCGCCGGTCACGGGAATCCCGTTTCCCGGCCGGCTGGCGTCGAACTGCCCGCGATACACCAGCTTCATGTCCCCATCGAACAGGAAGAAGTCCGGCGTACACGCGGCGTGATAGGCCCTGGCCACCTGCTGCGTCTGGTCATAGAGATAAGGAAAGGGGAATTCCAGTCGCTTTGCCTGCTCCTTCAACCCCTCCGGTCCATCGTCGGGATGAGTCGCGGCATCATTGCTGCTGATCGCCACCATGCCGACCGGCTCGGAGAGATAATCCCGCCCCAGCGCCGCCAACTCCTTTTCGACGTGCTTAACAAACGGGCAATGGGTGCAGATGAACATCACTAGCAACCCCCTGTCCCCGCGTACGTCGTCGATCCGCGTCGTCTCGCCCGTCACCACATCGGTCAGCGCAAAATCCGGCGCCGCCGCCCCCAACTCCAGTTCCATCGTCGATTCCGTAAGTGCCATCACCGTAATCTCCTCGACCTGCTAACTCGAATCAAGCTGACCGCCAATAGCCGGCAGCTTCCTAGAACAACCCCGGCTGCCTCCCCGGCATGCTCAGCCCAAAATGCTCATACGCCAGCGCGTCGCCACCCGTCCGCGCGGCGTCCGGTCCAGAAACCCGATCTGGATCAGAAACGGCTCATACACCTCTTCGAGCGCGTCCTCTTCCTCCGCCAGCGTTGCCGCCAGCGTGCCCAGCCCCACCGGGCCCCCATCGTACTTCTGCATGATGGTGAGCAGCAGGCGCCGGTCAATCTCATCGAACCCGTGCGCATCGACCTCCAGCAAGGTCAGCGCCGCATTCGCCGTCGGCCGGTCGATCGTGCCCGTTCCCCGTACCTGGGCATAATCCCGCACCCGCCGCAGCAGCCGGTTGGCAATGCGCGGCGTCCCGCGCGAGCGCAGCGCAATCTCCGCCGCCCCATCCGGGTCGATCGGCACCCCCAGCACCTCCGCCGACCGTTCGACAATAAAGCGCAAATCGTCTTCGGTGTAAAACTCCAGCCGCAGCAGAATCCCGAACCGCGACCGGAGCGGCGAACTCAGCAATCCCGGCCGCGTCGTCGCCCCGATGAACGTGAACGGCCGGATCTCCATCACATGGGTGCGCGCCGCCGGCCCCTGCCCGATGATGATGTCCAGCTTGTAGTCCTCGAGCGCGGTGTAGAGCTTCTCTTCCAGCACCGGCTGCATGCGGTGAATCTCGTCGAGAAACAGCACCTGGCGTTCGCGCAGATTGGTCAGGATCGCGGTCAGATCGCCCTGGATCTGCAGTGCCGGCCCCGACGTCTGCTGAAAACCCACATCCAGTTCATTGGCAATGATGGTCGCCAGCGTCGTCTTGCCCAGCCCCGGCGGCCCGAACAGCAGCACATGATCCAGCGCCTCGCCGCGCGACTTCGCCGCCTCCAGAGCAATCTCCAACTGCTCCTTGGCTTTGGATTGGCCGATGAACTCCCGCAGCCACCGCGGCCGCAGCTTCAGTTCAAAGCCCTGCTCTTCCTCAGCGCGCGAAGCGCTGACTAGCCGTTCCGGAGAGTTGTCGCGCGCGATGGCCATGATGAGGGAAGTGTAGCGTCCGGGCCCTGCCCCCGCAACCGGCCGGTTCCCTACGAATCCCCGGGAAGTTCGATCACTCCGGCGATTAGCTTGTAGTGAAATCCCTCGAAGGGTTCGCTCAGGCTCGCTGTGAGTAGTGTCTTCTGAGGCCGCCGGTTTCCCAGGGTTGCGTGTGGATGGATTCCTGTGGGAAGCAGATGAAGCAGATCAAGCCATGCCGGATCTGTGACAGGCAGATCGTAGCGAATGCGTCCATCCAGCCCAAGACGAAAACTTGCGCGATACCGGCGCTTGCCTTTCTCCTCCCGTATCCACCACCACAGATCATCTGGCTCCAGCAACTCAAGCGAATTGCGCGCTGGCGTGTTCTGAAAGGTTTGAACGTTAATTCTGTCGCCATAGTCATGCAAGAGCGCCGGTTCTCCGTCGCCAATGCCCCGGTCAAAGCCTGAATATCGCCGGTCTCGCCAAAGCGCCTGATGCGCCGCCACGGTCGTGCTGTCACACATATATCTTCGGGGTGATGCCGCGATCCACATTCGTCTCCAAGTTCACACTCGAAGACATCCAGCAGGGAGGGTGTCGATCCATCAGGATAGCGAGCTTCGTCTCGTGTCATACAACCTGGCACCTTCCTCCCTATCAACCGGACCCATTGCATTGTGACAAGACTGATGCCGGCCACACAACGATTGTCATGCTTATATGAATTCGCAAGGCAGACAATGTGGTCGAGCCTCATGGAGGAGAGATACCTCCACACAAGATTTCAAAGGTGATGAATAATTATACCGTCCCAGTGTTCCTGAAGGTATTCGAGCGCCAGTCTGCGGTGACAGTGTTCCGCGGTCGGTTCGCTACAGAGAAGAACCGTCCTTCGCAGGAAGCCCTCCCGCGACAACGCCGACTCAACCCCCCGGGACCGAATAGAAACCCGGTATATTCGTCCGTTCCCTTCATTTCTGATGACAGACGCTCATCGCCTTCACCTAGAATGTCCGAAGAACGACATTGGAGAGATTCGCCTTTGAAGGCCGCCCCAACCCCTCCGAACGAAATATCAAGAGTCGCCGCCTTGCGGCTCCTGAATATTCTCGATACCCAACCCGAGGAACGATTCGACCGTCTGACCCGCCTCGCCAAGCGGCTGTTCGGCGTGCCCATCGCCCAGGTCACCCTCATCGACCAGCACCGCCAGTGGTTCAAATCCGGCGCCGGTGACGGACCAGCCCAGACCTCGCGAGAAGTCTCGTTCTGCGCCCATGCCATCCTCGACGACAAAATCCTCATGGTCGCTGACGCCATGAAAGATGAACGCTTCGCCGATAATCCCCTCGTGCTCGGTGATCCCAATATCCGTTTCTACGCCGGCTGTCCGTTGAAGGTGGGCGACCACAATCTCGGAACTCTGTGCGTCATCGATGACAAGCCGCGCCAATTCACCCGCGAAGAAATCCAACTCCTCAAAGACCTGGGCGACCTGGCCGAGCAGGAGCTCACTGCAGTGCACATGGCCTCCACCGACCACCTGACCGCGATCTCCAACCGCCGGGGATTTGAGTCCCTGGCGGGTCATGCGCTGGCTGTCTGCCATCGCATGGGCCAGCCCGCAACCCTTCTCTTCTTCGATCTGGACAAGTTCAAGCTCATCAACGATGTCCATGGCCACGCGGCGGGCGACCGCGCGCTCAGGACCTTTGCCCATGGCCTGATTTCCGTTTTCCGCGAGAGCGACGTGGTGGGGCGCCTTGGCGGCGACGAATTTGCCGTGCTGCTGACCGGTTCCACCGCCGCCCACGTCCCGGTGCAACTTTCCCGGCTGCAGCACTGGATCGCCGCCAATTTCCGTCCCCAGGAGACCGGGTACGCCATTCATTTCAGCGCCGGCCAGATTGAATATGATCCTCGCCGGCATCCATCGATCGAATCCTTGCTCGCCCATGGGGATTCTGCTATGTACAAGGTAAAAAGGGCTTCCCTCAACCGATCATGACCGAACTCCCCCGGCGTCGATGATGCCCGGCGAATCATGAGCGGATCCTGTTCAATCCAATCGAGCTTCTGGTCGGCCGTTAACCCCGCCCGTCATCTCACGTCATGTTTATGCAGCTCCGCCGTTTAGACTGAAACCTGCCCGTCCGATCGTGATGACCCACCGGTTTGCCCGTCTCCGCCGCTTTCGATTCAATTTCCCGCAACGCATCGCGGCGGCGCTGCTTGCCCTTTTTCTCCTTCAAGGACTGTGGCTGACGTCGCACCAGACCCTCTCCGACACCGACTACCAGTACGCCCGCTGCGGCCGCGAGATGTGGGAAAAGCCCTCCCCGCTGGCCGGGTACTTTACCACCTGCGGCAACATTCATGACGGCATCCTCGCCTATCGCGCAGCCGGTCTTCCGCTCACCCTCAATCTGCTCGTCGAGCGCGGCCTCGACCTCTTCCGCAAACCCGAAGACCGCGTCGTACAGTCAGGCGCTGCAGCCGGCATCAGCACATGGGAACTTCGCCACCAACTTACCCACATCCTGCTCCTTCTGCGTCTTCCCTTTATGTTTGCGGGAATCGTGCTGGGCGGCGCCCTCTGGTGGGTGACGCGCCGCCTCTACGGCAACCTCGGCGGCTACACCGCTCTCGCACTCTACTGCTTTTGCCCTCCGATCCTGAAAGCCTGTGTCACCCCCGCCCCCGAAGTGCTGGCCGCCATCGGAGTCTACGGCGGCATTTATACCTGCATCGGGGTTGCCCACGCCATGCAGGGGCCCCGCCGTAAATGGCGCCCTCGCATCATTCTGCTCACCGTCATCTTCGGCATCGCCGCAGCGTCTCACATCGCGGCCCTGCCCATCGTCGCCCTTCTCGGCTTCCTCTTCATGCTCTGGGTAGCCGAAGGCCGCCGCAGCCAGGTCCTGCCCATCGTTTTGATGGCGGTTGGCGGTGCCCTCGTGTTGCTCTTCGCCTGCTATGGATTCTCACCCGATGCCTTCAGCTATCTGTTTCGCTCCGCCGTCGGATTTGTATGGCTCTCCCTCGATCCCGCGCGCCGTTTCTTTTCCTCGCTTAGCAATGCCGGCGTCACCATTGCTGCCGCCGCCGCCCTGATCTTCTACGTCGGGCTGCCCCGCTCCCGTTACTTCGGCAACACGGCTCCGCTGCTTTCCTTTTTGGCCGTTGCCCTCATCATTACGACAGGCGTCCACGCCAGCCCCTGGCTATGGGCTCTTCCTTTTCTGCTGACGTTCATCGGCGGGGTCTTCGCCGATGCCTATGAAGGCCCACGCCGCCGCCTCGCCCTGACCGCCGCCGCCTCTATCGTGGTCCTGGAGATAGTCTTCTGCCTCCTCAGCCTGCCGGGCCTCATTTAGAACGAAGCTGCCTGGGCGAGTGAGCGCGTTCAAAAGCCTCTCGCTGCAAAGCCAAAATCCGCCCTGCGGTTCGAGCCCCCTCCGCTGTCGCTGCGCAGCCCTATAAGACATTATAAATAAAACATAACAAAGCACTTATTTGTCGCTATTCGCCTTGTCGAAAAGCCCTTCCAGGGCGTAAAATAAGACTACAGTCCGCGGAGTTCGGCCCCTCGTTCAACGCACGCCTCTTGGCCGCCCTTCGGCGCGACTGGAAAATCCTATGGCAGACGACAAGAACCCCCAGCTCCCTCTCGACGGCGGTACCCCGCCCGGCGGCACCAATTTCATCAACATGAACATAGAAGAGGAGATGCGCCGCTCCTATCTGGCTTACTCCATGTCGGTGATCATCGGCCGCGCCCTGCCTGACGCCCGAGACGGCCTCAAGCCCGTGCACCGGCGCATTCTAACCGCCATGGACCGCGAGGGACTGCAGCATAACAAGCGCTACTCCAAGTGCGCCGGCGTGGTCGGCGAGTGCCTCAAGAAGTACCATCCCCACGGCGACTCGTCGGTCTACGATGCCCTGGTGCGTATGGCTCAGCCGTGGTCGCTTGCGCTACCCGCTCATCGACGGCCAGGGAAACTTCGGCTCCGTCGACGGCGATCCCCCCGCGGCTTACCGGTACACCGAGTGCCGCATGGAGCGCATCGCCGAAGAGATGATGGCCGACATCGAGATGGAGACCGTCGACATGATGGCCAACTTCGATGAGACCACCGACGAACCGACGGTGCTCCCCACGCGCATTCCGACCCTCATCGTCAACGGGTCGAACGGCATCGCTGTCGGCATGGCCACCAACATCCCGCCGCATAACCTGACCGAGATCATCAACGCCACCATCGAACTGGTCAAGAACCCCGCCGGCGGCCTCATCGAGGTTCTCAAGCACGTCCAGGGTCCCGATTTCCCGACGGGCGGGTTCGTCTACGGCAAATCCGGCATCGCCCAGGCTTACCAGACGGGCCGCGGCCGCTTCATGATGCGCGCCCGCGTGGCCACCGAAAATCTGACCAAGGAAAAGCAGGCGATCATCGTCACCGAGATCCCCTACCAGGTCAACAAATCCAAGCTCATCGAACGCATCGCCGAGCTGGCCAACGAAAAGATCATCGATGAAATCAGCGACGTCCGCGACGAATCCGACCGCGACGGCATGCGCATCGTCATCGAGCTCAAGCGCGGGTCTCAACCGGAAATCGTCCTCAACCAGCTCTACAAGCACACCCAGCTCCAGGAAAGCTTTTCCATGATCTTCCTGGCCGTGCTCAACGGCCAGCCTCGCGAACTGGGCCTCGACCAGGCCATTCAGGCCTTCATCGACCATCGCGTCGACGTCGTTCAGCGGCGCACCGTCTTCCTGCTCCGCAAGGCCCGCGAGAGGGAACACATCCTAGAGGGCTACAAGATAGCCCTGGACAATTTAGACACCGTCATCCGCATCATCCGCGCCTCCGGCTCTCGCGCCGAAGCCCGCGAAAACCTCTACGCCTGGGGCAAGGGTACCGAGATTGTCATCAACCTCGACCGCGAGCGACTGCGCACCGAGGAGCGCGGCCTCACCCTGCGCCAGGTCGACGCCATCCTCGAATTGCAGCTCTACCGCCTCACCCAGCTCTCCGTCGACGAAATCCTCAGCGAGCTCAAGCAAATCCGCGAAAAGATCGGCGAGTACGAATCCATCCTCGCCAGCGACAAGAAACTCCGCGGCGTGATCGTCAAAGAGCTTGAAGAAGTCCGCGAAAAATATGGCGACGCACGCCGCACCCAGATCGTCGACGAGTCGGCCGAGCTCCAGTTGGAAGACCTCATTGCCGACGAACAGGTCGCCGTCACCGTCAGCCACCAGGGCTACCTCAAGCGTACCCCCATCTCCATCTATCGCCAGCAGCGCCGCGGCGGCACCGGCCGCATGGGCATGAAGACGCGCGAAGAGGATTTCGTCTCCCAGCTCATCATCAACTCCACCCACGCCTACCTGCTCTGCTTCACGAACGCCGGCCGCGTCTACTGGATCAAGGTTTATGAGGTCCCTGACGTCGGCGCCGCGGGCAAAGGCAAGAGCATGCAGAGCCTGCTCAACCTGCAGCAGGGTGAAAACGTCCGTGCCATCCTCCCCGTGCGCGATCTGGAAGAAGAAGGCAAGTTTATCTTCTTCGCCACCCGCAAGGGCACGGTCAAGAAGACTCCGCTCAAGGACTTCTCCAACGTCATGGCCCGGGGCATCATCGCCATCGGCATCGACAAGGACGATGAACTGGTCAAGGCCCGTATCACCGACGGCAACGAGATTATCTTCCTGGCCACTCACCTCGGCATGGCCATCCGCTTCGACGAGTGCGACGTACGCTCCATGGGCCGTCCCGCGTATGGCGTGCGCGGTATCGACCTGGCCAAAAACGACTACGTCGTGGGCGTCGCCGTCACTCCCAAGGAACACGAACCCGGCGCCTACCGCATCCTCGCCGTCACCGAAAATGGGTTCGGCAAGCGCACCGATGTCGTGGAGTACCGCCTTCAGACCCGCGGCGGCAAGGGCGTCAAAAACATGGCTGTCACGGAGCGCATCGGCAAGGTCTCCACCATCCAGTTAGTCGACGACACCTCTGAACTGATGGTCATCAGCCAGTTCGGTAAGATCATCCGCATCGACACCAAGCAGATTCGCGCCGCAGGCCGCGCCACCCAGGGTGTACGCCTCCTCAATCTCGAACCTGACGACAAGATCGCCGCCGCGGTCGTCATTCCCCCGGAAGAAGCCGCCAAAGACGACGATCAGCCCACGCTGCTGCAATAGCGCGTGGGCGCGCTTTGATATTCGACGGGGAAACCAGCCGGGAGTGCCTCCAGGTCTTGCTTCTGAGACCCGGGAGGCACTCAATCTTGAACCCTATCGGTTTCTCCGAGTGTCTTTGTCCCAAATCGCGGCAGCCATAGAATCTGAGCGGCGGTTGTCCCGGAGATTGGTAGCACTTTCGTTCAGGGTGCAAACACCTAGGCATCGCGGTGGCGAACGAGCAATGCCGCACCCGTCAGCAACAGGAGGGAGACACAACCACACCCAGCCAGGCCAGCCAGGGGTATGGGTCCATGGAGCAACTGCGTTTGTGGATCGACGCAAGCGGCTGCGCTCATCACGTCGAAAACGTTCCAGCCTGGCAAGATGTGGGCCTTGTAGCTGAAGAAGACCGTCGTGATGGCACAAAGCCCAACAACGGGTGTCGTGAATTCTCCCGCGAAGATCTCTGAGAGCAGTAAGCCAAGCGCAAGGATGGCGAGACCGCCCAAACTCATGAGGACCCCGAATGTGACCGCCTGATCGAGCGGATACGATTCGCCGACAAATCGCGAGGCGAGAGGAATCAAGAGCGCGGCGCCGACTCCGAGCACGATCGATTGTGTCCATGCGATCGCTGTCCTCATCAGAAAAAGGTGTGATCGCCGTACGGGCAATCCGAGCGTGAAAAGCGCAGTACCGGTCGCTGATTCCCGGGCAAGTCCGCCGAAGGTGAGAACGAAGGCGGCGAGTACCCAGACCCCCTGGAGTGCATAGTGGAAGAGCCCGCTCCAGACATAGACCGAGTACGGCAATGGCTTATCCGGAAAGTGCGCATTGTGCCGTGCGATATATCCCGGAGCAGTGACAACACCATAGATCACGAGCGCAGCGAGCAGCACCAGCGCAGCTGCGAAGCGGGCACGTGACTCCCGCCATGATCTCCACGCAAGAGCACACCATACTGACTTGAGTTTCTGGCGAGGCAAAGAAGGATCAGTAGTCAATGCGGTCTCCATGAGCCACGGCGGCCATCAGACAAACTGCGGTAAGAGCCCATGTGAGGAGCAGCGTGAGCCATGGCGCAGTTGCCAAAGTCAACTGCCATGGTCCTGCCATGGCATGGGCGAAATCGAAATAACCGAGCCAGCTGCTCTTGCCAAAATAGCGAAGATGCTGCATGTAGGTCTGAAGAATCAGGTAAGGCACGCCGAGAAGGACCAGCGTCATGAGAAGGCAGAGATAGTCGCCCGGGAAAAACGAGTAGCAGAGATTGCCGAAGGCGATCAGAAAGACGCCCGCGCCGACCATGAGCGCGGTGTGCAGCAGAATCTGCGTGAGCGGGAACGATTGATGGATCACGGAAGAACCAATCATGACGACGACAACGGCGAAAAGGCTGAGAGCGACGCTTTCAATAAACGCCGTGACCAGGCGCGCGAAGAGCCATCGTCTACGGCTGACAGGCAGGCTCAAACTGAACAGAACGGAACCTGCATTCTTCTCCCGGATCAATCCTCCAAAGGCAAACAGCAGCGCAAACAAGGCCCAGACCTGCTGAAGATAGTTGTTGTAAAGGTAATGCCACAAATACCAGCCGTAATTGTGGATCCCAAGCACCATCCATGCGAGGTGATATCCCTTCGGATCTTGCAGCTCCTGCGCCCACCATCTCACGAGCCACGCGTGCTGCTGCATATTAAAAACGCACACGATGGTTGCTGCCACCAGGCTCGCAAAGAATCGCACCCGCGTTTCAACCCAGGCTTTGTACATCAGCATCTTCATGGTCGCGCCTTCACCTTTTCGAGGAAGATTTCTTTCAGGGAAATGGGCAGTACATCCACGTTGCCGGCCCTCAGCATGCGAATGTGCTCCATGATCGAGTCGAGGTTGCGGCTGGCGATGAGGGATACCGTGCGACCTTCCAGCCGCACCCGCTCAACACCCGGAAGCCTGAAATCGCGCTCCTCCACAGGCTCGGGAAAGACCGCCTGGATATGCCGGTATTGTTCCTTCACCTGGTCCATGGGCGCGTCCAGGACGAGCTTCCCGCGGTCGATCATCAACACGTGATCGGCCACTTGCTCCACCTCGGCGATCTGGTGAGAGGAGAAAAAAATGGTCTTGCCCTGAGCCGCAAGCGAGACGACGATCTCGAGCACGTCTTCGATCGCGACGGGGTCAAGCCCCTCGGTCGGCTCGTCGAGGATGAGCAACCTGCAACCGCGCGCGAATCCGAGCAGCAGGGCAAGTTTCGTGCGCATGCCCTTGGATAACTGGCGAACCCTGCGATCGCGCGGGAGCTCAAACCTGCCGAGCAGATTCCGCTCCAATTCGCCATCCCAGCTTGGGAAAAAGGACCGGGTGAAGCGAAGGATTTCCGCCACGGTCATATAGTCGTAGAGTCGCTTGTCTTCTGCGACGAAAGCCACCTGTTGCCGGATAAGCAGGCTCTCGCCTTCGTTATCAATCCTGTGGCCAAAGATGCTCCCAGTGCCCGATGTTGGATGGATCATGCCAAGGAGCATCTTGATCGTCGAGCTCTTGCCGGCGCCATTCTGGCCAAGAAATGCGCACACGGAGCCATCCCGAACAGCAAGATTGAGCTCTTTCACGGCCTCGTGCTTTCCGTAGCTTTTCGTCAACTGGTCCGTCTCAATTACAGTTCCCATAGCTACCTCCGCTGGAACTCACTGGAGAGCTCGGCTTCAAAGAGTCGCCGAATCTCGCCTGCGTCGAATCCCTGGTCTTTGAGTCTGGCGACGAAGTCGCGTACAAGCAGTTGCGCATCTCGTATTTCTGCCGGTTTGGATCTGCCCGGTTGCGCCGCAACAAAGGCGCCAAGGCCATGACGAATCTCGAGAATGCCCTCGTTCTCCAGTTCGCGATAAACCTTGATCACCGTGTTCGGATTGATTACGAGGTTTTCTGCCAGCCCACGAATGCCTGGCAGCTGGTCCCCTGCTGTGAGGGATCCAGTCTCAATCGCGTGCCGGATCTGCTCCTTGAGCTGGACGTAGATCGGAACACCCGAGGACGGATTGGGCTTTCGAAACACTGTACTACACAAATATCACAGTAGTACTGCGAAGTCAAAGCCAGGCAGGCCGATATTCGTGGACTTCCGAATGTCATGTGTCAGTAACCAGTTGAATGGGAGTGACTTTTAGAAGCTGCCGGTAAGGCGCAGCGAGAAACTGCGGGGAGGACCGATGGCATTGCCCGAGAAAAGACCGCCAAAGTCGATGACGTCCAGTACGTTGGTCAGGTTTTGTCCGTCAGCCTGGAGGCGCAGTCTCGTGCGATCGCCACTGTAGAGATCGGTCCCTGCCGAGGCGTTGACCTGAAAGGACGGAAGAATGCGCCCTCGGTCGAAGTTGATGCGATCGATGACCTGCTGGCCATATTGCGCGAGCGCCTCATCGGCTGTCCCTCCAAACTGAAAGGGCAAGCCGGTGTCGTACTGAATCCCTCCCGCGAACCAGATGCGTGAATTGGCCTGGTAGCGGACTCGACCGCGCACGGTATTGCGCTGGTCCTGGGAGTCGGGAAAGTGGCCGCTGAGGTTTGCGGCTGCGTCGCTAGCATTCTGACCGAGAAAGAGGCCGCCGGTCACCGGGTTCCAGGCATTGCCCACCTCATAGGAATAACTGGCGAAGCCGGAAAAATGATGCCATTCTGGGACCTCGATCTTGCCCTCTGCCCCGTAGATAATTGCCTTTCGGAACGCGAGCGGGAAGCTGATGGAAGTATTGTCGATTTGATCGTCGTCTGCGTAGTCGTTGAAGAAGCGCCGAAAGTAGTTGGCGTCGAGCTTGAGATGTTTGGCGAAGACGCTGCTGAGTCCGACTTCGTAGTAGTCGCCCTGGGAGGGCGCGACCGGCAGTCGAAGGAAGTTGGGTGAGATGGCTGTGACCGCGGCGGAACTCGATAACAACAAATTCTCAAAAGACGGTGTCTGAAAAACACGATCGTAGGAAGCGTGCACCACTGTGTTCAGAGATTCGAAGTAGCGCGCGATCGAGACTCGCGGCTGCACGGCCTGCTTGTTGAGCAGTAATTGATAGTGATCCCAGCGGAGGCCGGCAGAGATGGTCCAGTGACCCAGGTGCATCAGATCCTGTACAAAGACTGCTTGTTCGAGATCGGGACGCTGCCCCTGGAACGCAAAGGTGAGCGGCGTGCCCGGGTCATACCGCGTTGGATCGGTAATGTTGTAGCTGGTGTTTTCATGCAGAAACGTGTTGTCGCTCTCGGCGCCAAGTTTCCATTCCTGACGTCCGCGATTGAAGGTGATGCTGCCCTTGAAGTAACCATCGCGGAACGAGTTGTTCTGGAACACCTCGACGGGAGTGGATTCAGGGTTCGAGTAGAAGTCGTTGGAGTTGTCACGCACCATCCCGTGCAGGTCGCCCACGGCGTTGGCGGAGAAGAGGTGCTGGTAGGAAACAATCCCCATCGTCTCCACATTGTCGGCATTCTGGCGCTGTCCCGCAGCCTGCTGTATGAGTTCGTTGGGAATGTCGTAACGAGCAACCTCATGGCGCACGCTCATGGTGAGTTTGTCGTTGGAGGTCAGTTCGCGGCGGTAGTCCGCGGAGAAGTCGCCGAGAGTCCCGGTATTGGAGTAGTTCTGCGGCACGACGGGGTTGAGGTAATGGTCGGTACGGCTGCCGTCGCCGCTGGCTCCCAGAACATTTTTGCCCCAGGAGTATTGCCCCTTGGCAAAGGCTCCGGTGGAGTCGAAGCTGCCACCGTAAAGCGAAGCCTGCCCGTGGAAGCCTGGTTCTGAATCCCGCTGCGTATTGACTTCAATGACGCCGCCCATCTTGCGCCCGTATTCGGCAGGTATCCCGGCTGTGTAGATGCTCATGGACTCCACATCGTCCGCCTCGATCTCCGGGCCGAAGCTGGGCGAGCGATCGTCGGTGAGCGGTATTCCGTCCACGACGAATTGTGTCTGGTACTCCGAACCACGCGGGTGAAGGACGGCATTCCCCTCATAAAGCCAGCCCGGCTGGGAGTTCACAAGTTCTGCCATCGAGCGGCCCGGAATGGAGCCAGCGCGATTCTGGATCAGTGCGGAACCCACCTGGTCTACGGAGCCCGGCTGGTCCGTATCGAGCAGCGTGTCGCCGGCCTTGATCGTGACCGATTGCTGTAATGAAGAGAGTTTCAGTCGAATGGTCCGGCGAGCAGGTATAGCGGAGTGGACGTCGATGGCCTCGGAGACGTCGTCAAAGCCCTGCTGATGAATCTCAAAGTGATAGAGACCAAAGGGCAGGTGTTGCGCCACGACGTGTCCATTGGCGTTGGTCGTCAGCGCGGCTGCATACTGACTAGCTTCACTCTGGATGCGGACTGAGGCCTTCACGGCGGCGCCCGAAGGGTCGACGATGTTGAACTGCACTTCACCTTGATTCGCCTGACCAGACGCAGCGAGAGCGCACGAAAGGAAAACGAAGAAGCTTGGGACGAATCGCATGGATCTATTCCTCGTTCCGACACGTGCTTCCTTGCTCGTGCTACCACACCCTGCAAGAGTTCACTGGGTACATGGGTGTACCCCTGGTGCATCCGAAGGCCTTGCCGAATTCTTCAAAGTTCTGAACGGCGCCATTGACACGCCAGCGTCCCGGCGATTGCGGGTCGGCCGCGGCCGACTGCCGGGCGGAACGCGCCCCCTGATTCTGACAATACACCTGTGCGAACGACAGGAAAAAGCGCTGCTTCTCACTGTAGCCATCTATCGAGCTCCTGGGCGGTTTTTCCCTCGGCTGCCAGGGCTTCACTCAATGCCTGAAATGCAATGCGCAGACCGCCATTGTCGGCGGTGTTCTCAGCGAGCGTGAGCCGTCCGTTCACCTTGAGTTGAGGCAAATTGCCAGGATCGGGCATGGCCTCGAATTTGCCGTATTCTGCCACCTCGCAGTCGGTCTTCTCGACGAACCTGCGGTGATCCTCGGCGGTCTGCCATTCGTGCAGATTGCCTTTACCGTCGAATTTCGATCCGAGTCCATCAAATCCGTGCGTCAACTCGTGCCCCACGACTGCGCCAATGCTGCCGAAGTTTACGGATGGATCGGCGCCCAGGTCGAAGAAAGGGGGTTGCATGATGCCGTCAGGAATCTCCAGGGTGTTCGTTGCCCGCAGATAGAGGACATCGACATTTGGAGGCGCCATGTCCCCCACCCGATCGTTCGTCTGCTTCCCAGCTTCGTTCAGCTTATAGGTGCGTTCAAAGACCCGGGCGCGCTGCAAATTTCCGATCAGGTCGCTGCGGTCCACCTTCAGGCTCGAGTAATCGCGCCATCTTTCGGAAGTTCCGATCCTGTTTCGGATCAATGCCAGTTTTTCCTGCGCCAGTTTCTTCGTCGCATCGGTCATCCAGGGAACGGCGCTCGATCTCGTCACCGAGTGCTTTTTCAAGTGCGACGACCAGCTTTTCCATGCCGGCCGTGGCGCCGGGAGCAAAGTTCTGCTTCACCCAGTCCTGGCCAATGGCATCGCCCAGCGCCTGGTCGGTCATTTCCGTGCATTGCTTCCAGCGGGGCTCCGGCTGTTCCTGTCGCGTGAAAAAGCTCCCCCAAAAGGCGAAATCTTCGTCGCGGAAAGCTTTTGGCAGCGCTTCGGCCTGCTCGCTGAAGATGTGCCAGCGGAAGTAGGACTTCCACATATCAACCGGGACGGAGATCAGCAGATGATCGACCGCCTTCAAAAAGTCCGGGTCGGCTATGTTGAGAGTTTCGACTGGCGTCGCCCTCAATTGCTTGAAGTAGCTTGCGAAGTCGAAGTCGGGAGCGAGTTTCTGCAGATCGGCAAAGGTGAGCAAGTGGTCGCGCTTCCGCGGGTCGGCTAAATCGGCGCGCCCGCTTGAAGCCTGAGCCAGCAACGTCTCGACATTGATGACAGCCTCAGCTTCCGTTTCGGCTCGCTCCGTCGTATCACCGGCAAGTATGAATACATGCACCATGTGATTTAAGTATCGTTCGAGAACATAGTGCGAGTGCGTTCCAACATATAGCTCGCGACTCGGCAGCGTGAGGCCGCTGGGGGAGATGTTGAGGATTTGCCTGGACGAGTCGCTTGGATCCGGCTCGACATCGACATTGAAAAGCGGCGCGGGCTCACCGGCCGCGGCGAGATCGCCCATGAGCGCGGCTACGCCCTTTGTATCTTGAAGCTCGGAGATACGCTTCAGCGCCGGCTCAAGAGGCTGAAGGCCTCTGCTCTCCAACCGGGAGACATTCATGCACGCGGCAAAATAGTCGCCATATTGCTTTTGCAGCGGTGTTGCCGGCTCTTTGGCGGCAGCTTCCAACAGTTCCCAGACTTGATAGAGATTGCGTTCCTTGAGCTGGGAGAAGGTGCGCACCCATCGTACCTGGTCACTGGGGAGAGGATTGTCTTTGATCCAGTTACCGCACGCGTACTGATAGAAGTCGGTGCATGGATCGGCAGCCTTGTCGATGGCGGATAGGTCGAGAGCCTTGAGTACGGGAGGCGCCACGGGTTTCTCATCATCACTTCGCGAGGGAAGAGAAGACTGCGGAAAGGCAGTGCATGCCGTGACGAACGAGATCAAAAGCAGCCGGGCAGCCAACCTTGCGGTCCCGGCATATCTACGCCGTGGGAGATCAGGGGTAAACATCCGATCGGTTTGAGAGAATTGAGGTTCGGAACGAAAATCCCTGGCACGCCGTCTTCCCTCGCGGGCAAGTGACGACGTTTTAATCTGCATCACACTGATCTCCCGATCGTATTTTCAGGCGGTGCGGCGAATATCTCACTTCTCGGACCTGCCCGCCTCAAAGCAGTCACGCCACTCAGAATATGCCGCCTCGTGGACAGCCGCGACTCGCTCCTGAGAACGAATCGCGGCTGCGCCCGAGTCGGCGCCGGCACAAAAGTCAGTGGACTTTGTTGGCCGGCTTCGACGTATCTAATCGTCGTGATCCGGAAGTGCGAAGGCAATCACGGCGTCGCCCAGCGTCGCGCTTTCGCCAGGATTGCCGCCAAAGCCGTAGACGACGTACTCTTTGCCGTTGACGACATAAATGGCTGGAGAGGCAGTTGCGCCGCCCGCGCCGGGAACGGTGCTCGCATCAAAGGTCCACAGCATCTTGCCCGTCCTTGCATCCGCGGCATGGAAGAGTCCGTTGCTGTCGCCGAAGAAGACCAGGTCGCCGGCTACTCCGACGCCCGAGTCAGGTTGAGGAGCCACGGATATCTTCCAGGCGACCTTTCCCGTAAGCGTGTCGATCGCTCCGTAGACACCGTGGCCGGCCAGGTTGGCGAATCCCAGGAAGTCGCCCGCCTCGTCGACTGCAACGCCTTCGGGCAGATACCGTGCATGCGAGTAGAGGTAGTGGGTTCGTGGGCTATAAGCCGCGGGAGGCCATTCCATTCCTCCGTCGAAGAACGGCTGCAGCATCGTGGGCGTTTCCGACGGCGGAGTCCACTGCTGAGCAGAGACGTAGGGGACCGGGAGGGTGGCGCCCGCCTCAACCGCGTGCTCGGTCAGGGATTCAATCGAGGATTCGGGTTGAGTCGGCCAGGGATGTTGCCATGCCGGCGTCATCGGAACCGGCACCTCCGAATAGGGGAAGAGCGACTTGCCGGTGCGCCGATCCAGAATGAACGTAAAGCCGGTCTTGGACGTGTGGGCAATGGCCGGAATGCCGTTGTGATCGAACAGCACCGTCGGCTGGGGGCCGTCAAAATCCCACATGTCATGGTGGGCAAACTGGAAGTCCCACTTGTATTCGCCGGTTCTTGAGTCAATGGCTACGATCGACGACGAGTAGAGGTCCTTTCCTGCACGACCGCCGCCCGAGAGGAGCGGGTAGGCGTTGCCGGTGGCGAAGTACAGGGTATGGAGTTCCGGATCGTAGCTGGGATTGTCCCAAACCGCCGCTCCACCAGTCAGGTACGAGTTACCCTCCCACGAGCGTGGGCTCAGTGGTCTAGAAACGCCAGATGAGCTTTCCGGTCTTCGGGTCGTATGCGTCCACATGGCCGCGCACCGCAAATTCGCCGCCTGAAACACCAACGATTACCTTGTTATCGGCGAACTGCGGAGCAATCGTCATGGCGGCGCCCTTGCTCGAGAGGTCGACGACTGTTTTCCAGACTACTTTGCCGGTGGCGGCATCGAGGGCAATGAGCGTTGCGTCGAGGCGCGCAACAAAAATCAATCCGTCGCCCATCGCTACGCCGCGATTGTCGTTATTGCAGCAAATCGGAAGCGTCGAGAGCAGCGGCATATCGGTCGGGTGATAAGCCCAGATTTGCTTGCCCGTGGCGGCATTGATGGCAAAGACATCGTCGTCGCCGGTGGGAACATACATCACGCCGTTGACCACAAGCGGCGTCATTTCCATCGACATGTTAGGGTCGCTGACGCCGGTATGGAAAACCCAGGCCGGCTTTAGCTTGTGCGACATTGGAAGGGTTGATCTGATCGACGTCTTGAAATCGTTCATTGGACAACGTGTTTCCGTGATATCGCCAGTCCATGTTGTCCTGGGCGAACGACGGGACGTTACCTGCGCCCAGGAACAAGCGCAAGAGCGCACGCGGAGCTTAGGAGATCGACGCGAATCGATCCCGCGGGGACCCAGTTTCTCATCGCTTTTCTTCCTCATTGCCGCACTCGAGTGGCAGGACTACGGGCGGCTCGGCCTGAGTCACTTGACCGCGCCATTTCAGGTGCCGCCGATCAAGTAAGTGATTCGACGGATCGCAACTTACTCAACGAAAGGTCTGCCCTCGAATCTGCCTGACTGTCACTAACATCGCGGCGCATTAGCTTATTGCTTAGATTTCCGCGGGAGCGTAACTGTTGATCTCGCAGCCGAGGTGAATCTCTTTGACTTCAGGGCGAATCCAGACTTTGGTCTTCATGACTTTCTCCAGTCTCGTTGCAATGTTTTGTGTTGGCTGAGGAATGGAAAGCTACGGTGACAACTTACCGAGGGCTTTCAAACAACGATGTGCAGGTTAGAGGGAAGCTTGCTTGAGATCACAATGCAGCCTGCACAGGCACATGCAAACTGTTCGCGATGCTAGGCGTTTGCGTAACAGCCCTGGATTTGCGCTTTATCAAACAAGGAGTAAAATCCTTGTAAAGTCAGCGGGTGAGAACCTGCGGCATGCTGCCTGCGCCGCCCTGCTCTTGTTAATGCTTTCTTTCCAGCTTAGCTCGAGTGTCTCGGCGAATCGATTCGCCACTTCATATACGGCTTGGGCGCGTTATCTTCACCCTGCACCACTTACACCTTTTCCTTTATCCTTGACAGCTGCCTATTTATTCATTCATATTCCTCGAACGATGACAGAGCGCAGACGTGCGACATGTTTGTGACCCCTGACGCAAACATGTTGCGAATCCTTTGTTCGAAGTCCGCGTAAACTGTCGGAGATCGCTTTCAGGAAGCCAATCGAGACGACTATTTCATTCAAACGGGAGATTGTCATGAAGAGCAAGGTTTGGACTCGCCCTCAAGTCACAGAAGTTCGCTTAGGTTGCGAGATCAACAGTTACGCTTCGGCCAAGATTTAGCCGATGTTGCATTTCAGGCTTCTGGGGACTGCAGCAGGTGGCGGCTTCCCGCAGTGGAACTGTGCATGTGCCACATGCGCTGCCAGCCGCTCTGAGCCTGAGAAGGTTCCGCCTCGTCTGCAACTTCAGGCGGCGGTATGGGAGTCTCCGGATGCCATATTCCTGTTAAACGCCTCTCCTGATCTTCGATTTCAGATCGAGGCGAATTCGGAGCTTCGACCCCTCACCAGCCGTGGCAACCGAAACACCCCTATTCAAGCGATGGTGCTCACTACTTGCTGACCTCGATCAAGTTCTGGGATTGCTTCTGCTGCGTGAATTCCAGCCGCTGACGGTGTATGCGACAGCGCTGGTACGGCGCGTGCTTGAGGCAAACAGCTTTTTCAGAATGCTGGAGCGCGTGCCAAATCAATTGTCGTGGGTGGAGATTCATGCGGATGTGTCTTTTGTTCTCGGGACGAGCGAGATTGTCTGCACCCCGTTTGCGATGCCCGGGGAGTTGCCGTTTTACGCCAGGGAGTTTGGACCCTGCGGATCGGACCAGGCCGGCCTGGGATTGTTTCTCGAATGGGATGGCATGCGCATAGCCTATACGCCAGTGATTCCAGCAATAACGGAATCGCTTCGGTCGATTTACGCCCGCTGTGACGCTATATTCGTGGACGGCACCTTCTGGAGCGATGAAGAATTGACTGAGACTCATGCCGGAACGCCGATGGCGCGAGCCATTGGACACGTGCCGATGAGCGGCGAGGATGGCACGATCGCCCTCTTGTCGGGCTTGCCGCGCTTTGCAAAAGGTATTCGTGCATTTGAATAACACCAATCCGGTTCTCGATCCCCGGAGTGGTGCCTATAACACGGTTGTGGAGGCTGGATGGAAGGTCGGGCACGACGGATGGGAACTGGGACGGTGACATCGGCTGCGGAGATACTCTCGCGGGACCAACTCCGCGATCGATTGCTTGCGGTTGGCGCCAGCCGGTATCACCATCGGCATCCTTTTCATCTGCGCATGCACGAGGGGCTGCTAAGCAGGGGACAGATGCAGGCCTGGGCGCTGAATCGTTATTACTACCAAAGCCGGATTCCGATCAAAGATGCCTTGCTGCTGGCGAAGAGCGAAGACCCAGCCTTCCGGCGCGCATGGCGCAAACGGATATTGGACCACGACGGACATTTGGATGGATACGGCGGAATCGAAAAATGGATTCGACTCGCCGAGGCCACGGGTTTATCGCCGGAGGAAGTGATTTCCTGCATCGGCGTGTTGCCGGGTGTTCGCTATGCTGTCGATGCTTACCTGGCCCTGGTGCGCGACAGTCCCTTGCTGGTGGCTGTCGCGTCTTCGCTGACCGAGCTTTTTTCACGAGATCTGATCTCACTGCGAATCGACAAGATGAGGCTGCACTATCCCTACATGGTTGATGGCCTGGCGTATTTCGAAGGAAGGCTCACGCAGGCTCCGGAAGACGCCGAGTTTGCGCTGGACTACGTGTCAACCCATGCCGAGACGCGATCGCAGCAGGAGCAGGTAATCGGCGCACTCGAGCAGAAATGCGCGATCCTCTGGGCGCAACTTGACGCAATTGACTATGCTTATGTGACACCCGGGAATATCCCTCCGGGCTGTTTTGTGCCGCGAGTGTGACTGATGTTGTGGTACCAAGTGTCTATGGACATGAATTCAATTCCGATGGTGGCGCGCGGATGCCGGCTGCATCCGACGCAGGATGTGCTGCTGATGCCCGAAGGTACTCTCGAATTGAACGGGTCCTCGCGCGATGTACTGGTGCGCGTCGATGGAAACCGCGACGTAGCCGCTATCGTGCGGGACCTTCTACGAGAGTACGAAGGTGCGCCAGAGGCTGAAGTTCGTACCGACGTGCTTACATTGCTTCAGGATTTGCAGCGCCGCGGCGTGCTCAAGGAGAAGACATGAGCACCCTGCCATCTGCTCCGCCTTCGATGCCACGGCCGCTCTCACTGATTGCCGAGTTGACACATCGCTGCCCACTGCATTGCCTGTACTGCTCCAATCCGATCGAGATGCGCAAGGCCGCGGATGAGTTGACGACGGAGGACTGGGAGCGTGTGTTTCGCGAAGCAGCGGGGCTCGGCGTGCTGCAGCTGAATTTGACCGGAGGAGAACCACTGGTTCGCAAAGACCTGGCCCAGTTGATTGCTTCGGGGCGTAAAGCCGGACTCTATGTGAACATGATTACATCGGGGCTTGGTTTGACCGAGGAGCGGCTGGCCGGACTGGTGGACGCCGGACTGGAGCATCTGCAACTGAGCTTTCAGGACCTCGACGAGGCATCGGCAAATTACATCGCAGGCACCAGGGCTCATGCAATCAAGCTGGCCCTCGCTCCCGTGATCCGGAAGTTTCCTTTGGCGTTCACCGTGAATCTGGTGGTTCATCGGATGAACCTCGACCGCCTGGAGCAATTTATTGCCATGGCGGAGGAGTTAGGCCCGGACCGGCTGGAGATTGCCCATGTGCAGTATTACGGTTGGGCATTGAAAAACCGTTCCCTGCTGATGCCAACCGAAAAGCAGGTGCACGTCTCCCTCGAAATCGTGGCGAAGGCAAAGGAACGACTCCGGGGAAAGATCCAGCTTGAAAGCGTATTTCCGGATTACTTTGGGAGCTTTCCCAAGGCATGTGTTGGCGGCTGGGGTCGCCAGATGATATTGATCGACCCTGTAGGAAATGCGTTGCCCTGTCACGCGGCGGCGATCATTCCGGAGCTTGAGTTTGACAACGTGCGAGCGCACGAGCTGGGTTGGATTTGGCAGGAGTCGAGTGCGTTTCAAAGTTTTCGCGGCGACGCCTGGATGCCGGAAACCTGCCTGCAGTGCCCCCGCAAGGAAATCGATTTTGGTGGGTGCCGCTGCCAGGCGTATCTGCTCACCGGAGACGCGAAAGCCATCGATCCAGTTTGCCGCTATAGCCCCTCGCATGGACTGCTGGAGACTCTTCGCAGCGCTGCTGCGGATCCACTGCCAATGTGGAGAAAATAGAGTATAGCGGCGAAGTAAGAGTGCCCCGGACGATCCCCTTCATACGGTGAGGATCTTCACTCATATTCGCCACGACCTGTGGAAGATCAAAGATCCATCTTCAGATTTACGGGAATCAAAAACGATTGACAATACACCCACTGGTAGGTATGGTCATACCAATTGGTTGGTATGCTCAGTTTAAAGTCAACATAATCCTCTACGGAATGAGCTCAGCGTCACGCGTCTGTACGGAGGTATCCGATGAGCCGAAATGGATTGGCTGCCCTCGCTTCGCTAATCATCGCCCTAACTTTAATCTCTGCAGCCTCGCGACAGGCCAGGGCACAGAATCCGAAAGCCCAATACCCCAGCATGGCGCCGATTGACCAATACCTGATGCCAGACCGGAATGCTGAGATCGCCCTTGCTCAGAGCGCCGCGCCCGCATCCATATCGGGCGACGCAACGGTTCTGGTCCTTGAGAAGGGCGGCTATCAGACCGCCGTTGAAGGGAAGAATGGATTCACGTGCCTGGTTGAACGCTCTTGGATGGCCCCATTTGATAATCCCGAATTTTGGAATCCTAAGATGCGTGGGCCTATCTGCTATAACCCCGCCGCGGTGCGAACGATCCTTCCCTACACAATGAATCGAACCAAGCTGGTACTCACGGGAATATCCAAAACGCAGTTGCGTGAAAATATCACGGCCGCGATCGCAAAGAACGAACTGCCGACACCCGAAGCCGGCGCCATGTCTTACATGATGGCGAAGGGAGGGAACCTGGGCGATTCCGTCGGACACTGGTGCCCGCACCTGATGTTTCATGTCCCCAAGACAAAAGACGCGAACTGGGGAGCGGATTTGGCAGGCTCGCCGGTATTGTTCGACGACGAACATCGCGACGTTCCGGAGCCGGAGACGATTTTCATGGTGCCTGTTTTCCACTGGTCCGACGGCACCGCTGCTCCACATCAAGCCTCTGAGTGAAGTTCCAGGCCACCTCGATGCCGCGTGCATTGTCTGGACCGTTCGCTCTGCACATCGTAGGTCGCCGGTCTGGCCGGTTCCCCCGGAACTTTTTGGATTAATCGCTTCTAATCGCAACGAACCATCTGCCATGCCGTCTTAACCGTAGACGGGGTGAAGCGATGCAGACATTCTTCCGGGATATCCATTACTCCACGCGCAGCCTGCGCAGGTCGCCCGCATTTACAGCAACGGTAGTAATGACACTGGCCCTCGGAGTGGGTGCGACAACAGCCATCTTCAGCTGCATCTATGCGCTCTTGCTCCGATCTTTGCCTTTTCCGGATGCGGAACGGATCATCGCTTTATCTGAGACTCATCCGCAGGTTACAGGTGGGATCGAAGCCACCTATCCCGACTTTGAGGATTGGAGGGCGCAACAGCATAGCTTTACGCAGGTCGCCGCCTACTCCACGCTCAATCCAGAAACAGTGTCGCTGGTTACGAACGGGCAGGCGCAGCAGGTGCATCGCGTGCTTGCCTCCGGCGACTTCTTTCCCCTTCTGGGGCTCAATCCCAGGATCGGCCGCCTGATCAGCGAGCAGGACGATCTGCCCCAATCCGATCATGTGGCAGTGTTAAGTGCATCGGCGTGGGACCGCTACCTGGGGAGAGATCCGAACGTCGTTGGCCGCACTGTTACCCTGAATGGAACAGCCTTCACCGTTATTGGCGTTCTGCCCGATGGCGGAGCCTACCCGTCGGAAGGCGAGGTCTGGCTGCCGCTTTCGCTGCTGGACCAGGAGACCCGCGCATCCCGCGTCTGGCACTCGGTCAAGGTGCTTGGCCGCCTTCGCCGTGATGTTGGTTTGGCAGAGGCAAGAGCCGATCTCCAGACAGTTTCGGCGCGTCTCGCTGCTGCGTATCCTGCCACTAACCGCAACGTCGGCGTGCGGCTGCAGCCGTTGCGCGAGCAACTGGTGGGAAGGCTGCGTCCGGCCATGCTGAGCCTGTTTGGAGCTGTCGTGTTGGTGCTGCTGATTGCATGCGCGAACGTTGCCAATCTCTTGCTGGTCAGAGCCACAGCACAGCGCCGCGAGATCGCCGTTCGCCGGGCGCTTGGCGCTGGACGAACGCAGCTCTTCTCTCAGTTTCTCGCCCAGGCACTCGTCATTTGTCTGCTGGGAGGAGCGATCGGAATCGTGTTGGCGGCCGGAGTTTTACCGTTGCTGCGCGTGGCGCTGGCTCACACTGCAACTCTCGATCCATCGATGATTCAATCCATCGGCCTCAACGTTCCTGTACTGCTGTTCGCATTGTTTACATGCCTGTTGACTGCGATCGTGTTCAGCATGTTCCCGCTGATGGGCAGTTCCCCGCACCTGACGGATACGCTGCGAGCGGCAGACCGTGGAATCAGCGGCAGTCAGAGCAGAATGCGCGGTGCCTTGGTCGCCGGAGAGATCGCAATCGCGATCGTGGTGCTCTTTTTGAGCACGCTAGTGGTGCGAAGTTTTCAGAAGCTGCTGAGCGGTTGACCCAGGCTTCAGGACCGACCATCTGCTCAGTGCTGAAATCACCCTGCCGGAGCCGAAGTACGGCGATGACAGCCCCGTCACGAACCATTTCTATGAGCAGCTTCTTGAAAAGATAGCGCGATCTCCAGGAGTCTCGTCCGCGGCCACCACCAGCATTGTTCCGCTCAGGCCGTCGCAGGTGATGACGCGGTTTCTGGTTGAAGGTGCACCCCCGGCTGCGCCGGGTACATTTCCCGCAGCCCAGATTCGATACGTAAGCCCAGGCTTTTTTCATAGCTTCGGGCTTGCTCTCCTGAGCGGCAGAATCTTTGAGCAGAAAGACATCGAGAGCGGTACCCAATCTTTTGTCGTGAATGCGGCTTTTGCGAAGCGGTATCTGGCTGGCAGGAACCCCTTGGGTGCCAACATTCTTCTCGGGGTGTTAAGTCCGCATCCGGAAAAGATCCCCGTGATCGGAATTGTCTCGGACGCGCATGACCTTGGGGTGGAAAGCGATGCGCAGCCGGAGATCTATCTGCCGGGATTCGGGCTCCATGCTGCGCTCCTTGTACGCACCGTTGCCGACCCCGCGAGCATTGAGCCAATCATAAAAAATGCAGTGCGCACACTGGACCCCAACCTGCCCATCTATCATGTGCAAACGGTCGATGCGCTCATGTCAAACTCCATGGCTCGGCAGAAAATGACGGCCATGTTGCTCGGCATTTTTTCGCTCGTGGCGCTGGCTTTGGCGGCCATTGGTGTCTACGGGGTCCTTTCCTATTCCGTTACACAGCGTTCGCGGGAGATCGGTGTGCGGATGGCGGTAGGAGCTACGCGCGCGCACATTTTGCGTCTGGTCTTGTCGCAGGCCGCTCAATTCACCGGACTGGGACTCGCCGTGGGTGTTGGCACCGCGCTGCTCAGTGCCCGCGTCATCACGGGGTTGCTCTTTGACACCGGGGCGGCCGACCCGCTCTCGGTGTTCATCGCGATCGGATCTCTGGCATCTGTCGCCGCTATAGCAGCGGTCATTCCCGCAATCCGTGCTGCCTCCGTGCATCCGAATGAAGCACTAAGAGCAGAATGAAAGTTGATTCCTACCGAGCAAGGGGAAACTGTTCAGGCTAAAGCCATAAGCTTGCTTAAATCGGTTCCGCGCTCGTCAAGCGGGAAGAAGCGCCGGGATTCTGTCCTTGTTGTGCATCTGACCAAATCGACGTTTCACTTGCGATGCGCGCGAAGCTCGCGATCATTCACATCGCAGGGCTGTAACCGGATCGACCTTCGTCGCACGGCGAGCGGGGAGCCAACCTGCAATCACAGTCATCAGGCTGACAACCAGGAATGCGAGCCCGTAGGAGATCGGGTCAAAAGCGTCCAAGGCAAATAGCTGATGTCTGATGATCCTCGTCGCGATCATTGCGAGCGGCAAGCCCAGCCCGGTTCCAAGTGCGAGCAGTTGGAATGATTCGCGCAGGATCATTCGCAGCACGCTTGCACTTTGCGCTCCAAGCGCAAGACGGATCCCGATCTCATTGGTGCGACGAACCACGTTGTAGCTCATGACGCCGTAGAGTCCAATGGCGGCCAGCAGCAGCGCCAGCACCGAAAAGAGCCCGGTCAATGTCGAGATAAGTTCGTCATGCGAGATAAGCTGTGAAACCTGATCGCGGATTGTAGTGACTTGCAGCAGCGGCAGGTTACGGTCAACTTCCGCGACAGCCATTCGGAGGTCCGCGATAGTCCGGGCGGGATCGCCCGAAGTGCGAATCAGAATCGTATGCGCGTAACAATCGTTGTTTTCTTCCCGAGGCGCGGGCTTTTCGGCCTTGCCCTTGGCAGTTGCAACTGCAGAATCAGCAGGCAGAAACGTATCAATCTGCGACAAGGGAATATAGGTCATTCGCACCGGATTGGTCTCGCGCGGATCGCCGGATTTGGTGTCCCTCGCGATTCCGACTATCTGCCAAGGTCCCTTCACTGAATCGATCTCGATCGTCAGTTGCCGCCCGATGGCGCCGCCATTGGGAAAGTATCTTCTGGCAAGAGTCTGGCTCACAACAGCGACCTTGAGACTATTGGCTGTGTCAGAGGGTGTGATGCCGCGCCCTGCGACGATGGGAATCCCGGCGGTTTCAAAGTACTGCGCCAGAGACACGATTCAGAATGGACACCATGTCCTCTTTGGGGGCGGGTGTGTATCCGGAAAGAGAAATGTTTGAGCTCCAGGTGCCGGCGCTGATCGGTGGAGTTGCGGAGAGTGCAGCGGAGCGAACCCCGGGTATCGCGGAAAGGCGCTCCAGAAGGGCTGGTGAAGCGAGGCAACCTGATGAGGCGCATATCCGGCCAGTTGCTCGCCGAAGTCGGCCAGCAGAAGGTGCGTTCGCTCGAATCCGTAATTCTGATCCTGAAGATTGCGCAGGGTTCGCAAGAAGAGGCCGCCCACTACCAGCAGCACCAGAGACAGCATTACCTGAACGGTCACGAGCGCTTTGGGCCAGAATCGCGCACGTTTCCCGCCACTGCTCTGAAGGGTGCGTGCCCCGGCGCTGAGCGTTCCGCACGACCCGATGCACGCCGCATGGACTGACGGCGCCAGCCCGAACAGGATTCCGGTCAAAAGAGAAATACCAAGCGTGAAGAGCAAGACAGCCCGATCTGGGGTTGGGCTCATGGCGATGTATGTGTTGCCGCGGCTGACAAAGGCAATGAGAGCGCGTGTTGCCGCGAAGGCAACTCCGAGTCCCAACAGCCCTCCGACGATCGATAGCAGAAAGGTCTCTATCAAGCCCTCTCGTGCGATGCGCATGCGACTCGACCCCAGGGCGAAACGAGTCAGGATTTCGTGCCGGCGGGCTGCGGTGCGAGAGAGAAGAAAATTGGCCAGGTTGGCACAAGCGATCAGAAGCACAACAGCCACAACGATCATCAGGATCTTCAGTGACTCAGCGTACTGGCTGCGTAGGAGTGAGACGCCGTGCGCAGCGGGAATAAGGGGCACTTCAACGCGGCTGATCTGCAATTGTCGATCGGCGGGAATGCTCGTTCCCTCGCGTTCGCGGATACCATTCCGCACCTGCTGATTAAGCCAGTTCTGACTTTGCGCGGAGTTGCGCCTTGTGTGTTGCGGCTCCATCGTCGAGGCGCCCGAATAGATGCAGGAAATACAAACCCGAGTGTGGAGTGAGCATGGAAGGCTGCTGGAGTATGACGGTTTGCATGCTGATCGGTGCCCACAACTCCGTCGGCTCCAACTCCTGCTTGATGCCGTGAAATCCTTGTGGCATCACCCCGACTACTTCAAATGGGGTGCCGTTAATCGAGAGGGATCTTCCCACGATGTGTCGATCAGAAGAAAGGGATTGCTGCCAGAAGTGATAGCTCAGCACGACAACTGCTCCGCTTCCTGGAGTGGTGTCGTCCGACGGCACAATGGTGCGGCCAAAGAGGGGTTGAGCGCCAAGAACGCTGAAGTAATTGCCTGACACAAGATTGGCTGGCGCCAGCAGAGCGTTCGACGTTAGATTGTCAGCACTGGCCTCGATGGGCCGGATGCTCACCTTGTTTGAAAAACTGCCATATGCCGCGATTCCCTGAAAGGGGCCGGGATCTGCCTGCATCTGACGCGCGAAGTCCCAGGGAAAATAGCCGCCAAAGGCGCCCAGATCGATGCCGCCGGCGACGCCTCCGAAAATGGAATCTCCAAAAGCGACCAATTCCTGCGGGTTGCGGACCGGGAGATTGCGAAGCAGCACCTGGTTGATCAGAGTAAAGATGGCCGTGTTGCCGCCGATGCCAAGCGCGAGAGACAGCAGCGCGACCGCAGTGAAGCCGGGACTTTTGAGCAGGCTCCGCGCGCTGACACGAATGTCTTGCAGAATTCCCTCAAGCGTCGATTCCCAGCGCGAAGTCCAGATCTGATGCTTCACCGAATTGCGGCTCCCCAGCTCTACACAGGCGGCGCGGCGAGCTTCTGCTTCAGTCATGCCGCCGCGCTGCTTTTGCGCTGCTGAGGCTTCCAGATAGCCTTGCAGCTCCTCATCGAGCTCCCGTTCAACATGCCGACGATGAAGCAGCGAAGCGATTCCTTTGGCGAGGCTTCTGAGCCAATTCATATTCGTCCTTGTTCGCGCTTGATCTGCGCTATCACGCTTCGAGAATTCGTGCGATGGCGCCGATCTGGCGCTGCCACTGGTCGGTTTCCGCTGCGAGGGCACCGGCGGCCCTTCGCGGTCAGAAGGTAATACTTTGCCCGGCGATTCTTTTCTGTCGCACGCCACTCAGACTTCACATGGCCGGCACGCTCCATGCGGCTCAGCGCCGGGAGCAGCGACCCCGCATTTACCTTGAAGACTCCACCGCTGATTTGCTCGATGCGCAGACCGACTCCGTAGCCGTGCATCGGCTCAAGTGCCAGGGTCTTCAGGACGAGCATCTCCAGGGTTCCCTGGATCAGATCGCCCGGCTTCGATGCGCGGGGGTCATGCTGAACGGACAATGCGGCGCTCCTCCAGATGGTCTAGAGAATAGAAGTCCCTCCTCTAGACTGTCAAGAGATAATCTTGAAATAAAACGGATAGGCTGAAAGCCTCCCTAGCTCAACCGGAGATGGTGCAGGAGGTTCGGCGACACGGCGCATCCTGAAGCGCCAGATTCAACTCTGCCGGCAGGCAAGCGTACCTTCACCCCGCGGCGGTCTCGGCGGCCCACCTGGGCTGATGCCGATCGAGGTTGCGGAACTTCGTTCGCCGGATTTACGTAATCCATCTCCAGCTGCAGTTCCGGGAAAGGTCTCAAAATGCGCGCCTTCTCTGCCGCGGATTCCGTTTCGCTTGCCATTCAACGCACCCGCGAGTTCCTCTTCCGTCCATTCCAGTGGGGACCGTACCTGAAGCTCGGCCTGGTGGCCATCCTCACCGAAGGCGGCTCCAATTTCCATTCCTCGTCCGGCGGCAACCACTCCTCGGGACATGGGAACCCCATCAATCCGGCCTTTCATCTCACACCGGAATTGATGGCGGTGGGTGTGGCTGCGCTGCTGTTGGCGTTTGTCCTGTTCGCGTGGCTGTTTTATCTGATTACCCGGCTGCGGTTCGCATTCTTTCATTGCCTGATCTACAACTCCCGGGAGATTCGGCCCGGCTGGCATATCTATCGGGAACCGGCGACGCGGTTCTTCTGGCTAAACCTCCAGGTCGGAATTTGCTATCTGCTGGTGTTGGGGCTGATAGCGCTTCCCTTCGTGTCCGGTTTCGTGCGCCTCTACCAGAGGACACAGGCGGGAGGTCATCTCGATGTCGGGTCGTTGCTCTCTCTCGTCTTGCCGCTGATCCCCATCATCCTGCTGTTGATGATCGCCGGAGTGCTCGCCGACCTGATCCTGCGCGACTGGATTCTGCCGCAATTCGCGCTCGAGAACGTAACCGCCGGGGAAGCCTGGGCGCGGGTATGGGCGTCGATCCGAAACGAGACCAGGGAGTTTGTGGTCTACGTGCTGCTGCGGCTGGTGCTGCCGACCATCGCCCTGGTTGCCGTGTTCATGGTGCTGCTGGTTCCCGGATTGGCTGTCGCAGGCGCAGGGGCCGCGTTCGGATACGCCCTGCACTCCGCCTTTGCCCATTCCACAGGCGCGTCCGCGATGGTAGGTATCTTCTTACAAGCTTTCTTTGCGATGGTTGGCTTTTGTTTCATGCTGTTGGCCGCCGTCTGCATTGGAGGGCCGGTAAGCACAGGCATTCGGGAATACGCGCTGGTCTTCTTCGGCGGACGCTACCCGGTCCTGGGAGACATCCTCTATCCGGCGCCTCCCCCCTTGCCTGAACCCGGCCCGGCCCGCTTCGCCTGACCACGCTTTCGCTTGCCTGGAAATGCCTTTGGCGCCTCCCTATCGTTGTTGAGCCTTCGCTCAGGCTGCCGGCGGCAGACGGAAGGAAAAGATGTGCCAGTCATTGTCGTCCAGTCGGACCAGAGCGGATTCGGCGGCGTGGCCCACCAGCATAGCAATGGTGTGCTCCCAGAAGCGGTGCGCCTCCTGATTTGCGACCCGCACACGTACCTGCCAACGCCCCGGAAACCGCAGAAATACCTGGTGTGCCACGTCCATGCCGAATCCCTGCCGCCGCAGACCGCGAAGGATAAAGAACTCCGCCATGTCCCAGGCCGCCTCGTTCCCCACCGCTTCCATCTTTCTTACAAAGACAAACCCCGCCAGCTTCTCATCGATTTTGACCAGAAGCGGATGGCGAGCGGGCTCTGTCCAATAGAGGTCAAGTTGGCGATACCCGAACCGCCCGTCGGTCCCGAGCTCAAGCTCGAGAAAGTCGCAGAAGTCGTGCGAGTAGAGTTCCAGCAGGTTCGCCAGGACGGGTTTCTGTTCGACCCCTGCGGGGATCAATCGAATTCGCGAGTTGAGGGCTTCGGCCATCTTGTCCACCGGAGAAAACAGTCTACGCGCCCGACCTGCTAGAGTTCTCGCGGAGTTTTTCCGCCATGGCGTCGTATCGCCGCAGCCTCGCAGTGTCGGTGCTGTTCACCGTCTTCGGCGGACCGGGCCTGGTCCTCGGTCTGGGGCCGTGGCTGATCACACGCTTTCGCGCCCCCGCCGGCGAGTCGGCCGACCAGATGGTTCTGGCCGGCGTCCTCATCACCGCCGGGTTGATGCCGCTCTTCGAGTCCATTGTCCGCTTCATCGTGGTCGGGCGCGGCTCTCTGATGCCGGGCGTGCCCACCGAACATCTGGTCGTCACGGGCCTCTACCGATACGTCCGCAATCCGATGTATATCGGCGTTCTGACTGCTCTCGCGGGTGAGACATTGTTGCTGTGGAGCCGCGCCATGTTGGTGTATCTCGCCGCCGTCGCCCTGGCATGTCACCTTTTTGTGCGTTTCTACGAAGAGCCACGCCTGACCCAGACGTATCCGGTGGAGTACGGACGGTACACCAGAAACGTCGCGCGCTGGCTCCCGCGCCTCCGCCCCTGGCGCTCAACCGCGTCTTAGGGCATGAATGTGTGTCAAGGGAACCTTTCCGGGGTCACCAGTGTCCAACAAGAGAGAGGCGAGCCCAAGCGGGCGAGCGGGGAAGCTTGTACTCTGAAGGTGTATCCAGGATCTGGGGTAAACGAAGTTGAAGCGTTGCATTTGTCATCTGATTGGTTTGGCGCTGCTCGCGGGCATGGGCATGCCTTCTCCCGCGCAGACAAAGCTCACTCTGGCGCCACCCCCCAAGAGCGATTCCGCCGCGAAATCGGCGCAGTCCGGGGCTCCCGTCGCTGTTCCAAAGTCTTTGCTGCCCGATTCGTTTGCGGGATGGAAGGCCGCTGAGCCTCCGAAGACGGTCACGGACATCGCAGAGGTGGATGGGGCCAACGCCGCGGCTCTGAAGGAGTACGGGTTTCAAAACGCGGTCCTTGCCACCTACAGGCGGGAAGGCGAAAAGCTCACGGTACGGGCGCTGCAGTTTGAAGATCTGAGCGGCGCCTACGGCGCCTATTCGTTCTACCGCGGTACCGGCTGGCCCAGGGAAGATATCGGCTCGGGCGCGGCTTCCAATCGCAACCGGGTCCTGTTCTGGCGCGGCGCGACCTTGGTGGACGCTACCTTCTCCCACATCACCCCCATGTCGGGGTCGGAGCTCCGCGACCTGGCCGGAGATCTGCCGGTTCCCGCAGGCAGCAAGGCGCTGGCGCCTCCCATCCTGTCCAGCCTGCCTAAGACCTCGCTGGACGGTCAAACCACGCACTACGCGATCGGACCGGCCGGCTATGCTGGCTCCGGCGGCGTCCTGCCCGCGCAACTGGTCGGATTCGACCGCGGCGCAGAGACAGTGACAGCAGACTATGCGCTCTCGTCCGGTCCGGCGACCCTGACCCTCATCGACTACCCCACCCCCCAGATGGCGGCAGCCGAGGAAACCAAGATCCGCGATTACATCAAGGCGGGCAGCAACGCGCAGCCTGCCTTTCCCAAGCCGTTGACGGACTCCGACCAGGCTTCGCTCGAAGTGCGGCGCAGTGGTCCGGTGGTTGCCCTGGTGAGCGGCGACGCCATCCCCGATGAGAGCCACAAGCTGCTGGAGAGCGTGCACTACGAGTCGGATCTGGTAACAATTCCCCAGCCGGGCGAGTCCGAGGTATCGAAGACCAGCCGGCTACTGCTGGGCATCGCCACCATTGTCGTCATCGGATCGATCGCGGCCATCCTGCTCGGCCTGTTTCTGGGTGGGGGACGCGCCCTCTACCGCATCGCCCGGGGACGGCCGGCATCGTCGGTGTACGACGCCGAGTTCATCAGTCTCGATCTCAAGGACTGATCCGGACAGGTTCCATAATCCTGGGTAGCGAAAGGCCGGGAGCACCTGAACCGTTAACGGTCGTCCCTAACCCTGTGGAAAAATAGCATAAAACCCGAGAAAACACGGCCAAAAACCTACATCTACCGGTTCAATACGGGCGAAGACACAGCAAAGATGCAGCGGTGCGCGATTGCGCTTGTCTATTTGTAACTGGTTGATACCAGGCAATTTATTTATTACCAGATTTATTCTTGACACCCGTTCCCCCCGCACCTACTATGCAGCCAGAAAGTTCTGATGGCCTTGCCTCCGTTGGAACTATTCTCCCTAAGGAAGGAGCTGCCCTGTTGCCGGGCGGCTCTTTCCGTTTTTGCGGGGCGCGACTCGACTGTTTGAGATGGGGCGTACAGTGTCCACCGAGAGCGCAATTTGCGCTGCTCAGAATCCGGGAAACTGGGAAGCGAAACCCATCCCCGTTAACGAATGGCGCCGCTGCCAAAATCGGCAAACATGGCTCGGAAGACCACCAGGCCCGTGACGGTGAGCGCGGCCAGCAGGCAGGTCCAGAAGCCGATGCGGCTGTAGGGGAGAAACAGAGCCGCCTGTTTCCCGGCGAAGGTCAGGCCGGACTGATCGGGCAGCAGGGCGCGCACAGCCACAGCCAGCAGAAATCCGCCGGCCCAGACAAAGGCGATTCGGAACGCAAGCTGCAGCGTCTGCGCCATCATGGTGGTGTCCTCTATCAGGGCCGGCAGGTTACCCGTGAGCGGAAAGCGCCGAACCGACCAAGCGTATCAGCCAAACGTAAACTTTACCGAAAAGGGGTGCAACGGTACAATCTTGGAGGAACCCGCCGACGTAGCTCAGTTGGTAGAGCAGCTGATTCGTAATCAGCAGGTCGTCAGTTCAAGTCTGACCGTCGGCTCCATTCCTGCCCATCGTCCTTCCCCGCATTCGATTCCACCTGCAACGAGTTTGAAGACGCGAATTATAGCGTTTTCGGAATGGGTGTAGACCGCAAGCACGGTGCTAAGTGGCTTTTTCCTCAGGAAAAAGGCACGTTTCAATGCTCTCAAAAAGTCTACGCGTATTCCGAAAATGCTCTAACCCGCCAGTGGCCCCTCCGCGCGAGCCCGCTCTGAATCCCAATCCGTCAGGCCCACGATTACGCCCTCGATCAGGCCATTGGTCTGGAAGACCTTCGCTTCCGGGGTATCGGCGAAACCGTAAAGCTTCGGAATCAGCACCGACGAGGCGGCGAAGGCCGAGTCGAGCTTGCCGTGCAGCTCAAAGGGGATGACCTTGCTGGCCCCGAGCGGGTAATCGGTCAGCAGTGACTCGACCAGGAGAAAGGTGCCGGTTGCGGCGGCAGCGGTGGCGGCGCGCGGGTTCGATTTGCGGCAGAAGAGGGCCATGCCGAAGAAAAAGGCTGCGTGGCAGTAATCGATCACGCCGTGGGTGCGGGGGCCGATCACCTTGGGAAGGCGGCGTTCAAGCGGCGCAAGGGCCGCAGCTGCGATGGACATCGATTCCTCCTGTGGGCGATTAGATGCACGTCAGCCCGGCGCGTGCGGGTATGGGCAGAGGCTGCCGGTTGCCCGAAGCGTGCAGACCATCCATCGGCGGCGAAGAAGCATGCGCGCCCCGGCCAGATCCCCGTTGTGCCAATTGAACCAAGTCAGGTACGGGTTATCCACGTAGATTTTGTTGCGAACGTTGATTCCGGTCTGCTTATCCACGCATATTCTTGGCATAATCGCAGCAAGAGCGGTTCCCCTCCGTCGCTGGTTCAAGAGTAACGGCTAGCCACCACGTACAGGGACCACGGCCGGGGGATGCACACCGGGAAACCCGAGGCCGAGCCGGACCACCCACGGGGAGCATTGAAGAGTGACCAGCTATAGCCGCCAGGATGTGTTGAGGATTCTCCAGATCAGTTCCCGCCAGTTGCAGGGCTGGGAACGAGCCGAACTGATTCCCGTACAGCAGACCTATTCCTTCCAGGACCTTGGACAGTTGAGGACGCTGCGCGCGCTGCGCGAGGACGACGTGTCTTCGGCGGCGATCCGGCATTCCGTCGTGGCCATGAAGGCGGTCGCGGGCATGACCAATCCGCTGCTGGAGGCGACGCTGGTGCGCACCGGGACGCGGCTGGCGTTCCGGCATCTCGGCACCATGGTGGACCCGATCCGGCGGCAATTGCTGTTCGATTTTGAACGCGCCGGGCGGCAGCCGGCCATGGCCGAGCCGTCGCCGCTGCGCGTGCCCGGCCGTCCCGGCGGCACGCGGCATGCAGGAACGCTTTGTGGCTGCCGTGCAGGCCGAAGAGGCGGGCGACAAGCAGCGCGCCATCGCGATTTATACCGAGATCCTGGGCCTGGATCCGGATTTCGCGCCGGCCTACATCAACCTCGGGACGATCTACTTTCATCTGCGCCGATTTGGCCGCGCCGAGGAGCTGTACCGGCCGCGCCACGGAGGCCGACGGCGGCTACGTGCTGGCCTTCTTTGACCTGGGCAACGTGCTGGATGAACTGGACCGGCCCGACGAGTCGATCGCCGCTTACCGGCGGGCCATCGAGCTGGCGCCGCGTTATGCCGATGCACACTACAATCTGGCCCTGGCCTACGAGCGCAAGGGGGAATGCCGCCTGGCCCTGCGCCACTGGCAGGCCTATGTCCGGCTGGATCACAGCGGCCCGTGGGCGGAACACGCGCGGGGCCAGATTCACAAGCTGCTCAGCCGCGAAAAGCTGTCCGCTGGCGTGGCGCGCCGACCGCTACACCCCGCGCCGCAAAGGAATCTCGCCACTCGCCCTGGTCGGGAAGCCGGACACCCTCACTCCCGCTGGAGAGCAAGGCGTAGATTTTCACGCCGGGCGTCTGTTACGCCTGCCTTCGCTGCCCTTCAAAAAAGGTAGAATTGCTCCCACAACTTTGCGACACATCTGGAGTCTATTTAGGTGGAGTTCTCCACTTGTTCCCTGGGAGACGGGGAAGCAGACGTTCCGGCGTCCGTACAGGTCGTCCGGGATTTCGTTTGGGTTGTGCCGTGCGCGGGCATGGGCCCGCGACTGAAAGTTAGAGTCCCAAGCTGGTCCACATAACTCAGGCCCGCATGTCAAGTCAGCGCATGTCAGGACTTTTCCAGAATCAATAGACGACAAGGATACTCATGAAGACGATATTTGCACCCTTCCAGCAAAAGCGCCTTCGGATTTGCGGAATACTCGCAGCCGGCGCCATGGCGGCCGGTTCTCTCAGTGCGCAATCGCCCGCGCCCCGCATCCGGACGGAGATCAGCAGCTCCGCAACGTCGATCATCAAGGGATCGCTGCATCCCCTCGCCCAGCCGCAGAACGATGCCGGCCGCATGCCGGCGGACACCCGGTTGACCGGCATCAGCATCTACTTCAACCGCTCCGCAGCGCAGCAGGCCGATCTTGAGGCGCTGCTCGCCGCGCAGCAGAATCCCATCCTCTCCGCAGTATCACCAGTGGCTGACGCCCGACCAGTTCGCTGCCCGCTTTGGCATGGCGCAGTCGGATATCGACGCAGGTCGAGGCCTGGCTGCAGCGGCAGGGATTCTCGATTGATTCGGTGGCCCGCAGCCGCAACATGATCCGCTTTTCGGGCACGGCGGGCCAGGTGGAGCAGGCTTTCTCCACCGCAGATGCACTACTACCAGGTTGCGGGCGCAGAAGCACTTCGCGCCCTCGACGGCCCTGTCGGTGCCGCCGCGCGTTGCGCCGGTGGTCGAGTCGATCCGACGACCTGAGCGACTTCAGGCCCAAGCCGATGCACATCATCAGGTCACTGCGAGCGCGAAGCGCGCGGCCTTTTGCGGTTCACATCGAGCCAGGATCGGGAGTGTGTTCTTTGCCCCGGCGACATCAAGACAGCCTACGACATGGATCCGGTTAGCTCTGGCGGCAACACGACGGCACCGGGCAGACGATCGCCATCATGGGCCAGTCCTCGATCGTGGCCGCGACATTACCAGCTTCCAGATGCAGCGGGGCTGACCGAACAAGACGCCGACAGCTGCGTGCTGGTGCCCAATACTGGCGACATCCGCAGTATCGCAAGGCGATGAAGCCGAGTAGCGACATGGATCTCGAGTGGTCGGGCGCCATGGCGCCCGGGGCCGATCATCAACTTTGTTTACACCGGCGACAGCTTCAAACTCCGGCGTGTTCGACTCCTCGCGTACGCGGTAGATCGAGAAGATCGCCAACATCATCAGCATCAGCTACGGCTCCTGCGAAACCGAACGGTCGAGCAGCTTTACGCGTTTGAGCAGATTGTTCCGCAGGCCGCAAGCCAGGGCCAAACAGTGATTGCGTCGTCCGGCGATTCCGGTCGACCGCTGCTGAATCGCTATGGCAGCACTACAAATGTGACCACTGCGCAGCAGCAGGCAGCGGCGGTGAACTATCCGGCCAGCAGCCCGTATGTGACCGGCGTTGGCGGGACGGAGATTAGCGCAGGCAGGCGCGACTATATGCTGGGCCAGGGTATTGGACGCCCGGCAACCACATCCGCACCATCGTGAAGACCTCGGCCACTCAAATGGATTCCTGAGATCGCGTGGAATGACGATCAATCAGCGCAGTTTCGGGATGCAACACGCTACCACTCCAGGCGGCAGTGCCTGAGCGCCAGCGGCGGGCGGCTATAGCGCGTTTGGGCCCCAGCCGACTTGGCAGACTAACTACTTCACCGCGACGGAGAGTCGCATCCAAAAGCAGCGCCCGCCTGGTGCCGGATATCGCGTTGTACGCCTCGCCAGACTCCCCCGGCTACGTTTACTGCACCAGCGACCAAACCGCGTGGAGTTCGGCGGCAGCGGCGGCAGTTGCGGCAATAGCGAGTTCTACGACCCCACTTCGAATACATTTACCGTCGCCGGCGGTACTAGCTTCGCAGCGCCGATCTTTGCTGGCATGGTAGCCATTCTGAACCAAGCCGAGGTTCCGCGCCAAGGCCTGGTGAACAAAGAACTCTATTCGTTGGCCGCAAACAGCAGTACCTACAGCTCGGCTTTCCATGACGTGACCAGCGGCAGCAACGCGTGCAACTCGACCACTGTGGCGGGAGGCGGGAGCACGACGTACTGCCCCAGCAGTTCGGGTTACTCGGCGGGTAAGGGATACGATCTTGTGACCGGCCTTGGCTCCATCGACCTGGGGAATCTGGCGACTGCGTGGTCCTCGACGAGCACATCTGCCGCGGTCGAGACACAGACGGCAATCAGCGCGACCACCAACACGCCCACCGTCGGTGCGAGCGACACCTTCACGATCACGGTCACGGCTGATTCCGGCTCGACGGTCCCGCAGGTACGCTCAACTGCCATCAACGGTGGCACGGCTACCAGCTAGCAATGCCTGACCGGGACAGCGGAACGGCCGGCGACAGCTAGCTTCCAGAACACCTTCACGGCCGCCGGGTCATACACCGATCATCGCCCAGTTTGTGCCAACTACCCCTACCGCATTCAGCAAGTCCACCGGTACATTAACTGTGAACATTGCCACCACCAGTTCCGGCAAGGGCACCTTCGCGATGGCGGCTTCGCCATCCACGTTGACCGTGAGCCAGGGTACGCAGGGTACAGAGAACTTTACCCTGACACCGGCGGGCGGCTACACCGGAACCGTCAACCTGACCTACACCACCTCCAATAACACCGCGCTCGCCAACCTCTGCGTGTTTGCAGGCACAGGCGTCACCAGCAGCGGTGCGGTCTCGGTGAGTTCGTCGAGCCCGGTGACTGCATCGCTCACCTTCGACACCAATGCGTCCGACTGCTCGTCCAGCACCGTTGCCATCAAGAGCGGCGTGCGGAAGCTCAACATCCGCGCCGCCGGAAAGACTACAGGAAGCCGTGGACCGGCGCCTTCTCCTGTCCCCAGCCGGCTTCCGGCCGAGGTAGCCTTTGCCGGGCTGCTCCTGGCCGGCTTCCTGGGACGCCATTCGCGGAAGTTCCGCTCGGCGGCCTGGGTGCTGGCTCTCGCAGCCGCCGGGCTGGCCATGTCGGCGTGCGGCAGCAGTAGTTCGACCACCGGCACAACCGTTGCCAATCCGGCCAAGGGAACCTACACCATCACCATGCAGGGTGCGGATTCCGTGACCGCAAGCAACACCGCAACGGCCACATTTACGTTGACCATCGATTAAGGCGGGGGGAAGGCGACGAGGCGGGCGCTCTACGGGGCGCCCGTCCGTTTTTCCGCCGCGCCGATGGCGGCACGGGTACGAGGTCTCCCACGGCATGGCACCGCGGCTCGTAAATGCGCAGTTTTGATACACTCCGAATCCGGAGGCCCTCCCTTGCCATCACCTGCTCCGCTGACCCAGGCTCATCCCGCGTCTCGCCGCGCTTACGCAACTCTCCGAAGAAGAGCGCCTGTTTGCCTCCACCGTGCGGCAGTTTGCAGAGGAGACGATTGCGCCTCTGGTGCGGACAATGGACGAGGAACAGAAGTTCGCAGACGGTCTGGTGAAGCAGCTCTTCGAACTGGGCCTGATGGGCATCGAGGTTCCCGAAGAGATGAGCGGCGCAGGGGGCAGCTTCTTTGACGCGGCGCTGGCGATTGAAGCCATCTCCACCGTGGACCCCGCGGTGGCCGTGCTGGTCGACGTGCACAACACGCTGGTGGTCAATGCGCTGCGGCGGTGGGCTTCGGAGGCACAGAAACGTCAATGGCTGCCCCGGCTGGCGACAGACACGGTCGGGGCATACGCGCTCAGCGAGGCGGGCTCGGGGTCCGACGCGTTCGCGCTGCAGACGCGCGCCGAGGCAGTGCCGGGCGGGTACCGGCTCAACGGCCGCAAGCTGTGGATCAGCAATGCCCGCGAGGCAGGGCTGTTCATCGTCTTTGCCACGCTGGATCCGGCAGCAGGCTATCGCGGCATCACCGCCTTTCTGGTCGAGAAAGGCATGCCGGGGTTCACGGTCGGCCGCAAGGAAGACAAGCTCGGCATTCGCGCCAGCAGCACCTGCGAATTGGTCTTCGATGGCTGCCAAGTGCCGGGTGAGAACCTGCTCGGCGAGCCCGGCAAGGGATACAAGATCGCCATTGAGACGCTGAACGAGGGGCGCATCGGCATCGGCGCGCAGATGCTCGGCCTGGCTGAAGGCGCCTGGGGGCACGCGGCCCGCTATGCGCAGCAACGGCGTCAGTTCGGCAAGCCGATCGCGGAGTTTCAGGCCGTGCAGTTCACGCTGGCGCAGATGGCCACGGAGATCGAGGCCGCGCGGCTCATGGTCTATAACGCCGCGCGCCTCAAGGACGCCGGCCAGCCCTACGTGCGCGAAGCGGCCATGGGCAAGCTGTTCGCCTCGCAGGTGGCCGAGCGCGTGGCCAGCCAGTGCGTCGAGGTCTTCGGCGGCAACGGGTTCGTGCGCGACTACCCCGCAGAGAAATACTTTCGCGATTCCAAGGTAGGAAAGATCTACGAAGGCACATCGAACATGCAGCTGGCGACGATCGCGAAACAGGTCTTGAAGTAGGGGTCAGGGATCAGGGATCAGGGAACAGGGGTCAGAGAACAGGGGTCAGGGGTCAGGATTGGCGATCGGGATGAGGCGCTCGCTTGCGCGCGTTTTCGCACAGTCGTCACCCTGTGGGGCGCGGGTTCTCGATGACCGCGTCGTTCCCCCTGATCCCTGACCCCTGATCCCTGATCCCTATTGCCTGCTTTGCTTCACTTCGCGGATGTGTGCCGGCCGGGTGCGGCAGCAGCCGCCCACGATCTGGGCGCCGGCGGTGAACCAGTCCGCGGCCATCGCGCCGTAGCTTGCCGGATCGCTGCTGCCTGTCCAGCAGCGGTGGGCGGCGTCCCAGCCTTCGCCGGAGTTGGGATAGACGAGGATCGGCTTGCCGGTCGCGGAGCGAAGTTCGGCGATCAAAGCAGGCATCAGCGCCGGCGCGGTGCAGTTCACCCCGACGCCTGCCGTCTGCGGCAGAGAAGCCACCGCACGTGAGCAGTCAGCGAGGCGTTCGCCGTGCGCGACGTGTTGTCCATCGCGGCAGGTAAAGCTGAACCAGGCGGCAAGATCCGGCCAGGGAGCCAGCGCTTCGCCAATGGCATGGGCCTCCTCGAGCGAGGGCAGGGTTTCGAAAGCAAGCAGGTCAGGGGCGCTGTCGGGGCGGCCCGGCGGCGAGCACAGCGATGCGTTCGCGATGGAACTGGACCAGCTCGTCGTGGGTGCAGTCGTAGTTCCCGTGGTATTCGGCGCCATTGTGGAGGGCGGCGCCATAGGGGCCTAGCGATGCGGCGATCAAAACTCGGCGACCGGGAAAGTCCCCCGCCGCGGACCGGGCCAGCTCGACCGCGCGGAGCAGCGCAATGTCGGCGCGTTCGGCGGCAGGCCGATCTCTGCGTAGCCCATACGCGAGACCTGGTAGCTGGCCGTCGCAATACACTCGGCGCCAGCCTCGATGAACGCCCGATGTACGGCAACAACCTTCTCCGGAGCATCTTCGAGAACGTGCGCGGACCACAGCGGGCCATCGATCCGCGCGCCGAGGTATTCGAGTTCCGAGGCCAGACCGCCATCGAGGATGTGGATGCCTTCAAGGATCGAAGCGCCTGGGATGTCCGGCCGGGTCATCATCTGTTCGTTCATGTAAGGTATGGTACTGGACCCTGGGACACGGCTGAGCAGATCGACCTGAGCCACCCCGGTCAGCTCCCCAGCCTTCTACAATTCAAATCATGAGTTCATGTCCTGCCCAGCTACGCAGAGGCTGCAGCCGTTGTGGCCGCGCGCGCCTTGGAACTGGCTCGCCAGCCGGCATCCGAGCGCGTGGAGCTTGGATCGGCGGCTGGCAAGGTGCTGGCCACGGCGGTGCTGGCCGATCGCGACCAGCCCCCCTTTCCACGATCGACGCGGGATGGCTTTGCCTGCCGTGCTGCCGAGGCATCTGCCTACGCCGAATTGAGGGTTACAGGTTCAACGCGCGCCGGGCAGGCGCCCGCGCCGCCGCTGGCGCCGGGATGCGCATGGGAGATCATGACCGGCGCGCCCGTTCCCGCGGGGCCGACTGCCGTGGCGATGCTCGAACACGTCGAACACCAGGGCGCCACACTCCGGCTGAAGGCGCCCAGAACATTGGCCCCGGGCGAAAACATCGTTCCCCAGGGTGCGGAGGCGAAAGCCGGCGAAGAGGTTCTTCCCGCCGGCACGCTCGTGACGCCGGCGGTCATAGCGCTGGCTGCCTTGTGCGGAGGCGCCCAGCTGGAGATCTTCCGGCGTCCGCGGGTAGCGATTCTCACCACGGGCGATGAACTGATGCCGGTCGCCTCGATACCGGGCCCGGGCCAGATTCGTAACTCGAATGCGCCCATGCTGGCGGCGCTGGTGACGGAGGCGGGCGGTGAGCCGTGGATTCTGCCCACGGTCAGAGACACGGACGAGGCGCTCGCTGAGGCCTTTCAGACCGCGGTCAGCGCCGACATGATGCTGATTTCGGGCGGCGTCTCGGCGGGCAAGTTTGACCTTGTCGAGCCTGCCCTGGAGCGGATCGGCGCACACTTCCACTTCACCGGGCGTTCGGATGCAGCCCGGAAAGCCCGTAGTCTTCGGGGAACTGACGCGGAATCCGGCTCAACCCGCCGAGCGTGAGATCGCGCTGCCCTTCTTCGGCCTTCCCGGCAACCCCATTTCGTCGGCGGTTACTTTCCTTCTGTTCGGGGCACCGATCCTGGCAGCCCTGGCTGGCTCCCGGCAATCCGGCCCTCGGTTTGCGCTGGCGCGCATGGTTCGCGACCATCAAGGGGAGGCCGGACCTGACCCGCTTCGTGCCGTCGCTTTGCAATTTCAATGCACTGGCGGGCGAGCTTCCGCAGGTCGCACCGGTTCCATCGCAGGGCTCGGGAGATCTAATTTCGTTCTCCCGGTCCAATTGCTTTCTGGTCGTTCCGGAGGGAACGGAACGGCTCGAAGCGGGCTCGATCGTCAAAATCCTGCTTTCCTGAGGAGTTTCATGACCGATTCCAGACAGTCTCGCCTGTCCCATTTCGATGAAGCAGGGCAGGCCGGCATGGTGGACGTAAGCGGCAAGCAGCCCACCCGGCGCACGGCAACAGCCTCGGCGTTCGTTGAGCTGTCGGCGGCGGTGGTGGCCGCCTCTGCCCGAAAATCCCAAGGGCGATCCGCTCGAGGTGGCTCGATTTGCGGGTATCCAGGCGGCCAAACGGACGGCCGACCTGATCCCCATGTGCCACCCGCTGGCACTTACCCACGTCGATGTGCAGGCTCTGATCGAGCCGGACGGCGTGCGGATTACGGCCACCGTGGCGACCGTCGGCGTGACCGGCGTGGAGATGGAGGCGCTCACAGCAGTGTCGGTCGCCGCCCTCACCGTCTACGACATGACCAAAGCCCTCGATAAGGCCATCGTGATCCGCCACGTACGTCTTGAGTCAAAGACCGGCGGCAAGAGCGGGGATTATGCGCGGGAGGGTGGCCGGGTTTGATAGGTCCGGTCGATTGCTACAAAGTTGGGGCTGTCCCCATCGCTTTTGCCTCCACCCGGTTAAACTCTGAAAACCATGCCGGAGCTGCCTGACATCTCCGCCTACATCGCGGCACTGGAGGCGCGCATCGTCGGCCAGCCGCTGGAACGCGTGCGCCTCGCCTCGGTCTTCCTGCTGCGCACCGTCGATCCGCCCCTTGCCTCGGTTGAAGGACGCACCGTCCGCGAGCTGCGCCGTGTCGGCAAACGGATCGCCATCGGTGTGGACGGCGATCTGTGGCTGGTCCTGCACCTCATGATCGCCGGCCGCCTCCACTGGAAGCCGCCGCAGGCCAAGCTCGCGGGCCGCAACTCCCTTGCCGCCTTTGACTTCCCCAACGGCTCCCTGGTTCTGACCGAAGCCGGGAGCAAGCGCCGCGCCTCGCTTTACGTGGTGCGCGGGGAGGATGCGCTTCACGCGATCGATCCCGGCGGCGTGGAGATCTTCTCGACCGATCTGGATGGATTCCGCGCCGCCCTGAGCCAGGAAAACCGCACCCTTAAGCGGGCCCTCACCGATCCACGCCTCATCAGCGGCGTCGGCAACGCCTACTCCGACGAAATCCTCCATGCCGCCCGGCTATCCCCCATCACGCTTGACGCACAAGCTCAAGCCGGAGGAGTGGGACCGGCTCTTTGCCGCCACCAAGTCCGTGCTCACCGAATGGATCGACCGCCTGAAGGCGGAAGCCGGGAAGACCTTTCCCGAAAAGGTCACCGCCTTCCGTCCCGACATGGCCGTCCACGGCCGCTTCGATCAGCCCTGCCCGCGCTGCGGCGAGAAGATCCAGCGCATCCGCTATGCCGATAACGAAACCAACTACTGCGCCCGCTGCCAGACCGGCGGCAAGGTTCTGGCCGATCGCAGCCTGTCCCGGCTGCTCGGTTCCGACTGGCCTCGCACCCTCGATGAACTCGAGGCGCTCAAACGGCGATGAACGGGCGCGGCTGCGTGGAAGGTTTGGAGGCTCAATTCTTCTTGACAACAGCTGGCCGCTGCCGCAGAGTCATTTGCGCATCTCAGGGTTCTTTCTTCCCTACATGTTTCCGTCTGACAACGGAGGATTTCCATGCACCATCTGCAATTCCAATTCAATCATCTGGCGCTGCTGGTCTCGGCGTTGATTCTGTGGGTGTTGGGCGCCATCTGGTACTCTCCCGCGCTATTCGCCAAGCCCTGGATGGCCGACCTCGGCATTCGCCCGGACACCGCCAACAAGAAGGGCCTGATCCCCGGCATGATCTCGTCCTTCATCGGAGATCTCCTGCTGGCCCTGGTGTTGGCTCACGTCATCGGATGGGCCAATGCCACAACCTTTGGCTGGGGAGCGTTTATCGGCGCGCTGACCTGGCTGGGGTTCATCGCAGCGCCCGCATTTCCGCAGGGCATCTACGAGAACCGCCCGTTTCGCCTGTTCGCCATCAACACCGGCTACTGGCTGGTCGGCCTGATGATCGTCGGGGGGCTGCTGGCGGTCTGGCGCTGAGCCCTCCCGCCGCAGCTGGGCGAATTGGTCGGGAAAAATGTCTGGCCCAGATCTAGATCCGAGCCGTGGGAGAGCAGGCCGACACCGCTACAATCACTCCCATGAGCAAAGACATCGTCGCCACGCCGCATGCCCCCGCCGCGATCGGCCCCTACTCGCAGGGTGTGCGCGCAGGAAGCCTCCTCTTCACCGCCGGCCAGATCGCCCTTGACCCGGCCACCGGGCTGGTCGTTGCGCCCGGCATTGCCGAACAGACCGCCCGCGTGATGGAAAATCTGAAAGCCATCGTGGAAGCCGCCGGCTCCAACCTCTCCAAGGTCGTCAAAGCGACGGTTTTCCTCAAGGATTTCAATGACTTCGCGGAGATGAACATCATCTACGGGGCCTACCTGGCCCCGGAAGGCGTCACTCCGCCGGCGCGCACCACCGTCGAAGTATCCCGTCTCCCCAAGGACGTGCTGGTCGAGATCGAACTAATCGCCGAGATTTAAGGCTTCTCAATTCTGCGGGGTGGCTGCCTTTTCCTGTTCCTGCTGCGACTTGTCTTCCTGCGTCTTGGCCTTCGACTGATCCCTCGACGCCCTGGCCCGGGCCTTGGCGGCGTTCTCTTCGTGCTTCTGGCGCTTGCGCTGCGCCTTGATCTCGGACTTCGTCATCGAGGTCGACGTTCCGTCGGATGCTTGCCCGTTGCTGCTCGTCGAAGTCGTCGTGGTGGTGGTCTGGGTCGCGTCCGGTTTTGCCGCCGGCTCCTGTGCAGCTGCTGAGAGGGTGAGAGCGGTGAAGATTGCCAAGGCTGCTAAAGTCGAACGTGATGAAGGGATTGAAGGCAAGGTGGTGCTCCTTTTGGTTGTAGGAAAACGTGAGTCGGGCGCCCGCACAGAACGATTGCGGAATGCTTTAAGGAAGTGTGGGCGGTAATGGCTAGGATGCCGGCAATGGCGCGCCAGCCGCTTCGCGTCGCAGCAATTGACCGGTCTAAGTTTTGGATTGCCAGCGACTTTGGGTCTCTCTGCGCATCCAAAAGGTGCGTAAAGTCAATGGAGGAGAATACCAGCATGAGCGAGATAGCCAAGTCAGTCACGAAGCGGCACAGAAGATCGAGCGCAGCGATGCCGAATGGCGTGCCATGCTCACCCCCGAGCAGTATCACGTTCTGCGCGAAAAGGGCACTGACCGGCCTTACGCCGGGGCTCTCACCGAGAATCACGATACCGGCGACTACCATTGCGCCGGCTGCGGCGCGCTTCTGTTTCTCTCCGGGGCCAAGTTCGATTCCGGCTGCGGCTGGCCCAGTTTTGTCATTCCGGCCGACTCCAAGGCTGTGCATGAGCACGAAGACCGCAGCTTCGGCATGCGCCGCATCGAGGTCACCTGCGCCCGCTGCGGCGGCCACCTCGGGCACGTCTTCCCCGACGGACCCGGCCCCACGGGCCTGCGCTATTGCATCAACTCGACTTCGCTGACATTCGAGCACGCCAAGTAACCGAGGTGTACAGAAGACACTCTCCAGACAGGAGCGTCCCCGCTTCCCAGCGGCCTGCGGGGTTTTGTCATGGCCACTCGGCGATTAACCAAACCCACGAGCCGCTACTCTGAACACATGACGTACGCGCTGAAGCCGCCTGGAACCGTTCTGCTCGTCGCTCTCCTCGCGGCCGCAACCGCTTTCGCCGAAACCCCGGCGCCGGGGGAAGACCATGGCCTGGACCAGCAACTCCAGACCATCGCCGCAGCCCATCACGGCAAGGTAGGTCTCTACGCCCAGAACCTGCGCACGGGTGCAACCGCTTCGCTGGCTCCCGATGTGCCAGTCAAGACCGCCTCCGTCATCAAGATGGGCATTCTGCTCGACGCCGCGGAGCAGATCCGCAACGGCCAGGCCACGCTGGACGAAAAGCTGGTCCTCACGAAGCCCAATCAGGTGGCTGGGTCTGGCGTACTTGGCCAGCTTGATACACCGCTCGCGCTCACCCTGCGGGACACTCTTACGCTGATGGCGCCGCCTGGTTGCCGGCCGTACTGCTGGCCTACGACCGCTACGTGGCTACCCGGCGCCTCTACTGGTTGGCCGTTGGCGGCGTAGCTCTGGCGCTGCAGCTGTTTGCGGGGCATCCCCAGGAAACCTATATGAGCGTTCTCGTCCTGGGCATCTTCGGCGCGGTGCGAGCGCCATGGCGCCGGGCACGCGACCTGGCCCGCTGCGCCATCGCCGGTGTCGGCCTGTGCGTGCTCGGCGGGAGCCTGGCAGCCATCCAGCTGTTGCCCACCCTGGAGCTCACACCACTGTCGATCCGAGGCGGAGGGGTCAACTGGGCGGACGCCGTCGCGGGCTCGCTGCCGTCGTATCTGGCCGTACGCGCGCTCTTGCCGCCGTACTGGATACCCGTCGCCAATACCGAGTACCTCGGCTATGTCGGGGTCACACCCATCGCCCTCGGCTTGCTCGCCGTGATGCTCGGACGATCGCGGGCGGTGGTGTTCGGAGTAGTCGTCAGTTTCCTGGGTCTGTTCCTGGCCCTGGGCGAGAACAACGGCTGGTATCAGCTGGTCTTCACGAGCATGCCGGGCTTCGACACGTTTCGCGTGCCGGCGCGCTGGCTGCTGCTGTGGGAGTTCGGCGCAGCCGTCCTGGCGGCGGCCGGGGCTGATTGGGTCGGGCGCGGCGCGCTGGTGTATTTTCGGCGGCCCCCCCTGTGGCCGCGCA
>CAVTTW010000007.1:0-205999 GCA_963737665.1 uncultured Acidobacteriaceae bacterium
ATCAAGAATGATTGTTAAAAATTGCGTCCAACCTGAACCAAAGGCGTTAACAAAATGCCTTATATAAATAGAGGGCCAGTTTTCCACATCGCTCTCCCATTGCAGCATTCCCTGCCTGCACGATGGTTAAACAAGAAAGTATGAGAAAAAGTTCTATCCCTCTCTTCATTTTTGCCCAACTTTGTGTATATGGAGACAGAGGTGTGGTATGCCTACTTCCCCTAATGACCCAATCCCCGTGCGCCGGTCATGGCGGCGATGGCCGCCGGAAGCGCTTGAGATCGTGAGACAAAACAAACATCCGGCTGCAATTTGCGAAGAGCTGGCGTCCCTAACGGGGAAAAACAAGGGCGCGTGCTGGCTATTCATGACCAGGCACGGCATCCAGCGGCCCGGTTCCGCATCGAGGCACAGTTTCGATCCTCGCACTTGCGACGCCATCATCGATTACATTTCCGACCATGGGGTTCAGGCCGCGGCCACACGATTCGGATACGAGGCGAAGAGCCTCTACAACCTTTTGTATCGTCAGGAACACACGAAACTCAGCAGAGACGCTTTGAGTCTGCGCCAAGTGTGTGCGCATCTTCGCGTGAAATACGGCAAGGCCAGCAACTGGGTCGAGCAGGGCCTGCTCAAGGCGTCACGCCATGAATCGAGGACCGGGACGGTCAGTTATCTAATCGAATTCGACGCGCTTCAGAAATTCTGCAAGGAGCATCGCAATCTTCTGATCACGCGCCGATCATCTCCATCAAGAATTCGCTTCCTGGAGGAATACGTGTTTGCGCCTAAGCACGCCGAGCTGCTGCGCACGCGCGAGAGCAAGCGGGAGGCTGAAGCATTTGAGCGCGGGGAATACATCGAGGACACAAGAAGCTCTCAAAGGAGCGCCTGATCGCACTGGGATCGAACACCGCAACCTGCGCATCGCCCACGATGGTCGTGATTTCGGTTGGCCGTCATTCGCTCACGCGCAAGCTCAACCTTGCGAATCGTATCGAGAAGCCAATGGCGCCGTACGTCGGTGAACTCGACTCTGCGCACTTGCTGTCCTGCATAAATGACCAGCGCATATGGCACGCGTACCTTCATTTGGTCCTCGACGAGAGCGCAATACGCCAGGGCCTGGATCATGTGATTCGGATAGACCTCGCCGCGGGCTGGTGGCTTGCTCGAGTTCTTCAGTTCCACAGGTACGGTACCGTCTGCGGTTCGTATCAGACAATCAGGTTTTCCGGAAATGCCAAGGGTGTCTGAGCGGAGCGGCTCTCCCTGGAACGGCTGGCCGGCAAGATCCTGATAGAACAGTTCGCCGGCGGGAATCCCTGTCTGCTTCCTCGACCGGGCTGCGAGCAGATACAGGACCAGCGCGAGAACGATCAGAGTTACGGCCATCACCTGAAGATTCATCGCGCCCATCCCATCCAGCCGAAAATGATTAAAAGTACGGCAAGCGCGAGGGCAACAAGTGCAGCCCATCGATAGCCATCGCTCCGGGCGAGTTGTCGGCCTTGGGCCACGTGCCAGGCATTTCCTTCGACCTGCAACTGCTGTGCCTCGCTCGACGGCTCAGCGCCACAGATGTACTTCAGCTCCCAGGCCTTGGCACAATAGACGAATTCACCCAGTTCAGTGGCCGCAATCAGCTTGCGAGACATGCATCTCCTCGCTCAGAGGATCAGAGCATGGTTAGGGATTTCACGCAAATGTCCTCATTCGGAGCAAAACATGCTCAAGAGCCAGTCAGCTTACGGCGGACTTCAACCGGGCCGTAAGGTCGATGAGTGCTAGGCCCTTGTTCTCATCCAGCGGTCGGGATGACGCGGAATGCCGGTTTCATGCAAGTCCACCAACCTCGGGTTGACATATATCACAAACGGGTATATCCGTATGTGATATAGAGGTTCCCGAATGATTCCGTCAGCTTCCCGCAATGATGATTTCCAGGAGATGCTACCGCTTTCTTCAGCTGCGTTTTTCGTACTTTTTGCTCTCGCGGATGGCGAAAAGCATGGATATCTGATCATGCAAGAGGTAAACGTTTTGTCGGGCGGCAAATTCCAAATGGGGCCCGCGACCCTCTACACCACGATCCAAAAGCTTGCAGACCAGTCGTTCATCGAAGAAGTGAAGAACGAAAGCCAGGACCGTCGAAGAAACTACCGCCTCACGCGGGCCGGCAAGCAACTGCTAAACGCGGAGTTCTCGCGGCAAAACGAAGTTCTTCTGTTGGCGAAAGCAAAGCAGGTGTTCCCACTGAGAGGCAAAGTATGAGCTTCGTTCTCGAACTAAGTTGCTGGATCTACAAACGGATGCTCCCGCTGTATGCAGACAGTCTGCGGTACCGGTACGGCGACGAAATGGAATATCTCTTTAGGGAGCAACTGACGGATGCATGTAAAGAAGGGATCTCTGGAATTAGCAGGATCTGGCGATCTGCAGTCTACGATGTGGTGTCCATTGCAGGCCCTGCGTATCTTCGACCGATCAGGCTTTGGAGTCTGGCGACCCTGCTATCGGCTTCAGCTATTTTCTTAACCACGCTCAGCTTCTGCACCTTCCGGAACACCGGCGTCGTCTACGGTAGCGCGCTGAAATCTGTGCCACATGCGGAGCAGGCGAGCGGTCCAGGTTCAAGCGGCCAACCTGTTCCGATCTCCCAGGGGCTCAAGATGTTTCTTGAATGCACGGGAGAATCTCACGGCAATCCGGCGGTCATTCTGGCAACCGGCCGGGGGCTTGGAAGCTATAAGGACTGGGACCTGGTCCAGTCACGTGTTTCGGTTTTCGCCCGCGTGTGCAGCTACGATCCGCTTGGCTTTGGTCAGAGCGATCATATTCCGGGAGATCATCCGATAAGCGAGGTCGTCGAGAACATGCACGATCTTTTTCACTCTGCGCAACTGCCCGGTCCCTACCTTCTTGTTGGGGCCTCGGCGGGGGGCATTCTCATTCGTCGGTATGAGGAGCAGTATCCCGCCGACGTCGCAGGCTTCGTCTTCGTGGACTCCGCTCATGAAGAGGCCGTATGGCGAGATGCAGCCATCTCCCGCGCGTTTCCCGGTTCAGGCATGGATAGAAAAAACCTTCAGCGTGAAGGTTTGCTCTCCCCGCAGCAGCACCTCGCCTGGCATGACGATGTTCCCATCATCGTTCTCGAACGAGGGGAACGTGCGCCATGTAGCGCTTTTCCCGGCCTCACGCAAACGGAGTGTGACCAGATCGATGACGAATGGCATAACCTTCAAGTAGATCTGTCCCATCGGTCGAAGTACGCACAGCTGCGAATCGTTGCCGGTGCGGGCCATCGGATGCATCAAGAAAAGCCGGAAGCAATCGCCCAGGCCATTCACGATGTTTTGGAGGAAGTGAAGCAGGGAAGATAATAACGATTGCGACGATGCTAACTTCCCCTGCTAATCTTCCTGTACCCTTCACGCCAATCATTTGCTAGATCGCCGATCGGCGTCTCCAGGTTTGACCAGCCTGGAAACGTGCTATGGACTGTTCTCGTTTGCCAAAGATTCTCTAGGCGGCATTTAATGCTTCAGACACGCCGACGTGGGGTCAAATTTGATGCATAATCGCCCAGTCAAATGGAATACGAGCCACATGGCCAAGCAAACAATCGAAAGATTGCTCATTACCGTTGCGACGCGCAAGCATCTCGGTAATGAGAACTCGGTAAGTCTACAAATCTAGTCCACCTGGACGTAACCGGCTTCTCGTAGATTTGACTCTTATACAGCGCGATGCAACCACTCCAGGTTCAAGTTGACGAGTAGCCAACTTTTCGTCCACGTGGAATGTTGACCTTAGCCGTGACGGTATGAACGCTACCGTAGGACAATCCCGGCGTACCAGCCGCTATTGGCAAGGAACGCCTTGGGGTCCTTCATTTCCAGGATGTCGCGCAAAGCCCGGCGCTTGTCGACGGCGTGTTCGTAGTACGACCTGACGATGCGATAGCCCACCCAGTAACCGAGGTCGCCCTGCTTTTCCATCGTGCTGTTGTATAGCCATTTTGAAGTGTTTGTTTTGTCTTCGTCGGGAACAAAGGCGGTCTCGATTTCCTTCTCTCGACTTTTCGTTTGCTCCGCGTAGGAATATGCTATGCCACCGGAGATGAGCTCGCCCACGAAGTCAGCAGCGCCCTCGACCAAGGATGCCTCGAGGACCGTTGGATGCTGATCGTCCACTAAGGCCGGCACTTGCTGAACATGGACGAACTCATGAGCGATCACGTGCACAAAGCGGTCCTCGAGATTCGGGTCCTCCCACTTTACAGTGCAGATGTTCTCGAGGCCAATCTGAACGCCCGTCACCGGGCTTCCGATGCCCCCCGGTTTTCCGCGTCCCACAGCAATTCGTCACGGGCAAGAATTTCGCTTCGGGATACAGTTCGCTCAATTTGCGCAGAGCCACCGCGAGACGTTGACGCACTTGAGGCAGCACGTCTGCGCAGCGCCTCGCATTGGAATACATTTCCGGATGCTTCGGCAAGTTCTCTGCAATTGCGATCCCCGATATATGACGCAATTTGGCGAATTGGAGTAGTCCCTCTGAACCTTTATCGAGGTACTCATGCTGGAGCACATCGGCATTTGGATGCCCGTTGGCAGCATCATAGACGCGATAGAACCGATTGACGTCCTCAATGGAGATGTTTGGGCCCGCCACCGGCGGCAGGCTCGTCACCGCTGGGCCCGACTGAGCTCCAACCGTAATTGTGCCTGCCATGGCTCCAACGATCAATGCAATACCAGTCAGTTTCACTTTGCGCATAGTTCACACTGTTCCGACACGGCGCTGTTTGGAACCGATACGCATCACCGAAGTACGGTTCGCTACAGATGCCGTAGACAACCGTGCGCGTCAGGGCTCGCTACATGCAACGAGGTTCCGGCGATCTTACCCAATTGAAAACCTCGTAATCTCTTTACACTGCTACAGACTTTCCCCACGATGATTCTGTCAAGCGAATGACGCGGTACGGCCCATGAACAACTCGCCCAAGCCGATTTAGCCTTCATGGAAATCGATCCAGGGCTCAGCGCGGGTTGCGTTTAAACTTTCTTCCTACGTTTGGCTTGCGGAGATCGGTTATCGGATCGATTGGTTGAACCGTATCCTCGAAGGAAAGCCCGAGCGGCAGCAATAGCAACCGCTTCGAGCTCGTCGGGGTTAGAACCGTAATCCCCGGTATACATGGCTTTATTGATTGGAATCCACAGCAGCAAACCGACGAAATGGTTGGCAGCCAGCAGCGGATCGTCGACGTGCAATAGCTTACGGGTGGCAAGGCCCTCAAAAGCGGTTGCAAGTGTCGCGAGCACGCGTGCGAAGCCTTCCTCATACCAACTGCGACCCACCTGGGGAAAGCGGTCCGCATTGGCCATCACTAACCGGCGTAACCGCAATATCCTCGGCTGCATCAATGCGGTGATGAAGCGGCGAGCGAGAACAAGGAGGCTCGCCTCTACGCGCGTGCTCTCAGCCATAGTTTCGGTAACCACGCGCATGAGGTCGTCGATCTCACCGGTTGTAGCGCGCACGATCTCGGCAAACAGCCGCTCCTTGTCAGAGAAGTACTTGTAGACAGTTGGCTTCGATACAGCAGCTTTTGCTGCAACGTCGTCCATGCTTGTATTGTCGTAGCCCTTATCCAGGAAAAGGTTTGTCGCCGCGAGCAACAGAGCTTTGCGTTTGCGGTCTGATCGGCTTTCCGAACTCGGTTCCATGAGATTTCCCCTTGACAGATTGTGCCCAGTTTTTTACTATACCGTTTAGTAACACTACACGGTGTAGTTTAGCATCGTTAGACGTGGGCATTCAAGAGAAAACACAAAAGGAGGTTTCTTATGCACCTTATGGAATCCGGGGGAGACTGGAGAAAAACGATGTGGGCAGGACGAATTCTTTCAGTGCTGGCCGCGCTGTTCATGCTGTTTGATGGCGTCATGAAAATCGCTAAGCCACCCCAAGTGCTCGAGGCAAATACTCGACTGGCGTATCCGATTTCCTCACTGAGCAGCATCGGGATAGCTCTGATTGCCTGCACTTTGATTTACCTCATTCCCCGTACTTCTATCCTGGGGGCCATTTTGCTGTCGGGTTACTTGGGCGGCGCGGTTGCGAGCAACGTCCGTGCGGGATCAGGGTGGTTCGAGACCATCTTCCCCTTGCTCTTCGCCGCCTTGGTTTGGGGAGGCATGGTACTGCGAGATCATCGGCTGCGGGTTTTGCTACTCGGCAGATGAGGCGTGCTCGTTACAGATGACTAGCCGTTCCAAATCAAATAAGGAGAAACAGGCCAATGCAATTGATCACTCATTTGAACTTCAATGGAAACTGCAAAGCAGCATTTGATTTCTACGCGAAAACGCTCGATGGAAAAATCACATTCATGATGACGCAAGGGGAATCTCCGATGGGGGACAAGGTGAGACAGGAGATGAAAGACAAGATCATGCACGCGACGCTTGAGGTTCCAGGCGGGGGCATGCTCATGGGCGGGGACCATCCGCAGGGAAAAAAGGTACAGCCCACGGGTTTCTGCGTGTCCGTATAGGTAAAGAATACGGCGGAAGCGGAGCGCATATTCAAAGGATTGTCCGAAGGTGGGCAGGTGCAGATGCAATTTCAGAAAACATTCTGGTCACCTGGGTTTGGAATGTGCATCGATCAATTTGAAGTTCCGTGGATGGTTAACTGCGTCCCAGGCGCATGAGAGGAGAGTCAATGTCATTTCAGGCATATATAGACAACATCAAGACCAAGACCGGCAAAACGCCCGAGGACTTTAGGGAGATTGCCGCAAAGAAAGGCTTGCTGAAGCCAGGTGTGAAAGCAAGTGAAATTGTAGCTTGGCTAAAGAAAGATTTTGGGCTGGGACATGGCCATGCTATGGCCATTTACGCGACTTTCAAGGGGATGAAGCAGTGGAAATGAGGCTGCATCATCTGTCTCAAGCTAAGCATGTCAGGCCCCTGCGTAGCGGAGGTACCACGCGAGTTGAGTCATGTCCTGATCATCTGCTGCATCCTGTGCGACGACGTCTTTGCACAGAATGGCGCACCCACTCGTCCTCTTCGATCCAAGATAGTTCGATGACGTGGTCGCCCGGGTGCGAGCGCTCGAGATGCCTTGGAAGACTTGGTCTCGGCGAGCGGGAAATCGCCGACGCACTCAGCGAGCGAGTCCGGATACGAATCGACTTCTCAAGGAGTGCTTCGGCTCGAGCTCTTAGGCCGCGTTCACTAGCGACTGGTCTGGACGCCTGTGTCAAAGACGAGATATCGGGCGAAGAATGGCAGGACCTCGGTCATGAATCGTCCATCCGCGCCCCAATCTGGTTCTCCAGATGTATCGTTGAATTCTTCCGCTTGATGAACAATTCCGAATTCATTCAGCTTGTGCGTGAAGGCTTGATTGGCGTAAACATGGTCAAAATTGGCATCGTTGCGCGACCAGTCAAACTTGAACCCTCTTAGAGATTTGAGATTGTCCGCATATTTGCCAATCATCGTTTCCAGATAGAAGTTATTGCGGAACCGTTCCATGAGTTTGGCATCGATGATCAACTGATCCCCTTGCTGGCGCGCCAGCAGATCCATGAACAAAGGCGGCTTGTCGGGATCGGGCAAATGAGCCTGGAACATGGTGGTAAAGATCTGTGTTCGGAAATCTTTCCTCACATCATCCATGGATTTGGCATTCACCAAAATATCCCATTTGGGAAGTGACGCACTGACGCTGACACCGGTCCCGGTCCCCACCGGGTGCATTGCATACACAGAGCCAAAGACATCCGGATGCCGCATACCGAAGCGGATAGCTCCATATCCTCCAATAAAGATTCCGGCGATGCCTCGTGAATCCCTGTTGGGAAGGGTTTTGAAATTTGCATCGATGTACGGCACCAGTTCCTGAATCATGAAATCTTCCCAGTTGCCGGTGACCGAGGAGTTCACATACCACGAAGTTCCAAGTGGCGTATTCATGTCGACCGCTACGAGGATAAAGTCCTTGATCACACCCTCTGCAATGGCCCGATCAAACAGGCCCTGAGCATCTCTGTGATCAAAATCGAAACGATAGTTTTCCTCGAAAGGGTTCGGTAGAAAATAGATCACCGGGTATCGATGCGTCGATGTGAGATAACCAGGAGGCAGATAAATCACCATCTTGCGTACCGGGCTAACACCGATCCTGTTATCGGCAAAGTTCATGGAGGTGATTTGCCGGTCGACGATCTGACCCTTCGCCGATTGCGCTAGGGTAGAAACAGCGTTAAATGCCATGGCAAGCAAAGCGGTTGCGCCGAGGATCTGTCGCTTCTTCATGACACTATGCCCTCATTTCGAAGAACCGCCATTCGATCCGGCCGGGCCGGCAGAATGGCCAGATACCACGCGGGCACAATCAACTCCCAATTGAGCACCCACAGATGTCCGCGAACTGCCAGTACAGCCATGCAGATTGTTGCTCCAAGAGCCAAAGCGAAGGCCCGGCGCCGGTTGATTGTCCTGCCGCTCCTGCTAAAGCAAACCCCTGCGATCGCGGGAAACAGAAAGAGCAGGAGACAGAACCGTGGCAGCGATTCCTGGCGAAACCGTAGCAGACAAAACAAACATGGTAGAAAGCAGCAGATTGCACTGACCAAAAACGTGCGGCGCGAAACCGATTCGACGATGAATCCGGCAGCCCATGCGCATATCAGCAACACAAGAACCTTGCAGAGAAGCGATATGAACTCCCCCGGTTCAGTCGAAAAGAAACCCAGCTGCCATCCATGTACCAAGCGATTTCGAAGATCTGAGCTGATGGCAAATGAGAATCCCATCAGCAAAAAGCTGCACGGGAGCGCCAGGCCGGGAGCGGCCAACCAGGCACGCCAGTCGTTCCACAATTGCAACTGACGACGCGCCACCAGCCCCGATACTTCTCGCATCCCTCGCCACGCAGTCTGACGCGTTTCGATCAGATCGCCAAGGACGATCTCGCGCTCTTGGGGAGTTAATTGCAGGGCCATGGCTTCGATGAGCTTCCATGCGATATTTCTCATTCGGTCCCTTCCGTCCGCCGCGCCCAGGGCGCACGATTGCTCATGCGGATCATGGTGTCGTAGAACCTTCTTGCCGCGGCGGTGCCGGCGGGCGTCACGCGGACCATCCTCTTCGAGCGGCCTCCTCGTTGAGGCGTGCCCTCTCCCATCCAGGTCTTCACCAGCCCTTTGGCCTCAAGCCGGTCGAGCGTCGTATACAAAGCGCCTATCGAACAAGTCCGGCCTGTCGCCTTCGCAATCGATTCACGCATAGCGGCGCCGTAGGCGTTCTCGCCCAAAGTGGCTGCCGCGGTAATCAGAAGGTATTCGAATTCGCCGAGCATCAGTTATAACTACAATGTGACCCAGAGTGGCTGCCGCGCTGATTAAGAGGTATTCGAATTCGCCGAGCATCGTTATACCTACAATGTGACACTGATACGCGCCCTTGTCAACAAAAAAGAAGAAGTGTGAGTTCAAATGGCGCGTACAGACCGAGTCGCTCTTCGACCAATTTTCCCTAGGGGAGTTCGCCGCGCCTCTATTACGCCAAGGCTTCGCCTCGTTGAGCAGATCGGAAAAGCTGATCGCGATAGTTATCCCTGCAAGCCGAGTACTAGACCTTCAGCCCGGATACAGGAATCCACCGGCAGAGACAGTGCATTCGATTACCACGAGCGGATGCGGGTGACGAGCTCTCATTTTGAGACGAGGCTTGAGGACCACGGCCGTCGTCCAGTTATCGGCCCTACATGGTCGACATGGCTATAGTTTACGGTCACCTTCTGCCGGTCGAGTTTGAGTCCCGTTGCGATCCGTTCACGATCGCCCAGGTCCATGGTCGCTACGTGATCCGTTGTCTGATCGTCTCCGGATGGACTTGTGCCCAGTTAGAGCCGTTTGGCGAAGCGGCCATGCGAGAGAATGAAATACCTTCCAGGATCAGAACCGACAACGGTGCTCCATTCGCGGGGACGGGATCGATGGGTCTGTCGAAGTCGCGCGGATGGATGAAGACGGGGATCATACACGAACGCGGCCGTGCACGTCGCGTGTGCCGGCGGCCTCGCGGATCAAGTAGCCCGCTGCGACGATTCCGACCGCCAAAATGCACGATCCCGCGAGGGACAAACCCGATAGTCTCTTGTGGCCGGGGCCAGACTGTGGCTTCAGCTGCTCCTCTTCCTGGGTACGGCTATAGGTATCGATCTCCAGGCGGAAGATGAGTTTCTTCCGTTGCGAACCCGTTGACGCCTTCCTCCTAGCGACCACATCGCACAGAAATCGGTAGCCTACCGTGGGAATAGTTGCGATGAATCGTGGCTCGCGGCTGTCATCTCCAAGCAGCCTGCGCAGTGTGGCGATGCTCCGAGTGAGCGAGTTGTCAGTCACTGCACAGTCATCCCAGACCGCGTTCAGGATCTCGTCTTTTGTGACGAGCCTCCTGGGATTTCGCAACAGGAACAAGAAGCACGCGAAACGCCTTCGGTTCCACCTGCAGGGCCTTTTCACCCTTGACCAGGAGGAACTCGCGCTCCCTGACCTCGATATCTTCAAACCTGAAAACGGAGAACTTATGATCCGTCACGAATCCGTCACTCGCCTTTCAGAGAATCGTCAGAATTGCGTCATTACCCCGCCATGGCATAGGACGACATTGCATTCAGCCAACCCGGCTGAGGTGATTTCCAATGTCGGTCATCAAGCACTTCGTTGCCGCGAGTCTTGCCACCCTAATGCTTTCCGCGCTTCATGCTGAACCTCGCTGCCCGGGGAACGTCGCTGGCTCAAGATTGCGCAGGGTTGGAGAAAATCTCCTCGCGGTTGAAGTTCGGATAAACCACACCGGCCCTTATGACTTCCTGGTTGACACGGGCTCCCAGATCTCGACCATTGACCCTGCCCTTGCCGCAAGTCTTCATTTGAAAATCAACGGCACGACGGGAGTGAGTGGAGTTGCAACACACTCTCGACGACCGTTTGCTTCTCTCGACTTGATCGAAGTTGGAAACCATTCGGTTCCCCGGGCCCTGACAGTCATTGAGGACATCCCGGCGTTAAAGGCAACAGATCCACGCCTACGAGGGATACTGGGCCAGAACTTCCTCGCGCGCTTCGATCTGCTCATCGACAACAGCCAGCGAATTTTGTGCCTTGATGAGTCGGGATCTCTTGCGCAGGCGGTCAAGGGCGAACATATCCCGCTCGAGCAGCCTCACGGTCCGCGAGACGACATGCCGTTCACGAGGCCGATCATTGTCTCTGTGCGGCTGACTAGCCGCGGATGTTGCCCCGTTGCTGCTTCGACTGGATTCAGGGAGCAACGCGGCGCTACTATATGCGTCCCAGCTTCGCCTTCTGATGTCTTCTGTAAGTCGGCCTCCAATGCTCAAGCGCCTGGTTGACGGTGTGAGCCAGGCATTTGCCGTTTTACCCGGACAAGACATCCTCGTGGGGGCATCGTCTGTGAGACAGATTTCGTTCGTAATGCCCATGAATGGAGTTGGCAGCGGTCCCGGTCCGCGCGAAGATGGCCTGCTTCCAACGAGCGCTTTTGAGCGTGTTTTCATCAGCTACTCGAAAAACTATGCAGCCTTGGACCCCTGGCGATAAATGAAGGGATCACCCAGGCTTTCCTCTATTGCAGACTTCGCAATGCTTGGAATGTCGCCAACAATATTCCCCTATTCGAGATTCTGGAAATCAGCGACATGACGTGCCATCGACAACTCCGGACGCGTTCCCGATCTCGAAAGCGGACTCGCTGCTGCGCCATCAAAACCAGCCCCCGGACGGCACGAGGCCATTGATGCGCAGATACGTGACGAGATTGCCGTAATGCAAGGCGTCATGATTTCCGACTTGCGTCAAGATGAACATCTTGTTCGTCTTGACGCCAAAGAAGTCCGCCGGGTCATTGAGGTGCGCATCGGTGAACCCGGAGTACACGCCATCGCAGTAATCGAACGCGCCTTTGAGGTAGGCCTTGATCTCGGCCTTCGAAGCCTTCGCGGCAGTCGTGCCGGGGGTGGCTTCACCCTTGGCGTTTGAGCACAATATGTAGGAAATATCCCCCACATGAGCCAGGATCTCGGCAAACGAGCGAACATCCTTCGTTGGCCGGTAGCTGTACTTGGACTCCGGCATCGCATCCGCCGACTTCATGATCTTGTCCTGCATATTGCTGCGGAAAATCGATAGCGTCATCGTCAGCGGATTCGGCGACGCGATCGGATTGGGTAGGTTGGGCGAGATTTGGGCGTTGGCCACGGGCGCAAGAACAGAAACAGACAGGATGCCAACAGGAGCCGCGACGCGAGCAATGGATCGGAACATCATCGCAACAACAGAGCGCCAAGTCCCAACTGTTCGAGACTGAGAAGTATTCAGTCTGGTAAGCATCTCGGTTGAATCATGAATCGTGCCGGAGTGATTTTTCGGGAAGTTTTGCATTCGACGTCCTCCAGCGTGGCAACGCATGCACGCGAGGTTCCAGTTGGCGCGCTGAGTGCTACCTCTTTGTAGTCAGCAGATAACAAGATGGCGAGGGCGCTGGAGTCTCGGCCGCACTGTTCATTTTCGCTCAAAACTGTTCGAGAGCGGGCAACACTATAGGCGCCCCAGTCTAATGAACATTGACATTTCTTAATATCTCATTGCAATATATCGCTATGAAACATATCAGCACGAAGAGCTATCGATCGGGAATTGAAGAAGGGCAGTGCTGAGTTGCTGATCCTCTCCCTGATTGAGCACCGTGCTCGCCACGGCTACGAGATCGGCAAGCTGATCGAGGAGCGGTCCGAGGGAGTGCTGAAGTACAACGTTGCTTCCTTCTATCCGCTGTTGTATCGGCTGGAGGCGCGCGGCCTGATCGAGGGGCGATGGGTCGAAAAGGCCGGCCAGCGCCGTCGCCGCTATTACAAACTCACAACGAAGGGGAAGAAGATGCTGGAGGCGCAGCGTTCTACCTGGGCCAACCTCGTGAACGCAATCCGGCTGATCACGGAGGCCGAGAATGCATGACTGGTCAAAGGAGATCGAGGTCGCGATCGCTCCATTGAATCTTTCGGCAGCGCGCGAAGCAGAGGTCGTCGAGGAACTGAGTCAGCACCTCAATGATCGTTATGAAGAGTTGCTCATCTCAGGTGTCGGCGAGGAGCAGGCCTATGGAATCCTGAAGCACGATTTGACGGACGGCAAACTGGTGGCGGGATTGAAAGCTACCGTACGCGAGACGTCGGCGCCTATCTCCATTGGCAGGGAGAAACAGGAGCGGCTGTTGGCTGGCATCTGGAATGATTTGCAGTATGGTGCCCGTCTGCTTGTCAGAAGCCCTAGCTTTGCCACCGTCGCGATTCTTTCGCTGGCCTTGGGGATTGGCGCGAATACTACTATTTTTCAACTTCTGGACGCAGTGCGGCTCAGAACCCTTCCGGTAAAGAAGCCTGAGCAGCTTGCGCGGGTGGCCATTGTGAACTCGCCCCATTGTTGCACCGGGGATTTCTACTCGTCCAACTCAGACTTGACGGGCGGTCTGTGGAAGTCCGTGCATGACGAGCAACAGGGTTTCTCCGCGATTGCGGCATGGGCCGATACCCGCCTAAATGTTGGAGAGGGCGGAGAGGCTCGTTATGCGAATGCGCTTCTCGTGAGCGGAGAATTCTTTCATGTTCTGGGAATACAACCGGTCGTAGGCCGTTTGATCTCTCCCGCTGACGATTACCGTGGATGCGGTGTGCAGGGTGTGGCGCTCAGCTACCCTTTCTGGCAACGCGAGTTTGGAGGCCGGCCTGACGTGGTGGGCAGCAAACTCATACTCAACGGCCATCCATTTCAAGTCATCGGCGTTGCTCCGGCAAGCTTCTATGGCCTGGAGGTAGGACAGAATTTCGATGCGGCCCTTCCCCTGTGCAGTGAGCCAGTCTTTTCGACGAATCTCAGCAGACCCTCCTTGATGGATAGTCCGGATGTCTGGTGGCTTGCTGCCATCGGCCGCCTGAAGCCAGGTTGGACCCTCGAGCGAGCCTCTTCGCAACTCGATGCGATCTCGCCCGGAATCTTCGCTGCAACATTGCCTGCAGGTTACGACGCGATTGCGAAGAAGGACTATCTCACATTCCACTTGGGCGCACTGCCGGCAGCCACGGGAGTTTCAAGCCTGCGAAAGGACTATGAATCTCCACTGTGGGTATTGTTGGCGATGACCGGATTGGTTCTGCTGATTGCCTGCGCGAACCTGGCTAACCTGATGCTCGCTCGCGCGAGCGCGAGACAGCGCGAGATGGCCTTACGGCTGACGCTCGGGGCATCGCGGAGCAGGTTGATCCGCCAGTTGCTGGCGGAGAGCTTGCTGCTTGCCACGCTGGGGACGTTGGGAGGCGTCGGCTTGGCCCAAATCCTGAGCCGTGCGCTGGTCGCATTCTTGAGCCCTCAACAGAACCCGATCTTTGTGGAACTGACTCCCGACTGGCGTGTGCTCGGATTCGCCGCCGGCTTGGCGATTCTGACCTGCATCCTGTTTGGGCTCGCGCCTGCGATTCAGGCGTCCCAAACCGAGCCAGGCGCAGCGCTCAAAGCCTGCACGCGTGGAACAACCGCCGGCCGGAATCATTTCCTGATGCGGCGAACTTTCGTCATCTCCCAAGTCGCGCTCTCTCTTGTATTGCTAGCTGCTGCTCTCTTGTTCGTGCGCAGCTTCCGAAACATCGTCAATTTGAATGCAGGTTTTCAGCAGGATCATATTCTGATTGCCGATTTCGAGTTCGCGCCGCTGAAACTAATGGCTGAAAGCCAGATGGTTTTCAAGCAGGAATTGCTTTCGCGTATGCAAGCCATTCCCGGTGTAAGTTCTGCCGCCGAGGTTCAGATGATTCCCTTGAGCCAGAGCGGATGGGATGGCAATATCGATATTCCGGGTGGAGCTGAGCGGCAAGACGTGACCTTGAACCGCATTAGCCCTGGATATTTTCAAACGATGGAGACTCCGCTGCTTGCTGGGCGGGACTTCGATCATACAGATGTGCCGGCCGCACCGCGCAAGGCAATCGTGAATCAGGCATTCGCGCGCAAGTATTACGGCGGGGCCAATCCGGTTGGCAAGGTGTTCCACGATTCCGACGCGCCCGGCAAAACGTACCAGATTGTGGGCATGGTGAAGGATTCCAAATTCCACGATATGCGCGAAGACCCGTCACCCACGGTCTATGTATCGTTCACGCAGTCGAATGGTCCTGAGCAACGCTCGACGCTTATGATTCGATCGGACGAATCTCTGTATTCGCTGATTCCATCTATCAACAGGGCGGCAAATCAAATCAATCCCTCGATGGAGATTGAATACACCGTCTTCAAGACGCAAATTCGCGAGAGTCTCATGCGCGAGCGCTTGATGGCCACCCTTTCGGGCTTCTTTGGTGTGCTGGCGACGGTACTGGCCGTAATCGGCATCTACGGCGTGATCTCCTATGTCGTCCTCCAACGCAAAAATGAAATCGGCGTGCGCATGGCGCTCGGAGCCGATCGCAACCGCATCGTGCGAATGGTCTTGCGGGACGCTGCAATTTTGATATCCATCGGCGTGGTGGCCGGTACGGCGATGACAATCGCATCCGGAAACGCAGCTGCTTCGATGTTGTATGGGCTAAAGCCGAGGGATCCAGTCACGTTGTCAATTGCAATCGCTGGAATCGTGGTGGTTGGTCTGGCAGCAAGCTTCGTGCCGGCGCTGCGCGCGGCGAATATACATCCCGTGGCGGCTTTGCGTGAGGAATGAAACCGTTTGCTTCAACCCGTTCGCTAGCTTCGGTCAAAAGCAGCATGTTCTACAGGGTCGAAGAGTACACCCGTTCATGCGGTCTCCGTATTCTTGGACTCCTGGGAAGGGGAAGAATGTTGATCCGTTCTTCCCCCCTTTTTCAAAATGTTTCGGATTACTCGCGCAGAACGGTCTTCGATTCGTACGGCCGTCGCCAGTTTTTACAAGGAAGCCATGCAGAACCTTTTCAAACTCTTGCCCGTTGCTCTCGCTCTTGGGGCAATCATTAGTTCGTCCACACGGCTCTTAGCGCAGCCCGAGCAGCCGACACCAGACGAACTCCGCGCAAAAATCAGTCAGGATCTTCCCGGGTGGCTCAAGCAATACAACGTCCCCAGCGCTTCCGTCGCTTACATCGCGAACGGCAGGCTTGCCTGGACAGTTGTCGCCGGCGAGCAGAGCCCAGGTGTTCCCGCTACGGACAAGACCCTTTACAACATCGCCTCGCTCACCAAGCCCATCGTCGCTGAAACAATCCTGCGCTTGGCCTCCCAAAACAAACTTCAGCTAGACGAGTCCATCTATCCCTACTGGGTCGACCCCGACATCAAAAACAATCCCTGGAACAAGCTCCTTACCCCGCGTCTCTGCCTCTCGCACCAGACCGGCTTCGCCAATTGGCGTCGCATGACGAACAACGTTCTCACCTTCAAGTTCCAGCCAGGTACTCAAAGCAGCTATTCAGGGCGAAGGCTTATTTCTATGCCGCGCGCTTTGCGCAGAACAAGGCACATGAGCCGTTAGATCGTCTTGCGCAGCAATACGTCCTCGGCCCCATTGGCATGAAGGATACCGCCTTCATCATCACAGGAGTGGTTTACCGGCCGCCTAGCCCAGCCTTACACGAACAATGGCTTCCTGCCGCCTGTGCTGACTTCCACCTGGAACGCTGCCGATCTGGTCGAAACGACCATTACCGACTACGCTCATTTCGTCGCCAGCGTGATGCGCAACGAAGGCCTTAGCCCGGCCATCGCTGCCGAGCGCCTGGTTATGACCCGCGACTGGACCTCGGAGGACGCACGTGAGCAGGTCTGCACCCACGAGACGCCCGGCACTGCCTGCCACATCTCGGCCGGGCATGGGTCTCGGTTGGCAGATCATCGTCCACAACGGCGTCACGATCGCAGACCACTCGGGTTCCGACACGGGAGTGAACACCCATGCCTTCTTTGTCCCTTCCAAGCATGTTGGTGCCGTTATTTTCACCAATGGTGAAAACGGCTCCAAAGTTATTGGAGAGATCGTACATGTGCTCTCCCCCGACCCAGTGTATGCGGCGACAGTCTCACACTGAAGTCTTACATTGACTCCTTTCACATGACCTTGCCTCCTCCAGAACCCTGCGATCACAGTACATTCGGCCCGACAAATGCAGTTCTCCGAAGTGATGAACAAAATGGATGGATTCGCGCGGAATGGGCGGTGACTGAGGCCGGCCGAAAGGCCAAGTACTACGGGCTCACTGCAGCGGGGAGAAAGCAGTTGGCTGCGCGCGAGAAGAGTTGGGAGCAGGTGGTGAAGGGCGTTCAGGCAATTCTGCGTTACACGTGAGGTGATCTATGGGTTTATTCCGCCGCATTTGGGCGCTTGGCAATCGCCACAGTCTCGAACACGAAAACGAGGATGAACTGCGTGAGCATATGCAGATGCGCATCGACGCCAACCTGGCGAAGGGCATGAGCCCGGAGCAGGCGGCGCGCGCGGCGCGGCTACGCTTTGGCAACCCCGCCGTCGTCAGGGAGCGCGTCGACGCAGAGGATGCGGCCTTTGGCCTGGACAGCTTCTTTCGCGATGCACGCCACGCCTTGCGCGGATTCGCGAAGAGTCCCGGCTTCTCCTCGGTCGTCATCCTCACTCTCGCGCTCGGCATTGGCGCCAACACCGCCGTCTTCCAGTTACTCGATGCTGTGCGGCTGCGCAGCCTGCCCATCTCCGCGCCCAGCGAGCTGGCCGAGCTGCGCATCGCGGGCGGCAATCATGGCTTCGGCGTGAACAGCGGTCCGTACGCGCAGTTCACTGCACCCATGTGGCAGGAGGTTCAGGGCAACCACGAACCTTTCTCCGGCGTCTTTGCCTGGCGGCCCACAGAAATGCTGGTGGGAAAACTCAGCGAGGGAAAGCGTGTTCAAGGCCTCGAGGTGAGCGGGGGATTTTTCAACGCCTTAGGCGTCTCTCCGTCTGAGGGACGGCTCATCGAACCGCAAGACGAAGAACGGGATTGTCAGACTTCCAAAGTCGTTGCTAGTTATCCCTATTGGAAGAGCCAGATGGGTGGCCAGCCCATTACACCGAATACTTCGTTGATACTCGATGGAAAATCGGTGCAGGTCTTGGGCGTTACGCCGCCATCCTTCTTCGGCCTGATCGTGGGAGATAGATTTGACCTCGCCTTCCCCATGTGCAACCCTCCCAATCCGCGCCGCGAAGTCTTCGCCTTCACTGTCATGGGCCGGCTCAAACCAGGATGGACCCTCGATCGCGCGTCTGCTTACTTCGGCGCGCTCAGCGCCGGCATCTTCGAGAGCACCGCACCCACAGGGTTCCGCGCTGAGGCAGTGAAGACTTACAAATCCTTCCGGCTGGCCGCGTATCCTGCGGGATCGGGCGTAAGCGTGCTGCGCGAAGCCTATGATTCCTCTCTCCAATTGCTTCTCGCCATCACCGGCCTGGTGCTACTGATTGCCTGCGCCAACCTCGCCAACCTGATGCTGGCCCGCGTCAGTACGCGGCAGCGCGAAATGGCCATCCGCATCGCCCTGGGAGCATCGCGTGCTCGGCTGTTGCGCCAGATGCTGATCGAGAGCGGCTTGCTCGCATTGACTGGCGCGGGGCTTGGCGTGGCCATCGCGCAGCCCCTCAGCCGCTTGCTTGTCGCGTCGCTCAACACCAGCCAGGGCTCGATCCAACTCACCATCGCCCCCGATTGGCGCGTGCTGCTCTTCGCGGCCTCGGTAGCCGTGCTCACATCCATCGTCTTCGGAACCATCCCTGCCTTGCGCGGTACCAAGGCCGATCCCAACACTGCGCTCAAATCCGGCGCGCGGGGAGTCGTGGGCAGCCGCGAACGCTTCTCCGTTCAGCGTTTTATGGTTATCACCCAGATTGCCGTGTCGATGGTGCTGCTGGTGGGCGCCCTACTCTTTGTTCGGAGCTATCGCAATCTCGTGACCATCGACCCCGGCATGCGCGAGAGCGGCATCACAGTTGCTTTCATCGGGTTTCCGGATTCGAAGATCAAACCCGGGAATGAGGCGGAGTTCAAGCGGCAGCTCATCGAAACCGTACGCCGCATTCCCGGTATTCAGAATGCAGCTTCCACAACGCAAACCCCGCTCGGCGGAGGGAGTTGGGGTCACCACATTCAAATTGGCGACAAGGACGGCGACAGCCGGTTTACTTACTCGAGCCCAACCTACTTTGCCACCATGGGCATTCCACTTCTCACTGGTCGAAGCTTCACTGACGGCGACACCAACGATGCGCCTCTGGTGCTCATCGTGAACCAGGCGTTCATCCGCAAGTACCTCGGCTCCACGCCACCCATCGGTCAAACGGTGCATGTGATGCCCGAGCCTGATTATCCCGAACGCACATATCAGATCGTCGGGACGATTCCCGACACCAAGTACAGCAATCTGCGCGACGACACGCCGCCCACGGCGTTTGTGCCTGCGGCCCAGTTGCCGGTGACCGCAGAAGGTCCGGGTCTTGCCATGATGATCGCGTCCAACACCGGGCCATCCACAATTACCGCCGTCCAGCACGCCATCGAAATCAAATACCCAAACGCTGTCTTGCAGTTCTTCGATTTTCAGCAGAATATCCTTGACAACCTGGTCGGCGACCGCATGATGGCCATGCTCTCCGGCTTCTTTGGCGTGCTTGCCGCTCTGCTCGTGGTGGTGGGACTCTACGGAGTGCTTTCCTTTTTCATCACCCAGCGCCGCAACGAGATCGGCGTTCGCATTGCTCTCGGCGCGAGGCGCTGGCAGGTGATCGGCCTCGTCATGCGAGATACCGCAGCCATGCTGCTTGTTGGCGTCGTCTTCGGAACCATCCTCGCGTTGCTCGCCGGCAGAACCGCGAGTGCAATGCTCTTCGGACTGAAACCATACGATGCGCCAACCTTGGCGTTTGCCTTTGTCCTGCTCGCGGCGATTGCCGTTGTCGCAAGCTGGTTGCCTGCGCTCAAGGCGTCAAGGCTCGATCCGGTTGCTGCTCTGCGCTCCGAGTGACGGAGGACAGTAGCCACAAATCGGCGCCGTCGGGCTGGTTGGCAATTCGGAAATTACCTGTCCTGTTTCTCGGTTTATGCATAATCGCCGAGTGTCAATTCGACGGTTCTTGGCTTGAAACGCGCCTTGCCCTGAAGTCAACGGTTGAGACTGGACATGGCTGCCGGTAAAGATATGAGGACGAGTCGAACCCGATTACATCCCATTTTGGCGACGATGTGACCGCTCTTCACCGACAGAGAAATATAACCGACGACCTCGGATCCTTTCTATGCCTCTCCGCATGCGTTTGAGATCGTTCCAGGGAGAGCCTCCTGCAACCCGGGTAAGGGAATGAAGCTTGAGTACGTAAGGTGCAGCGCGCCACCGAACGTGGCAACGCCGATAAAGTGCTCTCCCTCATGGCCCACCAGTACCGACGGTCCCCACACCGACTCCACTACGAGGCCGTCGCTCACCGGAAACTCCACCGTCCTGAGATTACTCACGCCTACGTCGTGAGCAACTGCCTCGGAAAATGCGTTCACCAGCGTTGAAGTATTCAGCTTTTGCGCGAGGATGCCCTCGACCCTCTCAAATGTCGTCGCGATTGCAGCGAACGATTGGAATCGTGCGATCGATGCGGGCTTCGGTGTCCAACATCATTCTCAACGACGAGCAGATCAACCAAAATCGGCCTGCAGGTGCCAACCGGCGCGCTCCGCTTGTTCAGAAACTCAGTGGAATCGTGTCGAAATCATTCGTTAGCAAGAACCGACTGAACAATCACAGATCGCAATTGCTTGAGTACCGCATAAACGCGTTTATCCTTCGACTCTACTGAACTGTCAAGGCAAGACAGTTTCGTCATTCATTGCGCAACGCCTGCATGGGGTTTATCCGCGACGCTTTCCACGCCGGAATCAAACAGGCCAGCGCCGCCACCGCCAACAGCGTTGTCGCCACGGCCGTGAAGATCGCAGGATCGAGCGGTTGGGTTTCATAGAGCATGGACTCGACCAGCCGAACCGCTCCGGCGCTCGCTGCTAGGCCTAGCGCCAAGCCCATAAAGAGCGGGACGCATGCCATCGCCCAGCATCAGCCGCATCACCTGCTCGCGTTGTGCACCTAGCGCAATGCGAACGCCAATCTCACCGGTGCGCTGCGTAGTCAGGTAAGAGAGCACACCATACAATCCCACCGACGCCAGCATCAGCGACAAAACCGCAAAGGCCAGCACCAGGCTGGCGCTAAGGCTGGCGTTGCCCAGTGACCGCTCGATGATCTGCTGCAAAGTAAACACATCGCGGACCGGCATCTCCGGATCCAGCGCCGCAATCTGTTTCTGCAGCGGAACGGAGAAAGCCAACGGGTCGGACGCCGTCCGCACCACTAGCGTGATACCTAACGGAGTTCCCCCTCAGAACAGGAAAGTATATCGTTGCCTCCGACGGCTTGCCTACCTGGTAGAGCGTGTCGGCAACAACGCCGACAATTTCATAGTTGGCGTCGCTGACCGCTCCAACATGGAGATGCTTTCCCAGCGGGTTCTCCCCTGGAAAATACTGCTGCGCCAACTGGCGGCTCACGATGACTGTTTCCGGATGCCCGGCGCGGTCGTCATTGGTAAAGAAGCGCCCGCTCACGAGCGGTATCTCCAGCGTGGTGAAGAAGCCGGGGTCTGCTCTTCCGTACAGTGCGACGGGCAGTTCCTGGCCGGGCGGGATGGGTGGATGCTCGCGAATCGTGAAGGCATCGTCCCCCATGGGCCCCGCTCCGGGTACAAGGAAGCCCAGCCCCGCCGCGCGTACGCCGGGCATGGTGCGGACCCGCTCCAGTAGCCCTTCGTTGAATGCGTTGGCCTTGTCGGGAGTGTCGTATTTCTTTGCGGGAAGGCTATAGCTCATCGTCAGCACGTTTTCGGTCACGCAGCCTACATCCGTCGTCCGCAGCCGCCAGAAACTCTTGAGCAGCAGACCGGCTGAAATGAGCAGCACCACGGTCGCCAGCAATCTCAATGGTCAGCAGCGATTTGCGCAGCGCCGTCCGCGCCTGGCTGCCGGCCCCACTCCGCGCCGAAGCCTGCAGCGCCGCAATCGCCCGCTTGCCTGTGGATGAGATTGCCGGCATCAGCCCTGCCAGCAAGGCCGCGGCAAAGACCAGCCCACAGGCAAACAACATCACGACGCCATCCACGTGGATACTCTGCGCGCTGGGAAGATCTTTCCATGTGTTCACCAGCCACCGCGTTGCCGCCAATGACAACAGCACTCCGGCCGCTCCTCCGGCAATCGAAATCAGCAGGCTCTCCATCAGTTGCGTGCGAATCAGCGTCACTCTTTGCGCCCCCAGCGCGCTGCGGATAGCGATCTCTTTCTGCCGCGCCGCAGATCGCGCCACCAGCAGGTTGGCCACGTTCAGGCACCCGATCAGCAGCATGCAGGCCACAGCGCCGAGCAGCACGATCAATGGCTTCGTCACATCTTTCGCAAGATCCTGCATGAGCGTTCGTGACACCACGTCCTCGGCCACCGGGTTGTTCAAATACTGCATATGCAGCCGGTACTGCACCGCCCCTACCTGGCTAAGTGCATTAGCAAGGCTCACCTCCGGCCTGAGCCGCGCCACCACATAGCTGAAGTGATGATCGTGATATCCGAGCATCTCCGGTGACATTCCCGACGCATACGGAACCCAGATCTGTACCTTTGCATCGGGATAGGTAAACCACTTGGGAAGCACGCCCACCACGGTGTAGGGCTTGCCATCAAGATGGATCTGCTTTCCAACAATCGACGCGTCTCCTCCAAACCGTCGCTCGAAAATACTCCACGTAAGCATGACCGCGGTTCCGTCCGTACGATCTTCGCTCTCGGTAAACGTGCGGCCAATCGCGGCCTGCACACCCAGCAGCGGAAACAGGTTCCAACTCCCCCCGCGTGCGCTTACCAGTTCCGGCAGCTCCCCGTGCTCGCCGGTCAAGTTGTATTGCCACCAGCGCCACGCCGCCATGTCTTCAAAACCATGAGTCTGCGCGCGCCAGTCGTAGTAGTCGGCCGGAGCAACGGAGTTGTAATTGAATTGCTGCGCATTCATGCTGGGTTCGCGGAAATGCTCGTAGATCATCACGAGCCGATCCGGATCACGGAACGGAAGCGGCCTGAGCAGGACAGACCGCATCACCGTGAACAGCGAGGTGGTAGCGCCGATGCACAACGCCATCACGAGGATGGCAATGATTGAAAAGCCAGGCGACCGGCGCAGAGTGCGGATGCTGATCTTTAGATCGCGCAAGAGATTCTCCAGCATGCTCCAACTCCACACTGCGCGGGTTTGCTCGCGAATGAGAGTGGGGTTACCGAAGGCGCGCAAAGCGGCATAGCGGCCTCTTCCGGCGACAGGCCGCGTTCCCGCTGCTCTTCCTGCTTCCAGTTCAAGATCAGACTGCAGTTCGCGCTTCAGGTCCGCATCCCGTTTTCCGATCTGCCACCATCGCATCTCAGCTCTCCTCGATGGCGGGCCACATAACGCGTGCGACCGCCTCCGCCATCTGCTTCCATTGCGATTCTTCGATTACAAGCTGTTTTCTGCCTTTATCTGTCAATCGGTAGTACTTGAATTCCCGGTTGCGGTCTGGAGCCGTCTCCCACTTCGACACCACCCATCCCCTCTCCTCCAGACGATGCAGCGCAGGGTACAGCGACCCGTGCTGCATCTTCAGAAATTCATTTGTCGTTCTCTGGATATGCTTGCCAATCTGGTGCCCGTGAGCAGGACCGTAAAGAAGCGTTCGAAGAACCAGCATGTCCAGCGTGCCCTGAAGAAGATTCGCTCGTTGCTGCACCTGTTTTGCCATGGAAGACAATCGACCCTCAATCTTGCCATGATGGTAGATAGTCGACTATCGATTGTCAAGACGCGGGAGGTGGTGTGGACGCTCGAATGACGATTTCAGGGCAAATTGCTCATCGAGCTCGCTTTGCACCAGAAAACCAGGATGAGCAAGGAAGCGTGCAACGCGAAAAGCGGCAGAGTGGCCCCGATGTTTGGATATTTCGATGGCGGGAGACCGGACCGGACGGAAGTGGCAAGCAGAGAAAAGCCATCGTCGGGTCCGTCGAAAGTCTCACTACCGAGGCAGCAGCACTCAAGGCCGCTCATGCGTTGCGCATCGACGCAAACCAACAAACCTCGCTGGCGGAAGGCAGACCGAGGACAATTGCCGAGTTGATCGCTCACTACAGGCTCAAGGAACTGGTTGGCGAGAAACAAGGACGAAAGGCGTTTTCCACGCGCGCAGGCTACGAATCGTATCTGAACGGTTGGATTATTCCCCGCTGGGAGATCACAACATCGATCAGGTCAGATCAGTCGCAGTTGAAGAGTGGCTGGATAGCGTCAAGCGGGCAAAAGGAACGAAAGCGAAAATTCGAAATATCATGAGTGCCATCTTCCATCACGCGATGCGTTACGAGTGGGTTGACCGTAACCCGATCAAGCTCGTCCGCCAGAGCGCAAAACGGGAGAGAGCACCTGAGGTACTCGAATTAGCCGAACTCCAACTTCTTCTCAGCAAGCTGTCGGTCCGGGAGCGCACCTTAGCTCTTCTCGACGCGGCGACTGGGCTTCGGGTCAGCGAACTGCTTGCACTTCGCTGGTAGCGATGTCGATTTTGAGAACCTGGAGCTGCGTGTCACGCGATCGATCTGGCACCAAGTCGTAGGCAACTGCAAAACGGAGGCCTCCGCCAAACCCGTTCCGATGGACAGCTACATGGCGGAGGATCTTCTGCGCTGGCGCCGTCAGAGTACCTACACATCTGACGAGCCACTACGTTTTCGCAAGCGAGACGATGAGGGGAAAGCAGCCCTATTGGCCAGACAATCTCATGAAGCGTCACATCAAGCCAGTTGCGAGATCGATTGGCATGAACAAGAACATCGGCTGGCATACTTTCCGCCACTCCTTCGGCACTTTGCTGAAGGCAAACGGAGAGGATGTCAAAACCGTTCAGGAGCTTTTACGACACGCGAACAGCAGGATCACGCTCGACGTTTACACGCAAGCAGTGAACTCGAACAAGCGAGCCGCACAGAGCAAGGTTGTAAGGATGATGGTTTCAAACGCGGGAACAAAATGGCGAACGTGGGCACAACTGACTCGAAAAAACAGGCTCAAAATGCAGGTAGGAATCTTATTGTGCCCGTATTGTGCCCAGATTTCGTTGTCACTTTAGGTCCATACGTCCCGTAAGTCTTTTGGAATGTATGGCGGGGACGACGGGGCTCGAACCCGCGACCTCTGCCGTGACAGGGCAGCGCTCTGACCAACTGAGCTACGTCCCCAGATTGTTTTTCAACAACTTGGGTTTATGTCACATAGAATGAGAAGTTTCGTAGCTTTCGCTACTTTTCGCTCTCTTCTACCATATCGCTGGTTTGGACTCAATTTCAGACCTTTTTGGAAACCAACTATACACCAGACCGGACACCAAATCAGCCAACCAAACAACGAAATTTAGTTTATCAGATGAACCAGATGCGGGCCTGGCTTTTCTTCAAATGGCCCTGCCAGCCTGAATACCTGCTTCTTAAGTTTTTTATTTTCTATTGGGGCGGCTAGTGGGGATCGAACCCACGACATCCTGAGCCACAGTCAGGCGTTCTGCCGCTGAACTATAGCCGCCATCCACGCATTTGATTGTAACATCGAATGAATTGTCCCTTCCCGGAGGCGTGGGCCCATGAACTCCTCGTTTGCACAAGTGCCAAAGCCGGACGGCGGACAGTCCAGGGTCTCTTCCCCACCGCAAGTTGACCGCTGGGCTCGTGGGGCGTGGATTTTGCGAGACAAAACGTTGCGTTCGGTAGAGCGCCTTCTCGACGAAGCGTTTCGCGTCCCGGGAACCGGCATCAGGTTTGGGCTGGACGGGATTATCGGGCTGGTCCCGGGTTTCGGCGACGTCATCGCCGGGCTGCTGTCCCTGGTAATCCCTGCCGCCGCATGGATGCGCGGCGTCCCCTATGTCACGCTGATCCGCATGTTGGTTAACATTGGAATTGGCGTGTTGGTGGGCTCGATTCCCGTGTTGGGCGACATCTTTCTCATCGCCTGGAAGGCCAACCGTCGCAACTATCAACTGCTGCAGCTTCATGTGCGAGAGCCGCGGCGGCACACCGGGCGAGATTGGGCCTTTCTGCTCGCGTTGGGCTTGGCGGTGGGACTTGTCTTCGCGATTCCCGTGCTCGTAGTCCTGTGGATCTTGTCTTGGTTGCTGCACAGCTAGAGCGCCGGATCACGATTGGTTGACTCGCTGCTGGTGCGCACACAGCGCCAATCCATGGGCAACTGAAGTGAATTCATTGCCACCGCGAATGCGCTCCTCTCCGAACCGCGAGGCAAAGATGCGCCGCACGGCAGGAACAAACGACGAACCACCGGTTAGAAATATGCGGTCCACCTCGCGCGCGGAAACTCCCGAATTGCGAAGAAGGGAATCGATCGATGCCTCAATCGCGCGGAGGTCTTCGGCGATCCAACTCTCAAATTCAGCCCGCGTTACGGCCATGCGAAGGTCGAGACCTCCGTCCCGAAATCGGAATTCCGCCGTGTCGTTGGTTGAGAGCGCAAACTTGACCCGCTGCACGGCCTGGTGAAGGTGATAACCGAGATCCTCATCGACGATAGCGATCAGTGCCTCAATCTTGGAGGGTTCCAAAGCCCGGGCACGCGCACTCTTCAATATTTCACGCACGTTGTTGGTGCGCAGGAATGACAGGTAATGCCACCGCTCAAGGTTGGCGTAAATCCACGCAGGTACGGCTGGAAGAAGCTTGTTCAAGGACCGGGCCTCAGAGTCTGACCCTAGAGCGGGGGATACCAATTTGCGAACAATCCGCGCATCAAAGTCATCGCCCGCCAGGCCCACCCCACTATTACCCAGCAGATCGTTAGGAGTGCGGCCGCGACGCCGCACGTCGGGGCCAACGCGCAACAGGGAGAAGTCGCTCGTACCCCCGCCGAAATCGCCAATCAGTATCAGTTCGTCGTGGTCGAGAGCCGCCTGGTACGAGTAGGCGGCGGCCACCGGTTCCAATTCGAAATCCACATGCTCGAAGCCGGCGATGGTGAAAGCCTCCCGCAACCGTGTTACTGCGAAGGCGTCGTCGTCTTCGTTATTTGCGCCAACGAAGTGCACGGGGCGTCCCGCGACCGCGCGCCGGATCGGCTGGCCAAATTGACGTTCCGCACTCTTGCGCAGATCGCTGAGAATCCGCGAGATCAGTTCTTCGAGTTTATGCCTGCGCCCGAAGATCTCCGTTCCCGTGAGCATGCGGCTGGGCAAATGAGACTTGAGCGACTGGATCAGCCTCCCCTTCTCTTCCGCCTCCAGGTAGTGCTCGATGGCAGCGGGGCCACTCAGCGAATGAGTCTTCTTCGATCCCGAAGCTGACTTGTGTTGTTCGAAGTAGAGAACCGATCGAAACGACTCAGTTTGAGATGCGCCCGAAGCAAACGTAGCAATCCTGACCTGCGAAGACCCACCTGCAAGCGCAACTGAGCTGTTCGTGGTTCCGAAATCGATGCCGACAACATCCAATGGTTCTGTTCCTGTTCTGGTCTCACCCTGCTATCGGCCGGTGGGTGTTGCTGGTTGCCGCCACCGTCCCTTTGGACGCCGGTTAACATTTTGAAAGTTCTGGACGTTCGGTCGTCTACTCTTACCTTAGCTTAGTCGAGAGCCCATTGCCGCGAGGCTGTCCTTACCTCCTGCGAGAGCGGTCCGAACGCGCCACGCAGTTGGATCGGCAGATTGCTCAGTTTCGGGTGGTGCGCTCAGGGGAGAAAAGAATGACTGAATCGTTAACCACAGGCCGGGGATTGGTTCAAACGGCGACACATGACAGGCGCCCTTGGGCCTGGCTCCGGTTTCGGAGCCTGCTATGTCTTGCTGGCTGTGCCGTCTGCCTGACGGAGGGACAAGGCATGGCTAGTTTTGCCGAACAAGCCACAAACGATCCGATTCACTCTTACCTGCAACCGTTGGTGGACAACCACACTCTGGCGGGAGCAGTCACACTGGTTGCCAGCCGAGAACGCGCTGTCTATCTGCAGGCCGTCGGGTATCGCGATCTGGAAGCGAAGACGCCGATGCATACGGATTCCATGTTCTGGATTGCGTCGACAAGCAAGCCGATGACGGTTACGGCGTTCATGATGCTTGTGGACGAAGGCAGGATCAATCTCGACGATCCAGTGGAGAAGTACCTTCCTGAGTTCCACGGCCAGATGGTAAAGGTCAAGGAAAACGACGCGACGCAAAAGGGAAGCGGCGACACAGCGGTGTCGACTGACAGGCTGGTTCCAGCCATACACCCGATTCGCATCCGTGAAATACTCAGCCACACGAGCGGCCTGCCGTTCAAGTCGAAAGCCCAACCCGGCGCTCTTGACCTCTTGCCGCTGAAAGATGCGGTGCGCAGTTTTGCCGCCGAGCCGTTGAACTTCCAGCCCGGCACGGACTACGCGTATTCGAACGAAGGAATCAACACGGCCGCTCGCATTCTTGAAGTGGTTAGCGGAATGCCGTACGAGCAGTTCATGCAGACGAGGCTTTTCGATCCGCTGGGGATGAAGGATACTACCTTCTGGCCGAGCGCCGAGCAGATTCCGCGAGTCGCCAAGTCATACAAGGTCGATCCCAAAACCAGGGATCTTGAAGTCATGGACATTGACCAGCTTACCTATCCGCTCAGCGACCGGGCGCATCGCTTTCCGATGCCCGCCGGCGGACTGTTTTCCACCGCAAGCGACGTGGCAACGTTCTGCCAGATGATTCTCGACGGCGGGGTCTATCACGGCAAACGGTTTGTATCTCAGGCCGCTATCCATGAGATGACGCGCACGCAGAATGGCGGGATGCGCGGCAAAGACTATGGACTCGGCTGGTCTGTTTCGGATAACGGATATGGGCACGGCGGCGCCTACAGCAATGCCATGGAGATTAGTCCGGCCACGGGCAGAATCCTTGTGTTCATGGTGCAGCAGAATGGCCCGTTTGGGAACGCCGCAGGCGAAACGATAGTCCCGACACTCGAAAAGCTCGCCGACAAGTTAGTTGATGCCCGCTGACCGTGGATGATCGCTACCAGACGCTTCCCCGAGACCGATCTCAATATCGCAGACCAAGGTTCATTGGGAAGTCTTCTTCATCGGCTTCCAGGGCAAGTTGGTTGCTGTAGTCGCGAAGGATAGCGTTGTGGCGGCGGTTGAGGAGCAGATGCGCACAAACGGCACACCCGGTTACGACCAGGAAGTGCCATGGACTTGTCTCGATCCATGGCTCCAATCGGAGCGGCAGGGCGCTGACAATCGGAAAAAACGTGAAATATTTTAGAACCGTAAACGCAAGGTTTGGTTCCTCGCGCGTTGGCTCGCCTGTGAAGGGTATCGTCGTAACGTTGAGAAAGAATGCGTCCGTAAGGACAATGCACATGACGGCCGCCATAAGCGCCTGTGCAAAGCACGCGTCCCAGGAGCGCAGTTCAGGCGGAGCGATCCACCGGAAGACACTGATGGCACACAAGCTGACGAATCCAACTACGAGTAGAACCCATCCGCGCGTGGCCACCGACTGATCCACGGCGGCTGCGAAGTGCTGCGGACTGCCATGCACAAACCGAAACAGCCACCGGCCGCGCTGATTCCCCGATGAGACGAACGCCATGCGCAGCCCTGCCACCATCCAGAAGACAACCACCGCGGTGGCCACGCGTATACCATCGGCGGATATCTCAAGGTGCACCTGCCGGTTGAACGTGGTAAATCGCAGGATGCTTGCCGCCACCACCGAAAGCCCCACCCCGCCATACATGACCAGGTAGATACGATAACGCGGCACCCTCAGCAGCGTCTGGCTGATGAAATGAAACACAGCTCGGCGCACTGGTACGCGCATCACACATCGATGAAGAAACGCGTTGAATGGCGCACCCAGAGGTTTTGAAGTGTTCCGGGTAGACGCTCCTTCAACAAGGGCGCGGTTTCTGCGCGCATAGGCCAGCGGATACGCGAGAATCGCAATGGCGCATGCGACCCCGGTCGCCGCAAAACCGATATGTGCAAGTGTCGTGTAGATGGGTGATGCGGAGGGCCCTTCCAATACCCTCTGTTCGATACCGAGGAACCAGAAAGGAGGGAGCCAACGTGCGAAGCCGGTCCCGGACTGCAAGATGACCGGCACCACGCCGGAAAGCACGGGAAACAACAACATCAACATCACCAGAAAGGTGATGACAAGAGCCTGAAGCGGGAGGGCCCAGCGGCGAAATAAACGGTCACCGAGCAGACACACCAGCACGCTCTGAAACCCGATGATGCAGGCCGCGGCAAAGATTCCGCTTCCCAAGACGGCGAGCACATGACCGCCAACAAAACGACCCAGGCTGGATGGATCCATCGCCATAGGAAGAACAAACGTGGCCAAAGAATTGACCGCGGCAAGGAAGCCTCCGATCAACAGGGCGATGGACGCGACTCGTGCCACAAATGCACGGCGTGGAGCGATTGGCAGTGTCCCCAGGACGAAAAGGTCCAGCAGGTCGGGGAAAAATAAGTCCCACTCGAACACCGTTGCGATGCCCAGGGCAACAAACGAATACAGCACAAAGAAAAGATGATGGTTTACCTGCAGCCAGTACGGAGGCGGCTCCCCCGAGTGCGGCTGTCCGGGTGGCCAGCCCTTGATCGGATGGTATGCAGGCCAAAGATAAACTGCGACCAGCAAAGGTGGAAGCCCCACTGCGCAAGCGATCTGCACCATGCGAGTCTTGGCGTCTCCATCGGGTGAAGCAGTTTCGTGATTGAAGAATCGTTCGATAAAGTGCCGGATGAGCAAAGAGGTCTGGCTGCGCCTGGGCGGCCGCACGGGGCCTAGCGCAGCCTGCACATTCATGGAGAGTACAGGCGGCTCCGCTCGGGAGAAGAGACGCTGAAATACCTCAGCCATGCGAACTCCGGATGAGATCGACGATGCCCTGCGCAAGTACCCTGGTCTCCTGCTGCCGGACTAACTGTGCGAAAGCGCTTTCAAGGTTCGGCAACGACATAAGCCGCGCCAGTTCGGCCGGCGGAGCATCGGCCAAAACCCTGCCATTTGCAATAACGATAACCCGGTTGCAAACCTGCTCGACGACCTCGAGAACATGCGAGATGTAAAGAATGGCTTTGCCCTGCGCCGCGAGTATCTCCAGCAAGTCCTTAAAGAGACGCCCGGATATGACGTCGAGTCCCGACAGCGGCTCGTCGAAGATTAAAAGCTTTGGGTCGTGCAACAAGGCTGCGGCGATCAGAACGCGCTGTCTCATCCCTTTTGAGTAGGAAGAAATCGGAGTGTGCTGCGATGATTCGAGATCGAGCAGCTTGAGTAGACCGGTAGCTCTCGTCTCAATTGCCACTTCGCCGAGGCCGCGGAGCCTCCCCACCAACTGCAGGTATTCCAATCCAGAAAGATAACCGTAGAGGTGAGCTTCCTCGGGGACATAACCGATGCAGCTCCGGAAGGCTACCATATCGTGGCGAATATCCTTTCCCTCGAACAGCACGCGTCCATCGTTGGGCCGCAACATGCCCGTAATCATCTTCACCGTGGTGGACTTGCCCGCCCCATTGGGTCCGAGGAAACCCACGATCTCTCCTGGCCCCAGCCGAAAATTGACGTCCTGCACGGCGGGGATGCCACGATAGCTTCGAAAGAGACTCTGTACTTCCAACACGGCGGCCCAACCTCCTCCTCACCCTATGTAGCATTCGTTATACGTTATTGTCAAGTAGATGGCTACATAGGTAAAATGCGCCATGGCCTCTGAGACGAAGCTTTCTCACACCGCGGCAATGATCCTGCAGGCAATCAGCGCCGGGTACGTCTACGGATTCAGTGTGATGGAGATGACGGGGCTTCCGAGCGGAACCGTCTATCCGGCAATGCGGCGATTGGAGCGCGATGAACTCATCCGCTCGCAATGGGAGCGCCAGTCGATCGCGGATGCCGAGCAGCGTCCGCCACGAAAGTATTACAAGCTCACCGCGGCAGGCAGGACGACTCTGGAATCTTCCCGCCGGCGGTATCCACTCCTCGAACGTCTCATTCCAACCACGCAGGAGGCCAGGCCGGTATGAAGGCTCCTATGGGCGAGCTAGCTCCGCTAATCGGATCGGCATTGATCTGGACTGCGGGCCTTTTGGTGCCCGCAAGGAAACGCGCCGAGTGGCTCCAGGAATGGCAAGCGGAGTTATGGCATGTGCGCCACTCCTCCGCGGCTCAGCCTGGGAGCGTACAAACACAGCACGAGATGGTGATGCGCTTCTGTATCGGATCGTTTCAGGATGCGCTCTGCATGCGTTGGATTGCGCGGCCGAAATCCGGCGCCCCCCAGTCATTCCGCGGTTCAGCTGCCCACTGCATACTCTCACTTGTGCTCATCCTCGCTGTGGGCTATACGGCAGGTCTCCTGCTCCCGGGCGTGCGGGCACAGAACCAGGCTTCGCGATATAAGGTGAGGCCCGGTCTGATCCTGATCGAGAATTCCCTCACTGACGATGATGCGGCGGCCACGGTTCCCGCTGCTAAGTACCTCAAGTGGAAGGGTTCAAGACAACGTTATTTTGACGCGCTTTCGTTTTACCGCCTCGCCCAAGACAGTGCGCCCGCGGGCGCGTCCGGACCAGAGATCTGGAGTGTCGCGCACGCAAGCTCAAATCTGTTCCAAGTGCTCGGAATGCCGATTCCGCTGATGGCGCAGAGGCCGGAACACCCCAATCAACTCCCTGAAGTTATCCTGAGCCATCTACTCTGGAAGAACAGCTTCGGGGCGAATCCTCACATCGCGGGAAGCATGGTGAAGATCAGCGGGAAAGAGGCGCGGATCGTGGGCGTCGCTCCGGAGGGAATGTGGACACTGCCCGGCAGAGTCGATGCGTGGGTACTTGAAAGAGATTGGGAGATCGGTGGAGTTGGTCACGTCATTGCGCATCTTACGCCCTTGGGTAGGTCCCAGATGCCGGGCGGGCGCGTGCCAATCTCGTCGTACAGCCCGGAGGACGGCGACGATGATCTATGGGGAGTGTCGTTTGACGAACGCACCGAAGGTCCGGCAAAGATGTACCAGTTTGCCGTATTCCTCGCTTTCCTGGCCCTGCCGGCGATTACCTCCGTCGCGATGAGCGAATCGAACTTCAGCTCGCATCGTCCATCGTGGACGAACAGGTTATGCCGCTGGACTTTTTTGTTTGCCAAGATTGGGCTGCTGCTGCCCAGCGTCTATTTCACGTCGCTCGACCTGGCCTACTGGAATACGACGTCTTACTCCGTCTCATCGCAATATGTACAACTGATCTCGTCGTTTTCGTTATGCCTCTTTGGACTGCGCTGGGCTCTCCTCGATCAGCGTAAGCGCTGCCCCGTCTGCCTGCGGCTGGTCACGCATCCGGCACACGTAGGGCTCGCGGGAAGAACCTTCCTGGCCTGGAACGGCACCGAGATGATCTGCACGGGCGGACATACCCTGCTGCACGTTCCCGAGATGCCGACCAGTTGGTTCAGCACACAGCGTTGGCTTTACTTGGATACGTCGTGGGGATTCCTGTTCGCAGGTACCGATCTGCGTTGAAAGGCCTCCGCCTTGACAGGAGCTTCGCGCTCTATTTAAAGTCCTGATCATCTCGGAATACGTTTTCCGGAATCGGATTTGTCCGAGCAGACGATTACATCACGTTGGGAGATGGCAATGTCATTGTCGCTGGACCAACGTGATCCCGCCATAGGGAAGCGCTGGTACTTCGTCGGCCTCGTCGCGGCAGCCATCGCCATCAGCTACTTCGATCGGCAGACCATCTCAGTGGCCGTCGCTGCGATTCAGAAGGTGATTCCGATCTCAAACCAGCAGTTCTCCTATCTGCAGACCGCATTTCTGCTGTCGTATGCCAGCCTTTACGCCATTGGCGGCCGCATGCTCGACCGGCTCGGAACGCGGCGCGGCTTTCTGCTGATCATGCTGTGGTGGTCGCTGGCATGCATGCTGCACGGCCTTGCAACCGGGTTTGCATGGCTTCTGGTGATGCGCTTCCTGCTGGGCATGGGCGAGGGTGGCGCTTTCCCCGCCGCGACGCGTGTGATCGCTGAGTGGGTCCCGCCCCATGAGCGGTCGACGGCCATGGGATTTATCAATGCTGGCACCGCCGTGGGATCTCTGCTGGCCCCGCCCTTGATCGGTCTGGTGCTCCTGGTGAGCGGTTGGCGCGCGGTCTTCTTCGTGTCGGGTGGCCTTGGGCTCTTGTGGGTCACCGTGTGGGCAGTTTCGTATCCACGCGCTTCCGCTCCCGTGTCCAGTGAGAGCATCGACGAACGAGTCCTGGCGGAACGGTTATCGTTTGGCGAAATCATCAGCCAGCGGCCCGTGCAGGCCCTTGTGTTCGCCAAGTTCATGAGCGACTCGGCCTGGTTCTTTCTCCTCTTCTGGCTGCCAAAGTATCTTTATGACGTGCGCGGATTCGACATCAGGCAGGTGAGTTATTACGCTTGGATCCCATACGCTGCCTCGGGCTTGGGCAGCGGACTGGGCGGATGGTGGTCCAGCCGTCTGCTGCGGCGGGGATATTCGCTCGATGTCTCTCGCAAGCTGGTGCTGGGCGTGAATGCCGCGATGATGCCGGCCGTTATGCTGGTTTCGACTGTCCCTGTGCGCTATGCGTTGCTGCTATTCAGCATCGCGTTTTTCTCGCAGCAATCATGGTCGGGGATTATCATGACGATCCCGGCCGATGTCTTCCCGCTCTCGGCGGTCGGCACCGTCGCCGGACTGGTTGGATTTGGAGGCTCCATGGGCGGAGCCCTCTTCGGGCTCGTTGCGGGTGCGCTCCTCGGACACGGCTACAGCTATGGAACGCTATTCGTCCTGGTCGGTACCTTCCACCTCATCGGATTCGCCGCCATCCTCTGGGTTGGGGGCAGAATCCAACCGCTTCGCTCCCCGGATCTAAAGGAGATTGAGAGTCAGGCATGAAGATCACTGAAGTACGTACCCGTGTTGTCCAGTGGGAGGGCGAGACCGTACCGCTTCCGCCTCACTTCTGTACCAACCCGATGGACCTTGTCGCTTTTCGCCAGGCGTCTATGGGTAATTTCGCATTTCACGGCTGGGTGCTGGTCGAGATCTTTACCGACGCGGGGATCGTCGGCCTCGGCAACGCGGCTCTTTCACCGCTGGTGACGAAGACGCTGATCGACACGTACCTCGCGCCGCTCCTGGTCGGGTCTGACCCTTGGGACACTGAATTCCTCTGGCAACAGATGTACCGCCGCACCATGGCGTTCGGGCGCAAGGGCGTGGCCATGACCGCCATCTCCGCAGTGGACATCGCGCTCTGGGATTTGCTTGGAAAAAGCGCCGGACAACCTGTATTTCGGCTGCTCGGGGGGCGAACGAAGGAGCGGATTCCCGTCTACGCGAGCCGCTTGTACGCGATGCCGGTTCCGGACTTGCAAAGTGAGGCGCAGCGTTACAAGGACCAGGGATACAAGGCCATGAAGCTGCGCTTCGGCTGGGGACCGATCGATGGCGCCGAAGGCATGCAGAAAAATATCGAACTGGTGCGCACGGTTCGCGAAGTGGTGGGGGATAGTGTAGACCTGATGGCCGATGCCTATATGGGGTGGACGCTCGACTACGCCAAACGCATGCTGCCCTTGCTCGAGCCGTTCGGCCTGCGCTGGCTCGAGGAGCCCGTGATTCCCGATGACACGCGCGGGTACAAGGAGCTAAAGAGCTATGGCCGTGTGCCCATCGCGGGCGGCGAGCATGAGTTCACCATCTTTGGATTTCGCGAATTATTGGAGAACAACGCCCTTGATTACATCCAGTTCGATACGAATCGCGTGGGCGGCATCAGCCAGGCCCGCAAGATATCGGCACTCGCCGAATCATTCCAGGTGCCGGTGGTGCCGCATGCAGGGCAGATGCATAACTATCATGTCGTGATGGCGAGTCTGAATTCGCCGATTGCGGAGTTCTTCCCCAAAGTGGATGTCGAAGTAGGCAACGAACTGTTCTGGTACATCTTCGACGGAGAACCAGAGCCACGCAACGGATACATCGATCTCGACGACACGAAGCCAGGCCTTGGACTCACCGTGAATGAAGAATCCCTCAAGCGTTTCAAGATCGTTGAGTGAGGAGCGCCCTTGATTCATCTCGTACAACTCAGCAACGGTCCATCGCGGCGCGTCGCCCTCGTCGACGAACCACATCTGCGGTGCCTTGTCGGTGTGGAGTCGGTTTACGAACTTGCCTCTGGGTGCATTCGCGAGCAGACCTCATTGAGTGGACAAGCACAGCACCTTGCGACGGGTGAATCGCTGGCCTATGACGATGTCTATGCGCAGGTGGGCGATTGGAAGCTGATGCTGCCCGTCGATGTTCCCGGTGCGCCGGAGCGCTTGCTCGTTTCCGGTACTGGGCTTACGCATTTTGGAAGCGCGAAAGACCGTCAGGCCATGCACGAAGCATCTCTGGCTCCTGATGCCGGGCCCGTGACGGACAGCATGCGCATGTTCCGTTCCGGGCTTGAGGGCGGCCGCCCCAAGGAGGGAAAAATCGGCATCGCTCCGGAATGGTTCTATAAAGGAAATGGCTCCATTCTGCAGGCTCCGTTCGTTCCCCTGACGGTTCCATCGCATGCGGAGGATGGTGGCGAAGAGGCGGAAATCGCGGGGATTTACATCATCGACGCGGAAGGCAGGCCGCACCGCATTGGAGTGTGCGCAGGCAACGAGTTTTCCGATCATCAGTTTGAACGGCGCAATTATCTCAATCTTGCAGGATCGAAACTGCGCCAGTGCAGTATCGGCCCCGAACTCGTCGTAGGCGGCGATTTCGGCGCGGTTACAGGCGAAGTCAGCATCCAGCGCGATGGCCAGACGCTTTGGCACAAGACCATCGCAACCGGTGAAGACAACATGGCTCACAGCCTGGCAAACCTCGAACATCACCATTTCAAGTTTGAAGGTCATCGCATGCCCGGCCATGTTCACGTGCATTTCTTCGGTGCGCACTCGCTCAGCTTTGGTGAGGGTGTTCACCTGGAGAACGGAGACTGGATGCATGTGCACTTTGAAGGCTATGGACGTGCTCTTCGCAATCCCGTGCGCATCGAACCGAGGCAACTCGATACGCTGATTCGAGTGCGGCCTGATGCTTTAAGTTTTTTGATCCTTCATTCGTGATCAGGAGGAACTCCGTGAAACAGAACGTTGCCATTCTCGGTCTCGGCACGATGGGCGCAGGCATGGCGAAGAATCTTTTGACAGCGGGCTTTGCCGTAACCGTATATAACCGCACCCAGTCTAAAGCCGAGGCACTCGCTGCTTCTGGAGCGCGCATCGCTCACTCGCCGGCAGAAGCGGCACACGACGCAGACGTGATCATCACCATGCTGTCCGATGAGAATGCATGCCGAGCGATGTGGACAGGGCAGGAAGGTGCGCTGGCTCAGGCCGGGCCCGGAGCCATTCTCATCGAGTCAAGCACGGTGACGCCAGGCTGGATCGCAGAACTAGCCGCCCTGGCCACTGCGCGCGGACTACGGCTGCTCGATGCGCCAGTCACAGGGAGCCGCCTGCAGGCCGAAGCAGGCGAGTTGACGTTCCTCGTCGGAGGAGACGCACCAACACTTGAACTGGTGCGGCCGGTCCTGGCGGTGATGAGCAAACAGATCGTGCGGCTCGGCCCTATAGGCAGCGGAGCGCGAATGAAGTTGATCAATAACTTTCTGTGCGGTGTGCAGGTCGCCTCACTGGCGGAAGGCATGGCGTGGATCGAGCGCAGCGGTCTCGATCGTGACCAGGCCCTGCAGGTGCTCAAGGCGGGAGCACCCGGTAGTCCGCTGCTCGGGGCCATTTCGGCGCGTATGGTCGAGGCGAAGTACGATGTCAATTTCCTGCTTTCCCTCATGGACAAAGATCTGCGCTATGCATCCGCGGATGCCGCGAGCCTCGGCATTGATCTCGATACGGCGAAGATCGCCGAGAGACGGTTCCGTGAAGCGATGGATGCCGGTTATGGAGAGAAAGATATGTCGGCAGTGGCCGAAGTGGTGCGCCGCAAGACGAGTGCTTAGCCCAGCCGGTGCGAATGCCAGCTGAACACAATCCGTTTCCACGGTAAACGTTAACCCGAATTCTCCTTTCAGGATTGAAAGCCATGCGCGCGGCACAAATTGTTTCCCTCCTCTTCTTCGCACTTCCACTGGCAGCGAGTTCCCAGATACCCGCGACCCTTTCGATCGACCCTTCGAAACCAATTGCGAAGGTAAGTCCGACGCTCTATGGCATCATGAGCGAAGAGATCAATTACTCCTATGACGGTGGCTTATACGCGGAACTCGTCAGTAATCGCACCTTTCAAAGCAATCGCGGGCTAAGCCTCGAGCATTGGACCCTGATTCAGAACGGCAACGCGCGCGCCAATATCGAAATCGACAAAACCAGCGGACCCAGCGCGGCGCTGCCGCACAGTCTGAAACTAGCCGTCGATTCGGCGGCCCCAACCGCTCAGGCGGGCTTCTACAATTCGGGCTATTGGGGCATCGCGCTTCATCCGGCAACAGTTTATCGTGGTTCTTTCTTTGCGCGTGGAGACGGTGGCGAGATCGGCGAGGTAACCATTCGCCTTGTCAACGACCGAACCGGCGCCGTTGCAGCCACTACGGCAGTGCCGTCCATTCGCGGTTCGTGGCAACTATACAAGTTCACACTTAAGACCGGAGCGCTCGCCGTATCGGCTGACAATCACCTGGAGTTTTTAGTACAGCATCGAGGCACCGTGTGGTTCTCTCTCATCTCGCTCTTCCCTCCGACTTACAGGAATGAGCCAAACGGAAAGCGCATCGACCTGATGGCGAAACTTGAGGCCTTGCATCCCGCCTTTCTGCGCTTTCCAGGCGGCAATTATCTCGAGGGTGATCATCTGAACGAGCACTTCGAATGGAAGAAGACCATTGGTCCCCTGGTCGACCGGCCCACCCACCCCACCCCGTGGACGTACCGCTCGTCAGACGGCATGGGCCTGCTCGAGTTCCTCACCTGGTGCGAGGACCTGCACATGGAGCCGCTGCTCGCTGTCTTCTCCGGCTATTCACTTCGCCAGGAGCATATCGCGCCGGGCCAGGACCTTGAACCCTATGTCCAGGACGCGCTCGACGAGATCGAATACGTCACAGGCAGCCCATCGACGAGGTGGGGCGCAGAGCGTGCAAAGGACGGCCATCCAGCTCCATTTGCTCTGAAATTCGTCGAAGTCGGAAACGAAGAGTACCACGATGAGTCGGGTACCTACGACGCACGGTTCGCACAGTTTTACAAAGCAATCAAGGCGACGCATCCGGATATCCGGATTGTCGCGGCGGCGCCGGTCACTCTGGTACGCCCCGATATTCTCGATGACAACGATCACGCGTTGCATACGCACTTCTACCGCACGGCGCAGCAATTCTTCCTGGATGTTCATCGCTACGATACGTATGATCGCAGCGGGCCCAAAATCCTGGTCGGCGAATGGGCGACGCGCGAAGGATCTCCTACCACGAATTTTGGTGCAGCTCTTGGAGACGCTGCGTGGATGACCGGCATGGAGCGCAATAGCGACATCGTGGTGATGGCATCGTACGCCCCATTATTCGTGAACGTAAACCCTGGCGGGATGCAATGGCCAAGCGACCTGATCGGATATGACGCACTCACCAGTTACGGATCACCCAGCTACTATGCGCAGGTGATGTTCAGCACACACCTCGGGGACGAAATCGTCGACGCCAAGCTGGACACAACCAACCCGCGCTTATTTGAATCGGTTACTTACGACTCGAAGGCCCATCACCTATTCGTCAAGTTAGTCAATGCTTCATCTGACGCGCAGCCAATTCAAATCAAGCTGGCTGATGCGGTCAACCTTCGCGGTGAGGCGACCATTACGCTGCTCAGCGGAACTACCACCGAAGAGACGAACTCGATCACCGATCCGCGAAGGATTGTGCCTACGGAAAGCAAGATTTCAGTTCAAACGAATAAGTTCGTGGAGACGCTGCCCCGATATTCGATACAGGTACTGGATATTCCACTTCGCTAGACACGATCACGATTGAAGACAGTTGCCGACTCTGGGAGCCTCGGGAAGGAACGAGCCGGAACGGAGCAGGGAGGATACACCCACTCTGGAGCTCCCGATGCGCGCGGGCGAAGTAACCATGGAATGCAATCTGTGACTCAGCGAGCCACGACCTTGTCGGCAATGCGGTCGTATTCAGCCTTGGATATGAGGTGCCGCTTATGAAGTTCGGATGCCTCCTGGTAGGGACGCGCCGCAATGATGCGACGCGCGGTCGCATCGTCGACACCTGGAAGAGTTTCGAGTTGGTCGGCGGTGGCGCGATTGATATTAATGGGCCCCTTCTCCTTGAGCCCCTCCACCACGCCTTGGGCGACGGCTTTGGCGTCTCGGGTGGCTTCAGCGGTCGCCGCCGCGGTATCTTGCCTGATCGCATCGGGACTGCGCTTCTCAGGAGTACAGCCCACAGCCACAAGCAAGCTCAGTGCGCAGAGTGACATTCGCTTCATACGTATTTTTGATGCGCGGAATCGATCTCGCGCCCACACCTTGTTGCCGGATAGCGGACGAGACTAGGACGCAGCATCTGACGACGGTCTTGAATCAAGAGGCGTGCGAGGGCGGGATGTTACGACAGGCCAATGCGACCGCGCCCATGGATCGGAATCCATCGCCGTTTCACGATACAATCGGATAGTCCGTCGGGGCGTAGCGCAGTCTGGTAGCGCATCTGCTTTGGGAGCAGAGGGTCGGGGGTTCGAATCCCTCCGCCCCGACCAGTAACCCTTGTAACATCAATAGTTTAATGAAGATGGATACGAGTACGGATACGACTTCACGGTAATTGGACATAAATATCCGGCTTAAATCGATTTTGGCAGCATGATAAATCTCTGATTCCTATGGATATAGATCCGCCGACTAGAGCTGTGGAGGGGATGATTGGGCTGTTGGAGCTTTGCCCCTCCGCCCCGAACTTTCAGAGTTTGCAGGAATCATTGAACTTAAATTTCGTCGGAATCCGCTGCGATCTGGTATCGGTTTCAGCAACCTCAGGTCGGCCCGGCATTCATTTGATTGGAGTGCGGATCGTTCTCAATTGATCGGTGACAGGCCGAGGCGCTCATCCAAACCAGCTGCGCCCGAGGTCCGCAACGCCCCGTGATGACAGGGAACAAATTGCCCGCGATGCTTCACTTTGGCGGCCAGGGGGTCATGCCTCCCCGGTGGTAAGCCAGGTTTCCAATGTGACCCGCGCGCGCGGCGGCGATCCCGGTCTCGACGGGCGCGTTGGGGTCCTTGCGCGTCTTGATGCAGTCGAAGAAGTTCTTCATGTGTGGCGTGGTCCCGTCCTCAAAACTCTCTTCCTTCAATACAGGATTTCGATCCGATTTCACATTCTCGTGAAAGATGCTCATTCCCGCACGGGTGATCTTCAGCGTTGCCTCGGTACCCCGGAACTCAAGGCCGCCGTCGTCGATCGACGAACTCATCATGCCCTCATAGACCACGTCGAATCCTGGATAGCGGAAGGCCGCCTGGATGGTGTCGGGGCACTCCCATTGAGTGAAGATGTGTTTGTCACCCAGCATCAGCGCCATGCTTGGCTGGTCGGCTTGCATCGCCCACTGCGCGACGTCGATCCAGTGCGTGAACAAGTCGGTCATCGCACCGCCGCCGAAGTTCCAGAACCACCGCCAGCGATCGTACTTCTCCAGGCTGAAGGGCTGGTCGGGTGCGCCGCCCAGCCACTGTTTCCAGTCGAGCTGCGCCATATCGACCGGTTTCGGCACCCAGTTCAGGCCATAGTTCTGCCACCAATAGGTCCGCACCTGGGTTACCCGTCCGAGCGCACCACCCTGGATCAGGTCAACAGCGTTGCGGAAGTGGGGCCAGCTCCTCTGCTGCATTCCGCACTGCAGGATCTGCCGGCTGGATCGAACGCCCTTCTGCAGCGTCTCGCCCTCTTCGAGGGTATGCGTCACCGGCTTCTCGAGGTACACATCTTTGCCTGCGGCCAGGGCCGCGACGGCAATCCGCACATGCCAGTGGTCCGGAGTGGCGATGATCACCGCGTCGATGCTCTTATCGTCCAGCACCTGGGTGTAATCCACGGTCGTCGTTGCCCCGGTCGCGCTGGGCCGCGTTTTCACCTCTTCGCGCCGGGGCGTGTACACATCGCTCACCGACACGATCTCAAACGGTACTCCCGAATTCTCCGCGGAGTTGAGCAACTGCCGCATCCGGCCCCCCGCTCCGATCACCCCGATGCGAAGCCTTTCACTGGCCCCGAAAACTCGTGTAGACGCGAGCGCGGTGAGGCTCCCGGCAATGAGGAAGCTGCGACGATCGGGCATGTAGGTCATGACACTCCTGTGGATACGGCACTCCCGAGGATGGTAACAAAGGGCGCCTGGTTGTTGGTCTGCGACAGCCTCAACGATGGGCCGTTGCGAGATCCAGGGTCTTTGCAGACTGCTGGTGACGTCGTCCGTGCACGTGGCCGGCTTGGCTTGGCCGGTGATCCGCCGGATTTCAACCGAATCTTCTACTTCTTGGGCTCGTTGTCCTGCTTGACCACCTGGCCTTCGCCGGGGAAGGGCCAGTTCCGGTCAAGCAAGATTTCTTTTTCGCGCTCAGCTTTGGGCACGTTATCGATCCTGAGGTTTTCAAAGAAATGCACCCCGGTCTTGCCTGCCGTGGCGATGTCGAGGTCGCCGTCGCCATCGAAATCTTCCACCACGAACTGCGTTCCCGCGGCAGCGGTCCCATTGACCGAGAGGGGATAGCGCGTGAAGGTTCCCGTCTTGCGATTGATTTTGTAGTAGTAAACCACCAAAGGATCGTAGGAGCCAGGGTCATCTCCCGAATGCCCGCGGTAGCGCTTGCCGGCAAGCAACTCCAGCTCGCCGTCGCCGTCGATGTCGGCCATCTTCAGCGCATGCACCTGGGAGAACGACTCGTCGATGGTGTGCTTGACCCACGTGCGGCTGTCGCCGCCGCCCTGTTGTTCGAGCCAATAGATCCCGTAGCTATGACCCTGGCCATAGATCACATCCATCTTGCCGTCGTTGTTGACGTCATAGCCGATGATCGGAAAACCCGCATCCTCCATCTTCCAGTCGCCATGCCACTCCCATTGATCCTTGTTCGGCGTCCAGTTGCTTGAACCATCCATTGGGGGTGAGAATATCCGCCTTGCCGTCGCCGTCGATATCCGCAACGCCGATGCCGTGCCCATCCTCAGCGCGGCCGCCCACATGGTGCACTTTGGGTTCGGGTCCGGCGAAATCGATCCACAGAACGCCCATATGCCCGTAGTGGCCGAAGATCAGGTCGGGCTTGCCATCGCCGTTGATGTCGGCCATCGCGCCGCCCTCGGTGTCGTAGCTGTCGGTAATGAAGTGCTTCTTCCACTCCGCGCCCAGCTTTCCGGGGTTCTCCCACCAGAAGATGCCGTTGGTCATCCAGCCTGCCGTCACCACGTCGGGCCGCCCATCGTGATTGACATCGATGGTCCATTCGCCGCAGTCGGAGACGAACTCGTTCATGACGCCCACTTCGCGATATTGGTGCCGCTTCCACTCGCCGCCCTGCGGTCCGGGGTTCTCGTACCAATAGGCCCCGCTCAGGATGTCAGGATGGCCGTCGCCGTTCATGTCCAGAGTCGTAATCCCTTCGGCGTGGTCGGTACCCAGGCGGTGGACAAAGAACGTAGCCTGCACGGTGCCGTCCGGTGCCGAACCTCGCTTGAGGTTGTGCTGATAGTGGGCTTGCGCCGGCGGTTGCGCCGCGGCGGTGAATGTAAAGGCCGCCGCGGCAAAAACGGCGGTCGCTGCCGCGTGGCTCATGTGGAACAGAACTTGGCGCATAGGACCCTATTTCCCCTGACAGACTCTCGCCGAGATTCTCCAGTACCGGGGCCAGCTCCGACAAGTTAAATCAAGAGCCGGCGCGGCGAACTCGTGATCGCAATCCGGCCGGCCCGTTACCTGCGCCGCCATCGCAAAACAGCCCAGCCGGGAAGGCTGGGCTGTGGAGACCGGAGGAACGCCGCAGCTACGGAGTTACCGACTGCAGCGAGTGGTTGCCATGCGGTATGCAGACGATTGCGGTTGGCTTGGGACCGGTCGGATAGGGCGTGGCCTGGGCCAGCGTCAGATTGCCCGCATTGGGATCGAGCCGGAATCCCGAAATGGAATTGCCGAGGTAGTTGGCGGTGTACACATAGCGGCCCAGCGCGGGATCGACCGTGATCGACACCGGCTGCGTATCGGTCGAGTTGATTGAGCTGCCGGTGGCGTTGACCGCTGCGGACGGGGTTCCGGTGGACAAGTCGATTGCATAGGCCGAAACCGAGGAGTCCAGTGCGTTGGCGACGTAAATAAACTTGCCGCGGGGGTCGATGGTGACGGCCGCCGGTTCATTCCCAGTCTTGAACGGCCCATTGAGGAGGAACGTCAGGGCGGCGCTGGACTGGATACCGTACCCGATGAGCTGGTTCGAAGCGTAATCGGTCACGTAGACAAACCGGCTGGTGGGATCGGCGGCCAGGGCTGTCGGCTTGACGCCCGCCCGATATGGGCTAGCCTGCGAGGGGGTCAGCGACCCTCCGGATCCGACCGCAAACCCGAACACCCAACCGGGGTTCGCGGTGCTGGTCGTGGTTCCACCGGGGTTGTAGGCTGACTGGTCATACAAGGTCACGTAGACGGCGTTGTTATTGGCAAGGGACGTAACGCCGGTGGGAACGACCGAATCCCCGGAATATCCCGGTATTGTGAGCGGTTCCTGGGCGGTTACATTGCCGATGGTACCGGAAGATAGAGCGTATTCCGTGAGGGTGGCAGATGTGGTGCCCGAGACCACGTAGAGATAGGAGTTCGCGGCGTTGACGGCCATGTAGACCGGGGCGTCCGCGAGGGTAATCGAGTCCTTCTTGGTCAAAACCCCATTGGTGGCGATGGCGAAATGGACGACCGAGTTATTGCCCTGATTGGCGACGTAGAGGTTCGCATAATCGGCGGACGTGGCCATGGCAACCGGGGAAGCTCCGCCCGAGTCGGCGCTGGGAACGCCGGTACGCAGGGCGCCGGATTCCGAGTCCACCGCATAGGCCTGGATCTCTCCATCGGTGCTGCTTCCTGAGTTCCCCGTAGAAGCCAGGTAGATATAGTCGATCGTCACCAGCTGGCACGCCGTCAAGAACGCGGCCACTAGAAGGCCGATCATAGAAACCAGAAAAAGCTGGCTCAAGCCACCCCGAAGACGAACTCCAGTCCCCGGGGGCCCCGATACTTTGCTGAACTTCATGCGCTTCCTTCGTCGTGGGCCATCGATTCCAAGCCCGTAGAAAATTGTTGTCGGTTGCCCCTATGCATTGTAAAAGCCTGCTGCGGGGTGTTGCCAAGTTGCCTGGTTCAGCCAAGTTGCGGGACTGAACCCCTTTGCTTTCCGTACCTTGCCACCGGGCGCGCTGTTCGGCAGATTCTAATTCTTCGATCCGTTGTGCGGTATCGCGGCGATCGCGGTGGGTTGTGCGTTGGCGGCAAAGGGAGAGTTTTGCGAATTGAGCAGCGACCCTGTGCCGGATTGCAGTTCAAATCCGGATACGTTGTTGCCAAGAAAGTTTGCCGTGTAAATGTACTGATTGAGCGATGGGTCGATGCCCACCGCGACCGGCTGCAAGCCGGTGGCGAACGTGCCGACCCGGTTCAGGGCGCCGCTCGAAACGGTGTATGTCGTCACGGTGGCGTCGAGCGAGTTAGCCACTACGGCGAAGCCTCCGGTAGCGTCAATCACGATCGACGATGGCTGGTTGCCGGAAGGGAAGGGGCTTCCACTCAGAGGAGTCAGGTTTCCCGATGCGATGCTGTAGCCGAGGATGTTGCCGTTGGCATAATCGGTCACGTACAGATAGCTTCCGCTGGGGTCACTGGCGATCGAAGACGGGTGAACGCCTGCGGCGACGGGGACGCCGCCATTCAATGGGGTGAGCACGCCGCTGGCGGAGGCGAACCCGAAGATGTAGCCAGTGTTGGCAGTGGAGTCGAACGCGGCCACATACACATTCGATCCAGACGCCAGGGCCGTAAGCGCGGTGGGCAGGATGACGTCCTTGGGGCTGCTGGGCAGGATCAGCGGCCAGTAATTGGTGGCCAGGGCGGCGTTGCCGGCGGGCGTTCCCAGGGTCCCGGTGGTCGCGATGGGATAGGAGGCAACCGAGCCGGAGCAGGGCGCCGCCGGCGAGCACGTCGAGAGAGGCTGGTAGGTGTCGGCCACATAAAGGTTGCTGCCGGATACAGACACGGCAAGCGGGAACACGCCGGGAGTATTGACTGTATTCTGCGGATACAGCTTGCCGTCGTTGCCGATGACGAACTGGACGATGGTGTTGTCGTCCTCGTTGACCACGTAGAGGTTGTTGTGGTCCGCAGAGACCGCTTCAGCCACAGGATTCCGGCCGCCCGAGGGGAAGGGCGACGTCGGAATCTGGCGCATGTGTCCCGACTCCGAGTTCACCTCGAATACGTCAACCTCACCGTAATTGTTCGTGCCCGCGGCTTTGGCGCTGGTGACATAGACGAAGTCCACAGTCAACGTGGCGCAGGCGGACATTAGGCCGGCCACGAACAGGCTGGCGGCGGAGACCAGCAACAACTGGCCCGATTTGTTGAACTTCATGCGCATCTTTCGTCCGCGGACCGCTAACCGGCCCGAAGTATCCATGGTGAGATCAAGTTCCGGACCGCCAACCAAGACGCATCCGGAATTCGAGGCTGTTTCGGCAGGAATCCGGAAGATCCGAACTCCGGGCGGGACCGGTCAACTGGATTCCGCCCAAATCGCTACGGCAACCGAACAAGGCTAGCTGGTGCGCCCGCTGACCAGGCACCACGCGGCCGGACCAAGAAGCGGGAAGGCGCGGTTGGCCTTTCCAGGCAGATTGTTCAGTACCCCTGAGTTCTGATCGATGACGCGGCCGGTAATGCTTGAATCGTTGAAGTTGGCAGTGTAGATGAACTGGTCTGACGGATCCTCCAGCAGGCAAACCGGACCCGCGCCTGAACCGAACGGAGCGCCGGCCATGGGATCAAGCTGGTGCGTGCTGGCATCGACCACGTAGCCCTGAATACCGCTCTGGGCATTGTTGGTGTTGGTATTATCGCCCTGGTTGGCCACGTACACCCACTTGCCCTTCGACTCCTGCAATAGATAGATCGGGTTGGTCTGTGCTGAAGCATCGGGGACCGCACCGCCTGTCTGCGCCTGGAGTGCTCCGCCCGTCCCCACGCTGAAGGGGATGATCTGGCTGGGATACGTCCCCGCCGGGTACTGGGATGTGGAGCCTGATCCTATGGTCAGAGGCTCGTCATCCATCACGTAGACATACCCGCCGCCGGTGACGATTGCCTTGCCCTGGAAGATATTCAAGGGCTGAACGCTGTTCTGATTGACCGTCAACTGGCCGCTGCTGGAACTGTAGGAGTATGGGAAGACCGTGTCGCCCGCGGTGGGATTGCCACTCAGGGTAAGGATGTAGGTCGAAGACAGAACCATATCGATGGGGTCGGCCGGAACCGGGAAGTACGGCAGGGCGGCTCCACTCGCTGAGGTTACCTGGGCATTCACCAGCAGCGAAAGCCTTCCCGTGCTGGGATCGATCTTGAAAGCTGTGATGTCTCCGCAGGTAGTCGCGCTGGCCCCCAGTGCCAGGGAGCAGGATGCGCTGGACGGGGAGTCATGATCGAGCACGTACAGGAATGAGCCGGAAGAGTCGGCGATAAGGCGGAAGGGGTTGATGCCCTGGGTGAAAAATGTTTCCTGCTGGGTGAGAACGCCATTGCCGCCCACGGCAAATTGCACGATATTCGGATTCTGGCAGGGGTCAGCGGTGGTGCAAGTCGGTTCCGCCGGAGGCGGTTGCGCCCTGGTTGAGCACATAAAGGAACCGCCCGCCGGTAATCAGTACAGCGCGGCCAGGATTGGCGCCGCCGGAGGCGATGGGGAGTCCGTTGATGGCTACGAGGTTGCCCGTATTGTGATCAATTTTGAAGCCGCTGATGATGCCGTTGCCATTGCTCTGGGAAGTCGCCGTCCCAGTCACATACAAAAATCCAACGGTGTAACTCTGGACGCAAGACGAAACGCTGAGGACGACGCCGGACATAAGCGCGCTCATCAGAAGGGTCTTGCCGAATTTCTTAAACTTCATGCGATTCCTTCATCCTGGTCCGGCGTGCGCCGCCAAGTTTGCTAGTTCCACAGCAGGGCTGGGTTTGGGTTGGGTCCCTGCTGCATTGTAAAAGCCGAGGGCGTGTTGTGCCTAGTTTCGGCCGGAGACAGAGGAAAACTCAGCATTTACCCGTCAAATTGCAGTTGTTTCACAGAGGATTTCCGGGCCCGCAGACGGCATCTCGATTTCGGGCAGAGGACGAGTATTTGGACTGGTCGGGGCAGGGAAATGTCAACTCCGTGGCAAATCGCCAGCCGCTGGGAAAGTGCAGAGCCGAAAACCAGTTGCGCAGGGGCGGTGCCGGGCTTCGGTGAGAGCAGGACCGGCTCCGGAACCAGGCGTCTTAGGCCCGAGGTTCCGGAACCGTGGAGCGCACCTACCACACGCGGCAGGAGTTTACCGGGTACATGGGATCCCCCTTCTTGCATCCGAAGGCTTTGCCGAACTCGTCGAAGTTCTGCACCGATCCGTTGGTCCGCCAGCGGCCGGGGGAGTGCGGATCGGTGAGCGCCGACTGGCGGGCCGACTGCTCCGTCTGGTTCTGGCACCAGACCTGCGCAAAACCGAGAAAGAAGCGCTGCTTTTCGGTGTAGCCGTCGACCTTGTCATCGATCGACTTGCCTTCCGCGGCCAGGGTGTTGAGCAAAGCAAGGTAGGCGATACGGAGGCCGCCATTGTCGGCGGTATTTTCGCCCAGGGTCAGTTTTCCGTTCAGCTTCTGAACTCCTGCGTTTCCGTTGGCCGGAGCCGCTTCGAAGCCGTCATATTCCTTTACTTCGCAATCGGTCTTCTCCGTAAATTTCTTGCGATCTTCAGGTGTCTGCCACTCGCGCAGGTTTCCCTTGCCGTCGTACTTCGATCCCTCGTCATCGAAGCCGTGGGTCATCTCGTGGCCGATCACGACGCCGATGCCGCCGAAGTTTACTGCTGGGTCCACGCTGAAATCAAAGAACGGCGGCTGCAGAATGCCTGCCGGGAAGTTGATGTCGTTCATCGAAGGGTCGTAATAGGCGTTGACGGTCGGGGGTGTCATTCCCCATTCCTTTTCATCCACGGGCTTGCCGAGGTGTGACAGGTTCCAGTCCATCTGGAAGGCGTTGTTGCGCTCCACGTTGCCGATTAGGTCGTTCGGTTCCACCTTCAATGCTGCGTAGCTGCGCCACTTCTCGGGATAACCGATCTTGTTGCGGATCATGGACAGCTTTTCCTCGGCTGCCTGTTTGGTCGCATCACTCATCCAGGGCAGCGTCTTGATGTCCTCTCCCAGCGCCTTCTCGAGGGCCTCGACGAGTTGGTCCATGCTGGCCTTGGCCTTGGGAGGGAAGTTCTCCTTCACCCAATCCTGGCCAACCGCCTCGCCCAGCGCACGATCCGTCATCGCGGTGCACTGCTTCCACCGCGGGGTGGGCTCCTTCTGCCCAGCCAGCGTCTTGCCGTAAAAGGCGAAGTTTTCGTCAAAGAACGGCTTGGACAGATCGGGCGCCAAAGCATGCAAAGTATGCCAGCGGAAGTAGGCCTTCCAGGCATCGATCGGCTCCTTGGCGATCAGTTCGTTGAGTCCCTTGAAGAAGTCCGGGGTAGCGACATTCAAGCTGTCGAATTGACCTACCTTGATGTCCTTGAAGTAGACCGAGTAGTCAAAGTCCGGGGTCAGCTTCTGCAGATCGGCCACGGAGTAGATGTGGTAGCGATTTTCCGGCTCGCGCAGATCGGTGCGGCTCGTAGAGGCCTTGGCCAAAGCCGTCTCGATCTCCATGATCGCGGCAGCCTCTTTGGCGGCCTGCTCCGGTGAATCCCCTGCCAAGGTGAGCATCTTGGTCACGTGCTCGACATACTGCTTGCGAATGTCCTGGAAGCGCTTGCTGTCGACCAGGTAGTAGTCCCTGTCGGGCAGCGAAAGTCCTCCCTGGGAGACGGCCGCGATCTGCTTGGACGAATCCTTGTCGTCCTGCTGCACCTCGAAGTTGAAGGGTGGCGCGGGGCTGCCCTCGGCGTCGAGTTCGCCCATCAACTGGGCAAGTTTGTGGGTATCGGTGAGAGCGTCAATCTGCTTGAGCGCGGGTTCGATCGGTTCCAGTCCCTTCTGGTCCACCAGCGCGGTGTTCATGCAGGCGGCGAAGTAGTCGCCAAACTTCTTTTCGAGGGGTGACTTCGGATCCTTCGCCGCAGCATCGAGTTCCTTCCACAGCAGGTAGCGGTTGCGCTCCTGAAGCAGAGAGAAGGACCGTGCCCACCGCACCTGGTCACTGGGAATGGGATTGTTCTTGACCCAGTTGCCGCAGGCGTACTGGTAGAAGTCGGTGCATGGATCGGCGCTCTTGTCGATTGCCGCGGCATCGAAGCTCCTGATCGAGGGCGGCGGGGCCGGCTTTGATTCGTCGGTTTGGGTTGGCGCTTGTGCCAGAGCTGAGCCGGCTCCCAGGAGAAGGACAGGTGCGAGGCGAAGAAGGTTCATCGATTTCCCTTTGCTGGGGCGGACCGTGATGTGGTCCGGAGCCCCGGATGCGCATGAATGGAGGCTGAAGCAAGACCGCGCAGTTTCCCCATACGCGGTATTTGTTAGGAGCCTATCACGCGCGTGCCCGGTGGTCAGGCCCGGTGCGTCACAGGTGCGCCACAGGGCGAGGCCCGGGTGGATCCATCGCGGTTTGCTACACTCGTCTGCAAACCTTCCGGCGATCTGCCTCACCCTTTTGAAATTCAGACTGGAGAACGGGAATGTTCCTGAAACATCGATTCGCGATTGGCGTGTTCTTCGTGATCCTTGCAGCGGCGTTTGGTCCGTCCACGCTGGCTCAGGCGGCCGATACCCCCCAAGGCCAGCGCACCCTGGTGCGCGCCGGTCACATACTCGATGTGAAGTCGGGTAAGCTGGCCGATGCACAGACGATTGTTGTCGTTGGAGACACGATCGAATCCATCGCTCCCACGGCGTCCGTCACGGCGCGGGCGACGGATAAAGTGGTCGATCTCGGCAACATGACCGTAATGCCCGGCCTTATCGATGTGCACACCCATCTCACCGGCGATCCCGATTTCGATCCTTACCGGGAACTCACGACCACCGACGCCAAAGAGGCCATCACCGGCGTGGCCAATGCGCGGACCACGCTGATGGCCGGGTTCACCAGTGTGCGCAACGTTGGCGCCGGTGGCTATACCGATGTCGACCTGCGCGACGCCATCAACGCGGGCCAGGTGCCGGGACCGCACATGCTGGTCAGCGGTCCTCCGCTCGGCATCACCGGCGGCCATTGTGATGAGAACCTGCTGCCGCTCAAGTACCACGTCACCGGGGACGGCGTGGCCGACGGCATTGCCGCTGTACAGCAGAAGGTGCGCCAGAACATCAAATACGGCGCCGATCTCATCAAGATCTGTGCCACCGGCGGCGTTCTCTCCAAGGGAGACGATCCGCAGGCCTCGCAATACACCCTCGAGGAGATGCAAGCCATCGTCGCCGACGCGCACCGCCTGGGGCGCAAGGTAGCAGCGCACGCGCATGGGTCGCAGGGAATTCTGTGGGCCAGTAAAGCGGGCGTCGATTCGATCGAGCATGGCAGCTACATCAACGATGAGGCCATCGCCGAGATGAAGAAGAATGGCACCTACCTGGTGCCTACGCTCTACCTCGAAGACTGGATGCTGGAGAAGGGAAATCTGCCTCCGTTCTACCACCAGAAGATGATCGATGTGAGCGCAGTGGCAAAGAAAAACATCAAGCATGCGATGCAGGCGGGGGTGAAGATCGCGCTCGGCACCGATGCCGCGGTCTATCCTCACGGACTCAACGCCCACGAACTCGATGTGTATGTGAATCAGCTGGGGATGACGCCGCTTGCCGCGCTGCAGACGGCCACGATCAACGCCGCCGACCTGATGGGGTGGACAGCGAAGACGGGGACTCTCGAACCGGGCAAGTGGGCTGACATGATCGCCGTCGAGCGCAACCCGGTGGACGATGTGCGCGTGCTCCAGAATGTGAAATTTGTGATGAAGGCCGGCGTGGTCTACAGGGACGACGCGAAGTAACCGTCGGCATGTGGATCGGCGGGAGGGAAGTTCTGAAGGAATTCCGGAAGAAGACGTTCGAACTCGCCGACGGGCAAAGGCTTGCTGAAGTAAAAGCCCTGATGGCAGTGGCAGCCGAGGGATTCGAGATACGCCAGTTGTTCGGCGGTTTCAACGCCCTCCGCGATCACGGGAAGTCCCATGGCGCGGCTCAGCGAAATGATGGTCTGGGCGATGGCGACACTGGCGGGGTCTACGAGGATGTCGCTTACAAACGAGCGATCGATCTTCAACTGATCGACGGGCAGTCGTCGCAGGTAGGAAAGGGAAGAGTAGCCGGTGCCGAAGTCATCGAGGGAAAAACTCAGACCGTGCGCTTTGAGGGCCGACATCTTCGTGATGACGTCTTCCACGTTGGTCACCAGCATGGATTCGGTGAGTTCCAGCCGCAGCATCCGCGGATTGGCGCCGGTGCGGTTGAGGGCGTCGAGTATCGTCTCCACGAAGTTCTCTTCCCGCAATTGCATCGCGCTGATGTTGACCGCCACGTGAAGTTGATCGGCGTCTGGCCGGTCTTCCCCACGCTTTCAATTGCCTGCACGCGGCATCCAGAATCCAGTTGCCGAGCGGGATGATCAGCCGCGTCTCTTCCGCCAGCGGGATGAAGGTGCCGGGAGACAGAAGTCCCAGGGTGGGGTGGTTCCAGCGCAGCAAGGCCTCGACGCCGCAGATCCGGCCGCCTTCGAACTGCGGCTGGTAGTAGAGTTCGAACTCATTTGCCCGAAGCCCAAGGCGAAGACCTTCTTCGAGCGCGCCTCGGGCATTTACGGCGGCCTGCAAGGCAGGAGCAAAGAAGCGAACAGTATTGCGGCCCGCGGACTTGGCCTGGTACATGGCGATGTCGGCCTGCTGCAGGATCTCGTTCACGTCGTCAAGTCTGTCTCCGAACACGGTGATGCCGATGCTGCAGGTAATTGCCGATTCGTGACCGTCGACCACGTAGGGGCGATCCACGCGAGCAAGGATACTCTTGGCAATATTGAGTGCCTGTGTGGCTGCTGCTTCCGCGGTGTCGCTGAGGTCCTCTATCAGTACGACGAACTCATCTCCAGCCAGCCGGCTGACCGTATCGGAGTCGCGCACCGCCCCGTTTAGTCGTTTCGCCACCTCCCGCAACACCATGTCGCCGGTCTGATAGCCGAGGCTGTCGTTCAGGTTTTTGAAATGATCGAGGTCGATGAACAGCAAAGCCCGCTGGCGGTGGGAGCGGACGCTCAGAGTAACGCTCTCGCGCACCTGCTCCAGCAGAAAACGGCGGTTGGAGAGCCCGGTGAGAGGATCGAAGAAGGCGAGATTGCGAATCTCGGCCTCGGCCTGCTTGGCCTCCGAGAGGTCGCGGATCACCGACAGGATGCAGGGCTCGCCTTCAAGTTCGATTACGGACGCAGACACAACGCCGGAGAAGATCTCGCCATTTTTTCTTCTAAACCGAGTTTGAAAGCTGCGGCAGGGCAGCCCCTGGCGAAGCGTCTCGGCCAGCCGCACGCGATCTTCGAAGTTGACCCAGACGCCAATCTCCAACGATGTCTTTCCGATGATGTCTTCTCGCTGGCAGCCCACTCCTTCGAGGAAAGTCTGGTTCACTTCGATGTATGTGCCGTCCGCAAGCCTGTTGATCGCGATGGCATCGATGCTGGTTTGGAAAGCGGTGCGATAGCGAATTTCGCTGGTCCGAAGAGTCTCTTCGATGCGCTTCTGCTCGGTGATATCCCGCGCCACAACCACCGATCCCACGATCTTCGAACCGTGCTCACGAATCGGTGCGAATGAAAAGCTGCCGATCCAGGTCTCTCCGGTATCTTTTCGGCTCAGCCGGTATTCGCAATTGGTGGCTGTTTCGCCGCGCAGTGCTCTCGCGACCGGCCGCATCTCGGCAGGCGTGAGGCTTCCGTCGAGCGTGCGAAATTCAAAGTCTTCGCGGTAAGTCTCGATCCTCCTGGGGCATTCCTCCTTTTGGCGGTAACGGTGAAAATTGGCAAAGGCGTGATTGAAGTCCAGCAGGGCTCCGTGTCCGTCGGCGATGAACACCGCATCCGTCATGCTCTCCAGGGCGGTTTTCAGTTCGGCGCCGCGCAGGGCGCCCTCCCGCTCCAACGCCAGCACCCGGGCTTGATTGCCTCGGTACCGTTGGATGATGACGGCGAGCGAGAGACAAATCGCACAGAAAAATGCGATTGCCACCCTCTCCGACATTCGAGCGGCCACCGAGTCTTGCAATTGCGGGAAGAGAAAGACGACGGCGAAAAAGAGGGAAACTGCGGTCGTGAACATCCCTCTCCACATCCCACACAGCAATGACACAAGGATCACGGAGGGGAAGAAGAGGAGAAAAGGGGGCAACTCGATGCCAAAATATCTGGTGAGGACCAGCCAGGCTAAAAGGCTCGCTACGGGGGCGATCGCCGGGATCACGAACTTCAGCATTCGCCCTGGATTCACGCGCCACGTGTGTCGAACCATGGATTCAGCCTTTTCAAACAGACACAGAGTCGCCTGAGGCCAGTAACCACTTCGCAAACTCTGGAAGGTTACCGTGATTCTGGCCCTATTTTGAGGCTCAGTCAATCCGCTTTACATCTTTTTTACATCTGATCAAAATTCTAAAGCGGGAGTGCTTCAGCGGATCATCCACGGCAAGGCAGCAGACGCCCAAACCCACACCAGAATCAAACGCACATGACAAAGGGTTTGCCTTCCAGGGGGAATATCTTTACAGGCCCCGGCACCCCCTGCCACACTAGAACGTGGACACCCAGACAATCGTTATTCTTGATTTCGGTTCGCAGTACACCCAGCTCATCGCGCGCCGCATTCGCGAACTGAACGTCTTCTCGGTGGTGCTGCCCTGCACCGTCCCCGTCGCTGAGATTCATAAGTACAAACCCATCGGCATCATCCTCTCCGGCGGTCCTTCGTCGGTTTACGATGCCGACGCTCCGGCCGCCGACCCCGGGCTGCTCCATTCAGGGCCGCCGGTGCTGGGCATCTGCTATGGACTGCAGTTCATCGTGCACCATCTGGGCGGGAAGGTACGTTCCGCGGCCAAGCGCGAGTATGGCCACGCGGAGGTGACCATCGAGGTCGGCGAGACCCCGCTCTTTTCCGGCCTGCCAGCGACACTCCAGGTCTGGATGAGCCACGGCGACGAGGCCCTCGAACTTCCCCCCGGCTTTCACCGGACGGCCTTCACCTCCAATGCGCTGGCGGGCATCGCCAACGAGCAGAGCCGCATCTGGGCGGTGCAGTTTCATCCTGAGGTGCACCACACCCCGCTTGGACCGCGGCTTCTGCGCAATTTTGTCTTCGATATCTGCGGCGCGGCCGGAGACTGGACACCAGCACACTTCATCGAAACCACGGTCGCATCGATCCGCGAGAAAGTGGGCAAAGACCACGTCATCTGTGCGCTGTCGGGCGGCGTGGATTCTTCCGTCGCGGCGATGCTGGTGCATAAAGCCATCGGCGGCCAGCTTACGTGCGTGTTTGTCAACAATGGCGTGTTGCGCAAGAACGAGTTTGCCCAGGTGCAGAAAAACCTGCGCGACAAACTCGGCCTGAACCTGGTGGCGGTGGATGCGAGCGAACGCTTCCTCGCCCAATTGGCCGGCGTGACCGATCCTGAAACCAAGCGCAAACGCATCGGCGCCGAGTTCATCGCCGTCTTTGACGATGAGGCTGCGCGGATTGCCCAGGAAACCGGAGGCGTGGACTGGCTGGTGCAGGGAACGCTCTATCCCGACGTGATCGAGTCGAGCAGCGTGAAGGGCCCCAGCCAGACCATCAAGAGTCACCATAACGTCGGCGGACTGCCCGAACTGATGAAGCTCAAGCTCATCGAGCCCCTGCGCGATCTGTTCAAGGATGAAGTGCGCCGCATCGGTCGCGACATGGGCATGCCGGAAGAGATCCTCGGCCGTCAGCCCTTTCCCGGCCCGGGTCTGGCCGTGCGCATCCTCGGCGAAGTGACGCGCGAGCGCGTGGCTCTACTGCAGGAAGCGGACGACATCGTGGTCAGCGAAATCAAGGCCGCCGGGCTCTACACCAAAATCTGGCAGAGCTTTGCCGTGCTGCTGCCGGTCATGAGTGTGGGCGTGATGGGCGACCAGCGCACCTATGCCTACACCGCAGCGGTGCGCGCCGTCCATTCCGAAGACGGCATGACCGCCGACTGGACGCCGCTGCCCTATGAGGTGCTGAAGCGCATCTCCAGCCGCATCGTGAACGAGGTCCCGGGCATCAACCGCGTCGTCTATGACATCACCTCCAAGCCGCCCGGCACCATCGAGTGGGAGTGAATTGCGGCCATGAAACGAAGCTCCGGTCCGGAACACGATAGGTCAAGGAGCGACATAACGTGGAATTTAACAAGGTGTTCGTGCGTACCGGAGAGATCGCCGGCACGCTGACCGATGGCGTCATGAGAATGCTTGACGAATTCAATGACGCTCTGCCGACGATGCGAGCGCTCGGATTTGGTGTCGAGGACATTCGCATCAACATGGGGCTACTGCCCGAAATCACGGCGAAACTGGTTGCCGATGCGTCCAGCGTGGACATTGCGGCGATCGACGTCATGATCGAGAAGAACAGCGGCCAGAAGACACTGGTGTTGCTGCTGAAGGCTCTGCAGACCGCCTGCAACGTGAGAAACCAGTTGGACGACCTGGGGCTCAGGGGTGTCGAAATCAACGTCACCCTGGGAATCACTCCACGGATCAGCGTCGGATTCTACAAGAGAGTGGTTTTGCCGTCCGCTCCAGCGGCCGTAGTCGCATCCTGAAACTGCCCTAATCCGCTGCACTTGTCCGAATGCTCTTTCGGCTCTGCGCACAGTTCACGCATTGAGGCAGGCTCGCCAGGGCCTCAGCACCTTGGCGAGCGCGGGCAAGTCATGCGCCGGTTGTGCGGGTGTACCAACCAACGGCTACGGTTCCTGCCAGGATGAGCCCCAGCATCCCAAGCCACGCCAGGCCTGCCATTGCCTGCACGTTGCCGATACGGTCTTCAACTTCGCGCATGGAGCGGCCGGCGACCACAAATCCACCCTGGCCTCCATCCACGCGCTCGACGATGGCCGCGATGCGGAGGTGAGGACGGGGCTGCCATGTGATCCGGTCTTCGCCGTGCTGGCGCACATAATCGAACACGCCCCGGGGCAGGACGGGTGTCGCGCCATCGAGAGTCGCCTGCGACGCGAGCGGTCGGCCATCCTTGTCGTAGGCAATCAAGAACGGCGAGAGGCTTCGATTGAGATCGATGCTGGCGGGCGGAACTGCGTCTGCCACGGGCATTCCCTGCTGAAGATGCGCGGCCAGATCCCCGGCTAACTGCACTTGCGGGTCATTTGCGCCTGACCGAAGCACAGATTGCGGAATTCCATAGAGCGCGAGGGCCAGGACCGTGGCAATTCCCGACAGGACAAGAGCGTTGAACACCAGCGCAGGCCGCGTGAAGGTATCTCTCTGCATGGCAAAATGCTCCTTGATCAGCGAAATCAACAGATCCCTGAGGGTCAGGCGGAGCAGCGCATTTCGATCCAGGGTTTGGTCGGCCCGGGCATCGCGAAAGGCCTGCAACATCGGTGGCGCATACCTGTCTCGAAAGGGCGGCGGGTAGAGACGCAACGCCTGCGCGTACAGCCGGTCAACAAGGTCAGGGGAGGAGCCGGGATCGCTCATGACCGGCCTCCCTGGGCGAGCAGGCCCATGGCACGGGCAGAGGCGACGGCTGCGTCGAGGCGTTCCAACTCGGCGGCGAGGCTGACACGGCCGGCGCCGGTGAGGCGGTAGTAGCGGCGCCGTTCGTCATCTGACTGGCCCGTCTCTTCGACCAGCCCGTCACGCATCATGCGGTCGAGCGACCCGTAGAGGGTGCCGGGGCCCATCTGCACCCCGCCGCCTTGCGGGGAGCGAGCGTCCTTCATGATCGCATAGCCGTGCTTTTCGCCTTCGGCCAGGGACAGAAGGATGGCGAAGACTGCGGGGCTGAGGGGCGAAGCCGGGGGTGCGGACGAAGACATGGAAGCCATCCTACTCTGTGGAGTTTCCAAAGGCTGTTTATGGAGTTTCCTGCGCGCTTCGCTCCATTCAATCACCGGGCTTCTGGAACAATCCGAGCGGCCGGGCCAGAAATCCGTAGCCGATCAACATCAGGCCAGTGCCAGCTCCCAGAAACAGAGCGGCGATGAGAAGCATTTTGGCCGGCGGAACGCCGCCAGAGCCCTCGCCGAAGAACTCTCCAGCAAGTGCGAAGCCTCCGACTGCGATGCCCAGCACCACGATGACGATCCATGGAAGCCACTGGCGCCGAGTGTACCTGGCGGGCTCTACCGTAGGTGCGACGGCCGCGGCCGATAAGGCGAGAGGCGCGGCGATCAAGGCATCCGCCAGCAGAATAACCCCGAGATGGAGCCACGGATTTTGCAGCGTCCAGGCAGGAATAACGGCGAGGAGGACGAGCGATGCAACCACCACAGCCAGGGCTTGCTTCCATGGGCTTGTTTCCGTGTCGGGTGCACCTTTTTCCACGGATCGATAGATCGCCAGGAATATGAACAGAGCGAAAGCTCCCATTCCGGCAAGGAGCGTAACGAGTTGGACGGTTTCAGGTCTGCCCAGCCAGATTGCGGGCTGCCGCACCATGGCAATGCCGTCGGCGCCGAGCGTGATCAGCACACCCAGTGGCACAGCCGCCTGACTGCGGATCAAATAGCTCTTCTGCGAGGAGGAGGGCGGGGTGGATGCATACGGTCGGAAGGCGCGAACGGCCGAAACCAGGGCGAGGAGAACCGTGACGATCAGGCAGAACGACCCGATGGCGTCGAACGGATCTTCACCAAATGGCATGACTGGCGCCAGATGGGGATCGTGTTTGGTGAACATGAAGAACCAGTAGAAGGCGGCGGCGAGAACGATCACGAGGAGGGAGTTGAGCTTCAGGCGCAAGGGCATCGAAGTCCTCCAGCAGCGACGGGGAAGTTGTGCGACTCATCCGAGAGTCAAATTCAATATATATCCGTAACAGATATATCCGCAACAGTAATCTTTCGATCTGCCACAGCTACGGAACGTCCGGCTTCAGCACCGGAGCCCGAAGCGGCGTGGTTTCTATCTCGATGCGCGTGTCTTTGGGGAAGACAACGTCGTGGCCGGTGTGCAGGAAATTCTGGTAAAACGACAGGCCGGCGGCATAAAAGCCCAGGCCCGCGGCCAGGTTGCGGCTGCCGGACGCAATGCCCACGACGCGTCCCACCAGCCCGAAACCGTTGGAGGCTACGCCGGTCTGGACGGTCAGATTGCCGTCCTGATCGAGCGCGCGCCCGGCCAACAGGGTGAGCAGCAGTGGCGCGATGGCGCTCGACTGGCTCTTGGGACTGATGGTGCCCTCAGCATCCAGTTTCAGGCCTTGGGCTCCCTGGGTGGTGGCCCCCGCGAGCGCGCCTTCGACTGGTTTATCGGGGGATGGAACGCCCGTTCCGGCGGGAAACCGCACCTGCTGGAAGGTGAAGCGCAGTTTGCCGTTCCGGCCCAGGGCCCGCGCGGCCTTGGCGGTCGTGACTCTGCCCATCAGCATTGATCCCTGCGGGACGACCAGCTGCTTATCCTTGTCAAAGACCGGCTCGACGACCAGGGCCTGGACGGGATCGCCCGGCTTTGCGGTAGCGGAGCTTAATTGCGCGGTAAGAAGGGCATTGACGGACCACGTTTCGGGCTTGCCGGGAACGATGCGCGCCGGCAGCGGCCGGGCGGGTCGATCGGCGGCTCGGGCAGATCGAGGGGCGCGCCCAGTTCAAACGTCCACGCGGTGTGTGCGGGGATGCGCTCGGGATGGTAGGGAAGCTGGTGATAGAGCATCAGCCTGGCACGATCGCCCAGGCCGGGATCGGTGAAGAACGCGATCTGATCGTGAATCCTGGTCTTGGCCTGGGTCCATTCACGGGCAATCAAGGATTGCTTGGGGCGTGCTCCGGCCGCAGCGAGGCGGAGCACGGTAGCGCCGGCCGTGGCGCCCGAGGCGGTAATCGGCAGCGTTTCTCCCCAAAGCGTCAACTGGTCGAATTTCACCTCGGCGGTGTGAAAGGGAGTGAAGTCGCCCAGCAGCCGCCCATGCCAGCGCTCTTTCGAGTTCGGTTCAAGCGCGGTGACAGTGCCATGCAGTGGCGTGTACTGAGGGACTACCAGCTTGCCGTCGAAGTAGAGGGGATAGACGAGCCTGCCCTCGATGGCTTCCCCTGCCTTCATCGGGTAGTGTCGCAGGATCTCGACTTGGAGGCAGGTGCCGGCCGGTAAGGCGGGTTTTTGTTGCAAAGCGGGGTGATTCTCTGCCGGAGCTGCGTTGGGCGCAGTCGGTGGCGGCCGTGTTCCAGGGTTTGAGCGGGCGAAGGGGACGGTGACAGAAGGGCGGCGGCGATAACCAGAGCGGCAAAGAACGAGTCCTTCAACAACGGCATCCGGTAGCGACGTCCTCCGACTGAAATTCTACGGTGTGAGACGACGGGCAGAGCCAAACGGGAGCGCTGCGGGATTTCGAGCAGGCGCAACGTCATCGAGGGTTCATCCGGAGGGCGAAGCCGGTGGACCTGGCGAACGCCGTCGCGGAATACCAGCTAACTGCCGGCGCTCTGGGTGCGGAGCAGGGCGACTTCGCGGGCCAACGCATCCATGCGGGACAGTATCTCGGCGTGCTGTCTCTCGGTTGGGGACGGATCAAGCGCCTCTACGTAAAAAGTGCCGTTGGGTTCCAGTTCGCAGCGGCGCACCTGGTCCAACCTCTCAAACCCCTGGCGATGGATCACCTCGATCAGCTCCTCGCGGGTAAGCGACTCGCGCTGGATGGCTTTGACGTCGATCTGCCCGTTGCTGATCAGTAGCGTCGAGCGGCCTTCCAGCAGGCGGGTCAGGCGCGGCGAACTGTACAGCGTCCGGACGACCAGCCAGTTGATGGCCAGCAGGCCGAAGGCGCCGATGACACCCCCCGTCACGGAATTGTCGTCACCGATGATGGCGTTCTGCACGGTATTCGACAAGGAAAGCAGAACGACGAGGTCAAACGGATTGAGCTGCGCCAGTTCCCGCTTGCCGAAGATGCGCAGCAGCACCACCAGCACCAGGTAGACCAGGACCGGGCGCAGCAGTTTTTCCAGGATCGGCAACGGCATCTGAAACATGTGGCTATAGATCAGGTGGGGCATGGAGATGAGCATACCGCGTCAGCGAGCCGGGTTTGGGACGCCGGCTCAACGGACTTGCGCTCCCGTCTCCATCGCTGTTGCCGGCTTATTTCTGGGCCGCGCCCCCCGCGATCTGGTAGCCCTTGTACTCCGCCGTAAAGAGCGTGCAGCGGGTCGAATACCTTCCAGCGCCTGAGTCGCCATTGGGCACAACTTCCGTATTGATGATGGTCCGCATGGGCAGAACGAGGGTTTTGTCGCCGACCGTTGCGGGTGCGTAGTCGATGCGGGTGTCCTCGAGATGAACGACCTCGGAGGGCTTGAGTTCGGCCTGGGTGATCATCCGAACAACGATTCCGCTGTCGGGGTCGATGAATAACTCGCCGTGATAGGGAAGGCCACCAGCTTTGTAGTTATGCCAGTCGGTGTTGGTTTGAAAATTGCCCTTAGCGCCGCCCGCAGCACCGGCTTTGCCTCCCGGCTGGCCTGCGCCAACGCCGGACCCGGAGGTGAAGTTGGCTATTCCCGCCTGTTGCAGATCGGGGAAGCAGCAGACGTTCATGGCAAAATGCGATTTCTTTTTCGGCACCTGGTAGGAGAACACCGCGGCCGGCTTGCCGTTGATCAACTCCCAGCGCAGCCATTGGATGGCGCCCGCGGCCTGCGCTTCTTCGAAGACAGTTCCGAGGCTCGGATCGGGCTCCTGAAGGGCGATCATCTTGTTGGCTCCCCAGGGAGTCTTGTCTTTCTCCGCCGGTGGCTTTTCGGCGCCATGGTCGCTCATGACGCTGGACTCGGTCGAGTTGATGTAGTGCACGTACTGATAGGCGCTTACGAATCCAGAGCCGGTTGAGACGTCTGTAGCGCTGCCGTGCATGCCCGAACTGGGGGCAACGGCTTCTACATTGTCCTGAAAGCGCAAGGTCGTTTTGGTCGCCGTCAACGCGGGCAGTTGCGTCACCGTCTTGTGAATGTAGTCCGCGGTCTTCTCGAGGATCGCTTTCTGTGCCGGTGCGTCGGGCGCGGGCGTCGCGGGGATATCGCTGGAGGGAGGAGCGAGGACGGCACTGCGGGCTTCGAGGACATAGATCTGTTCGGTGGAGAGAGGGCCGGGCACATAGCTGACCAGGCTGTTCATCACATTGCGGGTGAGCTCCTCGGTGAGCTGTATCTGCTTGAGCGCGGTCGAGACATCGGCATCGCTCTTCTTCTCCTGCTGCATGGACTTGAGTGCGTCGGTCAGCTCCGCGACGGTCATCTTCTTAGCCCCCCGTGCGGGGACCGAGACCAGCAGTAACACGAGAAGGCAGGCAAAGCTTTTCATGGTTCATTCCTCCAGATTGATTGGGCGGGAGGATTGTATCGTTTCGCGGTGAGATCTGGCAGGGAACGGTTGCGATACTGGTGCGCGCCCTCACCGAGCCGCATTCATGGCGAGGGATGGAACGGTGACCGAACCCATGCGCCCGGAGTTTTCATCGACGACCAGCACGCGCAGCGAAGACATGCCGGAGTGCATCTGCACGGCCCGCTCGTAGGGGATACCGATGGGGAGCAGCCTCTGGTAAGTCGAAGACTTCAGGCGCAGCCCCAGGGTCTGGCCTTCGAGGTGGGCGTGAATGCCGGCATCATCCCGCTGGATGAAGAAGATGTCCAGCTTGTCCATCCAGCGGTCGCCCTGCTGCTCCATGCCCAGATCGGCGGCGGCGATGTTGACCTTGACCGACGCGCTCCCCGTCCCCGGAACGATGTCGGCCGTGACGGCGATCTCGCTCACGTCAAGGGGGCGCCAGACCGCCTCTTTGAAGCGATCCTTGAGCGTGGCCGGTTCCTTTTGGAAGAGGTATCCGGTGCGGTAGCGCAACGCCAGGCCGCCATGCCGGCCGGCGAGTTTGACGGTGATGGTGTGGTACTGGTCATCGGCCGATCCCTGTGGGGAGAAACTCAGCTGGTAGATCGCGTGTCCATCCCCAACAATGCTGTTGAGTTCGCCGGCCAGGTCGCTGGCGCGGCGGATTGCGCGGCCGCCGGTCGCCGCGGCGACTTCGCGAATGGTTCCCTGGATGGGGTGCAGATCCTGGCTCATCGCGGCCATGATGCGGCCCGGCTGCATGTTGCTGCCGCCTGCTCCCTGAACGTTTCCGCCTCCGCCGCTGCCTCCTCCCGCAGCCGCCAGCGCGGCGTTGTCGGCGGCGGCCGGGGTCAGTTCAACGTTACGATTTTTGGTGTCCGCGCCGATCGCACCCCCTTCCAGTTGCGAGACGTCGAAGGGGTAGACGGCGGCATGAGCTTCGTTCATCGCCTCCTGCGCGTGGAGAGCGTAGCGGTCGATGTCCGTGGGGCTCTTGTCCACGCCCACGGCCTGGTCCTGCCACTCGGCGAAGACGTTGTCGCTCGAAACCCAGACCAGGTTCTTGTGTCCGGGAAGAGCGGACAGATGGCGGGCGACCTGGGTGAGGATGATGAGCGACGCACGGGCGGGATTGCTGCCCATGGTGAGAAGCTGCGGGTCAACGGGACTGGCGCCATCGGGCGTATCGGTGTGGTTTCCATTGACTGAGTTGAGATCGCTGACGTTTTGTACTTCCTCGAATTGCTGCCGGTTGCGCTTCTCTTCCTCCTGCGCCTGGGAGACGGACTGGCCGGTGGGCATGAACTTCTGCATCCGCGCCATGAGTGCGGCATGATCGCTGGTGGCCTCAACCAGAACGTGAAAACCCAGGCCGTTCATGCTGTAGATTCCAGCTCGCTCCGCGGGTGCGAGGGCGCCGAGAAATTTGAGCATCTGCCGGCGCGCATTCTCCATATCGGACCAGGCGATGTGGCTCTCATCGATCAGCAGGATGGTCGCGTTGGGTTCAGGAGCTTTGGTGCCAAGGTCCGGCCCAGCCGGATTCGGTCCGCGATTGGAAAAGGTGGGCCCGGGTGGCTCCTTGACTGGGGTCGAAGCGGGCGATGGGGGCGCGGCGCCGGAGGGAGTACCCTCTGCCTGCGTAAAGAAGCGGACCTCCTGCCGGTGGCCGTTGTCATAGACTTCGAAGTCTTCCGCCTTCAGGTCGGTGACGGGGCGACCCTTCTTGTCATAAGCCATGACGCCCACGTCAACGAGCCGCGTTGTCAATTTGAGCGAAAAGCCACTGTCCTGACCGCGTGCTGAATCCGAAGGCAGATCAGGCACGCTATCCGTGGTGCTCATGCTGATCTCCGGGACGACCGGCGATGGAGGAGGCGAGGCGGGCGAGGGTGCGGGGATGGCCGTGGGCGGCGGGGCTGTTGCCGCGGCTGGTGTCCCGGCGGGAGCACCGACCTCGGCAGTGGCGGGGAAAACGGCATTCGCGCTGCTTGGCGGCGAAGAAACCGACCCGTCGCCTGCGGGGCTCGCCGCATCCGGAGTTGCCGGCCTGGCGGTATCGGCGATTGCTCCATCGGTGATCACGCGCGCCGTCGAGCCGAACCGGTGATAGGCGGTGAATTTGGTCTCATTGATCAACAGGATGGTCCCGTTGCCGGTCTTGCTCAAAGGGCTCTCCCACAACGTGTTGTCGCCCACCCCGTTCATCGCCATCTGGGCGTTGCCTGAGGCCGCCATCCACGCCTCTTCGACGGAGACGGCAAGGCTGCGCACAGGGCAGATGAACTGGCGGTCGCCGATGGTCACCGGGCCGTATTCGACCATGGTTTCCGCCAGCGACAGGGGATCGCTGCGGCTGAGCTCAGCCTCGATGGTCAGGCGCAGGACGGCGCCGGTCGCGGGATCGATGGAGATGGCTCCGTGATACCCCGGATTCTCGCTGTAGGCCTGCAAATCGTTTTCCCGGGGAATGTTCGCGACTTGCTGGGGGGAGCGGTCCCGGCCTCCGTAGCCGAACTGGGTGCGGCCGAGCACGTTCTGGTTCAGATAGGAATAACCCACGGCATAGTGCGAGGCTTCGTGCGGCACTGCATAGCTGAACACCGCGACCAGGCCCGTCGGGCCCTGTTCCCAGTGGTTGAACGACACCTTGTGACTGGCCATGTCGGCCAGCACCACCGTCAGGGCGGGGCCAAACTCTCCCCAGGTGTGCAAGCCAAGTTCTGTGGGGGTCTTAGCTGCGGTAGATGGGCTTTTGCCCGGGGCAGCTTCAGCGGCAGCCGGTACCGGAATCGGGGCGTCCTGGACCTCTTTGCCGTCGCGAAACGTGACCTGGCGGCTTGACGTTCCAACGGGCTGCAAGCCGGCGCGCACCGGCCAGTCGCCTTTGGCCATCACGTGGGGACTGTCGTCAAAGCGATTGGTGACCCGGGTCACAAAGAAGTTCGGCAGCCGCGACCAGGTTTCCACGGCGTAGGCTCGTGCCGCCGCCAGCATGTGCTGTTGCGCTTCGCCATCGGGAGGGGCAGTGGCGGGAAGCTCCTCGGCCGGCGGATCGAGGAATGCCGACTGATCCGCAAGTAGTTGCAGAGCCAGTGCCGTGCGCGGCTGCAGGGCCAGCTTTCCCGCAAATCGGTTGAGCGTATTCTCGGTCAGGCGCTGGGAGAGCTCCATCCCGTTGACTTGGCGGGCGACGTCGGCGTCGGGGCGATGCTCCAGGATGGCGGCGGCGAGGGCTTCTTCAAGCTGGGCCACGGTGACACGTCGAGCCGCACGGGCCGGTAGCACTACCGTCATCGCCAGCAAGAGCAGAATCAGCCTTCGCATCTGTGAAGCACCCATCTGTCCCTGAATCTCGTGCCCGGTCCGCTTGTCCCGGCCGTCTACCGGGCGGTACAAAATGTCCAGGGCGGACAAGCCACCCGGAGGCGAAGAAAATCGGTTTTGCAGGCGGTTGAGAGTTGGCTGCAAGACGCCGGGCCCGAAATCCGTCCTTCGAACTGTACACACCCGAGGGCACGATGAACAATCGTTTGGAGCTGCGGCAAGGTTCGGCTCCGAAGTTCACGGAACGTCTGGCGGTCATCTAAAGGCTGGGCATCTTGCGCGCAGGTTCCTGACGCCCGGGAAGCACCTGGTCCAGGTTGGTATCCTGCTCGCTGGCTTGCGGGAGAGTTGCAATGAGGGAAGCAGTGATTGTTTCGGCGGTGCGTACGCCGGTAGGAAAGTTCCAGGGATCGTTGCAGTCGTTTGCTGCGCCGCGGCTGGGGGCGCTGGTGGTGGCGGAAACAATACGGCGCGCCGGCCAGGGATTTTCGGGGGGCGGCAACGTTACAGGTGAAGGCCAAACCCTTGGGCCCGAAGAAGTTGACGAATGCATCATGGGCTGCGTCCTGCAGGCAGGGCTGGGCCAGAATCCGGCGCGGCAGGCGGCGCTTTACGGCGGCATGCCACCTACCTCCGCCGCGCTTACCGTGAATCAGGTCTGCGGTTCCGGGCCTGCGTGCGGTTGCGCTGGCAGCGCAGGCCATTCAGACCGGCGATGCGGATTTTGTGGTCGCCGGCGGCATGGAGTCCATGACCAATGCCCCCTACCTGCTGCCGCAGGCGCGTTCCGGCTATCGCATGGGCAACGGTGCGCTGGTTGACTCCATGGTGAACGACGGGTTGTGGGAGGCTTACCGGGGCTTTCACATGGGTGTGGGCGCGGAAATGATCGCGGCGAAATACGGCATCAGCCGCGACGAACAGGATGCCTTCGCGGTGGAGTCGCACCGGCGCGCCGCTGCGGCTACGGCCGAGGGACATTTTCGCGACGAAATCCTGCCGGTGGAGATTCCTGGTTCGAAAAAGGGGGAAAAGCACCGCGTCTTCGAGACGGATGAAGCCATCCGGGCGGAAACGTCCCTCGACATACTGGCCCGGCTGAAGCCGGCATTCCAGGACGGGGGAACTGTAACCGCGGGGAACGCTCCCGGAGTCAGCGATGGCGCCGCCGCTGTCGTGGTGACCAGCGCGGAGCGGGCCCGCGAACGCGGCCTCCGACCGTTGGCCGTGATTCGCGCCCAGGCGACAGCAGGGCGGGAGCCGGAATGGTTCGGGCTGGCGCCCATCGATGCGGTACGCAAAGTGGCAGCCAAAGCCGGTTGGGGGCTCGATTCGGTCGATCTTTTCGAGCTGAATGAGGCCTTTGCCGTGCAGGCGCTGGCCGTCAACCGCGAACTGGGCCTCGATCCCGGCCCGAGTCAATATCCATGGCGGTTCGGTAGCTCTTGGACATCCCATCGGAGCCAGCGGCGCCCGGGTGCTGGTGACCCTGCTGCACGCGATGGCACAGCACCGGAAGAGCCGCGGCATCGCCGCTCTTTGCCTGGGAGGAGGCAATGCCGTCGGGCTGGCGGTGGAGCGCGTTTGACGGATGCTTCGGCCCCGATTCAGCCGCGGGTAACTGTCCGATATCGGACAACTCCCGCCGCCAGCGGTCAGTGAGTTTCAGTTTGCGTCCCTGAGCGAGGCGCGGCAAGTCTTTTATCCTCAGTCATTCCGAGCAGAGGGGTTTTTGGCATGGCAAGTGCACTTCCCGATGCGCAATGGATATCGCCCGCCCTGATATTAAGCAGAAGAAAAAGCGCCAGATGTACGTGTGGATTGGCGTGGGTGCCGTTCTGGTGATCGGCGCAGCGTTCGCGGTTTCGCGCCTCAAACCGGCAGCCCCAACCGTCGATCGCTCTACCATCTGGCCGGATACGGTCAAGCGCGGCAACATGATCCGCCAGGTGCGCGGCTCGACGGGAACGCTGATCCCCAGGGAAGACTCGATCGAGCTGATTCCGGCGCAGACCGATGCGACCGTGGTGCGTATCCGGGTCTTGCCTGGAACCATCGTCCAGCCTGACACCATCCTGATGGACCTGGCCGCGCCGGAGGTGCAGCAGAAGCTGCTCGATGCCCAGCTGCAGGTCAAGGCGGCGGAGGCGGACTACAAGAGCCTGCAGGCGTCGCTGCAGAGCACGTTGATGGACAAGAAGATCCTGGCCGCGCAGGTGAATTCGGATTACACCTACGACCAGTTGCAGGCCAAGACCGATGAGCAGCTCTTCAAGCTGGGCGTAATCTCCGGCATCGCCTATGACAAGTCGAAGAGCACCGCGGATCAGCTGGCGGCCCAGCGCAAACTCAGCCTGCAGCAGCTGGAAGTGAACGAAAAGAACATCGAGGTCCAGCTTTCCTCCTCCCAGGCAAAAATTGACCAGGCCAAGGCCCTGCTCGGGCTTTATCAGAAGCAGACGTCTGCGCTCGAGGTGCGCGCCGGCATCGCCGGCGAGGTGGATCCTCTGCCGGTTCCCATGTCGGTGGGTACGCACGTGACCGCCGGAACGTCGCTGGCCGAGGTGGTGCAGCTGGGCAAGTTGAAGGCTGCGCTGCAAATCGCCGAGACCCAGGCGCGCGACATACAGATCGGCTTGCCCTCTTCGATCGACACGCATAACGGTGTCGTTCCTGGCCACGTGACCAGAATCGATCCCGCCGTTTTGAACGGAACGCGCACCGTTGACGTAGTACTCGATGGTCCCCTGCCGCCGGGAGCGGTGAAGGGATTGAGCGTGGACGGCACCATCGACCTGGAGCGGCTTCACGATGTGCTCTACGTCGGGCGTCCGGCGCTGGGCAACGAGAATTCAACTCTGAGCCTGTTCAAGATCGATCCGGATGGCAAGGGCGCGGTGCGCGTGCCGGTGAAGGTGGGCCGCGCCTCGGTCAACAGCATTCAGGTGCTCGACGGCCTGAAGGAGGGCGACACCGTGATCCTTTCCGACATGTCGCGCTACGACAACGTGGACCGCATCCGGCTGGAGTAGTCCTGCGCGGACGGCGAACGAAACGACGCACAGGATGTAACAGCGGAAACAGCTCTCAGCCTTTGTTTACTGACCAACGGACTTTGACAACTCACTTACGAAGGGGATGGCAATGAATGACACTCTGATTGATATCGAAGACCTGACCAAAGTCTTCTACACCGACGAAGTGGAGACGCATGCGCTCTCCGGCATTCACCTCACCATCTCGCGCGGTGAGTATGTCGCCATGTCGGGCCCTTCGGGCTGCGGCAAGTCGACATTGCTGTCCATCCTGGGTCTGCTGGATACGCCGACGGGCGGCAAGTATCTGCTCAACAACAAGCCGGTCGAGAATCTCAGCTTCGGTGAGCGCTCGCGCATTCGCAATCAGGAGATCGGTTTCATCTTTCAGAGCTTTAATCTGATCGGCGACCTCACCGTGGAAGAGAATGTCGAATTGCCGCTGACCTATCGCGCCGGCATGCCTTCGGCGGAGCGCAAGAAGCGCGTGAAGGAAGCGCTGGAGCGCGTGAACATGGCGCATCGCATGCGGCACTATCCGGCGCAACTCTCCGGCGGTCAACAGCAGCGTGTGGCCGTGGCCCGCGCGTTGGCAGGTTCGCCGTCCATCCTGCTGGCCGATGAGCCTACCGGCAACCTGGACTCGAAGAATGGCGAAGCCGTCATGCACCTGCTCTCGGATCTGCATCGCGAGGGCTCCACCATCTGCATGGTGACGCACGATCCGCGCTTTGCCAAGCACGCCGATCGCGAAGTGCACCTGTTCGACGGCAAGGTGGTTTCAGAAGACGAGCTGCGGAAGCTCACCCAGGAAGTCGAGGCCTAGACGTCATGCTCCGCAACGCACTTCAAGACATGCGTTACGCCCTGCGCCAGTTGCGTCTATCGCCCGGGTTTACGGCCACGGCGATTCTCACATTGGCTTTGGGCATCGGAGCTTTGACGACGGTCGCGACCTGGACGAATGCGGTCTTGTTCAGCCCCTACCCCCATGTTGTCCAGCCGCGTCAGCTCGGGTTTATCGATGCCACGGTGATGGGCAACGAAGGGTATTCGGTTCACTACGATCAATTTCAGTTCGTGCGCGAGCAAAGCCGCTCCTATCAGGAGGCCGCGGCCTTTGAACTGACCTCGGTCAATCTCAATTCTTCCGGCGCCCAGCCGCGATCCATAACGGCAGGAGTCGTGTCTTCTGGCTACTTCCATCTTCTCGGGCTCACGCCGCAGGCCGGGCGCTTCTTCGCAGCCGGTGCCAGTGATAAGGCGTTCGGCGCGAATGATGATGTTGTCCTTTCGGATCGGCTGTGGCGCGAGCAATTCAATGCAGATGTTTCTTTGATCGGCCGGTCCATCTCGATCAATCGCCACCCATTCACTGTGATTGGCGTGGCGCCGCCGGAGTTTTACGGCATCTACGGAGGCATGGCGGAGGCGGCATGGCTTCCGCTCTCCGGCCTTCGCGAACTGGCTGCGGATGCGCCTGCCGACCCACTACAACACCAGGGACTGCAAGTAGTGGTCCGCCTCAAGCCCGGTGTTACATATGCTGCCGCCGGCGCCGAACTGCATACACTGGCGCGGACCTTCGCACAGCAGAAACACGATGAAAGCCTCAATCGCTGGAATCTGAACCTGCGGGACTCGGCGCATTTTGAGCGGGGGCTGCTCGGCGCGGTGGGGCAACAACTGCCTATCCTGTTTGGCGCTTCGTTGCTGCTCATGATCCTGGTTTGCGTCAACATTGCTTCGTTGCTCGGCCAGCATGCGGCACGACGTCGCCGCGAGGTCGCGATTCGCACCGCCTTGGGAGCCACGCCGGGACGCATCGCGTCGCAGGTGTTTGCCGAGACGGCGATGCTTGGTCTCGCCGGTGCGCTCGCGGGGTGGGCTGCCAGCACGCTACTTGCACGCACAATCTATGTGCTTCTGCCCGACTTTGGTATTCCGCTGGCGTTCAACCTGCACACCGACGTGCGCATCCTGCTCTTCGTCGCCGCGCTGGCCGCGGCTGTCACGCTGTTATGCGGGATGTACCCGGTACGCCAGTCTCTGCGCGCCTCTCAGAATGAAGCACTGCACGCCGGGGGGAACGCAATTGCAGGCCGGAGCGGCAATCGTCTGGGATACCGGATTGTGCTCGGCCTGCAACTCGCCATCTGCTTTGTTGTTCTGGTGTGCTGCGGCCTGCTCGCCCGGTCAGCCCTGAACATCTACAACCGCGACACCGGCTTCAAGCGCGCCGGAGTGATGACGGCGGAGTTTGATCTCTCGCGCAACGGATACAACAACGAGCGTGCGCGGATCTTTCGCGCCCAGCTTGTCGATCGTCTTCGCAATGCGCCGGGAGTGGCGGGCGTAACGGTCACGTCCCACCTTCCCATGGGCGACGAGGGCTCGGGAAATACGCAAAACTTCAAGGTTCCAGGTTATGTCCCCGCAAAGGGCGAAGACATGGAGGTCGTTACCGACTTCGACGGTCCCGATTTTTTTCACACCATGGGGATCGCCCTTGATCAGGGCCGCGACTTTGCGGTGAGCGATAACGACAAGGCCGCACGCGTCGCGATTGTGAACGAAGTCATGGCGCATCGCTACTGGCCGCACGAGAGCGCCATCGGGCGCAACGTTGAAGTGGATCATCACCTCTGGCAGGTGGTGGGTATCGTGCACGATTTCGCATATCACGACCCGCAGGACACCGATCCTGCACCCTTGCTCTTTTTGCCGCTCAATCAGTGGGATTATCCGGCATACACCACCATTGCCGTACGCTCGACTCGCTCCGCCGATGCGGTCGCTGGGGCAATGCGCAAAGCAGTCGCTGATCTCGATCCGGCGCTGCCCCTTGAAAACCTGCGTTCACTGGAAGACGTTTCAGGCCAGATCTACCAGATGTCGCGTATTCCCGCGGAACTGCTGGGTGTCTACGCGTTTTCGAGCCTTCTGGTGGCGATGCTCGGTCTGTATGCGGTGATGGCGTATTCGGTGATCGAGAGACATCGCGAATTTGCCCTGCGCATCGCGCTGGGTTCCACGCGCGCCGGGGTCTTCCGGCTGGTGCTGGGCGGCAGCACAACGGTTGCTGCGCTGGGATTGGCGGCGGGCGGCCTGGGTTCCATCGCCGCGGTTCGCCTGCTCCGTTCCATGCTGGTGGGAGTGGCTCCGTGGGATCCCGTGAGCTACAGCGCGGCTGCTGCATTTTTGCTGTTGACGGCGCTGCTCTCGGGACTTGTGCCTGCGCGGCGCGCGGCATCGGTTGAACCCATGCAAGCACTTCGTACCGAATAGACTCTCGTCCACTTCCCCGTGAGACATGTGAGGCCGATCCGAACGAAAGGAGAAACGCGATGAATCGACTGCTTGCCGACACACTTTACGCACTGCGGCAGTTGCGCCGCGCACCCGGCTTTGCTCTCACGGCGGTCCTCACGCTGGCACTGGGAATCGGCGCCAACAGCACCATTCTGAGCTGGATCAGTTCGACGCTCTTCAATCCCATTCCCGGTGCGAAGAATACCGGCAACATGCTCACCATCCAGAGGGGCGAACGCAGCGAGCATCCCAGCCCGCCGTTCTCGTATCCGGATTTTGTGGATCTGCGCGCCAACACGCGGACGTTGTCAGGGCTGATCGGCTACCACGACGATTACATATCCATCACCGGATCGGCTCAGCCGGAGCGCATCTACGGGGCGCTGGCGACCGCCGACTACTTCGAGGTGCTGGGAGTGCGGCCGTATCTCGGCCGCACCCTGATTGCCTCCAAAGTGAACGAGCGCGCCGGTCTGCCCATCGCGGTGCTCAGCTACAGCTTGTGGCAAAGCCACTTCGCCAGCGATCCCGCCATCATCGGCAAGACGATTCAGCTCAACCTGCATCCATACACGATCGTCGGTGTCGCGCCCAAAGACTTTCGGGGCTGCAAGAGCGGATTGCGTGCAGACATCTTTCTGCCCCTCGGGCTGGACGGGGAGATTTGGGGAGGCGCCCGCATTGACCGGCGGGATTCTTCCTGGCTCAATGTGCTGGGTGTGCTGCGCCCCGGCATCGCTCCGCGCCAGGCCGATGACGAACTGAATGTGCTGATGCAGCGCATCGTTGCGCAGTATCCTCAACCCCACCTCGGCGCCAACCAGATCTCCACCGATCCCCTGTGGCGGTCTCCTTTCGGCGCCAACGTGTACATGGCCGGTACGCTGCCGATTCTGCTCGCACTGGCCACAGTGCTGCTGCTGCTGGCCTGCGCCAACGTCGCCAATTTGCTGCTGGTGCGTTCTGTCGGCCGCCGCCGCGAGTTTGCCATTCGCCTATCGATGGGCGCCGGCCGCTGGACGCTGGTGCGCCAACTGATGTTGGAAAATATGCTCATCGCGCTGGCTGGCGGGGCCGTCGCGATCTGTGCCACATTCTGGACTTCGCAAACTCTCGCCTCCTTTTTTCCGATCAGGACTCTACCCCTGGCCATCTACGGAGAGATCGATCGCCGTGTGATGCTGGCGACAATTCTTGTCTCCCTGATAACGGCGGTGATCGCCGGCGCGCTGCCGGCACTGCGCGCGTCGAGGCTCTCGCCCGGCGCTGTCCTCAAGGACGAGGCGCTGAATGCATCCGGCGGACGCTACAAGTCGCGTCTGACTTCGGGGCTGGTGATCGCGCAGGTGGCGCTTTCGCTGTTGCTGCTTACGTGCGCGGGACTGTTTGTCCGCAGTCTGAACAAGGCGCAGCAGGCCGATCCGGGCTTCGATTCCGATCGCGTCCTGGTGGCTACGTTCGATCTCGGCCCGATGGGATACACCGACAAGACCGGCACTGAATTTCAGCGCCAGGTCGTGGAACGGGTCAGGCAACTGCCCGGCGTGCTGTCGGCTACACTGGCTGACTTTTCTCCGCTGAGTTTCACGATTCACTCGGAAGGTGTCCTGGCCGAGGGTTACGTTCCCCGGATGCACGAAGACATGGAAGCGGATCGCGGCCTAGTGGGAGCAAATTATCTGGCGACGATGCGCACTCCACTCTTGAGAGGGCGAGAGTTCACCGACCAGGACAAAGCTGACACCCAGCCGGTTGCGATGGTAAACCAGGCATTTGTCGATCGCTACTGGCCGGGACAGAACGTCATCGGCAAGCGGGTTCTCGACGGCCGGTGGAAGACCGTGGTGGGCGTGGTGGCGAACGCCAAGTACCGCCGGCTGATCTACGATCCTACCCCGCTGATCCTGTTGCCGCTGACGCAGCGCTACGAAAATGAAGTGATTCTGCACGTGCGCACCAGGGGGGAGCCGCTTGCCATGGCGCCAGCCGTGGAAAACACGATTCACAGTCTTAACGGCGACTTGCCCCTTTATAACGTGACCACGCTGCAGGAGAGTATGCACGCGGGTAGCGTCTTCGAGCGCATCGCCGTCACGTTTGCTGGTTCGTTTGGGCTGCTGGCTTTGTTTCTGGCCGCGGTGGGGATTTACGGGGTTGTGTCGTATACCACCCGGCAGCGTACTCATGAGATTGGTATCCGCATTGCCCTGGGTGCTGGGAAGAGCGCCATCTTCAGCGATGTGATGCGCCAGGGATTGATCCTCACCGTTTGCGGACTGACGGCGGGAGTGGTGGCGTCTCTGCTGGTTACCCGATTTCTGCGCAGCATGCTGTTCGGCGTGGGCAGCAGCGACCTGTTGACCTTTGTCACGGTGGGCGCGGTCCTGTGTGCGGTCGCATTGATCGCGTGTTTTCTTCCGGCGCGGCGCGCGGCCTCGGTCGATCCCATGCAAGCGTTGCGAACAGAATAGGAGTTCGACGATATGCCGGCTTTGTTCCAGGACCTTCGCTACGCGCTTCGGCAGCTGCGCAGAATGCCCGGCTTTGCGGTGACCGTCATCGCGACGCTGGCGCTGGGCATCGGCGCGGCTACGGTGGTCTACTCGATCGTCGATGCCGTGCTGCTGCGGCCCCTGCCGTTCCCGCGCCCCGACAGGCTGGTTGACATCGAAAACGTGGAAACGGTTGCCGGCGGCGGAGTGCGGATCAACGAGACGTCCTATCCCAACTTCTTCGACTGGCGGTCGCAGAACCAGGAGCTTCGCAGTCACTCGCGTGCTACAAGGCAGAGGGATTTACCATCGCGGGGCGTGGGTGATGGTCCTGCTACGCGTGGAACCGGAGTCATGGTCAGCTCCAATCTGTTCTCCACGCTTGGAATCGCCCCGGTTCTGGGCCGTGACTTTCGCCGCGAGGATGAGCGCGCCGGCAATCGCTCCGTGATCATCGGTTACGGGCTGTGGCAGACGCGGTTCGGGGGAAGGCCCGATGTTCTTGGCCAAAACATTCGTCTCGATGAAGAGACATATACCGTGGCCGGCGTCATGCCAAAAGGATTTGTCTATCCACTCAATGCGCCCGATGCGCAGGTCTGGGTGACGCTGGCGCACGACGCCGAAGGTTCTGAACCATCGACCACCCAGCGCGGGTACAACCAGCTTGATGTGGTGGGACGCCTGCGCGATGGTGTGTCGCTCCAGCAGGCGCGTGCCGAGATGATGGTGCTGCAGCGCGCACTGGCTGCTCGCTATCCCGACGATGACAAGGAAATGCTTGCGGTTCAACTCACTCCAGCCGCCGAATCGCTGGTGGGGGATGTCCGCCAGCCGCTGCGCATTCTCTCCGCCGCGGTTGGCCTGCTGCTGCTCATCGCGTGCGCCAATGCGGCCGGCCTGCTGTTGACCCGGGCCAGCCGGCGCGCTACCGAGCTTTCCGTTCGGGCCGCGCTGGGCGCCAGCCGGATCCGGCTTCTGCGCCAGTTGATGGTCGAGGCTCTTGCCCTGTCGCTTTGTGGCGGCGTGCTCGGAACGCTGCTGGCGGCGGCCCTGGTCAAAGTGGTCCCCTCGTTCCTCCCGGCTGCGCTGGTGCGCGCCCAGGCGATCGCAGTGGACGGTCCGGTGCTGCTCTTTGCCCTGGCTGCATCGGCGGCAACGGGCATGCTCTTCGGCGTCGTTCCGGCGTGGCGCATGTCAAGGCTTGCGCCCGCCACGGCCCTGCGCCAAAGCGCGCGCACGGTCACCTCCGGGCGAAGGCAACATCTGCTGCACTCTTCGCTGGTCATCGGTGAAACCGCGCTGGGACTTATCCTGCTGGCCGGAGCCGGGCTCCTCCTGCGCAGCTTCGAACGCATCATGAACACCGATCCGGGCTTCGACCCCAGTCATCTGCTGACCTTCCGCATTGCGACGCCCGATGCGCGTTACACGGACGAGCGGCGCGTGGCATTCTTCAACGAGCTGCTGGCGCGGCTCAAGGCGCAGCCCGGGGTGAAGGCCGCGACCGCAGCGTTCCCGCTGCCGCTCACCGGGGGCAACATCCGCATCTCCTTTTCGATTGCGGGAAAGCCGGTCGCTGCCGGTGACGAACCGAGCGAACGCGTGAGTCTCGTAGCTCCCGAATTTTTTCAAACGCTGCGCATCCCTCTGCGCCGCGGACGGTTCTTCAGCCCGCAGGAGCATGATCGGCGCTCTCCCGCCGTGGTTATGGTCAATGAAGCTTTTGCGCGCAAGTACTTCGCGGGCGAGGATCCGATTGGACAGCACATGCGCTCCGGCCTGGGTGAGGGAACCACTCCGCCCATGCGGGAAGTCGTAGGCGTGGTCGGTGATGTCAAGCGCGCGACCCTCACCGAGAGTGCCCAGCCGGAGTACTACATACCCATCGAGCAGGCTCCGGTCGCCCCTCCAGCCGTGGCTCTGCGTGTGGACGGCTCCCCGGCGGCCTACGAAAACATGGTCTGTCGACGGTTGCCGCGCTGGACCGCGGCCTTCCCGTATACCGGCTGCATCCCTATAGCGATGAACTTGCGCGCACTACGGCGCAGCAGAGGTTTCAAGCCGTCCTGTTGAGCACGTTTGCCGGTCTTGCCTTGCTGATGGCGGCGGTGGGGCTTTACGCGCTGCTCAGCTATATGGTCGCGCAGCGCACGACAGAGCTGGGATTGCGCATCGCGCTTGGCGCGCAGCGCGGCGAAGTGCTCGTACTCATTCTGAAGCGCGGCCTGGTGCTTTCGTCTGTGGGCCTGATTCTTGGACTTGCCGTTGCCGTGTTTCTGACTCGCATCTTGTCCGGGATGCTCTTCGGGGTGCGGACCCTCGATGCGCCGACGTTTGTGGCGGTTTCTGTGGTCCTGATGACGGTCGCCTGTCTCGCCAGCCTGATTCCGGCTTATCGGGCTTCTCGGCTTGACCCCATCACCGCAATGCGAACGAACGAATAAGAACCAAGCTGAGGGCTGCCGCCGGTCAGTTGCAGGGCGGTCAGTTGCAGAGAGATTTCAGGAGGGTTGAGGTGCAGGCATTGCTCCAGGATTTGCGATATGCGATACGGCAACTGCGGAAGTCCCCGGGGTTCACGATCACGGCCGTCCTTACGCTCGCACTGGGCATCGGCGCGAATACTGCGATCTTTACCCTGGTGCAGGGCATCCTGCTGCGTTCGCTGCCGGTAGCTGATCCTGCGCAGCTGTACCGGATCGGCGACAAGGGGCAATGCTGTGTGGACGGCGGCTTTCCGGAAGATGCCGGGCAGACCGGCGATTTCTCCATATTCTCGACCGATCTCTACCTTTACCTGAAAGGCGCTGCGCCGGAGTTCGAGCAACTCGCCGCTGTGCAGGCCGGCGGGGCGACGTGGAGCGTTCGCCGCGGCAACGCACTGCCCAAGCCTCTGCGGGGTGAATTTGTCTCCGGCAATTACTTTGCCACCCTGGGCATGAATGCTTACCTGGGCCGCATGCTGAGCGAGAATGACGATACCCCCAGCTCCGCGCCGGCAACGGTCCTCAGCTACAGGGCATGGCAGGGCGAGTACGCGGGTGATTCCTCCATCATCGGATCAACCATCTACATTCAGACCAAGCCCTACACGGTCATCGGGGTCACGCCTCCGGGCTTCTTTGGCGACCGTGTCAGCGACAATCCACCCGATTTCTGGATGCCGCTGAACAGCGAACCGTATCTGCGCGGCGACAGCGCCATCCTGCACCATCAGGAATCTCACTGGCTTTATCCCATCGGAAGGGTTCGGCCTGGAACCAGCATCCCGGCGCTGCAGACCAAACTCAGCATGGCGCTGCGCCAATGGCTGTATTCCCGTCCACTGCTGACGGCCAATGGCGGGACAAGCATCATTCCCCGGCAGCATGTCGTTCTGACCCCGGGCGGCGGCGGCATCCAGACCCTGCAGGAGGAGACCGGCTCAGGGCTGAAGATGCTCATGATCCTCTCCTCGGTGGTGCTGCTCATCGCTTGCGCGAACATTGCCAACCTGGTGCTGGCGCGCGCCACCACGCGGCGAGCCGACGTCGCGATTCGCATGGCTATGGGCGCAGGCCGCCACCGCGTCATCGGCCAGATCCTCACGGAGAGCGTGCTGCTCAGCTGCATTGGAGGCCTGGTAGGGCTGGTGATCGCTTACCTTGGCTCGCGCACCATTCTTGCGCTGGCCTTTCCCGATGCGCGCAACCTTCCCATCAACGCCAGTCCTTCGCTGGCGATTCTGGCCTTTGCCTTCGGCGTTTCTCTGGTGACCGGAATTCTATTCGGAGTCGGCCCCGCATGGCTCTCTGCTCATGCGCAACCCGCCGAGGTTCTGCGCGGCGCCAACCGGTCCACGCGCGATCGCTCCTCGCTCCCGCAGATGGCTCTGGTCGTGATCCAGGCGGCGTTCTCACTGGTGCTGCTCGCGGGCGCCATCCTCATGACCAAAACTCTGGCCAACCTCGAAGACCAAAAGTTCGGGGTTGCTACAGAGAACCGCTACGTATTGCACTTCGATCCGTCGGGCGCCGGTTATACCATCGACCGCGTCCCCTCGCTGTACCGCGAAATTCAGGATCGGTTCTCCGCATTGCCGGGCGTGAAAAACGTGGGACTTGCCCTGTACAGCCCCCTCGAAGGCGACAACTGGGGGGAATGCGTGATTCAGCAGGGGCATCCCGCGCCGGGGCCGAACACCAACTGCGGATCGACGTGGGACCGGGTGAGCCCGCAATTTCTTGACGCGGTCGGCGTGCCGGTCATTCGCGGGCGCGGCATCACCGAGCAGGACACCGCCTCTTCGCCGCAGGTCGCGATCGTCAACCAGGCCTTCGTCAAGCGGTTCTTCCCGGATAAGGATCCGGTGGGTCAGCACTTCGGGATCGACTTTCCCCAGTACTCAGGCAGTTTCGAGATTGTCGGCGTCTTCCACGACTTCAAAATGAACAATCCTCGCGAGGCGGTGAGGCCCGTGTTTCTGCGCCCGCTGACCCAGCAGCTCAACATTTACAAGGAAGACGCGATGAAGAGCGGCGAAACCCAGTCGATGTTCATCAACTCCATCATCCTTGATTTCAATCACCCGCAGGCCAACGCGGAGGAACTGATCCGGCAGACGCTGGCCGGTGTCGATCCCAATCTGACCGTGCTGGACCTTCGTCCCTTCGATGCGCAGGTGGCGGGCAACTTTACGGAGGAGCGGCTGGTGGCCCGTTTGACCAGCCTGTTCGGGATATTGGCGCTGATTCTCGCCTCCATCGGCTTGTATGGCGTGATGTCCTACTTTGTCGCGCGCCGTACGGGCGAGATCGGAATCCGGATGGCCCTGGGCGCCAGCCGCAGCAGCGTGGTGCGCATCGTGCTGCAGAGCGTGTTGCTGCAAATCGGCCTTGGCCTCGCATTGGGGGTCCCTGCGGCGTTGTTTGCAGGTCATCTTATGGCCAGCCAGCTTTATGGCGTGAAGGCCTACGATCCGGTTGCGTTCATTGCCGCAACCGTGGTGCTGGCGGTGTGTGCTTTGTTTGCGGGATTTATTCCGGCGCGCCGCGCGGCGTCGATCGAGCCCATGCGCGCTCTGAGAACGGAATAACGAATTGAAGCATTTTCCCGAAGTGAGGAGAAGAAGGTGATGATTCACATGGGACGCGATTTTCGCTTTGCCCTGCGGCAGTTGCGCAAGGCGCCAGGCTTTGCGGCCACCGCGGTGCTGACTTTGGCATTCGGCATCGGCGCCAGCACGGCGATCTTCTCCATCGTCGAGGGCGTGTTGCTGCGGCCTTTGCCGTTCGCCGATCCGCGGCATCTTGTCGTCGTGGGCGATACCTTGGACGGCACCGGGATGACAAGCCCATCCGTCCCGGCAGTGGAGGCTCTCCAGTACATCCGCGAAACGCGCAGCTTCTCAAGCTTGGGGGCTTATAACCAGACCAGCTACGAGCTGTCCGGCGCAGGCGAGCCGGCGCAGGTCAACGCATCGCGCCTCACTGCCGCCGTCTTCACCACCCTCGGGGTATCACCCCGGTTGGGCCGGGTTTTCACTCCCCAGGAGGACGAGGGACGTGCACAGGTAGCCGTCCTCAGCTACGCGATGTGGCGCAGCCGCTTTCATGGCGATGAACACGCGCTGGGGGCCACGCTGCTGCTCGATCGCAAGCCCTACCAGGTCATTGGCGTCATGCCGCGCGACTTCGAATTTCCTCTCGTCCCAGGGCAATTGAACCGCAGCGAATTCTGGGTCCCCATGAGCTTTACCCAGGGTGAGATTGTGCAGGGCGCGGGCAGCTGGAACTTCCAGATGGTCGGCCGTCTCAAGCCGGGGGTAAGCACGGCGCAGGCACAGCAGGATGTGCAGCGGGTAGCCGAGCAGATCATGCGCGGCTTCCCCGCGGCGATGGCCAGCCTGCGCATCCGTTCGGTCGTCCAGGGGTTGGACGAGAATACGGTGGGGCAAGCGCGGCCGCTGGTGCGCACGCTTTTCCTGGCCGTGGCAGTGGTTCTGTTTATCGCCTGCGCCAATCTCGCCGGCCTGTTGCTGGTACGCGTGATTCGCCGTCGCCGCGAAATCGCCGTCCGTCTCGCCCTCGGCGCCAACGGAGCCGCAGTCCTGCGGCAGAGCCTCATTGAGTCCCTCACTCTCAGCGTCGCCGGGGGCCTCCTTGGTCTCGCTCTGGCCTCCATCGCACTGCGGGCGGGCATCAGCCTCCTTCCCGAAACCCTTCCTCGCATCAGCTCCATTGGCCTCGACTGGCCCGTGGTTGGCTTTTCCATCGCGCTTGCAGTGATCACCGGTCTTCTCTGCGGGCTGCTGCCCGCCATCGCGGCGGCTCGCACCGGCCTCAACGATGGTTTGAAGGAAGGCGGACGCACCGGCACGTCGGGCAGCGGACATGCGCGGCTCAGGTCAGCACTTGTGATCGCCGAACTGGCCGTCTCCCTCGTGCTCCTTACCGCGGCCGGCCTGCTCCTGCGCAGCTTCGAAAAACTGCGCGCGGTCGACATGGGCTTCCGCACCGATCATTTGCTGACGGCTTCCTATGCCCTTCCGCGGCAGCAGTACTCAACGCAGACTTCGGTTGACGCGTTCAATCGCATGTTGCTCGGCAAGTTGCAGCAACTGCCCGGCGTGCAGGCCACAGGCATCACCACTACGCTGCCCGGAGCCGGTATCGACAACAACACCGGCATTGTTCCCGAGGGCTATATTCCGCCCAAAGGTCAGGAGTTGAATGCGGCCTGGCCTGCGCAGATCATGGGGAACTACTTTCAAGCCGCGGCCATTCCGCTCCTGCGCGGACGCACATTCAACGAAGCCGATCGCAACGGCGCGCCGCTCGTCGTGGTTGTCAATCGCACCTTTGCGGAGCACTTCTGGCCCGGCCAGGATCCCATCGGCAAGCGGATCCACATCGGCGTCCGGGAGACGCCTCTACCCTGGATGACGATCGTCGGCGAGATCGGCGACATCAAGCAGGGAACTGCGGATCAGGCGACCCGGCCCCAGTTTTACCAGCCGGCGAGCCAATGGAAGTCCGCCCTGGGGATGTTTGCCACACCCGACATGTTGACCGGCACATACGGCTCCATCGTGCTCCGCAGCGCCCTGCCGCCCGATCAGATGGCGGAAGCCCTGCGCGGCGCCGTACGTTCTCTCGATCCGCAGCTGCCACTGACGCAGGTTGAGTCGATGGACAAGGTTGTTGCTGAAGGACAGGCGCCGCAACGCTTCAACACCGCCATCATTTCCAGCTTCGCCCTCGCCGCGGTGTTGCTCGCGGTGCTCGGCATCTACAGCGTCATTGCATTTTCGGCCGCGCTGCGCACCCAGGAGATGGCCATTCGCATGGCCCTGGGCTCGCAGCGTTCCAGCGTCATGCGCCTCATTCTCTTGTCGGGCGCGCGGCTGGGACTTGCTGGTTGCGGCATCGGGGCGATTGCCGCCGTCTTTGCCACCCGGCTCATGCGCTCGATGCTCTTTGAAGTGGACCCGCTCGACCCGCTGGTATTGGTACTGGCCGCGCTCAGTATCTTTGCGCTTGCGCTGGCGGCGTCGCTCATACCCGCGCGCCGCGCCGCCTCAGTGGACCCCATGCAGGCCCTGCGCACCGAGTGACCGCTTTGCGATGGAGGAGAGAGGAGAAGCAGATGAATGAACTGATGCAGGATACGCGCTTTGCATGGCGCCAGTTGCGGCGATCGCCGGGCTTCGCGATCACCGCGATGCTGACGCTCGGGCTCGGCATCGGCGCGACGGCGGCCGTATACGGCGTCATTCGCAGCGTCCTTCTCGCGCCCTTGCCGTATAGCGATCCAGGCCATCTGGTGGGTCTCGCGCTCACGTTTCCCCACGACAAGCCGAATGCCGAGCAGACCGGGATGTCGGCCGACTTCCTGCGCGACAACATGCAGGAGTTCTCCTCGGTCGCGGTGATGGACGATGGCGCTGCTCCCGTCAACCTGTCCATGGACAACGGCCGCGCGGCCCAGATCACGTCGCTGCGCGTCTCGGAAGGCTACTTCCGCACCCTTGGCGCGCAGCCCGCCCTCGGCCACACCTTCACCGCGGATGAAGACCGTCCCGGAGGCGGCCATACGGCGATTCTGAGCCACGGCCTCTGGACTCGCGTGTTCTCGAGCGATCCCGCCATCGTCGGTCGCGCCGTTCGCATCAACCAGGAGACGTTCACCGTCATCGGCGTCATGCCCGCCACCTTTGCGGCTACCGCGGAGACTCAGTCCGGCGTCTTTACCGCGCCGGATGCCTGGATCCCTCTGCAACTCAGCCCCAAAGATCCAGGCTACGATGGCGATAACTACGAGATGATCGGCCGCCTGCGCCCCGACGTCTCGCTCACCCAGGTCCAGCAGCATCTTACCGCCCTTGAACAGCCCTTCTACCAGCGTTTCCCCAGCTACAAGCTTTGGTTCGATCATGGACACGCGCTGCATCAGTTCCGCGTATGGAAGCTGCAGGATGTGCTGGTGAGCCAGGTACGGCGCAGTCTGCTGACGGTGATGGGGGCGGTGCTGGCGGTGCTGCTTGTTGCCTGCTTCAACCTCGCCGGTCTGATGATGGCGCGTTCCATGCGCCGTTGGCGCGAGATCGCGGTGCGCTCCGCGCTCGGAGCGACGCGTGCCCAGCTTGTCCGCCTGCTGGTCTGCGAAGGCTTGCTGCTGGCGCTCGGCGGCAGCGTCGTCGGAGTCATGGTTGCGCGAGGTGCGACACGCCTTTTGCTCCACTCCGCTCCGCTTGCGATTCCCACTTTGCGTGGCGAACTCAACCCGTGGCTTCTCTCTGCGGCCGTGCTTGCCGTCGCCCTCCTCGCGAGCAGTGTCTTCTCGTTGCTTCCCGCTCTGCTGATCCTGCGTCAAGCCGGACGCGAGACCCGGCTCGGCGGCGGTTCTCTGGGCGAAACCGTTTCACATGCTCGGGTCTCGCGCGCCCTGATCGTCGCCCAGGTGGGACTCTCCATGGTGCTGCTCTCCACGGCCTCCGTGCTGATGGGGACCTTTCTCCAAGCTGCGCTCCGTGCCCTCGGGAGTGGAGCCAAAACAGCTCTCCGTCTTTCAGGTCGCGCTCAAGGGTGATCGCGTACGCGAACACCAGGCACACCACGCAGTTCGTCAGTGCTGTACTCGACGAACTGCGCCACCAGCCCGGCGTCGACCGCGCCGCGGCCATCAACGGACTGCCTCTCGACCACGGACTCAATATGGGCGGCTATCCCATGAATCATCCCGATCTGCAGGCAGGTGATCGAGTTCCGCACCGTGACGCCTGGATACTTCCAGACCATGGGCATTCCATTGCTGACCGGTCGCGATATCGACGACCGCGATCGTGCGGGCACAGACCGGGTCATCGTTATCAGTGACGACCGCGGCGCGGCGCTACTGGCCCGGACGCTCGCCCATCGGCGAATCGTTCCGCGTCGGCAACGAGCAGAACTGGCGCATCATCGGAGTCGCCGCCGATACCCACACGCACTCCCTCGTCGAAACCGGCGATATCGTTCTCTACGCGCCCATGGCGCAGCTTTCCGACCAGTTCACCGGCATCATCAATGGCTGGTATCCCACTTCGTTTGCCATTCGCACCGCCGCCCATGTCGATCTTGCGGCCGCCGCCCAGCACGCGGTCGCGAACGCCGATCCGCAGATCCCCATCGCCCGTTTCACCACCATGCAGGCTGTGATCGATGCCACCATTCAGGAGCCGCGCTTCTTCTCGCTGCTCGCGGCAGGATTCTCCGCCTTCGCTTTAATGCTGACGGTGATCGGATTGTTTGGGCTGCTCAGTTACCAGGTGTCGCAGCGAACGCGCGAGATCGGCGTGCGCATGGCGCTCGGCGCGGATCGTGTCAACATTCTCGCGCATTTCTCCGGCGCGGCCTGGTTCTTGTTTCCGATCGGCGTCGCGCTCGGACTGGCTGCGGGGTGGTTGGTTCGTCCCGTCCTCAATCATTTGCTATCCGATGCGGGCATCGATGGCCGCAGCAACACGCAAGCCATGATCATGAACGGCGCAGAGGCCGCGGGTATGGCCGCATGTGCCATCTTTATCGCCGCAATGGCCGCGAGCTGGGTGCCCGCGCGCCGTGCCGCTTCTATCGAACCGATGCAAGCCCTGCGCACCGAATGATCAAACCCTGCGCGACTGATAACCCGTCTCCGAGAGGTCATAGATGAATTCGCTCTACCAGGACATTCGTTACGCGTTACGCCAGTTGCGCCAGTCGCCCGGCTTCACGGTCACCGTGGTGCTGACGCTGGCTCTGGGCATCGGCGCGAATGCCGCCATCTTCACGCTGTTTGACCAGGTGCTGCTGCGCATGCTGCCGGTCGAAAAACCGAAGGAGCTGGTGCGCTTTGAATGGAACGGCGCATTCTCCGGCTCGATGAGCAGCTTCGGCGGCAATAGCGAAGGCCACGAGAACTACTTCTCGTACCCGATGTACAAGGACCTGCGCGATCAGAATCAGGTCTTCGAGGGGATTCTCGCGGCGGACAAGACCGATGCCGGCGTGTCCTGGCGCAACCAGGCGGAAAGAAAGGACACCGAGGTCGTTACCGGCAACTACTTCCAGCTGCTGGGCCTCAGGCCGGCTGCGGGACGCCTGTTCACACAGCAGGACGACACGGTCAAGAACTCGAATCCCGTCGTGGTCCTGAGTTATGGGTACTGGAAGTCACGCTTCGGCGCATCGCGCGACGTCGTCGGGCAAACAGTGCTGATCAACGGCCACACGTTCACCATCCTGGGAGTGGCGCCGGAGAATTTCGACTCGGCCATCGGCGGCTATAAGCCCGGCGTCTTTGTTCCCATGAGCATGGTTGAAGTGGCCATGCCCTGGATGGCGCCGCGCGATGACCTCAACAATCATCAATCGGTCTTTCTTACTCTGGTCGCGCGCCTCAAGCCCGGCGTGAGCAGGGCACAGGCGGAGGCCAGCCTCGGGCCGCTGTGGCATTCGCTGCGCGCGTACGAGCTTTCCCTCTACAAATCGAAGTCCGAGCGTTTCAAGAAGAATTTTCTCGATAACTCGCACCTCAAGGTCCTCGACGATTCCAAGGGATTCTCGCCCGGGCGCATCGACCTGGAGAAGCCGCTCGTCATTCTCATGAGCATGGCCGGCCTGCTGGTGGCGATGTGCGCCATCAACGTGGCTACGCTGCTTTTGCTGCGCGCCTCGGCGCGGGCACGCGAGATGTCGATGCGTTACGCGCTGGGCGCGAAGCGCAGCCGCATCGTTTCGCAATTGTTGGTCGAGGGGGGCTTGCTCGGCTTCGCGGGCGCGGTTGCCGGTCTGGGGCTGGCGCCGGTTGTTGCCCGCATTCTGGTTCGCCTCATGACCAGCTCCGATCCCGGCAGCGAGCCTTACGCCACTTCCATCGATGCGCGCGTTCTGTTCTTCACGCTGGGCGTTTCGGTCATCGCCAGCCTGCTGTTCTCCATCGCTCCGGTGCTTCATTTCCTGCGTCCCGACCTGGCTGACACCTTGCGTCAGAATGCCGGAACCGCTTCCAGGGGCTCGCAGCGCTTCCGCAAGATCGCGGTCGGTGCGCAGATCGCCCTCAGCGTCATGCTGCTTGGCGGCGCGGGTCTGTTCGTCCGCACATTCGATAATCTCCGCCAGCAGCAAGTGGGCTTTGAAGTCAGCCATCTGCTCACCTTCACTCTTGATCCCACCAGCTCCGGCTATGGCGAAGACCGTACACCGCAGATCATCACCAGCGCCATCGAAACCCTCGACCGCATCCCGGGCATCACGTCGGTCGCCGGCACCACCGACCCCGAACTGGGAGGCGATAACAATCGATCCACATTCTCCGTACAGGGATACAAGCCCAGCGAAGAGGAGAACATGCACTTCGAGGAGCCGCGCATCACACCGGCTTACTTCGCCACCCTGCACCAGCCAATCCTCGCGGGCAGGGAATTTACCGCCGCGGACACCAAGGGTCAGCCCGAGGTTGCGGTGGTGAATATGTCCATAGCCAAGCGCTTTTACGGAACTCCGCAGAATGCCCTGGGCCGGCAGATCGCCGAAGGCGGAGGCGAAGACAAATTTCCCATCACCATCGTTGGCGTCGTTGGGGACATCAAGCACTCCGATCTGCGCACGCCCATAGGGCGAGGCGGTGTATCAGCCTTACCTGCAGCAAAATCATCCCAATGGCGTCGACATGTACCTGCGCACCACGCAGCCTCCGGAAACCGTCGAGGCCGCGATACGGCAATCGATGCATCAACTCGATCCGACACTGGTCGTCGACGGTCTCCACACCATGGAGGACCAGGTGGATCGCAGCGCTTCGGATGAGCGCGCGCTGGCCTTCCTCGCCATCGGTTTCTCGGCGCTGGCGCTGGTGCTCGCCGCGGTCGGCCTCTATGGCGTGCTTGCCTACTCCACTGAACAGCGCACACGCGAGATCGGGGTGCGCCTTGCTCTGGGCGCGCAGCGCTCCAGCGTTGTCGGCCTGGTATTGCGCGAGATGCTGATCATCGCTGCCATTGCCACCGTGATTGCGCTGCCCTCAACGGTCGCCCTGGCGCGCCTGTTCCGAAGCCAGCTTTATGGCGTGACCGCTGCCGATCCGCTCACCCTGCTTACTGCCGTATCACTCACCGCGGTCATGGTCGCGTTAGCCGCTGCGATTCCTGCGCGGCGCGCCGCCGCCGTGCAGCCCATGCGCGCGCTGCGCACCGAGTAGTTGGTTGGGCGAGGAGAGGTGCCGAACATGTCGATGATCATGCGAAACCTTCGCTACGCGCTCCGGCAGCTGGTGAAGTCGCCGATATTCGCTCTGACGGCGGTGCTTACCCTGGCCCTGGGCATCGGGGCCAATACAGCCATCTTCACCGTGGTTTACGCCACCTTGCTGGCACCCATGCCTTACCCGGAACCGGACCAACTGGTGATCGTATGGTCCAAGATCCAAGGTGATCGCAACGGCATAGCCGCGCAGGATTATGTGGACTGGCGGAACCAAAGCAAGTCTTTCCAGGCCCTGAACGCCTGGACCGGCGGTAGCTTTAACCTCGCCACCAAGGACCAGCCTGAATACGTGGAAGGCCAGTTCACCACACCGGGCATGTACAAGATGATGGGCGTGAAGTTTCAGTACGGCCGCGATTTTCTTCCCGAGGAGGGAGTCGCCGGGAAAGAACGAGTCGTAGTGCTGATCAACAAGCTTTGGAGACGTCTCGGCTCCGACCCCAACATCGTCGGCAAACAACTCAAGATCGACGGCACGCCGTATACCGTGGTCGGCGTTTTGGCGCCCGGCATGCCCGACCGGCTCAATCAGTGGTTGATCGTGCCACTGGTCTTCAAACCCGAACAGCTCAATCACGACTTCCATTGGCTGCTCGCCATGGGCCGCCTCAAGCCTGGCGTAACCATCAAGCAGGCACAGGCCGACATGGATAACGTGACGGCCAACATCGCGCAGGCATTTCCCAAGAGCAACAAGGGATGGGGCGCAATCGTTGAACCGCTGAAGAACGACTTTCTGCCCAAGGAGCGGATCCAGACCTGTGGATGCTGCTGGGGGCTGTCGGCTTTGTGTCTGCTGATCGCCTGCGTCAACGTGGCCAATCTGCTGCTCGCGAAGGGAACGACGCGGCAAAAGGAGATTGCGATTCGTATCGTCTCTCGGCGCGACGCGAAAGGATATCTTCACCCAGTTCCTGACCGAAAATCTGCTGCTGGCCCTGATCGGCGGCATCGTGGGGGTCGGAGTCGGCGCGCTGAGTCTGCGCTGGCTGATGGCAATCATGCCCCAGGACACGCTGCCCTCCGAAGCTCAGATCTCAGCTTGAACCTTCCCATTCTGTTGTTCACGTTTGCGGCATCTACGCTGGCGGGTCTGCTGTTTGGCTGCTGCTCCGGCCTGGTATGCCACCCGGGTCGATCCGGCCGATGCATTGAAGGAAGGCGGCCGTCAGGAACCGGCGCGGGACGCCATCGCTTGCGTCGCGGTGCTGGTCATTGGTGAGTTCGCCCTGGCGCTCGCCCTGCTGACTGGCGCCGGGCTCGCCATTCACAGCTTCTGGAATCTCACCCGGGTCGATCTCGGCGTCAATACTGTCCATATTCAGACGTTCTTTCTTCCCGTTCCCGATGCACGGCCCAAGGATCCCGCGCTCATCACGGCTCTACTACCAGCAGATGCTGACCAGTCATCAAAGTCTGTTCCGGGCGTTCTCGATGCTTCGGTGTCGGTCGGACTTCCCTTAGAGGGAGCGGGCTTCGGCATGCCGTTCACCATTGCGGGCCAGCCGGAGTTCGCCGATCCCTCGCAGCGGCCGGGCTCGGCGTTCGGCATGGTCACGCCCGACTACTTCAAGACCTACGGCATTCAGATCACGCGCGGCCGCGCATTCACTGACCAGGACAATGCCGGCAGCGTGCATGTCGCCATGGTCAATGAAGAATTTGTGCACAAGTATCTTCAAGGGCAAAGACCCGCTGCAGCAGCGAATCAACGTTGAAGAACTGATTCCCGGCGTCACCAAGCTCGGCCCTTACAGTCACCTGGCAGATCGTCGGCGTCTTTCACAACGTGCGCGCGGGCGGCTTCCGGCGAAGACTTTCCCGAGATCGACATCCCCTTCTGGCAGATTCCCTGGCCTTCGGCAAACATCGGCGTTCGCACCGCGGGCGATCCCGCTGCTGATGAGCAAGAGCATCGCCGCCGCGGTGCACGCGGTAGATCCGCAGATTGCCCTTGCCGAGCCGCGCACCATGGAAGAAGTCAAGAGCCTGATGCTGGCCGGCGATCGATTCACCATGACCCTCTATGTCCGCATTTGCCGCCGTTGCGCTGCTGCTGGCCGGCGGTAGGCATCTATGGCGTCATGGCCTTCACCGTCGCGCAGCGGGAGCATGAGATCGGTTTGCGCATGGCGCTGGGCGCAAGCCGCAGCGGGTGGTGAATCTGGTCCTTAAAGAAGCCTTTGCCCTGGCGCTTCTCGGACTGGGCATTGGGCCTCGTCGGCGCGTACTTCGTGGGCCGCGCCATGCAGAGCACACTTTACGGAGTCGGCTCAATGGATCTACCCGCTGTCGGGGCTGTTTCCATCGGTTCTGCTAGCGCGCATCCTTACTGGCCAGTTGGCTGCCGGCACATCGGGCTGCCGCGCGTGGAACCCATGAAGGCGTTACGCAGCGAGTGACGATCTGTCAGGCAGTTGATTCGCAGTTGGATTCTTGAAAACGGAGTAATGAAAACATCATGATCGATCTCAAAAACGTGGAACGCAGTTACAAGACCGGCCACACCGAAACCTGGGTGTTGCGCCGCATCTCGTCTCACCATTCGCGAGGGCGAGTTCGTCACCGTCATGGGCCCCTCAGGGGCAGGGAAGTCGTCGCTGCTCAACGTGCTTGCCCTGCTCGACGACAGTTGGCTGGGCGAGTACTGGTTTGGCGAAACCCCGGTGCACGCGCTCAATCGCAAGCAGCGCGCCGACCTCGCCCGCCAGCGCATCGGCATGGTCTTCCAGAGCTATCACCTGCTCGACGACCTCACCGTCGCCGAGAACATCGACCTGCCGCTCTCCTACAAGAACCTTCCTTCGAAAGAACGCCAGGGCATGGTCGCCGACATTCTCGACCGCTTTCAGATCGTGGCCAAGAAGGATCTGTTTCCCAATCAACTCTCCGGCGGTCAGCAGCAGCTGGTCGGCATCGCGCGCGCCGTCGTGCATGCGCCTGCGCTGCTGCTGGCCGACGAGCCCACCGGCAATCTTCACTCCACGCAGGCGCGCGAAATCATGGACCTGTTCCGCGAACTGAACGCGCAGGGGACCACGATCGTGCAGGTCACGCATTCCGAAGAGAACGCGCGCTACGGTTCACGCATTCTCGAACTGCACGACGGCTGGCTCACGCGCGATGAAGTCGGTCACAAACCCCGCGGAGGTCAAGGCGTGACAGGCACCCAATTCCAGTCAAGTCAAATTCGGTTCACGCATCTCTCCGAACCAAGTCGGCGCGCACGCGTATGCACGCGGTCGCTCGCCATCCTGTTATTGCAGATGAACCTGGCCATGGCAATCGAAGCCCCCGCAGGCGCAATCCGCGCCCGCCACTTCGCAGCCGGTCCCGGAGACTCCAACGCCCGCCACGCAACGGCGCAGCCGACGCCGGCACCTACGCTGGCGCAACAGATGCAGGCGATGGAACGCCAGTCGGTCGCACCCGCAGCAGCCATTTCACGTGGAACTGCCGCACTCGCACAATCCACTTTCGCCCTACCGGCCCAGCGACGCGCCGCCGCTGGACCTGACCAACTCGCCGCGCCTGCAAAACCTGATCCGCGACGGAAAGCTCTACATTTCGCTGCACGATGCCATCGCTCTCGCCATCGAGAACAATCTCGATCTCGCTTACTTCCGCTATAACTTTCCCATCGCGCAAACCGACTATGCGCGCACCAAGGCCGGCGGCAGCGCCAACGGCGTCAACACCGGCATTGTGCAGTCCTCCACGCAGGGCGGCTTCGGCGGCGGCAGCGGTGGCGGCGGCGGCGCGAGTTCCGGATCGGCTGCTGCCGGCGCGGGCGGCATCGTGACCTCGACACTCGGCGCCGGAACCGCGGTCAGTTCCTTCGATCCTTTCCTGAACTTCAGAGGCTTCGTCGATCACACCGTCATCCAGGAGACCAACCAATTCCAGGTAGGTGTCCCTCTCTTCAAGCAGAACACCATCGAGGGTCTGGTGAATTACACCCAGTCGTTTCCCACTGGGCACGAACGTGACCGTCAATTACGAGGGCCAGCGCCTCGCCAACAACAGCCCGTACTATGCCATCAATCCCGAGCTCTTTTCGAATTTCCAATTGCAGATTACGCAGCAGTTGCTCGCCGGCTTCGGTTTGTCCACCAACGAGCGCTACATGCACATCGCCAGGAAGAACCTCCAGATCACCGATCTTGCCTTTCGCGCCCAGGTGATTGCGACCGTCACCCAGGTCGAAAACATCTATTGGGATCTCGTAAACGCCTACCAGGACGAGCAGGTCAAGGAGCGCTTGCTCACCTTTGCGCAGAAGACTCTTTCCGATGACCATAAGCAGCTTGATCTGAACGCGATTCCGGCCATGCAGGTCACCAAGGACGAGTCGGACGTGGCTACCAGCGAAGGCGACCTCACGGTGGCGCGCGCCACCCTGCGGCTGAACGAACTGCTGATCAAGAACGCCATCACCAAGACCGACGATCCGACCATCGACGAAATGCCCGTCGTTCCTCTCGATACCAAAGGCGCGGAAGATCCCAACGCGACCAAATCGATCGACGATCTGATCGCCGAACCGCCGAAAAGAAACGCCCCGACGTCGCCCAGGACGAGATCGCGATGCAAGTGGCGGAGGCGAATCTCAAATCCATCAAAAGCGAACTGCTGCCCACATTAAATGCCTATGGCGCCTATGCCGGATCGGGCACCGCCGGACCGATGAATCCGAACTGCAGCCTGGGCCCGGAACAATGCGCTTCCGACTGTTCCCACGGGCTTTGGCAGCATGTTCGCTAACACCTTCAACTACACCTCGCCGGAGTATCAGGTCGGCATGACTCTGTCGATCAATCTGCGCAACCGCGTGCCAAAAGGCCGATCAGTTTCGGACCGTGCTGGAGTACCGGCAGAAGCAGATCACCTTTGAGGAGCAGAAGAAGTACATCCGCTTCGACGTGCGCAACGCGCAGTTCGCGTTGCAGCAGGCGCAGGCCCGGGTTGTTTCCGCGCAGAAGGCCCGCGACCTGGCCCAGCATACTTTCGATGTTACCGCGGCAGGAACAGAAACTCGGCGCCAAGTCCAGCTCCGATACGCTGGCCGCGCAGCATGATCTGGGCGTAGCCGAATCGGCTCTCGTGGCCGCGCAGACGGCTTATGAAAAAGCCAAGGTGGACCTCGATCGCGCCACCGGCGCAACGCTGGAGCGGACCGGCGTCTCGATCGACGATGCCAAGCTGGGCGTGGTGACGCGCGGGCCGTAGAATCACAGGGAACGTCCACACGCGGAGCTCTAAGGCAACGATGGCGCCCCTCGTGAGGCACCGCCACCCGGCGTGGAAGGCAGAGGGCAGAGGACATTGGGTATCATGCGCAAGCAGCAATCGCAGAGCAGTTTTGACCATGCAAAGGCAGGCGTAGTGGAGGCGAGCCATTCCCAGTAAGGCGGAAAAGATCCGGGTTCTGGTCGCCGACGATCAACCCCATATCCTCGAAGCTGTGGAACTCCTGCTTCAGCCGCAGGGCATGCACCTCGAATGCGTGCGCTCGCCCCAGCTTGTTCTCGAAGCACTGGGCCAGAGCGATTATGACGTGCTGCTCATCGACCTGAACTACACCCGCGACACCACCTCGGGCAAAGAAGGTCTCGACCTGCTGGCGCGCATCCAGGAGATGGACTCGCGTCTGCCCGTGATCGTGATGACAGCCTGGGGCAATATCGACCTCGCCGTCGAGAGCATCAAGCGCGGCGCTCGCGACTTCGTCCAGAAGCCATGGGAGAATGAGCGCCTCATCAGCCTCATCCGGGTACACGCCGAACTCCACCAGGCCCTGCGCCGCGCCCGCCAACTCGAAATGGAAAATCGCCTGCTGCGCGCCGAAGGCATGCCGGAGTTTGTGGCCGGGGCGCCGTCGATGCAGCCGGTGCTTGAACTGATTGCCCAGGTTGGGCCCTCCGACGCCAACGTGCTCATCACCGGCGAACATGGCACCGGCAAGGAGATTGTCGCCAAGCTGCTGCACGCCGCCTCGCCGCGTTCACGCATGCCGCTGGTCGCCGTCAACGCCGGCGGCCTTCCGGAAGGCACCTTCGAAAGCGAGATCTTCGGCCACGTCAAGGGCGCGTTTACCGACGCGCGCACAGACCGCATCGGGCGCTTCGAACTGGCCAACAACGGCACGCTGTTCCTGGATGAAATCGCCAACGTTCCCTTGCGCCAGCAGGCCAAGCTGTTGCGCGTTCTCGAAACCGGAGAACTGGAGCGCGTCGGCTCATCGCAGACCCGGCGCGTCGACGTGCGCGTGCTCTCCGCCACCAATGCCAATGTGCATGACGAAGCTGCGGCCGGCAACTTCCGCGAGGACCTGCTCTTTCGCCTCAATACGGTCGAGATCCATCTGCCCGCATTGCGCGATCGCCGCGAAGATATCCCGCTGCTCGCCACGCACTTTCTCAACCGTATCCGGACTCGCTATCGCAAGCAGGTGAGCGGCTTTGCTCCGGCAGCCATGCAGCAGATGATGCAATACGCATGGCCGGGCAACGTCCGCGAACTGGAACATACCGTCGAACGCGCCGTGCTGCTCTGCCGCGGCGAAGAGATCGAGCCTGCCAATCTCGCCATTACCACGGCGCGGTCTGCGACGCCATCGTTTGAGAACATGAGCATCGACGAGGTAGAGGCATTGCTCATCCGAAAAGTGCTTCGCCGCTGCGATGGCAACATCTCCCAGGCAGCCGAGGCCCTCGGCCTTAGCCGTGCGGCGCTCTATCGCCGCATCGAAAAATATGGCCTATGAGAAAGGGGTGCGCAGGCGCAGGCGTTCGGCGGTAGGCCGGGCGTGGCTCTATTGCCTCTTCATGTCGCTGCCCGCGCTGCTGTTGGCCGCGATTCTCATGGTCCGGGCCGGCTTCAGCCTCGCTCCGGCACTGCTGATCACCGGCTCGCTGCTGCTCTACCTCTTCCTGATCGCCTCTGCCCTTATTGAAAGCCTGATCCGCCCACTGCAGACGCTCTCCAACGTAGTGGCATCCCTGCGGGAAGGCGATTACTCCTTTCGCGCCCGCGGCGCCGGCTCCCGCGACCCCTTCGGCGAACTGGCTGGCGAAGTCAACGCGCTGGCCGACCTCTTGCAGAAACAGCGCGTGCGCTCCCTCGAGGCCACCGCCCTGCTGGCGCGCATCCTCGAGGTCATGCATGCACCGTTGTTCGCGTTTGACCGGGAAAACCTGCTCCAGCTGGTGAACAACGCCGGGACTCAGTTGCTGGGGCGCCCCTACGCGCGCTGTTTCGGGCACACCGCCGCCGAACTGGGCCTTGAAGCGCTTCTGGCCTCTGCCGATCAGAGCGTGCACTCCTTCGGCGCCAAACCGGCCCGCTGGCTGCTGCGCAAAGCCGCCTTTCGTCAGGACGGCGTGCCGCACACGCTTCTGCTGCTGGCGGACGTCAGCCTGCCTTTGCAGGAAGAAGAGCAGGCGGCATGGAAGCGGTTGATCCGCGTCCTGGGCCACGAATTATCCAATTCTCTGGCGCCCATCAAATCCATTGCCGGCAGCCTGCTGGCGCGCGTCGACCATGTTGACGGCGAGGCCGACACGATTCGCGATTTCCGCCGCGGCCTGGGCGTGGTCGAGAGCCGCGCGGACGCATTACACCGCTTCGTGCAGTCCTATCGGCTGCTGGCGCAGTTGCCGCCTCCGCACATGCGCCCGGTCGTCCTCGGCCAGTTGCTCGAACGAATTGTGCTTCTGGAACAGCGGCTCCCGGTGGCACTCGACCCGGGTCCTCCCGTAACACTGCACGCCGATCCGGACCAGCTGGAACAGATGTTCATCAACCTGCTGGCCAACGCCGTCGATGCCACGCTGGGCAACAAGGCGCAGTCCGTGCGTGTGAGCTGGAGGTTGTCGGACTCGTATGCGTCGGTGACGATCGAAGACAGCGGCATGGGGATCGCCAACTCCGAGAACCTGTTCGTGCCCTTCTACACCACCAAGCCCAAGGGCAGCGGTGTCGGCCTCGCCCTGGCCCAGCAGATCGCCCGCGCACACGGCGGCGAGATTCGCTTGCTCAATCGCGAGGATGCCCCCGGAGCCCGGGCCACTATCCGCCTCCCGGTGGCCTGAATACAGCAACTTCTTTCGCGTAATCCATCACAAGCAGCTAATCACACGCCAGCACTGCGTCAGAAAAAGCGAGTGTTGCCTCAGTCGCGTCATCCGCGGGCGGTCCAGCTTCCACCGGCGTAGTGAAAAACCTGTCCACCTGCTCCAGCACCGCCGCACCGGTTTTGGCATGGAAGATAGCGGCCCGCAGCTTCGCGCCTCCGGGCACGCCGTGAGTAAACCACGAGGCGAACTGCTTCATCCTGCCGGCAGTCTCGCCCATGCGCGCATCCCGCGGAAGCTCCTTGCTCGCTTCCGCCTCGTCCAGCAGCATCTGAAAGTACGCGCGGATCATGCGATAGCGATCTTCCCCGGTGGGACGTTCGTAGCTTCCGGTCGCGGTGTACTGCGCGATCTGTCGGAAGATCCACGGGTTGGCTGGAGCCGCGCGCCCGATCATGACCGCATCGCAGCCCGTTTGCGCCACCATGGCGGCCGCGTCTTCGGGCGTGCGCACGTCCCCGTTTCCGATCACTGGAATCCCAACCGCCTGCTTGATCGCGGCGATCCACTCCCAGCGGGCCTGGCCGGTATAGCCCTGTTCGCGTGTTCGGGCGTGCAGCGCAACCGCGTTCAGGCCTTCGGCCTCCGCCATCCGCGCCAGCTCCACGCAAACAATCTGCGCGTCGTTCCAGCCCATGCGGAATTTCACGGTGAAGGGTATCGTTACCGCCTTCCGCACGATTCGGAATATCTCGCCAATCTTGGGCAAATCCCGCAGCAGGCCCGAACCGCCGTTGCACCCGACCACGCGCTTGGCAGGGCAGCCCAGATTCAGGTCCACGGTATCAAAGCCGGTGTCCTCGACGATCCTTGCGGCGTCGGCCAGAGTCTGGGCGTTCGATCCGAACAATTGGGCCCCGATGGGATGCTCATCGTCGTAGAAGGTCAGGTAGCGGCGCCGCTTGGATTCGCGCATGCGCGAAAGCCCGTCGGCCGAGGTGAACTCGGTCATCAGAAGCCCGCATCCGGACTGTTGGTTGGTGACCGCAGCATCGATGGCATCCGAGCCCGAATCAGCCGGCGCACCCGGCACGACGACAGGATCGTGTGTGCTGAACAGGCTGGCGTGGCGGATAAAGCGGCGGAAGACGGTGTCGGTTACTCCGGCCATGGGCGCCAGCACCGTAGCTGGACGGACAACGACGGTGCCCACGCGCACCTCCGCGGGCACCCGTGCCTCCTCCGGCATCGCGTGCTCTTTAGGGTTGTCCCAATCCTTCTTGACCGTAAAGCCTTTGCCTGCCATAGTTTGAACTCAAACATGAGCGCGGAACGCCGGCCGATATCGATTTTCTGGCCGGTAAACCTGTTCGCTACAGCCCCGATTTCCCGAGCCACGCACGGCTATTGGCTAGCCGCGTGTCCCCCAAACATACGTGAGCCTCCGCCAGGGCGGAGGCCCGATCCTGCTGAACCTGTCCCAGCCGCCCTACCTACTTGGCTGCCTGGGAATCGGCCTTGGCGTACTTGCGGCGGAACCGCTCCACCCGGCCGGCGGTGTCTACCAGCCTCTGCTTGCCGGTGAAGAACGGATGGCAAACCGAGCAGATTTCGACGTGAATATCGCCCTTGTGAGTCGAACGGGTCTCAAAGCTATTTCCGCACGCGCAAAGCACCCGCACGGCGGCGTAATTCGGATGAATCTTTTCCTTCGGCATCTTCGTTGAAAGACCTTTCCTGCAATCCTTCTATTGTAGGGAGAAATTTATAGCTTGGCAATTCCCACCGTCACTCGACAGTGTTCAGTTTCTGACTATAATGAGTGGCGAAATTCAAACCAGCTGCCAGATGCCCATTCTCCGACACCTGCAACTGAGGAGACCACCATGCTTAAGCCTTTGCTCCTCCTTCCCGCGGTGATCCTTTTCGCGATAGGCCCTGTTTCAACCCCGATGTCCATGGCTCAGGACGCCGCATCTTCAAAAGCCGGCGCCAAGGCCGGTAATGAGTCGATGACGCGCGCCAAAAAGATCTATGAGGTCGACTGCGCCCTCTGTCATAACGCCAACGGAGACGGTAAAACCGACCTGGCCAAGGACATGCAACTCACCATGACCGACTTCACCGACCCCAAGACGCTGGAGTCAAAGTCGGACGATGACCTCTTCAATCTCATCCGCAAAGGCAAGGACAAGATGCCGGGCGAGGATGCCGGCCGGGCCAAGAACGATGAGGTCAAGGCACTCATCCTCTACATCCGCAATTTGCCCAAGAACCAGCCTGCAGCTCCAGCGCCTGCACCGGCCGCAACGGCCAGTTCCTCGCCGACCGGTAACTGATGCAGCGTATCAAACCAATTGCCGGCGGATTAAGCCCCGCCGGCAATTACTGCGATAGGGCGTTCTTGATTCCCGTCTCGACCAGTGGCGCCATGATCCTGTATCCGGCCGCCGCAGGGTGAACTCCATCCTTGCTCAATGCTGCCGGGAGGCCGTCCTGCTGGTCTTTCATGGCCGAGTGGAAGTCCACGTAGACGTAACCCTTCTCTGCGGCATACGACTTGATCCAGGTGTTTACCGCGACGATCTTCGGTGCTGGTTCGAGGCCCCGATGCCAGGGAAAGTCGTAGGCGGGCAGCACTGAGCAGAGCACTACATGGATGTGATTGGCCGTGGCGATGTCCGCCATCGACGCGATGTTGTCTTCGCTCTGCGTCAGAGTCATGGGGCCGGTGTTTCCGGCGATGTCATTGGTTCCGGCCAGAATAACGACCACCTTGGGCCGCAGCGCAATCACGTCCTGGCGGAAGCGCACCAGCATCTGCGGGGAAGTTTGCCCGCTGATCCCCCGGTTGACGTAAGGCTTGCCGGGAAAGGAGCCGTCCGGCCCGTCGAAGTGCCATCCTTCGGTGATCGAGTCGCCCATGAAAACAACGCGATTTTCTCCCGGCGCCGGCGCAGCCAGAGTTGAGTCTGCCTCTTTGTACTTCTCCAGGCCGCCGAAATCGGTAAGCAGCCCCTTATCGTGCGCGTTCCAGTAGGAATCGTTCGGATGACCCGAGGGAGAAGCCGCGGGCGCATTCTGGACTGGCGGCGGCGCCTTGGTTTCGGGCACGCTTGCCGGTTCCTGTGCCGCCATGAAGGCCGAGCCGCAAAGGCTTGCCGCAATGAAGGTGCATAGAAAACCAGTGCGAAGGCCTGGTCGTGCTGGGCGAGGGAGGTTGTGCTTCACCGGAGATTCTCCATTTCCAGATTGCCTGGGTTCGCTGACGGGCGCTTTCCAGCAGGCGTTTCGATTGTATGCAATCGAGGCCCTTCCATGCCTGCCGGGCGAGTTGATTCCCAGTAATCGCGGTTCGACCCAAAACAAGGAGAGCGGCCAGCGATTGGCCGCCCTCCTTACTGCCGAATGGGTACTAAGGAATGAAGTAAGTCTGTGCCTGGGCAGAATTGCCGCTTGCATCCTGCACCTGGATCTGCCAGACATACGTGTCCCCGCTGGTCAGGCCGGCGGACGGCGTGTTGCTGGAGTCGGACGGATCCGTTCCCCAGGTGAGGGACGTGATCGAACTCGAAAACCCGCTGGTTTTCGAGTTGTTGCCGGGTACCTGCCAGATCGGTTTGCCCGTGTTGTCGGAGATGGAGAACTGGTAGAGGTAGCTGCCGGCATTGGCGGGATCTGTCCAGCTAAACATCGGTGAGGTACCGGCGCCACTTGCCCCGGACGGCTGCAGGTTGGTCGCAAAGGCGTTCAGCACCGCGGTGACGGTAGCGGTCACGACTTCGCTTGTCGTATCGCTGTAGGTCACCTGGAACTGGTAGGAGTCGCCAGGGCTCGGCGTGTTGTTGTTGATCGGCACGAAGTACTGGAACTGGTTATTTCCACAAGTGCCGCATTTGCCGATGTCGATGGGGTGAATCACGCTTGGACCGGAGATTAATGTCACCGAGACGGGAAGTTTGCCGGCCTCCATCACATCAAAGCCCAGGTTGAAGCCGGACGACGTGCCGGACTGGTTGGTCTGCGTCCAGTTCTGCGTCGTCACCACGGCGTTGCTGTTGACGGACGGCAAGTTCAGATTCTCTGTGGCGTCCGCCGAGATGGAGACCGAGTTCGCGCTATTGTTACGGGTATTTGAATTATCTCCGGCGTCGATCATGCCGTCATTGTTCTGGTCCAGGATAGCGAAGAAGAAGTAGCTCGATCCGCTGGGAACCTGGACCGAGTACCCCTGCGGGCTGGTTGGGTTGGGAATTCGGGTGGCGTAAGCCTGGCCCGAGCTCTGGTCAAAGAATCCGACCATCAACGGCCCGGTGGGGGCGGTGCTGAACGTGATCGTGCCGGAAACAGTGTTGGCCGCCACCGGTGCGCCGATCGTGACAGCCACCGGTGTCGTCGAGCCGCCGTAGACGGTCCAGGCGCTCGGGCCACTGGCCGCCACGCCCTGGGCGCGGAAGTAGTACGAGGTCCCGTTTGCGAACGTACCGTTGATTCCCGCGGTAGCGTTATTCAGGAACCAGACGCCGGTTCCATTCGCTCCGCCCGCCTTGAACGACAGGCTGGACACACCGCTGGTGAAGGTCGAGTCGGCGCTCCATTCGACGGTGTAGGAGGTGGGAAGCTCCACCTGAGTGCCATTCACAGGTGTGGTGATGGCTCCGAACGAGATCACTACTCCCTGGTCGGTCGGGCTGATGGCGTTGATGGCCGGGCCGGATGGTGAGCGAGGCGGCTGTGGGATCCGTCATGGTTACCGACGCTCCGGTTACATTGGCATTTGAGACCGATACGGCGGCGGTGCCTGATGGGTCGGCTGCGTTGGCCGATCCAAAACCAAGGATGTCCATTCCGGCGGACAAAGTGTAGGTCCCCGGCGGTACTCCCTGGATGGTGAACGGCGCTGCCCCCGTCACGCTGGTACCCAGTGGGCTTCCACCGCAGGCGCTGGTCAGCGAAACATACGTCTGCCCGGTCTGCGCGCCTGTGTAGGTGACCGTTCCCGAGACCGTATAGCCCAGAGAAACCGCGAAGTTCTGCCCTGTCACTGCCCCAGTGTTTACGACAATGCCAGGCAGGGTTGCGGGAAAGAACACCGAACTCGGTCCGGCGATCGAAGGAGTAATGGTGTAAGTGCCGTTGGCGACGTTGGCGAACGAATAATTCCCGTTGCCGTCGGTGGTGGCCGTCTGCACGGGCGTAGTGTTGATGCTCAGCGTAATGGCCGGAACGGACGCATTGGCACAATTGTTGATGAGGCTCACGTTCCCGCTCACGGCAAACTGCGCGGGTTCCACGTCGATGGTATAGGTCATCGGACCGGCTGTGCTGCTCTGGCTGTCGGTTACCTGGAGAGTGATGCTGATCGTCCCGGTAGTCAAAGGCGTTCCAGCCACTGCAAGGGAAGCGCCTCCGCTGCTTGTTACGGTCAAACCGTTCGACAGCGCCGTCGGGGTGCCGTTCGAGGGGACCGAGCTCCCATTTACAGTCCAGGTGAAGGGTGCTACGCCACCGGATGCGCTGACCGACCCACTATAACCCTGGTTGACAATCGCAGCAGGCAGCGATGCCGGCGTGGGAATCGGCAAAGCCAGGGTGCCGGACGGGTTGACCGTGACGGTGAAGGTGGCGCTGGTGGTGTCCGCGAACGAGTCCTGCACGCTGGCGGTGAAGGTTGCAGTTCCGGTGGCGCCCGGCTTGCCGCTGAGCACGCCGGAGGTGGACAGGCTGAGACTGACGGCCGCCAGGCTGGCGGAGCCGGCTGTTACCGACCAGGTGTAGCCGGTCCCGGTACCACCGGTCGCGGCCAGCGTCTGGGAGTAGTTCGAGCCGACCGTGGCAGCCGGCAAAGTCCTGGGCGTGGTGATCGAAACCCCCGCACCGACCGTCAGGGAGAAGGATGCACTGGCCGTATTCGACGCGGAATCGGTTACGGTAACGCTGAATGGGAAAGTCCCCGTGGCCTGGGGTTCGCCGCTCAGCGCGCCATTGGAATACAGCCTCAAACCCGCGGGCAAAGTGGAGCCGGCGCTCAAAGCCCAGGAGTAGTTGGTCCCCGAGCCGCCCACCGCGCTGAAGGTTGTGTAGTACTCTCCGTCGTCGATGGCTCCCGGCAGCCTAGGCAGCGTGGTGATGGTAACGCCGATCGAGATGGTGAGCGAAAACGTCGCGCTGAATCTGCTGGTCGCCGAGTCGGTCACCGTCACTGTGAAGTGGCTTGTGCCCGCGTCCGTGGGTTTGCCGGCGATGACACCAGAGGGCGAAAGGGTAAGTCCGTTGGGCAGCAACGATCCGTTCCCGAGTTGCCACGTGTAACCCGTCCCCGAGCCGCCCGTGGCCGTGAGAGTCTTCGAGTAGCTCGCCCCAATGTATCCGTTGGGCAGGAGCAGAGGCGTGGAGATGCTCAGCGTCCCCGTGATGGTGAGGGCGAAGACGGCGGAAGCGGTATCCGACGCCGAGTCTGTGACCATTGCCGTGAAGGAAAGATTGCTCGATGCCGTCGGCGTTCCGCTCAGCACTCCGGCAGCCGAGAGAGTCAGGCCGGCCGGAAGTGTCGAGCTGGGAGCCAGGGTCCATGTGTAGCCCGTGCCCGAACCGCCGGTCGCGGCCAGCGTGGTTGCGGGATAATTCACGCCCAGCGAGCCGGTGGGGAGAGTCGCGGGGGTGATGCTGAGCGCCGGGTACGCGATCTTCAGAGAAAAGGCCTGGGTCGCCGAATCGCCAAAACTGTCGGCTGCCTTTACCGAGAATGCGAAGGTCCCCGCGGCCGTCGGCGTTCCTGATATCAAGCCGGCTGCGGATATGGTCAGACCGGCTGGAAGCGCTCCTGCGGTTATGTTATAGGTCAAGGTTCCCAGGCCGCCGGTGGCATCCAGGTTGGCGACGTAAGAGACGTTGCAGGTTCCCGCCGTCAGCGTCGGTGCCGCGCCAAAGGCGACCGCGGGCGCAGCGGCGATGGTCACCGGAAGAGTCGCAGTTGCGCTCAGGGGGATGGCTTTGCCGGAATCCGTCATCTGAAATGTCACATTGGCGGTTCCGGCTCCAGCGGCGGCGGGCGTGCCGGAGAGAACTCCGGAGGAACTCAGCGTAAGGCCGGCCGGCAGCGTTCCCGCCGCCACTGACCATGTATATGGTCCGATTCCACCGCCTCCGGCCAATGTGGCCGAGTAGGCGCCTCCGACCGCGCCGGCGGCCAGGGAGGCCGTAGTAATTGCGGGCCCTGCGGGAACCGCAATCTTCGCGGTTGCCGACTTAGTCGTGTCCGTGACCGAGGTAGCCGTCACGGTCACGTTCAGTGCTGAAACCGACGGGGCGGGGGCGGTGTAGATCACACTCGTGGTCGTGCTGCCGGAGAGCGTGCCTCCGCCCGAGACTGTCCAGGTTACCCCAGCCGCGTTCTTGTCATTGGTCACGGCGGCGGTCAGCGTCACCGCGTTGGTCGCATCCACGTTTGTGGCTGACGCTGTGACCGAAACACTGACGGGCAGGGAACTGCCAGTGGTCGTGCTGCTGGTTGATGAGTTGCCGCCACAGCCGGACAGAGTCGCAAGAGTAAACGAAGCAAGAGCAAAGAGAATGAGTCTCTTAACGTACACGAGAGCCTCCAAAGAATGAGGGTGAAATTGAATCGTGGAATCCGGCGGATCGCTGGAACATCGCCGTGGCAGTCCGAAAGCGGAGACAGACTCGTCTCGTACCTTCAAGGCCCATGCCAATCCTCGAAGCGCAAGGAGGCTGAACCCTCCCGGCTTGACCGAAGGAGTGCGCAGGAATTTGCATAATCGATTGCTGACCAGAGTTTGGGCGCACGTTTGCGATATCGGCAGTGATCGGCCGCACATCATCTCGCCGTGTGAAAATGGGCCGCCTTTTTCCACACTGGGAACGGAACTCCCACACGTATCGGCGCGGGGCCGGATGAGCTAGCCTTGAAGTGGTCATGAGCGATTGCGCGATTTGCGGAGGGGTGGGACTGGTGCGGGTGATGTCGCCTGCCGGACTCTGGGTCTCGCGCGCCTGCGAGTGCCAGGAGATGCAGCGCGAGGAACGCCGGCTGGCCGCCGCTCGAATTCCCGAGCGCTACCGGCACTATTCGCTCGACGCGTTTGAAACGGCGTTCCGCGGCGCCGATTCTTCCCTGGGCCGCGCGCACCTGACGGCGCGCAAGTTTGTCGAGGCCTATCCGGTCGACACCGCGGGCAAGGGGCTGCTGTTCACTGGCTCCCTGGGCGTCGGCAAGACTCACCTCGCGGTTGGAGTGCTGCGCCGCCTGGTGCAGGAACGCGGGGTGAAGGGCCTGTTCTGCGACTATCGCGAGCTGCTCAAGAACATTCAGAACAGCTACAACCCTCAGGTCAGCACCACCGAGTTGCAATTGCTCAAGCCGGTTTTCGCGGCCGAAGTTCTGGTGCTCGATGATCTGGGCGCGCAAAAGCCCAATGAATGGGTGTGGGATACCGTCGCCCTGATCCTGAACACGCGCTACAACGACAAGCAGACCACGATTATCACGACCAACTATCCGGATCTCCCCGCGGCCGGAGGCGGACTCTCCGATGTCGAGCGGGCGGCTCGCGAGCAGACCCTGGGCGACCGCATCGGCGACCGCATGCGTTCCCGCCTCGCCGAGATGTGTGTCGGAGTGGAGATGAAGGGCGAGGATTTCCGCCAGTCGGTTAAGAGAGCCCGTTTCGGCTGATAATTGACTTGGGAACCAGGCCAGAGGAAGACCGGCACGCGTGGACGGATTCGTACCCGACCCCGCTTCAACAGCGGCGATGGCTGGTCTGTCCCGAGCCCTAGAACACCCAGAGGCTTCCAAGGACGAGCAGAATCGCGGCCACGGTCATGGCCTGGTAGACGACGTCCTCTGCGGGGCGAGAGCGCAAAGGATCCTTCCGGGATGCGGGCAGCGGCTGGGATGCGGCGTTCTGCGAAGTAGCGTGCATCGTACGTCTGCCTTTCCTGTCCTTGACCTTCGCTGGCGTACTGCAAACAAGGACATTTTGTTTGAACTGAGCCCATAGTGACGGCAGCGGATGAAGCGTTACAGATAGTACGTGCAGCCGCGGGATTTGGATCTTGCGCTTACACCTTTTAGACGCGAACACGGCCGCGCGGATGCTAACTGAATGGTGAAGATTTGTTCAAACGAGCTCACCTGTCCTGTCTATCGCTGACTTGGACCCCGATCTTTAAGGTTTGTTGCGCAACTCCGGTCCGAGCGTATTTCATTGGTAACGGGTGTAAAATCCGCTCGTGAGCGATGGTCCTCAGTTAATCTCTTCCTCCACTCGGTCTCCGGAGCGGAACTGGATGCCGCTGGCGATTGCCGCGGCCGCAGTTCTGCTGGTTGCCGCCGTCGTGGGAGTGGCCTGGCAACATGGAAGGCCGGCAGCCACCGTGGCCCCCGTTTCGGCTCCCGCTGACCCTTATGCGGCCGATCTTCCCATTACGGGCCTGCAGATGAGCGAGTCCGCGCAATCTTGCCGGCGGCAAGGTGACCTATCTCGATGGACACATCGCCAATCACGGGAACCGGACCGTGACCGGCATAAGCGTGCAGGTGCTCTTCCGCAACGCCGCGCAGGAAGTGGCGCAAAACGAAACCCAGACGCTCAAAATTATTCGCACCCGCGATCCTTACGTTGACCTCGAGCCGGTATCGGTCGCTCCGCTCAAACCAGGGGCCGAGCGCGATTTCCGCTTGATCTTCGACGCGGTCACCCCGGACTGGGACGGAGTCTATCCTCAATTGCGTATCCTCCATGTCCAGGCGGAATAAGGACGCGCAAAGGGACCAGGGCCGCCTCTTACTCGGTAGACTTTACCTCTAGCGGTAAAAACTACGTAGCCCTGGCCCTGACGCGCATTCCGGCTATGCCCCAGCAGTCAATCACGGCCGAGTGCAAGCCGCTGAAAGTCAGAGGTTTATGATTTTTATCAGCGCCTGCCCGGGCTTTGGCAGGCGCATTGCTAGGTACAGGGCGAGCAAGCAAGTAGCTTGCACCCGCGAACTCCGCGGAAACTCGGTTTTAAGCAAAGAGGCAACTTTCTAATGAGATCCAATGCAGCGCGGAACTTGTTCCAAAGCCAGCTGGCTGTTTTTGCCCTGGCATCTGCAATCGCGATCCCCGCGGGCGCCTTGGCGCAGTCCGCATCCGGTTCTGGCAACCCTCCTTCGACCTCGCAACAGCAGCCCTCCCCGGCGGCAAAACCGCTAGATAAGGGGTCGAAGGAGGGTTTCTGGGGACGTGTCAATCCCATGGCCCGTAAGAAGTGGGTCAAGAGGCAGACCGATCCCATCAATGACCGTCTGACCGAACTCGATGAAGTCAATGCCAAGAACGCAAAGGACATTCAGGACGTCGACAGCCGAGCTCAGGCTGGTATCCGTCAGGCGCAGTCGACCGCCGATGCAGCAAACCAGACCGCGACCGCGGCTGGAACCCAAGCCCAGAATGCCAATACCATCGCCCAGGGTGCTTCCGGCCATGTAGATCAATTGAATACCACGGTCAGCGGCATCGACCAGTACAAGCCAATCAATGAGCTCGACGTACCCTTCAAGAGCAGCCAGGCTGTTTTATCCGCCGATGCCAAGAAGCAGTTGGACGACCTTGCAGACAGCGTCAAGGGTCACAAGGGATACATCGTCGAAGTCGAGGCTCACTCTCCTGCCCACGGAACTTTAGGACTACAGAACTCGGAACGCCTCGCCGAAGCGGTCAAGCGTTACCTGGTCGAACATGACATTCCCGTCTACCGGGTCCACGCTGTAGCTCTGGGCAACGCTCAGGTTGCGGCTAACACTGGCGATGCAGAGGCCAAGCCTCTCAAGACCAGCAGCGTCCATGTCCGGTTGATGGAAAACAGTTTGGCGGCCCGGGATGCCGCATCACCCCAGGGTGCTGCATCCACGACCGGTGCGGAGCGGCCCTAAGACCGCGCAGCCACTCCCCCGAGGCTCTTTCCGCGCCGACGGCTACCCCGCCGTCTGGCCGCCAATCAAGCTCTCGTAACAGAGAGAACCAAGGCAACTTGGCCCCCGCCGAAAACGGGGGCCGTTTTTTTTCCACTGGCGCGATCATAACTTCCTCACTCTCGCTCACAACCATCCCCCAAAAGTGTCATGTGCACCGGCTGGAGTCGGACAACTGTAGTCCGCCCGGTTCCGCCTCGGCCTCGCTACACCTTGTGAGCCTTAATTCATCATTCATACGTCGCTCCAGTTGCCGTGCTCCCGGCACTCGAAAAACATCTTCCGGACTTAATCGCCGGTTCCTCTCTTTCGGAGCATCAGACCCCACAGGAGGTTTCATGTGAACAGTCTCCTTACGCGGATCCTCAGCATGGTTTTTCTCGGGGTCGTACTCGTCTCGCTGCCCACGAGATTGCACGCCCAGATCTCAATCGGAATCAGCGTCAATATCGCCCCGCCCGCTCTTCCCGTCTATATTCAGCCCCCCTGCCCCGAGCCCAATTACATGTGGACTCCCGGATATTGGGCCTGGGATGGGGAAGGGGACTACTATTGGGTTCCCGGAACCTGGGTTCCCGCTCCCCAAGTGGGGTATCTTTGGACTCCCGGCTATTGGGGCTGGTCAGATGACGGCCTTTACGTATTCCACGAGGGGTACTGGGGGACTCAGGTTGGATTCTACGGGGGGGTGGACTATGGGTTCGGTTACGGCGGAGGTGGGTTTGCCGGTGGCGAGTGGCGCGGTGGCCAATTTGCTTACAACACGGCGGCCGTGAGCGTGAATACCACGGTGATCCGTACCACCTATGTAAACACGACCATTGTCCACAACACGACGATCATCAACAACACCCACACCAGCTTCAATGGCGGTCCAAACGGAGTTTCCGCCAGGCCCACACCGCAACAGCAAGCCTTTGCAAGCCAGCGGCACCTGCCGCCCACGCAGGCTCAGCGGCAGCACGTGCAGATCGCCAAGCAGGACAAATCCAATTTTGCTTCAGCCAATCATGGAGTGCCCGTCCATGCCGCAGTGCCGCGTCCGGTCGCAACAATAGCCCAACTTCAACGCAGCGCAGTGCACGCCAAAGCCGCGCCGGGAGCGAAGCCCTATGTTGCTCGCGCTGCCACTGCAAAGCCGGCGACGCGGCCATCGGAAAAATCCGGAGGCAGAACCACTACTACAGGGCATCCAGCTCAAGAAGCACGTCCAGCCGGGAAGCAGGCTTTGAGGCCCTCGCCCGCTCCAGCCAAGCCCTCGGCGGAACGTCGAACCGCGGAAACACATTCCCGCAGCGAGGCCGCTGCGAAGCCCGCAGAACCAAGACGATCGGCTCCTACCCCTGCCACCCGCCCTGAGGCATCACCGAAAGCGGCGGAACCCAGGCAGGCTGCACCGAGATCCTCACCGGCAGCCCGCACGGCTGAACCGAGTTCACGCAGCGAGGCTGCTCCGAAAACAGCAGAACCCAGAAGAGCCGCTCCGGAGCCGGCCAGCCGCCCCGAGGCAGCGCCGAGAGCCACCGCGCCCAGGCAGGCTGCACCCAAGCCCGCTGCGCGGCCGAGCGCCCGAACCCAGACCAGCGGCCCCCGCACGTAAGGCCCCCGAGCCGGCAGCCCCGCGGCCTGAGGCAAAACCCACGGCAAGACCGGAAGCAAAGCCAGCCACACGTCCGGCTCCCGAGCCACGTCCCAAAGAGCCCCAGGAGCACCATCCATCCGCGTGAGAGAGCGGCGGCGTTCAGGACACTTGACGCAGGTGTCAAGGCCGGATGTTTCCCGGCCGCGTCGCCCGTTCTTCGTCCGCGCAGGCACGGGCGAGATCACAGCCAATTGAAGCGCCACCAGATATCCGGGTCTTCGGTCCACCCTCTGCGGGCTGGCGGCCGCTTTTTCCAGCGCAGCAGGGTACGAAGGTAATTCTGGCTGCCGCGAAGGAGCTATAGAAGAACTTCCCGAAAAGTTTAGGATTTAGGAAACTTATTCGAATGGGGGGTGTGCAAGAGAATGAAAAGCCTGCTGCGCGATCTTCCCAGCAAGATGCTTCTCCTCATGGTCTGTGAGGATGGCCAGGACCTCGTTGAATACGCGCTTGTCATTGCCATCGTTGTGACTGCTGCGGTCGTCGTGCTGGGTGGGTTTGGTGCGGCCCTGAATGCATCCATCTCCCACTCCACCGCCCTCTTCCCTTAACATGCGGTTAGGTTCGGTGATTTCCCTAAGAGCCCGAACGAAAGCGGCCAACTGGGCACAGCCCACGTCGCGTGGTGGGTCGGCCCGGAGCGGTTTCCCCTGGGTTTCCTTTGCGGAACCCAAATGCGTGTTCGAAACGAGTGACGTAGCGCACACGGGTTCTGCCAGCGACGCGCCGTTCTCGCGCCGTCCCGTTAAAATCAAGCCAGTATGGAGAAACTGAACGAAAACTCCTCGGCCGTCGAAACCATCCTCGACGGAAGCCGTTTTGTCCGCGCCTGCCTGCGCCGCCCCGTCGACCGCACCCCGGTGTGGTTTCTACGCCAGGCCGGCCGCTACATGCAGGAATACCGCGAGGTCCGCAAACACCACACCCTGGTCGAAATCTGCAAGCAGCCCGACATCGCCGCCGAGGTTACCATCACAGCGGCCGAAAAGCTTGGTGTCGACGCGGCTATTATCTTTGCGGACCTGCTGCTGCCCCTCGAACCGATGGGGCTCGACTTCGAGTTCCAGGCCGGCGAAGGTCCCGTCGTCCACCATCCGGTTCGCACCGCCGAAGATGTGCGCCTGCTGCGCACCGACCGGGCCGACGACCTCGGCTACGTCGCCCGGGCCATCCAGAAAGTCGCCACCCACTTCCGCGACCGCCTGGGCATCATCGGCTTCTGTGGCGCGCCCTACACGCTGGCCAGCTACATGATCGAAGGCGGCGGCTCGCGCAATTACATCCACACCAAGCAGATCATGTACCGCGACCCGCTGACCTGGCGTTTGCTTCTCGACAAGATCGTCATCGTGCTCGAGCAGTATTGCCGCCTCCAGGTGCAGGCCGGAGCCGACGTGATCCAGATCTTCGACAGCTGGGTCGGCTCGTTGTCGCTGTCCGACTATCGCGACTACGCGTTTGAAGCCTCCAAGAGGCTGGTCCGCGCGGTGCAGGGTATGGGCGTGCCGGTCATTTACTTTGGCGTGGAAACCGGCGGTTTGCTCAGGGAAATGGCATCCACCGGCGCCGATGTGATCGGTCTGGACTGGCGCAGCCGCTCGACGACGGATGGCGCTCCGTAGGATACGGGCACGCGGTGCAGGGCAACCTCGATCCCATCACGCTCTTTGCTCCGGTTGAGATCCTGGAGCAGCGCGTAAAGGAAATCCTCCGCTCCGCCAATGGACGTCCGGGGCACATCTTCAACCTCGGGCACGGCATCGTGCCGGGAACGCCGGTCGAAAACGTCCAGGCCGTCGTCCGCATGGTTCGCGACTTCCGGCTGGGGGTTCCCCATGCCTAAACAGGCGGTTCTCCTCCTCGCCCACGGGACCCCTGAGACGGTCGAGCAGATACCGGAGTATCTGCGCAATGTCGTCAGTGGCCGCCCCATGCCGCAGCACGTGGTCGAGGAGATCCAGCACCGCTATTCGCTCATCGGGCGCAGCCCTCTGACCGACATCACCCTGGAGCAGGCCGGCCTGGTCGAAGCCGAACTCGCCCAGGATGAAGCTGTCCCTCCCGGAGACGAGATTCGCGTATACGTCGGCATGCGCAATTGGCGCCCGTACATTCCAGACGTCGTGCGCCAGATGCGCGCCGATGGCGTGCAGGAGGCCGCCGTGATCTGCATGGCGCCGCAAAACTCCCGTACCAGCGTCGGCCTTTACCGGCGCGCGGTGATGGCGGAAGCGGGCTCTCTCAAGATCGATTTCACCGAGGGTTGGGCGACGCATCCGCTTCTCATTCAGGCCTTCGCCGAGCGCCTTCGTCCGGCGCTGGCTAAACTCAGCGCGGAAACCGGCGCCCCGGTCCCGGTGCTCTTCACCGCCCACAGCGTCCCTTGCCGCACCATTCAGACGCCGGCGGCCAGTGAGGGCCAGCCGCGCCACTGGCCCGGCGAAGGCGCCGATCCTTATGCACAGGAGGCCAAACACACTGCCACCCTGGTAGCCCGGCAGGTACCGGAAATTGCCCGGTGGTGGTTTGCTTTTCAAAGCCAGGGAGCGAGCGGTGGGCCCTGGATCGGACCCACGGTCGAATCCACCCTCGATTCGATCGCGGCCGACGGGGTCAAGGCGCTGATCCTCGAGCCCATTGGTTTTCTGTGCGATCATGTCGAGATTCTCTACGACGTCGACATCGCTTTCCGTGACTACGCGGCCAACCTCGGTATCCGCCTCGAAAGGCCCGAATCCCTCAACGGTTCGGTCACCCTGGCGAAAGCGGTTGCGGAGCTGGCGACACGGAGCCTGGCGCGCATCCGGGGACAGTAATGTGCCGCGTTGAGACTGTTTGCTTTTCGCTCTCAAGCCTTTCATTCCGACCCATTGCCACTCGCTTACACTCAAGCTGCTTCGCCAGGTCAGTTCTTTATGATGATTTTCTCCCCACGAAAATGCGATGTGGACGCATGTCGCTCGTTGTGTGTAGTGTCCAAACGAACCCTCTCGTGAGGAGTTCAAGACACGCACACCGGAGTGATCTTGTATGACCTCTGATGTTCAACCGCTACCGGCGGGAGAACCGCGGCTCCTATATTGTCCGAAATGCCGAATGACCAGCATGCGACGCATCAGCCGGTCGGGTTTCTGGCAGAGGGTGATCTTCGCCTGGTTTGGCTATTATCCGTGGGAATGCCAATACTGCCGTCTGAATAAACTCTTCCGCGTCCGCGGTCGAAGAGGCCGCTCTCGCAAAACAAAGCAATAGGTTCGTTCCTCTCTATCTCCTGGCTCCCGCCGTCATTCCCTATAATGCGGAGACTGACCTTTCCATCTGAGGAGTTTCTGTGGCCGCATTCCGCTTTCTCATCTCGTGCGCTTGTCTAGTGATCGCCATAGCCTCATCCCCCCTGTACGCTGTTGCGGCTGATCCTGCTCCGGCGCCAGGCCCGGCAACGATTTATGTAAGGGCCGGTCATCTGTTCGATGCCACCAGCGATCACCTCCGTGACAACGTCGTGCTGGTAGTGGAAGGCGAGCGCATCACCAGGGTAGGGTCGTCTGCCGAGATCCAGATCCCTTCCGGGGCGGCCGTGGTGGACCTCTCGCAGGCCTGGGTGCTGCCGGGACTGATCGACTGCCATACCCACCTCGAGGCGAGGGCCGACAAGTACGACCCTATCAACGAGGTGAAAGACACGCCCTTCACGGGCGGCTTCAACGGAGTCGTCAACGCCGCCAAGACCCTGATGGCCGGCTTCACCAGCGTGCGGGACGTAGGTTCGCAGCCGTTTTTCGCAGTCGATCTGCGGCGCGCCATCGATGAAGGCCAGTTTCCCGGTCCGCGCGTCGTAGCCAGCGGGCCGCCCCTCTCCATTACCGGTGGTCATGGAGACATGAACGGCTTCGCGCCCGCAGTGTCGAACTACATGTATCCCGCGGAGAGGGATTTCGCGATCGTCGATGGCCCCGAGGAGATGCGCCACGCGGTGCGGTCGCAGATCAAGTACGGGGTCGACGTGATCAAGATTCTGGCCACGGGCGGAGTTCTGTCGCAGGGAGACAAGCCCGGCGCCGAGCAACTTACCTACGAGGAAATGAAGGTGGCCGTCGACGAGGCGCACCGAACCGGCCGTAAAGTCGCGGCTCATGCGCATGGCACGGAGGGCATCAAGGATGCCGTGCGTGCCGGAGTCGACTCGATCGAACACGGCAGCCTGATCGACGCAGAAGGAATCGAGATGATGAAGGCGCATGGAACCTATCTCGTGGCCGACATCTACAACGACGACTACATCCTCGGCAAAGCGGTCGAATTCGGCTTGCCTCAGGAGAATGTCGACAAGGAGAAGGCGCTCGGTCGCCTGCAGCGCGAGAACTTCGCCAAGGCCGTGTCTGCCGGGGTCAAAATTGCCTTCGGGACGGACGCCGGCGTCTATCCCCATGGCGATAATGCGAAACAGTTCCACTACATGGTCAAGTTCGGGATGACCCCGGCGGGGGCCATCCGCGCGGCCACTTCCAGCGCGGCCGATCTGATCGATCGCGCCAAGGACGTAGGCACCCTCGAGACCGGCAAGTATGCAGACCTGATCGCGGTCACGTCCAACCCGCTGGATACCGTCGAGGTGCTGGAACATGTTTCGTTCGTCATGAAGGGCGGCAAGGTATACAAGGACGAATTGGCCGCCACCAAGCCAGGCAAGCCATAACTTTCTCATCCAAAAGGCTTCGAGCAGGCGGGTTTCGTGGGCTGGACGGCAAACCTTGCGAGGCGCGGATCCGGCCTCACTCCACCTCTGCAGCGCGTGCCGCCCCTTCCGCCGGACCCGCGTTCACCTGGTCCTGCCAGCCGGGGAGCCGTTGATCTCCCGTGATCAGGCGCGCGCCGCGGGAAAATGTCAGGTAAGTCCACATCCACGCTGCCATCACCGCCAGCCGATTCCGGAAACCAATCAGGAAGAAGATATGGACGACGGCCCAGGTTATCCAGGCTGGAAACCCGCTCAGGTGCCCGGTGAACGGCCACTTCACGTTTGCCACCGCCGCCATGCGCCCAATCGTCGCCATGTCGCCCTTGTCAAAATAGCGGAATGCCGCCCGCGGCTTTCTGGCGATATCGGCCTCGATCATCCGCCGCACATGGTCGCCCATCTGCATCGCCGGCTGGGCGACTCCCGGCACCTGTTTGCCATCCTGCACAAAGTGAGCCAGGTCGCCGAGCACAAAGACATCTGGCATTCCCGGCGGATTGAGCTGGTCGTCCACTTCTACGCACCCACGCTTATCCAAGGGGACCCCCAGCAGCTTGCCCAGAGGCGATGCCTGCACTCCCGCGGCCCACAATGTCACAGCCGCTTCCACCCGGCCAATGCCATTCTTTCCGCCCGTCTCCACCCATCCCGCGCCGACGTTGGTCACATTGCAATTCGTGTGCACCTCTACTCCCAAATGAGTCAGTTCGCGGGTTGCCTTGGCGGAAAGATCCTCCGGGTACGCCGCCAGGATCCGGCTTCCGCCGTCCAGCAGAATGACCCGGCTCTTCCCGGGATTGATGTGACGAAAATCCTCGCGCATGTAGAGTTGCGCAATGTCACTGATCGCGCCCGGCCAGCTCAACACCCGTAGGGCCGCCGCCGATCACCACGAAGGTGAGGGGGGGATGCCAACCATGCTCCTGCATCTGGCGCTCGGCCAGCTCAAACGCCAGCAGAACCCGGCGCCGGATCTCGGTGGCGTCCTCAACAGATTTGAGTCCTGGGGCCAGCGGCGCCCATTCCTCATGGCCAAAGTAGGAATGCGTGGCGCCGGTAGCCAGGACCAGGTAGTCGTAGGGCACCTGCGCGCCACTGGCCAGGATGACAAGGCGGCCATCCAAATCGATGCCAACCACCTCGTCCATCAGGACTTCGGTGTTTTCCTGCCTGCGCAGTATGCTGCGAATGGGCTGCGCGATATCGGCCGGCGACAGCACCGCCAGCGCCACCTGGTAGAGCAATGGCTGAAACGTGTGATGGTTGCGCCGGTCGATCAGGGTCACTTGTACCGGCAGTTTCCCCAGTCCCTTGGCGGCATGCAGGCCCGCGAAACCGCCTCCCACGATGACAACCCGCGGTTTGCGGCCCCCCATCCGCTGCAACGGTTCGGTCAATTGCGTCAAATGCGCCCCTCCCTAGTCTTAAGATGATGCTTTTGGGGGGAAAATAGTGTCAGCGGCTTTGAATAGCGATATCGGCTGGTGGTCGGGAGACACACATACGGATGTTGATCGAACGGCTGTTTACTATCGGCGTCATGAAAATGGGCCCGTCGCGCGTTGACCCGGAACGGCAGGTTGGCGTCTTCAACCCTGAATTTGCATCGGGCTTTCCCGCGCACCGTGCGGCGGAGATGGTCAAGTTCCAGTGGCTGGTGGGAGAGTGGAATTTTGAAAATGCGGTACCCGCGACGCGCGTTTCGCCCGCCTACAGCGATATTGGCTCCGCGCGCTACTGCATGGAAGAAAAGTCCAACTGGATCTGCATGATAGCGGCGGACGGAGAGAAGACGCCCCAAATCACATTCGATCCTTTCAGCGGCCAGTGGATCTACATGCTCTGCAAGGGTTCGTACGGAATCCTGCGTTCGCCGGATGGCTGGAGCGGCAATCGCATCGTGTTCTCCGGCCTGATGACGATGATCGGTGTGAACTGCGACTGGCGCATGACGTGGACCCGGGATGGAGAAAACCACTTCTCTTTTGTGAATGAAGAACGGAATGACGACGGCTCGTGGGCGTATATCGATGAATGGCGCTTCAGGCGCATGAGTTGACCGGCTCTAAAGATCGACCCGACCCGATTAAGGTTTTTCCCCGAGTCGTGGATCGCCAGTGGGTCGATTGCCGGGGAAACTGCTCTGCATTCTTGAACCGCGCCGGCGCTTACGAGATTTCCTGGTCCGGAAACCAAGCCGGCCATAGCCTGAGCCAACGTCCGCGAGCAGATTGGCGGTAGAATTGAGCGGTCAGGGAGGCGTAAATCTCTCTGCACAGTTCGATTCCCCCTCAAGGAGCGAGCGGAGCCGGCGCATGTTGGAATTGGCCAAAGCGGTCTCCTTCCTGATCTGCATCCTTTCGCTCTACTGGGCTGCGATCAGTGCCTTTTTTGTGCCCGGCACTCAATGGGAAGAGCGAGTATGGATGGCGTTGTTCAAGCTTCTTGCGGCGGCCGCCATCTGCTTCTACAGCGGCATGGTTTTCTCCTGGCCTGCCAAGACCAACCCTGACGCATTCCAGCGATTGACCTCCACCATGCCGGTGCGTCTCTTTTTCTGGGCCGTGGCCGGTATGGTCGTGCTTTTCGTTCTTTCCTGGTATCTGGCCGATGCCGATGCCCAGGGTTACGGGATGCTCTCTCCCCACTGACGTCTCGGCGCGAGGTGAGGGGCCGAGCCGCCTAGGGATGCTGTTCAATGGAGATGGTCAGGCTGCTCGTGTTTCCGCTGGAGGCTACTCCGTTCATCACGGTGGCGACGCCGGGAAGCGATGCCGGGGTAAACGTCACGGTTCCATCGAGTGCCGAAGTTGCCGTGGCAGTCTGCGTTGCCAGCAACTGGGGCTGGGCGCAACGTCCGTGCGGGGGGCACGGCGGCGCCCACGCATACAGTGCCTGATACAGGGTAACCGTACCTCCAGCCATCGGGTTGCCGCCCATGTCCAGCAGGCGCAATGTGATCAGGGCGGGAGTCTCCGCCACGGAGAGGCTTTGCACCGTCCCTGAAACCGCCTGCAAGGCAGCATACTCCGGACGGGCTCCCAGCACGTTGAACGTGACACACTGGCCGGTTCCGTTTAAACACGCCGTCGAGGACGCCTGCTGTCCTTCGCCCAGGGGTCCGACATTGAGCGTCTTGGCCGCGATTCCATTGGCATTGGTGATTGCGGCAGCGCCGGTCAAGGGCGCGAAGCCGCTTCCCACCTGCCAGGTCACGGTCTGATTACTGGCCGCAACGCCGTTGTTCAGAACCAGGGCCTGCGTGGGCCACGCAATCGTAGCCCCGGCAGCCAGGGAGAGCGCTGGCGTCAGCGCTGAGAGAACCGGCGGCGTTCCGCCGCTGAAATGCGCCTGCACGCTGGAACCGTTGCAAAGAGAAGCGGTCACCACCGACGCCGTCGCGTCAACAGCGGTCACGTTCATGGTCGCCATGCCGTCGCCGGTTGCGGTCACGATGCAGGTCGACTTGCCGCACCCCAGCATCGCCGTTCCACTCGAGACGGTATAGGACACGGTCACCCCGCCCGCCCTGGCCAGGGTCGGACCAAGAGCGGTGACGGTGAAGGGTAACGGCACCCCGACCGGAACCGTGTTGGAGGGCGCCGTGACCAGGGTCAGAGCGTCTCCCGTTCCGGCGTCATAACTGACTCCCCCGAAGATGATCGTGCCCGCATAATAGGCGGGGAGATCATCCACCTCCACGTCCACCGAGCCTGTAGTACCGCCAGCCGCGGGCGGCGCGATGGCCGTGATCTCGTTGGGGGAAACCCCGGTCACCTGGGCAGGCTGCCCGCCCACCAGCACCGTGTCGGCTACGTGGAACCCCATTCCGCGTATTACGATGGGTCCACCGGAAGCGGGCAGCCGCAGCGGCTCGACGGTGTCGGCGTAGAGGACCCACCCGTTATAGGCGTAGTCGGGCCTGCCGTCGCCGCGCAAATCCGCGATGCCCAGCCGGACAATATCATCTCCGAGGGATGTCACCTGCAGCCACGACTCGCCCGGCTGGCCGCCGTTGACGATCGGCGTGGCGCCCGCCGCGGCAGATCCCACCGGCCGGAATGCATCCCAGACCCCCAGCGCCAGCATGGCCTTGTAGCTGCTCGGTTGCCCGGTCTCGTCGATGCCCTGTGCCACCACTGTCAAGGCCCGGTTGGCGCGAATGGGAAATTCGAACCAGTCGGTCTGCCCCACCTGACTGAGCCGGCCGCTCCAGAGTCCGCTCGCGGGCAGCATCCGCGGAGCAGCCTCGGTCCCGATCGCGTCTTGGTAGCTCCCGGCCGCCGAGTCGGACACGTTGACGCAAAGGGTCTGCGCCATCCCTGCGGAGAGGTTGGTGAGCAGGATCGGATCCAGGGTTCCCGAAGGATGGGGTGTGCCGTCCGTATAGGGCCCGACCGTTTCCTGATCGATGTAGAGCGGGCTGATGCTCTCGAACGTGACCTGGTAACTCGCGCTCGTCGTCCCGGGTGGCAACGGCAGATAGCGCAGGTCGAAATATCCCTGGACAGTGGCATCGTCCGATCCCCACTGCGAAAACGGGACCCCGCTGCTATCGGTCCACCCGGTGACCGGGCTCCCATGTTTGCCGCTGAAGTACTCTCCGGAAACCGACGATGCCGTGTACTCGAGAATTGGGTTGCCGTACCCATCGAGCGGCCGGATCTGCACATTCACTCCCTGCATCCCTGCTCCGCCCCGAAAGTTGATGGTCCCGTCGATGGAGATGGTGTTGGCGGCGGTTAAAACCTTGCCCGGGAACGCGGCCAGGTTGGCTTGGGTGATGGGGTAGATGCGGTTGACGGCGGCAATATCGTCAAAACGCAGCACGTTAGGATCCGGAATGCAGATCCCGCCCGACTGGGTGCAGTCCCCCGCCATCGGCTGCATCACCGGCCAGCCCAGCGCCGCGTCCATGATGCCGTCCTGCAATTCGCCAAGATTGACTTGGGCATAACCCAGTCCAAGAATCCTGCCGAACGCTCTCTCGATCTGGAAGTTCATCATGGAAATCAGATTTGCATTGGTGGCACACCGGCCGTTAAGCACCATCACGGCGTGCGCGATGGTAGCGTCCGGATTTAGATTGTCCATCCACACCATCACTCCGTTGTATTCGCAGTTACCGGGGTCGCTGGTACCGGTGCCGAAGACCGTGTCGATCACCGATCCGTCGGCATCGTAGATGATCCCGAGGGGATACCCGGTGGCTGACGGGGACACGTCCGCAGGCTGCGCGATCTGGTTGTTCGCTGCCACGACGTCTGACCCGTTCACGTCTTCATTCAGGGAACCCATGTCGACCAGCGCGATGCCGGCGGTGGAGATGGCGCTCCAGACAGCCGCTGCCGCATCCACCATCGCGGTAGCCTGCTGGTTGTCGATCGAGTCGTTCAGCGGTCCCTGGTCGACGTAATAGTTCACCCGTCCGCCGGCCCAGTGCACTGGCTGCCCGACCACGCCGGGATTGAAAAAGCTGGTCCCGGCGATGTATTTCGGTCCTCCCGCCATGACCCAGGCCGGCGCCGCGAGCACCATGAGGCACAGGACACGCGAAGCGATTTGAATGCATGAGCGGCGTAACGGCACAAGGGATCTCCGCTCAGTGCCCCTGCAAAATCCAATCCGTAAGGTGAGCACAAGTCTTGGAAATCTCTAATTGGAATGCAATCGCTTCCCCTCACCGGGTCTGCCGAAGTAATTTGTAAGAAAGCGGTTACATCGCCGGCCATCAACGATAATCCGTACATACAGCGAATCAACCTGGGAGAACACCAATGAGATTGGGGGATCTGCTGATCCGGGCCAAGCGGGTCACGGAGGCAGACGTGGCCGCAGCCCTGGCCCGCGGGGCAGCACAAGGCGGCAGACTGGGCGACAATCTGGTTGCCATCGGCGCGATCGATCGGCGCACGCTCGACAGCTTCCTTCACCGCATTCCTGCCGAGCCCGTCGATATCGCGGCAACCGGTGTCGAAGACACGGAACTCATGACCCTGCTCATGAAGCTGATCTATACCGGACGCCTCGAAACGGTGCGCCAGTATCTTGATGCCATCAAACTTCCTTATCATGTGGTCATCGAACTCGTGACCATGGCGGTGGATCGCCACCTGCTTCACGCCCTGGGAACGCGCCAGTCCGGCAGCCTGATCGATATGGGGTACGCGCTCACAGAGGAGGGCAGGCGCTTCACCAAGGATGCGCTGGAACGGCTGCGCTACACGGGGCCCGCGCCGGTCACCATCGAAGCCTTCACTGAACAGGTCAACCAGCAGAAACCAACCAGTGAAACCATCACCATGGAGCGCATCCTGGCCTCTATCGGGGGCCTGGAAATGGACCTGAGTATCCTGGAGCAGGCCGGTCCGGCGCTCAACTCAGGCCGCGCCATCCTGCTCTACGGGCCGCCCGGGAACGGCAAGACCACCGTGGCGCTCCGCTTCGCGTCGGTGTTTCACGACGTCATCTACGTGCCCTATGCGGTCGAGGTCGAGGGCCAGATTATCCGCGTCTTCGACCCCAGCGTTCACACCGAGGTGAGCCCCACGCACGCGGCAGACGACATTTCCTTTGTTCGCCAGGACCAGGTCGATGCGCGCTGGGTGCCGTGCCGCAGGCCGTTCATTATCACCGGCGGCGAACTGACCCTGGAGATGCTGGATCTTCGCTACGACCCCGCGGGCCACTTCTACGAGGCGCCGCTGCACATGAAAGCCCTGGGAGGGTGTTTCCTCATCGACGACTTTGGCCGTCAGCTTGTGAGTCCGGCCAACCTGCTCAACCGGTGGATCGTCCCGCTGGAGAGTCGCATCGACTTTCTCAAGCTGCATACGGGCAAAACGTTCAAGGTTCCCTTTGAGGAACTGATCATTTTCTCGACAAACCTGGAACCGGAAGACCTCATGGATCCGGCTTTTCTGCGCCGGCTGCCCTACAAGATCGCCGTCGGCTCACCCACCCTTGAACGCTACCGGCGCATCTTCGACCAAGAGGCCCAGCGCCACGGAATGGAGCTTTCCGATGATTTGTTCGGCGCGATCGTCTACAAGATCCGCGAAGAAAAAGGACTGGAGCTGGCCGCTTATCAGCCGAGGTTCATCGTTGACCAGGTGGTGGCGACCTGCCGGTTTATGGGCGAGCCCCCGCACTTCGAGCCGCGCTTCATCACTTACGCCGTCGACAATCTGAGCGTGCGCCGCAGCGGCGCCTCACGGCCGACGGGTCACGCCGGTGCGGCCCACGGCAGCTAGATCTCGGGATAGAAGTCGAAGAAGGCCTCCAGGCTCTGCCGGAGCTGCTTTTCAATTTCCTCTCGCGAGCCCTCCAGCACGTGCATCGTGACGTGCGCTTCGTGGCCGTTGGCCAGTTTCAGGGTCGCATCCTGGATCTCGGTGACCTCTCCCTCGGGGAGCATGCGCAGTCCGTAGATAAGAGTCAGATTTGCCATGTAGGTCATCTTATCGGGTGCCGGCAAGAGCATATCGGCCGCTGGGATGGAGAGCCGCAGGGCCTCCGTCTACAATCAACACGGGAAACCTTACATGACAGAAACTCGCGATACCGTAATTCTCGGCTCCGGCTGCGCCGGCCTCACCGCCGCCATCTACACCGCACGCGCGGCCATGAAACCGCTGGTTCTTGAGGGCCATGAACCGGGCGGCCAACTCTCGATCACCACCCTGGTCGAGAATTTTCCCGGATGGCCGGAGGGTATCCAGGGGCCGGAACTGATCGACAACATGAAAAAGCAGGCTGCGCGTTTCGGCGCGGAATTCCAGATGGCGCATCTTGCCTCGGTCGACCTGCACACGCATCCTTTCCGCCTGAAGACGTCGGCCGGCGATGTCCATACCCGGTCGCTGATCATCGCCTCGGGCGCCAGTGCCCGCTGGCTCGGTCTTCCCAGCGAACAGGCCCTGATCGGCCATGGCGTTTCGAGCTGCGCCACCTGTGACGGCTTTTTTTTCCGCGGTTTGGAAATCGCCGTCATCGGTGGCGGAGACTCCGCCATGGAAGAGGCTTTGTTCCTCACCCGTTTCGCCAGCAAGGTGACCCTGTTGCACCGGCGCGAGAGTTTCCGGGCCAGCAAGATCATGCTGGAACGCGCTATCGCCCACCCCAACATTGAACTGCGCACCAACACCGTCGTCGAAGAGGTTTTGGGTGTCGAAGACAACGAAGTCAAGGGAGTAAAGCTCCGCGACGTCACCAACGGAGTGGAGAGCATTCTCCCTGTGAGCGGCGTGTTTCTGGGCATCGGCCACGAGCCCAATGCCAAAATGTTTCAGGGGCAGATCGACCTCGATCCGGAAGGATACATCCTCACACAGAGCAACATTTTCACGACCCGTAAAGGAGTGATTGTCCCCGGCGTCTACGCCTGTGGCGACGTGCAGGACCGCCGCTACCGCCAGGCGATCACCGCCGCGGGTACGGGCTGCATGGCCGCGCTCGAGGCGGAGAAATACCTCGAAGAACACGGCCACTGAGAAAGGGCCGCCGCCTTCATTCCGGACGAGCCGCCACCCACCCCGACAGGAGGCGCTCCATGCCCGTCTTCCCCGGCCGCTACACGGCGCGAAGCGACGAATCCCTGGTGGTCTTCCTACCGCCCCGCCAACGACTATGGTTAAACCGTGACCCCGCTTAAGGAGAATCTCGAGAAAGTCGAAGCGGCAATTGCGGAGGCCTGCCGCCGCGCCGGGCGCTCTCGCGCAGATGTGGAATTGATGGCAGTCTCCAAGACCTATCCGGCCGCGACGATCGCCGAGGCTGCTTCCCTCGGGCTGCGCCTGTTCGGGGAAAATCGCGTCCAGGAGTTTGCCGCGAAAGCGCCGGAACTGACGTCCCTGCGCGCCGAAGGCGCCCTGGCTGCTTCTGACGCCCCCATCCTGGTCCATCTCATCGGGCATCTGCAGTCCAACAAGGCGCAACGCGCCGTGGAGATCTTCGACGCCGTGGATTCCCTTGATTCACTGCGTCTCGCCGAACGCCTCAACGAAGCAGCCGGCAAACTCGGCAAGCGCCTGCCCGTCCTGATTGAGGTGAAGCTCAGTCCCGAGGAAACCAAGGCCGGCCTCGATCCGGAATCTGCCCACGCGGCGGAACTTCTCGAACGCCTGGCCGATCTGGAACACCTGCATACACGGGGGCTCATGACCATCGCTCCCTGGGGCGTCGCGGAAGACGTGACCCGTGCCTGTTTCCGCAGCCTGCGCGGCTGGCGGGACCGCTGGTCGACTGCCTATCCGAAGCTCAACTTCGACGTGCTCTCCATGGGGATGAGCGGCGACTTTCCCATCGCCATCGAGGAAGGCGCGACCCGGGTTCGCATCGGCACAGCGTTGTTTGGCAAGCGCGCGCCGTACACTGGCCCGGCATGATCCGCGAAGTCCCCGGCGGCATCACGCTCGCGGTCCGCGCTCAGCCCGGCGCGAAGAAGACCGCCATCGTCGGGCTTTACGGCGAGGGCCAATCAGCACAGCTCAAGATTGCCGTGCAGGCCCCGCCCGTCGAAGGTCGCGCCAACCAGGCGCTCATCGTCTTTTTGGCCGAGACATTCGCAATCAGCAAGGGATCGGTCGAGCTCATCTCAGGCGAGCTCTCCCGCAGCAAAGTCTTTGGGCTGCGCGGGGTTTCCTTGGCTTCTGCCCAGTCGCGTGCTGGCTCAATGGCTGCCGGAGTTCTGAGAGATGCCAGGGGATCTGCTTTCGGGGATCATCACCGGCCCAGGGGAAACGCCGCACCCAGCGCTTCTTTCGGCTCCGGCCGCACCCGAAAATCCGCGTGCGCCTCGGCGAACACCACGCGGCCATCGCGCGCTATCACGTAGGTCGCCGGCAGGGGCAGACGCCAGCTCTCATCCCCGTTGACGAAGGGGATGTTTACCAGGATCGACTTGTAGTAAATGCGGTGGTAATCGGGGACGGTGTACACCAGCCCGAACTGCTCTGCCACCTTGTTGCCGGGGTCAAACAGCACCGGGAAGGGAAGCCCATGCTGGCCGGCCATGAAGTCGCTTTGGCGCTCGATCTGGGGCCCGACGGCGACCATCAGCGCGCCGCGCTCGCGCAGCTGCCCGTACAGATCGCGCCACGTTTCAAGCTCCGTCATGCAGTACGGGCACCACCGGCCGCGAAAGAACTTGATCACCAGCGGTCCCAGCGCCAGCAAGTCGGCGCTGCGCACCAGCTTGCCGTTCGAGTCTTTCAGCGCAAAAGCAGGAGCCGTCGCGCCCACGGGCAATATCCGTTCCTCGATCCCGGAGGCAAAGAGCTCCGCCACCGCGCGCTCGCCCACCGCCAGCCGCTCTGCCTGCACCAGGTGCCGCGTGTTGGCCGTGATCTCGTCGAGTTGATCCTGAAGAGCGGTCATTCGTTTCCCTTGGAGTGGTTCTCCGAGTGGGGAGTTGCGCTTCCGCATCAGGCACGGTGGATTTGTTCCGCTCGAAGTGGAAACCGCTTACCGCCCGAACTTCTGCCGTCCGCCCATGCCCAGGGCGCCCATGCCGCCGCGCATCATCTGCTTGGCCAGGCCGCCTTTGCCCATCTGCTTGAACATCTTGCTCATCTGCGCGTACTGGCGCAGCAACTGATTCACGTCCTGCACGCTGGTGCCCGAGCCCGCGGCGATGCGCTTGCGGCGCGAGCCGGAGATGATCTCGTGATTGCGCCGCTCCTTGGGCGTCATCGAGTTGATGATCGCCTCGAGGCGCACAAACTGCTTTTCATCGACCTGGCTGGCGGCCTGCTGCATGCCGGCGAACGGGCCCACCGAGGGCAGCATCTTGAGGATCGACTCCATCGAACCCAGCTTCTTGATCTGCTTCAACTGGTCGCGAAAGTCCTCCAGCGTGAAGCCATCGCCGAGCAGCGCCTTCTTGGCGAACTCTTCCGACTTTTTGCGGTCAAGGGTGGCCTCGGCCTTCTCCACCAGCGAGAGCATGTCGCCCATGCCGAGGATGCGGCCCACGATGCGGTCGGGATGAAATGGCTCAAAGGCGTCCGGCTTTTCGCCTGTGCCGATGAACTTGATAGGCTGCCCGGTCACGTGGCGAATCGACAGCGCCGCGCCGCCGCGGGCATCGCCGTCCATCTTGGTCAGCACCACGCCGGTCAGTCCCAGCCGCTTGTGAAAGTCCTGCGCGGAGTTCACGGCGTCCTGGCCGGTCATGGCGTCGGCGACGAAGAGAATCTCCTGAGGATTGAGCAGCTTCTTGAGCCGCTCCATCTCGCCCATCAGCTCTTCGTCCACGTGCAGGCGGCCGGCGGTGTCGACGATCAGCGTGTCAAAGCCGAAGTTGCGCGCCTCGCGGCGCGCCTCGAGCGCGAGCCGCTCGACCAGCGCCGGGCCGGGCTTCTCGCCCTTGAAGTCGCCCTCGTAGATCTTGGCGTCGATCGACTTGGCCACCACCTTGAGCTGTTCGCGCGCCGCCGGACGATATACGTCGACAGAGACCAGGATGGGCCGGTGACCGCCCTTTTTGAGCCATGCCGCCAGCTTGCCCGTGGTCGTGGTCTTGCCGGAGCCCTGCAGGCCCGCCATCAGAATGACCGTAGGCGGCTGCGAGGCGAACTTGAACCGCGCCGTGTCTTTGCCCAGCAGTTCGATCAGCTCATCGCGCACGATCTTGATCACCTGCTCGGAGGGCGAGAGCGCGGTCATCACCTCGGCGCCCACGGCCTTGGCGCGAATGTGCTCGACAAGTTCCCGCGCCACGTTGAGGTTGACGTCGGCCTCGAGCAGGGCCACGCGAATCTCGCGCAGAGCCTCGGCGATGTTTTCTTCGCTCAGCGTTCCCTGGCCGCGAAGGTTCTTGAAAGCGCGCTGCAGTTTTTCGGTAAGATTCTCAAACATAGGTCAGCTTTCAGTGTACCGTTTCCCCGCCTGACTGGGCCGCCCCCTCCCGCCCGGCAAAAACAGCGCGGTCTGTCGGCCTCGCAGGGGCATCAGCCTGCCGGTTCGACCAGGAACTGCTCCAGCTTCCCGTCCGGGTACGTATAAGTTGTCAAAAGCAGGCGCCGGGTGGGGTACACGATGCTGAACTCCCGAAACGTCATACCGCCCCGGAGCGACTCGCGCGTCTTGCGAAACGTGAGCGGCTCCCCCAGCGGCCCCAGGCTGTCGCGGTAGTCGGCCAGCGTCTGCGCGTCGAAATACGCGACCAGATTGGGCGCCATCTGTGCGCGGTCGACCTGTCCCTTTTGCAAATCGCGATAGATCGAGATGGCCTGTTCTTCCAGCGGGGAACGCTTTACGTCCGCCACGGTCGCTGCGTCAAGGCGGGCGATCTCCTCTGCTCCACCCGCCATGTGATTGGTAAGTACAGCGACGGCGACGCCGTCATCGATCAGGACTTCGTTGTCAGACACGAACCCGTTCACTTCGCCGCTATGTTCAATGGAGCGGTGGCCGTCCCGTTCAGTTACCTCGACGCCCAGCCCATAGTGAGTGCCCTTGCCGTCTTTGAGCTTTACCTCGGTGAACATCTGGTTGTAGCTTTCCGGCTTCAGGATCCGGCGCTGCATCAGGCTGATATCCCACAGGGCCAGGTCGTGCGCGGTCATGGCGAGCTCACCGGCCGCGAACATCCATCCTTCGCCTCCGTTCGGCACCGGGCGCGCCGGCCCCAGGGCATTGTGCATATAGGGCGCGGCGTCGGTATGGGTCAGCTCCTTTTCATCGCTGTTCCACGCGCTTTTCATCTCCAGGGGGTGAAAGATGTGTTCGCCGAGAAAGTCGAAGAGCTTCTCACCGCTCACCTTTTCCACAATCAGGCCGGCGATGACGAAGTTGGTATTCGAGTATTGCCACTGCGTGCCGGGTTCGAAGTCGAGCGGCCTGGTCGCCCAGGTATCGAGAATCTCCCGCGGCGTGACCGGCTTCAATTGCGAGGCGACCGGATAGTCCTCCGGCGCGTAATCCTGATACCCCGAGGTGTGCGACAAAATCTGCCGGATCGTTACTTCGCTGCCGCGCGTCAGGCCGGGAACATATTTGCCCACCGCGTCATCGAGGCTCAGCTTGCCCTGTTCCTGCAGCAGCAGGATTGCGGTCGCCGTGAACTGCTTCGAGATCGACCCGATCGAATAGCGCATGTCGGGCGTGGCTGCCTTGTCGGGATTAAGCTGCGCGTTGCCGTAGGCATGCGTGTACACCAGCATTCCACCCTTCACGACGGCAACAGACGCGGAAGGAACGCCCCGCTGCTTCATCACGTCCTCCGCAATTCGGTCGATACGGTCGCGCAGCGCTGGGTCGATAGTGCTGACAACCTGCGCCGCGGATGACAGTGGGAACAGAAATGGAATGGCCAAAGAAAACTTTGCCAGGGTGCGTCGTTTCAATGTGTCGACTCCTTGAATGGGTGGACTTGGGAATGGCATGGACTTCGCGGCCTGGTCTTGCTCCGCCCGGCGAGAAACGGCTCAGCAGACCCACTCGCAATCAAGGTAACAGGCCCGAGCAGCGTACCGCGTTGTAACCTGAGGTCCACCGGCGTGCGATACGCTGATGCAGGCGGGCGTGGATGTGCCCGCCAAAGAGTACGAGGGCGCATGGATCGATTGATTGAAGGCCACAAGCGGTTTCTAAAGGACGTCTTTCCCAAGCGGCGCGACCAGTTTCACCTGCTGGCCGAGAGCCAGGCGCCGGAGTGGCTCTTTATCACCTGTTCTGACTCCCGCATTGTGCCGGACCTGATCCTCGGCACCGGGCCCGGCGATCTCTTCATCACCCGCAACGCGGGCAACGTGGTGCCCATGACCGGCAACGACGTCGATGGCTGCACGGCGACCATCGAATACGCCGTCGAAGTCCTCAAGGTGCACAGCATCATTCTTTGCGGCCACTCCGACTGCGGCGCCATGAAAGCCGCTCTTGACCGCAAAGGGCTTGAAAAGCTGCCCAAGGCAAGTCGCTGGCTTCACCATGTTGAGGCTGCCTTCAGCCATCGTCAACCGCTCAATCCCGCCGACGGCGAACACGCCGAACTGGCATCGCTCATCCGCGGCAACGTGGTCGCGCAGCTGCTGAACCTCAAAGCCCAGCCCTCGGTCGGCCGCGCACTCGCCGACGCAAAGGTTACGGTTCATGGATGGTATTACGACATCCTCAGCGGCCACATCGAGCAATATGACGAGCAGATGCGCCGTTTCCTGCCCCTGCTCGGCTAATCCCGGGATTCACTCCGACATCGGCGCCCATTTCACCCAGCGTGCTGGCGCCCTGCGCCTATATACTTCCGCTGTCCAACCATAGGTATCTCATCGCGCCAGCAAGGAGGGCCGATTATGTCAACGCCAGGCTCCGCCGCTTCCCCGGTTCGCAACGACCCCTTCGTATCCGGTAACTTCCTCGTGGAGATCGAGGGAATTGCGGCTACATCTTTCTCCGAAGTCAGCGGGCTCGATACCTCCATCGAGGTGGTCGACTACCGCTCGGGAGACGCGAAGTTGTATACGGAACAGAAGCTCCCTGGACTGCGCAAATACACCAACATTGTCTTGAAGCGCGGATTCACCAGGGATACTTCTCTCTGGAACTGGTACAGCGGCATCGTCGCCGGCAATCTGGTGCGGGTGTCGGTGAGTATCAGGCTTCTCGATCAGGCCAATAACCCGGTCGTGGCCTGGAACGTGCGGAATGCCTGGCCCTGCCGTTGGGCAGGGCCAGTGCTTACAGCGGGTTCGTCCGACGTGGCCATCGAGACGGTGGAAATTTGCCACGAAGGCTTTGAGCTCGTCCCGCAGTGAGCCGGCGCAGATGAATCCGGGGCCTCCTCGGCCTGTCTACTTGGTGGCGTCGCGCGCTGCTTTTACATATTCATGCGAAGCCAGCACATGCCCGGCCTGCCGGGTCAGCACCTCGCGGACCGGAGCGGGAAGGAACTTGTCCAGGGCATCCGCATACGCCTGCCTGGCCGCATCCTCGGCTTCTTCGGCGGACTCAAGCAGGGAGTGATCGCCCGCGCCGAGGGAACTCTTGAGCCCCGTCCACGCGCGCACAAAGGTCCCCGCCGCGCTGCCCGTTTCGCTGATGTCGCGCACCCCCTCCTGGTGGAGGATCGTCTCCAGATCGCCGCGAAATTCAGCGCGCTTCAACGACTCGGCCAGAAAATACTTCTTCAGCGACTCGTCCTTGACCGACTCGCCGATCTTCTGGAAGCCCTCCTGGCTGTCGATCAGGTGTTCAATGACTGTCCGCAGAGTTCCCTCTGCTTCGACAAGGTCTTTCGATGGGTTGCCCATGTTTCTCCTCGTGCCTGTTTCGAAAACTTGGTTTGGGAAGCTGTATCCAGTGAAGTCAGAGATGAGGATCCTGAAGTCGCGGCTCAAGATTGAACTGTGCTGGGCGAATGTCCGGTGACTGCCATTGCGATTCTCCTTCGTCACCGGCGAGTGAGAGAAATCGCGAAAACCCCACGCCACTCGCCCAATAGTGCTCGTTCCGGAAACCCGAGCCGGCTGACTCGGTGTCCGTCCGGTAAGAGGCGCGGGAGACGCCGGCGGTTGCCTTTGTCTCTCTCGCTACAATCAGGGGCATGGCCGCCGCATACGATTTCGATTCCAGGGATCCACTGTTACTTGACCCCTTCCGCCTGTTTGACCACTGGTTCCGCGAGGCCGAGGAGAAAGAACCAAACGATCCGAACGCCGCCGCGCTGGCGACTTCGACCCCTGACGGCCGGCCCAGCGTGCGCATGGTCCTGGCCAAGCGAGTCGATGGTCACCCCTTCTGCTTTTTCACCAACGATCAGAGCCGCAAGGGCAGAGAATTGGCTGCTAACCGCCAGGTCGCCCTGTGCTTCCACTGGAAGTCGCTGCGCCGGCAGGTGCGCGTCGAAGGCCGAGTCTCCGACCTCACACCCCACGACTCGGACATCTACTTTCACAGCCGCTCGCGCGCCAGCCAGATCGGCGCCGCCGTCTCAGAGCAGAGCCGCCCCCTGGCCAGCCGCGAGGTCCTCGAACAGGAAGTCCGCAACTTCACGGCCGACCATCCGGGCCAGATCCCGCGGCCTGCCTGGTGGCGTGGCTTTCTGGTCGACCCTGAATCCATCGAATTCTGGATCAGCGGCGAGGCGCGGCTTCACGATCGCCTCCTCTTCACAAGGGATGGCTCCGCCTGGTTGAGGAGCCGGCTCTACCCGTGATCAGTCGCGCGCCCGAAATCCGCGATCGGCGGGATGCGGTTTGACCCGTGATTGGGCGTCAGTGCACGCCTGGAGGCGGGGCAGCATGCCGGGGCGGCTTCCGGAACAGCCACACCGCCCCGGCGCAGAAGAACGCGAGCAGCGCGGTCCATCGGAACACGTCCACATAGGCCTTCAGCGCAGCCTGTTGTTCCAGCATTCCGTAGAGCAGCCCGAGCGACCCGGGCCGCGCCGCCATGGGACCCAGCCGGTGCGCAAGATATCCGCCAATCTGAGCGGATTTCTGTTGTAGCGCAGAACTCGACGCGGTAATGTGCGCCCCGATCTCGGTCTGGTGAAAAGCGGCTCTGCGTATCAGCGCCGTGGTCGCCATCGCGATCCCAATCGACCCGCCGATGTTGCGCAGCATGTTGAAGAGTCCGGTGGCGTTGCCCATCTCTTCCCGCGACAGCGTCGAAGTCGTCATGGTCGCGAGGGGTACAAATACAAAACTGAGCGCAAAACCGGTTAAAAGGATGGGGATCAACAGCGTATATGGGCCGATTTCGAGGTCTACCGTGCCAAAAATCAGCGAGCAGACGCCAAAGCCGATAAATCCCGCGCTGAGGAGCTTGCGGTTATCCATGCGCGACCCAAGCCAGCCGATGATCGGCGACCCGATGAACGATCCGATCCCGCGCGGCCCCACTACGAGTCCCGCCGTAAACGCCGTGTAGCCAAGGATCTCCTGGTAGTACAGCGGGAGAATCGCAATCGTGATGTAAATGCACATGCCCAGCAGGGAAATCAGAAAGCAGCCGGTCCGGAAGTTGCGGTTCTTGAGGATGTGGAGGTCGACCAGCCCCTTCGGGTTGGACCAGGATCGCCAGACCCATCCCCCAAACCCCAGGATCAGCGCCGCCACTGCCCAGCGTACCCAGACGGCGCCGAACCAGTCGTCTTCCTGTCCCTTGTCGAGCACGATCTGCAGGGAACCGGTCCACACCATGAGGAGGCCAAACCCGATATTGTCGAACGGCCCCACCTTCGCATCGCGGATGTACGGGGGGTCATGCACAAACCGCCCGATCATCACCACCGCCAGCAGGCCGACCGGGATATTGATATAAAACGCGTAACGCCAACTGAACGTATCGGTCAGCCAGCCGCCCAGGGTCGGCCCGAGCACCGGAGCGACCACGATCCCCAGTCCGTAGGCGGCCATGGCCATCGATCGCTTTTGCACCGGAAAGCTTTCCAGCAGAATCGATTGCGACAGCGGCTGCAGCGCCCCTCCGCCGGCGCCCTGCATGATCCGCGCCAGCAGAATGACCGAAAGCGACGGCGCCGCCCCGCAGAAGAACGATGCCACGGTGAAGATCACCACGCAGGTGAGCAGGAACTGCTTCCGCCCAAAGCGCCGCGCAAACCAGTTCGATGCCGGCAAGATCACGGCGTTTGCGACCAGGTAGCTGGTCAGGACCCAGGTCGCTTCGGAGTTCGACGCCGAAAGGCTGCCCGCGATGTACGGCAGTGCCACCGAGGCGATAGCCGTGTCGAGAACCTCCATGAAGGTCGGCAGCATCACGGAAGCGGTGACCAGCCAGGGATTTACGCCCTGAGTGAGCGGATAGCGCCGTTGCGCGGAGGCCGATGCGTGACCCTCGCGAGTCTTGACGGGTTCCAGGGTGAGCGATGCCATGGCCGTGGAAGAACACCTGAGCCTACCCCATCAGCCCATGAGTCTCCAGTGACGGCCGACATGGACGTTGCAGTGGGGCAGGCGCCGCGGTGAGCCGGTGCGGCTTCTCCCGGCTTATTCACTCCGTCCCGGCGAATTCCGAAACCATCCCGCCATATCGTCGCAGTCCACGGCCACGCCGACGCGGTAAACGCGGTCCAGGCTGGCCGACGTGAGCCCCCATCCCGGAGAAAGGTTCAAACGTAATCCTCGCGGCAACTGCCATCCGACAAGGGGAGCGAGGTAATGAGACGTGTCCCGCATCGTCAGCGCCCACGTTGTCCCCAGCCCTCCATAGAGTTCCGCTCCCAAAACGAACTTCTCCGCACAAAATGTGCAGGGCCGATCGGACAGCCGGCGTAAAGGACGAGAAACGGCCACCGCATAGCCAAATTCCCACGGAGCATGGGCGAGGTTCTTTTCCGCTATGAAGTTCTCGGCCAGATTCCATTGCCCCACATTGGAGGACAGGATGAGCTTCAGCTCCCCTTCGTGCTGGTGTTGCCGGCGCCCCCACGAGTTCGCACTCGCCATGTCGGTCTGGCCGTCATGTCCCACGACTTCCAGTAGCGTCTTGTCGGCGCTCGAGATATTCTCGTACTCGACATAGAGAAGGGGATTTACAGGAAGCTCGTGCATGATCGGCCGGAACCGGCTCTCGGTCCGAAATCCTGTAAAAAGAGTCGAATCCTGGGCTGTCGATTGACCATCCAGGTACAGCTCTGCCGTCCACCAGGCGCGGACCCCGTACTCCATCTCCAATGCTCCGGCGCCGAAGCCATTTCCTGCATCGGGGCCCGAGATAGCGGACTTCAACTCGATTTCGGCCTGACCCGGCTCCTCGAGATCCTGCCAGTATGTGACGAAGTAGGGGCGATCCTGCGCGCCGCATCGGCTGCCCAGCGTCATGACCAGGCATAGCAACCAAAGTCCACGAAGGAACCGCTCAAGCACAATCCGATGCCGCAAGGGGAAATCTCCCGAGGTGGCTCCGAACAACGATCGTCGCAGCGACAGTCTCGTAGCATAGCTCGGTTCGAGGCGCCGTGTCTTTGACAAATCTGCTTGACGCCCAGGAAAGCAGGTGCCTTCCGGCGGAGAGCACTCGTTGCCGACAAGATTTATCGCCGTACAATCAAGAAAAGTTGACACTAATTGACTCAATGCTGCATCTTATAAAGCGTCAGTATCTTTCAGATGCGGGAGCCAAGCTATGGCAAAGATTATCGGAATTGATTTAGGCACCACCAACTCGGTGGTCGCGGTTATGGAGGGCGGTGAGCCCAAAGTCATTGCAAATGAAGAGGGTGCGCGCACTACGCCCTCGGTCGTCGGATTTTCAAAGAGCGGAGAACGGCTGGTTGGCCAGGTTGCCAAGCGCCAGGCCATCACCAACCCGGAGAACACGATCTTCTCCATCAAGCGGTTCATGGGCCGCCGCTACGACGAAGTGAACGACGAAATGAAGATGGTGCCGTACAAGGTTGTGCGGCAGGGCGACCACGTCGCGGTTGTGGCGCAGGGCAAGGAGTATACCCCGCCCGAAATCTCGGCCATGATCCTGCAGAAGTTGAAAAAGAGCGCCGAAGCCTACCTGGGCGAGACCGTCACCGAGGCCGTGATCACGGTTCCGGCTTACTTCAACGACGCCCAGCGCCAGGCCACCAAGGATGCGGGCAAGATCGCCGGGCTTGACGTGAAGCGCATCGTCAACGAGCCGACTGCGGCTGCTCTGGCGTACGGCCTCGACAAGAAGAAGGACGAGACCATCGCCGTGTACGACTTCGGCGGCGGGACGTTCGATATCTCGATCCTCGAAGTCGGCGAAGGCGTCATTGAAGTCAAGTCCACCAACGGCGACACCCACCTGGGCGGCGACAACCTCGACCAGCGCATCGTGGAGTGGCTGATCGCAGAGTTCAAGCAGGAAGAGGGTCTCGACCTCGGTTCCAAAGGCAATGAAATGGCCCTGCAGCGCCTCAAGGACGCCGCGGAAAAGGCCAAGATCGAGCTTTCGACCACGGTCGAAACCGAGATCAACCTGCCCTTTGTCACCGCAGACGCCACCGGCCCCAAGCACCTGGTCCGCAAGTTGACCCGCGCCAAGCTCGAGCAGCTCGTCTCAGACCTGCTCGATCGCTCGCTGGAGCCCTGCAAGAAGGCGATGGCCGACGCCGGCGTGAAGGCCAGCGATATCGACGAAGTGGTCCTGGTCGGCGGTCAGACCCGCATGCCCAAGATCCAGGAGATGGTGAAGCAGCTCTTCGGCAAGGAACCTCATCGCGGCGTGAACCCCGACGAAGTGGTTGCGATCGGCGCTGCGGTACAGGCCGGCGTGCTGGCGGGCGAGGTCAAGGACCTGCTGCTGCTCGACGTGACGCCTCTGACCCTGGCGATCGAGACCCTGGGCGGTGTGGCGACTCCGATGATTCCGCGCAACACCACCATTCCGACCAAGAAGACGGAGACCTTCTCGACGGCTGCCGATTCGCAGACCGAAGTCGAAGTTCACGTCCTGCAGGGCGAACGGCCGATGGCGGCGCAGAACCGGACGCTGGGCAAGTTCAAGCTGGCCGGCATTCCTCCGGCGCCGCGCGGCGTGCCGCAGATCGAGGTCACTTTCGACATCGACGCCAACGGCATTCTCAACGTGACTGCCAAGGACAACGCCACCGGCAAGGACACGCGCATCACCATCACTTCCAGCTCGGGTCTGAGCAAGGACGAGGTGGAGAAGATGGCCAAGGAAGCCGAAGCCCACGCCTCCGAGGACAAGGAGAAGCGCGAGGAGATCGAGGCCCGCAACAGCCTGGATTCGCTGGTCTACAACATCGAAAAGATGCTGAAGGACTCGGGCGAAAAGGTGCAGGCCGCCGACAAGACGGAAGTCGAGTCAGCGCTTGCGGCAGCCAAGAGCACGCTGGCCGGCACACCGTCGGCGAGCGAGCTGAAGTCGGCGCATGAACGGCTGACCCAGGCCAGCCACAAGCTGGCGGAGGTCCTCTACAAGGCGAACGCGCAGGCGGCCGGCGCTCCGGGGGGCCCGGCGGCCAACGGCGCTCAGCCTCAGGGTGAGCAGAAGAAGGACGAAGGCGTGATCGACGCCGAGTACGTCGACGTCGAAGACAAAAAGTAAGCACCTGCGGCCGCTTTTGCGGAAAATCGGGGTGGGCGGCTTAAGGCTTGCCTGCCCCCTTTCGTATAGCCAGAGTGCTAGATTAGGACTTTTGTAACTCAGGCCAGCGGATCAGTCAGTCGAATTGCTAGATCAGGTAATTTGTCCCTGGTGAAGCGGAGAACGGGTCTAAACACAACATGGCGACCACCACCAACAAAGACTATTACGCGACGCTCGGCGTGAAGAAGACCGCGACCTCGGATGACATCCGCAAGGCGTTCCGCAAGCTCGCGCGCAAATATCATCCTGACGTCAATCCGGGCGACAAGAAGTCCGAGGAAAAGTTCAAGGAAATCTCCGAGGCCAACGACATCCTGAGCGACGAGAAGAAGCGCAAGGTCTATGACCAGCTGGGCTTCTACTCCGACCAGATCGACCCGGCGCAGGCCGAGGCTTATGCACGCCAGCAGGGTGGGGGCGGCGGTGTTCCGGTCGACTTTGGCGGCTTCGACTTTTCCGGCTTCCAGAGCGGCCCCGGTCAGCACCCCGGCCAGCAGCAGGGCGGCAGCGGATCCAATTCCTGGGGCAGCTTCAAGGACATCTTTTCGGGCATCTTTTCGGGCTCGCAGCAGCCCCAACGCCCCCGCGGGCCTCAGCCCGGTACCGATCTCGAATACCAGGTGACGGTCGACTTCTGGACGGCCATTCGTGGCGGCCAGGCTCGCCTTCAGGTCACCCGCCAGGACACGTGTCCCACCTGCCATGGGCAGGCGCAGACCGGTGGCCCGATGCCTTGCCCGGAGTGTAACGGGACTGGACAGGTAACCCAGATGGGCGGCCGCATGAAGTTCAACATTCCTTGTCCGCGCTGCGGCGGCACTGGGCGGATTTCCAATGATTGTCCGACCTGTCACGGGGAAGGTCTGGTCGAGCGCACCGAAACGGTGGAGTTCCGTATCAAGCCGGGCACGCGCGACGGCCAGCGCATCCGCCTGCAGGGTAAGGGCAACGCGGGCGTCAACGGGGGCGCCGCCGGGGACTTGTTCCTGATTGTACGAACCGGAACGCACCCCGTCTTCTCCCGCGTCGGCGACGACATCCACGTCACGGTACCGGTTACAGTGCCGGAGGCATCGCTGGGAGCCAAGGTGGACGTGCCCACCATCGACGGACGGGCACAACTGAAAATTCCGCCGGGAACGCAGAGCGGGCAGAAGCTGCGGATGCGGGAGCGAGGCGTTGAGAGTGCACAGCGCCCGGGCCAGCGCGGCGACCAGATCGTAACCGTCGAAGTTGTGGTGCCGACGCTGCAGGATGAGCGCAGCCGCGAGATCATGCGCGAACTCGCCAAGCTCAACAACCAGGACCCGCGTGTCGAACTGTTCGACAAGCTGTAGACTGACGGCAATTCTTCTTGCGTCTTTGTATTGCACGAAACGTTCGATTGGAGAGCGAAAATCACATGCCAGCGAAACGGAAGTCAAAAGGCGCGTACATGATTTCGTCGGTGGCTGAGATGTACGAGATTCACCCGCAGACCCTGCGCCTCTACGAGCGCGAGGGCCTGCTCAAACCATCCCGCACTGACGGCAACACCCGGCTCTATACGGATGAAGACCTGGAGCGGCTGGAGTTCATCCTGAACCTGGCCCGCGACCTGGGCGTGAACATCGCCGGTATCGCCATCATCCTGCAGATGCGCGAGCGCATGGAAGAGATGAACCGGCAGATGCAGAACTTCGTAGAGTACGTGCGGTCGGAGATGCTGACGCGCTTTCACCAGGGCGCGCCCGGTTCGGCGGGTGCGATCGTGCCCATGCGCAAGCCGACCATGGTCCCGCGCGCGCCGGCTGCCGCTCCGCGAACCACCGGCCGCCGCGAGCCTTGACGGGGAGCAAGCGCGCTGGAAGCTTGTCCACCATCTCCGACGGACAAGCGCGGCAATCAACTCCAGAGCTTCAGCATCGGGCCGCTTGACCCGGCCACCGGGTCGCTGTGCGGGAACCTCAGACTCGCCATGCGCCTGGTTGCCGTCGCGTCCGGAGCCGACCGGCAGATGTCCCATTCCTGATCGGGCGGGTATGCGCCCACCACCAGGAAGTCGCTACTCGCACTGAGCCGGCAATGCCCTGTACCCGTGGGGAGCAGCGCTACGTCCCCGGCGTTCACCGTCACCTCATGCCCACCTTCGCCCCCCAGTATCAACCGCGCCGAGCCGGCCGCGAACCCCAGAACCTCATGGGCCGTGGAGTGATAGTGGTGGTAGCTGTAGACACCGTTCCGCCATTGAGGGGGCCAGCCATTGCGCGTGAAAAGCGCCTCGAATGCCGAGGCGGGGTCCGCGTGGCTTGCCAAAGCCCCGCGATACAACAACACCGGCAGATGCGGATTATTGGGCATCCATCCGTTCCGTTCCAGCCGCAGAATCTCCGGCTCGAAGCTGGCTGCTCCGCCGGTGCCGTCCTCACCCGCCCAGGCGCGCAACCCCGGCGAAACCCCCAGCGCGGTGACGATCTTCCCGAATCGCCGTCGACTCAGCTCCATGCACCCTCCTCATGCACCTTGGATGACCCTGCGGCGCATTGGGTGCAGCTTGCCTTCATGGCCGCGCGCGATGTAAACCACTATTGTGGATGTCTGGAGTTGATTCCGTGAGCCTCTACTGCGCTACCGGCAGCGAAACCACCGACCTTACGCCGCACCTGAGTGAGCTTTTCGGCGAGGCTCTCGACAAGATCGGTCTGGGCTCGCGGGTGCTTGCCATTCCACCCGATATCACCCGCCTGCACTCCCAGGCCGGGGCTCTTACCCAAGCCGCATGGCGATACTATGGCGACCGGCTGAACGCCGTTCTTCCCGCGCTGGGCACGCACACGCCGCTGCGCCCCGACCAGATCTCGCACATGTTCGGCGACGATGCCGCACGGCCTCTTTCGCGTCCATAACTGGCGAACCGACATTGAGACCGTGGGCGAAGTCCCGGCTGCGTTCATCCATCAGCAATCGGAGGGCAAGCTCAACTTTGCCGTGGCCGGCGCAGGTGAACCGGCTGCTGCTTCACGGCGGATTCGACCTCATTCTTTCCATCGGCCAGGTCGTGCCCCATGAAGTGATTGGCATGGCCAACTACAACAAGAACATTCTGGTGGGCACGGGCGGCCGCGAAGGCATCAATCGCAGCCACTATCTCGGCGCCGTGTACGGCATGGAGCGCATCATGGGCCGCGCCGACAATCCGGTGCGCCGGGTGCTCAACTACGCCTCAGACCATTTTCTGCGCAGCGTGCCCATCGTCTATGTGCAGACTGTCATCGGGCGCAAGCCGGAAGGCGGGCTCGCGGTGCGCGGCCTCTACATCGGCGACGATCAGGAGTGTTTTCTGCGCGCCGCCGAACTCAGCGTCAAGGTCAACTTCGAAACGGTGGACGAGCCCATCCGCAAGGCGGTGGTCTATCTTGATCCGCACGAGTATCACTCCACCTGGATCGGCAACAAGGCGGTCTACCGCACGCGCATGGCTCTTGCGGATGGCGCCGAACTGATTATCCTGGCTCCCGGCGTGCGCGAGTTCGGCGAAGATCGGACAATTGATGGGCTGATCCGGAAATACGGCTATCACGGGACAGATGCCACGATCGCCGCCGTCGAAGCCAACCCTGATCTGGCGGCCGAACTGGGCGCTGCGGCTCACCTGCATTCACGCTTCATCCGAAGGGCGATTCAAGATCACCTGGTGCCCCGGCCAGCTCAGCAGGGAAGAGATCGAAGGCGTCGGGTTTGCCTATGGCGACTTAGGCGAGATGTTAGAGCGCTACGACCCGGACAAGTTAGCTGCATGGCTATAACAAGGTGGATGGCGAAGAGATATTCTTCATCGCCAATCCAGGGCTGGGATTGTGGGCGCATCATTCGCGGCTCACATCCGGTGAACTCCGAGGTCGCAGCCCACAGCACTATCCGAATGTAAATGTCTTTATTGCCGCCGAACGTCCTCGCAATCGCGGCGTCGCTAGTGAAGGTCTGGCCGAAGGGCCTGCATCTGCGGTCTTTTCAGACTCCCGTTTGAAGCTCGGACAACGCCCAGTTCCTTCAGCAGAAATGCGTAGTCGAAGGCAATTTCCTTGAGGTAGTCGTAGCGCCCGCTGGCGCCGCCGTGCCCGGCCTTCATGTTGGTCACCAGCAGCAGGGGATGGTCGTCCGTCTTCAGCGTGCGCAGCTTGGCCACGTACTTGGCCGGCTCCCAGTACATCACCTGGCTGTCGTGCAGGCTGGTCTTGACTAACATGGCCGGATAACTTCCCGGCTTGAGGTTATCGTAAGGCGAGTAACTCAGCATGTACTTGAAATATTCGTCTTCATTGGGATTGCCCCACTCTTCGTACTCGGGCACGGTCAGGGGCAGCGAGGCGTCGAGCATGGTATTCATCACGTCGACGAACGGCACATGCGAGATCACGACGCGAAACAGGTCGGGACGCATGTTGACGACCGCGCCCATCAGCAGGCCGCCGGCGGAGCCGCCCTCGATCGCCACGCGCGCGGGATCGCCGTAACCCGCCGCTGGTCAGATGCTCGACCGCCGCGATGAAGTCGGTGAAGGTATTCTGCTTCACCAGCATCTTGCCCGCGTCGTGCCAGGGCTTGCCCAGATCGCCGCCGCCGCGGATGTGCGCGTAGGCCATGACCACGCCGCGATCGAGCAGGCTCAGCCGGTTGGAATTGAAGCCCATGGGCAGCGAATATCCATAGGAGCCATAGCCGTAGACGTACAGCGCGATTTTTCCCAGGTTCGCGCTTGTCCTTGCGATAGACCAGCGAAACCGGCACCTTTACCCCATCGGCTGCGGTCGCCTGGACGCGCTCACTGGCATAGAGGGTGCGGTCAAAGCCGCCCGGCACCTCGACCTGTTTCAACAGCGCCGACTCCGCCGTGGCAAGGTCGTACTCGTACACCGAACTGGGCGTCACCAGCGACTGGTAGGCGTAGCGAAAGGCTGTGGAGTCGAACATGCGATTGATGTGCGGATAGGCGCTGTAGGCCGGCTCCGGGAAAGCGATCTCGCCCAGGGATTCGGCCACAGCGGTTTCCCCGACAAAGCGCCAGACCCGCAGGCGCGGCAGCCCGTCTTCGCGCTCGCAGGCGACGTAGAAGGCGCTGAAGAGATCCACCTCCTCGAGCATCACGTCGTCGCGGTGGGGAATGCGTTCCACCCAGTTTTCGCGCGACGGGTCGGCGACCGTAGCCGTGACCAGGCGGAAGTTGCGCCCCTTGTCATTGGTGCGGATGAACCACTGGTCATTGCGGTGATCGACGGCGTATTCGTGCTCGTCTTCACGCGGGCAGATCACCGCAAACTCGCCTTCGGGTTGATCGGCGGCCAGCACGCGCGACTCACTGGTGGTGTGGCTGGCCGACTCCATCACGATGTAGTTGCCATCGCGCGTGCGGCCGGCGCCGAGGTTGAACCGTTCGTCGTCATCCTCGTAAACCAGGACGTCGGCGGCGTAGGGCGTGCCCCGCATGTGCCGCCAGAACTGGTACTGCCGCTTCTGCTCGTCATCCTCGACGGTATAGAACAGGGTGAAGCTGTCCGCCGCCCATACGATCGAGCCGACTTTCTCGACCGACCCTGGTAGCAGCTCGCCGGTTTCAAGATCCTTGATGTGCAGTGTGTACTGCCGGAAGCCCGTAGTGTCGACCGAGTATGCCAGCCAGCGCCCGTCATCGCTGATGTCGGTAGCCCCGATGGCGAAGAAGGCGTGCCCCGCGGCGAGCTCGTTGCCGTCGAGAAGAACTTCTTCCTCGGCATCGTCTTTGGGCCCGGCCAACGTCCCCTTCTTCCGGCAATGAATGGCGTACTGCTTGCCCTCCTCGGTGCGCGAATAGTACCACCACGCCCCGTCGCGGTAGGGAACCGACACATCGGTCTGCTTCACATGGCTGAGCATCTCCTGGTAGAGCTCCTCGCGGAGGCCCGCCTGCGGCGCCATCACCGCCTCGGCGTATGCGTTCTCGGCCGCAAGGTAGGCCGTCACGTCGGGATTCTCCTTGTCGCGGAGCCAGGCATAATCGTCGGTGAGGACGACGCCGTGCAGAGGGGTCTCGGTGTGTTCCTTGCGAGCGACAGGGGGCTGAAGCGTCTCGTTATCAGTCATTTCCTTATATTCTAGCTGCCGGGCGCAGCGGTCAGCTGTGAGCTTCAGCTGTCAGCTGTCAGCCTTCAGCTCGTCAGCCGTCGCTGGCGAGCGAGCTGAAAGCTGACGGCTGAAAGCTGAACTGACGGAAAGCGTTCGGTCATTCGTGGCCGACGCTGAGAACCCGTCGCCTGGCGAAGGACGAGCTGAGAGCTGACAGCTGATGGCTGAAAGCTGAGGGAAAGCTGCGTTGGGGAACTTTCGCACCGGACTCCACGTACAATTGAGTGCGATGGAAGTCTCATATCGCTCGTTTATGACTGGTTTCCGGCTGTTCGCGGCCGTTGTTTTCCTGATTTCCGCCTCGGTTCTCCCCGCCGAACGGGTCGAGGACCTGCCCAAGCCTACCGATTACGTCAGCGATTATGCTCATGTGCTCTCTCCGGCGGCGATCGCCCGCATCGACAACATCTGCGGCCAGCTTGACCACTCCAAGGCCAATGCGCAGATTGCGGTGGTCACGGTGCATTCGCTCGATGGCGATGACCGGCAGGATTATGCCAGCCGCCTTGAAGACAAGTGGAAGATCGGCAAGAAGGGCTCCGACCGCGGCGTCCTGATCCTGCTGGCCGTCGACGATCACAAGCGGCAGATCGACGTGGGATTTGGGCTGGAAGGCATCCTGCCCGACGGCAAAGTGGGGGATATCGGCCGCGAGATGGTGCCGTACCTGCGCGCCAACGACTTCGACGATGCCGTCACGGTCGCGGTGACCCAGATCGGCCAGGTCATCGCCGCGGACGCCAACGTCACGCTGCAGGACAACGGTGAGAACCAGCCGCCGCGGCTTGCCGGGCGGCGTCCGGTGCATCACGGTTCGCCCTTCGGCGGCATCATCTTCCTCCTCATCATCCTGCTGTTCTTCGGGGGATTCCGGTTTCTCGCATTTCTGCTGGGGTGGAACTTCCTTACCGGCGGCTATCGCGGCGGAGGTTGGGGTGGCGGCGGATTTGGCGGTGGGGGATTCGGCGGCGGTAGTGGGGGCGGCGGCGGAGGCGGCGGGTTTGGCGGCTTCGGCGGGTGGCAGCTTCGGCGGCGGCGGAGCCGGCGGCGACTGGTAGACATTCAGGTTGGTCGAACAGGCCTTCGATTATGGAGGCCGGAGGAGAAAGTACTGTATGCGTCGTGGACTTTTAGTATTTCTGGTGATAGCGGCGGTGTTCGTGTTTGCGGGGCTGTTCGTCTATGGCAGCTTCGTGAGCGCCCAGCATCAGCTGGTTTCCAAGGATGAAAACGTGAAATCCGCATGGTCGCAGGTGGATATCGATCTGCAGCGTCGCGCCGATCTGATTCCGAACCTTGTCGAGACCGTCAAGGGATTCACGAAGGAAGAGAGCACGGTCTTTGGCGATATCGCCAATGCCCGCGCAGGCCTGCTGAATGCGCGTGATCCGAAGGAAAAGATCCAGGCCAACGGAACGCTCGACTCCGCCTTCGGCCGGCTGCTGGCGCTGACGGAAAACTACCCGCAGTTGAAATCGAACGAGCAGTTCCTGCGCCTGCAGGACGAATTGTCGGGGACGGAAAACAGGATCAGCGTAGCGCGGCGGCACTACAACGAGACACTGCGCGATTACAACACCTTTGTGCGCGAGTTTCCCAACAGTATTTGGGCCAATATGCTGGGATTTCACCAGAACGATGCCTACTTCGAGGCCAGCGCGCAGTCAAGAACCGTTCCATCGGTCAAGTTCTGAACAACCATGCTTTGACAGGTCCCCCTATGCCGATTGCGCGAGTCCGCGTTACTGAGTGATCGGAACGCGCAGGTCGCCGCCCGTCATTTGTTTAGGAAGGCCGAGGCTGAGCAAGTTGAGCAGCGTGGGCGAGATGTCGCGCAGTGAGCCGTCGGTGCGAAGGCGATAGTGGTTCGCTTCTTCGCTGATGTAGATCATGGGCACGGGGTTGGTGGTGTGTGCGGTATGCGGGCCGCCGGTAACCGGGTCGACCATCAACTCGGCGTTGCCGTGGTCCGCTGTAATCAGCCAGCTCCCATTCCTTTCCTTGATGGCTTTGTAGATGCGGCCTAGCTGCGCGTCAACGGCTTCGCACGCCTTGATGGTCGGCTCCAGCTGACCGGAATGGCCAACCATGTCGGCGTTGGCGAAGTTGGCAACGATCAGATCAAAGGCCGTGTCGTTGATGGCCTTCACAATCGTATCGCCGATTGCTTCGGCCTTCATCTCAGGGGCCAGATCATACGTGGCCACCTTGAGCGAAGGAACAAGGATGCGCTCTTCGCCAGGGAAGGGGACTTCGATGCCGCCGTTGAAGAAGTAAGTCACGTGCGCAAACTTTTCTGTCTCGGCGACGCGCAGGTTGCGCAGGTTATGCGCCGAAAGGATGTTAGCCAGGATGTTATCCATCGACTCGGGCAGAATGACCAGCGGCAGCTCATAAAGCTTGTCGTACTGCGTCATGCAGAGGTAGTAGCAGATTCTTTGGAATCTCGGTGCGTGGAATCGTTTCGATCGAGCGACTCCCAGCCCTCGAGGTCGCGGCCGCCGTTCTTGTTCAGGCCGCTCTCGCGCGCCAGCACGCGGGTGATCTGGCGTGCGCGGTCGGCGCGGAAGTTGAAGTTGATGCAGACGTCCTCATCGCGAATCTGGCCGACGGGCTTGCCTGCCGCATCGACGACAACAAAGGGAATGAGGAATTCGTCGGTGATGCCGTTGTTGTAGTTCTCCTTGATGCGCGCCACGGGATCGGCATACGCTCCGCCCTCGGCCTTGCCGGTGACCATGGCATCGAAGGCTTTGCGCTCGCGCTCCCAGCGCTTGTCGCGGTCCATGGCGTAGTAGCGGCCGTTGATTGAGGCCACCTTGCCCACGCCGTACTCGCGCATCTTCTGTTCGAGCTTGGCGATGTAGCCGGCGCCCGAGGTGGGGCCGGTGTCGCGGCCGTCCATGAACGCATGGACGAAGACGCGCGTCAGGCCATATTCGCGAGCCGTGCGCAGCAGGGCGTAGAGATGCTCCTGGTGCGAGTGCACGCCGCCGTCCGAGACCAGCCCGAACAGATGCAGCTGGCGGCCGCCTTCGCGCGCCCGCTGCATCGCCTGCACGATGGCGGCATTCATCGGGAATTGCCCCGAGGCGATCAGCTCATCGATGCGCGTAATGTCCATGTGCACGATGCGGCCCGCGCCGATGTTCAGGTGGCCCACTTCGCTGTTGCCCATCTGCCCGTCGGGCAGCCCGACAAAGTGATCCGAAGCGCGGATCAGGGTGTTGGGAAACTCGCGCAGCAGCTTGTCGTAGGAAGGCTTGCGCGCCAGGGCGATGGCGTTGTTGGCGGTTTCGGCGCGATAGCCCCATCCATCAAGGATGGTGAGAACAAGAGGGCGATTGTACGTGGACACGGGTTGTTTCCTTGAGTGTTGGTGTGGCGAGGCTTTGCGGTTACCCGAAGCAGCGAAGCAGATCCTTCGACTCGCTGCGCCTCGCTGGGATGACAAATCGTTTTGGTGAAGGGGAGACTGTCGGATATTCCCGGGTCCCGCCATTGAGGACCCGGGGATTCGACGAAGCCTGTGTGAGCGGACAGCGAGCGCCCGCCCCACCGCAGGTGGCTAGTCGTTGTAGTTGAGGCTTTCGAGGCCCAGGAACGTCGCGCCGGCGCCCAGCTCTTCTTCGATGCGGAGCAGCTGGTTGTACTTGGCGATGCGGTCGGTGCGGCTGACCGAGCCGGTCTTGATCTGGCCCACGCCGGTAGCCACGGCAAGATCGGCGATAAAGGTATCTTCGCTTTCGCCGGAGCGGTGCGACATGACCGCGGTGTAGCCGTAACGGCGGCCCAGTTCGATGGCTTCGAGGGTCTCGGTCAGGGTGCCGATCTGGTTGACCTTGATGAGGATCGAGTTGGCCACGCCCTCTTCAATGCCGCGCTGCAGGCGCTTGACGTTGGTGACGAAGATGTCGTCGCCGACCAGCTGGATGCGGCTGCCCATCTTGTCGGTCAGCAGCTTCCAGCCCGCCCAGTCGTCTTCGGCGAGGCCGTCTTCGAGCGAGACGATGGGATACTGGCGGGTCCAGTTATCCTAGAAGTGCACCATCTCTTCGCTCGACAGCTCGCGCTTGTCGCTCTTCTTGAAGACGTACTTCTTCTTTTCCTTGTCGTAAAACTCGCTGGAGGCGGGATCGAGCGCGATGGCAATCTGCTCGCCGGGCTTGTAGCCGGCGGCCTCGATGGCTTCGAGGATCAGCTCGATGGCTTCGCTGTTCGACTTGAGCGAAGGAGCAAAGCCGCCCTCGTCGCCGACCGCGGTGTTGTAGCCCTTCTTCTTGAGCACGCCCTTCAGGGTGTGGAAGGTCTCCGCGGCCCAGCGCAGCGCGTCGCTGAAGCGCTCGGCGCCGACCGGCATGATCATGAATTCCTGAAAGTCGACGTTGGAGTCGGCATGGGCGCCGCCGTTGAGCACGTTGAGCATGGGGGTGGGCAGGATGCTGGCGTTCACGCCGCCGAGATAGCGATAGAGCGGAATCTCCAGCGTCTGCGCAGTAGCGCGGGCGCAGGCCATGGACACCGCCAGAATGGCATTGGCGCCGAGCTTGCTCTTGTTGGGGGTTCCATCGAGCGCGATCATGGTCGCGTCGATGAGGCGCTGGTTGGAGGCGTCCATGCCTTCGAGTTCCGGGGCGATCACGGTTTCGACATTGGCGACGGCCTGCAAAACGCCTTTGCCCATGTAGTGGCTCTTGTCGCCATCGCGCAGTTCCACGGCCTCATGTTCGCCGGTGGAGGCGCCCGAGGGCACAATGGCGCGGCCCAGCGCGCCGCTTTCCAAAATCACGTCTGCTTCTACGGTAGGATTGCCGCGCGAATCAAGAACTTCGCGCGCACGAATGGCAACAATCTCGGTCATATCATTCCTCATGATGCGGTGCAGCAGCCGGTCGTTCAGTTTGGGGCGGCGATCCACGGCAAGGTCTTCTCCGGCGGCGTTCTGAATCGTTGTCAGAAGCTCCTGCACGTTGCGCATCCACTCTCCGTCCCGCACTCAAATGTGTTGTTGTTCCGTACGGATTCTAGCAAAGAGGCCCCTCCGGGCCAGTGTGGCATCGGTCACAGCCGGCGTAAGCCGCTGCAGGGGCAAATGATGCGGCGACGTGAAGGGCGGGGAGGTATCTTCGCTGATTCGTGCCGGGAAAGGAACCTTGCGCGCGGCCCGGTATATGCAGGACAGGCAAGGGGAGCTAGCCTTTATCTTGGGTGAGTTGACGCTCGATCTTCTCCTTTTTTCGCAGTCCTGTCGAATTCGGGCGAAACTCTCCGTCGCCGGCGGGGTCACAATAAACAAGGGATATTCCGCCCGCCTGAAGGAGATTTGGATGAACCGGCCGATCTTAGCGTGCGCTTTCTTCGCATTCGCTTCTGCCGCCCTGTGCGCGCAGCAGTCCAGCCCGTCCGACCCTTATTCGGGGACCTCCAATCCGCCGCCCGACGACACCATCGAAACCTCGCAGCCGGTGCAGATCAAGCCTCCGGCAGGCAAGCCGCTGGATGTGCCGCCGAATTTTCCGGCCTCGACGGCTCCGCGGGTGCTACCTCCACCGGGGCAGCCCGGGCAGATGCAGCCTGGCGCGGTCAATCCCAATGACGGATACGGCGATTCCGGCGTAGTGCAGGGAGCGCAGCCCGCCGGCGAGCCGATGCCGCCTTCGCTGGCGAGCCGGCCCTACACACCAGATCCGGATGGGGACATCGTGCATCCCGCGCCGCTGCCTCCCGGGGTGCTGGGCGAGGGATCGACCATCCGTGTTCACCTGCTTGACCAGCTCTCTACCACCGACAGTCAGAAGGGCGACGCCTTCCGCAGCCGCGTAGCCAGCGATGTAATGGAAGGCGGGCAGGTTCTGATTCCGGCCGGGGCAGAGGTTGACGGGCACGTGGTGGAAGTGTCGAGCGGCCACATCGGCAGCCATGGGACAATTCGCCTGCGCCCGGAGACAGTCATCATGCCCAACGGACAGCGCTATCGCTTTGACGCCTACGTTTCGGGCGCTCCGGGTGCGCGGGCCAGGGTTGAGCACGAAGGGACCCTGGGCGCCGATTCGCGCGTGAAGCGCGACAGCATCGAGTATGGAGGAGCCGTGGGAGCGGGCGCGATTACAGGCGCGGTGCTGGGTGGACCCGCGGGCGCGCTGGCGGGAACGATCATCGGCGCAGGCGCGGTAACGGTTCACCTGCTGGTCAGCCATCCGCAGGCCACGCTGGAGCCGGGCACCACGCTGATGTTCACGTTAACGGAGCCATTGAACCTGGTGGCGGCTAACGCAACCGGCAACTGAGGTGGGTGGTTTCAAAGCTGCGGCTTGACTGAAATGTATGGGACTCTGCGCCGGCGCTGGTAAAGGCCGGCGCATTTTTTGGTTCTGATTCGCACTGTCAGTCAGACGTTGATGGCCGTCAGCCCCGCTTAAGTTTGGCTGGATCCAAGAAAATGCGTCAGTCGGCGCCAAAGAGGCGGCGGAAAAAGCCTCCGACCCGGCGAAAAAAGCCGGGCTTCTTGTGAGCCGGGGGCGGTGGGGCAGGAGACGCCGCACCAGTGGAACCAGATAAAGGCGGCGAGGCCGCCTGGTCGGCCGGTTTGGCTGGCTCCTGCGCAGGCTTCGGGGCCGCATACACCAGCGGCTCGCTGAGCGTCTGGCTGGGCTGCGAAGGCGCAGCGGTGTTGGCCGGCGGGACCGGCTCGGGCTTATGGGGCGCCGCCAGACCCGCGCTTTCAGCAATGGGGAAATCATTGCTGTTGGGACGAGGCGCGGCGGGACAGCCGCAGGGTTCCTTTTCCTGGTCCACTACTTCATTGAGGCTCCCGTGCTGGAACATGACGCGCTGGCCGGGCTGTACGCGGTAGGCGCCCCCTCCGAAGACGCTGCTGACCAGCACGTAGGGGGCATCGGCGCCGGGGTTGTCGACGCAGGTGTCTCCGTGCGGGCCGAGACGGACCATGACATCGGAAGCGCCGGGGCCGCTGATCAGGATGCGGAAGTCCGGCGTGAGCAGAATGTCGGAGTTGCGGCCAGTCGCGAAGCTGGCCTCGAGGGCGCCGTGATCGAGCGCCATCATGAGGCCGCGGGGCTCGCCCGGAGGGAACGCTGGAGTCCGCCGACAGATGCACGCTGGTCGAGGCGCAGACGTGAAGCTCTCCGCGGCCCGGCAGGGTCACAACCGTGGTCTTGCTGCCCGAGGTAACGGTGCCGCTGGCCCCGATGATGGCTTTGCCCTGGCTCACCTGGAGGGCGCCGGTAACCGACGCTGCCTGGTCAGGTCCGGCGGCATCGATGGGCACGATGGCGATGGGAGTGGAGGACTCGGCAGGAGTGCCCGCGGCTGGCTGTCCGGGGGGCGCGACGGGAGCCGGTGGCTCCTGAGAGCGGAGTTTTACAGCGGGTAAGACGAGAGCCGTGAAAAGAGAAGGCCGGCGCGGACGGCGATGAAGCAGCGGCGGGATGGAGGAGGAACAGATTTCATGTGCCTGCCGGGCATTGGCACTTACATTTCCATGAAGTTGCGGATCATCTGGCGGCCGCCTTCGGTCAGCACGCTTTCGGGATGAAACTGCACGCCTTCAATGGGCAGCGTCTTGTGGCGAAGACCCATGATGACGGAACTGCCGTCCTGCCCCGGCGTCCGCGCGGTAACGGTCAGCTCCGCGGGCAGCGATTCCTCTTCGACGATCAGGGAGTGGTAGCGAGTGCAGGTGAGCGGCGTGCCGAGGCCCGCGAAGACGCCTTTGCCGTCGTGCTCGACGGGGCTGGTTTTGCCATGCATGAGGCGCTGCGCACGGATCACGTTGCCGCCGAAGGCCTCGCCAATAGCCTGGTGGCCGAGGCACACCCCGAGGATGGGCGCTTTGCCGGCCATGTGGCGAATGAGAGGAACAAGGATGCCGGCTTCACCGGGCGTACAGGGGCCGGGTGAGAGCAGGATGCGTTCGGGTCTGAGGGCTTCGACTTGTTCGACAGTCAGCTCGTCGTTGCGGCAAACTTCAATCTTCGCTCCCAGCTCGCCAAGATACTGGACGAGGTTGTAGGTGAACGAATCGTAGTTGTCGAGCACGAAGACCATGGTGAATTCCAGTGTAGCGCGCGGCATGCGGCACTGCAGACGTCGCACGCGGTTGCGCGGCGCAGAGGTGGTCTGCAAAACTGGCCGAGAGGGGCGATGGTTCTTCATTTTCTGATTCGCGGCCGGGTGCAGGGAGTAGGGTTCCGGTGGTTTGTTCACCGCGAGGCCAGCGAACTCGACCTGCGCGGATGGGTACGCAATACCGAGGATGGGGAGGTCGAGGTCGTGGCAGCGGGATCGGTGGAAGACCTCGCCGAACTGCGCGCCAGTCTGCGCCAGGGGCCGCGCGGAAGCCGCGTCGACCAGCTCATCGAGCACTATCTGGAAGAGAGCGAGGCTGCGGGGCTGAGCACGTTTCGCATCGAGGGAGCGTGGTGAGGTTCCTTCAGCTGTCAGCCATCAGCTGTCAGCTCTCAGTACCGCTGAGCGAGCCGCCATCACCCGATCCTCGGGCTATAGCTCTCAGCCGACGGCTGATAGCCCTGAGTGAAGCTGCCGCTCCGCCGTCAGCTGTCAACCAGCGTCGCTGATAGCTGACGGCTGAAAGCTGAAAGCTGAAAGCTGGTTTCCGTCGTCGCCGCCGCGAATTCCATTGCACATCGCAGGGGTCTGTGCATAATTCCAACTGAGGAAAGGTGACCCCTATGCTTACGCTTGAAATGCTGCAGCAGCTCTGGCCTAACGGAGATGAAAAAATCCCCGGTCTATTGGAAGGGATCGCGAATGCGGCCCCGGACGTTTTTCCCCGTTACGGGCTGACGGACGACTCGACCATTGCCCACGCCATGGCGCAGTTTTCGGTGGAGTGCGGCGCCGGCGTGGAGATGACGGAGAACCTGAATTACAGTGCCCAGGGATTGCTGGCCACATGGCCCAAGCACTTTGACGCAGATACGGCGGCGCAGTACGCGCGAAACCCCGAGCAGATCGCCATCATTGCCTATGGCGGCCGAAACGGCAACGCTCCGGCTCCTTCGGAGGATGGATGGACGTTTCGGGGACGAGGGTTGAGCCAGGTGACGGGCCGCACCAACTATCAGAGTCTCACCGATAAGATCAACCAGAATAACCCCAACAATCCGCCGATCGACCTCATCGCCAACCCTGACACGCTGCTCGATCCGCAGTATGCGCTGGAGTGCGCGGTGGCGGACTTCTGCATGTGCGGGTGCCTGCCCTGCGCGCAAAACGACAACTGCCAGGAGGTCACGCAGGCATTGAACGGGGGGCTGATCGGGTTTCCGCAGCGCGAACAGTGGCTGACCGAGTGGAAGCAGGCGCTGGGCGTGGCGACACTGGCGGTATAGGACGACCCGAAGCGGGATCAGAGTCTGCCATCGGGCGCTCCAGCAGCATTTAGACTTGGAATTGGATACGGAAGCCGAACCGCCGCCCCACCTGTTCTCTTCCCGGTCAATTTGAATCTGCTGCCAGGAGCGCACCGAATCATGCCCGAATCACCAAAACCCATCAATGTCGAAGCGCTGAAGGCACTGGTGCGCACGGTTCCCGATTTTCCCAAGCCGGGGATCCTGTTCTATGACATCACCACCCTGCTCAAGGACAAGACCGGCTTCGCGCAGCTGATCGACGCGCTGGCGGCGCACTATATCGCGCGCAAGATCGACCTGGTGCTGGGAATCGAGGCGCGCGGGTTCATCTTCGGGCCGGCGCTGGCCTATCGGCTCAATGCCGGTTTTGTGCCGGTGCGCAAGCCGCGCAAGCTACCGGCTCCGGTCGCGCGCGTAACCTATGACCTGGAGTACGGGTCCGACGCGCTTGAGATTCACCTCGACGCGATTGCGCCCGGGCAGCGGGTGGTGCTCGTGGATGACCTGCTGGCGACCGGCGGCACCATGGAAGCCACGGTCAAGCTGGTCAAGCAGTTGGGCGGAGAGATCGCGGGGCTGGCGTTTGCCGTGGAACTGGACTTCCTGAAGGGCCGGGACCGGTTCAAGGAGCACGACGTCTTCAGCCTTCTGCACTACGACGAATAAGCCGACCGGCGGTGCGCGCTGGGCGGGGGATTGCGGTCGCGCCAAAGTTCATCTACATGTTTTGAAATGGCCGCTTACTTCCCGACTACGTCGATCGGGACAGTGATGGTCTTGGGCGGCATGCAGGCATTGGCATCGCAGGCCTGGTAGTGCAGCTTCGCCTTGACCAGATGATCGCCGGGCTGGGCAACGAGGCGGGCCTGGATGGTGAATTCGCCAGTGTAGACATCGAGCGTAGTCGATGGATCGACGGGAAGCGTAAACGCCATACCCGCCGGGTAGATGGCCGATGTAAGGCGGACGCCCATGTCTTCCGGTATGGAAAACGCTGTCGGGATCAGGTATTCGTCCTTGGGCGCGTGCGAGTTGATGTGCAGCCCCGGTGCGATGCGGAAGTGAAGCGCGACGGGAACGGGCTTGCCCGGAGCGATCGTGACCTGTTCGGGGTAGAGGTACTCGACGGCTTGAACTTTGCCGCTCGATCTGGTTGGGTTTGTCAAAGCTCGGGATCTGGCCTTCGGCCCGGTCGGGGACCTGAGCCAAGACCAGCAGAGTCCAAAGTCCCAGAACGATGGCCGCGGCGTGGTGGACTGATTTCGTCATGACTCAGTTGGCTGCCCCCAGGGCCTTGCGGATGTTGGCCTCCATATCGTCCTTGGAGGTGATGCCCATCTGGGCGGCAACGACCTTGCCGTTGCGATCGACGTAAAAAGAGGTGGGCATTGCGTCGAGGCCTCCGTAGGGGTGGCTCAGCTGGTCGCCATCGATCAGAACCGGATAAGGCATGTGCATCTGCTGAACGAAGGCGGCGATCTCCTTCTTTTCCCCGGTGAAGGCCTTCGTGTCGCTGCGATCGATGTCGTCTGTGGAGATCCCCAGCACCTCGAAACCCTTGGGCGCATATTGATTGCGCAGGTCGACGATCCAGGGGGTTTCCAGCTTGCACGGGCCGCACCAGGTGGCCCAGAAGTTGATCAGGACAGCCTTGCCCTTGTAGGCGGAGAGGGAGACCTTTTTACCGTTCAGATCTTCGAGGGCAAACTCGGGGGCGGGCTTGCCGACAAGAGGAGACGCCTGCGAAGGATCGCCGGCTGTTGCAGCCACGAGTTCGCCCTGCGCGGCGCTGGCCATCAGCCGCTCGGCGGCCTGCTTGCGGTATTCCCAGTTTGCCCAGCCGGCCCATGCAAAGGTCGCCAGGATCAACAGGACGATGCCAAGGACGATGGTATTGCGCTTCACTCGGTGTAACCTCTCTTATTTGATTGTACGAGGAGGATCGAGGTTACAGATGGGACTATGCGAGCGCTGGCTGTGTCGGCGGTGGCAAACTGATACCATCAGAAACCGATGAATCCCATGCATGAGGAAGGCGGAGCGGAGCGCGACTGCCTGAGGCCGTCGGCGCTGGTGCGGACCGAGGCAGCGGCTCTCGAAGCATTGGCGGCGCGACTCGACGGGCCCATGGCGGCGGATTTTGACCGGGCCATCGAGTTGATTCTGCGCTGCGGTGAAAGCAACGGGCGCGTGGTGGTTACGGGCATGGGCAAGAGCGGGATTATTGCGCAGAAGATCGCGGCCACGCTCAGCTCTACGGGGTCGGCAGCGCTGTTTCTGCATCCGGCCGAAGCGGTGCACGGGGACCTGGGCGTGCTGATGCCGGGAGATGTGGTCATTGCCCTCTCAGCGAGCGGGGAGACCGAGGAGATCCTGCGCCTGCTGGCGACGTTGAAGCGCAAGGGCGACGCGCTGGTGAGTTTCTGCTGCAACCTGAGTTCGACGCTGGCGCAGGCCAGCGATGTGGTGCTCGACTGCGGGGTGGAGCGCGAAGCCTGCGGGCTAAACCTGGCTCCAACCGCGTCGACGACGGCGATGCTGGCTCTGGGCGATGCCCTGGCGGTCGCGGTAAGCCTGCGCAAGGGATTCAGGGCAGAGGATTTTGCGGAACTGCACCCGGGCGGAAAGCTGGGCAAGCAGCTAGCCAAGGTGCGGGATCTGATGCACGCGGGCGCCGATGTTCCTGTGGTGGGGCTGAACACGCCCATGACGGATGTGATCTACGAGATGTCGTCGAAGAAGCTGGGCATGACGACCGTGCAGGAAGATGGGCGGCTGCGCGGGGTGATTTCCGATGGCGATCTGCGACGGCTGCTGGAGCGGGAAGGCGGCGCGGCGCTGAGCAAGATGGCAGGCGAGGCGATGAATGCTCGCCCGCGAAGCATTTCGGCGAGCGAACTCGCAGCGACGGCGTTGGCCGTCCTGGAGGAACGCAAGATCACATCGTTGGTGGTAGTGGATGGAGAGGGCTGCGTGCAAGGCGTGGTGCACCTCCATGATCTTTGGGGCGTCGAGCTGATCTAAAGGCACAGCCGGCACTTGTGACACATTATGTGTCACAATGGGTCCATGCAAAGTGTGAACCTTCGCCAGTTGCGGGATACGCGCCAGTTGAAGGCCTGGCTGGCCGCTGGAGAAACGGTCGAGTTGCGGGAGCGGGACCGGGTTCTCGCCAGGATTGTGCCGGAAAAAACTACGGAAAAGCCGAAAAGTGTGGCCGGATTTCGAGGCTCGCCGGAAAGAGATGTGGGGAGATCGGGTCTTCGATAACATGGCGGTCCTCGACGAGATTCGAGAGGATCGGTTTTGACGATCTGCGTCGACTCCAGCTTTCTGGTCTCGAGTTACATCTCCGACTCCAACTCCGCAGAGTCCGACCGCAGACGGAGCAACAACCCAGCCATCTGGATAACGCCGCTAAACAGAAGTGAATTTTCCCACTCCGCGTACCAGCACGTTTTCCGGGGCAGTTTGAGTCTGGCTGAGGCGAATCAGCTTTGGAGCATTTTTGAGGAGGATTGCGCCAGTGGTCTCTGGGTGCAGACGACTCTGCCCGACTCCGTTTGGCGCGCCAGCATCGACTTGGCGCGCCGCCACGGGCCGACATTGGGGATCCGTACGCTGGATTCGCTGCACGTGGCTTGCGCGCTGGAACTGAGAGCCGAACGGTTCTGGACATTCGATCAGCGGCAGGCACGGTTGGCTGAAGCTGTGGGCCTGGACACGTCGGGTTCATAGTGTGCTGCCGCGATTCGTAGTCCCTGAAACCGCTAGACCTGCTCGGCGATCGGATCAACTACACCTCGCGGTCGGCTCAGAAGAACGTGTCACTGCACACACGCATCGTGTCGAGCCTGATACGTCGGATCCCACCGCCGCAGGCAAATGTTCTTTGTTTTCAGCGGCGCGTCATTGGAATGCGGGTTGCATTCTTCCAGGGCGCGGGGCGCTCCGGGGAATAGCCCAAAGTTGCCTTGGATTCCCGGGTCGAATTCCTGAGTCCGCGGGCGCCCTGCAACGGAGATGCGATGGCGGCTTCTTTTCAGGTGTGGGCGATGCTGGGGTCGAGCAGAATCGCGGAGCGCGGCGGTGCGGGCAGTGCACGGGCATTTAAGATGGAAGTTGGCTCTTTATCGTCTTGCGTCCGAGGAAATGGACGGGAAAGTTTGCGCTCTCTCTCTATGCATCGCTGGTCGAAGCTCTTTATTCCTACTCTTCGCGAGGCCCCGGCAGACGCCGAAGTGGCCAGCCACAAGTTCCTGCTGCGGGCCGGCTACATCCGGCAACTCGGCGCCGGCATTTACAACTACCTTTTCCTCGGGCAGCGCTCGCTGAACAAGATCATCGCCATCGTGCGCGAGGAGATGGACACCATCGGGCAGGAGTTCTTTTTGCCTGCGATCCTGCCCAAGGAGCCGTGGGTGGAGAGCGGCCGCTGGACCGGGATGGGCGACAACATGTTTCGCCTCAAGGACCGTAAGGGCGCCGAGCTGTGCCTGGGCATGACGCATGAAGAGATCATGACCTCGATCGCGCGGAGCGAGCTGCGCAGCTACAAGCAGTTGCCGCAGATCTGGTACCAGATCCAGACCAAGTTTCGCGACGAGCCGCGGCCCAAGGCGGGGCTGCTGCGGGTGCGGCAGTTCATGATGAAGGACAGCTACTCCTTCGACCTGAATCAAGCCGGCCTGGACAAGAGCTACGACCTGCACGATGCGGTGTACCGGGCCATCTTCACGCGCTGCGGGCTGAAGTTTGTTGTGGTCGAGGCGGATTCCGGCGCCATGGGCGGATCGCAGTCGCAGGAGTTCATGGTCTACACCGATGCCGGCGAAGACCTGATCGCGAGCTGCCCGGTGTGCGGTTACGCGGCCAATCTGGAGAAGGCCACCTCGCGGCTGGAGCCGGTAACGGAGATGGAAGCCACCGGCGACGGCAAGCCGGAGCTGGTGCACACGCCGGGGTGCGCGGCGATCGTGGATGTGGCGGAGTTCTTCAAGATTTCGCCGGCTTCGGATATCAAGTGCGTGGCATATATGGCGCTGAAGCGCGGAACGGGCGGCAAGCCGGACTACCTGGCACGGCGTGGCGACGTTCCTGCGCGGCGACCACCAGGTGAACGAGACCAAGCTACTGGGGGCGGTGGGCGGGGCGGCGGAGCTGCGGACCATGCAGGCGGCGGAACTGGAGCAGTATTTCAAGGGGCCGGCTGGGTATCTCGGGCCTGTGGGCCTCACGCCCGATGACAAGCCGCTCGGCGATGGGCTGACCGTGGTCGTCGACAAGTCGCTCGAAGGACGAAAGAACCTGGTCTGCGGCGCCAACAAGCTGGACTATCACCTGCGCAACGTGGTGCCGGGGCGCGATTTTACCTGGACGGTGAGTGCGGATATTCGCAGCGTGAACGAGGGCGAAGCCTGCCCTGCCGTCACGGGTGGATCACCTTGCAGTGGCAAACTGGTGGTCGGCAAGGCCGTCGAGGTGGGGCACATCTTCAAGCTGGGGTACAGGTACACGGAGTCGATGGGGGCGCGGGTGCTGGACGAGAACGGCAAGGAAGTGATGCCGATCATGGGCTGCTACGGCATCGGCATCGAGCGCATTCTGACCGCCGCGGTAGAGCAGTCGAACGACAAGAACGGCTTCTGCCTGCCCGCTTCGATCGCGCCGTTCACCGTGGTCGTGACGGTGACCAATGTGGGCGACCCACTGCTGCGCGAGACCGGCGAAAAGCTGGCCGCGGAGTTGGATGCAGCCGGGCTGGACGTGCTGCTGGATGACAGAGACGAGCGCGCCGGCGTCAAATTCAAAGATGCCGACCTTGTGGGGATTCCATTCCGCATCAATGTAGGTAAGAAGGCTGCGAGCGGACAGGTGGAGCTGGTGACGCGGGCGACGGGCCAGAGTGTGGATGTGGCGCTCGATGAGGTTGCGGCGCAGGTGAAGCGCAGGGTGCAGGAAGAGGCTTTGCTGGAGACGGCCGTCAGCATTTAGCTGCTGGCCTACCGGCTCCGGCTCCCATGACCGCCCCAAGGAATGGCGGAAACAGCGATCGCAAGACAAATTAGCTGAAGGCTGAAAGCTGACAGCTGGTTTTTGAGGAGCAGCAATGGCGTTGAAGATCAAATTCAAGATGCCCACCGAGACGCATGCGTGGGCGCCAATGCTGCTGCGCATCGGGCTGATCCTTGTCGCGGCGGTTGCCCTGGCGGTGATGAGCGTCGGCGGCTACTTTTACTTCAAGTACCAGCACGTGGTGGATGAGCGGCTGAAGCAGCCGCTGTTCAAAAACACGGCAAAGATCTTTGCGGAGCCGCGCGAGGTGCGGCCGGGGCAGAAACTCACCGTGCGGCTGATCGGCGAAGAACTGCGCCAGGCGGGCTACACGCTATCCGGTGCGCACCAAAGACTCGCCCATGGGTACCTATAGCGAGGACGAGGGAAGCGATCACCGTGCATCCCGGCCCGCAGTCGTACCACGCCGCAGGATGGCGCAACGATTCACGTGAACAAGGGCGTGGTGGACTCGATCAGCGACGATCACGGGCAGGCGCTGGCCAGCTACGAACTGGAGCCGGTGCTGATCACCGGCCTGAGCGAAGACGCCAATCGCACCAAGCGCCGGCTGATCACTTACGACGAGATTCCGCAGAACCTGGTGCAGGCGGTGCTCGCCATCGAGGACCGGCGCTTCTTCGAGCACGGCGGGGTGAACTACTTCCGCCTGATGGAGGCCTTCGTCCGCGATCTGAGCACCGGGCAGAAGCAGCAGGGCGGCTCCACGCTGACCATGCAGCTGGCGCGCGGATTCTTCCTGACGCCGGAGAAGCGCATCAAGCGCAAGATCATCGAGATTGTCATCACGTTTCAGCTCGAACACCGCTTCACCAAAAAGCAGATCTTCGAGATGTATGCCAACCAGATCAACCTGGGACAGCGGGGCAGCTTTTCGATTAACGGCTTCGGCGAGGCGGCGCAGTCGTACTTCGGCAAGGATGTGCGCCAGCTTGATCTGGCGGAGAGCGCGCTGCTGGCGGGCATGATCCAGCGGCCCAACTACTTCACTCCGTTCCGGCACCCGGACCGTGCCATCGAGCGCCGCAACCTGGTTCTGGATTCGATGGTGGAGACGGGCGCCATTACCAAGGACCAGGCGGAGCGCGCCAAGGAAGAACCGCTGCACCTTTCGACGGCCAGCGTGGATGCCAGCGAAGCCCCGTATTTCGTCGACCTGGTGCACGAGCAGTTGCTGCAGAAGATCGGCGAGCGCGACTCCAATCTGGAAGGTCTGCGCATCTACACGACTCTCGATCCGGATTTGCAGCGCGTGGCGACCTCGGCGGTGGAATCACCATCCACAACGTCGATGAGCAGGTGGAAAAGCTGCACGCGCGGCGTAAGGAGAAGGGCCCCGTCACCTATCCGCAGGTCGCGCTGGTGGCGCTCAATCCCCACACCGGCCAGGTGCTTGGCGCTGGTGGGTGGTCGCAGCTATGGCAGCAGCCAGGTGAACCACGCCGTGGCGCATCGTCCCACCGGCTCTATCTTCAAGCCCTTTGTCTATGCCGCCGCGTTTCAAACCGCCATTGAAGGCACGCCGCTGCCGGGGCAGGACAAGCTGTTTTCGCCGGTGACCATGCTGAGCGACGAGCAGAGCACCTACATGGTCGGTGACAAGGAATACAGCCCCCGCAACGACCACGAAAACTATCACGACCAGGTGACGGCGCGTTATGCGCTGCAGTGGTCGCTGAACAACGCCACCATCGGGCTGGCTTCGATGGTGGGGTTCGATCGCGTCGCGGCGCTGGGGCGCGAAGCCGGCATCAAGAGCGCGCGCGGGACGCCCTCCGTGGCCATTGGCTCCTACGATGCGTCGCCGATGGACATGGCGGGCGCCTACACGGTCTTCGCCAACGGCGGCGTGCATCTTGACCCGTGGATGCTGGCCAGCGTGCGCATCCTCGACCGGCGATGTGATGACCGACTACACGCCCACCGCGCGCCAGGTGCTCGACCCGCGCGTGGCCTATCTGACCACAAACCTGATGGAGAACGTGATCAACGCCGGCACGGGAGGACGCGTCCGGGCCACGGGATTTACCGCGCCCGCGGCGGGCAAGACCGGCTCCGAGCCACGATGCCTGGTTTGCCGGCTTCACCAGCAACCTGCTGTGCGTGGTGTGGCTGGGCAACGACGACTACACCAATATTGTTCTCGAAGGCCCGCAGATCGCCGCTCCCATCTGGGGCGAATTCATGAAGAAGGGCGGTGCAGCTTCCGCAATACTCCGACACCAAGCCGTTCACTCCGCCGCCAGGGCGTGCAGTTGGTAGAACTGGACAAGGTCGACCAACCTGCTCCCCGACGCTGCCTGCCCCACCACCTATACAGCGGCTTTCCTTGATGGGACTGCTCCGACCGATACCTGCGACCATCCGCCTGAGAAACGAAACCTCTTCCAGAAGTCTGCTGGGGCTGGGCAAGAGTGGTGACTGAAACGCTGGAGTTCAGCCGTCGATGTCGCTGCCGTCGGGCATGGGCTGGCAGCGCGGGCACCAGTAAGTCGAACGGGCATCGAGACCCTGCAGGCGGCGGCGGATGAGCTCTCCGCACCGCCGGCAGGGCTGGCCCTTGCGGCCATAGACCCAGAGATTTGCCCCAGGATCGGCGGCGTGCGTGGTGCGCCGACCGTGGCCGCGATAGGTCACGATGGCGTCGCCCGAATCCTCCAGCACATTGGCGGCGAGCTGCTGTCGCGCGACTGCCACCACGGCGCCGGCTTGTTCAGCCGAAAGCGTGGCGACCTTGCGAAACGGATTCAGGCCGGTCAGGAAGCAGATCTCCGACTTGAACACATTGCCGACCCCGGCCAGCACCTTTTGACGCAGCAGGGCGTCGCCCAGCTCCAGGTCCGCGTTGGCGAGGAGGTCGGCGATGGCGGACTCGGCTTCGAAGGCGCCGCCCAGCACGTCGCTCTCCGCGGGGGGAATGCGCCGCTCGCGCGCGAGGGACTGTGCGGTGTACATCTCGGCCACCGGCACGTTGAAGCCGATGGCGTGGAAGTCGGCGGTTTCAATCACGATGCGCATGGCCGCGCCGGGCATGCGCCAGCGCTCACCGGGGCGGTAGATGTGCCAGCTGCCGTTCATCAGCATGTGCGTGGCGAGGATGCCGCCGCCGGAGAAATGCATCAGCAGCCACTTGCCGCGCGACTCCACGCGCTCGACGATCTGGCCGGTAAGCGGCGTGTCGTCGTGAAATCGCGTGAGCAGCGGGTAAGTGGAGCGAAAGCCAGTGACGGGCTTGCCGGCCAGAGCGCGATGGAGGGTGCGCGCCGAGCGGAAGATGGTGTCGCCTTCGGGCATTCGGTTACTGCAGCTCCTCGGGATGCCGGATCGGGATGCATCAGCGGCAACGGAATGCGCCGCAGGTGCAGGCCGAGCGGGCCCGGGATGGAAGCCGGCGTCCAGGAGAAAGCGCGCCATGGGATGGGCGGCGACGGGCTGGCCGTTGATGGTGGTGATAAGAACGCCCTCATGCCGGTTGGCGTGCATGCGGTCTTGTCCGCGCGCCCAGAGGAAGTGCGCCAGGCCAGAGGCGACTTGCGACCGCTCCGGTTCTTCGGCGGGAAGAAAGACCAGCAGGTTGGGATTGTTGCGCCGCAGCCAGGCGACCAGCTGGCCGTTGCGCAGGATCACTTCGGCATAGGCTGCGCGGGTCAGGACGCGGGGCGCCGATTCGGAGTCTTCCTCGGCGACGGGAAGATCGGGCCAGGGCAGAACGGAGCCATAGGGGTTGGCGGGATCGGCGGCCGCCAAGCTGCACAAACTCCGGCTTCTCGCGGATCGGGCGCGGTGCGTAGCTGGCGCAGCAGGTCGACTGCGGCAGGCAGCGCAAACTGAGTGGCGCCCAGGCCGGCGACGAAGTAGCCGCGGCGAATGCGGCCGCTTTCCTCCAGCGCTTTGAGCACGTCATAGACGGCGCTGAATCCTCCGGGAACATTTTCGGCAGCGACGGATTCGCGCATGCAGCACGCCGTAGCGATTGAGCAGTTGCAGGGCAAGGGCGTGGCTGGCTTCGGTGGCCGCTGGGCGCTCCTCGGTAGTGCTCTTGCGAGACCGCAACGGCAGCAGGGACCAGCGGCCTTGCGCGGTCGGGGGCGTGGTCCGGCGGGAGCGGAAGACGGCGCCGGTCTGGCTGAGGTCGGCGCGTCGTGCGCGCGGTGTCCGGCCGGGCGATGTAGGCGCGCAGCGCGTGCAGCGAATCGTTGGTGACGAGGCCGCGCCAGACCAGGCTCCACAGCGCGTCGATCGATTCGCCGGGATAGCCGCCGCCGACGGCCTGGTGGAGCGGATCGAAGAAGCTGGCGCCCGCAGATTCAAGAACCGCGAGCAGCTTTTCTTCGCGCTCCGTCAGTGGTTCGACGATGGGGCGCGGCTGGGCGAGCAGGGGCAGCTTGTCGGAAAGATACAGGGCGATGCGGCCGTCGCGTTCGCCGAGAGGCTCGACGCCGGTCCAGGCCACTTCACCGGCGGCGATGAGCGTGTCGAGACCGGCGGGCTCGTACCCTGCGACGCGCGCGGGCAGAATCGCCGATTCGAGCAGGGAAGCCGGGAGCGGGGCTCCCTGGAGGCTTTCGATGGCATCGAGCAGCACATCGAGGTGGGCGTGGCCGCCGCGGCGGGGGACCAGCAATCCCTGCCAGTGGGTGAGGAAGCGGGCCAGCGTGTGCTGCTCCACCGGCTCGACTTCGCGGCGCAGGCGGGCCAGCGACTTGCGGCGGATCTGGCGCAGAATCTCGGCGTCGCACCACTCGCGATGCAGGCCGCCGGGACGGAAGCCTCCTTCGAGCACGCGGCCTTCGCTGACGAGCTGGCGGAGCGACGCTGTCGATCGCTGGCGAGGTCAAGCGCGAAACGGTTCGGCGACTTCGCCAAGGGTGAACGGGCCGTGGGTGCGGGCATAGCGGCGGACAAGTTCGAGCACCGGGTGCGCGACCGGCTCCAGCAGCGAGACGGCCAGACCCGGGGGAAGGGGAATGCCCAGGGCGTCGCGATAGCGGGCGGCGTCTTCGGCGGCGATGAGGCGGCGTTCGCCGGCGATGCGCAGCTCAAGCAGGCGGCGGGCGCGGACCAGCCGGTCTACCGAATCGAGCAGGGCAGGGTCGGCGATCCGGCGCGCGAGCTCTGCGCGGGAGAGATCGCCCAGGCGGAGGCAGAGGTCGTGAATGCCGTCGGCGGAGCGGGCGCGGTAGTTTTCGCTGAGGCACTGGGCGTTCTCTTCGACCTCGGCGATGACGTCGGCGTCGAGCAGTTCGCGCAGGTCGGCTTCGCCCGAGCAGTTCGCGGAGCTGGTCCTGATCGATGGTGAGGGCCTGGGCGCGGCGTTCGGCGAGCGGGGCGTCTCCGTCGTAGAGGAAGTTGGAGACGTAGCTGAACAGCAGCGAAGAAGCGAATGGCGAGGGCTTGCGGGTGTCGACGACGTGGACGCGGAGCTGGCGCTGTTCGATGGCGCGAAGGGTTTCAAGCAGCGCCGGCATGTCGAAGACGTCGCGCAGGCACTCGCGATACGCCTCGAGGAGCATGGGAAACGACGGGATAGCGGGAGGCGACACTGAGCAGGTCGTAGGAGCGCTTGCGCAATTGCCAAAGCGGCGAGCGGGAGTCGGGGCGGCGGCGCGGCAAGCAGCAGGGCGCGGCCGGCGGCCTCGCGAAAGCGGCCGGCAAAAAGCGCGGTTGACCCGAGCTGGCGCAGCACCAGTCCCATGGCTTCAGCGGCTTCGACCATGAACCAGTCGGAATCGGGCGGCTCCTCGGTATCAGGAAAACGCAGAACGAAGCCGTCGTCGCCCCACAGCGCTTCTACTTCAGGGCCGCCGGCGGCGCGGATGCGGGCGCTGACCGCCATGGCCCAGGGAATGTGGATACGGCTGCCGAAGGGCGTAAGCACGCATACCCGCCAGTCGCCGAGTTCATCGCGGGAGCGCTCCATAACGATGGTGCGGTCGTCGGGGACGACGCCGGTGGCGGCTTCCTGGTCGGCGAGGAACTGGATCAGGTTGTCGGCGGCGCCGGGGTCGAGGTCATGTTCCGTGACCAGGCGGGTGAGAGCGGCGGGTTTAGGGAGTGCGCGCAGTTCGCGGACCAGGGCGCCAATGCGGCGGCCGAACTCTAGAGGACGGCCCAGGACCATCTCCCTTCCAGAAGGGCATCTTGCCGGGTTCGCCCGGGGCGGGTTCTACAAGCACGCGGTCATAGGTGATGTCGACGATGCGCCAGGTGGAAGCGCCGAGGATGAAAGTCTCGTTGGTGTGCGACTCGAAGACCATCTCCTCGTCAAGTTCGCCGACGCGGACCGATTTACCCTCGCTATGCGCGAGGAAGACGCCATACATGCCGCGGTCGGGGATGGTGCCGGCGTTCAGAATGGCGAGGCGGCCGGCGCCTTCGCGGGCGGTGACCACGTTGCGGATGCGATCCCAGATGAGGCGGGGTCGGAGTTCGGCGAATTCATCGGATGGATAGCGGCCACTGAGCAGGTCGAGCACGCCTTCGAAGGCGGAGCGGGTGAGTTCGCCAAACGGGGCGGCGCGGCGGACCAGGTCGTAGAGGGCATCGACGGAGACTTCCGGGGCAGATGGCGCGATCAGGCCGGCTGAATCCTCGTCTGCCAGGTCTGTTTCAGGGGCGTGGGCGCGCCTAGCCTGGCCGGAGCGTCTCTGAAGCTTTCCATCCGCGCCGCGGCGGCTTCGGGTCGTGGATGTTGGAGGCTCGGATGGTGCCGGGGGCGCAGGCACTGGCGGTTGCGCCACGATGGCGACGAGTTGCTGAGCGAGAACGTCCAGAGGGTTGCGGGGATAGCGGGTGGACTCGATGTGCCCCTCATGCATGGCGCGCGTGACGGCGGCGCAGGCTACCAGGTCGGCGCGGAACTTCGGGAAGAGAATGCCCTCACTGACCGCATTCACGCTGTGACCGGCGCGGCCGATGCGCTGCATGCCGCTGGCCACGGAGGGCGGCGCTTCGATCTGGATAACGAGATCGACCGCGCCCATGTCGATGCCGAGTTCCAGGGTCGAAGTCGCGCAAAGGGCTCTGATCTGGCCTGCCTTGAGCTGCTCTTCAATGATGGAGCGCTGGGCGGCGGCAAGAGACCCGTGGTGGGCCCGGGCGACGGGTTCGCCGGCCAGTTCGTTGAGAGCGCCGGCCAGCCGTTCGGCGACCTGGCGGCTGTTGACGAAGAGGATGGTGGAATTTCGCTCGCGGATCAGCTCCAGCAGGCGCGGGTGGATCGCATTCCAGATCGAGACGCGGCGGGGTGCCTGCGAGGCGGGGCCGCTGGGGATCTCTTCCACCGCGGTGAGGCGGGCCATATCTTCGACTGGAACTTCAATTCTCAGCTTTAACTGTTTGATGGAACTGGCATTGACGATCGTGACGGGGCGGTATCGTAGAGCCGCTTCGCTGCCTTGATCCGAGGTCCAGGCGAGGGAGTTTTCCACAAGATCGGAGGTGTTAGCGGCCGGTTCCTCGTCTGATTCTGATTCAGGACCCGGGGCCGGCTTTCCACTGGCCGCGGCCGCAGGGAGATCGGCAGAATTTGCACCATCCTCCGAGTCGCTGGGGAAGGTTCGGCGATTCTCATCTTGTACATGAGATTTCGACGGCTTTATAGCTGATTCTGAGAGAGTTGTGTTATCAAGGATGGCCGGAAAACGCTCTGCGACAAGAGGAGACGATTTTGAGCCAATCTGCACGCCGCCAAGGAAGCGTGCGACCTCTTCCAGAGGGCGCTGGGTGGCGGAAAGGCCGATGCGCTGCAGCAGTTTTCCGGTCAGAGCCTCGAGGCGTTCAAGAGTAAGGGCAAGGTGGGCACCGCGCTTGGTGGGGACGAGGGCGTGGATCTCATCGATGATGACGGTGTCGACGGTGCGAAGGGCCTCGGCGGACTGCGAAGTGAGCAGGAGGTAGAGCGACTCCGGCGTGGTGATGAGGATGTCGGCCGGGTGGCGGCGGAACAGCGCGCGTTCCTTCTGCGGGGTGTCGCCGGTGCGCACGCTGATGGTGGGTTCATGAAAGGAAATGCCCTTGCGGCGAGCCATGTTGGCGATGCCGGCTAACGGAGAACGCAGGTTACGCTCCACGTCAACGGCGAGAGCTTTGAGGGGGGAAACGTAGACGACACGGCAGCCTGAACCGGACGCATTGTGGAGCATGAGCCGGTCGAGGCACCAGAGAAAGGCCGTCAGGGTCTTGCCGGTGCCGGTAGGGGCGAGAATCAGGGCGCTTTCGCCGCGGGCGATGACGGGCCAGCCCAGGCGCTGCGGCGCGGTTGGCGACTCAAAGACGGCTTTGAACCATTCCCCGGTGACGGGGTGGAAGACGGAGAACGGATCCGTTTCTGCGGCCGGGCGTGGCGGGGGAGCGGGGATGGTCCGGCGCGGCGACATGCTCTTTGAGCATAACCGAACTTTCGGCGAAGAGGAAGCGAAGAGGTTGCGCGGACGGCGCACGACGGCAGCCTCCCAGCGAATCGGAGTTGCGGTACGATGGTCTTACTATGCGGACCAAGGTTTCAACCAAAGGTCAGATCGTTCTTCCGGGACCGCTTCGCCGCCGGCTCGGCATCCTTGGCGGGCGACTCGATGGAAATTTCCATCGAGAGAGATCGGATCGTCCTGACGCATGCCAGTAAGCCTAAGTATGAAGCGCGCATGGTGAAGGACCCGGTGACAGGGTTCATCGCTATCGACCTGGGGCCGGATGCGCCGACGTTGACCAATGAGATGGTGAGAGAGCTGCTCACGGACTTTCCATGAAATACCTTTTGGATGTGAATGCGCTGATTGCGTTCGGGATCACGCAGCATCAGTTCCATCGGCGGGTCGTGGACTGGATATGGTCGCAGCGCGCTTCTGTGTTTCTGACGTCATCGGTGACCGAGATCGGCTTTGTTCGCGTGGTTGCGAGTGTGGCCATGTATGACCTCAAGGTTGGGCAGGCGAAAAAACTTCTTCTTGGAATGAAGGCCAACGCGGCGCAGCCGCTTACATTTCTCCCGGATGGAAACGACATCTCCTCCCTTCCCGCATGGGTAAGAACTCCGGCGCAGACGACGGATGGGCACTTGGTGCAACTTGCGAACGCGAACGGGGCGGTGCTGGCGACCCTGGATGCAGGGATTTCGGGGGCATTTTTGATTCCATAAGGTTGGTTGGAGAAATCACCCGGCGTAAGGACGTGACCTGTTCATCACCGCGTTATCCAACTTAGCCAGGAACCCCTGCTTTAAACAGGCGTTCGTCTACCGATGGGGCCGAACAGCCAGTCGTTTCATCGCTCCGGTCTCACTCTTGAAAATGATTTAGCTTCCTGCTTTCTTCTCGATCTTGGCCCAGCTGTCTTTAAGTGGCAGGGTCCGGTTGAAGACCAGCTTTTCGGCCGTCGAGTCCGGGTCCAGACAGAAATAGCCCACGCGTTCGAACTGGTAGGGCTGGCCGGGCTGGGCGCTGGCCAGCGATGGCTCCAGTCTGGCTGTGGTGAGTACCTCAAGGGAGTTGGGGTTGAGGTTGTCGAGGAAGCTGCCGCCTTCTTCGTGATCGTTGGGATCGGGCTTGGTGAAGAGCTTGTCGTAGATCCGGATTTCAGCCGAGATGGCGTGCGCGGCCGAGACCCAGTGCATGGTGGACTTCACCTTGCGGCCGTCAGGCGAGTTGCCCCCGCGGCTGGCCGGATCGTAGGTGCAGTGCACCTCAACGATGTGGCCGTCGGGGTCTTTCACAACGCTCTGCGCGGTGATGAAGTAGGCGGAACGCAGGCGGACTTCCTTGCCCGGGGAGAGGCGGTAGTACTTGGGTGGAGGCACTTCGCGGAAGTCGTCCTGGTCGATGTAGATCTCACGGGAGAAGGGAACCTTGCGGGTCCCGGCCGTTAAATCCTCGGGATTGTTCTGGACTTCGACCTCTTCGACCTGGCCTTCTGGGTAGTTATCGATCACCAGCTTGAGCGGGTTAAGGACGGCCATGGCGCGGCGGGCGCGGCGGTTGAGGTCGTCGCGCTGGAAGTGCTCCAGCATTTCAATATCGACGATGCCGTTGGTCCTGGTGGCGCCGATGGCGGTGCACAGGGCGCGGAGGGCTTCGGGCGTGAAGCCGCGGCGGCGGATGCCGGACAGGGTAGGCATGCGGGGATCGTCCCACCCAGTCACACGGTTTTCCTGCACGAGCTGAAGCAGTTTGCGCTTGGAGAGCAGCGTATAGGTCAGATTGAGGCGGTCAAACTCGATCTGCTGCGAGGGAAAGATGCCGAGGTTTTCGATGTACCAGCGGTAGAGGGGCTGATGGTCGGCGAATTCCAGGGTGCACATGGAATGGGTGACGCGCTCGATCGAGTCCGACTGGCCATGGGCGTAGTCATACATGGGATAGATGCACCACTCGTCGCCGGTACGGTGATGGGTGGCGTGGAGGATCCGATACATGACCGGGTCGCGCATGTTGAGGTTGGGCGAGGCCATGTCGATCCTGGCGCGGAGAACGCGGCTGCCGTCGGGGAATTCGCCCGCCTTCATGCGCTGGAAAAGGTCGAGATTCTCCTCAATGCTCCGGTTGCGGAAAGGGCTGTCCTTGCCGGGCTCGGTGAGGGTGCCGCGGTACTGGCGGATCTGCTCGGCGGTCAGGTCGTCGACATAGGCTTTGCCAGCTTTGACCAGCTTGAGAGCCCATTCATAGAGTTGACCGAAGTAGTCGGAGGCATAGCAGAGGCGCTCCCAGTCGAAGCCCAGCCAGCGGACGTCTTTCTGGATGGAGTCGACGTACTCCTGCTCTTCTTTTTCGGGGTTGGTGTCGTCAAAGCGCAGGTTGGTCTTCCCGCCAAACTCATCCGCCAATCCGAAATCAAGGCAAATGGCCTTGGCGTGGCCGATGTGGAGGTAGCCGTTGGGCTCGGGGGGAAAGCGGGTCTGGACGACGGCGTCGCCGTATTTCCTGGTGCGCACATCCTCGGCGATCTGGTCGCGCAGGAAATTGGAGGGGGTGCGGGCTTCCTGAGTCTGAATGGCGGCGGCTTCCGGATTTGGGTTGGTCATCATGGCGATTCCTTGCAGAGTTGCGTTCCTTTAGCTGACCACGAGTGTTTCGAGGCGCAATTGCGCCTGGCGGATGCGTGCCACGCATACCTCGCGGCCAAGGACAGCCAGGGTTTCAAAGAGCGGCGGGGCGTTTTTGCGTCCGCAGACGGCGACCCGGATGGGCTGGAACATGGGACCAGCCTTCAGGCCCAGGTGTGAGGCGGCGGCGCGAAGCGCCTGGTCGAGCGAATCGTGATCGAACGGGGTGGTGGCGAGCACCTCTTCGGCATGCTGCAGAATGCGGAGAGCGAGGGCGGCGTCGCCTTTTTGCGGGATCAGGTCGGCGGGGTCGTAGGGAGCGAGTTCCTTCACGAAGAAGAAATCGGCGGCGGACACAGCTTCACTCAGCAGCCTGATGCGCTCGCGGATGAGCGGGGTGACGGCAGCGGCTTTTTCTGGACTTGAATCAAATCCTGCGCGAGCGAAGAAAGGCTCGATATGGCGGCTGAGTTCGTCAACAGGCAAGGCGCGGATATGTTCGGCGTTAAGCCAGACGGCCTTCGCATCGAATGGGTCTTCCTCGGTGAAATTGACCACCGCGTTGGAGCGGTTGACATTTTCGAGCGTGAAGAGGCTGGTGAGTTCGTCGAGGGTAAGGAACTCACGATCATTCTTGGGCGACCAGCCAAGGAGGCACAGGAAATTGATAAACGCGTGGGGAAGGAAGCCGGCGTCGCGATAGGTGGTCACGCTGACCACCGGTCCGTGGCGGCGCTTGGAGAGCTTGGTGCCGTCCGGCGCCACCAGCAGAGGAAGGTGGGCAAACTGAGGCGGATCAACGCCCAGGCCCTCAAAGATCAACAAATGCTTGAAGGTATTGGTGAGATGATCCTGGCCGCGGATGATGTGGCTGATGCGGAGATCGGCGTCGTCGGCGCAGGAGGCGAGATGGTATGTGGGCATGGCGTCCGATCGGAGCAGGGCGAAGTCTTCCACCTCGTCGGCGAGCTTGGATTGTTCTCCATAGACACTATCGACAAAGCTCAACGTCCGGTCCAGTCCGCGGGGGACGCGATAGCGGAGCGCAAAGGGCTCGCCACTGGCGGCGCGGCGGTCTGACTCTTCGCGCGTCAGTTCGCGCATGCCTGGGTTGAAGAGCCATGCTCCCTGGCTCCCGGACTGGTTGTCGTCGCCGGCGTGCGCAGGGGTAAAGTCGCGGTAGGCGAGGCCCTTTTCGAAGATCGCCTCAGCCTGCGCACGGTGCAGGGCGAGACGTTCCGATTGCTTGTACTCTTCGTCCCAGTCCAGACCCAGCCAGCGCAGTCCTTCAAAGATCGACTGGACGCTGGCGTCGGTGTTGCGCCCGACGTCGGTATCGTCCAGGCGCAACACCATCGTTCCGTGATTGTGGCGGGCGAAAAGCCAATTAAAGATGAACGTGCGGGCGCTGCCGACGTGAAGAAAGCCGGTCGGCGAGGGAGCGAATCGGACGCGAGGGGGCTTAGCGGAAGGCAAGGATTCCTGAGGCATCGTCAAGAAGGGTCCTCTCTGATGCTACCAGTTCGCGCCCGCGCCGGTGTCAGACCTGGGATGGCGGATAGGGAGGCTGGCCGGTCCACAGCGCTTGGGGAGCGGGCACTACCTTCCAATCAGAGAATGCCAGCACATACCAGAGGATGATGCCGCCCAGAGGAACGATGTTCAGCAGCGAAAGCCAGGGCGAAAAGCCGGCTTTTTTGCAGATGAACCAGAAGGGGATGATGACGATGGCGAGGCCGAAGACCATGAAGATGGGCAGGATGGCCATCATGGCATAGACCATCTTCTGGATTTCGGCCTGATTAGGAGTGGTTTGCTGAAGAAGCAAGGCAAGGTGCATGGCAGGCGCTCCAATTGTGGATTGGAAGATCTGCACCAAGGTAAGGCGAATGCAGCGGAGACGCAACAGGAATCTCGCTCGTGGTGCGGAGGCGGGCGCAAAGTGGCGCTTCGATCAAGCATGAGAACGCGGCAATCCAGTTAATTGACCAACTTGACCAACCGCCCGGTCTCATGCACAATCGAGACGCAGCCACATGCATGGAGGCAGCCCATGGAGAGCACCCAGGTAAATCTGTATGAGGCGAAGACTCAGCTCTCAAGCCTCGTGGAACGCGCGGCTCATGGCGAAGAGATCGTCATTGCCAAAGCGGGGAAGCCGATGGCGCGCCTCGTAGCTGCCGATCCGGGGCCGAAGTTGGCGCGGAAGCCCGGACAGAATATTCTCGGGATAACTCACATCTCCGATGATTTCGATGAGCCTCTGCCGGAGGATCTGCTCAAGGATTTCGGGCTTTGAAGATGAGATTGCTGCTCGATACGCACGTATTTCTCTGGTGGGACGCGCAGAGTCATCGCTTGCCGAAACAGATGCGCGCCGCGATCGCGATGGGGGAAAACCAGGTGTATGTGAGCGCGGCTACGGTGTGGGAGATTGCCATCAAGCGCATTACCGGCAAGCTGGTTATTGCCGGCTCGGCCGCCAAAGCGATTGAGGGGCTCGGATTTCTACCCTTGCCGATCACCGGCACTCACGCAGAATGGGCGGGATCGCTGCCTGCTCTTCATCGCGACCCGTTTGATCGCCTTCTGGTCGCGCAGGCGCAGCTTGAGGGCTTGATCCTGGCCACGGTAGACGACCAGATTCTCCGCTACCAGGTGCCGCACTTGTAGGTCGGCTATCCGCAATCAACTGCGAGCATCAGCCGCCTCTCAGGTGATGTCCTCGGTATCGTAGACGGGGTCGATGCGCTTTTTGGGCACGCCGTGGACGGAGGCGAGCAGGTCGTCGACTACGTCTTCGAGCTGGCGCTGGCTTTCGATGACCGCGGACATGCTCTTCAGGTCGTCGTCATCGAGCGAGCGCTCGACCAAAGCGACGGCATGGCATTGCGCGACGTGGTCGAGGCCGAGACCTTCGGGAGTCTTGGCCTTGATGCTGACCTGGTCCATGTCGATGCCGAGGAGCTCGGCGACGCGGGCGCGCATTTCGCCGGCGATGGGGGCGATCTTGGGAGCGGCCAGGATCAGGGTGGTATCGACGTTCACGATCTGATAGCCGGCGTGGTCCAGTTCTTCCAGCGCGAGCTTGAGGAAGATGGCGGAGTCGGCATCCTTCCAGCGGGGGTCGCCCGGAGGAAAAAAGCTTCCGATATCGCCGGCCGCCACGGCGCCCAGGAGCGCGTCGGTGATGGCGTGCAGAAGAACGTCGCCGTCGGAGTGGCCGGCGAGGCCTTCGGGGTGTTTCAGGGTCAATCCGCCGATGCGCAGCGGCACGCCTGCCTTGAACGCATGTGAGTCCCAGCCAAATCCGATCCGTGTATCCATGCTCTCCGTGCCTGCCCGCGTTGAAACTGTCCCCTGGGCCGGTCCAGCAACTAGCGCGCTCTCTGGCGCAGGTAAAACTCCGCCAACTCCAGGTCGCCCGGCTGGGTAATCTTCAGATTAACCTGAGAACCGGGCACCACGGCTACCGGATGTCCGGCGCGCTCGACGACGGAGGCCTCGTCGGTGCCCACGAAGCCGTCGGCGGTGGCTTCGGCAAAGGCGCTTTGCAGCAGTCCGTAGCGAAATCCCTGGGGCGTCTGCGCCAGTACGATGAACTCGCGGGGAATGGTGGATGTGATCAGGGCGCCGTGGGCGGTGCGTTCGACCTGCTTGATGGTATCGACGGCGGGAAGGCCGACGATGGCGGCGCCATGTTCGATGACCGCGTCGATGGTGCGGTCGATGGTGGCGGCATCGATGAGCGGTCGGACCGCATCGTGGACTAGAACGACGTCATCCTGTTCGGCCGAAAGTGCCGAAAGCGCATGGGCGACAGATTCCTGCCGGTGGTCGCCCCCTTCGACTACGTGAACCCGGCCGGCGAATCCGTATTCGGCAACCTGGGCCTCGACGCGCTCCATCTCCGGCTTGCGGACAGCAACGCAGATGGCGGTGACCCGTTTCACCGAAGCGAAGGCGCGGAGGGAATGAATGAGGATGGGAACTCCACCGAGATCGAGAAACTGTTTCGGTTGTGGCCCCGCCATCCGGGTGCCCAGCCCCGCAGCGGGCAATATCACGAATACTTGCATAACTGGTGGAGTATACACGCGGGGTTGGGTGGGGCGGAATTCGAGCCGCGGGCCGGCAGCGGCCGGGGAGGGAATTATGATCCTCATGTGTCTAAGGTGCCGCTCCCGATGGATACATCTCTGCTGAAGCCGGGATTGCGGCTGGCGGTCGGGGTTTCGGGCGGCGCGGATTCGGTGGCGTTGCTGCGCGTGCTGGCGGAACGTCGCGCGGAACTGGGAATCGTGCTGCACGCGGCGCACCTGCATCACGGCCTGCGCGGGGCCGAGGCGGACGGCGACCGGGAGTTTTGCCGGGAGCTGGCTCGGAGCCTGGATGTGCCCTTTCACGAGGCGCGCGTGGATACGGCCGCCGCGGCACTGGCGGATCCGAAACTGGGAAAGCCGGCGGAGACCATCGAGGAAGCGGCGCGGCGGCTGCGTTACGGGTGGTTCCGGGAACTGATGGCCTCGGGGGTGGTGGAAGCGGTGGCCACGGCGCACACGCGGGACGACCAGGCGGAGACGGTGCTGGCCAAGTTTCTGCGCGGAGCTTGGACGGAGGGAATCTCCGGGATCCACCCGGTTGTACAGCATCCGGAGGGTCGGGTATTGCGCCCATTTTTGCCCACGAGCAGGCACGAGATCGAAGGCTACCTGAGGACCATCGGGCAGGTGTGGCGTGAGGATTCGTCGAACCGGCACCTGACGTTTACACGCAACCGCATCCGGCATGAGCTGCTTCCGGTTCTCGAGGAATGGAATCCGCAGATCCGGGCGCACCTGGCGCAGATGGCCGAGCTGGCCCGGGACGAGGAAGCCTGGTGGCAGGAGGAAATGGCGCGGTTGGCGCCGCAATTGATCCTGCCGGGGCGTCCGGTGCGGGGTGGAGGCCGGGCCGCGGGGGTGGGAATTGCGCATTGACATCGCCCGACTGGCTGTACTGCACCCCGCCCTGCAGCGGCGGCTGCTGCGTTATGCCGCCGAACAGCTGGGTGGGGCGCCTGATTTCGAAGCTACCGGGGCTTTGCGCACCCTGGCGATAAACGGGCGCGCCGGGCAGAGACTGGAACTGGCGCAGGGATTTCACGCGGAACGAACCCATCGCGAACTGCAGCTCTCGCTGGGGAGCGGGGAAGGCTCGGCGGCTGGCGCGGATGTGGGACCGCCCTTGGACCTGTGCGATCCCCGGCGAGGGAGTTTCGCCGGCCTTCGGCCTGCGGGTGCTGATCAGGCACGTCGACGCATCCGGGCAGCACGACGCCGGGCTTCGAACAGGCGTTGCCGCGCGGGCATCGCGCCATGCGCGGCTGCGCGCCTGGAAGCCCGGCGACCGGGTCCACCTGCGCCACTCCGGCGGACCGCGAAAGGTGAAGGAAGTGCTGGAGCGGCTGCGGGTTTCCGGGTCGGCGCGGGCCGGGTGGCCGGTATTGGAGGTCGACGGCCGGATCGTGTGGATGCAGGGGATAGAGCTGGAGCCGGAACCCGGATTGGAGATCCGCGTGACCCCGGTGCCCGACCGAGGGCGGCACGGCGGGCACAGGCGGTAACACCGATCCCGCATAAGCTGCCACTTTCGTGCGCATTCCCAAGCCGGCGGACACCCCTTTTCTTCGCCTTCGGAGTACAATCGTTACTACTGCTCATCCGGGCGGGTGGATGGTCTTGTCCCCTGTCAAAGACGTGGCAAAATTCTGTGACCTATGTTAGGGAGCAGGCGTCTTATCTAAGGATGAAGTAGGCGGTGCTGGAGGCCATTCAGCGGATTCTCCCCCGCCGGGAAACGAGGAGTCCTGGTGAATTCTACCGTCAAAACGATCATGTTCTGGGTCTTTATCCTGATCTGTCTGATGCTGCTCTGGGGTGTGGTGCAGCGCGGCACCAGCATGGGAAAAGATGCGGAGATTCCCTACTCTGATCTGCTGGACAAGATCGAAGCGGGGCAGGTGCAGGATGCCGTCATTCAGGGAACCGAGCTCCATGGTCACTTGAAGACCAGCCCCAAGGATCAGTTCCACACCACGATCCCGGCCAACACTGACACCCTGACCAAGGACCTGCATGCGGCCAAGGTCAACTTCTCGCTCAAAGACCCGCAGAGCAATCTGCTGCTCCCGATTCTGTTCAACGTCGGGCCGTTTGTGCTGATTGGTGCGATCTGGTTCTTCATGCTCCGCCAGATGCAGTCAGGCGGCAACAAGGCGCTGTCGTTCGGCAAGAGCCGGGCGCGGCTGCTCTCCATGCAGCAAAAGAAGGTTACCTTCAAAGACGTGGCCGGCGTGGATGAAGCCAAGGAAGAACTGAAGGAGATCATCGAGTATCTGCGCGAGCCGCAGAAGTTCCAGAAGCTGGGCGGGCGCATTCCCAAGGGCGTGCTGCTGGTCGGGCCTCCAGGAACAGGCAAGACCTTGCTGGCGCGTGCGGTAGCCGGCGAGGCCAATGTGCCGTTCTTCTCGATCTCCGGATCGGACTTCGTTGAAATGTTTGTCGGCGTCGGTGCGAGCCGCGTGCGCGACCTGTTCGAACAGGGCAAGAAGAACGCGCCCTGCATCATCTTCATCGACGAAATCGATGCGGTTGGCCGGCATCGCGGCGCGGGCCTCGGTGGCGGTCACGATGAGCGCGAACAGACCCTGAACCAGCTGCTGGTCGAGATGGACGGGTTTGAGTCCAACGACGGCGTGATCCTGGTCGCGGCCACCAACCGGCCCGACGTGCTCGATCCGGCGCTGCTCCGCCCGGGGCGTTTTGACCGGCGCGTAGTGGTAGGCCTGCCCGATGTGCGCGGCCGCGAAGAAGTGCTTCGCGTTCACGTGAAGAAGGTGCCGGTTTCCGACGACGTCAATCTGAATGTGCTGGCTCGCGGAACGCCGGGGTTTTCCGGCGCCGATCTGGCCAACATGGTGAATGAGGCGGCGCTGAATGGCGCCCGGCTCAATCGCAAGCAGGTCACCATGTACGACTTCGAACTGGCCAAGGACAAGGTCCTGATGGGCGCCGAGCGCAAGTCGATGCTGCTGACGGACGAAGAAAAGCGGGTGACCGCGTATCACGAGGCGGGCCACGCGCTGGTTTCGTTCCTGCGCGATCACTCCGACCCCATCCATAAGGTCACGATCATTCCCCGCGGTATGGCGTTGGGCGTCACCGTGTACCTGCCTGACGACCGGCATAACTACACGCGGGAATATCTCGAGACCCGGCTGGCAACGGCATACGGTGGGCGTGTGGCGGAGGAGATCTTCCTCAACCAGATGTCAACCGGCGCGGGCAGCGATATCGAGAGCGCTACCGACCTGGCTCGCCGCATGGTGTGCGAGTACGGCATGAGCCGTCTCGGTCCGCTGACTTTCGGCAAGAAGGAAGAGCAGATATTCCTTGGCCGCGAGATCGCGCAACACCGCGATTTCTCCGAAGAGACGGCGCGGCAGATCGATCTCGAAGTGCGGCGCCTGATCGATGAGGCGTACCAGTCGGCTTACGCGCTGATCAATGCCAACCAGGACCCGATGCACCGCATCGCGGCAGCCTTGCTGGAACGCGAAACCATCGACGCCGAAGAGGTGAAGATGCTGATCGAGGGCAAGCAACTGCCGCCGGTTCGCTCGATCCTGGCTTCGCCGAACGACGGCAGCGGCGGCGTGCAGCAGGTGCTCAAGCCGGAAAGCCGCGGTGGCGGCCCGAACTATCCCGAGGGTTCTCCTTCGCCTGCTTAAGCAGATCGACAACCGTTGAACGAAAAGGGCTGCTCTTGCGAGCGGCCCTTTTTGTTTGGCGCAATTTGAATGTGGCGATCCCGGGCCGGTTCAGGGTTCGCCGCCGCTTCACATGCGTGAAGGGCAAATTGTCGTCGTGTAGAGTCTATTTCTTGCGGGGCGGTGGTGGCGCGAAATACCCCTTGCGGGACTGTAGCCTGAGACCGCTCCGGTCTACTTCCACTTTGAGCGAGTGATAGGCACCGTTCGGCTTCACACCCTGAAGCGAAAGTTCAAGCAGATACAGGTATTCCGGTCCGGCGGTTAAGATCTTGAGGCCTCCCTGCAGGTCGTTGCTGTTATGGAAGAAGGTTCCGCCGGTTCCGTCGGCGAGCGCAGCCATGACATCTTCGTTTTCGCGCATCGATTCGAGATGATCCTGCAATGGCTGGCCGGTGATGTTGGCGTACACCGAACCGTCGGTGCTTTGGCTTGCGGAGAGATTTCCCGAGAAGAGTCCGCGGGCGTCTAAAGCGCTGATCACCACGTGGGATGAAGCGGCTAGCTCAAGAATCTGTGACTGCAGGAACAGGCCCTCTTCGGTGCCGGAGTAAAAGCCCGGCGACACCAGGATCAGGGTGCGTTGTCCGGGAAACTGCGACATGGTGTGGAGCACATCCCGGACATAGTCCATTGTGGCGCGCACATCTTCATCGCCGGTCTCGAGCGCCAGGGTGGCGGCGGTGCGCACTAACTGCGAGACGTCGTCGGCGCCTCCCTGCGAAGCTGCGGCTGAGGCCATGGCCGAGCTTTGATGGGAACAGTTGGCGGCCCGCTCATAGGCGATATCCCATTCCGATTTGCTGTGTTTGTTGAGGATCTGGTCGGCAGTGTAGTAATCGATATCGGGACACTGGTGTGCGGAGGGCCTGTAAACCTGATTGGCCTTCAGCTTCATGATGGCTGCCTGCAGGGGTGCGCGCCCGTGAGTGAGGCCAGAGTTGACACCCATGAAAGACAGCACCAGCGCCCGGTCCGAATCGGGTAGCGGTTCGTTCAGCATCGCAACGCTTGCAGTTTTCACCTGTTCGAGTTCTGCGGGACCCAGATGACGGTCATCGAAGAGAAACACGATGAATCGAGATGGCGGAGATGCCGATCCCGGCGCGGAGCGGGAGACCGGTTCGCTCGACGACGGGAGTGAGCCGGATGCAGATGGCGTAGCCCCATCCGCATCTTTGATTGCCGCCGAACGAACGGCGGTGGAAGTCTGAAGCGTAAATCCTGTGATGGGGCGCAGCTTGCCCTGATCGAAGACCTTGAAGTCTTCCTGCGTGAGGCTGCCGACCGCGCGGCCCTGGGCATCGCGAATGACTACCGGTATCAGCAGCGTGTTGACCTGGAGTTGCAGGGTCGGACCGTCAGCGTACGGCCCCTGGGGCGCGGCATTTGCTCCAGGCAAAAGAAGGGCGATTCCACAGAGAATGACTGTTCGCAGGTTTCGCGTAGGGGGGAGCATGGTCACCCACGGATTCTATCCTCTCCGCCATGGATTGATATCCCGATAGCCCGCTCAGAACACCCGGTAGGCGACACCCACGCTAACCCCGTATGGGTACAGGGCATTGTTGTTAAGCCACTTGGGCCAGTCCTGGTACTCGAAGTCGACGGGGCGGAGGGTCAGTTTACGCGTCAGACGGTAGTCGAGGCCGCCGCCAAAGGCGAGGGCGGTGAACGACCCGTAGCCGTAGTTATTGGGGAAAGTCATCTTGCCCAGGCCGATCATGGCTTTGCCGTAGAGCTGGGTCCGGCTGCCGATACGGCGGATGGGAATCTTCGGCCCGATCAGATAGGTATCCTGATGCTCGCCATAGTACTGGTTGAAGCGCAGCCAGCGGGCTTCGCCTTCCACCTGTATCCAGTGGGTGAAGTGAACATCGACATAGGTTCCGAGACCAAAGAGATCGTTGGAGCCTTCGTCGGGCTGAAAACCGGAGGCGAATCCCCCGGCGTCGATTCGAAAAGTGCGGGCGGTTGCGGATTCTACCGCCTGAGCGTGCGCGAACGGGGCTGCGCATAGAAAAGCGCAGAAGAAAACAAAAGCAGATCGTCTCATGTGCAGAAACCTTGTCCAGTCTGAGTGCTGGGGATGAGCCTGCCGGGATCTCTATCGGGTTCGCCGTTCTTGTATTCGGAGGCCAAAACCGCCGCGGGGCGCTTCGTCCACGAGAACGACCTCTTTTGGCGGCGATTCAATACCATTACCTTGAATGCGGAACCAATCTAAGTGGAAAAAATGTGCATGAAATTGCCGGGATGCGTGATGCGCACCCCGGCTAGTTAGAAGCAAATTCTCAGCGTTGAGGTGCCGGAGCCGGCGGTTGCTGTTGTTGCGCCGCAGCGTCACCGGGGGCTGGTTGTGCCGCCGACGGAGGGGCGGTCGGCTGAGAATTGCCGGGCTGCCCCGGAGTGGCCGTAGGCGTGTTCTCGTTGTTCTGATCGGCGCCCGCGGGCGGCTCCGCAGGATTGGTTGCGTTGACGGGGGCAGCGGTGGCGGCATAGCGCTGCAGCTTGAAATAGACCGGGGTAACTTCCAGCGGCATCTTGTCGCGCGGATTCATGGGCGCGTAGCGCTTCGCATTCAGCATATGCACTCGATCGTCCCAGGGATCCGTCTTGAGCCAGCTGCCGAGGGGAAGAGCCGGGGTCTGCGCCATGTCGTCCCAGTTGATCTTCGGGGCCTCGTGCGCCAGAGTGGCCATCCACGGTGTGCCGTCCGCACGGAGCAGGGAATCGCCAAGCTTGGGCGTGTTGAGCGCCTTCAGCACCTTGCCGCGATCGGCGAGCTGTTCCCAGAAGAGGCCGGCGCTGGGCAGCTTGTCCTTGTACATGGAGGCCTGCAGGTAGTCCTGAGCCTTCTTGACCGCATCCTCGTTGTCGTGGTCGGTGTGGTACATGTCGATGCGCTGAAACGTCGATTCGTCAGGAAAGAGGAGTCGATCATTGAAGGCGTAGCGCGTGTCGATGTGGTGGCCGAGGGCGATGTGGGCCAGTTCCATGGCGATCACGGAGGCAATCGACTCTTCATTGGGCAGAGCGTCGATCAATCCCTTGCTGATCAGGATGGTGTTGCCCACGGTGGTGGTTTCAACGGTATCGGTGAGCAGCACACGGCAATGAATAGGGGTCGAGAAAGCAAGGTTATTGGGAACCGCCAGGTTGGTGACGATCTGCTCGAGGACCGTTGTCTCATAGCCGTTGGGGGTCAGCGGAGCCACCAGGCCCGCTTCCACCAGGCGATCGATCACGTTATTTTCAGCCTGGGTGACCCACTCGCGCGAGGCCTGCAGCGGGCTCACGTCCTGCGAATCGTCGCTTTTGTCTTCGGCGTCGTCCACCTTCACGCTGACGTTTTCGCTGTCGCGGGTAGGCAGCTTGAGCGAGTAGCCCCAGAAGTGAGTCTGGGCCTTGAGTCCTACAGACTTGGAGCCTTCGATGCGCTGCGTCTCTTCGACGTAGACGGCCACGGGGAGCCAGATGCCGGGCTGCACGTTCATGCGCCAACTATCGAAGTGGAAGTAGAACTTGGACGAGTCCTCATTGGTGGGCGGGGTGAAGGTGCCGTTAAAGCGCACGATGTTGCCGTCTTCATCCTCAATCCAGACGCGGCCGTAGAAGCGGCCCATGCCCCCAACCTTGGGATGCACGTCAAACACGACGGTGCGCACCGATCCGAGGAACTCCTTGCGAACGTAGCTGAACACATAGTGCTGCTGGTCGAACCCGGTGGGGTCGAGGAACATCATTTCCGTGAAGCCGAGCGGATTGTAGGTGAACTTGGTATCGAGGCCAAGAGCCTTGGTGAGCCCGGAGATGGACGCGAGGGAGCCTTTGAACCAGCCCTTCTGCTTGGAGGAGCGGGGCTGATAGGACTTGTCAAAAAAACCCTTGCCGAAGTCGACCCGGCTAAGCATGTACTGGTCGGCGACGGGGATCTGATAGAGCTTCACGTCGGGCCGGGTGTCCTGGATGTAGGTTTCCACCAGCGGGGTGCGCTGCTGGATATTCTTAATCAGGACCTTTTCCCGACCGATCGCTTTCTGCACCAGAGCGGCCTGGTCGGCAGTGAGCGGGTGAACCGGTTCATACTTGGGCTGCTTCTTGGCGTAAGCGCCGACCGCGCTCAACGCTAGGATCAGGAAGCTCGCCGGAATCTTCCGAAAGGTCATGTTGACTCCTGTTAAATCCATCTTATTCTTACGGTTCGCACCGTTTTACATTCTTGTACAGGCTGCGCTTTACAGATCGCTAATTGGTCAATGTCTACATGTTAGATCTTATGCCAATTGAAAGGTAATCGTGATGTTGGTGGTCATATCCACGGCCTGGCCGTTGCGGGTAGCGGGGCGAAAGCGGATTCCTGAGGCAACGCGCCGCGCTTCTTCATCAAGGCCGTGGCCGAGGCCGTGCACCACGCCCTGGACCAGGACCTGGCCGGCCGCTGTAAAGGTCACACGCAGCACGACATCCCCTTGTACGCGGAGCTGGCGCGCCTCGCTGGTGTATTGCACCTGCGGCTTGGAAAGCACTTCGAGACTGGTGAATTTGGGTGTGGCTGTGACCGCCGGGGTAGCCACGGCGGCCTGTTGCATCGCCGGGATGCCGGCGGCAGCGACCTTGCCGTAACTGGCGGGCGTGGCGGTGGTGGTGGCGCCGGGGATGCCGGCCGAGGCGACCTTGCCGACCATGCCGGCGTTGGAGCCTGACCGGGTTCCGTTGCCGATTCCGGTAGACCCCACTACGCCGCGGGGCGCGACGGCGGGACCATTCATTCCTCCATAGGGATTGCCGATCGCTGCGACGGTGGCGGGTCGTGTGGCGCTGGGGTTGGGCGTAACGCCAAAGGTTTCACCCAGATGGACGGGGGCCGTGGACGGCTTGATCTGGGCCACCTGGGCAGGGGCGGCCGCGGTCAGACGCCGCTTTGGGCTGAGGTGCCAGAATGATGGCCGGCTTAGCCATCTTCACCACCGGAAGAGCCACCTTGGCTTCCATCTGAAGTGGCTTCAGGTCAGGCTTGGGCTCGACCTTGGGCATATTGATCTTGGGGGCATCCAGCTTCACTTGAGGAGGCTTGGGAATCTCCACCTTGGGAGGCGGAGGCATCTTCATCTTCAGTGGAGGAGGCGGGGGGGTCGTCGGGAAGATCAGTTCTGTCTGCTCGTACTTATGCGCCTCGATGGCGTGCCTGGCTGTCATACCCACGTAGAGGACGACCGCCAGGATGGCCAGGTTGACCATCGCACTGGTAACGAAAGAGGCAGGACTTCTCTCCGGTTCGGGAAGTAAACCGAAGCTCGCCGGTACTGGATTTCGATTTAAAGACATGTCTTTATCCCTCGGTATGGGCCCATGGAGGATTTTAGGCTCCACAAACGGGTAGGTGGAATTGCACGAAAGGGGCGGGTCTACACCCACATTGTGTAGAAGATTGCCGCGCTCGTTTCAACCCCATAGCCTGAACGTGTGCGAAGGCCAGTTGCAAAAGTGTTACAAGGTGCCTGCTCCGTCTCAAAACGGCTATTTTCGGCATTTCCGCAGTTGGTAAGGCACGATGGCAAAAACAGGTGGATCGTCGCTTTCGCGCCTTTAGTCTGATAGAGATTGCACCTGATTGTTAAGATGGCATTCGCAAAGAATCTGTTGCCATTATTGTAAATTTCTGGTTTAAGAAAATGCCGGGTGGGTAACTCGGAAGGTTCATCATTCAGGCCTGTCGAGATTATAGTATTTTTGGCTGATTCTATGCCGTGCATAAGGGCGCTCCAATCACGTCCGAGGCAGGCAGGGGAGCAAATCTATAAAAATGTACTTCCAGAATGAATTACAGCCCGGTCGGCTCTCCATTTGAGACACAAACGGTCAAGTCGTTCCGCTAAGACATGGCGCAACCACAAACCGTTCGAGAGCCTTCTCTTGGTGTTATAGACTCAGAGTAACCTAAACCGCTCGCGAAAGGAATGGCTTTTTTGTGAAGATATTTGTCACCGGAGGTGCGGGGTATATCGGCGGCACTGTGGCTGGCCTCCTGGCGGAACGCGGGCACAAGGCTGTGGTATTCGACAACTTCAGCCACGGGCGCCGCGAACTGATTCCTGCGGGGGTAGAAGTCGTGGAAGGGGAGCTATCCGACCGGGGCCTGATTGAAAACCTTTTCATTACGGCTAAAGCCGCGGGTGAGCCGTTCGACGGCGTTTTGCACTTCGCGGCCTTGATTGAAGCCGGCGAATCGATGGTGCGGCCGGAGATCTTCTTTCGCAACAACACGGCATCGACGCTGGCGCTGCTTGAGGCCATGCTGGCGCACGGGCCGCGGCGCCTGGTGTTCTCCTCGACAGCGGCGGTGTACGGGGAGCCGGAGAGTGTGCCGATCCGTGAAGATGCCCGGCTTCATCCGACCAACGCCTACGGCGAGTCCAAGCTCCTGGTGGAGCATATGCTGCGCTGGTTCAACCAGATCCACGGACTGCATTATGCATCGCTGCGCTACTTCAACGTGGCCGGTGCGCCGGAAGGGCCGGAGGGCATCACCCGCGGGGAGGCTCACGAACCGGAGTCGCACCTGATCCCACTGGTCCTCGACGTTGCGCTCGGACGGCGGAAATCGATTCGTGTCTACGGGGAAGACTACCCGACTCCGGACGGAACCTGTATTCGCGACTACGTTCATGTTTCGGACCTGGCCGATGCTCACCTGCTGGCGCTCGAGAAGCTCGAATCGGAAGACCGGCTGATCTATAACCTGGGCAACGGCACGGGGTTCAGCGTGCGCGAGGTAATCGAGTCCGCGCGACGCGTCACCGGCCACCCGATTCCCGCCGATGTCCATCCGCGGCGCCCTGGAGATCCTGCCGTTCTGGTTGCCAGCTCCGACAAGGCGATCCGCGAACTCGGCTGGCAGCCGCGCTACAACCGGCTCGACGACATCCTCCGTACGGCCTGGACATGGCATCAGAAGCGCTACGCGAGCCAGGCTAGCCCGACGTCTCACTAACGAATGGCTTCGATGACGCCGGGCCGCGCGAGATCGGGCCAGGGGCCGGTCGTGTCGATCAGCGGCGAGGCAGTCAGCTCTGCCCAAGCGCCCGGCTATCTCCAGGTCGCGAAAAATTCAATTGACAGTCGTTGCCGAGGAAGGGCAGAGTGGGCGCTGATTCCAAATGCACTCCCAATGCTGCGCCGTCCGGAACCTGAATTGTCCCCGGGAGTCGCAGTACCTAACGAGGTTGAACGATGGTGCCTCAGGCTGCCTTGCGTCCGGTGGAAGAGAAACGTCACTCTCTTGCACGTGTGATCTTCGGATCCGCCACGGGAACGATGATCGAGTGGTACGACTTCTACATCTTCGGTTCACTGACGGCGGTGCTGTCGCTCAAGTTTTACCCTCCCGGCAATGACACCTTTGCGCTGATCGCGTACCTGGCCACGTTTGCGGTGGGATTTCTGGTGCGCCCGTTCGGCGCACTGTTCTTTGGGCGCATTGGCGATCTTGTGGGGCGGAGGATCGCCTTCATCATCACGTTGACCATCATGGGATTCTCAACTGCGTCGATCGGACTGCTGCCCACGTTCAAATACGCAGGGTGGTTCGCACCCATCGCTCTGATCGTCATCCGGATGCTGCAGGGGCTGGCGCTGGGGGGAGAGTATGGCGGCGCCGCCGTTTATGTGGCCGAACACGTAGAGGACGGCAAGCGTGGTTACTACACCAGCTTTATCCAGATCACCGCGACGCTGGGACTGTTTGTTTCGCTGGCGGTGATCGTGGTGACGCAGCAGAGCATGAGCCCGGCGACGTTCCAGGCGTGGGGCTGGCGACTGCCATTCCTGCTTTCGCTGGTGCTGGTGAGCATTTCTCTGTATATCCGCATCCGCATGAAAGAGTCGCCGATCTATGCGCAGATCAAGTCGGCGGGCATGCAATCGACGAAGCCGCTGACAGAGGCTTTCACCAAGTGGCCGAATCTGAAGCAGGTGCTGATCTCGCTGCTGGGCGCCACGGCCGGCCAGGGAGTGGTTTGGTACACAGGCCAGTTTTACGCGCTGTTTTATCTGCAGACGATTTTGAAGGTGAACCCGCGCACATCGAACATCATTGTCGCCATCGCGCTGCTGGCGGGCATGCCGTTCTTCACGGTGTTCGGGGCGCTTTCTGACCGCATGGGGCGCAAGAAACTGATGATGGCCGCGCTGCTGCTTTCGGTGGTCGCCTACATTCCGATCTACCAGGGGATGCAGCACGCGGCCGGCAACAACGTGGTCCGCGTCAATTCGGTCAAGGACAAGATCACGGGGGCGATCAAGCTCACGCCCATGACTCCCGAGGCGGGGACGGGCAAGCTGGTTGCGGCAAAAGAGGCGGTGAATGCCAATCAGCCGATGCTGGTGCTGCTGGTCTGGGTGCAGGTCATCTTTGTCTGCATGATCTATGGGCCGATCGCTGCGTACCTGGTGGAGGCCTTCCCGGCCAAGGTGCGCTACACGTCGGTCTCGCTTCCGTACCACATCGGGAACGGCGTCTTTGGCGGTTTGCTGCCGCTGATCGGCCTTGGCCTGTGCGCCTCGACGGGCAACATCTACGCCGGTCTCTACTACCCGATCGGGGTGGCGGCGTTGACGTTTGTCTTTGGGATGTTCCTGCTCAAGGAGACGCATGGGACGTTGATCTGGGACGAGGTTGGGGGCATGAAGTAGCTTGCCCGCAAGGGGCACAAGGGTGCGGCGGCTCGAGCCGGTTGGGGCTGGATTGAGGTCGAGCGCCATTGCACCGACTTGCCGTTTGTGCCCCCGGATCGTTAAAGTGACTCCCACACGGTAGCTTCGCGGAAGGTCACGGGCTCACACGAAGTGCTGCAACTTTAACTCCTTCCCCAAAAGGACGTTTTTCATGTCTTCCATACCGGTTGCCGCGATATCAAATCAAGATCTCGATTCCACGCTTCGTGAACATCGCGTATTTCCGCCCCCTGCGGAGTTCAGTGAAAAGGCATACATCAAGAGCCTGGAAGAGTACGAGAAGCTCTACCAGCAATCGATTCAAGATCCGGAGGCGTTCTGGGCCGGGGTTGCCAAGGAACTGCACTGGTTCAAGCCGTGGGACAAGGTTCTGGAATGGAATCTTCCCTGGGCGAAGTGGTTTGTGGGCGGCAAGCTGAACCTTAGCTACAACTGCGTCGATCGGCATGCGCTGGGCGCGCGCCGCGACAAGAAGGCGCTGATCTGGGAGGGCGAGCCGGGCGAGGTGCGCACCCTCACCTACGCTGAACTGCACGCCGAGGTGCAGAAAGTTGCCAATGGCCTGAAGGCCCTGGGGATCAAGAAGGGCGATCGGGTCGCGGTGTACATGGGCATGACCCCGGAGCTGGCGATAGCGCTGCTGGCCTGTGCGCGGATCGGCGCAGTGCACTCGGTGATCTTCGGTGGGTTCGCCGCCAATGCGATTGCCGACCGGGTGAACGATTCTTCGTGCGTGGCGATTCTTACTCAGGACACCAGCTACCGGCGCGGCGGCGAAATCCAGCTCAAGCGCACGGTCGATGAGGCCATGAACGCCTGCCCCACGGTGAAGCATGTGGTGGTGTACCGGCGCAGCGGCACGCCCGTGAACATGGTGGAGGGGCGAGACCGCTGGTGGCATGACCTGGTGGCGAATGCGCCCACGGAGTGTCCTGCCCGAACATCTCGACTCGGAAGACCCGCTCTACATTCTGTACACGTCGGGGACGACGGGGAAGCCGAAGGGGCTGGTTCACACCACGGGCGGCTACGCGGTGCAGACGTACCTGACCTCGAAGTATGTCTTCGACCTGAAAGATGAAGACGTCTACTGGTGCACGGCCGATATCGGGTGGGTGACGGGGCACTCCTACATCGTGTATGGGCCGCTGCAGAACGGCGCGACGGTGCTGATGTACGAGGGCGCGCCCAACTGGCCGGATTTTTCGCGCTTCTGGAAGATCATCGACGATCATCGCGTGACCGTCTTCTACACCGCGCCGACGGCGATTCGCGCATTCATCAAATGGGGCGACCAGCATGTCGAGAAGCACAAGCTGGATTCGCTGCGCCTGCTGGGCACGGTGGGCGAGCCGATCAATCCCGAGGCGTGGATGTGGTATCGCGAGAAGATTGGCCATAATCGCTGTCCCATCGTGGATACCTGGTGGCAGACGGAGACGGGCGCGATCATGATTGCGCCGATTCCGGGCGCGGTGCCGACCAAGCCGGGGTCGGCGACTCGGCCGTTCTTCGGCATCGAGCCGGAGGTGGTGACCCGGGAGGGACAACCGGTGCCGGCGGGGAGCGGAGGACTGCTGGTAGTGCGCAGGCCGTGGCCCTCGATGGCGCGGACCGTTTACGGCGATCCTGAACGCTATCAGAAGACCTACTGGAGCGATGTGCCGGGGTGCTACTTCACCGGCGACGGCGCGCGCAAGGATGCGGACGGCTATTTCTGGCTGATGGGGCGCGTGGATGACGTGATCAACGTGAGCGGGCACCGGCTGGGAACGATGGAAGTGGAGTCGGCGCTGGTGGCGCACTCCAAGGTGGCCGAGGCCGCCGTGGTGGGCCGGCCGGATGATCTGAAGGGACAGGCGATTGCGGCGTTCGTGACGCTCGAGAGCGGCAACGAGCCCACGCGATGCGCTGAAGGACGAGTTGCGCAAGTGGGTTTCGAAGGAGATCGGCTCCCTGGCGCGGCCCGATGATATCCGCTTCACCGAGGCGCTGCCCAAGACGCGCAGCGGCAAGATCATGCGGCGACTGCTGCGCGAACTGGCGACCCATGGCGAGATCAAGGGCGATACGACGACGCTTGAGGACTTCACAGTGATCGCCAAGCTGCGCGAGGCGGAAGAGGGCTGATCCCGAATAGCTTTCCGCGGCAGGGAAGGGCCAGGGCGCAACCTTCCGCTCGCCGCTCCATCGAAGCAGTCATGGGCCTATTGGGCGCAGACCAGGAAGCGGCAGGGAAGGTGTGGGCTCAGCAGCCCCGGTGTTATGCGTGGGCGGTTATCTTGGGCGCGGCCTGCCTGCTTCTCTTTTCCGGCTGCGCGAACGTCACACTCACTCCGAATGCCGCCAAGCCGCCGACCAGCGGGCCTCCCAAGGCCGGCCAGAGTGGCGCGGTCACGATCACTCCGCAGTATGTTGCGCTGGCGCCGGGACAGAAGTTCCAATTTCAAGCCAATGGTGGTGGGGCGCAGTTGACGTGGACCGTCAACGCGGCGGCCGGCTCCAGCGGGAGCCCCGGAAGCGTGGATTCGTCCGGTAACTACACGGCGCCCGCATCTGTTTCGCAGAGCGAGAACGTGACCGTTACGGTGGCATCGGCTACCTCACCGCAGCAGGATTATGCGACGGCCGTGGTGTCGATTATGGAACCGGGCCAGGTGTATTGCCCCAGCGTGATCAATAATCCGCAAGTCGCGCTGTATACGGTCTACCTGCCTGCGCCGGGGAAGGCGTCCGTACAGTTTGGACAGACGACCGACTACGGGCTGAACACCTGGCAAGTGGCGACCCCTACGGCCAATGGTGGCGAGGTGCAGATCTACGTGGCCGGCATGCGGGCCCACAGCACCTATCACATGCGGGCGCAGGTCCAGCTGGATAACGGCGCGACCTACAACGACGTCGATCAAACCTGCGCCACCGGTACGCCGCCGCTGACATCTCCAGTGCAGGTGTCGACGCCGGGCGTCGGCTCGCCTCAGCCGGGAATCGAGTTGTGGAACACGTTGCTGCCGCATAACCTCAACCAGGTGTTTGCCAGCGATCTCAAGGGCAACGTGATCTGGACCTATCAGTACACCGGGACCGTACAGGACCTGGTCCAGGGAATTCAGCTCCTGCCCAATGGGCACCTGCTGATGGTGATCTCGTATCTGTCGTCGCTCACGGCGGGGATCGAGCCTAAGACAATCAACTCGGTACGCGAAGTGGATTTGGCCGGGAACACCATCCGCGAGATCACGATGGATGCGCTGAACCAGAAGCTGGCGGCGTCGCAGCTGCGCGATGCGGAGGGAAATCCCTATCACCTGGACAGCTTCCACCATGATGTACTGGCGCTGCCTGACGGGCATTGGGTGCTGCTGGCGGCGTACCAGAAGACGTATGCCTCACTGGCGGGCTCTCCGGCCAACACGGCCGTGACTGGAGATGCTCTGGTGGATGTGGATCAGAACCTGAATCCTGACTGGGTGTGGAATACCTTCGATCATCTGGATATCAATCGCCACCCGATGAACTTCCCTGACTGGACGCATTCGAACGACATGCTGTATTCGAGCGACGATCACAATCTGCTGCTCTCGATACGGCATCAGAACTGGATCGTGAAGATCGAGTTTCTGGATGGGCAAGGATCGGGAAAGATTCTGTGGCGGCTGGGCCAGGGAGGCGATTTCAAGCTGGTGGGGGGTACGGACCCCACGGACTGGTTCTACGCGCAGCACGGGATGAACTTCTTCACAGCAAACACCACCGGGGTCTTCCGGCTTGGGCTGTTGGACAACGGGAATGATCGCTTGTATCCGACCGGGCGGGTGCAATGCATCCCCGCCGGCCCAACGGTGCCGCAGTGCTACTCGACCGTGCCAGTGCTGTCGATTGACGAGAACGCAATGACGGCGACGTTTGTCACGCATCTCATCCCGCCGCCCAGCTATTTCAGCTTTTTTGGAGGCAATGCGGAGCTGCTGACCAACGGGGACATCGAGGTGAATTTCAGCGCGCCGCTGGCCGGAGCGACCGTCGAGGAACTCGACCCCACGGGAACCAGCGTGGTGTGGCAGGCAATGACGCCCCACGCAGATCAATTCCACGTCAACCGCCTGCCCAGCTTGTATCCGGGAGTGCAGTGGTGAACCGCGATGACGACGATGCGGGACTCCGGCGTTTCTGGCGGCCCGTTGCCGCGGCCGGCACCGGTTTGCAAGGGAGTAGAATCCACCCATCCGGAGCGTGGACATGCGGCGTTTGCGCTATGAAGTGGCGATGAGCCTGGATGGATTCATTGCTGGAAGACAAGGGCGAATATGACTGGATCATCGACGATCCGACCATCGATTTCGACGCGCTGCTGCGCCAGTTTGACACCCTGGTGATGGGGCGGGGCACCTATGCGACCATGCAGGCCGCGGGGCTGACGCCGGCAGGCATGGGAATGCAGGGGTTTGTGGTTTCCACAACCCTTCGGCCCGAAGATTGCCCCGGCGTGACGGTGGTGAGCGGCGATGTGACCAGGACGATTCGCGACCTGAAGGGGCAAGCCGGCAAAGATATCTGGCTTTACGGGGGCGGGGTGTTGTTTCGCAGCCTGCTCGATGCGGGTCTGGTGGACACGGTCGAAGTGGCGGTGATCCCGGTGCTGCTGGGAAGCGGAATACCGGTCGTGCCGGAGGGGCGGCGGTGTTCGTTGCGCCTGACCGAGAGCACAGCCCGAGCCAGCGGGATCGTTATGACGAAGTACGCGGTGGAACCCGGTTAGCGGGACGTCGCGGCTAGTTTGTTGGTTCAGCCTAACGCGAGAAAGCGGCGGGGGACCCCGCCGCCTTTCGCCGTGCAGCTTCGAGGCATTCCTCGATCAGAACCGGTAGGCGACGCCGATCGTAGCGCGCGAGTTCAAGCTCCTGTGCGGGGAATAGCCCAGGGACGGAGAATTGTTGGAGACCGAGAAAGACGCGGCGATTTCGTCTCCTGAGGCGCGGATGACAAGATGCGGGCTCAGGACATACTCCAGTCCGCCTCCCGCGCCGCCGGCAAAGGAGATATTGGGAGTTTCGCCTTCGCCGCCGGTGTGCTCGCCGCCGAGAAGACCATGCACGAAGCCGTTGACGCGGCCGTAGAGCGGGGCATGGAGCACCGGCCCGACGAGGACGGTATCGACCGTTGGGGTTCCGGGATTTCCGTTGGACAGGGACTGCGAGTAAAACGCGCCATCGGCGGTGACGCCAAAGTATCTGCCCCAGTCGCGCGTTACGGCGATGTTGGCGCCGATGAGGCCGAAGCGGGACTGGTTGACCTGGTTGAGGCTGGTGTATGCGAATCCGGCATAGACTTCATACTTGTAGACGGGTTCTGTGCGCTCGGGGCGAGATCCACGATCGGGGGCAACCTGGCTTGTGGCGGCCAGGGGCATCAATGCGGCCGGAATCACGGCCAAAACAGAAATCAACCACTTCCTCTTCAATTTGCGAGTCTCCTCAACACCGTGCAAACTTGTCTGCTGTCCCCGTGGGTCTCCCCTTGAGCAGGCGCCGTGACTTGGTCAGGTACCTTCATAGACTATCCTTTCCCCCCCGGTTCCATGAAGTGGACGGAGGCTGGGAAATCGGCTGTCTGGTCTTCGCGCGGGGGCAGTCTGCCTGGAGACGCCGGTCGCTCTGACGCCTGCTGGTCAACGCGACTGCACCGGAACGGGACCACTGAGGGGAACGATTGCGCCTGTGCTGTCTGATACTGTGACGGGGATTCCGGCGGGAAGATAGCGGCTGAGGTTTTCGCGCTGCATCCAGTCCAGCTTCCAGCCGTCCTCGATGGCGATCACGCTGTACTGTCCGGCGGGGACGTCGCGCAGGGAGAAGCTTCCGTCGGAGTCGGACTGGTCGCGGCGAACGAGCTCCTGATAGGCGGCAGGTTGTCGTGGGACAAGCACGATCATCGCGCCGGGGCATGCCTTCCCGTCCTTCCTGGCAAAGCCTTGTACGCGGACACTGGCCTGACTCATGGTTGCGGCCACGGTGACGGGGTGATCCCTGACCATGATCCGTCCGCCGGCCGAAGATGTTCCGTCCGCAGTGATGGAGACAATCGCGAAGGGCTTGCCGGTGTTTATGACGGAGAGATTCCATAACCCGGGAGGAACGGCTTCGAAGTGGAATTGCCCACTGTGCGCGTTGGTTTGCATGGGGGATTGTCCGATTCCTGGGTGGCCCGATGCGCCTTCGGCGGGCTCGAGGAGCAGGGCAAGGTTATCCGGCACTGCGGCTCCCGCGGCGGTGCGAAGAGTTCCACTGACGCTCATCGCGGGGGTGCCGGCGCCGGGATCCACTTCCTGGCTGGTGGTGGCATCAAAATCGACGATGCGGGCGGGGTCTCCCTGGGTGAGCTGGTAATGACCGGGGGCGACGCCGTCAAATTCGACGGTCCCGGTACGAAAGGTGTCGACGGAGCCCGTGCTTTCTGCCGAGACCTGCACCCCGAAGACCATCTGCCGCAACTCCGGTCGAACGATCCCACCGCCGCCTTTGCGCACGGCGGCAACCTTCAAGTGCAGGGCGGGAACCGCGTGCATGTTGATGTCGGCCTGTTCGCGGTCGCCGCCGGCAAGGACGATGGGCGTGGCGGCGGCTTCGTCCATGGTCGAGTCGAAGTAGGTCACCGGATAGGCCACATCGAGCGATGCGCCCGGGTCGTCGGCAGTTCTGCGCAGGGCTCCCGGCTGGGGATGCATGGCGTACCAGGGGGTTGCGGTCACGGAGAGCAGATATTCGCCGGCCGCCAGGTCGCTGAATTCATAGGCGCCGGTGTCATCGGTCATGGCGGCGTCGACCTGGCGAATGTTGCCGCTGGGAGCGCCGGCCTGTGGTTCGGCCTGCGAGCCTGTCTTTCGCTGGAACAGGAGCACGTTGGCTCCTTCCACGGGGTCGCCGCCGTCGCCGGTGACGACGCCGTGGAGGACGGCGCCCGGGGTGAGCTGAAAGAGCAGGTTTCCAGTGTCCTGCCCGTCGCCGGTCACAATGGCGGTGTTGAATTCGTCATGCTCGTCGTAGAAGGCCGTGCGGAAGCCACGCTTCGAGGCGGTGAGGGGGAACTTGCCGGCCGGCATCGACGGAAGGACGAAGCGGCCGTCGGCATCGGTCTGGGTGGAGCGCACGATGTGGCTGTCTTCTTCGGCGAGGGCGGCAACGACGGCGCGGCGAACCGGTTCGCCGGTAATGGAATTGACCACGCGCCCGGTGATTCGGTACGGGCCCGTCGCAGCCGTCTGCGGGGCAGCCTGGGTCTGCGCTGAGAGACAGGCCACATTGCATGAGACCAGGGCCGCGAGACACGAGAGCCGGCTCAACCAGACCGGGTTGCGACGAGGGATGGGGCACAGGCGCTCGATGGGCATCAGTGTCCTGGCACCTCGAGAATGAGATTGCTGGCGGTGGAAGGAGACAAAGTGACTGCCTGGCCCGGATTGGGCAGCGCCGCCATGGCTTCAGTATTGCGATATTCGAGCTCCACGGGGGCCGCGAAGGCATAGACGTGGTAGGAGCCGGGGGTGAGGCCGTCGAGAGTAAACGATCCACCCGAAGAGGGCCGCAGGGTCACGGGGGTCACGTCGGCAGTCGAGTCAAAGTCGGGAACCACGTACACGGTGTAGTAGGGCTCGTCTCCGAGCGGCGAGGAATCGAGGCTTGGCGGCAGGGAAATCTTGAGCGAGGCGCAGTCGTCGCGCAAGGTGAGCGTGAGCGGCGCCGTGGCGCCGGAGAGGGACAGCACCAGGGGCTCGCGCGCCAGGCTCGCTCCTCCCGCCGTGAAGGAAGCTTCGCAGAGGCCCTTTTGGGGAATGCTGGTGTGTGCCCAGTACGCACCCGGAGACATGAACGTGGTCTCGATGGGACCGGTGGGGTAGCCCTCGGCGTAGGCGCTGGTCATGCCGTCGGAGATCCATCCCCCGGCCTGGCTCAGCATGACGACGATGGGGCTTCCCTGGGAGCCGGCATCGGCCTGCTGCGCATTGGTGCGGATCAGGGATATTTGAACTGCGTTGGAGTGTTGCACGGTCAGAGGAATGCGGAGATTGGCGGGCGCATGGCCGGCCACCGAGAACTCGACCTGGCCGGTGAGCTGGCCTTCGGGTGCCGTGTCTTTGAACGAGTAACGGCTCTGGGCGTGCACGATTCGCGGCGGGATCAGGGACGTTACCAGCAGGGAATAGGTTCCGTCGGGCAGAAACGCCTGCACCGATCGGGTGGGGATATCAAATTGTCCGGCGTAGGGGAGGGCATGACCCTGCGCATCGAGGATGCTGCATGTCATGTTCATCGCCGACCGGTCGGAGGCGGTGATGGGCTGAGCGCCGGGCAGCGTCACGGCGGCCCGAACGAAGCGGAAAGGCTCCTCGGTGAGGAGCAGATTGGCCTGTGCCTGCTGACCCCCTGCGATCTGGATCCTGCCCGCGCCGGAAAGATCGCGCGCGTCCGGATAGAAGAGGCTGGCGTAGCCGGCGCGCGCGACCATTCGATCGTTCCCTGATTCGACGAGGCTGACCGGAACCTCGGTATCCATGGCGGGTTCGGTGTAGACGACGTAGATGCCATCGGCGAGGCCTGCGAAGCGGTAGCCTCCGTCGCTGTTGGTCCGGGTATTCGCGGCGGCCTGCCACACCGCCCGTCCGTCCTGCATGGAACGCCGTAGCAGCACCACACCGATGCCCTGGGCGGGGTCGCCGGTGGACAGGTCGATCTGGCCGCGAATGGCGTTGGTGGGCGTCATGTTGAAGACCAGGTCCGGCATATCGGCAGCCACGTGCACGTTGTGTTCGGAATTGGTGGCGCCATTGACGATGGCGGCGCCGGCGATCATTCCCGCAACGGCCTGATCGCGAAAACCCGGCTTGATGATCTGAAAGATCTGCGGGCCGGTCGGAACGTTGGGAATCTCAAACCGGCCATCGCCGTCGGTGAGGGTCCCGGCTTCCGCATCGCCCTCGATGCGCACCAGGGCGCGCGGCAGCGGCTCACCGGAGGCCGCGTCGCGGACCGTGCCGTGAACGGGCACACGCGTTGTGGCCGTGGGGCTGGGTGAATTCTGCTGGTCGGGGCCGGCAAGGGTCTGTTGGGCCGGGGATTCTTCCGGCGAAGAATCAGAAACCGCCGGGTTCGCGCCGGGTTCAATGACGGCCAGTTTGCCTGCGGCTTGCGCCGCCGTCGCGACCATTGGGCTCGCCGGCAGAACGGTGGAAATCAGGGCCAGAATGATCAAGGGAACCGGCACCCAAGCCCGCGAGTATGGCCGATGCGGAAGGGGCCGCAGCATCGTCGCGGCGGTGCGCACTGTGGCGAAGCGGTTATGGAGGATCGAAGGGTCCACCGTTCATTGTGACGGGTTGAGGCCGGGAAGGGAATCGAGCCGACCGAAAATCGAATCGGGAACCGAGCCGGCAGCGCTGTGCGCCGGCTCCCGAGGCACGTCAGCCCCCGCCGGAGAGACGATATACTGGGCTTATTTTCGGAGCAAATTTCTATCCTTCCGGTTACGGTTGAGAATTGGGAGAAAGTATTGGTCCCCAATGCCGGACCATTGGGGAGACTCTTGGCCGGGGAAGAGCGCGTCTTGACAACTTCTGCTAAACGGTGGGTTTACGTTGTCTGGCTGATATGGATCGGCGGCTTCGCCGTGATCCATGGCTGGCACCTGACCGCCGACTTTCCGAACAACACACCATGGTTTGGGGACTGGGCCAAGTACACCGATGAAGGCTGGTACGGCAACGCGGCGGTGCGCGCGCATCTTTTCGGAAACTGGTACCTTCCTGGCGATTTCAACCCGGCTCCCGCGGTTCCGGTGTGGCCTTTTCTGGAGTGGGTGCTGTTCTCCTTCACCGGGGTCACGGTGCAGGCGGCGCGGGCTCTGGCGGTGGGGTTCTTCTTTGCAAACCTGTGGCTGAGCTACTTGCTGCTCCGGGAGCGGGGATCGCGCTGGATGGCGATGCTGGCTGTGACCTTGCTGGTGACCAGCCCGTTTCTCTACTGCTTCAGCCGGCTGGCGATACTGGAGCCGATGCTGACCACGCTGACGCTGGCGGCTTTGAACCTTGCCGTCCGGCTGCCGCGGTTCCGGCGCCCGGAGGCTGTGTCGCTGGGCATCGGCGTGCTCTTCACCCTGATGATGCTGACCAAGACCACCGCCGTATTCCTGCTGCCGGCGCTGGGCTGGGCGATGCTAAAGCCTCTATGGCCAGACAGCAAGCGGGTAATTCGATGTGCTGTGGCGGCTGCGGCGGGGTTCGCGGTGAGTTTTGGTCTTTGGATGGCGCTGGTGGTGCGCGCCGGACTGCTGCCCGACTACGAGTACCTTTTCATCGTGAACAGGTACATCAAGCCGAGCCAGTTCTACTGGCCGCTGCTCAGCTTGTGGTGGTCGTTTCATGGCGGGCTTTGGGTAGATCGCATCCTCATACCACTGGCGGGGCTGGTGACGGCGGGAGCCGTTCTGGCATGGCGGAGCGGGTGGAGCCGGCGGCTGCGGGGGGATCCCGTGTTTGGGGCGTCGGTGCTGGCGGTGGCGGGCTACATCCTGTTCATGACTTACCAGAACCACCCGCAGCCGCGCTACTTCGCGGTGGTGGCGTTCTTTTCGTTTTTTGTGCTGTGCCTCGGGATCGAATCGCTCTGGACTGCGGCGGCCGGCACAACGGCTGAGGGTGATCGGACTGCTGACGCGGGTCCGGACCCTTGTCAGCGGAGCCGCCTGGTGGCGCAATGGAGCCGCATTCCTGGCCGTGTCGCTGGCGGGCGCGACCGTGATAGCGATCGCGCGTGAATGGGGCGTGGACGTTGAACTTCGCATTGCACCCGGAATATACCTTTGTGTCCGCGGCAAAGAGGCTGACGGGCTATATCGATCAGCATCCCAACGGCAGGCGGCTGTTGCTCTCAATCAGCGGCGACGAGATCACCATGATTACTCACTTGCCGACCATCTGCGATGACTTTGGCACCCAGGAACTGGTAAGCAAGCTGGCCGTCTACCAGCCGGGCTGGTTTGCGACCTGGAACGACGTAGATCCCGGCACTCTCGAAGACCTGCATCACCAATACTCCCTGGAGCAGGTGGCCAGCTTTCATGCTTTCGATGACCCGGACCGCAACGTGCTGGTCCTCTTTAAACTGCATCCGTTGCCCGACGGGCAGGTCCGCGAAGACATTCCCGAAAAGCTGCAGGTGGCGCTCCCCGGGGACAGGATCGATATTCCCATCCAGTGAGGGTGAGTGGCACGGAACGGTCAGTGAACTGCCGCCGGGGTATCTCGAGGGTACGAATCGGGAGAGCTGACGCCGAGTTTTCCGCCCCCGGGCGGGGGTGAGCAGCGTAGAAGAAGTCGTCGCGCGGCGAGGCAGTCCTGAGCCGATCCTGCACCGGCTCCCAGGGCTCTGCGAGGCGGGAATAATCCCTGTCCTTTCTTGGCGATGGACACCCTGTGACTGCAATCACTCGACAGTGTTGAATGCGGATGGTACGCTTCCGGTGACTTTTCCCTGGGGTTCCAGGTTGCATCTGCTGGAGTCGTGCGTGATACGGCTTAAAACCTTAACTTGGGAGGACTTGTGACAGCACAGGAATGGGTTTACTTCTTTTTGGCCATGAGCGGCCTTTCGCTTGCTGTGGCCTTTTTGTTTGTGCGCCGGATCATCGGCTCGGACCGTGGAACGCAATCCATGCGGCAGATCGTACGCGCCACCAGGAAAGGCGCAGAATCGCTCTTGAAGCCCCATCACAGGATCGCGGCGGCTCTTCTGAGCCTGTTGCTTACCGCCTTTGCACCCACATTGGCTTACGCCCAGACGGAACAAGCGGGAGGCGGCGAAGCCAACCTGGTACTGCCGGATTTGTCGTCCGTGACTTTTCTCGGCATGAACGGCCATGCCCTGCTGATGATCGGGCTGCTCTTTTGCGTCGGCGGCCTGTTGTTCGGCCTGGCGATCTATGTGCAGTTGAAGAATCTGCCGGTTCACCGCACCATGCGCGAAATCTCCGAACTGATCTATGAAACCTGCAAAACGTACCTGGTGACGCAGGGCAAGTTCATTCTTGTGCTCTGGGCTTTCATCGCGGTCATCATCGCTCTGTACTTCGGCTTGCTGGCGCCGGTGCCGGGAAAATCGATCGCGGTTACGCTGCCCATCATTCTGTTGTTTTCGCTGGTCGGCATCGCGGGCAGCTACGGGGTGGCGTGGTTCGGAATTCGCGTCAACACGTTTGCGAACTCACGGACGGCGTTTGCCGGATTGCGCGGCAAACCGTATCCGCTCTTTGCGATTCCGCTGAAGGCCGGCATGAGCATCGGCATGTTGCTGATCTCGGTCGAACTGCTGATCATGCTGTTCATCCTCTTGTTCATTCCGCGCGATTATGCGGGCCCATGCTTCATCGGCTTCGCGATCGGCGAAAGCCTGGGCGCCGCGGCCCTGCGTATTGCCGGCGGCATCTTCACCAAGATCGCCGACATCGGCTCCGACCTGATGAAGATCGTCTTCAAGATCAAGGAAGACGATGCGCGCAACCCGGGCGTCATCGCCGACTGCACGGGTGACAACGCGGGCGACTCCGTCGGCCCGAGCGCTGACGGCTTTGAAACCTACGGCGTCACCGGCGTGGCCCTGATCACCTTCATTTTGCTGGCGGTCAAGGATCCCACGACGCAGGTGCAACTGCTGGTATGGATCTTCGTGATGCGCGTGGCCATGCTGATATCAAGCTCGGCGGCCTACTTCCTCAATGGCGCAATCGCCCACGCGAAATACGCGAACTCCGACGAAATGGACTTCGAGGCGCCATTGACCTCGCTGGTATGGATCACGTCCATCGTTTCCATCGTGCTGACCTACATCGTCTCGTACTACATGATCCCCACACTCGGGGACGGAACGCTGTGGTGGAAGCTGGCTTCGATCATCTCGTGCGGAACCCTGGCCGGCGCGCTCATCCCCGAATTGGTGAAGGTCTTCACTTCAACCAAATCGGGCCACGTGAAGGAAGTCGTAACATCGGCGCAGGAAGGCGGAGCTTCCCTGGGGATCCTGTCGGGATTCGTGGCCGGCAATTTGTCAGCCTACTGGCTGGGATTGAGCATGGTCGCGCTCATGGGACTGGGCTATTACTTCAGCACGGGCCCGTCCATGGCGGTCCTGATGCTGGCTCCAGCCGTCTTCGCGTTTGGCCTGGTCGCGTTCGGCTTCCTGGGCATGGGTCCGGTCACGATCGCCGTCGATTCCTACGGTCCGGTTACCGACAATGCTCAATCCGTCTATGAGTTGTCGCTGATCGAAAATGTTCCCGGCATCGAAGCCGAGTTGAAGAAGGACTTCAACATCGATGCGAAGTTCGAACGCGCGAAACACCTGCTGGAAGCCAACGATGGAGCCGGAAATACATTCAAGGCTACGGCCAAGCCGGTGCTGATCGGCACGGCCGTGGTGGGCGCAACCACCATGACTTTCTCGATCATCATGGCCCTGACCCACGGACTGACCGTCAACGTGGAGAAGCTCTCTCTGCTGCACGCGCCCTTCATGCTGGGGTTGATCTGCGGCGGGGCGGTGATCTACTGGTTCGCCGGCGCTTCCACGCAGGCGGTCACCACCGGCGCTTATCGCGCGGTCGAATTCATCAAGGCGAACATCAAGCTGGAAGGCGCGGAGAAGGCATCGGTGAGTGACAGCAAGAAGGTGGTGGAGATCTGCACGAAGTACGCGCAGAAGGGGATGTTCAACATCTTTCTCGCGGTCTTCTTCTCTACGCTTGCGTTCGCGTTCATGGAGCCGTTCTTGTTTATCGGCTACCTGTTCTCGATTGCGATCTTCGGGCTCTACCAGGCGATCTTCATGGCCAATGCCGGCGGCGCCTGGGACAACGCGAAGAAGGTCGTCGAGGTCGACCTGAAACAGAAAGGGACGCCTCTGCACGACGCGACCGTGATCGGAGACACCGTCGGCGATCCGTTCAAAGACACCTCGTCGGTGGCAATGAACCCGATCATCAAGTTCACGACGTTGTTCGGATTACTGGCGGTCGAGCTTGCGGTGACGCTCAGTGCGAACAATCCGATGCTCACACACGTACTGGCAGTCGCATTCTTCCTGGTGTCGGTGTTCTTTGTGCGGAAATCGTTCTACGGCATGAGGATCGACTCAAAGGGAGGCAACTGACCCGGCCTTCTCCTGCACTGAGGCGATGCTGCGGTTGCCGTTAAGCTTGTTTGTCGATCCAAGGGGAAGGTGGCCTTACGCGCCTCACCGCCTGTCCTCTTTTCACCCCGGATTGCGCTTAAAGATTCGGAAGGCGATTTTATCAGGCGTTCTGAGCCGGAAAGAGAGAAAGCCAAATGATTGGAATTTGCTTCCAATGGAAATTGGGGCACTTCGCACGTGCAGAGACGTAAGACCTGGGACAGACGCAGTATTTTCGGTCATCCTCGGGGCCTCTATCTGTATTAACTACTCAGTAACGGTAACATCCAGGCGAGTGAATCGTCCCGGAAGTTTTGCTTTTCCTTGCAGGTCGTAACTGGGCTGTGCGAGAATCTCGTAAGAACTTTCATGTGTACGGCTTTCGTTGGGAAAATCGGCAGCTTCGAAACGAGGACTGGTGCCGGATTACTGCGTTGAATGGCAGATTGGCGGGAGTCAGATTATTCTGCGACCTTTAGCTGTTGAGTATGGGAAGCTTTTCGCAATCCGCCTAATGTTTCGACACGGTTTATCGTAAGCCGATGGCTATCGGATGACTGCTGGATCGAGTCTTTAAGGATGACATGTTTACCATGCAGCATTGCTTCTCAGGGGATAAACCGTTCGTTGGTCTTTACGGTATTTCCTGAGCGCTGCACGTCTTCGCGAGGTTGAGGATCCGGATGTCGAGGTATGCAGAATTGGCGAAGGGTTCGTGATTGGTGTTTTCCAGTGGGTGGTGCGTGGAAGCAAGTATTTATCCCGTTTGCACTCACATTCAGTTTTCGCGAAGAAGCGCTTGTTCCTGGAGAGGGGCCAATGAGAAGGACGCAGGGTCAAGTTGTTTACGACGACTCAACTATAACTGGAGATCAAACGTTTCTCTCCTCTGAGAGGGTTCATACCGCATATTGGGATTTTCCGGAATATTCGCCACTAAGCACTTGGCAGTACAGGTATGCGAAGCGGGGGTTTGACCTCGTCGCTGCTTCGCTGATGTTGGTCATTTGTTTGATCCCCGGTCTTCTGATCGCCACGTTGATTCGTTTGACATCTCCGTATCCCGTTTTTTACCGCGAGGAGCGAGTGGGAAAGAACGGAGTTCCTTTTCGGATCTGGAAGTTTCGTTCGATGCGTCCTCATCACACTCCGCGTCTTTCCTCGGCACCGCACGTGGAAGGAACCGTGTTGCAATGGCGGATGCGCAAGCACCTGCACGATCCGCGCATCACTACGATTGGCCGTTTCTTGCGCCGATGGAGCCTGGACGAACTTCCGCAGCTTTTGAATGTGTTGCGCGGCGAGATGTCACTGATTGGGCCTCGTCCTGTGGTGAAGGCAGAAACCTATCTCTATAAGCATCTGCTTCCTTTCTACTTGGCGGCTACGCCCGGCCTGTCCGGGTTGTGGCAGGTTTCGGGTCGCAGTAACCTGGATTACGACGACCGGGCTCAACTGGATGCCACGTATGTGCAGACATGGAGTCTCGGTAGCGACTTCAAGATCCTGCTCAGGACCGTACCGGCTGTGCTCGGCAGAGTCGGGGCGCGTTGACTCTTCTAAGAGGTATGAGTACGGCAAGCAGCCATAGCCCGATGCGTTCCGCCGGAACATCCGGAAGTGGCAATGGAAAATCCGTCTAGAGGCATTTGGAGCTGCCATCGAATTGCCTGACAGCAAGAGCAGTTAATGAATGCAGTCGGACGCGGGCGGCTCTTACCAAAAATTAGGATGCAAACTTAGATGCCGCTTGACCTGGGGAGAAATGTGGGTTTCGATTTGACCGAGCCTATAGCCGATTAGTTTGAGCGCGGAGCGAAAAATCGCCGAGGGAATTTGATAGAGGTCTTCGCGCAAGAGGTATCTAAATTCTGACGATACGAAGCGTTTACCCTCGCCGCTTGCTTGCCCAAATTGCTTGAAGAGGTGGTGCTCCCGGCTGTGCAAGACTCCAATGTCAAAGTACCGCCTGAATTCTTCGAGGGGCGAATAGGAGTGACTGTGGAAGGCACGTGCTTCAGATACGTAGGCGATTTTATAGTTTGCCATCAACAAACGAGCAGCGATGATTGTGTCTTCCCCAAATACGGAATCCATTGGAAATCCGCCGACCTGGAATAGTGATGAGCGTCGATAGGCAGCAAACGAGTTAGATAAAAACACAGCTTTGATTCCAAGTTTTTTTCGGCTCTCGAAGGTGCGGACTTCAGAAATTTCCGGATAATTGAATCTTCGCGCGTGCGCCTCGATTGGACCCGCGCCTCGCCTAGGCAATTGCCTACCGTAGGCTGCACCTACCTGCGGATCTTGAAACGCCGCTGCCAGTTTCTCCAGCGCTTCCGGACCCTCCAAGATAGCATCCTGAGTGAGATATACTAAGATTTCGGCGTCAGATGCGGCCTCGGCTGCTAGTTGACGCGTCCCACCATGATTGAAACTCACCCGTGCCACGCGCATTAGCTGAAATCCAGCTTCTTGCGCTAGCTTGTCGGTGCCATCGGTTGACTCAGAGTCGACAATCAGAACATTCTCCGGCTGAACGCACGATAGCAGGGCACGGACAAAAAGCGGCCAGTTCTGAGCCGAATTCAAAGTTGGAACGATCACCTTCAACATTCCATTTAAGTCTAGCTCAACAATGAATGGGCTTGCTCGCGCGAAAGCATCGCAAGATCAAGACTGGCCGGCAGTCCAGATCCCGCATGACTTCGGCCTATCGAGCCGCGACCCTTGAAAACATAGGTGCGTGGCTGTTCCGCTGCAGTTGATCTGCGAAAACCCGAGTATCCCTGGGGTCACTACGTGCATGTATCACCACGAACTTAACGACTATAATTGACCTTTCGTGCAAAAGGTCGATCGTCGAAAACGAGAGAAACAACCGTTGAGAGCTGATCGAGCTGCGATTTTCCTGTAGGCGACCACTCTGCAGCAGCGTGTAAATCCCCAACCTGCGAGCAAGGTAGACTACATCTGCCCTCGAGGACCAATAGATTGCGACTCAGTTCAAGAATCCGACGCTGGAAGCAGTCTCTCAGCAGTAATCTCTTCCAGTTGATCGCTACCACCAAGGGCTTCGGTCGCGTTGCCGATCGAAATTTTCGAAGGTTCGACATGATCTTCACCGACACCTGGAGAGACTATTTTGTGCAACAAAACGGTGTGATCGGTGAGCGCTTCGCCTTGCTGTGCAAGGGCCTGGACGAGATCAGCGTGGATCTCGCCCGAGCTGTTTCTGAAAGATACTTCTTTCTCGCCCCTTCCTCCAGACTGGACGCGGTCGTCAGATACCTGCCGGAGCAGCTTTTCACATCGTATGAAAAGAACCTTCAGAAGGAGCTTGCGTCTGCAGTTCTCAATTATCAAGGCAGATACTGGCTTCCTGAGGCGTGTGTGGGCCTTTCGATCAGTGTATTCGGGTCTCATAATGGGCTTGACTTCGTCCCTGACATTCGCAAGCGCCTCGAAGGACGGATTGCCATTGATGGAGGAGCGTTTGTAGGAGATTCAGCATTGGTGATTAACGAATTCAATCCCAGCGCGATCTATTGTTTTGAACCCGATCTCCAAAACCGGCAGCAACTGCAGCAGACTCTCTCTCGCAATGGCTTGGCAGCCGTTTCAATCGTGAAGGCCGGGCTGGGAGGCGTGCGAACTGTAGCATCCCTGTCTGGCGCTCATTCGCAAGTGAGCCTTGTAATGTCTGATGACGAGCATGGTGAAACGGAGGTGACTACGATTGACGACTTTTGCTCGGAAAACAACGTCGATCCGGCACTGATAAAGCTGGACATCGAAGGAATGGAATATGATGCCATTCGTGGAGCGAGCGTGACCATCACCAGGTGCAGGCCCGTACTTATCATCTCCATCTATCATAGCGCTCGGGATTTTTTTGAGATTAAGCCGTTCATCCTCGAGCTTGTTCCAAGCTATAAGTTTATTGTTCGTCGGCTCGACCCCTTCCATCCGACCAATGAAACGGTGCTTATAGGCTATGAAGAATGAACTGGATCAAGTCGACTTGCGTGACATTGTCCCCGCCTGCCGTTATCAGTAAGTAATAGGTTTGCGGTCGTACACGTAAGATTCATGTGATGCTGGGAACTTCTTACAAGCGCTTCTTTCAAGAGGATATGGTGCCGGAAAGATCGATCTTTGTTTTCGATGCAACCTATCCAAGTGCTGATGTGGCGTTGCCGATCGAAGAGAAGGTTCCGCATATCTTCGTCTCAGACAGAGACATCGAGCCGCCGCCAGGACACAGCACACTAAGGCTTCAGACGGCCACGAGTCCGATTTCATGGCAGAATAACTTGCGGGTACTGAAGGATGCTGCTCGAAGGGCACGTTGCAGCAAGTGTGTCGTTGTTGCGGCGTCGGTCGTGAGATCCGAGCAACTCCTGTCAAGTATTGTTTATGCCGTCTATGTTTGCCGGCGTACAGTCTTGTTTGACGGACAGAAGTTTACGTCGCTGTGGGGTTCGCGTTGGGTTCTATTACGCCTTATCATACGTGTCCTCGGAAAGCGTGTGGCAGGCCGCTGGAGAGCGAAAATCGCCAAATTGATCTTCAACTGGCGCGTGAGTTCCGGCGCGATGACAGATTCCGCAGAGAAATCTCTATTCGGGGTGTATACCGAGGCTGATACGTTTTCCCTGCCGCTCGATCCAGTCGTTCGACAGCCCGATCGTAGCTCGATTTATGGCGGCTATACGAGGGGTTGGTATCTTCCTGAGTTGTCGAATCGCAAGCAACGATACGCCGTGCAGACAACCCGCCATGTTCTTCACCAGGTTTCCCTTCATGTGGCGGACGTTGATGGAAGCCCCGAACGCTTTTTGTTTCAGAACAAGCGACCTTTGGATTATCCCTACTTTCTGAATAATTCAAGGCCCAACCCGAGTTATCAAGTATCCTGCTGTCGAGAAGTCAAAAGCATAGATCGCGGAATCGATCTGCTGCACTATACCCCGAGTTATTACCACTGGCTCATTGACGGGGTACCGCGAATCCTGGATCTGATCGATGACGGAATCAATTTTGACAGGTATCCTCTGATCATGCAGCCGCTCGAGCCTTTTCAGCGCCAAATGCTCGAGCTGCTTGGCATCTACCCACATCGCCACGTCGTCACTGTGGGGACGGGTGATTGGTGTCATGTGCGTGAATGCATCATGCCCACAGCCTACTTTCCGTTTGCGGCGGTCGACCTTGAAAATCCTTCAGGACAACCCGACAGGGCCCTGCTGCTGAGAATTCGAGAGAGGCTGCTGCAGAGAATGACCCATCGTGCAGACTCCCCGTCATGGTCGTCGGTCCGGCTGTATGTTAGTCGAGCGGAGGCGACACGGCGAAAGCTCACACCGTCCAGTGAATCCGCAGTTAGATCGCTGCTCGAGGCGCGCGGATTTCAGACTGTGATTCTCGAGCGCCTACCCTGGATAGAGCAAGCCGCGTTGATGTCACGGGCCGAGATAATCGTAGGTTTGCACGGCGCTGGGTTGGCAAATGCTGTCTTTTCTCAGGCTAAAACTCTGGTTGAGTTTCAGAACCCTCTGGCAGCGCGTTCATACTTCGCCGTGATGGCAAGAGAGCTCGGCATGAACTACGCATACATCGTCGGCAGACTCGAAGGCTCGTCGCAGAACTTTGATAACATCGCAATTGACACACGAGAGGTGACGATCCTGTTGAACCATCTGGGGATGACTGCTCAATAACAAGAAGACAAGATGTGAGCGGGTTTCTCTGCGGACTCGAGGAGCTAAGCGGAAAGGCTCCAAAAATCGTAAGAAATGAAGGATCTCATCTGCATAAAGAATACTGGCCGCGTATGCGGACTAAACCAGTTAAGGAAGACATTTGAGATGGCATACGACACGACCGTGGCGATGGCCGCTCCCATGGCAGAATATTTTGGTATCAGGTAGAGATTCATCAGAACATTGATGACGGCACCGCTGAGGGTTCGATAGAGCGAGAGCTTCGTTAGATTTTTGCTGTAGTCCCATGGCGACTGGGCAGTGCCAAGAAAGACGAAGACCGAGGCCCAGACATGGATCGCCAGGATAGGTCCAGCATTTCGGAAACTGTTTGAGTAAAGTGAACGCACAATGAAATGTGAGGCCAACGCAACAAGTGACCCTGTAAAGAGAGCCAGGACAGACATCAAGGAAAACAGTTTTTGCATTCGCAACTCGAAGAGTACCGGATCATCCTTGACTTTCATGATGGCCGGCGCCACCGAAGAAACGATTAGCAATACATCTTTATGTACTGGTTGCACTTGGTTCGGTTGGTCTGGCTGTACCGATTGCATTTGCTTGACACCGATGGAAACGAGGGCGGCGAGCAGCCACCAGACCCAGTGCGGTGTTTGCTTGAAGAATGCTGATGAGCATGATGATCGTCCTTATCCGTAGGGAGGAGATTTCGATGATGCTCATGGTCGGCATTCGCCTCGCGCGTCGCCATCGGTTTGCGACAAAATGACACATTGCGCCGCGAAACGCTTAGGAAGAGGCGCGAGTGGTTGGTATGAAGCCAGCGCGGATTGCCAGTTAGCGGCAGGACCTAGACCCACAAATAACAACGGCCCGCCGGGCATAAGCCTGGTGGGCCGTCTTTTTGAACTGGTGAAACATGGCAAAGGCTGATCTGGCAAACCCGGGCGAAAAGCACCAGCCAACCTCAAGCGCTCTTAACGCTCAGCGCTTTATCGCCCTGCCGGATAGGCACTTCACCGTCACCAACCCAACAACCTCAAGCGCCGAAATTCTTCGACGCGAAGTCCCAGTTCGCGATGTTCCAGTACGCTTCAACGAACTTCGGACGCGCATTGCGATAGTCGATGTAGTACGCGTGTTCCCACACGTCGATGGTCAGCAGTGCCTTCGCGTCCGTGGTCAGCGGCGTGGCGGCGTTGCTCGTCGACACGAGGTCGAGCGAACCGTCTGCCTTCTTCACGAGCCATGCCCAGCCCGAACCGAACGTGCCGACTGCGACCTTCGCGAACTCTTCCTTGAACTTGTCGAACGAGCCGTACTTGGCGTTGATTGCGTCGCCGAGCGCGCCGGTCGGTGCACCGCCACCCTTGGGCGACAGGCTGTTCCAGAAGAACGTGTGGTTCCAGACCTGGGCTGCGTTGTTGAACACGCCGCCCGATGCCTTCTTGACGATTTCTTCAAGCGACAGGTTTTCGAATTCCGTGCCCTTAATCAGCTTGTTCAGGTTCGTCACATAGGTTTGGTGATGCTTGCCGTAGTGATACTCAAGCGTTTCTTCCGACATGTTCGGAACGAGCGCGTTCTTGTCGAACGGCAACGGCGGGAGGGTATGTTCCATGGTGCGAGCTTCCTTCTATGATGATTTTGGGGGACGTGAGGAGTGAAGCAATGGAGCACTCGATTGTAGGCGAGTTGGGATAACCCCGCAAATTGCGGGTTTTTATGAGCAGTATCGATTACGAAGCTTTAACAGCGGCGTAAAAAATGCTCGAACGTTCCTTCTAAGCCGTCAAAAATACGGGCTTTCAAGCACCCGTGCAGGTCTTGTGAAAACGTCATGTGCATCGTGTAAGCGGCATTCGATGCACACCGCCGCCAGCGTCAGAATTCATCGGAGAGCCGGGGCTGGATATCGGCCAGCACGATATCCGCCGATCCTTCCGCCAGATGCACGGTCAACGGCCGTTTTGGCTTCAGCGCATTCGGCGCGCGCACGGCGCGTCCGGATTGCGTATCGATCAAAGCCGCGTAGCCGCGCTCGAGCGTGCGTTGCGGGCTCAACACCTGCAACCTCGCCGATAACTCCGACACCCGCGCCGCCGCCCGTTCATGCCGGCGCCCTTGCGAAACACTCAGACGTTGTGCAAGACGCATCAGATGTTCCCGCTCGGCGGCGAGATCCGGACGCCAGCGTTGCCAGCGCATTTGCACCAGCGCAAAACGCGCGCGGGCATCGCGCACCGGACGCGCGCCGGCCGACGCCAGTCGCACCGCGAGTTGCCGCAAGTGCGTGCGCTGACGTTCAGCCGCTCGGCCGGACTGACCAGCCGGCGCGCCAGCCAGTCGAGTTGCTGCGCGCGCCGTTCCATCATCCGGCCGAAA
>CAVTTW010000008.1:0-638162 GCA_963737665.1 uncultured Acidobacteriaceae bacterium
AACGACTCCTAAGTGGACAGAAGCTGTTATTGCTTTATTGCACTGGAGCGGCTGGATCGCTTAGAGATTGCACTTTTTGGCAGTCGCGGAACAGTTTGGAGGCCCGCCCAAAGCGTTGCGATTGTCTGCTCGGTCACGAGAGTCTGGTCAGATAATCCAGGCACAACTCCCTGGATAACAAAGAGTGTGGCGAGGCCAAAGATCGTAAACCACCAAGTGTGGGCTATCACGATGTCATCCCTATTTGGCAATTTTTCACTCTTGGCAACATCGAAAAAGAGCTGCACAAAGCGCGCGAACAACGGCGCACCAAGGTCGTCGATATATTGTCCAGCGCGGACGCCGTTTCTGTTCTCAGGCCCGAACCAGACGTTGCGGAATTGCTGTGGATGGTCAATGCAGAATTGAATCAAGCCGCGTGACGTTGCAAAAAGGCGTTCCTTCGGTGCGGGATGTTTAGCGGCAGTCGCGTCGAAGTTCTGAATCATCAGCTCGATCGTCTCGCGGCTCAACTCAGCAAGAATGTGCCATTTGTCGGGGAAGTGCTGATAAATCACAGCATGCGTATAGCCAATCTCTTTAGCGATCTCGCGAAGCGTCACGGCTTCGTAGCCGCGATCGGCAAACATCTTGCCTGCAGCCGCAAGGATCTCGCCTCGAAGTCTTTCCTTACGCTCTAGCCGGCGACTTGGTGATGTGGTTGTCATCTGAATAGCTTAACTCCTTCTGGTCGAAATTTCCGTCCAATCGTTGACTTATAACCATTGGTTACAGTATAACCGCGGGAAGTAAAGCTTGTCGGGGCTGAAAACGCTTCGGTTCAAACGACTGATTGCCGAACGAAATCGCAGAGCGAACACCAAGGGAGAATCATCGATGCGACTCAACCGAACTCACATAACTTCAACTGTTCTTCTTGCGATGTTGGTTTCGGCCGGGTTGACCCCGCGGCGACTTCGCGCGCAACAGACCTCAACGCTGACCATTCAAGTCACTGGGTTGAAAAACGCTAACGGACAGGTTTGTATCAGGCTGTGGAACAAGAAGGATGGATTTCCCACGGACGACAGAAAAGCATTGCGAGCCATAGAGGTGCCCATCATCAACGGCTCCGCAAGTGCGGTGTTCACCGCAATCCCGTTCGGCACATATGCGGTGAGCACTTGGCACGATGAGAACAAGAACGGAAAGTTCGACACACGATTTCCTGGTATACCGTTGGAAGGCTACGGCATATCGAATGGTACGCGTGGAAAGCTGGGACCTCCCCCGTTCGATCCGTCGATCTTCCCAGTTCACAACATAGCGACCACAGTTCCCGTCGCGATCCGCTACTGATCAGAAGTAAGTCCCTTTCCAGTGGAGTCTTGACGAAGAATGTCGCTCCGCTGATGAATTGAAGTGAGCGTTTCGAAGCTTATCCTCCCTGAGTGCCCCCATCTACTGTCGTCGTTCCGACAGACCACTCGGAAGTCACACTGCTTTCGGCGGATGGTCAAGAGACTGAAGCACAAGGGTCAGCAGGCCGCCGCAAAAGCGGCCCAGAGAGTTTTCTGGATGATCCCCCGGTTGTTCTGTGTACGAGTGTGCGGCGGTGGTTCACAGCGATTCCACACCAACGATTATTTTGCAACCAATGGTTATCTCGCGCTTCTAATTCCTAGGTCGCGTATTTGGATTGGCGGCCCAATACGAGACAAAGGGAGAATGCGATGAAAGTTCTAGTGATTGGAGCAGCGGGCAAGAGCGGGGAGGCGCTAGTAGATGAGGCGTTGGCCGCTGGGCATAAGGTGACGGTTTTCGTTCGCGGCGCTGCCCAGTACAAGAAGGCGAACGTCAGGGTTGTGGCAGGCGACGTGCTTGACGCGGCTGCCGTTGACCCTGCGGTATTTGGACAGGACGCGGTCATCGACGCGCTAGGCGGCAAGACACCGTGGAAAGTGACGACGATGGAGACGAAAGCCGCACACAACATTGTGGACGCGATGCGACGCCACGGCGTGCGGAGGTTGCTGAAGATTTCGGTTGTTGGAGCAGGCGATAGCGCCAGAAACGCCGGCTTCTTCAACAAGCACCTGCTGATGAAGACGTTTCTGCGCGGTTTGCTGGTAGACAAGGCGGGTATGGAGGCAGAGATCGAAGGCAGCAACTTGGATTGGACGCTCGTGCGGCCGCCGATGTTGACCGACCATGAGAAGACCGGCATTGCCAGGGTGCTTAGTACTGAGAGCGGCGAGAAGGCACACAAGATCGGGCGCGCGGATCTGGCTGCCTTCATGGTGCAGCAATTAGAAAGCAGCCGGTATGTACGTCAGGCAGTGACGGTAACCACCACATAGCTCGTCCGCCGCTCCGATCGATTGTGCTCGGTCGGCAATGTTTCACGCGACAGATAGCTGTAAAACTTCATGGGACTGGCGAAGTGGTAGCTGCGCAACTCACAAGCTCTTGCATTCACATCAGAGCCCTTAACTTGGCTCACGAAAGGATTGTCTTATGTCGAACTTCCCTACACCGCTTGAAGAGGTCCTTCATCACAACGTCATTAAGAACAACAAAACTGGCGGCCCGACGCTGGATATCGGGCCTATGCAATTGCTGTGGAGGGCACTGGGAGAAAACACAGGCTACACCTTTTCCATTTTTGAAATGACGGTTGTGCCGGGTATGGGTATTCCACTACACAGGCACCCATTTGCAGAGTTTTTCTACGTGCTGGAAGGAACTTTGTCGATAGGATTTTGGAACAACCAGGGTGTCACTGAGTGGGACACGTGTGAAGCCGGAGAGAGTCTTATGGTGCAGCCCAATGCGCCTCACTCATTCTTCAATAAGAGTGAGCGTTCGTGTCGCGTGCTGAGTGTCTCGACGTATCACCACGAGCGAATGATGAAGGATGCGGTGCATCCGGATGGCAGGACAGACTTCTTGCCTGCTCAACTCACCCAGGCCGACTTTGAGAAGTTGACGAAGTCGATGGAAACGAACCAGACATTTCTTGTCGCAGACCACGCTTAGTACGGGGCGTCTCTTGAGTTCACGCCTGAACTTAAAGGGTGTGCCGCTACACAAACGGGGCTGCAAATACGACCCCATATCGCTGTAACAACACCAAGGAGAAAACGAATATGTATTTAGTCATGGGCATTACAGGAAACGTTGGAGGTGCCACGGCGCGGCATCTTCTGAAGCAAGGCAAACAAGTGCGAGCACTTGTACGCGATCGCCAGAAAGCGGCGAAGTGGGCTGAGCAAGGCGTGGAGTTGGTGGATGGAGACTGGAACGATGCGACAGCCATTGCGGCGGCCCTCAAAGGTGTTGAAGGAGCGTTTGTTATGTTGCCCTCCGTATGGGCACCATCGCCTGATTACAGAGAGGCAAAGGACGTTATTGCGAACTATGTCGAGGCGCTGACCATAGTAACGCCCTCGCGGGTGGTGGCACTCTCGTCGATGGGCGCGAATAAAACAAGCGGGCTGGGGATGATCACGGGCTTAGCACTTTTCGAGCAGGGTCTTCGCGACGTGACCTCTCCGGTTACCTTTGTGCGCGCAGGCGGGTTCTTCGAAAACTTTCTTTTCGGCTTACAGGCCGCCCAGGGTGGAACACTACCGGTCTTCTACAATCCTACGGACCGAAGATCGACCATGGTCGCGACGGATGACATCGGCGCAGAGGTGGCAACGCTTCTCACCGGGCCGGCGTGGTCAGGGCATCGCGTCATCGAGTTGGGTTCGATGGTAAGCGCGGATGAAGTGGCCGCACAATTGGGTGAAGTCTTGAAGCTCGACGTAAAAGCCTTCGCACTCCCGCGTGCCGCCTGGGCCGATGCGTTCCAGCAGTTCGGCGTCCCGAAGGGTCACACTGGACCTGCCGAAGAAATGTACGAGAGCGTTAACGCGGGATGGATGGACCTCGGGGTCACGGGTACGGAGCACGTAGAGGGTACGACGTCCGCACGCGATGTATTTGCGGCTGCACAGAACGCCGTCAAGGCGTAAGTCCAGGCGATCTTGACGATCTCGGATCCGTTAACACTTGTTCGGGTGCAAGGGTTGGACCGGACAGCTGACCGTCCGGTTCCACGCTGTCGAGAGGCCATCGCGTCATGATCGAAAGAACAAGAAGGAGATCCTTTTACTATGAAAACTGAACGGACAATAGATAAATCCGTGCAAGCAGGTCGAGCAACTCAAAGAGCCGCAATGATAACTACCGTCGTGGTCGCCTTCATGTGGGTGTACTTCGGCAGGTTGTATCTAATTCACGATCCCGACGAATGGAGGATCGCCAATCAGCAGCTCGAATACCCGCTCTACATCATCCCTTTTATTGGCGTAACCCACATCCTTGGTAGCGTGGGCCTTCTGATTCCCAATATGCCTCGATTGACCGAGTGGGTCTATGCTGGTCTCAGCTTCACACTTTTACTTGCGTTCTATTCACAACTGAATGGTGGTGGCAGTACCTGGGACAAATTCGATCCGATTCTCGTCTTGGCGTTCGTCTTCGCTTCGTATGTATTGAGACGCCGCATGCGCGCAAACAGGTGGTCGATATGAACAACACGCTCGGCAGGTTTTCGTTTTTTCCCCGCACACCGCTAGCGACACCATCAGTCCTACTGAACGCGATCCCCTTCAGCAGCGATTACTGATAAGAAGCCGACTTGAACGAAGCCGCTGCGCGGCGGACGCATTCGTGTGCGCTGGGCGAGCTGTCGGAGCGACGATCTGAGGTTGTCGCAGAGAAGAGGACTATCTGTGACTCATCTACGTCGGGTCAGACTGGAAGAGTTGGAGCGGCGCAAAGAGGCTCCTGAAGTGGCAATTGGAAGACCAATGCCGTTCTCGACCCATAATCTGGTCTGCACCCGCTTACAGCCGTGACTACTGTGCTTAGGAGATGTTGCTCCATATGTCCCGTTCCCGCATCACCCTGCTTGTTGTTGCACTAACAACCTACATATTCGTTTCCGCAAACTCACATGCGCAGACAGTCGAATCTGATTCTGCTCTGGCTGCGCAGTTGCGTAGAAGCGACGAGCTTTTGCTCTCGGCGGTGCATACGGCAGATCGCTCCGTCTGGCAGAGATTTGCGGCGTCTGATTTCTTTTATCTCGACGAAGAAGGGGGCGTTACATATCTCAGCAACTTTCTTCAAGATCTAGCGCCAATGGCCACAAAGCCGCTGCAAATACGGACCTATAAGCTGACCCGAATCAACGAGACAGCAATCGTCCTTCACGAGGACACAGATGAGAACAAGGTTCGATATATCTTCACCGAGACATGGCAGCGTCTGGACGGCACGTGGAAGCTACGCGCGCTCCACATCACAAATGTACTTTCTGATCCCCCCGCAATCAAGCTAAATACAGCCCAGATTGAAGAACTGGCGGGGACCTATCGTTTCGGTTCGGACACATTCACCGTTCGTGGAGATGGTGATCGAATCCTTGCTAATCGTGCGGGTGTCCCAGAGCGGGAACGAAAAGCCGAGACGCGCGATGTGCTGTTTACTCCGGGAGAGCCCCGTAGGCGCATAATTTTTCTTCGGGACTCGATGGGAAAGGTGACTGGTCTCGTCGTGCGCTATGAAAGCAGTGATACTTTCTGGACGAAGGTCCCCTGATTCGCTCCCGTTGCAAGCGTCCTGATCTGCAAACTTCGTAGTGACAAGACGTTCGTGCTCCATTCCTTCGAGTCAACGTCGCAATAATGCCGATAGCCCCCGCGCACCGTTATTGTGTGACGTTCCAGCAAAAGATGTGATCTGTGACGTCATGAGATAGTGTCTCCTTCGCTTAACTATGACTCGAGGAGCAGAGCGCTGAAGCAGCACCAATGGAATTGAAAACCCATTTTCATATCTTGAAGACTTGAGCTAAATGCCGTGGAGGTCCGTAGAAGTCCATCGAGGGCGCGCCCAAAACCCTTGGGACTGCAAGCGATCCTGCTGTTTCTGAGTCGAGAAGCTCTAAAAGATCCAACCAAGTGGTCCGAATAAGATCGGGTGCGAATTCCTATCCCGCATGTGCGCAACAGCTGAACCTGGGAGTGTTCAGAATGCCAATACATGAGATTTGGAATTGATTGGCCGTCGCGCCGGAGCCCGCCTCGCTGAGCGCGTTGTCGATTCTGTGAAGAAATCCGCATCCATAGGCACGTCCGGATTTGTGCAAAGCGTCGGCGCGATTGAGCAGGTCCGCGAGCACCGGACGGCGGGATGGAATAATTACCGATAGCACGAATGGGGCCACATTCCCGAGATTACGAGACGAGGGCTCGAAGCCGACCGCCGAGCTCTTCGCAATACACTTGCGAATCTGAAAATTTGTACGTACTAATTAGTACAAAGCATGAACTCTCGTCAAAGTTTAGTACGAAGCGCGCAGGAGCTCCTCTGGGAGCGGGGCTATGTAGGTATGAGTCCGAAAGCGATTCAGGAAAGGGCGGGAGCTGGCCAAGGGAGCATGTACCACCACTTCAAGGGGAAATCCCATCTGGCGGCAGAAGCAATCCAGCAGAGTGCCGCGTCTTTTCGTGATGGAGCTGACAAGTGGCTGAGTGCATCAGGTACGCCACTTGAACGGATTCGCGGCTACATGCTCCGTTCCCGTGAGGTTTTGAAGGGCTGCCAAATCGGTAAGTTGACCCAAGACCCCGATATCGCTGCGGATGTGGATTTGCGTCGCCCGATAGACGAGACATTCGAATGGCTTCAACTCAGAATTAAGTCCATCTTGGAGGAGGGGCAACAAAACGGCGAGATTTCCACGGAACTGAACGCCACCGAGGTCGCTGCGACGCTTATTTCCGTGATCCAGGGCGGCTACGTTCTCGCTAGCGCTGCTGCCTCTCCTAAGCCATTCCACCGCGCGATCCGAGGTGTTCTCAGCTTATTACGATGAAGCTTACCGCGCAGTCGGTCACGGACACACTGGGTCTTGGTAGGAGCGCCGGAGTTCCGGGAACATGGAGACACGCTCTCGCTTGTTCCCTTCTTTGGTAAAGGATGAAGCGTTGTGTTGCTGCCTACTTGCTCATTGGTTGCAGAATTTCAGCGATCCGATCCGGGGTATTCGGAACACGCTCCAGCACGGGATGCCTTTGCCCACCGTGATAGTCAAGATGCAGGTCAGAGATTTCGCCAGTGTTGTCGACCTTGAAGTCGACGGGCGTCGTCGTCGTTTTCGCGGCATCTATTGCCTGCCGCAGAGTCGGGCGCGTGAACGGTTGACCGTCTACCGCAAGTATCTTCATCCCAGGACCGAAACCTGCCTGATAGGCAATTCCGTCCATTATCACGTCGGAGATCACGCCGTCAGCTCCGATGCTCATGGCAAGGGAATACTGAAAGTCTTTGTCAGCACCTTCTTTGTAGACCAGCCTGTAGCCGGCTCCAGCGATGCCTTGAAGAGGTGCTTTTGACAGAGCGTGAAGGCGTTCGGTGAGGAAGCCTTCCCAGTCGTTGGGAACGATCTGATTCAAGCAAGCAACGATGTCGTGGAAGGAGTACGGAACAACTTTGGGACCGGTATCCCCACCGAGGCCATGGAAGAGAGCCACAAAGTCGTTAAGAGATTTCTTGCCATTCGATTTGTCGCGGATCGTCACATCGACATCGAGCCAGATCAAGTTTCCTTCGCTATAGAAGTCAAAGCCGTTTAGACGCCAGTTATCGTAACTGGAATCCTCACTGCTCCAAAGCGGGTAGGCCATCGTGTCAACGTCGTCAAGATCTCTCCACTGCATACCTGGACGGCGATCATAGTAGGCAGCTTTCGATGCCAGAACATCCAAAAAGTCTTCCTTGGTCGCGTTGCCTATTCTCGTGGTCATCACAGTGGAAAGATAGTCTGTCAGCCCTTCGTATACCCACATTCCGTTCGTATTCACAGGGGTTTGAAAGTTGGGTGTGGCGAGTCCTTCAGGGCGCCGATACTTGCCGTTCCAGCTATGAAGAAAATCGTGGATCGTGTAATTCGCGTAAAGCTTCTGCCCTTTCTCATTACGGAAAAAATTGGCCGAACGACGATTGTCCAGGGACTGCAGGTGATCGATCGCCGCTTGCGAGATGTTGTTCGAAAGCGTGATGAGAAAGCGATAGTCGTCATAGTGATGGCTACGAAACAGTAACCCGGCCTGGCGAATCGCCTGGCTTAATTCATCAATTCGCGCTTGAGGGACTTCGAGATCTTCCGGGTGATCCGCTACTATGTCGAGGTAATGCCTGGGTGAAACTTCGGGGGCAAGTGCGACTTCTCGGAAGTAGCGTCCCGCAATCATCGGGGAATCGACGAGTTGTTCGAGCGAGATGGGCTGAAAGTTTACGATCGAGCTAGCAGTCGGCTCCATCACGCCCGCCACAGTCTTGAGCGACGTAGCCGTGTGCCAACCGTTTGGCAATGTGACCGTCGGGGTGACGGTGAGATCGGCGACTCGCGTATCGGGTCCGCTGTAGGGGTAAAGGACGACAGTGTTCCAGTCCAACACCGCGAGGTTTGCATCTGATGATCCGTGGGCGTCCCCATTCTTGTCCGCCGTAATGAAGTCGAATCTGACTTCGATGGAGCGGACTCCATTCGGAATGGTCAGATGATAGAGATACGGGTCGAAGGGATCACGCTTCCAGGAAAGAGGCTGGCCGACAACCCCGCTGCCATCACGGGCTCTAATGAATAGGCCTACCTGCTGAGTTAGAGGAGCGGGCTCATGTTCGTTCCGAATCCATTCTGGAAAGGCGAGGGTCAATGGACCGTCTTGTACGGGAACAATTTCGGTCGCATGAAGCAACTTGCGAGGAGCATCGCGCAGATCCACGGAAAGACTTAGCGGCAGTTGTGCCTGTAACTTGCAGGCGCTTGATAGGAGCAATGCTAGATATAACGGCTTGAGACGTGCAAGAAACATAAAACACCTCAACACGAGCGAATTGGTCTGCTGAATCTTTGTGAATATGCAACCATCGAGAATTTCGAAGGAGTGTGTTGCAGGGCTGAGGAGCCGACGCGTGTATCTACTCCCGACTACTCTTGGCTAAGGGGGAAGTTATTCCGCTCATCTGCAGATACGCTGAACTATCCATATTGGCGAGGCGACGGGCACCGCAGGTCATTTCAAGGTTGCTGCGGTAGTTTCTTGAGGTGTCTAAGTTCCTCATCCGTTTGCTGAATGCTGGGGCCGGCGAAGTCAAAGAACGCCCACTTACCATAGCGTTCGCTCACTTGGGGCAATACCGCTTTCAAAACGTCGGCACTGCTCGCCCCATGTGTCTGTGCCTGGGAAACCGCCTGACGAAGAAACACGAGGTAATCGCGAAAAGCTCGAACGTCCGATTCATCCCCTACATTTTCGCCATGGCCCGGAACGAACTTTGCTGAAGGGTAGTCGCGGAGTAGCAAGTTCAACGTTTCAACCCACTCTTTGGTCGACGCATCAATCAAATTAGGCAGCGCGCGATTCCAGAAAAGATCGCCACAGAAAACTACATTCGCCTGAGCATCGTAGATGATCGTATCCCCTCCGGTATGACCAGGCATGACCCGCAGGACTTCACCACGATTTATTCCGATATATGCTGTAGCACCTTGTGTGTATGTCAGATCCGGAAGGTAGAGATCGTCCACCCACTCCCGCTGCTTTGGTGTGATCTTCTCACCAAAAAACTTCAGGTTTTCTGTTCGCATCCAAGAACGCACATTGTCTTGGGCCATAACGGTAGCGCCAGATTTTGCAAAGACTTCGTTCCCGGCCACATGGTCAAGGTGGTAGTGCGTGTTCACCACATATCGTACGGGTAATGTTGTTTTTTCCCTGATCGCTTCCAACATCTTCTGCGCCGCTGCCGAACTCTCAAATGTATCCACCACTAGAACCGCTTCTGGCCCAATCACAAAGCCTGTGTTTGAACCTGCCAAATCTGGCTTGGCGGCCGATTTATCGATCGCCGCCCAAGCTCCGGACCCCAGGTCCCGCAATGAAAAAGGCGTCGGGCTTTGGCACGCTGCACTCAAGCACATAGCAGCGCACATCGCATATGCAACAGGCACAATGGAATTCTTCATAGAAGTCACTAGTGGTGTACGAATCGAGCCGAGTCCCAATGATGTACTCAGTAGTCCTTCACCTAATCTCAAGAGGTTATTATACATACTAGTAGGTACAGGGATTCGCGGAAAGAAAACCAAGGTGGCGGAGAGTGGTAGAAGACGTATAAAAGTCGCAATTCACCGTCATACAATCAAGTGTGGCGTGAAGGCGGGCACCTAAACCTTGATAAGTTGCCACCTTGCGCTTGACCTTATGCTGCAGTGAACCAATCAAGCTCATCGTCCTCTTGCCACCGTCCCCACTGATTCTCTCGTTGCGATCAATGCGAGCTGCTGCCAAGGCTATTTGAGCTAAGACAAGCAAAATCCAGTGATGATGTGGTCATTTACTTGGGGGAAGATACTCGTACCGATAAAATCTGCTGACCTCCTGAAGGCGTTCCATGCCATCCGGCAATCGAAGCGAAGAAATCTCGGCGAAGTACTCGTCCAAGCCTCCACCAGTTGTTGTGAACATCATTCTTCCCGCCGAATGACCGACGTTCCGGAAACCGTGATAGTTACCGCGAAGGGAATACTTAACCTCGCCCCTGTGGAATGGTACCCACGATTCGCCATCAAAGAATTCGAATTCACCGTCGATCACCGTGAAGACTTCGTCCTCTCCAAGATGACGATGTGGAGGTGGTCCCCCGCCTGGGGGCGAAGTTTGCAAGCCAATCACAAATGAATAATTCGTCGTGGCGCTCGAAGCAATGATTTCGATTGGCTCCCCAAATACGTCGATAACTGTTCCGTTTTTCACTCGTACTCCTGTTTAGCTTGCGTTTGCATGAAAGCCAAGGCCTGCCCTGGGGGCCGTGCATAAGGCGACGCCTTTATTGCGCGGTGCCACGCAGTATAAGAAGGCGAACGCCGCTCCAATCACTAGAATTTTCATCTCCTTTGCCTCGTATATGGCGCCCATCAAAATGCGCGGCCTGACAATTGGAGGCTCCTGCAAACCATCGGTTGCAAATTATTCATTGGTTGAAAAGGGTGGGCAGATCGAGGCTTACTCGCTTGTAGCTTTGCGAAATATTGGCGTAAATTTTGCGGGCTATCTGAACATTACGATCTCGCGCTATCCCGACCTGACTATCAACCGACATCCGACGACCAAAGCCCGGGCCGGAGTCCATCGCCGACGGTTCCGAGATCATTCTTCAAGCGGAAGAGATTTGCAGACGGCGTCCTGCAATCTCACGGGCGAGTCAGTTCAAGTCAATGCTGCGTCAAGCTCTTGAAGCATGACTTGATATTTCTCCGGATTCTCAGTTTGCAATCGCTCCAGATTCATAAGCTTCCATCGAATCGCCGGGAGATTACGAATGGCCGGTGAGCTTACGAGGTTCCAGTCTGGACTGAGTGCATGAAAAGACCTCAGAAAGAGCTTAGATGTTTCATCTAGGCGGGAGCGAATCTCCGCAACCAATTGTTCTCGGGTCGCGAGTAGCATGTCCAACGAGGTTTCTCTTACAGTCATCCCGACAAATTCTCTCTCGAAGGCTTGCCGTATCTCCTTCGAGCGAGGTTGCAGGAGCTCATGCGCGGGACGATTGTGGCTCAGGATGTATGCCAGAAATGTCTGATAGAGAGTGTTGTCGATCCCTTCATTGGCAAGCAGGTGTTGAACGTCAAACAGATCTCGAGGATGCTGTCGGTCGAGTGCAGCAACCAGTTTCCCCGCGTATAGGTCGGCGAACGAAACCACTTGGATTTCAGCGAAGCCGAATCGCTCTTCTACGAGGGACCGGACTGTTTTCAACTCCGTGGGATGGACAGTGCCACGAAGCACGGGAGTGACTTCGATCTTGATTTGAGCGTTTCCTTGACGAACGAGGACGAGGGTTCCGCCCGCGTTGGCGCTGTCGGTGACGACGGTGTCTGGGATCGCTTTACGAATCTTCTGGGCGAGACGACTCAGCGCAGATCGTATCCCAATAAGCGATGTCTCTCGGTCCTCAATTGGGAGATAAACCAGGTCGATGTCCACCGAAAGGCGAGGCAGGTCGCGAACGAAAAGATTGATCGCTGTTCCGCCCTTGAGAGCAAAGCAAGTCTCGGTCGCCACATAGGGCAATACACGGACGAGTAGGGCTACCTGTCCCTCGAAAACTTCACTGGCCATTGTTCCTACCTCCAGTATTGAATAGTTCCATTGGAAGCGTGATCTGATAGCGCGAGTCAAAACGACCTTGGGGAACCAGTTGACGCTTTCCTTTCCCGAGATCGACGGCAGACAGATCCAGATGTTTGAACCAGGCATGTCCATGTCTGTCCGCGTACCAGAGGAAGAGCCGCTTTACCTTCACACTCCTGCATTCCCGCAGAAGCTTCCCCAGCAGTTGAGGACGGAGATTGGCCAAACCTTCCATGACGACATCGACTTGATGAAAGCTCTCGTGATGCGGGAGTTCATCGATCATCTCCAGGATTGCTCGTTCGGGAGCTGACATGGTCAGCGACCATTCCCAGGGGCTCGTGGATTCCGCATCCTTTAGCGATCCTGATGCTTCGCCAGAACGCAGATCGTAACGCTTCGCTTCAACGCCGCTACTCGAGTTTGCAAACAGTCCCGAAGAGCGGGTCTCAAACTGAGCGGATATCGGCAGCTTGGCAAGCCAGGACGGGAGGCCCGAGCCGTACAAGTAGACTCGCGAAGTGTCGCCAGCTTCGACGTAATGAGCATACCCAGACAGTTCGACCGCTGTTCGTCCGCCGACGTGAAGGGGCGTGTGCATGATCTGCTGGAGAGAGAGCACAACAACATCCCATCGCAGCGAGGCCTTGGTAAGTTGGCTTGGCCGCCGGTAAACGCGGGGACCTATTCGTTCGAGCCACCCCCGGTCCACATAGTCTCGTATCGATGAACGGGAGATCCCCTGGGTTTGGAGCCAAGTGCTATCCGCCAAGAAGCCCTCCGGCAGACTTAGGAGAAGATGGTTTAGCCGAGATGATCTTTGTGCGTCCATAACGCACATATTCACATATGCATAAACCCGATGTCAAGTTCACAAAATCCCCTCATTGTGCGCCATGAACGCACACAAGCGCCATACAGCAAACCCAACCGCCCAAAGCCATCTAGCTGGAATGGGCAATCTACAGTCCTAAGCCAACTACCTCGGCAAGACGGTTCACACAATCAATCGGGCTGTCCGCCCACGGATCAGCCCGATTACCCGATGATGAATTTGGCAGCATTTTGGCAGCAAATGCTGCCAAGTATGCCGGTTTTGCCGGTTTAGCCGACTCATAACCACTGTATCGTCAATAACTTAGGTTTCGACCCACATCATGGCATGGAAGAGGTCATCGGTTCGATCCCGATCAGGTCCACCAAATCACTCAACAACTTAGCGGATGCAGAGAAAAGCGCGATACGCTTGGATTTCCCTGCATCGCATCCGGCGAAGGGTCCATGCGACTCTATCCCTCCCAGTCCACGCTCATGAAGCGGGATCTACAGATGGGTGGCGATCGTCGGATAGGGGCGGTATTGCTCGGCGATCCGGGACCAATAAGCGACGGCCGCTCCCCCGAGCGGATCCATGCCAAGCCTGATCCTGGCGCCGCGCACAGCTTTCCTGTCGACACCCCGGTTGAGATCGCTTACCGGATCGCTTACCAGGCCTAGGAGAATTCATTTAGCTTCTTGTCAGATTGGAGGCTCGAGATGAACAATCTACCAACGCCGGAGCAGTCTTGTGGAGTGCGAGATCAGGAGATCCGTGCCGCGCTCAAGGAGCATTGGGCAGCGTCCGATGTCAGCGATTTTGAAATGGAGCACCGCATCTATCACGAGGATGCAGTGCTGGAATACCCGCAGTCAGGGGAGCGAACCCGCGGCCGCCGCAACATACTGAACCAACGCTCCAGTCAGCCCAGCCAAAAGCGGTTTGCTGTCCAACGAATGCTTGGCAGCGGTGATCTGTGGGTCACCGAATTCATTCTGACCTATGACGGCAAGCCGTCCTACACGGTGAGCATCATGGAGTTCAGGGATGACAAGGTGGCGCGGGAAACACAGTACTTTGCAGATCCGTTCGCGGCTCCTGCCTGGCGGGCTCAATGGGTGGAACGGATGGACTCGTAATCCGGGGGGGGCAGGAAGTCGACCGTCAGGCTCCGGCGAGGTATGCATCTCCCGATTGCTTCGAGTAAGTGCCTTCCCTTGCAATGAAGGCTACAGGGCAAATGGGCGCCATCGCAGCCGGCCAAGGGATTCGTCCAGCTCCGCGCGAGCTATGTTCAACAAGCGACAGAAGGTGTATAAAATGGCTCAGACTTGTGCGCCAGGGGATGGAACAATCAGGTAAGCGGTAGAGTGTTCGGTTGCCAAAGAGACGAGATCCTGCTTTTACACGAGCCGTCCCATGGCGAAAGGAGGCCTGAGGATGACTCTCGAAGGTGCCATCGTATTCGATCCGGAGACATTTCTGGCCAATGCCGGGCTGGGCCGAAGAATCATCGAACTGCAGCCGAGGGAACCTTTTTTCTTGCAGGGAGATCCAGCGGATTCGGTCTTTTATCTTCAGAAGGGCCGGGCAAAGGTCACCGTGGTTTCGAAAGTCGGCAAGGAAGCCACCATTACGCTGCTCTCCGCGCGCGACTTCGTAGGTGAGGAGGCGCTTGCCGCGATACCCGGGCGGCGTCTTTCATCGGCCTCGGCAATCACTCCCTGCACAGCGCTCAAGATTGGGCGCGACGAGATGGTCCGTGTCATGCACGGGGAACACGAGTTCTCGGACCTGTTCATGAAGTTTCTACTGGCGCGAAGCATGCGCATCCAGGCCGACCTCGTCGATCAACTCTTCAATTCCAGCGAAAAGCGTCTGGCACGGATTCTGCTGCTGATGGCGGAGTTCGGCAAGCCGGGCGAGCCTGAGACCCTGATACCCAAGATCTCGCAGGAGACGCTGGCGGAGATGATCGGCACCACGCGATCGCGGGTCAGCTTCTTCATGAACCGGTTTCGCAAGCTTGGCTTTGTGGAGTACAACGGCCGCATTCGCGTGCATAAGTCGCTGCTGAATGTTGTCTTGCACGATCAATTGCCCGATGACAACGCGGCCAGACCGGAGATTCCTTCGGTTCCTGCGCCCCGGGCGAGAGCGAAGAAGTCCACCGAGACTGTTCCAAATTGACCATTCCTCATAGAGCCCTGCATGGCACACTTGCTCTAAGTCTTCCGGTGGTTCTGAATGGAGCGAGATATGAATTCCGGCAAAACTTCGATCCTGATTGTCGAGGACGAAGAGTCGGTCCGGACCTCGCTTGCGCAGGTCTTCGAAGCGCTGGGGTATCGCACTCGGTCGGCAGCTGACGGGCTTGCGGCAGTGATCCAGATGCGCCAGGAAGTGCCCGACCTCCTTCTCTCCGATCTCAACATGCCCGCCATGTCGGGATTCGAATTACTGTCAGTGGTGCGCCGCCGTTTCCCAGGGATGCAGGTCGTCGCCATGAGCGGCGTTTATGCGGGCGAAGAAGTCCCCTACGGGGTGACTGCCGATGGGTTCTATCAAAAGGGTCATGGCGTATCCGCACTCTTAAAGGCCATCGCGAGCAGCCCTGTGGCCAACCGCCCGCAACGAGATGCATCAAACCCGATCTGGATCCAGCGAAACGGCTGCGGCACTTCAGGCGGGGAGTTCGTAACCATCGCCTGTCCGGAATGCTGCAGAACCTTCCCTCTGTCGATCAGCGGCAAAGGCGGTCTGGTGCTTGTTCTCGAAACTAGCTGTATCTTCTGTGACAACCGCCTCCTATGTGCCGTGTTGGAGGCCGACACCAACGTGCTTCCTCAGCCATGGCAGCGCGGCTGTGACAGAGCCGGCGCTACCGCTCCGCTCAATTGGTCGCCGATTCAATCACCCGGCCGAGACCTTAACTCCAACTGAGGTGGCGCAGCTTAACAGAGTGGAGCCGTTATGAAATTGCCGAGGTTTCTCCGGCGCGACAAGACGTTTACGCAGCCTGTCATCTGGGTCACGACATTTTTCATGGTGCTCTTCCATGCCGGTGCGCTGGCGGCGCTGTTCGTGTTCAGTTGGAAGGCTCTTTTGCTCGCCCTGCTCCTGTGGTGGGTCGCGGGAAGCCTGGGCATTGGAATGGGGTACCACCGCCTGCTCACCCATCGCGGCTACAAGACTCCCAAGTGGATGGAATATGTACTGTCGGTTTGCGGCACGCTGGCCCTGGAAGGCGGACCGCTGCTATGGGTTGCGACCCATCGCCTGCACCACCAGAACACCGACAAAGAGGGGGACCCACACTCTCCCCATGATGGAGGATTCTGGGCGCACATGGGCTGGATTGTCACCGGCCGCACCATGGAGACCAATTCGGCTGCGCTGCTGCCCTATGTTCCCGAGCTTCGCAATGACCGGTTTCATCGCTGGATCAGCCGCTGGCATTGGGTGCCCATCACTGTCCTTGCCTGCCTGATCCTCGCCGTCTGCGGATGGCGCTATGTTTTGTGGGGAATCTTCCTTCGCACCGTGATCGGGCTCCACTCCACCTGGCTGGTCAACTCCGCTACCCACATGTGGGGAAGACGGCGGTTCGCGACTCGCGATGATTCCAAAAACAGCCTTTGGGTGGCCCTGCTGACGTTCGGCGAGGGCTGGCACAACAATCATCATGCTTTTCCGCAATCGGCGCGGCACGGCATGGCGTGGTACGAATTCGATCTCAACTGGTACGGAATCTGGTTTCTGCGCCTCTTCGGCCTGGCCTGGGATTTGAAGACACAGAAGCTGGTCGGGGCTTCGACAAAACCCGAGACACCAGGAATGCCTCAACATCGTGTCTTGAAGTGTGATGCGTCAGGATCGCAGTGATGCAGTCGATGCCGCGAGTATCCTACGCAGCGCTTCCAGCATGGAAAGCAAACCAGTAGTACCGGCGCCAACACCACATACAGCGAAACGGCCGCAGCGCAAACATGCCCAGCAGGCCATCGGACGAACGCAACTCCGCGGGCTTGAATTCAACTGAGGTGCAGCATGGACATTGGTGCCGTATCCAGAGCAGATGCGGCAACCAGTTGGGCCTGTTCCAGCGCGGCGTGGGCATCAGTTTTTCCTCACCGACGAATCACTCTCAAACGCGCTTCTTTGCCGGTAAAACGAACGGGATGCCGGCAGCGGAGTTACTGGCGGCGCGAGGAACCGGCACGTCTGCGGGGCGTGGCGCAGATCCCGGGTGCTCACTTGCCCGCTGCAAATCGAGACGGAGGCTTGCGCTCTCAATCGGGGAGGCTTTGGTTGCAGGAGAGATATTCTTTCGCTGATTGTGCAGCGGATGCCGGGCTCGCCGAGCTGCGAAATAACTTTCTACATCCTTCTTCTTAATCAGGGCCATGATGACTCCGCCTTCGGGTTATGTACGTGAACGTTGCTCTTCTGGAGTAAAGCCGCGAGATGGCAAAGGCGAGAGAGGCAATGTGGCACAGCTACTTCGAGCCTACGCCTTAATTCTCTCTTGTGCCGTCCAGACAGGAGGAACACGGAAGGAATGTTCAGGCGATCGCGTATCACAAAACCAAATGTTCAGCGTATCGTCTCGAGAATTGCTCGCCATCATCGCCAAAAGTGGCGGCCCCACCGGGAGGTCGCCACTTTGGCCGTATTCAGAGCCGGGCCTGGCCGGTTTTCCCTTGGTGGCTGTGCCTAGTTTGCTTTGGCGACTGCACTGGTGTGAACCGCGTGCGAGACCGCTTTCAGGAAAGTCAGCGTAGACTTCGGCGCCTGCACCTTGCCGGAAAGGATCGCGTGGAACGAGGTATCGCCGCCATAGATCGAACGGGTGGAATCCTTGTCCTGCTCGACCACTGCGCCATCCAATGTGATTCCGGCAAACGCGCCCTTGGAGCGCGAGTAGGTGAGGATCTCGGTGTTCATCTTCCAGTCAGTGCCTGCGGAAGCATGGCGACCCACAGGGCCGGCGGACGCGGATGCATCGGCGCCAATCTGGAACTTGCTCGCCAACAGGTGCTGCAGGCCGTGATCATTCATGACCAGCATCACCAGATCGACACCTTCCACACCGATCTGCAAACCCCAACTGCCTCCGCCGATGGAGACGAATGCGGGCGCGCTCCAGCCTTCGGAGGTGCGGCAGGTTGCGACGCCGCGGCCGTGCTCGCCGCCGACAACAAAGCCGCCCTTTACCAGGTGGGGCACCACAACAATGCACTTCGCATTATTGATGACTTCTTCCGGTATGCCCTTATCGGGCGTATGAATCATCGCATCCAGGGTCTCCGACGACATGCGGAGACGTTCAATTGAATCCTGGCGCCCTGAGGCAGCCCAGAGGTTTCCTGTGGACAGCGCGAATACGCCGACCAATACAACAGGCATGACTTTCATGAGTTTTCCTTGCATGGTGCGCGGAGCTAAGGGGGAACAGATGTCAGATGGGCTGACTTAGCTCAGAAACCAAGAGGGAGAGGACAACCAGACTCTTCTCCAAAATCAGTATCTCAAACGCGCATAGCAAATACTGAGCTGTTTAGCTCACATTCCAAAACGAAAGTCCATGCCCCATGCGCTCTGCAATCCTGGTCGCAATCGGGGAAGCGAGGTCGGCGCCTAGCGGCGCCGGCGGCCACCGCTCCTGCGCGCCGCATGCGGTTCCGGGCGAGGGTTCGCGGCTCCTCGGGCGTCAAATCCCGGCAGGTCGACCCGCTTGGCAATGTGGTCTTGAATCCAGTGCGGATCCCACCATTCTTTCGGGTCGATCTGGACACCATCGAGTTGCATGGCAAAGTGGATGTGGTCCCCGCCGGCCATGCCAGTCATGCCGCTCTGCCCCATCGCCTGACCCCGCTTGACCATGTCGCCTTCGTGCACGTCGATGTGGCTCAAGTGTCCGTAGATGGTCTGCAGCCCGTAGCCATGATCGACCACGATGCAGTTGCCATAGATCCCGAGGGGTGCGGCGTAGACCACTCGTCCGTCATTGGAAGCTTCCACGCCCACGTGCTGGGTAACCGCCAGGTCGTAGCCGAGATGCACCTGCTGATCAATCTTCTTGCCGTGGTAAATGTAGTTGCGCAGGTCGGCAAAGGTCGCCTCAGCCTGCGAATGGGCCTGCCTCTGGAAGGGCTGCGAAAAGAGAAAGTGATCCGCGGTCTTGTATTGAAGATCGGCCAGGGTCTTGTTATTGGCCTGCCGCATCTCGCTGTTGATCCGGACGAACCGTGCCACAGGGTCGCCGGAGCCGTTGGGATCGAGTTCGCCAACCACCTTTTGCAGGAAGGCATCGCTCACCTGCAGATCGTGCACGGTGTAGTGCGGCTGCTCCTTTTTGGGGAAGATCACGACCAGCGGGCTGGTCACATCGTTGCCCGCGCCGTTGGACGCATACACAACCGGAAGCGTGCTCGGCGGCATGTTCCACGCAAACGCGTACATCGCGAAAAGCCCGGTCTTGCCGCCCGGCATCGGCCATCCGCGAAACTTCTGGTCTCCCACGCGTACGCCCGCCTGGGAATATCCTCCCGATACGCTGAAGGTGGCCAGGTCAGCCATGCCGATGTAGAGATAATGCTGTTCCGAATCGACGCTCAGTGTGGGCGGCTGCGTCACCACGGTGACATCGCGCTCCAAACGGGCGGTCTTCCCGCGCATATCGTTCGATGTCGCTTCAACGATCAGCTTGGCTTTGCCATCTTTGAGCTGCGGCGTGGTTTTGACGCCGGCGGTGAAGTTCCATGTGCTGTCTTGTGCCTTGGTGGCCTGCGTCATGGTCCAGACGGAATACTGCGCGCCATTCTGCTCCACGATCGCCGATGCCTTGCGTACTCCGTGCGCATCGCGCACATGCACCGCTATCGGTGTGGCCTGGCCGAGAGAGAGAACGCTACTCGAGAGATCGAGGGCAGGCGTTGCGGAGCGCATGAATACAAATGCAATCGCGAAAACGACAACAAGGAGGAGTACAACAAGGACTTTGCGCACGTGATTATTGTAGCTCCGCCCCAGATCGTGGCCGCGCCGGTCCATCCTGAGGAAAAGCCCGCTCTTTCTACGGATGGATGCTTGCAACCCTGCATCGGTCAGGTCGAAAAACGCCGGGGGGCAGGTCTGGGTCGGCGGATGCGATTCTCCAGCTTGTTTGGATGTAGTTCGGCAGCTCCCCTCGCGCCGCGCGGCTACAATGGCAGTGCCCGGCGCTCGAACTCGCCCGGGGCACTCAGCACCAACGCACTTCGAGGAAACGACCTTGCACAAAAGATCCGCTCTCTCCTTCCTTCTGGTTCTGATATCGATATCAGCCTCTTTCGCACCGCAGTCCGCAGCCGCCCAATCCGGTCTTCCCGAGCCCGTCGTACTCTCCTCGGGATGGCAGTTGCAGGACATTGCCAAGGTTTCGAAGGGTGGTGCTAACGTGGCCTCACCCAAATTCAAGACACATGACTGGTACGAAGCCACGGTACCGGGTACGGTGCTTACTTCGCTGGTCAACGATCACGTCTATCCCGAGCCGTTGTACGGCGAAAACAACCGTCCGGAGCACATTCCCGAGAGCCTGTGCCACACGTCCTACTGGTACCGCACCGCCTTCGAAGTTCCCGCAAGTTACGCGGGCAAGCATATCTGGCTCAACTTCGACGGCATCAATTACTCCTCAACCATCTGGATCAACGGCACACAGATCGGCGCCACGCGCGGCGCCTTCATTCGCGGCAAATTCGATATTTCAAGCAACGTCAAGGCGGGACACAAGGCCGTGCTCGCGGTCCTCGTCTCGCCCCAGCCACACCCGGGCGATCCGCACGAGCACACCCTCAAGGACGGCATGGGCAAGAACGGCGGCATTACCGCCCTCGATGGGCCCACATTCCTCTCCACTATCGGGTGGGACTGGCTGCCCGCCATTCGCGACCGCGATACCGGCATCTGGCAGAAGGTTTATCTGTCAGCAACCGGTCCGGTGCTGGTAAAGGATCCTTTAGTCACGACCGACCTTCCCCTGCCGCGCACCGACTCATCCGATGTGGCCGTGCAGGCGACCGTCGAAAACGTTACCGACCAGCCGCAAAAGGGCGTTCTCAAGGGGACCATCGAGAACATCGCCTTCGAACAGCCGGTCGAGATCGCGGCCCACAGCACGCAAACGGTCAGGTTCGACAGCAAGACCACGCCCGCCCTCCACATCGAAAATCCGCGCCTGTGGTGGCCCAACGGCTATGGCCCGCAAAACCTCTACAAGCTGCATCTCAGCTTTGACCAGGACAACGCGCCGTCCGACGCGCAGGACGTCACCTTTGGTGTGCGCAAGATTTCCTACTCGGTGCCCGACTCGGAAAACCTCACCATCTCCGTCAATGGGGTCCGCGTATTCATTCGCGGCGGCAACTGGGGGCTGGACGAAGGCCTCAAGCGCATTCCGCGGGAGCGCCTCGATGCCGAGATCCACATGCACCAGCTGGCGCATCTCAACCTGATCCGCAACTGGGTCGGACAGAGCACCGGCGAAGACTTCTATGAGCTCTGCGACAAGTACGGCATCCTGCTCTGGGATGAGTTCTTCCAGCCCAACCCCAGCGATGGCCCGGACCCCGATGATCTCGAAACATACATGGCCAACGTGCGCGACAAGATTCTGCGCTTCCGCAATCATCCTGCGATCGCCGTGTGGTGCGCGCGCAACGAGGGCTTCCCGCCCAAGGCCATCGACGACCGCGCTGCGCGTGCTGATGGCCGAACTCGAACCAACGCGCCGCTATCAGCCCAGTTCCACATCCGGCGCGGGCGTGCGCTCGCATGGCCCCTACCACTGGCGCGTGCCGCGGGACTTCTACACCGTTACGGACGACTTCTTCAAGACGGAAACCGGCTCGGTCTCCATTCCCACGCTCGAATCCATCGAAGGCATGATGCCCAAAAAAGACTGGGAGATGATCACCGACGACTGGGCCGAGCACGACCTGGCCAAGGGCGCGCAGCAGGGCGACAAATATCCACTCGAACTGGCCGCCCGCTACGGAAAAGTGGCCAACCTCGCCGACTTCGTGCGCAAGGCGCAGCTCATGAACTACGAAGCCTTTCGCGCCATGTACGAGGGCCGCAACGCGCAGCTCTTTCACCCCACCACGGCCATCATCACCTGGATGAGCCACCCGGCGCAGCCCAGTTTTGTGTGGCAGCTCTATCACTACGACATGGAGCCCAACTCTTCGCTGTTCGCGGTGCGCAGCGCGGGGGAGATGGTGCACATCCAGTTCAACCAGGCCAACGGCGACCTGCAGGTGATCAACAACCTGCCCGAAGCTGTGGATGGAGCAACGGCTCATGTGACCGTCTATAACCTGGATGGCTCAGTGGCCGCCGAGCACGACTCGCCTGTGAATGCGCCACCATCGACCGCAACCACTCTCGGCCCGGTTCAGTTTCCGGCCGCCGTGTCGAGCGTACATTTCATCAAGGCCGATCTGCATGACGCAAACGGCAAGCTGCTCTCGACGAATTTTTATTGGCGGGCCCTTCCCGAGCACGAGGACGATCTCACCGATCTCAACAAGCTGCCCGAGGTGACTCTCGAGTCGCAGATCGAGCGCAAGGACGCCGAAGGCAAGTGCGAACTGACCGTTACGCTGCACAACACGTCCTCGAACATTGCCCTCATGACGCATGTGCAGTTGCGCCGCAAGCGCTCCAACGAGCGGGTCTTGCCCGCCTTCTACGACAACAACTATGTATCGCTGGTTCCCCACGAGAGCCGCACCATTCACATCGAGGCCGACCTGGCGCAGCTCAACGGCGAAGATGCCCTTGTGCTGGTCGATGGATGGAACACCGGCGTCGCGCCAGCGTCGGCCGCGGGCGTTTCCATCGCACCCAACATCGATGCCCAGCCAGGCCACTGGCCGACAACGGGATTACCGTTCCAGACCGAAGGCTTGCGCTAGGCGGCGGCCCGCAAGCCAGTTACTGCTCGCTGACCACCGAGATAACCCAAGAGAAGGCCCGCAGCGCAAATCGCCGCGGGCCTTTTGCCTGGGATGAAGGTGTCGGCGCTGCTACCGCCAATGCCCTTCCACCATGACCCAGCCGCCATTGCGATGCACCCAGTGATGACGAACCCAGACCGCGTGTTCGCGAGGTGGACGTTCCCAGCGTCCGGGAACCCACACGTAGCGCCCCCCATCCCAACGGTGATATCCGCCGATCCACACGAAGCCTCGTTCCGGCGGAGGCCCGGGCCTCTCCACAATCGGGGCGGGTGGCGCAACCCGCACGTAAACCTGCGCAAACGAAGCGGCAGGAAGCAGCGTAAAAGCCAGCAATGCCGCCATAGCAATCTTCTTCATGGCCAAATGATTCCTCCCTCGTTGAAATTCGTTCCTGTTCCCAGGAACGCTCCGGCCGTATGCCCAATTCAACGTATCTGCGCGGGATAAGTTGCGCAGATCGCTTTCCCGTGTCGGAACCGAAGCAGCTTCAAACTCAGGCGCGCGCGGAGATCGCCGCTTCCATCTCCTCGGTCAACGCTTCGGAGGCGGTGATGCACGCGGCCCGGCTCACATCGTAATGCGTCACCAGGCGGATTGCATCGGGCCCAATGGCCGACACCAGCACGCCTCGAGCCTTTAACCGAGCGACCAGGTCCGCTGCGCTCACGCCGTCTGTCACGCGGAAGATCACGATATTGGTTTCCACCGTATCGACGTCGATGAGGACGCCTTCCATGTGCGCCAGAGACTCGGCGAGAAGACGTGCGTTGGCGTGGTCCTCGTGCAGCCGCGCCGGCATCTGCTCCAGGGCGATGAGCCCCGCTGCCGCCAGCACTCCCGCTTGCCGCATGCCGCCGCCCAGGGCCTTGCGGTAGATGCGCGCCTGCTCCATCTGCTGCGCCGAACCCACCAGCATCGAACCCACCGGCGCGCCCAGCCCCTTGGACAGGCAGAACATCACCGTATCGAAGCCACGGGTCAGTGTCTTGACGTCTGTACCCAGGGCGGTCGCGGCGTTGAAGATCCGCGCCCCATCGAGATGTACGGGGAGATTGCGTTCTCTTGCCCCGCGCCAGATCTCTTCCAGTGCCGTCAAGGCGGGTGCAGCGCCCGCCGGCCAGGTTGGCGGTGTTCTCAATTTCGATCAGCCCGGTCGCGGCGCGAAAACTGCCGCGCTTGTAGATGACCGGCTCGATGTCCTTCCACGTCAGCGTGCCGGACAGGGTAGGGACGGCGCGAATCAGGCATCCCGAAAACACCGCGGCCGTCGCCATCTCCCAATCGAGGATGTGCGACCGCGCTTCGCAGATGATCTCCTGCCCCGGCTGCGTGTGCAGACGCAGCGCAATCTGGTTGCCCATGGTGCCGGTGGGGACAAACAGCGCCGCCTCGCGCCCGAAGATCGCCGCCGCCCGGCTCTCCAGCAGGTTTACCGTGGGATCTTCGCCGTAGACGTCATCGCCAACTTCAGCCGCCGCCATGGCGACCCGCATCTCCGGCGTGGGCCGGGTCACCGTATCCGAACGTAAGTCAATCATCTGTGCCAAGAATGCTCCTTTACAGGGGTCAGGGTCAGGGATCAGGGATCAGGGATCAGAAAAGCTTGCTTGTTGCTGGGGGTTGATCGATGCGGCTGCGCGTCAGAATCGATTATGCTGCCAAGACAACCCGGGAAGAAATCCAATTCCCCTGACCCCTGACCCCTGACCCCTGACCCCTGACCCCTGACCCCTGACCCCTGACCCCTGCTCACTCTTTCGGTATCTGCGCCATGGGCAGTTCCATCACCGGCGACACCTTGCCCTCGCGCGCGGCATACGCCCAGAGCCCGTGAAAGTTCTCCCGCAGCGTCGGCTGAGCCTTCAGCAGGGCGCTGAGCACCGCGGTCGCCTCGGTGCGCACGGCCGCCGGATCGGTGACTCCGGTTGACTCGTAAGTCACGCCGAGATCCGCCTGCCGCAGCGACGGGTCGAAGCGGATCGAGGCGATCTTCCAGGTGCGCGGCCCGTCCGGAATCGTGTATGGAAAGGCTTCGGCTGGCGAATTCTTGATCTGGGCCTGCTCCTGGCCCAGCTTGTCGAGATTGGGCGACGACAAAAAATCCACCGGAACCAGCAGGTAACGCGCCGTCTCGTAGCAGAACCAGGCGGCCCAGGGCGCGTTCGCATTCGCCAGTTCCCTCGCCCGCTCCCAGTACCACACCCCGTCATGCCCGTCGAGAATGCCGGGGCGCAGAAAGACGCCACCGAGCTTCCAGCTATTGGCGTCCCAGGCGAGGATAAACGCCAGTTGGCCGCCCAACGGCGCGCCGGCCGCATCTGCCAGGACCACGGCATAGCGCCCCTGCGGCAGCCCGCGCATGGAGAGGGTGACGGTCATCGACCCATTCGAATTGGAGCAGAAAAACTGCGTATCCGCGGGAGCCGTCAGCGACGAGGCGTCGAGCAGGTAGAGACTGCGAAGCTGAATCTGCCCGCCTTTGAGGAGCGGTGCGCCCTGCTCCACCACGCCGCGAATCCCATCCCACTGCGAAGCCACCGCCGGCAGCAGCGATCCCTGCAACGTGGTGTAATCCTGCTGCGCCACCGCCTGGGCAAACCGCTGGCCGGCAGCGGCAAGCGCATCCCGGTCCTGCGCGGTCATCTCAGCCTGGGTGGTGCAGCTCACTGCATGGCCGGACAGTGGAAAAGCCAGAACCGCGCTCAGAACGGCCAGAATGGACCAGCCCGGCCGGATTGGGATCCGTCTCTGCCGCACCTCGCTCCCAACCATAGCGCCCCACCCCCCGCAGTCAAAACGCCTGGAACGAGGGCGCATCACTTGGCGCATCAGCAAAGGATTCCTCTCTGTCACCGCGACGACTATGAGCGTCTGCGGGTCACTGATAGTCTAGTACACAGGGACGGCCGAACGTCGCCGCCCGCGGCCACCGGGGGCCGAGCCTTATGCGCCTTACGCCAACATCCGATTCCTTCTCGCAGCGGGTAGGCCGTTCGCTCTCGTCATGGGTCCGGCCTGCCGTTCTGGCAATGGCAGCGGCCTTCCCCGGCGCGGTGGCACTCATGATTTGCTCCCCGGCAGGCGCAGCCCAGTTTACCCAGGACGCCGCCCCGCAGAAGCCAAAGCCTGTCGACCACAAGCACCCGCATCGTGCTGCGCAAAACGCGCTGGTTCAGGAGCCTGCGGCTCCGGTGCAAGCCAATCCGGCCCCCGAAATGCCGAATTGGCCGGCCAATGATACCCCCGCGAAACCTGAAGTCACATGGGACAGCCACGGCCTGCGCATTGAAGCCACCAACTCCAGCCTGCATCAGATCCTGGACGACGTGGCCACCGCTACCGGCGCCAAGCTGGAAGGCATGGGCACCGACGAGCGCGTCTTTGGCGACTACGGTCCCGGTCCGGCGCGCGACGTTATCTCGCAGGTTCTGCACGGGTCCGGATACAACGTGCTCATGATCGGCGACCAAGGCCAGGGAACGCCTCGGCAGATCGTTCTGAGCACTCGCCGGGCGCCCAGCAACAACCCCGCAGCCAATCGCCAGGCGCAGGACAATTCCGACGATGAAGCACCGGAGCCGCCCGAGCCGGAAGAGCAGGCCCCGCAACCGCCGCAGCTCCGCCCCCCCATGATGCAGCAGGGAGCGCCCGGCGTACCGCGCACCCCGCAACAGATGTTGCAGGAGCTGCAGCAGCGGCAGCAACAGATGCAGGACCAGCAACAGCAGCAACAACCGCATTGAGGGCGCTGGATTTTGCTCTACCGCGTCGCGGTGCCGGCCGGCTCAGGGGAGAGCTCCGCGGCATCGGCTGCCGGCAATGAGTCGATTGGAGATTCTCTAAACGTCTAAAGTGCGCGAGCCGCTTCGGGCTGAGGCTTGACCGATGCCGGCTGCCGGCGCGGCCGCATCAGGGCAAAACCAACCCGGAAGATCCCATAAGCCACCAGCACACCGAATGCCATCGAGCCCACCGTCGCACACACCAACATCACTAGATTGAGTAAGTCAGACATCTAATCCGCCTTGAATGAAGGTCCAGCTTTACCGAGAGTCATCGAACCGTGCAGCTTTCAGACCAGCCATACCGGCACTCACCGGCATAGCCCCACGTCTCTGCGATTCTCGCAGATAAACCGCTTCATTGACCCTTGATTCTATTGACAAATAGAATACCCCTAGAGCGAAGAATTTCTCAACTTGCCCATCCGCCCACTTCGGAATCGGCCCTCCTCGCACCCATCATCATGACCATCACCCACATTTCGGTACGCGGAGCGCGCCAGCACAACCTCCAGGACATCAATGTCCGGATTCCCCGCAACACGCTCACCGTGGTCACAGGACTCTCCGGCTCCGGCAAAAGTTCGCTGGCCTTTGACACCATCTACGCCGAGGGGCAGCGCCGCTACGTGGAGACCCTGTCGGCCTACGCACGCCAGTTCCTGGACCAGATCGAGCGCCCCGACGTTGACTCCATCGAGGGCCTCAGCCCCGCCATCTCCATCGAGCAAAAGACGACCAGCCGCAGCCCCCGCTCTACAGTCGGCACCATCACCGAGATCTACGACTATCTTCGCCTTCTCTACGCCTCTGTCGGCACGCCGCATTGCCCCAATTGCGGGCGCCCCATCGCCCGGCAGACCGCCGAGCAGATCGTGCAGCGCATTCTGCAACTCGGGGTTGGCGAGCGGGTTACCGTCATGGCGCCGGTCGTGCGCGGGCGCAAAGGGGAATTCAAGGACCTGCTCGACCAACTCGACCAGCAGGGCTTCCGCGCCCGCGTCGACGGCGAGATCCGCGACCTGTCGGAGCCGGTGCTTCTTGACCGCCGCAAGAATCACACCATCGAAGCCATCATCGACCGCATCCTGCTGAAACCATCGACGCCGGACCCCGGCACAGAGCCGGCCGCAGCAACGTCCGGAATCTCATCGCGAACGAGGCCGGGAAATCCCGATGTACAGCCAGCATCGGCATCTGCTTCGGCAAAGTCGTCGGTGGAAAAGCGCCTCGATGCCGCGGTGACCAAGGCGCTGCAGATGGCCAACGGACTGGTGGTGATCGCCCTGGCCGGCAGCGGTGGCGGGCAAAAGCCCGACGAACAGCTCTTTTCGTCCTCCATGGCCTGCCCCGACTGCGGCCTGGATGTGCCCAAGCTCGAGCCGCGCAGCTTTTCCTTCAACTCCACCTTCGGCGCCTGTCCCGAGTGCCACGGCCTCGGCTCGCTCTACGATCTCGATCCCGCCAAGGTCATCACCGACTGGTCCAAGCCGCTCCTGGACGGCGGCCTTGGCCCCGGCTCGGCCTCTCAGTATCTGCTCAAGCTCATCAACCTGGCTGCCGACCGCTACGACATCGATCTCAAGAAGCCCTTCGAAGACCTGCCGCCCAAGCAGCAGCACATCCTGGTCTACGGGCCGCCCAAGAACGAAGCCCCGCGCACCGGCTTTCACGGCATCCTGACCTACCTGCGCGACACCATCGAAGAGGCACGCAGCGACGGCTATCGCGAGTACATGATGAACTTCATGTCCGCGACGCCCTGCCCGGTGTGCCGCGGCAAGCGCCTGCGCCCCGAGTCGCTGGCGGTCAAGATCGGCGGCCTCTCCATCGCCGACTTCACCGAACTGTCGCTCAATCGCGCGCTCTCAGCGGCCATCAACATGACCTTCAACGCGCGCGAGGCGCTGATCGCCGAACGCATTCGCCGCGAGATCGTCGAGCGCCTGGAATTCCTCTGCGGCGTGGGTCTCAACTATCTGTCGCTGGCCCGCAATGCCGCCACTCTCTCCGGCGGCGAAGGCCAGCGCATCCGGCTTGCGACCCAGATCGGCTCGCGACTGCGCGGCGTGCTTTACGTACTCGACGAGCCGTCAATCGGGCTGCACCAGCGCGACAACACGCGCCTCATCCAGGCTTTGGAGCAACTGCGCGATCTGGGCAACACGGTGCTGGTCGTCGAGCACGATGAAGACACCATCCGCCACGCCGACTATGTTCTCGATCTTGGACCGGGGGCCGGCCGCCTGGGCGGCCACGTGGTCGCCGAGGGTACGCCGGAACAGATCATGGCCTGCCCCGAGTCGCTTACCGGCCGCTACCTGTCCGGAGCTGCAGGCATCCTGCATCGCGAACAGCCCCGCCCGCTCACCGGCAAGTGGATCACCGTGACCGGCGCCCGCGAGCACAACCTGCAGGACGTCAATATCCGCATCCCGCTGGGCGTTATGACCGTGGTCACCGGCGTGAGCGGCAGCGGCAAGAGCACCCTGATCAACGACATTCTCTACCGCTCGCTGGCCCAGACCATCTACGGCTCCCGCGAAGAGCCCGGCGCGCACGAGGCGCTGACCGGCGCCGAACAGCTCGACAAGGTGATCCGCATCGACCAGTCGCCCATCGGCCGCACCCCGCGCTCCAACCCCGCGACCTACACCCAGGTTTTCTCGCCGATCCGCGATTTGTTTGCCATGCTGCCCGAGTCGCGCGAACGCGGCTACAAGCCGGGGCGGTTCAGCTTCAACGTGGCCGGCGGCCGGTGCGAAGCCTGCCAGGGCGACGGCCAGCGCCGCATCGAGATGAACTTCATGCCCGACGTCTACGTACAGTGCGAGGTGTGCAACGGGCGCCGCTACAACCAGGAGACGCTGGCGGTGAAGTTCCACGGCCACTCCATCGCCGACATTCTCGACCTCACCATCGAGGACGCGCTCGCGGTGCTGGCCAACGTGCCTCAGCTCAAGCAGAAGCTGCAGACGCTGGTCGATGTGGGCCTCGGCTATGTGCACCTCGGCCAGTCCGCCACCACCTTGTCCGGCGGCGAAGCGCAGCGCATGAAGCTGGCCCGCGAGCTATCGAAGCGTCAGACGGGGCGCACTCTGTATGTACTCGACGAGCCGACCACGGGCCTTCACTTTGACGACGTGCGCAAGCTGCTCGAAGTGCTGCACCGGCTGGCTGACCTGGGCAACTCCGTCATCATCATCGAGCACAATCTCGACGTGATCCGCAACGCGGACTGGATCATCGATCTCGGCCCTGAAGGCGGCGAAGATGGAGGACGCCTGGTCGCCGAGGGTCGTCCAGCAAAGGTAGCAGCCACCCCTGAGTCGTATACCGGCCACTTCCTCAAGCGCTACTACCCCTCCGGCAACGGACATCTGGTCGAGCTGGAATCCGATGCCGCGATGATAGCCGAAGCTGTGCAGGTAGCCGTGACCGGCAAAAACTCTGAAAAATCCAGCGTCACGACCAAACCGGTGGCAAAGAAGCGCGCCAGGAGCGTCAACCCTGACGGGACTGTGACCAAGGCGCCCGCGAGGAAGACGAGAATCAAAAAAACGGGGCGCGCATGAGCGGCCTCCCCGATTCCGATTCTGGTGAAGCCCACCTTCAGGATTCGCTTTCACACCCCGGCGAAGCATCGAACCCGCGGGCGCAGGAACAAGAGACACCCGAACCCGGGCCGGGTGGCGATCCGATCGAATGGCCGCAAACGCTGAGTGCGGCCCACTCTCCCTTCTCGGATGGGGCAATTGGGGATGTGAGCCCGGATCTGCCCGCGGAGGGGTTATGGGGAACATCCATCACCACTTCCTCTCCGTATGCGGCAGAACCGCGCCGGGACATGAGCCGTTACCTGGATGGGACCTCTGCATCAGAGGAGACTCCGATTCCGGATCAACTCGCACATCCCGACTGGGAGCGGAGGAATACGGAATTAAGCGGATACATGAACACGTCTCGGGAACCGGGAGATTTGGCGGCTGAGGAAGCTGGCGAAGACGATCCGAACGAGACGCCGCTCTTCGCGAACTATGGACACCACCCCGCCTCGCTGTTGCCGCTGCGCACTCCCAACTTCGGCCATCTCGTGGTCTTCCTGCTCCTGGTGATTGGCGGTTATCTCAGCTCCGGGCTGGTAGTGCTGGGCGCGCTGCATTTTCACCTCTTTGGCGTCTCCACGCTCAAGCAGGCCAGCAATGATATTCACTACACCCTGGGCAGCCAGGCGGCGTGGTATGTCCTGACCTTCGGCGCCTGCGCCGTTATCTTTCCCATGCTCTGGAACCGCAGATTCCTCGACGGTCTCGGATGGCGTGCCGCTTCGGCGATTCGTCTGCGATGGCGTCTGGTCAGCGCGGCAGGGGTCTGTTTTGTTCTGGCTCTCGTCGATGGAGTGCTCATCCCTGGTCCGCCCGATACGCCCATCGATCAGGTCTTTCGCATTCCCGGCGCGGCATGGTTGTTGTTTGCCTTTGGCGTGACCCTGGCGCCCTTCCTTGAAGAGATCGCCTTCCGCGGCTTCCTTCTGCCCGCGCTGTGCACGGCGTATGACTGGACGACCGAGCGCATAACCGGCTCCCTGGCGCCTCCTCTGGAGCGCGACGGCGGTCCCCGCTGGTCGATGCGCGCCATGGTCGTGGCCTCGATCCTCACCAGCATCCCCTTCGCCCTCATGCATGCGGAGCAGACCGGCTATTCCATCGGTCCGTTTCTGCTGCTGGTCTGCGTAAGCCTGGTGTTGTGCTGGGTACGGCTGGCCACCCGCTCGCTCGCCTCCAGTGTCCTGGTCCACTCCTGCTACAACTTCCTGCTCTTTTCGCTCATGATGGCCGGAACCGGCGGATTCAAGCACCTGGACAAGATGTAACTCCATCGCGATCGAATCGAATCTGCCATGACCCCGCCGCTGATCATTCTTACCGGAGCATCGGGCGCGGGGAAGACCACCCTTGCTCGACATCTCACGGAAGTCTCTTCCGACCCTGTTCGAGTACTCTTCTTCGACTCGATTGGCGTGCCTTCCCTGAAAGACATGATCGCGGATTTCGGCAGCGGCGAGGCGTGGCAGCGCATCCACACCCTGCAATGGATGGCACGCATTCGCACCCTTCTTTCCGGGCAGATTCCCGTGCTTTTCGAGGGACAAATGCGCATCCAGTTCATCGAAGAGGCGTTAGCGGCTCAGCATATCGAATCCGCTCGCATCGTGCTGGTTGACTGCGACGATGCTACGCGCCGCACGAGACTGCACCGCGATCGCGGCCAACCTCACCTCGCCAACGCGGAAATGATGAACTGGGCCAGGTATCTGCGCGCGGAGGCCATGGCGCGCCACCTAGAAATCCTCGACACCGGCCAGCAGTCCGTGGAGGAATGCCTCTCTCGTATCAGAACTCTCCTCTTTCCCCGTCCACGCGGCGAAGAACCCTCCACTACGTGACGCTGCAACGCGCGAACCCGGCCATTTTCCAAGTCCCGATTACGCTCATGCCGCAGAATACAATCGAAGCGATGGCAACTGAAAACCACGCTCAGCAACTGCTCGCCCTGCTCGCCCGCACCAGCTTCCGCCTTGGCCAGTTCAAGCTTTCCTCAGGCGGCACCAGCGACTACTACATCGACTGCCGCACCACCACCCTGCATGCGGAGGGTGGCCGGCTCACCGGCCACGCCATTCTCGAACTGCTGGAACAGAACGGCGTCGAGGCCGAGGCCGTCGGCGGCCTCACCATGGGCGCCGACCCCATCGTCTCCAATGTGGCGACGGCCAGCGCCTGGCGCGCCCAGTCTCATCCCGGCTCGCCGCTCCTGCACGGCTTCCTGGTCCGCAAGGCGGAAAAGGCGCACGGCACCGGCCGCCGCATCGAGGGGTTTTGCCGCGATGGGGCTCGCGTCGTCATCGTGGACGACGTCTGCACGACCGGCGCCTCAACCATCACCGCCATTGAAGCAGCCCGTGAGGCAGGCATGATCGTGGCCGCCGTGGTCTGCATTGTGGAACGGCAGGAGGCCAACGGACGCCCCGCGGTCGAAGCCGCCGCAGCCGATGCGCCCTTTCTGCGACTGTTTACCGCCGACGAAGTACGCGCCGAGCACGTACGGCAGTTGGAAACCGGGCCGGCCTGACGACTCGACGCGCTCATCGCGAATGCCAGTCCGGATATTTATCCCGACAAACGAAGGCCCCGAGCCAGTGCCGGGGCCTTCGTTTAGGCGAGAGCTATATGTAAGTCGTACTGTAATTTAGCTTTGCAACCGGGAACGTCTATCGTCCTGTACCCGGTGTCCCCGCCATCGGCGCGCTTTGATCGCCTGAATTCGAGAGCAACTGCACCTCGACGCGGCGATTCTGCTTGCGGCCTTCCGCGGTGTTGTTGGGGGCAACTTCCTTGTCCTTGCCGATGCCGATCAGGTAGAACCGGCGGGCCGGCACGTTGTACTTCGTCGCCAGGTACTGCACCACCGCATCGGCGCGGCGCTGGCTCAGTTGGTAGTTGTAATCGGCAGGCCCGGTGGAATCTGTGCCGCCCGTCACTTCGAGAATGTAGCTCTTGGCCGACCCCAGTTGCGCGGCAAAGCCGTCGAGCTGATCCTTGTCGTCCTTGGTCAGAACGGCTTTGTCAAAGCCGAAGGTGACCGAGACATTGGCCATCGGCTTGTAGTTGTCGAGACCCTTCACCACGCTGTCCAGCGAGTCCGCCCGATGCACTGCATCGTTCGCGGCGGTCTCGGCGTCGCCGGCTGCCTTGCCCGCATTCTGAGCGTTCTGCGTGGCACTGTCGGCTGCGCCCTGCGCCGTCTTGATACCAGCCTGCGCGCGATCGTCCACATCGTGAATGTTGCGATTGTTGTTGGCTGTCTTCTCGTCCAGCTGGTTGGTGTGATCGACCAGTGGCGCTGTCTGATTGCGGACATAGTTCTTGGTCGCGCAGCCTGAAACCCCCATCAAAACCAAAGCCGCTGCACATAAACCAAAGGGAGCTTTCTTCATCTTCAAATTCCTCCGTTTGCCGGCGTTCCAGGGGCCGATCTGGCAGGCCGCACCCCGGCGGAGACGTCCTTTGCCGTGTACTAAGATGCAACCCATGGGCCAAACGGCCATATAAACGTAAGTATCTGATTCCTATAGATCAAGTGGTTGCATAGGCGGAGAACTGATCGCGCCCTCGACTGTGTAAACTTTACAGAAAACGTAAGGATTCCCTTACCCCCTCTCACAGATGCGCCTTCCGCCGCCAGCCGCTAATCTAATATCAAGCGGCTATCCTCATGGATCTTCACGAAAAAATACGGACTTTGCCCACCCAGCCCGGCGTTTACCTCTACAAAAACGCCGAAGGCGAGGTCATTTACATCGGCAAGGCCAAAAACCTCCGCTCCCGGGTCCGGTCGTACCTGCTGGAGGCGTCGCAGGCCAACGCCAAAACCGGCTCGCTGATGCGCGAGGCGGTGGACATCGATTACATCCTGGTGGCCAACGAGCATGAGGCCCTGGCGCTCGAAAACAACCTCATCAAGCAGCGCAAGCCGCGCTTCAACATCCTGCTACGCGACGACAAGACCTACCCCTACGTCAAACTGACCCTCGCAGGACCGCTTTCCCAAGGTCTTCGTAACCCGGCGCCTGCGCAAGGACGGAGCCGCTTACTACGGCCCTTACTTTCCCGGCAATCTGGCCTACCGGGTCGTCGAACTGATCCATCGCAGCTTCCTGCTCCCCAGTTGCAAGGTGGACCTGTCGCGTTTTCATCCCCGCGCCTGCCTGCAGTACTACATTCACCGCTGCCTGGGACCGTGTGTCGAAGGACTCACCACGCCCGAGGCCTACAGGGACGCCGTGCGCGACGCGCAGCTTTTTCTCGAAGGACGCCAGGCGGAGCTGGAGCGCACCCTGACCGCGCGCATGACGGCAGCTGCCCATGCGGAACAGTTCGAAGCCGCCGCCCGGCTCCGCGATCAGCTCGCCACGGTTCACCAGTTGCAGGAGAAGCAGCGCATCGCCACCGCCGAGCAGGACGATGATGCCGATGTCTTCGGCTATCACTTCGAAGCCGGCAGTCTCGCCGTCAACCTCTTCCACGTGCGCGGCGGCAAGATCGTCGACCGGCGCGAATTCTTCTGGGAAGATTTGCCGGAGTTGCTGGAAAGCCTGGCCGCTGAAGAATCAAAGACGGAGGAGTCGGGATCAGCGACTGGCCGACTGCTTCCTTCCATCCCGGCCAGGTCTTCTCCGCCCTGCTCAAGCAGCTTTACATCGAGCAGCCTTACGTGCCGCGCAGCATTCTCGTTCCCGTGGACTTCGACGACCGCGAAGCCCTTACCGCCTTGCTGAGCGAGCAGGCCGGTCATCGCATTGAACTGGCGGTTCCCCAGCGCGGCGAAAAGCGCTCTCTCGTCGATCTCGCCGGCCAGAACGCCAAGCAGTCCTATACGCAGCGCTTCCGGGTGCTGGAGCCGTCGCGCAAGGCGATTCAGGAGGCGCTGGCCGACGCCCTGATGCTGCCCGAGCTGCCGCGCCGCATCGAGTGCTTCGACATCTCCCACATCCAGGGCGCGGAGACGGTGGCGTCGCTGGTGGTGTGGGAAGACGGCAAGATGAACAAGGCGGCCTACCGCAAATTCAAGGTGATGACGGTTCTCGGCGTGGATGACTTCGCGTCGATGCGCGAGGTGGTGACGCGCCGCTACCGGCGCCTCAAGGAAGAAGGTCAGACCATGCCGTCGCTGGTGCTGATCGACGGCGGACTCGGCCAGCTGCACGCCGCAGCCGAGGCGCTGGAGTCATTGGGACTGACGACCCAGCCGCTGGCCTCGATCGCCAAGCGCGAAGAGGTGATCTATCTCTACGGCAACGAAGAAGAACCGGTGGTGCTCGATCGCCGCTCGCCGGTGCTGCACCTCATCCAGCTCATTCGCGATGAGAGCCATCGCTTTGCCGTGGGCTATCACCGCCAGCGGCGCGCCATGCGCGACCGCGACTCCGAACTGCTCAACATTCCCGGCGTGGGCGCGCTGACGCGGCAGCGCCTGCTGGCCCACTTTGGCAGCCTGCGCGACGTGCAGCAGGCCACGGCCGATTCCCTGGCGGCAGTGGTGCCGCGCAAAACCGCAGACAGCATCTGGAGCCATTTTCACGCGCCTCAGACGGCCGAAGCGCCGCCGCCCACTCACTCCTGAATCCGGTCCCTCCCCGCATGCCCGCAGCAGGCGAAAACAACCGGCCAAGCCAACTGCGGCATCCCAAATTTATGTTGGGTGCAGAGATCGTGGGGGATAACAACGATGAAACGAGCAAATTCAAAGCGGCGCTTGCTCCTGGCGCCGGTCGCCATTCTTGCGGGAGCCCTGGCCATATCCGGATGCCAGCATCATCCGGACCAGTCAGCGGCAGTCTACAGTTCGCTGGCGCAGAATGACCTGAGAAGTGTGTCGGTTTCCCAGAACCGGGACTCCGGCATCATGACCCTTACAGGGATCGTGGGCAGCGCCGATCGCAAGGCCCAGGCGGAAAGGCTTGCGAAGCAGGCCGCGCCGGACTACACCGTAGCAAATAACATCACGGTCCAATCTGCGGGCCTGGAAGGCATGGAAAAGGCTGCGGCTCGAAACGTCGCGCTGGATAACTCGATCGAAGACCAGTTCAAGGCTACGATCAGGAAGAACAAGCATCTGGAGCATGAATCGATCCAGTTCGAGGCGGCCAACGGCACCCTCTACCTGAAGGGCTCGGTCAAGACCGCGGAGCAGAGAAAGGAAGCGGAGGAACTGGCCCGGAAGGTGCCACAGGTTCAAAATGTGGTGAACGACATTGCGGTGAAAGGCTCCCGGCAAACGCCTACGAATTCCTGATCTGCGGGCCAATGCGGCTTCCTGATCTGCGGGCCAATGCGGCACGATTGCGGGCGTAAACCCGAGCCGTTACCCGAATCAAAGTGGCGGCCCGAACAGCCCGCTTTGACCGCGTGACGATCCACGATCGCGAACGGCGTGTTGCAGGTCGGGCAGTCGTAGCTTTCAGAGTCCGCCATGCTGCTGACCGCGGTCCCGCACCGAATCAGTGAGCCGCAGCGCTGGTCTTGCCAACCATGGGAATGAGAACTTTAGCCACATAGCCGTCGCCGTTGAACGCATCGCCGGGCAGGACGCCGACGTAGCGCACCGCGCCGGTTTCATCGACCGCGACGCCGAGAGGATAATCGAGCGCGCCTAACCCCTGCACGGATTCCGGCGCGATTTCGAATACCGGCAGGCCGGAGAGCGTTTTCAAGTTGGCGGAGCTGGCTTCTACAGCTTGTGGACCTTCTATGTCGGCAATGGATTTGTCGGCAAATACAAGGCCGTAGGCGTGGATCGGGGTGGTGCTGTTGGCAATGTCAAAAGCCTTCAGGGCAGTCATCATCTTGCGGCAATGCCCACACCAGTCGGGAAACACGACAAAGACCGTAGCACGCCCATAGGCGGATGGCATCGCGGCCTTGGTTTTGGGCGATTGCAGGGAGCGGAGCACCGTAACATCTGGCAGATGAGTGCCTAGAAGGCGATACTGCATTTGCACCGCATCGATGCGCTGGCGGTCCTCGGCAGTGAGCACAGCGGACGCGGGAAGCGCGCTGTCGACCTCGGCGGCCGTCGCGGCGGCGTCTTTATCTTCGCCGGCGTAACGCTGCCAGAAGGCGAGTTCCATGGCAGACTCATAGACCGCGCCAAGGCTTATTACAGCGTCTCCCTGTGCGGCTTGCAATGGAACTCCGGTACGCAGTGCCGAGACGATGGCAGGGTGCTCGTCAAGGGCCAGTTGGAGCGCTTCGGGGTTTCCCGCTTGCTCCAGGGCGTCTTTCATGTAGCGCAGGGCATAGGCCACTTCGGCATCGTAGGGAAGCCCGCGCAGCATGATGTGCGCGGTCTGCGCGGCAAGATCCATGCCGCCCAAATGTACGAGGGCGTTCATGCTCATTGCATAGGCCTGGGCGCGATGCGGCTCGGCCCTGGAATCGATATAACGCGTGGCCGCGGTGTTGGCCTCGTTCCAGGATTGGCCGAAGGAGCAGAGGCGCGCCAGATCGAAGAGATCGTCGCCGCTGTACTCCTCGGCTTTGTCTTGAATGCAGGCCTGGCGCGCCATTTCCATTCCCACCGACAAAGCGCCCAGTTCCGCGTCGGACCAGTTGTCGAGCGAGGAGCGCACGACGTCAAGCGGATGCATGGCCCGCTTGTAGGTCGCTCCAGGAGCTTCCGGCGTCGGCCCCGCAGGGGCTTCAGGGACCGAAGTGGGTGCGGATGCCGGTGGAAGGTTCGCTGCCGGTTGCGAGGGCGCGGGAGCTTGCGCGCCAACCACGCAAACATCCCCGCACGCGACAAGCGTGATGCCGGCCAAACACAAACGAGCCGCGAAGTTTCGGTTCCCCATGGCTGCTCCAAACGATCCGGAAGTCAACGCGCAGTGAAGTCGATGCGGGAATCAACGCAGGCGCGCTGGCCGTTGGAGCAGGAGGACGCGCTTCTGGTTTAGACACCGCATCTGCCGCGCATGTTCCCGCCAGGCTGACGGACGGATAGGCCGCCAGCGCTGTGCTACCCTCACATCACCTGATGAGCTCCACCGTCCCCGTACCCCCGCAAAAGACGGCTGCCGATCTGCCCCGTGTCCTGGGCGCGAGCCAGGCCACCGCCATCGTGGTGGGCACCATCATCGGCAGCGGCATCTTTCTCGTACCCCGCGAGATGATGCGGGACGTGGGCTCTTCCTCGCTGGTGTACCTGGCATGGATCGTGGGGGGCCTGCTGTCGCTGTTCGGCGCCATGACCTATGCGGAACTTGGCGCCATGCTGCCCTACGCGGGAGGCGAATATGTTTACTTGCGCGGCGCCTATGGCGATACCCCGGCCTTCCTGTACATGTGGACCTGGTTCGCCGTCGCCAAGCCGGCATCGATCGCTGCGGTCACGAGTGGACTGGCGCGAACCCTGGGTGTCTTCCCCGCGTTCCACTTTCTCTCCGACCAGGTTCCGGGACCGCTTCCTCTCCTCTGGTCGCAGGTGTTCGCCATTGCCGTGACCTGGTTCATGACGGGTCTAAATTATCTCGGCATCAAGAAGGCCGGCGACTTCCAACTTGTGTTCACCATTCTCAAGGGGATTCTGATCCTCATCGTGGCGGCGCTATGCTTTGCATCGGCGTCCGGTTCATGGGGTAACTTCGCCACCTCGCTGCCCAACGCTGCAGGCGGAGTCTCGGGCTTCATGGCTGCCTTGATCGCTACCCTGTGGGCCTACGACGGCTGGAACGACCTCACCATGGTGGCAGGAGAGGTGCGCCGGCCCGAGCGCAGCCTGCCCATTGCGCTGATCGGCGGACTCTTCATCGTGGGCGTGCTGTTCATGGCCACAAACGCGGCCATCCAGTACATTCTGCCCGCGGCGCAGATCGCTGCCAGTGAACGGCCAGCGGTGGCCGCGCTTTCGGTGGTGGCGGGGCCGCGCGGCGCCGGCTTTGTGGCGGCGGCTATGGCCCTCAGCATCTTCGTCACCCTCAACGGAACGGTCATGTCGGGGGCGCGCATCCCCTTTGCCGCGGCCCGCGACCGGCTGTTTTTCCGCCAGTTTGCGCATATTCACCCGCGCTTCCAGTCGCCTTCCACATCCCTCGTGGTGCAGGGTCTGCTGTCGACCGTGCTGCTGCTCTTCCTCAGCCAGTTCCAGCAGCATTTCGAACTCGCCGTGTTCGCGGAGTGGCTCTTCTACATGCTCACCGCGACTACGGTGTTCGTTTATCGCCGGCGCCACCCGGAGATGGCGCGACCGTATCGCGTGTGGGGCTATCCCGTGCTGCCGGCCATCTTCGTGGTTTGTGCGGCCGCCGTGCTGGTCTCGAGCTACGCCGGCAATCTCCTGGGTTCTCTCCTCGGCACCGGGCTGATTCTTCTCGGTCTTCCGGTGATGTGGATTGTGCGCAAGCGCTATGGCGCCTCGGTTCCGGCCGAGCTCTCGCACGGATCTTCGGCGCGGTAAGAGGTGCGCAATCGCGCATCTTGTGGCCGCCCCGGCTCATCTGTGAAGCTATGCTGGATCTCAATCTGACCGACACCCAGGCATCTTCCCCAACCGAGGATGCGACGCCAGGACACGCAGCCGCGACGCCTGATGCAGCCCTGCTCGCTAACCCCATCTGGCATTCGCTGCGCATCGAACACGCCGCCCTGGCAATGGGCAATGATCTGGCTCGCCGCTTTCCGGCTGAAGTGGGCCCGTTGAGCGGGATGCCAAGCCAGGCGGCGGAGAGTTATGCCGGCCTTGGTCCGCTCGCGGGACAAGCTGGGGTGGTGGCCCTCTTCTTCACGGAGCCGCCGGCTCCCCCCCACGGCTGGACACTGATCCGAGGGGGGAGCTCATCCAGATGGTGGCGGAAGATTGGGAAGAGCCGGCACGGCCGACGTTCGGCCCAGACATCACGATGCGCCGCCTGACGCGTACTGACGTGCCCGCGATGGTCGAACTTGCCGAGCTCACCGAGCCCGGCCCCTTCCGCAAACGCACCATCGAACTGGGCGCCTTTTTCGGGATCTTTGAGGCCGGCCGGCTCTTGGCTATGGCAGGGCAGCGCCTTCATCTGCCGCAATATGTGGAGGTAAGCGCGGTTTGCACTCACCCCGAGGCGCGCGGCAAGGGTTACGCGCGAACGCTTATCGCCGAAGTCTCGGGAGAGATTCGTCAACGCGGCAAGACTCCTTTTCTGCACAGCTTCGCCGATAATTACTCGGCGATCCGGGTCTATGAAGCGCTTGGTTTCAAGCTCCGCCGCACGATGCAGCTCGCGGTTCTCCGCTACGACGGCTGAACCGCGGGTGTCGCTCCCGGTCGGCTACCATCGGAACAGCGATGCCCTCCAAGCCCAAGCTCGGCCAGAACTTTCTGCACGACACCCAGGCCATCCAGCGAATTGTCGCCGCGCTGGGCGATGTTTCGACTCAGACGGTGGTCGAGGTCGGTCCGGGCCACGGAGCCATCACCCGCGCACTTGCGGAGAAGGCGGGGCATCTCCTCGCCATCGAACTGGATTCGGGACTGGCGAGCCATCTCCGCGCTCAATTCGCCCCGGAACGGGTAACGGTGATCGAACAGGACGTCTTGCAGTTCGATTTTGAGGCGGCTGCGGCGACCGCCGGGGGACGCGTGGCGGTGGCGGGCAATCTGCCCTACTACATCACCTCGCCCATCCTGCTGAAGCTGGCGGCCAGCCACGCCGCGCTCGACCGGGCGGTACTCATGGTGCAGCGAGAGGTCGCCGATCGCATTGTCGCCGAGCCCGGTTCGCGCGACTACGGGTTGCTTTCCGTCAGCATCCAGATGTACGGGCCGGTGGAACGCCTCTTTACCCTGCCGCCGAGCGCGTTTTCGCCACCGCCCGACGTGCACTCCACCGTCTTCCGCTGGCGCTTTGCACCCCGCTTCGCCGGGTTGCAGGTGGAAGAGAAGGACTTTCTCCGCTTCGTGCGCCAGGTTTTCGCTCAGAAGCGAAAGACACTGGCCAACAACCTGCGCGCGGCGGGATTCACACCCGCAGAGATCCAGGAAGCTATGGAAGCTGCGGCCATCCGCCCGCAGGCTCGCGCCGAGGTCTTGTCGCTGGAGGAATTGGCGGCACTCTGGAACGCCCTGAAAAACAAAGGGGCTGCCTCCACGGAAGAAGGCAGCCCTTCCTACTGAGTAGCTTCGACCCATGGATGCGGACACCCCAGCCTTTCGGCGGGCAGTTCAACCATCCCCGGCGCTAGTGGTGAGACCCTCCGCCACCCGGATGGCCGCCTCCGCCGCCACCCCCGCCTCCCGAAGGATGACTGACAGGAGCGCTACTGCTATGCCCTGACGAACCCCCGGACGGCCGCGGTGCGGGCGAACTTCCCATCCTCGGCGCATAGGCGCTTCCCGCGTGCGTGTTCACGCCGGAAGGCGGCAGGTAGCCCGGTCTTCCCACGCCTCCCGATACAGGGCGCGGGCCGAAGGCCGGCATGGAGTGGTTATACGACGCTCGGACCTGCACGGGGTGCAGCGGCTGAACGACATTTCCCGCGATCATTACGGAAGTACTGCCATCCCTTGCCGGAAGGTCGGTAGTGCCGGTCAGCACATGGCGGTTGACCGGAATTACCGGCTCAGCAGCGGCGCGTCCGGCGAGCAACGGCCGTGGGTTGTGCGGATGCGGAGGACGAACCGGATAGCGATAGCGCGGCGGCGCGTAACCGATATTGACCCCCCAGACACCAAGCCCGCCAACTCCACCCCACCACGGCTGACAACCGCCGGGAGCCCAGCCCCAGCCAAACTGGTTGTAATAATTCCAGGCTCCGCACTGGTAGGGCATGTAGCCCCAGGGTTCTCCGGAAATCCACCCGTAGCCGTAGCCGGGCATGTTCATCCAGTAGCCGTATCCATATGGATCCCAGCCCGGGGAGGATGCCTCATAGGGCGACCAGACAAGGCCCTGGTCGGGGACGCTGTACCAGTTGCCGCTGGCGTCCAGGTCGCTCCATGCCGGGTTATTGCTGTCAGGAAGACCGCTGGTTGCAGCCGTCCGGCCCGCGGCCGCGGTTGTCAAAGCCTGATCGCGGTCGGAGTTCCAGGCGTCCCACGAGTCCGGCTCGATCGACTCGGAGAGGTTGTAATTGTTGGGGCTGGTGGCATTGAGAGCCACGCTCTCGCCTCCGTGCAGGTCCAGTGTCGGGCTCGCGCCGCCCTCCAAATGGGCGTTGCCCGAAAAAACGGCGACCTCGCCCGGAGGCTTGTCGAGGCCGATCCGCAACACGGTGAAACCACTGGCCGTAACCACAGTGTCCCCAAAACGCACCTGCATGTGACCGCTGTCCGACTGGCCCTGAATCTCGAAGTACCCCAGGCCGCCATTGAGGAGCACTTCAGATTCGCGCTCTTCCCCTGGCCCACCCTTCAGAACCGCGAGAGTCAAGGAACTGTCGGGCGAAATCCTGGCTACGCTGCCGTCCTCAAACTGGACCTCGGCCCGGCCATCGTCGCCAGTATCGATGCGCGTCCCCTCAAACAGGGGCGTATTCGGCAACGCCTGATCGGCTAACTGCTGATTTCCCTGAAAAAGATGAACTTCCCCGTCAACGCTGCTGAGGCGCACGGCACGACGCGGCGACCCTCCCCCGTCGTCAGCCCCTTCGTCCGCCCGCAGATACGGGACTAGTCCCGCCATCCCACACAGTAATGCAGCGATACCCAGTAATCCGGCACTTTGCCCGAGCTTTTTCACCATTGCGTGTTTCATGGGGTCCCACCCTTTGACCGCCAGTTCCCTTTTGCCCTGCCTAGAGTCCTAACATACATAAGACACTTAGAGTAGGAGAAAAGTCGCGTGAGAGTGTGACCTCAGGGTGCGGTCGGCTCATCGGCACGGACCAGGAGCGCGCGGGCTTTCCTGCGGACCCGCTCCATCACCGCCGGGTCGTCGGAAAGACGCTCCAGGATATCGCGGATGGAGCAGATCTGTTGCGCTCGCCCGTCGCCGGCGGCGTCCTCGACACTTTGAATCTCCTTGTCGAGCCCCAGGGGGTCGTGGTGCAGCAAGGCTTCGAGGCGCGCGCCCTCAATAATGGTGGTCGCCACGGCGACCAGCGACTCTCCCAGCGCCTGGATCTCACTGTCTTTGGAATAATTGAATCCACACGACCCCTGCCCGTCAGGCCCGGAGTAGGTCAGCGTCTTCGTCCCCTGAAAGGCCACCTTCATATGGCTCTCGCAACCCGTATTAAACAGCTTGTGGCGCCTGGCGACGGCGAAGGCATGTTCAGCGAAACGGGGGCTTAAGTGGATGTCCCGATCAACGTTCGGAGCCTCCATGAGGCGCAGGTCCTGGGGCGCTGTGCTGCCGCGATCCGACTGAAAATGGCCGCTGCCATCGGGATGAAATTCCAGGCTCCACTGCGAAGGCGTCAGGCCTGGGTTGGAGTAACCGACCTTGATGGTGGGACCGGGGTTTCCGTAGCTGGGCAGCGCCAAAAAAAGCGCCGCACAGGCAAGGAGAAACTTCTTCATCTCCCCGCCCCCTGGAGCGCGAGGGTTTGCGCGGTGTGAATATGGCAGATGGAGATGGCGAGCGCGTCGGCCGCATCGGCCGGCTGGGGGAGCTCGGCCAGGCCGAGGAGGCGCGCCACCATAAACTGAACCTGTTCTTTTTTTGCCAGACCGTAACCCACAACGCTCGATTTTATCGAGAGGGGGGAATATTCCGCTACAGGAAGGCGGCAGCACGCCGCCGCCAGCAGCGCCACGCCGCGCACCTGGCCCAGCTTCAAAGCTGATTTGGGATTGACGGAATAGAAAACCTCTTCGATGGCCACGACGTCCGGATGCCAGCGTTCCAGTTCAGCCATCAAGTGGCGATAAACCTCTTCCAGGCGCACAGGAAGCGGCTTGGCCTTGGCCAGCCGTATCCCCCCCATGGCCAGGCAGACAAGCCTCGGCTCTCGTTCCGTGTCACAGGTCTCCACTACGCCGTAGCCAGTAGTCTCTGTGCCGCAATCTATACCGAAGACCCGCATCCGCGTCAGTTTACCGCAGATGGCCGTCGCCGGCGCGGCGGCTTGTCAAACTGGGGCTCGCAGGTCGGATGCAGCACGGGAAGGGAAACCAAAGCCAAGGCAACAATGGTCCGCAGGCGGGAAAAGATCATCTCTTCGAGCTGACGCCGTGCTGCGCCCCAGCGAGGTCAATCCGTTGCGCGGAAAAGACAAGGGAGGAATCATCATCGACGATGATTCCTCCCCTGGCTTCCAAACTCTGCGGCTTGCGCCCTGAAGGAGCGCCTCTAGACGGCGCGACCTGCCGGCGCTTTTACCTGCCTTGCGACAGGCGCGGAGACATGGACATATGTTCGTTTGCATCCTTGTCGAGTACCGAAGTGATCGCCGACTGGTACTGGATCGAGCGCAGCACATGATTCGATCCCACCACGTCGAACTTCACCGTGACGTGCTTGTCCTTCGGTTCAGGCGAGCCGGGACCGGTGATCCAGGAGAAGCTCTTGCTCCCGTCCTTGCTGCGCAGAATCACGAAATCGCGGAAGCCGCCCTCCTCGACGGTATAAACCCCGGCCGGGAAGCTCTGACCGGCGGCGGTAAAGCTGAAAGGAACCTTGACAATGTTTTCCGCCTGCGCAGACTGGGGGGTGAAAGCCGCTGCCGCCGTTGCCACCAGCGCCAGAAGGAATTTGGGAAGCATGGATCGCATATGTGTAACCTCCTCCGTAAGAAGCACACTAGCGATTGGCAAAAATTAAGTTGTCAAGTTCCCGTCCAGAAAGCGTCAAGCTTTCCGGGCTCCCACACAGGCTGCCGAGGTGCTCGCTTCACGCACGTCCGCCAACTCGGTGCGAATCTGCTCCGCGAGTGCCGTGCGATCGGGGTCGCCCAGATTTGCGACCAGACGCAACCCGTGATCAAGCAGCGAGGCTGCCTCGGCAAACGCCTGCCGTTCCCAGGCCTGCCGGGCCGCCGCGCGCACCGCCGACGCGGCTTGGAGCCATTTGCCTGCGGCCTCATAATGCTGGGCGATCTCCCGCGCAACGCTCGATTCCCGGCCGGCGAACAAGTCGGCCAGGCGCTCCGCGATGCGCGTGTGCTGCCGGGCTCGACGCCCTGCCGGCTGCCTCAGGTAAAGGACCTCGCGATACATGCCGTGAGCAAAGACGTAAAAGGCGGAGCGTGTACCGTCGGGCAGCTCGTCCTCCCCGGCACGGCGAACAAAGTACAGGCGGCGGGCCAGTTCGTCGCACGCCTCTTCGGTATCGGCAGGGTTTTCCTCCAGCGCCGCCGCCACCGCCCAGGCAGGAAACGCGATGTTCATCAGGCTGGCTGCACCCAGGAGGCGCTGATCGCCGGGGCTCAGGCGCTCGATTTCCAGCTCAATCATTTGCGCCAGCGGGTCGGGCACGGCCGTCTCCAGCTCCGGGAAGGGCGATCGCTGGTTCCACGCCGTCGCGCCGTTGGTTCCCTCGCGTATGAGGTAGTCCTGCGCGATGAGGTGCTCCAGAATGGCGATGGCAAAGAGCGGGTTGCCCTCGGAGTGCTGATACACATAGTCGTCCAGGCCCGCCGGCAGGTATGGCTGACCGAGCTGGCGGCTGAGGAGTCTGCGCACGTCGCCCTTGACCAACGGGGATAAAGCGAGTTCCACGCAGAGATGGCGCAGGAGCAGGTCCTGTTTCAGGGCTTTCAGCGGCTGCTCGGTTGAACCATCGCGCGGCCGGTAGGTCGCCAGAACCATCAGCCTGGCGGGCGAACGTCGACGGGCCAGCGCCGACAGCAGTGCCAGGGTCGGCTCGTCAGCCCAATGCACATCTTCCAGCACCAGCAACAGCGGCTTTGCGAGGGTCAGTTCTTCGAGCGCGCCGCACAGGTCGCCAGGCATGCGATCCGTGGACGGCCTCGCTATCCCCTGAGGCACCCCGTTTGCGGAGCGCTCCAGAGCCGGCAGCCACATCGGCGCCATGTGGGAGAGGATGCGGCACGCCGCTTCCCCATCGGGCGACGCGCACAGCCGCGACAACGCTTCCATGACGGGGTAATATTCTTCCTTGCCGCTGAGTCCGTTCACACATTGCCCGCGCGCCGTAACCGCTGCGAACGACGTTTCCGCCTGGCGAATGAATGCGTCCACGAGTGCTGTCTTGCCGATGCCCGCACCGCCGGAGACAAACACCACCTGGCGCTGGGCGCCCGCCGCAAGCTGGGCCAGCGACGTCAGGCGCGCAATCTCGTGTTCACGATTGACGATGCCCGCCGGATTGTCGTCGATCGACGCTGTTCGCGGCGCCGTTCCGCGATCGGTGCCCGCGCAGTCTGTAACCGGCGCCACAAAGCAATAACCCCGCTTGGGCAGCGTCTGGATGAACCTGGGCGCGCCTGCGTCGTCTCCCAGTACTTTGCGCAGGTCGAGCACATAAGTCCTGAGCACCTGCGGCTGAACGTAGGTCTCCGGCCACAACGCGTCAAGCAGCTCGTCGTGGGTCACGAGGCGGCCGGGATGTTCGACCAGGTAGCGAAGAATGGCGTAAGGCTTGGGCGGCAAAAAGATCTGCGCCCCATTGCGCCAGAGGCATTCGTTCGCCATGTCCAGCCGGAATGTTTCGAACTGCTTCATCCACCGTACCCTTCATCGAACAGGATTCCCCGAACTCCTCCAGCAAGCGGCGCTCCACACTTCCCGGATGAGGTCGGACAGGCGATGTGCCATGGCCGCAGAAAGATAGACGCACGAGCACGCGTAAAGCTTAAGCCGCCCCGCGTGCGAATTTGAACGGTGTGTCCGCAGGCGAACAGGCAAGCTTCAACCTGGACCCTTGCCCACCCCCCGGGTTGGGCGAGAACCAGCCGCCTCAGCCTGACCCCGCACCCGCCCGGAGGCCGCGCAATTCGCGACCCAAAAACAACAGCGGCCTGGAGATCTCCAGGCCGCTGCCGGTGAACTGTTGGGATTGGACTAAGGCCATCGCGCTGCCGCGAGTGCCAAGGGCCCGGCGGTTGATCGCCGCGGGGGCTTACATGGGGTCTGGGGCGCGATGCCCTAGGCCTCAGTCACCTCACGTACGAAACAACTGGAACATTCACTTTGCATCAGCTGGATCAACCTCCTTTCCCGTGTAACCCCAAAGTAGCGCCAAGGCCCGCGGGGCGTCAAGAGGAGGTATTCCACAGCATCTGATGGAGCTGGTTCCATGTTCCGTGCACAGTTCAACTGCAGGGGTGCGTTGACTCGCCGAAGCAGCAGTTACGCCAGCGCCGCGTTCAGGTTGTCGATGGCCTCATCCACCTCCTGCGGATTCTTGAAGCCGACCGTGACCGCATCCACACCCGCGTTGCGGAAAGCGAACTTCATGGCCGCCTGGCGGTCTTCGTGGCGGGTGAAGACGGCGTCGCCGACCAGCTTCATGCTGATCACGCCCATGCCGTCCTTCTTCACCTGCTTGACGTGTTCGACGACTTCCGAAACGGATTCGGGATTGTTGTTGTCCGCGCCGGTCGGGCCGTCCATGCGAACGCCCTTGTGATTCATCCGGATCATGGCGATTTCGAGCCACTTGTTGCCGGGCATCTGGCGCAGCGCGGGCAGACCGTGCACCGACGCGCCCCGCTTCATGATGATCTGCTTCTCCTGCGCTTCGAGGATTCCGTCCTGCCAGCGTTTGGTCTCGGAGACCCAGTCGGCGGTGTGCTGCCAGTGCAGCAGCATGATGTCGAAGTAATCGGTCTGCGAGGTCTTGCGCATCTCATCGAAGCGCTTCAGCGGATCGGCGCCCTCGTCGGTTGTCACCTTGCTCATGAGCTGATAGCTGTCCCTGGGAATGCCCTTGAGCGCGGTGCCCAGCATCGCCGGCGTCATGTACGCCTCGGCCGTTTCAAAGAAGCGGATGCCGCGATCATAGGCATAGTGCACCAGCTTGGTGAACTGCTCCTGGCCCAGCGAGGCCTGCACGTGACCATTGCTGCTGCCGGTGCCGAAGGCAAGGCGCGTCACCTGCAACCCGGAGTTGCCGAGCGTCACTTTGTCTGTGGCCTTCGCTGCCTGCAGGGGAAGAGTGCCGACACTGGCGATGGTTCCGGCGGCAATGCCGGTCTTGATAAAGTCGCGCCTGGAGTAACCACTCATGCGAACCTCCTGTACTGGTCGAACTGGATCTGGCCTTGGGGATCCCCACCCGAATCGGGCCGCCGGGAGCCAGTTGCTGGAATGGTAACAGAGGACCAATGCCGTGTCGCGATCCCTCTTGATGCCGCGGCCGCGATTTCGAAGGGCTCGCGAAGTCCGGGCATGGCGCCGTGTATACTGGCCGTCCCCGCGGCAGCCGACCACTTCCGTTCGATAGCTCGGGGTCGAGGTCGATCGTACGTTGAGGTGAATCGTGAAACCGACTGTCCTTCCCGCAATTCCGTCTCTCCCCACCAGGCGAAGGTTTCTGGGCGCCACTGCAGCGACGCTGGCCGCCGGGCTCTACGCTTCGCAGCTGGCCCCCGAGGCTTCCGCCGCCGATGCGCCGGGACTGGACATCCTCGGTCCCAAGCCGGGCTACTCCACGCAGGTGGGCACATTGGTCTCCATGCTCACGTGGATGCGGGATGCCAATGGCGTTCTAAGCGCCACGAAGGGATTGACGCAGGCTGACCTTGACTACCTCTTCGATCCCAATGCCAACACCATCGGAGCCCTCATGTTGCACCTCGCGGCGACCGAGACGTACTACGGCATGCACACCTTCGACGGCATGAAGTGGGGCAGCTGGCCGGAGAGCGTCAAGGCCAAGTGGGATGCGGCGATGGACCTGGGCGACGCCGGCCGCAAAACCATCAAGGGGCATGATCGCCAGTACTATGTCGATATTCTTCACGAGGTTCGAGAAAAGTCGCTCGCCGAGTTTCACAAGCGCGACGACGCGTGGTTACTGTCTGTCGACAAAGACTGGCCCTGGGGTCCGACCAACAACTACTGCAAGTGGTTTCATGTCTGCGAACATGAAGCGCACCACACCGGCCAGATTGCCATGCTGCGCAAACGGCTGCCGGGAGCCAAGCCCGACGCAGGTTAGGGATGCGTCTCACCAGCTATGCAGCCACTCCTCGTCGCGGCCGATGCGGACCGGGGTATTGAAAAGCTCGCTTAGCCTGGACGCCGTCAGAAGTTCTTCGCGCGGCCCGTCCCCGACGATGCGCCCGTCGCGCATGAGGATGATACGTTCGATCTCGGGCAGGATATCGCCCAGGTGGTGCGTCACCAGCACCAGGCCCGTGCCTTCCATGGCCAGGCGGCGCACGGTTTCGCGCAGATCACGCTGCGCCGCGAGGTCGAGTGCATTGGACGGCTCATCGAGCAGCAGTTGGCGCGGCCGATGCACCAGCGCGCGCGCGATCAGAATGCGGCGCTTTTCACCAGCCGACATTTCGCCCACAAGTTGTTGCGCCAGATGCAAGGCTTCGATGCGCTCCAGTGCCTCGACGGCGCGCTCCCGCATCTCATCCGTCACATGAAGGTTGGGCCACAGGGTAGACGCAGAAAAGAAGCCGGCAATGACTGCGTTCAGGCCGGTGGTGACGGCGGTCCGTTCGCCGGGCAGTTCGGTGCCGAATACACCCGAGCCGACCACGCCGAAGTGTTTGCGCAACTGGGTCAGATCCCAGCGCTCCCGGCCAAAGATACGCACCTTCATCCCCGGCTGCACGATGGGATAGATCTGGCAGCTGATGGTCAGGATCAATGTGGACTTGCCGCAGCCGTTCGGACCCAGGATGGCCACGTGCTCGCCGGCGCGGATGTTGAGGTTCACATCGTGCAGGACAACGCGATCGCCGCGGGCGACATTCACATGCGCAAGTTCCAGAAACTGATCGTCTGCCGCAAACAGCGGCGTCCTCGGGTGGCCTGTCCGTCATCGATCCCTCACCTGCTAGATTAAAGGTTTGAATTCCATGAGCGACATCTCTCCATTCCTCATTCCGAAAGGGTTTCGTTTTGGCGCGACCCGGGCGGGGCTCAAGGCCAGTGGACGCACCGACTTCGCCCTCATTGTGGCCGACGCGCCGGCCAGTGCGGCGGCGGCGTTCACCGCCAATCGCGTCATCGCCGCGCCCCTCATCGTGGACAAGGAACACCTGCGCGCCACCGGGGGGAAGATGCGCGTGGTAGCCATCAACGCCGGCAACGCCAACTGCGCGGCGGGGCAGGCGGGCATGGACGCCGCACGGGCTACCTGCGCAGCGGTGGCCCAGACCTGTGGCTGCACTCCCGAGGAAGTGTTCCCTTCCTCGACCGGCATCATCGGCGTGCCATTGCCCGCGGAGAAGATCGTCGCAGTGCTGCCCGCGCTGGCAACTCAGCTGGGCTCGGAGTCCGACCACTTCCAGCAGGTGGCCGAAGCCATCATTACCACCGACACGGTCGAGAAGACCGCCTTCGCGCGGCTGGAGATCGATGGTTCTGAGACCGGCGGCGCAGAGATTCGAATCGCCGCGGCCTGCAAAGGCTCGGGGATGATTCACCCCCAGCTCGTCCCCCACGCCACCATGCTGGTCTACATTCTGACCGATGCCGACATCACCCCGGCGGTGCTTGACGGCTATCTTCGCCGCTCCATCGAAGTCAGCTTCAACCGCATCTCGGTCGATGGGGATACCTCGACCAACGACACCGTGCTGCTGCTGGCCTCCGGCGCGAGCGGTGCCAGGATTGCCCCGGACAACGCCGCCTTCGGCGCGGCGCTGACTCAGGTATGCACATCGCTGGCACGCCAGATCGTGGCCGATGGAGAAGGCATTACCCACGTGGTGGAACTGCGGATTTCGGGCGCGTCGACGGACGCCGATGCGCTCAAAGTGGCCAAGGCCATCGCCCACTCGCCGCTGGTGAAGACCGCCTGGGCCGGCTCTGATCCGAACTGGGGACGCCTGGTCGCCGCCATCGGGTACTCGGGCGCGGAGATCGACCCGGACCGCATCGACATCTGGTTCGGGGACATGCGCATCTGCCGTGACGGCGGCAGGGCCGCGGAGTTTGATGAGGCCGCGGCGCACGCCTACCTGCAGCAGACGGAGTTTTCCATCGCCATTGAGCTGAACCAGGGCTCGGGCGCGTGCGTCTTCTGGACCACGGACCTGACCGCCGAGTACGTCCACATCAACGCCGATTACTCGACGTAACGCCCGATGCTTTAGGGCAACACCAAAAATTATGGCTTCGGCGCAGGCGGTGTCTGCGGATATGCGCGCTCCACAGCGGCCTTCAGTTGCTGCACCAGCTGGACGTTGGGAGCATCGAGTCCGCCATCCAGTTCTCTCGTCCACACCGGCCCGACCAGCTTGCCGTCCCCACCCTTGATGAAGACACGCAGCAGATCCTCGTCGGGACCGACTTCGGCCTCCGTGCCCACACCGTCGCGCCCCTGCCCGGCCTGAACGCCCCCTGGACCTCCGCCTTGCGCCGGAGACTGATTGGGGTACTGCCCCGGCTGGGTGCGCGATCCAACAGAGACGTTTCCGCGCAGTTGCGCAGCCGCGGCGCGGCCCTTGCGTATAACGAAGACAAGGTCGGCGTCTTCGCGGCGAGTGGCGATGGTGTAACGGTTCCAGTCGCGCACGCTGTCTTCCACATCGACGATGGCACGGCGATCGTCGGGATAGAGACCGGGCCGCATGACGTCTCCGTCAACCGACTCGACGTATACGTACCGGGCATTCTGAAAGACCGCTGGAACATCGGTCTTCTTGGGCTTGCTGTACGCCATGCCGAGAACAAGGAATCCTAGAACGGGAACGACAGCCAACCTGCAGAATTTCATGCTGACACCTCGGTTCGCGAAACGGGTTTGCCGCCAGGGGCCCCCGGAGTCTTCATCCACGATGGAAACCTGCCCCGGCCAGCGACTGGATAGTACACCCTTGCGGGGCACGTTGTTGAGCAGATCCTCGAGCCTGCGGCGCACTGCCCGACGGGAGTGGAACGCCAGCGAAAGCTGGACGCATTGCTGGGTTTCTCAAGCTGCCTCTGCGCCGCGAACAAACAATGTCAATTATCTCTCTCCAGGGAACACGCACACCAAGGAGTCCGTTTACAATCGCAGAAATCGATGCAGTGATGGAGAGTGATGGGCAACGTGAGCAAACGGGAACCTGCGAACGGCACCGCTGTCGCACCACAGGAGAAAGACGGCTTTTCGCTGATCTCGAATAGCAAGCTGATTGACCTCTACGCAAACCTGCTCAAGTTCCAGTGGATGGAGCAGCGCTCTGCCGCGGCCCGCAAAGACTCCAACAAAAACGGCCGTGCCCGGCTCCGCGAGTGTGCGGCGGGAATGGTGGGAGCCGTCATCGACCTCGGCCCCGAAGATTCGGTGAGCGCCTTTCCACTGGCATACGAAATCGGGGTCAGCCGCAGATTGCCGTTTGCAACACACGGTTCCTTAACATCCGGCAATGGCATCGCTGCACAGAACCATACTTCGCTGTCCCAGAGCGGCGCGGCGAGAAACGGCTCACATTCCGGCGCCCCCAATCCGGTGCAGATGCACACGGTAATCGGCGCCGCCCTGGCCGGCAAGACCAGGAACAACGGCAAGGTAACGGTGATTTTCGCGCACCACGAGAATCGCGAGTGGTGGCAGGAAGCGGTTCAGATTGCGAGCGCCCATGCCCTGCCCATGATCTTCGTCGACCCCCTCAGCGGCAACGGCATTCCGGCAGCCCCAAAAGTCCGTACCCGCTCCAGCAAGACAGCCGCCCGACCCGAAGGGCCAGCCTTTCCCGTTATGACTGTCGATCGCCATGACGTCGTAGCGATTTATCGCGTGGCTTCGGAAGCGATCGCACGCGCCCGCAAAGGACGCGGCCCTACTCTCATCGAGTGCCAGCCCTTTTTGCCCAGCGGCACTCCCCCCGCCCGCGCCAACGGCAAGGCGAAACACATCGGCAAGCGCGACGCTGTCGTTAACATGGAGAACTATCTGCGCGGCAAAGGCCTGTTCAAGACACAACTGAAGAGCGAAATCCTTGCCAGCCTGCAGAAGGAGCTCGAGCCCGCGAGCGACACAGTCTGAACCGACCTTCGCTCCTACTTGGCGCGCGGATGCGTGCGATCGTAGACCTGCGTCAGTTGCGCGGTGGTCAGTTGCGTGTACCGCTGCGTGGTGGAGAGCCGTTCGTGGCCCAGCAGCTCCTGAATGGCGCGCAGGTCGGCGCCTTCTTCCAGCAGATGGGTCCCGAAGGCATGGCGCAGGGTGTGGGGATGCACGTCCGAGGAAAGCCCGCGAAGCACGGCCACCCGCTTCACGATGCGGCCTACGCTTCGTGTGGTCAGGCGCGCTTCGCCCCCGGCCTTCTCCAATCCTCGCAGGTGCAGGTTGAGGAAGAGAGCCGGCGTGGATCGGGGTTTCGCAGCCACTGCTTTTCGAATCCCTTCCTTCGCCGCCGGTTCACTCGCCGACAGCCGCGCGGAGCGCTCGGCAAGATACAGCCGCACCGCGTGCGCGGCAGCATCGCCGAGCGGCACATAGCGCTGCTTCTGCCCCTTGCCGCGGACCAGGATCACCTCCTGCGCCCAGTAGATGTCCTGCACATTGAGCGCGGTCAACTCGGCATTGCGAATGCCGCATCCGTAGAGCAGTTCGAGAATGGCCTTGTCGCGCGCCGGCCAGCTGGCTGCATCTTCTCCAACCTGGTCGACCACGCGGTTCATCTGCTCGATGGAAGGCACGCGGGGCAGATGCTTGGGCAGGCGCGGCGTGGCCACCAGCGAGGCGGCATTCTGGTCTACATGCCCGGTCCGCGCCAGCCATTTGAACCAGCTGCGGACTGCCGCCAGCGCGCGTGCCGCCGATGCTTTGGACAGCCCGCGATCGTAAAGCGTGCCGAGGTAGCTCCGAATCTGCGTGTGCTCGATCTGGCCGGGGGTCCGATCCGCACCAAATTGCTTCACCATGTAGCTGGCGAAGGCGTTCAGTTCGCGCTGATAGGCGCGCAGGGTGTGCGCGGAGCTGCCGCGTTCATTGGCAAGAACGCGCAGATACTCGTCGACAAGTTGGGAAAGCGGGGCGGCTGGCCCCGGCGGAGCTTCGACGGTCATGCCGGCGCCTCGTCGGGATCAGTATGCAGGTGCGGCTCCATCTCCTCGACAGCCTGCGTGTCCGTCAGGCTGGCCACGGCCGGGATCGGGACAGCTTCGGGCTCCCTGTACCTGCCCGCGGCGCGGGGATGGTGGGTGCGATGGACTTCCTTGAGCCGTCCCAGGGCGAGGTGGGTATACACCTGCGTGGTGGAGATATCCGCATGCCCCAGCAGCAGTTGCACGCTGCGCAGATCGGCGCCATGCTCCACCATGTGGGTGGCGCAACTGTGGCGCAGCATGTGGGGGCTGGCGGAGTTGTCCGCGAGCTTGACCAGGTGCCACACCCATTGGCGCGTCAGCGGCATGCCGCGCAGGGAGAGAAACATCCGCGCCGGATCCTGGCGTGTCGGAGGCGCTCTTGCGACCCGAACCGATGCGCGCCAGGTGCGGCCTGCCCTGGGCGAGATAGATCTCCAAAGTGTCGAGCGCGGCCTTTCCCAGTGGAACGATGCGCTCCTTGTCGCCCTTGCCGCGCACCTGCACGCGGCCAAGGTCGAGAGACAGGTCGCTGGTGTTCAGGGACGTGATCTCGGACACTCGCAAACCGCCCGCATACAGCAGTTCCAGGATGGCGCGATCGCGCAGTGCCGTGGCCCGCGCCTGCGGGTGCGATGCGGCCATGGCGGCGCGTTCCAGCATCTCCGCCACCTCGGGCTCGGCCAGCGATTTGGGCAGCACCTTCCACGCCTTGGGTGATTCGATATTCACGGTCGGATCGTGATGGATCCGCCGATCGAGCAGCAGCCACTTGTAGAAACCGCGCAGGCAACTCAGTTTGCGCGCCGCCGACCGCGAATCGATGCCATGGTTGCGCAGGTTTTCGAGGAAGCCCGAGACGTCCTGCTGTACCGCGGTCAGCAGCACCGCGTGCCGGGTTTCGAGGAACTCGGCAAAGGTTCTCAGGTCGCTCAGGTAGGCCTCGCAGGTGAGCGGCCGCAGCCCCTTCTCCACGCGCAGATAGGTCTGATAGTCGCGCAGCAGGGCTGAGTTGGCGGTGGCGTCCACAGATCGATTATGGGCGTCGCGCGACCCCGGCGACGGCGGCTTCCGCCGGGCGTTGTACCTCGTTCATCACGGAATCAACTTCATTACTATCAACGCGGAATTGACAAATCAGGGCGTCTTCAGCAGGCGTAAGATCTCGGCTTCTATCTGCTCCAGGTTGGTCTCGCCCTGGAAACGGGCGCGCACGATGCCCTCTTTGTCGATCAGATACGTGACCGGAAGTCCGAGGATTCCGCCATACAGCAGGCCCAGCTTTTCGTCCCCCATCACGATCGGATAGTCGACCTTCCGCTTTTTGGCGAGGGAGCGAACCGGCGCCGCTTCGTCGTCCATCGAGACGCCGACCACCTGCAACCCATCCGGACCGTACGTGGTTTGCCAGGCGCTGAAGCGCGGCATCTCAACCTGGCACGGCGCACACCACGTCGCCCAGAAGTTGAGCAGCACCACCCGGCCGCGGAAATCGGCAAGCCGGATCATCCGGCCCTGAAGATCTGCCCGCGCAAAGAGAGGGGCCTTGCTGTTCAGCAGCGGGTCCGGCCCTGCGGCGCGCCCCAGCGCCAGGCCGGCAGTCCCAGGAACCAGCAGAAGCCCGGCCAGCCCGAGCAAAGGGAAAACTCGCCGTCGCCTCGCGAGCGCCTGCCCCAAAACCCTCACCGGAAACAGCCTATTTCCCCTTGATGGCCGGGTAGCCTTTGTTGACCCAGTCATCCCCGAAGTTATTGGCCAGATAAAGGACCTTGACCCGGGTAAACCCGAGATCGTGAAGCCGTTTGTAGGCAGGGCCGATATTAGGGCAGCGGTTCCATGGGCAGCAGCCACAGTAGAGGACGATGTTGCGATTCTTGGGCAAGGCGGAGACTACGCTCTCCAGCGATTGGATCCCGGCAGGCTGGGAACCGGGACCGGCATATTCGGCGGCGGGAATGTGGGCTTGCGAAAACATCACACGGGACCCGACCTGAAGGACGAGAGGTTTTTCCTTCGTGCCCGATTTGAGAATCTGGTTCAGCGCCTCGGGCTGGATCAACTGCGACTCGGGAACCGAAGTGGCACTGACAAATGACCCTTGGCCGGCGGCCTGGCCCCGCGCTGCCGGAACGGTGAGCGTTCCAATTGACATAGCCGCGAACAAAGCCCACACCGTAATGCCTTTCAATTTCACCGGCGCGCCTCCCCGATTGCATGCGAGATCTTGTGCACATATAGCAGGACCCACCTGTGCGGCGCAAACCGAATCCCTGCTGCCCTTGCCCTTGAACACGGCTTGCGCGAAATTAACCTCCTGCACACGAAAGCGTGCAAAACTGGGCTCGTTGGCGGAGAATAGAATTGGATGAATTTCGATAAGGAATGAAGAGCGCTTGATACCAGCACAAATTGAAATCCCCAAATGGTCCGCCGGCGAGTTTCAGAGCCGGGTCCTGAACCTGAAGCCCAAGGTCGCCGTCTTCGACTGCGACGGAACGCTGTGGAGCGGCGATTCGGGCTACGGCTTCATGGTCTGGTCGCTGGAGCAGGGACTGGTTTCCCGCTCCACGAGCGACTGGATCGACAACCGGCATCGCGCCTATCGCGCCGGCGCCGTCAGCGAACTCGCAAATCTGCGGCGAGATGGTGCAGATCTATGCCGGACTGCGCGAACAGGAACTGCGCGCCGCAGCCGCGACTTACGTGCAGGAATTCGTACTGGGGCGGGTATTTGCGGAATTGGCTGAACTCCTTTCGGCGCTGCGTTCTGCCGGCACCGAATTGTGGGCGGTCAGTTCCACCAACAAGTGGGTGGTCGCCGAGGGTGTGCGGCGCTTCGGAATTCCGGTAGAACGCGTGCTGGCTGCCGAAGTAAAGGTGGCCGACGGTCTCATCAGCACCGAAGTCGTGGATGTGCCGACAGACGAAGGCAAAGCCACCGCGCTTCGCCGCGCGGGTCTGGCGCGCCCCGATGCGGTCTTCGGCAACTCCATTCACGACCTGGCCATGCTCGAGATTGCGGCCAATGCGTTTCCCGTAAACCCGTCCCCGGCGTTGCTGGAGGCGGCTTCGCGGCATGGCTGGGGTTATTTCCGCCCCGCCGCCGCAGAGGGGATCGAAGCAGGGGTGGACGGAGAATGAGCGTGACCTGGCGGCCTTCGATCGAAGTCCGGCTGAGGTCCGGGTATTCATGTGGTCAAGATGATGCCCAAATATCACATTTTGTGAAGCTTGCGGTGCGGGTAAACTAGAGTCGTGGAAGGCTCACCGCAGATCTCCAGCCCCCGGCCGCCCGGGCCCGCACTCCGGTTCGTGGCGGCTGCTCTGATCGTTCGGGGTGGCGAAGTTCTGATCTGCCAGCGGCGCCCCGATCAGCCGATGGCGCTGCAGTGGGAGTTCCCCGGCGGCAAGATTGAGCCCGGGGAAACCGCCGAGCAGGCCCTGGTCCGCGAACTGGATGAAGAGCTTGGGATTCAGGCCACCATCGGCCCCCGGGTCACACACGTTCGGCACAACTACCGCCATGGCGGAGCCGTCGATCTGCAGTTTTTTGCGGTTCGGGAGTTTTCCGGAGAGCTGGAAAACCGCATCTTTGCCCAGTTGCGCTGGACCCGGCTGGAAGAGCTGCCGGAATATGACTTTCTGGCCGCTGACCGCGGCCTGATCCGCGACCTGGCTTCGGGAAAGCTGCTGTGAGAAAGCCGTCCGCTGCCGGCTTCTTCGCTGAACTCGGAAGCTGACAGGAAGCTGATAGCTGACAACTGATAGCTGATAACTGACAGCTGATAGCCGCCCTTCAATGTCCCGGAATCATGCCCCACAGCATCACCATGGTCATGCCAATGACAATGACGCTGGTCCCCCAGGCAATCACGTTCCACAGGCGGGAATTCTTGTGCTGGCCCATCAGATCGTGCCGGTTGATCAGCAGCAGCATCAGGATGATGACAACCGGTAGCAGCACGCCATTCAGCACCTGGGACAAAATGGCGAAGTTGATCAACTGCGCATCGGGCAAGACCAGAACGGTCAACGCTCCGCCCACGATGAGCGCGGTGTAAAGCCAGTAGAAAAATGGCGCTTCCTTGAAGTTCTTATCCACGCCCGACTCAAGACCCAATCCCTCACAGACCGTGTAGGACGTAGACAGGGGCAGAATTGAGGCGGCGAACAAGGACGCGTTGAAGAGCCCGAAGGCAAACAGGAGAAAAGCGTAGTCGCCCGCCAGCGGACGCATGGCCTCGGCCGCATCTGACGCCACCTGGATGGCGCCCATGCCGTGCACATAAAGGGTGGCTGCGCAGGCGACCACGATAAACCAGGCCACCAGGTCGGTGAAAAAGCTGCCCACGATCACGTCCAGCCGGGACGCAGCGTAATCCTTGACCCGGATCCCTTTTTCGACGATGGAAGACTGCAGGTAGAACTGCATCCATGGAGCGATGGTGGTGCCCACAACGCCGATCGCGACGTAAATATAAGACTTGTCCCGCCAGACCGACTTCTGCGGGAGTTTGATGGTGGCCCAGAGCGCGTCGTGCCAGCTGGGCTGGGAGAGAACCCCGGCAAAAATGTAGGCGATATAGACCGTAGACGCGATCAGGAAGATCTTTTCGGTGCTCTTGTAGCTGCCCCGCACCACCATGTACCAGACCAGGGCCGCGCACAGGGGGACGGAGATGAACTTGGTTACGTGAAACAGGTGCAACGACCCGGCGATCCCAATGAACTCGGTGACCACATTGGTGTAGTTGACCACCACCAGCATCACCATCAGAAGGAAGGTGAGGCGCAGGCCGAACTCCTCGCGGATGAGGTCGCTCAGCCCTTTCCCGGTTACCACCCCCATGCGCGCGCACATCTCCTGCACCACGATCAGGGCGATGGTGATGGGAATCATGGTCCACAGCAGGCTGTAGCCATACTGCGCACCCGCCTGGGAATAGGTGAGGATGCCGCCGGAATCGTTATCAACGTTGGCTGTAATGAAACCCGGGCCGAGAACGGCCAGAAACAACAGTATTCGAGTTCGCCAGCGCTTGAACATGACGGCGCAATCCTAAGGGGGATTCATCAGAGTTTCCTCACTGACCATAACAGGACACACCGCGGTGAAGCGAACCTCCCAGTTCCCCGCAAATCCCGCCCACCGGGCACGCGCGGAGGCATCCGAAAATTCATGAGTTTCGCATAAATTCCCCCGTAGATCCGGATCTCGCAATTTATTTACATTCATGTCATCTCATGAAAAGTCATTGAACAGAAAGTAGTTATCGTCCTGTCAATTTTTCGTCCTCTATCCGGTGACTTCGATCACATGCCAGGCATCTCATTTTTGCGCTACGATGAGCAACGCAGCGTGCTGCTTTCAAGCGCGGGGAGAGCCCATGAGCCAGTTCCGACACATCCTGGTTAAATCCGCCGATGGCGTAAAGACGATTACGATGAACCGCCCTGATAAGCGCAACGCCTTGTGCCCGTTGCTGATCCAGGAATTGACCGAGGCTCTGAAGGAGGCCGAGACCTGCGAATGCGGGGTGGTGATTCTGACCGGAGCCGGCCCGGCCTTCTGTGCCGGACTGGACATGGAGCACCTTGCCACCATGACGGCGCACAGTTCGCAGGAGAACCGAACCGACGCCGAAAACATGGCACGCGTTCTGCGCACTCTCTATGACTTTCCCAAGCCCGTCATCGCCGCCGTGAATGGCCCCGCTATCGCCGGCGGCATGAGCCTGGCCACCATTCCCGATTTCACGCTGGCGGTCCCGGAAGCCAAGTTCGGATACACCGAGGTCAAAGTCGGTTTCGTTCCCGCCATCGCGGCGTCGTTTCTGCTGCGGCAGGTGGGGGAACTGCGCACCCGCGAACTGCTGTTGTCGGGCAAGTTGATCAAGGCGCATGAGGCGCTGGAGATGGGCTTGATCACCCAGATCGTAAATCCCGATGAGCTGATGGGAGCGGCCCGCGCCCTGGCGCATTGCCTGCTTCTCAACAGCCCCCAGGCCATGCACGAGGTCAAGCGGCTGCTGGCCAAGCATGCGCGCCGCCGTCTCGACGAGGAACTCGAAGACGCCATCCAGGTGAACGCCCACCAGCGCTCCGCCGAAGACTTCCGCGAGGGCGTACAGGCGTTTCTCGAGCGCCGCCGCCCCGAGTGGCCCAGCATGCTTGTCAAGGCCTAGCGGAGACGAAGAACCCGGCGCAGCCCATCCTTGGTCAGCGAATCGAACCTGGCCGTTGCAGGTTTACCCAGGATTCTTCACCGCGTTCCCGGGCATTTCGCGCCGACTCATCCATAGTCCGCCCTCGACAACCCGGGCGTCCCCTGGGTCCCGGTTGTACACGTAGACCCAGCAGAGCAAATCGCCGCCGCTCTCCAGCGTCACCGCATGTGCGGTTCGAATGAACTGGCTCTGCGCCAGGGCAGACGGGTCGAATTCCTCGTAGGCATCCAACGTCGGCAAGAAGTCCGGGCTCTCGGGTAGCCTGAGCACGGCGCCAAAGATCTTCTGCGTGGACTTCGGATCCAGTATCGCGCCGGGGTAGTGGCCAAAGTCATACAGCAGGCCGCGAACGAACCCGCGACCAGCTGGGACCAGTTCGGCCACCAGCGACGTCATCTCGCCCGGAGCCAGCCCCGGCTGCAGGGTTCCATATGCGAACAGGTACTCGCTCAATGGATCCGGTCCTGCCCCTAAGACCCTGGCCCTAGAGTGGATTTTTGGCCCGCAGCTCGGCTACGATCTCCGCCGCAGCCGCCCGCGCCTTCTCTTCCTGATCGGGAGGAAAGCTGATGGCGCCGACCCGGGCGTGGCCGCCGCCGCCATAGCGCTCGCAGATCTGGGCCAGATTGACCATCTTTGCGGGATCGGCCTTGGTCCAGGGGTTGGACCCCACCGCCACCTTGGTGCGGAAGCTCGACTTGGACAGCCCGATGGAGTAGGTCGCCTGGGGATGTAGATAGTAGGGGATGAACTTGTTGAATCCCTCCAGCGGGTGGTCGGTGATGTCGAAGAAGATCGTGCCGTCGCGCTCTTCGCTGCGGCTGCGGATCAAGGCAAGGGCCTGCTTGTGGCGTTCCAGCAGAGGCGGGAGCAGGTCGGCCACGAACGGCTGGGCCAGCACCTCGGCCAGCGACATCTCGGTCAGCAGTGGAATGAGGCGCGGAATGAATGCCGGATCCTGCGTGGACTCGATGACCAGGGTCAGCTTCATGGCCGGCGCGGCCATCTCCACCGCCGCTTCGGGGCTTTCGTAAAGTGCGCCATCCACGATGTTTGCCCAGTGAATCAGGTCCGCCACGGGCGCGGTATCGAATCCAAACCGCGTGGAAGCAATGTGGGCCAGAAATCCAGTGCAGGAGATGTACGTCGGATCGAAAAACTTGTGCGCCGCGCACCCCGGGTCCTGCTGGCAGGCGCGGAAGTTGGCCTGATCCTGCGCCGTGAGGAACGCCGACTGGTGGTGATCGAACCACCACGTAATGCGCGGCGAGGCCGAGTATTTGAAGTCGACGATGGCATTCTCGTCGCCGGTAAAATCGTCCTCGTTGAAGAGGGCGCCCGCCCGGTGCACCAGACCGTGGTATTCGTAGGTGGCGCCGGGGACGACCCTTTCCCGATGGAAGCGCGTAAACAACGAGGCTGAGCAAGCTCCGTCGAAACATTTGTCGTGATAGAAGACGCGAACCCGCAAAACCCGCACCCCTCCTGTGGGATAAAGTTGAATCCCGGAACAGTTAAGCATCAAGGGCAGGGCTGATTGTGTCAAGGCGGGTTCATCCGCCGAACTGCGTAGAATGATTGCAGTCAAGAAAATCCAAGCAAGCTGCCTGTTTTTTAGGAGAGCCATGAAGCCGGAGTTGATCCCTCCTGCCCACAACACCTGGACCGCAGATTCCAGTACGGAGCACCCTGAGCCGCCTTTGGGTCAACCCCCTCCGCACCTGCCCTATCTCAAGATGGAGACAGCTTCCGGCGGAGATTTCGGATGGATTTTCCTGGGGAACAATGGCCTCCGTGCCGGCTGGTCCGTGCTCCTCTTCGTCTGCCTGATTTATCCCTTTGCCACCATCTTCGGCACCATCCTGGCGGCCGTGGTCTATGACCTCCTGCACCTTCACTTCGCGTTCGGATCGGCGGCGAGCACGATCCTGGGCGAAGGCGCGTGGGTGGCCGCACTGGGCGCGGCTGCCCTGATCGTCGCCCGCCTCGAGCATCGCCGCTTCACAGAGTTCAACCTCGCGGACAGCCGCCTGTTGCGGCATCTTCTCAGCGGTGCACTGGTTGGATTTCTGGCTTTGTCGGTGCTGGTGGGCATCATGCTTGCCGGCGGTTGGATGCACGTTGGCCCAACCTCCCTGGATGGGGCACGCATGGTCAAATTTGGCGCGCTGTGGGGGGCTGCATTCCTCCTCGTCGGCCTGATGGAAGAGGGCACGTTTCGCTGCTTTCTGCTGTTCACACTGACCAGGGGGCTCAACTTCTGGTGGGCGCTGGCCACGGTCGGTGCCCTGTCGCTCTACCTGGCGCTGATCACGACGGGCCACGGTGCCTGGGGCGTTTACACCGTTGCGGGTCTTGGCCTTGTTCCCTGCCTCTGGCTGCACAGGAGCCATGCACCGGGACGCGGCTTCTGGCAGGCCGCATGGGCCACCTCCACGGGATTTGGCTTTATCCACACCTTCAACAATGGAGAAAACTGGATCGGGATCCTGGCCGCTGCCGCGATCGGTTTCGTCTTCTGCGTCAGCGTGCGTCTGACCGGCTCGGCCTGGTGGGCGATCGGCTGCCATGCATCGTGGGACTGGGCAGAGTCTTATTTCTATGGCACCGCCGATAGCGGCTTTGCGGCCAAGGGTCATCTGCTGACCGCGACACCCGCGGGTCCCGCACTCTGGAGCGGCGGCGCCGACGGCCCCGAGGGCAGCCTGCTGGTGCTGCCGGTGATCGTGCTTCTGCTGCTGGCGGTGCTCGCGCTCTACGGGCGCAGATTCAGGATCGCTGCCGCCGAGGCACAAGGGGCCGGCGCTTGATTGCCGTAAAGTATGGGACAGATAGGCCGGCGTAGTGCCTCTTGAAAAGGCGCCGCGGCGGGGGCACTGGCTCTATGGGCGCTATCCTGTGGATGGAACGAAGTCCAACCCCGAATTTCAAACCTGATGTCCAAGCCCGATGTCCCGGATCAGATGACTCGACCAACCCTTCAACCCTCTTCGCGGCTCCGCCGCCGCACCTGGCTGCGTGTGCTGCTCGGCTCGATCGCGGGTCTTGCGGTGCTGGCGCTTCTGCTCGTTGGTTTGGCGCTGGTGTGGTTGCGATCGGCCGCGCATCGCGCTCTGCCGGTCCTCGATGGCGATATCCAAATCTCAGGGCTCTCCGCGCCGGTAACGGTGCGTCGCGATGCCCATGGAGTGCCGCATATCGACGCTGCGACACAGGAAGATCTGTTCGTCGCCCAGGGCTATGTCACAGCCCAGGATCGGCTCTGGCAGATGGACCTCTTCCGGCGCAACGCCAATGGCGAACTGGCTGAGATTCTCGGGCCGTCCCTGGTCAAGCACGACCAGGCACAGCGCATTCTGGGGTTCCGCAACACGGCACGCCGCGTCTACGCCAATCTGACACGCAGAAGATCGCGCGCGATTCGACGCGTATGCGCGCGGCGTGAACCTTTTCATCAGCCAGCACCAGGATGCGCTGCCGGCGGAGTTTCGGCTGCTGGTCTATCGACCGCAGCCCTGGACCGGCGCGGATTCCATGAGCATCGGCACGATGATGGTGAACATGCTCGATACCCACTGGGACGCGAAACTGGCCCGGGAGAGGATCGCCGCACGGCTGCATAATCCCAGGCTGGAATCGGACTTGTACCCCGTAGGCTCATGGCGCGACCGGCCGCCAACCGGCGAAGTCATCGACCTGACCCAGCCCCAGCCTCTTCCCCCGCCGATCACCGACGACGAGGACGACGACCGCACCCAGGCGCGCGTGCTGCCCGCGCCGCCGAAAACTGAACCGGACAGCAGAGACTGAACAGGGGACGGAGGTCTGGGTGAAGTCCGCGCCTTGCTGGGCCTGCCCGCGTGCGACGGATGCGTTTCGGGTTCCAACAACTGGGTCATTGCGGGCAAACACACGGCCAGCGGCAAGCCGCTGCTCTCCAATGACATGCACCTGTCGCTGACGGAGCCGAACATCTGGTACATGGCGGATCTGCGTGCCCCTGGATTCCACGCCGCCGGCGTCACCCTGCCCGGCGTGCCGTTCGTCATCGCCGGCCATAACGAGCACGTGGCCTGGGGCTTCACCGCGCTCATGTCGGATGTGCAGGACCTCTACGTGGAAAAGCTCGACGGCAAGGGCAATTACCAGGCTGCTGACGGAAGCTGGAAGCCTCTGACGGTCGACCACGAGGTCATCCACGTCCGCGGGCGGCAAGGATGTGGCCGTCGATGTTGAATCGACACCACACGGGCCGCTGCTCACCTCTCTGCTTACCCATGACTCCCGCCCCATCGCGCTGCGCTGGACGCTCTACGATGCCACTCTCAACGCGGTGCCGGTTTACGCCATGAACACGGCCTCGAACTGGGCGGAGTTTTCTGCCGCGCTCAGCTCATGGAACTGGCCGACGCAAAACGTGGTCTACTCCGACGACCAGGGACACATCGCCTACCACGCGGTGGGCAAGGTCCCGGTGCGCCCCGGCGGACTTGCGGGCGTGCCGATCGAGGACGCGCAGCACGAATGGCAGGGCTACATCCCCTTCGAATCCATGCCCGGCGCCTTCGACCCGCCCTCCGGCTTTCTGGCTACGGCCAACTCGCGGGTTACCACCGAGAAGTCGCCTTATCCCGCTCTCGCTCGAATGGGTCGACCCCTACCGCATCGAACGGATCTACAAGATGCTGCAGGGCCGCGATCAGCTGGTTCCGAAAGACATGCTGGCGGTCCAGACCGATATCTACAGCGAAGTGGACCAGGAACTCGGCCATCGCTTCGCGTACGCCATCGATCACGCCGCCGGCGCCGACGATCGCCTGCACAAGGCCGCCGACCTGATGCGCAGCTGGGACGGACGTCTCACCGTGGACTCGGCTGCGGCATCCGTCGTCACCCAGGCGCGTGCCGCACTGTGGCCGCTGATCCTCGAGCCCAAGCTGGGCAAAGATGCCGCGGAGTACCGCTGGGCCGAGTCCGATTTTGCCGAGGAAGAGATCGTCATGCACGGCAACGCAGACTGGCTGCCCCCCGGCTACAAGGACTGGGACGCGGTGCTGACCGAGGCCGTCCGCCGCGGTATGGACAAAGCCAAAGCTCCCGCCGATGTCAACCGCTGGACGTACGGAAGCTGGCACGTGGTCGACATCGAGCATCCGCTCGCGGCCCTGCTGCCCTACGTGACCCGCATCGCCGGAACCGGCCCGCTGCCCCTGAGCGGCGATACCACCACCGTGAAGCAGGTGGGCCGCGCCTTTGGCCCTTCGCAGCGGTTCACGATGGACTGGAGCAACATCGACGGCTCAACGGAAGACATCGTTCTCGGCGAGAGCGGCGACCCCTACAGCCCGTATTTCCGCGACCAGTGGAACGACTACTACGGCGGAACCACCTTTGCGCTTCCCTTCAGCCCTGCGGCGGTGGCCGGCGCAACCCACCACACGTTGCGCCTGTTGCCATGAGCGCCGCGCTCGACAAATCACGCCTCAGGCGGCTGCTCGGACCCGGTCTTGTGGTGCTGGCGGCGGTGATGGCTACCGTTCCCCAGATGGTGCGCGGAACCTCCTGCGGGCACGATTTCGACTTCCACCTGGTTTCCTGGCTCGACACGGTGCAGACCTGGCGCCAGGGCATCTTCTATCCGCATTGGGCCCCAGTCCCAACTTCGGCGCGGGCGAGCCGCGCTTTGAGTTCTATCCGCCCCTGACCTGGATGTTGGGCGCGGCGCTGGGGGTCATTCTGCCTTGGCGCGCGGTCGCGGACGCGCTCGTACTCCTGCTCTTCGCGGGCACCGGACTTGCAACCCGCGCGCTGGCCCGGCAAAGACTCGCCGAGGGACCAGCCACTCTGGCGGGCTGTGCGGCCATCTTCTCTGGCTACGCGCTCTTCACCGCCTATGAACGGTCGGCATTTGCCGAGATGGCGGGCGGCTTCTGGTTCCCGTTAATGCTGCTGCTCATGCTCCGCGATGATGGGCGGAAGGAGACAGTTTCCGGGCTGCCGCCATTGCCGGCCGGCAAGTGCATCGTCGGGCCGACCGCCCTCGGTCTGGCCTTGGTGGTCGCGGGGGCCTGGCTCTCCAATGCTCCCGTCGGCGTCATGCTCAGTTACCTGCTTGCGGCGGTCGCCTTGGTGATGGCCTTCCTGTGCCGTTCGTGGGTACCTGTTGTTCGGGCCGCGACAGGTGCGGCGCTGGGCCTGGGCCTGGCGGCTTTCTACCTGGTTCCCGCAGCCTGGGAGCAGCGCTGGGTCGCCATCCGGCAGGCGGTCGACGACCCCGGCCTCCTGATCGAGAACAGCTGGCTCTTTGCCCGCCACGCCGATCCGCGCCTCGAATTGCACGATGTGGAACTGGTCCGCGTGTCGTTCATCGGAGTGACGATGGTCGCCGTCGCCCTGGCGGGTCTGGCCGTGAGCCGGTTTCGCGGCACCCTTCCCCGCGACCGCCGCTGGTGGATACCGCTGGCGCTGATTCCAGCCGCCGTTCTGCTGCTGCAGCTCCCGGTCTCCCTGCCGATCTGGAACCTCCTGCCCAAAATGCGGTTTCTGCAGTTTCCGTGGCGCTGGCTGGTCGTTCTGGAAGCGCCGATGGCCATCTTTTTTGCCGTCGGCAGTCTGGTCGCCGGTCCGCTGGCGCCGCGCCATCGTCGTCGCCGTATGCGCCGCATTTTTTGTCTCCGCCGCGGTCGTAGCCGGTATCGCCCTGTTCCAGGAATGCGACAGCGAAGATTCGGTCTGGGGCATGGTTACGGCCTATCATGCGGGAACGGGGTTTCCAGGGACCGACGAATACGCCCCGCCGGGGGCAGACAACTCCCTGGTGGCCACCGGTCTGCCCGGAGCCTGCCTGGTCAGCGATCCTGCCGCAGCCGCTCGGCCAGGGCGATCCGGACATGACACCGGACTGGTCCCCCGACCAAGCACTCCTGCGTGGCCACTTTCCCGATCGTCCGAATTCCCGGAAAAGCGCCGGTCGAGCACCTGCGGATTCACGCGGATATTCCGCAGGCCGGCTTTCTGATCCTGCACCTTCGCTCCTATCCCGCGTGGAGCGTGCATGTGAATGGGAGGCCCGCAACCCTCGGCCCTCCCCGCCGGGATGGGTTGATCGCTGTGGCCGGTTTCCCATGGACCGCTTGACCTTACCGTAGACTGGATCACCACCCCTGACGTGCTGGTGGGTCGTTCGATCAGTCTCGCTTGCACTTCTGGTGATCACAGGGCTCGGTGCTTTCGAGCTTCCGCCGCTTCCGGCCTCGGTTATCATGATGGGAATGGCTTTGGACGTGAAATCGTTGATTCAGGAGGGCGCGGAACTCACCGATCGCGCGCTGGAGGAGCTGCTTCCCGGCGTCGACACGGTCCCGGCTTCCATCCACGGAGCCATGCGCCACTCCACGTTTGCCGGGGGCAAGCGACTGCGGCCGGTGCTGGCCATGCAGGCGGCCGTCACCATTGCCGGCAGCCTGCCGCCCGGCATTGAGCGGCTGGGTGCGGCCCTCGAGATGCTGCACACCTATTCGCTCATCCACGACGATCTGCCGGCTTTGGATAACGACGACCTGCGGCGCGGCAAACCCACCTGCCATGTGGCGTTTGGAGAGGCCATCGCCATCCTCGCCGGCGACGCCCTGCAGACTCGCGCCTTCGAGGTGCTGGCCGGGCTGGATTGCCCTCCCGCGGCCACCGTCCAGATCATCGGCGCTGGTCGCCAACGCCATCGGCACCGTGGAAGGCATGATCGGCGGCCAGGTGCTGGATCTCGAGAGCGAACACCATGAAGCCCACCCGGAGCTGGTGGAGGCCATTCATCGCGCCAAGACCGGCGCCCTGATCCGCGTAAGCGTGGTGGCCGGCGGCATCTACGCCGGAGCCAACGCGGACGATGTCGCGCGCCTGGATATCTTCGGACGCAAGGCAGGCCTGGCCTTCCAGATTGTGGACGACGTGCTGGACATGACCGAGGACTCGGCGCAGCTGGGCAAGACCGCCGGCAAGGACCTGGCTACCGAAAAGGCCACCTGGCCGGCCGTCTATGGCATCGAGCAGAGCCTGCGCGATGCCGCCGATCTGATCAGAGAGGCTTTGGCGGCTCTGGAACCCTACGGCAGCCGCGCAGACGGGCTCAAATCGGTGGCCCGCTACCTGGTTGAACGGAAGAACTAGAGTGCTGTCCGAGAGCGATATTCGAACCGCGCTGCGCGACTGCTTTGACCCGGAAGTGAAGCTGAATCTGGTCGACCTGGGCCTGATCTACGGCATTGAAACCGGCCCCGACCCGGATTCGACACCCGCCTGGCCTCGCCAATGGGTCAAGGGTCACCATGACCCTGACCACGCCGCAGTGCCCCGCCAGCGGCCTCATCTTCGAGCAGGTAAACAACCGGCTGGCCGGCATACCCGACATCAGCCAGGTGGAAGTGGACCTGGTCTGGGAGCCCAGGTGGACACCGCATCGGATCAGCGAGGCGGGACGCAGGCAGCTTGGAATTTAGATAAGCCGATGGGAAGCCAGACTCCTACCCATCCACCCTCTATTTATTGAACATGGCCCGAAGTTTTTCGCGCTTCGCGGCCAGGTCATCCACGGTATGCTGCGCCTGGTTGAGCAGCAGTTGCGCCTCATCCAGATACTGCGGCAAAGAGCTCCACCAGGCGCGCACCGTCTCCTTCTCTTCGAGCAGCGTAAGGGCCGCAGCAGCCGCCGTCACCACCAGTCCGGCACGACGCTTCCCGCTTAGCGTCAGCAAGGCGCCCGCCAGCAAAGTTCCCCCCACCGCTACGCGGGCCCAATCCGGATTTTGCGTCTCTTTCCCATTTTCCAGGTGCCCATGAGGATAATTCACCGAATGAGGAAGCGCTGTCACGCCCATGCTGGTCTCTCCTTGATTACCGCGACCCTCAAAACGGCTCGATCGAACCTGCGTCCGGCCCGACCCGTTTGGTTCCGCGCCTGATGCTGTGAGGTGCAGGATCTGTAGTCGGCCCTTTCGGGCAACACTCCTGCAACGTGGAAACAATAACCGATACCGACATAGAGAGATGCGCGAAGAGCATCGCCGGTGGTCCGGAACATGCGTGGCCGGCTTCGCCGCCTGCCCGACCCAAGGCTAATCCAAGTCGAACTCGCGCAGGGGCTTGCCTTCCGGCGCGTCCTTGGCCTTGCGCAGCGCCTCGGCAAACTTCTTTTCGAGAAGGTCGGCCTTGTTGCGCTCAGCGTCCACACTCTGGCGGAAGATCGACTCCTTGCGCTCATCCTGCTCGCGCATGGCCTTTGCGGCCATCTCCAGGTCCTCGAATGTCCGTTTCCGCGGCGCCGGCGTGTGGCTGATCACCAGCCCGGTGACCGCGTCAATTTTGATCATTGCCCCGCAATCCGGGCAGGCGACTTCGAATGCTTTCTCCGCTGCGTTTGCCATTTGTGGAATTTTAGGCGCTGGGTCGGGTGCTTGCACAGGTCTGCCCGCTAAAATCTCGCCCCCAGCGCGGCTTTTCCGCCTCGACTACGAATGGATGCAGCATTGCTGACATCCACCATCGTCGGAGCGGCGACGCCGGTGGAGGAGAAACCGCAATGACCTGCGGGTGTCCTGCTGCTGATTCAGTCCGTATGCACAAAGGCCCTGCTCGCGGCAGGGCCTTTGGGGGTGCGACGCATTGAACGTTCAGTGCTTCTCCTGGGCTGTAGCCAGTTTGGCTTCGGCTTCAGCGATGACATGGAGCGCTTCGTCGTAGGCCTCTTCGCTGTCGCCGGCCTCGTCCCACATCTTGTGCCCGCGGTCGAGCTGCTCGTTGGCGCGGTTTACGTTGATCTCTTCGGGCTTGAGGGCGTCGTTGGCGAGGATGGTGACGCGGTCGGGCAGCACTTCAACGAATCCCCAGCTCACGTTGTAGATCGGCTCGCCGCCGTCGCCCTGCGCCGCCGTGCAGGCGCACATCGCCGGCGCCGAGTTCTGCGAGCAGCGGCGCATGGCCGTACAGGACTTCCATGTACCCGTTCTTCGCCGGCAGCTCGACAGACGCCGCGGTCTCTCGAAAAGGATGCGCTCGGGGGTCACCAGCCGGACACGAAGTTGGTTTGATTCGTCAGCCATGAGGCTCCTTTCAGTGGTCAGGGATCAGGGTTCAGGGGTCAGTACATCGAACTAGCGGCTCTGGTTTTTCTGATCCCTGAATCCTGATCCCTGATCCCTGATCTCTGATCCCTGTCTTTACGCCGTTGCCTTCAGCTTCTCGGCCGTCTCCAGCACTTCCTCGATGGCGCCCTTCATGTAGAAGGCCTGCTCGGGGATGTCGTCGTACTTGCCGGAGATGATTTCCTTGAAGCTGCGCACGGTGTCGGCCACCTTCACGTACGCGCCCGGGATGCCGGTGAACTGCTCGGCCACGTGGAACGGCTGCGACAGGAACTTCTGCACCTTGCGGGCGCGGGCCACGGTGAGCTTGTCTTCATCGGAGAGCTCGTCGATGCCGAGAATGGCGATGATGTCCTGCAGGTCCTTGTAGCGCTGCAGAATCTTCTTGACGCCCTGGGCCACGTCGTAGTGATCCTGCCCGACGATGCGCGCCGACAGGATGCGCGAGGTGGAAGCCAGCGGATCGACGGCAGGATAGATGCCGAGTTCCGAAAGCGGGCGGCTCAGCACGGTGGTCGCATCGAGGTGGGCAAAGGTGGTGGCGGGCGCGGGATCGGTGAGATCGTCGGCGGGCACGTAGACGGCCTGTACCGATGTCACAGACCCCTTGCTGGTCGAGGTGATGCGCTCCTGCAGTTCGCCCATCTCGGTGGCCAGGTTGGGCTGGTAACCCACGGCCGAAGGCATACGGCCCAGCAGCGTGGAGACTTCAGAGCCGGCCTGCGTGAAGCGGAAGATGTTGTCGATGAAGAGCAGCGTGTCCGATCCCTCGACGTCGCGGAAGTACTCGGCGACGGTGAGGCCGGTAAGCGCCACGCGCAGGCGGGCTCCGGGCGGCTCGGTCATCTGGCCGTACACCAGGGCGCACTTCGAGTTTTGCCAGTCGCCGGGCTTGATGACGCCCGACTCGGTCATCTCGGTCCAGAGATCGTTGCCCTCGCGGGTGCGCTCGCCCACGCCGGCAAATACCGAGTAGCCGCCGTGGTTCTTGGCCACGTTGTTGATGAGTTCCATGATGACGACCGTCTTGCCCACGCCGGCGCCGCCAAACAGGCCGATCTTGCCGCCCTTCAAAAAGGGCTGGATCAGGTCGATGACCTTGATGCCGGTCTCGAACATCTCCTCGTGGGTGGTCTGCTCGTCAAACAGCGGCGCGGGCCGGTGGATGGGCATGCGCTGCTTTTCGCCGATGGGGCCGAGTTCATCGACAGGCTCGCCGATCACGTTGATCACGCGGCCCAGCGTCTCCTTGCCCACTGGAACGCGGATGGGGCCGCCGAGGTCGATCACCTTCATGCCGCGAACCATGCCGTCGGTGGCTTCCATGGCCACGGTGCGCACGCGGCCTTCGCCCAGATGCTGCTGCACTTCAAGGATGACACTGATGGGCGCGGGCACCGTAAAGCCGTCGCTGATGACGCGCAGCGCCTGGTAGATGGGCGGCATGGTCGCTTCTTCAAACTGCACGTCTACGGCGGGACCGGAGACCTGAATCACTTTGCCGATGTTTTCTGCCATTTGTTTGCCTTCTTTGAGCTATCAGCCTTCAGCTATCAGCTTTCAGCCTTTCGGTACTTCAAGCTTTCCCGTTGCGTTCTCTGCAGCACTGAAAGCTGAGAGCTGAAAGCTGCGCTTTTCTACACAGCGGCCGCGCCGCTGACGATTTCGATGATTTCCTTGGTGATGGCCGCCTGGCGCACCCGGTTCATCTCCAGCGTGTAGGCATCGATCATGTCGGAGGCGTTGTTGGATGCCGAGTCCATGGCCGTCATGCGCGCCGCGTGTTCGGCCGCGACCGACTCCGTCATGGCGTGATAGAGCATGGCGAAGATGTACTGCGGCAGCAGCCCGTTGAACAATTCCTCGGGCGGCTGCTCGTAGATGTAGTCCACGTTGGCGGTGCCGAATTTTTTGTCTTCCTCTTCGGCTTCCTTCGTATCCACCGGCTCGAGAGAAATGCCGGCGCTGACAGCCGCCTCGGCAGCCCGCTCGCGTTCTTCCGACGTCGGTTCGGCGGCTCCGGCGATCTGCGGTGCGCCAATCTTGATGATGGGCAAGAGCCGCTCGACGACGACGCGCTGCTGAATCACCGACTTGAACTCGTTGTAGACGATGTAGACCGCGTCGATCTCCTCGTGAACGTAGCGGGAGATGATGCTCTTTGCCAGTTCAAACACGCGCTTGGCTTCGAGCTTGTCGAGCATGCCGGGATGGTCGCCGGTGACTTCGACGGGACCTTTGCGATCGGCGCGCACCTCAAGCTTGCGGCCGTCTTCGCTGGTCTGCTCGTTGTACACCGCGGCGGCATAGCGGCGGCGCATCTGGTCGCGGCCCTTGCGGCCGACCGCTTCAATGTCGATCTCCCTGCCCTGGTTGCCGTTGATGAACTGAAAGGCAGCCTTGAGGATGTTGGAGTTGAACGCGCCGGCGAAGCCCTTGTCGCCGCTGACGACGACCAGCAGCACCCGCTTCTCTTCGCGGGTGGCAAAGAGGGGGTGGCGCAGGTTGCCGGTCTCCGGATCGTAGATGTCGACGCGGCGGGTCAGCGACTCCAGCACGCTGGTGATCATGCGGGCGTAGGGCCGGGCCGCCATCGCCCGCTCCTGCGCGCGGCGCAGCTTGGCCGCCGAGACCATCTTCATGGCCTTGGTGATCTGCCGCATGTTTTTCACGCTGCGGATGCGGCGCCGTAGATCGAGGACGTTTGCCATAACTTAGCTGCTAGCTCCTAGCTTGTCAGCTCCTAGCTTTAACTTCGAGCTTCTGCCTCACGAGTTTTAGCTGAAGCTAGAGACTGGATAGCTGCCTTTACGCGTTTACCGCTTCCGTCTGCAGCTGCGCCTTGAAGTTTTCCTTGTACTCCTTGAGCGCCGCGTGCAGCTTGTTGCGGACGTCGTCGTCGAGCTGCTTCTTCTGCGTCAGTTCGTCAATCAGCGCGGTCTGGCCGCTGTCGAAGTATTTGTACAGGCCGTCTTCGAAGGCGCGGATATCGCTGACCTTGAGATCGTCCAGATACCCCTGCGTGCCGGCAAACAGGATCAACGTCATCTGCTGCCAGGTAAGGGGCTGGAACTGCGGCTGCTTGAGCAGTTCGGTAAGCCGCTGGCCGCGATTGAGCTGCTTCTGCGTGAGCGGATCGAGGTCGGAGCCGAACTGCGCGAACGCCGCCAGTTCGCGATACTGGGCCAGGTCGAGCTTCAGCGTCGAACCCACCTGCTTGACCGCCTTGATGGCCGCCGAGAATCCGACGCGCGATACCGAAAGACCCACGTTGACGGCGGGACGGACGCCGGAGTTGAACAGGTCGGTTTCGAGAAAGATCTGGCCGTCGGTGATGGAGATGACGTTGGTCGGAATGTAGGCCGAGACGTCGCCTGCCTGGGTCTCAATGACCGGCAATGCTGTCAGTGACCCGCCGCCGCGCTCCTTGCTCATCTTCGACGAGCGCTCCAGCAGGCGCGAGTGGAGATAGAACACGTCGCCGGGATACGCTTCGCGGCCCGGGGGACGGCGCAGCAGCAGCGAAATCTCGCGGTAGGCCATGGCGTGCTTGGAGAGATCGTCATACATCACCAGCGCGTGGCGGCCGTTGTCGCGGAAGAACTCGCCCATGGCCGTCGCCGCGTAGGGCGCGAGGTACAGCATCGGGGCGGGCTCGGAGGCCGATGCCGCCACGATGATGGTGTGGCCCATGGCGCCGGCTTCGGTGAGCGTCTGCACCACCTGCGCGATGGACGAACGCTTTTGTCCGATGGCGCAGTAGATGCAGATCAGGTCGTTCTTGGCGTTGTTGATGATGGTGTCGAGCAGAACCGCGGTCTTGCCGGTCTGGCGGTCGCCGATGATCAGTTCGCGCTGGCCGCGGCCAATCGGAATCATGGCGTCGATGGCCTTGAGTCCAGTGGCCATGGGCTCACGCACACCCTGGCGATCGATGATGCCGGGCGCCAGGCGCTCGACCGGCAGCGTCTCGGTGGTGGCGATGGGGCCCTTGTCGTCGATGGGCACGCCCAGCGCATTGACCACGCGGCCGATCATGGCGTCGCCAACCGGCACGGACAGGATCTTCCCGGTGCGCTTGACCTCGTCGCCTTCGCGAATCTCGGTGTAATCGCCCAGCACCACGGCGCCTACCTGGTCCTCTTCGAGGCTCAGAGCCAGCCCCGCGATGCCATGCGGAAAGCTGAGCAGTTCGCCGGCCATGACCTTGTCGAGGCCATGCAGGCGGGCAATGCCGTCGCCGAGGGACGTAATCGTGCCGACCTCGTCGACCTGCACTTTGGAGTCGTAGTTCGCGATCTGTTCGCGAAGAAGCTGTGTAATCTCGTCTGCCTTGATCTGCGCCATTTGCGTTCCTTCAGGGGTCAGAGGTCAGGGTTCAGGGATCAGGGTTTCGCAATTGCTATCGCGAAGGTCCGATCTCCCCGCCGCCGACATCCACTCCCGATTGCGAATCTTCTGCGATTCTCAGTTCTTAAACTCTTAATCACGCCAGCGATCCGTTCTTCTGATCCCTGACCCCTGATCTCTGATCCCTGCCGGCTTCAGCCGGCAATCAATGCTTCTCTGAGCCGCTCCAGCCGCCCGCGCACCGACCCGTCGTAAACTGTCGATCCGATCCGCACCACCGTCCCACCGAGGATGCTCTCGTCGAGCTTGAAGGTGGCCTGGATCTGCGGAGCCCGCCAGTTTGCCGACTCCCGCGACCAGCGAATCCCGTTCCTGGCTCGGTCAACTCGCGCGCGGTCACGATCTCCGCCTGGCGAATGCCCTGCCGCTCCTGCATCTCCGCCCGGTAGCCGGCAACCACCTCATGCACGTCGGCGATGCGATCGTTGTTGATGAGCACCGCGATCAGGTTGCGCAGCTCGCGCTGCAGGCCCATCTTTGCGTTCAGCTTGTCGAGAATCGCCACCTTTTGCGGAGCCGCAATCGGCCGGATTGGCAAACACTTCGCGCAGTTCGGCACTGCCATCCCAGGTGGCGAGAAAGTCCGTGAGCTGCCCGTCGATTGCCGCGGGATCGAGCTTGGCGGAGGCAACCACGTCGGCAAAGGCTCTGGCGTATCGGGACACGAAGGCGGCCATCAGTTCTTCCTCCCCGACGAACCATTTCCAGTCATCCCATTGGCGCTCCCGCCCTGCGTGGCCTCACTGACAAACTCGGCGATGAGGGCGCGGTCCGTCTCCGGGGTCAAAACCAGCTGCCTGGCGGCCTGCTCGATGGCCAGATCGGCGGCGAAGTGGCGCAGCCCGCGCTTGGCCTGCGCTGCGGCTACCGAAATCTCCTGCTCGGCGGCAGCGACGATGCGGGCGCTCTCCTCTTCAATGGCGGCCTTGATGCGGGCCTCGTCCTGCCGGCTTTCCGCTTCTACCTGGGCGCGGATTTTGGCAATCTCCTCGTCCAGCCGGGAGAGCTGCGCTTCCACGGCGCTCAGCCGGGTATTGGCATCCTGCGTGGTCTTGCGCGCCGATTCCAGGTTCTGACTGAGCGTGATCTTGCCGCTGGCGAATCACCCTGGGGAGGAACTTCACCAGCGGAATGAGGATGGCCAGCGCGATGATGGCGAAGTTGATGAACTCGAACAGCCGCGCCGTGGTCTCGATGTCCAGATGAAAGGTGTTGGCGAGTTTTTGCACCAGCGGCGTGTGCCGGTAGACGTTGTCTTCCTCGGCTTCTTCCTTCTTGACCTGCCCGGGCGAGATCTCTGCACCCAGCCCCGGCCCCGTATGCGCCTTCACGGCCGGCTCAGCAGGCGCGGCTGGAGCCGTCTCCTGCGACAGGGACTGAATTGGGGCGATCGCGATACCGCCGGTCAGCGCTGCCAACAATGCCAAACAAAGGATCCGCGAGGGGAACCGTAGATGCGGCAACGTGATTCTCAACGCGTACCCCCGGCGGCCAGCGGCAGAACCGCGCGGACGACCCGGCTGGCCAGGTCCCCTGCCGACGCCTGGATCGTCTGCCGGGCATTGCCGGCCTCCGCCTCGAGCTCAGCCTTGGCCTGATCCACTTTCAGTCCAGCGGCCTTGCGGGCCGCCTCCAGCGCCGTATCCCGCTCCGCGTTCCACTGCTTGATGCGCTGCTCGCGCAGCTTGAAGATCTCCGCCCGCGCCTGGCGCAGCTTGTTGGCGTATTCGTTGGCACGTGCCTCGGCCAGGGCAATGGCCTTGTGCGCATCCTCGACGGCGCCTTCGGTGCGCGCGCGCCGCTCCTTCAGGGTCCGCGTCAGAGGCCCCTGCACCAGGAACTGGTAGCACAACACCAATACGATGAAGAGCAAAACCGTCGGTATGGAACCGAGCAGAAGTGTCTCGACTGTTTGAAGTATTTCTTCCATGCTGGATAATCGGTTTCGATCAGGCGGTTAGTTCGGATCTCGTTTCGTAAGGAACACTTTTTTGTATCAGGGCAGACCACTCAAGTCAACGCGCCGGAGCGGTTTGGGCGGGCACCTGTGACTGCGGTCACGATTCGGGGAGATGATTCGAAAAAATAGCTTGCTTTCCGTTCAAACAGGCCTAAACTAAACATACCACCTAGACCCGGTTCAGGGTCCAGCGGGCGGCCGGTATCGGGATATCCTTCCACTCCCGACTCCGGTCAGCCCGCCTCTTAATTTCCGGGGCAAATTTATTCGATGACAGTTTCTTGCTGAGTATGTCGCGCAGCCGACATAGCTTACTTCTGGGCGTTCGTAATGAACGTCGCCAGATCGTCTTTCAGCTTGTGCAGAGCCTCCACATTGAGATAGATCATGTGGCCTGACGGATAGTAGCCGAACTGCACGTTTCCACGCAGTTCCGCGGGCAGATCCATGTGGGACAGGTCGTATTCGGTAATGAAGAACGGCGTGGCCAGGTCGAAGTAGCCGTTGGCTGAAAACACCTTCAAGTGCGGGTTTTTGCGTATGGCGCTGGCCAGGTCCGCGGCGACATACGGCTGGGACTGCTCGCCGCCCTGCCCCATGCCCGGAGCGCCGCTGGTGGGCCGGTGCTTCCATTCCCATTGCACGAGGCCGTAGGCCGTGGGGCGATAGGTGTCGGTGCTCTGGTATTTCAATTCCCCTTCAAGATAGTCGTGCAGAGCGGCTACAAAGGCCCCGCTAATCCCCGTATCGGAGGGGTCGTAGCTGGGGTTTTCGCCCGCCGCGTCCAGATCCGCCCCCTCAAAACGCATGTCATAGCGGCCCAGGGTCTTGCGGTCGTCGCGCAGCACCTCCTTGCGGAAGCGGCTGGGGGAGATGCGCAGGTTCGCCTCCTTCACGTAATCCACGCTGAGGCCGGTAAAGCGGCTGACATCTTTGGCGACCGAATCCAGTTCGGCAGCCGGGAGGCTGTCGCCGGCAAAGAGGGCATGCGCGTAGGGGCCGGAGGCGAAGTCCCGCGCCTGCTGCACCCATGCGCCCAGATCCGGCGGCTTGTTGGGAATCTTGTTGAAGTACCAGGCCGCCGCGGCGTAGCTGGGCAGATTGCCGATGTACAGCAGGTCATAGCCGCCGGCACGTATGTTGTAGTTGAGAATCGACGAGATCAGCACCACACCGTTCAATTGCACGCCGTCGTTGCCGAGCATGTCGGCGAGGGCGGCGGAACGCGTAGTCCCATACGACTCGCCGATGAGGAACTTGGGAGAGTTCCAGCGCTGATTCACGCTCAGGTAGCGGATGATGAAGCGATCAAAGGCGTGCAGGTCCGGGTCCACGCCGGTCAGGTCCTTGGGCGTCCCTTTGCCCGCGGCGCGCGAGTAGCCGGTGAGCGGTGCGTCGATAAAAACGAGGTCGGTCTTGTCCAGCAGGGAATATTCATTGGAGACCAGCTTGAAGGGCGGTCCCTGGGTAGCATTGGGGCTGTCGGTCGTGATGCGGACGGGTGAAAACGAGCCCATGTGCAGCCACAGCGTCGCCGATCCGGGGCCGCCGTTGTAGAGAAAGCTCAGCGGGCGCGCCTTGGCGTCGGAGCCATCCAGGGTGTAGGCCACGTAGAAGATGCTGCCGTAGGGCTTGTCCTCTTCGTCGCGGATGATCAAAGTCCCCGCGGTTGCCGTGTAGCGCAGGGTCTTGCCTCCCAGCGTCATCTCATGGTGGGTAATCGAGGGCTTCTCCGGCGGCACCGGCGCGTTGTCTTTGTCGTTGTTCTTATGCTGGTCATCGTTCTGTCCCGGCTGCCGGCGGCTGTGCCTGGTTTCTCGCGTCCGGGTTTCTCGTGTCCTGATTTCGTGTGTCCCGAGTTTGCGTGTCCTGGGCGGAGCTGCGCGCGGAGAAAAGCAACAAAGCTGCAAGAACTACGCCGCAAAGTCCGAGTCGATGGAGTGCCTTCATGAAAAACCTCCAGAGAAAGATGGGTTTGACAGAGGGAGAGCGGCTTCGGCGACACGTCCGCCCACATAGGAATGGATGGTATACGGACGAGCATCGCGGCGCCGAAGACTCACTCGACGTGCTGATTGAAAACGCAGGAAGCTTTGGGCTGCCTGACCCAGCGAAACCAGACGAATCAGGGCTTCGCTTCCGCCTTGCTCGCTGCCAGCAGGCCCTGGGCGCGCAGCCAATTCTCCAGCAGGTGCGGCCACTGATCGAGCGACGGGTCGCTCTTGCCGAGGCCCGTTCCGTGGGGGCCGTTGGCGAAGATATGCGCTTCCGCAGGAACACCGGCCTTCACCAGCGCCTCGTAATAGCGCAATCCCTGCTCGACGGGTACGGTCTGGTCGTTGAAGGTGTGATACCAGAAGGTCGGCGGGGTCTCTTTGGTGACGAAGAGGTCAGGGGAGTACGCCAGCCGCAGTGCCTCGCAGCGGTCCATGACGTTGAACAGTTTGCAATAGCTCAGGTGCGAGGTATCGGTGGTGATGGCGCCGATCCACGGGTAGCCCAGCACCGCGTAGTCGGGCCGGCTGGAGGCCCGTTCGATCGGGTCTTCGGCGTCTGGTTTGCCGGGAACGAACTGTGTCGAGGCCAGCGCGGCCAGATGGCCGCCCGCTGAAAATCCAATGATCACGATGCGGTTGGGATCGATCTTGTAGTCGGCCGCGCGCGCCCGCACCGTCTGTACCGCCCGCCGCGCGTCCAGCAGCGGAACCGGAAGAAGGTAGCCATTGGAGCTGAGCCGGTATTGCAGCACAAAGGCGCGAAAGCCCCGCGCGGTGAACCAGTCGGCCACCTGCCGCCCCTCGAGATTGGCGGCCAGTCCCGCATAGGCCCCGCCCGGCAAAACCACCACGGCGGACCCGTTTTCGTGGCCCTGCTGGGGGGCAAAGATGGTCAGCGTGGGGATATCCTCGCAGGCATTGCCCTTGGCTTCGGGAGCGTCGCCCGGCCACAGGCGGATGGTCTGGATTCCGAGGAACGGATCGTTCAGGCCGGGGGATTCGCAGGGGCGCTTCTGAGCGTTCGCGGTCCCCATCACCAGCAGCGACACAAAAGCCAAAGTTCCAAAGATTCTCACCAGAAGACCTCAATGCCAACGGGCCCGATTATAGCGAAGGACAGGGGTCAGGGTTCAGGGGTCAGGGGTCAGGGGTCAGGGATCAGGGATCAGGGGTTAGGGGTTAGGGGTTAGGGGTCAGGGTCGCAGGCCGGCAACCGTCAAACAGATGGGGACCGCTGGACTCTGACCCCTGATCTCCGATACCTGATCCCTGATACCTGACCCCTGATCCCTGATCCCTAATACCTGATCCTCTGATCCCTGACTGCCCTGATCCCTGATCCCTGCTCCCCGCTTCACCGGTGTTAGCATCATTTCTGACAGAATGCAGACAAAAAAGCTGAAAATCATCCCCCTTGGCGGACTGGGCGAGTTCGGAATGAACTGCCTGGCGCTGCGCTGGGAAGACGACATTATCGTGATCGACGCCGGCCTGATGTTTCCGGAATCGGAGCTTGCTCGGGCGTCGATATCGTCGTGCCCGATATCACCTATCTGGTTGAAAACAAGAAGCATGTTCGTGCCATCATCCTTACCCACGGGCATGAGGACCACATCGGCGGCCTGCCCTGGATGCTGAGCGAGATCAAGGTGCCGGTGTATGCCACCGAGTTCACCCTGGCCTACGTCGAGGGCAAGCTCGAAGAGCATCACCTGCTCGACGAGACCACGCTGATCGAGATCACGCCCAAAGCAAAAATTCACCGTCGGCCCGTTCACGATCGAGCCCATCCGCGTGACCCATTCGCTGGTGGATTGCGTGGCGCTGGCGGTCGATACGCCGGTGGGCGTGGTGATTCATACCGGCGACTTCAAGATCGACCTGTCGCCGCTCGACGATCAGGCCTTTGACCTGCACACCTTTGCCGAATACGGCAAGCGCGGCGTGCTGGCCCTGCTGCAGGACTCGACCAACGTCGAGCGGTCCGGCTATACGCCCAGCGAACGGGCGGTGCGGCCGCGGCTGGACGAGATCTTTTCGCGCGCCAACAAGAAGCTCTTCTTCAGCTGCTTTTCGTCGTCGATCTACCGCATCCGCATCGCCATGGAGCTGGCGCGAAGAGCACAAGCGCAAGGTGGCCATCATCGGGCGGTCGATGGTGGAGAGCACGGAGATCGCGCAGGACCTGGGCTACCTCGATGTCCCGACCGGGCTGGTCATCAATCCCGGCCAGATGCGCGACTATCCGGTCGACCAGTTGCTGGTCCTGATCAGCGGCACGCAGGGCGAGCCCATGAGCGCCCTGAGCCGCGCGGCGGTGGACAACCACAAGCACGCGCACATCGACAAGGGCGACACGGTGGTGCTGAGTTCGCGCATCATTCCCGGCAACGAAAAGGGCATCTTCCGCGTCATCGACCACCTGTATCGCCGCGACGCCAACGTGATTTACGACGACGGGTCGCACGGGCTGATCCACGTCAGCGGCCACGGCAGCCAGGAAGAGATGCGCCTGCTGATCAATCTGGTCCGGCCCAAGTTCTTTGTCCCGGTGCACGGCGACTACCGCTACCTGCGGCGCCACGCGCAGGTGGCCATGGAAACAGGCGCGGTGGAGCACGCCATCGTGATTGAAGACGGCGACGTGCTGGAACTCGACAAGGACGATGCGCGCAAGACGGACAAGGTCACCGCCGGCCGCGTGCTGATCGATTCCGGCTCGCAGCATCGACGTGGTGGAAGACCTGGTGATTCGCGACCGGCGCATTCTCAGCGAAGACGGCATCGTGCTGGCCGTTCTGGCCATCAACAAGCGGACCGGCAGCGGTGGAGCGGGCGCCCGAGGTGGTGATGCGCGGCTTTGGCGGCGCCGACATCACCGAGCAGGCGCGCGAGGTGATGCTGAAGACGCTTGACGGCCTGAGCGGCGAACAGAAGACCGACTATGGCATGGTGAAGGAGAAGGTGCGCGTGGAGTTGAAGCGCCTGATCCAGAAGACCACGGGCCGCCGGCCGTTGATCATGCCCGTCATTCTGGAGATCTGATCAGCTTTCCGGATTCAATCGCGCGCCGGCCCGGAGCGAATCACTCTGCGATTCACTCTGCGAGGCGGCGGTGGTTCTGTAGAATCCCGGTATGAGACGCATCGCACTCCTGCTCGCCTTGAGCGCCGGCCTGTTTTCCGCTGCCTGCTTTGCGCAAACCAATGCGCCGGCAACCCCTGCGGCGCCGCCTGCCACGCAGGCACAGGAGCCTGTCACCTGTCTGCCGTCCAGAACCCTGGACGAGCTGGTTGCGGCGCTCGATGACGCCATCAGCGGGCACGCCGACAAAGATCGCGCCTGCATGCGCCAGTTGCTTTACTCCGACGCCCGCCTGGCCCCGGTGATCAAGTCGCACGAAGGCGTCTTCGGACTCCATTCCCTCAGCGTGGATGAATGGATCGACGCGGTGAAAAAGCGTGGAAGCGGCACGTTCTACGAAAAGCAGATCAAGGTGGCCTCGGAGACGTATGGGCACATGGCGGCAGCTGTGGACGACGTACGAGATTCGCGGCACCGCGGACGGAAAAGCGGTGAGCCGTGGCGTCAACAGCATCCAGGCAGTCAACGACGGCCGGCGCTGGCGAGTCACCCAGATCCTGTGGCAGGCGGAAACGCCCGCGGAGCCGATTCCACAGAAGTATTTGCCATGAACACAGCGACACGGGACCTCGTTTCCATTGAAGCCATCACCGGCGCGGCGGCGCGCATTGTCGGCATCGCGGTGAAGACACCGCTGGTGCGGGCGCCCTTTCCGGGGGTCAAAGGCGAAATCCGCCTCAAGGCGGAGAGCCTGCAGCCCATCGGCAGCTTCAAGTTGCGCGGCGCGGCCAACAAGATTCTGCAGTTGACCAAGGCCGAGATCGCCCGCGGGGTCATCACGTATTCGAGCGGCAATCACGCCCAGGGCGTGGCCTACGCCGCCCGTGCGGTGGGGGCGAAGGCGGTGATCGTGATGCCTTCGAACGCTCCCGCGATCAAGCGCGCGGCGACGCTGGCGCTGGGCGCGCAGATCGTGGATGTGGGCGTGGCGTCGAGCGAACGTCTGGCCAAGGCCGAGGAACTGGTGCGCCAGCACGGGTACGTGGTGATTCCTCCCTACGACGATGAACAGATCATCGCCGGGCAGGCCACCTGCGGGCTGGAGATCGTCGAAGCCATTCCCGACGTGGACCTGGTGCTGTCGCCCGTCTCGGGCGGCGGACTGCTGAGCGGAACCGCGACCGCGGTGAAGCTGCTGCGGCCCGAGGCCAAGGTGATCGGCGTGGAGCCAGAACTGGCCGCGGACACGGCGGAGAGCTTTCGAACCGGCAAGATCGTTACCTGGCCGGCGGAGATGACCAGCAGGACGATTGCCGATGGTCTGCGAACGCAAAGCGTGGGGGTGCGCAATTTTGCGCATATCCAGGCTTATGTTGACGGCATCATCACCGTGACCGAGGCGGAGATCCGCGCTGCCATGCGCGCCATCGTCGCCACGGCGCGCATCGTTCCCGAACCGAGCGGCGCAGTGACGACGGCGGCCCTGCTGTTCCATGCCGCGCAATTGCCGCCCTACCGCAAAGCTGTTGCGATCGTGAGCGGCGGCAATGTCGATCCCGCCCTGCTCGCCGAGGTGCTGACCGAAGCGTCGTAGGCGGTACACTTCGTCCGCTGCCGTCGTCTATCGAATATGATTCGGTTGATGAAGAGCCGCATGTTTCCTCGCCGCATTCTGGGCTTAAGTCTCGCGTTGGTCGTCGCAGTCGTACCTCTCTCCGCACAAAAGCAGAAGAAGGACAACCTGCAGAAGCCCCTCGCGGGCCCGCGGGCCACCGCGCTGCGCGTGACCTGGCTTTATGTCTCCCCGGACCAGGGCGCGCAAAAGGTCGACCGGGTGCAGCCGGGCCGCGAGATGGTGGTGGCGGAAAAGAGCGGCCCGTGGATCCGTGTCTACGCCAACACCGACATTCAGGAGGTGAGCCAGACCGATGCGCCTCTGATCGCCTCGGCGTCGGATACGCCCCCGCCCGTCTCGGGATGGATGCAGGCCCGCGGCGTGGTGATCGAAACCACGCCCAACGGGGACCAGATTCTCATGGGCGAGGCAGCCAACGAGGAGGCCCTGGCCAGCGACCCGCGCGGCCCGGCGCACGCGGCGCAGACGGCGCGGCTGCTTTATCGGCGGCTGGTGGAGATGTTCCCCAACTCCCCGCTGGCGGCCGAGGCCGCCTGGCGCGCTGCCGACATCCTGTGGCAGATGCAGAAGGCCGATGCGGCCTCACGGCCCTCCGCCCATGAGCGAGAAGCCTACATGCGCGAAGAGCTGGACGAAGACGAGATGAAGAAGATCCTCAAGTTTTATCCGCGCACCCGGCAGGCCGCGCTCGCCGCTTACGAGATGATCGACAACAAGCTGTGCGGCGACTGGCAGGGTCAGGAAAAGTGTCCGGAAAAGGAGGCGGAGCTGTACGAGAAATACGCGTCCGAGTATCCCGACGGCCCGCGCACCGCGCAGGCACTCTATGAGGCCACATACCGCCAGGCCGCGCTGGTCGATATGTTCGGCGCCGACAACAGCGACAAGAAGGCCGACGAGGCCAAGGGACACGCACACGAGTTGGCGGGCAGGCTCAAGGACAAGTTCCCGCAGTCGGATTATGCGACTCGCGCGGCGGCGATCGTCTTCAAGCTGGACCAGGGGATTCCCGTCTACGGCATCGACCGCCAGTGAGCGCGGACTTCACCAGATGTTGCATTGCTGGACTTCGGACCGGATCTGATCGGCGGACGCTGCCCCGAATCCTCGCCGCTGCGTGGCTTTATCATCGAAGCAGGCTTCTCGTGCCCATGACTGCACGCCGCGAGAACCGACCAGAGCGCATTGCGGAGGCTTTTTGAACGTCTACATCCAGTCTGTCATCTTGGGGATTGTTGAAGGTTTGACCGAATTTTTGCCGGTCAGCTCTACCGCGCACCTGCGCATCACGGAAGCGATGATGCGAATTCCGCTCGATGATGCGTACTGGAAGATGTATACGATCGTGATCCAGGCGGGCGCGATCCTGGCGCTGTTGCTGCTTTACCTGGGCCGCATTCTTGAATTTCTGCGTACGTTTCCGCGAGGCGAGCGGCATGACCGGAACTTCATCACCCATCCCTTGTCACTCACCATTCTCGCTTTTATCTGTACTTCCATTCCGGCGCTGCTCTTGAAGAAGTGGAGCGACAAAAACCTGGGCAGCCTCACCGTGATCGCCATCGCGCTGCTGGTGGGCGGCATCCTCATGTGGGCCATCGATGCCTGGGCCTCGCGTTTTGAGCCGAATACGATTCACGTCGAGGAGATGACGCTGCCGCAGGCGATCTGGATCGGACTGTGCCAGTCGCTGTCGGCGATCTTCCCCGGCACCTCGCGGTCGATGTCGACCATCGCGGCGGGCCAACTGGTGGGCATGGACCGGCCCACGGCGCTGGAATTCAGCTTTCTGCTCTCGATTCCAACCATGCTGGCGGCCACCGGCTACGATCTGCTCAAGGAGATCCATCCCAGCAAGTCGGCGGTTGCGGCGGGACAGGCAGCGGCTCACGTGACCATGACCGGCGACCGCTGGATCGTCCTGGCCATCGGCTTCGTGGTCTCATTCATCGTGGCCTTCGGCGTGGTGGAGTGGTTCCTGATGTGGGTGCGGAAGCACGGCTTCACCATCTTCGCCATCTATCGCATCGCGATCGGCATCGTTCTGCTGGTGTGGGGTTCAAAGCTGATCGGCGGCTAGAGCGGCCCATTCGCTCCGCATCGCCTCCTTCAACAGGCCCTCAATGACCGGGCGGGGGTGACTTTGGCGCATCAGCCCAGTAGCGGGTTCTGGCGGTGACTTCGAGCCCTTTGTAGTTGGGCACGCTCAAGGCAATGGCGTGCAAGCCAGGGTGTGGCGCCGCGGGATGGAAGCTGAGCACGTAGCGGTTGGGCAGGTGATTGCCAATCGTCGCGAGGTCTCGTTCGAGACTCTTCGCGTCGGTCAACTTGAAGTACTCGCCGCCGGTAAGGTGGGTTACGGTTTCGGGGATATTGCGGCGCAGGCCGTCGACCGTAGCAATGGCCGCCATTTTGGCGAATGTGAGCGGGGGCGCGAGCTGCGCCAGGCAATCATAGGCCTGCGCCCAGCGATTTGTTGCGCCATCGGAATCGGGGTGCGGGTCTTTCCCCATGCAGCCGTGGGGCGGGTTGGGATGGTGCTCTTCAAGGCTCAAGATTCCGGACGGTCTTCCACTCGGCTGGGTGGGCAACTGCCGGGCGGCGTAATGCGCCGACTCCGACTTCGCGGTGGAAAATCCGATGCCATAGATCGTGGTGTTGGTGTCGGTGATGTCCCGGACGGCTTGTTCTACAGTCGTTTCGCTGCCGCGATCGAGGGTTTCGCTGATGAGCAGAATCGCGCGGCGGTAGCCGATGGGCTGACTGCGGAGGAGGCCGACAGCATACTCCAGGCTGTCGAGAATGGCCGCGCCATTATCCCCCAGGGGGACATCGTGCACGGCGCCCGGGTATTCGCAGTCTTCCATGTGGTGCTGGCGCGTGCAGCCTGGACGAAGCGTCATGAGCGCGGCGGTGGCTTCTTCCGTGTCAGAGGTAAACCTCTGCAGCAAGGTTGGGTGGCTGTCGAAGGTGACCACCGAAACCTTGTGTGGGACGTCGCCGACAATCGAGGCAAGCATCGGCGCCAGCGGGGGAGCAATGGAGCTGTAGTTCTGAAACTGGCGTGCGCCTGCGCCCCCGACTTCGACCACGACGACCAGGGCAAGCGGTTCGCGGCCGGTGTCCGGCTCGAGGGTGAGTTTTTGCGCGACACCGTCGTCGGTGACCACAAAATCATCGGCCTTCAGTGTGTAGACCATGGCTCCGGATTTGGTACGCACCAGCGCCGGAACGAGGACAACGGAGGTCTGGCTGGTGAGAACGGAGCCGGACTTATTCTGCGCAGCAGGGGTCTGAGCCGGCGAGAGCTGCGCGAGAGTCATGGCAGCGAGCACCGTCGCTCGGGAATGCATGCTCACGCGGCCCTTCGCATCATGTCAGCTTAGACGAAGAGAAGGCCTTAACGAGAGTTTTAGGCCGCCGGAAACCGGACTGCTACTTGCTCGAGTCCGGGGCGAAATATCCCTCGCGCGTGACCACGGTCAGATCGTCCTTATTGGCTTTCACTAACACCTTGTGAAAGCTGCCATCCGGATCGAGCTTGTCGGGCGAATAGGTGAGCACATACTGGCCGCGCAATTCCTCGTTGATCAGGTTGTAGATCTGCTCCAGGTCTTCCTTCTTTTTGGCCTCGAAGGCATGGGCTCCGGTGCGGGCGGCGATCTGCTGCATGATCTTCTTGCCGTCTACGCCCGGCTCGCTCGATCCCGGATTGCCGCCGCGCCGGCCGCCGCCGGGATAGCCGCCACCGCCGGGGTACCCTCCTCCGCCGCCGGGCCAGCCGCCGCCCATGCCGCCACGCCGGCCGCCAGGGTTGCCGAAGTTGTCGCTCCGCTCCTGCTCGCCTTTGAAGTAGATGGTGTAGACCGCGACATTGGCGCGGTCGGCGGCGTCGATCGCCTCCGGCAGACGCTCCTTGCTGCCGCGATCGACTCCGTCAGAGAAGATCACTAACGCCTTGCGGCCGTCTTTGGGCGCCATCAGTTCGTCGCAAGCCAGGTAGATGGCGTCATAAAGCTGGGTACCGCCCCGGCTACTACTGTGCTGACGGCTGTCGCGATCTTCGCCGGTCGTCTCAGGGCCCTGGCTGTCGTTCTGCGCCTGGCGCGTGGGTCCCATCTCATCCAGCTCGTGGTGCAGTTTGGCCGCGGAGTTGGTGAAATCCTGCAGCAGTTCCACTTCCCGGTCAAAGTGGATGAGGAAGGCCTGGTTCTTCCCGGTGGGGTCCATACTGGGTTGACTCCCAGCGGGCTGATTCTTGTCCGCGGGCGCACTGACGGGCTGGACTTTGGCTTCGCCCGGCGAGTCCGGCAGCAACTGGTCCACAAACTTGTCGGCGGCCTTGCGCTCACTGTCCAGGGCCCCGCTCACGCTGCGGCTGGTGTCGACCAGAAGGCCGATCCGGTAGGGCAGATTGGTCTCGCGGGTAAAGCTCTTGATGGTCTGTGGCCGACCCTCATCGGTGAGGCTGAAGTCGCTCTTCTGCAGGCTGGTTACGAGCGCGCCGTGCTTGTCGCGCACGGTGACCGGCAGGATCACCTCGCGCGCCTGGATCTTGAGCGTGGCGGCAGGCGGCTCTGACGGTTGCTGACCGTAGCCGGCGAGGGACAGGGCGCAGGCGGCGAGCGTGGTGAGAGCAAGGGGGAGAGCAGTTTGATTCCGCATAAGGATCAGCAGTCACACCTTCTTGACGTTAGACGAGAGAGCATCGACTCCGTTGACCGGACTTTTTCGATCAGACGGCCAACCGGGACAGATAGTTCCAGTTGACCCGCAGGCTTTGTTCGACAGGCAGGTCGGAGCCGTCCTGGTCGACATAGAACTGGGTCACTCCGAGCCGCCGCGCCTCACCCAGCGCCGCCTTCCAGTCGATGGTTCCGGAACCGGCCTCGGTGAAGTTATGCGCGGCCGCTTTCAAAGGATTGTAGGAGAATCCCTGCGCAGGCTTGCGGTCTTTGATGTGAATGAGCGCCAGGCGCTCCCGATTTTGCCGCATCAGCGCGAGCGGGTCCTGGCCGCCTTCGACGGCCCAGTAGATGTCGAGCTCCAGCCTGATCGCAGGGTTGAATTCGCGCATCAGGACGTCAAAGCCGCGGCCGCCCGGCAGCGGTTTGTACTCGTAATTCAGGGGGTGATATCCGAATTTCAGTCCCGCCGCATGGGCGCGGACGGCGATTCTGTTCAGATAATCCGCGGCCCGGTGAAAGCCGTCCAGCGAACTCCACATGGGCTCCGGAATCCCGGGGCAGATCATGTATTCGAGGCCCAGTTCCGCCGCGTATCCGATCTTTCCTTCGAGGGTGGCGTAGTCGAAATGGCCGCTGGGGGCGGTGAGGCCGCAGGCGTTGATCAGGGCCTTCAACTCTTTGGCGGGCCGGTCGTAGACGGGGGGAAAGGTCTCCACGGTGGCGTAGCCGATGGAGTGGATGAGGCGCAGGGTAGCGCCCAGATCCTTGATGCGATTGCGCACGGTATACAGCTGAACCCCGAATTCCAGGCCCGACCGGGTGGTGGCGGCCTGCAGGGCGGACGGGGACGCCGCATACGCTGCCCCGGCAGCGGATATGGCAAGAAACTGGCGGCGACTGAGCATGTTTCACCTCGAACCCGCACGCCCAGCATAGGGCATCGGGCCTCCGGACGGCCTGGTCCCGGACGGCCTGGTCCTGGACGGCCTGGTCCCAGATGCGTCGGGCGTGGCCACAAGGCTTCTATTCCGCGTTGTCGATCTGGGCGCGCTGCAGCTTGTCACTGTAATCGACGTAGACCGCCTTCCAGGTGGTGTAGAAGTCGATGGCCTCGGAGCCTTCGCGGTGGCCGTTGCCGGTTTGCTTGACTCCGCCAAACGGCAGATGGACCTCGGCCCCGATGGTGGGCGCGTTGATGTAGGTGATGCCGGCTTCGAGATCGCGGATGGCGGCGAAGGCGCGGTTCACATCGCGGGTGTAGAGCGCCGTGGACAGGCCGTACTGGATAGAGTTGGCCATCTCGATGGCCTGCTCGAAGGTGTCGAACTCGATCAGGCTGACCACCGGGCCGAAGACCTCTTCGCAGGCGATGCGCATGTTGGGGGTGACGCCGCCAAAGACCGTGGGAGCGAAGAAGGTGCCGTTGAGATGTTCGCCCTCTTGCAGAGGAACGCCGCCGGTCAGTAACTCCGCTCCTTCCGCTAATGCGATCGCCACGTATTTCTTGGAAGTCTCGATCTGCTGCTGGTTGACTTGCGGGCCGACTTCGACACTGGCATCGAGGCCGCTGCCGACCCTCAGCTTCTGTGCCCGCTCGACCAGGCGCGCCGTGAACTCGGCGGCGATTCCCTTCTGCAGCAGGATGCGGCTGGTGGCGGTGCAGCGCTGCCCGGTGGTTCCGAAGGCTCCCCAGAGAGCGCCGTCGAGGGCCAGGTCGAGGTTGGCGTCGTCGAGCACGATCTGGGCGTTTTTGCCGCCCATCTCGAGCGAAACCGGCTTGAAGTTGGCCGCCGCGCGCTGCGCGACCAGCGAGCCGATCTCGCTCGATCCGGTAAAGCTGATGGCGCGGACGTCGGGGTGCTCGACCAGCGGCGCGCCGGCGTCGGGGCCAAATCCAGCAATGATGTTGACCACGCCCGGGGGCAGTCCGGCGTCCACGAGCGTCTGGACAAGGTTATAGGTGGAGAGCGGCGTGTCTTCGGCCGGCTTGATGACGCAGGTGTTCCCGGAGACCAGCGCCGGGAAGAGCTTCCATGACGGGATGGCCATGGGGAAGTTCCACGGGGTGATCATGCCCACCACGCCGACCGGCATGCGCACGCTCATGGCGAACTTGTTCTGCAGCTCGCTGGGGGTCGTCTTGCCGAAGAGGCGGCGGCCTTCCCCGGCCACATAGAAGGCTTCGTCGATGGCCTCCTGCACGTCGCCGCGGGTCTCGGCCAGCACCTTGCCCATCTCGCGGGTCATGTCGCGGGCGTACTGCTCCTTGCGCTCCTGGAGAAGCTGACCGGTACGGTAGAGGATCTCGGCACGCTTGGGCGCGGGAACCAGGCGCCAGGTGGCAAAGGCCTTTTTAGCTGCCGCGACGGCCATGGAGACGTCTTCGGCTGACGGAGGCCGGGAACTCGCCGACGATGTCGTTGTGATCGGCCGGATTGATGTTCTGGAAGGTTTTGCCGCTGCGGGCCGGCACCCACTCGCCGCCGATCAGATTCAGATAGGACTTGGGAGACATTGCGAAACCTCGAAGCAGGGTTCAGGGGTCAGGGTTCAGGGGTCAGGGTTCAGGGGTCAGACTCGCACGTCCCTGCTGAAGCAGGCTGACCCGACACACTTTGCTCGTGACCCGCCTGTCAGACCAGCGGATCAACGTTCGCCGGCTGACGGTTGAATAACTTGAGTGCGATAGCAGACCCTCAAAATGACCGGACTGCGGTATGCTGACACTACGGCAAACATTAGAGTTTATAGCAACGGCTTGCCCTTTCGCCCCTGACCGGGCCGTCCGTGCGGCTTTCTCTTACTGGCCGTACAATACACCTTGAGGTAGATCCAAGCTTCCAATGTCTTCGAACGGCTATCCCTCGCGCACTTCGCGCTCGCACGGTCTTCGCTCGCTCTTCAGCATGTTTTCGAGCGACCTGGCGATCGATCTCGGCACCGCCAATACGCTGGTGTTCGCAGCGGGCAAAGGCATCGTGGTCAACGAGCCCTCCATCGTGGCCATCAACAAGAACACCGGCGAAGTGGAAGCCGTGGGCAAAGAGGCCAAGGACATGCTCGGCCGCACGCCGGGCAACATCGTCGCCATCAAGCCGATGAAGGACGGCGTCATCGCCGACTTCAAAGTCACCGAAAAGATGTTGAACTACTTCATCCAGAAGGCGCACAACCGCAAGATGCTGGTGCATCCGCGCATCGTGATCGGCGTGCCCTCTGAGATTACGCAGGTAGAAAAGCGCGCCGTCGAAGATTCGGCCTATCGCGCCAAGGCCAGCGAAGTCTATCTCGTCGAACAGGCCATGGTGGCCGCCATCGGCGCCGGGCTGCCCATCACCGAGCCCTCGGGCAACATGGTGGTCGACATCGGCGGCGGGACCACGGACATCGCCGTCATCTCGCTCTCCGGCATCGTCTACTCGCGCTCGGTGCGCATGGCCGGCAACCAGATGGACGAGGCCATCACCAACTACCTGAAGCGCAAGTACAACCTGCTGATCGGCGAGCGGACGGCCGAGCACATCAAGATGGAGATCGGGTCGGCGTTCCCGCTGGACAAGCCGATGACGCTGGAGATCAAGGGCCGCAACCTGATTGAGGGCGTGCCCAAGACCATCACCATCGACGACAGCGAGATCCGCGAGGCGCTGGGCGAATGCATTGCGGTGATCATGAATGCCATTCGCGTCGCTCTGGAGCGCACTCCGCCCGAGCTTTCCGCCGACATCTCCGACCGCGGCATCGTGCTCACCGGCGGCGGAGCGCTGATCAAGAATCTCGACAAGCGCATTCGCGAGGAAACCGGCCTGCCGGTCTCGGTGGCCGACGATCCGCTGGCATCCGTGGTGCTGGGAACGGGCAAGATGCTGTCCGACTTCCGGCTGCTGCGCAAGATCAAGATCGATTAACCCAGGGACAGGGGTCAGGGATCAGTTGTCAGGGATCAGGTGTCAGGCATCAGTCTCCGACTCTCTGGCGACCGAGGTCCTGAGAATAAATTTGATCCATCGCAGCCTCAAACTTGAGTTCCCTGAACCCTGATTCCTGAACCCTGATCCCTGAACCCCGATCCCTGAACCCTGGCCGTCATGGATTCCTTCTTCGTCCGCTATCGTAACGTGCTCGTGCTGCTGGCTTTGCTGCTGGCGCAGATCATTGGTCTTGCGGTGCAGGTGCGGCGCACCGATACCGGGCGCCTGAGCCTGGGCAGCGGGGACGGTTCCGGGGTGCGGCTCATCCGCCTGTGGGCCAACGCGCTGGTGTCGCCGCCGGAGCGCGCGGTGCAAACGTCGAAGACCGGCGTGGGCGGCTTTTGGGAGAACTGGATCGATCTTCGCCATGTGCGCCAGGAGAATAAGGATCTGCAACAGACCATCGACCGGCTGCGAACTGGAGCAGGCTGCCCTGCTTGAAGATGCGCGCCAGGGCGAACGGCTGCAGGCGGTGCTGGGCTTCCAGCAGAAATACATCTACAAGACGCTGACCGCGCAGGTGATCGGGTCCAGCGGGTCAGACCAGTCGCGGGTCTTCTATCTCGACAAGGGCAAGGATTACGGGCTGGTCCGCGACATGGCGGTGATCACGGCCGACGGCATCGTGGGCAAGATCCGCGAGGTGTATCCGCGCTCCGCGCAGGTGCTGGCCATCAACGACCAGAGCAGCGGCGCCGGGGTGATCCTCGAAACCACGCGCATCCGCGGCATTCTGCGCGGCAACGCGTCGGGCCAGCCGCAGATTGTGGGCATCCTGGCCGACCAGCGCATCCAGCCTGGAGAGAAAGTGCTTACCGCGGGCGGCGACGAGATCTTTCCCCGGGGTCTCGCCGTGGGCGTGGTGGAAAAGGTGGTGCGCGACCCGGAACGCGACGCCTTCATCGACGTCGTCGTCAAGCCGGCCGCGCACTTGGACCGCCTCGATGAGGTGCTGGTGATTACCTCGACCGAACCGCGCTTCTCTGACCAGCAGCAGAAGGACATCGCCCAGAGTGAAGCGGTCAAGGGCGCCGAGGCGGCGGACCTTGCGGAGAAGAAGAAGGCGTCGGAGATCATGGCCGAACGGCTGCCGGGGCTGATCGATCCCAACCTGCCCGCCGATCAGCAGCCGCTGCTCGACACGTCCAATCCCAATCCCGTATCCCATCCGCCGCTTCCGCTGCATCCCGACCGGTTCACCCCGGGCGGCGCAGACAATCCATCCAGCGCTCCCGCCGGCGGCGAGGGAGCGGCGAGTGAAACCGGACATGCCGTGCCACGGGGCACGAAGACCTCGCCTGCATCGGGTTCCAACGCCAGGCCGCACTCCCTGCCCGGCAGCGCTCCCAAGCCGGCGGCGCCGAAGCCTCCCGCCACGCCGGCGACGGACGCGGCCCATCCGAGGAATCCTTGATGTCGGTGCTTACCGCGAACACCCGCCGGGATCTGGAGATTCACCGCTACCCTGCCCCGCTGTACCTGGCGGCCCCGCTGCTGGCTCTGGTATTGCAGGCGCTGTTGCCGCGTGTGATGGGGCGCTGGGCTTACTTCGATCTGCCGCTGGTGATCACCGTCTACTTCGCGCTGGGGCGGCGCAGCCCCATTCAGGGCATGTTCATGGGCGGCTTTATGGGCATCTTCGAGGACGCCCTGACCAGCCGGGCCATCGGGATCAACGGGATCGCCAAAACCGTCGCAGGGTACCTGGCAGCTTCGGTGGGCATTCGGATCGACGTGCAGAATACTCTGATCCGGCTGATGCTCAACTTTGTGCTGTCGCTTTTGTGCAGCCTCATCGATGTGTTTATCAACCGCGTGCTGCTGGGGCTGGAGCTGCAATGGGACTGGATGAACATGCTGTATCTCGCGATCGGCAACTCGGTGGTCGCGCTCTTCGTGTTTCCGCTGCTCGACCGGTTCCAGATCCGGGATTGACATATTCGATTCATGACCTCCAGGAACCATTTCCGTTCCATCGGTCATTCAATAAAGCTGTATCCTAAGAGAGACGAATCCCCATGCAGTCTGACCTCCCCAACCGCGGCGAAAAGCTCTCCACCATCAAATCCACGGCGGTGCAGTACGGCATTTTATTGATGATGCTGGCGCTGGCGGCGGGCTTGTGGCGGCTGCAGGTGCTGGGGGCGAGCAACTTCCGCGTGCTGGCCGAGCAGAATCGCATCCGCAAGGTGCCCATCCTGGCCCCGCGCGGCAAGCTCTTTGACCGGGAAAATCGCCTGGTGGTGGACAATTACCCCTCCGTTTCGTGCTTTCTGGTCCGCGAAATGGGCCACAACGTGGATGCCGACCTGCCGCTGATCGCGCAGGGGCTGCATATGGACCTCGACCTGTTGCAGGCCACGCTGCGCCACTACCGCGCGGCACCGGGGTATCAGCCCATCCCGATCAAGCAGGACATCACCGCCGACGAGCAGGCTTTTATCGAGGCCCATCGCAACGAGCTGCCCGAACTCGAGACCATCGACGAAGAGCGGCGGCTCTATCCGCGCGACGGCTACGCCGCGCACCTGATCGGCTACGTCGGCGAAGTCAGCGAAGAGGACCTGAACAATCCGCGCTACGCAGCTTACGAGCCGGGCGACGTGGTCGGCAAGGCGGGCGTGGAAGAGACCTATGACGAGCTTTTGCGTGGGCAGGACGGGTCCCGAGACGTCATTGTGGACAGCCACGGCCGGGAGGTCGGCTACCTGCGCACCCAGCACGCGGTTCCCGGGCAGGACCTGAAGCTGACCATCGACAACGATCTGCAGAAGGCGGCCGAGCTGGCCCTGGGCAACCGCAACGGGGCGATCGTCGCCATGGATCCGCGCAACGGCGAGATCCTGGCCATGGTTTCGCGCCCCAGCTTCGATCCCAACGCGTTTGCGGTCCGCATCGGACGCACGGATTGGAACAAGCTGATCACCGACCCCGATCACCCGTTGATGAACAAGACCATCCAGGCGCAGCTGGCGCCGGGGTCCACGTTCAAGATCCTGATGTCGGTGGCGGGCCTGCAGGAAGGCATCGCACAGAACATGCGCGTGAACTGCGGCGGCGGCGCCAACTTCTACGGCCACTTCTACCACTGCGACGAACGCCACGGCATGGTGGACATCCATAACGCCATTCCCATGTCGTGCGACACCTTTTATTACACGCTGGCAGACCGGCTGGGGATCGACCGCATCGCCAGGTACGCGCAGGCGTTCGGCTACGGCCAGAAGACAGGCATCGATCTGCCTGGCGAGCAGCCGGGGCTGATGCCGTCGGCCCAGTGGGTGATGAAGAACTACCATCGCAAATGGTACGCGGGGGAGACCATTTCGGTCGGGCATCGGGCAGGGCGCGGTGCAGGCGACCCCGATCCAGCTGGCGCGGATCATCGGCGGCATCGCCTCGGGCGGCCACATGGTGCGGCCGCACTCGGTCTTCCCCAACCAGCTTCCGCTCCAGTTCCGAACCGCTCTTGAGGAAAGCTTTCCGGGGTCGGGGCAGACCTACATCCCCATCGACCCGGATACATGGACGACGATCACCGACGGTATGGCCGAGGTTACCCAGCCGGGCGCGTTCCACACCGCCGGGTCGGCGCACCTCGAGGGCATCGATTTCGCCGGAAAGACAGGCACGGCGCAGGTGGTCGGCCATGACACCAAGGTGGCGAAGTCGCATTCGACCCTGCCCAATGTGTGGTTTGTGGGCGTGACGCCGAGGCGCAATCCGGAACTGGTGGTGGCGGTGCTGTGGCAGAACGGCAGCTTCAGCTACTACCCGGCGCGCATCGGCGCCAAGGTGGTTTCGGCCTATGTGGAGAAGCAGCGCCGCCTGGCGCATAACCTGATGCCGCCCAAGATGCCGGCCGCCGCGGCTCCGGTCGAGGTTGGCGCGGTCTGGTCTGCTCCGCAGACGGGTGCAGAGGGCGCCGGCCAGGACGGCGAGCCAGCCACGCGCATGCAAGGTGGCCGGTTCCTGGTGGATGCTCATGGGATCGTGGCGGAGAAACAGGCGGCTTCCGCGGGTCCGTCCGTACAGAAAGGCGGAGCCAAACCCGGATCCGGCCCAGGGATTCCCCCCGAACTGGCCAAGAGCAGCGGGGCACCGGCAGCGCCCGTAACGCCGCGCCGCGGGAATGTTCCATGACCCCGGTGCGGCGGTTCCTGAGCTTCCGAGACTTTGATTGGGGACTGCTGCTGATCGTGCTGACTTTGTGCACGATTTCGGTTCTGGAGATCTATTCGGCCACGCTGCACACCAAGTACACGGGGTTCCACACCAAGCAGCTGATGTTCATCGCCGGTGGTCTGGCATCGATGTTCATCCTCGCCAAGATCGACTACCACCGCCTGCTGGACTGGGTGCCGTGGGCCTACGGGATCAGCGTGGTATCGCTGCTCGCGGTACGGCTGGTGGGGCACAAGGAGATGGGCGCCCGCCGCTGGATCAAGATGGGCCCCATCCACTTCCAGCCGTCGGAGTGGGTCAAGCTGGTGCTGATCCTGGCCATGGCGCGTTACGTGGCTAACCTGGGGGCGCGGGGATTCACCTGGAAGGAGATATTCAAGGGATTTGTCCTGATCGGGGCGCCGATGTTGCTGGTCCTGCTGCAGCCGGACATGGGTACCGCGCTCACCTATTCCCCTATCCTTGTGGCGGGACTGTTCCTCGGCGGCATCAATATACGACAGGCGCTGATTCTCTCCACCGTCGGCCTGGTCCTGGTGCTGGGAGTCTGGCACAGCAGCAAGGTGCTCAAGCCGTATCAGAAGGCGCGTCTCACCAGCTTTATTGACCCGGACAGCGACCCCAAAGGGTCGGGCTACCAGATCCTGCAGTCCAAGATCGCCGTGGGGTCGGGTGGAATCTGGGGCAAAGGCGCGGAGAAGGGCTCGCAGACGCAGGGAGCCTTTCTGCCTATCCCTCATGCCGACTTCATCTTCGCGGCGTTCAGCGAGGAGCACGGCTTCCTGGGCGCGGTTTTCGTGCTGCTGCTATACTTCCTTGTATTGATGCGTTTGATTCAAAACGCTCAGACAGCCGCCGACCTGCCCGGGTCCCTTATTATCATGGGAATCGTGGCTGTGTTGACCTTCCAGATCGCGGTCAACGTTGGCATGGTCATAGGCTTTATGCCGGTCACCGGGATCCCATTGCCGTTGATGAGCTACGGCGGATCATCGGTCTTGTTTACCTTCCTGGCGCTGGGCGTGGCGATGAATGTCCGCATGCGCCGGTTTGTAAACTGATAGCAATTCAAGGGTTTAGCTCCTTGTCGGACCCGGACAGTTCCGGATCGGCAGGAGAGATTTCTAATCATTCGCCGGCCAGGGTTCGCATGGAACTCCGGGCCCGGCAGGTTGGGTTCATGAGCACGCAGAAACGGGAAAACCGGTCATCTTCAGCGACGAATACAGGTCGCCGGGATTTCCGGTGCCGTTGGCAGCCAATCACTGGCACACAAAGCGCAAGTTCCGGGGATCTTCCCACCCCCTCTGGAATCATGCGCCTCCTCTGTGCGAGCGCCAACGGGGTAACGGCCCCGCTCTTGTCGATCCTCTGGTCGATGTGGGCATGGTTCCACTCCAGCGACAGAGATCAGTCGCCGGGGACGCCATTCAGGACGGCCACAAACTTTCTGCAATCGGATCGCCCTCTTAGACAGCTTGTTCAGCCAGCATTCAGGGCTGGCCGTCGTGGTTCACCGCCCTTCGGGGTCGGCTGCCGCGCGGCATTCGAAACACTGGCGTCTCCCCGGTCATCCTTCCTCTTCGTCCCCTTCCCTTCCGGACTCGAACGCTTCCATCTTTCCCTGCCGCAGTTCCCGGCTGGTTACCGCCGCCGGGCGGAAAGGTACGATGGCAAAAGAGATATGTATTTCCAGCACGCCGCATGAGACGCGGCTTGCAATTCTAGAGGACGACCAGCTCGCAGAAATCTATTACGAGCGCGAAAACGAGTACACCCTCGCTGGATCGATCTATAACGGACGCGTGACGCGGGTGTTGCCCGGCATGCAATCCGCGTTTGTAGACCTTGGCCTGGAGCGCGACGCTTTCCTGTATGTCACCGACTTCCTGGAGCTTGAAGATCCGGAGGAGTCAGACGAGCTGGAGAAGGCGGCGGCCAGTGGAAGCAGCCAGGCTCCGCGCGAAGTTCGTTCCGGCGACCGCGCCCCGAAGCAGGATCAGCGCGGGGATGCGCGGACGGAGTCCCGTGCGGAAGCGCGACAGGAACCAAGACAGGAACCGCGAGCAGCCCGCGGCGATCAGGACCGGAGCGGAGATCGGGCCGGCCGCGACCGCCGGTCGACCGTCGAGGCCGGTACCGAGCAGTTACATATAGACCAGGTTGGACCGGAGGCGCCTGCACCCGAACATGGGGAAGAAGGCGATGAGGGTTCCGGGGAGCCGGGCGCCAAGCGCTGGCGCGGACGCCGCCGCCGGCGCGGTGGGCGCAGCGCTGCCGGACCGGTGGCCGATCCCGTCGAAACCGAAGCCGCCGCCGAGACTTACCTGGAGCCGGTTTCGGATGCAGAGCCTTCCGTTGCTCCCCAGATTCAGGCGGCAGCCAGCGTTCCGGAAGAGCGGACTCAGCCGCGCGCGCCGCGTTCTGACCGCCCCGAGCGCACATCCACGCCGTTTGTTCTGCCCGGTGAATCTCTGTCCAAATATGGTGGCGAGCCGGCGGGAGACACCGCGAAGGCCGAGCCGCCGGCTCCGCCTCGCCCAGCCAGCACCTTCAAACCCACCTCGCTGATCGAGAGTCCGATTCAGTGGGATGGCAGCGGACTGCTCCCCGGTGAGTCGATCTCACGTCACCGGAGCCGCCAGCCCGAAAAGCCTGCAATGATGCACGGCGAGCCACAGGGTGTGTTCTCTGACGCGGTTCAGGCTGCCGCCGGGGAAGACTCGATCGTCGCGGAGACGGTGGATTACGCGCCGGCCCTCCCTCTGGAAGGGGAGTCGAATTTCTCTGCAGAGTCTGCGGAAGTCGAAGCGGGAAAACCATACCTCGAGGCGCAGGATTTGGTCACCGAAGACCTGGTCGAAGAAGACCAGCCCGAGGAGCAACTACCCGGCGCCTCCCTCGAGCCGGGCGGCTCTGATCCTTTCCAGGCGGATCCTTTCTTTACCGAATCGGCTGCCGATGCGGGTTACGCCCAGGAGGAGCATAGCGGCGAACGGACAGAGCCGGGTGATTACAGCAACTTCGCGCAGAACCCCGTCGAGCCGGCGATTCACGAGCCCTCCACCGAGGTGATCGCCGAGCCCACGCACATTCTGGCGACGGACCCCGACCAGCCGGAACCGAAGCATCCCGAAACGGGCCATGAGCACGCCGGAGACGCAGAGACCGATCGCAGCGCTTCGCACCATGTCGATCCTTTGCCGCCCAGCGAATTCCGCCTGTTTGGCATCGGCGGCAAAAAGAAGAAGTCGGAGGAACCAGCACCCCCGCCGGAATATCCGGAGCCGGTCGCGGTACCCGTGCCCACCACCGTCGCTTCGGTCTCGGCGTTCGCGCCAGGCAGCGGGCTGGTGGAAGAGGAGGTCATCGAAGGCGAGGAGTTTGACGCGCCGCGCCACCACAGCCGGACCGACGACGGCGACCTGGACGAATACGAGGAAGAAGAGAAGCTGCACACGCAGATTCGCTCCGGCGAACTGGGTGAGATGCTGCAGGAAGCCCATCTCGATCACCGCATCCAGTTGAACTTCGACGACAAGAGCAGCGAAGTTGACGGCGAAGAGGTCTTCGACATCGAGGAAGACGAGGACGAGGAAGAGCCGGCCGACGCGCAGGGCCAGCCCTCCACCAACGGAGCCGCACCCGATACCGGACAGCAGCGGCGCGAGCGCGGCGGACGCGGACGCCGCGGCGGCCGAGGCGACAAGGGCGGCAGGAACGATCGCCGCGGAGGCCCTCCGTCACGCCGTTCCGCGCAGACCTCCGATCTGCCCATCATCTCCGACCTGTTGAAGCCGGGCCAGGAGATCCTGGTGCAGATCGCCAAGGAGCCCATCGCCAAGAAGGGCGCGCGCATCACCAGCCATATCGCCCTGCCGGGCCGGTTCCTGGTCTTCATGCCCACGGTGACGCATGTGGGCGTAAGCCGCAAGATCGCTTCCGACGAGGAACGCCTGCGGCTGAAGCGGATTCTTACCAGCGAGCGCGGCGACGCCCCGGGCGGCTTCATTGTTCGTACCGCGGCCGAGGGCGCATCGGAGGAGGAGCTTCGCTCCGACCTGCGCTTCCTGATTCACCTCTGGGACGAGATCAAGCAGCGCTCCGAGAGTTCCAAGTCTCCGGCCCTGATCTACCACGACCTGTCGCTGATCGAGCGCATCCTGCGTGACCAGGTAAGCGCGAACTTCTCGTCGATCTGGGTAGATTCGCAGGAAGACTACGAGCGCATTGTGCGATTCCTGAATCGCTTCTCACCGACCCTGGTGCGGCGCGTGAAGCTTTACACCAAGGAGACTCCTCTCTTTGAGCATTTCGGCATACAGGACGAAATCTCCAAGGCGCTGCGTTCCAAGGTGTGGCTCAAGAGCGGCGGTTCGATTGTCATCAACCAGACCGAAGCCCTGGTGGCCATCGACATCAACACCGGCAAGTACGTAGGCAAGACGGCGCGGCTTGAGGACACCATCGTCAAGACCAACCTCGACGCGATTCCCGAGATCGTGCGCCAGATCCGCCTGCGCGACCTGGGCGGCATCATCATCATCGACTTCATCGATATGGATGAGCGCAAGAACCGCTTCAAGGTGATGGCGGCGCTCGAAGAGGCTCTCAAGAACGACCGCGCGCCAACCAAGGTTCTCCAGTTCAATGATTTCGGACTGGTGGCCATCACCCGCAAGCGGGTGAAGCAATCGTTGGAGCGCACTCTCAGCGTGCCCTGCCCCACCTGCCAGGCGACCGGGATGGTCAAGAGCCCGACCACGGTGTGCAACGAGATCTACATCGAGCTGCGCAAGATGCGGAAGCACTTCGAAAACGCCGACGTGCTGCTGCGCGTGAACCCGGAGACGGTGAAGGTGTTGAAGGGCAACAATGCGCGCTGGCTTACGGAATTTGAAGAGCTCATCGGCAAGAACATTCTCGTCAAGAGCGACGCCACCCTGCATCCGGAGCAATTCGATATCCAGGGCTGACTCACGGGCTGACGAATTCGAATGTCGTATATCCAACAAAGGCTGGAGCTTTGGCTCCAGCCTTTGTTGTTGATGTACGCAACCTCCGCGCGGAAATTGTGTCTAAGTGGTTATCGGGAAGCGCTCCATGGCATTCCCCTGGGGACGAGATCAATCATTTGGGTCCGCATGTGGATGCCGCGAACGACGCCCGAAGCGTACGAGCCTGTGCAAGTCGTACGTCAATTCCATGTTCTTGAGGTCTTGACCATGTCATCTTTTCGTTTGTCGCCTGTGCGGGGTTTCGCCTTTCTGGGAACCGCAGTGATGTTCGCTGTGGGAGCCGCGAACGCCCAAGTTTCAGCATCCTCCAATTCCGACCATTCCGCGCCGGTTGCGAGCACCGAGTCGAGTTCCAACGACTACCTCGCGTTAACCGACAACCCTGGCGTGGACGCTCCCGAACCTGCGCCGGCGGCGGGTGGAGCGGCGGCCGGCCAGTATGACAACAGTGGTGGAGGCGGCGGGCATCACGGGATTCTGGGCCGTCTGGCATATGAAGCAGGCGGCGGATTCAACGCGCCCAGCAGCGACACTTCCCCGTATATCACGTGGGGCGGCAACTTCACCGTGGGCGCCGGCATGCATGTCACCAGCCATCTCACCGGGATGCTGGAGTATCAGTTCATCGACGACAAGCTGCCTGGCAACCTGATCGCCGAAACCGGCGCCTCCGGGGGAAATGCGCATATCTGGTCGTTCACCGTCGATCCTGTCTATGACTTCTTTCCCAAGAAACACAATGATGTCTATGTCACGGGCGGCGGCGGCTTTTACCGCAAGGTAACCAACTTCACCGACCCGCAGCCGGCGGAATATTGTACGTATTACTACTGCGGCATTGGCTACCAGAATGTAACCGTGGGCCACTTCTCCAGCAACCAGGGCGGCTGGAACGTCGGCGCCGGATATGCGCACCGCTTCGGCGGCATGTACGGCGACAGCAAGATGCAGTTGTTCGCCGAAGCCCGCTATCTGGATGTCATGACGCCCGAAGTCAACTCCTCGCCCAACGGTCTGGGGACGACTTTTATCGGTTCCGATACGAAGCTGGTTCCGGTGACGTTTGGCGTTCGGTTCTGAGTGCCTGATGGTCGTTCCGTTGTCTATTTGTGGTTCCTGCTCTTGCGCCATAAAAAAGGCGCAAGGGCGGGGCACGGAGCGTATGTCTACGGGTGCTTTCCGTTCCGTCCCAGAGAACGCGAAAAGGTCCGCACCTGCGGATTCATAAAAGCCCCAGGACACGCAGGCGCAGAACCCCGCCGGCGACCACGCCGAGTGGCGTAACCGCGATCAGCGTTGCCTGGTACCAGAGCGGCTGCCGGCCGCGCGACTGCAGCGCGCTGATTCCTCCCAGCACCAGTACAACAACGGCCAGGCCAAGCACGTTGCGCAGCGGATTGTCTGCGCCGGCCCAGGCGGTGACGTATCCACCCACGGCCGCGGCAATCAACGAGTATCCGAGATTGACGAAGACGTAGGCCGGCTGCGGGTGAGCCTGCTGCCCGGCCCACTGCGGAGCGAGCCGGGTCAACAGCGCCGTGATCACAATCACGACCAAGGCCATGATGGCAAAACCCGCCAGCAGGGCCAGGAATGCCTGCGCGATCACCATGGCTTGCGCTCGGGTTCAGTCGCGGTGCCGACTTCGCCCTTCTCGATGCGGGCGAGAAATGACCGCGCCAGGCGCGGTTCGCCGGGATGGGCCTCGCCGTGAATGGTGCACAGATCGAGGAACTCGTCGCAGAGGGCATTGCGCTCGCCGGACTGCGCGAGGATCGCCTGCAGCGCGGCGGCCAACTCCCGCAACCGGCCGGCTTCGGGCCAAGCACTGCCTTCCTCCCCCAGATGTTCATATTCAGAGAACAGGCCGCGACGGCCGCGCGCGCACTCTTCAAGACAGGCGAGCAACTGGTCATGGAAGGCGCTGACCAGAGGCTCCATCCGCTCGCTTTGGGTCGCGTCTTCGGGGTACTGCGCTTCGTTTTCCGGGTCCATGACGGCTCCTTACTTCGCCCGCATCGCGGCTTCGATCTCGTCGGCGGTGTGGGGCAGCGCGGCGGTAAGGTCGATGAGTTTGCCGTCCGCGCCCACCAGGAAGACGCACTCCATCCGTATGCCGAGTTTTTCTTCGGGAATATAGACGCCGGGCTCGATAGTGAAGACCATGCCCGGCTTGAGCACCGCGGGATAAGTGGCGGGATCGTGCACGTCGATGCCGACCATGTGGCCGAGGCCGTGCAGCCAATACTTGCCCAGTGGCTCGCCGTGCCGGTCCTTGCCGTGGGTGTTGATGTAGTTGTACGCGGCGAGGTCGAGCGAATCGGGATCGCGATGGTAGAAGTCGTTGATCTTCGACTTGTTCACCACAAATGCGTCGATGGCTGCCTTTTGCGCACCCGCCACGATGTCGAAGATCTCGCGTTGCCGCGCGGTGTAATGCCCATTGGCAGGCACGCTGCGCGTGATATCCGAGGCGTACATCGAGTATTCGCAGGCCGCGTCGACGGTCACAATGTCGCCATCCTCGATGGTCGCCGAGTTGTCGGAGTAGTGCAGGGTCGTCGAGTTGATGCCGGACCCGACGATGGGCGCATACGAAGGCCGCTCACAGCCGTGCTGCATCCATGCGGCGGTCATGATGCCGGCGACCGACAGTTCGGTCACGCCTGGTTTGATGGCTTTCATCATGGCAAGCTGTCCCGCAATGGAGGCATCGCTGGCCTTGCGCAGCAGCGCAATTTCGCCGGCGTCTTTGACAACACGGAGTTGCTGGGCTGGTTCGGCGACGTCGTGAGAGAGCGGCGGACTTCCCTGACCGAGAGTTGCTGCGGTGAAGTTGAGCAGGGCCCTGGCCTGCGTGTTGTCCGCCTGGCTCCAGATGCGCGCTCCGATGCGCCGGTCCGAGGCGATCAGCTCATTCAGCACCCTGGGAAGATCAGACATCGGCTGAACGGCATCCACCCCTGCCTTCTGCGCCGCTCCGGGCGTGGCGGCATCGAGCTTGACGCCGGTATAGGTCTCATTACGCAGGTTGCGGGTGGGAAGGAAAAGGATTTCGGAGTACGTGTGCGGCGGAGATGGCATCGCAACGCCCGATGGGTTGGGCGACGATTCGGCCACGATGAGCAGCGCGGCTCCCGGTTCGTTCCAGCCGGTGAGGTAGTAGAAATCTTCGTCCTGACGGTAGGGCGTGAGGTCGAGCACCGGCTCCTCGGCGGCGAACAGGACGGCGATGCCGCCGTTCAGTTTGGCCGCCAGGGCCACGCGGCGCGCGTGGTACACCGAGGCCGGTTGCTTTTCAATACTCCGCGCCAGAGGGACAAACAAGCAGAGGGAAAGGACAGCGAGGAGCGCATGCCTGGATCGTTGCATTTCGCTATTGTCGTTGTCGGAGGGTCTTCCTGCAATGGAGAGGGGAGGATCACCCTCGGCCGTGCCTGGGGGCGGTGCGCTCGTCGCCGAAGGGCAGGCGGGCTTCCCCAATCCAGAAGCGATTGCTGGCGCGCGCAAGCATCCCCGGCTGCCGTCCTCTGAGACGCGCCTGGGCCTCGTGCCACGGACCGACAAAGCGCGCCGGGCCGGGCAGCAGGCCATAGAGCTTCGGAAGCCGGCGGCGTGCCGATGCAGCGGCACCCTCCTCAGCGGGACCGAACGGGAGCGCAAATTCGGCGCGCAGGCGTTCCGGGAGCCATGCGGCGGTGAGAGCGCGGTACCAGTGGGGCGGCTTGATCCAGGCATTCTTGCCCTCGAGCAGGTCGTGCGCCATGGCTCGGGCTGCGGGCGTTACGCCGAGAGCATTTGACTCCTCCATGGCGCGGCAATAGGAGAGGAATGCAGGCCAGTCTTCGGGGAGCGCCGACTGCGGCAGACCAAACATCGCCGCCTGCGTCTTGCTGTCCGCATAGTAAGCAGCGAGCTCCCCCGCGGTAAGTGGAGGCATCACGCATTCATAGGCGAGCACCGCGGTTTCGATGAGCGTGGCATGCACCCAGCGCAGCGCGGCGATCTCGTTGGCCTGATACTGCGAGCCGCGGCGGTACGCGGCCACATCGCGCGGCATCTCTCCCTGGATGCGGGTGTGGAGGCGATAAAGGGATCGCGAGGCGGCCATGGCCTGATCGAGCGAGCCGAAGATCACGGCAAAGACGATGCGAAAGGTGTTGTGAAAGCGGGCGATGGGCCGCGACATGACATTGGAGTGCTGTTCAAGCGCCGTCACGACCCAGGGATGGGCCAGTTGCAGCAGCGCCGCCCGGCCCGCGCCGAGGAAGAGCGCCGACTCGCGGTTGATCTTCCAGTTGATGGACTCAGGGCCGAAGATGCCGGCGCGGCGGTCCGCCCCGTTGCGCGCCAGGGCTGCTGCTTCCACGGCGGCGAGCAGCGCCTCGCTGTCGGCCGGCGACACGATGACTGGATCTTCGTGCGCGGAGCTGAGTGCTCATGACCGTCGCATCATTGGGACGATTCCGAAGCTGCCTTCAGAATCGCCGCCAGGCTGAGGTCGACGTCCGCTTCGCTGGTCATCCACGACGAAACGCTGATGCGCATCGCGGTCTGTCCCTGCCATACGGTGGACCCGCACCAGCAGGTGCCTTCCTGCTGGACGCGCGCAACGGTGCGAAGCGTCTGCTCCGCGGTACCGAAGGAGACCATCACCTGGTTGATGACGACTTCGTTCAATACGCGATAGCCGGCGGCGCGAAGTCCTTCGGCAAACCGGCGCGCGTGGGCACAAGTGCGCTCCACAAGCTCTGCCATTCCCGCCTGTCCGAGCGATCGAAGTCCCGCCCAGAGCTCAACTCCCCGCGCCCGCCGCGACAGTTCAGGGCTGTAGTGGGATGGATCGCGCTGCTCACCCTGCACGAGATAAGCCGCCTGAATTGCCATCGCTGCCCGCAGCGGTTGCGGATTGCGCACCAGGCTGATGCCGCAGTCGTAGCCGATGTTGGGCCATTTGTGACCGTCGGTCGCCCATGAGTCGGCCTGTTCGAATCCACGGGTAAGATGCCGGTACTTTGGGGAAACCGCGGCCCAGAGCCCAAAGGCGCCGTCCACATGAATCCAGGCGCCCCCATCGCGGGCCCGGGGACAGATGGCATCCGCCGGATCGAAGGAGCCGGTGTTCACATTTCCGGCCTGCAGGCAGAGGAGGGTGTTCTCGTTGAGGTGCGGCAGAGCGTCCGCGCGCATGCGGCCCTGGCCGTCGACCGGCACGCGCACCACCCGATTGCGGCCCAGCCCCAGCATGCCCAGGGCCTTGATCAGAGAGGAATGCGCCTCGTCGCCGATGACGACGGTGATTGGTGGCGCACCAAAGAGGCCGTCGTTCTCGACGTCCCAGCCGGCGCGTTCGAGCAGCGCATGCCGGGCAGCCGCGAGGCCGCAGAAGTTGGCCATGGTCGCGCCGGTGACGACTGCGCCGCCGCAGTCCTCGGGAAGGCCGAGAAGCCGGCAGACCCAGCCGAGCGCGGTTTCTTCAAGGGTGACCGCGGCGGGCGACTGAACCCGCATGGCCGCGTTCTGGTCCCAGGCGCTGACCAGCCACGATGCCGCCATGGCCGCCGGAACACTTCCCCCGTTGACGAAGCCGAAGAAACGGCCGCCACCGTTGGCGACCGTGGCCGGCGACGCCACGCGGGCCAGCAGATCGACGACCTGGTCCGGCCGGGTCGGATCCAACGGCAAAGGGCCGCGCAACGGGTCCAGGGCCGCCACGGCCTCCGCACGGGGCGCAACCGGCCGGGCGCCGACGCCCTCCAGGTACAACTCGGCGGCACGGGCAGCGGCTTGAAGCGGTTCGATGCGCTCGCGGATCAACGCAATCCGCCGAAGAAGAGGAGGTAGCAGACCCCGCAGGCATGGGCTGAGTCTAGCATCCGGCAGCTTTGCGGGGAATCCGGCGGCTTTGCTCACCCACCCGTTGTATTTCCCGCGGATTCGCCGTATTCTAAGGAAGCAGACGAGTTTGTCCGCCTGAGTTGCCGTGGGTAGGTACCACCCAACGACGAAGATCTATCGTCGGGGCCCCGGATCCGGCTGGCGGAGAGATGAGTGGGCTCAGAGCCCACTTTTTATTTGGTGCAAACTCCCCTGCAATTTCGCCGCAATTCCGGCGGTAACGGACCCCTGAAATTCGGGGTCGAAGGCCCGCGAACGAAGCGGGGTTAAGCCGCGATTTTTGCGGCATTTGGCGACGATGGCGGTCAAGCTGGACGAAATTCGGTCGGCGGCACAACGGGTCGCAGCCTCGCATGGGCTCGACGTTGTCGATCTCGACTTCACCGGCTCGGCCAAGGAACGGGTGCTGCGGGTCTTTTTGGAGAAGAATGCGGAAGGCCGCGAGCGCCTGAAAGCAGAGATCGCAGCCGGGGCGGAGGGCTTGCCGGAACGGCTGGTGGAAGGGACATTAAGCCCTGAGCAGCTATCCGGCATCACACATGAGGATTGCGCCGAATTCAGCCGGGATTTCGGTGTTTTGCTGGACGTGGAAGACCTGGTTCCGGGAGCGGAATACGTGCTCGAAGCCAGTTCCCCGGGGTTGGACCGCAAGCTGACAAAGGCTGAGGAGTTTCAGCGGTTTGCGGGCAGCCTGGTCAAGATCCAGACGTTCCAGCCGATTCGCAACAATCGTCACTGGCAGGGCCGGCTGATGGCGGTGGAAGCGGAAAACGGACCAGAACCGGTAATCACGATCGATTTAGCCGCAGTGAAGCAGAACAGCAAGAGCCGGAAGACCGGCATCAGCACGGTCGAGATCGCCTTGAGCAACATCGAGAAGGCGCAACTTGTTCCGGAGATCTAGATCCGGGGTTTGGTAACCGGACATTGGAACGCTGGGTTTCCTGCCGCGGCGGTTGGCGGAGAATTCCTGACAGTAGTGGAAGCTGCAACGCCGGCGGGTTGAATCCTTACTGGACCCGCAGAAGCACTTGTTGGACGAGGCTCTTGCCGGCAATGAGTCCGTGAGTTTTTCAGTTGAACATTCGGCCGGGGCCGCAGCTGGCCCTGGGGGCCGAATGGACTTAGAGAGAGAGCAAGCGAGCATGGCTAGCGTTTTATATCAGAGCATCGAGTTATTGAGCCGCGAGAAGGGCATCGAGCCCCAGCTGGTGGTCGGCGCCGTCGAGGAGGCCATCGCCCTCGCTACGCGCAAGTACTACAAAACGCAGGAAAACATGCGCGGCGAGCTGAATAAGGAGACGGGCGAGATCACGGCCTACATCTTCAAGACCGTGGTTTCCGACGAAGACGAGGTCGAGGATCCGGTCAACCAGATCACCCTACCGAAGCCAACGAACTGGCGCCCGGGGTGGAAGTGGGCAGCGAGATACGGATCTACCGCGACACCAGCCCGCTGGGGCGCATTGCCGCGCAGCTGGCCAAGCAGGTCATCTTTCAGAAGGTCCGCGAGGCCGAGCGCGACACCGTGTTCCAGGAGTACGCCCACCGCGAAAAGGAAGTGCTGAACGCGACCGTGAAGCGCGTGGAAGGCCAGGACATCATCTTTGACCTGGGCAAGGCCGAGGCCCGCTGCCCCAAGCGCGAACAGTCGCGGCTGGAACAGTTCAGCGTCGGCGAACGGGTGCGCGTGGTATTGCTCAAGGTCGATCGCGCCGCCAAGGGTCCCCAGGTGATCGTCTCCCGGGCCGCGCCGGAGCTGGTGCAGAATCTGTTTCAGTCCGAAGTTCCGGAGATCTACGACAACACGGTGGTGATTCGCGCCATTGCCCGCGAGGCCGGCGAACGGACCAAGATCGCCGTGATGAGCCGCGACAAGGATGTGGACCCGGTGGGCGCCTGCGTGGGCATGAAGGGCATGCGCGTGCAGTCGATCATCCGCGAGCTGCGCGGCGAAAAGATCGACATCATTGAATTCAGCGAAGAGATTACAACCTTCGCGGAAAAGGCTTTGCAGCCGGCCAAGGTCAGCCGCGTTTCGATCACCGATCTGACCGACAAGCAGCTGGAAGTGATCGTGGACGACACGCAACTCTCGCTGGCCATCGGCAAAAAGGGCCAGAATGTGCGCCTCGCCGCCAAGCTGCTGGGCTGGAAGATCGATATCAAGAGCGAGGAAGAGAAGCGCCAGGAAGTCGAGCAGCAGATGCAGGCCATGTCGGGCGGTCCCTCGACCCCGATTGAGCAGGTTACGGAACTGGGCGACAGTATCATTCAGAAACTCGTCGTTGCCGGCATTACCACCGTCGAAGCGCTGGCAGACATGACGCCGGAGCAGTTGGAAGAGATTCCCGGCATTGGCGAAAAGACGCTGGAACGCATCAGCGTTGCAGTGCGGCACTACTTCGGCCATTTTGAAGAGGGCGAAGCGGGAGCTCCGGAGCCGGAAGAGGGAGTGGAAGGCCCGGCCGCTGCATCTGCCGCTGCCGACACCTCGACTCCGCCCACCGGGCACCAGGAGATCGAAACGGCGGAGGCCGCTGCCGATACAGCGGAGGCGGAGCTGGAAAACGCGTCCGAGGTTCTGGAAGAAGCGGAGATGGAACGCTCGGCCGAGGCGGAAAATGACGATCTCGATGGGGCGTCCGGAAGCACGGAAGCACTGGCGGAGTCCGAGGCTGAAGACGAGAGCATGACCGCGGCGGAGTTGGCGGTGGACAATGTTCCCGACGCCGATGAGGCCGATGTTGAGGAATTGGAAGCGGAAGAGAACGAAACAGGCGAGAGGGAATGAGGCGGCCGGAGAGGGCGGCGTGCACCATGCGACGCACTTTTAATTGCCACTCAAGCGATAATGAAACTGCAAGCAGCAGCCAATGCCACCGAGTACGGCAGGGCCGGGAATTGATGTTAGGGAAGCCACAGGATTCGAGTCAACGCGACCACCAGGGAGCGGAGACCTTCAGGGGGCTTGAAATGAGCACTTAATTCCTGGTTTTGCCCTTAGCTTTGAGCGCTTACGGCTTTGGGTAGCACAATCTGAAAAGAGGCGGATGAGCAAGGTACGAATCAACGATCTCGCACGCGAGATGGAAGTCAAGAGTCGGCAGATTCTTGATGTATTGGGTGAACTCGGCCTGGGCGAGGGCAAGACTCACTCGAGCTCCATAGAGGACTATGAGGCCGACAAGGTGCGCGCCCACTTCGAGCGCGGCAGCCGCGGGGCCAGCCATGGGAGCAGTGCGTCACGCACCGGCCAGGGCATTCAGCCCAAGATCGATCTCTCCCACGTTTCCAAGCCCGGCGACGTCATGAAGGCCATTCTGGCCAAGAAACAGGAAGCGGAAGCAGCTGCGCGCACCAGCCAGGCTCCGTATCGGCCGCCAACTGCGGCGCCACCCCAGCCGCCCGTCAGGACATCTCCACCCATGGCAGTAGCCGCACCCCCGTCGTCTGCTCCGGCCCGTCCGGAGCCCCGCAAGATCATGCCGCCGGTACGGCAGGCGCCTCAGATTGTGTCCGCGCCTTCGACGCCGGCCATCGCCTCGCGTCCCCCGGCGAATCCGGTAGTCGCCCGGCCGCCGCTGAGCTCTCCTCCTGCGCAAAGGCCGGCCGTGGCCGTTGTTCCCCCGCCAGGAGTGACCGTGGTGGTCAAGCCCCCGGTCGCACCGCCCGCGGCTCCGCCGCGCGCTGTGGAACAGCCGCCGCAGGTTAAGCCGGCGACCGCGCCGCCACAGGCTCAGGCGACCGTTGTCACTGCGCCACCTGCCGCGACGCCAGCTGCGCCCGTGCAGGCCGCAGCGCCGGCGGCAACTCAGTCTCCTGCTCCACCTCCAGTCCAGCCGGTCGTTCAGGCTGCCGCCGCACCGTCTCCGGTTGCGCCGCCGCAGGTGCAGGCCCCGCCGCCGTCGATAGAAGCGGTTGCACCGCCCGTGGTGGTTGCTCCTCCGCCCGCCCAGGAAGTTGCTGCTTCGGTTTCGGCTGTCGCACCCCCGGCGAACGCCACCGCTCCGGCGCCGGCTGCTTCTCACGAACGGGCAGCCATGGCCCCTGCCGAGCGGGCCCACGTCGAACCGCCCGCGCCCACGGCTCCCGCGGCTCCGATAAGACGGGTAGTCATGCCACAAACGGGACCGCGACCGGTGTACAAGGCCCCGATCGTCGCCACCCCGCCCCCCCCACCCCCCGGAGCCACGGCGGCGCCGGGCGCAGGGATTCAGCGTGGACGGCCGATCTTCGACCGGCGACCTGCAGGCGGTCCTGCGGGACAGGGCGGCTATGGCCAGCGTCCCATGGGCGGTCCTCCAGGCCAGGGTCAATTCCCCGGCGGCCCTCGTCCCAAGCATCCGACCCGCACTCCCCCCGGCGGTGGTTTTGCCGGCCCCGGAGGCCCCGGAGCGCCCGGCGGTCGTCCAGGTTTCGGTGCGCGCCCCGGTTTCGGTGCGCCGCGCCCCGGTGGCTTCGGCGGTCCGCGTCCGGGCGGTTTTGCCCCCGGCGGCGCTCCACCCACTGGAGAAGCGCCTCGCCCGCAGCGCAACAACGCGCCCAAGGGCCGCGGCGGCCGCCAGCAGTATCCCAAGACCAAGGAAGGCCCGATGAAGGGCTTCGTGCCGCCGCCGCGTTTTGGCGGGGCCATGCACTTCAGCAACGAGCCGCTTCCCATCACCCGGGAGATCACCGTCACGGAAGGCATTAGCGTCAAGGATCTGGCCGAGAAGCTCGAGATTCGCGCCAAGGACCTGATCGCGACGCTGCTCATGCGCGGCGTATTTGTTACCGTTAACCAGTCGCTGGACGCGGAGATGGTGAAGGACGTCGCCACCAAGTTCGGCGTCGGCGCGACCGTCATCAGCTATGAAGAGGAACTGGCCAACCAGGCCATCGAGGAAGTTCTCGAGGCCGAGAACACCGGCGAGCTCGAAGTTCCCCGCGCCCCGGTGGTCACGGTTATGGGACACGTCGATCACGGCAAGACTTCGCTGCTCGACGCGATTCGGGAAACCGACGTGGCGGCCGGCGAAGCCGGCGGCATCACGCAGCACATCGGCGCCTACAAGGTGCGGTTTGCCAAGGAAGGCTCTCCGGCCTCAGGCCGCGAGATCGTCTTCCTCGACACTCCGGGCCACGAGGCGTTTACCCGTATGCGTGCGCGCGGCGCCAAGGTCACCGACATCGTCGTGATCGTGGTGGCGGCCGATGACGGCGTCATGCCGCAGACCCTCGAAGCCATCGATCACGCCAAGGCTGCCGAGGTTCCGATCATCGTGGCGGTCAACAAGATCGACAAGCCGGGCGCCAATCCCGATCGCGTCAAGAAGCAGTTGGCCGACCGCGGTCTGGTTCCGGAAGAGTGGGCGGCGGGCGGCGAGGGTACAGTCTTCGTGGAAGTCTCCGCGAAGAAGCGCCAGAATCTCGACCTGCTGCTGGAAATGATCTGCCTGGTCTCGGACATCAAGGCGCCCAAGGCTACTCCCGGACGCAAGGCTGTTGGCTCGGTGCTCGAGGCCAAGCTCGATCGCGGCCGCGGCGCCGTGGCTACGGTGCTTGTCCAGGACGGCACCCTGAAGCTGAACGACAGCTACATCGTCGGCAACACCTTCGGCAAGGTGCGCGCCATGTTCGACGATCGCGGACGGCCGCTCGAAGAAGCCGGGCCTTCGACCCCGGTGGAAGTGCTGGGTCTCGAAGCCATGCCGGACTCGGGCGACACCTTCCTGGTGGTCGCGGATCGCGACAAGGCCAAGGGTATCGCGCAGTACCGCAAGATGAAGGAGCGCGAGGCGCAGCTGGCCAAGAGCTCCCGCGTGTCTCTCGAAGGTCTTGCCGAGCAGATCCGCCAGGCCGGCGTGAAGGACCTGGCCCTGATCATCAAGGGCGACGTGACCGGTTCAGTCGAAGTGATGGCTGACTCGCTGGTCCGCATGTCGACGGAAAAGGTGCGCATCAAGGTGATCCACTCCGGCGTGGGCTCGATCACGGAGAGCGACGTGCTGCTGGCGACTGCCTCGAACGCCATCATCATCGGCTTCAACGTGCGCCCCGAGCGCAAGGCCGCGGAACTGGCCCAGCAGGAAGACGTCGAGATCCGCCTGCACTCGATCATCTATGAGTTGCAGGACGAGATGCATCTGGCCATGATGGGCCTGCTCGAACCCACGTTCAAGGAAAACTACGTGGGCCGTGCGGAAGTCATCAACGTCTTCCGCATCCCCAAGGTGGGCACCATCGCCGGCTGCCGAGTGCTCGACGGAGTGATCCGCCGGGACGCGGAGGTCAAGGTGATGCGTGGCACCGAACAGGTCTTCAAGGGCAAGATCGGCTCGCTCAAGCGATTCAAGGACGATGCCCGCGAAGTGACCAACGGCATGGAGTGCGGCATCGGCATCAACGGCTTCAGCGACCTGAAGGAAGGCGACATGCTCGAAGCCTTCTCGACGGAGAAGATGGCCGCGGATCTGGGCGCGCTGACATCGGCGAAAGCATAGCTACCCAACCAGCACGACCAAAAATGGCCCGGTCCTCTGTCGAGGGGCGGGCCATTTTTCGTGGAAAATTCCGGTTTGCCCACGATCCGGGAGTTTCGCCAAATCTCACCACCTTCGCACCCCAAAACGCTGTCATCCCGAACGCAGTGAGGGATCTGCATTTGCTTCTACGGCTTTCCAGTGGGCGACATTTCCGAGCTGCCCACCACACGGGAATTTCGCACCTAGCACCCGATCTCCGCTATCCTCAGCGCTGTCATCCTGACGTTGCGCGAAGCGCGGCGGAAGGATCTGCAGCTGCTTTTATGTTTCCATTCGATCCAGCGCTCGTTTGTAATCGGCCGGTTCGTATTCGTACCAGTCACAACTCAAATCGGTCCATGTCGGGTTCAGGGACTCGATGAGCGCGATCTTTTTTGCGCGTCTCCAGCCCTTGAGCTCCTTCTCCCGCGCAATCGCATTCTGTATGTACTGGAAGTTCTCGAACCAGACGAGACGGTCGCAGTTGTAACGCGCAGTGAAACCATCACTTTCCTTCCATTTGTGCTCAAAGACACGCTGGTGCAGACTACCGGTCACTCCGCTATACAGGGTACGGCTTCGGCTCGCCATGATGTAGGTGCAATACGATCCTTCATGCATGCCGCTATCGTAACTACACGATCCGAGACCGGCTGTGACGCAAAGAACAAATGCGGATCCTTCGCTGCGCTCAGGATGACAGCGTTGGGGGGATTCGAAGCGGGAAGATTACCGCCAATCCGGAAGTAACGAAAAGCAAATGCAGATCCTTCCGCTGCGCTTTGCGCAACGTCAGGATGACAGCGTTGGTGGGGTGCGAAGCGGGAGGATTACCGCTGATGCGGACCTGTGAAAAAGCAACCGCGGATGCTTCGCTGCGCTCAGCATGACAGTGCGTGAGGTATTTCTGCCCATCGGAACGTCCAAAGGGCGGAGGGGGTACCCGCGATGGCGAAGCCGAATCTCCGGCAGCAGATGTATGCGTCCCACGACCCTTCTATGGCCCAGCGCATCACGCTGGCTGTCGCCTTGGCGCTATGCGTACTGCTGGCATGGTGGCTTTTGCTGGGCGGGGGGATTGCGCCGGTTTGGGGGCGGTTCCGGTGGACCTATCACGCCGGCGATCCGATCCGCCGCATCTGTCTCGCGATCGCCCTCGCCATCTATTTCCTTCGCGTGCTCGGCACCGATTTCGTCTTCCTCAAGCGAGGTATAAGCTGGGCCGAGGTTTTCACCATCGCCCCCTGGGTTTTCACCATTTATGTGTTGCTCGCTTTTGCGGGCGGGACCAATCCTGCTCAGTTCGGCCTGGACGGCGACATGGGGATTGTGCTGTTTGTCGCCGGATCGTGGATCAACTCCTATGCCGAGTACCAGCGGCACGTGTGGAAGAAGCGGCCTGAAAACCACGGGAAGCTGTATACGCAGGGCCTGTTCCGCGTGACTCGGCACCCGAATTACTTCGGCGATGTTGTTTCGTTCTCCGGGCTCTGTTGGCTGTCCGGACGGTGGTTTACTGCGATCATCCCGGTCCTCATGCTGGCCGGTTTTGTCTTCGTGAATGTTCCGGCGCTGGACGCACATCTGCGGGAGCGCTACGGGCGCGCATTCGAGGACTACGCGAGCCGGACGCGAAAACTGATCCCCTATCTTTATTGAGCCAACCCAAAACATTTCCGAACACCTGCATCCTTCTTCCCGTCTTAGCGTGTGGAACAGGTTGAGCGTGCGGGCATTTGGGACACGACCCTTCGTGTTGGCGCGGCGAAGACAGCGGGGAGCGGACACGTCTTGACTACCGGCGAAGAGGCGGAGTTCACGGCGCTGGTCCAGCGCCAGTCGCGCTTCGTCTTCCGCGTCGCCTATGCGGTGCTGCTCAACGCGCACGATGCCGAGGATGCGGTCCAGGAGACATTCTTGAAGCTCTATCGCAATGGAGGATGGCACGGGCTGAAGAATGAGCGCGCCTTTCTGGCGCGGGTGGCGTGGCGCATCGCGGTTGACCGGCGTCCGCGCGCTGACCGGCCAGCCTTAAGCCTGGAGCCCGAGACGGATGGGACGCCGGCCTGCGATCCAGCTTCGACTGAGCCCGGCCCGGAACAAACGCTGGCCGAGGCAAATGAGCATGCCATGATTCACGCCATGATTGACACGCTTCCGGAAGGGTTGCGGCTGCCGCTGGTGCTTTCGGCATTCGACGAACTGAATTCGCGCGTGATCGGCGAGGTTCTGGGCATTCCTGAGGGCACGGTGCGCACCCGCTTGCAGCGCGCGCGCCAGGTGCTGCGGCAGAAGCTCGATCACGCCATGAGCCGCGCACCGCAACTCGATGGCGATGGCCGTCAGGAGACACGCTATGCGCGATGAACAAGATCTCGATCGGATGCTCAGCGAGGCTCTCGCGACCTACGGGGACCCAGGGCCGGATCCAAGCCGCGAACGGCGCATCCTGGCCTTTGTTCAGAGTCGCCTCGCGGCGGAGGCTCGACCGGCGACAAAGGCAGCGGGCAAGCGCCGCTGGCTGCCATGGGCCATGGCTCTGCCGGTGACCGCTGGATTGCTGCTGCTCTTCCTGCTTCCGTCGAAGACTTTCCCGCCGGCGCCTGAGCGGATTGAGCACATGGCGATGACGCCGACGCCGGCAATCAAAGCTATAGCCACACCTCGTTCCCAGCCGGTTCGTCCTGCACGGGCGTGGAGGCCGTTACACCCGGCAAACATGCAGGCATCGGCACAGAGCCAGGTTCCTCGTCCCAAGCTGGATGTGTTCCCTACTCCGCAGCCACTCACTGCTGAGGAACGCGCCCTGGCGGTGGTGGCCGCCGATACCCCGGCGCCTCTAAGGCGGGCTTTAGTCGAGGCGCAGAAGCAGCAGGATGCGCCGCTGACGATTGCCGGCATTCGTATTTCCCCTCTTGAACTGCCCGAGCAGGACCAACCCTAAGGAGACTCCATGCGCAAGATGATTTTTCTTTGTTATGTAATGCTTCTCGCCGCCGCCTTTGGAGCGAGCGCGCGAGCGCAGGACGCAGCCAAGGCGCCGGAAACCGCCAAAGCCCCCGAGCCTGCGGCACACTATTACCACCTTGAATTTGTGCTTCAGGAAGTCGGCACTGACGGCAAGCCCACCAACAGCCGCAGCTACTCCACCACGGTATGCACGGGACGAAGCGAGCAGTTTGGCGCGATTCGAACCGGGAACAGGGTACCGATCGTGACCGGCGGCCGGCCGGGCGGCAACAACGCAGGCGGCAAGGCCGAGCTCGACTTTGAGTATCAATACCTTGATGTCGGCGTTAACATCGACACGCGCGAGGTGCATGAAATCGGACGTCAGCTGGCACTGAACCTGAAGGCGGAGATCAGCAGCCTGGCCGATTCAATGCACTCGCCGAATCCGGAACTGCCCAATGATCCCGTCATTCGCCAGAACTCCTGGCAGGCTTCGGTGCTGATTCCCGTGGGCAAACCGACGGTGGTTTTCTCGTCGGATGCGCTGGACGGCAAGGGGGGCATGCAGCTTGTGGTAACTGCGAGTCCGCTGCAGTAGCGATTGCCCCAGGCAACGGCGGGCGGCCCTGAATCGACTGTTACCGCGCGGCGACACTTTCGGAGCTCAGGACCTTATGGGCGTGCGCCACCTCGGGAAGGCCGGCATCCGCAGACGGCCACGCCTTGAGGAACGCTTCGTAGGCCTGGCGGGCTCCGGCTGTGTCGCCGGATAATTCCTTGACGCGGGCCAGTCCGTAGAGGCCGAAACCGGAGTTCGGGCGTTCCAGCAGAGCGGCTTCGTAGGCGGCAGTGGCGCCGGCATAATCCTTGACCTTGATCAGCGCCGCGGCTTCGGTTTCCCCGACCGGCCGGATGTACATGGGGGGCTCGTGGTAGCCCAGTTCCTTCTCGTCCAGGGCTGCGGTCGCGTAGAGCTTGCGAGCTTCGTCGAGCTTGCCGTTGCCGGCCAGGATTCCGGCGCGCAGTTCGATCGAGGCGATGCTCAGGCACTTCATGAAGGGCTCGCTAAGTGCATCGGGCATGACCTCCGCCATGGCATGCGGGTCGGTCTTTCCGCCGTCTTGCGCCTGATCCGGCTGCTTTGCCTTTTCCTCTTTTGCTTTCTCCTCTTTCGCCTTTGCGTCGGCGGCGTCCTTTTCCCGCTGCTGCAGCCGCCATAAGCCGGCGTCCATGCGGTCGCTGGCTGCCTGTGCGGCGGCAAGGTCGTCGTTGTCGAGGGCCTTCATTCCCGTGGCGTAGTCGGTCAGTTCCGTCGCCAGGGAGCGGAGATTCGCGGTCTTCTCCCCTTCGAGCTTTACCTGGCTCACCATGGTGAGGACCGCATCCCAGTCGGCGATGCGCAGGGCGACTGGCAGGCGCAGGCTGATGCGCGCCATCTGATCGCGCGCGGACCAGATGTAGAGAGTATTGGACAGTCGGCCGCGTGCGGCGGCGAGATGGTCGCTGAGCGCGTTGGCGTCGCTGAACCGGCCCTGCTCCATCAGGTTGGCGATGGCGTACATCATGTTGTGCACGTAATTCCAGTCGTCGTCTACGCCGACATGCTGCTCGCGCATGTAGCGCTCGTCGGCAGCCATGGACGCCGCAAACCAATGCTCGGCCTCGGGATAATTCCCGCAGCGGTAATAGATGTGGCCGGGCATGTGCACCATGTGGCCCGAGGTGGGCGCAAGGCTGGCCAGGAGTGCGGCGCTTTTCAGCGCCAGTTCGGGATGATTGCCCGGCTCGATGGCATGAATCCAGTAGTGGTTGGCGGCGGAGTCGTTGGGAGCGTCGCGCAGCACGCCTTCGAGAATCGCGAGGCGCTCCTTCTGGCCGGGCTTGGGCTCGCCTTTGTCGTCGTAGCCGCCGCTCAACTCCTCGGCAAGAAAGATGCGCGCCTCGATGTCGTGGGGATACTTCGCGACCAGTTTGCGATAAATGGCGACTGCCTGGCTCGTGTCGTCATCCTTGGCGGTGACCTCGGCCTGCGCCGCTTCAATGTAGAGCTTGTCGGAGGCGCTGGCGTGATCTTTGAGACGGAACGCCTGCTCCAGGGCGCGCTTTCCATAGGCGGCGCTGGGGCTGTGACGCATGCCCTCCGCCTGCGCCAGTCCCCACCAGCACATGGCGCACTTGGGATCGACGCGAATGGCCTGCTCGAAGGCCTTCGCCGATTCGTAATCCCAGAAATCGTGCAGAAGGCTGAGGCCCTGATCAAACCACATCTGCGCTTCGGGGGTGGTCTTGACGGCGATATGGCTATTGCCGATGCCTTCCATTTTGATCGGGACCGGTAATTGCTCCGGCGCGGGAATCGGCTGCATATCGGGCATGTTGTGCATGCCATCGGTCATTCCCTGCTGGGCTGAAGCGGCCAGCGGGCTGCAGGCCAGCAATCCGCCGAGCACGGCGGCCAGCATGCGCGGGGAACGAGCCTGCGACGCCTTCAGTTCTGCTAAACCGGTAGAGCGCATGAAGGCACTATAGCGCAGCGATTGAGCGCATGTCGTGGCCCAATCGCGAGGGAATCAGCAAGGTTCAGCGGGGATCAACCAGGCCCATCGCAATCATCCCCAGGGCGGTCATGCTGGGAACGAAGAAGTAGTCTCCGCCGCGTAATTCAACAAAATCCGGGAGATGACTGCAGATGAATGGAGGATTTTCCGGGCTCATGTCGCCCTGAACGACAAACCGCCCATGCCCACCGTGCTGGCCCATGAGGATATCTTTGTCGTTGCCCAGCCGGGCGTCGTTGCCGTATTGCACCCACTGCTGCTGCACAAACTCGAACTGACGTGCGAAGTTGGCATTGAGAACAATGAAAATGATGCCCCGCTCGTCGGAGTCGGAGACCGGTTCGCCTTCTGCGGCAAATGGTCCGTAAGGGAGGCCGCGGCGGGTGATGCGGCGGCGATCGATCAGGCGGCCGTTGAAGCCGAAGGCGTCGCGCGGATGAACGCGGCGGACGTGCGCGCCGATCGGGCAACGCGAACCCGCGGCATCGGCGCCATAGGTGAAGTTGGTGCTGCGCTGCGGGTCCTGAGCGATCGAAGGATCGGGCCGGTCGGGGGAGAGTTCCAGCGGAGTGCCATCCCGCCAGCGGCCGATGAACTTGGCCGCGAGTTTTTCCTTGCCGCCCGGATACAGAGCTCCCTGCTTCCCGAGAAAGTCACGGAAGGTGGCCAGATTCTGATGCAGCTTGCGGTAGACCATGAACGTGCCGTTGCTGGCCAGCAGGTGCGGAATGGGCGCTTGCGGCAGTTCGCCGGCCTCGTCGGCGTAGCCCAGCAGAAGCTCTCCGGTCGCCAGCGGCGTCCACGTTCCGTCGGGCATGAGCTTGCCCTGGCCCGGCTGGGAACTGCGCTCGACGCCGGCGTAATCCGGATTGCCAAATCCGTCGGTAAATCCGAAGTGCTCGCGGGTAGTCTGTTGGCCGTGATTGAATGCGGCGGCAGCATCCTGGGTGTCGAGAACGACCGCGCCGCCTGTCTCCTCAATAGCTGACACCAGCGATAACGAGCGCTGGTCCAAAGCCTCGGGGGTGAGCCCGTGGACGCCGATCCAGACGTGAACCTGCTCCTGCCGCCAGACCGCATCCCAATGGTCAGGGGAGTTCACCCCGATGTCTCCGAGGATGAGGGCTCGATCCTTCATGCCTTGCTGAAACTCGACGGGAAAGCTGAGCAGGGTGGCAGCCGGCAGTTCCAGCCGCTCCAGGCCGGCGTGGGTGAACGCGATGTTCATGGTGTTCTCGGGCTTGGCGCCCTGCCAGCGCTGGCCTGTCGTCACATCGCCGAGCAAACGTGCAACCAGGCGACGGGCCCGCGCGGCGTCTTCAAGGCGCAGAAAGAAATAGCGCGCAAAGGGAAGGTTGTAGCCGCGCAGTACGAAGCCCTGAATGTCGGTGGGGTTGAGCTTGCTCATCGCGAGCCGCCCGTCTTGATTGGCCTGTGCGGGTCGATCGAACCCGGCCGCGGCGGTGGCTGAGACTTGAGATGAGCAACGAACTGAATGAATTCACGCTGCAGTGTGCCCGGATCTACGCCTTGATGCCTGGCAATGAAGTCGGCAACGGCGGTCTGCGTCTGCAGCGCGCGTAGGGTCTGGGTCACCGTCTTGTCGTTGACGGCTGCAAAGTAGAAGGTGGTGGGGAGCTGGCAGGCTTTCATGTAGGCAACAAAGGCCCGCGGATTGGCCGCTCCCGGATAACCGACGCAGTGTTTCCAGATCGCATCGAGTTGCTCCGGCACAGTAGCGGCGAGCCCGGTGAGATATCGATCGAGATCGCCGTCCAGATTGCACTCGAAGATCAGGTACTTCGATTTCAGGTGCTCCTCGTGCGTGGGCGCGCCGACGTAGATCACGTCGTCCATGACCACCAGCCGGGAAAGATGCGTGCCCGGCGCCAGGGCAAAGAGGCTGTTTTCGCGGTTGGGCAGTTCGGCGAGATAACGGCGGATTTGCAGATCGTGCGACGGCGTTGCCCTGGGATCATGGATGATCGGCGAGAGGATGGTGAGACCGTAAACACTTCCGCTCTGGTTGGACATGAAGGCTCTCTATCCGGCGATGGGTGCTTCGCCTGTCTCGCCAAGGTGAGCCTGGACACTCAGGACAAAGCGAAGATAGGCGTCTGCAAACTGCTGCGGAGTGCTGTGGTCTGCCACCTGACTTAAATTGTCCAGGGACGCCTGCACGATATGAGCCGACTTGACGTCATTCGCCGTGGCATGGGGATAGGCGACGTAGTAGTAATCGGTATCAAACTGCACTCCGGCTATGTACTGCTTGAACAGCGTGACGGGAACCGAGCCTGGAAATTTCTCGCTCCACCGCCAGACGAGATTCAGCCGCGCGCTGAGGACGGCGGAAAACGCGTCGATGTACTGGTTCCAGGTGCCGTTGAAATTGCTGAAGAAAAGAAGATAGTCGTACTTCAGATCTTCTTTTTCCTGTCCGTTTGCCAGGTAGGGAAAGCGGCTGCGCGGGATAATCACCCACCGCGCGAATTCGATAAATGACAGATTGACCAAGTCCTTTTGCGACGACTTTACCTGGCTCAGCACGTACAAAAGTACGCGCACAATCCAGGTCTTCCACGGCTTCATGGGCGTGATGGCGTTCATCGCGTAGACCTTGCCGTTGATGTTGCTCATTCGACCTCGCCGCGTGGAGTAGGGAATGCGCCGCCTGGCGCGGTGATTTCAAAGTGTGATTGAAGGCGCGCCGGCGCCGGGAAAACAGGCCCACGAATTATGGCACAGTTCACCGGCAGTCAAACAGGAATGGCAGCGAATCGCACAGAAGTTTGAGCTGGATGCCAGTTCCTGGCCGCCATCCAACGGCTTTTCCTTCAAAAATAGGCCCCCTTCGACGCCCGCGATCGGCCGGCGTGGAGTTTTCAGGGTGCCGGACGCAAAAGAACCGACTCAAGCCGGCTGCAACCCTTGTCCCGAGCCTCGCGTCCTAAGTTGCGGAACAAGATGGAGGAATTCGAGAATGGCTTCAAACTTGAGTGGCAAGAAGATCGCAATACTGGCAACCGACGGATTTGAACAGGCGGAATTGATGGAACCGCGCAAGGCGCTCGACCAGGCCGGCGCGACGACGGTTGTCGTTTCCCCCAAGAGCGGGGAAATCAAAGGCTGGGAGACGAAAGACTGGGGAGAGACGGTCAAGGTAGACAAGGCGCTCGCGGACGCCAATCCTCACGATTACGACGCGCTGGTGCTGCCGGGCGGGGTCATCAACCCCGATCACCTCAGGATGGATCCGGCGGCGGTGAACTTCGTGCGCCAGTTCGTGGCCACGGGCAAGCCGGTGGCGGCCATCTGCCATGGGCCCTGGACCCTCATTGAAACCGGGGCATTGAAGGGAAAAACGGTCACGTCATGGCCCTCGTTGAAGTCGGACCTGAAGAACGCCGGCGCCAATTGGGTGGACCAGGAAGTCGTCACGGATGGCCAGTTCATCTTCAGCCGCAAGCCTGACGATATTCCCGCATTCAACCAGACGCTCATCGAGGCCATTGGCAAGGGAGCACGTCAGAGCGCAGCCGCGTAAAAGAACCGAGTCTCCGTCAACAGCCCTGCGCCGCCCGAGTTGTTTTCGAGTGGCGCCGGGTTGTTTGCCTCTGACGCTCATCCACACACAGCCTGCCCGCAAAAATGGAAAGGTCAGGCGGCGCGCGCCAGTCTTTTGGGTTTCACTGTTCGCATAAATGTATAAACCACAAGTTGGAGCGTGAGTGCCCCACAGCAGTCCAGCAAGACATCCCATGGCGAAGACGTGCGATTGGGCAGGAAAGACTGGTGATACTCATCGAGGCTGGCGATGACGGCGGTGCCCAGCAGCGCCAGGCCGGCGTCGGGTATAAACCGCGAGTGAGGCAGCGTCATCCACCAGGCGCGCAGCCATGCCAGCCCTATCAGGCCATATCCCACAAAATGCCCGCTCTTTCGGATGTAGTGATGCACGACATCCCATCGCGCATTGGACACCGGGCCAAAGAGCGCTTCGTAGACGATGCGTAACGGTTTGCTGGTGTGGTCGGCGCCCATGAACTCGGTCGACTCCACCACGATCACCGCAATGCCAACGGCTACCGGAAGCCAGGCGCGAATCCAGAACAGGCCGTTTCGCCGGCTACTCGACATGGTAGTTCGGCGCCTCGCGGGTGATGATCACGTCGTGCACGTGACTCTCCCGGAGACCCGCGCCCGAGATGCGCACAAATTTGGCCTTTTCCTGCAAATCCTTGATGGTGCCGCAGCCGAGATAGCCCATGCCCGAGCGCAGGCCCCCTACCAATTGATAGACCATGGCTTCGAGGGGCCCGCGGTAGGGGACGCGACCCTCGATGCCTTCCGGCACGTACTTGGCAAGGCGGTTCTGACTGGCGCGCTCGCGCTGCACGACACCCTCCGTGCCCATATCTGAACTGGCCATGTCCTCGGTGCTCTGGAAGTACCGCTCGCCCGACCCCTGGCTCATTGCGGTGAGAGAACCCATGCCGCGATAGCTCTTGAAGCTGCGGCCCTGATACAGGATGGTTTCCCCGGGGCTTTCGTCGACGCCGGCAAACAGCGAGCCGATCATGACCGAGCAGGCGCCGGCGGCGATGGCCTTGGTGACCTCTCCCGAATACTTGATGCCGCCATCGGCGATGACAGGGATGTCGCGCTGCCGAGCCGCGCGATAGGCCTCGGCGATGGCGGTGATCTGCGGCATGCCCGCGCCGGTGACCATGCGGGTGGTGCAGATGGAGCCCGGCCCGATGCCGACTTTGATGGCGTCCGCGCCGGCATCCATGAGCGCCATGGCGCCTTCGTATGTGGCGATGTTGCCGGCCAGCAGCCCGACGCCGGGGAAGCGCTTCTTCACGTCGCGCACCGCTTCAAGCACGCGCGAAGAATGTCCGTGGGCTGAATCAATGGCCAGCACGTCCACGCGTGCCTTGACGAGTTCGGCAGCCCGCTCCAGATAATCGCCGGTCGCGCCAATGGCGCCCCCCACGCGCAGGCGGCCCTTTTCATCCTTGCTGGCGTTGGGGTATTTGAGCTTCTTCTGGATGTCCTTGACCGTGATCAGCCCCTTGAGCTCGTACTGATCGTTGACGACCAGCAGCTTTTCAACGCGATGCTCGTGGAGGATGAGTTCGGCTTCTTCGAGCGTGGTGCCAACCGGAACCGTAATCAGGTTCTTCTTGGTCATCACGTCGCCGACAGGCACGTCGGTGCGGGTTTCAAAACGCAGATCGCGGTTGGTGAGGATGCCGACCAGACGCTTGCCCTGCGTAACCGGCACGCCCGAGATCTTGTAGCGGCGCATGACTTCGAGAGCGTCCGCGATCATCTGGTCGGGACCGATGGTGACCGGATCGACGATCATGCCGCTTTCGGAGCGCTTTACCTTGTCGATCTCGCCGGCCTGGTCGGCGATGGTGAGATTGCGATGCACGATGCCGATGCCGCCCTGCTGCGCCATGGCGATGGCCATGCGCGACTCGGTGACCGTATCCATAGCAGAGGAAAGCAGTGGCGTGTTGAGCGTGATGTCCCGCGTGAGCTGCGTCTGCGTGCTCACCGTGGCGGGCACGACATCGCTGTAGGCGGGCACCAGCAGCACGTCATCAAAGGTAAGGGCTTCCGGAAGGGTATTGGCTAGCATAATGCTTTGACGCGCCTGGCGAGCCAGAGATTCGAGTCCCAGGCTCGGCAGGCGCTGTGTCTATTGTAGCGGAGGGGACTATGGAGCCGCGGACAGCTCCGCGATGCGTGCGACAACGTGGTCTCGGATGATGCGCACGGTCTCGATGGCAGCTGCGCGGTCTAGTACATGGAATTCGGGAATGTCGTCATAGCGATTTGTGACTGCAAAGGTACCGATTTTAGAGAGTTCCTCGAGGGGCTTGGGCAACACCTCGCCCGCTCCGGTGAGGAGGGACTCAAGGTAGTTGAGGTTGTGAGTAAATTGATATTCGATCGATAGCTGAGATAACAACGCCTTGAGCAGTTTCTCAATGGCTTGCTGGACATGGAAACCGAATGGACCGTCGGGCACGCCGGTGAGAAGAACTATGGTCTCGTCTTCTGCCGATTTCGTCATCAGAACCTGAGCTTGCCTATCGATTGGCATCTTCGTAAACCAGCTTCCCGCGTCGAAGAATCTTGTAATAGATACTGTTCACCGACGAAAGGAATTCGGCAGCGTACCCTTCCGAGGCGAGGATCAAATCGACATTCATAGGGATACGACTTAATTCGTGGCTGATCTTCCGATGCACATCACCCAATTCCGCCTTTCGATGGTCCGGCAAGAACACCGCTAAATCTAAGTCACTGGAGTCGCCCGCTTCTTCTCGCGCCCAGGAGCCAAAGATGAAGACCCGAGATGGATGGGCGATTGCAACCGCCTTTCGAACGGCAAGATCAACCTTCTCGGGCGTCGGACGCCAGCTTTGGCGCAAGTCTTGGACCTTCTCGGCATTCACCATGGAAGCCTCAAAAATAGTTTAGACCGAAGTCTCTTGGCATGCACTTGATTCTAAAGACGCAAGATTTTGCCTGGACCCTAAGCCTTACACACCCACCGGGAACGGCTTCGGACTCGACTCATCCGTATTCGCTCCGCCGCCGCGCCAGCGCTCGAAGCGGCCCTGCAGCAGGCTCATCAGACCGGTATACCAGTACCCGATCACAAACAGGATCAGGAACGGCGCGGTGAAGTAATTGTGGTTCGAGAAGCAGTAGACGATGGCGAGGAAGAAATAGCACCCGATGAGCAGCTCGATCCAGGGCGCCAGCTTCAGCCGTTTGCGGTACTTGGCAGCCTGCGACTTTTCACCCTTCTTGGCCACTCGGTACTTCGGGGTGCGGGCGAAGGCGCTCTTGATGCCGAAGATAGCCTCCATCACCGCCTTCGAATTGGTGACGGTCAGGCCGATGCCGAGAGCCATCAGAAACGGCAGGTACAGAAACGTCTTCATCCACGTCTTGGGGAACAACACGCGCTGGCTCAACACGTAGAAGACTGCGATCGACAGGCTGGACGCGGTAAAGAGCGGCACGTCAATCAGCAGCATCTGGAACCAGCCCTGGTAAAAGCGCACGATCATGCACGGAATCAATAGCGCCGTCATCACGATCATCAGGGGATAGCTCATGTTGGCGGTGAGGTGGTAGACCGACTCGATCTTGATACGCCGCGGCACGTCGGACCGGAACATCATGGGCAACACCTTGATGCTGGTCTGGATCAGTCCCTTGGCCCAGCGCGCCTGCTGCGTCTTGAAGGCGGTCATTTCAATGGGTAACTCGGCGGGGCACTCCACCTCGGGCAGGTATTTGAACTTCCAGCCGGCCATCTGGGAGCGGTAGCTCAGGTCGGTATCTTCCGTGAGGGTGTCGTGCTGCCAGCCGCCGGCGTCGCTGATGGCCTCACGCCGCCACATGCCGGCAGTTCCATTGAAGTTGAAAAATTCACCGGAGCGGGCGCGGGCGCCATGCTCGAGAACAAAGTGGCCGTCGAGCAGGATGGCTTCGATCTGGGTCAGCAGGCTGTAATCGCGGTTCAAGTGCGTCCAGCGCGTCTGCACCATGCCGATTCCCGGCTCTGCAAAGTGGTGGATCACGCGCATCAGCCAGTCGGGCGGGGGCACGAAGTCGGCGTCGAAGATGGCGACAAACTGACCTTTTGCCACTTTCAGGCCCGCATCGAGGGCGCCGGCCTTGTAGCCGTGCCGGTTGGTGCGGTGAAGGTACACGATGGGATGGCCGAGCGCTGCATACCGATCTACGATGGCCGCCGCGACCTCTGTGGTTTCGTCCGTCGAGTCATCCAGTACCTGGATCTCGAGCTTTTCGCGCGGATACTCCATAGCGCATACCGCCTCAAGAAGACGGTCAATCACGAATTGCTCGTTGAAGATAGGAAGCTGGATGGTGACATTGGGCAGTTCGGAGAAATGGCCCAGCGACTCAGGATTGTAATTCTTTCGGTGCTTAAAGTACTGGTAGCACATGGTGTAGCGGTGGATGCCGTAAAGCGCCAGCACGATCATGACTACGAAATAGGGGAAAAGAAGCGCCGCATCGAACCAGTTCCAGTAGTGGTGCACGGTGGAAAATGGGTCGTTGAACAGCATCCTGATCTGGTGACGCATCCCGTTCTGGGGCGCGAAAGCCAGGTACGCGGCAACGGGCGAAGACATCTCGCGGAGCGAGTTGGCGGCGGCATCCAAACCGGCGAAAAGCGCAGCGAACAGGGCAAACCTCCACGAGCAGGGTTATGACCCATTGTAAGCGAAGGAGCGGATTAGGCTTGCAGGACCGGCAGACCTGGGGGTTGTAAGGAAGAGGCGCCCCGTCGGATGCTTATCCCCGCGGCCCGCGAGAGCTGCGAAACGTGAGATCAAATCACCCCGGTTTGCCGATGCGGTCCTTGCTGACTTATTCTCCGAGCATCTGGAGTTACTCCTATGTCGACTGTTGCCATTTCCCCAATCACCGCCGCTGCGGGCGGGAGTTTCCTGATTGAGAACCGCATCCCCGTCGAAGTCTTCACCCCCGAAGACCTGAACGAAGAGCAGCGGCAAATTGTGGCCACCGCCAACCAGTTCGCCCGCGAAGAAGTCATTCCAGCCGCGGAAGCGGTTGAGGCCAAGGAGCCGGGGTCAATGCGAAGGCTCCTGGTCAAGGCTGCGGAACTGGGATTTGCCTCCGTCGATATCCCCGAAGAATACGGCGGGATGGGCATGGACAAGGTCACGTCCACGCTCATTTCCGACCACATTTCGGCACTGGCCAGCTTCTCGACGGCGTTTGGCGCCCACATCGGCATTGGCACCCTGCCCCTGGTCTGGTATGGGACCGAGGAGCAGAAGAAGAAGTACCTGCCCAAGCTCGCCACGGGCGAATGGATCGCGGCCTATGCGCTGTCGGAAGCTACATCCGGCTCCGACGCCATGAACATCCGGACGCGGGCTACTTTATCCGAAGACGGCGAACACTACCTGCTCAACGGCGAGAAGATGTGGATCACCAACTGCGCTATCGCGGACTTGTACACCGTCTTCGCCAAGATTGACGGCGCGAAATTTTCCGCTTTCCTGGTGGAACGGACGTCTCCCGGCTTGACTGTCGGGGCCGAAGAACACAAGCTGGGGATTCGCGGATCGTCGACCTGCCCCCTGGTCCTGGATAACTGCAAGGTGCCGGCCGCCAACCTGCTGGGCGAAGCCGGAAAAGGCCACCACATCGCGTTCAATGTGCTGAATGTCGGCCGCTTCAAGCTGGGTGTCGCCTGCATTGGCGGAGCGCGCCGGGCACTCGGGGAGATGATCACCTATGCCAGGGAACGCAAAGCCTTCGGCAAATCAATCTCCGAGTTCGGCTTGATTCAGCGTAAGATCGCGACCGGCGCCACCCGGCTCTATGCCGCCGAGAGCATGGCCTATCGCACGGTCGGCATGATCGATGCCGCCCTGGCGCAGCTCGACGATGAGACCGCCAAAAACCCGCGCGAGATCCAGAAGCGGATCGAGGAATATGCCGTGGAGTGCTCCATCCTGAAGGTGTATGGATCGGAGATGCTCAGCTACCTGGCCGATGAGTATGTCGCCACCATGGGCGGCTACGGCTACGTCGAGGAGTATCCGGCGGAGCGCTTCTACCGCGATGCGCGCATCAACCGGATCTTTGAGGGGACCAACGAGATCAACCGCCTGATCATCACCGGCTGGCTGATGAAGCGGGCCATGAGCGGACAACTGCCACTGATGAAGGCCATCCGTTCGCTGATGGACGAAGTGACTCAGCCGCCCTCGTTTGATGCGGCGGGAGATTCGGGCGAGCTGCTGGCGCAGGAAGCCGAACTGCTGGCCAGCGCCCGGAAGATTGCCCTCTTCACTGCCGGAGTGGCAAGCCAGCGCTTCATGGCAGCGCTTCAGGACCAGCAGGAAGTCATGGCCGACCTGGCCGATATTGTTTCGCAGGTATACGCCCTCGAATCGGCATTGATCCGGGCGCGCAAACTGGCCGCGGCCGGCAAGAGCTCAGCCAGCGTGGCGGCGACCATGACCGGGCTGCTGGCCGACGAGACGATGGCCCTTGCCGAGCAGGCCGGGCGGAGAATACTGGCTGCCTGCAGCGAGGGAGACGAGTTGCGCACGCAGCTGGCGATTCTGCGCCGTCTGGCCCGGTTCACTCCCGCCAATACCGTTGCATTGAGCCGTAGCGTGGCTGCGCGTTGCATCGCGGAGGAGCGATATCCGTTTTAAGTGTGAGTCTCACTCAGCTGCCGCGCGGAATGGAGGGGCTTGTTGGCTCCGCTCGACACACTCTTGAAGGCCGCTCTGCTATCTATTTTGGTTTTCCTGCCCCTCGACGGTTTCGCCAGCCAGGGCGGCCTTGGCGATGTGCATTTCGCGACGTCCTGCAAGCCTGCGGTTCAATCGCGTTTTGACTCTGCGGTCGCCCTGCTGCATTCCTTCGAATTTACAGAAGCGGAGGTTGCCTTCCAGAAGATCGAAGCCGACGACCCGAAGTGTGTCATCGCCGCATGGGGAATGGCTCTCGCGAGGACAGGGCGAAGCGGCGCGAACGCCCCCAAAAAAGACCTGGCCCAAGGCTGGACGGAGCTGCAGCCGTGGCTCGCCGTGCCTGCGCCGACGCTACGCGAAAAGATGTACGTTGATGCGGTCCGCGCGATGTACGAAGGGTATGACAGCACTCCCGGTGCGGTGCGCTGGCAGCGATATCTCGCACAAATGCAGCAGCTACGGGAGAAATATCCCGACGATATCAACGCCAGCCTGTTTTACGGATTGGGTCTGACCTGGACCGCAGGGACTGGCGAGGCGGGACTGGAGCAGCGCAAGCGGGCGCTGGCAATTTTCTTCCCCATCTTTGCCAGATACCCTGACAATCCCGGCGCGGCTCACTACATCATTCATGCCGCCGACACGCCTGAGCTTGCCCCCCAGGCACTCCCCGCGGCTCGCAAATATGCTGCCATCGCTCCGGACTCGCCACATGCCCTTCACATGCCTTCCCACATCTTTAACAGGCTGGGCTACTGGGCAGATTCGATCACCACCAATCTGGCCTCCGCTCGCGTCGCGGCAGAATGGATCAAGCACGGGCGCGACGCTGAGTTCGATGAATTTCACGCCCTCAACAACGTTGAATATGCGTATCTGCAACTGGGCAAAGATGTCGATGCGAGACGAACTCTCGAGCAGGTCACCGAGCTGGCAAAGACTTCATCGGATCCGTGGCTGCCGATTGATGCGCGCATCTATTTCGACCTGGAGACCCATGACTGGAGAGACGCGGCGCATATCGAACCTCCGCCCACGTCCCGGTTCGAGGAGAACTTCGACGCGTACTGGATCCAGACCATCGCAGCCGCTCACCTGGGCGATTCGGCACGCGCCAGGGAGTGCCTGGAGAGATATCGCAATTCGGCAATCGCCTGGAATAACGAACACGGAGGAGGCGACGTCCATGGCGTCGGCCTCGCGGAAGCAGAGGCGTGGACGCTGTTTTCAGAAGGCCGGCAGGATGAGGCCATCGCTCACCTGAAGGCGGCTCAGAAGTTTGAGCATGACCACCCGATGTATTATGCCGACATCCTGCCCCGGCCCACGGGCGAAATGCTGGGAGAGATGCTCTTACGGGCGGAAAAGCCCGGCGAAGCACTTAGCGCTTATCAGAACTCCCTCGAAATCGCGCCAAACCGATTTGACTCGCTGCGTGGAGCACAAGGAGCCGCCGCAAAGCTGCACAACGCGGCCCTGGTCAGGGACTATGCAGAACGGCTGCAGGCTGAGGGCGCTTACCTTTCGGCCCGTCCATAAAAACAAAAGCACGGGCGCTCGCCGCAGCGAATGCCCGTGCCGATGCTTCGGTTCAGAAGTAACTGAGCCAGGAAGATATCCGGAGCAGGAGCTTCGGCTTAAGCAGCCTCTTCGCCGCCCTCTTCCTTCTTGCTCTCTTCCAGCTGCTTTTCGAGCTCTGCGCGCTTCTTGGCCTTGATCTCGTCGCGCTTCTGCTTTTTCACTTCGAGCTGCTTTTCGGCGCCCAGCAGTTCGATGAAGGCCTTCTCGGCGCCATCGCCCTTCTGAAAGCCGGTGCGGACGATGCGCAGGTAGCCGCCCTGGCGGTCGCCGTAGCGTGGCGCCACGGTTTCAAACAGCCGCTCGACCGACTGATCGGTCATGAGAAAGCTGAGGGCCTGGCGGCGCGAGTGCACATCCCCCTTCTTGCCGAGGGTGATCATCTTTTCCACCAGCGGGCGAACCGCCTTGGCCTTGGCCACGGTCGTCTCCACACGGTCTTCCACGATGACGGACGTGACCAGGTTGCGCAGCAGAGCGCGACGGTGGCTGGTGTTGCGTCCGAGCTTGAATCCTGCATTGCGATGGCGCATGGGTGAAACTCACTTTCAAATAAGGGCTCAGTGATCAGGGTTCAGGGGTCAGTGCTGGTGACCGGCGCCTCCCAGGGTTGGGTAGGTCTGATCCCTGACAACTGATCCCTGATCCCTTGTACTAAAAGTTCTCGGTCTCGGTGGGCAGCTGGAGGTCGACCGAATCCAGCGGCTCGTCTTCTTCGTCGTAACGGTTGTAGCTGGCGGCCAGCGCGGCGGCAGGCGGAATGCTGGTCGGCCCCGGTACCGCGTTGCCCTGCTCGTCGATCTTCATGCCCAGCGACAGGCCCATCTGCGCGAGAATTTCCTTGATCTCGTTCAGACTCTTGCGGCCGAAGTTCTTGGTCTTGAGCATCTCGGCTTCGGTCTTCTGCACCAGCTCGCCGATGGACTGAATGTTGGCGTTCTTGAGGCAGTTGTAGCTGCGGACCGACAGCTCCAGCTCTTCGACGGAGCGGTTGAGGTTGTCGTTGCGCAGCAGGATGCGTCCTTCTTCGCCGCGCGCTTCGGCCTCAATTTCCTCCTCGAAGTTGATGAAGATGTTCATGTGGTCCTTGAGCAGCTTGGCGGCCAGGCCGACGGCGTCGGCGGGCAGCACGGCCCCGTTGGTCCACACTTCGAGAGTGAGCTTGTCATAGTCGGTGATCTGGCCCAGACGGGCGGCATCGACCACGTAGTTGACGCGGCGCACCGGCGAGTGGACAGAGTCGACCGGAATGAAGCCCAGGCCCAGGTCGGAGTCGAAGTTCTTGTCGGCGGAGATGTAGCCGCGGCCGCGCTTCAGGCGCATTTCCATCTCCAGCTTGCCGCCCTCGGACACGGTGGCGATGTAGACGTTCTTGTCCAGGATCTCCACGTCGCCGTCGGCTTCAATCATGCCGGAGGTGACCACGCCGGGCTGGTCCGCGCGCAGGTAGAGCGCCTTGGGGCCCTCGCCGGCGAGCTTGAACGGAACCTGCTTGAGGTTCAGGATGATGTCGGTCGCGTCTTCGACCACACCGGGGATGGACTGGAACTCGTGCAGCACGCCCTCAATGCGAATCGCGGTAACCGCGGCGCCCTCGATGGAGCTGAGCAGGGTGCGGCGCAGGGCGTTGCCGATGGTGGTGCCAAAGCCCCGTTCAAAGGGCTGTGCGCTGAACTTGCCGTATGTGTCGGTGAGCGACTCGGCATCGACTGCCAGGCGCTTGGGTTTCTGGAATCCTCTCCACAGCATATGCGTATCTCTTTTCCCGCGCGGCAGGTACGTCGCGATGCATTTTGCGGCGGCCGCGCAAGTTCTCCTTCGGTTTGAAATGCAGCTTTCAGCCCTCAGCTCTTAGCTTTCAGCCCATCTCGCAGAAGACACATGACCGCGTCCGAGCGAGAATGAGCTGAAAGCTGACGGCTGATGGCTGACAGCTGTTACTTCGAGTACAGTTCGACGATCAGCTGCTCGTTGATGGGCAGGTTCACGTCCTTGCGTCCAGGCAGCGAAAGTATGCGTCCGGACATTCCTTCAAAATTGGCTTCGAGCCATGCCGGCACCGGATTCTGGGCGGCGTACTGGGTGCCCTGCTCGATGACGATCAGCTTTTTCGCGCCCTCGCGGATGGCGATCTCGTCGCCCACATTCACCTGGTAGGAGGGAATGTTGACCTTGCGTCCGTTGACCTGCACGTGGCCGTGACGAACAACCTGGCGAGCCTGGCGGCGCGAGATGGCGAAACCCAGGCGATAGGCCACATTGTCGAGGCGGCGCTCCAGCTGCTGGATGAGCAGCTCGCCGGTGACGCCGGTGGCGCGGCTGGCCTTCTCGTAATAGGCGCGGAACTGGCCTTCGAGAGTGAAGTACATGCGCTTGGCCTTCTGCTTCTCATGCAGCTGCAGGCCGTAGCCCACGATCTTGGCCTTGCGATCCTTGCCGTGCATTCCCGGCGGGAAGTTGCGCTTCTCGATCGGGCAGCGATCGGACATGCATTTGGTGCCCTTCAAAAAGAGCTTGGTGCCTTCGCGACGGCAAAGGCGGCAGACTGCTCCGGTGTAACGAGCCATTTCTTCTCCTGACTTCGGATGACGGCCGGTTTACGTGCGACGTTGCGCAGGTCATCCCGGCCCTGTTTTAGGGGTCAGGGATCAGGTTTCAGGGATCAGACCGAAAGCCCTGTGAAAGGCCGCTGATCCTCCTGCTGCTCCCCCGACCGATGTCAGGATCAGGTTTCGGAATCATCGGATCAGCCCGGCTATCTCACGCCTGATCGACTGATCCCTGATCCCTGATCCCTGATCCCTGTACTTACACCCTGCGCCGCTTGGGCGGACGGCAGCCGTTATGCGGTACCGGCGTGACGTCGCGGATGGAGCGGACTTCGATGCCCGCCGCAGCCAGCGCGCGGATGGCCGACTCGCGGCCCGATCCAGGACCGGCGACACGCACATCGACCGCACGCAGGCCGTGATCGCGGGCCATGCCGGCGGCGTTTGAAGCGGCCTGCTGCGCCGCGAACGGCGTGCCCTTGCGCGATCCCCGGAACCCCAGCGAGCCGGAGCTCTTCCAGCTGAGCGTATTGCCCATCTGGTCGGTGATGGTCACGATGGTGTTGTTGAACGAAGCCTGAATGTGCGCAATGCCAAACGGCACATTCTTGCGTTCGCGCTTCTTGAACTTCTTGTTCTTGCCCGCCTTGCCGGCGCCGGCCTTCTGCTCTGGTTTCGCCATTTAGGTTTTACCCGTCGCTTTCTTCTTGCCGGCCACAGTGCCCTTGCGGGGGCCCTTGCGGGTGCGGGCGTTGGTGTGGGTACGCTGTCCGCGCACCGGCAGCGACCGGCGATGGCGGTTGCCGCGATAGCTCTGGATGTCGATGAGGCGCTTGATGTGCATCTGGACGTCCTTGCGGAGATCGCCCTCGACGTCACCTTCGTCTTCAATCACCTGGCGGATGCGGTTGACCTCTTCTTCGCCCAGATCCTGGATCTTCTTGAAGGGATCGACATTCGCCTTCACCAGGATCCGCTTGGCGCGGGGGTCACCGATGCCATAGATGTATGTGAGCGCGATCCGGGCCTGCTTGTTGCGGGGCAGATCGACGCCAGCAATACGTGCCATTCTGATTCCTTTGCCGCTTCGGGTTGTGTGCCCTCCGGCCTTAACCGGTTCGCACGGGGTGGTTGGGAAAGTCTCCGGGGTTCATCGCAAGCCTTGTACGGCTAACTCGCCCCTTGTTTTAAGGGATCAGGGGTCAGAGATCAGGGGTCAGTTTTCATGCTGTATTGACGCTTTTACTGACCCCTGATCCCTGTTCTCTGATCTCTCCCGTGGAGATTTCCGTTGACTGCCAGGCTGACTTAGCCCTGGCGCTGCTTGTGCTTTGCGTTTTCGCAGATCACACGAACCACCCCACGGCGGTTGATGACCTTGCACTTCACGCAAATCTTCTTTACCGATGCACGGACCTTCATTGGATTGCTGCCCTTCTCCGCGCATCTGCCGACGCCGCGGTTGTTTTTCCCAGCTTTCAGACCTTAGCTGTCAGATCGCCACAAAAAGCTCGCGGCTGACAACTGAGGTTCGGCCGCTATTTGTAGCGGTAAACGATGCGCCCGCGATTCAAGTCATAGGGGCTCAACTCGACGGCCACGCGATCGCCAGGAAGAATGCGGATGAAGTTCTTGCGCATTCGGCCGGAAACGTGGGCCAGCACCTCGTGATTGGTTTCGAGCTTCACCTTGAACATGGCATTGGGCAAGGTTTCCACCACCGTTGCCATTACTTCAATCGCATCTTCTTTCGACAAACCGTATCCCGCTTCTGAGCGCTCACGCGCCCTTGAATCTGTTGGACTGAGGGCTACTCAGTCAATATCCTCGACCCGGTCGCGGTCACCGCCACCGTGTGCTCAAAGTGAGCACTCATGCTTCCGTCATCCGTGACGGCGGTCCAGCCGTCGCCCAAGACCCGGACCTCGGGCTTGCCCGCGTTCACCATGGGCTCGATGGCGATTACCATGCCCGCGCGCAGTTTCATCCCGCGGCCGGCCTCGCCAAAGTTAGGCACCTGCGGATCCTCATGCATCTGCGCACCGATCCCGTGGCCGACAAAGTCCCGAACCACCGAGAAACCCTCGGCCTCAACCACACTCTGCACGGCGGCGCCGATATCGCCCAGCGTGGCGCCCGGCTTTACCGCCGCAATGCCCGACTGCAGCGATGCCTCGGTCACGCGGAGGAGGCGCGCCGTCTCCGGATCGATCTTCTCGCCCACCGGAACCGTGATGGCGGCGTCCCCATAGTAGCCGTCGACAATGGCTCCGCAGTCCACCGAAACGATATCTCCTTCTTTGAGAACCCGTTTCGGAGAGGGGATCCCGTGCACCACTTCGCTGTTGACCGAAGTGCACAAGACGCAGGGGAAGCCGTGATATCCCTTGAACGCCGGCTTGGCGCCCAATTCCTTGATGCGCTTCTCGGCCGCCTTCTCGAGATCCAGCGTGGTCGCGCCCGGCTTCACCTGGGCGCGCACCAGCTCGAGCACCTCGCGGACCACCCGGCCTGCGCGCTGCATCCTTTCGATCTCGTTCGACGACTTGAGTACAACTGCCACTTAGGATCAGTCCTCAGTCAACAGTGGACAGTGAGCAGCAATCGTTCTGACCGCTGTTCACTGCCTGCTGACAACTACATTGCCGTGCACAAAGCGCCGAACCGCTGCGCTAAACGGCGCGCAACCGCTCGACGGCACGAACTATCCCGGCAGCCACCTCTTCGATGGGCCGGTCTCCATCCACCTCAGCGAAACGTCCCAAAGCCCGGTAGTGCTCGACAACGGGCGTAGTCAATGCTTCGTAAGCGCGCATGCGCTCCACAAAGACCTGCTCCGTGTCGTCGGCTCGCTGGACCAGCGCAGCCCCTTCTATATCGCAGAAACCAGCCACCTTGGGCGGATTGCTGTAGACGTTATAGATGGTCTGGCAGACAGGACAATTCCTGCGCCCCGTAATCCGGCGCAGTAACTGATTATAGTCCACATGGATGCTGACGGCAACCACTGGAAGCGCGGTGTAGCGGGCGGCAAGCCGCGCGTCCAGCCAGCCGGCCTGCGGCAGGGTACGCGGGAAACCGTCCAGAATGTAGCCGTCCACCGTGTCCGGCTCCATCAGGCGCACCGCGACCATTTCGTTCACAAGCGAATCGGGGACGAGCTCCCCCCGGTCCATGTGGTCTTTGGCAATTTTACCCAGTTCGGTACCCTGGGACACGTTAGCGCGCAGCAGGTCGCCGGTGGAGATCTGCGGGATGCCCCACAGTTTCACCAGTTCTTTGGCTTGGGTGCCTTTTCCCACGCCCGGTGCGCCTAACAAAAGGATGGGGCCGGGGCTGGTTTTCAACGATATTTCCCGGTCGCTTTCCACTTGAATTGCACAAGATGACATTTACCAGGTTTTCCTTCCGCGAATACGACCGGAGCGCGGGGAAAAGCCGTCATAGTGCCGCATGATCAGCTGCGATTCGATCTGGTTGACGGTGTCCATGGCAACACCCACCACAATGAGCAGCGAGGTGCCGCCAAAGTAGAAGTTGACCCCCAAACCGTGCGTCGTCCAGTTCGGCAGGCTCTCAAAGAACCGGCCGACAAGAAACAGCTTGTCAAAGCGGATGCCTGAAATGAGGAAGGTCGGCACCAGCGAAATGACAATCAGGTAGAGCGCGCCCACCAGCGTGATCCGGGTAAGAATGTCATTAATGAAATCCGAAGTCCGTTTACCCGGTCGGATGCCGGGGATGAAAGAGCCCGATTTACGGAAATTGTCGGCGATGTCGTCCGGCTTCATCACGATGGAAACATAAAAATACGCAAAGAAGATGATGCCCAGAACATATAAAGTCTCATACCACGGGTAGCCCGGCTGCAAGGCCTGAATGATGGGCTGGAAGAAGCGGTTGTTCTGCACCCACTCCACCTGGCTGAAGAGAAGCGGGGCGGAGAGGATGGAGCTGGCGAAGATGACCGGCATGACGCCGCCGGAGTTGACCTTGAGGGGCAGATGGCTCGACTGGCCGCCCATCATCCGGCGCCCGACGATGCGGCGCGCGCTCTGGATGGGAATGCGACGTTCGGAGCGCTCCACGAAGACGATGAAGGCGACCACGGCCACCATGGCGGCCAGCAGGAGGATTACAGCCAGGAAAGTGAACGAACCCCAGGCATTGGTCTGGACCTTCTGCACCAGCTCGCCGATGCCGCGGGGCAGGCCGGCGACGATGCCGGCGAAGATGAGCAGGCTCATGCCGTTGCCAATGCCGCGGTCGGTGATCTGTTCTCCCAGCCACATGATGAACGCGGTGCCGGTGGTGAGCGTGAGCACCGTCATCAGGCTGAAGCCGATGCCGGGGTGCAGCACCAGTCCCTGCCGGGTCAGAATGGCGGAGATGCCGATCGACTGCAAGGCGCCCAGGACCACCGTCATGTAGCGGGTCCACTGGGTGATCTTGCGCCGGCCGAGCTCGCCTTCCTTCTGGATGCGCGCTAAAGGCTCATACACGACCGTGAGGAGCTGAAAGATGATGGAAGCCGTAATGTAGGGCATGATGCCCAGGGCGAAGATGGTCATGCGGCGCAGGTTGCCGCCGCCGAACAGGTTCATCAGGCCCAGGGCTGAGCCGCTCTGCTGGTCAAAGAGCTGGGCGAGAAGGTCGGTATTGACGCCGGGCGTGGGGATGAACGCGCCCAGACGGTAGACGGCCAGAATGCCTAAGGTGAAGAGCACCCGCTTGCGCAGGTCGGGGATGCGGAAGATATTGAGAAACTTCTCAAGCATGTCTAGGTATCCACTTCAGGCGCTCTGCGCCCAATTTTGCCGTGTACATCCATCTTACCCGCGATTGCGTGTGAATGTCGCGTCAGGAGGATGCCCCGGACCTCGATTTTGAGGTCCGAAGCCAAAACTCTTCCTGTCCGGGAGCAAACATAGACCGTCGCTGCCCGGAAAAAAGCCCTAGGCCGCCGCGGGAGCTCCGGCCACGATAGCCTTGCCGCCGGCCTTTTCGATCTTCTCGGCCGCGGACTTGGAGAACTTGTGCGCGGTGATGGTGATAGCCGCAGTCAGTTCGCCCGAACCGAGAACCTTGATCAACGCCTTCTTGCTCGAGGCCAGGCCCAGCTTCTTGTAATCTTCAAGGGCGATCTCGGAGACGTTCGAGCTCGGCAATGCGGTCCAGGTTGACCACCGTATATTCGGTACGGAAGATGTTGGTGAACCCGCGCTTGGGCAGGCGGCGGTGGAGCGGCATCTGGCCGCCTTCAAAACCGCGCATCATGTGGGAGCCGGAACGCGAACGCTGGCCCTTGTGGCCGCGGGTTGAAGTCTTGCCCATGCCGGAGCCCATACCGCGGCCGACACGCTTGCGCCCGGTGTTGGCCTTCTTGGGCGCGCGCAGATTGGAGAGATTCTTTGCCATTTTGTCCTCGCTATAGCGCCGGGCGGATGGAATCCGGCCGACTCGCGTTGTATTGGAGCGATCAGCGCTCAGCGGTCAGCGTTCAGCAGGTCAGCCGTCACGGGCTAGTTCCGTCTCTGAACGATGAGCTGATCAGCTGAAAGCTGACCTCAGCTAGCTTTCCAGTATCCGGACCAGGTGCGGGATGGCCTTCACCATGCCGCGCGTGGATTCCGTGTCGACCCGCTCGACGATCTGATTGAGCCGCGTGAAGCCCAGCCCCTTGACGATCGCCTTGTGCTTGTAGGGCGTGTTGTTCTTCGAGCGGAAGTATTGAATGCGAATCATCTTGGTTTCGGCCATGATTAAAGCTCCTCAACCTGCTTGCCGCGCATGGTGGCCACTTCGCCCTTGTCGCGCAGCTGGGTCAGGGCATCGAACGTGGCCTTGATCACGTTGTGGGGATTGGCGGTGCCGAGGCTCTTGGTGAGCACGTTCTGCACCCCGGCCGAGGTCATCACCGCGCGCACCGCGCCGCCCGCGATCACGCCGGTACCTTCCGGAGCCGGCTTGAGCAGCACCTGCCCCGAGCCATAGCGGCCCAGCACCTGGTGCGGGATCGTGGTGTCGGTCAGGTTGATGCGGAACAGGTTCTTCTTGGCCGACTCGATTCCCTTGCGGATCGCCTGGGGAACCTCCTTGGCCTTGCCCGAACCGTAGCCGACCACGCCCGACGCGGCATCGCCTACCACAACCAGCGCCGCGAACGACATGTTCTTGCCGCCCTTGACCACCTTGGTCACACGATTGATAGCCACCACCTGATCTTTCAGGTTGTACTGGTTGGCATCGAGTTTCTTCTTCAATATCGTCATTGCTCTCTCTCGGCTTTCAGCTATCAGCTCTCAGCTATCCATTCCATCCACTTGACCATAGCCGGTTCAGCAGGATCAGCTGAGAGCTGAAAGCTGACGGCTGGAAGCTGGTCTAAAACTCCAACCCGGCTTCGCGGGCTGCATCGGCCAGGGCCTTGATGCGGCCGTGGTAAAGAAAACCGCCGCGATCGAAGACCACCTTCTTGATGCCCTTCTCCACCGCCCGCTCCGCGACCGCCTTGCCGATCTCTTTTGCGGCGGCCACATTGCCGCCCGCCTTGGTCTTGAGCGCCAGAGACGACGCGGAAACCAGGGTAACGCCCTTCTGGTCGTCGATCACCTGTGCATAGATGTGGTTGAGCGAACGGTACACGTTCAGCCGCGGGCGCTCGCTGGTGCCGGAGAGCTTGACGCGGATGCGTGCGTGAATGCGCTGCCGGATTGCGTTTCTCTTATTCTGCGTAATCATCGGTGTCTCTTTCCTATCAGCGGAGCCGCCTGGCGGCCCCGTTCGGGTGAATTCAGGTTTCAGGGTTCAGGGTTCAGGTTTCAAACGCACCATGTGCTTTTCTGATCCCTGACCGCTGATCCCTGCCTTACTTGGAGCCGGTCTTTCCAGCCTTCTTCTTCAGCTTCTCGTCGGAGTAGCGCACGCCCTTGTTCTTGTATGGATCGGGCTTGCGCAGCGAACGCATGTCGGCAGCCACCTGGCCAACCTTCTGCCGGTCGATGCCGGTGATGGTCAGGTGTGTCTGCTTGGGATCGATGGCCACCTCGATGCCGGTGGGCAGCGGAAACTCAATGGGGTGCGAGTAGCCCAGCGTGAAGACCACCGTGCCCTTGCCCTTCAGCTCGGCGCGATAGCCGATGCCGACGATATCGAGTTCCCGCTTCCAGCCCGCGGTCACGCCGTGCACAGCGTTGAACACCAGGGCGCGGGTCAGGCCGTGAAAGGCCGCATACTTGTCGCTCTCGCGCACGACATTCAAGTGGCCGTCCTTGGTTTCGAGCGAAATGCCCTCGGCGATCATCGCCGACACCTTGCCCTTGGGTCCCTCAACGAGAACCGTGTTGCCCTCAACCCTGTACTTCACGCCCGCGGGCAGCGGGATCGGCTTTTTTCCAATACGCGACATTCAATCAATCCTTGGTTGGCTTGCGAGTCCCGATGAGGTTATAAACTCTTCGTTCCACTGCAGCCGGGTCGGGCTTTGAGGCCCGATAAAGCCCTCAGCTTTCAGCTCTCAGTATTCAGCTCAGCTCGATTCATCTCATGGCGCAAACCGGCTGAAAGCTGACAGCTAAGTGCTGACAGCTGTCGTTACCACACTTCGCACAAAACTTCGCCGCCCACGCCTTCCCGGCGCGCCTGACGGCCGGTCATGACGCCCTTGGGGGTGGTCATGATGGAGATGCCGAGGCCGCCCTGGACGCGCTTGATCTCGTCGCGGCCGATGTAGACGCGGCAGCCGGGACGCGAAATGCGCGCCAGGTCGCGGATGGCCGCTTCGGCGCCGCCGTACTTGAGGTACACGCGGAGCACCAGCTTGCCTTCCTCTTCCTGGGTCTTGTAGTTCGAGATGTAGCCCTCTTCCTTGAGAATGCGGGCAATCTCGGTCTTCAGCTTGGAAGCCGGTACATCCAGCTTCTGGTGGCGGGCCCGGATGGCGTTCCGGATGCGCGCCAGAAAATCTGCTACTGGGTCGGTCAGACTCATTCCTTCTCCTTCATTCCCCGTTCGCTCCCGGCCTCACTTGATCAGGGAGAACCAGCGGAAATGCTTAAAACAGCTTGCAGCTTCTAGCTGTCAGCTCTCAGTTTCATCCCGCCCGTACCTTCGCGATCGATTCGCCGGAAAGGGCTGAAAGCTGATGGCTGAGAGCTGACGGCTGCTTTCTTACCAGCTCGACTTCACGACGCCGGGGATCTCTCCCTTGAGCGCCAGGGCGCGGAAGCACAGGCGGCAGATGCCGAACTTGCGCAGAAATCCGCGCGGGCGGCCGCAGAGCTGGCAGCGGTTGTGCTTGCGGGAGCTGAACTTCGGCTTCCGCGCGTCCTTGACTCGTTTTGCAGTGGTTGCCATAAATCCTCTTAAAGCAGCTACTAGCTTCTAGCTATTAGCTCCCAGCTTGCTCCCTGCGGACAGCAGCTCGATGCCGATGGAACAAACTTGATTTCGTTTTGCCTCAGCCGCTGGCTCCCCCTCAAAAAGGCTATGAAGCTAGCAGCTAGAAGCTGTTCTTAGGCTCCCTGGCGGAAAGGCATGCCAAAGTGCTTCAACAGCGCACGCGCCGAGTTGTCGTCCTTGGCCGTGGTCACGATGGTGATGTTCATGCCCTTCAGCTTTTCCACCTTGGAGTAATCGATCTCCGGGAAGATCAGCTGATCGCGCAGGCCGAGCGTATAGTTGCCGCGGCCATCAAAACTCTTGGTTGACACGCCGCGGAAGTCGCGCACGCGGGGCAAAGCCGTCGAGATCAGGCGGTCCAGAAACTCGTACGCCTTGTCGTGCCGCAACGTCACCATGGCGCCAATCGACATGCCCGCGCGCACCTTGAAGGCGGCAATCGACTTCTTGGCCTTGGTGGTCACCGGCTTCTGTCCGGCAATGGAGGTCAGGTCGTTGACCAGCGGATCGAGCAGCTTGGTGTTCTGCGTCGCTTCGCCCAGGCCCATGTTGATGACGACCTTTTCGAGCCTCGGTACCGCCATCGGATTCTCGAGCCCGAGTTCCTTCTGCAGCGCCTGCTTGATTTCCTTGTGGTACTTCTCTCTCAGCCTTGCTGCCATTTGACTTCACTCTCTTTCTTCCGGTCGTCGGAGTGGCATTGCGGCCGTTTACCGTTTCGGAAGGTGTTCAATTTAGCTTTCAGCTGTTAGCTCCCAGCCGTCAGCTCATCTAGCTTCAGCCCAGCTCTTCATTCAGCACAAATTGGCTGAAAGCTGAGAGCTGATGGCTGAAAGCTGCTTTCCTACTTCTTCGTGGGCAGCGTCTGCCCGCACTTCTTGCACATACGAACCTTGGTGTCGCCATCCATCTTGTAGCCCACGCGGGCCGGGCCGCAGTTGGGGCAGACCAGGGACACGTTGGAGACGTTGATGGGCGATTCCTGCTCGGCGATGCCGCCCTTGGTGCGCTGTCCGCGCTTGGACGAAACCGTCTTCTTGACCACGCGCACGTGCTCGACGAGCACCGTGTTCTTGTCCGGGAAGACGCGCAGTACGCGGCCCGTCTTGCCGCGGTCGGAGCCCGTGAGCACCTTGACCGTATCGTTGCGACGAATATTCAAACTCGGCATTTTTTCTCCAAGCCTTCAGCTATCAGCTGTCAGCTGTCAGTTCAGCCCGCTCCCAGGTAACGCTCTTAGCAGCCGAAAGGCCAGCTGAAAGCTGAGAGCTGAAGGCTAAAAGCTGTTCTTAAACCACTTCCGGCGCCAGCGAAACGATCTTCAAAAACTTCTTCTCGCGCAATTCGCGGGCGACCGGTCCGAATACGCGGGTGCCCACCGGCTCGTGCGCGTCGTCAATCACCACCGCCGCATTCTCATCGAACCGGATATAGGTACCGTCGCGGCGGCGATGTTCCTTGCGGGTGCGAACGATGACCGCCTTCACCACCTTGCCCTTTTTCACGGTGCCGTCAGGCGAGGCTTCCTTGACTGCGGCGGTAATCACGTCGCCGAGACCGGCCTTCTTGCCCAACCCGCCGCCCAGGGGCAGGATCATCTGCAGCTTGCGCGCGCCGGAGTTGTCGGCCACCGCGAGCATGGTTCTCATCTGTACTGCCATGGTTGCTCTCCTTACCTGCCCGCTTTACTTCTCAGCCTTCGGCGCCGCATCCTCGATCTGGCCGAGGGAGGAGCGCCGCACAATCTCTTCGAGGGACCACCGCTTGAGCTTGCTCAGCGGCCGGGTCTCGCGAATGCGCACCACATCGCCCATGCGCGCCGAGCTCTGCTCGTCGTGGGCATAGAACTTCTTGGTCGAGCGCACAATCCGCTTGTACTTGGGATGAGCCTTGCGCATTTCGACCTCGACCACGATGGTCTTCTGCATCTTGGTCGAAACCACGTTGCCGACCTTCTCGTTACGCCGCGCGCCGGTCGTCGGCGCCTGTGCTGTTTCCGTTGTCGCCGTCATTTAGCGTGCTCCCTTCGCCGATTTCGCTCGCGAAGCCGCACTCGACTCCGGGGTTGCGCCGCGGATGCCGAGAGCGCGCTCCCGCGCGATGGTCTTGATCTGAGCGATCTCCTTGCGCAGCTCGCGAAGCTTCTTCACTCCGTCGTTCTGCCCCAGCGAGACCTGAAAGCGCAGCCGGAACAGCTGCTCCGCCGAGGTCTTCTCGTGGTGCGCCAGTTCGTCGTCGCTCAAGTTGCGAATCTTTTCCAGTTCCATCTCTGTTTCGCTCCAAGCCTTCAGCTCTCAGCTGTCAGCTCATCCTCGCTTCTTCCACCGTCTTCCGCTCGAAGAGTTCGGAGCTGAAAGCGGATGGCTGAAAGCTGTTTTTTACGCCGCCGGCTTCTTCTCCGCGGACACCGTCTTCTCCGCACCCGGCCGCTGCACGAACTTGGTCTTCAACGGCAGCTTGTTCGACGCCAGGCGCATGGCCTCCTGCGCCATCTCCGGAGCCACCCCTTCCATCTCGAAGAGGATCTTGCCCGGACGCACCACGGCCACCCAGTGATCCAGCGCGCCCTTGCCCGAGCCCATTCGGACTTCGGCCGGCTTCTTGGTGATCGGCTTGTCCGGGAACAGGCGCAGCCAGATCTTGCCGCCGCGCTTGATAAACCGGGTCATGGCAATACGGCTGGCTTCGATCTGGCGGTCGGTGATGTAGCCGCACTCCAGAACCTTCAAACCGTACTCGCCGAACGCAAGCGAGGATCCGCGCCACGCCTTGCCGCGGCGCTTGCCCTTCTGCTGCTTGCGAAACTTCACCTTCTTTGGCATCAACATAGCGAAAACCTCGAAAACCAGCTATCAGCATCTCAGCTGCTAGCTTTCAGCTTCTTCTTGCCCCAGCGGCCCATATCTTCCTCCGCTTCAGCTGACGGCTGATAGCTGAAGGCTGTGGGCTGCCTTTAAAACACGCTCGGTCCACCCGGCTGCGGCTGACGCCGCTTCTGCTCGTAGATATCGCCGCGATAGATCCAGGTCTTGACGCCGATCACGCCGTAGGTGGTGTGCGCCTCGGTGAAACCGTAGTCGATATCGGCGCGCAGCGTGTGCAGCGGCAGACGTCCCTGCAGATACCACTCGGAGCGCGCGATTTCGTTGCCGTTCAAGCGGCCCGAGACGCGCACCTTGATACCCTTGCAGCCGAAGCGCAGCGCCGAATCCACACTCTTGCGCATGGCGCGACGGAAGCTGACGCGCTTTTCCAGCTGCAGCGCGATGTTTTCCGAGACCAGCTGGGCGTCCAGCTCCGGCTTGTTCACCTCGATGATGTCGATGAACACGTCGCGGCTGGTGCGCTTGCCGAGCTCCGTCTTGAGCTTCTCGATCTCGGCGCCCTTGCGTCCGATGACGATACCCGGACGCGCGGTGCGAATCAGGAAGCGCAGCTTGTTGCCGGGGCGCTCAATCTCGACCGAGCTAACGCCCGCAGCCTTCAGCTTCTCGCGCAGCTCGGCCTTGAGCTTGACGTCCTCGACCAGGAGCTTGTCATAGTCGCGCTCAGAGAACCAGCGCGAACGCCAGGGCTTGTTGACGCCGAGCCGAAATCCGTAAGGATGGACTTTCTGTCCCATACTGTTTCCTCAATCCCTCTTAAGCCTTCTTGCTGGCTTTCTTCTTCGCTGCCGCAGCCTTCTTGGCCGGCTTCGGCTCTTCCACCTTGGTTACCAGATCGGCGCCATTGCTGCGCTCGGCCACCGAAAGCACGATGTGCGTGAGCCGGCGCTGATAGCGGTACGCGCGGCCCATGGGGGCAGGGCGGATGCGCTTCATGCGCGGTCCGTCGTTGGCCAGGGCCTGCTTGACGTAGAGATTGTCCACGTCCAGATCCGTGCCCTGCTCGCCGGCCACATACTTGGCGTTATCCACCGCCGACACCAGCAGCTTGTGGATCACCGGCGCGATGCGCTTCTTGGTGAAGGCCGCCGTCTCCAGCGCCTCCTGGACCCCGCGGCCCTTGATCAGGTCGAGCACCAGCCGCGCCTTCTGCGGCGATACACGCTGAAACTTGGCCTCGGCCCGGTACTCTTTTGTCTCGACTGCCATTGGTCTCTTCCTCAAAATTCAGCTATCAGCTTTCAGCTGCCAGCTTTCAGCTCATTCTGCTCAGGCCCGATGTTCCGTTCAGCTCAATTTACTGAAAGCTGAAGGCTGACAGCTGCCTTCTTACCGCGGCTTCGCGGCCGCCTCGGCCTTGCCGCCCGCGGTGTGCCCCTTGAACGTGCGCGTGGGCGCAAACTCCCCCAGCTTGTGTCCCACCATGTTCTCGGTCACGTACACGGGAACAAACTTCTTGCCGTTGTGCACGGCGATGGTGTGGCCCACGAACTCGGGGAAGATGGTGGAGCGCCGCGACCATGTCTTCACAACCTTCTTGTCGTTGGCCGCGTTGAGCACCTCGATCTTCACGCTGAGGTGGGTGTCAACGAACGGGCCCTTCTTTGTCGAACGTGCCATAAAACTCAGCTCCTAGCTTTCAGCTCTCAGCCCTCAGCTCTTCCTTGCTTGAGTTGGGTGCCGGCCGTGCTCCTAAACCTGTCCTGCCGCCTTCGCTAAAAGCTGATGGCTGATAGCTGAAAGCTGCTTTCCTACTTCGCCCTGCGGTTGATGATGAACGTGTCGGTCCGCTTGTTGTTGCGCGTCTTGTATCCGCGAGTCGGCTGGCCCCACGGGGTCACCGGGTGACGGCCGCCCGAAGTCTTGCCCTCGCCGCCGCCGTGCGGGTGGTCGACCGGGTTCATGGTCACGCCGCGGTTGGTGGGGCGAATGCCCAGCCAGCGGTTGCGTCCGGCCTTGCCGATCGAAATGTTTTCGTGATCCGTGTTGCCCACCTGGCCGATGGTCGCCATGCACTCGATGAGCACGCGGCGGGTCTCGCCGGAAGGCAGCTTCAGAAGCGCGTAATCGCCTTCCTTGGCTACCAGCTGCGCCTGCGCGCCGGCCGAACGCGCCATCTGCGCGCCCTTGCCGGGGCGAAGCTCGATGGCATGCACCGTGGTGCCGGCGGGAATGTTCTTGAGCGGCAGGGCGTTGCCTATCAGGATGTCGGCATCGGGGCCCGAACTCACCGTGGCGCCTACCTTCAGCCCTACAGGCTGCAGGATGTAGCGCTTTTCGCCGTCCGCATAGTGCACCAGCGCAATGCGCGCCGACCGGTTGGGATCGTACTCAATGGTGGCTACCTTGCCCGGGACGCCGGCCTTGTCGCGCTTGAAGTCGATAAGGCGGAGCTTCTGCTTGTGACCGCCGCCATGGTGGCGGATGGTCAGGTCGCCCGAGTTGCGGCGGCCGCCGGTGCGCTTGCGCGTCGTCAACAGCGGCTTGTGCGGCTGATCGGTGGTCAGATCGTCGTTCACCTGCGTGGTCTTGAAGCGCAGGGTCGGCGTGATCGGTCTGTATGTCTTGATTGCCATCGTCTTTGTCCTTGACGAAGCTTTTAGCTCTCAGCTTCGAGCTATCAGCCCATCCTTCTTCAACAAACTTCTGTGACTCGCTTTCCGTCTCTCCCCTTGCTCTTCCATCGAACAAGCTGAGGGCTGAAAGCTGACAGCTAACAGCTGCCTTACAGGTTGCTCACGTACTCCGGCATCTTTTCGCCGGCCCTGAGCCGTACGTAGGCCTTCTTCCAGTCCGGACGGAAGCCCGCAAACTTGCCGCGGCGGCGCTCCTTGCCGGGAACGTTGGAGGTGCGAACCGCAGCGACCTTCACTTTGAAGAGGGTCTCGACGGCCTGCTTGACCTCGGTCTTGGTGGCCTCGGGCGCGACATCAAACACCAGCGTGCCTTCGGTTTCCTTGACGCCCAGGCCCTTTTCCGTGATCAACGGGCGGCGAATTACGGTATAGAGTGTCGGCATTACGCAACCTCCGTCTCAGCAGCGAGCTGACGTTTCGACACGGACTTCTCGAGGGCCTCGCTCAGCTGCTCGATGGCGGCCTTGGAGAAGATGGCCCGCTCATAGCGCAGCAGATCATAAGGGTGGACTTCGTTGTTCAGCACCAGTTCCACGCCCTTCAGGTTGCGCGCGCCCAGAACCAGGGCCTGGCTCAGAGTCTTGCCGTTCTCCACCAGAAGCGCGGTGCGCGTGGCGCCGAGCTTTTCAATCGCGGCACGATAGAGCTTGGTCTTGGCTTCCTTGATCTCGAGCGTGTCCACCACGGTCAGCTTGCCGTCGGCCAGCTTCGAGGCCAGGGCGGAGCGCAGGGCTCCCAGCAGCTTCTTGCGCGGGAACGCGTAATCGTAGCTGCGCGGCTGCGGTCCATGCACCGTACCGCCGTGACGCCAGAGGGGCGAACGCACCGAGCCCACACGCGCGCGGCCCGTGCCCTTCTGCTTCCACAGCTTCTTGCCGGAGCCGGCGACCAGCTTGCGGTTCTTGGTGGCGTGCGTGCCCTGGCGCAGCGAGGCGCGGTAGTGCTTGACCGCCTCCCACAGCAGAGCCTCGTTCACCTGGCCGAAGACTGCATCCGCCAGCTCGAGCGAGCCCACCTTTTCCCCATTCAGATTGACTACATCCACGTTTGCCATCGTCTTCTTCCTGCGAGCTGCTATCAGCTATCAGCTGTCAGCCCAGTCATCTCTCTATGCCATCATCTTGGCTCCCGCAAGCGATTTGCTGAGAGCTGAAAGCTGGTTACTTCCGCTTTGCGGTTGCCTTCTTCGAAGCCTTCAGCGGATCGACCGTGCTCGACCCGGCAAAGCCGCGGCGCTCGCGCGGCGGAGCCTTGGCCTTCGAGATCATCACGTAGCCCTCGCGCGGTCCGGGAACTGCACCCTCGACCATCAGCAGGTTCTCGTCCAGATCGATACCGCGAATGCGCAGGTTGCGCACCGTTACCTGGTCGGTGCCGAAGTGGCCGGGCATGCGCTGCCCCGGAAATACCCGCGACGGGAAGCTGGAGGCGCCGATCGAACCCTGCACCTGGAACATGTGCCCGTGCGACTTGGGACCGCCGCCAAACTTGTGACGGCGCACCACACCTGCGAACCCGCGGCCCTTGGAGGTGCCGATGATATCGACAAACTTGGCGTCGGAGAAGATATCGACCAGCACGCGGTCGCCGGCCTTGACGCCGTCCTGACCTTCCGCGGCCACTTCGATATCCACTTCCTTGATCACCTTCACCGGCGGCGCTTCGGTCTTGGCCAGATGGCCCGCCTGCGGCTTGGTGATGTTCGACGCCTTGACGAACTCGACCAGCCCGATCTGCGCAGCCTCGTAGCCGTCGCGCGCCAGGGTCTTCAACTGCGTAATCACGCAGGGCCCCGCCTGCAGCACCGTGATCGGGTGCACATCGCCCTTTTCATCGAAGACCTGCGTCATGCCGATCTTTTTACCCAGAATTCCCGTGACTGCCATATTTCCCTCACCTCATCATGCGACGCTCAAGTCATCGCACTGCCGGAATCTTTGCGAGCTATCAGCCGTCAGCTTTCAGCCTTCAGCAACTCACGTCTCGCTGCTCTTGCTTTGCCTTTGCCGCCCGCCTCACCTCACAGCAACTGAGAGCTGAAAGCTGACGGCTGAAAGCTACTTCTCAAATGCCTTGATCTCGACATCGACGCCGGCGGGAAGATCGAGCTTCATCAGCGCGTCCACCGTCTGCTGGGTCGGTTCGAGGATGTCGATCAGCCGCTTGTGCGTGCGGATCTCGAAAGCCTCGCGCGACTTCTTGTCCACGTGCGGCGAACGCAGCACGCAGTACTTGTTCTTGATGGTCGGCAAGGGAATGGGGCCGGCGACCGTTGCCCCGGTACGCTTGGCCGTCTCCACAATCTCGCCGGTCGAGGTGTCCAGCACGCGATAGTCGTATGCCTTCAACCGGATGCGAATTCTCTGTCCTACCATTTGGCTCTGCTTTCCAGGGTTCAGGGATCAGGGGTCAGGGTTCAGTTTTGCCGCGGTGCCATTCACGCGCTTCTATGATCCCTGATCCCTGACCCCTGATCCCTCTTACTTGATGATTTCCGAAATGGTGCCTGCGCCCACGGTGCGGCCGCCTTCGCGGATCGCGAACCGAAGTCCCTTTTCCATGGCCACCGGCGTAATCAGCTCCACCGTCAGCTGCACGTTGTCGCCCGGCATCACCATCTCCGTGCCCGCCGGCAGCTCCGCCACACCGGTTACGTCCGTGGTGCGGAAGTAAAACTGCGGACGATAGCCCTTGAAGAACGGCGTATGACGGCCGCCCTCTTCCTTCGACAGCACGTACACCTCGCCCTTGAACACGGTGTGCGGGGTGATCGAGCCGGGCTTGGCCAGGACCATGCCGCGCTCCACGTCTTCCTTGGGAATGCCGCGCAGCAGAAGTCCGGCGTTGTCGCCCGCCATGCCCTCATCGAGCTGCTTCTTGAACATTTCCACGCCCGTCACGACCGTCTTGCGGGTCTCGCGGAAGCCGACAATCTCCGACTCCTCGCCCACCTTCACCTTGCCGCGCTCGATTCTTCCCGTGACCACCGTGCCACGTCCAGAGATCGAAAAAATATCTTCGATCGGCATCAGGAAGGGCAGGTCGATGGCGCGGTCCGGCTGCGGCACGTTCTTGTCCACCGCATCCATCAGCGCGTCGATCTGGGCTTCCCACTTGGGCTCGCCGTTCAGAGCGCCCAGAGCCGAGCCGCGAATCACCGGAACGTCGTCGCCGGGGAACTGGTACTTCGAAAGCAGCTCGCGCACTTCCATCTCCACCAGGTCGGTCAGCTCTTCGTCTTCCACCGCGTCGCACTTGTTCAGAAACACCACGATGTAGGGCACGCCCACCTGGCGGGCCAGCAGCACGTGTTCCTTGGTCTGCGGCATGGGGCCGTCGGTGGCCGCGACCACCAGGATGGCGCCGTCCATCTGCGCCGCGCCGGTGATCATGTTCTTGATGTAGTCGGCGTGGCCGGGGCAGTCCACGTGCGCATAGTGCCGGTTGGCCGTCTCGTACTCCACGTGCGCCGTGGCGATGGTGATGCCGCGCTCGCGCTCTTCAGGAGCGTTGTCGATCGAGTCAAACGAACGGAACGCGATCTTGGGGTTGTGCTTCGACAACACCTTGGTGATCGCCGCCGTCAAGGTCGTCTTGCCGTGATCGATGTGTCCGATCGTGCCCACGTTCACGTGGGGCTTGGAACGATCAAATTTTTCCTTCGCCATAAAAGTCCTGAATCCCTTTCGTAGCTCGTACTGCCCGTTGCACACCAGGGGCGCCGGCCATCCGGCTCCAGCCCCAAAACCAGTGATCAGGGATCAGTTGTCAGGGATCAGTTGGGTCTTGCTTGTCGCAGCCGAATGGGCTAACTTGCCACGTCGGCTGATCCCTGACCCCTGATCTCTGATCCCTGTCTTACTTCCCCTGCGCCCGGCCGATGATCTCATCGGCGATCATGCGCGGCGCTTCTTCATAACGCGCGAACTGCATCGAGTAAGAGGCGCGGCCCTGGGTGGACGACCGAATGTCGTTCACGTAGCCGAACATCTCCTTGAGCGGCACGATCGCCTTGATGACCTGCGAACCGGCGGCGTGCTCCATGCCTTCAATGCGCCCGCGGCGCGAGTTAATATCGCCGATGATGGTTCCCATGTGCTCTTCGGGAACCGTAACTTCGACTGCCATGACCGGCTCCAGCAGAACCGGCGAGGCCTTGCGGGCGGCTTCCTTGAACGCGATCGAGCCGGCAAACTTGAAGGCCATTTCGTTCGAGTCCACCTCGTGATAGCTGCCGTCGTACAACGTTACCTTGACATCGACGATGGGATAGCCGGCCAGAATGCCTAACTCCAGCGCACCCTGCACGCCCTGGTCGATGGGCTTGATGTACTCCTTCGGCACCACGCCGCCCTTGATGTCGTTAATGAACTCGTACCCCTTGCCCGGCTCGTTGGGCTCGACGCGCAGCTTGCAGTGCCCGTAGTTGCCCGAACCGCCGGTCTGACGGATGTACTTGCCCTCCGCCTCGGCGTGCTTGCGAATGGTCTCGCGGAAGGCCACCTTGGGCTCGCCCACGTTGGCTTCGACCTTGTGCTCGCGCTTCATGCGATCGACAAGAATCTCGAGATGCAATTCGCCCATGCCGCTGATGATGGTCTGACCCGAATCCTCATCGGTTCGCACCTTGAAGGTGGGATCTTCGTCGGCCAGCCGCGACAGCGCAATACCCATCTTTTCCTGGTCGGCCTTGGTCTTGGGCTCGATGGCCACCGAGATCACAGGCTCCGGGAAGGTGATGGCGCCGAGCGCAATCGGGTGCGCCGGTGCGCTCAGCGTGTCGCCCGTCTTCAGATCCTTGAGGCCCACGCAGGCGCAGATGTCGCCGGCATAGATCTCCGTAATGTCTTCGCGCTTGTTGGCGTGCATCTTGACCAGACGGCCGACGCGCTCCGTCTTGCCGGTACGCGGGTTGAGAATGGTGTCGCCGGTCTTGAGCGAACCCGAATAGATGCGCACAAACGATAGCTTGCCGAACGGATCGTTGATCAGCTTGAAGACCAGCGCCGACAGCGGCTCCGCATCTTCCGCCTTGCGCACTTCGACCTGCCCGGGGTGATGAGGATTGATCCCCTCGACCGGCGGCTTGTCCAGCGGGCTGGGCAGGTAATCGACCACTGCGTCGAGCAGCGTCTGCACGCCCTTGTTCTTGAACGCCGAGCCGCAGATCACCGGGAAGACCTTGAGATCGATGGTGGCCTGGCGGATGCCGGCCTTGAATTCAGCAATCGTGGGCGTTTCGCCCTCGAGAAACTTCTCCAGCAGAACATCGTCGGTCTCGGCGATGACTTCGATCAACTGCATGCGGAAGGCTTCCGCCTTCTTGAGCAGGTTCTCGGGGATGGGCTCTACGTCGTACTTCGCGCCCATGGTCTCGTCGTGCCACAGGACCGCCTTCATCTCGATCAGATCGATGACGCCCTTGAAGTTGGCCTCGGCGCCGATGGGAATCTGCAGCGCCACGGGGCGCGCTCCCAGGCGCTTGCGGATGGTATCCAGTACATACTCAAAATCCGCGCCGTTCTTGTCCATCTTGTTGACGAAGCAGATGCGCGGCACCTTGTACTTGTCGCCCTGGCGCCACACCGTCTCGGTCTGCGGCTGCACGCCGGAGACGGAGTCAAACAGCGCCACTGCGCCGTCCAGCACACGCAGCGAACGCTCCACCTCGGCCGTGAAGTCCACGTGGCCCGGGGTGTCGATGATGTTGATGCGGTAGTCCTTCCACATGCACGTCGTCGCAGCCGACGTGATAGTGATGCCGCGCTCCTGCTCCTGCTCCATGTAATCCATGGTCGCGGTGCCCTCATGCACTTCGCCGATGCGGTGCGTGATGCCCGTGTAGAACAGGATGCGCTCTGTCGCTGTCGTCTTACCGGCGTCGATGTGCGCCATGATCCCGATGTTCCGGCAACGATTCAGAGGTATGGTGCGTGCCACGGTGATTCATCCTTGCGGGCCTTGCGGCCCGCGGTTAAATCAGCTCAAGCTTCTTCTAGACCGCTGTCCCGGATCCGCTCTACGTCCGAGATCCAAATCCGCTCACGATCAGCTAGAAGCGAGCTCCGCTGAAGCTGCTTACCAGCGGTAGTGCGCGAAAGCCTTATTGGCCTCGGCCATGCGGTGCACGTCTTCCTTCTTCTTCATCGCCGCGCCGCGGCCGTTGGCGGCGTCCAGCAATTCGTTGGACAGCTTGTCGATCATGCCCTTTTCCCCACGGTTACGGCCGTAGGTGATGAGCCAGCGGATGGCCAGCGAAGTGCGCCGGTCGGGGCCGACTTCGATCGGCACCTGGTAGTTGGCGCCGCCCACGCGGCGGGTCTTCACTTCGAGCAAAGGCTTGCAGTTCTCGACCGCCTTCTTGAACAGCTTGAGCGCGTCGTCGCCGCCGCCCTTCTCCTCCAGGTTCTTCATGGACTGGTAGAAGATGCCCTGCGCGGTCGACTTCTTGCCGCCCCACATCATCGAGTTCACAAACTTGGTGACCAGGGTGGACCCGTAAACCGGATCCGGCGCTACTTCCCGCTTCGCAATGTGCCCTTTTCTCGGCATAATCCCTCAAAACCAGCTGTCAGCTTTCAGCCGCCAGCTTTTTGCTCATCCTGCTCATGCGAGCCGATTCGCTCGACCCGCCCATCTCGAAACTGACAGCTGAGAGCTGACAGCCGGCGTCTACTTCTTCTTCGCCGGTGCCGCCGCGCCGCCCTTGGCACGCTTGGCTCCGTACTTCGAACGGCTCTGCTTGCGGTTGGCTACGCCCACCGAATCCAGAGTGCCGCGCACCACGTGATAACGAACACCGGGCAGGTCCTTCACACGGCCGCCGCGGATGAGCACGATCGAGTGCTCCTGCAGGTTGTGGCCGATGCCGGGAATGTAAGTCGTCACCTCAATGCCGTTGGTCAGGCGTACGCGCGCTACCTTGCGCAGGGCCGAGTTCGGCTTCTTGGGCGTCTGGGTGTACACGCGGGTGCAAACCCCACGCCGCTGCGGTGAGGCCTGCAAAGCCGGCGACGCCGTCTTGTAACGGGGGGCCGTGCGCCCCTTGCGGACAAGCTGATTAAAAGTAGGCAAACCGAAACTCCTTACCTCAAAAACCCTTAGCCTGAACAACCGGCCCCATCCAGTTCAACAGCCGCGCAGCGCCGTTCGGGCTGTCGTGGTTTCGGGATGCCGTATTCGGCACATTGAAACGCACGGAAGCCCAGGTTGCTGCTTCGCGTCTGCCTTCTTCCCATCTCAGACGAGAACCTCGACGGTGGCTGTACGTTTCCGCCTACTTTCGATCGGGGGAAAGCCAACTCCGTTTCGCGGTTCCGGCTCGCATAGCCCTCCAAGGTGGAGAACGCGCGAGCGCCGTAGCGATATCTGCGATTTGCCCGCTTCCTGAGCTTTTCCCGCCCAGTTCAAACTCAGCGTGCAATCGACTTGGCCCCTGCCCTCTGCAAGAGGAGAGCGAATCCGGGGACTTGTCTGGCCGGCAACCTCGCCTGGCCTTCGGATCAGCACATTCCGACCTGACTTTCAGGCGGCTCGGGCTACCCTCACGCCTCTTTCGTCAAGACACACGGAAAGGGGCGTTCTTGCGGAACCTTCTAACAATACCAAGAATCCGGAGCGGGGTCAACGATCTGCCCCGCCCACAGGAATTTTCCTCGTCCCGGCCGCATGCGCCCGGGGTCTAGTGGATCGCATGGACCTTCCAGGCGCCATTGTCGAGCGCGAAATCGGCGTGCCTGCGGGTGCTCAGGGTGTTTCCGGGATTGTGCGCGATGTCCTGAAGCGGCTGGGGCACTCCGGTAAAGTTGACGGCCTCGGTGAAAGCGGCGGTTTTGGCGGTGTCGACACCCACCACCACGTCATCCTGCGGATCCTGCACATCTTTGATTTTAGGGTGATTGGACGTGAGCGTTGTGGCGTAGAAGTGGCCCTTGCCATCGCTGTCGGGCCGCCATTGGATCACATCGCCGCCCCCGTTGAGCGACAGCAATTTCTTGCCGTCGTCGGTCAAGGTATAGTCCGCCCAGAGTTTGTTGGGATAGACCTTCGTCAGCTTCCAGTAATTCGCGGTCAGGCCCTGTTTGAGCCCCATCTCATTCACATTGACGATGAAGCCTGAGGCAGGCTGCCCATCGTAGTATGCCTGAATCAGTTTGGTAGCGTCGTCCTGCTTGAGATCAGGAGCCGACTTGCAGCCGGCCACCCACAACAACCCGGCACCCATGAGCAATACGGTACCCACAACCTGTAAATTGAATGCCTTCTTCACGCGTCCTCCTAAATTGACCACACGGTAGGGGTTCAACTGATTTGCCCCGACATTTTTCACCTCACTTTCCCCGATGTCAATGAGATTGGCATGTGATCGTGGACACACATGCTCGGTTCCGACGTGAGTTCCGGCTGGAACGCGCAGTCGCAGAGCCGGCGGAAGCAAGCTTTCGCGGCCTGAAAAAACGTCAATTCGCCGGAGCTTTGGCGATTCGATTCAGCAGAAGATCGAGAAAACCCTGCTGGTCTGAATGCAGGCAGACCTCGGCATTGGGCGTGCCCTTCGACAGGCCGGGTAAAGCCCTTCTCGTCCACCTCGATGTGGAATGGCTTTGCCGGGGCACAGCTCCGGCCGAACCGCATACGTGACCGCCACCGGGTCGAAGAGCGTTGGAGCCGGCGAGTGGTTCTCGGTCCCAGCCACCCACTGGTGATAGAGCAGGGTCAACTGGTCGGTGAGCGGCGATCCGTAGGCGAAGATCTGCTCACGCTGCGCTTCTTCAAGGTGGATCTGGGTGGAGTCGAGCGGCATCATGAAGATGGGCACGCCGCTCGCAAAAAGAGCCTTGGCTCCGGCCGGATCGCGGGCGATATTCCACTCCGCATCGGGAGGGCGATGCTGCCCTCCCGGCCCGTCGTAGCCGCGCTCCACACTGCCCCCCATCATGACCACCCTCTTTAACTTACGAAAGGTGGCCGGGTCGCGCTTGATAGCCTCGCCGACATTGCCGAGCGGACCGATGGCGATCAGCGTGATCTGACCGGGATGAGCACGGATCTGGTTGAGCAGAAAGGCCACGCCGTCGGGGTGCTTGTGGTCGGGTTCGCGAAGCGCGTAGGCGGCCTGGGTGAAGACGTTGGAATGCGGCGTGGGAATCCCGGCGGCAACCGGAATGTCCTTGCGGCCGACCGCTGACAGATACCGGTCCACCAGGCGTGCGCGCAGTTCCGTATCGCCAAACGCCGTGGTCACACCCAGGATGCGCAATTCGGGACTGCGCAGGGCCAGGGCAAGGGCAAAGGCGTCGTCGATGTCGTCGCCAATGTCGGTGTCGAGGATGGCAAGTTGCGGAGAAGACACGGCTTGCTCCCCCGCGGCCTGGGCGGGAGCCGCGCGCAGCCCGACCAACCCCAGGAAAATCGTTCCCATTACGGCCGGTAAATATTTGAAGTTTTTCATCCCCAACAATGTAATCGGTCGGACCGCTTGCGGATCTCGATCAGCCGCGGCGGTCTGTCTCCAGCTTCGCAATGATCTGATCGGCGTCGTAGACGCAGCCGCCCCATACCCCTCCACTGGCATGCACCAGCGCGGCCCACAGACGCGTGTCATCGGGAAGGGCCGGATGAGGGCGGAGATCGGGGCGGAGCGCGCGCTTGTCCAGCCGCCGCGTGCCTTCTTCGGAGCCGAAGAGACCCTCGCTGTCGCCCACCAGATGCACCGAGCCGGTCAGCTTTTCGCGATCGATCACAATCTCGATCTGATCGCCTTCGAGCACCTTGCCGACCGGGCCGCCGGCCAGAGCTTCGGGCGATACATGGCCGATGCAGGCCCCGGTCGAAACGCCACTAAAGCGCGCATCGGTAATGACGGCGACGTGCTTGCAATGCGGCAGTTGCTTGAGCGCCGAGGTGACCTGATAGATCTCCTGCATGCCGGCGCCCTTGGGACCTCCGCAGATGAGCACCACGACGTCTCCGTGCGAAACCTGGCCTTTCTTGATGGCGTCGATGGCGGCAGCCTCGGTGATGAAGACCCGTGCCGGTCCGCAATGGCGGTAGACGTTGTTTTCATCGATCAGTGACGGGTCGATCGCGGTGCTCTTGATGACCGAGCCTTCCGGAGCCAGGTTCCCCGTGGGAAAACAGACCGTGGCCGTCAATCCGCGTGCGTGCGCATGGTCGCGGCTCATGATCACATCGTTGGGATCAATGCCGTCCTGCTGCTGCAAGCTGCGGCGGAGATTGCGGCGCCGTTCGCTCTGATGCCACCAGTCCAGGCAGGCGTCGAGCGTTGCTCCACTGACGGTTTTGACGCTGGTGTCCAAAAGGCCTGCGGACCGCAGTTCCAGCATGACTTCCGGCACCCCGCCGGCGAGAAACACCTGCACGGTGGCAAACCCGCGCGGACCGTTGGGCAGCGCATCGACCAGGCGCGGCACCTCGCGATTCACTTCGGCCCATTCATCGACCGTGGGCCGGCGCAACCCGGCGGAAAAGGCAATCGCGGGCAGATGCAGCAGCAGGTTGGTCGATCCGCCAAAAGCCGCGTGAAGCACCATGGCGTTGCGCACCGAGGCGTCGGTCAACACATCGGCAACGCCCATGCCCGATTGGTGCATGCGCATCAATGCCCGCGCCGAGCGCCCCGCGGCATCGAGCCAGACGGGGTGGCCGGAAGGGGCGAGAGCGGAATGCGGCAGGGAGAGCCCCAGCGCCTCGCCGACCACCTGTGCCGTGGCCGCGGTGCCGAGAAACTGGCAGCCGCCACCGGGGCTGGCACAGGCGCGGCAGCCCACCTCGGCCGCGTATTCGAGCGTGATCTGCTGCTGGGCAAATCGGGCGCCAATGGTCTGCACTTTGCCTGCATCTTCGCCGGACTCGGGTAGCAGGGTGACGCCGCCGGGCACGAGGATCGCGGGCAGCCGTCCTGCCGACGCCAGCGCCATCATCATCGCGGGCAGGCCCTTGTCACAGGTGGCCACGCCCAGTACGCCCTTGCCGGTGGGCAGCGAACGCATCAGGCGCCGCAGCACGGTGGCGGCATCATTGCGGTAGGGCAACGAATCCATCATGCCGGTGGTGCCCTGCGTCCTGCCGTCACACGGATCGGTGCAGGCTCCCGCGAATGGGACTGCGTGCAGAGACTTCAATTCGCGCGCCGCTTCGGCGACCAGCAGGCCTACCTCCCAATGCCCGGTGTGGAAGCCAAGCGCGATGGGATGGCCGTCCTCGGCGCGCATGCCGCCATGGGTGCTGAGAATCAGGAATTCAGGATCGAGAAGCCGGGCCGGTTCCCAGCCCATACCCGCGTTCTGACTCAGGCCGAAGAGATTTCCCGACGGCTGGGTCAGCAGCATCTCGGCAGTGATCGGCAACTGCCCGGCGGGACCGGGGGTGTGGGTGCGGACGTCCCAGAGGCCGCCGCCCAGCGGTTCGAGAACGGATGCCAGGGAGATGGATGGATGGGAAGCGCTCGCCATCGCCCCAGTATAGGTCGGCGGTGGCATCCCACCCGTTTCGCCAACAACGCGTGCGGACTACTGGGCCACCGGAGGTTCCGGCTCCGGCCCCAGCAGTTCGAGAGTGAAGTGGTGCGGCTGGGGCACGGCGGTTTCGTAGATCGAATCCTCCAGTGAGTCTTCGAAGGCCTGCAGTTTGTCGGACCCGCCGGACTGTGCACCCGTATCCGCGTTGCGCACCCGCATACGCAGGTGGATGTAGTGAGCCTCATCGCGATCGCGCACCAGCCAACTCACGCGCTGCGCCTGGGCTCGCATGGGGGTCTGGTAATCGGCCAGATTGATGCCCGTTTCGAGCGCGGTGGCGGAGAATGTCCCGATCACGGTGGTGTCGATAGTCAGCTTGTACTGGCCGGGGGCGAGACCGGTCACGCGCAGCGGCTCCTGGTTCAACGCCTGCTGAATGTCGGTGAGTTTGAGCAGCAACGCCTGGGTTGCATTGGATTCGATCAGGGGCAGGGGAAGGCTGTTTTCGGTCTCCGTCCAGTGCAGGGCGCCGCTGTCCTTCTGGGCCGGCTCAACGGTCGCATTCTGCGCGTCGGCAGCTTTGCCGGCAGCGCCATCGATGGTGACAGAAGAGACCAGCGCGGGCGCGTTCCATCCCTTGAGCACCGCCTCCGCCATGATCCAGTGCGCCAGAGGATCGGGGTGAACACGGTCGGGCAGCAGCAGTTTAGCGATCTGCGGATCCATGGCCTGGGCTTTTTGGATCGCGGCCACGACCGGCGCGTTCAGATCGATGAACGCGTCACCGTCCTTCTGCGCCAGTTCATGGTCAAGATCGGCGAAGTGCTGCATCACGGCGTTGTATCCGCCGGGGAACCTCGACGGCGCGGTTACGTCGTCGTAGGGCGACGGACCCAGCAGCGTGATGCGAGCTTTGGGAGCATGCTCGTGAATCGAGGCGAGGATATGCTGATAACCCTGGACGTAGGTGTTCTCGGTCTCCGGGGTTGTAGCGCGGTAACTGCCGTCATTCATGCCCAGCATGATGGTGACGACCGTCGGCTTCTCCGAAAACACATCGCGCGGAAGCCGCTGATCAATCGGGCCGCCACCACCACCCGTCACTCGGTCGCCGCCCACTCCCGCGCCGTAGAAATTTATCCGCAGATTCGGGAATCGCGTGGCGACGTACAGTTCCACCCACTGGTTGTAGTAGTTCTGTTCCGTGATGCTGTCGCCATAGAACACCACGGTATCGCCGCCCTTGAGATAGAACCCGGTCGTGGCCGGCGCGGTAACCACCGCGACCAGCGAATCAGCGCAGCCGTAGTAGAGAAACCATTTGTCGTGGAAGTAGACCAGCCCTTCGGCAAAGGTGGTGCCCGCCGCATACTGGCCGGTCTTTTCGTAAGGCAATTCCGGCTTGAGAACGGGGGCTTCGGTCTGTGCAAGAAGGTGTGTAGGGTCCTTCGCGTCAAAGAGCGCTTCGCCGGCCGCATAGGCGCTCGGCCCGAGTGCGGGGTCGCCGCCGGTCTCGGCGTTCTTGCCGTTGTAGAGCACCACGATTCCCTTGTCGGTCAGCACCGGGGGCGGCCCGGTCTCGGGAAATGTGCTGTCAAAGTGGCCGGGGCGCGGGTGCAGCAACTCGATCGGTGCGCCCTGCGCGTCTTCCACCGGGGTCCAGTGAATGAGGTCGGTGGAGGTGGCGAGGTGAATGGTGCCCTCGCCCCAGTACATCCAGTATTTGCCCTCGATCTTTGCCGCGACCAGCCGGCCCTTGTCCTTGTCCAGGCGGGTGACGATTCCTGCGGATTTGTACTTCAGGTGCGCATACTTGCCGCCTTCAGCAGTCAGGAATGCCGGACCGTGCTTGGTCCAGGCGGTCAGATCGGGCGAGGTGGCGATGCCCACGGAATAGGTCTTGCGGTTCCACTGGGTATACGTCAGGACATAGGTACCGTCATCGCCTTCGACAATGCGCGGATCCTCAACGCCGCCCGGCCATTCCCGGGCCTTCTGGCTGTCACGTGCAGGGAAGAAGACCGGATCGGGGCGGCGCGTGAAATGGATGCCGTCTTCACTTTCGGCAAGACCGAGCCGCGAGGTATGCATACCGATCTGCATGGTGCCCGAGTCATCCTCGGCACGGTAGAGCACGTAGATTTTGCCTTCGCGCACGATGGCGGCGGGGTTGAAGGTATGCAGAGCTTCCCAGTGCACAGGCTTGTTGGTCAGGGGATCGTTAAACGCGGTTTCGCGGTTAGGCGTGATCACCGGATTACCGCTCGACGGCCGGGTGAAGGGACCGATCACCCACGACGGTTGTGTCTGCCCATAGACCCCTGCTGCGCAAACCAGCGCAGCCGCCAACCATCCCGCATCCATCTTCTTCATCGTTGACCGTCCGTTTCTTCGTTGACCGTTTTCTGTGCCATGTAAAAGCTGAGTGCGGCGTCGCCTTGTTCCAGCAGGCGCGTGCGTTTGAGGTCTCCGTAGCTGTCTTCGAGCCGCTGCTTACGGCGATGCTCGGCGATGACCGTAGCCGCTGGTGCGAGTTGACCGGCCGCGGCGCCGCCCAGCAGGCCCAGTGTAGATTCGTACTCCGCGTCCGCATCATACGGAGGATCGAGATAGACGATGTCAAAGGCCGCGCCGGACGCGCGTTTGCGCAGGAAGGCCCCGGCGCTGCCCTGCACCACGCGAAATCCTGAAAGGATGCCCAGTCGCTCCAGATTGGCGCGCAGAACGCCGATCGCGGCGGGGGCACGCTCCACAAATGTGACCTGCGCGGCACCGCGGCTGATGGCCTCGATGCCCACCGCGCCGGAGCCGGCAAAGAGATCCAGAAAAGCAGCTCCCGTCGATGCGCGGCGCCAGCACATTGAAGAGCGTCTCGCGCAGCCGGTCGCTGGTGGGGCGCGTAGCCAAACCGGCGGGTGCCTGCAATGTGCGGGAGCGAAATGATCCAGCGATGATGCGCATGGCGGATGGGACTGTTTCCAACCCACCCCAGCATACTTCACACGATTTGGGGCGCCAGCCTCTACAATGATCGATATGCGAGGCTGGTCGATACCGCTGGGCCGGTGGATGGGTGTGGAACTGCGTGTGCACACGTTTTTCCTGCTCCTGGCGGTCGTGTGCCTGGGGTTGTCCGCTTCCGATGGCATCGCACGCGGGCTGGGCCTCTTCATGGTCCTGGTGACCGCGGTTGTGGTGCGCGAGATTGCGCGGCTGATCGTGGCGGCGTGGCTGGGCCTTCGCCTGCGCGCTCTCCTGCTCCTGCCCATTGGGGGGCTGTTCGCCTACGCCAATCCTGAGAGCCAGGAAAATGCCAACCAGGGCGTTGGCCAGTTCGCGCTCGCTTTCGCAGGTCCGCTGGCCAATGGATTCGCGGCGCTGGTGCTGACGGTTACGTTCCTCGGCGCCGGCGGCAATGTAAACCTGACCGGACAACCGTTGATCTCTTCGGCATACCTGGTGCGAAGCATGGTCTGGATGCAGGCTGGGCTGGGCGCCCTGCACCTGCTCCCGGCTTATCCCCTTGACATGGGCCGCCTGCTGCGCGGCAGCTTTGCCCGCAAGCACGGATTTGCCCCGGCCGGCCGCGCGGCCACAGGACTGGGCCAGTTGCTGGCTCTCGGCGCCATGGTGGGCGGCATGCTGCTGCACAGCCCGTGGCTGATCATCGCCGGCTTCTTCATCATGATCGGGGCGCAGATTGAAGACCAGGGTGTCTTCTTCCAGTCGGTCGTGGATACCGTCTGCATGCGCGAGGTGATGCTCACCGATTTTGCCACGCTCTCGCCATCCGACACGCTGGCCGACGCGCTCGGCCGGTGTGTGCACTCGCTGCAGGAAGACTTTCCCGTGGTGCGCGGTCCGCAACTGGTGGGCATCGTCTCCCGGCAGCGCATCGTGGACGCCCTGCGCGCGGAAGGAAACGGCTATGTGCAGTCGGTGATGTCGCGGGCCTTCCAGGTGGCGCGGCCCGAAGATACGCTGGGCACCACCATTCGCCGCATCACCGCCGGGCGCGGACTTTCGCTGATTCCGGTCACCGAGAGCGGCCGCGTGGTCGGCATCGTCAGCGTGCAAAACCTGATGAGTTCCATGTCGCTGCTGGCCGAGCAGCGCCGCATCGAGCGCCAGGAAAACGGAGAGTAGCTCATCGATGGCTGGCGAAGACGATCAGCCGCTCGCTCCGGGGCTTTACCTGGTAGCGACTCCCATCGGCAATCTTGGCGACATCACCTTGCGCGCCCTCGACGTTCTCAAGGGAGTGGACCGCATCGCCTGCGAAGACACGCGGCAGACGCAAAAGCTGCTCAACCACTTCAACATCGACAAGCCTACCGAGAGCTGCCACGAACACAACGAGCGCGACCGCTCCGCCGGGTTGGTGGAGGCCATCCAAGCCGGTGCGCGCATCGCCGTCGTCACCGATGCCGGCATGCCCGGCATCAGCGATCCCGGCAGCTGGCTGGCATCAGTCGCCATTGCCGCCGGCGTGCCGGTATTCCCAATCCCCGGCGCGAACGCGGCTCTGAGCGCTCTGGTGGCTTCGGGCCTGCCCACTGCGGAATTCCACTTCCTCGGCTTTCTTGCCGGAGAAGGCTGGAGCGCGGCGCACCCGGCTGGAGATACTCGCCGCTGCGGGCGACGAGGCGGGAACGCTGATTTTCTACGAGGCGCCGCACCGCATTCTCGAAACGCTGGCCGATCTCGAAGCGGTCTTCGGGCCGGAACTGCGCGTGGTTGTGGCTCGCGAATTGACCAAGATCCACGAAGAGTTCCTGCGCGGCACGGTGACCGAAGTGCGCCGCGAGCTGGCCGGCCGCGACCGGGTACGAGGGGAGATCACCCTGCTGGTGCAGGTTCCGGCAGCAGCCGAAGGCGCAGCCGCGGGCACGGCAGAGAAGATCGGCGACCGGGTGGCGAAGCTGCAGGCCGAACAGGGGCTCGACGAGAAGGACGCGCTCAAGATGCTGGCGCGGGAGACGGGCCAATCCAAGAGCGAACTGTATCGCGAGTTGCAGCGGGAGCGGGCGCGCCGCCACGCGAAGCTTTCCCGGCCTAAGTAGACGCGGAGCCGGTGGATTCCGCTGAGTCCGGCATATTCGATTCCGCTGGGGACATCGCCATTTCGCCGCTGTGCTGCATCTCCTCGATCTCTTCCATCAATTGGCGCAGGTGTTCACGCTTGCGGTCGCTCAGATCGAGGAAGCGAATGCCGACCGTGTGCCGGTCGTGCAGGGACTGGACTACACCGCCGAGACGGAAGGGCAGCCCGTCGATTCGGAACTCGGTCTCCACGCGGCGATAAATGCCCACGGGAAATCGCTCTTCGGTGCGGATGCGGCAGCCGGTGAGGCTCACGTCGAGGATGCGGCCGAGCACCCGCGCAGCCACATCAATGAAGAAGATGGTGGCCCCGGTATCGACGGAATGGCGCGCCTGCTGTCGGCGCTCGCGGTGCGAAGGGTGGGCTGGGGCCGGAGCTCGTGTTTCGGATTGATCTAAGCAAACTTCACCAGCGGCGGACGTCTTCGTGGCTGGCTCGACCGCGATCCTGCTTTGGGTGGAATTTGATTTCGCCGGAACGGGTGATAGAGCCGGGCGCACAGGCAACAGTCCCGGTGGCTGCGTGGCGGCCTGTCCCAAAACGGTGCGGAGTAAAGGGGGCGCGAGCGCCTTCTGGGCGCCCGGCCTTTCCTGTCCCCCATCGAGGAGCTTTGGCTCAGGAACCTTCGCGCGGGCAGACTGCTGCACCATGGGAGAGCGGGGCGCAGGCAATGGCTCAGAGGGCCGGGCGATGGGCGCGGACTGCCGTGGAGACGGCGCGCCGGCGCCTCGGTTGCGCTGTCCTTCGACCGGGCCTCGTCGACCGCTTCTTTGGCGGCCTTGGCCTCCTGATCGGCTTCTATCTCGGCCAGCAGCGCAATCAGCTCGTCCTTTCGCCGCGAGCTCATCTCGCCGAAGCGAACCCCTACTGTCTGCCGGCCATCCGTCCACTGCGAACAGCCGGACAGGCGCAGGGCAATTCCGTTGATCCGGAAGCTGACCTCGAGTCGTGCCGGGCAGCTGATGCGAGTGCCCTTGGGCAGTTGCAGCCGGCAGCCGCCCAGACCCAGGTCGAGAATGCGGGCAGAGAGAGTCGATCCATGATTGAGGACCAGCAGGGTGGCCGGATCGTCTGTCCCAAAGCGGGGATGCGAACGCCGGTCCGGTTGCGGCGGATCAGGTTGCGGCGGGGCCGGTTGCGGCGAATCCGGTTGCGGGATGGATTCCGGTTTTTCTTCCACTTCGAGCCTCTTCCCGCCCGAAGTCGGAGGAACTCAGTGTCCGCCGGACAGTTCCCATGGACGTGCGGGCGCCGCCTGAGGAGCCTCCCGGCCTCGCAGCCGGTCGTACTGGTACAGGTCGCTCGTGGTCCCCAGGGACTCGTTGTACAGCCCCAACGCCCCGGTCACCTGGTTCAGCTCCTCGGTGAACTTGTGGATGGCCTGCAATTGAGCTGCCGTTGCGGGCAGTTCAAATTGGGGAGTTTTAATGAACTTCTGATACCCGCGATCGAGCAGACGCGCAATTTCGCCCCGCACCAGAATTCCCGGCGTCACGGCGAGGCGAGCACCCCCGCTGTCGGAGAGATCGCTGGTGTGGCCAGGAACCAGCACCGCCGCCACTCCGTGCTTGCTCACCACCATGCCCCCGGAGACCGCTTTCGAAGTCGTGACATCAAATCCGTGGGCACGTAAGGCGTCGAGCATCGGTTCAAAGCTTGCAACGGTGGATTTCCGGGCCATGGTGGTGATCCAGTCTGCGAGTATGAAAGATAGCTGAGATCTCGCATACTCAATCTCGCATAGATGGAGCACCCGCCGCAATTTCGATGAATGCCAGCCCTGCTCAAACCCGCTTAGGCACCTCGCTGCCGGAACGCATCGGCAATACGCCCCTCGTCCGCCTGGAGATGCCGGTTCGCGGCCTCGAAGGCATCACCCTGCTGGGCAAGGCGGAGTGGGCCAACCCCGGCGGCAGCGTCAAGGACCGGGCGGCTGCGGCCATCGTCCGCGACGCTCGCAGGCGTGGGCTGCTCACGCCCGGCAAGACCCTGCTCGACGCCACCAGCGGCAACACCGGTATCGCTTTCGCCATGCTGGGCGCGGCCTTGGGATTTCCGGTGCACCTGGCCATGCCGACCAATGTGTCGCCGGAGCGCAAAAGGATACTGCAAGCTTACGGCGCGACCGTCGACTGGACCGACCCCGACCAGGGCTCGGACGGCGCCATTCGCCGCGCGCGCGAGTTGGCCGGCAACGAGCCGGAGCGTTACTACTACGCCGATCAATACTCCAATGACGCCAACTGGCTGGCTCACTACCACTCGACAGGGCCCGAGATCTGGGCGCAAACCGGGGGCCAGGTAACGCATTTCGTCGCAGGGCTGGGAACCAGCGGCACCTTCATGGGCACCACGCGGCGGCTCAAGGAATTCAATCCCGCCATCCAGGCCATCAGCTTTCAGCCCGACTCGCCGTTTCATGGTCTTGAAGGGCTGAAGCATATGGGTTCCGCCATTGTGCCTGCCATCTACAACCCGCATCTCGCCGATCGCGCCCTCGAAGTCGAAACCGAAGCTGCCCACGCCATGGCGCGGCGCCTGGCGCGTGAGGAAGGATTGCTGGTCGGCGTTTCCGCCGCCGCAGCAGTGGTGGCCAGCTTGAGCATTGCCCGGGAAGAGGCGGAAGCCGGACGGCGCGCGGTCATCGTCACAGTGCTCTGCGACGGCGCGGACAAGTACCTCAGCGAACGGTTCTGGGAGGAGGATGGATGGGCATACTCCATCTGACGCGCGCCAGTGTACGACGCGATTCGGACACACGGCGAGGAGACCTACCCGCACGAGTGCTGCGGGGTTCTGCTGGGGTGCGCTGACGCCGGGCGATGGCGCATTGCTTCCGCAATCCGCGCCGGGAATACACGCACCGATTCCGCGCACAATCGCTACCAGATCTCGCCCCTGGAACTGGTCAGGATTGAGCGCGAGGCACGAGGCCAGGGACTCGACATCGCCGGCTTCTACCACTCCCATCCGGACCACCCGGCACAGTGGTCGCAAACCGATTTCGCCGAGGCCCACTGGATCGGCTGTTCCTACGTCATCACGGAAGTCGCCAACGGCAAAGCGCAGATCACAAACGCCTTCCTGCTGACCGGCACGAGGGAAGAAGACAAGCGATTTGTGCAGCAATCGATCGAGGTCGATGAGCAGGCATGAGAGCGGAGTCGTCGCGAATGAGACTTCCCTTTCCTTCATCCAAACCAAGGCTTGCACCATCTAACATCTGGCGAGCGAGGTCATCCATCCCATGAATATCTTCATCCCCACGCCTTTGCGGCCCTACGCGGACGGCAAAGATGCCGTGAATGTGGAGGCGTCTACCATCAGCGAAGCATTAGTTGGACTTACGGAGGCCCATCCTGAACTCCGCAAGCACCTGTTTAACGGCGAGGGCAAGTTGCGTTCGTTTGTTAACCTGTACCTGAATGACGAGGATGTACGCTATCTGCCCGGCAAAGAAACAACCCCTGTTGCCGCCTCCGACACTCTGACCATCATTCCCTCGATTGCCGGCGGTGCCGGCCGTACAAGCTGTTTCGCCTGAGTGATGACGACACGGCGACACGATAACTGGACCACCCGAGATAAGACCCAATGCCAACGATTACTGAACCCACGACGCTGCCGGAACTGACCACCGACGAGCTGTCGCGCTATGCGCGGCATCTCATACTGCCCGAGGTCGGCATGGAGGGCCAGCGCCGTCTGAAAGCCGCACGAGTACTGTGCGTAGGCACCGGTGGGCTGGGATCGCCCCTGGCGTTCTACCTGGCCGCGGCCGGCATCGGAACGCTCGGCCTGGTCGATTTCGACGTTGTCGACGCCAGCAATTTGCAGCGCCAGATCATCCACTCGACCAAGGACATCGGCCGCAAGAAGCTCGACTCGGCCGAAGAAAAGCTGAAGGCCCTGAATCCGGCCCTGAACGTGGTCAAGCACGAGACCATGCTGTCCAGCGCTAACGCCCTCGACATTCTCAAGGATTACGACATCGTCGCCGATGGGACAGACAACTTCCCGACTCGTTACCTGGTTAACGACGCCTGCGTGCTGCTGGGCAAACCTAATGTCTATGGCTCGATCTTTCGTTTTGAGGGCCAGGCCAGCGTCTTCGCCACCAAGGACGGGCCCTGCTACCGCTGCCTCTACCCCGAGCCGCCGCCGCCGGGGCTGGTGCCGAGTTGTGCCGAGGGCGGCGTGCTGGGCATTCTGCCCGGCCTGGTCGGCGTCATTCAGGCCACCGAGGCCATCAAGCAGATCCTCGGCAACGGCGAGCCGCTCATTGGCCGGCTCCTGCTCGTCGATGCGTTGAATATGCGCTTCCGCGAGCTCAAGTTACGCAAGAATCCCGAATGCCCGATGTGCGGCCGGAATCCTACGATCACCCAGCTCATCGACTACCAGCAGTTCTGCGGCATAGTGCCCGAAACCCCACAGGAGAAAAGCGTGAAGAACGGAATTCCCCAGATCACGGTAAAAGATCTGAAACAACGCCTCGATGCCGGCGAAGATGTGCAGTTGATTGACGTCCGCGAACCTTACGAGTTCCAGATCGCCCAGATCGGGGGCAAGCTGATTCCGCAGAACGACGTCCCGCAACGGCTGGCCGAGATCGATCGCAACCGTGAGGTGGTCGTGCACTGCAAGAGCGGCGGCCGCAGCCAGCGCATCGCCGAATACCTCAAACAGGCCGGATTTCCCAATGTAACGAATCTGGCCGGCGGCATCCTGGCGTGGAGTGAGGAGATCGACCCCAAGGTCCCGAAATATTGACTTCCCGAGCAGTTTCGGGATTTTCATCCGGTTCAGCGCAAAAGCAAAAGGGGCTCACCCAAGACCACTGGGTGAACCCCGGAACTTTTTGCGCCGCCCGATGCCTTCTTCGCCCGGACTTGCGGGTATTCCATTCGGACCGTCGCCCAAGCGAATCAACCGGGAAGAAGGGCAGCCCTGAAGGCCGCTTTCCCGTTATCGATCGCTCTTAGGCAACGCGAACGTTCTCTGCCTGCCAGCCCTTGGGTCCCTTGACCACGTCGAACTCCACTGCCTGACCTTCCTGAAGCGAACGGAAGCCGTCGCTCTTGATGGCCGAGAAGTGCACAAAAACATCTTCGCCCGTGGCGCGGCTCAGAAAGCCGAAGCCCTTGGCATCGTTAAACCATTTCACTGTTCCCTTTTCCATGACTATTCCTTGTATTGCGTAACGTATCGCAGAACTCAATGTGGAATTGATTGCGAGTCGCACGGAATAGCTGAACAGGCAAGAACACCAAGTCGGATTCAACGACCAGACTTGAGCATAGCACCTTTCTTGCGCAAGTGCGAGGCAAACTTCAACCCGACAAACTTCAGAAGTCATTAGGAGAAGAAGCAGGAAGGGCGTAAGCTGAGAGTTGGAAGCACCATATTCCTCCATATCTGGATTTGGCCTCCTCGATATCTCCCCGGTCTCCTCAAAGTCTCCGGGAAACGAGTGATTCCGCGAGCGGCGCGGATCGAGCCCGGCCTGGGTTGCAAACGTTCCATAACCGGGAAATGAGGCAAGCATGCGTTCAGAACTGGTGCATTCCGCCGGACTGAAGATTGAAAACCGCTTTCTTTTGGCTACCACTGTAATGCTGGCTGTGCGGAAGCTGCATATCAACTCCACGCGCACCGAAGACACCGCCAACAACGTCTTCATTGACGTGGCCAAGGGCCGCTACGCGCACGGAGAACTGCCCGAGATCGTCCCTCCGCCCGCCATCGATGTGCTGCTGATCTCCCCCGCGGCCTGATGGTTCAGCACGTCCTTCCGTAGATACCCGCATTCGTCATTTGCCCGACTTGTCCACCCGCCCTGCTCCCTCCACGCGTACGCCTCTTCCACAGAGCGACGCTGTGGGGGAGTGCGGGTGGGGTCGTGCTTCCGAACAGCATGCAAGCGACCTGCTCCAAGCGATGCGTTCGATTCTTTCGCCTCTTCAGGATCGGGAACCAGAACCTCGGACGCGTCGGGCAGGGAGATCGGCCGAACGACCGTAATCTCGAACTTGCGGTTCGTATGCTGGCCTTACCCGCAAACAATTCCAAAGAACCAGGGGTAACAGACAACCGGCCGCGCTGGGGCCGGGGCCGCCGGGCTATCGCTTCCCGGAATCGAATCGATAGCCGTCCCCCACGCAGCGTTAAAAACACCGCTCGCCAGGCCGCAGCACGGATGGTACGTCCATGTAATGGTTCCGTTGACGATAGTGTTGCCTTGCTCTGAGATTTTGCCTGTCAGGACAGCCTTGCCCGGATATTGCCCACAATCGGTGCGATGCATGACCACTGAGTCGCGGGTAAAGCTCTCCACCGTAACGCCGCACTCCGGAGTCAACTCGGGGTGAGGCGTTCCCGCACCCACGTAGTGGTTGCCGGACCATACCCACGTACTGCAATGCTGGGCGCACCAGTGCATCACTGGCGGCGGACCTTCGCTGGCTTTGCCGATGTTGGCGTACCAGTTGCCCTCCTGGCTTTCCCAGTGTCCCGGCCACGAAGACGTGAACTCGCCTCCCAGGCGGTTCCCATGGCGCGTCCCTTTATAGATGGCGGTAAGACCAGCCGCAGACCCGGTCGAATCTGCACGCCGGATCACGACCGTATTGTCGTCGAAATTTTCAACGGTGAGATTCGCGATCTCACCCGATGGCCACTGCCCATTACCCTGAGTACCGAGAAAGGTCCATGTGGCACAGTTGTTGGTGCCCTCACACTCTGTCATTGTCACTGGGCCCGCAGAATGCGGCTCGCCGGGTGGTGATTTCTTAGGCTGTTGAAGCCCAGCATCCTGCGATGGCGAAGCGCTTTGGGCAAAGGCGCCGATGCCCATGCAGGAAATGGCTAAAACCGCTGCTCTGGTAAGTTTCAGGGGGAACAGGAAGGTCATGGAAGGCCTCCGAAGAATCTCTAAGCATACCCCGGGAACATGCCCCCACCCACATATTTCTGATCAAGAAGAGCGCGTGTGCCTGCGCTAACCGGAGAAGACGTGATTACACTTTGCCTCACTCAAACTTCTCTATCGGCGAAGTGCCCGCGGCTTCAGCCGATACGGATCTCGCTCACCTGGATAACCGGGATGATATCGGTGTAGTTGGGGATGTCGGCCTGCAGTTCGGCGGCATTCGCCTCAAATGCCTGGGCAAAAACCGCAGCAGATTCGCAGGTGATGTTGAAGATGGCCGCAAATGGCGCCTGCTGCTCCGGGAGCGCCCCACTGACGCCGATGTCCACCGTGAGAGACTGGATGGCCGGTTCGAGGAGCTTGTTGGCCAGCGGAACGTGTGTGTTCAGGTAGTACTCCACATCGAAGTGGCTGCCGGGCACGTTGGGATAGACGACGGTCACTCTGACCATGATTTCTCCAGGCGTTAGTGGGCCAACGGGGGATGGCATGCGTCTTCAGCGCGGTCGACTACGCATCGGACCGCAGGATGCCGGCTCAGTGCGTGATCTCGACAGGCGTGGGGCGCCCCGTCTCGACCGTCTTGCCGTTCTCGTCCATCTTGCCGAAGATCATCTTGCCGCTGGCGGTCTGCAGCACGCTGGTCACCGAAATATCGACGGACCGGCCAATCATCTTGCGGGCATGGTCGACCACCACCATGGTGCCGTCATCGAGATAGCCGACACCCTGGTTGTACTCCTTGCCCTCTTTGAGGATGAGCACGGTCATGCGCTCGCCGGGCAGCACCACGGGCTTGAGGGCATTGGCCAGGTCGTTGATGTTCAGCACTTCGACGCGATGCAGGTGGGCGACCTTGTTGAGGTTGAAGTCGTTGGTGACCACCTTGGCTTCCCACTTCTTGGCCAGCTCGAGCAACTTCAGATCCACCTCGCGGATGGATGGAAAGTCGTCGGGAACGATCTGCACCTGAATCCGCGCGTTGGACTGCATGCGCTGCAGCATGTCAAGGCCGCGCCGGCCGCGCTGCCGCTTGGAGCCGTCGGTGGAGTCGGCCACCACTTGCAGTTCGCGCAGCACAAACTCGGGTACCACCATCGTCCCGTCGATGAAGCCGGCTTCGGCAATATCGGCGATGCGGCCATCGATGATGACGCTGGTGTCGAGGACTTTGGCGCTGCGATGCGAGGTGCGCTCGCCGCTGAAGACGACGCCCAGGGCTGCGGGATTCAGCAGGTCTCCCTTGCTGGCTCCCACAAGAAGTCCAACATAGGTCATCAGCAGCAGCACAAAGATCTGCAGCGCCGCGGAGGTGGTGCCGGTAAGTGGCGCCGAGCGCAGCACCAGGCAGAACAGAGCCGCCCCGAAGATCCCCAGCACGCTGCCAGCAACCGCGCCGATGAGCCGCCTGAGACTGAGTGCGCGCACGCGCAACTCGAAGACAATTACCGCGCTGGCCGATACTGCGCCCGCACACGCCCCCATCCAGCCTGTCATACCAAAAGGATGAAGAAAGAAACAAACGCCGGTGAGTAAGGCAACAAAAAGCACACGTACCAGAATGAGATCCATAGAAAGCCTATCCCGCGGCGCGTCGACCGAAACCGCTCCGACTGGGCACAGATGGGGAGTATGCCGACCCGCGAGGTAAGTCGTCAAGTGCCATTTGGGGTATACGTAAGCAAGCATCAGGGGGAGAACGGCACCCGATGGGTCAGGCGTCTACCTGAGGGGTCTGCCTCTGTCCTTCGCAACAGGAGCATTCTCTCCGGATCAGGCCGCCCGATCGACGAAGCCTTAGGGACCTGCCATCGATCCGCCCATGACGCGATTGGATCGATGGCAGGCGGGAGGTTAGTTGACCTTGGTTGTGACCGTGGCTGTATTGTTGGCAGGCACGAAGTCCTGCATGTTGGAAACGGCGGTCGCCGTATTCGAAAGCGTTGTGCCGGCGGGCGCATTGACAATCACAGCAAAATACACGGTCCAGGTGGCACCCTGGTTCAATTGTGGCAAGGTGCAGCCGGGGCCGGTTGAGGTCCCGGAGAAGCTGCCGCCGCCGCAATTGATGCTGACTAAGTTGGTGTCCGGCGGAAGCGTATCGCTGACTCGAACATTCACTCCGAAATCCGGCCCTTTGCTGGTCACAGAGATGGAATAGACGACCGCCTGGCCGGGCGTTACAGATGGCGAGGATGCACTCATCGCCAGGGCGATGTCATCCATGATGGTCAGCTTGGAGACGAAGGTCCTGCTGTACGACGTCGGAACCGGCCCATTGGTGTAGGCACCGGGCGTCGGCTGCACAATTCCATCATCGCCGCCCGTCAGATACACGTTCAGCGCTGAATCGACGGCCAGCAAGGCTCCTGGTCGGGGAAGTGCCCCTTCCGATTCCGCGCCGCCGAAATAGGTCGAATAGTACTCAATCGAACTCAGCGATCCCGACAGGGTCGTAACAAAAGCCTGTGCGGTCGGGATCGTGGGGTTCGGCGGCGGAGCATAGCCTTGAATGGCGGCCTTCAGCGGGAAGTTGGGAGACGTTGTGGATCCCGAAACATACACTTGCCCATACTGATCGAGCACCAGGTCCTGGATGTAGTCATCGCCGCTGCCGCCCAGGTAAGTCGCCCAGATCAGGCCGGACCCCGTCGCATTCAGCTTGAAGATGTAGCCGTCGACGTTGCCGCCCCCAAAAGTCTTCTGGAAGGCGGTGCTGCTCACCGGTAACCCCAAGTAGGCGCTTCCCGCGATATACGCGTTCCCGAATCGATCGACCTGAATGGGTCCTGCCATCGGTACCGCGGTTGAATAAATCAGGCTGTCTCCGGCAGGACTTAGTTTGCCGGCAATCAAGCACCCGTATGAGTATTTACTTGTGCCGCCGCACGTGGTGGAGTAGGCACCCGGCGTGAATGGCGGAAGCTGGCCGGGATTGGCGCTGAAGGTTGCGCTGACATAGGCCGACCCATCTGAATCGACTGCGATTCCCTGACCGCTTCCTTGTGTATACAGGTCCGAGTATTGACGGACCCCCGACCGATTGTATTTGGCTACCCAGAAGCATTGATTGAGGTTCCCGCCCGCCGGAACGCACTGCCCTCCGGAGAAGTCGTGCGTCGCCGGGAACGGTGTCTGCGGTCCTTGAGTGATGCCGGTTACATACACACTTCCCGCCGCATCCACTGCTGTCGCTGAGACCTGCTCCCAGCCGGGGCCGCCAATGTATGTTGACCATTCGACTGAGTTTCCGGCGGGGCTGAGCACCGAGACAAACCCATCTGCCCGACCACCGAAGGTGGGCTGCGCCGCATTGACGATGGGAATGTCGCCGCCCTGGCTTTGGCCGCCGATATATGCCCGCCCCTCAGAATCCACAGAGATGGTGTAGATAATACGTGTCGTTGCCACCGAAGTACGTCGAATAGACCAATGCTGTCCCGGTTGAGTTCAGCTTGGAAACGAAATCAGACCCATAGGTCGACTGATATGGGTTCACAAGCGGATAGGACGGGTCGCTCAAACCGGCGACATACACATTGCGCGCACTGTCGATTGCGATAGCCTCGACCACGTCGTTCGAGCTGCCACCAAAGACCGAGGTGTACACGATCACCGGATCGATGACCAGCGGCTGTTCCTTGTCATACGCTCCTAGCCGGAACCGGATGTGGCCCGCGCCGGCATCCTCATAGGCCGCCTCGACGGGCCTCTGTTTGCCCCCGATGATCTGATATGCCACCGGCGCGCGAAGCTTCACATCCCCGGCCTGGGTGGCCAGGCTAAGTTCGTTCCCGGCAAAGTCCGCCGCCCGGTCCTGATCGCGCAGATCAAATTCAATCTGGCTCGGATCGGCGTTCGGCGCAACTACAAAATCATGCTCCAGCCGCCCCTCCTGGTTGCCGTAATACACCAGGTCCACTCCCGGATAGACCGCGTTCAAGCGAACCTTGGCATAGGTTGGCACATCTGTGTGCCATTTCTTTGGATCACTGCCGATGAAGTAATTGGCTTTGCCCGGCAGCAGGTCAGTGCCTTCAGCCTGCGCCTCGGGATTGGAGCCGATCAGCCGCATGCTGACCGTAGCGCGGTCAACATTCTTTTCTCTTGCGGCCGGGTCCAGGGGACGCTTCAAACCGGTCTGCAGATCTTCGCCGCCGTGAGAGCGATGCAGCGCGAGCAGGACCTCCGACGGGGTCAGGTACACACTGTAGCTGCCGCCGTGGGCCAGGAAACTGACCCGGGCGTCGGTCTGCCCCTGGTTGGCCTCGAAGCTGATGGGAAGCTTCCCGTAGGAATCGGGCACACGGGATACCGAAGCCGAACTTGCCTGGGCAGCCACAAGGGAACCGGTGGGGGCCGACGATACTTTCTGAGAGTTGTGGCTCGAATCCTGGGCCCGGAGGGGAGAGATCAGAGCGATGCTTAGAACCGAAACTACGCAGACTGGAACTTTATACATTTGCCGCAAAGGAAACCTCCTGGAAACTGGGCAGTCGAGCAGGAGAAATTCACTTTTCCTTCTTATAACCATCGGTTGTCGAGGTGGGTTTTTGAATACGCCGGACAGTCGTCCCTGACTCCCGTATGAGTTGGGATGCGGCTCTCAAGGTGCCCGCGCACCTGAAGGATGATGAATTATTCGTCATGTGCCAAACGTGAGATCCGCCGGCGCCGACGACAGGACCTGGCTGGAGGCGCGGGGCGAAATCGCGAATCTCAAGTCCTGGATTCGCGATTCCATCTCTGGGTGTCTATTTGCGCTAAGAGGCCACGGCGAGTTGCGGGGGCTGGATCATGCGCGTGCTGCCCTTGCGCGGGCCGCGCTTGCGGGCGCTCATCACCTTGATCCGTTCCAGCAGTTCCTGCGGTGAGCAGTTTTTCTTGGCCAGCAGGGCGTCGGCGCCGTGCAGGTGGTCGCCCATCTTCTGCGGGTCGCCGAGCAGGATCATGGGCACGTGTGAAGCCATCTCTTTGAGGCGGCTGACCAGCTGATCCCCATTCATCTGCGGCATGGCAAAGTCGGATAGGACGAGGTCCACGGCAGTGTCGGCAAAGATGCCGATCGCCTCCTGGCCGTTGTTGGCCGATACTACGCGATATCCGTTGGTTGCCAGCATGAATTTGAGCACGGAAAGCTCCTGTTCATTGTCGTCTACGCAGAGAATGATCTTTTTGGGCCGCATGATGTATGGGCACACTCCTTCTTTGAAATTCGTTTAAGTCGTCCAGGAAACACACAACGCCGCGGGCCGCTCGCAGGGCGGTCTTTGGGGCGGTCAGGTTTCCATGGCATTGGCCGCCGGAGAACAGTCACCCGCGTCACCGCTCGAACGTATGCAGGCGTGGCGAGACAGCCGCCCTGGCGGGAGCGCTCGCTCACTCAACCCTGCATGCAGCCGGTAACGGGGAGTGTACCTTTCCCATGCGGCCGGATTGCTCAAAAACCTTGGGGCAACTCCGGCGTGGAAAGCCAGTCAATCTCTTTCAATGCTTGCCAAGACTACGGGGCGCAGAAGGTCATGGGAAGAGGGAAAGGGAGGCGAAAGGTCAGGTGGAAATCTGTTGAATTTCGAGGGAAATCGTCTACACATAACAGAGAATGCAAGTTACCTGCATGAATTCCTGTTGAAAGCGTGTGTATCAAGGCAGGAAAAGGTGTCCTTTTGCCACGAGAACAGTGCTGCCCCCCACGCGGACATCGGTGACCCTCGCCGCCTCGCGCCGCGCCGACAAAAACAAGTCGCTGGGCCGTCCCATCTCTACCCCCTGACGCAGCAGGATGCGCTCGCCCGAAGCCACCATGCCGCGCGCCACGAGGAGGCTGATGGCGCAGCCCGCGGCGGAGCCGGTAGCAGGATCTTCGCCGCCGTTGAACTGCATGCGGGCACGGTACTTCGGGCCGTCGTCGACTGGGTCCGTTACCGGCGCGAGCACGTAGAACCAGCGGGCGCCGAAGCCGTGCAGCCATTCACTCGATTCAGCCTGATTGAGATTGAGCCGGGCCAGACTGGCAACCGACCGCAGAGGAACGATGGCAAAGGCGGTTCCGGTCGAAACTACCTGCGGGCCCACGGTATCAAGATCCTCGACAGACAGTCCAATCAGCCTCGCCACCTGCGCGGGATCGAGTTCGGTGCTCAACTCCGGATCGCGTTGCGTCATCTCGGCAAAGAGCGCGCCGGTCTTGGCGGCAGACGTCTCAAAGCGCACCGGGATGGAACCAACGTTCAGTGCCAGCGTGATTGTGTCGCCGCACAGGGTCTCGGGTGCAGACAGGCGCAGGGCGCTGGCCGTGCCCAGGGTGGGATGACCGGCAAAGGGCAGTTCTTCCTGGGTGGTGAAGATGCGCACCCGCACCCCCTCCGCCTGCTCCTGCGCGGCTGTCCGGCGCTCGACGAAGGTCGTCTCGGAAAGATTGAATTCGCGGGCGATCGACTGCATCTGCCCGCTGCTCAGGCCGCTTGTATCAAAAACAACGGCAAGGGGATTTCCGGCCAGCGCGGTGTCGGTGAAGACGTCCATGATGCAGTAGTCGAGTTGCGGCATTTCGCTTGACACCCCTTCGTACTCACTCTAGTCTACGGTTACCGGGTTTCGAGCGGTGTCTCCGCTGGACGCTCAGAAATGGCAAACGACTGAATGAAGATCCAGCTCATTTTCGCGCCATGTCGGTGCTGTCGCTACAGCGCTGCGGGGGCGTGTTCGGCGAGCTAATTTCCGGGCTGGATTCTGAACCGGGATACAGGCTTCAACGACCCACCCGCTTACGGCGCGGTGGGTTTTTCAGTTCAGAGGCCAGGGATCAGGAGACGGGGCACATTGCCGGAGAGCAAAGAGCTTGGGATGACAAACCTGGAGACTTGAAACAACACGAAGCGGATGGTTTCAGGGTAGAAGAGGATGGTTTCAGGGTAGGGGATTGGGTAACTCCCCCTGCTCTATGACCCCTGACCCTTTTTAAGCACCGGTGGCGAAGTGGCTAACGCACAGGTCTGCAAAACCTGCATTCGCGGGTTCAACTCCCGCCCGGTGCTCCAAAGTTTGCGAAAGCAAGTCAAAGGCCGCCTCTCTCTTCGGAGAATGCGGCCTTTGGTTTACTGCACACGCGGAATCCAGGGAAAGGTACGGCTTCGCTCGTCGGGATGTGATTTTGAGGGGGTTGGAGGCTCCCGCTTTACTAAATGGTCCCGGAAGCCAGCCCAGACTACAGCAGGGTTTCAGAGGGCGATCAGTGGGCGCGGCAGGCGCACCCGGGCGCGATCCAGAAATCCGCGCATGCGGAGCGCCTCCGCCCGCTGCACGGCGATGAGGCGGGTGTGGCGGCGGATGTGGTCACTGCTGTGAAGGTGGGCTAACTGGATTTCATCGAATGCGGCGTCGCGCTCCAGACGGGCAATGCGCTCTTCGACAGTACGGCGAAACCGCGGGCTGATCTCGAAGCCTTCTTCCAAAGCAAAATCCTGCATGGTGGAGCTCCAATGGGGAAAGTCGCGCTCAGAGCGAACTTTTTCTTAAAATTCTGCTCAAGTTTTTTGATGCTGCGCCGATGGTAGCGAAGAGCCCTTGTGTGCGCCAGATTACGATACGGACATCTTTGGGCAAAACTTCGGTAACAAACTGACCCAAACCTGGACACAGCCGACAGCTTCGGATTTCTTGTGTAGTGTTATGAAACGGCGTTGCGTTTCAGAGATTTCTGACCGCTCGCGCTGGGCCGTCGACGCGGCGGTTCACGTTCTCACAATTTCCAGACCCGGCATTCCAGCGCCGTCTGCGCCTTCATTGCGAAACTTCAGGATTTTGTCCCCACCAGAAGCCTTGGCCGTTGCGCATCTGGGGCTAGTTTCCGGGGCTGGTTTCCGGGGCTGGTTTAAGACAGGCGAGCAGATCTTCCCCACGGCTCTCGGATTCAGCGGCCTTGGCTGGCTGGGTTCAGCCCGGTAGAATTCTTGTTTTCAGAAGCCGACATCTTCAGCCGTTGTCCGGGAGGGTAGCTCCACAATGAACCTTGCAATCAGACGTCGGGTTTTTGCGTCTTTCCGCTTGCTAAGCCGGATTGGCCGCATGGTGGCAATCTCCGCCGCGTTCCATATCGCTCTCTTCGCGCAGGGTCCCGACGGCGTTCAGCAGATCGCTCACCTGGGAACCTGCCAACTGGAAGGCGGCGGAGTCATCGAAGACTGCCAGGTCGGGTACCGGACCTTCGGTCATTTGAATGCGGCTCGCGATAACGCTGTTCTGATGCCTACCTGGCTCTACGGCACCAGCGGGGAGTTGGTGAACCTGTTCGGCGATGGCAGCGCTCCGACGCACATCGTGGACACCGGACGGTTCTTCGGGATAGCCGTCGATGCGTTCGGAAACGGTGTTTCTTCCTCGCCCTCGAACAGCCGCACCCAGCATGGGACCGACTTCCCTGCCTTCTCCACGCGCGACATGGTGGATGCCCAGTACCGCGTCATGACCGAGGTGCTGAGACTGAAACACCTGCATGCGGTGGTCGGGCTGTCCATGGGCGGCGAACAGACATTTGCATGGGCGGTGGCGCATCCCGGCTTCTTCGATCTGGCGGTACCGATCCTGGGAACGCCGCGGCTCACTTCCTATGATTTGCAGGTGAAGGAGATCATGCTGGGCACCATCTACGCCGACCCCGGCTACAAGGATGGCCACTACACGCAACAGCCGGGACTGAAGCTTGCCAACCTTTTCGGCAATCTCACCGTGACTACACCGGAGTATCGCAACACGCAGACGCCACGCGATCAGTTCGCTGCGTTCGTCAGCAAAACCGAGGAGCCGCAGCCGCTCGATGCCAATGACCGGGTGTGGCAGTTGCGCGCCGTGGTGCGTCACGACGTGATCGGCAAGCGCACCCTGGCAGAGGCGGCCCATGCCACGCCGGCGCACTTTCTGGTGATTGTCAGCGCCCAAGACCATCTCGTGAATCCGCAACCGGCGCTCGACTGGGCCGCGGCGACGAACGCGCCGGTGTATATCTCGCATGGCAGTTGCGCTCACCTCATCATGACTTGCGATGCGGCGGCCGTGTCGAGCCACGTGCGCCAGTTCCTGGAGACAGGCAGTCTGCGCTGAGTCTCGACCGAAAGCAGAGGGAGCCGATGGCCTATTACCTGGCGGTGGATGCGGGCGGATCGAAGACGGAATTTTTGCTCGCAGAGGAAGCTCGCGAACTGGGCCGGGCGCGGACCGGGACCATCAAGCGGGTGAATGCCGATGAGGCCATTGCAGAACATAACCTTGGGGCCGCGCTCACGGAGTTAGAGCGCGAAACGGGGGTGAGGATGGAGCAGGTTGCGCGGACCTGCATTGGCACCTCGGGGGACACCGTTCCGATGGTGACGGACTGGCTGCGGCAGAGCTTTGCTCGCCATGTTGCCGGGACGCTTTTGCTGGTGGGCGACGTGGAGATCGCTCTGGACGCGGCGTTTTACGGCGGCCGTGGGGTTCTGGCTTTGGCCGGTACTGGTTCGAATGTGGCGGCGCGTGGCGGCGATGGGGTCATTCTCACGGCGGGGGGCTGGGGGCCGATGCTGGCCGATCAGGGATCGGGACACTGGATCGGAATGGAGGGTTTGCGGCGCGGATTTCTGGCGCGCGATGAGGGCCGGGCGACGGCGTTGCTGGAGAGCGCGCGAAGGCTATGGGGTTTGTCCAGCGTGGATGCATTGATCGAGTTTGCCAACACGCAGCCGGCAGCTCGATACGCATCGAAGTTCGCTCCGGAGGTGGTAGCTTTGGCTGACCGTGGAGACGCTGTAGCCGGTGAGATTCTGGAGCAGGCTGGAGCGGACCTGGCTTACCTGGTCGGACTGCTCATGGAACGTATGCGCCGCGCGGAAGCAGACGCGTTCCAGCTGCCTGCGGTGGCGTGCGCGGGCAGCATTCTGGCCAAGGTCTTTCGGGTTCGGGCGGCGCTGGAGCGGTCGCTGCGTTCGCGCTACCCTGACCTTTCCGTCCTCGCGGAGCCGGTCGATCCGGTGCGCGGAGCGTTGTGGCGGGCCAGGTCAGCAACCGCTTGAATGCTGGAATTTGGGTCAAAACCAGCGGATCAGGCGCGAGACTTCAGTTCGGGATATCGCGCATAAATGATTCGCTGGTCTTCTGCACTCAATTCGCCCAGTCGCCTTGGTTTGTCCTGGGGGCGCGTGCCTTTCTGATTCAGCACGTTCATCAGGCTCCATTCCCGCTGCAATCCGCGAGGCTCCTCGGTCTTCAGGTCGTAGCGCGTGAAATCGATCGCCATCTCCGGACTGTTCACCGTCCAGTCATGCAGGAGCGCGAGGCGGAATTCGCGGTTCATGAACCATTCGATTTCGAGATTCTTTTCTGAACCGGGGGCGCCGGTGCCCTTCTCATCGAATCGATAGTCTAAGCCCGCGTTACTGCGATAATTCTTTCGCCATTCGAGGCCGAACTCGCCTTCGGGGATCACCTTTGTGTCGGGCCAGCGTTGGCGCACGGCCTGCAGCCAGTAGGTCAGATCCTCATCGTGGCCTATCGACGTCTCCCAGATCGCGGTCACCCATCCGAAGCCGTTGAGGGCATGGCCGCGATCAAAGTGAATGGCGGTGGTATCGAGCATCTCCCTGCGGCCAACGTCCTTTCCGAGGTTCCCAACGGTTTCGATTGGCCCTACTCCCATGCGGCTGTTGAAGCCGCCTTCGAAGCCATTGCGCCGCGCGGTGAGAAAGTCGCAGGTCCAGCCGTCGAGGCAGACGCAGTCGATGAAGTCAGCCGAGCCCTGCGCCGGCTTCAGATAGTGCTCGCGGCTGGGATAGTAGGGGTAGCAGATGCCCCCGTCACCATCGCCGTTGTCGATGCCGTGCTGGCTCCAGATCTGCCCCTGGCACACGTGAATTCCCTGGTCGGCGGCAAGCAGCCGCTGGTTTTCGGCGTCCATGAAGCCGGCCACCACGCACTGCGGTCGATAGCCGCCGCCCACAAATCCGGAAATCAGTTCCAGCGCCTTGTTGATGGTGGCGCGGATATGCTCCCGCGTGTCGTACATGGGCGCGAAGTAGCCGCCGGGGATGAACGTGATCTCGTCGTTATAGCGGTCGTGGTAGGAGGCCAGCAGTTTAAGCGCCTCCTTGTATTCGGGACGGGGATCGTTCAGAGCAAGCCAGCTCACCGCCCACGTCATGCGTCCGTCCGGACACCCTCGGGCGAAGGCTTCGCGGCGGCTGCGGATGCGTTCGGGGCGATTATCTGCCGCTTCATCCTCGCCGATGTTGCGCGTCGGCGTGACCTCGATCTGGTTGACGCGCACTACCGACACGTGGGTCAGAAACCTGCCCCGCATTTGTGCAGTCTCAGCCGGCTTGGCCAGTCCGCGTGCCGGACCACATACCGCCAGCGCCGCGGCTGACCCGGCCACCCCGCCAAGAAACTTGCGCCGGCTCCATTGCCCAGCCGTTCTTCCATCCGGAATTTTTGGCATTGGCCTCTCGCCACCCACTTGCTGCCCCGCCAAATCATACGTCGGACGCCCGTTACGTGACGAGGGTTCACGGCTACGGTAAAGAGCACGGCTCGCAGACTCAAGGTACGCGAGTTCAAAAAAGTTAGGGTAAGTCCCAGGAAGCAGCCAGGGGAACGGATTAGCATGGGGAAACAGGTATATGCTGGGTTGGCGTGCTTACCAGCACGGAGAGGCTGGCCTGATGGCTCCGGAATGGGGCGTCGCTCTCATTTTGGATTTTGCACTCTGAAGTCGTACTTGTGAAAGCGGACGGATACCCTGCCGGCTCCGTAACTCTGAAACGACTGCCTGTGTGTTGATTTTCAGTTTGCCTTCGCCGCGTGAGCAGGACCCGCACGCGAAGATAGATAGGAGCATGCCCGATGGGTGAACTTATTGCGGCAATCGCCTTCGCTCTTTTGATACTCGGCCCGGTCTTTGTTGCCAACGTGCCCATTGGCAAGCGCGGGAGTAATCCGGACGGCGACGCCGAGGGATAGAGCGCCTTTCACAAAATTTGCGCAGAACCACCGTACCCACCACCGCGCGACCGGTGCCGTGTGGTGACTGGGCGGTGCGACTTATGGCCCGGTTGACGCGGGACTGGCCGGAGTCGACGCCGGGTTGGCCCAATAGCTGGCGCGGGCTGTCACTTCGAGATTCGCGTAGTTGGGCAGATGCAGCTCAAGGACGTGCAGTCCCTCATGTGGAGACTGGGGATGAAAGCTGAGCACGTAGCGATTGGGTAGATGGTTGGCGATGAGTTGCCAGGCTGCGTTCCAGGCTTTTGGCGTTGGTCAGTCTGAAGTACTCTCCGCCGGTAAGGCGCGCCACCGTCTCGGGCACGTTGTGTCCAAGGGAATCGACGGCGGCAATCGTGGCCATCCTCGCAAACGCCAGTGGGGGCGCCAATTGTGCGAGGCAATCGTAGGCCTGGATCGCCTTGCTGTGGGTCGCGTCCGGATCAGGCTCGGGGTCCTTTCCCATGCAGCCGTGAGGCGGGTTCGGGTACATGTTCGAGCCGAAGAGCTGACCCGGCCGCGTTGGCAGTTCATGATAGGCATAGTGAACCGCCTCCGACTTCGCACTTGAGAAGCCCAGGCTGTAGACCGTCGTATTGGTGTCGCTGATGGCGCGCACCGCGCTTTGAAGCTTGAGGTGGCTGCCGCGATCGAGCGTTTCGCTGACCAGCAGGATGGCACGACGATATCCGGGTGGCTGATTGCGCAGCAGGTCAACCGCTAGACCGAGACTGTCAAGGATGGCTGCTCCGTTGTCGCCCTGGCTCAGGTCAAGAGTTGAATCCGCATTGCAGCCCTTCCCGGACTCTTGCCGCGTGCACCGAGGTTTCAGCCTGGCGATCGCGTCCACCGCATCTTCAATGCGCGGAGAAAAGCCCTGCACCAGCGCAGGCTGGCTATCGAAGGCCACGACAGCGATCTTGTGCGGCACCTCCCCGATAAGCGAGGCGAACATGGGAACCAGTGGGCCGAGCTGGTCGAATTCGCGCGCCCCCGCGCCGCCAGTCTCGATGACTACGACCAGCGCCAGTGGCTCGCCGCCGGTGTCCTGATCGAGCGTAAGCTTTTGCGGAATTCCATCATCGGTGAGCACGAAGTCGTCCGCTTTGAGGGTGTAAACCATCGCGCCGTTCCGGGTTCGGACGAGCGCCGGAACCATGACCACCGAAGTCTCGGTTGTGAAGATGGACGTCTGCGAGGATGGCACATCGGGCATTTGGCCGCTGGCCCACGTAAGATTCACCGCGGCGGCCGCGATGACAGTTGTTAAGAAGGTAGCGCTTCATCAGCAACCCTCGCACTCAGCCTGTGGAGTGGACGAACCAAACCAGAAAAGGACTCGTCTGATGCATGCTGTTCGCTCAGTTCGCTACTCGGAGGACCGAGCCGCAAACTTGCAGAAAAGTGCTCTCCATGATCGCAACTGCGTGCATCCAAGCCACAAGAGGAGAACGAACGTATGGGGCATGGAGTAATTGCGTGGATTATCATCGGCCTGCTTGCCGGGTGGATCACCGGAAAACTGATGAAGGGCTCAGGCTATGGATTCATCATGGACATGGTCGTCGGACTCATCGGCGCCCTGGTGGGAGGATTCATCTCCAGTCATCTCGGATTCGGCGGAACCGCTGAACATGGCATGACCATGAGCATTGTGATCGCAGTCATCGGGGCGGTGGTGCTGACCTTGATTCTGCGCCTCATCAGCGGCAATCGCGCCGCCAATCTCTGACCAGCAACCTCGCACACCCCGGGGAGTAACGATGCGCGCCGCCTGCCGCCTGACGGCTGCGGCGCCCCCTTTTGGAATATCCAGTCGCCAGGGAAACTGCTCTTAGTGGTCAATGATTCGCCGGTGGGACAGCGCCATCGTCCGCCGGCTTGCCTCTCTGCTGCGCCTCGTGCAGTTGCTTGAGGACGGTCTCATCGGCTGCTTTGTGCAGGCTGTTGGTCTTATCGAATTCGACCCTGGCCTGTTCTTTATCGCCCAGGACCTGATAGAGACGCGCCAGGCGCCAGTGGACGTTGACGTCGTTGGGAACAAGCTTTGCGGCCAGCTTCAATTCACGCAGTGCATCGTCGCGCCGGCCTGCATCGGCATAGAGAATACCCAGGTCAAGGTGGGCGCGCTCCACGTTGGGATCGATGCTGACTGCCTTCTCCAGCAATGGAAGGGCCTTGTCGGCATGATTCATCTGCATATCTGAATCGGCCAGGAATGCCAGGGCCTCCGCATGATTGGGAACGTTGGCCAGCTCCGCTTCAAACTCCTGCGCCGCTTCTTCGTACTTGCTTTGCGTCCACAGCAGGTAGCCAAGGCCGAAATGCACCGTAGGCTCCCTGGGATTTGCCTTCACGGCCGCGCGAAACTGCGCGATGGCGCCATCGTGATCGTGCAGCTCGTCCATGGCCTCCCCCGCCAGCATGTCGGCCTCGGCCGATTCGGCATTCAAGGTCAGTATGTCGTGATACACGTCGAGGACACACTGGTACTGCTCCGACGCGAGGCAACTGTGGGCAAGAAACAACCGGTAAGCCAGGTTTTGCGGATCACTGGCCGCCGCTTCTTTGAGATAAGGCACGGCGGTCTTGAATTCGCCCAGGGAATAATACGCAATTCCCATCAGGCTCTTGAGGCGCTGGGCCTCGGGCGAGCCAGCCGGCTCAGTCTTGAGGAGTTGGCTGAAGTCCTGGACTGCCTCCTTCAGCGCCCCCGACTTGAATAAAGAGAGTCCGAGATTGAGGCGCAGGCCGGGCATCGCGGGGTCAAGGGCCAGCGCCTTCTTGTACAGCGGCACCGCCTGCGCATAATGCTCCTGCCGAGCCTCCAGCAGACCCAGATGTGCATAAGCCTCGGCATTGGTTGGATGGGCCTTCGCCACAGCCTGCCACGCAGCCACAGCCTCGGCAGTGTTGCCCTGCTGCTCGAGGGAGATCGCCCTCTGACGCTGATCTTCTGTTGCCTGAATCTGGCCGTGGGCGACAGTTGTCATCGCCGATGCGAAAGCCAACGCCAAACCCAGGTGTCTAAACCGCTTCACATACTTCTCCCTCTGCATTTTCGCTTGCCGGCAATCCATGACGCAATCAGGCGGTTCCGCAAAGCAAAGGGCACGGCGGGATGTGTCCCGCCGTGCCCGCGTTTGAAGCAATCGCAGATCAGAATACGAATTTGCCGCCCAGTTCAAGCAGTCGCGGACCGTAGTCGCCCGTCACTGCGCCGAAGTTTGAGTCATGCGAGTTCGTATCAAGGTTCTGGAATTGGGTGTGGTTGAAGGTGTTGAAGGACTCGAAGCGCAGTTCAATTCTCGGACCTTCATGCGCTGTCAGAGGAATGGCCTTGAACAAGGACAGGTTCCAGTTGAACAGTCCCGGCCCGACCACGGAATCTTTTCCCGCGTTGCCGAAGCCCTGATTGGGGCCGCCGTTCCAGGGAGCGACGGGATCCGCAAAGGAACTCCCGGTGAACCATGCGCTTACAGTTTTGGGATAACCCACGGATGCCACCTTGTTTGGACGGTTGTTGGTGCCACCACCTAAACCAAGAGTGTCTGAGCCGGTGTACGTAATGTACTGAGGAAGTCCCGATTCAATGGCGGTGATGCCGGAAACCTCCCAGTTGCCAAGCACCTCCCGGGCCAGGAGATTGGAACTCTTGGAGAAGAAGGGCACGGCGTAGACGTAGCTGACGTTGAAGATGTGACGACGGTCAAAGCCCGTATCCGATCCCCGGTCGTACTTGGGATTGTACGGATCGGAAAGGCCGCCGAGATCGTTGGTCACTTCATCGATGTTGTGCGACCAGGTGTAGGCCACCTGGGTGGTAAGCCCATGCCGGTTTTCGAGACGCACACCGGCCTGCAGCGAGTTGTAGACGAAATTGGTTTCGTTCTCTTCCTGGTTGATATTGCCGAAGCCGGGATAGTTCCGGAACTGGTTCGCGTTCAGCGATCCATTGGCAACACCCTCGCGCGTGGCATAACTGTTGTTCGCATCGAGAAGAGGCAGAGTGTTGATCTGCCGATCGTCATTCTGATCCCAGCCGTCGGAACCGACATACTGCAGCACGGCTACGATCGATGGCGCCAGCTCGCGCTGGAATCCAAAGCTGTAATCGGCGGTTCCAGGTGGAGGATAGTTGTACTTGATGCTGGTCAGGTTCGATGGGAAAACCAGTTGCGTGGGTGGTGCTGTGCCGGTTGCGACCGTGGCATTGGGGTTGGAGAACAGCACGTTGTTGGCCGATGGGATGTAGGCGAACGGGGGATTCAGTGCGGCGTTGTAAACGTCGTTGCCTTGTACCCGTTCATAAAAGAACCCGACACCGCCGCGAATAACCGTCTTGCCGTTACCCGAGAGGTCGTAGGCGAACCCGATACGCGGCTGCCAGGTTTTGTAGGTGTTCTGGACATTCCCGCGCGGGAAACCGTTGACATTTGCTTCCCTGATCCCGTTCAGGTAGAACATCTCACTGCCCGTCAAGCTGAATGTAGACAGCTGCGACGGAAGGATGGTGCCGGCCCCAGGTTGTCCCGCGGGGATCACCGGATTCCCCAGCGTTGTGTCGTAGTCTGCGGGCACGAAGTTAGCGAACAGGTTGTAGCGTTCAAAGGCGTGAGGCAATCCATCAAACCGGAGGCCAAGATTGAGTGTCAGCCTCGGCGTCACGTGCCAGTTATCGTTGGCGTAGAAGCCATAGTTGTTGTTGACCCAGTGTTTGCCTGCGAGGTACTGCAACTGGTTGAAGTTGGAGGCGTCGCCGAGCAGGAAGTTGATGTAGGAGTCACCGGAGAACTGGCTGGAGTTGAAGGTGGCGGTACCCTGCGTGTTGGCTTGCAATTGCTGATTCTTGTAGTCGTGCAGCCAGGCAAAGCCAAACTTGAACTGGTGCCGTCCCTTGGTCCAGGACAAGTCATCGCGGTAGTCAAAGCCTTCGTAACCGTTCTTCCACGGATAGTAGGATTCGGTCCAGGTCTGCTGCAGAGGCGAGCCTTGAAGATCGATTTCCGGCATGTCGTGGCCGGCATTGTCAGATACCGGGAAGAAGCTGGTTGCCGACCAGTTGCTGGGCAGGGTAAACGAGCTGCCGGCTCCGGCGACGGGGGTGAGGGTGATCTTGTTGCCGCTATAAAGGAACGCGGTTTCATTCAGCAGGTTGGGCGTATAGGTCTGCGTGAGCTTGATGGCCGCCGTATAGGACGGATTGGTCATCGCCGTGCCGACCGTCGGGTAGTCCCCTCCCGGTCCCCACAAGGGCGGGAAGAACGTCTTGGTCATGGCATCGTGCAGATAGTGGCCCATCAACTGGTATTTGCTGTTGATGGAGTGATCGATGCGGACCACATCTTCGCGAATATTTTCAGGAGCCGGGATGGACGCGATGTATTGACTCGCCCCTAGATTCGGCTTCGGAAAAGTGCCTGAGTTCAATTCAAGCACCGCGTTCTGGTCGATAAGACTGGCCGGGATGGTGTACGTTCCGTCGGCATTCTTAGCAAACGGCTGCCCCTGCAACGCGACAGGGACATTGTAGGCCACGGGGTAGACCGGAACCTTGCCACCCGCGGGAACGGTATAGTGCAGGTCCTGGCCGAGGGTCGGGAAGTTATTCGCCATGATGGTGTTGGTGACGATCGGCGAGCTTCCCTGAATCAGCTTCCGCCACTCTTCGTTCCAGAAGAAGAAGGTGCGGTTGCGATTGTTGTTGTACACGTGGGGAATCCACAACGGGCCGCCGATGTTGCCGCCGGGCTCGTTCAGCTTGAACTCCGACACCGACTTGCTGAAATAATCGGCAGCATCGTAGGCGGTGTTGCGGTTGAACTCGTAAAGTTCGCCGTGATAATTCTTGGTGCCCGACTTGAGCACCATCAGGATGGTGCCGCCGGAACCGACACCGTAATCGGGACTGTAGTTGCTGTCCAGGGTCTGGAATTCAGCGATGGCGTCCTGGGAGGGCAGGTTCATGAAGCAGCCGCCGCAGCCACGGTCGTTCTGTTCCGCACCATCAATCATGTAGATGTTGTGGGTCTGGCGGGTTCCGTTGAAAGTAATGGCATTGGATGACGTGAGCGCATCGACGCCGCCATATTGGGGCAGGTTGTTGGATACGCCGAGGCCGAGGGCGGCGAGCGAGGTGATATTGCGGCCGTTGGTGGACAGTTCAGAGACCTGCTGGCCGCTGATCAGGTTGCTGACTTCGCTGGTTTCCGTCTGCACCTGGAGCGCATCCGCTTCAACGGTGACGGTCTGACCCGCGCTGCCGACCGCGAGGGACACATTTTCTTCGAGACTCTGTGCAACGTTCACCACGATGCCGTTCTTGGTGTACTTCTGAAATCCTGAAGCAGAGACGGCAAGACTGTAGGTGCCGATGCCGACGTTGGCGAATCGATAGGCGCCCGCCGAGTTGGAGGTTGCTGTCCTGGATTGCTTGGTGGCCTGGTTAGTGAGGGTGATCTCGGCATTGGGGACCAAAGCGCCGCTGGCGTCTGCCACTGTTCCGTCGATGGTCGCGTTATCCTGCGCCCATATCCGGGGGGTTAGAAGAACGAGCATTGCGACCAGGGCAAACCAGACTACCCCGGAACTTACTGACCAGCGCGCCATGCGTGTCCCTGGCGTGGACGACGATGGGATCGCGAATTGCTTCATACTGCGCCTCCTGAGGGAACGATGTTGCGGGTTCCCGAGTAACGTTCACTGCGTATCTTTGCTTCTCGCAAGTAAGTCTTCGCGGTTGAGTGAGTTTGCAGAATCGAGCCGACCCTGACCTCGTCGTTGTGTGACTGGACCGAGCCACGGACAGGAAAACAAATTGCGAATTCCGCCTGCGCCTTGATCGCTTTTTCGTACCGGAGAACCCCAATTCACATCGACGGTGAAGGTCACTGCAATTCTGCTTGAAACCGCCACCCGGTCTGAGTGGCACTTGGGACTCATAGCGCCATTGCGAACTGCCCACCGTGTGCGCCCGCAAGAACCAACCACGAAAACTCTCAGTTGCCCGATTTGCCGTCTGACCATGCCACGGTCTGTTGGGCTGCCAAAAGGGGACGAATTCGGTGCCTCGCCGAGTCGCAGGAACGGCTCCCGGCTGAGCACCCAATGCGCCTTAAACGGTTACAGGACGGTATTTTGCCGCAAGCGAAGAACCCTCAGACCCGTCCAGCAAGCGTTTACTTGGCGGGGACATTCTTACTCCTGTAAACATAGCTTGTCAAACATAGAAATGTGCGCCCGGGGTTTCTTGTTGATGCCGTGGTAGTTTAGGACCTGTAAATCCCTTTACTTATACGTTTGAGCGCGGGTCGAACGGGTGCCGTGCAGGGCGGGAAACGGTCTTCAGTAATCGATTTCTGAAACGTTTTCAGCCGGTTAACTGCTTATGTTACTGAGGGCTGGTCGGCCGGCTCGCCGGAAGCCGGGAATCGACCACCCCCGCCCCTTCGCGGACCAGGTAGTAGCGATCCGCAGCCAGGTTGGTGAGAACCTCGGTCTTCCCGTTCGGCCACAGCACCGTCGCTTTTTCGACTACCTGGTGCTCCCCCAGCCCGAAATGAACGCGAAGGTCGTGCTGCGATAGGTAGCTTCCGCCGCTCAGGACCTCGCCAAGTTGCGTGACTCCGCCGGACTTGACCCTGACCCGGGCATTTAACGCCAGCCGGTTGCACTTAACCCCCTCCAGTTGAAAGCTGATCCAGTGGCGAGGAGGGCCGCCTTCCGGGCGCAGGAGGACGGGCCGGCCGACCAGATTCTCGACGACTGCCTCCAGTCTGCCGTCGTTGAACAGGTCGCCGACCGCCATCCCGCGGCTCACACGCGGCGTCTGGATCGCCGGCCCCGCCGCTTTGCTGATGTCTTTGAAGCTGCCATTCCGCTGATTTTCGAGCAGTACCATCGGCTCCTGGTATTTCGGCCCTGCCGGAACACTGTCCACCTGCGGGTATACATGTCCATTGGCGATCAGAAGGTCGGGCCACCCCTGATTGGCAAAGTCAACAAAGGCGTCGCCCCAACCCACGTATCCACGGGTTGCTTTGGCCACGCCGGATGCCACCGACACCTCGGAAAAGCTCATGTCGCCGTCGTTGCGGTACAACGCCGCGTATTCATTGTCGAAGTGCGAGATCAGGATCGACATGCGGCCGGTGTGCAGGTAATCCCCGACGGCGAGGCCCATGTTGGCCTGCGCCATGCCGTTCTCGTTGTAGGCCACGCCCGATGTGAAACCCGCATCGGTGAACCCGCCGGCGCCGTCGCCCTTGTAGAGGTAATTTGGCTCCCCGTCGTTGGTCACGAACAGGTCAAGTTTGCCGTCATTGTCAAAGTCCGTCCAGACGGACGTAAGTCCGAATCTCTGCTCGGCATCCTGCACACCGGCCTTCTTCGAAACCTCGGTAAAGGTTCCATCCCGATTGTTGTGATAAAGACTGTCCGGCGCCCCTTTGAGGCCGCGCGGCCCACACTGGACTTCAATTCCCTCGTACTTACACGTGTCTTTGGAGCCGAACGCCGCCATGTTGTCCAGGTGGAAATCGACATAGTGCGAGACAAACAGGTCGGCCCATCCGTCGCTGTCATAGTCACCAAAGGCGGCGCCGGTCGCCCACTGCGTGTCGCTGGCCAGGCCGGCGGCTTTGGTGACATCGGAGAAGGTCCCATTGCCGTTGTTACGGTAGAGGACCACGCCGCCGAAACACGTGACCAGCAAGTCCGGCCAGCCATCGTTGTTGTAGTCGCCCACCACCGCACCCTGCGCCCAGCAGGGATAGCCCACCCCGGCTGCGTCGGTGACATCGGTGAAGGTTCCATCATGGTTGTTGTGGTAAAGAGCGCTGCGCGCCTTCCTGCCGGCCTGCGCCATCTCCACGCTCTGCGCGTTGGTGAAGTAGATGTCGGGCCAGCCGTCGCGGTCGTAGTCGATCAACGCCACGCCGCCGCTCATCGACTCGACGATGTATCTCTGTTCCGGGCTGGACAGGTGCTCAAACGTGATCCCTGTCGACGCCGTGATGTCGACGAGTTGGGGATAAGGCTGGACAGGCTGGACGACCGAAGGCGGACCTTTGTCTGCTTTCGCCGTTGATTGCGCTTGCGCCTGGTTGCCGCCAAGGCCAGGAAGTGGCCCCAGGCAAATACCTGCAAGGCACAGTGCCAGAGCGGTTGCCAACCTGACACAGGCAGCCCCGGGACGGCTCGGAAAGGATTTCGCGATCGTGATCTCAGCCGGGCGCCGGACCCAGTGGAAGGACCTGCATTTCATTCAGTTCCCTTCATGCGCGCATCGAAGAAATCCGCACCGGCCACGCCGCCCGAAGGCGATTGGACCAGGGAATGGGCCTCAGCATCGTCGAAATCTCGCCCGAATTCGGCACATCGATACACCCGTCCCCTTCCTGGCATTCAGTTGGAGAATTGTAAACGACGTCCTATACTCCATTGGAAACCGTTTCCCACGAGGACCCCATGAAGCCTTTCCCCCGTGCGATTTTTGGCGCCATCCTGCTCTGCACCTGCGCCCCTCTGCTCTCGGCGCAAAGTTCTGACCTCGAGGTCCGCCGCGCACGTTTCCGCGACGCCATCGCGGCGCGATTGGCAGCATCAGTTGCAGGTCTCATCCGGAATTCGCGACGTACGTGGGAGACACGCGCTACAACGACCGCCTCACCGATGCCTCTCCCCAGGCCATCGCGGCAGAAGAGGAAGAGAACCAGAAGCAGCTTGCCCTGTTCACGTCCATCGACGCAACGGGTTTCACGCCCGAAGAGACTCTGAACAAGGAGCTGATGATCCGCAGCCTGCGGCAGTCCGTGGAGGATGCGGCATTCAAGGGTTGGGAGATGCCCGTCGACCAGATGAACGGAATCCACCTGGCCTACGCGGCACTGCCTTCGCAGATGCCCTTCAACACGGTCAAGGATTACGAGAACTACATCGCGCGTCTGCATGCTATTCCGCACGCTTTCGAACAGGTCACCGAAGACATGCGCCTCGGGCTGCGCGATCATCTTATGCCGCCGCGCTATCTGCTCGATAAAGTCGGCGAGCAGGCGGCGGGGATAGCCAACGACGCGCCCGACCACAGCCCCTTTGCTGCGCCCACAAAGAGATTTCCGCCGTCCATCGCTCCCGCCGACCAGCAGCGCCTCCGCGGGCAGATCCTCGTGGCCATCGAAAAGGACGTGAACCCTGCGTATGCCGCGTTTGCGCGCTTTGTGAAAACCGACTACGCGCCGCATGGCCGCACCGAGTATGGCATTTGGGCTCTCCCCAACGGTGAAGCGCGCTACCGCGCTGCCGTGAAGGATGAGACCACCACCAACCTCACCCCCGCCGAGATCCATGAGATGGGGCTCCGCCAGGTCACAGAGATCGAAGCCGAAATGCTTAAGCTTGCCAACTCGCTGGGATTCAAAGATCTGAAGAGTTTCAACGAGCATATCCGCAACGATCGCGCGCTCTACGGAACATCGGGGCAGCAGATCTTCGACCTCTACAAGCATTACGCCGACCAGATGGAGCAGAAGCTGCCGCTTTACTTTGGCAAGCAGCCGCCGACGCGGTTGCAGGTCGTGGCGATGGACGCCTTCCGCGCCCCCGATGCCGTGCCCGCGGATTACTCGCCCGGCACGGCCGATGGGTCGCGTCCCGGCCGTATTAACGTCAACGAATACGCACCCGACAAACGCCTGCTCCTGAACGTCGAGGCGATCGCGTATCACGAAGGGATTCCCGGCCATCACCTGCAGTTTTCGATTGCCGAGAGCCTGCCCGGCCTGCCCGAATTCCGGCGCAATGCTTCCTATGATGCGTACTCGGAGGGATGGGCGTTTTACTCGGAGCGGCTAGGCCGCGAGATGGGGTTTTATCAGGATCCATATAGTGAATATGGCCGCCTCGAAAACGAAATGTGGCGCTCAGTTCGGTTAGTGGTCGACACCGGAGTGCACTTGAAGCACTGGTCGCGCCAGCAGATGATCGACTTCTTCACCGAGCATACCGCCATGGACGCGCAGAACATCGCCACCGAAGTTGATCGATACATCGCATGGCCGGGACAGGCGCTCTCCTACAAGCTGGGGCAGATGACGATCCTCCGTCTGCGCGAAGAAGCGCGCCACCAGCTTGGGGACCAATTCGATATTCGCAAATTTCACGACGTGGTGCTCGAAGAAGGTCCGCTGCCGCTCGATGTGCTGGAAGAACATGTACACACGTGGCTGGCGCAGCAGAAGACGGTCGCCGCAACGCACTGATCCAATGCCAGCAGCTATTAGCGTACGCATGCGCAAGGCGCCGGACGAGGTCAACTGGATTAAGATGCAGGCAAGGAAGCCCGCATCGGATCGCTAAAAAAACTATGTCGAATGAGAATAAGCTTCCGCACCTGATCCAGATCATCGACTCGCACACCGAGGGAGAGCCCACGCGCTGCGTGATCGCAGGCGGACCGGAGCTCGGGTTGGGCACGATGGCAGAGCGGTTAGAGCGCCTGCGCACCAGGCACGATGTCTACCGGCGCGCGATCCTCTGCGAGCCGCGCGGCTCGGACGTGCTGGTGGGCGCATTGCTGCTCCAGCCGATCGATCCTGGATCCGCGACTGGAGTCATTTTTTTTAACAATGCAGGCTACCTGGGCATGTGCGGCCACGGCACGATTGGAGTAGCCGCAACCCTCGCCTACATGGGCCGCATCGGCGTTGGGCAGCATCGTTTTGAGACGCCGGTCGGCGATGTGCGGGTGGCGCTGGCTGAAAATGGCGAGATCACCATCGTCAACGTGGAAGCGTATCGCTACCGCGCGCATGTCGCCGTCGATGTGCCGGGCCACGGGATCGTCCATGGCGACGTGGCCTGGGGCGGCAACTGGTTCTTCCTCGTCGAAGAGGCCCCGTTTCCTCTGCTGCTCGCTCATGTCGATGCGCTTACAGATTTCACATGGCAGATAAGGAAGGCTCTGAACGCGAGCGGAGTTACGGGCGCCCATGGCGCGGAGATCGATCATATCGAGCTCTACTCGGCAGCCCACGATCCGCGCAATCACAGCCGCAACTTCGTTCTCTGCCCGGGCAAAGCCTACGACCGTTCTCCGTGCGGCACGGGCACCAGCGCGAAGATGGCGTGCCTCGCCGCCGACGGCAAGCTTGAGCCCGGCCAGCCGTGGCGACAGGAAGGCATTCTGGGCAGCGTCTTTACGGGCAGCTATACGCGCGAAGGCGATCGCATCATTCCCAGCATCACGGGCACCGCGTACGTCACCTCCGAATCGTCACTGATCTTCGAGCCGCGCGATCCGTTTCGTGAGGGAATTCCCGCGGCGGCAGGCCCCCTGGGATGAGCCATGCGATTGTCTTCGATGTGGCCGTAGCCGGCGGAGGCATCGTCGGGGCGGCCTGCGCCCTGGCATGTGCGCAGCGCGGTCTGCGCGTGGCCCTCATCGAACGCGACGTGCTGGGCAGCGGGGCAACCGCGGCGGGCATGGGCCACATCGTGGTCATGGACGATTCGGAGGCGCAGTTCGCGCTCACGCGCTACTCGCAGCAGCTATGGCAGCAACTCGCTCCCGACCTGCCTCCTTCCGCCGAGTATGAACCGCGCGGCACCCTGTGGATCGCAGCCGATCATGAAGAGATGGAAGCAGCGGAGCGCAAGCACGCGTGGTATGCGGCGCGTTCCGTACCGACCGAGCTGCTTACGGCCAGTCAGTTACGCAGCGCCGAGCCGAATCTTGCCGATGGACTTGCCGGCGCGCTTCTGGTTCCCGAAGACGCAGTCGTTTATCCTCCCACGGTGGCGTTGTATCTTGCCCGCCGGGCTGAGGCTCTCGGCGCGCGATTGCTGGTCGGCCGTGCGATACGGTCGATTCACGATGGCCTGGTCATCATCGACGACGGCGCGGAAGTTCGCGCGCAGCGAATCGTCCTCGCGCTGGGCGCGGAGTCCGCGCTGCTGATGCCCCAGCTTCCAGTCCGCAAGCGCAAGGGCCATCTCGTCATCACCGACCGCTATCCCGGCTACGTGCATCACCAACTGGTTGAACTGGGATATTTGAAGAGCGCGCACAGCTCCGTCGGAGATTCCGTCGCCTTCAACGTACAGCCGCGCAAGACCGGCCAGCTGCTTATTGGATCGTCACGTCAGTTCGGCGCAGAACACTCCGAGGTCGATCAGCATATCCTCAGCGCGATGCTGCAACGCGCTGCGCTGTATCTGCCCGGCATATTCACTCTCAGCGCCATCCGCGTCTGGACGGGGTTCCGCGCCGCAACGCCGGATAAACTACCCTTGATCGGTGCGCATCCGCTTGACCCATCCATACTGCTTGCGACCGGCCATGAAGGACTTGGCATTACCACATCGCTGGCTACCGCCGAACTGGTTGCCGACCTGCTGACAAACAAGAATTCCGCGATATCGACCGCTCCGTACGCGCCATCTCGCTACGCGCAAAACACCATACGCAACGAATCAACAACCGATAAAGAGGACAAGCATGAAGTGGACTGGAGTCATGCCGGCACTGACCACGGCATTCGATGAAAACCTGCGCGTCGACCACGCGTTCATTGCTCGGCACGCCCAATGGCAGATCGAAAACGGCGTGAGTGGCCTCGTTGCGCTGGGCTCACTGGGGGAGGCGGCAACACTCGCCCTCGACGAAAAGCTGGCCATCATCGACACCCTCGTCAATGCGGCAAAGAGCAAGGTTCCAGTGGTGGCGGCCATCTCAAGTTTGTCCACGGACGAGGCTGTGACTCTCGCCAGGAGCGTGCATGACCGTGGCGCGAGCGGTCTGATGATTCTGCCGCCCTACGTCTACAAGGGCGACTGGCCGGAGATGAAGGCATATGTTGCCGCCGTTCTTCAAGCCACGCCACTGCCCGCGATGCTTTACAACAATCCGGTTGCCTACGGAACCGACTTCACGCCGGAACAGATCCGGGAGCTTGCCGCCGGATACTCCAACCTCAGGGCGGTGAAGGAGTCTTCGACGGATGTGCGCCGCGTGACTGCGATTCGCGCCCTCATCGGTGAGCAGCTCGCCATCTTTGTTGGCGTCGATGACGCGATCGTGGAAGGCATCGCCGCCGGAGCCGTGGGATGGATCGCGGGACTGGTCAACGCCCTGCCCCGCGAGAGCGTCGACCTCTTCCATCTTGCCAGCGCAGGCAAGACGGCCGATGCGTTTGAACTCTACCGCTGGTTCCTGCCCCTGCTGCGCATGGACACGGTGCCCAAGTTCATTCAGCTCATCAAGCAGGTACAGCAGGAACTCGGCGTGGGCAACGCGCGTGTACGCGGGCCACGCCTGGAGCTGGCCGGAGCGGAACTGGCCGCCACACGCGAAGCTGTGGCATTCGCGCGGTCACATCGTCCCCACGTCGCGGTCGCCAGCAGCTCGTTTCCACAAGCGTGAAGGCGCAGCAATTCCTCTCGGGAGCTAGGGAGAAGGAGCCGCATGGTCCGCAGCCGCGTAGGGATCTTCACAGGCGGCGGCAAGAGTGCCGACACTGGCGGGAAACAGCGGCGGCCGCGGGGATGGCGCTTGCCATCCGAACAGAAATTCGGTCGCCGGCCCGCATATCCGTCCCTGGCAGGGACCCATTCCGCAGCGTGTATGCAACTTGGCCTCACGCCACGACATGCACGCGGCGACAGCACCATACGCAACATCCTCGCAGCGGCAAACCAGGGTCTCGGCTTCAGCCAAAGTACGCAGTTCTTCGCGCAGCCTGAAGGTGTGCGCGAGGCTGCGCACCAGCCGCATCTCGCGATTACGCGCCGGCAGCAATCTCTTCGCGGATTCCATCTGACCGCTCGCCGCCAATCCGGCGATGGCCCCTTCGACCTGCGCCTTCTCCACGCCGCCGATTCCGGTCGCCTCACCGACGCAGTAGATCCCTTCCACGGATGTCTGCTGGCGCTCATCGACGCTCACAAAGCCGCCCTCGATGCGACACTGCAGCAGTTGCGCCAGTTCGATGTTGGGCACCAGGTGATACCCGATGGCGAGCATGTCCGCATCCAGTTCAAAGACACGCGAATTGCGTCGCACCACTACCTTCCGGAGCCGCTCGTCGCCCAGCGCCTTCGTCACCCATGCTCGGGTACGGTAAGGAATTCCGAGCAGCCGCCCGGCATAGCCGGCGCCCTCGAGGATCTTGCCTGCGTGGCCTGCCAGCAGGCTTGCTGAAAACCGCGCTAATTGCGGCATTCCAGCCTGCTCGATCACCGCGACAACATAGGCCCCCGCGCTGCGCAGCCCCGCAGCAACGGCCAACAGCAGCGGACCCGTTCCCGCAACGATCACCCGCTTACCCGAAATATCGAGGCCGGCCTTCACAAAGGCCTGCAATCCGCCGGCCCCGTAGACACCGGGCAGAGTCCATCCTGGGAAGGGAAGAAAACGCTCCCGGGCTCCGGTGGAGAGCACCAGCGCGGAGGCCTCGATCGGCGCGAAGTTCTCCCCCTGTTCCACGCACATCACGGTGCGGCGAGGCGAGTTGGAACTCAGTGCAGCCACGACCCGCGCACCCAATCGCACCTCGACACGGCTTTGAGCAATTCTTGCCAGCCACGGCGCCGCCCTTGGATGCGGGAGACTTATGCGCAAGGCTGCTGCGCCAGATCTGCCCGCCCAGACTGTGGTTGTCCTCGAGGAGGCACACGCGCATGCCGCCCTCGGCGGCGGTAGCCGCAGCGGCCAGACCACCGGGGCCGGCCCCCACCACGGCGAGATCAAAGACTTCTCTCATTCCGTCGATACCTGCATGCCTGGGCGGCACAGGATCTGGCACGTGCGCTGATGCAGCCGCCCGTCGATACGGGCTCGACACTCATAGCAGATCCCCATCCCGCATACCGGCTGGCGTGGTTCCCCGCCCACCGACGCGCGGCTGAACGCGTTTCCCTGCAGCAGAGCCGCGGCCACGGTCGCGCCCTCGGGAACGTCCAGTTCCTTGCCATTGATCGTTACCGTGAACGTCCGGCTCAATCCGCGCTCTCCCTTCTTTCGATCCTGGAATACACGGCTGCGACGGCCCGATCCCAGGTCAATTCCCTGGCCCTCACCGGGCCGTGGGCAGACAATCTCTTCCGCAATCCGTCATCGGTCGCCAGACGGATCATGGCCTGGGCCAGTTCGCGGATCACTTTGCCCTCATTCGCATCGTGGGAGCGCACCACCACGCCGCATTCTGATGTCACGATGGCTCCCGGACCTCCGGCATCCAGACAGATTACCGGCAGGGCCGCCGCCAAAGCCTCCAGCACGACCATGCCTCCCGAATCGTGCAGGCTGGGAAATACCAGCGCCAGGCTCTCTCGATACTCCTGGGCGATCTCCCTGTGTGGAGTAGAAGCGACCCAATCGACCAGGTCCATTACGCCGGCCGCCTGCGCTCGCCCCTCTAGCCAGACGCGATCCTTACCGCTGCCGATCACCTTCAGTCGGGCCCGCGGGACCGTCCGCCGCACCTCGGCCATTGCGCGCAGCACCAGGTGCAACCCCTTCCAATAGAGCAGACGCCCGACAAACAGAAATTGCGCCGCGTCGCGATGGTCGGGAACGCGTGGTTCTACCTCTGCCTCGTCGATCCCGATGGCCAGTTGCACCATGCACTTCGACCGGTAGCGGGTTGGAATCCCGGCCACGGTTTCGCCGGTCGTGCAGGCGATGATCTCTGCCCGCGAGAAGGTATAGCGCATCAGCGGATCGCACGGGATGAGGCTGTTCCCGAGTTCCCGTATCTTCTCCGCCAGGCGGTTTCCAAGGGGAAACCCTCGCCGCAACGGTCGTGGTATCGCCTCTCCGCCACCCACGGGCCCGAAGATGAACGGAATTCCCAGTCCCCCCATAAACGAGGGCTGCCGGAACGAAGCGAAGGTCACATGATGCACCCGGTCGAAGCGCTGGACAGAGTGAAGCCTGCGCGCCAGCCGGTACGCACCCGCTTGCCAAAGCAGGTAATAGAAGTAGATACCCGACGGCCAGCGCTTGGCCCGCCGCGCCCACCGGGGAAGATCGTAATAGTGAAATGCGAGCCCCGTCGCGCTTGAATTTTGGCTCTTTTCGATCGATTCCCGATTGTTGCTGCGCGTAATGACGTGGACATCGTACCCGCGACGAACCAGGGCCTGGACCCAGTTCCAGCCCACCGCCGGTTCAGAGCCCTTGTCCGGTTCACACGCATACGCCGAGACCAGCAGTTTCATCCCTTCGCGGCAAGCGAGCACGCCGGTTGGGATGGAACGGTGCGGCAGCTTTCCAAACAAGAAGACCAGTTCATTTGTATGAAGTTTAGTGCATACCGCCGCCCACTTTGAACTTCGCCGCTTCAGCCGGCCTAACGCTGGCGCTCTTGCTTGCGGACCGGAAAAAGGGAAGGGCCTGAACAGAGGTTTGTCTGCTCAAGCCCTTGCAGGATGGTACTGGTCGAATCGCGATCTGGAAAACTAAGCCGGAGTTACGTTTACATACAGGGTGGTTGTATGCACGCGCGATCCGCTCATCGCCCACAGCGTGACAGGGACCTGCTGGTATCCGGCCCACGTGGTCGCGTGGAGTTGCAGGTTGACCGATCCGCTGACAATACTGCTCTGGCTTAGCGTCGCCCAGACTCCGCTCGGAAGCCCCTCTACCCATAAGGAGACAGCACCGTATCCATACGAGTTGACTCTTACCGTTGTAGACGCCCATCCCTTGGTCATGCTGAGGCTTTCGTTGGTCAAGCTCACGTTGAAATCGGAGTAGGACGGCGCCGAAACCCAGCACGCGGCTGCAGGGGAAGTGGCTGGTGTCGCCCAGACGGAGTCCCAATCGGTTCCGGTGGCATTTTTCCAACCGCTCAGGGTCGTCATATCGTTGTTTGGCAACTTGTAGGAAACCGAGGTGGTTGGGTCGTACCACTTGTTGCCCGACGCATTCAGGGTGTTAGCAAACTCGGACCAGTCATTCCCGGCAAGGTACGTTCCAAATACATTTTGCCCCGACGCGGCATTTTCAAACGTATTGTTCCAGAGGCCCGTTCCCGACGTGTAAAGCTCGTAGCCCTGGTGGGTCAGCCAGTCGGTCACATATCGGCCGCCGGACTGGCCGGCAAGGTAGATCTCGGCCTGCTGGATGTTGGTACCACTGTTGTTATAGAAGGTGTTGCCCCAGATCGACACGCTCTCGCTGTTGATCAGCTTTACGCCCAGTCCGCTCGAGCACAGGTGACTGTTCTCCAGCGTGATCGGCCCTTCGTTGGCCTCCAGCTGCAGGCTGGCCAGCAGGTTCTCCGATAACGTGGCGTTGCTGATGGTGATATTTTTATTATCCGTGTCGAACCATAGTCCCTGCGCCTGGTTGCGATACGAGAAGTGGCCTTGCACGGTCGTATTGCGCATCAGCATCAGCTTGGTCCCACCCGAAGCCCAGTCGTACAAGGCGCCTTGTGCGCCGCGCCAGTTGTTGTAGTCGGTCTGGTTGTAGCTGTAGAGCGCGTACTGGTCCTCGTAGCCGTGCAGCCCCACTCCACCGTTGTAATTCGCGACAGAATTCTGGACAGTGACATCGTTGGAGCCGTAGATTCCCAGCCCGCCCCAGTTATTCCAATTCGCCTGAATGGAATCGAACAGGATGTTGGTGCTGCCGCTCACCTGGGCGCTGTCGAGATTCATGCAGCTTGCCCCGTGACGGAAGACCAGGCCGCGAAACACCATGTTGGTGCGGCCCTGCACGCTCAACGTTTGAGAGCGCACCGCGGCTTCAATGGTCGCTGTCCATACGTCGGTATACGACGGTGGATACATGTCCATTGAATTGCTGGCCTCATCCACCCAGAAGGTGCCGGGGCGCAGGTCGGAAAAAGACATGACTTCCGTCAGCGGAACTCCATTGACGAACAGCATTTCCGTCCGGCGGGCGATGGTTGCGATGGGGCTGGGCCAACCGGACGGGATGGGGCACGTACCCAGATTCGGGGTCCAGGAATGCCAGTAGATGTTGGCGCTGACCTGGCTCCATCCCGAGAGAACATCCGATCCGGCAAGGATGGCCGTGCCTGCGACCGCCGCCTGTATCGTGACCGGCGCGCTGGTGGCCCCGTAGTTTCCGATGTACACGGATTCGCGGTAGACCCCGGGGTTCACGATGATCTTCGTGCCCACCCATTTCTGGTTGTAGGCATTGGACCGGTTTACCGCAGCCTGTAGGGTCCGGTAAGGAGAATTTTGCGCGCCTGAGTTGCCGTCATTCCCGGAATTTGCATCTACGTAAATGTAAGTATTCTGGTTTTCGGTGACGTGGGCCTGGGCGCTCGCGCGGAGTCCTGTAGCTATAAGGATCGCAGGGAGGAGAGCAAAACACACTTTCCTTGGAAACATGATGCCTCTGCAGAGTGCGGAATTGGTACCAAGGCATCCCTTTGCATGTCGAGCGCAGTCTCCCAGACTTTCCGGACGGGGACGGCTTTTGACGCGAGCGCGGTCAGATAGCGGGATTCCAAAGTGTCGCTTCTGCTTCTGTGGCCCGATGCAAGGTAAATAGCAGGTGCTGCTAAGTCGTGTCTTGGCCTAGATTAACCTAGATAAGCGAGATATCAATGCGTTGCAGCAAACTTTCTCAAAGAAAGTTTGCGAAATCGGCCCGGAAAGCTGCGGGCGAAGCAGCTAAGTCTCGGGCCTGTAAGCCGTTAGCCGTCAATTTAGAATTCGATCTATCGAGGTTTTCTATCGCGTGATCCAAATGTGTAAAGCGATTTTCCACAGCATGAACCAAAATCCAGCGCCTAAAACCGTCACAGCGAGAACGGCGCGCGCAGTCAGTAGGGCATTATCGCCACGTGCATGATTCGCAAACTCTTCTGAATCGGCCACGTTATGCATCACGTTTTCACTAGCAACCAGAGAAAAATTGCTGGTATCCAAAGCTGGTGAGCTCATAATTTGAGGAACCTCCCGTGGAGTAAAAGTTTGTGCTTCCGTTCTTCCCAACCGGCTCTGCATGTGAAGTCCCAAAAAACTTCAAGACTCGATGAAGAGAAACCAATGAATCCGTGAAACTGAACCACAGCTGGGAAGTAACTTTCCCATCGGTGTAGGATTTCTCAAACTATAGCATTGGTAGTAACCACGCCGTATCACTCTTTTTGGTTACTTTTAAACCAAGGTAACATCTTTTCTTTTCAGAGGAACCTGGTTAAGCAATCACTCGCGCGACGCCCCGTCGCCCGGCTCGCTCAAACGATTCAACAGGCCACATATCTGTCGGAACGAGTATTCAGCCAGGCGCACATTCCCACTCCCCCAGTCCATGCACAGAACCCGCAGCAGGTAATGCAGCACGAGGGGGCCCAGAGCCTCCCGGGGGATCGAGAATTGCCGGTAATGCGCCTGTAGTAACCGGCTTTTTATCAGGGTTTCCCACACCTTGCCCGGACCGTCGAAGAGCGCGTCCTGAATGAAGAAGAAGCGAAAGAGATCCTGGCAGGGCAGGCCGGTCAACACCGCCCACTCCCAGTCCAGGGCGGTTGTCCGGCCATCGGCAAGCCGTTTCAGGTTCCAGGGAGCGAAGTCGCGGTGCTCTACGAAGGCGGGCAATGGTGCGTCAAAGTCAAGCATACCCAGCGCTCGCTGAAGAATGGATCGGTCAAACGGCATTTCCGCCTGATCGAGAGCGATGGAGATCTGCGCCCTGAAATCGCAGACGCGGACAGTTCTACCGGGTAGCGCCAGCCGCTCGATGAATGCGACGTGTGCTGCAGTCAGTTCTCTCGACACCGCCTTACCCTCCAACCAGGATTGCGCGGCAATCCCCCTGGCGGGATCCTCAAAGAGTGTCTGGGGAGCGCCAAGCGAAGGCCCCATTTGCCGAAGGACCTCAGCCTCGTTCAGAATCGCCGCCGGCGCTCCAGCGACCAGCGGCACCTTGGCGACAACCTCGATGCGGCCGTCCGGCGCGACGAAGAAGACGATCACCTTGCGGGTGTGCGACGGGTTGCCAACGTGAATCACGGGAACCCAACCGCCGGAAAATCCCGGCAGTCTGTCGGCCCAGTAGGCAGCATCGATCGGAGCGGTGCTGCTTATCACTCCCGGCAGGCGGGGCAGCAGATGGAGCGACGCCGCACTGACGACCGCGCTCCAGCGCAGCCGCGTGCCCACTTTGAAGGGCCGCCAACTGCCTAAAACGGCTGCCGCGGCCCGCGTGTCTCCCACAATGATCCAGCGCGGAATATCCCCTTGCGGAATGACATGCACCGCCCGCTCAGTGAAGTTCGCCGGCCTCGAGCCAGCCTTGACTTCGGGGAAAGCAAATCTGAGGACCTCAGACGTGGTAAGCGGCGCCCCGGGGTGGGGTAGGTTCACCATGTCTTTCCGGGTGGACGGAGTCTCGCCGGTGTTCCCGGAACCCGACGACAGGCCCAGGCGCTTGGCGGTGCGCTGGGAAAGATAGTTGGAGATCGCCGCAAGGGCGTCATGAATCACCTCGGGCGCGGGCTGGGCAGCGTTGACCACAATTGTCGAGCGCAGCCCGCGAGCCAGGTTGAGGTATTCGGACCGCTGGCGAGCCACTTCCTCGAAGGGCACCTCCTGCTTGCGCGACCAGAGGACCTCGGGAGGTGCGTCGAGAAGAATGATCAGTTCAGGCCGGGGAGCCAGGGAGGCGGCCGTCTTCAAGAGCCAGGGCGGGCCTCCATAGCGAATGCGCCGGCTGTCCACCAGCAGATCGTAAAAGCAGCGGTCAAACAAGACCAGGGTAGTGCGCATCACCGAAGGGCGGATTCTGGCCACGTAACCAAGAAGATAATCGCCCAGCAGGTCGATGACCTTGGCAATGGAGGCTGCCTTGCCGCGTGGCGGCTGCCCGTGCGGATCCGTGACCGGGCCCTGGTTGGTGGGCTTGCGCCCGATTACCCGCGGGCGCATATGGTAGTACCGGACCTCGCGGAAGGCCGGCGCGAACTCCCGGGTGACAGCGCTTAGTACGGTGGACTTCCCGCATCCGTCCGGACCCATGAAGGCGATCCAGCATCCGGTCGGCTGCATCACGCGGCGCACAAAGTGCACGGCCCGGCGAGGGAGATCCGCCAGCTTCGCCTGCGCGGTTTCAGTCCGGGTGCGCATGAGGGCCTGGCGAAACGCGGGCAGCGATTCCCGCATCTGCGACCAGTCATTCGCCGAGGCCATGCGCACCAGTGCGGAGCCCTCTGGCCCTTTGCAGAAACGCGCAATCATGCGACCGCACTCGATTCGATCTTCGACATACAGCCGATGCAGCTTATAGCCGTGGTCGCGATTGAAGTCCCGCTTGTTCAGCCGCTTGATCAGGTAGTAGGCGAACTCGTGTGCTGCCGAGGGAACGAAGAATCCGCTGGGATGCCAGCGGCGCGCCCGCAGCACCTCGTTGGCGGTGAGCCAGAGGCGCCCGAAATGGCGATAGTCCGAGGCGCAGTCTGGCTGCACGATGGTCAGCGACGGGTCATCGGCCGTGTTGTTGATTGAGCCCAGAAAGTAGGCGCGGCCCGTCAGTTCATGGTCAATGGACTGAAACAGCCGCGTTCCCGTTTGCCGCGCGACATCGGCAATGATCCGCGGCATGCGCTCGAAATCCTCATGACCCACCATGAAATCGATATCCGTGTCGAATTCATCGGGCAGCCGGTCGTAGCCTGAGAGGATGCAATACGCCTTGCATTGGCCGGCCAGGGCCGCAATCAAAGTCCGGGCGACTGTGGCTTTCACCTGTTGGGGACTGGGCGCCTCGTGGCCCGATTTCAACACATCCTGCGGGGTCAAGCTGCTGGTCCTTTGCTCCATCCATCTGATCGTAAACAACTCCGCATCTCTATGCGGGGGCCGGGGCTGAAACTGGCAAAACATTCCACTAAAAGAGCCGGTAACTCACCCCGCCACTCACGCCGTTCGGCTTCAGCGCGCTGCTCGGCAACCCGGGAATTCCGGGCGCGTCGGGCCAGATCTGATATTCGTAATCCGCACGTAGCCGCCAGCGGCGGTTGAGGGGGAATTCGGCCCCTCCCCCCATCGCAATCGCAAAATAGCGGCCATACGCCAGGTGATTGGGAAAATCGATAATCCCTTCCCCCGCCAGCACCTTGGCATACGGACGCACCGCATGATCCCGGAGCGAGAATCGATATACGGGTCCGGCCAGGTAGTTGTACTCCCTGAAACCCTGGGTTCCATTGAGCAGTAGCCAGCGCCCCTCGCCTTCCGCGGCGAGATGATCGAAGATCACGGGCGAGAAATCCACGTAGCTGGTGATGCCCATGGGGTAATTGCCGGCATAGGCGGCGTCAAAATAGCTGAAAGACCCGCCCAGGGTCAGATTGAGGGGGGCGCGCTGGGCTTCATACGCTGCCTGTGCATGACCCAAGCACGGGGGCCAGCAGCACGGCAGCAAGAATTAAAAAACGCTGAACCAAGGTCTACTCCTGGAAAAGTTTAGGTCCCGGTTGGCCTTCGTTCCGGTGCGCCATCGCGGACGCCGATGTGCCGGCAAGCCCTCTCGCCATCGTAACCGGCGGCAGTTCGATCGCTCCCCGCGCCAGGAAATCCCGGGAAGGAAGCGGTCGTCCCACAGCTTGGACGGCCGCCTCACAATGGCAGGAAAATGACATACAGCCTTCCATCGCCAACGGTGCACGGCGAGTAGAGGCAGTTGAACTTCTTGGTGGTAAACGCCAGCCCGCTGGTTCCGTCGCTGGAGTTGTTCCACTTGATCAGGTGCTGCGGGATTCCCTGCACCGAGTAAAGATCGAGATCCGCGCCGGGTGCAGTCGTCGTCAGATTGAAAGAGTAGACGTAATACTCCAGCACATTCTGATCATTGGCCGGGTGGGCGACGAAAAATGCCGTACTGGTCGAGTCGTCCGGGGTCATGATCCCGTTCACAAAGAAGTTCTGGCCGGGCGTTGTGGTGGGGCTCGCGGGATTCACGATCTGCCCGTCATCTCCATAAATCAGTTGCGTCGCCGTATCGAAATGGATGTACAGGTTTGGGATTGCAAAGACTCCCGCGAAGTCGTCCGCGGCGGAGAGGGTCACGCCGGTTGACGAAGCCGCCAGTTCATACAGGTTGCCGGAAGCGTTCTCATTGTTCGCCGCATAAATGGTCGTGCCATCCGGAGTCCACTGAATGGTATCGAGCAGCGCCGGCGGGCTCGTGACGGATGGCGTCACCGTCTGCGGGAGCTGGGTGGTGCCGTTGTAGATCGCGACCCCTCCCAGTGCCGCGGTGGCCGAGCCGCTCGAAGGCGGCACGCCGCGCGCCACAGCGATAGTCGTGTCAGAAAGCGGGGAAACCTGCATGTCCAGGGCGATGTATGCGCCATACGTCGGGTCGGAGCCCAGCGGAGATGGTGTTGCCCGCAGTGGGCGCTGAGGAAGCTCCGCTGATGGCCAGTTGCTGCACGGTGCCGTTGCCGTCCAGGCCGACATATAGATACTTCCCGTCGGGGGAGAAAGCCAGCCGGTCCGGATTGCTGCCGGTGGGAAGCTGATAGATCCAGATTGCCGACGCATCGGTCAGGTGCAATGGGCTGAACGCCATGATCGTGTCGGCGTTATGCGTCGAGGTGCTCGGCTTGGATACGTATAGAAGGTTGAACTTGGAGTCCCAAACCACATCCGCCGACTCGTCAAAGTAAATATTCATTCCCACGTAGTAGGGAATCGCGTTGGAAGCCTTGGATGTGGGGTTCTGGACGGTTACGGAGACTTCCGCCACCGCGGTCAGAAGCGACGCCGGCACCTGCGCGGTCATTTGCTGACTTGCACTGGTGGGGCAAGGGCTGGCGGCAACTGCCGGCGCCGAGGTCTGCAATGCGGTGGTGCCGAAATACGCAACCGCTCCATTGGCAAACAAGGATCCGCACAGCAGCATCTGGAAGCCCGGATCGCCAACCTGGGAATGCGAGATGAGCGAGGGATTCTGCCCGGCTGTGACCAGAACCGGAGTCTGGGACGGATTGACCGTGATCGTAAAAGGCAGCGTGTTCGAAGCCGAGTTGTCAGGATTGAGTACAAACACGTTGGAGGTGCCGATGTCGGCGGTGCCGAAGTAGCTGGTCGGGATGCTGGCCGTCAGTTGCGTGCTTGAAACGAAGGTGGTGGTCATGGCCGTGCCATCCCATATGATCTGGCTGCCGCTGACGAAATTTGTGCCGGTGGCGGTCAGGGCAAGCGGCGCAGAGATCCCGTTCGTCGCGGTGTTGGGGTTGAGCGATGTCAGGGTTGGAACAGGGCCCGAGCCCCCGCCGCCACCACTGCTCCCGGTGACGGTGAGAGTCAGCGCTCCGGAGGTGGTCGTGTCCGGCTTCATTGCGCGGATACTCACGCTTCCCCCGGTCGCGATCTGGGCCGCCGTCACCGTGCCGGTAAGCTGGGTAGTCGATGTCACGGTGGTCGGCAGCGGCACTCCATCCCAGAGAATCACGGTTCCGCTGACGAAGTTAGTCCCCGTCGCGGTGAGGGTAAAGCCGGCACCTCCCGCGGCTACGGTGGTGGGACTGATCGAGGACAGGGTGGGGGTGACCACTCCATTGAATCCTCCGCATCCCCCCAGGAAGATGGAGACAACCAAGGAAAACAGGAAGGCATGAGAGGTTGAGCGGCTCATGGATAAATAAGGCCTTTCCGAAGCGATAGGTCCAGGATCTATATCGTGGGGAACAAACGGCAAGGGAAACGAAGCCCTGAAGGTGCCCCATGCGCCACAATTTGGTCGAGCCACTTTCTTGTTTGGATGCGCCCCTCCCGATAAGGGTTTGTTTGCCTTTCAGGTGCATGGGGATCCTGGCGCTCCCGTGCGAGCCGATTTTATGAGAGGAAACCTGCGGACCGCACCCACCCCAACCTGGCGCACCCACCCGACCTGGCTCACCCACCCAACCTGGCTCTGATCTTAATGGGTGGCTCCCGCTTCCCCTTGCGAGGTTCCTGATCCCTTCATTTTGAAGAGCACCGGGCGAGTCCCCACTAAAATCGGTTTGCCGGCCGGCGTTCCCGGGGGATTCTCTTCATCGCTGAACGACTCGACATCGGAAATATCGGGGAAGGGTATTTCGCCTTCCGTACTCCACGCGGCGCGATACAAAACACTCCCCTTTTTCAGATCGCATGTCCACAATGTCGAGGATGGGTGCGGATGGCAGGGCGCAGCCGCGGTAACACCGGTCAACCAGTCATGAACCTGCTGATAGGCCTTCCCCGCCGCGTCGACTCCGATCCCCTCCCGCCACAACGTGCCCCAGTTCGGGTTGTCCCACTGATACCAGTACGCGCGCGCCACGCCGTTGGTGAACTGGAGCAGATACCAGCGCATGAGAAACGAGGCCTGCGCATTCTCGTCGGGAAGCTGGTCGTTTTTGCCCCAGCCCCCTTCCGTGTTCCAGATGGGCATCTGGCCCAGGCCATGCTGGTTCAGCACCGCGCGGAGCGCGTGAATCTGGTCTGGCAGTTCCTCGGGCGGAAGTGCGGGACGATCGTTGCGGCCGGAATAGCCATGCCAGGCGACGACATCCGCATACTTACCACCGCCGGCGGCGAGATACTGATCCATCCACGCGTCGTGCGACAGCGGATAACCGGTCGAAGAGGCCGCAGGCGTGGTCACGATCGCAGACGGGTCGATGGACTTGATGATGCCATATGCGTGCGCGGCCAACTCCACCATCTGTTTGGGCGAACCCGACCAGTATCCGGAAGCGTTGGGCTCATTCCACATCTCGTAACTCGAGATGCGCCCCTTGTAGCGCGTCGCCAGCGCGCGGACGAACTTATCCCAATCGTCGAGATGGGGCGGAGCGGCGCAACCGATGCGTTTGCCCGCGCACGCCTCATCGGGACGTGTGCTTGTCCATGCCGGCACGTTGAGGAAAACGTAATCGAATTGCACCCCGTGCGACTCGGTCTGCTGCAGCCAGAAATCGAGCGGGCTCCAATCGTATTGGTCCCTCGCGGGCTCGAGCGCGCCCCACGTCACGCCAGCCGGTCGCATGGCGCCGAAGGGGACCGTCGGCCAATGCCGGGAAGGCGAAAGTGTGTGCATACCGAAGAACTGACCCGAAAGTTGCAGGGGGAAAACTTCAGTGTTAGTTGGGCCTTCGATCGCCATTTCGGCGCTTAAATGGGAGGATTGGATGCTAAAACAAAGGCATGCCAGCGCCGCTCCGCATAGGGAGAGATAGACGATCCGATTCATCCAGACACCTGCTCTTCTCGAGGGTGAGGCAATACCAAGATCGAAAGTCACTTAGTCAAGCTACCACCAGAGTACGCAAATAGTGACTTCCGGGAGGATGCACAAAATTCGGCGCTTGCGCGATAACGCCCGCGTAATCAATACTATGTTCACCCTCACGTGAATTGAGCCGACGATTCAGGCAGAATCTTGATTCGAGTATTCGTCCACAATTTACGTAGATTTGACAGATTCTTCAAACATCGCATCGCGCTTTTTTCTTCCTCAATCAAACCGCGCGATGCGATGTTGCATCGTACTAAAAGGTATTCCGCTTGGGCGACCGATCGACTTCTTAACCTCTCATCAAGAGTCAAGTGTGGCCGACAGAAACGGTTCGGCAGACGAAGAACTATTTGTGGGGCGGCAAAGACTTCTGGTTTCCGGCAAGATAGAGTGTTTGCTCTAGCGATCGATTTGCATCATGGATACCGGGACACCAAATGACGAGATTCACGTTCTTTGAGCCGGAGGGCTGTTGAATGAACCCCAATGCGGTTTCTATTCGTACTCAAGTTGCCGACTACGCAGGCCGAACGCACGCCCAGGAAAAATCACCCACGTTTCCATTGTCTCTGTCGCTCAGCCGCATGGCCGCCGACTTTGTGCTGCTGCTGATTGGAACCATGATCGGCGGAGCCATCGGGCACCTGCTGCAGCTCACCGCCAGCTTCACCCTGACGCCGCAGCAACTCCTGACGGGTTCGGTGCTCTACTCCGCACTGGTGCTGTCGCTGCTTGTCGGAGACAACGCCTATCCTCGTGTCTGCAGCCTGCTGTGCGTGAAGGAGACCGAGATTGCTCTGCGGGTTTCGATTAAGGCGATCGCGGTATGCCTGGTGTTGTCGATCGTTGCCCGGTACCCGGTCCCGCGCATGGCGACGTTGTGCGCGTGGGTGATTGGAACGCTTTACCTGACCATCGGCCGCGGCTGGGTCCAGGATGCGATTGTGAGGAGCTTTGCCTCTTCGCTTCCCAAGCACCGCACGCTGATTTACGGGACCAAGCGGACCGCGCGCCGATTCTTTACCGGTGCACTGCACTCTCCGGTGCTGGGAATCGATCCTGTGGCGTTCGTCGGCAGCCCCCACGAGATCGTTGACGCCATTTACAGCAACGACTACTTCCAGCGGGATTCGAGGCCGGTGCTTCGCGAGCCGCTGTCGGTGGAGATGCTGCGGCGCATGTCGATCGAGGAAGTCGTGGTTTGCGATGCACTCTCCGAGCCGGAGATGAATCGCGTCCGCGAAGTCACCCAGTCTGCCAACTGCTCCCTCTCCGTGGTGAACAATCAGGAAGTCCTGGTCAACCGCATGCCGACGTGGGTTTGGGAGATGGACGGACTGTTCGTGGCCACAACTTCGATGAGCGAGCCGAGCCGCTTCTACCGCGTCAGCAAGCGGGTGCTCGATATCGTGTGCTCGGGCGTTCTGATCTTTCTCAGCCTCCCGGTCTGGGCCATTCTTGCCATCATGATCAAGCTCGAATCCAAGGGCCCCATCTTCTTCCACCAGACCCGCATCGGGCACAAGGGCAAGCCGTTCGAAATCCTCAAGTTCCGCAGCATGAAGATCGACGCGCCGAAATATGCGCGCTCGCCTGACGAACACAACGACCCGCGCATCACCCGCGTCGGGCGCTTCCTGCGCAAGACCAGCTTTGATGAAGTACCGCAGTTGATCAATGTCCTCAAAGGCGATATGTCGCTGGTAGGACCGCGTCCGGAGATGCCGTTCATCACTGCCGAATACGGGCCTCTCGAAGCCACGAGGCTTTCGGTTCCCCAGGGTATCACCGGTCTGTGGCAGCTCAGCGCCGACCGCCGCTACGCCATCCATCAGTCGCTGGAGTACGATCTCTATTACATCCAAAACCGCACAGTACTGGTGGATATTGCAATTCTGCTTCACACTCTGGTCTACGCAGCCAAAGGCGTTTAATCTTAGACGGAATTCATGCAGCTTCCTATTTCCCCTGGAAAGCGGCATGGCACTCTGGCACTTCGAGGCGGACTGTGGCCCATACGCCGCAAGGGCGCGCCACGGCCCGCTGCTTGGGGATTCATGAAGGTATTGTTCGTACACAACCGGTATCAGCAGCGTGGCGGAGAAGACGCCGTTGTCGACGCGGAGACGGCGCTGCTGGCCGCGCGCGGTGTCGAGGTGCGGCGATTTGACGCAGACAACGATTCGATCCATGGAGCCTGGGCGAAGATCAAGGTATCCACACGGCAGTTTGTCGCTGCCTCCAGCATGGAAAAGCGCATTGCCACTGCACTCGCTGAATTCCGCCCCGACGTGGTTCATGTGCACAACTGGTTTCCCACCATCTCGGCGTCTATCTTCAGGCAATGCAAGGCCGCCAATATTCCCGTGGTCCATACCCTGCACAATTACCGCGTGCTCTGCGTCGGCGCCACGCTTTTCCGCGACGGACACGTCTGCGAAGACTGCATCGGGGCTACTTTCAGGACTCCCGGAATCGTGCACAAGTGCTACCGGGATAGCGGACTGGGCAGCGCGGTGGGAACCGCCGGCATGTTATCTCACTGGGCGACGGGAACCTGGCACCATTGTGTAGACCGGTTCATCGCCCTGACTGAGTTTTCGCGCATCAAGCTTATCGAGGGCGGATTGCCGGAGGCGAAGATCGCAGTCAAACCGAACTTCGTGGACCCCGATCCGCTGGCCGGTCCGGGCGATGGAAATTACTTTCTTTACGCAGGAAGACTTACCGAAGAAAAAGGCCTGCGCACCTTGATCGAATGCTGGAAGAATGGGCCGGACCTGCCCCAGTTGTGGGTGGTGGGCGATGGCCCGTTGCGCGATGAAATTAGAGAAGCAGCGGCCACACTGCCAAACGTGCAGTGGCTGGGCCTGAAGAATAGCGAAGAAGTTGTATTTCTTATGGCGCGTGCAAAAGCTATCATGTGTCCCTCACTGTGGTATGAGGGCATGCCACGTGTGGTCATTGAATCACTTGCTGTCGGTACTCCTGTCCTGGCCTCCAGAATTGGCGGCTATCCGGAGATGATTGTCGATGGAGAATCCGGGGCGTTGGTTGCACCTGGGAATACGGGCGCCTTGCTTGACCGCATACGTGAGTTGGAAGGAAGACAGGGATTCCTGGAGATGCGGGCCAAAGCAAGACAACGCTTCTTGGCTGAATACACGGGCGAACGCAATTTTTCACTCCTGGTCAATATCTATCAGGGAGCAATGTGTTCCGGCAGCAGTGTCTATCCGGTTCCTGCGTCCCCTGGGACATGTCCCCTGTAATGCAAGTGGCGCACCAAAGATCTGCGAAGGCGCCTGAATACCGCGGCTGACTGGCAGGGCTCGTCCCTCCGCAAGCCGTTATCTATCGACTCACGCGATTGGCTACGTAACCGAAACGAGCCGGAATTCGCCACATGAACTGCATCGTTCGGTAAAGCTAACCCGTCAAGGAGGCACCTTCAATGTTTGATCCTATTCAACCTAAAAATTCGCTCGCGCCCTACCAGCCAAAGCATGCCGAGGCGCAGCGCATGGACGACTTTTCCTTCCGCTTTGGCGAAGGGGAATCGCTGAAGGGCGTCTGGAGCGTCGTCCGCAAGCGGAAGATGGCCATCTTCATGGCGGGGTGCATCGGTTTCTGCCTGGCGCTTGCGGTGTGCCTGTTCATGGGCCGCCAGTACCAGGCTGTCTCCACCATCGAGGTCGGCAAGATGGACCAGTCGGAAACCAGCCTGCGCGTGAACGCCGCACCCGCGCCGCCCAGCCCCGACGAGATCAAGACCGATATCGCCACGCACATGGCGGTGCTGCAGAGCGCCAATGTGCTGCTCGGCGTGGTGCGCGATCTCAAGCTTCAGCAGGAGGCGCCGTTCGCTTTCAAACCGACCCTCATGGGGGCGATCAGCGGCACCAACGCGCACATCGAAGACGAGATCAAGCGGGGGCTTCCGCTGGAACAGGCGCCCTACTCGCGCGACCGGATCCTGGCCATTTTCTCGAAGAAGCTGAAGATTGAAAACACTCCCGACACGCGGCTCATTACGGTGGAATATCTGAATCCGAGCGCGGATCGCGCAGCCGCGATCGCCAACGCCATCGTGCAGGAGTATGTAACCTACGAAGCCAAGCTGCAGGCCTCCTCCGATGCACAGCGCTGGCTGGGGGACCAGTTGGCCGACCTGAAGGCCAATTACGAAACCTCGCAGGACGAACTCGCCGCCTTTGAGCAGAAGACCGGCCTGAACGGCATGGTTCTTGGGGCTTTGAACGAGAGCGGCGGCGGTACGACTCACGTGCCAGCGCTCGATTCCCTCGATTCGCTCAACCAGCAGCTGATCGCCGCTCAGACCGACCGCATCGCCAAGGAAGCCGTCTATCGCCTCACCAAGACACAGGATCCTGAGGTGGTCGCATCCATCGCCGCTTCCTCGGGCTCAGGCAACGCCGCCTCGGAGACTGCGGTCTCGGGACCCGGTCTTGAACTGCTGCGCAGCTTCCGCCAGCAGCAGGCGGCCCTCCGCGTCACCTACGCGGACATGCTAACCAAATACGGCGCCAACAACCAGCACCTGATTGAGACCAAGAGCCAGCTGGATGCCGTGAATGCCCAGATCAACGAGGAATTGGGACGGATCAACGAGCGCGCTCACCAGGAATACCTCTTCGCGGTGCAAAAAGAAGACGGGCTGAAGAAGGCAGTCGCGACCCAGGAGACGGTGGCCGGCAGCCTGAACGTCAGCTCCGTAAAGCTGCAGTCGCTCTCCGAACAGGCCACCTCGAGCCGCCAGCTCTACGACGCGCTCTACGGCAAGCTGAAGGAGCTCAACATCCAGGCCGCCCTGCGCGCCACCAACATCGGGATCGCCGACCCCGCCATTCCACCCTCGAAGCCCAAGCGGCCCAATCCGCCGCTGTACCTCGCCATCGGACTGATGGCGGGACTGTTCTTCGGCGTCTCCTCGGCCTTCATTCGCGAACACATGGACGACACCGTGACCGTCGCCCTTCAGTTGCAGGGTGGAGCGCCACTGCCCATGCTGGCCAACATTCCGTCGTCGCCGATCCTCAAAGCGCTGCCGGCGAAGTCCTCCGCGATCCATACGACGTCGGAGACCAGCCCATTGATCAACGATCCGCGTTCGGCCGGCGCCGAGTCGTTCCGGTCGCTGCGCACAGCCATCCAGGTGGCTTCGCACACCGGCCGGCTCCGCTCGCTGCTTATCACCAGCCCGCTCTTTGGTGAGGGCAAGTCGACGGTGGCCTACAACACCGCCATTGCCTTCGCACTGGCGGGCAAGCGGGTGCTGCTGCTCGATGCCGATATGCGCAAGCCGAGCCTGCACCAGCTATTCGACCGTCCCTGCTCGCCGGGGTTGAGCGATGTACTGGAAGGCAAGGTGACTGCCGAACAGGCCATCTACCCGCATCGCACCGTCCCCACGCTTGCGCTGCTCGCCGCCGGGTCGGAGACCAACTCCTCTGCCGAACTGCTCGACTCCAAGGCCTTCGATTCCCTGCTGGCTTCGCTGACCCAGGACTACGACCTGGTCATCGCCGATACCCCGCCGATTCTGCTGGTGACCGACGCCCGCATTCTCTCGGAGAAGTTCGGCGCCACGCTGGCCGTGGTTCGCGCGCGCCAAACCACGCGCACCGTCCTCAAGAGCCTGTCGACTGTTCTCGAGATGAGCGGCTCGCGTGCGGTCGGCCTGGTCCTGAACGGAGTGGACACCAACTCGATCGATTACTTCGACGCCTACGGCCACGATGGCAAGGGAGAGTATCTCAATGCATAAACGAATTCATGTTCGCCACAGCCCTGTCCTCCAGTCTGCGGCAGCAGGCATCGCCTGCGTCCTGCTTGTCCTCGGCCAGCAGCCTGGGGCGTTCGCGCAGTCCGGCCCGCAAAACACCAACCAGAGTCCGCAGCAGCAGAACGGTCCGCGGCCGACCAACAATCCCACCGCGCAGAATCCGCTCATGACGGTGCCGGAAGACTTCGCGGGCCTCAAGCTGGCCCCAGGATTTCTGCTCGATGTGCAGGTCTATGATGAACCCGATCTTTCCGCCCATGTGCGGGTCGACAACGAAGGCAACATCGGCCTGCCCTTCCTGAAGACCCTTCATGTCGGCGGCCTGACGGTCTCTGAAGCCAAAGACCTGATCGAATCCCGGTTTCTGCGCGAGGGCATTCTCAAAAATCCCCAGATCACCATCGACGTAGAGCAGTTTGCGACTACGAGCGTGACGGTCATGGGCGAGGTGAATAACCCCGGCAAGGTTGAGCTGCTGGCGCCCCACAGCCTGCTTGACGTTCTGGGTATGACCGGAGGCGAGACCCCGCTGGCCGGCAATACCATCGAGCTCAAGCGTCCCAACCCTGACTCCACCGTGACCAGTAAGACCTATCACTATGCCAAGGGCAGCGACGCCACGGAGATCCGCGAGGTCATGGTGCATCCGGGGGATACCGTGATCGTCGGTCGGGCGGGTGTCGTCTATGTCCTCGGTGCGGTCAATCGCCCTGGCGGCTATGCCATGCAGGAGAGCGGCGAGTTGAACGTGGCGCAGGCTATCTCGCTGGCGCAGGGACTTTCACTGCAGGCCAAGGTAAGTGCTCTTCGCGTTGTGCAGCATAGCGACGACGGCAAGATGATTGAGATTCCCGTCTCCTACAACAAGATCATGGAGGGCAAACAGGTGCCGCTGCAGCTTGGCGCAGGGGATATCGTTTACGTTCCGATCAGCAAGACCAAGTCTGTCTTGAGCGCCACCACCGGCCTGATCGGCCAGACCGCGGCCGCTACCATCTACACTGTGAAGCCGTTCTAATTTCCGCAAAGGCCGAGGGCACTGAATCATGCGTTTCACCATCTATCCATGGGATCTGAAATCATGGCGCTCGGCCTTTCGAGTTACAGGACTGCCCGGAATCGCTCTGTTCTGCCTTCTGATCGGGGCCATGTTCCAGATCGCCGATACGACTGGCGGGGGCGCCGGACACAGCAGCGCCAAAGCCATCCTGCTGATCCGGACTCCCGCCATCGTCATCGCCTTCCTGGTGCTGCTTTTCCGTCCCCGTATTGCCACCATGCGCCCCTTTGATTTGCGCTTCGCGTATGGACTGTTTGCGCTGATGTATTTTGCTTCAATTATCTGGTCGCAGGAAAAAGTCCAGACCATCGGCAAGAGCGGCGAACTTCTGCTCGCCGGCATGGTCTTTTTCGAAGCCACCCGCGAGAACAACCCCATTGAGCGCGTCGAAGGCCTGCGCCGCATCACCCTGCTCATGATGTCCACCGTTGGAGCGGCGGCGGTGCTCGGCTTTTGCGCACGAATTCCGGCCTTCGTCCAGCACCGCGCCGGGCTCATCAGCAGTTCCACCGCGCAAGCGCCGTTCCTCTCCGGCAATGGTCTGGGCTACGTCTCGAGCGCGCTGTTACTGGTCGTGATCGCCGAGTGGCAGGCCAAGCGCATTCCTGGCAAAGCAGCCATCTGGCAGCTGTTGTTCGGCCTGGCGCTGTTCAGCTTTTCGGCCAGCCGCACATCGTTCGGTATCCTTCTGCTCACAATTCTCCTGGTCATCTTCAAGCGGTCGAAGATCATCGCCGCGCTTGTCACCATGGGCGTGCTGCTTGGCGCCTTCCTGTTCTGGAGCGGCATCCTCTCGCGCCTGCAGGGACATCAGAACTCTTCGGACTTTGTGACCCTGAGTGGCCGCACCGTGGTGTGGACGGCCGCCGTCCGCCAGTTTGAACAGCATCCGATCATTGGAGTCGGCGGCGGCATCGGTGGCAAGGTCGTCATCGCGCACATCGGCAACATGTATCTCGAGGAGATGAGTTCGCTGCACAACGGCTTCCTCGAAGTGCTCACCGGCCTGGGGCTCGTGGGCTTCATCCTCGGCACCTACATGCTGGTGGCCACCACGCTCAAAGCCTGGGTCGCATGGGATAAGAATCCGGAGTACGCGGGGACCTATGTGCTGATCATCCATGTATGGATGACTACCATCATGTCGACGGGGATCTTGGGATGGATGGGCTACGAGGAAGCTCTCTTCCTCTGCATCGTTTCCAACATCGATGTGGTGGCCGAGCAGGCCCGCTCGCTCAACCGGCTTGTGGTGAAGCCGCTCCGCTGGTCGGCCCAGGCCCTGGTTCCCCGACGCGAACCGGCCGCCTAGCCCAAAGCTGTTTATCAGCCTATCATCGAGCGATGCGGCGCCTGAGTCATCTCCACGCCGCCCGACCGCGGGCTGCGACAAACCCGCACGATCACAGTGCGCGCAAATCGGGGAGGCCGCTGCCGTTGAATCGCCGAGTCGCCAGCCTGCTCCAGTTCGCCCGCACCCGGCGCACCCAGACCATCCTCGACCAGGTGCTCGTCAGCGGATCAAATTTCATGACCGGCATTGTGCTGGTGCGCGGTCTCGGACTGGTTGAGTTTGGCCGCTTCACAGTCGCCTACGCGATCCTGCTGCTGGCCAACGGAGTGCAGCTCAGCTTCATCTCCTCGCCCATGATCACGCTGGGCTCGCTCTGCGCGACTCCCGAGGAACGCCGTCAGTTCGTACGCGGCATCTTCGGCGTGCAGATGATCTTCTGCGCGATCGCAACCGTGGCCTCCATCGCCGGCGCCGCCATCTACGTCGCCTTGCGCCACCGCGACATCTCCGGCGGATTTCTTCTTCCCTTTACCGCCGCAGTCATCGCCTTTCTCATGCAGGACTGGCTGAGGCGCTACTACTTCACCATCGGCAAAGCGTCGGCTTCGTTCTGGAATGACGTGGTCAGCTACCTGGGCCAGGTAGTCGTCCTCTGCGTGCTGTGGGGGGCACACCATCTCACCATGAACACGGCGCTCTGGTCGATCGCGGTCACATCCGGTGCGGCATTCGCGATGGGCGGGGCGCTCGAGCGGCTCGGATCCACGCGCGCGGCAACTGCCGATGCCTGGCGCAGATCACACGCCATCTCCATCGATCTCGGCATCGCCAACCAGTTGCAATGGCTGGTCTACCAGGGAGCCATGCTTATCGGCGCGGGTGTCATCGGCGCCGAGGCGGCGGGCGGCGTGCGCGCTACGCAGAACATCATAGGCCCTGTGAACATCGCCTTTCAGGCCATGGAGAACATCGTCCCTGTGCGCGCGGCCGAGGAGATGCGTCGCGGCGGCATCGAGCGCGCCTCCGCTTTCTTGTTTCGCTTCGGAGCCAAGGGATTCGTTGCGCTGCTTCTTTTCTTCGCGGTGGCCGCCCTGTTCTCGAAGCAGTTCCTGTCCTTCTTCTACGGGCACCAGTTACACACCTACGCGGCTGTGCTCGATCTGCAGATGCTGTACTTTCTGCTCACATGGCCGATCCGCCTGGTCACGTTCCTGTTCCGCACCATCAAGAGCACGCGCCCAATCCTGCTGGCGTCGGTTGCCGCCGCTATCGTGAGCCTGGCGCTTGTCTATCCCGCGGTGCGCCACTTCGGCGCCTCCGGCATCATGTTTGCCGCGGTAGCTGGACAGTTGGCCAATCTCGCGTATCTCATCTTCGCTTGGATGCGGATGCCTATGGCGAGCGCGACGACGATGGAAGCTGAAGCCGGCTCGCTCTAAAGCATTTCTCCTTCAGATATAGCCCTTTCAAGCGCCTTGCAAGGTGGCAATTTCTTGTTGAAATTGCCTGAACGCGATGGCGAAAGCATGGCCGCTCGGTGGAAGCGCACGAGGGGATAACGGGCGCACCATGGCTCCCGCGGAAACATTTCATGGAGGTGTTCGTTTTCTGCGCCGGAGGAGCAGAAAGATTGATTCACTGATTGGGTATGCGGGAAATCATCGGGCTTGTGCCAAATAGTTTCTATTTTTAAGTTGCACGCGAAGGAAGAATGATCCGAGACGGATGATCAGGCCCAGTGCGGCGGGGGCCGCGCCGCAACATCAGAAACGGAGGATTATCGCGTTATTCCGCTGCCGGCAGATTCTCCCGGATTGTTTGCGCCACATCCTCGATGGACGTATGCTGGCTCAGTTCCTCCACCAGAGGCCGGTCCGCGGCCCGGTGCAGGCCCAGTTCGCGCGCGATCTGCCGGTTCAAATCGAGCATCGCCGTGATCTCCTTTTCCGTCAGCAACAGCAACTGCAACATCAGGTGCTCGCGCTCGTCGGCGCGCCGTCCGATCCTCGTCTGGCGCATCAGGATGAAGCTGGCCAGCAGGAGTGCCTCGATCGTGACAATGGTGGCCAGCAAAGAGAACGGTGCAGGATCCCAGTGCGGCGTATCGGGCAACGCGTTGGCGCCTATCCATGCGGCAAAAACTCCCAGGTGAACGCAGACGAAGGTCAAGTTTCCCGCTGCGCCCGCGACCCGGTCTCCAAACCGCTCCGAACGCGTACGGCGATCCAGGAACTCCTGTTCGTGCTTCGCAATCAGCTCGATATGCTTTCTGAATCGATTCCTGCGCCATAAATCCGGGTACCCCTCAAATGCTGCGCTGTTGATTGGATCAGGCCCCCCGCCGGCAAGACCCGCCTCGCCGCGAAATGTGAGCGGCCGGTCGCTTCAGGCACATCGCCCTCACGCGCGGATTCGGAAATCTGCGATCAAGGGCAGGTGATCGGAGGCCATCAGTGCCCTTCGGCTTCGCCACAGCCTCGTCGCGACCAGTTCGAGAGGGGGCTCGTAGTAGCAGTGATCCAGGCTGAGCAGAGGCAGCACCCCCGGATAGGTTCGCGGAAACCGCAGCGCATGCCGCGGCCGGATGCTTTGAAACCGCTTGCGCAGCATCCGGGTCGTCAAACCGCGCGTCCACTCGTTGAAGTCGCCGATCACGATGCGCGGCCCGGCCATCTCCGCCCGCGTAAAGACCTCGTCTTTGGCCAGTTTGCGCGCCTGGTAGCGCCGCTCCATGAACCCCGTGCCCAGGTGGACATTGAAGACCCGCAACGCCAAGCCGCCGTCCACCGTGATTTCCGACTCCAGCACTCCGCGCTCTTCGCGTCCCTTCCGGGGCCGCGAAACATCGTGATTGCGCCATGCGCCGAGCCCCAGCCGCGTAAGGGTCATGTTTCCATACGTTCCGCCATGAAGCGGGCGATTGGCGCCAAATGCCCACTCATATCCGGGTAAGGAACGGGCAATCTCGCCTGCCTGGTCAAAGATGGCTCGCCCCGTGATTGGACCGCGATACTCCGGCGCATTGACCACCTCTTGCAGGCAGAGGATGTCGGCGTTCAGTTCCATAATGACCGCGATCACCCGCGATGGCGTGACCCTGCCGTCGAGACCCCGGCACTTGTGAAGGTTGTAGCTGACGATGCGAAACCCGGCTTCTTTGTCCATTACTGTTGCCGCTCAAACACCCAGCCCAACAATTCAGTCGCCCGCTCGGTCACAGGCCTGTGCCGCCACTCTTCGAGAGAAACCTGCCGGCTCTTCATGAGATCCGCAGCCATATCGTTCTCCAGCCGCATCGCGACGGCCGCATCGCGCACCGCCAGGTTGACCTCATCGTTGATGCCAAAAGAGCGGTTATCGAAGTTTGTCGAACCCACCACCGCCCACAATCCGTCAACGCACAAGACCTTGGCGTGAATCATAGAAGGATGATACTCATACACGTCCGCCCCGGCCTTCAAAAGGGGACCGTATCCACCTCGGCTCGTGCTCCGGGTGACCATGTGGTCGCTCTTACGCCCCGGCACCAGGATACGCACCTTTACGCCCCGCTCGACCGCGCCGCACAATTCGTGCATCAGGCTCTTGTCGGGCAGAAAGTATGGCGTCGTGATCGAGATGCTCCGCTTCGCCGAAGCCAGCAGAAGCTGGAACAGCACCCGGGCCCGGGTTGATCCTCCCACCGTGGGCGTGCTGTTAATCACCAGCGCGGTCGTCGGATGGGGGCAGTCGATGTCAGGAAAGTACGCTTCTCCTACCAGCAGTTCCCCACTTGCGGCCAGCCAGTTTTCCGCAAAGGTGGCCTGCAGGTTGGGCACGGCTTCGCCTTCGACGCGAACTACCGTGTCACGCCAGCGGGGGTGTCGCTTTGTATCCTTGAACCACAAGTCCGCGATACCGGCGCCGCCGATGAACCCGACCTTCCCGTCCACGATGAGCAACTCGCGATGGGTCCGGTTGTCCATGCGCATGAGCCGGTACCACGCGAGACTGTTGTATTTGCTCACCTTGCCGCCTGCATCGAGCAAGGGCCGGAAGAAGCTTCGCCCCACGCCGAGGCTGCCGAAGGCGTCTACCACCAGGTTCACCTGCACTCCGGCGCGCGCCCGCTCCGTCATCGCTGCCATGTAAAGATCGGTAATCTCGCCCTTGCGAAACACATAGGCTTCCAGGTTGACGCTGCGCTGAGCGCCCCGGATCGCTTCCAACTCTGCCGGAAAAAAGTGAGGCCCATTGGTCAGAACGTTCAGGCTGCCTGTCCGATTTACCTTGGCGTCCACGAGGGATTCGACCAGGTTAAGAAAATCGGGCGAATCGTTCGAAGGCAGCTCGTCTTGATTAACGATCCGATAACTCGGCATCGGCCCCACCAGGCCAGCCAGCAAAAATGCCCCTACGAGCACCAGTGCGATCGCGCCAAGCACGCCGAGGCCCACTGGAATACTCACGGAGATCAGACAGAGGTTCACAACAAAACCGTCCCCACCCGCGGGAGTGATTCCCCGGCGTTGCCGCCGCAAGGGTCTTCCGCTGGTACGTCAGGCTTAGATGCGGCCAATTCGACAGAGGTCGGAGCACCGGCAGGTTTCAGAAGGACCGGAGTTCAGGTGCAGGACCCTGCCCGGAAGTACCGATTTGGCAGTGCGCGCCAGCAGCTCGCCGATTCCCGTGAGGATGGCGGTCAGGTCGTTGCGAATAGTCGTATCCGCAAACGGGGAGCAATGCGCGGGTGCGTTCTCGATGCAGACGACCGGGGTTCGGGCTCCCGTGGCTCGAATCAGCTGAACCAGCCTCTGCTTGCCCTCCGGCGGAATGGACGGGCTCAGGAGAATCAGGTCGAAGTCGCCCTCTTTGAAGCGATCGATCGCCAATTCGACCGAGTCGGCGGGAACTACGATGTATCCGGCAGACTTCCAGTCCGGACTTTGCGTGGCCCAAAGCCACGCATCCATCCCTACAGCAAGAACAACGGTCAGGGGCATACGTACCTTCCGATCAGGCACAATTTGCCTTGAGGTTTTTTGGGGGCCGACGGCACTGCGTGCAGAGACCATACCCAAATTCTGATTCCCTAGAATGTGACGCAGGTCACAGCACATGGCTGATTCAAGCCGTGCACCTGGCTGCCAGGCGCTGCCCCTCGCGGCTACCGACTGAACATCACGTACTTCCGCCCCGCATAGAGCCGGAAACCTCCGCCGGGGTCGGTTGTCACCTGTAACGGTGTGGGCCGCTTCATTCCCTCGTCGTTGGCTGAGGTTACGGTCAGCACGTCATGGCCACCGACGTCTGTGATCACGAACTTGTCGCCAGTGATGAAACCCGCGCCATAGACGCCGGCAGGCAGACTTTCGCCGCCGACCTTGAGTGGAACCTCCGCGACGAAGTAGGCCTGGTATTTGGCAGCCACATCGCTGGCATACCCGCTGTTGTCCACCAGAGTGGCCAGCACATAGTACCCATCGCTGAATTTCACTCCACCTGAGTTGCGCAACTGCGACGGGGCCGACTGGCCCTTGTAGTAGACCGATGCAGGCAGCAGTTTCTGCGTATCTGCCGGCTTGAGCACCGTGTCGCTGCCTTGCGCGTTCAATTTTGCAGGAACCACCATCACAGTCATGGCGAAAGTCGCGGCTACCGCCGCTTTACGAATAGCTTGCAAACGGATCATCACTCTCCCTCGATTCTTGTCAGCGTCCGGAGTATATCGCACGCTCCCAGACGGCGACCTCATCCCTCGTGTCGAGGGTCTGGCGGGGGCGTTCCCGTCGCGACCATGCCACCACAGATCAGGCGACGTAAAGGTCGATGTACTCATGTACCGGCATCGCGTCCAGACGATGGGCGTCAAGCGAAGCGTCGAGGATGCGCTGCTGCTGCTCGTCAGCGAAGCGGCGGCGCAGATTGATCTTGAACTTCTCCACCAGCAAGGGCAGACCCTCATCGCGGCGCCGGCGATGGCCGATGGGGTACTCGACGGTTTCCTCGAGGATCGCGCCATCGTTGAGTTCGAGCCGCAGCGAGTTGGCGATCGAGCGCTTCTCCGGGTCGTGATAGTCGGCCGTGAAGCGCGGCTCTTCCACGCAGGTCACCTTGGCCCGCAACTCGTCGATCCGCCATCCGGAATCCGGGCCAAGGGCAACAGCGTCTTCATAGTCAGCCGCCGTCAGCCTGCCGAAGATCAATGGAATCGCCATCATGTACTGCACGCAGTGGTCGCGGTCAGCGGGATTCGCGAGCGGGCCTTGTTTGTCGATGATGCGCAGGCAGGCCTCATGCGTGCGCAGGGTAAGGCTGCGAATGTCTTCGGCCGTTTTGCCTAGCTGGTCCAGTCTTTTGCGCAGCGTCATCGCCGCCTCGACCGCAGTCTGGGCATGAAACTCCGCCGGATAGCTGATCTTGAACAGCACGTTCTCCATCACGTAGCTGCCGTAGGGCCGCTGAAAGCGAAATTCCTGTCCGTGAAAGGAGACGTCGTAGAAGCCCCATGTCTTCGCCGTCAGCACCGAGGGGTAGCCCATCTCGCCGGCTTTAGCCATCAGCGCCAGTCGCACGGCGCGACTTGTCGCATCGCCCGCAGCCCAGCTTTTGCGCGAGCCGGTGTTGGGCGCATGGCGATAGGTGCGCAGGCTCTGGCCGTCGACCCAGGCCAGAGAGAGGGCATTGAGGGTCTGTTCGCGCGTCAGTCCCAGCAGGTGGCTGACCACCGCGGTTGAAGCTACTTTTACGAGTACCACGTGATCGAGCCCCACCTTGTTGAACGAATTCTCGAGCGCAATGCATCCCTGAATCTCGTGGGCCTTGATCATTGCGGTCAACACCTGCCGCATCGGCAGGGGAGCTTTGCCCTCGGCAACCGCAGTTCGAGAAAGCCAGTCCGCGACCGCGAGGATGCCACCCAGATTGTCCGAGGGATGACCCCACTCCGCCGCCAGCCACGTGTCGTTGAAATCCAGCCAGCGGATCATGGCGCCGATGTTAAACGCCGCCTGCACCGGGTCCAGTTGGTACGAGGTTCCCGGAACGCGAGCCCCATGCGGCACCACGGTTCCCGCCGCGATGGGTCCCAGCAACTTGGTACATGCCGGGTACTCCAGCGCCTCAAGCCCGCAGCCCAGCGTGTCGATCAGGCACGCGCGCGCCGTGGAGTAAGCCAGCTCGCTGCTGATCTCATAGCCCAGCGCGTAGTCGGCAATGTCCGTCAAAACCTTGTCCGGCGCCGGCCGTTCGTTACTGATATGCGAAGACACGATATCCCCTTGGCTGCGGCAGAATGGCTGCGCGGACTTGCATGCGCGTTCTCGATTGTAGGATGCCGGGCTGCGTGGAGGCGAGGCGCGCTACTCCCGCTGTTCGATGGGCACAAAGGGCAGCGGGTCGGGCCCGGTGTAATTGGCCGACGGGCGAATGATCTTGCCGTCCTGACGCTGCTCGATCACATGCGCGCACCATCCCGCTGTTCGCGCCATCACAAACAGGGGCGTAAACAGGTCGATGGGAATACCCATCTGGTGATAGGCTACCGCGCTGTACCAGTCGAGATTGGGAAACATGCGCTTGGTTTCCATCATCACGCTTTCGATGCGCTCGGCCACAGCAAAATGGCGGCTACCGCCGGCGCCGTCGGCCAAGCTGCGGGCCACCGCCTTGATGAGGTCGCTGCGCGGATCGCTGATCGTGTAGACCGGATGTCCAAAGCCGATGATGACCTCGCGGTCGCTGACGCGCCTGCGAATGTCTGCTTCCGCGTGGGCGGGCGATGCGTAGCGGTTCTGGATCTCCAGCGCCACTTCGTTGGCGCCTCCATGCTTAGGCCCTTTGAGCGCGCCGATGGCTCCGGCAATGCACGAGTACAAGTCGGAACCGGTTCCAGCGATCACGCGCGCCGTGAAGGTCGACGCATTGAACTCGTGTTCCGCGTAGAGAATCAGCGAAGTCTGCATGGCGGCGATCCACTCCGGGGACGGCTCGTCCCCATGCAGCAGATGGAGAAAGTGGGAGGCGATCGAGTCGCCTCCGTCTTCGACTTCAATGCGCCGGCCGTTGCGAGCGTAGTGGTGCCAGTAGAGAAGCATCGACCCGAGAGACGCCAGCAATGCATCGGCAATCGCGCGCGCCTCTGTCTCGCCGTGATTCTCCTCTTCCGGACGCACGCATCCCAGCACCGACACGCCGGTGCGCAGCACGTCCATCGGATGCGTATTGGGCGGCAGCAGTTCAAGCGCCTGCTTGACGGCCGCAGGCAGGCTGCGCAGCGGCACCAGGCTGGTCTTGTACGCGGTCAGTTCTACGGTGTTGGGGAGTTTGCCGTGGATGAGCAGGTACGCGACTTCCTCGTATTCGCAGTGCGCCGCGAGGTCGGCGATGTCATAGCCGCGATAGTGAAGATCGTTGCCGCTATGACCGACTGTGCAAAGTGCCGTGTTCCCGGCTGGGGTCCCTGAGAGAGCTACAGACTTTTTGGGCTTGAATACAGAGGGGGTCGAATCGACTTCAGTCTTGCTCACAGACACACTCCAAGAGCCTCAACCTAATAGATGCAGATTGCCAGTGTCTAGTCGAGGCGCTTCTTGTTCATATACAGTTCATCCAATTTTCGCTCATAAGCGAGATAGTCAAGAAAGCGATACAGGTCAGCCCGCGATTGCATCAGCGAAACCACGCTGCGTTGCGTCCCTTCAGCGCGGACCGCTTCGTATACTTTCAGCGCGGCAGCATTCATGGCGCGATAGGCGGCGCAGCAATAAAGCACAACATCGACGCCGGCAGCACCCAGTTCTTCGCGCGTGAAGAGCGGAGTGTGCCCGAATTCGGTGATGTTCGCCAGGATGGGAACACCCACTGCGTCGCGAAAGCGCGTATACATGGGCAATTCCGTCACTGCTTCAGCAAAGATCATGTCGGCGCCCGCGGCCACGTACGCCTGGGCGCGCTCGATGGCCGCCGCCAGGCCTTCATTGGCCAGAGCATCGGTGCGCGCCATCAAAACAAAGGCGGGATCCGTGCGCGCATCGACTGCGGCCTTGATGCGGTCCACCATCTCTGCCGTCGGCACCAGTTCCTTGCCCGGCCGATGCCCGCAGCGCTTGGTGCCTACCTGGTCCTCAATGTGAACCGCCGCCGCGCCGGCCTTGATCATGGAACGAATGGTACGGGCGATGTTGAACGCTCCGCCCCAGCCAGTATCGATGTCCACCAGCAGCGGCAGCTCCGTTATGTCGGTTATGCGACGCACATCGATGAGAACGTCTTCCATGGTGCTGATGCCGAGATCCGGCATGCCCAGCGAATTGGCCGCCACGCCGCCGCCCGAAACATAGAGCGCGCGAAATCCCGTAGCTTCCGCAAGCCGCGCAGTGTAGGCGTTGATCGCCCCAGCTACCTGCAGCGGCTTTTCGTCGCGCAGTGCCGCCCGGAAGCGGGCTCCCGGCGATGAATGAATCGGCTCCTCAGCCATGCATGTTCCTTGCGCCGCATCATAACAGGGAGGGTCATCTGCATGGCCGGGTGTGGCCTTCAGGCTCCGGCTGAAGCATTTCCCCAATCGCGGCTCGCGGTGCGACAATCGTCGCGTTGCAGTTGTCGCACCTTATCGAAGGAGAACCATCGCCATGAAGCGTCTTCTTGTCTGTGCCGGCATGCTCGCCACCACCTTCACCCTCTTCGCCCAGGCACCGCCTGCGAGTCCGCCCGAAAAGGTCGGAGCGACCATCGGCGGCCGGTCCGTCACCATCACGTATGCGTCGCCCGCGGTCAAGGGCCGCGAGGGTCACATCTTCACCAAGGACGGGTTGATCAGCCACAATCCGCACTACCCCGTGTGGCGCGCGGGCGCCAATGCCGCCACCACCCTCGAGACCAGCGGCGATCTGCAGATCGGCAATGTCACCGTGCCCAAGGGAACCTACACCTTGTTCGTCGATATCTCCGATCCCGACAATTGGGTTCTTATCATCAACAAGAAGACCGGCGAATGGGGCCTGGCCTATGACGCGTCGCAGGATCTGGGCAAGGTCAAGATGAAGATGGCCACCCCGTCCTCAATGGTCGAGCACCTCAAGTACACCCTGACTGACGACGGCGGCGGAAAAGGCACCATGACGCTTGCCTGGGAGAACCACGAAGCCTCGGTTCCCATTGCCGCACACTAAGACTACTGTCCTGCAGAGATTGTTCTCCGAGTAAGATTGCCCCCACCCTTTCGACGAAAGCAAAATCGAATGGGTGGGGGGGCGCTGAAACCACAAACAATAAGGCGCGCATTTTCGTTGACCCCAAGACACTACGGCCGCGCTTTGCGGGGCAATTCCCGGCTTACCGATACAATGGAAGCAGTGAGTCTTCTATTCGGGGTGAGTGACCTTGCCGTTGTATGAATATCGCTGCACCCAGTGCGGCCATGGCTTCGAAAAAATCCAAAGCTTCTCCGCAACGCCAGAGAGCGTGTGCCCCGAGTGTGGCGGCCCGCTCGAACGTCCATTAACAGCTCCCGCCCTGCAGTTCAAAGGAGCGGGCTGGTACGTGAACGATTATGCCCCCAAGGCAAGTGGCGGAACGAAGAAGCCGTCTGCCGATGACGCCTCGACTCCAGCGGCTGACAGCAAGCCTGCCGGCGATACGAAATCTTCTTCAGAGTCAAAGCCGGCTGCGACAGAGTCGACGTCGAAGCCAGCCTCTTCCTCGACCCCTGCAAGCACAACCTGAGCAGCGTCTTCTGCCGGGACTTGAGCCCCGTCGTCCTGTTGACTCGCGCTGGCGCGACATTTTGCAATGCCGCAGCGCTCGACTTATGGTCAACGAGACCTCAACCCAGCCGGGCGCCGATTACATCGGTGTATTTGTTTCCCGACCCGGTATTGAACAAGACCACGCGGTCCTTCGGGGTCAGAAATCCGGTCCCGAGCAGGTGATCGTATGCAGCCGTCGCGGCAGCGCCCTCCGGGGACAGCAGCAGCCCTTCCTGCGCCGCCCAATCCCGCAGCGAGGCGAATATCGCGTCATCGCTCAGGGCAACAGCGATTCCGCCCGATTCCCGCAAGATCTCGAGAATGATCGAGTCCCCATAAGGCTTGGGCACCCGTAGGCCGGACGCAAAAGTGTGCGCGTTCTGCCACATCTGGCTGGCGGCTTCCCCCTGTTCAAACGCGCGAACCACAGGGGCGCAACCCGCGGCCTGGACGGCGATCATTTTCGGCCGTTTGCCTGACACCCAGCCCAGCTGCTCCATCTCCCCAAACGCCTTCCACATGCCGATCATGCCCACCCCGCCGCCAGTCGGATAGAACACCGCATCGGGATATTCCCAGCCCAGTTGCTCCACCAGCTCGTAGCCCATGGTTTTCTTACCCTCTACGCGAAATGGCTCTTTGAGCGTGGAGATGTCGAACCAGCCTTCAGGGCCTTTCCGTTCGGCAACGATCCGGCCGCAGTCGGAGATCAGCCCGTCTACCAGTGTCAGGTGCGCGCCATAGGCGCGGCACTCGACCTGGTTGGCGATGGGCACGTCCTGGGGCATGAAGATATGCGCCTCGATGCCGGCCGCGGCGGCATATGCCGCCAGCGCTCCGCCAGCGTTGCCCGCCGAAGGAGCAGCCAGCTTGCGCAATCCATAGTGCCGCGCCATGGTCACCGCCAGCGCCAGCCCGCGCGCCTTGAAGGTCCCGGTCGGATTGGCGCCCTCTTCCTTGAGCCAGACGTTTTCGTAGCGGCGGCTGCGGAGCATCGGGGTCCAGCCCTCTCCGAGGGTCACTGGAACCACATCGGGCAACACCTGGCGGTAGCGCCACATGCCGCTCCAGCGCTTGTCCTGGGTACTGGTACCGATCGCATCACGCGGCCCGATCCCGCGTGCGGAATCGAGATCGTAGCGCACGTACAACGTGCCTGCGCAGGCGGTACAAACGGTCTGGGGAGTGGCTGGATCGTGATGCAGGTGGCAGCGGGAACACTCGAGGAACGCAACCCTGGGCATGGCCACAGGATACCGAACATCGCAGCCCCAACCGCGCCGCACGGTTACGGCTACTTAACTTGCGTTTGCCTCTGAACCGCTCATCCACTGACGCAGCACCAGCGCGATAAATCGCGGATTGTGCTTCAAGTAGCGCATAAACAGCCGGCGTGGTTCGCTGGCCAGCCGGAACACCCACTCGAGTCCGGTGCGCATCATCCAGCGGGGCGCCTGAGGCTTGGTGCCAGCGAGAAAGTCAAAGGCCGCTCCCACCGCCAGCAGCACCGCCGGAATGCGGGCGCGGTGATCGATCATCCACTCTTCCTGCTTGGGGCAACCCAGGCCCACGAAGATGAAGCGCGCGCCTGATTCGTTGATATCCCTGACTACGGCGGCATCTTCTTCGGCTGTCAGCTTGCGGAACGGCGGAGAAAACGCGTAGGCGATATGAATGCCGGGGTACGTCTCATTCACCCGCTCCACCAGCTTGGCCAGGGTCGACTCGCTGCCGCCATAGAAACCCACGGGAATGCCCGACTCCTGCGCCGCCTTGAGCAGGCAGACCGTGGCGTCGGGGCCGTAAACGCGCGTCGCGCCCTTGCTTCCCAGCATGCGGAGCGCCCACACCACCGGCATCCCGTCGGGGTTCACCATGTCGAGCGAATTCAGCTTGGCGCGATACTCGGGCTTATCGTGCGCCTCCATCACCATGTGCACTGCGGCAAAGGTGAGGCAATGCGACTCTCCCCGTCTCGCCCAAGCCACGCACTTCTGCACCACTTCCGCATACGTACTTCGCGCGACATTGAGCCTTAGAAGATTGGGCATGGGTATCCTGCCTTTTGAAGGTATGAGCTGGGGGCTCTTTTCATTTTGATGCATGATGAAGCAAAGCAGACATCGCCACGGGTGCAACTTTGGAGCTAGTGACGCACTGGCGGCCTATAGCTGCTGGATGCGTTGCCACGGGAGAGATTTCAGTCGAGACCGTAAAAGCTCATGCAGTTCTCGCCCAGGACCCTGCGCTTTTCTACGTCAGGTAACTGCTGGATATAGTTCATCACGATTGCCATCGCCTTGTCATAACCGCCAGCCAGCGTACACACCGGCCAGTCGGACCCGATCATCAGGCGATCTGCGCCGAACGCCGCAAAGATCACGTCGAGATAAGGGCGAAAGTCCGCCTCCGTCCACCCGTCCCAGCGCGCCTCCGTCACCATGCCCGAGAGCTTGCAGCAGAGGTTGGGATACGCAGCGAGTTGCCGTACCTGCGCCTCCCACGGCACGAGCGTTCCCTCGGCGATGGCGGGCTTGGCGATGTGGTCGAGCACAAACGGCTGATCGGGGAAGGCCGCGACCAGCTCGATGGCCGCAGGCAACTGGCGCGGATAGATCAGCACATCGTAGGTCAGTCCAAAGTCAGCCAGCTGCGCGATGCCGCGCCGAAAATCTTCGCGTAGCATGAACTCATCGTCGGGCTCGTCCTGCACCACGTGGCGCACGCCCACCAGCTTGGGATGAGGGGCCAATTGCTCCAGTTGCGCCGGCAACTCCGGGGAACACAAGTCGACCCAACCCACGACGCCGCGAACAAAATCATTCTCCTCAGCCAGCCTCAGCAGCCAGCGGGTTTCCTCGAGACTCTGGCGCGCCTGCACGGCGATGCAGCCGTCGAAGCCGGCGCTCTCCAGCAGCGGCTTCAGATCCCGTGGCAGGAAATCGCGCTTCAGGCCGGCCATCGCATCGGTCATCCAGATGTGTTCCGCCTTGTTGTATTGCCAGAAGTGCTGGTGTGCGTCGATTCGCATGGGATCAGGTTAAAGCCTTGGGCCCGCGAGCCACGCCATGGAGAGTGAACCCGGGACAGGGCTCCGCGCCGCAATTATAGTGTTCCTATGCGTTTACGAACTCTGTGCATCGGAATGGCCCTGGTGGCCTGTGTCCCTCACGATCGGTTACACGCGCAGGCTGCAAAACCTCCGATTACCCTGGATGAGTTCCTCAACACTACTGAGATCACTGCCGCCCGCCTCTCGCCCGATGGAAAAGCCGCCGTGATCGCCACGGAGAACCCCGACTGGAAGAACAACCAGTTCCGTCACGACCTGTGGCTCTGGACAGCGGAAACGGGGCTGCGTCCGCTGACACACTCGGGCAGCGAAGAGACCCCCGAGTGGAGCCCCGACGGCAAATGGATCGCCTTTGTCAGCGATCGCGCCCTGCCCGGTCAGGATGCCGGCGACGACGGCCAGCCCAAGAATGACGCCGACAAGGCCAGCCGCGCTCTGGCTCATCCCGGTTGCGGGCGGAGAGGCGCTGCCGCTCTACACGCAGAAACTGGACGTGCACTCCTTCGCGTGGTCGCCCGACAGCGCCTCTCTCTACTTCTCCGTGACCAGCCCGCTTACGCACGAGCAGGAAGAGACACAAAAAGCAGAATGGAAGGACGTGATCCGCTGGCGCGAGCAGCATCGCGGGGACCTGATGCTGAGGCGGCCGATCGCGACCGCCATCACAGAGACTCTCTCCGTTCCTCTACCGCAGAAATCCGATGGCAAAGTCCGAAGACAAGGAGAATACCGCTCCCGTTCTGCCGCCGGCGCGGAGACGATTGCCCGCAGCAATCTCTCGATCGGGGAAATCACGCCATCCCCGGACGGGAAGACGATCGCCTTCACCACCGAACCGGTGCATAAACGCATGGAAGGCCCGGCAGCTGTACGAAATCTTCATGGTCGGCTCAGACGGCGGCGAGGTCCGGCAGATCACCCACAACGACGCAGTCGAGTCCGACCTCGCCTGGTCCCCGGACGGACGCCGGCTTTATTTCACCGTGCAGGCCGCCGCGGGATCGCTGGAGGGCAAATACCGCGATGTGCAGGGACGCCTTTACCGTCTCGACCCAGAAACAGGCAAAGTGGAACGACTCGGCGCCTCCTTCGAGGGCTCCTTTGACCACTTCGTCCTGCTGCCCGACGGGCGCGAGTTGGCCACGGGCTTGCAAAGGCACCGACCAGCAGGTTTACCAGATCGAGGGCGACAAGGCTACCAGGCTTCCGGGGACGGCAGGCAGCTACTCCGGTCTAAGCGCGGCACGCAGCTCAAACGTCGTCCTGGTTCGGCACTCGACCATCAGTGACCCCACACAGGTTTATCTCGCACCTGACCCGCTGCACCCCGACAAGCTGACCCCGCTGACAGAGTTCAATCCGATCTTTGCCCAGCGCGCGCAGCCGGAGTGGCAGCCGTATACCTGGAAATCCGATGATGGCCGCAGCGTCGAGGGCGTGTTGATCTTTCCGCCCGGCAAGAAGGGTGAAAAGCATCTGCGCATGCTGACCCTGATCCACGGCGGCCCGGCCGATGCCGACGGCAACCGGTTTGGCGCCGACTGGTATGACTGGGCCACGCTGGCCGCTGCCAACGGCTGGCTGGTCTTCCGCCCCAACTATCGCGGGTCTTCCGGTTATGGCGACGACTTCATGCTGGAGATCGCCCCGCACCTGGTCTCGAAGCCCGGCCGCGACATCCTCGCGGGCGTCGACGCGCTGGTGAAGGACGGGTATGCCGATCCCGAACACCTCGCCATCGGCGGCTACAGCTACGGCGGCTACATGACCAACTGGCTGATCACCCAGACCACCCGCTTCAAATCCGCCGTGACCGGGGCCGGCGCCGTCGAACATGCCGCCAACTGGGGCAACGACGACGAAACCTGGGACGACGCCTGGTATCTCGGCGGCCGCCCCTGGGAGAATCCCGACCTCTACCAGAGCGAAGCCGCCCTGTTCCGCTTCGACAAGGTGAAAACACCCACGCATCTCGTGCAGGGCGGCGCCGACGTCCGCGTCAGCTATCTCGAAGGCGTCACCATGGAACGCGCTCTCGACCAGCTCGGCATTCCGCACACGTTTCCTCGTCTTTCCCGGCGAGGGCCACGGGCTGGGCAAGAATCCGTGGCACGGCTACATCAAGGTCCGGGAGGAGCTGAAGTGGCTGGACAAATATGATGGGAAGTAGCGTTTATCCTTTTCCGGTTCAACGCGTCTCAACCTTGCGGAAGCCGTGAGGCACCTGGCTGCATCTGGTTATCAGTACCGCTGTTTACGCTTGATGACTCCGACCACCACAGATACGCGGCAGGCCGCCTTTCAGCAGACGCTTCTGAGCGCCCGCCGCACCATGGTGCTGAGCGAGATTCTCAAGCTGGCCATCGACAGCTTCCGGGCCAGCAAGCTGCGCTTCGCTCTGACCGCCCTGGGCATGGTCATCGGGACCGCGTCGGTGATCCTGGTCGTCACCATCGGCCTGACCGGCAAACAGTTCATTCTGAATGAGATTCAGAAGATCGGGACCAACGAGGTCGAGGTCGAGTACTCCGGCGGCGGCACCACCGGTTCCGACCGCGTTCTCTTCAATGATCCGCTCACCCGCGACGATGAAAAGGCGGTGGTGGCCCAGGTTCCCAGCGTCAAATTCTCCTCGCCGATTCTGGAAATGCATGAACGGATCAGCTTCGGCGGGGGCGTGGTCAAAGACACGCTGGTCATGGGGGTGAGCCCGCAATACCGGGACGTCCGCAATCTGATCCTGCTGGCGGGGCGATTTCTCGATGACGAAGACGAGAGCGCTCACATCCATTGCGCGGTGGTCACCGTGCCCTTTGCCCGCGAGATGTTCGGCAGCGCCGACGATGCCGTGGGCCGGGAATTCCAGATTCTCGGCATTCCTTTCACCATCGTCGGCACGTTCAAGGAGAGTGTCGACACCTTTGGACAGTCGGAGATCACCGACAACACCATCCTGATCCCCTATTCTGTCGCCCGCTACTTTACCGGGACCGACGCCATCAAAACCCTCTATTTCTCGATTCGGAGCATTGAAGAGGTCCCCGACGCCAAGAACGAAATCCTGCGCGTGATCCAGTCCCGCCACAAGCCCAGTTCGGTCTACAAAGCGCAGGACCTGACTGCGTTGCTTTCGATGGCGGCGACCATCTCCAACATCCTGACCGCCGTGCTGGTGATGGTAGCCACGGTGACGCTGGCGGTTGGCGGCGTCGGCATCATGAACATCATGCTGGCCACGGTGCGCGCCCGCATCCGCGAGATCGGTATCCGCAAGGCGCTGGGCGCCACGTACCGGGAGATTCAGCTCCAGTTCCTGGCCGAGGCCGTCATCATCTCGCTCGCGGGCGGCATCGTCGGCATCATTGTCGGCCTCACCGTCCCGCTCTCGATCCGATTTTTCACCGACTACGCGCTGCCCATCTCCGGCTGGTCGGTGGCAATTGCCCTGGCCGCGGCGATGATCGTGGGAGTCGTCTTCGGCACGGTTCCCGCCACACGCGCCGCCCAGATGGACCCCGTCGAATCGCTCAAATATGAGTGAGCCGCAGCGACCCGTCGCGCCTCGAGAGGACGAACGAGGAGAATCGCGGGTCCGAACCTGGTGCTGATTTACAGCCTCATGGCGCTGGCCCTGATCGCCGCTATCGCCTTCGCGGCACTGATCGTGCTGCCGTTTTACAATCGCCGGTAGCCCGCAGGGATTTTCGAGAGGAGCATCCAGTGCCAACGCAGGCGGAAAAAGCGGCGAAGTTTCTTGCTCTGCACCAGCGTCCAGAGCCGTTTGTCATCGCTAATCCGTGGGATGCCGGGACGGCGCGGGTGCTCACCGGTCTTGGTTTTCTGGCCCTTTCCACCACCAGCGCCGGGCTCGCCTTCTCACTAGGCCGCCGCGACGGCACTGGGAGCGTGAGCCGTGAGGAAGCGCTGGCCAACGCCAAATCCATCGCCGGCGCGACCGAACTGCCCGTCGCCGCCGATCTTGAAAACGGCTACGGGGACCGTCCCGAAGACGCCGCCGAAACCATTCGGATGGCCGCAGAGGATGCCGGGCTGGTGGGCGGATCGATCGAAGACGCCACCGGCGATCCCGGGCATCCCATCTATGATTTCCAGCACGCCGTCGAACGCATCGCCGCGGCCTCGGCTGCAGCCCACGCTCTCCCCTTCCCGTTCATGATCGTGGCGCGGGCGGAAAACTACTTACACGGCCGGCCCGACCTCGATGACACCATTCGGCGCCTGCAGGCCTTTGAAGCCGCGGGAGCGGAAGTCCTCTACGCCCCGGGAATCACTGCGCCCGAGGATATCCGCACCGTCTGCGCGTCGGTCGGTAAACCGGTGAACGTCCTCATGGGGCTCAAAGGAACGGCGCCGCTCTCGGTCAGGGAGCTAGGCGCCCTGGGAGTCCGGCGCATCAGCGTTGGCTCAGGGTTTGCCCGAGCTGCGATGACTGCGTTTGTGCATGCCGCTCGCGAAGTTCGCGACCACGGGACCTTCACCTTTGCCGATGAAACACTTTACATGTCGGAGATCGTGGATCTGTTCAGGTAAAGCACCTGCCGGCGAGTCGATTATTCCGTCCGCAAAGGCTCGGCGAGATCGACTATCAGCACCGGAATCCCATCGACTATTGGATAATCGCGGCTGCACGCCGTGCACGTGAGCGACACGCTCGCGAGTTGCAGCCGACCTCGGCACGCCGGGCAGGCCAACAGTTCGAGCACGCGGGGATCCACGGCAAAAGGTTTTGGCTCGGACGGCATCAGAGCAAGCCGCTAGTGAATGGTGGCATCAGGAGTCTCCTCCGAGCCATTCGCCGCGCGCTGCGGGCGCGCCGCAAATTCGCGCTCGATGCGCTCGTTGGTCCCGGCCTTGGCAAACTCGTAGGCCACGCGAATGCCGTTGAAGATGGCGTTGTCGTTCGACGATCCGTGCCCGATGATGCACACCCCGCGCACGCCCAGCAGCGGCGCTCCGCCATACTCGGTGTAATCCAGCCGGCGGCGGAAATCGTTGAATGCCTGCCGGGATAGCAGCGCGCCCACCTTGGCCGTAACCGTCTTGGTGAGCGACTCGCGCAGCACCTCGCGCACAAACCTGCCGATGCCCTCGCTGGTCTTGAGCGCCACATTGCCCACAAAGCCATCGCAAACAATCACGTCGGCATGGCCGTTGAAGATGTCGCGCCCCTCGACGTTGCCGATGAACTTGATGGGCAGCGATTTGAGCAGCGGCAAATGCTTCGCGGGTCAGGTCGTTGCCCTTGGTCTCTTCTTCGCCGATCGAGAGCAGGCCGACGCGCGGCTCCTTTACCTTGAGCACGCTGCGGGCGTACATCTCGCCCATCACGGCGAACTGCTCCAGATTGTGCGCTTTGCAATCCACATTGGCGCCCACGTCCAGCAGCACGCAGGGATTGCCCTTGGAGGTGGGCATGGGCGTGGCCAGCGCGGGCCGATCGACGCCGGGCAGCGCGCCCAGCACCATCTTGGCCGTGGCCATGGCCGCCCCGGTATTGCCGGCGGTCACAAAGCCGGCGGCCTTGCGCTCCCGCACCATCTTCAGGCCCACGCGCATGGAGCTGTCTTTTTTGGTGCGAACCGCGTGCGCCGCCTTCTCGTCCATGCCAATGCGTTCCGAGGCATGGTGGATGACGATGGGCAGGTCTTCGTTTTCGAGATGCTCGTCGAGAAGATCGCGCAGCTCCGGCTCCGGCCCGATCAGATGGACCCGAACAGGCAAAGCCCGGCACGCGAGAATCGCTCCGCGAATCTCGGGCTCGGGTGCTTTGTCGGAACCTACTGCGTCAAGCGCGATATCAATGAGCATCGGGGCTCAATCTGACTACTTGGCGGCTTCCTTGATGTCCAGAACCGCGCGGCCCTTGTAGGCTCCGCACTTGGGGCAGGCGCGATGGGGCAGCTTCTTCTCGTGGCAGTTGGGGCACTCGGAGACACCGACCGCGGTCAGAAAGTCGTGGGAGCGGCGGAGGGCGGTGCGGCGCGTCGAGTGGCGCCTTTTCGGATTCGGCATGGTGCAATTCCTTTCGTGTCTTCACCCGCTGTTCAGCTCCGTCCAGCTTCAGACCGCAAACGGTCTCAGACGCCTTCCGGCACGGGTGAAACACCCTGATTCTCTCGGGATCTATTTCTCAGGACTTGATCCGGCCGCGGAGTCCGGCCAGCGCCTCCCAGCGGGGGTCGCTCGGACCCTCATCGCAGGAGCACGCCTGGCTGTTGCGGTTCTGGCCGCAGCGCGGGCAAAGTCCTTTGCAGTCAGGCTTGCACAGCGTCCTGACCGGCAGGGACAAAAGCACCTGCTCCCGCAGCACATCTTCAAGCAACAGACTGTCTTTTTGATAATACCCGATTTCCGTTTCCGGTGCCGTAATCGACCGTTCCGGCGCCTCGGAATCCGCCCCCACCGGCCGAAAGATCAGGTCGAAGTCCGACTCCAGCGGGATCGTCACCGGCTCGACGCACCGGGCGCAGGGAACCTCGAAATTGCCCGTCAAAATGGCCCCTGCAGCCGGATATCGGCCACGATCTCCTTCGGCCCGCGGTGCTCGTGCATCACCTCGGCCCGGCCGGAGGTCGCCAGCGGTCCAGCCTGTTCTGCCTCGCCTCCCAGGTCCAGCGACCCGGGCTCCAACTGGAGATCGAAATCGATCGGATCCCGCTCCAGTTCACTCACTTTAAATTCCATAAATACGAGCCTACGGCGCACGCGACCCAGCGTCAATGCGAGAGCCACCTGGACGCCCTCCGAGGTATGATTCGTGGTGCATGTCGAACCCGGACACAGATAAATGGCGTCCGACCAGGGCGCCGATCATCTGCAAGACAGCCGCTGCTGCTGATTTCACTCTGGAGACCCTGTTATGCCGCTTCCCCAGGACCAACGTGTCGTCGCTCTCGCCAACGATCTGCTGCAACAGTTTGACCAGATGTTCGGTCTGCACCCGGGCTTCCGCCCCGCTCACGCGAAAGGCCTGATGCTCACCGGAAAGTTCACTCCGGCCGCCGGCGCCTCGGATCTGACCAACGCGCCGCACGTGACCCGGCCCACGACCGCCGTCACGGCGCGCTTCTCCAACTCGACCGGGTTGCCGGACATGCCGGACAACCTGCCCGACGCCAACCCGCGCGGCTTCGCCATTCGATTCAATCTTGCCGAACACGTACACACCGATATCGTCAGCCATTCGACTGATGGCTTCCCCACGCGCGACGGCTACCAGTTTCTTGAATTCCTGCGGGCGGCGGTTGCCAGCGGCCCCGACGTGCCGTCGCCGAAGCCGATTGAGAAGTTCCTCGGAACTCATCCGGGCGCCTTGGCGTTCGTGCAGACACCCAAGCCCTTTCCCTCCAGCCTGGCGCGGGAGACTTACTACGGGGTGACGGCTTTTGCCTTCACCAACGCCGCAGGCGTGAAGAAGTTCGGCCGCTACCGCATTGTCCCGGAACTGGGCGCCGACTATCTGTCCGACGAACAGGTGGCGCAGCTTTCTCCGAACTATCACTTCGACGAGATTGCGGCGCGGGTCGCGAAGCAGCCGGTGCGCTTCAACATACGGGTGCAGGTAGCCGGGGCGGAGGATACGGTTGACGACGCAACGATTCACTGGCCGGAGACACGCGAAGTGATCGACCTGGGCACGCTGGAACTGAACGCAGTGGTTGACGATACGCCCGGCGAGCAGAAACACATCATCTTCGATCCGATTCCGCGCGTCGAAGGGATCGAGCCATCGGATGATCCGCTGCTCGACCTGCGCGCCGCGATCTACTTGATCAGCGGAAGACGGCGGCGCGCAGCCAGGAGTTAAACCCCGACGTTCCGCCTATTTTTCCGGCGAGGAGTACTTCCAAAGATCATTCAACAGGCCGTCTACCCCAACGGAGTCGTAGCCCTCTCCTCCAAACAACCAGAGGTTTCCGAAGCGGTCTGTCCAGCTGGCAGCGGGCAGGCGCGACCCGGGAGAATTGCCAGAATTTGGAACTCCGTATTGACCATACCTTCCAATCAATGGCTGGTTGACAGGAGCCGTGGCGCTTCCGCCCATCCAGGCCCAAAGCTTTTTGGCGGGGACGTACTCCCACATGTCATTCAGAATTCCTGAATTGCCCTCGGAATCGAAGCCGGACCCCCCCAAGAGCCAGAAATTTCCTTTGGCATCGGTCCAGGCGGCCGGGGAAACACGGCTGCCGGGAGTATTTCCGGGGTCAGGAACTCCGAGCTTGCCGTAAACCCCGACATTGCCGGGCCATTGCGGACCTTGGTAACTGCCTACCGTGTCGAGACCACCGACCCAGGTCCAGTCCAGTGTGTTCAAATCCAACTTCCACACATCGTCAAGCATTCCTGGCGGAGCACCCGAGCCGCTCTCGCCCAGGCCTCCGAAGAGCCAAACGTGGCCGCCGGGGTCGGTCCAGACGACGTCTCCCTGGCGCGCTCCCGGAACGTTGGTTGAGGCAGCGACATCCAGCCTGCCGTAATTTCCGGCTTGATCGATGCGTGCGCTTCCCCCCATCCATGTCCAATGACGCGTGACCGGGTCGAACTTCCAAAGGTCATTCAGTAGATCACTCATGCCGTCCGAATCGAAGCCATCTCCACCGAACAGCCACAGGGCGCCGTTCTTGTCGATCCAGCTGACCCCTCCCCACCTGGCCCCGGGTGCGGTCTCCGACGCTGGTGCACGCAGCACGCCATAGATTCCCGATTGGTTGCGCAACTTACTGCCGGCCATCCACGCCCACTGGCGCGTGGCTGGATCGAACTCCCAGAGATCGTTCAGGTTGCCGGCCGAGCCGCCCGCGTCGTAGCCGTATCCGCCGAACAGCCAGAGATGTCCCGCCCCGTCGGTCCAGGTCATGGCCAGTTCTCGGCTGCCGGGAACGTTCGCCGCGGCGAATTGTCCCAGTGTGCCGTATTCGCCTGCGACAGAGAGATTGGCGGGCGCTGAACTACCGCTCATCCAGGTCCACTCCCGGGTCGAAGGATCAAACTTCCACAGGTCATTGAGCTCCGCGCACTGGTCTGCCGCATCCACTCCAAAGCCGCCGAAGAGCCAGAAGTTGCCCTGATTGTCAGTCCACTTCACGGAACTGCGCCGTCCTCCCGGCGTATTTCCGGCAGCGGCAATACCCGGTTGCCCGTACACGCCGTTCAGGCCGACTGACCCGGGGCCATACCCGCAGGGCTGCATCGGATTGAGGCCCACATTGTCGCCGCCGCTCTCCCAGGCCCATTCGCCTGTCGGCAAAGGAGCTTCGTAAGGGAGCTGGATGATGTAGGACGCACTGGACATGGAGCCCATCGCGTACTGGCCCCCAACCGCAATGGCCTTGATGGTTTGCGCCGTTTCGACGGTGATTGCGCCGACGTACGGCGTGGCGTTCCCTGGTGCGATCAGAGCTCCGCTGGAGGTAAAACTCGGAGGAACCGGGGTGCTTCCGTTGGTGGTGTAGTAAATGGTCACCCCCGGGCTGCTGTCGATGAGCGTAACCTGAAGGTTTAAATTGTGGATCCCTGACCGTCGGCTGAAGACCGGCGGAGCGGCGGCCGCAGACGCAACCGTGAGCGGATAGGTGTAACCCTCCAGTGCGGCACTGGGAGCGTAATGCGTATCGCCGTTGTAGGACGCAGTGATCGGGTGAGTGCCGACACTGAGCGTATCGATGGTGAAGCTGGCCACCCCAGCGGAATCAAGTGGGGCTGTGCCGAGCATTGTCGAGCCATCGTAGAAAGTGACGGTTCCGGTCGGTGCGGGCAGGCCCGGCAAGCCTGTAACCTTTGCGCTGAGGTCGATCGATCGGTCATAGAGCTGGGGGAAGTATGGAAGCGGGAGCGCGATAAAGCTCTCCGCCTTTCCACCGGCAAACACCTTGCGAATCCGGTTGTTGGCTGAATCTGCGATGTAAAAGTCGCCCGCCGCCGTCACCGCGAGTCCGGAAGGAACGTTCAACTGGGCAATCAGAGCGGGGCTTCCATCGCCCGCGAAGCCTTGCACCCCGTCGCCGGCCACCGTCGTGATGATGCCGGTCGCGGCTTCCACCTTGCGAATCCTCTGGTTGAAGGTATCGGCGATGTACAAGTTGCCGACGCTATCCACAGCGACGCCGCCCGCATCGTCGATGGCCGCTTTGGTCGCCGGACCTCCATCACCCAAAAAGCCCCACGTATTATCGCCGGCCACGGTTGAGATGATGCCGGTTGCGGCAGTCACCTTGCGCACCACCGCGCTGTTCTGATCGAGGAAATAGAAATCGCCGCCTGCCGTGACGGCCAGACCCGTCGCGCTGTTCACTGTGGCCGCAGTGGCCAGCCCCCCGTCTCCGCTATAGCCAGCCGAACCGGTGCCTGCGACCGTGGTGATAATGCCTGTGGAAGCGGATACCTTGCGGATCCGATTGTTGAAAGAATCGTCAATGTAGAGATTTCCGGAGCTGTCGAGACCGATGCCGTCGGGACCGCGCAATTGTGCGCCGGTCGCGAGACCTCCGTCGCCGGAGTACCCCCGGGTGCCATCTCCGGCAACAGTCGTGATGATGCCCGTGGCCGCGGTGACCTTGCGAATGCGGTTGTCGCCGCTATCGCAGATATACAGATTACCGAAGTGATCTACCTCCACACCGGTTGGAGAAACAAGATCGGCACCGGTCGCCGCTACCCCATCGGCCGAGGAACCGGAGCTGCCGCACACTCCGGCCACCGTGGTGATGACGCCGGTAGAGGCCGTTACTTTGCGAATGCAGGAGTTGTTGAGATCCGCGATATACAGGTTTCCGCCCGAATCCAGGGCAACACCAACCGGCGTAAACAGTTCCGCATCGACTGCTGGGCCGTTATTGCCGGCGAATCCTCCGCTGTTGGGTGCTCCGTAGCCATCTCCGGCATAGGTGGTGATCGCTCCTGGAGCCTGGGCTGCGGAAACGGGAACAAACGCGACGGGGATCAGGGGAAAAAGGCACAGAAATACAAAGGACGTGCGCATACAAGTTGGACCTCCGGATTTATTTCGGGTGCTGTCTTCGTGGGGTGCGCTTGAAAGGCAGCCGAGGCGGGTCAGGCCTTGAAGATTACGGGTGTGGTCAGGGAAAGCGTTCGTTGGTCGTTTGATCCTCAGGAATCGAGCCATCACCCATACCATTGCACATGGGTCCCGGAACCAATTATTGAGATGCTGTCGCTTCGCGTCAAGGAGACCCCGTGGCTATGATGTTTTGCTTTCCGGGCGCACCCCACTGGCCGCGTGATTCATCAAGACTTGGAGCAGCGTTTTGTTTTTTTGCGGAAAGCCTTGAATTCTGTGCACGTCCCGTATGGGCCGGCCAACCAAGATCGTTCGATTGCCGGGCCCGCACCAACTGCGGCCTGAGCTCGAATTCGATTCACCAGTGAGCTGACTCAAGGGTGTATCGAGATCGCCTGCACCGAGTAAGGCCCAATGGTGACCGTTGTTGTGTAAGAGGTCCCCGCCTGCGGCTGCAGCGATACGCTCGAAGACTGAATGGCACGACCGCCGGCGATCTGGAACAGAGTCCCCTGCGCCGAGCTGAAGCCGGTATTGCTTACGGTGATGGGCAAATTGGCGTACGTGTACTGACTGGGATTGATCAGCACGACGGCATCAAGGTTTGCCGTAAAGAACGCCGTCACGACAAGACCGTTGCCCAGCGTGGGCGGGGAGATGGATGCGGCCATGTATCCGCCGTTTTGCAGGCCGAGGTAGTTGTTCGCCCCCAGCAACTGGTAGGTGAAGTACTGCGGATACGGCTGGGGTGCGCTCCCGTTCGGATAACTGCAGTCCATGTTGGCGTCATACTGCCGGCGAGGCAGAAGTACGGAGGCGCCGTGGCGGCGTAATAGACCATGTGGTGCAGCAGCAGATTCGGGGCCCCCGTGTAAGCGAAGGGCACATTCAGCAGGTCCGCGACCCAGAGTGCATTCCAGAGTGGTCCGTACGTGAAGTCATTGCGGCAACAATCCTTCTGAAACTGCCAGTTCAGGTTGTACTCGGTGATATTGATCGGCAGGTTTTTGCCTTGGGGTTGTTTACCGGCTGCGACCAGCGAACTGGCGTATGTAAGGTTCTGGGCAGGTCCCTGCGTGCTGTCCTGCGTGCTCTGGTAGACAGACGGCGTGCCGTTATAGGTGTCCCATTGAGCCCCGAGCTGCGCCGGCCCCAGCAGGTACTGGTGATAGCTCACGAAATCGATGTTCTTCGAGATGGTGGGATCGCTCAGCATCGCCGAGATCCAGGTGCCCTGCAATCCGGCGGTTGCCGGTCCGCCAACGTTGATGGTCGCACCATCGGCCTGGGCTTGTGCCTTCATTTGCGGAGCGGCGGCGGAGTAGAGCGCCATGTAGTCGCGTCAAGCTGACGGAGGGATCAACACACAACGAGGCGGTATTCGGTTCGTTCCAGATCTCGTAGTCGGTCACCACGCCCGGGAAGGTTGCGTCCATGTGCTGCACGTACTGCGCGGCGATCGACCCCCAGGCATTCAGGTCGGTGGGCAGCGAATAAAGGTCTCCGGTTCCGCACCCGTCTGTCGCGGGCTGCAGCCACGGCGGGGTCTGATACATCTGCAGGATGACCCGTGCACACCCCTGCGGCGATGCGTCGGATGGTGCCGTCGATTGAAGTCCAGTTGGGCGTGCTGGTCTGGAACACCGTTGGAATCAGGGCATAGGTGCGCCCGTAGGTGATGCCGCCGGCCGTAATCAGGTCCAGATCTGCCGCCGTGCGCATAGACTCCAGGCGCTGGGCTGCGAAAAGGCCTGACGGCACAGGGTTTGCATTTGCGGCGCGCGAGCCGAAGTCCACGCTCACCCCGGGGAAGACCCAGATCTCGGCGGTCGCCGACGTGCCGAGGGCAGTTATCGGTGACCGTGAGCATGATGGTAATTCATGAAGTTGGGCACCGTAGCCAGTGGAGCGGTGTAGACGCCCTGGTTCGTCACTGAACCCACGGTCGCGTTCCCCCCCACAACGCCATCAATGCTGTAGGTCAGCGAATGGGTGTCGGGAACGCCGGAAAGCTGCGCCTGAAACACCTGTTCGGAGCCGGCGGCCACGGAGGCGGAATCGGGGTAGACAGCCAGGGTGCCGCTTGCAGGACCATTCGTAACCGTCACGGTGGTGGAGACGCTGGACGGGGGAACTGCGCCGTCGGTTGCGGTAACGGTGCAGGTTCCTGGGGTCGATGGTGCGGTATACAGACCCGAAGTCGCCCCGATCGTGCCGCAGGTTGCTGCCCAGGTGACAGCCGCCGTGGCCGTGAACTGGAGGGTGCCATTCACGGAGACGGTCGGTTTCTGCGGTTGAATGGAGAACGTACTTGTGCCGCCAGTCCCGTTGAGAATGACCGTCTGCGGACTGCCATTGGCTGCGTCGTTGAAGTTGAGGCGTCGCCGTGAGCGCTCCGAGAGCGTTCGGCCTGAAAGACCACCGCTACGCTGCACTGTGAGGATGCCGCCAGGCTCGATCCGCAGGTGTTGTTGATGATATAGAAGCTAGCGCTCCCGGGCCCGGTAATGGTGACGCTACTGATGGCGACCGCGGTCGTACCGCTGTTGGTCAGGATGGCGACCTGGCCGGGGGTGGTAGAGCCCTCGTTGGTGGGAGGATAGGTCAGGATCGCCGGCGATACGAGGACCGTGGATGACCCTCCGGTTCCGGAAAGCCCAACGACCTGCGGAGTGTTGCTGGCCGAGTCTCTGAAGGTGATCGTGGCGGTGCGACGTCCCGTTGCCGTGGGAGTGAACGTGACGGACAAGGTGCAAGTGCCGGAACCCGGCAGGCTCGTGCCGCAGGTGTTGCTTGCGATGGAGAAGTCGGATGGGTTGGTGCCGGCGACGTTGATGCTGCTGATCGGGAGGGCGACGGGGCCGTTGTTGGTTAATGTGACCGACAATGGCGCACTGGTGGCCGCAACTGCGGTTGCCGGGAAATTGAGGTTCGTCGGGGCCACCGTAGCGCCGGAGTCGATCCCGCTACCGGTCAATGTGGCGGATTGAGGGCTGTTGCCCGCGGAATCGGTGAAGGTGATCGTCGCTGTACGCGTCCCCAGCGCGGCCGGAGTAAAGTCGATCCCGACAGTGCAACTGGAGAGCGGCGGCAGGGTTGTGCCGCACGAATTACTGGAGATGGCGAAGTCGCCGGGGTTGGCGCCGGTGAAGACAATGCTGTTGATCGTAATGGCGCCTGTACCGCTGTTGCTCAGCGTCACGTCCTGAGGCGCGCTGGTTGTTCCAGCCGCTGTGGCTGCAAACGTCAGGCTGGTCGGCGCAAGGACTGCATTGGCGAGCGTACCGGTTCCGGACAAGGCTACCGTCTGCGGACTGTTTCCGGCTGCATCCGTAAAGGTCAGTGTCCCGGTGCGCGTGCCGGTCGCCGACGGCGTGAAGGTGATGCTGACCGTGCAGGTCGCCGATCCGGCAAGGCTGGCTCCGCAGGTGTTGGTGACGATCGCGAAGTCGCCCGCATTGGTTCCCGAGAGCGAGACGCCACTGATGCTGATGGCCGCCGGTCCACCATTGGTCAAGGTGACGGATTGAGCGGCCCTCGCTGTTCCTACCGTGGTCGCTGCGAAGGTGAGGCTGGTGGGCGAAACTGTTGCGTTGGCAGCCAAACCGGTACCGGACAAGGTTACGGTCTGCGGGCTGTTTCCTGCCGAATCGTTAAAAACCAGCGTGCCTGTTCGCGTGCCGGTCGCCGGTCGGCGTGAAGGTGATACTGACCGTGCAGGTCGCGGAGCCGGCCAAAATGGGTCCGCAGGTGTTGCCGGAAATCGCGAAGTCGCCGGCATTCGTGCCGGAAAGCGCGAAGCCGAGGCTGATGTTGGTCGTGCCGTCGTTGGTCAGCGTGACCGATTGAGCCGCGGTCGTGGTGCCGATTGTCGTTGCTGCAAAGATGAGGCTCGTTGGCGCAACCGTGGCGTTTGCCGCCGAACCGGTTCCTGACAGAGCTACGGTCTGCGGGCTGTTTCCCGCCGCATCCGTAAACGTCAGCGTGGCTGTCCGCGAGCCCGTAGCGGTCGGCTTGAACGTGATGCTGACCGTGCAGCTCGCCGATCCCGCCAGGCTTGCTCCGCAGGTGTTGCTGGCGATCGCGAAGTCGCCGGCATTCGTACCCGAGACGCCACGTTGCTGATGGCGATGGCGGTCGTGCCGCCGTTGGTCAGCGTGACCGACTGGGCTGCCGTGGTGGTTCCGACTGTGGTCGCCGCAAAGGTGAGACTGGTCGGTGCGACCGTTGCGTTTGCCGCACTCGCCGCGAACCAGTGCCTGACAGAGCCACGGTCTGGGGGCTGTTTCCCGCCGCATCCGTAAACGTCAGCGTGGCTGTCCGCGAGCCCGTAGCGGTTGGCTTGAACGTGATGCTGACCGTGCAGTTGGCTGACCCAGCCAGGCTTGCTCCGCAGGTGTTGCTGGCAATCGCGAAGTCGCCGGCATTCGTACCCGAAAGCGCCACGTTGGTGATGGCGATGGCGGTCGTGCCGCCATTGGTGAGCGTGACCGACTGGGCCGACGCTGTGGTTCCGACCGTGGTCGATGCAAAGGTGAGACTGGTCGGTGCGACCGTTGCGTTTGCCGCACTCGCCGAGGAACCCGTTCCTGAAAGAGCTACCGTCTGCGGGCTGTTTCCCGCTCCGTCCGTAAACGTCAGCGTGGCCGTCCGCGAGCCCGTGGCGGTCGGCTTGAACGTGATACTGACCGTGCAGTTGGCTGACCCAGCCAGGCTTGCTCCGCAGGTGTTGCTGGCAATTGCGAAGTCGCCGGCATTGGTCCCTGACAGGGCAACGCTGGCGATACTAATTGCCGTCGAACCGCCATTTGTCAGCGTGACCGACTGAGCCGCCGTGGTGGTTCCCACCGCGGTGGCTGCAAAGGTGAGGCCGGTTGGAGATACCGTGGCATTCGCCGCACTCCCCGATGAACCGCTGCCCGCCAGAGCCACGGTCTGCGGGCTGTTCCCTGCCGCATCAGTAAAGGTAAGGGTGGCCGTCCGCGAGCCGGTCGCTGTCGGCTTGAAGGTAATGCTCACCGTGCAGTTGGCCGATCCGGCGAGACTCGCTCCGCAGGTGTTGCCGGCGATAATAAAGTCACCGGCATTCGTTCCTGAGAGCGCAACACTGGCGATACTGATGGCAGCCGTACCGCCATTCGTCAGCGTGACCGACTGGGCCGACGCTGGTGGTTCCGACCGTGGTCGATGCAAAGGTGAGACTGGTCGGTGCGACCGTTGCGTTTGCCGCACTCGCCGAGGAACCCGTTCCTGACAGAGCTACCGTCTGCGGGCTGTTTCCCGCAGCATCCGTAAACGTCAGCGTGGCCGTCCGCGAGCCACTAGCGGTCGGCTTGAATGTGATGCCCACCGTGCAATTGGCTGACCCAGCCAGACTCGCCCCGCAGGTGTTGCCGGCAATGGCGAAGTCGCCGGCATTCGTACCCGAAAGCGCTACGCTGGCTGATGGCGGATGGCGGTCGTTCCGCCGTTGGTCAGCGTGACCGACTGGGCTGCCGTGGTGGTTCCGACAGTAGTCGCTGCAAAGGTCAGGCTCGCGGAGCGACGGTCGCGTTTGCCGTACTCGCCGCCGAACCCGTTCCTGCAAGAGCTACCGTCTGGGGGCTGTTTCCCGCCGCATCTGTAAGCGTGAGCGTAGCCGTCCGCGAACCTGCGGCGGTGGGGTTGAAGATGATGCTGACTGTGCAGCCCGCAGACGCGGCCACGCTTGCGCCGCAACTGTTGGTGGTGACGGCAAAGTCAGACGGGTCTGCGCCAATGATCGATACATTGCTCACAGCGATTGCGGTGGCTCCGGGATTTTGCACCGTCACCGTCTGGCTCGCACTACCGGACCCCAGGTTGACTGAGCCGAATGAGAGGCTACCTGGCGCCACTGTGAGGATTGTCGATGCGCCCTGGCTCGCGCCGCTACCCGACAGCGTTACGGTTTCAACCGGATTGACTCCGGAATGCTGGAACGTGAGCGTCGCCGATCGACTGCCGGCCGCCGAGGGGGCAAATATCAGCGTGATCGCACAATTCGAGGTAGCTCCAAGAGTTGAGCCACAGGTGCTGCTCGAGATCGAGAAATCGCCCGCGTTGGTTCCCGAAATCGCAATGCTGGTGATGCTGATCGGGCCCGAGCCGCCATTGGAAAGCGTGACGACCTGCGGAGTGCTTTTCGAACCAACCTGGACGCTTCCCCAGGTAACGACCAGGGGCGAAACCCCGACCGCCTCGACCGTCATGCAGCCGGTCAAAAACGAGAGACTCAACGCGAGCAAGGTCCCCAAGATCACGCCAACCAGGAAGCTGGACCTGGGAAGGTCGGCCCTCTCCAGTCCATCGCTCGGAATAATCATCGAAGAGTCGGTAACGTCCAATCCAGGAGCGGAGGATCCGTGCGAGCAAAGATGCCGGCACGGAGGGCAGGCAAACCTCTCGAATTGCGGGCAAGATGCGAGGCGCGCCTTACCGTTTACTTGACTCTTCATCGATGCTGATCCGTCTGCAGGAGCGTAAGACTCCGTATATTGTCGCGAGTATCATTAATTTGGCGATGAAGAGGGAGGGCCGCCGCCGGAACGCTAATTGGTTGTGATGCACATACTGCGAGGGAGGTTGCCCCTTCTTCTCACCTGTGATTCTTTGCCATGATAAGTTTTGGTCAAATCGCCTTTAAAGTCTTATCAGACTCTATTCTTTCGAAGGATGAATTTACACTGCGGACTGGCTCACGAAACGAGCGGTCAAGTCCTTGTCGCAAGCGGGCGCGCTGAGACATTCCTGAGCCTTTAGTTGCAGGCCATGCGATCAGAATTCTCTTTTCTATGTTTTTCCCGCGATATAGGATAGATGGATACCCCGCTAAGTCAGCCACTTCCCTTTTGGGACAGGAAACATCCATACCTATTTGGTCGGCATCTTAACAGAGGTAAACCGTCGTGAACCTAAGGCCTGAAACACTCCTCGAAGCGGCATCTTCGGATCGAAGCAGGGCGATCGGGCAAATGGTATGGAACGCCTTACTCATTTAGAAACAGAAGCAACCGCAGTTCGAACTCGATCATGCTAAGTTCTCGGGCGGTCATTTGTCATCAAAAGTTTTTTGGAATTCGGACCCGAACAGTTTTAACACTCTCTTTTCTGTAGGGCGGTAAGTTGCACCAATTTTCATGAACCGTTCATGATTCTCCGACTGCGTAGCGGCCTTTGCAAGCCAAGCCTGCCTCACGCGCCATCCTGACCTTGATCATGGCTAGATCGATGGGAACCTCGTGCAGACCACTTCGAAAGTCAAATCTCCCCGCATCGCTCAGATCAAAGCCGACTGCACTGAGCAGGAATTGCTCGCACTCCGCGTCAGCGACGGAATGAGTTTCGTACTGAGTCAAGGAAAAAACCATGGGTTCAGCACAATTTAACGATCCGGCAATGGCGAGCAGGCGGTTCCCGGCCCTGGTGCGGGAGAATCCGGACCGCGAGAGATTCGACGGGGCCGTATCCGTTCTCGAGCGGGTGATAGACATAGCTGCTGTGATGGCCGCCGCGATGCTGGCGTCCTATGTCTACCGGGTTCTCGATGTCGGCAAGCGTCTGCAGTATCCAGCCAGCGCCGTCCTGACCGTCGGCTTTATTTTCGCAGTGACGTTTGTCACCATGCTCGGTCACGAAGGTGCCTACCGCCAGGTAAGCAGCCTGTTGCGTATTCGCGAAACGGAGTGCATTCTACGCGTATCGGCCAAGGCCTTCGGTATCCTGTTTGCCATTTCTTTCTTTTTTTCGCACCCATTTTCGCGCTGGATCGTCGTGCTTGCGGCAGTCTTTGTCCCGCTGCTCCTCATCGCTGAAAAGCAGTTGGTCTTCAGTTTGATCCAGAACATGCACAGTCGCGGATATGCGGTGCAGAACGTACTAATCTACGGCGCCGGATTCACCGGACGGCAGATATTTTCGGCGCTGGCGCGGTCACCGAAGGTGGGGTTGAATCCGGTTGCAGTGGTCGATGATGATCGCAGACTTGCGGGCAAGCATGTTTACGAAAGCGGATACAAGCGTGAGCGTTCCGCCCCTGTGATTGCCGGCCCTTTGACCAGCGACATGATTCGGGACCTGGGTGTCAGTCTTATCGTCGTAGGCATTCCCTCGATCGCCGCGGGACGCCTGAACGAGATCACAGGAACCGCGTTCAATGCAGGCGCCAAGGCCGCCTTTGTTCCACAGCTGACGTGCGGGCCTGAGACATTTGCAAACTATGTTGATATCGATGGTGTGCTCATCGCATCGCTCGGCCAGCGCGCCTCCAAGGTCGGCTATGAAGCTGCGAAGCGCGCCATGGACTTCTGTACATCCCTGATTCTGATCCTGCTCATGCTTCCCGTGTGGGCGGTGCTTGCCATCCTCATCCGCATCGACTCGAAGGGGCCTGCGTTTTTTTGCCAGACGCGGGTAGGCCGCGGGGGAAAGCGCTTCAACCTGTATAAGTTTCGGTCGATGAAGGTGGATGCGCCCAAGTTTGGATTCCATCCCACCGACTCCTATGACCCGCGTATCACGCGCGTGGGACGCTGGCTGCGCCGCACCAGCCTCGATGAGCTGCCCCAATTGATCAATATTCTCAAGGGCGAAATGTCCCTGGTCGGACCACGACCCGAGATGCCGTTTATTGTCGAGCGCTACAACGAGCGGCACGCGGAACGGCTGAGTGTAACCCCTGGTCTCACCGGCTTGTGGCAGATCAGTGCGGACCGCGCGTTTTTGATCCATGAGAACATTCAGTACGATCTCTATTACATCCGGCACCGGAACTTTTTCATGGATATGGCAATTCTGCTGCATACCATCGTCTTCGCGATGAAAGGGCTCTAGGATGCGATCTCCGGGGAGCCGATACGAGCGACGATTGTCAGTGGAGGCCGCGAAGTTTCAGGAAGGGGAACGGATGAGACGGCATTGGGATGGAGTGAAATTCTAATGAAACACACAACACTTGTACTCGCTGGGTGCCTGGCCCTGCTCGCTGCTCCTGCCTTCGGCCAAAGCGTTCCGGTTGGAGCCGGGAACATGCTCTCTTCCGTTCCTGCAAACTCGACGGATACGCCGGCAGGACTGCACGAACGCAATCCCCGCTACCAGTTGCGCAGGGGAGACAGCTTCGATATGGAGTTCGCCTTCTCCCCTGAGTTCAATCAGACAGTCGTAGTGCAGCCGGATGGCTACGTGACCCTGAAGGGTGTGGGGTCGGTTTTCGTCCAGGGGCAGACTGTTCCTGAACTGACCGAGACGCTCAAGGCGGCATATGCGAAGATTCTTCACGATCCGGTGATCACGGTGGCCCCGCGAGACTTGGAGAAGCCGTACTTCATCGTCGCAGGGCAGGTCGGAAGGCCCGGGAAATACGACCTGCGCAGTGCCCTCACCGTCACAGAGGCGGTCGCGATCGCCGGGGGCTTTACGGAGAAGTCAAAGCACTCGGAGGTGGTCCTCTATCGTCCTGTGGAGGGCGGAGGGTTCGAGGCCAAGGTCGTGAACTCCAAGAAGCTGCTGGCGACCAACAATCTTTCCGAGGATCTGCGCCTGGAACCGGGCGACGTGGTGTACGTTCCGCAGAATAAGTATTCCAAGATTCGTCCCTACATCCCCAGCCCCAACACCGGCGTAGGCGTCTACTACAGCCCCGTACCCTTTTAGGCCAGGTGCGACATGAAAACAGAAGAAATCGCTATTGAACGCCACTTCCGCCGACGTCTTCCCAATCGACGCGACTTGATTGCCATCCTGTTTCGGCAGCGGAATGTCATTCTCGGGACGTTCGCCCTCGTCGTATTGGCGACGGTGGCTGCAGGCATGTGGAGGGCGAAGTATGAAGCCCACATGAAGATCATGGTGAGCCGGCAGCGCTCCAATTCAATCGTCAGCTCCTCGGCGACGGAGCCTGTCCAGTTCAGCAACGAGGCGGTAACGGAAGAAGATCTCAACACCGAGGTCGAATTGCTGAACAGCGACGACCTGCTGCGGAAGGTCGTTGTGTCGACGGGATTGAGCGGCGCGGCCGGACCCGCGAACGATCCGCGCACCAACGTCCGCATCGCCAAGGCGGAGGGCGAAGTCTACAAAAACCTGAACATCGACGCGCTGCACAAATCCAACATCATCACAGTGCGCTACACTTCGCGCGACCCCGAGAAGGCTGCGCAGGTGCTGCAGGCCATGGCCGCGGCCTATATTCAGAAGCACACCCAGGAACATCATTCGACCGATGAGTTTGGTTTTTTTGACCAGGAGACGAATTACTACCAGTCCGGGCTGGATAAAGCCCAGAAGCAGCTGACCGATTTCACCAGGGAAAGTGGAGTGGTATCGGCAGACGTTGAACGCGACGGCGCCCTGCGCCAGGCGAATGAGTTCGACACCGCCTCCGACCAGGCCAGGACCGCGGTGAGTGAAACAGAACAGCGCATCCGAACCCTGCGCGGTGAATTAAAGACCCTTCCGAAACGGATGACCACGGTCGAGCGGAAGGCCGACAATCCCCAACTCCTGCAACAATTGAAGTCCACACTCCTGACTCTCGAGCTCAAACGCACTGAATTACTGACCAAGTACGAGCCCACGTTCCGCCTGGTGCAGGAAGTTGATCAGCAGATCGCCGACGCCAATCGTGCCATCGCGGCGGCACAAACCGAGAAAGTCGTGGACCAGTCTTCGGATCAGGATCCCAATTATCTGGCCGTGCAGGGCGACCTTAACAAGGCCGAGGCGGACCTCGGAGGGACTGAAAGCCCGGGCCAGCACAGCGGCCGCGCTGGCAGCGCAGTTTCACGCAAGGGCCCAGAAGATCGACCAGGAAGGCATGTTGCAGCAGGATTTGAAGCGGGCAGTCAAAACCCAGGAAGAGAACTATCTTCTCTATGAGCGCAAGCGCGAAGAGGCCCGCATCAACGAGGCCCTGGATCGACGCGGCATTCTGAATGTGGCCATTACAGAGCCGCCAACCGTACCGGTGCTGCGCAATCGCTCGCGCATGAATCTCGCCTTTCTCACGCTGTTGGTGGCCGGTACCTTCAGCCTGACCACGGCCTTCGTGGTGGATTTCATGGACCCGACCTTCCGTACTCCTGACGAGTTGGCGTACTTCCTGGGAACTCCCGTGCTGGGCGCACTCCCGAAAGGCGAAGCGTAGACCGATGCCGACATGAGTGCGAGACTGCGGGAGAAAACGCCGTGACCGGGCCTGGTTCAGCGAGCTGAACTCGTGCAGGGGATGTCGGCTTTTTTAGCCTGATGCGGTTTCGGTCGCAGTTCCTGGGCCCTCGCTTTACAAACGAGGACAATCTGATTTTGAACCTTTTGATTTCAACTGACGCGAGGAACATATGAGTCGGAACGTGGATGTGTTGACGGAAATTGAACGCGAGCGCGAAAACGGCTCTGCCGGCGTCCGCGCCCGGGCCTCGGCGGGCCAATTCGATGGGCAAGGACACCGCCGGTTGGCGCGGCCAGAAAGCCGGCCATGTTACGGCTGGTCCGCAACATCTTCCTGACCAACACAGCCAATGCTCCGCACAAGGTCGCCTTCATAGGTGTGGACGATGACAACGGGAGCAGTTCGGTTTGTGTCAATGTAGGTCGCGCGCTTGCAGGACTGACGGGTAAGCCCGTCTGCCTGGTCGACGGCAACATCGACTCAGCCCGCCTGTCGCAAATGTTCGCGGGGGAGAAGATGGTCTCCTTTTCCGACAAGCTTGGCACCGCATGCGGACAGTGCGTGCAGGTCAGCGGGAATCTGTGGCTTGCCGCACCCGCTATCTCAGCGACAGTCGTGGCTCGCTGTTACCTCATGACGAACTCATGGACGTGCTGGCTCAACTGAGCCGCGCCTTCGACTATGTGCTGATGGATGCGCCGGGGACCCACGTTTCCAGTGATGCTGAATCGCTCGGTTCGGTAGCCGACGCTGCGGTCCTCGTCATTGACGCGCATAAGACGCGCCGTGCCGCCACAGCAGAAGCAAAAGAGCGACTCGACATGGCCGGGGTACGGCTGCTTGGGAACCGTGCTCAACAATCGCACCTTCCCGATTCCCGAGAAGCTCTTTCGGTTGCTTTGAGTAGCTGGGAGCGGGAGCACTGGTTATGGAGAGTTTCCCGGTTAGATAACGGCAGCAACGATCCAACGGAAACCCGGTATTTGGGGTTCTAAAGGAAAGACACACCAAGCTCTCTGGAGGAGAGTTCTGAAGTCGCACCGTGCAAAGATGATGGAAACGCTAAAAGCTGACGCAGATCAACAGACAGACTTAGCCGCCGTGCGCAATGTGGCCCCGCGAACCATCGGCGGGGTAGGCCTGCCGCGGCTGCGCGCCGTGCTGGGCCAATCTGCGAGCGCCATCAGCGACCAGGGCTTCTTCGCGCTCGGCAATTTTGCGGTCAGCACCATCCTTGCGCGCCAGATGTCCGAGGCAGCCTTCGGGCAATTCAGCGCGGCGTTCGCGGCGTTTATTCTCTTGTCTACCGTCTACTGCCCGTTCGTTGTTGATCCTATGCTGGTCTACGGCGTATCGACCGCCAATACCAGCCAGCGCTCCTATGTGCGGAGGGTGATTGCGCTGCATTGGTGCGCGGCCCTGGGCTTATCAGCAGTGCTTCTCGGGGTCGGCCTGGTGCGCACGCACACCGGCGCCGGCCACGGCTCCTTTGCGGCCTACCTGGGATGGGCGATCGCGGCCCCCGCTGTGCTTCGCCTCTGGTTTGCACGCCGCACGGCCTACCTGGTGGCCAAGCCGCAATACGCGGCGCTGGCCGGCGCCGTCTACCTGGCGATCATTGCCAGCCTGCTCTTTGTCTTCGGGAAAGATCTCGCCAATAACCCGGTTGCGGCCTGCCTCATCATTGGAGGCACTTCGATCTGCGTCGCGGCGCTCCTGCATCGCAGCCTTCGATTGACAGATGCCTATCCCGATCGGACCTCTCCTACGCCGAAGCTGTCGATGCACTGGAGATTTGGCCGCTGGGCCAGCGTGGCCGGGCTCCTTGGCCTGCTGCCCGACTATATCTACTTCTTCGTACTGTCGCCGGAACGATGCGGAGAGTACCGCGCCCTGCTGAATGTCGTGCTGCCTCTGGTGCAGGTCTACAACGCGCTGGGAGTGCTCATGATGTCGTACTTCGCCCGCAATCGGGAGAGGCCCGATTTCAATCGCATTGTGTTACGCACGGCCGGTGCGTTCTGCGCAGGCTCGATCCTGATGGCGGCCGCGGCCGTTACCCTGGGCGGCAAGATCTTCGATCATTTGTATGCGGGTAAGTATGACCTGCGTTTCACCCTGCTCCTGCCGTTAGGGATTGTAAGTATTTTGTTCGCCCTCAAGACCGTCTCCGACTCGGTGCTTCGCGCTCTTGAGAACGTGACGGCGATGACCGCTGTCGCGGTGGCGGGAGCGGTCGGTGCGGTGGTGGTGGGAGTTCCGTTGGCGATGCGCTTCGGTATTCGCGGAGCCGTCTACGGAGACCTGCTGGTGTACTGCGTTATGACGACGGCCGTGGCCGCCGTGTGGATCCGGCGCCTGCGGTCAGGCGGCATTCGCCGCAATTCCCTGACGTTTGCTTCAGACTTGAACTCAGCACCATGTGCCGACGTGATCACCGTCGAAGAAGCATTGGAATCCTGCACGGAGTCGCGAGGGTAATTTGCCATGGAACCCACAATGAACCCGGTGATGACTTCTGCGACGCACTACCCGGCGCGAATCGTCGGCGAACGGGACGCCGTGATGCTGCAGGGGTCCGGTTGGATCAGGGCAGCCAGACTCGCGCTTTGGATCGTGGTTGCCACAGCCAGCTTCAAGGTCAGCGAGATCATCGGATTGGGAGAGCAGAGTTATGCGGACGTCACCGTTTCGAGTCCTCTTGACCTGGCCTTTCGTCTAGGGGTGCTCGCCAGTTGCGCCTTCGCAACGTTTATCGCCCTGGCCGCCGGTAAAATTCGCATTGTGACTCTCTGGTTCGTTCCGTTTTCTGTCTGGGCGTTCCTGGTCACTATCGGCCAGCAATCCAGCTTTTCTTCCGCCAAGCAACTCGGTTCGTATGCCAGTTGGATTCTCTTCTTCATCGCTGCCACGGCTCTTTTCGATCAGCCCGAAGATTTCAGGAATCTCAGAATTGCTACTGTGCTTTCCGTCATCAACGCCGCCATCGCGGGGATCATCGAGCACCTGCTCGGCCACGCGCCCATGATCGGCAGGTCGTGGGAGAACGCGGGCTTTACGCGCATTCACACCGGGGCTGGTGGAATCCTGCTCGACGCCGGCGCTCCCTATATCGCCGCGTTGCTGCTGCTGGTCAGCGCGCGCAAAAGTCCGCTCATGATGATCGGCGGTGTTCTCATTGCGCTGTGGGGTAGCGGCAACATCCTGCGTGGAGGAATGATCGGATTCATCATCGGCATCGTTTGGCTGATGACTGTCGTTTCCAGGCCGGTACGGCGGCGATTGCTGATTGCGGTCGGCGGCGCGGTGATTCTTGTCTCCCTCGCGTTCGGCGGCAAGCTGATGCAGAAGAGCGTTTCCGACGACGATGAGCTCAATACCAGCGGACGCATTGAACACTGGCCGCAGTTGATTGGCTGGATTCGGGAGGAACCCATCTGGGGGCATGGGCCCAATGCAGACATGGATCTTCTGGAACATAGCGACGGAGCCGACCTGCGCGCGGCACACAACGAACTGCTGTCGACCGCAGTGAACTTCGGTGTGGTAGGCACGATCCTGCTATGGTGCCCGCTGCTGCTCCTCCTCTTCGTTACGCTGCGGCTGGCATATCATCATCGCAGGGAGAATCCGGAACCGCTCTGGGGCGCCGGAGCGGTGCTGCTGATGCTGGTTACACTCTCATTCACAGATAACACGCTGCGCACGCCGGGCATCATGATTCTCGCCTTATCCCCGGTCCCGGTTGCGTTCAACTGGTGCTTTCGCCGGCAACGCGAATTGGATGGTGTCGCGTGATCTCACAGAAGGGTGTGCCATGTCGGAACGGGGCTCGCATTCGTCGAGAAAGTGTCACTCACGGCTCAGGGCCGGAATGGATCGCTGGTTTGGGTAGCTTAACAGGACAGAAATAGGTGTGCGGTATGGCAAAGATTACAATCACCCTCCCCGTGTTTAACGGTATGCCGTTCGTTAGAGATGCCGTCGAGAGCGTTCTGGGTCAGACATATCGCGATTTTCGTTTCCTCATCATCGACGACGGGTCCAGCGACGGCTCCACTGAGTACCTCAAGTCGATCGATGACCCGCGCGTCCGCTTGATCGCTCGTGAGAATCGCGGTCTGGGCGCCACGCTCAACCAGCTGTTTTCCGAATCGGAAACCAATTACGTCGTGCGCATGGACTCCGACGACGTTTGCGCACCGGATCGCCTGCAGAGGATCATGGCCTTTCTTGAGGACCACAGTGATGTCGTGATGGCGGGAACGGACCAGGCCTTTTTGGTCGGAGAGAAGACAATGCGCGCTGCGCCGCGGGCAACGGAACCTGAAGTGATCAGGCGCCAGCTGCTGAACAAGCGGCCGGGGATTCTCCATCCTACGGTGGTTGTGCGCCGCGATGCGTGGGAGCGGATCGGCGGTTATCGCCTCGCCGGCGCCGGCGAGGATCTCGACTTCTGCTTGCGCATGTGCGACGCGGGGAAAGTCACGAACATCCCCGAGGTCCTTTACTACTACCGTTTGCATGCGACTTCATTGAGTAACAGCCGCCGCCGGGAAATCAATTTTGGGTACGATTTCGGTGTTGCATGTGCTTTGGCACGGGAACGCGGAGAGAAGGAGCCCGATCCGGAAAGCTACCGGAAGCTTTGGAATGCACGCTCGACCCGTCTCCGCATCGCCGATTCCCTTGGCGATCTCGGTAAGCAGTGTTATCGGCTCTCCCTTGTGCGCCGCCTGGAAGGCCGTCGGCTTTCCTCGGTGGCCTACATGCTGATCGCGGCCGGAGTGCAGCCGCGAACCACCATCGACCATCTGCGCAGCGTCGCTTCGCGTTTTGTGCATCCCGAAGAATCGAAGATCATTCTCAGCGGACCGGACGTCATCAGCCGGGCGAAGTTTGAATAGTGCGCACGGCGAGTCAACTGGTTCGAAGATGGTCCTGTCTTTGACAGGATCTGATTCAACAAGAATGCCCCTTCACTCGATTGAAAGGGCATTTTGCTTGGTAAAAGCTGTCATCCGACTCCCACCCACCAAGCTTCAGAAGACGCGGTAGCGAATGCCCGAGGAGACGCCCACGGACGACATCGCTCCGAAGGTGAACTGAGGCCAGTCCTGATACTCCAGGTCGGCCAGGCGTATGCTCCAGCGATGGCTCAACGTGTAGTCCACGCCGCCGCCTCCCGCCACCAGCAGATAACTTCCATGCGCATAGTTATAGGGGAAATTGAAGTCGCCTACGCCGACCAGGCCCTTCACATACGGTTGAAACCTGCCTAAATCGACATGGAAGCGGGGGCCGATGGTGTATGTTTCGAGATGGACATTGGCCGTTTGCCTGAACTCAAGCCAGCGTCCCTCCGCTTCAAGACCGAAGTGGTGAGCGCTGTCTGCCTCGACGAACCCGGTGATGCCGAGCATCTTGCGCTCGCCGTACTGTATGTAGTAATCCGAGACCGCAGCGCCCGCCCACAGGGAAGGGTGAGTTACGTCGGCGGATTCCGCGATTTGAGCCTGGGCGCGAGGGCTGGTGAAAAGAACTGCGCCGAGAAGAAAGCCAAGGAACCATTGGATGTTGCGAAGCGGCATCACGTGCCTTCTGCTTCGCTCTACATTGACAAACAAGATATGCATATCTCTCCTGCCATCGCTTTCGACGGCCGCGAACACGATCCGTGCGGCCGGGCTGCAGATGACCGCTGTCTTCGCGCCTCCTTGCTGATCACACTCACTTCGTAATGGTAAGAGTGACAGGCTGATAGTGCGCAACATTGCTATTCACTCCCAGTGCCGTGACCTGGAAGACATAAGTGCCCGGCGTCGCACTGCTCTGGCTGAATCCGCCGGCGCAGCCAGATACCAGCAGGGTACCCGAAAGAAAGAGAGCGAGCGCAGCAGTCAGCACAAAGCCATGCCGGCGTCTAAACCGCCGGAACGCGAACGGGAAGAACAGCGCGGCGGGCAGGAAGATACCCGCCAGCGTCATACCGCGCGCTCCACGCTTTTCGTTCATGGCGGATGCGCCGCCGCTTAACGGATTGTTGGTATCGATCGTCAATTGAACTGTCTGCGTGCCATTGGCGCTCAACGGTACGCTGTTGTTGGCGAAGTGGCATGTGACGAGCGCGGGCAGCGTCGCGCAGCCGAGCCCGATGGTGTCGGAGTAGCCGTCGGTGGATGTGATGGTGACCGTCACCGTAGCGTTCTGACTCGCCGCCAGCGAGACCTTGGATGGCGTTACCGTCATCCCGAAATCAGTCGGCGCACCGGTAATCGTAACGGCGACGGACGAGGATGGGTCATGCACCGCATCGCCGCCATAGCTTGCCGTGAAGGTGTAGGACGCCGCCTGCAGCTGGGGATTGAATGTCGCGACTCCACTGGCGTTCACCGTAGCAGTACCCAGCACGGTGGATCCGTTCATGAAAGTGACGGTGCCGGTAGGTATCGGATTGGTCGAAGTGGTTCCGATGACCGTCGCCACCAGTACCACCGCGGAAGATGATGCCCCGGTTTGGGACACGCCCAGGCTGGTATCGGTCGGCATCTTCTGCACCACCTGCGAAACCGCGGCGGAAGTGCTGGTCAGGTAATCGTTCGCGCCGGCGTAGGTTGCGGTGATGGCATGCGTGCCCACCGTGAGGGCGGCGTAGCTCAGCGTCGCTCTGCCCGTGGAATCCAAAGTCGCTGAACCGATACTCGCTCCATCTGAGAAAAAGTTCACCGTACCGCCAGGGATCCCCAGGTTGGTCTGCGTGGATCCTGAGGCAGGCACCGCAGCGACGGTTGCCGCAAAGATGACCGCCTGCTCGTAGACGGATGGGTTCGGCGTGGCCGTCAGGGTTGTGGCGGTCGCGCTGGGCGGAATCGCATCCCCTACCAGTTCGATGTCAGACGGAGAGTTGACGCTGTCAGTGACGATATTGATGTTGGCATCCAGAGGGTCGCCAGTGGTGGTGGGCTTGAACTCCGGGGCCATCTGGCAACTGCTGATGGGGCTCAACTGAGCTCCCGCAATGCATGGGTAGTTAGGGGAGACGATAAGCGTGTTGTCCACCGTCGAATTTGCATCCGGAGTAACGGAGGTCACAGTCATCGTGTCGTTGCCGTCGTTCTCGATGTACTGGTACTGCGGCGCCGATGTGTCTCCCACATGCGTCGGTATTCCGGTGTAATCCAGAATGGCTTTGTTGCTCTGCACCTCGCGGATCCGGTTGTTGAACGCGTCGGCAAAGAGCAGGTTGCCTTTCCCGTCAAAGATCATGCCTTCCGGGCCGCCCAGAGGAGACTGATAGGTTGTGCCGTTAAAGAAGTCGCCGGCCACATCCAGTTCGGTAAAGGTATCGAAGTAGGCGCCGCCGGCATATATCTTTCGAATGGCTTCATTTTGCGTATCGGCGATATAGATATTCTGCGCCGGATCAACCGCTACGCTGGTGGGCAGGTTGAGCTCTGCCGCGGTGGGCGATGGGCCATAGGCGATCTCGGTCGTACCCCCTCCGGCAAACGTGTTGATGATGCCGCCGACGTAGACGATGCGCACCCGATTATTCAACGAGTCGGGAATGTACATGTTGCCCGCGCGATCGAAGGTCACAGCATTGGGCCCATTCAGATACGCCTTCGCAGCCTGGAAGTTGTCGCCGTAAAACCCGCCCGTGCCGTCCGGGCTTCCGGCTACGTTGGTGATGATGCCTGTATTGGCGTCCACGCGGCGAATACGATTGTTGCCGGTATCGGCGATGTACAAGTTGCCGCCAATATCGACGGTCACTCCCAGGGGCTGATTGAGACTTGCAGAGGTTGCAGGACCGCCGTCTCCGCCATTCCCCAGAGCGCCGATTACCGGCGACCGTACGGATGATGGGAGCGGCCTGCGAACTTGCCAGCACGATTTCGCGGATCACGTTGTTGCCTGTATCCGCGATGTACAGATTGCCGGCGCCATCCATCGCAACACCGGAGGGGGTGGACAACGCTGCGCTCGTGGCCGGCCCGTTATCGCCGCTGTACCCTGAATCCCCATCGCCTGCGATGGTGGAGACGGTCTGGGTGGTGTCCACTTTGCGAATCATGTTGTGGAGACTGTCCGCAATATAGATGTCCCCTGCCCCATCCTCGACCAGGCTGGTGGGCAGGTACAAACCGGCGCTGAGAGCGGGCCCGTTTGCCACCACTTTGAAATCGCCGCTTCCGACCACGGTCGTGAGTTCGCCCGGAATCATCAGTCCGAGGCCGCCCTTGCCGACCCCTGACAGGTACCCGGTTCCCAAGCACCGTGTTATTCGCACTGAGAAGCACGATGGCTCCGAGGCGCGTGCCGGGGTATTTGGGTGTGAACGTTACCGACTCGGTGCATGTCTGGCCAGTGGCCGTAAAGTTGAACGTCGCGCATGCCCCGCCCGCGTCGGCATACTCCAATCCCGCTGTTCCCATGGTCACGATCTGAATGCTGCTCACCACCCCTGTCGCCTGGGACGTAATCGTCACGGACGCAGCAGGGGAGGTCGTCCCGAGCGGCTGCCAGTTGGTAAAGGTGTAGGGCGCCGTAGACTGTCCCATGGCTCCAACAGCACAGAGAAGAGCCGCAGCAGCAAGCGCGCCGCCGGTCCGGCCTTTGGACTTCTGCGGGATGCAGCCGAACCCGGTAGAGATACGCGAATGCGAAGGGTCGGAGGTGAGGCGACACGTGCGGGGCATTGAAAACTCCATCTTGAATGTGTATCTAAGGCTGATTTGGGTCAGGCGCGCGCAGATGAGCACCGTCGAGTAACGTTGTCCGTTTGCAAGATAACAACCAACCCGCGAAGGCCGACCGTTCCATTTGGCCCATTCTGCTCAAGCCCTCGCGGGAAAATAAAAGATAATTCAACCTCGTCACCTGGAGAAGGCATCGTTCCGCTGGAGAATGAATCGATTCTACCCGGCCCTTTGAGGCAATTGGAGATTGGACGTAAGGCAAAGCGCCTTGTCTCCAATTCCGCCCGCCTGCACTGGCCCGTTTTTACGTTCCCACAGCAAGTCGAAGCCAACATTCGGGGAATAAGGATGCCCATCACACCATGCTCTCTGCGCGTGACGGGCCCTAGCAAACTAGTGGAGCGAAATCGCCTGCACAGAATAGGGAGGGATCGTTACCGTGGTTGAAAACCCCGTTCCGTACGTCGGTGACAGCGATAAGGCCGACGACTGAATAGACTGGCCTCCGACGATCTTGTAGAGAGTCGCCGTCGGCGATGTGTAGCCAGTATTCGCCAGCCAGACCTCCATGTTGGTGTAGGTGTATTGGCTGGGATTGATCAGCACCACCGAGTCGAGACTCGAGGTAAAGAAGGCGCTCACCACCAGCCCGTTTCCGAGCGTAGGCGGGGAGATGGCGTTGGCCATATATCCACCGTTCTGCAAACCCAGATAACTGGTCGAACCGAACAACTGGTAGGTAAAGTACTGCGGATAGGGCTGTGCGGCCGTCCCGGTTGGATAGGAGCAATCCATATTGCTGTCGATTTCTCCAACCATGCAGTAATACGGAGGCGCAGTCGCTGCGTAGTACACCAGCCGGGACATGGAATTGGGCGCACCCGAATACGCAAACGGTTCGTTCAACATGTCTGCGACGTACAAAGCATTCCATAGCGGGCCATAGGTGTAGTCGTTCTGGCAGCAGTTCTTGTTGAATGTCCAGTTCAGGTTGTACTCGGTAATGTACACGGGAAGGTTCTTGCCCTGCGGCTGCTTTCCGCCCGCGATCAGACTCCCCGCATAGGCGTAGGCGGCCGCCACGCCGAGAGTATCCTGGGTCGCTTGGAGGACGGATTCGGTGCCGTTATACGTATCCCATTGCGCGTTGAGCTGGTTGCCCCCCATGAGGTACTGGTGATAGCTCATGAAGTCGATGTTCTGCGAAATGACCGGATCATTGAGCATTGCCGTGACCCAGGAGGCATCGAGACCTGCGGACACCGGGCCGCCGACCCGGATGGTCGCGCCATCGGCCTTCGCCTGCGCCTTCATCTGCGGCGCCGCCGCCTTGTAGAGGTTCATGTAGTCGGTAAGCTGATTATCGCCAGACGGAACACACAGCGCCGAAATATTGGGCTCGTTCCAGATCTCGTAATCGGTCACGACGCCAGGAAACGTGGTGTCGAAGTGCTTCACGTATTGTGCCGCAAGCGATCCCCACGTGGTCAGGTTGGAGGGGAGCGCATACACGCCGCATTGGCTGCCGCTTGGCTGCAACCAGGACGGGGTCTGATACATCTCGATCATGACGTGCACCCCGCCACTCGCGGTCACCGCCTTGATGGAGCTGTCGATCACGTTCCAGTTGGGCGTGGAAGTGCTGAACACGGTGGGAACTTGCGCCCACAGCCTGTCTTGAGTGATGCCCGCTGCCTTCACCAGGTCCAGATCAGCGGTGGTGTGCAACGACTCAAGACGCTGCGCGGCGAACATATCTGCCGGAATAGGATTGACGTTAGCGGCGCGGGAACCAAAGTCCACCCAGACCGAAGAGTAGACGGTGATCCATGAATTGGCTGTCGTGCCCTGCGCGTTGTCCTTGACCGTAAGTTCGTGGGTACCGGCAGCGGCGGGCGCAGTATAGACACCTTGATTGGTGACCGTGCCTGCCGTCGCGTTTCCGCCTACCACTCCGTCAACGCTGTAGGTTAACGAATTGCCGTCGGGCACACCCGAAACCTGCGCCTGGAATACCTGTTCGGTGCCAGTCGCCACCGCCGCAGTCGCGGGATAAACCGCCAGCGATCCACTCTGCGCCGCGGTCACGGTGACCGAGGTCGAGACTGCCGAATAGGGGCTTGCCGTTTGGGTCGCCGTTACATTGCAGCTTCCGGTCGAAGCGGGCGCCACATAGCTGCCCGTGGTGCTGCCGATGGATCCGCACGATGCCTTCCATGTCACCGCGGTAGAAGCGGAAAATTGCAGGGTTCCGTTAACCGCGACGCTCGGGTTCGTCGGCGAAATTGTGAACGTCGGGGTGGCGCCCGTACCGGAGAGCGAAACGGTCTGCGGACTGTTGGTGGCGGCGTCGGTAAAGGTGAGGGTGGCCGTGGTGCTGCCGGCGGCTGCGGGCTTGAAGACAACGCTGGCCGAGCAGCTGACGCCGGGAGCCAGGCTGCTTCCGCAGGTCTTCCCAGAGATGGTGTAATCCGCGGCATTGGTGCCCGAGATGGCAATACTGCTGATGGCATCGGTCGTGCTGCCGCCATTTGTCAAGGTCACCGACTGCGCCGCGCTGCTCGATCCAGGGCTCACAGAGCCGAAGGAGAGACTTGCTGGACTGACCGTAAAGGTATTGGCAGCGGAAGTCCCCTTCCCTGTCAAAGTCACCGTCTGGGTGCCGGCGCTATCGGTGAAGTTCAGCGTGGCTGCAAGACTTCCAGTCGTGACCGGCGCAAAGATAATATTCGCTGTACAACTGGCCGAGGCCGCCAGCGAAGAACCGCATGTCTTAGAATAGATTTCGAAATCCCCGGGATTAGCGCCGCCGAGGGCGATGCTGCTGATCGAGATGGCGGTAGTATCGGAATTGGTGAGAGTGACGGCCTTCTGACCGCCCTTCGATCCGACCGTGACGTATACCCAGTTCAGGGTCGTGGGGGAGACGGTCACCGCCGCAACAGCGCTGGAGGCCGGCAACACGCAGGCAAGCACACACCATCGCGCCGCTAACACTCCCATTTTGCTCGGCTTAAGTCCCCTGCTGCGCCACAGTCTAACAAAACGGCACAAGCTGAGAAGCGTGAAAACGCAGACCAAGGTGAAAACTTCAGGGAAACCAAAGAAAGCACGCATCACGGAGCACCCCAAGAATGAAACTCGTTTTTTGAACAAGCGCGAGTTCGCTTTGACTGCTGGAAGTTAGGAGACTGGTGGGGGACTCAACCTCGCTGTTTCGTATTGTCCCATTAGTAAGATGAGTTTGAGCTCGATTTAGATGGCCCGCCGAAACTTTCGATACTTACCAGAAGTGGGATTTCTGCATCCTACTGGTATAGGCTTGAATTACTACACGCCACGACAATGGGCCTTCGTGCCCCTAATTCTCTACACAGAGGATCTTTCCCAGGATGGATGAGCCACAGATCTATGCCCGCTTGACAGAGGTTTTTCACGACGTCTTTGACGACGATTCGATTCACGTTACGCCCGAGTTGTCCGCCAAGGACGTAGATGGATGGGACAGCCTGACGCATATAAGACTCATTCTGACGGTCGAGAAAAAGTTCAAGGTAAAATTCACAACTTCGGAAATCGGCCGGCTTGAGAATGTAGGGAACCTCGTTACTTTAATCAAGGCCAAAAACCCGCAAGGGAATTAGTGAAATGCACCCACTCTACACCGAACTGCAATGGTTGCCGCGCCCTGAGTCCAACTTCAGCGCGGCTTTGAAACTTCTCGCCAGCGCCCAGGGACCCATCGGCCGGGAGCTGCAGCAACTGGCGCTTCCTGCTTTAGACCTCAACCAGCTCACCAAAGTTGCGCGCGTAATCGAAAAAATTCGCAGGGCGGCGCCAGGGGAGGGGCCGACACTCGATCCTCTGGTTCCCTTCCGCCTGGCAGTTCTCAGCAACTCCACCATTGAAATGATCGTGCCCGCGCTCATTGCCAGCGCCGCCAGGCACGGGATCGCTCTTGAAATTATTCAGCCGTCCTACGATCAGGTCGCCCAGGAGGCGCTGACGCCGGACTCGCAAAGTGAACAGCTCCAGGCCGGACGCCGTGCTCCTGGCCATCGACTATCCGTGCCCTGCCCTTCAAGCTTTCCCTCGGCGACGGTGAGGCGTCCGCTGCGGCGGTCCAGGGCGCCCTCGGCTACCTGCAGGCGCTGCGCAACGGCATCAAGTCGAACTCCAATGCGGTATGCATCTTCCAGACCTTCGCCCCGCCGGTAGAGCCGCTGTTCGGCAGCCTGGATCGCGTGCTGCCGGGCTGCCTGCGCAGCTTTCTCAACCGCGTCAACCAGGAACTGGCGGACTATGTCCTGGGCTCAGGCGACGTGCTGCTCGATGTAGCGAGCCTGGCGGAGACCGTGGGGCTGGCGAACTGGCACGATCCCCAGAGCTGGAACATGGCCAAGTTCTCGTTTTCCGACGAGCTCATTCCGCTCTACGCCGATCACGTCGCACGCATCGTCGCGAGCCTGCGCGGCAAGAGCCGCAAGGTCCTGGTTCTGGACCTCGACAATACGGTGTGGGGCGGTGTCATCGGCGACGACGGACTCGACGGTATCAAGGTGGCACAGGGTGATGCCCGAGGAGAAGCCCATCTCGCCGTCCAGCGTCTTGCCCTGGATCTGAGGCAGCGCGGCGTAGTCCTGGCGGTCTCTTCAAAGAACACCGATAGCGTGGCCCGTGAGCCGTTTGAAAAGCACCCCGAAATGCTTCTCAGGCTGGAGCACATCGCCGTGTTCCAGGCCAACTGGAACGACAAGGCAACCAACCTGCAGGCCATCGCCGATGAGCTGTCGCTCGGCGTCGATTCCCTCGTGTTCCTCGATGACAACCCCGTCGAACGCGGCCTGGTGCGCAAACTACTGCCGCTGGTGGCGGTGCCGGAACTCCCGGAAGAACCGGCGTACTATGCCCGCACCCTCGCGGCTGCCGGCTACTTTGAAGCGGTCACGTTCGCCACAGAGGATCTGAAACGGGCCGGCTTCTACCAGGACAACGCCAAGCGCGCCAGCCTGCAGAAGCAGGTTGGGGGTGTAGAGGCTTACCTGGCGTCGCTGGACATGACCATCACGTTCCAGCCTTTCGATGTCACCGGGCGAGCGCGCATCGTACAGCTCATTAATAAGTCCAATCAGTACAATCTGACTACCCGGCGCTATACCGATCCTGAGATTGCCGAGGCGGAAAACGATCCTGAAGTGTTCACCCTGCAGGTTCGGCTGGCCGACATCTTCGGCGACAACGGCATGATCAGCGTGGTGATTTGCAGGCCTGGAGAACCAGGCGTGTGGGACATCGACACCTGGCTCATGAGTTGCCGCGTCCTGGGCCGCAAGGTGGAACACATGGTTCTCCGCGAGATCCTCGAACATGCGCGCGCGGCGGGCGTGTACAAGTTAACGGGTGCGTACCGTCCCACGGAACGCAACAAGCTGGTCGTCGATCATTATGCGAAGCTCGGGTTCGGGCTCGTAGCCGAAGAACCGTCCGGGCTCACGCGCTGGGAACTGCTGGTCGATGCGGCTCAGCCCGACAGTGCTCCCATGAAGGTCGTCTCGCACGGTTTCGCCGCCGTTCCCAACGGATTCGTCGCGTGACCCAGCCGACTCTCAACGATCCCCCGGTCGATGCCGGAGCCGGGCTGCCGCGGCGCGACTTCGTCCTGCTTCCCGCCATCGGCATTCTGACCATCCTTGCGATGCTGGTCACCAGCGAGGTCGCGGCCCGCATTCTCTGGCCCGAGCAGGAGACCGACCCCTGCGCGATCACAGACGCATCCGGTCATTCGCGCTTTCGACCCAACTGCAAATCAAGAATCAAGTCGGCGGAAGGCCCGTGGGTTGATAACTACTACAACGAATGTGGCTACCGCACCCTTGAATCCTGTCGCCGGAAACCTTCGGGAACGGTCCGGATCGCGGTGTTGGGATCCTCGTTCAGCTTCGGCTACCTGACCCCCTACGAAGACACGTTCACCACCCTGGCCGGCCGTGCACTGGCGAACCAGTGCAGGCGCAGCGTGGAATTCCAGAATCTCGGGGTCCTCGGCGTATCACTCAATCTGGTAGACACCTACCGGCGCACCGACGAGGCGCTGGCACTCAAGCCAGATGTGCTTCTGCTGGCCATCACGCCGTTCGACGTCACCAAGGAGATCAGCCCCGGGGAGCTCGCGCAGCGGAATCTGCCGCCTCTTCCGGAACAGGCGACGCCCCCAGCGAAGGTTGGCAACTGGCTGCGTAACGGGGTGATGGCCTCCGTCAAGGACAGCCGCGCCGTTCTGATGTTGCAGCACTTCATGTTTGAGTCGCCACTTACCTTTGCAAATCTCTACATGTTCTACGGCGATAACGCCGACTACCTGCGGCAGCCTTTTTCGCAGCGCTGGCAACAACGCTTCGAAAATCTGGACGTGGTTCTGGGAGACTTGAGCCGCAAGGCGCAGGCTGCCTCCGTTCCGGTGATGATCATGCTGGGGCCTTCTACGGGACAGGCGGCGCTGTCGAGCAGTCACCCGCGCCCCGGCGTCGATCCGCAGGCGTTCGACTCGGAAGTAGCCTCCATCGCGGCAAAACATGGCATCTCCGTAGTCGATCCGCTGCCGGAATTCGCCGGCCGCCCCGATGTCATGAGCCTCTACTACCCCGTTGACGGACACTTCAACGCCAAGGGTCAACGCCTGCTGGCCGACGCTCTTGAAAAGAAGCTTCTGTCGGGAGGGTTTCCGCCCTTTTCCGAGTGCACGCAATCAAAGGAATGAAACCTTGCAAAACCATCATCGGGTGATGGTGAAATATCCCGCCCCGGTTCCTACGGTGATTTTTTCGGGAGTGAAGGAATGGATAGCGCTTCTCTGCAGTTTGTCGCCTTTGGGCTGATCGTGGCGACCCTCTCGAACCTTAACCGCTCGCGGGCATGGCGCTCCTTTGTCCTCATGGCGGCGAGTGTGGCGTTCCTCGGCCTCATCGCGCGCAATCCCGTCGTCTACCTTCCCCTGGCCGGGTTCCTTCTTCTCGGCTACGGATGCCTCCTGCTCCTGCAGAGAGGACTGTCAAAAGCGCTCGTGGGGAGCGTGCTCGCCGTTCTCCTTGCTTATATCTGGCTGAAGAAGTACACATTCCTTCCGCATGACATCTTCCTGCGCTCTCCTTATCTGACGCTGGGCCTCTCTTACATCTTTTTTCGCGTTCTCCACCTGCTGATCGAGACCGGCGATCGCACCGAGGAGCGCCCGGTCACTCTGGGCACGTACCTGCTCTACACAGCTGAACTTCACCACCCTGGTCTCCGGACCGATCCAGAGATACGACGAGTTTGCTCGAGACCAGTTCGCCGAAGAACCCATCCCCCTCGGTGTGCGGACCATCGGAACGCAGTTGGAGCGCATCGTGCGCGGCTTTTTCAAGGTCAACGTGCTGGCCGCGCTGCTCTTCGCAGAACACGAGAGCGCGCTCGCTCAGTTGTCGCAGCCGCTTCCCGCCGTGCAGAAACTTCAGGCCGTCTTTGAACTCATCGTTGTGTACCCCTTCTTCCTGTATGCCAACTTCTCCGGCTATATCGATATCGTGATCGCGCTGGCCCGGCTGATGCGCGTCCGCCTGCCGGAAAATTTTGATCGGCCATTCTCCGCCTCGTCCTTTATCGACTTTTGGAACCGCTGGCACATCACGCTCTCAACCTGGCTAAAGACCTACGTCTACAACCCTCTGCTGCTCGCCCTCATGCGGCGGATTTCTTCTCTCCGTATTCAGCCCTACCTCGGAGTCTTTTGCTTCTTTGTGACCTTCTTCCTCGTCGGCATCTGGCATGGCCGCACCTCGGAATTCGTCATGTTCGGCTTGCTGCAGGGCGGAGGCGTTGCGATCAACAAGCTTTGGCAGCTTTCTCTCACGCGCGCCGCGGGCCGGAAGGGCTACAAAGCCCTGGCCGCGAACCCTCTGTACATCGCCCTGGGCCGGGGCCTTACCTTCAGCTGGTTCGCGTTCACGCTCTTCTGGTTCTGGGCTGGCTGGGGCCAGATCGACCAGGTGTTTCGCGCAGCCAACGCCGCTCAATGGATCGGTCTGTGGTTGACCGTGTGGCTGGTCGCGGCGCTGGTGCTGTGGGCCTGGGAGATACTTCGCTCCGGCCTTTTGTCCTTCCGGACGAGCGAAGGGCCCGTCCTCACCAGCCGGTATGCGCGCGTCGTCTACTCCTCGGCGCTGGGGCTGATCGCCTTTGTGGTTGCCATTCTGCTCAGCCAGCCCGCGCCTGATATTGTGTATAAAGCCTTCTGAAGAAGGCATGTACTCCCCTCAATTCACTAGCCTGTAAAGCGGAATGTGGGCCTTGTGCCAGCGGCTGACATTTCAAATAGAGAATTTTTTATTTTAGGGCCAAAAAAACTTGCGCCACTCAGGCAACCTTTGTATGATCTCTTAAAACGTTACATAAGCAAACAACCAAACTATTTGGAACTAGGCGAATAGTTGATTAAAACGACCTCGCTTACGTTATTTGATTCACCTTTTCCTTGCACAGAGCACAGCAGTCGGCCCGTACGAAAGATATGGCCTGCGAGCTGAGCGCGATTGACCCTTTCCCTGGCTAGTATGGGCAAGAGCATCGTTTGCCTGATGTGAGAATGCCTTGGTCATACCTTCCATCCATCGAGGGAACCATGCGCTTTCTGCTCAATCGTTTTGCTCTGCCCGTACGTGTGTCCTGCGGCATGAATCGCCTCCGCCGCATGATGGGCTTGATCCTGCTCGTGTGCTGCTCCTGCCCGGCCGCCCTCTACGCGAATACGTACTACCTTGCGCCAGCTTCACTCGGCGGTAATGACGCGAACAACGGCGCCAGCGTCGGCAAACCGTGGCTCTCGCCCAACCACTCTCTGAACTGTGGCGACGTTATCCTGGCCCTTGCCAGCACTTCCTATAATTCGTATTACTTCAACTCGGGCCATTGGGGAAATGTCTCTTGCCCTGCCGGCAACAACGTGGCATGGCTGAAGTGCGAGACCTTTGACGGCTGCAAGATGTACTCCAACATCGAAGGCGTGTTCGTCGATCGCAGCTTCTGGGGTGTGCAGGGATTTGAAGTCAATATCTGGGGAGGAGCCAAGGGGTTTTGCTTCGGCGCCGCTCCAAGTTCTACCAACTACCAGAACATTCACCACATAATCTTCGCCAACAACATAGCCAACGGGTGTATGGGCGGCGGTTTCTCCAGTTTCAATAACGGAACAAAAGGGGTGGATTATCTGACCATCGTCGGCAACATTGCCTACAATTCCATCCAGGGCAGCGAGCAGTGTTACAGCGCCATCAGCGTCTTCCAGCCCATCCAGTCCGATTGGGTTGCCGGAACGCATATCTATGTCGCCGGTAACTTCGCATGGGGCAATTACCAGCCCAACTATTGCGGCGGCGTTCAAGCCTGGGGCGGAGACGGTATCATCTTTGATACGTTGGATGGGAGCGAAGGGGTGGGCTGGCCCTACCAGGCGCAAGTTGTCGCGGAAAACAACATCACCATCGGCAATGGCGGCCACGGCATCGAGGTGCAGAATAACATCGCCGGATCCGGTCACGCGGCCGTGTACATTTCCAACAACACCGTTTGGGGAAATGAGAATCTCTCCACCATGCAAAACGCTCCGCTTTGCTCGGAAGTGCTGTTGAATTCCGCCTATAACGTACAGGAACGCTGGAATCTGGTGGCAACGAGGTCACAGAAAGCGTGCGTCAGCAATCCAACCTATGCCCTTTCCGCCTATACCGTGAATGCAACGGTCTGGTCCTACGCCAACCTGGCATTCGCGTACGACAATCAGTATGAATGGGTTTGGAACGCTAACGGATTCGGCTACGATGCGAGCAATGTACTCGGCGTGAATCCCTACCTCGCGGACGCATACGTTCCGGGAGCGCCTTCGTGCGGCGGTGCGGGAAACGTTACCAGTTGCATGCAATATGTCGTAAATAACTTCAAACCTACAAATAGTGTGGCTGCCTTTGCCGGTTATCACCAGCCGAGCGAGTCGCCCGCCAGCGCCCCGCTGTTCCCGAGCTGGGTCTGCAACGCGAAGCTCCCGGCTGGGATCGTAACGAAGCCCTGCTAAGCCCCGAAACCCAATCCAGCCAGCGCAGTTAAACCGGACGCGGGTCAGGTGAATCGAAAAAGGGCGGGTGGATCCTCTTCGTTGGGCTTATGCCCGTGAAGGGGATTCATTCGCCCTTTCCTTTCGCCCTTTCCTTTTCTGGGCTTGGCAGAAATCTATAAGACCACACTCCAACCAGCCGGCCGCCTCCCGCGAACTCTCCGTTGGGGGCACAGCACATCCTCACTTCGTGGAGACGCTTCAGATTTGCTGGGCGGAGGGCCGCGACCCCTCCGTTACCGGGTGGCGGTTACCTCGGTGCGGGCAACGCCAACTCCCCAAATCGCGTCTTATCACAAAGGAATCTCCATCCAGATGCGCATGCCCGGTCGTCGAGTTTACAAGGGACGTTTGGTCGTTACAGCTGACCTGAAACTTCTAATCTTTGACAAATACTAAGGTCGTGCTGGTGTACAGCGAATGATTCAGAATACCCACGTTCCAGCGACCCCTGCGCGGCCGGCACAGCGTCGTTTTCACGAATTGGATGCGCTGCGCGGACTAGCGGCATGTGTGGTCATGCTGCGGCATTTCGTGATGGCGATGCCTGAGGGCCATCTGCATTTCCTGCTGCTGAGGACTCCGCTTCGGGTATTTTTCGCTGCCCACGAGGCGGTTCTGCTCTTTTTTCTGCTGAGCGGCTTTGTCTTAAGCATCGGCGCCCCGGGATCCTACGTTGCCTACATCGCCAAGCGCATCTGCCGCATATATCTTCCCTATCTGGCGGCGTTGGTGCTTGCGGTGCTTGGGGCGGCCTATCTGCATGGCGTTGGAACCACGCCATCGGAGTGGTTCGCTACTACCTGGTCCGGGCCCGTCTCCACGGCGCTCGTCGTGCAGCATGTTCTGTTCCTGGGCAAATACGACGTCGCGCAATTCAATACCGCCTTTTGGTCGCTGGTCTACGAGATGAGGATCTCGATATTCTTTCCTCTGGTGTACATGGCGGCAAGGAGCATTCCCATCGGTTGGATCGCCGCGATGGGCTTCGTCGCATCGAGTATCGCGTGTGCGCTGCATTCGTCTCCCTACTCGGCCGACTATGCCATGACGTTCCATTATGCGGCGATCTTCTGTCTGGGATCGCTCCTGGCGCAGCGGCGGGATGTGCTGTGTCTTCGCCTCCAGGCGCTGAAGAAATCCACTCTCACGTGGATGCTGGTGCTGTGTCTCGGCCTTTTCACCTACGGTCAGGGACCGCTCTCCGTGATTCGCCGCTTCGAACCTTTGACCGACTGGGGGGTCGTGGCTGGGTGCAGCGGACTGGTAATGCTGGCGATCGCAGACGATCGCGTCGGTTCTTTCCTTCGATCCGCGATTCCGCAGTTCCTGGGCCGCATTTCCTACAGCTTGTACCTGGTGCACGCCACGGTCCTCTTTGCACTGGTTCATCTGCTCTATGGACGCTGGCCGCTGGCACTCATCCTGGCTCTGTTCCTGCCTCTCAGCATTACCCTCGCGTGGCTCTTTCATCTCGCGATTGAAGTGCCGGCGATCCATGCGGGGCGAATGGCCCAGGCCCGGCTCAGACCTCGCTCAACCGGCCCAAATGCGACTCGCGTCTATGCCGGAGAGTTGGCGATTGCCGACGCTCAGGTCCTTTCCGTCGAGAAGGCGCAGAAGGATGCTTCTCTCTAGACGAGACGCAACCAGACAGCAACAGTAGCCGCCGCGCAACACATTTACCCCAAAAACCTGGCTTCCAGACCGGAGCGATCTGGAAGCCAGGTTTTCAATCGACTGCAGCCGGATTCGCTCAATCGGCGGTTGACTCAGCAGGGTTTGGTTATCAAGCCAGCGGGCAAGTTGGCGTTGCAGGCCCACGTCGGGAAGAGCGGATCGGCGATCAGGGCGCTGCTGGGAACCTGATAGCCAAACCCGACAGCCGCATTGTTGGTTGGCGTGAAGTTGCCAATGACCGTCGCCATGCAACTGGTGACGCTTGCGAAGCCGCTGCACGCCGGCGCCCCTGGCACGTAGGCATTGGAAAAGTTTGGATTTACTCCAAGCACATTGCTCGGATCGTAAGCAAAGGTGCCCCCGTCCCAGACCCATGTGTTCTGATTGTCGTAGGCAAAGGCGAAGTTGCTGTAGGAGTGGACCGTACCGTCAACCTCAAAGGCTGAAAGTGCGTAGACTGGATTTCCTAAGCAGGCGTCCTGCGACTTGGTTGCAACAAGATTGTTATGCTCCTGCACATTGTAGGCTGAATTCAGCAACACTTCCGCGCAGAGAGGTGCATTCTGCATGGTTGTGAGCGCTTCGTTCCCCCAGGCGGTATTGTTGGCGATGATAATGGGCGCGTGCGTGGAACCGGCTACATTGTTCTGTACCTCAATCCCGTGCCCTCCGTTACCAATGGTTACATTGTTCTCCGCCACGGCCTGCGCCAGGTACGATGTGGGCATGCCCTGGCTTCCGTCCAGGGTATCGAAGATGATGCCATCCCCACCCCATGCTTGGACACCTCCGCACGGACTGGGCTGAAAATTGCTCCATGCGAAATTGCCCGCAATGTAGATATGTGTGCCGGCAACCGAATCGGTCTGCACCGGTTGATAGACGCTGATGGCGCTGTAGCACTCATCGTTTCCCTGGATCGCGTTATAAACAATGTTGCCGACAATGGTTATGTAATCCACACCCATTGATCCGTAATTGAAGGTGGAGAAACCGCCGCCCATACACCCGTTGGCTACATTGTTGGCGAAGATGATGTGATGGATGTTGTTGTTATTGGTGGAGCTTGGGGCGGCGCCGAAACAGAAGCCATTGATTCCCCCCGTGATCGTTACTTCAAATCCCTCCACACCCCAGAAGCTGCGATCGACATTGATGCCTTCCGCTGCAGAAGACATCTTGCAGCCGTCAAAGGTCGCGCACTGCAGCCACGCGACGTTGTTGCCACCGGGGCAAGAAACGTTTCCCCAATGGCCCGAGTTGAAGTAATACGAACTATAGGCAGTGCTGGCCAGGGCGATGACGACGTCGCCACAGTTGAGCGGGTGGTTGGGCGAAAGCCACGGCTGGCTTGCGGTAAGGCCGCTGTTCGAGTCTTTGCCGCCTGACGCCGCCGGAGCGAGATAGTAGGTGGCGCCCGTGCTCGTCGATGTTCCCGTACCGCTGAGGGTCACGATCGTGGACGCCCCGCTCGATGCATTGCTGGCGAGAGTCAACTGACCGGAGGCAGCGCCGGCGCTGGTCGGCTCGAACTCCACTGTGAATGTCATTGTCTGCCCCGGGTTGAGAGTTACCGGAAAGCTGGACCCGGAAATTGAGAAGGCGCTTCCGGTCAAAGACTGTGCGCTGACCGTGAGGGGCGCCGTTCCGGTGGATGTCAGAGTCACGGCGCTGGTCGTCGATGACCCGACCGTCACATTGCCAAACACCACGCTGGTCGTACTGATCCCAAGCCCAACTGCCCCCGCCTCGGCCTGCAGAACCACGGACTTGGACACCTGGTTTGCGGTGGCGGTCAAGGTTACCGACTGATTGGCAGTCACAGAAGCCACAGTGGCCGCGAAGGTGGCCGAAGCTGCACCCGCAGGAATCGTCACCGCCGAGGGAACCGCGATTGCTGCGTTGCTGCTGGACAGGCTGACAGTCTGGCCGCCACTGGGCGCCGAGGCGTTGAGGCCCACGGTGCAGGAAACCGACGCCGGTCCAACCATGGCGCTGCCGCTGCAAGCCATCGCACTCAAGACGGGAACTCCGGTTCCACTGAGGCTGATTGCCGCGCTCGGCCATGATGTTGCATTGCTCGCGATCGTCACACTGCCGGAGGCTGTACCGGCGCTGGTCGGATCGAAGGTGACGGGGAGGGCGATGGATTGGCCGGTGGTCAACGTTATGGGAAGAGACGGCGCTGTAATCGAGAATCCAGCGCCAGCCACGCCGGCCGAGGAAATGGTCAGTGGCCCGGTCCCAATCGAAGTCAGGGTAAGAGACTGCTTCACCGGTGTATTTACGGCGGCAGAGCCAAATGTAAGCGTGGTCGACGAAACACTCAGCGCCGGCGCGGCGGTCGGATTGAGGTTGAGTGTGAAGCTCGCGGAAACACCGCTTCGGGTGGCCGTCAGCTTGGCTGCCTGAGCGGATGTCACCGGCGATATCTTGGCACTGAACCCGACTGTACTTGCGCCGGCCTTGACTGTTACCGACGAGGGTACAGACGCGGAACTGTTATTGCTCGCCAGGGTGACACTCAATGGCGTCGCTGTTGCCGCAGTGAGATAGACGGAGCAGGCTTTCGTGAGTGGGCCCGTGACACTGGCGCTTCCGCAGGAGACCTTGCTGACCGACGGGGTAGTCGCGGCAAAGACAGAGACCTGGGCCAGTAAAGCGGCAACCAGGAGTGCAACCACTTTCCCGTTGCGCCAAGTTTTAATGTCCGTTTTTTCTGAGTCTCTAATTGAAGAATGGTGCTGGTTGTATTTTGTTGTACCCGTTTGGCAGGGAACCAAGGAATCGATGAAAGTAGTGAGAGATCCTGCATTTTTCACAATAATTCACCCATGCGGGTACTCGCATGTTGCGAGATACACACGCCTTCTAGATCGATCTATGGAAAGATTTTCTTTAACGGAGAATAATTGGGATCGGCGTATTCGCAAAGTGACGATGGTCACTTATGTAACCGCAGCGGCGTTACTGAATGGGGATGCAAAAAGGCTACCGGGGGACGAGACTAACCAGCCTATATTCAACGATTTCGCAGTTTCCTTATCCCGAGCAAGGCGCGGAGACTCCACGAATTCACCGCGAAACGCGACCGGCACTGCCCAAAAGATGGCACAAAAGTTGTACAACGCAGCCCACGATCTCCGGCATCATGCCCCTCGTTATGTGAAGCCCGGCGGGACGAACGGAAGTCGTTGACCACCACCGTACCTACTGAAGGGGAATGGGGATACATGAGGCGTCGTGGCGGGCCACCCTGGAACTGATGGAAACTATTGACAGGTATAGGTTTATAGTGATATAATACTAAAGCCGGGCAGCGCAGGGATCTCCTATGTGCAACCCCGCTTTGGAGGATATATGAATGACTTCGCAACTCCCATCGAGCGCTTCTTCCATTCTTTTGAACAATCCAGCGACAGCGGCGACTTCTCAGCCCTGATCCCGCAGTTCGCCGATGTCTTTTTGGCTGCGGGTCCGGGCAAGGCACAGTCCGTCAAGGCACGAGACTTCGCATTGGCACTGCCAGGGCGCCGGCAATTGTTCGAGAGTCTGGGCTGCCAGGCTACGGCCTTGGTCTCCCTGCAGGAGAACCGGCTCGACGACCGCTATGCTCTGGTCAGCACGCGCTGGCGGATGACATTCGCGCGGGAGAGCGATGACCCACAAGAGGTTCTGGCCGACTCCACCTTTCTTGTCGACACGTCTACCGAAGACTTCAAAATCGTTCTCTATCTTGCCCACCGGGATCCCATGGCGATGCTGAGAGAGAAAGGCATTCTCCCTAGCTGAGGAGCGGTCGAACGTTGTCGGTAAGCGCCGCTGAAGGACGGCCACCGTCAGCAGCCGAATGAGCGACGGCATCGTAACAGGGACAGGCCGCCTGCGGTTTATCCGCGCGGCGGCGCACGCTGAGCCAGCACCGGCTGCGACTGCGGGGCGTGGAGGTAGTGGCTGGCGAACTCCAGAAACGTTGCCCAGTTGGGGACGGGCGTGTGCCCCTGGGCGTGCTGGCGGAAGGCAAGTTCGCCTGTGATCAGGGCGGTCTGGATGGGCGGGAAGGCTGTCGTGCCCAGTCCTTCTTTGCCCAGCAGACGGTACACCGGACCGGCCGCGACCTCGGCCAGGAACATACCCCGTGGATCGGCCCAGGCGTCTCCTCTGGGATCGGCGAAGCCGTCGCCCACGTTGGCGCCCCCGCCGATAAACACGGGCCGTGGCGCGCACAGGGCGATCAGTTCATGGTTGTCCACGGGCAGATCGCCGGGGTTGCGGGGGCCGGCATAACGCAGAAAGTTGCCCGCAAACCATTGATACAGCGCAGGTCCGCCAAGGTTCTGCATCTGCTCGCCATAGATGTGCCGGTAGAGCTTGGCGCCGCCCTCTCCAGAGGAGCTGAGGTAGGCCACGGCAAAGCGCGGGTCATAGGCCATGGCGACCAGGGCCGTCTTGCCGAACCGGGAATGGCCGGCGATGCCGACCTGGTTGGCGTCGACGGTGGGGTCGGTGGCGAGGTAGTCGAGGGCGCGGCTGGCTCCCCAGGCCCAGGCGCGCAGCGCGCCCCAGTCGTCGGGCTGGCGCGGCTGCCCCTTGTTCATGAGGCCGATGATGCCTTCGGTGAGGCCGCCGCCATCATCGGCCTGGTAGCTGGTGGGGGAGAGCATGGCGAAACCCCAGCCGCGGTCGAGCACCGGCTTCCAGGGCACACCGTAATGGCCCTTGGCGGAGGGATCGGGGTCGCGGCCGGGATGGGCGAGCGCGTCTTCATAGTCCTTGGCGAAGGCCAGCTCCAGGATCACGGGAACAGGGCCGGCCGCCTTCGCGGGCGTAGTCACGATCATGTCGATGGTGACGGAGATGAGCGGGTAGGAGGAGTTGTCCACGTGGCCGAGCAGGCGGCGGGCGACGACCGGAACACCCTCGTATTGTTCCTCTTCGGAGCTGACCGTCTGCCACGTCACGGAGGGCAGATGGGGGGGAGCCTGGCCGAGGATCTCGCGGTTGAAGTCGGCCATGATCTCGGGGCGGCGCTGGGCGAACCACACCTCGGCAGAGGTCACGGGCTGGCCGTCCCTGCTCACCAGGGGGTCGGGCAGATGCGGGTAGACACTGGCCTTGGACTCGTCGTAGTTGGTCGATTTTGGCGAGGAGGGATCGCCGTCAGGACGCGGCCGGAGCCGGGCTTCGGTGAGCCCCAGCAGGCCGAGCATCCGCTGGCGATCCTGCTCTGCGGTGAGGTGAACAGGGGGCGCCAGTGCGGCCGGATCGGCCGCAGCAGTGGATATCCCAGGACCGTGCAGGTAGCGGGTGGCAAATTCGAGGAAGGTGGGCCAGTTCGGCCCCGGCGTATGGCCTCCCTCATGCTGGCGGAAGGCGATGTCGCCGTCGATCAGGGCAGTGCCCATGGGGGGAAAGGTGTCGGTGCCGAGGCCCTTCTTGCCCAGCAGGCGGTAGACGGGGCCGGCCGCGGCTGCGGCGAGGAACATGCCCTTGGCGTCGATCCAGGCATCGCCGGCGGTGGTAGACCCGCCGGAGATGAAGACCGGGCGCGGGGCCACCAGGGCGATCAGTTCATGATTGTCGACCGGCATATCGGCGACCGTGAGCGGGCCGGCGTACTTCATGAAATTGCCGGCCATCCAGTGAAATTCGTTGGCGGCAGCGACATTGCCTACCTCTTCGCCGAAGATGTGGCGATAGAGCTTGGCGCCCCCCTCGCCGGAAGAGCTGATATAGCCGATGGCAAAGCGCGGATCGTAGGCCATGGTCACAAGCGCGGCCTTGCCGTAGCGCGAATGGCCCTCGATCCCTACCTGTTTGGCATCCACGGACTTGTCGGTTTCGAGGTAGTCCAGAGCGCGGCTGGCGCCCCACCCCCAGGCCTTCAGCGAGCCCCAGTCGTCCAGTTGCGCGGGGCTGGCCCTTGTTGGCCAGGCCGATGATGCCCTCGGCGAGGCCGGCGCCATTGTCGGGCTGTACGCTGGTGGGCACATATTCGGCATAGCCCCAGCCTTTGGCCAGCACCTGCTGCTGCCAGGTGGGTCCGCTGCCGGCCTGCTGGGCAAATTGGGGAAATCGCTTGATGAGCTGGGCCAGGAACTCCTTGCTGAAGCCCAGTTCCATGATCACGGGCACAGGACCCTTCGCGTTGGCCGGGGTGGTGAGGGTCAGGTCGATGTTCACCGTAATGGCCGGATCGGCGGAGTTGTCGACGTGGCCGACCAGGGTTTTGGTGATAACGGGCACGTCGCCGTTCTTTTCCTGAACTGTGCTTTTGACCTCCCAGGCCACCTTGGGCAGGTTCGCGGGAGTGCGGCCGAGGATGTCGCGGTCGAAGAGTTCCACGATCTGCGGGCGGCGCTCCGTCCACCACTGGTTGGCGGTGGTGACGCGCTGGCCGTCGTTGAGCCGCAGGGGATCGGGCAGGTTGGGATACTGATCGGCTTTCGATTCGTCGAAGTTGGCGGCGCGCGGAGACTTGGGGTCGTTGTCGACGCCGGGACGCAGGGTCTTGATTCCGAGGACATCCATCTCCCGCTGGTGTTCCTTCTCCGATGCAGCCTGGATGGCGAGCATCTCGGGAGTCGGCTTGAACGCCGGAGGCGGCGGCTCGGGTTTGCTTGTGGCAGGGGTCTGCGCGTTCAATCGCCAGTGCACAGCCATCGCCATCATCAACAGGGTCGTAAGGACCATCGCGCGGCCAGGGACCCGAACCAATGGGGACATGAGACCTCTCCTGCTCCCACTTGAGCAGCGGGGCAAGAATATCGATTGAGTATGACGGTGGCAAGAGAAGCGCCTCCGCCGGCCAGCCGCATTGCCCCGCAGCATCCGCATCAACGCCCCAGCATGCGCGCCAATCGTGAATCGCGGGGGGGCACCAGTCCGGGTCGGATGGTGTAGACGAATCCCATCAGGTATTGCTGACGCGGCGCACCGGCGGTATAGGCCCGCGCATAGCCGCCATTGAGCGACAGCCAGGGATGAATGCTCCAGGCGCCCCCCGCAAGGACCGCTCCATAGCGGTCGGTTGTGCCCGGTTGGGGTCCGCCGTAGGCCTCGACTGTTCCCAGCAGCCGGGTGGTAAGGGGCCGGGTCAAGGCCATGCCGAACTGGGCAGCTGCGTCACGGCCCTGCGCTGAGCCGGCAATCGTGGTCACGCCATTGAAATCGACGTGGGTGCGGCCCAGGTCCCGACTGGCGATGAATGTCACGAGGTGGTCGGTGTACCCGGTGCCAAAACCCTTGGCGGGATTTGCGGTAGGGAGCTTGATGGCATAGTCGAGGGCCATATCCGGCATCCACCTGCCCTGATCGTGAAATCGAAAGCAGGCGCCCAGCCACTGGTCAGTGGTCCCATTAAGCGGCAGACTGGCGCCTCCGCTCTGGAATATGTGACCGGGCAGACCCCAGCGAACCTCCAGGCGCGGTGTCATTCCGTAGCGAGCCGTAGTCTGCATCGCTTCCTGGTGAAGTCCGCCAGTCATAGGCTGCAGGGTCATCAGGTTGTCAGTCTCGAGGGCGCCGCACTGGGTCGTGGCGGCGGGGCTGTCCCACATGGGCGCGGTGGAATTGGGTTGAATCCCGGGTTCGGTGCAGGCATCGGCCTTCTTCACGGCAAGGCCCGGTTCCCTCGTAACAGTGAAGGGAGCATCAGGCCTAACCAGGGAGGCCGTAACGTTTCGATCGGCTGACTCTTCCGCGGCTGCGGCGGAGCAAGTCAACAATGCGATTCCGAGGATGAGGCGCGGCAGATGATTCGGCTTCATTTTTCATGTCCTGAGCGGGATGAAGCGCCGCTCAATTCCTGCATCGACGGACATGAGCGTTTCTTCATGAGAAATAAGCAAGAGCCGCAGACTCTCGAATGACATCGGTAATGCGAAGCAGCCCATTGCGGTTCTGGCTAGGCGGCGCGATACGCGGGGGGTGCGCGTTTTTCAAGTTCTGGTGCGCGATGCCGATGACGCACATGTCCGGACACTGGCGGCGCGCTGTTGCTGCACGGTCGCACTGAGGTCGGTTGACTTCAATTGGTGCCGAACGAGAAAGGAATCTTCGCAATGTCTGCGCTACGCAACATCCCGATAGCCCGCAAGTTCACATCGGCATTTGGCCTTATATGCGTGCTTTGCACCGGACTTGGCATCTACACGTTTTTCACGTTCAGGGACATCACCGCGAAGACCATCGAGGTGAGCGAAGACAGCCTTCCGTCCATTGTGTATCTGGCTGACATGAGGGGAGCAATCAAACAACTGCGGATCGAAGATCTTGATTTGCTGCTCTGCCAGTCACCCGCCTGCATGGCGAAGCACTCAGCGCAAAGGCAAAAGGCACTTGAAGATTTCGACACGCTGGACAAGACGTACCAGGGCCATATCGATCCAGGCGAAGAACGCGAAATGTATCAAAAAGCTACAGCGGCCCTGGGCCGATATCGTGATGTGAGCGATCGCAGCGCGACTGCGCTGCAGGCTGGGAAGAACGGCGACGGCCTCGAGTTGCTGACTTCCGACGCCACCGGTCAAATGTTTGACAACGCGTTGATTTCCATGCAGACGCTGCTGGACTATAACGTCGTACAGGGCAAGGACAGCTCGGCCGCGTCCTCGCGAGCCAGCAGCCGGGCCCTGTGGGTCGATCTGTGCTTTACCCTGCTGATCGTCGGGCTCTGCATGTTGATTGGGGCCGCCCTGACCCGCGTCATTGCCCCGCGCATCGCAGTCGCCAAGAGCGCTTTACAGCAGCTGGCTGCCAAAGACTTGACCGCACACGTGACGGTCACCGGAACCGACGAGATCGGGCAGATGGGCGTTGCGCTCAACGACTGTGTCGCCGCCATCAGCGGAGTTTTGCGCTCGGTGGCGCAGGGCGCCGAGACGCTCTCGGCGGCCACGACGGAGATGAGCGCGCGCTCGGTGCAGAGCGCCGGCAACGCCAACACGCAGTCGAGCCGCACCAACCAGATTGCGGCGGCGGCACAGGAGATGACGGCCACCATCGGCGAGATCAGCCACAACGCCGAAAGCGCCGCCAGCGCCAGCCGCCTGTCTGCCGAGACCGCCGACCAGGGCGGGGCGGTGATGCAGACGGCCGCCGAGACCATGGAAAAGATCGCCGCCGCCACCAGCTCCGTATCGCAGAAGATGACGTCGCTGGCCCAACGCTCGGAGGAGATCGGCAAGGTGGTCAACGTCATCCAGGAGATCAGCGAGCAGACCAATCTGCTGGCTCTGAACGCTGCCATCGAAGCGGCGCGGGCGGGCGAGCACGGGCGCGGATTTGCGGTGGTTGCCGGCGAAGTGCGGCGCCTGGCCGAGCGCACCAAGGGGGCGACGGAAGAGATTGCGGGAACCATTCGCAGCATTCAGGAGGAGACGCGGGCCACGCTCGAAGTGATGGAGGAGAGCCGGGCCGCGGTCGAGACCGGCATGGGCGAAACGTCGCGCGCCCGCACCAGCCTGGAGGCGATCATCGAGTCCTCGAAGCAGGTCGAGCACCAGATTCACCTGATCGCCAGCGCCGCCACCCAGCAGACCTCCGCGGCGGGAGAGATCTCCGAGTCGGCCGGCCAGATCTCGCAGCTCGCGGTCGAAAACTCACAAGGAGCCGAAGAGGCCGTGGAGGCTCTCAAGAATCTCGCGTCCCTGGCCAGCGAGCTGGATGGAATGATCCGTCAGTTCCAGATTGCAGGCGAACGGCAGCCGGGCGGGACCGTGGGACGGCCCGATACGCATGCCTTCCGCGGCGCGATGAAGGCGGCTCACGCCTGACATTCAACACCCGACGCGCAAGCGCGTCTCGCAAAACGCCTGTTCCCCTGCGTTTCCTGCCATAACCTCATGTATCCAGAGCTCCGGGAGACCGGAGCTCTCGATGCGTAGCGACAACTTGAGCTGCCGATGAGGTGGCCGCATCCGATATGCTCCCCGCTTTGCGGAATTCGCTCAGGTCATGGTGGAACCATGCTGCCGGCACGGCATTCCTGCCCGACTTCCGACCGGTCCGGCCTCTGGCCGGCGCAATTCATCTACCTTGCTGCTTCGGACCCGAGCCGCTATGGTAGCCTCCGATTGTGGATCATCGCCGGTTTTCGTTCCACCCGTGGAGCGAAGGCTGATCACTCATTTTGGGAGAGACTCGCATGAGCGCCGTGAAATATGACCTTACCGTCATCGGCTCCGGGCCTTCCGGGCAGCGCGCAGCCGTGGCCGCTTCCAAGATGAAGAAGCGGGTGGCGGTGGTGGAATCCCGGTCCGTGGTAGGCGGCGTTTGCATCAACACCGGCACCATCCCCTCCAAGACCATGCGCGAAGCGGTGCTTCACCTCTCCGGCTACAACTACCGCTCGGTCTATGGCATGAACTATCGCGTGAAAGAGAAGATCACCATGGCCGATCTTGCCTTTCGCGTACAGGCGGTGATCAAGACCGAGGTGGACGTGACCGAGGCGCAGCTCTCGCGCAACGGCATCGACATTGTGCACGGAATAGCCCAGTTTGTCGATCCGCGTCACGTGCGCGTCGAGGGGCTGCAGGGCGACACCACGCTCGAGTCCGACCGCATCATCATCGCCGTGGGAACAAGGCCGTCGTCTTCGCCCAAGGTGCCCATCAATGGGCGAACCATTGTGAACAGCGACCAGGTGCTGGATCTGCCCAACCTGCCGCGTTCTCTGATCGTGGTGGGCGGAGGCGTGATCGGCGTCGAATACGCCTGCATGTTTGCCATCCTGGGCGTGCGCGTCACCATCATCGAAAAGCGGGACAAGCTGCTGGAATTTGCCGACCAGGAGATCGTCGAGGCGCTCAGCTATCACCTGCGCGACAGCCGCGTGACGCTGCGCCTGGGCGAAGAGGTGCAGAGCGTGGAAGAGCTGCCGGACGGCACCGTCGTCGCCAATCTTGAAAGCAAGAAGCGCATATCCGGCGATGCCCTGCTCTATGCCGTGGGACGCCAGGGAGCCGTGGACGACCTGAACCTCGGCGCCGCGGGCATCGAGGCCGACGCGCGCGGACGGATCCCCGTAGACGAGCACTATCAGACCACGGTGGAGCACATCTACGCCGTCGGTGACGTGGTCGGTTTTCCGGCCCTGGCGTCCGTATCGATGGAGCAGGGACGGATCGCGGCGCATCGGGCCTTCGGTGACGAATTCACCCGCTCCAACCCCAGCTTTTATCCCTACGGCATCTACACCATTCCCGAAATCAGCTTCATCGGCAAGACCGAGGAGCAGTTGACCGATGAGGACGTGCCCTACGAAGTGGGCATGGCGTACTATCGCGAAACCGCGCGCGGGCAGATCCGCGGCGACACCACCGGCCGTCTGAAGCTTGTATTTCATCGTGACACCCGCAAGGTGCTCGGCGTGCATATCATCGGAGAAGGCGCGAGCGAACTGGTGCATATCGGCCAGGCCGTAATGACCCTGGACGGCACCGTGGACTACTTCGTCGATACGGTCTTTAACTATCCCACCCTTGCCGAGTGCTACAAGGTGGCGGCGTTCAACGGGCTTGGACGCCTGCATCGCTACCAGGCCGGATGACGATCAGGCCCGATGAGGGAGGTGGCCAGGCGCGCAGACCTTGTTCCCGCGCTGGCGCCCAAGGAAGAATGTCGCAAACTGGCCCAACTCGCCGCCCTTTCCGGCAAATCAATTCCGGGCCGAAGTTCGTCTGCATGGTGCCCGGTTCCGCAAACCCCAGGAGAGCCTCATGACTACCGCCATCGGCGTCGTAATGACCGAACACATCGTGGCCGGAAGGATGGAAAATCACCGCATCATCGGAGAGACGGTGCGCTATCCCGGGGACGCCACGGAGCTGGATGCACTGACGGCGATACCGGGTGGGGAACTGGTCGAGATGCTGGCGAGGCAGGTGACGGAGCTGGCCGGCCGCGAGGGTGAGCCGGTGAAGGCGATCGGCGTCGCCGTGCCTGGCGTCATCCGCCACGGGGTGGTTGAGGATTCCCCCAATCTCGCCCAGATCAAGGGAATGCGCCTGGCCGAAGAGCTGGCCCGCGAACTTGCGACTCACGGCATTACCGCCCCTGTGCACGTCGCCAACGACGCGGACGCGATCGCAGCCGGAGTGGCGGCAACCCGCGGCCAGCTCGATCGCCTCACGCGCGTTTGGACCATCGGCAACGGCATTGGCTATGGCCGCTGGCCCTATGTCGAAGGCGTGTGGGAGGGGGGGCATGTCACGGTGTCGCTCGATCCCAAGGAGAAGTTCTGCGGCTGCGGCGGCGTGGGCCATCTCGAAGGCATCATGGGGTATCGCGCCATGCGGATGCGTTTCCTCGACCGCGAACCGGAAGAGGTTTTTGCGCAGGCCAAGCAGGGCGACGCGCGCTGCCGCGAGTTCGTCGATCTATGGCACCGCGCCCTGGCAGCGGCCACGGCCTCGTTCATTCACCTGGCGGGTCCGGGCCGCTTCTACTTCACCGGCCACAACGTGGGCTTTCTCGACATTCCGCTGTTGCGGGCGCATCTGGAGAGCATGGTCAAGTTGAGTCCTCTGCAGAGCTTCTCTCTCGAAGCCCTGCCGAATGATGACGAGACGGCCCTGCTCGGAGCAGGTGTCAGTGCGTTGCGCGCGCTGACGTGGTAATGCGGAAGGCGCCAGGTTCATTGAGCCATGAAGATCGAGCCGTTCGTGCCTTCTTTCTCCGCGGCCGCAATCGAGGATCTTCGCGAAAGACTGCGACGGACGCGATGGCCTGACGAAATCGCAAACTCGGGTTGGAAGTACGGCACCGATCCCGCGTTCCTGCGGGAGATATGTCTCTACTGGCAAGACAACTTCGATTGGGCTCGGCAGATCGAGCAGATGGCGCTCATGCGCCATTTCACTTTTTCTACGGGCGATCTCGATATCCACTTCATTCACGAGCGCGGAAGGGGACCAGCGCCCATTCCGCTGATTCTCACCCACGGATGGCCAGGATCATTCCTGGAGATGCTCAAGATCATTCCGCTGCTGACGGACCCGGAAAGCCGCGGAGGAGACCCCGCTGATTCCTTCAGTGTCGTGGTTCCGTCGCTGCCGGGATTTGGGTTCTCTGGCAAGCCAGGACCGGGAGTTAATCAATTCACGACCGCCGACACATGGGCCATGCTCATGAGCGCGCTGGGGTATGAGCGCTTTGGTGCGCAAGGTGGCGATTTGGGGGCGGGAGTCAGCACCGCGCTGGGGTTGCGCTATCCGGACCGGGTGCTGGGCATCCACCTGAACTTCATTCCTGGGTCGTACCGGCCCCATTTGGGTCCGGGAACGACTCTTTCCACCGAAGAGGATGGATTCGTAAAGGACGCCGCCCAGTGGTACGCGCAGCACGGAGCCTACGGTCAGATCCAGCGAACCACCCCACTGACCGCGGCCTATGGCCTGAACGACTCCCCGGCAGGGCTGGCAGGGTGGATTCTGGAGAAATTCTACAAGTGGTCTGACTGCGACGGAGACCTGCTGCGCGTGTTTACCCGGGAGGAGCTGCTGGCCAACGTCACGCTCTACTGGATGACCGAGACCATCCATTCTTCGTTTCGGATGTATTTCGAAGGGGCTAAAGCACCTCTTGCCTTCGGGGTGGGTGACCGGGTTCAGGTACCGTGCGCGATCGCCCACTTTCCCAAGGAGATTCTCTTTCCACCGCGTAGATGGGTGGAACGAGGCTACAACGTGGAGCAGTGGACGGAGATGCCAATCGGCGGGCACTTCGCCGCGCTGGAGGAGCCGGAGATGTTGGCCGCGGATCTACGCCGTTTCTTTCGGCGGTTTCGGTGATGGAACGGGATCAGAACGATATCCTGGAAATGAATAGCCTCTGCCTGTCCATAAGATTTGTCGATGCCGCAGCGCTGAGAATCGAGAGCCACCACTGACGTGGTGTGCAAAAAACAAATTCCGCGTCAGTGAAGCAGACAACGGTGTTCCTGCTCAGCCGCCCTAGAGTTTGCGCAGATAGGTTTGTGAAAAACGGTCGTGCCAGCTCAGGCTGTCTTCGTCGAAAATTGGCCAGACCATTCCCAGTCCGAATGGCAGCAGCGACAGGCACATCGCGCCGAGGCGGCGATGCAATTGCTCGCGGGTGGGACTCTGGCTGTCAAAAGTGCACAGGCCAATGCCCGCGTACGTCATACCCGGCGTCGACATTCCCATGGTGAAAAAGACTCCGTAATAGACCAGCCCGATGATGGCGAGGCTGACGACTCCGAGCAGTTCAGCCGGTTTCCCGACGGGCGGGTGCTGGAAGTTGGCGGCGGCGACGAATCCGGCCAATACGAAGCTTGCGGCGATCAGGGCGCCGTCGACAACGGCCGCCATGAGGCGTAGACCGACCGGCGCGAGATAGATGGATCTGGCGCTTGCCGTAGATCGGCCAGCTCTCTGGGGCTGTTCAAGCGGGTGAGCATCCAGTTGAATGCCGGACCATTCGGTGCGACTCCACCCCGGGGCCTCCGCTGCCTGACTGGCAGCTGGGGCCTCAACCGTGGTTGAGACCGAACCCGGGTCGACCTCGAAGATACTCAACTGGCCTTCGGCCTCGGTCACGGTGCCGGCATACCCCTCGGCGAGACGAGGACGTATTTTGCGCGTCGCGACCAGTTCGCGCGGAAACTGGATGAGATTGGCGTGCGCGGGCTCTCCCTCGACGCTTTCCAGGGGCTCGTTGCGCAGAGCGGTGGAGATTTCGGCAGGACTCCACCAATCCTCGGCGGCAAGTTCGAATTCTTCCTGTACCCGCGCAGGGGTGGGCCGGCGTTCGGCCGACCGAGCCGGCATGTCGGGATCCCAACGGACGGCGAATGGCTGCTGGTAGCGTGGTTCCGGCGAGGCGATGGGAGCAGGTGCGATCGCTGACGGGCTCCCCTCAACCGGAGTCTGAGCGAGAGCTGATTCGAGGGCAGGGGTCCGATCCGCCGAGCCGCGATTCTTCTGCGCCTGCGGGATGGTCTCGACGACTGCGGGGCCGCGGGACGGTTGCTCGACGGAAGCGGCGTGCAGCTCGGCGAGCGCCGTCTCCGCGACTGCCTGAGCCTGGATGGCGACCTTGGTGGCAATTTCAGCAGCCCGCACCGCAACACGAGCTTCTGCCGCCTGCATTTCGCTGTAGGTAGGGGCCTTGGCATAGCGCGCTGCGACGCGGGCTGCAGCCTGGGCGGCGCGGCTGGTGGCTTCGCCGGCAGCCGGCGCGGGGGCTTCCTCGGTGAGCCCGCCCTTGCGGCTCTTATGCGCGGCGATCCGCCGGTTCACTTCCTGCTTCCATTGGGGCGTGAGGTTTGGCTGACTGAGTGTGCTCAAGACTCCAGAGATCCCTTCAAGTGTGGCTCTTTGTTGCCGGGCCGCTATTTTGGTCTGTGCCTGCCGTGTTGTCAGGCGTGCAGAGACGTTGTTCTTGCAGGAGGTTGGAGGTTCGCGGAGGAACGTACGGGCATCGCCGGACTCAAGAATCCGTGGGGGACGGTGAGGCGGGATGTCCTGCTGCCAGAGCTGCTCGGTGTGCGTCCGAAAGGCAGGCCCCTGTTTGCTATGCTGGCCTTGGTCCCGGATGCATCCTCGCACTTTTTTGTTTATCACGGCGATAGCCCTCTGTCACTCGATGGTTAGGGGACAGGTGTTGATCAATGCGTTACCCCCGCCCCCCAACCGCACAAATGCGGCTAAAGTCTCCGCCACGGGGCCCGGTACCGCATCGCTTCCCGACGATCCAGGACAGGAAGCGTTGCCCATCGCGCAGCCGGAACCGATTCCCGCGTCCGGTGAGCCGGTGCAATGGAAGGCCGACCGCCAGACGTGGTCGGGGCACACCGCGATCCTCTTTGGTGTGGAGGAGTTTCACTATCACGGTTACGTCTTTCGCGCCGACAAGGTGACTTACCACCAGGACACTGCGGAAGTGGAGGCCGAGGGTCACGTGCAGATGACCGGCGGTCCTGACGACATCGTTCTCAGCGCATCCCACGGGGATATGCGGCTGAACATGCATACCGCCCGGTTCTATGACGTGACCGGCACTCTTGGGGTGCGGCGGGCGGGGCACTCCGTGGTGTATTCCACGCCCAATCCGTTTATCTTTTCCGCGCGAGTTTTGCTGCAAACGGGAGAGGGCCGCTACAAGATCGTCGATGGCACGATGACTAACTGCCGGCTTCCCAAACCGGACTGGGAGCTCCTGTCGCGTCACATCGACGTAACCGACGGCCAGGCCTCCACGACCAATACCGTCTTCAAACTGTTCGGGATCCCTGTATTCGATCTGCCCTATCTGCGACACCCGGTAAATGAGAACGGCCGCGAGAGCGGGTTGCTTATCCCGGTCATCAGCGTCGGATCGTCCATCCGCGGGTACACGTTTGGCGAACAGATCTACGTGGTTTTGAATCGCAGCATGGACATGGTGGTGGGGACCGAGTTCTACACCAAGCGCGGCTGGGCGCCCAACGGCGACTTCCGCTACAAGGGCTTTGGCCTCGATCACCTGACCGCGCGCTGGAACGCTCTTATCGATCGCGGCTACGAGCAACTGCAAACTTCAGGACCGCAGGCGGGGCAGACCATCCTCGTGAACCAGGGCGGCGTGGACATCGTGGCGCTGGGACGGAAGGACATATCGTCCGACACCCGACTGGCGGGCGACGTCGAATACCTGTCCAGCTATGTCTATCGCCTGGTCTTCAATGACAACTACTGGCAGGCCGTCAGCTCGGAGGTCAAGAGCGATGTGTCACTGACGCACTTTCACAACGGATACGTGCCTTCGCTGGAGGTTGGGCGAACTCAGACCTTCGCCAGTTCAACCGAGGGCGATGAAGCGCGCATCCTGCATCTGCCCACTGTGCGTTTTGATGTTCTCGATGAACCACTGTTCAGGTCTCCCTTGTACTGGAGCATGGGGTCGTCGATCAGCCACCTGGGCCGCTCGGAACCAGGCTTTCACGCGCATAACCTGGGACGCATCGATGTGTATCCGCACTTTTCGATGCCGATCGTCGCCGGGGGCTGGAGTATCGTGCCTGAAGCAGCGATGCGAGCCACGTTTTATACCGGAAGCCAGTCACCCGATCTGACGGGCGCCAACGGCGGGGTTCCGACGGTGAGCCACGATCCGCTGCGGCGTACCGATGCGGAGGCCTCCCTCGATTTGCGGCCTCCTGCCCTCACCCGCGACTTCACCTTCAACCGCTGGAATCGCGTCTTGCGCCACGTCATCGAGCCTGAAGTCACCTATCGCTTTGTGGGCGGGATCGGCAGTCAGGAGCGGAACGTGCTGACCGTAGACAACGCGGACATCGCTACCGATACAAACGAGGTCGGCTTCTCTCTGATGCAGCGCTTTTACCTGCGCCCCAGGGACGGCAAGGACGGACGGCCGTGCGCCGCGAGGAGGCGGAGCCGAACCCCGCCGGATGTTCGGCCGGTTCGCGGGAGTGGGCAAGCTGGCAGATTACGCAGAAATACTTTCTCAACCCCGACTTCGGTGGAGCGCTTATTCCGGGGCGGCGCAATGTTTTCGACTCCACGCTTGATCTCAGTGCGACCGCCTTTCTGACCGCACCGCGCAACCTGTCGCCCATCATCTCGCGCATGCGCTTCGAAGCGATCAACAATCTGCGCATCGAGTGGGACCTGGACTACGACCCCAAGGCGGGCCGATTCGGGGCGGATAACGTGTATGCCGGGTATAGCTGGGGCGACACGACCGTCGGACTGGGACACTTCCTCCTCAATGCTGTCGACGAGCAGGGTAGTTCCGCCTCCATCACCCAAAGTCAGCAGTTAAACCCCTTCTTGCAGATCGGCAAACAGAGCGGGACCGGCTTCAACCTGGCCGCCAACGGCGGCTATGACTTCGTCCACGGCGCGTTGCAGTACGCCGGGGTGCAGGCGGTCTACAACTGGAACTGTTGTGGTCTCACGGTGGGATACCGGCGCTTCGCACTCGGGTCGCTTCGGGACGAAACGCAATACCTCTACAGCTTTACCCTGGCCAATTTCGGCTCGGTGGGCGATATCCGCCGGTCCAACAACGTCTTCCGCGATCCAGCGGCCCCGCCTGCCTACTAGAAACGCACCACTCTCGGTGTGATCCGGAGGGTCAGCCTGCGGATTCCGCGGCACCATGGATGCTTGCCTTTTGATCCGGGCTGCGTCAACCTTACAGCCTCCGGTTCAAAAGAGCGTTGCTGGAGTATTCTTTCCATAGAGGACTCAGAATTGTCACGTATCCGCTTACTGGCCAGCCTGCTTCTCGTGGCCCTCGCCGCTGGCTGCAAAGCCCAATCGAGCACCCAGACACCGACCGACCCGGTGCTCACCCGGCACATTGAAGTCCTGGTCCGATCCAAGTTCAGCGTGCCGCCCGACTACAACGTTCTGCTCGGCCCACGCAAGCCCAGCCAGATCCCAGGCTATGACAACTTGACGGTGATGTTTGCTCATGGGGCCAAATCGTCGACGGTCGACTTTCTGATCTCGACGGATAACACCAAGCTCGCGCGGCTGGAGACCTTTGACCTGGTCAAGGACCCGTCGTTCAACATAGACGTCAAGGACCGCCCGGTTCGGGGAAATCCCGAGGCCAGGGTAACGCTGATCAACTTCGACGATCTCGAGTGCGGGTACTGCGCCCGGCTGCACCAGACCATCTTTCCGACAACAATTGACCACTACAAGGGCCTGATCAAAGTCATCTACAAGGATCTTCCCCTCGAAGAGATTCATCCGTGGGCGATTCATGCGGCGGTGGATGCCAACTGTCTGGCGGCGCAAAACCACGATATCTACTGGACTTATGTGGATTACCTGCATACGCATGGACAGGAGATCAATGGGGACGACCGCGACTTGAAAAAGAGTTTCGCCGCGCTCGACCGTATCGCCCTGCAGGAAGCGACGCTGGGCAAGCTGGACGAGGCCAAGGCCAATGCCTGTATTGGCAAGCAGGATGAAACCCAGGTGCGGCAGTCGGTGCACGAAGCCGAGTCGATGGGCCTGGAAGAGACGCCGGCGATGTTCATTGACGGCGAGAAGATTCCGGGGGCGCTCCCCGAGCCGGAGTTGTGGTTGGTGATCGACCGGGCACTGCGTGCCGCCGGCGTGCAGCCTCCCCCCGCGCCGCCACAGGCTCCCGAATCCGCGCAAAAGCCTGCCGGTTCCGGACAGTAGTTCCGGTGCACCTGGACCACGTATCTCAGGCGCACGGTGGCGCGTAGCCGATCTGAACGATAGGGCGGCGGCGGGGATTTATCCTGTGGTGATGGGAACTGTCTGGCTCCCGAGGAGAGATGAGGTTGCAAGTCGACGTTTTTTCCCGCACGGCATTTCGCCTCGCCGTGATTGCTTTTGGCCTTGGAGCGTCACTGTTGACAACCGACGGTTGCCACCGCCCTCCCGCCCCCGACGTGATGGCCACCGTCAATGGCAAGGAGATCGGGCGCGCGGAGCTGGAGAAGTACTACAAGGCCAAGCTAGGCGACACCCCGCAGGAGCCATCGGCTGAACAGGCCAACATTGTTCGCCTGAATGTACTGCGGGAGATGATAGACGACGAGATCCTGCAACAGCGCGCCGCCAAGCTCAATCTGGCGGCCAGCGATGACGATGTCAACGCCAAACTGACGGAGATGAAGGCGCCGTATACGCAGGAAGAGTTTGACAAGCAGCTCAAGCAGCGCAATCTGACGGTCGATGATCTGAAACGGGATTTGCGGCGTTCGCTTACCACGACCAAGCTGCTGAACAAAGAGATCTACTCGAAGATCGATATCACCGACGCGCAGATCAGCGGGTATTACAACGCGCACAAGTCGGAATTTAATTTCATCGAGCCGCATTATCACCTTGCCCAGATCGTGGTTACCGGCGAGCAGCCGCAGCAGGATGGGACCATGGAGGCCCGGAAGCCGCCCAATGAGGCTGAGGCGCGCAAGGAGATTCAGACCATCCACAACCGGCTGGAAAGCGGCGAGGACTTTGGGACCCTTGCTACTCAATTTTCTGAAAACGCCAACTCCGCCCCCAATGGCGGCGATATGGGTTTCATCACCGAGACGCAACTGCACAGCGACATTGGCGCCTATAACGCCATCACCAAGCTGAAGGTCGGGCAGATCACCGATAGCCTGCCTGTTTATGACGGAGTAGGGCCGGGTCACAAGATTATCGGCTACGCCATCTATCGGCTTCTTGGCCGCGAGTCAGCGGGACAGCGCGAGATGAACGACCCGAATGTGCAGCAGTCCATCCGCCAGGGCTTGCGGGAGAGCCACGCCCAGCTGCTCAAGAACGCCTACTTCGAAATGCTCCACGACCAGGCCACAGTCCGCAATTACTTCGCCGAACAGATACTGAAGAACGGCGTGCAGTAGCGATTCTGGTTTTGCGCCTACAGATGTGCTTCGTCGAGTCGAAGATTCGTGATCCGCATAAGAGGCGTCCAGGAACGGAACTGTATCTGATGCCCCGGGTTCCGCGTGTCTTGGCCGGGTGCGTCTGCGCGGGAACGGACGGAGGCATCGCTTCCGCGGCGACAACGTGCGCGGTTGGGACTGATCGCGTCATTGCTTGGGGACGCTGAAACGGCGAAATGCAAACGGCCCCCGCTCCCGCGGAGGCCGTTCCAGAATTGCACCATTTCAGAGTTGCACCGTGCCAAAGTCGCTTACTTCAGGTTGCCGCTCGAATCCATGGTGATTCCGCCGGGGCCCTTGTCCTTCTTCTCTTCGTTGGCCTTGCGGGTTCCCATGGCCTTGGTGCTCCAGTCCTTGGCCGCGGCCACATCGGCCTTCACTGCGTCAGCATTGCCGTAATCTACATCGGCCTTGCGGCGATAGATGAGGTTCAGATAGGCCATCGCATCGTCATAGTTGGCGCGATTGGCAACGGCCTGGTTGAGGTACTGAAGCCCTCGTCGACGAGCGGTTCATTCTCGTTCTTTGATGGTCTCCATGACCTTCTTCGGAGCCTTGACGTTGCCTTCGCCATCATCATTTACGCCTGCTGGAACCAGGGCCTTCAGGGCGTTTTCGTGCGCCAGCGTCCAGTCGATCACGCCGATGGTGTAGGCCGCCTCGGGATCCTTCGGGTCGACCGCCAGAACCTTCTTCTGCCATTCCTTGGCGTCAGGAAACTTCTTGATGCTGAAGTAAATGCCGGCAATCTGCTTCAGGCTGTTGACATCGCTGGGATCCTTGGCAAGGACTTCCTGGAACATGCTGATCGCCTGCTGCGCGGTCTTCAGATTCTCGGGGGTATCCAGACCCGGAACCACATTCTGCGCCAGCGCCGTTGCCAGGTAGCTCTTCGCCATCGGCAGGCTGGGATCGAGTTCCGTGGCCTTCTGGAAGTGCCCGATCGCCTCTTCATAGCGGGCGCTCTTGTAGGCATCCACTCCCTTGTTCAATTGGTCACGGGCTGCGAGGCGGTTGCACCCGCTCATGGAAAGCACCATGCCGCCCAGGGCAACCGCGAGCGCCGTAATACGTGCGGGTCCATTCATGTTCTTATCCTTCTCCTTCAGGTCGCGCTCTCTTGCGCGCGCCTGGAATCTTTACAAAACTGGTTGCGGGCGGGAGTAACCGAAACCAGGATGAAAATGAATTGTACTCCTGCTGTCACCCGGGTCAATCTGTAACCTGCGAAATCGGCCGGAGTTTTCTGGCGAACCCCAGGAAACGCTTTCCTGACCGCGCTCCTACCAGTAACTTAGGCGAAGATTGGGACAGGAGGAGTTGCTGTTGCGCCATTGTAGTTGCACGGCGAGAGCCACCCTTCGATCAACCGCAGGCGGTATCACACACGGGGCCAACTGCCTCCCCCGCAGGTTCGACCGTTGCGGTCCTACTGTCCCTGCATGATCTTCGGAGTCATCAAACCGATGTGATCAACGTTCGCCTCTTTGCCGATGTCGATGACTTCGGCGACATAGGCGAAGTTGACATCGTCATCACCCCTGACGAACATGATGCGCTCAGCGCGATTGGAATAGATCTCGGTCAGGCGCGGAAGCAGGTCCGACTTCGCGACATCCGTCTCGTTGATCTTGTATGTCGGCGCCTGGCCGGGACGATTCACGACTGACACGACGATGGTGCGGTCGTTCTGCGGCGGCTGCTTCTGCGGATCCTTGGGCGGCTGCGGCACGAGGGCATCCAGTCCCTTGGGGGTCACCGGCACGATGACCATGAAGATGATCAGCAGCACCAGCAGAACGTCAATCATCGGCGTCACATTGATGTCGCCCATCGCGCCACCACTGCTGCCAGTTGTCATTGCCATGGCTTAAAACTCCTCAGATTCTCTGCTGCGTTGAAAGGATACGAGACCAAACTACTCGCCACCCGCTGATCCTGGAGCTTCGCGCTTCTGCGTCAGGAGACCGACCTCATCCACACCAGCGGTACGCACGGCATCGATGGCGTCTTCCACCGCCCGAAACTGAGCGCGGGCATCGGCGCGAATAAAAATGGTCTTTCCTGGCTTATCAGCCAGCTTGTCGCGCACCTTGCCTCCGAGTTCGCTGGTCGCTACCTTATCCTGGCCGAGAAAAACCCCGCCATCCCGGGTGATGGCCACGACAATCGCATCTTCCTTGTCGGCGTCCGGCATCGAGGTGGGATTGTTCACCTTGGCCATGTCGACAGCCACTTTGTTCTGGAGCATGGGCGTAATGACCATGAAGATGATGAGCAGCACCAGCATCACGTCGACCATGGGGGTGACATTGATGTTGGAGCTAACCTTACTGCCTTCGTTGCGAACCGCAATTCCCATTTTCGGGGCTCCGTGCCTGAATTTAGTATTCCGGGTGGCTACCGGCGTTATTGCTTGTTCTCGCAGGGCCGAGGTGAAATCCGGGGGCGGAAAGTTGCAATTTCCGCCCTCCGCAAGTCTCGCTCGAGCTGAAGCCGCTTCGCTTACCGCTTGTGGCTCTGCTTGATGAAGTAGTCGATCAGTTCGCTCGAAGAGTTATCCATCTCGACGTCAAACGCTTCAACGCGACCGGTAAAGTAGTTGAACGCCATAACGGCGGGGATGGCCACAAGCAGCCCGAATGCGGTGGTGACCAGGGCTTCCGAGATACCGCCGGCTACTGCGCCGATGCCAGAGGTCTTCTGGGTGGCGATCTGCTGGAAGGCATTCAAAATGCCGACGACGGTGCCGAACAGGCCGACGAACGGGGCTGTGGCGCCGATGGTGGCCAGTACGCTCAGGCCTCTCTTCAGCTTGGCGTGCACGATAGCTTCGGCACGTTCCAGGGCGCGCTGCGAGCTCTCGATGGTCTCTTCGGTCGCCAGACCAGACGAAACGCGGAACTCCTGCAGGCCTGCGGTAACAACCTCGGCGAGGTGAGACTTCTTGTTACGATCAGCGATCTTGATCGCTTCTTCAAGCTTGCTGTCCTTGAGAGCGCCGGCAACCTTGGGGGCGAATTCGCGGGACTGCTTGCGCGCCGCAGAGAAATACAGGTAGCGGTCGATCATGACGGCCAACGACCAGATCGACTCGATGAAGAGGATGACGGCGACGGCCTTAGCCAGATATCCCATGTGGTTCCACAGGCCCATGGGGCTAAAGCTGACTGTCTGCTCCTCCTGAAATAGCGCAAGGCTGCTGACCGTGTGCGAAGCGAAATGTGCGAGCTGAGCGAGAATCACTGAATCGTTCCTCCTAAGGAGTTTTTTTAGGCTGGGTTTGCCCGCCGCGGCGGACAGTGCTAAGAATGCGGCTCTTTCCGGATTCGCATTCGGGTCAAAAAACTGAGGCCCTCTCGGTTTTCGTGTGAAAGGGCCGGGCTTCTCATCCGCCCAGGCTGAAGATCACGTTCACAGTGGTCTCAACCTCAACCGGCTCGTTGTTGAGAAGATAGGGCTTGTAGCGCCAGGAGCGGACGGCATCGAGCGCCGCCTGCTGCAGCATGGCCGGTCCACTGATGACGCGAAGGTTCTCGATCGTTCCGGACTTGGAGATGGTCGCCTGCAACACCACGGTGCCGGAGACGCGCGCCGCCTTGGCGATGGGCGGATAGACCGGGGTTGTCTTCTGCAAAAGCATGCCTGCCGCGACGCCGCCGGAGATATTGACCTTCTTCGGAGCCTCTGCCTTTACCTTGGGCGCATTGCCGCTGCCGAATACGCTGCCGAGGACGCCGGAGTTGCTTCCACCCAGGCCTTCCATGCCCGCCACGCCGAAGTTATTGGACGGCGGAGCTTCCTTTTCGGCCACCATCTTGATGTCGTGGGGAATACGGGTTGGTGCGGTGAGTTGGTTGTTCATCATCTCCGACTGCACATGCACCACGTGCACCACCTCAGGCGGCGGTGGAGGCGGGGGAGGCGGCGGAGGCGGCGGGGGCGCAACCAGCAGGGTCTGCATCGCAGCCTTGGGAAGCGCCTCAGGGTAGATCAGCGGAATAAGAATGAGCAGCAGCAGGATGGAGCCATTGATGATGAAGGTCACCATCATCCAATACTTGCTTTTGCTCTTGATCCTGTTTCCGGATTCAAACGTGGAATCTTCAAACATGGCCAGCCTCGAGTCGGGTGTTGGTTACTTCCATTTAGACACCGCGGGATTCACGAATGTTCCCGGAGGTCGAAATAGTCCCAAACAGCGTACACAACCTATAGCAGAACACCGCACTGACATGCAAAGCGTACAGCAAAATCGTCGCAATTCCCGAAAGGCTCTTGAACTGGCCCTGTTCCAGCGCTTCAGGTGCGTGCGCGCTTGGCTGCCGGCAGAACTACCTGCTTGCCATGCCGTGCGCGCCATTCCTGCCATGCCACCAGCATCGGCGCCGCTACAGCAATCGACGAATAAGTTCCTATCAGAATTCCCACCACCAGTGCAAACGAAAAACCGCGCAGGACCTGTCCGCCGAAGATATAAAGCGACAGCACGGTCAGAAATGTGAGGCCCGAGGTGAGCACTGTCCGGCTCAGGGTCTGATTGATGCTGCGGTTTACCACGTCGGGCAGCGACTCGCGGCGGCTGAGGCGCAGGTTCTCGCGAATACGATCGAAAACGACGATGGTGTCGTTCATCGAGTAGCCCACCAGCGTCAGAATGGCGGCGATCACGGTCAGGCTGATCTCCTGGCCGGTCAGAGCGAAGGCGCCCACCGTGATCAGAGTGTCGTGAAAGCACGCGACCACCGCGGCCACGCCATAGATAAGCTGAAAGCGGAACCACAGATACACCAGCATGCCCAGCAGCGAGTAAAGCGTGGCCAGACCGGCCTGCTTCTCCAACTGGCGGCCGACCGTGGGACCAACGACGTCCACCTTGACGCCGGAATCGTCGAACGGATTCTGCGCATAGTGCGCATGCAGGGCACTGACGATCTGCTGCCGGCCGGTGTCGAGCGAACCTTCATTGTGCTCTTCGGGCAGGCTGATCAGGACTTCGTTGCTCGCTGCGCTGCCGTCATAGTTCTGAATCTTGGCGTCTTTGAATGCCGGCATCATCGATGGCCTTGCGAATGGCGCCGATGTCGGGGCGCTGCTTGAACTGGACCTGGACCTCGGTGCCGCCGCGGAAGTCCACGCCCAGGGGGACCGGGCTGCCGATATGCGCCCAGTGCCAGCCCATCGAGATGATGCCGGCCACGCTGAAGATCAACGAAAAGGCGAGGAAGTACCACTTCTTCCCCAGCCAGTCCACATTTACGCCATGAAATAATTCCACTTGGTTCTCTGCCTTCCTGCGGAAGGAGCCGTCTGCGCTCCCGCTTTTTATCATGTTGACTGTCCGGACCTGTCCCTGATCTCCGCGCTCGGATCGCCGGCTTAGATCGAAACCATCTCGCCCGGCTTCATCTTGTTGAGGTGCGCGTCGAAGATCACCCGCGAGACATAAACCGCCGTAAACAGGTTGGCCAGCAGACCGAAGGTCAGGGTAGTCGCAAAGCCCTTGACCGGTCCGCTGCCGAAGATGAACAGGATGGCCGCCGAAACGATGGTCGTCACGTGGGTATCGACGATGGTGATCCAGGCGTGCGCAAAGCCCTGATCGACTGCCGCCGATGCCGCTTTGCCGGCCCGCACCTCTTCGCGAATGCGCTCGAAGATCAGCACGTTGGAGTCGACGCCCATACCGATGGTCAGGATCACGCCGGCAATGCCCGGCAGCGTCAGCGTGGCCGTCGAGAAGCCCATGAACCCGAGCAGAATAATCAGGTTCAGCAACAGCGCCAGGTCGGCGTTGATGCCCGATCCGCGGTAGTAGATGAGCATGAAGATCATGACCACCAGCACGCCGACAATCGCCGCGGTCACGCCCTGCTTGATCGAATCGGCGCCCAGCGATGCGCCCACAGTGCGGTCTTCAAGATAGTTAAGCGACGCCGGCAGCGCGCCGGTGCGCAGCATCTTCGAGAGCATCTCCACTTCATCCTGGCTGAAGGTGCCCTCGATCTCGCCGCGATCGCGAATGGCGCTCTTGATGTTGGCCACTTCGCGCACCCGGCCGCCGAGCACCACGGCCATGCCCTTGCCCACGTTGGCGCTGGTGTAGTCGTAGAACTTGTCGCCGGCTTCGTTGGTCAGCGTGAAGTTAACGGTGCGCTGGCCGGTGTTGGGATTGGTGCTGGGATCGGCGGAGCGGAAGTCGTTGCCGGCCACGACCGAGACGCGCTGCAGAATATACACGCTGTCGGCGTCAGACCCGCTAGCCATCGCGCCGGAGCCGTGCATCATCATCTCGTCGGACGGAAGTGCGCCGCCCACGCTGGCGAGCGCCGCCTGCTCGTCAGGGAACGGGCCGCCCACCACGGCGTGAATCGAAAGCCGCGCCGTGGACTGGATGATGCTCTTCACGCGGTCAAGATCATCGATGCCCGGCAGTTCAACCAGGATCTGGTTGGCGCCCAGGCCATACTCCTGGATCACCGGCTCGCTCACACCCAGCGTGTCGACGCGGTCGCGAATGGTCTCAATGGCCTGCTGGACGGTCTTCTTCTCGAGAGCCGTCTCGATATTCGGCTTCATGGTCAGCGTAAAGGTGTTGTCGGACCCGCCCGAGATGTCGTACTCGTTGGAGTACTTGGTGTCCAGCGTCGAACGCACCGCCGAGGAGTTCGCCGGAGGCACGCCCTCGATGCGCATCACCTGCGGCCGTGGCCGGATCGGGCTTGTAGACCTGGGTGAAGGTCGGTGCGCCTTCTTCAGATCCTGCTGGATCTCGCCAACCACGTTGTCGGTCTCGGCGCTGACCGCCTCCGCGACCTCAACCTGCAGAATCAGGTGAGCGCCGCCCTGCAGATCGAGGCCCAAGGTGAATGCGCTTGGTCAGGGCATTCTTGAGGGCCTGCCCCGAAAAGCCGGACGGCAATCCGAAGATGCCGTAGACGAACACCAGCAGCACCGCAATGATGAGCGCAATTTTGCTGTTGAGATTCTTCTTCATGTTTCCGCTTCTCTATTCCGAAGAGTAAAACCCCCGGAGGGGTTAGGAGGCTGACGGGCCTTCCTGCGTGGTCACAGAAGCGATCGCGTTCTTGGCCACTTCCATCTTGATCCCATCGGGAGCGACACTGATGATGATCACGTCGTCCTTGATGGAGATAATGGTGCCGCGAATGCCGCCCGCGGTCGTCACCTTGTCGCCGGCCTTGATGCTGCCCAGCATCTCCTGCCATTGCTTCTGGCGCTTCTGCTGAGGACGGATCATCACAAGGTACAAAACCGGGATCAACAACAAAGGCAGAAGCATGGGAAGACTGCTTCCGCCCCCGGCGGGCGCTGCCGCCAACATTGCCAAACTGATTGCCACACTCGTCCTTTGCTGCCTGCGCCCGCGCGTTGCGCGAGTTTTCAGGCACAGGCACACCCGGCCTCCTCCGGACGCCTGAAAAATTTGTCTCCGGGAATGGTCCGGTGGTCCGCCGCGAGGGCTCGGATTCCGCCTCAGACTCTGGAAGGAGGGCCGGTTGCCGCGCGCTTCGAACCCACTTTCAGGCCCTGCCCGCCCCCTGTTATGGCCCAACTACCGTCTGCTTCCTGTTCGACACGGCTTCCCGCTGGAAACCCGCATCCGGCGAGACTGCGGCTTTCACTGCGTTCATTACCGGACGGATCCCAAAAGAATGCCTAGCAAGATAAGATACGCGGAGCCGGTTGCGTGTCAAGGACTCAAGTACGCCCTGGGGTGCGTGGCACCACCACCATCGCAGGCGGCCGCAGGCCGTACAAACCCTTATAAATCCCTTATCGCTCGATTACCGCGCCCTTAGCTCGGCAGGCATCTCCTGAGCCTAGAATCCTCACGCCTCGACCGTGAATCCGAAGCTACGGGCAGGGTCGATCGCGGGGTGGGGAGAAAACATGCCGCACATGTCTGAAAAGGACTGGTTCCTGCTGATTCCACTCGGTTTGGCAGTAGCCTTTATGATCTGGGATCGTTAAGGCTGGGAAGAGAATCGAACCTGCATCCCCATCCGCGCGCACGTGGGTCCCTGGATCACCATCGGGGTGACCGAGGCTTCTGGGAGTAAATCCAGGCGCGGTTTGGACAGTCTCGGCGCGCTCGCATAGGATTGCGGGTCGTCGCCCCAGACAGGATTGTCCATGCCCTTGAAGCTTCGCCGCCGCTCAATCGCAACGCTGCTCCTCGCCGGCGCAGCCATTGCGGGCATCGCCCAGACGACCGGCCCATTCGATCATTCCAGATGCCGCGCTACTCCGTTGAGGTGCTGGCGGGCGAACCGCCCCGGCTTGTCATCTCGCGCGATCATGAGGAGTGTTCAAGGTGCCGGTGGTCTCCGGGCTCGCCTCCAACACTGCCGAAGAAAAGCTCTCTGATATTCAGTTTTCAATCACGCAGAATGATCAACAGGCTAGAGCTAAGGCGACCGCCAAGAGACGTTGTGGACCGGTCGCCGCTTCGAGTGGCGCTTCTTCCCGGACCGCATCGAGTTTCAGCAGTTCGGCGCCGGACAGGGAAAGCTGGGGCGCAGTTACTTCCTCTCCAACGGCGTATCGGACCGCTGGGGAAGCGGCACTCCCGGCGGCCAGGCATGGGATACGACGCTCTATGCCGATCGCTACTTCATCCCAACCCCAATCATGCCAACCAATTCGAATTTAATATCGCGATGCCGCAGACGGTGGGATTCAGCGACGGCAGCAAATCCGGGTCGGACCAGGACTTTCGCCCCAGCGCATCACCAGCATATTTCGCTCCGCCGCCGCTGTTCCTTGCCTTCCACCTGAATGGAACCTGGACGGGCATCGGGATCGGAGCCAAACCCGGCGAATACCTCTTTCCCGCCCTGGAATACACCGGCTCTCGCTACGCCGGGGCATCGTTCTATGTGGACTACCTGGGCACCGCGCCATCGATGGCGAATTCGCCTCGCCGGCGCTGTCGTTTACCTTCGCCTACGATCCTCTCGATGCGCTCACCGAATACACGGCGTGGCTTGACTCGCGGGGCTTCTCCACGCCTGCGACCAGTCATGACGCGTACTGGCACCACCTGCCCATCTTTTGCGGCTGGGCCGAGCAGACAGTCGAATCGACGCCTTTCGTTCAGATACTCCGAACCTGCTGGCCACGCAGGCCAACTACGAAAAGTGGATCGGGGCGCTCGAACAGCGTGGGCTACCGTTTGGAACCACCGACATTGATGACAAATGGCAGGCGGGGCTACGGAAGCTTTGACGTCGATCCTCCGTAAATGGCCGGATATGAAGGGATTTGTCGCCGCACAGCATGCCCGGGGCCGTCATGTTCTGCTTTGGGTGCCGCTGGCCCATGCGGACGGCTCGCCGAGTCCGCTCTGCATCCCATGTTGAAAGGCAAGTGCGTGGGAGCCGATGTCGGCAACCCGGACTACGAGGCTTACCTGCGCGAACGTATCCGTCATCTGATTAAAGACGTAGGCATCGACGGGTTCAAGGAGGACTGGGTCGATGCACCGTCGGTTGCCGGGACTGCCGCTGAGCGGATTGCTGGCTGGAATCGAGTTTGTGCGGCGATTCCAATGGATCCTCTACGACGAAACCCACAAGGCCAAGCCGGACGCACTGGTTGAGACGCAGACTGTGAATGCCCTCTTTCGCGAGTCGTCCGACGTCACGCGACTGAACGACATCTGGTATGACAGCGCGCAACGTGCCTGAGATGATGCGCCTTCGGGGGCGTATTGCCCATATCAGTGGATGGCCGGTGCTCGATACCGATAATGCCTCGTCCACAAATCTCAAGGAGTGGTGGGACTACATGCAGGCACAGCCGTTCATCGGCATTCCCGCACTGTATTTTGTGACGCGAACCGAATCCACCCTGGAACCCCATCGACGGGCAGTGGGCTGCACTGGCCGCGCTGTGGCGGGATTACATTGCGGGGCTTGCAGACAAGAATTGAAACGGGTTCGAATCGAATGAGCTCACTTTTGACGGTTCCCGAAGAACGTCGACTCCAGCCTACTTTCGCGGCGATTCAAGCGGATCTGTTTGCGGCAGTAGCTGCAAGGCCTCGGAATCAGTTTGTGACGCCTGCGGACGGTTTGACCTCGGGGGTCTCCGCGAATCGTCACCCCCGTCCTCCACCAGCACAGCCGAGCCCGGCGCGAGGTCGAAGCTCCGGCGTCTTTGCCCGCAGGATGGAACGTAACTCGCAGGGGCTCGCGCTGCCACTCCGCCGACGCACAGGATGCGGCAGGATGGTTCTCGGCGTCGAAGCCGTCGAGCTTTTTCGCCAGCACCGGCTTGCGCGCCGCAACCTGCGCCACCACGGCGTAGAGGCTCTTTCCGCTGGCGGTGACGCCGCAATAGGCGCCGTAGTCGCGGAACCAGCTCACCTGGCTGACGCCGGGATCGTAGTCCGGCAGCTTGAGGGCGGTGATATGGCCGGTGACGCGGTCCACCAGCAGCCAGGGACCGCGCTGCCACACCCAATGCCGCTCTGTCGCGCTTGTGCCGGCTTGTCTCCGGCAGGCCGTCGTTGAGCCGCAGGACGCGCCGCACCACGAAGCTGCGTCGGTCACGTCGTGCGCGTCGCCCGTGGTCCATTCCTTGACAGACGCCATCGACGAGCAGCGGGCGGATTTTGAGCGAGTCCTCGCCGGCTGAGGCGCCGGCCGGGTCGCCGGCTTTCGATAAGGCACGCGCTTCGACCGCGCCCAGGCGCACGGCGTGAGGCTTTGCGCGCCGCTGCATCCAGCGTTGCCGAAAGAACGGACTCGAAGAGCAAGAACAAGCAATCGAGACTGCGAACTGCAAACTTCCGCGAGCATGCATGACGGTTCAACTCCTTGCTTCCTAACTTCTGCGCGGCCTCCACGGCGCGCGCGACGCGGAAGGCTGTTCCCTCATCAAATGCGCTAGCCAACACCTGCATGCCCACAGGCAGTCCGGCGCTGGTTGCCCCGCAAGGCACGGTCACGCCGCAGATGCCGGCCAGGCTCGCCGTGACGGTGTAGATGTCGGCAAGATACATGGCCAGCGGATCGCCTGTCTTCTCGCCCAGCTTGAACGCGGGCGTCGGCGCGGTGGGCGTGACAATCGCATCCACCTCGGCGAAAGCGCGCAAAAACTCTTCGGCCAGCAGGCGCCGCACCTGCTGCGCTTTGAGGTAATAGGCATCGTAGTAGCCGGCGGAAAGCGCATAGGTGCCGAGCAGGATCCGCCGCTTAACCTCGGCGCCAAAGCCCTCGTCGCGCGAATGGCTGTACATGGCGCGAGCGTGTCGGAGGCGGGCGAGCGATAGCCATAGCGCACGCCGTCAAATCGCGCCAGGTTGGCGCTGGCTTCGGCCGTGGCCACCAGGTAGTAGGTCGGAATGGCATATCTGGTCGTGCGGCAGCGAAACCGGCTTGACAATGCAGCCGGCCGCCTTGAGCGCGGCGATGCCGGTCTCAATGGCGCGCGCGGACTTCCGGGTCGAGCCCCTCGCCAAAATACTCCGCCGGAACGCCGATGCGCAGGCCTTCTACCGGGCTTGTCGCTTTCTGCGGCATAATCGGGAACCGGCGCCGGCGAACTGGTGGCATCCTTGGGATCGTGGCCGGCAATCACGCCCAGCATCGTAGCCGCGTCGCGCACGTTGGCGGCGAAGGGCCCAATGCGGTCAAGCGACGAAGCAAAGGCGATCAGCCCGTAGCGCGAAACGCGGCCCTAGGTCGGCAGAACGCCCACGACGCCGCAAAAGCTGGCGGGCTGGCGGATCGAGCCGCCGGTGTCGGTGCCCAGTGTTGCAACAGCCATGTTGGCCGCCACCGCCGCCGCCGATCCGCCGCTCGATCCGCCCGGAACCCGCTCCGTATCCACTGGGTTGCGCACCGGCCCATAGGCCGAATTCTCGTTCGAAGAGCCCATCGCAAACTCATCGCAGTTCAGCTTGCCCAGCAGCACCGCGCCGGCCGCCTCAAGCCGCGGACCACAGCCGTGGCATCGTACGGAGGCAGATACCCTTCCAGGATCTTTGACCCCGCGGTCGCCGGGCGCCCTGCATGACCAGCACATCTTTGATGCCGACCGGGATGCCGGCCAGCGGCGGCAGAGGGTCGCCTTTGGCCGCCAGCGCGTCGATCCGCTCGGCCTGCGCCATCGCGCGGTCCCGGTTAAGGCTCAGGTAGACATTGAGGTGCGGGTTGACCTCGGCGATACGGTCGTAATAGGCGCCAGCGAGATCGCTGGCCTTGATGCTGCCAGAGACGATGCCGCTTCGCAGGTCGGCGAGGGCGCGTGGCTTCTCCGTGTAGCTTCCGCTCAGGGTCTCGGGGATTTTGGATTCGCTGGGCAATCGGGCATTCCTTCCTGGGCGAACTGTACCGCCGACCTTGTGAGGCCACAAAGACGCGCTCAAACTCAGCGCTGGATCACCTTCGGCACTTTGAAGAAGACACCGTCACTCTGGGGCGCCTGCGCCATCACGACCGCGCGTTGCAGCGACGGCAGCACGATATCTTGTCGCAGATGGCTGAACCCGCCCGCGCCTTGAAGTTCATTAACCTGCGTCATTGAAGCGATGGGTTCGGTGTCGAGTTCGTCAACTCCGCCACGTAGTCCAATATTGCGTTCAGATCAGACACCATGCGCGGCGTCTCCTCGGGGGCCAGCTCGAGGTGCGCGAGCTCCGCCACCCGCTTCACGTCTTCTACCGTTACCTTGGCTGTCATTGCCGCACTTCCTTCGCCGTTTTCGCGGGCAGGTTGATGCACGTTTTAAATGAAAGTATAGCCGTTTCAAATCTCCGTCGCGGGGTGGGTCTGGCACCTTGCCCGCATACCACCCGAAGTCATACGCCCCACAAGCCCTCTCGCTATGAACCCTCGCGCTATTGATCAATCGACGATCAGCGTCAGGGTGACCGTGTGCTCCACGCCGTTTGCGGTGACGGTCACGGGTATCGAGTATCCCCGCGGGTGTGGTCGTAGTGGTCGTGGAAGGCGGGCTGCTTCCCCCCGCGCCTCCGCCTGATGAGGAACAACTGGATATGCCCAGGCCTAGAAAAGCTGCCGTTACCACCCATACAAACCCTCGTCTCCGCCGCCACGCCAGCGGCAACGCCACCAGACCTGCCAGGAATGCGCTGGTTTGCCAAGGGGCTACGACCGGCGGGGGCGCGGCCCCGGTCTGACCATGGCTCGTGGCCACCTGCACGCCCACGGTTCCGGTTGCATCTGCGCCGACATCCACTGTCGATGGATTGAACACACACGCGGCATAGGCCGGCAATGTGCCGCACTGAAAGCTGAATGTTCCGGAAGAGCCGCCGGCAAGCCCGATGGTGATCGAATAGGAAGCGGTCTGACCGCTGGCGACCGTCTGGGTCGAGTTGCCCGCCGCCGACGCCTGGAAATCGAACCCGATGCCGGTGAGTGGCGCGGTCAGGGAGCCGGACAGCGAGCTGCTGGTGACAGTGAGAGTCCCGCTCTGCGCCCCCGCGCCTTGCGGGGTGAATGAAACACCTGTGGTGCAACTGGCCCCACTCCGAGCGATGCCGTGCACGTGCTGTTGGAGAGGGTGAATCCCGAAGAAGGGGATAGTTTGATGTCTGCCAGAGCCGGCCCCGCGGCGGCATTCATGATGGTCACGGTGACGGGGCTGCTTGTCAGCCCGACCCCGATAGCAGGAAAGCTCACCCGCGCGGGCACGATCTGCACTGTGCTGCCGGCGGGGGGGCGCACACGGGTGCCGCTGATGACGATGGTCTGCCCTGCGTTGAGAATGTCAGAGACCGTCAACGTCCCGGTTTGCGTTGTCGCCTGAGTCGGAATGAACGTTATGCTCAGGGAGCAGGCCCCGTTACCGGGAAGTTGCGCGGTGCAGTTACTGGTCAGCTGGAAGGGTCCGCTGACGGAAGCTTTGATGGAGGTCAGGGTCACGTCTCCACTGTTGGTCAAGGTGACGGTCTGGGGCGCCGAGGACTGGCCGATTACGATCGCGGCGAACGTCAATGACTGGGGCGACAGCGCATCGGTGGGCGGCGCTTCGCCGGATCCGGTCAGCTGAACCATTTGCGTTCCGGCGCTATCGACCATCTTCAGAGACCCCGTTGCGGCGCCCCTCGTTGCAGGCTGGAACTCGACCGTAAGCTGGCAATCGGAGTTAGCTGCAACCGATATTGTGCCGCAGGAGTTGCTTGCCAGCACGAAGGGGCCAGACACCGTAAGGCTGGTAATGGAAACTGCGGAACTTCCCCCATTCTGTGCCGTAATCGACAGGGGCGAAGATTGCGTCCCCACCGGCACAGGGCCGAAGTTGACGGCTGCGGGAGAAAGGTTCACCAGGCCGGGAGGGTTGCCGGTTCCACTCAGCGGGACGGTGATTACACCACCTGAGATATTGGCGGCGATGATCAACTGTCCGGTGCGCGCGCCGGCCGCCGTGGGATCAAAGGTCACCTGGACCGCACAGCTGGATTCGAAATTCAAGGTTGCGGACCCGCAGTTGTCGGTCTCAGAGAAGTCGCCGGTCACGGTGATCGTTCCCGGGTTTAGCGCGATCGAGCCAGTGTTGGTCAGCGTCACAGTCTGGGCTGCACTCGGTGTGCCATAGTTCTGGGCTGCGAAGAGGAGGGAGGCGGGCTGCACGGTTGCAGTGGTCAACTGGACGCCCGCCGTTGCGAGCGGGATCTGCCATGTGCCCCGGCCATAGGTCGCGGCCACCAGCACGTTGGGCGAAGTTGTGGCCGGGGCAGCGCTGAGGCCCACCACTGGAGCCTCGGGCAAACGGGTTCCATAGGCCGTCCAGCACGACGAGGGCAGGTTGGCGCAGTTGCTCATGGTCCGCGTGAAGTAAACCCCCGTGTCGGTTGCGATATAGGCGGTGTTCGGGTCCTGGGGATCGATGACAAGGCTGTTGGCGGGCGCCGCGGGCAGGTTGGTGCGGATGTCGGTCCAATGGACGCCTCCATCCACCGATCGATACACGGTGGTGACCGTCTGGACTGGATTCGGCATCCCGGCGATGGTCACGTAGACGGTATTTCCCGTCGGCTCGTGAGGATCGATGAAGAGACTCGAGATGTCAAATCCGTAGTGATTGAACCCCAATTGACTGTTGGTCACCGGATTCAAGCTGGTCAGATCCCGCCACGCCGACCAGGTGCCGCCTGCGCTCATGGTCGCGCTGAGGACATGGCCGGGCAGCGTCGCCCCGCCGTTTTGAAAGCCGTACATGCCCACGTAGACCACTTCCCCGCCGCCGTTAAGAGGCAGCGCCGCCAGGGATCGGACCAGGGCATTGCCGCTGCAGGAGGGGCCGGCCTGGTCTCCGTCGAACATGGGGCTCACCGCGTTCGCGGTCGTCCATCCGATCCCGCTGGCGGATCCGCGCCACAGCCGGCATGTGCCGATCAGCAGCTGGGTCGGATCGGCAGGGTCCACGAGGAAGGGGGCGGGAGCGCTCATGGTCAGCCCGTCGCCGCCGACGTCCGAGGAAGATACGACCGGGTTCACGCCAAAGTTTGCGGCCGTGCAGGCAGGAGCCGTCGCGCAGAGGTGAATGGAGACGCCGGCCCCATTGTTCACATACCAGTTGGCCGGACTGGATGGGTCAACGGCGACCGGGCCACCTTCACCGTCCAGGATCTGCGGCCAGTTCAGGGTGGCCCCGACAGTGCTGCTGGAACCGGCAGTGCCATCGGCCCCCAGGCCCACCATCATGGTGTAGGGCGAGGCGCCCACAGGCGACATGCTCTCCACCTCGGCCAGCAATCCCAGGCCGCCATTGAGGTTTTGAAAGTGACCGGCGTCAGCCGAGGCGCACACCGGGCCGGTCTGTCCGACCGCATCTGTCGAACGCCACAGGCCACCGTCATTGCCCGTGAATAATTCCAGGGGGTTAGACGGGTTCCATGCGAGTGCATGCTGGTAGCCGGCAACCTGAGCGCTCATGCACGAGAAGGCGTTGGTGGTGTTGCGCCACGTGCAGCCCATCGCCAGGCTGCATTTCCACAGGTCGTTTCCACCCGCCAGCAGAATTGTGTCCTGACCGGAAGGCACCGCAGCAAGGGCAAGATTGTAATCGCCGTTGAAGATGGTCGCCCTGCCGAGCCACGTATCAGAATCGAGCGCCGTCGTGTTCCATTGCCTGGCGAAGGTGATCGTCGAATTGCTGCACGTCCCTCCCCTAGCCGCGCAGACATCCTGCCAGATGCCCTGATCCTGATCGTCCTGGTCGACGGACCAGGCGAAGGTATCCCCGGTCTGCGGATTGACTGCGAGAGTTCCGCGATAGATGGGACAGCCGGTCGACCCGAGCATGGTCGGGTTGGTGGGGCACAGCGCGGTGGTCAGGCCGGATCCGGGTTGTGAAGCGAGCCGTGTCCAGTTGATTCCGTCGGAAGACTGGTAGTAGCCATGAAAGCGGACGGCCGCGATAAAGAGATTGCGCACCGGGTTCCAGACCACGGACGTGGCGGCGTTCCCATCGGGGCTGGCGTAGGCGTCGATAGGGCCCTGGACGTCCATCCCGTTCAGGTCGGAGATGCGCGCCAGCGACCAGGTGGCCCCACTGTCGGTCGAATAATAGATGCCTTCATAGCTGAGCTTTGGCCGGTCGGCCGCGACCACCACTCCCTCCCAAGCCTGCGAAACGGCGGCGACGACCAGTTGCGGATTAGCGGTGCTCCACGCAAATCCGGCAAAGCCTTCCCCTACAAAGCTCCAACGCAGGTCTGTGGTGATCTGAATCACGCTCCAGGTGGTGCCCCCGTCGGTAGAGCGCAGCATTCCGGCGCCGTAATAGGAATCGAGCGCATCGTTTGGGTCGCCCGTTCCGGCAAGAATCACGCCAGTTCCACCGGGCTGCACCGACACCGCGCCTATGCTGATGGATGGATCGACCGGAGCTGATTGGGCTGAGACGCTCAGCGCGGCAACATTGTCTGTAAGCGGCGTGAACACGATGTTCGCGGGGTTGGAGGCTGCGGCATTCTGAGACAACCACACGCCGCCGCCGGTTGTCCCCACGTACAGGCGATTCCCGCTCGCATCGGCGGGATCGAGAGCCAGAGACGAAATGCGGCCCGTGACCAGGCCATAGGCCGATGTAGCCACATCCGTGGGACCCAAAGGTTGCCAGGCCGCCGTGGAAGGCGAGGCTAGCGCGGTCGCGTTGGCTGCCCTGCGCCCGGCTGTCGACCTGGTGAGTGAGGATCCTGCCTGGAATCCCCGGCGGGCCAGGAACCTTCGCGCCTGAGCGACGCGGGGAGGCACGCGCAAGGACTGCGCGGTCGCGACTTCCGGTGCGGATGGTGCACCCGGAGCAGCCGCATTCACTAAGCCGGCACTTAAGATAAACGCCACCATGAAAAGCCCGGCAGCGATGAGACGACAGGCCCAAAAGCGATTCCGTCCGGCAGGAGCAAGGCGTGCGGCAGCGTAGGCGCAGCCGGCCGCTTTGGCAGTTCGTACACAGGCCCCAGGGTTTCGAAGCATCTGCTATCCGGATCCGGCCTCCTCTTTTGCATCATCCGGCCGAGCATGAACGCCTGGCGCAGCCATAGCAAAAGAGAAGACGCGTGGGGTTCCACATTGAATTTTGTGACCCATTTTAGGACAGGCGATTTTCGAATCGGTGTGACCGCGGGTACACGGATAGATGAGGAGGGGCGGCCCGGCGGCAGATTCCATCCAGAGCGGAGTCAGCAGATTCGGTGGCCCGCGGCATCGGGGATTTGATCGTTCATTCAGATACCTTTGCGGGCCGGAAAACGGGCCCCTCATCCCGATAGGCATCGAGGAGGAGGGGCCCACTGCAGCGAGGAAACTCACATCTGCCGATGAATCATTGATTCTATTTGCCGACCGTTCCCAGCGGCGCGCCGTTACCCGTGCATGGGTCCCAGCCCGCCACCGCCGACCATCCTTCGTAATACCCGCAGGTTCCGTAGGAGACATCGCGGAAGGCGGTCGCGGTCTTGGCGTTGGCGTAGATGAGGGTTTCCTCAGCCGCCGTGGAGGCGCTGAAAATGGCCAGCGTGATTGACGATGCCGGCCCATAGCGGCGACGCCACGCTGGTGCCGCCAAAGATGTTCCAGGCGTAAAGAGCTCCGCCACTGGTGTTGCCGTAGCTGTCGTAGACCCAAACGCCGGTGCGGGGATTGCCTACGGCTGCAACGTCAGGGACGCCGCGCTTCGTGCTCACAAGGGCGGCGATGGCGCTCTGGAACGCGGGCCTCGGCTCAAAGGCGCTGTACCCACCTCCGCCATCTTCCCAGACCAGTTCACCCTGAAACGCGAGGCTGGAAGGATTGCGCGAGATTGTGGTGCCGCCGACGGCGACCACATTGGGCGATACGGAGGGATAGATGGTGCCTTCACTGTCGCCGCTGGAGGCAAAAAAGACGACGTTGGTGCCGGTGAATTTCGCGTCAAAGGAGCTTTCCGTGGAGAATTCGCTGCCGCCCCAGCTCATCGAGACTTCGCCCCCACCCGCCGCCTGCACCAGAGTGACGGCCTTGGTCACCGCGGCGTAGAGGTCGTTGTTGGAGTTGGAATTCGCTTCGACGAGATAGATGTGCGCCGACGGCGCCATGGCGTGGGCCATCTCGATATCGAGCGCCGCTTCGGCGGCCCAGCAGTCCCAGCCACCATACATGGCGCAGTAGGGATCGGGGCCCGGCTTGGTAGTCGATTCGTAGGCCACGGTGAAGGTGGATGCGGTCGGCGCCGGCAGCCCAAACTGCCTGGAGTAGGCGGTCAGGTCGGCCAGGGCGGTGGGGTAATCGTAGGCGTCCACGATCGCGATGGCTTTCGAGCCGCCGGTGGCCACCGTGACCAGAGCGGAAGGGTTGCAGCCGGTGGTGACAGCGACCACCCCATAAAGGCAGGCCAGAGAGGCCGGCGTCTCCGCATAATACCCGCTTACGGGCTGGCTGAGCTGGCGACCGACGGCCTCGGCAGTGCTGAATCCGATCACGCTTTCCGGCCGCCCCGGCGGTACCAGGATTTTGAACTGCGTCTGCGAGCGAAGGGCAACATCGCCGGTGCGCGCAATGCTGGATTGCGGGAGCACGATGCGGCCCGCGCCGGCCAGACGGCTTTCGAGTGAAACGGCTGTCGCCACGGGGGTGCGCGGAATCTGTGCCCGCAGACAGGCAGGAGCGGCAAGCGAGAGCAGCGTGATCGCCAGAGTGGTACGTCTCATGAAGTCCTCTTTCGTAACTAGGCTTGCGACAGCGGTGAGTCACCTGCGTGCCTGAGGGGCATACCGGCAGATGCAGCCGCACCCCTCCGACGTATCCGGAGCCGTCCCAGTTGAGCGAGCCGGTTTCAGGACGCTTCTGAACGCAGGTAAACTTCGGCACTGCCGGTGGGCCTGACCTTTGGTTCGATCACTTCATCGGAATTTTCAAATGAGACTTTACTAATCGAGAGCGGAACGAGAACTTAGGTAACTGGCCAGGGAGAAAGCGGCGGTCGCTTTGCCATTGGGGGGATCGCGCCGGACCGCAACGGGCTTGGTGCGGCCAGAAGAAGAAATTTTCAGATTCGGCAGGTAGGAATGGGAGCCGCGAGTGGGTTCAGAGCGACTTCTAGGAGCCGGTCTTGCGCTCTTCTTCGAGCACCTCGTCCAGCAAGCCGCGCAGGCTGGCGGCGCGCGCATGTCCCATGCGCGCGGCGGCGCCGGTGGTCACGTCGCTCGCCTGACAAAGCTCGTCGGCAAGATTCAGCGCGGCGAGCACAGCCACGCGCAGCGAGTCCACGGTGCGGCCCTGGGCGGCCACGGCGCGCATCTTGGCATCGACCTGTGCGGCCAGCTTGCGGATATGATCCGCATCCTGCCCCGAAAGGTGATAGGTCTGATCGTAGATTTCAACCGTGATGTAGTTGGCGAGTTTTGCTCCATCGCCGCCTCACAGTTCGAGAGCATCGAGTTGCGCCAGCAGCCGCTCAACGCGCTGCCTGACATGGTCGCGCTCGGCGCGCAGGGCGTCACTTCCTTTTCAAGTTGTTCGCACGGGGGCCTGCTCCCATTTTGCCTCGGCCTGGGTGGCGCGTTCTTCGGCGGCGGCGCGGGCCAGCCGTTCGCGCTTGACCAGGTTCACGGCGCGCAAGATCCGCTCTTCGAGAGAGGAAAACTCGTCGACGCTCAGCGCCAGTGTGCCCGGCTCGCGGCGGTATGTTCGCGGCTGGTGCTCTGCCTGAGCCTCATCCGCGACTTCAGGCGCAAAGGAAAATTCCGACATCGAAAAACCTCCGTTATCCGCTGCCAGTATAGCGCCTACTCGTATTTTTTTGCCGTCTCACGCCCTGAGCCGTGGCACCTGCCTTGCCAACCGCCTCGATCACCGCGCTTGAAAGCTCTGCAGTTCCTCCTCGCGCAGGGTGCGATCGGCTGCCTGGAAGGTGACGCCCAGCAGCAGGGAGTACTCGCGCGCGCCCAGTCTCGCATCGCGAAAGACCTCGCGCGCCCGCCAGTCGACCAGTTCGGGAATTCGCAGGCCGGCCAGTGCCTGGTCGATCTTCTCCCACGCGATGCTCTCATCCAGAACCAGCGAAAAATCGCGGCGCACGGGCTGGAAGCGCGAGATGTCGCGCGCGGCGGGCTTGCGCAGCGGCAGCTTGTAAAGGCGATCGAGATAGATTTCGCCCACCAGCACCGGTGTCTTTGAGCTTGCGCGCCGCGGCCTCGCGCGGATGCAGTTGCCCGAACCAGCCCACGGTGATTCCCTTCAACCGCCACGCGCGCGGAGCGATAAGGATGCAGCCAGCGCGGGCGTAAGGCCGGCCTCCGCCGGGAAAGCGGTCGAAGTAGACGGTGCGCATCTGGAAACGCGCCAGAACCTGCTCGACCACGCCTTTCACGTCGTAGAAATCGATCGGCCGCGGCGGATGAAGCGCGCTTTGTTCCGGCAGCGCTGCCGGCCGCGCCAAACGCCAGCGCGGGCCGCTCTTCCACCTTTTCCGTGGTGCCGCTGAAGACCGTGCCCAGCTCGAACAGGCGCACGTCGCTGACGTCGCGATGCAGGTTGCCGGCGATCATCGCCAGCATGCCGGGCACCAGCGAGGGGCGCAGCACGCCGGCCTCTTCGCTCAGCGGATTGCCGAGCGGAACGACCAGGCCCGGGCTGCGGCGCGGTCAGCGCCGCATCGGCCGCCGAGCAGAAGGTGCTGGCGATGGCTTCGTGGAATCCGGCGGCCAGCAGCGTGCGGCGCACTGCGGACTCGCTCTCGGCCCAGGGCAGCGCGCGCACGCCTCCGCCGAACGCAGGCAGCGTGTTGGCGAAGCGGTTGTAGCCGTAGACGCGCGCCACTTCTTCAATGAGGTCGATCTCGCGTTCGAGATCGAGCCGCCAACTGGGCAGCGTGACCTGCCACGCGGTCTGTCTGCGCATGCTGTGCGAGTAGGTCCGCAGCCGAGCGCGGTCAGCACGTTCTCGACGACGGCCGCGGTGATGCCTTCCTTGTCGATCGTCGTGCCGAGGATGCGCTGCACTTCGCTGAGCGCGAGCGCGATGGGCTGGCGGTTGGCGGTGCGCGCCTCCAGCGCGGGAACGCGCACGTCGACGAGATCGCCCTCGATGTGGCCGCCGTTGGCGAGAAGGATGCGGCTGACCAGCGCCGAGGCGACGGGCGCCGGCGTTGAAGTCGGCGCCGCGCTCAAAGCGGTGGCTGGCGTCGGTGTGCAGGCCGTGACGGCGCGCGGTGCGGCGCACGGCCATGGGCTCGAACCAGGCCGCCTCGACGAGCACGTTCTTCGTGTCGGCGGTAATCATCGTGTCCCACCCGCCCATCACGCCGGCCAGGCCGAGCGGCTTGGCGTGATCGGCGACGACCAGGTCTTCGGGATCGAGCGTGCGCTCCACGCCGTCAAGCGTCTTGAGCTTCTCGCCTTTGCGCGCGCGCCGGACGACGATGCCGCCTTCGATCTTGTCCAGGTCGAAGGCGTGCGTGGGCTGGCCCATGGCGAGCCAGGCGAAGTTGGTGGCGTCGACGGCGTTGGAGATCTTCTTCTGCTCAAGCAGCCCGAAGTACGTCGCGACTTCCGCGCCGGGAAACCAGTCGCGCGAATCGCCGATGGTGATGTCGCGCAGCACGCGCGCGGTGAAGCGGCCGCAGGCGTCCTCGGCCTCGATGCGGACGGAGAACGGCTTCGGCCGCAGGTTGTGCCTCCGGCAGCGCGACATTCAAGCGGCTGTCAGTGGCAGGCCGTAGATCGCCGCCGCCTCGCGCGCCACGCCGTAGTGGTTCATCGCGTCGACGCGGTTGGTGGTGATGTCCATCTCGAAGAGCGAGCCGTTGCCGGCGCCAAGATCGTAGATGCCTTCGACGGCGATGCCGCGCAGCGTCAGGTCTTCGGCGAGTTGGCATCGTCGACACGGCAATTCGGGCAGATAGGCTCGCAGCCATTTGGTGAGAATCTTCATGCGATCGCGAACGCTGCTACACAAATTGTCCCAGGAACCGCATATCTCCCGCATAAAACTGGCCGATCTCGCTGATGCCGTACTTCATCATGGCGATGCGCTCCACGCCCATGCCGAAGGCGAAGCCGGAGATCTTCTTCGGATCGTAGGCAGGCTGCTTTTCTGCCGCGAAGGCAAAGACCGCGGGGTCGACCATGCCGCAGCCCAGCAGCTCGATCCAGCCCGAGTGCTTGCACTTGCGGCAGCCCTTTCCGCCGCAGAAGATGCAGCTGATCTGCACATCGGCGCTGGGCTCGGTGAACGGAAAGAACGACGGAAAGAAGCGCGTCTTGACCGCCGAGCCGAACAGCGCCTTCATGGCGTGATCGAGCGTGCCCTTCAGGTCGCTGAAGGTGATGTTGGTGTCGACGCAGAGGCCCTCCACCTGGTGGAAGATGGGCGAGTGCGTGGCGTCGGCGCGTCGTTGCGATGCACCTTGCCGGGAATGACGATGCGCACCGGCGGCGGCTGCTGCTCCATGGTGCGCATCTGCACGGGCGAGGTGTGCGTGCGCAGCAGCAGCCGGTCGCGCAGCGGACGGCGCTCCTGGTTGGCGATGACCAGCGTGTCCTGCGTGTCGCGCGCCGGATGGCCGGGCGGAAAGTTCATGCTCTCGAAGTTGTAGTAGTCGGTCTCGACCTCGGGGCCCACGCCGACCGAGTAGCCCAGCGCCGCAAAGACCTGCGTGATCTCGTTCATCGTGCGGGTGATGGGGTGCTCGGCGCCGGTGAGGCGGCGCGTGCCGGGCAGCGTGATGTCGATGGCTTCGGCGGCGAGAGCGGCGTCGCTCGGGCCGGCGCCGGCGGCCTGATCGAGCAGGCCTTCGACCAGCGCTTTGAGCGCGTTGAAGCGCTGGCCGAGCGACTTTCTTCGCCTCGGGCGGAGCGGCCTTGAGCCAGCGGCCGGAGACTTCGTTGAGGCGGCCCTGCTTGCGGCCCAGCCATTCCAGGCGGAAGGCCTCGACCGCCTCAGGACCGTCGATGCGGCAGCGGCATCGTCGCGCGGCCTGCTGCTGCGAGCGCGGCAAAAGCCTGGTCGAGCGCGAGTCGTCGTCGAACGCCGTCAGATTCGGGATATGCTTCGTTCGTCATGCGAAAGCTCAGGAATATCACCCTCCGTGGATCCTGCGTTTGGAGCCAGTTGTGTGCGTACGGCACGCACAAGAAGAAACGGCCTGAAGCTGAGCTCCAGGCCGTCGGGACTGCGAGTGCGGAGCTCGGGCTTAGGCGGCTGCTTGTGCTGGCGAGAGCGGCCTTGGCCTGCTCCACCAGCTTGGTAAAGCCTGCGGCGTCGTGCACGGCGATGTCGGCGAGGATCTTGCGATCGAGCTCGATGCCGGCCTTCTTCAGGCCGTTGATGAACTGCGAGTAGCTGGTGCCGTTGAGCTTGGCTGCGGCCGAGATGCGCACGATCCACAGGGAGCGGAACTGGCGCTTCTTCTGCTTGCGGCCGGTGTAGGCAAACTTGAGGCCGCGCTCGACGGCTTCCTGGGCTGCCTGGTAGAGCTTGGATTTCGTAAGGAAGTAGCCGCTTGCCCGCTCGAGAATCTTCTTGCGGCGGTCATTCCGCTTGGTACTGCGTTTTACGCGGGGCATGTTTTTCTCCATTTTTGTTGCGTCGGTCTGGCGGCTGGAGGCAGGAGGCGCTCGCCCTGAGGGCGGCGCGGTAAACCTCTTCACTCGCTCTACAAGCCTGATCTCTCGGCAAACCGGACCATTTCCGGTCGGCCGGGGGCCCCTTCGACCGGGGCCCGAAGCACCCGCTCCCTCAGGAGCAGGAGCAGCGATCAGGCGTAAGGAATCATGCGCGCTACCTTCTCGTAGTCGCCGTCGGAGACAAGCAGGGTCTTGCCCAGCTTGCGCTTCGTCTTGGGCGACTTCGAAGTAAGGATGTGCCGCGTCTTCGTCTGGCCCCGCTTGATCTTGCCGGTGCCGGTCTTGCTGAAGCGCTTGGCCGCGCCCGAATGGGTTTTCAACTTGGGCATTTTCTTCTCTTTTTTGGACGGAGTCTGTCGCCCCGCCACAAGGCCCTTCAGACCCAGGGGCTTCCCTGTCCTCTTGAGGCTTCACTCAGCTATGAGCGCAAGGCTACTTTCGGCGCTATGGAGAACCGGTAGAGGACGGCCTTCTCGGTGCGCACCTGCCGCGAATCGAATCGCCAGCGCTTTCCCCTGGTCGTTTTCATCGCCGTTCAGACGGCGGCCCGGCCACCCACTTGCCGTCGACAAACATCGCCCTCGTCGACCGCGGCAATCCCGGCATGCGGTGCCGGAACGAGACGCGGATGAACGAAACGTTGAACCCCTTGCCGCTCCCAGAAACTCATCGCGCCCCGTGCTCATCATGAGCCCGAAGCCGGTTTCCGCGTGACCCCGAAGATCCCGTCCAGGGTAACATGGACGATATACCCCTGCATCGTGAAATCGACCGAAGGATGGTTCTTGTCCAGCACGAATCCATGCACGTCTCCGGAGGCCTGGCGCTCGAGCAAGCATTGGCGCCACTTGGCAAGGATCCGTAGCTGGCCGCCAGCGGACCCTTCGGGTCCATTTCGTCGTCGATCCCGAACGGAGAAAAGCCCAGCCCGGCCTCTTCGCCCAGGGCATAAAACACATTGCCGCGCCGGCGGACCCTCCGCGCGTTTCAGGCATGTAGAGCGGGATTCCCCTCGCGATGATAGCGTTTGCACCAATCGACAAAATCTCCGCATAGAGGTCCGGCGCATAGAGGTCGAGCGCCGAGCCGGCGGCCTTCCACACATCCACGACCCACGGCTCGGGGCCGCCGCTGGGATATTCGCCGGGCGGAGTGTCATCTCCCGCCAGCCACGTATTCACGTACATGGGAATGTTGTAGGCGGCTTTGCCCCTGGCCGCCACAGATTGCACAAAGCGCCCATAATGCCAGGCCATGAAGATTTCGTCGGCGCGGGCAGTGTCGCCAAAGACCTCAGCCCAGCTTCCCGAGGTCTTCTCGCCATTCGCGTCCCACAGCGCGTGCAGTTGCGGATAGAGGTTGTCACGATGCGCCGCAAGATAGCGCGTCAGTTCTGCCGGAACGGGCGCGGCGAAAGCCTTGTTGGCGGCCTCGGAATGGTCGCGCGAGTCGCCCAGAACGCCCACTTCATTCTCCACCTGCATCATCACCACGGTGTGTTCGCGGCCGTCGACTTCTTTGAGGTGCCGCATGAGCGCGGCAAAAGCGCGTCCATCGGCTCTCCGTGGTCGTGGCGAGCGGCGTCAGAATCTCGACCGCGGCTGCCGTTCTCCATCACGCGCGGAAACCGCCGCGTATCCTGCTTGACCCAGACCGGCGCATAGCTCGACATGCCGTTCTTCCACGTGGCCAGCCACAAAAACACGATGCGCTGATGCTCGTTCCGCGCCTGCTCAAGCAGGCCGTCGACGAGCGCAAAATCGAATTGCCCTCGCTCGGGCTCGATCAGTTCCCAGCTCAGCGGCGTGACCACGGTGTTAAGGCCCATCGCGGCCAGTTGCGGCCAGATGCGGCTTCATGTACTCCAGGCTCGACGAAGAGGAGTTATGCAGCTCGCCTGACAGCATCAGGAAGGGATGGCCGTCGACGATGAGCTGGGTCGCTGCGCCCCGCTTTTCGAGGTGCGGCACCTCGGAAACTTGACCCCTGTTGCTGGGCCGCAAGCGCCGCAACGCAGAACAGACAGACAGAAAAGTTGGTAGACAATGAAGGTGGGATTTGCATGGCGGGGCGGAGTATAACACCGGCCATTGCCGTGCTCGGTGGCCGCCAACAGCCCGGATCCCGGTTGGAATTGGACTGCCGTTGCGCCGGAGTTCCCATCTTGGCAATCCAGTCGATTCAAAAGTGGCTTGCCTCGACTGGGGCGGAATTTTCCTGATTGCCTCCCGGCGGTCACCGCGCCGTACCGTGAGATGTGGCCATCCTTTCCGTCGATCTCGCGTATCGCCGTTGGTCCGATCTGGGCATCGTGGTGCTGGACCGGGTGCAGGGAACTCAACCAGCATTGGGCCTCGATGTGGGTCCGTTAGGCGTGGCTGCGACCAGTTCGGTATCCTGCGAGATCCTCGCGTGGACAGAAGATGATCTCGATCGGGGTTTGCGGCCCGGACCGGTGGATGCCGAGATTCTTGCCGGCGGCTCAACCATCTTGTGCAACGTGCGCGGCATCCGGGTGTTAATGCTGGACGGGCCGCAGGCCTGGAAGTCGCGAGACAATGGCTTGAGCACTCGCGAGTCAGCGAGCGGCAACTGAACACCGCCTGCAAGACGGGGCTGCCGGGCATGGTGAAGCCGGTGACCTACCGCGCCTTCGCCGAGTTTTGCCTGGATGTGTACGACGCGCTTTGCCGGCGCGGCTGGCGGCGGCTGGCGACGCGGGAGCAGCCTGGCTCGACGCCGCAGGAGCGGGTGCTGGTGGAGAGCTACCCGCATGCTGCCTGGAAGTCGCTGGGGCTGAAGCCGCTGCCTTCCAAGCGCCGGGCGCGGGTGAGCGATCTTGCGCGAGGCGTTTGCGGCGCTCCATGCGCTGGTTCCGCTACCGACAACCGGCCGCCCAACCACGACCAGCTGCAGGCGATCGTGGGCGGGTTGCCGGGGTTGGCTCTGGAGGAGCATGATGCCGCCGGGGCGCGCATTGTCGGCAATCCTCCGCGGCGCGAAGAGGGGCATTGGCGCGAGGGATTCATCGTGCTGCCGGTGCCGCCGTCGAGCCACGCCCGGCCATCCGATGGATGAACTAGTGCGGGCGAGTGCGATGCTCCATGCCTAGACGGGTCGGCGCAGATCCATTCCTTGCCAAAGGTACAACAGCGGCCGATGTCCTCAGGGCTTTGCGGTGAGCCGCCCCGAAGGCTTTCTCGATGAACTCGACGATGCGCTGGCGGGCGTCGAAGCCGTGCCAGGGTTCCGGCGACGGGCGGCCAAAGATGCCGCTGGCCAGCGGACCGTGGTTTTCGCGCGGATAGGTCACCAGTTCGACCGGCACGCCCTCCTGGCGGAGGGCGCGGTACATCTCCTGCGACTGGCCAAGCGGATCGGTGGTATCGCTCTCGCCCTGCAGCAGCAGAAACGGCGTTTTGGCGTGGCCGGCGCCGGCCAGCGGGCTCTGCCGCCAGGCATCTTCCATGTGCTCCCAGGGCTTGCCGAAGTACCAGCGGTCGTACCAGGAGCCGCCTCTCGGTGCCGTACTCGCTGAACTGGTCGATCACCGGCGCGCCGCTGATGATGGCCTTGAAGCGGTCGGTCTTGCCTTCGACGAAGCCGCCATCTCGCCGCCGTAGCTGTAGCCCATCAGCGCCATGCGCGCGGAGTCGAGCGGATACTTGGCGAGGACGGCGTCGACGCCGGCCATGATGTCCTGATAGTCGCCGCCGCCCAGGTCGTTCTTGTTGGCCGCGGCAAATTTGACGCCGTAGTTGGAGGAGCCGCGCGGGTTGGGGCGCAGAACGGCCCAGCCGTGGCCGACAAGGAAGGCGGCAAAGCGGATCGTTGCGGTCTTCCAACGCGCCGAACGGGCCGCCGTGCACATCGACGATCAGCGGGATCTTTGCCGTCGCCGGCTGCGGAGGGCAGATACAGCAGGCCTTCGATGGTGAGGCCGCCGCTTTTCCAGTGGACCAGCTCGCGGTTCGACGGACGCGGAGGTTGGCGGGCGCGAGGTCGGGGGTGGGCAGGGCGGTGCAGGGTCGCCAAGGCGCGGCGCGAAGCAGAGCTTCTGACGGCTGTCCGCCGCTCTCGGCGAGCCACACCCAGCCGGTCTGCTTGCGATTGGTGTTGAGCCCGGTGACCACCGAGGCGCCCAGATCGATCGGCGCGGGCGGCGATTTGCCGTCGAGCGCGATGCGCACCACCGGCGGTGCGGTGCCGATGCCGGCCTGCGAGACCAGAGTCCGTCGCGGCGGAAAGAAGAGGGCCGCGGCATTGATCTGGCCCGCAAAGCCGGCCGTCAGACGGCATGGCTTGGCGCACTGCGTTCGCCGAGCGGCAGCGCAAAGAGTTCGTCGTAGCCGGGGGGCGCGTCTTCGGGCGTCTGCAGCGGCGAAGACGATCTGGCGTGCCATCGGGAGTCCACGCGGCGCCGTCCGACCGTGGCAGGAATCGCGTCGAGCTTGACCGCCTTCTCTGGCGTGGCCGCGTCGACGATCCACGCTGCGTTGGCGGGCCCGAGATCGGACAGCATCGTTGGGCGGCTCGGTAATCACCAGCAGCCGGTCCGAAGCTGTGCGACCAGACGGCGCTGTGCACATCGGGCTCGACGGCGACGGCTTCAGCGCGCCATCGAGCGAGCCATCGGCCTTGAGCGCGGCGAGATACAGGCGAGTGCCGTGCGTCTCGTGGTTGACCCAGGAAGCGTCGGCCTTGGCGTCCTTCTGCTTCTTCTCGCCGGGCGTTTCCGGATCATTGGCCCAGACGGCCAGCCACTTGCCGTCGGGCGAGGGCGCGTAACCGCCGACATCGATCGGCAAGGGCTCGTCGGGCTTCTTGTCTTCTTGTCGGCGGCCTTCTCGTCGGCTTCTTCTCAGTCGGCTTCTTGTCGGCGTCTTTCTTCTCGGCGCCGGGCGGCGGAATGGCGTTCTTTGTCTTGGAATCGTCGACCGCGGGCAGCAACCTTCAGATCGTAAGGAGCGGCTTCGCCGCCGCGCATGTCGAGGCGGAAAAGCTGGGTGTGCTCGCCGCGCTTGGCAAGGAAGAGGATCGCGTGCCGTCAGGAGTCCACTGCGGATTGCGCTCGCCGCGCTTGTCGGCGGGCGGCGAAAACGTGAGCTGGCGCGGCTTGTCGGCGCCTGCCTGCGATCGGAACCACCCAGATGTGGCTTTTGGCGCCATCGGCGGTGGCATCGCGTGACCGAGAAGAGCACTGCTTGCCATCGGGCGAGAGCTGCGGGCCGCCCAAGGCCTTTAGGTGGCGAAGGTCTTCGCTGGTGGGGAAGTGCGGCTCGTCTGCGATGCAGGCGGACCGAGGCCAGAGCAGAATGGCACACGAAGAGAAGGCAGGCGGCGAGGACAGCGCGCTGGAAACGCATGGCGTCAGAATACATGCGGCGGAACAATCGACGCGAAGGCCGCGGCTCCGTGCGAGCAGACTGAAAGCGGCCTTCCGCATCTCAGACGGCCCTTTAGGATCCTGCCGAGGTTATACTCGGAGCTAGCGGCTGCGACGGGCGCCGGCCTGCTGCGGCGCTGGCGCGGCCGGCTTGGGCTTGGGCGCTTCCTGCTTCTTGGTGGGCGCAATGATGGCGTGCAGGATGGTGCCTTCCATGCGCGGCATGAACTCGACGATGCCGGCGTCGCCAATGTCCTGGATCAGCCGGTTGATGATGGCGTAGCCCAGTTCGCGGTGGGCCATCTGGCGGCCGCGGAAGCGCAGGCTGGCCTTGACCTTGTCGCCCTCGTTGAGGAAGCGGACAGCCTGATTTTTCTTGGTCTGGTAGTCATGCTCGTCCACGGTGACGGAGAACTTGACTTCCTTGACGACGATGACCTTCTGCTTCTTGCGGGCGGCGCGCTCGCTCTTTTCCTTCTCGTAGAGGAAGCGGCCGTAATCCTGGATGCGGCAGACGGGCGGGACGGCGTTGGGGGAGACTTCGACCAGATCGAGCCCGCGCTCGCGGGCGATCCTCAGAGCCTCAAACGGCGGCAGGATGCCCAGTTGTTCGCCGTTTTCGTCGATGACGCGGATTTCGCGGGCGCGAATTCGATCGTTGATGCGGATAAAAGACTTTGCTGAACGTTTATCGAGTGCGATGGTGCTCCTCCAAAGTCGCGTTGCCTGGGTCTGACTCGGCGTTCCGCGGACGCACGAACGCACCACTGAGTATAGCATCGGTTCGATTTCGACGACCATCGCGGCGATGGATCAGTAATGCGCGTTCGAGACTGGATCGGGTCAGCCGGAGGGTCCGAACCTGGCAATCCGAATCGTAAGCGGCAAGGAGATTCGGGTCATGCTCGAGCCGTGCGATCGGCGAGCCGCAAGCCGATCATGACCGTGACCCGCACCAGACGATTGGCGGCGAACCGGCCCTCGATCTCGACCGGAAGGAAGTTCTCGGTGAGCGCCGCGGTGCGGCTCGCCGAGGCGAGATCCGGCGGCGTGTGCAGGGTGATGGCGTCCAGGTCCCTGCCGATGAATCGCCGGCGGTGCGGTCACGCTTTTCCGCCGCCAGTCGCGCAGAGCGGCCATGCGTTCGTCGACGACCGCGGCGGGACCGGCGACTCGGCGTGAAGCGTCCAGCCGCGCGTTCCCGGGCGCGGCGAAAACGGGAACAGGTGCAGGTAGCCGAAGGGAAGGCGCGGATGAACTCGAGTGTCTCCTCGAACTCGCGATCGGTTTCGCCCGGAAAGCCCACCATGACATCGGCGCCGAGCGTGAGCTCGGGGCCGGCCGCCTCGAGCAGCGCTGCGACCTTTTCGGCGTAGTGCCAGGGACGATAGCGGCGATGCATGCGGCGCAGCACGGCGTCGGAGCCGGACTGCAGCGGAAGATGCGCGTGGCGCGCCAGCCGCGATCCGCCAAATTCCCGCATGAGACCGATCAGGTCCGCATCCCAGTCCATGGGCTCGATGGAGCTGAGCCGAAGCCGCGGCAGTCCGTTTGCTCGAAGATCTGCTGGACCAAGCGCGGCGAGCGATGGCGCGGGCTGTTCGCTCTGCAGGACAAGGTCGCGCCCCCAGCGGCCCAGGTTGATCCCGGAGAGCACCAGTTCGTTGCCGCCGGCGGCGACGAAGTTCGGTAACCTGGGAGGATCGAGTCGGCAGCGCAGGCTGCGCGAAGAGCCGCGCGTCTGCGGAATGACGCAGAAGGTGCAGCGATTGCCGCAGCCCTCCTGGATCTTGAGGTTGGGCCGCGTCTGCGCGCCGGGAACGAGCTGCGCCTCTTCAAGAAACGAGTGGGCGAAGCGATCGTCGGCCCAGATGGGCGCGCGGCCCGCAGGGGATTCGAAGAGCAACGAGCTTGGACCGGAACCAGTCCGCCGGCTGAGGCAGCCGCTGATCGCGCTCGCCAGCCAGGCTGAGCGCAATCCGGCGCAAGGGCCTTGTGGCTGTTGCCGACCACCGCGGCTACGCCGGCGAGGCCGGCGAGTTCCTCCGGCGCACGCTGCGCGTAGCAGCCGGTGACCACGATGCGCGCCTCGGGATTGAGCCGGTGGGCGCGGCGGATGAAGGCGCGGGCCGCGCGATCGGCCTCGGCGGTCACACTGCAGGTATTCACCACCACCACATCGGCGTCGGCGGGCGGCTGCTCGTTGAGTCCCGGCGCGCGCAGCCGCTCGCTGACCGCCTCGCCATCGGCGCGCGCGGCGCGGCAGCCGAAGTTTTCGATATGAAAAGCCGCCCACGTTTCCAGTTTAAAGTCCGCGCCGATTCCGAAGCCGCGTCGCCGGCGGCGAATCGACGAAAATCGGCCTCCGATATACTGGAGTTTGACTGCTTCTTCCCGCAAATTCATTCCCCTGCGCCTGACAGGAAGCTGGCAGCGCTGCCGACTGGAACGCCGGTGGCGCGACCCTGCTGTCGCCGATCCTGCCGGACACGCGGCAGATCCTCACCTTTACCTACTTCACCTTCGTCTGCTATCTGTCGATCGGCCTGCCGCTGGCCATTCTTGCCGGCTTACGTGCATCTGCGCATGGGCTTCAGCGCGGTGCTGGCCGGGCTGGTCATCAGCATCCAGTACATCGCCACGTTTCTGAGCCGGCCGTGGGCGGGCCGCATCTCCGACCGGCAGGGCGCCAAGGTCGCGGTGCTGTGGGGCATGGGCGCGTGCACCGCGAGCGGCGTTCTGCTGCTGGCGGCGGTGGCGCTCCACTTCAAGCCCGTGGCTCAGCTTTCTGAGCCTGATCGCCAGCCGGCTGGCGCTCGGCGTGGGCGAAAGCCTGGGATCGACCGGCGCGACGCTCTGGGGCATCAGCGCCGCCGGGCCCGAAAACACCGCCAAGGTCATCTCTTACAACGGCGTCAGCACCTACGGCGGCCTGGCGCTGGGCGCTCCGCTGGGCGTGGTGCTGGAGAAGCACTGGGGCTCTGCGTCGATCGGCCTGCTGACTATCGTGATCTGTGGCGTCAGCCTTGCGATTGCGGCGCGCAAGGAAGCCGGTTCCGGTTGAGCCGGGGAAGCATCTGCCCTTTCGCAATGTGCTGGGCCGCGTGGCTCCGCATGGCATCGGCCTGGCGCTGGCCGGCGTGGGCTACAGCGTGCTGGCCACGTTTGTCACGCTGTTTTATGCCAGCCGCCACTGGAACGGCGCCGCGCTGTGCCTGACGCGTTCGGCGTGGCCTTCATCACGGCGCGGCTGCTGTTTATTCACGCCATCGACCGGTTTGGCGGATTTCCGGTCGCGATCGTCTGCCTGTCAGTGGAATCGGTGGGCGTGCTGCTGCTGTGGCTGGCGCACTCGCCCTGGATGGCGCTCGCCGGCGCGGCCCTGACCGGGTTTGGGTATTCGCTGGTGTTTCCTGCCCTGGGCGTGGAGGCGGTAAGCGGGTTTCGCTGGAAAACCGGGGCACCGCGCTGGGCGTCTACACCGTCTTTGCCGACGTGTCGTTTTTCCTGGTCGGGCCGGTGGCGGGCGCGGTGATTGGCGCTTTCGGCTATGCCAGCGTGTTTCTGTTCGCACTGATGTGCGTGCTGGCCAGCCTGGGAATTGTGGTGGTCTTGCGGAATAACAAGACCAGGCTGGCCTAGAACCGCCGTTTGGGTCGGGGGTCGACGATCAAAACGGGATCGGCCACCCGAAGGGGTGGCCGATGTTGTTCCGGCTTACAAAAGAGCTTACCGCTCGTTCTTGCGCCAGTTGAGCAGATCGCCAAGGGTTGTGGTGGAGCTGGAGACAGGCTGCTTGTGCTCCTTGTAGCTCTCCACCGTCGCGCGGCTGGCCTCGTGGCCAATCGAACGCAGGCTCAAGCCTACCTTTTTCTCTTCCACATTGATCTTGATGATCTTGAACTCGTGCTCGTCACCCTGATCGAGCTTGGCCGGTGCACCGTCGTCGCCCACTGCTTCAGAGACGTGGCAGAGACCCTCCACGCCCTCGGCAATCTCGACGAAGGCGCCGAACTGCGCCGTACGCAGCACCTTGCCGTGAACCACGTCACCCACGCGATGAGCGGCGAAGAAGCTCTCCCAGACATCGGGCTGAAGCTGCTTGATGCCCAGCGAGAGGCGGCGATTCTGCGGCTCGACGCCGAGAACGACGGCCTTCACCTTTTCACCCTTCTTGACCACTTCCGAGGGGTGCTTGACGCGCTTGGTCCAGCTCAGGTTGGAGACGTGTACCAGCCCGTCGATGCCATCTTCGATCTCGATGAAGGCGCCGAAGTCGGTGAGGTTGCGCACGCGGCCTTCGACCACCGTACCGGCCGGATAGCGCTCGGTCAGGTGTTCCCAGGGATTCTCGAGAAGCTGCTTCATGCCCAAAGAGATGCGGCGATCGGCGGGGTTCACGCTGAGAACCACGGTCTCGACCTCATCGCCCGGCTTGACCAGCTTGGACGGATGCTTGAGGCGCTTGGACCAGGTCATCTCGGAGAGATGAACCAGGCCTTCGATGCCCTGCTCCAGTTCAACGAAGGAGCCGTAGTCGGTGACCGAGAGAACGCGGCCCTTGACGTGCGCACCCACCGGGTAGCGCTCGGCGGCATCGAGCCACGGGTCAGGCGTCAATTGCTTGAAGCCCAGGGACACGCGCTGCTTGTCTTTGTCGAACTTCAGCACCTTGACCTGGATCTCATCGCCCACGTTGACCAGATCGCGGGGGTGAGTCAACCGGCCCCAGCTCATGTCGGTGATATGGAGCAGGCCGTCGATGCCGCCCAGATCAACGAACGCGCCGTAGTCGGTGAGATTCTTGACGGTGCCGGTCAGAACCGCGCCCTCGCCCAACTGCTCGAGCGTGTGGGTACGCTTGCTGGCCTGCTCCTCTTCCAGGATCTCTTTGCGGCTGACCACGACATTGCCGCGCTTCTTGTTCAACTTGATTACGCGAACTTCAATCTGCTGACCGAGATAGCCGTCGAGGTTGCGCACGGGGCGAATCTCGAGCTGGGAACCGGGCAGGAACGCCTTCATGCCGATATCGACGGTCAGGCCTCCCTTGACGCGGCTCACAACGGTGCCGATCACGGGAGTCTTTTCGTTGGCAGCCTTTTCGATCACGTCCCAGACACGGAGGCGCTGTGCCTTCTCGTAGCTGACGAGATAACCGCCCTCCGGCTCTTCGCGCTCGATCACAACTTCGATCACGTCGCCCGGATTGAACTTCACCGCCCCGGTGTGGTCCACGACCTGCTCGATCGGCACGAGGCCCTCGGACTTCAGGCCCACGTCGACCACCAGGTGCTTATCCGTGTGCTTGATCACCGTGCCGGAGACAACCTTGTCCCCGTAGGCTTCAACAGCAGCGGCTTCGGCAGCCTGTTCGCGCTCGAACGCTTCCAGCGCGGCGGAGAAGTCCTCCATAGACTCAAAGCCGTGCTCGCCCTGTGCAGCGGGGCGGTGCGGGGCCGACGCAGGATGCGCGACAGCAACGGGTGCAGTGGCTTCGGGCGCAGATTCTGAGGCAGCCTCTGGCGCAGGTTCAACCGTGGCAGCGGGCTCAACGTGCGCCGGAGTTTCCGCTGTTTGGACCTGCTCGGGCTCAGTCGCGACCGTGGCTTCCACGGAAGGCGCGACCTCGGCTACAGGCTCGGTTGTGGCATCGGCGTCCAGCGCTGAATGTTCGACTGCTTCGGGAATCTCGGCGGTCTCGGGGTTGGACGTGGATTCGTACGACGGCTGCTCAAGCTCCGTCGCAGGCTCGAAAGTTGGGGTTTCCAATTCGGTGTTCAGGGTTATGCTCTCGGTTTCGGGATTGAGGACGTTTGACATCACTGCATGGCTCCAGGATTCCATGCACCGGCGAAGGAGACTGCGTTCGACCGGGCGGCGCGCACGCTGACATCTCTGCCAGCGAAGATCGCCATCTTGGCTGTTTCCCCAGTGAGCCAGGATCTGCTTGTGAGCCATGGTGCCACCGCAGAGACGGCTCTCCCAACCATTTTGGGTGGTGTAGGAAACGACTCATCTCCGAGGGAAACACCCGGCAGGCAACTGCTGGCTGAGGGGCGGCCGCAGCTCACTGCTGGAATCCGCGCAGGAAGCTACCATTCCAGTGTAGCAATTTGCGCTTTCCCGCGTCAATGCAACGGGTTGCCTATGTTGCATTGTCACAGCACTGTCACATTCGATGCCCCACCGCGTGCCTGGGGCGCAAATAGTTGGACCGGTCGCGGTGCGCTTCATTATCACCGAAGGACGCCCCCTATACTTCCAAAAGGGATACGTTCACTTATGGACCACCTCTGGACCCCCTGGCGCTTTGCTTACATCACCGCCGCCGACGGAGCGCCGCGGCCGGGGGTGCCGGCCCGTCTGGAGGCATGGCCCGGCGACCTGGGCTGCGTCTTCTGCAATCTGATCGCCTCGATCGACTACGCCATCGCCAACGGCATGAACCGGGAAGAAGCCGAGGCGTCGGGCGGCCTGATCCTGAGGGGAAAGCACTGCTTTATCTGCCTGAACGCCTACCCATATACCTCCGGCCATGTGATGGTTATGCCGTACGCGCACCTCGATCGAATCGCCAAGCTCCCCACCGAAGCCGCGCACGAACTGATGGACTTGGCCCAGGAGACCGAGACTGCAATCGAGCGGACCTATCATCCCCACGGCTTCAACTTTGGGCTGAATCTGGGCCAGGCGGCGGGAGCGGGGGTCGCCGGCCATCTGCACATGCACGGCATGCCGCGCTGGGTCGGCGATACCAACTTCATGACCACGGTGGCCGAGTCGCGAGTGATTCCTGAGGACCTGGAGACGACCTGGAAGCGCCTGCGGGCGGCCTTCGCGGATCGGTCATAATGGCCTCTAGTCCCGGAGCAGATGCGATCGTTTTCTCCCTGTGAAAGTCGGATCGGTTGGAGATCAATGGGGAAGCGCGCAGGGGAACAGGCAACCCGAATTAGGGGCATGGTTTTATAAATCGATTTAATTGGGCATTACGCTGCATGGAAAGCATCTCGAGAGGCGAGCGCGTCTCCATCGGCCAGAACCCGTCAGGAAAAAACTGAGGTATGGAATCGCTGCCGGGAATAGACCGCCGCGGGGTAGCATGGACGCTGCGAGGTGCCATCGTGGCGAAGGAAAGTGCTTCCCTGACCCCAATCTCCGAAGTCTGGCCGGAACTGCCGCAGAGCGCCTGGAGCGATACCTGCGCGACATTGCAACTATGGATGCAGATGGTGGGCAAGGTGCGTCTGGCCCTGGTGCCGAAGATCAATCACTGCTGGAATGTCACGCTGTATCCAACCATTCGCGGGGTGACCACAGCGCCCATGCCGCATGGCACGCTCATGCTGCAAATCGATTTCGACTTTCTGAAGCATCTGGTGCTGGTCGAGACGAGCGCGGGAGAGCGCAGCACCATTGCGCTTGAGCCCATGACGGTCGCGGCGTTTTACCAAAAGCTGATGGCGGCGCTCGACACCGTCGGCGCGCCGGTGCACATCTGGCCGATGCCGATGGAAGTGGCGCAGCCCATCCGGTTTGAACAGGACACCGCGCACCAGAGCTACGATGCGGAATATGCGCAGAGGTTCTGGCGGGTTCTGCTGCAGACTACGCGCGTATTCACCGAGTTTCGCTCCCGGTTCATCGGCAAGGTCAGCCCCATTCACCTGTTTTGGGGGGCGCTGGATCTGGCCTGCACACGCTTTTCAGGCCGCACTGCGCCGACGCATCCCAGCATGCCCGGACTGCCCGATCGCGTCACTCGCGATGCCTATTCGCACGAGGTGAGCAGTTGCGGATTCTGGCCCGGATCGCCCGGCATCGAGGCCATGTTTTACAGCTACGCCTATCCTGAACCCTCCGGCTATGCGGAGTATCCAATCGGGCCGGCCCTGGCTTCCTATGACCGGAACTTTGGCGAATTTGTGCTGCCGTACGAGGCGATGCGGCGATCGCCGGATCCCGATGCGGCGCTGCTGGAGTTCCTGCAAAGCACGTATGAGGCGGCGGCGAATTGCGCGAAGTGGGACCGGGGTGCGCTGGAAGAAGGAGCAATGCCACGACCGGTATGAATCCATTCGGACGCGATGTTCTCTTCGGCTTCCGATGGCCAGGGGCAACTGATCTGCCGGGTCCAGCGTCGGCGATCGAGCAGGCGAGGCTCGGCTTTAACTGGTCCGCAGTCTCAAGTTCTGCTTTGCTGTGAACGAGACGACCCAGCTTACGAGCTTGGGAAAAGGCGCCTTGGCGGCCCTCGACCGCCCCCATGAAGAAGTTGTATTGGCTCATCGCACTCCTGGATGATTTCCAAGCTTGTCAAAGTACTCGTGAAGCCGACGAATTTCTCGTAGAGATCGGTCCCTCGTTCCGAATCAGCTTCACGCACGTCTGCGGTGACCTGCCGCTCCTGTTGCCAGTAAGCACGTTGATGGCATTCGGACAAGGCAATAAGCGTGGTCGGCCCAGACCAGCATGACCCTGCTGAAGCGATCAGGCGGGTCGGCCTCAAGTGCCGAGCATCAGCAAGGCCGCTCGGCACGAAGCAAATAACAAAATCGGGCGCTTCTAATGCCCGGCAGGTGGTGATAGCCCGCTTTGCGAGGCCGGAATATGTCCCGCACGCTGCCAAGATGCAGCTTGAGCGCCTCGCGTCGCCGTCGCACTCGGCTTTGACGCAGTCGGTGTAGGCCGCCAGGGACACTTGGAGTCGATGACCATGCGGCCACCCGGCAGGTAGAGGATCTCCATCGTCCGCGCGGAGGAGAGCGTCGCTGTCGATCGGGTAAAGGCCTGCTGAAAGCTGTACTGCTCGCCTTCGCGGAGCCGGCCTTCTCGAGCAGATCTTGGAGAATGAATTCCCCCCAATCTCCCCTGGGTTTTGGCGGAGCCGCGCAGGGCGGTGACAGATTATGCCTCTTCAGGTGAGCTGCTCGGGAATCTCTTGTCCGAAGCCTTCCGATGAGAGTTTCTCGCCGGGTGACGCCGGTCTTGGAGTCGCCCTGGGCCTGCTCGACCTTTTCGCGGAACTCCTTGATCTGGTCGCGGAGGGGCGAAGAAGATTTCTGAGATCGTTCTGGCTCGATTTCGCAAAGGATTTTGATTTCTTCTCCAGGATGTCCGCCGCGAGTGCCTCGATTGGTCGAGCAAGAGAGCTCTGACCGATTCAGCGGGCGTACCTTCTCCGCCATATTCTGGCGCTCGATGCGTAATTCCGTTTCGAGTCGGACTGATTTGGCAGTATGGATTTCGTCGCTTCTGCGAGGCGATACATGCGTTTGCCCCGCCGAGCTCGTCCCGTATCCGGATGATCTTCTCTCGTTCGCAAAGCGGATTCGAAGCCCGCCGGCGTGCGACGAGCGCCCTCGCGTGCTCTCCGACGCCTCCAGATCCGTGGTCTCTGAGAGCCTGTCGCTCTTCTGCGCTTTGAAGAGGTTTGGCGAAGCCAGAAGCCCAAGAAAATACCGGCCAGTGGCGATGCGCGGTGAAGAGTGCCTGCATGATTCCTTACCTCTTCGCCTAATGTACGCCTTTTCGCTGTGCAATTCGCGGCAATAATTTCCCGATTTCGTCGGCTGGGTTACCGCGGGTACAGGTGGGGCCGCAACTTATGGTTTGCCGCGCCTTTACACACCCTACCCTGCCCGGTAGACTTGGAACTTCGGGGCCTGCGCGTCTTTTTGCATGCGCTAGTTGTGTTCCCGAGCCGCGGGCCGGTATTGTAGGCAGGCGGAACAGGATCGAAATGGAGCCGTTTCCATTTCAACGCGCTTGCAAATTAGCGTGAAGTGAAGTGTTAAGCAACGTTGTGGTTGTGGGAGCAGCGCCGGAGAGGCAGTCTGCCAGCCCTGCACCAATTCCCAGAGATTTGAAGGATACGAGGAGAGACACGCATGGCCGTGGAAGAGAAAGTCAAGCAGATCATTGTCGAGCAATTGCAGGTGGATGAAGCCGAGGTTACCCCGGGCGCGAGCTTCCAGGAAGATCTGGGCGCGGATTCGCTGGACGTGGTGGAGCTTGTGATGCAGTTCGAAGAGGCGTTCGATCTGGAGATCCCCGACGAAGATGCCGAGAAGATCAAGACCGTCAAGGACGCGATCGATTACATCGAGAAAAACGAAAAGACCGCGAAAGGCAAGTAGCCGGTGAACCGACGAGTCGTCATTACCGGCCTGGGGCTGGTATGCGGTGTGGGCAACACCGCTCCCGAGGTGTGGCAGGCAGCTATTGTCCGGAGCCAGCGGTGCGGCCCCGATCCAGGGATTCGATACCACGGGTTTCTCCGTCACCTTTGCCTGCGAGGTCAAGAACTTTGACCCTCTCAACTTCGTGGAAAAGAAGGAAGCGCGCAAGATGGGGCGCTTCATCCACTTTGCCTTTGCGGCGACCGCAGGAGGCCATGGAGCAGTCCGGCCTGCAAGATCACGCCGGAGATCGCCGACCGGGTGGGCGTCTTTATCGGCTCCGGGATCGGCGGTTTCGAGATCATCGAGCGCGAGCACACCAACCTGCTGCAGGGCGGTCCGCGCAAGATCTCGCCGTTCTTTATTCCCGCCGTGATCGTGAACATGGCGGCGGGGCAGATCAGCATCCGCTATGGGGCGAAGGGCCCGATTTCGGCGACCGCTACGGCGTGCGCGACCTCGGCCAATTCCATCGGCGACTCGGTGCGGATGATTATGCACGGCGACGCGGATGTCGATGATTGCGGGCGGCGCGGAAGCTTCGGTGACGCCGCTGTCGGTGGGCGGATTTGCGGCCATGCGTGCCCTCTCAGCACGCAACGACGAGCCCGCAGAAGGCGAGCCGGCCGTTCGACAAGGATCGCGATGGGTTCGTCATCGGCGAGGGCGCGGGCATCGTGATTCTCGAAGAACTCGAATTTGCCAAGGCGCGCGGCGCGAAGATCCTGGCCGAGGTGATCGGCTATGGCATGAGCGCGGACGCCTACCACATGACCGGCATCGCACCGGAAGGCCAGGGCGCACAGCGCAGCATGCGGGCGGCTCTCAAAGATGCCGGCATCGCACCGGAGGCGGTGGGATATGTGAATGCCCACGCCACTTCAACGCCGGCCGGAGATGGCAACGAGTCGCGGGCCATCGAAGTGGTCTTCGGCGAGCACGCGCTGAGCCGCAAACTGAAGGTGTCGGGCACGAAGTCGATGACCGGCCACCTGCTGGGTGGCGCGGGCGGACTGGAGGCAGGCATCACGGTGCTGGCCTTGCAGAACCAGATGCTGCCGCCGACCATCAATCTCGACAACGTTGATCCGGAGTGCAGGCTGGACTATGTACCCAACAAGGCCGTGCCGCATGAGTTTCGATGTGGCGCTGTCAAACTCGTTCGGGTTCGGCGGGATCAATGCGACGTTGATCATGCGGCGGTGGACGGAAGATAGCGGACAGTAGTCAACAGTGTTCGATGGGAAAGACTTGAACGGCGCGCATGCCCGATGGCGTGCGCGCCGGTTTTATCTTTGGGCGACGGTTATCTACCGGATTAGCTGAAGGCCGCGGCCCAACCGACGCTGATGAGGGTGAAGATGGCCCACCATCCGAACACCGCGGTGTAACCCGATGCGCGCTTGACTCCCGCGACGATTGCGGTTCCCATGCCCAGAAGTACGAGCGTCCAGATGGTGACGATATCGAGCGATGAGGCGAGCGCATAGAGCGCCTTGTTGGTCTCCATGGGGTTTAAAAATGCCCCGATGTTGGTGGGCGCAAAGTTTTTGATGTTGAACGATTCGGGAGCAGCGCCCGCGAAGATAACAATCGTGCCCAGCAGGGTTTTAACAATGGTGGGCAGGCTGGCAAACATCCACACGGCGAAGATCGAGCCATAAGTGGCTTTCCCGCCAAAGATGAAGTTGATGGTAGCCCAAAGACCGAGCGACAATCACCGCGATTCCCGCCAGCACCAGCAATGGATTGGCCGCGAACACCCCCTCGGTGATGTAGAGGGAGATCTTCTCGCCCGTGGCGCGCTGTTCGGGCGTCGCGTTTGCCATGCGCTCCTGGGCCTTGGGATCGAGACGGATCTGGTTGTCGACCACGGTTTGCATGCCGATCTTGAGGGCAACCGCCGCAAACAGGATGTAGCCCACCAGAGCCATGATCAGGAACGGCATCCACCAGCTCTTATTGCCACGCTTGATGTCTTCGAAGGTCTTCGACGGCGCCGTAAATGTATTGCTTACGCGCTGCCACTGGGACAGGCCGGGAGTTGCTTCGGCCACCGGTTGAACTCCAAGGTCGCTCATAAATCTCCGCCTCTCAGATAAATGCCGGTTGAGGATGAAGCGCTTCAACTCGACCCCATCGACCGCGGCTGCGATGGCACGGCGAACGGGCCTCGGGCGCATCCCGGCGCAAAATAAACCATGCCAGCCGGAATGGAAGCGCATTTGCCCGCGATTGTAACCCGAAACGACGAGGGCTGCAGGAATTTCCTGAAGTGGCGGCTTTATCGGCCGTCCGCAGCGACACTATCGGCAGCGGGGGCCGGGCGTCTCTGCTTAGGGCCGGGGGTCGTGGGTGGTGGCGGGACGTAGTTGCGGTAAACGGTGATGTGGAAGCAGGGTTGGCGGAACTCCTCTTCGACATCGATGGTTCCGGCAACCTGGAGGGAGAGGAGCCAGCCGCGCATCCAGCCTAGTTCGCGGCGCGACATGCCCTGCTTGACGATGTCTATGGTGCCGCCGGTGAGGTGGGGGCTGACGACGTCGCCTTCGGCTGCCGCGGCGTTGCCGTTGACCGCCATGAGGCGCTGCTGGTACTCGACGGTGCGCACGGCAGAGCTGACTTCAATGGGTTTATGGAACTCGGCGGCATGGGCGCGGGCGAGGTCGCTGAGGAAGCCGGCCGTCCAGGGACGGCAATAGCGGTGATTTTCAGGAAGGTTGCCGTTCACCACGAGTGCGGAGGAAGCAGGCAGGGGCACGAGCAGCCTTTGCGCGATGCGGTTAGCCAGGTCGTCTTCGTCGAGGATGCGCTCCAGCCCGTCGGCCTCGGCGCGCTCATTCTGGCGGGCCAGGGACTCGAAGGATCCTTTCAGCGGCGGAGGCATGATGGCCCTTTCGCGAAGGGAAATCGCGGCGGGGATCACGGAGGAGGGAGACTGACGGAGTTGCAGAGTGGCGTGGAGCCGCGGCGAGCGCGGACGCCTGTTGATCGGACGTGAGGCGAAGGAGCGGCGGGCAATGGATGGGGAAACGCGACTGCCCGAGTGACGCACAGCTTGACTGGGTATGCGTCCATGTAGGCGGACGGCCGCGTGATTGGTAGCGCGGGCCGTGCTTCTGCCCCGGGTGCGGTTCGCCGGCGAGGCGCCGCGCTGCGTCCCAGGCCGCGCGGCGGCGTAGCCGTGCGACGAAGACGAGGCGTGCCTATGCGCCTTCGCGGGGCGGACGCGGGATGCGGCAGCCCAAGCTGAATGCGAGTTCGCGGCCAGTGCTGCCAGCACCAGAACGATGAACACGTTCCGCAACATGCGTGGAGTTTGCGGAGAAACCAGAGCTACTCCAGTGTAAGGGAACCCGGCCTGCGTTCGCAGTACCTGGCCGGGTACGCACGAGTCTGATAATCAGACCCGGTTCGCTCGAGGAAGTTTCGGTGGATTGGCCGATTTGAGGGAGATTTGCCTGTTCTTGCCGCATAGGCCTTGAACTGTCATGGCACGGGGCCGTTCGCCATACTGCCACCCAGACGCAAGGAGTGCAAGGCCTCCGCCACATGCAAACAGCCGTGCGCGGCGAATGGCGGCGGTTGTCTCATCTATGGGTGGCCGCCGCGTGCACTAACAGATCGCGCCGCCGCCCGCCAGGTCCGAACGGCGGTTCTTCCCAGCCGTGACAGGCCCTCGGATTTTTTCGAAAGCTGCCACAACAGGGAGACGGCGTAGGCCCGCGAGAGAGAAGCCGCTCCCGGGCTCTTGCCCAACACTCGCTTTCTGATCCGGGCACGCTCCCGCGCGTATTCGAAGCAATAAATGTATTCACCGGGGAAGTGAATGATCTCCGGCGTCCGTATCTCTCCTTCTTTTTCAAACCGGCAGGTGCCGCCGATCCCATCCAGTTCCAGCCTGCCCCGGTAGCCGCACGGCGTCCACATCCCGCCGTTTCCCATGTACGTGGGGCTGACGCCATGCACCGCCATGGCTATGGAATATATCGCCTCATCCGCCGGTCCGCTCCGGCGGAAAGAACCCAGCCGTAACTGCTGCCAATCGTTCATCACATGGCGGGCTGTATCGAAAAACGCCGCCGTTTCCCCAGTGTTAGTAAAGTAATATGTGCCGCCGTTGAACTTGGACAGCCCTGTCACTCCAAAGTGATCGAGGACATAATCGACGTCCATATAAGGGTCCGTGTCTCCGTGGTGGATGTAGCGGTAACCCGGAACCGCGAAGTAGCTGCCGTCAAACGCCTCCCAGAAGGCATCCAGATTTCCCAGCGCCAGGCAGTCGCTGTCGATAAACAGCGTTTCATCGAAGCGACTGTAGCGGTCAAGATGCAACTTTTGCCGCACGCCTGAGCCGAACTCGGGACGCAGCGGGATCACGTCGGTGAACATGGAACGCAGTGCTGGGTCTTGGGAATCGGTCACCAGTGCCCGGGGCAGGTGAGGTGCATGCAACTCCAGTGATAGCGCGAGATCCTGCGCCTGCTCAATGAATCGCGGGTGGCCGTAAGCCAGGGTGAGCAGTCCACGATTGCGTGATGCTGTCTTCATCGGAGGATATCCTGTAGTGATGCAGCGGGTGAGATTGCAAGTCGAGGATCTCCGCTGCTAGCCACTCCTGTTAGCGAGTTATGCGGCACCGGAGTGTCGAACCATCCACCGTCTGGCCCGGTCTCCATAAGCGGCGGCTGCGAACAACAGGCGCTGCGGCAACGAATCCTGCGCCTCCGGCACCGGCCACCGTACGTCAAAGTCCGGATGAGTTCGGCTCTTCCAACGCGGCCAGCCGCGCAAGGTGTTGCCCAGATTATCCCCGTGCAGCAACTGCAGCCACTGTGGAGTTCGTACCAGCCGGCAGATCTTTCCGGCATTTTGCACTTGATCGTGCCGCACGCAGCAAACCGTTGTGAACCTGCCACCCGCTCCAACTTTTTCAACCAGTGACAGGAAGGGATTCGAAGGCCAGAAGACGGTATACAGGTGGCCGCGAAACGACTGGATACCCACCGGGAATTCCAGAAATTCTCTCTCCTGCTCCCGAAACGCGCCTTGTACCAGGGCCAGATGTTCGCAGGCCAGCGCGTCGTCGTTATCCACCCGTGTCGTGATCAGATACGGTGTCTCTACCAGATTCGCTTCCGCCAGGATGCCGGCAATCCGGTCGTCCGTTAACCAGCCGTCCACGTAGAGCGGAGTCACGAGCGGCTCGAACGAAGCCATCCTTTCGCGGAACCAGTCCGGGCTCTGCATGTCGCAGAACACGATCCACTGGAACCGCGCTCCACGCTGTGCTGCCATTGAGGGCAGACAATACTGTTCAAAAAACCGCAGCCGTGACCACAGCCATTCAGAACTCAGCCGCTTGGCTGATGGGGCATAGCCCACCGCCGTGTTGAAGCGGGTCAGCACCAGATGCGTGAACTTTTCCATTTCCCGCTTTCTCTCCGGCAACCGGTTCGTTACTCGGGTCCTCGTCGCGGACGCGAAACCTGATACTTGTACTCTTAATTCTGCACAGCTACGTACGCCTGGAGAATGGCAGGTGTCTGCCCATGGTGCGGAGACTCCCAGGCGTATGCATGGCAGTCTTCTGCCGTTGTTCTTCGCTGCTGCGCCACCGGATAATACAGAGGCATCGGGCACAAATCGGCGTTCGTGCGCTTAAATTCCAGGGAGAGCCCGTACTTCATGAATGCTCTGGTCAGCATCGTCATCAATAACTACAACTACGGAAGATTTCTTGGTGCGGCAATCGAGAGCGCACTTGCGCAGACTTCGGTTCGCGTTGAGGTGATCGTAGTCGATGACGGATCGACCGATGAGTCTCGGGAAGTCATCGCCGCCTATCAGGGAAGAGTCGTACCCGTTCTCAAGCAGAATGGTGGACAAGCGTCGGCTCTCAACGCCGGATTTGCCTGTTCACGCGGCGATTTCATCTTCTTTCTGGACTCCGACGACCTCTTCGCACCGGAAAAAGTCCCAACGGTTCTAAGCGTCTTCGATTCCCATCAGGATATTGGTTGGTGCTTTGACAAGCCCCGCAAGTTTGATCATCACAGCGGGCGCCCCGCGCCGCTTGATCCGGACTGGATCGAAGGCGCATGGGACGCGCGCGAGACGATGGCCGCCGGTGTTGCTCCCCACATTCCCACCGTGATCTCCGGCATTTCGATCCGGCGCGACGTGGCCAGCCTCATCTTTCCAATTCCCGAGATTATTGGCACCAGCGACGGCTATCTCAAGCTGGTCGCTATTGCCCTGGCTCAGGGCTGGAAAGTCGCCCATGCAATCACACTCCAGCGCATGCACGGCGGCAATGTTTACACCGGCCAGTCTGCCGGCAAGAGCCGAATCATGAGTCGCACCGACGTCATCACAGGCATTTGTCTATGGGAGCGTTTTCCCCACCTTCACCGCCTCGGCATCCGGAAGTTTGCCCGCGGCGTCGGCATGTGCTGGATGTCGGGCGGCATGATGCCCGACTGCCGGGATCTCACTCGCTCCTTCTGGTCCAGGCTTTCCCTTCGCTCTCGAACCGAAGTCCTGCTCGAAGCCGCTTATTGGAGTGCTCGGGATCTGGTGCTCGGCTAATACGGTTGCCATCACTGGAGCGCGATGAAGCTGTTCGATGAAGGGATGTCGTTGCGCACTGAAGGCTTGGCAGCGAGGCGCCGCAGCCCGGAGAAACTCATGCGATTCCTCGATCGACTGAAATGCAGTTCTCTGGCGCGGGACATCGGCCATCTCGCCGCCGGCCAAGGTCTGCGTCTCTGTATTCAGGCTGTTTACTTCGTACTCATCGCCCGGACACTTGGCCCAGGCCGCTATGGAGCCTTTGCATCCGTCGTCGCGCTGGCCGGCATTCTCACGCCTTTTTCGGGACTCGGCACCACGAATCTATTCATAAAAAATGTTCGCTCAGGCCGGCGAAGCGCGGCGCTTTGCTGGGGTAACGGCCTGGTCGCGACGGCGGTGTCGGGCACCGCGTTTGTCGTCGCCATCTTTGCCGTTGACCTTATTTTCCGCCTGCGCATACCCCTCGGCGTCGCGGCCGGCGTTTGTTGTGCTGATCTGATTCTGATGCGTATCACCGAGTTAGTGATGTTCGGATTCGGGGCCATCGACCGCATGAAAGAGAACGCTATGCAGGCGGTCATCAGTAGCGCCTTGCGCCTTGCCGCGATCGCGATTCTCTTACCCTTCGGCCATCGAGTCACTCTACTCTGGTGGACCTGGGCCTACTTCCTGGCAACCGCGGCCGGGACTGCGTACGCGGTGTGGCGCGCCCATGACGCCTGGGGTCGACCGGAGTTCGAGCTATCCAGCCTTATTGCGGACAGCCGAGAGGGTATCTACTTCAGTATTGGAACGTCAGCAGCTACCGTCTACAACGACATCGATAAGGTCATGCTTGGCAAGATCTCATTTGCTGAGGTTGGCATCTACGCCGCCGCGTACCGCATTATTGACGTCAGCATGACTCCCGTACGCGCACTTGTCTCCGCTGCTTATCCTCATTTCTTCCGTCTTGGCACCGGCGGCGTCCGCAAGACATGGAGCTATGCGCGGACGCAGATAAGTCGCGCCTGCCTTTACAGCCTTGTCCTCGCACCCGCACTCTGGGTCGGCGCCCCTCTGCTGCCTCACTTCGTTGGCTCCGGTTACGCGCAAACCGTGCCCGCGCTGCGCTGGCTTGCCGTGTTGCCCCTCATTCGCAGCGCCCACTCCTTCATGGCCGACGCCCTCTCCGGCGCCGGCTTTCAAGGTACGCGCTGCGCAATCCAGGTGGCAGTCGCTCTCGCGAATGTTGGACTGAACATCATCATCCTGCCGAAATTCGGCTGGGTCGGGGCCGCCTTGACCAGCCTCGCATCGGATGGTCTGCTGCTCCTCTGTCTTTGGGTCGCTGTCCAGCAGAGACTGAGCCGGGAATCCGAGAGATCGCTCGTTACGGCCGACAACGTCATCTGATCGAATCCAGCCGAGAAGAAAAGGCATTGGTGCAGATTTTTCCTTCCCCTCTTTGGCACAGTCCATTCGGATATTCAAAGCCGTCGCATCCCCGAGGGTCTCTGCCATGTCTGGCGGGGCAGTCCATGGCAGGCTTCTGCTCTTGTTTCGGGAGTCTCTCCCTTTCATCATGAAACAGAGAACGAGTCCACCGTCTCTAACTTCGCTCCCAAGAAGGCAGCCTCAGTGACTACAGCTCTCGATGCAACTCCACTTCCCGCAGCTGATCTGTCGATCAGCGATCTGTGGCCGATGTACCTGCGCCGTCGGCGGATCTTTTACGTCACCCTGGGAGCGGTGATCCTGCTCGCAGCTCTTTACTGCGCCATCGCCGTCCGGCGGTATGCTGCCGTCGGAAGCATCGAAGTGCAGAACGAGACGATGGGCGGCATGGCGCTCTCCGACGTATTCAACGGCCAGGCCCTCAGCACCGACGCAATGACCACGGGCCTCGATCTGGAGACCCAGGCGGACGTCCTGAAATCTGACACTCTTGCTCTTCGCGTCATCGGAGAACTCGATCTCGAGAAATCCCCCGACTTTCAGCGTGTCGGCTACCTCACGCAAATGCTGACGTTGCTGCACCTAAGCCCGGAAGGGTCCAGCATCAGCGAACCGGCAAGGCGAGCGCGGGACCTAAAAATCTTTGGCCGCAACCTGAAAGTCAAAACCGAGTCTGGCACCCGGCTCATCCGCATTACGTATAGATCGATGGATCCAGCATTGGCGGGGAAGGTCGTCGACCACCTCATCCAGGGCCTGGTCGAATTCAATCTCCAGGCTCGCTCCGCGTCCGGCACGCAGGCTTCTGAATGGCTTACCCGTCAGCTCGGCGACCTTCGCCACCAAAGCGAAGACCTGCAGACCCACGTCGTTCAACTCCAGCAAAAGATGGGTGTTTTCAGCCTGGGCGATACCGACTCTACCGGCAAGGAGCAGATTTATAGCACTGTCCTTGACGAAGTGCAGCAAGCCACCGCTGCTCTCTCGGCCGCCGAATCCAACCGCATTCTCAAGGGCGCTCTCTATCAGGTCGTGAAAAGCGGCAATCCTGAACTCATCTCCGGGCTGACTGGAAACTCGGTGAGCGGAGCATCTCCTGCAATCAGCAACGCTCTCGCGGTGATTCAAAACCTGCGCGAACACCAAGCATCCCTGACCGAGGAAATCGCTCATGATTCGGCCAAGTTCGGCGACAACTATAGTCCCTTGATTAACAAGCGCGCCGCTCTGGCTGACCTGAATCAATCCATCGTCGCTGAAGACGCCCGAATCGCCGCGCGCATCAAGAGTGACTACGACGTGGCCATCAACACCCAGCAGAACACCCGCAGCTCTTCGAGCAGACGCGCCAGAAAGCTGACCAGCTGAACGATAAAGCGATCGAATTCACCATCGCCCGCAAAGAGGCGGATGAGACGCGCAGCCTTTATGAAGACCTTACACGGCGACTGCGCGAGGCTGGACTCGTACAGGGCCTCCGCTCCTCGAACATCGCTACCGTCGATCCGGACGCACCTGCCAAGCCCAGCTCGCCAAATGTTCCGCTCCTTATGGCCGCTGCCGCCGGAGCCGGCCTTTTTCTCGGCAGTGCCGGCGCTTTCTTCGCGGATGTTGTCGACAGTCGAGTGCAAACCGTCGACGAAATTGAACGCAGATCGCTTCCCCTGGTGGGCCTCATCCCCCGCCTTCACTCAAGCCGCCGCGGCTACTCGCTCGAGGATGTCCGATCCTCACGTTCTGCCTTCTATCAGGCCATGCGCGGCCTGCGCACGTCGCTGATGCACAATGACGTTCGCAAGCCGCCACGCGTCGTCCTGATCACCAGCGCCCTGGCCGACGAAGGCAAGTCCACCATTGCCAAAGGGCTCTCTGTAGCGCTGGCCCAGCAGGGACACAAGGTTCTTCTTATCGAGGGCGATCTCTATCGACCCCGCCTCAATGCCGACCTGCATCTCGAGCACCGCGGCGGCCTCAGCTTGCTTCTCACGGAAAGTGCCGGCAACCTAGAAGACAACACGGTCGCGCCCTCCCGGACCTTCCCAACTTTCGCATACTCGAAGCAGGGCAGGGATCAGATGAGTCGATGGACCTGCTTGAGTCCAGCCGCATGAGTGCGCTGGTCCAGGCGTGCCGCCAGGACTTCGATGTCATTGTCATCGACGGGCCACCCATCCTGCCTGTTGCCGAGGCCGTATCGCTCTCCATGCTCGCCGACACGACCTTGCTCGTCGCTCGGATGGGAAAGACTCCGAGGGTTTCACTGCGACGCGCCTGCACTCGCCTGGAGATGCACAAACGCCACAGTGACCTCCGCGTCGTACTCAACGCGGTCAGGACAGGCTCCTACGCATTTCACGACTACTACGGGCGCAATCTGCCCTCGCTTCCGCAGGAGGAACACCGTGCGAGCGCTTAAATGGCTGGCTCTCTTTGTGCTTGGTGTCGTGCCGCTGACGGTCAGCGGCCAGGCGACGACATTCTTATCGGTCCTGGGGATCTGCTCCACATTCAGGTCTTTGATACGCCCGAGTTGGAACAGTTCCCGCGCGTTTCAGCCTCCGGCGACGTCGAACTTGTATTTCTTGGTCAGATCCACGTCGCCGGCATGACGCCCTTCACTGCCGCCCACGCGATCGAGCAAAGTCTCGTCGTGGGAAAGATCCTGCGCCAGCCTAAGGTCACGATAAGCATCGACCAGTATGCAACCCAGAATGTCTCCGTGCTTGGCGAAGTCCGTCAGGCGGGGTCCTACCAGATCACAGCTCCGCGCTCGGTCATCGACATGCTCGCCATGGCCGGAGGAGTGACCCCGGCGGCAAATCGAGACATCACCATCAAGCGCCACGGCACAGATGGAAAGAAGGTGAGCTACTTCCTCTCCAATGACGCGGACACAGCGTTCAACAACAGTGTTCTGGTCTACCCCGGAGATACGGTGCTCGTCGAGAAAGCAGGCATCGTCTACATTCTTGGAGATGTCAAGAACCCCGGCGGCTATGTGATGGATGATAACCGCTCCCAATCCTCGGCCTTGCAAATTGTCGCGCAGGCTGGAGGCCTCAACAAGACGGCGGTCCCCGAGCATACCCGGCTCATCCACAAAAATTCGGACGGAACTTTCCGCGAGACCCGCATAGAGCTTTCCCGGATGCAGAAGGGGGGCGAGCCGGACATCGCGCTCGGGCCAGGTGACATCATCTTCGTGCCCTTCAGTTACATCAAAGGCATCGGTCTGGGGGCGGCCAGCATAACCGCGTCTGTAGGCGCCGCCGCCCTTTACTTCCCCCACTAACCCAGGGAGAGATACCTTGATGAGTGTCCTTCAACCATCGGTGACCGTGGTGATACCCACGCGCGGGCGTCCGCGACTGGTTTGCCGCGCGGTGCACAGCGCCCTCTCGCAGACTGAACCAAACATCGAGGTGATCGTGGTTGTCGACGGGCCCGATCCAGACACTCGTGCCCAGCTCGGGGCCATCGCGGATCCGCGCCTCATCTGCGTTCAACTCGAACAAAGTGTGGGTGGCGCCGAAGCCCGCAACGTCGGAGTCCGCAACGCCCGCAGCCCCTGGATCGCACTGCTCGACGACGACGACGAGTGGCTGCCCGGAAAGCTCGCAGCCCAACTACAACTCGCCGAGGCGTGCAGAACAGGTGAACCCCTCGTGACTTGCCGCTATATTGTTCGACGAGACGGCCATCCCGAGGTCCTTCGTCCGCGGCGATTGCCGAATCCGGGTGAGCCAGTGGCCGAGTTCATGTTCGATTACCTCTGCTACTTTCAGACCTCTACCTTTTTCTGCTCTCGGGGACTCTTCCTCCGCGTACCTTTTCCGAAGGATCTGACCAGCTTTCAGGACATCGACTGGTTTCTCCGCGCTGCCACCACCGCAGGCGTCAGCCTTGCCGTGGTCCCTGACCCTCTCGCTGTCTACTACGCGCCCGATGACCGTGCCAGCATCACGAGCAACCTTGGTTGGAAGGACCGCCTCAGTTGGGGACGAGCTAACCGCCACCGAATGACGCGCCGCGCCTACTCGCGATTCATCTCGGGCTCATGTGTCGGCCGCGCTGCCCAGGACGGTGCAGGCGTCACCGGTTTGATGCTCCTACTACGCGAGTGCATCCTACGGGGAGCTCCCACTGCGTCCAATATCTTGCTCATCCTCGCAGTCTTCTTCGTTACTCCAGGCCTCAGGCGGCGCATTCGCGATGCATTCTTCTTGCCGGCATATAAAGGCGCCTCATAAGGAGCATGGCTTCCTGATCACTTCTCCGGCGACTCAGTGTCATCGATATTCTCCGCTGGCTTTGGATGTGAGAGAGCCCCATTGCGCTTGCGAGCATTCGCCAAACCGATCACATCCGGTCCCTCAATTCAGACCGTATCAACCGGAGCAGTCAAGCAGCAGTTCTCGCCGGGCGTGGCTCCTGTAGCGCTTCTCGAGCTTTCGTGTATCCCTGCGCCGCCCGCCTCCGCCATCCCCCTTGAGCGCTGCACCTCGGCCAGCAAACCCGTGCAGGCAAGGATGTACAGCATCCAGGCCAGCGTATTCGGCTGTTCGAAATACGCTTCTCCGATCGAGTAATAAAGCGTCAGCAGGATAATCAGCAGATACCAGGCTCCGGCCTCCGTAGCTCCCAGCCGGAAGCAGCGGAAGATGTTACGGGCGGCCTGCAGAAGGGTTGCCCCGATCAGGCCCAGCCCCGCAACCCCCAATCCCAGCAGCACTTCAAGCGGGCCATTCTGCGATTGGGCAATGGGGAAATGCACCAGCAGCAGCACCTCTCCTGATTCGCCTCGGAACCCCTGCCAGAATGCGTTGTAGCCCCATCCCAGCAGCGGCCTCTTCTCCACCGATCGCAGCACCGCGCTCCAAATGACCGTGCGCCCGCTCAGCGTCACATCCTTGCCAAGCCATTCAAGTATGTCGACCCAATAGGTCGCCAGCAGCAGCGCTCCGATCACCAGGGGCAAGAGCGTCACGAAGCTGAGCCACGCTGCGTCGCGGGTGCGCAGTCGCAGGAAAAGCGCAACTACGCCGGCAAACCCGAGGCAGAACAGGGCTGCCGCCCAGGCCTGCACCGAGAGAGAAAGAGCAATCATTATCAGGAACACCAAAACATAGATGGCTCGGGGTCCCGTCCGCACGCTTCTCACAAACAGGGCCGGAGTCAGCAACAGCACAGCCACATTGCCCATCACGTTCTTGGCAATGAACGCGCCCTGCAGTCCCCACTGCGACCCGACTTTTCCCCATGCGTAGGTCGGCAACAGCACGGCCGTAACCGCACTCATCACAGCCACCACCACGCCCAGTCCCATCAGCAGGCGCAGGATCCCTTCAAGCGTAAACCGCTGGACGAGGTAGTAGACAAGCAGCGTGTTCATGAGCAGGTATACACCGCTACGCAAGCTGAGCATCGGGTCGATTGACCAAAAGAAGGATGCCATGGCCAGCACCGCCGCGGCTGTAAAGAAGACCATCTTCGACGCCATATGAGCGACGCCGCGCCACCGCATCATTACCAGAACGAACGAGATACCCAATGCCATTGCCAGTTCGACAAGGTGCAGCGAGCCGGTCGACTGATAGGCAGATACAGTTGTCGACGCTCCCTGGGCATGCTGCTCCATGCCCGGGACCAGATAGGCCGCACCGGTCGCGAACAGGAACAGCGCCAGGAGCAGAACAAGTGTGTCCATTCTGGCGAACATCGGCACCCCAGGAGCCGCAGATGAATTCCCTCCCGGCATATTCCCCCTCGTTCCTGGCAGCTCCGGCTCATCCATGGTGAAAACTCTGACTCAGCGCCTGCGTTGCTGAAGACAGTGCCAACCTTGGCGACAGATTCTCCTGCAGCAGCCCTTGCACCCGTCTTCCGCGGTCCCAACGATCTGTCAGAGACCAAAAAATCACCGCCTGCGGCTGGATCACGGACAACACGTCCATCAAGTAATCGTGGTAATAGCGGGCAACCGCCGTATCCCAATCGTGCGAGCTCCCGATGTCCCGTGTCTCCTTCACATCGAGTTCAGTGATCAGCACCTGGAACCCGAGGTCCCGGATATCTCCCACAAATCGCCGCAGCGCTGAATTTGCCAGCGGCACAGAGGTATCAAGATGGGACTCAATGCCCACCGCCTGTAGCGGTACCCTTCGCGACTTCAACCGCTTCAGCCAAGTCATCACCAACGTGCGCGCCGTTTCGTCTTCATTCCTATCCTGCTCCACGGCATGCACGTTTAACACTCGCAGTGCGCCCGGATCGGCCTCGCGCGCCGCATCAAACGCAATCTCAAGGTACTCCGCGCCCAGCGTAGACACCCACGGCCCCGGATATAGGCCACCAGTTTTTACCGGCCACGAGACGATTGGCTCGTTGACCACATCCCACGAAGCGATCCTGCCCCGGTAGCGCTTCATTACCGTTGTGATATGCGAGGTCAGAATGTCGCGCGCATTGCTTCGATCCAGGACCTTTCCGAGCCATGCCGGATTGCCTGCCGGGTTGTTCCAGCACAGGTTGTGCCCGTGAACCTGCATGCCGTTCTGCTCGGCGAAATGCACGTTCCAGTCGGCCTCAGTAAAGTCGTAGCGGTCCGGCTCCGGATGCAGCGCAACCCACTTCATGCCGCTTGCCGTGAGAAGATTGAATTCCTTGACCACGACCCGCGCAATCGCCGGGTCACGGAGCATCGCGTAAGGTGTCGCGATACCAATTTGGAAGCCGGCTGGTGCTCCCGCAATTCTGAGCGAGGGTTGCTCATGCGGGGCTGCAAGCGCGCAGCGGCCTCGATCTGCCCCCAACAGCGCCGCGGCCTGCAAAAGCCGACGAATGAAGTCTCGCCTCTTCATGCCAACTTCATCATCGCCTGAAATCAGACCGCGGTATATGGCAGGAATTTGCCGGTTCGATGAGGGGATCGCTCGTCGGAAGGACGGATGCGATAAGCCCTGCTTAATATCCGCGGCTTCACCGGCATCTCATTACATTCGTAATTTTTGCGAACGTCTTTTCATCAGTTGGCCATCCTGCGTAGCGTATTCTCAAGCACAGTTAGACACATAAACCCACTATATAAATCGACGATTCTCAAAGAATCGCCGATGAGGGCCATCTATGCGTAGAATATACCTTTTGTTAATCATTTCTCTCTTCGTCATTCCCTGCAGGTCCATTGATGCAAACGGGCTTTCCGTCGATCTCAATTCCGTTTCGTCAATTTCGATTGCGGCTCCAACAACAACGAATCAGGCCGACGCGATAGCCTATGTCGGAGAAGCCACAGTTGGTAGCGTCTCTCCCAACGTCACGGGTCTTTCATTTCCCAAGGCCACCATACTCAGGGCATACTGCCCCTTATGCGCTGCCGGCAGCAGCCCTGCCGCCAAGCGAATGATCGCTCTGATGACCACCGCCGGCATCCGTCATCTGCGCATTCTGGTCAATGAGGTCGGCACAGTGATTACGTATGTTCCGAACTCGCCGCAGATGAACCAGGTCAACAATCAGATTGGCGATTCGGACCTTCAAAACTTCGCCCACTTTGTCTGCTCGGTCCCCAATCTTACGTTTTCGTGGGGGATCAACTATCTTGGAAATTCTCCCGCCAATGCCGCCGCTGAGGCCGTAGCGATCGACAGGCTGCTGGGGTCGAATGGGACCGCCTGCCGCGGCCGGCTCACCGGATTTGAGATCGGCAACGAGCCGGACAGCCCCGGTTATGGCACGGTCCGCGCGGAATCGAGTGCCACAGCATTCGCCAAAGGCTGGCGTCAGTTCGCATCGGCTATTGTGGCTGCTGTTCCCGGTGTCAACCTGGTTGGCCCGTCGCTCGGCGGTGAGAGCGACTTTGCCAGCTACATGCCATCCTTCATTGCCGCTAACTCCGACCTGCTCGGGGTTCTTACTCAGCACTACTATCAGATCGGCAGTCCATCCCAGGCGACGATCGCGTCCATCGTGCCTAAAGTTACTGACTCCTGGCTGCTGCAGGCCGCTCCCGACCTCGAATCTGTATCGGCTGCCAACCGCCGGATTCCCATCGAGATCAACGAAGGCAATACGGTGGCCAACGGCGGCGCGGTGGGTGTGTCGAACACGTTCGCCTCAGCTATCTATGCCGTTACCAATGTCCTGGATTTCTCCACCTATGCTTATGGAGCCGGACCTGTGACAATCGACTTTACCTCAGAGGGAACGCCTTTCTACGGGCCGACCTACACCGGCGGCTATTCGCCCATAGTGGACGGACCCGGTTACACCGGCCCCAATCCGATGCTCACCGGCATCAAACTCGTGAACATGCTTGGTCCGGGCGATCTGCGGCAATGTACCCTTTCGGCTGGCGATGCCAATCTTCGATGCTTTGTCGTTGTCAGCGGAACGACCACCAACGTGGTGCTCGTCAATCAGGAGACCAGTCTTAATGAGACGGTCATCACCGTGTTTCCGGAGGCCATCCACGCTGCTTCGTCGATCCTCATGACCGCGCCCTCTCTCACTGCAACCACGGGGGCGACGATTCAGGGCGCATCCATTCAGAGCCACGGATCCCTGACGCTCAATGCGGCGACGCCACAGACAATCGTCGCCTCCACGCAGGTCAGCATTACGGTGCCTGCACACAGCGTGCTGATTCTCACGGCCAACTGACGCTGATCTATTGCGGTAAAGAAATGGGCAGTCTTCGCCGCCTGCATCTCCGGCCGCGAGTGTAGGGCCCGGATCGTCACCCGGGTCTTCGCCGCGAAGACGATACTGTCATAGATAATTCCAAGATTCCTGTAACAGCGTGCGATATCGAAGTACTCGCAGACGAACGCTCTTGCCTTCTCTCCGAACTCGCGGTTCAACTCCACGTTGCCCAACACGATCGCAAGTGATTCGGCCAAGCATGACGGTGAGTCCTGCTCGACGAGCAACCCGGTCTGCCCGTCCTCCATTGCTTCCGGAATTCCTCCGTTGCGCGTTGCCACCACCGGGACGCGCATCGCCTGCGCCTCGAGAACCACCAGTCCCAAAGCTTCAGGAACTTCGCCGTCCGCGGTTGTACTCGGCGCGCACAGCACCGCAGCCGTGCGCAACAACTCGCGAACCTCCGCTGACGTTCTCCGGCCCAGAAATCGAACCGGCAAACCCAAGTCGCAGGCCAGCGTTCGAAGCCGGTCCTCCTCCGGGCCCTCTCCCGCCACAGTCAGGTGGGCCTCAAGACCGCGGCTACGGAGCAGGCTCATCGCTTCGATGAGCGTGTGCACGCCCTTGCGCCTCACCAGCCGGCCAACAAAGAGAACCGATGCAGGATCGACGGGACCGCGTCGACCATCGAAGAATGCGCTGTCCACACCGAGATAGTTGGTAAGAACCTTTTCACGGGGACATCCGAGCGCCAGCACTCGCTCGTGCCAGCTCTTGGAAACGCAGATCACCCGGTCGGCGGTGCGGAAGAGTTGCGGCAGACGCCGCCGGTAAAGACGCTCGTAGGCAGACATGCGCACCTTCGCTTCTGCGCCCAACTTGACGTCCCATCCATGGAAGGTGACTACCATGGGGATCCCAAGGCTCGCGGCGATGGGCAGAATCTCAGTTCCCCCAGGACCAAAGTGCGCGTGGATCAGCCGGATGCGCTGCCTGCGAATGAATGAGATCAGCGCCTGATCAAAGCCCGCCACGAGATAGCCCATCTCTCGCATACGACCCGGAAGAGTTTCCGGGAAAACGAAAGTGGGGAAAGTCATCGAAACGAACACCATGGATGCGGCGTCGGCCCGCGAGTATCGGCCGATAGCGTCGTAACCGCAGCGCGTGCTCTCGTATCCAATGCTGGACAGCTCGCGGCAACTGCGGAGCATAGATCAGCACGCCTGGAAGTTGGTTAGCCGCCTCTTTGTTCCAGGCACTCTCGAAGCCCCGCCTTTTGAGCGGCTCCGTCGCCGCAGACGCCATCACTTCAGCTCCACATCGATAGCGAACGACGCGGCTTCGGATTCAACAGTCAGCGATCTCGGCCTCATGCCGCCGCAATCCCGGTTTTGTTGAAGACTAAATACCCAACGGCTCCTCCCTCCACCACCTGCAGGATGCGCGCCCCCGACGAGCCGCTCTTCTCGACTGCACCGACCGCTATTGCCCTGCGCACCACGTTCGTTCCCATAACGTCTTCAAGCATTGCAGTGAGCTTGCGACGGAATGCCGACGCGTCGAATTCCTGCGCGTACCTCCGCAGTTCATCGGCTTTCCATTCCATTCCGCCGCAACGTTTCATTGCATCGACAATCGCGGGCCGTGAGCACTCTTCATAGAGCACCCCCGATTCTCCGTCCAGAATCGTTTCCAGTGCCGTGCCCTTTGCCAGCGCGATCGCGGGGCGGCCGGATGCGTTCGCCTTCAGGGGCATAGTGTCGAATCCCTCGTCAGCGTCGAAGCAGAAAACCGCGTGGCACTCTGCAATCAGGTCAGTGATTTGGCTCTCCCGTGCAGTTGCCAAGGAACTTCACGGTGGGTCCGGAAAGAACCTCCAGCCGCTGTCGATCCGGCCCGTCGCCCACAATCAGCAGGCGGCTGTTCCTCGAGTTGCAAGCGGCGATGACCATATCGATCCGCTTTTGCGCCGTCAACGACGAGACGATCAGATAATAGTCCTCGACTTTCGCGCTCGGATGGTATCTGGCGGTATCCACCGGGGGATGGATCACCAGCGCGTTTTGTCCGTAGCAACGCTTTATCTGCCCGGCCACCATGTAAGAGCTTGCGATGTAGTAGTCGGGCTGCGACGAAGAGGCCGCGTCAATCTTCCTGAGCCCCGCGCGCAGCGGCATCAGAAGCAGGGCCGACGTAATGCTCAGCATCTCGCCGCCCCCGCATTCGCGGTGCCGCCAGATGGCCGGCGTCGGACCATGGCAATAGCAGACGTGCACAGCGTGGTCCGGGCAAGGTGCTCCTTTGGCAAATCCCGGACCGCTGCTGATGACCAGGTGGTAGCCGGAGAGATGCATGCCGCGAATGGCTAACGGATGCAATGCCAAATACTGCCGCTGGAATCGCTTCCTGGCCGGCAGGATGTCCATCCACGAGGCCTTCACCCCTCGCGAGCGAATCGAGATGGGAGTTCCTTTACACAAGCCGTCGATAGCAGATCTGCTCGCGGCAGCAGCTTTGCAATTTCCTCAATGACGCGCTCTGCCTGATGATAGTGCGCAAAACAGTCATAGACCATCGCACCTCTGCTATGGTTGCATTGGTCATCCTTTCCAAAGTCCGCTGGGAAGGTATACCGCTCCCGTTCCAGTCAATACCGCTGGGAGAGTTTGCAGCAGGATCGAAGGTCAGCCCCAGCGACCACTCGTCGATATAATTGATGTCCAGCCGGCACCACGTATCGAATTTGGTATTGCTCCTCCCGTCACTGCCAGAGTCCTGTTATTGCGGGCTGACGCTGAGGACGCATCAAATCGACCCCCAGAATGGGTGCATGTCCCGGAGCGACATCGGGCGCGGGCGACCAGTGACATCTCTCCCCGCACCACATTGAAGAGCTGCGGCAGTTTATCGAGGGATGCCCGGCGCAACAAACGCCGAACTCGGGTGATGCGCGGATCATGCCTAATCTTGTAGATCGGTCCCTGCGCCTTGTTCAGGTTCTCGATGTGCTTCATCAGTTCTTCGGCGTCGGCTCCATCAGCGAAAGTTGTAAAAACGGAACAGACGCGGATCGTGCCCAGATCTCTGCTGTGTAAACAAAACCGGCTGACGGCTGGTAAGCTTTACGGCCAAGGAGGATCATTACCATCACCGTTGCCACCACCGCCAACAGGACCAGTGACCAGCAAATCCAGGGCGCGCTTCATTATGATTGCATAGTCTTCGTGAGTGATGTGATAGACGAATCCGCGGATCTCGCTCAATGGAGATAGGCCTGTCCTCGCCAGCGGGGTCTCAAACACGTCCGGTGAAAATGAGTACTCGACACCCATCCTCTCGCAATCCGGATCGCTTCTTGCACCGTTTGGTAATGTGAATTCAGCGGTAAAGCCAAATGACCAGATACACCAGTGCCGCATCAAAGCTTTCCAGCCGATCCATCAATCCGGGTAACCGGCTGGAAGATATGGCGGATGGGAGCGATCCCGATCCAGAAAGCCCAGAACCTGTGCGGATAGCGCCTTGGCCGATAGCTCCCTGCAGGCCGCATCGCCTTCTTCCGGGTTCCCAGGATCAGATAAGTCGGGGAGTTGCGAAACGGTAAGCTATCGAATACACCGTTGCCGCTGCGAGCACGCACACAGCACCTCCAAGCCGCAGCGAACGACAAATCCGCTCAGCGAAAGATCCCGGAGCCCCGGCTGGCGCAGCACCACCCGACCGGCCCACAAAACGACTGCGCACGCCGCAGTCCCCGAGAAACACCCGTCATCTGTGAGAGCAGGAAGCGCAACCTCGGTGTATTTCGCCCCTCCGTATTCCGGGAATCAAATATCCGACCCCATAGCAGAGTGAGCACCGTGACGATCAACACGTGACGCAGTGTAAACGGCATCGTCATAAGCATTCCGATCGTGCGGATGGTTCGATGCGGGCCCGACCCACAGTGACACAAGCGCGGCTGCAGGAACCAATTGGCGCGCAACTACAAACAGCTTCTTGAGCAGACAAGGCGGATGCGTTGTCGCGCGAGCGTTCTCTAGCGTCCCTGGCGCTTCCGTCGCTACGTAACCGCGAATGTGGGGTGCCTCCAACGTTGACACTGTACTTGACCTCCGCAGAAAAGACGCGCCAGCAGCAGATTGACGGCGCAGCTGGGGCCAGGCCTTTTCTCGGGACGAAATCTTCGATTTCGCCGCCACGGAATCGATCATGTGCGCAACGACGGACGAGGGGAGTGGCCATGCCGTTACCAGCCGCTGCAGCTATGTTGGCGTGAGCGATCATGTCCGGCAATGGCAGAAAATACAGCGCCACCCGGCAGATTTCTGCCGCAGCGATACTCCCCTGTTGTGCATCGCATATACGGGTTCGTGAGAATAGCCGGCATCAACGCCGCAATCGCAACCATTCCCCGCAGACTCCTGCCATCCTGGGTGCAGGCTTCTCCAATCGCGTGATCGGACTCTTGTGCCTAGTATGAATCTCAGTTGAGGTTCCGACTCATGAAACCCTTAACGAATCCAACACGGACACAGGATGAGTCTGGATGGAGCAGCCGGATCTCCATCGGGCCCATCGAGGTGGACGCAGCATCGCGTGAGGACGTCATCGAACAGCTCCTCCACGTCGCCTTTCACGAAAGCGCCACCCGTGCCGTAGCCACGGTCAACGCTCAATTCTATGTACTCGCTGAAGGCGACTTCGTCTTTCGCGACTGCGTGCGCCGTTCAGAATTCGTCTGCGCCGACGGAGTCTCCATCGGTATGGCTGCCGCGATTCTCGCTCGGCGCCGCGTAGAAAGGCTTGCCGGTGTCGACCTCGTTGAAGAGATCTGCCGCCGCGGCGCATCTCGCGGGATTGGTATCTTCCTCTTTGGCGGGCGCCCGGGCTCGGCATCCTGTCTAGCTGCCATGCTCTGCAAGCGCTATCCCGGGGTGACAATTACCGGCCACTTGTGCCCGCCTTTCGGGTTTGAGAATCTGCCGTCGCTCTGTCTGCCGCGCTCGACGCGATCGTTGCAGCGCGCCCACACGTTGTCTTCGTGGCGCTCGGCGCCCCCAAACAAGAGATGTTTATCGACCAGTATCTTCGCGGGCTGAGTGTGCCAGTGGCGATCGGCGTCGGCGGAAGCTTTGAGATCATCACTGGCGTGACCCACCGTGCGCCGATGGCCATCCGGCGCGTGGGTCTCGAATGGCTGTATCGCTTGTGCCAGGAGCCCCGCCGGTTGTGGCGTCGCTACATCCTCGGCAACCCGCACTTTCTGCTCATCGTTTGCCGCTACCGCCTTTGGGGACGGGCTGGCCACCATTCGGATACGGGCTCGTTATGATCCCGCAACGCCCGTGGCTCAGACGGCACGCATCAGTCTTAGTACTGCCTGAATGCGACTGTCACATTGATCTTTTTAAAGATGTTTGCCAAATGGTTCTTAACCGTTCTCTCGCTGATATAGAGCGTCCTTGCGATCTCTTTATTAGTCGCCCCGCGAGCCAACAACTCGGCAATCTCCTTCTCGCGGCTGCTGAGTGCAGAGAAAGGCTCAGCCGTTGAAACCTCTACGCCCACAGTACCGGCCAGGTAATCCAGTGTGTGGTTCAGTTGTTCACTGTTGGCCCATACCTGGCCCATGTGCACGCACACCAAAGCCTTGCACAACAGCGCCACGTCTTCTTCGCTGCCAGTGAACACCCCTTTAGCCCCGTAGGTAAACGCTTCGATCACCGCCCGAGGGTTCCACTCTTTCGCCATCACCAATGATCGTATAGGCCGTGGCTGTGTCCCCAGGTAGCGGATTAAGTCGCACGCTCCCTCGTTGCCCTCCTCGACATCTCGCGCAATCAAAGCTACGCTCGTGGTCTCCACTTGGGCCGCTTGCTTTGCTGCTGAGATGCTGCCGGTTCCTACGACGCGTTCGAAATAACCTGACTTCGTCAAGGCTTCAACGAATAGCGCGCAGCCCGTTCTGCTTGGCTCCACGACGAGCACAGATATACCTATCGAATTCGAAGTTGTCTCTGTATGCATCGGTTGCGAATGCCTCACTATGGGGAATAAGTCAAATTGGTACCTTTGGCCTATTGCGCTGGACTTGAACCGACTTTAGTCTCAAGCCAACAAGGGCGATTCTGCTCGACACAGGTTTCGGAACCCCTCCTGCCGGAAGTTTACCTATGTCTCGAGTGGTACCTCTGGTTGAACTTCATGCGTGGTCCGGCAAGTGGACCTGTCCCTTCAACGCGCTACATTTCGAGAATGTTAATTCTGATAGCGGGAGACACCCACCGGGTCCTACTGTGTGGTGGAAATAGTGTACATCTGCAACTTGTCTCGCGCTCACGCACGCAAACAACCGCGATTATCGGAGAACACATGAAGAGCAACGCTGCGAATGCTGAGAGAATCTCCGTCTTAGTATGTGATCCCTGCCCTCTTATCTCGGTGGGCTTGCAGACGAACTTCGAAAATGATCCGAAAATTCATATACTTGGCGACGCACCCAACCTGCGCACCCTTCACAATAGGGTGGCGACGGACTCAGTTGATATCAGTCTTGTGGACTGGAGCATACTTGCATGGCACGATCACGAATGCATCAACTTGATTCGAGAAATCACCACGCACACCTTTGTAGTGCTCCTTGGCATGATCGAAACCACGCGCGACCGCAAACGCGCCTTGGAACTGGGAGTTCGCGGCATTATCAGCAAGAGCAGCACCACTCCGCAAATCAAGAAAGCCCTGTACCGAGTCTTTCATGGCGGAATCTGGCTGGAGCGATCGGCCGCCGAAACTCTGCTCGATGACTTGTTGTCTCCACACAGCGGCCCCCAGAATGAGCTTCAGCGGATCGAATTGCTCACACGCCGCGAACGCGAAGTTATCGCCCTGGTCTGCCGCAGTCTACGCAACAAGGAAATTGCGGCTACACTGTACATCTCTGAATCTACGGTCTGGCATCACCTGACTTCCACGTTCGCCAAGCTTCAGGTGTCTGATCGCTTATCGCTGGTAACATTCGCTCTGCGCCACAATCTTGATTCCTACACTTCTCCTGCTTCGACAAGCCCCAAGAGCAGACCAGCACCTGTCATCATGCGCCCTCGGGGATCGGTCTTCCGGCCTTCGCTCAACAGCGCGAGCGCGGACTCTCCCGAACCAAAATCAATTTCTGCTCCGCCGCGCCGCGTTCGCGATGCGATGACCCGTATGCAGAACGACCCATCTGCAAGGCAGATAAAGAGAGCAGCCTTCCTTTGACCTCGTGCACCCGCTGCCGGCGCATTGATTCGCTCAGCCCTTGTTGAGCAAAGACAACCTGGTTTGCCTCACGGAAGATGCCGAGAACAAATAATGTGAGCTTCGGCTATATTGCGACCTTGTCGATCTTCAGTTCTACCCCGTCTTGCCCTGCCATGCGAATGCGGCTCATGGCAGATGTCTGGGTAACAGAAAGAGAGAGATACGCAATTGTTTCCTATTCCCTATCTCGCCCGAGGATTCTTCGCAAATGAACTCTACCGGCTTCTTCCGACATTTCGTGAATAATTCAGTCATCGTTTCAGCATTTACAACCCTCTGTCTTTGCTTCTTCAACGTGCATTTGTATTCGCAAGTGGCGACTTGTGTCGCTTACAGGCACACAGCTTCTGGGCAATTAGGTAACTCAGAGTCCAGATCCTGTCTCACCGGTCAGGCCGCCAGTTGTACCGACGTATCTTTCAGTAGCGCCATCCCGGAGCAGGCAACTTGCGCGGCTAAGAGTCCTGCCATTCCCTATAATGCCGTCGGCGCGTCGTCATGCAAGGCGCATAAGAAAGGGACGGATGGGAAGGAATGGGCGCGTTGCATGATCGCTTGCCCGAGTGGATGGAGCTCAAATTGTTCAGATGGCCGTCCCGGATATGCGAGTGCGCCAACGTGTGTTTGTTCACAGGGCGCTCACGCGACCTCCCCTTAGCCGCGCTCTACCGCTCTCCGGGGAGTTGCTTCGCCGCACCTTGACCGTAGTTTCGGCGCGGATGCGGTCAAAACTTCGGCTCGACGCAAAATGATGGGCTATACAGAGAACTTCTTAAGCAGCGATTGGAATCGGCTAGGCTTCACTGGACTGCCGTTCATCAGGCTTATCCTTCGCGGTTCGTTCCCGAGACGGGCTGCGCGCTTTGCCGAGGCCGCCTGGCCACCAGTTCCAATCGCCTGCGATGCAAAGCAGCGCCGGACCGATCACGACTCGAACCAGGGTCGCATCAATGAACACGGCAACGGCAAGCGTGAAGCCGATCATCTTGACTACCAGGAAGTTTCCAAAGGTAAAGGCGGCAAACACCACGATCATGATGGCGGCGGCGCTGGTAATCAGGCCCGCGGTTCTCGCCATCCCTTCAACAATCGCATCCGATTCGCTCAAACCGCTTTTCCTGGCCTCCAGAACTCGTGAAACCAGGAACACTTCGTAATCCATGCTAAGTCCGAAGACGATGGCAAAGGCGACGATGGGCACCAGGGGAAACACACTGCCCGTTCCTCCGGGAACTCCAAAGAAGCCGCTTCCGTGCCCTTGCTGGAAGACGAAGACCAAGGCTCCGAAGGAGGCGGCAACGGAGAGCAGATTCAACGCGATCGCCTTCACAGCGGCGAAGAGTGACCGGAAGCCGCACATCAGTGCCAGGAGCGTTCCGCTCACCACCAGCGCGGTTACGGGGACAAAGCGGTTCATGATGATCGTCTGGTAATCGGCGTTCAGTGCCGGAATGCCCCCAATTCGCAGGGTTGCACCCGGCACTCCGGTGAGGGCAAACGCGCCGGTCTTGCGGAGTTCTCGCAGCCAGTCCACCTGTTGGCGCAGGGAAACCGAACCGGCAGGCAGCACTTCCAGCAGGGCTTCCCGTCCGTCGCTGCTTAGAAAGGTTCGACGGGTTTCGCGCGGCAGATCCAGCAGGGCGGCCCTGTTGCTCTCTGCAACGGTAGTGATGGAAATGACGCGGGCGCTGCGGGGGTCGCTCGCGAGGCGCCTGGAGAGGCGATCAATGGCATTCCAGCCGGCATCTGTCTGGGCGATGGAATCGTTGGGCAGTGCGACAAGGATGCGCAGGGAATAAACAACACCTGCCCTGTCCATATGTTCCAGAGTGTGAAGCGCGTGAACGGATTCGGCCGACTCGGGAAGCCAGTCTCCTCTGGGCAGGCTCGTATCGAGCTTTGTGGCCTGCCAGGCGAGGAGAAGCATGGGGATGCCGGCCAGCAGGAGGGCTAAGCAAGGGATGGGCCACGACGATCGTTCCCCAGCGTCTCCAGCGAGCGCACGCGCGGCTCTCTTTCTGACATTCTCGATCGACATCGAGTTTTGGGGTGAAGGGTAACCGGCCCGCGTTGATGCGCGGCCCAAGCATACGCCAGCAAAGCCGGGACAAGTGTATTGGTCAACAACAAACTGATCCCCGCCACCAGAAATCCAGCCACACCGATAGAACGGATTTCGCTGATGGGGACGGTCAAGAAGCGCGAAAAATCCGATGGCCACGGTCGAGGCCGAGATCAGGAGTGTGCGGCCTGCCTGGCGTGCCGCAATCATGGAGGCTTTCGCCCCGTCGTGACCCGCGTAGATCGCTTCGCGGAAGCGGCTGACCATGAGCAGCGCGTAATCGATCCCCAAACCAAGCCCAGCATGGTCGCCAGATTTTGAACCAGGATGGATAGATGGAAGCGCTCGGCCAGCAGCCCGGTAATCGCCAGGGTGGTGGCAATGGCAAGCTGCCCCACGGCCAGCGGAATCATGGAAGCCACCAGGCTCCCGAAGGCCAGGAGCAAGAGCGCCAGGGTGGCGGGAATTACCAGAGTCTCGCCGCGTCGCACATCTGCCGCACTCGACTTCCGAATGTCGAAATTCAGCGGAAGCTCGCCGGTGAGTTCCAGCTTCACGGCTGGATAATGGACGCGCAATTGAGCGGCCTCGGCGTTGATTCGATCATGGAGCTTGGGAACCAGCGCCTCCACCGGGCCGCCGGTCGAGGCGAGGCCCACCAGGATGAAGGTTCCCCCTCCCTTGCCCAGAAAAATAGGGTCGCGCAGGTCAAGGTAAGAGACCACGCCGGACACCCCGGGTTCTTCTCTCAATGCCGCAGCGATGGTGGATAAGGCCTGCTCGCCCGCATCCGAATCGGCAGGCGGCAACCCCTGCACAACCACAACAACGCGATCGACGAAGGGTGAATGGAATCGACTGCTGAGTTCCTGCTTGACAGTCTCCGCTTCGCTGCCCTCGACCCGGGTTGCCGTCTCCAGGTGGCGCTCGGCGTGAAAAGAGAAGGGTAGAAGCGCTAAGACAGCGCAAAAAACTAGTACCGGCCACCCAGATACGGCGCACATGCATGAAACTCATCATGTCATACAAGATTGGCGCACGCTAAGAGGCCTTACCATCCTTCCACGGCATCGAAAGAGAGGGAAGGGCTTGTAACCGGTGCGGGCCAACCTTCCAGGACTCAGAAGGTGACGGTCTGAATCTGCTAGATTGGTCTCGTCGCACGAGGAGGATCCATTCTTCGAATTGCATCGTTTTCATTACTGCTTGCCGTTTTCCAATCTGGACTCGCACAAACAGCGGATCCGCGCATTGGCTCATGGACGCTCATTTCCGCGCAGTCAACCCTGGCTCCTCCCAATAAGCTCACCATCACGGCGCTCCATGATGGAGTGCACGTGGTCATCTCCGGGGACAAGCACATCGATTTCACCGTCAAGACCAACGGGCATGACACGCCCGTGCCAGGCAATCCCGGTTTCAATCAGGTCGAACTGCACAGGATCGACAAGAGGCAGGCCGAGGTCGAAGAGAAGAAGGACGGAGCCCTGGTCGCGACAGTTCACGAGCAGCTCTCCAAGGACGGAAACGAGTTGACGACCACCACCGTGAGCAAAGGCCACGGCGACAAGATCTCCGTGTGGAAACGAAGCGGGGGGGCGAGGGTCGCCAGCGATCCCCTGGCTGGTGAATGGACAGAGGATTTGAGTGCAACCCGTCTGCGCCAGGGCCTGGTGATCAAGATCGAGCCAGATGGAAGCGGCGGTGTGCGATTTTCAGGCGACTTCAGCTACACGGCCCGGTTTGACGGGAAGCCCTACGATCTGCAGAACTCGCGCAACGATACTGTGACGCTGCGGCTCGTCGATCCTCACACCGTGGACTCGGCCTACATGCGAGACAATCAACAAGCCGAGGAAGACAGATGGGTAGTCTCTGGTGATGGGCGGCAGATGACGTTAACAACCACCGGTACGCTCGAGTCCGGCCAGCACCTCACCGAAAAGTTAACCTTCAAAAAGCAATAGCGGAAGATGTATCCGAGCAGGCGAGAGGCTCGATCAGCGCGGGGACAGCATTGACCCTGCGAGGGGCCACCGAGATGATTCCCTTGCGATGCATGAATTTCAGTATGCCATCGACCGTATCCTCGAGCGACGGGTCGGCGACGCCCCGCACGGAGGCAGCGCGAGCTTGTTGATAGGAAGAGCTGTCGTAGCGTTTGAACTCCATCGCTGTGATGTTGTCTACGGAACCCACCAGAAAGTCCAGCAGGGGGAAGAGCAGATCTTCTTTCCGGCATCTGCGAATGAGTTCGGGAACGAAGTCCGAAATGCTGAATATCTCGAAGCGCCGCCCGGTGGACTTGGTGATGAGGGCCGTAATGTCCAGCATGTTGGCATAATCGTCCCGCACCACGTGGTAGGTCTTGTTGGCCGTACCGGGAGTGGCTGAAATGGCGACGATGTTGTTTGCCACAACGTCGGCGGGCACGAAGCTTACCTGGTTTAACGCGTCCACCCCGATGCCATGATTTACCATGAACGCCACCAGGCGCACCGCGATATCGAAATTGTTACCGCCGCCCGTAACGGAAGGACTCACAAGAGCCGGCCGGAAGATCCTGGTGGAAAGTCCACGGCTGCGCGCGTCTGCGACGACCTGTTCGGCGACCCATTTGGACTGGCTGTAACCGAAATCGAGAAGCTCCATATTCTTGTTGAAGTCGGTCTCGTAGAGCACGCTCTTCACCGCCCAGCCAAACACGAAGGTCGTCGATACGTAATTGAACTCCTTGGAACGACCCTCAAACGCCAGCCGCAAGACCTCGTTTGTCCCCATCACGTTGGCGTCACGCATGCGGTCATAGTTGAACAGGTAATTGACCGTAGCGCCATTGTGGAACACCGTGTCCAGTTGACCGGCAAGAAAATCCCAGAGCTCCTGTGTCAGGCCCAGATTCGGCAGCCCGAGATCGCCGCAAATGGGAATCACTCGGGTCTCGAACAGCTGCATAAGCGCCGTGGGGCAGGGCCCCATCGATTCCATCGCCCCCCTGAGTCTTTGCTTGCCCTGCACTTCATCGGAAGAACGCACCAGAACATAGACGGTCGCCCGCGTCTGTTCCAACAGGCTCCTGATGAGGAACGGTCCGATGAAACCGGTGCCACCGGTCAGCAGCACGTGGTTCATCACCGGAATCTCCGGCAATGCTGCGGGAGTCGGAGGTGCGAAGACGAGCTTCCGGTCGTGGCTCATCATCTCCCGCTCCGCCGCGCGCTGCTCGTCCCGGAAAGTGGCCAGGGAATGACGCAACTGAACCAGAGCTTCTTCGGGAGCTTGCTCCAGCTGCCCGGCAAGACGAAACAGATCAGCGACGCTGACGCGCTGAATCACGCCGATATCGACTTGTCTCGCCAGCATCTCGGCGCCTTTATCCTTCAAAAGCTCTTTGAGCTCGTGCATAAAGACAACAAGATCGAGAGAATCCAGTCCCGCTTCGACCAGGTTATACGCCTCTGTGCCGGTGAGGTTGTACCTGGCTTTGAGTTCGTCAAAGGTCGATTGGATTTCGGAACCGGCTTCGGAGGCACCCGTATCCTTTTCTCGCGAGAACTCAGAAAGAACCGTGAACTGGCCATCGAGCCACATCTGCTTGGTCTTGTGGCGCATGATTTTGCCGGAGCTGGTTCTCGGTATGGCGCGAGGCGCGATGAACGAGACCAGCGCCACTTCCACGTTGAGGTAGCTCCGCACCGCGGCGGCAATCTTGCGCGCGTCCGGGATCCCCTTTGGGCTTTTTACTTCGGCCACAATCGCCAGCGCCGGCTCGGTGTCTTCATGAATCTGGAACGCGGCGACGCAATTATGACGGATCAGAGCGGAGGCTCTCTCCACCACGCTCTCGATATCCTGCGGATAGTAATTCTGCCCGCGCAGGATAATCATGTCCTTGATGCGGCCGCAGACGAAGAGTTCGCCGTCGTGGAAAAATCCCATATCGCCGGTGCGCAGATAGCCGTCATCGTAGGGGCTGTCGTCCACCAGGCGGGCGCGAAACTGCTTCATCGTCAATTCGGGATTGTTCCAATATCCCAGGCATTTACCGCTTCCGGCGATCCAGATTTCTCCAATGTGGTTCGCCTCAAGGGCAACGTGCTGGTCCGGATCTACGATGCGAACGTCCATGCTGGGCAGCGGAGTGCCGCAACTGACAATCTGCGTTGCCGCTCCAATTTCTGAGACCTCGGTCGTGATACGCGCTTTTCCCAAAGCCAGGGCCCGCTTGTTGACCGAAACGATGTTGCGGCCGCCGAGGGAAACCGCCAAGGTATTTTCGGCCAGCCCGAACGCGGCGTAAAAGCTGTCGGACTTGAGGCCGTAAGGTTGAAATGCTTCCAGAAACCGGGTAAACGTGTCTGCCTTGACGGGTTCCGCCGCGCACATCAGGACACGCAGCGAACTCAGATCGCAACCTTCCAGGCTCTCTTTGGGCAGCCTGCCGGCACGCAGGCAATAGTCATAAGCAAAGTTAGGAGCCGCCGTCGCAGTTGCCTGGTAAGTATTGATGGCGTCGAACCAAAGCGCCGGCCGCTGAATGAAATCCATAGGCGCGAAACCGTGGGTCGTACCGCCTCTCAGCGCGGGATAGAGATAACACCCGATCAGGCCCATGTCGTGATACTGCGGAAGCCAGGAGACGACCACAGGTTCCGGATGGTCTATCACCAGCGGACAGGTCTGCAGGATGTTGTCGTGGGTCACCATCACGCCCTTGGGCTCCATCGTCGAACCCGACGTGTATTGAAGAAACAGGACTTTGGAGGGGTCAACGATCGGTTCATCCCAGGGGGTCTCGACGAACTCTTCCGTAACAATCCAAGGAAGACCGGAGATGTAATCAACGTCCACTCCGGAAGCAGCGACTCCGCTTCGAGTGAGATTTGACTTCAAGGAGGCGTGATAGTCCTTGCTGGTCAGGACCCCGGCCGCCTGGCAGTCCTTGGCGATGTGAACCATTTTGTACAGAGCGCTCTGAAAGCCACGGGAACTGGGGGGGTAGACAGGTACCGGGATCAGGCCGGCCCGGGCGCAGCCGAAAAATGCGCAGATCATCTCGAGGCCCGGCGGATAAGCCAGCAAAAGCCGGTCCTCCGCCGCAAAACGACCGTCTTTTAGCAGGTGACCGGCGATCGCCTTGGTGCGGTGAATAAACGACGCGTACGAATAGCACTCAATGGGATTGCCATTGAGGTCAATGTACGAATAAAGGAGTTTGTGGGGCTGCTCACGGCCCAGCCTGTCCAATTGGTCCAAAATCGACGCCATCATTGATCCGCGAACCCCTCCCGGGTGAAATCGGATAACTTAATGCGAAAGAAACACGAAACGTCTTCCTGCTCTCCGTCCCGGGTGAGGGCAATTGCATCGTCGTCTCGGAGTGCAGAACTTAAGTGTAAGGCCAGCGCAAGCCGGCTTTGAAGAACAAAGGTAAACCCGTTCTTTACAATGTTTTGATCGATCCGGCCGAGGCCATGTACCGCGGTTCAGTGCACCAGCGGGGAAAACTTGCACATCCTCGGCCGGTGTTCAAGCACCACACTCAGGGCTTCCTTATTGTGCACGATCAAACGGCTTATGTTAACAGAACGATAATGCATTGCACCTCATCTTGGACATCGGCAGGGCGGCTTTCTGAAGGCGCAATGGATCGAATTTCCTTGATTCTCCGTAAATCTTCAAGCTAGTATCGATTTTCGACGATAGCGGCGACCTCAGTCGGTCCGGTCAACCGGGCAACCGAGCCATCGGTCGCGATGAGCCAGCCCGCGTAATATGGGTGGAGGGGCGCCCGTGGCGTCCGGGACCGGAGCGTTGATCACTTTTCAGCCGGATATCGACGACCTTGTACCATCGGAGACCTCGCAGCGCCAGTTTGCCGGCGATCCTGCGGCTGCGCCCAGCTTTCCAAAAGTCCTGCGCCTTCGCCTGCAAAATTTCTTTGCCGAGCAGGACATTTCTCCCAAAGCCGACCGTACCATGTGGGTGAAAATCACCGTCGGGCTTGCCGTATTGGCCGGCAGTTGGATCGCCATTTATGCACTGAGGCCGGACGCATGGCTGTTTGTTGCCCTTTATTTCCTGGGCGGACTGGCCCAGACATTTCTTTTGCTGAACATCGCCCACGACAGCAACCACAACGCCATTTCATCTGTGCCGTCGATAAACAAGACTCTGAACTATGTGTTCGATGTGTGCGGGATCAGCTCCTACATGTGGCGTATCCTCCACCATCGAGGGCACCATTCCTGCATCAATCTTCACGGCGAAGACGACGCACTTACCGGACGGGGCATCTTTCGATTCACGCCCCACGAACCCCGCGCCAGCTATCACCGGTTCCAGCACATCTACGCACTGTTCTTTTATGCCATGTTCTCTCTGGATTATGTTTTCGTACGGGATTTTGAGAGCTTTTTCTTGCCTTCCCACGAATATCTGAAACGGACCCGGCATCCAGCACGGGAATACGCCGTACTGTTTTTGGGTAAAGGCTTTTACTTCACCTACATGCTGATTCTGCCCGTCGTGGTGCTGGGGAGATCACCACTGGTCGTCGCGGGGGCGTTCCTGCTTGTTCATCTGGTCGTCGGCTTGTCTGTAACCCTCGTATTCCAAACCACGCACACCATCGACAGCACGTACTTTCCCTCGGATCGCAGTGAGTTTGACAACGGCGTGTACCACATCTTTGCGACGACGGCCGATTATGCGACCGAAAACCCGCTCGTCGGCTGGCTCGTGGGCGGTCTCAACCATCACATTGCCCATCATCTGTGCCCGTTTGTGTGCCACACCCATTACGCGCACCTTACCCGGATTGTGAGGGAGACCTCCGCTGAGTTTGGCGTTCCCTATCGGCAACATCCCACCATGACCCGGGCGATCCGCCATCATCTGCTGCTTTTGAAGCAACTGGGAAATGAAACCGACGTCTGAGCGATTTATTCTTGCCCTATGGCCACCAGACCTCTTCCGGCAAACCTCATGAAATCTCCCACAGCTCTTTGCCAGCACCCGGGCAGCGAGGTTTGACCGTGTCCACACCCATACCTGCCGTTTCGCGATGGCGCTCCTTCGCGGATTCGCGCGCCATGGCCGCTAATCCCGTTCAGGTTTTGACAAAATACTCGGCGCTCTTTGGCGACACGTTCAGGTTCTACCTGGGCGGACTGAAGGAGGCGATCGTCACGACGAGTCCCGCTGTCATTCAGCACGTTCTGAAGACCAATGCGGAGAACTACAAAAAGTCTGAAATTCAAGTGAAGCGCATGGGCCACTTCCTGGGAAAAGGTCTCCTGACTACCCATGGGGAGCCCTGGCGGATTCAGAGACGGCTTATCCAGAGGGGATTCGATCGAAAGCAGCTTGAGATTCTTTCTTCGATCATGCAGGATTCTCTGAGGGAGTCGCTTCTTGAATTTGACCGCCAGGTGAGTCTCGGCCCCGTCGATATATATCCCCAATTGATGAAAATGACCTTCTCGATGGTAGCCAAGTCACTCTTCGGCGCCCGGCTGAAGGATGACGATATTGAGCTTGTCAGCCACACCATTTCCACCGTCCAGGAATTCATCGTTCAACAAACCATTCAGCCTTATCTGAATCCCTGGTTTGCGGTATCGGGGGAGTTGCGCCGGCACGAAGAAATGCGAACCAGAGCGGACAGCATCTTGCTGCAATACATTCGTGCTCGCCGCAACCAGGACCCCGGCCACGATTTGCTGCAGATACTCATGGATGCCCGCTACAGCGACGGCGAAGGCATGAGCGATGCACTGATCCTGAGCGAAAGCATGCAACTGCTGGTCGCCGGCCACGAGACCTCATCCAACGCCCTGTCGTGGCTTCTTTATCTCTTAAGTTCGCGGCCGGATGTCCTCGAGCGCGTGCGTGCAGAGTTTCTCTCGGTGTTGGGCGAGGCGCCGCTGAGTTTTGCCGATGTTCCCAGGTTTGAGTTCACCACCCAGGTGATCATGGAAGCGCTCCGTCTCTATCCGCCGTTTTGGATGATCGACCGCATGGCTGTTGCCGATGACCGTGTTGGGGAGGTTGTCATACCTCGTGGATCGATGGTGATTGTGTTCGTCCACGGCGCTCACCATGCAGAACGCTACTGGCCTGACCCGGAAACATTCGACCCCGGACGCTTCACAAAAGCGAATGAGAAACTGCACACGCCCTTCACCCATCTCCCCTTCGGCGGCGGACCGCGGGGATGTATCGGCGGAAACTACGCGATGTTGCAGATTTTGATGATTCTGAGCGAGCTGCTGAGAAGGTACGACCTGCAACTGACGCCGGGGCAGAAGATCGAACCGCGTCCGATGGTCATCCTGCGGCCAAAGTACGGAATCCGCATGAGTTTTTCCAGGAATACCGCATCGAGCGAGCTGCTCCCGCACGCGCACCGCGCGGCGGGACTGTAGTTGATTTGATGGCCGCGCAAGCCCGCGTTCGTCGCGGCGTAATTCAATGGCCGCGAAGACCACACCCATGGCATCGAGCCATGCGTCTCTGCCAGTGGACGACAGCCCGCGTCCCCATTTAGCGTGGAAGCGTGTTGAGGAGTGTCCATGCTGCGTCGTGAATTTGTGCGCGCCGTGATCGCCGTAACCGCCGCCCCCAAACTTCTGCTCGGTCAGCAACAGGCCAATCCCGCTCCGCCACCTCCTGCACCTGTTCCTTGGACGCTGGGCCTCAACCCCCGCACCCCTTTGCCTCAGGTCGAAGTCGCAGAAGATATTGCCGCATCGGAGCTGCGCTTCTTTACAACACTCCAGATGCAGACCCTCACCCGCCTCAGCGATATGCTCGTTCCCGCAAGCGCTGACAAGCCGGGCGCACTTGAGGCAGGGACGCCGGCATTCCTCGACTTCCTCATCGACAGTTCGTCCGAAGCGCGTCAGCAGGTTTACAGCGGCGGCCTCGATTGGCTCGAATCCGAATCGCATAAGAAATACAGCCTGCCGTTTGCCAAACTCGATGACACACAGGCCGGCGCGCTGCTCAAGCCATGGCTGCGCACCTGGATGAGTGATCATCCGCCGACCGAGCCTCACGCCGATTTCATCAACATTGCTCACGACGACATTCGCACTGCGACAGTCAACTCCAAGCCATGGACTGACGCCTCGCCGGCCGCCGGCCCGGACCCATACAACAGCTCACTCTACTGGTTCCCCATCGAGCCCGATGTCGCCCATCTCGTCTCCCCTGCCGCCCCATGTTCAGGCCGCCCCCAAGTCCAACCATCCCATGCCGTCTTATCCTCGCTGACACTTCCGGGACCGCAATGACTGATCGCTCTATCGCCAACGAAGCTTTATCCAAAGAGACCTGGGACGTCCTCATCATCGGTTCCGGCCATGCCGGCGGGATGGCCGCCAAGATCCTCACCGAGTACGGCATCCGCTGCCTCATGCTCAACGCCGGCCCGGTTGCCGACGTCAGCCGCGACGCGGAGCGCAAGCACTCCTACGAACTGCCCTATCGCGGATTTCATCCACCAGGCCGCGTGGAACATGTCTTCCAGGCCAATGAGTTCAATGCCAACGTGTGGGTCGACGAACAGGAGGTCCCCTACACCTTCGCGCCTGACCAGCCCTATAACTGGGTGCGCGTCCGGCTCTTCGGCGGCCGGTCTCTCTTCTGGTCGCGCCAGTCCTTCCGCCTCAGCGACTACGAATTCAAGGGCAAGTCCCATGACGGCTTCGGCGAAGACTGGCCGATAAGCCACGCCGACCTCGCCCCCTACTACTCACGCGTCGAAGGCATCTTCCAGGTGGAGGGCGCGCTCGACGGGCCGCCACAGATGCCCAATGGCAACTTCCTCATCGACGGCGATCCCTGGTCTGTGTCCATGCAGCGCTTCATGGCCGCAGGCAAGCGGTTTGATATGCCTGTCTGCAAGCAGCGCCGCGCCCTTGGCCGCGACGGCCTGGCCAGTTCCGTCAACCTGCTCCTGCCTGACGCCGAACGTACCGGCAAACTCACCTCCGTTGCCAACGCCGTGGTCCGCGAAATCACCGTCGACAAGAATACCGGCCAGCCCAACGGCTGCCGATTTGTCGATCGCCTCTCCCACCGCGAAATGTCGGTGAAGGCCCGCGTCCTGGTTCTTGCCGCCGGTACGCTGGAAAGCACCCGCCTGCTGCTCAACTCCAGCCTCGCCAACTCCAGCGGTCTGGTCGGCCGTTATCTGATGGACCAGATCTACGGGGCCGGCCTGATCTGCTCCGTTCCCGAGGCGCGAGGCGCCACAGCCAAGGGCCTCATGGGCGGGAGCGCCATCGTACCGCGCTTCCGCAACATCAGCACCAAGGCGCCTGACTTCCTGCGCGGCTATGCCTTCAATGTCACCAGCAGCACCGGCCCCGTCGGCGCGCGCAACTTCGCCGCTTATGGCGCGGAGTTGCAGCGCAAGATGGAGGAGTATCACGGCAGCGCCTTTTACATGACCATCATGGGCGAGGTGCTCGGCCGCTATGAAAACCACGTCCGCATCGACAAGGACCGCACCGACGCCTGGGACATCCCCGTGCTTCACGTCGAAACACGCTATACGGACAATGAATTCAACATGGCCAGGGACGCCGTCGAAACCGGCTCAGCAGTTGCCGAAGCCGCCGGCTTCGAGATCCTGTCAAAGAACGCCACGCCCAACCCGCCCGGCTACAGCATCCACGAGGTGGGTACGTGCCGCATGGGCGATGACCCCAAAAAAAGCGTACTCAATCGATTCAATCAGAGCCACGACCACAAGAACCTGTTCGTCGTGGACGGCGCCGGCTTCACCAGTTCGGGCTGGCAAAACCCCACCATGACGATCCTGTCGCTCTCGATGCGCGCCTCAGAGTACCTGGCCGGAGAAATGACACGCCAAAATCTGTAACTGCACAGATCTATGCCAAACTACGGGACGCGGCCAGCCTTTCCGTAACATCCTCAACCGTGAGAGGGTGGCTGAAGTAGAAGCCCTGGCAGGCATCACAAGCATGATCCCTCAAAAATGACAGTTGATCTTCGTCTTCGACGCCCTCGGCGATAACGGTGAGGCTGAGGCTCTTTGACATGCTGATGATCGCGGTGGTGATGGCGGCATCGTCCAGATCGACAGCGACGTCCCGAATGAAGGAGCGATCAATCTTGATCTTTGCCACGGGAAGCTGTCGCAGGTAACTAAGGCTCGAGTAGCCTGTGCCAAAGTCGTCGATTACGAGCTTCAGGCCCATCGCATTCAAATCCTGAAGAACCTTGAACATCACGTCTGCGTTTGACAACAGCAGGCTTTCGGTCAGTTCCAGTTCGAGGTAATGCGGGTCCAGCCCGGTTTCGTGCAGCACGGCCCGGATGAGTTCCACGAAGCCATCCTGCCGAAATTGAAGGGCGGAGACGTTGACCGCAACCGGAACGACGGGCAGCCCTTGTTTGCACCATCTGCTCATCTGAACGCAAGCGGTCCTGAGCACCCATTCGCCGATACCGGTGATGAGGCCGCTGTTCTCTGCGATGCGGATGAATTGTTCAGGCATCAAGAGGCCGCGTTGGGGATGCCGCCACCTCAACAGGGCCTCAACGCCGGTGAGGCTTCCACTGGCAATGTTGATCTGGGGCTGATAGACGAGGAAGAATTCGTCTCCATCGATAGCCATTCGCAGGCTGTTCTCGAGTTCCAATCGCTCCACAACGAGGGCATTCATCTCTTCCGTAAAGAAACGGTGGGTGTTCGATCCCTGTTCCTTTGCCCTGTACATGGCGACGTCTGCGTTTTTGATGAGCGTCTCGGCATCATTTCCATGGGCAGGATAGACACTGATTCCCAGGCTGCAAGTCACGCTGAGTAAGCGCCCCTGAATGTTGAACTCCCCCATCGCCGAATTCACAATGCGTGCCGCGATCGCTTCCAGTTCGAGCAGACTCTCAACGTCAGTCAACACGATGAGGAACTCATCGCCGCCGACCCGGGCAACCGTATCGGCGTGGCGGATCTCATTCTTGAGGCGTTCCGCGACCTGCTGGAGAAGCATGTCTCCGACCGAGTGGCCGAGAGAATCATTGATGTTCTTGAAGCGATCCAGATCGAGAAACAGAAGCGCGGCGATGCCGCCGCGTCGTGCGGCGCCGAGGATTGCATTATTCAGGCGCTCGTGCAGAAGCACACGATTGGGAAGCCCGGTGAGCGCGTCGTAATAGGCGAGATAGTCGGCCCGTTGCTGAGCAAGTTTGCGCTTGGTGATGTCCTCCACGGTGCCATCGTGGAGTATCACCGTGCCATCCATGTCCCGTTCGGCCCGCACGTTGACCAATACCCACTTGCGGCTTCCATCTTTGCACTGCACTTCGACTTCAGCACTGCGAATGGCGCCATACTGATCCAACGCCTTGGCCCACTGCTCTATCTGCGCGGGGTCGACGAGTCTACCCCGGCTGGGGCCGGCGGCCATGTCTGCCAGAAGCTGCTGCGGAGACTCATATCCGTGCAAGACGGCAAAGGCTCGATTGACATTGAGGAGTCGACCGTCGGGGGTTGCCTGGAATATCCCGACGACCGCATCCTCAAAGATGACTCGATATTTTTCCTCCGCCTCGGACAGAGCTTTCTCTGCCTGCTTCCTTTCGGTGATGTCCTGATTGATTGCGACAAAGTGAGTGATATCGCCGAGTTGCGATACAACCGGGGTAATCGTCATCTCCTCGGAGCTGAAGCTGCCGTCTTTGCGGCGATTGATTAACTCGCCGCGCCATACCCTTCCAGAGGAAATCGCAGACCACATTTCTTCATAGAACTTCGCATCGTGCACTCCCGACTTCAAAATGCGTCGATTCACCCCCTGCACTTCTTCAGGAGAATATCCGGACAACGTCGAGAATGCAGGGTTAGTCCACACAATCGACCCTTTGACGTCAGTAATGCTGATGGAGTTCCCCGCCGAGCGCAGGGCGGCCGCGAGCAATTCAAGCCGGGAGTTCGCGACGGTGAGTTCAGTGGTGCGCTCCGCAACCAGACGATCGAGTTCCTCCATCCTTTGCCGGGCCTGATGCATGGACGTCCATTTCGCGGTCAGTGCGTGCGCGAGCTGGGTGACTTCGATGATGTCGAATGGCTTTTTCAGAATGACGAGATTGTCCGAAACGCCGAGGCGATGCGAAATATCTGCCCAGTTGTAATCGGAATGGGCGGTGCAGATGACTACCTGCAAATCGGGATCAGCCTTCCACAGGTGCCCGATAGTTTCAATTCCATCCCATCCTGGAGGCATGCGCACGTCCACGAAGGCCAGTGCATACGGATTTCCAGCGGCTTTCGCACGCAAGAGGCAGTCCAGCCCATCCTGACCCTGGTAGGCGGAATCGATCTCGAAGACGACGCCGGTTGATGTGGCGGCTCCGAAGAGAAGCGCTTCATCGGCGGTCAGGCTCAGGTCGACATCTCGAGGCAGGAGAATCTTCTTCAAATCATCATGGATGGATTCGTTGTCGTCTACGATAAGCAGGCGGAAGTGACCATTTCCAGGTTTCATGAAACCATCCTTTCCCCGCCAATGCCGCGAGCATTGAACGGCAGTTCGAGAGTGAACATCGCCCCCGCGTCTGCTCCATCACTCTCCGCACTGAGCGATCCTCCTAGTTCCTTAGCTGCAAGGGCGCTCGAATGCAGACCAAACCCATGACCATCCTTCTTGGTGGTGAATCCGTGAGAAAAGATGCGCACCAGGTTCGCAGCTGGAATCCCAATGCCGTTGTCTGACACACATATCCCGATGCCATCCTCGCCGGAGCGCCGAATGCGAACTGCTATTTGCCGTTTCGGCTTGCCCGACGCTTTCACCGCATCTTTGGCATTGCGGATCAGGTTGAGTAGAATCTGCAGCACTTTGTGACGGTCCGTGACAATCGACGGCAGTTGTTCGCTTTCGATTTTTACCTCTACCTTGTGGCGCTCCAGCCCAGGCCCCATGATTCCCAGTGCATCGTCCAAAAGATCTTTCAGTCCAACCTTCTCAAAGATTCCAGAGGACCGGGCGTATGTCTGCTGCATGGATACGATCTCTTTGATGTGGCTTACATGTTGCGCAAGAGTGGATACTTCCCTGCCCAGCTGGTCGCGTTCCAGTTCCAGGTGGTGCGAGAGATTGTCCATATAGGGAAGGACGCGCCGCCCGCGGGGGTCATTGCTCAGGAAGTCGCCCAATTCCGTCTCATGCTCGCGGAGCACACGCACCAATTCGCTGATCTGGCGAACGCGCGACTCACGCAAATGATCCCCCACGATTGTGGCGGAGACGTTGACGCTGTTCAAAACGTTGCCCACATTGTGCAGAACTCCGGTTGCAATCTCTGCCATTCCCGAAATCCGCGAGAGATCAATGAGGCGTTTCTGCGCCTCGGCCAATTCGGCCAGGGCCAGGTCCTTGGCATTCACCTGTTCGCGCAGCTCCTGCGTGCGTTCCTCGACCCGGAGTTCGAGATGGCGCTTGCTTTCAGATAACTCCTCGTCGCGATGGAGGATCATGTCGGCCATATCGTTGAAGGCGTGCGCCAGTTGCTCGATCTCGTCCCTGCTTCGAATGTCGGCGCGCGCGGTAAGATCGCCGCTGGCAACGCGCTCGACCACCGATTGGAGTTGAAGGATTGGCCTTACGAAGCGGCCTGTATACATGACGGAAGCGATCAGGCTGACCATGACACAGACGATGCCCAGAATTCCAGTTCGAAGGTTCACCTGGCGGGCGCTTTCATCGTAAGAATCCAGCGACAACCCCACATGAATCCATCCCCACTGGATGCTGCTGTAGTCGAAGGGAACAGCGTAGTGAAAGACCCGCCGGTTAAACATCGGGACATAGCCGAGTTCACTGGACGAGCGCCTTTCCTCCGGATACCAGTAGCGATCGATCTTCTGCTCCATCCTCCAGCCCTTTCGGTCAACCACAACCGACAGACCATCGTTCTTGGTGATCACCAAAAAGTCGACCGCATTGTCGCCCTTGAGCACCTGCATGGCGTGTTCAACCACTGAAGAGTAGTCCTCGGAAATGGCGGCCTCGGCAACTTCCCCATGAAGAGCGACGGCAACACCGCTCGCCTTCGACTCCAATTCAGTGCGCAGATCGCGCTGCTGTTCCGGAATCATGACCGCCACAAAGATGCCCAGGGTCACAAGTGTGATGGTCCAGGCGAGAACCACGGTGCGGCGGGCGATTCCGGTCGAGATGCGCATGTCGTTCTAGCGCTGTCCTTTCCGGGGATCGGGCTCGCGGGCCGAAATCCGTTCGAATTCGCGCACCAGATCGAGCGTAGGCTTCATCGCGGACAGCGGCGATTGCACGAATGCGCGGGACTGGTACAACGCGACAATCTGTTGTCCCTCGGTAAAATTGGAGACGTTCTTGATCGAGTCGATGACGTCATGGCGAACTTCGGCATTCGTGTTGCGTCGGAATCCGAATGCGATTGGGATCACCCTGGGCGACACAGCCAGCGCGCGCAGATCTCGGCCCAGCTGCGGGTTGAGTTCCACCGCCGTCTCCCAGCTGCGCCGCGCCAGGCAAGCTGCGTCGATTTTGCGGAAGAACAGTGGAAGAACGACCTGGTTAATGTTGTTGGACAGCTTATGGCTGGCAAAGAAGCGCTCCGGCTGCGACAAGCCGTTGGCGGCCAGCAGAATGGCCAGCCATACCGGCAACAGAACCATGTCGCGATGAAGATGGCTGACGATGTGAGCATCCCGCAGATCCGCGATCTTCTTGAAGTCGCTGCTGTTGTGCACCAGTAATACATATTCCATTCCCTCGGCGAGATAATCCTGAAGCACCAGGGTATCCGGATCAGTCAGGTCCGCGAGTTTGGCAAGCTCCAAAGCAGTAATTCCATAACAGTCGATCAGTCCCTGGCGGACGCTGTGGACCAGATCGTCGGATGGAATGAATATTCCCGGAATGACCTCAATCGACTGTGTTGAATAGTGGCGAGCGACCTCGCGGAGCCAGACCAGGTAGGCTGCCCGCGCGTCATTGACGTTGGCCCCGGCCAGGGTTTCGACGCTGATCCCCAGCCGGAGTGGCCGCTTGTCGCCGGCGCCAAGAAAGACCTTCGGCGCTAATGTCGCCGCCACAATCGCCGCTATCGCTTTGACTGACTGTCGCCTTGTGACTCGTTTTGTCTGCCTTGGCATGGGCATGGCCGCCGGAAATTTCATGGTTTCCCTCTCCGTGGGGCCACCGACTGCGGAACAAGCCGCTCATACTGGCGTACCATCTCGACGGTGCTGTTCATGACGGCGAACGGGCGAACGAGGAATCTGCGGGTTTGATAAAGTGCCGCCATCTGTTGCCCCGCGGCACTGTTCGAGATGCGCAGCATCGTGTCCAGCAATGTCTTGCGGCTTGCGACATCGCAATTGCGGCGAAATGCGACGGCAATAGGAATGACTTTCGGGGAGGTGGCGAGTATGCGAAGATCGCGTCCCAACTGAGGATTGAGTTCAACCGCCGTGTCCCAGTCCCGTCGCGCCAGGCATGCGCCGTCGACGCGGCGAAAGAATACGGGCAGAACCACCTGGTTTACGGTGTCGTGTGTCGAGTTGCTCGCGAAGAAGTGATCGGCCGGAGGCAGATTGTTGGCCGCCAGAAGTGTGGTAAGCCACGCGGGCAGCAGAACCATGTCGCGATGAAGATGGGAGACAAGCTGCGCGCCGCGCAGGTCGGAGAGCTTCTTGAACAGGCTGTTGTTATGCACCAGCAGGACGTACTCCATGCCATCCGCCAGGTAGTCCTGAAGGACCAGGGCATCGGGGTCGATCATGTCGATGATCTTTGTGAACTCCAGCGCGGTCACGCCAAAACAATCGATGACGCCTGTACGGACGCCGCGGATTACATCCTCAGATGGAAGAAAAACGCCGGGAACGATCTCCGCCATGAGCTTTCCGGTTTGACGCGTATACTCGTCGATCCAGACCAGGTACGCGGCCCGCGCATCGTTGACGTTCGCTCCGGCCAGAGTTTCGTTGCTTACTGCGATTCGCAGCAGGCGCTTCTCATTCTGCGCGGAACAGAAGTCCGGCGCCAGTATGCTCCCCGCGGCTCCGGCCAGAAGAGCCAGGGACTGTCGCCGGGTAATTTGATTTCTTGCGCGTTCCATTCTGAACTCGTCCTCCGGCCACAGCTTGCTCGACCAACACCCTGAACCAGGACCCTGAAGTCACTTGCCGAGCCGAAGCGACAGCAGGGTGGTTGTGTTCCCATCTCTTCTAATGGCCCGCGGTTAGCTCCGCCTGGACGACTTTGCCAACTACCAGGTCGATCCTGGAGCGAAGGGCCATGTGGTCGTAAATGGCCTTGTCCCACGAGGCCGTGACCAATGCCTCCTGCAACTGAGCGCGAATTACCTTCTCTGTCGCCACCAACCCGCTTTGATAACCGCGCAGGGTCAGATCGCTGTCGTCTCGTCGCCGCAGTTGCGGCGTCCGCTGCGGCGCGGACGACCTTCTCGCTCGAACCCAATTCAATAAACAGGCTGCGAATCTCGAGGCCGAGGCCTTCGGAAAGAATCACCTTCTTCTCTTGAAGCTGATGGATCCGCGCGCGGGCTTCGGCAACCTTGGCCTGGGTCAGGAATCCATCGAAGATCGGTATCTCGATCCCCAGATCGACTGTCCAGCCATTGCGGTTCTGGTCCGTGGAGAGGCCGCCGTCGTAGCTGTTCCACATCCGGTGCAACTCCCCCTTGATGCCGACTTTGGGGTAGTAGCTGCTGGCTGCCGTCATGCGTTCGCCCTCGAGGGCGCGAAGGCCGGCATTGATCGCGGCCCAGTCAGGACTGAACTCGTAGGCACTGGAGACCAGATCGTCGAGATTGCCGCCGTACGGCTGGAACGGCACTTCTTCGTCCTTCGGAATAACACTCGACTTCCACGACAGCCCGATGGTGTAGGCCAGGGCTGCCTCCGCGGAGGCTTCGTTGGCTTCGAGTGGAGCGACCAGAGAACGAACCGTCTCGGCCATCACCTTGTTGTCGAGATAGTCGGTCTTGTTGACGGTGCCGGAGCCATCCTTATAGAGCGACTCCGTCACGCGCAGGGTGGCTTCCATGCGGTCGAGAGTGTCCTGACCAAGCCGGTGAAGCTGCCGGGCCAGCACCGCCCCGTAGTAGAGCCGGACTACGTTTTCTGTGAGTTCGAGATCGGTGCGCCGAACTTCGGAATGGGCATCGTCCAAGGCGGCGAGGGATTGCTCACGGTAGCCGCGCCTCATACCGCCGTCCGCCAACAGCCACTTGAAGTTGCCGGATACGGACTCGGTGGTGGGATTCAGCAGCTTGACGTTCTGGGCCGGGATGGGAAAGGCCTGGGTGCTGGTGGTCACGGTTTGTCCCGGAAACGAGACCGGCAGCTGGATGGCCACCGGATTGCCGAACGCTCCCGCCGGTATCGTGACCGTCGCGGTTCCACCCGGGATGGCCACCGTTTGTGCGGGGATGTACATGGTGCTGGCCGGATAAACGAAGTTGGGCGAGGAACTCATCTCGTCAATTCCGCCCTTGGCGCTGAGTTGCGGCCAGTAGCTGGCAAGTGCCTGACGATGTTGAGCTTCAGCGATCGCCACAGCAAACTGGCTGGCGGGACGAGTATGGTTCTTCTCAAACGCGATGCGCAGGCATTCACTCAGGGAGAGGGCCTGTTGTTCTGTTGAAACCGCCTGGCTGGATGCCGATACTGCGCCTGCGAGTGCAACCAAAACAAGAATAAGACGAACGAACATGGTAGTAACCCCAGAGAATCTCAGTCTCTTCATCGACAGGCCCTTTGAATTCGTTCACTTTGCGCAACTCCTGGCCCCCATTGCTGAGAGGTTGGGTCCCGCGAACGAATCTGCCGCGGCCATCCGGTCAGCCCATCGTCCGCACAAAAGTTGGTCGTGGCCCCGAGGACGAGGGAAGACAAGGCACGATTACATGCGTGCGTGCGCCTCCAGAGTCGCGTCTGGGCGGAAAACCAATTTTTCGGCGGGGAATGGCCGGGCCTGAACGAGGAGAACTGCCTGAGGGATTAGCGGTAACTTTTTTAGATTCTACTGCCGGTCACCCAGTCCTTCTATTCCCCTTTTGGGGAAGACCGGAGGCAGGGTCGAGCAGCGCTCTCCGTATATCTTTGCCCGGGCGTCCAGATGCTGCGGAAGCCGCTTTGTGCTGGTATCCGTGAGTCTTGCCAGCGCCGAAAGCGCCGCGCTGCCGCTAAACTCCTATTGGGATTGAATCGTCTCAACGAAGGAGCCCAAACATCATGACCGTTTCCAATCGCTGCTGCATGCGCTTCCTTTTTGGTTCGCTTTTGCGGACCGCCACGTGGTCGCCCGTCTTTCTGACGGGCTCGGTCATGATCACGGCGCAGACCGTACCACCCGCCCTTGAGTCTCCGCCGGCTCGTCCGCCGCAGGTCGGCTCAAATGGCCAAAAGCTCATCGGGATGCCGAAGTTTCACGATCCAGCTCCATACGATATCGATGAACACACCGGATACAAACAGATATTCGACGGCAAGAGTTTCGATGGGTGGGATGCCGACCCCACCATCTGGCACATCGAAGACGGGCTCATGGTGGGCGAGACATTCGCAGGCAAGCCCAAGGGCAATAACTACATCGTTTATCGCGGAGACAAGGCCCGCGACTTTGACCTGAAGCTGCAGATGAAGATTGAGAAGGGTGGTGGCGGCGGCATTCAATATCGCAGCGTCACCGACGTCCCCTGGACGCGGCCGCAGCCCGAAGGCCAGCCACCCTACAACCTCAAATACATGATGACCGGACCGCAGGCCGATTTCTGGTTCCCGGTCAACGAAGCGGCGGCTTCCTATTCCGGCCAGTGGTATTCGGAAAATACCATGCAGGGGATACTCGCCTACCGCGGGCAGGTGACGCAGGCACTGCCAGGGCAGACCAATCGACTGGTCGCCAACATCGGCGACAAGCAGGCTCTGGGCGGATACGTAAAGGTGAACGAATGGAACGACTACGAGGTCATCGCGCGTGGGGGGGTGATGATGCACATCATGAACGGACAGCTCATGGCGATTTTTATCGATGACAACAAGGACTCCGTCAACAATCAGCCGGGCTTGATTGGATTCGAGATCGAGAGCCAGCCATGCAAGATCTCCGTGCGCGACATCTGGCTGCGGAAATTCGACTAGGTATTTCTCCGATCGGTGTGGTTTCACCAGGGACTCAACCACGCGGAGCAGCCGGTCCTCGTGTGGCGCCGGCGGCGCGCCACAGACTAAACTGCAAGACAGGTCTTCAATATGCTGTGCCCATGGATCGACATGAACCTGCTCCCTTTTCATCCCCATGGGACACGCGCGCAGGCGCCGCAAATTAGACCGCTCTCGAAAGGAGCTCAACTCAACACCCGGTCTCCCGGGCGGATCCTGGTCCCGTGCCACGGCTACGTTCGAGGAATCCTGATGGGACTGCTGGTCCTGCTGGCATGGTGTTCGCCCTGCCGGTTGCCGGGTCAGGCCGTGCCCGAGGATCTCAAGCTTGCCGATGCCGCGTTCCACGCCGGCTACGCGGCTCTAAAAGAAGGAAACCTTGAAGCCGCGCGGACGCAGTTTGCCGCCGTGGTTCGCCTCGCCCCGCAGATTCCAGAGGGACATGAGGCCCTGGCGCAGGTGCTGATCGAGCTCAACGATGCGCCCGCTGCGACCACCGAATTTGAAGCGGCGCTCAAGCTCAAACCCGGCGATCCCGCCATCGAAGCCAACCTCGCACAAAGCTATGCCAAGGCGGGCGATCCCGCCAAAGGCATTCCTTACTTCAAAACGATCTTCGAAGCGTCCCAGGAGCCGGGCCATCCGCCGGTTGATGCCTCGTTTTGCGAAGCCTATGCGCGTGCGCTGGCGGCTAGCGGGGATCCTGCGCAGGCGATCCAGATGTTCCAGGTTGCCATGGACCGGGGGGGCGCGAAGGCTGGTCTTTTTGACGCCATCGGCTCTCTCTATGCGCAGGCGGGCAACTGGAGCCAGGCGCAGCCAGCGTTTGAGCGCGCCCTTGCGATCGACAACTCGTACGTTCTCGCCCGCATTCACCTCGGCATCGTGCAGCGGCAGCAAAACAACCTGACCGCCTCTCTCGCCTCGCTTGAGAAGGCCGTCTCTGACGCGAGTTCCAACCCGCTGGCGCAGTTCGAATACGGACGCAGCCTGGAGGCGGCTGGCCAGGATGATGCGGCCATCCCGCACCTGGAAGAAGCCGCAAAACTGGCCCCTGAAATGCCCGGCGTCGACAACCAGCTGGCCATGACCTTACAGCGTCAGGGCCGCCAGCAGGAAGCGATCCCGTGGTTTCAAAAGGCTATCGAGCGCGATCCCCACAGACGTCAGCTCCTATACGAACCTTGGCCTGGCTCTCACCCTCACCGGAAAAGCGAAGGAAGCGTTGCCCCTGTTTCAACAGGCACTGGCCGCCTCGCCCAGCGATCCGACGATCTACAAAGATCAAGGGGTCGCGCATGTGCAGCTTTCCGCATTTGATGAAGCCATCGCGGACTTCAAGGCGGCCCTGGCGCTTGATCCAAATGACCCTCAACTGCATTATGACCTGGGAATGGCTTACAAGTTCAAGGACCGGATGGACGATGCCGTCGCTGAACTAGCCCAGGCCGGGCAGATGGATCCAACCCTGCCGGATCCGCCATATACCCTCGGTATCCTCTACATGCAGATCGGCAAGCTGGATCAGGCTGTGGCGGAGTTGAAGAAGGCAGTCGCTCTCCGGCCGGAGAACGGAGATGCCTGGGCCATTCTGGGCAGCACGCTCAAGCAGGATTCTCGTCTCGACGAGTCCCGTGCGGCACTCGAAAAGGCCATTCCGCTCCTTCCCGATCAGCCCGGCCCACGGGTCACTCTTGCCGGGGTACTGGCCGAACAAGCCGGTAGCGCGGCCGCAGCGGCCGACGCCGCGGAAGCAGCCGGCGACCACGAGAAAGCCGAACAGCTGAAAGCGCAGGCGAAGGAGCTTCGTGGCCGGGCGGCCGAATATCGTCGCCAGGGCGCAGATCTCGCCCGCAGCGCGGTCAATCGCCAGAAAGCGGCGTTCGCCCTCAATGCCGGAAATCAGCTTTTGCTGCGCGGCCAGATTGCCGATGCAGTCGTTCGCTATCAGGAATCCGTTGCCGCCGATCCCACCTTTCCAGACGCTCACACTCAGCTTGCGGTGGCCTACGATCGACAGGGCCGTGCGCAGGATGCCGCATCCGAACGCGCCAAGGCGGCCAGCCTCGTGCCGTCGAATCAGACGCAAAACCGCTGACGACAATCTGGCAATGATGGTGTCTGAAATTGAACCATGCGCATAAAAGCGCCCTGCTTCAAGGTTTAGCGACCCAGTGTCATCGGTAAGGTCGACTCGGAGTCTTGGCTAGATAATTCACCTATACTGTTATCTCTCTGATTACTGGGCGGAAGTAACATTTACTTATAGATAACAGCGCCAATCGACACCGGAAGGCCCGTGCTTCAGAAGCGGAGCGGAGGAAAAGGTTCGAGCCCGTGGCCGGTTCAGTCGAGCGGGCGATATCGATATCTTTGCAACCCGATGTCCGTCGCCTATTGACAGGTTTCGGCAAAGTTGCCGGAGCGGAGCAGGGCCACGCCGTTGGGACAGGCTTACCTGGGGAAATTTGACCGGAAGTGCGATTGCAACAGAGGGAAACCCGTTTCGTGAGAAATCAAAAGCGGAGCTCAGGCGTGGCCGCGCGGCCTTAAATCCATCCTGAATGCCGAACCGGTTCGAGCACATTGATAACGATATTCAGCGGCCAAAAATCGTCGTGACCGCACTCACAGCAGAGCGGAGCTGCGAGGGTTGAGTATTGATTCGGGCGCGATCCCAAAAAACTGTCATTGACAGTAGGCACTTCGATGGAACAAAATGTGCGAGCTTCGAAAAGATTTCTGGTCACGTTGGGAAAACCGAGACTCCTCAGCTCAGTGCTCAAACGTTTTATGACCAGTTATGACTTTGTGTAGATTTCGACTCCTGCCTCTATGGACAAGTGGAGAGAGTGGGTCGAACTTCTTATGATTCTTTTCGCTGTTTGAGCCCGGCATCACTTGGACCGCGTTGTGAAAGCACTATCGGGAGAGTTGTGTTCGATCAAGGATAACGACCCCTAGCCTACGGGATGGGGGATCAAGTGTAGTACGAGTAGATAAAACTGTCAGGAGACCAATGATGCCAATCAGAACGAGTAGGAGCGGTGTTACGCGCCGAAGAACTATTCTCAGCGCTCTCATCGCGATGCTTACTTTGCTGGCCGCGCTTCCCGCCGCCATGCATGCGCAAGCCTATTACGGCGCGATCGTCGGAAACGTAACGGACTCAACAGGCGCAGCCATCGTGGGCGCCAAAGTTACCGTTACCGCGAACGCCACCAACGCCATCTCTTCAACCACCACGTCTTCGATCGGCGCTTATTCGCTGGCGCAGCTACCGGTAGGCGTCTACACGGTCGAGATCACTGCGCCGAATTTCAAGTCATATGTTGCCGACAAGGTTGAGGTGCACGTCTCGACGAACACGACACTGAACGCCAACCTGCAGCCGGGTGCAGTTACCGATACGGTGACCGTGCAGGCCGACCAGGTGCAGGTCGAGACGACCTCCGCCGCTGCCGGTGAGGTGGTTTCGGGCTCCCAGGTTCGCGAACTTCCGCTGAACGGCGAAAACTTCGTGGGTCTGACCCAGCTTTCACCCGGCGTCAACGCAGCAGCCTCTTATGATGGCCAGGACAAGGGCCTCGAGGGCGGCGTCAACTTTTCCGTCAACGGCAACCCCTACACCAATAACCTGTTCCTGGTGGACGGCGTCAACAACAACGACGTGGGTTCGAACCGGACCATTCTGGTTTATCCGGCGGTAGACACCATCGCCGAATTCAAGATGATCCGCAACTCCTTCGGCGCCGAATATGGACAGGCTTCGGGTGCAATCATCAGCATCACCACCAAGTCGGGCACCAACCAGTTCCACGGCGGCTTCTTCTACTCCGGACGTAACGACGTGCTCGACGCCAACAACTGGTTCAACAACGAACAAAATACAGGCAAAGCCAAGCTGCGCCGTAATGACTGGGGTTATAACGCCAGCGGTCCGCTGTGGAAGAACCACTTCTTCCTGTGGTGGAACCAGGAATGGAACCGGGAAATCCGCGGCGCATCCTTCGGGGCTTGCGTTCCGACCGATGCCGAGGCGAGTGGAGACTTCAGCGCCTACGGCGCCGGCTCTGCCAACACTACCAACGGTCAGGACCAATGCGGTGCGGCTATCCCGGGAACCTCAACGACAAGCGGTGGTTCGACGACGGTGCACCCGGGGTTTCCATCCTGGGTGGGAACGCCGCAGAAGATCGCCAATCCCGATGCGGCCGGATTGCTGATTGCACAGTTCTACCCGTCACCCAACTACAACGCGGACCAGACCAAGGTCGCATCGGACGGCTATAACTGGGCCGCTCCCATCGCCAACCCGCTGGATTGGAGCGAATGGAACGTTCGCCCCGACTGGGATGTGAACAAGTCCAACCGAATCACGGCCCGCATGACGGTGGACTCCTGGACGAACCCGGCGCCCAACGTCGGCGATTCATTCTGGGGCGAGTCTGACTTCCCAACAGTACAGACTAGCTGGAATCAGCCTTCCAAGAGCGTCATGGCCAAGCTGAGTTCAACGCTTACTCCGACCATGATCAATGACGTCGAGTTTGGTTATGGCCACAACGCCATCATCACCTCGCTGGCGGGCACGCGGGCCAGCATCGTTCCGGCCATCCAGACTGCTTATCCGGCCACGTTCCCGTCCTCGCTCAAACAGAAGGACGAATTTTTCGGCAATTGGGGCGGATTCAACCCCTACGGCTCCTATGAGGGTGAAGCTTCCTTCTGGAATCTCGCCCCGTATCACAACCACGAGGATCTCTACACCATTCAGGACAACCTGTCCTGGGTCAAGGGTAACCACCTGTTGAAGGCCGGCGCCTTCTTCAGCAACAACATCAAGGACGAGGACAGCGGCGACGGCGCGGACCGTCCGGGCTTCCCTGGCAGCGTCTATTGCGCGCCCGGGCAGAATGCGCCTCCGGCTAACCCGACTGCGGGTACGCCGGCCTGCGTTTCAACCGGCAATTCGCTGGCCAACGCCCTGGTTCCGGGCACCGGGCCGTCTCCGCAGACCTTCTCCAGCATCTCAGAGGGCAGCCAGGATATTCTTGCTCAGGTCAAGTGGCACGACTTCGAGTGGTACCTGGCCGACACGTGGAAGCTCAACAGAAAGCTGACGGTTGAGTACGGTTTCCGCTGGTCCTTCTACCGTGAACCCTATTCCAACGACAACCAATGGGCTAACTGGCAACTGGCAAACTGGAGCGCTGCGGAAGCAACATCCAACCCGACGGATGCCTGCAACGGCCTCATTGTGGCCAAAGGCACCAATCCCTGCGCAGCAGCGAACAAGTTGCTGGGAAGCCTGGGGGTCAACCTCGGTCTCTCGTCTGGAACCCAGGGCGCCAGCGCTGCAATCATTCCCAACAACAACCACGACATCGCTCCTCGTCTTGGAATCGTCTGGGATATCTTCGGCAACGGCAAGACCGCACTGCGCATCGGCGCCGGGCAGTTCTATCAGCGCGAGCTGGTAGGTCTCGACGAAGGCATGGAGAAGGGCGCGCCGTTCTCACTCACCGCCAGTTCCAACCGTCCGCTTGATACCGCGGTCGCGCTGGCAGGCGGAGGCGTCTCGCCCAACTACGGGAAGGAGATGCGTCCCATCACGCCTCACGCGTGGCAGTGGAACGTCACTGTCGAGAAGGAAATCGTGCGCAACACCTCGCTTGAAGTCGGGTATGTCGGCAATGCCGGCGTTCACCTTACCTCAATGCAGGCATTCAACCCGATTCCTCAGGCGGATTGGGCGGCTGCTGCGACGAGTTCTACCGGAACCGGAACGAGTCCGTACCGGCCCGCGTTTAACTTCGGTGGCATCAATGGCTTCGCACGGGAAGGCCATGCCACCTATCACTCGCTGCAAACCCTCTTCCGCTCGCAGTGGGGCGCATCCACGTTCCAGGCAGCCTATACGTGGTCTCACTCCCTGGGAGACGTAGAAGAAGACAACTCCTCGGGCAGCGCCAATCAGGAACTGCCGACAATCCAGGGAAACAACAGCCTGGATAAAGGCAATACCAACATCAACCGCCCCAATATCTTCGTGTTGAACGAAGTCTATTACCTGCCCAAGTTCACCAAGGCCAACATGCTGGTGCAGAACTCCGTAGGCGGTTGGGAGTTCAACAGCATCTTCACCGCGGCTCATGCCAGTTCCCTGTCCGTGTTCTCCAATGGCAGCTACACCAACTCGGTCCCGGGGCCTCCTGATCCCGTGACTGGGGCCGCGACGACCCTCACCAATACCGTCAGCCAGCTCATCGGCACCGGCTACAACGGCAATAATCGTCCCTTGGTCAGCGGGAATTGCAATGCCGGCCAAAAGGATAATCAAATCCTGAACGGGGGTGCGTTCAGCCTCGTCGGGTACACGCTGGGAACGGTTCCCACTAACATCGAGCATCGCGGTTATTGCTACGGCGCGCCCACAACCGATTGGGACGCCCAACTCGCGAAGAACTGGCAGATCAAGGAGAAGTACCGGATCAAGTTCGCCATGGACTTCTTCGATTTCCTCAACCACCCGAACTTCAACTCCTCAGGCCTGGAAGGTACTGGATGGGCTCCGGCGACAATCAGCTGCGGCTCCACCGAGCTTTGCTCTCCGAGCAATCCAACCATTACCGCGTCTTCCACGCCTAGCGGCTTTGGCACGGTCTCGACCTTGCAGACCAGCCGCGGCAACCGCGAACTGCAGTACAGCCTGAAGTTCTCGTTCTAACGACGACTTCACAAACGCAACGAACCATCGGGGAGTAAGACTGCGGAGCGCTTGTTCAGGCTCCGCAGTCTGTTTTTCCGATAGAATCAATTCACGGTTCTTCATGCGGTCCAGCCATCCTCCATTCCCACGTCGCGCCGGCTTTCTGTGGTTGTCCCTCTGCTGGCCTGCATGGTGGATGTTGCTGACAGCGGCCTGTGGGGGGAGCGTCAAGGGACAGGCTCCAGCACATCGGACCGTTGCCGCACACCAAACGCAAGCGGCCACAGACGAACTGGAAACGCGCGTCGCCGCTGCTCAAGCGGCTCGCGATTCGGGCGATCCGGCCAGGATCGCCGCGGCGAATCGTCTCGTGATCGCCGCATCGCTGCGCGAACTGGCTGGGCTCAAACTGCTGCAATCCAACTACGCGCAGGCGACCGACCTGTATGCCCAATCTCTACGCTATGAAGAGAACGACGAAACGTACGTCGCTCTTGGATTTTCGGAGTTGAAGGCAGGTCATCTTGAGAAGGCCATCGAGTATGGAAATAAGGCACATGCGTCTGATCCCAGTAGCCTCGGCGCCGACCGGCTGCTGGCCAGCGCACTCGATCAGAATGGAGACTACGCCAAGGCTGTTGAACCCTTCACTCGAGTGGCGCAGGCTGAGCCCGACATCGACAATCTTTATCCCCTGGCGGAATGCCTCTTGCAGGTCAAGACACCCGAGGCCCGGCATCGCGCCGAAAGCGTCTTTGGGCAGATGAAGCAGATCGCTGGAGACAGCGGTTCGCTGCATGTGCTGATCGGACGCGCCTATCGTGACGGCGGCGACATCCATGCTGCGATCGGCGAGTTCAGGCGCGCTATCGCCATCGATCCCAAAACCCCTCACGCTCACTATTTCCTCGGACTCGCGCAGTTGTTCGCGAACGACTGGAAGCCGACGCCGGAGATTGAAGAGGACTTGAAAGGCGAAATCGCAGTCTATCCCGAGGACTATCTCGCCAATTACATGCTTGGAGTGGCAACATCCGGAGAGCACAAGTACGAAGAATCGGATAAGTATCTCAGCGCCGCTTCGCGCATCAATCCAGGTTCTCCTGATCCGTTTCTATATCTCGGCATAAATGCCTTCTCTGAAGAAAAGATGGACCGTGCCGAGGCCATGTTGCGCCAGGCGATCAAGCTCACTGGGACAGATGAGGCACGCACCAATTATCAGATTCGGCGCGCTTATGTAGACATGGCACGAATCCTCGGCCAGAGCGGCCGCATGGATGAGAGCAAATCCTACGCCGCAAAGGCGCACGAACTGCAGAACAAAACGATGGAGCAGACCCAGCAGAAAGTGAGCAAGATGATGGCTGAGTCGGGCGGCGGCGCCGGGGCTGCCGTAGTGCCGCTTAGCAAGGAACAGGAAGATCAATCCGCACCCGCAGTCGAGGACAAGGACAATCCCTTCGCCCACACGGGCCTGACCGCGCAACAGGTTGAGGACGCACGCAAGCGGGAAACAGCGGTGCGAAGCGCGCTCGCCCTCGCCTTCAACGACCTCGCCACATCCCTTGCGATCCAGAAACAATACGGCGAAGCGCTTGTTGACTACCAGTCCGCGGAACTCTGGGATAACACTTTGGATGGCCTCGAAAGGAACCTCGGCCTGTGCGCATTCCGGTCCAAGAATTATGCGGAGGCTGTGCGAGGACTCTCGCTCGCGTTGCAGCAAGGGGCCGACTCGCCGGGGCTTCGCGGGATGCTGGGAATCTCTTACTTCGCAATCGACAAGTACGCCGAGGCAGTTCGTACGTTTGAGCCTCTGGGCGGGGCCGGCATGAAAGACAGTGAAGTTGGCTATGCATGGGCAGCGTCCCTCGCACACACCGGCGACATGAAGAAAGCTACCGAGGTATTGTCTGCCTTTGCATCCGTTCCGCAGCCGCCAGAGACCCAATTGCTCATCGGCCAATTGTGGACCGAGATCGGCGATTACGCGCGCGCGGTCGCAACCCTGCAAACCGCGCTGCAGACCAATCCTGCGTTGCCCAAGGCACACTTCTATGAGGGACTCGCCTATATCCGTTGGGAGCATTGGCCCGAGGCGGCAGAGCAGTTCCAGGAAGAATTGAAACTGACCCCCGGCGACCTTGATTCCAAATACCACCTCGCATTTGTTGACCAGCAACAGTCCAAGATCGATGACGCGCTCGCGCTCTACCTCAAAGTTATCGCCGCTAATCCGGATTATGCCAATGCGCAGTACGAGACGGGCAAGATCCTCGAAGACCGGGGCCAGTACAGCGACTCCGTAGGCCACCTGGAGGCAGCGGCTCGTCTTACTCCGGAGAAAGACTACATCCACTACCAGTTACAGGCCGCCTATCGTAAGTTGAACCGCAGTGCAGATGCCGATCGCGAGTTGGAGATTTACAAGGCGCTGAAAGCCAAATCGCGGGAGCACATCGCCGATACGCTGAAACACACCCCCTAGGAAGGATCTGAACTCCTTGCTGATTCGATTCCTCGAAAGAAGCTGCCTGCGGCCTCTCGTCGTCTTGTTTTGCGCGGTGAGTGTTGCCGCCGCCCAGATGGGAGAGGGGCATCCCAAGCCGCCCCCGCCCCCGCCGGGAGGCAAGATGATCAAGTGCGCCGGGCGTCCCATTCCTCAGTTTGAGGATGTTACTGCTTCGACTGGTATCACCTTCATGCATGCTTCCGACCCTTCCAAACGTTTCATCGTCGAATCGATGAGCGGCGGCGTGATTCTGATTGACTACGATCGCGACGGCTGGCCGGATATCTACTTCACTAACGAACCGACGGTCAACCAGGCTCTCACGGGAGTCAAGGCGCCGGGGGCGCTCTACCACAACAATCACGACGGCACGTTTACCGATGTGACGGCCAAGGCCGGCCTGTCGAGTTCCTGCCTTACCAACGGCGGCGCCGTCGGCGACTACAACAACGACGGCTGGCCGGATCTCTACCTCACCTGTCTTGGCGGCAATGTGCTCTATCGCAACAATGGAGATGGCACGTTTACCGATGTAACGTCCAAGGCCGGAGTCGCAGATGGCCGTTATTCAACCGGGGCGGCGTTTGGCGATTACGACGGGGATGGCTTGGTGGACCTGATGGTGGTCAACTATGTCGACTTCCACCTCGACGATATGCCCGGCTTCGGAAGTACCTCCTTCTGCAAGTACAAGGGCCTTGATGTGCAATGTGGTCCGCGCGGATTGCGGGGCGCGGGCGACTCATTGTTCCACAACAACGGCGATGGCACGTTTACCGATGTTTCAAAGACGGCCGGAGTTAGCGATCCGGATGGCTACTACGGCATGGGAGTGGTATGGGTTGATTTCAACAACACGGGCCGCCCCGATATTTACATCACCAACGACTCGACGCCCAAGTATCTGTACAGGAATCTCGGCAACGGAAAGTTTGACGAGATCGGACTGCAGTCGGGAACGGCCGTAAGTGAAGACGGGTCGGAGCAGGCTTCGATGGGCATAGCCATCGGTGATTACAACCACACCGGCCGCCCTTCGATTCACGTCACCAACTTCACCGACGAGAACGATCTGCTCTATCGAAACGAGGGGAACTGGGACTTCAAGGAGGACTCCTTTCCCTCCGGCGTGGCGCTGCCCTCCCTGCCCTGGGTCAAGTGGGGAACTGCGTTCGTGGATCTCGATAATGACGGCTGGCTTGACCTTCTCACCGTGACCGGACATGTGTATCCGCAGGTAGACTCCCTGCCCTCGGGCGGGGGCTATCGCCAGCCAAAACTTCTGCAGATGAATCAGAAAGATGGCAACTTCTGCGATGCCAGCGATGAGGCCGGCAAGGCGTTGATGGAACGACGTGTCTCACGCGGACTGGCGGTCGGGGATCTCTTCAACGATGGCAACATGGACGCTGTCATCGAGGATCTCGATGGCAAGCCGATGATCCTGCGCAACCACGGCGTGCCCGGACGGCATTGGGTCAGCTTTGAGCTTGATGGCACCAAGAGCAACCGCCTGGCATTGAATGCACGCGTTAAGCTCATTGCTGGAGGCATGACCCAGACCAGCGATGTTCTAAGTGGCGGAAGTTACCTCTCGCAGAACGACCTGCGCGTTCACTTCGGCCTGGGCGCGGCGACAAAGATCGATAAGGTGCAGATTCACTGGCCATCTGGAGCAATCGAGGAATTTACGAATCTCGCCCCCGACCACTTCTACAACGTGCTTGAGGGCAAAGGCATCGTCGACCCTGCCAAGGCTCGACCTGCGCCTGTCAGTCACGGGTCAACCCCACCCACAGCTTCGAAAGCGCCGACGAAGAGCAACTGACAACGTCGTTCAACCCCGCTCGCTACTGGTTCTGTGCTTTAGAGCCATCCTGTTCGTAGCGGTCCAGAATTTTGCGGAGGTTGGCGGCAAGATCGTCGTTGTGTTCCTGAACGGCCAGATCGACAGCCTTGCGTTCCAGTTCGACAGCCTGCTGCGATTTGCCCTGCTTGTCGTACGCCTTTGCCAGCTCGGCGAGGCAGTGCCAGTTCTTGCTCTCACTCAGTTCGACTGACTTCTCGAGCGGGGCTACTGCGGCTCCGAAATCTCCGTGGGAAATCAGCACGTGGCCCAGGTTGAATTGATATTCAACCGAGGTTGGCAGCAGTTCGATCGCCCTTTGTAACTGGTCGATCGCGGCATCGGGCTGTCCTACTTCTGCGAGCGCGAGGCCGAGGTGGTTGTGGCCATCGGGGAATTGAGGAGCGATCGCCACCGCTCTTTGCAGATGTTCGAGCCCCTCCTGCGTTTTACCGCTTTCAAACAGCACGGTGCCCAGGTCAGTCTCGGTTCCGGGTTCATTGGGTTTGAGTTCCAGCGACTTCTTCCACGTGGCGATGGCTCCGTCGGTATCCCCGTTGTCCGCCAGTGATACAGCGAGATGATCGAGCCATGCCCAGCTCTTGGGGTTGAGTTCACAGGCCCTGCGATATTCGTCAAGAGCTTCACGCTCCTGGCCATTGGCAGAGAGAGCCGTGGCCAGTCCGTAGTGCGCGAGCGGATCGCTGGGATCGCGCTGGATGGCGCCGCGAAGCGCTTCAATCGCCTGCGGATACTGCTTGTCTTCGATAAAGTCATAGGCCTGGTTGAAGAGCCCGTAAAACTCCGTGGCCTGGGGATCGATTTTCTCCATGCCGCCCTGGGGAATGTTGACGAACTCGGGGATGTTGACGGCGCGGTTGGCGGCGGTGGTGTTCTCAACCATGATGGCCGGCGAGTCGTTCCCGTTCTCATCAATGTGGGTCAACATGAGCTGGGTATACGGGGAGCGACCCTTGGAGGAGAAAGCCAGCCATCGCCCATTGGGCGAGAACGTGTGCCACGAGTTCATGCGCGGCGTGTTGCAATTCATCAGGCGGGCCTTGCCACCCTCGAACGGCACCATGTAAAGCCTGCTGTCAGGCCGCATCAGCAATCCGGTACGATTCTGCACGAACACGATCCATCGGCCGTCGGGCGATACCTTGGGGAAGTTGTTGCTCATCCCATTGTTCGAGGCGCCCGCGACGGGAACAGCCTTGCCGCCGCGGCCGTTGTTGAACGGAATCTTGTAAAGATCGTAGGGAACCTGCGGCTCTTTGGGATCGTTGGCATACGTCGGCTTCTGGGCGCCGGGCGGATAGGGATCCTGTGCCTTGGCGCGGCTGTAGATCAAGTAGTTGCCGTCGGGCGACCAGAAGGCGCTGGTCTGGACGAAGTTTGGATCGTCAGCCCCTGGAAGCGGACGCAGCTTTTGCTCCTGGCGGTCGTACCACGCGAGGATGCCGCGTGTGGGGAAGAAGACCTGGGTGAAGGTGAGGTTCTGGTAGTTCTGGCTGAACAGCCGGTTGACGACGCCGGCGGCAAAGCCGGGAGCATCGGCTCCATGCGTGTCTTTGGTTCCGGGCGGAGCGATCGACGTGATGACGTACTTGCCGTCAGGGTGAGACCTGCGACATGAATCCGAAGCGCTTAACCGTTGGATCCGACGGAACTCCGCCGGTCGCATCTTCCTTGAAAGAGGCCCAGCGAAGCATGTCCTTGTTGGCGATGGTGATGTTCTTCTGGATCGACACCAGGGCGTAGAGACCCTTGTCGTTGCGCGGGCCATCCATATCGATTCCCATAGTTCTGCCGTCGCGCGAAAAGGAGTGGCAGTTCGCGCAGGTGGGAAGGTTTTCCATCAGGGTATGGCTGTGCGTCTGGCTGATGTCTCGCAGTTCCCACTTGATGAGCGGAAGCGCCGACGGAGGCAGCGGCTGGATGGCTCCCTTCCCGACCAGCGGCGCGATCATCAAAGGAACGTCGCGATAGAAGATGGGAGCGCCCACGGGATCGAGCGACGTGGACAGGGTCACGGTTCCCGTTGAAACCGGTTGGACGTCACTGCCCGCAAACCCTGAGAAGCGGATGGTTGCAGGCGCCTTGACCGAAAGCCGTTTGATGGCTGCCCAGGTTGCTTCATCAGGCTGCCAGGTGCGCGTCGATTCCTGCTCGGGAGTCCACTCCAGCTTGGTGCCGGCCCGCGTGTCGAGTTCCCCTTGTTGCAGGTGATCCCCGGCGCATTCGATGCGCAGCGGCTTCGCGTGGCCCGCGAACGACACCTCGATGACCCACCGCGTTGCACTACTGGCGTCGTGGAAGAGGAAGGCGGGCGCGGTGATTTCGGGCGGGAAGACAGAACCCGCGAGTGGGTAGTTGATAACCAGTTTGGCGGACTCGCCTGCCGGGAGCGTCTGAAGCTTAGCGGCCGTCGGCCAGAAGGCCGCCCCGCACGCCACGGAAAGAATCACGACCGTGCACGCAAGCACAACGCGGATCAAACCTGTTCTCATACGCCTCCAAAGCCCTCCTGCGGAACGCCTTCTGGCATGCGTGGAGGCCCCGGCGTACTGATTTCTTCGCGGGCGGCTTGCAGGATGTCCGGCGAATCAAGGGAGCCTCGCAAGGCCTTGGAACGGAGACGGCCGCTGTTCTGAATCTGTTGCCGCGGGGAAAGTTGCCAGGTTCGCGGCACGACTCATGTGATCGAAAAACCTGCCCCAGATTCTAATTTGTCCGGGCACGAAATTCCACGGATTTCAGTGGCGATCCTGAGTTGAGGGGCTGGTCAGAATTCTTGAAGTCGATCCGAAACGATGATAATCCACAAATGTCGCCTCGTTGACGCGGCGAATGGTTCTGCTCGGCGCCATAGATGTCTCCGGATATCGCACTACGGAGACTGCCACGCTTCGCACCGGGCAGACGTAACTCCGCCCGGCAATCTCGACCTTGCCATATTGCACCGCGATCGCGGCCCGCGTCATGGGGCTGGGTCGCGGCACATCCGACTCGATGGCGATTCTCAGAACCGCCCCTGTTTCCGGATCGATGGAGAGACTTCCGTGATACGCGGGGGTTCCGTTGTAACAGTTTGTTTTGGCATCTGCGGCGTCATTGATGTGGCGATACGATGCCGTCACCGGCGCCAGTAGCGAACAGAAGTTGACGGCGTAATGGGAGACATCCTGCGGAACCTGAAAATGAAACACTGCGGTAAATCCATCAGGTGCCTGTTCCCAGTGACTCCAGGTCATACTCCCGTCTTGAGAATCAGTAAGGACCACAGCGAGTACCGGCCCGAATTCGCCCGTGGTGATGAGTCCGCTGGGCGTTGACTCAGCGCTGCGGACCGGCATGGCATCAGGGGGTGTCCCCTCCAGGACCTCTTGCCCGTTGCGATAAGTGATCTGCTGCGAAAATGTTCCAGCCAGGTGCAGATCGGTATGGGCCGGCGTCCAGCCCGTATTCGAAACCACCATCGGCCGATCGTCGAAGCTGCGTGTCAGTCGCGTTGCAAGGAAGTTTGGCATGCTGCGCATCGTAGTTCCGGCAAATTCCAATGCGCGGTGAATCATATCCTGGCGACTCGCCAAGTCCGGAGCGTCCTTAGGAGGGAGTTCCGACGATGGCGGATCGAGAGAGGCGGAGAGGTCGGCTGCCAGTTCAAGAGCCTCCCCCGTCTTCGGTCCGAGTTGCATCTCGGTTTTCCATCGGTCCAGTGTGGACACAGGTAACTGCTCGGTCAGTTCAACGGCTCCGGTCTTCTGCGCCATCTCTCCATCCGATTTGTGCACGGCCTTTTGCGCCGCAAGCCTCTGTCGCAATTGCTCGACGGTTAACCGCTGAGCCGATAACGCGGAAGCGGTCACAATCCCAAGCGTTGCAACCAGGATCGATCGGTTCACATTCCGTCCTCCGCTCATTGCGGGTGCCTCGATACAGGATGCGGGCGCACGAGTGTGACAGAAAACTCGTGCGCTGCAAAATCCTTCGGATTCGTCGATTGCACCCCGCACCAAGGTCAGCTCGCAGGAACAGTGACGGACATCTCCAGGGTCCCGGGTTTGTGACTGTTTTCGTCACTGACACCCAGCAGCAGACGGTACTTTCCAGGCTTGAGCGCCAGTTGCTGGCGGAAGGCAATACCCGCAGACTGTATAAACTCATACTTTTGCTGGTCGAGATCAATGTTGAGAGTGCCCGATGTTTGCGGAACGGCCTTCGGCTGGTCAGCAGCGTCATTGAACGCGACCAGTTGAATGAAGAGTTTGGCGCGCTGGTGACCATCCGGCATCGCGGCAAATGCGACATCGGCTGGGTTGATGGTCGATTCCACCGTAAGTCCCGGATGCTGAGGGTCGGGCGGCAGTATCCGGGAGCGGAGCCGCAGGGCTGTCTCTTCCGGCACGCCCGGCTGCATGGCGCGCTGCAGGTCGTCGCCGGCATCCGTAGCCGAGCCGTCGGGCGTGGCAAAGTAGCCGCGCCGGTAAATCAAAGAGAGGCCGCCCTGCGTCTCCAGATGGATGGCGCGAAACTGCCCATTCCACTTATCGTTGGTTGGCTTGTACGCGATGGTGTAGTAGCTGCCCCCATCCTCCATGGTCTGGAGCATCGTCCCGGCAAGATCGTTGTTTCCAAAAATGGCTTCGCCGCCGGTCTCGCGGGCCAGGTCATTCATTTCGAACTTCAAATTGTTCAGATCGAAGAAGCCGCCGCGCGGATCGCCGGCATTGGTCCCGAAGACGGTAGACCCACTCACCGCGGGACTCGAGACCTGGGTCGCCAAGCCAAACACGCTCACGGGATACACTGCGATACGCGCGCTGGCGAGTTGATTGAGGGTATTGCGCATCTCGGATTTGGAGGTCTGGTCAAAGTGACTCTGAAGGGCAATCAGCCGGGTATCAAACTGCATCGCCGACCCCGACGGCCCGGTGTTCAGATTGGCCCCGGCGACTTCGATGGAAAGCGGAAAACTCTCTGCAATCCAGTACAGGCTTTTGCGTCCGGGATAACTCGACATGGCGCGCGCCAGTTGTCCCAGCGCGGCGATGGTGCCTCGCGCGCGTCCCTCGTCGGTCTGCGCGTTGATGGCAGGAATCGCGTTCTCTCCCGCAGTAGCTCCGAAATGGGGGCCGAACTGCACCCCGGCGTTGGCCGCGATCTGCGCATCCTGCTGAGTCTCGGTCTTCTCGTCGCGAAGCCCGGTTGCCATGGGAGTGAGGATCCTGGCGGCTGCATCGAGAAAACTCTTACTGCCGCTCTCGCCCTGAGTCATTTGCAAACGGCTGCCCAATGTGAAGAGGGCGATGCGTTCGCCCTGCGGAAGCGAATGCAGAAACTTGAGCATCTGCTGCCGCCCTGTCAACTGGTCATCAAATGGCGTGTTGAGCAAGTCGCAGAGCACAATCGTAATGGCGCGCGAAGGGCCGGAAGCCGTCACGTTGGTGAACTCGGTCGGGCCGGGTGCCGGGTTGGACGCGAATACCGGAACCGTAGCCGGCGGCGTCCCGTGGGCGGTGAAAAAGTCAACGGTCTGCGGCCTCCCGTCTTCAAAAACTTTAAAGTCCTTGTCGGTGAGACCTTTGACGACTTTGCCGCCTGCGTCTCGCACCAGCACGTCGACATAGACTAATCGGGAGGTGACCCGGAGTGTGGGTGGGGGCGCGGCGGCCGGACCGGCCTCCTGACCGGGAACCATCGCCGTACCCAGTAGAAGCAAGATTGGGACCGTTACAGGCAAAAGAATTCGAGTCATGGCCCTCATTCCCTTCCGGAGCTTATGGTGGTCCTCGACCCCAGATCGCGATCTACATTGCCTTCGATACGCGCCATCGAGTACACATCTCAGTGCGCAGAAGCACGCATTTTGGATGGAATTATATCGATTGTTTCGAGCAAGTGGCGCGCTGAATCATCAAACCGCGCCCATGCCCTATTCATGGGATGAATTCGGAGCAGGAGCCTTCTGGGATTCATTCAGCCGCGAGAACAAATCCCTCTCCATCTGTGCCTTTTCAGGCATCTTTGCCTTGGCATAGGCTCTGGCGAGGTTGAAGTGGATTTCTGGACTCGCCGGGCTGAGACTGGCGGCGATTTCCAGTTCATGAACTGCCGTCGTTGGATCGTTCGCCTCGAGCGATGCGCGCCCGAGAAGATAGTGCCCCTCGACCGAGTCATGGGAGAGATCAAGCGCACAGTGCGCATACTTCACGGCGGGGCCGGCATCCTGCTGGCGTAGTGCAATGGACGCAAGGCGCAGGCACGGAAGCTCACTGCTTGGCGAAATGGTCCGCTCCGCCTCCATTTGTCTGGCGGCCTCATCAAAGCGGGAATACGCGATCAGCGCGGTTCCGTATGCATAGTGCACGAACGGGGCGTGGGGATAACGGTCCAGCAACGCATTCAATTGAGGGAAGGCCTCTTCATACTTGCTTTGTTCGAGAAGAACGGCGATGCGGCCCGCGCCCGCGATCAGATCTCGTTCCTGCGGGTTGGCGGCCTCAGGAAACTCCGGGCGCCGCAATAGCGACAGTCCCAAAGCGACCTCGATCTTCTCCCGCAGTTCGCCGGAGGGGTGCCACGCAGTCGCAAGGACGGTGTCGGCGTCGTCGAAACGGCCGGCGCGCACCAGCAGGATACCGTAGGTATACCGAGCCTGATCGATCGACTCGGAACTGGCGCTCAGACCCAGCTTTGCGCTGCGGTCCAGATGAATGAGAGCACCATCATAGTTCCCGAGCTTAAATTCGCAAAGACCGAGGAGCGCCCAACCCGTCCCACTGGACGGGTTGGCGGCAAGCCAAGTAGCCAGATCGACGCCGGCTCGGCCAAAGTCCTCGGCGACGTACTCCCTGAGCGCTTGTTTCCATAGCTCGTCCCCCGTACCCGGGCTTACCGCCGTGTCGACGGCGTGGGAATAAAGGTGAACGATGCGGGATTCGGCGGCGGGTGGATTCGACGCGAAACTCGAGGCCGATTGCCGTTCATTTACAGCCTCGCCGGTCCTTCCCGATTTGTCGAATGCGTCGGCCAGCGCACGATGCGCCTCGGGGTCAGAGGGAGACAGGCGGATTGCCTTCTGAGCCGCTTCGATGGACTCGCTCAGGTTGCCCTGACGCGCGTGCAGACGGCTGATCTCGATCCACGGCGCCGGGCTCTCGGGCGAGATCTTCGTCTCGGCAAGAAACTGTTCCAGGGCATCCTGGCTTTTGCCGGCTGTCTCTAACGCGCGGCCCAAGGCAAGGCGGAGATAAGGAAGGTCGGGATGAGTCTTGAGGAGAGCCGCAAACCTGTTCGCATCCTCGCTGGCGGTCGCGTCTCCTGCCTCGGCAACCAATGCTTCCATTGACGGGTCCAGGTGCTCGGGCAGCACAGGAACACGAAGAGCCGCAAGCCCAAGCGCGATCCTGGCCTGCGCCGGCATCGCTCCTGCGCCAAAACTGCGGCGGATGACCGCGCCCGCCTGCTCGAAGTCGGATGCACGAAGCAACAAGAGGCCAAGATGGTATTGGGCCACCCGGGCAATCTCCTCATCCTCGCGAATGCCGAGTGAGTCAGCGCGCCGCAGGTGAACCAGGGCGTCGTCGTAATCGCCCGTCTGGTACTCGCACAACCCGAGAACTGCCCAGACGACACCAAGGCCTGGCGCAAAACCGGCTACCCTCTGAAATGTCGATCGCGCCTCCTGGAACTGACCGGCGCCATACTCCAGCATGCCCAGGTTCCACCAGCCCTCTTTCCAGTTCGCCTGGACTTGCAAAACATGTTTGTAGTCGCGAATGGCATCGGCCGTCTTTCCCGATTCGCCTTCCGCGAGCGCTGCGCTGCGCAGAAGTTCAATCTCGTCTGCGTCGGCGGGAACTTCGCCCGACTGCGCCGAAACCGCGGTCTGCGCTCGTGCCCAAACCGTGCCCAACCCTTGAAGCAGGGCGCAACTCAGGCAGATGGACCGGACGGCGGAAAGTGACATGGGCGGTTCCATCGCCAATTATAGCTTCGCAATTTATGTTTGATCTGTATGCAGTTCAGACTCCCAGAGGCGTCAGACCTACTCTCTCGCCGAAACTTCTTGCGCCGCCTGGCTGGATATGGTGCCGTTTCTGCCCTTTTCAAGAATCCGCTCAGCCGTGCCGCAGCCGGCCCCCCGACTCACCCGTTTGAAGAGGTCATGGCCTCGAAAAGCGGCATCACCTGGGTACATGACTCAGGCCGCTCGCCGGAGCGATACCTGCCGGAGAGCAGCGGCGCAGGATGCGCGTTCCTGGATTACGACAACGACGGTTGGATGGATATCTACCTGGTGAACAGCGGTCCATCCACCTTCTACCATCCGGTCCATTCGCCTCGAAACGCTCTCTATCGCAACAACCGCAACGGGACGTTCACCGACGTAACCCTCAAGGCCGGAGTTGCCGGTGGTGGTTACGGCCAGGGTGTAGCGGTGGGAGACTACAACGGCGATGGCTTTCCCGATATCTATGTCACGCAGTGCGGAAAGAACATCCTCTATCGAAATAACGGTGATGGTACATTTACCGACGTAACCGAGAAGGCCGGAGTTGCCGCGGAGGGTTGGAGTACGAGCGCGGTCTGGTTCGACTATGACAATGACGGCAGGCTGGATCTGTTTGTGTGCCAGTTTGCCAAATTTGACCTGCATCGCGGGTGCGCCACCGATGCCGCAGGGCATCACCATTACTGCATTCCTAAAACTTTTGACCCCATGCCGAGCTGGCTGTTTCACAACAACGGCGACGGCACCTTCACCGATGTGACCAAAGCAAGCGGCATTGCGGAGCATTTTGGCAAGGCGTGGGGAGTCGTCGCTGCCGATCTGAACAACGATGGCCGTATGGATCTCTTTGTCTCCAACGATACCGTCCCCAACTTCCTCTTCATGAACCGCGGCGGCAAGTTCGAGGAGACCGGGCTCGAAGCGGATGTAGCCTACAGCGCAGACGGACGAGCCCGCTCGGGCATGGGCGTGGACTCAGTCGATTACAACCAGGACGGCCTGCAGGACCTTTTTGTCGCCAACATCGATGAGGAATTCTTCTCTCTCTACAAGAACAATGGCGAAGGCGGCTTTGATGACGTGGCCACCCCGGCGGGCATTGGTATGGCGACGCGCTGGATGAGCGGGTGGGGCTTGAAGTTTATCGACTATGACAACGACGGGGACATGGACCTGATCGGGGCGAATGGTTTTCCCGATGATCTGCTCGATGAATCTGCGGGATCGATCCAGTGGAAGCAGCGCCTCCTGCTCTTTCACCGCGAGGGCAAAGTATTTCGCGATGTAAGTGCACAAAGCGGCCCCCTGTTTGCGCGCACCTTCCCCGCCCGCGGGCTGGCGGTTGGTGACTTTGATAATGACGGCGCTGTCGATGTGCTGATCGTCAACAACGATGCGGCGCCGCTGCTGCTGCATAACGCGGTGGGCAGTCGCAATAACTGGCTCGGCATTCACCTGGTGGGGCGCAAATGCAATCCCGATGCTACCGGAGCGTTGGTGACCTATCAATCGGGAAACTTGCAGCGCTCAAGGATGAAAGTGGGCGGAGGCAGCTTTCTTTCATCTCATGATCCACGCATGATTCTGGGGATTGGGCAGCGCACCAAGCTGGAGGAGCTCGAGATCCAATGGCCACAGCCCAGCGGCGTTGTCGAGCGGCTGACCGATCTCCCCATCAACCGCTACGTCACCATCGTGGAGGGAACCGGGAAGTGGAAGTAGCCTTACGCACAGCCGCGGCGGACCGGGTCGCCCGTCCCTCTCGCCTGGCTCGCACCGGCGTATAATTTACGCCCATTGGGAGAGTTTCAATGAAAACTGAACTTCTGACTATCGGGCTATCCGTGATGCTCTGCGTCTCATTGGGGAAGGCTCATGCACAGGGATCACCTTCGCTGGCCAACAGTGGCGGCGCAGAGGGCGCGAGCGATATCGGCAAGAACGCCAATTTCGGCCAGATGATGAACAAACAGACGGGTAGCATGCGCTTCTATGGCAAGGTGGCCATGGCCGGCGGCGTGCTCCCATGGGATCCGATCCCGGTCGCTGTAACTTGCAACGGTGTGACCCGCTATAACACTGTGACCGATCCCAAGGGCGGATTCAACATCGAGGCCTCGGAACGAAACAGCGAGGTTGTCACTAATCCGCACGACACCAAGCGCATCGTGCCTTCGGCGCTGGTGGGCTGCCAGGTCAACGCCGTGGTGGAAGGCTTTACGTCAACACCGCTCACCATCGCCAACCGCTCATTGGAAGACGACCCTTCCATCGGCACGATTACGCTTCGTCCGGATGAACGGGCAACGGGATCAATTCAGAGCGCGACAACAGCTTCGGCTCCCCCCGATGCCCTGAAGGAACTCCAGAAGGCGCGGTCCGATGAACTCGACAAGCACAACGACTCCGCACGCAAGCATCTGCAGAAGGCGGTGTCCATCGATGCTCAACTGGCGGAGGGCTGGTATCACCTGGGCAAGCTCGAAGAAACGGACAAGCCCCAGGATGCATTGGCCGCCTATCGCAAGGCCGCGGCTGCCGATCCTGTCTACATTCCGCCCTTTGAACGGATAGCAGCTCTTTCAGCCAATGACAAGAAGTGGCAGGACGTGGTGAACGCTTCGAACCAGGCCTTGAAATTGAACCCGGCAGGGACGCCGCAGATCTGGTACTTCAGCGCCGTAGGCAATTTCAACATCGGCCAGCGAGATGTGGCTGAGAAGAGCGCGGAGACATCCCTGGCGATGGATCCAAGCCATGTAGCGCCCAATACGGAGCAGTTGCTGGCCGTCATTCTCGCCGCGCGCGGGGACTATCAGCAGGCATTGGAACATCTCCGTCACTGCCTCACCTACACCCCATCCGGCCCGAATGCGGACTTGATGAAACAGCAAGTGGCGCAGTTAGAGAAAGTCGTTCCCCAACCGTCCCACTAGCGCTCGGGCGGTCCGCATTTCGCCAGGATGGAGTCCCATGGTTTCGTCCTGCTTCTGGCCGGAACGATGGGACACGGCGAAAGGCACCCCCGGAGGTTCAATGTGCGACAAGCGATGACTGAACGATCGACCTGATCGGTCTGCTTCTCCTTTGGCGACCATCATTACTTCCACCAGTCGGAGCGTAGCTCTTCTCCGGGCATCACCTCGGATGGAACGCCCGGCGTAGGTGACCATAGCTTCACGCCGGCAACAGAATAGATACTTTCGATCGGCTGTTTCCAAGGATGCAGTGCGAGATCGAACAGACCCCAGTGAATGGGCATCAGCAGACCGTGCCCGCCCAACGCCCGAAAGCTGCGGACCGCGCCTTCCGGACCCATGTGAATATCGGCCCACAGGGGATCGAACGCGCCAATCTCGAGCATGCTGAGATCGAACGGCCCGAATCTCTCACCGATCTCTTGGAAGCCCGGCCATTCTCCGGAATCCGCGCCGTAGTAAACGCTTCGCTTCGGTCCGGCGAGGACGAAGGACGCCCATAATGTTTCGAATCGGTTGAAAAGGCTGCGCCCGGAAAAGTGACGCGCCGGCAGCGCCATGACCTGCAGAGAGCCGATTTGAGTTTTATCCATCCAGTTCAGCTCGATGCATCTCTCTCGAACAACACCGAGGCGGGCAAGAATGCTCCCTACGCCCAGGGGCGCGATCCATCTCGTCTGCCGCATTGTTTCCATGCGCGCGAGTCGCTGAATCGTTCCGGCACCGAGATGATCATAGTGGTCGTGAGAGATGAGGATGGCATCGACTGGCGGCAGGTCTTCAAGCGCGAGCGGCGCAGGAAAGAAACGCTTCGGGCCCGCCCACTCGGTCGGGGCAGCCCGTTCGTCCCACACCGGATCGATGAGAACGCGAACACCATCGATCTCAACCAGCGATGTCGAATGACCGATCCAGGTGATGCGCAAGCCGGACACGGGGATTGTGGCGAACAGGCTCGTATCGGTATGAAAGGGACCGGGCGGACTCTGCGGCGACCGGGCTGCAGCACCGAAGAAGAACTTCGGGCCCACCTTGAACATGATAGAAATGCCGCCGACGTTCGTAGGTACAGGGTTCAGGAACTGTTTGCCGTCCCGCTTCGCAGGCATCAATGACATATCTATACGATGGCATACTGAGGTCGGCCGCTCCTCGAAATGCACCGTGCGCAAGGAAGGATAAGCGACTCTGACCCCGGTTCAAACTGAACAGGAATTCTCGAATCGTCTTGCTCATCGCCCGCCACTGCCTCACAATCGAAAATACGATGACCACTTCCCTTCGCAATTCTGTTATCGCACTGCGTGTATTCAGCGCATGGGCTGCCGCTATTCTTGTCTTTGCTGCGCCGACCGTCATGCGCGCACAGGATGTTTCCCCGCAAATGTACAACGGTCTGCAGTGGCGATTGGTCGGCCCCTTTCGAGCCGGACGCGTAGTCGCAGTGAGTGGAGTGCCAGGTTCCGGGTCCGATTTCTTCTTCGGCAGCGTAGACGGCGGGGTATGGAAGACAACCGACGCCGGCACAGTGTGGCAGCCGATCTTTGACCATGAATCGGTAGCCTCCATCGGCGCTCTCGTTGTTGCTCCTTCTGACCCCAGGGTGATGTACGCGGGCACGGGAGAATCCGACATTCGTTCTGACCTTGCATCGGGCGATGGCATGTATCGCAGCGACGATGGGGGGGCGACGTGGAAGCACATCGGCCTCGAAGACTCGCAACAGATCAGCCGCATTCTTGTCGATCCCACAGACGCAAGGACGGTGTACGTCGGGGTGTTGGGGCATGCGTATGGACCCAGCGAAGAGCGCGGCGTTTACAAGTCCACCGATGGCGGCGACCACTGGCAACGCGTACTCGATAAAGGCCCGGACACCGGCATCGCCGATATCGCGATGGCCACCAGCGAGCCGCAGGTTTTATTTGCCACGACGTGGAATGCCCATCGCCCGCCGTGGAGCACCTATGCTCCTCTGGAAGGTGCGGGCAACGCGCTCTATCGCTCCACCGACGGCGGTGCGCATTGGACAGCCATCGCGGGACACGGTCTACCGGAGGGAGCGTGGGGCCGCACCGGCATTGCGGTAAGCGCCGATGGGCGGCGCGTCTATGCGACGATCGATTGCCCCGGCCATTCCGGCCTCTACCGTTCCGATGACCAGGGCGACACGTGGGCGCTGGCCACTGCCGATCCCCGGCTCACCAGTCGCGCCTGGTATTTCAGTTCGCTGGCCATCGACCCCACCAACGCGGATGTTCTCTACATTCCCAACGTCGCTCTGTACCGGACCGAAGATGGCGGCAAGACCATCGAGATCGTGCGCGGCGCACCGGGAGGCGATGACTACCACCAGATCTGGGTGGACTCCAAGAATCCATCGCACCTTGCCCTGGGCGTCGACCAGGGCGCGACCATCAGTCTCGATCGCGGCAAGACGTGGACAACCTGGTACAACCAGCCCACCGCGCAGCTATATCACGTGACCACGGATCACAGCTTCCCATACAACATCTATGGGGCCCAGCAGGACAGCGGGTCCATTGCCATACACAGTCGCTCTGACCATGGTCATCTGGATACCCGCGACTGGTTTCTTCCCGGCGGCAGCGAGAGCGGTTACATCGCCATTGATCCCAAAGACGAGAATGTGGTCTACCTATCCGGCACCTACGGAGACGTGCAGCGCTTTGACCGCAGAACCTCTTTCAGCCAGAACATCACACCCTGGCCGCTGGGCGGCTTCAGCCTGCCCATCAACAAGCGCAAGTATCGTGACCCGTGGACGCCTGTCCTGGTGTTTTCGCAGGCCGACAAGACCTCGCTGTACCTTGGCACGCAGTACGTGATGAAGACGAGCGACGGCGGCCTGCACTGGCAACAGATTAGTCCGGACCTGACCGGCGCGGTGTCGAACGCCAGTGACGCGGGCGCGGCGACTGTTGACAACGCCCAGGCGCGCGGATACGGAGTCGTCTACTCCATCGCTCCTTCACCCCTCAATGCCCAGCTGATCTGGGCGGGGACAGACACAGGGCGCATCCACGTCACTACCGACGCCGGCAAGACCTGGCGCGACATCACGCCAACAGGGCTCTCCGCGTGGAGCAGGATCTCCCTCATCGAAGCGTCGCACTTCGACCCGGCGACAGCCTACGCCGCAGTCGACCGGTCGCGGCTCGATGACAGGAAGCCTTACCTCTATATCACACACGACTACGGGAAGACCTGGAAGCTTGCCGTCAGCGGCATCGCGCCAACTCATTTTCTGCGCTCCGTTCGAGAGGATACAGAGCAGCGCAGCCTTTTGTTCGCCGGAACGGAATTCGGCATCTATGTTTCCTTCGATGCCGGCGACCAGTGGCAGCCGCTCAATCTCAATTTGCCCGTGACTTCCATCCGCGACATGACCCTGAACGGCAGTGACCTGATCGTTGCCACACACGGACGTTCCTTCTGGGTGCTCGATGACATCGCACCTCTACGCCAGGCCGCCGAAGCGCGGAATGCGCGTGCTTACCTCTATGCTCCTCCCCCGGCTGTGCGCGTCGATAACGATGGCTTCCTGGGCACACCTCTTCCACCTGAGGAGCCGCAGGCCAGCAATCCTCCCAATGGAGCGATTCTCGACTACTATCTGCAGGGCAACGTGCAGAAGGTCGTGTTGCAGATCCTGGATACGAAGGGCCGTGTGCTGCGCCATTTTTCAAGCAGCGACAAACCAAGCATTGCGCGACCGCAACTACCTATCGCGGAGCGTTGGTTCCCAAAGCCCGAGGCCCTCGAAGCCAGCTCCGGGGAGCATCGCTTCGTGTGGGATCTCGCCTCCGGTGGTTCCGGTACGGGGATGGACGACGATGACGACGATTCGGCTGCTGTCCCTCCAGGACCGCGTGTGCCGCCAGGCGCATACACCGTGCGCCTCATCGTAGATGGCGTACAAATGGATCGCCCGCTGCGCGTAACCATGGACCCGCGCGTAGAGGCAACCGATGCAGAGTTATCCGCTCAGTTCACACTGGCCGATTCCATCTATGTGCAGACTCTGTCCAGCCGCAAGGCGATGGCCGAGCTTCAAAGCGTCGAGACGCAATTGACGAAGTTGAATTCTGGCGGCAAAGACGATCCACCCGACCTGTCGCAGGCGATTCATCAGGCGCTTGCTCACCTTGAACAAATCAAGGACGGCGGTAAGGTAGAACATGAGAAGGGCAACGACGAAGACGGCCTTGCGCAGGCCAACTCCGGATTAGGCGTGGCCTTGCGCATGGTTGAAAGCGGACACCGCGCCGCTCCCGCCCAGGCACTCGCCATCTTTGATTCCATGAGCCGGTCGGCCCACGCTCAAATTGAGGCATGGCAGCATTTCAAATCCGCCGACCTCAGCGAGGTAAATGCGGCACTGGTCCGGGCAAAGCGAGCGCCGCTGCAGATCGCGGCCATCGAAGAGCAGGTGCATTATGCGATGACGCGTTAAGCATCTGGTCAGGTATCCTGCCTCAAATGATCAAAGACTCTTGACGCAACGCTGAGAGGCCGGCGCTCGCGGCGTCGGCCTCCTGGCGGTAACCGCGGTTTAGAAGCTGGCGCGCATGCCGAACTCCATATTGCGCGGATTGTTGAGCTGCGTGTTCTGCACTCCGAAGCTTGATGGATTCGAGAGTTGAAGTTGCTGGATCGAGCAAGGACGTTGTGGTTGAAGACGTTGGTGAAGATCATCGAGAACGTCAGCGTAGCCCGCTCAAAGACCTTGACGCTCTTCTGTAAGCTCATGTCCACGTTCCAGTAGGGCGTACCGATGATCGGACCGAGGCCGGGGTTCTTGGTGTCGATGCCCAGAATAGGGGCTCGAACCATGATTCCAAACCGCAACCGGATCCTTGAACATGTTGACGGCCTGGCCGCCGGGGCCGGCAACCGCGGTTCCTACGGAGTTCCCGTAAGGGTCGGTTCCGCCTGCGACACCGTAATGCGAGTGCACGCCGCCTGTGTACTTGCTGGTGAAGACGCATTGTTCGTTGTCGAAGTAGTTCGCCGCATCGGAGCCGCCGAACGACTGGCCATCTGTCGACGCTATTGCACCAGAGCGGCTCGCCGCTGCCCGTGGTGAAGATGGGCGCGAGCGACCAACCGCCTGCCACACGTCCGAGGAAGCCCTGCTGGCCTTTGAAGAACGGCTCGTCATAGACCATGATAGGAGTTGTAGACGAACTTGCGGTTGAACGGCTGCACGCCATACATCTTGCGCAGGTCGAAGGGATCGTTGGGCGTGTATTCGCTGGATGGCCTGCACGACGGCGCCTGTGCCCAGAGCCTTGCTGTAGGTGAAGTTGTTGTGCATCAGCAGGCCGTGCCAGTTCTGGGTGATCAGGGTGATGAATCCGCCGTTGTAGTTTCCGTAGCCGATGCTGGCGTTGAGAGCCAGACCGCTTGAGGCCTGGCCACCGTACTGCGAACCGGGGATCGGGGTGTTCATCATGGTGCGCGGGAAGTTGAACCCGCCGTTGTCGAGGTCAGACCACAGACTCCAGACATACTGTCCGACTGAGGTTGCTCGAACTCATTGGCGACCACTGCCGCGGTGCAACTGGCATATCCCGTGCAATAACCCGTGCCTGCGAGCGCAGCTTCAAAGAACGGTTGGGGCGTGATGCTGGTCGGAGGTCCGGCTGCACCGGCTGCCATGCAAGCGCCCATCGACTTGGCGCAACCCAGTGCGTTTTCCAAGTTGCGCATAGGCAGTGGCGAAGACTGGCCGCCCTGAACCATCATGTACGGGACAGCATTGAGATTGACGGGCTGATATTCATGGTGGATCAGGCGCCCGATATAACCAACTTCCAGGGTGTTGGCTGCGGTTGATCTTGCGCTGGATCGTCAGATCGAACGTGTCGGAGACGTTCGGCCGGAAGTTTGGATCGAGGCCCTCGGCCGCTGCTCTCTCGGCGTTGTTAAGCCCGGATAGACGGGTTGCGGCAGGGTCGCGCTGGCCGCCGGCAAGGGAGCGCTGTTCGCCGTCTACGCCAATGCGGAAGGCAGTAGTGGCGGTGCGGATTGACGGGACCGCACACGCCGGTGGCAAGAGCCTGCTGTGCATTGCACCGGCTGGATCAAGCCGACGCCCAGCAGCGGCACCAGCACCAGGTCGACGCCATTCAGCGGCCGTAGATGCGGCCGTATCCACCGCGGATGACGGTGCCTTCATGGCCGAAGACGTGGCTTCCGAAGTCCGTCGCCGTCAAAATGCGGATTCCAGGCCGCGCCGACGCGGGGGCTGAACGACCCATAGAACGGATTGTAGGGGTACTTGTCGCCTGTTGCCGACGTTGCCTACCAGCGCAAAGCCGAGTTCCGGGTTGTAGACCTGGCCCTTCAAGAGCGGCGGCCTTGCGCTGCGCCAGATAGTCCAGGGTCTTGACCGGCGTGTCGCTGGCGTCCACCAGCACGTCTGCTTGCCCGACGCTTCGGTCGGAGGCATCTCCAGCGTCCAGCCCATGCCGTAGGTGAGCGTGAAACGACGGCTTCATGTGCCAGGTGTCGCTGAAGTAGACGTTGTAGTAGGGGATGGTGCTCTTGTCGAAGGCGTGGGTCAGCGGCGGGTTGAGGGCCAGAGTGGGTCCGGAGCGCGTATAGGCTACCTGGGAGGCGGTCACAATGCCATAGAGCTGCAGCCGCCACACGGCTGGCCGTCGGACCGGTCGGATAGCCCTGTGGCCTGCAGATGCCGAAAGGTCAGATTTCCCGGAGCCGTTCCGCCACTCGTCCGAGCTGGTAGGTGGGAGTGAAGTTGATGCCGCCGCCATTGTCCGAGCGCTGATGGAAGTTGAAGTTGTGCTGGTATTGGCCGCCGAAAGTGATCAGAGGTGATTGCCCTTCAGGAAGGTCAGGTCGTCACGAAAGAAGTGGTCCTGGCCGTCCCAGAAGCGGGTGCGGATCGACTGCGTATTGACATTGAAGGGGGCAAGGACATTGCCTGCGGTTTCACCGAACGGCTCCAAGGCTCCGCCCAGTCCCGCAATTTGCGGCGGGGCATTGTTGTCGGACCACGACCAGTAGTTGCGCAGAAGCTGTAGTGGAAATCGTTGGTGAGCCTCGGCGTGATATTGGTGGTGAGTCCGGTCACGAAGATACCACGGCTGCTGCGGACGGTTGGCGACGGAGGCCGGCGTGCCCAGTTTGTCGCCCGTGAAGAATCCCCCGATATCCACCTGGTTGTCGACGCCTTGGTCAGCTTGTAATAGCGGTAGCTGGTCATCAAGTGCCACTTTTCGCCGAAGTCGTGGTCCAGGCGGGCCGACAAAAAAGTTGTCCTTTTGCGGGATGCTCAAGGTTGGCCTTGAAGCCGATCTCGTTGACTCCGTCGCACGTCTGATCCGGAGTTTGATCCGCAACTGGGGTCGTTCCCCGCTGGTTCATACTTGTTCCACATCTGCTGCAACGACCGGGTTGATGCCGATGCCGCGCGGATCGAGGGCCTTCAGATCATAGGTTGTCCCGCTAAAGGTGACGATGACCTGCTGCGCATATTCGCGCGAGGGAACCGTGCGCTCGTATATTTCAGATTCCGGAAAGCGGTATCCCTGGTAAAGAGCAAAGAGATAGGTCTTGCCGCCGAGAATTTTTGGGAGGATGAGCGGACCGCCGCCGCCAAATCCAAACTTGCTGTAGTGGTAGTCCGGAGGAGCCGCATATGCGGGTCCCGGCGCATTATTCTGCCAGGTGTTGGCGCTGAAGTTGTTGTCCAGGTAGTACTCATAGCCCGTGCCGTGCCACTGGTTGGTGCCGCGCTTGGTCACGACTTCAACCTGCGCGCCTGCGGAGTTGTTGAAGTCGGCGGTCTGGTCCGGTGGCGTTTACTTTGAACTCTTCCACGCTGTCTGACGGGGTGGGCATCACACCCGTGGGGCCTGCTGCAGGACGCTGCGATTCTGACGCGGCGCCGCCCGTAGGATCGCCCGCGAAAGATCCCGTGTAGACGGACATGCTGCCGTCCATGTCATTGGTGTTGTTGCCGCCGTCCAGCGAGAAGGTGCTTTGGTCGACCACCGCGCCGGCCACGCTGCCGTCGGGGCTGACGCCCGCCTGCAAGGTGGTGAAGGTTCCGGCATCGTGGAGAAGGCTGGGCAGCTGGGCGATCGCTTCCTGCTCAACGGTGCTGCCGACGGTTGCGTTCAGGGTCTGCAGGTCGGTTCCGGCTGCCTGCACTTCGACTGTCTGCTGCGCGCTGCCGACATGCAGTTTGAAGTTCGCGGTGGTTTGCGTGCCGACCTGTACGGTTTGACCTTGCGATTTTGTCGATCTCGAATCCGGTCTTGCTCGCAGTGATGTTGTAGGAGCCCGGAGAAACGTTGACAAAGACATATTGGCCGGTGTGGCTGGTCACGGTGGTGCGCTAGGCGTTGGTTGAGGTATCAGTCAGGGTGATACGTCGCGTCCGGGACGACTGCGCCGCTTTGGTCCTGACCACGCCAACGATCGTGCCCGTGTTTGTGGCCTGCGCGAATGCAATGGTTCCGCTCACCCATGTCAGCGTCAACAAAACGACTGCGAGGAGCGGCCATTTAGAAAGTTGCTGCGTCATCAATGCCTCCCTTTGCTTTAGCCCGTGGTTGAAATCACAGAACAATGCGGATCAAGGTCAGTACCTTTGTGAACTGCATCCGTCAGATATGCAGGAGCCCAGGGCTGATGCCTTCTTCGCAACAGCACCGCGTTGGATGAATGTACTCGAGCTCAAGAGAGAAAGATGGTCCTGCTCGGCGACTCTCGCGAGGCTCGTCGACAGAAAGACTCTACGTAATGAAGACAAAACCGCCGCCCTCGCACTCAGCCCTGCAAAGGGAGCGCCATGACAGTACACGAGCGCGCAGGCGCAGCGCGACGGCGCAACATCTAAGACATTGAAAAAGTAAAAGAAATGAAGCAGTTCGATCCGCACGTCCATTCCTGTCTGGAGGTGCGGATACAACTCGATTTCAACCGATCCGACTTACAGCTCTGGTTTCGGAGAAAGAACTGGGTGCTGCTTGAAGCACAACGGGGATATCTGAACGTGAAGCCAAAAACAGGAATACTGGCTGCGCGGGCCCGTAAAGCAATAGGTCTCCCGCGATGATGTTGCTCGAAATTAACATGCGAGACTTTGCCAGTCAAGCATCAATGCGTGATAGAAATTGCATGGCGTTCCGCTCGACTCGGCTTATCCGCATTCTACGGCTGCAGATTCACAACGTCCCCGATTGGAAAAAGTGGCCCACCTGCCGCCCAAAAGACATTGCGCACAATCGACTAATTTTCTAGTACCCATCTTTAGTCCGAAGTCTTCTTCGGCAACAGATTGGCGGCCTGCTTTAGAAGATCGGCCTCGCGTTCAATGGCCGCCGCAGCGCGCACGATCTGCTCGTTGGCCTCCGGCCATTTTTTCTGCTCGATCGCCTCGCGCACCCCAGGCATCGTCTTTACACCATAGCCCGTGTAGAACCCCGGCGCATAAAGCAAGTGCTCAAACCAGGGACGATTCGGCAGACCCCTCGAATCGGTGAGGAGGCGCTCGCTGCGAATAAGATCAGGATTCAAATCAGGAGGGGCAACACCATCGGCACTCGAGAAGGCATGATCATAGGCCTTTGCAGCTTCTGTCAGGTCATCTGAGGCCTGCTCCAGGGGTGAGAAGTTGAGATACGGCGGAATCTCTTCAACCGGCGGAGGGACCATGTGCTTCTTGGGATCATAGAGCGCCTGATACACACCCTCGTCGATCTCCCGGTTGCGTTCCTTTGCATCATCGCGCTTGTCGCTCGCCAGCGTCTTCAGTTGCGTGAGATAGAGATGCACCGTGTCGGCAAGATCGGAGAACTGATAGGGCAGGATGTCGGCATCGGCCATGCGCATCACCATAGTGCCCACAGTCTGGGCCAAGGCGCGCCCGTAGCTGAAATCGGTATCCAGGAAATGGGTGTAATAGTAAAAATCGTCATAGATCGAGTGGTACTGGCCGCCCTGGTCCTCACCGCCGTAACCGATATCAGCGCTCGCGATACCCAGGTGGTCCAGAAATACGGTGTAATCAGAACCCGATCCCAGCGCGGGGATGCGCGCATCCGTGCGTGAACGAATCTCATCCCGATCCTTCCCCGTAGCGCGGGAAATGTGAGCCAGACGCGCGCGCTTCCAGACCGTCATCTTCGTCTCCGGGTCTTGGATGTCCTTGGCCACATCGTTGATGAAATTCTCCAGCGAATGCGAACCGCCGGCGAAGAGAAACCCGCGCCCATTGCCGTCCGAATTGAAATACGCGACCGCATGTTGCGTTAGTTCCTCCGCATGCGTCTCCGCCCACTCCGTCGAACCCAGCAGCGCCGGCTCTTCTCCATCCCAGAAGCAGTAAATCACCGTTCGCTCAGGCTTCCATCCCTGCTTGAGGAGATCTCCCAATGCGCGGGCCTCTTCCAATTCCGGGCTGGTGCCGGAGAGCGGGTCTTCGGCGCCATTCACCCAGGCATCGTGGTGATTGCCGCGGATCACCCACTGATCGGGATATTTGCTCCCGGGGATGCGCGCGATCACGTCATACAACGGCTTACGATCCCAATTGAATGCGACGGCCAGGTGCGCCTTCACCGTGCTCGGTCCCACGTGATAAGTGAATGGCAATCCGCCGCGCCACGCCTCCGGAACCGTTTCGCCTCCCAGTGCTTTCAGGAACGGTGTTGCGTCGGCATACGAGATCGGCAGCACGGGAATCTTGGTAATGGTCTGCACCTGGTCGAGTGGAATCAGTTTCGCGCCCGGTACGGACCCCACTCCCGGCGTCTGCGGATCGCCTGGGTACACCGGCATATCCATCACGCTACCGCGTTGTACGCCGTCTTGCGGCCGCATCGGCCCTTGCGGATAAGATTCACCGGCGAAGAAACCGTCTTCGTGTGGGTCGGAATAGATGATGCATCCAACGGCGCCATGCTCAGCTGCCACTTTAGGCTTGATGCCGCGCCAACTCATGCCATAGCGGGCAATCACGATCGCTCCTTTGACCGAAACTCCCATGCGATCAAGGACCTCGTAGTCGTCCGGCCGGCCATAGTTGACATATACCACCGGAGCGGTTACATCTCCGTCCCGGGAGAAGGCATTGTAGGTCGGAAGTTGCTCGTCAGTCTGGCTGGAGGTTGGGTCCACGCTGACCGGAGGCTCCCGCAGGGCGGCCTTGAACGGAGTCGGCCCCAGCAGCTCAAGCAGGCGCGACTTCGGGGTTGGAAATAGCGTGGAGAAGGTCTCGATCTGCGCATCGAGCCCGTATGACTTCAACTGCGCCAGAAGCCATTCGGCATTGTCCTTGTCGTACGGCGAGCCGACATGGTGCGGCCGCGCCGAGAGCCGGCGCATGTTTTCGCGAATATGATCGCGGTCAGGAAGCTCGCGAAACTTCTGCTCCCACTGCACTTCGCTTGCGGAATCTGTGCGAGTGTAGCCGGGCAGAGAATGTTCGGAATCCAGCGCGTGCGCGGTCATGGCGCACGCAAGGGCAGCAGCTATCGAAAGACGCATACGCCTCGAACCTCGGAGCTAGAATCAACAGCGGGAACTGCGACAGCAGAATCAGCCGGGACCGACGGGGTACAGGCTCCATCGAGCTTCACTTGTACTTGATTGATAAAGTACCAGACACCGGCCGCGCAATCATCCCCAATGATTTCGCAACGGCTGCAAGGGTACGAAACCGCGGCATGACGACGGAGGGCGAGTTAACTTCCGCTCGCTGAAAATGGGCACGCCGACGACGCCTCCGATTAATATAGTTGCGGCATTCATCGATTCTGGGTCCTGCCGCCCCATCGCGTGGCAAGTGCTGCCAGCTTGTCCTCAAGGCGTGGTTGCGGTTCTTGGCCCTTCACGTCTGGTTTGAACGGCTTACGCGATGAAGATGGTTCCAGGGCCTTCAAAGAAAGCGCGATGCGCTTGGCTCGCGCGTCGACGTTCAACACCTTCACCTTTACGATTTGACCGGCCTTCACAACTTCCGATGGTTCCTTGATAAACCGATTCGAAAGTTCACTGATATGAATCAGCCCATCCTGATGAACTCCGATATCAACAAAGGCGCCAAACTTCGTCACATTCGTGACCGTGCCCTCCAGAACCATCCCGGCCTGCACATCGGAGATCTCCCGCACCGAATCGTCGAACGCAGCGGCCACAAACCTGTCGCGCGGATCGCGGCCCGGCTTCTGCAATTCAGCCAGAATGTCGGTCATGGTGTAAGTGCCGACCGACAGCGCTTTCTGATCGAGCCGCTTTAGAAGTTCCGGCTGGCGGATGATTTGTTGAATCGACGTCTTGAGTGAAACCGCAATCTGCTCAACCACCGGATAGGACTCGGGATGGACAGCCGTCATATCGAGCGGGTTATCCCCGTCCCGAATGCGCAGGAAGCCGGCCGCCTGCTCAAAAGTCTTCGGGCCGATTCCCGGAACTTCGAGTACCTGTGCTCGCGATCGGAAACCGCCCTTCTCGTTGCGGTGGGTCACAATGTTTTGCGCGATGCGCTCGGTAATTCCGGCAACAAAACGCAGCAGCGTCCAGGACGACGTATTCAGATCGACGCCCACGCGATTGACGCAACTCTCCACCACATCCTCTAGCGAATCGTTCAACTGGCGTTGATCGACATCATGCTGGTACTGGCCTACCCCGATCGATTTGGGATCCACTTTGACCAGTTCCGACAACGGATCCTGCAGCCGGCGAGCAATGGAAATGGCGCCGCGCACCGTCAGATCAAGATCGGGGAACTCCTGCCGCGCGACATCGGAGGCCGAGTAGACGCTGGCGCCCGATTCGCTCACCGACGCGCAGATGATCCCTTCCATCTTCTTGTCTCGCAGAAACTCGCGAACGAAGGCGTCTGTCTCGCGGGACGCCGTTCCATTGCCGATGGCAATGGCGCGCACGGGATGGCGCTGCAGCAAACCTTCGAGTTTCGAAACGGACTCTGCATTGCCGTGCTTCGATGTATGAAGATAGAGCACATCGTGGGCCAGCAGCTTGCCCGTCGCATCCACAACGGCTACCTTGCAGCCCGTGCGCAGGCCCGGGTCGATGCCCAGTACACTGATCGCGCCCGCGGGAGGAGACATCAGTAAATTGGCAAGATTGTCGCGGAATACATGAATCGCTTCCGCGTCGGAGCGCCGCTTAAGTTCCAGTCGAACCTCGCCCTGGATCGAAGAGTTCAACAACCGTTTCCACGCGTCGTCAATGGCCTTCTCCAGTTCAGGTGTCCAATCGCCATTCTCGCGAAGCACCCGCCGCCGCATCACGCCGATCGGCCGCTCCGGCTCAACCTCAATGAGGAAGTAGAGAACATTCTCCGCTTCACCACGGCGGATCGCCAGCATGCGATGCGAAGGGATCGTCTTCACCGGCTCTTTGAAGTCATAATACATTTTGAATTTTTCAGGTTCATCGGGCGCGTCGGCAATCCTGCGGCTTACGACGAACTCCTTCCTCAAAGAGGAGGCGCCGCAAAGACTTGCGTACTTCGGCATCTTCACTGATCCACTCGGCGACGATGTGCCGTGCACCTTCCATCGCCTCAGAGGATGTGGTCACGCCCATGTCAGCGTTTACAAAGGTCGAGGCAAAGCTCGCGAGGGATTGTGCGGCCGGTTGCTGTTGCCAAAGATAGAGGGCCAATGGCTCCAATCCCTTTTCCCGCGCAATCGTGGCCTTGGTGCGCCGCTTGGGCCGGTAGGGAAGATAGAGATCTTCCAACTCACTCTTGTCAAAGGTGGCCTCGATGCGCGCCCTCAAGTCATCGCTCAACTTGCCCTGTTCCGCGATCGAGGACAAGATGGCTGCCCTTCGCTCCGTCAGGTCTCGGAAGTAGGCGAGCTTCTCTTCAATTGCGCTGATTTGCACCTCATCGAGATTGCCGGTCGCCTCTTTGCGATAGCGCGCTATAAACGGAACCGTGCCCCCATCATCGAGCAGTTGGATGACCGCGGTGAGTCCACGCATGGGCACGTTCAAGGTCTGTGCAATATGAAGGAGAATTGCAGGAGAGAGCAGCAGGTCGTTATTCATAATGGATCAGTTTCAATCGTACATGCCGAGGCGGACCCTGGATTGGGTTTGCGGCTGTGGGAAAATCGGCGCGACCCCGCATCGGCGGGACGTGCTCGAAGAAACCGCCCCATTCATCGAAATTGATGACAATCACTGTGCTCGACCAAGATGGTCCCGCCGCCACAGCGTGAAACACGTCGTACAGGAAGCGGTCACCTTCGCGAATATCTGCATGAGGATGGACGACAGCGACGGGCTAGCCATGTCGCAAACTTACGCCTGCGGCCGTCGCGCACTCCGCTCGACTAAACTGCTCAACCGTGCAAGTGGCGGACATATTCAACCAGTTTCTGAATCTCATCGCCGCTCAGTTTGTCGGCAAATGCCGGCATGTTGTTTTTCCCCGCGCTGATGCTGTGCGCCAGTTCGGCGGGCGCCTTCTTGTGAATCTCAGCGCTGCGTAAATCAGGCGTATGAAGCCTGGCGCCCAAAGCCGAACCCGCACCGTTGTCTCCGTGGCAAATGGCGCAATTGTTTTTGAAGAGTGAAACGCCGCCTGACGGCGAGTCCGGAGCGGTCTGCGCTCTTCCAATCGATGACAGCGCCATTGGAGCGACGACGGCCAGGCTGCATACAGCGGTCAACTTCCGGTTCAACCCACTCATGCGTACAGATATCCTCATTTCGCTTGATGATGTTCCAATCATTCGGGACTTACTGGGTTGCAACTGGATTTACCGTTGCGTCGAGAGCCCACCGTGTACAGATCAAACACCTTCCACGGGCGGGCAGCCAGGGAAATCCATCAAAAAGGTATTTCCGATATAACCCAGGTAGGCGATACCGATCTTGCTGGTGAAAAATCCATCCGCGGTCAGATTGCGCAGAAAGGAGAAGAACTCGATCCCCTGCGTCAGGCTGGGATCCTGCACGCCATGATCGCGAAACGCGATCAGATCAAGCATCTCTTTCTGCTGTTGCGCGGCGCAGTCGGAATAGGGCTTGCCGTACCGGTCTGCACAACTGGAATCAAGCCACATCAGGCCGCCACCCAGGATCAGTTGGTATGCCGGGTTTTCACTCGTAAGCAGGTCGATGAACTCGGGTGCGCCCGCCTCCATCGCGCCGCCCGAATCACTGTCCGGTGGCATGATCGTCTCGCATAACACTTGCAGTGTCTTGTACTGGTGCGGGGAAAAATATTTGGGCAGATAAACACCCTTCGTAGCTGACTTCTCGCTGGCAATCAAGCCGTGAGCGTATGCGGCTGTTTCCATCGGAATGGTGCTCATCACCGTGTAGGCGGCGCCCATGCTCAGCGACTTCAACATATCCCGACGCGAAAATGGGAGAGTCATCTTAGATATCTCCCCTCTTCGCTTGAGCGATCACATGCTCTGCAGTTCTCCACGAAAGCGCCATAATACTGAGCGTCGGGTTCTTGTCGGGATTGGTAACAAACGGCGCCGCATCGGCAACAAACAGATTCTTCACATCGTGAGCCTGGCAATGCTCATTCAGCGCCGACGTTTTTGGATCCTTTCCCATTCTCACGGTGCCCAATTCATGGATGATCGCGCCACCCTCTGAAATGTGGCTTTGCGCCGGTCCGCCTCCCCCAAGAACAGTCCCTCCAGCGGCCTCAATGATTGCGCGAAACGTCACTTGCATATCTTCGGCCATCTTCATCTCGTTCTCGCCCCACTGCCAATGGAATCGCAGAACAGGAATGCCCCACCGATCAACCACGTCAGGATCGATGTCGCAGTACGTCTTCTCATTGGGAATCATCTCGCCCCGGCCCGCAAACCCTATGGTCGTGCCGTACGAGCGCCGGCACTGCTGCTTGAGTGACGTGCCATAGCCTTCATACTTCCCGCACACTCCATCGAAGTGGCCGACACCCGGCATCCCCGGGCCACCGCCAAATTCGATGTGGTAGCCGCGCAGAAACTCGTTCTTCCTTCCAAACCTCCACCACGGCATGTACATGTGCATCCCGCCCACACCGTCATGATTGTGGCGGGGTATCTTCTCCAATTGCGGGAAGTAACCCCCCATGTCACTGCCTACCGAGTCGGTGAGATACCGCCCGACGACGCCTGACGAGTTGGCCAGGCCGTTCGAGAAACTCGTGGAACGCGAATTCAACAACAGTCGGGCCGACTCGCAGGCGCTCGCCGCCACGACGAAGGCTCGCGCCCGCACGCGCTGTTCGCTATGCGTGGCCTTGTCGATGTAGGAGACTTCCTTCACTGTTCCGTCTTTGCCGACCACCAACTCCCGCGCCATCGCATTCGCAATCAGGGTGAAACGCCCCGTCGCCTGCGCCACCGGAATCATCACCTGGCTGGAGCTGAAATTCGAAGCCGTGATGCAGCCGCGGCCGCATTCCCCGCAGTAGTGGCAGGGCGCGCGTCCGTTGAGTGGCTTGGTCAGGATCGCCAGGCGCGATGGAATACAGGTGATGTTCAGGTGATCGCAGGCCTTCTTGATCAGAGTCTCTGTGCAGCGCGGCCTGGGCGGCGGCAGAAACACCCCATCGGGCGAATTCGGAATATTCTCCTTCGAGCCGAATACTCCGATAAACGCTTCCACCTTGTCGTAATATGGCGCCAGTTCTTCGTAGGTGATGGGCCAGTCGTCCCCCATGCCGTCTGTCGAGTGCGCTTTGAAATCTGCAGGCCCGAATCGCAGCGCGATGCGTCCCCAGTGATTCGTCCGGCCGCCCTCAATTCGCGAGCGAAACCACCTGAACTTCGACCCCGGCGCCGTTGTGTATGGTTCCCCCTCGATGTCCCAGAACCCGTTCGGCGCCATGAATTCATCGTTCATCTGCAAGCGCCCTTTGCCGCCCACATCGGCGCCGCGGTGCGCGAGTTCGTAGGGCCAGACGTGTTCTTTGAAATCCGTCTCCGGATGGAGTTGCGGGCCAGCTTCGAGCATCACCACATCGAGTCCACCTTCGGTCAGCACTTTGGCGGCGGTGCCGCCGCCCGCCCCGGACCCGATGATGCAGACATCGTAAGTTTTTACCCGCGGATTCAATTGCGGCATCCGATCCCCCTGAAAAATGAAACGGTATTGGCGCAATTCTCCGCCCACGGCATTCTCAGACACGCCAACTATCGCTGTCCAGCGCGTCCGTCGATCCGATCAAAAGTGACCCTGGGTCGGTCGCCAGCTGCATCAGTAGTAATCGACACAACTCAGGAAATAGCCGCACTGGATGCAGACCATCTTGCAATGATGACCGGTAAGCCGGTGGCCGCAGGTTGGGCAGATTTGGGAGTGGTGGTCGACCCGATCTTGGGCCGTATCGACATCGAGTTTGTCTGCGCTCAAAGATGGGGCAGGACGTAGGCCGGAATCCGAGACGAAATCTGGGTTCAGGGCGCTGGGTAGCTGCGGCAGCATGGGTGAGAGATTAGCATGGAGAAGGGGGTAACTCTGCCTGGCAGCATCCCGGCAGGTTCCTGAAGCATCACCCCTATGATTCGAATTCTGCGCCGCTCGTTCGTGCTTCCCACAAGACGGCGCGACAGGATTACGGTTAAACCACGACTCTCTTCACCCCAACAAGGAGGAACGAATGGCAAGCAAGGCAAGTGCGGTTTGGACAGGTTCACTGAAAGAAGGCAAGGGCACCATTTCCACGGCGACAGGCGTGTTGAGCAACGCAAATTACTCATTCGCCACGCGATTTGAGGGCGCCGACTCGGGTACCACGCCGGAAGAGCTGATCGCGGCGGCGCATGCCAGCTGCTTCTCAATGGCGCTGGGAGCGCAGTTGGGGGGTGCCGGACTGACGCCCGACAAGATCGAGACCCACGCCGCCGTCACCCTGGCCAAGACCGATGGCGGCTTTGCCGTCACCAAGATTGCTCTGACCACCACAGCCACCGTTCCCGGCGCAACCAAAGAGCAGTTCGACAAGGCCGCGGCGGACGCGAAGGCGGGCTGCCCCATCTCCAAGCTCTTCGCCAACAACACCGACATCACCCTCGACGCGAAGCTGGTCTAGTTGAACAGGGAGCGCCGTGGCGGACTGCCGCGGCGCGTCCTGCTTCACCTCCCTCAATTTGTGAGCCAGGGTGATGGCGTGATTCTCCCACCGTGGTAGGTCACGCCAGACCGCCCTTCCGTTTCCCTCTGAGAGTTCCTGGCGCATCCTCGCGGAAAGTCCGGTATAATCCCTCTCAGACCCGGAGAGATGGCCGAGTGGCTGAAGGCGGCGGTTTGCTAAACCGTTATAGGGTCAAAAGCTCTATCGGGGGTTCGAATCCCCCTCTCTCCGCCAGAAAATCCCTCAAAGCCATTCCATTCAATAACTCACTTAGCCGTCAATCACTTGCGCTGGTCGGACACGCGACAAATATCTGCATTCTTTGCAGCTTTTGCACCCTTTCCAGCCTGTGAGGCTCAAAATCCCGACAATCCGACAACGCCCATTCTTGCGATTCACGGTGGCGAGTTCGAGCCTAAATTGATTGCCCGATCTCCTAATCGGCTGAGCTTCCCACACCTGTGACACACCGAACATTCGAGTTGACCCGTTGCGAGACTTGCGATCTTGCGAACTCATGAACCACTCCTGATTGCATGTGGTTCACGAAATTTTGAGCGATGTATGCTCCCCCCATCGCGCGCCAAATCCCGCCACTAGCTCCATAGCAGCGCCCACCACTGCCACCGCCTTCCTTCTAGTCTCCTTATCGAAAATGCCCCGGGGCAGCTATGCGAACAGGAGGGGTGGCTGCGACCACTCGCCCCGATGCATTTCCGATCAAGGCTCACGACTATACGGCCAGGGACGTGAACGGCGTTTCCCGTGCCCTTTCGAACGGTCAATGGACGGGCCTGCAAGTAAGACTGAGACCTCGAACAATCCCACGATAGGGAGTCTCGAACTTCGGCTCCGATTGAGCCCTCGATTACGTGGCTTCACGTTGATAGCCGGGGCCCCGATAGTGGCAACGGGACCTCACCGACTCTTTTCCACGATGCACCTGTGTGCCTGGGCGCGGTCCATGTCGCTGACGATCTTTGAAAGTGAAGAGAACGTCTTCTGCGCGGTGGCTGAGATGTCTTTCTCGCCTTTCTCGAACCAGACCTGATGGGTGGTGCCTAGCACAGCGAAAACCAGCCCTGCCAGCAGATGCGCCGTTGCGCCGTCTCTGCACCGTTTGCTGAAGGCCTGCGTGACCCGATCCTGCACCGCGGCAAACCGCGAAAGCTGTGCTTCGCGCGCCGCGGGATATTTGCCGGCAATCTGCATCAGCTTGCCCGACCTAGGATTGGAAGCCGACTTCTGAGCAACTTTGAAGACCACTTCACAGAAGACTTCCCCGATAGACAACGAAGGCGGGCAGGAATCGATTGCGCTGATGAGCGAAGCACCCCATTCGACAACGGGTTGCGCCATCAGGTCGCTCTTGGACTCGAAGTGGCGGAAGAATGAGCGGCGGGAGGTGCCGGCTCGCACCGCGATCTCATCGACGGTGGTCTCGTCGAAACCCTTTTCGAAGAAAAGATCAATTGCCGCATCCCAGATTGCGTTGCGCGCGAACTCCTGTTTGCGTTCCTGAAGGCTGGTTCGGGCGGGCACGTCCACGGACAAGGCTTGCGAAGCGGTATGCATGATAGATCGAGAATAACACTGATGTCACTTGATGCCAATATGTAGTTTTTATATTGACATGGCACTTAGTGTCATTCTATTCTCTCCTCATGAGACCGGTCAGACGCCCTCGCGCTCTAGCGATCATGGCAATCACGGTACTGTTGGCGGCGCCTTGCGCTTCGCCGCAGAGTTCCCGTGTGACCGATCGTGAGATCGATCGCAAGGTGGAGGCACTGCTGAGGCAGATGACGGTCGAGGAGAAGATCGGCCAGCTGACCCAGTCGTTCCATTTCGTCAAGAACGCCAGGTCGGACCAACGCGTGGTCAACGGAGAGATAGGGGCCTATGTCTGGGAGACAGATCCGGCAGAGATCAATCGGCTGCAGCATCTGGCCATTGAAGAATCGCGGCTGCACATCCCGCTTATTTTCATGATGGATGTCATCCACGGCTATGGCGTCACATTCCCGGTGCCTATCGCCACGGCAGCCTCCTGGGACATGCCGATGATCGAGAACGAACAACGCATGGTCGCCAAGGTGGCACGAAATGCCGGTCTGCAATGGGCTGCCTCGCCCATGGTCGATATTGCACGCGATCCGCGATGGGGCCGCATCATCGAGGGGGCCGGCGAAGATCCGTATCTCGGTGCAAAAGTGGCGGTGGCGCAGACGCGCGGATATCAGGGCACGGGGCCAGTGGATGGCGATCACATGGTAGTTTCGCTGAAGCACTTTGCGGGCTACGGCTACTCAGAAGGCGGCCGCGATCACGATGAGGCGCTGCTTCCCGAGAGTGTCCTTCGCAATGTGGTGCTAAAGCCCTTCAAGGCAGCGATTGATGCCGGCGCTGGTTCCGTCATGAGTGCATATATGGATCTGAACGACGTGCCGGCTACCGGCAATCACTGGCTATTGACGGACGTTCTGCGAAGTGAGTGGGGCTTCAAGGGAATCGTGGTCAGCGACAACAATGCTGTCACCGACTTGGTTGCGCATGGGTTCGCCAAGGATCAGGAAGACGCCGGCACGCGCGCTCTTGCCGCAGGCGTCGATTTGCAGATGTCAAACTTCGGCAACGTGAGCGGGTTGCTCGCCGCGGGGAAAGATGGGACGGTCAACGTCCAGGAACTGGATCGTTCTGTCCGCCGGATGTTGAAGTTGAAATATCATCTGGGACTCTTCGATCGTCCATACATTGACGAATCAGCAGCCGTCAACTTTGACCGGCAACCGCTGTTGAAGGCTGCCAGGAACGCCGCAGAACGCTCTGCCGTACTACTCAAAAACGCAGACAATCTCCTGCCGCTTCGCACAAACGCCTACAAGAAGGTCGCACTGATCGGGCCGCTGGCGGACTCCAAGCAGAACACCCTCGGGCCATGGCTCACACGGGAAAATGTTGACGAAACGGTGACGGTCCGTCAAGCCCTGGAAGAGTCCAAGAGATTCGATTCGGTCACCTACGCGCAGGGCGTTCAGCTCCGGCGCCTTTATGGGTCGCCATTCGATCTGTTCCTCAAAGAAAAGCCGCAGGCACCATGGACTCAGGAAGAATCGGACGCGCAACTGGCGCACGCCATCGATGTCGCACGTGATTCGGACCTTGTCATTGCCGTTATGGGTGAAATGGGGAACATGAGCGGTGAAGCGGCTTCACGCGCGTCGCTCGATCTTCCGGGCCGGCAAGAAGAGCTGTTGAAGAAGCTAGCGGAGCTCGGCAAGCCGGTTGTGCTGGTATTGATGGCCGGCCGCCCGCTTACGATCTCGTGGGAGGCAGAGCATATTCCAGCCATTCTCGACGCGTGGTATCCAGGGACGGAAGGAGGCCACGCGATTGCAGACCTCTTGTTCGGTACTGCGAATCCCGGCGGCAAGCTGCCCATGACCTGGCCGCGCGATGCAAATCAGATACCGATATATCTGTCGCACACAGCAACGCAGGACCCGCAAAACCAGGGCAAGCGCTACTGGGACGCTCCGAGTACGCCTCTGTTTCCGTTCGGCTACGGTCTAAGCTACTCGAAGTTCGACTTCGCAGCACCGCGAGTTTCAGCCCCTTCCGTTCGAATTGGACAGACAATCACTGTTGAGGCGCAAGTGACCAACAGTAGCAATGTCGATGGGGATGTGGTCGCGCAGCTCTACATCCATCAGCGATACGGTACATCTTCCCGCCCCGTCCGCGAGTTGAAGGGGTTTGACCGTGTTCCGCTAAAGCCTCATGAGACTAAAGCTGTGCATTTCACTTTGGGCGGGGAGGACCTCTCGTATTGGAGTGAAGCGAAAAAGGCCTGGATCCAGGATACCGCGGACTTCGATTTCTGGGTCGGGGAAGACTCTACGGCGTCAGCGACGGGGAAATTTGCTGTCATCCAATAGAGCAGTCCAGGAGCTTTTGATATGAAGCGGCGCACCTTTCTCAAATCCGGCCTGGCTACAGGAGCAGTTGCAACTCTCCCTGACCTGTGGTCGCAGGCGCCTGACGCGGCAGCCTGGAGAAAAACCTGGGATGCAGCCCTGGCGGTGCTGGCCGGCAATGTGCAGAAGATGCCCAAGTTTGACCAACCGGTGCTGCAGGAGGGCTCGGTCTATCGAGGCACATGGATGGAGTGCGGTCCCCATGAAAGCCTGGCCTACGCTCAATTGGCGGAGTTCGTGGCGCCCGTGACGAACGGACCATCGCCTCTTCAAGTTGCGATCAATACGCATCGAGCCTTCTTCGCGAACCAGCGTGAAGATGGTCAACTACCCGCCAATGTGACCAAGTGGGGAATCGGCTGGTCGATGATTCAGATGGTTGTACCCATTGCAGCGACAGCCTGGGAGGTCGCGCAGATCGCGAAGGACGAGGCGTTCCTCTCGGAAGCATATAAGTCATGTGCTCGATGGGATGCCTGGCTCCGGCAATACCGTGACACACGGGGCACGGGGCTGGTTGAAGCGTTCTGCACATATGACACCGGGCAAGATAACAGCCCTCGTTGGAAGGGTGTGTCGAATGATTGCCCGGGGCACGATGCGAAGAACTGTCCCAAGGGCCAAACGGTCCCTCGCCTCTGTCCCGATCTTTCCGCAACGACGTTCGGCGCGCGAATTGCTTTGAGCGAGATGGCCAAAGCTCTCGGCAAACAGCCGGAAGCCGACAAGTGGACCGAAGATGCCGACCGCATTCGCGAGCTTATCCTCGAAAAGCTCTGGTGCGAGGAGGACGCAAGCTTCTACGATGTTGCGCCCGACGGCAGCTTCGTCCGCGTGCGGTCGGTTGCGAACTGCCGTGTGCCGTCGGAACATGTGCTGCGCCCCGATGTTCCGCATGAGCGGAAGATCTTCCACGCGCTGTGGGACCACCAGCTCCACAATCCCAAGGCCTACTGGGCGCAGTATCCATTTCCGAGCATTGCCTTGAACGACCCTCTTTTCGTGCGCTCAATCCCTATGAACTCCTGGGGAGGGGCTTCGCAAGCGCTGACCGCACTGCGCGTTTTGCGCTGGATGGAGTTTTACGGCAAATCAAAAGATCTTCACCTCCTGATGGAACGCTGGTGCGAAGCGATTGTGCGTTCAGGAAAGTTCGCTCAGCAGCTCAATCCGGACACCGGAGAATTCACAAAAGGGGACCCCGGGGGATATTCGCCCTGCGCTCTCGCATTTCTGCATTTCACGAAGAAACTGGGTCGCGCGCCTACGCAACATGGCTAGCTCGATCCCATTGGCTCAGCAGGTTCAGATCGCCTGCGGCGCATCTCATCCCAACTCTCACTTTGAAAGGAACTCAAATGAAAATTGCTCTCACTCTCCTCGCCTTCGCTGCCGCCGGCCTTGCCCAGGCACAGACTCCGGCTTCCGTCACCGGCAAGTGGAAGATCCACACCGTCATGGTGCAGGAGTCGGACTCGACCTGTAACTTCACTCAAAAAGACGCGGAACTGACAGGAGAATGCGAAGGAGACAACGGCAAGTACAACGTTACCGGCAAAGTTGAAGGCAGCAAGGTGAGCTGGAGTTTTAAGACCGATTACAACGGATCGCCTCTTACAGTTTCTTACGACGGCGCAATGTCGCCCGACGGAAAGCTTACTGGTGCTGCTCATGTGGCAGAAATGTCGCTGGATGGCGATTTCACCGCAGTGAGAGACACGGATTCTCCAGCGAAGTAGTCGCCTTGAGCCTCACAAACCTCGAACCGGTGAGTTGGATTGAAACATGAAAGTTAACGGAAAGATCATCGCGGTTACCGGCGCAGGGAGCGGAATCGGGCGTGAGCTGTCACTCCTGCTTCTTGCAAAGCGCGCAAAGGTAGCCGGAGTGGACCTGAATACGACAGCTCTGTCCGAAACCGCACGTTTGGCCGGAAGCCACGCCTCAGAATTCGAGCCAATCGCGACGAACATTGCTGATCGGCCGGCGGTTGAGGCCTTACCGGAACGGGTATGCGCTCGCTTCGGGGCGGTCGATGGTCTGATCAATAACGCTGGAATCATCCAGCCATTCGTCCGGGTAAATGATCTCGACTACCCGACGATCGAACGCGTGCTGAACGTAAATCTCCTCGGAACCCTCTATGTTGCCAAGGCTTTTCTGCCTTACCTGCTGAAGCGCCCTGAGGCGCACATTGTGAATCTTTCGAGCATGGGCGGGTTCGTTCCCGTTCCAGGTCAAACAATCTACTGCGCCGCGAAAGCAGGGGTGAGATTGCTCACAGAAGGTCTGGCAGCCGAATTGATCGACACCAATGTCCGGGTGACCGTGGTGTTTCCAGGCGCCATTGCGACCGATATCACGGCAAATTCCGGCGTCAGTACACCGTCCAGACAAGCCGAACAAAAGGGCTCGATGAAGCCGATGCCGGCCCGCAAAGCGGCGGAGATCATCGTGCATGCGATGGAACGCGATGCCCCTCACGTCTTCGTTGGACGAGACTCGGCCGTCATGAACATCTTCCATCGTCTCAGCCCGAGCTTTGCTGCTCGCATGATTACAAACAAAATGAATGGCGTGCTCCCCGGCTGATTGTTTGCGCGAATTCGAAAGCCCGCGGTATGACCGAAAGCGGCCACGCAGAAAGAAGTCTCCATGATGTCTGTCAAAAAACATACCCTCGTCGTTATGGCCGTTATCGTTGCGTTGTTCGCGCCAGCCGCGATGAATGCCGACACCAGTTCGCCGCGGCAGGAGCTCGCGGCCGATGCTAGTTGGAAGTTCTTTTTGGGAGATCCGAGCGGAGCGGAGGCGATTGCGTTTGTCGATTCCTCGTGGCGCACAGTCGATCTGCCTCACGACTGGAGCATTGAAAGCGCCCCCGAAAAGGGGAATCCGGGCGGAGGAGGCGAAGGATACTTTCCAGCAGGAATTGGATGGTATCGCAAGACGTTTCATGCTCCCGCTAGTTGGAAAGGTAAACGCGTGAGCGTCGAGTTTGACGGGGTGTATCGCGATGCGACGGTGTATCTGAATGGCCAGAAACTGGGGACGCATCCGTACGGCTACACGTCATTCACGTTCGACCTGACACAGGGTTTGAACTTCGCCGGCGCGAATGTATTGGCGGTCCGCGTCGACAACTCGGAACAACCAAATAGCCGCTGGTATAGCGGATCGGGCATCTATCGGCATGTTCGCGTTGTGGTCACGGATGCGGTGCACTTGGCGCATTGGGGAGTCTTTGTCACGACGCCGGAAGCGACAGACGAGTCGGCCAAAGTTTCGGTGAGAATGCACGTGGCGGATGAATCCGCGAGCGACGCGAGCGTGACGGCGGAAACGGTACTGTTCGATGCAACGGGCAGGAAGGTCGGCAAAGCGGAGACGAAGTTGGACCTGACGTCGGGAAAAGAAGACGACGCGGCACAAGAGATAGTGGTTGCAAATCCCGCGTTGTGGTCACCGGCAACGCCCACGCTCTACAGCGCCGTTTCAACCGTTCGGCGGGGCGGCAAAGCGATCGACAGGGTGATTACTCCGTTTGGCATCCGCACGCTGGCATGGTCGGCAGAGAAGGGATTTCTGCTGAACGGGAGATCGATCAAGTTCGCGGGCGGCAGCGTGCACCACGACAATGGACCGCTTGGGGCTGCTGCATTCGATCGCGCAGAAGAACGCCGGGTGGAGTTGCTGAAGGCGGCCGGGTATAACGCCGTCCGCACCGCGCATAATCCACCATCTCCCGCGTTCCTCGACGCATGCGATCGTTTGGGTCTCCTGGTTCTCGATGAACCCTTCGATATGTGGGAAGTGAGCAAGGTCAAATATGACTACGGCCGTGACTTCGATGACTGGTGGCGGCAAGATACCTCGTCGATGGTGATGCGCGACCGCAACCATCCTTCGGTTGTGATTTGGGGTATCGGCAACGAGATTCCAGAGTTGACCGTGGAAAGAGGAAAGGTCTTAGGCAAACAATTGGCCGATCAGGTGCGATCGCTCGATTCCACCCGGCCGCTCACGCTGGCTTTCCCCGGCACAACCACCGCGCCTAATGCCGAGGCGGTGTTCTCGCTATTGGACATTACCGGATATAACTACAGCCTCGCCTCATCCTATGCGGCGGATCACGAGAAACTCCCGTCGCGCATCATGCTCACAACGGAGTCGTTCCCGCAAAGTGCGTTCTCTTTGTGGAAGATTTCTCAGGAGAACCCCTACGTTCTCGGCGATTTTACCTGGACAGCGATGGATTATCTCGGAGAATCAGGAATCGGCTCGTGGTCCTACGCCAACGCATCCGTTGATGGGAGTTCAAAACCAACAAACGCGGGGAACGCAAACATCTCATTCACGAAGATCGTCGACGGCATGTTCTTGAAGATGGCCCAAGAGCATGAGGAGGAGGTGGCGGTGAAAGCAACGGACGCGAAGAAGTCGGGCTCTTCTGGGAATGCTGCCATGGGCACGATGGCTGCGGCGTATCCCTGGCATGCGGCAATCTGTGGTGATATTGACCTCACCGGCTACAGGAAATCGCAATCCTACTATCGCGACATCTTGTGGAATGGGGGCGACCGTATTTACGCGACGGTTCGCGTACCCGCACCCGAGGGCAAGAGGGTCGTCGCCGCTATGTGGGCGAGTTACCCGATGCTCCCAACCTGGAGTTGGCCCGGCGAGGAAGGAAAGCAGCTGCAGGTTGAGGTGTACTCGGGCGCCGAGCGCGTGCAGCTCTTCCTGAACGAAAAGCTCGTTGGCGAACAACCTACGGGAAAGGAGCAGGAGTTCAAGGCGGTCTTCTCGGTCCCGTATGCGCCGGGCACACTGAAGGCCATCGGCTTGCGCGGAGGCCGCCAGGTTGCGGAGACCGTGTTAACGACAGCGGGAGAACCGGCAATTCTGCGTTTGACCGCGGATAGAACGATCATCCATGCCGATGGTCAGGATCTATCTTTCATCACCGTCGAAGCGGTCGACGCCAGGGGTTTGCCCGATTTTCACGCGGATCAGGAGGTTCAGTTTGAGGTTACTGGACCGGGAACCATCGCAGCCGTTGCAAATGGTGACGGACGAGACGCAGCCTCCTATCAGGCCAATCGGCGAAAGCTCTTCGACGGTCGCGCACTAGTCGTGATCCGCTCGTCACGTCAGGCTGGGCCCATCAAGGTAACAGCACGAAGCACAGGCCTCGGTGATGGTTCGTTGACTATCGACGCCAGAAAGACGCAGCCAACTGTTCAATTGCAGTAGGGGTGCCTTTCAATCCATCGTGCAAGCCCCGAAAGGAAGCCGTTGGGCCAACAGCCAGGCAATCGCGATTTGCGCCGGTGTCGCATTCTTTTGCTTCGCGATCTCGTGCAGGAGATCGAGAATGGGCTGGTTGGCTTCCCGGTTTTCTTGAGTAAACCGCGGGAACACTGATCGGATATCTCGAGGGCCGAAAATCCTCTTGCTCTCCAATGCCCCTGTGTATTCGCTTTGAACAGCGGAGACAGGTTGAACCGCATGGGCCCGACGGATGGTTTGCGCTGCGGCTTCTGAGAGCCCGAAGTGCTTCACCTTTCCAGCCGCAGTCAGATCCTTGACCGCACCAAGCTACGTCTTCGATCGGCACGTTCGGGTCGCCGCGATGTTGGTAGAACAAGTCGATCACTTCTGTCTTTAGCCGCCCAAGTACTGCGTCGGCCACCTCTTTGATGTGCTCCGGGCGGCTGTTGCGGCCGCGCCTTTTTCCAGTCTCCGGGTCAATATCATGGCCGAATTTGGTCGCGATCACTACTTGCTGGCGGACTGGCCCGAGAGCTTCACCGACAAGGACTTCGTTTGTACAGGGGCCGTACGATTCGGCTGTATCGAAGAAGGTGACACCGCGATCGACTGCTCAAGCGGTTATCTCGAGTCCCACGGAAGACCGAAGTCGCCACGCGACCTCTTGCGACATCGTTGCATCAATTTCCGGCATGGCGATGCAAGGCAGTACCGATGGGAGTTTGAGAAGGGCAAGAAGTCCTCGTCGGTCGCGGTGAGTGGTCCTCTGATCGGCGACGATTTATCCTTAGCTACACGCGCTGCTCTGGAAGGTGTAGGTTTGGCTTACATGTCGGAAGAACATGCAGCGCCACATCTCGCGAGCGGCTCTCTAGTTCGTGTGCTGGAGGCCTGGTGCAAACCCTATCCGGGCTTTTTCTCTACTATCCAAGCCGGCGACAACAGCCAGTTGCACTCGCTGCATTGATCGACGCGCTCCGCATTTGACCACAGTTTTATCGGTAAGCGCATCATCGTCGAGTCGTGGACTGACCCGCGGCCGGTCTGCCCGCTTCTTCGATGCGAGGTGAGGCCTCTTATCGTCGATCTATCAGACGCAGGTCACTTGGCTCTTGGCGTGCTTTGATGTCTCGCATGGGCGGTTGAACCAAAGAGTCTGCGGTACTCGCGGTTGAACTGGCTGGCGCTCTCATAGCCAACTTCGAAGGCGGCGCTAGCTGCGTCGAGCCTTCGGTCATCATGCGCACACGCGCCATGTGCAGGCGCATCCGCTTCTGGTATTGCAGCGGACTCATCTGGGTCAGGGTGCGGAAGTGCTGGTGGAAAGTAGATACGCTCATCTTGGCCACGGCGGCGAGGTCCTCCACACGCAGAGGCTTCGAAAAGTTCTCCTTTAGCCAAACGACGGCTCTGGCTGTGCGATTGCTCTGCTCCCCAGCGTGGCGATGGCGCGCAGATGCTTGCCCAGAGACGATCGCAACAAGCGATAGACGATCTCCCGTTGCATCAGACCAGCAAGGAAAGGTATGTCGCGCGGAGTATCAAGCAATCCAGCAGGCGTATGCAAGAGCCGAGCAATTCCGGCGTTGACTTGCCGATGGCCATGCCGCGGGTCCGGCGCAGACGTCCGCTGACAGAGAATTCATCCTGGCTCAGGATCTCGCGAACCGAAGGCATATCGAGCTTGAGGATCAGAGCCAGGATTGGCTTCTCCGGCTCGCCTGCGTCACCTGGCTGATGACTGGCATATCGATCGAGGCGAGCTGAAGCGTGGACTCATCACACACATACATCGCCCCGCCGATATTGACATGCTTCTGGCCCTGCCCATAGACGATCATCGAGGGCTCGTAGGTGGCCGAGTAGCAGCTGGTCAGGCCGGTCCGCCGGAACAGGACTAGTCCGGGCACGGGAGTGACCTGGTCACCCTCCACTTGCATATGGGCGGCGATTTTGCCGGCTAGCTCGGACCTAAGGGCAATCGCCCGCTCCCCGTCGCTCCCATGTTTGGATGCGGGCCTCACGAGGCTTCCTGCCCTGTTTTCCCCTTTAATTCGCATTCTGCTTCCCCATATTCAATGTAACCCCGGACCGGCATTGCGTGTACAGAACAAATGGGCCGATCGGAGGAATAGGCAAGAAGTTCGCAGGATCGTGATACCGCTTAAACCTCGCATCCCCCGTAGTATCGAAGAGTCGGAAAGAGGCGCAGATGGCACCCGGCATGGCGCGCGTCGACATCGCAGATCTCGGGAACGTCGGACACGGGCGAAGACTTGAGGAACAACACAAATGAAGCAGGAAGTAGTCGTAGTCATCGGAGCCGGCGGAATTGGAATGGCGATCGCTCGCCGTCAAGGTTTTGGCAAGCAAATTCTCCTGGCAGACTTTGATGAAAAGCTGTTGGCGTCTGCCGAGAAGGAGCTTGAGTCAGCCAGCTACAAAGTAACGACGTTCAAAGTCGACGTTTCGTCGCGTGCATCCGTGCGCGCCTTGGCGGACGCGGCGGACGGCGCTTGGACCCGTGGTCAACGTCGTCAATACCGCTGGGGTCTCACCCAACATGGCTCCGACGGATCGGGTGCTGGCCGTCGACTTGTACGGCAGTGCCGTCGTTTTCGAGGAATTCGAACGGGTAATTGCTCCAGGAGGCGCCGGATTGATCGTGTCAAGTATGGCGGGGCATATGTCGGCAGGGCTTCATGCTGAGCAGGAGCATGACCTGGCTTTCGCGCCTGCGGATGAACTCTTGTCGAAGCCATTCTTGAGCTCCGAGGCAGTGCCGGATTCCATGGTGGCGTACATCGTCTCGAAGCGTGCAAACCATCTGCGTGTTCAGGTCTCGGCGATCAGTTGGGGGAAACGTGGTGCGCGTGTGAATTCCATCAGTCCGGGTATCATCGCCACCCCTCTCGCCCAGCACGAGCTGAACTCGCCGATTGGCGACATCTACCGCGCCATGATCGACGCGTCGCCGGCCAAGCGGATGGCATCGCCGGACGAGATCGCTGTGGCCGCCTCGTACCTGCTCGGACCCGATGCGGGCTTCGTGACAGGCAGCGACCTTCTGATCGATGGCGGCGTAATTGCAGCGATGCGCGCTGGACTACTGCCGAGTCCCGCATAAGACGGCAACAGAACGAACCATCACAAACAGGTTTGCAAAGGAGAAACAATGCAGAAGCGCACATTGGGAAAAAGCGGTCTTGAGGTTTCAGCTCTTGGATTGGGTTGCATGGGACTCAGCTACGGCTACGGTCCGGCAACAGAGAAGGAACAGGCTATCAAGCTGATCCGGAGCGCATTTGAAGGCGGCGTTACGTTCTTCGATACAGCAGAGGCCTATGGCCCCAACCTGAACGAAGAACTCCTGGGCGAGGCGCTCGCACCTTTTCGGGACAAGGTGGTCATCGCCACGAAGTTCGGCTTTGTTGAGGGCAAGCCCGCCTTGGGCATGGACAGCCGGCCGGAGCGCATTCGCGCGGTGACGGACGCGGCATTGAAGCGTCTGCGCACCGACGTGATCGATCTGCTCTATCAGCATCGCGTCGATCCCAATGTTCCCATCGAGGAAGTCGCCGGAACCGTGAAGGATCTCATCGCGCAAGGCAAAGTGAAGCACTTCGGCATGTCGGAGGCTGGCGTTGAAAGCATTCGACGTGCTCATGCGATGCAGCCTGTCACTGCCTTGCAAAGCGAGTATTCGCTCTGGTGGCGCGAGCCGGAGAAGGAGATCCTGCCCACCCTCGAAGAATTGGGAATCGGTTTTGTCCCCTTCAGCCCGCTCGGCAAAGGGTTTCTGACCGGAGCCATCAACGCAAACACCACGTTCGACAAAACGGACTTCCGCAATGTCGTGCCGCGTTTCGACGAAGAGAACCGCAAGGCCAACCAGGCACTCGTAGATGTGCTCAGCGAAGATCGCTGCACAAAAGGGCGTAACCAACGCGCAGATTGCTCTCGCCTGGCTGCTCGCGCAGAAGCCATGGATCGTTCCCATCCCTGGAACTACCAAGCTGCATCGACTGCAGGAGAACCTCGGCGCTGCTGCGGTGGAGTTGGCCGCTGGCGATCTTGCGGAGATTGAAAGTGCAGTTTCCGGCATTGAGGTGCAGGGAGCCCGTTACCCGGCGCAACTCGCGAGTCGAGTAGGCCGCTAGTGCGACCGTGCTCTTAAAAGTAAGCTCCCCCGGCCCAGGCGTGTCTGGGGAGCGCTTGACAGACAAGGAGAATCACGATGGCAATCAGCGAACAAGCACGAAAGAACCACGAGGAACTGTTCCCCGGTCACACTTCACAGCTCGCCGTGACCGACCCTGAGCTCATTGAGATCTTCGACAACTTCGCATTCGATGAAGTGCTGCAGCATGGCGACCTGGAACCACGGCTCCGCCTGATGGTGCAGTTGGCGTCGATGATCGCCTGTCAGGCTTTGCGCGAGTATCGCGTGATGCTTGGCGCTGCACTCATCGTCGGCGTCACTCCGGTCGAGGCCAAAGAGATCGTCTACCAGGCCGTGCCTTATGTGGGCATGGCCAAGGTCTACGACTTCCTTCACGCCACCAATGAGGTACTCAGCGAACGAGGCATCCAGCTGCCGCTTCCCAGTCAATCGACAACCAGCCCTGAAACTCGCCTCGACAAAGGCCGCGAGGTTCAAAGTCAGATCATCGGCGCTGACCTGAGTCGAGAAGCTCTACGCCTCCGCCACTGAAGATCAGATGCACATCCAGCGGTATCTATCGGCAAACTGCTTTGGGGATCATGTTGGGCGCGGAGGAATCGATATTCCTACACGCGAACTGCTTACGTTGAGCATGCTGGTTTCGCTCGGTGGCTGTGATGCGCAGGTTAAAGGGCATGTCTCCGCGAATCTCCACGTAGGAAATGACCGCGCACAGATGATCGATGTCATCACGCAGCTGGTGCCATTTATCGGGTATCCCCGTGCATTGAATGGACTGCGCGCGATCGATGAGGTAACAACATCATGAGCAAGCAATCCATGACCATATTGGTGATTGGCGCCACAGGCAGCATTGGAAGCCTCGTTGTCGAAGAGGCTCTTCGTCAGGGGCATTCGGTTCGTGCATTCGTGCGCAGCGCAGGAGAAGGCAAGCAGGCTTCCCGCAAAGGCGGAAGCGGTAGTCGGCGACTTGACCCGCCCCGACACTCTCAGCCGCTGCAGTCAATAGACATTGACGCCGTCATCTTCACGCACGGGTCGGATGGAGCGGGGAAGGTCGGCTCAGAGACAATCGATTACGGCGGCGTCCGTAACGTGCTCGCGGCGCTCGGTTCGCGAAAGGCCCGCATCGCGCTGATGACCGCAATCGGGGTCACGAACCGCACCGGCTCCTATAACCGATCCACTGAGTCTCACGATTGGAAGAGACGGGCGGAACGGCTGGTTCGCGCAAGCGGATGTCCGTATACCATCGTTCGTCCAGGATGGTTCGACTACAACAAAGCCGACGAACATAAACTCGTCTTCCTTCAGGGTGACACGCGTCAGGCCGGCAACTCCAGCGATGGAGTGATCGCTCGACGCCAGATTGCCGAAGTATTGGTCAGCAGCCTGACTTCCGATCACGCGTTACGGAAAACCTTTGAGCTGGTTGCAACCAAGGGGCCGGCACAGGAAGAACCTGGATGAATTGTTTGCCTCGCTCGCCCCGGATCCCGCCAACGGATTCGACGGCGTACGCGATACGCCGAATCAGCCGCTGGAACAGGAACCGCAGCGCGTGAAGGACGACCTACACGCCCTATCTATCGGCCAGCGTTAATTCCAGCTCGCAGGGGAAGAAGGCCTACGCAATGAAGATGTGCAAGTCGCAAGTCATGATCGCTAGTCTGTTCATTTTGGCTCAAGCACTCCTGGCGCAGAACGTAAAGCTAGCGAATATCTCGCTTGGGATGTCCGAGAGCGAAGTGAAAACGGCACTGGCCTCAAACGCAGCCTTCTATTTCAGTCAGGCTTCCGACTATCCGGATATGCACTACCTCGTCGCCGAAACTCAGGCAGAGTCATACGTGTTCACGTTCATCGACGACAAAGCCGCTGGGTTTTCCGTCGTGCATGCTCTGCCTCCTGGACAACTGCCGTTCTTGCCTCCAGGCCAGCAACCAACCGTGCCGATTCTGCGTGGTCTCATCAGCAAGCAAACCTGGATTCCCGCCAAAATAGACAAGGGCGATACCTGGTGGTTCAGCGACGCCTCCGGGGTGCCACTCTCCGATAACATAGAATGCAAGCCAGAGTCGAGCGAGCCATGGTTGCCCTTTGGGCCTGTGACGAGTACAAATCTGGGCGAGCACGCTGTGGAATCGACTGCAGGGCTCATGAAGCCGTCGGCCACCTCCTATCCGTCTAACTGCGGCGTAAGCATTCATCTAAACCTGACGCCGGCCGGCAGTGAAGACTCTGTGGTCACTTCCGTTCGGTACCAGGTCCTCGACATAAAGGCAATAAATGCATTTCGTGCAAAGCACCCACAATACTGAACTCAATGAGGATTGAAATGGCAGATGTGATCGTTGTCATCGGGGCCGGATCGATTGGACAGGCAATCGTACGACGGGTTGCTGCAGGCAAGCATGTTCTCTTGGCGGATATCCGACAGGACAACGCCGATGCGGCAGCGAAGATTCTTTTCGATGCGGGCTTCAACGTCAGCACGGCGACGGTCGATGTTTCCTCGCGCGTCTCTGTGCATGCTCTCGTTGAATCGGCCACCAAAAACGGCGAGATTACCGGTGTCATCCATGCCGCTGGTGTTTCGCCTTCTCAGGCATCGCCGGAGACGATCCTCAAGGTCGATCTCTACGGCACTGCACTTGTGCTGGAGGAGTTCGGCAACGTCATCGCTCGCGGTGGCTCAGGCATTGTGATCGCGTCTCAGTCCGGACATCGTCTGGGGCCGCTCTCAACAGAACAAAACGCGCTGCTCGCCACAACTCCCGTTGAGGAACTACTCGCGCTCCCAATGCTTCAGCTCGATCAGATTAAGGATTCCCTTCATGCTTACCAGATATCGAAGCGAGGCAACTCCCTCCGCGTAATGGCCGAGGCAGTCCGTTGGGGAAAGCGCGGCGCACGGGTGAACACAATCAGCCCCGGCATCATCATTACTCCCCTCGCAAATGATGAGCTGACGGGGCCGCGCGGCCCAGGATACCGACGCATGATCGAAGTATCGGCGGCTGGACGCGCCGGCACACCGGACGAGGTTGGAACAGTCGGTGCGCTCCTCATGGGGCCTGAAGGCGCATTCATCACCGGAAGCGATTTCCTGATGGATGGCGGAGTAACGGCAGCGTATTGGTTCGGCGAACTCGCTCCGAAATCAGCCTGGTAACGTGTTTAGATTGGCAAGATGCGGTCTGCTGGCTATCTTCAGTAGTGCTTTCCGTTGTTCGCATCATCAATCATCCGATTCAGTGCGCTGACAACTTCAATAGGGTTTACCTCGCTGTGATACGGGAGTAGCGCGTTGATTTCACGCAGGTGCGTATTGCCGTCAGGGTTGCGATTGTCCCACGGAAGGAGCAAACGGCCGAAGCCGGCGAAGGCAGGATGCGCGATGACTTCGCCGATTGTGCTGTTAACAGTCAGATGGCTGAATTGAACTTGCACAGCGGGCTGGTTCTTGTCGCTGGCGGCTTCTCTGACTACCGGCCTGCCGCTTTGTTCATCTGAACGCGGATGAGCGGTGCTCATGAGCAAAGCTAGCAGCATGCAAGAGGAACGCATCTCAACTTTGTGGATCTGCAGATGGCGCCAAATTTCACTTTGCGCTGTTGTAGTCCTTGTCTGTGACCGGCTCCAGCCAGACTGTCTTCCCCTTTTGCAGTCGGTGTGACCGCGATGTAGGCGAAGGTGTCATTCGGTGTTGCGCCGTGCCAGTGCTCTACACCCGGAGCGCATTTGATCACGTCTCCCTTGTGCACGATGCGCGCCGGCTTTCCTCTCTCCTGGTAGTAGCCGGTACCCTCGGTGATGAGCAGAACTTGACCACCCGGATGAATGTGCCAGTCCAGCTTTGCACCTGCATCGTACGTCGCCATGGCAATGCTGGGATCGAAAGTGCTGTCTCCAACATTGAGCTCACTGAGCCAGATATTGCCGGTGTGATTCTTCGCGTTCGAAAGTTCACCCTTGGGGAAGCCGGAAGCAGATGTTTGTGCCTGCGATTGCGGGATGAATAGCAGGCTCGCTGCGAAAGCGATGACTAGCAGTTTGGTTCGCATGTCTTATCTTCTCCTCGATACTGTTTCGGTGTTGCGGTCTTAGAAGTCCGCGCGCTTGCCCGATTCGGTCGCCTTCTGCATTACGTCAAGCCGCGGCTTCCGGGGATCAGGAAGCGCGCCTGCCGTGCCGCTTCATCCTGCGTGCCGCCTGACGTCCCTATGCCTTCGGCGGCTATTTCTTATCGCTATTCATTTTGACCGGCCTGAGCAGATGCGAGAACGTGAGTTGGGCGAGCTTCCACTTGCCGTTTTCCTTCACATAGACCTCAGTCACCATAAAGGGATTTGTGACTTCGTGCTCACCTACTGCCGCCTGCAAATCAATGTCCTCTAGCAGGATGGCTGTGTTGCCAAATATGCGAGCGTCAACCGCGTAGACTACGGCCTTTTTGTACCAGATGCCGCCGCTCTTGATGGTTGCCAGTTCCTGGGTCTTTCCCCATGTTCCTCCCATGTGAGTGAACATGGCTTTGTCATCAAATAATGTCTCTAAGGGATCGACATTCTTCGCTGCCATCCAATCCCATTTCGTGTTTGAGAGGTTGATGACTTCTTGTTGCTCGGGTGTGGGATTTGCGGCAGTTTTGATGGTTTCCGTTGGTGGCGCTGGCGATTGCTGTGCGTACGATGATGGCGCAATCAGAGTTGATAGAAACAGACCAAACATTAAGGTTTTCATGACTCTCCTTGATAGGTTTCGTTGACCTTCCGGTATCCGTAGTGCCTTGTTCGCTTTCTATTTCCTCGCCGGCGCCTCTACGCCCGAGAGTGCGAGAATTCCGTCCGGCAGGCGTTTTCCCTGAATCTGAATACTCGATACCGCGGCATTCAGCTCTTTCATCTCATCAGGCGTGAATACAACCGAAGTGGCGCCGACGTTTTGGATCATGTGCGCCATCTGCGTCGTGCCGGGGATGGGCACGATCCACGGCTTCTGCGCCATCAGCCAAGCAAGAGCAATCTGACCCGGAGCGGCATTCTTCCGTTCGGCCCATTGCTTGACGAGCTTTACGAGCTCGATGTTGTGCTTCACGTTTTCCTGCGAGAAGCGCGGTTCCATGCCACGGATGTCGCCAGGCGCAAAGCGGGTGTTCTCGTCAATAGCCCCCGTCAGGAATTGCACACCCAATGGGCTCCACGGCACGAACCCAATGCCTAATTCCTGGCAGAGCGGGATGATCTCTTCTTCGGGGCCGCGCCAGAGCATTGAATACTCATTCTGCACGGCGCGTGACAGGAAGCGCCGCATGCGCGCGACGAAGAGTATTCGGCCCCATTTCGCAGAGGCCCCAGTGCAGAATCTTGCCCTCGGACATAAGGTCCTTGACCGCGCCGGCAACATCTTCGATCGGAACCTGCGGGTCAACGCGGTGCTGATACACAAGATCGATTCGATCGGTCCGAAGCCGCTTGAGCATCCCTTCGACAGCCTTCTTGATATGGTCAGGCTTGCTGTTCAGCCCCATTTGGAAACGGCCGGTCTCAGGATCGATGTTCCAGCCAAACTTCGACGTGATTGCGACCTTGTTGCGGAATGGTGCGATGCTCTCACCGAGGATTCGTTCGCATTCGAGAGGCCCATAAGCCTCAGCCGTATCAAAAAACGTCACGCCATGGTCATAGGCTGCGCGGATGATATTGATCATCTCCGGGCGGTACGGCACGAGCGTTTCATAACTGCGGCTCATATTCTGGACGCCCAGACCCACGCTCGATACCTCGAGCGAACCCAGCTTCCGTCGCCCATTCATTCGCACTTGCGTGCCTCGTTCGGCTGCCGCCGAAACTGCATGGCCGCCCGCAACCGTTGCAACTGCGACGGCTCCGGTGACGCCTAGGAACGAGCGGCGGTTCATGCTGCGCTTTGTGGCCGCGTCATTGAATTCCTGCATATCTGAGCCTTTCGTCCATCGTGGAAGGGTGTTTGAGACCGATTGGCTGACTGCGCCCAGCACCGATATTCCCCACATTAGCCTCGATGTGATCGCGGCGCTCTGCCAGACGCGCCAATATGGCTTCGAATCACGCCAATCTTTTTTGGCGCCTTCTGCTGGCATTCTGGCGCGTTCTGAATGGTGCACAAATCGAAAATCCAGTACGCTACTAGCTGGAGGATTCCGTCATGTTGAAGCGCTTTCGGGTTCCAGGCCGTCTTGCCCTTAAGTTGAAGGAGCACGGCGTCTCAGTCGTCGCAGTGCTGCGCAAGGCGGGACTTCCCCGAGATTTGTTCGAGCAGACGCGCGTTCTCGTCTCAACCGAAGAGCTTTTTGCACTCTGGAACGCGGTCGAGGTGGTCAGTTCCGATCCGCTCATTGGTGTAAAACTGGGCATCGAAACGAAGACAGAGCGCTTTCACCCGATGGCTATAGCGGCCCTCTCAACTCAGAATCTCGTGACCGCCACCGAGCACCTGGCTCGCTATAAGAAGCTGACCGCGCCAGAAGAGATCCTCAACAAGCTCGGCAAAGAGGAGTTCAGCGTCTGCGTTCCGGTGGCTGCTCGCGGTCGATGCAGAGCCGCATGTGCTCACGGACTACTGTTTCTCGTGGATGATTTCTCTCGCTCGACACGGAACCGGAACGCAGCTGAATCCACTCCGAGTGGAGTACGTGCAACAACGTCAGAATCTGCGCGTGCTTGAGCGCAGCTTTGGCTGCAAGGCGGTATGCGGCGCTCCGCGCAACGCAATCATCTTCCGTGCCTCCGATGCCACCACGCCATTTGTCACCCGGAACGTCGAACTGCTCGAATTGCTCGCGCCGCAGTTTGAAGAGCAGTTGCGACAGTACACGGAAAAGGAAGAGGACAGTTTCATCGAACTGGTGCGGCGTGCCATTCAGGACCGACTGACCGGACAGCGCCCCTCAATGGATGTGATCTCCGAGGCGCTGCACATGAGCTCTCGCACGCTGCAACGTCGCTTGCAGGAATCCGGTTCCAGCTTCCAACGCGTCTTGGACGAAGCCCGACACCAGATGGCTCGGTACTACCTCTCCAATTCCGTCCTGGAGTTGAATGAGGCCGCATACCTGCTTGGCTTTGAAGACCCGAACTCGTTCGGCCGTGCGTTTCGCACCTGGGAAGGTGTGCCGCCGAGCGATTGGCGTGAAACTCATCGAGCTTCCGCTATTAATTGAGGCAGGTCGCGACCAAGAGAATCATCTAGATTCGCGGCGACACCGCTCGATGGTTGAATTGTTCAGATCAACCTCGACCCTCTGCCGATAGGTATCTGGATCGTGAATGCCGGCAAACGCCGAGAACGTGATGGACGATCGGCGGACTATTGTCCGAACGTGTTTAGCGGAACTGGGACCTTCCTCCGGGCCCGGTGATTGGTTGAAATCGGATTTTCAGTCCAGATCTCGGAATGTTGCAGAAAGCCGCACGTCGACGCATGTATCCGCATAACGTTCACAGAATGAAGGACCTTTCCGCCACTACAGTTTTGCAGGATGTCGCAGTAAAAGGCAGTAATGCCGCTATTGGACGGACTGCGCTCATTAGGATCGAAGCGGAAGACATCTAAGCTCTGATTGACGGCACGTGCGGTCCGCCATCGAATTCAATGCTTTCGCCCCATCGCAGATCGTATGCCGACGCTCCGCTGAAGTCCTCGTCCGACCGCACATTTCCGTAAATTTCCCATAATCTCATGTTCGCGTTGTTAACCCGTTTAGATTTATTCGCCTAAGATATCGATTAGATGTTGCGCGAGGAACTGGTAAGCCACTTCTCGCATGGGCCTGCTGAACGCGTGGCCACCGGGCCAAAGGCGGAGTTTGAGGGTAGAGTCTGAAAATGCGGACAGGGCGGCCTGGTATATGCGTTGCGCCCCGCGGCTCCACGGATCATCCGCTGCGGCGGAGAGAAGAAGCGCGGTGGGAGCGACCAGAGCCACGACATCATCGATTTCGGCATGTTGCATAAAACCCGGCACGCAGAATTCCATCTGGATCCCAGCCCCATGATGGAGTGAATCGGCGTAGCCCACGCAGCCACAATGTGAAACGGAGGCGCGGATGCGGTGGTCGACCGCGGGGAGCCAGATGGCCATACGGCCACCATACGAGTGCCCGAGGAAGCCTATGCGATCAGGATCCACGTCTGGACGACTTGCGAGGTAATCAACACCTACGGTGGCATCGTGCAAGGCCTTTGCAAGAAGCGTTTGACCCCGTACCAAGCGTGACGCGAGTTCGTAGTATTCGGCTTCGAAGGTGCCTCCGCTCCAGTTCCTTTCCTCGAACGCGATGGCATCAGGCGCAAAGGTGATGAAACCACGTTGTGCAAGTTCGGAAGCGTAGGCCTGATCAGGATCGCCGGCCAATCCTACGACTTCGCTCTTCCCAAGAGTGAAATCGAAGTTATGTTGATGATGACAGTAGACCGCCGGTGCCTTCAGCGAAAGATGTTTCGGGATGCACACATAGGCCGAAATGCGTTCGTCGCGTTCGGTGCAGTATGTCACCTTCTCGCGCAAGTACGATCCGCAATCGACGCTCTCCAGCACATGCGCTTGCAAGGGCACATGGGCGGGAAATGGACCCAGTAAGTTCAAGAGCGTTGCCTGGTCAATCATCGTTGGGGACTCCTGGACCCGTTCGCCGATTCATGCGGAGAGCAACACCACGGCGACGAGTGAGCATGCGACTCCGGCCCACTGCAGAGGCGTGACGGACTCATGCAGGATAAACGGAACCAGCACAATGACGACCACTGGATAGAGCGCAGTAAGCGGCGCGACGATGGATGCCTTTCCACCACTCTTGAGAGCGGCGAAGAGCGCCCATGCCCCCAAGGCGTTGAGCAGACCGCTAAGAATCGCATACGACAGGTTGATCTTCGAGTAATGCAGAACGGTGGAGCCCGGGTAGAAGAACGGCTCGATAACAAGAAATCCGACCACCAGCCAGATAAGCGACGACTCCGCGGAGATGTAGTTCGTTGAGAGCTTCTGCAGGATGCCGACGACACCCCATGCGATGAGGGTCAGCATCGAATACCACAGCCAAGGGGGAACATGCATGCGAGACTGCCTCCTATAAGGAGAAGATGACGATAGCGATGGCGGCGAAGAGCAGGCCGAGAGCCTGGACGAAACGAAATCGCTCGCGCAAGATGGTGACCGCGAGCGCCACCGTGATCATGGGATAAAGCGCCGCTGCCGCAGTGATCAGGGTCGTGTTTCCATTGGTGTGATAGGCGGCGAAGAGGGCGAGCCCGCCGATTCCAGAAAGTATGCCGTTAAGTACTCCGTAAGCGATGCCGCGAGGGCTTTTTTCGAGTTTGCCGCGACGCGCGAGTAGAAGTGCGATACCAACAGGAACGGTGCCAACGGTGAAAAGAAACTGCATCGTGTCGGGGGGAATCTCTCCTGAGCCGAGTTTGGAGAGCAGAGCCCAGGCTCCCCAACATAGCACGCAGATCATCGAGTACCAGAACCACCGGGCGTTATTCATTTTTTTCAGGAACTGCATGAAGTCCTCCGGACATTTGTGGCGCTGCAGACGCTATCCCTGGCTGAAGCTGGCTTCATCTACGGCTACCTGGGGTGCATAGCGAAAACTGCCCGGCTCGATTCCTCGCTGGAGCGCAAGCTGAAAGGCTGCCGCCTGCATAGGCACGATTTCAAAGATGGGCGCAAGCGTAGGAGTGGCTGAGGGCACAATGCACCAGCGTGCATCCTGCAGGGACGGCTCGGAGGGGCCAACCATGCACACGCGCCCACCGAATCGGGCAACATCGCGCGCTAGCGACAGATTGAGATTCTGCACGTGATCTTGAGGAGCGAAGATAATGCCGCGGAAGTTGTCGTCCACCACTTCAACCGGGCCATGCCGGAATGAAGCTATCGGCATAGCGATTGCTGGACTTTTCGCAACTTCGTGAAAGAGCAGCGCGCCTTCATGGGCGGAGGCGAGCGAAGGCCCGCGTGCCAGCAGATAGATCGCGGAATTGGGCGTGAGGAACTTTTCCCACTCGGTGAGAGTGTGCATGCTTATCTCGACCAGAGATGCGAAAGAGGGCAAGAGCCTTCGGACCTCTTCAGCGGCGGTATCGGACGAACCGGCAACGGCACTTGCCAGGAGATGCAGCGTGAGCAGCGTACCGGTGTAGGTTTGGATGGCTACCATTTCATCCCTGAGACTCCCGATGGAAAGGCTCACGTCCACGGAACGGGACAGCCGGCTCAGGGGTTCGTTGCTGACACCGATGATAGGCACTTTGCCCTTCATCGTTTCGAGCAGTCTCGCAATCTCAACGGACTCACCCGAACGTGACACCATCAGGACGACCGCGTCTTTCCACGAACTGTTCTGGTAGTGCAGAAGTTCTCCTGCTTCAACCACAACCGCATCAAGCCCGAGCGAACAAAGATAATATTGGAACGGAATGGAGGCGAACAGCGAAGCACCCATCGCCGTAATCACAACCTTTTTCGCAGAGCGAAGTAGGGCGGCAGCGTGCGCCAAAGCCTCTTCACCGTCTCCGCATTGATGATGCAGGATGCGGGACAGCGATTCGGGCTGCGCTTGAATATTGCTGGCTAAGTTGGGCATGTCTCTCCTTTTCCCAAGTGCGGGTGCGGCCTTATGCAACGCCGCGGATTTCCTTAGTGGATGGTTCGCATCTACGAACATGGCGTTCATGGATTCCGCGACAGCCAGGAATGCGCCGCGCCGAGCAACCCGGCGTCCGTTCCCAACGAAGACAGCGTGATGGTCGTGTATTCGACGGGCACCTGCGTGCAGAGTTTTCGCACCAATGTCTGGATGTTATCCAGAAACAGGTCACTGCTTCGCATAACGCCGCCTCCCAGGCAAATGACGTCAGGCGCGAAGAGAGTGACTAAGTTCGCTAAGCCAATGCCCAGATAATGCGCCTCACGTTCAACGGCACGGATAGCGAGCGGGTCGCCTTGGCGGCCCAAGCCGCAAATTTGAGCGGCCGATAGCGACCTGCTCTCCGGGTCCATGTCGAGGAAATACGCGGTCATCGCTGAACCGCTGGCCAGGCTTTCCCAGCAACCGGACAGAGTGCAGTAACAAAGGGGGCCTGAGGGATCGATCGCCTGGTGGCCAAGCTCTGGGTGGGCGCCGCGGACGCCCCGATAGAGGCGACCGTTTTGCACAATTCCTCCGCCGATGCCGGTACTGATCGTCACGTAGATAAGAGTTCCTGAGGTTGGCGTCGCACCCCATGCGTACTCAGCCATGGCCGCTGCGTCTGCATCGTTTTCGACAGCAACAGAGATGCCGAAGTGTGCGCCAATGGCCTCGTCGAGATTGCCTCCCAGCCAGCCGGGTAAGGTACCGACTTCCCCGATAACTCCCGTAAACGGATCGAGCGGCCCCGGGCAGCCGATGCCTACCCCGTCGATTTTGCCGCATCGATTGATCGCTTCCTTCAGCATTTGCTGCATGCGATATACAGCGTCGCGGAAGCCGCGCTCGGCATCGGTTGCACACTCGCTGCGGTGGAGAATCGTTCCGTCGTCGCGCACGATGCCCGCGGCGATCTTCGTTCCTCCAATATCTATCGCTCCGATCTGTCTCATGCTTCCAGACTCCCGAGATTGTCGCTTGCTTCGCTGCGGGTGAAGACTTGCTCTCCGGCCAGCCAGACATCCTCGATAAGGATCTCGTCCTGCCAGCGGAATCTCAGCACGTCAGCGCGTAACCGTGGCTTCAGCTGACCGCGTCGCTGGACGAGCCTTCCCGGATTCACTGTGGCCATGGTCAACGCTTCATGGAGTTGCAAACCGGTGAGGCGCATGAGATTGCCGATGCCCTGTGCCAGGGAAGCCGTGGCTCCTGCGAGAAGCTCCGAGCCGAAGACACAGAGTCTGCCATCTTGCCGGAGCTCAACGCGACCTCCGACGGGAGTGACGTATTCGCCTGCGGGCATGCCGGCCAACGCCACCGAGTCAGACACTAGCAGACTGCGGCCCGTGCCCTTTGCGCGCAGCATCGCTTTCAGGACGTAGGGAGGAAGATGATGGCCATCCGCGATAAAGGCCGCCGACACACGGTCGTCGGCCAGCTGGGGCCAGATGGGATTGCGGTGTCGCGGGATCTCCGGAGCGATGCCGTTACCAAGATGGGTCGCAAGGGTCGCTCCGGCATCGATCGCCCGCTCGATCTGTTCAGGCGATGCGTGCGTGTGGCCGATTGCAACGTGGACGCCCTGACCGGCCAGTGCGGCTATATAGTCTGCGGATTGCTCGAAATGCGGCGACAGCGTGACCATGCCGACCAGGCCTCCAGAAGCCTGCTGCCATCGCTCGAACTCCGAGAGGGAGGGCGGACGAACAGCATCGGCCGGATGAGCACCCCGGTAGCCCTCAAGCGGAGAGATGTGCGGTCCTTCCACATGAACGAACGGGATGCAGGCGCCCGCGCGTGGATCGCTCGTGCGCGCCTGGGCGATGGTGCGAAGAGCCGCGCAGATGCTCTCCTCTGGTGCGGTAATGATGGTGGGCGCGAAACAGGTAACTCCACGGGAGAGCATCGCATCGACCAGATCGATGACAGTCGTCGGGGTGAGTTCCGGCGCGTTTACATCGAATCCTGAGCAGCCGTTGACCTGCAAGTCGATGAGGCCTGGGGAGAGGAAGGATTCGCTGCTTCCAGGACTCTCTTCGACCCGCGCGATCACACCATCTTCGATGAAGAGTGTGATGTTGCGACCACTTTGTGGGTCACGGCCTGTGACGGTTTTGAAGTTCATCAAACTCACACAACGAACTTGAATCCTGATCGAGATAAAGGTTGCATGCAGGGTGCTTGCGGAGGGCGGTCGCCGGACAATCGCCGCCGATGGGCGACAGGAGCGCGTCTCGCACCGCTTCCCGCTTATGGATGCCGGGCACGCAGCAGAAGAGTTCGCGCCCGGCGAGCAAAGTCGGAATTGTAAGGGTGATAGCGCGTTCAGGAACCTCGTCGAGTGCGGAGAAGCAGCCATCAAGAACCTGCTGTTCGCGGCACGTCTTCGTCAGCCTGACAACCTTAACGGAAAGGGGGTCCTCGAGATTCGCTGGAGGATCGTTGAACGCAAGGTGGCCATTTGTGCCAATGCCAAGCAGCACCATATCGACAGGAGCCTCGCCCAGCAGCTCAGCGTAGCGCGTGCATGCCGCTTCCGGGTCACTGCCCGGATCTATGGGTTCGAATCGAGCCAGGGGAAGGTGGTCAATGAACTCCCGCTTCAGCCAGTTCGCGAAACGCTGTGGCGCGGCTTCAGGAAGGCCAATGTATTCATCCATGTGGAATACTGTGACTCGCTTCCAGTCAATGTCCGGCTCGCGGCGAAGAACTGCGAGCATATCGCTTTGGCTCGGTGCCGCTGCCAGTATAAGACGAAGATGCGGCTTGCTCCGCAGGCCCGCCCGCAAAGATTCGCCGATCGCATGAGCAGCACGTTCGCCAAGGTCGGAGCGCGACTTTGCAACATGCACATTCATGAATGCCTCCTTTGGCCCGTGGCGCGAGTCAGGATTCTCATAGGGCTGCGCCGCTCTCGGCCTGCGTCGCGTTTGGGTGCAAGTCCAGTTTCTCGATGGCGCGCGGTTCGCTTTTAACCGCCGCGGAATCGACCACTGAGCGTCCGTTGCGCATCAGGTGGCGATAGATGAAGAAGACGACCAACGCGATCGAACTCAAGCCGAAACCAAACCAGAACGCAACGATATAGCTCCCGGTCCACTTGATCAGGAAGCCGGAGATAGCAATCACGGTGCCGGTCGAGAAGTTTTTTACCAACGCGACCGTCGAGGTATAGGAGCCGGTATCGGCCTTGTCCATGGTCTTCCACAGAATGGTGTCTCCGGCCACCTGTAGAGGCAGGAAGAGGAAGTACAACGACATCAGGAGAATGAGGCCGTGAGAGTTGGTGACTTGAATGGAGCTGAGCACGAGTGTCAGCATGATGACCCACTGGATGGATAGCGCCAAGTAGCTTCCAAAGCGATCGATCAGCCAGCCTGCCGGATACGAGACAGCGACTTGCAGCATCAGTCCCCAGGACATGTCAATGCCGGTTTGGCCGACCGTGAGACCCAGCTTGCTTTTGGCGTAGAACCAGACCCAGGTCTTGAAGATCATGGGAAATGCATTCAGCAATGCGACCGCGACAATGAGCACCAGGATCCGCTTGTCCCGGCAGGCAATCTTGATGGGGGCCAATAGATTGAAGGCGCCCGTAGCCGGGTGATAGACAGGGGGCTCCTTGATGCGCCACAGAGCGATCAGTGTCATGCTGCTCATGATGGCGGCGGCGGCGAAGAAGACCCCTTTGGGGTGAGCGTCCGCCATCTTCGCTCCCAATCGGGTGGATAGGAAGCCGGCCATGCTGATCGTGATGGCAACAAGGCCCGAAACCCGCGCCAGAACTTCCTTAGATACGCAATCGATCGCAAGGAGCGGGTAGGTTGACGCCTTCATGTCGTTGAAGAAAAAGTAGGTGAGCATCAACGCGATGAGCAGCCACTTTTGCGTAGATAGCGGAAAGAGCACCAGCGCGATAGCGATGAAAGGGAGCGCCAGCAGCGTGAACGGTGTGCGGCGACCTAACCTGCTTGTAGTGTGGTCGCTCTTCCATGAGAAGTACATGACCAGAAAACTGACCGCCCAAAGGTTCAGGGAGAGGAGCAGTCCGACACTCGATTCGCTGACCCCCACCGCCTTGAGCCGGAGATTCATCAACGGCTCCACGATGGTCATGGAGAGAGCTGTGCCGAAGTGGCCGAAGGTAATCCACAGGACATTGCTCCACATCCGCTTGCGGTCGGCGTAGAAGATGTTGAGCGCGCTACTGGTCGCAGAGGGCGGTGTCAGCCCCTCGATGGCGGGTATCGTGATCTCGGCGCTCTCCTCGTCCTGCATCTTTACCTTTCCGGCCCTCAGCTTGGCTGTCCGTCGATTTACTTCAATGGCTTACTTGATCTCATCGAGACGAACCGGTCGCCGTTCAGCGGCCGAGAGTTCTGCGGCAAAGCAGAGCCGCGTCGTTTCCAGGGCGTCACGCGGATGAATGCGCGGGGGTTCACCCTCGGCGACGCGCCGCACGATGTCGAGCGCCTGATCGTGCGTGTTGTGGAAGTAGGCGAAGTCACGCGCCGGGTCCCAGGTTTCAGTCTGCACCCAGGCGCTGGTCTGGCCGTAGTCGTCTTCGCCGAACTCCCAACGCTTGATGCTTCTCATAAAAACGTCGGTTTCTGCCGCGCCCTTATCGCCGTAAATCAAGTAGCGCAAAACGTGGCCGTCCCCGGCCTGCTGAGAGACCGCATTCTGCAGTGGGTCTCCCTTGAAGGTGGCGGCGGGCCCCATCATGAAGGTCAGCTGGCTGACGGCGCCGTTCTTGAATCGGTAGCTGCAGTGATAGTTGTCGTGGACCTCATAATACGGGATTACGTTCGGTGCACACGTCGCATAAACCTCCTCCACATCGTCGCCGATCCACCAGCGAACCAGGTCCACGTAGTGACTGAGCTTCTCTCCGAACATGCCGCCGCTCGTCTTGGAGGCAGCGCGCCAGACATCGTGTCGCCCCCAGGCACTCGAAGCATAGGTGCATTGCGTGTTCAGCACACGACCTAAAAGGCCGCGCTCGACCCAGTCCTTCACCGTGGTGTAGAGGTGCGAGTAGCGAAGCTCAAAGCCGATTTGAAGAAACCCATTGGTCCGTTCTGCCGCTTTCACCATTGCTTCCGCATCCGGGATAGTGGTCGCCATGGGCTTCTCGCACATCACCGCCTTCCCTGCCTCAAGCGCTGCCACGGTCAACTCTTTGTGTGCGTTGTTTGAGGCTGTCACAAAGACCAGCTTGATCTCCGCATTCTGCAGTACTTCATCGAGGGTGGGCGCCGTCTTCAGCCCGAACTTTTTCTTCAGCTCTTCCAACCGTTCCGGTTTCGGGTCAAAGCCGGTGATGCCACGGACCCTCGGGCTGTTCTCGAGCGTACGCGCGACGTTTTGCCCCATCTGGCCGCAGCCGAGAATTGCCACCTCGATTGCCTTTTCCCCGCTCATCCTTTCGCCTCCGTTGTCGTCGCGCTTGTCCCCAATTTTGTGAAGGCCGCGCGGGTGTTGTTCAGCGTCTTCCAGCTCTCCTCACCAATCGGCTGCCAGGGAGACACCTGGAATCCCGCCGTCTTGGTGGGACTAAGCAAGCTGCGCGCGTATAGGGTGCCCTTGCCTTCGTCTGGCTTGTAAGTCACATCGACGGGCAGGCCGAAGGCAAGCTCGCTGCTCCCGTGGCGGAAGCGGCGGAGACCCATCGCCGTGAGCCGTTGCGCTTCTCGTCCCATAGCATGCACTCGCAGTCGCATTCGACGCCCAGCGCCGTCACGCGGGTATCGCCAAGATGAATGTGACCTCCGCTTCGGCAGTTCCACAGCGCCGTCAACGTACCGGGCTTCTTCAGAACGAGGACCGAGCGCGATGAGGAATGCGCCTCGCGTTACAGGCTCACCCGCTTCAAGGCGCCAGCGTCGATATCGCGGAAAGCGCCCTTCCCTGAGTTCTTCTCGGCCCGTGTTGTTTAACCCATAGATGTACCCCGGAACCCAGCTAGGTTCTTCCACAAGGACGCGCGCGGAGGAGGGACTACTCAGGATCTGCACAAAGATCTCTCCTTTTTCAGCGTCATCCAACCCCTTGCTTCCACCTTTGATCCCGGCGATCACATTCGCCTGGCCGCCGGTGAGCCGGTATCGGCCGCCACCAAGTTCCGTCACCGATCCGGAACAATGGAGATGGGTTGCAAACCGTATCGGCCGATCGCCGTTGAAGGCATCCGAGAGGACGACGATCCCTGTCTCGCGATCGAGAATGAAAACTCGGTCGGCCTTTTGCACCCGCAGTTTTGGATCCAGCGCAAATGTTACGACGATGTGGGCATAGAGAAATCGGTCGTCGATGAGACAGCGCCGGAGGATGCTACAGCACTCCGGTGGAACGGCACCATTCAGATACTGGCCGTTGGTCACCACGCCACCGTCATCGAAGCACATGGTGTTGGTCAACGCGCTGTTCAGACCATAAAGTCCCATATTGATGTTGCAGATCACAGGCGTTCCATCTACCGTGACATCCAGTGCTCCCATGGACGGAGCGAACTCGCGGTTCTGCGGCATCAGGTGAAAAACGGCGCTTCTCCCTGCCTTTGGACCTCCGCTTATCGATATGCCCATGGTGTGCTCGCCGCGCACCGTTGCGATGATGTCGCCGACATCCTTCGCAAGCAGCGCGCGATCCGGAAAGAATGCCGTGGGACCCGCGGCCGGTGGAGCATAGAGCAGGTCGAAGATTCCGTAAGCAACCTCGCCTGCCGAGTGCGTTTCTCTTTCGACGAAGGCGCGGTAGATCGATTCGATCCCCGGCGTTGGGATGGAAGCGGCACAGAAACGCGGTGAGGAACCGATGTTCCCGGGTGCGCAGGCCGCGCTGAAGTTCCTGGCTGTTTGGCACCTCGAAGCTGGCCAGAAGCGCTTCGCCGAGATGATCGAGAAAAGCGCTCGAATCGAGCTCTTGCCGCTTTCCGCCGAAGGTGTGCGCCGCGGCCAGGTACAGCACAAGATGGAAGGGAAAGTACGTGGCCCAGGCAGCCTTGCCGCTATCGGGAAACAGCTTGAGGCTCTCGCAGAACAGGCCATGGAAGAGCGGCAGAGCGCGGCGCGCAATTGCAAGCTCGTCGAAGAAAGCCATGCACGCGATCGCTGTGCCGTTCCATGCACCCAGCGAGTGGGGGTCAATGGCGGGACATCCCATGTAGGCGCGCTGCAGCAGCGTGAAATCGTACATCTTGCCGATGTACTCTTCTGCCTTGGCAAGCATGGCGCCGCGGTCGGACTCATTCAGCAGCGGCTGGAGATAGTCCCAGCCTAGTGCCGTATGGTAGAGCCGCAGGCTGATCCCACGGTCGTTGTCACCGCCCATCAGGAGTGGATCGGGGCGTCCGCTCCAGGTGGAGGCGTGCGCCAGTTCGAGGATGCGTGCCTTGGCGCGTGCGCCGATCGTCGCATCGCCCGTGATGGCATAGAAGAGGCATGCAAGTTCCAGCGTTCCCTGGCTGTTGTCGGTCAGAAAGACAAGATCCTCGGTCGACAACTGCTCCCGCAGCCGCGCCAATTCGGCTGTATCTTGCCAGCGATCGACGGACAGAGTCTACCTCGTGAGGATGCACGAAGATGCGGGGATGACTGGTGGTCGCGGGCTCAAGCGAAACTGGACGTCGATCATCCTCGCGCAGTTCGAAGAACGAGAGCCGGTCCCATCCCATGCGCGGACGGTCGCGCTCGATGAGCTCGAGCACAAGTTCGTTTTCGCCATCGTCTGCTTCGAAGCCGAACTCCGCTGTAAGACGTTCTTCCGCGATCTCCTGCGGCCCAGGCATCGAGAACCAGAGGCCTCCTTTGAGCCTGCCGTTCACATAGGTTCGCACCATCGGCATCGCCATTACGTTGTGGAGGTGATCCAGGTCCCATGGCCCAACGGGTACTCGCTTGCCGTCGGGCACCCGGACCATGTCGATCATCGCCGTTGACATGTCGAAGGACCCGGGCACGGTGCCAAGGCGCCCTCGATACCAACCGGCTGACAGAGAAAGGTGCAAGCATAGGCGATACTTATTCGCTTCGATGCCGGAGACGCGGCCGGTGAGGTCGATCAGCTCGACGTCCCCAGGCCGGACTGAACTGAGAGGCGATCGGCTTAAGGTAAGCGATGAGATCGCTATTTTTCATCGTGTCCGTCCGGCGCCTTCATGGCCCATCCACCGCATGACTCGGATATATGGCATGACTCGGATATTAAGTGACGAAAGCCTGTCAACGCACCGGGCCCGGCTTACCAGGCGCAAGCGAGGCCGTTGGGAAGTTTTGGTACCCGTCTGGTGGGGCATTCCGAAAAAACACGACGCCCGGCCTCGGTTGCTGCGGCCGACCAATAGCCAGACGTCGTGTCGCTGCTATGCGATAATTCCGCCGGTCACAAGGCGGGGTTAGAAGTTATATTTCAGGGCGAATTGGATGTTACGTGCGCCCTCTGACGTATTGATCTGGCCGATTGTGCCGCCATCCGGATTCGTGACGTCGATACCTCCATTGCTCGGCGCATCGAGAATCGTGTGGTTGAAGGCGTTGATGAACTCGGCGCGGAACTCGATATTCTGATGCTCAGTGATGGGGAATATCTTGGCAAGCGCTGGCGTCGATGTTCTGCTCGCCCGGGCCGTAGACCGAGCTCACGCTGCAGGTGCCGAAGTAACCATTACTGGGCTCCTGGTACGAAGCAGGATCAAACCACCGATACCCATAAAAGTCCGTTCCCGATGGGCTGCTTGTGCAGCACATGCGGTGGCGCTATGCAATTCGGCCGGTTTTGGAAGGAGTTGGTGCCGGAGTGGTCGGAATTGGAGCTAAGCGTGAGCGGGAAGCCGCCGCGGAACGTCGGCATCACGCTCAACTTCCACCCACCCGCCACGGCGTTGGCAACCCTGTTCATGTTGGAGCCGATCTGCTTGCCGCGGCCAAAGGGCAATTCATAGATCATGTAGCCGGTGAAGTCGCCCTTGACGTTGTAGTAGCATGCTCCGGTTTCACCCTCCGGGTTGTATGTATTCTGCCACCAGGCACTCGGCGCTGATGATTGTCCGCCTTCACCCCAGAATCCCTGTGAATTGGTCATGCATTTCGACCAGGTGTAGCTGACCTGGTAGGACAAACCATGGTTGAGGCGTCCCTGCATCTCCGTCTGCAGGGCGTGGTAGTTCTGATGTGCCTCTGCGAACGTGCCGAAGATATACGCAACCTGATCAATATATTGTGGGTTATCCGCGAAGAACGGTGATGGACTGACCACCCCAGGCGAGTCCCATACAAGCTGCGTCAGCAACTCTGCGTTGGTCAAGTGTTTGGTCGATTGCCCAACATATCCCAGCTGGAAGGTGGCCGACGGCGAGAACTCTTGCTGCACGAACAGGCTCCACTGATTGGAGTGTGCCGGCTGTACCTTCTTATCCCACGAATAGATGATGGCGCCCTTGTAGCAGAGGGGGCTGGCCGCCTCCAAGGCAGTAATCGTACATCCCGCAGGCACAGTGAGCGGAGTAAAGCCCTGGTCCAGCGTGGTAGTCGGGTAGGAGAGGGTGCTGTAATTGGCGCTGGCCGCAATCGCTCGCGGCGGGTTGCCAGGCAGACGCAGACCCAGGCCCGTGCCCTCCATGAACGACGACAATCCGTAAGACGCCCGAATGATGGTCTTGGGGAGCGGCTGATAAGCCACACCGATGCGCGGCTGATAATTTCCGTAACCGTTGTACGAGTTGTAGAGGGCATTGCTATTGCCGTTTTGTCCAGGCAACTCGAAATTACCTGTCTGCGGGTCCCAGTTAACTTCCTTGTTGTGGGCCTCAACGAAAGGTGTATGCGTCTCGTACCGAAGTCCCAGATTGAAGGTCAGCCGATTTGTCGCCTTCCAGTCGTCCTGAACGAATCCGGCAAAGACGTTGTTCCGTTGCCCCCATTCCGAGCCAACACTGCCGGCACCGACTTGTGTGGGCAACCCGAGCAGGAAGTTCGTCTCGGGACTACCCGAGTAAGCGGTATTGAAGCCGAAGCTTCCAGCCTGTCCATTGTTGCTGTTGAATAGTCCATTGGTGCGAATCCGCCACCCCTGGAAGCCGAAGCGCGTATTGTGCTTCCCGTGCACCCAGCTCACAACGTCCGAATATTGAATCGACGTATCATAGTTGTCGGTGACGCTGTCCTTGGTGCCGAATCCACTCACGTACCCCCCGCTGAAACTCATCGCGGGCAGGAAATTTGTAGTCAAACCAGGAATGCCGAACAAGGTTCCTGCATTACCAGAAAAGTTCGACGTCGTGTGGTTTTGTCCCACATCAACGTAATTCACTCCCAGACGCGCATCGTTCAGCAGGCTTGGCGATATCGTCCGCGTATATCCCGTAACAAAGTTCCACGTCGAGACGACGTTGAAGGGGTTATAGTCCAAGGCAAATGAGTTGATGGTGGGGTTGGTCATACTCGAATACGAGAAGCGACCCATAAAGTGGTCCTTGTCGCTTAAGGCGTAATCGAAGCGGCCATCTCCCTGATCGGTATCGGTTTTGACTGCAGTGGTGTTGGTGCGCATTGCTTTGAAGCAGCCCATTGACCGGCGTGGGGTAATAGGTCGATTTAAGAATCGCCGAGGCTGCCGGGCTTATACGTCCTTGCGGAATGACGTTGTTCGGGAAGGGTTGTCCCGTGAGCGGATCGACGATGGTCTTGCCCGCCGCCACCAGTTCCGAGACGTCGCCTGTCCGCTCCTTCGCTGTAAACACTGTGATGAACGATGTGGTGCTGGGAAAGTCAAAGCGCTCGCCCTGATAGTCTGCAAAGAAGAACAGCTTGTCTTTCCTGATTGGCCCGCCAACCGTGCCGCCAAACTCATTCCAACGCATCTTCTGGCGTGGAGTGATGTCGCCCGGTATCAATTTATTCATCCACTGGTTGGCGTTCAGAATATCGTTGCGGAAGAACTCGAAGGCTGTGCCGTGGAAAGAGTTCGTTCCTTCCTTGATCGATGCGCTGATAACCCCGCCCATGTAGTTGCCAAAATCAGCGGAAGCATTTTGGGTGATGATGCGGAACTCTTGAATTGCGTCAGGCTGCGGAGAGTACGCGACATAATTGCTTCCAGCATCGTTGTTATCCATGCCATCGAGCAGGAAACTGTTCGCATCGAAGCGGTTCCCGTTGATCTCCGGACGCGCCACCTGCCCGGCGTTCTGACCGCTCTCAAATCCTGTGGGTTGTACCGTCACGGCGCCGGGCGTCAACAGCGTGAGCTGCAGATAGTTGCGACTGGCCAGCGGCAAACTGACGTTGGTGAGCGCGTCGATGACCGTGCCCACATCGGTTGTATCCGTCTGCAACAGAGGTGTCTCGGTGGTGACTTGAACGGTCTCACTCTCGGAGCCAACCGCCAGGCGAATGTTGACGGCCGATACCTGGTTAAGCTGAAGTTCGATGGGGGATTCAACCGCTACCTGAAAGCCGCTTACTTTTACACGCACTTCGTAGCGGCCAACGGGTAAATGACCCAGGCTGTAGAACCCCGTTTCGTTTGTCTTGGCAACCCACATCGTGCCGCGATCGAGGTCGGTGGCCTTCACATCGGCGTTCGGTACAGCCCGATCCGCCGGATCTGTGACAGTGCCGTTGATCGTCGCGGTCACTTCCTGCGCCCGTGCAGGTTGGCAACAGCAGACTGCCAGGATAAACACGATCAACGCCAGAACGCCTGATTGCCTCTTCACCAAACGCGAATGCGCTGTGTCCATGGTCTCGTAGACCCTCCCTGCCGATGATTGAGAAACTGGGGCCTGCCTTGCCGAAATGCGTCTTTGTTCCGGATTACGAAACAAATGTTTGTATTGCGGATCAAGTTACTCGAAGTACCGTTGCAATGTCAAGCCCTATCGTGAGAGGGTTCCAGTATGAAAAAGACATCAACTGCTATGAGTTCCACGCTGCGATGTCTGAAACTTCTGGAACTGCTTGCCGAAGAACCCTTTGAATGGTCATTCACCGACCTTGCCGCCAAGCTTGAAATACCCAAGGCGTCCGCGCATCGACTCTGCACGACGCTGATCGAAGCCAATCTCATCGTCCAGGAACCGGTGACCCGGCGGTACATGCTCAGCAGCCATGCCTTGTGGGTCGGTTCAGGGTATCTTCGTCATTCGCCAATCTATCGCGCCGCGTTTTTTCCCATGCAGGACCTCGCACGACAGGTGCCGGGCACAGTGCAGCTTGGAGTGCTGGACCAGGATTACGTGCTGTTCATCCATTCTGTCGGCTACTCGGGCGCACCGCATGCGTTCGCCGACGTTGGCCTCCGGCGCCCACTGAACGCGACGGCTTCAGGAAAGATATTCCTCGCCGGGATGTCTCAGGAAAACGTTGAGCGCATCATGGCCAAGAGCACTGAGAAATTCACCAGCAGCACCATAACGTCGCTTGCCAAGATGAAGCAGGAGATTGCGCAGGCGCGCAAGATGCAATATGCGCGCAACGTTGAGGAACTCTTACCGGGTTATTGGGTGCTCGCGGCGGGTGTCGGGGGACAGGACAGCAGCCCCGCTGCGGCGATCAGCCTCACCCTCCCCCTCGGAGAGTTTTCGCCGGAGAACGAAGTCACGATTTCAGCGCTCGTCAAAGATGCCGCGCGCAAAGCTTCACTGCAGCTTGGACACGCCGGAACAGGTCGCGGCATCGGCTCTTGGTCGTAGGTCTCCGCAACTGGCGCTGACACGATCGGCCCTGGATCAGGCATAGTGGTGAGCATGCAACTCAGTCTCAGTCACCTTGGCTACCTGCCCAACAGCCCAAAGACTCTCACGCTGCTTGCAGAGGATGCTCGGCATCTCCCGGACACGATTCCTTTCTTCCTCCGCCAGAATTGCCTGCGGCTGCCGCGCCAAAGGCCGCGTGCCGCAGAGTTTTCCGCTCGCTTTCCTTCCCCCTATGACCTCATGCAGGGAAAGCTCGAGCCAGACCTCTCCAGCGCTGTTTTCTACCAAGGCGAGTTGCTCCGCGCAGAAACGCGATGGGGAACGGTATGGCAGGCGGACTTCAGCAACTTCACGACTCCGGGCAGCTATCAGATTGAAATCGACGAGCAGATTTCTCCCCCGTTTGCCATTCGGGAGCGGATATACGATCGCATCCTCCTGGGCTATCTGACCTTTCTCAAATCACAACGCTGCGGCTGCCCCGTCTTCGGCGTGCATGACGCCTGCCATCTCGACGACGGCGTTCTCGACGTCGATGGCTCTTCCCATCCGGCGACCGGAGGCTGGCACGACGCAGGCGACTTTCGCAAATGGATGGCCTTCACTCTGCCCCATATCGAAGCGCTTTGCAGCATCCGTGAACACTGTGAACAAAGCCTTCAACTCGGCGGCTTTCCCCCTGGGGCATTGTTGGAGGAGCTGCGCTGGGGCAACCGCTTCTTTCATCGCATGGTCGCACCCTCCGGACAGGTCTATGAGGACGTCGCAGGCGGCCGCGCACCGGCGGACAGTGATCTGAGCTATGAGCATCACTGGTGGTTTGAAAATCATCCCGGCTGCTTCGGCGACGCCAGCGACAATCGATGGACAGACAATGTCCCACTTTCCGGTGATGAACGCACGGTTCGAACGACCTACAATCCGCTCGTGCAATGGAGCTTCGTGCAGATGCAAGCGCGGGCTGCGAGGCATCTTCCAGCCAACGAGGCAAAGGAATGCATCGCGCTGGCAAATTGCGCCGCCGCCTATGGCGCGCAGCGCGGCCACGATGGCCGCACCTTGTTCCTTGCCGCGGAGATGCGTGCGCGCCTCGAGATGCTGCTACTTTCCGGCAACCGGGAAGATGCTGGCTCCCTGCCTGCGCTGGCTATGCAGCTGCTCCGCCGCCAGCAACTGCGTAACGACGGACTTTTCGGCTACTTCCTTGACGATGACGCCGGCACCGATGCCTTCCGATCCATCGCCTTTGCGGCCGAGCCCGCCTTCGCACTTCTTCGCCTCTGGGAGTTGCGCTCCCGGCTTCCCCCCACCACGCTGGCCGACCAGGCTCGCGAAGCGGTCGTCCGATACGTGGAAGCCTATCTGCTCGCCGACAGTATCAGCAATCCGTTTTCTCTCACTCCCTACGGCATCTACCTGAACCCTTCGCATCCCGCGCGCCAAACCTTTCGCGATGCCGGCGCAGGGCTCGGGGTGCGTACATTCATGCATCCATTCAACGACCAGGGCATTGTCCATGGAACCAGCTCCGTGCTCATGGCGCACGCTCATCTGCTCGCAAGGGGGGCGGCCCTGCTGGGCCGGCCCGATTGGCGCTCAGCCGCAGAGCGTCTTTTGCATTGGTGCCTTGGGCATAACACCTCTAACCGTTCGCTGTTTACCGGCATCGGCTATCGTCAGCCGGTGGGCTATTCGTTTCGGATACCCCAGCTGCCAGAAGCCATGTTGGTCGGGTTTATCGGCCGACCCGACGACTCACCCTATATCGAAGAGTCGACCGCCATAGAATGGAACACGCTTGAATATTGGAGTGTCCCCTATCAGCAGGCGGCGCAAACGGCAGTGTGGCTCCGCGGTTGACCCCTCCAACGGCTTGACAGGTGAATTCCAGCCTAATAGTCTTTATCCGTCATTCAAACACGATGTTCGCATTTCGAAACTATCAACCGATTCTCGATACACCGTTGGGCCTTGGACTTCGGCCCCGACGTTGCCATGGGGTGCTCCCAAACGATGATTCCGCCTAGATCGGAGCTCGAACTCGATCAATTTCTGACGCAGCCGAACGCCGCGGACATCGTTTTTGCGCAACGCCTTCAGGGAGACACCATCGTGCTGGGGGCCGGCGGAAAGATGGGGCCAACTCTTGCCAAGCGGATCCAGCGCGCATTACGCGAAGCCGGGCGCGACACCCGCGTGCTGGCAGCGTCGCGTTTCCAGTCTGCGAATGCTGTGACCGAACTTCGCGATGCCGGCGTGGAAACAGTGAGTTGCGACTTCCTGGATCCAGCCCAGGTGCAATCTCTCCCCAGAGTGCCAAATGTGCTGTTTCTGGCTGGCCGAAAGTTCGGCTCTGCGGGCGACCCAGACCTCACCTGGGCGATGAATACCGTCGTTCCTGTTCATGTCGCGCAACATTATCGCGACTCCCGCATCGTCGCATTCTCAACCGGCAATATCTATCCGTTTGTGACGCCGGAGCAGGGTGGTTGCGTCGAGACCGACGCTCCCGCACCTCGCGGTGAGTACGCTCAGTCGTGCCTCGGGCGCGAACGTGTCTTCGAGTATTACTCCAAGCAGCATCAGACACCGTGCCTCATCTTCCGCCTCAATTATGCGATCGACTTGCGCTACGGTGTGCTTGTCGATATCGCGCAGCAGGTGTATGCCGACAAGCCGGTGGACCTCTCCGTCCCCGCGGTGAACGTGCTGTGGCAAGGCGACGCAAACTCCTACGCGATGCGTTCCCTTGAGCTCTGCACGTCGCCCGCACGGATTCTCAACGTTACGGGGCCCGAGACGATCCAGGTTCGGCGCGCGGCGGAGTTCTTCGCAAAGCGCTTCCGCCGTGAAGTCCAGTTCAGGGGTGAGTCTGCAGGGGTGGCGTTGCTCAACAACGCCAGCGCGTGCCACGCTGCGTTGGGGTATCCCGAATGGACAGCGGATCAACTCATGGAGGCGGTCGCGACGTGGGTGGAAGCCGGCGGCACGTCTCTGAATAAAGCAACGAAGTTCCAGGTTACGGATGGAAAGTTCTGATGCCGGATAGCACCGAGACATTTCGCTCTCTCCTGCAACAAGGTCTGGTGATACCTGCACACCCCTTGGCGCTGACGGAAGACCTTCATCTCGATGAGCGACGCCAGCGAGCCCTGACGCGCTACTACTGCGACGCCGGCAGCGGTGGCGTCGCTGTGGGGGTTCACACCACGCAGTTCAGCATTCGGGACAGCAACGTGGGACTGTTCGAACCAGTCCTCGAACTGGCGATGGAGGAAGTCTGCGCTTTTGAACAGCGCACCGGCAAGCGGCTGGCAAAGATTGGCGGGATATGTGGCGATACGCGCCAGGCGTGTGCCGAAGCGGCGACGATCCGCAGACTCGGCTACGACGGCGGCCTGCTGAGCCTCGCCGCTCTGGCCGATGCCTCCAATGCGGAGCTCATTGAGCACTGTCGCGCGGTCGGCGACAATCTCCCGATCATCGGCTTCTACTTACAGCCGGCGGTCGGCGGACGTCCCCTGAACGCGGCCTTCTGGGAAAGATTCGTTGAGATCGAGTCGGTCGTCGCCATCAAGGTTGCGTCCTTTGACCGGTATCAGACCATGGAAGTTCTACGCACGGTCGCTCACAGCGGTCGCGGCGCGGAAATCGCTCTCTACACCGGAAATGACGACAACATTGTTGCCGACCTGCTCACCGAATTCCGCTTCGGCGATCGCACCGCTCATTTCGTCGGAGGGCTGCTCGGGCAATGGGCCGTGTGGACAAGCCGCGCCGTGGAACTGCTGCAAACCGTGCAGGAGGCAAAACGCAACCGCGCCCGCCTGGATACGGTGCTGGCGCGAGGCGCCGAGATCACCGACGCCAATGCAGCCATCTTTGACGCCCGGCATGAATTCCGAGGCTGCATCCCCGGTATTCATGAGGTTCTGAGAAGGCAAGGGCTCCTGACTAACCGCTCCTGTTTGGATCCTCACGAAAAACTCTCCAATGGGCAGATCGAAGAGATCGATCGCGTCTATGCCGCGTATCCTTTGCTGAACGACGACCAATTCGTCGCCGAGCATCTGGACCGATGGTTGTCCTAGCCCTCGCCGGATCATCTCGCCTGATCCCTTACGTAAGAACTGGCAATCGTACGGCGAGTGCGATTTCAACCCCTTAAGCCGACGCAGATCGCAGGTGCCATGAACGAGAAGTCGATTGCGACCATCGCCCTCAGGGACGGAGGCTTTGCCAATCTTGAGGCAGTCCTCCGCGAGGCCGCGCGCGGCGTTGAAGTCGCGTCAAGCCAGCGCGCCGACCTCGCCGTGCTTCCTGAGACGATTAATCTTCTCCACCGGACCGGTGACGCCGCTCCTCTTGAACAATTCGCACTCGAAGACTGGCGGAGCGCGACTGCCCTGCTCTGCGAAACAGCGGCCAAGCATCGAATATCGCTGGTGCTGCCACTGCTTGTGCGCGACGGCGCCGATCTTGCCAATCGCTTTTATCTGCTCTCGCGAGACGGTTCAGAGCTCGGCTACTATCAGAAACAGGTTCCGGCCGTAGGCGAGCGCCTCGCTGGCATCCAGCCTGCACCCAGCAGCCCTCTTCGCTGGGAAGGCCTCACGCTGGGCGGCGGCATCTGCATCGATGTCTACTTTCCCCACCGTGTCTTCGACCCGCAAATGGACGCGGGAGCGGATATCTTCGTCATCCCAAGCATGACGCCCGCCGGAGCGTTTCTGGATACGTGCGCCGTGAATTACGGGGTTCCGTTTGTGCTCGCCTACTCTCCATGGAGTCGCATACTTGATCGCGATGGCAAGGAGCTGGCGGCAGGCGGCCTTCGTTCGGAGACGTTGCGCGCGGGCTTTGGCGTTCCAGTGCAGCAGGCCACGATCAACTTCGATGCGGTGAGCCTCTTCGCGGATTTCAACCAGGAAAAGATTCAGGATCTGCAACGGCACTACGGCGATAAGGTGCGCGTTCGCTTCGATCAATCGAATTGCCTTTTCTTAGTGGAGTCGCGTTCCACCGACCTCTCGATCAAGGAAGTGATTCGAGAGTTCGGTCTTGTCTCGCGCCGAGACTATTTCGCTCAGCTCGACCCCGAAGCAACTGCCCGCGCGTCGGATCAAAAACATTCATGAAGGATCAACAAAACTGATCGTGAAAACCCTGACCGAAAGCCGACCTCTTCGCGTTGCCGTCATCGGGTGCGGCTCGGTGTCTCGCGCTCAACACATCCCCAACATTGTCCGGTCGCAGAGAATGATTCTGCACACCTGCGTCGACTTGGACGATAACGTGCTCGCAGAGTGCCGCGATGTCTTTGGGGCCAGACATATACGCAAAGACTTTGAAGGAGCCATCGCGGATCCCGAAGTCGATATGATCTGCCTCGCGACGACAGAAAGGCTGCGGCTGCCGGTGATCGCACTCGCAGCCAGCGCGGGCAAGCCAGTCTATGTGGAAAAGCCACTGGCTACCACTCTCGAGGAGCTGCGCGAGATTCAGCAGGTAGTCGCGAGCTGCGGGCATCCCGTTTTGTGTGGGCCACAATCGCCGCGCAAGCCCCGCAATGCTTGACGCGCAGCGAATCTTTCGCCAGCAGATGACTGATCCAATACCCTGCCCGTGGCGCTGGCGGCGTGAGGGCAAGGATCTGCCTTCCCTTCCCGACGACGGCATTCCCTCCGTCTCGGTGCGCATTAACGATGACTGGTACAGCTGGAAGGGATGGGTCTTCGACAAGTCCCAAGCCCCGCATGGTCCCATGCTCTTCGAGATGACGCACTTTACCGACATCTGCAATTGGTTCCTGGCGGAAAAACCAGTGGAGGTAACCGCCGTAGCAACGGGAATGTTGAACCTGGCCGTGATCATCCGCTATGAGAGCGGAGCGCTGGCGACCATCGTTCTCGGAAGCAACGGCAGCATGGCGTACTGCAAAGAGCTCTACGAGTTTATGGGGAACGGCAGCTATCTCGCCGTGGACCACATGCTCGAGGTACGCACGGCCGGAATCGAAGCCGCGCCCGCCAGGACGATCTACCCGATGGTGAACGATCGTCACCCGCAGATAGGCCTGGAAGGCGGCGTCTCCGGCTGGCTGGCCAAAAAGCGCGCCGCGTGCGAAGAGGCAGCCGCGCACAATGACCCCCTGCTGCAGTTCACCGCCGAGCCGGATAAGGGGCACGCCCATGCGCTTGAGCGTTTCGTTGATCAGATCCTGGGCATCGGCCCTGAGGTCTGCGGCGTCGACGCATCCGTGCTTGCCACGCGCGTGGCCTTCGCCGCCATCCGATCTGCTCGCGAGAAGAGGCCGGTTCTTCTGGATGAGGTGGGGCTCTGACTGCGGACGCACAGGTTCCGCTTCTGCGCGCCGGCAGCTTCCGTTATTGAACCGATTTCGAATGTATATACAAGCACTTCATTGCAAAGGACGGTCAGCATGAGCACCACGAACAAGCCCCGGCGGCGCATCCTGTGGGCGATCCCTGTACTGCTGCTGGCACTTTGGTCGAAGCCGGTCCATCCCCAGAAGGACAACTCTCCCACCAGCCCCGCATCCAGCGTGAACCCGTTGATCGGCACAGGCGGCGATCCGGATGACGGCATCAATCTCTATCCTGGCGCCGTTCGCCCCTTCGGCATGGTGCAGCTCAGCCCCGACACAGAAGATCACGGCTTCGGCTACCACTACATTCAGAGCTGGATCAAGGGCTTCAGCATGACCCACATGAGCGGTGTCGGCTGCGCCAATCAAGGCGACGTCTTCTTTACGGCTAACACCGGGCCAATCGTCACCCAGGTCTCCGACTTTCAAAGTCCCTACTCGCACGAGAGCGAAAAGGCATCGCCCGGCTTTTACCAGGTGCAACTTTTTGAGTCTGGCATCACCGCAAAGCTCACGGCTACGGAACGAACGGGCATGGCGCAGTTCACCTTCCCCGCCGGCAAAGTCGCCAACATCCTCGTCCCTATCAGCCACACACTCAACCACACCGCTGCTGCCTCCATCCATGTCGTGGGCGACCGCCGCATCGAAGGCTTTGTCGAGAACCACCTCTTCTGCAATCGCACACCGACCTACAAGGTCTACTTCGTAATGCAATTTGACCGGCCATTTTCTTCATACGGCACATGGTTCGGCAATTGGGTCGAGGGTCAGGATCGTGGCGGAAAAGTCGCCGAAGGCTCCCGTGCTGCCGAGCAGAGCAGCTACCAGCAAAACGCGGGAGCCTACGCGACCTGGCCCGCCTCGAAAACCGAACAGACGGTCACCGCGAAAATTGCCATCTCCTACGTCGACAGCGCGGGCGCGGAACGCAACCTCCAGACCGAGGCGGCAGACAGCGACTTCGACACCACCCGCCGCAACGCGGAAAACGCCTGGAACAAGGAACTCAGCAACATCGAGGTTTCAGGCGGGTCTCCCGAACGCCGAACCGTTTTCTACACCGCGCTGTATCACAGCCTTCTCATGCCATCCCTCTTTGACGATGCGGATGGACGCTACCTCGGCTTCGACGGCAAGGTCCATACCGTCGCAGCAGGCCACCACGTCTACGCCAATTTCTCCGGCTGGGATATCTACCGCAGCGAAATCCCCCTGCTGTCGATGATTGAGCCCCAGCGCATGCAGGACATGGCGCAGTCGGTGGTGCTGATGTACGAACAAGGTGGCTGGATCGACCGCTGGCCGCAGATCAACCTGTACACAGAAGACATGGATGGCAGCCCCCTCTCCATCGCGCTCGCGACAGCATGGCTCGATGGGCTTCACGGATTCGACATCCAGAAGGCCTGGGAAGGGATGATGAGAGACGCCACCGAAGCGCCTCCGCCCAATCGTCCCTATGTGGGGGAAGAAGGCGTCGAGTGGATCAATAAGCTGCACTATCTTCCCGCCGACAAAGTCACTTATGGCTCCGTCGCGATGACCCTGGAGTATTCCCTCGCGTATGCTTCCCTGTACCGTCTCGGCGTTGCGCTTGGCAAGACCAGCGAGGCGCAGCGCATGTACGACCGCGCGCTCGACTACCGGAACGTCTTCGATCCGGAGGACAATTTTTTCCGCCCCCGCAATGCCGACGGGACGTGGGTGCCTGACTTCAATCCCGCTCAAGATAGTCACGGATTTGTAGAAGGCACTGGATGGCACTATCGATCCTTCGCTCCGGCTGATCTAGGCTGGTTGGTGAAAGCCTTTGGGCAAGAGCGCTTCAACGCCGGCATGACGGAGTTCTTCGACTATCCCGCACCCGGCTGGTATGGACATTACTTCAACTCGTACAACGAAACCGATCTTCAGGCGCCATTCGTATTCAACTTCTCGGGGCAGCCCTGGAAATCGCAACAAGTGGTACGCCGGATACTGCGGGAGAATTACACCACCGCTCCCGATGGTGTCCCCGGCAATGACGACTGCGGCGCCATGTCATCGTGGGCTGTCCTCAGCATGATGGGCATCTATACTGTGGACCCGGCAAGCCTCGCCTACGAGTTGGTGAGTCCGACGTTTCCGAAGATCGTCCTCCATCTTCAGTCACCGTACGCCGGAAGCACCTTCACCATCACCACGGCGGATGAGCCTGGCACGAACCCTTATGTGCAGCACGTCACGCTCAACGGCCGTGAGCACGCAAGGAGCTGGATTACGTTTCGCGACATCACGGACGGAGGCTCCCTGCAATTCGAGCTCGGCGCTACGCCCAATCGGCAATGGGGTTCGGTGGCCGCGGATGCGCCTCCATCGCTGAGTGACGCGCCTCCTGCCATGCGGTGACTCATCCGGCCACGAGGTTCCGCCTGGCTTAGAGAAAGGATTTCCTGAATGAAACGGCGCACCTTCCTTGAAATAGCAGGCCTGGGGCTGGCCAAAACCCTGACCCCTGGAATTTTTCCCGCGCAGGCCGCGCCGCCGAGTTCTCCACCCAGGCAGGAACGCGATCAGAACACGACCGAGACCTACGGCTCCGGACACTTTGGCCGCTGGGAAAGAGATGCGCACGGGCTGCCCGTCTACCGCTATACATGCAATCAGCTTACGGATCCGCTGGCAGCCCTGCCCGTGGACAGGGAGTGGCAATCGCCCACCAACCATATCCACCAGGTTGGAAATGACCGCCTCGTTGCCGTCGCCTCCAATTTCGGCTACGTGCAGGTTCGCCAGGATGAAGGAAGCCCGAAGTTCCTCAACGACTACTATCCGGAAGAGCATCGATATGGCGGAGGCATCGGCTTCCTCATCGCAGGCAAAGAGCTCGTCCTGAGCACGTATTACACCGGTCAAGCGCAATCGTTCGATCGGTTTCTTGGCATGGGCTACTTGCGGAAGCATGTATCCGCGGGCGAATACACCGTCGATCACGTCGTCTTCGCGCCCTACGGGGATGACCCGGTGATGGTGTCGCAGGTGACGGTGACGAACCGCTCCGATAAGACCGTGCAGCCACGCTGGGTGGAGTACTGGGGATGCAGCAACTATCAGTTCTCCTATCGCGCCCTCATGGAGTCGGGAGTTCTGGGCGGATCGCCGTCAGCCGTCGAACGCCGCCGCGCTCTCGCCGCCCGCTTCTCGCACCACTTCCACCCTATGGAAGACGGAAGAGGCCTTGTGGAAATGCAGACCTTCCTTGGTCGCACCCCGCAGGAAGAAGATATCTGGCAACAGACGCAGGCGTCGCTCACTGCCAAGCCGACAGGATTTTTTGGTGGCCCCACACCGCCAATGCCCGCGGGCACCAGCATGGAAGATCCTGCACCACCATCCACGTTCCTCGCGTCGCTCGATGCTCCGGTCGATGGCTATGCGACCGACGCGAAAAGGTTCTTCAGCGGCAGCATCGATCATCCCGCTGGGGCCCTTGACCCGTTGGGCAACGATCTCAGCGCTCATGGACCTGAGAGCGCGTTCTTCCTCGAACGGAGACTTGAACTCAAGCCGGGCGAGAGCCGCACGCTGTACTTCCTCTACGGATATCTTCCGCAGGATTTCGCGATGGAATCGCTCTTAAAGAAGTACGCCGCCAATCCGGCGACCCTATGGTCGCGATCCAGCGCGCAGTGGAAGCCGGATGCGCCGCTGTTTAGCGCTCGCGACCATCCCTGGATCGCGCGAGAAGTTTTGTGGAGCAGCTACTATCTGCGCAGCGGCCTCACCTACGACAACTTTTTCCGCGAGCACATCCTGTCGCAGGGCGCGGGCTATCAGTACCAGGCCGGTCTCCAGGGTGCGGCGCGCGACCCGCTGCAGCATGTGTTGCCTCTTGTCTTCACCGATCCGCAAATCGTGCGCCAGGTTCTCCGCTACACGCTCAAAGAGATTCAGCCGGACGGCTCTATCCCCTACGCCATCGTGGGTCACGGTGTTCCGATGCCGTGCGTCTACCATCCCAGCGACCTTCAGCTTTGGGTCCTGTGGGTGGCCAGCGAGTATGTCCTCGCCACGCGCGACCGTGACTTTCTGCACGAGCGCATTCCTATCTATCCGCGCCAGGATTCGCTGCCGAACGATCCAACGGTGCTTGAGCTGCTGTCCCGATCGTTCGAGCATCTCACCACCGCAATCGGCGTCGGCGAGCACGGTCTGCTGAAGATCTTCAACGGCGATTGGAATGACAGCATCGTGTACACCCACCTGACGCCGGAGCAAAGAGAACAGGTATTTCCGATCGGCGAGAGCGTTCTGAACGCTGCCATGGCAACGTATGTCTTCGACTACTACGCGTCCATGCTGGACTTCGTCGAGCATCCGGAGTTAGCGGTGAAGCCCCGCCTGAAGGCGAAGGAACAGAGAGACGCTCTACAGGCGCAGTGGTATGGGCGATGGTATCGACGCGCGTGGTTGGGGAAGGAGCTTGGATGGGTTGGCGAACAACAGCTCTGGCTTTCACCGCAGCCCTGGGCCCTGATCGGCAACTGCGTGCCGGCGGACAAGTTGGACACCCTGGTTGGATCCATCAACGATCTGTCCCGCAAACCGTCGCGGATTGGTGCCCTGCTCCAGAGCCAGCCAGATCCAACGATGAAAGATGAGCCCGGAACGGGCACGAACGGAGGCATCTTTGCCGCCATCAACGGCACCCTCATCTGGGCGCTCGCCCTGGTGAACGCCGACATGGCTTGGGATGAATGGCAGAAGAACACGCTTGCCCGCCACGCGGAGACTTACCCCGACATGTGGTTCGGCATCTGGAGCGGGCCCGACTGCTATCACTCCTCCTTGTCCAAATGGCCGGGAGGTACCGGAGTGGATTTCCCGGTCTTGAACATGCACTCGCATGCGTGGCCGATTTACTCCGCAATCAAGCTGTTAGGTACGGAGTTCCATGTGGACGGCGTCCGGTTTAAACCCGGCCTTCCTCTCGAGGAATACGAATGCCATACACCGTTGCTCGGCTTCCAAAAAACTCGCAAAGGATACTCCGGCTGGTATAGCCCAAGTCGTTCAGGATCCTGGCGCATAGAGGTAGCGCTGCCTGACAGCGACCTCGCTCGCCTCAACCATCTCGTCGTAAACGACATGCCCCAGCCACTGCATCACGACAGAGGGCGGATTGCCTTTAGCGGCGATAGCGCGCCCGGCTCGCCCCTGCGATGGCAGATCGGCCTTTCATGACTCAGCCAGGAGATTGCATTCTTAACAGCAGACGAAGGGCTGGAATCAGAGGCCCCACACTTTACAATTCCGGAAATGCGGATCATGTCCGGGACAACACTGACTCAGCGGACAGGGACTGCTCCATTGCGGTCAGCCGCCAACTGGGCGCGGGTTCCGCTTATAGAACTCGCGCTCCATTCGAGGTAGTCCTTTGGCTACACGACGTTCCTTTCTGCAGACCGCCGCCTCGCTCGGTCTCACTCTCCCGTTCGACCATCCATTATTTGCGCAAATTACCCCGAATCCCTTACAAGAGTTCGGTTATGGCGACGTTCACCTCGGCCCAGGTCTTGCCCACAAGCAGTTCGAGCGGACGCAGACGGTGCTGATGGGCCTTGATGAAGATAGTCTTCTCAAGCCGTGGCGGCTTCGATCCGGACTCCCTGCGCCAGGCCCGGATCTGGGCGGCTGGTATGACGAAGTCCCTCCGTTTCCGACCCCGAGCAGCGGCCATGGCTACGCTCCAGGGCATTGCTTCGGTCAATGGATCTCCGCGCTCTCTCGCGGATATGCCATTTCCGGCGACTCCCGTGTCCGCGCCAAGGTTGTGCGACTCGTATCACTCTACGATAAGGCGATCTCCCCCAAGTTCTACAGGGACTTCCGCTACCCGGCTTATAACTACGACAAGATGGTGTTGGGCTTGGCAGATGCCTATCGCTTTGCCGCCGTTCCGAACGCATTGGATGTACTGAACCGCACAACCGACGCGGCGCTACCCAGTCTCCCGCCCCAGGCGCTGGACCGCGGCGAGCCGCAGCGGCAGTGGCATGTTGCTGTAGGCGAAAACCCAACCATGGACCACGCTCGCGATGAGTCCTACACCCTGCCTGAGAACCTGTATATCGCCTATCAACTCGGAGCCGGTCAGCGCTATCGTGCCCTGGCCGAACGATTTCTGCTGGACAAGACCTTCTTCGACCCACTCGCCCAAGGCATCGATGTCATGCCTGGTCGTCACGCCTATAGCTACTTCAATTCCTTGAACTCCGCCATGATGGCGTATCTCAACAGCGGCAGCCAGAAGCATCTTCGAGCAGCACGTTTTGGCTTCGAAAAGGTCCAGGCCAACCAGAGCTTCGCGACCGGGGGCTGGGGACCTGACGAAAGGTTCTACCCCAGCAACAGCAACGCGCTATACGACAGCCTCTCGACGTCACACTGCAGCTTTGAGACACCCTGCGGCAGCTACGCACATATGAAGCTGACGCGATATTTGCTCCGTGTCTCCGCTGACGGATGCTACGGCGACAGCCTGGAGCGGGTCCTGTATAACACCGTTCTCGGAGCCCGATCGCTTCAGGCGGATGGCCGGTCCTTTTATTATTCTGACTACAACAACAATGGTCGGCGCACGTACTTTCCAGACCGGTGGCCCTGTTGCGCTGGTACGCTGCCCCAGGTGGCAGCCGACTACCCCCTCTGCTGCTACTTTCATAATGCTGGGGGTCTCTATGTGAACCTCTACCTGCCTTCGAGTGTGCAATGGAATGCATCCAATGGAGCAAAACTAAAGCTGACCCAGGCAGGCAGCTACCCGTTAGAAGGCAACGTAGCGCTCCAGCTTAGTCTCTCGAAGCCCTCGATCTTTGGCCTGCACCTGCGCATCCCTGCATGGAGCCGGGCTGACAGTGCCGTCTCCATGCGGGTTAACGGAGAACCCGTGCCTGTCAGAGTGAGTTCGGGGTTTGCGACACTTCAAAGACGATGGAGAGATGGCGACCGCATCGACCTTTATCTTCCAATGGTCATGAGACTCGAAGCGATCGACGGGACGCATCCGAACTGTGTGGCTCTCATGCGCGGGCCGCTTGTGCTGTTTGCACTCACCGAGACAAATCCATCAATCACTGCCGCGCAACTGCTTGGGGCAAAGCCACTGCCCGGCCAGTCGGCCTGGCAAGCATCCACTGCAGGAGGGCCGATCCGGCTCGTACCCTTCACCGAAATCAACGAAGAGCGATATGCCACCTATTTGACAGTAAGTTGACAGGGGCGCGATTCGCTCCTCTGGTCGCTGGAGCAGTCCGTGGCCAGCGGATTGAGAAGCGTCCAATCAAGCACACCCGTGGCAACCGCAACGGCTCCGGGAGCTTAAAGGGTTTCTTTGGCAATCACCGATGCTCCATCCACTACACAAATCTTGAGTCTCCGCGCCCCGCCCTCAAGAATGGGCCGATCCTCAGCCCACGCGATTCGGCTACGCCGCGCCTTCGAGGAGTTCATTGCGATCGACAGCCCAGACCGCAATGCGTAATGTTCTTTGCCTCGCCGAGGGGAGGCGAGAACAGAAGCGTGGCCGGCGGTGAGGAAGTCGCGCAAGAATGCTTCCTGGTGACATCAGATCGTGCACCAGCGTGATCTCAGGATCCGAGAAAGTGGCTCTCGGAAAGTAGCTCTCGCGGACGCCATCAAAGCATTGCTTCCGCCCGCGCGATATCCAGCCACGACGTTAGATTTGTGGCTCGGTGCGGAAGGCCGCGCGTTGGTGCGCAGGGCTGGAAAGTGGAAATTGGGGGAACAAAGAGGGGGAAGAATATGGAAAGCTGCTTGGAATGAGCACGATGTTCAAGGCCTCGTTCAATACCGGAGAGACCTGGATCTTTGATCCACAATTGGATGAAAATGGAGCCGCTCACCCTCAGACAGGCGGACGTAAAATTCGCCTCTATAGCAGCGTCGACAAACGGCTGATGTTCAGCGACTTTTTCGCGAAACTCCAGATCAACTTTCCTCGCTGACAACTTCAAGAAGCATTCAAGCACAGAGTATCCTAAGTTTACTGCCCCATATTAATGAGCCGCTCAGCTGTGCGTCGGTCGGTGATCAGGATATTGATCCACCTCGCCTTCAGTGAGGCCAAAATGGCAGGAATCTTCGCTTCGCCACCCGCAATGCCGACCACCCGAGGAGTCGACTGAAGCGTAACGAGATCAATTCCAATGACACGTTCCATGAGCGGTGAAGCTACTAGCCGCCCTTCCTTGTCGATGAACTGAAAACAGATGTCTCCCACTGCGCCGGAGCGACGCAATTGCCTTCGCTCCTCTACGGAAAAGATATTTCCGCTGCTTGACAAAATTGAAGATGGCTCAAGAGATCCAATCCCCACGAGCGCTAGATCGAGCTTCGAAAAGAGCTTCGATGCTTGTTGGACGGCGGCATCTTTCACGAGTACAGCCTTGGCTTGCGGCGATCCTACCACACCGGGTGCTTGCAATAGCACGGGCGACGCCCCGATGAGCCCGGCCAACCTTTGTGCGAGCAACATCGCTTGGTATGGGGTGCTGGCGTTGCCAACGCCGCCGAGAATCTGCACGACCTTCCCACCCACCCCTGCATTGCTTGGATGCAGCGTGTCAACCATCGAAAACAAGGATCGACTCCAGGAGGAGATGCCAATGATCATCTCCGGCTTGATGGTGTTTTCGACATAGAAAGCGGCAGTAGCGCCTAGATCGCGAACGATGCGCTCTTCATCTCCGTCTGAATCAACGACAACCGCCTCTTTCAAATGAAAGCGACTCTCTAGTGCGTCCTCTAAGTCGGGGAAGAAGCCGGACGGTGTAGTTACGCTGATGCGCACGATGTTAGCTTCCCGCGCGCGCTTAAGCATACGGGAGATTTTGGACTGATGAATGTTGAGCCGCTCAGTTATTTCCTGTTGGCGGATGCCCTGGTCATAGTACATGCGCGCGACCTTGGCCATCAGCCGGATCTCATCCAATCGTGACATAGCACCAGTCTAATGGGCACTCAGCTGTGCCGGTACACATCCCAACCCAGGTATTTGCCCAGAGCTTCAGCAACTGGAGCGGCGCAGTGGGCTGCGGTCATGGCGGCGTGATGTTCAAAGCCATTAAGGCAGATGAACTGCATGAGGTCCTGCAAGCGCGGAATCTGGGTGACGGCGCGTGTGCCGAATGTGTCGAGCGGATCGTTGGTAAACAAACCATCACCGAAATAGGCGCGAATTTTACCGGAGGTATCGTCGGTGCTGACCCTGCCAAAACTCATTGGACCGGCTGGCGTGCGGCCGGCCAGTGCGCCGACTGTATTCTCTTCGCCGAGCATAGTGCCCAGGATGGGAGCAGTACCGATACGAATGTCCGGAAGGAAATCCTTAGCCCAATTGCCGCAATGGAACAGGACACATTTGTCCGGATCGCTTCCGTAGTTGTTGTTCCAATCCACAAGCGCACTCGGCTTACCGCTAGCCAGTTGCAGGGCGTACATACTGACGACGCCTGCTATATCCACTTCGCAGGCTGAGGGCATCATCTGCTCTGACATCATGCTCATGATGGTGCAGACGTTGACGCCATAGTTCCTTTGCATCGAACTCCAGCACTGGATGGCGGTTGCGGTCAAGCCCAGCGAAGCCATCCAGTCGTCGATCACCAGCGCAAACTTGGCCATTTTATTCAGCGACTCGACGGGCGCGGCGGAGCTATCGGCATAGGCGCGAATCTGGTCAACGCGCAGCCTCACTCCCGGATCATCGCTGGCAATCCCAGAGGCGTTTCCAAACACTTCGGAGAGATCGATTGTGTTGACAGAGATGCCTGAAGCTTCAAGTAATTTTTCGCTATAGCGTGTGGTGTTAAACGCGTTGGGACGCGCGCCGACTGCACCGATCCGCACCCGCCTCATGCCTCGGACTACGCGACAGACGGCGAAGAAATTCTCCAGTTCATCTTGGAAGATATCGGAGGAAAGAGAAGTCGTATGGTTGCGGGTGAGAGAAAACTTGTGTCCATACTGGCGTAGGTTGTTGCAGGCGGAGATTTTACCGCAATAGGCATCGCGGCGGCGGGTAAGCCCGAACTGATCCAGATCATCGGGGCATGCCTGGACGAGGATCGGCACATTCAGCTCGGAGAGACGAATGGCATCGGCTACCCCTTTTTCATCACCAAAGTTAGGAAGGCACACAAGAATGCCGTCAATACGATGGCGATTGGCGCGAAACAGCTCTCCGCATTTGGCAGCGTCGGTCCAGGTTTCAACTGCGCCCAATTTCGAGTCAGCATCCGTGAGCCAGACTGGCTCAACGGATAGCTTCTCGAAGACCGTGATCAAATCGCGCCGCGCTTCGGCGATGAGAGCATCAGGAAAGAAATCGCGATTGCCAAGGATGACTCCCAGTGTGATGGGCTTAGTTTGCTGTCTAGACATATGTTCGCTACCTCAACTTTTCAAAATCACCATAGTTGTCGGCGTTTTGGCCGGTCACAAGATCGCAGGGGATGACCTGCCGTTCGGGCTTGCCGGTGCTGCCTGAATGAAGGAATTGGACTGCTTCATCAACCGCCATTCTGGCAATCATAACCGCTGGTTGCAGCGATGTTGCGCGCAGAGCTCCAGCGCGTATGGCTGCGATGGCATCGGGGCTTCCATCCAGGCCGGTGATCACAATGCCCTGGAGACCGGAAGATCTGACGGCTGCGACTGCGCCGAGCGCCATCGTGTCGTTGCCGGCAATGATTCCTCGGATATTGGCGTGGGCCTGCAACATGGTTTCCGTCTTTTGGAACGCTTCAGCCTGCGACCAGTTTGCGGATTGTGCGGCAACCAGATGCAGCTTAGGCAGTTTATCGAGAACGGCGTGGAACGCCTTGGTGCGGATCTGAGCATTGGTATCGGATTCGCGACCGAGAAGTTCCGCGTAGTCGCCGCCGCCGGAGCCGATGGTGCGCGCAAATTCCTCGGCAACGATGCGCGCTCCCTGGTTGTTATCTGCGATGATCTGGGCCTTGGCGATTCCTTCTGTTTCGATTTCGCGGTCGATCAAGAAGCATGGAATACCGGCCTGCGTTGCCCGCCGGACTGCGGCGATGGAGGAGTCTGCTCCCGCATTGTCCAGAATGATAGCCGCGGCACCGGAGGCGATTGCGGCATCGATAAGATTGTCCTGGCGATAGGCATCATCCTCATGCGCGTCGATACGTACCCGATAGCCAAGCGCTCGTGCGTGGGCCGCGGCGGCGTCCCCCTCCGACTTGAAAAAGGGATTGTCTTGAGAAGGAACAATAATGACGATGAGCGGCTTTGACATCTCGGAACGATGACAGGATGTAGAGGTCAACATTAGTAGGGCTGCCACCATGATTGCCAATAGATGGATGGAGCGCGGCATCATTCTCCTACCCCTGCACCCGCGCTTTGCAGATACGGCAGGAACCTCGATTGCAGGCGTGATTGCAATTGATCCACGGCGACGGCCAGAACGATGACCGTGCCTTTGATAACCATCTGCCAGAACTCGGAGACGCCAAGCATTACCAGTCCATCCGAGAGGACTCCTATGACGAACGCTCCAATGAGCGAGCCGGGGATGGATCCGCGACCACCCATCAATGATGTGCCACCGAGAACGACAGCTGCGATGGCGTTCAGTTCAAAGCTTTCGCCTGTTGCCGGATGAGCGGCTTCCAGTTGTGAAGCTATGATCAGGCCCACGAGTGCTGCACATATCGACGAAGCGACATAGGTAAAGATCTTCACACGCGGCACGCGAATGCCAGCGAGACGCGCGGCCCTCTCGTTACCTCCGACGGCGTAGATGTGGCGGCCGAGCGGGGTTTTTACAGCAATGAGCCACGCAAGCATGAAGAGGATGAGCATGATCCACACCGGCAGGGGAATGGCAAGGAACGAGCTTTGCCCCAAATGCGGAAAGCCGGTGTTGCCACGCACTGCTTGTCCTGCAAGGTTGGGAAAGGTCCTTCCATTGGACATGAGCAATGCCGTGCCCCGCGCGATATAGAGCGTGCCTAACGTGGCGATGAATGGTGCGACACCCGCCTTGGCGACAAGCCAGCCGTTTAACAAACCAACCACGATGCAGGCCACAACTGTGATGAGTACGACGGTGGCGACGGGAGGATAATGAACTATGCCAGCGATGAGGATTCCCTGCGTTAGAAGGTATCCGGCAACCATGCCTCCAAAGCCTGCCAACGATCCGACGGAAAGATCGATGCCGCCGGTGAGGACGACAAAGGTCATGCCAATGGCGAGGATTGCCGAGATCGCTACGTGCTTGGATAGAATGGCGAAATTGTTGGCAGTGAGAAAGGATGGCGCCAAGAGGGAAAAGAGCACTAGAAGCGCCAGCAGCACAAAGACTGCGCGTGCTTTAAGCACAAAGAGGAGGGTTCGCACGGATGACCTGGCGAGTTGGTCAGAACGCTGCCGTGTATCGAGAGCAGTGGTCATGCGAGGGGCACTCCGGAAAGCGAAGTTGGTGCTGTTCTGACGACAGGACTAGCGGCAGCGAAAAGGGCGGCATCCGTGATTTCGTTTCGCGAGAACTCTGCCGAGATGCGTCCCTGGCAGAGAACGAGGGCGCGATCTGCCAATGCCCTGGTTTCTTCGATCTCGGACGAAGCGAAGAGAACGCCAATCCCCTGATTAGCCAGTCGACGCAGTATGGCGTAGATCTCTGCTTTGGCCCCCACGTCAACGCCGCGTGTTGGTTCATCTAGCAAAAGCAAAGAAGGGTTGCGCATCAGGCATCGAGCGATCAACACCTTTTGCTGATTGCCGCCGGAGAGCGAGACCACAGGCAACTCGAGATCTCCTGCGGCGATGTTGAGCTCCTTGACGAACCTTTGCACCTGGATCAATTGCTGTGCGCGTGAGAGCAAAATGCCATGCATTGAGCCGATGGCAATGTTCTCTCGTATGGACATATCCGGGATAAGACCGTCCCGCTGCCGGTCTTCCGGTACCAGGACAATTCCATGTTGGATTGCATCGGAGATTGTTGAGAGATCGATTGTCGTGCCATTGATGGCGATGGAGCCGGCAATCAAATGGCGCGCGCCTGCAAGAGACTCCAGCAGCTCGGTTCTGCCCGCGCCAAGTAGTCCATAGATGCCGAGGATCTCTCCACGTCTAAGAGCAAAGCTGACTTGATGCAAAGGAGCTTGTGCGGCTTGTTCCGGACTGGACGCGCCGAGCGTCAGTCCATTCACGGAAAGCAGGATGGAGGAGCGGGGAGAAGACTGCAGATCGGCAGATCGTTCACTGATGTCCCTGCCAGACATTCGCTCCACAATCCATTGCCGGGAGACTTCAGACCGTGGAGCCTGTCCGACGACTCGTCCGGAGCGAAGCACCGTGAACCAGTCTCCGAGGTGGAGTAGTTCGTGAAGTCTGTGAGAGATGTAGACAATGGTAACCCCTGAGGACTTGAGGTCCTCGATAACCTGAAAGAGAGAGCCCGTTTCCGCCGACGAAAGTGCCGATGTTGGCTCATCGAGAATAAGGACTTTGGCGCCCTGATCGAGCGTCCGGGCGATCTCCACCACTTGGCGGCTGCCCAAGGAGAGTTGCGCTGTTTTCGTACGCACGGGCATGGGCTTGCGTAGGGTTGCAAGGGCTTTCGCAGAACGACGATCCTCGGTAGGACGATCGAGCAGAACGGCAGCGCTGGTCAGCTCACGACCTGCAAAGACATTTTCGCTAATATCGAGATTTTGCAGCACTGAGAGCTCTTGATGGACGATGGAAATTCCGTGTGCCGCTGCTTCGCGTGGCGAGCGTATACGGACCGGCAGGCCCTCCAATAAGAGCTCTCCTTCGTCTGCTGTCTCCACCCCCGCAAGGATGCGCATCAAGGTGGACTTGCCCGCGCCGTTTTCTCCTATAAGCACATTGACCTGGTTACGATGGACTCGCAGCGTCACACGATCGAGTGCGAGTGTACCTGGATACCGCTTGGTGACGGCTCGCGCTTCCAGAACCATTGCATCGGCGGAATCGCTCACGTGTGGGCCTCCGTTGAAAGCAGCACGCGCTCGACGGCTGCGCTCCAGCCTGCGTAACAGCGATCACGATCCGCGAGTCGCATGGTTGGAGAAAAGCGGGCGAGTGTGCGAGGCAATGCCGCAATCTCATCCAGGCCGCTCCACCATCCCAGAGCAAGGCCAGCGAGCCTGGATGCTCCCAGTGCAGAGAGTTCCTCATCGGCGGGCAACAGGACAGGGCGGCCAAGGATGTCTGCCTGGAACTGCATGAGTGTGCGGTTGCGCGTTGCTCCGCCATCGGCGAGCAGAGTAGGGAAAGGAACGCGACCGGCTTTCTCCATTGCGAAAAAGACGTCAGCCACTTGATAAGCGATGGCCTCGATCGCTGCTCTTGCGAGATGTGCCGCTGTGTGTGAACGGCCAAGACCGGTGATCGTTCCCCGCGCATTCGCGTTCCAATAGGGGGCGCCCAGGCCGACCATCGCAGGGACAAAGTAGACTCCATCGGAGTCTGAAACCGTAGAGGCAAGGGAAGCTGCCTCCTGCGCTGGATCCGCAAGACGAAGGAACTCTCCGACCCATTGCAGTGCCGAGCCGGTCATTGCGATGTTTCCTTCGAGGGCAAACTGTGTCTGTCCGGCGATGGACCAGGCAATGGTGCGCGCCAGAACCGGTGTATCATCCGCCAGCGTTGGTGTGAGCGCCATCAGCGAGGAGCCCGTTCCGTACGTCGCCTTCACGGTACCCGGTATGTATTGTCCATGCCCAAACATCGCGGCGTGCGAGTCCCCGATGGTCGCCAGAATAGGTACACCCTCCAGGCCGGAAATACCCGAACATACGCCGAAGGCTCCCGAGGAGGATCGTAGTTCCGGCATCGATGCTAGAGTGATTCCAAAGAGGCTTAATAGTTCGGCGTCCCACGTCAATTGTTCGAGATTCAACAACCCGGTACGCGACGCATTCGAGGGGTCAGTAGCGTGTACCAACCCACCAGTGAGCCTATGGACAAGCCAGCTGTCGACGGTGCCAAAGCGCAGTGTATTGGCTTGTGCACTGGTCTTTGCGCGACCGTCGTGCTCAATCAGCCACGCCCACTTACCGGCACTGATGAGTGTCGCGAGGGGAAGCCCCGTTTTCGCACGAATGGCGTCTGCGTGCGCGACAAATCGTTCGCAGATCTCGGCGGAGCGTGCACACTGCCAGCTAATTGCATTGGCGACTGGCTCTCCTGTCGTTGCATCCCATGCTAATGCTGTTTCTCTCTGGTTCGAGATCGCAAGTGCATCGATCGGGAGGCGGCGCTGCGAAGCATGCAAAGTACACTCGGCAATTACCCGCCGCACGGAAGCCCATAATTCCTGCGGGTCCTGCTCCACATGACCTGACGCAGTGTGAATCAGCGCGACCGGAGCGGTGGCGCGAAAGACGGGGGCCCCGGACCACTCCACCAGTAATGCTTTGGTGTTGGTCGTGCCTTGATCGATAGCAAGGATCAGCCCCGGATGCATTTACTGCTTGCCTCCCAGAAGATCGAGAGCTGCGCGTTGAATCCCTTCGGACGTCAACCCGAAGTGTTGGAGTAAGAACTCCGCCGAACCAGTGGGAGCAAAGACGCCAGGCACACCCAGGATGCGCATCGGCGCAGGATGATTGACAGCAAGAATCTCTGCAACTGCGCCGCCCAGACCGCCTGCCGACAGCGCCTCTTCCGCGGTGACGATGCCTCGCGTCGTACGCGCCGCATCCAGTACTGCGTCGACATCCATCGGGCTCATGCTGCTCATGTTGAGTACGCGCGCATGAATGCCTTGCAGCGCGAGGGCGTGTGCCGCATCGAGCGCCCGAGAGACCATGACGCCGTTTGCCATGAGCGCTACATCGTTGCCTTCGCGGAGGATTGTCGCTTTTCCTAGGGTGAACTGAAAGCTTTCGTCATGTACCGCCCGCACCGGCATACGGCTGATGCGCAGAAACATTGGGCCTTTATGCTCCAGGGAATAATGCATGGCCGCGGCTGTCTCGATCGGATCGGCAGGGACCACAGTGGTAAGGTTTGGAATGATGCGGGTCCAGGCGAGATCTTCGATGGAGTGATGGGTTGGCCCCAGTTCTCCATACGCCATGCCCGACGACATACCGCACAGCTTGACGTTCGACTTGGAATAGCCGAGATCCACTTTCACCTGTTCCATCGCGCGCGCCGTAATGAAGCAGGACGCCGCGCAGACGTAGGGAACCATACCACCATTGGCAAGTCCCGCGCCCACTCCGACCAGGTTCTGCTCGGCGATACCAACGTTCACAAAGCGCTCCGGAAACTTCTGGCTGAAGGATTTGAGCTTGGTCGAGGAGACGGAGTCACTGACTACAGCACAAACGCGAGCATCTTTCGCGGCCATGGATTCGAGCGCCTGCGAGTAGGCGTCGCGGCAATCGTACAGCTTCGTAGTGTCGATCGGCGAAGTGGTTGTACTCACTTTACTACCTCCACGCCGAGCTCAATCGCGGCGAGCGCGAGATGCTCTTTGGTCGGAACTCCGTGGTGCCATGCCGGCTTGTTTTCGGCGAAGGAGACGCCTTTGCCTTTGATAGTGTTGGCGATGATGCAGGTCGGCTTGCCTTTTTCGAGCGGAAGGCGCGAGAAACATTCGAGCAGTGCGATATGATCGTGACCGTCAACTTCGGCTACTGCAAAGCCAAAGGCAGCCCACTTCGGCGCCAATGGATCCATGCGAATGATTTGTTCCGTAAAATCTCCCTGCTGAATTCGATTACGATCGACGATTACGACCAGGTTGTCGAGTCCATACTGCTGCGCCGTCAGCGCCGCTTCCCAGTTGGAGCCTTCCTGCAGCTCGCCGTCCCCGGTGAGTACAAAAGTCCGCCACCTTTCGCCCCGCATCCGCGCCGCAAGTGCGCAGCCGACGGCGATTGGAAGCCCGTGGCCCAGCGGCCCTGTGTTGGCTTCTACACCCGGTAGCTTATTCCTGTCCGGATGCCCATTGAGCATGGAGAGCGGATCCATAAAGCTGCCGAGCATCGCTCGTGGAAAAAATCCTTTGAAGGCGAGCGTTGAATAGAAGGCGCCCGAGCAGTGCCCCTTGCTCATAATGAAGCGGTCTCGTTGCGGAAAGGCTGGCTCGTCAGGCTTGACGTTCAGGACGCCACCTAGATAGAGCGTTGCAAGAATGTCTGAAGAAGAAAGATCGCCACCGGTATGCCCCAATGACGAATGATTTGTCATAGTCATGGCGCTGAATCGAATCTCGTTGGCAACATGCCCGAGCTGCGAAGCCAGTTGTGCCGAGTCCGTAGTTTCGTTCTGACTGCAATCGCTCATTGATAAACTCTATTGCATATTTATGCACGAGTGAATGATGTTGTATTGTCACTATGAGCGATTCTTTGAACATCTGTCAAATTCAACCGCGGAAGCGGGTCTTGCCAGATTAAGGAATCTGCTCAAGGAATCGGCCAAACCCCAATCGGAGGATTCATGCAAATGGAACGACTTATCAAGCGCACCCTACGCGAAAGGTGCATCTTCGCCGCATTTTTCGTTGCTTGCTCGGCCGCTTCGGCGCAATCAGTTAGTGTGCCGATCGCGGACAGCTACAGCGGACATCCGCGGGTGGCCATCATCAGCGATATCGGAAACGAACCGGACGACCAGATGTCGTTTGTGCGTCTCCTGCTCTATTCCAATGAATTTGATTTGGAGGCCATGATCGCTTCTACCTCGACCTGGCAACGGACTAAGACGCATCCCGAGACCATGCACTCCATCGTTGAGGCTTACCGGCAGGTGCGGCCCAACCTGCTGTTGCATGCCAAAGGCTGGCCCACTGCCGAAGAACTCGATCAACGCATTTTCGCGGGGCAACCTGCCTACGGTATGGAAGCTACGGGAGCGGGCAAAGCATCCGCCGGTTCGGAAGCGCTGGCCAAAGCCATCGAGCGCGACGACCCGCGTCCACTTTGGATCTGCCTTTGGGGTGGGGTCAACACTCTGGCCCAGGCTCTCATGGACCTCCGTGCCGCCCACTCGGCCAGCGAGATGGATCGGCTTATCGCTCGTCTGCGCGTCTCATCGATCTCCGATCAGGACGACGCCGGCCCTTGGATTCGCCGCGAGTTCCCCACACTCTTCTATGTCGTCAAGCCCAGCCCTCCGAATAGCGAGGAATACTATGAAGCCACCTGGACCGGCATCAGCGGAGATATCTATTACCGCAACGGAGCAGGAGCCGACACCAGTCTCGTCACCAACGAGTGGCTCGAAACAAATATTCGCACCAAGGGGCCGATGGGCAAATGGTATCCGCGATTCATGTTCATCATGGAAGGTGATACTCCGTCGTATCTGGGAATGATTGACAATGGCTTGAACGCCTATCGCCGGCCTGATTGGGGCGGCTGGGGCGGACGCTATGTCTTTCGTCAACCCTATGGCGAGCCGCACGCGATCTGGACTCAAGGTGGCGACGAGTTTGCGCGAGCCACCTCGCAGGATCGGGTTATTGGCATCGATGGCCTTGAGCATGTCTCAGATCAGGCAACGATCTGGCGCTGGCGCGAGGCTTATCAAAATGACTTTGCCGCGCGCATGGACTGGACGATCAAGGATTTTGCCCACGCAAATCACAATCCTGAAGTCGTCCTGAATGGACAGCCGGGCACAGGTACGCTTGAACTGACAGCCGACGCCAAACAGATCATCATCCTCGACGCCGCAGGCAGCAAAGATCCTGACGGACAGAAGCTTCACTACAAGTGGTGGATTTACCAAGAAGCCGGTCTGGCAGGTACTCACGGCGCGGATGTCACCATCCAGGGCGCAGAAAGCTCGCAGGCACAGGTGATGGTCAACTCAAATTGCCGTCCTAACTGGCTCCCCCTGATGCCTTGTCGTGGAGCAGGTGTGGTCCACATCATCCTCGAGGTTACGGACGAAGGAACACCGAAACTGAGGTCTTATCGGCGTGTTGTGCTGAATGTACGGGCGCCAGAGCCTGTTTCAAACAAAACCCCCGCTCAGAACTAGCCCAAGGCTTGATTAGGTTTGTAAGGTAGATCAAGCAAGCTCGGCCACGCACATATTGGGCTGGTTTCTAAGCTGTGTGAGCGCGGACTCGAAGGATTCGTTCAATGACTTGCAGGAGAGTTCCCTCTCTCCGCCAGGGATCCCGCCTATTTCGTGCCGCCTGAAAACAGCATGCTCCTGCGAGCTGTCCCTCAATCGCAGCGCGGAGTTGCCGCCGGAATCATGGCCACGAACACAGGTCAGGCCAATCAATGACAATGCGGGCGCGATTTGGCGCGTCCAAGACGCGTACCACGATGAGTGAAAGCGTCCAACGCTATCGGAATTGGCAGTTGCTGCTCTCAGGGATCCGGAAGGCTGCCTCAAAACGCACGGCTCCTTGACGAGAATTCCACTCCCCTTCGAACACCATGCCAGGAAGACGGATGCGTTCGTGTCCGCTACCTAAATCGGAGGGAATCACGCCTCGAGGTCGGAGCCGGATTCGTCCTTGGTCTCGACGAATCGCGGCGAGCCTGATGCCGACCCTTCCGATTTGATCACGCGCACGCGAGTAAAATTTTTAAAACGCACGGAACTTCCAGCCCCCCTGAACCAAGCGAGACCGGCGCTCGTCGCCTGACAGAACCGCTGTTTAGAACGTCTCGCCCGATCCCTCCCGATACAACGCCGTTTGCTTCGCAAAACGCGGGCCGGGAACGCTTGGGTCTCGGTTTATGCCAATTCGCCTGTGGGCACGTTGAGTTGCAGTTGCTGTTTGCTTTTTTGGTGCCGGGGCGGAGGGGTTGAGAGGAAAGCGCGCTTGATCGGTGGCCATTGCGGCACGCAAAGCCACGAAGATGCGAATGCGGATCTTCACTGCGCGAAGGATGACGGGCTGAAACGCTTGACATCTGTGTGAGTCGCCCTTAATCTGGCTTCCACCGGAACTCATCCCCCCCCGCACGAGGTTTCTTTCGATGGCAATCCCTGCCTTAATTCAATGGACTAACTCGACTCGAGCGGCGAGACTACTGAGGACGAGCCCTGCCATGGGCATCATCGATGACAAGGTCAGAGCGTACTGGGCAGCGGGCGATCGCAATGCGCAGAATGCCGCCGCCTATGCCATTCGCAAGGCCTGTCGTCATTTTTTGGAATCGAGCCCATCGCTGCTGAGTTCTATCAACGACGAGGTGCGCGATCTTGAGACCGAAGCCGAGGCTGAATTGACGGCACATCAGGCTGGCTGGACCGGTTTCGCTGCAAAGAAGGCCCAGGGGGCCGCCCATAATCTGAAACCACTGGCGCCCGGCTACGCTCACGAGCGGCGGCAGTACCTGGCCGAAGGCAAGGAGAGAAATCCCATCTCAGCCAGTGCATTGCGCGATACGGCGCTCGCCGATGCGCTGCCTGGTACGGTCGGCCACACCCTGATCACCAACATGGACGACCAAACCTGGGATGGATACGCCCGCCCGGGTGGCGTGATGCGCGCGGGCGGCGCCCAGAATGAAGTGCTCTTCTTTGACAAGCGGGAGCGGCTGGAACACATGCTGGTGGTAACCCCCGCAGGACGGTTGGAGTGGGCCAGGGATGGATCGCTGTTCGCTACACCTCAAGGGCAGCCGTATATGTACGCCATGGACAGGTACGGAAATCTGTTTGCCAAGAACGACGCTCTCGGAGCCACTCAATTCAATCACTCGTCATTTAATGCCGGCCGCGAGGTTGTATGCGCCGGAATGATCGCGGGAGCCAATGGGCGCCTTTACTTTATTGATAACAACAGCGGTCACTATCAGCCCTCGCGCTCCGACCTCTACAGTTGCGTCCGAAAGCTGCAGAATGCCGGTCTCTTCATGTCCTACCCTCGGCTAGGTTGGCAGATGGGCGTGAGGGGGGGACCAGCGCCGCTGCCCGCGACGGTGCGAGTAGGAGTGCACGGCGTCGGAGACTGGCCCTATCTGGATCACGGCGCCACTTCGGGATTCGAGCACATTGCTACGGCGACAAATGGTGCCTCGCCGGCGCCGATTCCCCCCAATGCACCTACATATCTGCCCTGGCAGTGAGGGTAATGGCAGAGGGCTGGTTCGAGGTGACTGCACTGGCACATGCCCGGAAGTGTTGGATCGGGAGCGGCATTTCTGCACGCGAGTCACAGCGGTTTTGAGTGATCGGCGGCAATTGCAGCTGCGGCCGGCTTGATATGCGCCTTCACAAAGCCAGGCGATCGCAAATGAGTAAGTTACCGTGTCAGCAATGCCGCACCCAAGAGCCCCATGACTGCGAGCCAGCGAGGGGCCAGTTCACCTGACCTTCCTGGCGCCAGCTCGCTTAACTTCCCAAGTGCGGCGCCGGATGTCAGACCGAGCAGCGACAGACCGCCGCTCATCAGCGCCGCCGTCACCGCAACGATAACCGTTGGATCGCTGCCAAGCAGATGCACTCCCGTGGCGAGATTGTCAATGCTGGTTGCGATTGGAAGCAGAAACCATCCTCCCCACACGCTGGTCAGCTTTCGCGTATTCCGCGCCAGCAGCAAAACAAACACCGCATACGTGAGAAGCAGGATCAGCCGCAGTCGCGCCGCCGATCCGGCCGCCGTGGCTGTGAACGAAGCACTCGCAAAAGGCGACAGCAAAACCGCGGCTCCGTCACAGACGCCGAACGCGGAGGCAATGACATAGCGAGTGCGCCGCTCGGTCAGCGGTCCCAAAGCCATTGAGACCGCCAGGCCATCGATGCCGAGCAGCAGCGAATACCAGATCACCGGAAGCATGATTACCGCACCCCCATTTGGACTTTTCCCCCTACGTGGGCCCTAGCGCAGGATCAAGACCAAGCACAGTCACCTTGCCGTCAGACCCGACAAACACGCGTCCATCCACCACCGTTGGGTCGGTGAACGTTCCTTTCGTTGTCCATGATCCGCAAGGCGACGCAACCAGCTGCGTCTGCAGTGTATCGGCGTCATAGCCGTAGAGCCGCACACTTGCATCCGCGGGAAGATTGTTGCGGTCCACCAGCCACACAATGCCGGTTCCGGGTTGCGACGCGTTGGACGAGACAGTTACGGTAAATCCATTGCTGTTTCCGGATTGAAACGTGTCCACGCTTTGCGCCGATTGCACAATCTGTTGCTGGGCTCCAAACGTCAGCCGGTTCAGGTGCCCATTCGTCGTGCAGTAAAAAACGACAGCTTCCCCGGAAGAGTCGGTATAGAATCCCGGCCCTCCCCACACGCCGTCCGTTCCGTCGCTCAGGAAATACTTATCGTCCACGACGTTGTTGACAAACGTGCCACTGCCCGGGGGCAGGTTTGGCGCTGGTCCCGTGTATTTCCCGAGGTTGCCACGGTCGAGCACAAACACCTGCTGCGATTTCCCACATTGGACGAGGAGATTTTTTCCGCCCACCGGTTGCGGGACAAGAAGCACCCCGCCCGATCCCACATCCCCATCGTCGCCGCACAGAACAAATTGGTTCCAGGGCGAGAAGTAGTCCGCAACCGGCAGCACCAGGTCGCCGCCCGCCGCGATGTCGGTGGAGAAGCGCAGCACCGAATCCCCATAGTTGCGACCCGTTGCGAGGCTGGCGTTGAAAGGCCCGTTTCCGGTCGAGAAGTAGAGCGACGGCCCATCCGACGCGATACCAAAGCCTCCCTGCCAGATGGCCCCGCCATTGTTTCCTGCATCCGGCGGCGTGGGTGTCACCTGATCGGGAGTGGTATTAAAATACCCTACCTGGTTCAACCGCGCGGCGTCATAGGCCAGAAGCCACCCGTGCCATGGATTGAAATCTCCATAGGACCCGAACCCGATGAAGATCTTGCCGGCCGCCAGCAACAAGCCCGGCCTCTGCATGTGCCGCGCCGGATCGAACTGCAGAAAACCATTCACCACCGGTCCGTCGCCAAAAGGGGTACCGTCTGGGTTTGCCGGGAATTGCGCCGATATCGCAACCGGCGAACCAGGCCGGTCATTGCCCGTCGTGACGTCGATCGCGTGCAGGTTTGTCACCGTGGTCCGCGAGGAGCCGACCAGCGGCCCCTGCGAAGTGGCGACGACATACATCGTCAATGCAGCCCTGTCGATCACCGGCGTACCGATAATCCCCACGGTGGGCTGGATGTCCGGCGGGTACGTCGGCTCGCCCGGGCCGCCCTTGTACGCGTCGGAGGATGGAATCGCGCGGCCTCCCGCCTGAACCAACTGCCGCGCGGGCCACACCTCGGCAAATGTGTCGGCGTCAAATGCGTAGATCCAGTCCGACGCCGTCGCCACCAGCAGCAGATTTCGCTTCACACTCCCGATCGTTACATCGCGCAGGTATAAAGGCTGGGCAAACACCTGTCCGTCCACCGGCAGCGTAGCGAGCACACCGAAACCGCTATTGACGCTCTCTGGAGTAAGCGTGGTTTCATAGGAGTTCCAACCCGTTCTGCCATTATCGAAGTGCTGCGTAGTATAGCTGCAGATACCTTCATGGACCGTCACAGGTTTGCTCAGGCGGGTCACCTTTGAGCATATGCGCTGGCGGGCGACGATCACTTCGCCAACCGCCAGTTCCACTCCCGCGCCCAGCGGCACGTTGCAGGTCTTCAGCGTCGCCGTTGCACTGGCAAGCCAGATCCTTTTGGCGCCGGCTTCCCGAAAGACGTCTACAATCGCGCCCGCAATCACAGCCGAAACTCGCACCACTCTGGCGCAATTCGTAAGCGGCAAAACAACCGGAGGTTCTACGGGTTCTGGAAGCGTCTCAACAACGACCGCCGCCGAGGGTCCTGACGTTTGCCCGCAGCCGATTTGAACCGCAGTGATCTTATCCCCGGTGGTGAGTTGAGGGGCCACCGGAATGTCCCCTTCTACGGCATAGACGGTCTTGAACCCTATAAGGCCATTCTTCGCCGACTCGATCTGCACCAGGCATCCGGGATGAATATCCGTCACGTGCACCAGCGACGCGCATTCAAAGAGTGGAGTGGCCAAAGCTGGAGGCATCAGCGGTGCTGCCACCGCATTGACTGTCACGGCGTTGGACAAACCGCTCCATAACCGGTGAGCACATTGATTGCTCTGTCTCGCTGTGATCACCGCGCTGGCCGTCAAGGCGACACTTACATAGAAATCATCTGTCGTTTTCGCCACGCCGGCCTGGCCGATGGAGATCCCGTTCTGAAAAATCTCGACGCTGTCGCCGATCGTCAAGCCCGTCAAGCGAACCGAAACTGCTCCCGGACACGAGTGGACCGATAAGGACAGGCGCATGCGGCGCCTGGGCCCGCCCCACCTTGACCGGAGCCGATGTCGCCGGGTTCACCTCGGGTCGGCAATGAGGAAACGCCTGGCTCGCCTGCACTGTTTCATGCGGCTTGAGCGGCGGGACACTGAAATATTCTGCCGGCACCACGAACGCGCCGGACTCCGTCGGGCCCGCCGTCCGCGTCAACGTAACTTCGGCTCCCGGAACAACACCCGATACGGTAACCGCCTCTCCACATGCATAGAGCGGCGCCTGCACTACCGGGGCCGGCAGGTGGAGCGGCGGTTCGACGCCGGCCGGCGAAGCATTCGCTGGCACCTGGGTGAGCCCGCACGCGGATTGGGCAGCATGCAACACCTCGCCATTCCCCAGTTGAGGCGAAATCCCGATGCCGATCGATCCATCCTGCGACGCCACTCCGGAGCCGCGCACCGCGCCGAGATGGTCTGTCAGTGTAATGGTCGCGCCCGGGATCGCTCCGCTGATCAACAGGGCGTTGGAACAATTCAGAACCGGGCTCGCAAACGTGACCGGGCTCAAAGGCGCCACTGGTGCGTGCTGCACAATCACCGCGGTGGGTGTCGGGTTACTTATGGACCCGCCCAGGCTCTGCGTGGCCGTGATGCTGTCGCCAGGGTTTAATGTGATTCCCGCATTCAGCGTAAAGGTTTGGTCCGTCGCGGCCGCCACACCGCCTGCAACTTGCCCGCCGTTGCGCAGGATGGCAACGGTCGAACCGCTTAACTGGTTCTGCACCCGGACGCTGTTTCCGCACGGCGAAATGGGACCTATAACACTTGGAGGGCTCAGCGTCACCGCTCGATCTCCCTTCATCAGACCCGCATTAATGAGCGTCCATTGTGCGCTCGATCCTTCCCGATGGCAAGCGGGTTTTAGCTTAAACTCCCATTTTCGTGCTGATCGTTCTGATAAGCACAGCAAGCGCCGAGAGTTAACCCGGAGCCGCTGGTTACAAACTCGCCGCCTGCTGCAATGCGGCAATGTCGAACTTGGTCATCTTCATCATGGCTTCCATAACTTTGGGATCGCGGATCAGTTCCAGGATTTGCGCCGGAACAATCTGCCAGCACAAACCGAATCTGTCTTTGAGCCATCCGCAGGCAATCTCGCTGCCGCCTTTGGTGAGCGCCGACCAGTAATAGTCGATCTCGTCCTGGGTCTCGCAGCGCACCACGAACGAAACGGCATCATTAAATTTGTGCCCGGGACCTCCGTTAAGCGCCGTGAACTTCACGCCGTCCAGTTCAAAGGAAACCGTCAGTACACTGCCCGCAGGTCCGCTGGGCGTGTCGGCGCTGCTGCGCATCTGACCAAGTTTGCGGGAATTTGGAAAAACAGAAACGTAGAAGTCTGCCGCCTCCTCGGCGTTCGAGTCGAACCAGAGGAATGGCGAGATTCGTGGATAATCCTGAAAAGAGCTCATCAGCGTCCTCGCGTCGGATTCTAGCAGGACGGGGTCCCCATTTCGCACCCTTCGCAATCGATCCATCCCTCAAGCAAGTTGGACCTCCGGCTAGGCAGCACGGAGTTAGCGGATGGGATCGGCGGAGGCGGCACGGCACGCTGGCAGTGCGGAAGATGGGGCGTGGACAGCCGTGACCGGCTGCCCGATGCCATTTGTAAGCTCAGCAGCGAACGATTTTGTCCGACTGAATCCCCTTCGTCGCATTTCTGGAATCGATCACGAGCTGTGATTCGCGCACGATCGACTCATAGTCGTAGTCAGAATGATCCGTGACGATCAGTACGGCGTCATAGGCATTCAGATCGGACAAAGGCGTACAGGTCATGTTCAGGTTATAGTGACGTCCGTGCCCGACCGTGGGGAAGTATGGATCGTTATAGCTGACCTGGGCGCCCAGTTCGCGAAGCCTCTCAATGATGGTCAGTGACGGCGACTCCCGCAGGTCGTCGATATCCTTCTTGTAAGCCAGTCCCAACACCAGGATCCGCGACCCGCGCACCGCCTTGCTGTGGCGATTCAGAGCCGAACCTACGGATTGAACCACGAACTCCGGCATCGCTTCATTGACCTCACCGGCCAGTTCGATAAACCGCGTATGAAAATCCCATTCGCGCGCCTTCCAGCTCAGGTAGAAGGGATCGATCGGAATGCAGTGCCCCCCGAGCCCAGGGCCGGGATAGAATGCCTGAAAACCAAAAGGCTTGGTCGAAGCGGCGCCGATCACTTCCCATATATCAATGCCCATCTTGAGACAAAGTACCTTCAGCTCGTTCACCAGTGCGATGTTGACGCAGCGATAAATGTTTTCGAGCAGTTTGGTCATCTCGGCCACCGCGGTTGAGCTGACGGGAACGGTACGGGTAAAGATCGCGCCATACACACCGGAAGCCATCTCCGAAGCGAGGGGGTCGAGACCGCCAATTACCTTGGGAATATCTCGCCGCGCGACAGAATCGTTGCCCGGATCTTCGCGCTCCGGCGAAAAGGCAACCAGGAAGCTTGCCGTCTCTTCCGGTGTATCGATGCGCCGCGCAACCAGCCCGTTGACGTTCCCTTTCTCCAGGATCGGCACCAGCACTTCATCCGTGGTGCCCGGATAAGTCGTGCTTTCGAGAATCACAATCTGACCCTCCACGATCCACGGAGCAATCGACACAGCCGTGTTCTGAATGAAGCTGAGATCCGGGTCACGGTGTTCGGTAAGAGGCGTGGGAACGCAGATGATAATCGCGTCTTGCCTGGAGAGTTCCGAGAAGTCGGCGGTGGCGTGAAAACCCTTCTCGCACGCGCGGGCAATCTCCGTTGCCGGAATCCTCTGAATGTATGACTGGCCGGCCTGAAGCCTCTTTACCTTCTCCTGATCGATATCGAACCCTGTCACCTGAAAGCCTGCGTCCGACAGCAGCAAAGTCAGGGGTAAGCCAACATAGCCGAGCCCGATAATGCCAATGCTGGCGGTTCGGTCATGTATGCGGTCAAGGCGTACGGAAACGGACTCCGGAACGGAGGCAAATCGAGTAGACATGCCCGTTTTCTTGCAGGACGGTTGCCAAATCGAGAATCTTTTGCGTTGCCGTCGTTTCGTGCAGAAGTGTCGCAAAATGTGCAATTTACTTGAATATTCCTTCCCTGACGGCTAGCCCGGTGTGTGCAAATCTCTTCTCCTATTTACCACTCAGGTTGCGACAGTGCTTACGCGGCAAAGGCGAGCCCAACCCTTGCCCGGCGCCTTCGGATGAAACGAGGCTCTGTCAGGACGAAAGCAGGCCCTTGATGAGTTCCCGCTGCGCGATCGACACTAGTTCGCGCCCCTCGTTTGAATGGAGAACAGCGAGTGGTGCGCGAGGATGAACAGCGTGCGATAATCCGGGCCGCCAAACAAAATATCGATAGGGCGCTCGGGAACATCGATTTGTCCCATTAATCTGCCCGCCGCGCTGTACACGAAAATCTGCCCATTGGCCACATACACATTTCCATCGCCATCGACAGCGACACACTCCCCACCCCGCTCGGCAAAGAGCTTGAGATCACCCAGGGTGCCGTTCGCCTGCACGACTCCGCTGTAGGTACGATCTTCTGATTCGCTGCTCACGAAGATTCGCTGCCCGGCGCTGCCTTTGACGAATCCGTAAGTGTCCAGACTGTCTGAGAAGCGCCATCCCGACGTATCGCTGGCCGGTCCCTGCTGGAACACCCGCCCGGCGGGAAGAACCACGCTGCCATCGGGCGATACATATTCCTTCGTCTTCGCGGTCGCAACATCAGCCGCAAACATTGCAGGAATTGCAGTGAAGTTCATCGTAGCGGGGTTCAACTGGTCTGCAAATTCACCGTTGTTCCAGTAGTTGACAGGCAGCAGGATCGCCGCACCGGGATGCTCGGTCGACGGTTGCGGATCGAGCACCTTGATCTCATCGGCAGCAGAGCCGGGACGAAACGAATAGACCGTACCCTCCGGACCGGCAGAGGACAACACCAGCAATTCTCCGGAATTGTCGAAGCCGAGATTCACAGGATCCAGCGGCTGGTCCCGCTCAATCGTAAGTCCTTCCGCCTTGGACCACCCAAAGATGCGCTGTTGATGGTGATCCACAAAGTAGAGTTTGCCGTGAGAGTCCACGGCTCCTCCGGCGATGGAAAAGAATCCGTCTTCCAACCTCTCAACCTGGGTGCCGGGCGCCAGCACGGGTGGAACATCCGCCGCGGGGGGAACAGATATTTTGGCGGGAATATCAAGTACAGCAAACTCCCTCTCCCGGACTTCCAGATGATGCGTCATATCCTGAATGGCATTCTCGTACGGAAACTTGCTGACGCGCAGAAATGTTCCGCACCCATTCTCATCGCAGATCGCGTAACCGCTTTCGGCGTTCACATGCACGTTGCGAAAATGAATGTCCTCCGAGTTGTACAGTCGAACCGCGGCGGCAAACGGTGCCCGCGTTCGTGTTACGCGATACCCGTGATAGTTAGCCACGGTGATGTTCCTTGACCAGTCAAACTCCAGCGATAATGACTCGGGGCTTTCGCCTGCCTCTTCCTCAGTTTGAGGTGCGTTGATGTCCCAGTTCTCTGCGTGGTCAAACTTGATCTCGCTGCGAACATGGTGTTCGTTTGATAACTCGTACACATGCCCCGGCGTTTTCGTGTAAGAGACATAGAAGCCCGCCTGCGCAAAGGTATTCGGGGTCCAGATATCCGCAAATGTTCCCCCGCCGCCGTCTGTCACCCATAAGCTCGGATACTGACCGTCCCATCGTTTTTGCAGGTCGGAGTCCGCTGTGTGGTTGTTGTTATAAGGATTCGTTCCACTCCCATGGCCGCCAAGGAAGCGCACATCATCCATCAGTGACCCCTCCGCCGCCTTCCATAGCACCGCAACGGCGCGTGGATTCACGCCCCCCGCAAACACGCCGAGGCCACTCAGGATGTTGTTGCCGCCGGCCGGGGCGGATATCACCGCCTTGGGCGCACCCACGCCTTGATAGCCAGGCGTTGCATCGAGCAGGTCAAATTGCGTCAACGTGGGATGCATTCCGATCAGCACCGTATCGGGTTTGAGTGCAAGCGTGTCCCGCACCACGTAATGACCACTCGGAAAGTAAAGAACACGGTGTGCATCGATCGCGCTTTGGATCGCGGCGGTATCGTCCGTCACTCCGTCACCCTTCACTCCAAGGGTATGCACATTGACCCAGTCACTGCTTGGCGGCAATGCGCGAATGGCTGGCATCCCCATGCCGGGAAGCGAACTCAAAGGCGTCGCTTCGTAGCGCATGCCGATGGTCCCCATCGCTCCCTCGGCTGGCACGATGAGCCCATAATTAAAATTGCCAACTTCGTAATAAGTACCTTTACCCGCAACTCTGGTCCCACTCTCGCGAAGCAGCGCGAACGTAGGCACATTTTTCAACAGCGCGTGCTCAAAACCAACCTCGGTCAGGGGGCTCTTCTCGTTGCTGATGATGACCATGGGGCCGGATATGTCTTCAAAACGGCAATCCTTTACCCACAGCTGGTCGGAATACTGTGGATCGATGTCGATGGCAGTCGGCACTTTGCGAAACGCGTCGCGGATAAGTGTAAGCCCTGCCTCATGCTCGCGGATGGCGGCTTCCCGTTGTCCTTCAAAGGTCGAATCAATGAGCGTAAACTGCCAGGCCGGAGAGGTCTTTTCGGTGAGGATCGCGTAGCGGCCGCCATAAAAATGCAAGTCCTCTGCCTCGTTTCCAATTTGTGTTAGTGCGGATAGGCCGGAGCCAATATGAAAGTCCATGTGACTCAGAAACGCGTGCTGCGCCACGTGGAATCGGATCGCAATGGCGGCCGGATTGCCATCGCCGATCTCGAAATCGATGTTGCTCATGGCAGAGTAGAACGTGTTCGGGTTTGCATCCGCAATTCCGTCGTTGGGCGGAACGCTGCCCGGCGGCGGAAAGGGTACGCGCTTTCCGATACGCGACAGCTCTGCCGGATTTGCGCCGGTAAAGATGACCATGTCCCCGACCCCGCTCTGGAATCCCGGTGTATGATCCGCCAGAAAAAACACCGGTCGCGTCGCACCATAACCGATGACTCGCACGCCCGGCCATACATAGACGGTGTGTATAAGGCGGTACCGGCCGGAGGGCACAAATACGATGCCTTCACGGACAGTGGCCCCTGCCCTGTCGATGGCCCCCTGGATCGCCGCCGTATCATCGGCTATCCCGTCGCCGTGTACATTGAACTCCGGTGCCGCCAGGTACACGGCCTTGGGATCATCCATGCGTGCGGTGAATTGAGATGCGGCGAAGACTGTAGAAGCAAGAGGAAGGAGCAGGGATGCGGCCAGCAGTTTCGTTCTCATTTGTGAGATTCCTGGGTCAACCAGATGATCCTACACTGTCGACTTTACCCAAGCGCATCAGCTCGACGGTGCGAGCAAAGGAATGTACTAACGTGGAATGCGACGACTTTGAGTAACTCTTACTCTGGGAACTTATAGTGTCTGCTCTCAGAAGTGGACGTCAGGGCTTGGAAACGAGGACGACCAGGCCTTCGCGGCCCTCAGTTCATATTCACCGCTCACTCTTTGCCCCTCGCGATCGAGGTGGCTGCATGCGACCACGACGCCGCCTTCGATATTTGTCCGCACGGGATCCGACCCCATGTTGAGTACGATGCGAAATCTGGCGTCGCCTCCTGAACGTTCAAATCGCAGCAGCGTTCCCTCCGCCCCGATGTCAGAAAGCTTTCCCGCCACCAGGGTCGGGTGGGTACGACGCAGATCGATCAGGTTGCGATAGAGTTGCAGGATCGAGTCGTCATCGCGCTCCTGAGCTGCCACGTTGACAATCTCCTGCTTGTCCCCGAAGGGAAGCCAGGGCCAGCCCGTAGTGAACCCCGCGTTCGGCGAGCCATTCCAGCACATCGGAGTTCGTTCCGGATCGCGCCCCAGGCCAAGCCCCGGTTCATTTTTCTCGGCAGGATCCTGCACCTGGTCCGGAGGGATTGGGACATTCTGCATACCCAGCTCTTCCCCGTAATACACGGTGAGAGTGCCGGGCAGAGTCAAAAGAAGCATGGCGGCGACGCGGGCCTGGCGGCTCCCGATCCGCGTCGCGATGCGGGGGTTATCGTGATTTCCCAAAACCCAGTTAGGCCATGCTCCCTTGGGAAGAGCGCCTTCATAATCGGAGATAACCTGCGCGACTGCTTCGGCACTCCACGCGCACTGAAGCAGTTGAAAGTTGAAGGGAAGGTTGGCTCCTCTCAGGTCTCTTCCGTAGTAGGTCACCAGTTGATGCACCGGCAGGTAGATCTCCCCAATGAGGACGCGCTGAGGAAATTCATCCACAACGGCGCGCATCTCGGCCACGATCTCATGAACCTCCGGACGGTCGGAATTATAGATGGGCAGCAGCCGGCTGTTGGAAGACTGTCCCATCCGATAGCCGGGATTGGGAGGATTGTCCCGGTACTGATCGTCCTTGATCATCATCCACATGACATCCACGCGGAACCCGTCTACACCCTTCCCCAGCCAGAATCGAAGCACATCAAACATCGCCGACTTTACGGCGCCATTACGCCAGTTCAAGTCAGGCTGCTGCTTGAGAAAGGAGTGGTAATAATATTGATTCCTCTTTCCGTCATATTCCCAGCCCGATCCGCCGAAGTTACTCAGCCAGTTATTCGGCTCATCGCGCCACAGATACCAGTCCCGCTTCGGATTCTCTCGCGACGAACGGCTCTCCAGAAACCACGGATGCTGATCCGAGGTGTGGTTCGGCACAAAATCGAGAATCATCTTGAGCCCGCGGCGGTGCACCTCCGCCAGCAGACGATCAAAATCCGCCATCGTACCGAACAGAGAATCGATGGCGCAGTAGTCGGCGACGTCATAACCGAAGTCCGCCATCGGCGAAGGATAGATCGGGGAGATCCATACTGCCCCTATTCCGAGCTTCACAAGGTAATCCATCCTCTTGAGAATCCCGTTCAGATCGCCCGACGCCGTCTCCGTTGCTGTCTTGAAACGAGCGCGGATAGATCTCGTAGATCACCGCGGACTGCCACCAGCTCAGCTCCTGCATCTCAGTTATTGCTCCTGAAATTACGTTCCACCGGAAAGAACCTCGCATGATCAATGATCTCTGGTACAAAAACGCCGTCGTCTACTGCCTCTCGGTCGCCACATACATGGATGCAAACGGGGACGGGGTCGGCGACTTTCAAGGACTATCGCGCCGCCTTGATTACCTCCAGGGCATAGGGGTTACGGCCCTTTGGCTCATGCCCTTTCAACCTTCGCCGTATCGCGATGACGGCTACGACATCGCTGACTACTATAATGTCGATCCACGCTACGGGACCCTGGGCGATTTCGCCGAGTTCACGCAGGCATGCAAGCAGCGCGGCATGCGCGTGCTCATTGATCTGGTCGTCAATCATACATCCGATCAGCATCCCTGGTTTCAGCAGGCGTGCCATGATCCCGCATCCAAGTATCGCGAATGGTACGTCTGGTCGGCGAAGAAGCCGAAAGATGCAGCCTCCGGCGTCGTCTTCCCCGGTGTGCAGAAATCGACGTGGAATTATCAAAAAACCGCGCGCTCTTATTACTTCCATCGCTTCTACGAGTTTCAGCCGGATCTAAATACGTCCCATCCCGATGTGCAGGCCGAGATTCTCAAGATCATGGGATTCTGGCTGCAACTGGGAGTCGATGGATTTCGCATGGACGCGGTCCCGTTTGTCATTGCGAAAAAGGGCGCGGATGTGTCGCGCCCCGCAGAACAATATGACATGCTGCGTTCCTTCAGCGAGTTTCTTACCTGGCGAAAGAGCGGAGCCATTATTCTCGGCGAAGCCAACGTCGTGCCCAAGACCGATCTCGAGTACTTCGGAGATTTCGGCGAACGCCTGCAGATGATGTTCAACTTCGATGTGAATCAACATCTCTTCTATGCGCTGGCCAGCGGCGACTCACGGTCGCTGGTTCAAGCCATGCAGGACACAAAATCTCGTCCCGCGACCGCACAATGGGGGCAGTTCCTGCGCAACCACGATGAGCTCGATCTCGGCCGCCTTACCGACAGCCAGCGTCAAACCGTATTCGCCGCGTTCGGCCCCGAGAAGAACATGCAACTCTATCAGCGCGGCATTCGCCGCCGCCTCGCGCCCATGCTGCAGGGCGACCGCCGCCGGCTTGAACTCGCGTACAGCCTGATGATGACGCTTCCGGGCACACCCGTCATTCGCTATGGCGATGAGATTGGTATGGGCGACGATCTCACTCTGCCGGAGAGAAATTGCGCGCGAACGCCCATGCAATGGTCGACCGAACCCAACGCTGGATTCACCAAAAGCAAGAAGCCGATCACGCCCGTGATCAGCGAGGGCCCATACGGGTTTAACCATACAAATGTCGCCGCGCAGCGGCGCGATCCTGACTCTCTGCTTAACTGGATGGAACGCATGATCCGCATGCGCAAGGAAGTTCCTGAGATCGGATGGGGCGACTTCTCCTTCATCAAAATGAAGACGCCACAGGTGCTCGCCATGCGTTATGAGTGGCGCAACAACTCCGTTCTCTGCATCCACAACCTCAACGCGGAACCGGAAGAGATCCGGTTTTCCCTGAAAGTGGCCGCCGGTGAAAGCAACATATTGATCAATCTTCTGTCAGACGATCACAGCTTTCCTGAAAAGACCGGCAAGCATTGCATCCTGCTTGAACCCTATGGCTATCGCTGGTTCCGAATCGGAGGGCTCGATTACCTCCTCAAACGCTCCGAGACATGAGCAGCGCGCTAAATCCATCTTTATCTCACGCCGCAGGCGCTACTCTCTGATGAGGTCGGCCGGGCTCGCGGTCGTACGCTATCAGACAGGACGGTCAGTATCTGAGGATGACGATAAAAATGCCCGGCTTCCATCGAAGAAGCCGGGCATTTTCACTGTAGGCAGCTATAACGTGAGTTACATGTGCGGGTCGTCGTGATCGTGATGCTCTTCTCTCATATGGTCCATCGCTTTTTGATATCCGCGCCGGAAGCCTTCGCGGAAATCCTCTCGCGCCATGCGGTCGCCTGGGGGATGCTTGTACATTTCGTGGTCATCCGCATCCTTGTGCCGATGAGCTTCAAAGTCGCTGCGCGCCGCTTCGATTCCCTCATGGAATCCCTGGCGGCGGGCATCATTGAATTCGCTTGGCGGCTCGTCCCAGCGGCCTTCCTGGTAGCCCGCAAACCCGGGACTTGCATAACCTGGACTTGCCGGTGCCGCATAGGCTCGGGCTGCGACTGTGCCTGTCGTCGCGCCCAGCGATACAGCGAGCGCCGAAACTGCAAACCACTTCGTCTTCATCGTTCGAAACCTCCTTGCGTTCCAGACCGTAAAGATGGCCTGCCCAGTGCTTTTCGTTGCCTGTCATCGATCGAATTTCATAATGGCCGCCGGGCACGATTCTCCCCCATGACCCTGACCCGCCCGTAAGCTGCTCAGCCGGTGCAGGTTCGCGGCCTTCCTGTTCGGTCCGTTACCATGACCGCATGACGTCTCTGCTCGAGATCCGCGGCCTGCACATTCGCTTTGGACAGGCGCAGGCGGTGCGCGGCATCGGCTTTCCTCTGGAAGAAGGGGAGGTTCTGGGCCTGGTCGGCGAATCTGGCTCCGGTAAAAGCGCCACGGCCCTTGCCATCCTCCGCCTGCTTGGGCCTGCCGCGGCAGTTACCGGGCAGATTCTATGGCGTGGCGCGGAGATCCCATCCCAGGGCGACCCCGAGGCCGTCAACCTGCTCCAACAGCCCGCTGCGACCATGCGGCAGGTGCGCGGCCGCCAGATCGCCATGATCTTCCAGGAGCCGATGACCGCGCTTAATCCTGTCATGTCGGTGGGACGCCAGGTGGCCGAATGCGCGGCTGCTCACGCCCCGTCGTGGACGAGAAGGGAAGTAAAGAGGCGCGCACTCGATATGCTGGAGGCCGTAGCCATTCCCGATGCGGCGCAGCGGTACGGCGACTATCCGCATCAGTTTTCGGGGGGCCAGCGGCAACGCATCCTGATCGCCATGGCCCTCATCAACCGGCCACGTATGCTGATCGCCGACGAGCCGACCACCGCCCTTGATGTAACCGTCCAGGCCCAGATTCTCGGCCTTCTGGCCCAGCTTCAGCGGGATTACGGCTTGGCGATGCTGTTTATCTCTCACGACCTCGCTGTAGTGGGCCAGGTTGCCGACAGGGTCGCCGTGATGCGCGCCGGCCAGATCGTCGAGACCGGCTCCACCGAACAGGTTTTGACCCGGCCTCAGCACGACTACACCCGCAGCCTGATCGCCGCCGTACCCACGTTGAGGACGGACCGAACCTTGCCCCTGGCGAGAGTGGGCGCTCTTACGCGAAGCGCTTCTGAACGTCCCCAATGAAGCTGGCTCGAATACAGTTTCAACGATTCTGTTGATTTCCATTCAAGCTGGAAAGAGGCCCAGGCGCACATACTCATCATGTACGATCTCATAGCACTCGCATGATTCTGCTTCCAGGCTTTCGCGATCCTTGATGGTTACGTGTCCTCGTGAGTATTCGATGATCCCGTCCTTCTGCAATATCCCCGCCGCGACGGTTACAGTGCTTCGGCGTGTGCCTAACATGGTGGCGAGATACTCCTGAGTAATGGTAATCCGATTGGTATCTACCCTGTCGAGGCACATCAGGAGCCAGCGAGCGAGACGCTGATGAAGTTCATGCACGCGATTGCAGGCAGATGTCTGGGCCGACTGAGCGAGCAATCCTTGAACTGCGCATAAAAGACTCGCGCGCAGTGGGAATGACGCCTCTAGCTGATCGATCAACGCTTTGGCGCTGATCTGGAATCCACGGCCGGCAACGGCCATGATCGATTGGTTCAGCGATCGCCCGGTGTGCAGAACAACTGGAATTCCGATAAATCCTTCTCGTCCAATGATAGCTATCTCCACCGTAATTCCATTGCGCATGGTCGCAATCACGGAGCAGATTCCTTCTTCAATAAAATAAACAGTATCAATCGATTGATCAGCATGTTGAAGAATCTTCCCCTTGGGAAGATCAATGGCGAGGAGTTGTGGGCTAATTGGCTCAATCACATTTAAGGGTAGCGACGCAAGCAACCGGTTCTGAAAATACCTCTTATGAAAGGTGCCTGTCATCGGGTGGCCCTCACTTACCTTGACGTTAACTCTTACTTCACCCTGCCCCATTTAGACACGCATTTTACATGCGTGTGTACGCTAGCTGACGGACGGTGGGATTGTCGAACTGAAAAACTATCTCAAATAGAAGGCCACACAGATTTGCCCTTGCAACGCAGGAGGGACGAAGGCGGAGAGCGGGTTAATGAAGTTCCGCTCATTCGCTTCGACGTGCCAGACGGAGTGGCTCGCATGCTTTCGCCGATCCTCGTACGGGTTTGGAGCATGTAGTCCGTCCAGGGATGCCCCCGACCTTTTTCCCCAAACCTGACCACTGCGTGATGCGATCCGTAACGGCTCCTTGTTCTGGACCGTGCACGAAATCTGCGCATGGACATCAGATACAAACTCTGCGGGAACCACTGAGTCATGAAAGTAACCTCCGCATCGGATTGCTGCGCTTCGTTGGACGAGCCATTGGAGTTGAGTGCGCTCAACCGGGAGAACCTCTTTGCATCAAGCAGGCGAACCAGTCTCATTCCATTCGTTGAGTTCCTCGGAAAAAGGCGCGTTGAGTTTGACGCACCATGCCACGGCCGATCATATCGTGCTCGAGAAGGAGCAAACTCCAGAGTCTTACTCAGCCTGCATCATCATCACGAACGCCAGGGGCTTGATCAGAGCCGCAAACGGAAATGCGCTTGACCTGTTCGGCTACAGCACCGAAGAACTGTTTGACAAGCCCATAGAATCTCTCTTAGCGGAGCGATTTCAGCACCACTATCATCTCGAGCGCGCTGCCCCCAATCTGCGTTCCGGCGAAAGGTTCGAACCTTTATCGAAGAACCTCGCGGGGCTGAAGAAGGACGGAACGAGAATTCCTCTTGAAGTCAATAGAGTCCCGGTTGAGGCTGCCTCCGGTCTGATATTCGTGAACTTCATCAGGGACCTTTCCCAACCACCCGCGGCAGCGGAAGACGTTCCGTATAGCGAAGACCCGGTGCGATCGGTGGTCGAAAACGTTCGGGATTACGCGATTTACTTCCTCGATGCGAACGGATATGTGAAGACGTGGAATGCAGGCGGCGAACGTATCAAAGGCTACGCAGAGGAAGAGGCCATCGGCCTGCATTTTTCGCGCTTCTTCACGGCGGAAGATATTGTTCGAAACAAGCCGGCGGAGCTGCTCCATCAGGCAACGGTACACGGACGAGTCGAAGATGAAGGCTGGAGGGTGCGCAAGGATGGGACTGCTTTCTGGACCGACAGCATCCTTACCGCGATTTATGGATTGAGTGGAGAGATCGTCGGCTTTACCAAGGTTACCCGAGACGTTACGACCAGGAAGATTGCAGAGGATGCTTTCGTAGAAGAGATCACAGGTGAAATCGAAGCCACCTCAAAGGCGTTGCTCGCGACCGAAAAGCTCTATCGCACCGTAATTGACTCCAGCCCGGAGGCGGTGTCGATTTCGCGGGTGCGCGACGGAGTCGTGGTGGACGTGAATCAGGCCTTTCTCTCCATTACCGGATATCAACGCGACGAAGTCATTGGGCACACGGCCTCCGAACTACGCTTGTGGGCGCGCGGCCGAGATCAGATCAGGTTTGTCGAGTTGCTGCGTTGGAATACCAGTTGCCGCGACTTGGATTTTCAATTCAGACGCAAGAATGAAGAGATGTTCTGGGCGCGGCTGACCATCTCTCAGATTGAGTACCAGGGCGTACCCTGCGTGCTCACATTTGCGCGCGATGTTACGGAGGTGAAGCGTACTGAGGAGAAGATCAACGATCTGGCGTGTTATGACTCGCTCACGGGCGTGGCCAATCGAAGGATGCTGTTTGAGCGGCTCACGCGAAGCCTGGCGGAACCCGGGCGCGGCAGCCGTTACCGCGCGCTGCTGTTCATCGATCTGGATGATTTCAAGACGTTGAATGACACCCTGGGGCACCATATTGGCGACCTGATGCTCCAGGAGGTGGCGCGGCGCATCGTTGCATGCGCTCAATCGTCTGATACCGTGGGCCGCCTGGGAGGAGACGAGTTTGTGGTCATGCTCGAAGACCTCAGTGACGTCTTAGAGATCGCTGCAGACAAGGCGAGGCAAGTGGCGGAGGATGTGCGTGGCGCAGTTTCGCGTCCGTATGCGCTCGCGGGTCACCAATGCCGGAGTGAGTCAAGCATCGGGATCACGGTGTTCGCCACCCGCGAGAAGACTCTGAAGGAGATCCTGCAGGAGGCCGACCTGGCCATGTACCAGGCCAAGGCCGCGGGGCGGAATTCGGTTCACTTCTTCGTGCCGGAACTACAACAGGCTGTTCACGTCCGGGCGTCGGCGGAAGACTGCCTGCGCCGGGCGATCACGTTGGATCAGTTGGTGCTGCACTATCAACCGCAGTTGAGTAACGGCCGCATTATTGGCGCGGAAGCCCTGGTGCGTTGGAACAAGCCTGACATCGGCATTGTGCCCCCCGATGAGTTCATCCCCCTCGCGGAGAAAACCGGACTGATTCTTCCGCTGGGTGAATGGGTTTTGAACTCGGCATGCGAACAAACCGTTTCGTGGTCGCGCTTGAGCAGAATGATGCCTTTGACGGTCTCCATCAACATCAGCGTGCGCCAGATGCGCCACCCCGAGTTTGTGCAGCAGGTGCTCGCTGCGCTGGAACGAACCGGAGCCAATCCGCGAAGCCTGAGGTTGGAACTCACCGAATCCATGTTCGTAGAAAACTTCGAAGAAGTGATTGCGAAGATGAGAACGCTGGAGACCCACGGTTTGCGTTTTTCGATCGATGATTTTGGCACCGGCTTCTCGTCGCTTTCGTATCTTAAGCGTTTGCCCATTGATGAGTTGAAGATAGAGAGGTCTTTCGTGCGCGACATCCTCACCGACGCCAATAGCGGTGCGATCGCGGAATCCATCATCCTGCTCAGCCGCGCCCTGGGATTATCTGTCGTGGCAGAGGGTGTGGAAACGGAAGAGCAGCTCGACTTCCTGGCGAAGCAGGGATGCACTACATACCAGGGATGGCTTTTTAGCCCCGCACTGCCTGCTGCGGATTTTCAAGCTCTGTGGGACTCGTGTGAGGGCCGACTGCTATCCCCACAACCAAGACCCGCCTTCCGGGCTCTCTCAAAGAGGTTGACGTGAGCCGCGCCCGCAATCGAGGCTGCAGTGCGGTTCACTGAGGCGAGCCTTCGTCCACGCTGATAGCACGACCGCCCCGCGGCGAACCGAGGGGCGGCGAGCTGTGGTTGAATTTTTAGAACTACTCGGCGACGGCGGCTTCAGCGGCGGGCTCTGTGACGGCCGATTCCTCGGTCGACTCGCCCAGCACCTTCACCTTGAGATGCGCGGTGACTTCGCGGTGCAGGCGGATGGCCACATCGTAGTTGCCCAGGGCCTTCAACGGCTCGGCCAGTTGGATCTTGCGCCGGTCGATGTCGAAACCCTTGGTCTCCAGCTCACCGGCGATGTCCGACGAGGTAACGGACCCGAACAGTTGGCCGTTTTCCCCGGATTTGCGGGTGAAGGTCAGCACCAGCGGCTCCAGCTTGGTGAGCAGTTCTTCCGCCTGCACTTTCTCTGTGGCGGAACGGCGGGCGGCGGCGGACTTCATCTGCTCGATGACGGCCTTGTTCGCCAGGGTGGCCTGCAGCGCCAGCTTGCGGGGCAGCAGGAAATTGCGGCCGTAGCCGTCGGCCACCTTCACGACATCTCCGCGGTGGCCCAGGTTGGCTACGTCTTCTTTCAGAATTACTTCCATTTCCAATCTCCAGAGGTTACGAGCGGCGCTTCGATCACCACTCGTCCCTTTAACACAGATGCAGACAAGTGGTTGCGCCGCGAAGGATTCTACATCCGCTTTCGGAAGATTGTCGCCCGCGCCGGTCACCTGCGCTACTCACCAAAGCGGGACGACATCTACACCTTTAGTGCCGTTCCCTAGTGCCGCGTTGCAAAAGGAAGCAGCGCAATGTTCCGCGCCTGCTTGATGGCTCGGGTGAGGCGACGCTGGTGGGTCGTGCAGACGCCCGTCAGGCGGCGGGGCACAATCTTGCCCCGCTCCGCGACAAACCCCTGCAGCAGCCGCACATCGCGGTACGGGATCGCGTCGATCTTTTCGGTGCAGAACTTGCACACTTTCTTGCGGCGGAAAAACTTGCCGCGGCCGCCGGGGCCGCCGCCGGGACGTCCGCCCGGGCGAGGGCCGCCCGGACCCGAACCTGAACCGGATCCCGAACCTTGCCCGCCCTGGGGCGCTGCTGGTGCGCCCGTCTCGGGCGCCTTTCCTTGAACTTCATCTGCCATGATGTTTCCTCTTCACTCTCTCCGCTTCCGGCCTGGGCCGAAGCGCTTGGATCGGGCCGCGAATGGCCAGCCCCACCCACAGTGGAGGCTGGTTGCGGCCATGCTTCGATGACGTCAGGCGCCGGCCTGCACTGGCTCAGCCGCTTCGGCGGGCGCAGCGACGGGAGCCGGGGCGGGAGCGTGCGCAGCCGGAGCATGCGCCGGTCCTTCCGTGCTCACCTTGCGGCGCGTTCCGCGCAGGGCCTTGACCTTGGCCAGACGCTTCTCTTCCTCGTCCATGCGCACGGTGATGAACTTGATCACCGGCTCGGAGACGCGCAGGCGGCGCTCCAGCTCAGCCACTACCGCGCCATTGGCCTCAATGGTCATCAGCACGTAGTTGCCGTCGTTGAACTTGCGAACCAGGTAGGCAAGCTTGCGCCGGCCCATCTTCTCCACCGACTTGACCACGCCGCCGCCATTGGTAACCGTGGTGCTGAAGCCAGCGATCAGCTTGTCGGCATCCTCTTCGGCCACGTCGGGCCGAACAATGAACATAACCTCATACAAACGGGACATCTGGTATCTCTTTCCGCTGAAATCCCCTGATCTCAGCCGCTGCCGCCGGCACACACCATAGCGGCCCTTCTTCCTTCCCGGTCAACAGGGGGAGAGTGATCAGGGGAAGTGCCCTGCTTTGCTGATCCCTGTTCCTGCTTCCCGGTCCCTGCTCAATCTCCCGGGTCTTTCTCACGGCGGTTAAACTCGTTCATCGCCGCTCCCGGTCCCAATTCCACGATCCGCCGGATAGCCGCGGCCGCCCGGTCCAGCACCTCATCCAGCACCGCCAGGTCCGCCTTGCGCATGGGCGAGAGCAGATAATCCTTGCCGCCCCGCCGAACTGCTCCGGCCGCGACCGCTTCGGGAGGAAGATCCGAGTCCTACCCCGATGCGCAGCCGCAGCCACTCCTGACTCCCCAGGGCCGCGGTGACGCTGCGGGCTCCGTTGTGGCCCGCCGGCGAACCTCGTTCCCTGATCTTCATCGTCCCCAGTTCCAGGTCCAGCTCGTCATAGATCACGAGCAGGTCCCGCGCCGGGTCCGCTTCGAACTCCCGCACCAGCGCGGCCACCGACACGCCGCTCAGGTTCATGAAGGTCTCCGGCTTGGCCAGGATGACCTCGCGCCCCCCCATCCGGCAGGTCGCAGTCATCGCCCGGCATCGCCGGTTTCCGGCCACAACGCCCTCTTGCGCGGCGATGCGGTCGATGGCCATGAACCCCGCGTTATGCGGAGTCCATGCGTACTCAGGCCCCGGATTGCCAAGCCCCACCACCAGAAAAGGTCCGGTGGAGAGGCTGGGCCGGGAACCGTTCTCACTTGCCTCGGCCAAGGCTTACTTCTTCGCTCCGCCTTCAGGCTTCTTGGCGGCGTCAGCGTCGGTCTTGCCCTTCTTGGCCACTTCCGGCTCAGCCGGCGTCCCCGCAGTGGCAGCCGCAGCTTCCACTTCCGCAGCAGGAGCAACTTCTTCGCGAATCGAAACCACGTGCGCTACCGTCGCGTCCTCGGCATCCAGGTACTTGATCTTGTCCGAGTGAGGCAGATCGCTCACGCGCATCACGTCGAACAGGTTCAGGTTGCTCACGTCCACATCGATGTGGCTCGGAATGTCCGCAGGAAGGCACTCGATTTCGACCTCGCGCAGCACCTGGTCAAGGATGCCGCCCGCTGTCTTCACGCCCGCCGGAACACCCAGCAGCTTGACGCGAACACTGACTCGCAGAGCCTTGTCCATGGCGATCCGCTTCAGATCGATGTGGATCAGCTGGTCCTTGATCGGCTCCCGCTGCCAGTCGACGATCATGGCCTTGACTGCGCCGTCCTGATCCCCCAGCGATACGTCGAAGATGGTGTTGTGGCCGGTCTCGGAAAACAGGATCCGCGAAATCTGCTTGGGATCGACCTCGACCGCAACCGCCTCGTGACCGGCGCCATACAGAACCGCAGGAATCTTGCCGGCGACGCGCACGCGGCGCGCAGCATTTTTGTTGAACTTGCCCACGCGGGGCTTGGCTGTTACGACTTCAGGCATTCTCTCTCTCGTTTCTAAGTCGGGCACGGGCCGATTGAGCTGCCGCTCCCTTTGTTGGGCTCAGGGGTCAGGGCTCAGGAATCAGGGGTCAGAAATCTTGCTCTTCACCCCTTGTTCTCCTGGTCCTGCCTCCAACTCGTTCCAATTGCGGTCACTGATCCCTGAAACCTGATCCCTGACCCCTAGCTAAACAGCGTACTCACGCTGGTTTCCATGTGAATGCTCTCAATGGCCGCGCCCAGCAGGCCGGCGATGGAGAGCACCTTGATCTTGGGCAACTTCTGTCCCGCTTCGCGAAGCGGGATGGTGTTGGTGACAACAACCTGTTCCAGCCGCGAACTGGCGATGCGATCGATGGCCGGGCCCGAAAGCACGGCGTGACTGGCGCAGGCATGCACCGTGGCGGCTCCGCTGGCAAGCAGGGCGTCGACCGTCTTCACCAGGGTGCCGGCGGTGTCGATAATGTCGTCGATGATCAGGCAGGTCTTGCCGTGAACATCGCCGACCACGTGCATCACTTCCGCCACATTCATATCGGTGCGGCGCTTGTCGACGATGGCCAGTGGCGCCTGCATCTTCTGGGCAAAGAATCGCGCCCGCTCCACACCGCCCGCATCCGGCGATACCACGATCAGGTTGGGCAGCTTCAGTTCCTTGAAATAACTCACCAGCACCGGGCTGGCGAACAGGTGGTCCACCGGGATATTGAAGAAGCCCTGAATCTGGGCCGCATGCAGGTCGACGAACAGGGCGCGGTTGGCGCCCGCGGTGGTCAGCAGGTCGGCAATCAGCTTGGCGCTGATGGCCACGCGGGGGCGGTCCTTCCGGTCCTGGCGGGCGTATCCGTAATAAGGAACCACGACCGTGATGCGGGCCGCGGAAGCCCGCTTCAGCGCGTCGATCATGACCAGCAATTCCACCAGGTGCTGGTCCACCGGGTAGCAGGTGGGCTGGACGACGAACACATCGACGCCGCGCACATTCTCAAGAAGCTGGAAGTAAACCTCGCCATCGGCAAACCGCTGCAGCTTGGCCTCGCCGACCGGTACGCCGATATGGCGGCCGATCTCTTCGGCCAGGGGACGGTTCGCGGTGCCCGAGAACAGCTTGAAGCGCCTGTCCTCGCTCAGATTGCGGGTCCGCTTGCGCTCCGGAGCAGGCTTGGCTTCCTTCGCTTTGGCGGCTTCCGGCGTTGCAGGCCCTCACGACGCTGTCTTTCGCGCCATCGAGGCTCCTGCTGCTTCTCTTCCAATGTCACCGTCAACGTTCCCACTTCCATACTCCGAGCACCTCCAAGCTGGTTGGCTTTGGCTGCTTTCCGGTTATCCCGACGGCCCTCGTTCCAAGAGCCGCTTCGTTCAAAAAACTGGCTGGGCGACTAGGATTCGAACCTAGACAAGTGCCTCCAAAGGGCACTGTCCTACCATTAGACGATCGCCCAACACTGCAGCTTCCCCTCCGGATCATTCTGAAATCGGAAGTCTGCTTTCGGCAGCCGTCCGCGAGTCTCTCGCGCACAACTGGCGCCTGTCAACTCACTTTGGGCAGAAGCATCTGGCCCCAGTATCGCCGCGTCGGCAAGGTGCGCGTCAGCAAGCTCCGCACTCCCGCCGGCCGCAGCCGTTCGCAGGCCGCTTCTGCCTCTCCGCGGGTCGGGTACAACCCGAAGAGCGCCGAACCGGACCCCGACAGCGAGGCATGGAGGGCTGCCTCCGGAGTGCCCGAAGCCGCAAGAAGACGCTTGATTTCTGCAAGGGAAGGATGCTGGCGGAAGACGACACGTTCGAAGTCGTTCTGGATCCAGCTCGTGATCCCGGTGCGGACAAGCGCGGACTCTTGCGGTCCGGCCAGGTCCTCTCTCATTGGGAAGGACACCGGAGGAGCCTGCTCCCTGTCGTCCTCCGGGGATCGCTCCCGCAAAGGCGCTGGCATAGGCGCGGCTCAACTCATTTAGTTTACCGGCACTTGCCTCCGCGGTCAAACCTTCGGCGGCACACAGCGCGTCCCAGTCGCGAAAGGCCTGCGGCGTCGACACGCCGACAGCGGGGCAGGCGACGACGCACCACACCGGTTCGATGTCGGGAAGTGGATACACCTCCTGGCCGCGATCAAGGCCCAGAATTGTCCCGCCGATCAGAAACAGAGGCACGTCCGACCCCACCCGTGCGGCAATCTGCAGCCGCTCCGCTGGCCACGTTACCGGGTGCCCCTGGTCTTGTTGCTGAGACATCGGATCAAGCTTGAAAGCCCTTGCCCCCTGACCCCTGCCCCCCGACCCCTGACTCCCGATCCCTGATCCCTGACCCCTGACCCCTGATCCCTGATCTCTGGCCCCCGACCCCAGTTCCGCCTCCAGCCCGATCAGCGCCGCCACCGCGTTCGCCGAGCCTGCTCCCAATCCGCCTTGAACTGGCAGCCGCTTTTCAATATGAATCTCGACCTGGGCCGTGATCCCCAGGCGGTCCAGCACAAGTTCCACCATCTTCCAGGCAGTATTGCGGCTGTCCCGCGGAACGCGGCTGTCATTCGAGCTGATCCGCAGTTCCGTGGTGGTCGCGGGGCGCGCGTTCACGGTGACCATGTCGTGCAATTCAAGGGTCTGGTAAACGGTCGCCAGGGCGTGAAAGCCGTCGGCCCGGGCCGCGCCAATGCCGAGTCCCAGGTTGATCTTTGCGTGAGAGCGGACGGTTGCAGACATACCGGTTCATTGTAGTTGCGCGAGGCGCCACGGCTCAGCACCGCGAGCCGCCACTGCAGCATTGCAATTCAAGCATTTAGCAGGATTTCGTCTTGAAAACCGGGGTAGAATGTGGTTCCGGAAGGGCGCTCTCCCTGTGGGCTCTTTCGAATCCCCGCTGTTTTCCACTTTTCGATCGGAGAACCGATGAAACGCCGCTCTTTTCTCACCACTGCGGCCGCGCTGCTTCCAGCGGCCGGTTTCGAAGCCTTTGCGCTCGCCCAGGCATCCTCGGCTCCCTCAGCCGCCGAGGTGCATCTGGTTTCCGCCGGCCAGGACAGGATGGGCGAGGTACACTCCCGCGGCTTCAGCTCCATCCTTTTCAAGGTATTGCCGCGGGAGACAAACGCCGGCTTATTCATCCTCGAACACGCCAACCTGATGAAAGGCGGACCTCCTTTGCACCTGCACCCGCACCAGGAAGAGTGGTTTTACCTGATCGAAGGCGAGGTGCTCTTCCAGATCGGCGAGCAGCGCAAGCAGCTGCATCCCGGCGATTCCATCCTGGGACCGCGCGGCATTCCCCACACCTTCTCTTCCGTTGGCGAGAAACCCGGCCGTATGCTGATTGCCTTTACCCCGGCCGGGAAGATGGAAGAGTTTCTGCGCGTGACCGGGGTTCCCAACCCGCCGCTTCAGGATGCCGCCTTCTTCCGGCGCTATGACATGGAACTGCTGGGGCCGTCCCCATTTTCGGCATGAGGCTGCCCGGCACGCTCGCCGCTCAGGCCACCGCCGTCTCCATCACCATCTTCTTCGCCGCGCGCAGGCTGGCCACCGCGTCGCCGGTCGGTTTGAACTCCATGGCCACCATGTGCCGATAGTTGAGCTGGGCCAGCTTCTTGTAGATGTTGGCGTAGTTGATCTCGCCCGTCCCCGGTTCGTGCCGGCCAGGCACATCGGCGATGTGGATCAGCCCGATCACATCGATGTGCTTGTTCAGCTTCTCGATCAGGTTGCCCTCGGCGATCTGTTCGTGAAACATGTCATAGAGAAACTGCACCTGGGGATGATTGACGGCCCGCACCACCTCAATGGCCTCGGCGGCCGACTGCAGGTAGTAGTGAGGGTTTTCTTCGGGATCGATGCATTCCAGCAGCAGCCGGACAGGCTGGCCGGCGATCTGCTTTCCCTCCACCAAAGTCGCGGCCTTCTTGAGCGAATCGATGCAGCTCTGGTGCTGCTCCTCGCGCGAGAGGCCCGAAACCACGTTCCCCGACAGCACGATCATGGCGGGACAATCCAGCGTTTCCATAATCCCGAGAGCCGAGGTCAACTCGGCCATGAGCCCATCTCGCTGCGCCGGATTACCCACCCCATTCTTCAATCCCGCGGTCGCATCGAAATGGATGCCGAGCCGCTTGCGGGCGGCATTGGCGCTTTCCAGCTGGGCGGGGGTCCATTTGCCGTATTCGCCCACCAGCTCGATGTTGGTGTAGCCGGCCTCCTTCACCTTGGCCAGCCGTTCTTCAAAGGGAAGATCGTTGAACACCGTCCACAGCATGACGGAGAGCGGAAACGGCGTGTCGGCATTGCCTGCCGACGTCGCGTCGGTCTGGGCGAGAGACGGCAGGGCGGGGCTTGCGGATGCGAGAGCGGCGGCGGCGAGCGCCTGGGTAAATGAGCGGCGGTTCATCGGGAGACTCCTCAAAGATTCCCCGCCATCCTAACCCATGCGGGTGACCGCGCGAAGCGCTCGTGTCCCCGGCGCAGAAAATCTTCGCCAGCCTGCGATAGAGAACCGTTAGCGCGCTTTCAGAATGTGGCGGGCCCGGATTGGATCGTTCCCGGGCCCGTTTTGGGCGCAACAAAACCCCGTCCGAGGACGGGGTTTTGTGTCAGGCTCCGGCCGACGCGGCGGCGGTTACGCCTTGGCGATCTTGCCGCTCTTGATGCAGCTGGTGCATACGCGAATCCGCTTGGCGTTGCCATTTACAAGCGCCTTCACAGCCTGCAGATTCACGTTCCAGCGCCGACGCGTCACGTTGTGCGCGTGAGAAATGTTATTGCCAAACTGCGGGCCTTTGCCGCAAACATCGCATACCTGTGCCATCGCTTTGCTCCAAATCCTTGAGTTTCCAAATCTGCGTTGCCGAATTCTCGATTGTTTCGCGCCGCTGAACCGTCTGCTGCTCTTCTACTAGCGTCTCCGCCCCTCGTTCCGTCCCCGGGGCAAAAACGAGGATTGTCCGAAGCCCTCCCTGACCTTCCAGAAAAGGAATCGCTTTGGAGAGCGCCGTACAATCGTCGGGCTGATCGCACACCCGGACGCACAGACCCACAGCTTGCCGAATCCTCAGTATACCCCGAAGCTGATCTTCAGCCAAGTCAGCCGGGGCGGGCGAACGGAAACTGGGGCCGGGGAGTTGGCCAACCAATCGACGTTTTTCGTCGCGCTCGCCACCCTGCCCAAAAAAAAGGTTCCCCTTCCTGCGAGATTGAGGAAAGGGAACCTAGGAAGGCCACATGACTGGCCTAAACCTGAAAGCCTGGGAACACGCTACCCAACAATCAACCTCTACGCAGACTGTCGGACGAGTGTTCCGGGAATTCGATGCAGAACGATTCTTAGTCAGCCGTCCGGCACTCGGAACAGCTTTCCAGGGTGCGTTACTGTCCCCCGACCGGTCCGCCCGTGAGAACCAGGCTCACCTTGTTCAGGTAGATAGCTTCGAGCGCGTTGGCTCCGTTCTTGTTATCAGTCAGAATGCTGTTGCCGTTGTTCTTCTGTTCGGTAACCTTGGCGGGAACAGTGACGCGGGTCGCGCCGTGCACCAGTGTGACCTGTCCATTCGGACCCAGGCCTGTCCACATCACTTTGTAATCGGCCGCGGGCAGCTGTGTGCTGCCAACCGTGACCGGCTCGGCGATGGTGAGGGTTTCGGTGTTCTTCGCGGCAAAAGCCGGAGCGGATAACAGGGCGACCATGATTGCGCAACCAAAAAGACGCTTCATAAGATTCTCCTCGTATGGCTCTATGAATTTGCCCGTAGAGCGGCATTGAGACGATTAAATAACGGTTGTCCAGCATTTGAAGCTTAAGAAATCTTAAGCACCTGTATCGGTCTTAAAATCATCTAGTTACAGCTCTCTGCCACGGACGGCTTTAACCCGTTTTGCTCGCGGCGAGGGGAATGCGGATTTCTACGCGCAGGCCTGGATACACATTTTTCGCCGCAATCGTTCCGTGATGCAGCTGCACCGCGCGCTTGGCGATGGACAGGCCAAGACCCGATCCGCCGCCGTTCGTATCGCGGGCCTCCTCCACGCGGAAAAACGGATCGAACAGCCGCGTGAGCGCGTCTTCGGGTACGCCCGGTCCCTGATCACGCACGGCAATAATGAAGTCCCGCCCATCCTCCGTCGCGGAGATGCGGATCGACGCGCCCTCCGGCGAATAGCGAATGGCGTTGCGCAGCACGTTTTCAACCGCGCGGCGCAGAAGCTCCCGGTTTCCGAGCACCGTCGCTTCACTCGTGCCTCCCACGTCGAGTATGCAGCCGCGAAACTCGGCTTCCACCGCGCAATCCCGCAGCACTTCTTCCATCACCGCGCGGACCGGTACCGGCTCGGCGCCGTGCAACGCCGGATCGCCCTCGATCGAGGTGATCTCCACGATGTCGGCGACCAGCGAGGTGATGCGGTCCACATCCCGCTCGATGCGGTCCAGAGCCGCCTTGGAATCAGGCGACGTCCGCGCCAGCTTGATGGCGAACTTGAGCCGCGCCAGCGGCGAGCGCAGCTCGTGGGAGATGTCGCCAAGCAGGCGGCGTTCGCTCACGATGAGCCGTTCCAGCCGCTCGGCCATCTGGTTAAACGATCGCCCCAATTGCCCGATCTCGTCCTCGCGGCGGGTGGCGACCCGCGCCGACAGGTCCCCCTGGCCGAAATCCGCGATGGTGGCGGCAATACGCCGAATGGGCGAGACGACCCCGACAGCAGCCAGCCAGCACAATACGCCCGTAGCCCCGATGACCAAAAAGTAGTAGGGCAGAAACGTCCACAGGTGCGGCCGGCCTATCAGGCCGACGACGGCAAACCAGTAGCGCCCATCCTGGGCACGGTGCGTGATGATCGAGAACCCGTGTTCCCGTATGCGGGACTTGGTGGCCGGGGGAGGGGGCAGCAGTGACGATCGGTCCCCGCCGCTTTCCAGGTCGATCCCCTTCGCGTCCAGCAGGTAGTGCGATCCACCGAAGATGTGGTCCAGGTTGGCAAGGTAATCCTGAAGGCCCGCCTTTCCCCCGTTCCCCAGCGCCCCGCGCGCGCCCTCCAGTTGCAGTTCGTCGGCCCGGTCAAAGACGGGGTCGATATTCATGGTCTGCATGCGGTCGGAGATGGCATGAAACACCAGAAAGGAAAGCGCGAGAATGCTCACCATCGCCGCCAGCGTTCCGACGTAGAGCGATCTCAGGCGCACGAATCAGTTTGCTCCCGTGAACATGTACCCCACGCCGCGAATGGTGCGGATCAGGCGGGGACCGTCGTCCAGCTTTTTGCGCAGGCGGCTGATGTGGACGTCCAGGAAGCGGTCATAGGGGGTGGCTTCGCGTTCAAACAGCGCCGCCGTAATCTCCTCGCGCGTGATCACCCGCCCTCCGGATCGAACCAGCATTTCGAGCAAATCGAACTCCATACCGGTCAGATCCACAAGGCGTCCGGCACTCCAAACCTCGCGGGTCGCAGCGTCCACGCGCAGACTCCCGACAATCACAGCAGGCCTCTCGGGACGAGCCGAAGGCTCGCTGCGGCGCAGTACCGCGCGTATCCGGGCAAGCAGCTCATCGGGATCGAAGGGCTTGGGCAGGTAGTCATCGGCTCCGGCGTTGAGGCCCTCGATGCGGTCCTGCTGCTGCACCCGCGCGGTCAGCATGATCACCGGCACATCCTTCCTGCGCCGCAGTTGCTGCAGGACAGAAAAGCCATCCAGGATCGGCAGCATGACGTCGAGGATGACCAGGTCGTGGGCGCCGTTCAGGGCCGCGGCCAGGCCCGAACGACCGTTGTGGCTGCATTCCAGTTGGTGGCCCGCCTCGGCGAAAAACTCCCCCATCATGCCGCACAGTTCCGCGTCGTCGTCCACCAGCAGCAGGGAAAGCCGCTTTTGCCTCTCTGCAAATTCCATCTCTGCCTGATCCTGCTCCGGCATCGCAAACCGGCTGCCATGCGGTGCAGAGTCTGCCGCGCCTCTTGCACCCGACGGAGTCGGACGATGTGCGTCGGCCTCTCGGACTGGAATGTATACTCGCATCTCTCCGGTCCCAAGTCTCGCACGACGGGACAAGCTCCCCGACTGGCTTTACAAATCTTAAGAGTTGCGCCACCGATTTGGACCTGCGCAACAGCTTGTTTTTCGCTACGATTTTCCCTCTCGCGCCTGGGTGCCCCTCCCTGGGCGTTTGCGCAGTAAACATTTTCTATGACCTCCAAAAACACCGTTCCGCCGCTGAATCCGTTCTGGTAAACTTTTGCTTCTCATTTTTCAATTGCCGCGCGTATCCTGTAAACGCATTCTTCCAGCGCATCCATGGCCACCAAGAAGTCCAAATCCAAGCGGGGCAACGCCAAAAAGCCGGTCCTGATGGACATTCGCACCGTCGCCGAGCGGGCCAATGTGTCCATCGCCACCGTCTCCCGCACCATCAACCACGTTCCCACCGTCAACGCCAAGATGGCCAAGCGCGTCTGGGAGGCTATCCGCGAGCTGAACTACTTCCCCAACACCCAGGCCCGCGCCCTGGTGTCTGGCCGTAGCGGCCTCTTCGGCCTGATCGTCTCCGAGATCACCAATCCCTTTTTTCCTGAACTGATCCAGGGATTTGAGGACATCGCCGTCGAAAATGGATACGAGATCCTGGTCAGCTCGACAAATTACGACCCCAAGCGCATGTCGCTCTGCATCCGGCGCATGATCGAGCGCAAGGCGGAAGGCGTTGCCGTTATGACCTTCGGCATTGAAGAGCCGCTCCTCGATCAACTGGCGGAACGCAACATCCCGCTGGTGTTCGTGGATGTCGGTCCCGACCGGCCCGGCATCAGCCTGCTCAAAGTCGACTACCACCACGGCATCCGTCAGGGCGTACAGCACCTTGCCGCACTGGGCCACAGGAACATCGCCTTCATCACCGGGCCCGCCCGCCTCCACTCCGCACAATCCCGTCTGGCAGCTTTTACCAAGTCCCTGATCGAGTGCGGCATCTCCCCCGAGCCGGCCTGGGTGATGGAGGGCGATCACACCCTGGAGGGCGGCATCGCGGCTATGGAGAACCTGCTCGCGTGCGCCAGAATGCCCACCGCGGTCATCTGTTCCAACGACATGACAGCCATCGGGGTGCTGCACAAGGTCTATCGCGCCGGATTACGGGTGCCCGACGACCTTTCCATTATCGGCTTCGATGACATCCACATGGCCCTGGTCACCATCCCGCCGCTTACGTCGATCCAGATGTCGCGGCTGGAACTGGCGCGCGCCGCAGTTACGGCCCTGCGCAGTCATGTGGAGAGCGCAACTCCGCAGCGCGAATACAAGATCGACACGCGGCTTGTCGTGCGTGAATCGACCGGCTATCCCCGCGGCGCCATGCAGGACCTGCATGAGCCTAAGCCGCAAGGGATGCGGGCCTCGATTGAACCCGGCAGCCGCCACTAGCGACAGTGGGCAGACGTTGTTAGCGGCACTAAGTCTAGAAATCCTCTCGCAAACTGGCTGTCCCCGACTTCAGTCACGCCTTCCCCGCCACCTCGTTGTAGCGCCGGGCCGCTCTCCATCCCAGGCGTGTCGCCGGTACCGGCTCGAGCCGGCGCACCTCCATCCCCTTCACCGGGGCTGCGGTCTCCGGCGTGGCCGCCGGCAACCACCCGTTCACGAGGCTCATCACGCGGCCCGTGACCTCGGGCGAGATCTGGGCGAGACGCGCCGCCAGGATCGCCTGCGGCGTGATTGCGATTTCGGTCTCCCGCCCTATCACCGCCCGAACAATCTTCCGCGCTGCACTGCGCGCGCTCGTCGACAGACCCGGAGTGGTCGCGCCCATGCTGAACCAGCGGTACTCCTTCTCCGCCTCCCCGGAAAACAGCGCGTTTACGTGTGAGCCGGTGCGCATGAGCCCCGGGCAGACGGTCAATACATGGACTCCCTTGCGCCGCAGCTCTGCATGCAGCCCCTGTGAGAATCCCACTTCGGCGAACTTGCTCGCAGTGTAAGGCAGCAGGTGCGGAACGGCCACTTTGCCGCCGATCGAAGCGATGTTCACAATCGACCCGGCGCGCCGGCTGAGCATCTGCGGCAGCACCGCCAGGGTGCAATGCAGGCCGGAAAAGAAATTGGCTTCCATCACGTCGCTGAAGTCCCGGGCGGTCTGGTTTTCGATGGGGCCCACGGTGATGACCCCGGCGTTGTTGACCAGCACATCGATCTGACCCCAGGCATTCGTGGCCCGCTCGATGAGCTTCTCTGCCTCTTCCGCCCTGCGCAGATCGGCCGGAATGAGGAGCACGTCCGCCTGCCCGCCAATCACCTCATGGTCAAGCAAAATCGTCCGGGCGCGTTGCAGTTCCTCTGGATCGCGGGCGGTGAGCACGAGACGCGCCCCGCGGCGGCCGAACTCCTCGGCCAGCGCCAGCCCCAGGCCCCGCGAAGAGCCGGTGATGAGCACCACTTTGCCGCGGAGGCTGTTGGCGCTGCGGGCTCCGGCCACGACTGCCGCAGCGATGGCCGTGACGCCAAGCGCGGTCGCTCCAGCCGCCGCCGCCCCGGCCAGTGCCGCTGCCCCGATCAACACCCCACGCGCATTCCGCGAGCGGCGGGAAAGGAAAGGCGCCTGGCGAGGCACGAGGAGCCGGGCCTGCGCCGCATCCATTTCAGACTCGGGTTGTACCCGGGCTGAGACGGGAGCATCGGAAGGTCGCGTCGAGGGACGAGGAAATGCGCACATACCAGCCTGAGAGAGCCCGGCCTCGAACAAGGTTGCACGCCCGGCAGACCCTCTCCCCGCGACTGCCCCGGTTCCGCGATCGCAATTCTTCGGCCGGAGCCGGGATCAAGGCCGGGGTACTCTCGTCCTGGCCGACGCAGCCGCGCAGCCGTATTTCCAGTCACACGACGTTCACACTCCCCGTGTGATAGCATCCGGTTCTTAACTGATAGACGCCCGCCGGATCACCTCACGTTCACCTGGCAGGCGCCTGCCGGAGACCCTCCGCATGGACGAGGAAGACGGCAGACCCGGAGCCTTGGCCGCCCAACCCGGCCCCTTCGACGCCCACGGCGGCGTCTCCGCCCCGTCCCTGTGCCACCCCTGCTCCCACTCCTCCGCCTCCGATCCTGGGTGCCCCATATCTGACGCGGTGTTTGCGGCAGATGTGGGAAACCACGAACGCACCACCCGGGATCCTGGGTGTCCCATATCTGACGCGATGTTTGCGTCAGATGTGGGAAACCACGAACCCACCGCCCCGGATCCTGGGTGCCCCATATCTGACGCGCTGTTTGCGTCAGATGTGGGAAACCACGAACGCACCACCCCGGATCCTGGGTGCCCCATATCTGACGCGCTGTTTGCGGCAGATGTGGGAAACCACAAACGCACCGCCCCGGATCCTGGGTGCCCCATATCTGACGCGGTGTTTGCGGCAGATGTGGGAAACCACAAACCCACCACCCTGAATCCTGGGTGCCCCATATCTGACGCGATGTTTGCGTCAGATGTGGGAAACCACGAATCCAGCCCCTCCCGCGCAGCGGCCCTGAACGAAGAGAAACAACACCTGCATTTCCGCGTCTTCCGCTCCACTACCACCTTCCGTGCTCCATCCGTGCGCCTTCTTTCTGGCCAAGGGGCCGGAAAACATCCATCCAACACCCGACCCAGTACCGCCCTTAACACACAAACCTGGGAGGGCCGAAGGCAGTTGGCCCCACCGCAGGTGGAGGAAAACCATGAAAACGTACCAGGGAAGTGAGATCCGCAACGTAGCTGTAGTGGGGCATGCGCACAGCGGCAAGTCCACCTTGATTGCCGCTCTGCTGCATGCCGCCAAGATGACTCCCACCCAGGGCCGCGTCCAGGACGGCACCGCCGTCACCGCCTACGACGAAGAAGAAATCGCCCGCGGCACCACCATGCAGAACGCCGTCGCCTTCGCCGAGTGGCAGGGCGTCAAGATCAACCTCGTCGATACTCCCGGCTTCCACATGTTCTGCCACGAAGCCCGCGCCGCCCTGCTGCCCGTCGAAGCCGCCGCCGTCGTCGTCAATGCCCAGAACGGCGTCGAGCCCGTCACCGAGCGCGTCTGGCGCTATGCCGAAGAGGCCAACATCCCCCGCATCGTCGTCATCAACCAGATGGACCACCCCAAGGCCGGCGGTGGCGGAGGGCTCAGCGCCCTCATCGACGACCTGCACGACCGCTGGGGCCGCAACTGCGTCCCCGTCCAGCTCCCCATCTCCGATGCCGAAGGCTTCCACGGCGTCGTCGACCTCGTCACCATGGAAGCCTTCTACTACACCCCCGGCGGCGACGGCCGCGGCAAGATTACCGGCGAAATCCCCGCCAGCATCGCTCACCAGGCCAAGGCCGCCCATGAGGCCCTCGTCGAACTGGTCGCCGAAGGCAAAGACGAGCTCATGGAAGAGTACTTCGCCGAGGGCACCATCCCCGAGCAGCACCTCATTACCGCCCTCCACGAAGCCATCCGCGAAGACCGCATCTTTCCCGTCCTGTTCACCAGCGGCCTGGCCAACGTGGCCACCGACCACCTGCTCGACTTCCTGAAGGTCTACGCCCCCGCCCCCATCGAGCGCGCCCCTCTCCCGGTCAGGCTTCCCACCCTCCACGCCGTCGCCGCCAATGGGTCCGGAAACGGCGGTGTCTCCACCCCCGACGCCCCACCCGCCAACACCACCTCCGCGCAGTCTCCGACACGGAACCCGCCGCGCTGGTCGTCTTCAAGACCATGACCGACCCCTTCGCCGGCCGCATCAGCTTCTTCAAGGTCGTCAGCGGCATCATCAAAAACGACGTCACGGTCGAGAACTACACCCGCCGCGGCCAGGAACGCCTGTCCCATCTCTCCATCATGCAGGGCCGCAAGGCTGTCGAAGTCCTCGAACTCCACGCCGGCGATCTCGGCGCCGTCGCCAAGCTCCGCGAAACCCTCACCGGCGACACCCTCGGAGCCAAAGGCGCCGACATCCAGGTCGATCTCGCCGCGCTTCCCGAGCCCGCCATGACCTACGCCATCGAGCCCAAGACCCGCGCCGACGAAGACAAGCTCGCCCCCGCCATCCACAAGCTCATGGAAGAGGACCTGCTCATCCGCTTCTACCGCGACCCCATGACCAACGAGTTCCTCCTCGCCGGCGCCGGCCAGCCCCACATCGAAACCATCGTCTCGCGCCTCAAGAAGCGCTACCACGCCGAGGTCCACCTCAAAGCCCCCAAGGTGCCCTACCGCGAAACCATCCGCGGCCGCGCCGAGGGCCACGGCCGCCACAAGAAGCAGAGCGGCGGCCACGGCCAGTTCGGCGACTGCAAGATCCGCATGGAGCCGCTCCCCCGCGGCGCCGGCTTCGAGTTCGCCAACGAAATCTTCGGCGGCGCCATCCCCCGCAACTTCGTCCCCGCCATCGAAAAGGGCATCGTCGAATCCGCCGTCCGCGGCTACCTCGCCGGCTACCCCGTCGTCGACTTCAAGGCCACCGTCTACGACGGCAGCTATCACGACGTCGACTCCAACGAAATGTCCTTCAAGATGGCCGGCCGCCTCGCCTTCCGCAAATGCATGGAAACGGCCAAGCCCTGTCTCCTCGAGCCCATCATGAAAGTCGAAATCGAGGCCCCCGACGAGTTTGCCGGAACGCTCATGGGCGACCTCAACGGCCGCCGCGGCCGCGTCGGCGGCATGGAATCCAAGGGCCGCACCACCGTCATCAACGCCCAGGTGCCCATGGCCGAGATGCTCACCTACGGCACCAGCCTCACCTCGATGACGCAAGGCAAAGGCAGCTACCGCATGGAGATGGATCACTACGACATCGTCCCCCAGCTAGTAGCGGAAAAGATCCTGGCTAACGCCAAGCGCCCCATCGACGAAGAAGAGGAATAGCAGCACCTGCGGTGCGCCTGGATGCTCGCTATCCGCTCGCACCGGGCTCATGGTCTCCCGGATCTCGTTTCTGAGATCCGGAGACCGGGTGCCCCATATCTGCGACGCCCTTTGGCGCAGATGTGGGAGAGCACAAACCCTCCCGACGACCCACCGCCATCCAACCAAACACGCTCAGCCCCTCATACTGTCACCCTGAGCGCAGCCAAGCAGACTCGAGGAAGAAGAGGAATAGCCGGGTGCCCTATATCTGCGACGCCTTTTGGCGCAGATGTGGGAGAGCACAAACCCTCCCGACGACCCGCCGCCATCCAACCAAACACGCTCAGCCCCTCATACTGCCACCCTGAGCGCAGCCACGCAGACTCGAGGAACCTGTTTTTGCTTCGTTTCGCCGTGTCCTGTCTCCAAAGTCCACCTTGAAACACCGTTGTCCCCCTGAGCGAAGATCGGCGCGTACCTTGCGCCAATCGAAGCCGAAACGATCTGCGGCCCGACTGCGTGTGGATCGCCACGACGATTCGCTGATTTCGATTGGAAGTCTGGGTAAACAGCATCGAAGTCAGGACTTCGATTCGGCGATTTGGCGGGGCAGTGGCGTGGCGGGGGCGGCGTGCAATACAATCCGCACGCCCTGGGATATAACCCGGCCTCGAGCCCGAACACTGCGGGCCCGGAGCCAGGTCAGGACACCTGCAGAGGTATCGGCAGCGGATCCAAGACTCTCACCAATTCTGACCGCCGCCTTTGCTCGTTTACGCCGGACAAACCAGACGTACCTGCGCGATGGGGCGAGAAAAGGCATATCTCGGCATGGACGGATCCGAGAGCAGAGTTCACCGCGCAAAGGTGCGCAAACAACTCGCCAAAAGAGAGGAGAATACCGTGATTTCAAGAGGCATCGCAAAAGCAAGGGGCATGGGTAGGCTGTGGCCTTGCCTGCTGGCCATGACGATTTTCCCAGGCAGCTATTTGCTCCTGGCACACGACGCATATGGGGATACCCAGCGGGGCAGGGATGCCGGCACCGTCCCCATCAGCATCGGCAAGCTTCACCATCAGCCCGCGCAATGCTCCAGCCCTGGTCCTCGATGACTCAGGCGCCGGAACAGGAGCCGGAAATCCGCTCGACATCTACACCTCAAACAGCACCGGCGCCCAGGCATGGTCAGCCAATAACACGGGTGTCACGCCGCCCGGTTTCTATAACTTCGCCGCGCTCGGCCCATATTGCATTACCGCCTCAGGACCGACCAGCGGTTCGGCCGTGGTTCTCGACGCATGCGCCGGCACCCCCGGCCAAGCCTGGGACCCGATCCTGATTGGCGATGCCTACGAATTTCAGCCCAATAACAGCACAAATCTCTGCCTGACTGCCAGCGGAGCGGACGCGGGCAGCGCTGTGGTGGTAGAAACATGCACCGGCGCTCGCAATCAGTTATGGGAGCTTGCCGTGGAAACCAACAGCAGCAACACCGGCAAGAACAGCGCCGACGGACAGCCAATGCTCGGGCATCGGCGGCCGCACGGTTGCCGGAGTAACCTACAAGCCCACCTGGTGCCAGGAATTCGAAGGTCCGGCGCGTCCGCCCTCCACCGATGCCTGGAATTTCAACCTGGGCAACAATAACGGCTGGGGAAATGGCGAAGCGGAGATCTACTGCGGACCTCCGGGCGTTTGGGGCAACCCCAGCCAGTGCCCGACCACCTTCAGCACGGAGACGGCTCCGGTCTACATCGATGGCAACGGCCATCTCGTGATCCAGCCCAGAAATGTCAATGGAACGTGGCTCTCGGCGCGGCTGCTTACGAGCGGAGGACAGACCTTCCAATACGGCATCATCGAGGCCAGGATCAAGCTTCCCGATCTGACCAACCTGGGCATTTGGCCCGCCTTCTGGTCGTTGGGCAACAACATCAACGGCGGCGTCCCCTGGCCCGTGGCCGGCGAAGCGGACATTCTCGAAGACTGGTCGCCGCTACGCTACAACGGAGCCGGAAATACAGGGGAGAACTCCACCATCCACACCTACCTCACCGATGGGGACGGCATTTCGGCGCGTTATTTATTCCCCAGCGGAGAGGCGGCCAACACCGCCTTCCACACCTACGGAATGATCTGGTCGCCCGACAAGATCCAGTTCTATGTGGATGACGCGACCAAGCCATTCTTCACAACAACGCCCGCCAGCCTTCCGCCAGGGGACGTATGGCCCTTCAATCAACCGATCTTCCTCATCCTGAATGAGGCGATCGGGGGAACTCTGGGTGGATCGATCAGCGGTCTGACCAGCGCCGGGCCAATGACCGTCGATTACGTTCGCTGGTACACGCCGCAATAGAGGGGCTGGGTTGGTGCATGGGTTGAATCTGCCGGCGGTGGAGTGGCTCTCCAGCGCCGGCAACATTTCAGCAGACTCTCGCGCAAATCGGCCCGGTTACTCCGTACGCAGCGCTTCTACCGCGTTCACCCGGGCCGCGCGCGCGGCGGGTACGGCCGAAGCGGTGATCGCCGCTAACAGAATCACCGCGGCGGCGGCAACAAACGTGAGTGCGCCGGGCTGGTCGATGGGTGCGATGTACTTGCCGATCACGCGCGCCAGCACGATACCGGCCACCGCGCCCGCACCGACTCCGACACCGGCCATCACCACGCCCTCGGCGAGAACATTGGCAAGAATGTTGCGCGGCAAGGCGCCCAGCGCCATGCGGATTCCGATCTCGCGCGTGCGGCCGCTGACGGAAAACGCCAGCACGCCCGCCACTCCGACCACGGAAATCAACAGCGCCACGGCCGCGAACCCGCCAAAGACAATGGCATTCAGACGGTCGGGAGACATGACTTCGGCGCGCACGTCTCCGAGCGTGCTGGCCTTCTCCACCGGCTGCTCCGCAGACAACTGGTGAATGGTTTGCGTAATCGCCGGGACCAGCGCATATGCATCCTGATGCGCGCGCACGAACAGGCGGCCGTTCCATCCCTCCTGCTCAATCGGCTGATAAATGGTCATCGCCGGCGACGGGATGATATTTTCATCATCGAAATCAGGCACCACGGCAATGATCCGCCGCGGCTCGTAGCTGATGCCGATAAACTTCATCACCCCGTCCGTCCACCGCAGCTTGCGGTTGAGTGCGTTCTGCCCCGGATAAAGCAGCTGCGCCAGGCTCTGACTGATGATGACCACGCGCTCCGACCCGTCCCGGTCGCCGCTGTTGAAGTCGCGGCCGGCCACAATCGGCAAGCCGAATGTCGCGAAAAATCCCGGGGATATGGACCGGTACTTGGCCCGGAAATCCTGCCCGTCGGCTCGGCGCGCGCCCTGCGCCGCGAAGGTGAAGCTGATGTTCAGCCCCTGATCGTCGCGCCAGGGGGCGCTGAAGCCCGTGGATACATGCTCCACTCCGGGCAGAGCGCTGATCCTGCTTTGCGCCTCGCGATAAAACTCATTCACCTGTTGCGGCGTCCGTCCATACGACATCACCGGCAAGTTCAAGGCCAGCACGTTGGCAGAGTCGAAGGGGGGCCGTGTCTGCTCCAGCACAAACAGAGTCTTCATGAGCACACACGCGCCGGCCAGCAGCAGGAACGAGGCCGCGATCTGGGTAACGGCAAACACGCGGAGGCGCTGGCCGCCGCCTCCGGCAACGCGTGTACCACGGCCGGTGAGCCCGCCCTGCGGCGCATTCGGTGAGGGCAGCCTCGGAATGTACGCCAGAAAAACCGCCGCCACCAGCGCCAGCCCGATTCCAAACCACACCATGCTGAAATCAAGCGTGATGTCATTGGCGCGCACCGAGAAGCGCGAAGCATAGCGGCCCAGTACCGCCACCATCGGAACCGCGAGGATGACCGCCGCCACCGCTCCGCTGCCGCACAGCACGAGGCTCTCGGCCAGCAAAGAACGCCGCAGCACCGCGGTGCTTGCTCCCAGCGCACAGCGTACCGCCAGCTCCGATTCGCGGCGCACCGTCCGCGCCAGCACCAGGTTGGCGACATTCGAGCTCGCGATCACAAACAGCAGGCCCGAAGCGGCGAAGAGCAGCCACAGGATCGTATTCGCGCGCGCATTGATCTGCTCGTGCATGCGCGTGACATCGATTGTGTAATGATCTCCGGGCTTGTAGACCTCCGGGTGCGCCGCCACCATGGCCCCATACACGGTGCGAAGCTCGGCGCGCGCACTGTCCAGGGTCGCGCCCGGAGCCAGCCGCGCGAACACTTCCGTCATGCGATGTTCGCGCCCCGTCACCATCGTGGCGGAGAGGTGATGCGGGCTGGTGACGACATTCGCGATGATCTCCGTGGCCACGGGATAGGGCACCGACGGTTCCAGAACCCCGACTATGGTCGCGGAGCGCGCCCCGCTGACACTCTCCAGGCGCACGACTTTTCCGATTACGCCGGGATCGGAATGCAGCGAGTTTCTCCAGAAGTGATAGGTCAGCACCGCCGCCCCCGCCGCGTTTTGCCCGTCATCGGCATGGGTCAGCAGGCGGCCCAGAACCGGGCGCAGTCCCATGACTTCGAAATAGTTTCCATCCACCACGCCCGCCGGAATCTCGCGCGGCGTACCCAGGCCCACGATCGTGAAGTCAATCTCAGAAAATGTGCCGAGTTCCGTGATCGACTTCAAATGACTGCCGATGTCCTGGATTTCGGGGATGGAGAAATTGGCATTGGGGATGCCGAGGCCGGGAGCGCTCTGGCGCACGTACAGCAGCCGGTCTTCATCGCGATTCGCCAGCGGCCGCAACAGGACGGCGCGAACCACGCTGAAGATGGCGGCGTTTGCCCCGATCCCCAGTGCCAGGGTGAGGGCTACCGTAATCCACAGCGCGCGCACGCGCCCCAAAGAGCGCACCGCAATTTTCAAATCGTGAAGGAATGACATATCCGACCTCCATTCAGGGCAACTCCCGTCGCCTTGAATCCAACCGGGGAAAGGGTTTGCGGGGAGACTTCCCTTGACGAATACGTTGATATCAACTAATATCGTCCTGTGTCAAGTCCCCCCGTCGTCCCGTACGAAACCACCCTGCTGGTGCGGGACTGTTGCCTCTGTCTTCACGTTCAGCGTGCCGCCCGCACCCTGGCCCGGCGCTTCGATGACGCGTTGCGCCCGTTTGGCCTCACCAACGGCCAGTTTTCCCTGCTCATGTCGTTGAATCGACCGGAACCGCCGCCCATGGGGCCGGTAGCGGCTTTGCTGGCCATGGACCGCACCACGCTGACGGCGGCATTGAAACCCCTGCAGCGCCGCGGGTTGGTAAAGGTCCTTCCCGACCCCACCAATCGGCGCAGCCGCATTTTGAAACTGACTCTCAAGGGAAGCAGGCTGCTCGCCACTGCGGTTCCGGTGTGGCAGCAAACTCACGCCGAGGTCGAGCAACGCATTCCGGACCTCGATCCAGACGAATTCCGCAGAAGTCTGCGCGCCCTCTCCTGAAGCCCTGGTTTGCAGAAAATTACCCGGCTTTCCCGCACAATAAGAAATATAGGCTTTCCCTCCCCGTCCTCCAAAACACCGAACCACCAACAAATGTTGTGAAACTGTGGAATTCGCCCGGGCTAACCTGTGCCCCCACAGGCGTTTACGCCTTCCCACCTCCACCGCAAAAACGCCATGACAGCGACTCAAAACCTGGACTATGATCTATAGACACTGGGAACCCTTACGAAAAGTCTTGTGAACCAGGGCACCTGGGGGTGCCGGACCGTGGGTCTTTCCCTGCACATAACCTCTTGGCACGCGCGTCATAGCTAACCGGGGAAGGATCCGTTTCGGTGGGCCAGACTGGGGAAATTACTGAACTCCTTCGTGAATGGAGCGCAGGGCGGCCCGATGCCGTCGAACGCCTCTTCGACGTCGTCTACCCCCAGCTGCGCCAGATCGCGGGGGCTCTGTTTCGCGGCGAACGGCCGGAAAACCTGCTGCAGCCCACCGGGGTAGTCAACGAGTTGTTCCTCAAGCTGATCCGGCAGCGCAGGCTTCGCTTTGAAGACCGCGAGCACTTTTACAGCCTCTCGGCGCGGCTTATGCGACGTGTTCTGCTCGATCACGCGCGCTCGCAGCTTCGCCAAAAGCGCGACGGCGGCATCCCCGTTCCCCTCGATGAAAAGCTGGCCTGGATCGACGCGCGCAACGTCGAGTTCATGGACCTGGATCGCGCGCTTAACGAACTGGAGTCCCTGGATGCGCGAAAGTGCCGTCTGGTCGAGCTTCGTTTTTTTCTCGGCTTCTCGGCCGAAGAGACCGCCGAACTTCTCAGCACTTCCAAAGCCACAGTCGATCGGGAACTGCGATTCGTACGCGGGTGGTTGTATGAACGGCTGCACGGCACGGCCACCTGAGGCATTTGCGGCCGTTTTCGCGCCAACAGTGCAAGGGCCCGCGCCGGCTGACGCGGAGCCCGAATGTATCGAATGTTCCGCGCACCGGAGAATCATGTTCGTTCCCCCCGATCGGCGCACGGTTCACTTTGCAATGGAGCGAGGCTCTGCCCATGCCGGATAACGCAGCTACCTGGGAGATCCTGCAGACGTTGTTCCATCTCGTCGAGGAAGCGCCTGCCGAGGCGCGCCAGCGCATTCTCGAGGAACACTGCAGCGATGCGGAACTGCGGCGGCGCGTCATGGCGATGGTGCAGGGTGCGGCGCCGGACGATCCGCCCGCGGAACGCGATACACCCCTTGTGCCGGGCCGCATCGGCCCCTACTCGCTGATCCGCCTCATCGGCACCGGTGGCATCGGATCGGTCTACCTGGTCGAAAGGGTGCGCGGCGGCGCTCCGCAGCGCATGGCGCTCAAGGTCCTTTCCCCGCACGCCGCAGGACCATCCTTCATCGAGCGCTTCCACCGCGAACAGCACATCCTCGGCTCCCTGGATCACCCCAACATCACCCGCATGCTCGACGCCGGGCTTAGCGACAGCGGCCAACCCTACCTGGTGATGGAGTACGTCAACGGCGATCACCTGGACGACCACTGCGATGCCCATCGGCTGGGCATCCGCGAACGGGTAGAACTTTTTCGCCAGGTCTGTGACGCCGTCGCCTACGCGCATCGCAACCTGATCGTCCATCTCGATCTGAAACCCTCCAATATCCTGGTCAATGCGGAAGGAACGGTGAAACTGCTGGACTTTGGCACCTCTAAGCTCATTCAGCCCGATAGTTTCCTGACCACCACGGTGATGGCCACTCCTGCCTATGCCAGTCCGGAGCAGTTGCGCAACGAACCGGTCACCACATCCTGTGACATCTATTCCCTGGGCGCCGTCCTCTCTGAGCTGCTCGCCGGGCGCGGGCCGGCGGAAAGAATCTCCGCTGCCGCGGTCTTCGAACGGGCCATCACCGAAGCGGAACCGGCCCGGTTGACCGAGTCGATCTCGCCCGCGGCCGCCGCGGCGCGCGGCGTATCCGAATCGCGACTTCGCCAACTCCTGACAGGCGATCTCGAAATCATCACCGCCAAGTGCCTGCGCCCTCGCCCGAGAGACCGCTACGTATCGGTCGATGCGCTGGCAAGCGACTTGCAGCGCTATCTCGACGGGCGCGCGGTTTTGGCACGGCGCCAAACCGTCTTGTACAGAATGGCCAAGTTCGTCCGGCGCAATCGATCGGCCGTGATCGCCGGCGGCATCGCCGCGCTGCTGCTGATGGCCAGCCTCGCCTATGCCGCGTGGAAGCAGGAGCAGGCTCTGCGCGAAGGCCAGCGTGCCCTGCGTATGCAGACCTTCATGTATCGCCTCTTCAAGCTGGCCAATTCCAATTACACCGGCAAACCGGCCGCCACCGTGCCCGAGTTTCTCGAATTGGGCGTGAAGATACTGCCGCAGTACATCAGCGATCCCGTCGATCTGCGCCAGGCCCAGCTGGGGCTGGCGGAATCGATGTATGAGAATGACGATCTTGATCGGGCACAGAAAGTGTTTTTGCAGGTCAAAGCCAGCGCCGAAGCCGCCAACGACATAGCGGCCGAGGCTGAAGCCGAGGCCTTCGCCGGAAACATCTCTTTCCTCCAGGGCCAGATGGACCAGGGCAACGCGTTAACTGCGCACTCCCTTGAGTTATCGCGCCGGCGGGGCATACCGCCCGGCGTGAAGGTGTGGAGCGAAATCTTCTACGCCTGGAACCGCGAAAACGATGGGTTTCGCGACGATGCCAATGTTCGCCTTCTGCGCTTGGCCGTTAAAGATGCGGAAGACAACCACCTTTCTCCCCGCGAGACGGCCGACGCCCTCTACAACCTGGGCAGCGACCTGGAACTGCGCGGCCAGATACCCGAGGCGCAACAAGCCTTTGAGAGCGCCCTGCACGTCTACCAGCAGGATCCGGCGGCTCTCTGCGAACGATCCGAAGTTGAGGGCGACCTGGCCTACAGCCACCAGATGAACGGCGACCTGGCAGGCAGCCTGCCTTTATTCCAGCAGGCCTACGAGGGCGCCGCCGCCTGTTCGGGTCCCGACAGCCGCGGAGCACTCACGCAACAGGAATTCCTGGCTGGAGTTCTGGTCAAGCTCGGGCGTCCCCAGGAGGCATTGGTTTTGATGGAAAAAGCCATGCCGGTGTGGCGAAAACTTGAAGGGAACAGCCCCGACCTGGCTGAGCCGATCAACTTTGTCACGCTGGCTGAGCTCGGGACCGGTCATTTTTCCGATGCCGAACGGCATGCGAAGGAAATGGTCGAGGTGCAAACCGGCAAAGTTGAGCCCAACGACCGCCGTTTTGGAATGTCGCACCTGTTGTGGGCGCGTGCGCTGGCCGGACAAAACCGCTGGTCGGATGCCCTGCCGCACGCGGTGATCGCGGATCGCCTGCTCGCCCGCAACGCCGTCTCCGTCGGAGCCAGACAGGCCGCCACGGAAGCCCACCAACTGCTGTCGGATGTTCAGGCTCGCCTCGTCGCGAAGTGACGTGCGCATCCGGGGCTGCACTTGGTTGGAGCCGATCGCCCCATCCTGTTTTCCACCTGACCTCAAGTGGCTGCCGGATGCTTGGCGCGATCCTGCCAGATCGCGGGCCATCCGATAGCGACGGGAAAGGGACCAAACCTGGCTCTCCTATAATGAGCCGGTGGGGCCACGAGCGCTCCGCGGCCTCCGTAGACGCGATGACGAGTAAGACGATTAAGCCGCATCTTCAACGCGTTGCCGAACAAGAGCGGCGGGTGGCGCAAGGCCGTCTCTATCGGCGCAACCAGGCATTCGGGCTGCTGATCCTGGCTGCTCTGATCCTGGCCTGGTGGCTGTTCCACACCAACCCTGCGTGGATCTTCCCGCCCGGCTGGTGGCGCCCGTGAGTCATCCGCCTGCGAACCTTTCGCGGACAGCGCACGCCGATTCCGCGGACACCGCCACGGTGCGGCCGTACGCCACATCCCGCCCCGTCGCCGAGACCAAGGCCCTGCCATCGGATCCGCTCGTGGTCCTGCTGCTCGGTCCGACCGGAAGCGGCAAGACGGCTCTGTCACTGGCCCTGGCCGAGCGCTTCGGCGGGGAGATTGTCAGTTGCGATTCGGTCGCGGTTTACCGCGGCATGGACGCAGGCACCGCCAAGCCATCGGTCGCGGACCGCGCGCGCCTGCCGCACCACCTCATCGACGTCGCAGATCCCGACGAGCCTTTCACGGCGGGAATGTATAGCCGCACGGCGCGGACCGCGCTGCGCGAGATCGCCGGACGCGGCCGACTGCCCATCGTCACTGGCGGTACCGGGCTCTACCTGCGGGCGCTCACTGAGGGGCTGTTTGCCGGACCGGAACGGCAGGAAACCTTGCGGCTGCGCCTGACCCGCAGCCGACAACGACACGGCGACGCGTGGCTGCACCGCATCCTGCGGCGGCTCGACCCGATATCCGCGGCACGCATCCATAGTAACGACACGCCCAAGCTGATTCGCGCCATCGAGGTTTGCGTGGCCGGGCGTCAGAAACTCTCCCAGGTGCTTGCGTCGAAATCAGAAGCAAGAGACCCACTCACTGGATTTCGCCTGCTGCGCCTCGGCTTGAACCCGCCTCGGGCGATGCTCTATCAACGGCTCAACCAGCGTTGTGAAGAGATGTTTGCGGCCGGGCTGATCGAGGAAACCAGAGCCCTGCTGGCTCGATACGGGCCGGTGAAGGCCCTCGACTCTCTCGGCTATCGGCAGGCGCTGGCCGTCCAGACGGGGGCGCTCACAGCCGAGGCAGCGATAGCCGCTGCGCAACAGGGCCATCGGAACTACGCCAAGCGCCAGCTCACCTGGTTTCGGCGCGAACCCGGCGTACATTGGCTTGAGGCCTTCGGCGATCAACCGGAGACGATCCGCTTGGCGATCGATACGGTTCAGGCTGCACTCGGCCAGCCGGCATTGCGAGCTTGACTCAGCGGTTCGATACCGGCGCATTTGCCGGGGGTGTCATGTCCACCGTTTTGTACCCGGCCGGTACCTCGAACAACGAAGCGGGTGGCTCTTTGCGTTGAATCGACAGAATGGCCAGAGTCTGCACCCCTCCGCGCACATCCGTGTGGCGCTCCAGCAGGTTCATGTGCAGGTCTTCGGAGTACCAGATCTCGTCGACTATCTTCTCGGGCTTTCCGGTTGTACTGGCCTCCGCTGGCACCGCGCGTGTAACCCTGGTTCCCTTGGCCTGCATTCCGTTTAAGGTTGTATACCCGAGGTCCTCTCCGGGTGGGGGCTTCTGCTCGTCGCCGGCGCGGAGCGGAGGCACCGCCTGTTGGCGATCGATCATCGTGGCTGGATTGTAGACATGGCTGATCCGCGTCGCCGGGTCGAAGGTGTGCACAAATATCAACGGCGGCGTTCCCGCGAATGACTCCGGCACCATCATGTGCCGCTCGTTGCGGATGCGTCCCGCAGCGTCTCGCGCAATCATGATCAGGGTATGCCGCGTGGTCGTGGAGCCATCGGCCGCGGGCTGCTCGTTTTTGACTACGACCGTCGCAGTAAAGGGTGCACCGGCGATCGGAGTCACGAAGACTCCCTGAACCTGGGTCTGCGGTCCCTGGTAGAGAGGCGGCTGTTCGCGAACGGTCTGGCCGGGCAACAAGAATGGGGTCGCAGCGGATACCGCCAGAATCCAAAGGCCGTGACGGCGCATGGGCACCTCCGCGGATACGCGGCCAGAGTACCACGAAAGCCAGCTTGCGGGGTTAAAACATCGGCCGCCAGCCGCGCGTGGCTCATCCATTAAACTGGACAGTGGCATGGGGTCGCCGGATCTACACCGACGACGCGCCGGAACGGAGCCCTTCTTGGCAGAATCACTCGCGGAAATTATCTATGACGTGGCAATCATCGGCAGCGGTCCTGCCGGCTATACTGCTGCCATTCGCGGCGGCCAATATGGTCTGAAAGTCGCGCTGATCGAGAAAGAGGCTGTGCTGGGCGGCACCTGCCTGCACGTCGGCTGCATCCCTACCAAGGCGCTCCTCTTCAATGCCGAGATCTGGGACCACCTGAAACACGCGGCGGAGTACGGCATCGCCGGCATCGGCACCCCGCAACTCGACTGGGCCGCGGTGCAGAAGCGCAAGAACGCCATCGTCACCAAGCACACCAAGGGCCTCGAGTTCCTGATGAAGAAGAACAAGGTCACCACCATTCCCGGCTATGGGAAGTTGACCGGGCCGGCGCAGGATGGCGTGCACATCGTGTCCGTATCCAGAGGCGAAGGCGAGCAGTCGCAGATCAAGGCGAAGAACGTTGTCCTTGCGACCGGCTCCTATGCGCGCACCCTCTTTGGTCAGCAGCCCGACGACTGCATCCTGACCAACATCGAGATCCTGGCCCTGGAGCAGCCCCCCAAGTCCCTGATTGTGATCGGCGCCGGAGCCGTGGGCGTGGAATTCGCCTCCATCTTCCGCAGCTTTGGAACCGAGGTCACGATCCTCGAATTTCTACCCCGCGCAGTTCCCGTGGAGGACGAGGAGATTTCGAAGGAGTTAACCCGGCTGTTCAAGAAGCGCGGCATCGACATGAATACCGGCTGCAAGGTTGAAAAGGTCGAGAAGACCGAAACCGGAGTCAAAGTGACCTGGACGACAGCCAACGGTAAAACCCAGGAGAAGGAAGCGGAGAAGGTGCTGGTCGCCGTGGGTCGGGGGCCGCACACGGACAACGTCGGCATCGAGACGACGAAGATCGAGCTCGAACGCGGCTTTGTGAAGGTAAATGAGGCGCAGCAGACCGCCGAGCCTGGGATCTATGCCATCGGCGACATCGTGGCAGGACTGCCTCAACTCGCCCACGTTGGTGCGATGAGCGGGATCGTTGCCATGGCGCACATCGCCGGCCGGCCTTTCCGCCCGGTGCGGCGCGACCGCATCCCTGGCTGCACCTACTCCGAGCCGCAGATCGGTTCGGCCGGCCTGACCGAGGCACAGGCCCGGGAAAAGGGCTTCGAAGTCAAAGTGGGTAAATTCCCCTTTGCCGGCAATTCCAAGGCGACGATCGTCGACAGTCACGACGGCTTTGTGAAGATCGTGGCCGACTCCAAATATGGAGAGATCCTGGGCGTGCACATCATCGGACCCCAGGCCACGGAGCTGATCGCCGAATCGGTCGCCGTGATGGAGCTCGAAGGCACAGTGGAGGAGCTGATGTTCACCATCCACGCGCACCCGACTCTTTCCGAGTCGATGCTCGATGCCTACGCTGCCGTCGAAGGCATGGCCATCAACGCCTAGGCGGATAGAGAGCTGTACGCACTTCCCTGAAACCTGAAAGCCTGCCTTGCATCTATCCATGCAGCGGGGCGTATACTCGCTCTGGAACGGGTCGCATCCTGAGTTTGCGGAGCGGCACTGGAGACAACATGAGCCTGACCAACTTCCCTGGAGCCGGATCTTCCTCCGCCGGCGTTCCCATCACAAAAGTCACGATGCCCGCACTGGCCGAGATGAAGCGCCAGGGCAAACCCATCTCCGCGCTCACCGCGTATGACTACGCCACATCGCGCCTCGTCGACGAGGCCGGCATCGACCTGATCCTGGTGGGCGACTCCCTGGCCATGGTCGTTTTGGGCCACGACAACACTCTTGCCGTTACCGTCGATGAGATGCTGCACCATACCCGCGCCGTCCGGCGGGCAGTGCGCCGCGCCCTGGTGGTGGCAGACATGCCTTTTGGCAGCTATCACGGAACAGTTGCTGACGGTGTCGCCAACGCCGTTCGCTTCGTGAAAGAGGCTGGGGCCGAAGCGGTCAAGGTGGAAGGGCCGCGCGTGGATCTGGTGCGCGCCCTGACCGCGGCGGAAATTCCCGTCATCGCTCACCTGGGCCTTACCCCCCAAAGCGTCCATCGCATGGGCGGCTACCGGGTACAGGCGCGCACTCCGGACACCGTGTTGCAGCTCAACGCCGACGCGGTCGCGCTGGCCGATGCCGGAGCCGGAGCGCTGGTGCTCGAAGGCGTGCCGCGCGAAGTGGCTACCGCCATCACCGCCGAGTTGGCCATTCCCACCATCGGTATCGGGGCCGGGCCGGATTGCGATGGGCAGATCCTGGTCTTCCATGACCTGGTGAATATGACCTTCGCTCCCCCGGCCAAGTTTGTGCGCCGCTACGCGGATGTGGCGTCGGTGATCCGCACCGCCGTGGAGCACTATCGCGAAGACGTGGAGCACCGCGCCTTTCCCTGCGACGAGGAGAGCTACCATCTTCCCGAAGCAGCACGCCTCGCCCTCGAAGAAAGGAAGCTCCGTCAGGCCTGATGGTACTTCGTACGGTATTTGATTTGAGGCAGTGCGCTCGAGCAGAGAGGGCTGCCGGCCGCTCAATTGGTATTGTTCCCACCATGGGAGCGCTGCACGCAGGGCACGCTTCTCTGATCCGAGCCGCTCGCGGGACATGCGACTTTGTCGTGGTGAGCATCTTCGTCAATCCCACGCAATTCGGGCCAAATGAAGATTTCGCTCGCTATCCGCGAACCTTTGACGCCGATTGCGCGCTGGCCACGGCGGCAGGAGCGGACGCAATATTCGCTCCCTCGGTCGAGGAGCTGTACCCGGCCGGCGCTGCCACCTTTGTCGAGGTCGAGGGCCTGAGTTCCCGCCTGGACGGCAAATCCCGGCCGGGGCACTTTCGCGGCGTCGCCACGGTCGTAGCCAAGCTGCTCATCGCGAGCGAGGCCGACCTCTCCTTCTTCGGCCAGAAAGACGCGGCCCAGGTCGCGGTGTTACGGCGCACAGTGACGGACCTGCGTCTACCGGTGCAGATTGTCGTCTGCCCCATCGTTCGCGAGCCCGACGGTCTCGCCCTCAGCTCCCGCAATGCCTATTTGAGCCCCGCAGAGCGCGTTAAGGCAGTGGCGTTGAGCCGCGCCATTCGTCAGGTCGAGGCGCTCGTCGCTGCAGGCGAACGCCGGGCATCTGTCCTGATCGAGTGGGCGCGGAAGGTGTTCGCCGCGGAGCCGGCCATCCGTGTGGACTACGTCGAACTGGTTGACTGGGACACCCTGGAGCCTGTAACTACCGCGACTCCGGGCACCCTCTTCGCCCTGGCCGCATGGGTAGGTGCAACCCGGCTGATCGACAACACCGTCCTTCCATAGCGCCCCAGCATCAGTCGGTGCTCGCAACAGACCCGGCTTCCGCGCCTCCGCGACTTACTCGTGCACATCCAATGACCGTTTGCCTGGTTTCATCCAATTACAGACGGCTTATCTCCTTAGATAACCCCTAAATTAGACCAAAACCAACCGAATCTCTGATTTTAAAATCGGGCGACCCGGAAGCATAACATCGCTAAACTAAGAAGCTTTGTTTATTTTCGCGAATATGATACTTTGCGAACACCCCACCGGATCCGCTCGTGGCTTCAGGACAATGCAACCCGAGTCAGAACGCGGACGTTTCGTTCCGCTGAAGACGCGCACGTCTCCCGACAGAACCGAGTCGGGCGGCCGGCTTCGGCAAGATTGCTGCTGCAAAAGGAGTTAGGGTATGGATAGTATGCTGGCAAAGGCCGGGAGATGCTCCTCACGGCTGGTTGTGCCCATCCTCCTCGCTTTGGTCTGGAATTCTTCCGTCGGCACCGCCCAGACCGCGCCGGAACACAGCCCTGACCAACCAACCCTTCAGGCCCTGCTCGATCGAATCGATAAGCTGGAGACTCGGGTTCAGCAGCTGGAAACTCAGAACCAGCGGAGTGGCGTGGCACCCGTTTCGTGCACCGCGAACCCGGCAAATGCGCTTCCCAGCGTAGCCGCGGCTGCGCCGCCGGCGCCACCTTCCCCGGCCGGCGCCGAGCCGTCTACGTCCTCCGCTCCAGCGCAGGCAGAAGCCACGCCCCCGGAATCGGTCATGACCGAGCGCATGGACGTCAGCAAGACTCTTCTACGCATCCGGGGCTTTGGCGACGTTTCTCTGCTTGGAGGAACTCAACCGGGAGAGACGACCTCATTTGCTCTGGGCCAGCTCGACTTGTTTGTCACCTCCGATGTCTCCGACAAGTTCGGCTTCCTCAGCGAAATCGTCTTTGAAGGCGGGCCCGACCAGATCTACGGTACCCAGGTGGGACAGCCAAACTCCTTTGGAGTCGACATTGAACGCTACCTGCTGCAGTATTCGTTCAACGATCACCTCAATCTGGCGGTTGGCCGGGGTCATACGGCCATCGGGTATTACAACACGGCCTACCATCACAGCACGTGGATGCAGACCACCACGGATCGTCCCTTTATCTTCGAATTCGAAGACCGCGGCGGAATTCTCCCTATCCACACCGTGGGCGTCTCTGCATCGGGCACCGTACCTTCCGGGACCCTGGGACTGCATTACGTTGCCGAAATCGGGAATGGGCGGGCATCGCGAGACCCGCTCACCGAAGAGCCAGTGCAGAATGAAATCGATGACGAGAGTCACAAGGCCTACAATCTCGCGCTCTTCGCCAGACCAGAGGGAATACCCGGATTTCAGACCGGGGTGTCCGTCTATCGCGACTTGCTCTCTCCTGAGAACCTTCCCCGGGTCAGCGAGACGATCGTTGCCGCCCACGCGATCTTGATTCGACCCCGATTCGAGTGGCTAAACGAGGCTTTGGTCGATCGCCATGTTGAATTGGGAACTCCGCTCGCCTTCAACACGCCCGGCTTTTATTCGCAGATGTCCAGGCAGTTCGGGGCCTATCGTCCGTATTTCCGATACCAATATGTGAACGTGGCCAACAACGAACCCATCTTCTCCGACGTCGCTCTACGCCACGGGCCCAGCGTGGGTCTGCGTTACGACGCGAATGAATCGGTAGCCCTGAAATTCCAGTACGACTACACCTTTCTCCGCAATCAGCCCGGTGTACATGGGCTGACGGGTCAGGTTGGATTTACCTTTTAAAGAGACCCCTTGAAGATGCGACGATTGACTGCCGCGCTGGTTACGCTGATGCTGGTCCCCTGGCAGCAGGCTGACCCTGCACGAGCGGATGCGCTTCTTCCGGGCCGCCCTATCGTCGCGGGTCAGGAGTCTCTGTCAGAGCCGCTCGTCATCGTCGTGAATCGCACCAATCCTGTAGATAACCTATCCTCCGTTGAGCTCCGCAACATCTTTCTCGGCCGGCGCAGCCACTGGGTCAACGGAAGGCGGATCACCCTGGTCATGCGCGACCCCGGCGAAGCCGAGCGAAAGACCATTCTTCACGACGTCTGCGGTATGGACGAATCCGAATTCAAGACCCTCTTCCTGCGCGGCCTCTACTCCGGAGAAATTTTGGTATCGCCCAAGATCCTTTCCACGCCAAGCGGGGTCCGCAAATTCATCTTTAATGTTCCCGGAGCGATCGGCTATCTGCGCATGAGCGACGTAGACACGACTGTGAAAGTAGTGCGCATCGACGAGCGCAACCCGACCGATAAGGGGTATCGTTTACGTGTCGACATCCAGGCGGTCAACTAATGTGAAGATGCTTCCCAATTCGACTCCTGCCGGTCGCCCAAAACCTTCGCGGCTTCTTGGCCTGGTGAGGAATGCCGCGCGGCGCTATAACGCCATGCTCCTGCTGTTCATGGTATGTTGCGGAGTTGCTGTGGTCGGCGGGTTCGTAATTCGCGATTTACATAACGCCAATGCCGAGGCTCAGGAGATGTACACGCGTTCTGTCCACGGCCTCAAACAGATTGGCGAGTTGCAGTACGACGCCCAGGAAACAAGACGGTCGACCCTCTACGCCCTTAGCACCACCGACAGCAACCTTCAGGTCGATTATGCTGACCAGTCGCGCGCCGCCGACAAGAGGGTCGAGACCGCCATTGCCGAGTACGCACGCCACACCAAAAACCAGCATGAGTCTGACCTTGCCGATCGCCTCAGCCACGACTGGGCAATGTATCTCAATCTGCGCGACGAGGTTCTTGCCCTGATCCTGGAGGGAAGCACCCGGGAGGCGGTAAGTCTGGATCTTTCCGAGGGTGTGCCGGCCTTCGAGCGTGTCCGGCAGGACCTGATCGAAGTACAGCGACTCTACGATGAGGATGCATCCCGCCGCCAGGCAAACCTGGCTTCCTCATCCCGCCGTTCCTCGATCAAGCTCATCGGGATCCTCGCCTTCACGTTTCTTCTCTCCTCCGCCGCTGTGTGGGCCGTGCAGCGAAGCCGCATGACCAGCGCCATCCAGCTCGCCAGGCTGCAGATGGAGTTTGTCGCATCCGTGTCTCATGAGTTGCGTACGCCGCTGGCAGTGATCCGATCGGCCGCCGATAATCTTGCCGATGGGCTGATCCAGAACGAGTCCGCGATGCGAAAATACGGCACTATCCTTCGCCGGCAGAGCCGCAGTATGGCCGAACTGGTTGACCAGATTCTGCTGTTCGCCTCCACCGAAGATCACAACAAGCACTATGTCCTGCAACCCCTGAGCGTAGTCCCCATCATCGATTCGGCAGTCACTGCCATCGAAGGCATCGCGCGCGAGACCGGCTTCATGTTTGACCGCCAGATACAGACGGACCTCCCGCAGGTACTCGGAGATCACGAGGCCATTGCGCAATGTCTGCAAAACCTGGTTGGCAATGCGGTCAAGTACAGTGGACAATCAAAGATCGTGGCAATTCGCGCATTCACTGCCCCTGCGGAACACGGCATAGGAGAAGAAATGCGGATCGCGGTCGAGGATCACGGCATCGGCATCGATTCTTCTGAGCTCTCCCGGATCTTTGATCCCTTCTACCGCAGTCCGACCGCGCGCGCCGCACAGATTCACGGAACCGGCCTCGGCTTGTCCCTCGCCAAGCGAATCGCTGAAGCTATCGGGGGAAGAATCTCAGTTGCAAGTGAGTTATTCGTGGGAAGTACATTTACTCTGCATCTGGTGACCGCAAGAACGGAAGACATGGAGACAGCCAGCCCGGTATCCCGGCACGCGGCTGCATCGGACCTATGAACAAGCGCATTTTACTGGTTGAGGATGAAGAAGAGTTGTGCATGACGATCGGAGACCGTCTCCGCAGCGAGGGATATTCCGTTGATTTCGCGGGGAATGGTGTAGAGGGATCCGATAAAGTCTCGCACTCCGCCTACGATCTCATCATCCTCGACATCATGCTGCCGTTGCGAAGCGGCCTCGAGCTCTGCACCGAGATTCGCAGGAACGGGCTCACTACACCCATCCTTTTCCTGACCGCTCGCAGCCAGACAGTGGACAAGGTCGTCGGTCTTCGATTGGGCGCCGATGACTATCTGTCCAAGCCCTTCGATACGCTCGAACTGATGGCGCGCATCGAGGCGTTGCTGCGCCGGACCATCCGCAACCAGGACAGCGCCCAGGCGCCCACCGCGCAGCGGCTGCAATTCGGTGGCTTTATTCTTGATATCCGCAAAACGGAACTCACGCAGGCGGGAAGGCTCATCAATTTAACCGCCAAGGAGTATCAACTGATCCGCTATTTCGCGGAACACCCTGGAATCACAATCTCGCGCGAGGAGTTGCTGCTGGAGGTGTGGGGCCACAAGGCAGATACGTTTACACGCACCGTCGACATGCACGTTGCCAGCCTGCGCCAGAAACTGGAGCAGAATACCGGGAAAGCCAAACTCATTCTTACGGTGCAGGGATTTGGCTACAAGCTGTCTGTGGAACCAATCCGACTGGAATCGTGACCGAAAGATCGGTTGCTTCTATACGGAAGCCGCCAGTGTGAGGGGCTTTGAACGGGTCCGGCCGCACTCTTCTGCCTACCCTTCTCCTGGAGCTGACTTCAATCCATCGAGGATTCGGAGCGCAGGAATCAGCTGCACTTGCGCAACGCAGCGACGGCACGGTTATGGTGGTCTTCGGTGTACCAACCGGGACCATAATCTTCAAGAAGTTCGAACAATTCCTTGAGAACAACCTTCGGATCCACACTTTGGAATGGGTGAGGCCCGTTTTCGTTTTCTCTCACCATGGGCAGGACTTTAGCGTTCATGCGTTCTACTCCCCCGAGTTGAACTTTTCTTCCGGTCGACCTACTCTGCGGGTTGAATACCCACACAGCGACTGACCGCAGCCACTAGTTCAAGGTGACATATTTTCACATAACTCGACGTAAAATCTTGTAATCAGATTGTAAGTTCCGGGTAAAATTATAATCTTGCAATGTTACTAGAATGAGCTTCATGGTTTTCGACTTTAGTTACCATAAACACAAGTATATAAAGCACATATTAAGATCTGGAAGGTACCACACTTCGGTGCAACGGGCGAACTGGGAGTCATCGAAAGTAACTTACCTTAGTTATAATGGCAAAGCTTGACTCGTGGTTGGAATGTGCTACTGTCGCCATATTCCCTGCGAAAGGGTACTTGAGATTCAGGCAAATCCTGGGAGATCGTCTATCTGATTTGTGCGGGAAATCATTGAAATCACAAGGTGCAATGACCCGACACCGTTGCTCTTGTGAAACCGACTTGCCGCCCGCTCCCAACGCTTGCAGACATCCGGCGTACAAACTCGCAGGACCCCGAAAAACATCTCCCCGCAGTAAGTTTCTTGCATGATTTTGTCTGATTGAGGTCGCCCTGTGTCCCACGGAGTCAAGGTTCTCGTCGTTACCAGGGACCATCGCTTACGGAGCCTGGTTGAAACTTCGTTCGAAGCCGAAGGGCATTATGCCTTATTCGCTTCTTCCTTTCTCGAGGCCAATCGCGCCTTGGCCGATCAACAGGGTTGGGATCTGCTTCTATTCGATTCATCCAGAGAGAGATGGCTGAGCGATCAGGAAGCGTCGGCTCTGATTCGGCAAACCGAGGAAGAGAGATTTCGTGTCCTCCTCGAAGCAGGAGACGACGCGTGGGAGGCCTACGCCCGCTCCTGGAAGAACGGCGGCATTCTGCGCAAGCCGCTGTTGCGACAGGATCTGTTCCGGCTGATCGCGGTATGCGGACACTCTCCTTATCCAGCGCGGTCCGAATCAATCAAGCCGATCAATGCGAATCCATCCGTGAAGGTTGAAGAGCTCGACGATCTGAGTTTCTTCCTCGCCGGTAGCCCCCGCATGCTGGAGTTACATAAGAACATTCGCAAGTTAGCCGCGGTGGACCACCCGGTACTTATCCTTGGCGAAAGCGGCGTCGGCAAGGAGATCGTGGCCCGGCTGCTGCATAAATACCACGCTCAGCCCGACACGAAATTTATCAACGTCAACACCGCTGCCATCCCCAACGAACTCCTCGAAAGTGAACTGTTCGGATACGAGGCCGGTGCGTTCACGGGCGCGATCAAGGCCAAGCCGGGCAAGTTTGAACTCGCGCACAGAGGGACCCTCCTGCTCGACGAGATCGGCGAGATGAGCCCTTCCATGCAAGCCAAACTCCTCCACGTACTCCAGGACGGATCGTTTACACGCCTCGGCGGCCGCGCGCCCATCCAGGTTGAAGTGCGTGTTCTCGCCGCCACCAACGTTCAGATGGAGAGCGCCATCGCCGCAAAGCGGTTCCGCGAGGACCTCTACTACCGCATCAGCACCTTCACGCTGGTGGTTCCTCCTCTCCGCGAACGTCGCGAGGAGATACCCCACCTTATGGAGCAAATGGCGCTGCGCTGCGCAATCGGCGACGAACAGGAACCCCCACCGTTTTCCGCTCGCCTGCTGGAGGCGGCGCAGGAGTATCACTGGCCGGGAAATCTTCGCGAGTTGCGCAATTTTGTGATCCGCCTTCTCGTCCTCAAGGACGAGGCGGCGGTTTACGAACAATTGCGAGGCGTTTCTCGCGTCCGGGCGGCAGCGCCAAATGGTTATAGCGGTGCCACGATAGCAACGCTCGAACCCCCAGCCAACGGTCTGCAGGGCATGAAGGATGTCGTCAGCAACCGGAAACACGAGATCGAAAGCGTGATGATCCGGGAGGCCCTACTGGCGTCGGGCTGGAACCGGAGACGGGCCGCCTCCAACTTGAACATCAGTTACCGGGCGCTCCTCTACAAAATTCAGCAGCACGGCTTGAGCGTGTGATGCTCAACGCCGGCGCGCGTTGAGCGCGTCCAGCTTCTGCTTGAGCTGCTCGAGCTTCTGTCCGGCTTCGCCGAGTTTGCCTTCGGCGGTCAGACGCTGATAGTCGGCCAGGTCGCGCGCGGCGCCCTCAATCAGCGCATTCAGGTCCGGCGCCCCACTCGCGGCCGCCGCATTCGGGGCTCCCCCGGTCGCCTGGGCATTCGGCGGGGGAGCTGCGGGCTCCGCGCTCACCGACGAAGCCGCTCCACCAAACAATGCGCGCATGGCCGCCTCGAAGGTTGAGCCATACGCCAGCTTGTCCTGCAGCGCCAGCACCACCAGGCGCAGCTCGGGCATGGGGCTGCGCTCCGCCTGCAGGTAGATGGGCTCGGCATACATCAGCGCCTTGCCGCAGGGAATCACCAGCAGCGTTCCGCGGCGCACATGCGAGCCCTGCTGGTTCCAAAGCGTCAGTTGGCCGGAGAGCTGCGCGTTCTGGTCGATGCGCGCCTCGATCTGCAGCGGCCCGTCGACCAGCTTCGTCTTGGGAAAGTCGTACACCACCGACTTTCCGTAGTTGGCGCCGTCGCTGCGCCCCGCGATCCAGCCGATCAGGTTGTTGCGATTCGACGGGGTGAAAGGCAGAATTTCCACGAATTCAATGTCGGATTCGCCCGGCAGCTTCATGAGAACGAAGTTGGGCTCCATCGGCTGCGCCGCCTGCTCGCCCGACTGCTTCATTCCCACTTCCGACGCCACCGTCCACAGGTCCTCGCGGTTGTAGAAAACCGTGGGGTCGGTCATGTGATAGAGCCCGTACACCGCGGCCTGCATCTTAAGCAGGAGTTCGGGATAGCGGACGTGCTTGCGCAGGTCGGCGGGCATCGCCGACGCGTCTTTGAACAACGATGGAAAGATGTCGCGATAGGCCCTGAGAATGGGATCGCTCGGATCGAAGACGTAGAAGGTCGTCGAGCCGTCGTAAGCATCGATCACGACCTTGACGCTGTTGCGCATGTAATTGATCTGCCGATCGCCCAATCCATAGTGGGTGGCATAGGGAAAGGTATCGGCGGTGGTGAATGCGTCCAGCATCCAGGAGAGCCGCCCATCGTCGCCGACAACGATATACGGATCGGAGTCGTAGGTCAGGAACGGCGCCAGCGCCCTGACGCGGTCCTGTATCGTGCGGCGCATCAGCAGCCGGCTCTGGTCGGTCACATCGTCGCTGAAGGGCAGCTTGCTCACGTCGCCGCGGTCAAATGCGATGAGCAGCCGGCGCAGAAATCCGCCCAGCACGACGCCCCCGTCGCCTTCGTATGACGTCAGGCTGTTGGTCTCGCCCTGGGGGTAATTGAACTCCTTTTGCCGAGTCTTCACGTAGACATCGGTATCCGTGAGCTGGCCGAAATAAATCTCCGGACGCTTTACCTGAATGCTGGACACGGTGCTCTGAATCGGCATGTTGCTGAGAATCAGGGTGGGCAGGCCCTCGGCGGTGAATCCGTTCACCGGGTTCATGGTGATGCCGTAACCGTGCGTGTAGATCAGCTTCTCGTTGATCCAGTTGCGGCTGCTCTCGGGCAGCTTTTCGAGACTCATCTCGCGCGCCCCGAGCATTACCTGGCGGATCCGTCCGTCGATGGTGTAGCGATCGATGTCAATGTCGGGGAAATCGTAATACGTGCGAATCTCCTGGATCTGCCGCAGGGTATCCTGCAGTGCATGCCAGTCCCACAGGCGAATGTTTTCGAGTGTCGCCTGGTTGTTGGCCGGGTCCGCGGCCTCAATCGTGGTCTCGGCGGGAAATTCGTGCTGCGCGATGCGGTCAAGCCCGTAGGCCCGGCGAGTGAAGTCGATGTTGCTGGCAATGTACGGCTGTTCGCGGACCAGTTGGTTGGGCTTCACGATGAAGCTGGCGACGTACCACCCGACGAGCTGTACCGCGAAGAAGCAGACCACGGCCGGCACCGGCGCCAGCCCCAGCCAGCGCATGCGCGGTTCCGCCCCCAGGTTCACCAGGGCGATGACCGCCCCCGCGACCAGGGCAATGCACACCGCCAGCATTCCCCCCAGCATCACGTGGGCATCGGTATAGGTAACTCCGCTGAACACAGTGTGGTCGGTGAGCAGCAGCTCGATGCGGCCCAGATAGACGCGCAGCGCCACCACCAGCAGCAGAAAAGCAAGGGCAATTGAGAGCGCACGCCACGGCAGCGGCGGGGCTCCGGCAAATCGTCTCTCCGCCAGTTGAATGCCGCCCGAAATGAGCACAAAGAACAGCGCCAGCCCGCAGACGAAGATGGCCAGCATCAGCAGCCATCCAGCGATGGACTGCCAGGCTGGCAGGGTGAACAGGTAGAAGTTGAGGGAGCGTCCGAAAACCGGATCGATAATCCCGCTGGAGGCCGGCGGCTGAAACCAGAACAGCGCAAACTTGGGCCAGTCGCCCATCATGCTGACGCCGGTGGCAAGCGCAACGAGCACCGCGCCGAGCAAAGCGCCCACCCGAAGAGCTCCCTCGACCGGAAGGTTGATGGTGCGCGTCCCGATCACGATGGTGCCGGCCCCAGCGAGGTCCGGACGGCAAATTCGCATCAGGGCGAGAAACCAACCGAAGAGAATGACAAACGTCGCCGCAAAGAATGCGGCAAAGATCGTCCACTCCAGGCCCAGGGTCTTCCAGAACACCGGTCTGTAACCCAGCGATCCGAACCACAGCGCGTCGACGTAGTAGGAGATGGCGGTCCGGCCGCCGAAAAGGATCAGGGCAGCCAGAGCGACAACCACAAAAAACAGCAGGCGGCGCGGCCGCTTGGTGGGGCGATTCGGCATCAGGAGCGTTTCGTGGATCACGGGAGCACAGCTTTCACCAGCTTCTCAAGTTGAAGTTGGAGGCAGACGCCATTCTACCGCGAGTGCTTGCGACGGGCTGAGCGGCGGCTGCCCCCGCCAGGCCGAACCGTGGCCCGAACGGCGCCTCTCGACCGGCGCCCGGCAGCGGAAGCGAAAGCGCCTGTGGGATGAGCAACTTCTGTTTCTTTGCCCGCGCTATTTCCACTGCTATACTGGCGTACTCCCGGGTTTGTGGAATTTTCCCAGTGGATATGTACCTTTAAAGTCAAGCAGACCGCCGCTTTGTCAGTTCCATAGTTTGGCGATCTGCTCTCAAAAGCCCGATCCTGACGGTCGCATAGGGTTTGCGGCCGGGATTCGAAACAGCATTAATCCGAAGACGCCTTGCGGAGATAGCTTTGCAATTTCACGCCTTCGATGCGGAATACGTTGAAAACCTCTGCGCGGGAGACCGCTCCACGCAGGACCATTTCGTGCGCTATTTCACTGAATTGCTGCACCTTAAGCTCCGTTCGCGGCTGCGTTCCCCGCAGGCTGTAGAAGATGTGCGCCAGGAGACCTTCGCTCGCGTCTTCGCCTCTCTGCGCAAAGAGGGCGCGCTGCGCCAGCCCGATCGGCTCGGAGCCTTCGTCAATACGGTCTGCAACAACGTGCTCCTGGAGCATTACCGCTCCACATCCCGCAGCGATTCTCTCGACGAGGAGGGTCAGCCTGAAATCCCGGACACGGCGCTGGACGCCCTGGGAGTGGCTTCCGCCCGGCAGTTGAGGACCAAGGTGCGGGAGATTCTGCTCGACCTGCCGGAAAAGGACCGCCTGCTGCTCAAGGCCGTCTTCCTCGATGAGCGCGACCGCGACGAGGTCTGCCGCGAGTTCGGCGTCGACCGCGAATACCTGCGCGTTCTGCTCTTCCGCGCCAAGCAGGAGTTCAAAACGGAATACATCAAGCGGATCGGCACCGGCGTCACGGCCAAAAGAGCGTGAAACGCCAGGACGCGCCGGCCCACTATCTCTTCGATTGGTTTGGCAGGGGATGGAAGCGATGAATCACAGTGAGGCAGTTCAAGAAATGGCGACCGAACGCTACCTCCTTGACGAACTGACGCCCGAACTCCGGGATGCCTTTGAAGAACACCTGTTCGAGTGTCAGGAGTGCGCGCTCGATGTCCGGGCTGCGTCCGCATTTCTCACCGAAGCCAAGGCCCAACTGCCCCAGATCCTGGCGGAAGCACCCCGGCACGCGGAGGCACCAAGGCTGGTCAAACCCGCCCGGCCGCAATCGAAGAAGCCGTGGTGGTCCATCTGGACCATGCCCGCCTTTACGGCCCCGGCCTTCGCCGCACTGCTGGGGGTGATCGCCTATCAGAACCTGGCCACCATTCCAGCCATGCGCGCAGCGGCCAATGAGCCCCGCCTGTTGCCCTGGTCCTCCCTGCGCCTGGGAACCCGCGGCACTGAGCCGACCGTGGTCCAGGCAGACCGCAAACAGGGCGCGGTGGTATTGATCGAACTTCCCCAGCCGGCGGGGTACGCCTCCTACGGCTTTGACCTTTACGATCCGCAGGGCAAGCGCATCTGGACCCAGACGCTGCCCGTCTCTACATCCAGCAACGGCGAGGCGCAAAGCATCTCCCTTGCGATTCCCGCTGCTGGCTTACAACAAGGGGCTTATACTCTCAACATCTCCGGCATTTCTCCCCAGGGAGCGCATACCGAGCTTGGCCGCCGTTCCCTTGATGTCCACTTCGACGATTAGAAGCGATACAGCTTCCTGAAAGTGAGTGCGAACCAGCATGCCAGCTCCCACGGTTAGAAGTCACGAGTACCACGCTGAAGCGACTGTCCTGGAAGGCGATCTGCATCTGCCTATTCGTCAGGCGATCGAAAAGCAGGCTCATGCCAAGCTTCCCCTCCTGGGCGGCTACCTGTCCCAGCACACGGATAGCTTCCGCGTGGAAGGAATCGTTTCCTACCGCGCAGCTCACACGCAGGTGTCGGGCCACCTCGAGATCAAGGAAGGCCGAGGATTCAAGACTCTGGCCACGTCGGTCGTCGAAGGATTGAACATCCTCGAAATTGTCACGGCCGATCGGATTGTCGCTCAGATCTCTACGGAACACCCCCGGTATGAAGGCGGAGGTTACGTTCCGTCCGTCACTTTTCTGGGTACGCGATTTGAAAACCTGCGCATCGCCGGGCACCTGGTCAAATTCCACCTGGATCCAGAGATCCTGGGACCGAAGCCGGCCAACGACGCGCTTTATACCAGCGACCCCGAATTGATGGCGCGGATCGACCAGAGAAACGCAGCGAGCCGCGCAATTACCGAGCTTCCAGACCCGGTGCCGCCGAGCTACAATCAAGATCCATCCGGTGCCCAGAGTGAGACAGCGGATGCCGTCCTTTCCACCGATCAGCCCGGAGATGACCAGCAGTCGATCCAATGTTCCTTGGTCAGCCAAGTCGAGGGTTCCTATCCCGGGCGCTCGTTCGGGCACATCATCGACGTTCCCCACTTCGGCAAGATCTACCTCGCGGAACTTCGCCTGATCCACCGCCGAGACCCAACGCGGCCGGGCAGTCCGTACCTGACCTTGTTCGACCTGACCATGATTCGGGTCAAAATGGGGTGCATCGCGAGCGGAACAGCGACAGGGGTCACCTGCAAGACCAACGGAATCGGCAGTTAATGGCATCGGCGATTCCACGGCCGTTTCTTTGGTCGACGGATCTGGCCGGCCTCTGGAATTTTCACGCGCTCATGCGAGTGGCCATCTGCTTAGGGTTCGGACTGCTGCTGGTTCCATTGCACGACACCAGTTCTTTTGACCCCGAGGCAGAGTACGGAATTGCCCAGAAACTCTTCCAACACGGAAATATAGAACAAAGCCAACTCGTTGCTGAGCGCGGCTACGGGCGTTCTATTTACTCGAACCCCGAAGTAGCGCTCCGCTTCCGGCTCCTGGAAACCGAGGCAATGCGCTGGGGTGGAACTTTCGGAGAAGCACTCCGACGACTCTCTGCGATAACCGTCCCGCCTGAGAATCGCGAAGGTATCGTTCAAAAATTGGCGCTCGAAGGTCTATTGCAGAATCACCTGCAACACTCTTATCAGGCTGACCGGGCCTTGGACGAGGCGGATCACATCTGCGCCACTTCGCCGCTTGCCACTTGCGGCGAAGTGGCAAGGGCGCGTGGACTGGTCGCACTCGACCGGGGAGAATTCGCTCAGGCGCAGACATACTTCTTGAAGAGCCTCGACTTTGCCGAAGTCCACCATGACAAATGGCAGGAAGCACTCGCCCTTTCGAATGTGGGCGTGGCATTACTTCAACAGGAACGCAACGATGAAGCGGCAGACTGGCTGCGCACCGCCTACAGGGCTGCGACGAGCTTAAACGCCGAAGACCAGGCTCAGCGAACTCTAGGAAACCTGGGATGGGCCTATTTTGGCCTGGGTGACACCGAGCGAGCGCTCGACAATTTTTTAGGCGCCGAAAAAGGTGCCGCCGCTTTAGGGGATCGTCCGGCTCGACTTATCTGGCTCACAACCTCAGGGGATGTCTATCGGAGTACACACGATTTCGCTCATGCCGAGCGATCGCTTAGCCAGGCGTTGGTACTGGCGAAGCAGCTCGACAGCCCGCAACAGACTCTCAATGTTCTCGAAGATCTGACCGATGCTTCGATCGATGCCGGCAATCTGGATGCGGCCAACTCCTATCTTGCGCAGGTGTCCCCACTCGTTCGCCAAAGCGGCAACCGGCTCGACGCCATGGACGTGGCCCTCGAACAGGGCCGGATCGCCGCTCTGCGTAACGACCCACAGGCCGAATCGTTGCTTCGCAATGTCGAAAAAGACTCCGCCAGCCAGGTCACGATGAAATTAAGCGCGGAACACGAGATGGCCCGCCTCTTCGAAGCCCAGGGGCGCATCCCGGCCGCGAAGGCCATGTATGCGACCACGCTGGCGACCTTCGAGTCGGCCCGCTCCGATATCAAGAACGAAGACGCAAAGCTCCCCTTCCTCACCAATGCTACCCGAATCTACGACGACTACATCCACTTCCTGGTGAAGCAGGGCCGCACCGACGAAGCGCTCGCCGCCGCCGATCAGAGCCGCGCGCGCACCCTTGCCCAGGGCCTCGGGCTGGACGCCAACAAGCCGTCCTCCGCGCCCGCCGCGCTGCATGCCGGCGCCATCGCCCGCAAGACCGAGGCCACGCTGCTCTTCTACTGGCTGGGCCAGCAGCAGTCGTATCTGTGGGCCATCACGCCCACCGAGGACCGCACTGTACAACCTGCCGCCGCAGTCCGAAATCGCTCCGGTCATTGAGCGCTATCGCAGGGCCCTGCTCGAACCGGCGCGCGCTTTCAACTCCGCAAGCCAGGACGGCGCCACCCTCTACCGCGATGCTCGTCGCACCCGCCGCGGCCCTGATTCCGCGCCGGCGGAAAGGCTGTGGTCATCAACGACGGCCCCCTCAGCCTGCTGAATTTCGAGACCCTGATCGTGCCCGGGCCGACGCCCCATTACTGGATCGAAGACGCCAACGTGGTCTCGGCTCCCTCGCTCTCCATGCTCGCTTCGGCCCGGCCGGTGCGCCCCGCGACAGGCGCAGGCTGCTCCTGGTCGGCGATGCCGTGTCGCCCAATCCCGACTATCCCGATCTGCCCATGGCCGCTGCGGAGATGCACCGGGTAGAAAGGCACTTCGACTCCGCCGATGAAACCGTCTTCGCCCGGCGACGGGCCAATGCCGACGCCTACCTCGCCAACGCCCCGCAAAAATACGCCTACATTCACTTCGTTGCGCACGGTACGGCGAGCCGCACCGATCCACTCGACTCTGCCATCATCCTCTCCCGCACCACGGCGGCCGAGGACTCGTTCAAGCTGCACGCCCGCGAGATCATTCAACATCCCATCGACGCCCGGCTGGTAACCATAAGCGCCTGCTATGGGGGCGGCACGCGGTCCTATGCCGGCGAAGGACTGGTCGGCCTGTCCTGGGCATTCCTGCGCGCCGGCGCGCACAACGTTATCGCCGCCCTGTGGGAGGCGAGCGACGACTCCACCCCGCAATTGATGGACGGTCTCTACCAGGGAATCCAGGACGGGATGGCTCCCAGCGCCGCCCTGCGCCAGGCCAAACTGGCCCTGCTGCATTCCAACGGACGGTTCCGCGAGCCGTTCTACTGGGCGCCCTTCCAGATCTACACCGGGCTCTAGTTTCCCTGGCGCTCGTCCCCTGTACCATGCTTGGCCGCGGCCATTCCTTCCGGCAGCGCCCAGGCGAACACCACGCCGCCGCTGCTGGTCATGATGTACTGCCGCCCGTCAAGCATGTAGGTGATTGGCGAACTCTCCATCGGCGAACCCATGCCCGCATGCCAAAGCGTCTTGCCGTCGCTGGTGGCGAGCGCCAGTACGTTGCCCAGCCCGTCGCCGGTGATGGTGAGGCCTGAATCGGTAGTCATCACACCGGCGCCTGCCCCGCTCGCCCCCAGATCGTGGCTCCAGCGGATCTTGCCGGTCTGATAATCGATGGCGTCGATTACACCCTTGCCCCATACGCCATAGTCTGCTCCGGCCCACCCGTAGGTGCCGTCCGCCGGCTTGGCGAAGTAGATGCTGTAGCTGGGGTGCGCATCGACGATGAACAACCCGGTCTTCGGATCGAAGCTGGGCGCGCGGTAGTTGGTCAGGCCGCCCTCATCCGGGGCGATCAGCCGCCCGTCGGGCGCCGGCTCCTTCTTGGGGTTGGGAATCGGCTCTCCTCGTTTGTCGACTGCCCAGCGACCAGTTGACCGGACCGATACGGTAGGGTGAGCAGGCTCTTGCCGTCGGTGCGGTCCAGCACGAAGAAGTAGCCGTTGCGCGAGGTCTGCATGAGCATCTTGCGCGGCTGACCGTGAAAATTGCCATCCACCAGCACCGGCGTCTCCACTGCATCCCAGTCATGCGTGTCGTGCGGCGAGGCTTGAAAAGCCCATGCCAGCTTTCCGGTGTCGGGGTTGAGCGCCACGATGCTGCAGGTATAGAGATCGTCGCCGGGCCGCGTCGTTCCGTTCAGCACCGGGGTGGGGTTGCCCGTTCCCCAGTAGATCAGGTTCAGCTCCGGATCGTAGGTGCCGGTCATCCAGGTCATGCCGCCGGTGGTCGCGTTGGGCGTTCCCGCCGGTGGCGTAGAATCCCATTGCCACTGCATGTCGCCCGTCTCAGGATCGAAGGACTTCAGAAATCCCGGCAGGTTGTCGAAGTCGCCGGAGACGCCGACGATCACGTGGTTGCGCACGATCAGCGGCGACATCGTCGTCCAGTAGCCCTTGTTGACGTCGGCGATCAGGTCTTGTCCCAGCGGACCGTGCCGTCCTTGGCGTTGAGCGAGATCAGATGGCAGTCGGGCGTGGTGAAGTAGAGCCAGCCCTTGTACATGGCCACGCCGCGATGCCCGATGTGATCGCCCTGCGTGGTGGGCTTGGTGGTAGTGCCAGATCATGTGCCCGGAGCGCGCGTCCACCGCCCAGACGTTGTCGGGCACGGTGAAGTAGAGCAATGCCATCGACCAGCAGCGGCGACGACTTGATCTGCGCCGACTGATTGGTCTGAAAGGCCCACGCCAGGGTGAGATTGTCGACGTTTTGCGGCGTGATCTGGGTCAGATGGCTGTGCCGCCGGCCCGAATAGTCGCCGTGATACTGCGGCCAGCTATCCGCCGGCGGATGCAGCAGCTGCTCGCTTTCGAGATCCTGCGCTGCCAGCGGGGACGCGGATGCAATCAGGAGCGCAACGGCAGCCCCGACGTTGATTACTGTATTCAAAAGCTTCATCAAAAAAAGAGACCTCGTTCGATTTACCTGACGTGCGGGCCTTGCTTCATCAGCCCCGTGCAATGGGGCTGCAAACCTCTCACTCCGCGCCAGCCGCGCTCATCAATGCAGGGTTTGCAGGTACGCCATCAGGTTGTGAATGTCGTCGTCGGTGTACTTGCTGAAGAGCTCCACGTGCGCCTCGACCGGCGAGTTCACGACGAAATGCACGCGGTCGGCCGGCCACGAACGATACATCCCGCCACTGTCCCGCAGGGCAATGGTGAACTCGTCGCGATAAGCGACCGTGCCTGTCACCTTCTGACCTGACGGCAAGGTGACGGTCACGGTGCTCTTGGCGTCGCGCGGATAGAGCATGCGCTCCTCGAGCCGCAATCCCTGGTAACGGCTGGCGATTCCAGCCAGGTCCCCCGACGGCGAATGGCACTTCACGCAGCCGCCCGCGCCCTTGAAATAGCGCTCGCCCGCATCCACGTTGCCCGTCTGCAGATCGGCCACCTCCACGCCCCGGCGGCCGCCCTTGTGCAGAGCGGCGTCTTCAACGCGCGCATGGATGAAGGCTGCCAGGCTGCGCAGTTCTTCGCTGGAAAAGTTGAAGGCCGGCATCTTGTTGTCGGGCCTGCCTTCGCGCACCACCGTGGCGATCTTGTCGCCGCTGGGGTCGGAAAGCACGATCTTGGACTGCGTAAGGTCGGGGCCGCTCTCCCCGCCCATGGCATCGCGCCCGTGGCAGAAGGCGCAGTTCTGGTGAAAGAGGGTTTCACCGGCGGCGACCAGCCCTGACGGATGCGCTCCGGCCGTGCCGCCTTCGGCAGTCGACGCGGCGGCCGGCTCGGCGGTGGTGAGGTAGTGCACCAGCGCATCGAGTTCTCCGCCCTCAAGCTTGGGAAAGGCCGGGCATGCGGCCCTTGCCCGTGTGCACCAGGGCGACAATCTTGTCATTGCTCATGCGGCGCTGGATACCCATCAGGGGCGGAAAGGCGGGCAGAATCCCTTCGCGCTGGTCGCCGTGACAGATGGCGCAGTGCTTCGCGTACGCCGCCGCTCCCGGGTCCGTGCCGATATGGGGTGGCGCGTGCTGCGCGTTTTCCGCACCCGGACTCGCCACCTGTGTAGCTGCATTCACCGCCGGCTGCACGCTCTCCAGTACGACCCAGGCCACCGCCATCGCGGCTAACACCCCGACGGCATGAAACGTATGCAAACTCTTCAATATTCAAACCCTCTCAAATGTTCAGGAGAACCAAGACCCTGCAGATTCCGCCCCGTCCTGCTGCGGCGGCTACCCGGTGTACTTGATCAACTGCATAAAGCCGTAGTCCATGTGCAGTTGCTGATGACAATGCAGCAGCGTGTCGCCGGGATTGTTGGCCACAAAATCCACGTCCACCGTGTCGAGCGGCATCACGTTGATCACGTCCTTCATCAGCCCGCTCATCTGCCTGTCGCCGATGCGCGTCACCTCAAAGGTGTGCCGGTGCAGATGCATGGGATGCTGGTCGCCGCTGCCGTTGCGGAACACCATCCGGTAGCGCTTGCCGGCCTGCACGACCAGCGGCTCGATCTCCGGCCACGACTTGTTGTTGATGGTCCAGGTATCGAACTTCGACCCCTTTTGCGGCCCGATATCGCGGAAGGTCAGAACGAACGTCTCGTCCGGCGGGGGCGCGGCGGACTTGGCGGCGAACTGTCCATAGTCCCATTCGGCCGCAGCCGGATCTTTCCACACCGGCTTGCCGGTCTGGCCTGCGTACTCCACCACGATCCCAAGTCCCATCTCCCGCGCCTTGTCCAACGTCGATCCCAGCACCCAGACGCCCGGAGAGTTCATCTCCACCAGGGCATCGACGCGCTCGGCCACGGCCAGCGACAGCACCTCGACGCGGCTGAGGATTGGGCACCGGATTCCCGTCCATGGCCACGATCTTGAATTGGTGGCCGGGCAGCGCGAGAACGACGTTCTCCGTGGCGCTGGCGTTGAGCAGGCGCATCAGCACCCGCTGCCCCTGCTTCACCCGGATCGGCTCGCCCGCTCCCAGCATGTGGCTGTTGATGGTGGCGTACTTGTAGCCCACATCGGATCCAGTCGTAAGCGGAGCGTTGGACGATTCGTCGCGCATCGTCTGCACCATGGGAACAAACGATGGCTCCCAGTGATGGATCGCGAGATTGATCTCCTGGTCGTAGTGTCCCGGCTGCTCTTTTCCCTCGATCAGCAGGAAGCCGAACTGGCCGCTATAGGTGCCGATCGAAAGATTGCCGTAGGCGGCCATATGGGTGTGGTACCAGCGCGTGCCCGAGGGCTTCGGCGTAAAACTATAGCGCTGCGTCTTGCCTGGAGGGATCATCGGCGATCCCTCTTCCATGGCGCCGTCATTCATCACGTCGATGGCCAGGCCATGCCAGTGCGTGATGTCGGGGTCGGGAGTGCCGTTTGTCACGTCGATGGTGACCGGAACACCCTCCCGCAACCGAAGCAACGGCCCCGGGACCTGCCCGTTGAACGCCAGCGTTTTCACGCTCACACCCGGCCCGATATCGAGGCTGCACGGCTCAATGCGAAGGGAGTGATCGGCCGCCTTGCCCGCTGGACTGCCCGCCGCTTTCGCCGGCAACACACTCGCAAGTGACTGCGCAGCCAGCAGCGCGCCGGCGGACGAGAGGAAGTTTCTACGATTCATGGGGGACAATTTGCCGATTCCTTATGTATGCATTGTTTTAGACGGTCGACGATGGTTCATGCAAATGCGGCCTGCGGATCATTGCATCGATTTACCCGCGGCATGCCGCCCGATCTGCAGGCTAGTGAGCGGATTCCGAAGCGGCCGGACGGGGATGCGAGGCCGTGCTTCCGTCCGTCATTCCCAGGGCCCAGCGGATGGCCTCGAAGTACATCTTGCGGATATCGGGATCGTCCCAGGCTTCCTCCGTGTGGCCGAGCGTGGAGTAAAACACGCGTCCCTTGCCATACATCTTGCTCCACGCCACGGCGAAATCGTGGTCGGTGCGATGAATGCGCGGATTGTTCGCGTAGTCCAGCCGGCCTGGATCGAGGCTCAGCAGCACGTTCACCTTGTCTCGCGACCACGCCTTGGGCTGATAGATCTCGTCATACTTCACAAACGATTTGGGGAAATGGCGCACCGCCGGGAAGTCGGGAGCCTCGTTCAGGATGGGCGCATTGAAGGTCATCCACGGGTGCTGGTCAAACCATCCGCCGATCATCTCGCCGTACTCGGGCCAGTTGTAGTTGGTGTCGAGCGCGGCGTGGATACCCACGAATCCCTTGCCGTCTTCCTTGATGGCCGACATCATGTCCTGCTTCTGGCTGTCGTCCATGTCCAGTTCCCCGGTGGTGCTGGCGAATACGATCAGGTCGAAGTAGTTCAGGTTCTTGGCGTTACGGCCGAGATCCTTTTTGGTCAGGAGTTCGGTGTCGGTCCGCATCGTGGTGTCCCACAGGCCGCTTTCCTTGCCCATGTTGTAGACGGCGGCCATGGCGTCGGGAACCGAATCGTGCTCAAACCCCTTGGTCTCGCCGATCACCAGCACATGCTTCAGATGGACCGTCTTGGCGTGAGGGACGGGCGGGACGTCCACAGCTCCGGCCGTCTGTGCGGGACTGTTTGGATGGGCGGCGACCAATGCGAACAGGCCAAGGGTGATAAGGGAAAATTTAATGCGGGGCACGGGATCTCCTTTTTTCAACCTCACAAATATAGTGCGAATCGGTCGGGCGAGGCCTTTTTGCGTGGAGCGGGCGTGCGAGGGTGGAGTGTGAGACCCTGCCAATGCCCAGATTTGGCCAATCCAGTCCAGCCCAGTCCCTCAAACTTGGAAAGGGACAAGTCTTTCGATAGTGCACCAAGGTAACCTTCTTCTTGGGTACGAATTAGCGTACACTGCACTAACGGTAGGGCACTACAGTTACCAAAAGTTTTTACTGCGTTTCCCCGGAAACTGGCGTCTAAGTAGGGAGTGGGTGTTGCGGGAAGTTCCGCAGCTGCCGGCTTTCCTGTCGATCCGCCGGCCAAGGAAGCCGCGGAGGGCTAAGTGAATATTGTGCATATGGAAGCGACTAGAGTGGACAGCAAGCATCCTGTAGATATCGAGAAGTTCAACAAGCCGAAAACCCGGCGTCGTCCCGCGACTCCGAGGGCAGTCCTCGAAGAAGTATTCGAGCTTCTCGAAGATTACGCCCCGGCCTGGTATACCGAAGAGCATCACAATCGCATCGTAGAGGCTCTGCTGGACGAAAACCTTCGCTAAACCTGAGGTCGCAATCGCTGACCCCTTCAGCGATTGAAATTACTCTTCGATCGTCACTGCGTCGGGATGTCCTCGGATGGCAGCATCTGGAACGCCACGAAGGCGAAATGTGCGCCGTCAGGCGCCCAGTTGGGCACGTTATCTGACCCGGAACCGCCCACGATTCCGACCAGGTCGCGGATTGTCCCATCGCCCGCATTCAGGATCCGCAGACGGACATCTTTGTTTGCCGGATGCCCGCTTACCCCCTTGGGGTAGGAAAGAATCAGGATCGACTTGCCATCCGACGACGGGTGGGGCGTCCAGTTATTCATCTCGTCGAAGGTGACCTGTTGCGGATGGCTGCCATCCGCGTCCATCCGCCAGATCTGCATTCCGCCCGCGCGGTCGGAGTTGAAGTAGATGTACTTGCCGTCCGGCGAATAGTCCGGATCGTCGCTGATCCCGGTGCCTGTGGTCAGCGCCGTCTCCGCTCCGCCTTCGGTTGAAATGGCGTAGATGTTGCCCGATCCGTGGCTGGGACGCGTGAATGCGATGGTCTTGCCGTCCGGCGACCAACTGTGGAAGTACGAATCCGGGTGTTCGGTGACCACCCGCGGCGTTCCGCCCGTTGACGGAACCATGAGCACGCGCCTTCCCGGATTGCCGGGCATGGTGCAGGTCATAGCCAGCCATTTGCCGTCCGGAGACAGCCCGTGGCTGCCTGTGCAATCGGTGGCGCCGCCGATGTCGATCGCCGTCGCCGTTCCGCCTGTGACGGGTATGCTCCAAAGCTTGCCATCCCGGGTGAAGATCAGCGACTTGCCGTCGCGGCTCCAGTTGGGGGCCTCGATGTGGCTGCGCTCGGTGAGCACCACCATGGCCATGCGGTTGTTTTGGTCTATGCCGATGGTTTGCAGGCTGCTGTAGAGTGCCAGTTTCGCGTCCGCCGGGAGCGGCTCGGTCGAATTCAGTTCCACATGGGCGAAGGTGGCCTTTTCGACGGCGTCCTTGTTGTGCGCACAGACCCCCAGCCCGGCGTAGAAGGTCCCATCCAGGGGCAGCTTGATCGAAGCGCCGGCCTGGTGCAGAGGTTCCCCATGCATGCTGAGGAAGAGCGTAATGGTATCTCCGCGCTTCTCCAGGCGAAGTGTCTTGGGCGCGCCCAGGTTGAACGCAATATCCTGCGTCGTCGCACCCCTCGCGACCCGATACTGGAGGGCCGTCTCTCCCGAGCCGTGAAGGGCCGCGTCCGCATAGACCCCATCGGCGTCCAGCGTCTGCCGGAACATCAGCAGCGCCTTTCGGTGCGGGCTGGAGGTCGCGGACGTCTCGGGAAACTGGATGTCCGCTGTCAGCGTAACGTCGCCAGACACCTTCTTCCACACAAAGTGAAATCCGTCTAGGGTGGACCAGAGATTGGCGCCTGCTGAACCGATCGTATAGACGTGACTGCCGGAGTCATACGCCAGCCTGCCCGGTGGTACAACGCTGCCTACGTCCGACTGGCCCTCAAACACGCCGAGGGAAGAACCGGCTTCCTGCGCCGGAACGGGGCGCAACACGCAGAGAATGCATGCAGATACTGCAATCAATCCCGGAATACGGCCACGTTTTCTGGTCATCATACGGCTCTCCCGACGGCGATGCCTGGTTGTCGATAAACCCATTTACTCTATTGCATCCAGGCGAGCCCCCGCCAGCCCGCATGGGCAGTTGCCCGAGCCGGCTCTCGGTCGCACCGTCGGTTATTCTGTGACCACCTATGAATCGACGGCCTCTTCTCCCCGTCCTCACGGCCATCCTCACCGCGTTTCCTTTGCCCTGCTCCCACGCCCTGGCGCAAGAGACAGCCAAGAATGTGGTGCCCTATCGCGGGGAACAGCCGGTGCGGGCGCGGCATGGCATGGTAGTCAGCGTGCATCACCTGGCGTCCGACGCCGGGGTAGAGGTCCTGCGCTCCGGTGGGAATGCCGTCGACGCAGCGGTTGCCACGGGCTTCGCCCTGGCCGTTGTGCATCCCGTCGCCGGAAACCTCGGCGGGGGCGGCTTCATGCTGCTGCGCACCCATGACGGGAAGACCACGTTCATCGACTATCGCGAGAAGGCTCCGCTGGCCGCCACTGAGACCATGTACCAGGACGCCAGGGGCAACGTCATTCCCGACGCCAGCGTGGTCGGTTATCGCGCCATCGCAACGCCCGGCTCCGTGGCCGGAATGGTCTATGCGGAGCGCAAATACGGCAAACTCGGCCTCGCGCGGGTCATGGCTCCCGCCATCAAGCTGGCTTCCGAAGGCTTTCAACTTTCCGGCGAAGAAGCCCACGAGCTGTCCGATCCCGATCTGGCCCGTTTCCCCGACTCCAAACGCATCTTCCAGCGCGACGGCAACTTGTACAAGGAAGGCGAGACCTTCAAGCAGCCCGAACTGGCCCGCACGCTGCAACGAATCGCAGCCGATCCCGACGACTTTTACCACGGCAGGATGGCGCACGAGCTGGTCGATGATCTGAAGAAAGGCGGCTCCCTGCTGACCCTCGACGACCTGGCGCAATACACCGTCGTCGAGCGCAAGCCGGTCATCGGCACCTTTCACGACTACAGCATCATCAGCGCGCCCCCGCCCTCCTCGGGCGGCGTGGTTCTGCTCAGCGCCCTCAACATCCTTGAACCCTATGACCTGGCCAAACTCGGAGACCGCAGCGCCGCTTCCATGCACCTGATCGTCGAGGCTTACCGGCGCGCCTACATGGACCGCTCCGACTACCTCGGCGATCCCGATTACAACCACATCCCGGTGGCTGAACTGATCGCCAAGAAATATGCGGCGGCGTGGCGCAGCAGCATTCAGCCTGACAAAGGCCACACCCAGCGACGCGCTGCACCGGCCCGAGGGCTTCCTGCCGCCTGCGCCCGACCACCGCGGGCCAGCGCGCCGAATCCCAGGACACCACGCACTACTCCGTGGTCGATGCGCAGGGGGACGCCGTGGCTGTTACCACCACCCTCAACAACGGCTTCGGTTCCGACGTGACCGCGGGCTCCCTGGGCTTTCTGCTCAACGACGAGATGGACGACTTCGCCTCCAAGATGGGTGTGCCCAACATGTTCGGCCTCATCCAGGGGCCGGCCAATGCCATCGCGCCCGGCAAACGTCCGCTCAGTTCCATGACGCCGACCATTGTTCTTGAAAACGGCAAGCTTCGCTACGTGCTTGGCTCGCCCGGGGGAGCCCGCATCATCACCACCGTCGCCAATATCTTTTTGTCCGCAGCCGAGGAAGGCCTCAACATCCAGGAAGCCGTGGATGCGCCGCGCTTCCACCACCAGTACCTGCCCGACAAACTCTACCTGGAGCCGGGCTTCTCGCCCCAAACTCTCGACGGCCTTCGCGCCATGGGGTACAGCCTCAGCATTCGCGACGGCCACTGGTCCAACGGCGAGTGCATCGCGATCGATCCCCAGACCGGCGAGCTGCTGGGCGGACAGGACCACCGCAGCCATTACGGCAAAGCCGCCGGATACTGAGAAGCGCCATAGGACAGGTGTTCTCAATCTGCATGCCCAAATATCGAAAGCCTTTGCGCCGCATATCAGGTGACCCGGATCGGTTTCAACCCGTGATCAATTCCGGATCGCTTTCCGGGGTCGCGTTTGCATCCTGTTCGATGTGCCTCTCGTACCCCAGAGGCAGGAAGACCGAAACCGCGGTTCCGCAGCCGCTTTCCCGCTGGATGCTCCAGACACGCACGTGTCCGCGATGGCGTTCTACCAACTGCGCCACCACCCACATTCCCAGGCCGGTCCCGGTATCGGCCTTGGTGGTGAAGAACGGCTCAAAGACACGGCGCATCGTTTGCCGGTCCATGCCTGTCCCCGTGTCAGCGACCGTCACCCGCATCCCCGGCGTCTGGTAGTCGCGCCAGTCCCGCGAGGGCCGCAGACGGATCACCAGCTTCCCACGGCGCGGCGTCGCTTCCATTGAGTTCGACACCAGGTTGGCGAAGATCTGTTGCGCCTCGCTGGGCATGCAGGAGACGGGGATCTCACCTTCCGCCCTCAAATCGACTGTGATCTCGGAGGCCAGCAGCCTCCCGCGGAACAAGGCGAGAATCGAGTCGAGTATCTCCGAGAGCCGTATGATTCTGGGACTGCCCGGCTGGCGATGGAACTTCAATGTCGATTGCGTGATGAGGGATACCCGGAGTAGCTCTTCCAGGGCGCGGTTGGCATGCGTCTGTACTTCACTTATCTGGTCAGAAAGCGTAATCAGGTAAAGCAGATTCGTCACCGATTCGAGCGGATTATTGATTTCGTGGGCCACCGACGCCGCCAGTCGTCCCGCGACCGCCAGTTTCTCGGCGCGCACCATGGCTTCTTCCGCCTGTTTGCGCTGCGTGGTGTCGGCCAACACCCCGATCAGGCGTAATGGCCGCCCCTCGGCATCGCGGCTGCAGGTGCTGTGCGATTCGATCCAACGCACCGAACCGTCCGGCCAGATCACCCGAAAGTGGTTGTAGAATTCGCTTCCGCTTTGCAGATCTTTCGCGGTCGACTCCTTTACCCCGGCAACATCCTCGGGGTGAATGGAGTTGAACCACGAATCGGGACTGGGCTGGATCGAGCCGGGTTCACGGCCCAGAAGCCGGTATACCTCATCGGTCCAGACGATCGTGCCCTTTGGCACGTCCCACACCCACAGGCCCATGCCGTGAGCTCGCAGAGCCAGTTGCAGTTCATCGTCGCGCTGCCGCAACGCGTCGATGGCACGCGCCCGTTCTTCCGCGAGGACCCGCTCCGCATCTGCCAGCATCAGCCGTTGTTGGAGGTCCTGGTTGCGGAGCTCGGAACGCTGATCCGCAAAACGCCTGATCGCAAACCCCAGCAGAGTGGAGACGGCCAGGAAGACCGCGAGGCGCAACTCCTCATGCACGTCTCCCTTGGAAAACCGGAACTGCGACTTGGTCAGGAACGCGTCTACAAGGAAAGCATCCGCCAGAGCACAACCGAAGGCGCCCGCCATCCCCAGAAACCAGGCGCTGAGCACCACCGTGGGGAAGGCGAGGAGCAGCGGAAACGCCCGCAGCGGTTCGATGGCATACGTAATGGCGACAGCGAGGGTCGCCGTGACGACGCCAAGCAATCCGCGGACGGGCCAGGGCAGCCTCTCGATGGTTCCCATGACGGCGAAGATCATCGACGCGGTGGTACCCTTCGGGGCCCGATGGAGATCAGGTTTGCTCATGCATGTTGCCGGTTCGATGGTCGATCAAACGGAGCGGTGGCGGGATCGCGAACCAATCTCGCTCCGAAAATGTCCAGTTCCGCGTTCAACAGCGGCGATTTACGCCTGAAAATGGGCAATTTTGGTAAAGAATAGGAGACTTGTTCTCATCTGTCTAGACGCTAAACCATATCTAAAGTTGCATTGCAATGCCGCGAGGCTGACCCATTGGCTGTCTGCGGAACGCCAGGGTGGCCGCACCACCCCGGCGCCGAAGGATTACAGATCGGTCGATTGACTGGCCGCGAGCGCCTTGGCCCGGACGATGAAATCGGCCAGCGGCACCGAGCCCTGATCGCCCTTGCCGCGGGTGCGAACGCTGACCGATCCCGAGGTTTCTTCCTTGTCGCCGAAGACCAGGATGTAGGGCGTCTTCTGGTTGGCAAAGTCGCGGATCTTGGCGTTCATCTTCTCGTTGCGCGCGTCCACCTCAACGCGGAAGCCCGGCGGCCTTCAGCTCAGACTCGACCCTTTCCGCGTAGCCCTGGTGCCGCTCGCTGATCGGAACCAGGCCCATCTGCACTGGAGCCAGCCAGAGCGGGAATGCCCCGGCATAGTGCTCGATCAGCACGCCGAAGAAACGCTCGACAGATCCGAAGAGTGCGCGGTGAACCATGACCGGCTGGTGGCGCTCGCCGTCTTCTCCGACGTATTCGAGTTCAAAGCGCGCCGGCAGGTTGAAGTCGAACTGCACCGTCGATAGCTGCCAGAGGCGGCCGAGTACGTCGACCAGCTTGAAGTCGATCTTGGGCCCGTAAAAGGCTCCTTCGCCGGGGATCCTTTTGAAGGTGAGTCCGCGGCGGGTGAGCACGCGCTCGAGAGCCGACTCGGCCCGGATCCAGTCTTCCTGCTTGCCCACGAATTCGCCGGGCTTGCTGGGGTCGTGCGCGGAAAGTTCGACGCGATACTCGGCGAAACCAAAGGTCTTCAAAACCGCCTCGGCGAAATCGATGCAGGCATCCATCTCGTCTTCTATCTGGCCGGGAGTGCAGAAGATGTGGGCATCGTCCTGGGTGAAGCCGCGCACGCGCAGCAGTCCATGCATGGTGCCGGAGCGCTCGTAGCGGTAGACGTTTCCGAGTTCGGCATAGCGCTGCGGCAGGTCGCGGTAACTCTTGGGCGAGTTCTTGTAGATGAGGATGTGGCCGGGGCAGTTCATCGGCTTGAGCCGGTATTCGGCGTCGTCGAGTTCCATGGGGGTATACATGTTGGCGGCGTAAAAGCCTTCGTGGCCGCTCACCTTCCACAGGTCGCGGCGCATCACATGCGGCGTAAAGACCAGCTGGTATCCGCGGCGCAGGCACTCCTCGCGCATCCAGTCTTCCATCACCTTGCGGATGAGACCGCCCTTGGGATGCCAGAAGATCAGTCCCGCCCCGGCAAGTTCCTGGATGCTGAAGAGGTCGAGTTGCTTGCCAAGCACGCGATGATCGCGCTTGGCCGCCTCTTCCAGACGGGCGAAGTGCGCGTCCAGATCCTTCTGCGAAAAGAACGCTGTTCCATGAATGCGCTGCAGTTGCGGATTCTTCTCATCCCCGAGCCAGTAGGCGCCAGCCAGGCTGGTCAGCTTCACCGCCTTGACACGGCCCGTCGAGGGGACATGCGGCCCGCGGCAGAAATCGACAAAGTTTCCGTTCCGGTAAAAACTGACCTGCGCACCGGGCTCGGTAAATTTAGTAACGAAGTGGGTCTTCATGAAGTCGCCATCGCGGGCAAACTCTTCGAGCGCCTCCTCACGGGGCTCATACTCGCGCACGAACTTCTCATCCCGCGCCACCACCTCAGCCATCTTCTTCTCAATCGCGGCAAGGTCGTCCGGCGTAAAGGGAGTCTCTCTATAGAAGTCGTAAAAGAAACCTGCATCGGTGGCCGGTCCATGGCCCAGCTTGGTCTCGGGGAAGAGCTCCAGTACCGCCGTGGCGAGCACGTGGGCGGCCGAGTGGCGCACCACCTTCAGCGCCTCGGGATCCTTTTCGGTCACAAGTTCCAGGCGCGCATCCTCCTCGAGCGGCGTGGCCAGATCGACGAGGCGCGGCGCCGACTGGTCCTCGGAGGCATACATGGCTGCCTCGGCCGACTCACCATCCGCCGCGGTCCGTCCATCGGTGATGCCAGTCAGCGGAGTCAACCGGGCCACCACGGAGGCGGCCGCGAGCCGGGGCGAAATGGAGTTGGCGATATCGAGCGGCGTGGTGCCTGCCGGCACTTCGCGTACGGCTCCGTCGGGCAGATGAATGGCGATCGTCTTCGAGCTCATATGAGAAACAGTCCTGAATGGTAAACACGATCTTGGTTTGAAACGGCACTGGTCCTCCGGCCACCATTACGCAAGTGCGAGGACCCTTCAGAATATACCGGGGCGCGGGACCCGTAACGATTCGTGGCTCGTTTCAGGCAATCAGTTGAGTTTGCTTCGCATCAAAGTCTTGCAAGAGTAGTTTTGCTACAAACCATCCTGTGACACAACAGTTGTACTGGTCCGTACCCCCAACGGCCGGAGAGTGTCCCAGGAATAGGAATGTCGCGCGCCATGTTGGCAGGGCTACTGTTCCTTCTATGGCGGGGTAGCCATGGGTCTGGGGGATCTGGGATGCAGATACTATGCAAGAGCATTGATACAAATGCCGACACGTGTTGCAGCGTATGCGGTCAGGGTTTCGTTCTCTATTGGGAGCGCCAGACCAGGACTGAGCGGGCGGAAGCGCTGCGCGAAATAGACAAGGCTCTTCGCAGCCATCATGCGAGCCTTGCCGGTTGCGAGGCTCACCCGACGCGCGGATTTCTGGTCCCGGAATGGAAAGGCTCGATCGCTTCTTCGGGAGCAGCCATTCTGGGCAATGCACCCAGTTGGGCTCTTTGACGCATCTTATCGATACGTCGGCCGATATGCAGCGTAGCTGGTTTTAATTGCGGCAGGGCGAACGGATTCCACGGCAGAGCATTTACGAAGTCCGGATGTGGACAGTTTTGAGGAACAACAACCATTTTGGCAAGGGGTTTGAGCACAGGTAATTGGCGAGGCGCAGCGGCATAGCACAAAAACAGAAAGCAGCCCGCCGCAGATTTCTTTTTTTCACTGGGTTCTCTTCGTAGCTTCAGGCACGAGCTGGAACCATTCACAATCCACGACGCTTTGATGCTGGCAGGCGATTACACCCTTTGAGGTCATCGCCGCCAGCATCGGTTTTTTGGGGGGAGCACACTCCCAGGGCTGATCGACCGCGTTTTGCCGCCGCGTCTGGAAGCCGGCTGCTCCAGCCCGGATCAGGTTCGCTTTGCGCCGCTTCGCCATGCAAGCACCGAGCCTCTAGACACAAATGAGGACTGGGCACGCCCAGTCCTCATTTGGTTGCTCGATTCTGCCGGAACCCGGCCTTGAGGTTTAGAGAGGCTGAACGTCCGCAGCCTGCCATCCCTTGGGGCCTTTCACTACGTTGAACTGCACGGCTTGGCCTTCCTGCAAGCTCTTGAAACCACTGGAGTTGATTGCAGAGTAGTGCACGAAGACATCTTCGCCGTTCTGACGCGAGATGAAGCCGAAGCCCTTCGCGTCATTGAACCACTTCACAGTACCTTGTTCCATTTTGATCGTGTTTCCTGAATTGAATTGCGCTGGATGAATCGGAGCGACCACTGGCAGAATCTTGCTTGGTTGGGCGAGCTACTGCACACGCCCGGTTCGGCTCTAACGCTGACCGCAGTGTAACATCGCTCTGGAAAAAGCGTGCACAATTTCTTGACGGAAGGGCCCATTCCGGGAATTCGGCCCTCCAACTCCTTGAGAATGAAGCCTGTTCCCGCTCCCGCGCTGGCTGTGATAGGGTTAATGGTCGCCATGGCTCAAGACCCAGTGCCGGCCCTGCTTGCGCGCGCCGCCGAACGGCTCTCCGGGGAGTTTTCGTTTCTTCCCGAGGCGGACTCTCCTGCTCCCCACGAAGCGGCCCCGGATTGGGACCGCATCGACTGCAGTTCTTGAGGAAACCGCCCATCGTCTGGGCGACAACTACCCCTACTTCCACCCCCTGTACGCCGGGCAGATGCTCAAGCCGCCGCATCCCGTCGCGCGCGCCGCCTATGCGCTGGCCATGACCATCAATCCCAACAACCATGCCCGCGACGGCGGCCGGGCCAGCTCAGTGATGGAGATCGAGGCCGTGGCGGAGATCGCCGCCATGTTTGGATGGGCGGGAACTCCCTTTCTCGGCCATCTCACGTCGAGCGGCACCCTGGCCAACCTTGAGGCCCTCTGGGTGGCCGGGCAGCTTGCGCCCGGCAAAACGAATCATCGCGTCGGAACAGGCCCACTATACCCACCAGCGCATCTCCGCGGTGCTGAAGCTCCCCTTCGGTTCCGTTCCCGCCGATGCGCGTGGACGCATGCGCCTCAATGCCCTCGAAGACCAGCTGCGTTCCGGAGACGTCGGCACCGTGGTCGTTACCCTCGGGACCACCGCCATCGGTGCCGTCGACCCGCTCGCCGAAATCGTCGAACTGCGCCAGCGGTACGGCTTCCGGATTCACGTCGATGCTGCTTACGGAGGCTACTTCCGGCTCATTCCCGGCTCCCTGGCCGAGCCCGCTCGAAGCGCCTACGCCGCTATCGAAGGCGCGGACTCGATCGTCGTCGACCCGCACAAGCACGGCCTGCAACCCTACGGGTGCGGATGCGTGCTGTTTCGCGACCCTGCGGTCGGGCGCTTTTACAAGCACGACTCTCCTTATACCTACTTCACCTCCTCCGAGCTGCACCTGGGCGAGATCAGCCTGGAATGTTCCCGGGCCGGGGCGGCTGCCGTCGCCTTGTGGGCCACGCAAAGGCTTCTGCCCCTGGTTCCGGGTGGCGAATTCGCCCGCGGACTGGCCGGCGGCCGGAACGCTGCCCTGGAACTGGACCGGCGCCTGCGCGCAGACCAGGAAGGCCGCTTCGAACCCCTGGCCGCCGGCCCCCCCGAACTCGATATCGTGGTGTGGAAGATCGCGGCCGGGACACCATCCCAATCCTCGGACCGCGCCCGCCAGATCTTTGCCGCATGCGCGGCGAGGAATTTGCACCTGGCCCTTGTACAATTGCCAGAACACTGGTTTCGGCCGGTCAGCGATCCCGCGCAAGACAGCGCGGACAGAGGGGTTACCTGCCTCCGGTCGGTCCTCATGAAACCCGAACACGAACGATGGCTTGACCGGATCTGGACCGCCTACACAGACGCTTGCCAGGGAATCCGGGGTTGAGGGATGCATGCCACAGACGACCTCTATCGGCGCGGATAAAGAAAACGTTCTCATCCGGGCGGGGGCCTGTTCTGTAACTCTTCTGCCGCAACTCGGGGGGAAAGTCGCCTCCATCGTCGTGAATGGCCGCGAACTGCTGCAAACTCCGCTGGCTCCGCCCGAACCCCGTACCCGTACGATTTCATTCGACCAGAGCGACGCCAGCGGCTGGGACGAGTGCCTGCCCTCCGTGGCTGCCTGCACCATCGCCACCGCCGCGGGAAAAGCCCACATCCCCGATCACGGTGATCTCTGGCGCGTGGAATGGCAACAGGTCCCCGAATCTCGGAACCCGGACCGTCCTCTTCAAGACGCAGCCACCTCGGTTGCGCTGCGCGGGGAGTGCTTTTCCCTTCCCCTGGTGCTCGAGCGCACCCTCACGCTGCGCGAAAAGGAAGGCGGATGGCTTCTTGCCGCGCGCTACGAGCTGACCAACACCGGCTCGGTTCCCGTCCCCTGGGCCTGGGCGGCGCATCCCCTCTTTCTCGCGGAACCGGGAGATCGGATCGTGCTTCCGAACGGAATCCACTCGCTCCGCGTCGAGGGTTCGGGCGGCAACCGTCTCGGCAAAGCCGGCGGCGAGGTGAGCTGGCCGATCGCCGCGCTGTCCGCGGGCGGGGAAACGGATCTCAGCCTGGCGCTGCCGCCCGAGTCCGGAGTCGGCGACAAATTGTTCACCGCGCCCGTCACACACAAGCAGAATTGGTGTGCATTGCAGCGTCCCTCTGCCGGCGTCACCATCAGGGTAAGCTTCGACGCCGAGGCGACACCATATATCGGTCTCTGGATCTGTTACGGCGGATGGCCGGACCGACCCGGACCAAAGCAGACCTGTGTGGCACTGGAGCCGGCCACAGCGCCCGTCGATTCCCTGGCGCAGACAGGCCCATGGTCGCGAACGCTCGACCCTGGCACAACCAGCGCATGGCTGATGGACGTGGACATCGATAAGATTTAGGTGGAAACCGTATGCACGATCCTGAAATTCTGCGTTCCATTCACACGGCCCGTTTTCGCGCGGAGCCGGAGATCTTCGCCGCCCCGGGGCGCGTCAACCTGATCGGGGAGCACACCGACTACGCCGAAGGATTTGTCATGCCGGCGGCCATCGACTTCGCGACCCTGGCCGGCATCTCGCCGCGCCACGACGGGAAGATCGTCATCTATTCAGAGAACTACCTGAAGGAGCGCGCCTTCGACGCAGCGGATCTGCCCGCGGCGGCCAGCCAGCACTGGAGCGACTACCCGCTGGGCGTCATTCAGACTCTGGCCGGGGAAGGCCATACCATTCCTGGCTTCAGCCTGAGTTTGTGGGGCGATGTTCCTCTGGGCTCGGGTCTTTCCAGCTCGGCCGCTCTTGAAGTGGCCACCGCCTTAGCGGTCACGTTTCTCATCGGGGTTACTTACCCCGGTCCGGTTCTCGCCCGGCTGTGCCAGCGGGCCGAGAATGAGTTCGTTGGCGCCAACTGCGGCATCATGGACCAGTTCATCTCCGCAAACGGGGCCAAGGATCACGCCTTGCTGCTGGATTGCCGCGACCTGAGCTTTCGCCTGGCGCCCATTCCGCCGGGTGTCGCCCTGGTCATTGCCAATACCATGGTGAAACATGCGGTCAGCGGAGGCGAGTACACCAGCCGCCGCGCCGAGGTGGAGGAAGCCGCCGCAGTCATCGCCCGCCACCGGCCCGCGGTGCGATTTCTGCGCGACGCGACCGTCGAGGACCTCGCGCTCTACGGTGCGGAGATGAGCCCCAACGCCCTCAAGCGCGCCCGCCATGTCATCACCGAGAACATACGAACTGTGGCCGCCGCCGATGCGCTCATCCGCCATGATCTGACCGAACTGGGGCGCCTCATGGCCGAGGCACACTTGAGCTACAGTCATGATTTTGAAGCTAGTTGCGTGGAAGCCGATGCCATGGTGGAACTGGCCCAGGATCTGCCCGGACTGATCGGCGCACGCCTGACCGGCGGGGGATTTGGCGGCTGCACGGTCAACCTGGTCGAGGCGGAACGGGCGCCCGCGTTCGCTGAAAAGCTTGCGGAGCGCTACGCCGCCCGGATCGGAATTGTCCCACAAATCCACATTTGTCATGCCTCCGGCGGTGCGCATCGTGTAGATGCGCGCATCCAATTAGTCAGATAGGACTGGTCAGGCGGCCAGGCTGTTGAAGGCATCAAAGGAAAGCCGCCGTCTTAAGCATGAGATCAAACCAGTCCCTGCCGGGCCCTGACTCTCTAAGGGAAAGCAAATTTTTCCGCCTTACTGTGATTAAAAAGTTGCAGCCATTCCTGGGGGTTTCCTTGTTAAAATCGGGAATCACATAACCCCGATAGATTCGAACAAGACGACTTCCTTTAGAGCCGTGTGTTTTCAGTCCAGGGGTTGCTGCGCAGTGCCGATGCAGCAAACCGGAGGCGTTCAAATAAACATGGAACCATCATCGTCAAAGCCGTTCGCATACGAATCTCTTCCACATTCAGGGTTAGTCGCATATTTCTCGATGGAAATTGCCATCAACCCGGCAATGCCCACCTACTCGGGCGGCCTGGGGGTGCTGGCGGGCGATACGCTGCGTTCCGCCGCCGACCTCGGAATTCCGCTTGTGGCCTTCACCCTTCTGCATCGCAAGGGATACTTCCAGCAACACCTGGACAGGGCCGGCACGCAAAGTGAACAAGTGCAATCGTGGAACCCTTCGGACTTCTGTGCCGAAGAGCCGGCCCGGATCACGGTTTCGGTGGAAGACCGCGTCGTGACAGTGCGCGCCTGGCGCTATAACCTTGAGGGCCGTTCCGGCCACGTGGTGCCCATCTACCTGCTCGACACTGATCTCGATGGCAACTCGGGCTGGGATCGCGGACTCACCGACCATCTCTATGGCGGCGACACCAACTACCGCCTGCAGCAGGAGATCGTTCTCGGCATGGGCGGCGTGCGAATGGCCAATGCACTGGGCCTGAATGTAAACGTCTATCATATGAACGAAGGGCACGCAGCGTTGCTGACGCTAGGGTTGCTCGAAAGCCAGCTGGGGGGTGGACCGCTGGGCGCGGCCACCGATTCCGACCTGGCCATTGTGCGCAGCAAGTGCGTCTTCACCACCCACACGCCGGTCCCCGCGGGACACGATCGCTTTTCGACCGAGCAGGCCATTCGCATCCTGGGCGGCGAGCGCACTGCGCGCCTGCAAAAGCTGAACTGCTTCCACGAAGGCCTGCTCAACATGACCCTGCTGGCGCTGCGCTTCTCGCGCTATTGCAACGGCGTGGCCATGCAGCATGGCAAAGTGTCGCGGGACATGTTCCCCGAGTTTCAGATCGACTCCATCACCAATGGGGTTCACGCCCCGACGTGGACGTCGGAACCGGTCAAGCAGATGCTCGACGCGCACATACCGGCGTGGCGGCGCGACAACCTGTACCTGCGCAATGCCATCGACCTGCCCGAAAAGGCAATTCTCTCCGCGCATGCCCGCGCCAAAGAGGAATTGCTCGCCGAGGTCGGCTCGCGGACGGGACTGGTCCTCAACCCCAATGTGCTCACCCTGGGCTTTGCCCGCCGCGTAGCTACCTACAAGCGCGCCAATCTGATGTTCAACGACCCCGAGCGGCTGGTGAAAATTGCCGCGGCGGCCGGTGGTTTGCAGATCCTCTACGCGGGCAAGGCACATCCCCAGGATGAACCCGGCAAGGCCTTGATCCGCCAGGTGATCGAACGCTCGGCCACCTTGTCTAACGACGTGCTGCGCATCGTTTACCTCGAAAACTACGATTGGGAACTGGGTGCGCTGCTCACCTCGGGTGTCGACGTCTGGATGAATACACCGCGCCGTCCCTACGAGGCCTCCGGCACCAGTGGGATGAAGGCGGCTTTGAATGGCGTGCCCAGCCTCTCCATCCTCGATGGCTGGTGGATTGAAGGCTGTATCGAGGGCGTTACGGGCTGGGCCATTGAAGACGGCGCCAACGATGCGGAAGAAGCGTCGAATCTCTACAACAAGCTTGAAAGAGCGGTGGTACCGCTGTATCTCGACGCCCCCGAGAAGTGGGCGCGCCTGATGCGGACCACCCTGGCGTTCAACGGCTCCTACTTCAACACCAACCGCATGGTGAAGCAGTACAACCGCAACGCCTACTATCCCGTTAAGCTGATTGAAAACGTTCGCGTGGAAGAAGCGGCATTCGCAGACTGAAGCGTGCGGCTCAAACCTTGAATGGCATGATCCGGCCGGTGCATGATCTTTGGTGTGCCGGCCGCGTAGTTTAGCCTGCCAATGTCAGCTGATGAGCCCCGGCACGCAACTAGATGCCTTCTCCCATCGACACGAAATAGCTGATCCGGTCCAATTCTTCGCGGTATGCCGTTCGGTCGGCTTCTTCCGCCGCGAAGGGTTCGGCCTTCTGCTCCCCCCCGAGACGCTTTTCCAGTTCGTCCACCCGGGCGGCGAGGGCGATCAGGGCATCGGAGAGCGGGTCTTTGATGTCGTGCGGATCGGTGATAAGCACCCGTTCGCCATTGCGGTAGACAATGTGGGCCGGCACTCCCACCACTGTGGAGTTGGGCGGTACGTCGGTCAGAACAACCGAACCTGCGCCCACCCGGGAGTTGGCGCCGACGCTGATGTTTCCCAGCACGTTGGCGTTATTCCCGACAAACACGTTATCGCAGAGAGTTGGATGACGCTTGCCGTGGCCCTTGCCGGTTCCGCCCAGGGTGACGCCCTGATAGAGGGTGACGTCGCTGCCCACGATTGCCGTTTCCCCGATCACCACGCCGGTTGCATGGTCGATGAACAGGCGCCGCCCCAGCAGCGCGCCCGGATGAATATCGACCCCGGTGTAGAACCGCCCCACCTGCGAAAGAATGCGCGCCGGCAGCCTGAATTTGGCCCGCCACAGCACGTGCGCGACGCGGTGAATCCAGACCGCCCAGAGCCCCGGATAGCACGTAAGCACCTCGAGGCGCGAACGCGCCGCCGGATCGCGCTCCAGCACGGACTGAATGTCTTCGCGAATGCGTGCAAACAGGGGCATGCTACACGTCCAGCCGGCGTTTGCCGGGCGAACTACGGTTCTTCTCCGATTCCCGGCCACCCACAAAGGCGGCCGAGCCCAGAACGTCACAGGCAAATACCGCGTCGGCTAGACGGCAATTGGCTGCGTGGGCAGCGCCAGGGCTTCCTGCCGCAGCGAGTCAAACAGCGCACTCGACAGATAGCGCTCGCCAAAGCTGGGCAGGATGACAACGATCAGTTTGCCGGCGTTTTCCGGCCGCGCTGCCACCTTCAGGGCCGCTGCCACGGCCGCGCCGGAAGATATCCCGACGAATAGGCCTTCTTCGAGCGGCAGCCGCCGCCCCATGGCGATCGACTCGTCGTTGGTCACCTGGATCACTTCGTCGATCAGGTGGGTATCCAGGATGCTGGGCACAAAACCCGCGCCGATGCCCTGGATCTTGTGCGGTCCTGGCTTGCCTCCGGACAGCACCGGGCTGTCGGTCGGCTCCACGGCGATGGCCTTGAACTCCGGCTTGCGCTCCTTGATGTAGCGAGCCACGCCGGTCAGCGTGCCGCCCGTTCCCACGCCCGGAGATGAGGATGTCGGCCTTGCCGTCGGTGTCCTCCCAGATCTCCGGGCCCGTCGTCGCCACGTGGATAGCCGGGTTGGCCGGATTGTCAAACTGTTGCAGAATATAGCCGTTGGGCGTGTTGGCCAGGATCTCGTTAGCCTTGGCGATGGCCCCTTTCATGCCGTTGGGACCCGGCGTCAGCACGATCTCGGCGCCAAACGCCCGCAGCAGAACGCGCCGCTCCAGGCTCATTGTTTCCGGCATCGTGAGGATGATCTTGTAGCCCTTGACGGCGGCGACGAAGGCGAGGGCGATGCCGGTGTTGCCGCTGGTGGGCTCGATCAGGACGGTTTCGCCGGGCTTGATCTTGCCCTTCTTCTCCGCGTCGTCGATCATTGCCAGGCCAATGCGGTCCTTTACGCTCGACAGCGGATTCTGACTTTCCAGCTTCACAACTACGGTAGCGGGCAGCCCGGCGGCCACGCGGTTCAAACGCACGAGCGGGGTATGTCCAATCAATTCAGTCACATTCGCGGCAATACGCGCCATGATGATCTCCTCGTCCGGGATTGTCCCAGACATGCTTTGGATGAGTTGGGAGTGGCGGTGGAGCTGTCAGGCGGTGAAAACGCGCGCGAATCGGGGCGCACGCCGGGCATCGGAGCTCTCACCAGGGCGGTGTCAGCGACATCGACGCATGCACACAGGGTAGACCCCGCATGGCGCATGTGGCAAGCGGCAGACGTCAGAATGCAATGGAGTTGGACCGGCGGTCGAGCGCCGCGCAGCGCCGGTCGTGGATTGCCTTGCTCCGATCCGGGTCACATTGAGAAGGGGGCGGTTGCGTTTCAGAGTCATTTGACCACCGGTCCGACACAGGTGAGACCGGAGAATCCGTCGCCAACCAGGAACTCCGCCCCCGGTCCCGAGACTTCGAAGGTAGCGATCTTCTGCGGCCCGCTGGTGCTCTGGGTCTGCCCCGCCACGGTGACGACGTTGCTGATCCGGTAGTCGAGGCGATAGCCGCCGGGTATCCGCGTGGCCGGGGCCTGGCGGACAAGCTGGAACAGCGCCCAGGTGCCCTGATGCGGAAGCACTTCGACGCCGTCATAGACGAGGGAGGCACTCTGCGCCGTAGCTCCCGTCCAGGTAAACAGCTGGCTGGTCGAGCCCGCCGGGATGCGCTGACCGTCGACCACGAATGTGGCGCTGGAGACGCCGTTGCCGGGCACGAAGCGAAGCGTGAACGCCAGGGAAGCCGACTTCTGGCCGGTGGCGTACAGCGCGGAAGTGACGTGGGAGAGACGGGTGGCGTACTGCAGGAATCTTGGACTGACGGGTTGCGGAGCCCCTTGCGCCTCGACAAACTGGTTGCCCTGAAGAGCGAGATACGGCTTCAGCCCGGTCTTGAGGATGGTCGGGACAGAGCCGGTATCCGGGGCAAATGCCGCGTCGACTTCGGCGATGCCTGCGGGGACATTTGAGCCCTGGGCAAAGGGATATTTGCCAAGAAGCGGAGCTACGGCGTTGCACACGTCCTTGCCTTTTCCGTTGGCCGCTGCCCCTGGGGACGGGGCGAGCTTGGCCACACAGTCGATGGGAGACAAGAGCAGGTTGGCGACCAGTCGCTCGACGTGCCGGTTGGGGTCCTTCTCGGGGTCGATGTTGAACTTCTGGCTGGCCTGTTTTACGACGTTACCGGCGCTGTCGGCGGCCGTGGCCACGGGCTGGAAGACGGCTGCGTCGGTGCGCGCGGCGGGGTTGGGCGCGACCTGCAGGATGGCCGACTTCAGTGCAGTGAGGGCATCGAGGTAGGGTCCGTTGCCGGGCCCGGTGAACTTGTTGAGCTTGTCGGCGTTGGGATCGACCAGGGACTGGGCCGGCTGGAAAGCATCGGAGATCTTCTTGTCGGCGACTGCGGTGTTGTGGGAGACGGTGAAAAACAATTCAAGAATGGGCGACGCCGGATCGGTGAGCGCGTCGAGCAGCTTGGGAGCTTCGGTGAGCCCGCCACAGCCGGCGACATGAGCATTGAGCAGGAACGTGTGCCACTTGTCGAGGTAATCGGTCTCGTACTTGTCGGTCAGCCTGCCAGCGAGGGTGGCGAGATCGGTAAGCTGGGCGCCCTTGTCCCCCAGAACCCAGCGTTCGCCCTGGGCATAATGGCCGGGATTCTTGAGCGCCTTCTGCATGAAGTCGAAGCCCGCGCTGGTGAAGGCGGCGCGCACGATGTATCCATCGGACACGTAGTGACCGCCGTACTGACGATTGAAGTCGACCGCGGAGCTGACCTTGTCGGCATCGGTCAGCATGTTCTGGTAGATGCGCGTCTCGGCAAGAAAATTGGACAGGTAGACCCGGGTATGGTCGACCAGCACCGCGTCGGCAGGGATGTCGGTATAGGGCTGACGGCTCAAAAGTTCCTGGCCGTAGAACTCGACCTGCTGCTGCGCCAGAGGCAGCTGCTGCGGGTCGACGAGGCGCTTGTCCGCCCATGCCTGGAGGAAGACTGGAGTCAGGAACTTGATATCCGCGGCATCGGGATGGCCGGCGATGTCGCCGGTCGAGGAATGGCTGGTAGTGATGAGATAGGCCTTGAGCGGATTGTAGGCGGCCAGATACGAATTCTGGTCGGCGGTATCCTGAGGCACACTGAGCGTCTTCATGACGGCGACAAAGTCCGCCTGCGCGGGGTTGAGCATCAAGGGCCGGAAGCGATCGAAGTAGACGCGGCGCGCCAGCGCATCGAGCTTGTCTCCCTGGTAGAGACCAAACCGGTAGCTCAGCGGCCGGCCGTTGCGCTGGAACTCGTCCAGTTGCAGGATGGTCTTCCGCAGGTCATCGAGCGCGCTCAGATCGGTAAGGCTCGGCATTGAACTGGCGGTCGGGCTCATGACCGGCAGCGCGTGCGCGTCGCGAGCGATGCGGTGTTCAATAGCGGCGTTGTTGCTGTAGGACACGATGAGGAAGAAGATGTAGAGCGCAAAAAGAAAGGCCAGGGTGCCGAAGAGGATGCGCCGGAACAGCCGCGCCGGGGCAGACTGTTTCGTCGCCGCGAGAGCGCTCTTGTCGCCGAGGATGACCTCCGGCAGCAGGCGCGGCAGGAAGGTCCACTGCGGCACGCGCGAGGATGCCATTACGGGAGCGGAGGGCCGCGCCGCGGCGGGCGTTCGACCCATGGAGAGATTGATGTACTGCGTGGCTCCGGCGTCCTGCGGGACCGCCCGTTCCACAGGCATGGCTCCCGAGACCATGCGCTCCACGATGCGGGCGCGAATGCCGGTGAAGTAAAAGCCGCGCAGATACGGGTTGGCGCTGAGCTGGCTGGGCTTGCAGAGTTCGACCAGGTACTGGTTGAGGTTTTTGCGCAGCTTGCCGAATTCGCGCGGAAATTCGTACACGCCGGAGAGATTGCGCGGCTCGTTTTCGCGATCGAGCATCTCCACGCGAAATGCGCCGAGCTTATAGACCAGGGAATCGATGACGCCGGCCAGCAGGCGCGACGCCTGATCGGCGTAGGTGCCCGGAGAAGCCTCATTGCGGGGCAGTGCGGCGCCAAGCACCTGGCGCGCCTCGGTGTCAGACAGTTGGCGCACGTACTCCTCGAAGTGGGGCACGCGGTCAAGCTTGGTGAGAATGACGTAGACGGGGACCGGCATACCGAGCAGGCGGCTGATCTCACGAAGTTGGCCTCCCGTGGCGCGGGCCGCGGCCATCAGCGACTCGCCGCCATCCTGGACGAGCAGCTGGTCGAGGCTGAGACAGACGACCACAGCGCGCGGAGCGGCGCCGCTCCCGAAGGCAGAGCGGTAAGCGCGCGCACGGGTGCGGTGGATGAGGCGCCCCAGCAGGGCATTGCTCTGGCGCACGGCCGATCCTACTTCGAGCAGCGCCGCCAGCTTGGTGAACCAGAGATTCAGGACTTCTGTGGGAACAGCACCTTCTTGGGCCGCAGTGCCGGCCAGCAACTCGGGATCAAGTCCGGACCGTTGGACAGTCGTCGTCTTGGCTGCTCCGGATTCACCCAGGATGTAGATGAGGGGCAAGGATGCGAGCGTCTTCGCGCCCTGCTGCGAGGTGCGCAGCTTGCGGTTGGCATCGGTCAGCAGCAGGTCGAGATCGGCGTTTGCGCCTGCCCCGGCGTCTCCACCTTCCAGGGCCTTTTGCTTCTTGGCCCGATAGTGAAGCACGAGAATCGTGACCGCAGCGGCGATTCCCAGAAGCAGGATGACGATGACGAAGACGAGATAGAACGCGCCGTGCAGATGAAGAAGCGCGGCGATGCCGAAAGCCAGAAGCGCGGCGATCAGGATAACGATGACTGCGAGCACGTAGGCGAGCAAGCGATCCCCCAGAAACGCGAAAGCGAAACCTAGCTGATTTGCGAAGCCCCGGAACTCAGCACGAACCAGAAGCCGGCGAAGGCCGCAAGCATGAGCACGAAGAGGACAAGAGCGGCTATGCCGAGACCGCGGCTCCACGGATCGACCGTGGCAATATGCTTGATGGCAGGCGCTGCCACATCGGGAAGAAAGCTCATCTGCCCGCGGATGCGATCGATCTTCTCGCGCGCCTGGTGGATGAGGGTGTGGATCTCGCCGCCGCCGCGTGGGCTGCCCCAGGTCCCCGTCTGCGCACCTGACGGGAGCTGCCCCGAGCTGTAGCTGATGCTCGATCCCAGCGCGTATTTGCCTTTGAAGCCGAGTAGCATGCAGAGGCAGTAGACCTCGAGACAATCGGCCGTCTCCTCGGAATCCTGGCGCGCCAGCAGGGTGCGCAGGTGGTCAAAGAAGACCTCGCCGGCACGGTTATGACCGAACATCTCTTCCTGCAGGGGCCGCTGCGCCCAGTCGGAAAATGCCGGATGCTGCAGCTTGAGCACGCTCTCGTCGAGCAGCGAGACGACCGCGAAGAAGCCCAACTGGTTGGTTTCGCTCGAGTAGCCCAAAGCCTTGGCCTGCTCCATGGCGGCACGCAATGCGGCGCGAATGCTGGTGCGAAACTCCTGCGAATTGGCTGCCGACTGCTGCTGCAGTGCCGACAGCCGCAGGATGATCGTGAAGGCATTCTCGTAACAGGACGCAAGGCTGTGCGTGCGCGACGGATTCTCTGGCATCAATGCGTCTCCGAAGATGGTGCGGGGTACCCAGAAAGTTCAGCGATCCAGGCGAAGACCGGCCCATACGACCAGGAAACGTGAATGGGCTGGTCCGCGAATCACTAAGAGCATACCTCAAGCCTTCCATGCCACGGGGAAACTTGTGCTCCTCAGGGAAGTGCGGCCAGGGAGAGATTCGTTTCGCACCCGCCACGAACGGACCCGCGCGGAAGAATCCAGAATCCGGAGACCCGGGGGACAGCCACGCCGCGTGCAGAGTGGCCGTTTGCCCTTTACGCCGGAAAGGCACGCGTGTAAGCTTCGCAGTAAGCCCTGCCCGCTGGCGGAAGGGACCGCCTTCCTATGACCAAAAATGATTCCAATTCAAAACCGGAGACTCCGGAGAACGCGGACTCTCTCAGCGCTACCGGCATGTTTCTTCGGGCCTTCGAAGGTAAACCGGAGGGCGAACAGAAGCCGTTCGAACCGGCGCCAACCTCCAAAACTACGGCAGGAATCGACGCGAGGCGAAGCGATCCGCCTCCCGTCACCGGAGTCTTGCGCCAGCCCCCGTTCTCCCCGGGTCAAGGATCAGTTCGGGGATCAGCAGCGGAGGCGGCTCCGGGAGAATTTACCCAGCTCTTCCAATCCCTCGACAAACCAGCGGGCCCGAACTCGGCAAATCAGCCGCCACACTCCTCTCCTCCAATAGCCGCGACCGATGCGGGCGCAACGGCCGTGCTGCGGGCGCCGTCTCAGCCCCCGGCTGCGGCCGATACCGGCCCCGGCGAGTTCACCCGGATCTTTGTCGGCGGCTTGACGCCCCCGGCGCCTCCGCCCGGCGGCGTGCCGAGGAGCACCCAGGCAGAGCCGCCACGTGCGGCCAGCGCCGCAGCGCCCAATCCGGCAGCGGCGACCACGGCCGCGGCAAATTCGATCCCGGCAAGCGCTGCTCCGGCAGCTTCGGGACGGGCCAAGGGATTTTCTTCTCCGGGCGTCTCGGACGCCGCCTCGGCCGAGGGCAGCTTCACGCAGTTTTTCAAGGCTCCGTCCCCGCCTCAGACTCCTGCTGCCCCCCCGGCGGCGCGCCCCGCCCAGCCTGTTTTTGCCTCCACGCCCCCGCCGCGGTCCAGTGCACCTCCCAGTCCTCCGCCGGCACCGGAGATGCCGTGGAGAAATGATCCTGGCTTCGCAGAGCCAGGGAAAAAAACCGCTTCTGAGTCCCCCGCGCCGAGCATCACCAGCATGATGAATTCGCTGGCGTCAGACGGTGGCGCATCGCGCACCCCCGAGCCCGCTCCCTACCGGCCCGATCCACTTCCCCATGCCGCTCCTCCGCCGCGCCCGAGCCAGTCGGGAGGTGCAGATCCAGGCGGCGTGACCCGGTTGATCCGGAGCCTGTCGCAGGAGCCGGCGGCGCCGGTTGCGCCGGCGCCACCCGCAGCGCCTCCCCCGCCGATGAACTCCGGGCCAGGCGAATACACGCGCATGATTGCGACACCTTCCGCCGCTCCCGCAGAACCCGCACCTCCTGCACCGCCGGCGGCGGCCGCGCCAGCTTTCGCCAAGCCGCCCTTGCCGGCAGCGCCTCCGCCGCCGCCCATGCCCAAGGCTCCCAAGGCCCCGGCACCGCCCGCATTCGCTGCGCCTCCACCCCCCAAGGCTCCCGCGCCCCCGGCGCTTGCCGCCCCGAAGACAAAACTCGAAGCGATGGTGCCGATCCTGCTGGTGATCAACACCTTCCTGCTGCTGGTTCTGCTGGTGGTGGTGATCGTTCTGATCAAGGCACGGTAGGGCGCCGATGCATCGACAGCGCCATGAATCTGGGAAGGGAATCGCGCCGCGTGAGACGGGAAATGGCTTCCCATGCGGAGAACTGACTCAGGCCAGCAGACCCTTTTCGCGCAGCAGCGAATCGGTGCGCTCGCAACTGTCGATCAGGATGACCCCCTGCGATCGCGCTTTCCCGGCGTAGCGGGTGGCATCGTCTTCGCTGAACTTCAGGTCCATCAGAAGAGAGACAAGTTCGTCGTAATTGCCGGCCTTCGCGGGCCTGGTGTTGAGGCGGCCGGCATAGGGGACGAAGACCACTTCGAAGTGCGGCTTCACGCCCTCGGCAGCGGCCTTTGCCGTGATGCGAAGATTCCCCATCAACTTCGCCATTCACCCCTCCGGGCACCAAGGAACCGGCGACTCAACATCGCGCCTCTTCCAAGTCTGCCACACGCGGCCGCCGGCGGGGAGAGCGGCTGTCTCTAGACTGCCTTCGACGACTCGGCTGGGACGGTTTCGTTCGCCACCATGAAACCTCTTTCAATCAGCTTGCGCAGCATGGCGAGGCACTCTTTCTGAACATCTTCCTGCGGCGCGTTGGCGCTGCCCGCAAACACCTGAATGGCCTCCTGCGCCGTCCGGGTGCCGTCGCATGCCACCAGGAACTCGGCAACCAGCGGTTGCAGATCGAGATGGAACGGGAAGCCGCTGGTGAGGCGCAGGGTCAGCGACTCCGCGCGCCATTGGCCGTCTCTCGGGAGGCAGATCTGCTCCAGGCGCACCGGGGGGCGCCAGCTGGGGGTGAATGGCCAGCAGCTTTTCGTCGCTGTTGTTGGCCAGCAGCAGGTCATGCGCGGCAAAGGTGGCGAGGATCATGTCGCCCAGATTGCCGGAGGGTGTCGAAGGCACCTCTTCGATACGGACCCAGTTGGGGCCCTGGCGTTTGCGCATCACGACCAGCCCGTCGTGGATGGCCTCGACGCCGCGGTGGCGGTAGTAGTTCATGTAGCCTGCGTAGTTTTTCGCGTCGTCGGTGGTGTCCTGCGATGTTTCGCGGATGCGGTGCTGCGCGTATTCTTCCGGGTCCTGGGTCAGCCCCTTCATCACCCAGGCATCGCAGCCGGTGCCCTCCAGCCACTCGGCGATGCGCTCCTCCCAGGGCTGCCCCTTGATCTGGGCCCACTCGCACAGCATCTCCATGTAGCCGCCTTCGTTGAGGTAGGCGGGAGCCTCCTTGACCAGGCGCCGGCAGAGGCCGTCGAGTTCCATGGAGTTGTCGCAGAACAGGTAGTCGGTTTGCGGCGTGATGAAGAAGGGAGGGTTGGAAAGGATGAGATCGAAGCGATCGACCCGCCACCGGGGCGAACAAGTCTCCGGCATAAACTTCGATGTTGTCTACGCCGTTCAGCCGGGCATTGAAACGGGCGCAGGCGACCGCTCTTTCGGTCAGGTCAGTGGCAATGACGACCTCGCTGTAGCGGGCGGCGCCGAGCGACAGGATGCCGCTCCCGGTGCCCAGATCAAGGGTGGCACGGGAGGGCCGGCGCACCGCAAACCGGGCCAGGAATTTGCTGGTGGGATTGGGCCACAGAACCAGTTCGGTCTGTTTCTTGTCGAAGGCCGAGGGATGATCGGAGGCCACCAGGAAGCCGTCGACATGGAGGAGCATGGCCTGGGGCACCAGGCTCTCGCCTTCGCGACGCACCAGGCCGGACTCGAGCAGCAGGGAGAAGATGTCCGGGGGTAACCGGCCGGCGACTTCGGACTCGGGCTGGGCCAGGTCCAGCCAGAACCAGCGCAGCAGGATGTCCACCGGCGTTCCGCCCGAGGTGCGATCGAGCAGGCGGGCCTGGTTGCGCAGTTGCCGGGAGGGCAGTTCGGCGGCTCCGAGGTGCTTGCGCAGGCTCGGTTCGTTGTAGCCAGCCTCTTCAAAAAAGGCGCGCAGGCGACGGGAGTCTTCCGCGGAGATCAAGTTGAGCATAAGGAGTCCAAGTTAGCATCGCCCCCAAGGGGAGCAACAGAAAGATTTGGGCGGCCCTAAAAAATTTCATCGCAACGTGACACTAATCGCCCGGGATGATCGCTATTGATGTTGAGGGAGACAGAGGCCCGGGCACGATCGATGGGCGAATGGGAATGGACAGGGCTTCGCCATTGCAGTCCTCAGTCATTTGCAATTGTCTTGACCGGGGTCGGGGGGTGTGTTATCAACAAGAACGCGCGGAAATTGGGTCACAAATACGCGGCTGTAATAGCAAGACCAGGACCCAACTTCGCCGATCCCAGGGTATCCCCCCATCTCGAAGAAAGCTCAAGCAGCGACCACAGGTCTCTTACCCGGGGCGTGATTGCGGGATGTCGAAGGCGACTTCGACGAAACGCTCTACCGCCTCTGAACACAATTCGTCTGAGGAATGAGTCATGGCTAAACAAAGTGCGCAGCATAAGCTCGACCGGGTGCGTCCTCCCCGGGTGCAAATCACGTATGACGTCGAAGTCGGCGGCGCCATCGAGATCAAGGAACTGCCCTTCGTCGTCGGCGTGCTCGGAGACTTCACCGGCAATCCCGAACAACCGCTTCCCAAGCTGAAGGAGCGCAAGTTCGTCGAGGTCAACCCGGACAACTTCGACACCGTGCTGGAAGGAATGAAGCCCCACCTCTCCTTCGCCGTCGAGAACAAGCTGAGCGACGAGCCGGACGCGGCCAATCTCAAGGTCGATCTGAAGTTCCGCAAGTTCGACGACTTCGAGCCGGCCAACGTCGCCAAGCAGGTGAAGCCGCTCAAGGAACTGCTCGATCTGCGCACCCGCCTCACCGATCTGCGCGGCTCGCTGCAGGGCAACGACAAGCTCGAAGAACTGCTGCTCGAAGCGGTCGGCAATACCGAGAAGCTGGACAAACTGAAGGGCGAGATCGGCGACGGAGGTTCCAATGCCTGATGCAGCTGCAAACCGCAGGCTGCGGCCGCGGCAGTAGAAACCCAGGAATCGAGCCTTCTCGATCAGATCGTCGAACAGGGCCGGTTTGGCGCAGAGGCCAGTGCCCGCGAGCGCGGCAAGGACCTGGTGAAGGAGTTCGTCGCCCAGGTGCTCGAAGGCTCGATGACCATCGCCAAGGACGCCGAGATGATGATCAACGCGCGCATCGCGCAGATCGATCACCTGCTCTCCCTGCAGTTGAACGAGATCCTCCATCATCCCGCGTTCCAGAAGCTGGAAGGCTCCTGGCGCGGCTTGAAGTACCTGATGGACAACAGCGAGACCGGCGTCGGGCTCAAGATCCGCGTCTTCAACGCCAGCAAGAAGGAACTGCTGCGCGACATCGAGAAGGCGCCGGAATTCGACCAGAGCGCGCTCTTCAAGAAGATCTACGAGGAAGAGTACGGCGTCTTCGGCGGCGCTCCGTTTGGCGCGCTGATCGGCGACTACGAGTTCGGCAAGCATCCGGAAGACATGGCGCTGCTGGAAGGCATGTCGCACATCGCCGCGCAGGCCCATGCGCCCTTTGTCAGCGCGGCTTCGCCGGACCTGCTCAATCTGGAGAGCTTCACCTCGCTCGATGCGCCGCGCGACCTGGCCAAGATCTTCGACAGCACCGACTACGCGAAGTGGAAGTCGTTCCGCCAGAGCGAGGATTCCCGCTACGTGGCTCTGACGCTGCCCCGCACCCTGGGCCGTCTGCCCTACGGCGCGGAAACCAAGCCCATCGACGAGTTCCGCTACGAAGAGCACGTCGACGGCACCGACCACTCCAAGTATCTGTGGATGAACGCGGCCTACGCGCTGGGCTCGCAAGATGACCCAGTCCTTCGCGCTGTACGGCATGTGCGTCGCCATGCGCGGCGTGGAAGGCGGCGGCCTGGTTGAAGGCCTGCCGGCACACACCTTCGCCACCGACGAAGGCGATCAGGCGCTGAAGTGCCCCACCGAAGTGCCGATCACCGATCGCCGCGAAAAGGAACTGGCCGACCTGGGCTTTGTGCCGCTGGTGCACTGCAAGGGCACCGACTATGCCGCGTTCTTCAGCGTGCAGAGCTGCCAGAAGGCGAAGACCTACGACACGGATTCGGCCAACGCCAATGCGCGTCTCTCCACGCAGCTTCCCTACATCATGGCGGTCTCCCGCTTTGCGCACTATCTGAAGGCGATGATGCGCGACAAGATCGGCAGCTTCATGTCCCGCGAAGAGGCCGAGCGCTTCCTCAACCGCTGGATCACAAAATATGTAACGCCGGACGATTCCGCCTCACCAGCTACCAAGGCTCAGCGGCCGCTGCGTGAAGCGCGCATCGATGTCAGCGAAGTTCCCGGCAAGCCCGGCGTTTACCGCGCCGTGGCTTTCCTGCGGCCCCACTTCCAGCTCGATGAGCTGACTGTTTCACTTCGGCTGGTGGCCGAGTTGCCCGCAGCAGCGAAGTAAGACGCGGTTCTCTTCCCCTGTATTCTGGGCGGCAGCTCGTCTGCCGTCCTCACCCCGCACGTAGTTGAACGGACTCTCTGAAGGAGATTGCAATGGCAGTCAATGCGTACCTCATCATCGATGGACGTCCCGGGCCCAGCACCAGCAAGGCGAACGCCATCGATATCCTCTCGTTTAGTTTCGGCGCCAGCCAGACCGCGGTCATCGGCGCTGGTTCCTCCGGCGGCGAAGCCCGTGCGGGCCGCGCCAACCTCGCTGATGTTTCCATCATGAAGGTGGTGGACAAGGTTTCGCCCCTGCTCTTCGATGATTGCGTCACCGGCAATTATCTGAAGACGGTGGACATCATCTATGACAAGCCCATGGGCGACAACCAGGAAGACTACTACAAGATCCACATGGAAGACGCTCTCATCACTTCGATCCAGCACTCCGGATCGAGCGAGAATCCGATGGAGTCGGTCAGCTTCGCCTACAGCAAGATCAAGGTGAGCTACAACCCTGAAGAGGAGGGCGCGCTGAAGGGCTTCATCGACAAGGGCTTTGACGTACTCAAGCTCAAGCCGTGGTAACCGGCGAGCAAGCAGGCGAACGGTGCCAGTGAATCCAAGAGAACTGTTCAAAGCAGGCAAGGTGCGGGAAGCCGTGCAGGCGCTCACGGCGTATTTGCGTGAGCGCCCGTCCGATACGGTGCACCGCACCTTCCTTTTCGAGCTGCTGTGCTTCTCCGGCGAGTATGCGCGCGCGGAGAAGCAGTTGGCCGTGCTTTCCAGCGGCAGCCCCGAAAAGGAAACGGGGGCGATCGTCTACTACGCGGCGCTGCATGCGGAGAAGACGCGCCACGAGCTTTTCGAGAAAGAGGACTTTCCTTCCGATTCGCCGGCTTCCCCGTCAGGAGAACTGAACGGAAAGCCGTTCACCGAGATTCGCGATGCCGATCCGAACATCGGTGCGCGGCTTGAAGTTTTTGCGGCCGGAGCCTACCTGTGGCTTCCCTTTGAGCACGTGGCTTCGGTCGAGATGGGACCACCGCAGCGCCTGCGCGATACGCTTTGGGCTCCTGCGCTGGTGCAGACCGCCCCGTCGTTCAAGGGATGGACATCGGCGAAGTGCTGGTTCCAGCCATCTACCCGTTCTCCTGGAAAGCATGAGGACGAAGAGGTCTGGCTGGGCAGGGCTACGGAATGGTTGGCGGATGAAGAAGGCCGGGAATCCCCTACCGGTCAGAAGATGTTGCTGGTCGACGGCGAGGAGTTTCCTTTCCTCGAAGTCCGTTCGCTGAATTTTACGCACGCGGCGACTCCGCCTACCGGGCAATGACGACGCATAACAGATCAGGGGCCGGTCACTATGCCACTTCGCGAAGATATCCTTGCTCCCATTCCCGGTGAAAACCCGAGCGGCGTCGATCTGCGTTACGACACCAAGCTCCTGATCTACGACAAAATCAAAGAAGCGCCGCCGCCAGGATGACGAACTGGCCCAGGGTGCCTGGCAGAGCGAGCGCAAGACCGCCAACTGGCCACTGGTGATCAAGCTGGCCCAGGATACGCTCGCCACCATTTCCAAGGACCTGCAACTGGCCGCCTATCTGACCGAGGCGCTGCTGCAGACCGAGCGCTTTGCCGGACTGCGCCAGGGCCTCGATCTCACCTATCGCCTGCTGACGGAATTCTGGGACACCGTCTATCCCGTCATTGAGGATGGCGACCGCGAACTGCGCGCTCGTCCGCTGGCGTGGATCGGCACGATGCTCGACTTCCCTCTTCGCTCGCAGCCCCTCGTCGTCGGCCGGCTACTCGTTCATCGTCGTACAAGGAATCGCGGGTCGTGGGCTACGAGGACCAGGTCAAGACCGACAAGGATCGCAAGGCGCGCACCACGATGATCGACGGCGGCAAGCTTGCGCCCGAGGTCTTCGACAAGGCTTTCGCCGAGACGCCCAAGGCCTTTTACGCCCAGGCCGAAAAGGATCTCGATGCATCGCCTTGAGACTCCTGGCCAAGCTGGATGCTTATTGCGACGAGAAGTTCGAGGACGATTCTCCTGGATTCGGCAAGCTCAAGACCGCGCTGACCGAAGTGCGGCACGCGGTTCATCGGTTGCTCGAAAAGAAGCGCGAAAAGGAACCCGATCCCGTCGAAGCCGAGCCGGTGGAAGAGGCAGCCGCGGCCGAGGCGGCAAGCCGAAGGCGAAGAGGCCGCGACGGCGCCTGCCGGCAGGCATGGTCATCGCGCTCAGCGCGGAGCCGGCCGATCGTCGCCAGGCGGTCGCGGGTATCGTGGGCGCGGCGGCGTTCCTGCGCAAGCGCGAGCCGTTCAGCCCCGCGCCCTACCTGCTGTTGCGCGGCCTGCGCTGGGGCGAGTTGCGCAGCGTGCGCGGCGCTTGACCGACAGCGCGCTGCTGGAGGCGCCGCCCACCGAGCTTCGCCAGCAGATCAAGCGACTGGCGCATCGCCAAGAGATGGGCGGAGTTGCTCGAGGCCGGCGAACAGGCCATGGCGCTTCCCGGCAGCCGCGCCTGGCTCGATCTGCAGCGCCTTTCCGTGGCCGCCTGCACGCGCTCTGGGCAAGGAGTACGAAGCCATCGCGACCGCGATCCGGTCCGAGTTGCGCGCCCTGCTCAACGATCTGCCGGAGTTGCTCGAGGCGACGCTGCTCGACGATACGCCCGCGGCCAATCCCGAGACCCGGGAGTGGCTCCAGGGCTTGAGCGCCGACGCCCAGACCACGCGCGGCGAAGACGACGAAGCCAACGCGGAGGCGCGCGCTCATCGCAACGGCGCGCCGACCTGGCTCGCCTCCGCCGTCGATGCCTATGCTCTCGCCAAAGACGCGCTCGCCGCCGGGCAGGAAGAGAAAGCCTTCGCCATCATGCGCGCCGAGGTGAGCCGCCAGCGCTCGGGCCGGCGGCGATTCCGCCGCAACATGCAGATGGTGGAACTGGCCATCGCCGCCGGCAAAGATGGCATCGCGCAGCCTCTGCTTGAAGACATCGCCGCTGCCATCGAAAATCACAAGCTGGATGCCTGGGAAGATCCCGAGCAGATGGCCAGCGACCTGACCAAGCTGATGCGCTACAGCAAGAAGATCCAGGGCAGCGCTGCCGACAAGCAAAAGCTCTTTGAACGTATCTGCCGCCTCGACCCCGTCCAGGCGTTGAGCGTGGGGTAAACCATGGCGCGCGGACTCGGCGAAACCACGATCACGATCTCGGTGCTGGATCGGCTCATCGATCAGGAGCCGGACAACCGGCTGGAAAATCCTCTCAGCCGCTCGCAATCGGTGCGGCTGCTCAAGAGCTGCCGTGCGCCGCGACCTGGAGTGGCTGTTGAACTCGCGCCGCATCGCCGACCCGCCGGACGAAGGCCTGAAGGAGGTCAATCGTTCCGCATACGTCTATGGTCTGCCCGATCTCTCCGCGCTGACCATGGCCACCTCGGGCGATCGCAACCGCCTGGTGCGGCAGATACTGGCGACCATCAACCTGTTTGAGCCGCGCCTCGTCCAATGTCCGCCTGGTGATGGTGGAAACTCCCGATGCCGCGAAGAAGGACGTGCGCCTGCGCATCGAGGCGATGCTGCGCATGGACCCGGTCCCCGAGCCTATTTCCTTCGATACCGTCATCGAGTTGAAGAGCGGCAATTGCCACCTGACCGGGGGCGACGATGCGCGATGAGCTGCTGCTGTACTACGAACGCGAACTGGACTACCTGCGCAAGTCGGCCGCGCAGTTTGCCGAGAAGCATCCCAAGGTAGCCTCGCGCCTGGTTCTCGAGCCCACCAAGTGCGAAGACCCGCATGTGGAGCGGCTGCTGGAGGCCTTCGCCTTTCTCGCCGCGCGCGTCCACCTCAAGCTTGAAGACGAGTTTCCCGAGATCACCGAGGCGCTGCTCACCGTCGTTTATCCGCAGCTGGTGCGGCCCATTCCGTCGATGTCGGTGGTGGAGTTTCAGCTCGATCCGGAGAAGGGCAAGCTGACCAGCGGCATGAAGATCGAGCGCGAACACGCCGCTGCTACTCCAAGCCCATCAGCGGCATCCCCTGCACCTTTCGCACCTGCTACGACACCACGCTGTGGCCGCATCACCGTGAGCGCCGCGGAGCTGAGCGCCCCCAGCCGCCTCAAGCCGCCGGTGAAGACGAGTGACTCGGCATGGGCCATTCGCCTGGAACTGCGCTGCGCCAAGCGACGTGACCTTCGTCGGATTGAAGCCCGACAAGCTGCGCTTCTATCTCGATGGCGAGAGCGGGCTGGTCAACATCCTGTATGAACTGCTCTTCAGCCGCCTCAATCGCATCCAGATTCGCGACCTGACGCCCGGTTCGAAGCTGGCGCCCGATCTATCTGCCCGCGTCCGCGTTGAATGCCGTGGGCTTCGGTCCCAACGAAGGCATGGTTCCGTATTCCGCGGCTTCCTTTGCCGGCCACCGGCTGCTGATGGAGTACTTCGCCTTCCCGGAGAAGTTCTTCTTCGTCGATCTTTGCGGCCTCGAAGCCGTCTCCGCGGCGGGATTCAAGGATGCCATCGAAGTGATCTTCCTGCTCTCCGACATCGAGGGCAGCGGCCGCGTGCAGCGCCTCGAACTGGAGCTGTCGAAGAAGACGTTTCGCCTGGGATGCACGCCGGTGGTCGAACCTCTTTCCCCAGGTCGCCGAGCCGATCCAGTTGAATCAGCGCAAGTCGGAATATCCGATCCATGCCCGATGTGCGCCGGCCGTACTCCGTGGAGGTCTTCTCCGTCGATGACGTGACGGCGATCAACTCCGCCGATCAGAAGATCACGCCCTTCGAGCCCTTTTATTCGCTGCGGCACACGGCGCGGCGCGACGAGCGTTCCTGCTTCTGGCTCGCGCGGCGGCGGCCCTCCACGCGGCCCAACGACGACGGAACCGAAGTATCGCTATCGCTGCTCGATCTTTCCATGTCGACGGTCGATCCCGACGCGACCGTTTTGTCGGTGCGCACCACCTGCACCAATCGCGATCTGCCTTCGCGCCTGCCCTTCGGCAACCAGGACAGCGACTTCGAGATGGAAGGCGCAGCCGCGATGAAGCGCATCGTGGCGCTGCGCAAGCCGACCGCGCCGGTGCGGCCGGCACTGGGCAAGGGCGCGCTGTGGCGCCTGGTTTCGCACCTTTCCCTCAACTATCTTTCCCTCGTGGATCGAAGGCAAGGATGCCTTGCAGGAGATTCTGCGGCTCTACGACGTCGGCCGCACCGCCTACTCGCAAAACGTGATTCAAAGCATTCTTGCCATCCGCAGCCGGCCGCATTTCGCGCGGCTGGTCTCCGAGCAGGGCGTCAGCTTTGCGCGCGGCCTGCGCATCGAGATGGAGATTGACGAAGACCAGTTCACCGGCGGCGGCGCCTTTCTCTTTGCCGCGGTTCTGGAACGCTTCTTCGGCCTGGCAGCCTCGCTCAACAGCTTCACCCAGTTGAGCGTCACCACGCCGCAGAGAAAGGAGGGACTCCACGAATGGGAACCGAGATCGGGACGCCGGATTCTGGTGTGAACCAGGCCGAGCCCTTGACCAACTCGCTGCTCTGCCAAGAGCTCGCGGATGACGCATGTTCGTTCGAGTTCTTCCAGGCGGTCGCGCTGCTGCAGCGGCTTCGCGACGACATGCGCCCCGTGGGCGGCTTCTCCAGCCCCGAAGACGAGGCGGTGCGCTTTCGCGTCAATCCGCGCATGGGATTTCCGGCCAGCGAGATTCAGGAGCTGGAGTTGCGCGACGACGGTCCGGCGGAGATGATGGTCAACTTCATGGGGCTCACCGGGCCCATGGGCGTGCTGCCCTATACGTACAGCGAACTGATCCTCGAGCGGCATGCGCGCCAAAGACACCAGCCTGGCGTCGTTCCTCGACATCTTCAATCATCGCGCCATTTCGCTGTTTTATCGTGCCTGGCAGCGAACACGGTTTCACGTCAACTACGGCGCCGGGCCGCGCGACCTCTTCAGCCAATACCTGCTCGACCTGCTCGGCCTGGGAACGCCGGGCCTGCGCGACCGGCAGGACATTGAAGATGAAGCGCTGATGCACTACGTCTCCCTGATCGCCATGCAATCGCGATCGGCGGTCGCCCTGGAGCAGGTGCTCGCCGATTACTTTGAAGTGCCGGTGGAGATTCAGCAGTTCACCGGGGCCTGGTACCCGCTGGGCCGCTCGACGCAATGCGAGATGAATGAAAGAGACTCGATGTCCACGCCAGATGGGCGCGGGCGCCGTGGTGGGCGACGCCGTCTGGGACCGCCAGGGCCGCGTTCGCATCCGCATCGGACCCCTGACCATGGAGCGCTACAACGAATTTCTTCCCGAGGGCAGCGCCTACGGCGCTCTGCGCGCGATGACGCGATTCTTCAGCAACAACTGTGTGGATTTTGAAGTGCAGCTGGTGCTCGACCGCACCCAGGTACCAAGTTTAGAACTCGATTCGAATTCTAAACATCCGGCGCGTCTGGGCTGGGTGTCATGGGCTAAGACTGCGCCCCTGGGCGCCGATCCGGACGATACGATTCTGGCTTTGTGAGGGGGAAACATGGGAATCAATCTGAAATCACTCATCGGCAAGTTGAATGACCAGGCGCGTGCTGCGCTGGAAGGCGCCGCGGGCCTCTGCCTTTCCCGCACCCACTACGACATCGAGGTGGAGCACTTTCTCACCAAGCTTCTCGACTCGTCGTCCGGCGATTTTGCGGCCATCATCAAGCACTTCGAAATCGACAAGTCGCGCCTGACGTCGGAGCTGGCGCGCAGCATGGACAAGCTCAAGTCGGGCAACGCGCGCACCCCGGCCATCAGCCCGACGGTGCTCAAAATGCTCACCACGGCGTGGACCATCGGTTCCATCGACTTCAACGCCGGGCAGGTGCGCACCGGCTTCGCCATCCTCGCGCTGGCTTCGGACGAAGAGCTTTCGCGGCTCATCCACGAGGTCAGCAAGGAGTTCCAGAAGATCAACGCCGATGCCCTGCGCAAGGACATGATGGGCATCGTCGCGCTCTCCAACGAGACCACGACCAGCGCCGCGGCTGCGGCTGGCGCGCCCGGCGACGCACCAAGGCCGTTGAACAGCAAGACGCCCAATCTCGATCAGTACACCGTCGACCTTACCGGCAACGCCAAGAAGGGCAAGATCGATCCGGTGCTGGGGCGCGATCCCGAGATTCGCCAGGTGATCGACATTCTCACGCGCCGCCGCCAGAACAACCCCATCCTCACCGGCGAGGCGGGCGTCGGCAAGACCGCCGTCGTCGAAGGCTTCGCGCTGCGCGTGGCCCAGGGCGATGTGCCGCCGCCACTCAAGAATGTTCACGTGCGCACCCTCGACCTCGCATTGCTGCAGGCCGGCGCCGGCGTCAAGGGCGAATTTGAAAACCGGCTCAAGGGCCTCATCGAAGAAGTCAAGGCTTCGACCACTCCGATCATCCTGTTCATCGACGAAGCCCACACCATGATCGGCGCGGGAGGCCAGGCCGGCCAGAACGACGCCGCCAACCTGCTCAAGCCGGCCCTGGCGCGCGGCGAACTGCGCACCATCGCGGCCACCACATGGTCCGAGTACAAGAAGTACTTCGAGAAAGACGCGGCTCTGGCCCGGCGCTTCCAGGTCGTCAAGGTGGAGGAGCCCAGCGAGCATCAGTGCATGATCATGATGCGCGGCCTGGTCGCCTCGCTCGAAAAGCATCACAATGTGCGCATTCTCGACGAAGCCGTTTACGCCAGCGTGCGGCTTTCGCATCGTTTCCTGGCCGGCCGCCAGTTGCCCGATAAAGCGGTCAGCATTCTCGATACCGCATGCGCGCGTTTGTCGCTGGGACAAAACGCTACACCCCCTGCCATTGAAGACCTGACCCGGGTGATCGATGCGCTCGAAGTGCAGACGCGCATTCTCAATCGCGAAGAGATCGTCGGTGCCGATCACAAGGAGAAGCTGGACGAGATCGCAGACCAGAAGGGCAAGGCCGAAGCGAAATTGAAGGAGTTGACCGAGCGTTGGGACAAGGAACGCGAGCTGGTCGGCAAGATTCGCGAACTGCGGACAAAGCTTGAGTCGGCACAGGCCGGCAAAGCCGCGGCGCCAGCACCGCAAAACGGCAGCGCGGCTGCGGCGCAGGAGACAGCGGCGGCTGCCCCCGACGATGCCAAAGCGCAGTTGCAGGCGCTGGAGACCGAGCTGTCCGCATTGCAGGGCGAAACCGGCCTGATTCGCGTATGCGTCGATGCGCAGATCGTCGGCGAAGTGCTCTCGGCATGGACCGGCATTCCCGCCGGCAAGATGCTCAAGGACGAGATCACCACGGTTCTCGCTCTTGCAGCAGCACCTGGCCAAGCGCGTCATCGGCCAGGACCACGCCATGGAGATCATCAGCCAGCGCGTGCAGACCTCGCGCGCCTCGCTGGACGATCCCAACAAGCCGGTCGGCGTCTTCATGCTGGTCGGCCCCAGCGGCGTGGGCAAAACCGAGACCGCCCTGGCGCTCAGCGATCTGCTCTACGGCGGCGAGCACAACCTGATCACCATCAACATGTCGGAGTTTCAGGAGCCGCATACGGTCTCCACACTGAAGGGCTCGCCGCCCGGATACGTGGGCTACGGCGAAGGCGGCGTACTCACCGAAGCGGTCCGGCGCCGGCCCTACTCCGTCGTGCTGCTCGATGAAGTGGAGAAGGCCCATCCCGACGTGCTGGAACTGTTCTTCCAGGTCTTCGACAAGGGCCAGATGGAGGATGGCGAAGGCCGCGAGATCAACTTCAAAAACAACATCATCATCCTGACCACCAACGCCTGCACCGACCAGATGATGAAGCTGGTCGCCGATCCGGAGACGGCGCCAGGCCCCAAGGCGCTGATCGAAACCATCAAGCCGGAGATGAACAAGATCTTCAAGCCGGCGTTCCTCGGCCGCATGGTGCTGATTCCGTACTACCCGGTGCGCGATGAGGCGCTCAAGCAGATCATCCGCCTCAAGCTGGGCAAGATTCAGCGGCGGCTTAAGGAGAACCACAAGATCGCGCTGACCTACGACGATGCGTTCCTTGAAGCGGTAGCGAGCCGCTGCACCGAAGTCGAGAGCGGCGCGCGCAACGTCGACAACATTCTCACCAACTCCCTGCTACCGGATATCTCGCGCAAGATCCTGGGCAGCATGGCGGAGGGCGAGAAGATGAGCAGCCTGCACGTGAGTGTGGGCGAGGATGGAGAGTTCAGCTATTCAGAGAAGGTGGCGACCCCTCTGGTAGAGGCGGTTTCCTAGGCATCGACGTCAGGAGAGGGGTATGGCCGCCGGAGCGCTTCGTACGTCCGTTTGTGGTCACGGCTATCCGGTCAACGTGAAAGACGGCACTCTGTGCCTTGCGGACTCGCCAACGCCCTCGGCTATTGGCCAGACCGTCGCCCACGCATGGTCTTCGTTGACGCACGCCCTGGATCCGGAATATGGGTGGCTGAAGTCCAGGGCTCGGGTAGCTTACAGCCACCTCCCGCGCGGGCTGCGTGGGGATGTCGTCGGAGCCCTATGTATTTTTCGGGCGTGCAGGGGGGCAGAAGACTACGCCGGCGAGGCGATGGTGGAAGAGACCGACTGCCAGCTGATGGAGTTGGTTTCAAACTTGATACCTGGACTGCTTTTGACGGTCGTAGTCGTGGGCACAACGACGGTTCTGGGGGCAGGGATCGGGGCCTTGGTTGCGAACGTTGCCGGGGCAGTCGTGGGCGCGGATCTCGGGTTTGATGTCGGAATGGCGGCCCTGACCTGGCTGGGCATCGGCTTTCTGGCAAAGTCGATTTTTCAAGGCTTCGGTGAGATGACGGGCGCGGTGCGGAACGGAATCGAGCTGGCATGGCAGGCACGAAACCTGACTGGCTTGGCGCGAGGGAGGCAGGTAGACCGGGCCTCACATGAATTGGCACGGTCCGTGGGCATCCTGATGCGGCTCGTGTTGAAGGGCATTCTCGCGTACCTTCTCAAAAAGGCGGCCATGTCTTCCGCGCGAAGCGCCGTCCGCACTATTCAAGGCGTCCGGTCGCAGGGGGCCGGGGCGATTTCCGAAGCTGTAGTGGCAGAGTTGGTAGGAAGACTGCGCACGACACGGTTCGGAGATGGACTCGCCAACTGGGTGAAGGAGAACTGGCAAAAGCTGAAGGACAACCCGAAGCTGCGTGTCACCGAGGCTGAGGTGGAGGCAGCCGGATCGGGATCGTCAGGGCAGCCGGGCACGGGAGGCGGCAACGCAAGTGGCAAAGGCAACGATTCGCCCTCGGGCGAAGGGGACGATAACCCACCATCCAAAGAAAGCAAAAGCGGCGGCAGTTCTCAGGCAGCGGCCGATGCTGACAAGATTGCGAATGGGCACGCGTACGGAAAACACGCAAAGGAGTTCGGAAACATCAGCAGGGACCAATTCAAGGGGCTGGTGCAAGACACAATCGAAAATCCCTCCGACAGCAGGCCTCTGTCTAACGGTCGGACTGCCTACTGGAGCGACAGTCAGCAGATGGTAGTCATCAAGAATCCCAATGCCGCGGACGGAGGGACCGCCTTTATGCCCACCGGCGGGAAGGCATATTTCAACAACTTGAAGTGAGGTGAAGCAGTGGACCTGGAGACTCGAGAGAAAATTCGCGAGCATTACGATTACCTCCTAAATGTGCTCAATGAGGTGCTGAACGGGTTCTCCGTCGATTTCGAGGGTGTGCTCAAAACGCCAAAACAAGACGTGGTGTCCCTTTTCAAGAAGCTTGACAAGGGAGGACACTATGAGCTCTCGAGCGAGGAGGCAAGACTGCTGTTGAATTGTTCGATGGCGTGTCTACGCGAATTTGATGCAAGCGAGTTTGAAACTCGACTGGGAGTCACGCCGGTCCGCGCACAGCAGGTCAATCAGGTTCTGGCCTCCCTAACTTAGCCTTGCGGGAGTTCAACTCGGCCGGATCCCTTGGAAGTTTGAACTGACGGTCCAGCACAAGAGATGGTCGCCGCCCGGAGAGCCTGATAGACGGACGGAAGAGTACTTGATTGGAGAAAGATTTGCTATGGGACTCTACACACAAGCCGGGCGACTGATATCGCTAACCACGCCCTTGGGCGACGACAAGCTGCTGCTCACTGGCTTTACTGGCCATGAGGCTATCTCCCGCTTGTTCGAATTCCACCTGACTACGTTGTCAGAAGATAGCGCGATCGACTTCACACAGATTGTCGGCCAGAGCGTGACCATCAACGTAACCCAGTCGGATGATTCCAAGCGATACTTCAACGGCATCGTCAGTCACTTCGCCTACACCGGCCAGGACGTCGATCTCGCCCGGTACGAGTTGCAGGTCGTGCCCAAACTGTGGACGCTAACCCGCTCCGCCGATTGCCGCATCTTTCATAACAAGGATGTAACCGAGATCGTCAAGCAGATCCTCGGCGATCGCGGAATCGAATACCAGGCATCGCTGACCGGAACCTACAAGCCGATGGAGTATTGCGTCCAATACCGGGAGACGGATTTCAACTTCATCTCCCGGCTCATGGAGCAATTCGGCATCTTCTATTTCTTCCAGCATGCCGATGGGGAACACAAAATGGTGCTGGGCGACTCCAGCAGCGCCCATCAGCCTTGTCCTGGCCCGGCCATTGCGGGCTTCAATCTGGCAGCGGGCGGACTGGATGCAGGCGATGTCGTGAACGCCTGGGACATCGGGCAGGAATTGCGCAGCGGAAAGCACTCCATCACCGACTATTACTTCGCTACCTCGACCAGTGACCTGTCGGCCTCGGAGTCGACCATTTACACCGTTGGCAGCAACAACAGCATGGAGATCTTCGATTATCCCGGGCTGCACCGCACAGCCTCCGATGGTACCGCGATGGCTAAACTGCGCATGCAGGAAGAAGAGGCCGTCCACAAAATCGCCCATGGAGCCAGCGTCTGCCGCACCTTCACCAGCGGCTACAAGTTCGACCTTACCGGCCATCCCATCACGGCAATGAATGAGACCTACGTCCTTACCGAGTTGCAGCACGTTGCCTCTGTGGGCGAAACGTACCGGGACGAGGCCACTACCGGCAAAGACGGCTACTCCAATCACTTCGCATGCATTCCGGCGGCGATTCCGTTCCGCCCCGCCCGGCTGACGCCAAAACCCTTCGTGCAGGGGCCCCAAACCGCGGTCGTCGTGGGCAAAAGCGCGGACGAGGACTCGGCGGATGACGAGAGCGCCGGCGGCGACGGCGAGGAAATCTGGGTCGATAAGTTCGGCCGCGTCCTGGTGCTCTTCTTCTGGGACCGCCAGAAGGCGACCTCCTGCTGGGTGCGGGTCTCCCAGGACTGGGCGGGAAAAGGCTGGGGCATGATCAATATTCCCCGCGTCGGGCAGGAGGTGATCGTCAGCTTCCTCGAAGGCGACCCGGACCGTCCCATCATTACCGGCCGGGTCTACAACGACGTTCAGATCGTACCCTATACGCTTCCCGACATGGGAACGCGAACGACCTTTCGGACCTCATCATCGACCGGCGGTGGCACAGCCCATTACAACGAGCTGCGTTTCGAAGACAAGACCGGCAGCGAGCAGGTGTTCGTCCGCGGGGAAAAAGATTACGACACCAGGATTCTGAACGATTCCCGGGAATGGATCGGCAACAACCGCAGCAAGATGGTTGTGAAAGACCAGATGGAGAAGGTCAGCGGTGACGATTACACCCAGGTTGTGGGCAATCGGGCGGAGAAGGTCGGTGGGACCGAGGATATCCAGATCGGCGGCAAGCGCACCGAGAAGGTCGGCGGCGACGAACTGATCCAGATCGGTGGCAATCGTACTGAGAAGGTGGCCAGCGATCAGAACCTTGGGATCGGGAGCAACCTCAATCTAAAAGCGGGATCGACGATTTCGATCCAGGCGGGACAAAACCTGTACGAGAAATCGGGCATGAACTTTGCCCACGAGGCCGGGCAGGTAATTCACCTGAAAGCGGGAATGACGATGGTTCTCGAGGCGGGCGTCCAATTGTCGCTAAAAGTCGGAGGGAACTTCATCGATATCGGGCCCTCGGGCGTTTCGATCCAGGGGACGATGGTGATGATCAACAGCGGCGGCGCCGCCGGCTCGGGTTGTGGTTCGAGCCCGACCGATCCCCAAAGCCCCGGCGATCCCAAGGACCCCAAGGATCCGGACGAGGCCGACGATGGATCGAAGGGGACAAAGATGAATGGGTGAGAAACGAGGAGAGGTGGTTCTCCCGTGCAAGACAAGGTAGACGCAGCGCCTGCACTGCAGGCAGGATCAAAGGTCAGAAGCCTACGGGAAGGGTCGATCTTCCTGGAACGCTCGGACACTCGCGCGGCCCGGAAGGGTTTTGCTCTGGCGCGCGGTGAGTTGGTATTGTTAAGGTCCGGTCATACCCATGAAACAGTTACAGCCCGTTCTGTGGAGCAAAGGCACTTTTCTGACGCCGCAGCACATGCAGCTCCAGGACAAGTTCCTCGAGGACAGCATGAACTTCCGGGTTCAGGCCCTGAACTTCTGCGCCTGGGGCTTCAACGAGGTGGTGCTGGACCAGGAACAGCTCACTGAGGGGCAACTGGCCATCTCTCGCGCTTCGGGCATCTTCCCCGACGGATTGCCGTTCGATATTCCGGGGCCCGATCAGCCGCCCCCATCCAAGTCATTGGCCGAATACTTCGACCCCGACGTGCGCAGCCTCGACGTCTTCCTCACCGTTCCCGACTACAAAGACAAGGGCCTCAACGTGGCGGGCCTCGGCCGCGCGGCCAGCTCACGGTATCTCGCCGAGATCACCTCGGTCCGCGACGACAACACCGGCGCGGGCGAGAAGCCAATCCAGATCGCGCGCAAGAACCTGCGCCTTCTGGCTGAAAACGAGACCCGCGAGGGCAGCTCCGCCCTGCGCATCGCCAACGTGGAGAAGACGGAGACCGGCGCCTTCCGGCTCAATCCCCGCTTTGTTCCCCCCTGCTCGAGGTCCGCGCCAACGACTATGTGCGCGGCCTGGTCAACGGCATCCTTGAGATCCTCTCCGCCAAGAGCACGCAGCTCTCCGGCAGCCGCCGCCAAAAAAACCAAAGCCTGGCCGATTTCACCACCGCCGACATCGCCAACTTCTGGCTGCTGTACACGGTCAATTCCAACATCCCCGTGCTCAGCCACCTGCTGCAGGGCCAGCGCTGTCATCCCCAGGAGCTGTTCTCGGCTCTCACCACGCTGGGCGCATCGCTTACGACTTTCTCTTCGACAATCCGGCCGCGCGATCTCCCGCTCTACGACCACTCCAATCTAAGCAAGGTGTTTACCGACCTCGACGAGAAGCTGCGCCTGCTGCTGGAAACAGTCGTCCCCACCAACGTTGTCTCCCTTCCCCTCAAGCATGTGAACAACACCATCTACGCGACGGCGGTGGACCAGGACCGCTACCTGGCCAACACACGCATGTATCTTGCCTTCAGCGCGGACGCCAGCGACGACACCATCATTCGCCGCGTTCCCCAGTTGGTGAAGGTATGCTCGGCGACCCACATCGACCAGCTCATCAGCAATGCACTGCCCGGGATCACGCTTACGCATATTCCCAGTCCGCCCAGCGCGATTCCCATCAAGATGAAGTATCAGTACTTCAGCCTCAATCAATCGGGAGCAGCGTGGGAGACCGTAACGCGCGCGCGGAACTTCGCCGCGCACGTGCCCGGCGAAATTCAAAATCCGCAGATGGAGCTGGTCATTCTGCTGCCTCAGACGGGCGGCGCACAGTGAGAACTCTGACCAAACCCGTCTGGTCCGAAGGCATGTACCTCGGCCCGCATCACTTTCAGGCCCAGAATCGCTACTTCGAAGACGCACTCGATTTCGTAACCAGCAGCCTGTGGCGCGATGCCCACGGATTTGCGGGCCTGCAGTTCGACGCTGACGCGCTACGCAATGGAAGCCTGGTCGCTGACCCATGCGCGCGGGCTGTTTGCCGACGGACTGGCGTTCGATCTCCCAGGATCCGATATCGCGCCGGCCCCGCGCCCCTTCGCGGCCCTGTTCTCTCCCGTGGCCGATCATCTCACCATGTACCTGGCGGTTCCTGCCGTGGTGCGCGACGGCAAGAATACGAGCCTTGAAACTGCGGCCGGCTCCGAGCGCTTCATCGCCGCCGAACAGATGCTGCCCGACCAGAACACCGGACTCGACGAGAAGCCGATCCAGGTGGGCCGCAAAAATCTCCGCCTACTCGCCGAGGAAGAGCTTTCCGATCGCTATGTTTCGCTGCCCGTAGTGCGGCTGCTGCGCGACGGCACCGGGCGCTTCGAGCCCGACCCGACCTTCGTTCCACCCTGCCTGCGCCTCAACGCCAGCCCTGCCCTCACCAACATGCTGCGGCGCCTGGTCGAGATTCTCGAAGAGAAAAGCACCGTTTTCACCCAGGAGCAGACGCAGCGCAACGGCGTCTTCCAGGCCGGCATGTCGGCGCGCCACGTGGCCCAATACTGGTTCCTGCACGCGCTCAATTCCAGCGTCCCCACGCTGCGGCATTTTCTGCTCTCGCAGCACGCCCACCCCCAGGAACTGTTTCGCGAGATGTCGCGGCTGGGCGGCGCGCTGTGCACCTTCGGGCTCGAGGTTCACCCCCGCTCCCTCCCGGTCTATGACCATGTGAAGCTGGGGGACTGCTTTGGCGCGCTCGACGAACACATCCGGCGGCATCTCGAGATCGTCATGCCCTCCAAGGCGATCCGCATCCCGCTTACGGCGGTCGAGAGCTTCCTCTACCAGGGCGAAGTAAAGGACGAACGCTGCCTGGGCGCCGGCCGATGGATCCTCGAAATCGAGTCGCCCATCGGCGAGGCCGACCTGATCGCGAATGTGCCTCGGCTGACCAAGATCTGCTCCGCGCGTTTCGTCGTGGAGCTCATCAAGCGGGCGCTTCCCGGCCTGCCCCTGAATCACGTTTCCGTGCCACCGCCGCAGATCGCGGCGCGCGTCGAGAGCCAGTACTTCTCCATGCAGCGCGGAGGGCCGTGCTGGGAGCACATCGTGCAGACGCGTCAATTGGGCGTCTATGTTCCCGCGGAGATCCCGTCTCCACAGCTCAGCATCATCGTGCTGCTCGACGAGTAGGAGCGGCCGACGCGCGATCCCGGGCCCCGGGATACACCAAAGCGACAACAGGAAGGAAATTCTTTAGATCTTCGTGGTCCGCTGCACGGCGCGCACGCCCGGGACGCGGCGCAGGCCCAGAACCATCTTGTTCAGGTGGCGCAGGTCTTCGGCCTCAACCACAAATTCAACGATGGCCTCGCCGTCCGGGGTTTGTCGGGTATCGACGCGCCGGATGTTGGTGTTGTCGTCGGAGATCACGGCCGTCAATTCCTTCAACATGCCGGTGCGGTCGTCGCAGAAGACCGAAATCTTGACCGGATACCGCTGCGGCCGGTCCGCGCTGCATGGTCGCCTACCCGCGCCCATTCCACGGCGATGCGGCGATCGCTCTCGTAGAGCAGATTCTGAATGTTGGGACAACTGCGGGCATGCACCGCCACGCCCTTGCCGCGGGTCACGTAGCCCACGATCTCTTCGCCGCGAATGGGGTTGCAACATCGGGCGCGATAGACCAGCAGATCGTTCTGCCCCTCGACCTGCAGCGAGTCGGAGCCGGTGAGGTGCAGCTTGCGCACCGCGTCCGACATGGCCCCTTCGCTGCCCGGCTTGGGCTCCGATCCTGGGCTCAGCTTCCGCGGGGTTGGCATATCCCGGCGCCAGCTTGTTGAGGATCTGGTGGGCGGAGTGCTTGCCCTGGCCCAGCGTGGCCAGCAGGTCGGCGGCCGTGGCCACGCCGTATTCATTGGCGATGCGGCCCAGGTCCTGATCGCCAATCTGAGCCATCGGCACCTTGAACTTGCGCGCCTCGCGCTCCAGCAGCTTGCGGCCGATTTCAACGGCCCGGCGGCGCTGGTCTTCGTTGAGCCAGTGCTTGATCTTGTTGCGCGCCCGCGGACTCTTGACGAACGTCAGCCAGTCGCGGCTGGGCTTGTGGTCCTTCTGCGTGACGATCTCGACGATGTCGCCGGTGCGCAGCTTGGTGCGCAGCGGCACCATGCGGCCGTTGATCTTGGCGCCTACGCAGGTATGGCCGACCTCGGTATGAATGGTGTAGGCGAAATCGACCGGCGTGCCATCCGCCGGAACCACAACGACCTTCCCCTTGGGCGTGAAGGTGTAGACCTCGTCGGGATACAGGTCCATCTTCAGGCTGGAGAGGAACTCGTTGGGGTCGGTCATCTCCTTCTGCCACTCGACCAGCTGGCGGATCCAGTTGAGCCGCTCTTCGTCGCGGGCCGTCACGGCGCCATCGCCGGCCTTGTACTTCCAGTGCGCCGCAATGCCTTCCTCGGCGATGCGGTGCATCTCTTCGGTGCGGATCTGCACCTCGAACTGGTGGCCGCCTTCGCCGATCACCGTGGTATGCAGCGACTGGTAGCGGTTGGCGCGGGGGATGGCGATGAAGTCCTTGATCCGCCCCGGCACGGGGCGCCAGAGCGCGTGGATCAGGCCAAATACGGCGTAGCACGACGCCACATCCTCGGTGATCACGCGGATGGCGAGAAAGTCATAGACCTGGTCGAAGCTGATCTTGGCGCGCTGGATTTTCTGGAAGATGGAATAGAGCCGCTTGATGCGCCACTCCACGCGGGCCTGGATGTTGTTCTCGCGCAACTGCTCGCTGAGAGCATCTTCAACGCCGCGCAAAAACTGCTCGCCCTCGATGCGCCGCGCCTCTACGGCCGCCGACATTTGTTCGAAGCTGACCGGATCGGTGTAGCGAAACGCCAGGTCTTCGAGCTCGCCGCGAACTTTGCCCATGCCCAGGCGATGGGCGAGCGGCGCGTAGATGTCCATGGTCTCGCGGGCGATGGCTTCCTGGCGCTCCGGCTTCAGGTGCTCCAGGGTGCGCATGTTGTGCAGCCGGTCGGCCAGCTTGATCAGCACCACGCGCACATCCGTGACCATGGCCAGCAGCATCTTGCGCACGTTCTCGGCCTGGCGGTCTTCGCGGTTGGCAAACTGGATCTTGTCGATCTTGGTGACGCCCTCGACGATGTGCGCCACCTGGTCGCCGAACTTGGCCGCGATCTCTTCGCTGGTCGCCGGCGTATCTTCGACGGAATCGTGCAGCAGGCCGGCGGCGATGGCGGTCGCGTCCATCTTCATCTCCGCCAGCACCTCGGCCACTTCAAGCGGGTGAATGATGTAGGGTTCGCCGGAGGCGCGCATCTGGCCGGCGTGATGCTGAACGCAGAATTCCCATGCCTTGCGGATCAGCGATACATCTTCACTGGGGCGATTGGCCTGGACCTGGCGCAACAGTCTTTCAAAACGCTCGTCGATCATGCGCTGGGTAACGACTGGCTTTTCGGCAGGGACTGGCGCCTTTGGCGAAACCGCAACAAGGGGATTGGCATCGCGAACAGCGATGCCGCTCTGTCCCGGGATGTCTGAAGATGCACTGGGGTCGTCAGCCCGTATGGGTTGCCGGACGGTCGCCATGCTTCATTATAGGCCGCAGTTGTTCTACGCAGATCACGCCAGTTGGTGACTTCCGGCTGCCCTCCTGGTGGAGACTGCCAAAGATGAAGGGAAAATGAAGTGAAAACGGTCGACGCATAAACTTAATAAATAAAGGTGTACATGCAATTTTAATGCACGAAGTTATGCTTATTTTCGTAAAGCCTCACACATATAAAGCCAATTGTGGTGTGTTTGCCGTCACAGCCGAGTCACCTTCAAACGGGTGTACAGTCTGGTTCGGACTAGAGGTCCAGAACCGAGGAACTTATGAAACGCCTCTTACTCGCAGCCATGGCCGTCACGCTTGCGCTCACCATGAGTTATGCAGACCAATCCAAGGGAAAAGTCGTTATTCCGGTCGACAAGACCAGCCCGGTGAACGGGAAACAGATGTACACAAGCTATTGCGCGCCGTGCCACGGCGTGGATGGCAGGGGTCACGGGCCCGCGGCAGGCGCGCTGAAGACGCAGCCGGTGGACCTTACGGGTTTGGCCAAGGCCAATCACGGCAAATTCCCCGACACGCACATCCTTTCCGTACTGAAGTTCGGGTCGGAATTACCCGCGCACGGATCGGCAGAGATGCCCGTGTGGGGACCGATTCTTGGTAGGATGAGCCAGGTCAACAGCCAGGACAAGGATCTCAGGATGAGCAATCTGAGCCGGTACCTGGAGACAATTCAAACCAAGTAGGGACTCCCCGGCCGGCCCTTCCGGGGTGAGAACTACCCCTGGAGTTCAATGCCAAAGCCGCGTAAGCCGCTACCCCCAGCAACCCAGAAGGCGCCCAGGGTCATGAAGCCCGAGGCGCCTTTTGTATCGCAGCCTCCCAGCCCGTTCTCCAGCGTCCGTCCGTTCTCGACCCCTGGTCGATCGAATTCCGGACAGGCGAAGACTGACGGTGCGAGCGCTGCAGCATCAGCAACGGCGAAGCGCGGTCGAGCTCGGGAGACACAGGCGCGCTCGGACGCCTCCGCGCCGGCTTCGCGCAATCCATACCCGTCAGAACAGGCCTCCGCGGCCGTTCGATGTAGCCGCCCCGCCTCGACCTCCTGCCGACACCGACGCGTCCGGCCGATTAGCTTCGGCTCAATCCGGGACCGCCGCTGGTGCACAGATCAGCCGCCGCGCGGCGGACCGGCTGCGCGGCGGCCACCTGTGGGTCTACGCGTCGGACATCGAGTCGATTGCTGCCGGCAGCGACGCCGATCCCGGCGACCCACCCGCGCTCCTGCCAGTCGCCGACAACCGCGGGCTGCTGCTGGGTACAGCGCTGTACAGCCCGGCGTCCCAGATCACCCTGCGCCTGGTATCCCGGGCGGCCATTGACGAAGCGGGCTGGATGGCTCTGCTGGAACAACGTCTCCGCGCGTCAATCCAGCGACGACTTAAGCTATTTTCCGACGGTGGAGACGCCGATACCGATGCCTGCCGGCTGTGCTTCAGCGAGGCCGACGAGATTCCCGGTCTGGTCGTCGACAAATACGGGCCCCTCGTTGTGGTGCAAAGACTTGCCAAAGGCCTGTATGCATCGGGCGTGCGCGAGGTCTGCGTTCGGGTTTTGCGCGAACTGCTCGGTCCGGCCACGATTTTTGAGCGGCCTGACCCGCGCATCCGCGAGCTGGAAGGACTGGATGCGCCAGACCCTGCGCCGCTCTGGTCCGCCAATCGTGCCGAGCCGGTGAGCAGCACCCAGTTCCGCTTGAACGGTCTCGCTTTCCACTACGACGCCAATGCCGGACAGAAGACCGGGGCCTTCCTCGACCAGAGAGCCAATTACTCCGCCGCGCAGGATCATGCGCGGCTTTTGACACCGGGCGGACGCGCGCTCGACGTTTGCACCTACCAGGGAGGGTTTGCGCTGCACCTGGCGCGGGTGTGCCAGCGGGTAACCGGCATCGACACCTCGCGCGCGTCGCTCGAAGTTGCCGAGCGCAACCTGGAGGCGAATCGGGCGCACCTCTCCGGCGCGGTCGATTGGGTGGAGGGCGATGCTTTTCAGGTCCTGCGCGACTGGGCCGGCGCTCGCGAGCAATTCGACACCATCGTGGTTGACCCGCCCGCCTTCGCCAAGAGCAAGCGCGCCGTGGAAGGGGCGCTGCGCGGGTACAAGGAGCTGAACCTGCGGGCCTTGCAGATGCTGCGCCCAGACGGCCTGCTGGTCACCTGCTCCTGTTCGCATCACGTGGCTTTGGCCGACCTCGAAGGCGCGGTCGCCTCGGCGGCTGCCGATGCGGGGCGCCGCGTCCGACTGCTCGAACGCCGCGGTGCGGCTCCGGACCACCCTGTGGTGCTCAATCTTCCTGAAACCGAATACCTCAAGTGCCTGATACTGCAGGTCGAATAGTTGGAGCCGTGCAGGCTAAGCCAGGCTGAAGGCCCAATCTAAGCAGCGCTGGCTCGATTGCGGGTGGCGTGCGGCCACAGTCTCCCCCACCAAGGTCGTTGCGTCCGATCCGCGGTCTCGTGGGGTAATGGCGCCGGCTTTTCGGGCCCCGGCCATGCCGTGCGTAACTCGGCCACCGTCTGCTTCACCTGGGCCCGCAGGGTTTCCACTTCGAAGACACAAGATCGCAGGTATGCCGATACTGTGAGACCGGCTTCGGACGCGCGCTGGCGCAGTTGTGCACTCTCAGCCTCGCTCAGCCGGATGGTGATGCTTGCGCATTTGCGCGGGGCTGCGGAAGCGGCCGCGGGCGAATTCGGATTAGAACCAGCGTATAGGCCGACGGGCTGCCGGGGTCCGGAACGGCTAAACTCCGATTCCCCAGGTCCCACCCATTCACCCGTATTTTCCCCCGGAACCGCCTCGAAATCGGGCCGCCGCGCCTTGGCGAGCAACGCGCTCTCATAACTTAAAACCGCAACATCCTCCGCCAGTTCGTCCCCACCCCACACTCCGGCGGACGGGTCCGGCGGCACCGCCAGCGACGCCAGCATGCCCGCGAAACTCGACGGATTGAGGGACGAGTCCGGCGCTGCTTTCTGCTCCATGGCTATGAGGTTAGCCGAGACATCGGATCGCGTTAGGAAATTTCGCTGCAGCGAGCGTGCCGGGGTTCCGGTTCGGGGTTCCGCTCTCAAAGTCCCGAAATGAAACCCACGAACGCGAGATCAATGCGGTTTCTGCTGGCTGTCGGGCTGCTTTTTGTCCGGGTTGGGCACTTCCTGGCCGTCGAAGATAATCTTCGAGGTGGAGCCGAAGCGCTTGTAATCGGTGTACTTGATGATGTCGCGTATATGCACATCCTGGGCCATGTACCCGTGGCCGCCGGAAAAGTGCAGGATGCCCTCGCCCTTGGTGTACACCGGGAACCAGTAGTGGCCGTCTACCTGCTGCCGCCAGGTCATGAACGGGGGGTGGAGGTCCTCGCTGCCCTTACGCGTGTCGTCGGGCACCATGCGGCCGTTGGTCACGACGATCTGCAAATCGGTAGTATCCACCCAGATGCGGCCCAGCAGGTACCGCTTTCCTTTTTGAATGGTCTTGGGGCTGACATCGAAGGCGTAGCAATCGACCTCGTCCACCTTCTGGCGGCCCACGTACTTAACGTCGTACTGGCCGATATCCTCGGCGGTAAGGACAAACGGATAGCCGTGCTGGATATCCTGCAGATCGGACGGGGACATGATCACGCGTTGGAGCGTGCTGCCGGGCGCGAAGACGACCTTCTCGGTTCGCTTACCGGATGGATCGAAGATCACGTCGTCTACCTGGTAATATTCGCCGTCCACCTTGTTGTCATCGTCAATCGTCTGCACGCGGGCGATGCGCCGGTAGGTGTACTGGTTAAGAGCCGACTGAAACTCGCTCTCCTTGGCGGCAAACTTCTTGATGATGTCCTCTGCGGGAGTCGCAGGAGGCGTCAGGTCCATGGGGCCGAATCCCGCGTCCATCGGCATGGGAGTGAAGGTGTCCTTATCCTGACCGAGAGACGGCAGCCCCATCAGAACGCCTGCCAATAGCGCGATACCCCATCGATTGACCAAACGGATCATTCGCCCCGCTTCCCTGTCTCGGTGTCGGACCGCCACAACTCTCAGCGCGCCTGCAACGGCCGGCGGCAGTCATCGTTATCTACCACATTAGACGCATAGACGACCGCGCCGGGTGCCACGACAATCATGAGGGAAACATCCGGGACCAGATCCTGACAAGCTTCCACCAGCGGGGAGCGCGTTTTTCCTTCGGCAAGTGGAAGTGGAGATGTCCGGTTTACCATGCACGACACATATCAGATACCAGCGCTGATTTTGACCACCCTTATCCTTCCGGCGTTCGGGCATCTCTATCTGCGCTCCCGCGATTTGCGCACTCTGCTTTGGTTCCTCGCTTTTCTCTTTACCGTCATACGCATGTTTCTGCTCTACCCGATCGGAAGCTGGGATTTCTCCGATGGATCGCATCCCTGGGTGGCGGCTGCCGGTCAGGCTTTAGCCCTGCTCGCATCGGGCCTGTTCCTTGGTTCTCTCTCGCCGCTCCGCTTCCGCGTCGGCAAAACCGAAATCCTGTACGTCATCCCCTACACCGTTCCCATGCTCGTCTATACGATCCTGGCCTACGGCGTGTTTCACAACGTACCTCCCCGCGAGCCGCTCTTCCTTCTGTTTCCCGCACTCGGAATCTGCTCCCTGGTCGTCGCATTTTTCTGGGACCAGGCCAAGGGCAGCATGCCTCCGTGGATCGGCACAGTCGCCTGTGTCGTGTTTGGCGGATTTGCCCTCTGGTCCTGCTTCCATCTCGGCCTCTACTGGCCTCTGGTCTTTGCCGAGTCCGGCAACCACGTCATTTCGGCGCTGCTGGTCCTCTTCGTCTTCCGGCGGTTCTCACCAGGCGTATTTCTGAGCGTCCTCGGGTTCGTGATCTGGTCGTTGCCCACCTTGCTCCTTTCTCCCCACGTGGCCGGGCATCCCGACCTGACCCTGAATATCATCCGCGCCATCATCATGGCCAAAGTGGTCACGGCGCTGGGGCTCATCCTGCTGGCGCTTGAAAATGAACTGGTCACCAACAAGGCTGCCGGAGAACGCGAGCGCCACGCACGCAAGGAGATGGAGGCCTATACCAACCTGATGCTGTCGCGCCGCCGGGTAGAGGACTTCGATCGCCAGGGGCCGGAGATCTGCCAGACGGTGGTTGAAAACAGCCGCTTTACCCAGGCGGCTCTGCTCCTGCTGCAGCACTCGGGGGAATACCGGCTGGCCGGAGCGGCCGGTATCGGCGCCGCTACCGCCAAGGCACTTGATTCGCTTGCCGCTCGTATTCCGGTCGAGGGATTCCTTACCGATGGATCGGCTTCCGCTGCGGTCGAGAACAGTCTGACCCTGAGCCTGAACCTCGAGCCCTGGCTGATTCCCGGCGACGACCTGAAGCGCCTCGGTTTCACCTCCGCGCTGGCCGTTCCCATGCACGGCCGGGCCGCCACGGAGGGTGCTCTTCTCCTCGCAGGGATGCGTTCCCGGGGTTCCCGCGATGTTTTGCGCGCCGACGACCTGCTGCCACTGGAGATGCTGACCGCCCGACTGCAGGCGGTGCGCAGCCAGACCACCATGCTTGAAAAGCTGATCGACTCGGAAAAGTTCGCCGGCCTCGGTCAACTCGCAGGCAACGTCACCCAGCAGCTCAACAATCCCCTCACGGTGATCCTGGGCTACGCTTCTCTGCTCGAGGAGACACCCGGACTGCAGAGCCATGAGCGCCGCGGGATTGAAGCCATCCTCAGCGAAGCCCGCCACATGCGCTCAACACTGGAAAGCCTGTCGCGCATCGCCCGTCCCAACAATGGCCTGCGCGCCGCCGTCTCGGTGCCGGAGCTGCTCTGGGATATGGAACACCTGCACCGGTCCGAATTCATCCAGCGTTCCATCGAACTGCGGCTAAACATCGCTCCTGCGCTTCCCCGGGTTCTGTGCCATGCGCAGCAGTTGCGCCAGGCCGTGCTGCATTGCCTGCAGTTCGCCATGGACGCCTGCGAAAACGTGAATGCGGTCAGCGACCGGACGGTGCGCCTTGAGGCTACAGCAGAAGGCAATCGCGTGCAGATCTTAGTGGCCCACTCCGGCCCTGGCTTTCATCATCCTGAGCGCGCCTTCGACCCGTACATACCCGCCCAGTCCTCCGGCGCCGAAACTGCGGGCTTGGGGTTGAGCCTCTGCGCTACCATCCTTCGCGACAACAATGGCAACGCCTCGGCGGTAAACCTCGATCCGCAGGGTGCCGCGATTGTGCTGGAGCTGCAGGCCGCCTAAGCGCCCTTTCCGGGCCGTTCGCTCTTAGCGAGACGTCCGGCCCGCAAACCCGTGCCAGTTTCTCACCCCTCCCATCGCTCCGCGTGAACCCATACCATCGAAGGATGGTATGGGATCGTTTTGACTCGGCGGTTGTCGAAAATGACGGTACCGAAAGTCCGTTCGTTCAGGGTCGTCGCTGTTGCCGTGGTGGAGCTTCACGAAAACGGTATTGGCCATTTGTTCGCTGCGGCTGTCGGAAGAGGGGTTGATCGAACTAGACGGGCTTCGGCCCGGCAAGCCCTTCACACTCCGTCAGCTGCTTCAACATAATGCGGGAGTTCCCGACTACGGGCATCTTCAGACGTATCGCGGTGCTGTCTCACGACGGGATCCTCCCTGGTCTCGGGCCAGATTACTGGAGGAAGTTGGATCCGGCCGACTTGAATTTGAACCCGGGTCTGGTTGGGCCTATAGCAACCTCGGATACCTTTTCGTCCGGGATGCAATTGAAGAGGTCACAGGTCTGAACCTTGCTGCGGCTCTCGACCGTTTCGTGACTGGTCCCCTCAAGTTGCAGTCCGTCCAACTTGCGACGACACCTGCTGATTTCCGCAAAGTGCGTTGGGCGCCGAGCCGGCAATATGATCCAAGATGGGTCTACCACGGCTGCCTTATGGGCACATCGCTGGATGCTGCCAAAATCCTTCACGCTCTTTTTCAGGGGAAGATCCTGTCATCGGACAGGCTGCACGAAATGCTGGATATCCACCGGTTAGGAGGGCCAATTCCTGGCCGCCCCTGGACCTCTTTGGGTTATGGGCTGGGACTGATGTGGGGAGAGGTTGGCGAGGCAGGACGTGCCATCGGCCACTCGGGAGCAGGTCCGTGCGGTGCAAATGCTGTCTATCACTTTCCGGACATCGCGGCCCCAGTTACGGTCGCGAGCTTTGCGCAAGGCATCGACGAGGCGCCCGCAGAATTTGAAGCAGTGCGCCTCGCCCTAAAAGGGGCTGAATCCTGAAAATTTCTACCCGGCTCGCAGAAGTTGAGATGGGCCCGCTTATGCCTATTCGGGATGGACTGGCGAAGTCCGGCTACGCCCCGGCATCGCCGCGAGCGAGTCTACCCGTAATCGCCATAGCCGCGCAGCCAATTGGAGTTCATGCCGCTAATGGCGCGGGGCAAGCCATAGCCGGCGCCGTAGTGGTTCACGGCCCCAGCTTCGCCTTCATCGGAGGCCGTCACCGTGGTGAAGGCTGCGCCAAGAATCCACAGAGCGGCGGTGTCGCTCAGTAAACCGGGAACATCGAGTTCGTGGAGAGTGTAGCGCGGAGAGGCAGACTTCGGGGCTGGCGCCAGTGCGTCCTTGCGTGGAGGCTGGGATTTCATCCGGCCCCTAGCGCCGTCGTCACGAATCCATGTGCTGCTGGCCGCGCCCCAGCCACCACGCCTTGATGAACTTCCAGTGGATGTAGACGGAGTGGTTCAGGTGCAGCAGCAGCCCTTCCCGCCCATCCAGAAATCCAAGCCGGAAAACGTAGTTGTAGACAAACGTCGCGGCGGGATTGAGCACTGCGTTCCATACAAACGCAGGCAGGGAGCGGCTGTCGCGCCCCCTGGCGTGCAGCAGCAGCGCGATCTCCGAACTGTAGCGGTTCATGTGTTCCAGGTACACGCTCATGGTGGGGTAGGCATAGTGCAGCATGTCGTGCATCAGGGTGCCGCGCCTGCCGGCGAATTGCGGCGTCGCGTGGGGGCCGACGCCTTCGCTCAGCCGGGCGGCGCCGCGCTTGAACAGGCGCAGCTTGTGATCCGGGTAGAAGCCGCCATGACGCATCCATCGGCCGAGGATCAGGTTCAGGCGCGGGATCCAGTAGGCGTCGTACTTTGGTTCCCCGTGCAGGGTCTGTTGGATCTCCTGCTTGCAGCTCGGGTGTGAGCACCTCATCGGCGTCGAGCAGCAGGATCCAGTCCGATGTGCAGAGATCAAGCGCGACATTCTTCTGCTCGCCATGACCGCCGAAGGCGTGATAGCTGGTTTTGGCGCCGAATGAGTGCGCAATTTCGAGGGTCCGGTCCTTCGATCCCGAATCCACCACGACGATCTCGTCGGCCCATCGGACGCTTTCGAGCGTGCGAGGCAGGTTGGCCTCCTCGTTCATCGCGATCATGGCCACGGACAGGGTCTTGCGCATCGACCGAAGGATAAATCAGCGGGCTGGCACGCCCACGGGCCCTGTTCGCCTCTTTGCATTGCGCGGCGATCCGTTCGCCTTAAGTCCGGCACACGAGGGAGAAGGAATGGGAAGTACTTCCGGCGCAGGAAACGGCGCGCGCCCTCGTGGTAGAGTGGGATTCCACGGGGGTGGGTGATGGCGGCTGGCATTCAGCTTCCGGACAACAACGAAACCATCGACCTGCAGCAGCAGGTGTTCCGCCTGCAGGCCTTCTCGAGGCGTCGCGGCAGGTCCACTCCACCATTCGCGAAGAAGAGGTGCTGGAGTCGGTGCTGCGCATCGTGGTGCGCGAGCTGGAGATGGCGGGCGCGGCCTTCCCCGGCACCGGCCTGGCGTACGGAGACCCGATCGACTCGGATGTCGCAAGAGGTGTAGCACTTGCTCCCGAGGGAACGAGCGGGAACCATCCCCAAGGGCAACACCGTCGCGTCTCCGATGCTGCCGACCTTTCCTCTTCAGGACCGCGAAGGGCGCCGCATGGCGGAGCTGGTGGTCGCGCCGCCCGACGGCCGCGCCTCTGACCATCTACGAAGCGGACTTCCTCGAAGGCCTGGCCCTGCAGGCCGCCGTGGCCCTTGAAAACGCCCGCAACCACAAGCGCAATGTCGAGTTTGCCCGCGTGCAGCAGGATCTGGACGCAGCGCGCGAACATCCAGCGCTCGCTGCTGCCGCAGGAACTGCCCAACATCGCCGGCTACTCGCTCGGCTTCCGGTCCGCCACCTGCTACGAAGTCGGCGGCGACTACCTCGACATCGTCGAGCTGCCCGACGGCAGCCTGCTGATCGCCGTCGCCGACGTGGCCGGCAAAGGACTGGCCTCGGCCATCATGTCCACCAGCTTCCGCTCCGCCTTTCGCGCCATGGCCTTTGACAGGCCTGCCGCTCGACGAGCTGGCCACGCGCATGAATCAGCATCACTGGCATGGAGGGCGAAGAGGCGCGCCGCCGCTACGTCACCGCCATCTTCCTGCGTCTCCATCCCGAGGCGGGCGAGATCGAAGTGGTCAACGCCGGCCACAATCCCGGCTTTGCGGTTCATCCCGACGGCAGCACCTGCTTGTTTGAGTCGGCGGGAACGCCGCTGGGGCTGCTGCCCGGCATGCGCTACTCCAGCGAGCGCTGCGCCTTTCCGCCGGGGTCGCGGCTGCTGTTCTATACCGACGGCCTGACGGAGGTCTTCCGCGGCGATGAAGAATTTGGTCCGGAACGACTTATGGATCAATTTTCTCAATGCCCGTCGCCCAAGGCCGATGGTATTCTCGATGCATTGTGGACAGCCATTGGGGAGTTCGTTGACGGCGGCCCGCAGGGGGACGACATGACCGCATTGGTGCTGTGCCGCGGTGCGGAGCTGCCGGCATGAGCGGCGCTCGATCCACCTCCGCCAAACCGACCACCGTGGAGGTGCGGCTGCCCTCGCGGCTCGGCTACGAGAAAGTGGCCATGAGCACCGCGGCCGCCGTCGCCAAGCTGATGGGTTTTCGCGAAGATCGCGTCGAAGATCTGAAGACCGCCGTTGCCGAAGCCTGCATCAACGCCATGGAACATGGCAACCGGCTGAACGAGGGCCTCTCCGTCGGCGTAGTGCTTTCAGCGGGCCAGGGCTCGCTCGAAGTCAAGGTCATCGACGACGGCAAGGGGCTGAAGGGCCTGCCGCCCAAGCCCGACATCGATCGCAAGATTCACGGCGAAGAAGATCCCCGCGGCATGGGCATGTTTCTCATCCAGGCGCTGGTCGACGAGGCCGAGTGGGTCGCGGGCGCCAATGGAAAAGCAGTTATGTCCGGCTGGTCATTCGGCTGGACCCCCCAACGGAATAGACAATAGATTACGGAGACGATTGATCGTGCAGAGCGAAACCAAATCGCGTGTAGACCAGCTTACTTCCCCGGCCGGACATCCGGTCACCGTCCTGCGCTTCGAGGGCGATATCGCCAGCACCTCCAAGGAGGCCGTGCTGGGCACCTACCAGGCGCTGCCCAAGCAGACCGTGAAGACTCATCCTGCTCGACTTCACCAAGGTGGATTACATCAACTCCAGCGGCATCGCCCTGGTGATCCAGATGCTGATTGAGGCCGTCGAACTCCGGCCAGAAGGTCTATGCCTACGGGCTGTCGCCGCACTTCACCAAGGTCTTCACCATGGTGGGCATCACCAAGTACGCCGGGCTGTTCCCCGACCAGGCGGCGGCGCTGGCGGCGCTGTAAATCTGATCGCAACATTCCGACGCGTAGAATGCCGCTATGAACCTGGAGGCAATTCAGACTGCGCTGCGCGAGGCCGGCGTTGACGGCTGGCTTTTCTACGACCACCACCACCGCGACCCCATCGGCGAACGCATCCTGGGCCTCGATCCCAAGGCCCACATCACCCGCCGCTGGTATTACTTCATCCCGCTCGACGGCGAGCCGCGCAAGCTGGTGCACCGCATCGAACAGGGCCGCCTGGACTCCCTCCCCGGATCCAAGGGCAGCTACTCCAGCTGGCAGGAGCTGGCCGCCGGTCTGGAGGTCATGCTTACCGGGGCGCCCCGCCTGGCCATGCAGTACTCGCCCAACAACGCCATCATGTATGTCTCCATGGTCGATGCCGGCACGGTCGAGTTCCTGCGCGGCCTGGGCAAACAGATCGTCAGCTCCGCCGACCTGGTCAGCCAGTTTGAAGCGGTTCTCAACGCCGACCAGATCGCCAGCCACGCCGTCGCCCAGAAGGCCATCGACACCATCCTTGAAGAGGCATGGCGCAAGATGGCCCGCACCCTGCGTCCCTCTTCCGGCGGACCCGGTACCCTGACTGAATTCGCCATGGTGCAGTGGCTCAGCGATGCCATGCAGCGCGAGGGGCTGGTCTGGGAAAACGGCCCCAACGTCAGCGCCAATGCCAACAGCTCCGACTCGCACTACGAGCCGACCGCGAGAATTGTCGGCGCCCATCCGCAGCGGCGACTTCATTCTGATCGACATCTGGGGCAAGCTCGACAAGCCGGACAGCATCTTCTACGACATCACCTGGACCGGCGTGGTCGGCCGCGAGCCCACGAGCCGCGAACAGCAGGTCTTCGAGACCGTGCGCAACGCCCGCGACGCCGCTATCCGCACGGTCGAAGCCGCATTCGCCGCGAACCGTCCCATTCACGGCTATGAGGCCGACGACGCAGCCCGCAGCCGTGATCCGCAACGCCGGTTTCGGCGACTACTTCACCCACCGCACCGGCCACAACATCGCCCAGGAGATTCACGGCCCCGGCGCCCATCTCGACAACCTCGAGACCCACGACGAGCGCCTGCTGCTGCCCAACACCTGCTTCTCCGTCGAGCCTGGCATCTACCTCCCCGAATTCGGCGTCCGCAGCGAAATCGACATGCTTACCGCCCCCGGCAAAGCCTGGGTTACGGGCAAGATCCAGCGCGAGCTGGTGAGAATCTGAGGTGCGGACTTGGCAGGCGTCCTAAGAAGCACAAAAACTTGAAGGCGCTTCGACGAGCTGAGAATCTCCGCGGGTATACTGCCGGGGGAGAAAAAATGCCGATCAACGAATATCTGAGCTGGACTGAGGTGGGGGCGATCAGCACCGGGGGTGACAATCACGTCCGTGACGCCTTCAAGGGCGGACAGGCTGACAAGGTTCTGCTTGCGCCCGGGTTTGAGCTCTACAAGTTCAACGAGTACAACAGCCTGGCGCCGCCGGGGGCAGCGACAATCAGTCCCTGGTGGAGTCCGATGGCGCCCTACAAACACGACGGCGGCTGGGTACAGCGCAAAAAGCTGGCTGAGCACCTGGGGGTCAGCATCCGCGAACTTGGGCGTGTGACCTCCGCCGTGAAGGAAAACTGGAATTCGCTCTCCTACCTGCTGATCATCGTGCTGGGAGAGGCTACCTACGCATATTTCGGCGGATTTGCGCAAATGGCGCGAATCGACGAAGGAGCCGCCAGCAAGCGGAAGGCGGGCGAGGCTCGCGGGGCTACCAAAAACCTCCCCGGTGGCGGTACCCAGTTCTATATCCCCAATCTTCGCCCTGAGGACGTTTCGTCCTGGCGCTGCGAGCCCTTGGTCTGAGGCCTGACAATTCTGCCGCTATGCCACGCGCGCGTGCGGGAGCATGGTTTCGGCGTGGGGATTGAGACGCACAATTTCTTCGTTAAGTAAGGTTGCAAATGCCACCCATGCAGCGTAGGGGACAAAGCATGCCGCCGAGGTGCTATCTACCTCTTTTGCGGCCAGGATGTAGCTCACGATCATGGATTCTAATGAGACCACGTTGGCCAGGGCCAGCCTGGGGCGGTGCTCACCAAAGAAAAGCCTGGTCCATTCGGCGTTGGTCGCCAATTGCATCGCCCACAGGCGCAGCGCGCGGGCCCGCTCCGGAGAATCCTTTTCGCGCCATACGCGCCAGCCAGAAATGGCGATGAGCGAGTACAAGCTCGCCCAGACCACCGGAAAGACGTAATTGGGAGGATTGTAGGACGGCTTTTCGAGCCGTTTGTACCAGAGCCTGGTTCTCAGATCCCTGGGGCTGTAGCGGGCGCCAAGCCAGCCCGCCGCGGCCACAGTTGCGCCAAATCCCAACAACGCGAGCCAACCGTTTGATCTTTTCATAGCGGATTTAAACTCCTACGCCTCGTAAGGTGCAAACTCGTTTCGACAGGTTGCACTAGACCCCGAAGCCGCCGAACTTACTAACGCCACTCCAAACTTCGCTCTTGTCGCCGATTGATCTTTACGGCTCGCCGAGTCAGCTCGTGGTATGCTTCACCGGTAATTCAAACCAGCAGGAATTCAAATCAACAAGGGAGGGTTCGTTGCATGCCTCTATCGAAAAGAGCTTTCGCTGAATTTATCGGGACCTTTTGGCTGGTCTTCGGAGGATGCGGCAGCGCCGTGCTGGCCGCCGCCTTCCCCGGCCTCGGCATCGGGTTCGTCGGAGTTTCGCTGGCCTTCGGCCTCACCGTTCTCACCATGGCCTTTGCCATTGGCCATATCTCGGGATGCCACTTAAATCCCGCTGTAACCGTGGGACTGGTCGCAAGCAAGCGGTTTTCGATCGCGGAACTGCCTGCTTATGTCATCGCGCAGGTTCTGGGCGGATTCGCCGGGGCGGCCGTTCTGTATGTGATCGCCAGCGGCAAAGCCGGCTTCGACGTCTCGGGCGGATTCGCCTCCAATGGCTATGGTGCCCATTCTCCGGGCGGCTACAGCCTGGTCGCGTGCCTCACGGCCGAGGTAGTGCTCACGTTCATGTTCCTCATGATCATCCTGGGCGCCACCGACAAGCGGGCGCCGAACGGGTTTGCGCCGATCGCCATCGGGCTCGGTTTGACGCTCATTCATCTGATCGGGATTCCGGTAACAAATCTCTCGGTCAACCCGGCGCGCAGCACAGGCCCTGCAATTTTCGTCGGCGGATGGGCATTGCAGCAGCTTTGGCTGTTCTGGGTCGCTCCGATTGTTGGTGCGGCGATCGCTGGCGTGCTGTATTCGGTTGTCTTTGCCACTGCACCCGAACCGGCGGTGCGCGAGAAGATGGCGGCTTCCGTCTGACCTGCCTGCAACGCCGGTCATGACCCGCTATTCTGCTTGGTAGGAGCGCTCTCATGGCCGAAACTGCACCTTACCCCTATGAAACCCGCCTGAACGTCCTCCACGGCCCACTGGAAGTGGTTGACGTTCAGGCGATGGCGGATGCCTGCACGTTCAAGTGGTTTAACCAGACCCTGTGCCAGGTCAATGGCTCGGTCGTCCGCATGGGTGTCTTCGAGGGCGAATACCACTGGCACAAGCACGACGAGGACGACGAATTTTTCTATGTCGTCTCTGGACAGCTTCTCATCGATCTCGAAGACCGCGTCATCGAACTCGCACCCGGCCAGGGCTTTGTGGTGCCGCGCACGGTTTTGCACCGGACTCGCGCCGCCCAGCGCACCGTGGTTCTAATGGTTGAAAACGCCGGGATCATACCGACGGGAAACTGAACCCCGGGAGTGCCTGGAGCCGAATCCAACCTGTAGCTGCCCGGCCGATTCACCCGGAAACTCTTCTAGACGGTCTGAGCGACTTAGCCTACATCGCCGAGGTTGTGGACGGGGCAAACAAATGCCCCGATACGATATAGTCGAGTAGGAATGGCCACAACGCCAAATAGGAATACAGCTGCCGCTTCGCGCCCCGGAGCCCAGGGCGGGTTTGTCTATCTGCCCTTGATTGCCGGATGGCTGGTCCCCGGTGCGGGCCATTTTCTGCTGCGCAAGTGGTACCGCGGCGCGCTGCTTGCCGGGTCCATCCTTGGCCTGTTCGCCCTGGGCATAGCGATGCAGGGCAAGCTCTACACCAACGCCAAGGACATTCTTGACCTGCTTGGGCTGGCGGGCGACCTGGGCAACGGACTGCTCTACATCATCAGCCGCATGCTCGGACTTGGCGCCGACTCCGTGCAGGTAACCACTGCGGATTACGGCACGCGCTTTATCGTGGTGGCCGGATTGCTGAACGTAATCGCGGCCGTCGACGCACACAACCTGCACACGGGAAGGAAGGCCTCGTGATCGCGCCTTCCCACTTCGCGTCTGTGCTGCTCTTCGCCCTGAGTGCGTCCACCGTGTTTGGCATCACGCAGCGAGAGACTCCGCGCCGCATGTTCCGGTACGGGCTTTACTGTTTCGTGCTGTTTTGCGGGTCGGCGATCGTGCTGAGCTGGGTCATGTTCCTGATCGCACGGTAGGGCGGTATTTCCCGTGCAGCCTTCCGGTCCCTCGATTTGCGCTCAGTCGAACTGTCGTACACGGGGCCGCTCCCAGACCGCCGCGTCGAACATGTGCCTGCACTCGTACCCGTCGGCCTGATAAAGGTCGATGGCGTTGGCATTGGCTTCGGTGACTGTCAGCGAAATCTCGCTAACTCCCTGGCGCAGAAATCCCGAGGCTGCCGTGGCCAGCAGCAACCGGGCCAGCCCGTGCCGCCGGTAGCGAGGCCGGACGCACAGTTGGGTGATGTGTCCGCTCTGCGTGCTGACCCGCGAGCCGAGCACCAGCGCGACCATTTCGCGGGTAAATCGCTCGATGACCACGTGCGAGACTTGCGGCGAAAACGCGCCGCATCCCGAGTAGCGCACGATATTGTGCAGAAAACGCAGAGACCCGTGCGCCGAGCGGTACTGATCGTTGATCAGGCTGTCGGGATGTCCCGCATAGGCCTCGGAGATGAGCCGGCCTGCGGAGTTGAGATCGTCATCGCGCCAGGGGCGCAGTTCCAGGCCGCCGGGCAGGTTGGGACGGGGAGCACCCCAGACCCCGGTGAGAGACTGCACCATAAACAGACGAGGGTAAACGAAAAATCCGGCCTTGCGAAAGACCTCGGTATGGGCGCCGGAGGGATGCAGCAGAAGCTGAGATTCGATTCGGTCGACGTGGGGCGAATTCTGCAAGGTTTCGAACAGGTGCTTGAGCAGCGTCTCTTCGACATCGCGGGCGGCCTGGGGCTCGGGCAGGGCGGGCAGATCCTGGCGCGCCCGAGGTTCGGCCGGCGGCGCCGAAAGCGCAAACACATCCCCAATGACCGCTTTCGATTCTTCATAGACACAGAAGGCATAGCCGGTCACCTGGCCGCCTTCCATGGCCACGTATCCCGGCAACATGTGGCTATCCAGGTATTGCATCAACAGCTTAGCGGAGGTGCGATAGTCCCAGTGCAGGCGCTGGCGCCACAGCTCGCCCTCGGCTTCGAGCAGGGGCCGCAAGAGCGGCGCTGCGAAGTGGCGAAGATCGAGAACCTCAATGGAAACGCCGGATGCCATGCTTCCCCAAAAATAGCAGTTTTCCGGGCGCAGTGAACTGCGCGCGCCGGATAGAACTCAGCTTTCGCATGATAGCCCTTCTCTGGCTTTGTCACCACCTGGTCTGACAATCAGCCTCAGGCGCCGCCGTTACCGGCTGCCGACCAGGTAGACTTCCAGCCCTTGCTCCGGCCAGCTGAAGAGTTGTTCGTAGTGGCGTCCTTCCAGGTACTCCTCGAGTGCAGCCGGCGTGTGCAGATCCACTCCGTTGCGGCCGGTCACGCGCGTCACCAGCAGGTGCTGCTCGTCAGGCACGCCGCTCTCTTCATAATTCACCACTTCATGGTTGCGATAGAAGGCGAGCCCAAACTCCATGTCGCGTCGCACGCGAAACACAGCTACGGTTTCGGTCACGGGGGCAAAGTTGAGCAGCCGATTAGCGACCGGCCGGGCCGAGTAGGCATCGTCGAGGAGATGAATGACGCGCTTGGTAGCGCCAATGGCTGGAATTCCGAAAAAGGGGCCAACGCCATACAGGAAGAGCACCAACACGACCAGGATCGCCGAGGTCGCCAGGCGAAGCCGCGCCACCCCAAAGCCCTTAACCACGACGATGATCATCAGCGCGGCGCCGGCAGCGGCCAGGATGGCAGCCACCAGTGGGCGGGCGGGCGGCATCTGCGGGCCGTGCAGAACAAACCAGGGAAGCAGAAGCGTGAACATGGTCATCACGGCGCAGAGCATCGCGTGGCCGACCAATTCCCAACGATTGAGCCCCTGGGTCCGGCGCCGGAAGAGATAATCGCCAGTCAGGATCGTGATCGGAGGGATGGAGGGCAGAATGTAGCCCGGAAGCTTGGACTGGGAAAACGAAAAGAAGACGATCGGAATGAATGCCCAGATGACCAGGAATTCCGGAAATGCGTCGCCGGGGCGTCCGGGTTTGCGCTTCTTGTTGCTGGCGTGGCGGAGCCGCCACTCGGCTACCGAGGTCTGGATTCCGTCCACCACGGCGCGGGCCGCGATCACGGTCCAGGGCATCACCGCCAGCACCACGACCACGAAGTAGTACCAGAATGGCTGCTCGTGCTGGTAGCGGTTGGTCGCGAACCGTTCCAGGTTGTGCTCCAGGAAAAACTCGCGGAAGAAGGTGGGATTGTCGTGCTGCACCGCAATGAACCAAGGCAGAACGATGGCGAAGTACAGAATGACGCCCGGCCACCAGAAGGACCGTTTGAGAATGGACCACTCCCGGCGCAGAGCCGCGAAAGACGCGACGATCACGATAGCCAGAAACGGTGCAACGGGCCCCTTGGCGAGGGTCGAAACCCCGGTAAAGAAATAGATATCAAAGAGCCAGAATTTGGAGTCGGTTTCATACCAGGCGTACCACCCGAGCAGCCCGATGGCGAGCGGCGCGGCCATCTGCATGTCGGTGGATGCACCACGGGCAAAGCCGATGATCCCCGCGCAGGAGACGGTGATAATGGCCGCGTCGAGGTGGCCGCCGCGCCGAAATCGTCGCATGTGCAGATAGATCAGCGCCGACATGATAAAGGCAAAGCTGGCGGAGGGCAGGCGGGCAGCCCAGTCGTGGAAGCCAAACTCCTGAAAGACAAACATGGCCCGCCAGTAGTAAAGGGCGGGCTTCTCAAGCCAGGGGTGGCCGTAGAGGTAGGGTGTGACACAGGCGGCAAGGCGCCCCTTGAGGGTATGCGCGGAGTCAAACCGGCTCAGCATCTCGTGAGCAATCTGCGCGTATCGCGGCTCATCGGCGCCGACCAGGCCCAACCCGTCTCCGCCCAGCACCGGGGTCAATCCATAAAGGAGGAAGAACAGGGCGAAGGACAGAAAGACGGAGGCTTCGCATGCGGTAGCCCAACTGGGCAGCCGCGCACGCCAGCCTTGAGGCGAAACCGGAGTGGATGGTTCCAGGAAAGTCTCCACTTACAGAAATCTCCCACCAGCGGATCCAGGCAACCCATGAAGTCACCCCAGGGATTCTGGAAACTCAATTTCCGCCGGCAGTTCCGCAATCGGATGGCACGCGGATAGTGCACTTGGTTTCGACAGGGACAAGGCTATCAGATTCGCGGCGGGAACTCACTTCAGGTCCGCAGGTTAGAGCCTTGAAACTCGAGGGTTGAACACCACATGCCTTTATCGCCTAACCGATGCCGTCATCTGAGGTTTCCAGCCGAGGTACAGTCACGCTTTGGCGCAGTTCTGCCAGAATCTCGCCGAGAGCCCGATTGAGCGGGCCATCCAGGGTGACGCCGGCCGCGTTTTCATGGCCGCCGCCGCCCAGGCGGGCTGCAATCTCCGCCACGTTGACACGGCCCTTGCTGCGCAGGCTCAAGCCGGACGGTCCTGTCCGGCAGTTCGCGCAGAAATGCCGCAGCCTCTACGCCCGGAATGAAGATGGCATAGTTGACGATGCCTTCGCAGTCCTCCTCGGCCGCGCAGGTTCGCACCATGTCCTGGTGGGTGATCCAGAGCCACGCCAGGCGCCCCTCCCGCTTGAGGTTACTGAGGGCCGCCCCGAGAAGCAGCAGTTTCGAAGCAGGGGTGGAGAAATAGATCTCCTGGGCGATGCGGATGGGGTCGGCGCCGGCCAGTGTCAGTTCCTGAGCCAGCGCAAAGGTGGATGCCCGGGTTGCCCCATAGCAGAAGCCGCCGGTATCGGTGAGCACCGTCGTGTAAAGGCAGGTCGCCATCTCCGGCGTTACCGTTGCACCCGCCGCCTTGACTATGCGGTGGACGAGTTCTCCGACGCTGGCGGCCCCGCGGTCGATCCAGTTGAGGTGGCCGAAGGCCCGTCCGGTCGCGTGGTGGTCGACGTTGATCAGGAAGAAAGGTTCAAGCCCGCGCAGCCGCGATCGATCCAACCCATCGCACTCCAGCATGATCACGGCGTCGTAAGGGCCATGAACGCGCATGGCATTGCGGATCGCGTCTGCGCCCGGCAAATCGCGGTACACCGCGGGAATCCGATCGGCCGCCACCAGGTCGGCACGCTTACCCATCTGCTCCAGCAGCATGCCGGTGGCAAGCATGGAACCGACCGCATCGCCGTCGGGACGCGAATGCGAGCAGACCAGGAAACGTTCTCCTCTGCGAATTACATCGAGAATCGCAGCAATTGGATCCGCCGGCAGCGTGGTTTCAGATTCCAGGCGATCGGCACACTCCGACCCCTGTGCCGATGGGCCTTCCCAATCTGCAGGGTGCGCAGTCGGCTGCGGATCTCGAGGCCGCTGCTCAAAAGAATCCATGCGCGCCTACTCCACGGAGGCCTTCTGCCTCTTCCGTGCGCGGTTCATCAGCTCGTCAATCCGCGCCTGGAAACGCCCGGAACGGTCGGCAAAAAATGCAAGATCCGGCACGTGACGCACGCCCATCCGTTCTTTCAGTTCGTAACGGATGTACCCCTTCGCAGCTTCAAGCCCGGCGACTGTATCCTCTTCGGCCTTGGCAATGTCGGGCACCGCACCATCCACGGCGACATATACTCGCGCCGATTTGCCGCCGGGATTGAGCACCACCTCGCTGACGTAGCAGAACCCTATCCGCGGATCGGAGAGTTCGCCTTCGATCATGGCGCCAATCTCCTCCCGCAGCGTTTCTGCTACGCGGTCCTGGTGGTGTTTCCGTCCCCTGTGCTCAGCCATGCCCCTGCATCTCTCCCTGGTGCAAAATCTACTCGGGTAAACCCATCAGGATACCAGACCGCCAGACCTCGGAAAACGATCTCCGGAAAGGCGGGCAGGTGCTGTTCGATGTTTCTGTCATTGTCCCCGGTTTCCAGGCATCCGAACAGACTCCTTTGGTGAGCGCCGGTCACACAAAAGTTTCTTCCCTGGTGTTTCCGACTTAGACGCCGGTGGCTACAATAAGCGCAACCTGCAAACAGAAGGAGCGTTCCATTGGACGCTGAATACACGGTGGGCGAGCGCGGCGCGCCGATCGCCGAAGAGGGGGCCCCGGCAACGACCGAGGTCGCCGATGATAACTCCGGGACGGGATCTGTCGCCACGAGCAGCGGCGAGTTGTCCGGGCAACCCGATGCTCCACTCACCGTTGCACCGCCGCATACAAGGCCGGCGCGGATCCCTCACTTCGGCCACGCCGTCCTGATGGGCGTGCTGCTTCTGGGGGGGCTGGTCTCCTCGATCGTCTTCTTCCTGATCGCGTTGCATTTTCACTTCAGGGGCATCGCGTCAATCGATCTGGCAGCGCACGACATGGCGTACAACCTGGGCGCCATGCTCTTTCTATACCTGTTCGCGTTTGTCCCGGGAGCGGCAGTGTTTCCTTATCTGTGGGGAGAGGCCCTGCCGGCGGGCCTGCAATGGAACGCCTCCGTGGCCGTGCGGCTGCGGTGGTTCCTTATGGGTACGGGTGTCTGCTGCTTTGGCCTCGCCGTCGCACTGAAGTCGCTCCTCCACTTTCCAAAAGACTCGCCGATTCAGGGCATGTTGAATTCCCCATCGGCGGCCTGGATGATGGCCGCATTCGCAGTCATGTTGGCTCCTCTCTGCGAAGAGATCATCTTCCGCGGCTTTCTGCTGCCGGCCACCTGCACAGCCTGCGACTGGGCCGGCGAGAAGCTCACCGGTCGCCGGCCGCCCGCCCTGCTTCCCAACGGGCATCCGCAGTGGTCGCTGGCTGCCATGATTGCTGGTGCGGCGCTGACTAGTGCGTTGTTCGCGCTGGTGCACAGCGGCCAGACGGGAAAAGGGTACGGGCCGATCGTGCTGTTATGGTGTGTCAGCCTGATCCTCAGCGCAGTTCGTCTCAAGACCCGCTCGCTGGCCGCCTCCACGCTCACACACGCCAGCTACAACTGTTCCCTCTTTGTGATGATGTTCATCACCACCTCGGGTTTTCGGCACCTTGGAAAGTAACGAGACAAGTAAGCGCGATGTGCGATGCGATGGCCGCGCCGCTCAAGCCGGCGTGGTCACGACGGCATCGCAGCCTCAGCTCTCGATGTACTCCCAATAGGAGTCGGCAAGTTCCGCACCGTGTTCGTTTAGAATGCGGCGTGCGGCCCGCTCCACTTCTTCGACCAGGCCATGCAGATAGTCGCGCGAGCGGGAGAGCGCGACCACGCCGATGGTAGCGGATTGCCACATCACAGCCTCGTCCAGCTCGGCGACGGAGATGTTGAAGCCCTGGCGTAACTGGTCCTTGAGCGACCGCACCACCTGGCGGCGATCCTTGAGCGACTGCGCGTGCTCGATGCGGACTTCGAGGGTGAGTTGGGCAACAGGCATGACCGCGGACCGATAGGCAAGCACAGTGTAAGCCCGGCAGCCGAGAACCATCCGTGATTTCCGCAATGCCTAATCTGAAAACTGCGCCAGTTGTGCGGCCGCGGGCGGAGGCGTGAACAGGCTGACGACAATCATCGCCGCCACGGCAACAAACAAGCGCGGGGAAGATCGCATCCCGGTCAGCGATAGCCGCCGGAAACAGCGCTTTACCGCGGGCACGTCCCATGCCAGAGTAACCACGGTTCCGCCGCGATGGCCGCGACCGCCCCCCACGCGGTGACGCGCTTGGAGTAAAACGCCGCGAGGACTACAGGGGTCAGCGCCGCGGAGTAAATCGTGTAAGCCCAGAGCATCTTCTGCAGAATGCTCTCGGCGTAGATCGCCTGATACAGCGCCCAGCATCCCAGCAGAACGACGGCCAGCCGCGAAACGGTGAGCACGCGCCGGTTGGATGCTCCCGGCGTGATGTAGCGGACAAACACATCGTTGACCAGGTTGGTTGCCGGAGAAAACAGATAGTTGGACGCGGTTGAGATGACCTTGGCGAACACGGCCCCCAGTAGAACCGCGCCTAAGCACTGCCGGAAGCCCGTGGCGCGCGGTATATGGGATGATTTCGCGCGGGTGCAGCGCCACCTCGCCGGTGGGATAGAGCGCCCGTCCAAAGACCGCGATGGCGACGATCAGCGTCTCCAAGCACCAGGGTGCCCAGGATCCAGCCCACCACCGACCGGCGCGCGTCCTTTTCACTGCGGGCCGAGAAAAACTTCTGGTACATCACCTGGTTGCCGAGCATCAGCAGCAGCGTAGGCACCAGGAACTCGAGGCCCCGCACGATACCCATTCCGACAGATCCCTCGGACCCGTTGGGCAGCAGTCGGTAGTTCCCCAGCGGTTCAAAGTATTGCGGCAGGCAAAACCGCGTGTAAACCCGTCCACCCACCCGCCTGCAGAAAGAGGTAGGGAGCCGCGATGATGCAGATGACCGTCACCAGCGTTCCGATGGCTACGTCCATGTAGGCCACCGAAGACATGCCGGCCAGTGCCGTGGTCAGTATGACGAAGGCCGCGATGATATAGGTTCCGAGTTCCGGCGTGACGGTATCGGGAAAGATGAGGTGGAGCACATCGCCGCCACCTTTGAACTGGTAGCTGGTGATCCCGATATACGCGAAGAGAATGGCGAATGTGCCCAGTACGCGCGCAGTCTGGTTATAGCGCGCTTCCAGCAGGTCGGGCAGAGTGAACTGGGCAAACTTGCGGGCCCGGGGAGCAATGAAGTAGATGAGCAGCAGCCCAAGCCATCCCCCGGCCGGCTGCCACAGGGCGGCAAACCCATTTTTGTACGCGTTCTCTGCCCCGGCAAACAGCGATCCGGCGCCGATCCAGGATGTGAGCAGCGTGAGGACCAGAACGAGCGCCGGCAGAGACCGGCCGGCCACCAGGTAGTCCGCCTTGGTCTTCACCTGCGTGGTGCGGTAGATCGCGACCGCCAGCAGTGTCACAACAATGATTGCCAGAACAACAACATAGAGCTGGGACATGCGGGCCGCACCTCAATGACATTTCCGTGGTTCCCAGCAGTGTACTGGATGGACGCCACGTCTGCGCGGGCCGACGGTGGCTTGGATTGCCGGAGAGATCCTGGTATCCATCGAACTATCGTGAGACTCAAGTGACAGGCGACAGGGCAAAAAGCTCCGGATCCGTGCGCCGGCGCGCAAGCGTGAACAGGCCGATTGGAATCTGCGGAACGCCAGTTTGACCCTCCTCCAGCACCTTGGTAGACTGTATTTGCGGGGTGGAGCAGCCCGGTAGCTCGTTGGGCTCATAACCCAAAGGTCGCTGGTTCAAATCCAGCCCCCGCAACCAATTAACAATCTAAGCGACTTAGGTTGCGTTTTGGGCTCAAAAAATACGCCGTCAAAACCCCACGAAACCCCACGTTAAGCGGAAGCGCTCCTCTGCTTCCGCTTTTTCTGCGTTTGGCGCAGGAAGAACCATCTGCACGACAGCTCCGTGCGCCTTCCGCTTTTCGGTCATGTAAGCATTCCCGTATTTCATGGTCGTGCTCACCTGTGCATGACGCATCAGCTTCTGTTGCACGCCGATCGGCGCCCCGCAGGCATCGAGCATCGAGCGGTAGCTGTGCCGAAACATGTGCCAGCCAAGTCGCTCGATTCCCAGTTCCTTGCCTGCCGGAACAAGGATGTCTCCCTGGAGAACCGAAGCGTGCCAGACTCCGCCGGTATTCGGGTTGGGAAAGACCCAGCCCTCCTCGACTGGCCGGACACCTGGCCTGCCAAGCCAAAAGGATCTCGGCAAACGCCGGGTGCAGAGGCATCTCGTCTTCGCTGTATTCCGTTTTCACCCGACCGATCCGAGCGTGTACGGTTCCCCGGGTGATCATCAGAGTGCCCTCTTCAAAATCAAAGTCGGACCACTTCAGCGCCAGAATCTCGCTCACCCTGAGGCCCAGACACATCGCAATCACCACCATGGTCCGAAATGGCTCATCGAGCCTTTCGCAGATCTGCTGGAATTGCTCCGGCGTAAGGATCATCTTCTTCCGCCGCGGCCGGCTGGAACCGCCTTTGATTTCCACGAGACTCAGAGGGTTGCGCTGCGCGGGCATGAGACCCCAGAGCATTGCGAGTTCCATCATCCTGTGGAAGACGGCCTTGATGTTTTGTCTGGTCTTGCGGGAGAGATCGATCTGTTTGAGCCACTCCTGTACGGCGAGCGGCTTGATGTCGGTGAGTTGGACCGTGCCCCATGTTGGCCGCAAATGCTGCTTAATCACGGAGAGGTATCCGGTAGTTGTGCTGAACTTCAGTCCGTCATCGACGAATTCACCGGGGCGGCGCGCCATGATTTCTTTGAGGCGCTCCTCGACGATGAACTTGTCGAGAACAATTCCAAAGGTTGGTGATCTTTGGGCGATGTAGGATTCGTTGCCGTTGATTCCGAGCAACTGGGCCTGCAGCGCCCGCCGGGCGGCAGTCTCCGTTGGGTATTGGAGCGTACTTAACGTCATCTGTCGCATCGGCAGACCCGGTTTTGAGTGGTCGCGAAAGCGGAACTCCCAGACATCCGGGCCCGTCTTTCGTCCCACTCGTCGCAATGAACCATTTTGAAAACGCTCGCGTGAAAACTTCATTTTGCTCTCCTTGAAATCCACGCGGAGCGGCTGGCTGGCTCTATTGGACCCCACTTGGATGTGAATACACAACACGGAAAGGAACTGAACGAGAAACTTCGCAGCAACGGGCGCAGGACGCCATTGATAGTGTTTAACGATGTAACCCGTTATTTTCGATGAACTTGAGTGCAGCGCAATCGCAGGATCTTGGCAGCGAAGCGAGGTTCAAATCGTTTAGCTAAAGGCCTGATCCGCCCGAAAACGCACAATGGTCAACCCCAGGGGATTGACGGCCAGTTCGTTGTTCTTCACGTTTTCGCGGAAAACGTATGTGACGGTCGCAGTCCAACGTTCACGCTTCACTTCGCTGTGATCGGCTGGATTGGTATATACCTTCTCAAACTCAATTCGCGCCGAATAGGGCGACTGGCGAAGGTCGTCAAGAACGACGTTTTTGACCTCAATATCGACGAAAGGAAGCATTGAATCTCTGACGTAGGTCTGAATGACGCTGTTCTTGCGTTCCTGCGCGATGACCGCTCGTTGTACATCGGCGTTCAGAAAGTAAAGTGAGTTCGTCTGGTCGCGTTCGATAGTGAAACGGTTCCGGCTGAAATAAAGTTCGGCCCAGCGCGACAGGTAATACTTGTTCTCGGCTTCCTGGGGCCGGTACTGGAAGTTGCGATAATCGATCGCCTCGGCGCGACCGACATCGTTGATGCGCACGATCATCGGGTGCTGGGCCGCAAGCGCAGCCTGGCTCTTGAATACAAGGAACGCAAGTGCAAGGCAAATCGCCGCCAGCACAAGAACTATAATCTTCAGATACGTGTTCATCACCAGCGGCTCGCCATATTGTTCGAGATACTTCTCCGCTGCGCGGGTGATTTCTGGTGAATGCTTCATCGTTGTGGCCATCATGATTCTCCAGTTCCTCAGAGCCCTTTAAGTAAAGCTGCCGAAATCAGTCTGCCAGCGCCTATGCCATGTCCGCCCGTGTGTCCTGAAAAGAGACTGGCCGTCATCGTTGGAATCTTGAAAAGAATGAAACCCGCGATGAAGCACAGCATTAGCAAGCCCGGCATCACTGTGATCAATCGTTGCGGCGCATCCACATTCATTGCTCCGCTCGTTAGGTAGTTGATCAGTAAATGGCTCATGACTCTCATCGTTGCGGCTGCAACAACTTTGTAAAACTCAAAGCCAAGAAATGCTCTGAGCCATCCCCAAAATAGGAAATCAGTTTTGTCGAAAACCATCCAAGGGATGAAGACAGGTCCTAGGAGGCCGATGATGGTTGCTCCAATGGCGCCATACGCAATGATGACTGAAATCAGACCAGTCAGGATGCTCAGAACAAGTTGAACCGTAAAAGTGCAAAGCAGCGTGTATGGTTCAGTAAAGGATGGGGAAAGGCTTCCGATCTTACTCAGAGCAGAATGAATAGTGTTCTGCACCTCTTGAGTCGAATCGTTCCCAATGTAGTCCACAAGGCTACTTGTCCCCCCGCTGATGAAACTCTTGAGCGAATACCCAATGCCCGGGATTGAGCCGTTGTAGAACTTCACAAAGCAATATGCGAAAGTGATCAACAGGAAGAAGTTTAGAAACTTGCCCAGGCTAAATCCCGGACCACCTTGTGCTGACGCCAGCGCCTCCTGCACTCCGAACCAGACGAGCATGATTGTCGCTAATGCGATCACCATGTGAAGGCCAAGTGCGTCGACAGAAGGAGCGACTGTCGCTGTAAGGTTCTCGCAACCGTTCTTGATCAGAATGAGAAAATCCATTTGCATCTCCCGGCCCTATCAGTAATGAAACGCCCATTGAGTTCCAGCGCTCGTCTGCTGAGGCGTCACATAATTAAAGTTTTGCTGGTAGCCGTTGCCGGCTTGAAAAAGTGCCTTCAAATTGTCCTGCTGCACTTTCTGTCCGACGATCTGCTGAAGTGCCTGCGCCTGGAGTATTTGATTTGTCTCTTGCTGAGTGCGAAGTTCAATCAACAACGCCTGATTGATACGCTGAAGTGTCGCCATTTCGGTGTGCTGAGCGGGGTCTGCGGAATGGGTTGCGGTCTCGAGTTGGGCAATATCTGTCTCGCGCTGGAGTGCGCTCGCTCTGATCGCACCAACCGTTTGCAGATTGCTGGCATTCACCGCGTCTGAAATATCTACCGTTGCCCCTCGCGCTGCTATCGCCTGCTGCCCTTGCGGATTGAGGGAGGTATAGCCGGTCATCTTCCCAGGAAGGGACAGGCTCGCGGCTTGATTTGCTGCCGCGGCGCCGTAGCCGTTCGACGCTGCACTAATCCACGACAGCGAATTGCCGTACGTATTGAGAGGACGAGTCAGTGTCGTCCATTCTTGACGCCCGAGATTGCTGTATGACCTGTACACCGTCTGCGGCAGGGAAGCCATTCGTTGCGCAAGGTTGTAGGCAGCGATCACATTTTGCGTTGTTTGAACCGTGGTTGTGTACAGTTGCTTTGATTGCAGAATTTGCTGGACAGCGTGTCCGGACTGTGTGGGATCGAACACAATGCCGGAGCCAAATTGAGCGCGAGCTATCTGTGCGACCGCGGCGATTGCCACGGCCGCGGCGATGGTTCTGATCTTCATGGTGTGCTCCTTAGGACATCATTTCTTTGCGCGTTCAGCTTGGAGCTGTGCCCAAGCATCTTTAGCCTTTTTGTCTTCGTCGGCACATTTAGGGCTCAGCGTTGGTTGCGCCTTCATGTACTTCTCTGAGCAATCCTTTCTGAACTGCCCTTCGAGATCGTCATATTGCTTCTGAAGCGCATCGACCTTTGACTGATGGCTCTCACATCCAGCGCACCCGAACAGTGTGGCGGTGATGAGTACTGTGAAGACTGCAACGCGGCGCATAAGGCAAATCTCCTCAAAACGTTTGCGGAATCGTGTGGTTGTCGTAAGCAGGCAAAAGCATGTCCTGCGTAAAGTAGACCTTGATGCGATGGCCTTCTCGAATCGTGATCGTGGGCGGGATCTGGATGAATCGATCAAGCGCGGTCGTGGCGGACTGCGAGACGCTTGACGCCGCCCCAGTCGTGAACGCCTGAGAGCCGTTCGTCGAGATAGTGCCACCGCCGGATCTCAATCTCGCCGGCGCCCGAGATGATTCCCAGGGCGATCGATGTGCCGAAGATCTGCAGGTAGTGGTTGTTGACCTTGTCTTTCAGCCCAAGTTCGCCGATCTGATCGAGACCTTCGAATTGATCGAGATCGATGGAGTAACCATCCGGCATGATCATCCTGTGAAAGACGACGGCAAGCCGACGCTGCTGACCGAAGCCACTTGAGCCGATCTTCCTTGCCTCGCCTAGAACCACGGTTCCATCCGGGATGAGAACGTGCTGGCGGTCATGCGAATACACCGGATTTGAGACAAGCACCTTGACCGGACCGACGGCGTCGCCGTCAAGTCGATTCATCAGGATCGTATCCATCGTCAGTCCCTCGTAAACAACATAGGGCTGGCCAACTGCCGCGTCGATATTTACTTCAGTGCCGCGCTTGCCGGAAGGTTGATCAACTGGATTGCTCTTTTGCTCCGCCGTTTGCCTTGCTGAGACCAGGTTGCTTGTCGACTGAGCAGCTGCCGCCTGGTCCAGACTCTGCGGCGCACCTGCCTCCGAACGCGCGATCAGACCGTTCGGAGATTCGACCCGTGATTCCGCCGAGCGTGCATAGACGAGATTGGATGCGAACCGAGCATTGTAGGCAAGTTCCCGCTCCTTGGCTGCCAGTTGTTCCGCCTGTTGCTGCACGGGGACATTTGCGGCTGCACATAAGCATTCTGCTGCGGCGTGCATGGCTGGCCCGGCATACAGGTCGCTAATTGCCCATTCGCCCCATAGACACCCAGGTCTCCGCTCTTGGTCAGAAAGACCGTTTCGCTCCAGGGGCCAAAGAGATTGATGTGATCATTCAGAGCGGCGGAGTCCTTCCACGCCTTGATGATCTTGTCGATGCGCATCATGAACGGACCTCCACACGAGGGAGAGATTGCTTGGCCGCGTCGTAGCGTGCCTTGTACTTTTCCGATTTCGCCAGGATGCGAAGGAGAGCGGGATCGCTTCCGGTCACCCAACAGCCGAAAGCAAACCCGCCCGCAAAGAGGAGCAACCCGGCGACCAGACTGTTGAACAGGTTGAAGGCGCCGACAGCGGCCACACATACGAAGAAGAACAGCGTTCGTTCTACTCCGAGGTACGTGAGGGGCTTGTGCAGGCTTTTATAAACCCGGTTTCTGCGCCGGTTGTCAGTGTGTGTCTGCATCATGGCCCCTCGCGTTGAGTTGGTTGATGGTTGTGTTGAGACTTCGGAGGATAGCGTTCTCTTAAATACCCCAAAGCCAGGTCAGGACGTTCGTAGCGAGAACGGCGATTCCGGTACCCGCGGCGACGCCGGCGAGAGTCTTCTTCGCGCCAGGTTCGCCGTGCGCAAACTGGTACCCGCCGACCACAATTGCAATGAGGCTGGCGACTTTCGCAACCGTTCCGGTAAACAGGTTCTGCATGGCAGAAAAGCCCGTGTCAAAGGGTGATCCGCCCAGCGCTTGCGCGTGCGCGGCGATTCGCATCCTCGCTCCCATCATCGGCGTTCGCCGCAAGAAAGACGAAGAGGCCGAAAAAGACCCCACCGCACCGAACCGCGCCGTATTGGTCGGCTTCCGTTCGGCCTACGTGTTCGATGTTTCGCAGACCGATGGCGCGAGCTTCCCGAACCGGCCAGCGTGAAAGGCGACGTGGGCGGAAACTATGACCGGCTGATTGCGTTCATCGAGAGCCAGGGCATCGCGCTTGAGTTCAACGAGCGCATCGCCCCCGCGATGGGCATGAGCTACGGAGGCAAAATCGCCCTTTTGCCGGGACTCTCGAAGGCCGAGACCTTCTCAACTTTGGTCCATGAACTCAGCCACGAAATGCTTCACAAGGCAGAGCGGCGCAGCGCCACCACCAAGACGGTGCGCGAAACCGAGGCCGAGGCTATCGCTTTCATCGTAGGCAAAGCCGTAGGACTTGAAACCGGCAGCGCTTCGGCAGATTACATATCCCTCTACCACGGCAACGCTTCTCTTCTCACGGAAAGCCTTGAAGTAATCCAGCAAGCCTCCGCCGTCATTCTCTCCGCACTGGAGGCGCCCACCGAAGAGGGCGCCCCTAACCAAGAACTGGCCGAAGTCGCCTGATGCTATCTCGGGCGGGCGAAGGATCGCCCGCCCCAACACCCAACGTGTGCCTAACCGCTCGAAAGGAGCCATCCATCATGGAAACACCAGTCATTCAATGCCACCGAGTACCGCGACGTGCCCTCGCTCTGCTTATCGAATCCACGACCAACCCGCGCCGTATCTTCGAGGATGACGCCTTGAAGGAACTGGCCGAGTCCATTCGCACCCAGGGCGTTCTCTCGCCCTTGCTGGTGCGGCCCTTCGAGAAGCGGCTTCGAGATCATCGCCGGAGCCCGGCGCTACCGCGCCGCGCAGATGGCCGAGGTGCCACCGTTCCCGTTCGCATCGTCAATCTCACCGATGCCGAAGCGTTGGAACGCCCAGTTGGTCGAAAATCTGATACGCACGGACGTTCACCCGATGGAAGAGGCGCAGGGATTCCGCGCTCTGCTCGACCTGGAGGAGCCGAAGTACACCATCGAGCAGATCGCCGCGAAGGCGGGCAAATCGCCCGTCTTCGTGGCATCTCGATTGAAGTTGACTGACCTTGTTCCCGCCGCGGTCGAAGCCTTCTATGCCGAAGAGATCGGCGTAGGCCATGCGCTGCTGTTGGCGAAGCTGCCAGCCGACCAGCAGGAACGGCCCTCGCCGCCTGTTTCAAAGAGGACTAGAGCGGCGGAGTCAGACCCAGCGCATCCTGCTTCCCGTCCGCAATCTTCAATTCTGGATTGAGCAGAATATCCTGCTCATCCTGAAAGACGCGCCGTTCAACAAACGCGATGCGCAGCTTGTTCCCGCCGCCGGCAGTTGCGTCGATTGCCCCAAGCGCACCGGCCACAACAAGCTGCTGTTTGCCGAGTATCGGAAGCAGGACGCGTGCAGTGATCCAAAATGTTATCCGGCCAAGGTCGAGGCGCACATCCAGAAGACCCTTGCCGCAAAGCCGAAACTGGTACAGATCAGCACGGCTTATGGCGGGCAGCAGGAAGGCAGCCCGGTACTCCCGCGCAACAAGTACATTGCCATCCGGCAGGAGAAGCCGCAAACAAAGAGGAAGCGCAAGCGCCCGGAGTTCAAGATGTGCAAGTACACCACTGAGGCCATCATCACCGAAGGCAGCGAGAAGGGCGAAATCCAGAAGGTGTGCGCCAATCCCGCCTGCCCGATCCATCATCCAAAGAAGCAGAACAACGCCCGCAGGAGGATGCCAAATGGAAGGCCGAGCAGGAGAAGCGCCGCCAGAGAGGAAGCCATCGCCAATGCGACGGCATTCGCGTTCTCTCCGCCATCGTCGCTGCGGTTCCGGTACGTCTGATGAAACGCGATCTCCTGTTTGTGGCCGAGAAGCTGGCCGTCCTGCTCGACCAGCCAAGGCTTGAAATCGCCGCCCGTCAGTGTGGCATCAAGAAGTCGAAGGACACGGACTCAGTTGAAAAGTTGTTTCTCGTCTTCCTTCGCCGCGCCGACGAAGGAACCGTGGGCAGGTTGTTGGTCCAGATCACCATCCTGCTTGCTGCTTCCCGCCGTGATTCGGCACAAACGCTCAGCAATGCCGCGGAGTATACAAAGTGGACGTCGAGGCGATCCGGCAGAAGGTCCGGCAGGAGTTTACCGCCAAGCAGAAGGCGAAGCAGCAGAAGAAGCCCACCACGGCTGCGCAGACGAAAACAAGAAAGACAGCATAAACCGAGAGGCACGGAGGGGCCGTTGAAAGCGGCCCTTCCGCTTTCTGGTTCAGGTCTATTTATATGAGCTCTCCGCATATCACAACGCGGAAGGAGTTCGACAGGGACAATTCGCAGGGGGTCAGTCGCCAACTGCTTCCAATACGTTCAGGTGCGGCGGTGCCCTTGTTTCAAGGCTCGTTATCGCCAAGTTCCGCAAAGCGGATTTCAACGCCGTACCTTTTGAGGGTCACGTGGATTCGGATCGCAAGATCAGTGTCCCGCGCGATCCTGTCGATTGAAGTGCAAAGAAGGACATCGAACGGTTTCGGATTAACAGCGGCGATACGCATTAGATCCTTCAGCCCTGAGTTCACCGTTAATCCGGACTTTCCGGAATCAGTAAAGATGGAATCATCGCTAACAATCCATCCTTTTTCTTTGGCTAAGCGTTTGCACTTCTCAACCTGCTGAGTGATGGAGTTGGCTTCGTCGGGTTCCTTCACGGTGGCGGTCCGGGCATAGATCGCACAGCGTAACGGCTGACTGCCTGGTTTCTTCTCCATGTCTTTCTCACCGCACAATCCTCCGGATGGAAGTGTCTATCGCACTCGCCCGGAGGGCGGAAGCAAAGTTCTTCTGCCCCGCGGGTTCTGAGCTTTATTGGTTTGCCTAGTGCAGGTTGTCGCTGTCGCAGGCGGCGGCGCCGCGATCGTCGCCCCTATGCAAGAACAGCGCCCGCGACAGATCCATCTAATTGAGGCGGCTGGAATCTGAAGAAAGACCTCTGCCGACCTTCAAGGAGCCAGCTCTCCATCGCAAGAATTCCTCCCGAGCCTGAACAGATCGATCGATTTCATCTTGCGACTTCTCAGCCAGGAGGCGCGAAATGGCCTCTGCCTGAGACTCCAGTCTCGCCAATGCGGCACGGCATTTCCAGCAAATTGTGAGGTGGGTTCGAATGGCACGCATTTGTGCGTTGGGCAGTTCGCCGTCCAGGTGGGCCAGAAGGGTTTCATCGTTAGGATGCTCGCGTGACCGGTTTCTCGGCATATCTCTTTGTCCTCTCTTCATTGACGTGGCGCGATGTCGCTTCCTGGAGCTTTCGTAATGCACGTGCCAAAAGAGTATTGACCGAATTTATGCCTATCCCCAACTGCTCGGCGATCTCGCGATACTTCAGCGCCTCGCAGCCCGAGCAACAGGACTTCCTCTTCACGCGGGGAGAGCACTGAAAGAAGGTTTCGGACATCTGTTCCGTATGACTCTTCCACCGATTTCAGATCTCTGAGAAGAAACTCGTTTTGCTCCTCCAGCATTGACCGGGCGGCGATCGATGTCGCCTGTAGCTTTTTGTCAAGAGCGGCTTGCTCCTCTAGCATTTCCGGTTTGGTGACGGCCAGCAGCGCCTTTCTGGAAGGGAACGGTAAATGTTCCACCAGCCACCATGTGCTCGGCGGCCTCGATCTGGCGAATAGGCTTCATTCTGCGCAAGATCCAGAAAACCTTGGGGCTGAGGTGCTTGTCTGCCAATATTTGAACCGCTTCGGAGCAGATCCCATTTAACAGGTCGCGCTTTGCACGAATGGAGTCCAGGCTGACATCCAATGCAGCCGCGATGCGTTCTTCTGTCAGGCCGTTTTTAAGTGCCTCCAACAACATGAAATGCTGCGCAACGGCGGGTATATGGTTAACGTGGCGGTTATACGTATAGGCTTCGTCGTCGGTGGCGAGCAGGCATTTGACCTCCTTCATCCCAATCGACTTGAGTATTTCGAGGCGCACATGGCCATCGAGGAGAAGATAATCACCAGGACCTCTCGGATAGACCACCAGGGGTTCAATCACGCCAACGTGTTTCAATGACGCAGTGAGTTGCTTATAGAACTCTCCGCTTCGATGACCTTGCGTGACCTCCTTCTGCGGGGCAATGATATCGAGTGGCAGCAATACGACTTGCTTTTCAAAAGCCGCTTTCACAGAATCGTGTGACATCGCGATTTCCCCTACTCTAGTCGAGCCTTAAGCTGCTTGGGCATGTCGTTGATACCTTCCGCCCGCAGTAGAGTGATGAAGTTTTCGTCGTCCAGAAGTTGCCGCATGACAGATGTGAGCAAAAGAAGGCGCTCTTTTGTCGTCTCCGCCTTCGCGATCAGAGCCTTTTGCTCGCGAACCCTCTGTTTGTACACCTCGACCAGCATGTTGCCTGTGACTTTGCGCCGGACATCTTCTGCCTTGCCCGCCTTCTGCCTCTTCTCGATTCGCTTGGCGATTAAGCGCCGTGCAGCGGCCAATTTTGTTCCTCTCAATTGCCCCGATTCGTATGCCTCTGAAAGAGCCTGGGATATCTCCGCATCCTTTCCGGTCGCTATTTGTGCGGCGACGCTGATTGGCAATCTTCCCGCCTCTACGGCTTCGATGAGCGCAGCTTCCTTGTGTTCAACCAGGTGCACAATGCCAGCAATGTACATACGTTCCATGCCGAGCTTTCTGGCAATATCCGCAACGTTATTGTCGCGCTCCCAAGGCTTCGGACTTCGCGAATGATATCCCTATTGGAGGGCGGCCGCCTTGCGATGTTCTCAACCAGGCTCATGAGGAACTGATCTTCGCGCGTTGCCTCGATAATGATAGCTGGTATGGCCGTTTCGCCAAGAGCGACGAAGGCCTCGATCCTTCCTTGACCGCAGACAAGATCGAATTGCTTGCCCTCTGGGTCTGGTTCCTTGCGTCGCACCACCGTGATCGGCTTCTTAAGCCCGACCTCTCGGATATTGGCGACCATCATTTGCCACCTTCCACGGCTTCTTGGCCTGGGATTGGCAATATGAATTTGGGCGATTGAAATAATCTCGATATGCTGTTCTTTCATGCGGCCCCCTCTATGCGCACGCGCTCTGCCATTTCCAAAAAGAAGTTGAGATTGGTGAAACGATAAACGTCCAAGGCCAGACCATTGTCAGGCCGCAAACTCAACCGCTCCGTCAGGACATCAAGACGGGCAGCAGATAGTAATCGAGGATCTCTTCATTGCCGGGCTGAAGACGCGCTGCGATGATAATGTCCGGTTGCAAACTCTCATCGAATCGAAGCTGCCAGCGGCAATTACCTGCACGAGTCTGCCGGCATCTTGCAAGGATCAGGGACGCCGTGTATTCGGAATTTATCGTCAACAAGTCTGTCTGCTGGCTGACGCTAACCGTTGCTCCCAGGGCGAGCAGTCGATCCAGCATCGACGCAATAATGTCTGCGTGTCTCCGTCGCAGTAAGCGGTTGATTGCGATGTAGGCATAGTCTCTGTCTGGCGTCCATCCAATGAGCGAATAGGCGCGTGTGAGACTGCCAAAGCGCG
>CAVTTW010000009.1:0-471010 GCA_963737665.1 uncultured Acidobacteriaceae bacterium
CGTCCGAGCCACCCCCGGTCCACATAGTCTCGTATCGATGAACGGGAGATCCCCTGGGCTTGGAGCCAAGTGCTATCCGCCAAGAAGCCCTCCGGCAGACTTAGGAGAAGATGGTTTAGCCGAGATGATCTTTGTGCGTCCATGACGCACATATTCACATATGCATAAACCCGATGTCAAGTTCACAAAATCCCATCATCGTGCGCCAAGAACCCACAAAAGGCGCCATACTGCAAACCCAACTCCCCAAAGCCATCTAGCTGGAATGGGCGATTTACAGTCCTAAGCCAACTACCTCGGCAAGACGGTTCACACAATCAATCGGGTTTCCGCCCACGGATCAGCCCGATTACCCGATGATGAATTAGGCAGCATACTTGGCAGCAAAGGCCGCCAAGAATGCCGGTTTTGCCGGTTTTGCCGGTTCATAACTACTTTACCGTCAATAACTTAGGTTTCGACCGCATCATGGCATGGAAGAGGTCGGTGCGAAACTCAAGCGTTTTGGCAGACGCGAATGCGGTAGCGTCCCTAGCTACCGGCTTTTCAGCAAGGCACGAGCTGCCCAGCCAACGGTTACGTTCTGAAAATATCCCAATATCCCGACTACCCAGCGGATTCGGTCGCTTCCCATCATGGCGGAGAGGGTGGAGCTTCGGATGACTGGGACGGCTCCGTGGCCTTTTGGACTCACCCAAGGATTCACCCAAAATTGAGACGGCTTACACGTAAATACAGGTGCTTAGGCGGTATTCCGTGTGCGGTTAAGTTGTTGAAAGTAAAGGTTAGATGCAGATTGACACGGAAGAGGTCGCTGGTTCGAATCCAGTCGTGCCTACCATATCTTAAATAAAATCAGTCACTTACGTGGCGACCTCTTCTTCCTCTTCCGATTTAGGGTGCCGGAGGGTGCTGAAATCCTGGCCCCCAACCAAGCATTGAAAAGCTATGGCCTGTGCCACGCGCCTTTCGTTGGTCACGGACTGCTGGTAAAAGTCAAGGGTGATCCGGCTGTTGGCGTGCCGGGGAAGTTTCTGGGCGGTCTTAACCCGCCCGGGACGTCCAGTTGAGAACGGCTTCATCGAAAGCTTCAACGGGCGTCTGCGGGATGAGTGCTTGAACGTGGAGTGGTTCGGTTCTCTGCACGAAGCGCGAGAGAGACTGGCGCAATGGCGGACCCACTACAACTTCCAACGTCCGCCCAGCGTGCTGGATGATCGAACTCCGGCATCCTTCGCCAGAGACCATGCAGCTTCTGCGAGTGCTTCACCCCGATCAAACGGAATACGGCAAGCTGCGGACCGCGTCAAGGGTTCGCTGCGCCGGCAAGGAACGCCGCCCTTGACCCGGTTCCTCGCTTGCCGGAGAATCTCCAGATATCGGGGCGAAGCACTTTTTGAAATCGCACATGCCAGAGGATCTCTACTGAGTCTCTGGCGTAAGCTTCAGGCCCGTCAATCAAGCTCGGGAGGCCGAGAAATTGACACGGATCACCCCAAACTCTAAGGTGGAGTCGTGCACGGTAATTGAGTCGACCCAATCGCCAGCGAGGACCTGATCGATGCTGTAGATCTTTGCCTTGAACATCCCGCTGTCATCATGAATGACCCTCAGAATGATGCGATGCGGTGTGCCCTGGGGCGGCGTAATCGTTCCCTGCCAACTACCAGTGATGTCCTGTGCGCAAAGACTGCCTGCAGCCGCGATTGCGAACACGAACGCCCATAGTATCTTCAGATTCCACTTCAGTCCTCTGTTCATGAAGAACTCCCCGGAGAACCCGTAGAAGATTAACCCGGTCTAAATAGATATAGAACACTACATAGGGTCGCTGATCTTCGAAATCAGATTGATTACGAAAATATTCGACGAGTTTGACGATTCGGACGAAGACGGCCAGCGTTCACTGATCCGCACTTTCAACTCTGAGGCTGTCGACTTCAGGGTAAACCGCGTTTCCAGAGCTGACGCGGCTAGTACCTACTTGCGTAAATCGGCGTAAGAATGTTTAAGGGCTGAGGAATGGACGGTTGTTTTGGTCCACTCGAATGGTGCGGCGGTTGGGTTGTAAGCGGCCACGAATTCGTCGATGGCCCTGCGCACTTGTTGCGGAGAGGTAAAACTGGCGCCCCGTAATGCACTTCGCTGAAGAATGCTGAACCAACACTCCACCTGATTGAGCCATGACGAGTAGGTGGGCGTGTAGTGGAAATGCACCAGCGGATGGCGCTTGAGCCAGCGGTCCTGTTTGGGCTTGTGGGTATTCAGGTTGTCCAGCACTACATGAATCTCGCGGCCCGCATGCTGGCTGACGATCTCGTTGAGGAAGTCGAGGAACTCGCGCCGCCTGCGGCGGTTGTAGTGCCCTGTCTTCACTTGTCCCGTAACGATGTCGAGCGCGGCGAAAAGGGTGGTGGTGCCGTGTCGCTTATAGCAATGGCTGAAGCCGTTCATGGCCCGTCCATCGGGCAGCCTGATCCATCCCTGCGCACGCTCCAGAGCCTGAATCGAGGGCTTTTCGTCGATCGACAAGACCAGCGCATGCTCTGGAGGACTGAGATAGAGCCCCACCACATCGGCAGCCTTGGAAGCAAACTCCGGGTCAGTGCTGATGCACCAACTACGCCGTCGTTGCAGGCTGATTCCGTGCTTGCGTAAGACGCGCCATACTTCGTCATCACTTATGTCGGGAAGCGCAGCCGCGACCAGGGTGCCGGTCCAGGTGGCATAGCCCTTGGGTGGAGGCTGGTCCAACTGGGCGAGAATGCGCCGTTCACTGTCTTGGTCATAGCGGCGCGGCTTGCCGCTGCGCTGCGCATCATCGAGCCCGGCAAGACGCAGTCGCTCAAAGCGCTGTCGCCATTTGGAGACCCGCGCCGGGCGGGTTTTCAAAATTGCTGCAATCTCTCCGCTGCCATGCCCCTGGCTGGCAAGCAGAACCACACGCGCTCGCTCTACAAGACGCTGCTCGGAAGTGCCCGAACGCAAATACTGCTTCAGCGCCTTCTCTTCTTCTACCGTCAAACGAATAACTGCCGCCGGCCTCGCCATGACAATCAGCTTATCGTTATATCGCTAACTATTGCAAGTAGGTACTAGGAAAGTGGTGTTGGGAATTGCCGCAGTTTAAGGAGACTATGTTGTAAATAGTCTTTTGAGAGTACTATTACCGACATGGCCGATAAGAGGGAATACCGAGACCTTTTCCCCGGCGCACTGGAGTTGATGATCCTTAAGACTCTCAGCCGGAAGCCAATGCATGGTTACGCGCTCGCACAGCGCATTAAGGAAGTCTCCGATGAACTTCTTCAGATTGAAGAAGGCTCCTTGTATCCGGCCTTGCAGCGCATGTTGAAGGCGGGCTGGTTACAGTCTGAGATGGGCACCTCGGCCAGGAGTCGTCCGGTAAGAATCTTCAGGCTCACGGCGGCGGGCAGAAAGCATCTTGAGAAAGAAATCTCGAGCGTTGAGCAGATGTTCGCCGGAATCAGCCGCGTGCTCGCACTGGCAAAACTGTAGGAGGATGCATGAGCTGGCTCCGTCACTTGTTCTCCCATCGTCAACGCTACGACGAGCTTTCCGAATCCATTCGCGAGCACATCGACGAGAAGATCGCCGATTTAATGGATCGTGGGATGACACGGGAACAGGCTGAGAGTGCTGGCCGCCGCGAGTTCGGCAACGTGGCACTCATCGAGCAGCACAGTCGCGAGGTCTGGCAGTGGTCAACCCTCGAGAGTGCTGTTGCCGACATTCGCTTCGCAGTACGCCAGCTCTTGAAATCTCCTGGATTCACGATGACAGCGATGCTGACTCTCGCGCTCGGGATCGGGGTCAACATTGCCGTTTTCAGCGTAGTCGACGCGGTGCTGTTGAAACCGCTGCCATATAAGAATGCCGATCGTTTGGTGATGATCGGAGAACAGGGGCCGAAAGACCCGGTCCCTGCCTTTGATACCTACCGCGAATTTGAGGAATGGAGCCGCTCAAGCCACAGCTTCGAGAAACTCGCAGGTGCTACCTGGGCGCGCAACGCCGGTGCCGTTCTCTCCTTGCACGGAGAGAAGAGAGAGATCATGGCCGTGCCCGCGACCGTCGACTTTTTCTCCCTTCTCGGAGTGGATGCAGCGATGGGACGCACTTTTCTATCCCGAGATCTCAATAACCCATGCACAGTGGTTCTCTCTCACTCTTTCTGGGAAAAGCGTCTCGACGGTGCGTCCAGCTGGATCGGGAAGTCGCTGACCCTCGATGGCAAGCCCTGCACCGTTGCTGGTGTCATGCCCAAGGACTTTTCCTTCTATCCCAGGCAAACCGAGCTTTGGTCGCTGATCACGCCGAATAGCAAATTCTCAGAGAAACCATGGGACGAAGCCATCTTGACGTTTGGCCTCCTCAAGCCCGGGGTAAGTCGCTCAGCTGCGCAGGCAGAGCTTGTGAGCATCCAGAGTCGCACTATCGTCGAAAATTCCGCCTGGGCCGCAATGAAGGTTGATCCGGTGCTTAAGGACCTGCAATCGGAGTTCACCTGGCTCACCAGCCGCAATCTTCATCAGGGCCTGGTCATCCTCTTCGCGGTTGTGGGCTTTGTCCTGCTCATAGCCTGCGTGAATGTGGCCAACCTACTCCTGGGACGCGCTACCGTACGTCAAAAGGAACTCGGCGTTCGCGCTGCGCTCGGGGCAGGCCGGTCTCGGCTCATCCGGCAACTGTTGACCGAGAGCGTGGTGCTATCGCTCTTCGGTGCTGGATTCGGAGTCCTCTTTGCCATCCTCTCCATTCGCTTCATCACCCTTAAAGAGGCGATGGAGCTTCCGCCCGGCAACCCGGTCTCCTTGAACTGGGAGGTCCTCGCCTTTACCTTCCTCCTGGCACTCGTGACTGGAGCTCTTTTTGGTGTTCTGCCGGCATGGAGGGCATCGCGGCTTGATCTGAATGAGGTGCTCAAGCAGTCGAGTCGGACTGCCTCCCATCCTGCGTCCAGCCGTGGCACCAGCCGCAACCTGGTTGTAATCGAGGTGGCTCTCTCGCTGATAGTGCTCGTCGCGGCCGGTTTGCTGATTCAAAGTATGCTTCGTTTGACTTCTGCTCCCCTTGGATACCAGCGCGACCGGTTATTAACCGCGGATCTTCGCTTGCCCGCTACCACCTATCCAAAGCCCGAGGACGCGCTCAGGTTCTGGGACCACCTTCAGTCCAAACTCGAGTCGCTCCCGGGGATTCAGGGCATTGCCTTCGCGCCACCTCTTTTCTTTGAGCGAGGGATGGGACCGGTAACCCTGGAAAGCGCCAACGCTCACTCCCAGGTTGTTTCCGCAGCGGACCCCGAGTCCGTAACCGGAGGGTATTTTCACGTTGCTGAAATACCACTCCTTCAAGGAAGAGAGTTCTCGACTGACGATCGGGCCAAGTCGATGCCTGTAGCGATCGTGAATCAGGCATTTGCCCGGGCGTATCTTCCCAACGGGGCAGAACTGGGGCAGCGTATCAAGCTCGGCAATCAAGATTCGAAGGAGCCATGGCTCACGGTTGTGGGTGTTGTGGGAGACGTGGCGCGCCCCACACTCTTCGAGGGCTATTCCCGAAGGCCCAGCGTCTATCGGCCACTTGAACAAGCGCCGGATGGCTCCCTATCGATCTTTGTTCGAACCGCAGCAAATCCGCGTGCGGTTGAACCCGAAGTCGGGCGTGCCGTCGAATCCGTCGACGACAATCTTCCGGTTCCAACCGTTCAGACGGTCGACGAAGCGCTTTCCTGGTTCACCCAAGAGCCCAAATTTCGTGCAGAGCTCTTTGGCTTGTTCTCTTTTCTTGCTCTGCTGTTGGCGGCGGTTGGGATCTACGGAGTGCTTTCGCAACGGGTCGCTCAAAGAACCCAGGAGATCGGAATCCGCATCGCTCTGGGCGCGAACCACAAGGATGTTCTGCGGATGATTCTCGGCGAAGGCCTCAAGGTTGTATTCGCAGGAATTCTGATCGGAGTGATCGGTGCTCTGGCACTGACGCGGCTTATATCGAGCATGCTCTATGGAATCGGGACCACCGATCCTCTTACCTTTGTGAGGCGTTTCGTTGCTACTCACAGCAGTTGCTTTGCTCGCGTGCTATGTACCAGCACGGCGAGCCATGCGCCTTGATCCACTGGTAGCTTTACGGTGCGAGTAATCGTGGAGTTTGATCTGGTCCGACGCTCGACTGCAAAAACCCTCCGACAATTGTCTGCGATTTGCCCGAAGGCCTTCTAGGGCAAGCTTCCACCGGGCAACAGATGGTCGATCGTCCACTTGATCTCGCGTGAGATGGCAATTGAGGAGGAGTAGCCGGTGAAGGCAAGAGACGTCAACGTTTGGGAGCGGCTCCAATTTTGAGCTCAACTTTGTGGGCTGAGCATCAGCACGACACGCACGTGCGCAGGCACAAAGCTGCAATTAATTGACAGAGGAGAAGCTTTGAAGATCGCTTTAGCTCTTATTCTTGTCGTCGCAAGGTGCGCATGCGCGCAGCAAGCCCTCAAGGTCAAGGAACCTGTGAGCGGTCAGCTCTCGTCGGGCCCGGCCTCGTCGTACGTGATCGAACTCAAGGCAGGGGATTATGTCTCGGGCTTGCTCGATCAGCACGGCAAAACCGATCTTACGATTTTTGCACCCGATGGCTCGGCCGTCCGGCACTTTCCTGCTCCGGCAGAGGATGGGAAGCGCTTGTGGGTCTTCATCGCGGACAGTGCGGGCGCTTATCGGTTAGAAGCCGCGACCACTGCCACTCAATCAGTAAGTTTCGAGCTGACTTTGAATCAGGTGTTGTCCCTGGATGAACGTCTGAAGCCGAAGCCCTGGCAGGATCCGAACCCGAGCCCTAGGATAGACGCACTCCGAAAACAGGTTGCTGCTGGCAATGCGGATCTTGAGGCTTTCTGGAAGCAAGTCGCTGCGGAAGGCACACCTCTGGTCGAGTCGATCGACAAAGATCCCCACCACCAACTGGTCACGTTTCTGTGGCGCGGGAACTCAGAAACCCGCAACGTATTCCCGGTGGGCTCGTTCAAGGTCGGCGGGCTCTACCCGCTGGACTATGTCTTTCAGCAGATCCCTCAGACGGATGTCTGGTACCTGACGGTCCGGCTTCCCACCGGAGCACGTTTTACCTACGGCATCTCGGTCAATGATCCTTTGTTGTTCTCGGGTTTCCAACCTCAGCGATTCGCAACTACTCAAGCCGATCCATTCAACCCACATCGATGGGGATGCGCCCCCGATGCCACCCGCTACGACTGTCAATCGATGGCAGAGATCGAAGGGGCAGTTCCACAGCCTTGGATCGTAAAGAATCCGAGCGTGGCATCTGGAACCATCGAGAAGCAGAAGATCCACAGTGAGCTCTTGAAGAACGATCACGATCTGTCCATCTATCTTCCCGCCGGATACAAGGCCAATGCTCAGCCCTACAATCTGATCGTCGTTTTTGATGAGAGCGCCTATCTCACCAAAGTGCCCACACCCGTGATTCTCGACAATCTCATCGCAGCCGGGAAGATTCCTCCCACGGTTGCGGTGCTGATTGCCAATCCCTCGCAAGCGACGCGTAGCGAAGAGCTGACCGCCAATCCAAAGTTCGCTGATTTTCTTGCCCAAGAACTCGTCCCTTGGGTACACAGCCACTACAAAGTCACTCACGATCCCGGAAAAACGGTGGTTGCGGGGTCGAGTCTTGGAGGCCTCGCCGCCGTCTACGCTGGCCTCAAGCATCCGGAGGTTTTCTCGAATGTTTTATGCCAATCGGGATCGTTTTGGTGGGCTCCCGATCACTCCGGGGCGATACCGGAGGGTGTAACGACAGAAACGGGAGGGATGGCCAAGCAGTTTATCGCAAGCCCCAAATTGCCTCTGCGCTTCTACATCGACGCTGGTGCCTTCGAATTTGATTCCAACGGAACCGGTGGGGGAATCCTTGAGACCAGCCGAGAGATGCGCGATGTGTTGCTGGCGAAAGGATACGAGGTCCACTACCAGCAGTTTGTCGGCGGACACGATTATTTGAGTTGGCGGGGCACGCTTGCCGATGGACTGATCGACCTCATCGGAATTATGAATTAGAAGCTGCTGGATCATAAGTTCCGAAAGTAGATGGATGTGCTTGTGATGGGCGTAGATGCACTTTTCGAACCTCAATTGGCGGCTCCAGCCCGATGGCTCATTGAAGGCGCCGACGGCTCTGTGAGCGACTTGACGATGACGCGCCGTTTGTGAGCATGGTACGAATCGATTGTCGTGGTTACTCCCGAAATACGCCGATTGGACATGGCATCGTTGGGGAACGGCTTGGGCCCTGAATTCCAGACACGGGCCGACATTTCAGGACCGATCTGCCTTTCGATGAACGCATCGGCGATCTTGCGCGAGCAGACGACGTCGCGCAAGGGAGTGTGCGCAAGAACCGATAGGGCGCTATTCGTCTTCCAATGCGATGAGCGGGTCCACCTTCGCGGCCCGCAAGGCTGGGATGGAGCAAGCCAAAAAAACTACCATTAGCAGACCGAGCACAACGGAGACGAAGATCCACGGATCGTAGGCGCTGACCTCGAAAAGCATGCTGCGCATAAACCGCACCAGCATGATCGCCGCTATCGTTCCAACGCAGGCGCCGATCGCTGCCCATCGCAACCCCTGACCAGGAAAGAGTCTGAGGATTTGACCCTGCCGCGCTCCAAGTGCCATCCGGACTCCAATATCGTGTCTGCTCTGCGCAACTGTGTAGGCGAGGACCCCGTAGATGCCTATGGCTGAAAGAAAAAGCGCGATGGACGCGAAAAAAGAGAGAGAAAGCGTGGGGAAGCGGGTCTGGGACGTGGACGAGGAAACAATCTGCTCCAATGTTGAAACCTTGAAGAGTGCGAGGTCAGGGCCCATGCCCTTCAATTGATCATGGATCGCACTTACCACCTGCTGAGGTTCGACGGCTGTTCGGATCGACGATGTGCGCAAACCTGAGGTTGCGACGCATTAGTTCTGGATCGCCGACTACACGTCCATGTGAGCGATACAATCCGCTAAGATGCTGCAGACACGAGGTTGTCGTCTGAGTTTGCCGCGCCCTCGTCGCAGCACAGGCTTAACATTCGAGAACGGAGCCCATACGATCTCAGACCATCCCACCATTTCAGAGCGATTTCCCCGCTCTTCGCGATACAACCCAGAATGGCTCCTTGCCAGCATCAGCGGGGCCGCGAATCCACTCTGGATGGCCGAGTGGCTCACGTCCGCGCTTGATCTGCGACCTGGAATGCGGGTACTCGACCTTGGCTGCGGACGCGCCACCTCCTCGATCTTCCTCCACCGCGAATTCGGCGTTCAGGTCTGGGCCACCGATCTGTGGTTCAGTGCCGCGGAGAACGGCCAGAGAATCCGCGATGCGGGAGTCGAAGACAGCGTTTTCCCCGTGCATGCTGACGCCCGGTCGCTACCCTTCAGCGACGAATTCTTCGACGTCATCGTGTCGCTTGATTCCTTCTATTACTACGGGACCGACGATCTGTACCTCAACTACCTCGCCCGATTCGTGAGGCCTGGCGGAGCTATCGGCATCGCCGGGGCTGGCCTCATGCAAGAGATCGACAGCTTTATTCCGAAACATCTTCGCGATTGGTGGACGAACGATCTCTGGTGCCTGCACTCTGCACCCTGGTGGCGCCGCCACTGGGAGCGCACCCAAATTATGGACATCGAAATCGCGGATACGATGCCGGACGGTTGCCAGCTCTGGCTGGACTGGCACAGGCTCATAGCCCCGGACAATGAAGCGGAGATCAAAGCTCTCGAAGCTGACCGTGGGGAGTATCTCGGCTACGTTCGCCTCGTCGGTCGCCGCCGCACCCACGCGATACTGCCAGACCAAATCCTGTCCGTGCCTACGCAATACATCAAGAAGCCTCTGCTGCGCACCGAGCTGACGCAGCGGGCGAAAACGGTAGCGGACGCAACATAGTAGTCGCTTAGGGCTCAAATGTCCGGCTTGAACGAGAACCGGGCAACTGGATGTAATTCTCGACTAGTGCTGACAGACCTCAGCGCGTTGCCAGAACTGCGGCTAATCGCTCATCGAGGAGCCGCTTGCATGCGATCTTCGGGTTGCGTATTAGTAGCTCGAAGGTTTTTCAAGAATTCAAGCGATCATCTAAAACCCTTGAAATGTTCTAGATGAGCAGCTTTCGAAGAATCGGCGACGCCAGCCTTCTCAAATCGCTTTAGCTAGTAAGCTGCTTAACTCAGGTCCGCACAATCGGATAATCGAGGGAGGAGGGCCAGCCAGAGAACGGACGCAGCCTCCAAATGCTTTCGATCCAGGAGTTTGCCGTCATAGTCGATGTATTCCGCGTTGACAAGCGTTCTCGCCGGATTCAACACTACAACTACGGCGTGCGCGCGATCAGCACGTTCTCCCTTTTTCGGAGCGGCGTAGAGAGAGGAAAGCCGATGGAGTCTGCAATTCAATCCCCGGCACATCTGATTTCGGGCGAAAAAGACGTACAGAACGAATCAGGCCTGTTTTCCTCCCGCTCGGTGCTCAGAGATTCTGCGAATGATTCTCGCCGGAGCTCCTTTGGCTGAGGTGCTCACAATCATTGCCCGGCTCGTCGAGTCTCGGGGCGACGGCACATTGTGTACCATCTGGCTTCCGGACAATGACGGGAGCCGACTCCATTGTGCGGCGGCGCCCAGTCTGACGGGATTCATCGCTCACGTGGGGTCAATGCTTATCGGGCCAAAAGGTGGATCATGCGGCACCGCGGTGTATCGACGGCAGCCGGTATTCGTGACTGATATCCTTGCAGACCCCATTTGGGACCATTACCGTCACCTGCTCTTGCCATTTGGAATTCGAGCAGTTTGGTCGCGGCCCCTGTTCACAAACGCCGGCAAAGTCCTTGGGACATTCGCCATTCACTATCGTGAGGTGCGTAGTCCGGAACCTATCGACCGCCAGTTGATCGAGAGTGCCAGCCAGATCGCGGGAATCGCAATCGAACGCCACCTGAACGAGGAAACATTACGACATGAACGAGATCGCCTGCGATTGCTGCTGGAAATCACGAGCAGCGTCACATCCAGGTTGGACCTCCGACAAGTGGTTAAGGGGCTTTCGACAAATCTATTCAGGATCATGCAATGTGACGTGTCCGCTTGTTGCTACCCGACCCGGAGAGCGGCGAGTTACGCGTCACTATCTTGTACAATCCGGACGCGAGAGGCCCCTACCGCGAGGGATCATTGGTGCCGATGAATGGTTCGATCTCGGGGCAGGTATTGCGAAAGGGCAAGACCATCCGGGTCGACAGCTTCGAACATGTCCGCGAGGATCCCGAAACTCTTGGGAATCCTGAGGGCCGGGTTATTTATGGACACCTTATGGCGGAAGGCCTGAAGGTGGGGTGTTATCTCCCGCTCAAAGGCCGTGATGGCGTGGTTGGCGTTCTGATGCTCTGCAGGCGCTTGAACGATCTTTTTCAGGACGACGATGTCGTCTTGCTTGAACAGGTGGCCTGTCAGATAGCGATTGCGGTAGAGAACACGTTGGAGTACGAAAGGGCGACCAAGGATCGAGACAAAGAAACGAAACAAAGACTATATCTCGAAGAGGAAATTCGAGCCGAGTTTGGGGCAATTGTCGGTGAAAGCCCGGCCTTGAAGGGCGCCTTGCACCTGGTGTCAGTAGTGGCGCCAACGGATTCAAGTGTGATGATTCAGGGTGAAACGGGTACCGGGAAAGAATTGATTGCACGAGCCATTCATAATCTGAGTGGTCGCCGGGAACGGGCCTTCGTTAAATTGAACTGCGCCGCAATCCCGCTTGGGCTCCTCGAAAGTGAGCTGTTCGGACACGAAAAGGGGGCGTTCACCGGAGCGATCGCGCAGAAGACGGGACGGTTTGAACTCGCGCACAAGGGCACGCTCTTCCTGGATGAAGTCGGCGACATTCCATTAGAACTTCAGGCAAAATTGTTGCGCGTCCTGCAGGAGCAGGAATTCGAGAGGCTGGGCAGCAACCGCACTCACAAGGTGGACGTCCGCCTCATCGCGGCCACGCATCGTGATTTGGCGGGGATGGTAAAGCAGACGACGTTTCGAGAGGATCTCTACTATCGGCTGAAAGTATTTCCAATCAATGTACCCGCCCTGCGGCAGCGTGCGGAGGACATCCCGAAGCTGGTCTGGCATTTCACAGAACTCTACGCGCGGCGCATGAACAGGAGAATCGAAACAATCCCGTCGGAGACTATGGATGCGCTGGTACGATATCGCTGGCCGGGTAACGTCCGCGAATTGCAGAATTTCATTGAACGCGCTGTGATCCTTTCGCCGCACACGGTGTTGCGGGCGCCAGTCTCTGAATTGGATCCCTTTAGCGCCCTAACAAAGTCCAATATTCCTATATCGGGTCTTGAGGAGTTGGAGCGCGACCATATCCTCCGTGTACTCCAAGCGAGCAAATGGGTTGTCGGCGGACGCAATGGTGCCGCAGAGCGATTGGGAATGAAACGCACATCGCTGGTCTACAAGATGCGGAAGCTTCGGATCGTCCGTCCCGCATCCCTCGACAAGACAGCGCTGTAGCGAGGCCCGCCGGCGCCACTCTGAATAGCGATCTCGCATGATCCTCCCGTCAAGGATATGGCTCGGCCGCGCACACTGCGAGCTTCCAAGAGCTTTACCAATTCGAGGGAATACACTACACGACGGCGTCCTGGCTAAACCCCGTCAGTGGCGGAGATCCGTCCCGGCTCCATCACAAAAAAGACCAAGCTCCATACGTTAGCGCTGGCGACCTAACATCCTGCAGAAGAAACATCTAGGTCGGAGCTTTCCCGGTCTCGCCATATCCTTTTCCACATGGCCCGTTGATTGCACTCAGGTGTCGACGTGGACAGCCGGTCCAAGTCAAATACCTTGTGCAATGCTCTCGAATGCGATGTGGACAGTCGATTTACTGCAAGTGAATCGTTCGGAGCGACCAGGCTGTCTCACGCGACCGACTCAGATAGCGGGGTGGCCCAGGCTCGCATGCGAGGAAGAATCCCTCTTTCTTAGATCTTCGCGACGGTGACAGAGACGAAACCCCGTCAGTGGCGGAAATCGGTCGCAGATTTCGTCAATGTCAGGGTGAAGCGACTTGAAGTTGCGCCGCGTGCATCTTCTGGCACCAGAAATACTTAGTTAGTTCATCCATCCATCTTCAAGAAGTCTTTGGTTGGCAGTCAACTTGCTCACTCGACGGTGCGCTCGAGATCTGCTCCAAAGAGTCGCGTCGTGCGTAGGTCAAGCCGTTTCGACGGGACCGCGGGCGACCTGAGTCTTCGAACATGAAACGGCAAACATGTCCACTTTGGCCTCTAAATACAAATCCGTGCGCTCGAAGACCCGTTCTCTCGCGGCTGGCTTATCCGCCGAAGACCAGATGGTCCAGTCATGTCCTGAAGCCAGTCCAGTGAAGTGGCACCAGGCTCATACGACATGGTTCTTTGAGACGTTTGTGTTGCGACCTTTTCTCGCCAACTATAGACCATTTCGTGAAGAGTTTCACCGGCTGTTCAACAGCTATTACCTCTCTCTCGCTGATGACATTCCCGAAAAGAAGTCACGAACAACGTTCTCCCGTCCGTCACTTGATGAGATTCTGGATTTCCGCGCTTACGTGGATCTGGGGATCGAGAGAAATTCGCACACAATCGACCGACGAGGCGTCTCGGCTCATCATCCTCGGCCTCAACCACGAACAGCAACATCAGGAACTGGCTCTGACCGACATCAAGCATGCGTTCTTCTCAAATCCCATGCGGCCCTTCTATGACAGAGGCTACTTTGCCAGAAGAGCCTGTCCGTCCGTTGTCGAATGTGCGATGGCTCGGCTTCGAGGGCGGACTGACCGAAATCGGCTATTCGTCGAACGCGGAGGATCCGCTTGACTTTTGCTTCGACAATGAAACTCCGCGTCATCGGGTTTACCTCGATCCGTTCCAGATTGCTAGTCGAGAGGTCACCTGTCGTGAGTATCTGGAGTTCATGTTGGATGAAGGTTATATGCGCTCAAGCCTCTGGCTATCTGACGGCTGGGAGAAAGTGAAGGAGGCCGGCTGGGACGCGCCGCTCTATTGGGAACGTGATTCCACCGATCCGATGGGTTGGCGCGTCTTCACGCTTCGAGGCTGGTTTGGACTCTCTGTGCTCCTCGATACGCCCGTGTGTCACGCAAGTTTTTTCGAGGCGGATGCTTTCGCGCGCTGGCGCGGCTGCCGACTCCCCACCGAAGCGGAATGGGAATCGGTCGTCCAGCCAGGTGCCGCAGCAAGGGAATCTACTCGACTCGGGCAGACTGCATCCAGCAGCGGCGAAGGGCGATGGCGTTAAGCAACTCTTTGGCGACACTTGGGAGTGGACCGCCAGCGCCTACACGGGCTATCCAGGATACAAGCCTCTACCCGGCGCGCTGGGCGAATACAACGGCAAGTTCATGTCCGGCCAGATGATCCTGCGCGGGGGGTCCTGTGTCACACCTGCGGATCATGTTCGCGCAACTTACCGCAACTTCTTTCCACCAGCGACGCGTTGGCAGTTCACTGGAATTCGATTGGCAACTTACTGATCGCAAGCGGGGTGCGACGATGCGAACCAGCTTTTTCGCAGCGACGATCCTATTCGCTGCACACGCAACGTGGGCGGTCGACCCATCAATCCACATGACACAGTACGCGCACACCGCATGGCGCAACCAGGATGGGTTCTTTTCCGGCTCTCCTACGTCGATTGCTCAGACGACTGATGGCTATGTCTGGATCGGAACCGCGAACGGCCTGTTTCGTTTTGACGGCGTCCGGTTCGTTTCCTGGAACGAAGTTGCACATGAGAAACAACTCGAGTCAGCAGAGATCTTTGCTCTTCTTGGCGCGCGCGATGGCAGCCTGTGGATTGGGGCGGGCGATGGTCTCTTTCGATGGAAGGACAACAAGCTGCTGGAGTATTCGACCCAGGGCGGTATGGTTTCTTCGATCATTCAGACCGGCAAAGATGCCATTTGGCTGGCACGTGCACGATTCCGCGATGAAGATGGGGCACTTTGTCAGGTCCAGGAACGCGGGGTTCGTTGTTTTGGCAGTCGCGGCGGCGTTCCGCTTCTTTATGGGGCGTCTTTGGTTGAAGATCTGAGTGGGAATATTTGGATCGGCGCCGACACGCAGCTGGTGCGCTGGCGGTAAGCTTCTTCGACTGTATCGAGCCTGAAGCACCCGATTCAATTGAAAGGGGTTGATGGGATACAGGCGCTGGCCGTGGGTCGCGACGATTCCCTCTGGGTAGGGATGAGCACCCAGGACGGGGTTGGGCTTGAGCGATTTCGAGACGGTGTCTGGAAGACCTTCGTTCTCCCCCAACTGCATGGAGCCAAAGTAGCAGTGTCCAGCTTGCTCGTGGACCGGAATGGTGCTCTGTGGGTAGGAACGCAGGACCGGGGGATTTATCGGATTGTCGATGGGAAGACAGATCACCTTGACAATAACGATGGTCTGTCGGGGAACGGGGTCACATCGCTGTTCCAGGATCAGGAAGGCAGTATCTGGGTTGCAACATCAAAAGGCATCGATCGTTTTCACGATCTGCCCATTGTCACGATATCGAGACGTGAGGGACTCTACGCGGACGCAGCTCAGTCCGTTCTTTCTGCTCCGGACGGAACGATTTGGATCGGGAACGTGGGAGCTCTGGACGCATGGCACCAAGGGGGCGTCACATCGATTCTCTCCACGAGCGGGTTGCCCGGACGCACTGTTACCTCTCTTGCTGAGGATTCTGCCGGTAGGCTCTGGGTTGGCATTGACAGTGGTCTTTTTGTTTTTGAGCACCGCAAGTTTGTTTCGGAAATTAACCCCGACGGCAACAGCTATATCTTAGCGATGGCGAGCGGCTCGGACGGCGGCGTGTGGGCCCTGAGGGGCGGCATGAAGACTGAGTCCCTGATTAATTTTCGAAACGGTCATTGGGCAGTGCGACAAACCGATCAACTTCAGAAAGCGAGATTTAGCTCTCTTGCCACTGATTCGTTGGGGCGACTCTGGATAGCCGGGAACAAGCTTCGTTATTGGGAAGGTTCCAGGGAAAGTACGATTTCTGCGTTCAGTCCCCACTATGGCGAAATTCTGAACATAGCGGTCGACCGGGAAGGCCTTATATGGTTCGGCGCCTCCAAAGGCCTTCTCGGTTTTAGAGGAGGGAAATTGCAGGCCATGACTACCACGAACGGCTTGCCTTGCGAACGTATCAACACACTGATCCTCGATCGTCAGCGCAACCTTTGGCTATATGCGCAGTGCGGAATGATCAGGATCGAGCGCAGCGAACTGGAAAGATGGTGGCGCCATCCTGAGATTCGAGTCAAAACCACCGTGTTCGATGCGCTCGACGGCTTTCAGGGCGGCCCCAGCGCTGTGCGGCCCTCGGCAACTGAATCTTCCGACGGTCGATTGTGGTTCGTGAACGGGAGTGTCGTCCAAACCGTTGATCCGGATCATCTCTACATGAATCGACTGCCGCCGCCCATTTACATCGAGCAAGTCGTCGCAGACAAAGAGAGTTATCCTCGGCAGAATGCCATCCGGCTTCCAAAGCTCACCCGAAACATCGAGATCAGCTACACGGCTCTGAGTTTCGTTGTTCCTCAACGGATTCGCTTTCGCTACAAGCTTGAAGGCTACGATTTCGATTGGCAGGAAGGCGGTACCCGACGTTCCGCTTTCTATACCAACTTGCGGCCCAGCACGTACAGATTTGTGGTCATCGCCTGCAACAACAGTGGCGTTTGGAACTACCAGGGGGCGGCACTCAGCATTGTGATTCTGCCGGCGTGGTATCAAACCATCTGGTTCCGATTGGTTGCCTTCCTGCTCTTGGCTCTGCTGGGTTATGCCTTCTACCTGCTACGAATGCGGCAGTATGCGGCAGCAATGAGAGCGCGATTCAATGAGAGGCTCGATGAACGGGTACGAATTGCCCGAGAACTCCATGACACTCTGTTGCAAAGCTTTCACGGGCTCATGTTCCAATTTCAAGGGGCTCGCAACCTGCTGCCGGGAAGACCGGAGTCGGCGATGCAAGCGATGGACGATGCAATCCTCGCGACGGAGCAGGCACTCGGGGAGGGCCGAGATGCCATCCGAGATCTGCGTCCCGATGCAGCGACTGAACATGACCTTTCAGAATTGCTGACTGCTGCCGGGCAGGAACTGGCAGGGATTCTCGCTACAAACGGGCACCTAACCGGCTTCCGTGTAATTGTCGAGGGTAAGCCACGAAGCTTTCCCCGACAATCCAGGACGAAACCTACCGGATTGGCAGTGAAGTGATCCGGAATGCTTTCAATCACGCCGATGCAAGCAATATAGAAGTAGAAATCCGATTCGATGATCATGAAATGCGATTGCGCATCCGAGACGATGGAAAAGGGATTGACCCAGGAGCTCTGGACGGTGGCGGCCGTCCGGGACATTGGGGTCTGCAAGGGATCCGGGAGCGGGCGGAGAGAATCGGATCGCGATTGAATTTCTGGAGCGAGGCTGGAGCCGGTACAGAAGTTGAGTTACGAATTCCGGCCGCAATCGCATATGAGAAGGAGCGGAGAGGGCATCGATTCCGACTTCTCTACCGCGGAGGACGCAATGGCGAGCGAACCTGACATGATTCGCGTCCTGGCCGTTGATGACCACCCCCTCCTCCGCAAGGGCATAGCAGCTCTCTTCAACGCGGAACCGGGCATGAAGTTGGTTGCCGAAGCTTCCAACGGTGCAGAGGCAATCGAGAAGTTTCGGGTACATCGTCCTGACGTCACTCTGATGGATCTACAGTTGCCCGGCCTCAATGGGATCGAAGCGATCAACCGCATCTTGAGTGAGTTTCCTGACGCGCGCATCATCGTCCTCACCACTTACACGGGCGATGCTCAAGTGGTGCGCGCGCTTAGAGCTGGCGCGCGGGCTTACATATTAAAAGGACATGTGCATCGAGAGCTCTTAGAAACAATCCGCACAGTCCATGCCGGTCGAAAGAGAATACCGCCGGATATTGCTATCGAGCTTGCTGAGCATGCGACCGAGGACGAGCTAAGCTCGCGCGAGATCGAGGTGCTACGGTTGATAGCTGTCGGAAACTCAAATAAGGAAATCGGAAACCGTCTCTCCATAGGGGAAACTACGGTCAAGAGTCACGTAACAAATATCCTTTCTAAGTTGTGCGCAAATGATCGAGCGCATGCTGTCTCGATTGGGCTGAAACGCGGCTTCATTGCGCTCTGATCCTCCAGAAGTAGGATCGACGGCACCGACGACCGGAGGTTTTCTTCTCGCTCGAATCACCCTACTCTAAGCATGGAGGCATCGTTGCAGCGACTATTCTCAACGTTCGCGAACGGCTGGCCAGGTCGGGGGCTTCTGATTCAGAGATTGGTTACCGGTATTGCGTTGCTTCACGGTGCAATGGTTGTATTTGGCGAAACGACTATCATTGCAGCCATTGCTCCTCATGCCATTGGAGCGGCGCTGGCAATCTTCATCATTACGGGCTTGTGGACTCCTGCGGCTGGATTGCTGATAGCCCCAGTCGAGCTATGGGCCGCTCTTGTGACCCCAGGCAATTGGAGTGACGCAATCCTCTTAGCTACATTCGGCGTGACGCTCGCCATGATAGGGCCCGGAGCTTTTTCTGTTGATGCACGGTTGTTCGGTAGGAAGCATATTGGCAGCTGAACGCCCAGCCTGTTGCACGCCTGCCATTCCCCAGGAAGTCGGTCGGAACGGGCGCACTCGCATCGCATCTGTGTTGAGGAGGCAAAGGTGGCTACTACCGTGGCTGACTACGCCAAGGAATGTTCCATGGATCGACTGTCTTCAGATATTCAACTGAAGTGGAGAACCCATCTTGAGGGGCAGAGGCGCGTCGAATTTGAGGAGATCATCGGCGATAGCCCCGCTCTAAAAACGGCGTTGGATCTTGTGTCCATGGTCGCTCCGGCGGACTCGAACGTGGTGATCTTTGGGGAGACGGGAACAGGTAAAGAACTCATTGCGCGCGCTATTCGCAGATTAAGCGGTCGTCGAGGATGCGCGTTTGTGAAGTTCAATTGTGCTGCGATTCCCTTAGGGCTTCTCGAGAGCGAGCTATTTGGACACGAAAAGGGGGCGTTTACCGGAGCGATCGCGCAGAAGACGGGACGGTTTGAACTCGCGCACAAAGGCACGCTCTTCCTGGATGAAGTCGGCGACATTCCATTAGAACTTCAGGCAAAATTGTTGCGCGTCCTGCAGGAGCAGGAATTCGAGAGGCTGGGCAGCAACCGCACTCACAAGGTGGACGTCCGCCTAATCGCGGCCACGCATCGTGATTTGGCTGCTATGGTGAACCATGGAACGTTTCGCGAAGACCTTTATTATCGCCTGAGAGTATTCCCGATCTACGTTCCCCCGTTACGGCAGCGAGTCGAGGACATTCCGAAACTTGTCTCCCATTTCACCGCATTCTACTCACGGCGAATGAACAAAAGCATCGAGGAGATCCCGTCTGCAACGATGGATGCGCTTGTTCGCTACCGTTGGCCGGGAAATGTTCGGGAATTGCAGAACTTCATCGAACGAGCAGTGATTCTTTCTTCACACACAGTATTACGGGCCCCAGTCTCCGAATTGGAACCATTCAGTGTGCACGGGAGATCCAATTTGGCAACAACGTGCCTTGAAGAACTGGAGCGAGATCATATCGTCCGCGCCCTCGAAGCCAGCAAGTGGATCGTAGGCGGCCACAATGGCGCTGCAGAAAGACTCGGAATGAAACGGACGTCCCTGGTCTACAAAATGAGGAAGTTTCGCATCAATCGTCCCGTACCTTTCCGTAATTGCCGCGAGGCCGAGGGTGGGGAACCCCGCGATTGTTGATCCTGCAGAGAGAAGATGACAATGCAGATAAACAAACCCGGGCAGCAGCCTATGAAAAGCGTGCCTCATCGCGATTGGGAAGTCTCCGAAGAACAGTCTCTCGGAGCCTCCCCCGAGCAATCCCGAAGACGGATTCTGTGCGTGGACGACGAGATCGTTGGCACGGTTATCCGGGGAGAAATTCTGAAAGAGCACGGCTACTCGGTCGTTATTTGCCATTGTCCACTCGCTGCTCTGCATCGCGACCTCTCCGTCTTCGATCTTGCGGTTCTGGATTTTCAGATGCCTGAATTGAACGGGAGGGAGCTACTTCTGCGCTTGCGGGCATTAGGGGCTAGGTTTCCTATCGTTCTACTTACTGGGTGTGTGGATGCTCTCTCCCCGGATGACCGAGTCCTATTTGCGCGGTGCATTGACAAGGGGCTGCCGATCCAGTGCCTGCTCGAAACAATCGCGGAATTTCTTGATCGAAATCGTCTCCCTGATCCTGGTATGTGACGGCAGAAACCAGTCATTGTCCGGCTTTAATGGCTTCTGATCCTCTGATCCCCGATCCACCCTGTGATCTTTGCTCCTGAACTTCCGGCTGGAGTCCTTCCGATCTCTACCAACGGCAGTAGCGTCCGAATACCGTCAGCGTCGGTCATTGGTCGCAGATTCGTCATCCGACAACACTACCCGACCGCCCTGAGCTAACTTAACCCACCATAAAACAGCCGTTTCTGTGACATCTCTTGATCGCTCAAACAACCGAGTCAATGGCACGCAGATTGCATTTCAATACGCGCATGGACTTCGTCGGAGTTTCTCAATCACGGTCAATCCCGAGGAACCAAAACATGAATGGCTCGAATACTTCCACACTACGGAATGTCGACACGCCGGAGCAAGCGATTGCACGAGACCGCAGAATTATGGCGGCAGCCCAGGCTGGTTCGACCCGGGCATTCACGAACCTTTACAAGTTGTATTCCGGTCGGCTCTATAAAACCATCGTTGCCATCACCAGGAATTCCGAGGATGCTGAGGACGCTTTGCAAGAGGCGTTTCTAAGGATCTACCTCGGAATCCGAACTTTCGAGGGTCGATCTTCCGTCTACGCGTGGTTGACTCGAATCGCTATCAATTCCGCCTTAATGATCTTGCGCAAGAAGCGTGCTCGTTCCGAAATATTATTTGACCCCCAGCCTGACCCTTTGACGGAGTCATCCTGTTTCCAAATCGAGGAATCCAGGCCGGACCCTGAGGAAGCCTGTAATCTGCATCAGCGCCGGCTCATATTTATGAAGGCAATCCACGACCTTGCGCCGCACTTGCGGGCGCCGCTTCAGATGCAAATGACAGGGGATATGGCGATCAAGGAAATCGGTCAACTTCTAAAGTTATCCGATGCCGCCGTCAAGACCCGCCTTCATCGGGCTCGTCGACAGCTTTCGAGGAATGTCGGTAGGCATGATACACAAGCGAAGCGCAGGTGATGTCAATCCAACGGAGCGCGGAAGATCGTCGTTTCTATTCTCCCTCCGTCCGCGCCTCGGGCGCTTGCGGCCAAAAGCAATCAAGGCAGCTCGGGAACGGCAAAATTCTCAACGAAAAAGGATGATACCCCATGAATCGGCTGATCAGTCGTCTCGCAAATATGCGTCTCTTCCAGGGAGATATCGATAACCACGTGGTTCGAGCGTCGATGGTAGTCGTCTACTTCATGTTCGGCTATCAGAAGTGGTTTGATTACGAAGCGCAGGGTCTGATTCCGTTCTTTACCCACGGACCACTGATTTACTGGATGTATCCGGTCTTTGGAGTAAGAGGAGCCGCCTATTTCCTCGGCGTTTCCGAGTGGCTGTTTGGAATTCTGCTGCTGGCCGGCTTCTGGAACAAGAAGGTCGGAATCCTGGGTGCTCTTGGATCAGTGTTTACATTTCTCTGCACAGTGACGATCATCCCATTCTGGCCCGAGGGCTGGGCCACACAAGCAGGCGGGTTTCCCGCGATGACCCTGCCCATGGGTTTCCTTATGAAAGATGTGGTGCTGCTCGCCGTTTCTTTCTATTTACTTAAGCAAGATGTACGAAGACTCGTAGCGGCCCAATCAGCCGATGAGTTATCGGAGGTGCCGACCATGGCTCACGGGCGTTCATGATACTAGCCCGGAGACAAGCCGTGGCAGAGGTTTCGACCAAATTCTGTCACTGTTGGGCATTCGTCTCAGGTTCGTCAGTCGAGACCGATAATGCGAATCCTTTGCCGGAAGTCAACTTCTTGCCCCAGAACGGATTATCTGCACCGTTGGTCTCGCGACGCAAGGCATCCTTTTGGCATTGCGGGTGCTACTCAGGGCATTTAAAGGCACGTCGTTTGCACCGACCACAACCCGTGCAGCCAGAGCGAGAGGAGTCCTTATGAGTCAAGCAGCCAGCGTGGCAACACACAGGTCCGCCGTGCCTGTGACATCCGTACACAGAGTGGAAGCGGACGGCATCCAAGTCTTCTACCGGTCGGCTGGCGACGCGTCGGCGCCCGTGGTTCTTCTTCTGCACGGGTTTCCGACCTCGTCTTTCATGTTCCGCGAACTGATTCCGCGCCTTGCGGATCAGTACCGCGTGATCGCGCCGGATCTTCCCGGCTTCGGATTTACGGAAGTTCCGGAAGGACGGAAATATGTGTACTCGTTCGACGCGCTGGCCGGCACGATTGAGGCATTCACGAATGCACTCAGCCTCAGCCGCTATGCGATCTATGTGTTTGACTACGGCGCGCCCACCGGCTTCCGCCTGGCAACGCGGCATCCGGAGCGAGTGACAGCCATCGTTTCGCAGAACGGCAATGCCTACGAAGAGGGTCTTGGCGATGCGTGGGGACCGATCAGGAAATATTGGTCTGCAGCCGACGGCAGAAAACAGGGAGGTGCTCCGTCAAAACATCTTGACTCTGGAAGCAACGCGCTGGCAGTACACGCATGGCGTAGCGAATCCGGAGAGCGGTCGCGCCTGAATCGTACACGTTGGATTACGCTCTGCTGGAGCGTCCGGGAAACAAAGAGATTCAGCTTGATCTGTTTCTCGACTATGCATCGAACGTGAAGCTCTATCCGAAGTTTCAGGAGTACTTTCGCAAGTCGAAGCCGCCGTTGCTGGCGATCTGGGGCAAGAACGATCCCTTCTTCATTCCCGCCGGAGCCGAAGCATTTCGAAAGGACATTCCGAATGCGCAAGTTCGGTTTCTGGATACCGGCCATTTCGCCACTTGAGACGCATGCAGAGGAAATCGCCGCCGCGATGAAAGAGTTTCTCGAGACGAACGGCATCGCCGGGCGCGGGCAGGAAAGGTGAGCGCGCGATGAATCCTACCTCTCAAACTGGCACGTGCCATCCTGGTTCACGGGGCATGGGCAGACGGATCCTGTTGGAGCAACATCATTCTGCCGTTGCAACACCAGGGACTTAACGTCATCGCGGCGCCCATTCCTCTCACATCGCTTACCGATGATATCGCTGCTCTTCAACGCGTGATCGAGAGGACTGCTGGCCCGGTGATCCTGGTAGGACACGCATATGCGGGCGCCGTGATCGCTGCGGCCCATGATGATCGGGTGAAGGCGCTGGTATACATGGCAGCATTGGCGCCCGACGAGGGTGAGACAGTTGCGGATGTCTTTTATCGCGCGGCGATCCACATCCTGAAGCCCCAAGCTTGCGCCAGATGCGCATGGGTTTGATCTGGATGCCGGAGGAGGGTTTTGGCCGCGCGGTAGCTCACAAGGCCTCGCCAGACCAGACTCGCGATTATGGCGGCGGTGCAGCGGCCAATCGCCGTGCAATGTATTCAGGAAAAGGTTCCCGCGCCTGCATGGAAGACAAAGCCATCCTGGTACTTCATCGCGGAAGAAGATCGGATGATTCTCCGGAGACGCAGCGCTTCATGGCGGACCGGATGGGCGCAAAATTCGGTCGCACAAGGTGGACCATACCCCGATGCACACTGCGCCGAGTCTTGTGGTTGACATAATTCTGGAAGCTGCGCGAGAACTGCAACTTGGGAACATGAATCGGGGTACTGCCAATGAGAATCAAAATCTGTTGCTATCGTCACTGGCGCGAGCCAGGGAATCGGTCGCGCGACGGCAGTTGCGGCTGGCGTGTGATTTCTCAGCGGTCGTATTGGCCGCGAGAAATGAAGACGAGCTGCAGAAGACGCCGCTGCCGTCGACTCCGCAGGCGCCGAACCATTGGTTTGCGCACTCGACCTGCGCGAACCTCAGGCCGCTGAGATTCTGGTCAAAGGCACTCTGGATCGCTTTGGCCGAATCGATGCCTTGCTCAACATTGCGGGCGCAGTTCCGCAAACTGATCTGTTCGAGATGACGGATGCACAGTGGGATGACGGCATGGCGCTCAAGCTTCACGGCGCTCGCCGTTTGACGATTCTCGCCTGGGACGCGCTGAAGGCTTCGAAAGGGTCGGTCGTTCTGATCTCAGGAAGCGCCGCCCTCGATCCCAAGCCTGGCTTCGCTGCGGTCGCCACGATCAATGCAGCGATCATCGCACTAGCAAAGGCATTCGCAGAGCAAGGTATCAAAGATGGCGTACAGGTGAATAGCGTGGTTCCTGGTGCTGTCATGACGGGTCGCCGGGAGTCATTCTTCAAGAAGTGGGCGCCGGCACACAACCTGACCATCGACGAGGCGATGAAGAAGTTCCCCGAGGAAGCTGGCATCGCTCGATTCGGCAAACCAGAAGAGATCGCGGATCTGATGGCATTTCTCGTGTCACCTGCGGCGAAGTGGATGACGGGTGCTTCTGTCCGGATGGACGGCGGCGAAATCAAAGGCATTTGATAGGCAATCTCGGAAGCGCATCGGTGAATCTACAGCCCCAGGAGGTTACTCATGACAAATTGCACCTCAACAGCACTTGTTACTGGAGGAAAACGAAGCGGAATCGGTTTTGCTACAGCAAGGAAACTGGCGCAGCTGGGTATTCTATGCCCTGGTCGTGGGGCGAAATGTGCAAGCGTGGGAAGAAGGCGGTCGAAGAAATTCGGGCCGCAGGAGGAAAAGCGGATTTCATATCCTCCGACCTCCGAGACGCAGCCAGCGCCCGCGAAGTGGCAAAGTCGGCAATCGAACTTGGAAATGGGCAGCTCGATATTCTCATTAACAATGCAGGGATCTTTCCTTTTGGACCTACGCATGAAATGACGGAAGAGCAGTTCGACCGCGTTTATTCCACCAACGTGAAGGCTCCCTATTTTCTCGTCGCGGAGCTTGCCCCGCTGATGGCTAAGAGAGGGAAAGGGGCAATCGTGAATATTTCAACGATGGTCGCCGATTATGGAGCGCCCGGGATGAGCCTCTACAGTTCGAGCAAGGCCGCCATCAATCTGCTGACGAAAGCCTGGGCTGCCGAGTATGGACCAAAGGGAGTTCGCGTGAACACAGTGAGTCCCGGGCCCACGCGTACAGAGGGCACGGACGTGATGGGCGAGGGTCTCGAACAACTGGCTGCTCAGGCCCCAGCCGGTCGTCCGGCATCGGCTGAGGAAATTGCCGAAGCAATTGTTTTCCTGGCCACGGACCGTGCTAGTTTCATTAATGGCGCGAACCTTGCCGTGGACGGAGGGCGCACCGCCATCTAAACGACAATCGGCATTTGCAAGCCCTGCGCATTTTTGGCTCTCTTCAGTCGCGGCGCGCAGAAGGGGAACAAACCCAATGGTAAGTCTTCAAGGCCAACCAGAAGAATATGACCTCCTGATCCTCGGCAGCGGTGCTGGTTCGAAGCTGCTTGCCTGGACGTTTGCAGGACGCGGTCAACGTGTCGCTGTCGTGGAGCGCAAATATGTCGGTGGATCCTGCCTAAACATCGCATGTTTGCCCAGCAAGAACATCATTCATACGGCGCAGTTCGCACACAATGTTCGACGCGGTAAAGAGTTTGGGATCGGGTCGACGGCTTTCGAGTGAACATGTCCGCCGTAAGAGAACGGAAACGCAAGATGGTCCAGGGGCTTGTGGATACACACCTCGCTCTCTACAAGCAAAGTGGAGCGGAGTTAGTCATGGCCCCGGGAAGATTTGTTGGGCCAAAAACAGTTGAGGCGACGCTGCCGAATGGAATGAAACGGTTGCTGCGCGGAAAAAATGTCGTGATCGGCACAGGGACTCACGCAAACGTTGAGAAGATTCCGGGACTGGCGGAAGCACAGCCATTAACTCACATCGAGGCGCTGGAACTTGATGTCGTGCCCGAGCACCTAATCGTTCTCGGCGCCGGGTATGTGGGGCTGGAGTTCGCGCAAGCGATGCGCCGATTTGGCAGCAGGGTCACCATTGTGGGCCGCAGCCAACGCGTTATCCATAGCGAGGACGACGACGTTACCGACGGTCTGCAAGACCTGTTCCTTGACGAAGGCGTAGATATGGTTCTCAACAGCAAGATTCAGCGTGTTTCCGGAGTGTCGGGGCAGTCAGTGCAGGTGACTATTGAGCAGGACGGAGTGCAAAAAACACTTGATGGCACACACATCCTCGTTGCAACCGGGCGAGTACCGAATACAAAAGACATCGGGCTGGAATCTGCCGGGGTGGAACTGACAGAGAAGGGATACATCAAGGTGAACGAGCGTCTCGAGACAACCGCTCCAGACGTGTGGGCGGTCGGGGAGGTGGCTGGCAGCCCCCATTTTACGCACATTAGCGAGGACGACTTCCGCGTGGTCCGCGACAATATGCTGGGCGGGAACCACGTGACTACTGACAGGCAGGTACCATTCTGTCTATTTACGGATCCCGAATTCGCGCGCATCGGAATCACCGAAAAGGAAGCGAAGGCGAAGGGGATTTCCTACCGCCTTTTCAAGGTGCCGATGGCGGCGGTGCTGCGCGCGCGCAGTCTCATGGAGACGCGCGGATTGCTCAAGTGCTTGGTGGAAACCGACAGTGATCGCATCCTTGGGTTCGCAGCGTTCGGGGTGGGTGCAGGCGAGATTATGGGCTGCGTGCAGATCGCGATGCTCGGTGGGATGCCCTACACTGCGCTTCGTGATGCAGTCTTCACGCATCCGACCATTCCAGAAGGATTGATCTCTCTGTTTTCCTTTGGCGCATCCTAATCGGGCACAGCAATGTCAACTCGAATCCCTCCCGCAGCAGCCTCGATGAAAGATCACGTCCCGTCGAATAGCGGACTAAGGATTGCCGCTCTTCAGTCAATCGAAGAGTTAGAAGGACTAACTCTGGAGGAATTGCGATGGATTGCGGATGCCGGGACCGAGCGAACTTTGCGGGATGGAGAATTAGTCTTCACCCAAGGTGCGCCTCCACACCATCTTATCTTCATTCTTACCGGCGAAGTGACCATTAAGCGCCGCAGTTCAAGCCCCGTGACCGTGTTCTCAGGAAGGACAGGACGAATTACTGGAAAGACGCCCTTTTCCCGCATCCATGCCTGGAATGCGGATGGCCGAGCTTCTGGCGATGTATGGTTACTCGAACTACACGAAAGCCAGTTCTCGGAATTGCTGACCGCAATTCCATCCATGACCGAGCGCATTGTCCGGGTCCTCATTGATCGCAACAGAGAATACACAAGAGCTGAAGAACAGATCGGCAAGCTCGCGGCGCTCAGTAAGCTCGCCGGAAATCTAGCGCACGAATTAAACAATCCGGCATCGGCTGCACGTAGCGCAGCACTCGCGTTGAGCCAAAATTCCGAACTCGCAAGAAGCGATGTCCAGTATCAGCTTGGCTTGCAGTTATCGGAAAAGACGGTTCTCGATCGTTACCTCGAAGGACTGAATGCGATCCGAGCAAGCGTAGGTGCACGAATTCGGTCCTGCGATACCTTGCTCGCAAGTGAGACTGAGGAGACGCTTCGCGATTGGTTGGAGGGCATAGGCTTCCAAGAGGCCTGGAAACTAGCGCCAATCCTCGCTGAGGCAGACGTGTCGATTTCTCAACTTCAATGGTTTATGGAGGCGGTTCCGTCTCAGCTTCAGATGCTTGCTTTGCACGACCTTCTGGCAACAGTAAGCCAGGACGCAGCCCTCGCTTCGATCATTCAGGCGAGCGAACGGATCTTTCGAATCGTTACCGCCGTGAAGGATTACTCATACATGGATCGGCAACCTCTTCAGGAAGTCAACGTTGCGAGCGCCTTGGACAATGTCTTGATAATGCTCCATCCGCGACTAAAGAATGTGGATGTCAAGAAAAACATCGCTCCAGGGCTGCCCATGCTTCAGGGCTATGGGAGTGAGTTGAATCAGGCATTCTTCGCATTGATCGACAACAGCCTTGACGCGATGGGGGATGAAGGCACTCTGAGGCTGTCCGTCAAGCTGCAAAACGAGACGATTCTCATCGATATCGAGGATGATGGCCGTGGGATTCCGAAGGAATACAGAGACCGCGTCTTTGAACCGTTCTTCACAACTAAGCCGCTTGGCGGAGGTTTGGGTTTGGGCCTCGACACTGTCCAACGCGTTGTAGCCAAACACTTCGGCGCCGTGGCCTTTGACACCTCTGCTCAAGGAACAATTTTCCACGTCCGTCTGCCCATCGACCGAGTGGGAATCTACTAACGCTGGTCAGCCGGCTATTGGCGTTTCCGTACGAAAGACGTAAAGTGCTAAGACGCCGACGCCGAACTCGGCGCACCCGAAGCTGACGAATGCCAGGCCGAAATCGGACGCCATCAGGCGGCGAAACACAAGAGCGCCTAGTCCCATCCCAACGAAATTGGCAAACGTTGTGAGCCCCGTTATCTGTCCTCGGCGCTTGGGATCGAGCGACGTTGTGATGCTTGACATCAGTGGATGGGTCGCGACAAACCCTGCCGAGAGGGCCGTGATGATCAGGGCGGAGATCAAAGGCGTGCTTCGCATTGCGAGAAGAAGAGCGCAGATTGACGCCCCCAAAAATCCCATCGGAACCACAAAGCTTCGACCGTACCGATCGGCCCAGGAACCAATAGTTTCACCGAAGAGCAAATCCGGCAATCCGTAGCCCGCGAGAACGAGTCCTATACCGATCTCGCCCAGATGATAGCGCTGAGCCAGAGACACGCCAAGCCACGCAAAGATTCCGCCGTGAAATGCGCCGTTGAAAAGGATGAATGCAAGCGTGCGGCCACCGCGCGGGGCATCAACGATGTAGCGATACTCCAGCGCGTATCCCCAAAGCGAGTGATCCGCAATTCTTGGGTGCAAATCGCTTTTATAACACCAGGAGACCCAACATGCTGTAGCTCCAAAACTGAGGGCGAGTATTCTCAGCTCAATTCTCCAACCAAGCAGAGGGTTCAAAAGAGGACCCAGACTCGAGCCGAGCCCCATCCCCGCTGCTATCGCAGCAAACATTCGTCCCATCGGACGACCCTGCACTGAATACGGATAATGATCGCCAACAGTACTCAGTGCGATGGTCGCGATTCCTCCGGTGCCAGCTGCACATAAAAGTCGAAGCAGCACGAGCTGCCGTGCGGTCATGGCAAAGGAGAGAGAGAAGGTGGTTAACGCTGCAAGGCTCAACAGGATTCTAAGAACCGGATAGCGGCCGAAACGATCCGACAAAAGCCCATAAAACAGTGTGGCGGTTCCATACAGGATAGAGAAGCCTGGGACCAACCATTTGAGAGCATACGGGCGAACTCCAAATCCTCGTGCGAGCGCCGGGATCAGCGGCGCAATCATCGAATTGCCATAGAAGACGAGGAATGCAATAACTGTCATCGACCAGAGTTCATCGCCTCGGCCAAGGGAAACCGACGGGCCAACTTTTGCACTGATGCCGATGTGAAGCCACTTCCGCGCGATTGTCCACACAGGAATCGACACCTAATGTCTCGACCTTTTAGTAGCAAACGATATGCCAATGTGCGGATTCACAATTGCACCGCGAGGTGCGAAGCAAGCCATTTTGGCTTAATGCGATACCTTCGCAAAGAGGAGGGAATCTGCTGGCGCGGCTGGCAAATCTGTGACAAATAACCGACACCGGCAGACTTTTGTTGGACGTCTTGCTCACCTGATTCTTTCGATGGTGAAAAGAGTTTGCTCGCGAATCGGCATTCCGAACATCTATGATTTCTGCGTGAAGAAGAAAGAATCCCGGAGAGACCGAAACTGCCGAACGGCTCGTGTCATCCAAAGATCGCACCAAGATGATCGTGGAAACCGCGTTCAGTTTTGCGAGCCTTCAAACGTCCTGCCCTTCGCCCGGCCCGCTCGAGAAGGGGGTAATTCGGGGCGATGATCATACTCCTGTAACTACCAGGTTCTGTGCTGCTCAATTCGGGCGGCTCTTTGGCCTGGTGTACGCGTATCCTTAAACGCTGAAAATCTGAGGTGACCGAGAATGGACACACAGCAACTTCAACAAATGAAGACAAAGCCGGGTTTCATCGCAGCGCTGGATCAAAGCGGCGGCAGCACGCCCAAGGCGCTCAGTTCTTATGGAATCAAGGAAGATGCATGGTCAAATGAGGCGGAGATGTTCGCGCTGGTGCATCAAATGCGCACGCGGATCATTACCAGTCCCAGCTTCACCGGTGAGCGGATACTTGGCGCCATCCTGTTCGAGAACACCATGGACAATGACATCGAAGGGCAGCCGAGCGCGGACTACCTGTGGAACGTGAAGAGGGTTGTGCCTCTCCTAAAAGTGGACCAGGGGCTTGCAGCGGAGAAGGCCGGTGTTCAATTGATGAAACCGATGTCCAATCTTGCTGCGCTGCTCGCCAAGGCCAAAGCGAAGCGCATATTCGGAACCAAGATGCGCTCCTTTGTGAAACAAGCCGACGCAGAGGGCATTAAAGACATCGTGAACCAGCAGTTCGAAGCGGCTCGGCAGATTATTGCGGAGGATCTCGTGCCAATCATCGAGCCCGAAATCGACATTCACTGTCCGGAAAAAGCCAAGGCTGAAGGGCTGCTTAAGGCGGCTCTCCTCGAGAAACTCGACGAACTGCCAGCGGGACAGCTTGTTATGCTCAAACTCACTCTACCGGAGCAAAACGACTTCTACATCGAGTTCGTCAGTCACCCGAGGGTCGTGAGGGTGGTTGCGCTGTCGGGCGGTTATTCGCGGGAAGAAGGCAACGACCTCCTGCGCAGGAATCACGGCATTGTGGCCAGCTTTTCACGCGCCCTGGTAGAGGGACTGTCGGTCCAGCAATCCGATGCCGAGTTCAACGCCCTGCTGGATGAATCTATTCAGAGCATCTTTGAGGCCTCCACCACCAAGACAGGCGATCAGACAAATATCGGAGAGCGGCAGGATAGGTGATCCGGAACTTAGTCTGTTCCAAAGCTCGGTTCAGTCTTCATCATGTGGGTAAAGAAGATCGGCGAAGTCTAATTGTCGATCCCGACGAGGTTCTCGACGCCTTCCATCCAGAACTGAATGGTCTGGACGGCGAGGGCTTCGATGAATCACGTGTTGACCCCGACGCCATCCTCACTCTGATGGCCGCGCCCGCCCGGAAGGTTCCGGGATTCAGCGTGCAGCCGTTTGCTGTCATCGGGAATTTCTCGTTTGAGAAGCTGGCGATGGTAAAAAAGACCTCGAGAGTCGCCTCGATGATCTGCTGACCAACGATGTTGTGGCGGCCATTGCAGGCGATGCGACGGCCCGCGCCAAGCTGGTCGCCGCCGAGGTTTATAAGGTTTGTGGCTGGTCTGCAGAAGGAAATTGCCGAGGCTATTTCGGCCAAACCCAGACGGGCTGACGTGGATTACTTCCCTGGCGAGGTCCTTCAAACCGACGCGAGACGTCCAGGTGACACCTGCAATGGCCAAGGCAATCACCCGTTATCTGATTAAGAACGACTCCACGGACAACGACGACAAGATCACGGCCGCGCACCACAACGCCAAGTTGGCAGGGACGATCGACCTCGTCATTTCAGATAATAAGATCCCGGAGTTCGTGGGGATGAAGCGCCGATCTAGTGGCCCTCATTATCCGGATTGATCATGATCAGGATAAGGGGTTGGATTGAAGACGATTGACGCAAAGGTACCGGCCAATTGGGCTTGTGCTCCCTTGCCCGGGCCTGCGGTGACGAACAGCTGGTTAGTTGCCCCATTGGATGTGGTTCCGCCGCCGAAGGCGATTCCCCACAGGTTCGTAAGGGTAATCTGTCTCCCGAAGTTGTCTCTGATGGTACCGACAAACTTACCGGTCGTAGGATTGAATCCGTTGATTGTGCCATCGTTGGAGTTGTTTGAAATCAGCAGCGTATTGCTCAGTGGCCCAAAATTGCCGGGAGCGAGAGCAATTCCCCACGGCTGATTCAGCGGTTGTCCCTGGATCAGTGTTTTCACGAAGGTGCCATCCTCCTTGAAGACGTCGACGAAACCGCCCGCGCCCCCGTTCGTCATGGCGTACGTGACATAAACCACGCCATTCAGGTCCATGACGCCAAATACTGAGAAGTTCGATGGGATTGCCGGATCTCCGAACGACTTCACCCAGTTGAAGTTGCCATCGAACATATCTACGTGATTGTTGGTGTTGTCCGCCGCATAGAGAATATTCCCCGAAGTGTTGCTGGTGATGGCCAATCCTGTGTAGCTCGCCTTGTTGGCCGAGTTATCCACTTTGAGGGTCGCCAGGTTCCTGTTCAGGCCCGGCCATGCGCTGATCGTGCCATCCAGTGTGGCAAAGATGAAAGACGAGGAGACGCCCGAAACCTGGAAGTCTGTCTTCGATGCGTTGGCAACGATTCCCGTCGGTGTTCCAACGCCGTTGCCGCCTGTCGGATCAACCGGTCCGTTTCCGGCGGTAGGAATCAAAACCCTGAGCGCTACTGGTGTTCCGGCCGCACTATAGAGAGTTGACCAGCCGGAGAGGTTATCGCTGACCCACCAAGGCGATCCGGCGCTGCGGGCCAATCCCCAGGCGTTGACCAGGAGTGGATCGGTGTTCGCGGGGTGTTCATCGAATTGATTCGAAACCAGGTTGGTAAGTTGATACTGTGCTTGGGCCAGGGCCGGAACCATAAGAAGAACGAGGCCGACGCAAGGGGCGACTGCGATTTTGCGAACCAGCATATTTCACTCTCCAGGGGATAATTCAGGAGCAGAGGGAGAAACCAGCGGTCGGAACTACTGGGCACGGAAACCCTCTCTGGCCTTCAGTTCGTGATTCTAGGCCGCAGCACGAGCGCAAGTTGTCATCCTCTTGTCACCAGTTTGCTAACTTCTCTTGCTTGAAATACCCCGGTCGCGGCCCCTTCGCCGCGAGTGGTCCAAGTCTCGATCTTGAGACCCTGAAAAGGCTCAAGGGTTGCAGCCGGCACATATTCCCCCGAGAAGAGTCGTCGAGGTGATTTGGATGCACTTGACTCGAAGTTTGATTCCTCTGCATCGCACATCCCAGGCCATGCCGACAAGAAGTTCCTCCCCGGCGATTCGGCAACCACCTGACGAACATTGCACATGATTGACTTTGTGACAATCGTATGACCACAAACTGACAACTCCGCTATGAGGACGCCGATACATTGTGCTGAAGCGCCTACCAAGGTTACCTGGCGCCAGTTCTGCGCCTGACAGGCGGTCTGTAACTGCTCAATTGGTAATCAAAGAGGTTTCGCATGACTACGTGTTCACCCTTCGTGGATGTTAAGAGCGCTATCAACGAGATTCGTGCCGGGCGCATGGTCGTCGTGGTCGACGACGAAGACCGTGAAAACGAGGGAGACCTCACCATGGCCGCAGAGAAGATCACGCCGGAAGCGGTGAATTTTATGGCGAAATATGGCCGGGGGCTAATTTGCCTTTCCATGACTCCGGAGCGTCTGGATCATCTTCAACTGCAACCAATGGCCGCACAGAACACGGCACGGTTTGGCACTGCGTTTACCGAGTCAATCGATGCTCTTGGTCGCGGAGTTACTACTGGAATTTCGGCTCACGATCGGGCTGAGACAATCCTATGCGCAATCGATCCCAAGACTCATCCTTCAGAACTCGGTCGTCCAGGCCATGTCTTTCCTCTGAAAGCCCAACGGGGCGGGGTGCTTGTACGGGCCGGCCAGACCGAAGCATCCGTAGATTTGGCGCGTCTCGCAGGCCTGGCGCCCGCGGGTGTGATTTGCGAAATAATGAACGATGACGGCACGATGGCCAGGGTGCCGGACCTGATCGATTTCTGCAAAGCGCACGGTTTGAAGATGATCACTGTAGCGGATTTAATCCGCCACCGGATGGCTCATGAGCGTTCCGTCCACCGAAAGGGAACTGCTGTTCTGCCAACCAGTTTTGGCGAATTCTCACTGATCGCTTACACCACTGACCTCGATCACGAGTCACGCGCCGCGCTGGTGCATGGTGATGTCGCGTGCTCTGATAAGCCAGCCCTTGTTCGAATGCATGCTTCGTCGTGTGAAGGTCCCTCGAACATTCGTTTGTCTTTGCAGAGAATCGTCGGCGAGGGGGTTGGTGCCGTGATTTATCTGCGTCAGAACTCACTCGGATTCTCACAGGAACGAATTGATGGTGCGGATGCGTTGGAGCCTCACAAGGAAGAGAAAGATCAAATCTCCACGGAGGGCAGGCGGCTTAGTCTACGAGAAATTGGGATAGGGGCGCAAATCCTGCTTGATCTCAATCTTCGCCGTATCCGCCTGATGACCAACCATACCGGTCCTTTGACGGCGCTCGAAAGGTACGGCATCGAGATCGTAGAGCGCATCCCGCTCCCCGCCGCTATGACATCTGATCTCGAATCGCAAAGCGAGGCGGCTTCGCTTCGAGCGACGCCGGTTACCGCCGATGGGGTAGTTTATTCCGGCCATTAGGTGTGGATCAAATCGGTTCGGTATGAGCGGGTATTCAGAGTCGCAATCTCGTCGAGGAGAGCGCGAGACGAGGAAGACGAACTTGCTCTTCATTGAGGAGGGCAGTTACTAGCCTTATGCAGATGCAAAGCAAAGATGATTTGCGACCGATAACACGGTGTTCTCTGCCACCCGGCCGGCATGGTTGACTTAGAAACAATACAAAGACCTTGGTCTGACAATCCGATGACACGCACCAGGCATATGAATGGCTATCTTCACTAGCGGGTGAACTCGTAATTCACACCCACAGTTACTCAGAATCTGTTCTGGGAGAGCAAAATGAAGAATTCCAAAAACAATGCCAAGAATTCACTCGACCGTCGTTCTTTCATGAGGGGCGGCCTCATGGCAGGTGGCGCAGCTACAATTGGCGCTGGATTGTTAACAAATTCAACACCGGCTCGTGCACAAAGAGGATCATCGGGTGGTCGTCTCAGTTGGGGGGATGCCGCTATTCTCCGGTTTCTGGCCGCGGCCGAACTGATCGAAGCCGATCTTTGGACTCAGTATGCGGAACTGGGCGGTATCGGCAAGAATCCTCCTGTTGAGGTGGACCCGGCTCAGACAATGAACACCTATCAGGTTGCACTGTCTAACCTCGATTCCGATGGTCCGCAATACATCACCAGCAACACACTCGATGAGGTGAGCCACGCCGCCTTCCTGAATGCCTATCTTGAGTCAAGAGGCGCCGAGCCCGTCGATTTTGACCGATTCCGCACGTTGGAGGGAAGCACCGCCGCCGGGTCCTCCGGCATCAAACGACTTACGAACCTCCTGCATCTTAACGTTGACACCAGTTGGTACGTTCGCTACCGCAGTGCGACCAATCCAGACCTTGGCGCCGCCTTTCCTCAAGCGCTCATCCTCAAGGACGTTCCGGCAATTCCGAGAAACAACGCTGACTTCGGCATTCTCGACCCGAATTTCCAGGTGCCCGGCAATGCACATATTCAGGCGATCGCGAATGTCGCAGCATTTCACTTTGGAATGATTGAGCAGGGCGGCTCGAGTCTTTATGCAGCCATGAGCCAGAAAGTGACGGATCCGGAAGTACTCGAGATCACGCTTGGTATCGGCGGAGACGAGATTGCTCACTTCCTGGAGTGGGTCGATTTTTCCGGCAACGCCGTTCAACCGCAGGTGGCGCCATTTACAGATCCCATATCAGGCCTTACATTTCCCAATTTCTTCGCTAATGCACCAGAGGATCTGTCCCTGAGCGACGTTCAGCCCAGTCTGATCTTTCCGGTCCCGTGCGAGTTCATCAGCCCCGACCTTCCCCATGTCTCAATAATTCGGCCACTGACCGATAGGTTTGCAGGCGCTGTCGCGGCTGTCGCAAGCTTTACGGCCGATGGTCTTTTCATTGGCCAAAGCAATCAGTTCCTAAATGAACTCAATGAGCTTGCGGAAGCAGCCGACAATGCCAGGCGTTTTTAAGAAGTAACCAGTTCCGTATAAGGACCGGGGCTTTGGCAAACAAGGCCCCGACATAATCAGAAAACCATCAAACGTATGAGTCGCCGAATGTTCTCTCCCAAATGGAGTTGCTCAACCCGGGCAGCGCGCCAGACTTTGCAGACTCGAACAGGACGTTCAGTACCGGCAACGTGTTTGGAAACATGACCGCGAAATGGAACAACTCACGCATTATTCAATTGGCGCTGAAGTACCAGCTCTGAAGGGAAGGACGATTGCGGTGAAGGACACTCCTCAAACATTGCCCGTTCAGAGCATGGATATGTTGACAACCGAGCAATTGAAGAAGGCACCGGGCTGTGCGGAGCCGTTGGATCTCGGCGATCCAACCCTTTCGGCCACGCCTCTTCCGCTGCAGAAGACTTTTTATCCGCTCGGGTTTCCAGTCACGATCAGCACCAACTCAGAGCAGGTGATAGAAGCAGCCGAACGATTATGGGGCCGCTTTGAGCAGCTGTCTTCGATTGAACCGATCGCCATCAGCATCGGCGTGACAGAGGGGGGCTCGTCCAGCTGTCCTCCTGCGCCGGTCTGTCGCATGCGAGGTCATCTGCTAAGCAACATTGCCGACGGCGAGAACTTTGCGATATCTGACGTCAACCGGGGCTTTTCTCTCGTGTGGGTGAATCAAGCCACCCTTGAGCACGCCGCCTACTTCGGCTATTTCATTCTCGAATCTACTGTGATGGCGCAAATTGCCAATCGCCATGCTTGGGGAATTCACGCGGCCTGCGTGGAACTCGATGGAGCGGGCTTGCTACTCTGCGGCGACTCGGGGGCGGGAAAATCGACCCTCTCCTATGGATGCGCGAACGCCGGATGGACCTTTGTTACCGATGACGGCAGCTACCTTGTTGATGGCCGAGACGACCGGATGATTGTGGGCAACTGCTATCTGGCTCGCTTTCGGCCGCAGTCGGAGAGGTTTTTTCCCGAACTGAACGGCGCAGCGGTAACGCAGCGCGCGGGTGCCAGCAAGCCTTCTATCGAGTTTTCGACCACCACTTCGCGAAGGGTTATGACTTCACAGAGTTCGCGGGTGCGCCACATTGTGTTTCTCAACCGGATCACGCCAACTCATGAGCTCGTCGCCTTCCCGAAGGAGGTGGCCAGACTTTATCTTCTGCAACGCGCCAGTTCCGTTCCGGAGCAACGCCGGCGCCAGGAGACCATGTTTGACCACCTGCTCGGCGCCGGGGTTTACGAGTTGCGCTACACCGACCTTGATTGGGCGATCGCAAGACTCAGCCGACTGGTGCGCGAAGGGTGCTGACACATTGATGCACCGCCTCGTGGATGCAATGCACGGTGACAAACAGATGACACTCTTTGATTTTGCTCTGACAGCTGCTGCGCCGACTTTCAATACATTAGGTTTTTGGACAGTCCCCCGCAAGACCGACCGGTGCCGAACATGAAGAGCCAACTATCAAACGCCGGATATGGCGCGCTGGACTACCTGGCATATCCGCTTGGTCTGCTCGCGGTGACCCCGGCAATGCTGAGGGGACTCGGCAATGATCGATTTGGCGTTTGGATGTTTGCGGGCGCCGCGATCAGCATTGGCGCTGTGGTTGCTTCGGGATTAGGCGACGCCAATATTCGTATCGTTGCCACACAAAAGGCCGTTGGGGACCGCGAGAAAGTGGTCCGCGCTGTTCGCGGCACCATGGGCATCCACCTGGCGCTCGGGACGGCGATGGCGGTGGTGGCGTGGCTAATGTGCCCATTGCTGGCGACGCGCCTCACAAGAGGGCTGCCGGGCTTGCGAGTTGAAGCCCTGTGGACCCTGCGGCTCGCCTCGATCATGATGCTGATTCGCGCCGTCGAGAGCGTTTGCATCAGCACGCAGCGTGGCTTTGAGCGCTATGGCGCGGCGATTGGCGTGAGCGTATTCGCGCGGATGGCGAGCCTGGCTGCCGCTGTCATTCTCTCGCGCGCCACACACTCGGTGGCCAGTATTCTGGCAGCGACGTGCATCATTTCCGCATTTGGAGTATGCGTGCAGCTTGCTCAATTGCGCGGGCTACTACATGCTGCAAGCCTTCTGCCGCTGTTTGAGCGCGAAACGTCGATGGCCCTGCTCGGCTTCGGTGTCTTCGCATGGATCCAGGCGGTCTCCGGACTGGTATTCGGTCAGCTCGACCGGCTGCTCTCGGGCATCGCTTTCGGAGCAGTGGCCGTCGCCGCGTATTCGCTTTGTGTTCAACTTTGCCAACCAATTTATGGAGTGGCTGCGGCCGGACTGCACTTTCTTTTTCCTCATATCGCAGCGAAGGACGCCCTAGGCGATGAAACTGGGGTCCGTAGCACAATTCTCAAGGGGTGCTGCGCAAACCTGCTGATAGTCGGTATTAGCACCGCCGGAGTGCTGCTCTTTGGCGGACAGCTTCTGCGCGCGTGGGTGGGCGCAAGCGTGGCGCAAATCAGCGGTCCACTTCTGCCGGTGATTGCGTGGAGCACAGCTGCATCGGGGCTTGGGGTCGCGGGAGCGTATTCAATGTTTGCGCTGGGACGAGTGAAAAGCGTGACGTGGTTCATTCTTGCCGGCGGGGCGTTGATGAGCATCGCGATGTATTGCCTCTCGCGCCGATACGGCCTCTACGGATTGGCATGGGGCCGATTGTTTTATGGGCCGATCACGTGTCTCGTGTACTTCCCTCTAGCCATGCTGCTTGGCAAACGGCCCGCGAGCGCCTCGATCCCGGCCGCTCCCGTTGAGCTCATTGAGGAGGTGCGGTGACGTGGAGCCACAAACGGACCGCTTCGACTCATAGCAACCAAGGGGGTATACCGACTACGCCAGCCGTCTCCCATCGGCGCCGCGCAAACGTGCTTGGGGTCGGAGTGGATGCGCTCGACCTGGAAGGCGCACTGGAACGGGTGCGCGAGGTGCTTGAATTGGGCAAAAGGGGCTACGTGTGCGCGGTCGGCGTCCACGGAGTTCTGGCAGCGCTGCGCGACAAGCGCATGGCCCGCGCCCTCGCTGATGCATGTATCGTGATACCGGACGGCACTCCGACGGTCTGGGTAGGCCGGCTGCAGAGATGCGAGCAGATGGGGCACGTACCCGGTCCGACGCTCATGCAGGAAATTTTCAGACGAAAAGACTTCGCCAATCTGACTCACTATCTTTATGGGGGAAAGGAGGGAGTTGCGGGCGAGCTGGCCAGAAATCTTGCAAGCAAGTATCCGCACGCGCGCATTGTTGGCATCCATACGCCGCCCTTTCGCGCATTAACGGCGGCAGAAGAAGACGCGCTGATCGGGGAGATCGACAGGCTCAAGCCGGATATCTTCTGGGTTGGAATCAGCACGCCGAAGCAGGAACTGTTCATGCGCAGTATGTCGCAGCGGCTCAGGACGCGCCTGATGTTCGGCGTGGGTGCGGCATTCGATTTTCACACTGGCCGAATTCGCGACTGCGCTCCATGGATCAAAGCCGCGGGGTTCCAATGGTTGCACCGGCTTGTCCAAGACCCAAAGCGGTTGTGGCGACGGAACCTGAACAACTCAACTTTTCTTTGGCACATCGCGTTGCAGTTGTCTGGTGTGAAGACCGTTCCATTGACTACATCTTCGCGAGATCTTCACGCTATTAGCGGAGGGCAGGACGATTCGACACAGTTTGACCCGTCATCGGCAATCAATACATAGAATCTGGGGTCGTCGGATACGGCTGACCGAACTTATTCAGATGCGCCGCAGGCTCATGCGGCAGGTTGTGCACGTCGAGCGAGATCGCCTCGGACTTCCCGGCATCCAAGTGGACACGCCTCACCAGATGATCGAGAGATGTCGGCGCCAGGCCCTCGATCCAGACGTGGACATCGTAGTCACCCGGGGGGATGTCTGCGATGTGGACGTTTTCGTTGTGGTCGGCAACCGCGTAGTGCCGCGAGGCGACAGAGAGAACCACCGCGCTCATCTGCGGATGAATGTCACAGAAGATGTAGGAAGCGCCTTCGCGAGAAAACACAACGTCTTTCGACTTTCCCGATTCATAGAGTCCAAGATCGAAGCGTTTTCCGTTAAAGAGCGAGAACACGTTGTGATAGAAGGGGTCGAGGTTGGGAAAGGAAACGACACTGCCCACCGGGACCACGAGCAGATGCGGCGTAAACATGCGGTTCTTCTGCGCTAGCGTGAAGTGTTCCGCCGAAAGCGTCTGCCTGTTGTCCGCGGAAGAGGGCGCGGTAAGCCAAACTGCGGCTGCGGGCGGTTCCTTCGATGGCCTTGCAGCGAAATCAAGGTGGGCACGCAATTCCGCGGGCTGAGCCGAGACTTCATTCTGTCCGGGCGCCAGGTGAGCCAGCAATGCAGAGACACAAAGCAATGCGGTGCGGGCGGGCGCGGCGAATCCCTTCAATGCGCTCAAAATCTATACCCTGCCGCGATTCCGATGATGTCGCTCGCCGCGCTGGGAGCATTGACTGGTGACGATTCGATCCTGCGGTACTCGATGGAATAGAGGAGATAAGAGCTGGGCTTGAAGATTACGTTGCTGGTAAAAGTCCGGTTACGGGCGAGATTGGAGTAGCTGTTGGAACTGGCAGTTACGAACGGGAGAAGTTGATATGCAGGCACATTGTCCATACCGATTGCCTCGTTGAATTCGAGACGCTCGTTCACCTTCTGCCGTGCCTGCACCCAGCCGCCGATGTCGTCGAGCGTCCGAAGATAGGTTTCTCCGTCATATTCGCGGTAGACGTAGTCTTTAAAGGCGCCGCCACCGAGTCCGCCGAGTGCCTGGCCGCGGTATAGGGCGCCCTCGAAGTCGAGATGGGAGAAGACGGGCAGATGAAAATCAATGCTCGTGGCCCAGGAATTGAAGCGCCAACCGCCCGGCGTAAGATGCGGAGCAAAGTAGCCACCAGCGCCAATGTGCGCGCCAGTCTCGCTCTCTGCGTTGAGTAACGACACTCGCGCCTGCACTCCGGGCCAGCGGCTCTGCTCTGATGTTTGGGGGTTGACCGCGGAGGACTGGGAGGTTGCCATAGGGGTGGGTGGATCGGCAATGTCAATCAGCGCAGCTTGCAGTTGCAGAACCGTGGCAGGACGCAGGGGGAATGTCTGTGACAAGCCCGCCTGCGGGTTCCATGCCCAGAGGTTTCCTGACCAAGCCAAACCAGGCAGTGCCACGGCAGTGAGTGAATTTGGCGAGTCCGGACTGATGAGCGAGCGATCGTATGCAAAGAACGCTTTGGTATGGCGCCAATCGAGCTCTGCGTGCGCGGTGCGGAGACGCAGAAAGCCGAGCGTGTTGGAATAGCCGCCGGTGGCTTGTCCGCCATCGAAATCGGCGTGAAGATCCGCATGGCTCATGGCCCCGAGGATGTGCGGCCCGGTAGCGTTGATGCCGAGAATCGACTGGCGCAGCGAGGCTCCCGTTGCTCCGGACCCGTAATACGCGACAGACGGAGACGACGGCACATCGACAGCGCGCGTGTTTACGAAGCTGTTCATAAGGATCAGACCGCTGATGGTAATGGGATACCTGGACTCGCTGCCGACCTTTGCCTGCTCCTGCACGGCAAGCTGAGTTTGCTCCACATCCTGCTTCTCGCGGATCTCCTCAACGGCAGAAGCAAGCTTGGCCGCGGAGACGTCGGGCTTCTCAATTGGCGAGCTTTCCGCGGGGAGCTTTGCCTGCTGGCGCAGTTGATACATTTCGAGCTTCAGATCGCGAAGTTCACGCTCGGACTGTTCAAGCTGAGTGTTCACCTTAACAATGTCGGCATCGAGCCGCTCGATCTTTTCCGCTACGCTCTCCTGCGTCTGCGCCGAGACCTTTGAAGCGCAGAGCAAAGCTGGTATCAGCATACCGGCTGCGGTCGCCATCCACGCCCGCCGCCATCCGGCATTCAGCAGCGTCCTGGCAGAGGTACCTGTTCTCATATCGCTCCCATTTTGGAGCGCGGCAAGGTCACTGCAGTCTGATCATCGCCGCCTCTGGAAATTGACAGTCGAAAGACTGTTGCACCGGGCCTGCTGGCAACCAGTACTACGTTGCCGCCATGCTCAAATGCGATCGTTTGCGTGAGAGTGAGTCCCAGGCCGGAGCCCTTCTGTTTTCCTTCACTGACAAATGGCTCGAAGAGAGTCTGGCGAATTGCGGGCGGAACTCCATCGCCGTTGTCGCGAACTTCGACGATGAGTTCGCTCTCGTTTTCTAGAAGATCAATGGAAACGACGGACGCACTGTTGTCAGAGCGGGGCGCCTGGCATGCATTCAACACCAGGTTGTAGACCGCACGCTCGATCTGCGTTGTGTCAAACACCGCCGCTGTGTTGCTCGCATCACATATGTGAAGCGACAGCTCGACCGAACGGGCATCAGGATGAGAACGGATCATGCTAACGACCTTTTCGATAGTGGACGCCAAGTATTGCCTGGAGCGGCGAATACCCGGACCAGACCTGCTGAAGATGAGCAGGGACTCAAGAAGTTCGGTTGTCCCGTTCACAGCCGACCGAATCTCGGCCATGATCTCATTGCGGTCTTTCTCAGAAAGCTTGCCCGAGGCAAGAAACTCTGCGTTGGCGTAGACGGCGGCAAGGTAGTGGCGGAGGTCGTGAGAGACAGAGCTCGCCATGCGGCCGATAGTGGCAAGCCGTTCTGCCTCAATCAACGACTGATTCGCGTGCTGAATCTCCTTGCGCATACCGCCGAAAGCCGTGCTCAATTCTCGCACTTCGCGCGTGCCTTTGTAGGGCAGCAGGTGAGAGCTGTCGCCTTCAGCAAAGGCACGCACGCCCGCAGCCAGTTCTTCCAGCGGGCCGGTCACGGCGCGGGAGAGCAGGAACATTAACACCGTCCCAAGCACCAGTGCGAAAAGACCCGCAGACAGTACGATGTGATTGATCTGACGGATGGATTGCGTTTCCTGGTCGAGCGACTTCAGCTCGACCAGGCGTAGCGGCATCTTTCCCTTCGTGGAAAGAGTGCGCACCACGGCAAGGTACGATTCTCCGCCCAGGACAACGCCGAACGACCCGGTGCCCTCCGCTGACGGCGGGGTGATGACAGTGGGAATCTCCTTTTCGAGCTCGGGCTTGATCGAGCTGGCGAGAATGTCATCGCCGGAGATGAACGTCGCGTCCACGCCTGTGATGCGGCTCAACTGTTCAACTGCAGGACGATCAATGGCAAAGCAGCTGATAACGTAGCCGAGAATGGTTTCATCGGCTTGGCGTCCAAAGTAGAGCGGCCGCAGAGAACAGGCGAACAGCTTTCCCCCGCTCGCGAGGTAGGAGTTCGAGTCACCGCTGACATAGGCGTGCAGGTCGCGGCGCATTGTGTCGCCGGCCCTGTGGGCGCCGGCAAATGCGGCCACAATGCTTCCATCGCGGTCAGCCAATGCGAACAGATCGGCGCCGCTGACTTTCCAGAACTCGACTGCGCCATCTTCGATAGTGCGCTCATCGTTAGTGGTCATCAGCGCTTTGAGACTAGGCAGGTCGGCCAGCAGCGCGTTCTCGCGGTCGAGAGCGATGATCTTTTCCGATTGAAACTTGGCGAAGAAAGCGATGGAATTCTGCAGATCGGCTGAGACGTTCTTGACGAACAACTGCTGAAGCGGATGGCGGATGGCCAGCACGCTTACTACTGTGGTGCCGGCGATAATAGCAGCCATGGCGATGGTGAGCAGAACGCGGGTGCGCAAACCACGATTCGCGTTCGGCGAAATGGTTGAGGTCCCGGTTCCACTTCTGGTTGATACGTCTGCCATTTCGATCAGGGAACGAACTTGTAGCCCGCACCATAAACTGTAAGGAAGTGACGCGGCTCCGCGGGGTCCGCCTCAAGCTTCTGCCGCAGCTTCAGAATTTGGTTGTCCACGGTTCGCGTGGTGGGATAGCAGTTGTAGCCCCAAACCTCATTCAGGAGTTCCTCGCGGCTCAAGACACGCTCGGCGTGGTCAGAAAAGAATTTGAGCAGTTTGAACTCGTGTGAGGTGAGCTGAATCGGCCGGCCAGCGCGATGGAGCGTCATCTTTTTGAAGTCGACTTCACAGTCTGCAAAGCGATAGGCGGATGTGGGGGCCGGTTTGCGGCGGCGTCGGATTGCCGCCTGCACCCGCGCCGTCAGCTCACGCGGACTGAACGGCTTGGTGACATAATCGTCTGCGCCAAGTTCGAGCAGCAGGACTTTATCCACCACTTCTGCAATCGCGCTGACTATGATTACGGGGATGTCACTGGCCTGCGCCTTGAACTGCTGACAGAGTTCGCGGCCTGAGAGCTGTGGGAGAATCAGATCGAGCACCACGGCAACCGGATGGCAGGAGCGGAACAAATCCAGGCCGCTTTGTCCGTCCCCGGCAATCGCGACGTCGTAGTGCTCAGCAAGAAACATCCGCTGCAGAACGCGCTGCATCCTTGGATCATCTTCGACAACGAGGATTGTCCCCAGGTAATGGGGCAACAGTTCTTCCAACTCCACTGGAGCATGCGATTCCTTTGCCATATCTTCCATTTTCCTACCCATTTCACCTTGTCGGCAGAGGTGTTCGTTGGAAATTACAATCGAATGACATTCTTCAGACTTAGACAACGGGCGCTCCCATCTTCCGCCGAAATGGGAATTGGATGCAATAGCATACTATCTTGTGGGACGACGGGGAAACCAATCAGACGGCGATAGAGTTCCAGGTGTCTGCTCCCGATGTTGAGCGGGGCAAACTCTGGCATGGACGCGGCCGCCGGCCGGGGAAGCGCGATCACATCCTTGAATGCCGCTATGTATCCTTCGACCGTGTCGCCGTTTATGGCAACATAATGACACCGCTGGCCGCCAACCTCGCGGAATGCGGGAATGTCAGAACACACGACGGGGCAACCGGCAATCAGGGCTTCCGCGACGGGCAAGCCGAACCCTTCAATAGATGAAGGTGCAAATAGAAACAAAGTGTTCCGGTAGCACCAGCGTAATTCGGAGTCAGTGATCCCATTCAGCAGGATCACCCTGCGGTCAAGGTGCTGCCGGTCAATCTCGGCCAGGATTCGCAGGGTATCCGGACCTGGAATTCCCAAGACCAACAGCGTGGCATTCCAGGGCAGCGCTTGGGTGCTCAAAGCGCGAGCAAAGGCGCGGATGGCGAGCGGCACATTTTTGTTCGGGCGGTGTTGCGCAATGCACAAAACGAATGGCTCGCCGCCGCGGAGCGCGTCCGGAGGGTGATGCACGCCCGCCTGTAGCGGCTCAACTGCGTTGGGAATGGTGAGCGACTTCTGGCAGACCTGGGGCGGAAACCACGCGGCGAGCCGCGTTCGCGTGAAGGCGGAGACACAGGCGATGGCGTCAATTTTCAGGAGGCAATCACGCATGAACATGCGAGTGAATTTGCTGCGGATGGACCCGAAGTTGCGGGGGATGTCGAATGGGTAAAGATCGTGCAGGCTCACAACGGCTGGACATCCAAATGCCCGGGCGCGCAGGGGTGCCGGACAGGTCATGTGCACCACGTCGGCGCCGAGTTGCGCGACCACGGCGGGCAGGTCGTCGTAATACCAACGAATCCTGCTGAAGTTGCTATGGCGAAGTGGAATCCAGTGAACATGAAGACGCGAGTCGGCTAGCGCAATGGCAGCTCCAAACATCCGCTGCTGCCACTCACCGGCGAGAAAGTGAATCTCCGGAGCGTCAGGCTGAGCAAGCAGCCCGCGCACCAGGTTGGCCGCGTGGCGCGAAACTCCGTTGAGGTGTGTTGGAGCCGTCAGTGCTGCAATCACAACTTTCATATTCCGGCCTCCTGGCATTGCGCAATGCCGGCAGATGCGCGCGTTGAGTCGGCACGCGTAAGTAAGCCCGCGTACGCGCTGATGAGGGTGATGCTCCAGAGAGGCAGCAGCAGATCAAAAGGTTCAGCCTCGGCAAAGCCCCGGATGAGGATGTAGAGGAGCAGCGCGCACAGCACTGCGCGCGTGGCGCTCCGTGGCAGACTGCGAATCGACCGGTAAAGAGATCCGTAGATGCCTGCCAGCATGACGATGCCTGCCAGCCCGTAAGTGAAGAATTGCTGCAGCAACTCGTTCTCAGCGTGCCTGGCCTCAAACAGGTCCGGGCCAAAGGGAGGCGCGACTTTCCACAGCGAATCGATACCATTCCCGAACCAGGGCTTCTCTATACCCTCTGTCAGGCAGTAGATCCAGACTGCGGTGCGGCCGGTGAGGGTTTCGGCCTGGTTACCCGTCGTGGTGTAAGTGTTGAAATACGCGGTGATAATGCCGCTGAAAGCGAGCATCACCGCAACAACAACGAAGGTCAGCCAGGCCTTCTTCCCAAGGCTGGTTGATTTGTTGCGAAAGAAGATCACGCCCTGGCTGACCAGAAACGCGACGAGCGTGGATTTGCTGAGACTACGCAGGAGCGTCACCATCAGGAAGACCTGAGTGACTCTCCATCGTCCGTCCTTGCGGGCGGCCAGGAGCTGTGCCATGAACACGCCCATGGCGCAGATGTTGCCAATCTGGTTGGTATTGAAGTAGTCGAGGTCACCAAGGCGCTGATCCGATTCCAGTGGAATAATCCACGCGATAGCCGCCAGAATTACGCTGGCAACGATGAAGCCTTTCATCATGGAATGCGCAATTTCGACGGCCATTCCCGCGCGCAGCAGAACGATAACGATGGCTACGTCCGCAGCCATTACGCTCCAGTAGAGCGCGGATGCAGCGGGCGACACGGTTGCGCTCCAAATGAGGCTGGCGCACGAGAAAGTCAGAAAGGCCATCACCCAGCGGACGCTGGAAAGCCGTAGGGCCCAACGCAGGGGTTGCACATTCGCTCCGCATGCCTGCATTGCAGCCATCAGCAGCAGCGTCATCTCCACGAGAACGCCTGAGATCACGCCCGGCTCAGTTCCTACATTCAGCCAGCGCGCTGAGATGAGTACGAGGACAGCGCGGAATGCGAACAGGAAGCCGACGGAGGCGGCAAGCAGCGAAAGCCGCCCGTCGTTTATCGCCTCGCTTGGGAGGGCAGCTCCATGACGTTCGCTGACGGCCCCTGCGGGCGAAAGCGCAAGCATTCGCGGAGCGCTCATACAACGCTCCCTTGGCGCCGGGTGATTCCTTGCCATGCCTGGCGCAGCGCATCGGCCGTTTCGCGCGCAAGGAAGCGCCGCGGGTCATTCTGTTTCACTTCGCGCCAGTGAGCGCGAAGCACCAGGAACGCCGAAAACAACAGCAGTTCAATCACTGTGAGCGCAAGTGACAGGATGGCGCGCGGCGGAAAGGATTTCTTTTCCGGGATGCCTGGCGAATCGATCACACTGAGAACAGGCACGTCTTTTGCTTCCTGAATCTGCGCAATTTCAAACTGCTGCGTGAGAAGCTCAAAGACCGTTTCCTGAACGCGAACGGTGCGGTAGAGGTTTGCGTACGGTACCGCAAGGCGCGGCAACTGGCGCAGCGGCGGGTATGTGAGCCCGTCCGCTGTTGCGCTCGATGGGCTTGCATCTTTTCCGTATGCCGAGTCCTCCGGAGTGGCAGCGGAGCTTCCGCCCACCTTGGCCAGCTCCATCCGCAAATTGGCCGCGCGCGCCTCGGCTGCTTTCACGCGCACGTTTTCTTTCCCATAAATTTCGTTCAGAGAGGTTAATTCTCCCTGAGTTGCGATCAGCTCTCCCTGAAGCTTTGCGGCGGCATCCACCGTGGCCCGCGTCTGCTCACGAAGGTCGACCGTCATGTTCTTGCTTGAGAAGTTGCTTAGCGCATCCTGGGCACGGTCGAGTTCGGCGCGAACCGCGGCCAGCCGTCTCTCGATAAACATCCGCTCGCGGCGCGCAGCCGACGTGCTGGTGCGGTTGACGATGAGGTTCAGCTCGTCAAGGTAAGACTGGGCAAGATCCCGCGCACGCTGCGGGCTCGTGTCCGTTACCGTGATGGTGATGACCCCGCTCTTCTTGTCCATATCAATCTTGGTGCGGCGGGCGAGCACCTTGCTAGCGTCGACCGCGTATCGCTTGTGATAGACAGATTGAAGCTGGAAGCGGGCGATCAGCCTGCCGGTCACCGTGCCGCTGCGGAGCAAGTCGATAAATAATGCGCCGCTGTTGTGGCCGCCCAGAAGACTGGCTGCAAGGCCGCCGAGCAGTTCGCCGCCCAGCGCGCGGCCGGCCAGTGCGCTCAGCAAGGCGGTGCCCGATCCGGAACTCTCCGGCGGCATGATGCGCGCCGTTGACTCGTACCGCTTGGGAATCAGAAAAGCGATAGCGAGATTCAACAGCAGCGCAATGGCGGCCACACGCGCCAGAATACGCCGGTGCCGCAGCAGGATAATCGCGTTAGCGATCCAGTTGGGAGCAGAAGCCGGAATCAACTCCGCTTCGGGAACGGAGGCAGGGGCCGGCTCGTGCTGCAGTTCCGCCTGTACGTTCATGCCGCTCCTAGATCCCCGCCACAGCCGCGGCTATTGCGAGCGATGCGGCAATCTGCGCGGTGCCGAAAATATTCCGCCATAACACTGAGGCGCCAATGATCTTCTGAGGCACCACGATCACATCTCCGGGCTCGAGCCGGGTGGAGAGAACGTCATGGCCGCCGAACCCTCCCGACCGCCGGCCCACGACTGACCCGTTGGCGCGGATAATAAAAATATCCTTGCGGCTTGCGATCTGTGTCGATCCCCCGGCTCGCTTCAAATACCACGAGGCAGATTCTCCGGGTACAAACGTAATCGCAGAGGCGTTGTACACTTGTCCGCTGATCAACACAAAGCCGGGCCGCTTAGGGATGCGTAAGACATCGCCGTTGCGGACTTCGATATCAGCGGCCGTGCCCGCCCAGTTGTCGATCCCGCCACCGATGTGGATGACCAGCCTGCCGCTTGCGGGCTCGCTGCGCAGGCGCGAGATGACCTGATCCTGCTGTTGCTGAATTTGTTGCAGAGTCGATTGATCCCCCCCTCCGGCCCTGGGGGACAAGCGCGCGGCGGCCGAGCTGGTTTCAATCTGCCGGATCAACTCATCACGACTCTTTTGTTCAAGAGCCTGCACCTCGGGGCGCGTGAGAACTGCGCCTTCGGGATAGGCGGTGGCACGAAAGCCGCCGGCTCGCTTGAGCACATCGCTCAGATGTTCGCCTTCCTTGAAGCCGTAGCTTCCAGGGTGCGCAATCTCGCCCTCAATCGTGATGGATGCGCCAATGTCATTCCACCCGGTGAGCTGATGAATGGTCAGCACGTCGCCGGGCTTGAGGGCGACATCGGCCGCTGGATCGTTCTTGTTGACTGCATCGCCGATCGAGACGGAGCGGCGACCAATGGTGACGCCAGTATCGCCAACAACGGTGTAGCTGATCAGGTCCGCGTCGGAAAGCGATGCATCGCGCCTAAAACCGCCTGCTGCACGCACCAGTTGCGCCGCGGTCATTCCATCAAACATGGGGTACAAGCCGGGACGCATCACTTCGCCCTTGACAGTAACGTCTGGAGTATCCTGCTCGTACCGGCCGAATACGCGGATGGTGTCAAAGGGCTGCAGGGCCGGGTTTGAATTGCCGGCAAGTACGTCGAAGACGTTGAACTGAATGGTCTCGGGATGCAGATCTGGTGCGACAAGCCGCACAATCTCTCCAACCGCCGCAGGCTCGGGAAGAAGATCGCGATAACTCAGGAGCACGTCGGCCACCCTCAGTCCGTCGCGGAATGCCAGCTTTCCCAGGCGTGCTACATGTCCTTGGAGATAGACCACGCGCCCGGTATAGGGCAGAACGGTTTCGACGCGCACACGGTCGCCGTCCTGCAATTCCGTTTTGGCGAGGATACTCTTTTCTTCTGTAGGGTCGTCGGCTTTCGCGCTGTCGACACTGATGATCTCGCGCTGCTCATTGGCTTGGATCCGCTGGATGGTGATGTGACCCAGCTCGGCCGCGACTGTCAGGCCCCCGGCTTCATCGAGCGCCTCGGCAAGGTTCTTCTCGCCGCGAAGCTCGTAGATCGCCGGCCGCTTCACGGCGCCGTAGACTGCGACCTGTGGGCCCGCTGGAGGCACCAGCAACGTGTCTCCGGCTTCGAGCCTGTCATCTGATTTGCGAATCCCTTTCAGCAGAAAGTCGTACAGGTCGATTTCACCAACGAGCTTTCCACCGCGCATTTGCCGCATAAAGCGCAAGGAACCAATCGATGTCGGTCCGCCTGCGGAACCGAGCGCGCTGAGCGGAGAGGCAAGCGAAGTAACGTCATAAGCGCCGGGCCTCTGCACGTCGCCCACCACATAGATCCTGATGGTACGGAGCCGAGCCACGGTGACGGCAACATGCGTGCTGCGAAACTGCGGCCGGAGCGCGCTCTCAACAACATCCTGTGCCTTGGCAAGCGAGAGCCCGGCAAGCTGAACCTGCCCCGCTTCAGGAAGCGTGACTGAGCCCTCGCGGTTGATGGTGCGCGTAAAAGTCTGAGACAAACCGCCCCAGAGGCTAATGCTGATCTCGTCTCCGGCTCCCAGCACGTATTCCGGGCCGAGAGGAAGATCAAGACCAGACGTAATTCCAGCGGCACCGGGCCGAGACGCATCGAGGCTCGCTCCGTTCCTGAGAAATACCTGTGAACCGAAGCGCTTCAGATGCTCCGGCAAATCCGGAATCTGCGTGTAGAGATCCCGCAGCGAGAGCAGATTGTAAGGTGCAGGGCGATGAAGAACAGTCGGGGGGTCGGTAATGTTCGGCGCCGTTGGCGAGGGTAGTCGTGAATCAGCTGCATCACTTCTTCTTGACTGTTGCTGACTGTTACGTGCTCGCAAAGTGTCCGGATATTGGTCAGGCAATGTGAAATCATCCAGGCTCGAAGCGCGCAATCCGTCGTATGAAGAGTTACGCGGCAATCCCCCTTGCAGCGCGGCATCAGTGTGCGCGATGGCCCCGATTGCACCGGTGCCGGTCTCGCTTTCGATGTCCGCTCCAGAAACATATCCACGGGCGCGAAGAAACGCGGTGACGTCCGCGCGTACCTGGCTGCTTGAAGTGATCTGGGTGTATACCTGTTCGTCGCTGATTGAGCCGGCCTGCGTGGGAATGCCCTTCGCTTGCAGCGAATCCGCGAGATAGGACTTGAGCTCTAGCATCACTTCTGGATTGCCGCGCGCGATGGACATAATCTGCGACGCAGTAAGCGATGTTTCCCCGGTATCGCCGGAACCGTCCGTCGTTGCCGAGGCAGTCGAAGTCGTCGTCGAAGATTCAATTCCCGTTCCAATTCCAGTATCCGGCCGGGAGGAACCCTGAGTGTCCGTGGAATCAGCGCCGGTCTGCGTTGACGACAGGACGTCGGGCGCAGTCTGGCCGCGTACCGCGGGTGAAAGAGACGGAAGGCACGCGATCGCGGCACTCAATGCTAGAGCAGCGATTGCGTGTTTCCTCTTCAGTGTTCGAGAGATCAAGGCCGCTGCTCCCCGGGAATCGTGAGTTCCCACCGCAACACTTCCACTCCGTAGCGAATCCCTTCACAGAGGTGGAATCGGAGACGCCGAAGACTGTAGTCCGCTTCGATTTGATAGCGCGACAAGCGGTTTGCGAGTGTTTCGCCGGGCGCACGGCGGGTGATTTTTGCAGGCAGGCAAAGCGGCACAATCAGCCGCGCCGTGTCCTTGTTATCTTCCCCCCACTGCAGCTGCCGGCGAAGAATGAGATAGAGTTTGGTGGCTATGGAATCCGAAAGGAGCAGTTCGCGCGAGTAGCGTCGCAACCAGAGTTGCACGCCGCCCGGAATTCCATCGGCGCGCCAAATCTCGCTTGCTCCGTGAGACACCTTGCCAAATAGATTCGTTGCCAGCCACACAGAAACCGATAAGGCAAGATCGGCTCGCGGTTCAGTCTCGGCAACGGCTTTCACTTCTTCCCAGAATGGAGGATCATATTGCCGGACACGGATATGGCGCCAGAATTCAAGCACCCATGACATTCGAGTGTGTTCGCCGCAGAGATGCTTGAGCAGGTGAAGGGCCTGCTGGACCACGATATCGGCGGACGATAACACGGGCAGTTCGATACCCTTCGGGAATGATCTTGATCGTGCGCGCGTAAGGCGATCCTGCACTCCTTCGGTGCGTGAAAGGCAGTGCAATTCCAGTGAGCGCTGCGTGCCGGCGCGATAGAGGTTGGCGAGATCGGGCTTGCCCATGAGTCCGGAGCGGAACTCAATCGTGTCGCCGCTGGTTGCATGCCGCTCATAACCTAACTCCTCGAGGATCGCGGTCGCCGCAACTGCATCACCGCGGGAGACGAGAAAGTCGAGGTCAGTCTGCCATCGGAGCGCAGGATCCGGCACCGAGTCAGGTGCAAGCGTGATCCCCTTCATCAACGCGAATGCGATCTCATGACGGTGAAAAGCATTGGCCGCCTCTTCGGCGTTGTTGAGAAGTTCTGCAGTGCGCATGCGGTTCTGCTCAAGGTTTAACTGGAGACGATCGCGAAGAAATGACGGGAGACATTTCTCGATGCCGAGTGACCTCACCCGATCGAGCAGATACAACGCCATCCCGCTAATGTCGAGCCAGAAAAGAATCTGTCGCCAATCGGCTTCAGAGTGAGACTGAAAAAGCGCCGCTGCCTCCGCGGACGAGGCCTGAAAGCAGGCCAGGACTGCCTCTTTCAGACGGGGGCCGCTTGCGGATCTTTTCATACCGAACTGGAATCGCAATCCGTTCATCATGATCAATGGGTGTACATTTCCGGTTCGCCCAGGCTCCCTGCCGGGGGGAGATGACGCAAATAAACAACGATGGACCAGATCTCGTCGTCGCTGAGAATGCCCTTCGAGCCGGGCATCCCCGTGGGATAGATGCCGTAATCGATGACCCACTTCAATTGCCCGTCGGTGTAATGCTGCACCTCAGGCGAGGCGAGAGACGGAACCGGCGGATCCATGCGGTCCGCGAATGGAACACCGGTGTTCTGGGCATCCAGTCCATGACAGGCCGCGCAATAATGCGAGAACGCCTCCTTGCCGTCGGCGATGGACGCGGCGGAAGCGGCGATTGGGTTTTTCTGCGACCGGTTGCCAATGAGCACTTGGTGCTTCACGATGGTCATCGCGCGTGTTTCAAGCGCCGATGGGGCCTTCGCCTTGCAACCATCGAAGGCCACCACAGCGCACACGGCAACAATTGAAACTAGGGCCGCCGCAATTGCGAGAATCCGTCGCATGGTTATCCAATCACGTGAATCGTCATTTCCATTGAGCCATGGCCAGCGCCGCAGAAGATTCCGCAGTGGCCTACAAAATCTCCATCCTTGTCCGGGGTATATTGCGCTTCGCCGCTGCTGTTCTTGGAAGCTTTTATTTCAAGAGTGAGATCGCGGAAGCGAACGCTGTGGGGCACGTCTGAGGTCTTGAGCACCAGTACCACAGGCTCGCCCTTCTTGAGCGTGATGCTGGCCGGCTCGAATGTAAAGCGCCGGGCGACAATTTCAATGCGCCGCGGTCCGTGGCCGTCCTGAGTGGGCACAGGAAGCGGCGTACCAAACGGGAAGAATGCAACAAGAATTGCGAGAAGTGCGATGGGCCTGGTCATGTCTCTCCTGCATTTGTCCGGAACTCGGTTCTATTCGCGGTGCCAAAGTGGGTTGACCGCGTGCTCCGGTGCATAGATTTCACCCTATGCGGAGTCGAGCTTTGACCTGTCACATGTGTGTCATGTGATTGTCAGTGCTTTGTCGTAAGTCGCGTCGGCAGGTTCGCTGCATTCTGGGTGCGCCGGCAGTCGGACCGCGCACTAAGGCCTGGGGGAGGAATTGACAATGCTCTGACATTCACAAGACGGAGCTATGACACTTCCGCAACGGAGACGCGCGAGTCTGGAGCCATGTTGAACCTCGCACCACCACGACTCCTGCTTGCCAAACGCGCGACCGGAATCATGCTCGCATTCAGCATGCTTTCGATTGCGGCGGCACAACACGCAATGGGCCAGAACGTCCCACTCATCTCAGGCGGCGTTGGATTTGAGACAAACACCAGCGGGGGGAGCACCACCTACATCCCCGTCATTTCGCCACTGCTTGTTGCGCCGCTCGGAAATCATGTTCTGGTTGAGAGCCGCGCAATAATACTGGATTCTTTCTTTCCAAAAGGCGGAGGCCAGCCGGGCTATACGAGCGATCTCTTCCTTGGCCTCAACTATTTGCAAGCGGACATTCCGGTCTCCAAACACTTGACCGTCGTCGCTGGAGATTTCCTCACGCCGTTCGGGACCTACAACGAGCGGCTGAGTCCTATCTGGATCAGCAACTTCGAGGATGCACCGCTGATCTTGAGCATTGGCACCATGAGCAGCGGTTCAAGCGTGGGCGGCCAGTTGCGAGGATCGGTTTTTTCAACCCCGCACGTCTCGTTCGATTACGCAGCCTACTTCTCAGCCGGGAGCACCAACCAGCAATTTAGCGCGGAGCGCGCGAGCGGCGGCCGCGGCAGTTTTTACTTCCCCGCCGCGCGGCTTGAGGTTGGCGCCTCCTATGGACGGCTGCTGCAAGGAACCCAGCAGAATTTCTCTGGCGTGCACGTCTGGTGGGAGCCGCCCAACACGTCGCTCCGACTGCGCTCAGAATATGCACACGGCCCGCATTCAAGCGGCTACTGGGTTGAAGCCGACTATCGCCTCTCGCGCTTCAATAATGGCGAGAGCTTTGCAGGGCGATTTGAGCCTGTGTTCCGTATGCAGCAGACATTTCGCTCGCAGCCGGACCCGAGCGACGGCCTGCCCTCGGCGCCCACTCAGCAGGCCGACTTCGGCTTGGACTACCGGTTGCCGCATGAAGTTCGGCTTAACTCAAGTTACTCCCGCGAATTCTCCTCGACGGGAGACCGGAATATCTGGCAGACCGGAATTGTTTATCGATTCCTGTTTCCCGCCTGGAGGGGTAAATGAAGCGCAATTGGATTCTCGCCACATCGATCGGTTTTGTCGCTGCTATTTTGCCGCTCATGGCTCAGCCGTTTGCAAGCACTCCGGCCTCTCAAGTGGAGCCCTTGAAGTCAACCAAACACCCCGCACCTTCAAGCGAAGGCGACCGCGTATTCCAGCAGAACTGCTCGCGTTGCCACGACGCACCGCAGAGTTTCTCCCCGCGGATTTCGGGTACGGTGATTCGCCACATGCGAATTCGCGCGTCCTTGAGCGAGAAGGATGAGAAGGCGCTCTTAAAGTTCCTCAACCCATAACCGTGAGGAAGAAGCTCTGCCACTTTCGACGTCAACATGTCTCATGAAATAGGACGAAACGAATGCGATCGGACAGCGAGATCGTGCTTGATCGAAGCGCCGTGGGCAGCTTTACTGAAGCACCGTGCCAACAAGGAGCCTGCGCGGTGCTGCCCGATTCCATAATTCTAAGCCCTTGGGTGCAGTCGTTCGCGAAGCGGCTCTTCGACATTGCGCTGGTGCTTATCGCATTGCCGCTATGGCTGCCCCTGTCGCTGGCCGTTGCCATCCTGATTCGTGCCACCTCTGCGGGCCCTATTCTCTTCCTGCAGAAGAGAGTGGGGCGGTACGGCGTGCCATTCACGATTCTCAAGTTCACAACCATGGTCGCGTCCGGGCATCAGCGCGGAACGATTACCACGGAGAATGATCCCGCAATCACACCGGTCGGCAGGTTCCTGCGCCGCTGGAAACTCGATGAGGTGCCGCAGTTTGTCAACGTTCTGCGCGGAGATATGAGCCTGGTGGGACCCCGGCCCAAGGTTCCCCAGCAGAGGGCGGGCGCGCCTCGATGCCGTCCGGGGATCACGGGCGCCGCGACCATTGCGTTTGCCGATGAAGAGACCCTCCTGGCGGGCATTCCAAAAGAAGAATTGGAGACATTCTTTCGCGACGTTCTTCTGCCGTGGAAGCAATACCTTGACTCTCGATATCTTGTGCAAGCAACGTTCGCGTCCGACCTGCACCTGATTCTCCGCACGGTGCTCCGACGCTGGGAACCTTCTGAAATCCCTCGCCCACTATTCCAATTGGAAGGCGAGGCAGGCGAGGCCGTGGAGAGGAAATAGGATTACATGGCGCACTACACTGACAACCTACCGGTCCAATACATCTAGCAGGCCACCCTTACGATCAATTCTCGCGACGAACAAGGCACGATGCGTGACAGTCCGTTATAGCTCCATTGGATGACCGGGGCAACCAAAAGGGATCTACCTGTGCGAGAGGGAATCGACTCCCGGAGATTGCTTGAGAGGAGACCATCGTTGTTTACACATGCCGTCGTGAATGCCTTTCGACTTCAGCCTGATCCGGATCTCAAGGAGCGATTTACGACGTTCACAGAAGCGGAGTGGGAAGAAGGGATGGCATGGCTCGATTCGCACGACATGGTGGGTAACTTCCTGAGGCGGATCGAGGAACTCGGGCTAGATCAGGCATTCCCTCTCTCCGTGATGTTGCGTATGAAGGAGCGATACGCGAAGAATGACATTCGAATTGGCGAGATGTTCGATGCATTTGTGCGAGTGAACGACAGCCTGCTTGAGGCCGGCATAGTGTTTTGCAACGTGCGGGGGTTTGCTCTGGTTCCGACACTGCGCACCGATCCCCGCCTGCGCAGCCTTTCCGTCCTTGAGTTCCTGGTGCAGGAGACAGCATAGAGAACGATGTTGCGAAAGTCTTTCCACCCTCGGATACGTGGGAAGTGAAACAAGCAGTCATGTCTGTGAGTTCAATTCCGGGGTGACAAATCACGACGGAAGCATGAACGCAAATCATTCAGTCGGGCAAGTCAGAATCAGGATTCATTTTGTCGGGACGACGGAGGAGAGCGAAGGGCGGGTTGCTTATTCCATGCTGGTGCGAAGCCGGCCGCAAATGTGGAAGGGATACGTTTTCAATGCTCCAACTGCGATCGAGCAATTTGTGGTGCAAGCGATGATGATCGAGAGCCAACTCGTGAAAGGAGGAGCCCTGCTCGCGGATTTGTTGGAGTTCGCACAGTGTCTGCGATTTTGGAGCCGATCCGATGAATTCTGGGATGAGGTAGCGGAAAGGTTGCTGGAGGATTCGGAGCTTACCAAGGCTGTCGGAGTTGTAGCCGTGGCATCATCGATGATATTCGGAAATGAGCTGCCCTTGGCGCTATGGCAATTTGCGAAGGAAACACCAAACGAATTACTGATCCCCATCCTGAAACGGTTTGGATGCGGTGCATTCGAGCATGAATCCTGGAGGCCGGTCCTGGCTGCGGCGGAGCCGCGACGGAGGATAGGCTATCCAACGAAACAGGTTCGCACTGAGGGATCTGACGACACCCTACTGCTGGAAAGAATCTGCGCCGCATATAGCAAGATGATCGAAGAGGCCCCGCGGCACTCGCGGGATTATGCCCCCTCGCCTTGGTGGAAGAGTGTAGAGCGGAGAAAGCTTTCTGAAGTGCAAAAAGTGCTTCGAGCCGTAGATATACCGGCGCTGCGCCTGATGTATGAGAACTTCTTTTGCGCCGCATGCGGGACAGGACTGGTGCGACGTCCGGTGAAGATCGAAGACGCGCGCAACCAGTTAGATTCGGATGACATGAGCCTCTCCGTGATACGAGAAGACACCTTTTACCGTGTTGGCTATTGGCGGATCCAGACCGATGGCCGGCTGCCTATTTCTGTGCTGCACAGTCCGGACGTCGGCAATCCATTCGGCGTGACAATTGATGGAACTTTGATCGCGGCAGGGGCAGAGTCTCAACATGCATGCGCCCACCGCATTGCGCAGATTGCCGGCGCTCAGTCAACAGTGGTTGAGATTGGCGGCGGATTTGGGAACATGGCGCACTATCTCCTGAAAACGGACACGACGATCAAGTATGTCGATTTTGATATACCGGAGAGCCTGGCGTTGACCGCCTATTTTCTAGGAAGATCTGCGCCTGACCGCACGATGGTGCTTTACGGCGAGAAGGAATTCGCATCCGGCCCGAAGACAGCTTCTGAGATCGCATTGATGCCCCCTTGGATGATGGAAAGGCTCCCGGACAAATGCGTCGATGTGACGTTCAGTTCGCACGTTCTCTGGGATCTGATTCCAAGCGCGCGGGAGAAATATCTTGAGGAGATTGCTCGCTTCACAAGCGGAGTGCTGATTGATATCAGCAATGAGAAAGGCGAGGCGGCAGAATCCTACGAGAGCCTGTTCACGTGTGTGGAGAGGCGCCCGTCTTACTGGAATCTGTACCGCGCTCCCGACGCAAAGGAATGGGAGCAGGTGCTGCAGCCACTTAGGTGATTGTGACTATAGTAGCCACGAGCTCAAGTCTCTGCTGAGCAATTGCTGTAAGCGCAGAATGTCGGTGCGATAGTAGTCGACCAGCGTGGCGCGATCGCCGGAAAGAAGACGCGGCATCGGGACACCATCTGGCATATGCGGGTTGGATGGAACATTGACATCGGGGGGCCTGAACGATGTGTCGACCTGGAGAAACGAAAGCACCTCACCGAACCAACGATCGTAGTCTGCCTGTGAATCTTCATATAGCGGAAATAAAAGCTGGCGACGTGGAAAACTTTGCAGATAACGATTCACCTGTTCGAAGTAATTGCCAAAGGCGAGAAATGGATTGAAATGCCTGATCTCCGATTCAGGCTCGCTCGAATCCCTGAATGCAAGTTCAAGGTGTTTGGAGAAAGAATGGAACACAGTCTCATCCGAGAGGCTCTTGAGATATTGACGGAAGGCGCGCTCCGCTGGATCCATCAGAACCAGAATGATGCGGGCGTGGGGAATCGCGCGAGCGATCCTGACCGGAGCGGACTTCGACCACAGATAACAGACGCTTCCTTCACCTATGGCCGGCTGTGAACTCGCCTTCGCAAAGAGCCTCTGGTAGTCACCGATGTCGGAAATGATTCCTCCGAATCGATTGTTGGGAGCGCCAGCATCGATAAACGCCCGCATGGGGGCGATGTCCTTTTCGATGAGCGGCCGCAGGGATGCATGGAAATTGTGCGGGCGGATTTCATCGGCAAAATAGTTGGGCTCCTTCAATGGGCTCATATAAATCTGCGGGTGCTGCGCCAGTTGGTAGAAGAGCAGGTCAGTGCCGGCTTTTGGGGCGCCCGCAATAAAGAAATTCGGTAGATTCATGGATGCGTGCTCAGCACTTAGAACTGACTCCTTGATCAATTTAGCGGCAATCTCATCGTTCGTTGTCACTTATTTGTAAAAGGACAGGAGACGTCGCGGTCCTCTTCGGCTGCGGCATCGGTAGAGTTCCGTGGCCCCGCCACGCCGAATGAGGACGGCAGCTCAATGACAAACCGAAAACAAATCGATGACAAGCGATTATTCGTGCGCTCCTATCCTTTCATCTAGGCCATTGGGCTGTGAGGCATTGAAAGACCACGGCGAGCGCCGCAACAAAGGATTGGGCGTGAGTGACACTTCACGCCTTCATCTTAGGACGCAATGGCTCGCGATTTCTTGGAAATGGAGCGTCATCACATTCCATTCCGGAAACCCGCAGTGCAAAGCCGCTCGGAAAGGAGTGTCATCGCCTGACTATGGCCGTGCACACCCATGACAGACAGGTATCGACAATGAATATCTCCATTCACCAGGTGGCCTCTGCAGACCTGCCTACGCGCTGGGGAACCTTTCGGATTCTCGGTTTCGAAGTGCATCGCGAAGACAACGGCGAAGCGCAATGCGAGACCGGAGTGGCCGTGGTGATGGGGGATCTCACGTGCAACGCCCCGCTTTTACGAATCCATTCGCAGTGCCTGACCGGCGACGCGTTTCGTTCACTCCGCTGCGACTGCGGTGAGCAGCTTCAGGCGTCGTTGCAAATGATTGCCGCGGAGGGGGCGGGGCTCCTGATCTATGAAGAAATGGAAGGTCGCGGAATCGGGCTGATGGCAAAGGTTCAAGCCTATGAGTTGCAGGATGGTGGATGCGACACCATTGAGGCGAATGAACGCCTTGGATATCGAATTGACTACCGGGATTACATTCTTGCGGTGCAGATTCTTCATCGTCTGGGAATCTCTCGCGTGCGACTCATCACGAACAATCCTGAGAAGATCAACTCACTCATGGCCGCTGGTATCGCAGTCGATCAGCGAATCCCGTGTGAAACGATTCCGACTCAACATGACCTGCGTTACCTACAGACCAAGAAATTAAAAATGGGTCACATGCTCTCCAACGTATAGCGCGTGATTCGAAGTACAAGCTCGCGTTTCAAGACGGGAGTTCAATGACCCTTGTAATTGAGCGAGCAGACGCATTTCTTGCAGATCGGATTGCCTTCGACCTCCAAAGAACTGCGAAATTCTATTGCTGTTGCACTGTTGATTGCCATCTCGAGAGGCATTGCGGAGGCGTCTCCAATCTTGGGGTGAAAGAAGCAAGGACGAATTTCCCCGTCGACTTCGACGACTGCCGAGACCCAAGGGGCATTGCATAGTGGTGCTCGAGGAGCTAACTCGCCGAGTTGCTCGCGAAAGCGGCGAGGGATGCCGCGGAGCTTTTTGTGCGATTCGAGAATGAAGCGCGTCGCAAAGTCGGATGCGTTTTCTCTAACAAGGGCCTCTATCTCCTCCTCTAAGTCCTTCACCTCAGCGCGGGTCAGCACGACCTGACGCAGCTGTTCGCCAGGCCAGACCAGGTCGTGATTAAACGCTGTCGAGGTGACATCGGCGGCGAGAAACGAGATCGAGTCGAGGGAGAGAAGGTGGGCGGCATTCACCGTCTGACGAAGAAGCCGATGATTCATTTTTTGAATTGTTGTGCGGGCGTGGGCTGGCATTGCCGGGCGATGTTGGCGCACCGCGCGAATTCCATCCCGCATCAGGCTGAAAGCGCCTTTGACACGGCGAATCTGATCATGAACCTCTGCAGGGCCGTCGAGCGACACGATTATCTCATCGATCGATTCGGCGACGGATTCCGCGCGTTTTGCGAGCAGCAATCCAGTTGTCAAAAGGGAGATCCGGACGCCGCAATCCTTCAGCAGCATACAGAGATCCTTGAAACTGCTATGCAGAAGGGGTTCGCCACCGGTGAGCACGACCTGCTTGACGCCCAGGCGCTCAATCGAAGGGCGCTGGTGCTCAAGCCACTGCAGGTCGATCTCCCGGCCCCCGTCGCGCCGCCAAATATCACACATGACGCATCGGCAGTTGCAGTTCTCGTGCACATGAAGAAGGAGGATGGGGACACTCGACAGCCGGTCTGGAAGGCCGCGCGCCTCTCCGACCCGCAAGGTCGGATCGCGCACCGCGCTTTTGTTGTTATCGGGCATGTACAAGCTCCTTGGTGGCTGTTGCACGGACGTGCTCGGAGCTCGGAGCGATCGCTTGCACTTGCTTGCCGCCCAGTTTGATTTGATCTTTTCCGAGCACCGCTTCCGTTTCCCGGAGCATTTCACTAACAGGCGCGCGAAGCCAGCGAATGCTTCCGGCGATGGAGAGTGGCTCGAGTCCGTGGCGCGCGCGGCGCGGCAGTCTGCGGAAGATTTCCTCTGAAGCCAGAAACACGCGGCCGTGACGGAGAACAAGCTCGATATCGGACCAGGACAACGAGCAGAGCGTCTCATCCGGCTGGAGGCCTCGATCGCGGACTGCGATGGCATCGCAGACACTGGAAATGCGGAGAGAAGCAGTGTGCTGCGGGAGGCGGAGCATCGCGGCGGGCAATTCAGAGACCATGGAGTAGACGCGGCGCGGTGAGAGCCCGCAGTGTTGCGCAGCGAAGCGGATTTCATCCAACAGGTCGCCGCACGCGGTGAGGGAAGAATCGCTTCCCAGGGCTATCGAGTCGAGCGTGTCGAGAACTTCAGCGGAGGGGAGTTCTCCAAAGAGGAACTGATTCGATGATGGGCATACGATCAACGATACGCCGCGGTCTCGTAGCAACTCGGCACCTCTTCGATCGAGCGCAAGACCGTGAATCAGGATCGTCCGGTCGTTCAGGATGCCTAGTTCATCGAGCTTCGCGAGTTCGTTACGGGCGACCACATCAATCCCTTCACACGCGTGGACAAGGAAGGGAACATTCGCGGGCGTTGCATCATGCTCGGCCTTGAGATTGCTCGAAAATCTAAGGGAATGGCCCCATCCATAGCGGCGGACTACCCGCACCGGGAAATCGTAGCTTTCGAGTTCGAGGGACAAGGGATTGTGATGGGATACGGTGGTTGCACCGCAAAGAAGGTTCCGCAGACCACCCCACAAAAGACGTGTGTGCATGGGAATTCTGCGGTGCAATGTGATCACGCCAGCAAAGCTCTTATGAATGTCGTCTGCCCACTCGGTGGCGTTGTTATAAAGCCGGGACCCAAGCCGCGGAAACAGGGCAAATTCCAGGTGGTCGTGGGCATTGATCAGTCCGGGGAGGAGAAGAAATCCGGTCAAGTCGATATCAACATCACCGGGCTCCGCGGCCATAGGGACCCGCAGCTGGTCGTCGGTGACGGACACAATGTGCGAGCTAGCGACGAAAGAAGACCCGACTTGCCGCTCTGCAGGTCCAATCGCCCAGGCTGCACTGCGCAGGATAACGGACTCTGACGGTTCGGAGACGCAGGCTTGCTCCGACGCAAATGTTTCTGCACACTCGGGCCTATGGAACTGAAGAAGGTAGATTGCCGGATGACCTTGAGCCGCATGATAATTCTGCAACCTGCCTGAAGATTCAAACAACACCCGCTCGGGAACGCCAAACTCCGGGCCAAGTGCCGCGCGAAGCGCCCATCCAGCCTGCGCGAATGCCGTGATGATTTCATGCAGGTCGAAGCAATTGGCATCCAGTTCGACCGTCTGGCTCCCAACCGCGAACGAACGCTTCCAGCCAAGCGTGCGCATCGTTTCAGGATGCATATCAGTGAGAAACAAATCGCAGCCGGGCCCCGCCACGCGATGCAGTTCCTTTGCACATCGCGATAAGTCGTCGACGTAGGAGAGAACGAATGAAGAGAGAATCAGGTCGAATGATTCACAGGAGAATGGCACCCTGTGGCAGGATGCGACAAAGAGCTCAGCCGAAGTCTCCTTGCCGGCCGCGGCGCGAAGCATCTCGCTTGAGGGATCGATTCCAGCGAGGCTAGATGGCTTGTGACCGGCGAGGTAGCGCAACCACCTTCCGGACCCGCAGCCCGCATCCAGCACTCTTCGCCCTGCTATTGCCGGGAGAAGCGGTTTGAGGTAGCGTTCTTCTACGGTGAGCAGAGGGTTGGCCTGCGCATCGTAAACCGGCGCCCATGTGTCAAACGCCCGCCGATTGCGGGACGCAGCTTCGGGAGCGGCCGCACTGCTGTCCGAACTCGATTTCATAGACTTTCACGCTTCGGCTTGCGCAGGCTAATGAAGCGGTTGGCGAGCTGCAGTTCGTATGGGAATGCATAGAGGCGCAGGGCATAGCGCCAGGAACTGAGCGTCTTCAGCAAGACACGGCTCCAGCGTGGAGCGCGAATGTCCTGCACGGTGGGCCAGCGCGAGGCGACGACGAGCTCGAAGTTATCAATCAGCGTCTTGGTCCGGCGTTTCATCCACGGCGCACTGGTGTCAATGCGCAACGTGAAGTCCATCCACTTCTTGGAGGCCCATTCGGCGGGCGTATCAGGGAACGATATTTTGCCATCCACATCCCCATACATGGTGCCAGGCTGCGGAGTGGGCGTGTAGTGCTGCACGATAATCTCCGATTCCGGATTGATGCGCTTGAGGGAGCGTATGAAGCTCAGTGTCTCCCGTGTATCGCGTTCCGGGTCTTTAGGGTTGCCAACCACAAACGAGAACTCCGGGATGATACCGAACTCTCTGGTTCGGCGCGCCATGACGCGTGTTTGCTCTGTTGTGATTCCCTTCTGCATCTCCTCGAGCGCCCAGTCGGACCCTGACTCCGCGCCGAAGAAGATCATGGCGCAGCCGGCCCGCTTAATGGCCCCCATGGTCGCATTGGAATAGCGGGACATGATGTCGACGCGCGCCTCGCACCACCAGCGCAGATTCAGCGGAGCAAGACGCTCCATCAGCTCCACGCGTGTGGTCTTCGCGAAGGAAGAAGTTCATGTCGTAGAACTGCACGGAATCCGCGCCGTATTTCGTCACCAGGTGCTGGAGAATGGCGACGGTGCGCTCCGGGGATTCCATTTTTTCGTCGCGGCCATAGGCCGCATGTACTCCGCAGAAGCTGCAATTGAATGGGCAGCCGATGCTGGCGTGATGCACCGCAGTGCGTTTGCCGAAAAACGATGGCCGCAAATAGCGCTCGACCGGCAGACGATGGAAGGGGGACCAGGGAAACTTGTCGGGACCTCTCATGGGACGTTCGCGATTGCTGCGATGGAGGCCAAACGCATCCTTGTACGAGAGCCCGGCGATGGAGTCGAAAGATCGATTGCCCCGCAGCGCATCAATCAATTCCAGCAGCGTGTCCTCGCCCTGGCCACGCACAACGAAATCGATGTACTTTGCATTGAGGGCAGCATCGGGATAGATGGAGGCGAAGTAACCGCCCCAGACTATCTTGATATTGGGGCGAAGCCGCCGAATTTCACGCGATGTCTCCATGGCCGCTACCATCTGGGGCCCAGGCATTGCAGAGACTCCAAGGAGTTCAACGGGATAGCTATCGATGATGCGGAGGATGGCCTCAACCGGGCGGTCTTCGAGATTGCCGTCGACAATCTCATACTGCTCGCGCCCCTCGAGAACGGCTGCGAGGGCGAGCACTGCGAGAGGCAAGCGGCAGTTGCGCGGTTTAGTTGCGCGCGGATGGAAGAGGATAATCATGCGACTTTCCTCGCGGTGTAAATACGGAAGCGTGAGGGTTCGCGCCTGCCGCGAAGCTTTGCAACAAGTGGCCGCGCAGCCCAGCGGAGTCCGTACCAAGGAGTGTGGACCTCCCATTGAATGGCGAGATGGCGCTCCAGGTCTTCGAGACGTTCGTCGGTGAGGTATTCGAGGCTGTGGATGGAATCGGAGGCAGTTCCGAACCTGGAAAGAAATTGTCGATGCCGTTCCTCCACCATCCGCTTGCCGCTCGCGTCGGAGGCGTACCACGGGGAATCGCAGATCACAATCATTCCCCCAGTCTTTATGCAGCGCAGTGCCTCGGCGAGGGTTGCACGATAATCTTCGGAGTAGTGGAACGATGCGTTGAAGATGGCAACATCAAACTGGCCATTCGCAAAAGGAAGATGAGTGCTCTCTGCCTGGAATCGTGGAAAAGGCCTGGCCATGAGGTACCAAAAATGAATGCCGGCGCCAAGCCCGTCAAGCGCGTTAGTCAGCAAGTCAACTGCGACAGCCTCGAAGTTGGCCAGAGACAATCGGAAGCTTAACCATCCATTTCCGGCGCCGATATCCAAAACGCGGAGGGGGGCGTCGGGGGGAGATGGCTTGAGTAAATTCCGCATCAGATAGTCGAAGCTGCGGGCTCGAATGGCCCACTGTTGCTGATTTTTGCCGGAAACATCCCTATAGGGAAGGTTGCTATAGAAGTCGGGAGCATCGCTGCCTCTGCCCTCGGCCGTACGTATTTGCTCGTAGTCATCGATGAACTTCGCGTAGTAGGCGAGCCGCTCTTCGGGCATCGCCTTCCAGATGCCATTCTTTTCTCGCAACACAAAGTCGCATTGGCTACAACATGCGGTTCGCATCGAGGCCCGGCAACGCGGACACTGCAACTGAAGGGAGGGATCTAGACTCTCGCCGACCCTGGCGTTGTTCAGCAATGCTTCCATTTCTAAACTCTCTCCAAGTGCAACAACATATGGTCGCCCAATACCCTGATTCCAGGGAGGCCGCGAATCAGACGGTCGATCGCACTACAAAAACCGAAGAGATGCGGGTTATTTGCAACCCAGGCTTCCATGTACGAAGGAGGAACGACAACGCCTACGCCGGTCGCAGATCGAAACCTGAAGAATGGATGAAACGACTGCGCTACCGAACGCAGCGTTGGATAGTACACTCGAAATGACTCCGACCCTAAGCTCACTTGCGAATTGCCTGCGCAGCGACGGAACGCGCGATGCAAGTCGCCACGGAAGGCATAGTGGAGCATCTCCCAAACACAGAAGCGCGTGGAAAGACAGAGAAGCACCGGCGCACCGGACTTCATACGCCGGGCCATCTTTCGTGCGATCACCGCAAGGTCCGCAACACAGTTGAGTCCGGAAAAATTTGATAAGGCACCGTCGAACATTTCCGGGAATGACAATTCATTGATGCGTTCGGAGGGAAGCACGTGAAACTGGATCGGACGCGCGCCATCGCGGAGTTGTCTCGCCCTCGCCTGATGAATCATCAGCACAGAGGCGTCGCAAGCTGTCACTTCGATTCCCCGCTCGGCAAGGAACACCGCGTCTTCACCGGTGCCGCAGTTGAGTTCCAGGATGTGGCCACCAGAATGAAACAGGTGTGCGGCTCGCTGCCAGACTACGTCCCGCTGCGCCCTGCCAACCTTCGAATTAGTAAACAGCTGGTCGTAGGCTTCAGCGATTGAGTCGAAGGCGCGACCCGCCGCGAAGCTGCACTCACCGAGGGTGCTCATTACTCAACCTCCGCAAACGTGGCTCTCATGCCCTCGCGGGCTTCGCGAATACGGTTGTTGAGTAAGTCCAGTTGTTCCGGTTCTTGTAGCGGGTCCGCGAGCAAGCGCGACTTCGCAACCTCATCGCGCAGCAACTTGTCGACATGGGAATAGAAGCGTCCCGTATGTCTTCCCTTGATCTTGATCTCGCGATCGGAGGTCTTGCTCCATGGACCGAGTTGTACAAGACGCTCTGAGATCTTCTTGTAATATGGCGTTCCCTTGATAGGGTAAGAGACGGTGGTAAAGAAGATGTCCGGCTTGGACACGCTGACGTGTTGAATTGTGGCTTCAATGTCTTCCAACTCCTCGCCTTCGTAGCCCCACATTAGGAACATGCCACTTTGAATTCCGCGCTCGCGGCACATGTGCACTGCCTTCTGCACCTGGTCAATCTTGACGCCGCGCTCCATGGAGTCGAGAATGCGCTGCGATCCGCTCTCCGATCCAATCCAAAGCCGGAAGCAGCCGAGTTCTGCCAGAAGATCAACCATCTCGCTGTTGAGCCGGTCGGCACGAGAGATGCATTCGAAGGGAATGCGGAGGCCACGCCGCTTCATCTCCGCGGCGTATGTGCGAAACCATGCGTGGTTGATGGTGAAGACGTCGTCGGAGACCCAGATCATGTCCGGCTGATACCTATCCAGCAGCCATTCGACTTCATCGACCACAAGAACAGGATCACGCCTACGGTGCGATTGACCGAAGACCTGATGGCTGCACCAATTGCAGTGGAATGGGCAACCTCGCGCCGTTATCAGGTTGACCGATCCCGCCTTGTGATGCTGGCGCCAGGTGTCGACGTAGCGCTGAATGTCGATTGCATCTCTCGCGGGCCAGGGTTGAAGATCAAGATTGGCAATTTGCTGCCGTGGCGCTCCCTGATGCAACTTGCCGTCCAGCATGAAAGAGAGGCCGGAGATCCCGGTCAGATCAGAAGTCCGCGACCGCAGCGCCAAAAGAAGTTCTTCCATGGTGAGTTCGCCTTCGCCGGATACGACAAAGTCTGCGCCTTCCTGCAGATACTCTGCCGTATAAGCACCAGGTTCCGGACCACCGACAACGGTCTTCCATCCTGCTTCGCGAGCCACGTGAAGGATCTCGATGACGTTGCCGCGCGTCATCAGATTGGCATAGAGCCCCAAAACTGACGGCGTCTCAGTACGAAGACATCGAAACAATTCTTCACGGCTGGAGAAGGTTGTGTCGAAGACATCGACATCAAACCCCTTGTTGCGCAAGTGTGAGCACAGATAAAGAATGCCGAGCGGGGCATACGGCTTCATGATCTGCCGCTCTTTGGGATCCTCGAAGAGGAAATAGCCGTGGGCAAGCAGCAATTCTCTCATTCAGACCTCCACTGCCGGAGCCAGCTGCTGAATGGAAACAAATGATGAAGGATCGCACACGCGGCTATGGACATCGTGCGCGGGCGGATTTCTGCAGCCTGGCTCCATCGCATCAACCTTCTGCCACAGTTCTCGATTACGACGTGCATTGTCGTTGGAGGGCGCGGACCATGACTCGACTTCGGCATGAAGCGCTTCACGGACAGCTCGATAAAACTCGGTGGTATGACTCGCCTTAAACATGACGGAGAGATCGTCGCTATCAATCCAATTCCGTTTCAACCCGAGTTCGGCCTGCACCCGCTCATAAAAGGCGGTGCCTGGGAGTGGATAAGAAAATGAGATTCCGATGTCGTCGGGACGGGTCTTGAGGACGAAAGAGATTGTCTGCTGCAGTTCTTCCCAGGACTCACCTGGATAGCCGAACTGAAGAAAGTAACAGGCTCGGATGCCGGCCCGCTTCAACCTCGCCCGCACTGCAATCACCGTCTGCAGCTTTAGCCCTTTGTCCATCGCGTCGAGAATCGCCTGTGACCCGGACTCGACGCCCATCCAGATTTCAGTACAACCAGCCTTTTTGAGCCCGCGCACGGTGTCCTCGCTGAGGAGATCTGCACGGGATTGAATTTTAAAGGGAATAGAGGCATTCCTCGCATCAACCTCTGCGGCAAACTCTTTCACCCAGGCAGCATTGAGCGCGAAAACATCATCGCCAAACCAGATGTGCTGCACACCCGCGTTTGTCTTCAGCGCGAGCATCTCACGGGCCACATCGGCCGCGTCACGCAACTGGAATTTGTTTCCGGAAATAGGCTTCGCGCACCAGTTGCAGCGGAAGGGACAACCGCGGCTGGAAACCATGCTGGTCGAGAAATAGCCGTGCGCCGCGGACCAAGCGGACCGATACGGCTCGAGGTCGACCAAATCCCGAGAGGGCTCCGGGAGGGTCTGCCATGCCGGATTGCGCGCGAGGCGGCGTGCGCTGAAGACGGGGCTTCCGTGATTACCCATCCGCACCAGTCCATCCACTTCGCCTATATCTTCAACGCGCAGCAGTGCACCACACAGGTACGCGAGAGTTTCTTCCGATTCTCCGCAGAGCACATATTGAAAGCCGTTGGCAAGAAACTGGCCCGGATTGTCTGTAGCGTCAGAACCATGCACGATGGTGGTTGCCCCGATCGATCGCGCGGACTGCGCAATCTGCCCGGCGACCTCTCGCATGCGCGTCAGGCACATCTTCGACAGAAAGTTGAAATCGTCTTCATAAACCGCTACGATCCGCGGGCGATGCATTTCGAGCGCCTGTGCAAATTGGTCGGCCGGCTCAACGAGCATCGGGTCGAACACAGCGACGGAGATGCCTTTGGCGCGCAACGCCGAGGCCGCGTAGAGCGTACCCAGTGGCGGGTACGGCTGCATCTTGCGAAGCTGCTTCGAGTCGTAGGGAAGATGATAGGAGTGAGTCAGCAGAACATCGACCAAGGGTCACCTCACGCTTGTCGCGCGTCCAGAACCAAATTCCGTTTCCGCATCAGCACGCCGCCTCTGCGGGCGTGTTGGCGAGCCGTTTTGCGTCGACCGCGGGCTTGGATGCGACAAACTTCTTGACCTTGGAGTTGATCCACAATTCCAGCGGCGCGCGGTACATATCGTGATCGAGCCTCCAACGTGCGGGGAACGAGATTGTCTTCTGCACAAGCCTTGCGAATTTCCCGCGACGATCAGCTCCAATCGGAATGCGATCGAAGGCGATGCGAAGATAATCGCGCGTTACCTGGAGGCGCTTGTGCTCCGAACCCTTGAGCCATGGCAGCCGCGTGTACCTCGGAAAGAAGTCCGCCCACCCCTCGAGCGTGGATGGGACCTCGATGCCCAGTTCCTTTGTCCGGGCGAATATCGGCGATCCCGGGTACGGCGTGAAGATGTTAGTCCAGAACTCGGCTCCCGGAAACCGGCGGCAGACGTCCATCATGAATTGAATGGTTTCGCGGCGCTCGGCTTTGCCCTCGCCTGGAAACGCAAAAATGATATTGAACGAAGGGCGGATGCCGGCTTCGATGCAACGCGCGGCGCTCTCGTAGATCTGCTCGAAGTCCTGCCAGTCTTTGCCCATTTGCTGGAGGACGGTGTGCGAGCCTGAATCGACTCCCTGGCAGATCTGGTGTAGCCCAGCGCGGCGAAGCAGCTTCAGATCTTCCGACGACAGCCGCGACGTCAAGTTGGTTGTGGCCTGGATACTCCACCGGTAGTGTGAGTTCTCCCGAACGAGGCCTTCGGCAATGCCCCTCGCGCGATCAAGATCGACAAGAAAATTGTCATCGACGATCCACAGCATTTCGAGCGCATAACGGCGGGTGAGATCGGTGGTCTCCTCCACAAATTGCTCGGGCGGCAGCGCGTTCCACTTGCGTCCGTAAACCCCTGAGTTGGTGCAGTACCCGCAGTTGAAAGGGCACGCCAGACTTGAGGTATACATAGCCCATCGCCGGCCACACGAACGCTCATAAGCATCGAAGTCCGCTAGTTCATACGCCTTTGGGGGCATCTCAACTAAAGGCCGCAGTGGACGCTCAGGTGTCATGATGAGGCGGCCGTCGCGCTTGAAGCCGATGCCGGCAATGAAATCCGGGGCCGCACCGGCGCGGATGTGCTGGACCAATTCGAGAAGCGAGTCTTCTCCCTGGCCACGCACGATGTAGTCGAGATACGGGGCTTCCAGAGTCTGCTTCGGAAGGAGAGATGGATGCCATCCGCCAAGGATGATAGGGAATTCCGGATCCCACTTTTTGACTGAGCGTGCGATATCTACGGTTTCGCGGATCATCGGGCCCGTCACGAGAGAGATACCGAGGCAGAGTGCGTCTTTCACCTCTTCCAGTACCCGCTGCTTGAAATTCGGAGTAATGGTCGAATCGATCAAGACAACTTCGAATCCCGCGCGCTTCAATGGGGTTGCAACGGCGAGAATTCCCAGTGGCGCAGTTGCTTCGGAACTAGCAAAAGATGGAAAGAAAAAGACGATCTTCCGTGACTTACGCAATTTGCGCTCCCCCGTTACTTTTTCAACATATCCCGTGTCGGGCGGGAGGTTGCCACGGAATTGTCACTTGAATGTCTCGCATCCGCGCTGCTGTTTCCTCTCCTCCTCTAATTTGCGGGTTTTTATCGTCATATCCCCGACTGTGACCGGCTGAGAAATTAAGCCCCTCAGCTGAGCTCTGTGCACTTCCAGATTCGCGGAGGAAGCGCAACCAATGAATTAGCCGACGGACAATGAAGAAGACAGTTCCAACAATCGCGAGTACACCCACAATCTCCCCCACTTCGCAGAGGCGGCGGCAGTCCGATCGAGTTCGTCATGGAAAACAAAACGTGGGGGCACGTATGCGAACGACCAGGCGATGGCGTCCTGCCGTCAAACATTACGAATCGAGTGCGACCGTGAACCGCAAGGACTAACAGACGCAAACCGCTAAGGGCAAAACTTTAGCACCGGTCGCTCAACCAGCCGCTCAAAGGCGAAGTTGTGGCCCGCGCAAGTGCCATCGAAGTGCGTCTCGCGGAACCGTTCGATCTCAATTTTGCCGATGAACTTGCTCACCGTTTCCCGGCGTTCCGCTTCTTGTGCCAAACGCAGGTGGCCGGATTCGACAACGTCACCTTGGCCAGATGGCCATATAGATGTGCAAGCTATGCCTTGGATTTAATCTCTGTGGGCCGCGATTTCAGCTAGCACCGCTGCACTGTGCCCGGGAATGTCGTCGTCCACCTTGGGCCAAACCTTGACGACCTTGCCACTGGGAGAAATAAGGAAGGTCTGACGACTGGCGAACTTCATCTCCCTATAAGTCATAAGCGGGACGCCGTAGGTATCGACTACCTTGTGGTCGGGGTCGGCAAGGAGCTTGAAACTGAAGGTATCCTTCGAGCACCAAGTCTTATGATCTGCTACAGTGTCGACACTCACACCGAGGACGACGGCGTTCAGGGCGTCATACTTCGCGATGTCACGCTGGAAGCCGTGGGCCTCAAGAGTGCAACCCTTGGTCTGGTCTTTTGGATAGAAGTAGAGGACCACCCACTTACCCTTGTAGTCGGTGAGGCTCACCGGCTTGTCCTCCTGCGACGGTAGGGTGAAGTTGGGCGCTACATCTCCCGTCTGGACGGTTTCTGCTGCATGAGCCTTGATGCCGAACTCGCACACGGCTATTACGCCGATGATTAGCGCAAGCGTACGGAACCAGTTCTTCTGCGCTATTGGGTTGAAGTAAAAGGACACTCTCCAGAACGAGGAGAGAGCATTACGGAAGTGCGATGCGAAATTGTTGCTCGACATAGTGATTACCCTCGAAATATCGATACGCTGCCGGATTGGAGCGCTTTTTTGTGTTCAGCGGCTCACCGAACACTTTATTCTTGCGCGGAGACTTTCCAAGCTTTGAATGTGCCTTCAAAGCTGTACTCCCATTCGCACTACGCGCAGGCTTAGTGTGGACACAAGTTGTCAAATCAACGGGAACGCATGCGCAGGTTCATTCGACCATGCTCGGAGGATCGGCCCTTCCAACCGGTTCCTTGGGTAATTGTGCGGTAGAAAGTGGACTCTCAGCTGCATGGGAGGTCGCAACGCATTGCCAACCTCGTTTGGGGTAAGAATTACCTCCGCCTCGCTGTTCAGGCTTTCCACCTCTTTAGAAATGTTGTTATCGCCCCAGGGCTGCTATGCTCAAACTCCTTCTCGTGTTCCGAATACAGCAAGTTGCCGTTGGAGTCCAGAACGGCAAGCGCAGGCACGCCCTTCGCGATGGGAACGTGGTACTTGGCCGCGATGTTCAGGTTGTGGTCCATGTGTCCGATGTCTACATGGACCACGACGTAATACTTGGCCAGCAGCTCGGCGTTAGGAGCTTGATGATAGTAGAAATCGAGTACCTGACAGTCACCACACCAGTTGCCGCCGAAGTCGAGGAGGATGCGTTTGTGGTCACGGCGTGCGACACGTTCGGCGCTATCGATCTCATTGGCGGAGTCCGCGGTCTCAGAATAGAGATTCTTGTTCGCATGGAATCCGGACTGAGCCGGCGCCTTCGGTGAAGACCCCGTGACAAAGGAAAAGGTCATCCCGACCGCTATGTTGAAGAGAAGTCCACAAATGCTTCGGGTCATGCTGGAGAGGGCCACCTCGACAAAAGTCATGCGAAACATTACATGAGATGCAAAATGAATGCAGAAGTTACGACGAATATCGACAGTCACTCCGCTGATGACGCTGCGTCTTTCGATTCAGTATCAGAGCGGCGATAGGCGAAACCAATGTTGTTGGTCGAAATTTAAGCAATCTGCTCGTGAGAGGATGACAGCGCCTCAATCGTGTTTTGAAGTTCGCGCACGTGGATCGACTCCTCGCCTGTCCTCGCTCTCTGGGTAGCGCTCACTCGAACGCATTGAACCGGGAATCGTCCATAGTACGTGGAGACCGACTCAGTTGCTCGACGCACCCATTGACGGACGTCGTCCGTGAAGGGGCGATGGTTGGAGTTGCATTTCGGCCCCGATATCAGATTGCCCGATTTTCAGGAACCATCGAGAGCATTGGGGGTCGCTCTCGCCCCGCTGCAATGGGGTGAGACTAACCGCGCCGGGGCTTGGCGGACTCGTGGAGGAACGAAAAGCAGCTGCTATGAAGGAGCGAACACCTCTGCCCTTGAGACCTCTGACGTCGGATTATGGTTACAGGGTGCAGCCACACCTCGAGCGCCAAAATTTTGTCTGTATCCTTATGTGGACTTGATCGTCTTATCTAGGTGACTACCGAGCACGCATTGAGCACCCGTCCGGAAAGTTCTGAAGATACAGTACTTCAGCTTTCAAATGGCCGCGGAGTCCGCCGTTGGGCCGTCGGTATAACCAGCTTGTTTTTTATCGTGTTGCAAAGCGCCTGCACCTTAGTTATGGCGTTGAGCGGCCTGAGGCTGGCGATCGGATTGGGGGCCCTCGCCGCGGTCGTGGTGGGAGCCAAGGGTCCGGCAACTGGTCTTCATCAGGATGCCATCCGTATGCCGATGATGGTGCTTGCCGTTCTTGGGGCATGCATAAATCTCTACATGATCTGGAGAGTTCGCTCCCTCCGGAAACGAGCATCTTCCCAGTGGAGACGGCTGCCGGTTGCGCCGCGTCGCTTGTGGGGGGAGCGCGTGCAACTCACACTCGCGGTCGTGACCCTAGTCCTTGTCCTAGCCGAGTTTCTCTCTCATCACTATGTCTTCCGTCTGGTTGGTTAGAGCGCAGGTTTTATGTCTCGGTCTGTGAGACTGGACGCAATCTCGCTTCGAAGAGCTGTTAACAGAAGCCTGTTTAGCTTCACGCTCCTCCCGGTCGAATACGACTCCGTCACCGAAGGCGCAGACGCGGCCGTGCGGCAAGATCACCCGCTGGGGCATAGGCTTCCTCCCGTGGATAGGCGCCTTCAGCCAGGAAGCTCCAAATCAGGGAAGAATTGCCGGGTTCCGCTTTCGTGCCCCGCCAAGACCTTCGCCCTTGGCAGCACGAGCAGACAGCGCATTGGTCTTTTCCCCTCATTGATGCAGCGAAGCCACTCCATCCGTGGCTGGAAGAAGGATTCTCCTGATTTGAACTTCGTGCGCGACCCATCCTGCAACTCGATCGTGAGAGCTCCCCGAAGAATGAAGACATGCCCGGAGGCCGGATGGAGCAACCACTTGGCTTCGCCGCCTGGGGGCAAAGACAGGATGACGGATGTCACTTCCGGGTAAGGTGAACTCAAGAAGCGCGCGAATTCTTGCCGATCCAGGGAACCTTCATCCGATTCGGCTCTGAGAGTTTTCGGGCTTGCTGTGTTCAAAGAGGCCTTTGTGCGCATCAAGTGTTCGTCCTTCGATCTGAGCATTCGAGGTAATCGGTGGATTCGAGTGCGCGCACTCGTTTTCGTGGCCTTGCAATTTCCTGCCATCACCTCGGCGCCAGATGCTTCATGAGAAGAGCGGGCGGGCTAGATGGTTACAGTGCAGCTCACAAATTTCTGCCAAGACCATCCGCTGCCTACCGCCATTGGCAGACCAAGAAGGCTGGAGGATGGCCAGAGAAGCGATCGTCTAGGACGGCATTCATCTCAAGCACACCCATCCACTACCGGATATTCGAGTCGCCTGCTCTTGACGCCGTTGAGCGTGAGACGTCTTTAATGACCACATCCGTTCACCCTGTAACCTTTCGCAGGGACGAGGTCTCTCATGGCAAGGTTGGTAGGGGACGAAACACAAACGGACTCATTGCGCAGAATAATTTAAGAGGGAGTTAAATGGTCACTCACCCGGTTTCGGGCGATGTCTTCGCGTGGCCAAATCATCTCAATCTCGAACTCCTTCCTCCGAGGACCGCTGTCCGGAAGGGGCCGATCGACAAATCAATACGGGAGAGACTGCAATGTATGACATTAAGAATCTTGGCAAACTAAAGCGCCTTGATGAAAACAACGCTGAAGCGATGAAAGCTTTTTGGGCCTTCGATAGAGCAACATTCGTCCCGGGGGCAATCGACGCTCTCCACAAGCAGCTAATGGCGGTGGCCGTCGCCCTTACGACCCAATGCCCCTACTGCATCGAATTGCACGTGAAGGCCGCCCGCGAGGCAGGCGCGACCGAACCCCGGGGACTGAAGCTGGAAGCCCCAGCCTGCCTTTCTGCCCAAAGTCCGCGCCGCAAGCAGGGCTCCTACGATCACCCAAAATGAGCAGAGGACCCCCAGCGTATATGCCAACCCATGCTTCCGGCGGCGTGCGCCGCTTTCACCTGTGCTTCCCACGAGGGCCAACCCCTTGAGGAAGAGGACGGGAAAGACACATGGCATGAGGTTGAGAACGATGCCGCCGCCGAAGGCGAGCAGGATAGCGAGGAAGAAGCCCGGTTCGTTGGTTGAAGACGATTGTTCCGTAATCAGTCCGACCGGAATGTCGAAGAGATACGACCTTCAGCCGCGCAGCTTCACGACGCCCTTGAGTTCCTTGGGCTGAATATCGGAGACGTCCAGCTTTTCTCCGTTGTGAGCTTCACACCGTTCGCAGTCGGCTCGATATTTTGGTCGGCAGCATTGCGAATGGAATCGTCGTCAAGTGGGTAGTACTCCGCGGCCGTCTCTCTCTTGCCGGTAGCAACGTTGAGCGTAAGCATGCGGCGGGTGGCACTGGCAGTGATTTTGACGGAGCTTGGTGTCTTTACCGGTTCGGCATTCACCGCGGCTTCGATCAGGCTGTTGGTCTGTTCAGATGCTTTCGGCGCAACCTTGAGATCGAGACCCAGGTAAGCTTTTCCTGAACGCATACCTCTCGGCACACAAGCCATCGCACGTGCGCTTTGAAGTCCAGCTTTTCCAAACGGAGTTTTTGGCGAGTTTGAAAGGTCAAACGGAAATACAGCCGTTCTTTCGTAACCGTAGTCCATCAACGGGCCAAGCGGTAGTCGTGACGGCGTGGGGTACTGCATCGGCCCAACGGAGAAACCGGTCGGCACCGACCACTTCACCGACGGCGGTTCGCCCGAGACTCCGGCATAGACCCAATAAACGTGCCAGCCGGGATCAAGCGTCAGCGCTAGAGCGACTCGACTCCTGCCACCCTGCGAGATTGTCCCAGAATCGGAAATCAATTCCGCGATTAAATGCGGTGCCTTGACCGGCCCGGGCGCGCCGTTCCCTGATTCTCGTATTTGGGCATGGCTGAATGGGGAGAGCCCTAATAAGACTGTCAGGAGGAATAGAAGACGATTGTGAAAGGTTCGCATGTTCGGCCTGCGTGATTCGGAGGGAAGATGGCTGCGCCGGAAATTCTCGGCTCAGCCCCTCGTTAATTCGTGGAAAGGTGGTCCAGGGCATCTTGTGCGGACAGGCGATCGCCGTGACTACGGCTGATCTTCTCGAAAACGACCATTCCCTTCTTGTTGAGAATGAACGTAGACGGATAGGCCGTTTCGTGAGGAGCGTCCCAACGGAGTCCATACAGATTGGTGACCTTATAGTCAGGATCCGTCACGAGAACGATGTTGGACGGTAGCTCAGCCTGTTTTTCGAGGAATTCCTTCGCATGTTGATCGAGATCAGCAGGCGGTCCTGGGTAGACCAAGAGCACTCTTGCGTTCTTCGCTTTGAAGTCTGACGCACGGTCCACGAAATCATGAACCTGTTTGACACAGTAGGGACACTGATAGCCGGGAAAACCTCGTAAGATCACCAGAACAAGACCGTGTCCCCGCTCTTCGGTCGACAGCGTGACGGCCTTTCCTGTCGGAGTAGAGAGAGTGAAGTCAGGCGCCTTGGCACCTATAGCGGGCGTTTGGGAAAAGGCGGACGCCCCAAAAATAAAAGCGCCGGCGAGAGCGAGAGCCCCCCAAGCCCGTTTGAAGCACACTGGGTCACCCGGTTGGGATCTGCGGGATAGAAAGCCAAAAGCGAACATGATGAGAGACTCCTCCTCAGGAATGCCAATCTGACAAATGGCATCCGAAAAGGTTACAGCGCCTTCCCATTTTTATGCACTCTTCGGTGAATGAACGCCTCAAGATGACATTCGGAGGCCGCCTTCGGCTGTCGGTGGGAGAAGTTATTAGGGATTGGGCCGAGACTTGTGAAGAATCGAGTCGATGCCATAGGAATTGAACCGAATCCCCGCGAGCAATAGAGAATAGACCACAGAGTAGGTGAGCTGGATTCCTACTATCGGCCAATCTTGTCGCAAGGAAGACCCGAAGGATAAGACAAGCATGAGGACCGCGCCGGAAATCAAGGCGCGCCGAGTCTGGAAACCAAAAAGTACGCAAGCACCGACTATTGCTTCGACGATTGGCAGCAAGTAGCCGAAGCTGTACACGGACCACGGAGGCATAGGGGTCTTCTGGAACATGGCTACCAGGGATTCGGCAAAGCTTCTGAGACCGGTCGCCCAACGAACGATGCCATGCATGCAAATGTTTAAGCCCAAAGCGATACGGAGCAATGCATAGGGCAGAGCGATGCTCCTCGACAACAGATTCATCTCTTCCGTAATCGCACCCTCCCTGACCGGATTACATGACGGCGTTTTCGGAGTCGTTCCTTGCGCAATGAGAGCAAAAGATCAAACTCTGTCAGCGCTAAAAACGGCTGGCAGATCATCGAGTGCAAGCGCATGCACTCCCTAGATGATACCGCGGCGTCGTATGGCGATGGCGGTGAACAAGAATCGCATTCGTACCTCAAATCAGTTCTTTCTATTGGTCCCCACGTAAGCGGCCTTAGAGCAGAACCAGCCCAATTCGGAAGCATGCGCGAAGCTCTCGCGCAGCAAATTCGCCTGCGCTTCGGCATTGAGCTTCGTCTTCTCGAAGGCCAACGCCGCTGCCTTTGCGACGGTCGCGCCGGAACGCAACGCACGCAAAAGCAGAAAAGTCTCCCTCTCAATCCGGCGATAGTAAACGGAATCGTCGAAGCGATGAATAACAAGGCAGATACGCATCTGCCTCATCGGGGGGAGCTTTACCTGTTTGCGTGCTTCGCGTCGGTTTACTGCACTGCTTACGACGTCAGTGTCGGGAGGCATCCTTCTTCACGGCCAGCACAAGGTTGTCGACCGGATAACTCAGCTCGAGGAGTTGAAGATGCGGTTGAAGAGCCAGCCGTGACTCCAGCCCGATCAACCGGGCCTCCTCGGCCGAGAGCGGATCAAGATGTTTCCCGTCGAAAGCATCTACATATGCCCACTCCAGTCTTGCAACGTCGACGGCGAGAAGGTGACGTTTGCTGCTCAACTCAGGATGAACTTCGAGAAACCGCGGCAGCTTCGCACCTAGATCACGTAACGTCCACGATGTCGAAGGATTCTCATGAAGGTAAGCAAGGATGAGAGCATCAAATCGACGTGAGCCGAGCACAGCATTGAGAGTGGGGAAGTCCTCAGATACGGCGCTGACCAGTCTAAACCAATACTGCCGGTTGTAAATCTCAAGGCGTTCGGAAGAAGAGAGCCGCACGTTGGGACTGATGTAGCTCGCGGCGATCTCGGCCGTCGATTTGCCGTCTTCGGTTGTTTTCTGCATCTCGAAGTCGGCGGTCAGCGGTCTGCGCACATCTTCAGCCATACGGCGCTGAAGTTCGAGGAGGTTCATACAAGCGCCTCCTCGAGTTGGATCGGTATAACTGGCGCCGTGGGCTCCAGAGGGTGGAGGAAACGATATGCCTTCAGGGCCTCAGTATGGACTTCGTCAAACGAAGGAATATTGTCATCCCATTCCAGCAGGGTTGCGGTCGGCCCGCAGCGTTCGATGGCTCGCGCATAGAGCCTCCAGACCGGATCCAGCACCGGGTGGTCATGCGTGTCGAGGGTATATTTCTCGAATTTTGAGTGGCCGGCGATGTGAATCTGCGCTACACGCTCGGCAGGAATGCTGTTGACGTACTCCATCGGATCGAAATCGTGGTTTTGGGATGACACATAGACATTGTTGACATCCAGCAGAATGCCGCAGTCCGCGGCATGAACAATTTCGTTCAGAAACTCCCACTCGGTCATCTGCGACTCGTGGTACGCGGCGTAACTGCTGACGTTCTCCACAGCAACCGGAATACCCAGGTAGTCCTGCACCATCCGTACCCGCTCGGCGGTGGCTCGGACGGCTTCAAATGTGTATGGCAATGGAAGGAGATCGTGAGTGTAGCGGCCATCCACACTGCCCCAGCAGAGATGATCCGACAGCCAGGGAGTATGAGTGCGCTTGGTGAGTTCTTTGATACGCCTCAGATGATCGCGATTCAAACCTTGGGCGCTTCCAAAATACATAGAGACGCCATGCTGCACCACTTGATATTGATCGAGAATCTGATCGAGGATCTTCAACGGTCGGCCACCGTCGACCATGTAGTTTTCCGAAATGATCTCAAACCAATCCACTACCGGCTTCTTCGAAAGGATGTGGTCGTAATGCGGCACTCTCAAACCAATTCCCACGCCGTAGTCGGTAAATCCATTGAAACGATTGGCTGGCATGTGTACTCCGATTCGCGTCATACAAATAAGGTCATGTAGGAGATCTGAGCGGGCAGCTCCCCTACATGGGTTGAGGGTTAAGGTTAGGACTTCGAGGGCTTGGATCCGTCCGTCGCGCAAGCGCCCTGACCCTTGCAGGCGTTCTTGCCGGCATGCTTTTTGTCGCCGCCGCCCTGGCCCTTGCAATCGTTCTGGCCCCTGCAAGCGTGCTTGGGGAGGTCCTGCTTGTCTGCAGCAGCCACCATGACTCCGGCGAGTGCCGAAGAACTTGCAGTGGCGTCCGAATGCCCAGGAAGGGGTTGAGCGTTGAGCCGAGCAGTGGTGCCGCCCAGGAGGCCCGCGAATGCTGCGGCCAGAGCGAAAGTGCTTACGGTATTCTTCTGCATGAAGAGTTCCTTTCTTCGGTTAGTTCAGGCGATAGGCCTGGGTTTCGGATTCGGCCTTATACAAGGGGGCCGGAACGAACTGGATTCAAGCATGAGAGCTGCCCTTCCCGTGCTGCACATTTGAAGCATCAGTTGGCAGTTGGTTACAGACTGCCTACTGACGCCTCAGAGCGGAATTGTGACCGCGCCAACGATTCCACCCTGATGTTGTTCCTGTGCAAAAAGAACGAGGTGGTGACCAGAGCCTCCGTCAAACCGGTAGTCATCTGGAAACGTGACGTGAACCGACTGATCAGCATTCCCTTTCACGGCGGCCACTCGCGCCAGAGACCGTGCAACCGAAACGTGCTGAAGCTGCCGTCCACTGTTTTCTTTCCGCAGCACGTTTGACCGATCAGCATCGTCCTCACGACCGCGATGGCGGTTGACCGCCAGCTTGCTTTGCCGGAGCCAATCCAGGTTAGCGAGGAGAGGCTGTTTCAAGGGCCCATAGCCGATGCGTTGACGCACGTGGGGCAATTGGCGATGTTGCGCCGGCTGGCGGGTAACCCGGCATGGAGCGAAAACTATTCCTTGGCGAAGATTACTGCTGGCTGCGCGGGCGCGGATCAGCCAGCCGCAGTCAAGCGGTTCCGATAGCGCGCATCGAGGCTGGTTAAGACATCGCCAGCTTCTTCTCCGTCGAAGGCTATGCGCAATGTCGGGAGTGCTGCGGCGGTGCTGCAGTCATATCTGCCAGGCATTTCAGACTCTTAGATCTGAGCCAAGCCGCCATCGACGCAAAGCTCGCTGCCGTTCACGAAGCTGGAGTCGTCGGAAGCCAGAAATAGAGCCGCCGTTGCGATCTCTTCCGAGCGTCCAAACTCCTTGCGAGGAATGGCTGTCCGGAAGGACTCCTTCGCTTCCGCCGGGGCGTTCGCGAGAGCGTTGGTAGCGATCGGCCCCGGGCTGAGCACATTGACGCGAATCCGGCGCTTTGCGAGTTCTACCGCCCATGATCGCGCGAAGGAACGGAGCGCCGCCTTACTTCCCGCATAAACGCCCAGCCCCGGCATGCCTTTGAGGTGGGCAATCGATCCGTTCATGATGATCGATCCGTCATTGCGCATCATGGGTAACGCCTTCTGCACGGTGAACAGCGTGCCGCGGGTATTCAGGGAGAAGATGCTGTCGAACTGCTCTTCCGTGATCTCGCCCAGGGGAGCACGGCCACCATGACCGGCGCTGGCAAACACTACGTCGACATAGCCCTGCTCCTGCCGGACCGTCTCATAGAGCCGGTCGAGGTCAGCGAGCGTCGCCGAGTCGCCTTGCACTCCGGTCACATTCCGCCCAATCGCCTTGACTGCTTCAGCCAGGTTCTCTTGCCTCCGGCCCGTGATGAACACGTACGCTCCTTCTTCGACAAACAGCTTGGCCGACGCCAGCGCCATGCCGGAGGTCGCTCCGGTAATCACCGCCACCTTACCGTCCAATTTACCCATGAACACTCTCCTTCTTGCCCGATTAGGAACTGTTGATTGCTGATTCGCTCATTGAGTGAGTTGTCAGTTAAAATGTCCGCCATGCATGCGATGAATCGCAGTAATCAGACTGCCCAGATACGCGAAAGTTACAGGCAATTGCGAAGGTATTCTGCCCTTGCACTGGTATGCGATGATTGGGCGCGCTGACGTAAGACTCCGCATGATCATCTTTGTCATACGATCCTCGCCAGTTGAGCAGATGCTCAGTGGCACGGTTTGTAACCAGTCACGATCAGATGTCCAGTTCGGCCTTTTGAAACCAATCCGCAACTCGGAGAGTCAAATATGCGCCCGCTGCAAAAAGGCCTGGCTTTCCCATCCGTAATATAAAGTCATCACTTTCTTCTGTAGTCTCGGCCGTGTGGTGGAAAGGAGGCAGATTGATGGAGGCAAGTAAGGTACTGAACAGCGCGGGAACGAACCAGAGAATGGTGCGCCCGCTGTTAGCCGAACCAGACAGGGATGATGCGTCCGTTCTGGAAACGGCTCCGCCACTGTCCATCGCTGGCTCCAGTTTACTGTTCTCGGCGCTTCAAAGCGTTTGCACTGCCGTTGTGGCGTTGAACAGCGTACGCCTTGCGATTGGGATCGGATCTCTGGCGATGACGACGGGGCTGGGCGCTGCCATGGAGCACTTCCATCAAATCACCTGGCTTCGCGTTACACTTCTCGTAGGCGCCCTCTTTGGATCCGTTTCGACGCTCGGAATCGTCCTAAGGGCCACCCATTTGCGCAATCGCCCGGCAGCGCGCTGGCGTTATCGTCCGCTGAGCAGCAAACAGAGAAGAATGGAACTGCTGCAAATTGCTCTTTCCTTCGTTACGCTGCTGCTTGTCGTGATCGAGGAGTACTTGCACTTCAGGCTATGCCACACGCTTTAGACGATGCCAGGAACGTCTTTCGCTTTCACGATCGACCTATGCAGCGGTTCGCGATCGGTTTTCAGATCGTCATCGCGGCGCATTCTCTGGTGTGCTCGCGTTGCACTCCCGATCCTGTATTCCAAAGGCCAACTCGCTTCGGTTCTATCAACTCAGGGCGATAACGCCAGCCGGTGCAAGAGTCGGGCCGCTCGGATGTGAATGTAATTTGCTCTTTATGGCCTGCCCTGCTGCACTTCTACCGAGTGACTGCGGTCCACTTTCGCTCAACAGCATCCTTTCCAAGAGACGCTGAAACTCAGCGATGAGTCAGCACGCGAAGACTTCGCCACGGCTTTCTGTTTTTGTGGACGCCAATATCTCTTCAAGGTGAATTATCTGAAGAATCTCTCTCGAGTTGTAACCAAAACTCATGTGGAGCTTCTCATGGAGGCGCACTTCATCGAAACGCCATAAGCCTCCGGCTGTGTGCCCACGTTCCATGGACGCGCAAAATCCAAAGAATTATCGAAGGAGCACCAGATGAGACTTGAGGTTTCCTTACCGTCAAAGACAGTTCCATTTCGCAGGCATCGTGGACTGTCTCACCGCTTGAAAACGCTGATGGCGCTGAGTCTGATTGCACCAGCAGGAATGGCACAAACTCCCAACACTCCTAGACATCCAGTTTCTGCTGAGGTGATGGCGATCCATCAACTCGCGAAACGCCCCGCTGCGAAGCCTGCGGAGACAATCGAATCAGCCGCGGCGACACAGAGCGACTCCTCTTTCAACTCAGCGCAAGGTCCAGGACCCGGTGCGCGCGTTTCACCAGGGCCAGGCTGCAATCTGTTCCCCGCTCCCGCTTCGACTGGCGCCAATGTTGGCCTTTCGTATTTTGGCCCGTCTCCATCTACACTCAATCCCAGCCTCGTCGGACCGGTTCAACTCCTCAATTCGGGCACGGTTGACGTGTCCAACGCTACAATCACTCTGCCTTTGTACAAGGGGATGATCAAAGGAACCCAAAAGAATGTTTGGTACATCCTCACGGATGTTTCCGACCAGGGAATCGCCAATGAACTCGGGCTGAATTTCTCAGCCAAGTTGGGTTTCGCCGAGAATGCAGCCAGAACAGGTACCCTCGATAGCAATGGCAATATCGTGTTCGATAAAGGAACTGTAAATTTCAGGCCGACGCGCAACATCGTTCCCGGACCTGCCGGACAGGAGTTTCCACCGAAGTCATTTGCTCCTGGAGCGGTGGGAGACAAGTACTATTCTCCCTATGTGACTATCACTAACGCTGGCAACGTCGTCTACAACGCTCCAATGGTCGCGTATGACGTTGACGCCAGCCAGATCAACTTTCCAAACGGAAATGTGGACTATTCCAAGGTTCATGATCAGGTAGTTGCCATCGATACCACCAACATGACTGTAACGATCAATCTGATCAACGGATTCAGCTTTGGCCGTCCGGTCTGGTACATCTCGATGGACGCGAGCATTCCTCTTGCCGCAGCGATCGAACATAACACTTATGCACCTTTGATGGATAGCCTCCACCTGGGCAGCGACGATAGCTTTGGAAGTCCGATCGAGCGTATCTTCATCGCAACCAACGGCGCGGAGGAGGGTAGCTGTGACAATCCTCTGCGCCAGGGTCTCTCTGCGGATCTGGCCGACGGATATCGGCCCAACAATACCCTGGGCGGCATTCCTACCATCGCCTTGGACTACAGCCCGGCATGGGATGCCAATCTCTACACGTGGACGGATGACGCAATCAACAAGGGCTATCGCGGCCAGCTTCGCGAGGAGTTCCAGATTCTGACCTTCGTGCAAGACGGCCTCATCACTGGCCCAGGCGGAGCGGCGTTCGGAAGCTCAGGATTCTCGATCAACTGTCCGATCGTTCAACGTCTCAACTAACCGCGCCAATCTACACCGCTCGGCTGCAGGCGAAGACAATCCCGGCAGCCGAGCTCCCTGCCACTTTCATGGGCGTGCTGACCAGTGAGTCATGCGCCCGATGTAACATTACTTGCATGTGTGGCTCCAAGCTGTACACAGCGTTGCCCCAGAAGAAATCCCATGGCTGCGATCGATCACAACTCGCCGTTACTCCAGCAGAAGAGTAATGCGAATTCAGTTGCGCTGGCCCTGCTGCGCATCGCCGTCGGGTTCATCTTTGCCGTATTCGGCCAGTACAAGGTCTTCGGCTCGGCCTTCGTGCACTCGGGCTTTCGCGACTATGTCAGTGGATTCATTCGCGATGGAGCGTACCCTTTCATGGTTCCGGTTCTCCGGTGGATCTTGGCCCACGCAACTACCTCTATGGCTCTCGCCGTGGGTTACGGTGAAGTTGTTGATCGGCATATCGCTCGTGATCGGCCTGTTTTCTCGCGTGGCCAGCCTCTTCGGTGGCGCACTCATGCTTGCCATGTGGCTCTCGGGCGGGTATCCCGGGCCACAGGCAGCCTTCTGGATGTACTGGGGAGCTTCCCTTAACTGGTCGGTGTTCGCGATTTGCTTCGTGGTTCTGGCTGTCGGCGATCCGGAAGAAGTGCTTTCGGTGCGCCGCCTGATGTCTGCAGGACGACGCTCCGCTGCACGCCCATGTGGCGTGAGTCCAAGGCGGTAGGCTCTCTACCGTCATCGGTCTCAATCGTTTCTGTATCAAGTCCATCGCTTCCAGAGAGGAGATACAAGGACGGAACGTGCATCGTCGGCGTGTCTGATCGACGCGCCGCCAAAGAAATAGAAAACATTGGGCTGCGTTGTAAAAAGGACCTCGATCCGCATTCACTGGTCGATTCAATTGAGCGACTCAATGATCTAAGACAACACCTAACTGACCGTGACGCCCTAACTTCTTACATTTTCCCTAGAGATCCCAACGCGATCGGCTTCGCATTGGGCAAAGACTTCGCCGCGGCGGCCTGGCTTCTGCGGAGATATCGAGATCATCCTTCAGACCGCCGCGTCGATCAATCTCTTCTACCGGTCACTCATCGGTCGTTTGAAGCGGTCACGGCTATCGATCGTCGAAGCTAAGCAAGGGCTGGAACTGAAACCGCCGCCCTCGCACACTCCACGATCGAAGCGAAAGTGTGATCTACAGCTTTTCAGCCAGGATCTCCGCCATATCCACTTGCGGTTGCGTAAAGAACAGCTCTTCGGCGCGTGCGAAGAGAGCCTTCGCTACTTCACCAGACAGGTGCGCATCTCGCCCTTCTTCATCCTTGAAAGTGTCGAAGATGCCGAATGTCGCCGGCCCAAGCTTGAAGGCAAACCAAGCCGTTGTACCCACCTCTTCCGCTACCAATGGAGCGGCCGATCTAAGAAACTGCTCGACGTCCGCCTCTTTGCCTGGACGAGCCTGCAACTTCGCCAAGATTCCCACCTTGTTCATCTGATCTCTCCTGATATGGTTGTGCAACCGGATTTTACATCCTTAAAAAATGGAATCTGAAGCCTAAGCCGTGCAGCTCCCATCCTCATTCTCGTGGGCTATCGTCGTTCTGATCATGGCACGGCTCAGCGCGCCACTCACTCCCGGGAATTAGAGATCGATTGGGCTGGAAAGGTTACAAGCCTACTCATCTGCTCCGACCTAAGTGGCTAAACTCACTCGAACAGCGATTGTTCAGGTTGCACTGTCTGCCATCGCCATTTTGCGAGCGTGGATCGGAAAGTCATTCAAGACGCCGCGGTTGCCTGGAGGCAGCCCACGGCCCCGCCAGAAAGTGATCTTGCCGAAAACCTGCATCACACGACCGCCGACACCGGCATTCTGGAACGACCCATACGGGCTGGTGGGGGGAGCGGCAATTGAGGTGATGACGCAAGCGCTCGACTGAACGTTCCCCCCGGGGCTCAGACAAGTTGGGGTTATTGAAGACATTGTACGCATTTGCGCCCCGCTCCTTGGTTGTGAAGCTCTTGTACAGGCTGAGATCCGTATCCGCATAGTGCGGGCCAAAGAACGAGTTGCGCCGATTCTTTAGGAAGTCGGCCTGCGCGCTAGTGAGGAAGTCCGTGGAAGAGAAGCATGGCGTTGCAGGATTGGCTGTAGACGAGTTGCAGTGGCGGCCCACCACGCCCGTGCCCGCGACATCGGCGATCACTTCATTGCCGCCGGTGGCGCCGCTGGCAAAGGTTCCATTGATGCTATTCGGGATACTTGAGTTATACACCGTGAACGGCTGGCCGCTGCGCCAGAAGGTCTTGCCCGCGATGGACCATCCGCCCAGAGCTTCATTGATGGCAAACTTGTGAAGGGGGAAGGACAAGTCCCAGATATAGTCCGCAGACAAGGAATGGCGCACATCATAGTCCGCGTATGAGTAGTTCAGATTGGTTTGGGGCCTTGGAGATGGTAGAGGTCTGGCGTCCGTGGATATCGGTGAGACACGCGTCGGAGGCCTGATTTGCTGGGAACACTGGATGCCTCTTGCACGAATGGCGATGCACCAAACGGGAGAGCACATTCACGCGGCTGTATGGCCTACCATGAATGAAGTGGCACAACTCGCAAGCAGGCTTTACGCCTTTGAAGGGCGATGCTTCGTGCTTGCGGTTGGCTTGATGATGCGGACAGCGGACATTCCAGCCAAGCTGGCCCACGACATCAAGGAGCCTTGGGTTGAACGCGGAGGAAGCGCGATAATCGCGCCGGATGCACGCTATCTTGTGGAACCCGTCTATGATCGCGAGCAGCTCATCGTTGCCGACCTCGACCTTACCACGATCGATCGCGAGTGCATGAGTCTTGACGTGTCAGGTCATTACGCCCGCCCAGATGTTTTCAGTTTCTCGCATGGGACGATCAACTAGGCAAACCAAACGAATGACGAATGCAAGCCCGACAGGTCTCTCAGCGTTCCAGGCGTGTTTTGGGTCTGCGCTGGTCCGAAAGGCAAGGATTTGCTGCGGCGTGTTCCCCCTTATCGCAGGGGCCGCCAACGGTCATGGCTGTCGAGACTTGGTGAGTTGTTTCTTCCTCACAAGCCTGTATCATACATCCCCGCAAATCTGGTTTACCCTCGTCTCTATCCTCTTGTAAGTGCGGGCTTTGCCGCTCTCTTGCCATGTCTGATGCACGATGGACCTTAAGGAACTGATTAGACTGCGTCTAGCCTGACTACGTCGGAAGTCCGGATGGGATTTCCGCCATGGACGGAAAGGGGGCTCTCTATGAGGAGCATCCTTGGGTTCGTCATGGGACTCTGGCTCTACCGGGTTCACGATCGCATTCGAATACCGAGAATCGGACTGTTCCTGCTATCGATCGTGCTTGTGGTCTGCTTCCAGGTACCAGTCTCCCCGAAGGTCGACGGAGACTCCCTGAATGGGCCTACGACGCGGTATGCGCGCTGTTCCTGTTTCCGCTCATCATTCTTTGCGGAGCACACTCCGACGCAGGCGCAGGAATGATCCGGCTCTGCCGTTCGCTCCTGGCTGAGCCGGCGTTACCGGATCAAGCCGGCGATAGCGCAGGCTCCCGGACAGGTAGGAGAAGCACAATGAAAGCGTTGTTGCGGAGGATCGTACGTTCTGCCGGCCCACCACTGACACTTGGATTGGTATTCGCAATACCGCTCCTTGCGCAGGAGCAAACCTCTTTTGGCTGGCGTGGTCTCTTGCGCGACAGTGCCGGTGCACCCATCGCAGACTCCAAAGTGAAGCTCACGGGTGCGGCTACGGCCGAAGCTAACACTGGCGCCGACGGAAGCTTTACGCTTTCCGCACTACGTGGCGGCCAATACCGGCTTGCAATCGTAGCCGAGGGCAAGACCGCTGTTTATGCCCAGGCCATTACGCTGGCCCCCGATACTCCGCCTGTTGTCATCACGTTGTCGAGCCGCGGCGAAGTCACCGTGGCTGCGCAGCAGGGCACAGGTGCAACCGGCGGTGAGGCACTCTCAGGACAGGCGGTGAGTTCTCTGCCTCTCAACGGCCGAGACTTCAGTACCTTGTTACTCCTGGCAGCCGGCACTATGACCGACACAAACGGCGCAACGAATTTCACCCAGCAGTTTGCAATCAACGGCCAACGCGGGGTGGAGGCGACATTCGCCATGGATGGTGCGGACATCAGCGATCCGGAGATGGGTGGCAGTATCATGCCAAACTTCAACGTAGACGCCATTCAGGAACTGCAATCGAGTTCGGGTTGGATGCCGGCTGATATCGGTCGTGGGGCGTCGGGCTTCACAAACATCATCACCCGCTCCGGAGCGGCTGGCTTCCACGGCTCGCTTTTTGAGTTTGTACGAAACTCGGCATTTGACGCCCGCAATTTCTTCGATCATCCCACACCTGCATACCCGGGACGCATTCCCCCATTCCGGCGCAACGAATTCGGATTCACCAATGGCGGTTCCGTCTACATCCCTCACCTCTATGACGGCCGTAAGCGCACCTTCTACTTTACGGAGTACCAGGCGTTTCGCCAGGTGCTGGGAACCACTCAGGTGATGCCGGTACCGACCGCCGGACAACGGCCTTCTGGAGACTCAAATATCGTCTCCGACAGGGTGAGTTTTCCTGACGGCACAACCGATACGATGGCCGTTCCAGTGAATTCGTCCATCGCTGCGATCCTGGCTCGATATCCGCTCCCGAATCTTCCCACTGGCTCCTTCGGTGCGAACACCTACGCGACCGCGTCGAAAGTGACCACCAACGCCGATCAATTCTCGTTGCGCATCGACCAGAAGCTTTCCGCAAAGAATCAGTTCTTCGCGCGCTTCACCATGGACAACCTGACCGGACCGACGACAAACCCGGATCAGACAGCGATCGATAACGCCTTCGCCGTCGAGTACCTCGATCAGCAGCGCAATGTAGTCGGGACAATAACGACAACGTTCACGTCAAAACTCGTGCTCCAGTCCTCGCTCTCCATAACCCGGTCCACCCCTGGCTTTCCTACCCCGGATCACACGGACCCTGCGGTCAAGTTTGAAGACGGTCTCTTCGAAGCCTTCAACAGCGCCGGTGGATCAGTGATGCAGGCCTACGGCAATCTATTCCAGGAGCAGGAAAACATTAGCTATGCCGCTGGACAACACACTCTGAAGGCGGGCTTCGAGGTCAGACAAAATGTGGACACCACCTATTTCGGTATCCCACCGAACGGGGAGTACGATTTCGGCGGCGGTACCTCCTACGCAACCGAAACGATCGCGTCCGCGAGTGGCAAGCACAACATCGACGTAGGTGATCCTCTACCCGATACACTCTCTGGCTTTCTCTCAGGTTCGCCGTTTGCCTATATCGTAGCCATTGCCCCTCCAGGAATTTCGGGTGGTGCACACATCGGTCCGGCTGCCATCAACCGCAGCGATTACAACGCCTATGTCGAAGACAATTGGAAGGTCACGCCAAAACTGACGCTGGACTACGGTGTCCGATGGGAGTACTACACCCCGATAACCGAGCGTGCACATCGCACCGGCTCCTTCCGCACACTGAATGGAGCCTTGGACTATGTCGTCAACCCTCAGCCCGGATATTCAACCACCTGGAATGGATGGGGCCCGAGGGTACAAATCTCCTGGGCGACCCTTAAGAAAATTACCGCGCACGCAGGTGGAGCGGTGACGGTAATACCGCCTAACATCTGGCAGGACAACATGCTCACTGGTTCTACACCCTTCTCGATCAGCCCGCGGCGTCAATCCTCATCCAGCGCGCCACTTGCATACGGGTTCACCATCACCCCATCAATGTTGCCCATTGCCTACGATCTGAGCGGCAATGACATTCTGGCGAAGGGAACGAAGAATATTCCTGCCAACACGCCGATGGACGTGGACCGCTATGAGAAGGACTTGGCCAAGTTGACTTCCTCGGGGGCAGTAAGTGCTCTCAACCTCTCCGGGATCGATGCCAAATTTGGCAATGGAACACTCTACACCTGGACGCTTGGGCTCGAGCGCAAGATCGCCAATCTGACAGCGGACCTGAGCTATGTGGGAACTGGGGCTCAGAAGCTTCCGCGCATTTCTTTTCCAAACGCCTATCCCGGCGCTACCGCTGAGTTCGCACCCTACACGCAATTCAACTCCGCGGGTGACGTAACTGGCGGCTTTGGGGTGATGAACGTGATGACCAATGATGTGCACTCCAGCTATAACGCGCTGCAGGCCTCGCTATTCGGTACCGTGGGGCATGGCGGACCCGGCATTCAGGCTTCGTACACGTGGGGTAAATCGATCGACACGACTTCGGTGGTGTTGAGTGGTACGGGTTCAACAGGTGCTACTACCTCAGGAGCATCACAGGATCCCGTTCAATCTTCGCGCGGAGAAGGGACCCTCGGCTTTTGACGCGACGCACAATTTTGGGCTGAGTGTTGCGCAGGACTTGCATATGGAGAGCGCGAGCTTCTTGAGCGCGCTCCCGAGGAGCTTAGCCTACGGGTGGGAACTGCTCTCTATCTCTTCAATAGCCTCTGGCGCACCATTCACCGTTTTTTCGGGCATCCAGCAGACGGGAGCGGGCGCGAACGGCGTCGACCGCCCGGATCAGATTGCGGTGCCAAAGTTGTCCACGGCCCGCAGGAACCGCCAGGACTACTTCGGGATGGGAGCGGCCAACGCGAGCACCTATTTTGACATTCCGATTCACATCCCAGGCGGTACTGGGCCTAACCAAGGACGCTTCGGAACCCTCGGACGCAACACTTTCCGTGGGCCGGCCTACTACGATTACGACTTCGCAATGATCAAGGACACTCCGTTCGGAACAAGACCCTCCGGCGCGGAACGCATGGACGTCCAATTTCGTGGAGAGTTCTTCAATCTGTTCAACATCGTCAACATGGGGCTTCCCTCGAACATCCTGACTGGATCTGGTTTCGGCGAAATCTCCAGGACGGCTGGCACCTCGAGACAGATTCAGTTATCTCTCAAGATCATCTACTAAAGACATCCTTAAGAGAGCAATGCATGTTGCCGGTCAAGCCGTGAGGTTCAGCTTACTCCCATCAGAAGCCACCCCGCTGTCTATTTTTTCCCTTTGCCCTGGCGATTCGGTACGTACTTTTCCAGGTCCTCGGTCCTTTGCGGATCGCTTCGTCGTAAAGCTTGCTCAGGCATTCATTGACTTGACGATTGCTTGTAAATGCGGGCCTCCCACGGAGCGAGATTGAGGGTGGTGCTGTTGGCCTGGTGGGATGTGGGGATGTCAGAGAGAAGAAGCTTGCCCGCCGTGAGATTTTTGGGGAGAGTGTAAGTGATTGGAATAGAGCTGACGTTTTCAACGATGAGGTATTTCTGGGTACCTAGGGTGCGGGTGTAGGCGAAGACGTGGGGATGCTGTGGGTCAAGGTCTTCGAAGTCGCCATAGACGAGGGCTGCGGTGTGAGCGCGCAGAGCGATGAGTGCGCGGACGTAGTTGAGGACGGAGGCAGGGTCGGACTCTTCCTGGGCAGCGTTGATCTGCTCGTAGTTGGGATTGACAGCCAGCCATGCGTGGGTGCTGGTGGTAAAGCCGGCCTGCAGGGGAGCTGTCCCACTGCATGGGGGTGCGGGCGTTGTCGCGGGCGACCTTCGCCTCGGAGGCAAGGAACTCCTGAGCGGAGACTTTACCCGTGTCGACGAGAGCTTTGTAGGCGTTCTTCACTGCGATGTCATCGTAGTCGGCGAGCGTCTTGAAGGGGAAGTCTGTCATGCCGAGCTCGTCGCCCTGAAAGAGGAAGGGTGTGCCGCGGAGGGTGAGAATCATGGTCTCGAAGAGCTTCGCGGATGGAACGCGCATCGTGGGCGAGTCGTCCCCGAAGGTCGAGACGATCCTCGGATTGTCGTGATTGGAGAGGAATACAGTATCCCAGTCGTGCTTGGTCAAAATCGTGGCGTGCCTGTCGTAAATCGCTTTGAGTTCGGGCAGGGACCAGGGGCCAAGCTTGCTGAGACCAAAGTCGGAGCGGCCCAGCTTGATCGCGTCGAAGTTGAAGATCATGTTGAGTTCATGACGGCGGTCGTCGACAAGATTGCCGGTCTGCGCAAGTGTCGTACCGGTGGCCTCGCCTACCGACATGTCGTCGTACTTTGAAAGGACCTCGCGATCCATTTCGTGAAGATACTCGGCGAGGTGGGGGCCATTGGCGTAGGCGTTCGGCGGCGCTTTGAGCTGTTCAGGGGTGAGGTCGGGCATTCCCGTCGGCTTTGAGATCAGCGGGATCACGTCCATCCGGAAGCCTGAGACGCCCTTATCCAGCCAAAAGCGCATAAGCGAGAAGACCTCTTGGCGAACCTTTGGGTTCGCCCAGTTAAGATCCGGTTGCTTGCTGGAAAAGTAATGAAGGTAGTACTCGTTGGTCGTCGGATCCAGGGTCCATGCGGAGCCGGAGAAGTAGGAGGGGTAATTGTTGGGCGGGGTGCGGGTGCCGTCAGCTGCAGTGTGGCCGGGCCGCCAGATGTAATAGTCTCGGTAGGGGCTTGTCTTGCTCGAACGCGATTCGACGAACCACTTGTGTTCATCAGACGTATGGTTGACGACCAGGTCGATGATCAGTCGCATGTGGCGCTGTTTGATGCCAGCAAGCAGGGTGTCGAAATCGGCCATCGTCCCGAACTCCGTCATCACCTTGCGGTAGTCGCGGATGTCATAGCCATTGTCGACGTTGGGCGAGTCGAAGTGAGGGCTGAGCCAGAGGACGTTGACGCCGAGCTTCTGCAGGTAGTCGAGCTTGGAGGTGATGCCGGGCAGATCCCCAATGCCGTCTCCGTTCGAGTCTTTGAAAGAGCGCGGGTAGATCTGGTAAACGACGGCTTCCTTCCACCATTTGGGCTCATAACCGTTAATGAGTCTCTGGGCAGAAGAGGGAACACCAAGCGAGAGCAAGCCGCCAATGATGGCGATGCGTAGTAGGGTGAGCTTCTGACAGAGATACCAGCGTACGCTTAAGATGATCACCTTGCGGTCGAAATACCGCCCTCGAAGCAATTTCTCGACGCTAGTCAGTGCGCTCATCCTTGATCCTCAACTTTCCAAAAACATGACGATATCCGAGAGGAACGGATTTTAACCCGCAGACGCCCAGAGGGGGGCTCCAGACGTTTACAAGGATCCTGCCGGATACTCCGAAGAACCCCAGAATGCACTCAGATTAGGGGAAGCCGATCGTTTTTAAAAGCTGCATCGTGCATTCCCTGAAGACTCGTTGGCCAATTTTCTCGTCAAGTGTCATTTGTTGCTGAACAATCGATCTTGAGCATCAGCGGAAGGAATGGCAACGGCCGACATTGACGCCAATAGCAGACTCAACGCGTAAAACTCCTGTCACTCTCATGGCCGTGCCCTCACGGGTGAAAAGTGAGCCTTGTTGGAAGCGAGTCAATCTGAAAGTCCGTTCGATAGCAGGCGATCGGCATCCAAAAGAATCCCCTCAGTGATGACCTTGAGAGACACGGTAGGGGCTCAGCGCTGCTCTCCCGTCCGTCTTGACGTATCCAGATGAGTGAGACTGCCTGTCGCACGGACTCAATGAACTACGAGTGTCCCTATCAACGGCGTATTGTCCGACGAGCCACCGACGAGGACTTGATAGTCTCCCGGTGTCGTGTTCCAGGCGTTCTTCTCTTCGTCGAACGTCTTCAGTACGCGGTCGTTGATCGGAACAGAAACCGCTTTCGACTCGCCCGGTGCGAGTGCGACCCGCGTCCATCCCGCCAAGCGCTTGTAAGGTTCGTCGGTGCCCTTGGGCAGCCGGGCATAGACTTCCGCGATCTCGGTTCCTGGCCTCTTTCCAGTGTTTTTGACGGTGAACCGCACGGTCTTCGTGCCTGAGTCGACACTCAGGCCGGAGTAGGCGTAGGTCGTGTAGGACAAGCCGAAGCCGAACGCAAACAGCGGTTTCTTATGCTGCTGATCGAACCACTTGTAACCGACGGCCGCACCTTCGTCGTAGCGGACAGCATAGCCTGTGTGAGCCGAAGCCTTCGAAGAAGGAGCCCCGTTGTCTGCGACATCTCCAGCTTGTGGCTGGCTCTCAGCAGGAACTCTCGGAGGTTCCGGATGGGGAAGATCCGCTTCGGTACGGGTGAAAGTCAGGGGAAGCTTTCCGGAAGGATTGACGTCCCCAACAAGTACGTCGGCCAGCGCCTTATGTCCCGAACTGCCGGCGTACCAAGCCTCGACTACACCCGCTACCTTGTCGATCCAGGGCATAGTCACAGCAGTCCCGGTCTCCAATACGACGATGGTGTGCGGATTCGCCGACGCTACCTGCTCGATCAACGCATCCTGATTATCAGGAAGCGAAAGGCTCGGAACATCCATGTCTTCTGATAGCCACTGATACGCAAACACAATCGCCAAATCGGTGCTCTTGGCCAAGTTCGCTGCCGACGTCGCATCCGTTCCGGGATCGAAGTCGATCTTCGTGTCCGGCAGTTTTGACTGGAGGGCCTTCAGAGGAGAGGTTGGGAACCAAACAGGTTTTTGCCAGATTGTCGCCCCTTTGCCCGGAGGCATAATGGCATTTCCGCCCGGCGGATCCACCTGCGCCGATCCTCCACCGGAAATCATCCCGATATCAGCATGCCCGCCAATGATGGCAATGCTGTGAACCTTCGACGGCACGATGGGAAGCACCGTCGGACTATTCTTCAGCAGAACGATGCTTTTTTCTTCGACACGTCGCGCGACTTCGAGCCCCTTCTCCACATCGACGACGCTCTTCTCAGGCGGGTCGTCGACGATGCCGGACAGAAACTCTGCGTAGAGAACCCTCCGCGCATGGTCGTCGATTTCTGGCATTGGCACTCGCCCGGCTTCCACTGCTTCTTTCAGCTTCGGACCAAAGAAGTCTGCCATCGGCTGTTCCTGGTCGAGACCTGCAGCAGACGCCTTCTCTGTACTGTGAGTTCCTCCCCAGTCGGAAATAACAAACCCTCCGAAGCGCCAATCCTTCTTGAGAACGTCGTTAAGCGTGTACTGGTTCTCGCAACCAAAGTCGCCATTGATCCGGTTGTAGGAACACATCACTGCACCGGGATTCGCGATGGAGAGGGCGATATGAAAGCCGAGCAAATCAGACTCCTGCATCGCTCGCTTCGAGATGACCGCGTTCACAAAGAAGCGCCCCGTCTCCTGGTCGTTCATCACATAGTGCTTGATGTCGCCGACGACATGCTGCGCCTGTTCGCATTTCATCAAGTTACCGACGACTGTACCGGCGAGGAGCGGATCTTCGCCTGCATATTCAAAAGTGCGCCCATTGCGGGGTTCGCGGACCAGATCGACTCCCCCACCCAGGGTCATGTTGAATCCTTGCGCCCGCAGCTCGGTGCCGATCACCGTCCCAAACTGGCATGCTGAATCCGGATCCCAACTCGCCGCAGCCCCCAGACTCGATGGCATAGCCGTCGAATATCGACCGTTTGCCCCGCTGTCTCTCACTCCATAACCCGCATCCGAGATCACTAAAGGCGGGATGCCGAGGCGTCTTACACCCTCTACGTATCCCGCGCCGCCGTTGGTAAGGTTTGACAGGGGCATTTGCCACTGCGACGCGTGGGCCATGCCATTCCCATGTAGTAACGCGAGCTTTTCGTCAAGAGTGAGCTGTTTCAGAACCAGGTCGGCCCGTTGCTCGGGGGTAAGGGTGCGATCCATCCATGGCTGCTCACTGTTCTGAGCCGCTGCCATGGACGTTGCAGAGATAAGTGCGAGAGCCGCAATAGCGGCGAGAAGAAAGTAAGAACCGGACTTGCAATTCTGCATGTGCCTCCAAAATGTCTTCACGCCAGGGTGATGAAACGGTTAGTTCCAGCCCGAGCAACGACGGCTCTTGCCACGCGTCCAGTACCCGAACTTGTCGCATAAAGCGTCATGATCCGCCGTGTACGGGCGACTGACAGAACTCATTTCGACGCAGCTGCGCCGTTTTCAAAGATGAATTTTGCGTTCCTGGCATGAAGTTCGACCAAGTACGTAACGCCGTTCACGACCGAAGTGACCACACATGATCTTTCTTCCTTTCCCTCGACCATGACGGCTGGAACCGTGAAGGTTTTCTTGTCATCCGTCTTGATGGTCAACGTCACTCGGGATCGTGAAGGTGTAGTCCAGCTCACTTCGCAAATTCCGCGCGGTAGCAGAACGTTACCCGCCCGAACATCGGAACTCAGGTAAAACGTCTGCGCGTTCTTCGCGGCCATTAGCGTGACCGAGGACAACATGAATAAAATGACGAACCTAAGGATGCGCCTCATGGAAAGCCACCCTCCTGTCGACGGGGCAACATGCGGATTTCCGTAGATAATCAGGCTAGTCGCGGCTTATGCAGTTTTTAAGGTGTATCGTGCATCAGACATCGCAATGAAACAACAAGTCCCGTATTTACTAGAGGATAGGCCTCGAATGGGGGAAAGTTCACGGCTATGTATGATACGCCTTTGATGGAGAAGATTCACCACGCCTCGACAGCGACGACCGTCGGGGGGCCTGGATGGCCGGCAATTACATTCGCTTCTATTACGGCTTCGAGATTGAGCTGGTCCCAGTTCTTCGGAGCCTTTTCTAGCAGTGCATCCAAGTAGACCGGATTCGAAACGACCTCGCTTGCTGCTTCCGTTCCTTCCCCCAGGATGCCGGCCAGGATGACCACGGGCTCGCCGGTGACTGTGTCATGAAGTCTGGCGACGATGGCGTAGTCGCGGGCCAGGCTCTTGCCGGGAACCTGCCACTCAAGTGTCCAGAGCCTCTTGGGCCCACTCTTGCGATCCACGACCGCGCGGACCTGATTGTCGTATTCAAATCCCATCGGTAGATCCTGCGTTATCCGCATCGTCCAGGGATTGTCGAACGCGCCAATCAGCACGAATGGACCTTCTCGCAATTGAGCAAAGCCAGTATCCGAGGCAGCTAACACGCGAAACTGGCCATTTTTTGGAACAAGCGGCACCAGGGACCGGGCAAGGGTAATGACATCGTATGCGTTTAGGTTGCCGCCTTCTGAGGCGGGGAACGCCCGGTTTTCAGAATCCGCCGAGTCGGTTGGTTCGGCAAGACAATAGGTAACCCGGCTCGAAGTTGCTGTAAACGGCTGCCAGAAACGCGACATGTTCGAGGTTTCACCAGCACCTGCTGGCGGGCTCGAAAGTCTCACGCGGCCAGCTCCAAATCCGATCAGCGCCGCGACGAGTACTGCGATGGCAATCGGAATCCAGCGGCGGGTCACCAGTCGCGAATGCGCAACATTCGGCTTTTGCACGAGCGGCGGATTGGACGACAGAATCTCGGCGACTCTACGTTTTCGGCGATTAAAGCCTCTGCTGCAACGCCGCTTCGAGGTGCGGCTGGCTCTCGAAAAGTCGGCACATAGGAGCCGATCGGCAGTTCAATGACCAATTCCCCGGCGTGTTCAGGGTTGTAATAGTATTGGCTGAGCCGTTTCCGAACCTCGGCTGCGGCAGTGCGAACCACCGGATCCAGATTGACATCGTAGACTGGTTCGCGCCCAAAGGCATCGACACCAATGGTCCTTTCCTTCAATTCGCTTGCATTGCCAAGAAGCGTTTGCTCGACCGTGTAGCTGAGCAACACCGGGTATCTCTTGCTGTTGGTGAACAGAGGGTGCGCAACGAGCCGCCTCAGTTGTTCGCGGACGAGTGCTGGATCCGGAACAAACTGCACACCGTTCTGTCCATTCACCGAGTTTGACGAAGACGCCATATCAGACGACCGCTGAAGGACTGTTCTGCGTGACCTGATATTCCCCTGAGATGAAAGGTTTTGGCACGGTCCTCAGCAGGAGACCTATGACTTGCAGCAACGGATCATCATTTCACACACAAGGGGCCGTCGTCATTTGTCCGGAATGCCGGTTTGATCGGCATAGAAGTCGGACGATGATCACTGACTGGCGAAAACAAGGATCTTCGCGACTGTGCCGCCAAGGTGCGGCACTGCAACGTAGAGCTGGTTCAGCTGCGGCGAATAGAGGGATGTCTTCGCCATTACTGCAGTGTCGGTGGCTTCGAGGGCTTTGAAGGCACCACTCCGATCGCGTTGGTATGTAAATACTTCGCCGACCCCGCAGGAGGCATAGATCCTGTTCTTGCCGGGATCGTAGAACACCGAATCCACCCATCCGCCAATGGGAAGGCGGTCTAGTTCCCGACCTGTGGCTGTGTCTACAAGGATGATGCTCCCTCGTACATCCGTGTCGCGGCAGCCGACGTAAAGACGGTGGTGGGCCGGATCGAGTGCGAACGCCATGTTCTTCTTGCCCAAGGTGAGCGGCCAGGTTCCGACAACGGCCCTCTTGGTGAGATCGATGACGGCAATGGAACTGCTTTCAGGAAGATTGACATAGAGCCGGTTTAGGGCCGCATCAATGGCCATCGCTTCAAGCGCCGGCGACTCGACACGGATATCGCCGACTTTCTCGTCACGCTTTGTATCGATAATGGATATCAGCGAATACGGCTTGTTCGCTTCGTCGCCCCCATTGGACACGTACAGATACCCGGTGCGGTCATCATAGGCAATACCGTCGGCATTGAGCTGCAGCTTTACGGAGCCGATCTGCTGGTAGGTGGCAGCATCGAAGATCTTCACTTCGCCGGCGCCCCCGTCCGTGACGAAGAGCCGGTTGCGATCTCCGCGGTAGAGAACTGCGTGCGGATTTCCGAATCCGGTTATGGTACGCAGAACCTTGCCCGAGCTCAGATCGAGCACATCGACGGCATGGTTGGCTTGCGGGGTAGCGAAGAGCCGGTGCCCCTGAAGATCGATCGCCATGTGATCGGCGTATGGGCCGGCAGGCACCTCGGGCATCTCAATCGTCTGCACAAGATGCAACGGCGGTTGCGCAGAGGCCATGAAGCAAAAACTCACGACAATCAACGCAGAGCAAAACAATGATTTCAGATTCATCTCTATCTCTCGCACAGGCGGCGTGATGTTATGCCGACTTCCGTCAACGCGTCGCGTGCGGGCTCGATCGGCCGTTGCAATGATACGAGCCGTTCCTAGAACGGCTCATAAAGCGAGGGATGATTTTCGATGTCTACCTCGGTCCAGCTCTCATCCCAATGATCAAGAGTGAGAGACCAGCGCGCCTTTTCGCCCTTGACGTAGTCGTCGATATCCGGAAAGAGCTTGCGGATCAGCTGGCTGCGGTTCAGCTCAGCCTTGGGACGCTTCTCCGGCGGAGGGGCAATGATAACAATGGCGAAATCCCACGACGGGCTGAGCTGATGGATGGCGCGCGTGTAGACGGTTTCGCTGATGACCTGGCCGTGCTCTTTCTGATACTTCATGATCGGATAATGGTACTTCTTGTACAGTGCAAGCCATTCATCCTGCCTGCCAGAGGGGACCTTATAGAAGTCGACGGATACGGTGTTTTTGCCGTCTCCGGCGCCAATGGTCGCCTGTGCTCTGGCCAAAGGGGTACTTAGAGCAGTAAGGAGCGCCAAGAAAAAGACCATGGTGGTGGACAGGGACAGAGTTTTGCGCATTCCGATTTTCTCCTGTGGCTTCATTGATGAGGGTGCGGGAGCAGCCCGACGCCGCGGCTGCCCAATTTGCTTTGCCTGCCGCTAAAACAGGATCTTCAGTCCGAACTGGATCTGGCGGGAGGTTGTCTGCGTCTGATCGACAACGCCCGCTCCCGACGCCGGCGTGCCGTCCTGGTTGAAGATGGTGTCGTTATCGAGGGGAGCGGCAAAGTTGCTCTTGTTGAATATGTTGAATGCCTCAGCGCGGAACTGCACGCTGCCTCCCTCGACGCCGGCGAGTTTTGAATTCTTAACCAGGGAAAAATCCAGGCTGGCGAGGCCGGGGCCTACCACCTCGTTGCGGCCGGCATTGCCAAGACGTACGATCTGCTGCTGCGGTCCGTTCGACGTCTGAAACGTCTGTACGGGCGCGGAGAAGCACTGCGTCTTGATGTAATTGTTCGGATTACCGGGGTTCACCAGCGAGCCGCATCCGGCTGTTCTCAGCCGATCCGGGTAATCCCATGGGTCGGTGCTGTTCATCCCTAGCGGGTCGCCTGCAATCAGAACGGAGAAGGGAGCGCCGCTGGCCGCTTCGAAGATGGCGCCGGTCTGCCAGCCGTTATATGCCCAGCGGAGGAACGGCTCGTCGATATGGATTTCGGGCGTGTTCCAGAGCAGGCTGACTACGCCGTTTTGGCTGAGGTTGAAATCGGATAGTCCGCGTCGCGTCCGGGGGTCGAACCAGAGCGGTACACTCGACGGCGAGTTTGAGAATTGGTCTCCCGCAATCGACGACGAGCCTGTATCGATACTGCGACCCCACGTATAGGAGCCGCGGAATTCGAGCCCATGCTGCATGTGCCCGTCTGCTTCCACTTGCAGGCTGTGATAGTAGGAATCGGCATCGTAAGAGGTACGGTTTATGTCGCCGACGTTGGGGTTGAGCACCGTGCCGGCCAGGTAGTTATCGCCCGAAGGCCAAACGTAGCCCTGTGGAGTCGCCGTCGGCATCACGATGTTGGCATCGTCAGTGTGGTAAGGGAGATGAACTCCGCGCGAGCCAACATACGCGATGGTGAGGGTTGTAGCCGGCGTCAACGCCTCCTGCACATTGAGGTTCCAGTTATAGGTCAGGCTGCGGGGCGGATTCGGATCGAAATACGAGACGCGCTCCCCGGCCAGAGCATTCTGCGCGACGAGTTGAACTGCCTGATCATAAGCGAGGGTTGGGAATGTGCCTGTTCCCGGCCGTACCAGGGTTGGGTCGACCGTGAATGGCGCCGAGCCCGCCCCGCTGATCAAGTAAAGATACGGAAGCGGAAGCACGTCATAGACTCCGAAGCCGCCGCGCACCGCCAGCTTCCCTGCTCCGTCCGGGTTCCAGGCAAATCCAAGGCGCGGCGAGAAGTCTTTGAGAGTGGGATTGGAGAAAAATGGATTGCCGATGTGGACCTGCGCGTCAGTCATGTTGCGCAGCGTCGAGAGCCGGTTGTGCACTTCTGTGGGCACGGTGACAATTTCATACCGCAAACCGTAATTGAGGGTGAGATTGCGAGCGATCCGCCAGGTGTCCTGCGCATAAGCGGCGATCAGCGATTGACGGAATCCGCGCTCCGTCTCTCCGCTCGGCAACTGCACCCCATACACCAGTGGATTGTTGGTCAAAAAGTTCGAAAAGCTGCCGTAGACAAAGCGCCCGTCCTGGGTAAAGTGCATGAAGTTGTTCGACTGCATTCGCTCGAAGCCAAAGCCGAACTTGAGGCTGTGCGAGCCATGCGTCACGATTGCGTCGTCGTACCCCTGGAAGGAGTTCCAACCAATCGTGAAGTTGGGAAAGCCGCCAAGACCTCCGAAGAAGTTCGTCCATCCCGGAACGATTAGGAATGGCGCAGGCCGGCCCGGAACCGAGCCGAGCGTGCTGTCACCCGCGAGCGCGTTGATGGGATTGGCCGTAGTGGATATCGCGTGATTACGGCTGAATCCGAAGCGCACCGTATTCAGGATGTTGGGGTTGAACACGTGCGTTTCTTCAATGCTCGTAAGGGTTCGCGCGTCCTGGTTTACGAAATGGAGATTATTGAGCGGATCGGGCTCGCTCAGGCCGGTGGTGTCGTAAAGAAACGTGCCGGCCAGAGAATCATTCGCAGAGAAGTGATGGTCGAACTTGGTGGTATAGAAGTTCTCGTTGCCGACTTGGTTGGCGGCGAAGCGATAGTAGCCGATATCGCCTGATGAATCGAATCCCGCATTCGGTAACGGCCAAAAAGCGAGATACGGAATCACGGCAGGGTCGACCGTAACATTTCCTCCGTTCGCAGCCGAGATAATTCCGTTGCGCGCATTCGGCGATGGAACCTGCGACACCTGCGAAACACCGAGAGCCTGCCTCAGTCCTTCGTAATTGAAGAAGAAGAAACTCCGATCGCGCCTAATCGGGCCGCCGATCGCAGCGCCGAATTGGTTGCGGCGGAAAGGCGCAATCGATGGGCCGTCGAAGTAGTTGCGCGCGTCGAGCGCACTGTTGCGCAGAAAATCATACGCGCTGCCGTGAAACCGATTCGTGCCGGAGCGCGTAATGGCATTCACGACACCCCCCGACGTCTTTCCATACTCTGCCGAATAATTGGTCGTGATGACCGAGAACTCCTGCACCGCGTCCACGCCTGTGATTGCTCCCAGCACACCGCCTGGGGCGCCGTTCGTGTAGTCATTGAAGCTTATGCCGTCGAGGCGATAATTGTTCTGCTGAGGCCGTGTGCCGGCGATGCTCATCTGGTTGCCGAATCCGCGCAGAACCCGGTTCACGTCGGAGGTTCCGGCGCTGCCGATTGCCGACTGATTGCGCACGTCGTTCGCACCCGCTTGCAGGGTAATCAGCTGCGACCAGTCTCGGCCGTTGAGCGGCAACTGGCGTACAGTCTCGCTGTCCACCACGTCGCTGAGGCCGGGACTCGCGAGGTCAATGCCCTCCGCTACATCGTTCACCTCAACCTGTTCAGTATTACTGCCTAAGCTCAGCTTCAGATTGACGGTGAGACTGGCCCCGACCGTGAGGGTGACGGCTTTCGCGATCTCTCCCGAGAACCCCCGGGCCGTAGCGACAATGGTGTATACGGACGGCTGAAGATTCGGTGCGGCATAGAAGCCTGTGGAGTTGGTGGTGACGGTACGCGTAATGCCTGTCGCAACTTCACGGACTTCTACCTGCGCTCCGGCAATCGCCGCCCCGCTTGGATCGGATATGACACCTTGAACCGTGCCTCCCGCAATCTGCCCGTTGACTGAGGGCGCAAGGCAACCTCCAAAGATCAACAATCGCACGAATTGAAGGAATATACCGCTGCATGGAAAACGCTTCATCATGGACACCTTTCGTTCACAATGTGGAGTGGTCAGCCACATTCGCCGCTAGCGAAGGAGATGAAAAGCGCATGGCTCAGACGAGTCAACCTGAGCCCACGCCGATAGATGGAAGGTAAGTTTTAATCGCAGAACGGACCGGCAAGTTGCCGGTGCGAAACGCGCTCGCTCAACAACAACAGCGATCTGCCCGCCGCGCTTGGCACGCCGAGAGACGGCGCACATCCAGGACGGTCTGCAGATCAGCGATGTCGGAACACACGCGCTTGTGCATGATGCTTAGGATAATACCGCAAAGTTTCCCGAACGCCAAATTCAGCCCTCTGCATACATTTGAAGATGTCTCTGCATCAAGCGACCTCAGTGAATTACCGCTTAGGGGACCCGAGTCACTCATTCACCGCCGGCTACGGGGATGTTCTGGATGATGATGTGGAATCAAAACACATGGAGTATTTACTCCCATCAAACCTGCCGTTTTTCCTGACAACCTGCCCGGAGATCCGTACCTCGTGCTACTGCGGTAGCGATTACATAGCCCGTCGTGCGGTGTCCTCAAGTCCGATAGATTCGCCGACTCGGACAAGTGCCGAAAAGGCTGATGCGCGTCGCTGATCCAACGATAAGAAACCATATTGCCAGCAGTCGCAGAACGACCGGAACGCCCTGCGCCGCATGTGGCGGTTACCTTTCGGCGAACGATCGGCTGCGGTTTACGCCTGCGCTTGCTTCCTTCCCAGACATGCTTCTACGGTGACGCCCGCCGTGGTGCTTCTCTCTAAGTCCGGCAACCTATGGATCACGGTAATCGCGGCGGTTGAGTTCGCGAAGGGCATCTTCGTGTCCTTGCTCTGCGGCCATGCGGGTCCAGTATCGATACTGCGTGTAGTCGTGCTCGATTCCGAGGCCCACATCGTAGAGGTGGCCTAGCTGGAATTGAGCTCTGGCGCTGCCTTGCTCCGCAGCGCGGCGATACCATAGCGCGGCCTGAGTATAGCTGCGCGGTACGCCCTGGCCAAGGTAGTAAAGGTCGGCGAGCCGTTGCTGAGCGTCGGCAAAGCCTTGCGACGCTGCCAGCCGATACCAGTGCGCAGCTTCGGCTTCGCTTCGGGCGACTCCTTCCCCTTTGAGATACATGAGGCCGAGGTTGTACTGCGCCCAAGCCAGTTCCCCGTCCGCGGCGCGCTGGCACCATTCAAACGCGCCGGCGAAGTCGCTTATGCTGTAACACCTGAAGCTCAGATTGGCTTGAGCATACACGTGGCCCTGCTCTGCCGCCCTACGCTCCCAGTATGCAGCCTGGGAGTCGTCTTGCGGCACGCCCTTGCCTGCGTCATACATGGTGCTCAGGATGTACTGCGATTCAGCATGACCCTGGCCGGCGGCCTGGCTGAAGCTTGCAACTGCTTCCGGGAATCGGCCGGCGTTGTATGCGGCCACGGCTCTCTGGTAGACAGGGTTTGAAGACGAATTTGCGGCGTCACGGCGGCCGCGGGCGAAGATGCTGGAGCGAACGGAGTGGAGCGCCAAAGCGCCGCCGGAGGGGATATGCTGCAGTCCGGATTGAGCTTTATCTTCCATGGGCAATGACTTGGCGGTCGACAAACTCTAACCGGTACTGAGCATCGGCGATGCGCTCGCGCAGGCTGCCTGCGAGCTCGGCGAGCAGATCGCGGCTTTCCTGTGAAGCGGCTTCGGCGGCGGTATACAGTTGGCCAATCTCGCTTCCAAGCAGGGTCTGTTGTTCGCGATCGAGCGCGGCAATATCTCGCTCAGCATGTTGAATCTGCCTCACAAGACGAAGCAATGCCAGAGCGTCTCCCTCATCGGCCACTGAGGCGAGGACCTCGAGATGGTCGTCGAGCAGACGCTGCAAAGTCTCGGCATCGCCGCGGCTGTAAGCCTGGTTGGCCCGCGTCATGAGCAACGTGAAGTGCTTTTGCTCTGCCTCGTCACTGGCGAAGTCAGGGTGGATGCGCTTTGCGACCTCGCGAAACAGCGCCTTGAGACTCGGCGACGGGTCAAACTCATCGGGCTCCTGATCGACGCCAAATGCAGCTTCGTGGGTCTCCTTCGCACGCTGACGCGCTTCCTGCGCACGCCGACGAGAGGAGTCCGAGTCATACAGATCGACTTCTCGCTCGGTAATACGCGCCACAATCTCGTCCAGCTGTGCATAAAGAACGCCGACCCGCTGGAGATAGCGCCCTTCGAATGCCTTCAACTGAGAGCGAATCTGCGCGATGTCGGCTTCGCGCTCGGCAAGTGCGGCGCGGACGGCGGCAAGCCGCTCGCGCTTTTCGGCGAGGTCCGCGGCGTTGGGGCCGGGCTGAAGGATAATTTCGGATGGCATAAGGCTCGCGTCAGAGCAACCTTTAGTTTAAACCGGCCAGGGAATTTATCGGAGATCGGTCTGGTTTCAATCGCGGCCTTGGACGCGATCATTACCCCATGGAACGGGGCAAATCCAAGCGAGGGGAGGTGGTTCGCTGTTGAAAGATGGCGCAATGCCGACACAGGCTTCCACTGCGTCGGCATTGGTTTCAACATGAGGCGGGAGCACACCAACTCCAAGCGGACAGCAGTGTGGGCCGCGAGTCAAGCCTGGACAGCGTGAGCTCCTCCGCTCGCGAATGGTAGAACTCAGTCGCGAGCGGGGGAGCTTATGGGATAGTGACGACCGACAAGCTCGGGTGAATCATGCATGTTCGGGGCCCGAACCTCAGCCCTAAGCGGTACGTATCCGGATACCTAAACGCGCTCCTCACGCAATTGATCAGCTTTAACCTCATACCCGTGGAAGGGCAGACGGCTCGGTACAGGATTACGAGGTCCGATGGTTCCGATGACGCCTGGTTGACTCCGTGTTGATCTCACGCATGCTCCGAGTTCACCTCGCAATCAAACACGGTGAAAGGGTGGCGTTGCCCGGAGGCATACCGTGTTCCGTCTCCACCTGCGTCAACACCTCTTCCAGGATGTCGAGGGCCACTGTCGCTTCCGGCTCCGTGACCACCAGCGGAGGGCACAGTCGGAGGGTCGTTTCGCCGCATCCCAGCACCATCAGCCCGTGCTCGAAAGCCAGGCTTTCCACGCGATTGCGCAGAGCTGTTGCCGGTTCACGCGTCGTCTTGTCCTTTACCAGCTCGATGCCGATCATCAGGCCGCGTCCGCGTACGTCGCCCACCAGCGGATGCGTCTCCTTCCATCCGTGGAGCCGCTCCAGCATCTTGCCCCCGACTTGGGCGGCGTTGGCGATGCCCTCGCGCTCCAGGACGTCCATCGTGGCCAGCGCCGCCGCCAGGGAGATTGGATTGCCGCCGAAGGTCGAAGCATGCGAACCAGGGACCCAGTCCATGATGTCGGCGCGGCTCATGCACACGCCCAGTGGCATGCCGCTGGCAATGCCCTTGGCCATGCAGACGATATCCGGCTCAACGCCCGAGTGTTCGATGGCCCACCACTTTCCTGTACGACCGGCTCCCGACTGTACCTCGTCCACCACCAGCAAAATGCCGTGCCGATTGCAGATCGCCCGCAGTTCGTGCAGGAAGTTGTCAGGAGCCACCACGTAGCCGCCCTCTCCCTGGATCGGCTCGATGAAGATGGCCGCGACCTCTTCCGGGGGAAGTATGGTCTTGAAGAGCTTTTCTTCGATGTAGCGCGCGCAACCCATGCTGAAGGCTTCCTCTTCCTGCGGGCCGCCGGTACAGCCGCGATACGCGTATGGATAGCGCACATGGGTCACACCGGGCACCAATGGCGCGAAGCGCCGCTTCTGCTGCGGCTTCGATCCGGTAAGGGAAAGAGCGCCCATGGTCCGGCCGTGAAACGCTCCCAGAAATGCAATGACGTTCTGGCGTCCCGTGTGATAGCGAGCCAGCTTCAGCGCGCACTCGATCGCCTCCGCACCGGAGTTGCCATAGAAGAACCGGTGCGGCCCGGGCATGGGTGCGACGGCAGAGAGCCGCTCCGCCAATTCGGTCAGCGGCTCGTTGTAAAAGTCCGTACCCGAGATGTGAATCAGCTCCGCCGCCTGCTCTTGAATCGCCGCGACCACTTCAGGGTGGCAATGGCCGGTCGAGGTTACGGCGATACCGGCGGCGAAGTCCATGAATTCATTGCCGTCCACGTCTTCCACGCGAATCCCGCGGCCGCGTTTGGCCACCAGGGGATAGGAACGGGTATAGCTGGGCGAAATCAGGCGGTCGTCGGCGGCCACCGCGGCGCGGGCCTTGGGCCCCGGCAGCGGACCGGTGAGCTTTGGTCCAAACTGGGCGTGCATCTCTTGCTTGGTCATCTCGATATCTCCTCCGCGAGTGCGGTTGTGCGGCCACCACCCCATCGCGGGATGGAGCCCGGCCACGGATCCCAGTGGTTTTTCCGGGATCGATTCAACTGGAAAGAATCAGGCATGCGATAGGCTTCGGTCGGCCAGGACTAATCGCCGCCGAAGAGGCTAGGTCGCGTGCGGGTGGGGAGCACACGCAGATGGCGCCGCGGGCAGATGCAACGGGCACGCGACCGCGACCAGCGCCGAGACGCCGGCACCAGCAACATTTCGTTGGAAGCATGCTTTTTCATGGGAGACCCGCTGGCGTGAGCATAGCACGGGTGTTGTGTGCCTTTCCACGGCTTTCCCGAGCTGCCGCGGTGCCGCGACCGTTCCCAAGATACGGTGGTGCTTTGCGAAGAGACCGGAAGCTATGAAAATGCGCAGCTAATCCGGTCTGAGAGCGGCAACTGGGTTCACCGCCGCCGCCTGGCGGGCGGGCAGGAACGTTGCCGCGACAGACAATAACAACAACAGGACAATCGCCGCTGTCATGGCCAATGGGTCATACTGCGAGGTCTGAACGAGTTCTTTCCTGGCCAGCCTCCCGGCCAGAAAGGCCAGCGGCAGTCCGATCGCCACTCCGATGACAGCGAGCAGAAAAGCCTGTCGCAGCACCATGCCCATCACCTGCGCCTGGTTAGCCCCGAGGGCCATGCGTATGCCAATCTCGTGCTTGCGCTGCGAAGTGATAAACGACAGCACCCCGTAGATGCCCACCAGCGAAAGCAGCAACGCGGCAGCGGCAAAGGTTCCGAATAAGGCCAGCGAGAACCGCGGGCCTGCGTACCCATACATATCCAGCATCTGCCGCAAAGTCATCATGTCTACGACCGGCTGGTCCTTGTCGATGGAGTGAACGGCCTGGCGCACCGGATTCACCAGTTCACCGGCGGGCAGAGTTGTCGACACGACCAGAGTGTTGGTTGCCGCCGGCGCGGTCGTGTAGGGCAACAGGAGGTGCGGATAATTTTCCCGGAAGCCGACAAAGAAAGGCAAATCACTCATGACGCCCACCACGGTGAATGCGTCGTTGGGCAGCTTGTTCTTGTTGTCGGGTTTGAAGTCCGGTAGATGGATCGTCCGGCCGATCACATTCTCCCCAGCGAAGTAGCGTTGGGCGAAGTTCTGCGTGATCACAGCCTCATGCGCGGCCGAGGAGGTTTCGCGGCCGTCGAGGAAGTGTCCCTGCAGCATGTGGCGGCCCGACATAGCCAGAAATTCCGGATCGGTGAGGTGGATCGCCACGACTCGCCGATCGGCCGGCTGGCCGCCAATCTGCACCCGGTCGCCGTACATATCCATGAACGGAAACGCTGCGTCCACAGTTGCGCTAGTCACCCCGGGAATTGCATGTACCCGGTCCAGTAACTCCAGAAAGAAGCGCGAGCGGCTATCAGCCGTGGGGTAGCGCACGTCGGGCAGCGGGATGCGCAGCATCAGGGTGTGATCCGGAGAAAAGGGAACCGGCACATTTTCGACCGCGAGGAGCGAGCGGACCATCAGTCCCGCAAGCATCAGCAGCGCCAGCGAAAGCGCAATCTCGGTAACGACGAAGCCGCTCAGCAGGCGGCGTTGCCCACGTCCGCCGGAAGATCGAGTGCCGCTCAACGCTGCCGCCAGCCGCGGGTTGGCGCTGTGCCATGCGGGCGCCATTCCGAAGACGATGACGGTGAGCAGCGCGATTCCAAGAGATCCGAGCAAGACCGGAATGTTCATGGTGACGACGGCTTCATCGGGGATGGTATCGGTCGGCACAATGCGCAGGATGGCCTTCAAGGCCGCGTAAGCAAAAGCCAACGCAACCGGCAGGGCTGTCAACGCCAGCAGCAGGGACTCGGTAAGTGCATGGCGGACGAGCCGCATCCGCGTGGCCCCGATCGAAGCGCGGACAACAAATTCATGTTCCCGGGCGACCGCGCGAGCCAGTAAAAGCCCCGACACATTCACACAGGCGATGAAGAGCAGGACACATACGGAACCGAGCAGCAGATGAATGGTGTTGGCAAGATCCGACTTGAACATCTCATCGAAGGGGAGGATGCCAAGGCCGAGGTCCTTGGGAAAGATGTAGGGGGCTGCCAGGGAAAACTCCTGGAAGATGGGCCTCAGCTCAGCAGCTGCCTGCGCGTCCGTGACTCCCGGTTTGAGCCGCCCAACCAAAGCGAAGTATCGCTGCCCCTCCACCGTGTAATCGTTGGTCATCTCAACGGGCAGATAAACGTCGGCCCCCCGCCACAAAAAACGCGGGGGCATGACGCCGATGATGGTGCGCGGATGCCGGTCGAAGTTGAGCACGCGCCCGATGATCGATGGGCTACCGCCATAGTGCGCCTGCCAGTAGCGGTAACTCAGAAGGGCAACTTCTTCATGGCCGGGGCGAACGTCGTCTACCACGTGTGCCTCGGCCGAGCAGCGGCTTTACTCCGAGCACATCGAACGTATTCGGCGTGATGTAGTTGCCGCGCAGCCGTTGCGGCTCGAAGTTTCCCGTAAGCTCAACGTAACCGACTGTCGACGCGGTGACGCCACTGAAAATATCCGTCTTACTCGCAATTTCATTGAACTGCTGAGGGGTGTAAGGTCTCCAGCCGCATTCTCCGAATTCAGGCCAGCACAATTTCGGCGTCGCCAGCGTGTGCACGTCCTTGTACGGAAACGGGTCGATCAGCACTCCGTAGGCCACGCTGAAAACAGCGGTCGCGATTCCAATGCCAAGGGCCAACGTCAAAATTGCCGTGAGCGCAAACGCGGGGTTGCGCAGCAGTTGACGGCCGGCATAGCGCAGGTCCTGATAGATAGTTGCTACGCGAAAGTCGAGGATTGGCTGTCGCCGGGTGCTTGGCCGTAGTTCAAGCGGTTCGCCAGTCAAGATTCGCCTCGAATGAATGCTACTCCGCGCCAGGAATGAAAACACACTTTGTCTAAGGGACTGCGCCTAGGCCGGTTTCTTGTCAAATGCCGTGGAGGGAACGAGAGCATGTGCCTGCTCTCCATCCAGGCTGACAGCGCCCTGTTCAAACGTTCGCAAGGCCGCATCGTCCGCCGCCATCGCCATCCAGCAGACTGCGGCCTTTTTCAGCAGGCTGCATGTGATTTCGACCGTATAGGGAAGCTCAGGATGGCCCTTGGGGATGCCTTTGGCGCGTTCGATCCACATGCTGTGAGTGCCTAGCGCATAGGTCCCATACACGGGCTCGCCTATGTCGAAGCTCTGTTTCAGCCCCTCGGAGGCGCCCGAGGCAAACCCTGGAAGATCCTTTTCACTCATCTCCTGCCCGAAACAGGCAAACGGGAGCGCCACCTCAACCATCACTGAAACCGGATCTCCATGGCGCGCGGTGAGAGCGATCTGGACGCAGGCCAGCCCCTTCTTTTCCGCATCGCTGGCGGCGTTCTGGTCTGCCTGCTCCTTTGCCTGAGGCAATGTTGCCGGGGGGCAACCACCTCCCAATCGCTGGGCACGATGTAGGTGAACCCAAGATCGGTGGGGTGGGAGTTGGGAGCAGCATTCTCCTGGGCAGAAGGCGGCGTCTGGGCGGACAACCCGGCGCCGTACAAGAGAACGCCGATGAAGAGGAACACTTTCATGCGCGGCAAGTCTACCACGCTTTAGCGCATCGACGGCCCAGCCTCTCCTGGATCTCAACGGCCCCTGGAACGCTACTTCAGCAGGGTCACCGAGATGGCGGAGAGTATACCGCCGAGCGCGAACACCATGCCCAGGTACCAGTAGATCCGGCTGCGGGTCAGCAGGGTCACCGAGGTGATCACCAGCCCGATCTCGAGCAGTGCCTCTGAGAGGTCAAAGCGGTCGGCGCGAGCCTCGGCCTGTTCCACCTTCTTCTCCAGGCTCTCGGCCTTTTCCTGCTCTTCTTTCAGGTCGTCATTCCACTTGGACTGGTGGTCGGCATATGCCTTGGCGACCTTCGCCGCGGCGGTCTTGTCGGCGATGGTTACAACGCTGAGCAGGTCGGCAGCCAGGGCTGTGTCGTTGGAGCGAATCTTCTTGGCCTGGTAGAAGTTCCACTGATCGGTGGCCTTGTTCTGATCGAGCACCGCCTCGGTGTGGGTGCGGTGGCCAAGCACGGTCGTTACTGCCACCAGCACCGCCAGCACGCTCATAGTGAAGGCGACGGGCCGCATCGATGATTCATTCGCGCCGTGTTCGGCGTGTTCCTGCAGTTCCTGTGCTTCGTTGGCTTCCATGCTTGACCTCTTGCTTTCAGAACGGCAGCAGAAAGCGTGATGCTGCGCTTGTCGCAGTGTACCCGGATTGTGCCAATGGCCGCCTTATTTCCTCTTCCATCGCACGCCGTCTTTCGAATCTTCGATCACAACGCCCTTTTCCGCCAGTTCCTTGCGAATCTGGTCGGCCCTTGCGAAGTTGCGGTGCTTCTTGGCTGCAGTGCGCTCCACGACCAGCGCGTCGATCGTCTCATCGGTCAGCGACTGCCGAGCCAGAAGTTCGGGCGCGACGTCCGCCTGTTTGCCGGCCTGCTCCGCCCAGGCGACGGCGCGCCGCGTCGGCTCCTCGTCGCGGTCCTCGATCACGTCAAAAACCGCATCGAAGTTGCCCAGCACTGCGAGAACCGCCTCGCGATCCCCGGCGAAGAACTGTCCCTGATCGATGGCCGTGTTGGAGGTGCGAATCAGATCGAAGATCGGCGCGCGCGCTTCCGCGGTATTCAGGTCGTTGGCCAGGGCCGCGATGTACTCCACCTGCGCCGCCTTGACCTCAAGCTGCAAGTCGCCGTTTTCCCCGTGCGGAAACGTACCCTTCGCAATGCGTTGATGAAACGTGCGCAGGCGGTCGATGGCGTTGGTTGCCTCGGTCAGGCCTTCAAAGGTGAAGTTGAGCTGGTGCCGGTAGGGAACCGAGATCAGCGCCAGCCGGATCGCCGAGGCTTTGTAACCCTTAAGCAGCAGGTCGCGGAGGGTATAGAAGTTGCCCTCGCTCTTCGACATTTTCTTTCCGTCCACAAGGAGAAAGCGCACATGCATCCAGTGCCGCGCAAACTGCTTGTGGGTCACGCTTTCGCTTTGCGCAATCTCGTTCTCGTGGTGCGGAAACATCAGGTCTTCGCCGCCGGCGTGCAGATCGAAGCTGTCGCCCAGGTACTCCATCGCCATGGCCGAGCACTCGATATGCCAACCGGGTCGGCCGCGGCCGATGGCTGTTTCCCAGGCCGTTTCCCCTGGTTTGGCGGCCTTCCACAGCGCGAAGTCGCGAGCCGAGTCCTTCTCGTACTCGTCCAGATCCACACGGGCGCCGTCTTCCATGCCCGAAAAGTCCTTTTTGCTGAGCTTGCCGTACTCCGGAAACGCAGCCAGGCGAAAGTACCAGGACCCGTCCTCCGTCTGGTAGGCCGCGCCCGCTGCCGCCAGTTGCTGCACCAGTTCCACCATGCGCGGAATGTGCTCGGTCGCGCGCGCGATCTGCTCGGGCCGCTGCACCCGGAGCGCATCCAGATCCTCGAAAAACGCCTCGACATACTTCGGCGTGTATTCCCCGATGGGAACTCCCGCCGCCGCGGCGTTGCGGATGATCTTGTCGTCGACGTCGGTGATGTTCATGACGTGACGGACCTTGATCCCGGTCAGCCGGAGGAACCGGCGCAGTACGTCCACCTGTAAGAAAGTGCGGAAATTTCCAATGTGGCCGTAGTCGTAGACGGTGGGCCCGCAGGCATACATGCGCAACGCTTCGCCGTCGGCGGGGACGAGTTCTTCCAGTTGTCCCGTGAGGGTATTGAAGAGGCGAAGGGTCATCGATCGAACGACTTGCTCACAAATGAAGGTTTGGGCGGATGCAGCCCTACCGATTGTAGCAGCGCGGGAGGCGTGGATCGTTCCACGAAGCCCCGTGGAAGAGCCCTTTCCCCGGTGAACTCGGTGAGCGAAGGCGGATAGCGCCGCGTTCCAAATCTATTCAACGGCTTCAGCCCGTATTGCGCAGTCCGGCGGCGATGCCGCTGATGGTGGCGGCTATGGCGCGATTGATTTCCGGCGTGTCTTCGCCGGCCCGCTTGCGGCGGAGCATATCCACCTGGATCAGGTGCATGGGGTCTACATACGGGTTGCGCAGCTTGATGGAACGCGCCAGCACCTGGTTGTCTTCGAGCAATTCGTCCTGGTCCGTGATGGCGAGAACGGCGCGGACGGTGCGATGAAACTCGGCTTCGAACAGATCGTAGATGCGCTCGCGCAGGGAGGAATCTTCGACCAGGGATGAGTACAGTCGTGCCGTGGCCAGGTCCACCTTTCCGAGAGCCATCTCCACGTTGCGCAGCAGGTCGATGAAGAGGGGGAACTCCCGCGCCATGCTGCGGAGGAGTTCGAGAGCGCCGGAATGGGAGAGGACGTGTTCGAGAGCGTATCCCACCCCAAACCACGCCGGAATTAGGAGCCGCGATTGCGTCCAGCCAAACACCCACGGGATCGCGCGCAGGTCGCTCAGGTTGGGCGAGGCTTTGCGTCGCGACGGGCGGGAGCCGATCTTGGCCTGTTCCAGTTCGCCCACCGGCGTGGACTGCTCGAAGTAGGTCACCACGTCCGGATCGTTCTGGATGTGCTTGCGGTAGAACTGGTAGGAAATCACCGAAAGCTCGTCCAGAGCCGCTTCCCACTCGGGCTTGAGGATGCCGGTGAAGTGGCCCTTGGGGTCGCGGGCGTTGGGACGGGCGAGGGCATCGACGGCGGCTGCGATCATCAGTTCCAGGTTGCGCTCGGCCAGAACCTCGTCAGCGTACTTGAAGTTGAGCACCTCACCCTGTTCGGTGATACGGAGCTGGCCTTCAAAGGAGTTGATGGGCTGCGCGAAGATGGCGCGATGCGTCGGGCCGCCGCCGCGGCCAACAGTCCCCCGCGGCCATGGAAGAGGCGCAGCTTGACGCCGCACTCGCGGGCTACGGTGTGCAGGTCGCGATGGGCGCGGAAGATCTCCCACGTGCTGGTCAGCATGCCGCCGTCCTTGTTGGAGTCGGAGTAGCCCAGCATCACCTCCTGCCAGTTGTCCCAGGTGGCCAGCAGCTTGCGATAGTCGTCGCGGTTCCAGAGCTCGCGGCACACGGTCGGGGCCTGGCGCAGGTCTTCGATGGATTCGAAGAGGGGTACAGGCATCACGCCCGGATCACGCCCGGGCAAAGAACCAGATCCCGGGCCAGAACCCTCAACCTTGACGCCGCCGAGGCGGGCGAGCCGAACCACGGCGAGCACGTCTTCGACCGTCGAGGCGCCGCTGATGACATAATGGCGGATCACCTCTGGCGAACAGCCGGTCTTGGCCTCGGCGACTACGCGCAGGGTTTCGAGCACGCTGGCGGTTTCAGCGGAGAGGCTGCCGGGCAGGGTGTCGGCGCTCGAGTCGGCGATGGCTTCCTTGAGGGCCTGGGCGTGCACGCGTGCGTGCTGCCGGATGTCGAGCGTATGCAGATGCAGCCCGAAGGTCCGGACCTGGAGCAGCAGCGGATCGACCAGAGAACGCGCAATCCGCAAGCCGCGGTTGGCCGTGAGCGAGGCACGCAAGGCTTCGAGATCGCTTAGAAATTCGAGTACCGAGCAGTACGCCGGCAGCGCCTGGGTCACCTTGTCATGGTCGTGGGTCAGGGTGTAAGGCGTGACAGGAAGCTGCGCGCTCCCGTGGCCGGGCTGAGCCAGTCTTCCGTCGTCCAGCGTGCGCTGCACGCGGGCCTTCACGCAGATGACGAAGCGGCGGTAATATTCGAATTCGTATTGCTCGCCGAAGACCTGCGCTTCGGGCGTGTGTACCTGGGCCATGTAGGCTTCGAGCCGCGCCAGCAGTTCGTCGCTGACCGGCATCTGCTGTCCGCTGGTGGTGAGCAGGTCGATGATCTGTTCCAAGCTGGCGCTGGTAGTAGAGCAGCAGGTGGCCGCGGGCTAGCTGGATGGCGTCGCGCGTCACCTGCGGGGTGACAAAGGGGTTGCCGTCGCGGTCGCCGCCAATCCATGAGCCGAAGCGCAAGACCTGCGGCAATTCGTGCGGTTCGATCTCCAGGTTGTAGGAGGCCCGGAGCGCCTCCGCGATTTCGCGGTAGAGGGCCGGCAGGGTCTCGAAGATGGAGACATCGTAGTAGTCGAGTCCCATCTTGATCTCGTCATACACCGTGGGCCGATGCGAACGCACCTCATCGGTCTGCCACAGGCTAGTGATCTCGGCCAGCACCATCTCTTCGAGGCGGGCAATGTCCTGCTCCGGCATCGGGATGCGATCGAGGGCGGCCAGGAATTCGCCGATGCGGCGGCGCTTGAACATCACGGAGCGGCGCGCGACCTCGGTGGGGTGGGCGGTAAAAACTGGCACGATCAGCACGCGCTTGAGCCAGTCCATCGCCTCCTCGGCGGGGATGCCGACGCGGCGCATCTCGCGCAGCGTGCCGGCCAGCGAGCCGCGCTGGCGGCCTGCCTGCCCGCTCAACTGCAGCGCCAGGCGGCGGCGCTTGCGGTGGTTGGTTTCGGCCAGGTTGATCAGTTCGAAGTAAAACGCGAAGGCGCGGGTGAGCAACAGGGCGCGTTCTACAGGCAGCGAATGGACCAGCTCCAGTGCCGTGGCAGCCTGGCGGGCGGCCTCTTCGTGGTTGCCGTGATCTTCGGCGTCGCGGCGGCGAATGGTGCCCTGGCGCAGCGCTTCGACGTGAGCAAACAGGTCTTCGCCGGCCTGCTCGCGCAGCACTTCGCCGAGCAGCATGCCCAGCGAACGCACATCGCGGCGGAGAGGAGCTTCTTTCAGGTCGCCGGACTGGGCTTCGAGTTCGGCCAGCCGCTGTGTCCAGCTTTCGGGATTCCACAAGAGCGCCATCGTGTTTTGATTATGCACGACGGAATTCCGGCCGAATCCCACCTGGCGCGGCGGGAATCCCATCGTGGCGCCAAACCATCCAGGTGCACCGAGGCCGCAGCCTCCGGCCGGGCACGCTTTCCAAAGATCCAGCGCTCGTTTGTGATCGGCCGGTTCGTATTCGTACCAGTCCCGACTCAAATCGGTCCATCTTGCCATGAGAGAGTCACCGTCGGGTCGGACGAAACGAAAAACAACCGCGGACCCTTCCTCTGCGCTTTGCGCACGTCACGGTGACAGTGTGGGAGGTAGGTGCAATAAGAGACCGCCGAATGGGAAGTTGGGGTGGGGAGGGGTGAGGTCAGGCGCCTTCTAGTTGCAGCATGAGGTCTTCCCACTCGGCGGTGGAGGCGGCGAGTTGTTTGCGCAGCTCTTCGGCGAGATTGGTGAGGCGCTGGGTTTCGTCGGCGGAGACGTAAATGCCGAGTTGCTGCTCGGTGTGGGCTAAGGCCGACTCGATGCGCGGGACCTCTTCCTCTAAAAACGCGCAGCGGTCTTCCATCTGCTTTTGCTTGATGGGATTGAGGCGCTTGGGTGACGCTTTGGGCGGCGGGGCCGGGTTTCCGTTTGGATCGACGGGTGAGCTTCCGTGGTCTCCCACTTCTCGGGCGATCGAACTGCCCGAGAAATGGGGCACCCCATTTTGAGTGGGCGCGAGGGCAGGTGAAGAGACCGGTGCGGCAGCCGCCTGTGCCTCTTTGCGGCGCTGGTAGTCTTCGTAGTTGCCTTCGTAGCTGAGGACGGTGCCGTTCTCGACTTCGAGGACGCGGGTGGCGAGGCGGTCGATGAAGTAGCGGTCGTGGGAGACGAAGACGACGGTGCCGGAGAAAGCCGCGATGGCTTCGAGAAGCACGTCTTTGGCGCGCATGTCGAGGTGGTTGGTGGGCTCGTCGAGAAGAAGAAAATTGGAAGGCGAGACGAGGATGCGGGCCAGCGCATAGCGATTGCGTTCGCCGCCCGAGAGCACGCCGAGCGGCTTGAAGACGTCATCGCCGGAAAAGAGGAAGCAGCCGAGGAGGGAGCGCAGCTCCGACTCGGGGACCTTGAGCGCGGCGCGGCTCATGTCGTCGAGCATGCGGGCGTCACCGTCGAGCACCTTGTACTGATCCTGCGCGAAGTATTCGCTGACCACGTTGTGGCCCATGCGGACCGCGCCGGTGGTGGGGGTTTCGACGCCGGTCATGAGCTTGATGAGAGTCGATTTGCCCGCTCCGTTGACGCCGACAAGGGCAACGCGGTCGCCGCGCTCGATGGAGAAGCGGACGTTGTTGAGCACGGATTTCGTGCCGTAGCTCTTGGAGAGGCCTTCGGCTTCAACGACCATGCGGCCGGAGGGCGGCGGCTGGGGGAACTTGAAGTGGATGACGGGCTCTTCTTCAGGGATCTCGATGCGCTCGATCTTTTCCAGCTCCTTGATGCGGGACTGGACCTGCTTGGCCTTGGTGGCCTGGGCGCGGAAGCGGTTGATGAAGGATTCGAGGTGCTCGATCTGGATCTTCTGGTTGCGGTACGCGGCTTCGAGCTGGGTGCGGCGCTCGTCCTTTTGCGACAGGTACTTGGTGTAGTTGCCCTGGTAGATGTTGAGGCGCTTGTTCCAGATCTCCACGGTGCGGTCGATGGTGACGTCGAGGAAGTAGCGGTCGTGGGAGATGAGGATGTAGCCGAAGGGGTAGCTCTTCAGGTAGTCCTCGAGCCAGTTGCGGGTTTCGAGGTCGAGATGGTTGGTGGGCTCGTCGAGCAGCAGCAGGTTAGGCTTGGCGAGCAGGAGCTTGGCGAGCGCGATGCGCATCTGCCAGCCGCCACTGAACTCGTCGGTCTGGCGGGCCCAGTCCTGCTTGCTGAACCCTAAACCCGTGAGAACCGAGCCGACCTGGGCATCGAGAGCATAGCCGTCGAGGGCGTGAAAGCGCTCCTGCAGCAGGGAGTAGCGTTCGGCGGCGGACTCGTATTCGGGGCTGGCATGGTCGAGCTCGGTGAGTTGCGCGGCGAGGCGCTCGATCTCCTGCTCCATGTCGCGGATTTCGTCGAAGACGGTGAGGCATTCCTCGAAGACGGTGCGGCCGGCGAGGCGGAGGCCTTCCTGGGGCAGGTAGCCGATGCTCATGCCGCGGGTCTGCTGGAGGCTGCCGTAGTCGAGAGATTCGAGGCCGGCGAGGACCTTCATCAGGGTGGATTTGCCGGTGCCGTTGGCGCCGACGAGGGCGGTTTTTTCCTTGCTGCGGATGAGCCAGTTGGCCTCAAGGAAGAGGATGCGCGGGCCGAAGCGCTTGCCGGCATTTTGCAGAGAGAGCATGCTGGTTCAATTTTCGCAGAGGTGGGCGGCCGGTTGCTTCTCCGTCGTGGGCACTGCGCGCGAGATGGGGCACCGGCTGGAGCGAGTGTGAGGCGCACTCTCGTTCAGGGTTCCGGAGTGGATTTCTCTCCCAGGTGGCGGAGGTAGTCGGCTGGTGAGAGGGCAACGGCTTTGCCTCGAATTTCCGGAGGGTAGTGTTTCAGATTGCCGGTGACGAGCCACGCTCCACTCTGTGCGGCTAGAGCGAGGAAGGGCAAGTCGCTCGGATCCGCTCCATGGTAAGGCCAGGGCGGTGGATCGGGAAGCTGCAGGCTCTCGTCGATGAGAAACTCGAGCCAAACTGGGGGAAAGCGGAAGAGGTGGAACTTTTCCCGTCGCATGACCTTGCGGTACTCGTCGACGATGCACGGACAAGTGACTGGCTGGACCGCGCCGTCAAGGACCCAATCCATGATGAGCCTGGCTGGAACTCCGTCGGGCCGGATGCCTGCGGACACAATCACATTGGTGTCGAGAACGACGAGTCTCACGCGCGTTTGGGGAGCTTGGCGGCGCTGCGAACCGCGTCAATTTCATGGTCGATGGCGGCATCAGAGATCTTGTCGGCGCCGGATGCCGAGGCGCGGCGCCAGTCTTCGCGCAGGCTGGCCTTGGCCATGGCTCTGCGAAGTTCTCGATCCTGGGCCGCCAGGTCGCCGAGTACCGGAACGAGGAAGTAGGCGGGGCCATCCTGCCCGGAGAGGAGGATGGTTTCTCCCGCAGGCACAGCGGCAAGGGCCTTGGCGCTGCGGATTCTGAATTCGCGTAAGGAAACCTGGCGCATAAGCCTCCAGGGTTAGTGTAGCCGATTCGGCTACGCGAGACAATGAGGCGGCCGGTGAGGCGGAACACAAGCAAAGCGCATGACGGCATCTTCCACTCTGCCGGCATGCGCTTCGAGCGCATCTTCAGTTGCTGCTTGCAACGCAGATGCGCGGTGAAGCGAGGCCCCCGCTGTCGAACGCTGCGGCCTCGCTGGTTGAGTTATCCGTTCTGGATCGACTGGTCGGGGCGAACGGTGCGGTAGCTGGCATTGCCCTTGGACCAAACCAGCATGAGCATGTCCTTGCCGGCCGGGACCTGGTGAACCTGGTCAACGAACTGGCTGGCGGAGTCGGCGGGCTTGCGGTCGACTTCCATGATGACGTCGCCCGGCTGCAGGCCGGCATCATCGGCGGGGCTGCCGGGGCGGACTTGCTGCACCACCACGCCCTTGACGCTTTCAGGCACGTTGAACTGCTGGCGGGTCTGGTCGTCGAGGTTGGCAACGGCGAGGCCGATCTTGCCTTTCTGCTGTCCGTTGGGACCTTCATTGGCGGCTTCCTGGCCCTTGGCGTGGTACTGACCAACCGTCACGTTCAGGTTGACGGGCTTGCCGTCGCGCATGACTTCCAGCTTGAGGGCTGTGCCCGGCGACATCTCGCTGACTGCAACCTGGAGGCCGCTGGCGTTCAGGACCTTTTCGCCGTTGAGTTCGGTAACGACGTCGCCCTGCTTGAGGCCGCCGTGGCTGGCGGGGGAGTCAGGCGTGACCTGGGCGACGATGGCGCCGGAGGCGTCCTTGAGATTGAAGAAGTGGGCGTTATCCGGGGTTACATCGTTGATGTTGATGCCGAGGTAGCCGTGTTCGACCTTGCCGTTCTTGATGAGCTGGTCGGCCGTGGCCTTGACGATCTGCGAGGGAATGGCGAAGCCGGCGCCGGCAAACGATCCGCTGTTGGAGATGATGAAGGTGTTGATGCCGACCAGTTCGCCATGAGCGTCGACCAGCGGGCCGCCGGAGTTGCCGGGGTTGATGGCGGCGTCGGTCTGGATGAAGCCGCCGGGCTTGCGCGCGTCGTCGGAGTAGGGGTTCGGCCGGTTGACCGCGCTGACGATGCCGCGGGTGACGGAGAACTGGAAGTAGCCGAAGGGGCTGCCGAAGGCGAGCACGGTCTGGCCGGGTTCGAGCTTGGTGGAGTCGCCCCAGGCAACGGTGGGCAGGTCCGTGGCATTCACTTTGAGGACGGCAAGGTCGGTGAGCTTGTCGGTGCCGACGACCTTGGCGTTGAGGACGCGGCGGTCGTTGAGGGTGACGCGGATCTGCGTGGCGCCCTCGACGACGTGGTTGTTGGTGACGATGTAGCCGTCGGGCGAGATGATGATGCCGCTGCCGATGCCGTGTTCAATCTGCGGCTGCTGCGGCTGCATGGGCATCATGGGACCAAAGAACTGGCGCAGGCCGGGAGGCAGTTGCTGCTGCCATTGGCCGCGTTGACTTTGACCCTGGCCTTGATCCTGATCTTGACCCTGGCCCTGGTCGTCAGAGGCCATCTCGTCGCCGTTGCCGCGCGAGGTGACGGCGACATTGACCACGGCCGGCGTTACCTTCTGGGCAACCGCTTCCATGGCATGGTCGAGCGAGGTAAGCGCCGAGACGCTGTTGTTGTCGAGGGGCATGGCGGCGGCGGCGTGCACGCGCCCATGTCCGGTGAAGAAGGCGGCGCCGAGAAGGAACGCGCCGGCGATGGATGCGGGGACAGACAGCTTCTTTGCGGAAGCTACTAAATGATTAGTTGTTGGCGACATGACTTTTTCTTCTCCGGGTTGTGATTTTTGCGTTGTGAAGGTGAGGTGTTCCCTGACTGCGAAATTCGGCGGGAAACACCCGGAAATCGGGCGGATACGGGCTCTAAATCTGGATGATCAGCCAGCCGTTGGGTGTGGCGACGGCGAAGATGGCCGGGCGCACGATGCCTTGGACCAGGCGATGGTCCGGCGAGACGGCGAGCACGACCCGCGGGGGAGCCTCGTAGACTCGGAATTCGGTCAGCACCACCGGCATGCGCTCAATCTGATCCTGCACTGGAAGCGGCAGCGGGTGGAGGCCGGCAAGCCGGCTGGGGGCGGGACGCCTGCACTTCCTGCGCCGGCTGACCGCAGTGTGGAGCGTCGCTGGTTCAGCGACAGAGGACGATCGTCCGGGGTTGTCTTGCACCGAGGGGCGAGACAATTCCGCCTTCATCAGTCGCGGCGTTCCGCCGAGGGCGTTGGCTAACTCCTGTGGATTGAGCGGCGGGAGGCTCTGGGCCAGTTGTGCGGGCGTGGCCGCCGGAGTGAAAGAGACGAACTGCGGGCTGTGAGCCAGCACCAGCGCGCAGCCGAGGGCGCCGCCCAGGAGACCACCGGCTGCGAGGATCGCAGGGGTACGGCCCATGGAGCGGACTGGCTGGCTGAGGATGCGGTGGACGCGGCGAACGAGCTCGGGGCGGCGCTCCCAGGCGCCGAGGACGAGGGAAAAGCTGCGCCGCATGATCGAATATTCCGCCAGGTGGGTGAGGCACAGTGCGTAGGACTTGCGCCCGGCGCTGGAGCGGACGACGCGGTCGTCGCAGGCCAGTTCCCGCTCCGCGCAGAGGCGGCGCTCGACCCAGAGCAGAACCGGGTTTAGCGGAAAGAGGACCAGGCCGATTTTCTGCAGCAGGTTGGTCCAGTCGTCGGCGCGGCGGAGGTGTTCCATCTCGTGCAGGACGACCTGTTGGAGTTCCTGGGCGGAAAGGGCGTCGATGAGGGCCGGAGGAACGAGAACACGAGGGCGGAAGAAGCCGAGGACGCTGGGGCGGGCGACTTCATCGGAGGCGCACAGTTCGGCGTGCCGGCCGCCGGGCGCGACGGACAGCAAGGCGCGGAGCTCGGGATCCACGGAGACGGGCGTGGCGCGCTGAGCAAGGCGATGCAGATGGATGGCGCCGTTGATCAATTGCCAGGCTCTCCACAGGGAGAGGCCCACCCAAACGGCGGCGATGGCCAGGCTCCAGCGGAGGTCCAGATGGATCGAGGCATGAACGGTCGAAAGATGTGTGGCCGCCAGGCCCGACGCGCGGCTTTCGAGGGCCGGAACGAAGTGGAGCAAAAGCAATAAAACAAAGACGTTGAGCCAGATGAACGAGCGGGCGGCGGCGCTCAGGCGGGGCAGCAGGCGCAGGCAGAGCACCACACAGACGGCGAGCACGGCTCCTTCCCAGATGGCGGAAAGCAGCGCTCCGGAGGCCGATGCGGAAAACAGCGTAAGCGAATGAAGGAGGGAAGTCACGCGGTGGCCTCCTCTACTTCGTCGGGCATCTCGGCGATGGCTTCTTTGAGGCGCCGGATCTCCTCGGGGCTGATGTCGTCGTCGCCGAGCAGGGAGAGCAGGAGGCGTTCGCGGGAGTTGCCAAAGAAGCGCTGCAGAACGTGGCGCACCTCGGAGCGGCTGGCTTCGTGTTCGCCGATGCAGGAGGTGTAGAGAAACGCGCGGCCTTCCTGGCGATGGGTCACGTAGCCTTTGCTTTCCAGCACCCGGATGGTGGTCAGGACGGACGTGTACGCCAGGGGAGCCTCGTCGGCGGTCGCCGTCACCATGTCGGCGACGGTGGACTCGCCGCGCACCCAGAGCACCCGCATCAATCGAAGTTCAGCCTGGGTCAGCGTGATGGATCTCTTTGGAGGCATGCGCTTTAAGCTCCGTGAGGAACGTTCGCCTTGCTTGTCCTCTATTCCTTAGACGAAGCAACTAATAATTTAGTTACCTGAATTTTGAATGGATGTCAACGGATTTTTGCGCGAGGCCCGGGGCGGTGCGGCATAACGTGTGCGCCGGGGGCACCCGGGCTTTGCCTAAAAGCAGCCAATTTCGACCGATTTTCTGGGCACGGCCGATGGGTTTCTGGGCAGGTTAACTCTAGCTCGGCGCCGGGAAAGGCGAAGGTACACCAAAGGTGAGAGTCGTTCATCCACTCGCTTCCAATCCCCTAAAGCACTGTCATGCTGAGCGCAGCGAAGCATCTGCAGTTGCTTTTCGTAACTTCCGGATAGGCGGTGACTCGACCGGAATCAGCAAGTTGTCTATCGTTCAGAACAGAGAGACGGAATGCACATGGCTGATTCAATTCAAGGCAGATGGGATTTAGTTTTGCTCCTGCGGCGGAATCCGCTGATGAGCACCTTGACTCCGATGAGAAACGCAGCTACGGACATGATGAAATCCGCAACCGCGTGGGATTTGATCGCCAGCCCTAGGCAAGCGAATCCGCAAATCAGAAAGAAGCCACCAAAGATCCATGCACCGATCCGCTGAATGAGTGGGGCGTTGGGGTCACCTCTGAGCAGGAACGCATCAACGCTTCTCGCATTCTTGACTGTGTCAGGAAACACGATGTTCCGCTGGCGCTCCTGCACATCGCGGATCGCAGAATCAGAATCCGGTCTCATCAGAGATAATCCCCACAAAAGTGTACCCCGGATTGGGGAAACCAGCCTGACCAGAAGCGATCTGGGCCGGTTCCGGTAGGATTGTGGGCAACTCGGAACATTGGGCCAACGGAAACCCGGTGCTCAGCGCATTTCTTGGGCAAGCTGCCTCTCTTTTTGTGCAGGTTGGCATTTATAGGCAAAGCCGGGGCGCCCGTCCTGGTGGATGAGGGAGGTATTGTCAATTTTGTGCGGGGAAACGTGTGGGAGGCGTAAACTGGTTCCCTCACAAGGGACGCTCCCTGGGTAATTTGCGAGCGTTCCGGGTTCCCAAAAACTTCTTTGGCGGGATGGATGGCCTCGATTAAAAGGATGATTCAGGTGCTGGCTGTGACATCGCTGGCCAGCGCGATGCAGGCTGGGTCGGCGGCATCCCCGGCGGCAGGTGGGCCTGCGGGCGGCGTTTTGGGGTTGGCGATGGCGGACGCAGCCAACTCCAGCTCTCTGGTGATCCATCTCGAGCAGCGGAAGGGTGAAGCTACGGTTCCGACGCGGCCGGACCATGTCTTCGAAAAAGGAGACGTGGTGCGGTTTCGGCTGACGAGCGGGTTTGACGGGTATCTCTACGTCGTCGATCTCGGCTCGTCGGGCAGCTTTACGACCTTGTTTCCCGCGGCGGGAACGACCCACGACAACGGGGTGCAGAAGGGCGTGGATGCGCTGGTGCCTTCGATCGGAGACGGGTGGTTCGAGATCGACGGGCCGGCGGGCTTCGACGTGGTGTATTTTCTGGTGAGTTCGACACGGCTCGATGTGGGCGCCGGCAAGGGGACGAAGGGCAGCGCGCCGCCGGCTGCACCCGAGGAGTTGCCCAACGGCCTCAAGCCGCGCTGCAACGACGAGATTTTCAAGGCCCGGGGCGAGTGCGTCGATGACTCGGCGGGTCCGGCGTCGCTGGCCCGGGATGTGCCCCTGCCGCCGCAGATCAGCCTGGCCGCACCGAACATCAGCCGGGATATTGTCTTCGACAGCGGGGAAGGCGATACGGCCGTGAAGGCGACGGCACCATCCGATAAGCCGGTTGTCTACACCTTCCGGCTTGCGCACCATTAGAGCGCCGGTTGGGTCAAACAGTTTGGAGAGACGGGGAGATGCAACCTTTGAATAGCCGCTCACGCATCCCATGGCAACCGGTCTTGTGGATGATTTCTGCACTGTTGTCGATGCCGATGACGGCTGCCCTGGCGCAGGATGCGACGCCTCAACCGGCTAAGCCGGATGAACCCGCGTCGCGCGATCTGAAACCGGTGCATCCGCCGGGAGAAAGCACAACCGGGAATGTGGTCGATATTCCGCGCAGCTATGCGCTGGTGATCGGCGTGGCGCACTATCCCAACCTGCCCCAGTCGGCGCAACTGCTGTACCCGGTGCGGGATGCGGATGACATGTATTCCACGCTGATCAGCCCGGAGGGGGGGCAGTTTCCGCCCGACCACGTGCACAAGCTGGTGAATGACCAGGTGACGCTGGCCAATCTCCGCCATGAACTGGAAGTGTGGCTGCCATCGGTCACCCAGCCCAATGACCGGGTGATGATCTACTTCGCCGGGCACGGATTTATCTCCGCCGGCAAGGCGTACCTGGCTCCCTACGACATCGACTTGAAGAACATTGCGGGCACCGCCTACCCGATGAGCACGATGGGCGAAGACATTGGATCGAAGATCAAGGGCAAATGGAAGGTGCTGATCACCGATGCCTGCCACTCAGGGGCGATTACGCCGGAGGATGATCCCGCGCAGCTGAATCACAACCTGCTCGACGTGCACTCGTCGCTGCTGTCGCTGACGGCGAGCCGCGACCGGGAACAGAGCTTTGAGAGCGCGGAGTGGGGCGGCGGGCACGGCATCTTCACCTACTACGTGGTGCAGGGCCTGCACGGGGCGGCGGACACCAACGGGGACGGCATCGTCACCGCCGATGAGCTGAGCGAGTATGTCCACACCAACGTGAAGCAGGCGACGAACGGACGGCAGAATCCGACCTCGGAGCGGGGGAGCTTCGATCCCAACATGATCCTGGCGTATAACCCGACCATGGCCAAGGCGGCGCCGCTGGCGGCGCCGAAGTTCGGCAGCATGATTATCCAGGCAAACATGGACGGGACCGAAGTGTTTGTGGACGGCAAGAGCGTGGGCGTGGTGAGCAAGAGCCAGAGCCTGCGCCTGCCCGGACTGCTGCCGGGGACGCACACGATCAAGGCAGTCCACCAGGGGTATGAGCCGGATGGGCCGCGGGACGAGGAAGTGTATCCGGGGCAGGATTCGACGGTCACGCTGCGGGTGCTGATTCCGCGCATGCGCAACAAGGCGGCGGTCGATCTGCTCGATAAGGGAGTGGAAGCCTATCGCAATGGCGGACAGGAGAATTATCTGAAGGCAGCGGGAATCTTCGAGCAGGCGATTGCCATCGATCCGACCTACAGCACGGCCTACGTATACCTCGGGCGCGTCGAAGGGGCCGTCTACGACGATGACAAGGCGACAGCGGCCTTTAAGCGCGCCATCGAGATCGACCCCGATTACATGGATGCGCGGTCTAGCTATGCGGCGGTGCTGCTCGACCAGGGAAACATGGACGAGGCCGTCCGCCAGCTGGATGTGGTGACACGGCGAACGCCGGAAGACGCGACGGCGTGGTACTTGCTGTCGCAGGCGTATGCGCGCAAGAGCTCATTTGAACAGGGCAGAGACGCCGCGGAGCGCGCCGTCAAGTTCGCGCCGGGGAATGGCGAGGCGCACTTCTGGCTGGCGACCTGCCTGCGTCATCTGAACCAGTTTGCGGTGGCGGAGAAGGAATACAAGACCTATCTCGAATTGACGAACTATGACTCCGGCAAGGGCGGCAAGGTCAGCTATTACCTGCTGGGGTACACCCTGGGCGTAGGAAAAAAGCGGCGGGCGGCGCAGGCGGATATCTGGCGGGAACTGCGCGGCGAGGCCAATTTAGGGATCTGCGATTGCGAGGCGCTGCAGAAGAACTTCTCGACGGCGCTGCCCTATTGCCAGAAGGCGCTGACGTATACGCCGCAGGACCTGTGGGCGAATTACCGGCTGGGCACTATCTACATCGAGCAATCGAACGAGAACGCTTCGCCGGCGCTGCTGGCGGCGGCGAAGACACACTTCCAGCAGGTGATTGCCGCCAATCCGGATACGGATGAGGCGGCGCGGGCGAAGCTGTATATCAGCAAGATCGATGTGGCGCTGGCGTCGAATCCGTAAGACAGCGGATCGCTGTTTACCTGTCTGAACCTCGGGGACCTCCACTGTTTGCGCGGTACGCAGCGGCGCGAGCGAAGACTCATCTGCTTTGGTTCTATCGCCAAGCCCGGCATACAAAATCAAAACACCTCGATTGCGGCCGCGTGACCAGGGGCGGCTGCAAGTCGCTGGTCCCGGGTGATCAGTGGCGCCTGCAGTTTTTCAGCAAGACTCGCTCGGTACGATCCGAAGGAATTCAGCGGGCCGTACTTCTACGGATTTCCGGTGACGTGTATCGCGACAGGCAGCGAAGAAACCGTCACAAACGATCGCAATTCCGGTGAATCAGAAGTGGCTCCTGAGTTGCCACATGGCGGATCGGACGCCGGGTAGGGACTCCACGTAGCTATGAGGCGATAGGTTCCGGGCAGCGTCGGTACAAGATTGTGCTTTCTGTCGGCGGGGCGTCCAAGCTCATACACCCGGCCACGTTCCAGGGGAGCCGGGCACTCCAACGGGCCACTCGATCCGCTCGCTATGTATTCCAGATTCGATGGTTCGCCGTTTCCGACAATGCGGCCTTTCTCATCGAGGATGGTCAGGTGGAAAGCGTCGGCAACGGGGACGTTCTTGATGTAAGTCGGCCTATCGGGAACAGCGTACAGAGGGCGCTCGGCAGATACGATCTGCGCTTTGATGAACAGGTAAATCGTCTCGCCGACTGCATAGGTGGATTTGTCGAGTGAAAGAGAAACTCGCACACCTTGCTGGGTAGGCCCCCAATTGTCCGGCCCTGGAGGTAAATTCTGACCTGAAGCTGACAGGCCAAGGGCAGTGGAACCCAACAGCGCAAGCACCATCTTCATGCTGGTGAGTATAGCCTCGGTCGAATGGCAAAGCGAGTCCCGGCTTGTTGCGGGGAGCGTGACCGCTCTTCGGTTCGCCTAACGTTGACAAACAAGGGATGTTCGGCGGGTTCGTGTTACCACGTATGCGGAAGCAACGAAGAGCAACCGCCGATCCTTTTGCTGCGCGGTGCTCGGCGTCAGGCTGGCAGCGCGTGAAGGAGCTCGAATCGGGAGGATCACCGCCTACTCTACGCTTACTTCTGTTCGCGCCGGAGAGGCTCTAGGGCTCTGCAGCCGGCTTCGCCATGGGATGGCTGCTTCTAAGTGAGCAGCCCCTTTAGTCGCCCCTGCAGCGCTGCCTGGGCCTGCCTGGGGGAAAGCAGCCTTTCCAGCCATCCCAGATCTGCATCCACGGTTACGTCCCTATCGGTAACATCGACGAACCCCTTGATTGGCGCGCCGATGATTCCTACCCTGGCGTCGAAAGAGAAATCCATCCTGCTCCCCATCCACTTCCTCGACACATTGGCGATCTGTATCGGAGCGGGCGCGAAGCCTTTGAACAGATCGTCAAAGGAGCGATCGACCGACCGGATGACTTCCTCTTTGGGGCGGTTATGCGATACGGTGACGCGCATACTTCTCCATTCAGTCGCTGACGCTTCCCTGTCTCGGCGGCTCTACCTCGACGGAGTGCGGGAGCAGATGGAGACAAACGCCTCGGGCGCCGCGCGGCCGCAGATTGGGTTCACCAGCAACTCAAGGGTTGGAAGCTCGTACCCTGCCGCGCAGATGCTTTCCCGTGGGCATGACTGTTCCGGCGTGGGGGACCGCTCGCACTATTCGTGGCGGAGGGTCACGGACGCGACCACCTGCGGAATGGCGTTGTTGGATTTGGACATTTTCGCAACCACGTAGACCGCCTTTTCGCCGCTGTTGTCGCCTTTTTGCGGCTGATCGACATCTTCTTCTTCCACCAGGGTCAGGTCGCGGCTGGCAAGGCGCTGCACGAACGCGTCGGGGATGTGGTTGGAGGCTTCGAGGGCTTCCGAAGGGGCCGATTCTTCAGGATTGGCCGGGGCGGCGGCCGGATGATTCGGATCTTTCAAGGATCGGATGGTGCTGTCCAGGTCGCTGATGCGGTCGCGGCTCAGGACCAGGAACAGCTTTTCTTCGCCGGGGTGTTGATCGAAGCGAAAAAAGCCCTTGCCGTTGGGGATCTCGTAGACTTTGCCCGCCTCGATCTTGTTGACCTCCTCGCCGGTAGTCGCGGTTTTTGACGGGCCGGGGAAGATGGAAGACCAGGTGCCGGTCGATCCTTTCTGGATTACGTAGAGATAGCCGGGCTGATTGGCCATGATGCTCAGGCGCAGATGGTCTCCGTTGTGGAAGGTGGAGGTCGGAGAGACCTCGCCGTAGTGGTTATCGCTGTCGCGGAGGAGCAGGGCGTAGCGCAGGCCGATCTGTTCCTGGGAGACGCGCACCAGCTGGGGCTGCTCGCCGTAGCCATTTTTCGCCACGAGCACCGTGTCCACGTGGGAGACGGAGCGGGAATCAGCGGGGGGCGCGGAGCGTTTTCTGGGTGGGGGCGGCGGTTGAGGATTGGCGGAGGGCTTGGCGCCGGGGTTCGCCGAGACCTGCACCAGGTCGCTGGCGGACCAGAAGACGTTGCGCGCCGAGGACTGCTGGGCCCGCATCGACGTGCTGCCAAGGGCAAGAAGAAGACCGAGCGCCACTGCAATGCGCCGGAGGGAAAGACGTAACCGTGATTTTGTCATTGGATTCTCCGCGGACCTGGTTCTGAAGACCTGGGTCCGAATCAGTGCGAGGCAGCAGAAGCGTCTTTGGCGCAGCGAAACCCGACCAGCCGGGATAACTGATCTTCAGGGAAGCCGCGGGTCAGATACAAGCGAAATCCCAGGTTGCCGTTAGGAGAGAAACTGCCGCCTTTGAGGCTGTACCACGTTTTAGAGAACGCATCCGATTTGAGGGCATTGCGCATATCCGCCAGTTCGCCGGCGTCGGGTATGTATTGCGTGGAAGTCCACTCCCAGGCGTTGCCCGCCATATTGAGGGCGCCATAGGGGCTTTTGCGGTCGGGGAAGGAATCGACGGGCTGGAGCTGTTCGGGCACGTTTTGCGTCCAGGGCTCGGTGCCCCAGGGAAAGGGGCGGCCGTCGGTTCCGCGGGCCGATTTCTCCCATTCCTGTTCGGTCGGCAAGCGCTTGCCGGCCCACGCGGCGTAGGCCGCGGCATCGGCGGCGGAGACAGAAGCTGCCGGCTCATCGGGATGCGCGGCCGCGTAGGCGGCCTGGGCGAAGGGGCGATGCGTGGCATGGATAAAGCGCATGTACTCGGCGTTCGAGACTTCCGTGCGGTCGATGTAGAAGGCGGGCAAGGTCAGCGACTGGCGCGGATGCGGCGAATCGGGGTTGTTTTCTCCGTAGATGAAGGGACCGGCGGGGACCAGCAGCATGGTGCCGTGGGCGTCTTCCAAGGTGGGCGGGAGGGGTTTGGGGCGCAGGAAGTAGAAGAGGGCTGCCGCGGCGATCAAGGCAACGGCGACCCCGCCGAGGGCGAATTTGAGCGCCGGCGAGCGCTTGGCCGGCGCGGGAGGTTCGACGGAAGTGGGAGCGGCTGGTGTAGGAGCAGGAGCGGCGGGGGCCTGGGTCGTATAGGCTGCCTGGGTTGACGGGGGTGTCGCGGGAAGAACCGACGTTTCCTGGGATGCCGCATAGGCTCCAGAGGTGGAGAGCGCGGCAGGGCGGTCGATCTCGGCCTGCAGGTCGGGTGCGACCAGGGGCCGTAAATTCGTGGGACCGCTGCTGGCGCCGTGGTGGTAGAGGTCGTTGAGCAGTTCCTGAGGACCCTGGTAGCGCTCGCTGCGATCTTTCTTCATCAGCCGCTGCACGATCTCGTCGCACATGGGCGGGAGGTCGGGAGCGACGTCAAGCACGGAAGGAGGCGCCGAGGACAGGTGCGCGATCTGGATGGCGGTGATCGACTCATTGTCGAAGGGGCGGCGTCCCGTCAGAAATTCGAAGAACATGACGCCCAGCGAGTAGAGGTCGCTGCGCGCGTCGCACACCTCGCCGCGAATCTGCTCGGGGCTCATGTAGTAGGGGGTGCCGAGGCTCTCGCCGGGGCGGGTGAGGCCGTCGGCCAGGTCAACGGTCTTGGAGATGCCGAAGTCGAGGATGTGAATGCGGCCGGCGGCATCGAGCTGGAGGTTGGAGGGTTTGAGGTCGCGATGCACGATGCGGCGGGATTCGGCCCAGACAAGGGCCTCGGCGGCCTGGGCGATGATGCCTGCGGCGTCGGGCGGAGCGAGTTTGCCCTCGCGGTGAAGGTAGCTGCCCATGTCTTCGCCACTCACGTACTGCATGATGAGGTAGTGCAGGCCGTTGCCCTCGCCGATGTCGTAAATGGGAACGATGTTGGGGTGGCCGGAGAGGGAGGCAGCGGTGGTGGCTTCCTGGCGGAACCGGGAGACGATGCGGGGATCCTGGGAGAGGTGGTCGGAGAGGATCTTGATGGCGACGAGGCCGCCGTGTCCGCGATGCCGGGCCAGCAGCACCTGCGCCATGCCGCCGCCGCCCAGGCGGCGAAGCACTTCATACTTGCTGCCGATCAGCTGGTCGAGCTGCTGTTTCTGCTCTTCCTCGCGCGTTGTCATCCCCATGCATTGCATATTAACCCGTGGGTATCGCCTCGGAGCGGCAGGACCCCATTCCGGCCTGGCCCGGTCAACAGGCAAGAGGCCCTGGCCACGATGTCGATTACGGTGCACCCACGGTGGGCGGACCTGCCGTTACGGTGTCGGCGTGCTGGCCGCGCAGCAGAAGAATCCCGGTCAGGATCCCGGCTCCGGCTGCTCCGGCAACGATGGCGATGACCTTGACGGGAAGGGCGTGGGCGGCGTGGGACTGCTGGGACGAGGACTTGCCGACGTTGGTCTGGTTGATCACGGCGACGGTGGAGAGGGTTCCAAAGGTGGCGCTGACCTGGATCTGGTAGGCGCCGGAGTTGTTGTTCGGCTTGAGCCCTGTGGCGGCGGCGCGGCCATCTGCTCCGGTGGTGACTTTGAGGCTGGTGAGCCCGTTGGGGAAAACCGCGCCGGGTCCCGAGCCTGGGCGTGGAAAAGAGAACCAGTGCCCCGGCTATGGGCTTGTGATTTTCGTCGTCGACCTCGACGATGGGCTCGCGCGCGGTCCGGCTGCGGATGTCGTTGAGGGCGCCTTCGCCGTCGATGATCTGAATGAATATCCGGTTGGGGGCGGCGGGCTCCTCCGCAAAGCTCGGAGCGGTACCCAGTTGGAGCGTGGCGAGGCAGGCCAGGGCGGTGATGGTTCGGATCTTGGATCGGCGAGGAATCATGGTTAAGAACTCCCGAGAATTCGGACGATTGCTTACGCAGTTGCCTACTGGACCGTTGCCGGGGCAGAGGTCCCGGCGGAGTTTACCAGGGTGATGGTGACGCTGCCGACATCGGTGGCGTTGCCATCCAGGGTGAAGGGCTGCGTATAGGTGAAGTTGGTTCCGTACTGGTCGGAAGCAGCCGATCCATACCAGGTTTGGAACACGCTGGTGAGCGACACGGTGATGTCGGTGGTCTTGAGGGATTTGCCCGACGCGGCGGTGAAGTGGAACTGCGCCTCGGTCATGTCGCGCGTGGAAGACAAGGCGATGACGGTGATCTGCAGGGATTGTCCGGAGCGGGTGAGTGTGGGGCTGGAGAGCACCGGCGCCGACGCGGGCACCGTAATTGTGATGGGCACGAGGTTGTCAGGGGTGATGTCCTGGCCGTTGGCCAGGGTCAGCCGGATGGTGACGGTGATGCTGCCCGCCGTGGAGCCCGCCTGGAACTGGAAGGGCGTGGAGGACGGGGTCGTGCCCGCGGCGATGGAGATGGCCTCAACGGTTTGGTTGTTGGAGAAGACGACTGCCGGGTCCTGCACCGTGATGGGGGGCGCCGGGGTGAAGACAAGGGTAGCGGTCGCCGTAACCGGAACGGGATAGGCGTCCACTGTCAGGGTGATGGTGGATTGTTGCCCGGCGGTGACGGTCGTCTCGGCCGCGGAGACGGTGGCGACAGGCGCGGGAGCCACGACGGAGAAGGGCTGCGTTCCCGTGGCCGCCAGGTTGCCGGGGTCAACGACGGCGATAGTCCCCGAGGTGGGTGCGACCAGCAGGGAGGCGGGGAGAACGGCGGTCAGATGATGCTGATCGACATAAGTGGTGGCGAGCGCCGTGCCGTTGTAGGTGATGACTGCGCCGGTCACGAATCCAAGGCCGGTGGCCGTGATGGTCGAGGCGCTGCTGCCCACCGGGACAGACGTCGGCGAGATGCTGAGAAGCGACGGCGAGCCGACGGTGATGGTCAGGGTGGAGACAACGCCGGCGTAGTCGAAGGTATCGGTGGGCGTAAAGGTCGATGTGATGGTATCCATTCCCGGAGGAAGAAGGGTTTGTGGGCCTGGATTGTAGGCGAAGATGCCGGGAACATTGGCGACGGCATTCAACTGTGCGGAGCTTAGCAACGTTCCATATTCGACGGTTCCGCCCGGCCCCGCCCAACTGATCGCAGGTACCGTCTTGTTGACGACCTCGGGAAAGCCAAGCGAGGTGCTGGCGGCGAAGTTGGCGTCACCGGAGTAGGCGGCGGTAAGGGAATGGGTTCCGGCGGGAATGGCCTGGTTGCCGGATAACAGCACGGCCTGGGCGGCGGCTGAGTCAAACTCGATATCGATGTTGCTGTTGCTGGTAAACGCGCTTCCTATGCCCGTGATCAACTCGGGCAGCCCGTCGCCGTTCAAGTCGGCGCTGACGATGCCGGCGGGAGGATTGACGACCGCCGATTGATAGACGACCTCGGCGGGGCTGACGAAATTGCCCGTTCCATCGCCGATCAGGACCACGTAGCCGTCGAAGACGGGAATCGCGATGTCAGGGATGCCGTCTGAGTTGAAGTCATTGATGGTGGCAACCGCGGGAGGACTGCCGATGCTGATCAGACGCGGACGGAGTTTTGAAGCTGCCGTCGCCGTTACCGAGAGCAGTGCGCAGGCCGCCGGTCGAGATGTCGCCCGAGAAAAGGGTTTCGCCGAGAATGAGGTCGCTGATGCCATCCTTATTGAGGTCCGCGGCATAGAGGGTGGTGACGCTGGTATCGGAGAGGGCGAGCGGTGTGCCTACCGGCGTCAATGTCGAATTGGTCGTGTCGAGGGAATAGATATAGACGGCCAGGGGCGACTTCGCTCCGAGGCAGGTTGTTGTCGGAGTGGCGGCCAGGACCGCGAGCTGTGCTCCCGGGGTTGATGTGAAGTGTCCCGAGGTAATGGCGATGGGGCAGAAGAGTGTGCCGGAGGGGAGCGAGGAAGGAGGGTTCGCCTGCGCGGTTAGCCCCACGCCGCCGGGGTTGGAGGCGCCTGCGTTGATCACTACCCCCGCAAATCCCGGAAGGTAATACCCCTGATAGTTGTAAGCAGCGGTGAGCGCTCCGATATCGGAGTACCCGTCGTTATTGAAGTCGTCGATCACAATGCGTTCCGCGTCGGGATTGGAGCAATCGCACCCCGCTGTATCTGTCACCACGGGCGGATTAAGGCTGAGGCCGGTCGCAGTGGTGGTGGTGGAACCATCGAAGATGAAATAGCTGCCGTAGTCGTGGACCAGGAAACTTTGCACTCCCGAGGACTTGGGTTGCAGGAAGTAGCCGCTTACGATGACGTCGGTGGTGGTCTGATTGGGGTTTGTATAGGTGTACGCATCGAGCGTATCGCCGCCCGGAGAGAACTTGTACAGCGCAACGTTGGGCACAATGGCGCCGGCTACGGGACTCTGCGCGGTGACGATCGCGGGCTGGGCTCCCTTGACGAGAGTGACGGCTGCGAGTCCCACCGGATTGGCGACGGGCGTGCCGAGCAGGGACTGGCCGGTGAATGTCTGGGTGGATGAAAGGATCTTGAGCGGAGCCGTGCCAAGCGGCGACGAGACGTCGGAGTAGAAGCTGACCGTTCCGGTGGGGACTGCGCCTCCCGTTGGGGTTTGATTCACCACCGAGGTCATCTGCAGGCCGCCCGGAAGTAGAAGCGGAGATGGGGAGGCGGTGAGATCTGTGACGCTGGCGGGGATTGCGACGACATACGTCGCCGTGGTGACGGTGCTCGGTGAGCTGTCGCTGGGGCAGGCGATGGCCTGCACCGTCGTCGATCCCGTCCCGATGGTGATGGGCCCCGCATAAAGGGTTGAACTGGTGGTGGGGATCGATCCATCGGTGGTGTAGTACATCGGGTAGCCGCCGCTGTTGGTCATCTGCAGCGGGAATGACCGCGGGTAATTGCCGCCCGGCGCCGTGAATACCGGAGGTGCAATCTGGGCGAGGACCGGCAGGGACGTGGCCAACAGGATACAAGCGACGACGATGCGGGAGGAGAGCCGGCGGGCAGTGTTCATCGCGCCACCGCCCTGGTCGCGCCGATGTTGTCCGTGGGTATGAATATGGTCTGTGGGGTTTGGGCATCGCCTTCGAGCGCGAAGATGGTTCCCGCGGCGGGGTCGGTCAACTGGAAGTTGGCATTGCCAAACAAGGGAAGCAATTCCCGTGCCGTGCAGGCGCAGGTCACGGTGGCCGGGGCCGAGGCTCCGGACAAGTCGAGGCGCAGGAGCGAGGTCCCCGAGCCATTGACCACGAATGCGTAGTGCGCGTCGGCGGAGGCAGCGATGGCGACCGGATTCGCCACGCCCTGCGCATTGGCGGCGATCTGGGTAAATGCGGGACTGGAGGCGAGTTGTGTGCCGAGAAAGACAGCGTTTGCGCCGGCATCTGCGATGAGGGCAGTGTCAGAGCCGGGCAGGAATGCGAGGGCCCCAAATCGTTGCACCTGTTTGACCATCTGCGCTGCGCCTGACGCCGGCAGCATCTCCACTGATGCGGACCCATCGGCATTGAGGGTGGCAAACAGGATCGAGCCGGCATCGCTGACCGCCGCGCCGGCCATCGGGCCGGAGGATGTGAGCGAAGCGGCTTGCGTGCTGAGCGCCGAAGGGAGGCCGCTGATCAGCAACGCGGTTGATTTGCCCGGTGCATACACAAGGGCTGCGGAGCAGGATGGGCTCAGCACAATCCTGGCATTCGCCGCGACAGGCGTGGCGATCTTTGCCGGCTGTCCGGCGGGCAAAGTGGTCATCAGCACGTTGCCTGAGCTATCCAGTGCGAGAGCGAAGTTGCCGGCGGCGCAGGGCGTGGCTGCTGTCAGCCCAGAGGCGGCCACCGGGGATCCCAGCCGGGATGCTCCGGGAGTGCCGGTCACGGGCCGAAGCGCCGGTACGCGCGAATCCCAGACATACCCCAGTCTCGCGGCTGCGGGCTGGCTTGCGTTCGCGCTTACCGGGGAACTGACCGGCTGTGAATTTTTCGCGCATCCCGACAGCCCGAGCGAAATCGCAAGGACAGCCCAAAACCCTGTACGCGCAGGGCGATGCCCGGATGACCGGGCGGACCTATCTTCGAGCATGATCAGGCCTCGGACGGAGTGATTTTGTTCCGGTTTTGTTTTATGCGAACCCAGGCCGGCCGCGAAAACAGAGCGGGACGGAGGTTGGGGCACCCATTCTTATGGACAAACACAAGCGGCCGAAGAACTGCATCTCAGGCGCTCGAAGATAACGGAAACAACACCAGGGAAGATGACCGGGAAAGCTGGAGTCTACGTAGCCCCACATTGGTTGTCAAGACGATAGTGAGTTCAAACGAGGAGCGTTTCAGAGAATTTATTTGCTATTGATCTGCGCTGTGTGGAGTGCCGGTTGTGGAGGTGAATTTCAACCATGTGTGTGCCGGGCCGGATGCATTTCTTCCGGCTTGCAATGACATGGTTTGTAACGCATAGCATCGCGCCGGTCCATCCTGTGAAGAAGGCTTGCCAACACGAGACGATTGTAGCGCTGCGCGAGGATGCAAGGGAGGTTGGCGGCGATTGCATAAGCTGTCATGACGCCGCATGCCCATGGAGGATTCCATAGAAAGAAGATCGGAAGGCAGCAGAGCATGCACCAGTGGGCAAACTCGGCGCGTCGCGTTTCGAGCAGGAAGAGGAACAAATATTCGACGATCGCGCTGGGCGAGCCGCTTCTTGGTGAACCCTCCGAGCCAGGGAGCGCCGTCGGGCAAGCTCGACTTCCAGCGTTGTATCCATAGCCAGCGCCTGTAGAAGCACATCTCATGCCTGGCGAATCTACCGGGTGCAACGAGGCGGCCGGACGAGAAACGTCGTAACGGGATGTTGCAGTGTGGCCCTGGCAATCCCGATGTGAATCACGGGCCAGCCAACCACGTTGGCGATGAGGACCGGAGTGTTCATATCTTTCGCCCGCGCCACTGGACCGGCCGCTTGAACGCGCGCCGATAGAGAGACTGGCCGAAGACTCCGAAGTAGAAGATCAAGGGCAGAGGATAGAACAAACAGGTCACGATGCTATAGTTGCCGACCTGGCGCGCGAAGTACAGCACCTGAAGAACGGATGCGAGATAGAGCAGGGCGAAGGCGCCGCGCCACTCGCCATGCGCGTAGATAAGCGAGATACAGATGGAGCAAAGCGCACTCAGCCAGGCGATGGACACGCCCAGGACCACGGGATCGGCAGCCGCAGCACCGTCGGCGAAGGCCTTGGTCCAGCCCTCGCAGAGCTGCGCGAGGCCGTCAGGAAACATGCGCACGTTGAGGGTTCCGCGCCCTCCGAGACAAACGCAGCTTGCCCCCGCGGCTTCAAGGTGCGATGACATGGCGAGATTCTCGAGGATCGTGTTGCGGACCGCCGCGTGGCCGCCGCATCGCTGATAAAGTGCGCGACGGATCAGCAGAGACTGGCCGAAGAGGCGAGGGTTGCCGATGGCGCCAAAGCCTCCCGCACCAATGGCCATCAATACGTTGAAGAAGAGGGAGAGTTCTTCAAAGGGCCTTTGCATGACGTGGTAGGGCAAGAGGGACAAGGCGGCATGCTGCTCGGTTTGGCCCGACGCTATGAGTTTTGCAAGGCCCGCAGGCTCAAAGTAAGTGTCGGCATCGAGGAACAGCAGCAGATCGTCGGCCGCGGCCGCTGCGCCCTGATGGCAGGCCCAGGTTTTGCCGGTCCAGCCGGGCGGGAGCGGCTGCGAGGGGATCACGCGCGCGCCGGCCGAACGGGCGACGAGTGCCGTTCCATCGCAAGACGCATCGTCAACCACGATGACCTCGCGGGGCAGAATACCGCTGTCTTGAATCGAGCCGAGAAGGTGGGGAAGATTGCGTTCTTCGTTGCGCGCGGGAATGATCACCGATGCGGTGGGCGCCGAGCCCGCACTGACCGCGGGGCAGAGAGGGATTCGCCACAACAGCAGAAATCCCGCGGCCAGCCCGAGGATGCAGGCGAGGGCGATGCCGATCATGCCGTGGCGTTCCGGCTCTGTTCGAGAATCATGCGCGCCACGTGCTGTCCGCACAACGTAACCATGGGCATGCCACCCCCGGGATTCACACTACCACCAACAAAGAAGAGATTGCGATAATCGGGGCTCTGTTTGGGCGCCTTGAAGGCGAAGTTGCGCCTCTGGTCGCTGACCACTCCATAAATGGAGCCGCGATTGGAGGCATAACGCTGCTCGATCTCAAAGGGAGTCCAGAAATCTTCAACGACGATGTGCTTGCGCAGATCGGTGAGTCCCATGCGTTCCAGCTTGTCGAGACAGAGTTCTTTGAGGGCGATGCAATCCTCGCGTGTATACGGGTGCTGCTCGTTGATGTAGGGAATGTGAGGAAGGATCTTGATGTTGTCGCAGCCGGAGGGCGCCTGCGACGGGTCGGTGCGCGTGGGCGCGACAAGATAGATAGTCGGGTCGTCGGGAAGCTTCTTTTCGCGGAAGACGCGATGAAAGTGCGCGTGTTGATTGCGCGCGTAGAAGAAGTTATGGTGGGCGAGCTGCGGGTAAATACGGTCAAGGCCGAGATGTACTACGATTCCCGAACACGCGGGCTCAAAGCGAGAGAGCTTCCTGAGTTTGCCGGGAGGCTCGTTCAGGAGTCTCTCGGCCGCGGGAATGACCTCCATGTTGGAGACGACATAGTCGGCATGCAACGTTTGCTCCACGCCGTCGCCGGTGCGCGCGACGATGCCCGATACCGAGTTGCCGTTTTTGTTGATGCGCGTCACTTCGTGTCCGAGATGGATGACGACGCCGAGCTCGGCGAGGCGTTTGGCAAACGCATGGGCGAGCTGATAGAGGCCGCCGTCGACATACCAGAGACCGAATTCAAGCTGGATGTTGGGCATGAGATTCATGAATGCCGGCGCATCCGTCGCCGAGGAGCCGACGTACTTGATGAAGTATTCGAACATGTCGCGGAGGTAAGGATTCTGCACACGCTTGTGAATGCTTGCCGACATGGTGCGCAGATAGTCAAGATCGCGGGCATCCCGGAAGCCATAGAAGCGGATGAACTGAAAGAAGGTGTCCAGGCCTTCGCGCAGGTAGCCGCGCTCCACGATTTCATATTGCCTGCGGGAATAGGCGACGAATTTTTCGTACTCTGCGAAGACGCCGGCGCCTAACGGGGCCAGCTCTTTGCGCATGTCTTCGAGCTTTTCATAGAGGTCGAGCACCGTGCCGTCTTCATAGAAATTGCGCCACTGCGGATCGACGCGATGCAGAGAGACATAATCTTCGAGCCGCTTTCCGTCGCCTTCGAACAGGGGCCGGAAGATGTGCGGCAAGGTGAGAATGGATGGCCCCAGGTCGAAGCGAAAGCCCTGCGTCTCAAGGATGTTCAGCTTGCCGCCCAGGTTTGTGTTCTTTTCGAGGAGAGTCACCTGGAATCCATACTGCGCCAGCATGATGGCCGTAGACATGCCACCCAGACCCGCGCCAATCACGACGACCCGCTTGCCGGGTGCATTTGGGGTCATCTGGGGTTCACCAGCGATATCGAGATCGTCTCATCGGTGTGGTCGAACTGAAATGCGCATTGATTGAATCGGGGCGGCCCGAAGCCGGGCCTGGGATTGTTGGAGGCTCCGACGGGCTCTCGGGGGATGCCGAAGAAATTCATATCCAGCTTGTGGTTGCCATTCACGTCCTGATAGACGCTGACGGCGTAGCGTCCCGGGTTGAGTGGCCCGGCATCGAAGGTGGTCTCCTGGCCGGAGCCGGCAGCGGGTTCGAAGCCGCTGCGCAAGGCCTTGGACTTGTCGTTGGGGAATCCGTCAGGCGAGGCGAAGACGAGGAAGGCGATGGCGCCTTTGGTATCGCCGGCATTCACGACCGTAATGCGCAGGTGGGCCTCCTCCGATGATTGTGCGAGGAGTTGCGGTGAGGCGAGCACGCACAGCAGCAAAGGCAGAAAGAGGCGCCGCAGGGCGCTTCGCCATTCCGAAGGCCGATGGCGCAGGGCGAGCAGCGCATTGAGCCGGGTGAAGGTCTCACGAGAGAAGGGAAACCAGTGAATGGCGTGCGTGCTGCGGCTTCGCGTGACCATCACGCTCTTGATGCGCGAAAAGGCATACAGGCCCTGGGGTCCGTGATAGCGCCCGTAGCCGCTATGCCCGTTTCCTCCAAAGGATGCGTGGGGATTGGCGATATTGCGAATCACGTCATTGACGGCACAACTGCCCGCGGTCATGGCCGATGCGATGCGGCGGCCGCGCGCGATGTCCCGCGTCCACACGCTGGCGCTGAGGGCGAAGGGTGTGGAGTTGGCGAGAGCGATGGCTTCGGACTCGCTGCGGAAAGGGGCGACACATACGACCGGCCCGAAGGTTTCGTTCGCGATCAGGCCGGCATGGGGCGATACATCGCTGAGGACAACCGGGATTTTACCGGTGAGCGATTCGCCTGGCGGGGAATGAAGGGTTGCGCCGCGATCGAGAGCGTCCTGGATCTGCGATGCGAGGTTCGATCGCGCGGCCTCTGCGGGCAATATTCCGAGGTCGGCGTCGGAGGAGGAGCCCACGCGCAGCCGGCCGACCCGGGCAGTCAACTCGTCGATGAACTTTGCGTAGATCGGCTGCTCCACGTAGACCCGCTTGGTTCCCACACAGACCTGGCCGGCGTTTGAAAACGCGCCGTAGGAGATTCCCTCAACTGTGCGCGCCAGGTCGCAGTCGGCGAAGACCACCGCGGCATCTTTGCCGCCTAGTTCGAGCACGGTGGGAATCAACAAGCCGGCCGCGCGTGTGGCGACGGCACGCCCGTTCTGGCTGCTTCCGGTAAAGAACACGATGTCGGGGGCAGCATCGATCAACGCGGCGGCGCTTTGCGGAGCGTCGTCTGTGACCTGCACAAGATCCGCGGGCAATGTGTCCGCGCATAGCGAGGCGACGAGGGCGGCGATTTGCGGCGTTTTTTCAGAGCACTTCAGGATCGCCGCGTTCCCCGCAAAGAGAGCAGAGATTACAGGCACAACCGCGAGTTGGAAGGGATAGTTGGCGGGGGCAAAGATCAAAGCCACGCCATACGGCTCGTATTGCTCGTAGAACCATGCACCGGTGTAGAGCATGGCGGGTTTGCCGACGCTGCGACGCTTCAGCAGGCGGGCAGCGTGCTTCTCGTAGAAGCGCATCTGCTCGAGCGTCACCATCACATCGCCGGCCAGGGCATCGAGCGGGGGCTTGCCGGTTTCGTGGCAGAGGGTCTCGACGATCTGATCACGGCGCGCGGCAATCTCCCGCCGCAGCCGGTGCAGGATTCGCGTCCGCGCCGCCATTGGCATCTGGGCCCAGGCGGTTTGGGCGGCCCGCGCGCGTTGCATTCGCTCGATCGGAGAGATGGCGGTCACGACAATTCCAGGGTCGCGAAAGGCTTCGGCTTCGGATAGGGGATCCCGTATTTCCCGCAGATCAGGTTAGACGAAATGCGCGCCGATTCGAAGATGGTGGGAAGACCGCTGCCCGGGTGAGTTCCGCCGCCCACCAGGTAGGTGTTGGAGAACTCCTCGAATTCGTTGTGCGGGCGCATGAAGAGCATCTGGTTCCAATTGTGTCCCATGTTAAATGTCGCGCCGAGAAAGACTGAATTCTTCTTTTCCCAATCCTCGGGAGTGATGATGAGTTCCTGGCGGATGTGTTGTTCGATGTCGCGGTAGGGCGTCCGCTCCTGCAAGATCTTCAATACACGGGCACGATAGACATGTTTCTGTTCATCCCAGTGGATGCCGCTGGTATTGTTGGGAACCGGAACCAGGATGTAGAGAGCCGAGTGGCCAGCGGGCGCGGTAGAACTGTCGGTCACCGCCGAGTTTCGTATGTAAATGGAGAGGTCTTCGGATGTGACCTTGCGGCGCGTGATGTCGTTAAGGTTTTTCTTGTAGTCATTGGCAAAGACGATCATGTGGTGTTCCGTATCGTAGGCGCGATCGAGACCGAGATACATCATGAATGTCGAACAGGAGAAGCGCCGGCGCTTGACGGATTCGGGCTTGTGCTTGCGAAGCGAGTTCGCGTCAAAGAGCGTACTCATGGCGTGGCCGAAGTCAGCGTTGATGACGACATCGTCGCACTCGACCTTGTTTCCGTCTTCCAACTCCACTCCGCAGGCTTTGCGGCCCTTGAGCAGTACGCGGCGCACGGGCGCAGAGGTGTGAATCTCGGCGCCTTCCTCCCTGGCGACCCTGGCCATGGCGTGACTTATCCGGCACAGACCTCCCTGCACGTGGTAGATGCCATGAGCGTGCTCGGTGTAGGGGATCATGGTGAACAGGCCGGGGCAATCCCACGGGGACATGCCGAGATATTTTGACTGGAACGTGAAGGCCAGGCGAAGTTCCTCGGACCGGAAATAGCCGGCCAGGATGCTGTGCAGCGAACGGCCCGCGGCGATGTGGGGCACAGCGGCGAGCAGGGTCGGGCTGAACATGCTGAAGGCGCTGCCGTATGCCTTTTGCAGGCAGGGGTAGAGCTTTTTGAAGCGGATGCTCTCGCGATCGAGGAAGCGGTCGAGGCTGGCGCCTTCGCCGGGAAACACGCGCTCGATTTCCGCCTTCATGTCGCCGGGCCGGGACCGTGCCAGGAGGGTCTTGTCGGGAAAGTTCAACCGGTAAATGGGATCGAGAAGCCGGAAATCGAGGTAGGCGTTGGGATCGCGGCCTCCCTCTTCAAAGAGTTCGTCGAGCAGAAATTTCATCATCAGGAAGGTCGGCCCGAGGTCGAACCGGTAATCCCCGAGAACTACTTCGGCGCTCCGTCCGCCGATGACAGGTTGTTTCTCAAAAAGCTGTACTTTTACCCCGCGCTGCGAGAGAAGCATAGCTGCAGCGAGGCCACCGGGCCCGCCGCCGATGACCGCGACACGTCGAATTGCCATTACCTCTTTGTAACCGGAAACCAAGGACGGCAACGGAGCCTGGCGGGAGCGGGTTCGAATGCATGAACAAGCGGTTCAAAGCATTTTGATAGGGCAAATATTCGGTGAAAAACGACTGAAAACACGAGATTTGAGCCCCCAAAAGAGTAGGGAATTGCCAACCGCAAAGTGCGGGTCTCACCGCCGTGAAGACGGTTACGGCAACGGTTGGTGAATGTTTCTCCAGGCAGTCGAGGGAACGATTAAGCGATGAAGTGCAAAGTATCCCGAACAGCAAGCCGTCATCGGTGAGAATGGGCAGGATTGAATTAAACTCGGATAGGCGCGCGTTGGCGTTCGAGGGCCCATAGCTCAATCGGTTAGAGCAGCGAACTCATAATTCGTTGGTTCCAGGTTCAAGTCCTGGTGGGCCCACCAGTTCGGTTTTGAACAGGCCGCAGCGGCGGCCGCGCTAAACTGAGACTCGCCTGATTGCGCCTCGGTTGGCTAATTGAGCGAAGCTATCGGAGCCAAACAATACCCGATCTCACCAAGCCGGAACGCCAGTCCATGCCGACGCAACTTGACGCAATTCTGGCGACAACGCGAGCCACGGTGGCGGCTGCGAAAGAGCGTATCTCCGTCGCGGAACTGGAGCGGCTTGCGGCTGAGCATTCGCCCCGGGGCTGGGCCGCGGCTTTACGGCGGGGCGCGGCCGCAGGCGCGGCGGTGATCGCCGAAATCAAGAAGGCATCTCCTTCCAAGGGGCTGATTCGCGCGGATTTTGATCCTGCGTGGCTGGCCAGGCGCTACTCCGCCGGAGGCGCTTCCGCGCTATCGGTGTTGACCGACGAACCGTATTTTCAGGGTGGATTGCGCAACCTGGAACTGGCATCGGAGGCGGTTGCGCTGCCGTGCCTGCGCAAGGATTTCATGGTGGACGAGTACCAGATCGTCGAGGCGCGGGCGCATCGCGCTGACGCGATTCTGCTGATTGCTGCCGCACTGACTGATGCAGAGCTGAAACGCTTCGCGAAGGCCGCCCACGAACTGTCACTCGATGTGCTGGTCGAGGTGCATACCGCAGGGGAGCTGAAGCGGGTTCTGGATTCCCTGGGATCCACCGGCGCGGACGCGATCGGCGTCAACAATCGCAACCTGAAGACATTTGCGGTGCGACTGGAAACCTCGCTTGAGCTGGCCGATAGCATTCCAGCCGCGGTGGTGCGCGTGGCCGAGAGCGGTATCTCGACCGGTGACGACCTGGCCCGGTTGCGGGCCGGCGGCTTCGATGCGTTCCTGATCGGGGAGAGCCTGATGCGCCAGCCCGATCCCGGCCTGGCGCTGGCTACGCTGCTGGCCAACACAGCCGTCCTGTCATGAACGACGCCGGGCGGCTCTGGATCAAGATCTGCGGCAATACTTCCGTGGCAGATGCGCAGTTGGCGGCAGAGGCCGGAGCGGATGCGGTGGGGTTTGTGTTTGCCCCCAGTCCACGCCGGGTGACGGCCACCCAGATCGCAACGATCACACCGCATCTTCCGCCGGAAGTGGAGAAGATCGGCGTATTCGTCGATGCGACCTTCGACGAGGTGGTTTCGACCGCGGAAATGTGCGGGCTGACCGGCGTGCAACTGCACTTTGCGGGGGGAAGCGAGATGACAACGCGGCTTCGCCAACGCCTGGGACCTGAGGTGCGACTTCTCCGCGTGGTGCACTTCGGCGCCAGTGCCGGGCAAGAGATCAGAGCTGGTATGGCCGATCCAAATCTGGATGCAGTCCTGGTGGATTCGCGTACCGCGACGGCGGTGGGTGGCACTGGCGTAGTCTTCGACTGGGCGGAAGCGCGGAGGAGTGTTTTCGGGGACCCTCACGGAGTGAAGCTGGTGGCGGCGGGCGGCCTGACACCGGGGAATGTCGCCGAGGCCATCGCGACCCTGCGGCCGTGGGGCGTGGACGTGGTTTCGGGAGTGGAGGCCGCACCCGGTCGCAAAGATGCCGCGAAGGTGCGGGCGTTCCTCGCCAATGCGCGCGCGGCGGCCCGACTGCTGTAGCCGCCCAGGGAGATGGGAATGTCCCCTTGTACACTGAAGGGTTGAGCCCTTCGGGGCCGCAGCGCAGGAGGCTCTCTTCATGGCATCGATCATTCTTCCCTCGGCACCTTCCGAGTCGCGTCCCGGCCGATTTGGGATCTACGGCGGGCGCTATGTTCCCGAGACGCTGATGGCTGCGCTGGTGGAACTGGAGCACGAGTACGAGTCCGCCAAGGCCGACGCGGCGTTTCAAACCGAGCTGGATGGGCTGCTGAAGGATTTTGCCGGCCGGCCGACGCCGCTCTACTTTGCCAAGCGGCTCACGGAAGAGCTGGGCGGGGCCAAGATCTATCTGAAGCGCGAAGACCTGCTGCACACCGGCGCGCACAAGATCAACAACGCGCTCGGCCAGGGGCTGCTCGCCAAGCGCATGGGCAAGCACCGCATCATCGCCGAAACCGGCGCGGGACAGCATGGCGTGGCGACGGCTACGGTTTGCGCGCTGCTGGGCATGGAGTGCGTGATCTACATGGGCGATGTGGACATGGCGCGGCAGGAGCTGAACGTGCTGCGCATGCGGCTGCTGGGCGCCGAGGTGCGCGGCGTTTCTTCGGGATCGAAGACGCTGAAGGACGCCATCAGCGAGGCCATGCGCGACTGGGTCACCAACGTGCGGACCACGTATTATCTGCTGGGCAGCGCGCTCGGTGCGCATCCCTATCCCACCATGGTGCGCGATTTTCATCGCTGCATCAGCCGCGAGATGAAGGAGCAGATTCTCGAGAAGGAAGGCCGCCTGCCCACCGCGGTCATCGCCTGCGTGGGCGGCGGGTCGAATGCCATTGGCGCGTTCTACGAGTTCATCCCCGACAAGCAAGGTGCGACTGATCGGCGTCGAGGCTGGCGGCCGCGGAACCGCGCTGGGCGAGCATGCGGCGCGGTTCTGCGGGCGGAGTCCCGGGCGTGCTGCAAGGCACCTACTCCTATGTGCTGCAGGATGAGAACGGGCAGATTGCGCAGACGCATTCGGTGTCGGCCGGCCTGGATTATGCCTCGATCGGTCCGGAGCACGCGGCGCTGCACGATTCGGGGCGCGCGGAGTATGTTTCGCAGGACGATGCAGCCACCATGGACGCGGTGGTCAAGCTGGCGCGCACCGAGGGGATTTTGCCGGCGCTCGAGAGCGCGCACGCGGTCGCCGAGTGCATGCGCATGGCGCCCAGGCTTCCCTCGCATGACATACTGGTGGTGAATCTCTCCGGACGCGGCGACAAGGACATGGGCATCATCGCCCAGCAGTTGCACATCCAGGGAGCGTAAGCGCTGACTGCGATGGCGATTCGATTCGATCACAAACCAGGATTGGTGGTGTACCTGACGGCCGGCGACCCCAGCCTCGAGGCCACGCGCGCCATCGCGCTGGCAGCGATTGATGCCGGCGCCGATGTGATCGAACTGGGCGTGCCGTTCAGCGATCCGCTGGGCGACGGGCCGGTGATTCAGCGGGCGATGGAGCGGGCCGTGGCGCGCGGCTACGCGGCTGGCGGATGTGCTTGGCGTGGCGCGGGAAATTCGCGCCGCACGGCCGGCGGCCGGACTCATCATCTTCACCTATCTCAATCCCATTCTGCGCTACGGACTGGCGCGCTTTGCCGATGATGCGGCGGCAGCCGGCGCCGATGGCGTGCTGGTGATCGACATGATCGTTGAAGAGGCGGGCGAATATCCTGGCCGAGATGGAGCGCGTGGGTCTTGCGCCTGTGTTCCTTGCCGCGCCGACCAGTCCCGACGAGCGGCTTGAGGCGATTGCCACGCATTCCAGGGGATTTATCTACGCCATCTCCCGCGTCGGCATCACCGGCAAGCAGCAGAGCATGACTTCCGACGCGGCCGCGCTGGTGGCTCGCATTCGGCGATGGACCACGGCTGCCGGTGGCCGTGGGGTTCGGCATCTCCAATGCGCAACATGTCGCCCAGGTGGCGGAGTTCGCAGATGCCGCGGTCATCGGCAGCGCGATCGTGGAGTTGATCGAGCGATCGACTCCGGAGACAGCGCCCGGCGAGGTGGCTCGATTTATCAAGGGCCTGCGCCAGACCGAATCGGCGCTGGCCCGTGTAAGCGAACCCCCGCAGGCGGCTGCTTGCAGCCGCTGGTCGTCTTCAACTCTTGTTCCGACGCACCGGAATGCTGATTGAGTTCGCAATGGAACAGCTGTTCCCGGAGCAACACGAGGATGGAATGACGCTGGAAGAATTGCGGAATCGAATCGATGCACTGGACCGCCAGCTCGTGGAGCTGCTGAGCGAGCGGGCCCGCGCCGCGCTGATGATCGGCCACCTGAAGGCGGCCACTTCGCTGCCGGTCTACGAGCCGGCGCGCGAAAAGGTGATCTACGCCAACGTGCGCGCGGCCAACAAGGGGCCTTTGCCGGACATCGAGCTGACCCATATCTACGAGCGGATCATCGACGTGATGCGCGCCTTGCAGAGGAACGAGTTGGCATCGGAGAGACATGCCCAGGCAGTGCATCGGGGTCCCCGGGGACAGGTGTTGGTCACCGGGGTGATGCGCGGGCCAAGCCACAGGCGCGCAGGAGACCCCGCGGCAAGCACCCGCGCGGGGACCCTACGAGGCGCCCGAGACAGGGACGAAGCAATGATCGTAGCAATGCAGGAGAAGGCAACCGAAGAGCAGATCGACGCGGTCATCGACGCCATGGTCGAGGCCGGGGTCGGCGTTCACCGAACCACCGGCGCGATGCAGACCATTCTGGCCGGCGTGGGGCCGACGGCCAGCCTCGACTTGAGCAAGTTTGAACTGCTGCCGGGCGTGCTGCACGTGCACCGCATCAGTTCGCCCTACAAGCTGGCCGGGCGCGGCTTTCGCCCCGAAGGCACGGTCGTCGAGTTTCGCAATGGCGTGAAGCTGGGCGGCGAGCAAGGTGCTCGTCATGGCCGGGCCGTGCTCGATCGAGAACCGCGACCAGATCTTTGAGACTGCCGAGCGCGTCAAAGGCGCAGGCGGCACGCTTTCTGCGCGGCGGCGCGTTCAAGCCGCGCAGTTCGCCGTACGCGTTTCAGGGCATGGGCATTCCCGGGCCTGGAACTGATGCGCGAAGCGGCCGATGCGCACGGGCTGCTGGTGGTCAGCGAAGTCATGGAGATCGCGCAGATCGAGCCCATGCTGCCGTTCGTCGATCTGTTCCAGGTGGGCGCGCGCAACATGCAGAACTTCAACCTGCTGCGCGAACTGGGCCAGGTGCGCAAGCCGGTGCTGCTCAAGCGCGGCATCGCCGCCACCATCGAAGAGCTGCTGCTGTCGAGCGAGTACATCCTGTCCGGCGGCAACTACGACGTGATTCTCTGCGAGCGCGGCATTCGCACCTACGAAACGGCGACCCGCAACACCATGGACATCTCGGCGATTCCGGTGGTCAAGAAGCTGTCGCACCTGCCCATCGTCGGCGATCCGTCGCACGGCACCGGGCGCCGCGACATGGTGGCTCCCATGGCACGCGCGGCCGTGGCGGCCGGCGCCGATGCCATCATCGTCGAAGTGCATCCCAACGCCGACAAGGCCGCCTCCGACGCCGCGCAGACGCTGTACCTGGATCAGTTCGAAAAACTGATGGGCGAACTGCGCCTGATCGCGATCGCGGTGGGACGCACGATTTAAGGAGAAGCCGCCGCAATGATCGAGCGCATCGCCATCCTCGGGACGGGCCTGCTGGGAACATCGGTGGGCCTGGCGTTGCGTGCGGCCGGCTTCGGCGGGTCGATCGTGGGCTGGAATCGCAGCCCCGAGGGCGCGCACCAGGCGCTCTCGATGGGCGCGATCGATCTCAGCTCCACCGACCCGCTGCTGGTGGCCCGCGAAAGCCAGCTGGTTCTTCTCGCTGTCCCCATTTATTCGACCCTCGATTACATGGAGCAGCTCGCCGGCGTTCTTGGCCCGGAGCATCTCGTCACCGATGTCGGCAGCACCAAGCGATTGATCTTTCAAACCGCGGCAAAGCTCTACAACCGGCCCGACAGGGCGGCGTTTCTTCCCGGTCATCCCATGGCCGGCAAGGAGCGCGGCGGCGCCGAATTCGCCGACGCAGAGCTCTTTCGGGGCGCAGTCTGGCTATTTACCGATGATCCGGTCTGGCAGCGGTCCGCCCGGGGAGCGGCGCTGGCCCAGGACTGGCGGGAGTGGGTTGTGGCCATGGGTTCCCGGACCATCGACATCGAGCCGGCCCGCCACGACGAGATGGTCGCCTGGGTCAGCCACTTGCCCCAGTTCGTTTCCACGGCTCTCAGCGCGCTGCTCGAGGATGAAGTTGGCGATGCCCCGGAGCTGAAGGACGTAGGCGGCCGGGGACTTCGCGAAATGACCCGGCTGGGAGCGAGCCCTTTTTCGATGTGGCGCGACATCGCGCATACCAATACGGCAGCCATCGAGGCCGCTCTTCAGGCCATGGAGCAGCGGCTGGCGCACCTGCGCGAAAACCTCCGCACCCCGGAGCTGCGCGATGAATTTGAACGCGCCAACCAGTTCCGCCGGGAGTAGCCGGAGAGACGGCGCTCCATCGAAGTAAATCGAAATACCACCATGCAAAACGCGGCTCCGCATGGCGACGTTGTCAACCATGCTGCTTATTTTTCCACCGCTCTCGTTGGATGTACATCTGACAACCCTCCCCTCCGCCGCCGACTCTAAGTCTGTAACGGAAGAGACATCTTCCAGAAGGAGAGAGTAGCTTATGGCCTTCAAGAGAATCGGCAACGAGTCTCGAGAATGGCACCGAGACAACTCGTACAACCGCAGTGATTGCGGAATGAGCAGGGAAACCCGGGCTGAGCCCGAATGAAGTGCCCATTCTGTAAACCGCACGTTGTGATCTGGTAGCCGAAACGCCAGATCTTCGAAAAGACGGACCAGCAGGGGGCGACTTCTCTTCGAGATTTTCGCCCTCGCGCTGTTTTGTGGGGCAGTTGGAGCCGGCCTTTCGTTAGTGGCAAACATTTGACACGCAGCGGGCAGCGTAGGTCATTCTTTCAGAGAGAAGGAGACCGCGTCCGCATGTATGCACGAGCTTCCCTTACATCTGACCGATCCACCCCACTTACCCACCGCACCGCCTTGGCCTCTCGTTCCGCAATGTGCCCCCGTTTGCCGCGAAAAAGCCCTCGCACTCCATCTTCTGCGCGGGAATGCGCATCCGAGGGGCTGAGATGACAAAACCCCCGAACGGCCGCAACCGCGTGGTCATTGAAGAAATCACACCCCAGGTCGATGCCGGCCGGCATCCCGCCTGCCGCATCGCCGGCGACACGGTGGTGGTGACCGCTGCCATTTTTGCCGACGGCCACGACCGGGTGGCCGCGCACCTGCTCTATCGTCGCGTGAATGAGCGCAAATGGCGCTTCACCGCGATGAGTGCCGTCAACAACGACATTTGGACCGGCTCATTTCCGGTGGACAAGATTGGCGGCTGGCAGTTCACGGTGGTTGGCTGGGTGGATCATTTTGTCACCTGGGAAAGCGAGTTGCGAAAACGTCTCGCGGCCCAGGTGAATCCGGCGGCGGCTGCAACGGTGAGCGACAGCAACCCACTCTCGGGCCCGGGGCTGAACGTGGGCGCGACGGTCGGCGATCAGAACATTCCGCTTGCCCTGCGTTCCGGTGCGATTCTGCTCAAGCAGGGATCGCAGCGCGCACGCGGCCAGGACGCGAAGCGGCTGCTTGAGGCGTCGAAGGCCCTGGAGGCCCTCGCCGAGCGGAACGATCCCTTCTACGACTACCCGCTGGACGACGCCATTGTGAACCTGATGGCGCACTATCCCGACCAGACGCACGCCACGCGCTACGAACCCGAGCTGCCGCTGTGGGTCGACCGCGAACGGGCGCGCTTTTCGGCGTGGTACGAACTGTTTCCCCGCTCGACTTCAGCGGTCCCGGGCCAGCACGGCACCTTTGCCGATGTGGAACGGCAGTTGCCTGAGATCGCGGCCATGGGATTTGACATCGTGTACATGCCGCCCATTCATCCCATCGGGCGCGCCTTCCGCAAGGGACCCGAGAACTCGACGGTCTCGAAGCCGGGCGATCCCGGCAGCCCGTGGGCGATCGGCGACAGGTCCGCCGCCCCTGATCCGTCCGACCCCAACCGGATCAAGGAGGACGATGGCGGCCACAAATCCATCCTGCGCGAACTGGGCACCTATGCCGACTTCGACCACCTGGTCGAGGCCACCAAGTCCATGGCATGGAGATCGCCCTCGACATCGCCTTCCAGTGCTCGCCCGACCATCCCTGGGTGACGGAACACCCGACCTGGTTCAACATCCGGCCGGACGGATCGATCCAGTACGCCGAGAATCCGCCCAAGAAGTACCAGGACATCTACCCGCTCAACTTCGAATCGCCGGACTGGCGCGGGTTGTGGGACGAGCTCTACTCGGTCTTCGAGTTCTGGATCAAGCGCGGCGTCAAGGTCTTCCGCGTCGACAACCCGCACACCAAGGCCATGCCCTTCTGGGAGTGGTGCCTCGGCGCGCTGCGCAGCAAGTATCCCGACACCATTTACCTGGCCGAGGCTTTCACGCGCCCGCACGTGATGTACTGGCTGGCCAAGGCCGGCTATACCCAGTCCTACACCTACTTCACCTGGCGCAACACCAAGTTGGAGTTGCAGACATACCTCGAAGAGATCACGCGGCCGCCGGTCAGCGATTTCTTCCAGCCGAATTTCTGGCCCAACACGCCTGACATTCTGCACAAATCGCTGCAGGACGGCGGCCGTCCGGCGTTCATGTCCCGCCTGATCCTGGCCACTACGCTTACCGCGAATTACGGCATCTACGGCCCGGCCTACGAACTGGGTGAAAATGCGCCCGCCAAGCCGGCCCCCGGCAAGACCGAGTCGGAAGAATACCTGAAGAGCGAGAAGTACGAGATCCGGCAGCGCGATCGCAACGGCCCCGGTACGCTCGTTCCGCTGATCACCCAGCTCAACCAGATCCGCCGCAACAATCCGGCACTGCAATCGAACGAGTCATTGCAATTCCACCCAACCGATAATCCTGAACTGCTGGCCTATTCCAAATCCACGCCGGACTTCTCGGATACCATTCTCGTGATCGTCAACCTCGATCACTACAACGTGCAATCGGGATGGACGGACCTCGATCTGGGGTACCTGGGATTGCCGGCCGCGGAGAGCTTTGTCGTGGAAGATCTGCTCAACGGCCCAAGCTACACGTGGTATGGTCCTCGTAATTACGTTTCCCTGCAGCCGGGCGTGCAGCCGGCGCACATCTTCCGCATTGTTCGCCGGCCCTGAGACCGGACCGTCGGGCTGTCCGATGGACGACATTTGCATCCAACTAGCTCGGAGAACTGGATTTTGAAGAAGCTCGCCAGCGCCACCGATCCTTTCTGGTACAAAGACGCAATCATCTATGAGCTTCACGTGCGCGCCTTCGCCGATTCCAACAATGATGGCATCGGCGATTTCCCGGGCCTGATGTCGCGGCTCGACTATCTGCAGGATCTGGGCGTCACGTGCATCTGGCTTCTGCCGTTCTTTCCGTCGCCGCTGCGCGACGACGGCTACGACATTGCGAATTACACCGACGTCAATCCGTCCTACGGCACGCTGAACGATTTCAAGGCGTTTCTCGATGCCGCCCACGAGCGCAACATGCAGGTGATGATCGAGCTGGTCATCAACCACACCAGCGATCAGCATCCGTGGTTCAAGGCGGCGCGGCTTGCCCCTCCCGGTTCGCCCGCAGCGCGAGATGTATGTCTGGTCGCAAACCGACCAGGTCTACACGGACGCCCGCATCATCTTCACCGACACCGAGAAGTCGAACTGGACCTGGGACGAGACGGCCAAGGCCTACTACTGGCATCGCTTCTTCTCGCACCAGCCGGATCTCAACTTCGACAACCCCATGGTGATCGAAGAAGTGCTGAAGGCCATGCGCTTCTGGCTCGATATGGGCGTCGATGCGCTGCGCATGGACGCCATTCCCTACCTGGTCGAGCGCGACGGCACCAACTGCGAAAACCTGCCCGAGACGCACGCACGTCATCAAGACGATTCGCGCCGCCATTGACGCGGAGTACGCCAATCGCCTGGTGCTGGCGGAGGCCAACCAGTGGCCCGCCGACGTGCGCCCTTACTTCGGCGACGGCGATGAGTGCCACATGGCATTCCATTTCCCGCTCATGCCGCGCATTTACATGGCGCTGCGGCAGGAAGACCGGCTGCCCATCACCGACATCATGGCGCAGACGCCGCCCATTCCCGACAACTGCCAGTGGGGGCTGTTCCTGCGCAATCACGACGAGCTGACCCTGGAGATGGTCACCGACGACGAGCGCGATTACATGTACTTCGCCTACTCGGCCGACCCGCGCATGCGCATCAACGTCGGCATCCGCCGCCGGCTGGCGCCGCTGGTCGACAACAACCGCCGCCGCATCGAGCTGCTGAATTCTCTGCTGCTCAGCTTTCCCGGCACGCCCATCATCTACTACGGCGACGAGATCGGCATGGGCGACAACATCTATCTCGGCGACCGCAACGGCGTTCGCACCCCCATGCAGTGGACCTCGGACCGCAACGCCGGCTTCTCCAAGTGCGATCCGGCGCGGCTCTATTTCCCCGTCGTCATGGATCCCATCTACGGCTACCAGGTGGTCAACGTCGAAGCGCAGCTCAGCGACCAGTCGAGCCTGCTGCACTGGACGCGCAACATGATCGCCCTGCGCAAGCTGTTTCAGGTCTTCGGCCGCGGCACGCTGACGTTTCTCAATCCCACCAACCGGAAGATCCTCGCCTATCTTCGCGATCTGGACCGCGGCGACGGCTCGCACGAGACCATCCTCTGCGTCGCCAACCTGAGCCGTTTTGCGCAGCCGGTGTCCCTTGATCTGGCTGCATTCGCGGGCATGGAGCCGGTGGAGATGCTGGGCTATGTGCCTTTCCCGACCATCACCACCGAGCCCTATGCGCTGAGCCTCGCGCCCTATTCGTTCCTCTGGCTCGAACTGCAGCCCGCCAGCGCCAAGGCCGACGTTCGCGCTCGAGCCGTTATCGAGGCGTCCACGGAAGCGGAAGCCGAAGAGCCCGCGGCGCTCGACCTGCTCACCAAGGGATGGCCGGGCTTCATCGCCGGCCATGGCCTGGCGGTGCTGGAAACCGCGCTGCCGGCTTGGCTGCCGCGGCAGCGCTGGTTTGGCGCCAAGACGCGCAAGATTCAGTCGGCCCGCGTGCTGGACTGGGTGGAAATGCCCGCGGCCATCGCGGCGAACGCAACCATCCTGCCTGGGGAACAGGTACCGGCTGCCAGCTCCATTCCGCCGGCGCTCTTCTATATCGAGGTCGGGTACGGCGACGGTCTCTGCGACGTTTACCAGGTACCGCTGGCGTTCAGCATCGGCGCCGATGCCGATGATCTGACTGCCAACCACCCACAAAGTGTCGTGGCGGTCCTTCCGACGCCGTCGGGCCCGGCGGTCTTGCATGATGCCACGACCCGGGAAGATCTGCGCCAGGGTCTGCTCACGCTCATCCAGCGCAATGCCAGCCTCGCAGTTGCGACCACCCGCACCGCCGCGCTGGATGTTGCCGCATCTCTGGCTGCCGCGGCCACCGGCCGCACCGCCAGCGACGAACTTGCCAGCGGCGACGCGGCGGACCTTCTCGAACACCCGGAGCGCGCCACGCACAGTGCGGCCGCGGATGGCCAGGTTCACCTCCGCCCGCACGAAGTTTTTCCGGGGAGCGATCTGCTGCCGCCGGATGAGGAATCCAGCCCGGCGCCGAGTGCAGCTGCATTACCCCTGGAAGCGCTGCAGCCGGAATCACCGCAAGGGCCGGCGATTCCCGTCGCGCCGGTTCCGATCACCGCTCAGCCCGGCGAAGCCGTAGCTCCGCCTCGATCGACGGCCCCTGCGCCTTCCGCAAGTTCGCGGCTGCAGTCGCGTGAGTCGCCTTCCGCGGGCGACCCAATTTCAGCCGGCGGCCGGCTGGAAGCGCGCGCCTCCACCGCTTTCTCCAGCACGACAAGCCGCCACCGCCTGCCGGCCAGGGTGGGCTCGGCGGAGCAGTCCAATACCTCGATCCTGTACGGGAAAGAGCTGATTCTGAAAATGTTCCGGCGACTGCAGCCGGGCGAAAATCCCGACGTGGAGATCGGCCGCTTCCTCACTGAAGTCGCTCATTTTGAGCGCATCGCGCCATTCTACGGAGAGATCTCGGTTACGCCTGCAGGCGGGGAAAAAACCACGGTGGCCATGCTGCAGGGGCTGGTGGCAAACCAGGGCGACGGATGGCAATGGTTCCTCGACCAGCTTGCGGCATTTTTCTCCTCCGTCGCGACACTCAAGGCGCCGCCCGAAATCCCCACACCGGGATTCGTCAGCCTGCCTGACCTGCGCGCGGAGGTGCTGGACTCGGCCGGCGTGGCCATGGCAGCCGCTGCCCTGCTGGGCGAGCGCACCGCAGAGATGCACCTGGCCCTCGCCACTCCCACCAGTGACCCTGCGTTCGCTTCAGAGCCGTTTGCTCCTGAAGACCTGAGCCGCGACGCACGCCGCATTGAGGCCCAGATCACCTCAACCCTGGACGCACTCAAGGCCAAGTTGCCGACCTTTGTCGACCTGATCGCCGACGATGCGGCGCTGCTGCTCTCGCGCCGCCGCAGTCTGATCGCCCGCGCTCACCTGATCGAATCTGCGCAGGCAGCGGGCAAGCGCATCCGCATCCACGGGGACTATCATCTAGGTCAGACCCTTCGCACCGGAGGGAGGCCGGGCGATGGAGAGCCGGAAAGCGGCGATTTCGTGCTTCTCGATTTCGAGGGAGAGCCCGCCCGCCCGCTGGCGGAACGGCGGCAGAAGCAGTCGCCTTTGAAGGATGTGGCCGGCATGGTACGCTCGTTCTCCTATGCCGCGTTCTCAGGTTTCGACCAGTTCATGAACTCGGACCACGGCAGCCATAGCGGCCCGGAGACACTTGCGGCGTGGGCGCGGCTGTGGCAAAACTCCGCCTCCGCAGAATTTTTGAGGGCGTATCGGGCGACCATCGCGGCAGATCCGAATCTTCTTCCCCCAGCGGAGGAGGCGCAATCGTTGTTCACGGCCTATCTGCTTGAAAAAGCACTCTATGAGCTGCTCTATGAGCTCAACAACCGCCCCACCTGGCTGCGGATCCCCATCGGCGGCATCCTATCCATGTGAAGGCCTTTCCTCAGCCGCCCTCGACCGGTCAACATGTGAAAGAAGCAGTGGTACAAGGAATTCCTGAATCCCTATGGTGATCGCTGATCCAGTCCCCGAGTTCAGTCCTCCACCCGCGCGAACCGGATGCGCCCTGCTGGTGGTGCTGGCGCCTCTTCCGACCAACCAGTTGGAAAGTGTCCTTGCCAAACTGGCGGCGTCGTTCCCCGCCGAAGACCTGCTGATCGCCACCCAGAATGAGGTCGCGGCCGACGTATATCAGCCTCTGCGGCTGACCGATGCTCCCGCCACCAACGCATCCTGGACGCTGACAGCCGCGGATTTTGTGAATGCCCACCAGTTGGCCGTGAAGCACGAGGCTCGCTCCCTGCTGATGCTGGGGCCGGATTCGGGGTCGCTGAGCGCGGAGGCGCTTCGTTCGCTGGGAACCGCGGTGGTCTCGAAGTCCACCGATCTGGCCATGCCGCGTTACGATCTGCCGCCGCACGCGGGCCTGGTGAACTCGGCGATTCTGTACCCTCTCACCCGCGCGCTGTTCGCAACCCGCGCCCGCTTTCCGCTGGCGGTTGACCTCGGCCTCTCGCTGCGGATGGCCGAGCGCCTGGCCGCTGCGGGGCAGCGATTTACATCGATCAACCAAAACGACTCCCTGCTTTGGCCCATTTCGGAGGCGATCGTCGCCGGGTTTGGCATCGAGGAGTTCGACGTGGGCGCCCGCTCGCTGCCGCAGCCGGCTGATCCCGACATCCGGTCGATCCTTGGAACCGTCACCGGATCGCTGTTCTCCGATATTGAAAGCAAAGCCGCATTCTGGCAGCGCGCCCGCCGCCTGCCCCCGCCTCGCCCGTCCCTGTCGATGCGGCATACGCTCGATGGCAGCTCCGATATCGCATCGATGATCGATGGATTTCGCCTGGCGTACTCGAATCTGCAGGAGATCTGGTCGCTGGTGCTGCCGCCCAACACCCTGCTCGGCCTCAAGCGCCTGTCGGTTATCGATGCGGCGTCCTTTCGCATGCCGGAAAATCTGTGGGCCCGCATCGTGTACGACTTTTTGATCGCTTACCGGCTCCGCACCATCAATCGCGGCCACCTGCTGGGGGCGTTGATTCCGCTTTATCTTGCGTGGGTCGCGGGGCACATCAACATCTCTACCACCGCAGCGGAGGCCGAGCGGCACATTGAAGCCGTGGCAGCCGCATTCGACGCCGACAAGCCCTACCTGGTTTCCCGCTGGCGCTGGCCAGACCGGTTCAATCCATGACCGCCGAGGGCTTCGATTTCTCACGGACCTTTAGAAGGGTCTCTTGATGATGGACCTGTCGATCCAATTCCGGATTCCACACACAGAGTCGATTCAAGGAGCGAGTCCGATGCATACCATCCTTGCCATGATGCTCCAAAGCAAGCCGGCCGTGATGACGCAGCCTGTTTATACCGAGAACGTCTCGGTCTGGCACCACATGTCCGACGCGCTGCATCAGTCGTTCTATCGCGTTCTTTCCCTGCTCATCGCCATATTGCCGGGCATTCTGGCCTTCTTCGTTGCGCTGGGGGTCTTCACCCTGATCGGAATGGCGCTTTCGGCGCTGCTCCGGCGTGCCCTGGCGTGGGTCAAATTTGACGACCGGTTTGCCCGCACACGCGTAGCCGCGGATTGGACGCCGTCGAATACCCCCACCGAGATCGTCGCGCGCGGCTCATTCTGGGCATGCGTACTGCTCGGGCTGATCATCGGCGTTTCGGCTTTTGATGCCTCGTATGCGACGGGGGCACCCATTCCCATCTCCCTGCTGCCCTACTCTGACCCACGCGGTCGGAGCCATCCTGCTGCTGATTGGCGGCACGCTGATCGCCCGGTTCCTGGCGCGATCGGTGCTGATCAGCGCAGTCAATGCGCAGCTGCAATATGCCCGCTTCCTCTCCCTCGGCGTGAAATGGCTGGTCCTGGTCCTGACCGCCGCCATGGTCCTCGATCACCTGGAGATTGGAGGAGCCATCGTTGAACTCGCCTTCGGCATCCTCTTCGGAGGCATCGTGCTGACGTTGGCGCTCGCCGTGGGCCTGGGCTCGCGCGACCTTGTGAGCCGTTCGCTTGAAACCCACGTCGAACGGTCCGATCGCGGCACAGGGGCCCATATCCCCACCTCCAACGGTCCCAGCGAAACCCTGCGCCACTTTTAGGCGCGGAGGACCGACGCCATCGCCGGGAGGCTGGCGGTCCGGAGCGTTCGAAACCGTATCCTCGGCATCCTCAATTCCCGGTGCTGTTTGCCGTCGGTCCGCGCTCGTAACGAAGAGCGGTTACCTGGGGTCTCATTGATCGTCCGCCCTGCCTCAAAATGCGTGCGAAAACGCTCCAGACCGGTGTCGACTTTTGGAGTATCGTATCCCCCAAAGGTCGTATAGATTCACTGTTTTAGAGGCAATTTAACCTCTTATCACAAGGGCACGTGACCTTGGTCACGTGTCTTATTTAAGTAACGGATTTTTTGATTACCTGCGATCTCTAAACAGGGTATACTCCACCCAAATAGCAACCTATTTTTAGCTGCTTCGAGCACTGGTTCGCTCGAGTGTGAGCCTTCGGCGGCAAGTCCGCCTAACGGTTGCGCATGTTTTAGATAGAAACCTTGATGGAGTGTACCTTTATGAGTTGCCTGCCTTCCCTTCGGTTCCTTGACGAGAGTACCGTCTCCCCGCGGAAGCCCGGATTCCCCGAGCCGACCACCGAACCAATGCCGTCAGCGGGCCGGCGACCAGAATCCACTCCCAGCCCGGCTTCGCGCCAGGCGGGGTATGCAATGGTGGGTTGCGGCGTCTGCAACTCTGGTGCTGGCATGCGCCGGCGCACTGTCTCAATCTGTGCCCACGCCCACATTCCCGTCACAGAACGTGAATACGACCTCTGCCACAGTTCCGGTTTCGGTCACGGTTTCGGCGCCGGGCGGGGGCGTCGTCGCCAATATCGCTGTGCTCACCGCCGGGGCGCCCAACCTGGACTTCCAGGCAGTGACCGGCGGATCGTGCGCGCCGGGCTCCGTCTCCGCCCATCAGACCTGCACACAGCTGGTCACGTTCACCCCTGCATATCCGGGACTTCGAACCGGTGCGGTGGTCCTGCTCGCCGGCGACGGCACAGTGCTCGGCATGACCTATCTGTCCGGGACGGGGCTGGGCGGCCTGCCGGTGGTGATCAACGGCAACATGATTCCCAAGGCGGGGAGTGGCGCGTACGACGGCAATTCCGGGGATGGCGGGGACGCTGAAGATGCGGACCTCGACCAGCCTGCCAGCGTGGTGCTGGACGGCGCCGGCAATCTGTACATCGCCGACAGCATTCACAACCGCATCCGCATGGTGAGCTCCGGCATTGGCGCGACCATCATGGGGAGCGTTACCTATCCCGCAGCCGGCAAGATCACAACCATCGCGGGTACGGGCAGTTCCGGCGATGGACCGGATGGCGTCGCAGCTTACCAGTCTTCCCTCGACACCCCTTCCGGCCTGTCGATTGACGGCGCCGGCAACCTGTACATTGCCGACACCAAGAACAACAAGATCCGCATGATCTCCGCCAGTACGGGAATCATTACTACCGTGGCCGGCGGCGGCGCCGCGGTTTCCGGCAATGTCGGGGACGGCGGGCCCGCCACCTCGGCCAACCTGAATCAGCCTTGGGGCGTGACCGTCGACACGGCAGGCAACTCTTCATCGCAGACACCTTCAATCACCGCATTCGCCGGGTCGATGCGACCTCGGGAATTATCACGACCGTCGCCGGCAATGGCACTCCTGGTGGAGGGACCGGCAACGTAGGCGACGGCGGTGCGGCCACGCTTGCCCAACTCAATCGGCCGTACGCGGTCGCCTTCGATGCGAACGGCAATATGTATATCCCGGACTGCGGCGATAACCGCATCCGCAAGGTCGATACGTCGGGAAACATCACGACATTCGCAGGTACTGGAGCGATCGGCTTCAGCCCCGACGGCACGCTGGCGGTCAACGCCGAGATGTGGTCCCCGTCCGGCGTAATCGTGGATGTCGCGCAGAATGTATATATATCCGACAAGCAGAACAACGCCATCCGTAAAGTCAATCGAAGCACCTTGAAGATCTCAACCGTCGTGCAGACCGCCAAGGGCAGAAATGCGTTCGAAGGGGTTCTGTATACCAACGATCTGTATGCGCCGGTCGGGCTGGCGCTCGATGGCAACGGCAATCTCTACGTGGCCGACTCTCTCTACATGCGCGTCCGCCAGGTGCAGAGCAACGTCGCGCTTTTGGATTTCACGGCCAATGCGGTGCGCAGCGGAGAAGTCTCCATCTATCCGTCGACGCCCAGTTCGATGGTGGTCGAGAATGACGGGAATGCCACACTCACGCTGTCATCCCCCACGGCGGAAGACAATGCCAATGTCAACACAGCGTTAACAACATGCGGTTCACAGGCGCTCGAACGTTTTTGCGACCTGCGCCGTAGTCGGGCAGTTTGCTCCGACCAAGTCCGCCAACCCTCTGTTCGGCGAGATCGATGTCAACAACCAGAGCACCAATTCGCCGGTTGAGGCGGAGTTGGTCGGCAACGCCATCCCCGCCAACGCGACTACTGCGATCCTGCTTTCGAACCCTGATCCGTCGACGTACGGGCAGAGTGTGACCATTACCGCAACCCTGACCACGGGTGCGGGAACCGGCAGTCTCACCGGCAACGTCACCTTCCTCGATGGCACAACCGTTCTTCAGGTCGTGCACGTGGTCGCGTCGTCCATCCCGAACACCTACACTGCCACTTACTCAACCCCGGTGCTTTCCGTCGGCCTGCATACGCTGACTGCAACCTATGGAGGAGACTCGGGGCACCTTCCCATTCCGGCCGACCCGAGCAATCCGATCGACGTTCCGACAGCGACCCAGGTGGTCAATGAAGCGACCGCCACCAGCCTGTCATCGAGCGCCAATCCAGCGGCTTTGGGTGGCAGCGTAACTCTGACCGCAAAGGTCGCGATCTCCGGCGGGGGAGGCGTTGCCCTGGACGGGACGGTCAGCTTCTTCGACGGCTCAACTCTGCTCGGAATTGTGGCCATCGATGTCAACGGCATGGCCGCCGTCACCACCTCATCGCTGGCCAGTGGCACGCATTCCATCACCGCGTCTTACAGCGGCGACTCAAGCAAGTACATCCTTGCCAGCACCTCCGCAGCCTTCCGGCAGGATGTGCAGGCGGCCTCAACTACGGTAGTTACGTCGAGCGTCAATCCCTCTACCTATGGCACGCCGGTCACGTTTGTGGCTACCGTGACCTCTTCGAGCGGCATTGCGCCCACCGGCGTCGTGACCTTCCTTGATGGCGGAACACAGATTGGTACAGCGACCCTGGCCGGGACCTCGGGAGCCGGAACCTTCACGACCTCCTCACTCACTGCGGGAACCCACGCAATTACGGTGAGTTATCCGGGTGATCCGAACTCCGGGCCTGGCACCTCGGCTCCCATCATCCAGGTAGTTAACCTGACCGCAACCTCGACCGGCCTGGGAGCGAATCCGAATCCAGGGATCGCCGGCAAGGCCGTGGTGTTGACCGCCGTAGTCAAGCCCGCCGCCGGCGCGGCGATCGTTACGGGCAACGTGACGTTTAGCGACGGCGCAACCGCGCTTGGAGCGGCCAAGGTAGGCGCCGGAGGGGCAGCCACTCTGAGCGCAACCCTGGCGCCCGGGCCGCACGCGATTGTCGCAACGTACAGCGGTGACGCAAACGACACGGGCAGCGCGTCTACGGCGATGCCGCTGGCCGTGAACCTCGCCACCACTGCCGTCACGGTCTCCTCGAGCGCTTCTCCGGCCACGGTTTTAGCGCCCATCACCTTTACTGCGACCGTCACTGGCAATGGGGGCATTCCCACCGGCGCCGTGACCTTCATGGCCGATGGTGCCAGTGCGGGCACCGCAACCCTGGGGACCAACGGAACGGCCACCTTCAGCGACGCGAACCTGGCGGTCGGGAGCCACAACATTACCGTCACTTACGCGGGCGACGCCAATGATGCCGCAAGTGCATCCGCTGCGTTGACCCAACCGGTGCAGGCGATCGCCACTTCGACCAGTCTCGGGTCTTCGACTACCGGAGGCACGACGCCGCAGCTCTTCCTGGTTGCCACCATCTCGGGTGGATCCGGGCCGGTCCCCACAGGAACAGTCACCTTCACCAACGGCTCACAGGTGATTGGAGCAGCGACCCTCGATGAAACCGGTGTGGGTACATTTGTTCCCGACCTCGCGCCCAGCAACTACAACATCGTCGCCAACTATGGCGGCGATGCGGTGCACTCGCCATCTTCGTCATCGGCAATCAAGGTCACGGGCTCGCCGACAGGCTTTGGCATCGTCATCACTCCGCCGACCGTGACACTGCAGACCTCGCAGAATGCGATCGTCACCATCAATGTCAGTTCCAATAACGGATTCACGGATACGGTAGATCTCGGTTGCGGGGCACTTCCGTCAGGCGTGAACTGCCACTTCTCGAGCAACAGCGTGACCCTGAAAGCCGGCGCCGCTCAGAGCATTCAACTCACAATCGACACCAATGCGCCCCTCAACGGTGGCGACACGGCGATGAAGTCCACTCCGGGTGCGCGAGGATTCTCGCTGGCGGGTCTTTTCGCTCCTGCGGCTTTCTTCCTTGGCCTGGTGCTCTGGCGGTTCCGCAAGCGTCACGCGATCCTCTTCGCCGCCATGCTTGCGCTGCTCCTGTCCGGTTCCTTCCTGGTAACGGGATGCGGAGGATTCAGTCAAAGCACCGCGGCGCCGGGCACTTATACAATTCAGGTAACTGGTGTCGGCCAGGCGAGCAATATCACGCACTATCAAGACATCACCCTTACCATCACCAAGTAGTCGCACGTCGATCCAGGGTGTGGGGATTGCAGGCCTCGTCTGGAGGCTGCAATCTCCACGCCAGCGCGGCAAGATTATCTTTGACTATAAGACGACGCTCCAGGAGAAAAATGAAAAGCTTCTACGGTGCGGGCATGGCACATCACGGCACAATGCAGGTTCCCCGATGCCGCAACATCTTCTGCTTACTGATCTTGATCTGCTGCTCGCTCGCCGCGACCCAGGCGGCATGGGGACAGGCACGCGAGTCAGCCACGGCCGGACGCCGCTCAGTCTGGGCGGGCGGTGGAGTATCGGGGCAGTATATCCAATACGGCGGTCTCAATGAGGCGGGCGCCACGGCTTTTGTTGACGCCGACGCAGCGCACCGGCTTGGGCTGGAGGCGGAAGGGCGCTGGATTGAGTATCACAAGACGGCGGATGTGCACATCGAAACTTACATGGCCGGTCTGCGCTATCACCTTGACTATGGGCGATTTCAACCCTACGCCAAAGGGCTCGTCGGTATCGGCTACTTCAACTTTCCCTACGACTACGCGCACGGGAGCTATCTTGTCGTCGCGCCGGGCGCGGGTGTTGATTATCGCCTTAGCCGTCGCTGGAGCGTTCGTGCCGCCGACGTGGAATATCAGTACTGGCCACAGTTCACATTTGGCGCCATGTCTTCGGTATCGGTGACAGTGGGCATCCGCTACAAGGTTTTCTAGCTTACTCCTTGGATAGCAGTTAGGCAGCGGCTTTATTCGAGAATCGACAGCGCATGACACTTATAAGTTCGCCACATTTGCACTGCGCGGACTTAGGATAGCCAACCATCGGCCGAAATCGACGAGGCAAGAGTCCGCAGGTGCTGAAGCCAGTTCGATTGACTGGCTCTATTGGCGCGACTGGAGTCATGCCCTGTTACGAAACTCTTTTGTTCGAGTTTTTCAACAAACTCTTAATTAGATACCCTACTTAGTCGCTCGGGACTTAGGCACGCCGGGCTCATCGCGGTTGTGAATATAACATTCATGAATCGCGTCCGGCGGCGCGTCGGGCCACTTGGATTGAACCAGATCGGCCTCGCTCAACTCGTGCAGAGAGAAATCGATCGTTCCGTCAGGGTGTACGGCGCCCTGCAGATAGCCGTAGATATCTGTCTTGGCCGATGGTGCTGATCCAGCCGACAGCAGATAGCGGTGGGCGCCTGCGGTTCCGATGATCCAGCCGGGCACTACCTTCCTGGCGCGCTCCCGCCAGAACGGCGTGTTATAGATGTCGGGCGCATAGTAATGCGAGTGGCTGGCGATGAGATAGACATGCTTGCCGGCAGCCTGCGCATCGTAAAACCAGTTATACACCAGCTCTCCGGTGTGCACTCCACTGTCCCAATCATCCATGGCGTGGTTAGAACTGGTCGAGTGGGGCAGGGCCTCGTGCATGCCGGCAATGATCGTGTGCACGCCGGAGTTGGCCTCAAGGTCGCGATCGAGCACGGCGCGCAACCAGCGCATTTGAGCATCGCTGAACTCGTCATGAGTGGAGTTATCCAGGGTAATGAAGTCAACCCCTTCATGCACCCAGTGATACCAGGGTCCGAGTGGTGCGCCGTCGCTACCATCGGCTTTTCGCTGCGCGGCGATCTCGGGACGATCCAGAAGGGTCGAGAACTTGTTGACGTAGCCCTCGCGGGTCATGGGCGGCACGGCCTCATGGTTCCCGCGTCCGATGAAGACCGGAAGTGAGCCAAAGGCTGCGATCTGGTGGGTCAGAAAATCGTCCCAGGCGCGCTGTTGATACTCAGGTTTGGCTAGCTCGGTTCCGGCCGGCTGCATTGCGACGAGATCCTGATCGGGAGCGGACATGGCGCGGAAATCGCCCAGGTGCCAGTACAACGCGTCTCCTTCCGCCTTCACCTTGGCCGCGATCGCGGGCATCACGAAGTCACCGCAGTTGCGGCTGTCGCCCGACACGGCAAAGCTCCACGCAGCTGCCGAAGCCGAAGCTGAGGGTGAACCGGACTGAGATCCAGCCAGGTTTGCAAACACGAACGGCAGAAGCAGAGAAAACGGTCGCCTCAGGCTCAACATGCATCCAGCATAACCCGCGTCAAACGGGCAAAAATGAATAGCAGACGAAACGGCGCAACTCTGTGCGCGGCCAGGGAGTGGAGCGCGAAATGAGGAGCGGTTTGCGGGTTCGATGCCGGCAGGGGGATTTCATGCCCCGTACCATATTGAGGGATTTCCTGTGTACTTGTGACTGGGGTCACGGAGTCATGCCGACGCTCTTGCGTAGCCTCGGGAGGAACGCGTCCCCCGATACGGACGCAGAGTTCAGGAGATTTTTATGGCTTATGTAGTCACCGATGCCTGTGTCAAAGACTTTGTCTGCGTTGCGGAGTGCGCCACTGCGGCGCTGGCTCCGGCGGTGGGCGATCCCAATGCAGGATTGGTCTCTCAGGTCTTCATCAATCCGGATGAGTGCATCGACTGCGGCAATTGTGCCGACCTCTGCGCGCAGCACGCCATCTTCCCGGCGGACGATCTGCCCGCGGAAAAGGCGCATTTTGCGGAAAAGAATCGCGCTTATTTCCAGTAAAAGTCACGATTTTATCCTGATCCTGACCGGTCGCCCTACGGATGATCTGGCTTGGCAGCCGGGGCTGGAGCGGCGGCGTCGTCCGGGGCCGGAGTCGAGCCCTCGGCAGGCTGATTTTGGACTGCCGCTGTCTGGGGCGCGGGAAGGGCCGACGGTGCGACCAGGGTCACCGGCAAGGTGAGGGTCTGCACCGTTCCCGGGTCATCGCGCAGCTTCAGGAAGAGCGTTCCGTTCGCCGGGTGGGGAACGACCAACTGTGCGCCTGTGAAGTCGGCCGGCACCTCGGTGGCATTGGCGAAGTCTTCGGAAGAAGAAATCGAGGCGGCAAGGAACAGATTTGAGCCGCTCAGGGCGCACGGCTTGGTCGCAATGTGCGGGCAACGGAGGTCCTTAAAGCCGGGCACGCGAACCAGGGTGCCTAAGGGCATCCAGTCTCCGGCGACCCCGTCCGAAGAGAGAGCACGCGCGCGGACCGGCCCGAAGGCGGAAGGCCCAAAGCGGGCCAACGGTTCTACCGAGCCCATCGCCGTCTTCGAATCCTCCAGCATCAGTCCTCCATCGGCCACTGAAAGAACGGTGTGGAAGCTGCCATCGGCCGCTGCCACCTCGACCTTTTCGGTACGAGGAAAGTTCTGGGGCACAACCGACTTGAGGAAAAACACCAGCCGGGCGCCGAGAGGAACATCCTCGGCGCTGCCCAGGTGCACCTGCGACTGCGCCTGGGTTCCGTCATCCTGAGTTCCCTTGCTGAGCAGAGACACCTCCGGCCGGGGTGGGTTCACCGAAACAGGTACTTTGAGTTGCCGTCCATCGCGCAGTTCCACCTTCGCGGAATACTGCACGGTCGGATCGAGTTCCAGAGTGGAACCATCCGTGTTCAGCGTAAGTTGATCAAAATCCTGAACGCGGGCCAGTCCGGCCGGTGTCCAGGTGATGCCGTTGAGGGTGGCCTTGGCGACTTCGTCGAGGCGTGTTCCCTTGAGCAGGGCACTGCGGTCGCCGGCGCTCAGGGTGAGGTGGTCGAGCGAAGCGGCTTCGGCGTAGGCGTCGAGTGAGAGCGAGTCGGGCTGGTCGAGACCATACTGGTGGATTTCCAGGGTCAGGGAGGTCGGGGTCGCATTCTTAAGCGGCACCTCGACTTCGAGCACCTCGGGCTTGGCCGCTTTCCAGGTGAGTGGCAGCGCGTTGCCTTCCGCTTTGGTCCGTTCTCCCACACTCTCGACGCAGAGCGTGCTGTCGCCGCGAATGTGGAGCTTGTCATCGCGGCCGACGATCAGGGCGGACTGGTCGTCGGCGGCAACGGTCCACTTTGCCGGGCCGGCCGATCGCAGGTGGAAACGCGGTCCCTCCCAGTCGTCGAAGCCCCATTTTCCGCGGACAACCGCGGTCAATTCCCCGGGCGGGAGCTTGGGGAGCGGATCCTTCGGGACCAGTCCGCCCTTCGCGGCGATTGCCGACAAGGGCAGGTCGACCGGACCGTGCTCGGTCTCAATCTGCATGTGCAGATCATGGGCAAGATCGGTTCCAAACACCAGCGGCCCACCCTCGGCGGCAAATACCAGGCCGGGCTTTTGGGCGCAGGTGCTGTCGGCGGGGTTCAGTGGCCGCAGCGGAGGGGCTTTGGACGGGCCTATCGGCGGAAGGGCAATCACCACCACCGACTTGGGATCACGAAACGAGGGGGGAAGATTGAGGCGCAGGTTGAGCGTGTCCGAGGTGGGGAGGGCGAGCGCGGGAATGTACTGGAAATGGGCCGTATGCAGCGACGAAAGGATCTTGGCGGTGTCGACAATCGCTCCCACATAGGGGCTGAACTGGCCGCCTCCTGCCATGGTCGAATAGCTCAACTGGTTCATCAGGTCGCCGGTGGTTCCGTTGGCCAGCTGCGAAACCAGCGATTGGGCATTGGCGTCGTCCAGGACCATGCCGTCGGTGTGCTGCACGAGGCAGGGAGCCTGCTGGTCGGTGGGCTTGTCAAAGCACTGCTGGTCGACCTTGATTCCCAACGACCGCGCCGACAACTCCGCGCGTTCCTTCAACGCTTTCTGGTCGGTCTGGGTCGTGGTCTTCACGTCGTTCAGGTACGCATCCAGGCGCATGCGGTCCCAACTGGCAGCCTGCAGGTCCTGGGTGGCGCGGACAAAGGCGCCCGGCCGGTCGTGCACGGCTTTGCGCAGGGTGCTGAAGTCGCCGCCCGTTTCGGGCACAAGAAACACCAGCGCCTGTTGCGCTTCCTGGGGAACGGTGACAAAGACGCCCTCGTTCCGGACCTCGCGTGTCCAGGTCTCGACGTGCGTGAACCAGTCTGCGGGGGGAGGATTGGTGGCGCCGCGCAGGAAGGCGACGACCAGTACGTAGCGCGCAGATTGGCTCTCGGGAAAGTCGGGATGAATCCACAGGCGATCGCCCGGCAGAAGGTTGGGCGTTTGGCTGATGGGGAGCGTGACATCGGCCCGCTTGACGTGCACGTCCACCTTCGGTCCTGTAAGATCGAAAGCCGGGGAATCGGCGTGCAGGCCAGAGATCGCCAACATCCCAAAGAAAAGCAGCGGCAGACTACGGCGCATACGTCTATTGTACGAGCATCAGGTGGCGAAGCAAGCATCCGCGGGATGACCCTGCCGCGCACGTCTCTCCAGGCGGGAAAAGACCAAGAATTTAATGCTGGAATGATGAATCTATTATCGTCTATACTTACATGGGGATAGTTTCATTTGAATAGGTAGAGCGTTTCTCGACTCAGGTAGGGTCTTTCAACACCGAAAATTAGTCATGGTTCGGGACTCTGCCCCAGGGGCGGAATCCATTGATCGCCTTACATTTTTCTCGCGAGAATGCTGAGTCGATTAGAGAGTTGCAGGCGCGCACCTGCGGGACGAACCGGTCGGTACTGCCCAATCAGGTCGTCCGTGGTCCGTTATTTTGGGGGAAGATATGAAGTCGACAAAGGCTGCTCACAGGAATGCGGATATAAGTAACCTGAGCATTCCCGATGCAGAAGAAATTATTGAAGAAGCTCTGACGGAATTGGCCTTTTCCCAGGATCCTGGCTTGGCGCGCGCGTTGCGGTTCCTTTCCCCTCCCGGCTATCAGGCGATCGTGGAATTGTGCAGTGAAAATGGGCGCAGCAAGCGTCGCAACGCTACGGCGGATGCCTGGTCTCCGGAAGAAGACGAGGTCCGCATCTACTTCGAGCGCACCGATGATAACGACACAGCGCCACATCCTGTGCGCACTTCGGCGCGTCCCGCCATCGATCACAGTTTCGATCCGGAAGACGACAGCCAGGAAGCCGTGATTCCCGCCGACCTGGATGCGCGGGTGAAGGAACTCTGTGCGGCGCTGGCGGAGGCCGAACGGGGGGGGCACGCTTTCATCGCGCTGAAATGGTTCCGTGATTCTTTCCTTCCGCGGAAGGCATTCCGCTGGAATCAGAATCCGGAGTCGCGCCAGTCGGTGCTGGCGGAAGCGATTCAGCGCGGGGTGGTGCTCACCAGCAAGATCGCCAACCCCAAGACCCCGGCCTATCCCACGACGACCATTCGTTTGAACCGTGCCGAAGCTGGAATCGCTGAGGAGGCGCAGCGCTTCCATCCCGTCGAGATGCATGGCGAAACGCTCGCCGCCGTGATCGATGAGGAACGGGGAGGCATATGAGCTGTTACTTCCTCGAGGCCACGGCTTTTGCCAAGCTGTTTGTGCGTGAGGCGGGTACGGACGCTTTGATTCGCATGATGGAGGCGATTGAGGACAATCGCAAACTCATTGCTGCTTCAACACCGCTTGAAGTGTATGCCGCTCTGCGGCGGCGGGAACGGTCGGGCGCCATCAGTGCGGCAGATGCGTCCGCAGCGCTGGAGATCCTCCGTCTGGAAGCGGCGCGCACGGTGCAGGAACCGCTGAACCCGGCGGTTCTCGAATGTGCCCGGCAGTTGCTTGACCGGACCAGCCTGCGCTGGCCCGATGCGTTGCAGCTTGCGGCTGCGCTTGTGGCCCGCGAGATGTTCCACGGGACCGAGATTATCTTCGTTTCCGCCTCCCCGCAGCTGCTCGAGGCAGCCAGGGCCGAGGGCTTTTCCACCCTCAATCCGGCAACCGAGCAAGAACCCGCCCCGGCAGCCGAGACGGCCTGACGCTTTTCCCACCGTGTCCGGTTCACCTGGCCTCTCGAACGTTCCTGCCCAGGGTTTCGAGGGCATCCGCGGCGGCCCGCACGCCGTCTTCCTGCGCCAGTTTTCTGGCCACCCTCTGTGCGTTTCGTGCAAATTTGGGCTCTTCTAGCATCGCTCGCAGCCGCCTGGCGACGCGCATCGGCGTGTAGTTGCCGCGGCGAATCACCCGCGCCACCTTGAGCCGCCGCATCCGCCGGGCATTGTCCGGCTGATCGTGCGCGTAGGGCATGATCAGCATCGGCCTGCCCGCGGCGAGACACTGCGCCGTAGTGCCGACACCGCCCTGGTGAACCACCAGCGCGGCGCGGCTGAAGAGCGCGGAGTAAGGCGCGTACTCGGCCACGCAGATGGAGTCGGGCAGTTCCTGCGCGGGGCGGTTGCGCGGATCCGATCCGATCAGCAGGACGGCCCGAACTCCAGCCTTGATCGCGGCCCGCGCCGAGTACTCGTAAAATCTTCCGGCGGCCAGGACTGCGGCCGAACCCAGCGTGAATACCACCGGGGGCGGCCCCGTGTCGAGAAATCTCTGCAGGTGGGCCGGGAGGCGCGCGTCGCCGCCATCCGCGTCGTAATAGCAAAAGCCCGTGATCAGCGTATGCGGTGGCCAGTCTTTCTGTTCCTGGCCCAGGAGCCGGGAAAAAAGCGCAAGCACGAGGCAGGGCGAATGCTTGGCATCGAAGATGGGATTGGAACCGCGCGCCAGCCCCAACTGGCGGCGTAAGTCGTAGATCGGCTCCGGCCATTTCCGGCTGACAAATCGCGCCAGGCGCCGGATCGCGCGTCCCATTCCCGGAACCGCCTTGTCGGCGCGCGCCAGGCGTGGATAGGGCGGCAGCACCGGCGGGTCAAATGCAGAAAAGAAGGAAAGCGGCGCCAGGACATAACTGGCCCAGGGGATGCCCGTCACCTCCGCCACCAAAGGGCCGGCGTAGTTCAACTCGCCGAGCAGCAGCAGATCGGCGCGGACGGGTTGCGTGGCGATGCGCAGCAAGTCGTCATAGGTTTGGCGCAGGGCGGGAAACAGGAAATCGCGCAGTCCCCGTTCTGTCCCCTTTTTTACGTCGTAGACCATCTCCACAAAGATGGTATTGGTGGGATCGATGTCTGGACGGACTGCGTGGAATTCCAGCCCCAGCGGGCGGATCTTGACCTCGTAGACACCCGGGATGGCCATCACCGGCACATGGCCGCGGCGCCTGAGTTCAAGCGCGACGGCAATGAGCGGATTGATATCGCCAAACGTGCCAATGTTCGACAGGATAATGCGCACAGTCAGGTCCGAAGCTGAGGTGAGTTGCTCTTTGAGGGTAATCCATGAGAGCGCGTCCCGGCCGCAGACAGGTCCGGTCTTAACCGGTTCTTGTTGTTCGATTCTACCGAGGTGATATTCTTCGACGGATGTTACCGGAGCCTTCATGATGCCTGTTTTAAACAGCATTCGTATTCTTGCCGGAGCCATTTCAACGGTGGCCGCCACTGCTGGCCCTTTGGCAGTCGTTGCAGCCGCCCAGCAGCCCTACCACATCGTGGATCACTGGAAGATTGGCGGCTCGGGGGGATGGGACTATCTGCTGGCCGACTCGTCTGCGCATCGGCTCTATATCACCCACGGCCCGCGTGTCGAGGTGATCGATTCCAGCACCGGCAAGTCCCAGGGTGCAATTACCGGGCTGCATGGCACCCATGGCATTGCGCTCGACAATGCGGGCAAGTTTGGCTACATCTCCGATGGCGGAGGGAACGCGGTGGTGGTGTTTGACCGTTCCTCGCTGGCCACGGTTGCCACCATTCCCGCCGGCACTAATCCCGACGGCATCGTCTTTGAGCCGGCCACGCAAACCGTCTGGGCATTCAATGGGCGCAGCAAGGATGTCACCGTTATCGACGCCACAACGCGTAAGGTCGTCGCTACGATCTCACTTCCCGGAAAGCCCGAGTTTCCCGCGGTGGACGGCAATGGAACCGTCTTCGACAACATCGAGGACAAGAATGAGATCGTGCGCCTGGATGCTCACGCGAGGAAGGTCACGGCGACGTGGCCCGTTCCGTGCGACTCGCCGTCGGGGCTAGCCTTTGACATTGCCGGCGGCCGGTTGTTTTCTGTCTGCGACGGAAAAAAGATGGCGGTGACCGACTCGAAGACAGGCAAATCGCTGGCCACGCCTTCGATTGGGGATGGCCCGGACGCTGCCAACTACGATCCAGCCCACAAACTGGCGTTTGCCTCCTGTGGAGAGGGCGTGCTGTCTATCGTCAACGCCGGCGCCGCCGGCTATCCGACCGTCGAATCTCTGCCCACCCAGCGGGGGGCGCGCACCATGACCTACGACCCGGCAGCCGACCGCGCTTACCTGGTGACTGCCGATTTTGGCCCGGCTCCGGCCGCCACCGCTGAAAATCCACATCCCCGGCCCGCAATTGCGCCGGGCAGTTTCACTGTGATCGTGATTGGGCGTTGATCTTTCTACGGTAGAGTATTGACGCAGCCCAGCCGCTTCGTCGAAGCACGAACCCGCCTTTTCTTGCCATGAAAATCATTCTCGGCATCGTCGTCTTCCTCCTGATAGCCGGCTCCTTTTTCGTGGACTACAAGTGGCGCCAGTGGATGGCGGCGCGGCGTGCGGAGCGCCAGGAGCCAAGGGGCGGCGACGGCGATCCGAGCCGACGTGATCGGCGGTAACACCAAAGCCGCAGCAACGTTTTGGCCCCATTCCCGTTACAATCAGCATCAGGGAGCCGTCCAACCGATATGTTTCGTTCCGTTGCCCGAGCCTTACGTTTGCCTGCCCTCCGTCACTGCGGCCTGTCGCTTGCCCCGGTGGCCCTAGCCGCGCTCGCGCTGGCGCTGGTTTCGCCGGCACGTGCCCAGTTCAACGTGCCACCGGCAGGAACCCAGGTGCACGACCCGTCCGCCTTGAAACCGCCGCCGGGCGCCCGGGTCGCCATCGTTGAATTCGAGGACATGGAATGTCCTGACTGCGCTCGCGCCAATCCGCTGCTCAGGGAAGCGGCCGGCAAGTATGACATTCCGTGGGTGCGTCACGACTTTCCGCTGCCGTTCCATGCCTGGAGCTTCAACGCCGCGGTGAATGCGCGCTGGTTTGATACCAAGAGCAAGAAACTGGGCGACGATTACCGCGACGCCGTCTTTGCCAACCAGATTTCGATCACCACACCCGATGTGCTGGCCCAGTTCACGCAGAAGTTTGCCCAGGAACACGGTATCGCCTTCCCCTTTGCAGTCGATCCGCAGGGCAAGCTGGCCGCCGAGGTCAAGGCTGACTATGCTCTCGGGCAGCGCGTAGGCATCGAGCACACCCCCACCATCTGGGTGGTGACGGCCAACTCCAAGGGCGCCCCGTTCGTCGAAGTCGTGGATCGCAGCAAGCTCTTCCAACTGATCGATCAGGCCCTCGCCGACACCAAGACGTCCGCGCCCGCCACCAAACATACGGCCAGCAAGTAACGGAAACAGCTTCAGAAACAAGCGGCGCATCCACGGGGATGCGCCGTTCTCGTTTCAGGGTGGGCCGACCCGATCGATGACGAATCGAGGCGTCTACAGCTCAGTCACCGCCTTGAATCTGGACCAGTTCCCCGTGACCTCCAGGTGACACGGTGGTGGTTTGCGGCGCTCGCCAGTGGTCAATGTGGCTGATCCGGTGCACGCATCCGATGGTGCAATTGGGCGCGCAGCTTTTGGCGGTGAGGAACTCGCGCTTGACGTCTGCCGTGGTGTATTCGGCGATGGGCACGCCGGGGTACCCCCGCTGCTGCGAGCAGTAATGCACCAGCCCGTCTTCGCAGATATACAGATACCGCGACCCCGCGCGGCACCGCCAGTCGTTGGGTTGCCCCTCGACGATCGCCTTCTGAAACTGGTCGAAACGCGCGTAGTTGGTCTTTTTGCGGTTGGTCATGGCGAAGTAGACCTTGGCCTCTTCGGGCTGGAGGGGCTTCAACTGCCCGTCGCCATCGTGGATGATCCCGATGGTCGACTCAAATCCCAGCTCCAGGGCCCGCTTCCCAATCACCAGCGCATCGTTCGGGTCTTTGAACCCGCCGCCCACCACGGAATTGATATTCACGTGGAATTCGGCGTACTGGGACAGCATCTGCAGCTTCTTGTCCAGAACTTTGAGGCTCTTCTTGGACACTTCGTCGGGCTCCAGGTTGTCGATGGAGATCTGCAGATGGTCCAGGCCGGCACGGTTAAGTCGTTCAATCCGCTCAACATTGAGCAAATAGCCGTTGGTGATCATGCCGGCGATGGCGCCGGTGCGGCGCATGCGGCGGATGATGTCGTCCAAATCGGGGTGGGTGAGCGGCTCACCGCCCGAGATGCCGATCATGGCGGTTCCCAGGCGTCCCAGGTGGTCGATGCGCCGGTACATTTCCTGCAGCGGCACGGGCGGCGACACCTTGTCGTACTCGTTGCAGTAGGCGCAGGAGAGGTTGCAGAACCGCATGGGGACGATCTGCGCCAGAACCGGGTGGCCGGTGGAGGCCAGCGCCCGGCCCACCATCGCGAACTCTCGTGCTTTGCGCGCGGCAGCGATCATGCGCCCGCGTAGTGTCGATCTCCGGGGAGTGGCCATCCTTTCTATTGAATCACAATCGAGAGTGAATGGCGGATAATGCTGGTTCCCCCAGGGGCCGCGGAGCGGCAGTTCGCGCTGACCCCTATACTGGCGCCATGAGGTTTCAGGGCGACGAACTTGTGGCAATGCTGGTCGCGGTCAGTTTCGCTGCGGGGTTGAACGTCTATGCCACGGTTGCCACCCTTGGATTGCTCGCGCATGCCGGGCTGTTGCGGTTGCCGTCAGGCCTTCACCTGCTGTCGGACTGGTGGGTGATCGCCGCCGCAGGGGTGCTGTTCGCGGTGGAGTTCTTTGCCGACAAGATTCCCGCGTTCGACCTCATCTGGAACGCCCTGCATACCTTCATCCGCGTTCCCGTTGCTGCGCTGCTGGCCTACCAGGCGACGGCTTCCTTGTCGCCCTGGGAGCGCCTGGCAGCCACGGCCGCAGGAGGAGCCATCGCCCTGGCAGCTCACGGCGGTAAAACGGCCGCGCGTGCCGTCATTACCCCCTCGCCGGAACCGATCTCGAACATGACCCTAAGCATGGGGGAAGACGTGCTGGCGGTTTCGCTGACGTGGCTGGCGACGAAACATCCCTACGTGGGCGCGTCCATTGCCGTTGCCTTGGTCATCGTCATCGTCGCTCTGATGCGCTGGGTGGTTCGCGCTTTGAAGGGTCTGTTTCGCGGCGCGGAGCACGCACTGGTGCAATGAGAGCGGCTTCGCCTCCTGACTGGCTGCCCCATCCGGCCGGGCGAGCCTTGATCCATCAATCGAGCCGCGGAACAAGTCTGCGATCGACGCAGTATACTTCCCGCGTCATCCGGATTCACGAGGTCACGACCTATGACGAGGCTCATTGCGGTTCTGCTGTTAGCCGGTTGGTGCCTGGTTGCCATTGCGCAGAAGAGCCAGCCCCCCACCACGCTTCGCGGGGTATTGCTGGAGCAACTGCGCACCACCCACACAGCCGAAGACTGGTTTGTCCCCGCCAACATCGCGGTGCAGGGACTTACCGCGGACCAGGCCAAATGGAGCCCGGGCAAGGGAAGCCACTCCGTCGGACAGCTTGCCTACCATATCTGGTACTGGGACGCCCGCTCACTGGCGCAGTTCAAGGGCGAACCGGTGGCCGCCTTCGATGGCAACAATAACGAAACCTTCGATAATTTCACTGCCGCGCAGTGGGACGACCTGGTCAAGAAGCTGGACCAGGTGCTGACCGACTGGGAAAAAGCGGTGGAAACAGCCGACGATCAGAAACTGGCAGAGAAGGCCTCTCTCATTGCACATGTCGGCGCGCACAACGCCTATCACATCGGGCAGATCCTCTACGTGCGCAAGCTTGAGGGCGCCTGGGACCCGAACAAGGGCGTCAAGTAGCCGTTGCGGCCATCGGTGCAAAGCAGGTTGGCGCGGGTAAACCGTCCGGCGCGAAGCATTACGGAAAGAGAATGTTCTTCATGACAAACGATCGACGCTTTTTGGTGGGGTTGGCGGTGGCCGCAATCGTGTCGGGCGGCCTGGTGAGCTGTGGCTCGGGGAGTTCAAGCAGCGGCAAGAGCGCCACGCCGGGCTTCGATACGACTGTGGTGATCGGCGACTCGTTGAGCGCAGGATTCCAGAATGGGTCGTTGCTCGATTCGCAGCAGCCCAATGGCTGGGCGAGCCTGGTGGCGAAACAGGGTGGGTGGGGCCTTGCCTTGCCACTGGTGGCGCCTCCTGGGATACCCGCGGTACTGCAACTGGCCAGCCTCGGGCCTCCGCCCGTCATCACCCAGGAGTCGGGAACCACGAGCGGGCGCGATAATCCGGAGACGCAGCCCTATGACATCGCTGTCCCAGGGCATCTTCTGAATGACCTGATCAATCGCACGCCGGTGCTGATTCCTGCCTCAAACGAAGACATCATCACCGACGTCGTGCTGGCGTTGCCGCTGGGAGATAGCCGCAGCCAGATGAACGAAGCCATTCATCTGAAGCCCACGGCGCTATTTGTCTGGATAGGAAGCAACGATGCGCTGGTAGCCGACGAAGCCGGAACCCCGAGCGTAATGACCCCGGTGAGCACATTTACACAGGAGTACCAGCAACTCATCACAACCCTGCACACGCAGACCAAGGCCACTTTGATCATTGCCAACATTCCCGATGTCACGGCTGTGCCTTACCTGACTCCGGCCGCGGAGATACTCGCCGAAGTGTCGGCGGCTACGGGACTGCCCGCCGCCGAAGTGAGCGCGCTGCTGGGAATTCAGCCTGGCGACCTGGTGAATACAACCGGGCTGAGCCAGGTGCAGGCTGACCTTGCCGCGCTCCAGCAGGGACAGGCGCCCACGCCGCTGACCGATGCCGCCTTTCTGGATGTAGCCGAGATTGCGCAGGTGCAGTCAACCGTGGATCAGTACAACTCGGTGATTGCGCAGCAGGCCTCGGCCGCCGGGGCCGTGCTGGTCGATATTCATTCGTACCTGCAGACTCTCGGCCAGAGCGGTATCACGATCAACAGCTATCCGGCCTCGACAACTTTTCTTGGCGGACTCTTCGGTCTTGACGGAATTCACCCCACAAATACGGGGTACGCGCTCATCGCCAACCAGTACATTGCAGCAATCAATGCCGCGATGAAGACGAACATTGCCCCTGTGGACGTCTCGACCATCGCGTCCTCCGATCCATACTTCGGTCCCAACATCAAGCCGATCGGGGCGGTACGCTCAATTCCTCTTGCCGCAGCACGCGCTGCAGACAGGCTCATCGCTCCGCATAAGTTGGCGGCCGCGCGTTAGTGAGTGGGTAAGTCAATTGTCTCCGCTCGCGGGAGACCGTCGAAATCCTTAAAACGCGGAGAAGTCCCGCAGCCGCCTGCATTACCGGACGGCTGCGGAACCGCCCTATCCATCTTTATATAAGTACCTTCTAAATAACATCGGTCATAACCTGGGGTTGAGTTTAGGGTATGTTACGGCTACGTGGTGATCTTTACGACTCCTCCTGACGTGGCCGCGATCAGCCCCGTGGTGTAGCGTCCTGTCTTGCCGATGGTGTAGGAAATCTTCAGATCCAGCGTGCCAGTGCCGACGGTTCCTTCAACTCCGGTTAGCTTAGCCCTGATTTCCGTCGGAAAACGTATGCCTTTGTAGGTGATAGCGGATACGACGCTGACATCAGCGATCTCGTAATCCCCAATGAGCCCGGTGAGGAAGTCTTCTGTGGTGTACATGTACTCGGCTGCAACCCACGCGGTCTGGGTCGTGGTACCAACCGTGAGCGGCATGGAATAGCAATCGATGATCGTTGCGCTGGCCGGTCCGCAGGACGCAGCGCCGATGGTATAAGTCGTTGTTGTTTGTGCGTGCAGTAACGGCAAGCACAGAACCATTGCAATGGCCCCAGCTAGTAATTTTGCGCCTTTGGCCAACCGTAGGTTAGTTTGTAGTTTCGAATGAGATCCTGGCTTTTTATCCTGCGGATCGCAAATCACTTGAGTGAGGGTGCATACACCGAGAGCGTTAGCAACTCTCGCTATCGAAAGGACTCTCATTGTGTCTCCTTACATGCGTCGCTTGCCCCCCAAGGCTTACTTGCATCGAGTACGATGCCGTCGTTACAGGGCGGAGTTGCGATTTGAAGATGAAGATAAAATGAAGATTGATCGCGTCGGTTCGCTCCGTGCATTCTGCATGGAGTCGGACTTCAGAGCCGTGTGAAGAGGAAGTGGACTGAGTAGATAAGTCGGCTGATAGGTGTATAAGTAAATTCACGCGTGCTTATTCGCAAGATATAAATTGTTCTATCTTCCCCAGGCCAGGAATCACCTTACCGGGCGTGAGCGTCAAGCCGCAACCTATCCCGAGAGTCGATGTGCCTACGGTAAGTTCAAGGAGATAGAGCGCCGTGCTGCCGGCAACTTGGCTAGAGTTTGAAATGGTCAGGATCGAGGGCGGGCAGCGGTACCTTGGGCTTCATAGTGCGCAATGCCGACAAGACGATGCCGGCGATGGCCACGTCTCGATACCACTTGTGATCTGCGGGGATAACGTACCAGGGCGCATGTGGAGTCGAAGTGCCGCGCAGCACCTCCTCATACGTGGCCATGAACCTGGGCCATAGCTTGCGGTCCCTGAAGTCGGACTCCTGTATCTTCCACTGCTTTTCGGGAGTCTCGAGTCGGGCCTTGAAGCGGCTTGTCTGTTCCTTGCGGCTTATGTGAAGCAGGAACTTGCGGACAACGATGCCATCTTCAGCCCATGTGCGCTCGAGGTCGGCGATCTGTCGAAGGCGCATGTGCGCATCCTTTCGCGACAACTCACCACGTGCCTGCGGTACGAGGACATCTTCGTACTGAGAGCGGTTGAAGATGCCCAATTCTCCACGCGCGGGCATGGCGCGATAGACGCGCCAGAGATATTCATGTGCGAGCTCTTCGCGATCTGGCTCTTTGAAGGCAGTTACCTTGCAGTGCTGCGGGTTGACGCCGGTGAATACTTTGTGGACGGCGCCGTCTTTGCCGGCTGCGTCTACTCCCTGCAGGATGACAAGGAGAGAGCGCTTTTCTTCGGCCGCAAGATCAGCGAGCAGCGCGTCAATCTGCCGGCGGTAAAGCTTAAGTTGCTTGCGTGCTGTCTTTCTTGTCTGCGCAGAAATCGGTCGAGCCGGCAGAGATGTGCGATAGCCGCACATGACCTCGCGGCTCTACCCGATAGCTTTCCCAATCCTTGAGGCTTATCTTCACGCCGCACCCACCTTTGCTGTTGGATGCAGTTGCTGCGCAGAACCGATAAATCTAGTCGTCGCTGGCTAATTCGGCGACGTGTTCCGGGGTCAGCTTATCGAGGGGAATCTTTTTGAGGCCCACCTCCACCTCGGGCGCGTGCAGCCCCGGAAACATGGGCTTGACCTTCTCCCATGCGGTGTGAAGCGCGGCGAGTGCCACGAGGAATGTCGACGTCGTCTGGACTACTGTCGTCGCGATCTGGATGATGCTCATGATTTCGGCGGGGCCGATGGCCTGAAATTTCTGCGGGCGGGTCCGGGCTGATTCCACTCCGTCGGTTCCGGCAAGATTTGCCTGTAACGCTGCTGCCGCCGCTTCCAGATCCGTTCCCTCGCCAGCTTCAAAATGCAATGTCAGTTTTGGCATGATTCTCCCGTTGTGGTTTGCTTTCTGCCGATGGAAGAGATGAAGTACGGAGCCCAGTAATAGACGCCGGTAAGTTCATCCACAGGATGATCGAGGTAATCCTTTATGGAAAGCTGCAGGGCGACCTCTGCTGGTTGGCCTTGCGCGTGGTATCGATGAAAGCCGCGCGTGATGGGAGAAGCGGTTTCGGTTTCGACGAGCCACAGAGTGCCCAAGATGGCCCGCACACCGGACTTGAACAGGGCGGCCTGCAATCCGAAGATATCATCACCCGGTATCTCGCCCAACTCGCGCAGTTGGATGGCACGCTGCCCGGAGTGGCAGGCGCTGAGGGCCACGACTTCCGCATTCAACCCAAGCCTGGCTAGATCCATTGCATCAAGCGGCCCGTCTTGCAGCAGAAGTCGCGATTCGAGGGGGTGGTTTGGTGATTCAAAGACGCTCAAGCCGTGCGTGCCCAGGTGCACACAGCGGAACTTTCGCAGGCTGCCGTCGTTGTGCAGAGCCTCGATGTGCAGGCGCGTGGCTTCGGGGCCGAGGGCGGGCTCGACATGTATGCCTGCGGCGCGATAAGAGGCAGCAATCGCCGCGGCATCTTCCTCGACGTTGTCGAGGCTGCTGGCATAGTGGTTGGCAAAGTCGCGGATAGCGATCACCAGCGCACGATCCTGCGCCGGCTCGGACCACGGCAACAGGACGCTGGAAAAGTTTGGCACATAACTTACCGCGAATTCGGTGCCGAGATATCCGCCCGAAGCCCACCGCGCAGCGTGGAAGGGGAACAGGTGCAGAGAATGATGGGGCGACAGGATGACTCGCTTCTTGCCATCGATAAAGCTGCGTAGAAAGTCAGGCAGCAGGATCGCCCCAAGCTTCGCGACCTCCTTATCCATGTCGTGACTGGTCTTAAGTTCCTGGACAAACTCAACGAAGTCATTGAGTCGGGTAAGTTGCTCGGAGGTGAGGCTGATTCGCTGGGCCTGAAATCTGCCGCGGTCAACGGCGACGGTCAGGATCACGGTTTCAGCAAGCCAGAAGAAGCCAATGAGGGCCTCGTCTTGATCGAGTGCCGCCTGCAGCGCGGCGACGGTTAGAGCCGGCGCATCGGCGGCGGCACTGTTCTGTGCGCCCACAATCGATTGCAGGTCCCATAGCTGACGCCGTTTGGTTTTGAGCTCTTCGTTTTGCGGGTCGGCATCGAGCGCGGCGCTGACCTGTTCGAACTCCTTTTGTAAGTCGTCGCTCAAATGCTGCGGCGAATCGGGCATAAGCCGGTTACGGATCGCCGACCGTGCTTTGATTAAGTCAATCGCCTCAAGCATGTTATCCCAGCGCTGTAACTTGAAAGCGGAGAAGGCAGCCCAGGTGTAGAAGCTGGCCACATAACTTAACAGAGAGGTCTGCCGGTAGTCGCTGTTCACACGGTAGCGTTGTGTCTCAAAGTCGCGAATAGTCTCTTCACAGATGCGAAGCGAACCCTCAAAGTTCCCGGTCATGATGCAGCCCATGGCTTCGCGGTTCAGTGAATCGAGGTAGTAGTAACGCTCATAAGCCTGTGCGAACGAGGAAAGGCTTGCGGGGCGGCCCGCCAGCAGTCGTCGGCGGGCCTCCTGGGCAACCGGCTGCAGGTCAACGCCGCGTCCGAGTTGATAAAGGATGTAGGCGTGCCCCAGGCGAACCTTGGCTTCGTAGACGGGACTGTTCAGGGTATCCGCCTCTGCTTCGAGTTTGGCGATGACCTCAAGCAGATCGTCCATGGGCTGGTGCGCCGCCGCTCGCTGATTGCACTGCTGCTGACTCTCAAGCAGAGCCGCATCGACGGCGCGCATGCGGTCAAGCTTGGCCTCGAAGTCTTCCTGCTTGTTTTCATCGCTTACCCGATGCGTACCGGGCGGAGCCGGAAAGTAGCGTTCGAAGTGGCGTGTCGATTCGGCAAAGGCATCATTCACCTCTTTGCGCATGCGCGCGGCGAGCTTCTGGATCTCGGTTTGCAGCGCTTGAATCTGATCCGCGGCCGCCGGACTGGTCTTAACGATGGCGGCAAGCCGCGCCCCAAGGATGGCGTCATAGAGGGTGCAAACCTGGCTCACACGGTCAAGCAGTGCAGTCCCTCGAAGGGTCGCGCTTGCGGTGCGAATCCAGGCATCCATGGCTGCGTCCGGAGTGCAGGATTGCGGGTCGGGGTAGCGCAGATCGCTCAGTGCTTTGGCAGCCGCATCCGCGTACTGGAGAGCTTCGTATGCATCCGCGGCGGCGCCGGAGACTTCCGCAAGCTTCATCAGCGCACGCACGCGTTCCCATGGCGCGGCAGGACGGGAAGCGGCGTCCGGTGCGCTCGCATTGGCATTAAGCGCCTCCAGGGGAATTTCGGCGGCTGCGTCGAGGCTGCCGGAAAGCTGCTGCCTCAGATCGTTGGCACGCGTGTTACAGTCGGCGACTTCGTTTGGCTCCTGTGCCTTGGTGAAGTCAGCGGCCGCATCGGCAAACATCTGCAGGGCGTCCGCATGGCGTCCCACGATCGCGTATGCCTTGGCCAGAGCACGCTCTGCGCTGCCGGTCATTGAGTAGACATAGGCAAGAGCGGCATTGTCGGGAGTCGCACCCGCAGCCAGCGACCTTGCATCGCGGATAACATCCTCATAGGTCTTGAGTGCGAGGTCGGTCACGGTTCCGGGAGACATCTGCTGGGCTACCGGGTCGACGCGTTTGAATATACCGGTGGCTGCCTGTTGTAACTGAAGCTTGGCCAGATCTGCAGGCGAGGGAGGCTGATTCAGCCCCGGATATCTCTTAAGCAGGGTGCCGAATAACTGCCAGAGTACAGTTAGCTCCGCGGCTAACTTCTTCCTGGCGTCGGAAGCTGTTCCTTGTTGCACTTCACTGAGCAACTGTTGCAGCGGAGGGCCCGAGTCTGGTCCGGAAGGTATACCGCCCTCGCGCATGATGGTTTGATTGAGGATGATCATGCTCTGGTAGAGCAATTCCGGGGCAACGGTTTTGAGCGCCTCTTCCAGCGCGGCCAGGGCCTCAGGCATGGAAAGGTCCAGCCAGCGCTCCTGTGCGTCCAGCTGCGCCAACTGCGCGGTGTTGGGAAGGCCGGCGGTAACGTCGGAACGGAATTGAACCCAGTCAGGCATGATACCCGCTCGCAATCTCCAGGAGTCCCACGGCCACCACGAGGATACTGTGTCTCAGCCCGAAGAGCAACGCCGGCGCGGCTTATTCGAAGATATTCAGAGTTTCGTCCTGAATTTCAGGCGAATTATGAGACCCGGGATATCTCAGTTTCCTTGTGCTTGGGATGCAGAGTTAGTCAAGTGCATGAGCGGGCTAAGGCGCGATTACTACCGCCGGATCAGAAGAATGTCGGAATGATCTCGACTACGTTGTATTTCTCATCGACTACCACCAAGGTGCGCCACTTGTCGAAGGTGAGACAGGGATGGCAGATATCGAAGCCGATCATGTCTCCTACGCGCACGTCATCTTCGGCGCCGATGCGCAGGAAGGCGTGCTGATCCATCATCCTGGTAACGGTCCAATGCGGAGGCGGCGCACCGGGTGCGGGGCTTCCGGGCCGGAAGAATTGCGCGGGTATGGGGAGCCCGGAATCGAAAGCGGCGTCGCGCTTGCCCATGGCGATGATGGCCTTGTCTGGCTCCGGCACTGACTGCACGCAGGCCCAGACCTGAAGAGCGGGCAGCAGGCCGGATTTCATACGGCGTGCGATGGGATTCCGTTCGAGGATCTTCTCCTGGGCCTCGCGGTAAGCGCCGGCATCGTGGGTCAGATAACAGCCGGGACGCAGCACGATTTCGACCGCATCGGCGAGCTTAGCGGAGGCGAAGACCTCCGCAACGACGTCATACCAGGCGGACCCGGCGCCTGAGAGCAGAGCCGGCGTGCGCTGGAATCGGCCCTCCGCGGCCAGCCTGGCAGTGGTAGCGACGGCGTGTTCGAGGAATGTGCGGATCGAATCCTCATCGTGCAGCACCCCCTCATAGATCTCGACGCCATCGAGCGCGAGGGCATCGTTCCAGCGCGAAAGGGCCGCGAGTGCGGAGTGCAACTGCTCTTCGTTACGAACACCTCCGCGTCCGCCCATCACGCCGAGTTCGATGAGCACGTGCAGTCGCAGCCCCTGCGCGGAAAAGTGGCGGCCGAGCTGCTCGATCTGCGCCGCGGAATCGACAAGGCAATAAAATTCGAAGCCGGAATCGCGGAGCAGGCGCGCGATGATAGCCATATTCTCTTTGCCGACGAGTTGATTGGCCATGAGGACGCGGCGCACGCCGTGACTGTGGGCGACCATCGTCTGGTGTGCCGTAGCGAGGGTGATGCCCCAGGCGCCGGACTGCAATTGCATCTCGAACAGGCGCGGAGCCATGGTGGTCTTGCCGTGGGGTGCGAGGCGCACTCCATAGGCGTTGATGAATTGCTGCATCCAGTGGAGATTATGCCGCAGCCGATCCTGGTAGAGGACGGCGCACGGAAGACTCAGGTCTTCGCGCAGCAGATTCCAGCCAAGGCCACGGATATCGACCGCATCGACGCTGTCCTGAACGAAGCCGAGGCCTTTGTTCATCGAGCTGACAGCCGGTTGAATGGTTTCTCTCACGGTGCTCAACGGAAGACCTCCAGCGAATGCATGAAGGGGCTGGGGCCCTGGAGCACTCGATGACGTTAGTCTATATTTTGGAGCAGCCGCCATGCTGACATGCGACACGCTGGTGCGAAGTGCGGGAGTTCTGGACGGCAGTGGGAACGCCGCCGAGATCCTCGACGTCGCACTGAGCGACGGCGTCATTTGCGCTGTTGGACCATCCCTGAGATGCCGTGCTGCATCGGTCATCGAGGCAGACGGGCTGGCGCTCACGCCCGGGTTCATCGATGTTCATACCCATGATGATCTGAGTGTGATCCGCAATCCAGCGATGCTGGCCAAGGTGTCGCAGGGCGTGACCACAGTCGTGGTCGGCAATTGCGGCATCAGTGCCGCGCCGGTCTCGTTGCGTGGGGAACTTCCCGATCCCATGAATCTGCTGGGTGCTGCAGACGCCTTCCGTTATCCGACATTCAGTGCCTATGTCGCGGCCATCGCCGCGGCGTGTCCCGCGGTGAATGTGGCGGCGCTGGTGGGGCACACGGCGCTGCGCAATAATCACATGGATCGCCTCGATCGCCGCGCGAATGAGCATGAGATCGAGGCCATGCGCGAACAACTGCGGGAGGCTCTCGAAGGCGGCGCACTGGGCCTGAGCACCGGGCTGGCCTACCTCTCGGCTAATGCCGCCGATAGCGGAGAGGTGCTGGAATTGGCGAAGCCCCTGGCCGCCTCCGGCGCGGTTTACGTGACGCATATGCGTACCGAGACGGAAGGGATTCTCGATGCGATGGACGAGGCATTTTCGATCGGCAGATTGCGCGGAGTGCCAGTCATCCTATCGCATTTGAAGTGTGCGGGCATTGCCAACTGGGGAAGAGGCGGTGAGGTGCTTGAGTCGCTGGACAAGGCGCGCGCCGCACAACCTGCGGGCTGCGATTGCTATCCGTATGCGGCGGGTTCGAGCACGCTTGATCTGCGCCAGGTCGACCCGCGGGTCGAGATCACGATCACCTGGAGCACGCCGCATGCCGAGGTCGCGGGGCGATCGCTGGCAGAAATTGCGCAGGACTGGGGGACGACGCAACTCGAAGCCGCACGGCGCCTGCAGCCGGCCGGGGCGATCTACCACAGCATCGCGGAAGCAGACATGCGTCTCATCCTTGGCCATCCCGCAACGATGATCGGTTCCGATGGGCTGCCCAATGATCCGCGGCCACATCCCCGGTTGTGGGGAACATTCCCGCGCGTGCTGGGGAGATACAGCCGGGAAGAGGGGCTTTTTTCGCTGGCGGAAGCGGTGCACAAGATGACGGGCCTTCCGGCGCAGAGGTTTGGACTCGAGCGGCGCGGGTTGATTCGCGAAGGCTACTATGCCGACCTGGTGCTGTTTGATCCTGACACCATCCTCGACACCGCGACCTTTGCCGATCCAGTCCGGCCCGCTCAAGGTATCGTCAGCGTGTGGGTCAATGGGATGCTGACGTACACCGCGGAAGGGGCAACAACGCGGCGTGCCGGCCGGTTTGTGCCGCGGGGCCGCAGGCAATGGGTGCAGTGATTAGAATGGGTTGACTCGTGATGCCTTGCGTACTTCCTCTCCGGAGCAGACCGATGTTCCCAGCGGTTCTATGATCGATCCCCACAGTCTCTTTCTGCTGGTCTCGACGCTGGTTGCCGTGATCGTGCTTATCCTGCTGATCACGGTTGCCAAGCTGAACCCGTTTCTGACGTTGTTCCTGGTGTCGCTGGCGCTGGCGGTGGCGGCCGGCATGCCGCTGTCGACGGTCATTCATTCCTTTGAAGCGGGCTTGGGAGGCACGCTGGGCCACATCGCTATTGTGGTTGCGCTGGGCACCATGCTGGGCAAGATGATGGCGGAGTCGGGCGCCGCCGACCAGATAGCGCATACGCTGATTCGCATCTTCGGCGAGAAGCGGGTGCCGTGGGCCATGATGGTCATCGGCCTGGTTATCGGGCTTCCCGCTTTCTTTGAAGTTGGCTTCGTACTGCTGATTCCGATCGCCTTCACGGTGGCGCGGCGTACCGGCACCTCGCTCATCCTGGTGGCGCTGCCGATGGTGGCGGGGCTGTCGGTGGTGCACGGGCTCGTGCCTCCGCACCCGGCTGCATTGCTGGCGGTCACCATTTTTAAGGCCAACGTGGGCCGCACCATCTTCTATGCGCTGCTGGTGGGTATTCCAACGGCGATTGTGGCGGGGCCGCTCTATGCGAAGCTGATTGCGCCGCATGTGCGGCTGAGCGAAGACGGCGGCATGGCCGCTGATTTCGTCGAGCACGAGATCCCGCGCAGCCTGCCGGGATTCGGGATCACACTGTTTACGATTCTGTTGCCGGTTTTGCTGATGGTGATCGGAAGTTGGGCCGATGCGTTGTCGGCACCGGGTACGGGCCTCAATGAGGTCCTGCACCTGGCGGGCAATGACGACCTGGCGCTGTTCATCGGGGTGCTCTTCAGCTTTTTCACGCTGGGCAGGATGCGGGGCTTTACGCGGGACACGATTCTGCGCTTCAGCAACGAGTGCCTGGCGCCGACGGCCACGATCACTCTGCTGGTCGGGGCCGGCGGCGGGTTTGGCCGCGTGTTGCAGGATAGCGGGGTTTCGCAGGCGATCATCGGCGTTGCGCTGAAGACGCACGTCCCGCTGCTGCTGCTGGCATGGCTGCTGGCGGCGCTGATGCGGCTGGCTACCGGCTCATCCACCGTGGCCATGACCACGGCGGCCGGTATCGTGGCTCCTATCGCGCTCCATCGCGCCGATGTGCAGCCGGAACTTTTGGCGATTGCGACAGGCGCCGGTTCGCTGATCTTTTCGCACGTGAACGACGGGGGCTTCTGGCTGGTGAAAGAGTATCTCGGCATGAGCGTCGCCCAGACCATGAAGACGTGGTCGGTGTGCGAGACCATCATCTCGATCACGGCCCTGCTGCTGGTCGTGGCGCTTTCGTTCGCGGTGTGAGACGGCAAGATCCGATGTGTAGCGGACGTGCACAGGGGCTGACGCCCATTCATCTGATGGCTTTATGGGCACGACGGAAACGTCGTGCCCTGTAGCAGAGCACTTTCGTTCCCACTTTTTGAATAAACTTCTAGACCTGCTGGTCGGGGCCTGAGACCGTGATCTCCTGCAGCTTGCGCTTCAGATCCTGCATTTGCTGCTGGTTCATCTGCAACGACTGGGGCAGGGAGTTACGGAACTGCTCCATCTGCTTCTTCAACTCGTCCATCTGTTTCTGGTCGATTTTGAAATCGTCGGGATTGAAGCTCTGGCGGAACTGCTCCATCTGTTTCTTGAGTTCGTCGATCTGTCTTTGATCGATCTTGAAGTCCTCAGCCTTGAACCCTTCCGCCTGGAAGTCCTTGCGGAACTGCAGCATCTGCCTCTTCAACTCATCCAACTGCTTCTGGTCGATGGGGAAGGCGCCCGCTTTGAAATCCTGGCGAAACTGCTGCATCTGCTGCTTCAGGTCTTCGATCTGCTTCTGGTCGATGTTCATGTCCAGTGCGGCCACTAACGGGGCATGGTCCGTCGGGAAGCAGGCCTGGAAAGAACTCCTCGAAGTCGACGGCGCTTTTCTTCTTCGAATCGACCTGCAGGTTGACCGTCTGCTGTCTGCGGTCGCGCAGAATGGTCACCGCGACGGGCTTGCCCTGGTTAGCGCGAATGGCCCGGTCCCAATCGGCAACGGTGTTAATCGACTCCGCGCCGACCTTGAGAATCACGTCGTAGGGCTTGAGACCGGCTGCGGCGGCTTCGCTCTTGCGCGACACCTGCTTGATCATCACGCCGCTGGAAATGCCGAGATAATCGGCGGTCTGGGCCGCCAACGGTTCAACCATTGCGCCTACGTTGAGGCTGCTGGTGAAGAACGGCATGTGGAACCCGGGCAATGGAGCGTCGCCACCGCCGCCGAGAATACCCATGGCGGCCGGAGGTTCCGATGCGTCCGCGCTGTTGCCGATCTTGTTCCAGACGTCGTGCTCCATGGTCTTGCGGTCCACAAGTTGCAGATCGACACTCTGTGCCGCACCGTCCCGGCTGATCAGGATACTGATCTTGCGGCCGGCGGGAATCTCGCGCAGCATGCGTCCGAACTGGTCGGCGTTTTCTACTCGCTGGGTGTTCAGTTCCAGCACTACGTCGTTCACGCGGAGACTCTTGCCTGCCGGTGCGTCGTGATCGATCAGGGTGATCAGCGCGCCGCGCACTTCCTTGAGCTTGAGTTTGGATGCGGAATCATTGTCGACGTCGGAAACCAGCACGCCTAGATACCCTTGCGAACTGGAATGCGAGAGGAGTGGATCGAGCTTGTGCAGGAGTTGCGTGATTTCGTTGGTCTGCGCCAATCCACCGGGTGGCGCGGTGAGGACCCCAGCTCCCAGAACCAGGGCGATGGCGATCGACGGATACGGCCTCAATAGGTGCTTCATTTTTCCTTCTCCGTAATATCTGTTCTGTGGCCCGCACTCTGTTGTTGAGTCGATGGTGCGATTGCCTCTGTTTCGATGGTGCTATTGAATATCCGGAACCCGGCTCAGCACTTGCCGGGAAACGAGCCGGATTTGGGGATTACGGTCTGAACTGGCCACGGTATGCAGCACCTGGCGAACGCTGGTGTCAGCCTCTACCGGTTCAAGGATGCTGATGGCGGCGGTCCGGATGTGTGGATCGCTGTCGTTCAGCAAGGCTTCGAGCACGGCGTCGCGAACGCGCACATCGTCGGCCACGTAGGGCTCGAGTCCCTCCAGGGCTTTTTCGCGCACCGCGGCATTGCGATCGTAGCGCAGCGCCACCATGAGCGCGTCGCGGATGCCGGCGCCCTTACAACCGTGGCCGGCGCGGCACTCGGCAGCCAGCAGGCCTACGGAGTCGTCGCGCACGTCGGAGGATGCCGAATCTTCCGACGCCAGCATCAGCAACTGGCGAATCTTCGGATCATCCAGCGAACCGCTCACATGGCCGGGAACGAGCTGGTTGTAGCGGACTTCCACCTGTTCGCTGTTGGGCTGGCGGACGATGCTCGAGATATTGGCGACTTCCACTCCAGAGGCGGACTCAGGCGGTACGAGCCTGGCCTGTTTCTCGGTTTCCCCGTCGCGGGCCACATGTCTCTGCGCGATGTGATATCCGCCCAGACCGCCGGCGCCGGCGCCGATGGCCAGCATCAGTCCTGCGGCCAGGGGCGCGGACTGCAGGCTGGCAAAATTGTTGGTCAGACGCTGGCCCAGCCGCTCGAACCAGCGTTTAGGAGGGAGCGCGTCGAGCGCCTCCTCGAGCCGCAGCCGGGAACGGGCCACCAGGTTGGCCGCCGGTTCTTCCAGCGTGTAGGCGTCGGCCAGCAGTTTCAAAGCGCGCAGTTGTTCCCGCTCGCCGTGGCACTGCGGGCATGTCGCCAGGTGCCGTTCCAGCTCGTGGGCGGCGTCATCGGGGAGTTCCCCGTAGGCCGCCAGTACGATCCGTTCATGGGCAAGTTCGCAGTTCATCGTAACGTCCTTCCAGCCTCAAGAAAGTGGTGCCTTGTGCTCACGTCCAAAAGTCCTGCCGTCCGCAGGACTTAGCGTAAGCCCGCCAGTTGCGATCTCAGTTTTTTCGTCGCCCGGAAGAGGGTATTCTTGGCGGTCTCTTCCGTGGTGTTCAGCATTTCTCCGATGGTGCGCAGGCGGAGACCCTGGTAGTGCTTCAGTTCAAAAACCATGCGTTCGCGGGGGGTCAGCTTGCCGAGCGCGTCCTGGATCTTCGATCCCAGCACCTTGCGATCCAGCTCTTTGGCCGGGTTGGAGAAGGACCGGTCATCGGAAACCGAAGACAGCATGTCGATCTCGTCGCCGGAGTGGTCCACGATCACGGCCTGGTCTTCGCGGCGCGTCTTGCGGCGGCGCAGCTGGTCCAGGCACAGGTTGGTCACGATCCGGTAGATCCAGGTGTAAAACGAGCACTCGAAGCGGAAGTTGCCGATGTAGCGGTAGGCCTTGAGGAAGGCTTCCTGGTAGATGTCCTCGGCATCATGTTCGCTGCCGGTCAGGTGCAGGGCCAGGCGCAGAACCTGCTGCTCATACTGGCGAACCAGGGCATCGAAGGCGACACGCGAACCGGCCTGCGCCTCGCGGATCAACTCCGTCTCCGGGGTACGGGACTGCAAACGCCCTTGCCCGCGGTTCGGTCCGTCCATTGCTGTGGTCGCAGCCATGCCTGGGTAGGATTTTACCGTCTTCGCAGGTGGCCACGCCAAAGCGGCGACTGCGCGAGCCGTGGAAGTAGGGTAACTCACCGCATCCGTTGCCATAGAATCTCCGCTTTCGGGATTTTGAGTACACGCAAGTCGCTGCACTCGATGGACGGGTGGAACCCCTTTTTGTGAGCGTCCTGGCGAGCAGAGCATCGGGGCTGTCGCCCCAAGCCGCCGCGATAAACTGGCAGAACATGGTTGGTGATTTGTTCGACAATTCCAGCGCCGGTCCATCGCGCAGATCGAGCGAGTGGTTTACGGCGCATTGCGATGGCGGCTCACGTGGCAATCCCGGCCCTGCCGGCTATGGAGCGGTGATCGAGGACGGGCAGGGACGGGTCGTGGCCCGGCTGAGCGAATTCCTCGGCAAGCAGACCAACAATTTTGCCGAATATGCGGGGTTGAAGGCGGTTCTTGCCTGGGCCTTGGAGCACGGCCACAAGTGCCTGCGGGTGGTGTCGGACTCCGAGCTGATGGTCAAGCAGATGAAGGGCCAATACAAGGTGGCCAGCCCGGGGCTGCGCCCGCTGTGGGAAGAGGCGCGCCGTCTGGCCGGCAAGCTGGATGGGTTCGAGATCAGTCATACCCTGCGCGGCGGCAATAAGGAGGCCGACCGGCTGGCCAACGAAGCCATGGACCGCGGGATGGGCAAGCCGGCGGCTGGATCCGTCGCGCCCCCGGCGGTTCAAAGCGCTCCGTCCTCGCTGAAGCAAGGCAGCTCCGGCCTTCGTTCGCCGCAGCCGAAGCACTCGCCTCCGCCCAGAGGGGAGCGACTGGTCCTCGAAGGCTACGTCAAAAATGGTGTGGTCCACATTCTCGACGGCGAGCTGCCTGACGGCATCTTCGTGAAAGTCATCAAGGAGTAGGCAGGGCAGGGATAGGCAAGGCGGGTTGATCCCCGATCCCCTATTCCTGAAAGCTGACCCTATTCGCGATAAAATCGTGTCATGAGCCACGAAGGCATCCGCATCCTCACCCCCGAAGAGAACGCCCGCCAGGCCGAGGCGGACCAGCCCCTTGCGCGCATCGCCGTCACGCCGGACAAGGTGCGGGTTCTGCTGACTGAGGGCAAGGGACTCGAGATTGACTGGATGGATGGGCACAAGAGCGCCTGGAGCTTCGCGTGGCTGCGCAATGGCTGTCCCTGCGCCACCTGCAACGAAGAGCGCAAGCTGGACGGCCGCAAACCGGGCCAGCCCAAGGCCAAACCCGCGCAACTGCTTCCCATGTACGCGCCCCCGGCAAAACCGGCCAGCGCCCACGCCGTGGGCCGGTATGCGCTGCAGTTTAACTGGCTGGACGGCCACTCCGGCGGGATCTATTCCTGGGATTATCTGCGCCGCCACTGCCAGTGCCAGGAGTGTACCTTCGCCGCCGCCGAAACCACCGGCGCGCCGAATTAGCGGAATATCGCCTTTAGTGGCCCGCCAGCTCCTCGACGACCGCCGGGACCACCACTTTCACAATCTCAGGAACAACCAGATAGGCGATGTAGGCCGCGAAGAGCGCGAAGGGAAGGGAAATCACTGCGATCGTAGTCGCTCTCGGACGATGGGGATAGCTGTACATCTCGGACCTCCTGCCTCTTGGTTACGCGCGGTCCAGCACAAACGTTCCGGGGGGACGGCCAAAATTAAGGCTCGATTGGCTGTTCTGCGACCCTCTGCCAGTGGCTATCGAGTCAAAGGCCAATTGCCATGTTCACAGCGGTGTGGGCATTCGCCGCCACCTTCATCAACGCCCGATTCTCATGGCGAAGAAAACCGGCCGCGACCGTCGAGTCGAGAAACGCGCAGCAGGCCGTCCCAGTAGTTCGCCGTATTGATCAGGATGCAGGGCTTGGCGTGCAGGCGCAGCTGTGACCAGGTGACGATTTCGAGCAATTCGTCGAGGGTGCCGTAGCCGCCGGGGAGGATCAGAAAGGCGTCGGCGAGGGCGACCATGCGCGCTTTTCGCTGGTGCATGGTGGCTACGGTTTCGAGTCGGGTGAGACCTGCATGGGCAATCTCGCGCCCGGCCAGCACCTCGGGGAGCACGCCGATCACCTCGGCGCCGCCGGCCAGCGCGGCATCCGCGACGGCGCCCATCAATCCCACGTTGGCGCCGCCATAGACCAGACCCAATCCGGCGGCAGCGATGGCCGAACCCGAGGGCCACCGCCTCGGCGCGATAGACCGGATCATTTCCATCGGCAGAGCCGCAGTAGACAGCCACCCGGAGCGATTTCTTCTCACCTGGCATGATGCGATCAGGATAGCGCGATGTCTTGAAAGTCTCATGGAAACCGGGTGCCCGGAGGAGCAGGCATCGTGGTCTGAATGGGAATAAAGGGGCGCTACCGCTTTCGTACGATCAACAACAGTTCATTCGGTTCGAAAGAGGAGCGCATCTCAGCTTGTCATGGCTGTTGCTTCCGGCAAGTCGCCCACTACGCCCTCGGGAAAGTCCGCGAAGGCAAACAAAAGACCCTCCTCGGAACAGCATTGCTGGCCGGGATTCGAACCGGTTCCCGGCAAGTCCGCGGGTGAGAAGGGAAGTTGCCGGCCCAAGCCTGGGAAACAGCCCAAGGCCGTGCGTCGCGCCGATCAAAAGGCTGCCGCTGCCAGTAAGCTGCAGAAAACTAACCCTCGTTGAGCAGGGTCGGCCACCTGGGGGCAGAGAAACGGCGAAACAGGTAAACTGGAGAAGGAAACTTCCTGCCGGACGCCGCCTTGTCGCAGCCACTCGTTGCCAAATTGAATCCCGAACAGCGGGCTGCTGTCGAGGCCACGGAGGGCCCCTTGCTCATCCTGGCCGGCGCCGGCTCGGGGAAGACCCGCGTGATCACCAGCCGCATCGCCTGGCTGATCCAGGAAAAGGGCGTTGCTCCCGATTCCATCCTCGCCGTCACCTTCACCAACAAGGCCTCCAAAGAGATGGGCGAGCGCGTCGAAAAGCTGCTGGGGCACGCCTCGCTGGCCAAGCCGCTGATCGCCACCTTTCATTCTCTTTGCGTGCGCATGCTGCGCCGGGACATTGAAGCCCTCAAAGTCAACGGCGAAGGGCTCACCCGCTCCTTTGCCATCTACGATGAAAACGACCAGTCCAACATCGTCAAGCAGATCATGCGCCGCATGGGCATCGACACCAAGCAGCTGACGCCGCGCACCGTGCTCGGGCGTATCTCCTGGGCCAAGAACCACATGGTCGATCCGCAGGAGTATTACCTCGGCTCCAAGGATCCCAACGGCGACCGCATCGCGCACATCTACCAGTCCTACAAAGCCGAACTGCGCAAGAACAACGCGATGGACTTCGACGATCTGCTGCTCGAGGCCGTCCGGCTGCTCAAGGTTTCGTCCGCGACCCGCGAAAAGTACCAGCGCCGCTACCGCTACATCCTTGTCGACGAGTACCAGGACACCAACCGGCCGCAATACGAACTGATGAAACTGCTGGCCGGCGAGGCCAAAAACGTCTGCGCGGTGGGCGACGAGGACCAGAGCATCTATTCGTGGCGCGGCGCCGATATCCGCAACATCCTGGAGTTCGAAAAGGATTTTCCCAACGCGCGCATCGTCCGCCTGGAGCAGAACTACCGCTCCACGCAGACCATTCTTGAGGCCGCCGGCGCCGTCGTCGCCAACAACCTGCGCCGCAAAGGCAAGAAGCTGTGGACCGATCGCCAGGGCGGCTCGCTGGTGGGCTACTACGAAGCTCCCGACGGCGAAAACGAGGCTCTTTTCATCGCCGACAAGATCCAGAAGTTCCTGCGCGAGGCGGGAGAGTCGGGCGATGAGGCGCACTGCGCGGTGCTCTATCGCACCAACTCGCAGTCGCGGCTGGTGGAAGAGGCTTTGCGCCGCTACAACATCCGCTACACCATGGTGGGCGGATTCAGCTTCTACGAGCGCGCCGAGATCAAGGACCTGCTCAGCTACCTGCGCCTGGTGCGCAACCCGCATGACTCGATGGCCCTGCAGCGGGTCATCAACACCCCGGCGCGCGGCATCGGCAAGACCACTCTCGAAACCCTGGAGCGGCTCGGCCTGGAAACCGGCACTTCCACCTGGGACGCCATCGGCGCCGCCATCGGAAACCGGCTCATTCCCACGCGCGCGCTGATGGCGCTGGAGTCGTTTCGCCAGCTCATCCTCGATGCGCAGGCCATGATGGACCCCGACTTTGCGGGAAAGCTCTCCGCCGATGTGGCGGAGGATGCGGCCGGGGAGGGCGATGCGGATTTCTCCTTTGGCGCGGCCGAACCGGCGCCGGAAGAAAGTCGCGAAGCAGTGGCGGCGCTGGAGTCAGCGACCGAATTCAGCTTTGGCGGGAACGCAAACCAATTGACGCTGCTCGATCCGGCGAGCTTTTCACCGTTCGCCGAGGCGCCTGGAAGGCCTTTCCTCAAGATGCCCGGGCAGAAAAAGCCGGAGCCGGCTGCGGCTAAGGCTGGAGTCTCGCCGATTTTGAGCTTTACCGCCGGAGGGTCCGGCGCAACGAACGGAGATGGGCGCGATCGAGAGGGAACAGACCGGGTAGAGGGCTTTCGGGCCCCTGGCGATGCGGCTACCTTGCCGGAACTGATTCGCTTTCTCATCGATCGCACCGGCTACATCAAGGCCCTTGAGGCGGAAGGCTCGCCGGAAGCCTTCAGCCGCATTGAAAACCTGAAGGAACTGGCCAACGCCGCGCACGACGCCGAAGTGCGCGGCGAGACGCTGGCAGATTTTCTCGACCACGCGGCGCTGGCCTCCGACACCGACCAGTACGATCCTGACGCGAGGGTCACGCTGATGACTCTGCACGCCGCCAAGGGCCTGGAATTTCCGCTCGTATTCCTGGCCGGGCTTGAGGAGGGACTGTTTCCGCACTCCCGTACCCTCAACAATCCCGAAGAGTTGGAGGAGGAGCGCCGGCTCTGCTACGTGGGCATGACCCGCGCCATGAACACCCTCATCCTGACCCGCGCGCACTATCGCCGCCGCTATGGAAACGATGCTCCGGAGATGAGCATTCCGTCGCGCTTTCTCGAAGAAGTGCCAAATCAGCTCATCGAGAACCTGGGCAGCACCCGGGCGCCGGCCTGGGCCAACGTCCGCTATGGGTCTGGCTACGGGGCTGGGCGCCCGGCCGCCGTCGGAGATGGATTTGAAACCCGGCACTACAACTATGAGGATGAGAGCCAGGAGGCGCCTCGGCTCTCCCGTGCCCAAAACTCTTCAGCAAAGGGCGAAAGCGCGGACGCGCCGCGTTCGATCGACAATATTGCGCGTTTCTTTGGCGGTAAGGGCGGGGTGAGCAAGCCCGGCTTCCTGGCCCGGCCGAAGATGGATATCCCCGCGCCTACGGGGGCCGCGGGCTTGAAAAAGGGCGAGCGCGTGCGCCATTCGAAGTACGGCGAGGGCACAATCCTGCTGCGCGAGGGCGATGGCGAAGATGCCAAGCTCACGGTGATGTTCGCTCGCCACGGCATGAAGAAGCTGATGGAGAAGTTCGCCAACCTGGAAAAGGTCTAGCAGAAAAGGCCTAGCGCCGCCTGGAATGGGCCAGCGCCCAGCCAGATTTACAGCCAAAGGCAGCCAGCAGCACAACTCTCGTAGTATTCTTGCGTTCCTCTACCAAGGAGAAACGAAAGATGACCCTGAATCGGTTTGTCATTCCTGTACTTGCGGCCACACTGCTCTCGGCCCTCCCTGCCGTGGCCCGACCCTCTTCCGTGCCGGCTGAGCCGGTCGCGTATGGCCAGGAACCGTGGGAGATGCCTCCCGGAGAGTTCAACGAGATCCAACGGCGCGGATTTCACGATGGCGTGGAAGGCGCGCGCCGGGATTACGGCAATCATCGCAATCCGGACGTAAACAACCGCGAAGAATATCGCAATGCCAATTTTCCGCCCGAGGTGCGGGAAGTCTACCGCGCCGCTTATCGGCGCGGCTATGAAACCGCAGCATCGCACCTGTGGGGTGGTCCTCCGCCTCCACCGCCGGTTCCCCAGCCGCAACCGAACATCCCGGCGTGGGAAGGATGGGGCATGCGTGGTCTGGACAACGACGCGGCGCGGCGCGGGTATCACGAGGGCGTGGAAGCGGCGCGCAGGGACGTCCAGATGCAACACCGCACCGACCCGGACGACCACCAGGAGTTCCGCAATCCCCCCGTTCCGCCGGAGATGGCGGGTGAGTTTCGCGAAGGCTTCATGCGTGGATACGAAGTGGCGATCTCGCAGCTTTCCGGCGAACCGGCATGGCAGGGCCGCGGCGAACCGGGTCAGTGGCAGCCTCCGGAGCGGTTTACCGAGATCGGGCGGCGCGGCTTCCAGGACGGAGTCGAGGGCGCGCGCAAGGACTTTGGCAACCACCGGCGGCCGGACGTCGTGAACCGCGAGGAATATCGCAATCCCCATGTACCTCCGGAGGCCTGGCACGACTACCGGGAAGGATTCCGCCGCGGCTACGAGATGATGGCGGCCCGGCTGTGGGGCGGACAATAGCGGCTCTTTGGCAAGGGAAGGCCGGCAATTGGGAACCGGGCGGGTGATTTACCTCGGCGGCTGACGATCGCCGCCGGGGATCGTCAGGGCTGTTGGCCACGCCTGAGGGGTGAGGAGACCGTGGAATCGCGGCTTTCGCCGCCGTCGAATCGCTGTTACCATGAAAGGGCACATCTCCCGCTAAAGCCGGCCCAGACGTGAAGAAATAGCAGCGAAAGAGGTTACACGTGGCAAACACCACCAAGATCGAAGACAAGCTGGAACGAAAGAAAGTCAAGCGCGCCGCCCGCAAGAAGGCCGCTCCCAAGGCCAAGCGGACAACACCGCGCGGCGCGAACAAGAAGAAGATCAAGAAATTGGCCCGCGGCCAGTCGAAGCGCTAGGCTGCGGACGCGGCGAAAAGGGCCCGGATCGGGTTTAAACTAACCTGATCCGGACGCCTTGAAGCCGAATCTCAAGCCCGGTTGCCAGTCCGGTCCCCGAAGGTAGTGACTCTCCCGCTTAGCAGCATCCCGCAATTGACAGCATTCCCGCTCCACCCGGAAACGCATTCGATTGAAAGAGGAGAACTAGACTGCCCAGCCAACTGGTCGCCCGCAAATCCATTGACAAGCTGATCCGCGACTCGGAGGAACCCGAGCACGCACTGAAAAAGACCCTCGGGCCGTGGTCGCTGACCGCGCTGGGCATAGGGGCCGTGATCGGCTCGGGCATCTTCACTGTCATTGGAACGGCGATCTCGGGCAGCAAATCGAGCATTACCAGCGTCGTCAACACGCCGCTGGCGGACTACATCATTCACCACACCGCGCTGGGCGGCCGGCCCGGAGCGGGGCCGGCGATCTCGCTTTCGCTGGTGCTGGTGGCGATTGTCTGTGCCCTGACCGGGCTCTGCTATGCCGAATTGGCCTCGATGATCCCCATCGCGGGGTCGGCGTACACCTATACCTACGCCACCATGGGAGAGCTGGTGGCGTGGATCATCGGCTGGGACCTGATCCTGGAGTACGCCGGGTCAAACATGACGGTGAGCGTAGGCTTTGCCGCGCACGTGGTCGATTTTCTCGACTGGTTCGGGGTGCAGCCGCCCCTCAAATGGATCACGCCGGCCTATCTCTCCGACGGCATGACCGACCTGCAGGGGAACGTGCTCTACAACGCCGGGTGGCATTTCGGCTTCAACATCCCGGCGTTCCTGATCGTGCTGCTACTGACGGTCATCCTGGTGCGCGGCATCCGCGAGTCGGCCAGCGTGAACAACGGCATGGTCGGTATCAAGATCGTCGCCATCGTGATCTTCGTGGTGGCGGTAGCCGGATACATCCATCCCGCCCACTGGCATCCCTACATGCCCAACGGCTGGTCGGGTGTGCTGACCGGCGGCTCCATCATCTTCTTCACTTACATCGGGTTTGACTCAGTCTCGACGGCGGCCGAGGAGTGCAAACGGCCGCAGCGGGACCTGCCCATCGGCATCATCGCAACCCTGATCGTCTGCACGGTGCTGTATCTTGCCGTGGCCGTCTCGCTGACGGGCCTGGTGCCGTGGCAGTCGATGGTGGACGATGCGGCGCCGGTGGTGAATGCGCTCAAGAAGCTGTCCGTTCTGCCGGGCGGTCACCCGCTGCACTGGATCCGCCTGATCGTGCTGGTCGGCGCGATGATGGGGATGATCTCGTCGCTGCTGGTCTACCAGCTTGGCCAGTCAAGGGTATGGTTTTCAATGTCCCGCGACGGGCTGCTGCCCAAGATCTTTTCGAACGTGCACCCCCTGTTCCGGACCCCCGCGTTTTCGACCTGGGTGGCGGGGTTCCTGGTGGCTATTCCCTCCGGGCTGTTCGACATCGAACTGCTGACCGACCTGTCGAACATCGGTACCCTGTTCGCCTTCATGCTGGTATCGATCGGGGTGATCATTCTGCGCTATCGCGAGCCGGAGCGGCATCGCGGGTTCCGGGTCCCGTTTGGGCCGGTGATCCCGCTGCTGAGCATGCTGTTCTGCTTCCTGCTGATGGCCGGACTGCCCATCATCACCTGGTTCCGCTTCTTTATCTGGCTGTCGATCGGGCTGGTGATTTACTTCACCTACAGCCGCCATCGCTCCGAATTTGCCCCGACACGCCGATAGGGCGGAGCCCCGTTAAAGCTGATCCACACGCTTTCCGCGCCGGGGGAGAATCCGCCACGTTTTCCGCAACCGCGAGGGGTAGCTTTGCGCCTTATCCTTGAGGACATACCCTTCCGTGTCCGACTTCGCACAAACCGTCAAGCAGCAGGCCGATATCGTCAAGGTGGTGGAGGGCTACATCCGCCTGCGCAAGGCGGGGGCTACGAATTATTCCGGTTTGTGCCCGTTTCACAAGGAAAAATCGCCGTCCTTCTCTGTCCACGCGGTGCGGCAGTTTTATCACTGTTTCGGCTGCGGAGTTTCGGGAGACGTCTTTTCGTTTGTGGTGAAAATTGAGAACGTCTCGTTTCCCGAGGCCGTCCGCATCGTTGCCCAGAAATGCGGAATTCCGCTCCCGAAGAAGGAATACTCGTCGCCCGAGGAGGCTGCCGAGGCGCGGCTGCGCCGCAAACTGCTCGATCTGCATGAGGCTGCCGCAGCGTGGTTTGAGGAGCAGTTGCGCGGGCCCGAGGGCGCCGTGGCGCGCCAATATCTGGCCGGGCGCGGACTGTCTCCGGAGGGAATCAAGACGTTTCGAATGGGCTATGCGCCCGATTCCTTTCATGCACTGCGAGAGCGCCTTAGCGGCATGGCCGATGGCGATGTGCTGCGGTCCAGCGGGCTATTCAGCTCCAAGGAACAGGGGGACGGAACCCAGGGCCCGCTTTACGACCGTTTCCGCAGGCGGGTGATGTTTCCCATCGCCAACGAGAGCGGCAGGGTGATTGCCTTCACCGCCCGGACTCTCGACACGGGCGAAAAGGCCGGCGCGAAGTACATCAATTCGCCGGAGACGCCGCTCTATTCCAAGGGACAGGTGCTGTTCAACCTCGACAAGGCGCGCAGCGTGATCCGCCAGGCGGGGTTTGCGCTGCTGGTCGAGGGGCAGATGGACTGTATCTCCGTGTTCCTGCGCGGGATCCAGAACGTGATTGCGACCAGCGGAACCGCCTTTACCGAGCAGCAGGTGGCGATTCTGCGCCGTCACACTTCGAATGTGGTGGTGAACTTCGATCCCGATGCGGCCGGAGCCAACGCGGCGGAAAAGTCGATCAGCCTGCTGACCGAGGAGGGTTTTTCGATCCGGATCGTTACCCTCGACGGCGGCCTGGACCCGGACCGCTTTATTCGCGAGCGGGGCGTGGAGGCCTATTCGGGCGCGGTGCGGGCGGCGCGCTCGCAGGCCGATTACCTCATCGAGCGGGCGCGGCAGATGTTTCCGGGGGCCGGCGCGGATCAAAAGGTGAAGGCGATGAACTATCTTCTGCCCCACATCCGGCGCATCCCGGAAAAGCTGGCCCGGGACCAGTTTGCGCACGATGCGGCGCAGAAACTGGGGATCGATTCTGCGGTGCTGCGCGAGGAACTGCGCCAGGCCGCGCTGAAACGGCGCGACCACATCGAAGTGCGAGCGGCGGTGCTGACGGAGGTGGAGCGGGTGCTGCTTCGTGCGCTGGCCGTGGTGGATCCGGAGCATGAGGAAGCGCGGCGGCTGGCGGCCGAGGCGCTGCTGCAGCAACCGGCGTGGTTCGAGCAGCTTGGGTCGTTTCCGGCGCTACGGGCGCTGGCCTCGCGGCAGGCGAACGATCCCATGGAAGTGGTGGAGGACGCCGCGCAGCGAGCGCTGCTGGCGGAGGTGCTGCTGGGGGAGACAAAACCGCCGGAGGAGTCGGAAGTTGCCAGCTCACTGCAGCACATTCACGAACGCGCCATCGAAAACCGGCAGCGGGAACTGCGCGGCCTGATCGCAGAGGCGGAGCGTCGCGGGGACTTTGCCGAACTCGCTCTCCTGACCCAGCAGAAGCTGGAACTGGACCGGGCCTTGCGGCTGTTGCACAACCAAAGCCCGGCAGATCGATAGATCGCCCGGCAATGCATTCCAGAATCTGCGCCAAACCGGCTTATATTTGCGTCTAATGAACAGGATCGGGGCGGGTAGACGGTATAGGGGTTTCCGCCCGGCGGAGAAGCTGCCCGATGAGGGTACTGATTCCCAGTCTGAAATTGTTCACAAATACCGCTGGTAACGGTCAGGCAGGGCATGGTAATCTATTGATCTCTGTGAGGATGCGCGCCCCTTTTTGCCCCACACATGAGCTGCGGCTCGCGGGCGACCCAGGAGAATCCTGAAGCGCGATCATCCTGTTCCGAGCAATTATTCGACACCGCTGTCTTGTGCGGATGCCGCAGGTACGTCTGCGTGGGCTGGATTTTTCTCCAGTTCCGCGGGAGTATTCTGCGCGTCGGTGTGATCCGAAACGTGTGAAAACCGTTTCCATCATGGCCGCATCCTCCCAGAAAGGCGGTCGTCTATTGGATGAAACACCGGGAGATGGCTGACAGGGACGGCGGACCTGGCAGAGAATCCGGGCGGGAGTGGTCGCCCCGGCAAACGACCCAGAGAGCAGGGATATTTTGGCTATTGACGACAAGTTTGAAGACGACATTCACAATCTGATCGATACCGGCAAAGAGAAGGGGTATCTGACTTACGGCGATGTGAACGACATGATGCCGGAGGAGATGACCTCGGCCGACGACATCGACGATCTGATCACGACCATCGGCACCCAGGGCATCGACCTGCTCGACAGCCCCAAATTCGGCGCGGACAAGGATTTCGAGCTGGAAGAGGGCGAAGACGTCGAGCTCGACCTGACGCCGGGGACGCTGGAAAAGACCAACGATCCGGTGCGCATGTACCTGCGCGAGATGGGTACCGTGCCGCTGTTGACGCGCGAGGGGGAAGTCGAGATCGCCAAGCGCATCGAGCGGGGGCAGATGCGGGTGCTTAAGGCCATCTCGCGCTCCCCGATCGTGATTCGCGAGATCGTGGCGCTGGGCGAAGATCTGAAGCGCGGCGTGCGCAACGTAAAAGAGGTCGTGGTCTTCGACGAAGAAGAGCTGACCGAAGACGTGGTGCAGGCGCGGGTGCGCTCCACCGTGGCGCGCATCGACGCGCTGGTCAAGCACCAGAAGAAGATCGCCGCTTTTGAAGAGAAGGCGGCTACGCCGGCCGTGAAGGCCAAGGCAAAGGAAGCGCGGCACCTGCGCTGGATGATCGCCCGCGAGAGGGTATTCATCTCCCGCATCGTGCGCGAGCTGAAGTACACGGGCCTCGAACGCAAGCGGCTGCTCGACAAGGTCAACAAGACCGTCGACACCATGCGTACGCTGGAACGGCAGATCCGGTCGCTGGACCAGAAATTCGACGCCTCGAAGAGCGAGGAACTGAAGAAGGAGTACCGCCGCCAGCAGAAGAACTGCCGAACCGACCTGGAGAAGATCGAAGCCGACGCGGGTGTGTCGATCATCGAGCTCAAGCGTACGCAGCGCGAGATGATCCAGGGCGACATGGACGCGGAGCAGGCCAAGCGGGAGCTGATCGAAGCCAACCTCCGCCTGGTGGTCTCCATCGCCAAGAAGTACACCAACCGCGGATTGCAGTTCCTCGACCTGATTCAGGAGGGCAACATCGGCCTGATGAAGGCGGTGGACAAGTTTGAATATCGCCGCGGCTACAAGTTCTCGACCTATGCGACCTGGTGGATTCGCCAGGCCATTACCCGCGCGATTGCGGACCAGGCGCGGACGATCCGTATTCCGGTGCACATGATCGAGACCATCAACAAGCTCATTCGCACCAGCCGCCAGCTGGTGCAGGAGCTGGGCCGTGAGCCGTCGAGCGAAGAGATCGCGCGGCGCATGGATATTCCGGTGGCCAAGGTTCGCAAGGTGCTCAAGATCGCGCAGGAACCGATCTCGCTGGAGACGCCGATCGGCGAAGAGGAAGATTCGCATCTTGGCGACTTCATCGAAGATCGCCAGGCGGTTTCGCCATCCGAGGCCGTGATCAGCGTGAATCTGAAGGAGTACACCTCCCAGGTGCTGCGCACCCTCACTCCTCGCGAGGAGCGGGTGATCAAGATGCGTTTCGGCCTGGAAGATGGCTCCGAACACACCCTGGAAGAGGTAGGACAGAGCTTCCAGGTAACGCGCGAGCGCATTCGCCAGATCGAAGCCAAGGCGCTGCGCAAGCTGCGCCACCCGTCGCGTTCGCGCAAGCTGAAGGCGTTTGTCGAGGGCGTCAAGGAAATGTAAGAGGCTCCGCGGAATTTCTGCGGATTATACGGGAATACGGCTTCTGAGGCAGTGCCTCAGAAGCCGTAGTTTTTTTGGCGCAACGCATCCTGATAGGCGACGCGCGCGGCCTTCACGGCGTCTTCGGCCCGCTGGATAACAAATCCGGCGTCGTCCCAACGTTCCATCTGGACAATCGAATGATCGGATGTAGCCAGGGATTCTTCCGCCCGGATGGCCTGGACCCAGCGGTCCACCGCGGCCTTGTAGTCAGTCAACAGCGCGTCGAAGTTCGATGTTTCCATATCTGGAACCTAGGCCCGGGGTGACGGCAGGTCAATGGCCTGCCGTCGATTTTCACCAGAGATTGATCTTTGCGACCGAGTCAGTTCTTCCGGCGTACGAAGGTTACCGTTCCTGTCAGTATCCCGAAATTAGAAAGGCATCCTTTCTGTCGGCGAATCCGCTCCGGATCGTGATGTGCCGGCGGCGCTTGCCGATCGTTGCCGTGCTCTGCTAAAACGTTTTTGCACAATTCTGGACAGGATCGGGGTTCTGTATGAAGGGTATTACGCGTCGGTTGTTCGGCAAGGCGGCGGCAGCTTCGGCGGCGGCTGCTTTTTCGGGATTTTCGTTTCCAAAACTGACCTTTGGCCAGGGGGGGCCCGAGCCATCAAGGCTGCAGTATCCGCAGGGTTTTTTGTGGGGTTGCGCGACGGCGGCGTACCAGATCGAGGGCGGCGCGCGCGATGACGGGCGCGGGCCGTCGCTGTGGGATGTGTTCGCGCACACGCCGGGCAAGACGCACGATGGCGACACGGGCGACGTGGCCGACGATTCCTATCACTTGTACAAGGAGGACGTGAAGCTGCTCAAGGCGCTGGGCGTGAGCACCTATCGCATGTCGATGTCATGGTCGCGCATCTTTCCCACCGGAACGGGAACGCCGAATGCGAAGGGGCTGGACTACTACAACCGCGTGGTCGATGAACTGCTGGCCAACAACATCACGCCCTACGTCACGCTTTTTCACTGGGATACGCCGGCGGCGCTTCCGGGCGGCTGGCAGTCGCGCGAAACGTCAAAGGCGTTTGGCGAATATGCGGCTTACGCGACCAAGCATCTGGGCGACCGCGTGAAGCACTGGATGACCACCAACGAGTTGGTCTGCTTCACCGATCTGGGCTATCGCATCGGGCAGTTCGCGCCGGGCATGAAGCTTGCCGCCGGACCGGCGAATCAGGTGCGGCATCACGCCATCCTGGCGCATGGACTGGCAGTGCAGGCGATCCGCGCCAATACCCCGAGCGGCACGCAGGTGGGGCTGGCGGAGAATGCCGTCGTCTACTGCCCGGTGATGGAAACCAGGGAGCACATCGAGGCCACACGGAAGGCCACACGCATCGGGAATGCGCCTTTCCTCACCACGATCATGGAGGGCAAGTATCCCAGCGAGTACCTCGAGCACGAAGGCGCCAATGCGCCCAAGGTAGAGCCGGGAGACATGGAGGCCATCGGCAGCAAACTCGACTTCGTCGGCCTGAACATTTACACGCCGGAATATGTGCGCGCCGATGATTCGCCGATGGGCTTTGCGGTCGAGCCGCATCCGGCTTCTTACCCGCACATGGCCTCGCCGTGGCTCACGATTGGCCCGGAATGCATCTACTGGGGGGTGCGCAACGTTGTCGATCTGTGGAAGGTCCCGGCCATTTACATCACTGAAAATGGAACCTCTTCTGAGGACGTTCTCACGCCCGCGGGGCGTGTGGACGACACCGATCGCCTGATGTACCTGCGCAACCACTTGACGCAGCTGCATCGGGCGGCGGCGGAGGGCTATCCGGTCAAGGGCTACTTCCTGTGGAGCCTGATGGACAACTTCGAGTGGGCGGATGGCTACAGCAAGCGGTTCGGGCTGCATTACGTGGATTTCAAGACCCAGAAGCGGACCCCGAAGCTGAGCGCGGAGTGGTATCGCGAGGTGATCGCGCGGAACACGGTCTTGTAACCCTGAAGAGATGTGTGGATAAGAGCCGTCGCTGCGGGCGGCGGCTTTATGTCTGTTGAGGGTTGAACTCGCAAGGATTCTGATTTCCGTTCAGGCCGCTCGGGTTCAGGACCGCTCGGCGACTATCTGTATCGCGACTGCGTGGGAATCCCACATCTGCGACAAAAGACGTCGCAGATATGGGGCACCCTCACCTGACACCCTGGCGTCCGTGTGGGTGTGAAGTGGGAATCCCACATCTGCGACAAAAGACGTCGTAGATATGGGGCACCCTCACCCTGACACCCTGGCGTCCGTTGGTGTGCAGTGGGAATCCCACATCTGCGACAAAAGACGTCGCAGATATGGGGCACCCTCACCCTGACACCCTGGCGTCCGTATGTCAGGCCGAGGGCAGCGGGTGACTGGCGAGGAGAGGGCCGGCGGCTGGAGTGCCGCGCTCGCGCAGTCCCAGGCCCAGCATGCAGATCGCGCTGAAAGCGAAGTACGATGCACCGGAGTGCGAGGCTCGGCGACGGGGCGGCCAGGGCGGAACAGCCTACCAGGCGGCCGAGGGTTCCGGTTGGACGCCGGTGTAGGCGGAGCAGCAGGCGGTCTTGACGGGCTTGAACTCCATGAATTCGACGCGTGTGCCGTCAGGGTCGAGCAGATCGAGCTGCATCTTTCCGTCGACGCCGAGCACCTGGGGATTCTTGCCGGGCGCGGGCTTCCAGCCTTTCTGTTCGAGCTTCTGCTGAAGATCGGCGACGCTGACGACGCCGGGGGCGAGGTGGTCGGCGCTGCCCAGTTGGGCCAGCGAGGGACTGGCCGGCAGGTAAAGCATGTACTCGATCCAATCGGTGCCGTCGGGAACCTGCATCATGACCCAATCAACGCGGGTGTCGGGGTTGCCGCCCTGCCAGTAGAGGTGAAAGCCGAGAAGGTCTTTGTAAAAGTGGTCGAGGGCGGCGCGGTTGCGGACCATGTAGCCGGCATGCATGATGTGGGAGCTGAGGCTGTGTGCAGCTGACGCGGGCTCGGGAAGCGGTTCGGAGCTGTCCTGCTGGAAGACGACCTTGTTGCCTTCCGGATCGTGGGCGACGAAGCTGCGGGTGCCATCGGCGCTGGTGGTAACGGCGGGTGAGACGGGCACGCCGTGGACGGCGAGATAGCGGCGCAGCGCCTCGGCATCGGAAGTGGAGAACGCCACGCTGTCGAGGCGTTCAAGCTGGCCGGGGACGGGCGGCGAGACCAGTTCAACATATTGGCTGTGATTGGCGTAGTATCGGACGCCCGGGCCCGACTGAGTTGCAGGCACCTGGTCCCAGCCGAGCAGGTCGCGATAGAACTGCTGCGACTTGGGGTAGTCGTCGGCATAGAGGGTGATGTGCGAGATGCCGGTAATGGCAGGGCGGCCGGAAGCAGACCCGCCGGAGGGTTCGAGCGGGGTGGCAGTGACGGTCGTTCCCTTGGCGACAGCCGGGTCCATGTTGGCGATGTCGGTGCGGTAGCTGACGGTGTCGGCGGTGGGAAAGCTGGGTGGGACTTTCTGGGTCACTTTGCCGGTAGCGGCCCATTCAGTGCCACGCTGCAAGGTGGTGATGAAGCCGACGCCGCTGAGGGCCACCGGATCGTGGCCGAGGACGGTGTGGAACACCCGGCCCTTGCCGTAAGTGAGTGCCATCAGCATCGGTTCGTCGTGGCCGCTGCCGGAGTTGGCGGGATCGGAGTAGGCGGTGGCCAGCACGGTCATGTTTTTGCCGGGACCGCGCAGGGTTCCGTAGAGCTCGTCGGGCGTGTGCATCCAGGCGGCGGGCAGGCCCTTCATGATGGGGTGATCCGGATCGCGGGTGACGATCTGAAATGGGCGGCGCGCACCGTGGGCGCCGGCGTGGCCGGGCGCCGGATCGGAGACCAGCTTGCCATCTTTGAAGTACCACATGGGTCCGGCCTTCTCGGTGCGCTGACGCCAGCCGCCGATGCCGATCATTTCGTTGTAGGCGGGCCAGTCGGGAAAGGCGTTGTCGGCGGCGTGAACGACGACGAATCCGCCGCCTCCACTGACGAAGGTCTCGAATTGCTGGCGCAGGTCGGCTGGCCAGTCCGGAGAGTCGAGGTTGGAGACAACGACTTTGTATTTGCCGAAGTCGGGATGAAAGGCGGAGAAGTCGCCGCCCGACTGGGGAGCGGTGAGAACGGTGACCTGAAACAGACCGGTCTCCTCAAGTTCCTTTTTCAGGATCGGGGTGGTGAGCTTCCAGTTGTGGTATGGACCGGCGCTCTGGCCGTCGATGAGCAGGACGGGGATCGGGGTGGCTGAGGCCGATGCGGTGAGAAAGAAGGCGCAAAGAAAGACAACAAGGGCAAATTGCTTCATGGCTCGATCCTCCCGGGCCTGGGTGTGAGACGATCCGCCGTACTGGGTTGGAAGTCTTCCGTGCGCGGCTGGGCTGCACGGGAAACGGTCAAGTATTGCGATTTACCAAGGGGCAAGGCTATCTTTCAAGACTTTTGCGTGTCAACTTTCGCCCGGGGGCGGTTGCGGATTCCGCCAGATTGATTTGCGGGCGGACGGGTTCCGGCTTTTGACCCTGGTTTACTTGCCGCCGGGCTGATCGCTCAGGAAGACCAGTTCAGAACTGAGTGGTTCGGGCAGGCGAACCAGCAGTCCATCGGCCATCAATTCGCTGCCGGTGGCGAGGCGGTCGGGGGCGCTGCCGTCGTTGAAGTGCAGCAGGTAACGTCTGGATGCATCGAGGCCGGCGAGGACGAAGCGGTGCTCCGCTTCGCCGGGGATGGCGCCGCGGAAGGCGTAGACGACGCCGTGGGAGCTCGCGGGGTCCCAGTACTCGATGCCGTCCCAATGCACGCCGTCGGGGCGCGCGGAGACGTGGTAAAGCTGGGCGTCGCGGATGAGAGGGCGCAGTTGGGACTTGTAAAGCGCAATGGCCTGCTTCGCGGCCTGATGCTGGTCGGCGCTCCACGCGGTGGTGTCGAGCATGAGGGTGAACCAGCCCATCATGCCGCTGCGCAGCATGTAGAGGAAGTTTTCAGGCTGCGGCGCGGGCCATTTTTCGACATAGCTCTCGAGCATCGCGGAGGGCAGCAGGTGGCTGGCGTCGTAGAAGGCGCGGCGGTTGGAGAGCGGATCGTAGGTGTCGGTGATGGAGAAGTAATCGCCATGGGCGGCGGAGCCGAAATCGACCATGCGGCCGCCGTCGTTACAGATTTCAAAGAGCAGGCCGGGGTGCTCGCGGCGTGCCGTGGCGTAGATGTCGTAGTAGGCGTGAACGGCGTGATAGCTGACGTCGGTGGAGTTGGAGGCGATGACGAAATCCGAAGCCCAGTCGTGAATGATCTTCATGGTGCTGCGATCGGGCGGGGCGTGCGGATGGTCTGTCGCGGACGCAGCCGTCGGCGACCAGGTAGCCGTCGTGTTCAAGCATGTCGAGGTGATAGGTCTCGACCATGCGCTTGACCTCTTTGGCGAAGTAGTCGTGGGCGGCGGGCACGCCAACGTCGATCGTCTGGCCTTTGAATTGTTCCGGCTTCCAGTCGGACGGGACGTCGGTGATCATCCAGTTGCGCACTTTGGGATCGTGGACGTTGAGCGCGCCCGGTTCGGTGTCGAGGCCGGCCTGGGTCCAGTCCACCCAGATGCCGAAGCGCAGGCCCTGCTGGTGGGCTGCGTCGGCAATGTACGCCAGGCCGTGAGGGAACTTTTTCGGGTCGGGATACCAGTCGCCGACGCCGCGAAACCAGCCCGCGTCGAGGTGAAACATCTCGAGGCCGAGCTCTTTCGATTCGCCGATCATGCGCAGGGCGAGGGGTTCATCCACCTGCATACCGCTTCCCCAGCTGTTGTTGACGGTGAGGGGATAGTGCTCGTCCTTCCACGTGAGCGGGTTGCCGAGCACGGCGCGCACCCAGGGACGAAGCTGGTTGCCGGCGCCGTCTGGTCCGCCGGTGAAGGCGCCGAGAAAGACGGTGGGGGTTTCAAAGCTGCCACCGGGCGGCATGCGGGTGCGGAAGGGGCCGGGTTCGGGATTGAGGCCCAGCACGGATTGGACGCTGGCGCCGGTGCGGGCGAGCGAGATGCGGGTGCGCCCACTGAACTCGATGCCGGCATACCAGCCTTGTTGGGGATTGGCGGGAGAGTAGACGATCTCGGCGGGAATGATCTCGCGGGCTTCGCCAGGGATGGGAAAGGCGTAGGTGGAGGATTTGCCGGTCCAGCGATAGCCGTCGGGGAGGGGGTCAAGATGAGTTCCCTGGGGCGATGGGGTGTCGGCGCCTTTTTCGATGTACAGGTTGCTGAGTGGGGTGGACGCGGGGACGACCCAGTCGAGGCGGAGCGAATCGACCATGGGGAGCCAGACTTCGCGGGTGCTTAGATTCGCGATTGTGATGCGGTGCTCGATGGGGCCGAAGGCGGCACGCGCCTGCCACTCCCAGCGAAGGCGCAGGCGGGGGGATTGGGACTCGTAGACGAGGACGGCATGCTGGGGATCGGTGACATCGAGAGACGGCTGGTGATGCCAGGTGAGCGGAACAGGTTCGCCGTTGATTTCGACCGTGGCGGGAAGCGCTTCTGCGATGCGATTGCGCAGGGTGAGACCGGCGGGGCCGGTCATCCAGACCAGGTGGGGCTGCGTGTCTGAGGCGCTGAGAGCAAGGCGAGTCGTGGAGGTGGAGACGATGGGGGCTGGGGGCGGCGCCTGGGGAACTGCGCCAGTGGCGAGGAGGGAGAGAAGCGCGGGAAACGCGCGCAGAGGCGTGGTGAGTCGAGTCATCATCGCGAGCTTACGTTACCTCTTCGTTCAGGGACAGCGTTTGGCAGTCATCATCCCCGATGTTCCCGGCGGTCGCAGCGCGGGGTTGGGCGGCGTGGGAGCCTTGGATTTCATCTACGCAACTCTATTACGGTGAGGTGGCATCTGACCCCACGTATCTGGAGGAGCGGGAATGGCGCGTTTGTCTTTATACCTGATTGGGATCTTCGCCGGGGTCGTAGCAATTGCCTCTTATAGAAACCGAATCGTTGCATCGCGGCGAATTCCAGCCACTGAAGCCGCAGCCCGGTTACGAGAGGCCTGGGCAGACTCGCACACTCGGGTCTGATTCCGTCGGCCCACCGGTGGATTGCGGTTGTGTTCTTGCAACTTGCGAGAATCTCTGGGCAAATAAAAGGCGAACCGGCTAAAATCCGGGCATGGCCTTCCCCGCCGAACTTTCCTGGGCTCACCCGGTCACGGCCGAATGGTTTGTGACACGGTTTGAGACACCGACCGAGCCACAGGTGTGTGGCTGGCCGAGCATTCTAGCCGGGAAGCCCACGCTGATCTCTGCGCCTACAGGGTCGGGGAAGACGCTGGCGGCGTTCCTGGTTTGTATTGACAGGCTGCTGCGGCAGTCGATTGACGGATCGTTGCCGTCGGCGACCCAAGTCGTTTATGTCTCGCCGCTCAAGGCGCTGTCAAACGATATTCAGAAAAATCTGGATGGCCCGCTGGCGGAGATACAACAATTGGCGCTGGAGCGCGGCTACTTGTCGATGGGTATTCGGACGGGCGTGCGTACGGGCGATACGCTGCCCGCCGAACGCGCGGCGATGCTGAGGAATCCGCCACATATTCTAGTAACCACGCCGGAGTCGCTCTACATCCTGCTTACGGCAGGCAAGAGCCGCGACAAGCTGCGCCGTGTACACACCGTTATCGTCGATGAGATTCACGCGGTCGCCGATGACAAGCGGGGAGCGCACCTGGCTCTCTCACTGGAGCGGCTGGAAGCGCTGGTGTGCGGCGAGAACCGGTTGTCGCCCGGAGCCTTTATTACCGGGTTGATGCGGGCGCCGCAGCGCATCGGGCTTTCGGCGACGCAAAATCCAATTGAACTGGTGGCGGAGTTTCTCACCGGGGTGGATGCGCGGCGAGAGCCCGCGACGATCATCCAGGTGGGGCAGCGGCGTGCAATGGATGTTGCCATTGAAGTGCCATCGGATGAACTGACGTCGGTTACGTCGCATGCGATGTGGGAGGAGATATTCGACAAGCTGGCTGCCTATACCGAGGGCCACAGATCGACACTGGTATTCGTCAACACACGCAAGCTGGTGGAGAGGATTTCGTTTGCGCTGGGCGAGCGGCTGGGGAAAGAACATGTGGCTGCGCATCACGGGTCGCTGTCGCGGACGCTGCGACTGGATGCCGAACAGCGCCTGAAGCGGGGCGAGATCAAGATCCTGGTGGCGACGGCGTCGCTCGAACTGGGCATCGATATCGGCGATGTGGACCTGGTGTGTCAGATTGCGAGTACACGGGCGGTCGCCGTGGCGGTGCAGCGGGTGGGCCGTGCAGGGCACTGGCGAGGGGCGATTCCCAAGGGGCGGCTGTTTGCGACGACGCGCGATGATCTGCTGGAACAGGCGGCGCTGGTGCGCAAGATGCGCGCCGGGGAACTGGACAAACTGGAGATTCCGCCGCATCCCATCGACGTGCTGATGCAGCAGATGGTGGCGGCGTGTGGTGCGGAGCCGTGGGACAAGGGATCGCTGTTCCATGTGCTGCGCCGGGCGTATTCGTATCGCGACCTGACATGGAAGCAGTTCGAAGAACTGGTTGACATTTTGTGCAATGGCATTGAGTCGAGCCGGGGGCGCTATGGTGCTTACCTGATGCATGACGGCATTCACGGGCAGTTGCATGCGCGACGTGGGGCGCGGATGATCGCAATTTCGAACGGCGGGGCGATTCCGGATACGGCGCTGTTTAACGTGATCCTGCAGCCGGAAGGGATACAGATTGCCACGCTCGATGAGCATTTCGCCGTGGACTCCAGTCCTGGCGACATTATTCTTCTGGGCAATTCAAGCTGGCGGGTGCAGAGGATCGAAGCGGCGGGACAGGTGCTGGTGGAGGACGCGCATGGAGCGCCGCCCAACGTGCCGTTCTGGACGGGCGAAGCGCCGCAGCGGACCGGCGTGCTGTGTGATGGAGTGAGCGAGCTGCGCGAGCAGATTGCGGCGCGAACGAAGGGAATTGCGCCAGGGTTGATCAGCCCGGCGCGCCCTGATGTCTCAGCCGCGATGTCCTGGCTGATGACGGAATGCGGAGTGTGCGCATCGGGCGCGCAGCAACTGATCGCCTATATCGTGGCAGGGCGCGCGGTGCTGGGAGCTGTTCCCTCCACGACGACTATCATTGCGGAGCGGTTTTTCGATGAGGGCGGGGGCATGCAACTCATCCTGCATGCCCCGTTCGGAGGGCGCATCAACAAGGCGTGGGGGCTGGCGCTGCGCAAGCGGTTCTGCCGCGGATTCAACTTTGAGCTGCAGGCTGCCGCTACCGATAATGGCATCAATATTTCATTGGCCGAGCAGCATAGCTTTCCGCTGTCGGATGTGTTTCAATTCTTGACCGAAGTCACGACCAGGGATCTGCTGGAACAGGCTTCGCTGGCTTCGCCGATCTTCAAGACGCGGTGGCGGTGGGCGGCGGGACGAAGTCTGCAACTGCTGCGGTCTTCCAAGGGCAAGCGGGTGGCTCCGCAGGTGCAGCGCACGCGCTCCGAAGACCTGATGGCGAGCGTGTTTCCGCAGGCGGCGGCGTGTTTTGAAAACATCGAGGGCGATATCCAGATACCGGATCATCCGCTGGTGCGCGAGGTCATGCAGGATGTGCTGCAGGAAGCGATGGATCTCGAGGGGCTGCTTGGGGTGCTGCGCGGAATCAAGGACGGAAGCATTCGCTGCCTTGCCGTCGATACACCGGTGCCGTCGCAGTTTGCACACGAGCTGCTGAATGCGAACCCGTACGCATTTCTCGATGAGGCGGGGTTGGAAGAGCGCAGGGCACGCGCGGTATCGCTGCGGAGCGAGATTCCGGGCAGTGTGCGCGAGCGAGCAGGCAAGCTTGACCAGCGAGCCATCGACACGGTGCGGGGCGAATGCTGGCCGGACATACGCGATGAACACGAGTTGCACGACCTGCTGATGAGCCTGGTGGTGTTGCCGCTCGCGATGATTGACCAGGAGCGCAGCGCGCATTGGGTGGAATTCCATGAGCGCCTTGCCCGCACGGGCCGTGCACAGACTGTCGAATATGGGACTGGCGAGCGCGGGACAAGCGAGTATCGGTCGATGGCGTGCTGGATAGCGACGGAGAGGCTGGCAATGGCGGAGGCCTTGTGGCCGGGTGAGGTCGGCCAGGGCGTAGACAGAGACGACGCGGTGAAGAAGTGCGTGCAGGGTTGGCTGCAGCTTCTCGGGCCGGTGACGGCAGCGCAGTTTGCGGCCCGGTTTTCTCTGGAGCCGGCACGCGTGTTTCAGACTTTCATCGCCATGGAGGTGCAGGGACTGCTGATGCGCGGGAGTTTTGAGAAGGCGCCGGTCACTGAGGATTACGAGGTCGAATGGTGCGAGCGACGGATTCTTCAGCGGATTCACAAGCTGACCCTGGGTATGCGGCGACGGCAGGTTGAGCCTGTTGCTCCCGCGGCGTTTCATGCGCTGGCTGCTGGGATGGCAGCACGTTGCGCCGCAAACGCAACTGGCCGGCGAAGAGGGGCTGCTCGAGGTGTTGGGAAAGCTGGAGGGATTTGAAGCGCCGGCGATTGAATGGGAACGAACCCTGCTTCCCGCGCGGGTGGCCGACTATGATCCGCGCTGGCTTGACCGGCTGTGCCTCTCCGGTGCGGTGGGGTGGGGGCGGGTCTCGCCGCACCCGGCGTTCGGCGCGGGCGATGGAGCAGGTCCTCGTCGCGTGATTCCTTCAAACGCTGCGCCGATCACGTTTTATCTGCGCGAAGCATCGGACTGGCTGGTGCTGGCGCTGGCGGATCAGTGCGTTGAGCAAAGCAAACTGGAACGGACACTGACGGCGGAGGCACTGCGGGCGCGCGATCTCTTGCGGCAGCGAGGAGCGTGCTTTGTTGAAGACGTGCAGCGTTCGCTTGGTCTGACAATGCAGCAGGCGCACTGTGCACTGTGGGAGCTTGCGGCGGCGGGGCTTGCGGCGGCGGACGGTTTTGACCAGTTGCGCGCCATGATAGATCCTGAGCGCAAGCCGGCTGCGGCTTCCGCGAACAGGAAGATGCGCAGTGCTGCGGGGCGCTGGTCGCTGTTCAGTGCGGAGATGCAGGCCCCCGGCGATGCGATGGAAGAAGCGCGGCGTACGGATGCGGCCATTGAATCGGCGGCTCGCATGCTGCTGACGCGCTACGGCGTGGTGTTTCGCGATCTGGTTGTGCGGGAGTCGAATATCCCGCGCTGGGGCCCTTTGATGCGCATGTTGCGACGCCTTGAAGATCGCGGCGAGGTTCGGGGTGGACGATTCGTGAGCGGCTTTGGCGGAGAGCAGTTTGCGCTGCCGGAGGTGGTCGAGAGCCTGCGCGAGGCGCCGCGGCGCGATGTGGACGAGAGCATCACCATTGCCGGGGCCGATCCGATGAATCTGTTTGGGGTGTTGATTCCGGGCGAGCGCGTGGCGGCGGTGCCGGGGCGGTCGGCGGTGTACCGCAGTGGTGTTGAACCGGCGCATGACTCAGTGGCCGTCAATGCCCCGCGAGTAAGAACGCATCGCAGGCCGCCTGCGGTCAAACAGTTGCCGCCGGCGGAGGTCGGCCGGCCGGGGGAATCGCTTCGCTTGTTCTGAGCAGCCTTTGGTTACGTCTTTGCGTTGCAGGGCCCTGGCACGGAGCCAGATTCATGCGGCAAAAGGCTGATTTGCGGGGGAAGCTTCGGCAGAGCGGGGTCGTGGCTTTCGAGCGCGCGGAGCCAGTCGGCGATCTCGTTGCGGAGAGGAATGACAGCGATGCCGCCGAAAGAAGCGGGACGATGTTCGATGCGTTGCAGTGCCCGCCGCAGCAGCGAGACGGCGCCCGCGGTGTTTCCGCGCTGCAGGTGATGAAAGGCCGCAGTCACCTGAATCAAGGCCTGGAGGAATTGTTTTGTCTGGATCTTGTAATTGGAGCCAGACGCTTTCCCAATGCTCATGGGCGTCAAAGAAGCCGGCATTGTTGTAGCAGGCGAGCCCCTCGGCGAGGCCGCCGCAACTCCAGTCAAGAGGCACGATGCGATTATCGGCGATGCGGCATTGTATTTCCAATGGCAGCAGTGGGGTTATCGCTCGACGCGATGCAGAATCACGGTGACGCTCAATGGAACGCGCAGGGACGGATTGCGCGATGGGTCTGAGCCGTCGGGCGGAGGGCCGATGGCAGGGCGGGATGCGGCGGCATTCTGCTCCTGAACATGCGGCTGGAAGCCGAGATCCGTGGTTCGCTGCAATTCGATTCGGCCATCTTTGAGACTTCCGGAATAAGTACTCGTTCCGACTTTAAAGGAGACGTTGCTGCCTTCCACTTTGCCATCCGCGATGGGGAGAGGCGCGTCGTTGCCGCCGAAAAATCCGCCGGCCACGCCCTCCGCGGTACCTGTAAGGTTAGCGCCCTCCTGGTGGAGCGTGAAGACACTTGTGCCGTCACCCACAATGAAGGCGAGGAACCCGGTCGGCCCACCTCCGGGAACGGGCCGCCAAAGGCCGGTGATGCCGGAGCCGGAGGGAACTTCGCGCTCCCACGTGCCAAGCTGCGGTCGCAGCGTGGCGGGTTTCGCCTCGATGGTCACAGTGGAGGATGCGAGGCCGGGCGATGTGGCTTCGACGGTGATGCTGCCGGCTTTTTTGTTCGATTGCACAATGGCCATGCAGAGGCCGGAGAAGGCTTTGCGGGATGTGCCTTTGTCGGAATCGTGGTCAGTAGGGTCGCCGTTGCCGGTGCCGATCAGTTTTCCCACGCCGGAGACGTTGAAGGTGACGAGGTTGTCGGTGATGGGCACGATGCGGCCATTCGCGTCGCGAACCTCGACGGCGAACATGGCGACATCTTCTCCATCCGCGGAGACTTCGCGGCGGTCGGAGGTCATGACGAGGCGGGCGGCGGGTCCGGTGGTTTCGCGCTTCGCGGTCAGCACCTGCTTGCCGTCTTTGAAGCCGTGCGCCTCGATGGCGCCGGGAGCGTACTTCACGTTCCAGGCGAGGTGCGAATCTTTCTTCATCTCTTTGGCGCCAAGGCTTTGACCATTGACGAGCAACTCGACCTTGTCGAGATTGGAATGGACCCAGACCGCGATCTCCTTGCCTTCCATGCCGGGCCAGTTCCAATGCGGAAAGAGATGGAGAACGGGTTGCGCGGTCCACCAGGACTGGTAGTAGTAGAACGTGTCCTTGGGAAATCCGCAGGTATCGATGATGCCGTACTGCGAACTGATGTTGGGCCATTCGTAGGGTGACGGTTCGCCGCGATAGTCGAAGCCGGTCCAGACAAAGCCACCGGCGAGCCACGGGCGCGCGTTACAGAAACTCCACCAGCCTTCGGCCGAGGCGCGGCCGGTGGTGGTGTAGGGATCGTAGGAGCCGACGTAGCCTTTGGCGGGATCGGTGACGTAGATGCCGCGGGTGCAGACGGCGCTGACGGTTTCCGTTCCAATGACGGGACGGTCGGGATGAGCCTTGTGGTAGGCCTCCGCGCCGGGGTCCATGTAGTTGTAGCCCATGACGTCGCAAACTTCGAGGCCGCCGACGCCGATGGCGCGGATGGGGGCGATGGAAACGGGGCGCGAACCGTCCAGGGTAGTCGCAACGGCCTTCATCGCGGTGAGGATGTGCAGGCCCTTTTCAGTGTTGGCCTGACCCTCTTCATTGCCCATGGACCACATGAAGACGCTGGGCCGGTTGCGGTCGCGCCGCACGAGGTCGCCAAACTGGCTCAGGCCTTCAGGATTGGAAGACATCATGCGTGTCTCGTCAAAGACCAGCATGCCGAGTTCGTCGCAGGCGTCGAGGAGCTCGGCAGTGGGCGGATTGTGCGAGGTGCGGATGGCGTTGCAGCCCATCTCCTGAAGCTTACGGACGCGGTAGTACTGAACGGCGTCAGGAAGCGCGGCGCCGAGTCCGGCGTGGTCCTGATGATTGCAGGTTCCTTTCACCTTGACCGATTTGCCATTGAGGAAGAAGCCATTTTGCGGATCGAACTTGAGGGAGCGAATGCCGAAGCGGGTTTCGCAGCGATCGACGGCGTCGCCGCCGGTACGCACTTCGGTGACCAGCTTGTAGAGATTTCTCTCCTCAAGCGACCACAGGAGCGGCTGTCGGACGGAGATTTTCTGTTCGAAGGTTTGCCGGGCGCCTTCAGGAACCGCGATGGGAGTGGCGGCGTCTTTGGCTACTTCTTTCCCTGAAGGATCGAAGATGGTGGAGAGGACGCGCACAGTCTGACCGGACTTGTCGTGGTTGACGATGTCAGTGCGCACCGTGAGTGCGGATTCGCCGGAGCGGACCTCGGCGGAGACGAATGTTCCCCATTTGTCGACATGGACGGGATTGGTCTTCACCAGCCAGACGTGGCGATACAGGCCGGCTCCCTCGTAGAACCACCCGTCGCTGAGGGTGGCGTCAACGCGGACGAGGAGAACGTTTCGGCCGCCGGGGGTGGCGAAATCGGTGACGTCGAAGCTGAAGGGATCGTAGCCGCCGCTGTGCTGGCCAATGTAGAAGCCGTTGAAGACCACCATGGTTTCGCGATAGGAGCCGTCGAACTCCAGGGTGATGCGCTTGCCTGCATCGGCTGCAGGCAGCTCGAAGACACGGCGATACCAGCCGACGCTGGTGGCCGGGTAATTGCGGCCGAGGGGATAGAACCCTTTGCTGGAGAGGGCGGGATCGTTCTGGAAGGGCAACTCGACGGCCCAGTCGTGGGGCAGATTGATTGGGCGCCATTCGGCATCATCGAAGGCGATGCTGCCCGCAGCGATGAAATTGCCTGTCTTCTGGAAGTTGCCGGTGCGTCCGCTGCCGAAGCCGAAGTCTTTGGAAGGGTCGTCGGCATTGCCGAAGTGGAAGCGCCAGCCGAAGTCAAGGAGCAGGCGCTCGCGCCCCGCGCCGGGCGTTGCTGCTTCGCGGGGAGCGGCACTGGAAGCCGGCTCCTGTGCAGAGATGTTCATGGCAGTGGCGAGCGGCCCCATCTCATGCGCGGCCACCACGGCGGCTGGAGCCAGCAGGCTGGTCTTCAAAAGATCGCGGCGTGATAAGGTTTTCATTCTTGCTCCACAGACGCCCTTTCGAGGCAGGGCTCACACGACGCCGTTGAGTATAGATCACAGGGGCGACGATGCGGATTTAGCTGAGACGAAAGGCCCTTATACGTGGAGCCGGAAATGTGTTTGCAATTGGCCGGGATTTGATGGGATCCTTATTCCCCATGCTCTAGGATGACTGACGCATACACTTCAGCCGATCGCCCGGAGCGCGCTTTCAGAATTTTGAATTGGAACAGTTCGAGAGTCACGATCCAGGCTCCCGCGGCGCGCATGAACTTCCCGTCTGTGAGATTGAACGAAAGAGGGAAAACGGATGACTCAACTTTATGAAGAGACCGAAGAGGATCGTGTGTTAACCAGCGACGACATCAAGAGCCTTACCGAAGCGGGAGGCAAGCCCGCTGACACCCTGATGAACGTGGTGGCATTGATCGCGGCTCGATTCAAAACCGATGTGTGTTCGGCATATCTGCTGGAACCGGATCGCTCCAACCTGGTGCTGGCGGCGACGCTTGGACTGCATCCGCGCTGTATCGGTACGCTGCGCATGCCGCTCAACGAGGGACTCACCGGGCTGGTGGCTGAACAGGTGTTGCCGGTCGCGGTGGATGATGTGAGCAAGCATTCGCGGTTCAAGTATTTCAAGGAATCGGGTGAGGAGGAGTATCACTCGTTTCTGGGGGTGCCGCTGATTGATCGTGGGATTTTGCAGGGCGTGCTGGTGGTGCAGACCAAGGATCCGCGGATCTTTCGCGAGACGGAGATTCGCACGCTGGTGGAGGCGGCCGCTCAGGTGGCGCCGGTGGTGAGCGAAGCGCGCACGCTGGATCGGTTTATCGGGCCGGCGCAGGAGCGGCTGTGGTCGCTGGCGCGGAATATCTGGTGGAGCTGGGACCACGATTGCATCAGCTTGTTTCGCGATTTGAATCCGACGCGCTGGCGGCAGCTGAACCAGAATCCGATTTCGCTGCTGAGCGAGATTCCATTGGAGGAGATTGAGCGGCGGGCCACGGAACTGGTGCTGCATAGCCGCATCAATTACGTCTACCGGCGCCAGCAGGAGTATCTGCACGCCGACCGCACGTGGGGCGCGAATCATGCGGGCGTGCTGCGGCCGCGGCCGGTGGCGTATTTTTCCGCGGAGTTCGGGCTGCACGAATCGCTTCCGATTTACTCCGGCGGCCTGGGTGTGCTGGCGGGCGATCATATCAAAAGCGCATCGGATCTCGATATTCCGCTGATCGGGATCGGCCTGTTTTATGGGCAGGGATATTTTCTGCAACGGCTGGACAGTTCCGGCTGGCAGCGCGAGGAATACCTGCAGACCGATGTCAACCAACTGCCGATGCAGCCGGCGATCGGCAAGAACGGGGAGCCGGTGGTGGTGGAGATTCGCACACGTGGGGGCGTGCTGCGGGCGAAGGTGTGGCAGGTGAAGGTGGGGCGCTGCGATCTGCTGCTGCTCGACTCGAATGTTGCCGGGAATGCGCCAGAAGACCTGGAACTGACGTCGCGGCTGTATGGCGGCGACGGGCGAACGCGCATTCGGCAGGAACTGCTGCTGGGGGTGGGCGGTTATCGCGCGCTGAAGGCGATGGGCATTTCGCCGGGGGTGCTTCACCTGAACGAGGGACATAGCGGATTCGCGGTGTTCGAAGCGATTCGCGACCGGATGGTCGAGGAAGGCATCGACTTCTACGCGGCAGCCAGCCTGATACCACGGGAAGTGGTCTTTACGACGCACACACCGGTGCCCGCCGGACACGATCGTTTCAATCCGGATCTGATTGAGGAACACCTGGGATGTCTGCGGGAAGAGCTGGGAATTTCGCAGGAGACCTTGATGAGCTATGGACGCGAAAATCCGGCGCATCATCATGAGCAGTTCTGCATGACGGTGCTGGGGCTGAAACTTTCGCGGCGTGCGAATGCGGTCTCTTCGCTGCATGGGGAAGTGTCGCGATCGATGTGGAAGGTTCTGTTTCCGGGCAAGAGCGAAGACGCGGTGCCGATCGGGCATATCACGAACGGGGTGCACGTGCCGTCGTGGCTGGCGCCGCAGATGTGCCGGCTCTACGATCGGCATCTCGGCGTCGGATGGCAGAACCACAGCGGGTCGGCGCGGACATGGGCGGAGATCGAGAACGTGAACGATGGCGAGTTGTGGGAGACGCATCTCAGCTTGAAATCGCAGCTGCTCGACTTTGTGCGCCAACGCGCGTGTGAGCAGGCGAGAAGACGGCAGGAGCCGGACGAAACGTTGAACCGGCTGATCAAGGTGCTGTCGCCGGATGCGCTGACGATCGGGTTTGCGCGGCGGTTTGCGACTTACAAGCGGGCGAATCTGCTGTTGGCCGATATGCAGAGGCTGGCCGCGATGGTGAACGATCCGAAGCGGCCGGTGCAGTTTCTTTTTGCGGGCAAGGCGCATCCGCACGACGAGCCGGGCAAGATCGTGCTGCAGCAGATTGCGCAGATGATGCGCGACTCCGAGTTTCGGCGACAAGTTTGTCTTCATCGAGGACTACGACATCAACGTGGGCCGCCATTTGGTGCAGGGCGTGGATGTGTGGCTGAACAATCCGCGGCGGCCGCTGGAGGCTTCGGGCACGAGCGGACAGAAGGTGGTGCTCAACGGCGGGTTGAACCTGTCGGTGCTGGATGGCTGGTGGGCGGAGGCTTACGACGGTCTGAATGGGTTCGCGATCGGCACGGGCCGCACCCATTCGAACATGGATGTGCATGACAGCCGCGATGGGGAAGACCTGTATCGCGTGCTGCGCGACGAATTGATTCCGCTCTACTACCAGCGGGATCGCGATGGCCTGCCGCGGGGGTGGATCAAGCGCATGAAGCGGACTATCCGCACGCTGGGCTGGCGGTTCAATGCGGACCGCATGGTGATGGATTACACGCTGAAGTGTTATGTTCCCGCGGCGGGTGGAACGTCGAGCGAGATACGGCCGCCGGCGTGATCGCCACGGAATATCGAGTAAAAGCTGATCTATTTGCCGACTTTGTCGACCGCCGCATTTGAGGCCGCTTGCGGCGAGTCTGCCGCCGGCGGCGGCTGCGCGGGTGTGTTGAAAAGATAAATGTGGTGCAAGCTTTTCATGGATTTCAAAGGAGCGAGCGCCGTTGCGGTGACCTTGGTCCCACTCAGATTTATATAGCTTAGTTGGGATAGGGGAGCCAGCCTGGCGAGTCCACTTCCGGTAATGGCAGTACCCTCCAGATGAAGGGCACGCAGGTGTGTGAACTTTGCCAGCGTATCGAAGCCGGCATCGGTGATTGCGGTGCGGGCGAGGTTTGCCTCGACGATGTAGGGGGCGAAGTGCTGGAACTGAGCGAGTTGCGCATCGCCGAAGGTGGCCGGGGCGTCGACGGTATTCAGGATCAGGCCGTCGGAAGGCTTGGCGGAGACGGGCAGGAGCTTGGCGCCTTGCGATTGCTGCATGCGGCGGATTTCGGGCATCATTGCGCTGTAGTCGCCGACCGGCTGGATGGGCAGTTCTTGTAGCGTCTGCGGAAGCGAGACGCCGGCGAGTTGAGTTGCCGTCGGCGATGCACCCTGCTGAATCCACGCTCGAAGGTACGCGATCTGATCGGGCTTGAGCGGCGGGCGTCCTTCCGCGGGCATGAAGTGGTGATCGCCGATGGGAAGCGTGATGCGTTCAAGCAATATGCTCTTGCCGGCGTTGTTAGGAACGATGACGGGGCCATCTTTGCCGCCTTTCATCAGCAAATCATAAGAATCGAGGCGCAGGCCGCCCTGTTCCTTGCTGGCGCCGTGACATGCGACGCAGTTGGTATCGAAAATGGGGTGAATTTGCCTGGCGTAGAACGAGTCGGGAGCGGCCCCAGAGGTGGAGCGGATGGAGGCGAGATCGTTTCAAGGGGGCGGGCATATATTCGGTCAGGTAGTTCGCGCCATGCGTGATCGAGCCGCCCTGATGAGCAGTGAATACCAGGGTAAGGAGTACACACGTCAGCAGTGCGGGATAGATGCGCGGAACTGCACCGGTGGACCACGACGGCCGCGCAAGCAGGCAGAGGAGCATGCCGATGGAGAGCGCGATGCCGCCCCACATGTGACGGGTTAAGGTGGTTCCGGTATCGCCAGCTGCCGTAGGCGAGCAGATAGCCGAGGACCAGGGTGCCGAGGCAGGCCGCGAATGCGAGCCCCAGCACAAAGCCTGCGGCCTCGCGCAGAGCGGGGCGGAAGGTGCCGGCAATTTCAAGCAGGGGCACGAGAACGATGAGTCCGATGGGCAGGTGAACGGCGAGAGGATGAAAGCGGCCGAGGAACTGCTGCCAGTCGGCGTGTGGCTTGCCGTCGAGCTTGATGAGTTCAGGCAGCAGCAGGAGCAGCCACACTGATGGCCAGGGCGGCGATCCACCGACGCGCATGGCGCGGCTTTGGCGAGAAACGATTGCCGTCGCCTGAGGCACATTTTGCGTCTGGCTCACGCCAGGAGTCCGTGAACAATGTTGGCCGGCGTGGGACCGGTGAGCTTCTGGTCGAGACCCTGGAACTTGTAAGTGAACTTGTTGTGATCGATGCCCAGGCAGTGGAGAATGGTGGCATTGAAGTCGCGCACGTGCACGGGATCTTTGACGACGTTGTAGCTGTAGTCGTCGGTCTCGCCGTAGGTGATGCCAGGGCGCACGCCGCCGCCGGTCATCCAGGTGGTGAAGCAGCGGGGATGGTGATCGCGGCCATAGTTCTCCGGCGTCAGTCCGCCCTGGCTGTAGACGGTGCGGCCGAATTCGCCGCCCCAGATGACCAGCGTGTCGTCGAGCAGCCCGCGGCGCTTGAGGTCGGTGACCAGCGCATAGCAGGCGCGGTCGGTTTCCTGGCAGATGATGGGCAACATGCCGGTCACGTTGTCGTGCACGTCCCATCCGCGCTTGTAGATCTGGGTGAAGCGCACGCCGCGCTCGGCCATGCGGCGCGCGAGCAGGCAGTTATAGGCAAAGGTGCCGGGCTGTCTGGCGTCTGGGCCGTAGAGGTCCCAGGTGGACTGCGGCTCTTTGCTCAGGTCGACGAGCTCGGGAACAGACGACTGCATGCGGTAGGCCATCTCGTACTGGGCGATGCGGGCGTTGGTTTCGGGATCGCCGATTTCCGCGAGCGTCTGGCGATTGATCTCTTCGACGGCATCGAGCATCTTGCGGCGCACATCGCGATCGACGCCGGCGGGGTCGGCGAGATAGAGCACCGGGTCGCCGCCGGAGCGCAGGCCGACGCCGGCGTATTCAGAAGAGAGAAAGCCGCTGCTCCACAGGCGCGAGGAAACCGGCTGATTGTTCTCCTTGGGATTGGTCTTGGTCTGAAGCACGATGAAGGTGGGCAGATTGTCGTTCATGCTGCCGAGGCCATAGGAGAGCCACGAGCCGAGGCAGGGCTTGCCGGCATTCATGTTGCCGGTGTTCATGAGCATGATGGCGGGTTCGTGATTGATGGCGTCGGTGTTGGTGGACTTGACGATGGTGAGATCGTCGACCATGCGCGCCGTGTAGGGCAGCAGATCGCTGACCCATGTGCCGGTCTGGCCGTATCGCTTGAAGGCCCAGTGCGACGGAGCGATGGGGAAGTGCGCCTGGCCGGCGGTCATGCCGGTCAATTGCTGGCTGCCGCGCACGGAGTCGGGAATGTCCTTGTTATAGAGCGCGGCGAGGTTCGGCTTGTAATCGAGCAGGTCGATCTGCGGCGGGCCGCCGGACATGAAGAGGTAGATGGCGCGCTTGGCTTTGGGCGCGAAGTGTGGGAGCTTCAACGCTTCCTGCGCCGGGTGAGGCGGGCTGGCGGTTCGGCGTCGCGGCATCGCCGCGCAGGGCGGTCTCGCCGAAGAGGCTGGCCAGGGCGGCCCAGCCAAGCACCTTGCCGGTGCGGCCAAGAAAGCGGCGGCGCGTTTCGAGCGCGGCCCATTCCTGCTTGAGGCCAGCGGGGATGGGGAGGTCCATGACGCTCGAGTTCTCGTTCGCAATCGGTACAAAGCGGATGCTGCTTCATAAGTGGCCCTCAACTACTTGGTCACTGTCTCGTCCAGGTTCAGCATTTCGCTGGCGACCATGGTCCATGCGGCCAGCTCTGGTTCAGGGATGGAGGTGTCGTGCTTACTCTCGCCGACTTCGATCAACTCGCGAGCGGCCTTGGGATCGGCGGCGTAGTGTTGCCGCATCTGTTGCAGCGAACTTTCGAGCACGGCCTCGGCTTTTGGGCGACGGATCGTGGGCGAGAAGGATTTCACTCATCAGGTTGATGCGTTGCTGGGGTTGGCGGCCGCCCTCCAGAATGACGCGCTGCGCGAGGGCGCGCGCGGCCTCGACCCACTGCACGTCGTTCATGGTCACCAGTGCCTGCAGGGGAGTGTCGGTGCGCTGGCGGCGGGTGCAGACCACGTCGCGCATGGGCGCGTCGAAGGCATCCATGTTGGGCGGAGACGCCATGCGCTTCCAGTAGGTGTACATGCTGCGGCGGTAGAGTGCGTCGCCATGCTCCTGCTATGTAGATAAGCGTGTCGCTTGTTGGATAGCTGACCTGTTCCCAGACATTGGCGGTTGATACGGTTTGACGCTGGGGCCGCCGATCTTGTCGACCAGCAGGCCGCCTGACTGCAGCGCGATGTCGCGCAGCATCTCGGCATCCATGCGGAAGCGCGGCCCGTGCGAAAGCAGCAGATTCTGCGGATCGTTGGCAAGCTGTGCCGGCGTGGACGCGGCGCTCTGCCGGTAGGCAGCCGACATGACCATCAGCTTGTACATGTGCTTGATGTTCCATCCGCTGTCGCGGAACTCGACGGCGAGCCAGTCGAGCAATTCAGGATGCGAGGGCCGCTGGCCCATGATGCCGAAGTCTTCGGTGGTTTCGACGATGCCGGTGCCGAAGAGCTCGTACCACATGCGATTGACGGTGACGCGGGCGGTAAGCGGATTCTGCGGGCTCACGGTCCATTTGCGAGGGCGAGACGGTTGTGGGGTTCGTTGGCGGGCAGCGGCGGGCAGATAGTGAGGCGTGTTGGCCTCGACGCGCTCGGTGCGCGCCGAGTAGATGCCGCGCGTCAAGACGTCAGCATAGGCGAGCGAAGGCTTCTCCCAGGAGACCTGGGTGAGATCGCCGCCTTCCGAGAGCTTGTCGAGTTGCGGCATCGAGCCGGCCGAGTCTCGGCGCGGGCGGCGTGAAAGGTCTTGTCGATGTTGTTGAGATAGAACTCGCTGGCGGCGTGCCATTGATCTTCGGTCCATTGCGGGATGGGTTTGGCGGCGATTTCAGCGACGTAGTCTTCGAAGGGGAGGCGGCCGGCCTCTGCGGAGGTGAGGGAACGCGTGTACAGGCGAATGTCCTGGTAGCGCGTCTCCTTGGCAGGGGTGGCGTCAGGATAGCGCCATCCCAGCTGCATGGGCGCGTGTGTGCGGATGGTTTGACTGTTGAGCGTGTCGGAGACGACGCGCGTTGCGACGAGAGCGCCGTTGACGTAGAGCTTGATGCCTGACGCTTTGCCCGATCCGTCGTAGGTGAAGAAGATGTGCTTCCATTCGCCGTCGAGAGGAAGAGGATTGATGGCCTCGACCTTGATGGCAACCAGCGGAGTGGTGTCCTTTGGCTCCTCCGGGGGCTGGGGTGGTTTGGGCTTTGCCTCGTCTTTCTTCTTTGCCGGTTCTTTCTTGTCCTTGGGCTTGTTGGTGGCGGTGAGGTCAGCTTGCGTCAGATCGTGGGGAGTTGGGTAGTTGAAGGGTTCTTTGGGTGCAGGTGGATCTTTCTTTGAGGATTTCTTGTCCTTTGAATCCTCTTTGGGGGACTGGTTGACGAGGTCGACGCTGAGGATGCCTTTCTTGATGGCCAGGTCCCAGCCGCGATTGTGTTGCGATGTGTCCATCTTGGAGAGAAGTGCGCCGGAGGTGCTGCCCACGGGGAAGTTGGGAGCGGAACGGAACATGAACCAGCCGCCGGATGAGAATGCCTGCGGGGTGTCGTAGTCGCCCGTCTGGCCGAGGAGGACGCGGGTGTTGGCCTGCATGCGGAAGTCGGGCCACAACCAGGTGGTTTCGCCCCACTCGGGCTTCAAGGTCGTGGCATGGAAGGTGGCCGGACTGGGGTGAGGCGCACTGTTTTTGAGGACGTCTCCATCGCCTTCATCGAGACGCAGGCGCAGTACGAGTTTGTCGGTAGGTACGGGCTGGGGAGGGTCCTGCCGCGACGCGAGCCACTGGGTGACAAGCTGGCGTTCGTTGAGGCGCATGGAGCGAAGCTGGGCGGCAAGTTCGGAGCGCCGTTGCAGGACGTGGTCGTATGCCTCCTGATTCTGAGGCTTGGGAATGCGGACGACGGGAGCCCAGACGGGGCGGTCATCGTTGAAGGGCTTTTCATCGATGTTGCTGAAGAAGGCGCTAAGAGCGTAGAAGTCCTTTTGCGTGGTGGGGTCGAACTTGTGATCGTGGCAGACGGCGCAGCCCACGGTGAGGCCCATGAATGTGGCGCCGAAGGCCTCGGTGCGCTCGCGCCACATATTGACGCGCAGTTCTTCGGGGATGGTGCCGCCTTCGTTGCTGCTGACGCCCAGGCGCACGTAGCCGCTGCCGATGAGGGGATCGAGATTGTGGGCGGGCATAAGGTCGCCGGCGATCTGTTCCATGGCGAATTGATCGAAGGGCTTGTTGCTATTGAAGGAGCGGATGAGGTAGTCGCGATATGGCCAGATGTCGCGGCTGTTGTCGTAGTGGAGGCCGTAGCTGTCGGCGTAGCGGGCGTAGTCGATCCAGTAGCGGGCTCGCTGCTCTCCGTACGCCGGCCGGGCGAGCAGTCCGTCGACGAGATGTTCATAGGCTTGCGGGGAGGTGTCGTTCTCAAAGGCATGCACTTCGGCAGGGGTGGGGAGCAAGCCGGTGAGGTCGAGGGTGACACGGCGGATAAGGGTGGCCTTGTCGGCCTCGGGAGAAGGGCTGAGGCCCTCCTTTTTCATGCGCGCGAGGAGGAAGGCGTCGATGGGTGACTTTGCCCATCGATCGTTTGAGGACGGAGGAATGGGACGCGCAGGAACTTCAAAGGCCCAGTGGGGGCGATAGACGGCTCCCTCCTTAATCCATTCTTTAAGGGTCGCAATCTCTTCGGGCTTCATGGGCTTGGCTTCGCCCTGGGCGGTCTGCGGCATGAGGTGATGGGGATCGGTGGACTCGATGCGCTTGATCAGTTCGCTCTGTTCGGGATGGCCAGGAACAATGGCATCGGGATGTCCGGGCCGCTTCTTCATGGCCGACTCGCCGAGATCGAGGCGCAGGCCGGCCTTGCGCATCTCCGGGTCGGGTCCATGACAACTGAAGCAGCGGCTGGCCAGGATGGGCTGGACATCCTGGTTAAAGTCCAGGTGCTGCGGGCTACTTGCGCGTGTGGAGTTGTGGTGACAAGCCGCTGTTGGAATCAAGACTATGCCGGCGAGCGCCACTCCCAACAGGGATCTCGCTCGGCTGCAAGGGTGCTGAGGCGCCGTAGTTCCCGTGGCGGAATCGGTAGTGGCTATTGACGACGAGATGAACTCCTGGGGCATTTTCCGTATCCATCCGATGGGTGGGTTCGGGTCGGATCCGCTCCGGGAGTTTTCCTTGGTCGAGCGCAGGTGTAAACGTTGTCAGTCCGAAGGGGAACACGGGAACCTTGCGAATATCCCAATGGGGAAGAGTTTTGCACCTGACAATCACACTTGTCCACCCTTGAATGGAGGCGGGATCGCCAGCGCCCAATCTACCGGGCAGTTTCGGGTGTGATCGTTGCAGGTTGTATGTTCCAGCCATCGATTTGAACAACAGGCGCCTCCGCGGCGCTGTCGGGAAGCTCTGCTGTCAACGTGGTGGCTTCGCCGGGAGTCAGTTCGATCCAGTTGTCGGACCAGAAGACGGGCGCGATGAGGCCGCCGGAGGAAGTTCGCACGGCAGCGCGTACCTGGAATGCGAGCACCGCGGAGGAGTTCTGCAGATGCAGGCGAATCTCGCGGCCATGGTCGGTGGCAGCGATTTCAGCGTGGGTCTGGAGTTGCGCCGCGGGCAGGGCGGCCAACGCGGTCAGATCTTCCTGGCGTTCGGCGGGGGTATGGGTGTATTCGGTTCGGGCCCAGTCAAAGGAGGTCAATGTGTAGGGCACCCAGTAAAAATTATGGCTTAGCACGCGGCCCGCTGCATCCGAAAGAGTCAGGTCGATGAAGAAGATGCGTTCGGTTCCCGAGTAGAGTCTCTCCGGGAGATCGAAAACCTGCTGGGAACTGTCGGCCGCGATGTTCAGGTCTGCTTCAGCGCTGTAGAGCTCGTTCCACCCGATGCCGTGTACCTTTACGCTCGCGTGCAGGCTGCCAACTGGACTGTAGGTGCTGTTGACGACCACGATCGACCGGTCATCGTAGGCGTACTGAATGTGCAGTGGTTCGCAGGCCTTTTTGGCGGCGAAGTAGCCCGAGTCGGCGTCGAGGTAATAGTCATACAGATGCCAGATCATGGATGGCCACGCGTTGTTCAGCATCCACTGAATGACGCCCGTAGAGACGTACTTGTTTTTGCCGTAGGCCTCAAACATGGCGCGCTCGGAGTCATACTCCATGGTCTGGGCGATGCGCTCGTATTCGGCAGCGGAGCGGGGCTTGGCGTAGACGGCTGCCATGGCTTCGTCCATGACTTTGAGGCTGGTGAACTCTCCGCCGCCATAGTGAAAGCTCCATGAGGGTGTTGGGGGCCACGCATCCGGATCCGGCAAGAACTTCTGCCTGCTCGCGAGGGAGGGGATGGCCGGGCCGGGGCTGGTTTCAGTATTGAATCCGAAGGCACCCCCATTGTGCTGATCGACGTACCAATAGCTGGGCGCCACGTAGTCATACGGCCCGGTCATTTTGACGCCGCTGGGGCCGGCGGGCATGGTATTTGTGGCTGACGCGGACGATAGGGTGGGGTTTGGCCAATGGATATCGGACTCGACCTGGAGATAGGCGCCCTCCACATTCGCGGGCGGCGCATTGTCGCTGCCGTTGAGCCATACCAGCAGGCTGGCATGAGAGCGCAGGCGCAATAACTGGGAGCGCAGGGATGCCGTGGCAACAGTGAGATCGTCGGCAGTCCAGGTCTTCCAGTCTTCCCAGTGATCGCAACAGCACCAGCCGAGCATCACCAGGATTCCCTTCTGGTCGGCGAGCCGAAAGAAGTCCTCGGTCTCCAGTTTGCCCTCGAGGCGGATGGTGTTGAGATTCATGTCACGCACCATGCGGATCTGGTCGCGGAGGCGCTGTTCGCTGGAGCGCAGAAGCATGTCCTGTGACCATCCGGCGCCGCGAATGAGGATGGGCTTGCCATTTACGCGAAAGAGGCGCGCGCCTTGAGCATTCAGTTCTGAGGTGACTTCGCGAATTCCGAACTGGATTGTCTGTTCATCGGTCTTCACGCCGTGATCGACGAAGCTCATCTGCAGCGTTTCGAGGTGCGGATCGCCCATCTGATAGGGCCACCAGAGCTTCGGATTCTGGATGTGCAGCGAGGGGAATTTCTCCGCGGTGAAGGCGACTGTCTTATCTTCATTTGCGGCCAGTTCCACGGGTTGCTCGACGTGAATGCCCGCTGCGGAAGCCTGGACTACGCCGCTGATGGGGTGCGCGGTAGCGTTGTGCACTTCGGCGTAGAGGGTGAGGTCGGCGGCGGCCAGGGAACTATCGGGGAAGTGGGTCACGGCCATCGGCGAGCGCAGGGTGACGGCGCCGGTCGTGACCAGATCGACCTCGCCCCAAAGGCCCATGTCCTTGTCGGGTGGGCACGGGTTCCAGTCCACCCAGTTGATGCCAAGGTCCTTTTCGGTGGGAGCGAAGGTCTCGACGGCAAGGACATTCGATCCCGGCTTGAGGAAGCCGGTAACGTCGAAGTCGTAGGTACGGTAGGCTCCGGCGATCGTTGAGGAGTCAGCGACGCGCCGGCCGTTGATCCAAATCTCGCCACGGTAGTTGATGCCGCCGAAGTGCAGCCAGACGCGCTGATCGCGCGTGGAGGCGGGGGGCGTTTCGAACTGCGTACGATACCACCAGCCGCAGCGATAAGGACTGTCGGTGGGCATCGGCAGGTTGGAAAAGTTGCGTCCAATGGGATAGCTGGTGCCCGGGATGTTGCGCAGGTTCATGCCGAAGTACGGATCGGGAACCTTGTTGCCGGCTGCCTGTGCGGCGAGAACCGTGCCGGGTACAGACGTTTTCAACCAGTCGTCGACAGGGAAGTTTTTGTCAGAAATTGCAGCGCTCTCGGCCTTGAACACACAGGCGGACTGGAGGCGCCAGCCATCGTGAAGCGGAGTGACGGTGGCTGCGGAGGCGGCCGCTGTAACGAGAAGGGACGCGGCCAGGAAGGTCAGCCATCTGGGGGTATTTGCGATCATCGTTTTCGCTTCAGTCATGACGGGGTGCTGGTCCTCGGGAGACGGTTGAAACGTTTGAATTGAGCGAATATTGCTTCACTCGGCTGCGGGCTGTCAAGCGAGTGAGCGACGGCTGGCGGATTTGCCGGCCCGCTGAGCTGGGACGCGGGCCGTGGACATTCGTACGACCAATTCCGGGGCCGGCTGGTGCAGGTGTGCCTTCAGTTCTTTGCCCGATCCTCTCTTAATTGCCTGCAGCACACGCGCGGCTGCCTCGAGGCCCATCTCTTTGAGAGGCTGCCGGATGGTGCTGATCGCAGGAGTGGCGACTTCGGCTGGAAGCACATCATCGAAGCCCATCACCGAGCAATCCTCCGGGATGCGGAGTCCGGCTTCGGTGAGGCCGCGGACCACGCCGAGTGCGGTGAGGTCGTCAAAGGCCAGCACAGCGGTGAAAGGGCAGGCCAACTTCAGCATCTTTTTCACGGCGCGGATGCCGCCTTCAAAGCCGGAGGCGGGACCGGCGAGGCCGGGAAGCTGGAAGACCAGGCGCGGGTCCAATTCGAGGCCAGCTTCGCGCAGCCACTTTGCGGATTCCTTCCCAGCGTGGTTGGCTGTCGCACATTTCCTGTGGCCCGCGGATGACGGCGATACGGCGATGACCGAGATCGGCGAGGTGTCTCGTTGCCAGCGCTCCCCCGGCCTCATTGTCTACCATGATTGAGGTAATGCCGCGCGCAGTCAGATCGCGTCCAACGATGATGATCGGCACATTGTTCTTTTTGACGTCCGCGAGCAGGTTGGTCTCTTCGAAGACCCAGCTTCCGATCACGATCACGCCGTCGGCGCGCCGCTCCAGGATCATGTGGAGGTAGTTGTCGAAGAGCTTGCGCTGGGTTTGCGCATCCATCAAGAGGGGCAGGTAGTTTGCTGCGTGGAGGCCGTCCTGAATCCCGTGGACAATGGGAATGCAAAAGGGATCAGAAAGATCGAAGGCGAGGACACCGATGGTTTGCGTGCTGCGGCGGCGCAGAGAGCGAGCGTAGGCATCGGGATGATAGCCGAGTTGCTGGGCGATGGTGCGGATATGGGCACGGGTCGTAGCCGCGACATTGAGGGAAAGCGGCGCTTCGCTCAGCACGATGGATACCGTGGAGACGGAAAAACCGCTGGCGCGTGCGATATCGAGCAGCGTGACATGGCCGGATCTTCGTTGACTCAATGCGCGCTCCTCCGTCGAGGATGACTTCGCTCGTACGCTGCCGGCTGATCAATGCCTGATTTCCCGTGCACTTGCTTCAAATCGTGTCCCTCGCGAGAGCAGTGCCGGTTTGACGCCACACGGCACATGGTTGACGCCGGCACACCGCACTGGAGGCTGGAAAGGCAACCGGGATGCAGCGGGAGCCGGGGCCTCCTCGAACCGGGCCAGGCAGGTTTTTTCGCTTGACAGCCAATCCCGTTCACCCTATATTCATTCAACGTTGTTCAAACGTTTGAATCAATATAATCCAAGGGGGCGGATATGAGAACAGAAAAATCCTTCGCCGCTTATCTTCTGCAATTCTCCCTGGTTTTTAGCACTTTAGTGGCAGGTACGTGCCCTGTTGCAGCCCAGGCTGGCAGGGGGAGCATCAGCGGGCTGGTGTCGGATGTCAGCGGAGCGATTATCCCCGGAGCTTCGGTAACGGCCACGAATTCTGCGACTGGCGCAAAGGCATCGACTATCTCGACAGCGGCTGGGTTATATTCGTTTATCTCCCTCTCTCCCGGCACTTACCAGGTAAGTGCAAGTGAGAAGGGCTTTGAGACGGTGATTCAGAAGAACGTCACAGTGACAGTCGACCAGGTGACGACCGTCAACCTGGCGCTGCACGTCGGTTCGATCAATGAAGTCGTGACGGTGACGGAGACGACGTCGCTCGTTGATACGAGCAACTCCACGGTCGGACAACTGATCTCGGCCGAAGCGATCGATCGTGTTCCGCTGGTCAGCCGCGACGTCTATGAACTGGTGCAGTTGAGCGCCGGGGTGCTGCCCGCGAACGGCACCCCTAATGCGGCAGATACCCCCGGAATCTTTAATCAGCGGTCGGGGGCGGACGTATCTTCTTACACGATTAACGGCGCCTTGCAGGGCACCGTGTACTACATGCTCGATGGCAGCCCCATAGGCATCGCCGAGAACAATGCGGCCAGCATCATTCCTGCATTTCAGGTGCCGGAAGATGGTGTGGAAGAGTACCGCGTGGAGACGCAGAACACGCCGGCTACTTACGCGAGCGGCGGCGCGGGCGTGATCAGCCTGGTCAGCAAGTCAGGCGGCAATCAGTTTCATGGCGACGGGTTTGTTTATATACGGCCGAATGCGTTTGCAGCCAACGATTACTTTGTGAAGATGAATCAGATCGGCAGCGGACTGCCCAACCAGCCTGACGACTTTCACCGGTACCAGGAAGGCGGCGCGATCAGCGGGCCGATTCTGCACGACAAGTTGTTTTTCTTTGGCGACTACGAAGCGACGCAACAGGAGAGCCTGGAGACCGGATCGTACACGGTGCCGACGGCAGCGGAACGGACGGGGGATTTCTCGGGGGACAGTTTCACGATTTATAACCCGCTGGTTCCGGATAATCCCGACGGCACGCGCCAGCCATTCGCAAATAACATGATCCCGTCAGGGGACCTGGACCCGGTGGCGATGGCGTTTGCCACGAAGTTTCCCGCGCCGAATCAGCCCGGCGAGGGGCCTTACAATGTCAACAATTATTTTGCCTCCGGGCTCGACCCCAACAATGCGCAGAAATTCGATATTCGCATTGACTACGATCTGAATCAGAAACACAGATTATTTGGACGGTTCTCTTTCGCGCGCCTCTTTTTTGGCGATGCGCACCTGTATGGAAGCAACAACGAATATGATCCGCTTTACTACCAGAACATAACCAACAGCCGCAACATTCTGCTGGCCGACGATTACACGCTGGGGCCGACGTCGGTGCTGCAACTGCGTTATTCGTTCACGCGGCATTTTGAGGATCAGACCGGAGATCCACGGCAGAACGGGTTTGACATTACGACGCTGGGGTTTCCCCAGTCACTGGCGGACCAGGTGCTGTATCACACCATTCCTGTGATTAACTTTGGCGATTTCACGGCGCCGATCGGAGGCACGGGTAACTACGATACTTTCATCTTTGCGAGCGAGAACAGCGATGCTAGCGCGACGTATACGCGCGTCCTCGGCAAGCATGAACTCAGCGCGGGGTTTGAGTATCAGAAGAAGTTCATGAACATCGGGCAGCCGCCGTATCCCAGCGGCCAGTATGCGTTCGATAACACGGCTACCAGTTCGACAACCTATGCCGGGGATGGAAGCGACTTTGCATCCTTTCTGATCGGGATGGGCGAGGCGCCGGGCAGCGAGTCGACCAACTTTACAAAAGATGTCTTTGCGGCTGAAGCCAATCCTTACTATGCGGCCTTCGTTCAGGACAACTACCACATCTCTCACGCCCTGACGCTGAACCTTGGTTTGCGCTGGGATATTTTTGGTGGACGGACGGAGCGGTTCAACCGGCTCGAGTACTTCAACCCCGCCGTGACGTACTCGGTGAGCGGGGTGCCGTTGACGGGCGGCGAGCAGTTTGTGGGCAAGCGGGGCGCGCAGCCCGTTCACGACCAATCTGAAGGATCTTGGTCCCCGTGCGAGCTTTGCGTGGCAGCCGCAGCCTCGGTTTGTGGTGCGTGGCGGCGCGGGGATCTACTACGGGCCAAGCACGCAGATGGTGGCGAACCCGGTGCTGGACAGCGACGGATTTGGCACCGTGTCGACTTGGAATGCGACCACGTTCAATGCGGATGGAAACACGGTGCTGGTGAACCCGCTGAGCAATCCATTTCCCAACGGGGTGGTCCAGCCGACGGGGAGTTCTCTGGGACCGGCGACTAACATTGGCGGGACGCTGAGTACGGTGCTGCATTCGCAGCGGACCCCGGCGACTTATAACTTCAACGTCGGTTGGGAATACCAGTTTCCCGGCGACACGATCTTCAGCGTCGCGTACGTGGGGAGCAGGGGTTTGTTTCTTCCCATCGGCGCGGTCGATCTAAACGTACCTTCCCCTGCAGGAAATCGCGCAATACAACACGGGGTTGTGCCTTGGCGGTGATCCGAGCTGCATGGTGCCGAATCAGTGGGAGCCGATACTGCCGGCGACCAATCCCTACTATGGCTCGCCGACGGTGCCGGAATGGATGGCTGCTCGAACCGTATCCGCAGTTTAACAATGGCAGCTTCGGAGAAGGGAACGGCGTGCTCGTAAACGGATATGGGGGCGGCGACTCGGAGTATAGCTCGCTGCAGGCGAAGGTGGAGAAGCGGATGAGTCATCACTTCACGACGCTGGCGACGTTTACCTGGGGCAAACTGATGACGGACGACCAGGGGCCGCCGCTGGCGTTCATCGGGTATCACGGAAACGGCGGCGCGGCAGGCGCCCCTCAGGACTGGAGGAATCTCAAGATCGAGCATTCACTCAGTTCTCAGGATGTGCAGTTGCAGTTTAACTGGCAGGCTTCCTACGATCTGCCCGATGGGAAAGGGCCGGGCTCTCAATGTGACGGGGGTGGGAAATGCCATTCTGGGGGGATGGACTCTGAATACCATCGCCTATCGAAGCACGGGCGTTCCTGTCGCCGCTCCGGCGGGAACGGAGAGTCCTTACCTGGCTCAGCGGGTGGACATGAACTGCGATCCAGGCAACGGAGCTCCGCGCAACGCAGCGGAATGGTTTAGTTACACGTGCTTCAGCCAGCCAGCACTGCCGTATGTTGCGGGCACGTCGAGGCCGTATTTAGCCCATGTGCGCACGGATGGTGCGCATGATCTCGATGTGTCGATGTACAAGAATTTTTCTTTTGGGAAAGACCGCACGCTGCGGTTTGAAGTGTCTTCATACAACGTGACCAATTCGGTTCAATACGGATATCCATCGGTGTTCTGGAATCCATCGCCTACGCCTGCCAACATGACGGGCTTTGGCCAGGTTACCAACTCCGCCAACACGCCGCGGCAGTTTCAGTTCGGTTCCCGATTTACGTTTTGAGCGGGCAGGTCAGACGGCTATGAAGGTATCGGCGAGCACGCTGCGATTGCGTCCGTCGGCTTTGGCGCGATAGAGCGCGGAGTCGGCGAGGGCCAGGACGCGTTCGAGCGGGATGTTTTGATCCCACTGCCGGCAAGTGACGGCGCCGATGCTGACCGAAATGGGCAAAGGGCCGCGATCGGTTGACACGGGCGCGGAGGAAATGCTGGCCAGAACCCTTTCGCAGCGCAATTCAAGCGAAGAACTGTCGCAGTTGCTTAGGAGAATGAGAAACTCCTCGCCGCCATAGCGGCCAACGGCATCGTAGGAGCGAACGGCAGACGTGAATCTCGCGGCTACCTCTTTCAAGACCATATCGCCGATGAGATGGCCGTGATTGTCATTGATTCGCTTGAAGTGGTCTATGTCGCAGAGCAGGACGGAAGTGGGCTGGCGATTGCGGGCGGAACGATCCAGTTCACTGTGCACCAGGGAGAGGATGGAGGCGCGATTCCAGATTGCGGTAAGGGAGTCGTGGGTGGCCTTATAACGCATTTCCTCCCGGGCCTGCACGAGCTTTTCTTCAAGCGAGAGGATGCGGCAACCGGTATGGAGGCGCGCGCGCAACTCGGCAGGTTGGCATGGCTTGGTGATGTAGTCGTCGGCGCCGGCCTCGAGTCCGGCTACGATATCTTCACGACCCTGTTTGGATGTGAGCAGAAGGATGTAGATGTAGGCTCCATCGCGGTGAAAATTACGAACCTCGCGGCAGAGGGCCGGTCCATCCAGTTCCGGCATCATCCAGTCAATAAGGGCGAGGCGCGGGCCGTCGTTGTGGGAGAGGATTTCAGCGGCAGTGCGTCCGTCTTCGGCGAGGACCACCTCGTATCCGAACTTCTGCAGCGTATGCTGCATGAGGGTTCGGGAGATGGAGTCATCGTCGGCAACGAGAATCTTCATTGCGCCCCCACCGGGCAGAGCGCTTCAAGGGCGCGGACTACGTGGTCGAGTTCGGAGACCAGCGTATCCAGCACAGGTTGTGCTCCGGATATTTCAGCGGACTGGCCGATAACTTCCAACCGCGAGGCGAGATCCGAAGCGCCGGTGGCGGACAGATTGGCGAGCGAGCCCTTCAGGGCATGTCCGACGCGTGCAAGGTCGGTTCCGCTCTGTGTATTGATCGCGTATTGCGCAGCGCGCAGGCTCTCAGGATATTCACGGCGGAAGATTTCGACGAGTTCTGCAAGCAGGGCGCGATCATCATCGACGCGGTCGAGCAGTGGAATCACGTCGATTGGCAGGTTGCGTGCGGTAGTGTATCCAGTAATCACAGGCACATCCTCTCCAGGTGCAATGAGCGAATCGAGGGCATCGTCGAGGTCTTGCTGACGGATCGGTTTGGCAATGTAGCCGTCCATGCCAGCTGCCATGCAACGTTCTCGATCTCCGTTCATGGCGAGGGCGGTCATAGCGACGACGGGCTGGTGTTTTCCGCTTGATTTCTCCTGTTCGCGGAGAATCGTAGTGGCTTCGAAGCCGTCCATTTCGGGCATCTGCACATCCATCAATACGAGGTCGAAGCTGTTTTTCCCGAGCGCGGCGAGAGCTTCTTTGCCATTGGCGACCACCGTGACGGTGTGGTTGCGTTTTTCGAGCAGGCGGCAGGCAAGCTTCTGGTTGACGAGGTTGTCCTCGGCCAGCAGGATCCTGAGGGCCTTGCTCCCGTCCGGTCGCGCCCGGAGTGAGGAGCGGGTGATCATGAAGGCGGGTTCGGTGGTCTGGCGCGAAGAGAGAACGCGGATGATCGCCTCCCGGAGCTCAGACTGCCGCACGGGCTTGAGCAGGTAGGCCGCGATACCAAGGGTCTGGCAGCGCTGCGCGTCACCGCGCTGTCCACCGGAGGTAAGCATCATGATCGTCGATGTGCCGGGCGCCGATATCTCCTTGAGGCGTTCCACGAAGTTGAAGCCGTCCATCCTCGGCATGTGCATGTCGGTGAGGATGAGGTTGAACGGCTGGTCGTCCTCGATGGCGGACTCATACCTCGAGAGTGCCTGCTCGCCATCGCAGGCGGCCTCAGTGATCATGCCCCAGCGCGTGAGGATGCCCTCGAGGATGCGACGATTGGTGCGGTTGTCGTCAACAATCAGAGTCCTGACGCCAACCAGAATGGATGGGGCGACCAGGAATGGCCTCGCCAGCGCCGACGATTTGGCTTCGGCAAAGCGGGCAGTGAAGTGAAAGCACGAGCCTTCTCCAGGGCTGCTTTCGACCCAGATGCGGCCACCCATCATCTCCACTAGACAGCGGGAAATGGTGAGGCCGAGCCCGGTTCCTCCGAATTCACGGGTAGTAGAGGTGTCGGCCTGATTGAAGGACTCGAAGATGGCTTCGAGCTTGTTGGAGGCGATGCCGATGCCGGTGTCGGAAACCATGAAGTGGAGAGTGGCCGACTTTTCCTCGATGAGATCCACTTGCACGGTGAGCGCAACTTCGCCGTGGTCGGTGAACTTCACTGCGTTGCCGATGAGGTTGAGAATCACCTGGCGCAGACGGCCTGGGTCGCCGGTGACAAATGCGGGGACGTCGGGGGATATTTCGCACGTCAGTTCGAGGCCCTTTTCGTCGGCACGGAGGGCGACGGTTTTGAGCGCGTCCTCGATGCATCCGCAGAGGTCGAACTCCAGTTCTTCGAGATCGACCTTGCCGGCTTCTATTTTGGAGAAGTCGAGGATATCGTTGATGACGTTGAGGAGAGCGTCGGCAGAGAGCTTGACGGTGTGCAGGTAGTCGCGCTGTTCGCGGGTAAGCTCGGTTTCGAGGGCCAGGTCGGTCATCCCGATGATGCCGTTGAGGGGGGTGCGAATCTCATGGCTCATATTGGCCAGGAATTCGCTTTTGGCCCGGTTGCTGAATTCGGCGGCCTGTGCGCGCTGGCGTTCGAGGTCGACGCGATAGCGCTGCTCGGCCAGGGCAAGCTCCATGGTGTGCAGCGAGAGCTTGCGGTCGAGGACTGCGGAGACGCAGACAAAGGCCAGGATGAATGCGGTAACGGCACCGATGCCGGCGAGAGCGAGGAACGATATCCCGATGGCGTTGTTAAGGCTTCCGGAGTCCATGGTCATCGGCGTAAAGGTCACCGCGGCCATGCCCACGTAATGCATGACGGGGATGGCGAGGCCCATGACCACGGCTGAGGCAGTCTTGCGCCAGCTGAAGGCGGAGGACTGGTGGCGAATGGAGAACGTCAGTAAGAGAGCCACGAAGGAGATGACCACTGCCAGGACGATGGAGAGAGAGAAGATCGGGGTGTTGTAGTGGCACATCGCGGGAAGCCGCATGGCCTCCATGCCGATGTAGTGCATGGCCGCGATACCCGACCCCATAAAGAGGCTGCCAAGACTCGCGGTAGCGAAGGTCATCGTCTTACGGCTAACGACAAAGAGGGCGATGGCCGAGGCCGCAACCGCCGCGACCATGGAAAGAAAGACGGTAGGCCAGTCATAGAGGACACGCACTGGAAGGCGAAAGGCTTCCATGCCGACGTAATGCATGCACCAGATACCGAGCCCCAGTGTGAAGGCGCCGCCGCCGAGCCAGACCCCGCGGGCAAAGCCACGGGTCGCGGTAACCCGGCCGGCCAGTTCAAGGGCCGCGTAAGCAGCCAGGATAGCTATAAATATCGATACGGCGACCAGGCCATAGTTATAAGAACCGGTCAGGGTTTCAGGTTGGCCCATAGGGAACCTCAATAAGGGGTCTTGGTACCCTTTGTACCAATTACCTGAGGGTCAGGTCTTTACCACATTCGGGCCATGGAGCCGGGCAGTTTGGGGCAGTGTTGATTTCAAGAATGGTTGGGGCGGGGAGATTTGAGCTGCCGCAGGCTCGGCTTTGCCTCCCATTCTTCGCAGGCCAGATTGGAGTCATTCGGGGGCGAATTCAGGTTGGCATGCTTCGTGGGTCGGCGGCAAGGGAAGGGATGCCGCAGAAGCCTGATGAAATAAAGAGTAAGTCAATGGTCGGGACGGGCAGATTTGAACTGCCGACCCCTCGCACCCCAAGCGAGTGCTCTACCAGGCTGAGCCACGTCCCGACACGATCAAGCCGGCTCGGGTGAGCCGGCTCTGGGGTTTCATCCAGTCTACACCAGCAAGGGGCGGAAATGTCTGGCGAGGTTCTACTTGTCACGGTTCCACTGGTTCAGGTCCCCTAGTCGCGGGCTGCGCGTCTCAGTGCGAGGGCGGAACGTATTCGCTGGGGAGGGCTGAACCGGAGCCGAAAAAGAACTCTTCCATCTGCTCGACCAGGAACTGCTGGGCCTGGGGAGTCCAGGGCTGGAGGCGGTATTCATTCAAAAGCATCTTCTGCCGGTCCACCCATTCGGCCCAGGCGGCCTGGGAAACGTTTTTGTAGATCTTCTGGCCAAACTCCGAGTCAAAGGGCGGTTCCTCGAGCCCTTCCATCTCTCTCTTGTTGCGAACGCAAAACACCATGTGCGCCATCGTTAAGTCGGCTCCTTCATTGCCATTTTCATTGTATTGGATAGTTGCCGGGCACGGTTCAAGGGCTCGCGCGTGCAATGCGCATCGTGTCACGAGGCAGAGTGGGACGCTCGCCCTTGCAACAGGCAGCCGACCGAGCACGACCGAGTCCCCGAAGCAAGTTGCGAGGGCCGTGGGGGCTGCTTGTCGCCGCGTGGCAAGAATTCGCTTGACAATCGCCGGATTTCACGCTTTCCTGAGGCGAATCGCTACCTTCTCGGGTCTCGGTGCGACGGGCGCCAGCAAGAACAATCACGGGACAATCTTCAGACTGAAAATCGATGCCGATGGGGGCTTCTACTCTGCCAACGTCCGCACACTTTGCAAATTCTCGGTTTGCAAGGGGGGCGGGAATTCACCCCGATTGCGCTTCCAAAGGGTTCTTGCTGGCCGAGCCACTCCGCACGATGTGAGAACGGATCATCCAGGGGCGATCTCAAAGGAGATGTCATGTCCGAACAGAATCCATCGACGATGAGCCAGACCGGGCTCTCAGATAATGCTGCCGGCGGCCTGGCCTACATCACCATCATCCCCGCGATCGTGTTTCTCGTGGCCGCGCCCTACAATCGCAGCTCGTTCGTGCGGTTTCACGCGTGGCAGTCGATCTTCCTGACCCTTGCGTGCATCGTCATTGATGTTGCGGTCATGATCCTGGGCCGGCTGCCGATTCTCGGCTGGATGACGCTGCTTCTCTGGCCGCTGGTGGGATTGGGAATCTTCATCGCGTGGATCCTGGTCCTGATCAAAGCCTTCAACGGAGAGCGATTCAAGCTGCCATTGATTGGCGACCTGGCGGAGAAACAAGCCAACAGCTAGATTCCTGGCTGGCCCTGTTTTGACTGGGTTGCGGTCACCGCGATCTGAGGTGGGGCGTTGCCGGCTTGAAGCGGCTTTACCGGCGATTGAAACGGCGTCCATCTTCTCCTCACCATTCTGTGTTTGCCGCAATATGTCGGGGCCCTGGGGACCGATTGGATCTTTGCGACAAACGTCCCATTCCTCTACAACCCACTTCTTCCGATCTAAAGGAGATCTCCGTGCCTGAATTTCAAACCGATTCCACGCCCCCTCTGCCGGTACAGTCGGGGCTATCCGACAATGCTGCCGGGGCGCTTGCCTACGTGACGATCATTCCCGCGATCATCTTCCTGATCGTGGAACCCTACAACCGCAACTCGTACATTCGATTTCACTCCTGGCAATCGATCTTCCTGGGCATCGCGGCGTTTGCGATCGACATGGTGCTCTCCTTCATTCCGGTAATCGGATGGATGATTCTTCCCTTTGCCATGCTTGGCTTCCTGATTGTCTGGGTGATTGTGATGCTCAAAGCGCTCAAGGGAGAGCGATTCAAGCTTCCAGTGATCGGCAACCTCGCGGAGAAGCAGACAAACGGGTAGTGAGGCCGGCAGCTCGGTTTGGGGTTTTGCGGTAAAGCCTGCGGCCCTTTCGGGATGGATGGTTTCACGTGCTACCACCCTTGCGTCAGGAACAAGGCGCAAGGATGGGGTACGGAAGTCAGCAGGCGCGCCCTCCGTGGTAAGCCGTATCACCGAATTCAGCGGCGCCTGCCCTTGCGGCCGGGGCGTTTTTTCGTCTTGGCGAAGGGCTTTGGGGACGGTTCGCGCCTGGTCTTTTTGGGCTTGGCGGGAGTCTTGCGCGGCTTCGTGCCGGTGAGAGACACGCCCTCTTCGACGATGGAAAACTGCAATCGGCGCTCCTGTGCCAGGATGCGATCGAGGATCACCTGCACGCGATCGCCGGCACGGAAGCGGCGTCCCCAGCGTTCGCCGATGATCTCGTGGGTGTTTTCGCGCCAGGTGTAACGGTCGTCGCGCAGGGTGTCGATGGGAACGAGACCCTCGACGAAGAGTTCGGTGAGCTCGACGAACAGGCCGTACTTGGTGGGATTGAGTACGAGGGCGGCGAATTCTTCGCCGACGCGGTCCTGCATGAAGCGGACTTTCTTCCACTCGACAAGTTCGCGTTCGGCTTCGGCGGCGCGGCGTTCGGTCTGGCTGGTCTCTTCGGCGATCTGGGCGAGTTCGGCTTCGGGAATGGGCGGGCTCGATCGCAGTGGAGTGTTCGACGTGACTGCACTTTCTTCCGTGCTGAGGACGATGCCTGCGAGGCCTTCATTGGGGTGGGTCCAGGGAGAGTTGTGGCGCCCATGTTCGACCACTGCCATCGCCGGGGATGCCATCGCGCAGCAGGGCCTTGGTGATGCGGTGCACGATGAGGTCGGGGTAGCGGCGAATGGGCGAAGTGAAGTGGGTGTAGGTGGGGGCGGCGAGGGCGAAGTGGCCCTCGTTGATCTCGGAGTAGCGCGCCTGGCGCAGGGAGCGGAGCATGAGGTAGCTGAGGATGCGCTCTTCAGGCTTGCCTTCGATGCGGGCGGCCAGCTTCTGATACATCGCGGGCGTGACGGCGATGTCTTCGGGGACTTCGTGCTGGCGCGGATTTGCGGCCGCGGCCGCGGGAGTCGCGGCGCTCGCCGCGGGTTGACGATGCGTTTGACGGGGAGCGCGCCGAGGCCGAGGGAGTAGCCGAAGCTGGCGGCGAGTTCCTCAAACTGGACCACGCGGCGGGGCTCGGGCTTCTCGTGAATGCGATAGAGCGAGGGAACGCCGAGATCTTCAAGCCAGGTGGCGACGCACTCGTTGGCGGCGAGCATGAATTCTTCAATGAGGCGATTGGCCCAGGTGCGTTCGGACTTGGTGACGCCGCGCATCTGGCCGTTCTCGTCGAATTGGATGACGGGCTCGGGCAGGTCGAAGTCGATGCTGCCGCGCTCTTCGCGGCGCTGGTTCATGAGCATGGCGAGGTCGCGCATGCGCTCGAAGTCGGCGGTGAATTCGGGATAACTGGCGCGAGTTTCGGGGTCGCCTTCGAGGATGGCGTGGACCTCGGTGTAGGTCATGCGTGCGGCGGAGCGATGACGCCTTCGCACGATTTCGATAGCTCTCGATGCGGGCGTCGGGGTTGAGCTGCATGATGCAACTGAGGACGAGGCGGTCTTCTTCGGGACGCAGGCTGCAGATGTCGGTCGAGAGCTCCTGGGGCAGCATGGGGATGGCGCGGTCGGGGAAGTAGACGCTGGTTGCCGCGCAGGCGGGCTTCAAGGTCGAGGTCGGTTCCGGGGCGGACATATTCGGCGACGTCGGCGATGTGGACCTGAAGTTCGTAGCCGCCGTCGGGGCGCTCCGGACGAGGACGGCGTCGTCAAAGTCGCGCGCGGTTTCGCCGTCGATGGTGACGATGGGCAGGCCGCGGAAGTCGCGGCGGCGGGTCGACCTCGACGTGGATCGAGATGGGCGACCGCTGCGCGCTTCGGCGAGGACATTTTCAGGAAAGACGCGGGGAAGCTGATGCTTGCGGATCATCATCTCGACGTCGACGCCGAAGTCGTCGGGATCGCCGAGGATTTCGATGACGCGGCCGATGGGCGGGCGTGGTGGGGGTGGGCCAGCTGGTGATTTCGACATCGACGACAAGGCCTTCGAGATCGTCCGGGGTTTCGGGCTCTGGACGAGCGGTTGCCTCGCTGCCCAGGACGCGATGGGGCGTGGCGGCGTCGGGTGCGGCAGGGAACTCCTGGCCGTCCGGGATGAAGATGGGCTGCGTCATGCGCTCGTCGAAGGGGATGACGTAGTTGCCCGCGATCTCGCGTCGGAGCGGCGGTAGTGGAAGGTCGCCGACGACGGTGGGGTTGCGGCGTTCGAGGATGCGGGCGATGCGGCCGAGGCGGCGGCCATCGGCGCGGGGCGGGGCAAGTTCGACGAGGACCTGATCGCCCTGCATCGCGCCGTTGATCTCGTCCGGGCGGGATGAAGATGTCATCTTCTACCGCGAGGCCTGGCGGGCATTGGGGCGGACAAAGCCATAGCCATCGCGGTGGAGATCGAGGCGGCCGGCGGCCAGGTTGTCGCGGGTGCCGTTGGCTGTGGTTTTGGTGCGGGGGATGCTCCAGATCTCCCGATCGAGCTTGGTCAAGGTCGCCGCGGGCGGTAAGGCGGGCGAGTTGTTCGAGCAGGAGCCGGCGTTCGCGGCCGCCGCCGAGGCCGAGTTCACGAACCAAGCTGCTTGTAACCGGCTTTGCCCCCGGCGGAGCGGGCGATGCGGGCGACCAGTTCACGATCGGTCATAGGTTAAGGGTACAGCCAGTGGGGAAGCGGGAGATTGCCGGGGTGTACCGTGTTTTCCACTTGTGCACGGATCGGCTGGGTGGTGGGGTTTGGGCCGGTTCTTTGTGCGAAAATCAGGGAAGCGCAGTTTTGCGCAGTATCGAGACCCGTTCTGCATTTGTTTTTTACAAGGCGCTGGAAGCCCAGTCCTATTAGAATGGCGGCAGTCGCAATCGATTGAATTCGCCCTGCCGACACCCGAATCCCGAAGCGGACAAGGAAAGGAATTAACTGAACCGTATGTGGAAACCAAGCCAACCTGAACCAGCTTCTCCTCCCCCGGCGCCGGAGCCGGTACGCCCCGCGCCAGTGTCTTCCTCTTCTCTTGAGTCCGCGAACCGCCCCGGAGTCTCTGCGGCCGATCAGGCCTCCATCAGCAAGGGCCTCTTCATTAAAGGTGAGATCACCGGCTCCGAGTCGTTGTTTATCGACGGCAAGGTCGAGGGCAGCATCAACCTGAATGGTAATCGTGTAACGGTGGGTCGCAACGGTCAGGTGGCCGCCAGCATCACTGCCCGGGAGGTCGTGGTTCTGGGCAAGGTGCGCGGGAACGTCACCGCTACTGACCGAGTCGATATTCGCGCCGAAGGTGCACTGACCGGCGATGTCGCCGCCGCGCGTATCAGCATTGAAGACGGCGCCTTTTTCAAGGGCGGCATCGATATTCGCAAGCCCGACTCAAAGCCGGCGGGGGCTCCTGTTTCTGCACCGGAGGTCCTCAAGCCGGCGGCTACTCCAGTCAAGTAGTCAGTTCCTTCTCGAACACGACGGCCCCGGTACGCGCCGGGGCCGTCGTGTTTTCCAAGCGACAGAAGCAAGCTTCGAATCTCCGGAAGCGGTCAATTGGCCTGCCTCCGGTTGCGGCGCGCTGCGCTTAGGCGCGCACCTCTTCCGCAGTTTCTTTCGCTTCTGGCCGGGAGAGTGGCACACGCGGCTGGGAGTGGAGCGGAGCGGCGCGCAGGTACTGCTGGGGCCAGTTTGCGGATTCAGACAGCGCTGCCGCGGCGTGGAGAGGCCAATAGGGGTCGCGCAGCATCTCTCGAGCCAGGAATACCATGTCGGCCTGACCGTTTTCGATGATGGAGTTGGCCTGGGTGGGTTCGGTGATCATGCCGACGGCGGCAGTGGGTATGGCAGCCTCGGCGCGGATGCGGGCGGCGAAGGGGACCTGGTAGCCGGGAGCGACCGGAATCTGAACCCGGGCGACGTTTCCGCCGGAGGAGACGTCGATGATGTCCACTTCCCGGTCACGCAGGAGGCGGGCGAGAGCCACGGAGTCGTCAATGGTCCAACCGCCTTCGGCCCAATCGGTTGCAGAGATGCGCACGGAAAGCGGCAAGTGGGCAGGCCAGGTGCTGCGTACGGCATCGGTGACTTCAAGAAGCAGGCGGGCCCGGTTTTCGAAGCTTCCGCCGTAGGCATCGGTGCGCTGGTTGGATAAGGGCGAAAGGAATTCGTGGAGCAGGTAGCCGTGGGCGGCGTGGATCTCGACGAGATCAAAGCCGGCGGTCAGAGCGCGGCCGGCAGCCTCGGCGAATGCGGCAGTAATCGACGCGATTTCTGAGGGATCGAGGGCCTTTGGAACCGCATAGGTGGGGGAGAAGGCGATGGCGGATGGGGCGACGGGGGTCCATGCGCCTTCTTCCGCGGTGAGCAGACGTTCCCCGTTGAAAGGGAGGGGTCATGCTGGCTTTGCGCCCGGCGTGGGCGAGTTGGATGCCGGAGCGAGCGCCCTGGGAGTGGATGAACCGGGCGATGCGCTGCAGGGCGGGGATGTGGTCGTCTTTCCAGATGCCGAGGTCGCCGGAGGAGATGCGGCCTTCCGGGGTGACGGCGGAGGCTTCCATGGTGACAAGGCCGGCTCCGCCCTGGGCGCGAGCTCCGAGGTGAACCAGGTGCCAGTCGGTGGCGAAGCCGTCTTCCGAGGAGTACTGGCACATGGGGGAGACGCCGATGCGGTTGGGAAAGGTGACGGAGCGGAGCTGAAATGGCGAAAAAAGCGGATGGCTCATGTGCGAGGTTCGCGTCCTGGGGCCTTGGATTGAGGAACTGGCCTGTGCTGATCTAGATGAGGAACGTAGGGAGGATGATGCAAGAGGGATTGAGTATGGCAGCAGGTTAGCCCCAGGCCGGGCGCTACCGAGTCAGCAAGGATCGGGGCGAACACGAGACGCGAAAGTTGCCCTGGTGGAGCGCTTGGATTCGTTATTGCTTTTTGAGTACGGCGGTGCTGATTTCGTCGGTGAGGATGGCGGATTCCAGTTTGCGGAAGGCGGGGGCCTGATCGGGCGGGATCTGCACCTGGCGGACAACGAATTCGCGCTCGTAGTGCAGCTGGTCAGCTTTGGAGGTGATGGTGGAGTGATAGCTGGCGAAGTCGACATCGAGATCGACGGGGTCCGGGGTTTCATCGACGACGAAGCCGGGCGGAAGGGCGATGTCGTAGCTGTCATGCCAGCGGCCGGTGGCGGTGAGATCGATGGGCAGGGTACGGGGCTTGTCGTCAAAGGGCTGCACGTGCGAGCCGACCACGCGGGGGCGAACCAGCAGAAGCGGGCCGGCTGCATGCGCATATTGGGCGGCAGTGATTTTGTAGTGGACTTCGAGCGGTTTTTCCAGTTCTGGAGGCTGGACGAACTCGAACGAGTTCACCACCGCGCCGGGGACCTCCTCCGCGATAGCCTTTTCGAGCGATTCCCGGCGTTCCTTCGCGTCGCTGTATTTGAGGGCCATGCGGATTTCGGCGCCTTCCGGGCCGGAGTGGACGGTATCGACTGAGCCGGTGAGGGTGCCGTCGGCGGCTAGGGTGAAGGTCCCGCGGCGCTCGGTGCCGTTGGCGTCGGGGGCCAGGACAGGTAGGGCGATTACCTGACTGGAGGCGCCGGCGGCCAGAGTGCCGTAGCTGCCCTGGAGATTGGAGCTGAGATTGCCGACAGGTGTCCGTTCGTCGGTGGGGTCGAAGATGAGGTAGCGCTTGCCGTCTTTGGCCTGGACGATGGCTTTCAGGCGGGGGTCTTTGACTTCAGGTGGAACTTCGATGGCGGTGATCATGTGGTCGCCGACGAGGGAGGGGTCCTCGGGATCGACGACCCCGCGGCGGTGATCGACGGGAACGTAGAAGGCCCTGATGCCGGCGACCTGAAGCATGGAGATGAGCAGGGTGGTTTTGTCCTTGCAGTCCCCGTAGCGGTTGCGGAAGATGTCGGCGGCGTGATTGGCCTGCAGGCTGCCAATGCCGCGCATGACGACGAAGTAGCGGATGTCTTTTTGGATCGACTCGGTGATGCGGCTGAGCCGGGTGTAGAAGTCAGGGGCGCCGGCGATGAGGGATTGAACCTTTGCGGTGATTTCGGGGGACGGCGAGGGGCGGTCGGCTTCGAGGGTAGTGACCCACTGGCCGATGGCGCGCCACTGGTTGTCCTTGCCATCGACGGCGGCCTCTCCCCACTGAACGGACATGCGCTGGGCGAGGGCGGTCCATTCGGGCGCCGATGGAATGTCGCGGAGGTTGAGGGCGGGCATGTCTTTCAATTCCCAGCGCCAGTGGCTGGGAGAGATCTGTACCGGCTGGACAGGATCACGGCGATGCCAGGAGTGGGTTAGGGTGCGGCCAGGGGGAAGATCGACTTCGAGGGCCTGGAAGACCACCGGAATGCCGTTCTGAAAGCTCCATACCTTTTCCCGCAGATAGGGCTCCATGAGTTCTTCAGACTCGCAGAGGATGGTGGCGTCTACGTCGACGGCGGGAGGATGGGCGATGCGGGACTTGCGTGTCGAAAGCATGATGGGAACTTCGGTGTCGCCTGCTTCGGTGAAGTCGGCGTCCTGGGCCTGGTATTGCTTTTCATCGGCGGCGATGGTCCAGACGCGGAAGTAGTTCACTTTCTCGGTTTCGTCGTAGCTGACTTCGCAGGAGTTGTGGCGACCCTGGGGCTTGAGGATGCGGATGGCTTCGCGTTCGCGTTCGACGGCGCGGCCCTGGGCGTCGATGGTTTCGACGTACTCGTCGTAGAGGATGACCGCGGCGGCATCCCTGGCGTATGCGGGGACGTGCGTTTTAGCGGCATCGAGGCCCCATTGAGGGATTGGCTGTCCCTTGGACAGCCAGCTGCCGAAGGCGGATGGGCAGGCGGCGAGAGTCAGAGCAGCCAGTACTGGAAGCGCGCGGGGCAACGACGAACGACGCATGGGCTCCATGGTCAGGTTTCCTTTGGCGGTCAGTTTCCCTTGACGACCGGGGAGCGGGTGAGTACGAGCTGCTGCTGATCGGCGGTGGCTACTTTCTGATAGAAGCCGTGGAGGTCGGTGTAGTCCTTTGAATCGAGAAGGGTGTAGTTGTAGGCCAGAGTACGTATCATTTCCACGGTGTCGGCTTTGGGGCTCGAGTCGGCCTTGAACATCGCGTGGGAGGGCCAGGACAGGTTCGCTGCCTGGGGAGCGCTCTCGACGGAGAGGCCAGGTGCGAAGTGATACGTGACGTCGTCTTTTTCCAGCTTGGCGTAGAGAACGTCGATGGGGATGGTGCGCGTGTCCTGGGAGACGAACGGGTGGCGGGAGCGTGACTCGAAGAACATGCCGGGGAGGAAGGCGTGCTTGCCCGTGGCGGTGCCGAGGTTACCGGAGACGTTGATGATGGCGATGAGGTTCGATGTGGGATCATTCAAGGCCAGGAAGTGGTCGAAGTCGGCCTGCACGCCGTCGGGGACGAACTCGCGCATGGTTTCTTTGAATTGTTTTTTGACCTCATCCTCGTCATTCTGGAGGGCCAACTGGCGCCAGCGCAAAGCCTCCTGACCAGATTGGACGATAGTCAATTTGCCTTTGAGGGTTCCGTCGGGGTCGAGATGGAGATCAGCGATGCGCTGGATCTGGGTCTGGAGATAAGTGGGTGCGGGGGTTACGCCGTAGATGGGACCGCCGGAGGCGATGCGGATGCCGCCGGCGACGGCATGTTTCCAATGGAGCAGGCCGAAGGAACACATCTTCTGACCGGGATCGAGGAAGACCTCTTTCCCTCCCAGAGAGACGATGACGATGTAATCATCGAGTTGATTGAGGCTAAGGTAATTGGGGTCGAAGATGGCTCGATTGCGATTGACCACCTGCATGGGGTATGCGGTGAGCCCCACGGAGCGAGCGAGGGCTACATACAGGAGGGCAATGTCATCGGCCGAGCCGCTCTTCTGGTTCCAGACGTCTTCGGCGTTCTTGATCGCCCGGAGATTTTCCCGCTTTCGCTCGGCATCGGACTTTTCGCGACTGAAGCTGGTGTTGTCGAGCTTCTGGACGGCGTCGTAGAGCTTGCGGGCTTTCTGCTCGTCGGTGTCGCCGGTGGCGACGATTGCAGCCGCAGCTGCCTGAAGCGTTTTGGTGGGGTTGGCGAAGCGTTCCGTATCTTTGGCCCAGCGCTTGCCCTCGGTCTGCCAGAAGTCCGGCCCGCTGGAGTAGCGCGAGTAGTAGAACTTGACATGCCAATTGAGGCTGTTGAGGGGCGGCATCCAATCATCTTTTGGAATGGCAGGAACATCGGTGATGTCGAAGGAATAGATGCCGCTGGCGCTTTGAACGACCTTGGCATCTTTTGAGGCCAGCACGCTGTACATGAGGCGATTGAGCAGGTCACCACGGCTATCGACGATGCCGTTTGATTTGGAAGGTTTAAAGGAGTAGTGCGCCCGGTGAACGAAGTAAGGTTGCTGCACGTCCCAGGAGGGCGAGGAGACAAGGGTGTCATCGTAGCGAAGCTGGAGCCGGTATTCGAGGATGCTGCCCACTTCGACGCTGGGAAGGGTGAAGACCATGGTGTTGACCTGGAAGTTTTTGGTCTTCACATCGATGAGGTCTGAGGGTTTGGTGGTGAGGGAAGTGACGGAGCCATCGGGGTGGATGGTGCGGCCACGGATGTCGGACACGGTGAAGTTTCCGCGTTCGTAGGGGATCCGGACGGTGGCCAGCTCTTTGCCCTTTTCAGTCAGCACTTTGATGCGTTCGTAGTAGCCATGAAAATGGAGTGTGTCGTCGGCGGTTTCCTCACGATAGAGATAAACCGCATCCGCTCCCGGAGCCTTGGGATCGGCGGTCATCTGCAGCTCCTCTTTGGTTGGCTCCTGAAACTGGGCGCGGAGCAGGCACGGAGAGGCCAGGGCAAGCAGCATGGCTGCGAGGGGTACAGAGAGATAACGCCTCATTGGCTGATCCTTTAACCGGAGACAAACGAATTCCTAAAAGCGGATGAGTATGCGGCGATTCTACTGCGAAATTGAGGGGATGAGACAGGACGAAGGGGTTACGAATGGCGGTTACGGGGCATGGAGTGGGGTTTGCGAAAGCACCGAAGAGACGACTGTGCTTTATGGACGCGGTAAAGCCGGTGGTGTGAGGGCGTCGGCCAACGGGTCGAGGAGAGCAGCGACGAGGGAGATGGGAAGCCCAACTACGTTGAAGTAGCAGCCTTCGATGCGGGGGATCCAGCGGGCGGCGCGGCCCTGGATGCCGTAGGCGCCAGCCTTGTCCATGGGCTCGCCGGTGGCGATGTAGGCGGCGATCTCGTCGTCGGAGAGGGTGAGAAAGCGGACTGCGGTAACCTCAGCGGCGACCTCGGTGCGCTGGGCGGTGGCCACGGCAACTCCAGTGATGACGCGGTGGGTGCGGCCGGAGAGCAAGCGGAGCATGCGTGCTGCGTCGGCGGGGGACTCAGGCTTGCCGAGGATCTGGTTGTCGAGGGTGACGGTGGTATCGGCGCCAAGCACTGCCTGCGGCGGGGTGGAGTCTCGGGAGGCTATTTCGGAAAAGACGGCCTCAGCTTTCTGGCGGGCGAGACGGGTGACGTAGGCGATGGGGTTCTCTGCGGGGAGAGGGTCTTCAGGGATATGGGCGGGATGGACAGTGAAGGTGAAGCCGGCCTGGGCGAGGAGTTCGCGGCGGCGTGGGGAGGCGGAGGCGAGAACCAGCATGGAGGTCAGATGTGGAGACCGGTCTGAATTCCGGAGGGGGTGGCGAGACCCCAGGCCATGGCCGGGGTGTTGTGGGAGAAGCCGAAGCGGCCGTCGGGGCCGAGGAGGATGATGCCGCCGTGGCCGCCAAGGCGGTTGTAGAGGTAGGTGATAGCTTCTCTGGCGGCGGTCTCAGGATGAGAGCCCATTGAGACGCGGTCGGCGGCCCATTTGCCGAGGACCAGCTTCATGATGGGCTCGCCCCATCCGGTGAGGGAGACGGCGGCGGAGAGGTTGTCGGCATAGCAGCCGCAGCCAATGAGAGAGGAATCCCCGACGCGTCCGGGAGTTTTGTTGAGTGTACCGCCGGTCGAGGTGCCTGCGGCGAGATTGCCGCGATGATCAAGCGCCACGGCGCCAACGGTGTCATGGCTATTGATTGCCTGGAAAGCTGTCTCAGGGCTTTTGTCATCGTGCAGAATGTGTCCCGAGAAGGTCTCATCAGCGAGGCCGGCAGCTTGCCGCGACTGGGCGTGGGCGAGGCGATCCCGCTCACGGTCGAGGACGAGCTCCCGATTGTCGATGAGGGGGATGCCGTGGGCAGCGGCGAACTGCTCAGCGCCGGGTCCGACGAAATAGACGTGAGGGCTTTGTTCGAGAACGACGCGCGCGGCCTGAATGGGATTGCGGAGGCGTTCGACGCAGGCGACGCCGCCGGCTTTCATGCGGCCACCGTCCATGAGGAGAGCATCGAGCTGGACGCGTCCGTCAGAGGTGAGAAAGCTGCCGCAGCCGGCGTCAAATGTCGGGTCGTCTTCAAGGATTGTCACGGCCGCCTGAACGGCGTCGAGGGCCGAGCCTCCGCTGGAAAGAACGGCGTAGCCGGCCTCGAGGGCGTTGCTCACGCCGGCTTCGTGAGCGGCCGCATCCGCTGCAGGGATGGCCCATGCACCTCCGTGCACGAGAAGTACCGGGCTGTGTGAGGCAGAACGAGTCACCTGCCTATGTTAGTGCATCGGGGCGAGTTCGATGATGAGAGGCACATCTGGGCGGGAGGATGGGTCCGTGCCCGGAGGAGAGGCATAGGGAGAAGTCAAGAGAAGGAAGAGGCAACGATGAAACGAACCTGTCAAGTTGCAGGGGGCTTGAGAGTACCTCCAAGTAATTGCAGTTATGCGAGATATAGAGGCAAAGGCGATAAGCAGAGAATTCCTGACTTATTGGCTAACCTAGATACATTCATACGCAATAGAACATAGCAGGGAGTATAACTTGCCAGATTATTCGGACGGCTCTCCGCGGATTTGCGCATATTTCGGGTGCGTCTTGGCTGCGGCGAACCGCAGAGCGGCATGGAGTGCCGCCACACCCACCGGGAGACGAGGCGAGCCCTAAGGGGGATCGTCTTCGATTTTCTGCGATGGCAGTCTCCGCGCGGCCGGTTCGGGAATGGTGGAGTGATGGATTCGGCCGAAAAGAAGCAGTCAAAGCGTGCAAAGGGGCGAACGGCGAAGCAGGAGTCATCGAGCCGAGGGGTTGCAGCGATGAGTACACAAGCCGATCGCTGGCTGAAGAAAAACAGCGCGACGTTGACCGAAAAACTGGGGGAACAATCGCTAAGCGGAAGCGTGACTTCCGTGCGGCTAATTCTCTCGTTGTCGGATCGTGTAGCACGTAGCGGAAAGGCCAGAACGAAACCTGCGCCGCGTCTCTCCGATACGTGGACGAAGGAGCCCGAGTGGGGGCCGGAAGCGGGCGAGGCAAAGGCCGAGAGCGCTGTGGCAATCGGGGAACGGGAACGCTGAAGCTGTCGTCGAACGGGATCGGCGATTAGCGAAGTGGGACAATGGGGTGATGAGAGGCGGGGCCAAGGGCCAAGCGACGACGTCCGAGGCCGAGAAGCTGAGGCCGGGCCCCGCATGATTTTCGCGCGCTCCCGAGCGGCGCTATGCCCTGCAAGTTGACGGCGACGGATGACGGAACAGTGGGTGAGGAATGCCCGAAGGAAGAAGACACTGCATGAAGCTCACGAGAGGGACGAGGCTGGGCACGATCAAATGGATGGGACTGTGCCTGGTTTGGATGGCATTGAACTGGGCTGCGGGTGCGCAGGGATTCGGAACGACAACGGTGGCGGGCACGGTATACCTGGCGAATGGGCAGACGGGGTCGGGCACATTGCAGTTGAGCTGGCCGGCTTTCACGACTGCCAACAACCAGGCTGTGGCGGCGGGACGAACTGCAGTGACGATCGGGGCGGACGGATTTGTCACGGTGAACCTGGCTCCCAACCAGGGCGCATCGCCGGCGGGTTTGTACTACACGGCGGTTTATAACCTGTCGGACGGAACGACGAGCACCGAATATTGGGTAGTGCCGGCGGCGGCCCAGGCCGGGCTTGCGCAGGTACGGGCACAGGTGATGCCGGCGGCCCAGGCGGTGCAGACAGTGAGCAAGAGTTATGTAGATCAGTCGGTTCAGGAACTGACTCAGAGTCTTCTCACCGCATCGGGCGGCTCGTTGAGCGGGCCCTTGTATTTGAATGGAGACCCGGCACTTCCAAGCCAGGCGGCTACGAAGCATTATGTAGATTCGGCTTTCGGCCAGTCGTTTCCAATTACCGGAGGCGCGGTCAACGGCCCGCTGACTGGAGTTCAATTAGGCGCGGCATACCAGGTTGATCAGTTTCCAGGAATTGACTTCGGAGCCAGATTGCAGGCATGCCTCAGCGGGCTCAATTCCGTCTACGGGGGAACGTGCGATGCACGTAACTTCACCGGGAATCTTTCGTTGAGTTCAAATGTAACGGTGCGGACAGCCAATGCAACGGTGCAGCTACCATGCGCGACGATAGCCAGCTCGTACCAGATCATTGTCACGGCGGGAACGCGGAATGTGACGTTTCACGGGTGTGCGCTGCGGGGGGCGAGTACCGCGAGCGGAAGTCAAGGTGGAACGGTGCTCCTCTACTCGGGGTCGGCCGCAGCGGTGCAAGTAGGAGATCCGACGTATGCGTCGGACACAAGTGGGTTTCATATCGATAATGTAGTGATCAACACAACGGCAAGCGCCAATGCCGCGGCGCAGGGCCTGGTGGCATTCAGGACGCAGGAGATAAATATAGCGAGCGTTTACTTTCTGGGGAATTCAAACCAGACGGGCATGACGCTGGACGGGACGGGAAACTACGTTGGGGGAACCTTTGACGACCTTGATTTCAGCGGGTATTTGGCGGCTGTAAACGGGATCGGGCATCAAAGCGCAAATGCAGCGACGACGGACTGGCTGAATGCGAGCACATTTGTCCGGCTGCATATCGATTGTGCGACGAGCGGGGGTAATCCTGTTGCCGGAACTTACGGGATCAACTTACAGCAGGGGGACGGAAATACCTTCACGGGGGGAGATGTAGAGGGATGCGCAACGGCTCTGCACCTGGGTGCGAATGCACAGAACAATACAATCGTGGGTCTTCGGAACGAGAACTCGACTTACCAGATTGTGGCCGATGCGGGAAGTTCGTACAACAACTGGATCACGGGCGGGACGATGTTCACCGGGCAACTGGTCGACAACGGCACGCGCAACAGCTTCCTCGATACATTTCACCGGAGTTTCAACGGACTGAATGGTGACTGGTATGGAAGCCAGCAGGACGCCACCGTAACCAATCATTACCGAATCGGAATCGGGACAGGGAATGAGCGCGGGCTGCTTAACCGCTATCAGACAGACTCCGGTTACCGGTGGACGACGGGGTTGAGCGATGCTACCGCAGGCGAGCAGTTTTACCAGGTGTTAGATGAGTTGAATAACGTATACAGGTTATCGATTGGCCAGAATAACAACGGGCAATCAAACTCCAACAATCAGACGGTTATTAACGCGGCCGGAAGCGGCGCGGTGGTGCTGAACGGATCTGCAAACGCAGGAACCGGGGGAGTTGTGTTCGGGTCGGGAGGGTCGGCTGGAGCGACGGTCGCCACTATCAATAACGCGGGGAATGCGCAGTTCAATGGTTCGCTCCAGGTAGGGGGGCAGTCCACGTTTATCAATTCGACCACGGTGAAGAACCAGGCGGATGCCGAAGTGGATGCGTTCCTGTGGGCCGGAGCGACTGCGAATCAGAAAGAGAGCTTCATCTACAAGGACTATACGGGCGCGAGCCAGTGGTACATGGTGAAGGACGCCGGCAATAACTGGGCATTGAATTCCGCGACAGGCGGGCTGGACAGCTTCAAGGCGTATCAGAGTACGAACAGTGGCGACACGTATATTAATGCTTCCAATCCATCGGGCGTGGTGCGGATCAACTACGAATCGGGATCGGGCGCGGGCTTCAACGTGTATGGAGGGAATAGCAGCAGCCTTTACGCGGGATTTACGGGCCCGACCTCCATCAAGTTTCCCGGCCTTGCGGCGGGAACCGGTCATAACTGCGTGCAGATTGATAACTCGGGGTATTTAAGCAATACCGGCTCTCCATGCACGACGGTGAATACGGGCGTAACGGGACAGATCGCTTTTTATAACGGAAACGGTACAGCGATCAGCGGAACCAATTCGGTGCCGTTGTCAGCAGGGGGGACAGGAGCGACGACGGCAGCGTCGGCGCTAGCGAATCTGGGCGGGCAATCCGCACTCGGCTATACACCACTGAATCCTTCCAATAATCTGATGGATGTTTCGAGTGCTTCATCCGCGCGAGCGAATCTTGGGCTTGGTTCCGCGGCCACACAGCCATCCTCGGCGTTTGATGCTTCAGGTGCGGCAGCGGCGGTGCAAACTGCGGTGTCCGCCGCGAGCCTGCAGCGGAGTTCGAACTTGAGTGATCTGGCCAGTCCACCTGCGGCCCTGGCCAATCTCAACGCGGTCAATCGAGCCGGAGACACGATGTCGGGCCCGCTGGCGGCGCCGTCTCTCGGAGGTGTTCAGTACGCCGCGCAGAACCAAACCGGGGGGGTCGGCGGAAATGGCATCGTCAACTCTAACGCTGCCGGTCGAACAGTCGTAGCGGACGCCACTTACATGGTTTCGACGACGGCCAGCATGAATTCCACCTCAATGACCATAACCGTCGTCAATCCCATCGGAATCGTCGCGGGAATGGCGGTGTATTCAACCAATGTGCCAAACCAGAGCACTGTGGTGTCGGTCAGTGGGAATAATGTCACTTTGTCCAGCTACCCGTTGACCACGAATGCGTCTGCTCCGATTGCTTTCGCTGAGGAGCCGTACTACTGGATGTACAACGGTAACACCGGAACAGGGTCTTACCCGACTTCTACATCTCAGTTTTTCGACTACCGTTTTGGCCGCAACAATCACATTCAGCGAGACGCGCCGGTGAATCCTTACAGCGGTGGTATCGCTCAGGACTTTAACATTGACGCCTGCATAAACACAACCGTTCAGGGTAATTGGGGAGGTGTCACCGGGGAAGTAGGTGCGCGTGGAGGGTGTCGCACCGTTCAATTCTGGTGGGGCGCACCTGGTGTCTGGATCTCGGCGATCCTGGGTTCGGGCCTAAGGGTGGTCCTCTTATGGTGGTTTGAGTGTTCAAGGATATGGCACTGGACCGGGTATTATGCAACCCATCACCCTTAGTTGGACCAAATCCGGTATCGGTGATTCCGATAATTACTGGTATCACCACGGATACGGCGGCTCAGTTGCACCGGCTGACGAAGGTGTTATTCCGCTGGCCTTTGGTTCAGGTGAAGCAGCAGCAACCGCGACTGGCACAGTCAAGACTAGTGGAGGCGGCACAGGAACTACCACACTCAGCGTTACCTGTATCACAGATTGCGGCCCGCCTGCATCCTGGGGCGACGGCCGTTACATTGTCGATCTGACCAGCAACGTACTGTCGGGCAACGTCAAACAGGTGACCAACAACAGTGGCTATGTGCCGGTTGAGTTGACGACGGACTTTACGGTTCCGGTGTCAACCTTCTGGGGAACAGTCAGCACACTCGTGACGACCCCGACTGCTACGCCCCTAGGTCGCGGCACAACCTCGATGAACATCACAGTGGCCTCCACCACGTTGAATGGTGTGGCGAACACCGGCGCACCTGCAGTTGGTGATCTGATGTGCGTATCGGGAACCTACCATGAACAGTTCAAAGTCACAGCCGTGAGCGGATCAGGACCCTTGGACCGTTACTGCACCGCTGCGTCATTCGATTCCTGCCGGTGCTGTCGTATTTTCTAATGGAACTTGCGGGCGTTTCTACGACTTCGCAGCGAATGATGTTCCTACCAGTCAGGGACCTTCGCAGACTCTGCACTACCCCATCGACGCTGTAGGTTCAACCACCGCAAACACGACATACTATCGTTTTTACACCAGCTTTGCTGGCGACTCCTTTCAACTCGGAAACATCAAGTTGCCTACACCGACATATCCAGCTACTCTAACTATGAGTAACAATGGCGGTGTGGTCAGCGTCACAGGCGGATATTTCAACGCGGTCAGCTCTCTGTACCTGATCAACCAGCCGGTGATCTCATTCTCCAACGCGTCTATCTCACAATACAACGGACCGTGTTACAACTCATTCTTGAGTGGGCCGGATACTCTTAGTTGCTTTCAGTCATCCAGCATCGGACAGGGTGCTTCGACAGGCAACGTTGCCATCGGTTCTACCGGGTACGGCAACACAGCGGTTACGATGTATCAAGGAGCGGAACTCCTTGATGCTTTGAACTACAGCATGTCTGACTGCGGCGGTCCGAACAAGACCCCTTGCATCAACAGTGACAACATGACCCTTGAGCCCAACAACGCGGCTTGGGCTGCAGGTGACACGGTCGAAAACTCGCATCACTATTCCGCGCAGTTCCATACGTTAAAAAGTACCTATACCGTCTGGAACCCAATGGTGCAGAACAACGAAAGCATAGCCATTGGCATGACTGGACTAGGCGCTTCAAACGGAATGCCTGCTATCAATGTAGCTAACACCACGCCTAACAACTTGTTTGTTGGTCATGGTGGTACAGCAACTCCTCCCGCTGGAATGAATCTTGTTGGCACCAATGGAAATGGCATATTTAATAGCCTTGCCAGTATGCAATATGCGCCAGAACCATCTGGGACATCTCTGATCGTCTGCAGGATGCCCGGTCGAGAGGGTGTCGTGGAACAGGTTCTTCTACTACAACCTGATCAATGCTGGTGGCAACAACTACGGTGGTCAGATTTCATTCAATCCGTACTGGGGAGAGATCACCATCGGCAATGGTACGGCGCCTGTGCAGTGGGATGGCGGGCCAATCAATTACCTCAGCATGACCGACAACCTGCACTTCTCGGCGATGGCACACCTACTTCGACGTTGACCACCGGCACTGGATACGGAACCCTGCTCGACAACACGACTTACTACTACAAGGTTGCGGCAGCGCAACAATGCAGGGTATTCATTGTCGAGCACGGAGGTCTCGATCACCACGGGCAACTCAGGCAGCAATTCAAACTACATCAATTGGCTGTTGGTCGCGTGCAGGGGGCGACGATTTACCAATGGTGCGGTCGTGCGACATCCGGTGGTGAGCTTCAAATCGCTACAACGAGCGGCGTGGACAACACGCTCTACGTGGATACGGGATCAGCGACCCCGAGTGGCTCGTGCTACAACACCGCAACACAACCAGGGGTAGACGAGGCCGGGTATGTCGGCATCAACTCACCGGGCACTGATATATGAGCAAAAGGTTGTAGCGCCTAGCGGCTTGACATCTTACCCGACAGTGACAATCCCCTGCACGGCTAACTGCACTCTGGCTACTACTGCAAACACAATCGGCTACGTTGCAACAGGAACAACGGCGTTGTCTACAGCAGCCATAGCGTCGGGTACATGTCAGGCGGTTACGGCAGGAACGGTCAATAGCTCGGCAGCCACAGGCGCGGCGACAACGAATGTCCTCACCTGGTCGCCAGCGGTGAGTCTACAAACCGTGACCGGGTATCAGGTGTCGGCCTCGGGCGCATTGAGTCTCGACGGTTACATCACCGCCGGGTATGTCAACTTCAACGTCTGCAACTGGACTGGCTCAAGTATTACACCGGGCGCTCTGACGCTCAATTGGAGAGTGTTGCCGTAATGAGATGCCTAATTGCCTTCGTTTTGCTGGCGGTCAGTTCCTTGCTGACCGCTCAGACCTATCCGGTGTGCGGGCCGGCGCGCAACAGCTATAACTTTACTCCGCCCGCGCCAATCGGCTTCTGGAAGATGTGCGGCGACACAAGCTCGACCAGCGGGTGTGTGGCATCCAGTTCAACAGTGGTCTATGACTCCGGAAGCCTGGCAAACAACGGCGCACAGACGGGAACGGCGGCAGGCACCAGCTTTTACTACTCCACTGGGTACTCCGAAGCCTATGCGGGCTATTTCAACGGGACTAACGATTCCATCGTAGTACCAGAATCCAGTTCCTACAACGTATCGTCACTGACCGTCACGGCGTGGATCAACACAAGCACAACGTCAGGCACGCCGACAATGGTGTGCCGCGACAATCTCAGTTCCTCGCGTGAGTTTCAATTTCGTCTGAGCAGCGGCGTTCCGCAGGCGATCCTGTTCATCAGTGGCACGACAAAATCCCTTACTGCAACTGCGAGTGTGGCCACCGGAACCTGGACACATGTGGCGCTAGTTTGGACGGGTACGACTGCATATCTATACGCGAACGGAGTGCAGGTCGCTGCGGCAGCTTATTCCGGGTCATTGAGCGCAGGAACGGGTGATGGCATCCGTATCGGTTCCTGTGCTGGATCGTATTTGTTCACCGGCTTGATCAACAATGTCCGAATTTATAACGCGGCGCTGAGCGGGGTTCAGATCGCGGCGCTTTATTCGAGCGGCCAGTAATGGTAGTTCCGCTCGCCATCGACCCAGGCACAATACTTCATCGTCACGGGAACGGACTCACTCAGCACCGATTCGGCCGGGTGAACGAGTAACGCTGTGGTTGCGCGGTTGATCTATCAGGACGAGAAGTCCTTTCGCACAAAAGACGGGAACCAGGAAGTTGGTTCCCTGACCCGCGCGCTGGAAGCCACCGTGCGAAGGAAGACATCAGGCCCGGAGATGGCTAATCGCGCTTTTCTCAAAGAAAAAATACGGTTGGATGAGCGGTATCCGTGACTGAACACGGGAGTGGGCGAGAACCTTTGAACGCGCGAGGGAGACGGCGTGTCAGTGGCAGAAGCAAACGTGACAACGAGATGGCGGGATGGAGCGTCGTCTCTCTTCGAACGTGGATGGTGAAGAACTGGTGCGACTGGGGAAGATCCTCGATCACCGCCCCGTGAGCCTGCGGGGACGCACCGTAGGAATGGAACTAGCCGAGCGATGGCTGGTGGTGAGGACGCGCGAGGGTGGGGCGGAGCCTCTCCGAGCCAACGCGGCGCAAGGGTCGTTTGAGCGACGGCGTGGGCAGCGGAATATCGTACTGAAGGCACGACAGATGGGATTGACGACGTGGGCGGCGGCGCGATTCTTTCTGAAGACGATTACGCGGCCGGGCACGCTGACGCTGGAGGTGGCGCACACACAGGAAGCGGCGGAGGAGATTTTTCGTATCGTGCACCGTTTCCTGGATTATCTCCCCGAGCCATTGCGGGAGGGACCTTTACGGACATCTCGAGCCAACGTGCGGCAGATTGCGTTTCCCGAGATTGATTCGCAATATCGCGTGGTCTCGGCAGGAGACCGGAATGCCGGCCGGGGGCTAACGGTGCAGAACCTGCACTGTTCGGAGTTGGCGCGCTGGCCGGGAGATCCGGCGGAGGTGCTGGCGGGGCTGCGAGCAGCGATGGCACCGAACGCTGAACTGATCATGGAATCGACGCCGGATGGGGTGGGTGGATGCTTTCACCAGGAATGGCAGAAGGCGGCGGAGACGGGGATGGTTCGACACTTTTTCCCGTGGTGGGTGGAGAGGCGCTACCGGGCGGAAGCAGTGGATGCGGAGAGCCTCAACGACGAGGAGCGGGAACTGGTCGCGAGACAGGGACTGGATCTGGAGCAGATCGGTTTTCGACGGCGGGTACGGGCGGACTTTCGCGGCATGGCGCGGCAGGAGTATGCGGAGGATGAGGAGAGCTGTTTCAAGGCGAGCGGTGACTCGTTCTTTGAGATCGGCGCAGTGGAGGGAAGGCTCAGTGGTTTGGCGGAGGCGCTGGAGTTACGCCGCAATGGCGAAGTGGAGATATGGCTCCCTCCGTTGCGGGGCAAGGAGTATCTCGTCGCGGTGGATCCCGCCGGGGGCGGCAGTGAGGGGGATAATTCCGCGGCACAGGTTTTGGAGATGGAGACGGGGTTGCAGTGCGCGGAGTTTGCCGGCCATGTTGGCGGCCTGGAATTGGCGAGGCTGGTAGCGGAACTGGCTGCGGAATACAACCACGCGTGGGTGGTGGTGGAGCGGAATAATCACGGAACCGGGGTGCTGGCGCTGCTGGATACGGTGTGTCGGTACGGGCATATCTACGAATGCGGAGGGCAGTTAGGCTGGTTGACGAATTCGCTTACCCGGCCGGCAGCCCTGGGAAGGCTGAATGCAGCCCTGGTGGAGGAGCCGGAACGTTTCATGAGCCGGAAGCTGCTGGGAGAGTGCAGAAGCTTCGTACGCCAGGCGGATGGCAGGACGGGAGCGCGGGCAGGGATGCATGATGACCGGGTGATGGCGATGGCCATCGGTCTGGCGGCGAGGGCGGAGCTATTGGAGGGGCGGAAGGGACAGTGAGCAGTGGGCAGTGAAACTCGGAAAGCGAAAGGCAGCCCGGCTGCGCGGAGTTAGTGTTCTGGACACGATTGCCCGCTGACCACTGTTTACCGTTCAGCGTGTCGTGCTTGGGCTTTGCAGAGAATTACGGCCGATGCAGGTAGAATTCGATCAAGATACGAAAAGGGGCGAGGACGGCTTGGCGGTTCTGGCGGTGCAGCACATCCGACGGATGCGGGGCGGTGCGCAGGGGCATTTGATGCTGGGCGCCGACGGGCTCCCTTACGTGGTGAAGTTCCAGAACAACCCTCAGCATCTGCGCGTCCTGGCCAATGAGCTTTTGGCTACCCGACTGGCGGCGGCCGCGGGCTTGACGGCGCCGCAGGCCGAACTGGTGGAAGTGACCCAGTGGCTGGTGGACCAGACGCCGGAACTGGAAGTTGACCTGGGACGGACGCGGATGAAATGCCAGCCGGGGTTGCAGTTCGGGTCGCGATTTGTGGGCGGTCTGATGCCCGGCCAGGTGGTGGATTATCTGCCCGAAGAACGGCTGGCGGAGGTGACAAACCTGGCCGAGTTTGCCGGGATCCTGGCGCTGGACAAGTGGACCGGAAACGCGAACGGCCGGCAGGCGGTATTCACGAAACGGCCACGGGAGCGGCGGTACAAGGCGGTCTTTATTGATTTCGGATACTGCTTTCACGCGGGAGAATGGCGGTTTGAGGACTCTCCGTTGCGAGGGGTGTACTACCGGAATGACGTGTACACAGAGATCAGGGGGTGGGAATCGTTTGAGCCATGGCTGACGCGGATGGAGACGATGCCGGCGGATACGGTGTGGGCGGCGGCCGGCGAGGTTCCACCGGAGTGGTACGGTGGGGACCTGGCCGAGATGGAGTCTCTGGTGGAGAGGCTGCTGGCGCGACGAAGCCGGATTCGGGAACTGGTTGAGATGTTCGGAGGGTCGGATCGGGCGCCTTTTCCAAAATGGGGAGGGCGGGAGACGAAAATGCGGGAAGGTGATTGGAACGAGGCTCGGTGGGGTTCTAACATCATGGGAAGAGTGATGTGAGAGGCGAAGGGGCGCCATGAAGCCTACCGGGAAGCCTGCAGGAGAAGGTGGACACGGCCGGCGGAACTGCCAGTTCCAGCTGTTGCGCTATGTGTCGGACGCGGTACGGAATGAGTACGTGCACATTGGCGTGATTCTGCGCGAGCAGGGGAGTCTTGCCGCGGCCGAGGTGCAGTTTACGCGCGACTGGCGACGTGTGCGTTGTCTCGATCCAGAGGCGGACACGGAGATGCTGGAGGGGATGGAAAGCGAGTTGCGGAGGCGATTCCGGGACGAACCGCAAGGCAGGCTGATGGGGATCCTGGACGAGTCGCTCTCGCTGAATGTGCAGATGACGGAGCCGAAGGCGTATCTAGCCGAGAGTCTGCCGGCAGGGATGGAAGAATTGATGCGACTTTACGTGGAGCCGCCGCCGCGGGAGCGGGTGCCACGGCTAAGGGGGCGGGCTGCGATCCAGGCCGAAATGCGGCGGGAGTTTGAACGCGCCGGGGTGTGGGATCTCTTGCGAAAGCACATTGCGGCCTCGGAGTATACGCGAGCGGGAGATCCATTGAGGATCGATGTGGGATATCGGCCGAATGGTGTGAGCGCGAGCCAGGAACAAGGGCCTATCCGGGACCGCCCCGATGGTTCGGATGTTTCATGCCGTGAGCCTGGAACCGGGAGTGGAAATGGCCAAAGTGCTGGCATTCTCCGCCGCCGGGCTGCGGGTGGGAGTTGAAAGGGCCGAGAAGGCCAGCCTGGAATTGACGGCGGTGATCGAACCGGCGGCCAAGGTGGGCGCGACCGATGCGGAACCGGAGCGGCTGGAGATGTACAGGTTCGGCGTGGAAACGATGGAGGAGCACCAGATAAGGGTGTTGACAACCTCGGACATGGAACGGGTAGCGGAGACGGCACGGCGGGAACTGCGGGTGTGAAATCCATCTTGCCGGTGCCCGTTCGCATCTTTAGCTGGCGACAAAACGAGGCGCATGGGGCAGTCACGGATTGGGGTGCGAAAGTAAGGTTCAGGAAGTTGGATCAAGAAATTTAGTACCAGAAACCAGCGTCTAGAAGCTGGCGGCAAAAGCCGGGATCAGATCAAGGCATGGCCCTATGGGGCCGTGCCTTTTGTTTTGAAGCGGCGGAGAGAGAAGGGGCGCGTGAAGGTGAAAGAGCAGTTACGGGAGATATGGCGGCAGGCGACGGGAGGCGCGACAGGTAACGCGGCCCGGTCAGGAAGTCCGGAAGGATCGGTTGTGGCGGGGGGAGCTGAGGCAGAGCGCCGGACGCTGGCAATGCCGGCGATCCTGTCGCCGGTCCAATTCGCCGGGCGTCTGCTTCCCAAGCCAACGCCGATGAATCTGCGGCGGTTCGCGGAGACACCTATCGTACGGCGGGCGATTAACGTGATCAAGGACCGCATCGCCGCAATGGACTGGCAGGTGCGGGTGCGGCGCGGGGTGGCGCCGGCGGACGTGGCTTATGCGGAACGAAAGCTTCGGGCGCTTCGCCGGACGCTGGAAGACCCGAACGCGGTGGATAGTTTCCGAACCCTGATGGAACAGGTCATTGAGGATGCGCTGACGGGCGGGTTTGGGGCGGTCGAAATGGAGCCTACGGGAGACCCGGCGCGGCCGGCGATGCTGTGGGCGGTGGATGGCGCCTCGATCCGGATTAATTCCCGGTGGGATGGACAGGAAGAAACGGCGCGCTATGCGCAGGCAGTGCCGGGCCAACTGGAATCGAGTGCGGTGGAACTTCGGGACGACCAACTGATGTACATCCGGATGAACCCGCGAAGTTTCACCCCTTTTGGGCTAGGGCCGCTGGAAGTGGCTTTCGAGACAGTGAACCAGTTTCTGAGCGCCCATCGGTTTGCCGGCAAATTGGCGGCGAATTCAGTGGCCCAGTACGCGCTGTGGTTGAACGAAGCGACGCCGGCGCAGCATGATCGGCTGATTCGCTGGTGGCAGGACGAGATTGAGGGCACGGGCCGGGTGCCGCTGATTTCCACCGAGCAGAAGCCGGAAGTTCTGCGATTCGCGCAAGGGACGGACGCGGACCTTCGCCTGGCGTGGCAGGAGTTCTTGATCCGAATGGTCGCGAACGCTTTCGGATTGCCGCCGATGCTGCTCGGCCTGGAGGGGGATGTGAACCGCTCTACCGCTGCGGAACTGGCGGACGAGGCGTTTCGTGGCGCAATTCAGCCGCTGGCGCAACTGTTGGCGGGGCATATTACGCGGGACTTGTTTGGGAAGTGCATAGGGTGGCGGGAGTTTGAGTTCGTCTTCAACGACCTGAATGCGCGCGACGAGGCGACCGAGTTGGCGGTGCAGGTTCAGTTGCTGCAGGCAGGGGTATTGACAGTGAACGAGGTAAGGGCGATGAGGGGGTTAGGGCCCGTGACGGAGGTTGGGGCGGTGCAGTTGGCTGGTGAGGATGGAACGGCGAAGGCAGTTTGAGGGCGACTTTTGCCGGTCAGCGCGTGGAATGGGCCGGCTCACGAAACGAATGAATGAGGAGTTCATGCGACTGGAAGCAATGGCGGTGAAGATTCCCAAGGTGGACGGACACCCGAATCGGGTGGCGTTCGAAGGGACGTTAACGGTGGTGGATGCACCCAGCGACAAGGCGCCCGCGGGGGCGCGCGGACACCGAGTGTTGCTGACACGAGAAGCCGCGGAGAGGGCGCTGCCTTCGCTGCTGGGCATGGCAGTGGATTATCGTCCGGGCTGGGACGGGCACGATGCGCGGCGCAAGATTGGGCTGCTCACCGAGGCAGACGTGAGCGGCAACCGTCTGGTCGTTCGTGGATATCTCTATGCGCGCGATTTTCCCGAAGTAGCTCAGGCGATAGGGGCGCAGTCGACCGAAGCGCTAGGCATGAGTTATGAGCTGGCCGATGCGCGAGTGGAAGATATGCGCGCGGAGATATGGAAGCTCACGCGCGTAACGTTTACAGGGGCGGCGATCCTGCTTCGGGAGAAGGCGGCATACAGAGCGACCAGTTTTCGGATGGCTGGATAGATACCTCCACGGATTAAGTCATCATGGTAGCTGGACGGGTTAGTTAGAGGTACAACACCCTGGAACTAACCAAGATCTTGATTGCATTGTCAACATTGCGACGAGCTGTGATAGGCCGCAGGCCAGGAGTCCTTGTGTCGCGCGGACCATCAAGACTCGGACAAGGTTGAAAACGGGAAGGGGACAAGAGATGGAGATTGAGGAGCGCGAGGTAATAGAGCAACTGCAAACGGCGACGACTCTGATTGAGAAGACGCTGAACCTGCTGGATGAGCGGCTGGCAATGGCGAACGTCCTCTCCGGTGACGTGGAGAGAATCTCAGCGACGGTGGAGCACAGCCGTCGCGAAGAACAATTGTCGGAAAAGCTGGGCGCCGTCGAGAGGGAACTGGCCGAACTGAAGGCCGCAGGAACGGCCGCTCTTGTGACGCCGTTACGCAAAACAATTCCTGCGGCGACTTCGGAGATGCTGGCCAAACACGGGGTTGGCGAGGGGCCGGTAGACGTGCGAACACTGGACGCGGCGCTTTCCGGGTTGAGCCTGGAACAGCGGATCGCAGTGAAGACGCAACTCCTGCGGGCGGGAGCGATTGCTTAAGGAGGGTTTGCAGGCACCTACTGGCGAGTGCTGTGAGACGATCTCGCGAACACCTGCCAGGAAGACGCTAAGTATCCCCGGGGCGCCGGTGATCATTCGTTAAGCGAGATAAACCGAGAGTTACGAGCGTAAGTGCGCAACTTATCCAGCTTGCAATTCGCAGAGAAGCAGAGAAAGGCTCCATCAAGGGGGCAGAAAGAGTTCATGAACGCAAACTTTGCAGACATTCACGCGGCAGCAGATTTCATTGGGCCGGGCGCGATCGAAGTTCCGCTCTATCAGACGGAGATATTCGATATCTGCCGGCGTTCCAGTCCATTCGGGCAACGCATTAAGCAGGTGCCTGCAACCGGCCACCCGTCGCGCTACTTTGAGGAGACGGCGCTTCCGGCGCCGGGCACAGCTGGATTCGTCAACCCACGCAGCATCGTGGCCCCGGTGGTCAGTCCGACACGTGTGGAGCGGAGCGTGCCGCTGAAGGCGATCGTTTCGCAGATCAATTACAACCTCTTTGACATAGAACTCGGCAATCAACAGCAACAGTTCGCCTATCTGCAGGCCAAGGACCTGGTGGACACCGTGAGTGGCGTCATGGTGGCCCATGACGTTGCGCTGTGGAATGGAAATGACACCAGTTTGAGTTCGCCCACAACCACGCAGTATATGGGAGTGATCGGACAGATCGTCGCCGGGGGCCAGACCACGACCATTGGAACGACTGCTTCGATCGTGGATGGAATCAAGTCGGCCGTTGCGCAAATGGTGGCGAACAATGGTTATCATGTTCGACCCACGGCCATCTATGCCAATCCTGTATTGCTGGATCTGATCGACCGGGAGATGAAAACCGAGTTCAACGTGGTGCTGAACTCCGACCAGATTACCGGGGGTTTTCGGGTGAAGATGCTGTCCACACAGGCGGGCGATCTGCCACTTATTCCCGATTGGAGCCTAAGCTATTCGGGGACGCCCGGATCGGGATCTGCTGTGCTGCCAGCGTATATCGTGACGGAAGATCTCATCGAATATCACTGGCTTGGCGATCCGGCGCCGCGCATCTTCCAGTTGGGGCTGCCGAATTCACTCACCATGCAGTACGTCGCGGTGAAGTTTGGCGCCCCCGTGGTCAAGGGCGCGAACTACGCCCACTACCAGATACTTGTCGACCGATAGATCGCGGGCAGTCTGGGCAAAGCGCGAGCACACAGAAGAGGCCTCTTTCCGAGGCCTCTTTTTTTGACTAACTGGGTTATCAGAAGTTAGTAGGAAGGCAAAAGTATGGCATATCTGCAGCCAGCGGATTATGTGAACTATGGCTTGCCCGCCGGGACAACGGCGGACTGGGTTACAGCTGCCACAGCCCTGATTAACAGCTACTGCCGTCGGCCGGACCTGAACATCGCTCAATACACGGAACGACTGCGCATGACAGCGGGATCTCAAACAGTCAGGCTCACCTATCTACCACTTGCGCCACTGAGTAGTGCAACGACGCCTATCGTGTCTGTCGAGGGAAGATACGCCAAGCCTCGGCGCGGGGAAGCAGTCGATGGTGCATTCCTTGAGATGGCGTGGGCGTTCTCTCTTCCCGGCCAGTGGGTGTCAATTGACAGTGGCACCGTCGACTGCGATCCGGTCACAGGGGAGTTGACGGTCCCGCTTACGATGCTGGGTATCCCTTACAACGAGGTGGCCGTCACCTACACAGCTGGGCTTTCGGTAATTGGCGATGACGTGAAGACGGCGTGTGCCCAGATTGTACGAAATGCGCAATCAACGCCTGCCCTGAACGCGAGCAAGACAAAGATCGACACGATGCAGATGCAGTATTTCTCAAGCTCGCTGGTGGATGAAACCGTGCAGGCCTGGTTGCGGCCCTACATAGCGAACAGGCTGGGGTGATCGATGAGCGATACGGCACCGCGTAATCCTGTGGCGGCATCCCAGATGCTGGCCGATGCTTTGCTTCGAAGTGTGTCAGGAACATCGGCTCAACTGCGGGTGACGGGCATCAACGCGGATTCGAACATGTCGGAAGTTGGGTTGGTGGCCACGGCATTTGTGGACGTCGTGGTTAGCCCAGTTGTGATGCGGAAGCTGCGCCCCACCTGGCAGGACGGAGGCCAATCCAAGTGGGAATTGCTAGTCTCGGCAACCGGGATACAGCAGCAGGTAGCTACGCTCGATCTGGCGTCTGCACAGTCACTGTTCGGCATGACCGTACTGATTACAGTTGCAGGTCAAGACTACCTCATCGAGTCAATCGCGAGCAATGAAGCGTTTGGACAGGTCTATCTCTACAGGCTATTACTGCGTGAAGCGTGCCAGCAAGCAGTATGAGTTCGGGGGTGCGCCATGTGGCGGTTCCACTCCAGGGGAAACGAGCGGCTTCAGTTTTGACAAGCATGCCCACCATGGCGACTTAGGAGTAGTTATCGATGCAAAATGCGAAAGACTCGTTCTATATGGCGCTCCGGTCTCGCCTGATTGCTATTAACCCGGAGCGAACGGTCATGTTACGAGGGACGGTTCGGCCGGGAATATTGGTGGAAGAGGCGGAGGCCCCATTCAGCCAAGTGCCGAGCGACGTATTCGTGTTGCGGTGGCTAGGGATGGGTATCGACATGGATTTGCCGTCAACCATGGTGGCGCAGGAGTGTGAGATTTTGTACCAGACCTGCGGCTCTCAGACCTTTGGAGGGCTGGATCGCGGGAGATTGCTAAGCGCGATGGACGAAGAACTGGTGAAGATGCTGCAGCCGTTCTATACTCCCAAGTTCAGTTACATGGCGACGCCGCCCGCCGAGTTGATGACCAACGCTTTCTGGGACGAGCCGACGCTCGGCGCGGTAACGGTGCAGCGAGATCGATTGAGCCGCTCCGCCAAAGTGATTGTTTACAGCTACCAGGAACAAGGTGAGTAAATGGCAGCCAATTACGTTTCGGCTCCCGCGCCAGTTACGCGGCGGGTGCGTGCTTACTTTGCGCCTATTAACCGCATGAGCCAGACCCCCGTACTCTTTGATCCGGCTGAGCAGGGCCGCTTCCGCTTGGATACACCTCCGTTGCCGTGGATCGACCTGGGTTGGATCCAAAGCTTTGTGCGCAAAGGCGCAAGTAAGGTAACACCGGTGATGACTGGCAATCCGCCGGCTGTGCTCGAACAGGTGCGCGAAAGCCTTGATGCGCAAGTGAGCTTCGAATTCCTGAATTGGACGAAGCTGACGATGGCCCTGGCCACGGGCTCCCAGCACATGAACCTGCTTGCCCCGGCGGGGGGAGCCGTTCCGCAGGCAGATGGAGCACAAGCCGCGCCGGCAATGTCGATATTAGCGGGATCGAGTGCGACATCGATCGTCCTAGCTTCAGCCGATGCGGCAAAACTTTGTGTCAACGCGATCATCGCTGTCGACGCCGACTACACCGGGCAAACGGGGTACGTCGGTTCGCCTATATCGGGCGCCTATCTGCGACAGGCAGTGACTGACGTCGATTACATTCGACGAGTCACGTTTAATGTTGCATTGGTGACGCAGGTTAGTGGCACAGGGGTCATGCTTGCTCAGCCGTTGCCGGGCGGCGCTCCTTCGTCGAGCACAAAGCTTCAAGTTGTTTCTGGATTTGTAGACCGGGAGGGCGGCAGTTTCTTTCAGGAATGGTCGGGAATCTTCGTGATGGAGGGATCGCAGGGAGAAAGAATCATCTTCCACTATCCGCGGCTGCAGGCAATGTCGAGTGCGGAGGAGTTGGCGATTCCCCTGGCAGGCAAAGACAGAGGTTCCCTTTCAAGGGTAGCGCTGAAAGCCCAAGTCCGCGCGCTCCCCGTTTCGGATCCATTAGACGGGGAAAGAATCGTATGTTATCGAAGCTTTTTACCCTCGGCTGGTGAGCTGGTGTAGGCATCTCTGTCTGTCGGCACATCGTGGATTGCGCTGACTGCAGATGCATTAGATCTAGGAAGCAACGTTCAGAGCAGAGACCGGGCAACGTCAGGATCGAAGGTAACGATGAAAGTTAGTATCAATGGGAAGGACTACACATCATGGATGGATGCGATCAATCCGGCAACCATTGAACGTAAGCTGAACCAGCCGTCCCGTTGCAAGTTGTGGTTGAGCCTGCCGGCGGGCGGCAGTGTCGCAACACCAATACGAAGCCAGTCCCTGGTAATAACGGGAGACGATGGAACGCTGTACTTTACCGGTTATATTGTCGGGAACCCGATACCGTTATATGCGGGGATGGCCCTTGAGGGAACCCGTTACAGGACATACATTGAAGCCATAAGTGACGAAAGCCTCATTGACCAGCTCGCCATGTCACCGAGCAAGGGCGCGGCAGGAATGACTGCGGGAACACTCATTACCTCTCTCGCGACCCGAACGGGGTCGTCTTTACTGTCAGCCGCGAATGTCTCGACCAATCTGCCGGTGAGCCTGTTTATCCCGGAACCAGGTGCACCCTGGAGCAAGAGTGCCGGACAACTCGCGAACCAGGTCCGGGCTTCTTATCGCGCCCTCGGGGGGACGTTGAGCCTCTCTCAGATCCCATCTGCTGTTCATCCATTGAACGAGAGTGACGGAAGTCTGGATCTTGCCGGCCTAACTCTGACTTCCGGCGAGAAGCGGGCTCTGGCAAACGATGTAACAGTATGCGGGGAGCATGAGCCGCTTACGTACGTGACGGAGTACTTCCTCGGGGATGGCAGCACCACACAGTTCTACCTGACGGCCGAGCCATTTGCTGTTTCCTCATCCAAGGCGCAAATCATAAGTGAGTTGTTCACCGAGAAGGCGATCGACCTTACCGTTTGGAGCGCATCGGGAGGGGCAGGTTGCTTTTCACTTGGTCCATGCGGTCTTACGATGAACGGGGGGAACGGAATCGATGGGCAAACGCAGCTGACGTGGATCGAGCCAGTGGAAATGGGGGGCACGCTTCTGCTCGAGGCGACGGGCCTCGTTCTCGCCGCGGGTAGCACCGGAGTGATCGGCGGACTATTCGCCGGCCTGGATACGATTGCCGGCTGCGTGGCGGGGTTTCAGGCTGTGGCTCAGGCGGGGACGGGAGCCGTTACTTTGCAGCCAGTAGTAATGGGCGCAGCGGCGGGCACTCCTTACGCCCTGAATTCAGCAAATCAATATACTCTTCGCCTCAGGGTGAATTGCCAGGAGCAGGAACGTTCGCTGGCTACTTATTATTCCTATGGAGATTCAGGGGCGATAGCGTATGGTGGCCAGAGCGGAAACGTTCCCGCAAAGATTCAGATGGATCTGCAGGAGATTGTGAACGGAGTTGCAGGAGCGCCTGTAACTTTATATGACGATTCGATCCCGAGCCTTCCACCGGCATGTTCCATAATCGCGGCAAGCAGCGTGAGTCTCACCGGAACTCTGCGCGCAATCCGCCTGAGTAACCTCGGGCCGGGTTGGGTGGTGAGCACGCCGGCCAGCGGGAAAGCGTTCACGCGCCGTGTGGGAACTATTGCCGAATCGGCCGAATGCCATGTGGAGCGAACGGGCAAGTTATCGTTCTACGCCGGCTTCGCTCCGCAGACGGGCGAACAGGTGGCCGTAAGTTACAGGACTATTGGAAGAGCTGTTGGTCGGGCAGTAAACACCACCAGCCAGGCAGCGCTTGCCGCTGCCGGTCTGCCGGCGGTGGCAACCTGGATCGGCTCAGTCACGAGTCCGCCGGCTCGCAGTTCTGCCGACTGTCGCAATGCAGCGTTGACAATGGTAAGTGCATCGGCCGGGGTAAGCGCGCTCTTGAGCGGAACATACAAGGGTAGCAACTATAACTTGGCATCTGACGTGTGGCCAGGTGATGCGTTACTGCTGAATGCCCCCTCTGCCAATCTCAATTGCGAGGTCGTCGTTCGCAGCGTCACGCTGACTTATGGCGGAAGTTATCCGGACGTTGTGGGTTACCTGGTCTCGTTTGCAAACGATTGGGCCAATGACCTGGCTATCAAGACCAGCGCCACTGTGCCTGCGGACGCGTTGCTTCCGGTCGCAGTTTGCCCTGATTTCCCGGCGAATTTGACAGGCCTGACAGTAACTGCTCTGAATGGAACAAGCATTACGATCAATGCCGGAATCGTGCCGCCGCCTGGAGGCGGATTTGAGATTCGGCGCCGGGATTTCACATTTATGCCCGGAGAGGATCCGGACCTGGTCATGCGCGGCTCACAGCAGAGTATGACATTCTCCCGTCAGTCGGCGCATGATCGGTTCTACATACGGATGTATGACGGCTCTACGCCGCCCAACTATTCGGAATTCTCAACGGCGTTGTTTATCAATTTGCCGTTGGGTTCCTGATCTGCCGTTGGCCGCAAAGCGGCGGAGAGGCGAAGCGGGACGGATGCGAATGATGAGTGAGTTTGAGATGCAGGTCTTGAGCGATCTGAGCGTACTCAAGACGCAGATGAATGGCCTGATGGGTGACGGCAACGGCGGACGCATCGCCGAACTGGAACGTCGCATGGAGCGTCACGAGGAAAACTGGCAGCGCGCCAAGGGTTTCCTGGCAGCAGTCAGCGTTTTGTTCGCGGTAATTGAGGTGGCGATGGAGGCTTGGCACCGGCGTTGAGTCTCGGTTTGCTCGCGGTTGCCAACCAGCTTTCTGGCACGGGACCGATCCTCGTATAATCGACCGCATGAGCGGTGGGCCGTTAGTGGGCGTTGTCATGGGCAGCAAGAGCGACTACGAGGTGCTGTCCGCAGCCGTGGAGATTCTGGTTGCGCTCGATATCACGCATGAGGCACGAGTGGTGAGCGCACACCGCACGCCCGACTTGCTCTTCGAGTATGCCGAAGCAGCGCGTGGTCGCGGATTACGTGTAATCATCGCCGGTGCGGGCGGCGCGGCGCATCTTCCCGGGATGCTCGCCGCAAAGACCCTGGTTCCAGTGCTGGGCGTTCCTGTATCAGCAACGCAACTCAACGGGCTAGACGCGCTACTCTCAATCGTGCAGATGCCCAGGGGCGTCCCGGTGGGCACGATGGCTATTGGCAAAGCGGGGGCGGCGAACGCTGCTCTGCTTGCCGCGGAGATGCTGGCCTGCACCGATGACGCATTGTATGAGCGATTGTCGGCATGGCGCGCCGCTCGCACCGGCGAAGTGCTGGCACAGGAGCTGCCCGGTTGAGTGCTCCATTGACACCTCTTCAAAAACAGTCTTTGTCGGTCCTTCCCGGTGGACTACTGGCGATTCTGGGCGGAGGCCAGCTTGGCCGCATGATGGCCATGGCTGCGCGCACCATGGGCTATCACGTGCGCGTGATGGATCCGGAACCGGCGTGCCCGGCGAGCTTTGTGGTCGATGAAATCATTGCAGGCCGCTGGGACGACGTCGAGGCCGCGCGCAAACTGGCTTCGGGTGCGGGTGCAGTCACCCTGGAGATTGAACAGATCGGTGTAGATGCTTTATCCGAGGTGGCACGGCTTGCCCCCTTGAGGCCGGGCGTCGAACCAATCCGGATCATTCAGGATAAGACACTGCAGAAGAGATGGCTGGCGGACGCTGGCATCCCCGTAGGACCATTTCGGGTGGTTCACAATGAGGCGGAACTGCGGGATGCTGTTGCAGCGCTTGGTGGCCGCGTGTTCCTCAAGATAGCGCGAGGTGGCTATGATGGTCGCGGCCAGGCGCGGATCGGATTCGGCGCTATCCCCACAGAAGACGATATTGAGACTGCATGGCAGAGCATCGGAGCGCGTCCGGCGGTGGTGGAACAGGCGCTCGATCTGGATTTCGAAATCAGCGTAATGGCTGCACGCAATCCTTCGGGCGACGTCCGCACCTTTCCGGCCGCGCGCAATCACCATGAAAACCAGATCCTTGCCTGGAGTGTGCTGCCGGCTGGGATCCCCTCTGAACTGGAGGCGCGCGCCCGGTCTCTTGCTGCCGAGATCATCGTTCAAATGGGTATCGAGGGCCTGCTTTGCGTCGAGATGTTCGTGACCCGAGCGGGCGAGTTACTGGTGAATGAACTGGCGCCCCGGCCGCATAACAGCTATCACCAGAGTGAGCGCGGATGTGTTACGAGCCAGTTTGAACAGGCCGTTCGTGCCGCGTGCAACTTACCTTTGGGCGACACGGCACTCATCACTCCTGCTGCCATCGTCAATTTGCTTGGCGATGTGTGGCTCAACGGTGATCCTGATTTTGCGTCCGCGTTGGCCGTGCCAGGCGTGCGTTTGCACCTCTACGAAAAGCACACCCCGCGTCCGGGACGGAAGATGGGCCACCTGTCGGCGACAGGGGCCACGGCGGAAGAAGCGCTGGATAGAGTCTTGCTGGCCAAGCGGAGCCTCTAGAGCCTGACCAGTCTCGCATCAGTCCGCCCTGGCGGTGTAGAAATCGGCCGATTTCTACATCACGGTGACTTATTCGGCGGCCATAGCGTACTTCTTCGGGCGCCGGTTCGCCTGCAGAATCTTCTTGCGCAGCCGCAGTGACTTCGGCGTCACTTCGACCAACTCATCCTCAGCGATGAATTCGATTGCCTGTTCAAGATTCAGTGCCCGATGCGGAACCAGCCGGATGGCCTCATCCGCGCTCGAGGCGCGCATGTTGGTCATCTTCTTTTCGCGGACGACGTTGACATCGAGATCGTTATCGCGCGAGTGCTCGCCAACGATCATTCCTTCGTAGACTTCGACTCCCGGCCCGACAAAGAGGATCCCGCGCTCCTGCAGTCCATTCAGAGAGTAGGTTGTGGTGGCGCCCTGTCGATCCGCGATCAGAGCACCCGTCGGCCGCTGCGGAATCTCGCCCTGGTAGGGAATATAACCATCGAAGAGAGCGTTCATCACGATCGTTCCCCGCGTTTCGGTCAGCATTTCGCTGCGCAGTCCGATGATGCCACGGCTGGGCACGCGAAACTCCATGCGGACACGGCCAGAGCCATGATTGTGCATCTTGGTCATTTCGCCCTTGCGCGGCCCCAGCTTTTCAATTACCACGCCGGTATGTTCTTCGGGTACATCGATGGTCAGGTGTTCGACGGGTTCCATGCGCACCCCGTCCACCATCTTGGTAACGATCTCCGGCCTGCCTGCCATCAATTCGTAGCTCTCGCGGCGCATCATTTCGATGAGAATGGCAAGCTGCAATTCGCCGCGTCCCAACACCTTGAAACTGTCCGGTGACCCGGTATCTTCCACGCGAATGCTCACGTTGGTCAGCAGTTCTTTTTCGAGGCGCTCGCGCAGGTTGCGGCTGGTCACATATTGACCTTCGCGTCCTGCAAACGGCGAATTGTTGACGCTGAACTGAATAGCGATGGTCGGCTCATCGATCACGATCAGAGGCAGTGGCGAAGGGTTCTCCACACTCGTAATGGTCTCGCCGATGGTGATGCCTTCGACGCCGGCCACCGCGATGATATCGCCCATCGTGGTTTCGGCAGTTTCTGTACGCTTGAGGCCGTTGAATGTGAAGAGCTTGGTGATGCGCGTCTTCATCAGCGAACCGTCGCGCTTGGAAATGGTCACATCATCGCCCGCGTGCAGCGTTCCCTGAAACACGCGGCAGATGCCGATGCGGCCGAAGTAGTCTGAGTAGTCGAGATTTGTGACCAGGATCTGCAACGCGCCTTCGGGGTCGCCAACAGCTGCCGGAATCGTGTTCACGATGCTCTCAAACAGCGGCTGCAGATCGGTTCCGGGCTGGGCAAGATCCGTAGTCGCGGTCCCCAGCTTGGCCACGGTATAGAGCACCGGAAAATCCAGTTGAGACTCCTCTGCATCGAGGTCAATGAACAGATCGTAAATTTCGTTCAGAACCTCCTGCGCGCGGGCGTCGGGCCGGTCGATCTTGTTGATCACCACGATGGGCGGCAGCTTGGCCTCAAGAGCCTTGGCCAGCACGTAGCGCGTCTGCGGCAGCGGCCCCTCGGCCGCATCCACCAGCAGCATCACACCGTCCACCATCTTCAGAGCCCGCTCCACTTCGCCGCCAAAGTCGGCGTGGCCGGGGGTGTCGACGATGTTGATCTTGCCGCCGGCAAAGTTGATGGCGGTGTTCTTGGCGAGAATGGTAATGCCGCGCTCGCGCTCCAGTTCATTTGAGTCCATCACTCGCTCGGCCACCTGTTCATTGGCGCGAAACGTTCCTGATTGGCGCAGCATCGCATCTACCAGGGTTGTCTTGCCGTGGTCGACATGGGCGATGATGGCGATATTGCGTATCGTCTGGCTCACAGGGGCAGCTTTTCCTTCTCTCGGATTCGGTCTATTCAGAACCGTGTGGGTCGTCAGGGTCGGTCGTCAAAAGACGCCAAAAATACAGAATGCCGCACACTGCGGCACTTTTCATTCTATCAGCAGTCAAGATGAAGGGGCGGTGAAAGCACCTGCCGCGACAATGATGGCTGTCCCGAGCCTTCCAAACGCAGGCGGGGCAGCACGGGATTAGACCCGCGGCCAGTGAGCGTATCCCCACCCTCCTTGGCCAGGCAATCAGCGGCCACCCCTTAATTGCCCTGAAAGCCCACGTTTCCCGCATCCGTCTGCGAGGAGTAAACTGCGCAAATGCGAATCCGCACTCTCCCTCGTTTGAGTAAACTCAGTGTCCCGGCAGTTCCATCGGATGTCGACATTTTGAACCCAATCAAGGTATACGTGAAGCTCGGCCTTCCCCTCGTCTCTGCGTTCCTCTTTGCTGTTCTTTCTCTTCCTCTGCCTGCGAATGCTGCGGCCCAGGCGCTACGCATCTATTCCATTGATGTCGAGGGGGGCCAGTCGACCCTGCTGGTCGGCCCGACGGGCGCATCCCTTCTCGTGGATGCAGGCTGGCCGGGCAACAATGGCCGCGACGCCGACCGTGTTCAGGCCGCCATGCACGATGCGGGTGTCACGAAGATCGATCACCTGCTGGTTACCCACTTTCACGTCGATCACGTCGGCGGTGTGCCCGAACTCGTCAAGCGCGTACCCGTTGGGGAGTTCCTTGACCACGGCGAAAACCGCGAGGACTCCGACATTACCCGCCATGACTATGCGGCCTACCTCAAGGCCATCGAGGGCAAGCCACGCCGCATTGTGCATCCCGGCGACACGATCGACATGCCCGGCCTGAGCGTTATTGTCCTCGCGGCAGACGGGGAACACATCTCGTCCATCCCGGGCATCCACCCCACGCCCAACCCCTACTGCGCTTCTGAACCCAAAGCTGAGGCCGACCCGAGTGAGAACGCACGCTCCGCCGGTATCCTTGTCACCTACGGCAAGTTCCGCTTTCTCGATCTGGGCGATCTCACCAAGGCGAAGGAGATCGCGCTGGTCTGTCCCAACAACCCCATCCCTCCCATCGATCTCTATCTCGTCACCCATCACGGCATGAACCTGTCCAACTCCCAGGCCATCGTCGACGCCATCCATCCCCGTGTCGCCATCATGAACAATGGCGCTCACAAGGCCGGCAGCCCCGAAGCCTGGCAGACCGTGCATGACAGTCCCGGCATCCAGGACCTCTACATGCTGCATACCGCCGAGGGGTCCGACTCCGCGCATAACAGCCCCGACGTCCTCATTGCCAACCCCAGGGGCAGCACCACCGACGGCAACTATTTCAAGGTCGCCGCATTACCCAACGGCAGCTTCACGGTAATGAACAGCCGCACCGGGCAAACCAAGGACTACGCGCACGATTAACCTCACGGCCTGTCCACTCCAAGGAGTTCCCCATGCGTTCCTCACGGCGAAGTTTTCTCGCGGGCCTCACGACCGCGACCGCCATGACCACAATGTCCCGCGCAGCCCTCGCCATTGCGAGCTGCCCCTTCCGCCTCGCTGTCATCAACGACGAAATCTCCCAGGATTTCGATCACGCCTGCTCGGTCGCAGCCCATGACTTCGGCCTCGAGTGGATCGAACTGCGTGGCATGTGGAACAAGAACCTCACTGAACTCGACGACTCCCAACTCGCCGAAGCCAAAAAGATACTCGCCAAATACAATCTCCGCGTCACCGACATCGCCAGCCCGCTCTTCAAGTCCGACTGGCCCGGCGCGCCTCCGTCCAGGCAGAGCGAACGGCGCGATCAGTTCCACGCCGACTTCGATTTCAAGCAGCAGGACGCCCTGCTCGAACACTGCATCGAGCTGGCCAAAACCTTCGGTACGGATCGCATCCGCTGCTTCGACTTCTGGCGTCTCGACGACGTCAAGCCCTATCGCGAAGCCATCAACCGCAAGCTGAGCGAAGCCGCGCGCCGCTGCGCCAAAGACAATCTCATCCTGCTGCTGGAAAACGAAATGTCCTGCAACACGGCGACCGGCGCCGAAGCAGCCGCCACCCTCGCGGCCGTCCCCGAGCCCAATTTCATGCTCAATTGGGACCCCGGCAACGCCGCCACCTTCCCCGGCAGCACACCGTATCCCGCGGGTTACGGTCTGCTCCCCAAACACCGCATTGGGCATTGCCACGCCAAGAGCGTGACCCGCAAGCCCGACGGCAAATGGGAGTGGGCGCCCGTCGGCGAAGGCGTGGTTGACTGGCCGGGGCAGTTAGAGGCGCTTCATCACGACGGATACCACTTCGCCGTGAGTCTCGAAACCCACTGGCGCGGCGCTGGAACGCCTGAGGCTTCGACCCGTGTCAGCATGAAAGGCCTCAAGGACGCGCTTACCAAAGATGGCTTCCGTTGTTGAGGGGCGCCCCAGTCCTGCACTTCAGTTCTGGGGCCAGCCGGCCGACCCCAGGATCTCAGGCCTTGATGAACTGGGCATCGATGGAGATGCTGACCTGTTCGCCGACGAGAATGCCGCCGGTCTCGAGCGCCGCATTCCAGTTCAACCCAAAGTCCTTGCGGTTGATTTTGGCGGTGGCGGAGATCCCGATGCGCGTGTTGCCCCAGGGATCCTTCGCTGGCGTGCTGGGCCCTTCCACATCGAGCGTTACGGGCTTGGTAACACCGTGCAGCGTCAGGTCGCCGGTCACGGAGTATTCGCCTTCGCCTTTGCGCTCGACCTTGGTGGATTTAAACGTCATGGTCGGGTACTTCTCGACGTCGAAAAAGTCGGCGCTTTTGAGGTGGCCATCGCGTTGTGCATCGCCCGTTGAGACCGTGGAAACGTCGATCGAGGCTTCAATGGAGGACAGGGTCGCATCGACCGTATGCTCGGTGAGGGTGCCGCTCAAGCCTGAAAAGCTGCCTTTTACGTTGGAGATCATCATGTGTTTCACCTTGAATTCGGCGGCGGAGTGAGCCGGATCGAGCTTCCAGGTGATGAGGGAGGCGGGGGTAGTGGTGGGCGTAGCCATGGGGCAGGCTCCTTTCTGTCCTTTGGATGCCGGGAGATGATATTCGTTGCAACAAGTATTTGAGCCTTGGAACGAGGCCTCGGTGCGTTGGTGCCAGGGCGGCAAACGCCGCCCGGAGCTTGATCGAAACCCGCGAGGACCGAGATCGATCAGAAGTTGAACGACATCTGCAGGTCGATGCTTCGGTTCGAAGCGGGCGAGGAGAAGAATCCGCCCGCCAGGGCCGTTGATTTGCCGAACGACGGGGATTCCAGTACACCGATCGGCTGGGCCAGGTTGACGGTGTTGAAAATATTGCGCGACATGGCCGCAAATGTAAGTGAGTAGCGTCGCGGAACCACCTGGTCGAGGCGCGGAGGGCCGCCGCTGCGGCTCAGACCGCCTGGGCCGAGACCGCCTCCGGGAGGGCCACCCCCGCCGGGGCCACCACCTCCAGGGGGTGGTCCGCCGCCGCCCGGTCCGCCGAAGCCGCCATTCTGCGCGCCGCCTTCCACGCGCGGCCCGATGCCGAACGATTTGCTCATGCGCAGATTCATGCTGAACTGCGAAGGGCCGGTCCCGTAATCGAACGGAATGCGTGCCGCATTGGCCGCAGGGTCCAGATCGAAGGTTCCGTAACTGGTCTTGCACAATGTCGGTGCTCGACGCGGTCGCAAAGGCCGGGCGGTCGTTGAACTGGTTGTCCCCGTTGAGATCCTGCCCGATGGTGATGTTGTAGGGTTGACCGGATTCGACCACCATCATGGGGCTGAAAGATACCCCATAGGGCGCCTGAAGATTACCGCCTAGCAGGAACCGGTTGTGGATGTCGAAGCAAGAACGGCCGTAGTCCGCGCCGGGATCGGTCTGATTCGATGGAAAGTAAGTGGCGCCCGAGGTGTCGGCCTTGGCGAAGTTAGCCATGTAGAAGCCGAACAGCGAAACCTTTTTGGCGCGCACCGTGTAGTTCACGATGAACTGGCTCTGGTTGTACACGCCGCCTGACTGGAACTGGTAAATGTTCTCGTTGATGCCGTTGGGGCGAGTCCCGGTACCGGTCGCCGGATCGTACGTGCCGGGAAGAAAGGCATTGATGTTATCGCTCAGGTACTGGTGAACGCCGCGTGAGTTGATGTAAGTGAAAGACGTGGTCGCGATCTTGCCGAACTGGTGCTCGACGCCGACCGCGGCCTGCATGTTGACCGACGCGCGCAGGTTAGGCGCGACCTCGTAGATCGTGGGCGCCACGCTGCTCAGAGACGCGAGTGTGGTGGCGGACGGAGCGTTGGTGGTGAAATCGGGATTCTTGACCACGTACTGCTTCTGATTGACGCCGTTTTCGCGAATCGCGTCGAGGATGTAGGTGGAGTTGAAGCGGTCGTAGAACCAGCCGTAGCCGGCGCGAATGACGGTCTTCCCTGGACCGTTCCCGCGGCCGGGAGCCCAGGCAAGCGATACGCGCGGCGCCCAGTCGTTGTGGTCGCTGATGCCGTTCTGCGCTTCATAGCGCAGCCCATAACTCAGCGTCAGGTTGGGGTGAACCTTGAAGTCATCCTGATAGAAGGCGCCGGCGTCGAACACGTTGACCCGAGAGCCCGCCGTTCCGGCTGTGATGTCGTACTCCGAAGGGGTCTTGGCTGCATAACTGGCGAGCGAGGAATAGATGTAATTGCCGTTGAAATCGGATGTGGAAGAGTTCGCGTCGCGCGTGATGCGGACGCGGGCTCCAAACTGAAGCGAGTGAGCGCCATGCACGGCAGTCGTGTAGTTCTCAAGTTCAAAGCGGTCCTGGTTATCGCGTACGGAGCCCAGGTTGTTGCCGCCGCCCGTAAACGCGCCCTGCACCGTGATGGTGGGATCGGTATTCTGCGCGATCTGGTTATCGCGATCGCGAATGTACTGGAAGCGCGTCTCGTTGATCATGTTGGCGCTTAGCACCTGCGAGTCGCTGATCTGCAGTGTGTTCTCGTAATTGGACACGTTGTAGGCCTGGCTCTGCAGAGCGAATTGGGAGACGCCGCTGTTGGTCTGCACCTGGCGGTCAAACATGTAGCGCACCGTCAGGGTATTGCTGTTGCTCAGTTGGAAATCGAGGCGCGGACTGATGTCGAGGCGCGACTGAGGATTGGCGACCGCGGCGGTGTAGTTGTATTCGTTGGAACTGGAATCGAGTAGATCGGCGTTGATGATGGAGTTGGAGGCATTGTCGCGGCGAAACACGCTGCCGAACCACGACGCCTTCTTGCCCAGCGCGCCGCCCACGCTTCCGTTGAGGAAGGTAGTGTAGTAGGCCGGCTCCGAAGTCACGAAAGGATTAAGCGAGTTGAATGCCGAGTCGTTGCCCATGACCATGAGCGATCCATGCAGCTTGTCGGTGCCCGGCTTGGTCAGGATCTCGATGCGGCCGTAACCGAGCTTGTCATACTGCGCGGAAAAGGGATTCTGATTGATGCGTATTTCGCGAATCGACGACTTGGGCGGAAGCTGGCCGCCGGTGAATCCATCGATGAAGATCTGTGCGCCATTAGGACCCGCCGAGGGGCCGGCAAGCGCCGTAAGTTCACTCTGCAATTCATCCGGATCGTCCGACAGTGCATCGAGGTCTTTGCCCTTAATCACGATGGAACTGGCATTGTTGTCCGCGCTGGTGCTCACGCCGAGCGCGTCCTCGGTGACCTGCACCTGCTGCTCTTCGACGGGCAATTGCAGAGTCATATTCTGCTGGACCAGCTTGCCCGGCGTTACCAGCACATCCTCTACGGTGGCCTGCGCAAAGCCCTTGGCGCTGATGGCGAGGGAGTACTTGCCGGGCTGCACCCCGACAAACTGAAAGCTTCCGTCGCGCCCCGTCGCCGTTGATCTCGCCGCGCCTGCAGCGGCAGTCAGCACTACTTTGGCCGAGGGAATGACGGCGCCTGTGGGATCGGTGATGGTGCCGCGGACTTCTCCCGGCAACGCCGGGGTCTGAGCGGAAACACGCTGCGCCAGCCCACCCACGAGCCCCGCTATGCAAACAAGGTTGAGAAGAATGCGCCTGGTCATTGGAATCGTCTCCCGACTGAACTGATTCAAGGAGAACGCAGGCCCTGTTTGCGTGCTGTCACGATGCGTAATCGAGTGTAATGATTTGTAACGGGCGCGTTACCATTCGTTACATATCCGTTGTGTCTCAAGCGATGAAACGTCGTAGCCTTACAGGTGGGGACAGGCGTGGAAGAAGTACTCCTGATCGACGATGATGTGGAACTCTGCACGATGCTCATTGAATATCTGGGCAAGAACGGCTTCCGCGTCAAGACCGCGCATCGCGGCGACACCGGGCTGAAGGCGGCGCAGCAGCGGCGATGGGGGCTGATTCTGCTCGATGTAATGTTGCCGGGCATAGACGGCTTCGAGGTGCTGAAACGGATTCGCGCCGAGTCGTCGGTGAACATCCTGCTGCTGACGGCGCGCGGAGAAGATGTGGACCGCATCATCGGTCTCGAGTTCGGAGCCGACGACTATCTGCCCAAGCCCTTCAATCCGCGCGAACTGCTGGCCCGCATGCGTGCGATTTTGCGCCGCAACACCAGCCCTGCCGTTGCCGAACAGGAAGTCTTGCGCGTTCAGGATCTGGAACTGGATCCGGCCGCGCGCAGGGTCATGCAGAACGGCACGCGACTGGAGCTTACCGATGTCGAGTTCGGACTGCTCGAGGCGCTGATGCGTTCGCCGGGAAAAGTGGTCAATCGGGATGCATTGTCCGAGGCCGTGCTGGGGCGCGCCTTCGATCCATTCGACCGAAGCCTGGACATGCACATCAGCCGCCTGCGACGAAAGCTTGCCCAGGAAGACCAGGTCAAGACCGTGCGCGGCGATTGGTTATCAGCTCGTCGTGAACAGAGACTACGTGAGTTCGGAGGACTGAAACGATGCGCAGTCTCTTCTTCAAGATATTCGTCATCTTCTGGATCGCGCAGAGCCTCATCTTTGTTATCTCGACCGCGGTCATTCTCAACCGCCGGTTCCCTGGACCGGCCGGCTTGATCAACCCGCTGGCGGAGGGGATTCGCGCCGACTCCGCCACTGCGATCGCAAGCTATGAATCGAACGGTTGCGCGGGTTTGACCGACTTCGCCAGGTCGCGGCGCTACACCCTCGCTCTTGAAGACGGCCAGGGAAATCGACTCTGTGATGCGCCGGATCTGCCTCGCGTGGCTCTGCTGCCGCAGGATGCCGCCGGCCTGTCCGGCCGCTACGTGGGAGGACGGTTCGTCTGGACGCTTCCGGTGACCTCCGCCGCGGGGAAGACGTACCTGTTGCTGCTGAAAATTCCCCAGAATCACGAAAAACGCGGGTGGTACAGCGACCTTCTGCATTTCGCCTTCCCCCAGCTCCCGGTCGCGATTGCGGTTGGAGGGCTAACGACATTCGTTTTGGTGTTGATCTTTACGCGACCCGTCATTCGCCTTCGCCAGGCCGCTCGCGAACTGGCGCGAGGCAAGCTGGATACGCGCGTCAGCGAGAGCGGGTCGCGCGCCACGATCTTCGAGGGAGACGAGTTCCAGGCGCTGGTACACGATTTCAACCACATGGCCGAGCGGCTGGAGTCGCTGGTCGGCGCGCAGAAGCTGCTGCTCCGCGATGTGTCGCATGAGTTGCGATCTCCTCTGGCGCGGTTGAGCGTTGCCCTCGAGCTATCGCGGGAAGACGCCGACCCGACCATGGACAATCATCTCAACCGAATCCAGAGAGAGGCCGAACGCCTCAACGAGCTGATCGGCCAGCTCCTCACCCTTTCGTCGATGGAGGCGGTCGAGAGTGTCGGCAAGTTCGAGGCGGTTTCGCTCAACAAGCTTCTCAGGGAAATGCTTCCCGACGCCGCTTACGAGGCGCGTCAGCGCGATGCATCGGTAGAGCTTCAAGAAGACGGGGAGTGCGTGGTGGAGGGCAGGCGCGAGTTGCTGTACCGCGCCATCGAAAATATCGTCCGCAATGCGATCCGCTACACCGAGCCATGCACCCAGGTCGACGTGAAGCTCTATCGCGTCAATGAACAAGGCGCACAGTGGGCGATGGTTGAGGTCAGCGATCAGGGTCCGGGAATTCCAGAGTCGGAGCTTGAATCGGTCTTCCGCCCGTTCTATCGCGTGGATGCCGCGCGCAGTGCGCATACGGGCGGATTCGGAGTAGGGCTGGCCATCGCGGAGCGCGCCGTAAAACTGCACGACGGCCATCTGCGCGCGTTTAACCACGCGGGTGGGGGAGCAACGGTGCAGATACGCTTCCCGCTGCGATAAACCGGCGGGTAGCGCATCGACGCATGGCGAAAGCTTGCGATGCAGATGTTCGCACCGCTTTACGGCGTTCCGGGCAGGCGGGGCTGGTCCGCTGGACCCTCTCCGCCGAAAGCGCGAATTCCGATCTCGCGCCGCCTGAATCGCCCATGCGGCCAGCACGAACTGCATTGGAATGCGTGCCCACAGAGCCCATTTCGGAGCTTCCGGGAATCGATCCGCATGGCGCAGCATGTAGAGATGCACATCCATATAAACCGCCAGCATGGCAACGATGCTCACTGCGGACACACGGCGTGTTGCCGGAACCAGCAGCCCGAGGCCGCCGGCGATCTCTGCGATCCCCGTCAGTTCGACCCACGCCTCTGGATGCGCGTAGTGGTCCGGCATGATGTGCACATAGAAGTCCTTATGCCAGAAGTGATTGATGCCTCCGGCGATGTAGACCAGGGACTGCAGAACCAGGCTCTTCCGGGAAATGCTCATGCCTGTACGATGCGCGAATCGCGGATGGATTGCCGGTCCGGCACATCGGCAGTTGAGATTCCATGAAAAGCAGGCCCGTCAGCGCTGGCGACGGGGCCGGATTGAATCCCCAGGCCTCAAGCAGGCGCCTGGGGTTCAGATCCTGTCGCGACCTTCAAATTTGGCTGGGGCCCTCTGTCCGCTCATCGATCTGATTTGTTGAAAGGCCGTTTGAGCCATGGATTGACGCTGATGCTGCCGCCGCTGTCGGTGGTGCACCCTTTGCCTCCGGGGCCGGCGGCGCAACCCCAGAAATTCTCGGTGGCGTCGATCAATCCGGTGCATGCAGCCTTGTCAAAAGCACAGATGTTGGCCACGCCGACCTTTCCACCAAGCAGATCATTGGAGTGAATCGTTACTTTGCCGGGAGTATTGACGGCGACGTCGTCATCCTCGTCGAGAATGAGGTTCTCGGCGATCATCGTGCCCATGACCGGAGTGCCGCCGCCCCCGCTGTTGATGTTGATGCCGACGTGTCCCGGCGTCGCGGTATCGTCGGTGTCGGCAAGATTCCCGGCGATATAGTTGCCGATGATCATGTTGCCGTCCATGTTATCGGCGGGCAAGCCGAAGGCGGGACCGACGTGCGTGTGCAGCGCCACGCCGCCGATGCCGTTCCCGGTGAGAACGTTATGGCTGATGACATTTTCAGAGGCGCGTCCGGGGCCGTTGCCGTCGGAAAACAGCCCGACACCGGCGCCGCCCACCTGCACGCCGTTGTCCGCGGAGATGTTCTGCGAGATGGTGTTGCGATAGACGCCGTAATGCGGCGCAAATGCGGGAGCGCTGGAGCCAACCGGCGGGTGTGAAGCCAGCACGATTCCGCATTCCAGCGCGTTGGCCTTGGCGATGTTGTGGACGACGAGGTTGTCGTGGGTAGGTCCCGTCTCGTCGCTGAGCAGGAGGCCGTCTCCGTTGGCGGTCAGCAGGTTGCCGGAGACGATCGAGTCATGCACCCCGATCAGGTGAAGTCCGCCGCCGCAGTCGCCGGTTTCGTCGGTTTCAAAGACGGGCTGGCCTGGGCAGCCGGTAGCGTCTCCGGTGAACATGGGCCCGTAGGTATCGTTGTCTCGAATCTCGTTGTCGCGGATGGTCACGTCAGAGGCGCTGACAACCAGAACCCCTTCATACTTCGCGTTCTTTATCGTGAAACCGGCGACGGTGACATGGGCAAGGCCCGGATGAAGATAGCCGTCCACAAACACACCATCGTCAAGCCCGGTTGCGTCGATCACTGAAGCATCGGGGCCCTCCCCAACGATCGACAGCGGCATGGTAATGATTACGTCTTCTTTGTAAGTGCCGGCTGCCACGTGGATCAGGTCTCGCGGTGCGGCGTGACTGACTGCGGTAACGATCTTCGCGTAGCATCCGCCGGAGCCGGCTGGATTGACGCACAGGGTTGCGGCTGATGCATTCTGAGACATACCGGCAATCAGAATGACGCAACCGGGAAGGAGTAACCGGGGGAATCGTGCAGCGTACATATCTACCTCCATCAAGGGGACACCATAATGGCAAAGGCGCGGCTGATAAGACAAGTAAATAAACAACGATCTCACTTAGTAACTTGCGCTAAGTGACGGTAGAAATAGTTACTATTCAACTTGTTCGGACAACTCAGGGTCTAAGCGGCACCTGGCCATGGTTACCCGCACCAAAGCAAGCTATCAAACGACTATCGCCGGCTCTTTGCCAAAGGAGCAAGGCCGGAGGAACACTGTTCGTCTCATCGCGGGAAGAGGCACAAAAAGAAGAACCTTTCTGCCACACGCTGCAGATGAGATCCTATGCGGGCGAGGAGAAGTCATGTCACGAGAACAGAACGTCGCTCTGGTTGAAGCCTATTTGGATTGCTTCGCAACAAAGGACTTGTCCAAAGTGTCCTTTGCGGAAGACGTAACGTTTGAAGGGCCGCGCATGCCGAAATTGAAGGGGCGCGCAACGATACTCGGATTCCTCACGCAAATTCTCCCCATGGTCAAGGCTATTCAGCTAAAGCAGCACATCGTCGAGGGAGATTACGTTGCCACCCTCTTCGACATGGAGACGGTGAATGGAGTGGATCACGTCTTTGACCGGATTCACATCGTCGATGGACAGATTAAGGCGATACATGCGTTCTATTACCCGGAGCAGCCGCCTGGGGAATAGACCCTCGTCGGCCAGCTTTACTGTCAAAGCCAGGTCATCCAAATCGGAAAAGCCCCAAGCGTCTTATAAACGGTAACTCCCTGATCGCGGGGCGCCGAATTCCAAGCCACTAAAATGTTGGGATGGGTGATATCCAGGCGTTCATCCGCCAATTGCCGAAGGCAGAACTGCACCTCCATCTCGAAGGCACAATCACGCCCGCGACGCTGGTCGAACTGAGCACGCGCCACGACGCGCAGCCCCTCGCACTGGCCGACGCGGAGGCGCTGTACCACTTCACCGATTTCACGGGCTTCATCGAAGCGTTCAAGGCGGTCACGCGCCTGCTGAGCGGCCCGGATGACTACGAACTCGCCGCCTGGCGCATGATGCAGCGCCTGGCCGAGCAGGGAGTCGTCCACGCCGAGGTCTACATCTCGGTCGGGGTCATCTACATGTGGCGCAACTATGACCCGCACGCATTTGAGCCGATCTTTGCCGGCCTGGAACGCGCGCGCGAGCGCGGCGAACGCGAATTGGGACTGTCTCTCTACTGGATCTTCGACGCCGTCCGCCACTTCACCGTGGAAGAGGCCGGCGTAGTCTTCCGCAAGGCCGCCGAATTGCGGCCGGAATTTCCCTCCATCATCGGCATCGGACTGGGAGGCGACGAGCGCAAGGCGGGATCCGAGCCCTTCCGCACCCAGTATGCCCAGGCGGCGCGTTCCGGCCTGCGCCTGACCAATCACGCCGGGGAGACCACCGGGCCCGAAGCGATCCGCGATGCGCTCGCCATCGGGTCCGAGCGCATCGGACACGCCCTGTCCGCCATCCAGGACCCCACTCTGCTCGAAGAGCTGAAAGCGCGGCGCATACCCCTGGAGCTGAATCCGACTTCCAACGTGCGCACCGGGGTCTGCGCCTCCTTCGCCGAGCACCCGCTGCGTCGCTACTTCGATGCCGGGCTGCTGGTTACCCTCAACTCCGACGATCCGGCGTTCTTCGGATCGGATGTGGCCAACGAGTACCTGCTGGCCCACACCGAGCAGGGATTTTCACGCGAAGAACTGCGCGATCTGGCCGCCAATTCCATCCGGGCCAGCTTCCTTCCCGAGGCGCGCAAGGCTGAACTGCTGGAGGCAGTTGCCTCCGTCCGTTGACCAAAACGTAGTACGCCCGTCCCACTCCCGTACGCTCGATGCGACAGAAACTGCGGTATCATGCCAGCAGGAGGCTGAAGCGGATGTCCACGGATCAGGAAACGCTTGCGGAAATCGAAGCAGTCGGCGAACGCAAGGCGCTGCGGGTCATCGGCTGGTTCTCCATGGGTATGGCCGTAGCCACAGTCGGCATCTATCTCGGCTTCGAGATCCGCTCTCGCTATAAATTCAAGCGCCGCACCCCGTATGACTTCTACTCGAGCGCCGGCCCCCAGGCCACCAACGAGTTCGGTGTCGGCATCTGAACCTGCGCCGGAACGGGATGCATCTCCAGCGTGTTTGAAACACCCCGCGATTCCCAGTTTGGATCGCCTTCGTCTCGAGAGGGAATACCCAAGCTTATCTTCCCGCCATCAATGATTTTTCCAGAAGAACCAGGCAGCCATCCCAAAGCCAATAGCGATCACAATGCCGCGCAGAACAGCCTGCGGCACCATGCGCGCGAAGCGGGCTGAGGTGTATCCGCCGATCGCGCAGGCCACCATGGCCAGCAGGCAGTAGCGCCACTCCACCTGCCGGCCTACGACGAAGATCAGAAAGGCGATCCCGTTGGCCATGGTGGTTGAGACTACCTTGAGGGCGTTGATCTCGTTGAGGTCCTCAAAGCCGAACAGCGACAGCAGCGTGATGATGAGAAAGCCCGCGCCGGCGCCGAAATACCCGATGTAAAAACAGACCACGATGGTGAGCAGAAATACCAGGGTGCGGCGCGGTGGCCGGTGCTCTCCGGCTACGCTCTGTTTCCGCCGCGCCAGCCAGCGCGACACCGGCCCGCTGCAGGCGAAGATGGTTGCCGCGACCAGCAGCAGCCAGGGGACGAGGCGCATGAATGTGGTCTGCGGGGTGCTTAGCAGCACCAGCGCGCCCGCGGTTCCCCCAGCAGCCCGGCGAGAGCCATGGGCATCACCAGGCGCATGTTTTTGCGAATGTCTTCGCGGTAGGCGGCGATCGAGGTGAGCTGGCCCGGCCACAGCGCAACCGTATTGGTGGCATTGGCCTGCACCGGCAGCATCCCGGTCCCCAGCATGGCGGGAAAGAGAAGAAACGAGCCTCCCCCCGCAACCGCATTGAGCACGCCGGCCAGAAACGCAGCCACGATCAGCCAGACAAAACGCCAGTCAATTGCAGCAGATGTACCGGAGAGCGCGAGCATGCACCTTCGATTGTAGAAGGTGCATGCCTCTGAGCCGCTTCCGGCTCCGCTGCTTCCGCGACGGTTCTACCGCATCGATGCGAAGGCCGGTTCCGTATCCAGCATGCCTTCCAGGCGGACATAGCTCTTCTCCATCCCGTGCTCCATGCCCGTGGCCAGCATGCGGGATCGTGACTCCGCGTCGGGCAGCGTCATGCGCATGGTCATCAAGGTTCCTGCGCCGTTCGGCTCAAACCTGGTCTCGATGTGGTTGTCGGGGGTGGGATCGGGCAGGTGCATCCGCTCGACATGAACGATGCGTCGATATGGTTCCAGTTCGAGATATTCACCCGTCAGGTAGAAGCCGCCTCCTTTGTCGTTTGCCCATTCGTACCGAATCTTCCCATGGGGCCGGGCTTCGTTGATGCAGACGGGCATGGTCCAGCCATCCGGGCCAAGAAGCCATCTCTGGATGAGTTCGGGTTCGGTGTGGGCGCGATATACCGCTTCCGGGCTGGCGGCAAATCGCCGCGTGACGATCACGTGGAGATCGCCTTCGGTCTTCAAGGTCATTTTGCTCATGGCAGTTTTTCTCCATTCTTCGGTTCGATTTCCATCAGTAGCTGGTCGAGTCTTTCGTAGTTCTTTTCCAGAGCCTTGCGCAGCATCGCCAGCCATTGATCGACGGCATCGATGCCGCCGCTGGCGAGCCGGCAAGGATGCCGGGTGCCCTCCACCCTGCGGACAATCAGCCCTGCGCCGTGAAGAATCTTGAGGTGCCGGGAGATGGCGGGCTGGGTCATTTTGAACGGCTTTGCCAGTTCCATCACGGTCGCCTCTCCGTCCATCAGGCGGGCAAGAATGGCTCGGCGTGTGGGATCGGCCAAGGCAGAAAACGTCGCATCAAGAAGTTCCATAACAAACTGATTATATAACATAGTGTTTATATAACACAAGAAGGAAAAGTCAATTTTTTAATGGCGCGCTGCGTGGCACGGAAAATCCGCAGAGGCTTGGCCATAACACTCGACCTGTGCAGCAGTTACGGGGCTTAGATCATATTTAGTGTAGGACGCTCACATTTTGTGCATCCTTTGTGCTATAGTTTCCATCAGATTCAGGTGAACGGCCGGAGCGACGCTCTCGGGCCGCACATCTCAAACCATATGACTCATTCGGAGGAACAAATCATGGCAATTACTCGTTGGGATCCCTTTCGGGAAGTCGTCGCACTGCAGAACCGCGTGAACTCGCTGTTCCGCGAGATGAACGACAGCGATAGTCCGCTGACGACTGCCAGCTTTGTGCCGGCTGTCGATATCTATGAAGACAACAAGAAGGTCGTCTTGAAGCTCGAAGTTCCCGGAATGGAAGAGAAGGACCTCGACGTCCGCGTAGAGAACAACACGCTGACCGTCAAGGGCGAGCGCAAGTTTGAAAAGGACGAGAAGGAAGAGAACTTCCACCGCATCGAACGGCGCTATGGCACCTTCTATCGTGCCTTCACGCTGCCCTCTACGGTCGACACGGAGCATATCAATGCCGCCTACAAAGACGGCATCCTGAAGCTGGAATTGAGCAAGAAGCCGGAAGCCCAGCCCAAGCAGATCAAGGTCAACGTGGGCGGCGGGGCTCAGGTTGAGAACAAGAAAGAGCCCGAGCTGGTGGGCGCACGGTAACACATAGCTTCAGCCGCCCGCTTGCTGCGAAATTCTGCGTGGGCCGGATCGAAAACAACGCGCCGGGTCAGGTAGATGTGAATTCTGCCTCCCGGCGCTCATATTTGTGCAACACGCGGGCAGCAAAATCAATCCTGGATAAGAAGAGCCGCGGCTTCTCGTCTCAGCGACGAGGCTGAGACCTGAAAGCAGGCGGCTGGGAGTCTAATCATGGCAATTCGTTGGGAAAAACTTACGGTCAAGTCGCAGCAGGCGATGCAGCAGGCCCAGGAACGCGCCGCTAACCTTGGCAACCCTGAGATCACGCCCACGCACCTGTTGCTGGCGCTGATTGAGGATCGGGAGGGCGTGATCCCCGCCGTGCTGGGAAAGATCGGAGTTCCCACCGAGCGGCTGGAGAGCAGCCTGCACCAGATCGAGGAAAAACTGCCCCGTGTGGCCGGGGCATCGGCGCAGCCGGCCCTGAGCCAGGCGCTGAACAAGGTGCTGGAGCAGGCCTTCAAGGAGGCCGATAACTTCAAGGATGAGTACGTGTCGACGGAGCACCTGTTGCTCGGCGCATCGCACCTGAAGGGCGATCCGGCTCGCGAGGCGCTGGTATCGCTGGGCGCGACCCGCGAGGCGATCCTGCAGGCTTTGACCGCGGTGCGCGGGTCGCAGCGCGTCACCGACCAGAATCCGGAAGGCAAATTCCAGGCACTGGCAAAGTACGCCAAGGACCTGACCGAACTGGCCCGGCGCGGCAAGCTGGACCCGGTGATCGGGCGCGATGAGGAGATTCGCCGCGTGATCCAGGTGCTCAGCCGCCGCACCAAGAATAACCCGGTCCTGATCGGCGAACCCGGCGTGGGCAAGACGGCCATCGTCGAGGGCCTGGCGAGGCGTATCGCCTCGGGAGACGTGCCCGAAATTCTGAAAGACAAGCGCGTGATCTCGCTGGACCTGGGATCGATGCTGGCCGGCGCCAAGTTTCGCGGCGAGTTTGAAGACCGGCTCAAGGCGGTCTTGAAAGAGATCGAGGAATCGAACGGCCAGGTAGTGCTCTTCATCGACGAACTGCACACGCTGGTCGGTGCCGGCGCGGCCGAGGGAGCGATTGACGCCAGCAACATGCTCAAGCCGGCCCTGGCGCGCGGCGAACTGCGGGCCATCGGGGCCACGACTCTCAATGAATACCGCAAGTACATCGAGAAGGACGCCGCACTGGAGCGCCGTTTCCAGATCGTCTACGTGGGCGAGCCGAACGTCGAGGACACGATCGCGATTCTGCGCGGCCTCAAGGAACGCTACGAGGCGCACCACAATGTGCGCATCAAGGACTCGGCGATCGTCGCGGCCGCGACCTTGTCGCACCGCTACATCAGCGACCGCTTCCTGCCCGACAAGGCCATCGACCTGGTGGACGAGGCGGCAGCTTCGCTGGCCATCCAGATCGGCTCGGTGCCGACAGAGATCGATCAGTTGGAACGGGAAACGACCTCGCTCGAAATCGAGGCTGCCGCCCTGAAACGGGAGACCGATTCCAACAGTCGTGCGCGCCTCGAAGAAGTGCAGCGCGAAGTGGCGTCGCGCAAGGAGCAGATTACGGCCCTGCGGTCGCGGTGGACGCGCGAGCGGGAAGCAATCACCCGCATCAGCGATCTGAAGAAGCAGATTGAAGCACTGCGCTTCGAAGCCGAAGAGCAGACCCGCAGGGGCCAGCTGGAGCGCGCGGCGCAGATTCAGTATGGCGAACTGCCCAAGCTGGAGGCCGAGCTGCGCCAGTTAAACGCCGCACAGGACGGCGCTGCCAAAGCCGGCAACGGCGTGGCGCGCATGCTCAAGGAAGAGGTCGACGAGGAGGACATCGCCGGCATCGTCAGCAAGTGGACTGGCATCCCCGTCTCCCGCATGCTCGAAGGCGAAGTCAAGAAGCTGGTGCAGATGGAGACGCGCCTGCGCGAACGCGTCGTCGGCCAGGATGCCGCACTGACGATAGTGGCCAACGCCATCCGCCGATCGAGAGCGGGATTGAGCGACCCCAAGCGGCCGATCGGCTCTTTCATCTTCCTTGGGCCTACAGGCGTGGGGAAGACGGAAACGGCGCGGGCACTGGCAGAGTTTCTCTTTGACGACGAGCAGGCCATGGTGCGCATCGATATGAGCGAGTACATGGAGAAGCACGCCGTCGCCCGCCTGATTGGCGCACCTCCGGGATACATCGGCTATGACGAAGGAGGGCAGCTCACGGAAGCCATCCGCAGACGGCCCTACGCAGTCGTCCTCTTCGACGAGATCGAGAAGGCGCACCCCGATGTGTTCAATGTCCTGCTGCAGGTGATGGACGATGGACGGTTGACTGACTCCAAGGGTCGCACCGTGGACTTCAAGAACACGGTCCTGATCATGACGTCAAATTTGGGCGCGGCCTTGCTGACCGGCGATGCGTTGCGCACCGAACACGACTTCGAGATGGCGCGCGAGGGCGTGATGCGGGTATTGCGCGAGCACTTCCGGCCGGAGTTTTTGAACCGCGTGGACGACATGGTGATCTTCAGGCCGCTCGGTCACGCGCAGATGAACGCAATTCTGGACATGCGCCTGAACGACCTGCAGAAGCTGCTCGAAGATCGGCAGATCTCTCTGGAACTCACCGAGTCGGCGCGGCAACTGATCCTGGCTGCAGGTTCGGATGCTGCTTATGGCGCCAGGCCGCTGAAACGGGCGCTGCAACGCATGGTGCAGGATCCGCTGGCCATGAAGATTCTCGATGGCGAGATTCTGCATGGCGTGCATGTCCGAATCGACGCGGATCGCAACTCAAACCAATTGCGCTTCGAGCCGATGGGCCGCGAAGCCATGGCCTGACCACCTGCGGTGGGGCCAACTGCCGCTGGCGCGGCCATATGCGGCAGCGCCAACGGCGGCGCCGCTCACGCGCAGCAGAAAAACTTCGATTTGCACGGCGTTGGGCCTCGAGGGTCGTTCCTTCGAGGCCCTTTCGTTTTGCGGTGCTCGTAGACGGAGATACTGTAGACTTTCCGCATGAAAAACATGCTTCCCCGCGTCGCTGCATTCACCGCAATCCTGCTTCTTGCTTTTGCAGTTACCGCACTTCACGCCCAGGAATGGGCCAAGGCCCGTCTTGAAGCGTCGCCCCGCCATCGTGAATATGTGCCTCTCCACCACGGCAGCCGCACCGTCCAGGCGTTCGTGGTCTATCCCGAGGTGAAGGCCAAGGCGCCGGTGGTGGTCATGATTCACGAGATCTTCGGCTTGAGCGACTGGGCCAAGGAGATGGCCGACGAACTGGCGGGCGCCGGTTTCATCGTCATCGCTCCCGACCTCCTGAGCGGGTATGGGCCGAACGGCGGAGGGTCAAGCGCCTTCCCCGACCAGGACGCAACCGTGAAAGCTGTTTCAGGCCTTGACCCCGACGGCGTGATGGCTGATCTCGACGCCGCGGCCGACTATGGAAAGAGGCTTCCCGCAGCGAACGGGAAAATCGCCGTGGTGGGATTCTGCTGGGGCGGTTCGAAATCCTTCGCCTTCGCCACTCACCGTAACGATCTCTCCGCCGCGTTCGTGTTTTACGGAACGGGGCCGGCCGACGTAACCAGCATCAACGCGCCGGTGTACGGGTTTTATGCGGGCAATGACGCGCGTGTGGGAGCCACGGTCCCCGGGACGACGACGGCGATGAAGGCGGCGGGCAAAACCTACGAGCCGGTCACCTACGACGGCGCGGGGCATGGCTTCATGCGCGCGGGAGAAGATCCAGGCAACGCCGTTGCGGCGAACAAGGTCGCGCGGGACCAGGGATTTGAGCGGCTGGTAAAGCTCCTGAAGAAGATGAAAGATGCGTCTGCAGCGCGTTCTCCGCTCCCGCATCCGGGATCCCAGCCGTCCTGCCACGAGACCTCGAACGCAGACTCCATGTAATTCCGGCGCCGCGGACGCCTTATTCTCACAGCACCGGTTGCGCGCGCTGCTATGTGCGCGCCTTCTGGTCTATTGGCCCAGCGCGGATTCGATGGCCGCCTGCACCTCCGGCGAGTCGGGCTTGACCGCCGGTTCGAATCGTCCGACGGGCTTTCCCGCGCGGTCGAAGAGGAATTTGGTGAAGTTCCACTGGATGTCGCCGCCAAACTGCGGGTCAGACGATTTGCTGGTCAGGAACTGGTAGAGGGGCGTCTTGTCGTCCCCCAGCACCGACACCTTCGACATCATGGGGAAACTCACGTTGTACTTGGAGCTGCAGAACTTCTTGATCTCCTCGTTGGTGCCCGGCTCCTGCTGCGCGAAGTTGTTGGCCGGGATGCCGACAATGACGAGGCCGCGGTCCTTGTACTTCTCGTAGAGCGCTTCGAGGCCGGCGTATTGCGGGGTAAAACCGCAGCGGCTGGCCACGTTGACCAGCAGCACGACCTTCCCCTTGTAGCTGCCGAGGCTGACCTGCTGGCCGTCGATCGACCGCATGGTGAAGTCGTAGATGCTCTTGGGCTCCGCTGCGGCGAAGCTGGCCGCGAGAGCCAGGATGAGACTCAAACTCAATCTGCGCATGAAATTCCCTCGTCAATGCTGGCTCTGATCATAGCGAACCGCGAGGCATCGATGTCTGCTCAATCCGTTGAATTTTTATCAGGTCCACAGGATCGGGCGCTTGTTGATCGGATTCGCCACAGGTCGCGGCAGGAATTGATCCTGGCTGATTACCCCGGACGGCGCTAGTGCCGTTCGACGCGTGCGACACGAACTCGACCCAGGCGGCGCGAACAGCCGGTGAAGAGCGGCTGGCTCGTTTAGCATCTGTCTTATGTATCCACGCATACTGCCGCTTTTCGTACTGCTTGCCACGTGTGCGGTGCAGGCTCAAAGCCCGCCGGCCAAGGAATGCGGCCTGAAATCCATTCAAATTTGCGCCTTGCATGTCGCCCAGGACGAGCTGGGTATCGTCACATTTCCGTTCCATATGACCGGATACAACCTGGCGTGGATTGCCCCATTCGGCGCAGGAACGGCAATTGCCCTCGAAAAGGATACAGAGGCGATGCAGGCTCTGGGCGTGAATCCGAGCCGGGAGAACCAATTTGCCCGGATCTCCGACTACGGCGGCATCTATGGGCCGGCCGCGGCGGTAACGGTCGGCTATCTGGCCGGCCGCGCCCGGCACGATGACCATCTCCAGGAGGCGTCCGTGCTCACAGAAGAGGCGATGGCCGATTCCTTCATTCTGAACACCGCACTCGGCTATGCGATCGATCGTCAGAAGCCCATGCAGGGCGACGGCACGGGACGATTCTGGCCGCACGGAAAGAAAACATGGCCCGACGGGCAATCAATGCCCTCCGATCACTCCATCCTGGCGTGGTCGTTTGCCCACGTCGTTGCGTCGGAGTATGACGGCATCGGCACCAAGGCGCTCGTCTATTCGCTGGCGACCACGGTTTCGGTCTCCCGCGTGATTGCCCGCCAGCACTTTCCGTCCGATGTCTTCGTGGGCGCCGGCCTCGGCTACTTCATCGGCGGATACGTGTATCATCGCCGCTCCCCGGCCAGCTCATGGGACAAGTTCTCCATGTCCCCGGTAAGCACGTCAAACGGGACCGGGATCGAGCTCTCCTACAACTTCACACGCTGATGTCCAGGGCGAAGTTGAGGACGCTAGGATGAGGCGGACTTGCGGGCGGAGTCGGCCGCGCGCAAGGCTTCATGGATGATCATCTTCAGGTAGGTCTGGTAACGGAGCCCGCGCTCGGCAGCCTGCACCCGCGCCTTGGCGATGTCATCAGGGTCGAGCCGGATGGTGGTGGAGGGCAGGGCAGCCCGCTTCAAGGCCGTGCCAATGCCGAGACGGCCTTCTTTTTCGGCCTTCTTGAAGTCTTCTAGAAGGCCGTCTTCATTCGAATGCCACCACGCGGCTTCCTCGGCTTCATTTGCGAATGTCTTCGTCTTCAATTCTTCCAACATTGCCATTCCTCTTCAAGGACGAAAAATACTTCCGGTAGCTTTTATTCGCGGGCCACGCCGTAACAGGGCGAATCTTCTTGTTTCGCGTCGTCGTCACAACGAGTAGCACGCGTCCGCTATTGGTCTCGCCGAGTTGCGCCAAGCGATCTTCGCCGTTCCGGAGCTTTGATCCCAGATCAACCGGCCGATTCCTTATCACTTCCTCGACTTCATTGGGCAGAATGTTGTGTGCAGCCAAATGCGCAATGTTTCCGCTGTCCCAATCACATAGTGAACTGTCCATTGTCTCTGCAACAATACACCTGACTTTTCAGCAATTGCTGAACTCTGTCTTGCTGTCGATCCGCACCAATTCTCGCAAGCAAGTTACACCCAAAATAAGGGGGTGCAGATAATCAAAAAGCCAACCGCGAACCTCCACCCGATTGTAGCTACGTCGCAGCTATTTTGCAACTACTGCCGCAATTCCACCAACGTGGCCCCCTGGCCGCCTTCATTCTGCGGAGCTTCGGCTATGGTCGCCACGTGAGGATGGCTCTTGAGGAAGTCGCGGACGCCGCGGCGCAGGATACCGGCGCCGTGGCCGTGAATGATGCGGACTCGAGGCAAGCCCGCCAGAAACGCCCGGTCAAGGTACTTCTCCAACTCGTCTGTCGCTTCGTCGACGGTGCGGCCGATGAGGTTGATCTCCATGCGCATATCGTCAGTGTTGGCGCTGGTGACGGAGACTTGCACGCCCTTCTGGCGGCGCGCGGCGGCGAGGGGATCGGGCTTTTGTGCGGTCGCCGATATCTCTGATCGAGACACTTCCGAGAGATCGTCCCTTTTCACGCGCATCTTGATCGGACCAAGCGCCACTTCAAACAAGTCCTTTTCGATCTCCCGCTGCACGATCGCAATCTTGTTCATGGACTTGATGCGCACCTGGTCGCCCGCCGCAACATGTTTGAGCAGGTGCGGCTGAGCGTTGCTGTCCCCGTGGTCGGCGCCGGTGCGATGCGCCACGACCGTCTGATTGAAGCTCTCCTGAAACTCGCGGCGGAGCCGGGTGATGCGGCGCTCGGCTTCCTTGCTCAGTTTCTGCTGCGCCGCTCGGTCTTCAATGACGCGCACGTTCTCGCGCATTTGAAATTCAAATTCCTTCATCAGCGAGGCCAGCTTGGCTTCGAGTTCGCGGGTGCGGTTGCGCAACTCGACGTCGCCTTCGCGGGCCAGCCTGGCACGTTCCTGGTTGAGGGCATACTGCTGTTCGCGGGTGGCCTTTCGTTCGGCTTCGAGAGCGGTGAGCTCGTTGTGCAGCTTGTCGAGGAAGCGGGCGATATCCACCTGCTGCGAGCCGAGGCGCTGGCGCGCGGCGGTGATGATGGTCCCGTTGAGGCCGAGGCGTTCGGCCGTGGCGATGCCGGCCGACGCGCCCGGTGTGCCGAGGCGAAGCTGGTAGTTGGGAACCAGCGTAACCTCGTCGACGCCGGCTGCGGCATTGAGCACGCCGGCGGTGTTGGCCGCGTAGACCTTGAGTGAAGTGTGGTGGGTAGAGATGAGCGACCAGGCGCCCACGTCGAGAAAGAAGCTCGCCACCGCGACGGCCAGTGCGGAGCCTTCTTCCGGGTCGGTGGCCGACCCCAGTTCATCGAGCAGAACCAGCGAATGGGTATCAGCCAGCCGCGAAAGCCGGTCCAGATTGGTGATGTGCGCGGAAAATGTGGACAGAGCGGCTTCGATGGATTGGGCATCGCCGATATCGGCGAGAAAAGCCGTGAAAACCGGAAAGCTGGCCGCCGCGGCCGGGATCGGCACGCCGGCCTGCGCCATCATGGCCAGCAGGGCGGTGGTCTTGAGTGTGACGGTCTTGCCGCCCGTATTGGGGCCGCTGATGATGAGCTGGCGATGCGCGGCGGTGAGTTCAAGGGTGAGCGGGACGACCGCAGTGTTGGGACGGGCGCCCGTCGCGCGCAGCCGCTTTTCGAGCAGAGGATGCCGTGCGGCATGGAGAGACAGCGACTCCGGCGTCAGGTGTGGCTCGACACAATCGTAGTCGCGGGCAAAGCGGGCCCGGGCCTGCAGGCTGTCCACCAAAGCCAGGACACGAGCTCCTGTGACCAGCGCCGCGGCAAGGGTGCCCACCTGGCGCGTGAGAGCGACAAAGATGCGATGAATCTCCGCCTGTTCTTCTTCAAAGAGGCGGACCAGTTCGTTGTTCTGCTCGATAGTCTCGAGGGGTTCAACGTAGACCGTCTGACCGGACGAGCTCGCCCCGTGCACGACCCCGGAAACCCTGCGCTTGAGCTCGCTGCGTACAGGGATCACGAACCGGTCGCCGCGGATGGTGATGACGTCCTCCTGGGTCGCGCCGTCGGAAGACAGCTTGCGCAGGGCTGCGCGCAGCGACTCCTCAATGACGCGGCGCTGCCGATCCTGTTCTCGCCGGATGCGGCCGAGTTCCGGGGAGGCGTCATCGGCCAGCGAGCCGTCGGGCTGGATCTTGCGTTCGATGCTTTCCGCGAGCGGGCGCAGGCTGGCGGTCAGCGACGCCGATGCGGCTGAAAGTTCCGAAAGCCGGCCGACCACGCGCGCCGGGGGCGATTGCATCAGCGCCTGCCATGCCGCGATGTCGTTGGCGAGCCGGGCGACGGCCTGCAGTTCGTTGGCGTCAAGCGCGGCGTCGGGAATGCGGGCCTTGTCGGCAAGCTGGGTAGGATCGAACAGGCCGCCGAGAGGGATAGAGACCTGCTCCTCAAGCAGGAGGCGTACCTCGCCGGTCAGGCGATGCTGGCGGGTGATCCACTCGGGGTCCGTCGAGGGCTTGAGGTCGAGGAGAGCGGCGCGGCCCACGGGTGAGGCGGCAAACCCCGCCAGCAAGGCAAGCAAAGGCTCCCACTCCAGCGCGGCGAAGTCGGCGTTGGCGACAGGGGACGGAATGGGATCGAGAAGCGGCATTGCCAAGACTCATTCTAGGGGTTCGCCTGTCCTCTGCGTGAAACCCTCAGTACGAAGGCCCCATAGCAAAGCAGGTGCTTCGGCCCGGCCGAACCTGGCCGCGTAGTCTACAGCGACGTGGAAAGCGTGGCCGGCTGCAACTCGCCCTCCCAGCGGGCGACGACCGCGGCGGCCAGGCAGTTGCCGATCACGTTCATGGCGGTGCGGCCCATGTCCATGAGAGTGTCGACCCCAAGGATGACCAGGATGGCGGTGGTGGGAATGTTGAGCGCGGCAGCCGATGCCAGCAACACCACCAGCGTGGCGCGCGGCACCCCCGCTATGCCTTTGCTGGCCAGCATGAGCGTGGCCAGCATGATGAGTTGCTGTCCCAGGGAGAGATGGATACCGGCGGCCTGCGCCGCAAACACGGCGGCCATGGAGAGATACACGCTGCCCCCCGTCATGTTGAAGCTGTAGCCCGTCGGGATCACGAACGAGACGATCCAGCGGGGAACGCCGAACTCCTCCATCCGTTCCATGGCGAGGGGCAGAGCGGCTTCGGAGCTCGTGGTCGCGAAGCCGAGTGCGGCCGGCTCCGCGACCGCCGCAATAAACGTTCGCAGCGGAACGCGGGCAAGAAACAGGCTCGGCAGGACGACCAGCGCCACGAAGGCGGCAAGCGCGGCATAGTAGGTCACGACCAGCTTGACCAGCGGCAGCAGGGTGGGCAGGCCCATGCTCCCCACCGTGTAGGCCATGGCCGCGCCGGCGGCGAGGGGCGCGATGTACATGATGATTTTGGTCAGCCGAAACATGGTTTCCGTCAGCGACTGGAGGACGCTGAGCATCGGAGCGCGCTTCGGCTGCGGCATGGTGGCAAGGGCGGTTCCAAAGAGCAGCGCAAAGACAGCAACCTGCAGGATCTGGTTCTGGGCCACGGCCTGCGCGATGTTTTCCGGAAAGATGTTGAGGATGAGCTGCTGCCAGCCCTCCGGGTGTGTGGGCGGCACGGCTGCCTGCATCGCTGCGGGCAGCGCGATCCCCACGCCCGCGTGCGAAACGTTGATGGCGATGAGGCCCAGAATGAGGCCGAGCGTGGTGACGACTTCAAAGTAGAGGATCGATTTGAGGGCCACCCGCCCCACGCCGCGCAACTCCCCATGCCCGGCGATGCCGGTAACGATGCCCCCGAAGATCAGCGGCGCCACGATCATGCGAATGAGGCGCAGGAAGATGTCGCCGAGAAAGTGAAGCTGGGCGGCGAAGTGTGGCGCATCGGCGCCAAGCTCGGCCCCGGCCAGCATCGAAAACAGGGTCCACAGCAGCAGCGAGCGGCGGCGCAGCGCCACGACGAAGAAGATCGCGAGAGCGAGCCAGCGCAGGGTAATGGCGATCAATGGCTTTTCCTTGAGTAGAGGGCGAACGACGGCTACTTTCTGTTGGAACCGTTGCGCCCTTCCGCTTCCATGAGGTTGGTGAGAATGTCATTGATGCGAGTGAGGTGGCCTTCACCCTTGGAACGGAGCCACTCCAGAACCTGCGGATCCAAACGCACGCTGACGGCGACTTTTTTTCGCGCGCCGCGCAGGCGCACCAGATGAGCAAGCTGGTCCCCGGTCAGGCGGGGAATGTCCTGAAAGTCCACATTGGGCGCACTGTCGGCTGCCTGTTCTTTACCGGCCCGGCGCAAGGCTTCTCGCTCGCCTTCAGTCCACTGCCGACTCTTGATATCTTCGGAGCTCATGCTTGTCTGCCGGCCGTGCCGAGATGATGCGGATGATCTCTTCACCATGGCGATCCTCCCTGTAAGCGTGAACCACGAGCAGAACAGCGCCGATGCCGGGCTCGATGCAGACAGCTCCGAGCGCATGCCATCTCTGCTCGCCCGTCTCGTCGATGCGATCGATGCCGATCAGGCAATTTTCGTCCTCGAAGACCAATGCTGCCAGTTCGAACGATACGCCGCCGTGCTTGCGCTGGTTTTGGTGGTTCTTCCGTTCATCCCACTCGTAGCGCATTGTGTATATACGAAGAGTAGCACAATGCAGATAGCTAATATTGCCAGATTCAGAGTAATTACATGCGGGAACGTGAGGTCAGCACCCGAAATAGCGAACGCGGACCTTGCGGTCCGCGTTCTTTATTTCCGATCAGATTGTGCTGAGTTTGCGGCACGGCTGTATCCGTGCCCGGTTACAACCGACTACGCCTTCGCCGGCACGAGCGTCCCCAGCCTTTCCGCCAGCATCTCGTGAGCGTGGGCCAGGAACTCGTCCTTGTTGATCTTGCCTGCATCGACGTCGGCAAGGAGGGCTCGCTGGGCCTGGTACTCCTTGTTGATGATGCCGGCCTTGGACTGCAGCATGCGCCACGACTTTCTCCGCTCGACGCAGAACATGACCAGTTGGCGAGAGAGGGCGCGGTACTCGGTTTTGCCATTCTCTTCAAAGGTGATGTAGACGCCGAAGTCGGGAATGTAGGAGCGATGCGCCGGATCGTTGTAGCGGCGGTAGACCACGTCCTGCTGCGTGATGCGCACCAGCATGTTGTCCAGGTGGATCAGCTTTTCAACGGCGTCCGCCTTCACCTTCTTGAGGTGATTGCGGAATCGCGCTTCCGTTGTGCACCAGTGCGCCACGGTATAGCGCTGGGTTTCGCCCGTGGTCTTGGACTTGGTCTCGTACCAGTCGAGTTCCATCGAGGGATTGCCCTTGATATCGAGGGCTTCCTGGTAGGTCTCGCCGAGGCGCGGGTTGAAGACGAACTCAGGCACGCCGCGTGAGTCGCGCACGCGCTGCGCCTGGTGAAGGGCCATGTCATCGGCCACGCCGTGTTCGGGCTGGCAGGTGGTGAAGCACTGCAGGAACATCGTGCCGCGGTATTCCAGACCATCCAGAATGGCGCGGTACAACTTCGGCGCATTCGCCATCGACACCTGAGCCACAAACGGCGACCCGTGTCCGGCAAGGAAGGTCTCGGCCACCGTCTTCTTCTCCGTGTTCTTGCCCTGCGTGGCAACGCCGAAGACATTCATGTCATTGCCGCCCAGCATCGGCGTCGAGTCGGAGTTCTGGCCGCCGGTGTTGGAGTAGACCTGGGTATCGAGCATCAGCGCCTTGACGTTCGGCCGGTTCTGCAGGATCACCTTGGACATGTTCTGGTAGCCGATGTCGCCCATGCCGCCATCGCCGCCGACCACCCAGACCTTGGGCAACTCGACGATCTCCTTGTCGGTCATGACGGCGTCGGTGAAGTGAGAAAACTCATAGTACTCGCGAGCGTTGATGCCGTTGTCGCGGGTAAGGATGACGTCGGCGAGGCGCTCCGGAACCACGGAGCGGCGCGCGTGGTCGACGATGAAGCTTTCCCCCATCAGCCAGCCCACCGTGATGCCGTCCTGGAAGAGCGAGTTCATCCACGGATAGGGGTGTGGATTGTTGGGTGAGGTCGATCCGTAGACGGTATTGCAGCCAGTGTGGGCGGCCATGGCCATGACAGACATGCCGTTGGCCAAACGGCCGTCGACCGGCTGCAGGCTCTTGTGATTGAAGGCTTCGGTTAGCAGAACCGCTGCGATGGCCTCGATAAGCTGGGCGTCCGTAATGGCGCCGTGCTCAGCTTCGTAAGCAGCAATGCGGGTCCGCGTGTCGTCTTCGTCTTCACCGCCCAGGCCCATAACCAGGTGGGCGATGGCCTGGCGCAGACGGGCGTATTCGGCTGGCTTGCTTTCCTTGAGGGCGCCCAGTTTGGCCACGCCGGTCTTTTCCAGTTCGCCGGCCTTGGCCACAAAGCGGTCCGACTTGGCATGGAACACTGGCCGCATGTAAGCCTCGGTAACCGCCGCGATGGAGCGCAGGACGGACTTTTCTCCGCAGCCCGCGCAGGCGCCGTCGCCCGAGACCAGGGCGTCGTAATTAGTGCGCACCATCAGCATGTTGCGCAGGGTAGCGGTCTTCGAGTCCGCCGGGTTGGCGGCGTTGAAGAGGCCGAGATACTTCTGCGATGTATCCGGCAACAAGTTAAGGAAGGCAGTGCCGGTTTCGTGCTCGGCGTTGACCTCTTCGGTCTCCTGCACCATCTTGAGGGCGTTGTGATCGCCGCACGCGGTCACGCAGGCCGCGCAGCCCTTGCACAGATCGGAGACAAAAATCGAGAACACGCCGCCCGAGCCGGGTGCCTTGCGCTCCGGTGAGGAGAAGATGGCGTTGACCTTCTGGTAGGCCATCGGAACCTTGGCCACGATGTCGAAGAACTGCTGCTTGGCTTCCGCCGAAAATCCGTCGACAGACTCGGTGACTTCGCGCAGGATCTTCTGGATCGGGGTGCCGGTCTTCATCTCGGCGACCATCCGCTGCCGGGTCTGCTTCTCGATCTCGGGCAGCTTGTCGATCATCTTGCGGCGCTCGCCCGGGTCGGAGACGTAGCGGGTAATGGCCGTGCTCAGCATGGTCGACAGGTCCTGCGAGGTATTAGGCAGGGCGGTGTCGGGGCAGACCGAGATGCATTCCATGCACTGGGTGCAGTTTTCGGGAATGTAGAGCGGGGTTTCGCGCCGGGCGACGTATTTCGAGGCTGTGTCGCCCGTTGCTGCGGCGATGACGCCCATGGCCGACAGTGGCGTGGCCGGCTGGTCGTAGCCAAAGGCGGAACGGAACTCGGCGTCGAACGCCGCGATCGAGGCCACCGGCGGACGCGCCGCCTGGCCTGCGGGCGGAGGCGTGGTCCGGCATCCGCCGGTCGTGCAGGAGCTGCCGTCGACCGTGGCGGGAACAGTTTCAAGGATAGGCAACAGGGCAACGCCGCGGAGGCTGGAACGGTCAGCGGCGGCCAGGTCGCCGATGGCGATCTCCTTGACCCGCTCGAATCCCTGGAGCATGACCTCCATGTTGGATTGAACGACCGCATCGCCAAGCTTGCCGAACTTCTTCACGTATTGCTTGTGAACGACTTCGCGGTACTGCTCCTGGGTGATGCCGAACTCCTGGAGCAGGTTCGAAACGGCAAAGAAGGCGCCGAGGAAGGCGTTGCCCTGCATGCGCAGCTGCAGGTCGGCGCGGTTGGTGGCCTTGCGGGCGATCTCGAAGCCGGGCAGCGTGTAAACCCGGATGTTCTTGTCGATGATCTGCTTGCGCGCCCACTGGGGCAGGTTTTCCCAGGCGCGCTCGCCCTCCGCTTCCGACTCCCAGATCAGGCTGCCGCCCTCCTGGATGCCGTCGAGCGGGTTGGTGTGGGTAAAGGCCTTGGGGTCGCAGCAGAGCACGCAGGTGACGTGGCGCAGGTCGCAGTTGACCCGAATGCGATCCTTGGCGGCCACCATGAAGTAGCTGGTCGGCGCGCCCTTCTTTTCCGAACCGTACTTGGGGTTGGCGCTGACGTGGATCACTTCCTTGGGATTGCCGTAGTCATCCGTCAGTCCGTCGCGCTCGAACAGCAGGTCGTTGAGATCGCCGATGATGGCGCCCAGGTTTTTGCCCGTGGTGATGGCTCCCCATCCGCCGATGGAGTGGAAGCGGACCGCCACGGCGCCCTCGGGGAGCAGCGACGGGGTTTCCTTGCCGATGACAGCGTAGGGATGGTCGATGCCCAGGACGAAGAAGCTGACCCCGTCCGCGGCGGTCTTGCCATCGGTGCGGGCCAGGCCTGCGGTGGCAAATTCGTACGCGCCGAAGATGTGTTCGGGCCGGAAGTCGCGCGAGCCGAGGCCGTAGGTGCCGCCGAAGATCTTGGGAATGTCGCCGATCTCCAGCGTGGGCAGGCCTTCCGCCGCCGGCCGGCCTTCGTAATGAGCCGCCTTGGAGAGCGCGGTGCGGATGTCGCGGCCAAGCGGGTTGTCGCCGGAGAGTGCTTCGTCCGTGCGTTCGAGGATGATGACGTTCTTCTTGCCCTTGAGAGCCTCGACTACGGCCGCCTCGGGGAAGGGCCGGATGACATTGATATGGAGAGAGCCGACGCTGGCGCCATGCTTCTCGCGCATATAGTCGACCGCGGCCTCGATGTTTTCCGCTGCCGAGCCGAGCGAGACAAAGACGGTCTCGGCGTCGTCGGTCTTGTACTTGGTGACCAGGCCATAGTAGCGGCCGGTCAGGTCGCCGAAATCCTTGTAAGCGGCTTCAAGGAAATCAAGAATCGGCTCGGCAAAGTTGTTGCGCCGGGCCACGATGCCCTGCATGTAGTGTTCCTGGTTCTGGACCGGCCCGAGGAGGATGGGGTTGGTCAGATCCATCATCTTGGGAACCCGGCGGCGGGTCGGCCCGAAGAGCACGCGCTGCGCCTCGGTGGGGCAGTCGATGATGTCTTCCGGGGAGCCGAGGTATTCGCGGATCAGATCGGATTCGTGCTTGTAAAAGGTGCGCTCCAGGTGCGAGGTCAGGAACCCGTCCATGATGTTCATGCCGGGGGTCAGCGAGAGCTCGGTGACGCGGCGAAGGATGAGGGCCTGATCGGCGGCCTGCTGCGCGTCCTTGCCAAAGAGCATGATCCAGCCGGTATCGAGGGCGCCGTAAATATCGTCGTGGCCGCAGTGCACGTTGAGGGCGTGCTTGGTCAGCGCGCGGGCGCCGACTTCGAGCACCATCGTCGATCCCTTGCCTGGGGCGTGGTAGTACTGCTCGACGCCGTAGACGACGCCCTGGCCGGAGGTGAAGTTCACCACCCGCTTGCCGCAGACGGAGTGGGCAATGGCGCCGCCCTGGGCCGCGTGCTCGCCCTCCGTTTCGATGGCGATGGTGTTATGGCCGAAGACGTTGAGGTGGCCCTCCGCATAGGCCTGCTGGAAGAGCTCGCCGCCTTCGGTGGAGGGCGTAATGGGATAGAACACGCCGGCGTCGGCAATTCGCGTTTCCGTATGATAAGACACGAGTTGATTGCCGTTGGCGGTCACCCGGATGCCGGGAAAACGAGCTGCCTTCTTCATAAAGACTCCTCCAGTTACGTGTACTGCCTCTTGCCATTCCCTATGCGTGCGGTGGGAAACCATTCTAATCGCCGCCTGGACGCTCCGCAACGCAGCGGGGCTTCGCAGGGTGCGATGAGACTGGCTCGCCGACACAAGATAAGTCCGGTCTCGCCGGTGTGGGCGCGATCAGACCATCCAGGCGACTGCGTCCCTCGGCCGATTCCACAGGAACCCATTCGGGCGCGGCGGCCTGGCCCAAACTTTCCCTAACAGTCTAGAGGCCTCAGTGGAGAACCGGGAACCCGAAGGGGCGGGGTTCTTCCCGCATTGCAACCACTATCCAAGTATGCACCCATCAGGGTGAGACGACGTACCATTATATGAAAAGAAGCTCGATTTCGCCAGCGTCGTGGTGCGAGGCGCGCAGAAACACGGCCCGCGCACGGTATCGGGGCCTTGCCTCAGGAATCACCGTAACCAGACCAGCCGAATTCAGCGGCCTAGGTTCCCCAGGTTTGAGTGGGAGTTTTCAAGTCGATGAAGCTGGTGATATTGACCTTGCCCTTGCGATCAATGGTGGCCTGCGCCACCCCCTGGTACGTGGTGCAGTGAGCCAGGGGTAGATAGTGGAGGATCTCGCTTTTAATGAAGTCCTTGGCCCGCTTTCTCTCCGCAACTGACCCATTCTCAGGGCTGGCGATAACCAGAGCGAGGGTGGACTGGTGGTTGGGCACGCCGGCGCGCATGGCCGTCCAGTTGACTGCGTGCAGACCGCCGCCACCGTGGTAGCCCCTGACATTAGCGTACCTGCCGGTGCCGTCCGGCTGCCAGAAGAAGAGGACGCAGGAGCAGCCCCCCATCGCCCCGGTGTCGACAACGTCATCGTGAGCGGGCAGATCCTGGGGAGTGTCGGTGGGATAGTTCTTCTGGCTCAGAACCATGGGATTGGCTCCTACTCAGTCGAATGCTAGCGAGAAGAAGGCGGCCAGTCAAACAAGACAGGGTGCACATCGCCAACAGATCCTCGCCAGACTGGAACCGAACGGCGCTGTCTCGCCCCCGGCAGTCGGACATGGGATTCTTGATGCGGATTCACCCACTTGCGTCTCGCCCGAATATGTTTTCCCGCCCCCGAGCCGCGAATTGCGTGGTGTCTCCCCTTCGACCCGCGCCGCAATATATAGTTGGGGCGGTTGATTCAAATGCATTTGCCGCGCACGCTATCAGCGGAACAGACAAATGCGGAGCAGACAGGCATGCAGGACAGCAATGCTGGCTTTGCCCTTTATCCCAGCTTGAAAGACCGGGTAGTGCTGATCACCGGCGGGAGCCACGGGCATTGGCGAATCCATGGTCAGCCATTTTGCGCGGCAGGGCGCGCGGGTGGCGTTTTTTGACGTGCAGGATGAGGCGGCCCTCGCACTCGTGAAGACGCTGGCAGACGATAAATGCCATACCCCGGAATACACCCATTGTGACCTGACCGACATTGGGGCCTTGCGTGCCGCGATCGACCGGGTGCTGGCGGAGTTTGGAACCGTGGACGTGCTGGTAAACAACGCCGCCAACGATCAGCGGCACAAGCCATCGACGAGGTCACGCCGGAATATTTGGGACAAGTCGCATCGCCGTGAATCTGCGCCCGCAGTTCTTTACCATCCAGGCGGTGCTGCCGGCGATGCGCAAGGCGGGGCGCGGGTCGATCATCAACATGTCGTCGATCTCCTGGATGATTCCATCGACGGGGGTGCCGGTTTACATCGCGGCCAAGGCGGCCATCGTGGGGTTGACGCGAACTCTGGCCCATGAACTGGGGGCGGCAGGCATCCGTGTGAACGCGGTGCTGCCGGGGGCCATCGCCACCGAACGGCAAAAGAAGCTCTGGTACACGCCGGAGTATAAGGCCGAGATCCTGGCCAGCCAGGCGTTAAAGCGGGAAATCCTGCCCGAGGATGTGGCGCGCCTGGTGCTGTTTCTGGCTGCCGATGACTCGAGCGCGATCACCAACCAGAGCTACGTGGTGGATGGCGGGTGGGTGTAGGGTAGCAGCCATCTGGCCATGGATTTCATACGATAGGCCCGAGCCATCCGCAACTCCGGAATGCGTCGTTTTCGCCTGGTTCTCCCCCTTCCGTCTTCGCTGCTTTGCCTTCCTCAGCGGGTCGAAGGCGACGAGATAGTTGTTGCAACGAATATCTCCCTCGTGAATCCAATAGTTGTAGGGCAAGTGAGTAGTTGCAAGGCAAGGAGGTCCCAAACCATGTCTCTCCGTCCCGTGAAAGACATCATTCAAACCACCCCCACCATCGAAGGCGCCGGCGTGAAGCTGCAGCGCGCCTTCGGCTTCGGCAAAACCAAAGAATTCGATCCGTTCCTGTTGCTCGATGACTTCCGCAACGAGAAGCCGGCCGATTATCTGGCCGGTTTTCCATGGCATCCCCATCGCGGCATCGAGACCATCACCTACGTGCTGGCCGGCGAAGTGGCGCACGGCGACAGTCTCGGCAACAAGGGCCGCATGACCGCCGGCGACGTGCAGTGGATGACCGCCGGCAGCGGGATTCTGCACCAGGAGATGCCCAAGGGCGACGCCAATGGCCGCATGCACGGCTTTCAGTTATGGGCCAACCTGCCCGCCGCGCTCAAGATGACGGACCCGCGCTACCAGGACATTCCGTCTGCCGCCATTCCCGAGGTCACCGAAGACGACGGCACCCACGCCCGCATCATCTGTGGCGAATTCTGGGGCAAGAAAGGCCCGGTGGAAGGTGTCGCCGCCGATCCCGCGCTATGTCGACATCTCGGTGCCGCCCAACAAGCGCCGCCGCATCCAGGTGGAGACCACGCGCAACGCCTTCGCCTATGTCTTCGCCGGCGCGGGAACTTTCCGCGATGCCTCGGATCCGCAGGCAGTTCTGACGGAGTCGGGAGCCGACCCCAACGCCGCTCCCGTCTACGACGCGAAAAACCATTCGCTGGTTCTGTTTGACCGCGGCGACGAGATCGTGGTGCAGGCCGGTCCCGAAGGCATTCGCTTCCTGCTGGTCTCGGGCAAGCCGCTTGAGGAGCCGGTCGCCTGGTACGGCCCGATCGTCATGAACACCCAGGCCGAACTTCGCCAGGCCATGAGCGAGTTGCAGAGCGGAAAATTCATCCGCCACCAGTAAGATTCAGCGCGGTCAGCGGCAATCCAGCCGCTGGCCGTCTGTGCCTTCAGGCTTCGACGGGCAACTCCGCCGACAAAATATTCATGGGAGTCAAGCCGCGCTGGCGCAGGGCGCGCAGGCTCAACCCATCATGGCGCTTCGCCAGCCGGCGCCCGTTGTGGTCGACCACCAGCCGGCAATGAAACCACTGCGGATCCTTGAATCCGAGTGCCCGATTCAGCAGGATCTGCCGTGCGGTCGATTTCAGCAGATCGGCTCCGCGCACCACTTCGGTGATGCCCATGGCCGCATCATCCGCCACGCACGCCAGTTGATAGCTGGGCACCCCATCGCGCCGCCACACCACGAAATCACCAAAGTCCGATCCAGCCACGAAGCGCTGTGGCCCAAGGTTCAGGTCGTTGAACTCGATGACTTCCCCATCCGGCACGCGAAATCGCCAGTTCGTCCCCTCGGGCGTTTCGATTTCCATTCCCGTCCGGCCTGGCAGTTGCGGCGCATGCCCGAGAACATGCCGGCATGTGCCGGGATAGACCGGCTCATCATCGAGCGGTTCCAGCTTTCCGCTCTGTTGACCCGCTGCACCCGGCACGCTGCTCTCGTGGGGCGCGCCCAGCGCCGCCTCCAGGTCTTTCCGCGAACACCGGCAGGGAAACAGGTACCCATCGTGCAGCAGCTTTCGCCACGCCTCGAGGTAGACCGTTCGCCGCCTGCTCTGCACATACGGCCCGTTGGGGCCGCCCCGTTCCGGCCCTTCGTGCCAGCGGATGCCGAGCCAGCGCAAATCTTCCATCGCCGCCTCGGCATAGACGGCCCGGCTGCGATCCGGGTCCAGATCTTCCATGCGCAACACCAGCGCGCCGCCCGCATCGCGCGCCCGCTGCCACGCCGTCCAGAATGTGCGCGCATGGCCGACGTGCAGATATCCGGTCGGCGAAGGCGCAAGCCTGCCGCGGTAATCCGATACCGGTATGGAAGTGATGCTGGCCACGTTCGGACTCATTCTAGTAAGGCCCGCATCCGCGGCATATATCGGCCTTGGTACCGCTCAGACCATAGAAGGATTTCGGGAAGAGAATGGTTACTTCCCAAATCGGCAGCCGGAGTGGATGCCGCGACACTCTGGCGCAGCCGCTCTCACGCCGTCTTCATCGAGACGCGGCAGATCAGTTGGAATCATCGTCAGCATGGTCATTGTCATGATCCCGATGCCCATAATGGTTGAGGTTCTCAGCCAGATGTTCCGGGTCCACCGAGACCTGCACCACGTCCAGTTCGTGCCCATCCGCGTCGAGTACAAACATGCCCATGCGCTGCCCTTCGGGATGAACGAAGATCAGCGTCTGCGACTCGCCATTGCGGCTGGTCTCGCGAATGATGCGCTCCCACCCCTCGCCCAGCTTCGATTCGACAAGCCGGTTCAATTCCTCTCCATCCATGCTGGCGGAGAAGCCCTCGAACTCGGCCACATGCATCCCGCTCACGCCGCCGTGGGTCGCCTTGCGCGACACCAGGCTGATCAGCCCCAGAAAGGGAATGCGGGTCGCATGCACGTGGTAGCGGGTCTCGAGGGTCCGCACCACACCATCGAAGCCGCCATCGCCGCCCGCCAGCACCGCCACCGGTACCAGCAACGACACAAAACATGCCGGAATGAACAGAAATCGTCTCATTGCGTGCCGCCCTTCTTGTCCTTGCCGTGCGAACCCTTCTCCACATCGCCCAGCGCGCCCAGACCGCCCAGGCCCTTCAACTTGCCCAGGTCTTCCATGCGCACCGGCCCGAGAATCAGCACGATGCTCAACTCCTTCGGCTCGACCGACAAAATGAACATGCCATGGGTCTCGCCATTGACTAACTTGACCATCACATCGGTGGTCTCGCCCGTCTTGCGCTCGCGCTCGCGAACAATCGGCGACCACTCGCTGGTCTCAAAATACTGGCGCAGCTTCTGAATATCCTCCATCGAGTACTCGCCTTCCTTGTCGAACTCGTACTCGCGGACATAGATCCCCTGCAGCCCTTCGATCAGATGGCGCGTCGCCGCATCATCGGCATCTTTTCCGTTCATGAACTTCGCTGCGAAGGCCAGCATGTTCTTGCCCAGCGTCACCTCGGTCACATTCGAGGCCTTCGCGGCCAGTTCCTTCTCCACCGGCGGCGGCAGCGGCAACTGCGAATCCTGTGCCCGCGCCGTCGTCACCAGCACAGCCCCTGCCAGCAACAGCGAACCAAGCGCAATGCACCTGCTTTGTGCTCTTCATTGAAATTCCCCCTTACTGGTCGCCGTCGTGGTCGTGAGCCGCCAGGCGCAGATTGACTTCGTTCAGTGCGTGTCCGGTGATGCGCAAGGCCATGATCACCTGCCTGCGCGCTTCTTCGCCTCTTCGGCGGTCTTCTGCCCTGTGCAGTTGCCACTCCATCCCACCCGCCAGCAGCGCCGCCACCATCACGGACGCCGCCAGCGCCTGCCACACCACAAAACGTGCATGCCTCCGCTGCGCCGTCTGCTGCCCGCGCCGCTCCATCACCTTGCGCTTCAGGCTGGGTGGCGCCGGCCGCCGCACCAGCGCCTGGCGCAGCTCCTTTTCAAAATCGTCCATGGGTTCAAATTCCACGAATGTACTCCCTCAGATGGCTGCTGGCCTTGGCCCTCAGCAGCTTGAGCCCGCGCTGCAGGTGGCTCTTCACCGTTGCCACCGGCGCATCCAGCGTCACCGCAATCTCTTCCGGCATCATGTCCTCCTGGTAGCGAAGGACCAGAGCCGCCCGTTGTGCCTCGGGCAATGTCGTCAGCAGATGCTCCAGGCGCGCACCCAGTGGAGATGCCTTCACTTCCGCTCCATCCCCAGCGGCCGCCGCGCCATGCGCCTCATCGAGCTCCACCCACAGGTCCATGCCTCGCACCCGCTTTCGACGCAGAGCATCCGCCGTACGGTTCATCGCCACCCGCCGCAGCCAGAACAGCGCGTGCTCCGGCGTATGCACCTTGCCCATGTTCCTGTCCAGCTCCAGAAACACATCTTGCGTAATCTCTTCGGCGAGCCCGCGGTCGCCCGTCATGCGCAGTGCCAGCGAAAATATCATCGACTGGTGTTCGTCCACGAGTTTTTCGAAATCCGGCTGCCATGCCTGGGCCATGAGCTTCGCTTCTACTCTCTTATCCGCAGCGCAATCGCCGTCGGGATGCAGAGATTTACGCGAATGCAGAAAAAAAGTTCAGGGAACGATGGACGCGCGAGTATCCGGTGCCTCGGAATGGCCCACCGCGGCAAGTCGAAAACTCACCGCAAAGTGGCCAATATCCAGGTATGATCCGGAGCGCAGGAGCTGGGTATCCGTGTGTGGGCGATCGATGGGCTGACTTAAAACAGCTCGGGAATGCTGTGAAACGCGATTCGCGTCGGAGCCGCCTTGTAGGCGCTGAGCATGGTCGCCGGAGCCAGCGTGCTCATGCCGTATTTCTGGTTCAGCTCATCCATGGCCGCCAGCAGACGGGTCCGGCTTTGCTCCCCCTCCAGCGCGTCAAACAGGCTCAGCGTGTGCAGCCGGTCGGGGACCAGCCCGCCTAGCGTCACTCCGACGAAGTATGGATGCGCACTCTCATCACCCTGCGGCTGCGAATCCCACAACCGGCGCAGCGCCGCAATGAGCGTCTGATTGTCCTGGCACTCACTCAGCTTGATCTCCCCATGCCAACCCCGCGATGGAACCCCAAAGCGACTGACCGGCACATTATCGCCGCGCGGCACAGCGAACCCCACCGCCAGCCCGATGCTGCTGGCCCACAGGCCGCCCGAGCGCAGGCGCATTGCTGCTTTATGCAGCAGCTTGTGGGCGACCGCCCAGGCTTTTTCCTGCGTTCGCATCTCCGGCGCCAGCACATGCTGATGGCTGATGGACTTGAGATGGTCGGTCTCCGACATGTCAAAGTCCTCGCCCTGGAGCCAATGCCAGAGCCGCTCGCCCCACACCGAGCCCCACAACTGTCCCGCCTGCTCGCAGTCGAGCGCCATCAGGTCTTCCATGGACCGGATTCCGCGCTCATTCAGCCGCTTTTCCGTCCGAGCGCCGATCCCCGGCAGGTCCCGCAAGGTGAGGCCTCGCAGCGCCTCGGGCAGAAGATCGAGCGGCAGCGCCACCAGCCCATCGGGCTTTTCCATGTCGCTGGCTACTTTGGCCAGGTAGCGATTGGTCGCCAGCCCCACCGAACTGCGCAGCCATTCTCCGGCGTTTTCCCGGATCCGCGCCTTCACCTTTCTGCCCAGTTCCATCGCCGCCAGCAGGGGACGCTCGCGCCCCATCAGCCGGCATGCCATCTCATCGATGGAGCAGACGGCCGTTACCGGCAGGCAGCTCTCCACCGCCTCCACCACGCGGTGATGGTAGGCGACATAAAGTTCATGGCGCGCCTCGACCAGAACCAGGTCGGGGCACATCCGTTTGGCATCGGCCACGATCGTCCCCGTCCTCACGCCGTAAGCCTTGGCTTCGTAACTGGCCGCAATGCAGCAGGTTGTGTCCGCCAGCATGGGAACCACGCCAATCGGTTTTCCGCGCAGTTCGGGGCGGTCCTGCTGCTCCACCGAGGCGAAGTAGGAGTTGAGATCGACAAAAAGCCAGTTGACCGCCGGGCCGGGCGCCGCTGCCTGAGTGCCGCGACTCGCCTCGGACCGCGGCGCGGCGAAACGGTCACCAGCCTGCCCGTCCACCGCAGGCCCGGCCGCCGGAATGTCACCTTTGTTCATCCGTCAGTATCTTCGCCCTGTATTCGCCCTGATGGCAAGAGCGATTTCCATAGCTAGCATTTTATTTCGGTGCTAAACTGTGTGCACTTCAGAATCTCTGGCAGCTCACTCCGGTTTTAGACAGCACGGCTGCGGGAAACTGCATCGAATAGATCAGGGAAAGTCCAGAGTGGTCCTTGAATATGCATAACCTTATTCACTGGCTCATGTCGAGCGGCAGTCTCATCGCCATGGTCGTAACCGCGGGTGTTGCGGTTTTGCTGGTTTGCTGCCTGGGGTGTGCCAGATGTCCCTGCCGCGAAAAGGACAGTCTCTTTAGCCGCCACGAAGTTTGAAGCAGACTTCGCGCCCGTTTCCGACCCGCGCTTCCGCGTTACTCCGAGCGCGTTCCCTGATGGAAGCGCAACTGCCATCTCCCCTCAATTTTGATCCAGATCGAACTGCGCAGACTCGCACTCTGGCCGTCCTCACGGACCGTGCGGTAGGTCGCCAGGGCCACATCCGCGGAGAGCAGCGAACATTCAAAGGACTCGACCCTTAGCGGTACGTAGGTCTCCGTGGCCAGCAGTTCAAAGATCTGGTCGCGCGTCCACACCCGGCCGGAAGAGCCGAATTCCAAAAAATCCTCGGCCAGAAAAGCCGCGACCTGGGCGCGATCCCGGCGCACGTCCGGGTTCAGCAGGGCTTCTTCGGCCAGGCGCAACTGCGCATAGATTGAATCCATAGGTGCGTTGTCTTTCCTTACCGCAGCGGCTTGAGGTACTGTTCGAACTGACCCAGAATCCGGGCAAATAACTCGGTGCGGACTTCCGGTCCCGCAATCGAATGCGTTTTTCTAGGATAAATCTGCAGATCGTACGGGATTCCCGCGTCAATCAGCTTCTGGATGTACTGCACCGTGTTTTCAATGTGCACATTATCGTCTCCGGTGCCATGCGCCAGCAGCAGGCGACCCTGTAGCTTGGATGCCGCATTGACCACCGAAAAGTCCCGATACCCCTCGCCAAACTCCGACGGCTCGCTTAAATAGCGCTCCGTATAGATGGAATCGTAATTGCGCCAGTCTGTAACCGGGGCGACCGCCACGCCGGCACGGAAACGATCCGAGTGCGACATGGCATACAGCGTGAATGTGCCGCCCCAGCTCCAGCCCCACCAGCCCACCCGCCGCTTATCCAGCTGCGGATACTTGTCCAGCACCGCATCGAGTACTGTGAGCTGATCTTCCAGCTGGATGGGCCCGAAATCGTGGTACGCCGCCTGGGCGAAGGCGCGACCGCGCATGGCCATGCCCCGATTATCGGCATGCAGCACAGCATAGCCATGTTCCGCGAGCAGTTCGTCGAACAGCAACTGGCTGTTCCACTGGTTGGCCACCGTCTCGACCCCAGGACCTCCATAGGGATTCACAATCAGCGGCACACTCGCGGTCGCCGCAGCGTTCTCCGGCAACAGCAAGGTTGCATAGAGCTTCGTGCCATCGTGAGCATTGACTTCCACCGGCTCCGGCGGTCGCAGCGCGTAGGGCTCCAGCGCGCGCGTGGACCAGAACTCCTTGCACTTTGCGCCCTCCGCGCAAAGGCTCAGCGCCGGCGCACTCATACGCGTGGAATACGTATCAACGAACATCCCGCCTCCGGGTGAAAAATTTCCCTCGTGGAATCCGGGAGCGGTCGTGAGAGGCTTGCGCGCACCATCAAAATCCACCTGCCACAACTGCCGCTCCTCCACGTTCCCTTCGTTTGAGGCGTAGTAAACGATCTTCCTGGACCAATTGACCATCGAGATCGCGCTCACTTCAAAATCGCCTGTGGTCAGTTGCTTGTCGAGCGTGGCCGCCGAAGAGGCCGGATTCGAAGCGTCGAAGCTGTAGAGATAGAGATGATTGTGCCCATCGGTCCAGTTCGTCAGCACCATGTGACCGGGGCCGACCATCACGTCATAGTTGTCATCCAGAAACTTGTCGTCGATAAGTTCCAGCGCCAGGTGGGATTGTCCGCTGGCGGCGTCGGCGAAGAAAATGCTGCGATGTTTGTGGTCCCGCGTCAGGGTCTCGATCCACACCGTCTTGTGGTCCACCCAGCCGAAACGTGGAATATAGTCCTGTCCCCCCCGAAAGGGGATCTTCATCCACACCGTCTTTCCGCCTGAGGCGTTCACCACGCCCACGCGTACATCCGGATTGGGGTCCCCGGGCTGCGGATAGTGCTGCGGATCGACCCTGGCATGCGTGGGAATCCAGTCCGTGACCGGATATTGCGGCACCTGCGTTTCGTTCACCTGCAAAAACGCGATGCTCTTCGAGTCCGGCGACCAGAAGTAGTTGCTGCGCACCTCCAGTTCTTCGGCATACACCCAATCCACTTCCCCGTTCAGAATGTCGGGAATCGGCGCTCCGGCGACCACTTCCAGAGGTGTGCCTACGGTGCGCAGGTGCATCACCACCAGCCCGTGATCGCGTATAAACGAAATGGCCTCGCCGTTGGGCGAAAACTTGGGGTCGTCCCCCGATGCCGCGCCCGTGAATCCCACCTGCACGCCGGTGCCGTTATGCAGGTCGTACAGCCATAGCCGCCCGTTGGAGTCGAAAAGAATGTGATTGGCATCGGGGGTCCACAGGTAGCTGGCCATGTTGTAGCGCTCGCGGTGATCGCGGTCCTGCTCCGACCCGTCCCCGCCTCCCAGAGATGCCAGTTTGGCGCGGCTTACCAGCACATGCGGCTTGCCCGATCCGGGATCGAGGTCGATCAGCTCGCCCCCGTCGATGTAGGTGAGGTGCTTTCCATCCGACGACCAGGTCAGCGACGTCGGCGGTGTTCCGATCAGTGGACCGTGCGCGAAGATCTTCTCCACCGTAAGCGGAATGCGTGCTTCCTGCGCCGCAACCCGCCCTGCGGCAGGGAGCAGACCGAAGATCGCGGCAAGCACGAGAGCGGCAGCGCGCTTCAACAGAATTCCTCCAGGATCGGAGCCCGAGTCCAAGCCTCGCCGCCGTCTGATCTTCGTTCGGCGCAGGGACAGAACCCAGATAAAAAGTCTAAATCAATGCTGCTGAGAGTTTTACAGCCAACCATCGGCCCTCCCCTCAGCGTCTCCGGCAAAAATTCGGAAGCCGGATATCGCTGCCCATGCATTCGCCCTTCCGTCTTGCTTCGAAATTCCGGCGACACCCTAGTGCGCCGGCCCCGCCCCTTTGCCCTTTGGTGGGCGTTTCATAAAGAACACCAGCGGGATCAGCAGCACCATCGCCACCGCCAGGACCTTGATCACATCCAGATAGGCCAGCATGGTCGACTGGCGCAACAACTGGCTGTAGAGGCTGCCCTGCGCCAGCGTGCGACCCTGTGCAAGGGTTGCTGCCCCTCCTCCATGCTGCACCAGGTAGCGGCCCAGGGCATCCAGCCGGCTCTGCAAGTTACCGCTGCTTTGCGTAATCCATGTTCCCAGCCGGTCCTGGTGGAACTGCTGCCGCCGCGCCAGCATGGTGACTACAAACGCCGTGCCCACGCTGCCGCCGATGTTGCGCGCCAGGTTGGTCAGTCCGCTCACGTCGTTGTTCTTGGTCATCGGAATGCCGTTATAGGACAGGGTATTGATGGGAATGAACAGAAACGCCAGTCCCGCCGCCTGAAACACGCGCAGCAAGGCTACATGCCAGTAGCTGACCCCCAGGTTCAGGTCCAGCATCGTAAACAGCGCCCATCCCGAAACCGAGAACCCGTAGACGATCATCCAGCGCGGATCGACCCGGCTCACCAGGAAGCCGACGATCGGCATCATCAGCATCACCATCAGGCCGCCCGGCGAGATCACCAGCCCCGCCTGTTCCGCCGTATAGCCCAGCAGCGACTGCACAAACTGCGGGATCATCACTGTGGTCCCGAACAGCACCACGCCGAGAACGCCCATCAGCACAAACGACACGGCAAAATTACGGTTCTTGAACAGCGTCAGGTCGAGGATGGGCCGCTGCTTGCGCCGGATCTGTACAAGTTCCCAGAAGATCAGCGTGATCAGGGACGAAACACACAGAATGATGAACGTCGTGATGATGCGCGAGCCGAACCAGTCATCCTCCTGGCCCTTGTCGAGGACGAACTCGAGCGAACCGAAGCCCAGGGCCAGCAGCCCGAAGCCGAGAAAGTCCAGCTTCAGTCCGCCCTTTTGTACGCGCTTCACCTCCGCAACGATATGGGGTGGATCCTCGACGATACGGCTGGTCAGGAACAGAGACAGGATCGAGATGGGGACGTTGATGAAAAAGATCCAGCGCCAGTCGAAGTTATCCGTGATCCATCCACCCAGCGTAGGCCCGATGGCCGGCGCGCACACCACTGCCAGTCCATACAGCGCGAATGCCTGTCCGCGCTGTTCCGGCTTGAAGGTGTCGGCCAGGATCGCCTGCTCGCTGGGCGCCAGTCCGCCCCCGCCCGCACCCTGCAGCACCCGGAAAAAAATCAGAAGCCCCAGCGAGGGCGCCAGCCCGCACAGCGCGGAACTGATGCCGAACAGCATCACGCAGATCATGTAAAACCGCTTGCGCCCCAAAAACGTGGTCAGGTAGGCCGAGGCGGGCAGAATGACCGCATTGGCCACCAGGTAGCTGGTCAAGACCCACGTGGCTTCGTCCTGGCTCGCACCCAGCCCCCCGGCAATATGGGGCAGCGCCACGTTGGCGATCGAGGTGTCGAGCACCTCCATGAACGTCGCCAGCGTGACTGTGATCGCGATGACCCAGGGATTGCTTCTGGGCCTCCACGCGACAACCGGGGCGGAATGGGGAAGTGGCCGGGCGTCGGCCGCTGCGGCACTCATCGCTTTCCAGTGTAGTGGACGAGGACGGCGCCTGCCGCCTGCCGACGCCATCCCGCTTGCAGCGCGCCGCAATCCCCCTGCGGAGTTTGCACCCTGTAGCTAAACCGTGTATGTTCCGGCTCATGCACTGGGCAACTCCGGAAGAAAGGCGCTCCCTCGGGCAGGCGCGCCGCAAGCAGGTCGGCCGCCAGCAGCACGACGAAATCAAACCCAAGGAACGGCGCACCTCCGCGCTGACGCTCCTCGAACACGCATCCCGCGGCCGCATTCCCGCCCTGGTCAAGCTCAAGTACCGGCTCATGACGGAGTCGCCCTTCGGCTACTTCCGCGGGGCAGTCCCGGTGATGGCCGCGGATCTGTCCGTCATGCCCAATACCGGCATCATCAGCCAGATCTGCGGCGACGCCCACGTGCGCAACCTGGGCGCCTTTGCCGCCCCCGACGGCCGCCTCGTCTTCGATATCAACGATTTCGACGAGACCATCCGCGGCCCCTTCGAGTGGGACCTGAAGCGCATGGCCGCCTCGCTCATCCTCGCCGGCCGCGAATCGGGCCATAAGGATCCGTCGGCCCAGGCCGCCGTCGAAAAATGCATCGAGCGCTATTCCGAACTGATGCGCGCCTTCGCCGAGATGCCCACTCTCGAGGTGGCGCGATTCCAGGTCCACCGCATGCAATCCGTCGCGCCCATCCACGATGCGCTGCTCAAGGCCGAACACGCCACCCCGTGCCACAATCTTGAAGCGCTCACCCAGCCCGTCCATGCCAAAGGTTCGGGCCCGCGCCACTTCAAGCGCATCGAGAATTGCCTGTGGCGAGTTACGGGCCACACCGCGCTCACCGTTGAAGGCGCCCTCAAGCCCTACCGCGCCATGCTCGAGGTGCAGCGGCAGCACCTGCTCTCGCTCTACCACTGCCTCGACTTCGCCTTCAAAGTGGTCGGCACCGGCTCGGTGGGCCTGCGCGACTACTGCATCTACCTTGAAGGCAACGGGCCCAGTGATCCTCTCTTCCTGCAGATCAAAGAGGAGACCACCTCCGCCTACGCTCCCTATCTGCCCGATGCCCGCCCCGCCACACCACAACGGGCAGCGCGTGGTCGAAGGCCAGCGCGCCATGCAGGTCCAGTCCGACCCGTTTCTGGGCTGGACCAGCATCGGATCGCGCGACTTCCTGGTGCGCCAGCTCAACGACCACAAGGGAAGCATCGACCTCAATGACCTGGCCGGCGATGGCCTCGAAGCCTTTGCCGAGGTCTGCGGAGAACTGCTCGCCCGCGGCCACGCCCGGTCCGGCGACCCGCTCATGATCGCCGGTTACCTCGGCAACGGCGACGGATTTGCGCAGGCGCTGGCCAAATTCGGCGTTCTCTACGCCGACCAGACCGAAAAGGACTGCGAAGACCTGCGCCGATCCGGGAAAGCCGGCCCACGATCCTCCCCCAAAGCGCGACGCAGGTCGTGAACGGGATGAAAGCTGCCCCAGGAACTCACCGCTACCTCAAGCTAAGCGCTGTCATCCTGAGGAGCGTGCGACGAAGGATCCGCGGCTGTATTTCGTTATGTCGGATTCGACGGTCAGTCTCTTATCGCAACTCCCTCACGCGCTGTCATCCTGACGTTGCGCAAAGCGCAGCGGAAGGATCCGCGGCTGTTCCTGGCGTCACAGCCGATTCTTGCGCACGGGAGTTACGATGCGGTCCATGCATGAGGGCAGCTACTGCACCTATATCATGGCCAGTCGCAGTCACACTCTTTACATCGGAGTAACAGGCGACCTTCACAAACGCGTCTTCCAGCACAAATGGAAGGAACGGGATGGTTTCACTGCGCGTTACAACTGCGACCGTCTCGTCTGGTTCGAGAACTTCCAGTACATACAGAAGGCGATTGCGCGGGAGAAGGAACTCAAGGGATGGAGACGCGCAAAGAAGATCGCGCTCATCGAGTCCGTGAACCCGACATGGACGGATTTGAGTCGTGACTGGTACGAATACGAACCGGCCGATTACAAACGAGCGCTGGATCGAATGGAAACATAAGGCAGCCGCAGATCCTTCCGCGGCGCTTCGCGCAACGTCAGGATGACAGCGCTCGAGGATAGCAGAGATCGGGTGGCTACGTGCGAACTCCCGTATCGTGGCTAACTCGGAACTCACCGTCATCAACATCTGTGGCAAGTTTGGAGAACATTCGGCGCACGAGAATGAGGACAAGCCGGTATGGGACATCGCAACCCCGTTCTGCCGGCTGTGCCCCGGAACATTGCCCTGTCGCGACTCGAGTGCCTGCGCTAAGCTGGAGAACAAGCACCCAAACAGCCTTGCAGTTTCAGGGGGAACGCCCGTGAGCCGACAGCTCAAAAACCTCGAGCCCAAAGTCCGCAGACTAGTTCGATTCGCCTACGCGGCCCTCGCCACCGGACTGATGTTGTACCTGTTCGTTCACCCGCAGGACCCCGGCCGGCGAAACGCAGTCCACTTCCTTACTGGGCTTCTCCTTGGCAGCGCCAGCGTCATTCTCCTTTATGCCGCAACATCGAGCCGCCGGGCGCCAAACCGGAACTGACCGCTCATCGTCGCGGCGGCGTTGCGCAAGGCCGATCCGCCGTTGTGATCGCGCTGCCTCTATACTGAACGCACCATGACCACGCAGACCTCGGCCGCCACCCGCACCCGTTCCCACGCCCTCCAGGAGCGCGCCGAGCGCTTCTTTCCCGGCGGCGTCAACTCGCCCGTGAGGGCCTTCCGCGCGGTCGGCGGCGCTCCGCCGTTTATCGAGAGCGCAAAAGGCGCCTATCTCACCGACGCCGACGGCAACCGCTACATCGACTACTTCGGCTCCTGGGGACCGATGATCCTGGGCCATGCCTTTCCCCCGGTGATTGAGGCCATCGAGCGCGCCGCGCGCCAGCTCCTCCAGCTTTGGCGCCTCGACCGCAGCCGAGGCCGACCTCGCCGAGCGCGTCGTCGCCTGCTACCCCGCCATCGAGAAACTCCGCTTTGTCAGCTCCGGCACCGAAGCCACCATGTCCGCCATCCGCGTGGCCCGCGCCGCCACCAACCGCAAGATCATCGTCAAGTTTGAAGGCTGCTACCACGGCCACGCCGACGGCCTGCTGGTCAAGGCCGGCTCCGGCGTGGCGACCTTCGGCATTCCCGGCTCGGCCGGCGTCCCGGAGGAGATCGCCCAACTTACCCTGGCTCTGCCTTTCAACGACCTGGCCGCCGTCGAAGCCGCGTTCGATGCCCATCCGCGGCCGCATCGCTGCGATCATTCTGGAGCCGGTCGTCGGCAACGCCGGCTGCATTGCGCCCGCCCCCGGCTATCTCTCCGGCCTGCGCGCGATCACCGCCCGCGAAGGCGCCCTCCTCATCGCCGATGAAGTGATGTCGGGCTTCCGCGTCGCCCTCGGCGGCGCCGTTGAGCTTTACAACATGGACCCCGATCTCATCACCCTCGGCAAAATCGTCGGCGGAGGTTTGCCGGTCGGCGTCTTCGGCGGCAAAGCCCGTTTTATGGACCTTCTATCGCCCCTCGGGCCCGTCTACCAGGCCGGCACCCTCAGTGGAAACCCACTCGCCATGGCCGCCGGCATCGCGACCCTGAGCTATCTTCAGGAGCACGCGGCCGAGGTCTATCCGCGCCTCGAAGCCACTGTCAAAAGCCGTTGCCGATGGCGTCGCTGCCGAGGCCGCCAAAGCCGGCGTCCCACTCACCACCAACCGCGTCGGCGCCATGTGGACCTGGTTCTTCACCCCCGGCCCGGTCAACGACTACACCGACGCCGCCCGCTCCGACACCGCCGCCTTCGGCCGCTTTCACCGCGCCATGCTGGAGCAGGGCATCTGGCTACCCCCCAGCCAGTTTGAAGCCGCCTTCCTGGGCACGACGCACGGGGATAAAGAGGTGCAGGCCACGATCGCCGCGGCCCGCGAAGCCTTCACCCAGGTTCAAGCGCCATAGATGGGGCCCCCATTCTTGATTCACACGGGTCAGAATCTTCAAGCCGAGGCTCCAGGTCATACCCACTCATCCACCGTCACAAACCGATGGATCCGCGCGTAGCGCGCCAGCAGCTTTTCTGCTGCGGCCACCGACGGGCCTCGATCGGCTCCCAGCCCGAGATGGCTGCCGTCGTGAAGAACAATATTGGCTGCCCTCCCGTTGCGCCGGGTGCTGTCGATCTTGTTTGACAGCCGAAACGCGATCCGGTCCGGCGACTGTTCCTCCCAATCCGTCGTCATCGCGTTCCACAACACCGGGATCAGTCCCATCCGTCGCGCCGTCATCAGCACATCCGGGCGCCGCGCCCCAAACGGCGGCCGAAAGTAGCGCACGGCTTTGCCGGTTATCTGCTCCAGGATGCTGCTGGTTCGAGCCAGTTCCGGGCGCACCCGCGTCTGGCGCGTGAATGCCAGGTTGGGATGACTCCAGCTATGGTTTCCGATCAGGTGGCCGGCGTCGGCGATATAGCGCGTCAGGCATGGTTCAGCCTCGGCAAACCTGCCCACCAGAAAGAACGTCGCCCGCACATCGTATTTGTGCAGAATATCGATGAGCCTTGGCGTCCAGGCGGGATTCGGTCCGTCATCAAACGTCAGCGCCAGTTCGCCCGGACGCGCCGGCGCGATCAGCGTGTGCCCAAACAGCTGCGACGTGGGCCACATAGCGGCGTAGGCGCAACCGCCCGCCGCCAGTCCCGCCGCCGCGAGCGCGCTCAGGCTGATGGAAACATCGCTGGCCGTTATGGAGAGCATGCTTATGCAAGTCTGGGGCCACTCTGCCACAAAGAGCAAGAACCTGGATCAAATTCAGCGTTCGAGAGCTGTGCTAGGCTGGTTTCCGTATTTCCCCAACCGCCCTTCGCATGGACCACATCGGGCAACAGCAATTCCCCGTAAGTTGTTGCAGAGATGCGACAATATACCTGCGAACGGCCTTTCTTCGGAATCCCGGCCGCCGTGGGGGAATCTTCTAGACATGCTGCGCGTCCTATCGACCCACCTGTTCCTGAATCAGCGGTTGCATCCTGGCCTGTTGGACTTGGCTGCCCGCTCCGGGGTCCAGGCGATCGAGATCTTTGCCGCTCGGCAGCACTTCGACTACACCAGCCGCGAGCACGTCCGCGAACTGGGGGAGTGGTTCCGCTCCAATCCGCTCCAGGTCTTCTCCCTGCACGCTCCGCTGTTCCCTGACCGCGAAATGGGCCGCGCCGGGGCTCCCGCCGTCAACCTGCTTCACCCCGAAAAGGCGCGCCGCATCGATGCCATGGACGAGATCAAGCGCGCCCTCGAATCGGCCGAGCACGTGCCCTTCCGCCACATGGTGGTTCACCTTGGCGAGCGCACCGACGGCTGGTCGCCCCGCTCCATCGAATATGCCCAGACCGCCCTTGAACATCTGGGCGCGTTTGCCCGGCCCCTCGGCGTGCGCCTGCTGGTAGAGAACCTGGTCAGCGATCCAACCACACCCGAGCACCTGGTCACCATTCTCGAACTTGGCCACCTCGACTCCGTCGGCGTCTGTCTTGACCTGGGTCACGCGCACATCACCCTGGGCATTGCCGAAGCCGTCGCCGTGCTCAACCAGCGCATCGTCTCGCTGCACGTGCACGACAATCATGGCCTCAAAGATGAACACCTCTGGCCCGGCGACGGCACCATCGACTGGACGGCCGCGGCCAAATCGCTGATCACCCTGGCCAGCCCGCCCGCAGCCGTGATGGAAATCAACTACACCCTCGGCGACGCGGCGGCGGCTTTGCCTGCCCGTATCGAAGAATCCTTCCAGCGCCTCGGCGGCTAATTCTTCCACGGCTTGAGAAAGTTTCTTCGCCCTAGCAGATGCGCGGTAACTGTTCCCCGATCTGCACCGGGATCACGCGATTGCCCCCGATCGACGTGCGCGCCACCAGCATCCGGGGATGTTCTGCCGTGACCTGCCCGATCCGCGCAGCCTCTCGTCCCAGCGGATGCGCTCGCAGCAATTCCAGGACCTGCTCGGCAGCCTCCGGCGCGACAAAGAACACCGCCTTGCCCTCGTTGGCTACATAGACCGGATCCAGCCCCAGCAACTCGCAGGCCGACTGCACCTCGACGCGTACCGGAACGCTGCGCTCGTTGATCGCCATGCCCACACCGGAGGCCTGTGCGATCTCATTCAGGGTCGAGGCCAGCCCACCCCGCGTTGGGTCGCGCATGGCGTGGACCGCAGCGCCGGCCACATCCAGCACCGCCGCGATCATGCCGTTCAGCGCCGCGCAGTCGGAACGGATCTGGCTCTCGAACTCCAGCCCCTCGCGCACGCTCATGATGGCCATGCCATGGTCGCCGATCGTTCCCGATACCAGGATGACATCGCCCGGCTGCGCTCTCTGCGGGCCGACGTGGATGCCTGCGCGCAGCACGCCGATCCCGGCCGTATTGATGTAGCAGCCGTCCCCGTGCCCGCGCTCCACCACCTTGGTATCGCCGGTCACGATCTGCACTCCCGCATTCACGGCCGCTCCCGCCATCGCCTGCACAATCGCCGCCAGCTGGCTGAGCGGAAACCCCTCTTCCAGAATGAAGCTGGCGCTGAGATACTTCGGCTCCGCACCGGAGACGGCCAGATCGTTGACCGTCCCATTCACCGCCAGCTCGCCAATCGATCCGCCGGGAAAAAACAGCGGCTGCACCACAAACGAATCGGTGCTCATCGCCACGCGCCCACCGGCCAGATCGAGCACCGCGGCATCGCCCAGATTCTCCAGCGCCGCATTGCGAAACGCGGGAACAAACAGGTGCTCGACCAGTTCGTTGCCCAGCTTGCCGCCCCCGCCATGGCCCATCACGATAGTGGGATATCCCACCAGCGGCAGCGGGCACGACCAGTTCGAGAAATCCGGCGCGCCGTTCCCCGGGCCCTTTGCGGCCTCACCCATGCGAGTGCTCCCTATAGCCCCGTTCCCGCTCCGGCCAGTTGCTCCGCGGAGAGGAAACGGCCGTAGTTGTAGTACGCCGCGCAGGCCCCTTCGCTCGAAACCATGGTCGCCCCCAGTGGATGGCGCGGCGTGCACTCCTTGCCAAACGCCCCGCACTGCGCTGGTTTGATGGCTCCGCGCAGCACGTCGCCCGCCCGGCACAGGGCCGACTCCACGGTCCGAATTCCTGCAAGTTGAAACCGCTCCTCCGCATCGAACTCGCGGTACGCCGCGCTCAACCGCCAGCCGCTCCGGGGAATCACGCCAATCCCCCGCCACGCCCGGTCCGTCACCTCGAAGACCTCGGCCAGCAACTGCTGCGCGGGCAGATTTCCCGCATACGTGACGATGCGTTCGTAGGCATTCTCCACCCGGTGCTGACCGGCTTCGAGCTGAATCACCGCCCTCCGGATCCCGTCCAGCAGATCGAGCGGTTCAAACCCCGTAACCACGATGGGAATCTCGTACATTTCCGCCAGCGGCGGATACTCCCAGTACCCCATCACGCTGCAAACATGCCCCGCCGCCAGGAATGCCTGGACCTGGTTGCCCGGCGAACTCATGATGGCTTCAATCGCCGGCGGCACCAGCACATGCGACACCAGCAGCGAAAAGTTCTTCAGCCCCCGCCGCTTGGCCACGTGCACGCTCATCGCATTGGCCGGCGCGGTGGTCTCGAAACCCACTCCGAAGAACACCACCTGCCGGTCAGGATTCTTCGCCGCCAGTTCCACCGCGTCGAGCGGCGAATACACCACCCGCACATCCCCGCCGCGCCCCTTCACCTCGAACAGGTCGCATGTGCTTCCCGGCACCCGCAGCATGTCGCCAAACGAGCAGAAGATCACCCCCGGCTGTGCCGCAATCGCCAGCGCCTTGTCGATCAACTCCAGCGGCGTCACGCATACCGGGCACCCCGGCCCGTGCACCATCTCCACGCCCGCGGGCAGCATCTGGTCGATGCCGTTGCGGATGATGGAGTGCGTCTGCCCCCCGCACACTTCCATGATCTTCCACGGCCGCGTGGCCACCTGGTGGATCTCGCGCGCCATCCGCTGCGCAGTCTCCCCATCGCGAAATTCAGTCAGATATTTCATCGGTTTGAGCCTGGAGTTCCTGGTTGTTGGAGTTCCTGGTTGTTGGGAAAGGTGTTCCGCTTGCGCAGGGCCGCAAGCGCCATCGTCAATCGACTCCGAGTGTCCTGGATTTGAACTTCGCAACATAACTACTGCCGTCGTCCTGAACGTAGTTTGCCGCGTTTTGGGCGGCAAACGGAGTGGAAGGATCCGCGGTTGCTTCTTGCCACGGATGACACGGATTTGCGACACCACACCAGGTCAGTTTTTTCTGAATTCCGATGCAGACGTGACCGCCCGGGCGCAGCTTCCATCCGGGCAATTCGATTGCGGCGCCTTCGCCGCCCGCGCAAACGCCTCTTCTTCGGTGGCCAGCTCCTCGTCCAGCACCCCCATGGTCCGGAAGTCCGCCAGCGTCTGCTCGGCCGTCGCCTCATCGATTTTGGAGATGGCAAAACCCACGTGCACAATCACGTAGTCGCCCACCAAGGTCTCAGGCACATAGTCCAGGCACACCCGCTTCACCACCCCGCCGAAGTTCACCTTCCCGACGCGGATCAGCCCGTCGCTCGCTATCTCTTCCACTCGCCCCGGAATCGCCAGACACATCGCAGACCTCCTAGGCGCTTGTTAAGAAATCCGAACAAATGCTCTTGTTGAGAAACTCGAACAAATGCGCTTCGTAACAGGGCATGAGTTCAGTCGTGCCAATAAACCGGATCAAATAAACGGGCCTTAGCCCCTGGGGACTCGTGCCTCGCCGATCTCGCCCGTTGGCTTTTTCAACAAACTCCTGGATTGCTTATACCCGCTCCCAGTCCAACAAAATGTGATTTGAATCACCAACCCTCATGCGTCAACCCCGGAAGGTCTCCGAGCACTTTTCGCCTCGTTCTGTGCCACCCGCGCCCTAACCATCTTCCTCACCAGCGCCGCCGGCAAAGGCTTGTCCACCGCGAACTGGATCGTCCCCTTCGATGTCTTGTAGCCCTTCAGTTCCTCGGCGAACTCCTCGATGAGCCGTCCGCTCATGGGAAAAAAGCTGCAGTGCGCCTTGAACGCCGCGTATCCGACCAGGCCGCCCTTGTACTGAAACGACGGCATCCCGTAGCTGATCGCCTCGGTCGCCTCCTTTGGCGCCGCCGAACGAATCGCGGCCCGGATCTTGCCCAGCGTGGTCCGGTGCGGCTCGGGACACCAGGCGAGATACGTCTCCACGTCCGGCGCTTTGCCGTGCCCCGTCAGGAGCGGCACACGGATCGATTCTGCTTTCTTCTTCATGAACATCCCCCGCCGCCCCCGGAAATCACCGCTCCAGGCGGTCAGCCATCCTCGATCCAAAAAAGATCCCTAGCGCCGCTTCGCCCTCTCCTCGGCAAGATAAGTCGAGCCACGCATCCATCCCCGCCCCCGTCTTCGCCGAAGTCTCGAAGATGCGAATCCCGGGCCGGATCTCATGGATGTTGCGCAGCGCCGCCTCGCGCTCAAAGCCCACCGCCTCGGCGATGTCCATCTTCGTAATCACCGCGGCATCGGCCGAATTGAACAGCGTCGGATACTTCAGCGGCTTGTCTTCCCCCTCGGTCACGCTCAGCAGCGCCACGCGGATCTTCTCGCCCAGGTCGTAACTCGACGGGCAGACCAGGTTTCCCACGTTCTCAATGAACAGGTAATCCAGCCCGTCGAGCGCGACACCTTCCCAGCCCTCCAGGTGCCTGCTCACCATCTCCGCCTCAAGATGGCAGATGCCATGGGTATTGATCTGCCGCACCGGCGCCCCGCTCGCCGCCAGCCGCCGCGCATCGTTGTCGGTCTCCAGATCCCCCACCAGCGCCGCCACGCGCGAGCCGCGCTCCCGCAACTCCCGCAGCGTCCGCTCCAGAAAGGCCGTCTTGCCCGTGCCCGGACTCGATACCAGGTTCAGCACCAGCACCCCGGCGCCGTCAAACCGCTCCCGCAGACCCCGCGCCAGTTCGTCGTTTTTCTTCAGAATCCCCTTGCGCAACTCGACTATCCGGGTGCTCATCGGCTCACATCCTCCGTGGCTTCCTCAATCTCGATCGCATCGATCTCCAGCTCGCGCCCCTGCCGCACATCATTGGCCGGCTCGCCGCACGCCGGGCAGCGGAAGCTCTGCAAACTCGCGATCGCCCCATCGGCCCCGCATGCCGCGCAATGCACCGTTACCGGCACGATCTTCACCACCAGCCGCGACCCCTCCAGTGGTGTGCCTTCGACTGGCGATCCCATAACAGAACTGCAGCGAATCCTCGACCACCGCCGCCAGCGCGCCAACCTTGAGCCGCACTTCCACAACCCGCGCTCCGGGATAGGCCGCAAGCGACTCCGTCACCGAGTCCACCACGCTCGAAACAATGGAAAGCTCATGCATTCAGCCCACCCGCGAGGATCCTGGTCAACGCTCTTGCGAAAGCACGATTCTACGCCCGCCGCCGCCCCGCCCGGCGTGCTGAACCTCACTCCATTCCCTCGGTACGGGCCTGATTGCCGGCGCCGCAACCGGATTGCCCCCGCCCACGCCCGATTGCCCGCGTCGGCCGGATTGTAAGATAGTCGTCAAAGGATTCTTCCCCGTGCCCAACACCGCCGCGCCTTCCACTCCCTTTGACGCCCCCGCAGTCTCCGTCGCCTCCGCCCCGGCCGTGGCCGCTCCATCGCGCCTGGCCCTCAGCGAACTGGCCCCCGGCGTGATGCAGTCCGAGATCCGCGCCATGACCACCGAGTGCGATCGCATCGGCGGCATCAATCTCGCCCAGGGCGTCTGCGATACGCCCGTCCCTCCCATCGTGGAAGAAGCCGCCATCGCCGCCATCCGTGCCGGCTACAACATCTATACCCGCCTCGACGGCATCACCCGCCTGCGCAACGCCATCGCCCAAAAGCAGCAGCGCGACTACGGTCTCACCTACGATCCCGAGACCGAAGTGCTGGTCGCCAGCGGCGCCACCGGCGGCCTTCATGCCGCGGCCATGGCCCTGCTCAACCCCGGCGACGAAGTCCTGCTCTTCGAGCCCTTCTACGGCTACCACGTGGCCACGCTCAACTCCATGCGCGTCAAGCCGGTCCCGGTCGCTCTCGCCGAACCCGACTGGGCCCTCGACACCGACGCCCTCCACGCCGCCATCACGCCCCGCACCCGCGCCATCCTTCTCAACACCCCGGCCAACCCCAGCGGCAAGGTCTTCTCCATGGCCGAGATTGAAGCCATCGCCCAGGTCTGCCGCGATCACGACCTGTTCCTCTTCACCGACGAAATCTACGAATACTTCGTCTACGACGGCACGCGCCACATCTCGCCCGCCACGCTGCCCGGCATGCGCGAGCGCACCATCGTCATGTCCGGATTTTCCAAGACCTTCAGCATTACCGGCTGGCGCCTCGGCTATGCCACCGCCGATGCCCGCTGGATGGGCGCCATGGCCTACTTCCACGACCTCACCTACGTCTGCGCCCCTTCGGCCTTCCAGCACGCCGCCGCCGCCGGACTCGAGCAGCTTCCGCCCGCCTTCTACACCCAGATCGCCGCCGACCACCAGTCCAAGCGCGAACGCATGCTCTGCCGCCCTGCGCGACGCCGGCTTCGAGCCCAGCGTTCCGGCCGGCGCTTACTACGTGCTGGCCAAGGTCGACCGCCTGCCCGGCGCCACCGCCGCTCTCAAGGCCCGCCACCTGCTCGCCGCCACCGGGGTGGCCGCCGTCGCCGGCAGCGCCTTCTTCCGTCCCGGCCGCGGCGAAAACCTGCTCCGCTTCTGCTTTGCCAAGCAGGACCACGACCTCGACGAAGCCTGCGCCCGCCTGCGCAAGCTCTAGCGCCTGATCCCAAACTGCGCGCCGGCACCGCACGCCGGGCCTATAAAATCACCCTGTCGGCCCGCGATCGTGTCCGGCCGCCTCAGGGGCACTCCGTGAACGAATTCCCTCATGCCATGCTGCGCGAGATCTACGAGCAGCCCGAAGCCATCCGGCGCACCATCGCCCTCTATCTCCATGGCGATTCCTTCGACGCCCAATCCTTCGCCTCCCTCGCCCACTGGCTCAATCCCCGCGGGGAAGTTCTCATCGCCGCCAGCGGCTCCAGCCGCCACGCCGGACTCGCCGCCGAGATCCTGCTTGAAGACCTCTGCGGGCTGGCCGTCGACGTCGAGTACGCCAGCGAATACGGCTGCCGCAGCGCCGTCAATCCGCGCCACCCGTCGGTTCTCGTCATCTCCCAATCCGGCGAAACCTCCGACACCCTCGCCGCTCTCCGCCATGCCAACAAGACCGACCAGCCGACTCTCGCCATCGCCAACGTGGCCGGCAGCACCATGCTCCGCGAAGCCTCCGCGGCCATGCCCCTCGGCGCGGGACCGGAAAAAGCCATTCCCGCCACCAAGAGCTTCACCTGCCAGCTCACCGCGCTCTACCTGCTCGGCCCTCTTTGAGGCGCAGCGGCTCGGCACCCTGCGCGATGCGGAGATCGCCGCCCGTATCGCCGAACTCCACGCCCTGCCCGCACAAATCGAGAAGCAACTGGACCCCTGGCGCGCGCAGACCGCAGCCCTGGCCGCGAAGTACTCCGCCGCCAGCACCTTCCTCTATCTCGGCCGCGGCGTCCACTACGCCATCGCCCGCGAAGGCGCGCTCAAAATGAAGGAAGCCTCGTATGTCCACGCCGAAGGCTACCCCGCCGGCGAGCTGAAGCACGGTCCCAACGCCCTCGTCAGCGAACACGTCCCCCTGGTCGTGCTGGCCACCTTTGATCCCTCGCTTGCCGACTCCCGCCTGCGCTACGAAAAGACCCTGCAACTCCTCGAAGACATGCAGAGGCAGGGCGCCCGTGTCATCGCCCTGGCCAACGCCGGCGACCGCGAGGTGGCGGCCCTCGCCTCCGACTGCATCGAAGTCGAACCCGCCAGCGAGCACCTCCTGCCCATTCCCGAGGTGATCCCGCTGCAGCTGTTCAGCTACTTCATGGCCCTCGAACACGGCGTCGACGTCGATCGTCCCCGCAACCTCTCCAAGGCCGTCATCGAAGCCTGACCTGTCGATGAAGTGCTTTTGAGTCAGTGATCGCCGAATCCGAATGCTGCTGTCATCTCGCGCAGCGGTCAAAAATGCTGTCATCCTGAGCGACCCTGAGCGAAGCGAATGGGGAGCCGAAGGACCTGCATCTCCGGGACGCTGGCCCGGCGATGCTTCCCACCCCAGTCCAAAAGCACCGCCTACCGCAGAGCCGCCCAGATCGCGACGTTCAACCCCACCATCAGCACCGCCGATGCGGGAATCAGCAGCAGCGCCTTCTTCAGCCGCAGCGGATCGCCGCCCGCAATCGCTCCGATGATCCGCGAACTCACCGCCAGCCCCGCCCATCCGCACGTGATCACAAACCCAATGGCGGTCCCGGTCAGTTGCGGAAACGCCGTCCCCGTAATCGCCAGCGTGGTCGGGAAACACCGGCGCCATCGACAGCCCCGCGATAAACACCAGCACCGCCGCGGTGCCTGGCTTATTGGTTCTCAGCATCAGGAAGGTCGTCACCGCCATGGCGATCGATGCCCCCAGCGTCACCGTCGACCGCCGGCACGCTGATCAGAATCGGCGAAATGGCCACCCGCCCCACCAGCAGCCCCAGTGCGAACCCCAGCGACAGAATATTCAGTGCGCGCTTTTCGGGAATGCCCTGCGCAATCAGGTGCCGCGCCAGCCAGTTCCACACCCCCACCTCGCAGGAGATGTAGAGAAACAGAAACAGCCCCAGCAGAAACAGCAGCGGCCGCCCCAGGATCGGCCCCGCCTGCGTCAGCACAAACCCCGACCCCGCCGGCGCCGGCATGTGCGCCGTGCCCTGGATCGCGATGGTGATCAGGGTCAGCGTGGCGATCGTATAGCAAAGCCGCACCCAGTTGCGTTGAAACAGGTTCGCCGAAATAAACGGCGTCGCCAGTCCGCCCAGCCCAAAAAACAGGTTCACCAGGTTCAGCGCCGTGGCGCGATGCGCCTCGCTCACTCCGCTCACCAGCGCATTGGCCCCGGTAACCACGATGCCGCCGCCCACACCCAGCAGAAACAGCAGCAGCACGATGCTGCCGTACCCCTTCGATCGCGGCAGCGCAAACAGCGCAATCGCGATACACGCCAGCCCCAGGATCAAGCCGACCTTGTCGCCCTGCGTATCGAGCAGCGGACCCACCGCCAGCGAAGCCAGCATCAGCCCCAGCGCCTGCGCAAACGCAATCGTCCCGTTCTGCGTCGGTGTGAGATGAAAGCGGTCCGACAAGTCAGGCAAGATCGTGCCCAGCATGGCGGCGATCATTCCGTAGACAAAGATGGCGAGAATGGCGGCGAAGATCAGCACTCGATGGGGTCCCCTTTTGTACCGTAGGCAAGCATAAGGCATCGGCGCGCGATACCCCGCGCAAAATGAATCCGGTCCCTGCTCACCGCACCTGCATCTCGGCGTCTACAGGAACAAAGCATGGCGTGCCGCACGTACCTCAACCCGCGGCCCCGGTCGCCACGCTACATTTCCCCTTTAGCCGAAACCGTCGAAACCGGCACGAATCAAAATCTGACCGAATCCAGAACGGAGCAACTCCCGTGAGCGATTTCTGGAATGACATCAAGCACGCGCTTCATCTCTTCTTCAAGAGCCCCGGCTTCACCATCGCCGCCGTCTCCGCGCTGGCGCTCGGCATCGGCGCCAACACCGCCATCTTCACCGTCGTCAATGCCGTGCTCCTCAAGCCGCTCGGCTATCCCGACGCCGACCGCATCGTCGAGTGTGAACTGAGCGGGCCGCAAGGCAACAACGCCATCGCCTCCATTCCCAAGTTCCACATCTGGCAGCAGCAAACCAATGTCTTCAAAGACGTCGCCGCCTACGACTTCGCCGGCCCCGGCTTCAACATCACCGGCGACCGCCCCGAACTGGTCCACGGCATCCACGTCTCCGAAGCCTGGTTCCGCGTCTTTGGCGCGCCCGTCATGCTGGGCCGCACCTTCACGCCCCAGGAAGACGCGCCCAACGGCGGCAACGTGGTGGTGCTCAGCTACGGCCTGTGGCAGCGCAAATTCGGCGGCAATCCCAAGGTCATCGGCAGCGCCCTGCCGCTCGGCAACCAGCCCTACACCATCATCGGGGTGCTGGGCAAAGACTTCGTCTCCGACCCCGAAGCCGAGATCTGGCTGCCCTTCCAGTTCGAGCCCGTCAGCACCAACCAGGGACACTTCTTCCAGGCCGCCGCCATGCTCAAGCCGGGCGTCACCCTCGCCCAGGCCAACGCGCAGATGAAACTCGCCTGGCAGCAATACCTGCGCGCCTACCCCCAGGCCAATCCGCAGGGCGGATTCGCCGTCGAGCCGCTGCGCGACTCCATCATCGGCGACGCGCGCCGCTCGCTCATGGTGCTGCTCGGCGCCGTCGGACTGGTGCTGCTCATCGCCTGCTCCAACGTCGCCAACCTGCTCCTGGTCCGCGCCACCGGCCGCAAGCGCGAATTCGCCATCCGCTCCGCCCTCGGCGCGCGCCGTGCCCGCATCGTCCGCCAGCTCCTCACCGAAAGCGTGCTGCTCGCCGTTGCCGGCGGCATCCTCGGGCTGCTGCTCGGCTTCGTCGGCGTGCGCGCCCTGCTCGCCATCAGCCCCGCCGGGCTGCCCCGCCTCGGCGAAGACGGCACGGCCATCGGCCTCGACTGGCGCGTCCTTTGCTTCACCCTGGCCGTCTCGCTGGGCACCGGCATCCTCTTCGGCCTCTTCCCCGCGCTCAGCGCCTCGCGCAGCGATCTCAACTCCTCCCTCAAGGAGAGCAGCAACCGCTCCGGCACCAGCTTTCGCCAGGGCAAGGTCCGCGCCCTGCTGGTCATCAGCGAAGTGTCTCTGGCCCTGGTCCTGCTCATCGGCGCGTCTCTGCTGATTCGCACCTTCGTCGCGCTGCACGCCGTCAATCCCGGCTTCGACCCCCACAACGTGCTCACCATGGAGATGTCGCTGACCGGCGCGCGCTTTGATAAAACCGCCGGTTCCGCGCAGCTTTCCCACGATGGCCGCGAACGCCTCAATGCCATTCCCGGCGTCGAAGCCTCCGCCTCCACCTGCTGCCTGCCCATCCAGGGCCAGTTCGGCCTGCCTTTCACCATCGTCGGCCGGCCCGTCGATCCCTCCAAGGGACCGCCCGGATCGGGCTGGATGAACGCCTCGCCCGACTACTACAAGCTCTTCAGGATCCCCATCCTGCGCGGCCGCGAGTTTACGGATCGCGACACCGCCACCGCGCCCGGCGTCGTGCTCATCAACGAAGCCCTGGCCAAACAGTATTTCCCCAAAGAGAATCCCGTCGGCCAGCAGATCGTCATCGGCAAAGGCGTGGGACCCGAGTTCGACGAGCCCCCGCGCCAGATCATCGGCGTGGTCGGCAACACCCACGACGGCGGCCTCAGCCGCGATCCCTTCCCGCTCATGATCGTCCCCAACGCGCAGGTCACCGACGGCATGACCAAGCTGAACTCCGCGCATCGTTCCCATGCGCTGGGTCGTCCGCACCCACGGCGACCCCCGCCAGCTCACCAATGTCATCACCGAGCAGCTGCGCCAGGCCAGTGGCGGCTTCACCGTCACCCGCGTGCGCCTCATGGATGAGGTGGTCGTCCCGCTCCACCGCCCGCGAAACCTTCAACATGATGCTGCTGACCATCTTCGGCGTCGTGGCCCTGGTGCTGGCCGCCATCGGCATCTACGGCCTCATGGCCTACTCCGTCGAACAGCGCACCCAGGAGATGGGCATCCGCATGGCCCTCGGCGCCGACCGCGCCGCCATTCGCAAACTCGTCGTGTGGCACGGCATGCGCCTCGCCATCGCCGGTGTGGTGATCGGCATCGGCGCGGCCTTCGGGCTGACGCGCTTTCTCTCCAGCTTCCTCTTTGGCGTCAAGAGCTGGGACCCTATGGTGTTCATCGCCGTCCCCATCGTTCTCGCCGCCGTCGCCCTGCTCGCCGTGTGGCTGCCTGCGACGCGCGCCTCGCGGCTCAATCCCATGGAGGCGCTCCGCGTCGAGTAACCGCCATCACCGCTTGCGCAGAATGAGCGACACGCTTACCAGCACCAGCGCGGTTCCGGCCAGCGTGCGCAGCGTGACGACCTCTCCGGCAACGAAGTGCCCCAGCGCCACCGCCACGATCGGATTCACATACGCGTAGCTCGACACCCGCGTCGCCGGCATGCGCGCCAGCAGCCACACATACGCCGTATAGGCCAGCAGCGAGCCGACCACGATCAGATAGGCCAGCGCGAGCGCCCCTCGCATCGAAACATGCGGAAACGGATGCATCTCTCCGAACCCCGCCGAGAGCGCCAGCAGAATCGCCCCGCCCAGCATCATGGTTGCGCCCGCCGTCACCGGTCGCGACTTGGGCAAATCCATCGAGCGGCTGAGCACCGACCCCAGCGCCCACGAGGTGCTCCCCGCCAGCACCGCTACGCAGGGCACAAGGCCAAAATGCTGCCGTCCCCCCGGCAGCAGCAACACGCCCACCCCGGCAAAGCCCAGCAGCGTCGAAGCCGCAAGGCTGAATCGCCACTTCTGCTGCCGCAGCACCAGCATCTCCATCACCATGGTGAGGATGGGTATGGTCGCCGCCAGCACCGACACCACGCCCGAGGGCACATACTTCTCCGCCCAGAACAGCGGCCCGTACTCGGCCACAAACATCAGCAGCGCGATCACCAGCAGGTTGCGCCACTGTGCCGCCGTGGGCCACGCCTCATGCCTCAAGCGCATAAATCCCAACAGCAGGACGCCCGCGGTGAAGAAGCGCGTTCCCGCCGCCAGCAGCGGCGGCAGCTCCGCAACCACAATGCGGATCCCCAAAAACGTCGTTCCCCACAGGATGTAAATCGCAAAAAAAGCCAGCAGAATGCGTATCTTCAGCGCCCCTGTGACCTTCGGAGACTCGGATTTAGTAACCACTGATGCGCTCATAGACAGTTATCACTTTACAGAGGACGCGATAACCTGTCAACATATGTTGAAGGGTTAGCGGATTTTGAAATGACCTCTGAGAATCAACTGGATCGTTCCTTCAAGCTGGTCGCCGGTCATCCCGCTCTCGACCTCGTGAACACCCTGGACTGGCGTTTTCGCGCCGCCGGCACGGAAGAACTCCTCGCCAGCTATGATGACTTCCTTCGCTTCCTCGCTGAATCCGGAATCCTCACCCCCCGGCAGATTCGCCAGATCGTGCGCCACTCCACCGATGCGGCTGCTGCCGATGCCCTCGTCGCCTGCCGCGAACTGCGCGAGGCCGCCTCGGAGGTGCTGTATGCCGCCGTCGACGGCCGGACTCCCTCCGCCGCCGCCATCAACATACTGGAGCGCTTCTTCAAGCAGGCCCGAGAACAGCAGTCCCTCGGCTGGGACAAGTTTCGTTTGCGCTGGGAGTGGCCCGCGGCCCTGACCGGCCCCGACCTGCCGCTCTGGGTGCTCGCCCTCAGCATAGCGCGACTCCTGCTCTCCGACGACATGCATCGGCTCCGCGCCTGCGAAAACCCCGAGTGCCGCTGGCTCTTCCTCGACACCAGCAAGAATCACACCCGCCGCTGGTGCGATATGAAACTCTGCGGCAACCGCATGAAGGCGCGCCGATTCAAGGCCCAGCACAGGCACTGATCCCGCCTCGCGCATCGCTCCTAGCCCGCCCCGCGCATCGCTCCTTTAGACTGAATAGGGCAATGCGAAAAGCACATCGAATCGCGGGAGCCGCTGTCGCGGCGGCGCTGGTCGCTGCACTGGCCGGTTGCGGAACGCCCGCCGCGCCGCTGCCTCCCTCGCTCAACCTGCCCGATCGCATCACCAATCTGTCCGCGGTCCGCACCGGCAGCCAGGTCTCCCTCACCTGGACCATGCCCAAACGCAACACCGATAAATTGCCGCTGAAGTCTGATATCGAGGCGCGCATCTGCCGCCGCCAAGGAGACCAGGCTTCCTGCGATACAGCCGGCACCGTTCGCCTTGCTCCCGCTGCCGAGGGAACCTTCACCGAAACCTTGCCGGCCTCCCTTGTCACTGGGCCTCCGCATCCGCTGAGCTATTTCGTCGAACTCAAAAACCGCAATGGGCGCTCCGCGGGCCTGTCGAATCCAGCCCCCATCGTCGCCGGCGAAGCCCCTCCACCCGTTACCGGCTTCGCTGCCGAAGTCCGCAAGGACGGCGTCGTTCTTCGCTGGGCGCCGGGCGATTCCGCCGCTGCCATCCGCCTTCGCCGTACTCTCCTGACGCCCGCGCCCGCCAAGCCCCACCAGGGGCCGCTGCCCGCGCCCACTGAACCCTTACAGCAGAATCTTTTAATCGAAGCGCCCCAGTCTGCCCAGGGCCGCGCCCTCGACACTCACATCACCTTCGGCAACACCTACGCATACCGCGCCCAGCGCCTCATCCAGGTGAAGGTCGACAGCCGGACGCTCGAACTCGCCGGCGAACTCTCCGCCCCGCTGCATGTCGATGCCGAAGACGTATTCCCGCCTGCCATCCCCACCGGCCTTGCCGCCGTGGCTTCTGCGCCCGACCCCGCCACCGGCACTGAGGCCTCCATCGACCTGAGCTGGCAGCCCGATACCGAGCCTGACCTGGCCGGATACGAAGTCTATCGCCGCGAAGACGTCACGCCCTGGCAGCGTATCTCCGGCGATCAGCCCGTTGTCGGCCCCGCCTTCCACGACGCGCACGTCCTCCCCGGCCACACCTACCGCTATGGCGTCAGCGCCGTCGATCGCGCCGGCCATGAGAGCGGCCGCTCTGACGAAGCCACCGAGACTGTGCCCAACCCGTGAGACCAAACCCCGCGTAAGCCGGGCAAAGGAGTCGTCCCGTGAACTACTGCCGTTTTCTCTTAGAGGGTCAGATTCACTACGGTGTCGTCGAAGGCCGCGGCCCCGACGCCACCGAGCCCTGGATCGTCGATCTCGCCCCCGCCCCCGCCGACGATCTCGCCTTTCACCTGGCGCGCGCCACCGCATCGACTCTCGTTCCGGACCCCGCCGGCTTCGAGTTCGAGCCCATGCCCCTCAGCGACGCTCAGTTGCTGCCTCCGGTCACGCCCTCCAAAATCATCTGCGTGGGCCGCAACTACCGCGACCACGTCAAAGAACTGGGGAATGAAGTTCCCGCCGAGCCGCTGCTCTTCTTCAAGCCGCCCTCCGCGCTGCTCAGCCCCGGCGGCGCCATCCTGCTCCCTCCCCAGTCCGCCCGCGTCGACTTCGAAGGCGAACTGGCCCTCGTCATCGGCCAGCGTGCCAGCAAGCTCGACGCCGACTCCGATTTTCGATCCTTCCTTCGCGGCTACACCCTCGCCAACGATGTCACCGCCCGCGATCTGCAGAAAAAAGACGGCCAGTGGACCCGCGCCAAGGGCTTTGACACCTTCTGCCCCGTCGGCCCCTGGGTTAGCGATGAACTCGACCCCGCCTCCGGCCTCACCCTCGAAACCCGCCTCAACGGCGAGCTGCGCCAGCACGGCACGACCGCCGACTTCCTCTTCGCCATTCCCCAACTCCTGGCCTACATCACGGCAGCCATTACGCTTGAGCCGGGCGACCTCGTGCTCACCGGCACTCCCGCCGGCGTCGGGCCGCTCGCTCCCGGCGATCGCATCGACGTTTCCATGCCCGGCCTTGGTGTTCTCACCAATACCGTGGCCGCCCAACTCTGACAGATGCGGGACTGAATGCAACTCCTGCTCCCGCGGGGAATCTCTAGTAGAGGTACACTAAGGGCGCAGGCGCACCGCAGGTCTCCACGCTTCCCCAAGGAGGAATCGATGCCGCAGAATCTACTCGAACAGTTGCGGAACTACACCACCGTGGTCGCCGATACCGGTGACATTGAGGCGATGGAAAAATTCCGCCCCACCGACGCCACCACCAACCCGTCGCTCATCACCACCGCTGCCGGAATGCCGCAATACCAGCAGATCGTCGACGATGTTCTCAAAGAAGCGCGCAACGAAAAAGGCGAAAGCGCCAGCGACAAGGACGTGGCCAAACTGGCCTTCGAGCGCCTCGCCGTCGCCTTCGGCAAAAAGATCCTGGCCATCGTCCCCGGCCGCGTCTCCACCGAGGTGGATGCCCGCATGTCCTACGACACCGAGGCCACCATCGCCCAGGCCCGCAGCATCATCGGCCAATACGATCAGGCCGGCATCGATCGCAAGCACGTGCTGATCAAGATCGCCTCCACCTGGAACGGCATTCGCGCCGCAGAAGTGCTTGAAAAAGAAGGCATTCACTGCAACCTGACCCTCCTCTTCGGCATTCACCAGGCCGTCGCCTGCGCCGAGGCCAAGGTCACCCTGGTCTCGCCCTTCGTCGGCCGCATCCTCGACTGGTACAAAAAGGACACCGGCAAGGACTACCAGGGCGCCGACGATCCCGGCGTCCAGTCCGTTACCAAGATCTACAACTACTACAAGAAATTCGGCTACAAGACCCAGGTCATGGGCGCCAGCTTCCGCAACATCGGCGAGATCAAGGAGTTGGCCGGCTGCGACCTGCTCACCATCTCGCCGCAACTGCTCGCCGAACTCGAATCGACCCAGGCCGACCTGCCCCGCAAGCTCGACCCCGAAAAAGCCAAGTCCCTGAATATCGAGAAGATCCCCATGGACGAAGCCACCTTCGAAAAGATGCATGCCGAAGACCGCATGGCCCACGACAAGCTGAAGGAAGGCATCGAAGGCTTTTCCGCCGCGCTCGTCAAGCTTGAGAACCTACTTGCTAACCGCCTCGCCGTACTCGAGCAGCGTACCCCCGCCCACGCCTAAACTGTCCCAATTCAATACACAAAGAGCAGCCCTCGGGCTGCTCTTTGTGTTTCCGATCACTGATCTGCGGTTTTGTCTACAACTAAGGTGATACGAATCACTTAAAACCGCAACTATTCTAGTATTCTTTGTTTCATAGCAAGCAATCCAGGCAAGGCCGGGCATATGCTCCGGGAATGATGCGCACGATGCACCGGGGGCATATCACTCGAGCCGTAAGCGTGCGATCACGGAGGCGTGTATGCAGACCCAGGCTCATCCGCTCGAACCCTTCTTTCAGCAGGCAGTTCGCGACAGCTACGAAGGCAAGCTCGGCCTTCACGATCCTGACGTCATCAGCTACGTAGCGCGCCTGCTCTGCAAGTTCTCCGAGACCGACAGCGTGTTCCGTGCCGGCGACGCCGCCGGTCATGCCATCCAGGAACTCGAAGAGATGATGCTGGCCTCCGACCCGGTCAATGGCTCAGCCCCCTCATTTGACGCCGAACGCGCCATGCGCAAGTACATCGGCGACTACGCCCTGTTCGTTGCCGGAATGGTGCCCGAGGCGATCGATGCCGGTGTCGGCGAGCGCAGCCGCCGCCCCACTCTGGGCGAACTGATTGCTGCCGGCAAGGAAAGCTACTTCATCGTCAGCCAGTTCAACGTCTTCGAATACAAGAAGGAAGCCCAGTTGTTTACCCGCCTCTCCGAGCAGTTCGAGCGCTATATTCTGGGGCTCGCCCTGGTTCGCGAAGAGATGGGCAAGCGGCTGTCCCTGCCTTCCCAGGTGATGTAAAGGGCCCGGCGCTTTCGCAGACGGACGGTCACTCTGCCAGCTAAATCTGGCCGGCCCTCTTGCCAAACACAACGTTTTCAGTACTATCGGAGTCAAAGCATAAGAACGACGGCATCTCGCAAGGATGCCGTTATCCTGTTTCGGCAGGATCCCTGGGTAGTGGCTGGTGTACTCCGGCTGCGCGCGTAAGTCGGCAACCGGTCATGGCCCCATCAGCAGACCGGCTGCGCGCGGCCAATGAGCGAAACGCAGGCAATCGCTCCCCGGAGGTTCGCATGCAGCGCCAATCCCATCCCCTCGAATCGTTCTTTCATCAGGCCGTCCGCAACAGCTATGAAGGCAAGCTGGGACTCAACGATCCCGATGTGACCGGCTACGTCGCCCGCCTGCTCTGCGAATTCTCCCAGGCCGACAAGCTCTACAAGGTCCGCGACGAGATGGGCCGCCCCATCTCCGAGCTTGAACAGATGATGTCCGCCGCCGACCCCGTCAACGGCACCGCGCCCTCCTTCGACGCCGAGCGCATGGTCCGCAAGCACATCGGCGACTACGCCCTGTTCGTCGCCGGCATGTATCCCGAGGCCGTGGACTCCTGGCGCCGTCGCCGCCATCACCACCCCAGCCTCGGCGAACTGGTCCACGCCGGCAAGGAAAGCTACTTCATCGTCAGCCAGTTCAACCTCTTTGAATACGAGCAGGAAGCGCCGCTCTTCGGCCGCCTCTCCGACTGGTTTGAGCGCTGCATCCTCGGCCTGACCATGGTCCGCGACGAGCTCAGCCACAAGCGCCCCCTGCTCCCGCCCCCCGTGCAATGACCAGAAGACAGGGGCCAGTAAGCCGCGATCCACACGTCCAACTGTGAACATTTCGGACTGACCCCTAATCCCTGAATCCTGATCCCTGGCTTCAGACCCCTGGCCCCTGACCCCTGAAACCTGACCCCTGTCTCTCGTTACTCCGACCAAACCGCCAGCACATTCCCCGCGCCGTCCGAAAAATGGAACCGCCTTCCTCCCGGAAACGCAAACACCGGCACCGTAATCGTGCCCCCCGCCGCGACGATCGCGTCTTCGGTCGCCTGCAGATCCGCCGAGTAGAGCACCACCAGCGGCCCGCCTGCGGTCGGTGGTTTCGCTTTTGAAAAACCCGCCGTCGACGCCGCCGGTCGCCGCGCTGAAACTGGCGTAATCCCGCCCATAGTCCTGAAAACTCCACCCGAACACGGAGCCGTAAAACGCCTTCGACCGCGCAACGTCGGTCGAAGCAAACTCGATGTAGTTGATCTTGTGATGATGCACAGGATGACCCATGGCTCTCTCCTTTTATGTGTCTTGGTGCGTGAAGCATAGACCTGACTCAACTGCGGCTGGTGGTATATTTCTCCCAAAATCAAAAACGACGAATCTTTCTGCGGCTCGATTCCATTTCTCGTGGACTCGCCCGCATCCATTCGTGGCAACGGAGGAACTGTGAAGCGCCTGCCGCCGGGGGTGATTATTTCCGTCGTCACCCTCATCCTGCTCTCGTTATTGCAGATAGTATCCGCCTTGGTGATTGGTGTCTCCGCCACCCGGCTCGGCCTCAACAGCATACGGAATTCTACGGGACCGGCCTCGGCCGGGCCCCCATGGATGCCTGTCTCCATGCTTCTGACATCCGGAGTCTTCGCGGCATTGGCGACATGGGAAATCCTGACCGCGGTGGGACTGTTCCGGATTCGCCGATGGGCCCGCGACTCGGTGCTGGTCATCGGCGGAGCATGGCCGATCTTCGGCCTGCTTTCTTTATTTTTGATCCGGGTCATGCGGGCACTGCCGGGGGCCCTTCCGCCGAGGGTCGCTCACCTCCTGACTCAAAATGAACAAGCCATGATTAAAGTGGTGATCGTCGCGTTCCCCTATTTGTACCTGATCATGTGTGCCGTGGGCGTTTCCTGGCTGGTCTACTTCAATCTGACCCAAGTGCGGGAGTTGTTTGAGAGCGCGCCCGGCAGGATCGGAGAGAGCGGTCGTCCCTTACTGATTTCAGCGATGGCGCTGCTCAGCGTGACTCAGGCTCTCCCATGGCTGATGTCCGCTTTTCTTCCCTATCCCGGTGTAATTATGGGAATGATTGTGCACGGGCGGCTAAAAGTGATCGTTAACCTTGTCGTTGCTGTCCTGATGGGCGCGGCCGGGATTGGCCTTTGGCGGTTGTTGGAGTGGGGTCGCCGCACGGCGCTGGCCCTCCAAGCCTTCCACCTGGCTCAGCGCATCGTCTATCTCGTACGACCCTCGTTGATCCCTGGAAATGTCAGCCACGTCAACCGAACTATCAACGTTGCGCAGCCGCAGCCGACTTGGCCGCTTCATGACCTGATGTTCAACTTGTCGTTCGCCTTATCGGTCCTCTTCATCGTCGCGGTCATCGTGATTCTGCACCATTATCGTGCGGCGTTCATCCGCCCAACCGCTCCCCTGCAGGCAGCGACTCCCAGTCTCCGCTGACCAGCACCAGACACACCTGCGAGGAGGAAAGAGAACGTCGGATTATCCATGGCGAAGTGCTGACTCCCGATCCTTTTGCGAGAACGCATTGCGCCGCCCCATACCTGCTTGTCCTCATTCGCATTGCAGCGAATATCCCTCAAACTTGCCACAATGGTGTGGGAGCGTCTCCGTGCCTCAGCCGCCTATGACGCGAAATCCGTCTGACTTCGATGCTGTTATGGGTTTGAGGGCTCTTGAACCCCCGTTGTGGACCCTTTTCGCGCCCGACGAAATGCATGGTAACGTAACTGGTTGATGATCCGCATGTTATGCGTAGAAAATTCTACCAAAAACGCGCACCCCACCCCCACCCCAGCAGATCCTTTCGCCAAATCTCCAAGCTGGTGTGATTGTTCAGGTATTCGGACTCTAGCCACTTCTCAGCACCCATAGGTGTAAGTCAAACAAATTCCAGATCTACTTGCCAGATAACCGGGTGACTTCCGCCGCATGTAAAATTCAGTTGAAGTGTTTTAAACCCTATCGACAACTTAAACGAGGCGGCCCTCTTTGCACCGAGATAAGGAAAAGGATTCCCCTTTAGTATTACATCGTCATATTCCAGCCCTTGATGGGGTACGCGGTCTGGCGATTTTTCTCGTGCTGGGTCATCATCTCCTCACTGCGAATCCCGGAGCCAGACATTCGATTGTCCTGAATCTGATCACATTAGTCCGAACGGGTGGTTGGATGGGCGTGGATCTGTTCTTCGTGTTGTCTGGCTTTCTCATCACTGGCATCTTGTATGACTCGCTCGGAGAGCAATCGTATTTTCAGATCTTCTATTTCCGGAGATTTCTCCGGATCTTTCCTCTGTACTATGGTGCATTGTTCCTACTTCTCCTGCTTAGCGTTCCTCTCTCGATTCACTGGAACGGTTACGAGATTGTGTACCTGGCCTATCTCCAGAACCTTCCGCCCTGGAGCCTGCACATCCCCTCGCTGAGCATTTTTGGCTACACAGGACACTTCTGGTCTTTGGCGGTCGAGGAGCAGTTTTATCTGATCTGGCCGTTGATAGTATTCCTGGTGCGGGATCGCCGTCGGCTTCTGTTTATAGCACTTGCACTGGTCCCGGTCGCGCCGGCTCTACGGATATGGACCATCTTTCATGGTCTTCCTCATGCTCTTACCTACGAGTTCACCTTTTGCCGCACCGACAGCCTCTTGCTCGGAGCTTGTCTCGCACTTGCGGTACGCGGGCCCCACCAGGTTACCGTGCTCCGGATCGCACCGTTAGCTTCGGTCGTCTGCTTCGCGGGAACTATCATGCTCTCGCTGCGCCATCATCCATGGGATCTCTCGGAGGAATCAAATGTGTTTCTCAAGGGTATCGGGTTCACATTGCTGGCGATTGCGTTTGCCGCTCTCATCGCCTCTGTCCTTCGCACCCGTTCCTTGACCGAAAACGTCTTCCGCAACAGGGGGCTGCGGTGGCTGGGGCGATACAGTTACGGAATATATGTCATTCACATGATTGTGCTGGCGGCAGTTGGACTCGGGCCGCGTCTTTGGCTCGACGCACAGTTTCACTCAAAAGCCGCTGGTGTTGCCGGAGAAGCCTTCCTCTGTCTGATCATTACACTGCCGTTGGCGTGGCTCAGCTTCAACTTCTATGAAAAGCAGTTCCTGCGTCTCAAGAGACGCTTCGAGTATGGGAGAGTGCAGCGAAGCACCGCGCTTGTTCAGAATAAGGGTCCTGAGGTGAGGACGTGAGAAGCGACCGCGGATCTGTTGTGGTCAATCCTCCTTTCGCCAAAAGTTCGTTCAGGAGAGGGATTCTTTCCCCAAAAATCCGGGGATTTGCCTGAAAGCTTGAAGGGGGCGCCGTGTCGGAAGTATGGAAAGCGAACAGATGGTATCCTCGGCCGAGGAACGCAACTCACCCTAGAACTTCCACACCACGCCGGTCGACAGCCGCCCGAAATAGGTGGGCTGGCCCGGCACCCGAAACCCCGCAATCAGTGGCGGAGGACCCTGGAGAGCTGTATATGCGTAGATGAATCCGCCGTCTACCCGGTATGCGAAGTGCCGTGCGATGGGCGTATCGAGGCCCCCGCCGGCGAGGGTGGCAAACGCCGCGGCCTGGCCCGGCGTTCCCTGCGGACCCCAATTCTTGTTCAGTCCCAGATCCCCGGCCAGGCCCTCCACAAACACACTTTCCCGGCGGATGCGACGGCTGTATTCGCCTCCCGCCAAAATGAAAATCCCGTCCTGCGGCGCGCCCAGGTTCGTCCCCCGGTACCCACTGGTGTCGAGCTTGAACCGCAGGTTGTGCCACGACGCAAAGGCCACCGACGCATCCCACCCGTTCAACGGCTGGCGCCCTCCCTGGACCGCATTGAAGGTGTTGGAAAGATAGGTATACCCGCCGTAGATCTCGTAACGGGCGGGTGTTTCTGATTGCGCATGGAGAAGGGCCGGCAAGCAAAACAGGGCCAGGCTCAACAAACGAAAAGGCATGTACAACCTCAGGCGTTGATGTCAATCCATCCTATCGTGTTGTTCGGCCCTCGCGTCAGCCGGTCCCCGACCCGGTGCGGAGGCATATCAATTCCGGCATACTGAATGCGCTTCGCCGGGGGCTGCTTCGGGTCGTTCGGTCCTGGCGCAAATACGAAAAACAGCACTTCCCGGCCCCTGTGGCAGAGATTTTGCCGTTTTGTGGCATCTAACCCTGCTGATAGTCGAATAAACACTGAGGAGACCGAATGAAGTTTACAAGACCCGTTTGCGGCCTTGCGATTGCAATGGCAGGTTTCGTTGCCACGGCCCAGGCACAGGACAAAACCAAGATTGACGACCGGTTGAACGCCGCCGCCAGCGTCATTGAAGAAGTGATGGCCGCTCCCGATCATGCCATCCCCGAGACGGTTCTGGGACATGCTCACTGCGTCATCGTCATCCCTTCTGAAAAGAAGGCCGCCTTTGGCGTGGGCGCGCAATATGGCCAGGGCGTCGGCACCTGCCGCACCGGCCATGGCTGGAGCGCTCCCGTCTTTGTACGCCTGGCCGGGGCCAGCTTCGGATTCCAGATCGGCGGACAGGCAACTGACCTGGTGCTGCTGGGAATGAATCAGAAGAGCGTGCAGGATATGCTCCACTCCAAGGTGAAGCTCGGCGCTAACGCTTCGGCGGCCGCCGGACCCGTGGGCCGCGATGCGCAGGCCGCAACCGACGTGATGCTGAATGCGGAGTTTCTTACCTACTCGCGCGCCAAGGGACTATTCGCCGGTCTTGATCTGAGCGGCGACGTGCTCGACGCCAACGGCGATGACATGCAGGCCGAGTACGGAGCCGACGTGCACAATGACGCGGTTCTTCACGGCGCCGTGCCGGCTCGCCCCAACGCCGAACACTTCGTGCATACGGTGGCCAAGTACTTCGTCATCTCCAAGCACTGGAAGACGATGACGCCCCCCAAGAACCCCGACACCCATTGAGACGCGAAACAGAACTGGAGGGGTGACCCCACATCTCGATTCTGAGATGTGGGGTCACTCCCAATTTTGTCCTGAGGAATTCGCGCTGGAGCGAGTTTCTTTCCGGACGCGCCTAGAGAATGTACCGGCTCAAATCCTGATCGCGCACGATCGACGCCACCATCTGCTTCACATACTCATCGGTGATCAGAAATACCTTCTCCGGCCCTGAAGCCGTCATGCGCTCCGAGTAGGGAAGCGGCGTGGAGGATTCCTTGCGGATCGCCTCCGCCAGCGCCGCGGCCTGCTCTTCGTCGGGCGCCCGCCGCGCAACATCCGGCGCCAGGAAGCTCACGTCTTCCAGCACCCGCTCCATGATCGTGTGCAGCCGCCGCGCGCCGATGTTCTCCGTCGTCTCGTTCACCTTGAAGGCAAACTCCGCCATCTCGCGCAACGCGTCGGGCGCAAACTCCAGCCGCACGCCTTCCGTCTCCAGCAGCGCCGAATACTGCTTGGTCAGCGAAGCCTTCGGCTCGGTCAGAATGCGCAGAAAATCCTCGACCGTCAGCGATTGCAACTCGACGCGAATCGGAAAGCGCCCCTGCAACTCGGGAATCAGATCGCTCGGCTTCGAAACGTGAAACGCACCCGCCGCGATGAAGAGAATGTGATCCGTCCGCACCATGCCGTAGCGCGTGTTCACCGTCGTGCCTTCGACGATGGGCAAAATGTCGCGCTGCACGCCCTCGCGCGAAACATCCGGCCCATGGCCGCCTTCGCGCCCCGCAATCTTGTCGATCTCATCCAGGAACACGATGCCGCTCGACTCAACCCGCTCCACCGCCGCGCGGTTCACCTGAGTCCATGTCGATGAGGCGGCCTTCTTCTTCCTGCACCAGGTAGTCGAACGCGTCGGCCACCTTCATCTTGCGCTTCTTGGTGCTGCCGCCAAAGATGTTGGGCAGCATGTCCTTGAGGTTCATCTCCATGTCTTCGAGGTTCTGGTTGGAGATGATGCCAAACTGCGGCGTGTTGCGCTCCCGCACGTCGATCTCGACCATGCGGTCGTCCAGCTTGCCTTCGCGAAACTGCTGGCGCAGCTTCTCTCGCGACCGGTGGTGGCTGTCGGTGCCCGGGCAGCGCAGCTGTCCCTCAGGTGACGCCGGAGGCGCCGGCGGGGGCGGCAGCAGCACATCGAGCAGCCGCTCCTCGGCGTTCATCTCCGCCTTGTCTTCCACCTCTTCCAGACGCTCTTCGCGCACCATGTCGATGGCGATCTCGACCAGGTCGCGAATCATCGATTCCACGTCGCGGCCCACGTAGCCCGACCTCGGTAAACTTCGAGGCCTCCACCTTCAAGAAAGGAGAATTGGTCAGCTTTGCCAGCCGGCGCGCAATCTCCGTCTTGCCCACGCCCGTCGGCCCGATCATGATGATGTTCTTGGGCATGATGTCGTCGGCAATATCGGGAGGCAGCTTCTGCCGGCGCTGGCGATTGCGCAGCGCAATGGCCACGGCGCGCTTGGCGGCGCGCTGGCCCACCACATGCTTGTCGAGTTCGGTGACAATCTCGCGCGGCGTCAGCTCGTCCAGCGCGAGATCCTGTTCTTCAGCGGATGCGGGGAGGTAGATAGCCATAAAGTAAGAGGTCGCGGGCGTTGTCGCTCCGTCAGACTTTCAACTCCTCAATCGTGACGCGGTCATTGGTATAGATGCAAATCTCGCCGGCGATCTTCATCGCCTTCTGCGCGATTTCGAGTGCTCCAAGTTCCGTATTTTCGAGCAGGGCGCGCGCCGCCGCGGTGGCGTAGCTGCCTCCGGAACCGATCGCCGCGATAGGCTCGTCGGGATCGATGACGTCACCCGATCCCGAGATCAGGAACGTCTGTCCCTTGTCGGCTACCACCAGCAGGGCTTCCAGGTTGCGCAGCATCTTGTCGGTGCGCCAGTCTTTGGCCAGTTCCACGGCGGCGCGGTTCAAATTGCCGGCATACTGTTCCAGCTTGGATTCGAAGCGCGCAAAGAGATTGAAGGCGTCTGCCGTCGAGCCCGCAAACCCCGCCAGAATCCTCTCCTGGTAGAGCCGGCGAATTTTTTTGGCGGAGTGCTTGAGTACATGATCGCCCAGCGTTACCTGGCCATCGGCGGCCATCACCACCTGCCCGTTGCGGCGCACGCAGATCACAGTTGTCGAGCGAATTCGTTGTTTCGTCGTGGCAGAACTCCTGTCCAGAACCAAAAGAAAAAACCTCCGGAGATCGAGCGTCCGCAGGCCTGGGCACCTACAAGATGCAAAGTCGAGTATAGCGCAGCATGCCACGACACTCGTCGCGCGCCGCGCACCGTCCAAGGGTGCGTTATCCTTTAGCTGGGGACTCCCCGGGGGTTGAGCCGCGCATTCATGACCCTTCAAACCGCCAGAGTTCTTGAGATTGCCGCCGGAGCCACTCTCGTTGCAGGCATGGCCGCTGCCGGGGCCTGGTTCATGCTCCGCAAGCGCCCCACCGCCGAAGAACTTGAGGTGGCGCGCCGCAGGCTCCTCGAGCAGGCCGGCCGCCTCGTTGACGGGACGCTCCTCGATGTCTGCCAGATTCCTGCCGACGATGGCCGCACCCTCACCATGCTGCTGTACGACTACCGCATCGGTGGGGTCAACTACGAGTGTTCCCAGGACATCACCAACATGGCCGAAGTCGTGGACGCGGGCCTGGTGCGTGCCGGCTTCCCCTGCTCCGTCCGCTACCAGCCCGGCAATCCGCAAAACAGCATCGTCGTCGCCGAAAAGTGGTCCGGCCTCCGCGCCGGGCTCCCCGTACTTCCCCCCTACGACCGACGGGGAAGTTTCGAACCACTGGAACCACTCGACCACGTTGATCGCCGTTCCATCGGCTAGCGCCCGACCCCGCTTCTCCCAAACCGCCGGGTGCTTCACCGCTTCGAAGTCTTTGGCCTTAAATGTGGGCTGCCAGGGTGTATCTCCAGGCAGTTTTTTAACCCACCTATCCTCCGGCGACACGTATACCCAACCCCATTTACACTATTTATATGCATGTCCACGCGGCGCCTGCTGCCCAAGCGGCCGGCAAGGGCGCGAATCGCACTCAATCCGTGCTCCGCTTTTCCCTGGTCGCCACGCTGGCTTACGTCGCTGTCACCTTCATCGCCGGCCTGCGCGCCCACTCCCTCGCGCTTCTCTCCGAAGCCGGCCACAACGCCTCCGACTTTCTCGCCCTGCTGCTCAGCTTTGCCGCCGTCTACTTCCAGACCCGCCCCGCAGACCACTCCAAGACCTTCGGCTACCAGCGCGCCGGCGTGCTTGCCGCCTTCGTCAACGCCGCTACGCTGATCCTGATCTCTCTCTGGATCGGCGTCGAAGCCATCCACCGCCTCTCCGCGCCGGTCGCCGTCCAGCCCCGGCTCATGATGTTCGTGGCCGCTGCCGGCGTGATCATGAACGGCGTCATCGCCGCCCTGCTCTGGGGAGTGGCCCGCGACGTCAACATGCGTTCGGCCTTCATTCACATGGCGGGCGACACGCTCTCCACCGCCGCCGTCATCGCTGGAGGCGCCGGCATCCTCCTCACCGGCCAGAACTGGATCGACCCCGTCCTGTCGCTCATCATCGCCGCCCTCATCCTGTGGTCCAGCGTGGGCATCGTCCGCGAAACCCTCAACATCCTCCTCGAAGGCACTCCCCACGGCGTCGCTCTCCCGGAGATCCGCGCCGGCATGGAGGCTGTCGAGGGCGTCCTCAACGTCCACGACCTGCACTGCTGGAGCCTCGGCTCGCAATCCCGCGCCCTGGCCTGCCACGTCACCATCGACGACATCCCCCCCACCGAAAGCGCCTGCATCCTTGAAAAGCTCAATCACGTCCTCAAGGACCACTACAACATCTGCCACACCACTATCCAGTTTGAACACGAGAACTGCCAGGTTCTCGAGGGCTGCGTGGTCCCCATGGAAGAGATGGCCAGTGCCGCTGAGCCCGGCCACCATCACGGGCACAGCCACTAAGAACAGGGATCAGTGGTCAGGGATCAGTCAACAGAGGGGCTGTCATCCTGAGCGACTGCAGGGAGCCAAAGGACCTGCATTTTGCTTCCTCGCCCGCATCAGAATGGCGCTATACTTCCTTCCATGTTGAGCATCCTCAATCCGGTGACAGAGGAAACTGCCTCATATTCTCCGACGCAGATGATGTTCGCCCTCATCGCGGTGTCTGTTGCATTTGGAGGTTCTTTGGCCCGCCTGTTGCTGCGCCTTCGCGGTGTAGGGCATAGCGATCCTTTCCTCGACATCCTCACGACCGCCTCCTTTCTGGCCTGCATCTATGGCTATTCCCAACATCTGAGAGCTTTCTATTCGCCGTGCGCAGATTCAAAGCGAAGCCACCCGCCGCATCGGTGATTAGATTCTCCCTGTTCCCTGATCCCTGACCCCTGATCGCTGTAAACTGGTCCGATGGAAGAGTTCAGTCGCATTCAGCGTCTTCCTCCGTATGTCTTCAACATCACGGGGGAGATGAAAGTCTCCGCGCGCCGCCGCGGAGAAGACATCATCGATTTCGGCATGGGCAACCCCGACGGCGCCACGCCCCGCCACATCGTCGACAAGCTGGTCGAGGCGGCGCAGAAGCCCGTGACCCACCGCTACTCGGTGTCCCGAGGGCTGCCCCGGTTGCGCCGCGCCATCTGCAACTGGTACAAGACCCGCTACGACGTCGATCTTGACCCCGACACCGAGGCCATCGTCACCATCGGGTCAAAGGAAGGCATCGCGCACCTCTGTCTCGCCATCCTCGACTCGCGCGACACCGTGCTGGTGCCCAATCCCAGCTACCCCATTCACATCTACGGCCCAGTGATCGCCGGAGCCCACGTGGTCAGCGTACCCGTCACCGACTGCGAAAAGTTCCTCGCCCAGCTGGAAGATCTCATCCCGCGCATGGTCCCGCGCCCCAAGGCGCTGATCGTGAACTTCCCGTCCAACCCGACCACGCAGTGCGTCGACCTGCCCTTCCTCGCCCGCCTCGTCGAACTGGCCCGCCAATACGGCTTCCATCTCATCCACGATCTCGCCTACGCTGATATCGCGTTCGACGGCTACAAGCCACCCAGCGTCCTCGAAGTACCCGGCGCCAAGGATGTTGCCGTCGAGTTCTTCACCCTGTCGAAGAGCTACAACATGCCCGGCTGGCGTGTCGGCTTCATGGTCGGCAATCCGGTGCTGGTCAACGCCCTTGCGCGCCTGAAGAGCTACTTCGACTACGGCACCTTCACGCCCATCCAGGTCGCGTCGATCCTGGCTCTGGAAGGCCCGCAGGATTGCGTCCAGGAGATCTGCGAAACCTATCGCAAGCGCCGCGACGTGTTAGTCGAAGGATTGAACAAGTTAGGCTGGCCCGTAGCTTCGCCCAAGGCCACCATGTTCGTCTGGGCCCAGATCCCTGAAGCCTACAAGGAGCTTCGCTCGTTGGAGTTTTCCAAGCGTCTTCTTACGGACGCCAAGGTAGCGGTAAGCCCCGGCATCGGCTTTGGCGACTACGGCGATACCCACGTACGATTCAGCCTGATCGAAAACGAAGAACGGACCCGCCAGGCCCTGAGAGGCATACGCCAGATGTTCGCAAAGAGCGGAATGGCAAAGGGTCTGATCACCGTCTGATACATGGTTGGACGATTTCTGGCGAACCGCGCGGGTCCACTCCTGTCGCTCCTCCCAAACCGAGCACCAATCAAGATGTTGGGAATTGAACGCTCCCCCATTCACAGGAGGATCGGCTCGTGCTAAAACCTAACCACGGAACTACATATGGGCTTGCCGTCATCGTAGCTCTTATATTGGGTGCATTGACCCCGATTAACGCAAGCTCTCAGGAACTCCCCATCGACCAAATCAAGAAGACCGTTGTGTACTTAGAAGGGGACTTTCCGTGTCACGAGCCTCTCATCAAAAATGGTCTTCAAGCCAAGACGCCGGAAGGCTCACCGATATTTCAAAGTTCCTGCTCACAGGTTGGAACCGGTTTTTTGATCTCTTACCCAACTCCCGACCAGGGCGCTGGGAGCGGGGTGACGCTGCTGGTTACGAGCAAGCACTTGATTGAACACCAGCGCCTCGGGGCTCCGAGGGGAGAGATGGAGTACTTCGCGACGATTACAGCTACCGCAAATACTCGTAAACCAAATAGCCAGAACTCCTACATCTCGGCCATTCCGATCGCCGTTAAAGTCAACGGATTCCTGTCCTGTTCCATTGATAATAAAGACGCGGACGCTGATGTTGCTGTCTGCCCGATAAGCATTCCCGAAGCCACATACGACATCCGGAACCTAAGCCGGGATATGTGCGTGACCAAGGCGACGATTCAAAATCTCCGACTCAACGAAACGGACGAAGTGCTGTTCTCCGGACTTTTTCTCCCATATCACGGCGCCAGCAAAAACTATCCAATCGTACGTCATGGCAAATTGGCGCTCATTCCTGAGGAGAAGATCTCCTGGTCGTCAGGACCTGGCGGAAATTCTATGCAGGACCTATATCTCGCCGAAATAGCATCCTGGGGAGGAAATAGCGGCTCGCCCGTGTTTGTCCGCCTGAGCGGTACCCGGGAGCAAGGCAACTCCATCGGAGGAGTTCAGTATTTTTTGTTGGGTGTGATGCAAGGTTATTTCAATTCTGATCGTCCCGCCGGTCCTGATACGGCTTCGATCACTGTCACTGCGCACTCGGACGTTAGGATGAGCGACAATTCGGGAATAGCCGCAGTAGTTCCTGCAGAGAAGATTCTCGACATTCTCGGTCAGCCCAGGATCAAGGCTTTTGTAACCATCATCAAAGCCTTGTCGAACGCAAAGGCGGGAAACGCATCCCAGGCCGAATCGTCTTTTCGGGAAAGCATCGAAATGCTTCGAACATCGGATCCGAATCACCCGCTTCTGAGAGAGGCATTAACGGATTACGCATCCTTCTTGCGAAAGCAGGGACACTATCCAGAGGCAGACTTTCAGATGCGGCTGGCTGACGCCATGAACAAAGTCAATAACGTCCCCGACGATCAGCTTCGATAGTCCCAGCCGCCGTTTGGGCCGCATTCCTCACCTTCCAGCTTTCTCCGCCTGCCGCTCCGTCATCCCCATCCAGCCCGGCCTCCGTCCCCTTGCAGTCGCAGGTCCCGCCGAGGGATCCGCGTCTCCCCTATCCCATTGGCCGCCCCGGCCAAAGACCTTCCTGCGTCGCTTGAGCCGCTCCCCCTTGCATCCGTGTAACTGCAGCGTCTAAGTCGATAACTCAAGGCAGCTTACCTGTTCATCTTCCCGACAAATGACTGTTAGCTCGGACCTGCGTCAACGCTGCGGATGGACATAGTTGTTTGCTCCCAGTCAACTTAGCCGCGCGCAATCTGCGTTACACTGCGACAGGTTTTAACTCGGGAAGACTGCAAAAGTCACAGGTAACTCGACTTGGAGGGTAGTTAACCTCTGCAGCTATCCCGCCGCCGCGCCGTTCAGACGCGCAGCCGGAATCTCAAATTGTTGGGTGAACACGCCCCCCGATCATGCCGGTCCTGGCGTCTCAGACAGAGGACTCTCGCCCACAATCGAGCCCGCCCCGCTCGGTAAAAGAGGGAAAATCGCCCCTCTGCCCGAACCCGGGTCACCATACAACGCCTTTCCGACTCAGTGTGGTCCATGGTTGTCGAGTTGCCCCGCCACCGGTCCCCTCAACTCGGCGATACAGATTCGCGCGATCTCTGTCGCGCCGGAGGAAAACAAAATGAGATTCCAAGGATCTTTGAAAGCGGCGCCGCTAGCGTTTACGGCCGCCGCATTGGTCTTGGTTACTGCTGCCTGCCTTCCCGCTTTGGGTCAGACAGAAAGCGTGCTTTATTCGTTTCAGGATGGATCGGATGGCGCCCAGCCCCTTTCCGGCCTGGTCGCCGGCCCCGCTGGAAATCTCTTTGGAACTACCGCCTACGGCGGCAACGGCTTCGGCACGGTGTATGAGATGATGCCGCCGGCCGTCTCTGGTGGGGCATGGACCGAGACCGTCCTGTATGCCTTTCAAGGTGGAACCGATGGGGCCTATCCCTACGCTCCGCTGGCCATCGGCTCGGACGGCGCCCTGTACGGAACCACTACGGAAGGAGGGGTCAACTGTTCTGCCTGCGGCACGGTTTTTAAACTGGCTCGTCCCGGCAAAAGGGGTGGAGGTTGGACGGAGAGCGTGCTTTACAGCTTCAGCGGTCCCGATGGTGCCAGCCCTTACGCCGGACTCGTGTTCGATGACGCCGGTAATCTTCTCGGCACGACTATCACCGGGGGGGCGAACGACGAGGGCACAGTGTTCGAGTTGATTGCGCCCGATTCGGATTCGAAGGACCGCTCGTGGCGGGAGAAGGTGCTCTACAGCTTTACGGGAGGAGCCGACGGCGGGCTACCCATCAGTGATATCGCGGTCAGCGAAAACATGAGGCTCTACGGGACCACCGTCCTGGGGGGCAACCTGGGCGCTGGAACAGTCTTCGAACTCGCCCATGCTCCGGGAGGGTCATGGTCTGAGACCGCGATCTACAGCTTCACAGGCGGGAGTGATGGCGCCGAGCCTTATGTAGGAGTTGTCTTCGATGGCAACGGAGACCTGGATGGCGCCGCCCTCTTCGGCGGCAATACAAACTGCGTCGAGGGATGTGGCACGATCTTCCAACTCACGCCGCCGGCCCATCGCGGCGGCAGCTGGTCGGAGAACACCCTCTATCAGTTCACCGGTGGCAATGATGGCGCGCAACCGATCACTACACCGATACTCGATGCCAGGGGCAAGCTCTTCGGGGCGGCCAGCGTCGGCGGCAATGCAAGCGCCGCCTGCGCCCCTGATTGCGGGAGCGTCTACGAGCTCACTCCGCCCAGGCGCAACGCGAGTACATGGACCGAAACGACTTTGTATGACTTTCAGGGAGGTACCGATGGGTATTTTCCGCAGGGAAACCTTTTGCTCGGAAAACATGGCGAGCTCTACGGCACGACGCAGACCGGCGGAGCCTCTGTGAGCGCAGGCACCGTCTTCCAGATCATCCCATAATCGCCCGGTTTTTGGGTCTTTGATGAAATCAAGTGCTGGTTGAAAGTGCAAGGGGCACAAAGGCAAATCAGCCTTTGTGCCCCTGAGCTTTGCGTACTCTGCCTGGTTAGCTTGTCTTACTCACAGACTGATGAACTATGTGCGCTCGGCCAGTGAGGCACTCCATGAGACACAGGCCGAAAGTGCGATGGCCGGCTTTGCGCCTACTTCGTCTCGCGCAATGCCAGCAGCAGCACTGTTCCCGACTCCAGCTCGATATTGCGATCGGTGCTGGTCAGCCTGGCGCTGCAACTCGGGCCACCCTGGGGATCGAGCTGCAGCTTCTTCATCCCCACCACCACCCCGGGACGCACCGTATGCGGCGGACCTCCCGGGTTCAACCTCGCGTCGTATGCGTTGGTGGCCGAGACTGCATCAGAGATCTGCCGCCCGCCTCCATGCACCTCGGTCGGCACCGCATCATGCCCGCTCGCGGCATCTTCAGGGGGCGCCACGATGCCGATGAGGAAAAACTGCATGTCCCTTTTCGGATGTCCGGTGCAGTCCACCTTGTCGAACAGCAGGGAAAGCTCCGATGAGTTCGGATTCTTCGTAGAAGCAGCGCTCATGACCTGGCCATAGATGGCCGCATTGGCATCCACTTGGCATCCAGGGTAAACAAATCCGGTCGCTGAGGTTACCCAGATTTCCTTGCCGGGCTTCAATCGGGATGCCTGCAGTAGACCAGTCACCCTGGCCTGCAGGACCGTGTTGGTCGGAATGTCTTTCTGAGCCAGCACAGCACAGACGGGCTGGGCTTCGGACGCCGCTGCGGATGGCGCGGCATTTTGAGCAGAGAGGCTAAGCGCCGGCGCGGCCAGCAATGCAGCGATCCGGGAGGTTCGCGCAAGCCACCCGGACAAACGCCACGTAATAGACATACATTGATTCTCCCAAGGGTAGTTTGAGGTACCCAGGAGTATACAGTCGGCGCCCTTGCTTTGCGTGGCCCAACGGACGGTACGCTGCCTGAGTCAGGCAAAATGGAAATCCGCACAAGTCCACCATGCAGGAGCAACAGGCGGCACGGCACTTTTCACAGGATTGCGGAAGGGATTCGGTAATGTAAGCACAATATCCACAGTTTTGTCAAGTTTTGCACTTGCGTCCACAGGCCGCATCCTCCTACTCTCATTTCAGTTGGTAACCCAGTAGGGAATTGGAAAGACATTTCCTGCCTGGCAGGAAGATGAAAGCTCGACAGAGAGCGAAGATTGCACTTGCGGTGCGAGCCGCGAGACACAAGATTCGAAGGAAATCGAAAACTCATCCTCGGCAGGGCAGGGCGATGCAAAGTTCGGTGGAAGTCAGGGATTACGTCGCCGGCTTGGCAGAGGGCGCAGAGTTCAGTGGAAGACGGAAGTTCGATAGACGGCTTGCCGTAGGTTGGATGACCGGACGAAGTTGAAAACTCGCCGTCGATCACGCGGGAGAGTCAACAATTGTTTGAAGGCGGAGATTGATCCTGTGGTCGCGGCCGCGACCGGAGAGTCGGTTTCTCAGAGCGATCAGGAGTTGGTTGCTGGCTTGGAACACGGTGTGAGGGACGATCAAAATTGACGAAGGCACAGGCGGCTTGCCGCAGGCGTCGGAGTCAATCGAGATTGAAAGTCGCATCGAGAACTAAGCTGGAGACGGAGACCCGGAGGGAAGCCGAAGATTCATCGTCAGGCTGAGCCGGATGGTGTTCGATCCGATGAGCTATTGGATACCCGGAAAGGGCTGGAGACCGCGAGGTTTCCGGCCCTTTCGATTTTGGCGCGCGATTCCTGGCGGATTCCCTCAAGGCCGCAACCTGACACATGCAGCGTCTTATTGTGACCCGCGATCGTTTGTGGACCAGGAAGGTCTTCGCTCCCACCCAGGCTGAGTAATTCGTACCGACATCTCACTCGGCGGCTTGGGCCGGTTCGGACGGAGGGGTTACGGGCGCTTCCGGAGCGGCCACAGAAATTGCCTTCCCCGGCTCGTCCCTCCAGAGACACACGATCCACCAGATCAGCACCAGCAGGTAGACGACGCTGTTGGAGTTAAACAGCTTGTCGCGCAGGCCCATGATGCGTTCGTAATCCGCCATGCTGTGGGCAACAGCGGTGCGCGCGATGTGTTCCCAGACGGCCTGAATGGAAAGCTGGGCCGTGGAGGCGGTGAACAGGCCGATAACAATCTGCTGGGTGTGGGTCCGAAATCCGGCTCCGAACCTGCGACCAAAAAGAAGCACTAACAGCCCGAGGGCAATGGTCTCGACGTCTACGAGCAGGCTGGCTTTCTGCGCGAGCAACTGCAACAACTGCAGAGCGGACATCTTCGAGTTGGCAATTAATGTCTGCCAGGAGGGCCACGGTCCCCAGAACTTCAACACCACCGCGCCGATGGCCAGCAGGATCAACGCCCCGACCACCCAGGTTGAACGGCGCACGCTGCCAAAGGCGCGGCGCGCCATCTCCAGCAGGACCAGCAAACCGATCACCGCGCCGACATCGGCCATGACGATAAAGATCGTGCTCATGGTTATCTGGGGCAGGCGGCCAAAGAGCAACTGGCTGGCCAGCAGGCGCAGCGCGACGAGCACAATGCTGGCTGTAAACCACGGGTAGCGGGCGATGCGATCGCGGCCCATGAGGACAACCAGCAGCACCAGGTGAGCTGCAAAGGTGAGCGTCCACAGGACCTGCCGGGCAGTGAATGGAAAATGTGGGTGCATTTCGGCCTTGTCTGGGGCGCGGGTTTGTTACTCGCGCCTCACACTCAGTCTAAACGGCGTGGGACCGATGCCTGCGAATCGGGGCCCGATTATGCGGCTCGCGGTCAGCGCGCCTGTTCGTCTGGCGGCGGACGGCTGAGTCAGGGATACAGGCAGGGTATTCGTGAGATGCGAGGAGGAAGGAGAAAGAAGACTGGTGCGCCCGGAGAGATTCGAACTCCCGACCTAACGCTCCGGAGGCGTTCGCTCTATCCAGCTGAGCTACGGGCGCGCTTTATCAGCATATCGTATTTTGGACCGGGGCGGCGTCTTAGCCGGCCACGGCGCCGCCGGCCGTTCCACCGTTGCGCGCTGTCTCGCGCTGGGCTCGCAGCTCTTCCATGACCGACTGGATCAAGGCCTTGGCGCCCTCCATCCCTGCCAGAACGGCCTGCAGGTCGAGCGCAGGAACCGCGGGATTACGGCTGGAGGTGCAGTACACGCCGTGCTGGCCCACCATGATCAGCGAGTCGGTGAGCAGGTCCAGCGCCACCGCCAGCCGGCCCCGCTCCAGTCCCATCATGAATTCATGACGTTCCAACTCGGTGCGCTTTTCGTCAAAAATGCTCATGTGCCCAGCCTATCCGAAAAGCCTTGAACGTTTCAGAGCGGCTTCCTCTTTGACACAGAGACACCGTGAAAGGACGAGGCACAATTGCTACAACGCGACGGGCGGCGCAGAGCGCACCGCCAACTACACCTGGAAGTTGCGCATGTAGTTCGCGTCTTCGCGCAGCTCGCTCATCGGATCTCCGGCGAACTCTTCCTGCTCGATGAAGTAGTGCTTCAGGCCGGTGGCCGCGCGCAGGATTGGATGATAGTTGACGATCCCGTGGCCCATGACGACGGAGTGGAATTTTCCATCCGGGCCGCGCACCATGTCTTTCACGTGCATGAGCGGAAAGCGCTCCGGATACTTGCTCAGATAGTCCACCGGATTCCGACCGGCCGCGGTGACCCATCCGCAATCCATCTCAAAGTAGACCAGCTTCGGATCGGTACGCTTGAGCAGCTCATCGTAGACGAGGACGCCGTCCTCAGTCGCGAACTCCGGCGTATGGTTGTGCACGCCAAACGTAATCCCGGCGGACTTCACCTTTGCGCCGATGCGGTTGAACTCGTCTGCCACATAGCGCCAGTCATCCAGGTTGAGTTCGCCGCCCTTGCGTGCGGGATCGCGGTGTACGCCGCCCGACGAGGAGCAGACCATGTAACTCAGCCCCAGCGCGTGCGCATACTCCAGCATCGAATCGAGCTGTTGCCGGAACAACGTCAGGGTGTAGTGAGCGCTGATGCAGCGAAGTCCCGCCTGATCCATCGAATGGCGGAAGTCCTGCGCCGTCTTGTTGTAGAAGCCGGCTGCTTCCACTTCTTTGTATCCGGCCTCGGCCAACTGGTGCAACGTGCCGTCAAAATCCTTAGGCAGCAGGTTGCGCACCGAGTAAAGCTGCAGTCCGATGGGAAGATTGAACGAAGCAGCACCAAGCCGCCGAGTGCCGGCACAGGCAGCTGCCGCAACCGCTGCGGCCGTCTTCAGAAAGGTTCTGCGCGATGGGATGGTCATGTATAAGCCTCCGGGGATCGAGTCAGCTCGTGATGGTTTGCGCAGACGCGTCCCACGTGGCCACGTTGCGGTGAAAGTAAGAATGATTGGCCATGTGGCAGGCAATGGCAGCGTTGTTGCCGAACACTTCGTCCTCCACCACATGTTCGCGGGTTGCAATTGCGTTGAAGAAGGTGGCGATGTGGTCGGCGGTGTCGTCGTATCCCTGCGGAGCTGAGTACGTGTCCGAGAGGCCCGGTTTGGGCGAAGGCTTGGGGTGCGCCGCATGCCAGTCGTCGAGATATTTCTTTTTGGCCTCCGCTGTCCAGCCGTTCAGTGAATAGCCCTCCGGCTGCGGGCTGGTGTCCTGCGGGGTCACGGTCACGGAGTTGCCGTTGATGACCATCGTGGCTTCGCGGCCATAGAAGATGAATGGGCTCCCCCGCCGCGTTGTTCTGGTTGCAGTGCAGGTTGACCGTCACGCCGGGGTAGTCGTACAGCGTAGCGAGCAGGTCAGGATAGTCGCGCCCGTCTTTGAAATGCGTCAGGCTCCCCGACGAATACGCGCGGCTGGGAATCGCGTTGATCCCGCTCACGCACTGGATGCCGGAGATCAGGTGCACGAACAGGTCGCCGCCCACGCCCTCCCCGTAATCGGCAAAGCAGCGCCAGCGGAAGAAGCGCACCGCGTCGAAAGGCCGATCCGGCGCATCGCGAATCCAGGTCTTCCAATCGATGGTTTCGGGGCTGGCATCGGGAGCGATCGGATACACCCACGCGCCCGACGGCGAGTTGCGGTCCGAGTGCCCTTCAATGTAAGTCACCTCGCCCAGCCGGCCCGACTTGTAGATCTCCGCAGCCTTCTTGTACACGATGTTGCTCACGCGCTGGCTGCCCGCCTGGAAGATGCGCTTGCCCTGCTGCACCGCTGCAACCATGGCCATCCCATCAGCCACGTTGTGCGACATCGGCTTCTCGCAATAGACGTCCTTGCCCGCAGCGAGGCAATCCAGAACCACATGCTTGTGCTGAAAATCGGCAACCGCCACGATCACGGCGTCCACATCTTTGCGGTCGAGCAGGGGACGGTAATCCCTCGTGGTGGGCACGTCTGTTCCGTAGGCTTCGACTCCTGCCTTCTGGTGCATGTCATACAGGTCGGCAATCGCGACCAACTCTCCCGAGGGCAGATTGCGCGCCGATCGCAGCAGATCGCAGCCGCGAATCCCGGTGCCGATCGAGATGAAGCGGATCTTGCCGTGGGGCGCGCCGGCCGGCGGCGTTTGCGCCATCAAGGTGGGCGGCTCCAGCAACGTGGCGTTCACCGCGGCTCCAGCTACGGCCGCACTTGCACCAAGGCGCACAAAATCCCTGCGCGAAATAGAAGTGTTCATTTGCGTCTCCCCGCGTGCAGCGCAATTCTCGCTCTCGATACCGCGGGATGTAAAGAAACCCTGTCGACAAATCCTCTTCAACATCGGAGCGAAGTCCGCGCAGGCTTGCTCCATTTCACGCCAGACGCTACCATACCCATCGACTCCCAAGTGACGAAACCGAGGCCATAGTTGAAATGACGGATGCCGAGAGTAGCAATCGTGCCTACACCCGAAGACGGCCTGATCTATCTCTGGTCTCCCTTGCGATAGCGGCTTCGCTGCTTGGTGCGCCGGCCCCTCTTTCCGCTGCAAAGTTGAAGTTAGATCCCGCTTCATCCCCTGACCTGGGTCCCAACGTTGCTGTCTTCAGTCCATCGATGCCCGCGGCCGAGATCCAGCGCAAGATTGACGCAGTCTACGCGATCCAGCAGCACAACGAATTCGGGTCTCAGCGCAATGCTCTTCTGTTTCTTCCCGGCGAATATCACGTCGACATTCCGGTGGGCTTTTACACCGAGGTGGTTGGTCTCGGGGCAACGCCTGATGCCGTTCACATCACCGGCAATGTGCATGCGGACGCCAGTCTGCCGCGTAACAACGCCACCTGCACGTTCTGGCGCGCCGTCGAAGGATTTTCCGTGACGCCCACGAGCGGCACCATGCAGTGGGCCGTGTCGCAGGCGGTACCCTTTCGCCGCATGCACGTGCGCGGCAACATCGTGCTCCATCAGAACGGCGGCTGGGCCAGCGGCGGATGGATGTCGGACAGCGTCATTGACGGGAACGTCGCCTCCGGCTCTCAGCAGCAGTGGATCTCGCGCAACAGCGAGTGGGGCAGTTGGACCGGCTCCAACTGGAACATGGTCTTTGTCGGCGTGGTGCATCCTCCGGCAGGCGAATGGCCTTCACCCCCTTACACCAAGATTGCAGAGACCCCGATCGTCCGCGAAAAGCCCTTTCTCGAAGTCGATGCGGGCGGCAGGTGGAGCGTGCGTGTTCCCGCGCTGCGCGCGAACAGCGTTGGCGTCACATGGCACAACGGCGCTACGCCGGGCCGCTCCATTCCCCTCAGCCAGTTCTATATCGCACGCGCGGGAGTCGACACCGCCGCGACGATCAATGCGCAACTGGCGCGCGGACGGCACCTGCTGCTGACCCCGGGCATCTACGAACTCGACGAGCCGATTCGCGTAACGCACCCCGGCACCGTGGTGATGGGCCTGGGTTTTGCCACCCTCAAGCCGGTGAACGGCACGGCCGCCATGATCACCGCCGATGCCGACGGAATCATTCTCGCCGGGCTGCTCTTCGACGCAGGCGCGAGGAAGTCTCCGGTGCTGCTCGAAGTGGGCCCGGAGGGTAGCAAAGCCGGCCACGCCGCTGACCCCATCTCGCTGCACGATATCTTCTTTCGCGTGGGCGGCGCGGGCGTAGGAAAGGCCGCTGTCAACCTGCGCATCAACAGCAACGATACGATCATCGATCACACCTGGATCTGGCGCGCCGATCATGGAACGGGCGTTGGCTGGGATGAGAACACCAGCGACAACGGGCTGGTCGTGAACGGCAACAACGTCACTGCCTATGGCCTTTTCGTCGAGCACCACCAGCAGTTCCAGGTGCTGTGGAACGGCAACGGCGGCCGCACATATTTCTACCAGTCCGAGATTCCCTACGATCCGCCCGACCAGGCGAGTTATACCAGCGCGCCGGGCACCAATGGCTGGGCTTCGTACAAAGTAGCCGACGCAGTTACCAGCCACGAGGCATGGGGGCTGGGCATCTATAGCGTCTTCCGCCATCCAAACGTCGTGCTCACGCGCGCTATCGAAGTGCCAAAGACCGCCCGCGTTCGATTCCACGACATGATCACGGTCGCGCTCGATGACAAGGGAGAAATCAGCAACGTGATCGACGATGCCGGCGGTCCGACCTCTATCGAGCCGCGCACCACCCCCAAAGTGACCCAGTTTCCTTGAACACCGTGGCTTGAACACCGTGGCGCGCTACCCGTCCCGCCCCCGCGTGGGAGAATAAATGCGTAGCCACTATGACGAACGAGACCACACCCGAAACGCCCATCCTGCCTGAGACCCAAGCCGCGCCCGAAATCCAGGCTGCGCCAGAAAGCGGGCCCACCCCTGAAGCACCGCTCGCTGCCGAAGCGCAGGCTCCGGCTGCAATCGCACCGGTGCCGGCTGCGGAAACGGCCGAGAACTTCGGCGATCTGCTGGCGCAGTTTGAGAAAAGCCACGCACCCAGAGTCGAGGGCGGCCAGAAGCAGCTCCAGGGAACCGTCATTTCAGTCTCGCCGGACCAGGTCTTCCTCGACATCGGCTACAAGACCGAGGGCGTCCTGCCGCGCGCGGCGTTCGACAACAACGCCGACGGTGTAAGCGCGGGAGACAGCGTTCCGGTCTCGGTCACGGGCCGCAACGAAGAGGGCTATTACGAGCTGTCGCGGTTCAAGGTGGCGCAGCCGCGCGACTGGTCGGCGCTCGAAGCCGCGTTTGCGCAGAAAGTCGCCGTGGTGGGCACGGTCACAGGCGTGGTCAAGGGCGGCCTCACCGTCGATGTTGGCGTGCGCGCCTTCATGCCTGCCAGCCGCAGCGGCACTCGCGACGCCGCGGAGCTAGAGAAGATGGTCGGCCAGCAGATCACCTGCCGCATCACCAAGCTCGACGTCACCGACGAAGACGTGGTCGTCGACCGGCGCGTGGTTCTCGAAGAGCAGGCGCGCGTGGCCGCGGAGGATCGCTTTGGCGCTCTGAAGGAAGGCGATGTCCTGACGGGCACGGTGCGCAGCCTGATGAGCTATGGCGCCTTCCTCGACCTCGGCGGCCTCGACGGCCTGCTGCACGTGAGCGACATCGCCTGGACCCGCATCAGCAAGCCGGAAGACGTATTGACCGCCGGCCAGGAGCTGCAGGTCAAGGTCCTCAAGATCGATCCGGAGACAAAAAAGATTTCGCTGGGCCTCAAGCAGCTGCAGGCCGAGCCGTGGGAGACCGCGCCGCAGCGCTACCAGGTCGGCCAGCGCATCACCGGCCCGGTCACGCGCATTGCCGAGTTCGGCGCCTTCGTCGAACTCGAGCCCGGCGTCGAAGGGCTCATTCACATCTCCGAGATGTCGTGGGGCAAGAAGGTTCGCATCGTCAGCGATGTGGTCAAGCAGGGCGAGACGGTGGACGCGGTGATCCTCTCCATCAAGCCCGAGGAGCGCCGCATTGCGCTGGGCCTCAAGCAGACCCTTACCGATCCGTGGACCGAGGTGTCGCGCAACTTCCCCGTCGGCTCGCAGGTCGAGGGACCTGTCACCAAGCTCATGGCCTTCGGCGCCTTTGTGCAGATCATGGAAGGGGTCGAGGGCCTGGTGCATGTCAGCGAGATCGTCGCCGACCGCCGCATCAATCATCCTTCCGACGTGCTGCGCGCCGGCCAGGTGGTCAAGGCCCAGGTGCTGGCCATCGATACAGAGAAGCGGCAGATCAAGCTCAGCATGAAGCAGCTTGTGCCCACCAGCATCGATGAATACATCGCCGAGCACAAAGCGGGCGATCAGGTCTCGGGCCGCGTGGTCGAACAGTCGCCGGGACTGATCGAACTGGGTGAGGGAATTCGCGCCGCCTGCCGGGCGTCCGCGCATGCGCCGGCTGCAACCCAGGCCGCGCCTGAGGCCAAGGCCGACCTGTCGTCTCTTTCTTCCATGCTCAAGGCGCGCTGGAAGGGCAATGCGCCCGCTCCCTCGACTCAACCAGAGCCGCTGCAGGTGGGACAGATTCGCAGCTTCCGCATCGTGAAACTCGATCGGGAAACGAAGAAGATCGAAGTGGAGCTGGCCTCGTAATGTCGGTGCGCACATTGAGAGCAAAGTGCGATCCCGTCCGGCGATCGGTCACCGCAGCGGGCGACACACCTCAGAGATAGGTCTCGTCGATGTAGCACCAGCGCCAATCTTCCCCGCGCTCTGCCGACTGGATCAGCGGGTGTTGCGTAGCGTGGAAATGCGCGCGCGCGTGGCGGTTCTTCGAGGAGTCGCAACAGCCCACGTGGCCGCACTCCAGGCACATGCGCAGGTGAACCCACGTATCGCCGGTCTTCAGGCAATCTTCACAGCCTTTGGTATGAGGCTTCACTTTCTTGATCTGATCGGTGTGCGTGCAAACGGCCGCCATTGTGGTCCCTCCGTTGTAGACAGATGCCTGCTGCGCGGCCCGCGCCGCATATTCTTTTGGGAAATCTGCCCAGTCACAGATCCTGTTTCACGCCGTTGGGTGCCGATGCGACGTGGTACTGCGCAGCCAAATGTCGAAACGCGATGATCTGTTCATCGATCCAGCTCTGGTCTCGGCCGAGTTCCGTGGCAAGCAGCGTGGCGGCGATGGGCGCCATGGCCACCGCAGCGCTGGCGTTGAGGAAGAGTGCGCGGGTGCGCCGCGCCAGCGCGTCTTCCACGGTGCGCGCCATCTCGGCTCGGGCACCCCACACAATCTCTGCGCCGATGTAGGGAAGATCAGGATCGAGCGGCGCCGCCAGCGCGGGCTGTTCCCTGGCAAGGGTGCGAATGGCGTCGGCATCGGAGCCGTAAACCGCCATGGCGTCATAGCCGAGCCGCTCGGGATCAAGCTCCGAACCTCCGCGTCCACTCGCCTGCTCCAGGTACCCATGGATGCGCAGATTGCGCGTCCGGCACGGTTCATCGCGCAGGCGGCCCAGCGTGATGGCGTGGTCCACGCAGTCTTCCGCCATGTGCCGGTAGGTCGTCCACTTGCCTCCGGTAATGGTGAGCAGACCCGATGGGTCGACGTGAATGACATGGTCGCGCGACAGTGCGGAGGTCTTGCCATCGCCTTTGACCAGCGGCCGCAATCCCACGTAGACGCTCAGCACATCGGCCCGCGTCGGAGGCCGGGTCAGATAGCGCCCCGCCGTCTCGAGAATGAATTCAATCTCTTCGTCGAGCGCCCGCGGCTCCAGGCTGGGTGCATCGAGCGGCGTGTCCGTGGTGCCCGCCACCGCATGCCCATGCCAGGGAATGACAAACAGCACCCGCCCATCGCTGGTGCGCGGCACCATGAGCGCCGTGTCTCCCTTCAGAAACGATGGATCAAACACCAGGTGAATTCCCTGGCTCGTCACGACCAGCGGATCGATGGCCGGATCAGCCATGCGGCGGATCGAGTCGGTGAACACCCCGGTGGCGTTGACCACGATGCGCGCGCGGATCGTGAATTCTTCTCCGGTCTCGTCGTCGCGGGCAGTGAGGCCGTTCACATAGTTGTCCTCGTCGCGCAGCAACCCCGTTGCGGGGCAGTAGTTGACCAGAGTGGCGCCATGATCGGCCGCCGTCATGGCCAAATGGATCAGCAGGCGCGCGTCATCGAACTGGCCATCGTAGTACACCACTCCGCCGCGCAACTCTTCCGGCTCCAGGGCCGGCAGGCGCTCCAGCGTCTCTTCTTTCGACAACAGCTTTGAAGCGCCGAAGCCATATTTGCCCGCCAGCAGGTCATAGAGCTTCAGCCCGATGCCATAAAACGGAGCCTCCCACCATGAATAATTGGGCACCACAAAGGCGAGGTCGTGCACGATGTGGGGCGCATTCTGCCGCAGCAGGCCGCGTTCCTTGAGCGCCGACATGACCAGCGGCACGTTGCCCTGTTCGAGATAGCGTACCCCGCCGTGCACGAGCTTGGTGCTGCGGCTGCTGGTGCCCTTGCCAAAGTCGTGCGCCTCCACCAGAACCACATCCAGGCCGCGAGCCGCGGCATCGACGGCGACGCCGACCCCGGTCGCGCCTCCCCCAATCACGGCGATGTCCCACGGCCCTACGCGGTCCCGTACATTGCGCAGCATGGCTTCGCGCTTCATGCGTCCTCTTCCTTTCTCTTACTCGGTCCAGTTGCGGGAACGCTCGACTGCCTTGTGCCAGCGTGCTCGCCGCGCGGCCGATTCTTCATCCGCCATCTTTGGCTCAAAGCGAACATCGCCCGCACGACTGGCACGCAGATCGTCCGGACTGCTCCAGAAACCGACCGCCAGCCCTGCCAGATACGCTGCGCCCAGCGCGGTCGTCTCGGTTACCTGCGGCCGCACCACGGGTACGCCCAGCACATCAGCCTGGAATTGCATCAGCAGATCGTTGACCGCGGCGCCGCCGTCTACCCGCAGATCCCCAAGCGGCGCATCGGTTTCGCTCTCCACCGCCTCGAGCACATCCGCAACCTGGAACGCGATGCTCTCGAGAGCGGCCCGCGCAATGTGCCCCGGCCTGGTGTCGCGGCGCAGGCCGATCAGCAGGCCGCCGGCATGCGGATCCCAGTGCGGCGCTCCCAGCCCGACAAACGCGGGCACGAAGACCACTCCGCCGGTATCGGGAACATCGGCTGCCAGCGCCTCCACCTCGGCCGACGATCCGATCAGGCGCAGGTTATCCCGCAGCCACTGCACCACCGCGCCGCCAATGAAGACGCTGCCTTCAAATGCGTATTCCAGCCGGCGATTGGCGCTGGCGGCCAGGGTCGTGATCAGCCGATGCTTCGATCGCTTGAACTCCGTGCCGATGTTCTGCAGCAAAAAACATCCGGTTCCATACGTGTTCTTGGCTTCGCCCTTGTTCCAGCAGAGCTGCCCGAAGAGTGCCGCCTGCTGGTCGCCCGCGATCCCTGCGATCGCGGTTCCGGCAAGGCCCAGCGTGGTAGTCACTTCGCCCACACGCTCGCTCGACCAGACCACGTCGGGCAGCAGGCTCTTGCGGGATGTCGAAGATCTTCAGCAACTCGTCATCCCACTCGCCCTTGACGATGTTGAACAGCAACGTTCGCGACGCGTTGGTCATGTCGGTCACGTGGCGCTTGCCGCTGGTCAGATTCCAGATGAGCCAGCTGTCGACGGTGCCAAAGGCAAGTTCGCCGCGCTCAGCGCTGGCCCGCGCGCCTTCAACATGATCCAGAATCCACTTGATCTTGGTCGCTGAGAAGTAAGGATCGATGACCAGGCCGGTGCGGTCCGAGATGGTCTCGCCCACGCCGCTCTCTTCGAGTTGGCCGCAATGCGCCGCCGTCCGCCGGTCCTGCCAAACGATGGCCGGATGCACCGGCTTTCCCGTCGCCCGATCCCAGATGACCACGGTTTCGCGCTGATTGGTGATCCCGATGGCGGCCACATCGCGGGGACGCGCGCCCGCCTTGCCCAGCACTTCGATGGCGACGGCCATCTGGCTGGTCAGGATCTCCATCGGGTCGTGCTCAACCCATCCCGGCTGCGGATAGTGCTGCTTGAACTCCTGCTGCGCCACGGCCGCGATCGCGCCGGCCTGGTTAAACAATATGGCGCGGGAACTGGTCGTACCCTGGTCCAGGGCAAGGATATAGCTCATGCGTTCAGCCTGCTTTCGGCAATAAGTCAATCACGCAGGGCCGGGGTACCGCAAGGCGATGGCCTGCCTTTGCCTTTAGTCGCCGAGCGCTCGTTGTTGTCTTTGATTTCAGTCGCAAATAGCCGATTTATGAATCCCAAGCAGCATATGGGCCCCGTTTTGCTTCTTATCGAATGGCCGGCGCGGTGAACATCTGCCCGCACCCCCGGCGGGACAATCACTTCTTCGATGACAAATTCAAATCGCCCTAAAGTTGACGACCTCCCCAACATATCGCTGCGCGTAGATAAGTTCTCCTCAAAGAGCGAGAAGCAGGATGCCGTGCTGCGGCGTGTCGAGTGGGCCGACAAGCCCGGCATCGTTTACGTCTCCACGCACAAGAATGCAGAAAACATCGCCCGCGAATTGCAGCAGAACGGGATAGATGCGGTCTTCTATCACGGCGGTCTTAAGGCGGCCGAGCGCGAATCGATTGAGAATCGCTTCACGAATGGCGAAGTGCCGGTGATCGTTGCGACCAACGCCTTCGGGCATGGGCGTCGACAAGCCCGATATCCGCTTTGTCTACCACGCCGATGTGAGCGATTCAGTCGACGGTTACTATCAGGAGATCGGCCGCGCCGGACGCGATGGCCAGCCGGCCGAGGCAGTCTTGTTCTTCCGACCTGAGGATGTCTCCGCCCAGCAATACAAGACCGGAAGCGGCAGTGTCGATGCGCATGCGCTCGAGTCCGTTGCCCACGCGCTGGCCAGTCACCAGAACCACGCCACCCGCGAACAGCTGACGCGCGAGACCTCGATCTCCGGACGCAAACTGACCAGCATCGTCCACAAACTTGAAGAGGTCGGCGCCGCGCGGCAACTCGAATCGGGCGAGATCGAAGCTGCGCCGGAGCAATCGATCGAAGATGTCGCCGAGGTTGCGGTGGCGCACCAGCAAATGCAAAAGCAACAGCGCAGGCTTCGCCTCGAACACATGCAGGAGTACGCCGATTGCCGCACCTGCCGCCGTGAGTTTCTGCTCCGCTACCTGGGCGATGCATCCGCAGGCCCGTGCGGAAACTGCGACCGATGCGAAGAGGCGGGAAGACAGCGTAAGGTGGCGTGACGTGAAACGGCGGCTCCCGTAACCATGGCAGCCGCCGCACTCGTTTAGCGAAGGAGTTTGTCTCGCTGTTACTCGATCTCCCCAACGTATACGCCGAATGGCCCAAGCTCGATGGCGTTGAATCGATGCCGGATCGGCGCCACCGGGAGACTTGAGCAGGGTCTTGGGACGGCTCGCCTTCAGGTCCGCGCTTCCACCCGTGAGGTTGACCGTCTGCGGATCGGCAGTGAAGTTTACCGACACCACGATCTGCGGCGATCCCGCGCTTTGCCGCATCCAGCTCAGCACCTTCGTATTCTCGGTGTCGAGCATGATGTTTGCGCCCTGCGCCAGTACGGGGTTTGTCTTCTTGAGCTCGATAAGGCGCCTGTACCAGTCAAGAAGAGAGTCATGCTCTGACTCTTCCTTCTTTACATTGACGGTCACATACGTGGGCGGAATAGGCAGCCACGGCGTGCCGGTCGTGAATCCCGCATTCTTCGCGTCGTCCCACTGCATCGGAGTGCGCTCGCCGTCCCGGCCCTTCTCCTTTGGCCAGCCGACCAGGCCCACCGGATCTTTCACGTCCTCCTTACGCGTCGGCGGGGTGGTCTTCATCCCGATCTCGTCGCCGTAATAAAACAGGGCTGCTCCCCGGCTGGTGAAGAGCATGGTGGCAATCACCCGCTGAATGTCGGTGTCGTGCACGCCATCACCGTAGCGGGCATCGAGGCGCGGATTGTCGTGATTATCGAAGACGATCAGCGGAATGTTTGTCCCCAGCTGGGTTTCGGCGTCATTGAGTTTACTGCGGAACGCCGCCACGTCCAGCTTGTTGATAAACCCGATCTGCGTATCCATGGGCAACTGGAACTCGGGATGCTCGGCGGTCCCATATTGCTTGGCCAGCTCCGCGATGTTGGGCAGATACGTTTCGCCGATGAAGACGCGCGTGCCGGGGAAGATATTGGGGTTGTATTGGTCCGCCGTCGCGCGCATCTCCTGCACTACCGGATGCACTTCGGGAAGGTTGCTGGTCCGGGTGTCATTCAACGCGATGTCGCCGTAGACGTTCTTGTACGGCTTGCCGTCCTTGTCCTTCAGAACTTCCTCGTCCCGCATCTCGGGATCTTCAAATAGCGTCGGAATGGCATCGAACCGGAATCCGCCCACGCCGCGGTTCAGCCAGAACTTGATGATGTCTTTGAATGCCTGGTGCACCTTGGGATTGTTCCAGTTCAGATCCGGCTGCTGGATGTAGAACTTGTGATAGTAGTATTGCCGAGTCTTCGGGTCCCACTCCCATGCCGAGTGTCCGAAGTCCGACTGCCAGTTGTTGGGAACTTCCCCGGGGCTGGTCGCGGTCTCGCCCTTGCCGTCGTGCCACACATACCAGTCGCGATATGGGTTGTCGCGGGAGGAGCGCGATTGCTCAAACCACTTGTGCTTGTCGGAGGTGTGGTTCATCACCATGTCCATGACAATGCGAATGTGACGCTTCTTCGCTTCAGCCACCAGCCTGTCAAAGTCCGCCAGGGTGCCGTATTGCGGATCGATGGCTTCGTAATCGGAAATATCGTAACCGAAGTCGACCTGGGGCGATGGATAGATGGGCGTGAGCCAGATGGCGTCTACGCCCAGGGTCTGCAGGTAATCGAGGCGCTGCGTGATCCCGTTCAGATCGCCGATTCCATCGCCGTTTGAATCCTGAAAACTGCGCGGATAAATCTCGTAGATGACTGCGTTCTTCCACCAGTTTTCAAGATGCGAAGAACTGGAACTGTTTGGTTGGGCAGATTGCCCGCGAGCAGCAAGCGCCGAAGCCCCGAGTACCAGGCTAAGTGTGCATGCCGCGATGCGTTTGGTCCAATGCATTGCGATCTCCTCTTGCTATTCCGTTGCTCGTGGATTCGGCAACGGTGTGCCGCATGAAAAACTAACACATTTTCTCCGTGTCTGCGGATAGTGGCACGGTGTCAATGTCGATCGGCGTGCTAAGGCTGCTTCTGTCCCGGCGTCTGCGGCGAAGTGTTCTTCAAGCGGCCGAAGTCGACGGAGAATTCCGGTGCATCGTGCGAGCCCCGGATCTCGATGGGAACCAGCGTGCCGGCTCCGTCCTTCTTGAAAAACCGATCCACCGGCTTGAGCAGAAATCCCTTCCAGCCACCTACCATCTGCGAGACCGTCGCATCCATTCGCGCTGTTCCGGAAAAATTCATGAAGCCATCCAGCTCGTATTTGCCACTGAGCCGAATTGCGGCGCCAGGCACGTTGTACTCGAGATCAGGCAGCGTGAGGACTGCATTGGCGAGGTGAAAGCTTCCCTGCATTTCCGAGCTGATTCTGGCCACATCGTCCGATTTCAGCTCCTTCGGGCGACCCTGTCCGCGCAAGCTCAGGTCGCGAATCTTGTCCTGGATTTTTTCGCTGTTGAAATGGGCGTCATCGAGCTTGAAGAATCCCTCGAGTTGGATGCGCTGATGCACCGGCTCCTTTCCTGGAGGAATGTGCAATGACGCCGTGAGGTTGATGTTCCCGGTCATCAGCGTTGTCGGGGAGCGGCTGGCCAGGCGAAGAAAGTCGTCGATATACCCGTGATCCACATTCACCGTGAGGTCTATATCGTGCCCGCCGGTGGTGACTGCCGACCGCGCCGGACCGGAGACGGCCACCAGGTCCGACGCCTGCGATGGCTTCACACGCACGACCTTTCCTCGCGTCGAAAAGTGGGAGCGCCCCAGCGTCGCCTCCACCGGGTCGAGCCATGTGTCGCCGTCGGTTCCGTCCACCGTGGCGTGAAACGTGGTATGGAGGGGCATGGAGTTGCCGAAGTGAGTAAGGCGGAAATCAGGCACATCGGCCTGCCCATCCACGACGAGGTCGCTTAACGTGCCCTGGTACTTTCCCGTCGATGCCAGGATCCCGGCGATTCCTTTGAATGTGGACAGATCGGCGTGGTCAAAGCGGTACGATCCGGTAAGCGCCGTCTGGCCAGGATCACCCACCAGCCAGGGACCCACACTGCCCGTGGTGTGAATCAGGCCCTGGGGCTTGGGATTGGTCAACTCCGCCTCAAAGCCCATGGCTCCGCCGGCAGTCACATGAGTCAGGTTCAGATGGGCGATGGCAAATTCCAGAGGGAGTTTATCCGGTTTGTCTGTCTCCAGCACCAGGTCCGCCTGGGTGCACTCGATCCGTTCCACTACAACGTAATTGATCATGCTGCTGTTGCTGGACGACGGGGTAGTGTCCTGGGTCAATCCGCCGGCAGACGGTGCGGTGCTCGGGTGAGCCGGTGCCGTGTTCGGCTGCGCCGGCTGCCGAGGCACAGCGAAATGGCTTGCAACTCCTGCTTGTGCGGGCCGGCTACGGCTGGCGGCAGACGCCCGCGACTTGGCCACCGCCGAATCAAAGCCTGAGGTCTTGTCGCGTTCCGAGCGGGGCGGGATATGGATACTCAAACCCTCCAGACGCACCAGCGCGATGCGCAAGGGTTTGTCTGGCTGGTAGCGCAACGGAGCGTGAAAGCGAAACTCCTTCAACTGGATCAAGGGGAGAGACTGCGTGGCGACTTCCAGCGGATGGTCGCCCCCGGTGCGCTGCGGAGGCCATATCCGCAAACCCTCGCCATTCGCCCAGATTCCCCACTCGCCATGCAGACCGTTCCCCAGGGCAACGTGAAACTGGTCAAGTTCGACGCGGGTGCGGAAGCGGTCCTGGAGACTTTGTATGAGCCGGGCGCGCAGAAACGGCTCCAACTCATGCGCGATCACCGCGAGAGAACATCCGATCACCGCCAGCGTCACCAGGAATCCGCCGGTGGTCCACGCCAGCCAGCGGTGCCTGCGCCAGAACGATGTCTTGGGTTCTGCCAATGTCCCCCCTTCCCCAAAACGTTCCGTACTGTCCGCGTCTATTCTCGCCGATTTCCGTTGTCAGCCGCAGGGGACTACTCCTTCGGATGCAGAATCTACCCGGAACGGTTTAACCGCGATCTGACCACCGGCGATGCGCCCCCGGGCAGATCGGAAGCGCCAGGTCCTGAATGCGGCCCAGGGCCTTGCGGCGACATTGCCGCTGCGAATGGTAGACTTCATTCCACGGATGCAGGGACAAATTGAAAACCTGGTGAAGCTGCAAGCTGTAGAGACGGAACGTAGCCGTCTGGCTCAGACGGTTCGCGCATTGCCTGCCGAGATTTCCCAGGCTGAGGCTGCTCTCACCGCTGCGCAGCGCGATGCGGCCGGTGCTTCCGATGCCCTCAGCCGCGAAGATACCCTGCGTACCCGCCTCGAACGCGACATTGGAGGCCACCGGCAAAAGGCAACCCGTCTGCGCGCCCAGCGGGATTCCGTCACCACGTCAGCCCAGGCCGAGGCCATCGAGCACGAAATCGGCTTTGCTGAGCGCGAGATCGAGCGGCTGGAAAACGAGGAACTCGCCAGCCTCGAACGAACCGAGGCGCAGGAAGCCGTCCTTGCCACCGCCCGCGCCCAGGTAGAGATTCTGGCCGGTGCGCTCGACAAGACCCGCGAACGCGTTGCCCTGCGCCAGCAGGAACTGACCCGCGAATCTTCGACGTTACTGGTTCAGCGCGAAAGCCTGCGCCAGCTCATTGAGCCCGATCTGCTTACTCGTTTTGACCGCTTGTCCGCCAGCCGCGGTACAGGCCTGGCCCGGGCAGAGAACCAGCAGTGCACTGCGTGCCGCATGGGCATCCGCCCGCAGATGTGGAACCAGTTGCGCGAGGGTGAACTGCTCACCTGTGACAGCTGCGGGCGGCTCCTCTACTGGAACCCCGCCATGGCCCCCGCGCCCCAATCCCCGCCGGACATCGCCCCCGCAAACTCCGCCCCACCGGCGATTCCCAGACCACGCCGCGTAACAAGCTAATCCGTCTCCGGTACGCGCAGCACGACCGTACTCAAAGAATCCCCACAACTGCTAATCTGACCAAACCCTGTGTGCCCTGATCATTGAAGGAGCAGCCGTGCGTCGCATCTGCGTGGACATGGACGAAGTCATGGCGGATACGCTCTCTGAGCACCTGCGCCGCTACAACCAGGAATTTGACGAAGTCGTCACCGTCGAGGATCTGGCCGGAAAAGGGCTATGGGAAATCGCGCCCATCGATCGCCGCCTGCAGTTGCGCGCCTTCCTCGACGCCGAAGACTTCTTCGAAGACTTGCCGCTTATGCCCGGCGCGCAGCAGGTCCTCGAGGAGCTGAGCAGTCGTTTTGAACTCTTCATCGCCACTCAGGCCATGTCCGTCCCCAACTCGCTCGGTCCCAAGTATCGCTGGCTGCAGCGGCACTTTCCGTTCATCCCGCCAGCCCACTACGTCTTCTGCGGGGACAAGAGCATTCTGCGCGCCGATTATCTCATCGACGACCTGCCTCGCAACCTGCTTCGCTTCGAAGGCCAGGGCCTGCTCTACACCGCACCGCACAATGTCAGCGCCACCGGTTTTATCCGGGTAAAGAACTGGCTGGAGGTGCGGGAATATTTCGCCGGCATCGACGATCAGGGCTGAATAGAGCGTAGATCAGCGCTTTTCGGGAGTGCCCGCTGCAGGCTGCGTCACCGAGAGAGGCCGTGTCACCGCCCCCCCGGGAAGATGACGTGGGGGCGCCGTCGGCGTCGCCGGAACCTGGTGCATGGTGACGATCAGGGCGCAAGCCGGTTTCTGCCCGGCGCAGATATACGAATGCGCCGTACTTGAATCGAAGTAAACCGCATCGCCCGCCTCGAGCACACTATGCTGATCACCATGCTGCAGGCCCAGTTGTCCGTCGAGGACGTAGAGAAACTCATAGCCGGGATGCATGTGCGCTTTGGGCTCCTGATGTTTGGGCAGGGGCACAAACTCGGCGAAATACGGGTCCATGCTGCGATCCGGCACCATGTAGCCCAGGCTTTCAAAAAAATAGGTGGGGAACTCCACGCCCGTCTGCGGCAGACGCACCCGATCCTTGCGGCGGTGTATACGAAAAATCGACTGCGGCTCGGTCTCGAAGAAGTAGGAAAGATCCTTGGAGAATACCATCGCGATCCGCGCCAGGTTGCGCAGGGTCGGAACCACCCGGCCAGTCTCCAGCTGCGACAGAAAACTCGCCGACAGTCCGGTGTGCCGGCCAAGCTCGACCAGCCCCATCGACTTCTTCAGCCTCAGGCGTTTAATGCGCTCGCCGATATGCTTCTCGGCAATGAAGCGCTCGGTGGTTTCCGTGTCAACTTGCGATTTCTGTGTCTCTTCGCTGCGAACCGTTGCTGTTTCGGCCATGGGCCCCTCCCGAAGGGTGCGGGCAGGGCAAATTGTTGCCCTAATCAAAATCTATTCCCATGCTACTAAAGACAAATCAAACCGGCAAGGCCGTCGTGTAATTTCTGGATATGGAAATGAATTTTAGTGGGGCCGAAAAGCGACCGGGCAGGATTCTACTCAGCGGAGCTTCGGGCCTGCTGGGTACGGCTCTGCGTGCGGCTCTGGCTGCGAGCCATGCGCCAACTCTTCAGCTGGTTCGCCGCAGGCCGGAGCGCGGCGACGAGTTGGAGTGGGATCCGTCAAGCCCCACACCTTTTGCCAAACGTGGCGCGGCCAATCTTGACGCGCTCGAGGGGCTGGACGCCGCCGTTCATTTGTCCGGTGCCAACCTTGCCGCCCGGCGTTGGACTTCCGAATATCGCCGGGAGATGGAATCGAGCCGGGTAAACTCTACTCACGCGCTGGCGACGGTTCTTGCCAACCTCCGCCGCCCGCCGCAAGCGCTTCTCGTGGCCTCTGCCATCGGCATCTATGGCGATCGCGGTAACGAAGTCCTCGACGAGGAGTCTCTGCCTGGTTCAGGTCTTCTTCCCGATCTATGCAGTGGCTGGGAGGCTGCCGCGCAGCCGGCTGTCGCAGCAGGGATTCGCGTGGTGCATTTGCGCTTTGGCGTGGTGCTCGATCCCGCTGGCGGGGCTTTGGCGCAGATGTTGCCGCTCTTCCGTCTCGGCCTTGGCGGCAGGCTCGGGTCGGGACGGCAATGGACGAGTTGGATCGGTCTCGCCGATCTTGTCAGTGCGGTGCTGTTCGCGCTCGAGAACCAATCTATCAGCGGTCCGGTGAACCTGGTTGCGCCCCAGGCCGTGACCAACGCCGAATTCACTCGAATCCTGGCGCGGCAACTGCATCGGCCGGCCGTGCTGCCTGCGCCGGCCTTTGCTCTGCGCCTTGCCTTCGGGCAGATGGCAGACGAGGCACTTCTGGCCAGCGCCTGCGTAGTTCCTGCCAAGCTCCTGTCCGCCGGCTTCCGCTTCGCGTACCCAAGCCTGGAAAAGGCACTCGCTGCGATTCTGAGTTGAACGGCCATCGGCCGTTCCCGCCCGGCAGACTGCAACGTAGGATCGGAACCCTGCGGGGAACTGCCGCCTTAGCGGCGCCCTTGCAGGGTGCGCGGGTTTGAATTTCCCAAGCTGCGTTTGGCGGCGCGTTTGGCCGCAATGGCGTGCATCTCCTTGCCGATGTGCGACTGATTGATGGAGAGCTGGATCGCCAGGTTGATCAAATTGCCGGTGCACCAGTAAAGCGCCAGTCCCGATGCATAGTGCCACAGCGTGAATCCGAAGATTACCGGCATCATGATCGCCATCATGCGGCGCTGATTGGGGTCCATGCCCGGGGAAGGCGTGATGAACTGGGTCAGAAACATGCTGACGATGATGATGATGGGCAGGATGTGCAGCGGGTCCGGTGCGGAAAGATCGTGCAGCCAGAACCAGTGCGCCTGGCGCAATTCGACCGTATTCTGCAGTACGCGGAAGTAGGCAAAGAACAGCGGCATCTGGATCAGCATGGGCAGGCAGCCGCCGTACATGTTGACGCCTTCGGTCTTGTAAAGCGCCATCATCTCGGTATTCATCTCCGCCCGCTTGGGGTCGTTGACCTTGAGATGGGCGTAGCGCTTCTTCAGCGCTTCGACCTTGGGCTGGATGCGCATCATCTTCAACGACGACCGCATCATCATGATGCGCGTGGGCAGCAGGATGGTGTTGAAGATGACGGTCACGATGATGATCGCCCATCCCCAGTTGGGCACGCCGTGCTCGTAGAGGAAGCGCAAGGCCAGGAACAGCGGCTTGGCGATCACGCCCAGCCAGCTTCCGAACTGGATCAGCGATTCCAGCGACGGTCCGTCGGGCTTGCCGTCGGCCGCAATGGAATGGATGGTGCTGAGCAAGTCCATCTGCTTGGGACCCGCGTACAGGCGCAGCTTCGTGATGCCGCTGGTGTCGCCCACGGCGATGCCGATCACGTCCGCCGGCTTCTTCTCGCTGTTGGGATTCGACGCGTCGCTGGGCAAGTCGATGGCGTGGTGCAGCGTGACAACGGTCGCATGCGATGGGTCATCGGGAAGGAAGGCCGCGGCAAAGTAAAGATCCGCGGTGGCAACATACTGATAATCACCCTCGAGCGTGGCGCCGTTGCTGACCTTGGTGGCCGCCAATGTGTCCTGCTTGCCGTCAATCGACCACGCAAAGGAAGAGGGCGTGCGCGACAGGCCGGGAACGCCGCTGCTGCGGCCCTGGAACTCTTCCATGTCGCCGAGACCGGCCGGCCACTCAACCAACGCACGGACCGGCGAGCCATTGCGCCTCACCTCCACCGTCGCGCCGATGACGTAGCTGGAGTCGAAGCGAAACGTCTTCACCACGTCGAGGCCATTCTGTACGTAGTGGAAGGTGAGGGAAGCAGGCGCTGTCAGCGTACCGGTGGCAGAGGGCACGTAGAGCGCCTGGTTCAGTTGCGATGTCAGGCTGTCGTCGTAGGTGAACAGGGACAGCGGCAGTCCATAGCGCGTTGCCGCCTGCGCCTGTACCATGTCGAGCGGTTTGCCGGTGCTGTCGAAGTAGTGCTTCAGGATCCAATGCTTCACTTGCCCGCCGCGGTTGGTGAATACGAGGCGATAGTTCGCATTCTCCACGGTGGTCTCGCTTTCGCCCTCGGCCGCGATTGCGGGCCCCCCGGCGGCAGCCTGCACGTCTGCCGGCGAGCTGGAGGTCGGCGCCGCCGTCGATCCTGCCGGAGCAGGCTGCGTCTGGCTTTGCGCAGCAGGCGCGGGCGTCGTTGCTTTGGGCTTGGCAAAGTACTGAAAACCGAAGAACACTACGATCGCCAAAAAGCCCATGATCAGCAGTGAGCGCATGTCGCCGCCGCCGCCACCGCCGCCGGGTGCGCCCCCCTGGGCTTGAAGATTGGGATTCTGAAATTCGGGCAAAGGGAACTTCCTGTCGTTAAGGGCGCGGCGCAAAAAATCCGCCGCTGGTTCTATGGTAACGGTTCGTGGGAAATATGGGGATGGATCGCCGCAGGAACCTGATCCAGGCCTCCGCGGCTGAAGGGATGGCAGCGCAAAAGACGCCAGAGCGCCAAAGCAGATCCTCGCAGCGGACCGTGAATTGCGATCGCGGTCACGGCGTATTCGCTGCAGGTGGGTTGATAGCGGCATCCGCCCGCGCTCAGCGTGTGCACCGCGGGCGAAAGCCATCGCTGGTAAAACCCAAGCGTGGCGAGAAGAATGCGCGTCAACATGCGGGAGCTTCCTTGGCGCCGCACGGTGACTGCTGCGCTAACACGCGCGCCGCATCCGCCCGGGCCTGAGTAAGAATACGCACCGTCTCGGCTTCTAGTTTCGTAAAATCCATGGTCAGCACGACGCGCCGCGGATGCAGGATCAGGTCCATTCCCTCGGGAAGCAGCTCAAGGTGGCGGCGCAGCACTTCGCGCAAGCGGCGCTTGATGCGGTTGCGCTCGTGCGCTTTGCCCAGGACCTTCCCGGCGGTCAGCCCAACGCGGGGGCCTGAAATCCTTGCGGACGATGCAGGGCTATTGGTACCGCTTGGATCGCGAGCCTGGGGAGCAAGAAACCAGCTCATCGATGCCGACTGCCGTTTGCGGCTGGCCGCGTAAGCGCGCTGATAATCGCTGTGCTTGCGCAGACGCGCACTGGCGAACGAACGATCGCTCGGCGTCTCTGAACTGACGGGGAGATCCATGGCAGTGCCGGAAGGAGCTTGGCCGAAGTGCTGAGGAGTTTGCATGCAGTCCGGCCCGCGTACGGGACGACGCGAACTAGTCGCGGAAGCCGGCGCTGACAGACACGCGCTTGCGGCCCGCGGCGCGACGGCGGCTCAACACGGCGGCCCCGCTCTTGGTCTTCATCCGCGCCCTGAAACCGTGCGTCTTTACACGGCGATGGCGGTTGGGTTGAAATGTGCGCTTGGGCATCGAAATGCGCTCCTGTTTCTTCTATGAATTCTGCGCCTTGACGGCAAGATTCAAGTGTACCGCAAGCGCGGCCAGGAATCCAGCGCAATCCCGAGCGGCCGCGCGCGGCTCCACTCGCGAACGAAAATATTTTGTGCGGCAACCCGCTCCTTCTTGACTGTCTCCAAGCACAATATCGGCGCTGCAGACTTTGAACTTCAGTAACGGCAGTAACGTTTGCAGATGAGTTTCACCACCCTTGGTGCAACCCTCCGATGTGAACCAAAGTTATGTGAAAGAGACATTGCAACCACCTCCAAATGTGCTACCATCGGGTCCGTTCAACAAAAGTTTTCCAGCGTCCCACGGACCGAAATTTATCCACGCCCCGCGATTAAATTCAACGAGGGCAGATCAGCGGCAGAAGGCGATTTCGAACTGCACATAGACGGGAATTACACACCCCGCCTTGAGAGAGCCATTGTCTAAATCAAGCGGATAAACGGGCCGGTGGTAGCAGGCAAGGAATAGTTCGATGGCATTTGCAATGACGCCGGCAACGGCACTTAATCCCTGGCTCCAGATACTCGCTGCCTTAGAAAAAAAGGTGATTCGCCAGTCGTTCGAGACCTGGCTCAAGCCCACGCGCTATAGTCACGCCGCAGGCCGCACGCTCTATGTCCGCGTGCCTTCTCCCGAGTTCCAGCACATCGGCGATAAGTATGGCGACCTGATTCAAGAGGCAATCGATCTGCAGTCGCTCGAATTCGATGACGTATGCTTCGTCACTGTCGAAGAGGATCCGTCGATCCCGCCGCAGCGCAGGGACGGAGGCTTCGGTCCCGTACCTACGCATGCCCCATCGGCCCCGCCGCCCCCCGCTCCGCGCGCGCCGGAACAGGCACGCTTCGACTGGTCGACCGCGGCGCAGCTCAACTCCCGCTACACCTTCGACAACTTCGTCATCGGCAACGGCAATCAGTTTGCGCGCGCCGCAGCTCTGGCCGTAGCGGAGCGTCCTTCGCGCGCCTACAACCCGCTGTTTCTCTACGGTGGCGTCGGCATGGGCAAGACCCACCTGATGCATGCCATCGGCCACGATGTGAAGCGCCGTCAGCCGGTCGCCAGCATCTGCTATGTCTCGGCGGAAAAGTTCACCAACGAGATGATCACTTCGTTGCGCAACGATCGCATGACCAGCTTCCGCGATCGCTTCCGCACCGTCGACGTGCTGCTCATTGATGACATTCAGTTCATCGCTCAGAAGGAACGCACGCAGGAAGAGTTCTTCCACACCTTCAACGCGCTGCACGAGAGCATGAAGCAGATCGTCATCGCCTCCGACCGGCCGCCCAAGGAACTGGCGGAGATCGAAGACCGTCTGCGCTCGCGCTTTGAATGGGGCCTCATCGCCGACATTCAGCCACCCGACCTCGAAACCAAGGTCGCGATTCTGCAGAAGAAGGCGGAGAGCGAGCAGGTTGTCCTTCCCACCGATGTCGCGCTTTTCATCGCGTCCAACGTACGTACCAACGTGCGCGAACTGGAAGGCGCGCTGGTGCGCCTCATTGCGTGGTGCCAGTTGAATCGCATGGAGATCACGCTGGTGGCCACACAGCAGTGCCTCAAGCAGTTCATCGACATGCAGGTGCGCAAGGTCACCATCGAAGCCATTCAGCGCGCAGTTGCGGAGCAGTTCGGCATGAAGGTCGCCGACCTCAAGCAGAAGAACAACTCGCGCAACGTGGTTGTGCCGCGCCAGATCGCCATGTACCTGGCCAAGCAGATGACCGAGGCCAGCCTGCCCGAGATTGGCCGCCAGTTCGGCAACAAGCACCACACCACGGTGATGCACTCCATCGCCAAGATCGACGACCAGCGCCGCTCCGACAAAGACCTTCACCGCACCCTCAACAAGCTTCAGGAATCGCTGAACGGCTAACGGCTCGACGGCATTCCGCGTTGTTCGGTATATGCACCAACCACCTTCGCGAATCCAAGCCAAAGGCCTTCTTCCAAGCAGAAGAGGGCCTTTGGACATGGACGCGATGCTTGCTCAAGGCCAACCGCGGGCGGGCGCTACCTATAGCCCTTGGTTCGATAGCGCGACACGGCAAAGTAGAACGTGTTGGCATCAGTTCCCGGATTGTGCTGGCTGATGTTGGCGTTGGACAGGTGCTGATAGCGATAGCCAAACGTGATCGACTGCCGCTGCGTGCGATAGACGGTGATCCCTCCGCCAAAGTCGATCGTGTACATGAACTGCGATCCCTGCGGAGAGAGCACGCGGTCGGCGAAGTAAATGAACCCGCCGTTGGTGGAGAAGAACGGCTGCACCCGATGCTGAGGATAGAAGGAGGCCCGGAAGCCTACCGGACTCAAGCCGCTACCATAGGTTCGCTTGCGCTGATATAGGAAGGGGCTCAGTGTTTTTGGCGGGACCGTGTGTGGCTCGTCCAGCATGGCCAGGGCCGTCATCTCTGGCGCATAGCGGAAGTTCCACTTCCCCCCCGGATTGAAGAGATACGAGTAGTTCACGTCGATGGGCATGTAGTTGACATCCTTTGCGTATCCCCAGATTCCTCCGGAGATCATCGAAAGACCCCACCATGCGCCGAACTCATGCACACCGCCATAGCGCGGCCACACGGGCAGCGCCGCACCGTTGCGGGCGGGCATGACCCCTGCCGCTCCATTGGCGGCAGTTCCGCTCGCTTCCTCTGCGTCCGTCCCGTGTTCCGTGTCCGTATCCCCCGGCCCCGGCGGTTCACTCCAGAAGGAATTGGCCTTGACCACACGTCCATCGCGATACCACGGCGGCCGCCAGCGAAAGATATTCGCGGTGGAGCGCGCCGGGGTAAGAAAGCTGATCGCCAGCAGCGCAAACGGCCCCCGCGGCTTTTCCTCAAACTTGCGCACCACGTGCTTGTCGAGCGCATCCTCGGCCATCGTCCACACCAGACCGCCCACGGGGGTTGTGACCAGGTCGACCCATCCGGTCTCATTCGTGGCTGGTCCATGAATTTCAGGGATGATGTGATCGCCGTTATGCCCGATCGCGGCCTCGCCAAAGGGGCCCAGCTTCCACTCAAAGCTGTAGGCCGTTGAAAAGATCAGCGCGCGTGTCCGGCTTCGCCAATATTCAGGTGTATTGCCGAACTCAACCGTCGCCCCCTTGGGGTCATCCTGAATCCAAAGGGAATTCGTGATCGCTCCCATCATCGGATGACCGACATAGTCATCCATGAACCCGTTGCTGTCGCTCCAGCGGGACCAGTCCCAGCCTGCTGCGCTGTCGATCCATCGATCAAACCACTTCCCTGTGGTTGTTTCGTAGCGGTACCAATATCCCGTATAAAGATTGCCCGCGTTCTGGAACGCATTAAAGATTGAAGTGGTGATGGCGAGGTGGCCCCAGTGGACGCGACAATCCCTCGACCCGGTCTTGTCGTACGGGCACCTGTTCAGCGGCACGTGCCCTGGCAGTCCGGTCGACACGGCGCGGCTCGATGGATCGAAATCGTCGAATGCGAAGCTCGGAACCGCTGACAGGGAACTCGACTCCGCCTGCGGCGCGCTCGCCGGCGGCGGCGCGTCCGGCAGGGTCGCATCGGGGGCGTCCGGCAGTATTTCTACTGCCGTATCTGCGGGCGAAGGTGCGGTGGCGCGTAACCCGTCCGGCGCAGCCTGCGTTGCCGCCTCCACGCTCTGTCCGCAGGCCGGCCGGCTCACGACTGCCAATCCGGTTATTGACGCGATGGTGAGTGGTATCAGGATGCATGCGCGCACTGGTCGCGCAGCTGAATGAATCATTGGCCTCTATCCTCTCGTTGCCCGTCAGGCACGGGAAATCCAGCTCTTGAGCATCTTCGGAATACACATAGACATTTTGAGAGCATTGAAAGGTGCCTTTTTCTTGAGGAAAAAGTCACTCAGTATCGTGCTTTCGGTCTACACCAATTCCGAAAATGCTATAGCCCATTGAATGTATGGTTTCGTGACTTGCGTCCAGTCCTGGTGGAAACAGCACTCTGGCAAATCGGATATCTCGGCAAAGAGGTTCTTAATCGGCAAAGAGCGTTCTTAAGTAATGCGAACTCGGAGGTCAAAGTGATGTATGTCCGACCTGCTGCGGTTCAGGCCCGGCAGATGTAACTGAATTCAAAAGAACCTTTCCCAGCAATTCTAGAGCATTTTCGGAATACACGTAGACTTTTTGAGAGCATTGAAAGGCGCCTTTTTCTTGAGGAAAAAGCCACTTAGCATCGTGCTTTCGATCTACACCCATTCCGAAAATGCTGTAGCGAAAACGGGGCAGGGATGTAATCGGTATCGGTTTCGTGGAAGCTCTTTCAAGAGAAGTTGATAACTTTCTGAAGCGATTCCATATTAAAAGCTGGTTACGCTTAAGACATTTCCATCCGGGTCGCGAAACCAGGCCACGCGCGCCCCGGCGGGAGAGGTCCATATACCGTCGGGATCGCCATCGTTCAAGCCGCCATAACGCTGAAATTCGACACCCGCAGCGGCCATCTGCCGCACGATGCTTTCAATCGACTCGACCTCCCAACCCAGCACGGTGAAGGGCGGTGCGGCGTGTTCGCTAACCGTGGTCACGCGCAGCATGGTGCCGTTGGCATCAAAAACCAGAGCAAACGGCGAATCATCCGCAACCAGCCGCAATCCCAGAGTGCCTTCGTAAAACAGCCGGGCGCGATCCGGGTCCGTCGTCGGCACGAATGCGATCAACCTCTTCCCGCTCAGTATGCCGTCCTCTGCCACCGCGAATGCCTCAGACTGCATGTTCACAGGAGAAGGAGCCGTTGGCAAGCCCCAAGCCGAAGACCCTGTACGGAGTTCACCGGCTCATCAGGTCCACGAACATCTTCTCGAACCGGGGCAGATCGACATCCACCTGTGCATGGACCAGCCGCACCGGCGCGGCCGGTTTCAGCTTTTCCGTCCAGGTCAGCGTGTCGCCGTAGCTCGGCCCGTGGCTCAGGTCGATGTCCATGTAGAGCAGCTTTTCTTTGGTGATGAGCGAGGGATCGAGCCACGCGCAGGCGGCCAGTTCGTCCCACATGTAGTAGCGCTCCTGGCTCCATGCGGCGATGTAGCGCGCCGTGGGGCTTTGCGATCTGGCGATCTGCTGCACCATGGCTTCCGTAAACGGCGCCTTGATGGAGACGTCCACCGTGGTCACATCCACGCGCGGCCACGCGGCTCGCAGCGCGATGTGCGCCGCCTCGGGATCGAACCAGAAATTGAATTCATGGCGCGGGCTGGTGGCGAACTCCGGGTCGTCCGTCGCCGGGTTCACGCTGCCGCCCATGACGACCAGGCCCTGGGTGAGGGAGGCGAACTCCGGGTCGATCGCGATGGCCAGAGCAATATTGGTCAGCGGGCCTGCCGCATAGATGGTCACCTGGTGGGGATGCGCCCGCACCTGCCGCACCAGGAAATGCACCGCGTCTTCTTCGATGGCCTTGAGCGCCGGCTGTCCCTCGGGGAGTGGGGGGATCTCGTAGGGTCCATGCACCTCGAGGACCTCCGGCGTCACCGGCGTCACGCCTCCCGAATGCTCCATCAGCGTCGTCGGACCCTGGCCCCACGCGCCCAGCCATGTCACCTTGCCATCGATGGCCGAGGAGATCCGCGTTTCCTCCTGGGTCCTCACCAGGGGAAATACCGCTCCCCTGGCCACGGGAATGTTGCTGTGGCCGGTCAGTTCCAGCATGCGCAGGGTGTGCTGCGTCTCTTCGTCACGCCAGGCATTGCCGGTCACCATGGTGATGCCCAGCACTTCGACCTGCGGCGCCTGCAGCAGAGTGAGCATGGCCATCTGGTTCGAACCGCCCGGTCCGGAGCCGTCCTCGTCGATAAGCACCAGGCGTTTTTGCGCCGGGCACACGGCCGCCGCGAAGGCGAGGGAGAGAAAGAGGATTACAGGTCTCATTGTTGGGTATTGTGGCACACGCGGATGCGGTCAGCGGCGATGCGGGGCTACGCTACCGGCGTCCATATCCCCTGGGCCGCACCGGCGAGGCAACCGGCAAATGCGTCTTGCCCGCCGGAAACACGGCCAGAAACCGCTCCGGGCCTTCCCCGGAACTGGCCGTCTCCACGCCCTCAAGCGACCGAAAGGCCAGGTGCAGCAGCCGCCGTTCGCGGCTGTTCATGGGCGGAAAGGCATAGGGCACGCCGCTCTTGCGAACCTTCTCCGCCGCGGTCTCCGCAGCCATGCGCAGTTCCTCGGCGCGCAGAGCCTTGAAGTTTGCCGCATCGAAGCTGACCAGGTCATGCTCGCGCTGATCAAGCCGCAGCATCTGTGCGGCCAGCGTTTCCAGTGCCCGCAGCAGCTCGCCGTTGTGCTGGGTCACGAGCGGGACATCGGGGCCGCCCAGCTCCACGTAGATCACCCGGGCTTCGAGTCCCTGCGGGTCGCGCGCGCCGTCGCCGGCGGTGATCCGGTACTTGAGGCGGAGACCGCCGAGCTTGTTGAGGTTGGCGAGCAAACCGGCGATTTTCTGGGCAGCCTGTTGAAGGTCGACGATGGGCATGACACACCAGTATCGCAGAGCCGGGCGCCACAAGGAACACCGCAGGTTTTGAACGATTCCTCAGCGTTCTCAATGACCCTTACCGATCGCTCGGACCGTACCCTGCTGATCAGGCTCAGATTACGGGCCAGTGCCTTAAGCTTTCCTTCAGGTGCCCACTCTATCCTTGTCGTATGCTGAGTGTGCCTATGCCACGTAACCCAGGGTCGCTTCGATGGGAAACTAAGTCGAGCACGCTGGTTTGCGCAATTCTGTTAGGTGCCATGGCGCTTGCGCCGGCCCAGATCACCCTGGCCCAGGCAGCCGCTTCTGCCGGTCCTCAGCCGGTTAACTCCGATGCGCAGGCCGTAACCATCACGCTCGCGGAGGCGATCCGCCGCGCCCAGGCCAACGAGCCGTCCTACGCCACGGCACTGGCGGACAGCCGCGTGGCCGCACTGGATCGCTCCATCGCCCGCGCCGGTCTGCTCCCCAGTGCGACCTTTCACAACCAGGGCCTCTATACCGAACCCAACGGCCTGCTGAACCAGGCAGGGCAGGGCGCAAGTTCGCAGCCGGCGCCGCGCTTCATCGCCAATAATGCGGTGCGCGAATACGCCAGCCAGGCGGTAGTAAACGAAGATGTAGGCCTGGGTCAGGTCGCAGCCGTACGGCACGCCAACGCGGCCGCAGCCATGGCGGCCGCCGAGCTCGAAATCGCCCGTCGCGGCCTGGTTGCAACGGTCACCGGTCTCTACTTCGGCGTGACCGCTGCGGACCACAAGCTGACCATCGCCGAACGCGCCCACACCGAGGCGGCCGACTTCACCTCGCTTACCACCAAGCGCGAGCAGCAGCGGGAATCGGCTCATGCCGACGTAGTCAAGGCGCAATTGGAAGAGCAGCAGCGCGCCCGCGAGCTTTCTGACGCGAAGCTGGCCGCGGACAAGGCCCGCCTGGAACTGGGCGTGCTGCTGTTTCCCGACCCGCGCACCCCTTACAGCGTGGCGCCGGCGAACGACGCGGCCCCCCTGGCCTCGCGTGCCGACATCGAGCAGGCCGCGGGCAAAAACAATGCCGAGCTGAGGAGCGCGCTGGCCAGCCTCAACCAGAGCAATGCCGATGTGCTGTCGGCCCGCGCCGCCTACCTGCCGTCGATCGGGCTCAACTACACCTACGGCATCGACGCGCCGCAGTTCGCTGTCAATGGCCCTGACAAGGTGCACAACCTGGGCTACTCGGCCAGCGTTACGGTGGATATTCCGGTATGGGACTGGCTCGCGACCGAGCACAAGGTCAAGCAGAGCGAGATTCGCCGCGATGCCGCGCACGTTGCGCTGACCGCCACGCAGCGACGCCTGATTGCACGACTCGACGAAGCCTATGCCGAAGCCGTCGCCGCGCGCGACCAGCTCGCCTCGCTCGATACCAGCGCTCAGACGGCGGCCGAGAGCCTGCGCCTGACCAAGATGCGCTACACCGGGGGCGAAGGCACGGTGCTTGAAGTCGTCGATGCGCAGACTGCTTTCGTTACCGCCGAGAACGCCCGCGAAGACGGACGCGTTCGCTACCAGGCCGCGTTGGCCGACCTGCAAACCCTGACGGGAACTATGTGACCGATGACCGACCTGCTTAAGACCACAACCCTGCCCAATCCCCGCAGCGACGTGATGTCCACCTGTGGCAGACACTGCGCCGTCGCCGTGGCGCTGTTGCTGACTCTGTTCTGCCGGCTGTAAAAAGGAAGCCGCTCCCGAGACCGTGGTTACGGTGCAGGCCGAGAAGCCGGAGCAGGGGCCGATCGCCGAGCACATCATGGCCGACGCCATCCTCTCGCCGCTGGCGCAGGCCGCCATCGAGCCCAAGATCACCGCCCCGGTGCGCAAGTTCTATGTGCAGCGCGGCGCCAAAGTGAAGGAAGGCGAGCTGCTGGCCACGCTCGAAAATGCCGACCTCGCGGCTGCCGCCCAGGACAACAAGGGCTCCTTCATGGCCGCCGAAGCCGCGTATACCACGGCCACCAAGGCGCAGGTTCCCGAAGATGTGCAGCGGGCGGAACTCGACTTTGCCCAGGCCAAGGCCAATCTTGACCTGAACCAGAGCATCGTCAAGAGCCGCAAGCAGCTCTTCGCCGAGGGCGCCATCCCGGGCCGGGACCTCGATACCGCGCAGGCCGCGCTGGTGCAGGCGCAGGCCGCCTACGACTCCGCCGCCAAGCACCTCGAGTCGATGCAGCAGGTGAGCAGGGAAGCCGCGCTCAAAGCCGCGCAGGGCCAGCTCACCTCCGCCGAGGGCAAGCTCAAGGGCGCCGATGCGCAGGTCAGCTACTCCGAAATCCGCAGCCCCATTAACGGCGTAGTCACCGACCGTCCGCTTTTTGCCGGGGAAACCGCAGCCGCGGGCGCTCCGCTGATTACCGTCATGGACACCTCGGCGCTGCTGGCCAAGGCCCATGTGGCGCAGAGCCTCGCCCAGCAGATGAAGCTCGGCGACCGAGGCCGAGATCCAGGTCCCGGGCCTCGCCGAGCCCGTCCCGGCGAAGGTTACGCTGATCAGCCCGGCGCTCGATCCCGGCAGCACCACGATCGAAATCTGGCTCAAAGTCGACAACAAGGGAGGCAAGCTGAAAGTCGGCACGCCCGTAAAGGTCGCCATCACGGGACGATCCATCGCTCAGGCGTGGAAGATCCCTGCCTCGTCGATTCTGGCTGCCCAGGACGGCACCAAGTCCGTCATGGTGGTGGGCTCAGACGGCGCTGCCCACAAGAAGCCCGTCACCCTGGGCATTACCGACGGCGACGACGTGCAGGTGCTAAGCGGCCTCTCGCCCTCCGACATGGTCATCACCACCGGCTCCTACGGCCTCGATGACGGCACCAAGGTCAAGGTCGGCCCCGCCGAAGCCGACGACGATGCCGCCAAGCCGGCTGCCGGCAAGGCTGACGACGCCAAGTCTACACGGTGACGCCAAGCCAGCTGACACCAAGCCCGGAGACGACAAGTAATGTCTACCGTCACCCGTGCCCCTGCGGCAGAACCGCGGTCCTTCTGGCTGGCGCGCTCCACGCGGACCATCTTCTTCTTTGCCGCCGTTCTCACTGTCGCCGGCGTCTACTTCGCCTTCCAGGTGCCCATCTCGGTCTTCCCCGACACCAGTTTTCCCCGCGTGGTGATCGGGGTCGACAACGGCGTCATGCCCGTCGAGCAGATGGAAGTCACCATCACCCGTCCCATTGAGGACGCGGTCAACTCCGTGCCCGGCCTTGAAACCGTGCGCTCGACCACCAGCCGCGGCTCGGCCGAGGTGAGCCTGTTCTTCAACTGGAACGAGAACATGATTCTGCAGTTGCAGCTGGTCGACGCCGCCCTGAGCAAGGTGGAGCAGACCCTGCCCCCGACAGCGCGCATCACCACCAACCGGCTGACCTTCGCCACCTTCCCCATCCTCGGCTACAGCCTTACCTCCGACACCGTTCCCCAGACCCAGCTGTGGGAACTGGCCACCTACCAGCTCAAACCGCCGCTCAACCGCGTCCTCGGTGTCAGCACGGTGATCGTGCAGGGCGGCAAGGTGCCGGAGTTCCACGTCACGCCCAATCTGGCTCTGCATGGCGTCCTCCGGCGTCACCATCCCCGACCTGGTCAACGCCATCCAGGCGTCGAACATCATCGACTCGCCCGGACTCTACGAAGCCAACCACCAGCTCATCCTCGGCCTGGTTGGAGCGCAGGTGCACGATCTCGACGGGGTGCGGCAGCTGGTGGTGAAGACTACACCGGCCGGCGCCCCGGTGCGCGTCGCCGACGTGGCCACGGTGGAGCAATCCACCATGCCCGTCTACACCACCGTCACCGCCAACGGCAAGCCGGCGGTGCTGATCAACATCGCGCGCCAGCCCTCCAGCAACACCGTGGCGGTGGCCGATGCCGTCGCCGCGCAGATCGCCCAGTTGCGCAAAAATCTGCCGCCGGGCGTCCGTCTCGAGCCCTTCTACGATCAGTCGCAACTGGTGCGCGACAGCATCGCCAGCGTTCGCGACGCCATCTTCATCGGGCTCGTCCTGGCCTGCATCATCCTGTTCCTGTTCCTGCGCGACTGGTCGTCTTCGCTCATCGCCGGCCTGGTCATCCCCGTGACCATCGCGGTCACGGTGCTGGTGCTGCGAGTGATCGGGCAGAGCTTCAACCTGATGACCCTGGGTGGGCTGGCCGCGGCCATTGGCCTGGTCATCGACGACGCCATCGTGGTGGTCGAGAACATCGTCCTGCACCGCGACCACGGGGAAACCCGCGTCGGAGGCGGTCCGCAAGGCGCTCGGTGAAATCACCGCGCCCCTCATTGGCTCGACCATCACCCCGGTGGTGGTCTTCCTGCCGCTGGTTGCGGTCAGCGGGGTGACCGGCAGCTTCTTCCGCGCCCTGGCCATCACCATGGCCGCCTCGCTGCTCACATCGCTGGTACTGGCGCTCACCTGGACTCCCGGCCTGAGTCTGGTCCTGCTGCGCGAGCGGCGCAACCCTGAATCGGGCCAACACGCCGAGTCCGGGGAACACACGGGCCGCTTCATGGGCCGCATTCTGCGCGTGCATCGCCGCTGTGCTCGACTGGGCCCTGGCCCGGCCACTGTGGCTGGGGGTGGCCTGCCTGGTACTGGTCATCGGCACATGGGCCGGCTACAAAGCCCTCGGCTCCGACCTGCTGCCGGAGATGGACGAAGGCGGCTTTATCCTCGACTACATCATGCCCGCGGGCAGTTCGCTCACCGAGACCAACCGCGTCCTCGACCACGTCGAGCACATCCTGCGCGAACAGCCCGAGGTCGAAAGCACCTCCCGCCGCACCGGCCTGCAGATGGGCCTTGCCGCGGTCACGGAAGCCAACACCGGCGACTTCACCGTGAAGCTCAAGGCCAAGCCGCAGCCGTCCCATCGACGACGTCATCGCCGACGTGCGCGCCGACATCAAGTCCACCGAGCCGGAGCTCGACGTCGAGTTCACCCAGGTCCTGCAGGACATGATCGGCGACCTGTCCAACGCTCCCGAACCCATCCAGATCAAAATCTTCTCGCCCGATGAGGCGCTGCTGGCGCAACTCGGTCCGCGCGTAGGCGACGCCATCACCAAGATTCCCGGCGTGGTCGATGTCGAAAACGGCATCGACAACACCATCAGCGGCCCCGCGACCAGCTTCCAGGTCAACCCCACCTTTGCCGCGCGCTTCGGCTTCACCCCCGAGGAGGTATCGCAGGACGCGACCTCCATCCTCGACGGCCTGCCCGCCACCGACCCGCTGATCGCCAATGGCCGCCCTTATACGATCCGCGTGCGCCTCGGCGAAGATCACCGCACCTCGCTCGATGCCATCGAAAACACCGTCTTCAACTCCGCCACCGGCCACACCGCCAGCCTTGGATCGCTGGCCGCCATCCAGCAGCTGCCGCCGCAAAACGAGATTCGCCGCGAAAACCTGCAGCGTCTCGTGATCGTGACCGGACGCCTTGAAGGCTCCGACCTCGGGACCGCGATGAAAAAAGTCCGCCAGACCGTTGACGGCCTGCATCTGCCCCCCTCGGTGCGCGTCGAATACGGCGGCACCTACGAGGAGCAGCAGAAGTCCTTCCGCGATCTGCTTCGCGTGCTTTTGCTGGCCCTGGCCCTGGTCTTCGGCGTGCTGCTCACCGAGTTCCGCAACTTCCCCGCGCCCACCGCCATCCTCACCTCCTCGATGCTCTCCATCTCCGGCGTCATCCTGGCTCTGCTCATTACGGGAACCACCTTTAACGTGGCGTCCTTCATGGGCCTGATCATGGTCATCGGCATCGTGGCCAAGAACGGCATCCTGCTGCTCGATGCCGACGAGCGCTTCCGCGCCGAAGGAGCCAGCGCGGCCGACGCCATGATCCACGCCGCCCAGCGCCGTTTGCGCCCCATCGTCATGACCGCTATCGCCGCGGTCTGCGGCATGCTCCCCCTGGCCTTTGCCCTCGGCGCCGGATCGCAGATGCTGCAGCCTCTCGCCATCGCCGTCATCGGCGGACTGGTCATCTCCATGGTCCTCAGCCTCGTCGTGACGCCGGTGGTTTACTTCCTGTTGACCAAAAACCGGGAATCGGAAGCGGTGTGATCTCGCATCGCTGATGCGGGAATTCTTCAGATTCTCAATCTTTGCGCAAAATCTGCGACCGCCCTATCGGCGAGTGGCAGAATAGTGCCATGCCTCCGTCCGAGCCCATTCACTTGACCGCTGCCGAAGCCCGCGTTCTCGGCGCACTGATTGAAAAGGAAGTCACGACTCCGGAATACTACCCGCTCTCTCTCAACGCCCTCATCAACGCCTGTAACCAGCGCTCCAACCGCGAGCCGGTCACCAATCTCGACGAAGACGCGGTGCGCCAGGCCCTGCATGGGCTCGAAGACATGGGACTCGGCGGCCGGGCGCGCGCCAGCGACGGCCGCGTCACCAAGTATGAACACTGGCTCGGGCGAAGCCTTCAACTTCAGCCGCGCCGAAACGGCCCTGATCTGCGTATTGCTGCTGCGCGGCCCGCAGACCCCCGGAGAGTTGCGCGGCCGCACCGAGCGCATGCACCGCTTCGACGAGTTAACCGATGTCGTTGCCGGTCTGCAAAAGCTGATGGAGCGCGATCCCGCTCTGGTCGCCGTGCTGCCCCGCCAGCCCGGTACCAAGGAGGCCCGTTATGCGCATCTGCTCTCAGGCCCCGTCGAAGCTGCGGCCTATGTCCCTGCCGCTTCGGCGCCCGCGGTCTTCGCATCGGGTGCCGATGGAGACCCATCCGGCCAGGACAGCCGCATCGCGCAACTCGAAGCCACCGTCGCCAAACTCCGCGCCGACCTTGACGATCTGAAGAAACGATTCGACGACTTGTATGCCTGAAATCCCGCGGTTAGCGCTGCTAGCGGCCGTTTAAACCAGCTCGTACCCCGCAAACCAGTACCCGATCTCGAACGCCGCCGTGTCTTCCGCATCCGACCCGTGGATGGCGTTTTCCTCGATCGATCCTGCGAACTTCTTGCGGATCGTCCCCTCCTCCGCATTGGCGGGATTCGTCGCTCCCATCAGTTTGCGCAGGTCGGCGATAGCGTTCTCCTTCTCCAGGACCATCAGCACAATAGGGCCGCCGGACATGAACGTCGTCAGCGACTCGAAAAAGGGACGGGCGCTGTGCACGTGATAAAACCCCTTCGCCTGTTCCCTGGATATAGAAAGCTTCTTGATCGCCACGATCTGGAAACCGGCCTTCTCAATCTCGGCCAGGATCGCTCCCGTATGACCCTTGCGGACTGCGTCCGGCTTGATGATGCTGAATGTACGTTGCGCCACTCGTTGCACTCCTTCGTTCAATGTGTCTCTGCGATTCTCATTGTACCGGCCCTGGAGACCGCCGCCACGAGGACCGTCCGGTCTCGCTCCCCATCTGCTAAAGTGGCGTCATGTTTCTCTCCGCCTCCCATGCCGATACCGCGCTGCCGCGCCTCCTGACAGCTTCCGTCGCGCTTCTCGCTGCCATTCAGGTTCTTTCCTCTGCCGCGCTGGGCCAGGCGCCCGTCGATCACACGACGGCAGCCGGCGCCGCAGCCGGAGAATCGGAACTGCGGGTCTTCGACCCCTCCCTGATCGACAAGTCCATCGATCCCTGCGAGAACTTCTACCGCTACAGCTGCAATGGCTGGTTCAAAAAGAACCCCCTGCCGCCCGACCAGACCTCCTACGGCCGCTTCACTGAGCTCTATGAATTAAATCGCCTGCACCTCAAGCAGATCCTGGAGACTGCGGCAGAGGCGCCCGCCGCCGCGCGCACCCCCAACGAGCAGAAAATCGGCGACGAATATGCCACTTGCATGGACACCGAGGCCATCGACAAGCGCGGCATCGCGCCACTCCAGCCGGAACTCGATCGTATTGCAGCCTTGAAGTCCACGGCGGGGCTTGCCGCGTTACTGGCCCACCTGCACCGCATCGGCGTCAATGCCTTCTTCAACATGGGCTCGAGCCAGGACTTTGCCGACGCCAGCCAGGTCATCAGCTTCTATACCGCCGGCGGCCTGGGCCTGCCCGAGCGCGATTACTACACCCGCACCGACGCCAAATCCGAAGAACAGCGCAAGCAGTACGTCGATCATGTGCGCAAGATGTTCGTCCTCGCCGGCGAGCCGGACGCCCAGGCCGCCAAAGACGCCGCTACGGTTCTGGCTATCGAAACTCAGCTGGCCAAGGCCTCGCTGACCATCACCGAGCAGCGCGATCCGCAAAATCTGAACCACCCCACCGACATCGCCAGCTTCGAAAAAGTGCTCACGCACTTCCAACTCGCCGAATATGTCACCGCCGCCCATGCCCCGACCTCGGGCAAGATGAACGACACTGAGCCCAAGTTTTTTGCCGAGTTCAACACCCTCATCGCCGCTACCCCGCTCGACCAGATCAAGACCTATCTGCGCTGGCACCTGCTCCACGCTTACGCGAATACCAGCATGCCCGAGGCGTTTGAAACCGAGAGCTGGAACTTCTACGCGCACACCCTGAACGGCGCCGAAAAGCAGCAGGAGCGCTGGAAGCGCTGCACCAGCCGGATCGACCGCGAGATGGGCGAAGCGCTCGGACAGGTCTACGTCGCCAAATACTTCCCACCGCGGGAGAAGCAGCGCGCCCTCAACATGACCCTGGCCATCGAACAGGCCATGTCCAAAGACATCGACGGCCTCGACTGGATGTCCGCCGAAACCAAGGCCAAGGCCCAGGAAAAGCTGCAAGACGGTGATGAACAAGATCGGCTATCCCGACAAGTGGCGCGATTATTCCAAGCTGGAAATCGTGCGCGGCGACTCCATTGGCAACGAGGAGCGCGTTCGCGAATTCGACTGGGCCCGCGACCTGGCCAAGATCGGCAAGCCCGTCGACAAGGGCGAGTGGTACATGTCCCCGCCCACGGTCAACGCCTATTACGATCCGCAGCAGAACAACGTGAACTTTCCCGCCGGCTACTTCCAGCCGCCCTTCTTCAGCGACAAGGAGGACGACGCCGCCAACTACGGCGACATGGGCTCGACCGTGGGCCACGAACTCACTCACGGCTTCGACGACGAAGGCCGCCAGTACGACAAGGACGGCAACCTCAAGGACTGGTGGACCAAGGACGACGAGCAGAAGTTCACCGACCGTACCAGTTGCATGGTCAAGCAATACGACGCCATCGAAGCCGTTCCCGGCGTTCACCTCAACGGCAAGCTGACCCTGGGAGAAAACCTCGCCGACCTGGGCGGATTGTGGCTGGCGTGGCTGGCGTGGCTCGACAAGACCGAAGCCCAGCACCTCGACATGCACGCCGAGATCGACGGCTATACCCCCGACCAGCGCTTCTGGGTGGCCTATGCGCAACAGTGGTGCACGCAGACCCGTCCCGAGCAGTTGCGCACCCAGGCGCAGACCGACCCCCACGCCCCCGACGAATACCGCACCAACACTGTGCTCCAGGACCTGCCCGAATTCGCCAAGAGCTTTAGCTGCAAGAAGGATGCGAAGATGGTCAGCCCCAACCCCTGCCGGGTCTGGTAAACTCCGATGCGATCCCGTGGAAACGCTCAGAGCCGACAGGTCTCCGCGAACGATCTATTTCGAGGTGCTCGATGGAAGCTACGTCCGAGGGCCTTTGCAATACGCTCTACGATGAGGGCGTCAGGGCTGCTACCGCCGGAGACAAGACAACGGCCATCGCCCGTTTTGACGACGTGATTGCTCGCTGCGCTCCCGCCTCGGAGCCCTGGATGGTCGTGAAGACCGCCGGGGCCCTGTTCAACAAGGCCACCTGCTATCGCTTCGCCGCCGCCACCGACCAGGCCGTCGCAGTCTTCGACGACATCGTCGCCCGCTTCGGCACCATGCCCGATCTGACCTTTCGCCGCTATGTCTGCATGGCCCTCTACAACAAGGGTGTCGCCCTCCAGGACGCGCGCCGGTTAGCTGCCGCTATTGCCGCCTACGAGGCCGCGATTTCCCATTGCCGCCAGGACGAAGACTCCGCCGTCCGGGAGCGTGTCGCACGCTCCATCGCTGCCAAGGTCGCGTGCATCGCTGCGTCTCAAACATCCGCGAACGTTGTGGTCGACCTCCGTGACTTGATCACTCTCTTCGAGAAAGCCCCGGAGCCCGCCATTCAGGCCATCGTTGGCAACGCGCTCGTCACCTATCCGCGTCTTCTTTCCCTGCTTCGCCCCGCCGGTCACGCCGCCACGCTGCCTGCGAATCTTGAACAGGCCCGGGAGATGGAGCGCATCAAGCGGGAAGATCCTGCGCATGCTGACACGGCCGACGAATATTTAAAGCGTTTGCGGGAGATGGTTGCCAAGGACTTGGCCGCTGCCTTCGAAAGCCATGTCAACGCCTTACAGGTCCTCGAAGCCTACTGGAGAGACCACAAGCCGTTCGCCCTGTTCCTGCGCAGCTTCGATTTGGAAGCATCGCAGGTCCAACTGACGCCCACCCAGGCGGACTACGTGCCGGTTCGCTCGATCAATATGCAGTACACAAAGGTGGAAGAGACCGTCGCGGAAATTCTCGATGACCGTCTGTCCGCCGTCGGCATCTGGAACCCGCAGGCGATCGAGGCACCCGACATCCAGCGGCGCATTCCCAAACTTGAAATCCGCGACGCCTACTGGGAATACGTCCTGCGCGCGCTCTTAAAGCTCGCATCGCTCATTGTCATGCACATGGACACCCTCACCCCCGGCGTTGAGACGGAGTTGAATGCGATCCGCAAAGAAGGCAAAGACGGGGTCAGCATCATCATCCTTCCCGATCCCACCGGGGAGGACGAACACGCGCTGGGCGATTACGTGGCCGCCGTTTATAACCAGGAATATCAGGCGTCGGTGGTCAAGAGACCCGCCGTGGATATCAACCGCCTGGCCGGATTTGCCGTCGTGGTCGAGGAGAATGACCTTGACTCCCCGGAGACGCAATCCTTGATCGACAAGCTGATCGCCAAAGTGGCTCCAGGCAACGCAGCGGAAACTTCCTCACCGCAATAACGCCCTGAGAAAAACCCCGTCACCCTCGAATGGTGACGGGGTCAGTTGGAAGAGTCAGAATCCGAAGTATTACTTCCCCATCGCCTTGGCCATGGTTTCCCCGATCTCTGCCGGCGAAACGACTACGTGAATTCCCGCTGCGGTCATGGCTGCCATCTTGTCTTTAGCCGTCCCCTGGCCGCCCGAGATGATCGCGCCCGCATGGCCCATCCGGCGTCCGGGAGGCGCGGTCTGCCCGGCAATGAACCCCACCACCGGCTTCCTGACGTGTTCCTTCACATACTCGGCCGCCGCCTCTTCGTTGGTGCCGCCGATCTCGCCGATCATGATGATGGCCTCGGTGTCCGGATCCTCGTTCAGCAGGCGCATCGCATCGATATGCGTGGTCCCGATGATGGGGTCGCCGCCAATGCCGATGGCCGTCGACTGCCCAATCCCGCGCTGCGTCAGTTGATGCACCGCCTCATACGTCAGCGTGCCCGAGCGCGAGACGATCCCCACCGAGCCCTGCTTGTGAATGCGCCCCGGCATGATGCCGATCTTGGCCATCCCCGGCGAAATCACCCCAGGGCAATTGGGCCCGATCAGCCGCGACTTCGACGTCTTGATCTTGGCCCAGACCTTGACCATGTCAAGAGTCGGAATCCCCTCCGTGATACACACGATGAGTGGAATCCCCGCGTCTTCGGCTTCCAGAATCGCATCGGCTGCGAACGGCGGCGGCACAAAGATCATGGTCGCGTTCGCGCCCGTCTCCTTCACCGCGTCGGCCACCGTGTTGAATACCGGCCACCCCTCATGGGTCGTTCCGCCCTTGCCCGGCGTTACCCCGCCGACGACCTTGGTGCCGTACTCCGCGCACCCCTTGGCGTGAAAGGTCCCTTCCTTGCCTGTGATGCCCTGAACAATCAAGCGCGTGTTGTTATCTACTAATACAGCCATTCGCAAGCTCCTAGCTCTCAGCTTTCAGCTCTCAGCGAACCACGCTTCGCCTTTGAGCCCAGTTTTTCGATGAACGAGGTAAGCATCTTAGAAACTTCTTCGCTCAGGGCCGCAGCCTCATCAATTGCCTTAGCGGGTCCCATTTCTAACCTCCTGGCAACGATAAGCTGGGTCTTGACTTCGAAAGTCGATCCCAGAGCTATCCCGAGAAATTGCCTGAACTCCGCCGAATTCAACCGTCCCCGACCTTCGGCAATATTGCTGGCGATGGAAATGCTGGCACGCCGCAATTGCGAAACCAGGCCATATGTTTCCTGTTTAGGAAAAGTCCTGGGTCAAACGGTAGATGCAAACAGTCAATTCGATCGCTCGTTGCCAAACGGTTAAGTCCTGTGCGTCCTGCGGCATGCTATGTTCCCTGCGGAGAGACTCAGCTGACAGCTGAAAGCTGACGGCTGACAGCTAGCGGCTAGCAGCTGCCTTTACCACCAGATCCGCGGCTTCCTTCATCGTTGCGCCCACCTGGAAGTTCAGACCTGACTCCTTAAGAATCTGCCGTCCCTCTTCCACGTTCGTTCCCTCCAGCCGCAGCACGATGGGCACCTTTACATTCAGATTCCGCGCCGCCGCCACTACGCCCGTCGCCAGCCGGTCCACGCGCAGAATGCCCCCAAAGATATTGATGAAAATCGCCTTCACATTCTCATCCGATAGCAGGATCTCGAAGGCATGCTCGATCTGTTCCTGGGTAGCGCCGCCGCCTACGTCGAGGAAGTTCGCCGGACTCCCGCCCGCATACTGAATGATGTCCATGGTCGCCATCGCCAGGCCGGCGCCATTGACCATGCATGCTATCGACCCATCCAGCTTGATGTAGTTCAGCGCGTACTTCGACGCCTCGACTTCCAGGGGATCTTCCTCGGCCGTATCGCGCAGCGCCTTGATATCCGGGTGCCGGAACAGCGCATTGTCGTCAAACGTCACCTTGGCGTCCAGCGCGAACAGCTTGTCATCTTTGGTGGTGATAAACGGATTGATCTCCACCAGCGAAGCGTCTGTATCAAGCACGGCCTTATACAGGCTCTGGAAGAACGCGACTGCCTGGCTCAGTTGCGTTGGCTTCAGTCCCAGCGCAAACGCCAGCTTGCGCGCCTGCCACGCGCCGAATCCAACCGCCGGATCGATGCTCTCCTTGTAAATCGCGTCCGGATCCTTGGCTGCGACCTCCTCGATCTCCATGCCGCCTGCCTGCGACGCCATGAAAACCATCTTGCCCGTAACCCGGTCCAACACAATCCCGAGATACAACTCTCGATCGATAGCCGCTGTCTCTTCGATCAGAAGCCGCTGCACCTTCTGCCCCTGGGGGCCGGTCTGGTGCGTCACCAGTTGCATGCCCAGGATGTTCTTAGCGTGCATGTCCGCATCTTCGCGGGTACGCGCAACCTTTACGCCGCCGCCCTTGCCGCGGCCGCCGGCGTGAATTTGCGCCTTCACCACAACCCCACTGGCGCCCTCCGCAAACAATCGGCGCGCCACAACATTCGCCTCTTCCAGCGTGTTGGCCATCTCCCCCCTGGGAACCGGCACGCCATACTTGGCCAGGATTTCTTTCGCTTGATACTCGTGAATCTTCAATGGAATGCCCACCTCAACACCATCCAGCGTACCATGTGGACTCGCCGCATTTTCCCTATCCCGCGCGGTGCCGCGGCGCACCAGGGCATTGATTCAAAAGGGACGCCAATGTTTGGGAAAAGCAGAAAATTCAGGCCCCTGGCGCGCCCGATTCATCGCCCGGCAGGATACCGCCTGGAGGGCAGGGAACACCTCTCGTACCCCGGCACAAACGTCCATAGCGCTCGACTTCAGACCATGAAGGACATGAGAGGGCAGCGGCGGAACAACTGAACCATCCCCGGCTACTCGCCGCGCCGCGACACGAGAGGCTTCGCGATCATGCGAGAATTGCCGTTGGACGCAGCGGGGCCAACTCCGAGAACGGAACGCCCTGAATTACCTCTCCGGATCCACGCGACACAATCAGATCGACGGTTCCCCGGTGTATATCGACAAACAACACCAGGCATTCTTTCGCTGTAGTTTTCCTGATGACCCGCTCACGGCAATAGGGAATGTACATGCTCAACCTCGCGGTATTGGCATAATTGCCCGAAAATTCGCTGGCCCGCCCAAAACGTAGCGCGAAATTGACTTTTACAACTGTGACCCTTGTCACCCCCGATGCGAAGGCGATGCGCCAAATACCCCGGATTTTCCTCGGAATCAATGCGACTCCAATTCATAGCCAGAGGCATAGGTGATTCAGATCACCACCAATGCAAGCAAACTGTGGTTGCCCGATCGGGCTGAAAGGCCAGCCTTGGCGCGTTGTCGAGCCGTCAGGGCTCCAATCACCTTTCCGACATCACCCCGAGCAAGTAGAATCGGGACTGTAACGTAGTTTGCGGGATTCTGCGTGGTTCCGGCGGTGGGCCGGTGACGTGCTTTGCGAGGGGCAAGTTGTGCGGCACCTCGATCACGTGCCAGGTCTTCTGCAGATGCCTCGTTCCTATTCCCGGGCCCCATGGTCGTCCCGATTTGGCGCAGCGGCATGGTCAACCGGTTTCCGAGTGTCAGAATCTAACCGAACCCTTCATCTGGATCGCTAAAGCAGGAGAGTACAAAAGATGGTCAACTATCTGGAGCTGCCAATCGGTGAGCGCGCCCCTGAAGTATTTCGCGCGGTCGTCGAAATTCCGAAGGACAACACCAATAAGTTCGAATACGACAAAGAGCTTCACGTCTTCAAGCTCGACCGAAACCTGCATTCCCCGGTGCACTATCCCGGCGATTATGGTTTCATCCCCTCGACGCTGAGCGACGATGGCGATCCCCTCGACGTTCTGGTGCTGGTGCCAAGCCCAAGCTTCCCCGGCTGCGTGCAGGAGGTCCGGCCCATCGGCCTGCTGGAGATGCTCGACCAGGGGGTTCTCGACGAAAAAGTCCTGGCGGTGGGAAAAAATAATCCCCGCTACACCAACGTGTGGAATTACACCGACATCTATCCCCACATGCTCAAGGAGATCACCCACTTCTTTTCAATTTACAAAGATCTCGAAGGCAAGCGCGTGGAGATCAAGGGATGGCATGACGCGGCCTACGCTCGGGATCACGTCCTTGGCGCTGTCAAGCAGTTTCAAGACAACAAGGAAAAGAAATCCCCGACTAAACAACTCGAGGCGCCCGTCAAGGCCGTTAAATAATCGAGACTCGAAGTGCAGTTCCAGGGTCGCCGCAAAGGCGGCCCTTTTGTCTATTGGCGAAAAGCCTGGCTCCGCAAAACCCCATCGTCCAGCGCGCTCTTCCCACGGCTATGGCTTTCCGTGTTCCGAGCAACCAACGCCCTGGAACCTCTCTCCTAGTAGCTGGGCGGTGGAGCACCCGGAATCGGCGGATCCCAGTTTCCAAGGATTCGAATGCGATCCCGGACCATCGGTCTTGAAATCCTCATGAAATGTTGCACAAGAAAGGCCTGAATCTCCAGGACGTCGCTCGTCAAGCGCCTATAAGCCATTGCAGGTGCGGGGATATTTTTCTCCACGCCCAGTTCCAATTAGCGAATGCCCTTGCCCGGGAATATCAACACCAAAGCCACGGAGGATAACCGTATGAAGTTGTTTTCAGCACACATCGAAGATCTTCGCACCCTCTATATCGACAACCTCAAGAAGGCCCTGGACATGGAACAGAAGATCACCAAGGCCCTTCCTGACCTGATCGATAACTCCACCGATCCCGAACTCTCCGATGCATTCCGCCTGCACCTGGATGAAACGCAAGGCCATGTTTCGACGGTCGAGCGGCTGCTCCGGAAGCACATCGGCGAAGCCGCAACGGAAACCTGTAAGGTGATCGGCGGCCTCACGTCGGAAGCTTCTGACACCATCAAGGACGCGACCGACCCTTCAGTCCGCGACATCGCCTTGATCGGTGCGGCGCAGCAGGTGGAGCACCACGAAATCGCTGTCTACGGCACCCTGCGCCGCTGGGCAGAGATCCTGGGCCTGGACGAAGATGCGGCGCTGCTCGAGTCCGTCGAGGCCGAAGAAGAAAATGCCGATGCGGTTCTGAGCGAAATTGCCGACCGCGTCAATCTCGAAGCGACTGTGTAAACAACAATCAGAGCCTGGCGCCGAGGCGGGGGGAGGAAGGCCCCCCGCCTCGTTTGCGTTGAGGATGTCAATCCGCCGATGCCGCTGCCAGCCTTCGAACCCTCGGTGCTGCTGTGAACCAATAGAGGATCGGCCCCAGGAGCCCAACCAGCAGGGAAAAGACGAGGGCCGGCATCGAGCTTTGACCAATCTTCATCTCTTCCGTCCGCGATGCGTAAAGAGCGTACGCGATCAGCGCTGCAGGCCCCAGGCCGAGGGAACACGCTAACGCCAGCCCTCCTGCCTTGAATGGACGAACCAGCCCGGGCTCTTTGAAGCGGAGCACCGCCAGCGCCACAAACTCCAGCAGCAGGCTCGATCCGTAGAGAATCAGATCAATCGAAATGAGCCGCTCGAACGGCAGCTTGAGCGCTAAGGCCCACGCCAGCCCGCACATCAGCACGCTCACCCACGGAACGTCGCGGCCGTTGCGCCTCGCCATCACCCGCGGCAGCATGCCATCCTCGGCCATCGCCATCGGCAGGCGCGTATAGCTCATCACCAGCGCATTGAACATGCCTACGCCCGTAATGACTCCACCTGCCGCGACGGCCATTCCCAGCAACGGGCCGCCAAGCCGGTTCGCGGCTGTCATCCAGTCGCCGGTTGAGAAGCTGTCCACCGATAGCCCCGCCACGGCAATTGCCACCAGCGGTAAGACATATGTGAGCGCAACCACCATGGTCGTGGCGATCATCGCTCGCGGATAGGCCCGCTGCGGATCTTCCACCTCCTGCGCCACGGTGGAAGCATTGTCCCAGCCCATGTAGTTCCACATCGCCACCAGGATTGCCGTCGAAAGAGCTGAAGCATTTGCCGGCGAACTCCACTGCACGGCCGGATGCTGGGTGAATCCGTGCCACATCCCAAGCACCACAAACACGGCGAACGGCGCCAACAGCAGCGCCGACATCCATACCGAATCGTCCCCCACTGCGGGCGCGCCGCGCAGATTCCACGCACAGCACAGAACCACCACGCCCAGCGACCAGGCATATCCATGCCAGCCGGCGGTGAGCGCGGGATCAAATTTGCCCAGGTAGCTTACACAGAATGCGGGATAGATGGCCATATCGAATACGCTGGCCGAGAGCGAGAGCCATCCCTCCTGATATCCCCAGAACGGACCCAGCGCCCGTCGCACCCAGATATAGAAGCCGCCATCGGCGGGAATCGCGCTGGCCAGTTCGCCGATCATCAGCGCCGTAGGCAGGCTCCAGACAAACGGCAACAACAGAAGAATCACGATGGCACGGGCAAAACCGGCGCCGCCCAGGATGTCTTCGATCGCATACGGTCCCCCCGAAACCATAAAGAAGGTCGCGGCAATCAGCGGAAGAAAGCGCATCTTCCGGTTAGCGGTTTTGGGGCCAAAATGCATGACTGTGAATCTACCAATAAATACCCTTCGGCACAACGAAAGAACGCACCCTGAGTCGACCCCTGGGGCAAGCCCGGATGTTCAGCCGACGCCGCGCTTTGAAATGCCGTTTTCTGCTGTCCAACCACACCATTTCTCATCTTCCCGTGCTCGTGGAGAAGGGCCGCTTCCATTTGCCGTTTCGCTTTCCTGATTTGATTTCATGGGGATTGAAAGCCGGTACGAATTCTCGTCAAGCGTTGACCTTCGGGCGCAAAGCCGGTAAACTACTCTAGTTTGGCGATTCCTGCCTGATGTCGCGGAGCCAGACGCTCGTCCAGAAATATCGGGGGCTTGAGCGTACCGCGGCACGGAAGTTTCCGCCCGAGTTTTTCAGATTTCTTGGAGCCGATCCGCAGCCGCGCGATCCGCGCTCTGGAGGGTTTATGTACGCAGTTTTACGCACCGGCGGAAAGCAGTATCGTGTCGCCCCGGGCGACGTTGTGAAGATTGAGAGCGTTGTCTCCACGTCTGGTGACCAGACCATCGAGTTCAGCGACGTCCTGGCGCTCTCGGGCGAGCCCGGCAGCATGGGGAAGCCCGGTGCCGCCAAGGTAACTGCCGAGATTCTCGGCGAAGGTCGCGGCGACAAGATCCTGGTCTTCCACCTCAAGCGGAAGAAGCAGTACAAGAAGATGCAGGGACACCGGCAGAATTTCACCGAGGTGCGCATCAAGGCCATTGAGGCCGATGGCGTTACCTATACCTCCGAAGTCAAGTAAGACGAAGTTCTCCGCTTTCAGAACGAACCGCGAGAACGCAAGCAGTGGCCCAATCGGGCAAAGAACGAAAGGCTGACAGCTGACAGCTGGCGGCTTGAGAAGAGGATTCGGCAATGGCACATAAAAAGGGTGGGGGCAGCTCCACAAACGGACGCGACTCCAATGCACAGCGGCTGGGCGTGAAGGCCTTTGCCGGCGAACTCATCACCGGCGGGTCCATCATCATCCGTCAGCGCGGCACCAAAATCAAGCCCGGTCTCAACGTGGGCATCGGCTCCGACGATACGCTCTTCGCCAAGGTTACCGGTCGCGTCAAGTTCGCCGATCGCGGCAATCGCGGCCGCTTCGCCTCCATCGAGCCGGTTGCGGCTGAGTAACTGCGTAGATAAAAGCGTTAACCTCCATTCAACGCCAAAAGGCCACGGCAGCCAGCCGTGGCCTTTTGGCGTTTCCTGATTATCCCGAGGCGACCCCGGCTCCTATCATTCGCGCAAAAACAAACGGGCCGCAACCCGAAGGTCCCGACCCGCCTGTCGCTTGACTCCCCCAAGGAGCTCGCTGCTAAAAACCGGAGACGCTGAAAACCTACGACTTTGATTCGCTCTCGCGCAGGTTGCGGGTGAGCACTTTGTCGACTACCTTTTCGACATCGGTCAGGAAGAAACTGTTCGCCGGTTGCTGCATCGCGACTTGGGTTCCGGTATGGCCCAAGGCCGAAGCGATCTCGTTCCAGCGGTAAATGGTTGAGTTGGCTGGGATTACCATCGGCTTCCGGACAGGTTCCGGCAACGCTACATAGATTGTCCAGATGCCCAGCGTCGCCAGGGTGAGCGCTTCGCTCACAAACTCGAGAGGGCTGGTGAGGGACGTATTCCGCGAAACCAGCGAGGCGACCACGAAGTCGTTGGAGGAGAGGAGTCCGAATCCCAGGGCGATGCCAAAGGGCAGGTCCCGCATCGAGAGCTTCAGCGCATTCATGCTGAAGCAGAGGAACGCCAGGAGACAGAGTTCAAGAATGCTGACCGAGCGCATCAGCCCGTACGCCATATCGGGGAGAATCAGGATCCCCTTGTGCGAGTAGGAGATGGAAGCAAGACTTACGATGACCGAAACGACCGCCGCCCAGCGGAAGATGACCAGGCCGAATTTCACCAGCCCGGGGAAGGAAGTCAGGGCCGACCGGAATACTTCCATGGTCACGAAAAACAAGATGATGGCACTGGCGAGATAGACAGCCCAATACGCGAAGAAGTAAATCGCGAAGCAATAGTCGTTAAGCCAATGCTGCGCCTGCCCGAACAGAAGCAGCAGCAGGACCGGCATCGAGCCCACGCGGAGCAGCAGGTACGCATTCATCGCCGGAAAGCGGCGCTGCAGCTTCTTGGTCCAGAACAGGTAGCCAAGCAAAGCCCACAGGGCAAACTCGGCGACACTCATTACGGACATTGCGAGGTTTAGAGGCATAGAGGACCTTTCACCATCCCGATAGAGACCTCAGGATAGCGCCTATTTCCTCAACTCACAAAGCAAAAAGTGGTTGACGCGGTAGCACTTTCGTGCAATTACCGTTAATTCCTTTTAATTATTACTGGTTGCTTCCGGGAGGCGGGCAGGTCGGAACATGCGGTCCGCACCCAGGTATGGGCAAACTCGCGGCAGCCGATTGATGGCTCAGCATGCTGTGGGTAGAGGAAGAAGAAACAGATGCAGCGGCGCCGGCGACGACCACGGAAAGAGCGAAAATGCGAAGGACAGTTTTCATGATAAGTAACTCCCTTTAATCAAGTCAGGCCGACAGAAGGTACTCTCCCGGCGTTACTAGAATCCTAGACTATAAATGCAGTTCTAAGTCCACCTTTTTCAGATATATTCGAAAGTTTTTCTTATTACAGTAACACAGGTTCGCTAGCGAAGGGGTAATCTGCTTCAGATTACCGATGGGTGAGATCCCCTTTCACCCCCTTTTTACGCCCTTCACATGGTAAAATCGTTATAGGCTAATTCGCGCAAAAGGCCCCCTTTTTCAAGCGGTTAATCCTCCGGAGCCAGCCCGGCTGATTCCCGGAACCTGGACTGGAAAATCGAATCCTGCGACCGCTTATCCATGCCGGAGCCCGACGCGAAGGCCGATCGGAAACCTATGGCGACTGAAGCACCCAGCATTCTCCCCATGTCCGGCGACAACGACAGCTACACCGGCGAAAATATCAAAATCCTCGAGGGACTCGAGGCGGTTCGTCTTCGTCCGGCCATGTATATCGGCTCCACGGGCGAAATGGGCCTGCACCACCTCGTCTACGAAGTGGTCGATAATTCCGTCGACGAAGCCCTGGCCGGCTATGCCAAGAAGATTGAAGTCATCATCCACGTCGACAACTCCATCACCGTGGTTGACGACGGGCGCGGTATCCCGGTTGACATGATGGCCCTGCCCAATGGGCAGATGATGCCCGCTGTCCAGGTGGTCCTGACCAAACTCCATGCCGGGGGCAAATTCGATGCCTCCACCTACAAGGTCTCGGGCGGTCTCCACGGCGTCGGTGTCAGCTGCGTCAACGCTCTCAGCCAGGAATTCAACGTCGAGATCTGGCGCGACGGTCACACCTGGGAGATGGACTTCAGTTGCGGACTGCCGGTCAGCGAATTGCGCCAGGCCGGAACCAGCAAAAAACGCGGCACCAAGGTCCACTTCCTGCCCGACAAGAGCATCTTCGCGGTCACAGAATACAACTACGACACGCTGGCCCAGCGCCTGCGCGAGCTGGCTTTTCTGAACAAGGGTCTCGAGATCTCCCTCACCGACGAGCGCACCGCCGATCCCAAGACCGGCGACTCCAAGCGGACCGAGTTTCGCTATGCGGGGGGAATCGCGGAGTTCGTCAAGCACCTTAACCGGGGCAAGCAGGTCCTGCATGAGAAGCCGATCGTCATGGAGGCCAAGCGCGACGGCGTGGACATGGAGATCGCCCTCCAGTACAACGACAGCTATTCAGAGAGCGTCTTCAGCTTCGCCAACAACATCAACACCGTCGATGGCGGCTCGCACCTGTCCGGCTTTCGCACCTCGCTGACTCGCACCATCAACGCCATCGGCCAGTCGCTCGGCCTGTTCAAAGACCTGAAGGAAAACCTGAGCGGCGACGACGTCCGCGAGGGCCTGGTGGCCGTGGTAAGCGTCAAGCTGCCCCAGCCCCAGTTTGAGGGGCAGACCAAGGGCAAGCTCAATTCCGACATCGCCGGCATCGTCCAGGCCTTTGTCAACGAGCGCCTGGGCATGTTCCTCGAGCAGAACCCGCCGGTGGCCAAGCGCATCATCAACAAGGCCATCGAGGCCGCACGTGCACGGGAAGCAGCCCGCAAGGCCCGCGACCTCACCCGCCGCAAGGGGGCGCTCGACGGCGGCGGCCTGCCCGGCAAACTGGCCGACTGCTCCGAGCGCAATCCCGACCGCTGCGAACTCTACCTCGTCGAGGGCGAGAGCGCCGGGGGCACCGCCAAGCAGGGCCGCGACCGCCGCTTCCAGGCCATCCTGCCTCTCAAGGGCAAGATCCTCAATGTCGAGAAGGCCCGCTACGACAAGATGCTGGGCCATGAGGAAATCCGCGCCATGATTACCGCACTCGGCTGCGGCATCGGTAAAGACGACTTCGACTCCTCCAAGCTCCGCTACGGCAAAATCATTCTGATGACCGACGCCGACGTGGACGGCTCGCACATCCGCACCCTGCTGCTGACCTTCTTTTTCCGCCATATGACGGAACTGATCAAGCGCGACAACGTCTACATCGCCCAGCCGCCGCTCTACAAGATCAAGAAGGGCCGCTTCGAGCAGTACATCAAGGACGACCGCGAGTTCGTCAAGGTCATGGTCAAGCGCGCCTCCGAAGGCATCATCGTGCGTCACGGCGAGAATGCCAGCAAGATCGACGGCGCCGACCTCACCCGCTTCATGGGTTTCCTCAACGAATACCTGGGCTTCGCGGAGAAGGTCGACAAGCGCATCCGCAACGAGAAACTCACCGAACTTCTGGCCCGTGCCGAACTGGTGCACCGCTCCGACTTTACGTCCAAGACCGAAAGCACGGTTCCGGAGAAGCTTCGTTTTCTTCACGAAAGGCTGACTGAACTCGCCGACGAGTTTCAGATCAAGGTGGGCGCGCCCCTCGAGGACGAGGAGCACCACACCTGGTCGCTCTGCTTCACCGATTCGCAGGGCGCCACCCGCTGCGTCGACTGGACCCTGGCCTCCAGCCCCGAGTTCCGCCAGATGATGGCCAAGTTCTCGCAGATCAAGGATTACCTGGAGCCGCCGTTCCTCATCGAGTTTGCTGCCAAGGGCGCCTCGGCCGAAGCCGCCGCCGAGGCAGAAGAAGAGCCCGCCGCCGAAGGCGCACCTTCCGCCGGCAGCGCTGAGGTCCGTGCCGAAGCCAAGGCCGCCGCGCGCACCGCTCGAACCCTGCGCGAGCCGGTCGAAAAGCAGACCGCCCGCGAACTGTTCTCCTACATCGTCGAGCAGGGCAAGAAGGATTATCAGGTCCAGCGCTACAAGGGCCTGGGCGAAATGACTTCAACCCAGCTCTGGGAGACCACAATGGACCCCGAGCGCCGTACCCTGCTCTCGGTCAAGCTCGAAGACATTGCCGAGACCGAGGCTATCTTCACCACTCTCATGGGCGAAGACGTCGAAGCCCGCCGCAAGTTCATCGAGGACAACGCCCTGGACGTCAAGAACCTCGACATCTAGGCACGCATCCTCTTCTTCTTCGCCTTTTCCTCGGATTGCGCAAGTACCGCCGGTATTTGCGCAATTGCTGGTTTTTCCGGCACGCAAAGCAAAGCGAAGCGCCGTCGTCAAATCTGGGAATCCAGTCTGAGCAGCGCTTCCGCATTGCGGGAAGTGAACCGTGCCATCTCCTCGTCGCTGAGAATCCCGGACAGCTCGTCGAGGAATGCCCGGCCTCGTGTATTGGGGCTGTAGGGGTAGTCGATCGAAAACTGCAGGCGGTCGATGCCGACCACCTCAAGTGCGCAGCGCAACGGTGGGGCGGTAAAGTAGCCGCTGGTGGTCAGGTGAATGTTGGACTGAAAGTAGGCGGCGACCGGCTGCCCCAAGTGCGGGGCGGCATGCGAGAGCACACCGCTGGACCGCGCCAGCGCATACGGCAGGCCCTCCCCCATATGGCCGATAATCAGCTGCAGTCCCGGCAATCGATCGAATAGTCCCGAGACGATCAGGCGAAGGGTGTGCAGGCCCGTCTCCGCATGCCAGCCCCAGCCGGCAATGGACAAAAGAAAGCCGAGTTCGCCGGGAAGCCCGGAGAAATACGCCTCGCGCACAGGCTCGGGCGGCGGCGCCGGATGGAGATAGATCGGCACGCCCAGGTGAGCGGCAGCCTCGAAGACGGGCAGGAAGCGCGGAGCGTCCAGAAATAGCCCCCCTGTAGTTCCGTCGACGAGCGCGCCCTTGAAACCCAGGTGAGTCACGCAGCGCTCCAGTTCCGCCGCCGCGGCGGCAGGGTCTTTGAGCCCCAGCGCAGCAAAACCCGCAAACCGCGTGGGGTACGCCCGCACTGCGTCGGCCAGTTCGTCGTTCACGTCGCAGGCCAGTGCAGTAGCTGTGGCGGCATCGAGGGCGTCGAAACCCATGGATGCGAGCGACAGCACCTGGACGTCGATTCCTGAGGCATCCATCTCAGCGACGCGGCCGGCGCCGAGATCGAGGAGTTTCGGTTGCAGCGCGGCGAGCGCCGCGGGAGCCCTTCGCTCCGCCGTGCCCGTAGCCCGCAGGAAAGATCGAGTGACGAAGTGTTCTTCAAGCGTGATGGTCCGCATGACTCGTTGGACGGCGTACCGGCACCGGCTGTTTGCCTAATCATGATCGGAATGCTCCTTGTCAGAGAGGAGACGCCTGGCCTTCTGTATTTCCGTGGAGATCCGCCTTGCCTGCGTCCGCAACAGGCAATCGAGAATATTCCCCCTTGCACACCAATCCATTCTCCGCTTTGAGTCGTACTCGCTGTGAAGGGAATCCCCTTCGATCGTTCTCCCCAGGCGGTTCGAAGGGCTCCGGGAACTTGAAAGTTATAGCCTCCGGTCGCACTTCGATCTTGCCCTCGTTGGTTAGTCGAAGTTTTTCGTACCAAAACAAAGCGAAAACGGAGGTTATTCGTGAACAAGGAACAAGAATATCTGGACAGGTTGATCGCAGACCGTCGGAGCTTTCTCAAAGGCGTCGGACTCACCAGTCTCGGTGTGGCCGGCGCGACCGTCGCTGGAAGCAAGTTAGGATTGCTGGATCACGTGCCTGGGGCGAGCAGACTTGGCCTTGGGTCGAGCCCGGTTGCGGCCGCTTCTTTGACGGATGCGGACATCCTCAACTTCGCTCTGAACCTGGAATATCTGGAAGCGGAGTTCTACACGGTTGTCGTGACCGGAAAGACGCTGGAAGAGTCGGGTTTTGAGGTGAGTGGGACAGGAACATATGGCCCTACGACCGGCGGCAGCAAGGTGACGATCACCGGCACCCTGCGCATCGCAGCTGGCTATGACGTTCAATTCCATCATGGTTGACGAGCAGGAGCACGTGAAGTACATTCGCGCAGCCCTGGGCAGCGCCGCGGTGGCAAAGCCGGAGATCAACCTGGATGCCCTGGGGGTGGGGTTCGCCAACGTGGACCAGTTGATCGCGGTCTCCCGCGCCCTTGAACAGACGGGCGAATCGGCCTATGCGGGCGCTGCTCAGTTCATCTCGAGCAAAGCTTACCTGACCGTGGCCGCGCAAATCCTGGCCATCGAAGCGGAACACACCGGCAACCTGCGCCTCTTCTGCGACCTCTATGGAGTGAAGACAACCGCCCTCGACTGGCACGATGTGCTGCCCCCGCCCTCGAGCCCCAACCTCTTCACCAACGATCACAACGGCCTGGCGCCCACCCGGACCACGAGTGAAGTGCTGGCGATCGTCTACGGCTCCAGCAAGAGCGGCACCAGCCGCGGCGGATTCTTCCCCAAGGGCGTGAACGGCGTCATCGACGTCGTCTAACCGAGGTTTCAAAGCAGCGCAAAAAGGGGACCGCCGGTGCAACCACACCGCCGGTCCCCTTTTATGCACCGCTCCCGGCCGAATCCATTGGCCGAGGTTTGCCATCCTACAATATGCTTGGCGTCCATATGTCAGCGGCGAGGCGTTCGCCCCTATGAATTCCTAAGGAGCAGGCAAATATGAGCTTCGATCATCGGCTTTCTTCGCTCGCGCCTCTGGCCCTTGCCGGCGCGATCCTTTCGCTGAGTGCATGCCACTCGGGAACCAAGACCCAGACCGCTGGCAGTCCGTCCCCGCAAGCCTCGCAGGCCCAGCCGCCGCAGCCAGCGTCGCCAACCGCTGAACCGGCCGGCAGTCAAACCTCTGCGAGCAGCCAACCCGCGCCCTCCGGCCAACCAGCCCCGCAAGGTCAGCCTCCAACGCCGCCCCCGCCGGCGGTTGTCGAACTGGCGGCCGGCACAAGGCTTCCCGTCCGCCTTGACCAGGACCTTGGCTCCAAGATCAGTCAACCGGGTGACACCTTCCGCGCGACCGTCTCGCAGGACGTTCAGGTGAACGGGGAAGTCGTCATCCCGCGCGGAGCCCGCGCCGAGGGTACGGTGGTCGACGCCAAGGCGCTGGGCCACTTCAAGGGTGGCGCGCGCCTTGAGTTGCGGCTGGAACGGGTTCACACCAAGTGGGGCAGCTACCCCGTAGCCACCAGCACCATCGAGCGAGCCGAAAAAGGCAAGGGCAAGCGCAGCGCCGGCTTCATCGGCGGCGGAGCCGGACTGGGGGCCATCATCGGCGGCATCGCCGGCGGTGGCAAAGGGGCAGCCATCGGCGCCCTGGCGGGCGGCGGCGCCGGAACCGCGGGTGGCGCGCTCACCGGCAACAAGCAGATCTTCCTGCCCGCCGAGACGCTGCTCACCTTCCGTCTGCAGCGGCCCGTTCACATTACCCAGCAGGAGTAAGAGACAACTCGCACCAGCGAATCGCGGCAGGGAATGGATTCCCTCGGCATCCTCGCTCTCGGAAATGAGAAACCGCACCGGGTTGCGCTTCCGTGGTTCGTCGGCTCGATTACGATCGAATCGCCTACACGTCAATACGGCAGCACATCTGGCATCACATCAAACTCGGCGGCCGCGGCCCGCTCTGAAATCGGGTTGCGGCTTCCATACTCAGCCGCCCATGCAGAGTATCGGCAACGCTGCACACGCGCCAACCAATGGGAGCAACACACGCGGATGACTCGGCGGAACGACTTCGAGACTCTCCCTCTCTCCTCGCGGAACGTTGCCTTCCGGCTGCGTCAATATGTCTGGCTTTGGGTCGGGATACTGTTGCTCCTTCTCGCCGGGACCGGGTTCCTTGTGTGGAACAAGCTGGCTCCGTCGCGGCGGCGCGCCGACCGCCGAGTTCCGCGCCTTGCAGACCGCCGCCAAGGCGGCCGGAGCTACAGATCTGGCCCTCAAGCAGATCGCCGACGGGGGCGTTCTGATGGATGGCCGCCTCGCGGGGCGCCAATTTTCCGCTCGCTTCCCCGCCAACTGGAATCACCAGGGACTGGTGTTTGCCCATGGCTATTCCACGCCGGGTTCGCCCACTGCCATCGCCGCCGATCCCTTCGCCGAGGATGCCGCCGGACTCTTCCACTACATCTATGGCCGCCGGTTCGCGATCGCTGAGAGCGCCTTCGACAAGAGCGGCATGGGCGTTGAATCCGGCGCTTACAACACTCTGCGCCTCAAGGAGTTCCTCGATCGCCTGGGGGCGACCCGCGTTTACCTGGCGGGTGGCTCCATGGGCGGCAATATCACCATGGCGCTCATCGAGCAGCACCCGCAGACGTTCGCCGGGGCGCTTGCCGTCTGCGGAGTTGTCGACGGCTGGCCTTCCGAGATCGGCTACCTCATCGACGTTCGCGCCAGCTACAACTACTTCACCCAGGGAACAAAGTACGAGCTGCCGGGCAACAAGGACCTGGCTTACGACGCCCTTTCGCCGGAGCCGCCGCGCTTTCTCCGCTTCGCCGGAACCCCCTACCGCCTGGTTCAGATCAAGCGTCTATCGAGCCCTGTCCTTGCGCTCTTCCAGGCCGCGGCCGCGCATCCCGACGGCCTCGAAGACCACATCATCCGGAACATCGCCGCTTCTTCCGGATCTCCCGGCCGAGGTCGCATCTTTCCTGTTTCCCATCGTCACCCTCGGGCTGGGCATGGACGACCTTACCCGGACCTACGGCGGCCAGGTCGCCGGCAACGATGCGCGTGTCTACCACGTTCCCTCTTTCAGCGCGGAGGAGAACGGTGCTCTGAACCATTCCATCCAGCGCCTCCACGCGGACCCGAACGCCGTGGCCCGCGCCGCCGTCTGGCACCAGTCCACGGGTATATTCGATACGCCGCTCGTCACACTTCACAACCAGGTCGATTCCCTGGTCCCGTACTCCCAGGAAGAAGCCCTGCGCGCCTCCGTCGAGCGCACTGGCAACCAGGCCAATCTCCTCCAGCGCACCGTCCCTGCCCTCATGGAAAAGATTCCCACCACCAGCGTGAAGGGCATCGCCCATTGTGGATTCACCCCTGCGCAGGCTTCATCCGCGTGGAACGACCTCCAGACCTGGGTCGAAACCGGCCAAAAACCCCAATAGATTGTCCGGCCTCCATTACCTCCGAGAGCACCGTGATTTCGCCAACCTGGTCGTCCTTGGATTCAGCGCCGAGTCATTCTGTCTGAGAGATCGCGCCTGTCTGAGACGAATTCGTAAGCCGGGCGGTCGGCAGTCTCGCCAGACTCCGCGTCAGCGCCCACATCACCCCAGCCGCCGCCAGACTGGGCAGCATCAATCCCCGCAGTCCCGCCTGGTAACTCCCCGTCGCGTCTTTCATCACCCCCATCCAGGCCGGACCCACGAATCCGCTGAACATGGTGATGGTGTTCATCGCCGCCACTCCAGCCGCCGCGGCCCGACCGGCGAGGAACTGCGTCGGCACCGCCAGTGCCGGTCCTTGGAGTGCATTGAAGGCCACAAAGCTCGACCCCAGCGCCGCCACCGTCAACCATCCCGCACCGGAAACGCTGGCGATCCCGTAGCTCGACGCCATTACCACGCAGGGAACAATGCAGTGCAGGCTCCTCTCGTGGACGCGGTCCGAATGCGCCCCGTTCGCCAGCATGGCTACCGCCCCGGCGATTCCGAGTCCCGCCACCAGGTAGCCCACCTGGGCCACGCTCCAACCGGTCGCGCCCTGTAATATGGCCGGCGCCGAGAACGAATATCCATAGCTGCACGTCAGCGCGCAAAAAAAGAACGCCCCGATCATCCACACTTTGGGCGACATCACCGCCCGCATAGCTCCCGATTCGTGCCCAAGGTGCGCCTGCGCGCCGTCGATCGCAAGCTGGCGCTTCAGCCAGCGCTTCTCCTCCGCTGTCAGCCACGCGGCCTCCGCCGGAGTATTGGGAAGAAGCCGCCAGATCACGACACTGAAGAGGATGGACGGCAAGCCCTCCAGCAGAAACAGCCATTGCCATCCCGCCAGCCCGAATCTCCCTCCGAGTCCCAGCAGCCATCCCGCGAGCGACCCCATCACCGTGGAAGCCAGTGGCAGTGCGATGTAAAACCGGCTCACCGCCCGTGCCCGCATCTGTGCCGGAAACCACAGCGTCAGGTAATAAATGACACCGGGAAAGAACCCAGCCTCCGCCACTCCCAGCAGGAATCGCAGCACGTCGAACTCCAGAGGCGTGCGTACAAACGCCGTGGCCATGGCCAGCAGCCCCCACGAAAACATGATCCGCGCCAGCCAGCGCGTGGCTCCGAAGCGCAGCATCAGCAGGTTCGACGGCACCTCGCACAGCGCATAGCCGATAAAAAACAGACCCGCCCCGAACCCGTAGACCGTGGCGCTGAAGTGCAGGTCGCGGTTCATCTGCAGCGAAGCAAAGCTGATGTTGATCCGGTCCATGTACGCCAGGCCGTAGCCGATGCCCATCAGCGGCAGCAGTCGTAGCGACGCTTTCCGCTGCGCCGACGCACCGATCGTTTCCGACTCCGCTGTCTCTATTGCATCGACGATGATTTTGCCGGGCGTATCGCTCGTACCAGACATGACTCTCGCAATCCTGTCTCTTTGGACAAACGGCTGGGGGAAAGAAAACTTCACCGGGGTTATAAGAATCTAGCACGGGCCAGTTTCGACGGCCGACGCGCGCCACTTCCCGCGGTGCCCAAGGGTCCAACCGCCCTAGAGACAGATCGGCGCTGCCAAGCGAGAGCCTGCGCGCAAATTCTCGGAAAAGTAACCGCGCCGAATCGTTCCTGGTCGCGACCGAGGCGGTGCTCTCCATTCAGCGAGGCACCCCTGTGATAGCATCCGTTTTCACGGAATTTTGCGCTGCAGTTTCGTCCGAAGGCTTCGCGATTTCGTCCGAGACCGGTTGAGCACGACGAGGGGCTTGAGTCCCTGCGGAAATCCAATTTTGAAGGGTTGAGCATGTCTCAAGTGCGGTTCCTCTTTGCCATCGCCATCTTCCTGGCATCTTTCCTGCTCTTTCTGGTCGAGCCCATTGCCGCGAAGCAGTTGCTTCCCACCCTGGGCGGTTCCGCAGCCGTCTGGATCACCTGCCTGGTCTTCTTCCAGACCGCGCTCGTTCTCGGCTATCTCTACGCGCACTGGCTGTCGCGTCACCCGCGGTGGACCGTGCACTTTGGTCTATTGGCACTGGCCGCCGCCGCCTCCATCCTCTGGGTGGTGCGAATGTTCACCCCATTCCACGCGGATGTCCATCCCATCGTCACTGTATTCGCAGCACTGAGCCTGTGGATCGGCCTTCCTTTTCTCGTGCTCGCGGCCACCAGCCCCCTCCTCCAGGTCTGGTGGGCGCGCGTCGAAACCGGCCAGATCCCTTATCGCCTTTACGCCCTTTCCAATCTGGCCTCGCTGCTCGCCCTCGCTTCTTATCCAACCATCATTGAGCCCCATCTAACGCTGCATGCCCAGCGCATTGCCTGGTGTTGCGGGTTCGTCCTGTTCGCGGTTCTCTCCGTCTTCCTGGCCGTCAAGACCCGCTCCGCCGCCGCTTCGCCGCAAGTCTTCTCCGCTGACGACCCCGCCATGCCGCCGGCCCCGCCCACCCCGTTGACCCACAAAGTCCTCTGGGTCCTCCTCCCCATGGGCGCGGCCATGCAATTGAGCGCCGTCACCAGCTATCTCACCGCCAACGTGGCCGCCATACCACTGCTCTGGATCCTGCCCCTCGGCGTCTATCTCATCACACTTATCCTTGCCTTTCAGTTCCGTTTCCTGTTGCCCTGGGGCATCATTGCCCGCTTCATGGTGGTCATGCTGGGCGCCCTCGCCTATTCTCTGTCAAAGACCAATTCCGGCTGGCCGTTGTGGGTCTCGCTCCTCTTCTTTCTTATCGAATTGTTCTTTGCCTGCGTCTTTTGTCATTCCGAGGCATACCGGCTGCGTCCGCAGCGGGCGTCGGAAGCCACGCTCTTCTACCTGCTGTTTGCCGCCGGCGGCGCCCTCGGCTCGTTCCTGGTCGGGATTGCAGCGCCGTTAATCTTCAGCCTCAATCTCGATCTGCCCATTACGTTTCTGATCACGGCGCTTCTGGCACTGGCCGTCAACTGGCGCGGGACTTGGAGCCAGCGGTTACTGTGGGTCGTCGCCAGTGGCGCCATGATCGTGCTCATCTTCATGGTCCGTACCGCGTATCTCCGCGACGCCACAGTCTCGGTTCGCAACTTCTACGCCAGCCTGCGCGTCACCCAAAGCGTCACCTATCCGGGAACCACCACCCGCACCCTGATGAACGGGAGCATCCAGCACGGCACACAAATCTTCGGCGACGACGCCATGCGCCACACCCCCACCACCTACTACGCCCGCGACTCCGGCGTTGGTCTGGCCATTCGCTTTTGTTGCGCTGGCCGCCCGGCGGGCGCCGCACGCCGCATCGGCGTCATCGGCCTTGGCGCCGGCACCATCGCCGCCTATGGCCGCTCCGGAGACCAGATCCGTTTCTACGACATCAACCCGGCCGTCCCGCCAATTGCCCGCAACGTCTTCACTTACATCCGCGACTCCGCCGCCCACGTCGACATCGTGGAAGGGGACGCCCGCACCTCGCTGGCCCGTGAAGAGCCGCAGAATTTCGATGTCCTGGTCATCGACGCCTTTTCCGGCGATGCCATCCCCCTGCACCTGCTCACGCGCGAGGCCCTCGATCTCTACCGCCGCCATCTCGCCCCCGGCGGCGTCCTGGCCTTTCACATCTCCAATCGCCACGTCAATCTGGGACCAGCCATCGACCTCGTTGCCCAATCCGCCGGAATGCAGGCTATGCGCGTTTCCACCGACTTCACCCACGAGCCCGGCGAATACACCTCGACCTGGATGCTGGTCAGCGCCAACCCCGAGTTCTTCACCCAGCCAGAAGTCGCGGCTGTAGCCCATCCACAGGTCCCCGTCCCCGGACTCAAAGTCTGGACCGACGACTACTCGAGCCTGCTCCCGATCCTTCGCTGGTAAGAGCGAAACCATCCCAGTCATCCGCCCTCAGCGCGCAACGATTCAGCGCCTAGCGGAAGAGACTGAGGTCAATCGAGTCGGCCATGGCGGAATAGCCCGCGTCTTTGGGGTGCAGGTGATCGCTGCTATCGTACTGCGCGGCAAAGACCAGCGGACTGGCGGGGTCGCGCGTAGCCTTGTCAAAGTCGATCGTGCCGTCGAAGACGCCAGAGGTCAGAATCCAGTGGTTGACTGCTTCGCGAATCTGCTCACCCTTCTCAGTAAAGTAACCCGCGCCCTTGTAGGGCGTGAGGGTTGCTCCGAACACTTTGATGCCGTGCTCATGCGCGCGGGCGACCAGTTGGGCCAGGCCCTGCTCGAGATCCTCCGCGGTGAGAGTGTAGTTGGGTCGGTTGGGATTGTGCAGCGCGCCGATGTCATTGATGCTCTCGAGCACGATCACGTACTTGACGCCGGCCTGCGCAAGCACGTCGCGGTCAAACCGGGCCAGCGCATTCTGGCCCACGCAGTGAATGAGCACGCAGTTGCCGCCGATGCCTTCGTTAAGAACAGAGAGATGGGCCGTATCAGGATTGTCATGGAGGCGAACGGCAAGATAGTCGGGCCACCGGTGATTGGCATTTTCGGTTGCGTAAGCTCCGTCGGTAATTGAGTCGCCGAAGGCCACCACCGCTGCGGCGTGCGATGCGACCGGCACGACATCTACGCCTTTGACGAAGTACCACGAAGGAACGACGACAGGCGCCGTTAGCGATGCGGCGCTGACGTGGTTGCCGGTCTGCGCATAGTTGTCCTGCTGCGCGCTCGAATGCACGGAGACGTCGCTGATTTGTTGCAGGGGCAGGTAAAGGCTGATGGCGAGGTTTGCAAACGCCGGAGTCGCCATTGGGACCGGATCGGAGAGGACTTCCGCGCCGGGCGGGATAACGATGGACGGCGAGCCGCCAAAGGCAAGTTGATGAAGAGAACTGGTGTCGATGCTGCTATCACCCGCACTCAGAGCTACGGAGGCAGCATCGATGCGCAGCGCCTCGGTACCGAATTCATTGCTCAGGCGCACGCGGAGTTCGCTGCCGGCCGCGGAGGTGTGGACCACTTCGCGCAATGTGGAGTCGACGAGGGTGGGGATCGTGTGCCACGGGTCGCCGTCGAAGACGGATGTGGCCCATGTGCCGACCCACCGATCCGGAACGGACTTCGGCGCGGCGGATTGGGCGCAAAGAGTGGTAACGGAGATGAGAAACAGTGCGGCGATCCGGATATGCATTTAGCGGCGACCTCTGCTGCGGCAATTTGAAGAATGACCATCATAACCGTGAGAGGTAGAGCGGGTCAGCCCGGAGGGTGCGGCGACAGATCTGACGCGTCTGAGACCCTACCTTTGATCCGCTGAGAGGTCAATCTGCGTGTTGCCAGCTTTGGGTCCGACTAGAGTTAGAATGTGATCGATGCAATGATGCGCCCGCCCTCCCTCCAATCTTCGCGTCTGCTTCTCATTGCGTTGGCGATTTCGCTCCGAGCTGGCAGTGCGGCTTCGCAAGCGCCCTCAGCCGGCCTCAAGCAGGCCGACTCCGACTATCGTGCTGGTCTGACCGCACTGAACCAGAATGACCTCGCAACGGCGCAATCCAGATTTGAAGAAGTGGTGCGCCTCGCGCCTTCGCTGGAGCAGGGCCATAGTGCGCTGGGGGCGGTTTTGGTCCGCGAAGGCCGGCTGGAAGATGGAATTCGCGAGTTGCAGAAGGCGCTCGCGATCAAACCGGGTGACGGCTCTGCCCAATTGAACCTTGCTCTCACTTATGAGCAGGCAGGCCTGCCGGCAAAGGCAGTTCCCCTGTTTGAACGAGCAGAAGCAGGTGCGAAGGGGACGAATCACCCGCTTCCCGCCAGCGTGCTCGAAGACTATGCTCGCGCTCTCCAGACCATTGGAAGGCCGGCTGCCGCGGTTGTTCAGATGCGCGAGGCGGCGGCACGCGAGCCGCGCAGTGCCGCGGTCCATGATGACCTGGGCAATCTCTACGCTCTGCAGAAGGACTGGCCGCATGCGGAAGCGGCGTTTTCCGAGGCCATCCGTCTCAAACCGGACCTGGCGATGGCTCATCTGCATCTTGGATTTGTGCTGCAGGCCGAGCAGAAATCTGATCCGGTTGCGGAGTGGGTGCAGGCCGGCAAGCTCGCCCCCGAAGATGCGGGCATTGCGCTGATCGCGGGAAAAGCAATTGCCGACGCCGGCAAGGATGACGAGGCGATTCCACTGCTGGAGCGGGCGCTGAAGCTGGAGCCGAAATCAACGGTCGCGTCTTACCAGCTCGCCTTGTCGCTGCAGCGCGTCAATCGCCTGCCGGAGGCGATTCAGCTGCTGCAAAGCGTAGTCGCGGCCGATGGCAACAATGCGGATGCGCTGGTCAACCTGGGCCTTGCACTCAGCCAGCAGCACCGGGCTAAGGACGCTGTCCCTTACCTGCAGCGCGCACTTGCATTGAAGCCGGACAATGCCACTGCCCATCAGGATCTCGCGGCTGCGTACGTTCAGATCAACCAGGTTGACGATGCCATCGCGGAGTTGAAGGCGGCGATCAAGCTGGCTTCTGACTCTCCCCAGATGCACTACGATCTCGGCGTGGCCTACAAGCTTCAGGACGATGCCACAGACGCGATCCCGGAGCTGGAGGCGGCGGAAAAGCTGGATGAGACTGCCTATGAACCGCACTACGTTTTGGGCTTGATGTACATGCAGGTGGCGCGCTACGCCGATGCAGCCGCGCAGTTGGAGGCTTCTCTGAAGCTCCACCCGGACAATGGGGACGGATGGGCGACCCTCGGCAGCGTCTACAACAAGCTGGATAAACTGCCGGAGGCCGCGAATGCGCTGCGCGAAGCCTCACGCCAGTTGCCTGACCAGGCAGACCCGCACCTGACACTTGCGGCTGTGCTGGTCAAGCAGAATCAACCCGCGGAAGCGGCCGCGGAGCGCAAGGTCGCGGCCAGTCTGATGCGCGCCCACATGGATCTGCAGCGCGCGGAGGTCGCGACCAATTCGGGGAAAGCCTCCCTCGCGAGCGGAAAGATCGACGAAGCGATCGCGCAGTTTCGGGAAGCGCTCACCTTCGACCCGAAATTTGTCGCGGCTCATCTTAGTCTTGCCGAAGCCCTCGAGAAACAAGGCAAGACAACAGAGGCCGAGGCGGAGCGATCGCAAGCCAGATCGCTGGGCGGTTCCACCCCATAGCCCGGAGGATATACAGGGGCTCCTTCGGGGGCCTATACTGCCTGTGGACCTGCTCCTTCGCACACTTCCCCCCTCCGCTCGTACGATGGCATTCATGACGCCCGGCCGGAGGCCAACTTCGGGCAGGATGGCTCCATCGCTACCTCGACAATGAAGCACCTTTTCCGCCGTACCTTCGTTCTCACTCCGCTGCTTGCGCTGGCTGCAATGCTTTTTTTGTGCAGTATGCGTGGAGAAGAGGATCCGCACACCGGGCCGACGGCGGTTCCAAGTGCCTATGCGGACCGGGTGCGCGAGCACTATAACTTTCCTTTTGAGAAGGGGAATATCTCCATGCCCGGCAACGCCGCCGCGGAGGGCACCGACTTCCTCGACCCGGCCGCCTTTCCGGATGCCAAGTATTGCGGGCACTGCCACCAGGAAGCCTATCGCCAATGGCGCCAGGCGCTCCACTCCAACTCGTTTCGCACCCCGTTTTATCGCAACAGCGTGAACATTCTCCTGCGCACCAAGGGGGTGGAGTTTGCCCGCCACTGCGACAGTTGCCACAACCCCATCGCCGTGCTCGCCGGCGGCCTGAATCCGGGCTCCACCGTCGACCGCATGTTTGATCGCGATGGACTTACCTGCACCGTTTGCCATTCGATCCAAAGCGTGCAGTCGAAGCTAGGCAACGGAGGCTTCGTGATCAGCGTACCCGCAGTCCTGGTCGACGAACACGGCAAGCGCATTCCCGGCATCGTTCCCGACGCGGAGATACTCGCTCACCTTGATCGCCATTCCAAGGCAGTCATGCAGGACATCTATCGAACGCCGGAATTCTGCGCCGCATGCCACAAGGCCAACCTGCCGCCCACCCTCAACGATTACAAGTGGATTCGCGCATTTACCACGTACGACGAATGGCAAAACTCCAAGTTCTCCAATCGCAACCCATTGACGTTTTATACGACTGACTTTACGACCTGTCAGAAATGCCACATGAAGCGCGCTCCTAATGTGCTGCCTGAACCGGGAGCGAAGGACGGCACGTTCGCATCGCATCGCTGGGAGGCGGGCAATACCGCCGTTCCCTTTTACTACGGCTTCGACGATCAGCTCAAGAAGACCATTGATTTTTTGCGCAGCGGCGACTATCTCAATGTCGATCTGTTTGGCTTGCGCATCGGCAGCAACGGCCCGCTCGTGGCCCCACTAGGGAAAGAGCCGTTCTCGCTGCATGCGGGAGATATGGTCGAGGCGCTGGTGGTTATCCAGAACAAGAACATCGGTCACTCGCTGGTTCCTGAAGTGCGAGACCTCTATGAGGCGTGGGTGCAGTTCACCGCAAGCGATGCGAGCGGCGCGGTGATCTATCAGAGCGGTTTCCTCAGGCCCGATGGGACGCTCGATCCCGGCGCGCACAGCTTTACCAATCGCCCCGTAGATGTCACCGGCAACTTCGTCGACAATCACATGGTGTGGGGCATTCACTCGGTAGCCTACGATAACTCCATCCAGTCGGGGCGCTCGACCCTGGTGCGCTATCAGTTTCACATTCCCGCCGATAGCAAAGGGCCGCTCACCATTCGCGCGCAGGTCAACTATCGTCACCTGCGCCAGACCTATCTCAACAACATCTTCGGACCTGACCATCCCGCATACCCGGTGGTTGAGCTCGCGTCACGAAGCCGCACATTGAATATCGGAGAGAATGCGCCTGTAGCCGCGGCGCCCAGCGACAACGAAGACTGGATGCGCTGGAACAATCTCGCCATCGGTTACCTCGACGAGCTGCAATACTCCGAAGCCGTGAACGCCTTCGAGCAAGTCACACGATTGCGCCCTGATTACAAAGACGGGTACGTGAATCTCGGACTGACGTACATCGAATGGGAGAAATATGACGAGGCGCGGACGCCGCTCGAAAAGGCGCTTGCGCTGCGTCCCCGGGATGCTCGCGCTCTCTACTATCTCGCGCTTGTGGAGCGGCGAGCGCGGCACTCGGAAGCTGAAATTGGCGATCTCGAGCAGGTGGTGGCGCAGTATCCCGAATGCCGGGATGCGCGCCGTGAACTGGGCATCTCCTACTACCAGCAACATCGCGCCGACGATGCCATCGCGCAGTTCAAGGCCTTGCAGGCAATCGATCCAGACGACCTGGCTGCGCACTACAATCTCGCCATCCTTTACCGGCGCAAGGGAATGAAAACGCAGGCGCAACAGGAGGCCGCTCAGTACACGATGAAGCGCGTCGATCCCGGCGCTCCCACCTATTCACTGGACTATCTGCGCAAACATCCGGAGATCTCTGTTGAGAGCGTGCCGTGGCACATGCACAAAGATGATGCGGGCCACACCAGATCGGGCATGGATTCCAGCGTGGGGTCCAACTGAGCTTTCAAAGGAAAACCTTTTGCATCACTCTGTGAATCGACGCCGATTTCTCCGTTCCCTGAGCCGCACCGCACTGGTGCTGCCCTTTGCCGATATTCTCGCCCTGGCGTCGCCGTGGCAAGAGGCCGCGCCGACACAGGCGCCGAAGATCGGTCCACAAGAGCGCACTTATGACGCCAAACCGGCTGCGCCGCCGCCCGGCCCGAAATCTCCCATCGAAGGGACCCCGCTCGGCGTGAGCTTTGTTGAAGTCGCGACGCAGGCCGGCCTCATCGGCAAGACCATTTACGGAGGCGAACTCAAGAACAAGTACCTGCTTGAGACTACCGGATGCGGTCTCGCCTTCTACGACTACGACAACGATGGATGGCTCGATCTCTTCCTTGTGAACGGCTGGCGACTCGAAGGTTTTCCTGCAGGGCAGGAGCCGCACTGCCGCCTCTTCAAGAACAATCGCGACGGCACCTTTACCGATGTGACCGCTGGCTCGGGTCTTGAACATAAGACCGGATGGGGCCAGGCGTGTTGCGTGGGCGATTACAACAACGACGGCATCGACGACCTGTTCGTGACTTACTATGGACAGAATGCGCTCTACCGCAATAACGGCAATGGGACGTTCACGGATGTTACCCAGGCGGCGGGGCTCACGCAGCCGGGACCGAAGATTCGCTGGAACACCGGTTGTACATTCGTCGATTACGACCGCGACGGCCATCTTGATCTGTTTGTGGCCAACTATGTTGACTTTGACCTGAAAACAGCTCCACTCCCGGAAGATGGTCCCTGCACTTACAAAGGCATCCTGGTGGCGTGCGGTCCTCCCGGCCTGCCCGGCGGCAAGAATATCCTTTACCACAACAAGGGCGACGGGACCTTTGAAGATGTAAGTCAGAAAGCGGGTATGTGGACCGCGGTCGGTACGTATGGCTTGAGTGTTGCTGCCGCTGATCTGGATAACGACGGATGGCCGGACATCTACGTGGCCAATGATTCGGCGCCCGCCACCTTATATCAGAATCAGAAGGACGGCACCTTCCGCGATATCGCCATCGAGGCAGGCGCGGCCCTCTCGGCAGAGGCCAAACCGCAGGCGGGCATGGGCGTTTCTATCGGCGACTACGATCGCGATGGCAAATTTGATGTAGTCAAGACCAACTTTGCTGGAGATACGGACTCGCTTTACACCAATCTCGGCGATGGCAACTTCGAAGACCGCACTTACCCAGGCGGGCTGGGTGTGAACACACGCCTGCTGGGATGGGGAGTCGGCTTCTTCGATATGGATAATGACGGCTGGCTCGACATCCTCATGTCCAATGGGCATGTGTATCCGGAGGTGGATAACTCCAAGGCTGACCTGAAATATGCCGAGCATAAGTATCTCTACCGCAACCTGCGCAACGGCCGGTTTGAAGATGTAACGGAACGGGGTGGTACGGGAATCATGGAGAAAGCCCCCGCACGCGGATGCGCCTTTGGCGATTACGACAACGATGGCGACATCGACATCGTGGTCAACTGCATCAATGCCCCACCGCAGTTGCTGCGCTGCGACTCAACATTGAACCGCAACTGGATCAAGATCAAGCTGGCCGGAACCAAATCCAATCGGTCCGGCATCGGCAGCCGCGTGACCGTCACGGCGCGGACCTCTCCTGAAGCGGAGAAGCCGCTGGTGCAGACGGAGGAGCTGCGCAGTGGGGGCAGTTACTTCTCACAAAACGACATGCGCCTGCACTTTGGCCTGGACCAGGCGAAGAAGGTTGATCTGGTGGAGATTCGCTGGCTCAGCGGGCAAGTCGACCAATTTCGCGATCTCGATGCCAACCACCTGTATGTATTGCAGGAGGGCGGAAAGATCGTAAGTTCCAACGCCCTTAAGCCGGCACGCACCAAGGCTTCGTAACATGGTGAAGTTACGTTTTCTCCTTCTTTTGCTCGGTGCGTGGCCCGCCATGGGCCTCGCGCAGCCCGATGTCCATTGCCCGTGGTTTACCACGGGCAGCGCCGCCAGGGTGCTGGGAGGCGAGGTCAAGGTGACCACTCATGTCGTGGACAGCAGGGATGGCTCATGCGAGTTTACGCGCACGCTTGCGAGCAGCGCGCAGGTCATCGAGATCCTTGTAGGCAAGAGCGACACCCACCCATGCCCGGAATCAAGCCAGAGACTCAAAGCACTGGGCAATGAGGCTGCGCAGTGCACACGCGACGGCCAGCAAGGACAAAGGCAGGACATCATCGCAGGGCGAGTTCGGGATGTATTCTTTGTCGTATCGTTATCATCTGGACCTCCGAGCCTTCCGAAACCCGAAGCGATGGCTGGTCCCGATTCGAATGGTGCGTCGCCGCTTGAACGGGTCGCCGAGCAGGTGGCGGGCAATCTCTTCTAGACGGTCAAGATGAACCGGGGCGATTTCCATGCACTGCGAGAGGGACCCAAACCGTAAGGAGATTCAAGTTGCCTACGTCTGAGCGTCTCTACTATTCAGATTCTTTCCTCAGGACATTCTCCGGAACCGTCACCAACGTCCATGAACTCGGGAGCAGCAATGGCGAACCGATCTGGAAGCTGGCGTTGAACCGAAGTGCCTTCTACCCCACGAGCGGCGGCCAGCCTTTTGATACAGGCGAGTTGATCGCGCCTTCGGCTCACGGAACGGCGTCATCGATTCGGGTAGAAGAGGTGGAGGAAGACGACGACGGAGCGGTCTGGCATTTTGTTCGCAGACCGTTCGTACCCGGCACTCCCATTGAAGGAAAGATCGACTGGGTGCGGAGGTTCGATCACATGCAGCAGCACACGGGGCAACATCTGCTGTCTGCGGTGTTGTGGAGGGAACTTCACGCTCCCACGATCTCATTTCACTTGGGAGAAAGCATTTCGACGATCGACCTTGCCGGCGGACCGTTGGCGCATCATAGTCTGGAACGAGTGGAACGGATAGCGAACGAGATCATCGGGGAAGACCGTCCTGTAACGGTGCAATACGTGTCCCGTGCCGAGGCTGAAGCGATGTTGTCCGGGGGCAAGCTTCGCAAGCTACCCGACAGGCAAGGCACCATTCGGATGATCGACATTGAGGACTACGACACGAACGCATGTGGGGGAACCCACGTTCGCTCCACGGCACAGATTGGTGGCTTGCACGTTCGGACGGTGGAGAAAGTGAGCCGCGGCGTGCGCGTCGAGTTCGTCTGCGGATTGCGGGCGGTTCGAACGGCTCGCGCCGATTTCGCCATTCTGCGCGAGACCTCGGCCCTGCTTTCAACGGGGTCAACTGAACTGGCGCCGACCGTGGCGCGTCTGCTGAACGATGGTAAGGCAAACGCGAAGGAGCGCCAAAGACTGCGCGAAGAACTTGCGGTGTTTCAGGCGGGAAGGCTGGCGGCGGAGGAGCCGATCGAAAATGGATTGCGGCTGATCGTGCGTGGATGGAAAGATCGGGACCGCGAGTATGTGAAGTTGCTGGCCTCGCAGACCGCAAAGACTGCTTCGCGAACTGCAGTCCTATTCTGCGTAAACGAATCCAATCCAGTCCGCGTCTTCGTTGCTCGCAGTTCGGACCTGGACTTCCACTGCGGACAGATTCTTCGCGAGGCACTCGCGAGCCTGGGTCTGCGGGGCGGAGGATCGGCCGATCTTGCCCAGGGGGAAGTTCCTGCGGAAAAGGGGGCAGGGTTGCTGGCTGCTCTGGGTGACGCAATCCGGAGGGCGGTTGCGGATCCGTTTAAGCAGGACCACGAAACCGACAGATAGGCGTATACCGAAGCACGCACCAAATGATCGGGTTTGCGAGTGTGAAAGCCTCCCAACCACCGCGTTTATCCCCAGGGCCCATCAACCAGAGAGGCCGACCAGGGCCCTGTTTGGTCAGTGTCTTGCTGTTTGCTCCAGCGGGCCTTGCGCGTTGTAGAGCGGTGCAAGATGGATTCCATGCTGTGCTGCAAGGGTCGCGATTTCTTCGACCCGCTCTCGCGTGATGAATCCGCGCCCCTGCGAGAACGGCTCGAAACGGCGAGCCACGGCAAGGGCCATGCCTTCCAGTAAGCATCCGTGGGCAACGTTCGGGAATGGATGCCGATTGAGTACGTCCTTCAAATCCGGCATGAAGCTCAAACCTCCCGAAATCTGTCCCAGGCCGCCGAAGAAGACGCTGGCGCCAGCGAGATCCCCGCGAGGATCCAGGTTTTTGGGGTAGCCCGCATCGCAGATGATGGCTCGGGGCGCGAGGCAGACGAACCGAAGGGACGGGGAAGCCAGGCTCGCCGCGCAGATCACGATGTCGGCCGCAAGCCGGACACCCTCAAGGCCTCTTGCGATTTCTACTTCAGCTCCGGCTGCCTGCAACTCTACGGCAAGGGTGCGTAGGCGCTGCACATTACGCGCGCAAAGTATCACGCGCTTGACAAAAGGCGACAGGCAGCGGGCACAGCCGGAACCCACATCCCCTGTGGCTCCAACGATGAGGAGCGTCGACTTCGAGATTTCCTGCTCTTTCAGTGCGCACATCCTTCTTACGCCCTGGACAATGAACGCAACCGTGAGAGTATTGCCGGTCGTGAAAATCGTGCCGCTCCTGTTGGGAAGCTGATCGAAATTGCCCTCAAGCAGAATGGAGCTGAATCCACCCAGGCTCACGATCCTCGCTCCCGCGTTGATGGCACAGGCGGCTGCGGCCCGAACTCGCCCTAGATTGTCGTGGACGTGTTCACAGTCCAGTCGGTCCGGGGAGATGAAGCAGTCGACATAAAGGCCGCACGCTTTCGCGCCGGTTGTTGATGCCGCCTCGACGCGACAGACAGACCGCGGCGGAATCCACGGGAAGATCTCCCTGATTTCCTCGTCGGGCAATTGCGTGTACTCAACCCCGCGCAGAGCGCCGAGCACATTCGAAGCTGAGCGCCAGCTTTCCTGATGCCCGATCAGAGCGAAATCCACCTCTGCCCGCCGCTGTGGGGGGCGCGGCTCTTCAATGGTTACACCGGCAGCTGCGCAACCCATTGCAGTGTTACCTCCCCGGGCAATCCCAGTGCGTCGAGCGTATTCAAATACTGCTGCAGCGACGCCCCACGCAGTTCGACTGTGGTCAGCCCAACCTCGGAGAGCGACGGTTTTACGCAGCTGCTGTGGCATAGGTCGCACTGCCCGTGACGGCATTCCTTGGCGACCATCTCCGTGAGCGTAGTCATAACGTCGAGATGAAGCCGATGGACCTTGTCATCGAATCGCTGTGGATCCCGGGCCCGTTCCGCACGCAGAATGTCCATCGCGTGCTCGATGTGCCCCTCTTCCTCTGCGGCGATGGCGGCAAAGGTCTTGCCGAGACTGCCTGGAGCGGCTTTGCCCACACGGTTATAGCTTGCCACTGCGAACGATTCGAGCATGATCTCCTGAACGATCAGACAGGCCATGAAGTCGCGCTCCGCGATCGAGCGCATGAAGGCTTCGCGAATCCGCTTCCAGTACCGGGCGTTGACATTGTTGGGCACGTCCACTCCGATCTTGCGGCCTTCGGCAGCGAACGCCGCGGCGTGACCCTGTTCGCCCTGGGCGTGCTCCAGGGCATCCGCAACTTCTTCGGGATCGTCGCAGATGGTCGATAATGCGCTGTAGTTCATGGCGGCCATAAGCTCACCGGTTACAGCCTGGGCGAGAATGTCCTGCCATATCGAGGTAGTTGACAACGGGGAATTGCACCCAACCGGTTCGGGACAGTTCAGAGAAACGAGGGATTCCATAGGTCCTCCTTGGGACTGAGTCAGTTCGTCGAGATGGAATGAAGCCGGGGTATGAATCAGACAGGTCCGCGATAGCGGCGCATGCGGACAGCAGCAGCGAGAAAAGCCGCGGTGATCGCCAGGCCAATCCACAAGCCCGGGCTGATCAGGAAGTGGAGCGGAGCGAAGAGCATGGTCGGGTCCATGGCCCTGCCGCGTTCCATGATCGCGACGCCCTCGGCGCCGCCGGTGAAGCGGCTGCCAATCAGAGAGCCGAAATACGTCGTATTGAAGGCCACCTTCTCCGCGATGCCGATAGTCAGCGGCGGTAATGTAGCCCAAAGAATCGGTGCTCGCCGTGCCCACCCTGAAATCAGCAGGAGCCAGGCATAAATAGGCGATTGCCAGAGCCCGTGAATGCACAGGAAGTGAAAGAGCAGCATGGGCCAGCGGTGAGAGATTCCCACTCGCGACCAGAGGATCGCCACGTTTTGTCCGCTGCCCAGCAGCACTACACTGCTGATCATCAGCATCATCCATTGCGTAAGGACGGTGATTGCGAATGCGAGCAGAGGAAGAATTACGATCGGTATCGCGGCCTTCGACAGCACCGTCATGAGATCCGAGACCGGCGTCGACTTCCAGAACAGAATGCTGCGATCGCGGCGTTCCCCATACAGGGCATCGACAGAGTAGAACAGCCCAACGATAAGCGCGGTGGCCATGTTTAGATCTTCAACGAACTCGTACGGCTGGCCAAACAGCTCGCGCTGCTGCAGTGCGTCGAGCCCGGGCGCAGCGTGCATCGCGATCAGCAAGTGAAGGATGCTGATCGAGAAGCCAAATAAGAACACGCAAGCGGCCGCGACGGGGGCAACATAGATCGCCCGGATTTCCCACAATTCACGCCGCACCGACCAGTACATGAGTCTGGCCGCTGGGATGGCCGTGGCTGCAATGCCTCGGGAACGAAGAGACGATTCGGGCATCACGTTCGATTGCGAGCTCAATTTGGCGCTCCTTGTGGCTGTTGGCCCTGATTGGCAATCACGGCGACGAATAAGTCGGCGATACCCGGGGTGCGCACCTCGCCAAGCGCGGTGAGCAGCTGGCGATCAACCCCATCGAACATGATGATGCTGCCGCCCAGAACCTGTCGTTCGTCTATAGGCCTGAGAGCCCGTGCTGCACCGATGTTGTCGGGATGAACCGCTACTTCAACAAAGCGCGACTCAATTTCTTCCATGCTGCAGCTAAGCGCGACGCGGCCCCGGTTGATAAACATTACGTCGGTGATGATGTGCTGGATCTCTTCCACCTGGTGCGTCGTCACGATGATGGTGCGGCTGCGATCGAAGTAATCATTCAGCAGTGAATCGTAGAACTGCTTGCGGAAAAGGATGTCAAGGCCCAGCGTCGGCTCGTCCAGCACCAGCAGCCGGGCATCGATCGCCATCACCAGGGCAAGGTGCAGTTGAGCCACCATACCCTTGGATAAGTCGCGGACCTTGCGCGCATGTCCGATGGTTGTTTTGGCGAGGAAACTCTCGGCCTTGGCGCGATCAAACCGGGGATGCACTCCGGCGACATAGTCAAGCACCTGCCACACCTTTATCCAACGTGGTAGCACGGCAACATCGGCGACGAACGAGACATCGCGCATGAGCTGATCGCGCTGCGTCCAGGGGTCGCGGCCGAGAACCTGCAACTCACCCTGATAGGGCAGCAGGCCCAGAATGGCGTTGAGCGCGGTAGTCTTGCCCGCGCCGTTGGGACCAATGAGTCCCAGGATGCGGCCTTCTTCGACATGCAAATCGATGCCGTCTAACGCGACTGTGGTTCCAAACTGTTTGCGAAGACCGCGCGCTTCTATGCATGCCATGATTTCAGCGCTCCTTCTTTCGGGGATCCGGCCTGGCGCTTTTTGTGTGCGCGGCATCGAGCAAGTCCTCCGCTTTCAGGCCGAGCCTCTGGATCGTTGCATGAATCCTGGGCCATTCTTCGTCCAGAAACTTGAGTCGTTCTCCACGCAATAACACGTCGCGTGCACCGGCATTGATAAACATGCCCCGCCCTCGCTTCGTCTCCACCAGCTCCTCGTCCACCAGTTGTTGATAAGCCTTCAGGACGGTAAGAGGATTGACGCGATACTCGGCCGCCACCGTGCGTACGGATGGCAACGGATCGCCCTCCTTGAGCACGGCGTCGAGTATCATGGCGACAACCCGGTCGCGAAGCTGGCGGTAGATCGGCTGACTGTCGTTCCACTCGAAATCCATCCTGTATTCCAGAGACCCTCTGCACTCCCCCTGCTGGCCAAGACGAGCGATTCGATCCGACATCGCTTCAGACTCTCTCCTGGACAAAGGCGATTTACTTGGCTCGCTTCAGATCGATCAAGCCACCCATCTGCTTGCCGTCGGCCATGGCGAACTCCCACTTTTCGGTGTGATGATCCGGGTCGAAGAAGGTGAAAGTGACGCGTTGCATGTGTCCCATCTGCGAACTTAGGAGATTCGTGGCATCGACAAAATTGAAGACGATGGTCTTGCCGTCGGGCGAAATGGTCGCCGCCATGTGCGGCTGGTTTCCAGCGTCGCAATAATGGGTCAGAACCAGGCGATCGCCGTCGAGATGAAACAAGGTGATCGGATCGTCGGGCCCGGCGCCTTTCATCTCATGCATCAGCGCGTTGCCCATCGACGTGACCCGCAGCGAAACGTGTAACGGCTGTCCGTCCACGGTACCCTCCCAGGACCCGGCCAGGGCTTTCAACTGCTCGAAAGACTTTTGCGCGGCGGATTGCGCAAGGCACGCCGTGGAGATCAACAGCAAAGCGAAAAACAGCATGCTACGACGCGTTTTCATTGCATCCTCCTCGATGTTTGCCCTCTTTGCGGGCTAACTCCCTGACAGCCCGGAACGACCACAACGTCTATGGTGTTGTAGTTAACCATAACACCAAGTCACACGCAAGGTTTTTTTTGGAAAATTTCTAAAATGGAAAGAGAGCCTGCATTTAACCGAGAGTTGTTCGCAGATTGCCCGCGGGAGAACGCAGGCTCGCTGCTCCCCGGGCGATCCGCAAAAATTAGTGAGCGGAGCGGATCAGTCGACATCGACATCGCGAGCTGTCGGCAAGGACTGTCGAATACTCGCCCGGACCAACGCAAACAAATCTCACTGCTAATGTAATGACTTCAGAAACGCAATTATGTCTGACCGGTCTTGCGGTTTGGGAACGACGAAGCCCATCGCACTGCCGGGCACCATCGAATCACTATCAGCGAGCCATGTGTTCAGTCTGTCCGGTGTCCAGGTCACACCTGAATTCTTGATTGCGGACGAGTATTGGAAGCCCGGCACCGCGCCGGCACGCCTGCCATAGACGCCACGCAGGCGTGGACCTTCGCGGTTTGAATCAGTTGCATGACAGCCGCTGCATCGTCGCTCAAAGACACTGCGGCCTCGATCTGCGTCTCCCGCGGTAACCGGAGCAGATTCACTCGCTTCGGATGGAACCAGTCTGTTCAGGGCCTCGCGTTCAGATAACTCCAGACCAGCCTGCCGATGCATCAGCCGATACGGAAAGGGGGGCATCGTCCCCCTCTTTGCCTGCTGAACCGTCTCCTGTTCAAGCGTCTGCTGCTGATCCGCGGAGAGTTCCTGCCAGCGCGAGAGATTTAAATGCCTGCGCCCCTTCACGACATCGCTCTCGATCAGCCACGAAAAGGGCGCGGCCCAGGAGTAAACCGGCCAATGCGTCGCATACGAGTGGCAATCGGCGCACTTGGCGATTAGCGTGTTACGGGCAGCATCGGGTATCGATGTGGCCCGCAAAAGCTCTTCGCGCGGCTGGCGCAGGTTTCGCTGAGGGTTACCAAAGGGATGGAGGCGACCAAGAGCGAGCGAAGTGGCGATGATGCCAAGAGCAATGCGTAACAGCCTCCTGGCAATCATGAACCCTCGCCCAACGTGTGATCGACGACGGCAAGGTGAGCGCGGCCGCGAACTACTTTGACATCCGTGATTCCAATGACTGATGCGAGCCTGCCGGCCGGGACCATCATGGGACCGGGGTTGGGAGCTGCACCTGGAGCCGGCTGCGGAAATGCTGTGGCCATGGCAGTGTGAAAGGATACGTTGCCTTCCACCTTCTGCATAACCTGATGGATATGGCCGTTGAGAACGGTGACGGAGCCGAAACGCTTGAGTAAAGCGAGAGCTTCCGCTGCGTCCCGTGTACCCCACCCCCATTGCTCATAAACCATCCAGAGAGGAATATGGGCGAAGACGACGACGGGGGCTGACGCGCTGAGGTCTGTCAGATCGGATTTGAGCCAGCCGAGCTGCTCTGCACCGATGTTCCCCATGGAGTCGACCTGAACGCAGTTGTTCAAGCCCACAAAATGAACACCCCGGTGATCAAAGCTGTACCACCCGTTGCCAGGCGTGTGGTTGCCGAATCGTTGCTTGTACTGCACGCCATCATCGAGGAAGTCATGCTCGCCAGGAACATAGTGGATTTCACCGCGAAAGCTTTTATTGAGCTCGACGGCAGTATCGAACTCGCTGGCCTTCGAGTTCTGTGTGATGTCGCCTGTGTGCAGCATGAAATCCGGCATCTTCATCCCCGCCGCGGTAGCGTTGGCTCGTTCGATGGCCTTGCGGAGTGTGCCCGTAACGTCGGGGTTGGCGCCCTTGTTGAATCCTATGTGGCTGTCGCTAATCTGGACGAAGTTGAAGTCCTCGACCGGCCCCGGCTTCGCATTGTGGTTTGGATGGGTCTCAGCGAGCAGGCGGGCGGTAGGGACACCGCCCGCCATCGACCACAGCAGCCCGGTCCCAGCCCATGCCATGCACGAAAGAAAGTCTCTGCGGTCGATGCCGTCATCTGCGTTGTTCAGAATCTCATTTTTCATTCCACGCTCCGGGCAGACGTTGAATGCCTGCACTCCATAAGAACCGCAAGCCGGCGAGTTTATTCCACGATGGGTTTTTCTGAGCCGAAGTGCGCGACTCGTGGAATAAAACGCGCGCGGCCGAGTTCTTATTGGAGTGGCGCCGCTGATGAATCGTGACCCAGTTCTCCGACAGACTGCCTCAATGCGGCGCCGTTCGGCTAAGATCACGTTTATGGTTCCGAACCGAAGTGCAGCAGACCGGTTTCAGGATCTGGCGATTCCCTTGCTGACACCGCTTTACAATCACGCCTGCTGGCTGGTGCGCGATGCGACAGAAGCGGAGGATCTGGTTCAGGAGACTCTTGCGAAAGCGCTTCGTGGTTTTGACGCGTTTGAACCAGGCACGAATTTCAAGGCATGGATCTTCCGCATTCTGAGGAACACATTTCTGACTTCACGCACCGCTCTGGCAAGTGATCGGACGGTCTATCTTGAGGATCATCCGGGCGCAACCGAGGCGGTCGATCCGGGATCGAGCCCGGAATTCTACGCGATCGGGTTAGAGAGTTCTGCCGCCCTGCAGAAAGCGCTCGAAAATCTTCCTCCGCCATTGCGGGAAGTGATCTTGCTCTGCGACCTGGAGGAGCTAAAGTACCGGGAGATCGCTGCTGTCCTCGATGTGCCGATCGGCACGGTGATGTCCAGGCTGGCCCGCGCACGCCAGGCGCTGCGGCAACTGCTGGAGCCGATGTTCGGAGGTGGAGCATGAACTCCGGTCACCTTGTTCGGGAAACCATGGGCGCGATGGTGGACGGCGAGCTCTCACCGATCGACGCGGCCGCAGCGCACGCACATTTGAACGAGTGTCACGAGTGTTCGAAGCGGGTTCTTCAACTCTACCAACTGAAGTCTGCGGTGAAACAGGCGGGGATGCCCCACGCGCCTTCGCCCGAAATTCTGGCCCGTCTTGGCGCGCAAGCGGGACAAGTGCGAGCGGGGCATGCGATTGACCAGCGCACCAGGTCGATTCCGGTGCGCTCTCTAGTCTTGCAGGCGGCTGCGGCGTTGCTGGTGGTGGCACTCGGCCTGGGAGGATGGAGATGGGTGCGCCACTCAGACTCACTCGCCGCGGAGGTGCTGGACGAGCATCTTGCTATGCTGTCTCCGGGATCGCTGCCGGAGGTGACATCCTCCGACCGTCACACCGTGAAGCCGTGGTTCGAGGGCAAGCTGCCGTTCAGCTTCAATCTACCGGAGTCGAGTGCGCTGCCGCCCGACACCGTCTTGACGGGCGCGGACCTCGCCTACATTCAGGGAAGACCCGCGGCGGTGCTGCTGTTTTCGATTCACAAGCACCGGACATCCGTGTTTGTTAGCCAGAACAGGCCGTTTGCAGTCCTTCCGCATCTGCGAACGCGGGATGGTTTTCACTTCAGCGATGCAGCGAGCGCCGGATTGGAGTTTCTCGCTGTAAGCGATGCGAACGGCGCAGAAGTCGACGCGCTTGTCCGATCCCTGACGGCGGCTCAGTGAAGATCTACAGCAGTGGTCCGGCTCAAAGTGAGCAAAGTGGCTATGTTCCACTGCGATTCGCCGAAGGATACTGAAATTCTTGGTACTCGATGGCAAGACAACGCGGCTTCACATCCAACCTTGGGCTGTACCTTTACGGCGGGGCGGCGATTTTTCTCGGCGTCCTGGGGCTGGTCTCGGCCGATTTCGCCACCACCTGGCAGAATGTCGGCCCTAACGTCCCTCTGCGTGTACCGCTTGCCTATCTCACCGCAATCATTGAGCTCGCCGGGGGAATCGCGCTCTTCGTGCCTCACACCGCTCGTATTGGCGCTCTGACCCTGACCATTGTCTACTCTGTTTTTACGCTTATCTGGGTGCCCAAGGCCCTTGTTAACTTGGGAAATTATGATCCCATTGGCAATGTCTTCGAAGAGCTCTCCCTGGTGGCCGCGGGTTTGGTGCTTTGCGCAATCTTCTCGCCTCCCGGTTCCTCAATGGCGCGCCAGCGCCAGTTCTTCGTGTTCCTCTTCGGTATCTGCCCGATTTCTTTCGGCATCGTCCACATCATTGACATGCCCGGCTTGTTGAACTGGATCCCGAGTTGGTTACCACCGACCAGAATGTTCTGGGCCTACGCCACCACTCTGGGCTTTTTCGGTGCCGCGGTCTCCATTCTAACTGGCATCATGGCGCCGCTTGCCGCGCGACTTCTCACCGCGGAGATCGTAGCCTTCGAGGTGCTGATTTGGATTCCAAATCTCTATGCAGGGCCTAAGAATCACTTTAACTGGTCGGGCAATGCCATCTGCATCGCTATCGCCGGCGCTACGTGGGTCGTTTCCGATTCTATCTGCGCGACGACGAAAACGAAGTCCACCCAAGCAGAGTCCCCTGCACGAGGATTCATCGTCGCCTGAACGTGTCATCTGCGCCGCATTCTCCTGTGCGGCGTGCGACGGTAGGAAAACGCCGCTGGGAAGATTTGCTGGACCCGGCGGCGCCGGCTATTCTTCGCGCAGGGCGACCATGGGATCTACTTTGCTGGCCCGCCACGCGGGAATGACCGTAGCTGCGAATGCGACTGCGATTAGCAAGGCAGGAACCGCCAGAAACGTTGCGGCGTCTGTTGCCCTCACGCCGAATAACAGGCTGGAGATTACGCGCGTGAGGGCAACCGCGCCTGCCAGTCCCGCGAAGATGCCGAGCAACGTCAGTTGCATCCCTTGTCGGACGACCAGAGCTAGAATGTTTTCGCGCCGTGCACCGAGGGCGACGAGAATGCCGATGTCGCGGGTGCTCTGCGTGACCAGAAACGACAGGACACCGTAGAGGCCCACAGCCGCAAGCAGCAACGCGAATGCTGCAAAGGCACCCAGCATTGTGCTGGAGAAGCGCTGGCGTGCCAGTGAATCGTGCAGACGGTCCTGCATGGTCCGTATTCCATAGACGACGACGGTGGGATCGACCGCGTGGATCTCGCTGACGATGGCAGTGGCGAGCCCCGCTTCATGCGAGGTGCTGCGAGCTACCAGGAACATTCCCCGGTCCAACCCCTGCTGCAAGGGGAAGTATGTCGCGATTTTTCCGTCAGTATCGAGGCCATATTGTTTGACCGCCCCTACGACCCCAACGATGGTTATGGGCTTTTTGGGATCGAACCAGAGGTGTTTACCGATAGCGTCGTTGTGCGGCCAGAAGCGCTTTGCGAAGTTCTCGTCGATGATGACGACCTGTGGCGTGTCAAGGCGGTCGTTGTCGGAGAAGAAACGGCCGGCGACCAGAGAAATCTGCATGGCGCGGAAATAGTCAATGCTTGCCGTCCGCTGATCGACCTGCAACTCCTGGCCGGGCGGCGGTGTGTAACCCTCCACGTGGATCCCTCCCCATCCCACGGTTCCGGTGAGCGGTAGCGCCGACACGGCGCCTTCCGCGACGACGCCGGGCAAGTGGGCCATGCGGGCTTCAATATCACGGTAGAAAGCGGCGAGAACTTTGTCGTCGTGATACCTCGTGTCATTAGCCATAATCTGCATGGTCAGCACGTGGTCCGCGGTGAAGCCTGGGGGTACGCTCTGCAGGCGGATGAAACTGCGGATCAGCAGCCCGGCGCCAATGAGCAGTACGAGGGAAATGGCAAGTTCGGAGACGATGAGCAGGCCACGCAGACGATGGCGATTCAGATAAAGACCGCCATCGGCCTGTCCGCTGCGCCCGCCGGCCTTGAGGGACGAGTTTGGATCGACCTTGATGGCACGCCATGCCGGAGCAAGGCCAAAGAGCACGCCCGTCGCGAGAGAAAGTGCAAATGTGAAGGCCAGAACCGTACCGTTGATTCCGATTTCATCGAGGCGTGGAATATTGCCTGGATTCATGGTGCGGACGGCCACCAGGCTAAGTCGCGCCACGAGAAGTCCGGCAGCGCCGCCGCAGAGGCCGAGAAGCACGCTTTCCGTCAGCAGTTGCCGCGCCAGGCGGTGCCAGCCCGCTCCCAGTGCGGTGCGGATGGCGACTTCCTTTTCGCGTCCCGCGGCGCGCGCGAGCAGAAGGTTGGCCACGTTCGCACAGGCGATTAACAGGACGAGCGCGACCGAACCCAGCAGCACCAGCATAGGGCGACGCGCGTCTCCGACGACCTGCTTCTGCAAGCCGATGACATCCATTCCGTAGCTGGCGTCTCGCTTGTCTTTGATGCGGATGCCGCTGGCGATTACGTCGATGTCCGCCTGGGCTTGTTGCACGGAGACGCCGGGCTTGAGGCGTACCACGATGTTGTAGTTTTCGTCGCCCCTGCGCTGCGCGGCGTCGGGTCCCAGGGGCAGTGGTAGAAAGATGTCCACCTTGTCCATGGGTCCTTCCGAGGGCATCACTTCAGCATTGAGCACAAAGCTCCGTTGCAGCACGCCGACGACAGTATATGGTTTTCCGTTGAGCGTGATGGTCTGGCCGACGATGGCCGGGTCGGAGTTGAACAGCCGCACCCAGGCGCCGTTGCTGAGGATCGCGACAGGCGGTTTCCCGGGCTTGTCCTCTTCGGGCAAAAGTGTGCGGCCAAGCAGAGGCTTTGCGCCGAACATGGCGAGGAGGCTCGATTGCGTGCTTAGCACGTCAACGCGTTCCGGCTGCTGGCGGCCGGTGAGCGTGAATGTGCGGCTCTGCGCCAGGGCCATCTGGTCGAAGGAGTGATTCTGGTTTTGAATGTCAATGTATTGGCCGGGAGAGGGCCAATCCCGCAGAATGCCGATCCCCGGAGAATGCAGCCAGACGGCCGCGAGCCGCTCTGGCTGCGGATACGGAAGCGGACGCAAGAGCAGCGCGTCTACGACGCTAAAGATGGCGGAATTGGCGCCGATGCCGATGGCCAGAGAGGCCACGATCACCAGAGTCAGCATCGCGTTCTTGCGAAGCATCCGAAAGGCGTAGCGAAGATCCTGGAACCAGAGGCTCATGACTCCCTCCCGCGCCGGTGTGTCGATGATATGACGGGATGCGGAGGTAAGGCCAACAATACTGATCTACCCAGTGCACTCCAATACGGAGCTGTTCACATCCGCCGCCGATCGCTCTGGACACCTTGGTTCGATAGAGGAAGCGATGACCCGGACAACCTCGTTTCTCCTCTGCATGAGTCCATAAGCGGCCAATTTCGAGGCGGCGTAAGTCGTGGCAAATCAGGCGTGAGTTTTCATCGATGGATAGGGTCTATTTCCAAATGCGCACGCACTGTCCAAATACGGACTCTGCCAAGTCGCCACGGAGTGGATCGAGAATTGCAAGAGCCGTGAGTGTCGCTGTCGCCCATAAACGGCCAAGCGTGGGCGTGCCGATGCTCGCCGGCAGCAGCTGCCAAAAGGTAAAAAAAAGGGTTAAGAATAGAGAAGCGGACCTGTTGGTCCGCCGTAAGTGATTGACTTTGAATTAATATACAGTTGCTTGGTGCCGAAGAAGGGACTCGGCTCTTTGTATCCCATATCTAATTAGATCAAAATGACTTACGCTACTATTCCATTGAAGGAATTGAAGTTACTTTGGCATTTCATTCCAGCAGTTGCCAGCGGCTTCCAATCGCTGACAACATTGCAAACGGTTGAAAATAGTAAACGGTAGTAAAAAACGATCAGGCCACCAAGCAGCTTATCGGTTCGGTTGCGGCAAGGCTGGCAGCGGCTCCTTTTCGATCGAGACCACCGCCAAGAAATGCGCGGGTTCTGGTCCGTGCTGGTCTGCTTATTACCCTGCGTCGAGTTCCAAATACGATGGCGCCTGCGTCACCAATCGGGCAGCCTCAATCGAATTGGGATTATCGATCACGCCCTTCGAGATTCGATACAGTCACCAGCCCCGATACGAATCTCAAGCCTGCCTTCTTCCGCTGTACTGATCCTGTGCCGTGTGCCCAAGTTGGGCACAAGCCGTTCAAGTTCAGCGAAGAACTTCATTAGATATTCCGCAACTTCAATCATTTGGATTTCCCTGTTTGGCTTTGGAATTGTTGACATCTATATTTCCAAGGTGCTTTTTTCTCTCGATTGGTGGCATCCAGCCCATTGGCAGCGCTGCCCGGATCCGGCCCCGGGCAGCGCTTGTTCTCAGGCCGCACTGGGCAAGCCATAAGTCTTTTGCGCAGTACCCATCGACGTCGGATTATGAAAGATGCCCTGACAAGTTCTTGGGTCTCCCATCAAACTGTCTCCTCTGTGGTACCCATTCCCCTGGAAACCAAGTAAGGACGATGTAGAGAACGTGCCGGTGAAGGCGCGACTGCGTTTCCTGAGCAGAATACAAGACTCTGTAACCAGCAAGGCGCCTCAGCGGGGGTGGACCGGGTTAAGAAGACGTGTTGGACGCCATTAAGTTCGCGGGATGGTGGAAACAGCAGCCAGTCACCTTCGCCGAGGAGGGACAGACCCTTCCCGAGGTAAATGGATCGTGGATTCCGTTGTTCGTTCTCAGGCCACGCATAGAAAATATATCGCTTTGCGCCGGCCTGAGTGCGAAGGGTGAAGAGCCAATCCCAATCGTCTCCACAAGTCTCAAGCAGTGATTTGCGCCCTTCATCGCCGTGCACGACGAGTACAAAGACGCCGGAGAGGGCTCCCGTCGCCAACGCCCATTTAGGACGCGTTTGCGCCTAGAACGTTAATTTGTCCAAGTTGTTAGTCGCTTCGCGGATGCGCAATCGATCAATCGCCAATTGCCTGAGTTGTGGGGCAGGGAAGAAACGCCAACCAAATAAATTAGCCGCAAGGTAGACTCCGATGGGGACTTTGGCGACGTACTGTAATTCACATTGTGGAAGAGACGAGAGCGCCCTGTCGGCGCGGATGCCTCTCTCTAGGAGGTCGATGAAAGCGTCTGCTGATTTCATAGCAATTATCACCCCAAAAAGCGAAGGCCGACTGCGACGGTCCTTCATCAGGAACATTCGCACTCGGCCTTCGTGTGGTTGAGTTTCAGTTTATGCGCTTAGCAGGGAGCGCCGAGCACCAAATGCAGTATCAGACTGCAGTGAACTCCCGCTTAACCCTGGGAGTTGATCAAGCACTCTCCGCACGAGAGAGCCTGATCTAAGTCAGTTCAAAACAGGAAAGAAGTTATCAATTCGAGAGCTAATATAAAGGAGGGCACGCCTGCTCGGAGGCTCGACGAGACAGCGGAAATTCCTATTCGCACCTTAGAACTTTTCGCAATCTACAATTTGCGCTCAGGTGGATGATCTTGGATATCGGAAAATCAGCGATAGCACGGGGCAGGAGACAGTTGGAGTCTGACACCTGATAATGTCCCCATCTCAGCGATTAGAGACACACCTCATTGGGTCGACAATCGACAGCTAATTCAAACCGTTTCAAGCTGAGCAATAGACCATCACGTCACAACTGTCAGGGCCGGTACAAAAATGGTTGTTCGGCACATTTGGTGAAGTGGCAGGATGAGGCTGCACGGATTATTGGGCAGGCCTTGACGCAATTGCGTCCGGCTTTCTTGGCAACATACATTGCACAGTCAGCAGCGGCTATTAGTTCGTCACCGGTTTGACCGTCGCCCGGAGAAGTTGCTACGCCAAATGAGGCAGTCACCGAGATGATCAAAGCGCCGTTTGCTATTCGAGCGTCAGCGAGGACCGCGCGCAACAACTCGGCCCGTTCAACCGCGACGACTTTCGATGTTTGCGGAAGAACGAGCAAGAACTCCTCGCCGCCGTAGCGGCAGCAGATATCACTCGCACGCACTTGCTTCTTGATCAATTCGCCGAACACTCGCAACACTTCGTCACCGCCAAGATGTCCATAGCAATCGTTGATCGCCTTGAAGTGGTCAAGATCACCCATAATCACACTAACTGGTTGACCAATACGGTCGGCCAAGATCAACTCACGGCTCAGGGTTTCCTCGAGGAAGCGACGGTTGCGAAGGCCTGTCAGCGCGTCATGAGTCGACTGGAAATACATCCTCTCTTGTAGCGCCTGCACCTCGCGTTCGACGCGTGTACGTTTGGTCACATCCATCACAAGGCCAATCAGCGCCAGCTTGCCGCCGATTTCCATTGCGCTGCTATGGATTTCCACGTTGATCTCAGAACCATTCTTGCGAAGTCCGCGGAATACGTAATCAACCCTGTCTACCTCGCCGCTCAATCGCTTGCGGATATTCTCCGCGACGAGCGGTCGGTCCGCTTCGGCTGCAATTTGAACTAACTTCAGTGACCGTACCTCATTTGCGTCGTAGCCGAAGATCTCATTAAACTTTGCGTTAGAGTAGCTGAATGTTCCATCCTCGATGATATATATGCCGACCAAGGACTGACTCACCACTCCGCGAAATCTGGCCTCTGATTCATGCAGGGCTCGATTGATCTCTTCGTTCTCGCGCAGAGCCTCCTCCAATTCCGCGGTGCGGTTTCGCACTTGTTCTTCCAGCATGATGGCCGCCTGAAACAAGCTGAATTCCGAACCCTGCGCGCTGGTACTGCGCTCAGCTCGATCCATGAGCGCCTTGATGATCTTGTTGAGGCGCCTGACCTCGCTATTCGAGGCCTGACCGTCCGCGACGAATTCCGGCGATTGTAGTTCAGGCATCACTGATCTCCAGGATCTATGCCAATCGCAATTCCAACCAGAGTCTGGTTCACGTGCACTCCGTGGAACTGCTCGCCGTATGTGTTGAAGCCAGCGGCATTGTTGTGGATAAAGAGTTCGCTGACGCGGTCTTTCAGGAGACTCTGGGAAATCTCCAGTTTGCGGAGAATACAGTCGCAACTGATAACCAGTTGCGGTGGGCCAATTTCGCCATGTATCCGGGCGAAGGCTTCCTCCAAATTATCGATCAAGTCCACGCCCCTTGCCACTCGAAGGACTAACCCATTCTCTATGGCACAGAAGAAAGTCAGGCTGCCGTCCGGATTGACTTTCTGGATGGAACGTACGTAATTCGTCGCGTCGATCAATACAACAACTGGACAGGCAGCGAAGCGCCTCGGGGAGAGATCGTGGGGATCGATACTCAGGATTCGCGCGTACTCTTCGGCTGCAGGCAGCCCGTTGATTTCCATTACCATTCGAAGAGCGGGATCGGCCTCGGTGACAACTAGCCTTTGATCAGTGGCGACAAAGTGCTGTGCCTTGAACGGCTTGAATGGCAATCGAGTGGAGACAACAATCAAGATGGCGCCATCGGAGTGAAATGCTCCCCCGAAATAAACATGGGATTCCAAAATTCCCTCCGTCACCTGCGGACCCACCAACGAGGGGTATCCTGCCCAGGGAACTCTGTAGAGTGCGCGTTACCATCTCTTCGCGCATGGACAAGCCATCAATCAGCAGCAATGCAAAGCTGTTTTCAGTCTCCCCCCTGCTTTCTGAAGGTGCTGAATTTGTCCGGTGATTCGAAGATAGGCGTCATCCGCCGCCCAGATTGCGTGCCTTTCGGTTCCGCACCATTTGCGGGTCGCACTTGCACCCTGGCAGCCGCCGATCCACTCGTTCTATATCGGCAGCTCGCAGATAGAATCTATGAAAAATGCAGAGGTCTGTGTCGTTACTGCAATTGCACCTTTGGTAACACACGAAGAAGCGCCTGGTTGGCTTCGGCCGTGAAATGTCGTGCACCAAGTCAGAGGCAAAAGCCCGATCGTCCTGTTGAGGCTTTTGAAGGGGATCGCGGAATTGAGCCTTGTCCTATTTCGACCCTGTTTCTCAGGCACCTGTCTTCTTACATCTATCTGTTGACTCTTTCCCCCAAGGATTGGTCGCGCAAGGCCGCCGGGCCCATTTAAAGAATGCAAGGATAAAGCCTTCATTGGCAACAAGGACGCCACCAAATTAGGCTCCTCGTAAGATGGCCGTCTGAGGTCATTAACAGCTCTTGAGTGCATGTTCCACCAGATGCGCGCATTGATAGTCATCGATGCAAGCTGGTCAAGTACCCACTCCGATTTCCACAACCACCATAAATACCTTGGCGTAGTGCTAAACAATTCCTGGTAAATGCCGATAGGGTGAAAGTCCACTTGTCTTAAAAGGGAGGAAATGATTCATGCTTCCTGCTGCCAATCACCCAGTCTGGACTCAGATTGCTACCGGAAGGAAACTTGCGCAATCTGGAAAATCTTGCGATCAACCTGTTCGTACAGAACAACAAATTCAGTCTCGACAGGGATCCATCGCCCGCCAACGTACAGCAACTGTCGGCCAAAACGCTACAAATTCTTCGTCCAGTACGAAAAGTTTTTTGCCAGCGAATTCGACAAGATCCTGGCGTAACGAAATTCGCAAAAAGGAGTGGAGAAGAACAATGCTTGCTACCGTCAATTCCAAATTGCTATCCATCCCGGAAGTCGCAATCGGCGATTGCCGCCGGTGAATCCTTGTTTCTTGCAGGGAGCCGTGAAGCGCTGAGCGCAGCTCCCGCCGGGCAATTGGGTGGGTGGAACAATCCCCTACTTCATGACAGAGGAGGGCGGCCTCGTATCGGAAGACCGCATCTTCGTGACCAAAGTACCGGACTTTGCGCTGGAAGTGAAGGCGGCCGACTACGGCCCCGACAATCTGGCCGATCTCTACCGCGAAGCGCCCGCCAACGGCTTCACATTCCTGGTGTTGCCAGCCTCCACTGAAGTGCACAAGACCTTTGCCGAGCAGGCGCCATCCTACGACGGCTTCCTTTTGCGCCCGGTGGTTGGATGGGTCACGGGGGTGCGCGTGGATCGCATCGGCAAAGAGGCGCCGGCGGTTTTCAACGGAAAAACAGGAAAGTCCTTCGACGCCCGGGGTGCCGCGCTCCACGTCACTCTGCCGGCGAATAAAGTCGTTGATCTGGAGATCGTGAATATCTTCGAGAGTGGCGGTGGGAATCTGATTCGTTTCGAAGAAGCGGGCTTCCGTGTGAGCAAGTGCCTTGTCGACGGAAAGCCGGCAAATCTTCGCCGAGTACATCGCCAGCAACGAAATCCCCACGGAGTTTCCGCTCGTCGGAGACTATAACGGCAGCGCAATCAATGTGTCGTTTCAATCGGTTGACGCGGCTGCTGGAACTGTCGATCTGTATGCGCCGGTTTTTCCCGGCGTTGACTATCATTTCGCCAAACCTGTCGAGGATTACGCTGACGCCTTTGGCAAAGCGATTGCGGCGGAAGAGGAGCGAGCCAGCCTTTGCCTGCAACTGCATTCTCAACTTCCTGTACGGCAAGCTGGAAGGGAAAACAACCGGGCACATCACCGGTCCGATCACCTTCGGCGAGATCGCGCACCTACTGCTCAATCAGACCATGGTGCAGCTACTATCTGCGCGATCTCGGGTAAGCAACGCCGATTTCGCTTCTTGTCACCCGCATCGAGAATTTGGAAAGAGGCAACGCAATGGTTCGAAGCAACGCGATGATTTGCAAGAGCAACTGGAAGCCGTGGGTGGGTTTTTGCCATGTGCCGAATTCTGTGGCTCATGGCGCTGGCCGGATTGGTCTTCGGGCTGGTCCCGGCAGCACACTTGCACGCTCAGGCCCTGGGTTGGGAGGGCGAAACCGGCGTGTTTGTCACGCCCTTGGCATACACCGCCTCGGCTGAAGGCCAGAAGATTCATCCCGTTGTTGCCTATCATTATTTCAACGCGGGTCCTGTGATTGGCGAGTTTCACGAGGTTTCCACGGAAGTGGGACTCGGCAAGCGCCTGGAGCTCGGCTACACGCACGAATTCCATAACGAGGGCGGTGATCCGTCTCTTAGTCCACTGTGGCAGAACGGGTTTGAAATCTATAACGGCAAAGTCATTCTTGTTCCGGAGAACTACAAGAAGAACCCATGCAATTCCGGCCATCTCGGTGGGATTCATCGCCCGGACTGGGGTGCGCAATGTGGGGGACTACCTGACCTATAACAACACCACGAACAATGGCAAGAACAACGGCGACATCTACATCGTGGCGAGCAAAGTTGTGACCCAGGTATCAAAGAAAATGCCGCTTGTACTAAACGCCGGAGTGCGGGGCACCAACGCCGAACTATGGGGCATGGGCGGCAACGCGCCGAACTGGCAGGCACGGCCCTTCGGGGCGGTCGCGTTCGTGTTCACGGGGCCACGCAGGAGCACGATCATTTTCGGTTCAGAAGCTGCAATGCAGCCTCACCATCCGCTAGGATTCACATCTCTCACGGATATCGGCAAGCTGCCTTTGAATATTCCCACCACGCTCACTTACTGCACGCGCATCGTGCCCAGTCCGAAGCACAAGTTGAACATCGACTTCGGTGTGGCGCAGGTTGCGGGCATGATTTATGGAAGCGGCTCGACAGGGATCAATCTGCAAGGCGCGGCATCAGTTCGGCGCACAGATGACATACGGCTTCTGACCATCGTGATGAACTTCAGCTAACCCGTGGCGCAGCGGCATCATGGCCCGAGGAGTACTGCGGGAACCAGGCAATCCAGTACGGTACCGCCCGCAGGGTTCCCATTGCTCCAAGTCCGGCGCACCTAACTTCGCCGCTTCCGTGCGGTCAACTTACCCAGGTATAAATAATCTGGGCTTCCATCTACGCAGCTCTGCTGAAAACTCACGGAACATCGAACGCGTACTCTGTACTGATTGGTCTGGAGCGCATCAGAATCTCAAGTACTATTCCGTGTGCCGCACAACTGTCGCGCGAGATTCGCGATCTAGGCTTCTGCGGAACCAGCAGCAGTGTGCGGCAATGGATCTTTAAGCACTACGGTCGCAAGATCCGGTCTCAGCGCCAGCCGCTCCCGCCAAAACCGCCGCGCATATCGTCGCGCCAACTCGTCTGGCACATCCTTAAACCGAATGAATCAAGCGAGCACTACTTGAAAGAACTATTCGAGCTCTCGCCTGACATCAGTACATGTGCATCTGCCGCGCGGGAGTTCTTCCGGATCGTTCGGACTCGCGACCTAAACGCTTGGCCAAAGTGGAGGCATCAAGTAAAGAGCCAATCCGCTACGGACCGCCGCTGGTCCGTTTGCGCGCCCGCTGGAGCAACTCGATGCCGCCTGTGACTGGCTATTCTCTGAAGCCAACACAACGACCCTCAAGGAGTGGGCCGTCGGTTTAAGTGTCGCGGGCTTCGCGATACGTCTGGTTGTGATTTGTCTGGCTCGCTCACTGTCCCATCCTCCCTTGCTGCTTGCCGAAATCGGCCAGAACTATCTGAGTGCCATCTCCACCCCTTTCAGTTTCATACTGTTCTATGAAGTAGTGAAGCTGATCGGAGCGTTGGCGGCTTCAACCACATAGTCTATCGCTGGCCAGTTTAAAATTGTTTCCTTAGTGTTTGTCCGTGACGTTTTCCGGGACATTGCGAAAACTAACGACCTGATCATTGAACACCGTTTGACCATGGAGACGCTTCCCCTCTTCGTGGATATGTGCTCAGGTTTCCGAATGTTTTCTCTAGTTGTCATATTTCGACATGTGGCCTTGCGCCATGCCCGCGCTTCAAGGGACCACATTCTCACGAAAGAACTTGGACGATTTGTCTCGCAGAAGAGAGCGATCTTTATCGTTCTCACTCTCCTATTGATCATCGTGGCGCATATAACGTCGCCCTAGTCGCCGCATCCGTTTGGAGCTGCCCTTGGACAGGCGCTCGGTTCGCTGAGCCTGCAACGAACTTCTATAACGATCTTTTCACCGTGATGGTCTTCACAGATGTTCTGATCCTGATCCTCTCAATCCTGACCTCAGGACATTACGAAATGGTATTCCGCAACGCCGCGTTCGTGGTAGCGATCATCCTCATCCGGTTTGCGCTGACCGAGGGTTATCCCTATGGTGCAGGTCTGGCTCTTCTTGCTATGCTCTTCGGCATTCTGACTCTCTTGGTATACACGTACCACATGCGGATTTGTCGTTCCACTTTGTCCTGAACTCGTTCGAATTGAATCCAACTGGATTTGAGCGCATCTGGCCCTGGTGACTGCCGCCGGTGGCTCGGGTGGAAGCTGCGTAAATCGTGCGGTGCCTACCGGCTCAAATCCCAACTGAGTTGCAGCGATCTGAATTCTCTCCCAATTGCGATTCAGGTGAGATGCTGTCGCGAGGAAACCCCAAATACCGTTGTAAATCGCCAAACCGGGCGAATCCGCTTACGAGGTTCCTCGAACTTCAGAGGTTGAAATCAGGCGGCGACCGTCATCCAGGTCGTCATGTAAGTTATCGCCGCGCAACATATCAATCGCGTGCGGCAGCAAAGGTAGAATTGCCCCGAGGTTCTCGACCGCGCCGCAAAGGCTGCCCGGCAAATTGACGATCAACGTTTGTTGACGGATCCCGGCAAGTGCGCGTGACAACCACGCATTCCGGGTCACGCAAGAAGAGGCCACACGCATAGCCTCACCCAGGCCGGGAAGTTCTCGGTCGATGACTTGCCGGGTCGCTTCAGGCGTTACATCGCGACCGGAAATGCCGGTCCCACCCGTCGTCACGATTAGATCGACGCGCCTGTCAACAAGATCATTCAATAACCTAGTGATCTGTTCGGCTTCGTCCGGCACCATCTCCATCCAGGCAATGTGGGTGTCGAGCCTCTCCCTGAGTAGAGCGGCGACCGCCGGACCGGCCGTGTCGATGGTTTCTCCTCGAGAGCAGCGGTCGGATACAGTAACGACCGCGGCATGTATCACAGACCTGTTGACAACGCGCACAACCTGGACAGGAAGACCGGGAACCAATCGCCCGCCTTCGAGCACGCGCGCGAAGAGGCCGGTACGGGGCATGATGCAATCGCCGGTTGAATAGTAAATGGCGCAGCGCGTATGACAGGTTTTTCCGATCTGGGTAAGTTCCAGCAAGACCTCACCGATCTTCAAGCGCGAACCAACTCCCAACCGGTTGGTATCGATGCCGTCGATGACCAGGTTTTCGCCAAATGCGCCAGGTTTCAGGTTCAGGCCCTTGGAGCGCATGAATTCTATGTCAAGGTGGGCGAGCAGGCTAACCTGACGGTGCCAGTCGCCCGCATGGGCGTCGCCTTCCAGGCCATGCTCGAATATGAAGTTCCCCTCGGCGATTTGATGCTTGGCAATGCCTTTTCTAGCCGACAAACAAATGTTCAGTAGGCGTCCGGTGTCCATTCGATTTTCCTATCCGCCCATCTGGCTCATTGCGAAGGAACTGTCCATGGCCAGAGGCGGAACTTTTCCTGCGGCATAGATATCAAATTTCCGCTTTACGGCGGGGTCTCCAGAACGTAGCAGGCGCCCCAGATCGATTTGCTCCGGATCCATCAGGCATCGGCGTACCCGTCCGCGCGCGTCCATGCGCAGGCGATCGCACTGGGCGCAGAAGGGGTGGGAGCGTGGCGTGATCCAGCCGACCTTTACCGCGGCGCCGCGCCAATTCATGATGGTCCTTTGCGCCGAAGCTCTAGGCTCGTTCTGAATTGGACGGAAGTCAGCGCCCAAGCCGCGGATGATCTCGTCGACCGAAACAAACTCACTTTCGCACCAGGCTCGTTCCGTGCCGGTACGCATGAGCTCGATGAATCGAATTTCAAATCCAGTATGCGCAGCGTAGTCCAGCAGCGCCGGCACTTCCATCTTCCATGTACTGCGCCGAAGAACCGAATTCAACTTGATGGGCTTCAGACCAGCTTCCCATGCGGCCGCAATTCCGGCGAGCGTGGCGTCGAGGCTTGCCCCGCGTGTCACCTCGGCAAAACGCTCTCTGTCGAGCGAATCGAGCGATATATTCACCCGGCTTAGGCCGGCCGCCTTCAACGGCCAGGCCTTGCGAGTCAAAAGTGACCCATTGGTGGTGAGTGACACTTCACGTATGCTGTCGATCTTCGATAAGCCGGCGACCAGCGTTTCGATGCCCGAACGGACGAGAGGCTCCCCACCAGTGAGGCGGACGCGTTCGATGCCGGCGTGGCCAGCCAGCCATTCCGTGAGGGTTAACAGTTCTTCAAGACGGAGCAACTCGCGGTGAGCTAGGTTAGCAACGCCCTCTTCCGGCAGACAATAACGGCAGCGAAAGTTGCAGCGATCGGTGATCGAGAGTCGCAACAGACGAAACTGCGGTTCTTTGAAAGCCGGATCGGTCTGCGGCATGTGCCCACGGGGATGAATCTGAACGAACGTAGTCAGCATCTTGTCTTCCTCCCCGTTTCCCTTAACAGCCTAGGGTCAGCGCGCCTACTTCCTGAAGTAAGCCGCGTTTATCTCGGCAAACTGCTGCTTGTCGTCAGGCAGCTCGTCGAACTCGAAGATCGCGCCCGACTGACAAGCGGCAATGCAGGAGCCGCAGCTCTGGCAGCGCTTCGGGTTGATGAATAATTGCTTCACGGCATCGAACCCTGCCTCATCCTTTTTCGGATGAATTGCCTTCTTGAGGCAAACGGGTACGCAGAGCATATCCTTGATACATTTGTCGGTAATTACACTTACGTTTGGCATTGTCGAAGTCTCCTTGTTAGATTTGCGTGTTCACGCAGACGTTGCATGGAAGTCACCTATCCGTACAGGAATAGCATGGGTCGATTGAAGCCTGGATCAATGGTGTGTCAGCAAGACGCGCGCCCATGACCATCCAGCGGATGGCGGGCATATTGGCGTAAGTCGGCGTGCGCACATGAACTCTGCTCGGGTTCTCCGATTCCTCTTCCCAGGAGATGCAGTACAGCACTTCGCCTCGCGGAGCTTCGACACGATTGATCGCAGTCCCTGCAGGAAACTCGACTTCATTCCCCTCGGGGTGAATGTCACCCGAAGGAAGCTTGGCGAGGGCCTGGCGAAGAATGCGGCAGCTCTCGATGATTTCGAGCGCCCGGACCACGAGCCGGGCCTTAACGTCGCCGGCGGTTTCGACCGGCACCTCGAATTCCATCTCTTCATACGCCGCGTACGGCGCGGCGCGGCGAAGGTCCTGCGTGACCCCCGAAGCCCTTGCCGTAGGCCCCACAGCGCCACAGGCCTCCGCGCGCTCGCGTGTCAATACGCCAATGCCTTCACAACGGGAGAGCGCAGTTCGATTGGTGGTAAATACGGGAATTACGGTGCGCATCATCTCGCGCTCCAGAGCGTCTACCATGCGCAGGATCACATCCGGGTCTGAGATGTCGCGGGTGACGCCGCCGATGCGGTTCATGGCGTAGTTCACGCGGTTTCCCGAAATGGCCTCAAGCACATCCATCACCTTCTCGCGAATGGAGAAACAGGTCATGAACATACTCTTGAAACCCATGAGCTTTCCAGCAATGCCAGCCCACAGCACGTGCGAGTGCAACCGTTCCAACTCCGCCATGATGACGCGGATGTAGTTGGCGCGCGGCGGCGGCTCGATCCCCGCAATGCTTTCCATGGCCTGGCAGATGGAAAGAGTATGGATGTTCGAGCAGATGCCGCAGACTCTCTCCATCAAGGCAATGACCTGAACGTAGTTGCGTGTTTCCGCCAGATGCTCGATGCCGCGGAAGTTGAAGCCGATGCGCAGCGATGCATCGATCACTCGTTCTCGTTCGCAGACCATGTCGAGTTTATACGGCTCTTCGAGGGCCGGATGATAGGGCCCCATGGGGATCTGATATTTCATTCGTCCTCCTCGTGAAGATTCACTCCCGGCTCTTGTCCCGGACGGAGGAAGAGCGGCTCGCATTCCCGCCCGGCGAAATCCACGGCAAAGTACTCGTGAATTTCGCGCTCGATCCAGTTGGCTGCTTCGCACAGGTCGTAGATGCTTTCAGTGGCGGAGTTCTGAATCGCGAAGGTAAAGGTGAACACCTTGCCTTCGAGATCCCAGTGATAATGGAGGCGGATGCCGCCGTCATCGGGCAACTGGATTGCGGTGATGGTAATGAAGCGGGCGCCGTGGGCGAGCATCGTGGCGGCCATCGCGCGCGGGCTCGTGTTATCCGGAGTGGTCCAATACGAACCTCCTCTTTCCTCCCATGTGCCGCCCAGGCCGAGCGAATCGCGAAGGTTTTCGGCAACGATCGTCATTGGGCTCCTCCTGTTGCGGGCTTGGGCGGCAGTGGAACACGCGGCGTTACATAGGCCCGTTTCAGACCCCCGGCCACAAAATAGATCGGCGGACATTGCCCCGACATGGTTAATGCTCCTGCCTCACAGCCATCCACGCATCGCGCGCAGAACGTGCACTGGGCGGGATCGTAACTCCACTTGATGTCGGTCTTTGTGCCGCGAAAGACGATGGCGCGCGAGGTGCAGCGAAATGCGCACATCGAACAGCCGGTACACTTCGCCGCTTCGTATTCGACCAGGCCGCGATAACCGGGGTGGGTGGGGGCCACGTCGGGAAAGCGCATCGTGACCGCAGGGCCAAAGAGGTTCTTCAATAGCATCAACGCAGTTTTCATATCCCAATCCCTGTCCAATATGCGACGGCAATCGCCAATGCTGCGAAGACGAGGGCACAGCGGCCGTAAAAGCGGACGGATGTGTCGATTGCCAGCCGCGCGCTGGCTGCGGCGACAAACGAGAGCAGCAGGACGATAGCGAGCGTGACCGCCACAAAGAGAAGCGCGCCCAGCCATGCCGGCCCTGTATGAGGAACCACGAGAGTGGCGACCAGTCCGATGGCGGCGATCCACTCCAAGCCGTGCGCCAATTCCCACATGGCCAGCTCAGGCCCTGCGTATTCCGTTAACGGCCCCGCGTAGATTTCTTGTTCCGCGTTCGGGACTGAAAACGGATTCAGATGAAGCTTGCCGGGCAGGCAAAACAAGATCGCCACTACGCCGAGCCATCGCAGCGGGGAGGGAGAGATCTGCGCCAGGGCATCGATGCGGAAACTATGCTGCGAGACCGCGATAGAGATAAGTGCAAGCAGGAAAACCACGTTATATGAAACGCTCAACATCGCTTCGCGCACCGAGCCGATCTCAGCAAAGATGGAACGCGAGGAAAAACCCGCTACGATGAGAAACATCGAAGGCAGTTCGAGCAAGGCGAGCAAGAGAATGAGATCGCCCGCGAATCCGCCGGCTTGCGGCACAACTGGAAGCAGTCCCACGGCGCCCGCTGAGGCCGCGACAGCCAACAGCGGCCACAACAGCATCAGGCGGTCGGAGATTCCGCTGCGCCGCGGAGCGGATTTCGCCATCAGCTTTACGAAATCGAGGAAGGTCTGCATGAGGGGCGGCCCGACTCGCTGTTGCATGACGGCCACCGTCTTGCGTTCCAGCCACAACACGAACCATGCAGCCGGAACGGCGAAAAGGAGACCCGGAAAAACCAGGAAACGCACAAGTGAAGATACCGGCGTCATGGCTTCACCTCCGCGGCTTTCCCGGCGCAATTCGCCTGTTGCTGTCTCTCCGCCACGATGCGTGCGGCCTGAGCGATACCGCGCATAATGGCGTCGGGCCGCGGCGGACAGCCAGGAACAAAAACGTCTACCGGGATGTGCTTTGCCAGCGGGCCATCGAGTACGCGGCTGTCGATGAAGACATTGGTGGTCGCCGGGCAGGAACCGATGGCCACCACGGCTTTTGGACACGGCACCTGTCCGTATACTGTCTCAATCGCGCCCGCGGCATTGCGCGTTACCGGCCCCGAAACGCACAGAATGTCTGCGTGACGAGGGCTGCCCTGCAACTGAACGCCTAGTTGTTCCGCGTCGTAGCGCGGGGAGAGGCAGGCCACCAGTTCGATGTCGCATCCATTGCAACTGCCCGAGTTCATGTGGAACAACCACGGGCTGTGCTGCCGGGCATAACAAACCAGCCGCTTCAACGGATTCATTGCAGCCTCCAGAGTTCGGGTCCGACGTAGATCGCCGCCGCGCTTACGTGAACGGATTCGAGAGCCTGCGGCCATAGGCCCGCCGCCAGCAGGAGGATGATCAACGCCACCAGCGTCGCGCGCACCAGCGAAGATTCGGCGATCGGCGCCGCGGGCTCGCTGGGCGGACCCCACCAGAATCGCGTAAGCGCAAGAACATAGGCGATAAGGGAGAGCGCCGAAGAAAGAAGGAACACGCCCATGACCCACGGGCCGTCCTGGAGTGCAAGGTCGTAGAGCCGCCAGCGGGCCGCGTATCCCAACAGCGGTGGAACTCCAAGCATTGCCAGCATTCCGAATAGGAACGCGGCGCCGCTTACCGGGAAGAGACGAGTCAGGCCTTCCGGTTCGATCAGCGCGCCTGCGGCTTCGGGGCTGCTGACGGAAACGAAGAGAAGTGCTTTAGCCACTGCATGCACTACCGCGCCCATCACCGCGCCTTTGTATCCGAGGGACGAGGCGGAGGTAATGCCGAACAACAGGAAGCCGATATCCTCCACGGTGGAAAGAACCAGCAGGCGCTTCAGGCTGCGCGCGGAAAGCATCAGGAACGAGCCGCCCAGGGCCGATGCCATGGCCACTCCCAGCCACAGCCCGCGCGGTGCGAGTAACGTAGGCGAGGCTTGTGCCGTAATCGCCACTTCCCCGAATACGGCCATGTCGATCACCGCGATCAAAATGCCGAGAACGAGGGAAGGCAGTTCGTCGGCTAGACTGAGCAGCCAGAAGAACACCGGAACGGCCGCCAGCTTCACCAGAATCCCGGTAAAGAACAGAGCACGCGCCCACGTGAACACTCCCTGCTCGATCAGCACGTGACTGGCTAGAAGGGCGGCTGCGGAAACCAGAAACGCAGCCAGGTAAGCCCACTTGGCGCGGGTATCTCTGGCTGTGCGCCATACCAACACGGCTGCGGCGGCCGAAGCGCATTCAAGGAGCGCCAACCGTGCGGTCGGATGGACGACGAGAAGTCCGCCCACGGCGAGCAATCCCGAGAGAAGCATCAAGGGCGCGTAGCGTCGCCAACCGGGCTGGGCAAACGCGGCCGCTAACAATGCAAGCAGAGCGAGCGAGCAACCGACCACTAAAAGCGCAGGAGCGCCGGTTGGCGCGTTCTCGACAACGACTGCGGAGCCTGCAAACCAGCGCACGCACGCTACCGTAGCGGCGGCCGCTATCACCAGGCTGGCCGCCGCATGGCGTTCTATCGAGGCAACCATGCGCGCCACTGCCGCAGATAGCGCGATCAGTGCGCCCCCGGCGACCTCCCACACGCGGTCCACATTGGACCAACGGAAGAACGCATGCCACTGATCGTGCAGCATCCCGGAGAATTCATCCGCGGGCAGGCGTCCACTGCCCGAGATCGGTTCACCACCGGTGAAGATGCCGCCGCCCGCGCCCACCATGACAACCCCGCCCACAGCAGCCTGCCGCTGGACTCCGTTCGCCATCCACCAGACCAGCACGCCGAACACCACGGAAACCAGAGCCAGCGCCAAGCCTCCGGAAATCGAGAAATTGCCGGCGGCGGACGCCATGCCGAACCACGTTACCTGTACGCCGCTGCTCACTCCGAACACAGCCAGAACGGGATTGAGTAGATAGCGCACGGCGATTTGCGGCGCGATACCTAACAACAGCGTGCCCGCGGCGATCACGCCCAGTCCGGCCTGCATGGAGAACGGCGCCTCGTGCGCGTTTTCAGTCTGTCCGGTGGGCTGCCCCAGAAACACCGAGCTGGTCGCCTTGAGGAATGAGAAGACCGTGCCGAGACTGGTCACCCAGGCCACCAAGGCGGGAATCGTCCACCCCGACTGGAGGGCCGCCGTATAAAGAAGCCATTTGCTGGCGAAGCCACTCATCAAAGGCACACCCATGATGGCGCCGGCACTGATCATCCAGCTCAGCGTGGTGCGAGGCATGCGCGGAGCCAGTCCGCCCAGGTCGTTCATCTGGCGTGTGCCTGTGGCATGCTGCACAGAGCCTGCGCACAAGAAGAGGCCGCCCTTGAAGAAGGCGTGATTCAGGCAGTGCAGCAGCCCGGCAACGATGGCGAGGGGCGTCCCTATACCCAGCCCCGTAATCATGTAACCGATCTGGCTTACGGTATGAAAGGCGAGCATGCGCTTCAAATCGGTTTGGACCATGGCGTACATCACGCCGACAAGCATGGTCGCGGTTCCGATCCAAACCAGCACGGTCCCGGAAGAGCCGGGCAGCGGTCCGAAACTGTACATGCGCGCGGCCAGGTAGACACCGGCTTTTACATAACATGCGGCATGCAGCAAAGCGCTCACAGGTGTGGGCGCCGCCATTGCGTCGGCGATCCACGTGTGCAAGGGAACCTGCACGCTCTTGGCGACCAGCGAAACCGCCATCAGCAGGAAGACCCCACTGGTGAAGGCATGCGCGACAGCGGGGTCGGTCCACAGCAAGCTTCCGGTATGGAAGTACAGAATCAGAATGCCGGCCAGCAAGCCGTAACCGGCCAGGTGGGTCGTCAGCAGAACCTTGCGCGCGCCGCGAACCGCCTCGGGATTGTCATACCAGAAGCCCACCAAGGTGAACGAGCAGAGCCCGATCACTTCCCAACACAAGTAGAAGAGCAGCAGATTGGCGCAGTAGACCAGTCCGACAAACCCACCGATGAACACCAGCATGGTGGCGTAAAAGCGGCTTGCGGCCCGGTCATGGGCCATGTAGCCGATGGAATATAACAGGATCGCGGCGCCGAGCGCGGTGCCCATGAGAACAAATAGAACACTCAGTGCGTCGATATGGAACACGAGGGCAATCGGTCCATCCCAGATCGATATGTGATAGTCCAGGGCTTTTCCATCCTGAATGAGGGGCAGCGCCACTATGGCTGCAGCCAACGCGGGAAGGCTGCACCATAAGGCCAGAATGCCCTTGGCGCGTGCGGTGAGCAGGCGGTCGAAGAGCAACTGCAGCACAGCGCCGATAACCAGCGAGAAGGGTGCAAGAAGAATCAACCTTGCAGTGGTCATACCGGCCTCTTATTGCAAGTCGAATTCCAAACTGGACAAGGGTGCACCGTAGGATGGATTTCGGTGATCCAGGACACAATGCGCAGAAATGGATCGCCTTAAACTGATAGGTCTGAGAGGTCCGCTATGCCTGCGAGTGCATTAAGCCTCGGCAAGAAGGCCTGGGAACAGTATCTCGAGAAAGAAGTAGTGGATCTGCGCCTCGTGCGCGACGCCGTGGCAAATTCCTGGCAACGCTGCCGGGCTCTCCAAGTCAACCCGCGGTCTAACATCGAGCGCGAAGTTGAATTCGCCCCTGTGCTCGAACGCCGCCTGGGTGAACAGGAGCGTTTGATCGAGGTCGCCCGACCGTTCATGCGCGATTTGTGCAGTCTTCTCAACGGCACGGATTTTCAAGTCGTGCTTACCGACGAAGAGGGACTGTTGCTCGAGGTGATGGGCGACAAAGCGATTGTCTCGCGCACGCGCGAAGTCCAGCTGTGTCCGGGTGCCACCTGGAGTGAAGCGCAGAAAGGAACCAATGCGATCGGCACGGCCCTGGTGGAGAGGGCCCCGGTGCAGATCTTCGCCTGGGAGCATTTTCGCGAGGAGAACCAGTTTCTTACTTGCTCGGCCGCGCCCATCTCCGCGGCGGACGGTCGCATCCTCGGTGTGCTCGACGTAAGCGGAGACTGCCGTCAGGCTAATCCTCACACCCTGGGAATGGTGGTGGCAGTGGCCCGTGCCATCGAAAGCCAGATACGGCTCGCCGAAGCCACCCACGAACTGCAGGTGCTCACCCGCTACTCCAATGTCCTCATGCATGGAGTCTCCGACGGTCTTCTCGCCGTAAACGAGCAGGGCATTGTGCTGGATATCAATGCACGCGGCGGACAGATTCTTGGGGTCAACCCCGTTACTGCCAAAGGGACCTCCCTGGACCGAATTTCCTTGGGAAACTCTCCCATCATCCACGTCATCCATGGGGGCCAGGAATACGAAAACCAGCCCATCATCATCGACCGCAATGGAAAGCAGATTCGCAGCTCTGCGTCGCCTGTGCGCGATGAGTCGGGAAGTGTTGTGGGTGCGGTAGCTTTCTTCCATGAGGTTCAGGAGCGTCAGAATTCCCGGAAAAGCGTGGTCTTTCATTCTCATCGTTCCAGCTTCAACGATATTGTGGGGGACAGCCCAGCCATATGCGCCGCCAAGGACTGGGCATCGCTTGCGGCCGGCTGCAACTCTACGGTTCTTCTGCTCGGAGAGAGCGGAACGGGCAAGGAAGTGTTCGCCACCGCGATTCACTCGGCCAGTGCGCGCAGCCACGCGCCCTTCCTCGCCATCAACTGCGCCGCCATGCCCGAAACGCTGATCGAGAGTGAACTGTTCGGCTTCTCCGACGGCTCGTTTACGGGTGCCCGCAAGGGTGGCCAGGCCGGCAAGTTCGAGTTGGCGGATGGGGGGACGGTGTTCCTGGATGAGATCGGCGAGATGTCTGCGCCCATGCAGGCCAAGCTGCTGCGTGTTCTGCAGGAACGGACCGTACAGCGCATCGGTTCTTCGCATGAAATCAAGGTGGACATTCGGATCATCGCCGCAACCCATCGCGATTTAAGCAGGGACGTTGAAGAAGGCCGATTCCGTGAGGACCTCTACTACCGGATCGCGGTCCTCGAGGTGAAGATTCCGCCCCTGCGGGAACGAACAGAAGATATCCCCTCGCTTACGCGTTGCCTGGTCAACAGAATCTGCACGCGCCTTGAGAGACCTCCGGTCGATATATGTGACCAATGCCTGCGCAAGCTGGAATCCTATGCGTGGCCCGGCAATGTAAGGGAAATGGAGAACGTGCTAGAACGCGCGATCGTCGCCTCGCGCGGCGCAGGCTGCCTCCTTGGTGAAAACGTCTGTCTTCCCACCCACGCCCCGCAATGCAGCCGCGAAAAACATCCCTCTCCGGAAACCGCGCTGCCCATCTCCCGCCTAGGTGCCCGGTCTTTGCGCGACGCCGAAAAAGACGCTATCGCCGAAGCGCTCCACGCCTGTGGCGGAAATATCAAGCGCGCCGCGGCACGTCTCGGCATTGCCCGCAATACCCTCTATCGCAAAATGGAGGACTATGCGCTGGTGTCCGAGGAGAAGGTTCTTGAGTAACCGGAAGTGTGTTCCAGGATTGCGCACAAATGTATGCTCCGTTCCGGAACACACCCCAATCCAGAGCCAGAAAAGGGGCCTCGATCCGGTCATGCGTGGCGCCCGCCAGAATTGCTCGTTCTGCTGAAGTGCACGATCTAGGTCCGTCTGCAAGAACGCTCAAGCCGAGCCACGTAGCTAGCGTGGTGGTCGAAACCCGCATGAATCGTGGACAAACTTCCAAAGATTCGCGGCTGCGGCGGTTACAAATCCGACCATCTAACACCTTCTTGCAGATTTGGGTTCTTTCTGCGCCGGAAGACTCTCGTTACCCCCCAGTCTGCAGTTCCGAAACAAGCTGGCACGCGAATTGCAATCTTTCTCGTTTCAGAAAGCCTACAAGGGATCCGAAGGCAATAATTCGGTGGCTGTGCCGCAATGCGAGTTCTTTGCGAGTGCAGCCGAAAACGCGATTGCGGACTGGCGATCCCATTCAGGAGGAAGACGAATGTTCGGAATGAAAAGTGAGAAAAGAGCAGAAAACTGGTTGCGCGGTGCTGCAGTGACGCTGGGAAGCGCGGCCCTGCTCTCCTGCGCGCCTGCAGTGCTTCACGCCCAGGCAGGTTGGGAAGGCGAAACTGGAGTATTTGTGACGCCTCTCGCGTATACGGCCTCGGCGGAGGGGCAAAAGATCCATCCGGTGGTGGCCTACCACTATTTCCATGCGGGCCCCATCATTGGCGACTTCAACGAAGTATCGACCGAAGTCGGGCTCGGAAAGCGCATTGAACTCGGCTACACGCGTGAATTCCACACGTTGGGCGGTGACGGCGGCCTCACCACGCCGGCCGGCAATGCCAACCTCAACTTCCTTTGGCAAAACGGCTTTGACATCTACAACGGCAAGATGATTCTGGTGCCGGAGAACTTTAAGAAGCACAATGCAGTTCCAGCTCTTTCGGTGGGGTTCATCGCCCGCACCGGCGTCCGCAACGTCGGCGATTACCTGAAGTACGACAACACCGTCAACAACGGTAAGAGCAATGGCGACATCTATCTCGTTGCCACCAAGGTCGTCACGCAGGTTTCAAAGAAGGTTCCGATAGTGTTGAACGCCGGCGTGCGGGGAACCAACGCCGAGTTGTGGGGCATGGGCGGCAACGCGCCTGATTGGCAGGCAAGGCCCTTCGGAGCAGCTGCATTCGTCTTCAAAGGACCTGCAAAGAGTTCACTGATCTTCGGCTCAGAGGCGGCCATGCAGCCGCATCATCCATACGGATACACGTCGTTCACCGACCTGGGCGGCCTGCCCCTGAACATTCCCACCACTTTGACCTACTGCACTCGCATCGTGCCCACCCCGAAGTACAAGCTGAACATCGACTTCGGTGTTGCGCAGGTAGCGGGGCGGATCTACAACGACGGCGAGGGGACCATTGTGGATTTGCAGGCGCGTCATACTTGGGGATCTCAGGTCACCTGGGCATTCTAGGCAGATCGCTCATAACGGCGACGCAGATTTCCCAGCTTTTGAGTTTGAGACGTGAGTTATCAAACCGGATGGAAGAAGTTCAAATTTACCTGGGCAAGACGACCGGCGGCATGTTCCGCACATTGATAGAACTGTCGCGGTTCAAGAACGAAAGGAAGCGGTTCAAATTATGGAAAGAGTACTTCTCAACGTAAACGGCGTTGACCGGTCGCTGGTCGTCGACTCGGAGAAGAGCCTGGCCGACGTGTTGCGCGACCAGCTTCTCCTGACCGGATGCAAGGTTTGTTGTAGCGAAGGCCAATGCGGAACCTGCACCGTGATCGTCGACGGTACGGCCACTCGCGCCTGCATGATTCCGATGGCAGAGGTGGAGCCGGGCGCGAAGATTACCACCATTGAAGGCATCGGGACCCCCGACAATCTGCATCCGCTGCAGGTGGCGTGGATGGCGCATGGCGCCGCCCAGTGCGGTATCTGCACTCCAGGGTTCCTGATGTCGGCCAAGGTGCTGCTTGAGAACAACCCCAATCCTACCCGTGACCAAGTAAGGACTTGGTTCGACATCAACAAAAACGCCTGCCGCTGCACCGGCTATAAGCCTCTGGTCGATTCTGTGATGGATGCGGCCGCCGTTCTGCGCGGCGAGGCCAAGAAAGAGGATCTCCTCTTCCAACCGGCCGACAATGGCTCCATTCTCGGTTCTCGTTATCACCGTCCGTCCGCCGTGGCCAAGGTAACCGGCACATGGGACTTCGGCGCCGACGTCACCCTGCACATGCCTCCGGACACCTTGCATTTGGCCCTGGTGCAGGCGGAGGTTTCGCACGCCAACGTCAAGGGCATCGATACCTCAGACGCCGAGAAGATGACCGGCGTCGCCAAGGTCGTCACCTGGAAAGATGTCAAGGGCAAGAATGCCATCACCGGCCTGATCACCTTCCCGACTAACAAGGGCGATGGCTGGGACCGGCCGATTCTGTGCAAGGACAAAGTGTTCCAATTTGGCGATGCCATTGCGATCGTGTGCGCCGACACCGTGGAGCATGCGCGTGCCGCGGCCGCCAAGGTGAAGGTCGATCTCGAGGTGCTGCCCGCTTATATGAGCGGCTACGCCGCGATGGCGCCTGATGCTATCGAGATTCATCCCGGCGTTCCGAATGTCTATTTCGACCAGGGACTTAAGAAGGGCGAGGACACTGAACTCTTCATGAAGAATGCCGCGTACACGGTGGAGGCGGAGACCTACTGCAGCCGCCAGCCGCACCTTCATCTCGAGCCCGATTGTGGCCAGGCCTATCTCGGAAGACAACGGCCGGCTGACCATTCAGTCCAAAAGCATCGGTTTGCACTTGCACCATGCCATGATCTGCCCTGGCATCGGCGTGGAGCCAGACAAGCTGCGCCTGATCCAGAACGGAACGGGCGGCACCTTTGGCTACAAGTTCTCGCCTACCATGGAAGCGCTGCTGGGCGTCGCCTGCCTGGCCACCGGACGGCCGGTTTCGCTGGTTTACACCCAGTATCAAAACATCACCTACACCGGCAAGCGTTCGCCCGCGGAGGTCAAGTGCAAGCTGGCCGCCGACAAGAATGGCAAACTGGTGGCGATGAATGTCAACTGGTGGCTTGACCACGGCCCGTATTCCGAGTTCGGCGACCTGGTCACGGTGCGGCAGGGACAGTTCACCGGAGCCGGCTACGACATCCCCAATATCCGTGGACTGGGCCACACAGTGGCCACCAACCACGCATGGGGATCGGCTTTTCGCGCCTACGGCTCGCCGCAGTCGTTCCTGTCGTCTGAGACCGCGATGGATATGCTGGCCGAAGAGATGGACATGGATCCCTTGGATCTGCCGCTACAAAAACATCTACCGGCCGGGAGCAACAACGCCCACCGGCCAGGTCTCCGGAAGTGTACTGCCTGGAAGGACTGTTCGATATTCTTCGTCCCAAGTATGAGGAAGCCAAGAAGCGGTGCAAGGAACTGTCCACTCCGGAGAAACCGCGCGGCGTTGGACTCTCGCTGGGTATCTACGGATGCGGACTGGACGGTCCTGACAGATCGGAAGCTGCCATGGCGCTGACCCCGACCGGCGTAACGGTTTACAACTCCTGGCAGGATCACGGCCAGGGTTCGGACCTGTCCGCGCTGACGATTACCCACGAAACCCTGCGCCCGCTTCACCTGCATCCCGAGCAGATCAAGCTGGAAATGAACGATACCCTTCTGCCCAACAGCGGTCCTTCCGGCGGAAGCCGCTCCAACGTCTTCACCGGAAACGCTACCAAGATGGCAGCCGAAATGCTCCTGAACGCGATGCGCAAGCCCGACGGCACCTATCGCAGTTACCACGAAATGGTGGAGGAGAAGATTCCTCTCCGCTACGACGGCAAGTGGGTGGCTTCCGACTGCACAGCCTGCGACGCGGACACCTGCCAGGGCAAGCCCTTCCCGGTCTACATGTACGAGTTGTTCATGCCCGAGGTGGAAGTGGACGTGAAGACGGGCAAGGTGAAGGTGGTCAAGTTCACCACGGCCGTGGACGTAGGCACCATCATCAATCGCGCCACAGTCGAGGGACAGATCTACGGCGGACTGGCGCAAGGCATCGGCCTGGCGCTGACCGAGGACTTCGAAGACCTGCAATACCACACCAACCTCAAAAACTGCGGGCTGCCGTATATCAAGGACGTGCCGGACGACATAGAGATTCTCTTTCAGGAGACACCTCGTCCGCTCGGGCCGTTCGGAGCGGCCGGCGTGGGAGAAGCTCCTCTTACCGCTCCGCATCCCGCCATTCTCAATGCAATTCACAACGCATGCGGCATCCGCATCTTCCGGGTACCGGCCCTGCCTAAGGTCGTAAAAGCTGCTCTGGCTGCAAAGGCGCGGCAGGAAGAGACGGTGCTCGCATAGCGCAGGCCTGGCGGGAAAGAAGTGGCTTTCGTCTCGCCAGATTAGAGCGGTCTGTTACGACCGCCGGCAATAACTTACAAAGCGGCGTTTGCCGCCACCCCGCGGACAGCTCCTCGTTCGCGGGGCGGCAGCGGCGCCGGCATATGGGACGTTGTATGGATGGGGAACAGGTACGGCGCTGGGAATCGCAGTGTATCCAGGAGCAGGCCCCGGGCTGCTCCGCCGCATGCCCCATGCACGTTGATGCCCGAAGAATCGCAGAATGCGTGGGCAAGGGAGATTTTCGCGGGGGCTACGCCACACTCGCGATCTCCATCCCTCTGCCCTCAATTCTGGCTCATATTTGCGATCATCCCTGCCAGCGGGAGTGCCGCCGCATCGATGCTGGCGGCGCGATTCGGATTCACTCGCTCGAACAAGCCTGCGCCGCATTCGGTGGAATCGCGGCGCCCAGGCGAACACCGGCCAGAAAGACTCAGCGTGTCCTGATCGTCGGCGGCGAGCTGAGCGGAGTCTCGGCTGCCATTCTGCTGGCTCAGAAAGGTTATGAAGTCACGCTGCGCGAGTCAGGCCACGCCTTGCTGAGAAGCCTTCGCGGGCTGGGCGAGGACTTTCTGCCACAGAGAGCGATAGAAACGGATCTCGAAGCGCTCACGGCGCTCGATGTCATCGTGGAGACCGGGTTCGATCGATCGACGCCCGAAGACTCGGCTCAACTCGTTTCATTGCGACAAGGATACGACGCCGTTTTCTTTGCAGCGCGCGCCTTGCCTTCTCCGTCTCCCGTGGACCGGCTCACCCTTGCAACGCAAACCCCTGGAGTGTTCGCCGGAGACGCCTGGCAGGAAGTGTCTCCCATCTTCGCCGTGTACGAAGGCAGCATGGCTTCTATCTCCATCGACCGCTTCCTCCAAGGCGCCTCGCTCACCGCCAACCGTGATAACCAGGGATCTTATACGTCCCGGCTGTTCGTGAACGCCAGTGGCGAGACCCACAAGCCTGCAGTGGAAGCGGCAAACCCCAGTTGCGCTTATACCCGCGACGAAGCACAGCAGGAAGCAATGCGCTGTTTCCCCTGCCAGTGTATGGAATGCGTCAAGGTCTGCGAATATCTGAAGGCGTATGGCTCCTACCCCAAACGCTACGTCCGCGAAATTTACAATAACGAGTGCATTGTCATGGGGGTTCGCAAGGCCAACCGCATGATCAATTCGTGCGCATTGTGCGGGTTGTGCGCCACGGTTTGCCCTGAGAAACTAAGTATGGCGGACGTCTGCCTCGATGCCCGCCGCGGCATGGTTGAAAAGAGAAGGATGCCGCCATCCGCGCACGACTTCGCTCTTCGCGATATGGCATTCAGCACCAGCGATGCGTTTACGCTAGCGCGTCACCAGCCGGGCTTTTCGAACAGCGCGGCTGCATTCCTCCCCGGATGTCAGCTCTCCGCGTCTTCGCCGGGGCACGTCGAGTCATGTTACCAGCACTTGCGCCATACACTCCCCGGTGGGGTAGGCCTGATCCTTTCCTGCTGCGGCGCGCCGGCTCTCTGGGCTGGCGACGAACCACGTTTTCGGGATACTCTCCGCATGCTGTCGGCGGCTTGGCAACAGCTTGGTCGTCCGCGCCTGATTACCGCCTGCTCATCCTGCTATCGGACCCTCCGCGAACACCAGCCGGAGATTCCGGTGGAACCGCTCTGGTCCCATCTTGAGACCGCCAACGTTCCAGCCGCGGCGCCTCCCCGGGCCCTGGCGCTCCACGATCCATGCTCGACGCGCAACTATCCTGAGGTAGAGAACAGCGCGCGCAGCCTGCTTCGCCGCATGGGGGTTCAGGTAGAAGAACTGAACCGGCGCGGGCTTTCCACTTGCTGCGGCTTCGGGGGTTTGGTGCAGTTCGCAAATCCCGCGTTGGCAGACCGCACGGTCGAACGCCGCGCGGCCGAAAGCAAACTCGATTATGTGACGTATTGCGCTATGTGCCGCGATCGTCTCGCGCGCCAGGGCAAGCGCACCGTGCATGTACTCGACGTTGTCTTTCCTTGCGGGGATGGCGACCCTGCTGCCCGGCGCGATCCGGGTTTCTCGCGCCGCCAGGAGGAACGCGCGCGACTCAAGACACGATTGCTGCGCGAAGTCTGGCAAGAAAAGGAGGACGCCGTGGACGAATCGATGCGGATCGAAATACCGAATGAGGTGCGAGAGCTTTTAGAGAAACGGATGATCCTCGTGGAGGACGTGCGAAAGGTCATCGAGCACGCTGAAGAGACGGGCGAGAAGCTGCGAAATCCGACCGCCGATAGCTTCCTGGCCGCTTGGCGTCCCTCTTGCGTCACGTACTGGGTCGAATATTCGGCGGGCGACAATGCGTATGTCGTCCATAACGCATACTCCCACCGCATGCAGATGAGATTAGGATGAGCGTGACTGAAACCAACCCGGAAACCAATCCCGTTGCGCCGCTGATCTGCGCCAGGTGCAATGTACCTCTGGAATCGGCCAAGGTGGTCGCAACCTATCTCGGCGCCGAATTCCCCATCGAACTCCCGCGTTGCCCGGGTTGCGGATTCGTATCTGGTACCTGAATCGCTGGCCATCGGAAAAATGCTGCAGGTGGAACAGGCGCTGGAGGATAAATGAGCGATACCTGCCCGCCGCCGGACTTCGCTCCTTATTCCACCGGCATCCTCCCGGATTCCGGAGAGCGCTTGTCGCATCCCGGCGGCCTCGCTCTCTCGCTTCGCGCCATGCAGTTGTCCGGATTGATCCAAGGCTCACGTATCCTCGACCTCGGCTGCGGCGACGGCGAAACTTTGCGGCTGTTGCATTCCCTGGGCTTCGATGCGGTGGGTGTAGACTCGCAAGCGGCTTGTAGCGGTCAGGCCTATCGCATCTGCTCGAGGGCCGAGGCGCTCCCTCTCCGCGATCAATCCATCGATGGCATCCTCGCCGAGTGCAGTCTCTCTGTCGTGGAGGATCGCGACCAAACGTTGCAGGAGTGCGCGCGCGTACTTGTGCCCGACGGCCGACTGATCATTTGCGACCTTTACGCCCGGAACCCGGCAGCCATCGACCAGGTCCGCGCCTTGAGCCGTTCCTGCATAGCCGGAATGATCGTCCGCGAAGAGTTGGAGGCCGAACTCAGCAAGCATGGCTTCAGGGTTGATTGGCGGGAAGACCACTCGCAAGCGCTGCGGGAATATGTCGCTCACTTTCTGATGTACCACAACTCGCTCGACACATTGTGGCATTGCAGCGGTTCGAGCGCATCGGCGCAGGACATCCAAAGCGCGATGAAAGCCGCGCGTGCCGGCTATTTTCTCTGATTGCCACTCTCTGCTCAGACAAGGAGAGAAAACATGAATAATGACGACAGCTTTCGCATGATGGAAATGGGTATGCAGGGCTACAACTGCAGCCAGATTCTGCTGCTGATGGCACTCGAGGCGCAGCACAAG
>CAVTTW010000010.1:0-145273 GCA_963737665.1 uncultured Acidobacteriaceae bacterium
CGGTAGGCCTTCAATATCCCCGAGTTGATTCAGGGTTCCGTCGGAATTGATGCTAAAGACACCAATAGCGCCGGATCCAGACTCAAGAGTGAACAGGTATTTACCGTCGCCACTGACCGTCATATCGAGATTGGTCGCGCCGTCAGGAAGCGTGCTGAGAATCGTTCCTCCAATGGGGGCCAGGGATCCATTCTTCGCAATCGAGAAGCCGGCGACAGTGAAGGTGCCAGCGTTATCGACATAGGCCCAGTTTCCATCAGGAGTGATGGCATTCCAGCAGTTGCCATTTCCATAGGTAGGGAGACTTTGACTGATTGCGCTGAGCGTTCCATTTGAATTGATGGTGTACGAGGAGATGCTCGAAGTATCGGTTCCGCTGTTAGGCTGATTTTCTGAGACGATGAGCTGGCCATTCGGAGTGAAGACAGTGGCAAAGACTCCCGGCGTCGACACTCTTGGTCGTCACAACCGTGCCCAGTGTTCCGTCGGGATGGATCGGAAATACATCGATGCTGTTGGAGGCTTTCTCGATAGCTACGAGCCATTGGCCATTGGGGCTCACCGAGATGGACGAAGCGCCCGAGTTGGTTCCAGTCAGAAAGACCTTCGCATTGGGAACTTCATGGAGTCTCCCAAGTCCGTCAGCCTTGAATACATCCACCGCACCTGATCCTCCAGCATCGAGAACGTAGACGGTATAGTTGTGTTCGGTCACAGCGATCGGAAAAGCGCCCCCGGAAGATTCTTTGTCGACAAGAACAGGAATACCTCCCAGGAGATGAAAGCTTGAGACGGTGCCACTGGCAGAGTTTACCGCGAAGAGAAGATTGTGGTCCCCGCTCAGAGTTAACGCTCCCTGGGACTGGAGCGGATCAGTTTTTCCACCGCTTCCGCGCCCGTCAGTAGCCGTGCGAGTCCTGAGCACATACTGTCCGTTGTAGTTGCGCTGGTAGGTGAGTACTTCGTTCTTGGTATTGTCATTGGTCATGACGAATACCGAGCTTCCGTTACCCTGGAAGTTATCGGCTGCATAGGTGGGAGTGGCGATTGCTCCGATAGAGAGCGCGATGGTCAAAAGACCGGGGACTGACTTGAGCATAGTGTTGACTCCTTTGAGAGACACTGGTTTGCGCGATGGAGTCTTCGGCGCTTGTAGCTGCCACAAGCATCGAAAGGATTCCATGAATCTCTGCGCGAGTGTAGGAACTACGAGCGCCACAAAGGTTACAAAAAAACAGGTGAGAACTCATTGCTAAAAGACCAAGAATATTTTCAGAAACCTGCTCACTTCTTGACGCGGGAAGCGTCTCCTCTGCGCTCCTTCAAAGAGGCTACCGATTCGTACAGTTGCGTTTCGAGCGCGTCTTATCGGCTTCATGCAGATATCCGAACACAAGGCTACAACTCGCCTCGTTATCGCTAGGTCGACATCAACTCCAGATCGATCCGTGCATGGAGACGTTCGCTAAAGCCTACGGGCAACTCGAAGACATGGTCGTCTGCCGTGAGGATAATGATGTTCCGTGTCGAGTCCAGGATCGCAGAACAAATCTCGCAGTGCTCCAGGTGCCTCTGCACCGTATTCCGAGTCTCCTCGGGTAGAGTGCCATCCAGATACTCGGAGATATAGTTCCAAACGTGTTTGCACTCTATGACCATGGGAGCCACCTCCTCTTCGGCGCTCGATTGATTGTTTTCAGTTGAGGCGCCAGTTCCTTTTGCAACATCATCCGCGCGCGATGCAGCCGGACCTTCACATTGGAGATGCTGATGCTGAGTGCTTGTGCGGTCTCGTTCACATCCATCTCTTCGACATCACGCAGAAGAAAGACCTGCCTGTAAATCTCCGGCAGCAATTCGACGGCCTTCTTTATGAGCGTCCGGACCTCTTCTCGCTCCACCGCCTCGGACGGTATCTCTCGCCAGTCACGAAGAAGCGCGGGCGAAACCGCACCATCTTCATCAGGAGGCTCATCAAGAGATTGCATGCGGACGACGCTTTGCCGTCGCAGGCGGTTCCTGGCTTCATTCAATGTGATGCTGATAAGCCATGTGCTGAACTTCGCGTCACCGCGAAACGTCGATAGATTGCGGAAGGCCTTGATGAAAGCCTCCTGAGCGACGTCTTCCGCATCTGCCTCGTTTTTCATGTACGACAGGGCCATCATGTAGACGCTACGCTCGTGGGGACGAATCAGCTCATGATAGAACTGCGTTTCCCCTGCGAGGATGGCGGCGATGATCTCTGCCTCCGAGCGAATTGGCGTGCTTGATTTCATTCCGACTCGGCGACCTTCAGTCTCTTCGCAATATAGGTGTCGGCCGCAAAGAACCCAGCTCCGAAGATCAGAACCATGAGCGAAGCGAACAGGAATGTATATGGATCGGCCACATAGAATTTGCCCGGATCGGAGAAGATTGACGTGAGCGCTTCACGGTCCGCCGTCCAATAGGCCACCAGCATGTTTCCTGCCAGCAGGAAGGCGATTGGCCGGGAAAACAGGCCGAGCATGAGAAGGATACCGCCCACAAACTCCAGCGTAGAGACGAACGGGGCGTTGAAGGCCGGGAAAGGGATATTGAGACTAGCGAAGAAGGCCGTGATTTTTGCAAGGTTGTGGAGCTTGCCCCAACCTGTTTGAGCAAATTGAAAGCCCCAGTAGAGTCTCACCGCGAGCAGCATCGGAGACTGCAATAGCGAAAGGGCAGAGGCAATGCGGCGGTAGGTACGAAGCAATTGTTTCACGGAATCCTCTTTCGGCGGGTTCTTTCCTTGAAGCAAAGAGCGCCTTTTCGCTTCGTTAGAGGCAGTAAAGACACTTTGGTTACAACGAATCGTTTTGTAACTATTCGCCGACCGACACGTCAGATTGGGGCCATCTGGCTGGAGGTACACCATGCAGCTTCGCAGCGTGTTTGCCGTGTCACTGTCCTTGTTCTCGATCCATCCCCTGTTGACCGCAGCTCAGTCAGCAGGTCCGGCGGCTGATAAGTCGTCTCCGGTTGCAATCGTCGAGCTTTTCACCTCCGAGGGCTGTTCGAGTTGTCCTCCGGCCGATGCACTCCTGCGACAGATTCATCTGAAGCAGGCGCCCTCAGGACAGCTCATCGTAGGGATCAGCGAGCATGTCACCTACTGGAATAGTCTCGGTTGGAAAGATCCTTACTCCTCTCCAATCTTCACCGATAGGCAAAGCACGTATGCTTCGCGGCTCTCTCCGGAGGGGTCCTATACCCCACAGATGGTCTTGAATGGCAGGGATCAGTTCGTCGGTAGCGACGGCGGTGCTCTTGAGCGCGCGCTCCGTGACGATACAAAGCGAACACACTTTGATCTGCGAATCCTGACCTCGACGCTTTCAGCAGATGGCGTCGATGTGAAGTTTTCCTTCTCAGGGCATACCTCCAAGCCCCTGGATGTCGTCGCGGTCCTCACCGATGATGCGGACCGTTCGAATGTTCTGCGGGGAGAAAACTCAGGCAGGCTCCTGCAGCATGTCTCAGTCGCTCGATCTCTGACCAAGGTTGCCACGGTGGCGGGAGACACTGAGAAGTCCATCCATCTACCGCTTCCGGAGGGCTTTCAAGTGGCGGCCGGTCTGGGACACCATCTTGTCCTTTTCGTGCAGGAAGCGCATCAGGGGACGATTCTGGGAGCTGCCACGGCGTCTCTCTGAAGTACCCACGCCAGATTATTTTCTTCTTTTGTAACCAACCGTGCTTTCGCGCCTCAAACAGGCGACATGGGAAGAGCAGCCTCCCAGGTCGTAGAGCACGCTCTTCCCGGACCTCCGGGTAATTACCCAAACCTCCAAGTGGAAACACCTGGCCCAACCGAAGAAAGGAATCTCTTCATGAAGATCAACACCGTAAGCAATCTCGCACTCGCCGCAGCTTTTGCCGGCCTCATGGGCGGCACCGCAATCCGCGCCAACGCCCAGCCATTGCCGGCCACACGAGCGTCTCCAGTTCTTCGCCAGCTATCGCCGGTGTGATGGCGGACGACGGCGCCAAGGACGCTTCCCAAGCACGCCTGCAAGGGACAGAACGACTGCAAGGGACAGGGCGGCGGCGACAAGAAGCATGCTGGCAAGAATGCCTGCAAGGGGCAGGGCGCTTGCGCGACCGACGGCTCCAACCCCCGAAGAGCTAACCTCAACCCGCGTGGGAGGCTTGTGCTGTCTCAGCATGAGCCTCCTACGATCTTCTTCTTGATCATCGAGATCGGAGCTTCTATGCCTGCCAATCGCTTCAACGGATATACCGACTACGGAGTCGGCATCGGTCTGAGAGTTCCTCACTACGACCACATCTTCTCGAAGAAACCAATCGTCGATTGGTTTGAGATCATCTCGGAGAACTACATGGTCGACGGCGGGCGGCCGCTCGAGAATTCTCGACCAGATTCTCGATCAGTATCGAGTCGTTCAGCATGGTGTGTCCATGTACTTTGGCAGTGCGCAGCCCTTGAACCGCGATCACCTCAGGCGCATCAAGGAACTGACGAAGCGCACCAAGACTCCTTGGCTCTCCGATCATCTTTGCTGGGGCAGCGTGGACGGTCGCTACACGCATGATCTGCTGCCTCTGCCGTATACGTTTGAAGCCGTGCGGACGACAGCCGAACGCATTCGCATGGTGCAGGATTACCTCGAAATTCCTGTCGCTGTCGAAAATGTCAGCAGCTATGCGGCATACCACGACTCGCAGATGACCGAGTGGGAGTTTCTCAATGAGGTCGTCCATGCGGCCGACTGCGGCATTCTTGCTCGACGTAAACAACATCTACGTGTCCTCGCAGAACCATGATTTCGATCCGATGGATGTACGTCAACAGCATTCCCGCGGAACGCGTCGCGCAGATCCATATTGCGGGTCACTCGAAGTTCGAGAAGTACATCCTCGACACGCACGATCACCCCGTCCTCGATCCCGTCTGGAAGCTGTACGAGCGCGCCATCGAGCGTTCCGGGCCGACAGCCACTCTGCTGGAGTGGGATGACAACATCCCCTCCTTCGACGAGGTACATGCCGAAGCACTCAAGGCGAATCGCTTCCTTCTTGCTGCCGAGACGGCGATGAATCAGTGGCGTTGACGTTGGTGAGGAGGCCCATGTATGAACCTGCTTGAACTGCAGCGTCGCATGGCAGAGGACGTGCGCCGGCCCCTCACTGCGGATTACGAGATGCAAAGGACCACGGAGCGACGGTAGACCGACTGCAGATATTGCCGCTAGCTATATCAGCCCGAACAACCGGCTCACGTCATTCGAACGTCTGGAGATCTACAACCGGCAGTACTGGTTCCGCCTGATCACCGCAGTCTCAGAGGATTATCCGACGCTCAACGCCGTACTTGGGCCGAAGCGATTTGATGCTTTGATCCTCGCCTATCTTGCGTGAGCACCCATCTACCTCGTGGACCTTGCGCGATCTGGGTGCGAAGCTCCCGGCGTTCCTGGACGCCCATCCCGAGTTCGGCGGTCGTCGCCATCGCCTGGCGGTCGACGTTGCAAACCTGGAGTTGGCGTATGTCGATGCGTTTGATGGGAAGCAGTTCGATCCTTTGACGACGGAAGAGGCGCAGGCGATCGGAGCGGATTCCCGGCTTTTCCTCCAACCGCACCTGCGCCTTCTCGAACTGGCCTACCCGGTGGACAATCTGGTGTTGGCCGTGAAGAAGGAAACGCCCGAGGTTGATATTGTGAGCAGCGCCGCCACGCAACGCGATGCTACAGATCGCGCGAAGATACCGCCGATAAAAAGAGAGGCAGTGTTTCTCGCTGTGCATCGCTACGATGACTCTGTCTATTACCGCCGACTGGAAAAGGAAGCGTTCCTCTTGTTGAGAGGACTTCGGTCAGGCGCATCCGTTGCCGTGGCGGCTTCTCAGGCCTTTGCAAAATCGAAGCTGACACCGGACGCACAGGCGAGCCTGTTGCAGGAGAGTTTCGCCCATGCTTCGCAACTCGGATGGCTATGTCCGCTCAACGAAGCCAATCTGGAGCTAACAGACCTGGTGATGTAGGTCAGACGAGGAAGCGTCTATGTCTATATGCAGGAGATCCCGGCGAGTGTCCAATCGACCATCAACTCCATCAATTCGGAGCTGAGAAAGTCGGACAAGCAGAGCCGGAAAAAGTCGAAAGAGTCGGCTGCAGCCGGAACAGTTGTCAGCAGTCGGCGCAAGCCTTCCGCGCGCGTGACACAAAATGACACAAAGTCATGGAAAGGAGGGAGTGCTCCGCTTCCGGCATATGCTTGATTTTGAAGGGGTTGTTTGGTGGACCTGATCGGGATCGAACCGATGACCTCTTCCATGCCATGGAAGCGCGCTCCCAGCTGCGCCACAGGCCCACGTGCTGCGGGGATGCAACTCTCCTATTGTCTCTACTGCGCCTGAATTCGTCAATGTGCAGGAAGATCCGGTGGCTGCGAGCGAACGCCATCGGGCTTTTTGCTCCGGCGTTCAAGAGTCGAAGCTATAAAAGCGAATCGTCCCCGCGGTCAACGCCCGTGGGCCCGCCCCCCCATGGAGTTCTCCGGCACGCCTCAAAAGCAGTAAATTTGAATGGTCAGAGAGCTCCCCGTGGAAGGTGGTCGCATGCACGCTGCAGTGGTCGAAGCCTTAGGTCAGCCGCCCCGGTATCGTACCTTTCCTGAACCCGTCGCCACCGGGGATGAGGCGCTCATTCGAATGCGCGCCGCCGGTTTGCATCCCATCGTCAAAGCGCTGGCCAATGGTTCCCATTACGCCGCGACCGGCGAAGTTCCCATGGTTCCGGGCGTCGATGGGGTGGGCACGCTGGAAGATGGAAGTCGCGTCTACGTTGTCTTTGCGCGCAAGCCCTGGGGAACCATGTGCGAGAAGACGGTTGCGCCGCGCTCGAAATGTCTTCCGGTGCCGGATGGACTGGAGGACACGCTTGCCGCCGCCATCGTCAATCCCGGCATGTCGGCGTGGCTTTCGCTCAAGGAGCGCGCCGCCGTTGCGCCGGGGGAGACCGTCCTGATCCTCGGCGCCACCGGCGTTGCCGGCCAGCTTGCCATTCAGGTAGCCCGCCGTCTTGGCGCCAAACGGGTCATCGGCGCCGGGCGCAATGTCAGCGCCATCTCCGGCGAAGTGGATGCGGTCATCTCCCTCGCTGAACCAGAGGACGCAATTCGCGACGCCTTCTCTGCCGAAACGGCAAAGGGCGTGGATGTGGTCATCGATTATCTCTGGGGCCGGCCCACCGAACTGCTTCTCCAGGCCCTTGCCAAAGGATTTGCCGCCAGCACTACCCGCTCCACGCGCCTGGTGGAACTCGGCGAAAGCGCGGGAAAGACGATCACGCTGCCCGGCGCCACGCTGCGCAGCATCGATTTGAAACTGCTCGGCGGCGGTTTCGGGGCGGTGCCGCTCGACCGGATCTTTGAGACCATCCCCGCGCTCTTTTCGATGGCCGCCGCCGGCGAACTGAAGATCGCAATCGACCCCGTCCCGCTGGCCGAGGTTGAGTCGGCCTGGGGGCGGGTGGAGAAGGGCCGCCGCATCGTCTTTACCCTCTAAACCGGGGCAAGAATCCGGTCCGGCAAGCCGATTTTTGTCTGCCAACCTCTCCCTCCGCACTCACACCACCCCGTGACCGGGAACACTTTGGCAGGGGTCCGGTGTCTAAGAGAATAGAGCGCGCGGAACAATCGATGCAGACCAGCGGCGGTTCCGTTCTCGCACGCTCACCAAGGCAGCACCGCTCGCGCGTTCAAGTCTGATCGCAGACCGGGTCAGACGGACGGCGGACCCGGGAATGAGGCGCCCGCAGCGACGAAACGTCGCCGCGCCGCGCTCCTGGCAGATGCCAAAGATGTGGCTGTTGCGGTAATGTGGGAGGACACTGGTTTGCAGGCGGACCTCACCATGGGCAATCTCGCTAGCGCGCTGACGCTGAACTCCGAAGAAGCCGCGATGGTCGCGGAACTTCGCGCCGGATCGGAAGAAGCGTTTGCGTGGCTGATCGCGCGGTACCATCAGCCGATCTACTCTCTCCTCGCGCGTACCGTGCAGGATCGCGCCGATGCGGCTGACCTGACCCAGGAGGTCTTCGTGAAGGTGTTCCGCGGTGTGGGCGGATTTCACGGCGAGTCCTCGCTGCGCACGTGGATTTATCGCATTGCCTTGCGCGAGGCCTCCAACCAGCGTCGCTGGTGGGCGCGCCACAAGCAGCAGGAGGTCCCGATCGAGCAGGAGATGACCGAAGGGGAATCTTCCTGTCCCGTCCGGCTGAAAGAGATGTTGATCGATCCCTCGGAGTCGCCGTTTGACATGGCAGTTCATGCCGAAACTCGGGCGCGCGTTGAGGCCGCTTTGGCCAAAGTGCCGGAACCGTTCCGTACGACCCTGATTCTAAGGGACATCGAGGGGTTCGTTTATGAGGAAGTGGCGGAAATACAAGGGGTAAATCTGGGCACCGTCAAATCGCGTCTGGTGCGCGGGCGCGCTTGCTTGAAGGCTTTCCTCACGGCGCAGGACGCGGGCAACGCGGTTCGCTCCGGCATGGCGACCCGATTTGAAATACCCCTGGGAGAGGAGGCGCGATGAACGGCTGCAGTGCAATGCAGGCGAGGTTTTCGGAGTATCTTGACGGCAGATTGACGGGTCGGGAGATGCAGAGCATCGCAGCCCACCTCGAGCGTTGCTCGGCATGCGCCGCCGAATGGACGTCGTTGCGCCAGATGCAGTCGTCTCTCGCCTCCCTGGGTTCCGTTCCCGAGCCTTCCGATCTCCTGCTGCGGATCCGCGTCGCAGTCAGCCAGGAGCGCGCGCGTCGCCGCCAAAGCCCCTTCCAGGCGTTGAACCTGGCGTGGCGCAACACCGTTGGTCCGTTCCTGCTCCAGGCGGCAGCCGGCTTTGCCAGTGCGGTTGTTCTGCTGGGGTCGGTCATTCTTCTCGTCGGCATCGTCACCAAGCCCGAGACGGCGCAAGCCAAAGGGGACGAACCCCTCGGCATGGCTACGGGGCCACACTTTCTCTATTCGCTGGCCGGGACAGGGGACAATCAGTTTGCCGCGCTTCCCGGACCCGTGGTCGTCGAAGCCTACGTGAATCGCGAAGGCAGAGTCTACGACTTCCGCATCGTCTCGGGGCCCACTGATCCAGGTACGCGTTCCCAGGTGGAAGACCTGCTGGTTCCCCTGTACTTCGACCCGGCGCGCTTCTTCGGCCAGCCGGTGCGCGGCCTCGCCGTCATCTCCTTCTCCGGCGTATCTGTCCGGGGATAGCTCCCCGGAAAGTGGCAAGTACGGCCCGCTCTGCGGACGGGCATCGTGTGCGCGTGATCGACTTTGAACGCGCCTTGACCCGCCTGCCTAAGACCAGCAGCGAATCTTATGCGCACCGAAAGCGAGCGCCATAACCAAGAAGCAGCCTCGCGTCTCACCGGCATCGGTCTCCGCACGTTGGCCTACAAACTTCCCGAAGCCCGCCGCGCCCTCGCCAGGTCTCCTTTACCTGTTGTGATGCGCGAGCTATTTCTTGGATGACGGCGGGAGGGCTCTAGAGAGACCTGAAAGGTAGTCCAATTGCGGAGGTTCTTGACTCCTGTTCTTATTAATCCATTCCCAGGCGAACTTAGGAAGCCACCCACCAGACCGTTTAACGTCTGATATCAAACAAACAAGAAAGGAGTCTTGAGTTCTGTCGATCACTGCATTGATTCTTCCTTGCCATGTGTATACGTCGTCGCCCGTGTAAATTATGAAGTTACTATTACCATAAGTAATCCAATCCTCCGCCAAGTCCAGAATTGGGCGCAGCTGCTCAATCGATTTCTCCGGAGTCCGCCACACGATCGAGACGTGCATGTAAGTCTTCACAGCAATTGTCCTCCAGCCTTGGCTTCCTCATCAGCACGGGATACCACTCCTAAGTCTGAATCTTTGAATTAGAGTCGGACGGGCCTGATGGAAGCTCTTTAGATGCCGAAATATGCATAAACTTCTGATGTTCTGTCCAATGGACTCCATCTAGGAGCGCTTCGGCCGGATTCTTGTGCGCGAAAAGTAGGATTGGAACGAACCACAAAAAGAAGATAACCGCGCCCATCGCGATTACGATCAATCGTCCGTTGTCGGTGGCTAAACGAAACTCCCCAACCACGACAGCCACTAAGAGAATCCCCAATGCTATGGCTGATTTTCCCAGAATGCCGCTGCCCTTGCTTATCGCGCGAATCACAGCAGTAACCGTCGTGGATGAATCGCCGTCATGGTTCAACATTTGAGTTGCCCCGAGGGTCAGAACTGCGGCAGAGCATGGACGGTAGATACCCCACTCGCGCATGAATCTAAAGGGAAATATAGATACAACCCATTTAGATAAAGAACTATAGCTATAGACGGTGGCGCGCTCGATCCGTCGCCCCGCACGTCGTCGCTTCGCTCCGTCACTGCGCTCCATTCGTCGCGCCCGGCTTTTCCCCCGCGCGCCCCCGAAGCAAAAGACAAGCCCCGCGCGCGGCGCTTCACGTCGCGCCCCGTCTAACAATTGTCGCGAATTAGGACAATGGCGACAGGGACATCCAAGGATGGCAATTTTGTGACCAGGTATCCAGATCGCGGCTCCTCGCCGCCCAGTGTCCGAAAATCTTCTGGACACCGCCAATCCCCAATAGACACGCGTAGTCTGTACTATTTGCCTCACTTTAACTAGACTTCAGGCAGGGTCTCTTGATGCCGTTTGGTAAGCTTCACATCGCCGCTCTTGTCGCTTGCGCCGTTTTTTGCCTGAGCCACAGTCTTCCCCAGGCCGCCGCCCAGTCCCCCGGGAGTTCGCAGCGCGGGTCTTCGTCTTCCAATCCAGTGCCCCAGGAAAAGGCTCCTTCGCTGGTCGATCCCGCCGGTCCTACCATTTCCCTGGTCCCCTCGGAGCCGGTGTTTCTCATGGCCTCGGCCCTGAACGCCTGCGGCTATGACGAAGGGCTCGATGAGAGCGCTCCCGCTGCGCAAGCACGTGCGCGACGAGATGAACCAGGCCCTGGAGAAGAGTGAAGACGCCCGCAAGGTGCGCGATCAGCTCTGCCTCTACATTGCGCAACATCGCATGACCGGCACCGAAAAAGACGTCTCGCAGTACATTTCGCTGGCCCTGTATCTCACTCCTCCGCCCGAGCTCGAGACGTCTGCCGAATTGGCGGAGATGCCGCCGGATTCCACCCAGATCGTGGAAATCCTGCCGATACTGCGCCAATTCGTCGCCGCCGTCGACCTCCATGGGATCTGGCTGGCGGTGCACCGCACCTACGATGAGCAGACTGAGCAACTCCACGATCCGCTCTCCAAAATGATCGTCTCCACCAACCTGTATTTGAAGATGCCCGCCTCGACCTACGACGGGCGGCGCTTCGTGGTGGTGATGGAGCCCATGCTTTCGCCCGCGCACCGTGAACGCCCGCATCTATGGCCCCGACTACGTCGTCGTGGTCTCCCCGGTAAACGGGCAGATCCCCATGAACGACGTGCGCCACACCTACCTGCACTACCTCATCGAGCCGCTATTGTTTGCCCGCGCCAATGCCATCGATCGCATGCAGCCTATTCTGAAGGAAGTGCGCGACGCGCCCCTCGACTTCCGCTTCCGCTCCGACTCCGTACCGCTGGCCATCGAGTGCCTGATCAAGGCCATTGAAGCCCGCACCATGGATACCGGCATCCCCGAATACAAGATTCCCGCCGGCGTGGAGCGCTCAGACCTGCCCCGCTATGAACGAGAGCGCCAGGCCTACCAGCAGAAGGTGGATGCGGTGCGCATCGCCACCGTGCGCCACGACATGACCCAGGGATTCGTGCTCACCCAGTACTTCTACGAGCAGCTCATTCCCTTCGAAAAAGATCCGGCCAGCCTTAAGGACACCATCGGGGAAATGGTCTATGGCATGGACATCGATCAGCAGGTGCATCGCGCCCGCCAGATTGACTTTGACAAGCAGGCCGACGGCGACGTGCTGGGTCGCAGCCAGCCGCGCAAACTGGAGGGGCTCGACCTCGCCGAAGCCCGGCTCTCGGCCGGCGACGTAGGAACCGCGAGCGCCCTGGCGCGCCAGGCGCTTGCCGTCCATTCCGATACCCTTGCGGCCGTGGCGGATTCGGCGCGAGCCAACTTCATTCTGGCTCGATGCGCCATCATGACGGGCCACCCCGGCGAGGCCATCAACCGCTTCCAGACCACCCTGGCTACCAGCAAGGAGCCGCGCCTGGTCGCCTGGTCGCACATCTACCTGGGCCGGATGCTCGACCTCGATTGCAAGCGCGATCAGGCGGTCTCAGAATACAAGCTGGCCCTGGAATCCCGGGACGGGCAGCAGGATACGCGGCTCGCTGCCGAACGCGGGGTCAAGAGCCGCCTACGCCGTACAAGGGCATAGCTGCGAACAGGATGACGCCGACGACCAGCCCGATGGCGCGCCCACCAAGCCCGGTCAGCCGCAGCAGAATGCTCCACCGAAGCCGCAATGAACCGATTCTGCGATACGTCCGACGGCCCTCCGTCGTCTAAAGAATCAGAGCGGGACGGACGCGTCATCCTTTCCGTGACCGTCAACCGCTCCGTCGCCCGATCCGGATCGAATTGAGGCGTGTGTGGAGGCAGTTCTAAGCGAATTGGAGCAGGCTCTCGGGTATCGCTTCGCCAATCCCGATCTGCTGACCCGCGCCCTGACCCACCGCTCCCTGGCCAACGAGCAGGCCATCGAACGACCGGATGAGGATCCAGCCCATTCCGGGGACAACGAGCGGCTGGAGTTCCTCGGCGACGCGGTGCTGGGGCTGGCGGTCGCGCGAATCGCTGTTTTTGCTTCATCCCGAGTGGCGCGAAGGGGAATTGACCCGCGTCCGCGCCCAACTCGTCAGCCGTCAACACATGGCCGAAGTCGCGGCCGATCTTGAACTTGGCCGCCACCTGCGCCTCAGCCGCGGGGAAGACCGCAGCGGCCTCCGTCGCAAAAATACGGTGCTTTCCAATACCATGGAAGCAGTGCTTGGCGCGCTTTTTCTCGATGGCGGTCTGGACCCGGTGCGGGGCTTCGTCCGCCGCCACGTGATGGGCGACGCCGCGGACCAGCTGGCCCGGGAACTGCTGCTCGGAGCAGCGCTGGGAAACTATAAATCGGCCTTGCAGGAACATTTGCAGGCCGCGCGGGCCGGAACCCCTGTATACAAGGTAAAGAGCGAGAGCGGCCCCGACCATCGCAAGCGCTTTCTGGTCGAGGTGCGGCTTAAGGCAACCGAAGGCGAACCGGGCAAACCGCTGGCTCGCGGCATTGGAACCACCAAGAAGCTTGCGGAGCAGGACGCCGCCCGCCGCGCGCTGAGTCGCTGGCGGCGAACCGAAGCCGGAACCAACGGGTCGCTCGAATCGCCGGCCGACGATCCCGTGCAGGAGGAACAATCGGCGTCATGACCACCCCCGTCCAGACGGCCGCTCCGTCCCGGCAGCAGGTGAAACGGCTCAGGCTTCATTTGCCCACGTTGCCCGAGGCGGCCGCCTCCCTTCTCCGCACCCTCGTGGTCGCGCTCTTCCTGCTCACTTTTGTGCTTCAGCCGTTCCTGATTCCCTCCGAGAGCATGGAGCATACGCTGCTGGTCGGCGACTTCCTGCTGGTCAACAAGCAGATCTTCGCCCCGGCCGGAAAGGCCGGCAGCCTGTATCACTGGCTGATGCCCTACCGCGATGTTGAGCGTGGCGACGTCGTTGTCTTCCACCATCCCCAGCCCCAGTACCTCGTCAAGCGCGTGGTCGGTATTCCCGGCGACCATATCCGCATCGAGGACGGCAGGTTGCCGTGAACGGCGTGCCCCTGGCGGAGCCGTATGTTGCCATACGAGCCGGCCGCGCCTAACCCCTTCCGCGACAACTTCCCCGCCAAGGTCTACACCGATCCGAACATCGACCCCGACTGGTGGCGGGAACTGCAAAGTCTGACCCAGAACGGCGAACTGGTCGTACCTCCCGGCCAGTACTTCATGCTCGGCGATAACCGCAACCACAGCAAGGATTCCCGCTTCTGGGGCTTCGTTCCGCGGCAGGCGATCGTGGCCCGTCCGCTGGTGATCTACTTCTCCCTCACCCGTCCCTCATCGACGGATGTCCAGCAGGCAGCGGATGATAGACTCGGACACGACAGGGAACTATCGGCACGCGTTGCGGGGTTCGCGCGCTGGAAGCGTATCTTCCACGTGATCCACTGAGCCGGGGCGCGCTCTGTCCAGACATCACCAACCAGAGCCGCAGAACATGCGCAGTTTGTCCACGATGAGCGACAGGATGACCAAGACAAATACGCCGATACAGGAAGAGCCCGTTCCCAGCCTGGTTGAAAAGAGAGTTGAAGAGACCCCGTTTGAGGCGGTCGCCAGCATCTGCTCGGTCCTGGTCGTAGGGCTGTTCATCCTGACCTTTCTGGCGCAGAACTTCGTGATTCCCTCCGGCTCCATGGAAAACACGCTCCTGGTGGGCGATCACCTTGTGGTCGACCGCATTACCCTGGCGCCGCCGTCCCACTGGATGCCGCTGGTCCACTATCGCGAGCCGCGGCGCAACGATATCATCGTCTTCCTCAAGCCGGGCGGAGCCGGACCTGTTTCTGGTCAAGCGCCTCATCGGCATCCCCGGCGATCACATCCATCTGCGCAACGGCGTCGTGATCCTCAACGGAGTCGCCCAGGATCAGCCGCACGCCCAGCCCACCACACCGGAGAATCATCAGGACTTCCTCGACGAATTCCCGTCCGTTGCGCCCTATCCGCAACCCGGAGCCACCCCTGAGTCGTGGGCAGTCGAATTCCCCAACGATGTCGTCAACGGCGACCTGGTGGTTCCACCCGGCAAATTCTTCATGATGGGCGACAATCGCCACGACAGCCTCGATTCGCGTTACTGGGGCTTCGTTCCGCGGGAAAACATCGTGGGCCGGCCGCTGTTCAACTACTGGTCATTCAAAACTCCGGAACGTCAGTACGAGGAAACCGGGCTGGGCAGCAAGGTCGGGTGGATGGCGCACGTGGCGCTGCATTTCTTTACCGGCACGCGCTGGAACCGCACCTTGAAGATCATTCACTAAACCGGCGCGGCAGAAGCATATACCATTGGAAACGATGACCGAAGTCCCGCAAGGCCGGCGCACTGGGCGAAAAAGGGCATGGCTGGCCGTTACGGTGCTCGTGGTCATTCTCGCCCTGCTGATCGTACCCCCTTACGTGAGTGTCAGCCGCTACCGCAGCCGCATCACTCAGCTTGTCTCGGCCTCACTGGGCAGGCCGGTCCGGCTCTCCTCCGTTGAGCTGCGCATGCTACCCCGCCCCAGCTTTGTACTGACCGATTTTGTGGTGGAAGAAGATCCGGCTTACGGTGCCGAGCCCCTGTTACATGCCACCACCGTCACTGCCGCCATCCGGCTTTTTCCTCTGTGGCGCGGAAGCCTCCAGATCAGCCGCATCAGCGTCGACGAAGCCAGCCTCAACCTGGTTCGCACCAACGCGGGCCGCTGGAATCTCGATTCCTTCTTTCACACCGCCGCCACCCGCTCCGGCGCCCAGGGCAAGAGAACTGCGCCATTTCCCTATCTTGAAGCCACCAACTCCCGCATCAACATCAAAGACGGCGTCGAGAAGCTGCCTTTCTCGCTGGTCAGCGCCGATCTGTCTTTTTCCGAAGAGAGCCCCGGCGAATGGCGCATTCGCCTGCGCGGCCAGCCTGCCCGCACCGACGTCAGTCTCGATCTGCCCGATACCGGAATCGTGCGCATGGAAGCCACCCTGCACCGCGCCCAGGTGCTGCGTGAGATGCCGCTTCACATCGACCTGGACTGGCGCGAAGCACAGCTAGGGCAACTCTCCCGGTTGTTGATCGGTTCCGACGAAGGCTGGCGCGGCGATATGACCGGGGAAATGCATATCGACGGAACCCTCGCCGCGGCCAGAGTGAGCGCCCGCCTGCGCGCATCCGGCGTTCATCGCGCAGAGTTTACCCCCGCCTCCGCGATGGACTTTGATGCCACCTGCGGCTTCCTCTACCGCTACTCGGACCGCAGCATGGAGAACCTGTTGTGCGACTCGCCGGTCGGCAATGGGCGCGCCCGCCTCACCGGCGATATCCCGGGAGAGGATAAGCAGCCTCGACTCTCTGTCGAGCTTGACCGCATCCCTGCGCAACTCGCACTCGACACCCTGCGCACGCTTCGCCGTGGGCTCAATCCCGAACTTCAGGCCGACGGCGCGGTGAGTGGCAAGATTACTTATGACCCTGTCGCCGCGAACTCCAACGATGGGGCCACATCCCCAACCACCCGGTCAAGGAGGCCGGCTCCCAGAGCGCATCCACCGGTCGCAGGCCCGCTTTCGGGAAGCCTCAGCATCCCCGCCCTCCGGCTCACTGGCGGTGGTCTGACCAAGCCCCTGTTCCTCGGCAAACTGGTTCTGGAGCCCGACGTTGCCGGGCTGGTTGCCTCTGTCGCCATCTCAGCGGGCGGCCCCGCCCCCCTTGCGGTCTCGGCCCATCTTGACCTGAACGGCTATCAGGCGTCGGCGCACGGCACCGCCTCTCTTTCCCAGCTACAAGAGCTGGCGCGCCTCGCCGGCCTTCCCAATGTATCCGCCTACGAGGGTCTGGGTGGTCCAGCTGCGTCGGTCGATATGAACGCCGACGGGCCATGGCTCTCCTCAGCGGTGCTCCTGGCTCCGGAGACTTCGATCGGCGGACTGCCCGGTCCCGCGGTGGATCCAGTCCTGCCTCCCACTCCTTCGGACCACGTAAGTGGCACGATCACTTTGCATGAATCCGCATGGAAGGCCGACTTTCTGGCCAATCCCGTCGAGATCGTCTCCGCGACTCTGCACCTGAGCGGCGACGAGATCCAGTGGGATCCGGTCGCGTTCGCCTTTGGACCCGTCAAAGGAGCGGCGACTCTCGATATTCCCCTCACTTGCGAGGTTCCCGGCCCTTGCCCTCCCCGTTTCACGGTCTCGTTTAATAATCTCGATGCAGAAGCCTTGCAGGCAGCCTTTCTTGGCGCGCATCGGTCCGATACCCTGCTTTCCACTCTGATCGCCCGGCTTACCCCGCAATCTGCCCCAAGGTGGCCGCAGCTCGAGGGCACAGTGCGCGCCAACTCCGTTACCCTTGGCCCCGTCAACCTTACCGACTCCACCGCCCACCTCCACTTTGTGGAAGGCAAGACGGAAATAGACGGCTTCGAGGCCACCCTGTTGAACGGTGAGATCAGTGGAACTGGCGCCGTGACTCTCGGAAATAAGCTCGGCTACCATCTCGAGGGGGAATTCAAGGACATCGATCCGGGGGCGCTGGGGCGTTTGTTAGGGATGACCTGGTCTGGAGGCGAGATCGCCGGCACCGGGCAGGTCGATGTCTCCGGGTACTCCGGCGCCGATCTCGGCTCGTCCGCAAAGGGGGCAATCCACTTCGACTGGCCCCACGGAGCTGTTTCCGGCGACACGCCGGCGCTTCCAGCTGCCTTGAGCCGGTTCGATCGCTGGAGTGGGGACGCCGAGATTGCCAACGGCGTCATCACGCTCAGACAGAATGAAGTACAGCGGGGCTCTCGCAAGGTGTCTGTTGAGGCTGCTGCCGCCTTCGGCGATCCGCCCAGGGTCACTTTCGGGCCGCCCCCCGACTTCCGCGCCGCAAAGCGGTAAGGAGCAATTTCCCGCCCGATACAATAGGGTATGGCTTTGTCGATCGCCTCTTCCCCGGTTTTACTCCAGTGCAAGGGTGTCCTGTTCGACATGGATGGCATCCTGATCTCGTCCCTGGGCTCCGTCGAGCGCAGTTGGACCCGTTGGGCCGAGCTGCGCAATATCGATCCAGCTTATGCGATCAGCATGATCCACGGTCGCCGCGCCATCGAAAGCGTCGCGTTTCTGCGTCCCGACCTCGACAGCCAGGCGGAACTGAAACTGATTGAAGACATTGAGCTGGCCGACGGCGAAGGCATCACGGTGCTGCCCGGGGTTCTGGACCTGATCGCCGCCCTCCCCGGGGATCGCTGGACCGTGGTCACCAGCGCCACCGAACGCCTGGCTCGCCTGCGCCTGGCCACGGGAGGCGTTCCGGTTCCGGAGCGCATTGTGACCGCGGAAACCGTGACCGAGGGCAAGCCTCATCCCGCGCCCTTCCTGGCCGGAGCGGCGATCCTGGGCTTTGCACCGCACGACTGTGTGGTTTTCGAGGATTCCGCGTCGGGCGTTACGGCCGGCCGGGCAGCCGGGTGCACGGTCGTCGCCACCACCTTTTCCCATCCTGCGGAGAGCCTTGAAGCCGCCAATTATCTCGTTGAGGACCTGCGCGGCATCATTGCCTCGGTTCCGGCCGGCGGCCAGGGTATCAGCCTTCGGTTCAACCCCCTGGAACGCTGATTACTCGTCCGCCTCGATCCGCCGCCCGTGGGAGTCCTGCAACGGCCGCGAGTTGATCTTGAACAACGCGGCAAACGCGCGACAGCTGCGAACGGCTGATGCTCACTGGCTGCTCGAAGACAAACCATCGCACTCCCTCGGTGCAGGGCGGGGCTGTCAGCGACCCCATGTAGGTCCAATACCCGCGATCGGCGGGCAGCACTCCGCCGGGATTCACCATGTCGGTCACTTTCTCGGTGGTTCCGGGTTTGGTCGGCAGATGCTCCCACAGCGTGGCCAGGGTGGCGTTGGGGTCGCCCCGGTCCTCGGCAAGCCGTACCGCCAGCACCGCCAGCTTCCCATCCGCGCTCTTGTGCACAAGGTGGATGTCCATGTCCGTCAGTTTTCCCTTCACCGCCTCTTCGGCCGGGTGGTGAAAGTGAAACTGCTGCAGGTCATAGCGGACGCCCCCGGCGATGATGTAGCTGCCCGGGCTCACGTGAATGATCACGGTATTCCCGGTATTCTCCAGCGTCACCGGTCCTGCCATGTAGTGAAACTCGATGGGCTGCAAAGCCTTGTTCAGGTGAGCGCCGCGAATGTCGATGGGCGACTGCTCGTGGCCCTGGGAACAAAGCCGGTAAGCGGGATCGAGCTTGCCCCAGCCCAGCGGCCCCGTTTTCCCGTAGTAGTTCCAGGGAGTGGTCGTAGTTTGAGCCGCCGCCAGTGCCCCCGTGCTCAGCAGAACAGCCAGAATTGCAGGAATGCGCATCGCTTTCTCCGTCGCAGGCCGGTCAGTCTTCCCCGCTGCATTCTATTTGGACGGCCCCTCAAGCGCAAAAGAAAGGACCCTTCGTCGCGAAGAGCCCTTTCGGTATGCCGTCTGTCTGGATCGCTTACTTGCTTGCGGAGAGCACGCCTGCCTGCTCCGCCAAAGCGGCCGCCTTGTCGGTGTTCTCCCAGGTGAACTCGGGCTCCGTCCGCCCAAAGTGCCCATAGGCCGCCGTCTTCTGGTAGATCGGCCGGCGCAGGTCAAGGCTCTCGATGATCCCCTTGGGGGTCAGGGAGAAGTTCTTGCGGACCAGTTCCGTCAGTTGCGCTGGGCTCAGCTTGCCGGTGCCGAAGGTATCCACCAGCACGCTGACCGGCTCCGGCACACCGATGGCATAGGCGAGCTGCACTTCGCAGCGATCCGCGAGGCCGGCGGCAACGATATTCTTCGCAATGTGCCGCGCCATGTAGGCAGCCGAACGATCGACCTTGGTCGGGTCCTTGCCGCTGAATGCGCCGCCGCCGTGACGGCCCGCGCCCCCGTAGGTGTCCACGATGATCTTGCGGCCGGTAAGGCCGGTATCGCCCATGGGCCCGCCGATAACGAACCGACCGGTGGGGTTGATGTGGTACTTGGTGTGCTCATCCAGCCACGCTGAAGGCAGAACCGCCTGGATGACGTGCTTCAGGATGTCGGAGTGCAGGTCATCGTTAGAAACCGTCTCGGAATGCTGGCTGCTGATGACCACGGCGTCGATGCGCGCCGGCTTGCCGTTCTCGTCGTACTCCACCGTGACCTGGCTCTTGCCGTCCGGACGCAGGTAAGGCAGTTTGCCGTTCTTGCGCACCTCGGTCAGGCGTTTGGTCAGCTTGTGCGCCAGGGAAATAGGGGCCGGCATCAGTTCCTTGGTTTCGTTGGAAGCGTAGCCGAACATCATGCCCTGGTCGCCCGCGCCGCCCGTATCCACGCCCTGGGCAATGTCGCCGGATTGCTTGTTGATGGTGGAGATCACCGCACAGGTATTGGAATCGAATCCATACAGCGCGTTGTCATACCCAATGGCGGCAACTACGCCGCGCACCAGCGACTGGAAATCGACGTACGCCTTGGTAGTAATTTCGCCTGCGATCACCACCAGGCCGGTCGCAGTCAGAGTCTCCGCGGCGACACGGCTGTAGGGGTCCTGCTCCAGGCACGCGTCCAGGATGGCATCGGAGACCTGATCGGCTATCTTGTCGGGATGGCCTTCGGTCACAGACTCAGAAGTAAACAGAAAACGATCGCTCAACTTCGTATTCCTCCCCATTCAAGGGTTATTTAGGATAGCCTGCCGTCGCCAGCCCGCAAACGCTTCTCCGACCAATCAAGACTGCCTTGCACTGCGCTTTCCACGCCGCGCTGGCCCCCTCGATGTTTTCGAAAAACGCCCGAGTTCTGTTGGAATTCAGCCCTTGCGGAGGAAGCCTGGAGCATTAAGGGGTCCGAACCACTTCCATCCATTGCTGAGACAAGCCTGTACCGGCAGGCCGGAGCCTGCGGGTACATACAACTATGGTAATTGTTACGGCCATCCGGAGCCAAACGATCTCAGTGAGTGGACCTGGGAACGGGGTCAGGGGCGTCCAGGGTCGGTTGAACGGGGGTATCCGGCGGCAGATCGGCCGTAATCAGGGAAACTCGCCCCAAACTCACTGCGTGGATCGGCTGTCGGCGGGATGTCGAGACTAGGAGAGGATCTGACCGATCCAGGTGCGGCAGGAGACGTAAAGACCATGAACCCGCGAAAACACCGGGTTGGCCGGAAGCAGCGTAGGCCACCAGCCTGCGCGCACCCCGTAGTACCGCACCATGAGGTAGGCCGCCGCCAGCACCGCCATGACCAGCAATACCGCCGCCAGCCAGCGCAGGCGAAACTCGACTGCCTCGCGGTGCTGCAGGCGGGACTTGCCCACGTTGGACGCAAATGCGGTCCAGTCGCGGTCGCTTTCCACCGGCAGCCCTGAGGAGACGTAGGCCTTCATGAAGCGGTCAGTCCAGTCCGTCTGGTCCAGACCCAGCGCACTGGCGTAGCCGCGAACGATGCCTTTATTGAGAATTCCACCCGGAAGTTGGCGAAAACGGTCCTGCTCCAGCGCCACTAAATGGTGCTGGCTGATTTTGGTGATCTCCGTTATGTGCTCCAGCGCAATGCCGCGGGACACCCGCTCCATGCGCAGATCTTCACCAAAGCTTCCCATCGGATACCACAACCCGGGTAAGCGACCCTAGTGGAATTTTGACCTAACCATAAACCCGCGTCCAGTTGCCCGTCAAAGGAAATCCCTGTTTCTACGAGGTTTTTACCACATTTTTCCCCTTTTGGAGGGGATTCCTCACGTGGGAATGTTATCGCGCATGGTACGAAGCCGCCCTTCCCTTGTGGTCACGGTCCATGCAATCCGAATCGGCCACATTGCCGGGCTGATACCCTTGAGCCGAGGGCGTGTGCCAATTCAGCCGCCCCGCGGAGTCCGGCCGGGAATGAACAAGCTTGTTCTTGCCAACCTGTTGCATCGCCCCTTGCGCTCCATCATCAGCGTGCTGGCAGTGGCCATTGAAGTCGTCATGATCCTCTCCATCGTGGCCATCTTTATGGGCATGCTCGACGATCAGAAGGAACGGACCAACGGGATCGGCGCCGATCTTGTCGTCAGCCCCTCCAATGCCAGTTTCATGAACGGCGTGAGCGGAGCGCCGATGTCGGTCAAGCTGGCTGACTTCCTCGCCAGGTTGCCGCACGTCGCCGTGGCCTCCCCGGTGATCTCGGATTTCTCCATGTCCGGGAATGTCGAGATTCTTTATGGAATCGACTATGCGACGTACGACGCTCTCAAGCCTTTTGTTTTTCTCTCCGGCGGTCCCTTCAAGGGTCCCTACGATGTCATCGTCGACGACGTGTTCGCACGCGCCGGTCCGGGACGCCACGTCGGGGACACCATCCAGATTCTGAACCACCCGTTTCGCATTTGCGGCGTGGTGGAGAGCGGCAAGGGCGGTCGCAAGCTGGTCCCGATCGATACCCTCGCCAACCTGATGGGCGCTGACGGCAAAGCCTCGGTCATCTACATCAAGGCGGACAATCCGGCCAACGATGCGCTCATCGCCAACGAGGTCCACTCCACCAAGGGCCTTGAGAATTACAAGATCCAGACCATGGCGGATCTGATCGCCCTCTACACCCCGTCCAAGTTCCCCGGCTTTGACCTGGCCCTGAACGTTGTCATCTCCATCGCCGTCGTGGTCGGATTTCTGGTGATCTTTCAGTCGATGTACACGGCGGTTTTGGAGCGCACCCGCGAGATCGGCATTCTCAAATCCATGGGCGCCTCCAAGGCCACCATCATCGGCGTGGTGCTGCGCGAAACCGCCTTGCTCGCCGTCGCGGGCGTCCTCGTGGGCATCGTCTGTACCTTCGGCGTCCGGGAACTGCTGCGGCTCAAGTTCGCAACCTTCAGTTTTGAAATGACCCCCGCCTGGGTCGGATGGGGCGCTCTGATCGCGTTTGGCGGGGCGCTCTGCGGGGCGCTCTATCCGGCCTGGATGGCGAGCCGCAAGGACCCCATCGATGCCCTCGCGTACGAGTAGAACGGTTCAGCTCCGTTCCAGGTACCACGGAATGTTAATCACAATGATGCGGCGGTTTCCCCGCAGCAACAGGATCACCTTGAGCATGTCTGCACGGCGGTTGTGGAGCAGGTTTTCCCACCAGTGTCGTACCACCAGCTCCGGTACCAGCACGCAGATCTTGTGCACACTCGTCTCCCGCTCGACTTTCAGGATGTACTCGACCATGGGTTGCAGAACGTAGCGAAACGGCGATTGCAGCGTCTCCAGTATTCGGTACGCATTTGCCTGCGTTGCGGAGAGGCCCGGCCACCTTCTCTTCCCACATGGTGCAGATCTCGTCCGTCTCCTCGCTGGTCTGCACATGCACGCAGCGGATATCGTTGGACATCGAAAGCGCAAACGAAAGCGCCTTTTCCGTAATGCGGCTCCAGCGATCGATGGGCACGATCACGATGGGCTCTGTCACCTCGGCGGGCGAGATGGGCCGATCGAGCGCAGTGTCCGAGTCCACGTGTTCATAATGACGATGCACGGCGCGCATTAAAATGATCATCCCCGCGATCAGCAGCACCGTGATCCATGCGCCCTCGACGAACTTGGCTACCAGGACCACCAGGGTGGTGATGCCCGTGGCCACGGCGCCCAGGCCATTGATAAACATGCGGAAGGGCGCGCCGCCCTGCCGCTTCCAGTGCATCACCATGCCGGCCTGCGACAGGGTGAAGGCCATGAACGCTCCGATCGCATAGAGCGGAATGAGCCGGTCCGTCACTCCGCGAAAAACGATCAGCAGGAGCGCGGTGAGGGCTACCAGTACGTAGATTCCCCACGAGTAGAGCAGGCGGCGTCCGCGCAGCAAAAACACGTGCGGCATATAGTCGCCGTGCGCAATCGCGCGGGTGAGCCGGGGAAAGTCAGCAAACGCCGTATTGGCAGAGAGAGCCAGCACCAGCAGCACCGATGCGATGGTCAGGTAATAAAACCACCCGTGGCCCATCACGGCGCGGGTCAGCATGGAAAGCACGCTCTCGTACCCGCTTCCCTCCGGGTTGGTGGCCGCGATGCCGTAGGCCCGGCATAACAAGGCGATTCCGCCCAGCAGAATCGCCAGCAGCACGATGATGATGGTCAGGGTGATCTTGGCGTTCTTGCGCGTGGGATCGCGAAACGCCATCACCCCGTTGCTTACCGCCTCCACTCCGGTCATCGCCGTGCATCCGGATGAAAATACCTTGAGCAGAAGCCAGAAACTAAGCGCCGTAGTGGCCGGCAGGAATTGCGGGCAATGCGGTGGCCGGATGAGGGTGTCCACCCGCGTGCAGCACGTTCCACGCTCCGGCGGCGATCACAATCAGCAGCGTTCCGGTGAAGAGATACGTCGGGATCATGAACACGACGCCGGTATCGCGCACCCCCCGCATGTTGATGATGGTCAGCACCAGCAGGACGCCGAGGCAAAGCTCCAGCGTGCGCGGCTGCAAAGATGGAACCGCGGATATCAGCGCTCCCACCCCCGCCGAGATGCCCACGGCCGCGGTAAGGATGTAGTCGATCATCAGCGCCGCTGCCGCCAGCAGACCCGCGCCGTGGCCGAGGTTCTCTGAAGCCACCGTGTACGAGCCGCCGCCCTGCGGATAGGCCTCGATGGTCTGCCGGTAACTGAAAAACACGATAAACAGCAGGACGATGATCGCCCCGCTCACCGGCACGATATAGTGAACTCCGGCCAGGCCGAGTGGAATGAGCAGAGTCAAAGCCGCTTCGGGTCCGTATGCCGCCGAACTCAGCGCGTCGAGGCCGAAGATCGGTATGCCGGCAATGGGGCCGATGTGTTCGGCTCGTTCTTCGCTGGTCGCCAGCGGCCTGCCAAACAGAAGATCCATCAATCGTCCGGTTATCGGCATGTCGGCCTTCTCGCTTCCTTGCGAGGGATGCTGTGTGCCGCGCGGTGAATCCGTTTTCAAAGTTAATGCTCCGTTCATCTGCGTCGATCTCCAAATCTCGCGCCATTCCATCTAACTTGCTGCCGGGGCATGACGAAGCTTAAGTTGGCTTGAACTTGAACAGGTGTAACCTCGTCGCAGCCGAATCCGACTTACGTACGTCCACTTCAAAAGTCCAAAGATCAGAACTCGCACCTCGGCGCAATGTCCCCGACACGCATTCAGCACGCGCATTGATATGGAGGATAAGACCCCAATGAACTTGAAAGCGCTGAAGGCTCCTGTTGCCCTGCCGAAGGTCCCGGTTGAACTCTGGATGCTGATTTTCGGACTGCTGGTTCCGATGGCTCTGTCTGCCCAGCTGGTTGCCACGCTCTCCGGTGTCGCCACCGATGCCTCCGGAAAACCTGTCGCCAATGCCGTGGTGTCGATCCGAGCGGGATCGGGCGCGCCGGTCGAGGTACATACCGACGCGACGGGGAAGTACGTTCTACCCAATCTCACTCCCGGTGACTATACCATCTCGGCGACAGCGCAAGGCCTCAGTTCCAAATCGATTCAAGTCGCCATTACCGACGTCCCGCAACAGACGCTCGACCTGTTGCTGAACCCCGCTCCGGCGCAGCAGGGAACGCCGCCGGCTCCATCCCCGGGCGCGCCAGGATTGCCCAACGCCCCCTCCGCAGCCCCGCCCTCGACGGCTCCAGCATCGCCGTCGCTGGAAGACCTGGGATTTTCGGCGCAACAGACTCAGGCCAACACCAAGCTTCAGGCCATGCTCGAGAAGCGCACCCGCATGCTGAAAATCCATCAGCGCCTTGGACTGATTACAGCAATTCCCATGGCGGCGGCCGTGATCACCGGTCCCATGGCCAAGGCCAAGGGCAAGAATGGCCAGACCATCAAGGAACCGACCACGGCGAATCTCGACTTCCATGCCGCACTGGGAGGCGTAACCACCGCGCTGTATTTCACCACCGCCTACTACGCGATCTGGGCTCCCCGCGTCCCGGGCACCCCCAAGCATGGAGCCATCCGTATGCATGAGGCGCTCGCCTTTATCCATGGCCCCGGCATGATTCTTACCCCGGTTCTGGGCTACATGGCTTACAAGCAGGAGAACGCCGGAGAGAAAGTTCACGGAATCGCCGGCGCCCATGGTGCGGTGGCGTACACCACCGCGATCTCATACGGCGCTGCCATCGTCGCGATCTCCTGGCCCATTCACTGGAAGTTCTGGGAGAAATGATGAACCTGCGAATTCTCATGGCGCTGTTGCTCTTCCCGCTCCCCGCAGCCGCGCAGGCCGACAGCCAGTGGGTCCTGGATCAGTCCACCCTCAGCTATCACATGTCTCACCCCATGCACCAGGTGGACGGCGTCAGTCACGCGGCCAAGGGCAAAGGCACCTGCCACGCCGGGCAATGCTCATTCCTGATTGCCGCACCGGTGAAATCCTTCGACTCCGGCGACACCAATCGCGACCTGCACATGCTCGAGACCACCCGCGGCGCGCAGTTTCCCATGGTGGTTGTGCGTACCAGCTTTCCCGAAGCGGAAATCAATTCGCCCAGCATGAGCGTCGATCTCGATGTCCAGTTCGCCGGTCAGACCGCGCATTACAGCCACGTACTCTTCCAGCGAGAGTCCCAGGGCAGCGCGGTGCGCATCTCGGGAACCATCCCCAGCTTATGTTCCGATTTCAAGATCGACCGGCCGTCGTTCCTCACCGTACCCATCAAGAACGAGATCCCGGTGAAGGTGGAGATGATCTGGCACAAGATGTGAGTGCCCGGGCGCGCCGGCCGCCCGTCATTCGTCATTGCGGTTCGCTGTAGTGGAACACGCTGTGATTGATGTCGGGCCAGAATTCCTTGAGGAAGAACGTGAACGCATCGATGCCCACGTCCAATCCCCACGAAGTGCCGACACTGGAGAAGTTCCGATCCGAGGCCGGGTAATAGGTCGTCGAAAGCGCCGCGGAAGCGCCGGCGCCGGCAACCTCAGAGATATTGAACACATTCTTGGCCGAGTCCGACCGCGTCACCACGGCGCGGCTTAGCGCATATCCGGTGCGCTTGAAGAAGCCGCCTCGCCCCATCGTGTAGTAGCGCGAATCCTCGTGAGTGATGACAGGGAAAACAAACTCGACAAAGTAGTTTTCCGATGTCTGATCCAGGGCGGCATGCCACAGGTACTGGCCGTACCCTTCGGCGCCCTGGCCGAACTCGGGTGTCGCCTTGGTTGCCATCGAATAGCCGGCCAGCAGGATCGGGATCACCGCCGACGAGTAGTCGAAAGAATCCTGTGTCGTGGTGATGAACTTCTGCCGGGTAGTCTGCGGCGGCAGCTTTTCGTCTGTGCTCACAGAGCGGAAGTTGGGGATGATTCCCAGAATCCGCTTGGTCTGTGGGGGCGGTTTCACCACCGTGCCGTTTTGCGGCATGGGCGCGGGTGGCAAGGTGGTCTTTCCGTCTTGTCCATCGGTAAGGTCCCCAGGTAGCAGTTGCGCGCTGCTTGAGTCTGGAGGCAGAGGATCCGGATAGTTGAGCTCGGAGCTGAATTCCGGCGTCATCACTGGATCGTAGGCCGGTACGTGTGTGAGCGGCGGAGGGGCGCCTTGCTGCGCGGGGAGGTGAACCTGCGCCATAGACCAGCGAGATAAAACCTAGAGCACACCAAACGATGCGTCGAGTCAGGAACGCGCCTGTTCCAGCCGCGCGAAGAGACGGCTTCGTTCCTGTTTGTTGAATCGGTGGAAACACACTGCTTGCCATGCCTGTTTGACGGCCAAACGGACCACAAAGCAGCATGGAACCGTTTCAGAATCCGGGAAAGTCTGCTGCCAACGACCCGCTTGTCATCTGCGGGTCATGGGAACAGCCATTTCGCTATGCCTGGGGTGTGGGAACCGCGACCGGCAGTGTGAAGAGGAATCGGCTGCCCTGGCCTGCTTTGCTCTCGACCCAGATGCGGCCGCCGTGCTGCTCGACAATGCTGCGGCACAGCGCCAGCCCCAGGCCGGTTCCTCCCAGGGCGCGCGAGTCGGAGGCGTCCCCCTGCTGGAAGCGATCAAAGATCCGCTCCAGCTTCTCGGGTGCGATACCCCGTCCCTGGTCTTCGACCATCAGGCAGACCTCGTCTTCGCCGGCCGGCTTCGTGCTGAGCCGGATGGTGGTGTCCGCGGGCGAAAACTTGATGGCATTCGAAACCAGCTCATTCAGCACCTGCAACGTGCGCTCCGGATCTGCCTGAACCATCACCGCAGATGGATCGATCGACAAGCTTGATCCGGGCCGCGTTGGCCATGGTATGGGCGACATCGGCGGCGCGGCGCAGCAGGTCGGTGGCCTTCACGGCCACCCGATGCAGCGGAAGGCGGCCGTTCTCCACCTTCTCGAAATCGACAATGTCATTGACCAGGCGGACCAGCCGGTCGCAGTTCCCGATCGCCATCTCCACCATCTGGTGCTGCTTCTCCGGCCGTTTGTCGAGGGCGCCGGAGGAGATCAACCCCAGCGATGCGCGCAGCGAGGTCAAAGGCGTGCGCAGCTCATGACTCACCGTCGAGATGAACTCGTCCTTCATCTTTTCCAGGCGGCGGCGCTCCGAGACGTCCTGGAACGCCACGACCATGCCCGAGATCTGCCCGTCTTCAATCAGCGGACTGGCGCTGTACTCCACGGGAATGGTGGTGCCGTCCGCACGCCAGAAAACCTCATCGCGCATGCGTACGGTCTGACGCCGGCGCATGCCCTGCAAAATCGGGCTGGTGAGCTTCGAGTAGGGAGTTCCATCGGCGTGACTGTGGTGAATCACTTCGTGAATCTCGCGCCCCGTCAATTGCTCCGGCTCATAGCCCAATGCCCGCGCGCCGGCCTCGTTGATGAAGGTGAGACGCCCGTCGAGGTCGATGCCGTAGATGCCGTCGCCCACCGATTCGAGAATCAACTCGCGCTGCCGCGTGGCCAGATGCAGTGCCTCTTCGGCCTCGTGCTGCTCGGTCACGTCCATCCCATGAATCAGAATGAACGGCCGCTCGCCGTGCAGTTGCATGCGCCGGCTGCGGAACGCGATGCGGCGGTAAATCCCGTCACTGCGCCGCACAGGAAGCGCGCCCTGCCACTCGTCCTGCGTCTCGAGAGTCCGCAGGCAATCCTGAAAGGCGGCAGCTCCGGCCGCATCCAGCAATTCGGAGACGGGCCGCCCCGCCAGGTCTTCGATGCGGTACCCCAGCGTCTCGGCAGTGAACGCATTCAGCGAGGTAAGACCGCCCTTCCATGGTGCAGGTGAAGACAAAGCCCAGGCTGCTCTCGACCACTTCGCGATAGCGGTTTTCACTGGACAGCAGCGCCGCCTCGGCTTCGCGCTGGTCGGTCACGTCCTGGCCGCTCACGATCAGGTATTGAATCTCTCCATTGGGTCCCTTGAGCGGACGCAGCGTCCAACTCACGCGACGCACCTGGCCCTCGGCGATGCGCCATGCGGTTTCATGCGGTCCGGATACCTGTCCGCCCGCGGCGTCGCGCAGCTTGCCCGCCGCCCAATGGCGGTTCTCCGCCTCGAGCAGTTCTTCTGCAAACGCACGTCCTGTCGCGTCATCCAGGCTCAGCCCGGTCAGTTGCGCGCAGGGACGGTTGAACCGCACGATGCGCCCCGCGGTATCGAGCACCACCACCAGCGCTGGAATGGAGTCCAGCGTGGCCGCCACGAAGCAGCGCTCCATCGCCAGCGCCCGTTCTGTGCGCTGGCGTGCCCGCTGCGCCTGCTCCTGGGCGCGGACGCGCGTGTAAAGCTCCAGGCGGGTCACGATCTGGCGGGCGATGACTTCGAGCAGCGTCAAGTGCTCGGGGCCGAACTGGTTTGGCTTGCGGGCCACCACCGCCAGCGTGCCGATGACATGCTGATTGCCCGCAATCAATGGCGTTCCGGCATAAGAACGGCACGCCTTGGCGCCCGGCAGTTGAATCCCGGCAGCCGGAAACCGGGAATCCGCAGCCGCATCGTCGATCAGCAGCGGTTTGCCATCTTCCACGACGTATTGGCAGGCAGAGGTGGAACGCGACTGATCCGCTCCCGATGAAACCGAATCTCGACTTGAACCACAGGCGGTTGAAATCCAGCCAGCCCATGTAGGCATAATCGGCGCTGCTCAGCACCGCCGCGAACTCGATCAGTTCATCGAGCGCAGGGTCGGCGTTGCGGTCCATGACATCGAATTCTGACCGCGGGACGATCCCGGCGTTACTGCGCATGGTTTCAGGCATCGATATGCGCGCAGAGCACCTGCGCCTGACTCCTAATCAGTATGAGAGCCTCAAGCTACGTTTGACTCTGGCACAAATGAGGGAATTGCAGCACACCAGAAAATGCAACCTAAGTAACAGATATGGCTGGATGGTAACCAAGGCGGAGTTACTTATAGGGTAAGAACCTAGAAATAGTACAACACTGGGGCCCCTCTTCGAGCTGTCGAATGTGCCTGGGTCGGCGTCTCAGCGCACCGCAGATTGGCGCCTGGGGAAGGGGAACTTCCGCGTACCAGTTCAAACACCGGCAGGCAGTTTGCAGCAGTCGCCGCCCTCGGCCGGTTCATTCGCGCCCGCATCCAGAACCACTTTCCACTCTCCGTTCGGCTGTTTGCGCCAGATGGTCATGTACCGCCCTGTGGTCGTCACCGGATTCCCGTTCGCATCCTTGCTGTGGCCCTCAAAGTGACCCCACGTATAGCCCATGTCGCCGGACGGCCCCATCATGGCATCGGTCGGAGTCCATGTCAGTTGGTAGGACGCAGGGGACCAGTTCGCCGATTTGGCGATGGCCACGCGCCCTACCAGCGGCTGCGCGCCGTTGCCCAGGGCCACGCCGTCTTCGGCAAACCAATCCGCAAATGCGGCGCCGCCGCGCGCCAGCACGTCTTTGGCGAAGCGCGCTTCGAGATCATAAAGCAGGATTTTCCCCGGCTTCACGGTCGGGTCCGACAGCGGATTGGGCGCTGCCGATGCGGAGGGTGGCTCCAGGGACTGCCCCCTGGCCGTCGGCGCTGTGCCAACTGCCAGCGTTCCGGCCACACTTCCCGCCAGCGTCCAGACGCCAAGGATGCGCTTCCAGCCCTCTTTCATCTCCCGCTCCCCCGCAACGTGCAATGGTTCTTACGCCCATCCTACAACCGCTCGCCGCTATCGCAAACGGCGAAGGATGGCTGCGCCCCGATCAACGAGGGAGAAGCTGAAAGTCCTGAATTGCGATCTTCGGCGAAATGAACTGGTGCTCGATGTCGGGCAGCACCAGCACCGTGATTCTGTCGAACTTCTTGAGGTTGCCATTGGCGGGGACGCCGAAGCGGAGCGTCTCGAAGACCGGCCCCTGCTTGATGGAGAAATGTTCCGGTTCTGTGGCTACGATCGGTTGCTGCCCGAGGTAAAGATCCGGCTTATGCGGCGATTCGCTGTCGCCTAACAATACCCCTAACGCGATAAGCCCGGAGCGATTGTCGCGGTCTTCGATATCCACCTGGATCTCCCGGCAGCGCGCCGTGCGGATCGGCACAACCAGGCTCTGGTGCGCGTCCATGATCAGAGGAAAGTCATTGCTGGATTTGATATCGACGCTGACCGGGGTTCCGTGGGCCTGATGGGCGGTTTTCCCGGGCCGCTGATCCGGCGGCTGAACATACCAGTACGGACCGTCAAAGCGAATCACCAGCGGCTTCGTGGTGCCCGGGGCGAGGAGTGAGTCATGAGCGGGAAGCGGCGGGACAATCTGCTTTTTCTCCGGATATGGCCAGAGGATCACGCTCTCGTAGCCTCCCGCTCCGTTCGCTGACGTTGGCTGCCCCGATTTTCGGCGGCTGTTTTCGGCTGCAGAGACTGCGTTCGCGGCCCCCGCGACCCCTTGCGCGGAACGACCGCGATGGGCGACGCCGTCGAGCAACGTCCACGCCGTAACCAGCACTGCCGGAATGGCCAAGCGACCGAGTCGCACTGCGGCGCGGCGGACGGCCTCTCTGTCCAAAAGACGCCAGCTGCGCGGGACGGTCTTGTTCCATGCGAAGACAAAAGCACTCAGCGCCAGCAAACTCGCAGCCGTGTAGATCGAATGCGTGATCAGCGCCGCTCCCGCCGCATAGAGAGAGATCGCGATTACATACCCATGCATTGCCACCGGAGGCCGCTGCAGCGACTTCCGCGAAGAGTTCTGCGTCGGCACTTTCGAGGGCACCAGAGCCACCGAAAGCCGGTGCGAAGACGGAATGGGTGGCCGTCCTCAATCCCGAGGCCAGCACAAAGGCTCCGATCATCGCCACAATCGCGGTCCCGGCCGAGAGTTGTTCGGAAAGAATCGCCATGGCCGGCACCCAGACCCATCCCGCGGCGCAAACCAGCGCAAACAGCGCAAAGGGAACCGGGGCGCCCCTGCGAAACGGGCTGGAAGGATTTCGCCAGTAAAGCCATGTTCCGGCCAGCCCGGCCAACACCGCCACTGCAACGTAAATGGCGGCCCGGATCAGGATGGAAATGAGGTCCGGCGCGTTGGTTTCCGGAAGCCGGCAGAGAAGGAACGAGCCGATCATGGCATTCATCAGCCCTGCGCCGACCATGAAACCGAAGAAGCGTTTCAACAGGAACGGATCCAGCGCCGACAGCAGTTCGAATCCGTCGGAACTCGCCTGCGACGGCATCGGGGACGAGCCGGCAGCCACGGGCGTGGCGGCGCGCACCGCCTTTGGAACCACTCCCCAGAGCGCGTACAGCAGGGCAATGAAGTAGGGAATCCGCAGTACATCGGCCGGCATGCGCAGATCGCCGATCTGGCCCAGGGTCGTGGCCGCCAGCCGCTCGGTCACCAGTCCGGGAAACGAATAGAGATTCATCAGCACAAAGGCTGCGCCGATGACCGGCAGGAAGATGAGCGGCGCCAGCCAGAATGCCCGACGCACCTTTCCGGTGCGAAGGGCAGTCCCCGCCCGGGCGTGAAAGACGATGTAAATGAGGATTCCAGCCCAGAGAAAGGTCGCGTGCAGGCTCGTCCAGACCGCAAAGGCAGGCAATATCCAGAAGCCCTGCACGATCTGCCAGGTGCGGTGGAATAGCCGGTAGTCCTGAATGTGGTCGCAGAGCACCGTCCATGCCGGTGCCGGCATAGACCAGAGAAGGGCGAAGGCGATCAACGAAATGTGCGCGCGCAGGCTGCGCAACCAGGCGCCGGAGCAGGCCGACAGCACCTGCCACCAGTACCAGTCATCGGAGCGGCCGAGGCGGAATTCCTCCAGCAGGTCACCGCCCAGCGCCTCATCGCGATCGCCGGGAGTCAGGTGCTCCAGCATCCACGTTGCCAGCGACGGTGGTTCTCTCCGCCTCATGCGCGCTCCTGCGGAACTACATTTTGACGTCCGGAATGGTCTGCCACAACCTGGTCAGGACGCGGCGCGTCTCGTGCACCTGGCGCAGCCCTTCCTTCGTAATGCGGAAATAACGTTTGGCCTTGCCGCCGCGCTCGGGGGTGGGATCGCCGAGGCTCGAAGCTACAAGCCCTTTGGTCTCAAGCCTCTCCAGCGCCGCATAGACGCTGCCGACAGCCACATCGCGCCCGCGCTGCGCCTCCAGCTCCCGGGAGATCGGCACGCCGTACGCTTCCTCGCCGAGATGAATCACGGCGAGAAGGAGCATCAGCTCGAACTCGCCGAGATAGCCTCGCTTCGTCATTATTTCAACAATAGCGAAGAAATTTCGCTTGTCAATTGAAATCCTGACTAATTTGCAACAGCCTTGACAAGGGTCCGCCGGCGCTTTATAGTCGATCATCGATATACCGATGATCGGAGTCGCGATGCCCAAACGCAAGCTCGATCCACTCCCCACCGCAGCCTTTCGGATTCTGCTCTCCCTCTCCGAAGGTGACCTTCATGGATACGCCATCATGCGCCAGGTGGAGGAACAGACGGCCGGCAAAGTCCGCCTCGGTCCGGGAACGCTCTACAGCTCGATCCAGGCTCTCCTCGAAGAACGCCTGATCGAGGAAGTTCCTGCCGAGGACGGTTCAAATACGCAATCTCCCAAAGACCGCCGGCGGCTCTACCGCCTGACCTCCAACGGAAGAAAGGTGGCTCACACCGAAGCGGATCGGCTCGCCGACATCCTGCGCATCGCCCGCGCCAAAAAGATCCTCCGGGGGGAATATGTCTGAAAAGATCTACGCCTTCCTGCTTCACCTCTACCCTGCTCGCTTCCGCCGGCAGTACGGAGCCGAAGCACTTCAACTCTTCGAAGACCGCATGCGCGACGAGCGTGGTTTGCTGCGAAAGCTGCGCCTCTGCGCCGACCTGCTCACGGATTTCGCTTTGGGCCTTCCCCAGGCGTACCGCAACACCTACACGCCGGCAGAAACTCCCGCCTGGCAGACCGCTGCGGGGCTTCCCGCGTTCCGCACCCTCGAGGAAGAGCCGCTCCGGGCAGGTTCGGTGGTGATGGGCGGCATCTTCGCGATAGGCGCACTCGCGCTCTTCATCTTCGTGATGAGCCACGCCGCCGCATACCATCCCTTCTCCGGCTCCATCGGGCGCCTCGGCGCCGCGCCCGCCGGCAGCGAGAGCAACCCCGACGTCGAGGCCGTGGCAGCGAAGATGGAGCGGCAGTTCCGGAACGCCAACCAGCTGCAAAAATGCTCCATCGAAAAGCTCGAAGAGCATCCCGGCAACATCGGCTATGTGAAGCTCGACTGGTTCCCCGATCCGGCCTCTTGCCGCATGATTGCGGAAGGAGTGATGCAGCGTTTGAGCGAAACCAACGCCGTCATCTTCGATCTGCGCGACTGCCGGGGCGGTTACCCCGAGATGGTGCGCTTCATGGCGAGTTGGCTCTTCGATCGTCCCGCCCCCTGGTACAACCCACGCGCTACCTCCCCGGCGGAGTCGGTCACGGATTCGCCGGTTCCCGGAAGCCGCCTGGCCGATAAGCCGGTCTTTGTCCTCACCTCATCGCGTACATTTTCTGGCGGAGAGCATTTTGCGTATAACCTCAAGATTTTGAAGCGGGCCACCCTCGTCGGCGAAACCACGAGCGGCGCGTCCCACGCCGGAACGCGGCCTCCGCCCAGCCAGGTCGCTCTTTCCGAGCCCAAACCCGTGTGGGAAGGCGTCGGCGTTCAACCCGACGTACGGGTCGCCGCTCCTGACGCGCTGCGGATCGCCGAAAAACTGGCGCATAACGCGATCCTCAAGAAGTAGCCTTGAAGCCCATCGTCGGCGCGCTGCCTGCCCAGACACCCAACTTGGCCGTGCGACTTCCCTGTGGCGGCAGCTAAAATCGCCCTGTGAGCCAATCCTTTGAAATCGGTCCCGTGCATGTGGGCGGCGGGCAGCTTTTTCTGATCGCCGGACCTTGCGTCATCGAGTCGGAAGCCCACGCCCGCACCATGGCCGAGGCCATCCAGCGCATTACGTCGGACCTCAAGGTTCCCTACATCTTCAAGGCCAGCTACGACAAGGCCAATCGCACCAGCGTCAGGAGCTTTCGCGGCCCCGGCCTGGTCGAGGGGACGCGCATCCTCAGCCGCGTGGCAAAGGACACCGGCCTGCCCGTGCTGACCGACGTTCACGAGCCCGCCCACTGCGAAGTTGCGGCCGAAGCGGTCGATGTCCTGCAGATCCCGGCATTTCTCTGCCGGCAGACCGATCTGCTGGTCGCCGCCGGCAGGACCGGGCGCGCCGTCAACATCAAAAAAGGCCAGTTCGTCGCTCCATGGGACATGAATCACCCCGTCGAAAAGGTTCGATCCACCGGCAACGAGCGCGTCTTCCTCACCGAGCGCGGAGCCAGTTTTGGCTACAACACGCTGGTGGTGGATTTCCGCTCCCTGCCGGTGATGCGGCGCATGGCCCCGGTGGTCTTCGACGGCACCCACTCGGTGCAGCAGCCTTCGGCCGCCAACGGGGTCAGTGGCGGCCAGCCGGAGTTCATTCCGCTGCTGGCGCGCGCGGCTGTTGCCGCCGGCGTCGATGGGCTGTTTCTCGAAGTCCACGACGACCCCGCGCATGCCAAATCCGACGGAGCCAACGCGCTGCATCTCGACCTGCTCAAGCCGCTGCTCGAAACACTGCTTGCGATCCATACCGCCGCCGGCGCGTAGAGACTCGGCATACCTGATCGCCTGGAACAAGATCATCCAGCAGGACCGGAAACAATGTTCCCTGGTGTTGTCCTTCACCTTGGATAGCTCATGTTGGGAGATTGCCTCCCATTGGTGGAAAGGGCTGACAGAGAGCCTCCGCGAGATTCTGCAGTTTCCACTAACTGATTTGAACCGCTGGATATGCTTCGATGTATTCCTCGCCATTGCAGCCAAAGTAGGCGACGGTACGGGCAGCAAAATCCACGTCATAGCGGATAACTCCCGCGCGCCAACTGGCTTCGAGAAATTCTGGAAATGTGCTTTCTCCGGCCTGATCGATCCGCAGTGCTGCGGTTAGGGCACCTTTATCAAATGCCGGCACGTCCACAGCACCAGAGACTAAGGGCACACCCTGCATCACGACTGGCCCTTCGTCAGTGAGGAACAGACTTTGGCAAGCTGGTAGGGACCAGATGTTGCGGGTGGCTCCTGCCAGGCGCAGGCTCTCGGCCAGATAGGGAAATCCTGCCACCTTGGGACGGCCTGCGGCCGCTTGTTCCATCGCCCTCATTAGGTTTTCAATTGCTTTGCTCATGAAATTTCTCTTTCGATGTGGTGTTCTTTGGGATGGGTTGAAATTTCGTCAAGGGCATCTCATTCGACCGGAACGTTCCGGATCTGATGATGTTCTGCAAGTTTGGAAAGCAGATTTTTCAGAGCAGCTCTTTCCTCGGCATCGAGACAAGCAAAGAACTGTTCGTCGTTTTGATCGGCGATCTCCGCAAGTTCGGGAAGATTGCGCCGCCCCATGGCCGTCAATGACAACAATTGGCCCCGATTGTCTTCGGGGTTCACCTTGCTCCTGATCCAGCCCTTTGCCTGGAGCTTGTCAATGATCTTCGAGATCGCTCCACGGGTCATTGTCGAAGCTTCGGCAAGCTCGCCTGGAGTTGTTTGCTCTCGCTCATAGAGATGACGTAAGAAGACCCATTCGGCGACAGACGTTTGCCTCGCATACAGGGACCGGGCAAATTCACCCGAGACCGTGTTGGAAACACGCCGCAGCCAATATCCCAGATGGCTCTCGAGCCCGGAAATGGAGCGTTTGGCATCAGATTTAGTTTCCATGGAAACGATTATGGTGTCCCTGGAAACTATGTGTCAAGCATTTCTTACAAATGCGGAGATTTCGTAACAGCCTCGTAGCGGGCCAGCCGCCGACTGGATGCGATGGAAGCCGAGCCATTCCTGTTTCGGGCAGATTTCACCCCCGCGGTTAGTTTTCTGGCAGCTCCGGCTTATCGAAGTGCGGCTGATAGCATTTGCGTATGTTTTGGACCAGGTTCTTACCATCCTTGCGCCGCTCCCTCCCGGCAGGCGCTGTTCTGGTTTCAATCGCAGCTTTTGCTCTTGCCGAGGGGCTGGCCCAGGCCCCGTCGGCGAACGGCGCACCGGACCGCGCCCGCATTGAAGAGGCCTTGCGGGGTCTGAACCGCGGCCATTCCATCGGGCAGGTCGCGGTCTCCCCGGACGGGGCGCGCCTGGCCTGGATCGAGGGAGGGCGCGAAGGCGGCGAGATCGTCGTCGCCCCGATTGCCGACCTGAAGGACTCCCGGCGCATCACCGCCGCAACCAAACCCGACCAGCGTTGCCGTGAAAACAGCCTCGCCTGGGAGCCGGATTCAAAGGCTCTGGCCTTTTTTTCCGATTGCGCCAGCCTCGGTGAGCAGGACGATCTCTATCTCGCCCCGATCGACGGCACTCCCGCGCGCCGGCTGACGCAATTGAAAGGCTATGTCGCCGACCCCGCCTTTTCTCCGGACGGATCGCAGGTGGCTTTCCTCTATGTCGAAGGCGCGACGCGGGCTGCCGGTGCGCTGGCGGCCATGAAGCCGCCTTCCGGAGTCATCGGCGAAGACGGCGTCGAGATCCAGCGTGTCGCGATCGCCGCCATTGCGGCGCCTTCTGCCGTCGCGCCGACTCTCGCGACTCCCGCCAACCTGCACGTCTACGAGTTCGACTGGTCGCCGGATTCGAAGTCTCTGGCCTACGTCGCCGCTGCGCCGCCGGGCGAGAACAACTGGTGGGTGGCCAAGCTCTACACCCAGACAGCTCGGATCGGAACCCAGTGCGATTCTTGCCCCCGCGGAGGTTTCCGGCCCGCTTGCACGGCCTGCAGATCGCCGTGCCGCGCTGGTCGCCCGACGGCAAAGCCATCGCCTTCATCGGCGGCCTGATGAGCGACCAGGGATCGACCGGCGGCGATGTCTGGATCGTCTCCTGCGCGAGGCGGTGTTCCCCGCGATCTCACCGAGGGCCGCCCCACCTCACCCGCCTGGATCGAGTGGGACGACAACGAACATCTCTTTGTCTGCGAACTGGCCGGCGGCAACGACCAGCTGATCCGTTTCCGTCTGCAGGGCGATCGCACCGGCTCCGGAGCGGTCACCTTTGGCTCGCCCATCTTCAGCATTCCCGGCTCGCGTCGGCGACGGGCGCATGTCGCACAGCCTGTCATCGACCGCAGACCACTCCCTGTTCGTCTTCCGCGCCAGCACCTTCGATCATCCAACCGAGATCTATGGCGCCAAGCCGGGCACGGTGATGACCTCCGGCCTCGAAGGCGTGATGCAGCTATCGCACTTCAACGACGGCGTCGAGCCGGGGTGGGGCAAATCCGTTTCGCTCACCTGGAAGAGCGACGCATTCCATGTGCAGGGCTGGCTGATGCTGCCCAAGGACTACGATCCGGCCAAGAAGTATCCGCTCATCGTGGAAGTGCATGGCGGCCCTGCTGCCGCGGTGCAGTCGCACTGGGGCGGCGGCGGCGGCCTGAGCGCCAATGCTTTTTCGGCGCTGGGCTACTTTGTGCTGGAGCCCAATCCGCGCGGCAGCTACGGGCAGGGCGAGGCCTTCACCCAGGCCAACCGCAAGGACTTCGGCTACGGCGACCTGCGCGACATTCTCGCGGGCGTGGACACGGTGGAGGCAAAGTATCCCATCGATCCCGGCCGGGTTGGCATCACCGGCTGGAGCTATGGCGGCTTCATGACCATGTTCGCCGTGACGCAGACCAACCGCTTCAAGGCCGCTGTGTCGGGGGCGGGCCTGTCCAACTGGCAGAGCTACTACGGCGAGAACTCCATCGACCAGTGGATGATTCCGTATTTCGGCGCTTCGGTTTACGACGATCCGGCCGTCTATGCCAAAAGCTCGGCCATCAACTTCATCAAGAAGGCGAAGACTCCGACCCTGGTCGTGGTGGGCGATCGCGACGGCGAGTGTCCGGCACCGCAGTCCTACGAATTCTGGCACGCCCTGCGTGACCAGCATGTCCCCACGCAGCTGGTGGTCTATCCCAACGAGGGCCACGGGTTCGTTGACCCGGCTCACCGTCGCGACGTGATGGACCGCTCCGTGGAGTGGTTTGCCCACTATATGCCGCCGGGGGATTAAAACGGCTTTCCATCGCAGCGCTCCTGAGTCTATGAAGAGGGGCCCGGAGCAGGGAACAGCCGGGCGGCCAGAGCAGGGCCGGCGAAGCCAACCCGCCCTGATACACTTTTCTTTGGAGAAAACCTGTTTCGTCGACCTGCCGGGCGTAGCTGCATGTGTCAGGCGCCTGATCGGAAGCCCCGACCCGGGGGATTCGATCATGCATGTCGGCGGGTGGCATTCAACTCATATTTCTGACGTTTTCTGAAGAGACCGTTCCGCGGTTTTTGAAGGCGGGACGGGGAGGATTCATGCGGCGGTTTTTGACGCTTGTTGTTCTGTTGTTTCTGGCCCTTCCGGCGGGGATCACGATCTCCGGCTGCTACCGCAACCCGGCGGGGAACTATTGCAATGGTCTGGGCTATGGTCTGAAGAATACGGATGTCTTTGCCATCACGCTGCAGCCGCAGACCACCGGCATTTCGATGGCATTCGGTCAGACGCGTCAGATCACTGCGCCCACTGCAGTGAACTGCAAGGGAACCGCCGCCTCGGTGGGAGCTACACCTACGGAACGACCAACAACAAGCTGGTCGACATTTCCCCTTCGGGCAATATTTGCGCCGGTACCTGGAACCGCAACTCCGGCGGCGGCATCGCGGATTACACCATCTGCAACTACCCCAGTCCCCTGCCGAATTCGAGTGGACTTCCTTACTCCACCGCGTTCATAACCGCGTCGGCGGACTCCGTCGTATCCAACCCCGTGACGGTCTACGTGCATGCGCAGGTAAGTTCCATCTCCCTTGTCGGGCCGCAATCGTGCTTGTCCCAGGGACAGTTGGCGCAGCTCGATGCGGAAGCCTGTTACAGCAGCGGCGGAACGCAATACGAGCTGTGCGCGCCCTCGACGGTGACGAACTACGCCTGCGCCGGAAAACTGGCCCCGGGGGTGAGTTCGGTGCCCAACTGCAGCTCCGTGACCGGTCCGCTCACCTACTCTGCCGGCACCGCGAGTGTGGCCTCGATCAACGCCGATGACCAACCAGATCACGGCTGAGCAGCCGGGCACCACGGTCATCACCGCATCCGTGGCCGGTTCGGGATCGTCCGCAGGCTATTTTTCCACCTGCCCGCCCAAGACCATCTCAATCGCACTCAACGGCAATACCAGTGGGACCGTCACCCAGGGCGTGGTGCAGAACCTGGTCACCAATGTGATCGACACCAAGGGCAATCCCATCACCGGCCTGACTCTCGATTACCAGTCCACCAATCCACTCGACATCACCGCCGGCGCCAGCGGCGCCATCACCGCGGCGTTCCCCGGTGCGGCGTCTGTCTATGCCATCTGCCAGCCGGTTACGTGTAATCCCGCTCCCATCAACCAGGTGGGTTTGTACGGCACAGGTCTCTCCGTCTCCTCCAATCCTGTAAACATCACCACTCCCGGCACGGCAAGCGCGTTCGTCTGGTATTCGTCGCCGGGGCAGTCCCAGTATTTTGTCCCGGTCGAGCTGCTGACGGGAACGGTGGGCTCAACGGTGCGCCTGCCTTACGTGCCCAACTCCATGGTGATGGACCGCACCGGCACCAGCCTCTACTTCGGCTCGTCGCACGAGCTGATGGTGTTCAGCACCGCGAGCAACTCGCTTACCGCGCAGAATCCCAACGTTCCGGGAGTGGTGCTGGCAGTGTCTCCCAACAACGCGACGGTGTTGATCAACGACCAGGTACGCCAGCTCTTCTATCTCTTCAATGCCAGCGGCAGCGTCGCAGCCACCTTCGGCGGCCTGGGCAGCTACGCCCAGTGGACCCCCGACAGCAAGACGCTGTACGTCACCGACAGCGCGGCCCTGGGCGGCTCGCACACCAACACGCTGTACGTCTATAACGCCAATACCGGCTGGACCACCTATCCGCTGGCGACGTCGGGCGGCAAGACCGGACCGCAAAATCTCGCCATCACCATCCCCGGAGTCGGCGCGTACATCAGTGGCAATCCGACCGTGGCCCACACCTGGTGCCCGACCGGGACAGCCGGCAACTACAGCAGCATGTCGTTCTACCCGCAGGGCGACTCGGTCAGTGCCGAAACCGATGTTCTGACGGCGACGACCGATGGTCAGCACATCCTCGGAGCCGCGGTCTCGACGACGGGAGCCGCGACCTTTACGGACATCGGCGTTGCCATCCCCAACGGCGCCTGCCCGCCGGCAGTGAACGGAGTGCTGCAGCCCCTGACCCTTACCAGCAACCTGGACCTGAGCCAGGCTCCTCTCAACGTGAATGCCACGGCCATCAACCAGGTCGTGACATCCCCGGCTGCTGTCAATCAGGGAACCGCGCGGCGCGGCGTACAGCCTCAGCTTCGTCACCTACGCCGGCAGCACCGCGGGCGCCACGCTTCCGTATTACAAGCAGTTCACGGGAAGCACGAACTCTGCGGGAACGATCGGGTATCTCACCCTGACCAATGGCGCGTCGATCACCGCACCCGTGGCCGGCGCATTCAGCCCCGATAACACCTATTCTTCGTTTCGACGGCCGGCGATAACATGATCCACTACATCAACACCACCAGTCTGACCGACACGCAGCAGATCAGTCCCAACCTGCCGGCCTGCAATCCGACGACAGATCAGGGCTGCACTCTGCCTGCGCCGGTTACCGGCCCCGTGCCGGCAACGGCCATTGCGGTGAAGCCGCGCGCGACCACCTAAGCTGCTTCAGCTGTCCAACCAGGAAGGCCGGCCTCGCGCCGGCCTTTTCTGTGCCGCGAGCCTGGTTCGCTGAATCGACCTGCGCGCCAGAACCAGCCGTGCCAGCACGATAGAATCAGAGCATGATCAAGGGAATTTCCTTCCTGCGTCCGGCTGGAAGCGCCGCGGCCTACGACCGCCTGGCGCGCTTCTTTTCCGCGCTGGGATTCGCGATGGGGCGCGGCTGGAAGGAAGAGACAAATCGTGGGGCGTCCTTCGTTGCGCCGCTGGGAAACCTGGAATTCGTCGATGGGCCGATGCCTGCCACGGCTGATGTCTGCATCGAAGTAACCTCGCTCGATGCGGTGCACCAGGCAGCCAGTGCGTGGTGCATCGCGGAGGGACTGGAGTCCGCCAGCGGTGTTGTCTCCGATCACCGAGACCCACTGGAAAGCGCGCGTGTTTACCGTGGAGCCGGAGCCGGGCATCCCTTCACCTTCTGGGCCTGGACCGATCCCGCCCGGGGCAAGCCCATCGCCATCGAAGGCGATCTTTCCGCCGCAGGGATGCGCTTCGCCATCGTGGTTGCGCGCTGGAACGCCGTGATCACCGAGCGTCTGCTCGAAGGCGCGCTCGATGCGCTGCTGCGCAGTGGGGCGAGCCGTTCAGAGATCGAGATTGTGCGCGTGCCGGGCGCCTGGGAGATCCCTGCCGCCGCCCGCACCCTCGCCGATCTCGCCGAACAGGGTGGCCCCGGCCACACGCACAGGTCGACGCCATCATCACCCTCGGCTGCCTGCTGCGCGGAGAGACCGCCCACTACGAAGCCATCTACAACGAAGTGGCGCGCGGCATCGGCCAGTCGCAGCAGGAGACCGGCATTCCCCACAGCTTCGGCGTGCTCACCTGCGAAACGCTGGAGCAGGCGCTCAATCGCGCCGGCATCAAGGCCGGCAACAAGGGATTTGAAGCAGCTGCAGCGGCCATCGAGATGGTGAGCCTGCGCCGCAAATTGCTGGAGGCGGGCGCTTGACCGCCGGGACGCGGCGCAAGTCGCGCGAACTTGCCATGCAGATGCTGTTTCAGGCGGACATGGGCAAGCAGACGCCAGACCAGGTGCGGGCGACGTTCTGGCGCGCCGGCGACGAGGTGGAGCCCGAGGTGCGCGGCTTTGCCGAGGACCTGTTTCGCGTGGCGATCGCCAATCAGGAAAAGATCGACGAGCTGATCGTGCAGAACTCCAAGCACTGGCGCCTGGAGCGCATGCCCGCAGTCGATCGCAACCTGCTGCGCATGGCCATTGGCGAGATGCTGGGCTTTCAATTCCACGCCCTTTCCGATCATCATCAACGAGGCGCTCGAGATCGGCCGCCGCTACTCCGCGCCCGAGTCCATCAACTTCCTCAACGGCATGCTCGACTCGATCGCGCGCGGCCTGTTGCCGAAGTAGCCACTGCCTTCGTCAACTCTGCGGCGGCGGGGCATGCATGGTGCTTTCATCTCGACCGTGCATACTGGAATCCATGCATGCTCTTCCCCAGCATCTCCTGTTCCTTGCGGCAGTCTGCGTGTCGGCGGCAGTTCTTCCCGCTCAAACGGCTAAAGGCGCCGGATTGGCGGGTGTGACCGCTGTGCTGCCCAATGGGCGCGAGATTCATCCTGCGGGCAATTGGATTCCGCTGGCGCCGTATCCGTTCGCGCTGGCGGTGCGTCCGGACGGAGCCCAGATCGCTGTACCTTCCATCGGTTTTCCCTTTGCGTTGAACGTGGTGGACCGCCCCGACGCGGATCATCCCGCGGTGCGGCGCATGCCCGACGGCCATGAAAACGATCCCAGCGTCGAAGTCCACGCCGGCGTGGCGTACTCACCCGACGGCGCCCTGCTCTACGAAGCGACCGGAGACTCGGGAAAGATTCGCGCCTACCAGACCCGCGACTGGCATGCAGCCGTTGAGGCGTCGCTTGATGGACCTGTCGCGGGCCAAGAGTTCGCGGGAAGCTTCGCCGCGACATTGGTGGTTTCGCGTGACGGAAAAACCGTATTTGTTCTTGACCAGGGGAATTGGCGCATCGTGGTTTTCGACGCGGCCAAAATGGAGCGCATCGCTTCGATCTCAACCGGCGCCTATCCCTATGCGCTGGCTCTTTCGCCCGACGGCAGGCGGCTTTATGTCACCAACACCGGGCTGTTTGAATACACCACCATTCCCGGCGCCAGCGACAAGGACCAGCTTGGCACCGGTTTGCATTTCCCACCCTATGGCTACCCCTCCAAGGCCGCCCGCGAAGGAACAATCGCGGAAGGAAAGCAGATTCCCGGACTCGGCGATGAAAACTCCGATCGCGGCAGTTCTCTCTGGACCTATGACGTCACTGACCGGGAACATCCATCCGTGACGGCCAGACTGCGCCTGGGCGAAAAGATCACAGAGGCTCCGGCTGGAACCATCGGCGGCGCCGCTCCCACGGGGATTGCCACCGGGCAGGACGCCGTCTACGTCTCGCTGGCGCACCAGGATGCGGTCGCCAAAATCAGCGCCGACGGAGCCCGCGTTCTCGCCCAATCGCCGCTCTCTCCTTTCCCCACCGAACGCTTTGAAGATGCCCAGGGCCGTCCGCTGCGCGGCGTCATGCCCAGCGGGCTTACGGTTCGCGATGGCCGCCTTTACGTCGCCGAGTCGGGCATTGACGCGGTTGCCGTACTCGATGCCAGGTCGCTCAAGGTCGTCGAGCACATTCCCGTCGGTTGGAATCCGTCTGCCGTTGACCTTTCGCCCGACGGCAAGACGTTGTACGTAATCAACACCAAGGGCAAGGGCGCGGGGCCAAACGGCGGCAAAGAGCACGATCCCGACGCCCCGTCCTACATTGGATCGCTCGAATATGGCAGCCTCTCCGTCATTGCACTCGACAGACTCCCGGCCGCGGACGTCCTGACCCAGGCCGTTATCGCCGCCAACACCGCGGCTCGGGATAAGCACGCGCAGTTGCCGCACCTGAAGCACTGCTTCCTCGTGATCCGCGAAAATCGCACCTATGATGAAGTGCTGGGCGATATCGCCGGAGCCAACGGCGACCCCTCCCTGGCGCGCTATGGCATGGATGGCTGGGCCGCGGAAGAGAAGTCCGCGACCCACCTCAAAGTCACCCCTAACCTGCATGCGCTGGCAGGCCGGTTCGCCATCAGCGACAACTTTTACGTGGATTCCGATGTCTCCGCGGACGGGCACCGCTGGGTCATGGGCATGAACCCTACCCCTTACTTCAACACCGCCTGGACATCGAACTACGGCGGCCGGCGGCACGATTCTGCCACCGCCGCACAGCCCGGACGGCGAGCTCTCTTCGGCGGCGCCGACTCCCCCATGCCCGAGGATGAGCCGCAATTCGGGTCCCTGTGGGAGCACATCGCCGCGGGTGGCCAGGGCGTTCTGAACTACGGCGAAGGCCTTGAGATCGAAGGCAACGCCGAGATCGACGGATCGGCGCCCGAGGGCCAGAGGCTGTTTCTCAACTCGCCTCTCCCCAGGCCGGTCTTTGAATTCAGCGATCGCCGCTATCCGACCTTCAACCTCGGCATCCCCGATCAATTCCGGGCCACGGAGTTCGAGCGCGATTTTCGCCGCAAGCTGGCTGCCGGCAAAGTTCCCGCGCTGATCGTCATCCGCCTCCCCGATGACCACACCATGGAACCGCGCCCCGGGGATGGCTACCCCTACCGCGCGTCTTATGTCGCGGACAACGATCTCGCCCTGGGCCGGATCGTCGCCTTCCTCTCGACCACGTCCATCTGGAAGGATTCCGCCCTCTTCGTTACCGAAGACGATGCGCAGAACGGAGTCGACCACGTCGATGCCCACCGCAGCATCCTGTTGGTGGCCAGCCCCTGGGTCAAGCCGGGCTCTGTTTCGCACCAGCACACCAGCATGGGCTCCATCACCCGCACCATCGACGAGTTGCTGGGTCTGGGTCCGCTCAATCTCGAAGACGCGCTCGCCGGACAGATGACCGGCATCTTCGACACCCAGCTTCATCCCGAACGGTTCACCGTCCAGGCCGCCGACCCGCGGGTCTTTGTCGCAGCCAGGGCGCGCTTTGCCCGGCCCAAAACCAAAGAAGAAGCCGCCGCCCTGCATGACGTCGATGATGCCGACGAGATTCGCAGGGAGATGGAGAAGTCCGCCGGAAAGCTTCACCGGCCCAAAGATGACGATTGATTCTGTTCGCCCGGCTTAAAATCTCCACCAGCCCCTCCGCTTTCAAGAGACTGTAACCAAATGTGGTTAGGCTGGAAATGTTCCTGAACAAACGGAGCTTGACATAGCCAGGCTTCTCAAGCCGAGAGCCCCGGACAGACCAGTCTCAAATGGATAGGCAAACCACGCATTGAGACGGCAAAGCCGGGCAACTTTCATCGGGGTATTGCACGACTGAAACACTCTTCCGTCTCCTTTTTTGTGGCAATTCTCATTGAAATGCCTCATTCTGCGAAGAACGTTTTCCTTCCAGGATGGCAGTCCCCGCCCCACAGACAGTTAAGAAACCGCTTTGTACGACCCATTATTCCCATCTGCGAGATCAACGATTGCATTCAACGCACGAATTTCAGGAGGCAATTCTATGTTTCGATACCCTAATCCTCTCTGTCTGCGCATCTGGCGGCACCCTCTGGCGGTGCTGGGATTGGTGCTCGGGCTCGCCCTGGCATGCGGCCAGGCGGGAGCCCAGGCCACCCAGGGCACCGTCGTCGGCAGCGTCAAAGATCCCGGTGGCGCCGTGGTTCCCAACGCTGCGGTCACGCTGACCAACACCGCCGAAGGCACGGTTCGGACAGCATCGACGAATGCCGTTGGCGACTATCGCTTTCTTGACGTCAAAGCCGGCGACTATTCGATTACGGTTGCGGCGCCGGGCTTTGAAAAATGGAATGCCACCGGCATCGCGCTGGCTGTGCGCCAGGAATTGCGTGTCGATGCCAAGCTTTCGGTAGGTACCGTGCAGACCGAGGTGCAGGTATCCGAGAATGCGGCGAGCGCCATTCAGACCGACTCACCCACCATCAGCGGAACCTTCACCACCGACGACACCAACAATCTGCCCGTGAACACCCGTGCCAGCTTCTCCGGCACCAGCGCCGCAGCCATCTTCGGCGCGCTGCCAGGTGTGCAGGCCGACGCCTCCGGCATCTCGCTGCAGGGTGCGCTGCCCTACCAGGTAGAAGTGGCTGTCGACGGCGTTACCACCAAAGAGCGCCACGGGTGGAACCTTCATCAGCGACGCCTTTCCATCCTCCGAATCGATCTCGGAGATCCGCGCCGATGGCGTGCTCGCCAATGCCGAGTTCAGCGATCCCGGCCAGGTAGTCGTCACCACCAAGGGCGGCACCAACACCCTGCATGGCACGGCCTTCTGGTATTACCAGAGCTCCGCATTCGATGCCATCGCCTACACCTTTCCCACCACCACGACCAAGCCCAGCGTGCACGGCAACACCTTCGGCGCCAGCGTCGGCGGCCCGGTTGTCTTCCCCCATCTCTACAACGGCCACAACAAGAGCTTCTTCTTCGGCACCTACGAGGGCTGGCGCCATCCCGCCCAGACCACGCTGTTTGAAAAGGTGCCCAGCACGCTCATGAAGCAGGGCGATTTTTCCAAGTACAGCGCCACCGGCTTCACCGGCCTGAATGATCCGTTCACCGGCGGCAGCTACGGCACCGCGATCCCGTCGGGTTCTCTGAGCTCCATTGCTCTCAACACGCTGAAGCAGTTCTATCCCGACCCCAACATCGGCGACCCCACTGTATATTCCGATGACTCCGTCGCCAACTGGCAGAAGAACGTCGACAACAGCGGCCACTCCGACCAGTTCGACGTGCGCGGCGATCAGTACTTCGGGTCCAACCAGAAGTTTCTGGTCTGGGGCAAGTTCACCTGGAAGAACTTCCCCATCAGTTCGCCCGAGATCCTGAATGTTCCGTCGTATCTGGCCACCAGCCAGAACCGTTCCATGAAGGTCGACACCAACTGGACCATCAAGCCCAACCTCATCAACGAGGCGGGCTTCGGATTTACCCGCTACACGTCGGGCCAGACGGACAGTTTCAACGGCCTGGCCTGGACCACTGGCGAAGGGTGGCAGGGGCTGCAGAACCTCTTTTACAACGGCATCCCGGAGATGGATTTCAACCACATCCAGAGCCTGACCGCCGACCGCCTCACCAGCCTGACCAAGTCATTCACGTATGACTACAGCGACGTGCTGCTGTGGAGCAAGGGCAACCACTCGCTGAAGTTCGGCCTGGACATCCAGACCCTCGAAGCGATTACGCCGCTCGGCTTCAACGGTGCTGACAACTACGGCACCTACCAGTTCAACACCAATGGCAGCACCGGCAAGTTCACCGGCGTCGACTTCGCCGACTTCCTGCTCGGCCTGCCCAACGAAACCTTCTACGACGTCGTCAAGCAGGACAACGACGGCCTCTCCGCTCACTACCACTTTTACGGGCAGGACGAGTGGCGCGTGAACCCCCGTCTTACGCTGTCTTACGGCGTTCGTTACGAACTGCACCCCGGTTATTACGACAAGTACGGCGACATCGGCAACTTCGATCCCAGCGTCGCCCTGGCCGGCCGGGTCATCTATCCGCAGGGCAAGCAGTCACTTCTTGCGCAGGGCTTCCTGGCCAGCGCCAACGCCTGCGACCCCGACGGCGTGACACAAACCAATAGCGCCACGGTCAACGGCGCGCCCTGCATGCAGGTGGAGGGCAACAACGCTGCGGGCTACCCCTCGGGGCTGAAGAAGTATCCGCACCTGCGCTTCATGCCGCGCGTCGGCTTCGCCTATCGCCCCTTCGGCGATGACAAGTGGGCCGTCCGCGGCGGCTTTGGTCTCTACAACATCAACATGCTGGGCTCGAGCTTCTACTCGTTGACCGGCACCGTGCAGGCTTATACGCAGCAGTTCCAGAACTCGCTTAACACCACCACCCACACCCCGGCATACCAATGGCCGGCCATCGACCAGGGCGCCGGCGGAGCGGGCTGCACCAACTGCTACGGCACCGACTACTTCGGCACCGCCAACAGCACCAACTGGAAGGATCCATACACTGAGCAGTGGGCGCTGAGCGTGGATCACGACTTTGGCTCCGGCTACGCGGCCCGGATCTCCTACATCGGTTCAGAGACCCACCAGCTTGTCTGGGCGCCGGACGAAAACACGCTGCCCTACTCCAACACCACCTCGGCCTTCGTGGCTCCGATCAGCTCGCGCCTGTTCCCCAACTGGGGCCGCATCAACACGCGGCAGACGGGAGCCAATGAAAGCTACAACTCGCTGCAGGTCGAGGCCAGCCACCGCCTGCAAAACGGTCTCGACTTCCACTCCGGCTTTACCTGGGCCAAGGCCCTGGCCGACAACCAGGGTCCGACGGCTCCGACGCCGACGGCACCGGGTTTGCTGGCGAAGGCGGCGGCAACCGGTCCAGTTCCATCCTCAATCGCCATGTCGACTTCGGCAACGTCTATGGAACCCGCCGCCTCCGCTGGGAGACGACGGCTCTCTACGATCTGCCCTTCGGCCGCGGCAAGATGATCGGCGGCTCCATGTCGCGCTGGGCCGACCTGGCCGTCGGCGGCTGGCGGCTTACCTCCATCCTGACCGTGCAGACGGGCCCTTATGAAACCCCCTACTTCCCCAGCGGCGAGGGTGACCCCTCGGGCACCGGATCGGGCCTGAACGGCGCCCTTGGCGCTGGCGGCATCAGCTTCGATACCAGCCATCGCGCCCAGCACGCCGATCAACTGGCGGGAGTGAGCACCAATCCCATGGGCAAGAACCGCTACAACTGGACCAACGCCAATGCCTTTGCCTGCCCCGGCGATCCCAACTGGGCTCCCGGCTACAACTGCGCCACCGGCAACGCGGGCGCGTCGGTCAGCGACTCCAGCGGCAACACCATCTGCTACGACTGCGAACAGATCAACGGCGCCATCTACCAGGTCCCCAACCCCATCGGGCGCTTTGGCAACAGCCAGGTCGGCTCGGTCGCGGGCCCTGGGCTCGTCAATCTCTCCGCGCGGCATGAGCAAGAGCTTCGCCATCACCGAACGTTTGCATCTCAAGGCAGAAGGTACTTTTACAAACGTGCTGAACCACACCAACCTGGGCGATCCGAATATGGATCTCAGCTCGTCGAGCTTTGGCCTGATCTCCAATACCATCGGTTCGGACTTCGGCGGCGCGCGTACGGGCCAGGTGTCGATGCGCATCGAGTTCTAGAAATTCCCGGAACTCCAACCTGCGGAGCGGACTGGCTCAGCCCGCTCCGCTTAGTTCGACTCGCCGCGGGACACGGCGAATGAACAACAAACAGGAATACCCGGCGCACAATGGCCGGGTATTCCTGTTTGCGCGCTTCTGTGCTTGTTTGCGACGCTACTTCGGACGGTGATCAGAGTTGGCGCCTGTGAGCACATAACCGTGAGTCACGTTGTTCGAGTCCGTGTATGACCCCGCGATCGTTCCCGCAGGATTGATTGCATCCGCGACGGTGCCCTGGCCCAGGCCGGTTCCCGCGCCGGGAGCATTGAATGGGATGATGTCGCCCTGTGGAGTGCGCAGGAAGCCGTGATATACGAAGTTCGAGTCCTGGTCCCATCCTGTGACCGCAGTTTCCGGGTTGATGGCAAGAGCCAGGGTCCCGGTGTAATTGGCAGTGCCCGTGCCCGGGACGTCGAAGGTGGTGATGGCGCCATCTTTGGCACGCAGGAATCCGTGATACAGAGTGTTCACATCCTGGTAGTATCCCGTGATTGCCCCGTCCGGATTGATGGAACTCGGGTAGGTTCCCCCGGAAATACCCTCGGCTGCGCCCGCGATGTCGAACGTGGTGATGGCTCCGTTATTGCGGCGCAGGAATCCGTGACTTGTATCATTCGCGTCCACGTAATATCCGGTAATCTCCCCTTCCCCGTTAATGGATTGTGGGAACGTGCCGAGATTTGCGCAACTGCAAGCGCCGGGAATATCGAACTTGGTCACGGCGCCGTCTCTGGTACGCAGAAAGCCGTGCCAGATATAGTTTGCATCTTCGTAGGATCCTGTGACGGTGCCAGCCTGGTTCAGGCTGTAGGGTTTTGTGCCCTGATAATTGCTGTTGCCAGCCCCCGGAATATCAAAGACAGTGATTGCCCCGTCCGGCCAGCGGAGAAACCCATGCACTCCGGAGTTCGTGTCTTCGAACAATCCTGCAATTTCCCCCTGCGGGTTGATGGATTCCGGGCTGGTGCTTACCGAGCCTGATGGATCAAACGTGCTGATGGCGCCGTTCGCGGCCCGGACATAGCCGTGATCCGCGTAGGTCGCGTCCAGGTAGCTTCCCGTGACGGCTCCCGCGGGGTTGATGCTGGAAGAGAACGTGCCAACCGAGCCGGGAGGGTCAAACGTGGTGAAGTTTTGGCTCTGTGCAGATGGCGGTAAGGCAACTGCGAGCGCGGCGGCGAACGTCATTTCTGCAACGCGCACGAATGTTTTAGACTGCATGTCGCTCTCCTTTTAGAGGTGTCTAAGCAGAGGCGGCTTGCAGAAGTGGGTGGATCGGCCTCACGGAGTCCACCCCGAAATGTTGGAACCAAGGATTAAAATCCCGCGCAAACGAGCTTTCTGCCGGCGGGAGATTGAGACAGTGAATATTTCACCTTTAAAGCTTGGATGCCGGCTGAGCAGGGAGCGGCCACCACATCCGAATGAACGGAACATGAATTGGCAAAGACCCGGCAACTTTCCGCGTATGCACGGAGCGGGAAGCGTCGCGAGGGGTTCGTCGCGTCAGAGGGCTGATCAATTCGGGCCCCGAATGGCTCAGCTGGTTGGCCTTTTCGACAAAGTCTCCTCCGCGGCGTTCGGCATCCGGTTTTTACCACATCTTTACCCTTTACAACTCCTGCATCGTATACAGCGTCCTAGTGGATGAAGGAAGGCAGGACGCAGATCCAGCCCGAGCAGGCGTCTGTCCATCCTTCGACCGTTTATCACGTCTGCAATGATTTACGGCGTGCCGGTGTTAGACTTTGTTACGCTCATGCATTCTTCGGGCTCAGCGAAAGGAGAGACTTCGTTATGGCAGAGGACAACAGCAACATCAGTGGTTTTGCGTGGTTTTTGGCAGGATTGGGTGTAGGTGCTTTGGCCGGCATTCTTTATGCGCCGAAGAGCGGCCGTGAAACCCGGGACGACCTGGCTAGCAGCGCCCGCGAGGGCACCGAATATCTGCGCAACCGCGGCAAGCAGGTGGCCGAGCAGGTCGGCACCATCGTCGACAAGAGCAAGGAGCAGGTGGGGGAATACGTCGATCGCGGCCGGGAAGTGGTTGATCGTGGACGCGCCCAGTGGGAAGATTTCGTCGAGCGGGGCAAGAGCCTCGTCGGCGATCAGCAGGCCAAGGTAACGGCGGCTGTGGATGCCGGACGCCAAGCCTACAAATCCACCACGGGATCCACGACTACGGGTTCCTGAGGGTGGTCACCCCTTCGTTCGATCGCCCTGTGACTGATTTCTGTGAAGGTGGTCACGCCACTCGGACCACAACGGTCCGTCGGTAGTACGTTTGGCCATTGGGCCCGGGCCCGCAATCGACGAACAGGCACATGCCGTCGGTTGCAGCCCGGGCCAATGTGCATAACTGTGGGCCTGGCTGAGCTAGTCGAGCAAGCCCGGTCCCGCAGGTAGTTCCGCGCGAGATCATCATGTCCAATTCGAATATCGAAACACTTTTGGTTGTCTTTATCGCCCTCACCGGCTTCTCGGTGTTGATGCAGGCCTGCGTTCTCCTCGGTATGTTTCTGACCATGCGCAAGGCCATTCAGTTTGGCAAGGAGCAAGCCGACGCATACGGCGCCAAGCTGACCCCGCTGCTCGAAAAGGTTTCTCCGATGGTCGACAGCTCCCAAAAGCTGATTGCGACCGCCGAAGAGCTGGTTGCCACGACCAAAGATCTTGTCCAGGCTCTCGACCCGAAGCTCCAATATGCGGCGACGGAACTGGCTGCAATGACCCGCTCTGTTCATGATCAGGCCGAGCGTCTGCAGGTCTCCGCGGATGAGATCGCACAGGGCGTGCGGCGCCAGGCTGCGCGCGTCGATAACATGACTACCAATGTTCTCAACGGCGTTGACCGCGCCGGCCGCCTGATCAGCGAAGCTGTCACTGTGCCCGTGCGTCAGGTCTCAGGCGTGATTGCCGCGGCGAGGGCGATCGTCGACACGTTGCGCGCCCCCACCCCGCCCCATGTGGGACGCACCATGCGCACCTCCCGCGCTGAAGACGAAAAGGATTTGTTCGTCTAGACTCAGCCTCCCTCGTATAGTCTGGAACGCGGGAGGGCCAGGGAATGCCCCGTCGCCTGCTCGCTATCGTTTCAACCACGGTTACTGCGCTCGTGATGCCGGTCTTGATCCTGCCGGTGTTAGCCGCTGCCCAGGCAACGCCCGCCACCGCCCTTCTTGCGCTTTCCAAGCAGGACCACACGCTTGCCATCATCGACCCCGCCACCCTGCAGGTGCTGGCTACGGTGCCCGTGGGGGACGATCCGCACGAAGTGGTCGCTTCCAGCGACGGCCGCACAGCTTACGTTTCAAATTACGGATTTGGCGCGTTCCACACCCTGACCGTCATCGACCTGGTGGGCCAGAAGCAGCAGGGCGTGATCGATCTTGGAGCGCTGCGCGGCCCACACGGCCTTGACTTCGTGGCCGGCAAGGTGTGGTTTACCGCCGAAGCCGCAAAGGCCATCGGCAGCTACGATCCCTCTACCAGCAAGATCGACTGGATCATGGGTACCGGGCAGAACCGGACCCACATGGTCTATGTCTTCCCCGACGCGAAAAAGATCCTCACCACCAACGTCAACTCCGCGACTGTCTCGATCCTCGAAAAGACCGAGCGCCCGGCCGGAATGCCTCCCGGGCCACCCCCTGGAATGCCTCCTCCCGGAGGGCCGCAGGGAATGCCGCCCGGCCCCATGCCCGGTCCGCCGGGAGGCGACTGGAATGAGACGGTGATTTCCGTCGGCCATGGTTCGGAGGGTTTCGACGTTTCTCCTGACGGCAAGGAGGCGTGGGTCGCGAACGCACAGGACGGCACCCTCTCCGTCATCGATCTCGAAGCGAAAAAGGTGGTGGCCACGCTCCAAGCCAATGCGCGCGGAGCCAACCGCCTCAAGTTCACGCCCGATGGTAAGCAGGTGCTGATCACACCGGGGTCGGCACTGGTCGTCTTTGACGCCGCCACCCGCAAAGAGGTGAAACGCCTGGCGAACGTTCATGGTTCCGGTGGCATCCAGATGCAGCCTGACGGCGCCCGCGCCTATGTGGCCTGCGGCCGCGACGGATATGTCGCCGTAATCGACCTGAAAACCCTCGAAATGACAGGGAAGATCGACGTGAAAAGTCCCGACGGGCTGGCGTGGGCCGTGCGCCAATGGGCAAGAAAAAGGCCAGGACTCCATGAGTTCTGACCTTTGTCCACCATCGACCTTATTTCGCTATTGCTCCTGAAACTCGATCACCTGAATCGACAACGGGGGCATGGTGTGCTGGACGTGACCGGTCACGCCGCGCAACGTGCTTTCGACGGGCACGATCTGGTCCGGATGATCGATGGTGTTCGTCGCCTGTGTGTCGTGTCCGCTCAGGGTCACCAGCTTGGCCGTGGGGGCCAGTTTCGCTCCCGGCAACTCGATGGTCACCGGCTGCGGCTTGGTGTCGCCGTTGACAAGCTTGAGGTAGAGGCGCTTCTTCGCAGCGTCGCCGGTGATCGAATAGAACAACTTTGGCCCCGCGCCTTCCAGGCTGGACCCCAGCGTGTGATCGCCCAGGTACTCATTGAACATCACCTGTGCGAAGTAGCTGGGTGAGCCGTAGCTCTTCATGGTGTCGTAGCCGATCAGGTCCGTCTCCCACTGCATGCCGCCGGGATTTACGTTTACCAGCAGCGGCGCGTACGAGGCCATCACGATCAGGTCGCTGTTGCGCTCCAGGCCGGTCATCCAGGCCGCGTCGCCCAGTGCCGCATTCATGTCCGGCGTCGGCGATCCTTCGCGCGTGGCCCACTCGCCGACAAAGATTTTGGGGCCGTTGCGGTCGACGTGGTCATAGTGATGGGCGTCGTGGAAATTCTGCGTGGCGCGGACATAGTAGTGGTCGTCCTGCACGTCGGGCTTCATGTTCTTGATGGGCGCGGTGGCGATCAACTGCAGGTCAGGGTACTTCGCCTTGATGGCCTTGTAGAACTGCGCATAGCGTTCATCGTAGCTGCCCGACTTGTCGAACTGGTCTTCGTTGCCGATCTCGACATAGGTGAGCTTGAACGGCGCGGGGTGTCCGTCTTTTGCCCGGATCGCGCCCCACTTGGTATCGGTTCCGCCGGTCACGTACTCAATCTCGTCGAGTGCGTCCTGCACGTAGGGTTCAAGATCCGCTCCGGGATTCACATGCTCCTGCTCCAGCGAGTAGCCCGCATATACGGCCAGCAGCGGGTTCATCTTCAGGTCTTCGCACCAGTAGAGAAATTCAAGCAGGCCCATGCCGTCGGAGGATTGATATTTCCAGGGGCTGGGATGCGTGGGCCGATCGACCATCGGGCCAATCGTCTTCTTCCAGTCGAAGCGCGTGGAGATGTGGTCGCCCTCAAGATAATTGCCGCCCGGGAAACGCAGAAACGCGCGGATGCATGGCGGCCAGTTTTTCCATCAGGTCGATGCGAAAGCCGCCGGGCCGATTGTGGTAGGTGGGCGGGAACAGCGACACCAGGTTGAACCACACCGTGCCTGGATGGGCCACGGTCAGCGTGAGGTGGTTGGCCGCAGAAGCCTCGGCGGCGCCGGTCTTGAGGGTGAAGTGGTACTGCTTCCAGTCGCTGGTCAACCCCGCGACGGTGGTCGTCGCGACTGCCTTGCCGCTCTGGTCCCCGACGATGCTCACGGTTACCGGGCCCATGTCGCCCGCGCCCGCCTTGGCGTAGAACGAGCCCACGTACTCCGTATTGGGCCGCACCGGAATGCCCCAGTAGCCGACGTTGAGCAAGCCCGCCTCGTTGCCCGCGCCGGCCTGCTGCACGTCGAGGCGCAGGCTGGAGGTCAGGGCCTCGCTGGGGCCGGTGGTCTTGTCGGTATCGATGGTGGCGACCGCGTTGCCGTTTTCGACCAGATACCAATAAAGAATGCCGCTCCAGTCGGAGCGAAAGGTGCGGTTGCGGACCAGCTCTCCATACAGCCCGCCGTCATAGGAGTAGTTGATCTCCTCGGTCATCAGACCCGTAGAGGGTGGGGCTGACAGACGACACGGGTTGATCGGCGTGAATGGTAAGGACGGCCGGCGAGGTTTGTGCATGCGCGAACGTGGCGGCAAGAAAGAAGGCGGCAAGGGCAGCCGATCGAGCAAACGTTTTCCCAATCATCAGATATTCTCCCTGTTTCCGGTGCCGCGCCAGTATATCGCACGCTCCTGCCCCTTGAGCTTAACCATCGGATCGCATCGGAACGCGCGCCCGCCGCGTCCAGCGCCGCCGGCACGCAGCCGCAGCGGATACGGCTCGCCGCAACTCCGGCGAGCCCGCAGTCCGGTTGACTCCGACCGGTCCCGGCCCGTTCGAACCCAGGGAGACGGGCCCGAACAGGAAACGGAATCCGTCATGCCATGCGCACAACCTTACGGGACATACACCCGATACGCATACCCGTTGCGCACCACCACCGCACTCCGCGTGAACCCCCACGCCGGCGGAGGCATCACCCGTGGCGCGTACACATACATGGGAGGAGCGGGGACGTACATCGGTGGGGTCACGTAAACCGGCTGCGGAGCGACGTACACCGGGGGCGGCGTCACGTAAACAGGCTGCGGCGCCGGGTAATACTGCTGCTGCGGGGGCGCGTAGGTCTGTTGCGGCGGGGCGTAATCCTGCTGCTGCGGAGCACTGTCGGCCATGTTCGGACCGGGCTGGTTGTCCTGGGGCGGCGGCGGCACATCTGCCGAGGCAGTCGGACGCCGCAACAGGCCGGAAGGATCGCGGTCCGGGCCAGTGCTGTCAGGCACCACCAGGTCATCCATCAGCTTGAGCATCATGCGGGTCTCTTCTTTCAACGTCGGACGAGGCCCGCGCCGCGGCAGGTTGATCAGGTCGATGGGCCACAGGATCGGAATCATCCACTCGATGGTGTCTCTTACCGCGTGACCTTTGCCCAGGATGCGTCCCTGGCGGTCGACCACGTAGCCGGGCACGTCCACAACCCGCGCATTTACGGGGATCACGGTGTTGGACCCGATAACCATGCGCTCGAACTTCAGCTCCATCCAGCCTTTGCCGACAAAGTGGCCCGGATCGCGATAGTCCTCAAAACGGCCCACCAGGTAGCTGTCATAGGGCAGAACGGAGCGCCCGTAGCGCTCGGCGTGGCTGATCTGGCACAGGACCGGGTCGCCGATGGCGGTGGTCTTGGACGAGAGCTTGGGTTCTGAAACTGTGCACTGGATGAGTGAGCCGGCGGGTATCAATTGATCGGCGCATACAGTCAATGGAGCGGCAAACAGGATGGAAAGAGCAAGCATAGCGCTCTTCATAGTGGTCCTCCGATGAACCGGCACCCCTGGGAAGGTGCCGCAGTTGTATTTCGTTGGTCATGCCTCGGGGCTCGACCGCGGAGTGCGAACTGGAAGAAGAAGGCTGGCTTGAACGGAGATCGTGGCTCCGTATAGGTCGATCATGGGTCGAGCAGGCGATGTCGCGGGAACGTAGTTCGGCGTTCTAACCCAGGAACACCGATCGTTGCGGAAAGTTGCGAGAAAATATTTCGGCCGCGAAATCGCCCGGACGGGCGCCCAGTTAAGGGTTCCCCAGGCAAGCTGGACTGAGATTCCGGCAAGGCGCTGCGATCAGGGGTAGGGCGGAGCGATGCGTGGATTCCGGACTACAAAATCCAGCCGCCGCCAACGACCTCATCGCCGTCATAGAAGACAGCCGACTGCCCCGGCGTGACCGCGCGCTGCGGCTCGTCAAAGGTGGCGATGACCTCGACCGGCGCATCGCTGGCGGGCTCGAGCAGCGCCCAGGCCGGCTCGTGGCGATGGCGGATCTTGATCTTGACCCGCATCGGTGCGGTCAGCCGGGGAATGCTGATCCAGTTCACGCGATTGGCGCGCAGCGTCCGCGTAGCCAGCTCGGCATCGGCGCCCACCGTCACCCGGTGGCTCGCCGGATCGATCTGCAACACGTAGAGCGGCGACGGCGAGGCGACCTTCAAACCTTTGCGCTGGCCGACCGTAAAGTTGGAGATGCCCTCATGCCTTCCCAGCACGTCGCCATTGGAGGCGACCAGTTCGCCCGCGGTCTCCGGCATCGCCTCGCCCTGCTCTTCGAGATATGCGGTGAGAAACTGCTTGTAATCGCCGCCGGGAATGAAGCAGATCTCCTGCGAGTCGGGCTTCTCGGCCAGGGCCAGCCCATGCTGCCGCGCCACTTCGCGCACCTCCGGCTTGGTCATGTGGCCGAGGGGAAAGAGCGTGTGCGCGAGCTGTTCCTGGGTGAGCCCGAAGAGGAAATAGGTCTGATCCTTGGCCAGGTCGGCCGGTCGCTTCAAAATCCACCGACGGCGCGCCTCGTCGTATTCGTTGATCGCATAATGGCCGGTGGCAATGCTTTCTGCGCCAATGCTGCGCGCCGTCTTCAGCAACTGATCGAACTTCAAATGGTTGTTGCAGAGAGAGCAGGGAATCGGCGTCCGCCCGGCAAGATATTCGCTGACAAACGGCCGCACCACGTCCCGCTCAAAGCGCTCTTCCTGGTTCACGACGTAATAGGGAATGCCGAGATGCTCCGCCACGCGTCGCGCGTCGTACACGTCGTCGAGCGAACAGCAGCGGCCGGCCTTGGGCGCGTCAGGAATGCCGTGCTTGCCGGCCAGCCGGGTCTGGTCCCAAAGCTGCAGCGTCAGGCCGACGACGGAATTTGTGCCCTCCACCTGGCGCGCGAGGATCGCCGCGACCGTCGAGGAGTCAACCCCTCCGGACATCGCTACGGCAATGGTGGTGTTCTTGGTCACAACAAATTCCCTGTACTCACATTTTGGAGGAAATCATGAAACGTCTTTCCGAGCGGTCTTGCCTCACCCCAACTCATGCCAACCAGGGGAACCTGAACGATGGGCAAAGCCCGTTCGCGGGTATCGAATCCAAAGCCCTCGTTTCCTCCATCGGTGCCAAAAAGGAGCAGCCCGGGCGCCCATACATCCGGATCATAGGCCCTATTCATTCGCCCCAGTTCCAGAATGTCCCACAGCGTCACATAGGTCTGACCGATGAGACCCTCTCCTCCATTGCGTCCTTTCACGAATTCCCTGAAATCGTCTGGAAAACGAATCCGAAGAACTTGTTCGGCGCTCGCGATCTGCTCGTCTGTAGCTCCGGGGTGTGAACTAAACCGGGCGAAGAGGTCTGTCATGCGTCAGGCCAGCGTTCCGGCTTCTACCGGCGATAGCGTCCGCAACCGCGCGACCGCCTCCGGCACTACCTCAAGCACATACTCCACGTCCGCCTCGGTCGCCGTCTTCAGCAGGCTGAACCGCAGGCTCGCCCGCGCCCGGGCTTTATCCAGTCCCATGGCCATGAGCACATGGCTGGGTTCGGTGGCGCCCGAATGGCAGGCCGACCCGCCCGACACGGCAATCCCCTTCAGATCGAGCGCGATCACCAGCGCCTCGCCTTCCAGATCGTCGAACCAGATATTCGAAGTATTGGCCGCCCGCGCCACCGGCTTGCCGTCGTTGTCGACGCCATTCACGCCCGTGCCAGGCAGCTTCAAAATCTCCGCTTCCAGCCGGTCGCGAAGGCCGGCGACCCGCTCGATGGTGCCGTCCTCAAGGCTGTGCATGGCCAGTTCCGCGGCCTTGGCCAGTCCCACGATCCCGGCCACGTTCTCGGTTCCGGCGCGGCGGCGGCGCTCATGGCTGCCGCCCACCAGCAGCGACTCTACTGGAGTTCCGCGGCGCACAAACATCGCACCGACGCCCTTGGGGCCGTTCATCTTGTGCGCGCTGATCGACAGCAGGTGGCAGCCATAGCGGCGCACGTCGAGCTTTACTTTGCCCGCGCCCTGCACCGCGTCGATATGGAAGAATACCCCGGTATCGGCGGCGATCTTGCCGATCTGCTCCATGGGCTGCAGCACGCCGGTTTCGTTGTTGGCCAGCATCACGCTGATCAGCCGCGTCTGCGGCCGGATCGCACGCAGAATGTCCATTGGATCGATCAGACCGCTGGGCAGCGGCGGAACAAACGTCGTCTCCACCCCGTGGTGCGCCATGCGATGCGCCGCCTGCAGGATCGCCGAGTGCTCAATCGACGTGGTGATGAAGTGATCGCCGGGATGGAGCAGTCCAAAGATGGCGGTGTTGTCGCCCTCCGTGCCGCCGGAATTGAATACCACCTCGGCGTCGTGGCAGTTGAAGAACTCCGCCACCGTCTCTCGAGCCCGATCTACGGCTGTCCGCGCCTGCTGCCCGTGCAGGTGAATCGAGGACGCATTGCCGAAATGCTCCATCCAATACGGACGCATCGCCTCCATCACCTCCGGCAGCAGGGGCGTTGTGGCGTTCGCATCCATATAGACCCGGGTGCGTTGTGGAGGCGCGGCAGACATAGGCATTTTCTAGACTATCAGGTGGCAAATGCGTCCCGTCGCCTCCTGTTTCCGCCTTAGCTCACCCCGTATGAGCAAACTCAGTAGAAAGCGCAGAATAGGGCGCAAAGATGGGAACGTTTTCAAATTTTACAATTGCTTTACATCTCGATTTATGTCCTAATCCTCAGTGAAGAGACTGTGCCTCAGGTGAGCGTCGCAAACCTGCCTGAGGTGGGACACGAAAGGCCCGGCATGATTGTTCTAGTTCCTGCCGTTTTGCGGGGCGACCACGGAGTCGCGGATTGCAAAATACTCGCTCGCCAGCAGCCTTCGAACGGAGGCCCGGAGTTTTCGCAATGCTTCGTGGTGAACACCGGGACCAACTTCCCCGATGGGGATTACGTCGTGGCATTCGCAGGACACTCGTTGCGCACCACCCGGAAGCTCGGGGTGTGGCTCGCGGGAACGGATGTCACGCGCGACCCGGTCTGAGTCTCGCGGCTTAGGAAGCCCACTTTTTCCGAAGTCACGGCCCGGCGCGATACCGAAGCTGCGCGGCCCCGCAATTCACGATTCTGCGGTGTTGTGAGTCTCTGCCGATCTGCTACAGTTCGTTCACGCGGCGAAACCATGCCGCACCAGGAGATCCCCCATGAACGGATTTGTTCGCAGTGCCGGCCGTCTGCTTGCTTGTTGTCTGTTGACGGTTGCAGCCACCTATGGTCATTCCCAGGCCACCGCGCCCGCCAAGCCCGCCGCCGGTACGCCTGTGAACCCCGCCCAGAGCTACGGGAAACTGTTGACCGGGATGGAGAAGGAATTTGTCAGCGCCGTGGAGGCCATGCCGGAGGACAAGTTCAACTTTGCCCCGACCGAAGGCGAATTCAAGGGCGTACGAACATTTGCCGGCCAGGTGAAGCATGTGACCGGCGCGAGTTACTACTTCTTCGGTGGCCCCAACATGACCGAGGCCGACGTGAAGGCCAAAGAAGAGGCCGCCGACAAGCCGACCAGCAAGGCCGAGATCGTCCAGGCGCTCAAGGACTCCTTTGTCGTGGCCCACAAATTTGTCGACGGCATTACCGCCGAAAACGCCTTTGTCGCCATGCCTAACGGAAACACCCGCGCCGGCATGGCTGCCTTTGGCCTCGCCCACATGATGGATCACTACGGCCAACTGGTCGTCTATCTGCGCATGAATGGCATCGTGCCCCCCGCCAGCCGCGGGAATATGTAAAACCGCTCGAAAATCAGAGGTCTTCTTCGCTGTCCTCGCCGGCCATCCCGGCTTCGGGAGGCGTCTCGATCGACGCGGCGTTGCGAAGGGTATTCAGGGTTTTTCGGTAGTACCACGCGGCTGCCAGTCCGCCTGCCAGGGCCGACGCAGCCGCGATGGCGCTGAGCCTGATCCAGCCGTCGCCACCCTCGCGGAGAGCGGATTTCGATGGCGAACTCACAGATTCTGAAGAAGATGACTCGTTCTCTTGCATATCGCTCCGGAGTGGATTGTGGCTCCGCTCATGTGTCTCAGTGGCGCCTTAGATGCAAAATCGGCCGTGCACGGATGGACAAAACCTCTTCCCAAAAATTTCGATTTTTGTATTTGCAATCCTCGTGATCTATGTTATGGTGTATATATTCCAGTGATGGAGGCGGTACAAAGTGCCCCTTCAAAGCTGGGAGTAGTTTGCGTCACTGGCCTCCCGGCACGGACAGCTCGACCGTTCGTGCCGTCTTTTTTTGTCTGCTCGCAGCCTGAACAGCCCCCGTACTAGAAAATCCTGGCGACTGACCACTTGGAAGTGCAACTGGGTCTCAGTCTACAATGGCACCAAGAGAAATATGATGAAGAACCTTGTTACCCGCCGATGGCTTCTCGCCCTGATCGTCACTGCGGCAACTGCGGCGAGCTACGCGCAATGGTCCAATCCGGCCGACGACGTCCCGGCCTATCACCCCTCCGCCCCCCTCAAGGTCAGCGGCCTTCCGCCCATCCTTGCCGGAGCTAAACTGACGGGCGATAATTTCCGCTACCCCTGGCAGGTTCACGTCTATGAGCAGGTAGCCAAGGTCGGAAACGTGGCCTATCAGCTGCCGTGCAACTGCCGCTGCGACCGCGCGCTGGGACACACCAGCCTGCGCAGCTGCTTCGAGACCCTGCATGGCACCGAGTGCTCCACATGTGCCAAGGAAGGCTTCTTCGCCTACCAGCAGAGCAAACTGGGCAAGTCGCCGGCGCAGATCCGCGCCGCCATTGCCCGGCACGAGTACGAGTCCATCGACCTCGAAAAGCAGTAAGCGCTCTCCTGGTTCCGGTTGCCGATTTCGACCCCGCGCATGGAAAACCGGAACCAGAGTAGAATGGGAAGAGCAGCACGAGCCAGCTGGCCCGGCTCGCACCCGCCTGTTGCAACCTTGCAATCGGCATTGTGGGGGCGTCACGGTTTCGACGGGATCGATTGCGGCTTAGGAGGCATGTCGGGGTGTGGGCACCCGTAATCGCTCGCAAAACAAAAGTTGCCAACGATAATCTGGCACTTGCTGCTTAATTAACTAAGCAGCCGTCCTCCACGGCTTTGCCTGCGGGCTGTGAACCGGACGTCATTCAGTAGGCTGGTGGTTGCGGCTCGGTCCGTGTCGTAACCACGAGATCATCGGACTAGCTTCCGGCGCATCTTGTCCGTTCTGAGCGTCTGAGGCGAAAACATGCGGAACCGGACTGAGCATGGACTCTCCTGGCTGACAGCGATTTCGGACGCGGGTTCGACTCCCGCCGCCTCCACCATCTCTTGCTTTTCTTGACAGATACGTCCGTGCGACGGATGGAAGCATGCTCCTCGGAAACGCGGATCTTCCGGACCCCACAGAATTCCTCAAGCGTAGCTGACACATCGGCACTGAAGCATTCTGCGCACTGCACCCATCCTCACCGATTTGTCATTGCACCCTTACTTCTGCTCGCCTCAACTGGTGAGTAACCTTCAGCGGTTCGGGCATTCGCAAAACCTTCTCATTTTCGGACTTAATGCGCTCAGGCCCTGGTTTTCATCATGTGACATCGGCCGGTCAGGCTTAACGCTTTACGTTACGTCACACAGCGATACCGCCTGCGCTAGTCCCAGGAGTGGCTGGCGTGTAGGAATGAATTCGTGCCCGACGTAACCTCTATAGCCGATGTTGAGTAATGTCCGCAGGATTGCCGGGAAATTGATTTCCTGCTGATCGTTCAGTTCTCCCCGGCCCGGATTGCCGGCTGTATGGACGTGCCCAATCAAGCCGTGATGTTGCCGCAGACGTCGGATAACATCGCCGTTCATGATCTGGACATGGTAAATATCGAATAACAGCCTGACGTGATTCGAATTGGTCTGCTTCACAATATCCGCACAGTAGTCGATATCGTCGCCCTGGTAGCCCGGATGGCCCTTCATTGGATCCGCAGTTTCACGGGTATTGAGGTGCTCCAGACATAGAGTTACGTTCTTCTTCCGGGCATAATCACCTAACTCCGACAGAGCCTTCACGCAGTTCGCTGCTCCGTCTGCGAGCGATATCTCGCCGCTGGTTGGATCCGTTGCATCGCGCCATTTATAACCGGTAAATGCAATCACGTTGGGAACCCCGAAGTCCGCCGCCTGGTCGATGGCAAGTTTAGTTCGGTTGATGACTTCTTCGTGATAGCGCGCGTTATTCAGGCCCTTTTGGAAGACGGGGTCAGGCATGCCGTTGTGAGCCAGGGCGCAGGTCAAACCATGTTTGCGCAGGGTCGGCCATAATTCCGGGGGAACAAGTTCGACGCTCTGGCAGCCCAGCCCAACCGCCGTCGAGCATATCCTTTCCATGTCCCAGTGCCAGGGCTCCGCGTTCAGACACCAGTATGCGAGCGACTGCCGGATGCGTCCGTGATTGACGGCGGTTCCAATCGAGGGAAGGCTCTCCGCCTTCATGCCGTCAACGATTTCAGAATGTGGCGTGGCCTGCATAGTTTTTGAATTCAACGTGCTTCCTTCCTTTGGCTGTCTCCCTATGGTTCTTCTCTTCACGATTATCAGGAACAAGGCCCGGAGAGCCGGGTAGGGTAGCAAGTTGCCCGCCCAAAGCCCTCGAGTCGCACCGGGAGAGACCATCCATCACGAGTTCCGAACTCTTCGCGCTCTCGCCATAAGACTTCGTTCGCTCGTCTGTGGCGCTCGGCCGGTCGCTTACGCAAAAACTGCCAGGTTGCCCAGGAAAGACAATTCAGGCAGTCGGGATACTCCACCCCCATGCGTATTGGTTCGGCCGTCGATCTTCCGATTGCAGCGCATCCGGAAGATCAATCGTGAGACCGGCCGTCGGATCGAATCTCCACTTCATGGGCTCTGGATAGCCGAACATACTGACAATGCTGCCCGGTTTTGGTTTTACCGATCGCAAAACCAGGGATTTGCCGGGCCAGTCGAGTGCAAAGCAATACACGGTGCGACGGTCCTTTGTTCTCGTGAATCGGATTGTCTCGCCCTCGCGCCAGTATGCGGCCTCTCTCGGACGGGTGGCATAAATGCCCTCTCCGCAGACGCGCAGCCACGCGCCTGCCTGTTTGAGCTGTTCGATTGCAACCGGATGAAATCGGCCGGTGGCATCAGGTCCGATCCCGACCTGGAAATTGCCTCCCTTCGCTGCCGTGTCCACGATGCTGCGAACGATCCACTGCGCACCCTTGTAATGGGAACCAACGGGATCATAGGAGAATCCGCTCGCCAGAGGGTAAATCACCATCCACGGGGCGCCGGTGTTCGACTTATCGCCGGGGACGAAACCTTCTGGAGTGTAGTAGTCGCCATAGTTACCAATGCCACGGGCGCGCAACATCACATCGGGCTGCAGCTTGCGTAACTGAAGAATCGTTTCCCGCAATTGGGGCCAAACCTTCGGTCCCAGCCACTGATCCAACGAGAGCATGTGGATCTCTCCGTAATTGGTCAGCAATTCCTCGAGTTGAGCGCGGTGCCGCGCCATCATCCGCGCTACTTGCTGGGGAGAAGGATCAGGCGCCGTCCACGTGATTCTCTTTGACCCGTTCGGCTGAGCACGCCATTCCGGATCGAGCTCCGACGCGGAAGGGACAACCACCGGGTCGTCGGCATAAGGCCGGAAGTCCGCATCGTACCAATCGGGGTGGGAGAAATACAGCGAAATGCGCAAACCTCGCTTGCGACCGGCCTCGCACAGTTCCCTGACGACGTCGCGCTTGAACGGAGTCTCCATCATGGAGTACGCGAGATCGCAATTTTCTAGCTGCGGGCTGCCGGGGGCGTCCCAGCGAACTCGTTGCTTCACGCGCGTGCGCGTGTCGAACATCGAGAAACCCTCGTGATGCTTGGTGGTGAAGGCGAACATGCGCAGACCGTTTTCGGCGAATAGCGAGGTCCAGGCATCCGCATCGAACCCACTTGGGTTCCAGGTCCTGTACATCTCGTTGTAGTGGGCTCGTTCCGGGTAACTTAACTCAAGAAATGGCCACGATTCCCGGGTAAACCCGGCGACTGAATACAACCCCCAGTGAATGCGAATGCCGTATTTCATGTCCTGGAAGGCTTCGTAGGCGGCGTCGGAAGCCCATCGATACTCCGGGACAGGTTCGTCCTCGATGTAAGAGCGCACCCTCTTGTAGTGCGAATCTGTCAGGGGCAAACGGTGTTTCGCCCGAACGCTGGCGGAATTTTGGGAAAACGCGGCGAACGGACGCAGCAACCGGGACCCAAGAACCATTCCGGCGCCCTGCATGAATTTCCTTCGTTGCAAGTGGAACCTCGGATGTAGAGTCTGGTTGATCTTAAGCGCAGCGGGCAGCAATCAATTGTACTTTCCTTGCTTGTTGGGCGAGGACGAGGTCACTGGGAGGGTTGCCCGTCCACCGCACCCCGCCCGGCGCCCCACGCAAGGAATCGGGCTTCGATCTGGGCAACGCCCGTGATCGGGCGGGCCATTGAGAGGGCGTCAATTATCCTTTCCAATCCGCGATTAGAATCCTGATCAGACGCCCTGTTTGATATTGTCATCAGCATTCAATGAATTTGGCTGTACGATGATTCCCCTGTCCTTCCGAGGATCCAAAATGAGCAACCTTCTACAGGACCTCCGCTATGCCTGCCGCATGCTGCATAAATCGCCGGGCTTTGCCGTCATCGCCGTTCTTACCCTCGCGCTGGGCATCGCTGCGGACACAACCTTGTTTTCCGTCGTTAACGGCGTCCTTCTCAGCCCACTCCCGTATTCCCACTCCGAGCAGCTTGTGTCCATCAACTCCAACGAAGCCGTACCCCAGATTCCAGTCAGCTATCCCAACTTTCTCGACTGGCAGCGCATGACCCGCACTCTTTCTTCGATGGCCATGTATCGCCACGAGGATTACAACCTCACCGGCCTGCAGGGTCCGGCTCAGCGCGTCAACGGCTTCATGATTTCCGCGCCGTTTTTGGCTACACTCGGCGTTCATCCAGCCTTCGGCCGCGACTTCAATGCCTCCGACGACGAACTCGGCGCCGCACCGATCGCCCTCCTCAGTGATGGTTTCTGGCGCCGGCGCTTTGGCGGGTCGCTTGCCGTCCTTAACAGGCCAATCACGCTCAACGGGATCGGCTACACCGTTGTGGGCATTCTGCCTCCCGGTTTCTCCTTCTACGGCATCGACCGGGATGTCTACGTCCCCATTGGCCAATGGACCGACCCCTCATTCCGCGATCGCCGCATCGATGAAAGCGCGCATGTCGTGGCGCGCCTGACTCCCGGCGTGACCCTCGCACAAGCCCAGGCCGACATGGACGCCGTAGCCCACACCCTCGCGGCCCAATACCCCCAAGTCGACAAAGGCCTCGGTGTCGGCATAAGCCTCATTACGATGAAGCAGGACATCGTCGGCAACGTCCGGCCTCTTCTCCTCGTGCTTCTCGCCGCTGTCGGATTCCTTCTGCTGCTCGCATGCACCAACGTAGCCAGCCTCCTGCTCGCCCGCTGCATGACTCGGTCCGCCGAGTTCGCCGTTCGGTCAGCCCTCGGAGCCGGCCGGTCCCGCCTCATCAGCCAGCTGCTTACCGAAAGTCTTCTTCTCGCCGGCCTCGGCGGCCTCGGTGGGCTTGCCATCTCCTTCCTCGCGACGGAAGCCATCGTTCATGTCTTGCCCGCCGAGCTTCCGCGCGCCGGCGACGTCACGATGGATGCGCGCGTTCTGCTCTTTACGCTCGCCATCTCACTCTGCGCCGGCATCGTTTTCGGACTCACTCCCGCCCTTCGCGCTTCGCGCACAAATCTTCAGGATGTTCTTCGTACCGCCGGTCGCGGCTCCAGCATAGCCCGTCACCGGATTCAGGGTTTGTTCGTTGCCATTGAGGTTGCAATGGCGCTGGTCCTTCTCGTCGGCGCGGGACTCATGCTCCGCTCCCTCGCCGCTCTGTGGCGTGTGGACCTTGGCTACAACCCCGACCATGCCGTCACCTTCTCCGTCTCGCTGCCTTCCAATGCCAAAACCACCCCCAGCGAAACCCGCGCCCGTCTCCGTCAGCTCGAGGCAACTCTGGGCAATGTTCCTGGGGTTCAAGCCGCCTCCATCACTCTCGGTTCCCGCCCCATGATTCACGACTCCTCGGTGCCGTTCTGGATCGAAGGCCGTCCCAGGCCCGCCACCGATAGCGACATGCCGCAGACGCTCTTCTATTTCGTCGAGTCCGGGTTTCAGCGCGCCATGGGCATGACTTTGCTGCGCGGCCGGTGGATCTCGGACCAGGACAATGAGAACTCACCCACCGTGATCGATGTTGACGACGCCTTCGCCCGCACCTACTTCCCAGGCGAAGACCCCATAGGCAAACACGTCCACATCGTCCAGTTCGATACCGAGGCCGAGATCGTGGGTGTGGTCGCCCACGTTCGCCAGTGGGGCCCGGGCGGCGACCCACACGCTGCCATCGAGGCGCAATTCTTCTATCCCTATATGCAGACACCAACTAAACTCATGCCCCTGCTCGCCGGCATCACCGCGGTGGTTCTGCGTACGGAAGGCGATCCTGCCACGATCATGGGCCCGGTTCGCCACGCGATCGCGCAGCTCGATCCCAACATCGTCATCTACTCGGTATCCACGATGAACGAAGTTGTTGCCCACACGCTCGCCGCCCGGCGCACCTTGATGGTCCTGCTCGCTGTTTTTGCCGCGCTTGCGCTTGTCCTCGCCTGCATTGGGATCTACGGGGTCATCGCCTATCTGGTCGGCCAGCGCACCCACGAAATTGGCGTGCGTATGAGCCTCGGCGCCGAGCGTCGTCACATTCTGCTGCTCATTCTCGGACAGGGCCTCCGCATGGCGACCGCAGGGGTCGTCGTCGGACTTCTCCTTGCCTTGTCGCTTACCCGCCTCATGAGCAGCCAGCTTTTCGGGATCTCCGACCATGATCCACTTACCTTTGTTGTTGTTTCGCTGGTACTCATCGCCGTCGCGCTTATTGCTTGCTGGCTGCCCGCTCGCCGCGCCATGCGGGTGGATCCAAGCGTCGCCCTTCGTTCCCAATAGCGCAAAACAGGCACTTGCGTGGAGCAATCGCTCGCTTTTAAGTTATGCAATGAATGTAATTTCGTGTCCCCGTGGTGCGGCCGATATGAGAGCGGCTCCGGCCCGGCAAAACCTACGCGACTCTCCAGACGCCAGGATCAATGCGGGCTGCCTGCGATTGAATGCTGCCCTCAGGGGTGGAGAGGCAGCCGGGATGCATCCCATCCCCCGCCGAGCGCCTTGACGAGCAGCACGCTGGCCTCATAGCGGCGTCGGGTGATCTCAATGTCGTTGCGCTGGTTCTGCAGCAGGGCGGTCTCCCAGGTGACCACCTGGAGATAGGTATCCACGCCACCCTCGTAGCGCGTGTTGAACAAGTCAAGCGACTGCTGTGCAGAGGCGGTGGCATCCCGCTGCTGCGAGGCTTCGGTTTCAAGATTGTGGAGCGCGTTGAGGTTATCTTCGACCTGCTGAAAAGCGGTCAGGACTGTCTGCCGATAGCCGGCCACCGTGCCGTCGTACTGGGCGCGCGCGATGTCGGAAGTGGCGCGGCGGCGGCCGTTATCGAACAGGGTCTGCGAGAAGGTGGGACCGACGGCGAAGAAGCGGCTGGGCCAGGAGAACCAGTTGGCCGCGGAGGTGCCAAAGAATCCCACTGCGTTGGAGAGCGAGATGGTGGGATAAAAGGCGGCCTGGTCGATGCCGATTTGCTCGTTGGCGGCGGCCATGGTGCGTTCGCTGGATGCTATGTCGGGCCGGCGTTCGAGCAGCTGCGAAGGCAACATGCCGGGAATGGCCGGGAGAGCGGGTGCGTTGATGGTGATGGGATCGCGAGACAAGGAGAAACTCGCCGGAGGCTTCCCGACCAGCGTCGCGATGGCATGTTCATAGGCCGCGCGCATGATGTTGACGTCTGTGGCCTGCACCTGCGCGGCCTGAAGTTGCGTGCGTGCCTGGGTAACATCGGAGAGCGGAGACGCGCCTCCGTCGTAGCGATCCTGGGTCAGCTTCAGCGCATCCTGGTAGGCCCTGACGGTGTCGGCGAGCAAGCGGCTCTGAGCGTCGGCGGAGCGGAGATCGAAGTAGTCGATCGCCAGCTCGGCGTGCAGAAACAGGCGCGTATTCTCGAGGTCGGCCGCGGAGGCTTGTGCCTGTTCGCGAGCCTGAGTGACGGTGCGATGGACGCGTCCCCAGAGATCGATTTCATAGTTGAGGTCGATGGGGAGTTCAAAATTGCCGGTGCCGTTGTTGGCAGCCGCCTGGTTGAAGTAGGGCTGGTTGGTGGAGTCGCGCACCGCGCCGACGGTCGGATCGGCCGCGATGGTGGGAGCTTCAGACGCCCGGTTGAAGCGCACCTCGGCGCGCGCGGCCCGGAAGTTGGCGTCGGCCTGCTTAAGGGTCTGGTTGGCAGGGTCGATCTGCGCTTCGAGCGCGTTGAGTTGCGGATCGTTGAACAGGGTCCACCAGTTCCCTTTGAGCTGGGCGTCGGCGGCCTGCGCGCTTGTCCAACCGTCTGCAGACTTGAAGTTATTGGGCAACGCCTCTTTGAAGGCAGGCGCGAGCGGAGCGTCCGGACGCTTATAGTCTGGGCCCACGCGGCAGCCCGCGATAATCAGCGCCAGTGCGCTGCTGAGCCAGAGCAGGAAGATGCGCGTGCGGAAGGCAGTGGTCATTGCCGGGCCCCGCTGTGCGCCGGTTGCGCGTGAACCTCGGCGCCATCCGCCAGTGAGTCGGAGGGATCGAGGATGACGGCGTCCTCAGGGGTGAGCCCGGAGGTGATCTCGACCGAGTTCCCGAAGTCGTGACCGATGGTGACAGGCACGAGAGTTACGTGATCGTTGCGAACGACGCCGACGCGCAGGCCCTCCGAACGAAAGAGCAATGTGTTGGAGGGCACGGTCACAGCATTGCTGCGTGCGGGTAGATGGAAGTGCGCGAAGACATAGGCGCCCGGTCGCAGGTGCCCATGGGCATTGTCAACATCGACTTCGACATTGAGGGTGCGGGTGGTGAGGTTGATGGCGTCGGAGTTGCGCACGATTCTGCCCGGGATCTTCAGATCGGGACTGGAGTCTTCGGTGAGATAGGCCTGGTCGCCGTCGTGGATGGCGTCGGAGTCGACTTCGGGAACGGCAACATAGACGCGCAGTTTGCTGGTGGCGGCGAGATGAAAGAGTTCGCGCGGACTGTTGGAGCCGGAGCCGGCGTCGATGAGGTCGCCGATGTCGGTGTTGCGCGCGGTGATGACGCCGTCAAAGGGAGCGACGATGCGCTCATAGCTCTGCAGTTGCTCGAGGCGTCGCACGTTGGCGCGGCTGGCGTCAACGGCGGCCTGCGCGGCGATGTAGTTGCTGCGCGCCTGATCGGCCTCCTGTTGGGAGACGGCGTGCTTGGCGAGCAGGGCCTGCCAGCGGGTGCTGGTGACGCCCGCCAGCTGTTCGTTGGCCACGATGCGCTCCAGTTCCGCGCGCGACTGGTTGAGTTGCTGATCGATTTCAGGCGTTTCAATGACCGCCAGGAGCTGCCCTGTGCGCACATGGGAGCCGATGTCGAAGTACCACTTCTTTAGGTAGCCATTGGTGCGTGAGTAGATCGGCGTATCGGTGAAGGCCTGCACGCTGCCCGGCAGGACGAGGTCGTCGGCCTGCGACCCGGGGGTGGGATGAACCACCGCGACGGCGGGAACCGAGGACGCATGTGTGACCTGTTGCAGCCTGGCTTCGTCGGCCCGGCGCAGGTAGATGCCGTAGGCGATGGCGATGAGCACAACCATGGCGAAGAGGATGCCGAGTTTGGGCGCGCCCCCGGGGGATTCAATGGGAGTCTTCACGTGCGCGGCGTCTTCATGGGCGCGAACCGTATCGAACTGTGTGGCCGTGCTCTCTTCGATGGTGGGAATCATCTCGGTTTCGGTTCCAAGGGCCTGGTGCGGGCTCATGCGTGTTCCTCCCGGAGCCGGTGTTGGATGCGCGCTTGCCGGCTGTTGGCGCGGTTATGAATGAAGGCGAAGACGCTGGGAACGAACAGAAGCGTGGCCGACAGTAGCGCAGAGCAGACCGCCGATAACGGCGCGGCCCAGGGGCGCGTTCTGTTCGCCGCCGTCACCGAGGCCAAGAGCCATCGGCACCATGCCGATGATCATGGCCAGCGCGGTCATGATGACGGGGCGGAAGCGCGTGGTGCCGGCCTCGATGGCGGCGCGCAGCGCGTTGCCGTGCTCTTCCAGGCGAATCCTGGCAAAGGAGACGACGAGAATGCTGTTGGCGGTGGCAACGCCCATGCACATGATGGCCCCCATCAGCGCCGGTACCGACAACGTGGTGTGGGTGAAGAAGAGAAACAGCACGATGCCGGCGAGTGCGGCGGGCAGCGCCGTGATGATGATGAACGGGTCGACCCAGCTCTGGAAGTTGACGACGATGAGCAGGTAGACCAGGACGATGGAGAAGACCAGTCCACCCAGCAGACCGACATACGCACTGCGCATGGTCTCGACCTGGCCCTTCATGGTGATGAAGGTGCCGCGGGGCAGCGACTTGTCATCGCCGTTAAGGATGTTGGAGATCTGACGGCTGACGGCGCCGAGGTCGCGGCCCTCGGTGTTTCCGTAGACGTCGACGACGCGGCGGATGTTGTAGTGATTGACGACCGCCATCTCCGTGCCCCGGCCCACGTTGGCAAGGTCGCTGAGAATCTCGGGTGTTGCCGGTGCGGCCTGCGTGTTGCTGTTGCCGGTGGCGCGATTGATGGGGATGTTCTCCAGGTCCTGCATCGAGTCCATCTTGTATTGCGGGGTCTGGGCCACGATGTTGTAAGCCACCATGTTTTTCCAGTTGAGGAAGAACATGGGGGTGAGCTGGAAGCTGCCGCTGAGGGTGTTGAGCATGCTGTTGCCTACATCGCGGGCGGTAAATCCGCCCTGCGAGGCCTTGGTGCGATCGACATTCACCTGGAGGGTTGGATAGTCGAAAGGCTGCTGGATGCGCAAATCCACCAGGCCGGGGACCTGGCGAAGCTGGGTGAGGATCTTGTCGGCCTGGGCCTTGCTGGCGCCCGACGTCGTTGCCTTCGATCTGGATATCGATGGGAGCGGGCTGGCCGAAGTTGAGGATCTGCGTGGTGATGTCGGCCGGCAGCATGTAGAAGGTCGCCTGCGGGAACATGCGCGGCAGGCTGTGACGTAGTCCGCTCACGAAGTGCGCCGTGGGATCGTGGCGTTCCTTGAGTGAGACCAGGATGTCTCCGTCGGCCACTCCGAGCGTGCCATTGGTGAGATGCTGCGTGTTCATGGCGCTGTAGGGCAGGCCGATGTTGTCGAGAATGTTGTCGATTTGAGCAGGTGGGATCTCTCTGCGGATCTGCTGCTCGACGAGATCAAAGAGGCGCGCGGTCTCTTCGATGCGTGTGCCCGTGGGAGCGCGCACGTGGAGGATGAACTGGCCGCTGTCGGTGTCGGGGAAGAAATCCTCGCCGAGGAAAGGGACCAGTGCGAACACCAGCAGGCAGACCAGCAGGAAGCCGGGAATGAAGATGTTGCGGCGGAACACGAGTCTCGACAGCAAAGTGTGATAGCGATTGCGAATCTGCTCGAAGACGCTTTCAAAGGATTGTTGAAAACGTGCGAAGAGGCCGCGCGCGGCACCGTGCTCTTTCGCGCGCAGCAGGTACATCGCCAGGGTGGGCACCAGTGTGCGGCTGAGCACGTAGCTGGCGAGCATCGCAAACACCACGGCTTCGGCCAGCGGAACAAAGAGGTAGCGCGGAACGCCGCTCAGAAAGAACATGGGCAGGAAGACGATACAGATGCAGAGCGTGGAGACAAGAGCGGGAACGGAGATCTGAGCCGCTCCGTGCAGGATCGCCTCGCGAAGTTCGAAGCCGTCTTCGAGGAAGCGCTCAATATTCTCGATGGTGACCGTGGCGTCGTCGACGAGGATGCCGACCGCCAGGGCAAGTCCGCCAAGGGTCATGGTGTTGATGGTCTGGCCGATAAGTCCGAGAACGATCACCGATGTCAGAATCGAGAGGGGGATGGACACCGCGATGATGAGCGTGGAGCGCCAGCTGCCGAGGAAGATGAGAATCATCACGGCTGTAAGGGCCGCGGCGATGATGGCTTCGCGAATGACCCCCTGAACGGCCGCGCGGACAAAGAAGCTCTGGTCGGCGAGCGGCGTCATCTTCAGGTTGGGAGGCACCGTGGTGGCGATGCGCGGCAGCATGGCACGCACACCCTTCACCACATCGAGGGTGGAAGCGCTGCCGCTCTTGAGAATGGAGACGAGCACGCCCCGGCGGCCGTCCTGGCGCACGATATTGGTCTGGAACTGATAACCGTCGCTCACACTGGCGACGTCGTGCAGATAGATCGTAGTGCCGTTGACTTGCTTGAGCGGAATGTTGGCGAGCTCTTCGATGGTGCGGGGCGCCACGTTGGTGCGCACATCGTATTCCGACTGCCCCATCTTGATGGTCCCCGATGGCATGACGGCGCCCTGCATGGCCACGGCATTGAGCAGGTCAATGGGCGCGATGCCCTTCGATTGCATCGCGGCCTGATCCATGTTGATGCTGACCTGGCGCTGTTTTCCTCCATACGGCGAAGGCACCACCGCGCCCGGCACGGTGACAAGCTGGGTGCGTATGTAGTTGGTGGCATAGTCGTTGAGCTGCGCCTCAGAGAGTCCGTCCCCGGAGATGCCGAGCTGCAGGATAGGTACACTGGACGCGGAGAAGTTGATGATTTGCGGCGGCAGGATACCGGGCGGCAACTGGCGAAGCAGGAATTGCGACGCGGCCGTAACCTGGGCGTTGGCTGTGTCGAGCGAAGCTCCGGGCTGCAGATATACCTTGACCACTGCGACGCCGTTATATGTGGTCGACTCGATGTGCTGAATGTTATCTACCAGTGTTGTCAGCGCCTTTTCATAAGGGGACGTGAGGCGCCCTTCAAGTTCCTCGGGATTGAGGCCCGTGTATTGCCAACCTATCGAGATGACGGGAATGTTGATGTCCGGAAAGATATCGGTCGGCGTACGCAAAATGACAACCGGCGCCGCGATCAGGATCAGAAGCGCAAGCACGATAAACGTATAGGGCCGGTTGAGAGCGACTCGAACAATCCACATGAGGAAACGACCTCCGCACCAGGCCGACGAAATTGGAAAGAGGGCATCGAGCCAGTACACCCTTTTGGATTTCCGGCGTAACGTAATGTTTCACAGTTCTTTCCGTTGCGTATTATCGGAAAAACCGATAATTTAACGGAATGGAATTGAGGCACTTACGGTATTTTGTGGCGGTCGCGGAACTGGGCACCTTCACGGCGGCGTCGCGCAGTCTGCGTGTAGCCCAATCGGCCATCAGCGAGCAGATCGCAGATCTCGAAGCAGAAATTGGTGTACCGCTGTTTGAGCGCTCCGGCCGAAACACGGCGCTGACCGATGCAGGCGTCGCGTTTCTGAACGAGAGTCGCGTCGTACTTGCGAGCGCGCTCGAAGCAGTCGATTTGGCGCGTCGTGTACACCGGGGAGAGGTGGGCGCCCTGCGCATCGGCTTCTTTGCCGGAGCCATGGGGGCCGAGTTTCCGCACCTCATTCACAGCTTCAGGGAACAGTTTCCCAACGTGCAGTTGTCGCTGCTGGAGATGTCCCCGGCCCGGCAATGGCAGGCGCTTGTCGACGCCCGCATCGACATAGGCTTCACCCGCAGGCTGGAACCGGAATACCGGACAGAACTGCGCTCGATTGTTCTCCGCCATGATCCGATGATGGCCATTTTGCCGCGCAATCATCCCGCCGCTCCGGGGCCTGTGAATGTACGCGATCTGGCCAAGGAAGCATTTGTCCTTTCCTCGCGGGAGACCTCGCCGGCCGTATTCGACAAGGTGATCGAGCTTTGTTCCGAAGCCGGCTTCTCGCCGCGCATCGCGAGCATTTCATCGGTATGGACCAGCGTGGTGCTGATGGTGCAGGCCGGCGTTGGGATAGCCATACTGCCGTCGAACGAACAACAGTTCCGGACCCGCGACCTGGCATTCTGTCCGCTGACAGCCAGGAACGCGTCGGTGGAGTTCGTGATGGCCTGGTCGCGGAAGAGGGACAACCCGATGGCGCGGAGTTTCAGGGATATGGCGAAAGCGCAGCAGAAGTAAGCAGCGGTATCGAACTCATCCCCCGCCGCGGCCGACCCCCTGCAACTCCAGGAACTTGGTGCAGAATAAGATCAGCAAACTCCGAGGGAATGGCGCTCGCCCCCTTGGATACCGGCTGCAAGCGAGGAGCGTGCGGAGTGCAACATCGATTGGAGTGGATGAGGTGCGTTGCGCAGGATCTCAGGTTTGCGAGAAGGCAGTTTTGGCGCTCGCCGGGCTATGCGGTGTTCACGACCCTGGTGTTGGCGCTGGGCATCGGGACCGTGACCGCCATGTTTGCGATTGTCTATGCCGTGTTGCTCAAACCGTTGCCGTTCAACGCAGACCGTGACCTTTTTCAGCCGGTAGAAAAGACTGCGAGCGGCAACGACGGCATGAGACTTTCGTATGACGAGGTCCGCGATTGGCGGCAGGCCACGCAAGGCACTGCAGAGATTGCATTCAGCGGCGGTGGCCTCAATATTGCGGACGGCCCATCCGGAGCGGTACTGATCACCGAAGTAAAAGCCAGCCGCAATCTGTTTGCGCTGCTGGGTGCTCGCCCCGTCATGGGCCGCAGCTTTCTGCCCGAAGAGGCGGAAGGGGACGGCTCCAATGTTGTGATCATCGACCACGCGTTGTGGCAACAGAGTTTCGCAGGCGATCGGAACGTCCTGGGACAACGTCTGGATATTGGCGGCGTGTCGCGCACCGTCATTGGTGTGATGGCGCCCCAGTTCAGATACCCGCTGTGGAAGGACCGGCCCGAGGCGTGGGTGCCGGTCGACCGCAGCGCATTGCGGTCAGCCAATTCGGATTCTTATTCGTTCTTCATGCCGCTTGTAAAGACCAGAGCGGGAGTGCCTGAAAAGGCCGTGGAAACGCAGTTGGCACAAGCGCACGCGCGGTTCGCACGCACAGGCGAAGCGGAGATGCGGCTGGCGGGGTTGAGAGACCTGCTGGTGGCGGATGTGCGTCCGGCGCTGCTGGCCCTGGAAGTTGCTGTCGGTGTGGTCTGGCTTATCGCGTGCACCAACGTCGCTGGGTTGATGCTGGCGCGGGTTACGTCGCGGCGCGCCGAAATTGCGGTGCGCGCGGCGCTGGGAGCGGGAAGGCGTCGGATCGCAATGCAGTTCTTCGCCGAGAGCCTCGTACTGAGTTGCGTCGGTGCCGTGGTAGGACTGGGCCTTGCCGCAGCCATTCTGCGGATATTCCGGCTCATGCTCCTTGAGAAGCTGCCGATGGCTGTGAGTCCACAGTTGAACTGGGTCATCTGGGGATGGCTCGCGCTCCTCACCGGGATCACGACGCTGGCATTTGGCGCGGCTCCGGCGCTGGTGGCCGCACGAACGAAATTCAATGCCGGGCTGAAGAGTAGCGGCGGTAAGCAGGCGGGGGATCGCGGCCAGAGTTGGGCCCGGTCAACGCTCCTCGTGACCCAGGTGGCACTGTCGATTGCGCTGCTGATCGGCGCGGGGCTGATGATGCGCACCATGTACGCGCTGCGCCATGTCCCCCTGGGATTCAGGATGGATCACCTGGTGCTCACAAGCCTCACCATGCCGAACAATCAGTATGGAGATCGCAACGCAGGAACGGCAGTATGGCTGCCGCTTCTCGAACAGATTCGCCGGATGCCGGGAGTACGTTCGGCGGCTATGTCCACCGTGCTGCCGATTCAGCATCCAGTGGAGTTGATCACCGCGGTGTATGCGACGGAGTGGATGCAAAAGGACGCGAGTGCCGTAGTGCGCGCAGCCACGCCCGGACTTATGGAGGCGCTCGGGGTCCGCATGCGAAGCGGTCGCTTCTTCACCGACGCCGATACTCCCGCAAGTTTGCCGGTCATGGTGGTGAACCAGGCATTCGTAAATCGTTACCTGGGCGGCGGGAACGCCCTTGGAAAGGTGATCCGGTATGGCCATGTTGTGCGCACAGGCACGATTGTCGGTGTGATTGAGGATGTACACCAGGACAGTGTGGCAGGAGCGAGCGAGCCCGAATTCTATCTTTGTTTGTCGCAGATCGGGCCGGACCAGCAGATCTACAAAGCGCTGCTGGGTCGCGTTATGCAGGTGGCTGTGCGGACCGAGATCGCTCCCGAAATCCTCATCCCCGAGCTGCGCCGAACCATTCAGCAGACCAATCGGCATCTGGCGATAGGCGAATGCTCAACGATGGCCGAGGCTGTAGAAGATTCAGTTGGTGCGCAAAAGCTGGCGGCTCAGGTTCTCGCTGTCTTCGGCGGCCTTGTATTGCTGATTACAGTTGTCGGGCTTTACGGACTGCTGAACTATCTTGTCGCACAGCGGACGCAGGAGATTGGAATCCGGATGGCGCTGGGTGCGGACCGGCTTCGTGTTGTGGGGATGGTTTTGCGCCACACCCTGATTTTGCTGTCTGCCGGAACACTGCTCGGGCTGGTTCTGGCATTCAGCTGCGGGCACTTGCTGCAGGGTTTCCTGTTCGGAGTGAAGACCCTGGATCCATTTACGATCGGCATCGCATTACTCGGGCTGTTGATCTTTGGAATGCTGGCCGCGGTTGTTCCCGCGCGGCGGGCGGCGAGCGTGAACCCTGTAGATGCCCTTCGATCGGAGTGAGACATCGCGAACGAGTTTTCGCTGTTTCAGGCGGCTCGATGCGTCAGCCCCAAGAATGGCAATGTGCAGGCTACACCGAGCGTAATGCCTCCACCGGATCTTCCCTCGCTGCCCTCAACGCCGGCAACGCTGAAGCGAGGCCCGCCACCGCCAGCATCAGCGCCACGCTCGACACATACACCAGCAGGTCTGTCGCCGACACACCGAACAGCAGCGCCCGCAACAGCCGCGATACCGCCAGCGAGCCCGCTACACCCAGCGCGCATCCTGCCAGCGCCATGCGCATGGCTGAATTTACGATGAGCCGCGCAATTCGGTAGCGCTGCGCTCCCAGAGCCATGCGGATGGCGATCTCCTGGGTTCTGAGCGAAACCGAGAAGGACATCACCGCATAAATCCCGGTAATCGCCAACCCCAGCGCGCACAGCGCAAATGTCCCAATCAGCTCGGTCATAAATCGCCGCGGCCCTTCCGTCCTGGCCAGCACGTCCCCCATCGGCTCTACCGGATCGAGCGCCAGTTGCGGATCCACCTCTGCAACCACCCCGCGGACCATGGTCATCATCTCCCCCGCGCGTCAGCGTAGACCGCAGCGCGATGAACCCTCCCTCCGGCTGCGCCCGACGCTCGTTCGATCCCGTGCCGAACAGCGTATTCGGCTGCGCGTCCGGAATGTACCACTGGTCGTTCCCATCCTTGTCGCGTGCTCCGATGCGCGTGTTGCCAACCACGCCCACCACCGTCGCCCACGGCATCTTCGTTCTCCTGGGATTGCCCGCGTGCAGCCGCTTGCCCAGAGGGTTTTGTCCCGGCCACGAATGCTCAGCCATCGACTGGCTCACGATGATCACCGGCGGCGCATCGGCGCGATCCTGTTCATCAAACGGGCGCCCCGCCAGCATCGGTATTCCCAGAGCCTTGAAGTAGTCTCCGCTGATCGCACCGAACGCGGCGAACTTCAGCTTCCATCCTTCCGTGCTTTCCCCTTCCAGCGTGAAGCCCGACAACCCAGAGTTGCCTGAAGAGGGCAGCGTGTTCCCCATTCCCACTGCCGTCACTCCGGGTTTATTTCGCAGCCGTTCCCACACTTCGCGGTCAAAGCGATTCACCGCTTCATCGGTGCCGTACTCATTCAGCGGCAGTTGATACCCTGCCACGACCAGATGCTCCGGCCGGAACCCCGTGTCCACCGCCAGCATCTTGAGGTAGCTGCGCAAAAACGCTCCCGAAGCTGCAAGCAGAACCAGCGCGATGGCGATCTCCGCTACCACCAGGCCCGTGCGCAGCCGCGCATGACTGGCGCCTCCCGTGCCCGTTCGCGCACTTTCCTTCAGGCTCTCCAGCAGGTTGGTGCGCAACGCCGCAAAGGCCGGAGCCACGCTGCACACGATCCCCGTCAACAGCGCCGTGCCGATCGCGAACAGCAACACCCGTCCATCTACAGACACCGCATCGAGCCGCGGCATCGAGTCGGGCAGAATGTTGAGCGCGGTGCGCAGGGTCAGTTCGGCAAGCCCAACGCCCACAACGCCGCCCATCGCGCTCAGCGTCAGCCCTTCCCAAAGCGCGTGGCGCACGATCGCTCCCGCGCGCGCGCCGAGGGCTAGTTGCACCGCGTTTTCGCGATGGTTGCGCACCGTCCGCACCAGCATCAACACCGCCACATTGGAGCACGCGATCAGCAGCACCACGCATACGGCGAGAAATAATGCGCGCAACAGAGGCCGCGTTTCTCCGGTTACCGATTCGCTCAGCAATGCCGCATCGCCGCGTATCCTGATCGCCGCCATGCCGGCCGGAAAGCTGCGCATAATCTGTTCGGCAACCCGCCCTGCGTCCTGCGCCGCTTCCTGTACGGTCACGCCGTCCTTGAGTCGCGCCACAATCTGGTAGCCCCAATGCCCTGCAGCTTCGTCGGATAGTTCTTCAGGCGTGAGGCTCAGCGGCACCCACACCTGCGCCTGGTTCAGTCGGCCCGCGCGTACCGGAAACTCGAACTCCCGCGGCATCACGCCCACAATCGTGTACGTCTTTCGATCCAGCTCGACCATGCTTCCGATGGCCCGCGGGTCGCGATGAAACCGCCGCAACCATAAGCTGTCGCTGATCACCGCCAGGTTGGCGCGCGCGTCTTCTTCCTGCTTGCTGAACGTCCGGCCCAGGGCCGGCTGAACACCCAGCGTGGGAAAGAGGCTGGCCGTCACCCGCGCTCCCGCCACGGCTTCCGGTACCGCGCCCCCGGAGAGCTCATAGTCCGTGCCCACGTAGCCACCCATCAACGAGAACGCGCCGCTCTGGGACGCATAAGCCGGGATATCTCGCGCCGTCGCGCCGATACCCGGATTATTGCCGACATGCTCGCCCAACTCCACCAGCCGCGCCGGCTCGCGAAACGGCAGCGGCCGCAGCAGAATTCCCTCGATGAGCGAAAACATCACAGTGGTGGTCCCGATGCCCAGCGCGAGCATGGCAACCACGATCATCGAAAACCCGCGAGCCTTCGCCAGCCGTCGCAGGCAATAGCGAAGCTCCTTCCCCAGTGCACTCATCCTGTCCCTCCTCAGCGCGCGGCGGTGTTCGCAGTATACCGGCGCCCTGCTGAATCAGCAGGATCTACTTCCGGAGCTCAGCCCGACAGTCCTTGTGCCAAAGTGTTCTATCGACTGCCTTCATCGCCCATGCGCTCTGTGAAAACGAAACCTCCGCAGGGGAAGATGCGCCCGGGCATCCTCGATCGGTGCGCGTGCTTCCACCTCAAACAGGTCCGCATCCTTCGCTCCAACTCTCGGCAGAACGCCGCGTGAACAGACATCCGGAGCGTGTTATGCTCGATTCATTCTATGTTCACCGAGGCTTCCATCTCGCGCGGTTGTTGTTGTACACGCCGGCGCGGGTGAGCGTATAGATCCCTGCGCCCTGCGCTTTGGCAACTGTGGTCGAGCCTTCAGAAAAGTCTCGATTCCTTTATTGCAGTCGCTGAGCCCCCGATAGTGAGGCTGAACCCGACGTTGCTGCGCTTAAGCAGCGTTCCGGTCCATCTTCATGCATCAACCATCAGCGGTTCTGCTGCAGTTCGATCAGCGGCGTGGGCCGGCTTACCTGTATCACTTCAAGGAGGAACAATGAAACGAGTCAGAAGGTGGCTGGAGGCATCTGCAGCCCTGCTTTCCCTGTCGCTGCTTCTTTCTGCGCCATCCGCGGCACAGACCTTCCGCGGCAGCATCAACGGCACCATCACCGACCCTTCGGGGGCGGTCGTGCCCGGCGCAAAAGTGACCGCCACCGATGTGGCCACCGGGGTGGTCCGTGACACGGTCTCCTCCGGCGCGGGCGAGTTCCTCTTCAACGATCTTCCCCAGGATTCCTACACCGTCAAAGCTGGCGCCGCCGGCTTCCAGAGCACCGAGGTCACGGGCGTGCAGGTGCTGGCCGGCAAGATTTATACGCTGCCCGTGAAGCTCAACCTCGCAACAGCAGGCCTCAACGGTCGAGGTCTCGGCCGACACCCTGTCGCTCGACACCACCACCGTCACCCAGGTCACGACGCTCGATTCAGAGGCGCTGCAGGATGTGCCGCTCAACGGTCGCGACTTTACGCAGCTTCTCGGCTCGTCTGCGTCCTTTGCGGGCTACAACAACTCCGGCTCCGTCAACGGTACCCGCAGCAATCAGATCAACTACACCATCAACGGCACCGACAATAACGATCTCTACCTCAACGTGGACGCGGTCAATCAAGGCGGCATCAGCGGCATTGCCGGCGTCGTCTATCCCATTGACGCGCTTGACGAGTACTCGCTCCAGACCACCGGCAACAGCGAATCCGGCCGCAGCCCCGGCGGCAACCTCAACGTCACCACCAAGTCCGGCTCCAACCAGCTCCACGGCGATGCCTACTACTACAACCGCAACGAGGCGCTGGCCGTACTCTCCCCATTTGTCACTCCTGGATCGCCGGAACAGCCGCTGCGCAATCAGAACTATGGCGCTTCCATCGGCGGGCCCATCTGGCACGACCACACCTTCTTCTTCCTCCTTTATGAGGAGCAGAAGTTTGTCATCGGAGAGCCGAATACCGTCACCGAGCCCTCGCCGGCCTACCAGGCCCTGGCGCTCGCGGAGTTGGCCAAATACAACGTCCAGCCCAGCCAGGTTTCGCAGGGCATCCTCAGCACGCTGTGGGATCCGGCTGCGATTGCGAACCTTCCGGCTACTGCCGGCAACTACTCCAGCAGCGCGCCGCAGGCCGGCTACAGTCACAACGCCGTGACCCATCTCGACCACAATTTCAGCGACAAGAGCCACCTTTCGGCCATCTGGTACTTCGGCCAGGGCTATGCCGATGCACCCAGCTGCGTCTTTGTCTGCTCTTACCTGCCGGAATACTTCCAGACCGTTCCCACGCACATTCAGAACTACAACACGGTCTGGAATTACAGCCTCAGCCCCAGCCTGTCCAACCAGCTTGCCGCCGGCGTCAACTACTTCATGCAGGACTTTGCCGACTTGAACCACAGCCAGAATCCCCTCACGCTGGCAGGCCTGAACACCGGCGCCTCACTCTCCGGCTCTCCGCAGATCGCCATCAACGGCTTCGACTCCATCGGCGTCACGCCGACCTCGGGCCGCAACGACATCTCCGGCCAGATTGCGGACACGCTCTCCTGGACGGTGGGCAAGCACCAGTTGCGCTTTGGTCTTGAGTATCGCCGCGCCTACATCGACCTCTACTACAACTGGGGCGGCCGCGGCGCCTTCAACTTCGGCACCGGCCCCAGCGCCCTCGGGCCCTGGGCAAGCGATGCCTCCGTCACCGACCCCAACGTGAAAACTCTGGCCGACTTCCTTGCCGGTTACGCGTATACGTCCGGCATCACCCTCGGCACCCAGGAACGCTTCATCTACACCCACACCGGATCGGCGTTTGCCGAGGATTCCTGGCAGGTCTCCCCGAAGCTGAACGTTAACCTCGGCCTGCGTTATGACTACCAGCAGCCCTACTTCACCAACGATCCGAACCTCTCCATCTTCGACCCCACCAGCAGCACCGGACTGGTCGTAGCCGGCGGGGGCTCAGGCACGCCGGATTACATCTACAACAGCAACAAGGCCGATCTCTCGCCGCGCATCGGTCTCTCCTACCAGGCGCTCAGTGGAACGGTCGTCCGCGCCAACTACGGCATCTACTACGACCAACCCGCGGGCCAGGCCTACTTTGGCAACATCGGCATCCCCAACGGTGGCGCCGGCGGCGTCAACAACAACCCCGCCGGCAGCCAGCCTAACGAATCCATCGTCCTCAACACGCCGACCGCGGCGCCCATCTGGACGTACAACCAGACAACGCCGATCTTTACGCCCGCCCTGGGGCAGCCCACCGGCAACAACATCGTCTCCATCTACTCGGTCAGCCGCGACTTCAAAACACCCTACACCGAACTCTTCGGCCTGAACATCGAACAAAGCCTGGGCAAGAGCTGGTTGCTCAACATCGGCTACGTCGGCTCGGCCAGCCGCCACAACCTCGTCCTCCAGGACATCAACCAGAATGCGCTGGGAGGCGACCAGAACTCCTCGATGGTCGTCGGCCCCAACGGCCTACACGTTCCCCTACCAGCAATCCACGCGCCCCTACTTCTCCAAGTTCCCCAACTTCGGCATCATCAACCAGATCAACTCCGCGGCGGCGTCCAGCTATAACGCGCTGCAGGCGACGTTGAAGACCAGTGCCTGGCACGGCCTCACCGGCCAGTTTGCCTACACCTGGAGCCACAATCTGGACGACTCCAGCGTCTTCAACACCATTCCCCAGAACTCGCTCAACCTGAAGCGGCGACTGGGGCAACGCCAATAACGACATCCGCAACCACTTCGCCACCTATCTCACCTACGAGATTCCTGCCTTCGCGCATGGACCCAAGGTTCTGACGCAGGGCTGGGAGGTCAACAGCATCCTCAAGTTCCAGAATGGGCAGCCGGTCAACGTCCTGACCGGCCAGGACAACAGCGGTACCGCCGAAGGCGAGGACCGGGCCGACATCACCGGCCCGGCCATCAACAGCGACCGCTCGGTGCAGTCGCACGCCTATGCGCAGTACCTCAACCCGAACAGCTTTGCCGTGCCGACCAGCGGCACCTATGGCAATCTGAGACGCAACCAGGTCGTCGGACCCGGCTTCGGAGACGTGGACCTGTCGCTCATCAAGAACACACCCCTCTACAAGGAACGCGTTCGCGCCCAGTTCCGCGTGGAGATGTTCAATGTCTTCAACCGTATCAACCTGGCGCAGCCCCTGAACAACCTCGGCTACGGCAGCGCCTTTGGCTGGAGCACCTCGACCATCGGCGTCTCCTACGGCGCGCCCGGCATCGGCTCCGGCGAACCGTACAACACCCAACTCGCCCTGAAGATTATCTTCTAAGGCGCTTTCGATTCCATTCCGCGAGCCGGCCCGCTGTGGCCGGCTTGCGTTTTCAGATCGGATGGTGTGACACAACGTGGATGCGTACGCCCGCCTCCTTTCAATCGAAGGAAGACCTATTGCTCGCGCAGCGTCCTCATCGGATCGAGACGCGCGGCGCGGTATGCAGGCACGCTGCTTGCGGCAATGCTGACCAGAAGCAGCAGCGCCGCCGTCACCGCAAAAGTAAACGGATCGGTGGGTTGAATGTGAAATAACATTCCCGAGATCAGCCGCGTGACCACGGCCGAAACTGCCAGGCCGGCTCCTACGCCAATCAGAGCCAGTGCTAGGCCGCGCCAGACAATCATGCCAAGAACATCGGATCTTTGCGCGCCCAGCGCGATCCGTAAGCCGATCTCGAGCGTGCGCTGAACGACCATATACGAAAGCAGCCCATACAGCCCGATCGCCGCGAGCATCAGCGCAATGCCCGCAAAAAAGGTGAGCAGGAAGGTCTGAAAGCGGGGTTGCGCCGCCGATTTCGAGAGATAGTCCTCCATGGTCGAGACCTGGTAGACCGGCACACTCCTGTCGAGTTCGCGAATTGCGGCATTGATCGCGCCTTGCATGGTTGCGGGGTCTGCGCTCGTCCGCACCACGAGGTATGGATTGGTCACCACCGCCTGCGCATAGGGCAGATAAAATTGAGGCTCTGGTTCAGCGGTCAGGCCTTTGCCCTTGATGTCGCCGATCACGCCCACGACCTCGCGTATGGATTGGTTGAATACCTCATCTCCCAGGCGCACCTGGATGTGCTGGCCAATGGGATTCTCTCGCGCAAAGTATTTGTTGGCGAAGGCTTGATTCACGAGGATGGTTGGCGGTCCCTTGAGCCCGTCCTGGTCCCCAAAGGTGCGACCGGCGACCAGTGGAATGTGCATGGTCTCAAAGTAGCCGGGCATCGCCACGCCCAGGTACTCACTCGGCTCGTCTCCCTTTGCAATCGGCTGCCCCTGAATATTGAACGAAATATGGGCGGCGCTGCTGCTCATCGGGAGTGGCCAGCCGGCCGAGGCCGACTCTACGCCGGGCACTTGGGGAAGGCGTCTGAGCAGTTGTTGATAGAAAAGAAAGCGCTGGTCGTGGTTGAGCTTCTCAAACGACACGCCGATGCGGCTGGTGAGAAGATGCTTCGGCTCGAAGCCGGGATCGACATTCAAAATGCGAAGGAAGCTGCGTATCAGCAGACCGGAGCCAATCAGCAGCACCACCCCAATCGCGGTCTGGGCAATCACCAACCCATTGTGGACGCGGCTCCGTCCGCGTTCTCCCGCAATGCCGCGCGATCCATCTCGCAGCGCCTGCGCAGGCGCCAACCTGGACATGCGCAGCGCCGGCAGGACTCCGAATGCAAGCCCAGTGAGCAGAGACATACCCAGGTCGAACAGCAGCACATTTGCATCGATCGACGCTTCCCCCATCCGCGGGATATCGAGAGGCATCAGCCGCACACTTGCATGCACCAGCCCGTAGGCTAATACCACGCCGGCGGCTCCGCCACAAAGCGACAACATTACCGCCTCCACCAGCAGTTGGCGGAGAATGGCCCCACGGCTGGCGCCAATGGCCGCGCGCAATGCAAATTCCGCATGGCGCCGCGAACTGCGCGCCAGGAGCAGGCCTCCGACATTGGCGCAGACAATCAGCAGCATCAGCGTCACCGCGCCAAAGAGCATTCGCAGCGCCGGCCTGGCATCGCCGGTAATGTGCCGCAGCTCCGGTTCAACGAGAGCTGTGGTCAACTGCTTATTGGTGTCGGGATACTCCCGGGCCAGATTGCCGGCAATGACGCTCAGGTCGGCTCTTGCCTGCTCCGGTGTCACTCCCGGCTTGAGCCGGCCGATTACCTGCAGCACGTCAAATCCCCGTTGTCCTGTCTTCGCATGTTGCCCGTCGGCGTCGTCGGCCAGTGACTTCCACAATGCGGGCCGCGGATTCCCCAGCGGAAATTGGAATCCCTTCGGCATGACACCGGCAACCACGTAGTTCTTGTCGTCCAGCCGGATCGTCCGGCCGGCAATGTCTCTTGCGGAACCGAAGTTCGACTGCCACAGCGAGTAGCTCAGCATGACCGTGCGATTGCCCGGTTTTTCGTCCTCCCAGCGCAAATCCCGCCCCAGCATGGGAGCTACCCCCAGCACCTGAAACAGATTCGCCGAGACGGTTTGCGCGTCCAGGCGCTCGGAGTCGCCATCCTTCTGCAGGATGACCCCGCCGTCAACGTACGACGCTATTCCGCTGAATGCATGACTCTGCGCCCGCCAGTCAAAATAGTCCGGGTAGCTCAGAGACTCCGGCATCACCCCGGGCAGCGAGTGGTCCTGCTGGCTCATCCACATCAATCGATCCGACGCGGGAAACGGCAATGGCCGAAGCAGCACGGTGTTCACCAGGCTGAAGATCGCAGTGGTTGCGCCTGTGCCCAGGGCAAGCGTCAGAATTGCGGTCACAGCGAAACCGGAATTCTTCATAAGCTGGCGGATGGCAAACTTCGTATCCGCCCAAAGGCTCTCGGCCAGCGGCCACATCCACGCTTCGCGCGCACGCTCCTGGATCCTGGTGACATTGCCAAACTGCCGGCGTGCCGCGAACTCCGCATCTTCGCGGCTCATCCCCGAGGCCATGAGAAACTCAATCTTCTGGTTCAGATGCTGCCCAATCTCCTCTGTCAGATCGTCGTAGATCTCGCGGCGCTTCAAGAGTTGTTTGATCCACAGCATGCGTCTCTCCTATGGCTGTCACACTGGATATTCTTAGGCATATCGCAAACACGCCTAGGTAAAATAGTATGCAGGAAACGTCAAGACCTAAAGCGAGTCAGAGGAATCGTGGGGGAAGAACGACGAGCGGGCTAACCAGCTTCCTGATGCGGGGAGCTTAGGATTTCGACTGCTACTGCCGCAAGCTGCTGCGGACGGCTCTGGATTGTGCCTGCGTCGCAGTTTGGCGGCGATCCTCGCGCCGGAGGATCCGCTTGCACCATCGCGAAGCCGCGCTCTGCATGAGCCGCATCTGTTCGGCCTTCAGCGCCGCATACGAACGGGTCACGTAGGCATCGAACTCCGGCGGCCACCCGATGGTCGACCGGCGCTCGGCGTAATCGCCCTCGGCCCACTTCGACAGCACGGCCTTGTATCCCACCACGTGGGTCACGAAATCGAGAAGGCACTGCGGCATCTGCTCTTCGACAATCAGGTGCGCCTTCTCGATGATCACCTTCTCGCGCACGTCGTTCAGAGGCATGAAGATGGTGGTCATCCACAGGATCCACTCCTTCATCTCTTCGTCGCGAATGGGCTCGCTCTGCGTCTTGCCCTGCTTCTTGAGCAGCGACCGGTAGGCGATATTGCCCGCCTGCGAAGCTACATACAGCGGACCATAAAACTCGTTCAGGCGCTTGTTGACGAGTTCGAGTTTGTCGCGCCGCCGCGCCAGCATATGCGCGCTGAGAAAGGTAATCGCGTAGCCCGTGAGCGCCACGAGGATGGTGAGGATGGCCGCATTCTGCAGAATGCTGGGAACCGAGAGCACAGAGAAATCCATGGGTTGAGCCTTGCCGTGGAGTATAGTCGCGCTCGACGGCCCCGCCTGTGACGGCGACCCCACCGGAAGTATCTGTGCCTATTTCTTCTTCCCCACCCGGACCGCCTTGGCCTCCGGGACAACCTTGATCTCGAACAGCTTGGGCCACAGCTTCCCGGTCACGAAGAGCCGGTCATGCACCGCATCGTAGGCAATCCCATTGAGCACCGCCTCGGCGGTCGAGTGTTCGGCTGCCGGCAGCAGCCCCTGAAGATCGATCCACCCCACGACCTTTCCCGTAGCCGGCGCGATGCGTGCGATCCGGTCCTTGTGCCAGATGTTGGCGTAGATCTCTCCCCGCACCCACTCCAGTTCGTTGATCTCCGTGACCGGCTTACCGCGATCGGTCACCGTGACCCGCCGCACCTCGCGAAATGTCGTCGGATCGAGGAAGCGCAGGGTGGATGTGCCGTCGCTGAGGATCAGCGCTTTCCCATCCTGCGTCAGCCCCCACCCTTCTCCAGAAAAGGAAAATGTGCGCAGCTCCCTGAAGCTGAACCGGTCATACACCAGCCCCACGTGCGACTCCCACGTGAGCTGCACCAGAGTGCTGCCCCAGTTGGTCAGGCCTTCGGCAAAATATTTGCTTGGGACGGGCTGTTCCTGAAGCACGCGCCCGGTCTCGAGGTCGTCCATGCGCAGCGAGGATTGCCCGTTCAAACCCGTGCTCTCGTAGAGGTATCCATCCACATACACCAGCCCCTGCGTAAAGGCCTTCGGGTCGTGAGGATAGGTATGAACAATGCGGTAGGTGTCGTCCGCCCAGCCCAGCGCTGCGGCAAGCAGCCAGATTTGAACGGAACAGACAATGCGGGGCAATGCGGAAGGTCTCATCAAGCCGGATTCTAATCGGTTGGGTCAGCCTTGATTGCCACAAGCCCTCCCGCTCGCTCAGTTGACGTCGTTGGCAATCACGACCTCGACCGGCGGATTGACGGTCAACTGGCTGTCCACGATCACCACCGTCCGCACCTCGCCGCCGGTCAGCGCCAGGGCCGTCGAAGTGTACTTCGGGGTCACAACCCCGGTCGGCGTAATCACCATGGTGACGGTCTGCGAAGCGAAGCTGACGTAGCCGCAGGTCGACCCGACCGGCAAAGCGGCACAGAGCGGAATGGTGTTGGCCAGAGTGGTGTTGGCCGGAACCATGTAGACATCCACGGCGCCCGTGCGCGGCGCCTGGTTGAGGAAGCGAAACGCGGAGTGCCCCGCAGCCGCCGCAGTCTGCTGGTCTTCCAGCACCGTGACCATGTATTCGGTGGGCGATGCGCCGTTGTCGGTCAGAAACACCGAGTGCTGCGCGCCCCCGTTGAGCGTGGCTGAGGCTGTCACCAGCGAAGCGCCGCCCGTGGCTTGCGTTACCTGGATCGCCGCCGCCGGCGAGGGCGTTACCGTTCCGTAGTTCGAGATATACCCTTCCCCGATATTGCCCGCAAACAGGGTCTTCTCCACATACACGTTAACTGCCGGCGCAATGTAGGAGGCATCGATGACGCGGATCAGGCTGGGTTGCGAGAAGCCGGCTACGTTGGTGCAGGAAGAAAGGCCGAATGCACATAGGAGCGACACGCCCGCTGCAGCTAGCAGCCGCGGGACGGTCAGAGCAAGTCCAGTCTTCGTGTATCTGGTCCGGGCACGACCGCTGCGGGCGCGTCGGATCCACCATTTCCGGGTTCCATTCATCACTTCTCCGGCGTGACGGGGCACGCGCATACACAAGAAATCTGGGCTTGCGGCTCCCACTTATAGTACAGGGCGGTCTTAACGGAAGTTTACGACTTTCGCGCCATCGTGCGCATCGCACCCGACAAGTCCTCAGCTCGACCCCAGGTAAACAAATCGCGCCAGGAACAGCACCGCCAGCAGATACAGCAGCCAGTCCTGGCGCCGCGCCTTCCCCGTAATGAGGTGCAGCACTGCCCAGGCGATGATGCCAAAGCCAAGCCCGTTGGCAATCGAATACGTGAGTGGAATCAGGACCAGCGTCAGAAACGCCGGCACCGCCACCAGCGGCTCGTTCCAGCGAATCTCGGTAATGGTCGCCAGCATCAGCGAGCCCACCAGGATCAGCGCCGGCGCCGTCGCCGCCTGCGGCACGATTCCGATGAAGGGCGCGGCTCCGATCGCCCCCAGAAACAGCAGGCCGGTCACGATCGCGGTCACCCCGCTGCGCCCGCCCGCCGCCACGCCGGCCGTCGATTCCACGTAGCTGGTCACCGTCGATGTCCCCGTCAGCGAACCAAACACCGTGGCTGTCGCGTCCGCGAACAGGATGCGGTTCAGCCGCGGAATCGAATGGTCCGCCGCGATCAGCCCTGCCCTCTTGGTCACCGCCACCAGCGTGCCCAGGTTGTCGAACAGATCGACGAAGAAGAAGACGAAGATGATCTCCAGCAGCCCCTTCGATAGAGCCCCGCGAATATCCAGCTTGAACGCCGTCCCCGCCAGCGACCGGAAACCACCCGCGGCCGGCGTCCAGTGCACCAGGCCGAGCGCCCAGGCGATGCCTGTCACCGTGAGCACGCCGATCAGGATCGACCCACGCACCTTTTTCACCTCCAGCGCCACCATCAGGATCAGCCCCAGCAGGGCCAGCGCCGTGGTCGGATTCTTCACGTTGCCCAGCCCCACCAGCGTATTCGGGTCGCGCACCACCAGCCCTGCATGCTGAAAGCCGATAAAGGCGATGAACAGTCCGATCCCGCTCGCCACCGCCGCATAGAGCTCATGCGGAATCGCGCGCAGGATCATCTGCCGGATTCCCGCGCCTGTGAGCGCCAGAAAGATCGCGCCGGAAATAAACACCGCCCCCAGTGCCGTCTGCCAGGGAATATGCATCTTGATACACACGGTGTAGGTGAAGTACGCATTGAGGCCCATGCCCGGCGCCAGCGCGATAGGGTAACGCGCAATGATTCCCATCAGAATCGACCCGAACGCCGCCGAAAGGCAGGTCGCCGCGGTGACCGCAGGGAGTGGCACCCCGGCATCGGCAAGGATGGCCGGATTCACCAGCACAATGTAGGCCATGGTCAGGAAGGTGGTGATTCCGGCCAGGATCTCGGTGCGCCAGTTGGTACCCAGATGACTGAATTCAAAATAGCTTTCGATTCTTTTCAGCATAGGCGGGTGTGCTTAGAAGACCACACACCGGGCGCACCGCAAAGCGATTTATACAAGAGGACCCTGGCTCGGGCAGTAGCGCCCAGGTTGAACGAACCACGTCCAGCCCCACATACTTCCATTGGAGGTGCAGTTGCGATGGGTGAAAGGATCACGTTGAGAGCGGCCGACGGCCATGAACTCGGCGCTTACGTGGCGCGCCCCGCCGGCGAACCCCTGGCCGGCCTGGTGGTGGTGCAGGAGATCTTCGGGGTCAATGAGCATATTCGCTCGGTGGCAGATGGCTACGCCAGGGATGGCTTTCTGGCGGTTGCTCCGGCGCTGTTTGACCGCATCGAACGCGGGGTCGAGCTCAGTTATGAGGGCGCCGACATGCAGCGGGCGCTGAGCTTCATTCCAAATTTCGATATCGACAAGGCCGTCCTCGACCTGGCCGCTGCTCTCGATTTTGCCCGGACGAATACCGGCAAAAAGGTCGGAATCATCGGTTACTGCCTGGGAGGAACCCTGGCATGGCTGGCGTCCACCCGCCTGAAACCGGACGCCGCCGTGGGCTACTATGGCGGACGCATCGGCAACTACGCAGCCGAAGATCCTTCCGCGCCGGTCATGCTTCACTTCGGCAAACAGGACACCCACATTCCCGCCGAGGAGGTGGAAAAGGTCCAGGCCGCCCACCCCGATGTCGAAGTCTACTGGTACGACGCCGGCCACGCCTTCAACGCGACTCCTCGAACCAGCTACAACCCCGAAGCCGCTCGCGTCGCCCGCGAACGTTCGCTTGCCTTCCTCAAAAAGCACCTCGCCTGATCCGCTCCCGAATCCCGGCTCCCATCCTTTTCCTCGCCAGATTGTGAAAAGGATGGCAGCCACCGCCTGCGCTCTACTACCGGAGGCTTTTCTCAGCCTCCAGCAACTGGCGCTTGCGATCGATCCCCCACCGATACCCCGTCAGCGAGCCGCTCGCTCCCACCACGCGATGGCATGGAACGACAACCGATACTCGATTCATCGCACAGGCCCGCGCCACCGCACGGGTAGACTTCGGAGCTCCCATTTCCTTTGCCAGCTGGCTGTAGGTGCGGGTTTCGCCCCGTGGAATCGCGCGCAAAGCCTGCCACACCTTCAGTTGAAACGCGGTTCCGCGCAGATCGAGCGGCAGTGCCGGCGGCGTGCCTTTCGCCCCCCGCTGCAATACCCCGGCAAGGGCCGCCTCCACCAGCGATTCCAGCGAAGAATCCTGGCGCAGAGTCGCGGCGGGAAATTCGTCGCGCAGGCTGGCCTCAGCCAGTTCCGCGGTGTCGGCCAGCGCCAGCCAGCAGAGCCCCCGACTGGTCGCTCCCACAATGACCCAACCCAGGGGCGAACGAGCACTGGCCCAGCCAATCTGCTCGCCCTGTCCACCGGCCGCGAACCGCCCCGGTGTCATTCCCAGCGGGGCGCCCTCGTAAGCGCGGCTGGCCGAACCAAACCCTGCTTCATAGACCGCATTCGTCACCGATTCCCCCCTTTTCAAGGCCGTGCGCAGATTTCCGGCCCGCAGCGCTCGCTGATATTGCGACGGGCTGACCCCCATCGCGTGTTTGAAGTTCCGTTGTACCGTAAATGGGCTTACCCCGGCGATCCGCCCCAACTCGACCAGAGTCACAGGCCGATCCAGGTGGAGTTCAATATGCTGCCGAACTTTCTCCAGCGCGCCATCCGCGCTTCGCCAATCCTCGGGATGGCATCGCAGGCATGGCCGAAAGCCCGCGGCCCGCGCCTGCTCGGCCGATGCAAAAAACCGCGTGTTCGCCCGCAGCGGCCGTCTGCTCTTGCAGTCGGGCCGGCAAAACACCCCCGTGGTCGTGACCGCATAAAAGAAACCGGCGCCTGCTTCGCGTCCAGCGACCTTCTCCCATGCCCGCTCGACGTCGAAGGCCTTTAACTCTTCACTTCCTGTCCTCACCAAGCCGCTCGCCCCTGCCGCTGCACCATAAGAGTTCATGAAAACTATCTTGGCTCTTTGAATACTGCGCGCGCCATCCGAATCTTGCCCGCAATTCTGATTGTTGCGTCCCGGCTGATGGACAAAAGGGGACTAGTGACCGCGTGCTCGCAGGACGGCTTCCGCCCGGGCCAGATCGTCCTCGGTATCCACCCCGATGGTGTCGGCAGGAGCCGCGGCCACATAGATGTCGATACCGTTCTCAAGCAGCCGCAGTTGTTCCAGCCGCTCCACGCGCTCCAGCCAGCTGGGCGGCAATGCGGCAAACCGTTCCAAAGCCGCCTTCCGGTAGGCATAGATGCCAAGGTGCTTCCGATAGCCGGCAAGTCCCGTCGCATCGCGATCGAAGGGAATCGCGGCCCGGGAAAAGTAGAGAGCGCGCCCGTCGAGCGCCGTCACCACCTTGACCGCGTTGGGATTGGTAATCTCCATGGCCGGGCATCGCACCGCCAGCGTCGCCACCTCGACCTCGGGGCGCTCAAACAGCGCCAGCAGCGGAGGGAAGAAGTCCCCCGTCAAAGTCGGCTCGTCTCCCTGAATATTGACATAGATATCGGCCTCAACCTGGCGCGCCACTTCGCGCACCCGGTCCGACCCACTGGCGCATTCCTCGGATGTCATGACCACAGGAACGCCCCGTGCCCGGCAGACAGTCGCCACCTCTTCGGCGTCGGTAGCCACGAGAACTGGATCCATGAGCCCGCTCGCCACCGCCGCGCGCCACACCCACTCCACCATTGGCCTTCCGGCCAGCTCCCGCAAAACCTTGCGGTGGAGGCGCGTCGAGCCCAGGCGCGCAGGGATCACCCCAACAATCGATAGGCGAGACATTCTTTTGAGTGTAAAGCGGAGGGGCGATTACGATCCCGGGAAAATCCGTTCAGGTCCAGCGCAAAGTCAGCTGGACCCGACTGCGGATTCGTGGATGTAAGGGACGCCGTGCAAGCTGTGATGCGCCGCGGGTCTCATGGGTTGCCACGGAGTGTTCGTTAAGTCAGCGAAATCACCCCGAGCCCCGAACCACCGCACTCCGGGCACCCCAAAAGTGCCATGCACAGGGTTTGACCTCTATCCCAACCCCCCGTATCATCTATCTTTGGGACGGCTGCCACGGCCGGTACTCCGGCGGAGTAGCTCAGATGGTTAGAGCGACGGATTCATAACCCGTAGGTCGGCAGTTCGATCCTGCCCTCCGCCACCAATCAAATCAAGCACATATCATCAAATGGACCTGCAAAATCTTCGCCCGGTTGTGCGGAGATTACGGCTGCCCGCCTGCTCCGCGTTCGCCGATCGGCGTCCCGTGACGTTTTCAGTGCACGCGCTCGCTGGGCACGGTGAACCCCAGGCGTTCACAAAGGCGGAGTGCGGACTCGGCCTGATTGATGGTATAGAAATGCAAACCGGGCGCACCGTTGCGCAAAAGAGTCTCGCAGAGCCGCGTGACCACGCCGAGACCAAAGTCGATCAGGGCCTGCTTGTCATACTGGAGCTGCTCAAGGCGAAGGCGAATCCAGCGCGGCAGGTCGGCGCCGCATCCCGAGCAGAAGCGCACGATGTTGGTGAAGCTGGCGATGGGCATGATGCCGGGTGTCACCGGAATCTGAACCCCCGCCCTGGCGCAACGCTCCATGAAGTCGCAATAGGCATCCGCGTTGTAGAAGAGCTGGGTGATGGCGCCGTCCGCGCCCGCATCCACCTTGCGCCGGAAGTTGTCGAAGTCGGTGTCGAAGTCGGGCGCCTGGGGATGCATCTCAGGGTAAGCAGCCACTTCAATGCGGAAAGCGTTGCCGTGCGTCTGGCGGATGAAGCTCACCAGTTCGTTGGCGTAGTGGAACTCGCCGGGAGCCGATGGGCTCATCGACGTCGCCGGCAGATCGCCGCGCAAAGCCACGATGCGCTTGACGCCGGCCTCGCGATAGCGGTCGAGCAGCGCGCCGATACGGGCCCGGGTCGATCCCACACACGTAAGATGTGGCGCGGCCTCGATACCGGTCTGGCTGACCACCGTCATCATGGTTTCGTAGGTGCCGTCCTGGTCTGATCCGCCGGCGCCGTGGGTAACGGAGAAGTAATCGGGCCGCGCGACCGCGAGCTGCGAGACCAGGGCAGGCAGCTTGCCGACGCCTTCCGGGGTGCGCGGAGGAAAGAGTTCGAAGGAAAAGGCAGAAGACTTCATAGTGAGGGCACTCGAGAACGGGTTGGTCAGCCTCGTTCGCTGGCAGGGGGTTATTTCGAAATGCAGGTCCGACTCGCTACGCCAGCGCACGATGGCACTTTAGTCGAGTGGTCCTCCCATCCCTTTCACGATATCGCTATGAAAAGGATGGGGCACGGAGTGCTGTGCTGACCACGGTTCACTGACAACTGTTCACTGTCCCTAGTAGCGGTACATCTCGGACTTGTACGGGCCGTCCACAGGAACTCCCAGGTAGTCGGCCTGTTTGGGAGTCAGGGTGGTGAGCTTGACGCCGATCTTTTCCAGATGCAGGCGGGCTACTTCTTCGTCCAGCTTCTTGGGCAGCACGTAGACACCCACCTTGTAGGTGTCCTTGTTCTTCCACAGATCGAGCTGCGCCAGAGTCTGGTTGGCGAAGCTGTTGGACATCACGAAGCTGGGGTGGCCGGTCGCGCAGCCCAGGTTGACCAGGCGGCCTTCGGCGAGCACGAAGATGCCGTGGCCGTCGGGGAAGGTGTAGAAATCCACCTGCGGCTTGATGTTGAGCTTGGTGACCCCCGGTGCGCTGTTCAGCTTGTCCATCTCGATTTCATTATCGAAGTGGCCGATGTTGCAGACGATGGCCTGATCCTTCATCCCCTTCATGTGCTCGAGGGTGATGATGTCGACGTTGCCGGTGGTGGTGACGTAGATGTCGCCGCGGCCGAGCGTGTCTTCGACCGTAGTGACTTCAAAGCCTTCCATCGCCGCCTGCAGCGCGTTGATGGGATCGATCTCCGTGATGATGCAGCGGGCGCCCATGCCGCGCAGCGAGTGCGCACAGCCCTTGCCTACGTCGCCATAACCGCAGATAACCGCGACCTTGCCGGCCACCATCACGTCTGTGGCGCGCTTGATGCCGTCCGCCAGCGACTCGCGGCAGCCATACAGGTTGTCGAACTTCGACTTGGTCACCGAGTCGTTGACATTCATTGCAGGAACCAGGAGCGTGCCCTTTTCGAGCATGTGATAGAGGCGGTGAACGCCGGTGGTGGTCTCTTCGGAAACGCCGCGCCATTCCTTGACGACCTTGTGCCAGTGCTGCTTGTCCTCGGCATACACCCGCTTGAGAAGGTCCTTGATGACCTGCTCTTCGTGATTGCCTGAGGGCGTGTTGACCCAGCCGTCGCCGTTTTCGAGCTCATAGCCCTTGTGGATGAGCAGGGTCACGTCGCCGCCGTCGTCAACCACCAGCTGCGGGCCCTTGCCGCCCTTGTGGTTCAGCGCCTGGTAGGTGCACTCCCAGTACTCTTCGAGGCTCTCGCCCTTCCATGCGAAGACCGGAACGCCCGCCGCCGCAATGGCCGCCGCCGCGTGGTCCTGCGTGGAGAAGATGTTGCAGCTCGCCCAGCGCACTTCCGCGCCCAGGCTGGTCAGGGTCTCGATCAGCACCGCGGTCTGAATGGTCATGTGCAGCGAGCCGGTGACGCGCACGCCGGCCAGCGGCTTGTCGGCCGCGTACTTGTTGCGGATGGCCATCAGGCCGGGCATCTCGTGCTCGGCAATGGTGATTTCCTTGCGGCCCCAGTCGGCCAGGCTCATGTCGGCGACTTTGTAGTCGACAGCGGTCATTTCTAGGGTTGTTGCCATTCAGAATCTCCTCACATCAACGTATCGTGATATCTTGATATGTATCAGAAGCAAACCATGCCGTCAACCACCACACCGTCAATTGTGAACATTCTGCGCGCCGCGGCCGACCCCAATCGGCTGCGCATCCTGCTGCTTTTGCAGGCAGAAGAGCTGTCGGTGGCGGAGTTGCAGGAAATTCTCGTGATGGGGCAAAGCACCATCTCCACCCACCTGTCGCAGTTGAAGCGCGCCGGGCTGGTCGAGGACCGGCGCACCGGCAAGAGCAGCCTCTATCGCATCGCCTCCGCCACCTCCGGTGGGAGCGGCTTTTTGGATGGACTCCTCGCTCAGGCCGAGAAGGAGACCGCGGAAGCCGCGGCCGACCAGGCCGCCATGCGCCGCGTCGTCAAGAGCCGCCAGGACCGCATGCGCAGCTTCTTCGACTCCATGGCCGGGCGGCTGGGCAAGGACTATGTTCCCGGCAAGTCGTGGAAGAGCCTGGCCGAGGCCCTGCTGCGGCTCATGCCCCCCATGACCATCGCCGATCTGGGCGCCGGCGACGGAACCTTTGCGCTCCTGCTGGCGCAGCGCGCGGCGCGGGTCATCGCCGTCGACTCCTCTGACCGGATGCTCGAAGTCGGCCGCGAGCAGGCGGCCCGCGCACGGCGTCGACAATGTTGAATTCCGCCAGGGCGACATGGAAGAGTTGCCCATCGACGACGCGGCCGTGGACCTGGTCTTCTTTTCGCAGTCGCTGCATCACGCCCTGCATCCCGATCGCGCCGTGCAGGAGGCGTGGCGTATCCTGCGTCCGGGCGGGAGAGCCGTGATCCTCGATCTGGCCAGGCATCGCTTCGAAGAGGCGCGCGAACTGTACGCCGACGAGTGGCTCGGCTTCAGCGAAGCAGAGCTTGAAGAACTGCTCGCCCATGCCGGCTTCTCCGCGATCGACACGGCGGTAGTGGATAAAGAGGCCGAGGGCCCGCAGTTTCAAACCCTGCTGGCGACTGGACAAAAGTAGGCGAGCGGTATCGAATTGTGGTGATCCGCATCAAATAGTGGGAGCCTACGATGACGACGCTGACAATCGAAGCGAAGGATGGGGCAAGGGCGGCAGAGTCATCGCCCAACGCCGGATCATCGCCCCAGCCCGAATCATCGCCCCAGCCCGAATCATCGCCTCAACCCGGGTCCTCGCCGAAAACCGTCCGGCTGACCCGTGCCCGGCGCACCGCCCTGCTCAAAGCGCTGGCCGATCCGAGGCGATTTGAACTGCTGGAGCGCATCGCCAGGGCCGGCTGTCCACTCGGGTGCTCGGCCGTGCGTTCAGCGGTCCCCATCTCCGCAGCCACCCTCTCCCACCACATCAAGGAACTCGAGACGGCGGGCCTGATCAAGGTCGAGCGGCAGGGAAAGTTCCACTTCCTGTCCCTTCGTGCGGGAGTTTTGGAAGCGCTGATTGCGACACTATCCGCTCTGCACACGCCGCCCTGCGGCCCTCCCGCACAGCGCCAGGATTGAAACCTGGTGATCGCGCGGGGCTTGTGCCAAATATGTGTCTGATCGCCCGCTTCGCACCCTTACTCACTGCCTTGTCATCCTGAGGAGCGCAGCGACGAAGGATCCGCGGTTGCTTTCCAAACTTCCGGATCGATGGTAATTCTCCCGCTTCCAACCCCTCACCGCGCTGTCATCCTGAACGCAGTGAAGGATCTGCATTTGTTCTTTGCGTCACAGCCGGTCTCGGATCGTGTAGTTACGATAGCGGCATGCATGAAGGATCGTACTGCACCTACATCATGGCGAGCCGAAGCCGCACCCTGTATATCGGAGTGACCGGTAATCTGCACCAGCGTGTCTTTGAGCACAAATGGAAGGAAAGTGATGGCTTCACCGCGCGTTACAACTGCGATCGCCTCATCTGGTTCGAGAACTTTCAGTACATTCAGAAGGCGATTGCGCGGGAGAAGGAACTGAAGGGCTGGAGACGCGCAAAGAAAATTGCGCTGATCGAATCGACCAACCCGGCGTGGATGGATCTGAGTCGCGATTGGTACGATTGTGAACCTGCTGATTACCGAAGAGCATTGGACCGGATCAACGCCTGAAAAGCAAATGCGGATCCTTCACTGCGTTCAGGATGACAGCGTTTTTGGAGTATCGGATTCTGTGCTGTTATCTGAATGTGACGGAGTGTCGGGCGATATGGAGATAAACCGACTTCCCGCGCGCGGGATTTCAGCCGGATTTGACGCGGGGCCTGAGGCAGTTTTCTACCGCCGTCCAAAAAACGGCCTCCTCAGCCTCTGCTTCAGCGAGGGCTTCGGCTGCTAATTAGCAGCATATTGGGAGGCGTTCTGCCCGTGGCGGCTCTCGAGTTCGTGAGCCGTGCGTTGGACTTCGATGAAATCCGGCTTGATATCCATCAGATGCATTATGAGCGTATCGTGGCCAACTCAAAAGCTATCCTCATCCACGATCCGCCGGCTTCCGCAAACCACCTTTACGGTAGGGTGCCGAGAAACTTCTTCATCTCCTCGATCACTTGGGCTTCATTCGAGCGGTAGACGTAATGGTCTGCATTGGCAATGCGAACGACGCGGGCCGTGGGAACGCCTCGTGCGAAACTTTCGGCCCGTGCCGAACAGGCCGCGGTATCCGCGGCAAGGCGCGCCGCTCTGCGTTCCGGGTCGTTCGGAAAGAAGTGGCTCCAATCGTGAGGGCAGGCAAGAATCGCGAGAACCGGAACGGGGATGGAGGTGTACTTTTCCGCACCGAAGTTGAGCGCGGCCCCGATCGGTGAGCGCGGGGGCAGCGGAGGCATCGTCTTTACGTCTTCATTGCTCTGGTGAAGAACGGTCTCAAACTTTGCCATTGCCGTTTCAAGTTCGCGCAGCTTCTCCTGCTCGTCTACCCCGCCGGCTTCAATCTCTTCGATGCGCTTCTTGATCCCGTTCATTTCGATCTCCACCTGCGGGTGCGCGGGATCATAGAAGGACCAGCTCGCCACGGCATCAAGGTAGATGAGCCCGGATACCTTGTCCGGAAAGCGACTGCCGATGGAGCTCAGTTCTTCCCCCGCGACCGAGTGCCCCACCAGCACCGGGCGCTCGATACGAAGTGCCTGCATGACCGCGAGGACATCGTCTCCCAGCCGGTCGGCCGAGTAGTTCCCGTTCGCCGGCGTGGGCTTGCTCGACGCGCCAAAACCCCTGCGCGTGATGGCGTAGACATGATTCTGCCCGGTAAACTTCGGAGCAAACGTATCGAACGCGTGGGCCGTGTCCCCGGCTCCGGCAAGAAAGATCAGGGGCCTTCCCGATCCTCCCCAATCCAGCACTTCAAGTTGGACACCTTGTTCCACCGGGACAAACTGCACCTTGCAGGCGGCCTGTTCGGCGGCAGGAAGTTGACGGCCGGCTATCGTGCTCACGATGAGAGCAACGCCAAAAGAGCGGAGGCATAATCCTGGGTTCATCTGAATCTCCTCACGTTCTATGTACTATAAGACTAATACACTAGTCAATGAGAGATCTACTACGCAGCGGTCCATAGAGTTATTCTGGCAAAATATTCGTTACCCCCCGGGGTATGCGTCAAAGTTCCCCATCCCGCACGTCGCGCACCACCGTCGCCGAAGCGCAGGGAGCGCTAGCGTTTAAACAATTTCCACAATCATCCTGAATCCATCCTGCGGGTCCACCCATCAATTCGATAGTTGTCGAAACGTCGAAGCGATGACGTTTCGGGATGGAGCAGAAAGATGAAGAACCTTCAGGGCAAAGTGGCATTGGTGACAGGCGCATCCAAGGGCATCGGCGCGGAGATCGCGCGCGAGCTGGCATCGCGCGGCGCAGCGGTTGCGGTCAACTATTCAGGCAGCAAGGCGGGTGCGGACAAGGTGGTGGCCGAGATCCAGGCCGCCGGCGGCAAGGCCATCGCGGTGCAGGCCAACCTCGCCGATCCCGACTCGATCGGGCCGCTGGTCAACAAAGTAGCCAGGGAACTCGGGCCGATCGACGTGCTGGTCAACAATGCTGGTATCTACGAGTTCTCGCCCATCGATGCGGTGACGCCGGAGCACTTCAACAAGCTGTTCAACGTCAACGTGCTCGGCCTGCTGCTGACCACGCAGGCGGCGCTGAAGGAGTTCAATCCCGATGGCGGCAGCATCGTCAACATCAGTTCGGTGGTAGTGGACGGCGTTCCGGGCGCCTCCGTCTACAGCGCCACCAAGGGCGCGGTCGATTCGATCACGGCATCGCTGGCCAAGGAACTTGGCGCGAAGAAGATCCGCGTGAACTCCCTCAATCCCGGGCTGATTGAGACCGAAGGCACGCACACCGCCGGCTTCATCGGCAGCGACTTCCACAAGGAAGCGGTCGCGCGCACGCCGCTCGGCCGCACCGGTCAACCCACAGATATCGCATCCGCGGTGGCCTTCCTGGCCTCGGACGAATCGGGCTGGATCAATGGCCAGGCTATCTACGCCTCCGGCGGATTCACGCTCTGAATACGGACTGTCCCCGGGCCCGATGCACGGTCCCGGGGCGATCGCCAGCAGACGTGTGGAGGTTGGCCCCATGATCCACTCTTTGTTTCCATCTCTCATCGTTGCGGCAATGGCGCTCATCGCCGCACGCGGAGGGGACTTGCTACTCAGCTCCCGACTGGCGAGGCCATGCGCGTCGGCCGTCAAGGGCAGCGTGGTGTGGCCCTATGGCAGTCTTAGCTATCGCGCGCGGCGGCAGGGAGTATCGCCGGCCGCAGACGAGTCAGGGCAAACTGCAACGAGCCGCCCTGCACGATAATCGAAAACACCACGATCATGTAGGTCGCGCCGAAGATCCATGCTCCCGTTTGCGTCCCATCCAGCATGGGGGGCACCGATAGGGCCAGGGCGATGGAGAGGCCGCCGCGCAATCCGCCCCAGGTGAGAGTCAGGATCGAGTTGCGGCGTTCTTTCTGGCACACGCGCAGAAAACCGACGCAGAGGGCCACAACCGCGAGGCGGACAAGGTTGACCGCCACGATGCCGACCAGTCCGGCGCGCACCGTGGCGGCATTCAGGCTTACGACCATCACTTCAAGTCCCAGCAGGACGAAGAGCAGCGAGTTCTGGACCTCGTCGAGCATGGTCCAGAACTCGTCCACGCGGTCATCGGCGATGCGTCCCTTGGCTTGTTTGCGATTGAAGTGGCGCAGGGCGAGCCCGGCTACGACCGCCTCCAGGGGCGCCGACATGCGCCACATATCGGCCAGAACATAGCCGCCCAGGGCCAGCGTCAGGGTCAGCAGGATCTCCACCTGGTAGGAATTCACCAGGCGCATGAAGAGGGAGATCAGCCCGGCCGCGGCGATTCCCAGCAGAAGAGCTCCGCCAGCCTTGAGCAGCAGCATGCCGGCAATGTGCATGGGCGTGGGCGCCTGCCCGCGCGCGATATCGAGCATGGCGAGAAACAGAACCGCGCCGATGCCATCATTAAAAAGGGACTCCCCGGCCAATTGCGCTTCAATGGGCTTGGGAATGCCGATGCGACGGAGCAATTCGAGTACCGCAATGGGGTCGGTGGGGGAGATCAGCGCCCCGAAGATCAGGCACTCCATCCACGGCGCGCCCTTGCCGGAGAAGAGCTTCATCAGTGCCGCCACGGCGAGAAACGAGAGAACGGTGCCGAACGATCGAGAGCAGCGCAACGGGGAGTTTTTCGCGGACCAGGTAGTCGAGATCGAGCAGGAACGCACCGGCGAACAGCAACAGCGGCAACATGCCTTGCAGGACCAGGGTCTGGAAATCAATCTGCCGGGCGAGGTGCTCCGACCAGTCGTGGATTCCCGGCGCAATCTGGCCGAGCGACGCCAGAGTGATGGTGGTGAGCACCGTCAGCAGCATGGTGCCGATGGTGAGCGGGATATGGAGCACGCGCGAGCTGATCCACCCGAACAGGGCAGCGGTGGCGACCAGGACACTGACGATTTCGAGTGTGTTCATGCGCAGACTCGAAGGGGCATGGGGTGATAGTAGCTGAACGGGAGATCAGGGAAGGGACAGGGGTCAGGGGCCGGGGATCAGGGAAAACACAGCAGAAGAGGAAACAAATCAGGGGTCCTGCGCTGCGCCCTGTAGATGGAGGGGTAAGGGCGCAGCGCGGCAGCTTTACAGTAGCCTGGCGGCGTCCTTGGCGAAGTAGGTGACGATAAAATCGGCGCCGGCGCGGCGGATGCCCAACAAAGACTCCAAAGTGGCGCGGTTGCGGTCGAGCCAGCCTCTCTCGAAGGCGGCCTGGAGCATGGAGTATTCGCCCGAGACCTGGTATGCGCCGATGGGGACGTCAAAGTTGTCGCGAGCGGCGAACACCACATCGAGGTAGGGCATGGCGGGTTTCATCAGAATCATGTCCGCGCCTTCGCCGAGGTCGAGCTCGATCTCGCGCATCGCTTCGCGGAGGTTGGCGCCGTCCATCTGGTACGACCGCCGGTCGCCAAACTGGGGTGCGGAGTCGGCGGCTTCGCGGAACGGTCCGTAGAAGGCGGAAGCGAACTTTGAAGCGTAGCTGAGGATGGGGGTGTCGGGGCTGTCGTCCTCGTCGAGGGCGCGGCGAATGGCGGCCACCCGGCCATCCATCATGTCACTGGGGGCCACGATGTCGGCCCCGGCGCGGGCCAGGCTGGCGGCGGTGCGGCCGAGCAGATCGAGCGAGGGATCGTTTTCGACTTCCCAGCCGTCGCGCGTCTCGACGATCATGCCGCAGTGGCCGTGGCTGGTGTATTCGCAAAGGCAGACGTCGGCGATGAGAACCAGCTTCTTGGCCGCGCCGGACTGGCGGAGCGCGCGGAGACCCTGCTGCACGATGCCGTTGTCGTCATAGGCGCCGGTGCCGTGTTCATCCTTCGATTCCGGCAGGCCGAACAAGAGCAGGCCGCCGAGGCCGAGGGCGGCCGCTTCTTCGGCTTCGCGGACGGCTTCGTCGACGGACAGATTGAAGACTCCGGGCATGGAACTGATGGGCTTGCGGATGCCTTCGCCGGGGCAGATGAAGAGGGGGTAAATCAGGTCCCCGGGATCGAGAGAGGTCTCGCGGACAAGGGCGCGCAGAGGTTCCGACCGGCGCAGGCGCCGCATGCGGTTTTCAGGGAAACTCATAGCAGGATTGTACCGCCGAAGCGGTCGTACCGATCCTCAAGACACCAGGTTCTAGCGCCTGGTTTCCGAAAACCGGCATAGGCTCCTCCGAGTGCCACACCCATTGGCGTACCAAATGGAAGGCTAAACGCGGCTTCCCGGTAATTGCTCATACAGGCTGGAATTGCGGTAGCCCAGCAGCATGACCAGGGTCCAGATGCCGAGAGCGGTGCCCAGGGGAAATCGGACCAGGCTGAAGACGGCGGCCACGATGGCCAGGATGCGTCCCCATTGCGAGCGTTCCATCAATCCCCATGCCGCGCCTAGAGCGAGGGCTGCCTGCACGATCAGGAAAGCCCACGTGAAGTGCAGGAGCGCCGGGCCGAGCATCCTCATCGGGAATGGGCCCATCGACCAGCGGTCCAGGTGACTGAAGAAGAATGCGCGCGCGAAGACCATTCCCAGAAAGGCGAACAACAACCTGAGCCCTGCATAAATAAACCAGACCACGCTGAGGGCCCGGATCTTGGCTGCGTAGCTTTCAAGCTGAAACTGGAGGCCCGGGATGGGAGGGACGGGTGGGGGGGTGGGACGGCCGCACTGGGGACAAAAGGCCTGCCCGGGGGTTAATGCCTGACCACATCCGCTGCAATACATATTGGGACCTCCTATGGTGGGTCAGAGCGTCTGTCAGGACCGCGATGATGCCCGTCGTCTCTCATTGCTTGAGCCGCTAATTTTCCACCCTTTTTCTCACCAGTCGGAAAGGTTGGAAAGGGGCCCTGTTTGCCAAGCAGCGTATTAGACCCGCCTTAAGGATTACGCAGTTCGGTGGGCGGGGGTTCCGCCCTGGCATTGCGTCCTTTCGAATTACGACGGTGTCAGGGCCTCTGCGGCGCAGGCGTCCGCACCCGTTCCCATCGCTCTTCGTGGCGGTCGTCGTGATAGAGGAGCGCGGTGACGTGACCCTGCGGATCGTGTTCGACGCTGAGGCGGGTCCAGATGCCGCCCAGGGGATAGAAGAAGGTATTGGGCGATTCCGCTTCGACCTCGGTGACCTCGCCGTGGGGATCTTTTTCATAGAGTGCCTCGCCCTGGCGGAAGAGGGTGGCGGCGAGATGGCCGCCGGCGTCGCGGTATTCGCCTGCGATTGCGTCGAGGGCCGACGGGAAGCATCTTGATGGCGGTGGGGTGGAGCGGAATGACGAGGCGTTCCGCGAAGGGCCCCGGCTCGGGCACTGAGCCGAGGCGGTGCGACAGCAGCCACCGCGGCAACTCGGGTTCGTTGTAGGCGCGCGACCACGAGTCATGGTGCAGACCCTGGTAGATCCACAGGCGGACGTGGCCGCCATCGGCCTTGAAGGCGTTGAACATCAGTTCGCTCTCCCGCTCCGGCACGACATTGTCCTCGCTGCCGTGAAACATCCAGATGGGAGTGCGGCCAAGGGCGCGCGCGTATTCGCCGGGAAGCGTCGCGGCCTGCTGCCAGCGCTCGGGAGCGTAGCTCCAGAAGGGGCCGCCGGCGGCGATGGCGATGGCGGCCCAGCGATGGGGGAACTGGCGGGCCAGTTCCCAGGCGCCGTATCCGCCCAGGGACAGGCCGGTCAGGTAGGTGCGGGCAGCGTCCGTATGGAACTCGGCGACCTCCTGGTCGAGGGCGGCCATGGCCATGTTCAGCATTTCGGGGTCGGTCCAGAAGTTGCCGAAGAGGCACTGCGGCATGACGATGATGAATGGCCAGCGTTCGGGGTGATCGCGAACCTCGAGGGGAAGACCGATCTGGGTCTGGAACATGCCCTCGGCGCCGCGCTCGCCCCGGCCGTGCAGGAACAGAATCACCGGCCATGGTTTGCGGTCGTCGCGGCGGAACTCTTCCGGTACATAGATCTGGAAGCGGTAGGTGACGCCGTTGACCTCGACCTTGCGATTAAGGAAGCCCGTCTCCTGAGCCGGGGGGAGAGGGATGGAGGCGTGCGTCGATGCCGCGGCCCCGAGGGCTGCGGTGGGCGCGATTGCGGAGACCATGCATAGAGCGGCAACCAGGGTTCTGGAAAGAAAGAGCATGCTCGAATCCAATCATAGAGGGCGCTGTCAACCGGTGGTGTCGGCGGGTGCCTGAAATGGCGTGTCCCGAGCCGCGCCGAACTCACCGGAATCGGGACCGGCGCCGCCAAATCCTACGAATTACTTAGGGATTGCATGAAACAATTGGGTGATCTACCCGAAGAGTCCGATGAAGACGCTGGAGCCCGGAGACGTACTGGATCACTACCGCATCGACGCCACGGTGGCGCGCAGCGGCATGGGAACGCTCTATCGGGCGACCGACCTCAACGATGGCCGGCAGGTGGCCCTGAAAGTTCCCCACCCGGAGATGGAAGCCGACCCGGTGCTGGTGGAGCGCTTCAAGCGGGAACAGGAGATCGGGCAGGTGCTCGACCATCCGGGCGTAGTGAAGACCTACAACCACGAAGAGCGCAGCCGGCTGTACATGGTGATCGAGTGGGTCGAGGGGCGCCTGCTGCGGGCCATCCTGAATGAGGAAGGCGCCCTGCCCGTGGAGCGGGCTGTCCGGATCACGCTGGGCATCTGTGACGCGCTCGATTACATGCACAAGCGGGGCATCGTCCATCGCGACCTGAAGCCGGAAAACGTGATGGTGATGGACGACGATCGCATCAAGCTGATCGACTTCGGCATTGCCATGAAGGAAGACGCGCGGCGGCTGACCTTTGTGAACATGTCGGCCATGCTGGGCACGCCGGACTACATCTCGCCGGAGCAGGTCAGGGGCCAGCGGGGAGACCAGCGCAGCGACATGTACGCGCTGGGAGTCATGTTCTACGAGATGCTGACGGGGCAGGTGCCGTTCAGCGGGCCGAACCCGCTGGCGGTCATGAACGACCGGCTGGTGAAGGACCCCATTCCCCCGCGGGCGCTGAACGCCGAGATTCCGCCCGAGATCGAGGAGATCGTGTTCCGCGCGCTGGAACGCGATCCGCGGCACCGGTACGCCAGCGCGCACGAGATGGAATGGGACCTCGAAAACCAGGAGCAGGTGGGGGTGTCGGACCGCGGGTTTCGCCCCGTCCGGCGGGGAAAGGGTTCGCTGTTCGATCGGGTCAACAAGCGCACGCTGCTCTATGCGGGCCTGGTGCTGGTGCCGCTAGTACTGTTCGGGCTGATGCTGGTGCTGGCCAGACGATGATCCGTTTAAATCGAGGCGACCAGGCTATATTCGGTCGCCACCGGTTCTACAACCTTGTACCTGCCGTGTCCCGGATTAATGCGGTAGCTCGTGCGCAGAAGACCGGCCTTTTCAAGGCGGACCACATCGCGGCTCACCGCGCGAACGTCCCGCTTCAGCCCCAATGCCAAATCTGAAATCGGCAGCACACCCGATTTGGCGCGCCGCAACAGGCGAACCCTTTCGACGGTCAGTACGCTCAACATCTCCAGTGGGTCTTCGAATGTGATCGTGATGGACGGAGGGAGGAATTCTCCTCGATCCAGTTTTGCGGCGTGAGTGCGTACACGGTCGAAGAAATCATCTTTCGAGCCGCTCGTAATCGTCACTTTACCCTTTGCCATCCTCAATCCTCCAAAGTTCGTGAACCTCTCTCAAGAATTGTTCGGCCAAGGCCGCATAGGTCGAAAAACCTGTCGGTTCAATCTGGCCCATGAAGTGCCGATGATGATAGCCGTGGCTGTTGTCATATCCGAGGACTCTGCCATTGTCCACCGCGCAAATCTTCAGATTGATGTAAGCGAGGCTGTAGGCGACAACTCTTCCGTCTTCAAACCAGGTTTGCTCCTTGAGCAGAGCTCCCTTTCTCTTTCCCTTCAGTCGATACTCCTCGAGGGTGGTCGTGCGGACCGGCGACGTTCTCTTGGTCACTGATTGAGCTTATCACAGCCAGGATGTTTATGATCCTCCCTGGTTAGCGGTAGGAGTCATCCCGATGCAGGACGAACTCGGGATAGGCGCCGCCGCCGAGCTCGTACAGGTCCATGCCCAGCCGTTCGCCGTCGGGCTCAACGCGAAACGGAATGATCCGGTTGACGACCGCGAATAGCCCGTAGACGAGCGGAAATATGAGACCCAGCAACGTGGCGATGCCAACCAGTTGAGCAACGAACTGGCCGGGCCGGGGAGCGAAGATGCCGGCGGCGAACAGCCCCCAGAGTCCGCCGAAGGCGTGAACGCTGATGGCGCCCGACGGGTCATCGATGGAGAGGGCCAATTCCAGAAGCTCAACCAGCAGCGGCGTGGCAATGCCGGCAATGGCGCCGGTGAGGATGGCTTCCATGGGCGTGACGATGGCGGCGCAGGCGCTGGAGGTAACCAGGCCGGCCAGCCAGCCGTTGGCGCAGAGGCTGGCGTCCGGCTTGCTGAAGCGCGTGCGCGTCACCGTGAAAGTCGCCACCAGCGCGGCGGAGGCCGACAGCAGGGTATTGATCGCCGTGACCACCAGAGCGTTGGGAGCGGTGTGAAGCCAGAGCACCGCGCCGGCGACGTTCCAGGCCAGCCAGCCGACCATGCGCCAGCAGGCAGCCGAAGAGAATGTAGGCGGCGTTATGGCCGGGCATGGCGGTGGCCAGGCCTTCCTTGGGAAATTTGCCCTTGCGCGAGCCCGCGATCCAGACCACGGCCAGGGCGCTCAGGCCGCCGAGAGCGTGAACGGACGCGGCTCCCGCGGCGTCCAGAAAACCCGCTCCGAGGCCGAAGTTGGCGCCCAGCTGAGCCAGCCATCCGCCGCCCCAGGTCCAATGGGCGACGAGGGGAAAGAGGAAGGCAGACAACACCGCCGCCGACACGCAGCCGGCAGGAAGGCGCCAGCGATCGGCTCCCGACCCCCAGGGAATGATGGCTGCCATGGCGACGGCCACGAATTCAAACAGGGTGGCAAGCTGCGATTCGAGCGGAGCGGCGGTGAAATGCTGAAGAAACAAGGCAGCCGCGCCGAGCAGGTTCCAGGGCTTGCCCGCGAGCCACAGCGTATGAGAGGCCGCGCCGGCAAAGGCGGCGCCGACCACCGCGAACCCGATGGCAGAGGTCGAGACGATGGCCACGGATCCCAGCAGGGACTGGGCGGCGGAGCGCGATCGTCCCAGGCCCGTATTGACCAGGGCAATGCCGGCGATGGCCAGCGGGGCAAGCAGCAGCAGTCCCAGGGTCAGCGCAAACATGGATTCGGAGAGGGGCTGAACCGGCGGGGGAAGACTCATGGACGGAGGGCCCCCCGCGGACCACCGGCGCTTCCCGCCGAGGGAGCTTCCTGGCGACGCTCCATGTGGCCGCGCACCGCAACGCCAAGCCCCAGAGTCTCGACCGCCAGGCCGCAGACCACGAATGTGGCGCGCAACGAAGCGTCTGGAAACAGAATGAGGGCCGCAACGGTGAGGAAGAATCCGGCAGGCATCACCAGCAATCCCGCATACTTCATGGCCGTTCCTTTCAAGATGTCATCCGCGGACATGGATCCTTCGGTGAGGACCCAGCGTCGTTGCGATGCAAGATTGCTTCCCGGCCCAGATCCTGACTGGAGGGGCCGAGACAAGGTGTTTGTGACTGAGAGCTGCTGGCTGCGGAGCCTGCATGCATTCTAAAGCATCGGTTTGTGCGTATCGATGCCGCGCGGACGCACAGACACTCGAACCATTCGGGTCGCCGCCGCCTCCCAATCGCACTTACGGTTTCCTTTGATGATCCAGTCAATAATGGCCTATGTACATTCGCCTTGACCGAGCCCACCGGGCGCTCCCCGTCCTTCTTGGCATCGTTACCCTTGCTGATGTCGGAGTCTTGTTGGTGTGGGATGCGTTTCCCAGGTTCTTCCCGGCCCGAAGCCATGATTTTCTGGCGTCATTTTCGTTGGCGCTGATCGCGCTCGCATACATCGTCTACCAGATCGCGCATCGCCCTTCGCGCCTGGAGTTCGTGAAGGCGGTCATGCTGGCAGTGGCATTTCTTTTCTGGGCTGCGAACCAGCTGTGGCCGGATTCGCCGCACGCGACGCTGTACAACGATATTGCCATCGCGCTCTTCGTCCTCGACGTCTTCCTGGTGATGATCGGCTGGCCCCCGAGCTCCCCGGATGAGTCCTTTGGCGAAGCTTATGGGGATACAAGCGGAGATAACGGTCCTCAAGGGTTGGCCTGATCCGCAGCCGCTCGGCCGAAAACGGTGCTGTTCCAATAACGAAATTGAAGACGTGGGGCGGGAGACTACCGGGAGGGACCATGTGCCCAGCAGTGGCGCCAATCCCGGTTGAGGCGCCGTCCTTGAGCCTTCGAAGGGGCGAGAGTTTCGATTGGGCCGACGCCGCTGGTTGACTGTTTGCGGGTCGCGCGTGCTAATTTTGGGCTCAACATACCAGTCTCTGGGACGCAATCGCCAGAGACGCGGCAGCGTTTCCTCTCCGATTCCCCTAATCACAATCTGTTTTCTTTTCAGTGGATTACAAAACTGGTGCACGGGAAAGTTTTTTTCGGAAAATGGACTTGGCGGACAGTTGCGGACCTGTTCGCGCTGCTATATTGAATTTTCGGGGTTTTCGACCCCGACGGTGTTGTAGCGCTTCCCAACGACTTTGAACGCACACTGTGTGACCGTCAGCACAATCGGCACATGACGAACGCAACACAAGCCCTCCAAACCAACGCAGCAGAAGACTAGGGAAAGCATTCATGGCGCAGATATTTGACCGCAGCTCCAATGCTCTGGCTCGCATGAGCCTGGTATTGACGGGGCTGATCGTGATCGCCCTGGGGGTGACGCTGGATGAATTGCAGCGTTCGCCGTGGGTGACGCGGCAGGGGCAGCGCCCGGACCAGCCGGTGCCGTTCAGCCACAAGCATCATGTGCAGGGGCTGGGGCTGCAGTGCCAGTACTGTCACGTCACGGTGGAGAAGTCGAGCTACGCCGGGATTCCTCCGACCAAGACCTGCATCAACTGCCACGCGCAGATCTGGACCAACGCGCAGTTGCTGGAGCCGGTGCGCCAGAGCTGGGCGACGGGCCAGTCGCTGGTGTGGACCAAGGTGCATGACCTGCCCGATTACGTCTACTTCAGCCACGAGATCCACGTGAACAAGGGGCTGGGCTGCTCGAGCTGCCATGGCCGCGTCGACCAGATGCCGCTGATGTATGCGCAGAACACGCTGCAGATGGAGTGGTGTCTGGACTGCCATCGCAACCCGGCGAAGAATCTGCGCCCCACGCAGCGAGATTTACAACATGGCGTGGGAGAAGCCGGCCGAGGAGCGTCCGGTGTGGTGCTCGGTGGGCGAGGAGAAGGCCGGCACGCCGACGGCGCAGAGCGTGGATTGCGTGACCAAGGATCCGGCGGGCGTCGGGTCCGGAAATGGCCTCGCTGCACTTGCCCGGCGCTGGTGCGAAGGGTCTGGCAGGGGATGTGGCGGGAAGCGCAATGCCGCTGCCGGCGTCGTACAAGAAGTTCACCAGCCAGGATGAGCTGGGTCACTTCCTGCTGGCGCAGTACAAGATTCGGACGCCGCGGGAGCTGACCAGCTGCGAGGTCTGCCACCGATGAGTGAACCCATGATGAGTGACGATCGGATTCAGATGGCGGGTGGACCCTCGGACGGAAAAGGGCGAGTCGTGAACGAAAAGTCTAAGCATGTCTCGAGTGTTCCAGCCGCCCCCGAGGAGGCGCCGATGACGCTGGCCGCGGTGCGGCAGGAGTTGAAGGGCGCCAAGGGCAAGCGGTACTGGCGCTCGATCGATGAGCTGGCGGGGACGCCGGAGTTCGAGGCGGCGGTGGAGCGGGAGTTTCCCGCTGCGGCGCAGGAGTGGGTCGACCCGGTTTCGCGGCGCGGCTTCATGAAGCTGATGGGCGCCTCGATGGCGCTGGCCGGCCTGGCGGGATGCACCAAGCAGCCGGATGAGCCGATCTATCCCTACGTCAAGGCGCCGGAAGACCTGATCCTGGGCAAGCCGAACTATTTTGCCTCCGCGCCTCCCTTTGTGACCGGCGCGGTGCCGGTGCTGGTGAAGAGCGATCAGTTCCGCCCCATCAAGGTGGACGGCAACCCGGAGCACCCTTATAACCAGGGCTCCTCGGATGTATTCACGCAGGGCGCGCTGCTCGATCTCTATGATCCGGACCGCTCCAGCATGCCACCTACATGGGCGAGGCGCGCAACTGGGCAGAATTTCGCCGAAGCGCTGCGGCGCGCGGCGGTCGACGTCGAAGGACGGGACGGGCATCTACTTCCTGAGCGCGACCATCACTTCGCCCACGCTGGCGCGGCAGTGGAAGGCGGTGCAGGCGGCGTATCCCAAGGCGAAGCTGGTGCAGTACGATCCGGCGATTGCGGGGACGGCGCTGGCCAATGGTACGACGGCGCAGTATGACCTGAGCGGCGCGGACGTGCATTGTTTCGCTGGACGCGGATTTCCTGTCGGGCGCGACGTATCCCGGGGTTTCACAAGCTGGTGCGCGAGTATGCGCAGCGGCGCAAGGATCCCAGACAGGCTGAACCGGCTGTATGCGATCGAGAGCACGCCGACCACGACCGGCATGAAGGCCGAGCACCGGCTGGGTCTGCGGGCGAGCGAGATTCCGGCGTTTGCGGCGGCGCTGGCGAGCGCCGTGGGCGCACAGGGCGCGCAGTCGTCCGGGCTATAACTGGACGCGCCGAGCAGCAGAAGTTTCTGGCCGCGCTGGCCAAGGACCTGAAGGCGAACGCCGGCAAGAGCGCGGTGATTCCCGGGCCTGTATCAGGATGCCTCGGTGGCGGCCCTGGCGATGGCCATCAATGAGGCGCTGGGCAACGTGGGCAAGACGGTGACCGTTGCCAGCCAGCCGCTGAACCCGATTCCCAGCGACCAGATCGGCGATTTCAAGGCGCTGGTCGCGGATCTGAATGCGGGCAAGGTGGACTTCCTGGTCATTCTGAACGCCAACCCGATCTACTCCGCGCCGGCCGACCTGGATTTCCTGAATGCCTTCAACAAGGCCAAAATGGTGGCGCATCTCGGCATCGCACCTCGACGAGACGGGGCAGATTTCGCACTGGCATATTCCCGCGGCGCATGCCGCTCGAGTACTGGTCGGATGCGCGGGCGTATGACGGCACGGTCTCGGTCGTGCAGCCGCTGATCGAGCCGCTGTATGGCGGCCGGACAGCCCATGACGTCTTCCAGACGCTGTTGAATGAGCCCCTGCTCAGCGCCTATGAGGCGGTGCGGGAGACGTGGAAGCCGACCATCAAGGGCGACTTTGAAACCGGCTGGCGCAAGGCGCTGCATGCCGGCTGGATCGAAGATTCGAAACGGGCGCGGCGGCCGAAGAGAGTTCTCCGGGCAAAGGCTGCGACCGCATTGGGCAAGGTCCCCGCGCCTTCCTCCGAAGGATGCGATCGAGATCATCTTCCGCCCCGATCCGAACGTCTACGACGGGCGCTGGTCCAACGTGGGCTGGCTGCAGGAATTGCCCAAGCCGGTGACCAACCTGAGCTGGGATAACGCCGCGCTGGTATCGGGCGCCACGCTGACCAGGCTGAAGCTCGAAGAAGACGACATCGTCGAGATCACCGTGGGCAATAACACGGTGAAGGCGCCGGTGATTGTGGCTCCCGGCCATCCGGACAATTCGGTGACGGTCTATCTGGGCTACGGGCGTGAGTTCGCCGGGCGCGTGGGTTCGGGAATGGGCTACAGCGCCTATCGCATCCGGCCGCAGTTGGGCGCCGTTCTACGCCACCGGGTCGATCAAGAAGGTGGAAGGCAAGTGGGGCCTCGCGATCACCAAGAGCCACTACCAGGATCACCGCGCCAAGACTGTTCGGCGGCCGAAGGGAATGGCAACAACTCGCTCGAAGCCGATGAGGCGCTCGGCGACCGCGGCATCATCCGCTACGCCACGCTGGACGAGTACAAGGCCAACCCGGGGTTCGCCAATGAGGGCGAGGGCCACGAGAAGACCCACATGGGTACCTCCCTGTTCCCCAACTGGACGTACAAGGACAACGCCTGGGGCATGTCGATCGACATGAACAGCTGCACGGGGTGCAATGCCTGCATCGTGAGCTGTTATGCGGAGAACAACATTCCCGGTGGTCGGCAAGCAGCAGGTGCGCATCGGCCGCAACATGCAGTGGATCCGCATCGATACCTACTTCGAGGGCGATCTGGCGGCGCCGCGGGCGCACTTCCAGCCCATGCTGTGCCAGCACTGCGAGAACGCGCCCTGCGAGCAGGTTTGCCCGGTGGGCGCGACGGTGCATACGCCGGAAGGCCTGAACACGATGGTCTACAACCGCTGCGTGGGCACCCGCTACTGCTCCAACAACTGCCCCTACAAGGTGCGCCGCTTCAACTTCCTGCTCTACTCCGATTACGAGACCGAGAGCCTGAAGCTGATGCGCAATCCCGATGTGACGGTGCGTTCGCGCGGGGTGATGGAGAAGTGCAGCTACTGCGTGCAGCGCATCACGGCGGCGCGCATCGAAGCGGACAAGGAGAACCGTCCCATCCGCGACGGCGAGATCCAGACGGCATGCCAGCAGGCCTGCCCGGCGCAGGTGATCACCTTTGGCAACATCAACGACAAGGGCAGCCGCGTGGCTAAGCTGCGCGAAGACGAGCGCACCTACCAGGTGCTGGCCGATCTGAATACGCGTCCGCGGACGACCTATGTGGCCGCGGTGTTCAACCCGAACAGCGAACTCCAAGAAGCGCCGGTGGAGCACGTGCCGGCCAAGGGTTAAGCCACGATGGCAACGAGCGATATGAGACCAAAGGATCCGGAGTACGAGCGGTGGGTTGATCCCGCCACCGGCGAATTCCGGGTTATTGAGCCGGGCCAGACCTTCAAGTCGGTCACCGACAAGATCACGCGCATCGTGCTCACGCCGCATACGCCGCTGGGGTGGTTTGCGTTGTTCGGCGTGGCGGGCGGCGGTGGCCACGGTGCTGCTGGTGGCGGTGACCTGGCTGTTCCTCAAGGGCGTCGGCATCTGGGCCATCACCCAGCCGGTGGCCTGGGGATTTGCCATCATCAACTTCGTCTGGTGGATCGGCATCGGCCACGCCGGTACGCTGATCTCGGCCATTCTGCTGCTGTTCAAGCAGGGCTGGCGCAACTCCATCAACCGCTTCGCCGAGGCCATGACCATCTTCGCGGTGGTGTGCGCGGGCATGTTCCCGCTGATCCACGTGGGCCGTCCCTGGCTGGGGTACTGGCTGCTGCCGCTTCCCAACACCATGAACGTGTGGCCGCAGTTCCGCTCTCCGCTGCTGTGGGACGTGTTCGCGGTCTCGACCTACGCGACCATCTCGGTGGTGTTCTGGTACATCGGCATGGTTCCCGATTTCGGCACCATGCGCGACCGCGCCAAGTCGCGGCTGGCGCAGTATTTCTACGGCATGATCTCGCTGGGCTGGCGCGGGCTCGGTACGCCACTGGATGCGCTATGAGACGGCATCGCTGCTGCTGGCCGGCCTGGCCACGCCGCTGGTGCTCTCGGTGCACACGGTCATCAGCTTCGACTTCGCGGTGGCGGTTCTGCCGGGCTGGCATACGACCATCTTCCCGCCCTACTTCGTTGCCGGCGCCATCTACTCGGGTTTCGCCATGGTGCTGACGCTGGCCATTCCGCTGCGCAAGTTCTATCACCTGGAAGCGCTGGTGACGGAGCGGCACATCGACAACATGGGCAAGGTCATGCTGGCCACCGGCTTCATCGTGGCCTACGGCTACGGCATGGAAGCCTTCATGGCCTGGTACTCGGCCTCGCACTGGGAATGCGTTCATGATCTGGAACCGCATGTTCGGGCCCATGGGCTGGTCCTACTGGGTGCTGATCACCTGCAACCTCGCGATTCCGCTGACCACGCTGTGGTCGCGCAAGCTGCGGACCAACATCACGTTCATGTTCTTCATCTCCATCGTCGTCAACACGGGCATGTGGTTCGAGCGCTTCGTGATCGTCGTGACCAGCCTCTACCGCGACTTCCTGCCCTCGTCGTGGGGCACCTATCGCGCCACCAAGTGGGACTACATGACCTATGTGGGCACGCTGGGACTGTTCACCTTCCTGTTCCTGCTGTTTGTGCGCTTCCTGCCCATGATTCCGATGAACGAAATTCGCATGATGCTGCCGGCGGCCAAGATCACGCCCAAACGAACGCGGAGGAGGTGGTGACTAAGATGCCGCCTCGTGAAGGAACGTACGGCCTGCTGGCCGAATTCGATACGCCCGAGCGACCTGGTGCGCGCCGCGCAACAGGCGCGCCAGGATGGCTGGCGGCGCATGGACTGCTACACGCCCTATCCGGTGGAAGAAGCGGCGGAGGCCATCGGCTTCCATCGCAACAAGGTGCCGCTGGTCACGCTGATGGGCGGGCTGATGGGACTGGCCGCCATGTTCTGGCATGGAGACCTGGGTCTCGGTGCTGGCCTATCCGTTGAACATCGCGGGGCGGCCGACTCTACTCCTGGCCGGCGTTCATCGTGCCTGCGTATGAGTGGACGATCCTGTGGGCGGGCTTGTCGGCGGCGTTTGGCATGCTGGCGTTGAACGGCCTGCCGGCGCTCTATCATCCGCTGTTCAACGCGCCCAATTTCCGCGATGGCGCGACGACGGACAAGTTCTTCCTGTGCCTGGAGGCGCTCGATCCGAAGTTCGATCTGGTTGAATCGCGCGCAGTATCTCGAGACTCTCGACCCGGTTTCGGTGGTGGAGGTGGAGTACTGATGGCCAGGGATCAGAGAACCGGGATCAGGGATCAGGGAACCACCCTCCCCGGCCGGGTCTTCGCTGCTGACGGGCTTCGCGGCGCTGCTGCTGCTGGCCGGCTGCCGGCAGGACATGCACAACCAGCCCAAGATCATTCCGCAGCGCGGATCGGAGATGTTTGCCGACCATCGCGGCGCGCGGCCGCAGGTGGTCAATACCGTGGCCCGCGGCCAACTGCACGAAGACAGCTACTTCTACACCGGCGTGATCGAAGGCGCCAACGGCTACCGCGAAGAGCAGAACATGATGCCGTTCCCGGTGACCATGGAAGTGCTGAAGCGCGGGCAGGAGCGGTTCAACATCTACTGCACGCCGTGCCACTCGCGGGTGGGCAACGGGCTGGGCGAGATTGTGCAGCGCGGCTACAAGCCCGCCGCCAATCTGCACGACCAGGTGCGCATGGCGCAGCCGCTCTCCCACTACTTCTACGTAATGACCAACGGCTATGGAGCCATGCCGGACTATTCGGCGCAATTGACCCCGGCGGATCGCTGGGCGGTGGCGGCCTATATCCGCGCGCTGCAGTTGAGCCAGGCGGCCAAGGATAGCGATGTGCCCTCCGGCGTGCAGGTGCAGAGCCTCGCGGCCGTGGCCCGCGCCAATAACCTGAGCCCCGCATACGCACAGCCCTGGACGCTGCCCGATACCGCGGTGCAGGCCTATCCGCCGGTCAAGAGTGAAGGCACCCCGGCAATGGCTCCGGCCAATCCCGCGGATCCGGCGATCACCATCCCGAAGACCAAAGAACCGGCAACTCCAGGCAAGACAGGCACGAAATAACAGGTTGGATAACACGTAACGGAGCTGGACAAAGGAACAGGAATGGCTCACGAAACTCACGCGAAGACGCTACCCGCCGATCTGAGCGCCCCCGCCATGGTGGACGCCTGGAAGATGCGCGCGCTCATCGTCGGGCGGGTCTTCTCGGTGGTGGCAGCGGTGCTGGCCTTGCTGGACGGATCGATCGACCACGTGCTGCGCGGATGGCTGCTGGGACTGATGCTCACCTTCGGCTGGGCGGTCGGCGGACTGGCGCTGCTGATGGTGCAGTACTGCTCCGGCGGCAAGTGGGGACTGCTGCTGCGCCGGCCGCTTGAAGCCATGAGCCGCACGCTGCCGCTGATCTTTGTCTACTGGCTGGTCATCGCGGTGACTCACAAGCGGCTCTACATGTGGGCCAATCACGGCATCATCGATGACGGCGTGAAAAAGGGGCTGCTTACCCCCGATCAGGTCGAGGCCATCGAACATGCCATCAAGTTCAAGGCGCCGATGCTCAACTCGACCGCCATGATCGTGGTCAGCATGCTCTGCTTCGCCATCTGGGGCTTCTACACCTGGCGGCTGAATTCGCTGGCGTTGAAGCGCGAAGCCGATTCGCCCCTGAACACTCCTTTCTGGATCAAGAAGTTTGAGAACATCAGCGGCCCCGGCATCGTGGTCTACTCGCTGACCATGACCGCGGCCGTCATCTACTGGGTCATGTCGCTCGATGTCACCTGGTACTCGTCGGTGTATGGATTGCTGTTCCTGGTCGGGCAGGGCTACTCGGTGCTGGCGCTCTCCATCATGGTGTCCATCTCGCTGTCGAAGGCCGAGCCGTTCACAGACCATTCTGCGCCAGACCGAGCAGCATGACCTGGGCAAGTTCACCTTTGCCTTCGTGATGCTCAACATCTACCTGGCCTTCTCGCAGTTCCTGATCATCTGGTCGGGGAACCTGCCGGAAGAGATCAACTGGTACCTGGACCGCATCCGCGGCGGACTGGGGCGTCATCATCACCCTGGACTTCATCTTCCACTGGCTGATTCCGTTCACCCTGCTGCTGTCGCGCGACATCAAGCGCAACAAGAAGCGCCTGGTGCGGGTGTGCCAATGGATGATCTTCGCCAAGGCCTTCGATCTGTTCTGGCTGATTGAGCCGAACTTCAGGGACGCGGCGCGCAATCTGCACTTCAGCTGGGGAATCCTGGAGTACATCGCCGTCCCGGTCGCGCTGGTGAGCTTCTGGGTAGCCTACTTCTGCATGCAGTTGAAGACGCGTCCGCTGGTGCAGACCAACGATCCGCACCTGGCGGAGATTCTGGAGCCTGAACATGCCCACGCCTGATAATGAAGCGCTCGGCCCGCACGGCCCCAAGCGGGAAGAGATCGACGCGTCGCCGGGCTATGAGCTGACCGATGTTCGTGTCACGGGCATCGTGGTCTTCCTCACCGCGCTGGCCATCTTCGTCGCGGTGACCGGAGTTCTCTGCTACGGCATCGGCAAGGTCATCAACGCGGAGCTGAACAAGGAGGACGGCCCCAACAACAAGTGGACCAAGACGGTGGACGTGCGGCAGCTTGGGCAACCTGCCCAACAATCCCGGAGCTGCAGAACAAGATGGCCGCGCTCACGCAGGAGTTTCCCACGCCGCGCGTGCAGACCGACGACGGCAACCAGGACGTGGCCGATCTGCATGCGCGGGAAGACCTGCTGCTCGACAACTACACCCGCGTGGACGGCAAGCCCGGCGAAGTGCGGATTCCGATCGAGCGCGCCATGGAGCTGATCGCGCAGCGCGGACTGCCGGTGGCCCCGGCGGTGCAGCAGGCGCCCGCTGATGACCGGGGATGCAGGAGCCGATGGTGACGGCGCCGCTGACCAGCGGCTTTGCGCGTACCGCGTATGAACTGGACGTCGATGCGCAGCGCGAGGCAGAGGCCAAGCGGCCGCAGTAGGGATGCGATTGGGATTTCGCGTCCTCGCGAACGAACAGCCGCACGGATGACGGAACGGAAGACAGTCAACCGATGGGGCAGGAATTGCCGGTTGCGAAGCAAGAGCCCGACACGGAACGTGGTACGGCACGAAAATCTCGGCAACACAAAGCGTAGTGAAGATGCAGGTTTCAAATACAAATCGGAGAATCGGTCTGAGGCCGGCGTTGCTTGCGGCGGCCGGCATAGTGCTGTCGATGCCCATGATGGGGCAGGTTCCAGCTATGGCGACAAGCAGATGGGGCCGGCGAATACCAAGTCGCAACTGCTGGACAAGGTTGGCATCGCGCAACACCTCAATGAGCAGCTGCCGCTTGAATCTCACGTTCACCGACGACGCAGGCAAGCCGGTGCAGCTGGGCAGTTACTTCGGCAAGAAGCCTGCGATTCTGGCCCTTGTCTACTACCAGTGCCCGATGCTGTGTTCGGAAGAGCTGAATGGGCTGACCGGCGCGCTGCAGATGGTGGATGAAGTGCCCGGCAGGGACTTCAACGTCATCGTGGTCAGCATCGATCCCAGCGAAGGCACCGATCTCGCCGCCGCCAAGAAGCGCAGCTACCTGAAGCGCTACGGGCATCCCGAAACCGCCGATGGCTGGCATTTCCTGACCGGCACGCAGCCGAACATCGATGCGCTGACCAAGGCGGTGGGCTTCGGCTACGTGAAGATTCCCGGGCCGGACGGCAAGCTGAAGCAGTTTGCCCATGCCAGCTCGATCCAGATCGTGACCCCGCAGGGCAAGCTGGCGCAGTACTACATGGGCGTCGAGTATTCGCCCAAGGATCTGCGGCTGGGCCTGGTCGAGGCATCGTCGAATCACATCGGATCGCCGGTCGACAACATCCTGACCTACTGCTACCACTACGATCCGGGGACCAACAAGCACTCGCTGATCGTGGCGCGCGTGGTGCAGCTGGGCGGGCTGGTCACGATGTTGTCGCTGGGCGGATTCATGTTGGTGATGTTCCGCCGGGACGTGCAGCAAAACCATCAGCCTGTATCGGCAGCGCAGGGGACAGGAACAAAGGTGAACGGATAACGGAATGGGTCACATCAGTCCAGTACTCTGGCAATTTCTCGTCAAGTGGATGACGAACTTCGCGCTGTTTCCGCCGGAGGCGTCGAAGATCGCGCCGCAGATGGACGCGCTGTATTTCTTCATGGTCCTGGTGAGCCTGATCGGTCTGACGATCGTGATTTTGCTGGTGACCAGCTTCTCCATTCTGTACAGCAAGAAGCGCCATCCGGTCGCGGTGCAGATCGAAGGCTCGACGCTGCTCGAAGCGACCTGGACCATCATTCCGCTCGGCCTGTTCCTCATCATGTTTGTGTGGGGCGCGCTGATCTACTTCCGCGTCTACACTCCGCCCGCCAACGCCATGAACATCTACGTGGTGGGCAAGCAGTGGATGTGGAAGGCCGAACATCCGGGCGGCCAGCACGAGATCAACGCGCTGCATGTGCCGACGGGCCGCGCGGTCCAGCTCACCCTGATTTCGCAGGACGTGTTCCACAGCTTTTCGATTCCCGCATTTCGCGTGAAGCGCGAAGCGATTCCGGGACGGTACACATCGGTCTGGTTTGAAGCCACAACGCCCGGGAACCTATCACCTGTTCTGCACGCAGTATTGCGGCACCAACCACTCGGCGCATGATCGGCGACATCGTGGTGATGACGCCCGACGACTTCAAGAAGTGGCTGGCCGGCTCGACCAGCGGCATGTCGCTGGCGCAGAACGGCGAGCGGCTCTTTGCCAGCCTGAGCTGCAACGCCTGCCACAACGGCAGGCCCGACTCGCGCGGACCCAGCCTGGCCAATGTGTACGGATCGAAGCTGACCCTGGCCAACGGGCAGACAACGACGGCCGATGAAGCGTATCTGCGCGAGGCGATCCTGAATCCGTCGGATCACGTCACCCAGGGCTATGCGCCGATCATGCCCACCTACCAGGGGCAGATCAGTGAAGACGGCGTGATTTCGCTGGTGGAATACATCAAGAATCTGAATTCCAATTACCGCGTGGAACAGACGCTGAACACAACCGGCTTGCTGCCTGAGGGTGAAGGCAAGGCGGCGAGCGCGACGCATCCACCCGCAGGGAAAACTGCCGCGGGACGAACTCCCGACGGACAGGGGATGGTGAAGCAATGAGCAGCACAATTGTCAGTCTTCCCGACCAGTCGACAGCCAGGGTACCGAAGGTCAATTTCCTCACCAAGGAAAATGGCCTCCTGAGCTGGCTGCTGACGGGCGATCATAAGCGGATCGCAATTCTTTACCTCATCTCGATCACCTTCTTCTTCGCGATCGGCGGAGCGCTGGCAGGACTGATCCGGCTGGAACTGCTCACGCCGCAATCCGACCTGATGGCCACCGACACCTACAACAAGGTGTTCACCATGCACGGCGTGGTGATGATCTTCCTGTTCCTGGTGCCATCGGTTCCGGCCACGCTGGGCAATTTCCTGATCCCGATCATGATCGGCGCCAAGGATCTGGCTCTTCCCAAGATCAACCTGCTGAGCTGGTACCTGTACGTCGTCGGCGGCATCCTGGTGCTCTACACCATGATCTCGGGTGGCGTGGATACGGGCTGGACGTTCACGACGCCGCTATCCACGCACTACGTGAACACCAACGTGCTCAGTACAGGAATCGCGGTATTCATCGCCGGATTCAGTTCCATCTTTACCGGCTTGAACTTCATCGTCACCATCCACAAGATGCGCGTGCCCGGGCATGACATGGTTCCGCATGCCGCTGTTTGTGTGGTCGCACTACGCGGCCAGCATCCTCATGGTGCTGGGCACCCCGGTGCTGGCCATCGCCCTGGTTCTCGTGGCCCTTGAACGCACCATCGGCATCGGCGTCTTCGATCCCACCAAGGGCGGCGATCCGCTCCTGTTCCAGCATCTGTTCTGGTTCTATTCGCACCCCGCCGTGTACATCATGATCTTGCCCGGCATGGGCGTGATCTCCGAAGTGATCTCGACCTTCAGCCGCAAGCGCGTCTTCGGCTACACCGCGGTCGCGTTCTCTTCCGTAGCCATCGCCGTCTTCGGGTTCTTCGTCTGGGAACACCACATGTTCATCATGGGTGTTTCAAGCTACTCGATGCTGGTGTTCTCGCTGCTCACCATGCTGGTGGCCGTGCCTTCGGCGATCAAGATCTTCAACTGGACGTTCACCCTCTACAAGGGATCGATCACCTTCGAGACGCCGATGCTCTACGCCTTCGGCTTCATGGGCCTGTTCACCATCGGCGGGTTGACCGGCGTATTCCTCGGCACCTCCGGCACCGACATTCACCTCACCGAGACCTACTTCATCGTGGCCCACTTCCACTTCGTGATGGTGGGCGGCATGCTGATGGCGTTCCTGTCCGGCATTCACTTCTGGTGGCCCAAGATGACCGGCCGCATGTACCCGGAGAAGATCTCGCAGCTCGCCGCGCTGATCACCTTCATCGGATTCAACTTCACCTTCTTCCCGCAATTCATCCTGGGCACGCTGGGCATGCCGCGCCGCTACGCTGCCTATCCGCCCGAGTTCCAGGTGCTGAATGTGTTCTCGACCGCAGGCGCCACCATCCTGGGCGTCGGCTACCTGCTGCCCATCCTGTACCTGACCTGGTCGCTGAAGTACGGCGAAATCGCAGGCAACAATCCCTGGCAGGCTACGGGCCTGGAGTGGCAGATTCAATCGCCGCCGCTCACCGAGAATTTTGTCGAGATTCCCGTGATGGACCACGATGCCTACGACTACGAATGGCTCGAGCGCCAGAACGAGAAGGAAAAAGAGGTAACCAGTGTCGGATAGCACCGCGATTGCCCAGCACGCGCATGAAGAGGCGGGACACGAGCACCCGCCCTATCAGCGCCACCACTTCGAGACCATGGCTCAGCAGGTGGACGCCACCAGCTTTGCCATGTGGCTCTTCCTGCTGACGGAAATCATGTTCTTCGGCGGACTGTTTACCGCCTACCTGATCTACCGCAACTGGTATTACCCTGCGTTCGTCGCCGGTTCGCACCAGTTGAATATCGTGTGGGGCACGCTGAACACCGGCGGTACTGATCACCTCCAGCTTCACCATGGCCATGGGCGTATGGTGCGCGGAGATGCGCCGCAAGAGCGGCCTGGTGCTGTGCCTGGTCCTGACCTTCATCCTCGGCCTCGCGTTCTTGGGCATCAAGACGATCGAGTACACCGAGAAGTTCGAGAAGCACCACGTCCCGGGGTTCCACTACAGCGTGGAGTCATTTGTCAACCCAGCGTCAGATCCCGAGGTCTACAAGGACTATCACGACAAGCCGCTGCGCCTGGACATGGCCCGCCACACCGAACTTTACTTCTTCCTCTACTTCGCCATGACCGGCATGCACGCCCTGCACATGATCATCGGTATCGCGATCCTGGGCTTCATGATCTTCAGGGCGCAGGCCGGAGCGTATACGACCGGGCACATCACCTTCGTCGAGAACTTCGGCCTGTACTGGCACTTTGTCGACATCATCTGGATCTTCCTGTTCCCGCTGCTCTACCTGATCAGCCGGCACGGATAAAGGGAAACACGACATGAGCGATCATCACGATCACCAAACCGAGCATGAAAAGCAGCTGCATGAGTCCCACGACAATCTCGATCACATTGTCAGCCCCAGAATCTATCTCATGGTGGGCACTGCCCTGCTCATCATGACCGGAATCACGGTCTGGGCGTCGTACCTTGAGATGGGCGTGTTCAATCCCATCGTCGCGCTGTTCATTGCCTGCGTGAAGGCGTCCATCGTGGTGCTGTTCTTCATGCACGTGAAGTACAGCTCCAAGCTGACCAAGCTGACCGTGTTTGCGGGGCTGTTCACATTTATGGCGCTGATGGGGATGACCCTCTCGGACTACTTTACCCGTGCCTGGGGACGATGGTAAGGGAGACATTGAACTGAGGTCGGCGGGCAGTGACCGGTGTCCGTGCCTGCTCCGCCTGTCATGTATTGCAGAGGGTCGCCCATGAGGCGGCCCTTCGCTTTGAAGCCAGACGCAGCTTTGATGGGTGCACATCCTGACCGGCGGCTTGGTCAGGATGCGGCTTTCGCCACCAGGCCTTCAACTACAGAGATGTTTTTGAGCAATTCGGACGGGATCCCGTGCCGTTTCTGGAGATAGTCCGGGTCATTCCAGGAGATGGAGACGCGCCCCTCGGCGTCTTCCGCAACCAGGATCTTGAGCGGAAGGTCCAGTGCGGCTGTCGGTGCCGCCACCATCACGGGCGTACCCGCGACGGGATTGCCGAAGATCAACAGCTTGGTATTGGGCATCTTCATGCCTGCCCGTTCGGCTTCGCCGCTGTGATCGACGAGAGCGAAGAGGTGGACGCCTTTGGCTTGCAGGATGCTCTTGAGCCGGTCGACCGTCTCGTCGACAGAGTAATTGGTGGGCATCGACGTGATTCCACTGGGAGATGATTTGACCACGAGAACTCCTTTCGACGTTTTATCGATGGCAGTAAGCAATCGCCGCGGGTTTTTGAGGATGCGAAATCGGGTACCGCACATCCGGACGGTGCTCGCCAACGTACAGGCAGAATAAGACCTGGAGCTGAAATTTGGTCAAAGAAACGCCGCAGTCGCTGGGAGTTCCGCAACAACTGGCAAAGCTGGCAGATCAGCCCCGCGTTGTCGTCCGTCGCGGGGGCGCGCCGCGGGCCCCCGCGCGATGCATCGTGTACTGGATGCAGCGGGCCATGCGGATCGTCGACAATCCTGCCCTCGATGTGGCCATCGAAGCGGCCAACCTGATGGGATTGCCGGTGGTGGTGTTCTTTTCGGTCATCCCCAATTATCCCCATGCCAACCTGCGCCATTACCACTTCCTGGCGCAGGGTCTGCGCGATGTTGCAGAGGACGCTGACGAGCGGGGTGTGGGCTTCGTGCTGCGCCGCCATCCCGACAACTCGCTCGAATCGTTTCTGGAGGAAGTGGAGGCGGCGCTGCTGATCGGCGATGAGAATCCCTGCCGCGAGCCGGAACGCTGGCGCAGGGTGCTGGCCAAGCGTCTGAAGCTGCCCTATTGGACCGTGGACGCCGATGTCGTGGTGCCGTCGCGGGTCTTTGGGCGCGACTACTTCCTGCTGCACCACTTCCGGCCCCATCTGAAAGCCGAATTGCCGAAGTACCTTGTCGCTCAGACAGAAGACCGAAGCCCGATCACCCGTGGAGGCCTCGCAAGCCTTTGCCAAGCTTCGACCTGCAGGGGGATATCACCGAGGGCTTCGACAAGCTGGATCGGAGTGTCGGTCCGGTCGATACTTTTACCGGCGGGACCCACGCGGCCCTGAAGCGGCTGCGGGAATTTACGCACCACGACCTGGCTCGCTACGAGGTTCAGCGCAATCACCCGGAGGTCAAGGGCACCAGCCGGATGTCACCCTACCTGCACTTTGGCAACATCGGGCCGGTCACCATTGCGCTCGCCGTCGACGAAGCAGTGCGCCAGGGGAAGGCGCCGGCCAGCGCAGGGGAGAGGTTTCTCGATGAGCTGATCGGCTGGCGGGAGCTGTCGGTCCTGTTTGTCCGCTACAACGAGAACTATGACAACTGGCAGTGCGCGGAGCCCTGGGCGCATAAGTCGCTCACCGAGCACGCCGGCGACCAGCGCCCGCAGCGCTACAGTCTGGAGCAACTGGAACGCGCCGAGACCTACGACGACCTGTGGAACGCCGCCCAGCGGGAGATGGTCGATAACGGCTGGATGCACAACTACATGCGCATGTACTGGGCGAAGAAGATTCTGGAGTGGTCGCCGGACCCTGCCACAGCCTTCGACTGGGCGGTGATTCTCAACGACAAGTATGAGCTGGATGGCCGCGATCCCAACGGTTACGCCGGAATCGCGTGGGCCATCGTCGGCAAGCACGACCGGCCCTGGTTCGACCGGCCGGTGTTTGGTGTGGTGCGCACCATGACGGGGGCCTCAACGGCCAAAAAATTCGACGCCGAGACCTACATGCGTCAGAACCGGGTAGGCTCCTGATCTGGGTACGGAGCGCCGATCCGCGAAGCTGAATGTATTCGCACACGGTCGAGTGACGAACGTCACTTTCACATTTAACAGAAAATTACAGTATTAATTTATCCATAAGAGATTACGGTGGAAATTGACCTTCATGGATCTCCGTGAATTGCCGATATTGACTTTACGGAGAAAGGAAGCTAACGTGGCCGGTCAGGTGCTCAATCACTGGGAAGCGGGGCCGAATTTCGTACCCCGGACGATAGGCGCGTCGCGCGAGTCGCTCAAAACGGTGGTCGCCAGCGAGGATGAATCGTTCGAGCACGATATGGCCATGGAATCTACTATCGGCGCTGAAGGTATCGGATGTGTAAGGGGCACAACCCTTGCCATCGCCATGGAGGCGGCGGTCGCCATCTGTCTCTATGCGGTATGGGAGCTCGTGCACAGGCTTTGGTGAGTGCGAGACGCCCGCGCGACCCCTTACCCAATTGTCGTAAGTAATTGACTCTCAATAGATAGCCAGTCCTATCGAGCTTGCCAAGGTCCTCCCCCCTTTGGCATCGAACGCAGAAAATCCCGCAGGCGTCTCCGGAATCCTGCGAGATTTCTGTGGTCGGTGAAGATAGATGAGGGTGGTCAGCGCCCTTAGCCCGGACGGACTAAGCGCTGTGGCCAGCGCAGCCGGGATGGCCGCAGGTGCAGGTAATCTCGGTCTTATCGGCAATGCCTTCGCAGTGAGCGCTGCAATACTTTGACTTGTCGCTGGGAATGCAGCTACACGCTGCATTTGCGCATTTCTTGGGACTCGACATAATCCTCCTTGTTTCGCCGCAGTTGACGGCCGTACCAACCTACGATGCGGAATCATCGCAAAAGATAGCTTCGCGGTAAGGAGCCGCGAACTCGCCCGGGAGATCCCCCCGAAATGACTGTTTCCAGCGTTTTAGCTCACGGAGGTGGCGACGAAATCACCTCGGCCGCGTTGCTCGCGCTGCCAGGCGATGTCTCCTAAAGCTCGAAGTAGGATGAGGGGCCGGGCGATTCACGGGCCGCTCAGGCGGCGGAGATCGCGCACTCCTTCAGGTCGCGCACCAGTTCGTCGACCCGTCCCAGAGACGTATCCCAGGCAAACATGAAACGCGCCGCTCCCCCAATAAAGGTATAAAAACGCCAGCCGCGGTGGGCGAGGGCGGCAAGTATCTTTTCGTCCGTGAGGAGGAAAACCGCGTTGGCGTCGACGGCGGAGGCAATGCGCACGTTGGGGATCCCGGCGATGCGATCGGCAAAGTAGGTTGCGCACCGGTTGGCATGCCGGGCGTTGGTGAGCCAGGCGCCGCTTTCCAGCAGACCCACCCAGGGTGCGGTGAGGAAGCGCATCTTGGAGGCGAGCTGTCCGGCCTGCTTGCAGCGGTAGTCGAAATCGGTGGCAAGCTGATGGTCGAAAAACAACACCGCTTCGCCGACCGCCAGACCGTTTTTGGTGCCACCGAAGCACAGCACATCCACCCCGGTCTTCCAGGTCATTTCGGCGGGCGTCAAGTCCAGGTGCGCGCAGGCATTGGCAAAGCGGGCGCCATCCATGTGCAGCGACAGTCCGTGAGCCTTGCTGGCCGCGGAGATTGCGCGTACTTCGTCGGCCGTGTAGACGCGTCCGGTCTCGGTGGATTGGGTGATGGTCACCACGCGCGGCTTGGGGTAATGAATGTCCTGGCGCTTGGTAGCCAGTTCGGCAATCGCGTCGGGCGTCATTTTGCCATCGTCGGAACGCGCCACCAGCAGCTTTGAGCCATTGGAAAAAAACTCCGGTGCGCCGCACTCGTCGGTTTCAACGTGCGAGGTGTCGGCGCAGATCACACCGTGATAGGACTGGCAGAGCGAGGCCAGCGCCAGCGAGTTCGCCGCAGTGCCGTTAAACACGAAGAACACATCGCAATCGGTCTCAAAGAGGTTGCGAAAGGCGTTGGCCGCGCGCTCGGTCCATGCATCTTCGCCATAGGCGGGAGCAAAGCCGTGGTTGGCCTCCTCCATGGCCGCCCAGGCCTCGGGACAGATGCCTGCATAGTTGTCGCTGCCAAACTGCTGCGGCAGCACATCGGGATGGGTCATGCTCTCCGTCGTCATCGCTTCTTCTTAGGATAGCTCCGGAAACCAGCAGGGGTGTGCACGGATTGAGACGGAGGCGGAGGGAGAGTTCTACCCTGGCCGTGCGCCGTTCCGGGGTTCCACGACGACTTTGCCTACCTCTTTCCGTTGTCCTTGAAGTTCAGCGCAAAGTAATAGGTCGTATACGAGTGGCTCGTCGACACATGGGACAGAAACTCTCCGCCGCCGAAGTACCCGACGCCTCCCCCGACGTTGAAATGCCGGTTGAGTTCATACCAGGAGTAGCTGTCAATCTCTGCGCCGACGTGACGGCCGTGGTCGGTCTTGTTGGATACGATGGCGCCGCCCGAGGTGTTGTAGATCGAATCCAGCGCATCCGCCGCCCAGAAGTCCAGGCCCTGCGCCGTAAGGGTAAGCCGCCGGTGCGGCTCAATGGTGGCACCCGCGCGCACCGACTCAATGTTCTGCCAGCCGAACAGGTCGGTGATCCCAAAGCGGTCGTGAGCTGTGGGGTACATCGTGTCGAAGGTGGTGTGCGATCCGTTCTTCGCCGGATTGCTGTTGCCCGAGGCGTAGTCATATTGCGTAAAGATGCGCGGCTTGGCCGCCACCTCGCGAAACTGGTATGCCGCGCCGGCCTGCGTTGCCCAGGCTCGCAACGGCTGCGGTCCCACCTTGCCGCCCTCGACGATCACTTCGGCCGAGTAATCGAACGCCGTTTGGGCTTGCGCCTTGAAGCGCACCCCAAACTGCCTTCTCGTTCTCCTTGCCGGTGGTCTTGGCGGCGGCCGGTTCGACGACCTCTGCCGGCTGCACGCGCCACAGGAAGAACGGCTCAATGTTGGAGTGCGGCACCAGGTCATCGATTCGCCCGTAGGCTCCGTAGATATTGTTGCCTTCCTGATGTGGGCTCACCCCATAGGCCTGCGGCACCACGGCCGAGGCGGCGAAGATCCCCACGTGCTCGTGTTGCGCATTCAGGTTCAGCACCGCCGCATCGTAAGATCGGCCCTGGTTGCGCCACTGGGAGTCGGCAATGATGGTGTTGTTGTAGTTGATCGAGTTGCCGCCCCACGCGCAGGCTGAACCAGCGGCTCTCCGGCGCACCAATCTCGGCGTAGGCAAGCTTCAGATCCCAGCGCACCGTGTTGGGCGGTCCGAGCGGCGGCGTTTGGTAGCCCGCACGCGCGTCCTGCACCTGCGCCGTCACGCGAAGCCAGCTGCGCGTATGCAGATCGATCTGCAGCCGGAAACGGTTCAACAGGTAGGAGTCATCGACGCCCCGTTTGAAGTTGGAATCGTCGTAAGCCTCTCCCCGGAACCGCTCCTCGACCTGCAGGTCCATCCAGCGGGGCAGGTTTTCATCGAGGTAGGTTGCCGGGGCAAAGTCGTGAAAGTCATAGGGCGCCCGCTTGGCCGTGGTGCGTCCCGCCGCGCCGTTCAGGAAGCTCAACGGATTGGAGGCCGGCCCGGTGATGAAGACGCCGTTGTACCCGGACGTCGCATTTTCCGTAGTAATGTCGTCTTGCGCGATCAGGGGCGCGGACGCCGCCAGCAAAAAGAGCACAGCCAAGAGCGGCAGCGGCAACCGGCGTACAGATGCAGAGGGGACTGCAAAAAGAGCTTTGGGCACTTTGGATTCTCCTGTGAATTCGGGAAGCTGAAAGGGGTCGGGACCTTAGGTCCGGGGCCGCGGGGAGCGGCAGAGCTTCATCGACAGGTAGGGCGACAACAAGTCATAAATGTTCTCTATCAATATACCGTTCAAACCCGAAAAAGTCGATTTCGACGGGTTTGCTTGACGGTTTCGAAGGCCAGCAATGACATTGATCGCATTACACGGAGCTGGAGTTTGCGGTGGTTGTGAACTCAGTCTCATCGTGGATGTGGCGGACGAGTTCCGGAGTAACAGTGCACGCGCCGGAGCGGACGGGAAGCATGGGAACGCCATTGCGGGCAGAGCTTCCCGGCTCGACGCTCTGCAGGGCCATGCGAATCAGCCTGGAAATCACCGCTCCCACTGTCCTGCGCTCCGCCGCCGCGATTTCTCTTACCGCGTCTAGAACCTCGTCGTCAATGGAAAGCGTCGTCGCATGATGGTCCTATTGGCATCATGCCACGCCGCAGGTCAATGTACATGCGCCAATTGGATTTCAGGAATTCATAGAGGACGGGGATTTATGCGAACACACCTCACCGGACCTTCGGGTCAAGAGCATGAAGGAGTGCGGGTGCAGATGGTAGGGTAACTGGATTTCACTCACTTCTTCAGCGGTTTGCGAGCGAAATAGTAGAGCGAGTAGGCCAGCATCAGGAAAGCGACCACCGAGATCCAGGTGTGGTCGAGGAGATTATGCTCGGGGAAGTTGAGAATGTCGCCTTTCCCTACCGTGGTTTCGTAGCCCTTCAACGCGACTCCGAGCAGGCCCACAATGCCGCCGGCGGCGATCAGTCCCGAGGCGTAGAGGGAGCCGGGGGAGATCTCGCTTTCGGCCTCGGCAACATCGCCGCCGGCCTTCTTCACCGCCTGATCGACGAGCCAGCGCACAACGCCGCCGCAGAAGATGGCCAGCGTGGTTCCGATGGAGAGATAAGCGCCGACGGCGAACGACAGCGAGCGGATGCCCAGCAGTTCGACGGCGACGACCAGAAATACGCCCATCATGACCAGGCCCCAGGGCAATTTCCGGCTCAGAATGCCGTTGATCACGGTGGCCATGAGCCGGGCCTGCGGGGCGGCGGCCTTTTCGCTGCCGATGCCCTGGATCCACTGCACCTCAATCTGCCCGGTGGCGGGCGAGTAGAGGTATTTGCCGTCGGCCAGTTCCGGCGGAGCCCAGCGCATTCAGGATGACGTATTCGCCCTTGTGATGGATGGTCGAGGCGTTGTTGGGGCCGAGTACGGGGAACTGCTCCGGCAGGCGCTTGGTGTCGGTCTGCACGGCGACGCCGGGATGCGGAGCGGCGATGTTCCACGGCTTGGCGGCCACGCGGAACTGCTGCAGGCCGGTATTCATCGAGGTTGAGCGTGAATCCGATGGCGACGGTCGAAACCACGACGCCGATCATCAGCGCGACCTGCTGCTTCCACGGCGTGGAGCCGACCAGGTAGCCGGTCTTGAGGTCCTGCGAGGTGTCGCCGGAGTTGGAGGCGGCGATGCAGACCACGCCGCCGATGGTGATGGCCAGGGCGCCGAAGGCCGGCGCCGTCCAGCCTTGGACGAGGAAGATGGCCGCGGTGGCCATGAGCGTGGCGATGGTCATGCCCGAGACCGGGCTGGCGGAGCTGCCGATCAGTCCGACGATGCGCGAGCTGACGGTGACGAAGAGAAATCCGAAGACCACGACGAGCAGCGAGGCCGCGAGGTTGGCGACCCATCCGACGTAGGCGCCGGGAACCGGCTTGAACTGGAGGAAGAGGAACATGAGCACAACGAGCGCCAGCGAGCCGATGACCACCACGCCCATGGAGAGGTCGTCCTCGGTGCGGATGGGTTTCTTCTGGGCGGCGCCGGGGCGCATGTTGCGAAATCCCGCGGTAAGCGCGTTGACGATGGTGGGGACGGTCTTGAGCAGGGTGATGAGGCCGGCCGCGGCGACCGCGCCCGCGCCCATGGGGCGGATGTAGGTGGACCAGAGCTGGCTCGGCCCCATGTCGGCGATGGGAATGGTGCCGGGATAGATCGGGTTGGGCAGCGCCTTGCCGAAGAAGTAGATCAGCGGCATCAGCACCAGCCAGGAGAAGACGCCGCCCGCGAAGATGATGCCGGCGACGCGCGGGCCGATGATGTAGCCCACGCCGAGATATTCCGGCGTGGCGTCGGCCTTGATGCTGGCCCCTTTGAGGATGTGCGCAGGGCCGAAGTCGGGCTGGAACTCCGGCGTGCCGGGCCACGCTTTGAAGATGTTGTCGTTCTGAAAGAGCGTGTAGAGGGCGCCGAGCCCCAGGCCGAAGAAGACGCGGCTGGCCAGCGAGCCGCCGCGTTCGCCGGCGATGAGCACGTCGGCGCAGGCCGTGCCTTCCGGGTAGGTGAGCACCCCGTGCTCTTCCACAATGAGCTGGCGGCGCAGCGGGATCATGAACAGCACGCCCAGCCAGCCGCCGATCAGGGCCAGCAGGAAGATGCGGGAGTATTCGAGATCGAAGCCGAGAAAGATGAGCGCGGGCAGGGTAAAGATGACGCCCGAGGCGATGGACTGGCCGGCGTTGCCGGTGGTCTGGACGATGTTGTTTTCAAGAATCGAAGACCGGCCGAAGGCGCGCAGGATGCTGATGGAGAGAACCGAGATGGGGATGGAGGCGGCCACGGTGAGTCCGGCCTTGAGTCCCACATAAACAGTCACGCCGCCGAAGATGATGCCGAAGAGGGAGCCGAGCAGCAGGGCGCGGAAGGTGAACTCGGGCGGATGCTCATTGGGCGACACAAAGGGCTGAAACGCGGGGGCTGAAACGCGGGCGGCTGAGATGCGGACGGCTGAGTCGCGGACAAGGTGCCTCCGTCGGGTACAGAGCAGATGGTGAGAAGTTCCCTGAAGGGCGAGTTTAGCAGCCGCAAGTCGTTCTGCACAGGGCGGATGGATTTGCGTGCGCCGACACCGCGCACATGGGTAACGTGAGGGTAATGTGGACGGTCTTAGTCCTTTAGTTTGACCCCTCTCCGTAGACAGCGGGCCTGTTCCTGACCCAGAATGCAAGCACGCTTCAGGGCTGAAAGCCGCCCATTCAGGCAAGACTCCGCAATCCCAATCCCAAAGGAGAACCTGTGATTCGCAAATTAGGGAAAGCCGTATTTACAACCGTCGCGGTGCTGTCGTCGATGACCACTGCAGGGCTGGCGCAATCCGTACTCACTCACCACGTGCGAGACGCAGTGCAGACCGGTGAGGCAACGCCCGTGGGAAGGCTTCCGCAAAACCAGGAGATGCAGCTCGACCTGGTGTTGCCGCTGCGCGATCCGGCCGGATTGAAGGCGTTTCTGAGCGATGTTTATAACCCCAGAAGTTCCAATTACAGGAATTTTGTGACCCCGAAGGAGTTTACGGCGAAGTTCGGGCCGACCCAGGCGCAGTATGACGCGGTGCTCAGGTTCGCCAAGACCTATGGGCTGCAGGTCGTGGGCGGATCGCGCGACGGCATGGACGTGCAGGTGAAGGGCACGGTGGGAGCGATCGAGTCGGCCTTCCACGTGAACATGGTCACCTATCAGCATCCGACCGAGAATCGCATCTTCTATTCGGCGGACCGGGAGCCGACGCCCAATCTTTCGTTCAACCTCTGGCACGTGTCGGGGCTGGATAACTACTCGATCCCGCACCCGCTGTTTGTGAAGAAGGCCGACTTTGCGGCCGCGCACGGAATCTATCCTGAGGCAGTTGTCAGTCACGCGACCACGGGCTCGGGCCCCTCGGCTTCCTTCCTCGGCAGCGATATGCGCGCCGCTTACTACGGCGGCACGGCGCTGACCGGTGCGGGGCAGAACCTTGGCCTGCTGGAGTACTACGGGACCGACCTCGCGGACCTGAATACCTATTTCAAGAACGTCGACCAGACCAACAAAGTGCCGATCACCCTGCTCTCGACCGACGGAACCAGCACCAGCTGCCTCTACTCGCAGGGTTGCGACGACACCGAGCAGACGCTGGACATGACCCAGGCCATCGGCATGGCGCCGGGGCTTTCGAGCCTGGTGATGTACGTCGGGCTCGACGGACACGGCCATGATCAGCGCCATGACCACGCACAACCCGCTGCCGACGACCATCGGCTGCTCGTGGGGCTGGACGCCGGCCGATCCCAGCACGCTCGATCCCTACTTTCAAAAGATGTCGGCGCAGGGGCAGAACTTCTTTGCCGCCTGCGGCGACAGTTCCACGTGGTCGCGCCGGAACGAGGCCTGGCCGGCCGACGATGACTACGTAGTCTCAGTCGGCGGCACCGACCTGACCACCGCCAGCGCCGGCGGTCCCTGGAAGTCGGAGACGGCGTGGGTCGACTCGGGCGGCGGCATCTCGCCGGACGGGATCGCGATTCCCTCGTGGCAGAAGCTCTCGGGCGTCATCAACTCCAGCAACAAGGGATCGACCACCTATCGCAACGGGCCCGATGTGTCGGCCAACGCGAATTTCACCTTCTACACCTGCGCGGACCAGACCTCCTGCCTGGCCAACGACTACGGTGGCACCAGTTTTGCGGCGCCCATGTGGGCCGGGTTCATTGCCCTGGTGAACCAGCAGCGGGTCTCGAGCGGCTGAAGACGATCGGATTCATCAATCCGACCATCTATGCCGCAGAATGTGACGTCGCAGTACAGCACCGACTTCCACGACATCACGAGCGGCAAGTCGGGCAGCTACTCGGCGGTGACGGGCTATGACCTGGTGACCGGATGGGGCAGCCCCAAGGCGGCGCTGATTACGGCATTGCAGTAAGGCGAACGAAAGTGAGTCGGGAAGCCCGGGCCGCCAACGACCCGGGCTTTTCTGCGTCCGGCAGCTTTCTATTCGAATGTTGCGCTGTGTTTGCGGAAGACGACCTTGAGTTCTCGGCGCCAGTGTTCGCCCAGGGCGATCAGTTCCCATTCGACCTGGGGAGAAAGATAGCGGAGCACCAGTTCATTGGCAGGGTGGATGCGCAGGGCAGGAGCGGCGAGGAGCAGGCGCGGCGGGCGCGCGGATACCTCCGCACCCGGAAAGTAGCCCTGGCGCTCGAAAGCGGAGAGGGGACGACTGTTGCCGGTGACGGACTTGCGGTCGTCATTCAGGGCGCGGACGCGGATCCAGTAATCGAGGGCCTGCAGGGGCAGATTCAAGTCCTCGTCGGCCTTGAGCTCAATGACGGTGAGGCGATTGGTGCGATCGAGGGTGAGCAGATCGAGCAGGCCGCGATCACCGCTGGAGAGCGCCGGTACCTGGGAGTAAAGCAGGTCGCCGCGCAAGCCTGGCAGCAGTTCGTCAATGGCGGCGCGCAGACGGGATTCGAGCCAGCGTTCGGGCTGCAGGCGGTAGAGCGGATCGGTGTGGTGGCCGCCGGGATGGCGGCTGGAGAAGAGGCGGGCGAAGAGTTCGCGGCACAGGGGTTCGTTTTCCTCAGTGAGAGCGGTTTCGTTGGCGCCCGCGCCAAAGGTGACTTCGTCCTCAGGGGAGAACGAGTTGGCGGCGACCCCGTGGCGGACACGCGCAAATTCGAGGCCATGCAGCAGCAGGCCGACCTCCGCGGCAGAACGAGGATGGACCTCGATGCGGTCCTTTGCTCCGGGTGGAAGAAGCGCGAGCAGCCGGTCAAGGCCGATCTGGCAGCGCTCGATGGCGGCCGAGGCAGAGAAGGCGTGCACCAGGCGCGATTCGAGGTTGCCGGTGTCGCGAAAGTCGACGGGCGCGAGCTCTTCGCTGCGTTCGTCAAGGGTGAAAAGCTGAAAGTCGGCGGCGGCCTGGTTGAGCCACGCCATGCGCTCGGCGGTGGTGCGCCAGGCCCCGGCGGGCACCACGACTTTGAGTCCACCATAGTGGCGGCGGGACTCGGCATGCTGGCGGCAATAGTCGAGCCAGAGGATGCCGAGGGTGAGGACGCCGTCGATGGTGGATGCAGGCTCCGCGGCGCTGACACCGATGATGGCGTCAGCGGCAGTGCCCTTGAGCAGTCGGCCGCGCACGTAGGCGGGACCGAAGCTGTGTTCGAGATCCATCGCCGAGCGCAGGCCGTCGACTTTGGAGCCCAGAAAGGCGCGGGTCAGAACCCGTTCGAGGAGCCGCTGATATTGGCGGCGCGCCGCGTCCCGGGCCGTGGGCGTGCGCCGGTCGCTGGTGGGGACGAGTTCAAGCGCCTGGGGCTTGGGTGCGCCCATGCGGCGGGTGATGAGGCGCAGGCACTGAGCGCGTGGCTGCAAATCGACGACCGTGCGGATCAGGTTGCGTTCTTCGCTCCACAGCTGGAGGAGGCATCGGCCGTGAGAGTCGGCCACCGAGTAGCGTGCCGTTCGCATGTCGAAGAGAACGCGGCCGTCTTCCAGGATGGCGGCGGCGGGGTGCTGGGCGAGGTAGTCTTCAACCCCTTTGGCCAGGGCAGCCGCCGGGATTGGATCGGCCTCCTGACCGCGACGGCCACGCGCCGAAGTGGACTTGCCGGCAAGCATGGTTCCGGCTACCAGCCCATCCGGGCGCGCAGGGTGGTGATATGCGCGGTGTGATGGCGCGAGTGCCAGGCGTAGAGGGCCAGGGCTGTGGAGAGGGACTGCGGGCCGAGTTCGGGATGATAAAAGGTTCTGGCGAAGTCGGCGTCAGGCATCGATTGGATGAGAACGACCCAGCGCAGGTGAAGGGATGCGATCAACGCGAGCGAAACGTCGACCGGCATGTCGCTGTCGGGCAGCCGGGCCCAGGCAGCTTCGTCGTATGGCTTGATGGTCGGGGCGTCTTCTGTGAGCGCAAGCTTGAAGCGAATGTAGCAATTGGCGTGGCTGTCCGCGACGTGATGGACGACCTGGCGGACGGTCCAGCCGCCCTCGCGGTAGGGAGTGTCGAGTTGCGCATCCTCGAGACCGCGCACGCCGGCTGTGATCTGCTCCGGCAGTGCGCGCAAGGTTTCTATATATGCGGCGCGGTCATCGAGGCTGATGGTTAGCGAAGGCGTGAAGCGGCCGATGGGATAGCGAGGGTCGAACTGGTCTGTGACGGAATGCGCTTCGGTCATGGCGCCAACTCGATCATGCGCTCGGAATGCGGAAAGAAGCCGCGTACGGTCCGGCCCCTGTCAACGTACAGGCGCGGGGCCGAAACCGTGTTTACGCAGGCCGGTGCTGGGTGTGTTGGGTGGCGGCGTGGTGGTGGTGCTTATGATGGCGCTTCGCCGAGGCAATAGCCGGGCTGGCAACCACCATAAGGAGGAGGGTGGCGGCTAAGATTTTCTTCATGGCTTGAGAGTAGCACCGGTGGTGCGGCGCGGATATACACCTTCGTGTTACAAAGCGCCCCATCCGAATCAAAAGAGGAACTAGGTTGTGTCGTGGCGCACCAGCTTTCCGCGCCATCGAAAAGCGGCGTAAACTGAGAAGTACGATGATGAATTCTGCGCCCCCCTCTTCTCCTTCCCACAAACGCTATTTTTTTGAAAAGTTTGGCATCACCGAGCGGCTTCTGGAGCGCTGCCTGGGCGAAGCCCTGTCGGCGGGCGGCGATTACGCCGATCTCTACTTTGAATCGGTGACCGCGATCGGGCTGGGCGTCGACGAGCAGATCGTCAAGTCGGCCAGCCAGGGAACCAGCGCCGGATGCGGCATTCGCGTGCTTTCCGGCGAGCGGACCGGCTACGCGTACACCGACAACCTCAATCCGGATCGGCTGCTGCACGCCGCGCGGACCGCGGCTCTGATTGCTTCCGGTCCCGCGAAGCAGCCGGTGCAGGGATTTACCGAGGCGCCCGCGGCCGATCTCTATCCCGTGCCGCTGGGTGGATTTGATCTCGACCTGGCCGCGCGCCTGGAACTGATTCTGCGCGTGGACCGCGCGGCGCGGGCCTTTGATCCGCGCATCATCCAGGTGCGCGCCAGCTACAGCGAAGAGTTGCGCCGCATCCTGATTGCCGCCTCCGACGGGTCGTTTGCCAGCGACACGCAGCCGCTGGCCGCCTCAATGCGTTTGTCATCGCCAAGGAAGGCGCGACTGACCACCAAGGGATCTTCGGGAGCCGGCGGCCGCGCGGGACTGGGGCAGTTTGTCGGCTCCAAGAGCCCCGAGGACCTGGCCCGCGAGGCGGCGCGCGGAGCGATTCTGCAGCTCGGCGCAGTGCCGGCCCCGGCAGGCGAGATGCAGGTGGTGCTCGGTCCGGGCTGGCCGGGCGTGCTGCTGCACGAGGCCGTGGGGCACGGGCTCGAAGCCGATTTCAACCGCAAGGGGACTTCCGCATTCACCGGCCTGATCGGCCAGTCCGTGGCCAGCTCCAAGGTGACGGTCGTCGATAACGGCACCATGGAAGGCCGGCGCGGCTCGCTCAACGTCGACGACGAAGGTTCGCCGACCCAGGAGACGGTGCTGATCGAGGGCGGCGTGCTCAAGGGCTATCTGACCGACAAGCTTTCGGCGCGGCTGACGGGCACGGCGAATACCGGCTCGGGACGGCGCGAGAGCTATCACTGCATCCCCATGCCGCGCATGACCAACACCTACATGCTGGCCGGCGACGACGAGCCGGAAGACATTCTGCGCTCGGTGAAGCGCGGGCTCTACGCCGTGAACTTCGGCGGCGGCCAGGTGGACATCACCAACGGCAAGTTCGTCTTCTCGGCCTCCGAGGCGTACCTGATCGAAGACGGCAAGATCACCGCCCCGGTGCGCGACGCCACCCTGATCGGCAACGGACCGGAGGCGCTGAAGTACGTCTCGATGGTGGGCCACGACCTCAAGCTCGACGAGGGCATCGGCACCTGCGGCAAAGACGGCCAGAGCGTGCCGGTAGGCGTAGGCATGCCCACCATCAAGCTGGACCGGATGACGGTGGGCGGCACCGGACGCTGACCACCTGAGCGGACTTCCTGCCGCGTGATGCCGAGCGTAGCCAAGCCTCCGCGGTTATCTGCCCAAACTTCCCGATCGGCGGCCCTTCAGCCGCCGCCAGGGTAACAGTTACGCCCTTGATCCCCACCAAGGTCAGTGAGCGCCTCGGCGATTTGTCGTCAACTGAACGTGTTCTGGTAACCGAATATGTAGTTAACGAGGGAACAGGTGCTGCGTAGGTACTGGACAAGGAATGGACCGTCCAATGTCTCATTGCAGTTGTCTAGCTGGTTCTGTGTTGCTCGCTTTCCTCGCGGTTCCCCTTCATTCGCAGACCTTAGCTGTCTGGAAAGATCCATCCCCCCACACTACTCGATTTGTAACCGTAGACAAGGACGTTCGGTTGGAGGTGCTCGATTGGGGCGGTTCTGGCAGGCCGATTATTCTACTGGCCGGGGGCGGCAATACGGCTCACGTTTTCGACGATTTCGCGCCGAAGCTCACGGCTCACCACCATGTCTTCGGCATTACCCGGCGTGGGTTCGGTGCCTCCGGTTATTCAGCAACAGATCATCCGGCAGATCGCCTTGGCGATGATGTAGTCGCGGTGATTGACTCGCTCAATCTGAAGGGACCAGTCCTCGTGGGACACTCGATCGCTGGAGTGGAGTTGAGTTCAGTTGCAAATAGTCATCCGAACCGAGTGGCGGGACTGGTCTATATGGATGCCGCGTATTCGTATGCTTTTGACAACGGCACGGGAGCGAGCATTATGGAAATCCAGAAACTTCAGGGACCTCAACCTCCGCCGCCCGGTCAAACGGATTTGGCCAGTTTCAGCGCCTTGCAGAAATATTATGAGCGAGTGAACGGATTCCTCTTTCCCGAAGCAGAACTCCGCGCGCAGAGGGAATCCACTCCTGACGGAGGGGTGGGGAAACAACGTGATCTTCCCGGCACCGCCCTGTTCATGCCGCTTATGACGGGCACGAAGAAATACACCGCTATTCCGGTACCTGCGCTTGTCATCTTCGCAAACCCACACAGCCAAGGAATCTGGGTTGACGAGAATACAGATCCTTCGGTGCAAACCGCAGCCAAGACTTATTCCACCGCACTGGAAGCTTTAACCGAGAAGCAGGAGAGTCGGTGGAAAATGGAGTGCCCACGGCGCATGTGATTACGCTGCCAGGTGCGAATCACTATGTATTTCTGTCAAACGAGGCCGAGGTGCTGAAGGACATAGATGCGTTTCTCGCTAGTCTGCAATAGCTCCATAGGTCTGCGAACCACGATGGCCCCGTCCCGTTCTCAAAGAACTTCATTCCAATTCTCAATTGACGCGCACAGGGCAATGGATGGAATGAGCTCAATTCGGAAGCCGTCCCTAACGATTGAAGCCACAAAAATGAAGCCACAAAAAGAGAGCCAGGTGCCGCGTATCCACGACACCCGCGCGCCCCGCTTCCATGCAGGAAATATTCAGTCGAATGGCGCCGGGCGGACCTTCAAAACCAGCCGCCCGATGGCACCAGGCCATTGATGCGCAGATACGTGACCAGATTGCCGTAATGCAAGGCGTCATGATTTCCGACTTGCGTCAAAACGAACATCTTGTTGGTCTTGGTTCCCCAGAAATCCGCCGGATCGTTGAGGTGCGCATCGGTAAACCCGGCGTACACGCCGTCGCAGTAATCGAACGAGCCTTTGAGATACGCCACGATCTCGGCTTTCGAGCGCTTCGCGGTGGCCGCGGCGGGGTTCGCTTCCCCCTTGACGCTCGAACACAACGTGTAAGAGATGTCCGCCACATGATTCAGGATCTCGGCAAACGAGCGAACCTCCTTCGTCGGCCGGTAGCTGTACTTGGACTCCGGCATCGCGTCCGCCGACTTCAGGATCTTGTCCTGCATGTTGGTGCGGAAAATGGAGAGAGTCGTCGTGAGCGGATTCGGCGCCGCAATCGGATTGGGCATGCCTTCCTGGGCGTCGGCCACGCATGCCAGGACGAAGACAGATACCACGCCAGGAACCACAACACGAGCAATGAATCGGAACATTGGGGAATTCACAGGCCTCCTTCGACCGGTCTCTGCACGAGGGTGCGATCTGCCTGAACCGTGCACGTCGCCAGCCAAAAGCGCTCCACCTTCAAGTCGCTGATTCATAACTAAGTTCCGTTTCCTGACGGCCATCGGCAACGCGATTTCTGTCCGGGATCGAAAGTTGCTGATCAGAAACGAACAGTCGATGCGAGACGGAATATGTGTCGGGCCGCTTATCCAGACTGTCGAAACTGCCGCACCGGGCAAGTGCCGAAGCAAACGTGGTTTTGATAGTGTTGACCCATGGCTGAAGCTGTTGCGCAACGCGAATTGACGACTCACGATCTGGAATCTTTGACCGCCGATGTGGTGGCCCTGGCGATGAAAGCCGGCGCCAGCGATGCCGAGGCCGTAGTCCGCGAGGGTGACGAGTTCTCCGTAACCGTGCGCATGGGCGAGGTGGAGACGCTGAAGGAGTCCGGCTCGCGGGGACTGGGGCTGCGGGTGTTTCTGGGCAAGCGGTCGGGTACGGCTTCGACCAGCGACTTAACCCCGGATGGGATTCGCCTGCTGGTGGAAGGAGCGGTAGCACTGGCCAAGCTGACCGAGGAAGACCCTTTCGCGGGCCTGCCGGAGGCGGGTGAGTTCGGATCGGTTTCGGGCGATCTGCACCTCTATTTTGACGATGTGTATTCGTTCGACGGGCCAGAGCGGATCGAGTGGGCGCGGCGCGCGGAGGCGGCGGCGCTGGCGGCCGATCCGCGCATTACGAATTCCAATGGCGGGAGCTTTGACGCATCGACGGGGCGCAAGGTGCTGGCCAATTCGCGCGGGTTTGTGGGCGGATACAGGAGCAGTTATGCGGGAGTCTCGGCGGCTCCCCTGGCGAAAGATGAAAACGGCGCCATGCAGCGCGATGGCTGGTGGTCGAGTGCGCGCCGCATCGGGGATCTCGAATCGCCGGAGTCGGTGGGCAAAGAGGCCGCGCGGCGTACGCTGCGCAAACTGGGAGCGCGCCGGATGGCCACCCAGCAGGTGCCCATCGTGTTTGCGCCGGAGGTGGCGCGGTCGCTGATCGGGTCAATCTTTGAGGCGGCTTCGGGGGATTCCATCTGGCGCCATGCTTCGTTTCTGGCCGGGAAGCTGGGTGAGTCGATCGCTGTTCCCGGGCTCACGATTATCGATGACAATGCCATGCTGCTGCCTTCTGGCGTGGGCGGATTTGGCTCATCTCCCTTCGACGGCGAAGGTCTGCCGTCGCGGCGCACCGTGGTGGTGACGGGGGGCGTCCTGCGCAGCTACCTCCTCAACACCTACACGGCCCGCAAGCTGGGCATGAAGTCGACACATAACGCCTCGCGGGGACTGGCCGGGACGCCGGGGATCGGGTGCGGCAACCTGTACCTCGAACCGGGCAAGCTGACCCCGGAGGAGATTATCGGCGGCGTGACCGCGGGTCTGTATGTGACCGGCCTGATGGGGTTCGGCGTGAACCTCGTGACCGGCGACTATTCGCGCGGGGCAACGGGGCTGTGGATCGAGAATGGCCAGCTCACGCATGCCGTCGAAGAAGTCACCATTGCGGGGAATATGGCCGAGATGCTGCGCCACGTGACGGCGATCGGGAATGACCTGGTGTTTCGCGGATCGGTGGCGTCGCCGACGCTGCGCATTGACGGCATGACGCTGGCGGGCGCCTGAGCGGAGGCTGGCTGTGTCCACCGGGTTTCAGTCCATCCCTTTCGATCCTGCTGAGGCAAAGACGGCGCTGGCGCTACTGCCGGAGCAGCCGGCGGTGTTTGCGCTGTATGGGGAAGATTCCCACGCGGAGCCGTACATCGGGCGCACGCCAAACCTGCGCGGGCGGTTGGAGCGGCTGCTGCAGCCGTCGGCGAAGCACCCCAAACGGCTGCAGCTTGCGGGGCGGGTGCGGCGGATCGAGTGGCGGCTGACGGGGTCGGAGTTCGAGTCGCTCTTTCTCCAGTTCGAAATGCTTCAGGGGGTATACGGGACGAAGGCCCTGGAGCGCATGCACCTGGGCGCGCCGGCGTTTGTTCGCTATCTGGGGAGCAATCCGTATCCGCGGGTGACGGTGACCAACCGGCCCAGCCAGCGCGAAGCGGATTGGGCGTATGGGCCGTTCGCGTCGCGCGCCGCGGCGGAGCGGTTTGCCGAGGAGGCCCTGAAGCTCTTTCTGCTGCGGCGATGCACCGATGACTTGAATCCCGACCCCAGCCACCCGGGATGCGTGTATTCGGAGATGAAGATGTGCCTGGCGCCCTGCTACAAGGGGTGTTCGGACGAGCGGTATGCCGAGGAGGCTTCTGCGGTCGAGAGGTTTTTGGCCACGCGCGGGGAGAGCAAGCTGGTGACCCTGCGGGCGAAACGGGACGAGGCTTCGGCAGATCTGGAATTCGAAACGGCGGCGGCGCTGCATGCTCAGGTGCAGAAGGTGGAGAGCGTGCGCGGGCTGGCGCCCGAACTGGTGCGGCCATTGAGCCAGTTGCGGGCGGTGATTTTGCAGGCCGCAGCGGAGCCGGACGCGGTGGCGGTGTTTTTGTACGAAGAAGGCCGAATGCGCGGCCCGGTGGAATTCTCAACCCTGGGCATGCGGATTCAGAATGAGCAGTCGGGGTCGAGTTCGCTGTTTGCGCAGCCGCTGGCGCTGGAGGCGGTGGTGGAGGAGCCGGAGATCAGGGATCAGGGGTTGGGGATCAGGGGTCAGGCTGGGAACAGAGAACAGGAGACGGTAGAAAGTTCCGACGGCGTTGGCGCGGGCCTTGATACGCCCAGTGCGCGCAAGGCGGCGCGTACCATGCTCGAGGTGCGGATGGAGAGTGTCCTGGAATTGCTTGAAGGAGATGAGCCGGCTGCAGGCGGCCCTCTGTCGTCTACGGTACGGCAGGGCCACCTGGCACTGCTGAAGCGCTGGTATTACCGGCCCGAGGTCAAGCGAAGCGGAGAGATATTCTTTCCCGACGAGCGGGGCCAATGGCCGGTCAAAGGCCTGCTGCGCGGGGTGGGGCGGGTGGCCGGGAAGATGCTGGCGGGGGCCAGATCCGCATAAGTCCGGAGACGAAGAGGATGGCTTGGAAAAACTTCCATGTTGCCGACAGGGCGTTACAGCTTGCCGGGCG
>CAVTTW010000011.1:0-13835 GCA_963737665.1 uncultured Acidobacteriaceae bacterium
CAAATGGCAATCGGTGACGCGTGACTCTATGTAGACACGGGCACAAAAAAACCCGCGCGAAGGCCGCGCGGGTGGTTGCGAGAGAAGTTGGGATGGATCAATACACGACCTTCAGCCCGAACTGCACGATCCGCGGCTCGAACGTGCCCGAGATCGCGCCGCCCGTCGTCGGGTTGTTGATGCTGGTCGCGGTCGAGAGCGTTCCGCTCAAGCCGCTGGCAGGCAGGTAGAGGTTGGTGTGGTTGAAGATGTTGTAGAGCTCCGCGCGGAACTCGATCTTCATGCGCTCGATCGGGCGTGTTGAAGCGCTTGTTCATGTCGAGGTCCGTCTCGAAGATAGTTCGGCGTGCGCCCGGGATTGCGCGCCCGCATTGCCGAAGGGGCTGAGCAGGTTTCCGCTGGCGTCCTTGGTTGCGGGCAACGTGAACGCCGCGTAGTTGACATACTGAATCGTGCCGTTCGCCGGCGTTCGCGTCCTTCAGGCACGAGTGGCCGTGAGTGGCAGAGCGTGACGTCTGCTCCCGGCGACGCGCGTTCGGGCGATACTCATTGGCGCCGCGATAGGTCGCCGAAATCTGCGGCGACACCACGTTGGCCGAGTTGGGCGTGTAAGTCATGTTGAACGGCGTTCCGCGCCTGCGACTGTGTTGATGGCGCTGATCTGCCATCCGCCAACAATCGCGTCGACAAGCGGATTGGCGCTGCGATAGGTATGGACGTCCATGGCCGACCGGCAGGTCATACACAAGGCTGGGCACATTGGCGACCGGCAGGTTGTAGTCCGATTGGCCGTAATCGGCGCGCAGATTGTTAGCATTCTGCGGCGAAGGCGTGTTGCCTTCGAGCGATGCAGAGGCATTGTCGAGCGAGTGTTCCCACGTGAACGAGTTCAGCAGCGTCAGTCCCTCCACGAAGCGCTGTTCATAGCGCACCTGCAGCGCGTTGTAGTGCGAGTAGAAGCTCGTTGAGCGCCTCGGTGATGTCGCCATAGTCGTAGGTCGTGCCCACCAGCCCGCCCCACGTTGGATAAGGCCGAACGAAGCCCGCGCCCGCGTGGGATTGGTCGGGATTGGCCACGCCCAGCGCCGGATTGCCCTGGTTGGCGTTCATAAACCCCTGCAGCTTCAGCCCGTGGTTGCCGATGTAGGCGATGTCGAGCAGCGTATTTTTCGCCAGCGACTTCTGCACGCTGAGGAAGTAGCTCTCGACGTAGCTGTCCTTGGTGTTCTTGCGGAATGTAGGTGATGTTGTCGGTGCCGGGGCTGAAGTTGGTCGCGCGAGTCCGGCGGGAAGCCCTGGTCGACGGTGCGATAGCCCGCGGCGGTTGCCGTGGCAGGCTGCGTGACGGAGACAAACAGCGCGTTGGGCGCGTTGATGGCGCAGGATGTCGCCGGAGCCGGCGCGCGTGTAGTGCACGAAGCTGGTGCCGAAGCCGCCACGGACTGCAATCGATCGGCGTGACTGCGTAGGCAAAGCCGACGCGCGGCGCGTAGTCGCCCAGCGCGGGATTGACCAGCGTCTTGCCGTAGACGCCGCCGCCGCTATAGGGAGTAATGAAGGCGAGCTGCCGTTGTAGCCCGGCGTCAGCGTCAGCATGGTCACCGTTGCCGGATCGAAGTTGGAGAGGTTGTTGTGCGCCTCGGAGTACGGCGAGCCATACTCCCAGCGCAGGCCCAGGTTCAGCGTCAGGTTGGGGTTACCTTCCAGTCGTCCTGCGCATACGCGTTGTCCATCGACTGCAGCAGGTGCGCGCGGAAGTAAGTCGCAAGCGCGTAGTTGTTGGTCGTGCCGAAGAGGAAGTCGGCCCAGTACGTGTCGGCCGCCGCCGTCGGGTTGTTGCAGGCCAGTCCCGGCGCGTTGCCGGGCAGGCGCTGTAGCCCTTGCCGTAGGTGAACGAACCATAGAGCGGGTTCGAGTCCTGCACCTGCATCCAGACGTGCTCGTACTCGTAGCCGAACTTCAACGAGTGTTTCCCTTTGACCCACGAGAAGTTCACCTTGGGATCGAGCAGGGAAGGATACTGCCACTGCGGATTGGTGCTTTGCCGGCCGAAGGCGGTGAATCCGCCCGAGATGCTCGTCGAAGGCAGGCCGCCGGCCACGTCGGGATCGGTGGGCAGGCCGGGAATCACGATCGCGTTGTCGCCGATCGAGAGCGTGTATTTGCCGGCGCGCGTTGCAGACAATCCCAGTGCGCGCGTCGAGCACTTTGTTAGCGCCGATCAGGCGCGTGTAGCCGAGGGCAATCTGCTGATCGAGAATCTTGATGCGGCCGTTGGTCTGGCCATCGAGCGGCAGCGGCAGCGTGGGATAGTTGATGCCCGTTTCTTTGCGGTCGCTGACCTTCGAGAAACCATGAGTCTTGTCGCTCTGCTGGAAGTCGAAGCCGCAGATCGCCCTTGTCCGCGTTGTCGGTAAAGGGCGCGTTGGTGGCGCAATCGTTGGTGTCGACGCCCGTGGTGGCATTGATGCCGGCCGTTCCCGGCGCGATCTGGCACTGCGAGGGCAGATCGCTGAAGAAGCCGAGAATCTGCTTCGCGATATCGGGCTGACGTCTGGCGAAGTCAGAATCGACGTGCCCGCCTTGTAGTACGTGCCCGGCTTGAACGGATCCTGCACATCGACGGCGAGGATGCCGTTGATTTCGTTCTGCGTCGGCACCGTCAGCACGACGGTGGGCGTGAGCGTCTGGCGGAAGCCTTCGTAGTCGACGAACTAGAACAGCTTGTTCTTAATAATCGGCCCGCCGAAGTTGGCGCCGAACTGGTTGCGGTTGAATCCCGGCTTGACGATCGGGTGCGTGCCGCTGATCGGCGTGGATGTAGCCGAACGCGTTCAGATCCGTGTTGCGCAGAAACTCGTAGAGCGTGGTGTGAAAATCGTTCGTCGCCGCTGCGTCGTGGCCACGTTGACGGTCGCGCCGGACGAGCGGCCATACTCCGCGCTCTCGTTGTTGGTCACCACCTGGAACTGCGAGATGGAGTCCGGCGGCGGCTGGATGATCTGGTTGTCGAAGCCCTGGTTGCTCTCGCCGTAGGCGTTGTTGTCCAGGCCATCGAGCAAGAAAGTTGTTGAACATGCTGCGCTGGCCGTTCACGTTGTACGATCCTGCCGCACCAGGCTCGTGACGGCGGTGGTCGTCGCGGCGGTGGGCGCCTGGCGCGAACCGGTGACCAGCGCCAGCAGATCGGAGTAGTTGCGGCTGACCAGCGGCAGAGCCTCCGTCTGGTAGCTCGGAGATGTTCTCGCCGCGCTCGCTGGTTTCGGTTTCGATCTGCAGCGCGACGTCGCTGACTTCCACGGTGGTCGCGGCGGCCTGTGCCAACTTTCAGCGTCAGGTCGATGCGCTGGCGGCCGGCAACGGAGATGGTGATGTTCTTGGCCTCTGCATGCGGCGAATCCTGAAGCGGCGGCATCGATGTTGTAGACGCCGACACGCAGAGAAGGGACTTCGTAGTTTCCTGAGGCGTCAGCGGTCACCTTGATCACGTTGCCCGTGCTAATATTTGTGACCGTGACGGCGGCATTACTGACGGCTGCGCCTGTGGAATCATGCACGGCACCTACCAGGCTGCCGTCTTCGTATTGCGCTTTTGCGGTGGGGAAGAGGGTTGCAATCAACAGGCCGATAAAGAAAAGAGATCTGCAGGGAACGAACGGATTTCTCATGCGTGGAGCGTACAGGCGATCTTTAAAGGGTCTGTGAATTCGGGGTGAACGCTGTGTCAATCAGGGTTGAAGGTCTCACAGGAAGGAACGGCGCGCAAGCTGCCGATGGGCGACGCGCCGTGTGCCTTACACTGAAGGGAAGAATGGCAGTTGCGGCGGCCAACGGAGGGCCGCATGCGACGCCGCTGGAGGTTCGCGCGACATGAAGAAGATCGGCATCTTGTTCGGCATGGAGAACAGCTTTCCGCCCGCACTGGTGGAGCACATCAACGCGCGGAAGATCGATGGCATTCATGCGGAGTTTGTGGAGACCGGAGCGGTCCGGCTCGACAAGGCACCGCAGTATTCCGTGATTGTCGATCGCATCTCGCACGACATTCCGTTTTATCGCGCGTTTCTGAAACATGCGGCGCTGAACGGCACGATCATCATCAACAATCCGTTCTGGTGGTCGGCGGACGACAAGTTCTTCAACTACTCGCTCGCGACCAAGCTGGGCGTGGCGATCCCGGCGACCGTGATTTTGCCGCACAAGGTGCATCCCGAGGGAACGACGGACCGCTCCATGCGCAACCTGCAGTACCCACTGAATTGGGACGAGATGTTTGCCTATGTGGGCGAGCACGGATTTCTGAAGCCCGTCGATGGCGGCGGCTGGCGCGATGTACACCACATCCACAACCGGCTCGAGTTCTTCAAGGCATATGACCAGTCGCGCGATCTGTGCATGACCTACCAGAAGGCAGTCGAGTTCAAGGAGTACTTCCGCTGCTATGTGGTGGGGCAGAAGAATGTGCACATCATGCCCTACGATCCGCGCAAGCCGCACCACGAGCGCTACATTCAGAACCCGCCTGCGTACGACCGGAAGCTGATGAAACGCGTGGAGACCGACGCGCTGAAGCTGTGCCGCGCCTTGGGCTACGACCTGAACACGGTCGAGTTTGCTGTGGAGAACGGCATTCCGTACGCGATCGACTTCATGAACCCCGCGCCCGACGCTGACCTTCACTCCGTGGGGCCGAAGAACTTCGAATGGATCATTCGCGAAGTGGCCGACCTTGCGATCGAGAAGGCAAAGGCTGCGCCGGCTGTTCCGGAACTGCGCTGGGCTGCGTTCCTGGGAGCTGAGAGCGCTGCGAGGGCAAAGGCGCCGGTTGCAAAGAAAAAAACGCGACCGGCCAAGACGGTCAAGGCCTGAGAACTGCCCGCTCTTCTCGTGCTGGTCGAGGCTCTAGGGCGCTCATGGCATCTCACGCCGTACCGCCGGCGCGGCGGATATTCAGGAGGGCTGGCGTCCACGGGTTTCACCCGTGGCTAAGTTCGTAGCATCCCTCCGGGATGACCGCGGGCAGTCCGGCTCAGGACAACGCTCGATTGTGGAGGGAACTTCTCGCCGCGCGGAGCCGTATCCTGCTCTGTTCGACCGAAGGATATCCCTCTTTGAGCAAACGATTCCGTTCCCCGTTTTTCGCGCTTCTTTGCGGCGTTGTGTTTGGTGGCAGCGCGCTGCTCTGCGGAGCGCAAGACTCAGGCTTCAATATGGACCTGCACGCGAACTCGCACGCCACCGCGAAAGACATCGGTCTGCCCGTCTACCCAGGAGCTGTGCCGGCCAAGGAGGGAGACGACAACTCCTCAGCGAATCTGGGATTCGCCATGAATGGATTCAACTTCAAGCTGCTGGCAGCCAGCTACCTCACCGACGACTCGCCCGCGCGCGTTCTCGATTACTACCGCAAGCCGCTGTCGAAGTATGGCGAAGTGTTGGAGTGCGCGAACGGCAAGCCGGTGGGATCGCTCACGGTCACCCGCAGCGGCCTCACCTGTTCCAGCAAGGGGCACGGCAATCTCGAAGTGAACGGAAGCAGCTCTTCCACGAATCATGAGCTGCGCGCAGGCACGCCGTTGCGTTTCCGCATTGTGGGCACCGATTCCGCGGATCAGGGAAAAACCAAATTCGGATTGGTGTATCTGGAGCTGCCGAAAGACTCGGATTCAAAATCGAAGGATTAGCGCGCTGTGTATGGGTTTGCGTGGCGTTACAGCATCGCGGATGCGGGCGCAGGGGCTAAATGTGAAGTTTCAACAGGTTGTTGTCCATTCGATCAAGAACTGTGAAGCTGATGTTGCAAAGCAAAAGATTCTCAGGAGATCGAATGGACTACCATCATCATGCTCGATTGACGATATTCAGTCGAGAGGCATTGGCGAAAAGTGTTGGAAGGCCGGCTGAGCCTGCGCGAGGCGGCAGCCGAGCGCGGGCTCAGCCGGCAGAGTGCTTCCAAATGGGTTAAGCGGTTTCGCAGCAGGGCCGTGCGGGGCTTGTGGATCCTCGGCGTCCTCATCGATCGCCGCGCAGTATTGCGCCGGAGCTGGCGGGCCGTGGAGCGCTGCGCCGCGAACGCTGGACCGGGGTGCAGATCGCCAAGGCCACCGGGCTGAGCCGCGCCACGATCAGCCGCATCCTCACTCGGCTAAAACTGAACAAGGCCAGGATGCTGGAGCCGGCCAGTCCCCATCGTGCGCTACGAGCACGATGCACCCGGCGATCTGCTGCACATCGACATCAAGAAGCTGGCCCGCATCGTCAAGCCCGGCCATGGCATCACCGGCAATCCTCAGGATGAAACCCGAGGCGCCGGCTGGGAGTTCCTTTACGTGGCCATCGACGACTACTCCCGCATGGCCTACTGGCCATGATGCCGGACGAAAAAGCTGTCTTCGGCAGCCCATTCCTTCGCCAGGCTGTTGCCTATTTTCTAAGACATCGGAATCCAGGTCCGTCGCGTCATGACCGACAATGGCCCCTGCTTCTGCGCCGACCGGTTCCGCGACGCCTGCCGCCACTTCCAGATGCGACACATCCGCACCCGCATCTACACCCCCCGGACCAATGGCAAAGCGGAACGCTTCATCCAGACCGCCATCCGCGAATGGGCCTATGCCCGGCTCTACCAAAACTCAGCGGAAAGAGAAAACCACCTCTTTCCATGGATCCACGATTACAACTGGCATCGACCCCATGCTAGCCTCAATCAGAATGCACCCATCAGCCGCCTCAGGTCTCGATGTAAACAACCTCTTGAGACACGACAGCTAAAGCCCAATCGCTTTGGGCGTGGGCGTGCGGCCCGACTGAAAGTCGGGCCCTTATTACAAAGCACGAATCGCTGAAACCTCTGAAACTTGACCCCTGAAACCTGACCCCTGAAACCTGATCCCTGACCACTGTTTCAAACAATCTTGCGGAAGGTCAGGTTGTAGCGGTAGGGGCCGGTGAGCGGGTGATGCCCGGGCTTCAACGGCTGCACGCCGTGGAAGCGCATCCGCGAAGGGCCGCCCCACACGATTACGTCGCCATGCTCCAGCAGAATGCGCTTGGTTGGATCGGTGCGCAGGAAGCCGCCGAGCAGGAAGGTGCATTCCAGGCCGAGCGAGATGGAAACAATCGGCTGGGTGAGGTCGAACTCATGGCGGTCCTGATGGATGCCGAGCTTGATCCCGGCATGGTAGCGGTTAATGTGGCAGGAGTCGGGGCGGAAGTGCGGGAAGCCGGCACGCACGGCGCACCGCAGCGAAAAATCCATCAGCACGCGCGGGATCGGTGGCCAGAGAGCGCGGACGTTAGGGTTTAGTGGGTCCCAGCGACGGCGAAACGCCTCGGGCGTGCCGCAGTCGGAGACCATCACACCCATGGGCAGACCGCCCGGGGTTGCGGTGTTGTGCAACGGCGCGGCTTCCAGCACCCGCTGCATCGCTGCAAAAAACTCGGCGTCCTGGGGCAGGGCCAGACCGCGCATCAGGATGGCGCCGGGGAAGACGTCTTCAAAGGTGGGCTCGACTTCGAGTTGCGAGAAGAGACTCATTCTGCGAAAGACAATATCATAAAAGCGAACAAAAAGCGAAAAATTGTAAAGGCAGCTTTCAGCTGTCAGCTTTCAGCTCTCAGCTGGAAACTGCTACCCGGAGGCGAGGTGATCTTTGTAAGTTACTTGTTTTTAGCCTGCTGGTTCGGGGCCCAAGTCGAAAACTGAGGGGTAGACGGGTATCGAGTACCGGTAAACGGGGCGGATTTTCTTGCCAACCAGACCATCGTTCAGGTCGACCCTCTGGACGCATGGAGTTGAAGCGGTTGAGGAATGAGGCGCAGCTGACAGCTGAAAGCTGAGAGCTGACAGCTCGTCTTTAAACCGTGCCTTACAATTGCGCAAAGCTCTTTCCCCAGGAGACCTCATGCGGCCATCGTTCTCGCTCGGCATTGAAGAGGAATACCAGACCATCGATCCGCTCACACGCGATCTCCGCTCGCACATTCAGACCGAAATGCTTGCGCAGGGCAAACTGCGCCTGCAGGAGCGCGTGAAGGCCGAAATGCACACCTCGGTGGTGGAAGTGGGCACGCGCGTTTGCATGAACATCGACGAAGCCCGCGAGGACATCTACGAACTCCGCCGCGAGATGATCAAGCTGGCGGAAGAGCATGGATTGAAGCTGGTTGCCGGCGCCACGCATCCTTTCGCCGATTGGCGTACGCAGGAGATCTATCCTGACCCGCGCTATCACCAGGTGGTGAAGGATCTGCAGCTCGTGGCCCGTGCCAACCTGATCTTCGGCCTGCACGTGCATGTGGGCATTGAAGACCGCGAGGCTGCGATCCGCATCATGAATTCGATTCGGTACTTTCTGCCGCACATCATGGCGCTGGCGACGAATTCGCCCTTCTGGCTGGGGCTGAACACGGGGTACAAAGGCTACCGCGCCAAGGTTTTCGAGAACTTCCCGCGGACGGGTATTCCTGATGCGTTTTCGAGCTACTCCGAATTTGAGAGCTACGTTAGCCTGCTGGTGCGGACCAACTGCATCGACAACGCCAAGAAGATCTGGTGGGATATTCGGCCGCATCCGTTCTTCAATACGGTCGAGGTGCGGGCTTGCGATATTCCGTTGCGCGCGGAAGAGACGGTGGCGATTGCCGCGCTGATCCAGGCGACGGCGGCTTATCTTTACAAGCTGCACGAGAACAACCAGGACTATCGCCACTACGCGCGTCCGCTGCTGATGGAGAACAAGTTTCGCGCCGTGCGGTATGGGCTCGACGGCAACCTGATCGACTTTGGCCGCCAGATGGAGTTGCCGCTGCGCGACCTGCTGGAAGAGTACCTGGCGCTGATCGATCCGGTGGTGGACGAGCTAGGCAGCCGCGAGGCCATCAACGGTGTGCGCAAGATTATGGAGACGGGTACCGGCGCCGATCGGCAGCTCAAGGTCTTCGAGGAATCGAAGGGCGACCTGAAGGTCGTTGTGGACTATATGGCCGAGGAGACCGCTGCCGGTCTTTAGATCTCGCGTGAAGCACACATCCCGCTGCGGTTACGGCGCATCCTAGTCGCTGAATCGGGGGGTGCTTTGTGGCGCGTGTTCTCTTCTATGTGGGTGGGGTGGCGGCGGGTTTGGCCGCGTGGCTGATCTGGCGGGATTTGAACGAAGCGGAGCGGCGCATTCCCGCTGAGAAGGCTGCCGCGATGCTGCGGGAGGCCTGGGCGGATCATCACACGCGGGCCTAGATCGCCGGGATTCTGCGGGTATTTCCTCATTTCTTTTCGATGAAGATTCCATTAACCTCTCAAGAGAAGAATCCCGCTTGGGGTGTGGCTGCGGTGCCGCGGGAAATTCCACGAGGACCTGAACGTACGGATGACTGAAGCTTCACGCCACCTTCTTGCCGTCGATTACCCTGTTGAATTTACCCAGGGTGCTCACTCCGCCGTCACCACCTGCCTGCAGATCGACCCAGCCGAGAAGGTTACGCTGATCACCGATCGCGCCACGGAGCCCATCGCTGCTGCCCTGGGAGCGCAGCTGGCCGAGCGCGGATGCCCGTGGAATGTTTTCATTCTCGAAGACCTGGCGCCGCGGCCGCTGACCGATATGCCGCGGGCGGTGCTCGAAGACATGGAGAGCTCGCAGGTGTCGATCTTCGCGGTGCAGGTGCAGCCGAACGAATTGCACTCGCGCATGCAGATGACCGATGTGGTGAATCGGCGCCGTATGCGCCATGCGCACATGGTGAACATCACGCCGGAGATTATGTGCCAGGGCATGCGCGCTGACTTCAACCTGGTGGACCGGCTCAGCCAGAAGGTGCTCGACCGCGTGCGCCGCGCGACGCGGATCCGTGCGACGACTGCCGCGGGAACCGACATTACGGCGGAGATGAATCCAGGATACAAGTGGTTCAAGACGTCAGGCATTATCTCGCCGGAGAAGTGGGGCAATCTTCCCGGCGGCGAATGTTTCACTTCACCGGGCGAGGTGAACGGGACCTTCGTGGTGGACGGCGTGGTGGGCGACTGGCTGTGCGCGCGCTATGGGCTGCTGGCCGCGACACCGCTCACCATCGAGATCAAGGGCAATCGCATTGTGAGCTGCGCGAGCGCGAACAAGCAGCTGGAGACGGATTTCTGGGCTTACACGCATACGGACGAGAACTCTGATCGCGTGGGCGAGTTTGCCATTGGCACCAATCTCGGTGTCGAGCGTGTGATCGGCAACATTCTGCAAGACGAGAAGTTTCCAGGCATTCACATTGCCTTTGGGAATCCGTATGGCGAGCACACGGGTGCGCCCTGGCGATCGGGTACGCACATCGATGTGGTTGGGCTGGGTTTCAACATCTGGCTCGAATCGACCGAGGGCGAAGAGCAGATCATGCGCGATGGGCGGTTCTTAATCGCGGCGTGAGACGCAGCTATCGGCCCTCAGTTTTCAGCTCTCAGTTTGCGTCTTTCCATCGCCACTCCGGGGCCTTGAGGGCTGGTGTCCACGGGTTTCACCCGTGGCTGAGTTCGTACCATCCCTTCGGGATGACTGCGAGGATTCCGGCAGTTGCGGCGTTTCGTCGTTTCCCGCTCAGCCGCTATGCGGAGGAACGGGGCACAAGGGATTATGGATCGAGCGGAAGATTTGCGCCTGCCAGGCCCGCGGGGTCATCCTAAGGCCATGAGTTCGACGGAGCTTCGCACACTAGGAAATTCTGATCTGGAATTGACGGCAATTGGGTTTGGCGCGTGGGCCATCGGAGGAGGGAACTGGGAGTTCGCCTGGGGCCCGCAGGACGACAACGAGTCGGTCGCCGCCATCCATCGCGCCCTGGAACTGGGCATCAACTGGATCGACACCGCCGCCATCTATGGGCTGGGGCACTCGGAACAAGTGGTTGCCCGCGCGCTCACAGAGTGGAGAGGCACTCGGCCGCTGATCTTCACGAAGTGCTCGATGCGCTGGAACGCGGACCGGTCGATCTATCGTTCGTTGAAGGCCACTTCTCTTGCAGAGGAACTGGATGGATCGCTCCAGCGACTCGGAGTGGAGACCATTGACCTCTACCAGGTGCATTGGCCCAATCCCGATGAGGAGATTGAGGAAGGCTGGGAGGCGCTGGCTCGCTTGAAAGAGCAGGGCAAGGTGCGCTGGATCGGCGTTTCGAACTTTTCAGTCGAACAAATGAAGCGGGCGCAGAAGATTGCGCCGATCACGAGCCTGCAGCCGCCGTACTCGATGCTGCGCCGGGCAATCGAGGCCGAGGTTCTGCCGTTTTGCCAGGCCAACAACATCGGCGTCATCAACTACTCGCCCATGGTGTCCGGGCTGCTCACGGGTGCGATGACCGCGGAGCGCGTGGCAGCGTTTCCCGCGGATGACTGGCGGCGACGTGCCGTGGAGTTCAATGAGCCGAAGCTAAGCAGGAACCTGCGCCTTGTGGACCTGCTGCGGGAGATTGGATCGGGGCACGGAGTCGGTCCGGGCGTGGTGGCGGTGGCTTGGACGCTGCATCATCCGGCGATAACGGCAGCGATTGTGGGCGGGAGGAGCGGGAAGCAGGTGGAGGGGCTGGCTCCAGCGATCGATTTCCAGCTGGGGGAGGGGGAGTTTGCGCAGATCAACGCCTTCCTGGCGCAGAACCCGGCCTGAGATATTCCTTTGGTGCGATCAAAAGGAAAACCCCCAGCCGAGGCTGGGGGGCTGGTTAGGGAAGGAATGTCCTACATGGCGGCGACGAAATCGGGCACCATCACCGGAGCGATCTCCTGCAGCAACTGCGTCATGCGCGCTGCCATACCGGTGTACATGGTGGCGGCTCGGAACGCGTTGATGCGGACACCTTCGCTGGCGCGAGAGAACCCGTACTGCGTGAGCGCCATCAGGACGCAGACCCGAATTTGCATGGCGTCGCTGCGCAGCGTTTCGATCAGCAAGCGATCCACATTCTCGCTGTGTCGCGCGGCGTAGTCTGCCATTTCGGTCATTACCTGAGCATTCTGATACATAGCCCAAAGACCCTTGGGACCTTCCATCCGGTGCCAGGCGTCGTCGGGGGTGGCGTTGAGTCCCTCTTTCCAGAGGAACTGATCGCTCAGGTCGCGGGCGCTCCAGTCAGGACGCAAACGCGCCATCAGGGAGTCCCAGGATTGAGCATTGCGGCGGCGTACCGCGCTTCGCCAGCGAACGAGATAGAATCCGAGGCAAGCTAGCGCTACGATTTCGAGGATAGTCACGATCATTGGTGTTCCTCAGGCCCGTCTTTCAGTAACTGCACTTGAAGCATAGGCGACCGCCTGGTTCTCGGCCGTTCCACTACTAGTAACAGAAAATATTCTGCTATGGGGAAAAAAATGAGCCATTTACCACCAAAGTTGTAGACAAAACGGGTAAAACTTGCCGACTAGCCCGGGAAAACCGTGCAATTTTGACGCAGTGCGGTGGAGTTTTGATCGGGTAAGTTCCGCAAGTAAGGTACGGGAGGTAAGGAGCCGGGGTAACGACTGAGACGGGCTTTCTCTCAAGCGAAGTTCAGTTTTGTCGGAATTGCAGCCTAGCGCTTTGTGTCGTGATCCGGATCTCTGGCATCCGTCATGGCCACCCGTGTAGCCTGGGCATTGCCTGCCAGCGCCAGGAGGAAGTTCTGCATCTGGGGGGTAAATTCGCGCCGCTCTGCCTCTTTCTGAACAAAGCTCACAATCCAATAAATCAGCGAACACACATAGCTGACCTGTACAAGTTCGTTCATGAGGTCGTATTGGGGCAGAAGCGCGGGACGCGTGTGCAGCACCGAGACTGCCACACTAGCCATGGAGAATATGCCCAGGCCGGTTGCAATCTGCAGCTCGCGGTCGCGCCAGTCGAGAGAGAGGAGTTGGCTGAACCCGGCAAGGGCCAGGAAGAAGAGGATGCGCAGGATCGAGAAGCTTTGCTGCAGGTTGAGGAGAAGCCGATCCTTCCCGGCAAGATCAACGCCCGTCCTGCGCGCGAGAGGCCAGATCGCCGCGCATATGACCAGGATCACGACACTCAGGAGGACAGGGAACCACTTTGGGAGGGATTGTCCGACGGGGCGGAAGACGGACCTCGATAGCTCAAAAAGCACACCGAACTGAAAGAGAGCATCAATGGCCAGTTCGTAGGGATAGAGTTTTATATATAAGGCCGGATGCAGGCGGAGGTAATAGAAGGCCGGATCAATGAGCAAATTCCAGGCAAGATAGAGCGCAAAGATAGAAAATCTGCGCAACCCAGGCCGTGAGACGACCACTGCCAGCGTGATTGCCTCCAGCGGTGTACCTGCCAGCAGGATGAGCTTGTCGAAAGCCACCGTCAACCTCCCGTCGTTTCGCCGAGACGAAGAAGTGAGCTGAGTGTATCAGCGACGAGGGCTTTGCGCCTGCCTGGAAGAGCAGGTTACATAATCAGCAAACCCCGCGAGCCACCTTGCGTGCACAGGACTTGCTGATTGAGTCCGCTACCAAACGGTGCGCAGCGATTAAGCGATGACGAGACCCTTTCCAACCGGCGGTGTGGGGATCAGGGGCGAAGCTGCGGCCACGAGACCTTTTCCAACCGGCGGTGTAGGGATCAGGGGCGAAGCTGCGGCTACGAGTCCTTTTCCAACGGGCGGTGTAGGAATCAGGGGCGAAGCTGCGGCCACGAGACCCTTTCCAACCGGCGGTGTGGGGATCAGGGGCGAAGCTGCGGCTACGAGACCTTTTCCAACCGGTGGTGTAGGGATCAGGGGCGAAGCTGCGGCTACGAGTCCTTTCCCAACTGGAGGCGTAGGAATCAGGGGCGAAGCTGCGGCTACGAGACCTTTTCGACCGGCGGCGTGGGAAT
>CAVTTW010000012.1:0-267909 GCA_963737665.1 uncultured Acidobacteriaceae bacterium
AATCCCACTCTCTCCGCCATATATTCATCGACGAGAATTTATATACCTTGCGGGACTCGATACTTAGTGCTTCAATGTCAGCATTGTGTCGACTCCTCGCCACCAGGTTGATCGCATGGTTGGGCCAGCCTGGGTCCAGCGCTACAGCCCTTGAACGCAGCGAGTAAAGTGACCCTGCCTGCTTACAGCCGACGCAGTCTGGATCTCACGTCAATTGTGGCCGGGCTCATGGCTGCCGGCCTCGTCAAGGCACCAAAAGCATCTTACATTCGAGGAGAATCATTCCCGTGCTCACACGATTGGTCCGTTCTATTGCCTCCACAGGTCGTACTGCTGCTTGCTGCCGTTCCATTGGCGTTGGCGCACGCTCATCCAAAGGTGATGAACCCCGCTCCTGACTCCGCCGGACCGGCGCCCACTTCCATCTCCATCACATTTTCTGAAGCTGTCGAGCCCAAATTCAGCTCGATTCGGCTGACCGATCCGAACGGCAAGACTGAGGGCTCTGAAACCTCCAAGCCGGTGGCCGCTGATCCTAAGACGATTACCCTTGCGGTTCCAAAGCTGACAGCAGGAACGTACGTTGTTCACTGGGTCAGTGTTGCTGTAGACGGCCATCGGCTTGAAGGCAGCTATAAATTCACTGTGCAGTAAACAGACTGCGAAGGGATGATAGAGCCATCCTTATCACTTAGAGTATGCGCGGCTGCATTCTTCGATGTCGCGTATGCCGCATCCGCCGGGGTCCTGCTGAATCGCCTTTGGCTTGCCAGGATCGCTACTCCTGCCGCCGAGAGGCGCTTACGCCAATGCCTGGCCGCCTGCTCTACCGTCATGCTGGCAGCTATTCCCATGCAACTCCTCCTGCTCGCAGCTGCCATGACCGGCGATACGTCATGGACGATGGCCTGGAATGCTTTGCCGGATGTACTGACAACCCAATCCGGGCACGCCCTGTCGATGAGCTTCCTTTTTGTGCCATTCTTGCTGGCGTTCTCGTTGATCTCGCCTGCGTTCAAGAATAAGACCGGGATATGGATTGGGATCGCCCTCTTGGTGGGACTAACGATCTACCGAGCGGCGTTTGGACATGCAGCATCCGACGGCAATCTCACGCTGAGAGAATTCGTCCAGTTCCTTCATCTCTGTTCGATCGCCACCTGGGCAGGGGGCGTCTTGATTGCCGGACTGGTGGTCGTCCCTCAGTTGAAACTCACCGGCAAACCAGAACCAGTTATGCAGTTTGGAAGGCGTCTTTCCCGCACCGTTACCGTGGCTCTCGTCGTGGTGTTCCTGAGCGGCGTTTACAACGCATGGAGAGGGCTTGGCGGATCTCTTTCGCCTTTGCCTCACACCCCATGGGGACGAATGTTGATTGCGAAACTGTGCGTGGTGCTCATGGTCTTCTTTCATGGGGCCCGTGTGCGACTCTTGCTCGATGAAAACAGGAGTTGCCGATCGAATAGAACTGCCCTCATACATCGCTGGCTTCGCGTAGAGGCGCTCTTGATGATCGTGGTTTTGATTGTTTCCGCATGGCTGGCGAACCTGCCGCCGGCCGATATGTAGACATTGAGTTGGCGCAGACTTTCATTGCCTCGCCCCGTCCATGGTCCTTTCCCCACCTGGGAACACTGGATTTTCTCCCATGGCTCGTCGGCATTAGAATGGGTCCGGCCGGCGATTGACCTGTTCGCGGGCGCGGAGACTCCACCATAGCCAGAATCCTTTTAATCGCAGCTTTAGACACCAAGGGCCAGGAAGCGGACTTCGTCAGGGATCAGATTTCCCATCGCGGCCATGTAGCGGTAGTGATGGATGTCGGGGTCCTTGGCGAACCTTCGTTTGCCCCGGATATTTCCCGCCGGCAAATCGCGACGGCTGCCGGGCTGGACCTTGATCTACTCGTGGCGGAGGCCGACCGCGGCAAGGCGATCGCCGCAATGTCCGCGGGAGCGGCAGTCATGGCGCAGAGTTTACAAGCAGCCGGAGAGATCGACGCGATCCTCGGTCTCGGTGGAGGAGCGGGAACCGCGATTGCCACGGCTGCCATGCGCAGTCTGCCCATCGGCGTTCCCAAAGTGATGTTCTCTACCATGTCTGGCGGCGACGTCCGCGAGTTCGTCGGTATAAAAGACATTGTCATGTTCCCCACCATCGTCGATATCTGCGGCCTCAACCACATCAGCATGAAGCTTTTGTCACAGGCGGCAGGTGCTGTTTGCGGGATGCTTGAATCCCCACCGCTCCAAGTCAAGCATGCACCGCTGCTCGGGGCATCGATGTTTGGAAATACCACGGTTGGCGTCGGAATCGCCAGGGAGGTCCTGGAACGCGCCGGCTACGAGGTGCTCGTCTTTCATGCCAACGGGGTAGGCGGAAGGACGCTTGACGATCTGGTTCAGTCAGGGCTCATGTCCGGTGTTCTCGATCTGACCACCACCGAACTGGCCGACGAACTCGTCGGCGGTGTCTTGAGCGCTGGCCCACAGCGGCTTGAAGCAGGGGCGCGCAGCGGCAAACCGGTTGTCATCGCCCCCGGCTGCCTTGATATGGTGAATTTCTGGGCTCCGGAGACGATTCCGGAGCGATTCCATGGACGCCTTTTCTACCCTCACAACCCGAATGTCACTCTGATGCGGACCACGCCTGAAGAAAACGCGCGGCTCGGGCGAATTCTTGCCGAGAAAATCAATGCCTCCTCAGGGCCCGTCGCGGTATACCTTCCGTTGCGGGGGTTGTCTGTCATCGATGCTCCCGGCGGCCCATTCTGGTGGCCTGAGGCTGACACGGCGCTATTTCGGAAGCATCAAAGATAACTGCGTTCAGGAATACCTGTGATCGAGATCGATGCCAATATCAACGATGTTGCGTTTGCCTCCGCGGCCGCGACTGGATTGCTTACGATGCTGAAAGGAACCAGGCATGGCAGTGCTTAGGAAAGAGATTCTCAAGCGCCTTCATGAACAGGTCGCTCGGGGCGTGCCGATCATCGGCGCGGGCGCAGGTACTGGAATCTCCGGCAAGTGTGCCGAGACAGGGGGCGCCGATCTTGTCGTTATCTATAACTCGGGACGTTTCCGCATGGCGGGGCATAGTTCCCTCTCCGGAATGCTCCCCTTCGGCGATGCCAATGCGATCGTAGTTGACATGGCAAGCGAGGTGCTGCCGGTGGTCCGCCGGGTTCCGGTGTTGGCCGGTGTTTGCGGAACCGATCCTTTTCGGTTGATGGAGATCTTCCTGCCGCAGCTCAAAGCGATGGGCTTCAGTGGAGTTCAGAATTTTCCGACCGTGGGCTTATTCGATGGTCAATTTCGTCAGTCTCTCGAAGAGACCGGACTCGGCTACGACAAGGAAGTCGAGATGATCGCGATGGCTCACAGTCTCGATCTGCTTACGACTCCATATGTCTTCAACCCGTCGGAGTCGATGCAGATGGCACGCGCCGGCGCCGATGTGATCGTGGCGCATATGGGTCTTACCACGAAGGGCATGATCGGCGCCAGAACGGCAAAGACGCTGGAGCAGTGCGCTGCCGAGGTGCAGGCGATATGCGATGCTGCGCGTTCCGTACGAGGCGATATTCTCGTAATCTGCCACGGTGGTCCGATCAGCGAACCCGATGACGCTGCCTGGATCATCGCTCATACAAAGGGCGTTTCAGGATTTTTTGGCGCCAGCAGCGTCGAACGGCTGCCAACCGAGGTAGCGATCACCCGGCAGGTCAAGGCGTTCAAGTCGATTCCCATGAATTCAAACTGAACAGGTGAGGAGATCCAATTGATCAAGCATATTGTGTTGACAAAGTTCAAACCCGGGACGACGGATCAGCAGATAGAAGACACGATCCAAGAATGTGGCAGCCTGAAAGACCTGATCCCCGGCATCACGGAATTTATCAGCGGTCCCTACTCGAGCCCTGAAGGAGCAAACCAGGGTTTTACCCATGCCTTCATCGTGACCTTTGTCGATACCGCCAGCAGGGATAAGTACCTTCCTCACCCGGAACACGAACGGGTTCGAGACTTGTTGCTCAGTCGCGTCGAGTCCGTAATCGCGTTCGACTTTGAAATTGAGTAACGCGCGGTCGATCGTCATCCAATGCAACTCGGGTCCTGTCTTCGTGACAGAATTGGAAAAAGCGATGTATCCCCTGAAGGTCATTTCAAAATACGTCTCGACATGTGCTCTTGCCATCTCAACCGTCACGATTTTGGCGGTTATGGTGAGTTCCATGTCGTCGGTCGTTCCAGTCGAGGGCAAGTCGCAACTCCAGGTCGTGATCATGGGCGGCGGGACTTCGCACGATTTCGCACAGGACTACCAGAAGATCGACTCACAGACTCTGAGCAATGCGGGAGACTCTGTCCGCTATATCGATAGCTGGACGCAGCTCTCCGCCGCATTGACCGGGGCGCGTGTCCTCATCCAGGCCAGCAACCAGATTCCTCCACCGGACCCCGCTACCCGCAAGGCGATCATGGACTTCGTCGATGGCGGAGGAGGCCTGCTCGTGGTTCATGCCGGGGTTTGGTACAACTGGACGGATTGGCCTGACTATAACCGCATCCTCATTGGAGGAGGCTCGCGGTCGCACGACAAACTGGGCGAGTTTGAAGTGACGGTCACGCATCCCGAGCATCCGATCATGAAAGGCGTCCCTTCGAAATTCAAGATTCACGACGAGCTCTATCATGAGGAAACGGATCCCGCGGGCTCCCAAGTCGAAGTACTTGCCACCGCGACCAGTCCCGTTACAGGCAAAACCTTTCCGAGCGTCTGGGTGGTGAAGGAGGGCCATGGCCGAATCGCCTGCATTGCCCTCGGCCATGATGAACAATCGCACAACAACCCCGCGTATGTTCGTCTGCTAACCAACGCGACCAGGTGGCTGGCCGGCCAGTGATTGCTCCCTAGCCAGCATCTGGATTCGCCGCCCGACCTGCCAGCATCAATGCGCACAACGCGTGTCCGTGCAACTCCTCTGGCACGCACGCTCTCATGCCGCCATCCTGCCGGCTTCGCCCGATCTCAGAACGATAACTTCAGCGCCAGCTGAATAAGCCGAGGATTGTTCACGGTGGAGTTGACGGCGCCGAATCCACTGGCGTTGATATCGTTGACCGGCATGCCGTACTGCGCATGATTGAACAGGTTGAAGAACTCGGCGCGGAAGTTCAGGCCCATCTCTTTGCGAGGCAGCGCGAAATCCTTGACCACCGAGAAGTCGGTGTTGACAAAATCGGGTCCGACGACCGGAACGCGCGCCGCATTGCCCAACTCTCCACCCATGTTTACACCGTTGACGATCAGACCGGGCGCCGTAAAGCAGGCCTGGTTGATCCACTGGTGCTTGCTGTGGTCTGCGACTATACGGGTTGCAGCCGGCAACCTGATTGGGCCGGTTGAAGTTGTAGGAGTCGCCGCCGGAATTGAAGGTAGTGCCCGACTGGTTACTGCTGTCGATCAGCGGAACGGGGAAACCGGAGGAGACTCTTTCGATCAGCGTGACCTGCCAGTCGCCGAGGAGCGCGTTGGTTACAGGGTTCCAGTCGCTCCCAAACATCTTGCCTTTGCCGAAGGGCAGGTCGTAGATGACGCTGGCGGTGAAGCTCTGGTCGAGATTGATCTGCGACAGGGACCAATCGAGATTTTGCCAGTTGGGCAGCGGGAAGTACGGGGCGCTCAGTTCCGAGCCCAGGCCATCGGAGAGGCCGTTGTCATAGGTCTTCGAATAGGTGTAGGCAACCAGCGCGTAAAGACCGTACTTGGGCGTCTTGGTCTCCGCCTTGAGCTGCATGGAGTTGTAGTGCGTCTTGCCCACATCGCCGTAGAGCAAGACGGAGTTGAAGTTCTGGTCGTTATTGTAAAAGTTAAAGGTGTTGGTATAAGCGTAGGGAGCGCCGCCGGGCAGGCAGCCGAGCGTGTAGCCGGATATGGTTCCGCAGCCGGAGGGACTGTTGACGTTGAGGGCGTTGCCGATCACCAGCAGATGGCCGCCGACCGAACCGGCGTAGCCTGCGGTGAGCAGAACATTTCCCGGCAACTGGCGTTCGACGTTGGCGTTATATTGGTGAACCCTGCCGGGCTGGAAGTTGGTCGGCTGGTAGGCGTACGTGCCGGTGAAGCTGGTCACATCTTGCGGCGTGGAGAGGAGCGGGAAAGCCTCCGGTGGTGGTAGCGACACCGTAAGCTGGCCCCCCAAGCGTCGAGGCGCAATAGGAAGCCGCGGAGATGCAGCTAAAGTTACCGATGAATGTGATCGGACTCGCCGAGGTTGGGCGGATTTTGCCACAGGCCCTGCGCGCCCTGGTTCCAGGACGAATCGTGATAGATGCCAAAGCCGAGGCGAAGGACGGTCTTGTCGCTGCCGAGCAACCTTCCAGGTGAGGCCGACGCGGGGCTCGTATGCGCCCTTGAACATCTTGATGCCCGCCGATCTGCTGACACCGTTCTTGCCCGCAATCAGCAGCGTTCCTCCCGTTAATGAGGGGATATAGTCCGCCATGCGGTCATGGACCTCGGTGATGGGAGTGGTCAAGTCCCAGGCCAGGCCGAGGTTGAGGGTGAGCGACGGGGTAACGCGCCAATCGTCCTCGACGAAGGGCCGGTAGATGTTCCAGCGGCGGCCGGTGGTGGCGCCGTCGTAGGTCTGGTCGTGGATGGCCCCTCCGACAATTCCCATCAGCAGGTCGGCCTCGGGATTGCCGGGGGCGGAACCCTGTGCCGGTGAAGTTTCCTAATGTACCGACGAGCCAGAAGCCCGATCCAAAGGCTGCTGTGCCGACGTTCATCTGATTGAGCGCGGAGATCGAGGCCGGTGTGAATCTCATGCTTGCCGCGAATCAGGTCTAGATCGTCTTTGAACGAGTAGATGTTCGGTTCCGCCCTGAAAGGGCGAGTAGCCGCGATCGCCGAGAGCCCAATAGCCGCCAGTGAATTCAGTGGAGACCAAGCCTTCACTGTATGGAGCAGCTGGCGTTGGGAGTACCGCCGGAGCAGCCCAGGTCGCGCGTTGGGAATGCCGCCCGACCCGATTGGCCGAGGCGCAGGTGTAGTTACCCGCCGAAGCGATGTAGTCGAAGATGCGGTTGTAGCCAACCGTGGCCTGGTTGACCAGGTTCGGCGCGAGAAGACATGGGTCTCGCCGATGGCGACGTTGCGCGCGTGGTTGATGATGTTCTCGTTGCTGCCGAAGGCGTTGGCTTCGGCAAGTCCGGGCGCGCCGCCGGGCACAAAGGAGAAGGCCTGGTCGTAGCTGAAACGGCCGAAGAGATTGTCCTCGCCGGAGAGCGTGTGGTCCAGGCGGGCATCGAACTTGGTTTCGTCCAGGCTGCGTACGGGCTCGTTGACGTAGTTGTAGCCGGAGGCCGAGTTGCCGGCGTTGACAAGATTCGTGGGGTAAATGTTCAACATGGCCTGCCCGATGGGGTCGATCAGGTTGGCTGGAATCTTGTTGCAGGGAGTGCCCTGGGCCTGGCTTCCGTCGGCATTGGCAGGCAGAGGATTCCCCGAGCCGTCGCACTGGAAGTAGACATTTGGATAGACGCTGGGGTTGGTGGACGCGCCCTGCATGTAGGGGTTGGCAATTTGCAGACCTGGGAAGAGGGTTGCCAAACGGGTCGGCAGAGAAATCGCCGGTGCGCATGGCCAGCGAAGGAACCAGCCCGGTGAAGGTGAGTGCGTGGCGCTGATATTTCTGCTCGCCATCCACGAAAAGAAACGTCTTGTTCTTCTTGATCGGCCCGCCAACCGAGCCGCCAAACTGGTTCAGGTTGAACTTCTCCGCCGAGGTGGCAAAGTAGCTCTTGGCATCGAGATCGGTATTGCGCACAAACTCGAAGAGAGAGCCGTGAACGTCGTTGGTTCCCGATTTGGTGGTGACCAGCACGGTCGGACCGGCACGCGTTCCGTATTCGGCGGAGTAGGTGTAGGTCAGTACCTTGAACTCCTGAATGTCATCGATCGAGGAAAAGATGCCGATGCCGCCCGCGGTCAGTTCGTTGTTGTCGACGCCGTCCAGCAGCCAGTCCGTGCTGTTGGGACGCGAGCCGCCCACCGACAGCGAGAACGAACCGCGCGCCGCCACCTCGCTGTCGCTGCCCGAGGTGAAAAAGCTGTTGGGGTTGGTCTCCGCCGTCGCGCCCGCCGTGAGCGTGGCGAGCTGCACGAAGTCGCGGCCATTCAAAGGAAGCTGCGACACCTGCTGCGAGGTGATGACCTGGCCCAGCGATGGATTGGCCGTCTCAATCGCGACCGCGTCGCCGGTAACGGCCACTGTCGTGACGACCGTAGCGGGCACGATCGCAAAGTCGAGTTCCCGGGCTTCATCGACCTGGAGCCGCAGATCTTTGGATTCAGCACTCTGAAATCCGCTCGCGTCCACGCGCACGTTGTAGGTGCCGACCGGAAGCAACGGTATCAGGTAGTGGCCCGCACTGTCGGTCTTCCCGTCCCGCGTAAGGCCGGTCGCCTGAGAAGTAGCGACAACCGTCGCTCCAGGGACAACCGACCCGGATTTATCAAGGACGTTCCCGGAGAAACTTCCCGTGCCCTGCGCATGCGTTACCAGAGGAATGATAAATGCGAGAGAGAAAAGAATGAGAAAGCTGCGGATCCCCCCAAAAAACCGATCGGCCGAAATCTTGGATGAATTCGGACACTTCGCGCCAACCATCGTGCATTTCATAGTCAAACCCCGTTTCGGTTCTTCGGCTAAGGTGGCTTTTGTATCGACTGCGCAGGCTGGATTCTTAAACTGTATGAATTAGGGGATCGAAAGTCAACGCAAGTTTTGGCCGCCGCACTGGATAACAGAGCGTTTTGGGGAGCCTCAGGCAAGCTGTCGTAAGGGTGAAGCGAGACGTTTAGCAGCTAATTTGCCGCCGACCAACTCACAAGGAAACATCCATCGGCGTCCAGGAGCATCGAGAAAGCGACCGGCGCGAGCCAGGCGTGACGCAGAGCGTCCCGCTGACCGCGCCGTAAAGGTCAATGAGCCGCGACCGTGATTCGGCCTGCTGTTGCTGCAATCGTGTCAAGCTGTTCGACCACTTCCGGAGTCAGCTTGAGCGACGCTGCCGCGAGGTTCTCGCGGAGATGCTGCAGGCTCGATGTTCCCGGGATGAGCAGAATATTGGGGCTGCGCTGTAACAGCCATGCCAGCGCGACTTGCATGGGCGTGGCGTTGACAGAAGCCGCCGACGAATCCAGTTCGGAAGACTGCAGAGGAGTGAATCCGCCCAGCGGGAAAAATGGCACGTAGGCGATACCCTGAGATGCCAGGTCATCGATGAAGTGGTCATCGTCACGATGAGCCACGTTGTAGAAGTTCTGAACACAAACCACCGCAGCGATCTTCCGTGCCTCCGCGAGCTGCTTGGGAGAGATGTTGCTGAGTCCCAGTTCCCTGATTTTGCCCTGCGCCCTCAGTTCTGCAAGCACCGAGAACGGCTCTTCAATCGAAGCGTCGCTCGGCGCCTGCAAACCTCCCACCCGGAGGTTTACAACGTCAAGGGCATCGACGCCCAGGTTGCGAAGATTGTCCTCCACACCATCAATCAGATCCTGCCGTGAGAGCGCCGGAATCCAGGAACTGTCGGCTCCCCGCCGCGCACCGACCTTGGTCACAATGACGAGCCCGTCTGGATAGGGATGGAGGGCCTCTTTGATGATCTGGTTGGTCACATGCGGGCCATAGAAATCGCTGGTATCGATATGGTTGACGCCTGCTTCGATTGCCTCGCGCAGCACCGCAATTGCCTGATCCCTGTCCCGGGGAGGTCCCCAGACATGAGGGCCTGCGAGTTGCATGGCTCCGTATCCCATGCGATGTACGACAAGTGCCGTTCCGAGAAACGTAAAGCTCCCGCCGAGGCGGTTAGGGTCGGTCATTTTGTATTTCCTCCGATTCGCATTTTGCACGATCACGTGATTAGATGAAGGAAGCTTCAGGTTGGGAGTTCGCATTTGTCCCGTTTGACACAAGTGGTCTTTGAGCCGCGCAAATCGCCTGTTCAGGCGCGTTCGACCACCAGTGTAAACGCGATTCTTGAAGCCGCTCTTCAGGTTTTGCTCGATGTTGGCAAGGACCGCGTGACCACGACGCGGGTGGCGCAGCGGGCGGGGGTCTCGGTTGGAACGCTCTACCAGTATTTCCCCAACAAGAGCGCCATCCTCCAGGCCGCGCTGCGCAACCATCTCGAATCCGTGGCAGGAGTCATAGAACAAGTCTGCCTGCACGAGAGAGGCAATGCCCTTTCGCAGATCGTGAGCCGGGTTGTCGACACGTTCCTCGAGGCCAAGATGAGAGATCTGAAAACCAGCATCGCGCTTTACTCGGTCAGTTCTGACGTGGATGGATCGCGGATCGCGCGCGAGGTTGGAGGGCGAATCAACAAGACAATCGCCTCCGCGCTGGCCACGGCTCGCGAGCCGCTGAACAAGGACCCCCAAATCGTAGCCTCACTCATCCAGGGTGCGATGGCTGGGGTGAGCCGCAGGATCCTCGAATCGCCATCCCCTGCAAAACATTACCAGCAGCTTCGAGAGGAACTCGGCCTCATGATGCGAGCCTATATCAACGCACGTTAAGCCCGATTCCAGCGTCTTTTCGCGCCCGCGACCACGATGATTGCCTTCCGGCAGCGCGGCTCGGGAGTCCGCCGCAAACTGCTCTGGCACCCGGCGTCATTGCATCCGCCGGTCTGCGATCGTTTCCCTCTCCAGGCTGTCGAGAGCCTCGCGAAGAGCGACCACATCTTGCTCCCTCACTGTATAGCGAACGAACTCATCAACCTTTGGGGCGCCAAGCCGAACCTCCTCGTTGCGATAGCCCATCAAGCTGCTGACTGGTCTTCGCAGCGAAGCATGAAACTCGCGAACCCTGGACACACGCGCCAACTGTGCTACGTTATCAGCGTTAATGCCGCTCCCTGCCATGATGGCAATGCTGCCGTCGGCAATGTCAACCAGTTGCGCAATTTGTTCCGCCCCTTCGAGAGCAGTCTGCCTGCCGCCCGAGGTGAGCACCCGGTGGGCCCCTGCGACAATGACGTCCTGGCAGGCTCGTGCCATGTCCACGGTCATATCGATGGCACGGTGAAATGTCACCTTCATGGGATGAGCCAGCTTGACCAGTTGCTCCGTCCGCGGAATATCGACGTTTCCATCGGCGGTCAGCATGCCCAGAACAACTCCATCCACGCCCAGGCGCCGCGCCTCGCAGATGTCGGCGGCCAATATCTGAAATTCATCATCGGAATAGAGCGAATCCCCACCGCGAGGACGGATCATGACGTACACGTCGATTGCCACCCTGGCACGAACCGCTTGCATGAGACCGAAGCTAGGAGTGATCCCGCCCTCAAGCAGGTCGCTGCATAACTCCAGCCGGTCTGCCCCTCCCTTCGCCGCAGTGAGCGCGGATTCCAGGGAGTCCACACAGATTTCAAGGACCATGATTGCCGAATCCCACTCCCGGATGGCTCCGGAATATCTTGATAGCGTGACCAGCCCAAGCTTACATGCCGGTGGGAACGTTCGGCAACCAAACCGGGCATTCCAGCAAGGCGGCGGCCGGGAGTAGAATCCGGGGGATGAATACGAATACAAAGGACGCACGTTCTCTCCGAGTTGCGACTCGAATTCTGCTTTCCCATTGGTTCTCTTCCTTGCAGCCATCCGACGTTATCGCGATGGCTGGTTTTGTTTGCTGCTGCTCTCGGCCTGTCGTTGACTTCTCTGCACGCGCAGGAAACCGCACCATCCAAAACCCCGATGACCGACGCGCAAAAGGCGCAGATGGCCGATCGCGTGCGGCAGGAATTTGTCCATGCCTGGGACGGCTATCGCAAGTACGCGTGGGGACACGATGCGTTGAAGCCTCTGACCCACCAGCCGTTTGACTGGTACAGCCATTCGTTGCTGATGACTCCGGTCGACGGGCTCGACACTATGATCCTCATGGGCCTCAAACCCCAGGCAGACGCGGCACGAAATCTGATCGACACCCAGCTCAACTTCGATCAGGACATGTATGTCAAGAGCTTCGAGATTGACATCCGCATGCTGGGAGGATTGCTATCGGCGTATCAACTTACCGGCGACAAGCGTCTCCTTGAACTTGCCGACGATCTGGGACGGAGAATGTTGCCCATCTTTGATTCACCCACGGGCATGCCTTATGAATACGTGAATCTGCACACCGGCGCTGTGCGGGGAGCGGAAAGCAATCCAGCCGAAATAGGGAGCCTGTTACTCGAATACGGAATGCTGGCGCGTCTAACCGGCAAACAAATCTACTATGACCGCGCCAAACGCGCCGTGGTGGAGTTATACAAGCGCCAATCATCTATAGGCCTGGTAGGCCTGGGCATCAACGTCGAGACAGGAAAATGGACCGATCCCACCGCGGGCATCAATGGCGGCATCGACTCCTATTATGAGTACCTGCTTAAAGCGGCCCTTCTCTTCGACGACCAGGACTGTGCGCGCATGTGGCAGCACAGTCTTCTGGCGATCAACAAGTACCTAGCAGACGATAGAGGCGGTCACCTCTGGTACGGTCAAGCGAACATGGACACCGGCGCGCGGACGACCACCACATATGGCGCTCTCGATGCGTTTTTCCCCGCGGTGCTGGTGCTCGCAGGGGATACCGAGCGCGCGCGGCGCCTGCAGGACTCCGGATACATCATGTGGAACTTTGCCGGCGTCGAGCCCGACAGCTTCGATTATGCCCAGATGCGCATTACCGAACCGCAGTATCCGCTCAGGCCTGAGATTATCGAATCTGCTTACTATCTCTATCACCAGACTCATGATCCGAAGTACCTGGAGATGGGCAAGACCTTTGTTGACTCTGTGGTGAAATATTGCCGCACCCAGGATGGATTTGCCGCGCTTGCGGATGTGCGAACGAAAAAGCAGGCCGATGACATGGAGAGCTTCTTCTTCGCCGAGACCCTGAAATACATGTACCTGCTGTTTGCTCCACCTTCCGCGTTGGATTTTGACGCCATTGTTTTCAATACCGAAGCTCATCCAATGCGGCGCGCGATCGGACTCCAGAAGCGAGGTTCAGCCGCCGTTGAGCCCCCCAAGCCAGGCCGTTAGCCGAAGCTTTCGTTCCGTCGACGTGGATTGGCCATGCGGTCAGATGACGCCTCCGTGATATATTGAGCGGCAGATTTTTGAAGACTGAAAGGAAAACGAATCCATGACAGCCTCTCCTTCCCCCGGAGTGAGCCGTGTGGCCACGATAGCCTCGGCATTGTGGTTAGCTTGTGCAAGTGCAGCCGCCTCCGCCCAGGTCGTGGTTGTGCCGCCATCGCCACAGATCGGCTCTTCGAACCCCATCACTGCCGAGCCGCCCGTACCGCGTCCCCACACAACCCCCTGTGTGGTGCCGCTCTTTTCGGGCCTGGCTTTCGCCGACTACAACCCCAAAGCGTTCAGCTACACACCTCCCGCGGCGTGTGCCGGCCCCTGGGCAAAAGTCGTCTTCACCGCCGACTTCACCGTTACCGCAGGACGCCAATACGACCGGACTGCTGCCTTTTACCTCGGTCATGCAAATATCTACTATGGAACTACTGCCGAGCCGCGCAGCGCGCTTAGTCCCTCCTGGCACGTAGAGCGCGACGTTACCGACCTGACTCCCGATCTTTCGGGCCAGTCAAACGGGAGAAGCAAACATCGGGAACTTCGTTGGAGTTTACAACGGGGTCACGTACAACGGAATCATCTACGCCAATGCCGCACTGGAGTTCTATCCGGCATCGATGCGGGACGGCGCACCGCCCGTTCCCGACATCGTTGTTCCGGTCAACGGCTCCGGTGGCGATGCGGGCACGCTCAATGACACCAGTTCCCAAATCACGCAAACGCTGAACCTGCCCACCAACGTGGAGCGCGTCTACCTGGACGTCATCGCGCAGAGTCAGTCCAACGATGAGTTCTGGTATTTCTGCGTGCCCAACGACCAGGCCGCCAACCTTGAAAGTTGTGGCAACACGGCATTCCGTGAAACGGAGATCACTATCGACGGGCAGCCGGCTGGCGTGGCGCCAATCTATCCGTGGATCTTCACCGGAGGCATCGATCCCTATCTATGGGAGCCTATCCCAGGTGTGCAAACGCTGGATTTCAAACCCTACCGGGTCGACCTTACCCCGTTCGCAGGCATTCTGTCGGATGGCGCTCCACATACTGTCGGAATCAGCGTGTTTAACGCAGACAGCTATTTCCTTGCCACCGCCAATGTGCTCGTCTACCAGGACCACGGAAAGGCATCCGTGAAAGGCGCCATCCTTGGCAACACGCTGAGTGCGGCTCCCACGCCCGTCGTGACCGAAAACATCAGCTACGTCGGCCGGACCCACGTACACCGGCACCGTCTCGGTGGCATCCTCGAGAAAGTTCGAGATCAGCGGGTACGTCGACACGTCGCATGGCCGTGTCGTGACGACAGTGGAACAGAACATCAACTTTTTGAGCACCCAGGAGTTTGATGTCAACGCGACCACCGACATACAGAATGCACAGCAGACCAGTACGGTTGACTCACGCACCACAACGCGAGCCGGACATGAGTCCGCAACCGTCGAGAAGCACTTCTCCTACCCCCTTAGCATCAATTACACGTTCATAGTGAATGCAGACGGCAGCTACTACCAGACCGTCACAAGCGGCCAGAAAGATATCGTCAGTGATAGCTCGGGAGGAGACGGATGGCCACCGTATCAGAGCCATCTTCTGAATGAGGTGGATGCCACGGACACACTGAAGTGGGATGCAAGTGGCAACTTCCTCGGCCCCGTCGGCAGCAAGACGACGCAGACCTATCGGTACAACAACTCACTCGGCGCGTGTTATGACCGGTCGCTCACCGCGGAGGCGCAGGCTCTTACCGCCGTTACGGACGGCCGCGCCTGCCACACGGACGATCACTGATTGGTGCCATCACTCGCCTGCCGGTGAGCGGGGACCGGGATTACACGGCCTCTGCTCGCCGGCGACTTTATGGCAAATCAGATTTAGACCTCTGATCAGTTTCCTCAGATGCGAAGCTGACCTCGGCGGAACCTCGTCTGCGTATCAGGTAAAGCAACAGCCCCGCAGCCAGCCACAGCACGCCGAGCATCTGCGCCTTATGTCCCAGGTTCATCCAGATGAACGCACTGACGAGAAAACCCAGCATGGGTGCTGCTGCCGGGAAACGCCACTTTGTCGCGCGACCTGAACTTGTAATGGACAAAAGCCGCCGCATTGACTCCCATAAATGCGATGAAGGCGCCGAAATTGAGCAGTTCCGCACCGTCCGCGTAGCTCATCAGGAACGCGCCCGCAAGCGTCACTGCCCCGATCAGGAGGACATTATTGCGGGGGATCGCTGTGACCGGATCGACGAACGCGAAGAACTTCGGCGGCAGTGCTCTGCCGCGTCCCATTCCATAGAGCAGCCTGGCCGCGCCGGCCTGTGCGGCCGCCCCTGAACCTATATTCGCAATCAATAACGTGCCGTTGAGAAGATAGAAGAGAAACTTCCCGCCCACACGCAGCGCCACATGCGCGTATGCAGTATCGACCGTAGCATCGGAGAAGGGCCCCGAATAGGGCCATGCCAGCTGGGCTGCATACACCTCAACCGCCGACAGGACACCAATGACGAAGCATGTCAGCACCGTCGCCAGCATGATGTTCCTGCGTGGATTCTCCACCTCCTCTGAAAATGTCGAGATGCCATCAAAGCCAATGTAAGTCAACACGGCAATCGACGTGCCCCGAAAAAGGCTGCTGCTGGTGAAGGTGGTTGGATCATAGAAGGGGCGTAACCAATCGACACCCTGTGGGTGAGTTACATGGAAAATGTACCGCACCGCGTAAGTAAGGAATGTGGCAACAACGAGAGTCATGAAGAATGCCAGCCACGCATTGACGCGTGCCGACGTTTGCACCCCGCGCAGGTTGAGCGCCGTAAACAAGACCGCGAACGCAATTGCCCATGCAAAGTAGGGAATGCGCGGCACCAGGTCCTGGGCCGCGGCGCTGCACCAGATCACGCAGATCATCGGGTTCAGCACATAGTCCATCAACATCGACCAGCCGACCAGGTAGCCGAGAAGAGGGTTCAAAGTTCTACCCACATAGGTATACGCCGATCCTGCGCTGGGATAGACGCGCGCCATGCGTCCATAACTGATCGCCGTGAACAACATCGCTACCATGGCGATAAGGATCGTGGAAACCACGTGGCCGCGCGCCACATTGCTGACCACCCCGTAGACCGGCATCGGGGCTGTCGGTTGGATGATGATGACCCCGTAGATGACCAGGTGCCACAGCTTGAGGGACCGCTTCAGATCTCCAGTCGGCGCTCCGGCAGGCGTCTCCTGCATCATCGGCGACCCTCCGGCACAACCCCCGCCTCACCCTCAAGAATGTTCACACGGACGCACAGCCGCCCCGGTCTTGTCGGCATGCTTCTCCTTTTACGTTCAAACATCGCTGCGATTCCGCTCGCAGTCAGCAATTCTAAGGGATTACGGGACCTCTCAGGCAGGGCCTGCGGTGGGTGTCATCAGCATGGTTAGATTACTATCGACTTCACCGGCTTGATCCAGTGCCGGCCTGAACAAAGGGGATAACAAATGAGTTCATCCGAGATGAATGGAACCAGTGAACTGCAGCACATCCGCTTCAGCGACCTCCCGGCCGAACAGGTCAATCCATTGTTTGATCGGCAGCTCGTGACTGGCGATCGTACCATGCTGGCGAGGATCGTCCTGCGCAAAGGTTGCGTGGTTCCACTACACAGCCATGACAACGAGCAGATTAGCTACGTTCTTCAAGGTGCTCTGAAGTTTGCCATTCAGGACCAGGAGATCGTCGTCGGCGCCGGAGAGGTTCTGGTCATTCCATCCCACATGCCGCACAGCGCCATCGCGTTGGAAGACACAGTGGACCTCGACATCTTTTGTCCACCCCGCCTCGACTGGCTCCAGGGAACGGATGCCTACCTTCGTAAATAGTCCATCGACCGCCAGCTTCGTACCTGAAGCATCAACCATAACCTACAATTGTTCGCGGACGTGAATGAAGGTTTATGAATCGACGCGAGATGCTCAGGAACGCGGGTTTCGCTGCCGGAGCAGCCATCCCCTTGCCAGCCTCCGCCGAGATAGCCACGACTCTACCATCGAAGCCCAAGCTAAAGTTTGTCGTCGCTGGCGGACATCCCGGCGATCCCGAATATGGCTGCGGAGGCACAATCGCGCGCCTGACTGGTTTGGGCCATGAAGTCGTTTTGCTCTACATGAACGACGGCGCCTGGGAGACTTCGGCATCGGTGCGCATCGCGGAGGCCAGGAAGGCATGCGACATCCTCAAAGCCCGCCCTCGATGGGCAGACCAGACCAACGGCCATGCCATCATCGACAATCCGCATTACCAGGCCTTCCAGAGCATCCTCGAAGAAGAAAACCCCGACGCGGTATTCAATCACTGGCCTATCGATAATCATCCCGATCACCGCGGCATCGCCAACCTCACGTACGAAGCGTGGAAGCAGTTGAAGCGTAGATTCCCGATGTACTACTACGAGGTCTCAGATGGCGAAGATACCGTCCAGTTCCCTGCTCCCACCCACTTTGTTGATATCTCCGCGGTGCTGGAGGCGAAAAAGGCGGCCTGCTATGCCCATGCAAGCCAGAAGCCTGACTTCTTTTACCAACTGCAGGACACCGTAGCGCACTTCAGGGGCTTGCAGAGCGGCAGCCAGCGAGCGGAAGGCTACGTCCTCCAGATTGGAAGCCCTTACGATATCTTTCCGATTGCGAGCCTGGCCACAAATGAACTGCAGCGACGTCAGTTGTCGACAGGATGAGGATACGGCGAAAATCATCCCCGCCTCACCGGGTGAACGCTCCCCTCAATGTCCGCCGCCGGGCACACGCCACCGCAGGCTAACGTTTTATATTGATAGCGGTGACCAAACTCCTATGTCAAAACGTGAATTCCAGACCGAAGTCAATCAACTCCTGCAACTGATCATCCACTCACTTTATTCCCACCCTGAAATCTTCCTGCGCGAACTCATCTCCAACTCCTCTGACGCGCTGGACAAACTCCGCCACCTGACCCTGGTGGATGAAGCCTACAAGGCGCTTCCCTTCACCCCTCGCATCGACCTGGAGCTGAATGAGGAGGCCAAGACCCTCACCATTGCGGACACCGGCATCGGAATGAACGAGGAAGACCTCGTATCTCACCTCGGCACCATCGCCCGCTCCGGCACCAAAAATTTCCTGTCCCAACTCTCCGGCGATGCCCGGAAGGACTCCAACCTCATCGGCCAGTTCGGCGTCGGATTCTACAGCGCCTTCATGGTGGCCGACCGGGTCGAAGTGGTGTCGCGCAAGGCCGGCGAAGAGAAAGCCTGGCGATGGACGAGCGACGGCAAATCGGGCTTTGACCTCGAACCGGCCGAGCGCGAAGTTGCCGGCACCACCGTGACGCTTCACTTCAACGAAGAAGGCAAGCAGTACGCCAATAGCTGGCGGCTGCAGGAGATCGTCAAAAAGTATTCCAACCACATCGCCTTCCCCATCTTTCTCACCTACGACAAGAGCGAATGGAACGAGGCCGAAAAGAAATCCGTCAAGACGCGCGTCACCGAACAGGTCAATGTCGCCAGCGCGCTGTGGAGACGCCCAAAGAGCGAGCTCAAGGACGACGACTACAAGGAACTCTACAAGTCGATCAGCGGCGATTGGGAAGATCCGCTGTTCTGGTTCCACACCAGGGCGGAGGGCAGCCTGGAGTACACAACCTTGTTCTACGTTCCCGCCAAGGCTCCCCTCGATCTTTACCAGGCCGACTACAAGGGCGGCGTCAAGCTTTATGTGAAGCGGGTCTTCATCATGGATGACTCCAAGGACCTGCTTCCGCAGTATCTGCGATTCATCCGCGGCATCATCGACAGTGAAGATCTCCCCCTCAACGTCAGCCGCGAAATCCTGCAGCAGAATCGTGTGCTCACCTCGATCCGCACCGCCAGTGTCAAGAAGATATTGTCCGAGCTGAAAAACATAGCAACCAATCAGCCCGAGCAATATCTGAAGTTCATCACCGAATACAATCGCCCGTTGAAGGAAGGACTTTACGGGGATTTCGCCAATCGCGAAACCCTGCTTGAATTGATCCGCTTCAAGTCGACCAAGGTGGAAGGGCTGACCAGCCTGGCCGACGTGAAGTCCCGCATGAAGGACGGACAGAAAAGCATCTATTACATCACCGGTGGCGCCGAATCGCTGCTGCGTACGTCGCCACTCCTCGAGATTTACAAGAAAAAGGATCTGGAAGTCCTGATTCTTGACGACGAAATTGATGAGATCGTCTTCTCGGGCATCGACAAGTATGGTGAAATCGACCTGAAATCGGTGAACAAGGCAGGCACGAGCGAAGACCTCAAGGATGAGAGTGAGCCCGACAAAGCCGAGACTCTCAAGCCCCTGCTCGAAAAGCTCAAAGCGACACTAGGTGATCGCGTGAAAGATGTACGTGCGTCTGTGCGCCTTGCCGACAGCCCTTCCTGCATCGTTTCCGACGAGGAAGAGCCGTCAATGAAGATGCAGCAGATGCTCCGCGCGATGGGTCAGAAAGACATTCCCGCACTCAAGCCAACGCTCGAGATCAACCCGGATCACGAGATCGTCAAGAAACTGGCAGCTCGGCCCGACGACCCGGTTGCAGAAGATGCAGCGTGGCTCCTTCTCGATCAGGCGCTTCTGATGGAAGGGGTTCCACTCCAGGAGCCCGCCGCCTTCGTGCAGCGTCTCAACCGTATTTTAACTCTTTCCATCTAACTTTCCAGGAGAAGGCTGGGCTCCATCGCTCAGCCTTCGCATTGTGCGTGTCCCCGTTAGTATCCTGGCCCAGAAGTTCATTACCAAACCATTGCTGTCATCCTGAGCGAACGGGGCCCCAAACACTTTTCAGTTTGGGGGTGGTGAGTCGAAGGATCCGCGGTTGCACTTAGGAAGTTTTGTCATGAACTTAAGGGACACCACATTAGTTAGTAGAGCAAGTACTTCGCGCGAATCGTCTCGAATTCTTCCACGTCCGCACGCCACCCTTCTTCGACGCGTCGCGGGTCTTCTCCATCGGTGAGTGCTTGCAGCACTGATTGATTGACCAGCAGTGAATCCAGCCCCGAGATCTTGTACTGATCCGGATACAGCTTCATCAGCGCCGACGCAATCTCGGCCCCCAACTCCGGAGCATCGAGTGCATTCCGATCCGTGATTACCAGATTCACTCCGCCGCATTTCTCATTCGCGAAAGCCGCGCTTTGCGGCGTAAAGTTAACCGGCACAAATCGCACCCCGCTAATCGCGCGCGCATTCAGGTAACTCGCCAGGTCCGCCGCGTTAACCCACGGCGCACCCACCACTTCAAACGGAGTATCCGTTCCCCGTCCCACGGAAATATTGCTGGTCTCGATCAGTCCGATTCCGGGATAGAGAATCGCCTCGTTCAGGTTCCGCATATTGGGCGAAGGATTGATCCATACCTCGCCCGTCGAATCGAACCAGTCGCCGCGCATCCAGCCTTCCATCGGCACAACCGTAAGCTTCGCGCCGATGTTCCGTTCCGCATTGAACATCTTTGCGAGTTCTCCGATGGTCATCCCATGCCGCACCGGGGTCCGCCAATAGCTGGTGAAAGATTCCCTGCCCGCGTCGGCCACGGGCCCTTGAACGAACGCGCCGCCGATCGGGTTGGGGCGATCCAGCACGACGATGGGCTTTCTGGCTTTTGCGGCCGCCTCGAGAAAATATCCCAGCGTGGTCTCATAGGTGTAGAAGCGAACTCCGACATCCTGGATGTCATAGACGATCACATCGACTCCTGCAAGTGCTGCGCTTGTGGGTCTGCGCCTGGCATCGCTATTGCCATACACACTGAAAACCGGCGCGCCCGTCGCCGCATCCCTGCCATTGTCGATGTCGGTCGTATCCATAGCGCCGGTGACGCCATGCTCCGGACTGAAGATTGCCGCAAGCTCCACGCCTTGTGCATGGGCCAGCACGTCTGCGGTTCGCCGCCCGTGCGAATCGACGCCGGTTTGATTGGTGACCAGCCCCACCCGCACACGGTCGGTCTTCTCTACACGGAGTTCCCGGAAATGGTTGGCCTCCATGACATCAATGCCTGTCTTCACTTCACCATTGCGAACGTCGAAGCGCCTTGACGCCATCAGCGACTCGTTATAGCCGGTAATGCGCGCTAGGCGCAGCATCTCCCTTTCCTTGACCGTCAGAGCGAGACCTTTCACGACAGCCGTCGCTATGCGGGAACGCAGCGACACGACCGACTTGCCGCCGCGCGGATGCACGGCATTGGTAAGAAGGATGACGTAGGAATTGGTGACTGGATCGATCCACACAGACGTGCCGGTAAATCCCGTATGCCCATACGATCCGACCGGGTACAACTCACCCCGATTGCTCGAGAAGGGAGAATCGATGTCCCATCCAAGCCCGCGCAGACTGGGTGCGTTTGCCGGCTGCTGCGGAGTCGACATCTTCTCAATCGTCGATCTGCTCAACACCCTCGATCCGCTCAGCATCTCCTGCGCGAAGCGCGCCAGGTCGTCGGCAGTAGAGAACAACCCGGCATGACCGGCAACGCCTCCCATCCTCCTCGCTGTCGGATCGTGAACGACGCCGCGCAACATCTGACCGTGTTCATCGTACTGTGTCGGTGCAATCAGGCTTTCCCACTCCCCTGTCGGCAGAAAGCGCGTATGCGTCATGCCCAGCGGTTCGAAGATGTTCCTGGTGGCAAACTCATTCAGCGGCATCCCTGAAACCTTCTCCACAACAAACCCCAGGACTTCAAAGTTAATGTCGCTGTAAACAAATCGAGATCCCGGCGTGTACATCGGCTTCTGTTGCATCGCCATTTGGAAAGCGGCATCGCGGCCCTGCCAGGTGCTCTGCAAATCGAGATCAGGAGCCAGCCCGGAGTAATGCGTCATCAACTCACGCACCGTGATGTCCTGCCTTCCCGTTCTGCGCGAACTCCGGAAGGTACGCAGCCACGGGATCATTCAGCCGTATCCGGCCTTCCTCGAAGAGCTTCATCGCCGAGGTTGCCGTGGCGATGCACTTGGTGAGCGACGCCAGATCGAAGATTGTATCCACGGTCATCGGTTCCCGTACGGGTTCGAGCGACCGCGATCCAAACGCCCTGCGGTAGACAACCCGTCCCTGGTGGCCAACCACGAGGACACCGCCGGGAATGTTTCCGTCGGCGACACTCTTTTCCATGATCGGGTCAAGCAAGGCATGCAATCGTTGCGACTCGCTCACGCCGCCGGATTCACGACGGTGTTGGCCAGATGCCGGCCCGGCGAGCAATAAGGCAATGAGCAGCATCACACCTGGGCGAGTTCGCGACAAACTACGAGGCACTCTCAGGATCGCGTCTTCCATGCTGTCCCCCGATTCGATCCCATTCCCTTCCCTCCGCCGGTCTGATTGAAGCTCGCATTCCATGTCAGCCATTCCTCTTTGCAAGATGTATGATCGTTCTTGCTCGTATTTCGAACTGCAATCGAACGTCCTGAGCATCAACGCCGGACGCCGATGTTTCGGCCTTTGCGTCAGCCTCTTTCCACAGTATCGCCTGGCGATCGCGGGCATCATTTTGTATCAGTAACACACACACCAATACGGGAGAACTCCTGATGGCTTCAGGGAAAATCGCGACCAGTCATCGATCAGCGCACGCTCGAAATCCGGATCAAAGAATCGTCATGCCTGCTTTGCTTCTGCTGACTTTCGCACTGTTCATTGCGGTGCCATCGCGGGCGCAGGACGTGCGCGACGCCGCTGCATTTGATGCCGTTGCCCAGCTCCGTGCAAGCGGGTACGGGAGAACTTGCTCTCAACACACATTTCAGCGCCGGATTTGCCGGACCCCACGATGCCCGGCTCGATGCTGCGTTCAGCCGTTTTCTCGTGCGGCTCGACCGCCAGTGCGGCGAGATTCGCCGTGCCCAATACAACGCGGCTGCCACAGCATCCCCGTTGCTGACGCTCAAGGTAGCAGGCCCGGGCGGCGAGGTCCAGAGCGTCGACGAAGATGAAAGCTACCATCTGCAGATCACGCCCACGCAGGCCACCCTGACCGCGGCAACGGATGTGGGCGCGATGCACGGCATGGAAACCTTCCTGCAACTTGTCTCGCTGAGAAATGACGCCTGTACGGTCCCCGCTGTCACCATCGACGACGCTCCCCGCTTTCGCTGGCGTGGGTTCATGATCGATGTCAGCCGCCACTTCGAACCCGTTCCCGTCATCGAACGAACCCTGGACGGCATGGCTATAGCAAAGCTGAATGTCTTCCACTGGCACCTCAGCGACGACCAGGGATTTCGTGCCGAGAGCAAGAAATTCCCGCGGCTGACAGAGGTCGCATCCGACGGTCAGTTCTATACCCAGGACCAGATGCGCGAAGTAGTCGCCTATGCCCGGGCTCGCGGCATACGCGTCGTACCTGAATTCGATATGCCGGGACATAGCTCCAGTTGGATCCTTGCCTATCCGGAATACGGCGCCGGCGAAGATATCAAGGAGTTACCCACGGTGTTCGGCATTCCGCGCGCCGAACTCGATCCAAGCAACGAGAAGACCTACAAGTTCATCGATGCTTTCGTTGGCGAGATGGCAGACATCTTCCCGGACGCTTACTTCCACATCGGCGGAGACGAGACCGAAGGTAAGGGCTGGCTGGCAAATCCGCGCATCGCCGCATTCATGCAGAAGAAGGGCTTCAAAGGTCCCCCCGATCTACAGGCCTACTTCAACCAGCGTCTTCTCCCCATCCTCACCAAGCACCACAAAAAGATGGTCGGCTGGGACGAGATACTGAACCCCGCGCTCCCCAAGGACATCATGATTCAGAGCTGGCGCGGCGAAGAATCGCTCGCCGACGGAGCCGTAAAGGGTTATGACGGCATCCTGTCGGCGCCGTATTATCTCGATGCGCAAAAAACGTCCGAGATGATGTTTCTCGCCGATCCCATTCCCGCAGATACCAAGTTGACTCCCGACCAGCAGAAGCTCATCCTGGGCGGAGAGGTCTGCATGTGGGCCGAGCAGCTTAACCCGGAGACTGTCGATTCTCGCGTCTGGCCGCGCACCCTCGCCATCGCCGAGCGTTTCTGGTCGCCGCAATCCGATCGCGATGTGCCCGACATGTACCGGCGGCTTCGAATCACATCGCTCGAACTGGAAGACGTTGGGCTCACGCATATCTCCGGCCCCGAAAAACTGCGTCGAAACCTGCTGGGAATGCGCGACCCTGAGCCGCTCGACGTCATGGCCTCCGCTATCGAGCCCGTCAGTTTCAGCGAACGCTACGAAGGACAACATACAGACGCTTACACGTCTCTCGACCGCCTCGTCGATGCGGTGGTCGCCGACCCTCCGCTAAGGCAGGAGTTCGCGCGCGAGGTCGACGCCGTCCTCCATCCCTCCGGCGCGTCCGACCGCGGTGCGGCGGAGATTGCTTTACGCCGGCGCTTCGTCGAGTGGCAACAAGCCGCGCCCTCTCTCGAAGCTTGGTCCCATCGATCCGTCCGGCTCTCAGACGCTGAGGCTCGCGCACGCCAGCTTGGCGCCCTGGGCCAGGTCGGGCTCGAAGCGCTTGCCTACCTCGACACACAGACGCCACCCGCCACCGGGTGGCAGGATGGGCAGCTGGCTGTTATTGCCGACGCGGAGAAGCCTTCAGCGCTGGTGCGTTTCGTGTTTCTGCCTCAGCTGCGGGAGCTTGTCCAGGCGGCTGCGAAAATCTCTTCGAAAGACTAATCAAGCACGGACGTGTCGCTTCTGAACGGAACTCAAACCTCGATTCGACTGATTTACGGCTGACTTCACCATGGCCTCTCACCCTCGTGAGAGGCCTCGCGTTTTCAACGTCGTGCTTCGCGAGCGGAAAAATCAAGGCCGTGTCCGCAGCTTGCAATTCTATTTATATCGTGTAACGATATAAATATGACGATAGATGCGTCACCGCCTGATTCTGAGACGCTACTCATCACCCTGGCTGAGTTTCGATACCAATTGAGGCGATTCCTGCACTTCAGCGAAGGTGCGGCCATCGAAGCAGGGCTGCAGCCGCAGCAACATCAACTTTTGTTGCAGGTGGCCGGAGCCCCCATCGCAACGGCTGTCACTGTTGCGTATGCGGCAGAGCGCCTTGGTCTGAAGCATAACAGCACTGTGGAACTCGTTGACCGCTCAGTTCGCGAAGGACTACTCGCCCGAAAGGCCGATGCAACCGATAAAAGGTGCGTCCTGCTGCACCTGACGCCGAGAGGCTGGCAGATTTTGCGCAGGCTTGCGGGTGATCACGCCCGAGAACTGAATGAGATGGCCCCCAGGCTGGCACGCGCCATGAAACACATACGGCTCCATGCCGGCGGTTCCGCGCCCAGGGTGCACCGATGAGGTCGCGACCGTCTGCGTTACGCGACTTCACCGTAGATCGCCGGGTTTGGCTGCTATGTGGTGTCTCGGTCATCATCGGCATCGGCGCGGCCGCGCTGGCCCTGTTGCTGCTGCGCGCGATTGCCCTGTCCACGAACATCTTCTACTATCACCGGCTGAGCTTCGATTTGGTCAGCCCCGCAGGTTCCCGCCTGCCGCTGTGGATCCTCCCCATGGTTCCCGGTGCCGGAGGCTTGCTGGTTGGGCTCATGGCCCATTATGGATCGGACAAGATCCGCGGGCACGGAATCCCCGAGGCCATCGAAGCCATCCTTCTCAGAGGGGCGCGCGTCGACCCCAAGGTCGCTGTGCTCAAGCCGCTCTCCGCAGCGATTGCGATTGGCTCCGGTGGGCCTTTCGGCGCCGAGGGACCGATCATTATGACCGGCGGTGCTTTCGGATCGTTGCTCGCGCAGTGGCTCAAATTGACGGATGCGGAGAGAACCACTCTGCTGGTCGCGGGTGCGGCGGCGGGAATGTCGGCCACGTTTGCCGCGCCCATAGCGGCCATTCTTCTCGCCGTGGAACTGCTTTTGTTCGAGTGGCGGCCCCGCTCGCTGGTCCCGGTAGCGATCGCCAGCATCGTCGCAGGTGCATTGCGCGTAAGCTGGCTGGGCGCAGGCCCACTCTTCCCCGTCGAGATTCCTTCCGCGTCACCCTTCGCTTTCTCCCTGTTTGCGGCAGTCCCACTGGGAATGCTGGTGGGCTTCGCGTCAGCAGGTCTGAGTTCCTTGATGTACGGCCTCGAAGACTGCTTCGAACACGTCTGCGGCCGGTTGCGCATCCATTGGATGTGGTGGCCCGCCATCGGCGGCATCGGCGTCGGCATCGGAGGCCTGCTCTTTCCCCGCGGACTTGGCGTAGGCTATGACAACATCGCGGAGTTGCTTCGCGGCAACGCACCTGTCACGCTGCTCACCGGCCTGCTGATCGTCAAGTCGCTCATGTGGGCGTTCTCTCTCAGTTCCGGAACGTCGGGCGGCGTGCTGGCGCCCCTGCTGATGATCGGGGCGGCCCTGGGCGAAACGGTCGCTCTCGTGACAAATATGCCTCGCGAAACCCAGGCCCTCTGGGCCCTCATGGGCATGGGCGCCATGCTCTCCGGAGCCCTGGGAGTTCCGCTGACGGCAATCCTTTTTTCGCTCGAATTGACCCATGCGCTACCGGCGCTCCTCCCGCTGGCATTGGCCTGCACCGCCTCCTACCTTGTGACTTCCCTGGTCATGCCCCGCTCCATTCTGACCGAGAAGCTTGGGCGCCGCGGTTACCACCTCTCCCGTGAGTATGGCGTCGACCCTCTCGAGATGATCAGTATTGCGGACGTCCTGACCGAGGTGCCTGAGCCGATGCGTTCCCGCATTCCCATCGATTCTGCGGAACAGCCCGACGTCTTCGTCTATGCCGACGAGACCTGCCGTTCGGTGGCGGAAGAGATGGCGATCACAGGAGTGACTCAGATGCCGGTGATTGATCGGACCACGGGAGCGATCTGCGGAGTGGTCGGAGCCGATGGATTACTGGCGGGGCGTCGTCGCGCCGTGGCCCGAGAGTCGGAACGAAACAGGACCTTCGCCCTCATGCGCCGTCACTAGACTTGGGTTGCAGGCGAGACGAAAGAACATTGGCGATGGGTAACGAGTGCATCCTCGATGAACATGGGAATCTCGCGGTTCGATGGCAAAAAGAAGCCCTCCTTCGCGGAGGGCTTTTTGGTCAATGGATGGTGTTCAGTTCAGGTCACGCTGCAGCGCTCGCCTGCTGTTCCTCCGACGCCGGAACAGGTACCGGCTTTGCCTTGAACAGCGGCAGCGCCACCGCCAGCACGTCTTCAATGTGCCGGGCGTAGTGGACGGTCACCCCTTCCATCAGTTCCGGAGTGAGATCCTCTTCGACGTCCTGACGGTTGTCGGCGGGAAGAATGATGGTTTCCACTCCGGCCCGGCGCGCAGCCAGGAATTTCTCCTTGATCCCGCCCACCGGCAAAACATTGCCGCTGAGCGTAATCTCGCCGGTCATCGCGGTAAGCGGACGAACCGGTGTATCGGTCAGCAGCGAGGCCAGCACGGTAGCCATGGTCACCCCGGCCGACGGCCCGTCCTTGGGGATGGCGCCCGCCGGGACGTGAATGTGCAGGTCAATGTCCCGAGTGAAGTCCTCGGGCAGGCCCAGCATTCCGGCGTTCGAACGCACCCAGGTCAAGGCGGCCTGCATGGACTCCTGCATTACCTCGCCGATCTGTCCCGTCATGGTGAAGCCGCCCTTGCCCTTCATCTTGTTGGCCTCGATGAAGAGAATGTCGCCACCTGCCGGTGTCCAGGCAAGTCCGACCGCAACCCCGGGCCGCTTAACGCGCTCGGCCACTTCCGTCTCCACGCGCACCTGGATGTTGCCCAGAAACTCCTTCAGGATCTCCCGGGTGACGATGAGTTTCTCCTTGTGCCCTTCGACCACGCGCCGCGCCTCTTTACGGCAAACCGTGCCGATTACCTGTTCCAGCTTGCGCACCCCGGCTTCCCGCGTGTAGTGGCGAATGACGTGGCGCACGGAATTGTCGGGAAACTCGATCTGCTCCGCGGTGATGCCGTTCTCCTTGATCTGGCGCGGAATCAGGTAGCGAATCGCGATATGCAGCTTCTCTTCCTCGCTATAGCCCTGCAGCGGGATCAGTTCCATGCGGTCCAGCAGCGGCGGCGGAACCGTATCGAGCATGTTCGCCGTGCAGATAAACAGGACCTTGGATAGATCGAACGGCACGTCGAGATAGTTGTCGCGGAACGTGTTGTTCTGCTCCGGATCGAGGGTTTCGAGCAGCGCCGAAGCCGGATCGCCCCGGAAATCCCGTCCCAGCTTGTCGATCTCATCGAGCATGATCACCGGGTCGTTGGTTTCCGCCCGGCGAATGCTTTGAATGATCTGCCCGGGCAGGGCACCAATATACGTCCGCCGATGGCCGCGGATCTCCGCCTCGTCGTGCATGCCGCCCAGCGAGATGCGCTGAAACTTCCGGCCCAGCGCGCGCGCAATCGAACGTCCAAGGCTGGTCTTACCCACACCGGGAGGCCCGACAAAGCACAGGATCGGGCCCTTCATATCCGGCTTCAATTCCAGAACGCTGAGGTAGTCGAGGATGCGGTCCTTCACTTTCCTCAACTCATAGTGATCCTGGTCGAGAATTTCGCGGGCCTTGCCAATATCGATCTTGGAACCGGAACTTTTCGACCACGGCAGCACCGCCAGCCACTCAATGTAGTTGCGCGTGAGCGAATAGTCGGCCGCCATGGGAGACATGCGCGACAGGCGCGCAAGTTCCTTCAACGCCTCTTTCTTCACATCCTCCGGCATCCCGGCGTCGTCGATCTTCTTGCGCAGTTCATCGACCTCGCGCTGACCTTCGTCCTGTTCGCCAAGCTCCTTCTGGATGGCCTTCATCTGTTCGCGCAGATAGTAGTCGCGCTGCGACTGCTGTACCTGGTCCTGCACCTCGTTCTGGATCTTGGCGCGCAGCTGCTGCACCTCGATCTCCTTGGCCAGGTGTGTGTTCAGCAGTTCGAGGCGCGCGGGAATTCCCGGCGTTTCGAGAAGATTCTGCTTGTCTTCCGTAGTCAGGAACGGTAAAGACGAGGCAACGAAATCGACCAGGCGGCCCGGCTCCTCGATGTTTGCCGCAATGGTGCGCAGTTCATCGGAGAGCGTCGGAGACTCGGAGACGATCTGCTGAAACTGTCCCACTACAATCCGGACCAGCGCCTCGAGGTTTGCAGACCCCTCCTCCAGCTCGCTATCCATGGTTTCTACTTCGGCGATCATGAAGGGCTCGGTCTGCACGTAGCGCACCAGCCGTACCCGCTCCACGCCTTCGGTGAAGACGAAGCGGCTCTGGTTGGGCATGCGCACAACCTTGTGTACGGTCGCGAGCGTGCCTACTTCGTGCATATCGGCCGGCGTTGGGGAGTCCAGACGCGCGTCCTTTTGCGCCGTCACGGCGATCGCCCGCTCCTCTCCCAGCGATTCAATCAACTGGATGGAGCTCTCCCGGCCCACCGTCAGCGGCAATACCGCATGCGGAAAGAGTACGGTGTCGCGCACCGGTAGTACGGGTACTCGCCTGATAGCAGGGATCTTCTTGACGGAGGGGCTTAAGATTTCTGGTGGCTGGTTCGGCATTGAGTGTCCTTTTGTCAACTTTCCTTCATTAGACAACGCAAGGCAAGCAAAAGTTGCAGGAAAATCCCAATTCGGTTCCCGCCTCTGCCAACTCACGTCCCTGCCATGGCTACGTCAATGGTGACGGATTCTTCCTAAAATTCATCGGCCACACCTCAAGAAAACTGAGGGTGGCCGATGGGGAAAGCGAAGGATTTCGAGCGTTTGCGGAATCTCCGCGGTGAATCTCTTCCCGAATCCAGGTACACGCATCGCGTGTTCAGCAACTGCCGCCTCAGGTGTGTTGGGCGCCGCCCTCCTGCTGCCGGATAGAGGATTCGATCTTGCTCCACAGGTTATCGGGAGGATCGACCACCGGGAAAAGCTGGCGGGCAGCCTCCGCAATGGTCTCCAGATCCGTCAAAAGTGCGCGGCACAGCTCGCAGTTCATCACGTGCGGATGGGCCGAAGCGTCCACTCCCGCGCCGATCAGATCCGGCATAATCGACTGGAACTCTTCACAAGTCATGTCTTTGGAATCGTCGATCATCGCCGTCCCTCCCTTCTGGGAAACGTACGCATGGCATCGCGAAGCTTCAGCCGGGCTTTGTGCAACTGGGATTTGCTGTTTCCGATTGAACAATCGAGCATCGCCGCGATTTCATTATGCTCATATCCCTCGATATCGTGCAGCACGAATATCAGCCGATAGCCCGCCGGAAGGTCGGAGATGGCGCGCTCGAGAGCAAGACGATCGATGGATCCGGCCAGGGAAAGATCCGGGGCTCCAAAGCTGCGGCCCGGCCCCTCTTCCGGCGTAGGCTCCATTGCTTCGTCCAGCGAGATAAGCGACAGTCCTTTTTTGCGCAAGTGCATCAGAACAACATTAATGGCCAGTCTGTGCAGCCACGTGGAAAAAGCGGAGTCGCCACGGAAAGTCGCGATCTTGCGATGGAGTTGGAGAAAGGCTTCCTGGGTCAGGTCTTCCGCTTCGGCGACATTGCCCACCATGCGCAGGCAAAGGGAGTAGATGCGTCTCTTGTGAAGAGAATAGATTTGGGCAAAGGCATGATGATCCCCGGCTTGAGCTCGCGCCAGAACGTCGGCGTCTCCGGAGGTCACCACGGCCACCGGTTGTGTCGCCGGCACGGTCTGTACCGCAGGAGGAGCCGGTTCAGATGGTCGGGAGGAAGCATCAGGTGGTTGCATAGAATACCTGGTCTGCGTCATTCGTTTCCTTGTTGGGAAAGTTAGTTGATGAACAGGGAAAGCTGCGCCGCTCATTATTCCTCGTTAGTATAGGTGCAGCGGTTGAAGTGGCGGAACTCGGCTGAGTTGACCGGAACGGGGCCCACGCTGGTAACGGGTTAGATGCAGCTTTGGGGGCGGGTGGTATTTTTCGCGTTTTACCGGGGGAAAGATTTTGCGGTTGATTGCTCCGAAGCAGTGCGGTAGTCCTAGCGGCTTCGGTATTTTACTGGCGTGCCTTTGCTTATCCGCCGTATCCGGATGGGGTCAGACCGCCCCGCCCCCCCACGAACCGGCACTCCTTGATCATAGACCGGCAGGCCGTGAGCCCTCGCAACAGGCAGGGGCCGGGACCACTCCGGCAGATTCCGATACGTTCTCCTCCAGCCAGGATGCGTTGAAACGGTGGCAGGGTCTGCCCGTGAAGCAGATTTCATTTCAGTGGAGTCTCGGACGATCGCCTCAAGCCGCTGCGCGGCCGCCTCGCGCAGGCGGAGGGAATGCCTCTCGATGCGGAAAAAGTCGCGCAAAGCATCCGTGAGCTATTTGCCACCGGCCTCTTCGATTCCATCGAGGTTGCCGGAAGGCGCGAAGGCGACGGCGTGGCTCTGGACTTCCGCGGCACTCCCCGCATGTTCATCGGGACGGTTACAGTCGATGGCGCCAAGGGCGCAACGGTGAACACACAGCTGGAGAGAGGCTCCCGGCTGTCGCCCGGCACGCGATTCACGCCATCGAAGATGACCCAGGCGCTCAACCAGATGCGTCAGGTGCTGGCGGACAGCGGCTTCAACCAGTCAACCGTCACTTACACCTTGACAAGGCACGACGAGGAGCAGTTGGTCGATATCGCCTTTCACGTCGTCTCGGGGCCGCAGGCGCGCGTGGGCACGGTGGTCGTGAGCGGCGATTCCGGAATGACCCTGGAAGAATTCAAGCAGCACGCGCACCTGAGGACAGGGGGAGCGGTCGATCGTGAAACGGTAAGCCGCGCCCTGGGCGGGGTCCTCAAGGTGTACCGGAAACAGAAGCGTCTCGAAGCCGAGATCAAGCTCGAATCGCAATCCTACGCCGCGCGGAAAATGGATTACCATTTTTCCGCCAGCAAAGGCCCTGTCGTGAAAGTGATGGTGGAGGGCGCTCCGCTCGAACTCGACAAGGTAAAAAGGCTGATCCCCGTCTTCGAGGAAGGCACCGTCGACGACGATCTGTTGAACGAGGGCAACCGCCGTTTGCGCGATTACTATCAGAGCCTCGGCTATTTCGATGTGAAGGTCGAGCACACGCAGCAGTCCGTCGAACCCGGACTGGTCCTGATAACTTACACCGTGCAGCTTGGAACACGTCGCCGCGTCGCCCGTGTCTCTGTCGATGGAAATCACTATTTCGATTCCGCCACGCTCGTGGAGTTGCTCAGCGTTCACCCCGTCAGCGTTCTGGACCGCCATGGTGTCTACAGCCAGGCCCTGGTCTCTGCGGACGTCAGCGCCCTTGAAGCCGTCTACCAAAACAACGGATTTCCGAAGGTGAAGATCACTCCCGATACAAGCCTCACCGCGCCTCCCCCACCCGACCGTCCCGGACAACATGCCCGGCCCGCTGCGCTCGTAGTGGTCTATCACATTGAGGAAGGTCCGCAGCAACGTGTCGGCACGGTCAAGCTGGAGGGGAACACACACGTTGACACGCAGAAGCTTCTTTCCCTTCTCAACACCGTGCCCGGACAGTTGCTGTCGCCGCGTAATCTTGCCGGCGACCGCGATGCGTTAGTCACCGACTACCTGACCCGCGGCTTCGATCAGGCACGCGTGGAGGTCGAGGAGCAGGCCGACCCCCGGGACGCGGAAACAGTAGACATCGAATTTCACATCATGGAAGGGCAGCAGATCTTTGTGCGCAACGTGCTCCTGACCGGCCTGCACTACACCCGGCCCGATACCGTTTCGCGCGCCATCACTCTGCATCCCGGCGATCCCTTGAACGAATCAGCACTCACCGAAACGCAGCGAAATCTCTACGAGTTCGCTCTCTTCAACGAGATCAATGTTGCGGTCGAAAACCCCAATGGGGGCGAGACCTACAAGACCATCCTGCTGCAGGCCGTGGAGGCCCGGCGCTGGACGCTGACGTACGGCGCTGGATTCGAGACCCAGACCGGTACCCCCCAGAACAACTGCCGTGGCTATCTTGCCAGCGGTGTCGCCTGCTCGCCTAACGGACATACCGGCGTCAGTCCGCGCGTGCTGCTCAATGTCACCCGCAACAACCTGTTCGGCAGGGAGCAATCGGCTTCGATCCAGGGCACGTATGGCCTTCTCGAACAGAAGATCAACTTCATCTTTCAGAATCCGCACTTTCACGGCGACCGCAACGTCGGACTCACGCTTAACGGAGGTTACGCCAACAGCCAGGACGTCACTACGTATGTCGCTTCGCGCCTTGATGCCGGATTTCGCTGGACCCAGACCTTCAATACGCCGGGCTCCGGCCTCTCCCGAGCCAACACCTTGATTTACGAGTTCGACTTTCGCCGCGTGAAAGTCGCTGAAGACAGCCTGCAGGTATTTCCCAGCGAGGTTTCGGTGCTGGCCACTGCGGTGCGCGTCGGCGGTCCCGGGTTTACATGGCTTCGCGACACCCGCGACTCCCCCATCGACGCACACCGTGGAACTTACACCAGCTTCCAGGAATTTCTGTCCGCGTCTCAATTTGGAGCTCAGGCCAACTTCAATCGCCTCGATCTCTCCAATTCAAGCTTTTATGGCTTCGACAAGAATCGTTTCGTGCTGGCGCGCAACACACGCTACGGCCAGGAACGCGCCTTCGGCGATACGGGCAGCGAGTTGATCCCTTTGCCGGAGACGGCTTTACTCTGGCGGCGCTACCTCCCTGCGCGGCTTCTCCATCAACGCCGCCGGGCCGCGCGACGGCGAAACGGGCTATCCCGATCGGCGGAGCCGGGGCGCTGATCAACAGCACCGAGTTGCGCCTGCCGCCGCCCACGCTGCCTTACTTCGGCAACACCCTCAGCCTGGTGCTCTTCCACGATATGGGCAACGTCTTTACCAACGCCGGAGATGCGTGGGCCAGCGCCCTCCGCCTCACCCAGCCGGATCGCGACGCCTGCAAGACGCTGACCCCACAATAACCCCAGCCCTGTCCCGTCGGGGCCGACCACTTCGACCGGAAAGCAAGGCACGTGCAGCTTCAACTACTTCTCGCACACCCCCGGCGTGGGTCTGCGCTACCATACGCCGGTGGGGCCGGTCCGGCTGGACTTCAGCTATAACCTCAATCCGCCCATCTTCCCCATCAACATCAACTACTCTCTCTCCGTTCCTGACTCCGACCCGCACGTCGGCGAAGCCAGCCACTTCAACTTCTTCTTCAGCCTGGGGCAGACCTTCTGATGACGACTCACGACGCCATCGCAAACACCCGGTACTGGCGGACGACCTGTCTGCTTCTTATGGCCGGGGTGAGCTGTCTGTCCGTGTACGCGCAGTCTCCAGCGTCATCCGAGGTCCTCGACCGCGTTGTGGCCGTGGTCAACAATCGGGCCATTCTCCTCAGCGACATCGCCGATGAGCTACGCTTCTCCGTCTTCGATCCCGACGCCACGACCGGTCATGCGCTCACTCCGGAGAAAGCCCTGCAGATACTCATCAGCCGCGCGCTGATCCAGCAGCAGATCCGCCAGGAAGATGCAAGCGCATCGCAGCCTACAGACGCCGAGGTGCAGGACCGGTTGAGCGAAATCCGCCGCGACCTGCCCGCCTGTGCTCGGCAGAACTGCGCATCCAGCACAGGATGGTCGGCCTTTCTCGCCTCTCATGGCTTGACCGCAGCGCAGGTTACCAGCTACATCCGGCTTCGGCTGGAGATTCTGAGCTTCATCGAAGTACGCTTCCGGCAGGGCATCCGCATCTCGCAGGCAGACACCGAGACCTACTATCGCAACAAACTGCTGCCGCAATATGCCAAGGGTGCGCCGGTACCGGCTCTAAAAGAGGTGGCCCCGCGCATCGAGGAGATCCTGCTGGAACAGCAGGTCAATACTCTCTTCAGCGCCTGGCTCGATAATCTGCGCAAGCAGGGCGATATCGAGGTGCTGGATCCGTCCCTTGAAGCCGCCGCCGAACCGTCCGAGGGAAGTGTGACCAATCCATGAGCACGCCCGAATCCTCAGCCGGAATCCCCCCATCTCCGAGCCGGCGAAACCTGTTGCTCTGGAATGGTCTCGGGATCGCCGTTGTGTTTGCCGCAATTCTGGCGGCGATTGGGTTCTGGGCCAATACCCAGGAGTTCGAAGACCTGGTTCGCGGACGCATGATCGCGCAACTCTCTGCCGCCACTGGCGGCAGGGTGGAAATCCGCGCCTTTCACTGGCGGCCCTTTGACCTTGAGGCCGAGGCCGATGGCATCGTCATTCACGGCCTCGAGGACCCCGGCGATGCGCCGTATGCACAACTGGAAAGCCTGCATGTGGGCATACGTGTGATCGGCCTGTTAAGCCCGCGCGTTCTGCTGCGCGATGTCGAGGTAGTGCAGCCCCAGTTTCACCTCATCTTTTATCCCAACGGTTCCACCAATCAGCCGCAGCCCCGCAAACCTCGAAAGCTCAAGGAGCCGCCGCTCGATACCCTGTTCGATCTCCAGGCCGGCCACATCGCCGTGGAACGGGGAACGATCGACATCGATAATCGCGCCGCCTCCTTCGACTTCCAGAACCGTTATCTGCCCCTCGACTTCCAGGCCAACGACACATCCCTGGTGATGCGATATGTTGCGGCCGTCAACAACAATCCGGAGACCTATCAGGTGCAAATCGGGGTCCGCGACCTCAGCCTTCTTCGCGGTGGAACCTCACCGGCGGCGCCGCCTCCAGTCCATGGGTTTCTACAGGCCTCGCTGGATCTCTCCCGTAACGCCGCCATCCTGCGCTCTCTTCGACTCACCACCAGCATTCGCGACGCGAAAGATCGCACTCTCTCCGTTTCCGGCAATCTTCTCGATTTCAACCGGCCCCGCTGGCAGGCGAAAGCCACCGGAGAGCTCGACCTGCGGCTTCTGAATCCGATCGTCGGATACCCGTTCGCTCCCGAAGGCATTGCCCGGGTCAACATCTCCGGTGCTGGAGAGACCGGCGAATTTCGCTTCGACGGAACGGTCCACATCGATGGCGGCGCCTATGTCGCTCCCGGTGTCGTGGTACGGGACCTGAGGCTTGACACCAACGTGCATGCGGACCAGTCGCAACTGCGTGTCACTTCGATCGTGGCGCATTTTGCCCAAGGCGGACAGATGCGGGGTGAGGTTCTTCTTGATCAATGGCTGCCGCACTTGAAAGGTCAGGCGCAACTGCAGCCCATCGAGGCGCCGGCGCCCGCAGGCAAATCCCATCGACGGTTCTGGAATCGACCCAAAACCCCGCTGCCTCCGCCTCCTCCGCAGCCTCCGCCCAATACGCGGGATGTCCTCGTGAAGGCGCCGCAGACCGACATCACGGCCAATGGAAAAATTGCGGCCAGGTTCGACGATGTAGCCCTGGATACGGTGCTCGATGTAGTCGGACAGAAGCCCTTCAAGCGCCTGGGACTGAACACTCTTCTCAACGGTCCCGCCACCGCGAACTGGACCAACGGCGATGTCAATACTTTGAAAGTCGATGCAACGTTGGATTTGAAACCTTCCCCGCAGTCCCCACCGCAGGAAGCCCCCACGACCGGCCTCGTCGACGCCACCTATAGCCAGCACGATGGCTCCGTCGATCTACGCCGCCTCGACCTCACCCTGCCGGGCAGCCGGATCCAGGCCCATGGCCACCTCGGCGCATATCCGCAAACCAGCTCAACCAACATGGGCATCGATTTCCAATCCCATAACCTGGGAGAATTTGACACCGTCCTGCGCGATCTGGGGCTGCAACGGAACGGAAAGTCCGGCGCCGCTGCGCTGCCCGTCGCTCTCAGCGGACAAGCTGAATTCCATGGCGCCTGGTCGGGGTCTCTGGTTTCCCCGTGGCTTTCCGGTGACCTCAAAGCGACGCAACTGGCGCTCGAGCTTCCGTCCCCCGCAAACGAAAAGTCCACCACCACACAGCTAGTGCAGTTTGACTCTCTTGACGTCAACGGAACCTATGCTGCAGACCGTATCGCCATTGTCCGCGCCCAGGCACAGCGAGGCAACTCTCGTGTCACTGTAGATGGAACACTCTCCGCACCCAGCATCCCCGCGTACGCGGTTTCGGGCGGAATCAGGAAAGCCATCCCCGGCAGTGAAATGCCCGCATTTGACTCCGCCTCGCTGCTCCACGCACGAGTCCATGCTGCCAGCGTCGATGTAGGCGACGTGCTTCCCGTCCTTGGCCTGCGCGAACCGGTCTCGGGAACGATCGACGCGCAGTTTGAAACCGACGGCCCGCTTCGCGCCCCTGGCGGCTCAGGCTGGGTCGAACTCGACAACGGCGTGGTCTACGGCGAGCCACTCACCAAGGTTCGCGCCCAGGGTTCTCTGGCAAACGAGGTGGTAAAAGTCACTTCCTTCAGCGTCGCCGAAGCCGCGGGCGGCGTGGCCGGATCGGGCACCTACGACATTCGTTCCAGGCGCTTCCAGGCCGATGCCCACGGCGCGGGAATCGACATTGCCAAAATCGAGCGCCTGCGCTCACTCGGCCAGACCGTTGCCGGCAGGCTCGGATTTTCAGTCACTGCCTCGGGCACCGTGGACGACCCGCAGATTGAGGGCCGAGCCAATCTGGCGGATCTCTCCGCAGGAGGCGAGCCGCTCGGCGCACTGGACCTCACGGCGCACACCCTCAACCATGCCTTGCTGTACGACGTGACCACGCACATGGAAGCGTCGCAGCTCACCATGCATGGCCAGACGGTCCTTCATGGCGAGTACCCCACGCAGGCGAAGCTTGATTTCTCCCAGCTCAATGTGGGAGTGCTGCTCAGACTGGCTCACGTCGAGGGAATCACCGGCGAGTCTGCGCTGGCGGGCTCTGCCAATCTGCAGGGCCCTCTTGCCCACCCTGCGCAGATGCAAGGCGATGCCAGGTTGCAGGCGCTGGCGGTGACGGTCGCCGGAGTGCACCTGCAGAGCGACGGCGGCGTACACGCGTCCCTTGCCGACACACGCATAACTCTCGACCCGCTGCACGTCATCGGTGATCAGACCGACCTGCACCTGAATGGCACTCTTGGCCTCAAGGACACGCAGCGCCTGGACTTCGAAGCCGGCGGCTCAGTCAACCTGAAGCTCGCCGAGACCCTCGACCGGGATCTTACTGCCGGCGGCACCACGACCTTCCATGTCGAAGCACACGGCCCGCTCGCCAACCCCGGCCTGCGCGGCCTCATCGAGTTTGATAACGGGTCGCTGTCGCTTGAAGACCTGCCCAACGGCCTGAGCCAGCTGCACGGCACTCTCGAGTTCAACCAGAACCGGCTGGAAGTGCGATCACTCACTGCAATGACCGGGGGAGGCCAGTTGAGCCTGGGCGGATATCTCTCGTATCAGCACGGCCTCTATGCCGACCTCTCCGTAACCGGCAAAGGCATTCGCATCCGCTATCCCCCGGGAGTCAGTTCCCTCGCCGATGCCACGCTTCATCTGCAGGGAACACAACCCAACCTGCTGCTCTCCGGCAATGTGCTTGTGACCCGCTTCTCGGTGAGCTCCGACCTGGACATAGCATCCCTTGCGGCCCAGGCCACCGCGGTGCAACCAGTAGCGCAGCCCAATGCGCCATCGAACCACATCCGGCTCAATGTCCGCATTCAATCCTCGCCGCAGTTGAACTTCCAGAACGCCTATGCCAAGCTGGCGGGCGATGTCGACCTGCGGCTGCGCGGAACCCTGGCCTCGCCATCGCTGCTCGGACGAGTGTCTATTACCGAGGGCAATGCGGTTATTGCCGGGACGCGCTACGAACTGCAACGCGGCGACGTCGTCTTCACCAACCCGGTTCGTATTCAACCCACCATCGACCTGAATGCGACCGCCCGCGTCGAGGACTACGACATCACCCTCGGCCTGCACGGCACCCCGGACAAACTCGGCATCACCTACCGCAGCGATCCTCCTCTTCCCGAGGCGGATGTCGTGGCTCTCCTGGCCTTGGGCCGCACCCAGAGCGAGCAGGGTCTCTACACCCAGCAGCAACAGCAATCGGTGGGACCGAGCCCTTCCACCGACGTGCTGCTCGGCGGTGCGCTCAACGCCACGGTGAGCAGCCGCGTGCAAAAACTCTTCGGAGCGGGATCGGTGAAGGTCGACCCCAATTACCTCGGCGCCCTGGGTAACTCCACCACCCGCATCACCGTCGATGAGCAGTTGGGAAAGAACGTGACCCTGACCTACGCGACCAATGTGGACACCTCGGCTCAGCAGTTGCTGCAGGCCGAGATCGCCGTCAACCGGCACGTCTCCCTGCTCGTGGCGCGCGATGAATCCGGCGTGTTTTCGATGGTGGTCAAAGCCACCCGCCGCTATCGATAATTAGCCGCGCAAGATCTTCAGAAGATGCAAGGGGTGGATCGGCTTGGCCAGCAGTTCGAACGGCGCGCCATCGGGCAGGGCATGCTCCAGCAGGTTCGGCGTAGAAGCATTGCCCGATATGAGCACGATGCGCGTGCCCGGACAATTGGAGCGGACGGTTTTGGCCACCAGCACACCGTTGGTATCGGGCATCACTACATCGGAGAGAACAATGTCCGGGCACTCCGTCTGGATAAACTCGATCGCATCCTCGCCGCCGTAGCGTGCGATCGCCTCGAACCCGCTGCGATTGAGAATGGCCGCCAGGCTGTCGGCGATCAGGCGTTCGTCATCCACCACCAGCACGCGCGGCCGTTCCAGCCTGGTCGCCTTCGCGTCCTTGCCATCGCCTGGGAAGGAGTCGCCCGATCGTGGGGGAACTGCACTGCTGAACACGTAGCCGGGTCTGCCAGGTACATACAAGTGAAGCCATGTGGGCACCATCAGGCGGCTTCTTCCGCGTTTTCAAGGCTCGCCTTCTGCGCGGCTGGAAGAAACAGGCTGACCACGGTCCCCGGCATCTGGCTCTGGTTACTGCGGAAGTGCAGGAAGCCTCCCTGCTGTTCGACGAGGCACTTCGTCACCCAAAGCCCGATCCCCGTTCCATGTCCCGCCTTGGTTGTGAAAAACGGCTCGAAGATGCGACGCTGCACCTCCGGCGTCATCCCCGACCCGTTATCCGCAAGCATAATTCGAATGCCCTCTTGCCCGTCTTGCTTCCGGTTCCCATCTTTCCAGTTTCGCGAGCGGCGGGCCCGAAACCAGAGTTTGCCGCCTGCCTCGCATGCATCTACCGCATTGGCCGTGAGGTTCAGCAATACCTGCCGCATCTCCCCTTCCTTGCCATAAAGCTCAATGCCCGGCTCGACGGAAATTGAAGCCGTGATCCGCTTGTTGTCGAGCCTGCGTTTGAAGGTTGTCAGGACATTCTCAACCAGTTTGGAAACCGGGACCTGGTTGAGCCGCGACGTCTCGCGATAAAAGCCAAGCGTCTGGCGGCTGATCTGCGCGGCTCGCGCCAGTTCCTGGTCCGCTATCTCGAGATGCCGGCTGGCCTCTTCAGGCAGCCCCTCGGTCATTCGCGCCAGGTAGATGAAGTTCGTCACTGCTTCCAGCGGGTTATTGATCTCGTGCGCGATGGTCGCGGACATGCGCCCGGCAATGGCCATCTTCTCCGACTCAATTGCCGCCTGCTGTGCCGCGCGCAGTTCGGTTATGTCACGCGCGACTGCCATCAGTCGGTGTACGCCCTCGCCGCCATTCGCAATGGGAGTGATCTTCACATCCCACCATTTCTGGGATCCGCTCCCTGTTTTCGACTTCGCAACGAAAGCCCCGGCTCCGCCTGCCATCGCAGTCGCAATCGCGGCGTGTGCCTGCGGCCGTACCTCCTCACTCCAGACATTCGTCCACGGCTGCCCCACAATCTCCTGTCGATCCTCTCTTTCAAATGCGGACAGGCCGGATGCGCTTATATATTCCACCCGTCCATTCCGGTCGATCACCATCACGCAGTCGGCGCTGCTTTCTATAAGGCACCTGGCAAACTCTTCGCTTCGCTGCAGCCGTTCTTCTATTTGCTTCAGTTTCGTGATCTCCTCCTCGCGCCCGTGCATCACGGCCTGCATTGTCCATGCCTTTTGCTGCACCGAGCTGATCATGCGATGTAGGTCGCCTGGCTCCTCGTTGTCGTGACCAGCCGCAATCACCTGGTTGTGATGCGAGCAGACCTGGCGGAAGAGATCATATTGCGCGTGGCCGGAGAACAACCCAATCGGATAAGCGCAACGCAGAGAAAATGCCTGCCGCTGCGCCAGATCATCCCAGAGCTTTTCGAGCTTGATAGCGGCCTCGTATTCACCGTCCTTCCAAAGCACCGTTACCATCTCGCCAAACGCAACCACCGACGAGGAGTGGCCGCGCAGCGCCCGGCGTACGCGCAACAACTCCGGTTCCATGGTGGCGTTGAAGAGTCCCTCGTCGGGCTGTCCGCCGACCATAAACCGGGCCAGCGTCTCATGCGCATCCAGGGGGACGAATCGGTTCACGGCCGTCAGAAACGACAGGTCAACTCCGTTGCCCTTCAGTCGCTCGGCAAGTGCGCTTCGATGAGCCTTGGTCGCGACGATGACACATGCGCCACCGGCTCCCAGGGCAGCGCCGGTAAACTCACTCAGGCTGTCCAGAAAGAGCGAGTCGTCCTCGTAAAAATGAACCGAGTGGAGGTTGCTCTCGAGTCCTTGCCTTCCCTGCATCGAACCAGCGTTGTCAGGCTGAGCCCTGTCTGCCGAATACACCTGTACCTCCGAACCTTGAGCAGCGGTTCCTGAAAAAAAGGGATGTCTATTCCCCCAACGAATACTTGACTACGCCCCACAATTTACGATGCTCTCCTCGCTGCTGGTAGTTGCCAGATGTTCACAATTGCAGGCCGGGCCGCGCTCCCCGGGTTGAGCACCTCTTTTCAGCCGCAATCTGCTCGATTCAAATGTTTTTCCCGCGACGCACAACTCCGCGACCCCGCCCCGCATTCTCTGTCTATACAGGTGGAGGTGGCGAGTCCGGCAATGCATGCCGCCTTCCACCATCAAGAGGTAAGAGGAGGGCAGGATGTACAGCACGAGTCGTTTTTCCAGGACCGCAAGGCTAATCGTTACGCTGGCCGGAACACTCCTGGTTGTCACCCAGGTTTCCTGGTCCGGAACCTGGACCATGGGTTCCGGTGCGCCGGCGCAAGCGGACCAGAGTTCCGTCGTCAAAGAAGCCATGAGCAGGCTCAACAAGAAGCAGTTCAGCAACGTGAAGGTGAGCGTCGAGAATGGGATAGCCACGCTTTCCGGTACGGTCGACCTCTACGAGTACAAAGTGGATGCCGATAAGCGGATTCACAAAGTCAAGGGCGTAAACGCGGTTCGCAACGACATTCAAGTCGCCGGGCCCGAGGTTCCGGATCAGCAATTGCAAGCCAAGCTGCAGGAAAAGCTGGCCTACGATCGCGTTGGCTACGGCACAACCGCCTTCAACGCCATCGGCGTGACCGTGCAGAATGGCGCGGTGACTCTCCAAGGCCATGCGTACAGCGATGTCGATAAGGACTCCGCTCTGGCGCTGGTCAGCACCACTCCCGGGGTCAAGGACGTGACCAACGACATCGAAGTCGATCCCGTCTCCATGATGGATGACCAGACCCGGCTGGCCGTCGCGCACGCGATCTACGGTTATCCGTCCCTTAACAAATATGCGGTGGATCCGGCGCGGCCCATCCGCATCTCGGTGCAGAACGGCAAGGTCGAACTGTACGGCACCGTCGATACCCAGGCTGACAAGGATACAGCCTACATGCGCGCCAATGGCGTCCCCGGCGTTTTCAGCGTCAAAAACTATCTCCAGGTCGCCAATCAGCCATCGGAAAAATCGCAAAAGTAAACCAGTCGCTGATTTCAAGAGCAAGGACCGGAGATGCCGGCTGACTTCAAGACAACCAACGCTGCAACGAAACCCCGGACTGCCTCCAGCTTCCGGGGTTTTTGTTTCCCTCCTCCCGATGCGCGGAGCCTGCGCGTGCGGCCTACATTAGACTGGTGAGTGGAGTCAATTCATGGCCGGGCTGTGGGGTAAGACGCGAACGACGCTGGAGATGATCAAGTGGGAACACTCCATCTTCGCTCTTCCCTTCGCCCTCACAGCTGCTCTGCTCGCCGCCCACGGACTCCCCGCTGTCCGCACGGTGATCTGGATTCTCGTCGCCATGGTGTCGGCCCGCTCCTGCGCCATGGCCTTCAACCGCTGGGCCGATGCCGAACTCGATGCCGCCAACCCTCGCACCCGCACGCGCGCCATTCCCGCCGGATTGCTCAGCCGGCGAATTCGTCTTCGGCTTCACGCTGCTGACCGCCGCGATATTCATCCTCGCCTCTGCCTCCCTCAACCGGCTTACCCTCTACCTGTCGCCGCTGGTGCTCGCCGTTCTCCTCGGCTACAGCTACATGAAGAGGGTGACTCGCTGGTCGCATCTCGTTCTCGGTCTCGCCCTTGGCCTGGCCCCATCGGCGGCGTGGATCGCCGTTCGCGGCAGTCTCGATCCCCGCATCCTCGTGCTGACTGCAGCGGTCGCGCTCTGGGTCGGTGGCTTCGATGTCCTCTACGCCTGCCAGGACTACGAGCATGATCGAACTGCGGGACTCTACAGCCTTCCCCAGGCGATCGGCATTCCCGCCGCCTTCTTTGCGGCCCGCGCCATGCACATCCTGATGCTGGCCCTGCTGGTCTGGTTCGGCTGGCTCTTTCACTTCCGCGCCGCCGGCTGGCTCGGCATCGCCGCGGTCGGACTGCTGCTGGGCTATGAACATTCCCTCGTTTCGCCCCGCGATTTGCGCCGTTTGAACGCCGCCTTCTTTACCATGAATGGCGTGATCGCCATGGTTTTCCTCGCCTTTGTCGCAGCCGACCTGTGGCTGCGGAGCTGAACTCCGATGCCCGACGTCCCAACCCCTGATGTGTCCCCTCTCAGCTTGTGGTATGGTGCCAGAAAGCAGTCCTTACACGACCCCCTTCCCGGCCCCAGCTTAGTTGACCCCATAGGAGAATCCGTCACCGGAATGAAGATTGCCATCCAGGGAGAGCCGGGCTCATTCAGCCACGAAGCCGCAATGAAGCTGGTCAGGAGCGCTTTGATCGTTCCGTTTTCTCTGTCTGCCGACGCTTTCGCTGCCCTCGTCAACGGCAGCGTCGAGGCTGCCGTCATCCCCATCGAGAACAGCCTGGCCGGTTCCGTCTCCGAACACTTCGATCTCCTGCTCGCCAATGACGTGAAGGTCGAGCGCGAAACCCTGCTCCGCATCCGCCATAATCTGATTGCCATCTCCGGAACCACGACTGCCGACATCGACCGCGTCTTCTCCCATCCCGTCGCCCTCGCGCAATGTCGCCGCTTCCTGGCCAACCACCCCAAGATGGAGGCGTTCGCCTTCTACGACACCGCCGGCAGCGTCAAGCAGTTGGTAGAGCTGCGCGACCGTCATGCCGCGGCCATCGCCAGCGAGGCGGCCGCCCATTACTACGGCGCCCATATCCTCGCCGCCAATATCGAAGACAATCCCGAGAACTTCACGCGCTTCTTCCTGGTCAGGCGCAGCCGGCGAGAGCACCGGCGACCTTCCGGCCAACAAAATGAGCCTGGCCTTCTCCGTTGAGAACCGGCCCGGTTCGCTGGTGCAGGCCCTCACCGAGCTTTCCTCCCTGGGCACCAACCTGACCAAGATCGAATCCCGCCCGGTCCACGGAAAGCCCTGGGAATACATCTTTTATGTGGATTGCCAGATCCGCTCCCGCGAAGAAGGCACTCAGGCGCTCCAGGCTCTGAAGCCCCACTGCGCCATGGTGAAATCGCTGGGCTGCTACCAGGAAGCTCAGCGCGAACTCGCCCAGATCCGGTAGCCGCGGGAGAATTCATTTTCCCTGTCGGCGCGCGCGCAGAAAGACGAGGGGATGGGCATTCCCGCCCATCCCCTCGCCACACTTTGAGTGCCGTAACTCCTAGAAGTGGTAAGCCACGCCCACCGCAGGCTCGAAGATGTTGTACCACTTGTTCGTGGTCAGGTTGGCCGTGGAGGAGCTGCTACCCAGGCCAAAGTTCGGCACCTTGGTCACAAACCCGCGATATTCTGCGCGGATGTCAAAGCTGGGGCTGATCTCATACGCAATGCCCGCGCCGTACATGCCGGCGATGGCGGTCTGCTGCTTGACGTCCAGCGAAGTGGTTCCCGAGTTGCGGATAGGCAGGAAGATCAGCGCCGCCGGGCCCGCTTCCACAAACGGGTTGAACTTGCGATAGGTGAAACTGCGCACGTAGTCGGCTGAAATCTCCTGCGTCCGGGTCAGAACGTTGTAGTTGTTGGTGTTGCTGATCAGGTAGCGGATCGTGTTCTGGTAAGTGATGCCGTAGTTGGCTTCAAGTGCGCTGGAGGGAGTCAGCATGAAACGGTAGCTGGCCAGGGCCCCAAGGGCGTAGTTGGAATGAACCTGAACGTCTGTGGATGAGGCAATAAATGGCTCAATGACCCCGATGCCGCTTAGGCTGATATCCTGGCGGCTTTCCTGGGCGTGGCCCGTGGCCACGCACACGGCCAGCAGGGAAAATACGAATACGATCTTCTTCATTCGGTCCTGAACCTCACGACTGCGCAACCGTCCCGGCTGGCAAAGAGCTTGTCAATTCCGGCGCTCCGGTTCGTGCCGGGCCCCGCTCTCAGCATTGTAAATGGCCGGGACGGGGCACCCACGACGGTTTGGCTCCAGAATGATCTGAGGTTTAGACGCACCGGGTAGCAAAGTGTGTTCCCCCGCATCTCTCGAACTGCCTAGCACATCGCCACGCCCGGCAACAGACCTCTGCGCTTTTTCGTCAGCACCGTCGCCACGTCCCCGCCCGTGCATTCCGCGCCTCAACCGGCCTTCTCCACGTGGTAATAGAACGGCGCTCCCTGCTCCCTGGCCAGCGTCCGAACGGTTTGCAGAAATGCGGTCGCCGCGTAGGAAAGCGTCCCCTGGCGCCGATGCACCAGCCGCAGTACCCGTTTCATTTCCAGTTCTGTAACCGAAAGGGCCACCAGCTCTCCGGTTTCCAGTTCGCGCGCCACCGTCAGATGCGGCACCAGGGCCACCCCGTTCCCCATGGCCACAAACCGCTTGATGGCCTCGATCGTCGGCAGCTCGATTCCCATGTTCAACGGAGTCCGGAATCGTTGAAACGTCTCGATGACTTTTCGCCGCAGTGGCGAAGCCACGTTATGGGCGATGAAGTTCTCCGATCCCAGGTCACTGATCGACACGCTCTCCGCCCCTGCCAGTGCATGGCCGGGACTGACAATCAGCGCCAGGCTGTCCCCATACACGGCAATGGTCCGAAAATTCGCGGGATCGGGCCGAAAAGAAATCATCCCCAACTCGAACGTGCGCAGGTTCAGTCCATCCGGAATCTGCGACGCCAGCATCCGGTGCACCGTGACGCTGATGTGAGGACAGGTCCGCCGGAACGCATCAATGGCCGGCAGCAGATACATGCACGTATATTCGTTGGCCGCCAACTGCAGCCGTCCGCGCTCCAGGCTCTTCAGCTCGTCCAGCGCGCTGCTCGCCTCCCGGCGCAGCGCCATCAGTCGCAGGGCATACTCGCGCAAGAGCGCGCCAGCCGCGGTGAGGGACCCGTCGCGCGCCGCCCGATCGAAAAGCTTTTCCCCCACCGACGCTTCGAGCTTGCGGATCACCTGGCTGACTGCCGGCTGCGTCCGGTGCAGCCGCACCGCGGCGCGAGAAAAGCTTCTCTCCTCCGCCACGGCAAGAAACGTTTCGAGCTGACCGAGGTCCATCACTCCTCCACAACGCCATGCCGCAAGTCGCACCGGGCCTTATCCCCGACCCCTGCCTCCCTGACCCCTGATCCCTGACCCTGACCCTGACCGTATCATAAGCAATTCTAATCACTGATCCAAAAAGAATAACTTTGCCTTATACGGGCGCGATGCGCGACACTATCGAAGTTGGCGAAAAGCGTTACCCCTGGCAGGCGAGTCTATGAGCGAGAGTCTTCCCCCAACCACGTAGCCTTTTTCGACACCACCCTGCGCGATGGCGAGCAGTCTCCCGGCTGCAGCATGACCACCCAGGAAAAGCTCACCATGGCCCACGCCCTTGAGGATCTGGGCGTGGACATCATCGAGGCCGGCTTTGCCATGGCCTCGGAGGGTGACTTCGCCGCCATCTCGACCATCACCCAGGCCATTCGCAAGCCGCGCATCGCCTCTCTGGCCCGCGCCAAGCAGGAAGACATCGAGATCGCCGCGCGCGCCATCCAGTTCGCCGACCGCGCCCGCATCCACGTCTTCCTCGCCTCCAGCGACCTGCATCTTGAATACAAGCTCAAGATCAGCCGCCAGCAGGCGCTCGACCAGACCGGCGAATCCGTCCGGCTGGCGCGCTCCTTCGTCGATGATGTTGAATTCTCGCCGGAAGACGCGACCCGCTCCGATCGCGACTTCCTGGTCGAAATGGTGCGCATCGCCATCGACGCCGGCGCCACCACCATCAACATGCCCGACACCGTGGGCTACATGACTCCCGAAGAGTACGGCCAGATGTTCCGCGAAGTGCGCGAGCGCATTCCCGCCGTCGATGAGAAGGGCATCATCCTCTCCTCGCACTGCCACGACGATCTCGGCCTCGCCGTAGCCAACTCGCTCGCCGCCATCCAGAATGGCGCCCGCCAGGTGGAATGCACCATCAACGGCATCGGCGAGCGCGCCGGCAATGCCGCCCTCGAAGAGATCGCCTCGGCCCTCTATGTGCGCGGCGACCGCTACGGCATGGCCACCAGCATTCAGCTCGACAAGCTCTACCCCACCAGCGAAGTGCTCGGACAGATCATCACGTTCAAGCCCTCGCCCAACAAGGCCATCGTGGGCGCCAATGCCTTCGCTCACGAGTCCGGCATCCATCAGCATGGAATGCTGGCCAATCCCCTCTGTTACGAAATTATGACGCCGGCGCTGGTGGGCGTTTCGAAGACTCACCTCGTGCTCGGCAAGCACTCCGGCCGCGCCGCCTTGCGCCACCGCCTCGAGCAACTTGGCTTCACCCTGAATCGCGAAGAACTGCAGCAGACCTATTACCGCTTCGTCGCACTCGCCGACCGCAAGAAGAACATCTACGACCAGGATCTGGTCGGCATTCTGCCCGACCAGATCCGCGAGCGGCGCAACGTGCCGGTCGCGGAGTTGGATTGATGCCAGGCTCCGCGAAACGCGGAAATATTCCGGGGTGCGGCACCGTACTGTTCACTGTCAACTGTTCACTGGATGAAGAATGAATCTGAAAATTCTTGTAGTCGCCGGCGACGGCATCGGCCCTGAAGTCACCAACGAAGCAGTCGCCGTGCTGCGCGAAGTAGCCGCCCTGTCGGCGGCCACGAATTCACCTTCACCGAGCGCCGCATCGGCGGCGTCGCCATCGTGCAGGACGGCACGCCACTGCCTGCCGACACCCTCAACGAAGCCCTCGCCAGCGATGCCGTGCTGCTCGGCGCCGTGGGTGGCAACGAGTTCAATTCCCTGCCCCCCGACAAGCGCCCCGAAGCCGGCCTGCTCGGATTGCGCTCCGCGCTCGGTGGCTTCGCCAATCTGCGCCCCGCCTTCGCATTCAAGGAACTCGCCGTCAACAGCCCGCTTCGCCCGGAGATCGTCGACGGCGCCGACATTCTCTTCGTGCGCGAACTGCTCGGCGGCCTCTACTTCGGACAGCCCCGCGAGTGGAATCGCGAGACAGGCGAAGCCTGGAACACCATGCGCTACACCCGCGATGAAGTGGCACGCGTGGCGCGCATCGCATTCAAGCTGGCCCAGGGACGCCGCAAAAAACTGACCAGCGTCGACAAGGCCAACGTGCTTGAGGTTTCGCAACTCTGGCGCGCAACAGTCAATGAAGTCGCGGCCGAGTTCCCCGACGTCACCCTCGAGCATCAGTACGTCGACGCCATGGCCATGCACCTGATGAACCAGCCGCGCAGCTACGACGTGGTGCTGACCGAGAATCTATTCGGCGACATTCTCTCCGACGAGTCCGCCGTCATTACCGGCTCGCTCGGCATGCTGCCCTCGGCCACCATCGGCGGCAAGGTCAACCTGTACGAGCCGGTGCACGGCTCGGCGCCCGATATCGCCGGCAAGGGCCTCGCCAATCCGCTGGGCGCCATCCTGACCGGCGCACTGATCCTGCGTCACTCCGCAGGCCTTGAAACCGAAGCGCATGCCATCGAGATGGCGGTACGCAAAGCCCTTGAATCCGGCCTGCGCACTCCTGACCTGGCGCGCCATAATCCGCACGGGTACTCCGTGCTTTCGACTACCGCGATGGGGCAGAAGGTTCGCGAGCTCGTACACCTGATGCTCGGCCGCCATGAGAACACGCTGCTGCCGACCAACTAACAGCACAGGAGAAGACGGAAAACCGATGAGCACCAACGCAAAGACACTGTTTGAAAAGGTCTGGGAGCAGCACATTGTTGTCGAGCCGAAGGGCGAGCCTACGGTGCTCTACATCGACCTGCAGTTGCTCCACGAAGTCACTTCCCCGCAGGCCTTCGAGGGCCTTCGCCTGGCCGGCCGCAAGGTGCGCCGCCCCGACCGCTCCATCGCCACGGTCGATCACAACGTTCCGACTACGCTCGAAGGTCGTCTCAACATCGTCGACCAGATCGCTGCCAAGCAGATCGCCACCCTGCGCCAGAACTGCGCTGACTTTGGCATCGAGCTCTACGATGTGAACTCGCGCGACCAGGGCATCGTGCACGTCATCGGCCCGGAACTCGGCATCACCAAGCCGGGCATGACCATCGTCTGTGGCGATTCGCATACCTCGACGCATGGCGCATTCGGCGCCTTGGCCTTCGGCATCGGCACCAGCGAAGTAGAACACGTGCTGGCCACACAAACCCTGCCGCAGTCGAAGCCCCAGACCTTCCGCATCGCCGTCGAAGGCAAGCTCCCCACTGGCGTCACCGCCAAGGACATCATCCTCGCCATCATCGGCCAGATCGGCACCGACGGCGCCACCGGCTGTGTCATCGAATATGCCGGCTCGGCCATCCGCGCGCTTTCAATGGAAGGCCGCATGACGGTCTGCAACATGAGCATCGAGGCCGGCGCCCGCGCCGGCATGATCGCTCCCGACGAGACAACCTTCGCCTATCTCAAAGGCCGCCGCTTCTCTCCGAAAGGTGAAGCCTGGGACAGGGCCGTTGCCGAATGGAGCAAGCTGCCCAGCGATCCCGGCGCCAAGTTTGATCGCGAACTCGTCATTGACGCCGCAACCCTCGTGCCCTACGTAAGCTGGGGCACCAGCCCGGGCATGGTGGCGCCCGTTACCGCGAGCGTCCCCGATCCCGCCACCGCGCACAGCGAACCCGAGCGCAAGTCGTTTGAGCGCGCCCTCGAATACATGGATCTCAAGGCCGGGACCCGTCTTGAAGATGTAGAAATCGATCGCGTCTTTATCGGTTCCTGCACCAACGGGCGTATCGAAGATCTGCGCGCCGCGGCCCGCATCGCCGCCGGTCACAGGGTCTCTTCGCATGTGAACGCCATGGTGGTCCCCGGCTCTCAGGCTGTAAAAGCTCAGGCTGAAAAAGAAGGCCTCGACCGCATCTTCAAGGAAGCCGGCTTCGACTGGCGCGAGCCGGGCTGCTCCATGTGCCTGGGCATGAACCCCGATATTCTTTCCCCCGGCGAACGTTGCGCCTCCACATCCAACCGCAACTTTGAAGGCCGCCAGGGACGTGGCGGACGCACCCACCTGGTCTCGCCCGAGATGGCCGCGGCAGCCGCCATCGCCGGCCACTTTGTCGACATTCGCAAATGGGAAGTACGCGAGGAGGTCACAGCCTAATGGAACCGTTCCGCACTCTGACATCTCTGGCCGCGCCTCTTGACCGCACCAACGTCGATACCGACCAGATCATCCCCAAGCAGTTTTTGAAACGCATCGAGCGCACCGGCTACGGCGACTTTCTCTTCTTCGACTGGCGCCAGACACCCGCCGGCGATCCTGTACCCGATTTTGTCCTCAACGATCCGCGTTACAAGGGTGCGCAGATCCTCGTTGCCGGCAAAAACTTCGGCTGCGGCTCAAGCCGCGAGCACGCCGCATGGGCACTCTCTGATTTCGGCTTCCGCGCCGTCATCGCTCCCACCTTTGCGGACATCTTTTTCTCCAACGCCGGCAAGAACGGCATCGTGCTGGTCCGCCTCAGCGAAGAGCAGGTCGCCGAACTCTTGCACAACGCGCAGACCATTCCCGCATATCAGCTCACCGTCTCGCTCCAGGAGCAGACCGTAACCGACAGTCACGGTTTCCATGCGACGTTTGACATCGACCCCTTCCGCAAGTTCTGCCTGATTGAAGGTCTCGATGACATCGGCCTGACCCTGCGCCACGCCGCGGAGTTGGACAAGTTTGAAACGCAACACGATCACGCCGACTGGCTTAAGGCGAAATGAAGAATACAGCTATCAGCCTTCAGTCCATCAAGCTGAAGCTGACTGCACCAACTAAGTGACCTGACCATTACCGGACCACACGACAGCCGGTGAAGTTCTTAAGACGCTAACAGCACCACGGACAAGCTGAAAGCTGATAGCTGAAGGCTGACAGCCAGCGAACAAAGTGAGCTAATGACCATCGAAGGCAAGCGCCAGAGCATTCCATTGACCGAGGGCCCCAGCCGCGCCGCCGCGCGCTCTTACCTGCGCGGCGCCGGATTCGCCAAAGACGACCTGCACAAACCCATCATCGGCATCGCCAACACCTGGACCGAGATCGGCACCTGCAACGTGCACCTGCACGAAATCGCCGAAGCCCTCAAGCAGGGCATTCGCGAAGCCGGCGGCACGCCCATGGAGTTCAACACCATCACCATCTCCGACGGCATCACCATGGGCACGCAGGGCATGAAGGCTTCGCTGGTAAGCCGCGAAGTCATCGCCGACTCCATCGAACTCGTCGCCCGCGGCAATCTCTTCGACGGCCTCGTCGGCATCGGCGGCTGCGACAAGAACATGCCCGGCATCATCATGGCGCTGTGCCGCCTCGACATTCCCGGCATGATGCTCTACGGCGGCTCCATCGCGCCCGGCAAGCTCAACGGCCCCAATGGCGAAAAGATCGACATCACCATCCAGAACGTCTTTGAAGGCATCGGCTCCTTCGCCGCCGGCCGCATCGACGCCGCCGGACTCGAAGCGCTCGAAGCCAACGCCTGTCCCGGCGCCGGCGCCTGCGGCGGCCAGTTCACCGCCAACACCATGGCCATGTCCGGCGAAATCCTCGGCATCTCGCCCATGCATCTCTCCGGCGTCCCCGCCACGGACAAAGACAAGCACGCCGCCACCCGCGAAGCCGGCCACATCCTCATGGATGCGGTCCGCGCCAATCTGCGCCCTTCGCAGATCATCACCCGCAAGTCGATCGAAAACACCATTGCCAGCGTTGCCGCAAGCGGCGGCTCGACCAACGCCGTCCTTCACCTGCTCGCCATCGCGCGCGAACTCAACATCGAGCTCGATATCGATGACTTCGACTGCAATCTCAAAGCGCACGCCGTTCATCTGCGACCTGGTGCCGGCCGGCAAATACATGGCCTCGCACTTCCAGGCTGCGGGCGGCTCGCGCTGTGCTGGCCCAGCGCCTGATCGACGCTGGCCACGCCGACGGATCCACTCTCACCATCAGCGGCAAAACTCTCGCCGAAGAAGCCGCGCTCGCCCAGGAAACTCCGGGCCAGATCGTGATTCACACCTTCGATAAGCCCATCAAGCCTACCGGCGGCCTCGTCATCCTCAAGGGCAACCTCGCTCCCGAAGGCTGCGTGATGAAGATCGCCGCGGCCGATCGCGTTGAGCATCGCGGCCCCGCACGTGTCTTCAACTGCGAAGAAGACTGCTTCGCCGCCGTGCAGACCGACAAGGTGAAACCCGGCGATGTCCTCGTCATTCGCTATGAAGGTCCCAAGGGCGGTCCCGGCATGCGCGAAATGCTGCAGGTCACGGCGGCTGTGAGCGGGCATCCCGGAGCTCAGCTCCACCGTGGCGCTGCTGACCGACGGCCGCTTCTCCGGCGCCACCCGCGGCTTTACTGCGGGCCATGTCGCTCCGGAAGCCTTCGTTGGCGGGCCTATCGCGGCAGTTCGCGAAGGCGACATCATCCACTTCGATATTCCCAACCGCACCCTGAACCTCGAAATCAGCGACGCAGGAAATGGCGACGCGCCTGAAAGATTTCGCACCACCGGCATTGCGCTGGCCCGGGGGTGTCTTTCGCAAATATGTTGACCGCGTAACGTCGGCATCGGTCGGAGCAACAACGTAACAGCCCAGCTACCTCAACCAGCAAGCGCCATAGAAGAACGGAACAGGCTGCCAGTTCGAGCGAAACACCGGCAAGCTAAGCCAGAAGGAGCCAGACATGACCACCAAAACCAACTCGTCTTCCCCCAACGCCCATCTCTCCACTCCCACCCGCCTCACCGGTGCGGAGATTCTCTGGGCCACCCTGGTGGGCGAGGGCGTTACGGAGGTCTTCGGCTACCCCGGCGGCGCCATCCTGCCTGCGTACGACGCCTTGCGCAAGTTTCCCATCCGCCACATCCTCGTGCGCCACGAACAGGGCGCATCGCATATGGCGGATGGCTATGCGCGCGCCTCGGGCAAAGTGGGAGTGGCCATCGCCACCAGCGGCCCCGGTGCCACCAACCTCGTCACCGGCATCGCCACGGCCATGCTCGATTCCATACCCATGGTCTGCATCACCGGGCAGGTCTCCAGTAAAGTGCTGGGCACCGACGCCTTTCAGGAAGTGGACATCACCGGCGTCACCCTGCCGGTGACCAAGCACAACTTCCTTGTCAATCGCGCCGAAGATCTTGCCCCGGCCCTGCGCCAGGCCTTCCAGATCGCCAAATCCGGTCGCCCCGGCCCCGTGCTCGTCGACATCACCAAAGATGCGCAGCAGGCCACCGCCCTGTTTGACTTTGCGGCCGCCAAGCCTCAACCCTATCGGCCTCATCCGATGTTGCGTGTTGAAGAGCCTAGCCTGGCCCACGCCATCGAGCTCATCCGCAACGCCAAAAAGCCGGTGATTCTTGCCGGCCACGGCGTGATCCAATCCGGCGCCATGGAACCGCTGCGCACCCTGGCGGAGCGCACCCAGATTCCCGTCGCTCTCACCCTGCTTGGTCTCGGCGCCTTCCCCGCCTCGCACCCGCTGAACCTCGGCATGATGGGCATGCACGGCGAAGCCTGGGTCAATCACGCCATCCAGGAAGCCGACCTGCTTATCGCCTGCGGCATGCGCTTCGACGATCGCGTCATCGGCACGCCCTCCACCTATGCGCTCAAAGCCAAGAAGATTCACATCGAGGTCGATCCCGCCGAGATCAACAAGAACATCAAGGTCGATGTGGCCCTGGTCGGCGACCTGGCCGAAGTGCTGGAACAATTGCTTCCTCGCATGGCCGGCCGTGACGGCTCCAAATGGCTCAAGACCATCGACGCCAGCAAGGGCGCGGTCGCCATTCGCGACATCAAAAACCTGCCCGACTCCGGCCATCTCTACGCCGCCCACGTCATGCACGACCTGTGGCGCATCACTGGCGGCAATGCCATCGTGGTCACCGATGTCGGCCAGCACCAGATGTGGGAGGCGCAGTACTTCCACCATGAGCACCCGCGCACGCTCATCACCTCGGGCGGCCTGGGGACCATGGGATTCGCGCTGCCCGCAGCCATCGGCGCCAAGTTCGCCTGCCCCGACAAGGAAGTCTGGGTCATCGCCGGCGACGGCGGTTTCCAGATGACATCGCCGGAGCTGTCGACGATCGCGCAGGAAAACCTCAAGATCAACATCGCCGTCATCAACAACGGCTACCTCGGCATGGTTCGCCAGTGGCAGGAGTTTTTCTACGAGAAAAACTACGAATCCACGCCGCTGGTCAGCCCCGATTTCGTGAAGCTGGCTGACGCGCACGGCATCGCCGGCCTGGCCGTCAAGACGCGCGCCGAAGTGGACGCCGCCGTCAATGAGGCGCGCAACCACGCTGGCCCGTTCCTGCTCAACTTCCTGGTCGAAAAGGAAGATTCGGTGTACCCGATGATTCCCGCCGGCTCTTCACTGCACGAAATGATCCGCCGCCCCGGCAGCAATCCGCTGCTCGAGTCGGCCGACGACAAGTAGTACGCGCAGCGATCAGATGCTCAGGCTTCCGAGCTCGTTAGCTGCGGTCTCGTGTCAGTCAGCAAGGGATCGGCTCACTATGAAAGACTGCCCTAGATCTGGCCCATCCCGACCGAACAGCTAGAAGCTGGACGCTAGACGCTAGGAAAGGCCTTTCATGCTGCACACCTTCGTCGCTTACGTTGAAGACAAGCCCGGCGTGTTGACGCGCGTGGCTTCGCTGTTTCGCCGTCTCAATATCAACATCATCTCGGTCACCGTCGGCCGCAGCGAACGGCCCGGCCTCTCGCGCATGACTCTGGTCTGCGAGTCCTCCGCCGAGGCCGGCCACCGCATTCGCGCCAGCCTCTACAAGCTTGAAAACGTCATCGACGTCGATGACATTGCCGGCGCGCCCTCCGTGACCCGCGAACTGGCTCTGATCAAAGTCGCCGCCACCCGCGAAACCCGCTCCGCCATCTTTGAACTCGTCGAGGTCTTCCGCGCCCGCATCGTCGATCTGACCGCCGAGTCGCTGATGATCGAGATGACCGGCGTCGAAAGCAAGATCGAAGGCCTCATCCAGGTACTCAACGAAGGCGAAAACCGCATTCTCGAAATCTGCCGCAGCGGTAAAATGACCATGCGCCGCGGCCATCACACCAGCCGTGTGCTGCGCGCTTTGGGTGCGACGGAAGCCGAGTCGCCTGACAGTTCCAGCCAGGTTTTGGAAGCCGAGGAAGGCGCCGTCGTCGAACCGGAATAGAGCGCGAAGCCGCACAGAACCCTCGCCTGCCTCCGTTCGCCGCAAACAGGATCTCAACCCCGCACAAAGGAAGAATCGAAGACCCATGGCCAAGACTTACTACGATCACGACGCAGACCTTTCCCTGATTCAAGCCAAAAAGGTAGCTATCATCGGCTACGGTTCGCAGGGCCACGCCCATGCACTCAACCTCAAAGACTCCGGTGTTCAGGTGAAGGTCGGCCTCGCCGCGGGCTCCAAATCCATCGCCAAGGCACAGAAAGCCGGCCTCGAGGTCGATACCGTGGCCAACGCCGTCAAGTGGGCCGACGTGGTCATGGTCCTGGTCCCCGATCAGACTGCGGCAAAGTTATACGCCGAGGAGATCGGACCCAACCTCTCCGCCGGCAAACTGCTGCTCTTCGCCCACGGGTTCAACATTCATTTCAAGACCATCACCCCCGCCGCGGGTATCGATGTGGGCATGGCTGCGCCCAAGGGTCCCGGGCACCGCGTGCGCGAAGTCTTCACCGAAGGCGGCGGCATCCCCGGCCTGATCGCCATCCACCAGGACTCCACAGGCAACGCCCACGCCCTCAACCTGAGCTATCTCAAGGGCATCGGCTGCACCCGCGCCGGGGTTCTCGAAACCACGTTCAAGGAAGAGACTGAGACGGATCTCTTCGGCGAGCAGGCCGTACTCTGCGGCGGCGTCAGCGCCCTCATCAAGGCAGGTTACGAAACTCTTGTCGAGGCCGGCTATCAGCCCGAGAGCGCCTACTTCGAAGTGCTGCACGAGCTCAAGCTCATCGTCGACCTCATCTATCGCGGCGGCCTGGCCTACATGCGCTACAGCATCTCCGACACCGCCGAATGGGGCGACTACGTCTCCGGCCCCCGGGTGATCAACGAAGAAAGCCGCAAGGCCATGAAGGGCATCCTCAAAGACATTCAGGACGGCAGCTTTGCCAAGCGCTTCCTCGCCGACCAGAACTCCGGCCGCAAGGAGTTCCTCGCCTTCCGCGAAGCCGAAGCCAAGCACCCCGTCGAGATCGTCGGCAAGCAGCTTCGCGCCAGCATGCCCTTCCTCGACCCGGTAACCGTCGAAGAAGTGGCCAAGACCCGGTAAGGCAACCTCAGCTCTCGCCGTCAATCCAAGCCTCCGGCCAGCCGCTCCCATCTTCTGGCCGGGGGCTTACAATTTTTCGCCTCCCCGTCCGTCTCAACCAATAAGCGCACGGACGATTTCAATACGAACCCAGATCACCGCACCCCGGCGAGAGGAGCAGAATGGATCACGACCTGCACTACACCGTTAGCCTGCTTTCGCGTACTCCCGCGGTACTGGATGCCCTGCTGCGAGGCCTTCCCGTTGCCTGGGTTCGCACCAACGAGGGTGACCACACCTGGAGCGCCTGCGACGTCGTCGCCCACCTGATCCATGCGGAGCGCGAAGATTGGATTCCGCGCGCCACAATCATCCTGTCAGGAGAGACGCAACCCTTCCCTCCCTTCGACCGCTGGGGCAACATCCGGGAAAGTCAGCATAAACCGGTGGAAGAAATGCTCGGAACCTTTGCCGAGGCCAGAACGGAAAGCCTGAACCAACTTCGCGCCCTGAACCTGCAACCCGATGACCTGGCGAAGCGCGGCCAGCATCCCGGCCTCGGGACCGTTACCCTGGGCCAGCTTCTTGCCACCTGGGCCGCCCATGACCTGAACCATCTGCATCAAATCTCAAGAGTCATGGCCCACTCGTACCTTGAAGCTGTCGGTCCATGGAGCAAATATTTGGGAGTCATGCAGTGCACGGGTCACAGTTCTCCGTAACAATGGCCCAACCGTGATGCCGTAACTTCCAGATTCTGTAGATTCCAGCTTCGTAGGGTTGCACCTTCCGGTCCGCTCCTGCTTACTTCTTGTCGGGAGCATTTTCTCAGGCCCCTCGAATTCACAGAACTTTTACATGCCTTAGCGACGTACTTGAGTGAGAGTGTACGACCACTTCGAAACAGGTCCACTGTTTGGTATCGCCTTCTTCCCCGCTTCCCCGGCAGTTGAAAGCGCAGGATCAGAGATCGGCTATCCTGAATTTGCGCTTCGGAGGTCTCCATGGTTATTTCCGTTATTTCGCCGCCTGCCCGTCCGACGCCCGTCGAAGAGATCGCCGAGGCACTGGAGCGCGTCACTCCCCTTCAGGGCCTTTCGTTTGAGGACCGGCTCTGGCTGGCCTGCAACGGCGAGGAGATCATTGCCGAACCGGGCGACATCCTCTTTGAAGAGGGCACGCCTGCCGATCGCATGATCCTGATGCTCAAAGGGGAGATCCATGTGCAGCGCCGCGGCTCCATGGCCCTGTTCATCGGCCGCACTGGCCAGATGACCGGCCTGCTTCCCTTTTCCCGCATGAAGACCTCAGGCGGCCAGGGAAAAGCCGTGACCCGGGTCTGGGCTCTGCTCATCCACAAGTCAAAATTCGATGAGATGCTCAAGGCCATTCCTTCCATGACCCAGATCGCTGTCTCCACACTGCTCGACCGGGTGCGCGAAGTCACACGCATCGAGCAGCAGGCAGAGAAACTGACCGCCCTCGGCAAACTGGCCGGCAATCTGGCCCACGAACTCAACAACCCGGCCTCCGCCGCGCAGCGCGCCGCCTCCAGCCTGGTGGGAGAATTGCGCTCCAATCGGCAGAATCGTTTCAAGCTGGTGAATCTTTGCCTCGATGCCGAGCAGGTGCATGCCATCGAAGCCTGGGAACAGGGTGTCCTTGAGCGCAACCAGTCTCGCGACCAGCCTGAGGAAGCCGTAGACGCAGGCGAACTGATCGCGCGGGAAGAGGCGCTTCGCAACTGGCTTACGGAGCTGCCCTGTGATACCGCCTGGGACGTAGCCCCGCAACTCGCCGAGCAAGGCGCGACTCTCGCTGATCTCGAAGATCTGCGGGACCTCCTGGGCCCGAACGAGACCTGCATCACGCTGCAGTACTTCGCCCGCTACCTGCGCTCAACGCGCTCGGTCGATACCCTCATCCACTCCACCGCGCGCATCTTCGACCTGATCAGCGCCATCAAGGCATATTCCTACATGGACCGTGCCGCCATCCTCGAAGTGGACGTGCCCGCCGGCCTCGACGCCACAATCCAGATGCTGCAGTCGCGCATGAAAAACGTGCATGTCGAGCGCGACTATCAGCCCGATCTGCCCTGCATCAGCGCCTATGGCAGCGAGTTGAACCAGGTTTGGACGGCTCTTATCGAGAACGCCCTCGACGCGATGCAGGGTTGCTCCCAGAGGGGTTGTCTCAAGCTCACCTGCCGCATGGAAGGCGACATGCTGCTGGTGGAGATATGGGATACAGGCCGCGGCATTCCCCTCGATTTGCAGGACCGTGTCTTTGAACCCTTCTTCACCACCAAGCCGCCTGGACAGGGGCTCGGCCTCGGGCTTGATAACGCCATGCGCATCGTACGCAAACACCGCGGCCATCTGGGAGTGAAATCGGAGCCCGGATCGACGTGCTTTCACGTGCGCTTGCCCCTGAATCAATTCCAGGCATACTGACTACCAGCTAAGGAGCATGGATGTCCTCAGCCACCGAAGGTGTAAGCCGGGTTCCGACAACGCTTGCCCCCATGCTGTCCGTTCGGGGCGGAGCGAATGCCGTCGAGTTTTGCAAGGCCGCCTTCGGAGCCGAGGAGATCTTCCGTGTCGAAAGTCCCGACGGTGCGGTCGTCGCTCAGCTTTCCGTCGCTGGCTCGGAGTTCTGGATCGCAGACGAATCGCCCCAGCACCAGAACTTCAGTCCCGAGTCGATCGGTGGCGCGACGACTCGCATGATCCTGACCGTGGACGATCCTGACGCCGCCTTCAACCGTGCCGTCGCTGCCGGAGCCACATCGGTGTCGGAGGTTGCCGACCAGCCCTACGGATGGCGCGTTGGCCGCGTCGTCGACCCCTTTGGACATCACTGGGAAATCGGAAGGCCTCTCATTTCTTCGTAATTGAATGATTGCCGGGTTTGAAAAGCGCCGAATGAAAGCCCCTGACATCCTCCACACGGAGAGGCTCACCCTGCGCAAACCCGTCGCCGGGGACGCCGAAGCCATCTTCCGCCGCTATGCGAGCGACCCGCTGGCCACCCGCTACTTGAGTTGGCCGACGCACCGCACCGTGGACGACACACGCGCCTTCCTGGCCTGGAGCGATGCCGACTGGCAGCGCTGGCCGGCCGGCTCCTACCTTGTGTTTTCAACGGAGACTCACGCTCTGCTCGGGGGGACTGGCCTATCCTTCACGTCCCCCAGCGAAGCCGTCACCGGATACGTCTTCGCACAGGACGCCTGGGGACACGGCTACGCCACCGAGTCAGTGCAGGCAATGGTAGCCCTCGCCCGGCAAACCGGCGTCAGGCATCTCGAAGCGATTTGTCACGTAGATCACCGCGCCTCGGCGCATGTTCTGGAGAAATGCGGCTTCGCGCAGACTGAGGTCAGGCGGTCGTCGGTCGAGTTCCCCAACCTGGCCCCGGGGCGCCTCTTCGACGTGCTCTGCTACGTCAAACTTTTGTGACCCGGTTCTCAGAACGAAACGTCCGCCGGTTCCGTCACCCGCAGCACCGACTGGTCGCCGGTCTGCTTCTTCCATGCCGTCCGGATGGCGTCAATTTTGCCGCGGTTTTCCTGCGTATCGGGATAGTCGATGATCAGAACCTTCGACCGCAGGCGCTCCGGCGCACTCTGCGTCTTGCCCTGCCACTGGCCGTAAACTTCGGCCACGCTCAGCCCATTCGGAAAACGCGGCGTCACCTCGCGATCGAGGAAGTCGCGCCATCGCGCCTCGCTGATCCCCTGCTCCGGGTGATCTGCCGGGCCCAGGCCGAAGTAAAGCCTGGTATCCACCCAGCCCTGCGTTTGCCCAGGATGCGCCGAATCGCCAGTGAGCGTCGGCGCGGTTCCGTTTGCTGAGACGGCCGTCGGTTGATGCGCGCACCCGGCCACGCAGGCGGCCAGGCAGGGAACCAGAAGAAGACTTCCAACCCGCATTGCCTCTCCTGATCGGAGTCTCTACTTCTCTACGTCTACGCCGCGCCAGAAGGCCACGAAACCCTTGATCTTTCGCGCCGCCGGCTTGGGGTCGGGGTAATACCAGGCCGCGTCGGGATTATCCTGCCCGTCGATCAGCAGGCTCATATACCGCGCCTGTCCCTTCCAAGGACACGTAGAGGTTGTGCTGCTGGGGCGAAAATACTCCCGCTTGAGGCTCGCTTCAGGAAAATAGGTATTTCCCTCCACCGTCTCCGTAACATCGCTCTCGGCGATGACCTTGCCGTTCCAAAGTGCTCGAGCCATGAGTCAATCCGGACACAAACCAATTCACTGCCCACCTCGGCCGTGCAGCACATGACCTTCGGTGGGCAATGGATACGACACTACCAGAGTTTTTCGGGTGTGGCGAGACCGGACCCAGCCGCCTTCGCCGGAGAAGCTATTTTGCCGCCGCAATCGAATCGATATGAACGGTTTGCGTGTCCTTGTCAGCCGTCGCAGAGACGGTTACATGATCCCCGTAAAAGCCCTTCACCGCGTCGGGATTGTCGATCTTCCAGACAGCTTTCTTGCTCTCATCCACGAAGACCGGCGCCATGCCGCCTTCGACGCACTTCTTGACACAGGCCGCGCCTGAGCCGGCATGCTTTGCTCCGCACATGGAGTCGGAAATCCAGCCGTCGATCTTTGTGGAATCAGCGGCGCGGGCAGCGATTGCGGCAAAAGAGACAGCCACTACCAATAAAGCGAGAATGCGTTTCATTCCAACCTCCTGGGATCGGGATATTTGATCCGCCTACAATCATCCTCTACGAAGTCAATATCCGCAAGGGAGAAACCAAAGATCAAGGCCGTTGCGCGGATGCGTACTCGACTAAGGACTCCGGCTGTTTCTGACGGCGCGCGCGCAACCCCTCGACATTCTTCTGCGCAGCTTCGTAGCGAGCCATGGCCGCCGTAAATCGCCTGACCAGCTCCGACGTCTTTTGCAGGAACATGGGGCTCCGCTGCCGGATGTCCTCCAGGATCGGCGCAAACTTGGCCAGAAGGACAAAGCCCTCCGCATTGCAGTCGACAAACAGTTCGGCCGAGACCGCGCCGTGCAGCACCATGGCCGCAGCCATCTCCCAGTACGTGAGTACCTGGCGCACAAAGGCGCTGTGCGGATCCGCTCCGTTCATGGCGACTGCGAAATATTCCTCGGCGGTCGCCGGCCAGAACTCGCCGATCACCCACGCCCGCGCCTGGCGCATGACCGATTCCCGGCGCAGATCATAAAGCTTGAGTATGATTTCCGCGTCTGCCGGCGTGGCCAGCATCCGCTCCATTTGCATCCGTTCCATGGTTGGGTCTCCGCTGCCAATACTACCTGATTCAGCAACCCCGAGGACGTGAAATCCCCGAGGCAGACAGGAAGGGATCCGCGCGCGGGCAGCCATGTGGCAGTCCAGGCAGCGTTAAACGCCGGGCAACGGAAACTCCGGCTTGCCTTAGTTTTGGGTGTCAGAATTCGAGGCATGGTGATGGTGGAATATCTTGCCGATCCCCCGACCCGTGCCTTTGGCGATCTTGCCGGTGCCCTTCACCGCGCCGACGCCAACGTCTTTGCCGGCTACGGCTGCACCCTTGCCCACATTGCCGGCGGCGTCGATCGGATGCAATGTGACCAGGTCACCCGCCCCTTTCCCAACCCCCTTGGCCGCCGCTCCAGCGCCCTTCGCAGTTCCTTTCCCAATGTCTCCGGCTCCGCTGCCGACCTGGCCACCGGGGCTGCCTTGCTTGGTCTGGTGCTGTGTGGACGGCTGCGATGCTGGCGCAGGTTGCTGCGAGGGTTGGGATTGGCTGCTCTGTCCGGGGGCTTGCTGGCAGCAGATGGCAGTTACGAGTGCAAGGAGCGCGATCGATGTTTTGGGCAATGCGGTTCGCATAAGGCTTAGCCTCCCGTCTTGTCCATTTAGATGCACGCGCAGTCCCGTTCCGCTCAAAAACGGAAGGGCTGGGGCCACCGGAACGCGCATCCCGCAAGTAGGAGTTTCAAATCTTCGTTCGCCTGGTAACAGGGCACGACTTTTTTAGTCGTGCCGCAAGTGCTTGCCAGTCAACGCGGGCTTTAGCCCCTGTGCAACTCCTGCTGCGTCGATTTCGCCTGATTGTCGGCTTTTCACAAACTCCTAGGCCGGCTGCAATTCGCGATGATCGCTCTTCTTCTCGACCACCGGGCCGTGCGTTTCGGCGGACGGCGGAGGGGGAGCGTCGCCGATGCGCTTCGAGTAGCTGCACACCACGCTGGTCTGCGGTTCAGGCTCGGGAGTCTTCTTGCCCCGCTTCTTGGGCGCGACCACCTCTTCCTCGGCGGCCTTTTTCTTGTTGGGGCATTCCAGGAAGATGCCTGACTTCAATGTCTTTTCGAGCAGGTATGGACTGCCGCACTCGGGACACTTCTTCGCCACCGGCTTGTAGTTCGATGTGAAGTCGCACTTGGGATAGTTGGTGCAGCCCCAAAAGATGTTGCCGCGGCGCGCCTTGCGCTCAGCCAGGTCCCCGGTCCCGCACTTGGGGCACTTCATCCCCTCGATGAGGTTCTGCTTCACGTACTTGCACTTGGGGTAGCCGGAGCAGGAGACAAACTCGCCGTAGGCTCCCTGGCGCAGCACCAGCGGCTTGCCGCACTGCGGGCAATCTTCGCCCGTGGGTTGCGGCGCGGACTGCTTCTGCTGCTGCTTCTGCGTCAGCTTGCGGAACGTCTTGCAGGGCGGATCGGCGTTGTAGTCGGGGCACGACATGAACATGCCGAACGGTCCGCGACGCAGCACCATCACCTTGCCGCAGTTCTCGCAGTACTCTTCCTGCTCGCCCGCTTCCTGCGCTTCGGGGGTGTTGAGATCCGGCTTGTTGGCGGTGTTCTCCTTGGTAAAAGTGCAGCTCGTCGGATCTTTCTTGTTGTACGCGGAACACGCGTAGAAGCTGCCGAATTTGCCCCACTTGAGCAGCAGCGGCGATCCGCACAGATCGCACTTCTCGTTGGTCTTGACCTCCATGCGCTTGATGTCTTCCATCTTCATGCCGGCGTCCTTCAGCTCTTCCACGAAGTGGTCGTAGAACCCGTTCATCAGGTCGGTCCACTTCTCCTTGCCTTCTTCAATGTCGTCGAGCTCTTCTTCGAGACGCGCCGTGTACTGGGTGTCGAAGATGTAGGGGAAGTTCTTGACCAGCAGATCGCAGACCACCATGCCGATCTCCGTCGGATAGAACCGCCCGCTGATCTTGGTTACATATTCGCGATCCTGAATGGTGTTGATGATCGACGCATAGGTCGACGGCCGCCCGATGCCGCGCTCTTCCAGTACCTTCACCAGCGAAGCTTCGTTGTAGCGCGGCGGCGGCTGCGTGAAGTGCTGCTCGTTGTCCAGCTTCTCCAGTTCCAGCGCCTTGACGCCGTCGAGGTTGGGCAGCTTGTTCTTCGACTCATCATCGTCCGCGGTCTTGTCTTCCGCAACTTCGTACACCTTGAGAAATCCGTCGAAGCGCACCACCGAGCCACTCACCCGGAAGTCATAGGTCTTCTTCGTCTTTGCGGAGACAGCGGCAATCTTTGCGGTGGTCACGTCGAAGATCGCAGGCATCATCTGCGAAGCAACGAAGCGCTGCCAGATCAACCGGTAGAGCTTCAACTGCTCATCGCTCAGATACTTCGCAATCGACTCGGGAGTGCGCGCAGCATCCGTCGGGCGAATGGCTTCATGCGCATCCTGCGCGTCCTTCTTGCCCTTGTAGTTGATCGGAGTCTCGGGAAGATATTTCTTGCCCAGATTTTTCGCGATCCACTCCCGCGCGCCCTCCTTGGCTTCAGGAGACACGCGCGGAGAATCGGTACGCATGTAGGTGATCAGGCCGGTCGAGCCCTCGGGCCCGAGATCGATGCCTTCATACAGACGCTGCGCCACGCCCATGGTGCGGCGCACATTGAATCCCAGCTTGCTCGCCGCATCGCGCTGCAACTGGCTGGTGATGAACGGCGCCAGCGGCTTGCGCTGCTGCTCGCGTGATTGCACGGAAACCAGCGACCAGCTTGCCTTATCCAGCGCCGACACCACCTCGTCCATCGACTTCTTGTCGGGCAGCGCGTTGGCGAGGAATTGATCCTTGCCGTCTTTGTCTGTGCCGTTCAACACCCGCGCAGGCTCGCCGTCGATTCCGATAAAGCGCGCCTTGAATCTCTTGTCCGCCTGCCCCTCCGGATGAAGTTCCGCATCCAGCGTCCAGTACTCCACCGGATTGAACGCACCGATCTCGCGCTCGCGTTCGACAATCAGGCGCACGGCTACTGTTTGCACGCGCCCCGCCGAAAGGCCGCGCCGCACCTTATCCCACAACAGCGGCGAAATCTGGTAGCCCACCAGCCGGTCAAGAACACGGCGCGTCTGCTGCGCATCGACTAGATTCTGATCCACATCGCGAGCATGCAGGAACGCCTCCTGCACCGCCTTCTTCGTGATCTCGTTGAAGGTCACGCGGCGAATCTTCTTTCTTTCCTTGGCGCTTGTCCCCAACTGAATCGCCAGGTGCTCCGCGATCGCTTCGCCTTCGCGGTCAGGGTCAGGCGCCAGAAAGATTTCGTCTGCCTTGGCGCCGGCCTTCTTCAACTGGCCGACCACTTTCTCCTTGCCTGGAGACACGATCAGCGTCGGCTCAAACGTGCGCTTCTCAAGCTCCACGCCTATCTCGTTTTTGGGCAGGTCCATGATGTGCCCGACAGACGCGAGCACCTCGAAACCCTTGCCAAGATATTTTTCGATCGTCTTTGCCTTGGCGGGCGATTCGACGATCACCAGTGATTTGCTCATTGCCATCCTTATTACTAACCCGACTTCCGGCTGTTGGACTCGGAAATCCGTATTCCGTATTGTGGTTGACTCTTTATCAGAGTGATTCGCTCACACCGCGCCACGACACGGCCTTCAAAAACCTTGTGGAAAATGGCCGCGAAGCTTGGAAGCTATCATGTCAGGCGCCTGCGTTTCCAGTCTATCGACGCATTTTGTCAGGCAGGCGTTCCCAACACTCTACGCGGAAAAGACTTCCCGAGTGCGAATATTTTTGCACCGCTGCCCGGTTTCGCGCCGATCAGCGCGGAGAGACTCACAGCGTCCGCACGTAATTCTTGCCCGGCAGTTGCCGGATTCGGCCCGTCATCTCCAGTTCAAACAGCGCCGTAAATACCTCAGACGAAGTCAATTGCGTTTCTAGTAATTCTAGAATCTCATCCATCTGCAAAGACTCATCGCAACGCATCACCTCCAGCACCATTGCCTCTTCAGGCCTCAGTACCGGATCAGGCAAAAGAGATGCGGCAGCCTCGGGTTTGGATGCAATACCGGCCTCCGCCTCCAGTTCCAGCCGGATCTGCGAGGGCAGCTCTTCCCACACGTCTTCCCACGTCGCAACCAGCTTCGCCCCTTGTTTAATCAGCGTGTTAGGTGTCCATGAATTCTTGCTGGTCACGTTTCCGGGCACCGCGAAGAGGTCGCGATTCTGCTCCGCCGCACAGCGCGCCGTCACCCGCGTACCCGAGTTCTCGGCTGCCTCGACCACCAGCACCGCAATACTCAGCCCGCTGAGAATACGATTGCGGCGAGGAAAATTCTGCGGAGCCGGAAAGGTGCCCATCGGCAATTCGCTCACGATCGCCCCGCCCGTAGACAAAATGTCTTCGGCCAGCTTCTTGTTTTCTTTCGGATAAATGACGTCGATGCCCGTGCCCCAAACCGCAACCGTAGGCATGCGGGCCGCCAACGCACCCTTGTGCGCGCAGGTGTCGATCCCCCGCGCCATCCCGCTCACAATCAACAACCGGCGCACCGCCAGGTCCCGCGCCAGCATCTCCGCCACTCCCGAGCCATAAGGAGAGGGATGCCGTGTGCCCACCACCGCCACCGACGGCCTGGCAAGCAGGGTCACGTCCCCACGCACCCAGAGCACCGGCGGCGGATCGTAGATCTCTCTCAAACGGTCGGGATACCCGGCGCAGCCGAACGTCAGCAGGTTCGCACCCTGCGATCGGATCTCGATCCATTCCTCTTCAGCAGCCTTGCGCGCCTTGCCCTCAAAGAGAAACTGCGCCGCCTGCGCCGGAAAATTCAGCGCCTCCAGTTCCGTGAGCGAAAGCTCAAACACACGGCTCGCCGGGCCCAAATCCTTCATGGCATCGAGGATCCGCTTCGGCCCCAGGCCCGGAGTCAGCGTAAGGGCAAGCCACGCCAGCCGATCCTCTTCCAGGCTCACGGTTGGTTGCGAGGCCACAACGTCAGGCGAAATCGTCATGGAACATGCTGCTTTCAACAGGAGGCCGACACACCGGTTCTAGCGGTGGCAAAGCCCATTCCAATTCTGGATAGGTATTTTTGCTCACCTTATGCCCCGGCCATTGAAAAGTCAAGCAGTAACCATGTCTTTGCCGGATGTCCTGAACCCGGTTCGATCTCCGTTTCCAGCCGCGGACCTGTGCGCCGCAGCGTGGCCGGAGAACAAAAATGGCCTCTTTCCGATCTCTGCGGCCGCCTTGCGCAACCGGCATGGGTCCAGAGCTTTATCAAATCTTTAGAACTAAACTATCGGTTTATGATGCACTTCCATTAACAATCACGTTGCGTCGCCGGCTCCTGGGCGCAATCTTTGTGTGAGGTAGAATCGAATTACACCGTGGAACTGTTTCTCAATCTCGCGTGGTTGGCCGTGGCAGTGACCATCCTGGGCATGTGGCTGCATCGTGCCGACCGGTCGGATCCTCACCGGCGTCTACAGCTCATCGCCATCGTCGTACTCATTGCCATTCTCTTTCCCGTCATCTCCGTAAGCGATGATCTGCTCGCGGTCCAGAGCGCCTCGGAGACGGATAACTATTTGCGCCGCGATCACCTGGTCCCTTCCGATCCCCATCCGGTGCCGTCCGTCTTCAGCGTCGTTCCGCGCGTGCTTTTTGCCGGGCTCGGGCAGGTGTTTCTTCGCTTCGTCTGTCCGGCAGTGGTTCCGCTGCACGAGGCCGAACATCCGGAACTGGCTTCGATTGACAACCGCCCTCCCCCGGCGGCCTGAAGCGCCGTCCTCCATCTCCGACAATTCCTTCGTTGCTTTCCCTTCCTGACTACGCCGTGCAGACCGCGGCGCAAGGTTGTGTATGAAACTTCTCTTCCCTTCTCTGTCTGCCCTGGGGATAGCTGTGGCACTTGCTGCGGCGCCCGCGCATGTGGCTGCACAGCAGGCCCTTAACTGGGATCAGGTCAAAGCCAGATTCGAAGCGGCCAATCCCACCCTCAAGGCCGATGCCCTGGGTGTGGACGAGTCCCGCGCCCAGGAAATCACGGCGTACCTGCGGCCAAACCCGCAATTCGATCTATCTCAGGACGGCACCCAGATCGTGCCCGGTCATGGGGTCTGGAAGCCCTTCGCCGGCACCTATGTGGTTCCCACCCTCAGCTACCTTCACGAGCGCGATCATAAACGGGAACTGCGTCTGCAAAGCGCGCAGGAAGGCACGCGCATCGCCTCCTCGCAACACGAAGACCTGAAGCGGAATCTTGAGTTCACTTTGCGCACCGCCTTCAACAACACGCTGCAGGCCAAGGCGATTCTGGAACTGGCGAAAGCCGACCTCGAGTATTACGACCACATCATCCAGATCAGCAGAGACCGGTTCAATGCCGGCGACATCGCCCAGATCGACCTCGATCGCATCGAGTTGCTGCGGGTGCAGTACGAAACCGAGATCCAGTCGGCTATGGTCAATCTGCGTACGTCCAAGATCCAACTGCTGCAGTTGCTCAACGATCGCACCCCGGTGGAGAAGTTCGATGTAGACGGACCCTTCGACTTTTCCGACGCGTTGAAGCCGCTTGAAGATTTCCGCCAGGCTGCTCTTGACGCCCGGCCTGATCTGCAGGCAGCCCTCCAGACTATTCAGCAGTCGGAAACAAACCACAAGCTCGCTATTTCGAACGGCTCCACCGATCCGACCTTCAGCGGCTGGTACACCTATAACTCCTCCAACAACAATCCCGACGGCACCCAGACCCTGGGCGCCAGTATCAGCATTCCGCTTCGCATCTTCGACCGTAACCAGGGAGAGAAGCAGCGCACCCAGATCGATATAGACAAAAGCCAACAGGCCAGCCAGGCCACACGGGCGCAGGTCTTCAGCGATGTCGATTCCGCCTACGCGCAGGTGGAGAGCAACATTGCATTACTCAAGCCCTACAAAGCCAAGTACAAGGACCAGGCGACCCGCGTGCGCGACACCGTCACCTATGCCTACCAGCATGGAGGTGCATCCCTCATCGACATGCTCAATGCCCAGAGCGACTACCGCACCGTGCAACTGGCCTACCTGCAATTGATTGGTTCCTATCTGAACGCCGCCGGGCAATTGAATCTTGCCGTCGGACGCGAGGTAATTCCATGACGCCTTTCCTCCGTTCTCGAATGAGACACCCTGAACTCTCGTTCCTTCTTGCTCTCTTCGTAGCTCTGCTGGCCACCGGCTGCAAGGACAAAGACCAGGGCAGCGGCGCTCCCCCTCCCGCGCAGGTGATCCAGGTCCCCGACATGAACCTGCTCACCATCGACCAGAACGATGTGGCAAAGTTCCCGCTCGTCGCCGCCCAGAGCGTGCAGGAAGCTTCCGAACTGAGCGCGACCGGAAGCGTGGCTCCCGACGTGTCCCGCGAGGTTCCGGTTATCTCGCTCGCGAATGGACGCGTCGTCGACATCAAGGTGCGGCTCGGCGACGACGTCAAAAAGGGGGAGTTGCTGTTCCAGGTGCAAAGCCCCGACGTCACCAACGCCTTTGACGCCTATCTCAAGGCAGTGAACGACGAGCAGCTCGCCAACAAGGCCGACATCCGCGCCCAGGACCTCTACAAGCATGGAGCCATCTCGCAAGCCATGGTGGAACAAGCCGACGACGCCGAACGCGATGCCAAGGCCGACCTTGACGCCGCCGAAGAGCAGTTGAAGATCCTCGGCGTCGACAAGACTCATCCCAGCAGCGTGGTCGGCATCCATGCCCCGATCAGCGGCGTCATCATCGGACAGAACATCACCAATGCGGCCGCGGCCGGGGTAAGCCTGTCGGGGTCGGCCACAGCCTTCACCATCGCCGACCTGTCCGAAGTCTGGATCCTCTGCGATGTCTACGAGAACGACATACCCAAGCTGCAGATGGGACAGGAAGCGCGCATCCGGGTGAATGGTTATCCCGATCGCCCCATCGTCGGTCACATCGGAGACATTGGCCCGGTCCTCGACCCTTCTCTGCGCACCGCCAAGGTTCGTATCCAGGTACATAACCCCGGATTTCTCAAACTGGGCCAGTTCGTCACCGCCACGTTCACCAGCAAGAAGACCACCGCACATGCGGTTGTTCCTGCCGACGCGGTTCTGCATCTTCATGACCTTGACTGGGTTTTTGTACCGGCCGGCGGCAATCATTTCCGCCGGACCAAGGTGCAGGCGGGCCCGATGATCAGTGGCGATCGCCAGGTGATTCTCGCCGGCATCCAACCCGGCCAGCAAATCGTGGCCAATGCGCTCCTGCTTGAAACCGCGGGGAACCAGTAATGCAGTCCACCAGCTACAGTCCCGCGAAACCGCCGTCGCGCCGCCGCTTCCTTAACAGGGAGAAAAGGTCCTGCACGGTCTTAGCCACGCCGCAAATGCTGGAGGACTGCATTCAATGATTCGCGCACTCGTTGATTTCGCGCTGAAGAGCCGCTGGCTCGTCCTGGGGGGAGTCGTTGTGCTCACCGCCTGGGGCGTTGTGTCCTTCCGCGCTCTGCCCATCGAAGCCTATCCTGACGTGGCCAACAACTACGTCCAGATCATCACCCAGTGGCCCGGCCGCTCCGCCGAAGAGATCGAGCGCCAGGTCACGGTGCCCGTCGAAATTCAGATGGCCGGCATCCCCCACCTCACTCACCTGCGCTCCACCACGCTGGCCGGCCTCTCCAGCCTGATGCTCATCTTTGACGACGACTCAACCAGCGACATCAATCGCGAGCACGTGCTCGAACGCCTCAGCCAGGTCAATCTGCCCGCCAATCTCGTCCCCCAGATGGGAACCGACTGGAGCCCGGTAGGACAGATCTACTGGTACACCCTCGAGAGCACCAACCCCGCCTATGACGTGATGGAGAAGAAGTCGCTCGAAGACTGGACCCTGGAGAAGGACTTCAAGAGCGTCAAGGGCGTCGTGGATGTGTCGAGCTTCGGCGGCCCCACCAAGGAATACCAAGTCAAGCTCGACCCTGAAAAGCTGGTCTCCTACGGCCTCTCCATCGCGCAGGTCGAGCAGCAGCTTTCCAACAACAACACCAACGGCGGCGGCAGCTTTATCGAAGAGGGCAGCCAGCAGGTCAACGTCCAGTCGATCGGCCTCTTCACTACCACCCAGGACATCGCCAACACTCTCATCAAGACCTCAAACGGAACCCCGATACGGGTCAGAGATATTGCCACTGTCGAACAAGGCCCAAAGATCCGCCTCGGCCAGATCGGCCGCGCCTGGCACCACCCTGACGGCACCATTACCGATAATCCGGACACCGTCGAAGGCATCGTGCTGCTGCAAAAGGGCAGCGATTCCGACCCGGTGCTCAAGGGCATTCACGAAGAGGTTGACAAACTCAACAACGGAATCCTGCCCAAGGACGTGAAGGTCGACCCGTTTCTCGATCGATCCAAGCTGGTGGCCTACACCGTCGAGACCGTCGAACACAACCTCACCGAGGGCGTGATCCTGGTGTCGATCATCCTCTTCCTCTTTCTGGGCAATGTGCGCGGCGCCATTATCGTCGCGCTCACCATCCCCTTTGCGCTCCTGTTCGCTTCCATCTGTTTGAACCTCAGCCATATCCCCGCCAACCTGCTATCCCTGGGCGCGCTTGACTTCGGCATGGTGGTCGATGGTGCGGTGGTCATGGTCGAAAACATCGTTCGCCATCTCACCCACCATGACTCCACCCGTACCCCCATGCAGAACATCCGCGATGCCGCCCACGAAGTGCAGCGCCCGGTGTTCTATGCCATCGGCATCATCATCACCGCCTATCTGCCCATCTTTACCCTGCAGGCGGTCGAGGGCCGGCTCTTCAAACCCATGGCCTGGACCGTCGCCTTCGCCCTGCTCGGCGCCTTGACCTTCTCCATCATCATCGCTCCGGTGCTGTCGAGTGTTTTGTTCAGCAAAGGCGCCAAAGAATGGGAAAACCCCGTTCTTCTTTGGCTCCGCGAACACTACCGGCTCTCCGTTCGCCAGGCCATCCGTCACCGTTACATCACGGTCGGTATTGCCGGCATCCTGTTTCTCGTGGCTTTGTACCTCACCATGGGCGGCCCGATCGGTTCCGAGTTTTTGCCCCACCTCGACGAAGGCTCGATCTGGGTGCGCGGCACCCTGCCCCCCAGTGAAGGCCCCACCGCCAGCATCGGCTTCACCAACAAGGCGCGCGTCATCATGGCGTCGTTCCCCGAGGTCACGCAAGTGGTCAGCCAGACCGGCCGCCCCGATGACGGCACCGATACTACCGGCTTCTTTAATACGGAATACTTCGTTGATCTGAAACCCAAGAAGGAATGGCGCCCGGTATTTCACCAGGACAAAGAAAAGCTCATCTCCGCAATCGATCAGGAGCTGGAAAAATTTCCCGGGGTCATCTGGAATTTCTCCCAGCCCATCTCGGACAACATGGAAGAAGCGGTCTCCGGCGTGAAAGGCGAACTCGCCGTAAAGCTCTATGGCGATAACCTGCGTACTCTGGAAAAGAAGGCCGAGGAAATCCAGGCTCAGATGGCAAACGTGCGCGGCATCCAGGACCTCGGCATCTTCCGCATCATCGGCCAGCCCAATCTCAACTTCACCGTCGATCGCGAAGCCGCAGCGCGCTGGGGCATCAATGTCGCCGACATTCAGGATGCCATCCAAACCGCTGTCGGCGCCAATGCTGTCACCCAGGTACAGCAGGGCGAAGCCCGCTACGACGTCACGCTGCGCTATGAGAAGCAGTACCGCGATACCCCCGAAGCGATCGAAAACGTCCGCCTCTTATCTCCCACCGGGGAACGCGTCTCTCTGGCCCAGCTCACCAGGGTTTCAACCGACGACGGCGCCGAAGAGATCTATCGCGAGGGCGGCCAGCGCTATATCGCCATCAAGTACTCGGTGCGCGGCCGCGACCTCGGCTCCACCGTGGAAGAAGCCATCAACAAGGTCACCACGAACGTCAAACTGCCTACTGGCTATCATCTGGAATGGGCCGGCGAATACGAAAGCCAGAAGCGCGCCAACAAGCGCATGGCCATTGTTATTCCCATCACCGTGATGGTCATATTCCTCATCCTTTACACCATGTTCCGCTCCGCCAAGTGGGCCATGCTGATTCTCGATCTCGGTTATTCTCGCCTCCGTCGGCGGCCCATTCGCATTGTTCCTCACCCACACCAACTTCTCGGTTTCCTCGGCGGTCGGCTTCCTTGCCCTGTTCGGCGTATCCGTACAAACCGGCGTCATCATGCTCGAATACATCAACCAGCTCCGAGCCCGGCGGCGCGGCATGGAAGAGTCGAACGAGCAGCGCATCCTGGAAGCCGCTGTGGAGGGCGCCGTGCTTCGGCTGCGTCCCATCATGATGACCATGCTGGTGGCCACGCTGGGCCTGTTGCCGGCAGCCCTCTCGCACGCCATCGGCTCCGACTCGCAGCGCCCCTTCGCCATCGTCATCGTCGGCGGCCTGCTCGCCAATCTCGTGATCGGCATCTTCCTGCTTGCCCACGCTGTATGTGTGGTTCGCCCGCGAAGACGATGTATTACCTGCAGCCGAAACCGAGCGAAGATTTCTAATTGCCGTCAGGTAGCCCGGATTTCGATGTTGCGATCCGGGCGTCCTGCTCCCTCACTCTTCGCGCAGCACTTCCAGCGGCCGCAATCCGAGAATGCGATAACTTGCGATCCACCCCGTCCCCGTCGCCAGCACCGCCGTTCCCAGCAACGCAACCACAGCCGCCAGCCACTCCAGGTGAAAGCCGATCTGCATCCGATGCAACAGCACACGGGTCAGCAAGTTCGCAAAGATCACACCCACCAGTCCGGCCAGCAAACCCAGCACGCTGAACTCCACGCTGAAGGTGCGCACGATGCGCATGCGCGTCGCGCCCAGCGTCTTGAGCACTACCGCTTCCCGCATCCGCCGGAAGCGCGTGCTGGCGATACTCGATGCCAGAATCGTCAATCCCGCAAAGATGGAGAAGCCGGCCAGGAAGCGAATCACAAACGTGATCTGGTCGACCACGCTCTCGATGCGCTGCAACACATCGGCGATGTTGACCACCGTCACCGTCGGGTACGCCACAAACAGCGCGCGCTCCATCGCCGCCACCTGCTTCGGATCGAGATGCGCGCCACCGTACCACGTGGCTACATCCTTGTTCAGTTGCGCGGAAGGCAAAACAAACGGCACCCGCGCACCCAGGTGTTCCCCGTCGGCCTTGTAAATCACGGCGACCTTCAGCTTGTGCACTCCGCCCGCATGCCGTCTCCAATTCCACCGTTGACCCGATGCCGAGTTGCAGTCGCCGCGCCGCGCCCTCCCCCATGGCAATCTCCTGCGCGTTGCCGTCGGTCCACCATTTGCCCTGCGTGATCTTGTCGCCTGCCGGAGGCGCGTCGGCCCAGCTCAACTCCGCGCTCTCCAGCAGGTAGCGCGGAAAGTGCTGGCCCTTGAGCTGTTCCACTGGCTTGCCGTTCAACGAGACAAAGTGTCCGGTCACCACCGGCATCAGGTCCAGCGCCTGCGTCACCCCCGCCTGATGCTGAAAGAATGCCTTGATGCCCGCCACTTCGTCACTGGTCACGTCGATGAGAAATACATTGGGCAACGTTGGCGAGGCGGTCTCGCGAATCTCGCGCAGCAGCGCCGCCTGCATCAGGTACACCGCCAGGATCAGCATGACCCCCGTCCCCAGCGCGGCCAGCACCGCGGCGGACTGGTTGCCCGGCCGGTAAAGATTGGCCAGGCCATGGCGCAGAGAAGAAGGAAGCCGCAGCCGCACCCGATTGAGCACCACGCGCAGCGTGCGCAACGTGACGGCTGAAAGAGCCAGCAGAACTGCCAGCGCTCCGGCCAGTCCGATGGCAAACCATTTCCCTATCGTTGCCGAATCGGACAGCGCCCACGCGATGCCTCCCAGCGCAACCAGCACAACCCCCGCCAGCGCCAGTTGCAGTCGCCGCGCCCAGATCCGCGCCAGCCACCCGCTCACGCCCTCCGGCCCGGGCTCAACGAGCCTGCGCAGCACCAGTACCGGACGCACCCCGCGCACATCAAGCAGCGGCGGTAAACAGAACAGCAGGGTCGTAAGCAATCCGGTTCCCATACCGGCCGATACCGAACGCCACGGAAACTGCAGCACCGCATGCACGGGCAGCAGTTTGCCAAATACCACCGGCAGCGCCTCTTCCACTCCCACCCCGGCGGCTACGCCCAGCAGTCCACCTGCCAGACCCAGGCCCAGCGTCTGCAGCAGGAAGATGCGCAGCAAATCCCCCGACTTCGCCCCCACAGCCTTGAGAATGGCGAGCATATCCATGCGCTGCTCCAGGTGCGCGTGCATCGCCATGGCCACGCCGATTGCGCCCAAAACCATGGCCACAAGGCAAATCAAACTCAGAATCGCCGTGGCATGATCGAGCCCCTCGCTCAGCGCCGGATTGCCTTCGCGATATTCGATCACCTGCGCATCGGGCAACGCCTCTTCGAGCTGCTTGCGCGCCGTCACGGCGTTCACACCCGGCGGAAGCTTGTCGGGAAGCCTCACCAGCAGCCGCTCGGTCGCGCGGCTACCCAGGCCCAGCAATCCGGTCCGATCAAGCGCAGCCCGCGAGATCATCACCCGCGGCCCGATGCTCGCCGAAGCCGTAATGCGGTCCGGTTCCTGCTTCAGTTCGGCAACGATTTTGAAGTTCCGTCCGCCCAGCCGCATGGTCTGGCCCACATGCGCATTGAGCCGGATCAGGAATTCTCCGGCAACCACGGCCTGATCACCCTCAAGCGCCTGCTGCAGCGTCATCTCCGGTTCAAGTTCTGCTTTTCCGTAGTACGGATACTCGGCAGGATCAACCGCCTTCAATGAAACCAGCAGCGGCACCGGATCGGGCGGCACAGACGCCATCGAGACCGTCTCCGTCGTCCATGTCGACCGGGTACCCGCAATTCCCTTCTGCCAGGCCGCGATCTTCTTGTTGTCATCCGCCGTCGGCACATGAAAGATGCGCGCGCTCAGATCTCCGGCCATCAACGAACGGGCCTCGACAGAGAGTGTGTTCCTGAAGCTCTCGCTGAAGCCCCGCACTCCCACCAGCGCGGCAACTCCGATCGCCACCGACAACACGACAAATCCGAATTTGCCCGGCGCCGACTTCAAGTCGCGCCCCGCGATCGCCGCCGCCCGCCTCCAGCTCAGCGAGCGATTGCGCATCACCGCCTGTGCACTATCCATGGCGCACCTGTTCCGCCGACTGCGCCTCGCACGGCAAGGTGTCTTCCACCACCTGCCCGTCGCGCAGCACGATCTTGCGATCGGCCGTGCTCGCAACCTCTGCGTCGTGGGTCACAAGCACCAGCGTCGTGCCGGCGCTCTTGTTGCGCTCGAGAAGCAGGTCCAGCACCAGCCGTCCATTGCTGGAGTCCAGGTTGCCCGTCGGCTCATCGGCCATCACGATCGGCGGCTCGACCACAAAGGCCCGCGCCAGCGCCACGCGCTGCTGCTCGCCGCCCGAGAGCTGCACGGGATAATGATCCATGCGCTCCGCCAGCCCGACCTCCTCCAGCAGCCGCCGCGCCCGATCCAGCCCGCTGCCCTCCGCGTTCAGTTCAAACGGCAACAAGACGTTCTCAAGCGCCGTGAGCGTTTGAATCAGCTGGTATGACTGGAACACAAAACCGATCTTCCGCCCGCGGACCGCAGCCAACTGCGCCTCAGCCAGGTTGTGAATCGGCACGCCATCCAGCCAGATCTCCCCGGAGCTGGGCGTATCGAGTCCCGCCAGCAGTCCCAGCAGGGTGCTCTTGCCGCTGCCGCTCGCGCCCACAATGGCCACAAACTGACCGGCCGGAATGGTAAGCGAGATGCCCTTCAAAATATCCACGCGCCGCGCGCCGTTTTGAATCCACTTCCGTGCGTCTCGAACCTCAATCACCCGCCAGCCTCCCCGCCATTGCTCGTGTTTCTCATTCCTTTACCTGCACAGATACACTGTCTCTGTGGACGTTCGCCGCCTGCCAATCGTTTCTTTCTTATTGTTCCTGGTGCAAGTACCGGTCTTCGCCGCGGGGCGCCCGGTGCTGGTCTGCTTCGGCGACAGCATCACTGCCGGATACGGACTGCAACCCGGCCAGGCGTATCCCGAGGCCCTGCAACGCAAATTCGATCGCACTGGCTACTCCTACAAAGTGGACAACGAAGGAACCAGCGGAGCGACCACCAAGGACGCCGTGGCCAGCCTTCCTACCATCCTCCAGCTTCATCCCGAAGTCGTCATCGTCGAATTTGGCGGCAACGACGGATTACGCGGGCTCCCGCCGGATCAGACGCGGCGCAACCTCGATACGGTGCTCACCACGCTGGAAAACGCCCACATCAAGGTCTTGCTCGCGGGAATTACCCTTCCGCCCAACTACGGCCCTGATTACATCCATCAGTTTGAAGCCACGTTCCGCGAACTTGCCGCCCAGCACCACACCGCTTTTGTTCCCATGATCTACAAAGACCTCGTCAACGTCCCCGGCACTATCCAGCAAGACGGCATTCACCCCACAGCCAAGGGCTCCGATATCATCGCCGACACGCTGTTTCCCGCCCTCAAGCCTCTGCTGCATAAAGCCACTGCCGGCCACTGATTCCCACTCGGCCCTGGGTACCATGAACGCAAGCTGGTCCTTAGAACTTGTTGAAAATCCCGGAACAAAAATGTTTGTAACAGGGCATGACTTCAGTCACGCCGAGAAGCCCATCAAATGAACGGGCTTTAGCCACTGTGTGACTCCGGCCTGGTCGATTTCGCCCCATCGTTGGCTTTCTCAACAAACTTCTAAAAGAACACTGCCACCGGCTGAAACAACGTTCCCGCCACTCGCTTCGCAATCCCGACCAAGTCCCGCTGGCTGGCAAATACCTTGACCAGCGAAGCCGACGAAAACTCCGGCAGATTGGCCTGCGCGCCGTTGCGAAGCCTGCCCAGCGCCATCGCGTCTCCGGTTACAGAGGGCATCGCCGGCAGCAGGCTGCGCGGGTGCACACACAAGGACTCGAGTGCCGATGCGTCTCCAGATGCCGCTTCCAACTCCTCAAAAGCATGGGCGTCCTCCAGCGTGAACACGCCTGCCCTCGTTCGCCGCAAACTGCTGAGATGTGCGCCACAGCCAAGCTTCCGGCCCATTTCGTGAGCAACGGAGCGCACGTAACCTCCCGCGCTGATGCTCATGACAAACTCCGCTTCCGAGCCCTCCAGCGCCACAATGTCGAAACAGTGAGATACGAACGCGGGCTACCTTGAGTTCCACCGGTTTGCCGGCTCGCGCCATCTTGTACGCCGGGGTTCCGCCAATCTTCTTGGCAGAAAAGGGGGGCGGCATCTGGTCAATGTCTCCGTGAAAACACAAGCCCGCCGCGCGAACCTGCTCCAGCGTCAATGCCGGCTCCATGCGGGGCCCGGCGACTTCGCCGTCCGCATCGTAGGTATCCGTCGCAAAACCAAACCGAATCGTTCCTGTATAGCTTTTTTCCGCGGAGATGAAATATTGCGCGAGTCGCGTGAACTTGCCCAGTAAAAGCGGCAGAACCCCGGTGGCCATCGGATCCAGCGTGCCCAGGTGACCGATCGATCGCTCGCCCGTAATTCGGCGCAGGCGATTCACCACATCATGACTGGTGATGCCTCCCGGTTTGTCGATGACCAGCAGTCCGTCCACTCCACTAATCTAGCGGACGTGGCCTCTCAGGGTCACATTCCGACATGCGCGGGCTGACGGACAAGGGCCAGAAACTCGGCCCTCGTTTCCTTCTCACGAAAGCACCCCACCATCGCCGAAGTGACCGTCGAGGAGTTCTGCTTCTCGATGCCCCGCATCATCATGCATAAATGGCGCGCCTCAATCACGACCCCAACTCCCTGGGGAGCAATCGCTTCCTGGATGGCATCGGCGATCTGCCGCGTCATCCGCTCCTGCACCTGCAGGCGCCGCGCGAACACCTCAACCAGGCGCGCAATCTTGCTCAGCCCGATCACCTTGCCCTTGGGAATATAGGCCACATGCACCTTGCCGAAGAACGGCAGCATGTGATGTTCGCACAGCGAAAACATCTCCACATCCTTGACGATCACCATCTCGTCATAGTCCACGTCAAAGAGCGCGCCCCGCAGCAGTTGATTGGGATCTTCCTGGTATCCCTTGGTCAGATACGCCATCGACTTCTCCACCCGACGCGGCGTCGCCAGCAGACCGTCCCGGTTGGGATCTTCCCCAATCCTGCGCAGAAGTTCGCGATACATATCTTCGGTGCTGAAGTCCTTCAAGCTCTCCGCATCGAGCACTGCGCTTGACTTCGACTTACTCATCACTAACGAATTTGCCACGTTGCGAGCCTCCGTGCGCAGGTCTTGTCCCGGCACTTACCGTGTGTCTCCGCTGTACTCGAAGAAGTTGTTCTCCGTCTCCTCGACGCGCACCTGGACCGTTGTTGCAGGGTCAAGCGATCCTTCCAGAAGCTGGTAGACGGCCTTGCATAGATTCTCCGTGGTCGGCACAACGCGCGTAAACAATGGATCGTTGTTGAGGTTGGTATGGTCGAAACGATTCAGGATGCGTGTTTGCACCACTTCATCCAGCACCGCAAGGTTCACCACCATGCCCGTTTGCGGATCGACTGCGCCCGCCGCAAGTACTTCAATCACATAATTGTGCCCGTGTCCGTGCGGGTTGTTGCACTTGCCATAGGCGGCACGGTTTTCCTCGTCCGAGAGCGACTCGCTGTGCAGCCGATGGCTCGCACTCAACATGTAGCGCCGGCCAAAGTAGGCCCTCATGCCTCACCCCGGTATTCAGCGAATATCTCCGGCGTCTCGTACACCCGCACCCGGCTTAACCTGGCTCCGCCTGCCGCATCGACCGCGGGCTCGAGCCGTCGGAAAGCCTCAATCGCGATGTTTTCCGAAGTCGGTATCTTCGCCGCAAACTCGGGAACTTCCAGGTTCAGATGGCGGTGGTCGTAAGCCGCCATCACTTCCTGCTCGATCACATCCTTGAGCCACTTGAGATCGACCACAAAACCTGTCACCGGATCGGGCTCGCCCGCTACCGTCACTTCCAGTGTGTAGTTATGCCCGTGCCCATTGCGATTGGCGCAGCGGCCGAAGACCCGCTCATTCTTCTCCGCCGTCCATGCATCGTTCCAGTAGTAATGGGAAGCAGAAAATGTAGCCCGCCGCGTCAGGAAAACCATCGAACTCCTCTCGTCAAGAGATGCCCCAAAGCCATGGATGGCTTCATTTCGTTCATCTTAGCCGCCAAACCGGTGGCATGTGCAGCGGACTCAACCCGGGTAAGTCCGCCCCTTCCAGCTTACCTGTTTGAACACCCGATGCTGGAACCAGCTCCTGTAGAGCAGCACGATGAAAAGCGGCAACCCCAGCGGCGCCAGCGCGCAATCCATAAACGGAAAGTTGGACTTGGCCACCCGCGCGTAAAAACGAACCAGGTTCCGCGCCCATAGAATGGCCAGAATCCACCCCGCCGCCAGCCACTCCAGCGAATGCGCCGTGAGATGCGCGTTCCAAAGTTCAACCGCCAGGATGGGCAAGCCAATCAGCAGCACGATGTCGAGCGCGCGCCACACCGCCAGCGCCAGTGCGTTGTGAAACAGCAGCGCCAGGTTCTTGGTCCAGCCCTCCACCATGGCCGCGGTCGATCGGTACATGCGCGTCGCCACCGCATCGTCCGCGTAGCGAAACCACAACCCGACCTTGCGCCGCTTGGCCAGAAACGCCAGTTCCACATCTTCAAGCACCCGATCCTTCACCGCCGGATGGCCCCCGATGCGCCGGTACGCCTCTCGCTCCACAAGCAGGAACTGCCCGTTGGCTGCAGCGATCCGCTGATTGGGATCGGACACCTTGGCGGGCGGATACGCCAACGCCAGTTCGCTGAACACCAGCGGCATGAGCGTACGCTGCGCCAGCCCGTACACCACCTGGCGCGGCGAATAGCTCAGCATGCCCGCCTTGTGCCGGACCGCCTCGTGCAGCGCCCGCCGCAGCGCGCCCGCCTCGTGAATCGTGTCCGCATCGGTGAACAGCAGCCACCGTCCACGCGCCTTGCGGGCGGCCGTCCAGACGGCGTTGGCCTTGCCCGTCCAGCCGCGCTCCAGCCTGGCAGCTTTCAACACCGTGACGCCTGCAAAGCCTCGCGCAATCTCCGCAGTACGGTCCGTGGACTCGTCATCGACCACAATCAGCTCCCAGTCCCGGCCCAGTTCAAACACATCCTCAGACTGGCTCACCAGCGACTGCAGACAGGCACCGACACAATCCTCCTCATTGCGCGCCGGCACGATCACCGTCAGCTCCAGCAGTTCCTCCGGCTCAGGCTGGTCATAGAGTTTCCCCGTCCTGACCGGCAATTCCAGCAGCGCGCCCGGCTCGTCTGACAGTCCCAGCACCGGTTTCCACGCCGCCGGCGCTTCGGTTGGCTCTGTCTGGTCCTTTCCCATTTCGCTCAGCCCTTTTTTCTAGACGTTCCGCTCAGTATTATAGGTATGTGCACTCCCGCCGTTTGCTTCCGAATCGCCCCGCGCTGGCTCTGGCCGCGCTCTGCCTCCTTGCTTTACCCGGCTGCAATCGCGGCGCAAAGCCCTCCCAGGTGGGCAAAAAGGCGCCCGATTTCACCGTCAGCGACGGCACCAGCTCCATTCATCTGGCCAACTATAAGGGAAAAATCGTTATCCTCAACTTCTGGGCGAGCTGGTGCGGACCCTGCATTCAGGAGACCCCGGCCCTCGTCGCCCTCCACCATGAACGGCCTGATCTGGCTATCCTCGCCGTCAGCATCGACGAAGATCCCGACGCCTACCGGGGCTTCCTGGCCCGCAATCACGTCGACCTGACCACCGTGCGCGACCCCAACCAGACCGCCGCCAGGCTCTACCACACCGACGGCTGGCCGGAGACCTACATCATCGATCGCACCGGCATCATCCGCCGCAAAGTGGTCGGCGATCCGGACTGGTACAACCCCGAGATCCGCGAGTTTCTCAACGGCCTCTGATCCGCCTCACATCGTGGCCCCGCCGGCCCTTGCTATCATTCCCCTATGACCACGGTGGAGATTCTCTTTCGCTATGCCGAGCCCCCGACCGAGTCGCAGGTCTTTGCGCTTTCCGGTACCCGCGACGTCTATGGCATTCGCCGACTCAGCTTTGATCGCGTCGCCCAGACCCTGCGCGTGGAGTACGATGCCACCCGGCTCAACGCCGCAATGGTCACGCAATTGGTACGGCGCGCCGGCCTCTCCATCGCCGAAGAGCTGCCCTTGATCCCGCCCCCGCCCGCACCCGTCCCGGCGCCCGCCGCCTGATTGCACCACCGCCCAATCCCTGTTAATCTGTCATAGTTGTTCCGCTGCGAACACTGTGCGCCCGTAGCTCAGCTGGATAGAGCGACTGACTACGAATCAGTAGGCCGGGAGTTCGAATCTCTCCGGGCGCACCATTTAAATCAACAACTTACAAGATAATTTAACGTTCTGGTCACCAATCTGAAGCTTGTTTTGCGTTTACGTGTTGCAACACGTTGCAAGATGCTGTGAATCGATTGGTTACCAGCAACCGCTCTTCCTTACGCTGGCGCGGCGGCCGATGCCGCGTGGAGACTCCCCGCACCCACGATCGAAGCCAACTCCCTTCCACAATGCCTTTGTCAGCTAAGCGACACTGCGGCGAGCGCCCCGGTGATCTACTCTGGTTAGTACGGTTTATCCTCCCGGAACAATGGACAAGATTCCCGCTCTTTCTACTTTCTCCTAATCCTCCACCCAAAGGGACCCGATATGTTAGCTGAGTGCTTACAGCCTCAGACAGATCAGATTCGGACGCAGCACACGTGTGGACCGGACCTTTGAACCGGCCTGCGTTCGCATCATGGGTACAACGCATTGTTCACCTCGAAGATGATCGCTTCCCTCGTACGAGCAAAGTGCCTGCTCGATCGGATGCTGTCGGAATCCGAAATTACGATTAAATCGATTGGTAGCGAGTTTGAGATACTGGCTCGCGATGTCGATGCGCTGCTCTCTGTGGCAGCGTCGGCTCTCGAGTCGATTGACAAACGCAGCATTGAAACGATTCCTGCCAAGGTCAAGAGCCTGGTAACAGCTTCCAATCGGTTCATTCAGAAAAGATTCGAAGCGACCTCCGCAATTCTCAACGTGGTCAAGGACGAACAAAAACTGCTGGAGCGCCTCTCTCAATTGAACGCGGGGAGTCGGCGCATCGCGCGCGAGACCCGCATGCTGGGCTTGCTGACCAGCATCGAATCAGCCCGCCTCGGCGAGTCGGGCTCAAAATTTCAATATCTGGCTGGCGAATTGCGGGGCTTCGCTGAGGCTGTAACTCATAGCTCGACAGAGCTTGATGGCCAGGCCGGCGGAAGGCAACGCGCAATCCAGAAGAGTCAGCATACACTGGCTTCCGCCCTGCCCCGCATACGCTCAGAAGTCGAAGGCCTCGAGGCAACGTTTGAGCAGGCACTTTCGGAGGTGCGACTTTCTGTAGACGAGCTTGGAGCATGTCCAGAGCGCCTTCACTGTTGCGTTGAATCGGTTGCCAGCCAAATCGCCGGTGTTGTTAGTGCAATACAATCGCATGACATTACCCGACAACAGGCGGAACACGTCTGCGATAGTCTCGAAACCATCTCCCTGGCTGCGCAGAAGGACTCTCCGCCATGGGACAGACCCGAGCTCGCCATGCAACTAAGCATCCAGGTTCTCCAATTGAAGAACATTAAGGAATCGATGGCAGCATGGGCGAGTCAGATTGATGCTTGCCTGGGCAATATCGCCGGCGTTAGTTCGTCGGAGCTGGCAAGCATCGGCCCTTTGGTCATTCAGCAGGAGCGGGGTTTGTCATCACAACTGATTCGGATCAAGGACCTGGAGCACGAATGCGAGAAGGACGGTGGAGAAGTTGAAGGTGCTCTTTCCGGCCTTTCCAGTCTCATCGAAATGATTGCGGACCACCTCACAAACTCGCGGCAGATCCGGGAGCGTATGCAACTGCTGAGCTTCAATTCCATTATCGAGGCGAATAGCCTTGGTTCGGAAGCCGTTGTGATGCTTGAGATCTCGAAGAACATTACCCGCGTGTCCCGCGTTTGGAGTGAAATGACGGACCGCTCCGAAGCGACCATGGAGGAAATTCTGAATCTGGTCGGGCTGGCAGAAGCAGGGATGAAGGCACTCTGCCAGAGGGATGACGACGGATTGGATTGCGCACACGTCGAGATCAAGGAAGCTTTGAGAAATCTGAAAGCCATCGCGGAAGCCGTCGTGGGAAGTGCAATGCAGATTACCGATTTGACGTCGTCGTTATACGACAAGATCGAAGGCATACGAGTTAACACTCATCTACTCAACGGGTTTGTGAAAACCATCGAAGAGGCATTGAAGCAAATCGAGAGCGTTCATCGCGAAATTGAAGCGGAGAGTCCGGGGATTGGAGCGCAATTGAACAACCGAGTAGAGCTTGAGAACGAATACTCCGCTCGCTATACCACGGAGATTGAGCGGTTGATCCTGCGCGCGGCTCTTTTCGGAGATCCCATGCCGGCGGCCCACGCCGTCACGGAAGGGAACGAAGTGGAGTTGTTCTGAGGGCAGGTTCTTTGCATGACGCTGCCTGCAATTGGGGGATAGGGGAGCGAACAATGAAGCGCATTTTAACTGTTGATGATTCGGCAAGCGTTCGACAGATGGTGTCATTTACGCTGGGCAAGTCCGGATACGAGGTAGCGGAAGCGGTCGATGGAGCGGACGGTCTTAGCAAGTCCAAGCAGCAGAAATTCGACCTGATCATCACGGATCTGAATATGCCGGTCATGGATGGAATTCAGATGATCGCGGCAGCGCGCAAGCTTTCCGGGTACGCATTCACACCCATCCTGATGTTGACCACCGAATCGCAGGCAGAAAAGAAGGACGCAGGCCGAAGAGCCGGTGCTACCGGCTGGATCGTCAAGCCGTTTAATTCCGATCAATTGGTGGCAGTTGTCAGAAAGCTGATAGGTCAATAGGTTTTCGCACCCTATAACAGCGCCTGGTGCCCATTCCCTCTGCGGTTTCTCCCTGTCAAATAGAGAGGCCCAGGTTTCGCTTCCGTCTCTCTATTTCCAATATTTGAAGTTTTTAAGTATTTTGCTGTCACATACCGCTCTCAACATGCTCACACCTACCGATGAAATAGGTGGAGAGTCGGCGATCGGTTGTTGGTCTCTCACAGCTTTGTTGCTTCAGAAGCGATCGAGGCTGAACGAATCCGGCTTGTACATTGATTGAGGACTTTGCATGGAGTCGATTCAAATACGAGACGGGGAGGTAACGACTCTTGAACTTAGAGGCACTATCGATATCAACTCTGCCAGGGGCCTGAAAGAGAGCCTGCTACACGCGCTCGAAGCCGGCAAGGATATCTCGGTTTGCCACGAAGCAGTAACGGCTCTGGATGTTTCTGCGGCCCAGTTGTTGTGGGCGGCTAAGCGCGATGCCGAAGGCAAAGGGCTGCAGTTCCAATTTGCTGGCGCTGTTCGCGAAGAAGTGATTGCCGCTCTCAGGGTGGCGGCGATTGATCTCTTCTCCGGATCAAAAGAGGTGCTGTGAGTCAGACTGCGGTTCAATCACCATCTGAAGGAAACCTCGATACCTTCAGGCAGAGCTTTCGGGAAGAAGCGGGCGAGATTCTTGTTGAACTCGAATCTGCGCTTCTCACTCTGAATGAGAACCCTTCCGACCTGGAAATCGTGGGCCGCGTGTTCCGCTCTTTACATACGATTAAAGGGTCCGGTGCCATGTTCGGCTTCGATGAACTGGCATCCTTCACCCACAGTCTCGAAACAGCTTTCGATGAAGTGCGCAACGGCCGGCTGACGATCACTCCGGCGCTGATTGATCTCACCCTCGGCGCCCTCGATCAGATTCGGAGAATGCTCGAGCCGGCCGCGGATTCGGATTCCCGCGGCGGGCCAGATGCATCAGCCTGCGCCGACATTCTCACTCAGGTGCAGAGGTTGACGAATTCAACTGCAACTGCTCCGCTGCCTGCTGCAACTCAAACCCTCGCCGTGGACTCTCAATCGGCAGGCGAAGAGCAGACATGGAGTATCCGGTTCTCACCCGGGCCAGAGATGATGCGAAACGGATCTGACCCCCTTTTGCTCCTGCGGGAGTTGGGAGGGTTGGGAAGGCTTAACATCCGGGCGTCGATGGCGGCCGTCCCGCCACTTGCCGAACTGGAACCCGAACGCTGCTACATCAGCTGGGATCTGACGCTCGCGACCCGGGCCGGCGCGGATGCGATTCGCGATGTGTTCATCTTTGTAGAAGACACCTGCGACCTCGCCATTCATTCACTTTCACACGACTCGTTGTCGGTTGCCGATCGGACAGCGAAGGGGCTTGCCGAGCCGCGCATGGAACGCGGAGGGCGGCGTGAATACGATAAACCCGACACAGCCACCAGCCTGCGAGTTCCGGCCGCCAAGCTGGATCAGTTCGTCGACCTGGTTGGCGAGCTGGTCACACTCCAGGCCCGGCTGAGCGAACTGGCCGCACGCCGCGACGACCCGGAGATCTCGGAAGTGTCGGAAGGCATTGATTGCCTGACATCGGCACTGCGCGAAACATCGATGAATATTCGCATGCTGCCTATCCGGGGAACATTCGAACGCTTCCGGCGTCTGGTTCACGATCTAGCCCGCGATTTGGGCAAGAACGTGGAATTGACGCTCTCGGGCGCGGACACCGAACTTGACAAAACTGTCATCGAGAAGTTGAGTGATCCGCTGATGCACCTGATCCGAAACAGTATGGACCACGGCATTGAGCCGCCGGATGTGCGCGCATCGCAGGGAAAACCGGCTATGGCGACCATTCACCTTTCCGCCAGGCATGAAGGCGCCAGCGTAGTGATTGCCGTGTCTGACGATGGCCGCGGGATTGACTCGGATGCCGTACTCAAGCGGGCGATCGAAAGAGGCCGGACAACGGCTGGAATCTCGCTTACGGACTCACAGATATTCGAATTTATCTTTGAGCCGGGATTCTCGACCGCCAGTCAGGTCACCGATGTGTCCGGCCGAGGAGTGGGAATGGACGTCGTGCGAAAGCACGTTGACATGCTGCGAGGCAGTATCGACGTGGTGAGCAATCGCGGTGCCGGCACCATCGTGACTCTTCGAGTTCCGCTTACACTGGCCATCATCGATGGACTGCTCGTGAAAGTGGAGGACGCATCGTTCGTTCTGCCCCTGGCCAACACCCTGGAGTGCATTGAACTGACCGATTCTGATGTTGACCTGGCCAACGGCAAACACGTGGTCAACGTTCGCGGAGAAATCGTTCCCTACATCCGGTTGCGAGAAAACTTCAACATCGAGTCGCCGCGCCCCAGGATCGAACAGATCATGCTGGTTGAAACCGAAGACGGCCGATTCGGGCTGGTTGTTGACCAGGTACTGGGAAACTGCCAGACGGTGATCAAATCCCTGGGCCGCTGTTATCGGGAAGTCCAAATCATTTCTGGAGCCACGATCCTTGGAAATGGCACCGTGGCCCTGGTCCTGGATCCGCATCGGTTGGTGCAGGAGTCGATTCGGGCTCGAACGCATGGTCCGCGCGCCAGGCCGCTGGTGGTTGGGCAGAGCGGCAGCCGTCCGCGGGACGGCTCCGCGCCCGGTGGAAGCTGAGCCGCTTCAATTCGGCGCCGGTACGATCCGGTGCTCGTCCATCACCATCTACACGGCTTGAATTCGCGGCGCAATTCCGAAGCCGCGATTCGAGCGGAGAGGCAATAAGCATGTCAACGACGTTAGTAAGTGAAGGCCGGAAAAACGGTAACGGCCATAGCGGCAATGGACACGCGGACCCGGTCCGGGTGAGCAGCAAAAAGCATGAGGACGACGAGCAATCGATGCTTGTCCTCAACGAAATCATGCGCCTGGTTGACGCTTCGAAAGAGGGGCGTTTGAGCGAACGCGGGAAGGCGACTCTATTCGGCGGACTGGATCGCGAGATCATTCAGGGCGTGAACGAAATGCTGGACGCGATTCTGCTTCCCATTGGGGAAGGCAATCGCATCCTGGCGCAGATCTCAAGCGGCAAGATCGACGAGCTGATCGCACAGACCTACAAGGGCGATCACGAGAAGATGAAGGTCGCTGTCAACAACGTGGGCATTGTGCTCCAGGGCCTGCAAAAGGAACTGGGACGCCTGATCGTCGCCTCCCGGGACGGCCAGCTCTCGGAACGCGGCAACAGCGATCAGTTCCAGGGCGCCTTCTCCGACATCGTACGCGGCGTGAACGAGATGCTGGACGCGATTCTGCTTCCCATCGGAGAGGGTAACCGCATACTGGCACAGATCTCGAGCGGCAAGATCGACGAGCTGATCGCACAGACCTACAAGGGCGATCACGAGAAGATGAAGATCGCTGTCAACAACGTGGGCGTTGTGCTCCAGGGCCTGCAAAAGGAACTGGGACGCCTGATCGTCGCCTCCCGGGACGGCCAGCTCTCGGAACGCGGCAACAGCGATCAGTTCCAGGGCGCCTTCTCCGACATCGTGCGCGGCGTGAACGAAATGCTGGATGCGATTCTGCTTCCCATTGGTGAAGGCAATCGCATCCTGGCGCAGATCTCGAGCGGCAAGATCGACGAGCTGATTGCACAGACCTACAAGGGCGACCACGAGAAGATGAAGGTCGCTGTCAACAACGTAGCCGTCGTTCTTCAAGGCTTGCAAAAGGAAATGGCGCGTCTCACGGTCGCGTCTCACGAGGGCCAGCTCTCCGAGCGGGGCAAGCCCGAACAGTTCGAAGGGGCCTATGCCGGCATCGTGCGCGGCGTGAATGAGATGCTCGACGCCATCCTGTTGCCGATCGCTGAAGGTAACCGCATTCTGGGGCAGGTCTCGGCGGGCCGAATCGACGAACTGATTACCCAGACCTATAAGGGCGATCACGAAAAGATGAAGCAGGCGATCAACCGGGTGGCCGAAGTCCTGCAGGTGCTTGAGAAGATGTTGACCAGGCTCACCGAGGCAGCCCGAGGCGGACAACTCGCCGAACGCGCCAATCCAGACGGGGTTCAGGGTGCCTACGCCGACATCGTCCGCGGAGTAAACTCGCTCCTCGATGCAGTCATCGGTCCATTGAACGTATCCGCGAAGTATGTCGACCTGATCAGCAAAGGCGACATTCCCGCGCCGATTACCGACAACTACAACGGCGATTTCAACACCATCAAGAACAATCTCAATGCGCTGATCGCGGCCATGAACGATATCACCAAGGGAGCCGAACAGATTGCCAAGGGCGATCTCACGGTGGAATTGCGCGAGCGCTCTCCGAAAGACAAGCTCATGCAGGCCCTGACCTCCATGGTGAACGGTTTGACGCAGACTGTCTCAGAGATTCGCACCATCGCAGGAGAGGTGGCATCGGCGAGCCAATCGATTTCGACGGCTTCGGTCCAGGTGTCCAAGGGGGCAAGTTCGCAAGCAGCAGCCGCGGAAGAAGCCTCTTCGTCGATGGAGGAGATGGTCTCTAACATCAAGCAGAATGCCGACAACGCGCAACAAACCGACAAGATCGCCAACAAGTCGGCCAAGGATGCGCAGGAGAGCGGCAAGTCGGTCCTGGAGGCCGTGGCGGCGATGAAGGAGATAGCCAACAAGATCTCCATCATTGAAGAGATTGCACGCCAGACGAATCTGCTCGCCCTCAATGCTGCCATTGAGGCAGCGCGCGCCGGGGAGCACGGCAAGGGATTTGCGGTAGTAGCTGCGGAAGTACGCAAGTTGGCTGAGCGCAGCCAGAAGGCCGCCGGCGAAATCAACCAACTCTCCGCAACCACCCTCCGTGTGTCAGAGAAATCCGGCGAGATGCTGGACAAGCTGGTACCCGACATCCAGCGTACGGCCGAACTGGTCCAGGAAATTTCCGCGGCCAGCAAGGAACAGGATACCGGCGCGGAGCAGATCAACAAAGCCCTCCAGCAGCTGGAGCAGGTCATCCAACAGAACGCTTCCGCAGCCGAGGAGATGGCGTCAACGACGGAGGAACTGTCTGGCCAGTCGGAACAACTCGTCAGCGCGCTGTCATTCTTCCAGACCGGCGAGGAGGAAAATACTCCAGTTCGACGCGGGAGTCCACACCGTTCGTCTCAGCCCGCACCTGTCGCTCCGTCTAAATTGGTTCGCCATGGCGCTTATGCAAAGGCGTCGCCCTCAAAAGGTCCTGCAAAGTCAGGGATAAGTCTTCGCCTGAACGAGAAGCCCGACGAGACGGACGGAGAATTTGAACGTTACTAACGGCGCAGTGCAGGCCGCCGACAAGGCGGTCTGCACGCACGTCCTGACGAATGCCAGAGGAGTGGATTATGAGCGTTAGCGGAATAACGGAGACGCGGCAGTACTTGACCTTCAAGCTGGGAAACGAGATCTTCGCCACCGATGTTGCGAAGGTAAGAGAGGTCCTTGACTTGACTACCATCACTTCTATCCCCCGGACGCCGCCCTTTATGCGCGGAGTCATCAACCTTCGGGGCAGCGTAGTGCCGGTCGTCGATCTGCGTCTCTGCTTCGACATGAGCAAAACCGAGAGTACGCGCAACACCTGCATCGTTGTCGTTGAGGTATTGCTTGATAACGAATCAACGATCATCGGCGCACTCGCCGATTCCGTGGAGGAAGTCATCGATCTGGAGCCGGAACAGATTCAACCGGCGCCGCGCATCGGAACCCAGATCCGCACTGAATTCATCAAAGGCATGGGCAAGCGCGACGCCCAGTTCATCATGATCCTGGATATCGACAAGGTCTTCTCCGCGGAAGAATTGGCGACTGTGCGCGGCCAGGAACCCAACCGGACGCTGGTAGAAGCAGCGGCCTGACGGAGAGAAAGACGGGGCGTCTTGATTTTGTACGTCCCGTTCTCGTTCTAATGAGCGAACACGAAGACCACCTCTCGAGTCGTGACTATACCAGGCTTTGCGGCCTGATCTATGACGTCGCCGGAATTCGTCTTGGCGCCGAAAAGAAAACCATGCTTGAGGCCCGTATCAGGCGTCGTCTCAGAGCACTCAGTTGCAGTTCGTACGCATCCTACTGTGACCGTCTGTTTCGCAATGGCAATGCCCATGAGGAGATTGTCCACTTTATCGATGTTGTGACCACCAACAAGACCGACTTCTTTCGCGAACCGGATCACTTCAAATTCCTGGAGGAAAGAGGGCTCGACGAGTTGAGTGGTCGCTGTCGGGGCCTGCGTCCTCTCCTGATCTGGAGTGCGGGATGTTCGTCCGGCGAAGAACCCTACACGCTGGCGATGTTGTTGAGTGAGTATGCGGAGAGACAACCCGGGATTAGTTTCAACATCCTGGCTACCGATATTTCGACCACGGTATTGGAAAAGGCTGTAAATGGCATTTATCCAGCTTCAGTCATCGAACCGGTGCCGATGGCGTTGCGACGGAAATACCTGATGCGAAGCCGAAACCCGGAATCGGACGAGATACGAATTATTCCGAAGTTGCGCCGGATGGTGGATTTTCGCCGCCTGAATTTCATGGATGACGAGTATGGCCTGAGCGAAAGGGCGGACGCCATCTTTTGCCGCAATGTCCTCATTTACTTCGACCGTCCTACCCAGGAACGGATATTGATGAAACTTACCCGATACCTGCGTCCTCATAGCTACCTCTTTGTGGGACACAGTGAATCCTTGCACGACATGAATCTTCCCTTGGCCCCGGTCGCCCCGGCTTTGTACAGGAAGATCAGCGATGGATCCTGAAACAGAATTACCTCAATTCCACGTTCAGCCCGGCGAATCGCACCTGCTCCGCGAGCCGGGCATTCTGTGCACATTGCTGGGCTCCTGTGTAGGAATTACCTTCTGGGTCAGTCGGCTCGGCTTGGGCGCCCTATGTCACCCCATGCTCCCCAGCCTCCCGGCAAGAGCATCCGCTCGCTTCGGCTCCGCCTCCGCACGCCGGTACGTCGATTTCACAATCCGCGATCTGGCCGCTCAACTTGACGCGATGGGTGCTCGACGCTCGGAAACGGAGGTCAAGCTCTTTGGAGGTGCCGACGTATTGCAGGTCGGCCCAGACCGGCTCCCGGCATTCTGTGGGCAGGCTCAATTGTGATGCCGCCGTCCGGATACTGAGTTCTGAGGGATACGAGATTGCCGCCTCAAGTTTAGGCGGCGAATCCGGCCTGCAGATTTACTTCAATACAACCAACGGGGAAGTATTGCTGCGGCGGTTTGGGAAATTTCAGACGGGTCATCGACGTAGTAGTCGAAGATACGAAGAGGCCAAGCAATGACCAAGGTACGTGTTCTGATCGTTGACGATTCCGCTGTGGTTCGTCAGACACTCAGCGCTTTGCTCTCTTCGGATCCGGAAATCGAGGTTATCGGTACAGCGGGAGACCCTTTTGTCGCATCGGACCGGATTGCGGAGCAACTCCCGGACGTCATCACGCTTGACATTGAAATGCCGCGCATGGACGGCCTTACTTTCCTGAAAAAGCTCATGGCGCAACACCCGATCCCAGTGGTGATCTGTTCCAGCCTCGCCGAAGAAGGCGCGCAGAGCACCCTCAAGGCCCTGGAATATGGGGCGGTCGATATCGTGACAAAGCCGCGCCTTGGAACAAAGCAGTTTCTTGAAGACTCGCGGATCACTCTATGCAATGTGGTAAAGGCTGCTGCCGGCGCATCCCTCAATCCTCTAAGACCATCGCATGTGGTAGAGCCGAAACTGACAGCGGACGCCATACTTTCCCGAGCAACCCATGCCATGGCCGAAACAACTGAAAAAGTGGTCATGATCGGCGCTTCGACCGGTGGGACCGAAGCTTTGAAGATTCTGCTGGAAACCCTGCCGGCCGATTGTCCCGGAATTGTCATAGTTCAACACATGCCGGAGCTCTTTACCCGAGCATTTGCCTCGCGCCTGGACAGTCTTTGCGCAATCACGGTAAAGGAAGCGGAGACGAATGACACCGTACTTCGCGGCCGCGCGCTCATCGCTCCCGGAAATCATCACCTTCTTCTCAAGCGCAGTGGTGCACGCTACCACGTTGAAGTAAAAGATGGGCCGCTGGTTTGCCGGCACCGTCCCTCTGTAGACGTGCTCTTTCGCTCCGCGGCTCGTTATGCCGGACCGAATGCGGTCGGGGTAATCCTGACCGGAATGGGAGATGATGGCGCTCGGGGAATGCTGGAAATGAAGCAGGGTGGATCGGTGACGATCGCTCAGGATGAATCTACCTCGGTGGTATTTGGCATGCCAAAGGAAGCGATCAAACTTAACTGTGTCGACAAGGTTCTGCCGCTGCAGGCAATCGCCGGTGCAATCCTGGCAAGTACCGATCACAAGCTTCGCGGGTAAACGGACGATTGCGAAAAGATGCAACTTCAGCATTGGGCTGGACAGCTATCATCAGACAAACGATCCTCAAGCCTCTCGAAAACCTGAGCGCAGTTCCCGACGAGGCCGCAGTCCAGGCTGAAGCCATCGGGGGGGAAATTCTTGCGGCGATTGACCAGCCGTACTGGATTGTTGGGCGCGAATGTATCAGCACCTCCAGCATCGGCATCACCGTGTTTGGCGAAAAGCGCGTAAGCGCCACTGAAATCCTGCAGCAAGCCGATATCGCCATGTATCAGGCCAAGGCCGCCTCTGGACGACTTCGAGTTATTGTTGCCGATATTCAGTGACATCCTTCAAGCCTCCCCCGCCATTGGTGGCATTTAGCCTGACTCGGTTTATGGGCTCGGCAAGTCAGTCCAACTTTTTCGGAGCGATACCGGTCCGGCCAACCCAGGAAATCAAGGACGGTCATTCTGGATTGATGATTACGTGGCCTTCTGAATGTCTTGATCCCAACTAAAAGACTAAAAGTAAATGGGACTGTGGTCTAAATCGGATGCCGCCGCCCGACGCGCTCGTCGAGTCACGTGCGCCAACACATCTTCAGTCTTCCGGTTTCCGACGATCCTGACGGCACATAGGGCGAGCCATGTGGACGATAACCCGCTTGGGAAGTTGGAGATGAGCTGATGAACTGCCAAGGCGCGGTGCTCAATCACGCACACACTGTTCGAGCCGCTGAACCGTCTCCCCTCACTCTCTGGGGACATGAATGAAGATGCTCTCAGTTCCGAGGCCCCGGGGTCCGTCTACGTGCCGAGTTGGCCAGGGGAGCCACTCAATTCTCAATTCGCGTTGACAGCGGGAAGAGTGCAGATCTCAGAATTCCTCCAGCAAACGGTGCATCCGCTTGCAGTCCTTATCGCACCGGGCAGGCCTCCGCGATCGAACCGATAACACGCCGCCAGCACTTGAATCGAGCTCCCTGCGGTCGACGGTCAATCTCCGCGAAGGGCGACCCACTGCAGCATCTTGCGATCAGTTACGAGCACAGCCGAGCGGCGCGCCCGAACAAAACCCTGTTCCGCCCAACGCGAGATCACGCGACTCACGGTGAACAGCGTGGTTCCCGTCATCTGCGCCAGTTCTTCACGGGAGAGCCGCACATCCACCCCTTCCTCGGTGACCACTCCTATGCCGTCTACCACGCGCGAGAGCGCCAGCGCGATCCTTCGCGAGACCGGTTCAGTGGCGACTTCACGAAAGCGTTCCTCCAGTTCCCTCAGCCGATCCGAGAGAATGCGGGATAAGTTGGAGGCGAGCGGCGGATATCGTCTGAAGAGACTGTCAACCTGATCGGGGTTCCACAACCAGGCTTTCCCCGCCTCAAGCACACATGCCGTGCAGGTGTGCATAAGCGACCGGTCCCCGGCCATGAGCCCGAGTACATCGCCTGCCGAGTTCGCCCACATGAAGACCTCGTCTCCGCTTGCGTTAGCTTGCAAAAGCTTCACGTTTCCTTTTGCGATCAAAGCGAGGCTTTTCACCGGTTCGCCCTGGTGGAAGAGGATCTGGTTCGGCTGGAAATGAATGATCTTCGCCTCGGCAACTATCCGAAGGCGATCGGTTTGACTGATCTGGGAGAACAAGGAAGTCGTTTGCAAAACATCCGGTGTTTCCAAGGCAGGGGTAGTACTAACGGCCGCAGGGCCAAATCCGATAGCTGTCATATGCTCTTTCCGCGTATTGAACGCGACTCGTCCCCGACATTTCCGAACGTAGTCTGCACATGATCATTCTTCGCAAGTTGGAGTGTCTGTGATCCAGGATACTCTCGCATGACCGCCATCATCGCCTGCAATCGCGCCTTTCCTGTCGCGCAGAGTACGCAGGATGTGGCCCCGCTCCGCATCTTCATGAGTTGACACTTCAAGGGATGGATAATTCGCTTTGCAGCAGCCCCGCCGGAATCGCAGCGCAATTCAGCTTAATGAAAGTGTGTTCCTTGCGTGGGCTGAGTCTGTGAATCGCATGCGCCAGGAGTCTTTTCCGGTGCCTGTCTTCCCTGGATCAAAACAGTGGCCGGGGTGGGAGCCGCTGTCTCAATATCCCTCAATACCTGTCGAAGCCCGTGCTCTCCGCCACGATATCCTCAAAGCGTACCAGGTCGTGAAACATATCGGGCCTCAATGGCCTTAGCCTGTTGCGCCTTTTCGGCGGTCTAGCCTCACCCGCCAGAGTGAGGAGTACCGGGATGATCCCAGACCCGCCGGAACCCCGTCTGTTCAATTTTGAACAGTTCAACTCTCTTCTTCGAGTGGGGTTCATACCGGGGGAACCACCTACGCGGCGCACCCCTGTTCATGAACTGCGCTCGTCGCGCGGATGCGAACCTCGACTTGCAATTGCTCTCGAAAAACATCGCATAAAGCCGTCGTTAAGATCTTGTATATTCACACGGTGCAGATTAGAATTCGTTTACTAAATGCTAGTTTTTTAGTGAGAAATCCCCGGCACGCCCCCCAAAAGGTGAGGTTCAATATGGATCTGCTCCAGTTGGAACACTTCTTAGCCGTTGCGGATGAGCGCACCTTTACGCGTGCAGCAGAGCGGGTTTCGCGCACTCAGCCCGCTCTCAGCCAAAGCATCAAAAAGCTTGAAATGGACCTGGAGACGACTCTCTTCGTGAGGGAGAACAACTTCGTCTCTCTCACCGAAGCGGGCAGACTGCTGGAGATATATGCCCAACGCATGCTGAAGCTGCGTGACGAGGCCATACGCTCGGTTGCTCAGCTTCAGAATCTTAAGGCGGGGACGCTGACCGTTGCGGCGCACGAATCCGCCGCACTTTACCTCCTTCCAAAGGCCGTCCTGCGTTTTATGCAGATCCTGCCCGACATCAAGATCAGCATCCGCCGGGCGCGGCTGGATGAGATTCCTGGCATGGTGCTCGATCGTGAGGTCCAGATTGGTTTCTTGAAGGAGGCGCCGGCCTTTCAGGAACTCGAATCAGTCGATGTCCACTCCGACCGAATGACGCTGATTGCCTCGCCGCAGCATCCGCTCGCGGCAAATACCAGCCTCGCACTCAAAGATCTGGATGGAGTCCCATTCGTTGTCCATCAACTCTGCAGCTCCACGGAAGAGTTTGTCCTTCGTATCTTCCGCCAGAATGGCATTCGTTGTCATGTGGTTTCAGAGCTATGCAGTTTTGAGAATGTGAAGCGCTTTGTCCTTGGAAATATCGGCTTGGCAATCGTTCCCCGCATCACGGTGATCGAGGAACTAAGGTCCGGATTGCTGGTTGAAATCGGAATGCCTGAGTTAAACTTCACTCGCGAAACGGTAATGACCTATCGACGCGATTACATCTCCGACGTAGCCTCTTGCTTGATCGAAATCATGCGCAGCAAATATCTGCATGCACAGACCCGGAAATCAAGCCAGACTTTTGCCCCTATCTCCGGACCACCGGCTTATCAGAGAGTTCCAGGGTCCGCCTGATCTCCGCGCAGCGTGGCTTCCGTTCGTGAGCGGGCCTCAGACGAAAGAATCGTCCCCGCAGCCAGCCACCCCGTCACATTCGCCATAGTCCGGAACATATCAGGAACGGTGTCAACGGCAAGCAGCATGGCCATCCCGGCCGGCGGAATCCCTAAGGACGTCAGGATTGGACTCATCACGATAATTGCGCCGCCAGGAATCCCGGGGACCGTCAGGCTGATGGCGACCGCGCTCGCCGAAACCGCTGCCAGCTTCGTCCAGGATAAGGGCACGCCGTAGAAGCTAGCCAAAAAACAGATTCCTACCATCGGCGCCATGCAGCCGCCGACGCGGAAAATCGACGCCGCAAAGGGAAAGAAAAAGCTGGACAGTTCATCCGGTATGCGCAATCCTTCGCGCGCAGCCTGATACGTTGCCGGCAGAGCCGCCAGCGAAGACCGCGAGGTGAACGCCACAGCCTGTGCTGGCGCGGCCACCCGAATGAACGTGAGAAGCGATACGGGAGCAAACAGGGCCACGCTGAGGTACAGGACGGCCACGATAAAACATCCGCTGATTACTGAGAGAACCACAACATACTCCAACAGCGAACCGGCGCCGCCCAATCCCGTCGCGGCCGCCAGGCCCGCCGCAAGACAGAAGACACCGACTGGCGCCGTCCGCAGAATCGCATCGATCAACCGCGTGAATGCTTCGCTTATTGCCCTAAACCACTGAACCAGAACATCTCTCTGCTCCGCGGGCATGCGCGAAACCGCAAGTCCGAAGGCAATGGAGAAAACAACCAGCGGCAATAGGTCACCACCCGCGAGAGCACTGAAGAGATTGGATGGAATGAGTCCGCTGACCCAGCTTGCAAGATCCGCAGTTCCTCCCGCAGCAGTCTGCAGTTCCGGATGCTGCGCAACAACGCCCATCGTGAACTTCAGATGCTCAAAGATGGGAAAGGCCAGCGCGCCCGCAAAGCCGGCAGCCAGCGCAAGATAGCAAAGCATCAACAGGAGCGATTTGCCGGCAAGGCGCCCAACCCGGCCGGTGTCGCGCGACGCGGCGCAACCCACCACCAGGCTGCTGGTCACGAGCGGTATGACACAGACCCGTATCGCGCTGAGAAAGAGCGTCCCAACGGGAGCAAGCATGTGAGGTATGCTTGCCACCGGACGATACTGGCTCTTCTCGCAGAGAAAGCCCAATGCGCCTCCCAGGACAAGGCCGATGAGAATTTGCGCGGGCGAAGCCTTCAAGGGATTTCGTCCTCCAGGGACTGATTGCGCGATTTACGGTACTTTTACGCTAAGTATGCGGTTTGGAAGTTGGTCGGACAAAACTCCGGCGACATGTGTTGTCTTCCGGCCTGCGCCGGTCAGGGACGTCACTTCCACATCGACCGGACCTTCCACAGGAAGACCGAAGTGCACGGGCAGAATATTCTGCGAGCAGTATCCGCCTCCGGTGTCCATGATGCGCGTGCCCAGACAGGTGCGAGTTCCGGGGGAAAATATCCTCACTTCGGAACCAGGTTTGGTTGCATGTCCATTCCCATCCAGAACCATCACCTGCAGGGAGCGGCGTGCGCGTTCAGCCGGAATAAGATTGCGCCACAGATAATGATGCCCCTCAGGATTGTTGTTGCACATGGCCAAATCAAGCGCGCCGTTTCCATCGAAATCGGCCCACTGAATCCCGTGCGTCGCTCCGGTCTTTAGCATCTGCCACGGGATGACCTCTGAAAAGTGATCGCCTGCGTTGTGGTACATGTGGTCGTGCTCATTCAGCGGATGCAGGATGTAGGAAGAGACATAGAGATCGGTCAGTCCGTCATTGTCATAGTCGCCCCAGGTCGATGGAGTTGCATTATCGCCGCTGTACACGTTCATCTCCGCGGCGACATTGCGAAAGGTTCCGTTGCCTTCGTTGTGATACAACAAATTCTGCCCATAGCCTGCAACAAACAAATCCAGCAGTCCATCATTGTCATAGTCGATGACCGTTGGGCCGCAGCTTCCATGGTTGGACGGTCTTCCCGCCTGGTCCATCTTCAGGTCGCCCGCAATATCCACGAACCTGTTGCCGTCATTGCGAAAGAAGCCATCGAGCGTTCCATCCTGATTCGCCGTGAAGCAATCCAGGCGGCCGTCCTGGTTGAAATCAAACCAGACCGCCCCGACAGTCTTCCGCGGGTCGGCAACGCCCAGGTCTTTCGCCACGTCGACAAAACGGCTTCCTTCATTGCGGAAAAGAAGATTCGGAGCATCCCGCAGCGCCACGAACAAATCGAGCTTTCCATCGTTATCGAAATCGATCCACGAGATCTGACGAACCTCGCCGATCACATGAATGCCCAGATCTCCGGCTACATCGACGAACTTGCCGTTGCCCAGGTTGTGATAAAGCTTGGATGCAACACCGGAGCGGTGAGAGAAACCTACAAAAATGTCGGGCCTTCCGTCCGCATCGAAGTCGCCCCAGCCCGTGCCCCGCGTGTCCGTGACGTCCGCGATCCCTGCTTTCTGCGCAACCTCAACAAAGACACCTCCGTCATTTCGATACAGCCGATTCGCAATCGATCCCTTGAACCCTACAAACAGATCCGCGTCATTGTCGCCATCGTAGTCGGCCCAGCAGTTGGTCTGCGCTCCAGCCTGGGAGAACAACTCCGGTTGAACAAGTTCGAACTTCGGCATCCACAGGTCCTGCGTCGTGCGATGTTCGGGGGAAGCTGGAACAGTGGCTTGCATCGCTGCAGAGTCGGTTGCTCGTGAGAGTGCTACCGCTGCCAAACCAAGCGACCCCGATGATAGAAATCTGCGACGGTTCAATTGCTATCTCCTGACTGTCTTTCCGCTCGTTAGTACCTCGACAACACAACGCACACTTACATGAACGAGGTGATTTCCGGTGACTTCGGGAAGAATACCTTCCGCGGATTTTTCTCCGTTCGCATAGCAGCGCTATATGCAAAGGTTGCGGCCACTATGGCCATTTGCCAGATCGTTCCGCTGCAATGCCTGGATAGCAAGTCCCACCTTTACCGGTATGCCCTTTCCATAAGGCGCACCATGCGTTTGTGTTCATGAGGCATCTCTTCATCTGACGACGGTTCTTCTGCTGACTCGCTTTTGCAGTTCTGTTTCTTGAACATCAATCCTCGCCTCTCACAAATCCTGACAAGCCTGGGGAGACACCGAGGAGTGGAGAGCCGCCGCTTCCGATCCGAGGTCGGTTCCTAACCCGCGGCGCTGTGAATCATCAAAAGCAGATACTGCAACGGCGATATCCTGGAGTGCGACTCCGACCGACTTGAAGATCGTAATCTCCTCCGGTGAAATACGGCCCGGCTTCAGGCCGGCTGCTACTTCTCCGAGTTCAGCCGAAACCGCGTCAGGACCAACGACGCCCGCCTCGATGGCATCCCGCAGGTCGCCACATTCATCCAGCACTTGCTCTCGCGAGTCCGCCACAATGCGCCCCCGCGCAAAGCAGGCGGCATCCAGTTCGCGCTTGGTTCGGGAATTGGCCCCAATGCTGCTCACATGCGTTCCGGGGTCAAGCCATGCCGCTTCTATGACTGGATATGCCGACGTGGTTGCAGCAACCACCAGGCTGCTCCCGCGCACTGCTTTTTCCGCACTTTCCACTGCCAGGGCATCTATGGATAAAGTCTCTCGCAGGCGCAGGGCTAAAGCTTCCGCATTTCGTATATCCCGGGAAAACACCCTTGCGCTGCGAATCTCCCGAACATGAGCAAGAGCTTCGGCCTGGTACCAGGCTTGAACCCCGGAGCCAATTACGCCCAGCGTGCTTGCATCCTCGCGCGCCAGGTATTTCGCTGCCAATCCGCTGGTCGCGCCGGTGCGGAGTCCAGTGAGATAGTTTGCGGATACAACCGTCCGCAACGCTCCACTCCCCGTTTCAAAAAGCAAAATCGCGAAATAAATCTCGTTCTTGAGGCGCTTTCCTGGTATACCGGTCAGGGTCTTCAATCCAAACATTTTCTTTTGCGGCAGGGTGGCTGCAAGAATTCGAAAGACCCCTCCGCCTCCCGGCAGCAAGTGGCTGATCCGAGGTAAAAGGGTAGCCCGACCTTGGGCATAGTCGCGAAATCCAGCCTCGATCGCCGCCAACGCTTGCGGCATTTTGATCGCTGCCTGAACATCGCTTTCAGATAAGAAAACGACCATGCATTATCCTCTGACTTTCCGTGGCTCCATTGCCGCCCTGTGAATTAGTAACTGTGCTGCCTTCGTCAATCTAAGTGCGGGGAAGATGGCCGTCAAATGACTAATTGTTCTAACCTTATAAGCCGCGCGATTGACGCTCGTCTCTTGCCTCCGTGTTTGATAACCGTCTGCATCCGATCGGCGACGGCCGCACTTTCGCGGGCCCTGCCTATACCATCGCCGGGGGTCCGTTGCCTTCGGGAGATCGCGCGAAGCTAGCTACCATCGATAACATGCCGGCTGGCGTTGTAGCGCCTTGGTTCCAGCATGAGCGCAAAGGGGAATCTGCTGTTTTGGTGATCTGATGGCGAGCGCGATGCGCGCCCGGAGCAGCGTTGCCGCAGTCGTCGAAGCTGGCGTCTGCGACACTTCCTTTCTTTTAGGCATTGAGATGCCGGTCGTCGCGCGGTACCTAACTCCGGCTTGAGGAATGCAGCTAATTCCCCGCGCCAGCGGACTTACCTGAATCCAATAACTGATGGATCTGTTTCACTGCATAGTCGACCTTCATATCGAAATATCGCTTGCCGAGCGCTGCCGATGAGCGCCGGGCATCTCCGATGATGCCGTTGTTGATCTTGTGCTCTACTTTCTGACCGGGTGCAGGAACTGGATCACCGACCGCCACAGGGAGCAAGTCCATCCTCACCCAGCCCTTGTTGCCGCCGAGATAGATCATTTCCGACGTATCCGAGATATTGGCATGTCCGCCAAATCCGTACCCGTGATCGGCGCACCACTTGTCGAAATCGTCCTGTGCCTTTTGATACACTTCGTCGCTGTATACGACTCGAATTCCCTGACCGGAATACTTTTGGTCGAGCTTTTCGGCGACCTGCTTCAATTCTTTTTGACCACCCCCATGATCACCCATGAGGACGACGTTCTTGAATCCGGTCTTGATCAGCTGTTCGGCCACCTGCTCGTTGATCTCCGCAAATAGGGCCGTCGTTATACCAATTGTGCCGGGGAACTCCGCACTCGCGTTATTCGGCGAGAATGGCAGCACTGGCGCGGCAATCGCGTTGCCCAATTTCAGAGCGATCTCATGAGCGGTTACGCGTCCCATCAGGTTGTGCCCTCCGTTGACGTTTTGCGGACCGCGCTCCTCGGTACCGCCGTTGTAGACCAGAGCCGTGGTCTTGCCTTGAGCAAGCGCTGCCTTGACCTCGGGCCAGGTCATCATCTCAAAATCGACCAGGTTCTTTGGCGCCTTCGGGGAAATCTGAGCGCGGCTCACAGGCATGACAAGGGCGAGCAGACAAACAGTTAGAGTCAGACGGTACATCATCCCTCCTTAGGGTTCTCACCTGGTGAGGACAAAAATGGTCTGCTTCGCATTCCACCCCTATCCTCTCGAGATATTGCGTTGATCCTTAGAACGTGAAACGGAAAACCATCTGAAACGCTCGTGGCCCTGCACCCTCGGCTGTCTGCACATTGCTGACAGTTCCGTAAGAAGAGGTAGCGAGATTCGTATTCGGTTGGGCGTAATTCACATGGTTGAAAAGATTAGCCACCTGGGTACCAAAATAGAGGAGCGTGCCTTCCTTGATCTGGACAGTCTTCATGAGGGATGCTGAGACTACTTCCGTACCAATGCCGGGAACGCTGCCAACGCTCTCCGTTCCGAAGCGGCCGATATTGTTCGCGGGCGTCGCGAAAGCGGCGGGATTAAGCCAGAGGCCGCTTTTGCTCCCATGCTCGGTCATCGGGACACCTGCTACGCGGTCCGCGCGTCCAGCACCGATGAGTTGAGGAAAGCCGGTACCGGACGGGTCCGCGTTAGCAACGGTCGGCGTGAGGAATGGTCCTGATTGCATCATAATCACCCCAGAGAGTTCCCATCCCGCGATCAGCCGATCCACAACTGGATTGGTGGTTGCAAAGTAAGCACGATTTTTTCCGAAGGGAAGCTGATAAAGCCCCGTGGTGAGGAAACGATGACGCCTGGTGAACGCAACGTTTCCGTAGTCGAGGCGGGGATCGTTCGCATTCTCCCCAACCCCGCCGTCTTCACCCGTGAATGCGGTGGGAGCCCAACCTTGCGCGTCGGAAAGGTTCCTGGTGAAGGTGTAGCTGCTTTGAAACTGGACACCATGGCTCATACGGTGCAGCGCTGCGATGTTGAAGGCGTTATAGTGGCTGACTCCACCATTCTGCACCGTCTCTATTTCAGCCCACAGCGGATATGGCGCGAACGCCTGCGCCGCGGCATAGCCGATCGTATTCACTGGAACCGCGCCCGTATTTTCGTTCAGGACCAGATTTGTTCCCGTGCTGCCGATATAGCTCATCTGCAGTGAAGTGCTGAACCCCAGATCACGCTCTACCGTCAGATTCCATTGGTAGACCGTAGGATCCTGGAAGTGCAGCGCAAAGGCCTGCTTGAAGTCCTGCGATCCAGCAACCCCAAGATTCGAGGGAAAGGGATATGGAAAGACCATTGAGGGCTGGCCGTTGACGATCTTCTGGTTATATTTCCCTTGATCCACGCTGTGGACCGCAAAGCCCGCAGACAACAGCCCCTCCATGGGAGTTTGAATGAACCGTCCAAAGCCGCCGCGGATTACCGTTTTGTTGTCTGCGAATGGCCGCCATGCCAAACCTAAGCGCGGACCCCAGTCCGTTTTGTCCGAGAAGCGGAGACTCGCCGGAATCCCTGCCTGCGCCGCGGTTAAAATCGGAGTCGGCGCGATAGATGCCGCGAAATCCGGATTCAGGATGCTGAATGCGGCCTGGTTCGCGAGGATCACAGCACCGCTCACTTGAACCCCGTTAATGATGGACGTGTAGTTGGGCACGAAGTTCGAAACGTTGACAAGATGATCCTGGAACATCGGATGATATTCCCAACGGAGTCCAATGTTGAATGTGAGCTTCGAGGAGGCGCGCCAATTGTCCTCTCCATAAAACGCATATTCATTGGAATAGCCTTGGAGATTCGGCTGGGTCACCTGGTCCAGCCCTGTCTCATCGGGAATTCCCAATAGAAATGCCGCATATGGATTCCCTATGTATGCGTGATCGGCACCGCTCGGGTTCCCACCGCTTGCCGTGAGATTTGTGACTGCACCGGTGAAGTTGTATTGGCCCATCCGATATTCTGCGTCTACGTTGGTTACATTGCCCCGCGCCCGCCTGTAATCGACGCCAAACTTCATTTCGTGGTTTTTCTTCGTCCAGGTTATGTCGTCGATAACTTGCGTCGTGTTATTTGATTGCGAAGTTTCGCGCAGTGGACCCGTCGATTGAAAGCCAGTGATGGCGAGGTACGGTACGTCACTGCCCGGAGGAAGATTCGACGACAATCCAGTAAGTCCCAGCTCACTGGCAATTTTCTGTGCGGGGAGATCATATGTCGTCCAGGTATGGTTCCCATCGAAGCCGGCGCGAACTTCGTTCAACAAGCTCGGAGTGAAAATATAGTTGTGGGCTACGGTTAAGCCATAATCATCCTCGGGCTCCGAGATGGAACCAATCATGGCTGACTCGGTGGTGGGCGCCACATCGACAGACCGAATTTTGTAATTGGCGCGGACGAAAATAAGCTGTTTCGAACTTATGTTTTGGTCGATGCGGCCGTCTGCCTGATTGCTCGAGACCGGCGTGGGAAAATTGTTCGTGTAGTTTTTGACGATCGAACCGGGAGCGCCCGTGTTCGGCAGTGGGAAGAGATAAGTGAGGAAGTTCTGAGCCAGAGGGGTGATCTGATTCGCCGGAATCTGATTGTTGGTGTATGCAGCACCCGTATACGGGTTATAAATCTGCCCGGAGTACGCGGAGAGATCTCCTGAACGAAGAGCTAGTGATGGCACATTCTCCACCACCGTCGTTGAACTGGGAAGCCTCAGGCCTTCGTAGCTTCCAAAGAAGAATGTTCTATCGTGACCGTTGTAGAGCCCCGGTATCGATAACGGTCCGCCCGCGTAGCCGCCAAAATCGTTCATGTTCAACGCGGACTTGACCAGGCTGAAGGGATTCTGGGCTGTAATATCCTGGTTTTGCCAATTGTCATACCCCCCTCCATGGTACTTATTCGAACCGCTCTTTGAGACCGTCGTAATGTCGCTGATGCCCCCGTATTCAGCAGAGTTATTGAACTCGCTCACACGTATTTCTTCGATTGCGTTGAACGATGGGAAAAGCTCAGTGAGTGGAGCCCCCGCTCGTGTTCCCATGGTGCTCAGTCCGTCCAGGGTCATCGATAGCATGCTGGGCGTCGCTCCAGCTACCGAGATGTTCCCACTGGCGTCCGTCTGAACACCGGGCTGCGTCGTGAGCGTCGTCATCGGGCTGGTCGAACCGGTGGAACGGCTGGTAAGTGCAACTGGCAGATCTATCAGCTCGATGCTGGTTTTCGTTTCAACCAGGTTCGAGGTATCGGTGTTAATGACCGATGCAGCGCCGGCCTCCACCGTGACCGATTGCGACTGGTTCGCCACCTTCAATGCGCCATCCACACGCATGGTTTGACGCGCCTGCAGAACGAGACCCGTGTTCCTGATCTCTTGAAAGCCCGAGGCCTGAATGGTTAGCTCATAATTACCTTGTTCAAGGTTGGGAAGATCGTAGTTTCCGGACCCGTCGGTGACCGCGGTACGTTGGGCAGAGGTCCCCTGGTTCGTCAGCAGGATCTGTGCTCCCACAACGACATTTCCTCCCGGATCTTTTACTGTTCCCAGGATTGTTCCAAAGGTGGACTGCGCAAATGCACTCGTACAAAACAGGAATCCGAGGATAAGAACCGCCTGAATCGTCCGGACTGTGCGCTGGAGCTTGCCAGATCGCAGGAACGCCAATCGACCATAGCCGATACACCGAGAAACATGAGATTCAAAGTGATTACTCACGGCAAATCCTCCTAGGAGCATTTAGGGCGTGCCATCTGAAACGCAAGCCAGGCAAGTTGAGTTGGCTACTGCAAGGCTTGGAATTGGAGGCCGCTGGGTTGCTGGGCGGTGTGGTAAATGCGTTCGACAGCAGGCTTGAAATCTCCGGGCTTTGCTTTGGAGATATCGACAAATGTCTGGGGGTTGAGGTCGGTGAGAGGAAACCACGTGCTCTGAACCTGAACCATGATGCGATGTCCCTTGAGAAAGGTGTGGTTTACCTCGACGAGCGAGAAGTCGAGCGCCTCGACCTTTCCGGGTGTGAAGGGCTGAGGAGTTTGTTGGCTGTTGCGGAATTTGCCGCGCATGGGCTCGCCCCGCACAAGTTGCTCATAACTGCCGAGCAGGTCCGGTGTTGCGAGCACATCGGTGCTGCGAATATGCGCTTCGGCAGACGGTGCGGAGGTACCCGCCGCAGAGAAGTTCTTCGGGTAGACGTCGATGAGCTTCACGTCAAAGTCGGAGTCGGTGCCGCTGGTGGAGACGTGCAGCTTGGCGCGCAACGGGCCGGCAAACGTGACGTCCTCGGTGAGGGGGTCGGTCTGGTAGACGAGGACGTCAGGGCGCGTCGCGGCGAAGCGCTGGTCGGCAATCATGTAGTCGCGGACCGGACCGGGTGCGGTGGCAAAGGAGACGTCGGGAACGGGATGGGCAGGATCGCTTGTGTATTCGTCGTAAGCAGTAGCCTTCGTCGCGGGAGGCGGTGGATCGAAGGAGAGCTTGCCTCCGGGCTGGAAATAGATCATGCGCGGTTTCGAGTCGGGAGGCGGCCATGCGGTGTAGCTGCGCCAGACGTTGCTGCCGGTTTCAAACACCGTGGCCGTGGCGAGGTTCGGATCCGGGGCGTCCTTCAGGTAGTGCTCAAAGAAAGGAAATTCGATTTTCTGCCGGAAGTAGTCGCCGGTGTTGGAGCCGAAGTGAACATCGCCGATGCGCTCGCCATCAAACGAGTTCCAGCCACCGTGTACCCAAGGTCCGACCACGATGCGGTCTGAGGCGCTTGGGCTCTGGGCTGCGATGCCGTTGAAAACCTTCCATGGCCCCGAGAGATCCTCTGCGTCGAACCAGCCGCCGACGACGAGAACAGCGGCGTGGATATTGTGGAGACGGCGGCTCATAGTCGCGATCCTCCCAGAACTTGTCGTAGTTGGGATGGTCGACGTCTTCATCGAGATATGGGTTGTCGATGAAGGCCTTCGCTTTTGAAAGCGGCTCCAACTGGGTGAGAAAGGACGTGTACGCGTCGGCGCTGGTGTACGGAAGCGGGGTTGGAGGCGAGGGAAGGACGGGGTTCTGCTGCGGGCGGAAGTTGCCGAAGAAGTTTCGCGATTCGAGCATCAGCGCGCCGTTGTGGTAGTAGTCGTCGTTATCGCGATAGTCGGTCACCGGCGCCTGCGGGCTGGCGGCCTTGATGGCCGGGTGCCCGTTGATGATGGCGGTCGTGGTGTAAAGGCCCGGCATGGAGCTGCCATAAACACCGACCCGGCCGTTGTTGTCGAGGAATATTCTTCAGCAGCCATTCGACGGTGTCGTACGTGTCGGTGGATTCGTCGTGCTGGGTGCCGGTGGGGTGGTCGAGAAGCACCGGAGCTTTGGCATAAGTTCCTTCCGACTCATAGCGGCCGCGGACATCCTGGTAGACGAAGATGTAGCCGGACTCTTCGAACTCACGGGAAGGGCCGAGCATTTTAATGTAAGCGTCCGGACCATAGGGAGCGATGGAGTAACAGGTGCGAGTGAGCAGGAACGGATAGGACTTGGACGTGTCCTTGGGCGCGTAGACGATGGTGAAGAGGTTGACGCCATCGCGCATCTTCACGTGGTACTCGACCTTTGTGTAGTGCGCGCGAACGTCGAACGGCACGCTTTGACTCGCCGGCGTACTTTGTTCAGCTTGAATGATGGGCGCCGGGCACAGAATTAGAAGGAGCGCAGAGTTGACAAGTATGGAGTGCAGTGAAGAACGCATTTCTGATGGATCCTTTCATAAACATCTGGCCGGATTGATGCGAGGCGCCTGCCGAATGAAGCGGAGTGGCTTCATATTCGCAGCGATTCGAGCCTGAAGGAAGTTCGAAAAATTGATAGCTTCATAAGTCCGGCGATGCGGGACCTCACGCGATGGTCCCGTTTGGCGGGCGATTCCGGATTTCTCTTCTGGATGAATCCTCTGGATTTCCAGAGCATTTTCATCGTTGCTGTACCCGCTAGCCGCAGGGGCGAAAGAGGGCCAGCGCGTCTGCGGGTGTGATGGCGGTGATGGAGGCTGCCAGGGCTGGCTCAAGTTGATCGAGCAGACGCGCTTTGATTCCTCGCAGCAGTTGCCGTAGCCACGGGGCATTTCCGTGGTCACGCCGCTTTACCTGACCCTCAATTTACTCGCTCGGATATAACGACCAAGGAACTGCTTTAGAGATGGCCATACTTTTGCAGCGCAGCCAGCAGTGGAAGTCCGGCGATGATCTCTTCTCTTGCACCACTTTCAGACCGCGACCACGCGATTACCTTGGCGGTTATCTCAGGCAGCAGTTGCTCGGGAATCGCGATGACTCCATCCGCATCTCCTACAATGATGTCGCCCGGCATCACGGTGAACCACTCCTCAAGAGCTCCGCGAATTTTCACTTCGGTCTGTGAAGCAGTGACGCGCCATCTGCCGATACCCTGCGCCGGCGTCTTGTACCTCGCGACGACAGGCATGCCGCACTGCTCCAGAAATGACGCGTCGCGCACTCCGCCATCGACGACAGCAGCGACACATCCGCGCGCACGCATCGCGCTTGCCAGCAGATCGCCGAAGCAGCAAACGCCTTTCGCGTCCATGCTGGACCACACGGCAACGATACCCGCGGGCATGGCATCGATGGCGGAAAGCTTCGCCCTGTCTCCACCCTCAAACTGAATGGGCTCGCCGGTGATGGTGTAGGCCGGTCCGGCAAAGGTCGAGCTGGGTCCAATCGGCTGCAAGCTGTTGTCGAAGACAGGCGGCAGCAAATGCAGCGAGTCGAATACGTCGGAGATGACGGCTGTCCCGGCCAATTTGAGTGGCTCGAAGTTGGTCTGCATGTTGGGTCCCTCTCACTTGAATAAATTCTTCAGCATGCTCATTCTTATGGGCCGGTTCCTGTTGAGCAAATTAGAAGCAATTATGAGCGAATCAGTTTCGTAACTGGGGGCGCTCGCGGCTGATAACAATGCTCGACGAAACAATAGCAAGGCGGAAGCATTTGCTTTGCGTCTGCAAACGATTCTGTCCGTGGATGCGGTAGCCGTCGACAGCGCCGAAGAGGCTGTGCGGCACAGCGACCTGGTGATCGCGGCGACGAGTTCCTCCGCGCCCATCCTCCAGGGCGCAGGGCTTAAACCAGGCACACTCGTATGCGGAATCGGAGCCAACACCCGGACAAACAAAGAGCTGCATCCACCCTGTTTCGAACGCGGGCATGTCGTCGCAGATTCGCAGAGCAGGTCATCTCGTGAGGCGGTGATCTTAGGCAGGCAATTGAGGGCAGAACCGTAACCGCCGAGGTGGTGTATGCCGAACTTGGCCAACTGGTACCCGGCCTGAAGAAGGGCCGCGTCTCCACCGAGGAGATCCCCATCTTCAAATCAGTAGGATTGGCGCTCCAGGATATTGCCGTCGCCGTAGCGCTGTTCGAAATCGCAAAACGCTGCCACGTGGGAACGCGGTTGGATCCATTTGCGTCAGGCGTCCCTCTCGCCGAGACCGATATCGACGCCTCCTACGGTTTAAATTCCTCGCTGCTGTCGACCTGAAACGTGCCCTCCACAGGTAAATTGTCGCTCGATCCTCCCGCCATCACCTGGATGTTTTCTTTCTCGACCTTCCAGGCGTGCTGGGCCTCGTCCCAATACGCAAGATCGCGCGGCTTCAGATTCATGGTTACGTCCTTCTCCGCGCCCGCCTCGATCCGCACCCGCGCAAAGCCCTTCAACTCCATATTGGGTCGTTGCACCGCAGAGCCCAGGTGCTTCACATACATCTGCACCACCTCGTCACTGGCCCGGTTACCGGTGTTTTTTACCTTGACCGTCACCAGCAGCGAACCCTCCGGGCCTACCCTCGTCGCGCTGAGCCTGAGCCCTTCATACGCGAACGTCGTGTAGCTCAACCCGTAGCCGAATGGGTAGAGCGGTTTATCTTTGAGATACATGTAGGTGCGTCCATGCGTAATGTCGTAGTCCATGATCGGCAATAGCTGGTCGTCTCCCTTCGGCCAAGTCATCGAGAGTCTCCCCGCAGGCGAGTAGCTTCCGAACAGCACATCGGCGAGGCCGTGCCCCTCCTCCTGGCTGTTATGCGTCATATGAAGGATGGCGGGGACGTTTTGCTGGCTCCAGACAATCGCGTACGGAAAGCTCGAGCGCAGCACCTCTATGGTGTGTGGATTCGCCGCATAAATCTGCTTCACCAGTTCTTCCTGCTCCAACACAATGGTCTTCCGGTCGACATCCTCCTTGCCGTTGGAAGGTACCGGGCACTGGTCCCAGGGCGCATTGCACTCAGGATGATTACCAGTCACGACAATCGCTACATCGGCCTTGCGCGCCAGTGCCTCCGCCTCTGCCGGGTCTGACCCGTCGGTATAAAGCACCTTGACGCCCGACCCGACAGCCTCCCGGATGCCATCCAGAATGCCCACATCGTACGGCGGCGTGCCACTGTACCAATCGAGCAGGACCTCGCTTGTCCACGGTCCGATCACGGCAATGCTCTTCAGCTTTTTCGGGTCGAGCGGAAGCGTATTGTTTTCGTTCTTCAGCAGGACAATCGATTCGTCGGTGGCCTGCCGCGCCAGTTCCCTGCTCGATTGGCGCTCCCACGGCGGAACGTCTCCGCCTGTCAGCTTGCCGATATTGGCGTATGGATCCACTCCGGGAGGGTCCATCTCGCCCAGGCGCAGATACACGCGCAGCAGGTTCTTGAGTGCGGCGTCCATATCCGCTTCACTCACCAACCCGTCCTTCAGCGCCTTGGTCAAGTCTTCCTGGTATTTATCCAGGAAATGGTTGATCCCGGCCTTCACCGCCGCCGCAGCGCCCTGTTCCTTGTCAGGAAAGCTCTTGTGCGCCGTGATGAGCAGCCCGAGCGCACCGCCGTCGGTGCAGATCAGCCCATCGTTCCCCCACTCCTTGATCATCACGTTCTTGAGCACCGGGTTGATCATCATGGGAACGCCGTTCCACGAATTGTAGGCCGCCATCACCGCCCGCGAACCCCCTTGCTCAAATCCCATGCGGAACGGCACGGAGTAGTATTCGCGGAATAACCGCTCTCCAAAATCCGACGAGCTGTGCGCGCGCCCGTTCTCGTTCTCGTTGGCCAGGAAGTGCTTCATCAGCGACGCTGCCTGCCAGTGCTTCGGGTCCGCTCCCTGCAATCCCTGAACGAACGCCACCGTCATCGTCCCCACGAAAAACGGATCTTCGCCGAAGGATTCCTCGGAGCGACCCCAGCGCGGATCGCGGCTCAGGTCGGCATTCGGCGCCCGCACCACCACTCCTCCAAAATCCGTCACCGGGTTCTGGTAGTAGTAACGGGCTTCGTACCCTTCCTCTCCCGCGATTCTCTTGAGCAGTTCCGGATCCCACGTGTTGCCAAGCCCTTTTTCCTGTGGAAACGTGGTTGTAGGAAGCGGCTGTCTCCCCTTCGGTCCCCAACCCCCTGGGCCGCCCAGGGCCAATCCGTGCAACCCCTCCACCTGCCCGGAGAACACCAGCCCCAGGCGCGCGATCTTGGGGTGGTCCGACATCAGGTTGACCTTCTCTTCGAGCGTGAGCCGGCCGAGCAGATCCGCGATGCGCTGATCGTCGGGCAGCTTAGGGTCGCGAAAGGGATAGTCTGCCTGGGCGCATGCCATCCCTGCACATCCGCTCGCCAGCATGATTCCAACCACCCACCGCGCGCCCCATCTGGCCCCATGCCGCATGACCAACCTCCCCGTCATTCCAACCAGCGAAGATTATCACAGAGAGTCACGATCATGCCCTTGTAAATCGATTCACTTGATCGCCGTCGCCAGAAGGGATGAGACGTTTATGTACGGCCCGGATCTCGATCGGGATGCTCAAGAACCAGTTCCGCATCTGCCGGCGAACGACCTCTCGATGTCCCCAAAAAGGTAAAGGGGCGAAGCGCACATGCGCCCCGCCCCTCTTTTCCGTTTTTCCTCTGATCCTGCTTCGTGGCTCAGTACAGCCGGAAGTTCACCTCGATGGTGATCATCACCGGAACCGGCGTTCTGCCGTCCTTCAGGGCCGGCTTGAACTTGTATCGTCTGACCGCTTCCAGGGCCTTTTCGTCCAGTCCCATTCCCAGCGCCCGAATGACCCTGGGGTTTTGCGGATTTCCCTGCGCATCCACGATCAGCGAAACCAGGCAGACGCCCTGGTACTTGGCGCGCCGCGCCTCGTCAGAGAACTCCGCTTCCGGCGAAACGATCGGTATCGGCGCCGAAACGCCGCCGCCGATCCGGTACAGTCCGCCGCCCGTATTGCCGCCCGTGCCCGGTCCGAAACCATTGCCCGTTCCCGAGCCAAGGCCGCCCCCGGAACCGGTGCCCATGCCGCTGCCCGTCCCCTGTCCGTTGGAGGCCAGCGTCACGTTGGCGGAGTTGGTCACGCCGATATTGGGAAGATTGGGATTGTCCGGAAGCTTGATGTCCGGCTGCACATTGATCGCCGATTCCATGGCCAGCTTGGGCTTCTCCAGAATCGGCACCATGGGCGGCGTGACGGGGTTCTTATCGAGCTTCGGCAGCTTGCCCTTGATCGGATCGACGATGTCGTGCGATCCGCCGCCGCCACCGCCGCCCGCCTGCTGCGCCCTCTTGGGCGCGCTCAGGTCAAAGTCGCCCACATCGATCGTGGGTCACTTTCGGCGCAACGATCTTCTTGATGATGGCGCGCGCCCCGAGAAACAGAACCAGGGCCAGGATTGCACCGTTGATCAGCGCGGCCGTGCCCGACGGCCCAGGGATTGGTCTTGACCGCCATCCGGTCCGGAACCGGGATCGGCGTCGAGGTCAGCTCCAGCGGCGGCAGCTTGGGAGGGAAAAAAACGTCGCGAATGCTCTCCCAGAGTCCCGCCCAGATCGGCTTCTCTTCGAAGGCTTTGCCGAGGAAAGCATCGAGGTCGTGACCGCCACCGGGCGGTTCGGCCATGGGAGACTGGGGAGTCCGGCTGTGTCAGTAAGTCATTTGCCATAGTTGCCGCTGGCTTGGGTACCCTTCGTTCCTGGGGCACAGGCAATTCCATCTCCCGGCCCATCTTTCCATTATGCTCGACTGCGCCGTTCTTTGTCGCGGAAGCATTCAACGCCGGATCCGGGGAGCCACCCTCTCCTGCGTCTTCATCGCGCTCCGAAAAATCATATTTCGCCGTTGATCGGACTCCCATACACAATAGACGACCCGTGCTCTAAGTTGTTACCGAAAATTATTCAGCTCTGCCAGTTACACTTAAGATGAAACGGTTTCCACCACACCAGGGAGTGACGATGTCCCCAGCGCCGGAATTGAAGGCGACACTGACTTTGCCTCAAACCGCCTTCCCGATGAAGGCCAATCTGCCCCAGAATGAACCACTTCGCCTCGCTCGCTGGGCTTCGCTGCGCCTCTATGACGAGCTGCGGAAGGCCGGCGTCGGCCGTCCTTCCTACATCCTCCACGACGGCCCTCCCTACGCCAACGGCCCCATCCACCTGGGCCACGCGCTCAACAAGGGCCTGAAGGACTTCGTCGTCAAGTCGAAAACCATGGCCGGGTTCGACTCTCCCTACGTTCCCGGCTACGACTGCCACGGCCTGCCCATCGAGATCAAGGTCGACGAGCAACTGGGCCGCCGAAAACTGGAGATGCCCGCTCCTGAAGTCTTGGATGCATGCCGGGCCTACGCGCAGAAATATATTGACCTGCAAACCTCTCAGTTTGAGCGCATCGGCTGCTTCGGCCGCTGGGAAAAGCCCTACAAAACCATGGCCCGCGACTACGAGGCGCGCACCCTCGAAGCCTTCTATGGCTTTCTCGAAAAAGGCTTCGTCTATCGCGGCCTGAAGCCGGTCTACTGGTGCATCCACGACCGCACCGCCCTGGCCGACGCCGAGATCGAGTACGAGATGCACACCAGCCCCTCGATCTATGTGCGCTACCGGCTGACCTCGGACGCGGCCGCGCTCGACCCGTCGCTCGCTGGCCGCGAGGTCTACACCATCATCTGGACCACCACGCCGTGGACCCTGCCCGCGTCGCTGGCCGTCGCCTTCCATCCCGACTTCGAGTACGTCGCTCTTGAGACCGCCGGCGCTTCTGCCGAAGACGCTGGCCCGGTCTACATCGTCGCCGCCGAACTCGCCGCCTCCGTCATCGCCGCCTGCAAACTCGGCGAAACCGCGGAACTCGCCCGCTTCAAGGGCGCAAAGCTCGAGCGCACCACCTTCCAGCACCCGTTCCTCGACCGCACCATCCTCGGCGTCCTCGCCACCTACGTCACCGCCGACACCGGACCGGCGCCGTCCACACCGCGCCCTCGCACGGCGCCGACGACTTCTACACCGGCCAGCGCTACGGCCTCGACGCCACCTACCTGCGTCGACGCCGCCGGTCGCATCCACGTCGATCCCGCTGCCTGGCCTCATTCCGACCCCGCCGCCCTTCGACGGCAAAGACCGTCTGGGCCGCCAATCCCATCATCATCGCCATGCTCGAGGAGAACCGCGCGCTGCTCGCATCGGCGACCTGCACCACTCCTACCCCCACTGCTGGCGCTGCCACACCCGGTCATCTTCCGCGCCACCGAGCAGTGGTTCATCGGCCTCGAAACCCCGGTCAAGCGCGCCGACGGATCGGAGACGACCTACCGCCAGCTCACCATCGAAGAGATCGACAAGGTCGATCTGGGATCCGGCCTGGGGCAAGGAGCGCATCACCAACATGATCGCCACCCGCCCCGACTGGTGCATCAGCCGCCAGCGCATCTGGGGCGTGCCCATCGCCGTCTTCCTGTGCGAAGACTGCAACCAGCCCATCCTCGACCCGGCGCTGAACCGCAAGATCGTCGACCTGTTTGACCGCGAAGGCGCCGAAGCCTGGCACACCACCGACGTCGCCGACCCTGCTGCCCGCCGGCACCACCTGCGCCCACTGCGGAGGCGACGACCTTCCGCAAAGAGACCGACATTCTCGATGTCTGGTTCGACTCCGGCACCAGCTGGTTCGCCGTCTGCGAATCCGACCCCGATCTGAAGGCCGCCTACGACGCATTCCAGAACGAGGACAAGGTCAAGGTCCTCTATCTCGAAGGCGGCGACCAGCACCGCGGCTGGTTCCACTCTTCGCTGCTCACCTCCGTCGCCCTGCGCGGCCGCGCGCCCTACTCGCATGTCGCCACCGCCGGCTGGACGCTCGACGAGCAGGGCCGCGCCATGTCCAAGTCGCTCGGCAACGGCGTCGATCCCGTCGACATCGCCAACCGCATGGGCGGCGAAATCGTTCGCCTCTGGGTCGCCTCCATCGACTTCCGCGAAGACATGGCCGCCAGCGAAAACCTGATGGAGCGCTGCGCCGAAATCTACCGCAAGCTGCGCAACACCTTCCGCTTCCTGCTCGGCAACCTCAACGGCTTCGATCCAGCCACGCGACGCGGTTCCCGAAGCCGAGCTTCTGCCCCTCGACCGCTACATGCTGGCCCGCACCCGCGAGCTGACCGAGAAGATCCTCGACTGGTACGCGGCCTTCGAATTCCATCGCATCTACCACGCCGTCAACGAGTTCGCCATCGTCGATCTGAGCTCGTTCTATCTCGACGTGCTCAAAGACCGCATGTACACCTTCGCGCCGACGCAGCCATGCCCGCCGCTCCGCGCAGACGGTGCTGTGGAAGATCACCGAAGCGCTGGTCCGCCTGGTCGCGCCCATCCTCAGCTTCACCGCCGACGAAGTCTGGGAATACCTGCCCGCACGTCGAAGGCCGCGAAGCCAGCGTCCATCTGGCGCTCTTCCCCAAACCCGAAGATGTCTTCTCACGAAGATCCCGCGACGCTGCTCGACGAGTGGAAGCAGATCTTCGCCGTGCGCGACCAGGCCATGCTGGTGCTCGAAGAAGCGCGCCAGGCCAAGCGCATCGGCAAGGGCCTCGAAGCGGACCTCGAAATCGCCGCCTCCGGCGACCTGCTCGCCCTGCTCCAGCGTCACGCCGCCGGGCTCAAGGAGTTCCTCAACGTCTCCGCCGTCCGCGTCGCTCGAGAGCGCCGATCCGCAAGTTGCCCTCACCGTCACCGCACTGCCGGCCTCCGGCCACAAATGCGCCCGCTGCTGGAACTTCATGCCCGAAGTCGGTCCGACTACGGCATCTGGCAAAACGTCTGCACCCGCTGCCAGTCCGCGCTGCGCGAGATGAACATCGATCCACCGCAAGACCCGCCTCAGCGCAGGAGGCCGTCGCGTGAGCTTTCCTCCGCCGCGCCGCCTGCCCTGGCTGCTTCTCATCTCCGCGGTCATCTTCATCGCCGACCGCGTCACCAAGACGTGGGTCGCGGCGCACATTCCCATCGGCGGAGCCATCCCGGTCATTCCCCGCGTCCTGCGCATCACCCACTGGCTCAACGACGGCGCGGCGTTCTCCCTCTTCGCCGACTCCGCCTCCCGCACACCGTTCGCTGGGCGCTGATCGCCTTCACCTGCGTCGCCGCCATCGCCGTCCTCATCGCCATGATCCGCCTCGGCAGCCGCATCACCCTCACCACCGTCGCCCTGGCCCTGGTCCTCGGCGGCGCCATCGGCAACGTCCACGACCGCATCGCCTACGGCTCGGTCGTCGACTTCATCGAGGTCCACATCTTCACCTATCACTGGCCCGACTTCAACGTGGCCGACAGCGCCATCGTCACCGGCGCCTGCCTGCTGCTGCTCGATTCCCTGCTGCCCAAGAAACACGACTTGACCGTCTCGGAACGGCCTACCTGAGCGCGCCGCCACCCGTCCTCGGGATCATGCCCGCCACGTTCGCCAGTGCAGCGACCGGCTAAAATAGAAGTGTCATCGCACGTCTGCATGCGCAACCTAGTTCGCTGCCGTTTTGCGTACTCTCGACAGGTAAAACGTTTGCAACGCCTCACGAGGTAAAAATGCCCCGGAATCACAGTAACACTCCCATAGCCGCCCCGTTCCGCCGCCAGTCTCGCCTGCCTCCTGGCCTTCTTCTCGATGACCGCTCGCGCCCAGCGCCTGCCCGAGACCGTCCGGCCCGAGCACTACACGCTCACGCTCACGCCCGACCTCAAGGCCGCCACCTACACCGGCTCCGAGTCCATCGACGTGAACCTGCAGCAACCCGGCACGACCGTCACCCTCAACGCCATCGAGATCACCTTCCAGTCGGTCAAGATCAAGTCCGGCGGACAAGGAGCAGACCGCCACCGTCTCCCTCGACAACGACAAGCAGCAGGCCACCTTCACGGTTCCCCGATCCGCTGCCCGCCGGCAAAGCCACCATCGACCATCCAGTTCACCGGCATCCTCAACAATGAACTGCGCGGCTTCTATCTCTCCAAAACCGCGCACCGCAACTACGCCGTCACCCAGTTCGAGCCCACCGACGCCCGCCGCGCCTTTCCCTGCTTCGACGAGCCCGCCTTCAAGGCCACCTTCGACGTCACCCTGGTCGTCGACAAGGGCGACACCGCCATCTCCAACAGCCCCATCGCCTCCGACACCCCCGGCCCCGGCGACGGCAAGCACACCCTCAAGTTCCTCACCACTCCCAAGATGTCCACCTATCTGCGTCGCCTTCCTCGTCGGCGACTTCCAGTGCAGCTCCGGCGAGCAGGACGGCGTCGCCATCCGCGTCTGCGCCACCCCCGACAAGGTCGCGCTCACCTCCTACGGCGTCGACGTCGCCAAGTACGTGCTCCACTACTACAACAACTACTTCGGCATCCCCTACCCGCTCAAGAAGCTCGACCTCATCGGCCTGCCCGACTTTGAAGCCGGCGCCATGGAGAACTTCGGCGCCATCACCTACCGCGAAACCGCCCTCCTCCTCGATCCCAAAACCGCCTCCCTCGGCGCCAGGAAGGAGGTTGCCGTCGTGATCGCCCACGAGATGGCCCACCAGTGGTTCGGCGACCTCGTCACCATGCAGTGGTGGGACAACATCTGGCTCAACGAAGGCTTCGCCACCTGGATGGAAAACAAGGCCGTCGCCGCGATGCACCCCGAGTGGAACATCGATCAGTCGGTCGTCTCCGACCTCGACGGCACCCTCAACCTCGATGCCCAGCCCACCACCCGCGCCATCCGCGCCAAGGCCGACACGCCCGACGAAATCAACCAGATGTTCGACGGCATCTCCTACGGCAAGGCCGGCGCCGTGCTCCTCATGGTTGAGAACTACCTCGGCCCCGAAACCTTCCGCCAGGGCGTGCATAACTATCTCGTCCGCCCACCTCTACGCCAACGCCACCGCCGAGGACTTCTGGGGCGCCCAGACCTCCACCAGTCACAAGCCGGTCGACAAGATCATGGAGAGCCTGGTCGCGCAGCCCGGCGAGCCCATCCTCACCTTCGGCCAAACCCTCCGGCGACCAGGTGTCTGTCAGTCAAAAGCGCTTCTTCCTGAGCCCCAGCGCTCAGCCCGACGCATCGCCAGAAGTGGACCGTGCCGGTCTGCTTCAAGACTGCCGACCGCACTGAGAATTGCCAACTCCTCACGCCCGACCAATCCTCCCTGCCGGTGCCGACCACCGACCTGTTCTTTGCCGACGCCACCGGCAAGGGCTATTACCGCAGCGCCTATCCGCCTGCGCTTTACGCAAACCTTGTTACGCACGTGGAAGATCGGCTCAACCCATCGGAGCGGATTCGTCTCATCGGCGACGAATGGGCCCAGTTTCGCGCCAACAAGGCCACCGTCGGCGACTACCTCAACCTCGTTACCGCTGTAAAGGCTGATCCAAGCTCCGAAGTGGTCAGTGCCGCTCTCTCCGGGGTCGACACCATCTACGATCGCGTCGCCGCCACCGGTGAAGAAAAGCAAGGACTGTCCGCCTGGATCCGCAGCACCTTTGCTCCCCAACTCGCTAAACTCGGCGATCCCTCACCGTCCGATTCGCCGGATAAGCAGGAGCTGCGCGCGCACTTGTTCGCCGTGCTCGGCTACTACGGCAAAGATCCCGCCGTGCTGCAACAGGCGCGCGTGATCGCGGAGAAATATCTCGCCGACCGCACTTCCGTCGAGCCCACGCTGGGCCAGACCGCCCTGGGCATCGCCGCGCGCAATGGCGACGCAGCCCTCTTCGATGAACTGCAGCACGTCTATGAAACCTCGACCGATCCGCAGATCGGCGAAAGCGCGCTCTTTCTGCTCGCCCGCTTCCAGGATCCCTCTCTGCTCGAGCGCGCCATGAACTATGCCGCCTCCAGCAAAGTTCGCAACCAGGATGCTGCCGGGGTCTTCGCAACTGCGCTCGGCTCGAGAGAAACCCGCGATGCGGGCTGGAAATACATCCAGAACAACTGGGACAAGGTCAATGCCCAGCTAACCACCTGGGCGGGAGCCTACATCGTTGGCGCCACCAGCAGCTTCTGCTCCGCCGAATCCCGCGACGATGTCCAAAAGTTCTTCACCGACCACAAGGTAGCCGCAGTCAGCGAAACCCTCAAACACTCCGTCGAGCGCATCAACGGCTGCATCGAACTCCGCAAACTCCAGGAACCAAATCTCGATCAGTGGCTCGCTACGCAATCGAAGTCCTGACGATTCACTGAAGATTCCGGCGGAAGAATTCCGCGATTTTCACAGGCGCTGGGAGGTTCTCACGCCTGTCGAGTAATGCTTTTTGCCGGGTGCCCCAGGTCTCGTGTGTTCGAGACCTGGGAAAGCACGAACCTCAACTCTTCCTTTCCGCCCCATCGAAGACTCTCACGGAAAGCCACTGGCCCGCAGACACGTCCCCCACAGAGAAGGGTCGATCTCTTCCCTGACTCCTCCCCGTGATACCTTCAAAACCAAATGACACGCAGAGCCTCCTGCCTCCTCGCCGCCCTCTGTCTCTCCCCATCTTTCGCCGCACAAGCCCAATCCCCCGCGCCATCCTCTAGCTCCACCCCCACCCAGGCCGTCACACAAGCGATCCTCGCCGGCAAGCTCATCGACGTCCGCACCGGCGCCGTGCGCACCCACGCCTACATCCTCATCGCCGGCGACCGCGTCCAGTCCATCGCCGATGCCGCCCCAAGCGGCGTCTCCGTCACCGATCTGTCCGACTACACCGTGCTCCCCGGCCTCATCGACGCCCACGGCCACATCCTCTCCAACCCCACCTCGCAGAACTTCGCCTCCCACCTGCGCACCTCCATTCCGCAGGCCACGCTCTGGGGCGTCTACAACCTGCGCCTCTGGCTCGATCACGGATTCACCTCCGTCCGCGACGCCTGCGAAGGTCCGCCCGACTACCCGCAGTTCGCCCTGCGCGACTCCGTCAAGCGCGGCATCATCCTCGGCCCCCGCATCACCGCCGCCGGCAGCTGCGTCTCCGTCACCGGCGGCCACGGCGACGGCGCTCCCTTCTCTGCCGACCTGCAGCTTCCCCGCGGCCAGAACGTCGCCGACACCGTCGACGACATCGACCACGTCGTGCGCCGCGACATCAAGTATGGCGCCGACTGGATCAAGCTCATGGCCACCGGCGGCGTCATGGACCCCATCTCCGACTTCCACGTCCAGGAACTCAGCGAAGAGCAGATGGCCGAGGCCGTCGAAGTCGCCCACCGCGCCGGCAAGAATGGTCATGGCCCACGCCGAAGGCACCGTCGGCATCAAGGCCGCCGTCCGCGCCGGCGTCGACTCCATCGAGCACGGCACCATGCTCGACGAAGAGGGCGCCGAGCTCATGGAGCAGCATCACACCTGGCTCGTGCCCACCCTCTACTGCTTCCAGCACGACATGGAAACCGGACTCAGCAAAGGCCGCGATCCCGACTCCTACGCCAAGGGCGTCGAGATCATGGCCGCCCAGGGACCGGCGTTCAAGCGCGCCCTCGCCCACCACATCCGCATCGTCTACGGCGTCGATGACGCCGACGTCGACGAGTCGGTCTCCAAGGAATTCGGCGCCCTCGTCCGCGGCGGCCTGTCCACCCTCGGCGCCCTGCAGGCCGCCACCATCAACGCCGCCACCATGCTGGGCAAAGACAAGGATGTCGGCACCCTCGAACCCGGCCACTACGCCGACATCGTCGCCGTCAAGGGCGATCCCCTCGCCGACATCACCGTCATGGAACACGTATCCTTTGTCATGCAAGGCGGCAAAATCATCAAGGATCCCGCCCACCCCGACCGCAACCCCGTGATCCACGTCCAGTGAGCCGGCAGGTAATTACGCCTCTTTCATGCAGAATGGTCCTGGGGACGTTCGCCGCTCTTTCTGCCAGCGTCCCACCCCGGCGTTCTTGCTCGCGGAACAGGCGCTAAAAGTGCCATTCAAGCACCTTTAACCCGGGTTTAGGACCCCTCTTGCTTCAGCCGCTGCCCGAAACAAAAGCGTCTTGTAACAGGGCACGACCTTTCAGTCGTGCCAAGAGAGCCAATCAACCAAACGGGCTTTTTGGCCCCCGCTCGAAACCAAACGCTTTGTAACAGGGCACGGCTTCAGCCGTGCCGATAGAGCCAATCCACCAAACGGGCTTTAGCCCCCGCGGGACCCTTGCCGCGTCGATTTCGCCCGATTGGTGGCTTTTTCAATAAGCCTCTAGAATTCACTCAAGTGAGGTCTCGATGAGTCAGAAAGCTCAAGGCGCCTTTCGCGTCAAATCCCTGCCCCTGTCCGCCGACGAAGCCACCAACGGAACCTCCATCGGCCGCTACTCGCTCGACAAGCAGTACGAAGGCGACCTCGTCGCCGCCAGCACCGGCGAGATGCTCGGCGCCGGAAACCCCACCACCGGCACCGCGGGCTACGTCGCCATGGAACAGGTGACCGGCAGGCTGAACGGCGTGAACGGCAGCTTTGCCCTGCAACACTTCGGTTCCATGGAAGCCGGCAACTTCGATCTCAATGTGAGAATCGTGCCTGGCTCCGGCACAGAGGGACTGGCAGGCATCGCCGGCGCCATGACCATCCTCATCGACGCCGGCAAGCACACCTATACTCTTGACTACACCCTGCCCGAAGCGGACTAGGCTCAGGAGTTACGGGACCTTCGCAGCCGTCACCGACGAGCTCCACGATCCGTCGGCGGTTCCGAATTGAAAGGCAATCTGGTTGCCCGACACCTTTCCGTTGTAGGTAAGGGTATAGGTCTGTCCCTCGTAATCCGTGTTCACCCAGAAGGTGACGGTATCGCCCTCGATCGCGCCCTCTTTGACTTCAATCGGTTTGGACCCCATCCCCTCGATCGTGCCGCTCACCGCGGGTCCGGCGTTCTTGAGATGAAAGGTGATGGGTACCGGGCTTCCATTCAAGTCGAACGATCCCTTCCAGTCCCCGGTTACGTCCGCCGCCTTTTGAGGCGCCGCTGGAGCAGTTGCGGGACTAGGAACTGCGGCGGGAGCGGGAGCCGCAGTTGCGGGCGCGGACGCCGGCGCTGCGGAAGCCTCAGAAGTATCCTTCTTCACCGTCAGTGGCGAACTCCAGCTTCCATCCTCGGTCCCGAAATCGAAGACGATCTGGTCAGCCGCGATCTTGCCCTTGTACACCAGCTTGTAGGTCTGGCCCTGGTAGTCGCTGTTCACCCAGAAGGTGACCGTATCGCCCGCCACCATGCCGTCGTGAATCTCGGCCGGTGTGGTAGGTAAACCCTCGACATCGCCCGTGATCTTGCCTTCCTCGCTCTTCAAATGGATGGTGACCGCAACTGAAGAGCCCTGGAAATCGAATGCACCTTTCCACGAACCGTTTACGTCCGCTGCTCGGGCCACATTTAGAACTGAAACCAAAGTAAATATCGCCGCCAGCCTCAATACCGCCTTCATCCTGAACCCTCCCAAAAGCAAGCCGAGTGTAGCACGCCATTCATGCCAATATCCTCCTCAAAAGTAACGCCATCCGGCGGATCGCATGACGCTCCCATCGGGCCCGAATCGAACCCGGATCCCACCTCCGCGGAGGCCCTGTTCGCTACCATAAGAGTCATGTCCCAATTCCCTGCCGGTCAGACCCTGCTCATCGATGCCGACGACACTTTGTGGGAAAACAACATCTACTTTGAACGCGCCATCATCGCCTTCATCGGCTACCTGAATCACCACGCCTACACCCCCGCCGAGGTGCGTCAGGCCCTCAACGCCGTGGAGCGCGAAACCATCCTCGCCCACGGCTACGGCGTCTCCAGCTTCACCCGCTCCCTGGTCACCTGCTTCGAGCGCCTCAGCCCCCGGCCGGTCACCGACGAGGAAAAGCAGCGCATCTCCGCCTTCGCCCCCTCCATCGCCAACCAGGAAATCGAGCTCCTGCCCGGCGTGGCCGAAACCCTCGCCGGCCTCGCCACCCGCCACCGGCTCATCCTGATGACCAAGGGCAATCAGGCCGAACAGGCTGACAAGCTGACCCGCTCCGGGGTCGCCCAGCACTTCTCGGCCGTCGAGATCGTCGCCGAGAAAGAACCCGCCCACCTACCGTGCCGTCATGGCCCGCCACGAACTGACCCCGCACACCAGCTGGATGATCGGCAACAGCCCCAAAAGCGATATCAACCCCGCCCTCGCCGCCGGTCTGCACGCCATCTTTGTCTTCCACAAGGACACCTGGGTCCTCGAACACGCCGCCATTGACGCCGCCCCCCCGGGTCAGCATCTGCTTGAGCTCGATTCGTTCGCCCGACTCGGCGAGATCTTCTAATCAGAAACTCTGCAGGCCAGCATGACGATCCCGATCTTGACTCGCAACCCGCATCAATGGTCTACTTCCTTCAACGTCATGCACACAGTCTGCGCCAATGCGAAGCTTCCTACCGGCATCGCCGGCGCCATGACCATTCCCGCCATTCGAATTAGCAGCCACAACGTGCGCGCGGGAAAGGCAGCCTGACGGATCGGATTTAGCAGCATCAGCAGTATCCAGGCCACCACCCGCAAGCGCGGCTGGTGGCTTTTGCTTTTTGCGCGCGCGTTGATGAAACCACAAGTCAGGCGCCTCACACTTCACCATTCAACTGCTCACGGACCGCCGGGAATCTATGTACTCTCCGAAGTTCAACCAGGTCGCCGACCGGGACCTCCTGCTGGAGGCGATGCAGGCCTATTCCTTCGCCATCCTCTTCGGGCCTCTCGCCGACGCCGCTCCCGCCTCCCCGCTGGCCACCCATCTTCCTCTGGTGGTCAAGGATGCCGGACCGCACGGCTTGATCCAGGGCCACTTTGCCCGCGCCAACCCCCACTGGTCCGCCCTCGCCGGCCGCGAAACCATGGTGGTCTTCCCTGGTCCGCACAGCTACGTCTCGCCCAGTCTTTTACACCGAAGAGCTCTCCGTTCCCACGTGGAACTACATCGCCATCCACGCCTTTGGCACCCTGGAGCTGATCGAGGACGAAGAGGGCAAGAACTGCCTGGTTGAAGAGCTCATCCAGGTCCATGAACCCCCGTATCTTCCCCGCTGGCGCGCCATGCCCGCCGGATTTCGCCGCACCATGCTGGCCGGCATCACGGGCTTCCGCATCCCCATCGCCCGCATCGAGGGCAAATTCAAAATCAGTCAGAATCGCGCCGCAGACGAACGCCGCAACGTCCAGGCCGCGCACGCAGCCGGCACTGCCGACCAGCAGGAACTGGCCCGCTGGATGGAGCGCCTGATCGCTGGACGCCCATGACTCGCAACGCACCGAGATTCACCGAAGGTAAACCATGAACGAAAACAGCGAACCAGTAACTCGAAACGCCTAAAGTCGAGATCTTCGACACCAGCCTGCGCGACGGCATGCAGCAACCCAATCTCGACATCTCCGTTCCCAACGCGATCAGCCTTCTGCAGCGCATGGCCAGCTTTGGCGTTCACTATGCCGAGATCGGCTTTGCCGGAGCCAATCAGTTTGTCGCCGACCTCACCGAGGCTCTCGGCCCGGTTCCAACAGGTGCGATGAAACTGGCTCTGTTTGGCCGCTCGCGCGGCCGCGGCACCCGCGTCGAAGACTGGCCCGACGTCCAGTTCATGGTCCGCCACAAGCAGCGCGTACCCGTCGCCGTGGTGGTGGTCAAATCGCGGCTCCTGGATATCGAGCGTTCCCTCGAAACCACCCCGGAAGAGAACCTGCGCATGGCGTCGGAAACCATCCAGTGCCTTCAGGATCACGGCCTCGAAGTCCTCGTCGACCTGGAACACGCCATGGACGCCGCCTGCGGACGCCGCGAAAACGGCGCCCTTTGCGATCCGGCCTTTCGGGAGCGCAGCCTCGACTACTTCCGCCAGATCACGGAACTTTGCGTACGCCAGCAGGCCAGCCGCATCGTCATCTGCGACACCACCGGGGGCGCCAGCCCGGAAGAGGTGGCGCACGTCTTCGCACAGCTGACGCGCAGCCATCCTCAGGCTCATTTCGGCTTCCATGGTCACACCGATCGCGGCCTGGGCGTGGCCAACTCGCGCGCCGCCATTCTCGCCGGCGCCGTGCAGGTGCAAGGCACCCTCATCGGCACCGGCGAGCGTTGCGGCAACGTCAACCTCACCACCGTCATGGGCGGCATGCAGTTGCGCGGCGAAGCCGAGTTCGTCTCGCCGGCTTCCCTCACCGGCCTCACCAGCCTGGCCCACTCGGCCTTTGCCGCGTTTTCCCTCGACGTGCCCCATGGCACTCCCATCGTCGGACCGGGCGCCTTCGGTACCTGGGCGGGCATGCATGGCTCCAGCGAGCGCAAAAACCCCGGCGCCTACCTCTGGTGCGACCCGGCGCTGGTCGGCGCCAACCCCGTGATCGGAGTGAATGCCCAGTCCGGCCGGGCCAACGTCATCCTGCTTTCGGAGAGCATTGGGCGTTCCGCTCAACTCCACCCAGGCCCAAACCCTGATCGAAACCAACCAGCCCATGATCGAAGGCGGCGGCTTTACCGCCAGCGAAATCTCCTTCCGCCTGGCCTGCCTGAAGGCCCTCGGAACCCTGCCCGATCTGTTCAACGTGCGCACCTGGCGGGTCTTCGACGAGTCCGACGAGGCCGGAAACCGCTTCGTGCAGGCTTTTATGTCCCTTTCCATCGGGGGCTCGACGATCCGCACGAGCCGGGCCGAAGGAACCGGCCCGGTCGACGCACTGACCCGCGCCATGCGCCACGAGCTCGAGAACTGGTATCCCGCCCTCAAGCAGATGCGGCTGGGCCGGTTCAGCGTGACCGCCATCGACGTCTCCGCGCACGACTCGGCGGCCCACGTCCGCGTCACCGTCAGCTTCCACGCCGACGGCCACGAGCCCTGGATCACCGCCGGCGTCTCGAGCGACATGAACCAGGCCGCCCTCATGGCCATCGTCGACGGCTTCCACTACTGGCTTCTCAACCAAACCAGCGAGGTAACTGACACGTCCAAACCCAATGGATCGAGGAACGGGGAGCTTCTGCCCTTAGAACACAACTAGGTGGAACACTCCTACCGGGCCAGTGTAGTCTGACCGTTCCGGGTCCGTGAGGTGGCTTTTTGATGCGCAATCTTCTTTCTCTCGTCGGACTTCTGCTCACCGCCCCGGGGCTGCTCGCCGCGCCAGCCCCGCCCGCATCCAGTTGGCAGGGCAAGGTCGTCCGGGAAATGCCTCTCCTCGGCCACCGCAACTGGATCCTCATCGTCGATTCGGCCTACCCATTGCAATCCAACCCCGGCGTCGAGACCATCGAAACCAACGCCGACCAGATCGACGTGGTCCGCTATGTGCTTGGAGTTATTGGCAACTCCATCCACGTGCGGCCGGAAATCCTGATGGATGCGGAGCTCTCCTACGTTCCCGAAAGCGATGCTCCCGGAGTTTCGGCCTACCGCGCCCAGATCGGGAAACTGCTGGCCGGCCACTCCATCAAGCCCATTCCGCACGAAAAACTGATCGCCAACGTCGATGACGCCGCGAAAGTGGTCCATATCCTCGTCCTCAAGACCAAATTGGCAGTCCCCTACACCTCCGTTTTCATTCACCTGAACTGCAAATACTGGAGTGATGACGCCGAAAGGCGGTTGCGCGCGCGGATGCCGCCAGCCGTCTCTGGTTCCCATTGAGAACGGTGCGTCTGGGCGCAAATTTCGCACCCAAGTTTTGGTATACTCAGTAGGTTCACCACAGTGCGGAGGTGGCGAAATTGGCAGACGCACCAGCTTGAGGTGCTGGCGCCCACAAGGCATAGGGGTTCAAGTCCCCTCCTCCGCACCAAAGATCTCAGGTCCGCCGCGCGCGGGCAGATTCGGAAAGCAGCTTAGCCATGCAGATCCTCTTCTACTTCGTCATTGTCATCCACGTGATCGTTTGCCTCTTCCTCATTGGAGTCGTCCTCCTGCAGCAGGGCCGTTCCGCCGATCTGGCCGGGGCCTTCGGAGGACAGGGGTCGCAGACCGCGTTCGGTCCGCGCGCCGCGGCCAACGTGCTCACCCGTCTCACCACGTGGTCGGCCGTAATCTTCATGATGACCTCCATCGCCCTGACGGTCCTCTACATGCGTTCCACCGGAAATCACTCGGTACTCGAGGGCACCAAGTCCGCTCCGGTCTCGGCGCCCGCCAAGTCAGGCAAGTAGTCCGGCTTCCCGGTCGATACACAAGGCAGCCCCGCGAGGGCCTGCCTTTTTCTGTCTCTTACAATGAGTTCATGATCCTCGAGACCTTTCCCGTCGGCCCGCTGCAATGCAATTGCACCCTGCTCGGCGACGAGGATGCCGGCGAAGCCATCGTCATCGACCCCGGCGACGAGATCAGCCGTATCCATCGCCGTCTCGCCGACCTGGGACTGAAACTCAAGCAGATTCTCATCACCCATGCACACATCGACCACGTCGGCGGCGCGCTCAAACTCAAACAGCTCACCGGCGCCCCCATCCTGCTGAATGAGAATGACCTCCCGCTGCTGAAGATGATGGAGATGCAGGCCGGATGGCTGGGCGTACCGACGCCCGACGTCGCACCGCCGGATGCCAGCCTCTCCGACGGTCTGCAGGTGGGACTAGAGCGCTACCCCGCCCAGGTGATTCACACCCCTGGCCATACCCAGGGATCGGTCTGCCTGCATTTCGCTCCGCTCCGCATGGTCATTGCCGGCGACACACTTTTTGCGGGAAGCATTGGCCGCACCGACCTCCCGGGAGGCGATTCGCGGCAGATTCTCGACTCCATCAGGACCCGCCTGCTCGCCTTACCCGACGAAACAAAAGTAATGCCGGGGCACGGTCCGTGCGACCACGATTGGTGCCGAACGTAACTTCAACCCATTTCTCAATTTGCGCTAAATCAAGCTATTACGTCGACAGTAAAATACTTAAATCACAGTCACTTATGGATGAAACTTAAAGTTAAGGATTAGCTCCACCATCCGTACCGTTACTCTTTTGATGCTCGCGCAGACTCTGCAACATGTGCCGCACTCCCTGGAAGAAATCGGGCTCGCGGCCCAACAGACTGATCACCAGCCAGCCGGACTCCGGCATGCCGAAGAAATGGCCCGGATGCACCCAGACACCCTCGATCGAGAAGTTCTCGGACCGTCCGTTCATCGGGTTGAAGCGCGGCAATCCGCAGCACCGCATACCAGCCCCCTTCCACCTCCAGCCGCCGCACCGTCGCCTCCTGGCTCAGTTGCCGATCAAGTTCCCTGAGATTGGCGTTGACTCGATCCCGAATCTGGCCCTGCAAAAGGTTACGGCTCGCCAGCCAAGCCGGAAGCGCCCACTGCACCGGAGCATTCATGGAGAGAAACGTGTCGGCTATGACTTCCAGCCGATCGAGCGCCGATCGTGCCTGGGGCCCGGCAGCCACGATCCAGGCCGCCTTCATTTGCGGCAGCGCGGCAATCTTGCTCAGCCCGCTCACGACAAACACCGGCACTCCCTCGAGGCCTGCCGCAAAACTTGCCGGCGTTCCCGCGTCGCCCGAATCGAATCGGTAGTCCAGAAAGACCTCGTCGACGATCAAGGACAGATCGAATTCCCGGCACAAACGACGTCAGTTCTTCGGCTTCCCACGCCTTCGTGAAGTGGCCGGTGGGATTATTCGGGTGCACCAGGACAATGGCCCGCGTGGCCGGCGTGATGGCTCGCCGGAACCCCTCGGGGTCGATCTGCCACCCATAGTCATAGACCAGTGGCGCCGCCTTGAGCCGCACATCGTCCAGCGTGGCGAGAAAGTCGAACAGCGGGTATCCCGGTTGGGGGACCAGAATCTCGCTGCCCGGGATCGCAGAGCAGGCGAAAGAGGTAGCTGTATGCCTCGCTGGTGCTGGTGGTCAGGATTACCTGCTCAGGATCGACCGCAACCCCGTGATCGGCATAATAGGCACACACCGCCTGCCTGCGCCGGCAGGATTCCCCGCGGCTGCGGATCATAGTCGAGCGACCGTGGGTCCGACAGGGCCGCAAGCAGCGACGGCGGGTATACAAAACCACACCGGGTCGGATTGGACGCGGTAAGATCGGCGATCGGGTAGCCGGCTTCGAGCCGTGCCCGATATGCCGATGCCAGCTCGCTCTCCTCCGTATTCCAGTTCGACCGTTTGGAAAAACGCATCACTTTACTCGCTGAACCCGATATTTCACCCGGCGTTTTCAGGCCTGCGGTGGACTCCAGTCCCCGGAACCAGCCTGTCGATCATGCACAATGATAAGAGCGTCCTTTTCACCATACACGGGCGCACATGGGGGAACGAATTGGCGCTGCGCGCGGTTGTATTTGACTATGGAATGGTACTGACCGGGCCGCCCGATGGCGCCGCGCATGACGCGATGGTTCGCATCACCGGCCTGCCTGTGGAGGAGTTCGAAAAGCTCTACTGGGCCGACCGTCACGCCTATGATGAGGGCAAGCTGAGCGGCGTCACCTTCTGGCAGAAATTCGGCGCCGACTCCGGCCTGACGCTCGATCCGGCGCAACTTGAAGAACTCAACCGCCTGGACGCGCGCATGTGGACGACCCAGAATCCCGCCATGGTGCGATGGCAGCAGAAACTCAAGCAGCGCGGCTTACTCACCGCGATCCTGTCCAATATGGGCGACTCGGTACTGGAAAGCGTTCAGCGTGAGTTTGCGTGGCTCGGTGAGTTTGACGTGCTGGTGTGGAGCTATCAGTTGCTGATGGCCAAGCCCGCGCCGGCGATCTACCAGCACGTTCTCCAGCAGCTCGGCACGCGCCCCGAGGAGACCCTTTTCATTGACGACAAGCTGGTAAACGTCGAGGCCGCGCGCGCCCTCGGCATGAAAGCTCTTGAATTCACCACCATTGAAAAGCTCCGCACCGACATCGTCGCAGCCGGACTCGGCTCCGAGTTGCCTCTGCCATAACTAGTTCTGAGATTTTCTTCCCGAGGTGGTAGCTTATGCCGAGGTTGGCGTTCATCACGTCCAGACCGGGGTTGTCGGGAACGATGAAGTTATTCGAAAAGTGAAAATCGCTGAACAGGCCCAGGCGGAGATCCACGCGCGGGGTCAGCCTGGTCTGCACCCCCATGCCTGACTGCAGGCTGAAGTTCTCGTAACTGGCTTCCGGTGCGGGGACCTTCTTCGTAAACCCAAGCATTCCTCCCTTCGCCAAAAGGTAAGGTTTGAACCTCGTGTTGCTGCGCCACATGAGGCGAAAACCTATCGGTGAGATTCCAATTCCCGGGACCACCCGGCGCGCGGTCGTCAATGGCTGCCCCCACGGATAACTCAACGTCGGCTGATTGAGAAGGACCAGGGGCAGGAACTCGGCCACGTAATCCACGCGAGCCCGCAGCAGGTAGCCCCAGGAGTGGCGATCGTACTCGAATCCCGCGGTATACAGCTTGCAGTCCCGGCCCGCAGCGAAGATGCGATAGTTGCCATACGAAGCCAGTCCCTCGATGATCACTTCGCTCTCGACGGGAGGCTTCGCAGAAGTGCTTGCCGCAACCGACATGGCCTGATCGTCCGCGCTGTCAGTCTCCTCAGAATGGGCAATGAGGGCGGAACTCAAGAGAACGATGGTCAACTGGAACAAAGTGCGGAGACGAAACCTTTTGGCAATTTGCCGCTGCCACTGCAGCGCGGCAGGTCTACAAACTGATCTGGTTAACAAAGAATCCTCATTTAATCCGGGAAGCAGCATCGATCCGGGAATGGTTTACGCAGCACTCTCCCGTAGATACGTCCGATCCCGCGAAGTTCATCGCGCGTCGGCATCCATTTGGAAGTGCGTCGTCCGAAACTTCACCTCAATTTAACATGAACGATGCCGGTTCGACCCGCGCCGAAATCCAATCCATCTAAGCACATCCCGTTGGTCATCGACGAATTGTCACGTCATCGAACGATTGAATCGATCAACCTGTACGCCACTTACAAGCATGAGTCCGGTGTACTACACTGCTTGCCGCTGACCGACAGATCGATGAATCGTTTTATCCGATGTGCCGATCGCAGCAGATCTCTGTTTTGGCGCGTCCGTTAGCGCCGCGAACGCAAGCTTGAGGGAGACCAAATGCACTCTTTTGACGGAAAGCCTGGATCCACGCTGATCCGGCACGCGGCCGTGGGATTCACAACTTTGGCCATGGTGTTCACCGTTGCGGCACAGTCGGTGCCGGTTGTTACCGGCGATGCGCGCGTCGACAAACTGCTCAGCCAGATGACGCTTGAGGAGAAACTCACTCTGATCCACGGCACGCAGGAGGACCCCAAGGAATACCAGGGACAGGCCGGCTACATGGCCGGCGTTCCCCGCCTCGGCATTCCCGGCCTCCGCTTCGCCGACGGGCCCCCGGGCGTTCTTACCCGCCATCCGTCGCAGGGTGAGACGGCCACCATGGGCGTCGCCGCCACATTCAGCGCCAGGGATGCGGAGGACAACGGCATCGTGATCGGGCGCGAGGCCCGTTCCCTGGGCATCGATGTTGCGCTGCAGCCCTTCGTAAACATCGACCGGGATCTCGAGTTTGGCCGCGGCTATAACACCTTTGGCGAAGACCCCTACCTGACCTCCGTGATGGGAGCCGCCGAGATCACGGGCATCCAGTCGCAGCACGTGATGTCGCAGGTGAAGCACTACGTCGCCTACGACTCCAACAGCGGCAACATCTTCGTAGACGATCAGACGCTGCACGAGGTCTACGTGGCGCCCTTCGATGCCGCGGTCAAAGCGGGAGTATCGTCGATCATGTGTTCGTACAACCGGGTCAATGGCACCTTCGCCTGCGGCAACAAGGACACCTTGACCACGATCCTGCGCGACCAGATCGGCTTCAAGGGCTTCGTCACGTCGGACTGGGGCGCTGTGCACGCCGTCAACTTCATCAACGCCGGTCTCGACATGGAGATGCCTGGCGAGCCCACACCCGGAGCCCGGTTTTCGATCCCTTCGTTCTTCGATCTGAAACCCCCACCTCCGCCTCCCGTCGCCCAATGCCATGGCGGACATGATGGCCATGTTCGGCGGCCATATTCCTGAAGAGCCCACGCCCGCCCGTGGCGATATGGGCGACTTCGGCGTCAAGCTCAACCCGGAAAAGATGCCAGAAGCCCTCAAGGACGGCACCGTCAGCGAAGCAGCCGTCACCCGCGCCGCCGGCCGGGTGCTCTATGAGATCGTTCACTTCGGCTACATGGACGGCATGCAGAAGCACAGCGTAACCAAGCAGGACATCGACGAGAACGCCAAGATCATCGAGAAGACCGGCGAAGACGCGGCTGTCCTGCTCAAGAACGAAGCGCGGCGCACTGCCGCTCAAGGCGGCCGATCTTGGCTCCGTGGTGCTCATCGGCCCAACCGCCGGGCAGATCGACTCAATCGGCATCAATGGCGAACGGTCTGTCGGTATGCCCGATCGCGCAGGTCGGCCCCCTCGAAGCGCTGAGGAAGATCTCCGGCAACGCCAACATCGCCGTTTGCCGTCAATGACGACATGACCGGCAGCACCATTCCCGCCGACGCCCTCAGCCACGATGGCAAGCCCGGCCTGGAACGCACCGGTTCAGGCGCAGCCCCAGACAGACGCGCAGATCAACTTCACCAAAGCGCTGGGAATTCCCTGCCCGCCAACGCCACCGTGACCTGGAAAGGCACGCTGACTCCGCCGCATGCCGGCAGCTACTGGATCTACCTGCAGGCGCTCGGCACCAACGCGACCATCTCGCTCGACGGCAAGCGTCTCGCCGGCACCGGCGCCTTTCAGGGCGGCGTGCACGGCGACATTCTGCAAGCCAACCAGGACAACGTCGTTCCCACACCCGACGGCCTCGACAACGTTCGCCGCGCCGTGGAGCTGACGCGCCGGTCCGCACCCGATCGAGATCAGCACCACGCCCGACACCTCCAACTCCCCGGTCCAGGTACGCCTCAACTGGTATACGCCGGAGCAGCGCGCCGCCGATCACGAACATGCCATCGCCGCCGCCAAGTCAGCCAAGGTCGCCGTCGTCTTTGTCTGGACGCGCCTCAGCCCGGTCTTCGGCCTGCCCGGCGATCAGGACAAACTCGTCGAAGAAGTCGCCGCCGTCAATCCCAACACCATCGTGGTGCTCAATACCAGCCAGCCCGTCGCTTTGCCCTGGATCGACAAAGTCAAGGCCGTTCTCGAAATGTGGTGGCCGGGCGACGAGGGCGGCTGGTCGACCGCCAACCTGCTGCTCGGCAAGGTCAGCCCCGCCGGCCGCCTGCCCGTCACCTGGGGCAAGAGCCTCACCGACTATCCCGCCACCGATCCCAAGTATCCCGAGCGCTCGGCGAAGGGCGTGGACCACAAGACCACCTACAGCGAGGGAGTCAACGTCGGCTACCGCTGGTTCGACAAGGAAAAGATCGAGCCGCTGTTTGCCTTTGGCCACGGCCTGAGCTACACCACGTTCCAATACTCGGGCTAGGCGTGCACAAGGCCAATGACGGCGGCCTCGATGTCGAATTCAACGTCGAGCAATACGGGCAAAGCGGATTCCGATGAAGTGCCGCAGGTGTATCTCAGCGCCCCCGGCGACGTTCCCGACGGCGTGCAGTTCCCTGTCCGCGCGCTGGCTGCCTTCGAACGCATCCACCTGGCTGCCGGAGAAAGCAAGTCCGTCACCCTGCACGTTCCCGAGCGGCAGCTTCAGTACTGGTCGACAAAGGAGCAAAAGTGGGTCAAGGCGGCGGGCCAGCGCACCGTGAGCGTCGGCGCGTCCTCCCGCGATTTACGCCTTAACCAAACCATCGAGTGAGCCCTCGATTACGAGGGCAGGATCGACCCCAGCTTGGCGGGGCGCCGGAACCGCGCTGCCGATGGCGGCTGTTTCTCCGTCACCGCCGCATCCAGTTGCTGCGCGATCTCTTCAAAGGCGGGCGTGCTCGCCGTCCAGCGAAGCTCTTCAACGTCCTCGAAGAGGGCGATGTCGGTCTTCAGGGTGGCAAGGGTGCGGAACAACAAGGCGCGCTCCATCTCCCGCGAGAGGGCAGCCGAGAGCCGGCTCGCCCCGGTAATCTCGACGCCCCATTTGCCGATATCTTCTGGGATGGCCTCGATGTGCCGGAATTTGCCCAGGATCGTTGCCGCAGACTTGGCGCCCCAGCCCGGAAGGCCCGGATAGCCGTCGGCCGAATCCCCGACCAGGGCCAGGTAATCCGGAATCGACGAAGGCGGCACGCCAAATTTTTCCACCACGCCGGCCTCGTCGCACGTAGTGCTCGCGCGGCGATTCAGCTGCACGATCCGTGTGCCATCGACGCATTGCGCGAGATCTTTATCGGGGGTGCAGACGATCACCTGCTCGACGCGCTCGTCACGTGCAGCGACCTTCGCAGCCGACGCAAGCGCGTCGTCGGCCTCATACTCCACCATCGGCCACACCACGACGCCGGCCGCCGTGAGCACCTCTTCAAGCAGTGGAAACTGCGACAGCAGATTCGGCTCGACGCCCGCGCCCGTCTTGTAGCCCGGCCATAATTTGTTGCGAAACGACTCGATCACATGATCGGTGGCCACGCCGACATGGGTCGCGCCCTCGCGGATCATGCCCAGTACCGACGCCGACGACCCCGCGCACCGCGGCGACCTCGCGTCCATTCGCATCGCGCGCCGGCGGCAGCGCAAAATAGTGCCGGAACAACTCATAAGTTCCATCGATCAGGTGAACGTTCAAAACAAAACTCCCAAAGTGCCTGCTTGTTGACTACAGCGAAAAACAGTCTGAAAAATTGCGGGCCTGTGACGTGGGGAAACCCGGTCCCTCAGAGATAGTGACGCATCACGTGCCGGCGTTCCCCGGCTCTGCCGATTTCCTGAAACCCGGCTGCAGCAAATACATCCACAAAACCCATAAAGCGATAACTGGGGGAATCGCGATCTACAGGATACGCTTCCACCGTGGTGGCGCCGTTCGCTTTTGCATGCGCCAGGGCGCCTTCGATCATGTGCGTTGCCAATCCCTTGCCCCGATAAATAGTTTGATCTGAGCGGTCCGGGACTACGACGCCAGGCCCAGTCCCACCAGGTTTGCTGCCGCGATGATCACCAGGATGCCCACCCAAAGAATCCGTATCGGTCGGCTCGACACGCCCGCCCACTCGCCCAGGGCAAGGCCGACAATTCCGCCAAACAGCACATAGCCGCTCATGTGCAGCATCCAGTTCACGTAGCTCAGCCGGTCGGGAATGTTGGCCTGGCCCCACGCATAAAAGAAAAACTGCAGATACCACATGATGCCCCCGGTCGCGGCCAGAGTGGCATTCTTGATCAGCGTACCGCCGCGGCTCGGCCAGATCATGGCGCAGCGAAATCGTCTTCACCGTGGCGAGGCGGATGAAGCAATACGCCAGGTTCACCACCGCGCCGCCGCCCATGATGAACACATACGCGGGAAGCGCGGAATAAAGATGGTTGACTCCCGCGTTCTCCGCCGCCTGCTTGATGGGCTGCGCCGCATCCATGGCAAACGACATTCCGGAGGAAAAGATGCCGCACATCACCGCCAGGGCCAGCCCCAGCATCACGTTGAACTCTCCCGGCTCGCCCGTCTTCAACTGCTCTTCCTTCTGGTGCCCCGCATAAGACACGATGGCCACGCCGATCAGCGCCACCACCACGCCTGCCATGTTGAACAAGCCTCCCCTGGTGTGGAACAGCATGGCCGCCTGCCCGTGCATCAGCGGTGGCACCAGCGTCCCTACCACCAGCGTCACGCCGATGGCGACACCAATCCCCAGCGACATGCCCAGGTAGCGCATGGTGAGCCCATAACTCACATTGCCCACCCCCCACATGGCGCCGAACAGCGCCACCTTCCACAGCACAGCGGACGGGATCGAGCTATAAAACGCGCCGTAGTTTGGCAGCAGAAGAAGACTCACCGCGCTGGGCAGCAGGATCCACGAGAACAGCCCCGCCACTGCCCATGTGGTCTCCCAGGACCATTTCTTTACCTTCTCAATGGGCGCATAGAAAGAGGCCGCCGAGGCTGCGCCTACCATGTGCCATCCAATCCCCGTCAAGATCCCCGCCATGCGGTCTCCTCTTCCCTGTCCCGGCAGAACACTGGCGTTGCTTAAAGTGTCCTGCCCGATAACTCGCCTGAATCAGGAAGCCCGTCCATTGTGCCCGTTGAGCCCCCGCTTTGGAAAGCCCGTCCACCTGGGATGCCGATCCGCGGTTTGGAAACGTGAATGGCGGCCGCTACACTGAATGCATGGCTCTTCGCCTTTACACCGCGACTACCAGCCAGGGCAAACTGCGCGACTTTCAGACTGCTTCCAGGGCTCACTCCGTCGCCGTCGAGCCGCTTCCCGCGCTCCAGACCATTCCTGCTCCCGAAGAAACCGGCGCCACCTTCACCGCCAACGCCACGCTCAAGGCTGTCTATTACTCTCGCTTTGCTCCCGGCGAACTGGTTCTGGCAGACGATTCGGGCCTGGAAGTCGACGCGCTTCACGGCGCTCCCGGCGTGCGGTCCGCACGATTCGCCGCCGATGCCGGTCTCGTCGACTCGCCCGACGCCAACGACAACAGCGATGTCTGGAACAATATGGTGCTGTTGCAGCGCCTCGCAGGCGTTGCCGCCCCCCGTATCGCCCGCTACCGCTGCGTCCTGGTCGCCGCGCGCGATGGGCTTCCGTGTCACACCGCGCATGGAACCGTCGAAGGCCTGATCCTGGAGGCGCCTCGCGGCACGGGCGGCTTCGGATACGACCCGCTCTTCTATCTGCCCACGCTCGGGTGCACCATGGCGGAGATCGATCTTGAAACCAAGCTCTCCTTCAGCCATCGCGGGCGCGCCTTCGAGACTCTCCTGGGAATTCTGCGCAGATGAAGCTGGACATCCGCCCGCTCACACCCGATCTTTGGCCGGCTCTCGTGGACCTCTTTGGAAAGCGAGGCGCCTGCAACGGCTGCTGGTGCATGTACTGGCGCATCGGAAGCCAATACCGCAAGCGAGCCTCTGAAGACAACCGGAGGGACTTCGAGCAGGTTGTGAGGAAGGGCCCGCCTCCCGGCCTGCTTGCCTTTGAAGGGGATGTCCCCGTTGGCTGGTGCCAGGTGACGCCGCGCGATGCCCTGCCGTGGCTCGATCATAGCTGGCGACTCAGGCGAATCGACGATGTCCCGGTCTGGTCCGTCTCCTGCTTCTATACACGCATCGGATACCGTCGCCGCGGCATCACCTCGGCCCTCATCCGCGCAGCAATAAGGGTGGCAAAAGCCAACGGAGCGCCGGCACTCGAAGCTTATCCGCTCGATGCCGCACTCACTCCCAGCGCCTCGGGCACAGGCTACGCCTCAACCTTTGCCAATGCCGGCTTCAAAATCATTGGCCAGCACACCCCACCCCGACCCATCATGCGGTACGACCTGCGCACCGCAATAGGGCGATCTCACTCCAAAAAGCCGGTAATGCGCAAAGCAGGATGATGACAATCTCGCCCTATCAAACCTGCGCGCCTTGACTACCCTTATGTGCGTTTCCAATAATGCATGGGTAACAAGCACCGAGATTCCGTCTCTCAATCTGAAACGAACCACGTCCCGAGTTCAGACTCGCAGCCTCCAGGAGGCAACACCTTCATGGCCACTACGGAACATCCAGCCGCGCATACTGTCCACCGCGGCGTCCAGCCGCTGCGCGCCGGCCAGGGAACGTCCTTCATCTGGCGCAAGCTGCATTCCCTGCTCGGCATCATCCCCATCGGCGCCTTTCTGATTGAGCACCTGCTGTCGAACTTCGAAGCGCTCAAAGGTCCCGCTGCCTACGCCGCACAGGTCAAGTTCCTCAACTCCCTGCCCCTGGTGCGCGTGCTGGAGTGGACCTTCATCTTCATTCCCTTGCCTATCACGGCCTCTACGGCATCTATATCTGGCTGCGTGGAAAATCCAATGTCGTCTACTATCCCTGGGCGGGCAACTGGCTGTACGTCGCGCAGCGCTGGACCGGCTTCATCGCCCTGCTCTACATCATCCAGCATGTCCTGCGCCAGCGCTTCATGGGCGTGAGCCTTCCTGAGAATCCCGGCGCCGCCTTCTGCCAAGGTGCAGCACGAGCTCTCCAATCCCATCATGGTCGCGGTTTACGTGATCGCCATGATCGCCATCTGCTGGCACTTTGCTTACGGCATCTGGCTGTTCGCCGCCAAGTGGGGCATCACACCCGGCGAAACAGCACGCCGCCGCTTCGGATGGATCTGTCTCGCCTTTGGCATCGTGATCTGCGTCATGGGACTGGCCAGCATCTGGGCCTTCATTGGACCTGACTACAAAAACGCACCGGAAAATGTAGCCCCCGCAATCATGCTGTCGAGCGCAGCCGTTCCAACGGCCGCACCCGCATGTCTAACGGATGGAGTGTAGGAAACAGCAGGCCCCGCAACCAAGCGGAAAGGATCAGGGAACGTTCATGGCAGCATCACCCAGAATCATCGTGGTTGGCGGAGGCCTCGCCGGATTAGCAGCAGTCATCAAGATCGCCGAAGCGGGCGGCAACGTGGACCTCTTCTCCATCGTCCCCGTCAAGCGATCCCACTCGGTCTGCGCCCAGGGCGGCATCAACGCCGCCAAAAACCTCAAAGGCGAAGGCGACACCACCGCGCAGCACTTTGACGACACCATCTATGGCGGCGACTTTCTCGCCAACCAGACACCCGTCAAGGCGATGTGCGAAGCCGCCCCCGCCATCATCGACCTGCTCGACCGCATGGGCGTGCCCTTCAACCGCACCCCGGAGGGCCTGCTCGATTTCCGCCGTTTCGGTGGCACGCTCTATCACCGCACCGCCTTCGCCGGCGCAACCACGGGTCAGCAGCTTCTCTACGCTCTCGACGAGCAGGTGCGCCGCTACGAATCCGAAGGCAAGGTCCACAAATACGAAGGCTGGGAATTTCTCTCCGCCGTTCTCGACTCCAAGGGCATCACCCGCGGCATCACGGCCATGGACCTGCGCACCATGGAGCTCCGCTCCTTCCCTGCCGACGCCGTGATTCTTGCCACCGGCGGCATCGGGGCCATTTTTGGAAAAAGCACCAACTCCGTGGTCTGCACCGGCTCGGCGCAGTCCGCCGTCTTTCAGCAGGGCGCCTACTATGCCAACGGCGAGTTCATCCAGGTGCACCCCACATCCATTCCCGGCGAAGACAAGCTGCGCCTCATGTCCGAATCGGCCCGCGGCGAGGGTGGCCGCGTCTGGGTTCCGCGGACGGTCGGCGACAAGCGCCCCTTCAAGCAGATTCCCGAGACGGAGCGTTTCTATTTCCTCGAAGAGTGGTACCCGAAGTACGGCAACCTCGTCCCGCGCGACGTCGCCACGCGCGCCATTCACAAGGTGGTCTATGAACTGGGCCTGGGCATCGACGGCCAGCCCATGGTCTACCTCGACCTGACCCACATCGATCGCGAAACCCTCAACCGCAAGCTCGAAGGCATCCTCGAAATCTACGAAAAGTTCGTCGGCGACGACCCGCGCGAAGTGCCCATGAAGATCTTCCCGGGCATGCACTACACCATGGGCGGCCTGTGGGTTGACTTCAACCAGATGACGAATATTCCCGGACTTTTTGCGGCCGGCGAGGCCGAGTACCAGTACCATGGCGCCAATCGCCTCGGCGCAAACTCGCTCGTCAGTTGCATCTTCGGGGGATTCACCTCCGGCCCCATCGCCCTCAAGTACGCGAAGAACCTGGCTGCGGCCGAGGGCGACGGCGGACATGCGGCAGAGTTGCAGCGCCAGGCCGAAATCAACAAGAAGCTGCTCAACAATCCCGGCACCGAGAATCCCTTCAAGCTGTGGCGCGAGTTCGGCCAGACCACCACCGAACACGCCACCGTGATTCGCTACAACAAGGGACTTGAAGCAGGCCGACGAGAAGATCGTCGAGCTCATCGAACGCTTCGACAACGTGAACCTGAGCGACAAGAGCCAGTGGGCCAACACCAGCTTCGCCTTTGCCCGCCAGTTGAAAAACATGCTCGAACTTTCGCGCTGCGTCGTGCTCGGCGCCCTGCTGCGCGATGAATCGCGCGGCGCGCACTACAAGCCCGACTTTCCGGAGCGCAACGACGAGCAGTTCCTGAAGACAACCAAGGCCAGCTACACCGGTGAACTTGCCGGCCCGAAATTTGAGTTTGAAGAAGTCGATACCCAGTGGATCAAACCGCGGCCGCGCAGCTACACCGCCGCGAAGTGACAGGCGGCATCTCTTCTGCCGCTGTGTGCGGATGTTTTGTTACTGTGCAACACGGTGCCAATTGAGCCGCGCCGCACAGGCTGAAGAAAAGAATTGGGGCCCAGCCCCTGAGGGATCATGGCGACTAAAACCGTAGCACTCGAAATCAAGCGTCAGGCCGACCCGGATTCACCCGCGGTATGGGAGAAGTTCGAACTCGAATGGCGTCCCGGCATGAACGTCATCTCCGCCATGATGGAGATCGCCACCAACCCCGTCACCACCGACGGCCGCCAGACCACGCCGATCACATACGACTCCAATTGCCTCGAGGAGATCTGCGGCTCCTGCGCGATGCGCATCAACGGCAAGGCGCGCATGGCCTGCTCCGCGCTGGTCGACAATCTCGAACAGCCCATCAAGATCGAGCCGCTTTCCAAGTTCCCGCTGGTCCGCGATCTGCAGGTTGACCGGTCGGTGCTGTTCGCCAACCTGAAGGCCGTCAAGGCCTGGGTTCCCGTGGATGGCACCTACGATCTGGGCTCGGGCCCACGCGTCTTCCCGCAACAGCAGGAGGTCAACTACCCGCTCTCCAACTGCATCTCCTGCACCTGCTGCATGGAGGTCTGCCCCCAGTTTAACGAGGCTACGGGGTTCGTCGGCGCCGCGACCATTGCCCAGGTGAAGCTCTTCAACAACCATCCCACCGGCAAAGTCTTCAAGGAGGAACGCCTGCGCGCCCTGGCCGGCGATGGCGGCGTGCAGGAGTGCGGCTATGCCCAGAATTGCGTCGAAGCCTGCCCCAAGGGCATCCCGTTGACCGATGCGATCTCCGACGTAAGCCGCGACGTCCTCATCCAGAAGGCCAAGGACTGGCTGCGCAGCTAGCACCAGCTTTGAGCCGGGGCGATGGATGAATATCGCACCCCGTATGCTGTCATCCGGACACTGAAAGCGAAATGCCCGCATTGAGCGCAGGCCGCGACCATGTCATTTACTTTCCCTGATCGGCAAAATGGAACGCGCGGAACGACATGTGCGTCTGCATCAGTTCCTTCGGATCAAGCTCCCCGCTCTTGTCCTTGTCGAGGCGGTCGAACTCGGCGGACATGAACTTCATCCATTCGTCCTTGGAGATTTTGCCGCTCTTATCCGTGTCCATCAGCAGCAGCATCTCCTTCACGTTTTCGTCGGCAAGGGTCGCCTTGTCGGGGGACTTGGGTGCAGCCGGCTGCTTTTGCGGACTGCATGCGGCCACCAGCGGCATACAGGCGGCGACCATTGAGAAAAGCAGAAATCGTCTCGTCATCGGAATCTCCCTTCCTGGATAACAAGCCACGGGTCTTCCCGCCCAACACTCCGCACGCAGTTTAGTCTTAATGGCCGGCAGGAAGAAATGCAGCGGCGGTGAAGTGTCGATAAGGAAAGTGCAATCAAGACGTACGGGCAATGGAAAGGACGAGCAGCGGTGCTCAAGGAAGAGCCGCTGCTCGTCTCGTTGACCTGTCTCAGTCAGACACGCCGCGCCAGGGAACCGGTTAGAAGCGGACCATGATCGCAAGCGTGGTGACCGTCTGATTGGTGCGCAGGTCGGGCCACCACAACGCGTTCGTTCCCCCATTGCCATTGTTCAGGCCCAGGCCGATGCAGTTGGAGATCGCCTGCGCCTGGCCGGTTGTGAATCCCGCCGCAGCTCCCGCCGCGGTCGGGAAATAGCCGGCTCCCGCATCGCCGCCTGCCGCGCATTGATAGTCTGCCGGAGCCCCGTTGGCCCCGCCCGGAGGCGTGATGCCGCCATGGCCCGTCCAGTACGGGATATCGGAAAAACGATAACCCGATTCCAGGCGGAAGGTAATGAACTGGCTGGGCATGTAGTCCAGGGTGATGGTTCCGTCGTGCATCTGCGCGCGGTCGCCCGGATTTTCGGTGAAGTACGGGCTCCCCGTGACCGCGGTAGCGTTGTTGATGGGGGGCAGCAGCGTAAGGTAGCGGCCGGGGTTGGTCATCTGGCCGCCGCCCAGCGTCACGGCCCACAGGTCCTTCTTGAACCAGAACCGCTGATACAGCATCCAACCCGCGAACGATTGCTTGGGTTTGCCGTTCCTGGCGTTGTGGCAATTCACGCCGCCGCTGTAGGTGTCCGATGTGCCCATCAGGGGCGATTGTCCATTGGCTGGGTAGGGGCCATTGGGAACTCCGCCACCATATTCGCAGCCTAGATCGCCGGTTACCGTGAAGGCCATCTTGTCCATGAACCGCTTCGGGTTGTCGTAATACTTGAGCTCCACGCTGTTGTCGGTGTGCACGCGCGACCGAATTCCCACATGATTCTGCTGTTCGAGGGGATCGTCCTCGCCCAGACCGTAGTTATTGGTCACCAAGTCAAGCCACGGCGTGGGGCGCCACAGGATCTGGCCGCCAAGTCCCGGCTTGCCATTGGGACGGGCATAGGTCTGCCAGCCATTGATGAACCACGGTTCGATCTTCAGCTTGGCCGTGGGGAACCACTGTACTCGAACACCATTGAAGAACCAGGGAGTGTTCGAAGAAACGAAAGAAGGCTGATACGTCCAGTTGTCGAAGTTGTAGTAGCTGAATAAGCCGATATACGAAACGAAGATGCCGGCGTCGAGGTTGAGCCCGTGCTGCACATTCCAGTGATACCCACCCCATCCTTCAGCGACATACTTGTACGCGCCGGAGAGGTCCCAGGTGCCGCGCACCACGCTGGGATCATTGCGCGTAGTGGTCACTGACCACAGGCCGCCGCAAAGGCAGAGAAAGCGGCCGCGCACGTTGTCGATGCGGATGTCGCCGCCGATCGAGATCTGCTCCAGCTGCCACTCGTCGGAGCGGAATGTCTCCGTCGATCCACCCAGGGTGTCATCTTCCGGATGGTTGTAATCGATGGTGTAGTTCGCGTCGGCGCGGAACTCCGGCGTGAAGTACTTTGTAGCCATCGGGCTGTCGACCTGGTGCCCGTTATTGTTCAGCCACGTCCAGTCGCCAGGGAACGGCTCACCCAGCGTAGTTGTCTGGGCTGGAATCTCCGGCGCCGCGGCCGGAGCCGCCGCGGGTGCGGGCACCGTTTGGCTGAGCGACGGCGAGCTCTCACCTGACTCCGCGGCGCGCAGTGCACTGGCATCCTTCTCCGCGTCGGCAGACTTAGAGTCATCAGTTTCCATTGCGGACTCCAGCTTTTCCATGCGCGCCTTTATAGCCGCCTGCATCTGATTTAGCTGATCAAACTGCTTCTTCATCTCCGTGAGTTCCTGGATCACGGCATCATGTTTTACTGATGGAGCTACCGTGGCAGAGCCCGTTGCCGGGGGTGCGGCGGATGTTGAGGAAGATGAGTCCGATGCTGCGCCCTCCGGCGCCGTCTCGCTTCCCGCGCCCCGAACGGGGGTGGATCCGAAATCAACTTTCTGCGCTCCCGGAGCCTCGGGAGTTCCGGAAACTGACCCTCGCGGCGGTGCTTCGGCTTGCGCCGAATTCGTTACGCCTGATTGCGCGACCACAGGAACGCCCGCACAGATAGCAAGAATTGCTGAAGTTATGGCTACATGAAAGCCTGTCGTCATCGTGACCTCTCCACATCGCACAGGAATCCGGCAATCGCGATCCGTACCGACTTCCGCGTCGCCTATGAGGTCATTTCACATGCCGGTAGCTAAAGCCTCTGCAAACGGTTTGTAAGGCATTCGTAAGCGAGCGGACATTTGTGTCCGCCATTCCATGGCCGCAGGCAGGCCAACCGCCGCTCTGAGTTGCGCAGACGAGTCGCTCTGGTTGTCTGGTTTTGTCCGGAGCCAGCCGGCGAGGGCGTTTGTGGGAAGGCGGTTCGCGAAATCGGTAGGGGCGACGCCGAGATCGGCAACCGGTACTCTAGAACGTCAGGCCGAAACTGCCGATCCATCCCTGCAGCAGCGCCGGGAAGCATCCCATCCCCACCACCGCAGCCGCGGTCACAATCAGCACCAGCATCGTAACCGGATGCGCCTTGATGGGCGTGTCGCTCACCGCCGGCATCACGTAGGCGCGCTTGAGCACCTGCAGATAGTAGTAGAGCGACACCGCGCTTGCGGCCACCGCCAGGGCCACCAGCGTAAAGGGAATCACACCCGCCGACACGCTCAACACGGCCGCAAACAGATTGAACTTGGCCCAGAAACCCACCAGCGGCGGAATTCCAGCCAGCGACAACAGCAGCACCAGCAGCACTCCGGCCAGCACGGGATTGCGCTTGTGCAGACCGAGGAAAGCATCCAGCCGATCGCTTCCCGTCGCCTGCTCAACGACGCTCACCACGCCGAAGGCGCCGATGGTCGTCAGCCCGTAGGTGAGGATGTAGTAGAGGATTGCGCTTGCACTGCGCGGCGAGTCGGAGAAATACGCCAGCGCGAGCAGCATGTAACCGGCATGCGCGATGGCCGAGTAGGCCAGCAGCCGTCGCACGCTGACCTGCGCCAACGCGGCCAGGTTTCCCAGCACCATCGATCCGACCGCGAGCAGCGCCAGGATCACAGACCACGGCTGCTGCATGCCGAAATGCGTCGCTGAAGCCGTTCCCGACCAAATGGCGGTGCCGATGGAGATCAGCAATGCGAAACTCGCCACCTTCGAAACCGAGGCGATGAACGCGGCTGCCGGAGCAGGCGCACCCTCATAGGTGTCCGGCGCCCAGAGATGGAACGGTACCGCCGCCACCTTGAACCCCAGCCCCGCGGCAATCATCACCAGGGCGACATACAACAAGGGTGTCCCCGACATGCCGTGCCCGATTGAAGCCTGCACGATCGTCTGCAGGTTCGTCGATCCAGTCATCCCGTAGAGATAACTGAATCCGAACAGCAGAAATGCCGCCGACATGCCGCCGAAGAGGTAATACTTCAACGCAGACTCGGCGCTTTTGCCCGAAGTCTTCGCAAACGCCGTGAGGATGTAGAGCCCCAGGCTCAGCAGTTCCAGCCCGATGAAGATCACCAGCAGATCCTGCGCCGCGGAGATCAGCATCCCACCGGTCGCCGACATCAGCACCACCGCGACAAATTCCCCGACATGCCGCGTGAACAGCGAATCCACAAGCAACAACAGAGTAAGCGCGGTGAGCACCAGGATGCCGATCTGGGCTACCGCCGCTGAACCGCCGCCGGCCAGAAGAAGATCGTTCCCCGCGCCAAGGCTGGCCCCGCCGGAGGCCAGCAACAGCCACAGCGCAGCACCGCAGCCTGCCACACCCACCAATGCCGCAACTCCGGCCCGCACCCGGAGTTCCGCCTTGCGCAGCAAGCCCAGATCCACCACCAGCACCAGCAGCGCGGCAACTTCCAGCGCCGTCTCCGGCAACGTCACGCGAAAGAGGTCGGCGTAGTTCATTGTCCCCCTCCCGCAAGCAGTGTCTTCACGGCCGGCTCAATCGCATCCAGCAGAATTCTCGGATAAAGTCCCACCGCCAGGCTGGTCACACCCAGCAACGTGAAGCCCGCAACTTCAGGCCACGTGATCGGAGCCAATGCGTGCCCGTGATCGTGCAGATGCGCCGCTGCCGGCGCATCGCTGAAGAAGGCCCGCTGCAAGGCACGCCACGTGTAGGCCACGCCCACCACGATGCCCACGCCCGCCGCCGCCGTCCACCACGGATTGGCCTTCCACGACCCGACCAGCACCTGCAGTTCCGCGACAAATCCCGAGAATCCCGGCAGCCCCATCGACGCCATGCCCGCAATCACAAATCCCCATGCCGCAAACGGCAGGCGCTTCGACAAGTGCATGGTTTCGAGTTCCGCCAGTTGCCGCGTGTGCGTGCGCTCGTACACGATGCGGCCCACAATCGCGAACAGCAGCCCCGCCAGCACGCCGTGCGAAAACATCTGCAGCACCGCGCCCGTCACGCCGATCTGGTTCAGCGTCATCAACCCCAGCAGCACAAAGCCCATGTGGCTCACGCTCGAGTAGCCGATGACAAATTTGAAATCGGTCTGCACCAGCGCCACCAGCGCGCCATACACAATGCCGATCACCGCCAGCACCGCAAACACATCGCGCCACGATCCGATGCCGGCAAACGAGAATCCCCACGGATCAAGACCATGCGGAAACAGCGCCATCGCCACCCGCAGGCATCCATACGCGCCCAGCTTCATCACCACGCCCGCCAGCAGCATCGACGCCGCGGTCGGCGCGGCCACGTGGCCGGTCGGCGCCCAGGTATGAAACGGCCACATGCCGGCCAGAATCCCGAAGCCGACAAACACCAGCGGAAACGCCCACATCTGGAAGCTCACCGGCAGTCCGGCGTGCCCCAGGGCAACCAGTCCAGTGGAGTGGCTGCCCGAAGTCGCATACGCCGCCAGCAGCCCGATCAGCACCATCGCTGACCCGACAAACGAATAGAGCGCCAGCTTCATCGCCGCATATTCGCGCCGCGTCGATCCCCAGATCGCAATCAGGAAGTACTTCGGCACAATCGCGATTTCATAAAACACAAACAGCAGGAACAGATCGAAGCTGAGAAAGACGCCGTACACGCCGCCGATCAGCGCCAGAAAGAACGCGAAGAACTCATTGGTCCGCAGTTCGATGTTCCAGCTGAACAGCACTCCCGCCACCGCCGCCAGTCCCGTCAGCAGCACCAGCACCCGGCTGATGCCATCGGCAGCCAGGATGTAGCGAATGCCCATCGGCGGCACCCACGCCACATCCACAATGGTCACGCGGCCCTGGCCCATGCCGGCGGCAAACCCCGCAACCGCAATCACCAAGCCCCACAACGGCAACCGCAAGCGCAAGCCCGCGCGCCAACCCGGCTCTGCCTTTAGGCAGCAGAGCCTCGGCGAGCGCACCGGCAAACGAGAGATAGATCGTCCACGCAAGCATCGCTCTTAAAATCTCCAGTGCGCCAGCAGGTTCACGACCGTTGGGTTCACGCTGTCCACAATCAATTGCGGCAACAGGCCGATCAGCAGCATGAGTCCGATGACCGGCGCCATCGCCAGCCGCTCTCCGGCATGCATGTCAGGAAAGGCAGCCCACCGCTCCGGCACCGGTCCCGTAAATACCTTCTGAATCACGGTCAGAATCACGGCCGCCGTCACCAGCAATCCCAGCACCGACACCGTCGCCGCCACCCATGCCAGCGGAAACACTCCCGCGGAAGATCAGAAACTCACCGACAAATCCATTCAGCCCCGGCAGTCCCAGCGACGAGAACAGCGCAAACCCCATCAGCCCGGCAAACACCGGCGCCGGTTTGCGCAGTCCGCCGAAGTGGTCGATGCCGCGCTCCCCGCCGCTGCGCTCCTGCAGCATGGCGATAAACCAGAACAGCGCCGCCGCCGTGATCCCGTGATTGAACATCTGCAGGATCACGCCATTCAGCGCCGCCGCCTGGCTGTTCTGCATAGCCGCGCTCGTCGCCGGAACCGCCAGCGCGAAGATGCCCAGCTGGCAATATCCCAGGTGATTCACTGAGGAATAGGCAAACACGCGCTTCAAGATCTTTCTGCGCCGCCGCCGCCCACGCGCCCATCACGACTGTCACCACCGCCAGCACCAGCAGCGGCGTTCGCATCTGCGCAATCTCGTGGCCGAACATCGGCAGTGCGATCCGCAGCAGGCCATACACGCCCATCTTCGACATCGTGCCCGTCAGCAGCATCGTCACCGGCGAGGGCGCTTCGCTGTAAGCCGCCGGCAGCCAGGTGTGGAACGGCATCAGCGGCACCTTCACCGCAAATCCCGCCAGCACTCCAATGGCCAGCCACATCATGACGGGACCGCCCGCGCCACCCGACCCAAGATGCGCGGTCACCATCTGCTCCAGCTCGCCCGTCGAGGCCAGCAGGCTAAGGTGCGTGAAATCCATGCTGCCCGTGGAAAGAAACACCGCCAGGAATGCCAGCAGCAGGCCCACCGAACCGGCCATCGTATACACAAAGAACTGCGTCGCCGCCGGTCCGCGCTTCGCCCCTCCCCACAGCTTGATCAGGAAGAAGGCCGGAATCAGGCTCAACTCCCAGATACAAAAACCAGTGGAAGAAATTCAGCGCCGTAAACGTTCCGAACAGCCCCGCCTCGAGCAGCAGCACCAGGGCAAAATAGAGCCCCGGCTGCCGGTGCACGCGATGCGCGGCATCAATCGACATCAGCGTCACGATCGCTGACAGCACCAGCATCAGCGCGCCCAGCCCATCCACGCCCAGGTGGTACTCAATGCCCAGGGACGGCGCCCAGGCCGCGCGCTCCGCCAGCCCGATGCTGCCGTCTCCCGGCAGACGCATCCACACCACCAGCGCCAGGGCCATCGCCACCAGCGCCGTAATCATCGCCACGCCGCGCGCATGCCTGCCCGACCAAAGCGCAATCAAGGCTCCGGCCACAGGCAGCGCGGTCAACAGCGTAAGAATTGGAAGTCCGTTCATTCCGTTCATCGGTGGCCGCTCCAGATCAGGATCGCGGCCAGCACCACCACCGCCAGCGCCAGCAGGCGCAGGTACGTCTGCACGCGGCCGGTCTGCACCCGCGCCAGCAGTCCGCCGCCCGTGGCCAGCTCTTCGCAGCCCTTATCGAAGCTGCCGTCCACAAAATTCATGTCAAAGAAGCGATCGAAGTGCGCCAGCGCCTGGAAGCCCGCAGTCACCGCTGCCACGATGCCGCCCCACACATGGCGGTCGAGCCAGTCCGCCACCCGCGCCCACCACGCATAAAACGCAATCACCGTCACCCCATACAGTTCGTCGATGTACAGCCGATCGCGGAACCATCCCCAGACCGTCGGCGCAGCCTTCTCCAGCGCATCCGGCTCTTCCGCACGCGGCGACTTGTTGCCGTAGAGCCACCAACCAAGTCCCAGCCCCAGGAACACCACCAGCGTCGACGTCGCAACCAGCGGCAGGAACGCCGGCTCGCTGAACTTCGCAAACTCCAGTTCCGCCGGATGATCCTCAAGAAACGCCCGGAACCACGGCCACGCCGGCGTCCCCACGATGCCCAGCGCAATGGCAAAGAACGCCAGAATCGCCAGCGGCGCCGTCATCACCCGCGGGCTCTCATGCGCATGTCCATGTCCGCGCCAGTTGCCGAAGAACACGTAGCTCACCTGCCGCGTCATGTAAAACGCCGTCAGCAGCGCGCCAAACACCAGCAGGTAGAACGGGCCCTTGCCCGCGTGCCATTCCTGCGCCGATTCGAGAATCGCGTCCTTGCTCCAGAATCCCGAGAACAACAGCGGAAACCCGCTCAGCGCCAGCATGCCGATCGCGTACGTCACAAACGTGACCGGCATCGCTTTGCGCAGCCCGCCCATGTGGCGAATGTCCTGCTCCTCGTGGCAGCCGTGAATCACCGAGCCCGCGCCCATGAACAGCAGCGCCTTGAAGAACGCATGCGTGATCAGGTGGAACATGCCCACCGCCACTCCGCCCATGCCCAGCCCCGCCATCATGTAGCCAAGCTGCGAAACCGTCGAATACGCCAGGATGCGCTTGATGTCGTTCTGCGCTACCGCGATCAACGCCGCAAACACCGCCGTCGACGCGCCCACCCACGTCACCACCGTCAACGCCGGCGTAGTGCTTCCGGCGACGAGGCCGAAGTGCGACATCGTCCCACCCGCCGACATCAGCGGATACACCCGCGCCACCAGGTAAACACCCGCCGCCACCATGGTCGCCGCGTGAATCAGCGCCGACACCGGCGTCGGGCCTTCCATCGCGTCCGGCAGCCACACATGCAGCGGCAGCTGGCCGCTCTTGCCCGCCGCTCCCGCAAAGATCAGCAGCCCAATCGCCGTCGCCGCGGTCAGTCCCCACGCGGCATGAGCCGCCAGCAGCCCGTTCAGCGCCAGCGTCTCCATCGAGCCCAGCCCGTCGTTATAGAACAGCAGCGTGCCCGTCTGCGCAAACAGCCAGACAATTCCGAGCAGAAAGAACACATCGCCGATGCGCGTGGTCAGGAATGCCTTCTTCGCCGCCGCCGCAGCCGAAGGCTTCTGATACCAGAACCCGATCAGCAGATACGACGTAAGCCCCACCAGCTCCCAGCACATGAACAGCAGCAGCAGGCTGTTGGCGATCACCACGCCCAGCATCGCCCCGGCAAACAACGACAGGAAGCAGAAGAAGCGCGTGTAGTTCTCGTCGTGCGCCATGTAGCCGGTTGAGTAGATAAAGATCAGCAGCCCGACAAACGTGACCATCACCAGCATCATCGCCGCCAGCGGATCGAGCACCCACCCCAGTTCAACGGCCGAGTTGCCAAACTGGACCCAGGTGAAATTGACCGTCTCGCGGACCGCATGTCCCTGCGTCCAACCTGCCAGTACATGCGCAAAGGCTGCCAGCGCCAGCAGCAGCGAAAAGGCCAGCGACCCGATAGCCAGCGTCGATGCCAACTTCTTCTTCGGCTGCTTCAGCAGCGCGATCACGCCCGCCGCCAGCATCGGCACGGCAGGAATGAGCCACAGGATCTGCGCGATCGACGACGCCGCGTTCTGTGGAGTGAACCCAATTGCCTCTTGCATCACCGGCTCACCCCTTCATCCTGTTCATCTCATCCAGATCGGTGGTGTGCGCGTGCCGATAGATCGAAATCACCAGCCCCAGTCCCACCGCCGCTTCCGCCGCCGCGACGGCAATCGAAAACACCGCGAACATCATGCCCGTCAGCGCCTCGGGATGCGGTCCATACCGCCAGAATGCAATGAGATTCAGATTGGCGGCGTTCAGCATCAGCTCGATGCCGATCAGCACCAGGATCGCGTTGCGCCGCGTCAGCGCCCCCGCCAGCCCAATGGCAAAAACCAGCGCGGCGACCAGCAGATATCCCGCCAGCGGCGTCACTTGCTCTCCCCCTTTTCGTGCATGGCGACAATCACCGCTCCCACCAGCGCCGCCGTCAGCAGCAGCGCCACAATCTCCAGCGGCAGCACGTAGCGGCCCATCAGCGCATTGCCGATCTGCATCACGGTCACCGCGGGCACCGCCGTCTCGTGCGGCAGGGCGCCGGCGCTCTGCATCACCGCCCATCCCAGCACCGCAAACACGGCTGCCGCGATCAGCAACCCGCTCAGCCACGTGCGGCTGAACACCCCGCCGGCCGGCGTCTCCGAGCCGCGCGTCAGCAGGATCGCAAACACCACCAGGATCGCCACCGCGCCGATATACACCAGAATCTGCGCAAATCCCGCGAACTGCGCGTCCAGCTGCAGATACAACAGCGCCAGTCCGGCGAAAGCCACCGTCAGCGCCAGCGCGCAATGCACCGTATTCTTGAGCAGCACAGCGGCCAGGCCCCCGGCCACGGTCAACACCGCCAGAATCCAGAACACAATCGTCATGCCGGCACCACCAGCATCACCCTGAGAGCATCACTCCGCATAGCGATAACTCCGCGGCCCAAAGTGTTCGCGCCGCATTCCCACCCGTCCCGCCATGACATACGCCCCCGCCAGGATCGCCGAGCACACCACCCAGCGCAGCCACCCTTCGCCCATAAACCGCCACACCACCACATCGACCAGGTTGAGCAGCGTCATCGGCAGCACAAACTTCCATGCAAAGTTCATCAACTGGTCCTGTCGCAGCCGCGGCAGCGTCCCGCGCAGCCAGATAAACACGCAGATCGAAAGCATCACCTTGGCGAAGAACCAGAACCACGACGGCACAAACTGCAGCACCGCCAGCGGCGCCGACCATCCGCCCAGAAACAGCGTCGCGCCCAGTCCCGAGATGGAAAACATGCCCACGTATTCGCCCAGAAAGAACTCCGCAAACTTGAATCCCGAATACTCGGTGAAGTAGCCGGCCACCAGCTCCGATTCGCCTTCCGGCAGATCAAACGGCGAGCGGTTCGTCTCTGCCGTCGCCGCCACCGCAAACATCACAAAGCCCGCAAATCCCCACGGCGTAAAGATGTACCAGTGCGGCAGGCCCCAGGTGTACTGGTTCTGCGCCTCGACGATTCTTCTCCAGCGAGAGCGATCCGGTCATCATCACCACCGCCACGCTCGACATCAGCAGCGGCACTTCGTAGCTGATCATCTGCGCCACCGCCCGCATCGCCCCCAGCAGCGAATACTTGTTGCGGCTCGACCAGCCCGCCATGAACACCGAAAGCTCCGTCGACGCGCCCATGGCAAAGTAAAACAGCAGCCCGGCATCCATATTCACCAGCGTCATGTTGCGCCCCATGGGCAGCACCGCATAGCCCATGAAGACCACCACCACCAGCAACACCGGCGCCAGAAAATGCACCACGCCATCGGCGTTCCAGGGAACGATGTCTTCCTTGGTCAGCGACTTGATGCCGTCGGCCACCGGCTGCAAGAATTCCCAGCGGTCCCACGCGATTGGGCCCGATGCGATTCTGCATCCGCCCCAGTCCCTTGCGCTCGAGGAGTACGGAGATGGCAAACAATCCGGGGAAAACCGCGATGATCGCCACCACGCTGATGAGCACCCCGGCGACTGGCTGCACAACGTGCGGCAACAGGCCAACGATCCAATGTTTGAGGAGAACGAAGATCTGGTCGAGCGTGCTGACCATCGGCTAGTTCCCCCCTTCGGGCTTGGGCGCCGGATTCTTCGCGGGCGTCTCCGGCTTTGCTTCTGACGGCGCCGCTGACGCCGGCGGGTGAGGCAGCCTTCACAGGTTCGGCCAGCCGCGGCGTCGTGGCCGCAGAGGTTGGCGTGCCGGTACCCGTCTCGGGAGGCTTCGCAACTGCAGCCTTCGTCGCCGCATCCGCGGCCGCTTTCGCCTTGGCCGCCGCGTCCGCCTTGGCTTTGGCTTCCGCCTTGGCCTTCTCTTCCGCCAGCTTCGCATCTACCTCGGCCGCTTCCGTCGGATGTATCTGGTGGTAATACTCGTTCGACTTCGCCAGCTGATGCCGGTCCAGCAACAGGCCGCCAAACCGGTCATCGGTCGCCAGTTCGAACTGGTTGTCCATCTTGATCGCTTCGAACGGGCAAACCTCGACGCAGATCTGGCAGCTCATGCACACCGAAATATCGATATCGAACTTGGCCGGATAAATCTGCGGCTTGCCGACAAAGTCCGGCTTCTTGTCCTTGCTCTTCTCGATGTAAATGCACTTGGGCGGGCACTCTTTTTCGCAGATCTGGCAGGCCACGCAGCGCAGCCCCTTCTCCCAGTCGCCCCCGTCGTACACCAGGAAGGGAAACACCCGCGCCGCTTCCGCCGGCGCAATCCGCTCTTCCGGATACTGCACCGTCGTCAGCCGTTCCTTGTAGACGAAGCTGCCGGCAAAATTCTTCGCCGTCTCCGCCAATCCCTTCAATATGCCTTCACCCAGCAAATGAAAACTCCTGAAAAGCAGCCCTTAGCCGCTAGCTTTTACCCTCTAGCTGATTCAATCCTCGAGCTGGCCCGTTGCAAGTCGCTTAGAGCCGGCAGTTCGCACGAAAGAAGCTAGGAGCTAGAAGCTAGAAGCTGAAGGCTAGTATCTACCGATCCACTTCTCCCAGCACAATGTCCACACTTCCAAAAATCAGCACCACATCCGCAACGTTATGCCCCAGGCACATGTCTTCAAGCACGGTGAGATTGATCAAGCTCGGCGGCCGCACCCGGTAGCGATACGGATTCGCTCCCCCGTCGCTGATCAGATAAAAGCCCAGTTCGCCCTTCGGCGCCTCAATGCGCCCATACGCTTCGCCCGGCTTGGGCTTGAAACCGCGAATCTTGGCCTTGGGATCCATCACCGGACCGGCGGGAATGTCCTTCAACGCCTGCTCCAGAATCCGGATCGACTCCCGCATCTCCAGCACGCGCACCATGTACCGGTCGTAGATGTCGCCATGATCGCCCAGAGGCACGCGGAACTTGAACCGGTCGTAGATGCCGTAATGATCCACCTTGCGAATGTCGTAGTTCACGCCCGAGCCGCGCAGCATCGCGCCCGTGATCCCGGCATTCACCGCCAGTTCCGGCCGCAGGATCCCCACTCCCTGGCAACGCGCCATCAGGATCTCGTTGGTACTCAGCAGCGCCTCGAATTCATCGACGAAACCGGGCAGGCCAGCCACAACCTTGCGCGTGGCATCGAGCCATGCCGGGGAAGGGTCCACGCGGCAGCCGCCGAAACGCATGTAGTTGCACATCATGCGCGACCCGGTCAGGCTCTCGAACAGATCGAGAATCTTTTCCCGCTCCCGGAAGGCATACATCAACGGCGTACCGCTGGCGCCCATCTCCTGGATCAGGAAGCCGATCGCTGATGCGTGGTTCTGCACCCGGGTCAGCTCCGCGGTGATGACGCGAATGTATTCGGCGCGCTCCGGCACCGCCTGTCCTACCAGCTTCTCCACCGCCAGCGCGTACGCCCAGTTGTTGGTCAGAGAACAAAAATAGTCCAGCCGGTCGGTATAGGGCATGGCGGCCAGATAGCTGGCGTTTTGCGCGATCTGTTCGTGATTGCGGTGCAGGTAGCCGAACACCGGCTTCAGCCGGACTACCCGCTCGCCGTCGAGCGCCACATCCATGCGAAACACGCCGTGGGTCGACGGATGATGCGGCCCCATCGACACTTCCAGCAGCTCGCCCTCGCCGTCCGATTCAATGACCGGGGGGCGATTCCAGCCTTCGAGAGCCGTGTCCCGCACTGACCCGCTCATAGACTGCTGCCCGTCCCTTCCGCGCCCAGCGTCGAGACCGGCCGGGCCGCTGCCTGGTGCGCCTTGGCCCGCGTCAGTACTTCGTCGTGGGCGGTCGGCTCGTAATCGAAGTCGTCGGGCTCTACGTAATCGCGGCGCATGGGGTGATCCTTGAACTCAGGCCACATCAGCAGGCGGCGCAGATCCGGATGGCCGGTAAAGACAACGCCAAACAAATCAAAGACTTCCCGCTCCTGAAATTCCGCCGAACGCCAGACCGGCGTCAGCGACGGAAGCTCTACCTGATCTTTACGATTCGCCGTGCGCATGCGCAAAACCACCGGGCCATGCTTCTTTGCCATCGAAAACAGGTGGTAAACCACCTCGAGGTAGCCCGGCTGAAGATGCTTGCGCGTCTCCTCGACGGTCTCTTCGACCATCTGTTCCACGCCTTCCACTGTCTTCGGAACCTGACGTGTTACTTTCACTTTTTCGGCTATCTCTTTGTCAAGATAGTCCACTCCGGTTACGTTGGACAGGAAGTCCAGGGCCAGTTCCGGGTCGTCGCGCAGGAATTTCGCCACCGCCAGAGCATGGCGGGGGTTCAGAAGCATCGAGTGCTGCGCCGAGGGGCTGGGGTTGGGGATGATCTGCACACCCGCTCCCGGCACCGCCGCCTCAATCGCCGCTTTGATCTCTTCGACCGTCTTCAATCCCTGTCCCCAATCTCGAAAAACCCGCTATATTCCCGTCAAAAACGCTGCGATTTGAAGCCAAATTGCGTGAAATCTTGCGTCGAAAAAAGCTGTGAAACTGTGGAGCCGGCAGAGGCCGCCGTCCCCATCACGCGATTCCGTCGAAAACCACACCCATCCCCCAATCCCTCGCCCTTTGCGTCAGCTCTCACCGGATAATCACGGGCACCGTCCACACGTTCTTATTCGCGGGCGGTTCCAGATCATGCTCTCCCTGCTCCGGCACCGGGAACTCGCAGGGCGCCGCGGCATCCAGGTGACGCGGACGTCCCTCCCCGGTCAGGCTCTGCTCGTCGATCTTCTTCTGCAGCGTCATGAACGCCTGCAGCAGCGCCTCCGGCCGCGGCGGGCAGCCGGGAATGTGCACGTCCACCGGAATGTAGCGGTCAATCCCCTTCAGCACGTTGTATCCCTGCTTGAACGGTCCCCCCGAGATCGCGCAAGCGCCCATGGCGATCACATACTTGGGCTCGGCCATCTGGTTGTAAAGCCGCACCACCTGGGGAGCCATCTTCTTGGTCACCGTGCCGGAGATGATCATCAGGTCGGCCTGCCGCGGCGAGGGGCGAAACACCTCCGCGCCAAACCGCGCCAGGTCATAGCGCGCCATGGTCGTCGCGATCATCTCGATCGCGCAGCAGGCCAGCCCAAACTGCATCGGCCAGACCGAACTGCGCCGTCCCCAGTTGTAGAGCTCCTCAATGGTCGTAACAAAGACGCCCTGCTTGCCCAGTTCGATCTTCAGTCCTTCTTCAACAGCCATCGTCGCTCCAAATACAGGGGTCAGGGATCAGATCTCAGGGATCAGCCTCGACCTCTCCAGTTCACAAACAACTCGGCTCTTCTTACACCTTCAATTTCAAACTCACCATCAATCGAATCAGATTCGGAAAGCTGTCACAGCTCAGTCCGGCACCATCAACCTGATCCCTGAACCCTGATAACTGACCCCTGATAGCTGACCCCTGACTTTCACGCCCACGTCAGCACGCCCTTGGCCCAGGCCCAGGCCAGGCCCTCAATCAGCAGCAGCACAAAGACCAGCATCGACAGGCACGCCGCCACGCCCAAGCCGGTAAACGCCACCGCAAACGGCAGCAGAAACACCGCCTCCACGTCGAAAATGAGAAAGATGATGGCGTAAAGGTAATAGGCCGAACGGAACTGCACCCACGCGTCGCCCTGCGATTCCAGGCCGCACTCATAGATCGCGTTCTTGATCGCATTCGGTTTTGCCGGAGAAAAAACCTTGCCCCAGAGCCACGCCAGCCCCAGCGGAGCCAGCCCGAAGCCCAGCGCCGCAACGAACAAAACTGCCAGTGAAAAATAAGGACTTGAAGCCATCTCAGAAATCGTGGTCCTTCGTATTCAAGCTAACAGTTTGAGCCTTCCTTTGGCTAAGTGGATGTGAGCTCTGTCACCCATCCAGCCCGGTTTTAGACCCGTTCATCTCACGTTGTGAACCGCTCGCTGCTCTGCCCGGTGATCTGGCTCACCTCCTATGCGCCACGCAGGAAAAGCCGGCTTTTGCCCTCTCCACCTTTCGATGGAGTCGAGCCCCTCCTTATCCTGCTACCGTGCTTATGTTCCGTAGCCGGCTCGCTGACAGCCAGGCGCGGGGACGGAAAGTCTTCCCCAGGAGTTCACCGCACGATGTTAGAAGTCGCACTCAAGGCTGCGGTACGCCGCGGGCTTCTCGCCGCTCTGGTCACGGGTGTTTCCCTTACGAGTTCCCGGGCTGCCGGCGCCCCCACGGATCCGAATTCCGATACCACCCCTCCGGCTGCCGCTCCCAACGCGGGCGCCGCCTACACCGCCGCCATCCGCGTCACCGGCCCGACCACACAGTTTCACGACTCCGTCGCTGCGCGCTACAACTACGCCTTTGGCAAGGAATCTCCCTTCCTGCCCTCCAACGCCACCTCCGCCAACGGCCAGTTCGTGAGCCCCAAGAGCTTTTACACGGCCCAATACTGCGGCCACTGCCACCAGGAGGCCTACAACCAGTGGCGCCAGTCGGTGCACTCCAACAGCTTTCGCGCCCCCTGGTATCTGAAAAACGTCAACATGCTCATCGACGAGAAGGGCGTGCAGTACTCCCGCCACTGCGAGGGCTGCCACAACCCCGTCGCCCTGCTGTCCGGCGACCTGTCCCAGGGCATGCCCAAAAAGCGCCCCTTTGAAGACGAAGGCATCACCTGCTCCACCTGCCACTCCATCCAGTCGACCGACACCACCGGAACCGGCAGCTACGTCATGGGAACTCCCGCCGTCCTGGTCGATGAAAACGGCGCCCCCGTCACCGGCCCGGTCTCGGACGCTGAAATCCTCGCCCACCTCGACCGCCATTCCAAGGCCGTCATGCGGCCTCTCTACAAGACCGCCGAATTCTGCGCCGCCTGCCACAAGGCCGCCATCCCGCGCTCGCTTGACGACTACAAATGGCTGCGCGCCATCTCGCTCTACGACGAATGGCAGGCCGCCAGCTTCACCAAACAGTCGCCGCTTCCCTTCTACCGCAAGGACTCGGTCTCCACCTGCCAGACCTGCCACATGCCGCGCGAAGCCCTCGCTCGCCGGCGCCGACGATCCGGCGCCAAGGACGGCAAGCTCGTCTCCCATCGCTGGCTGGGCGCCAACACCCTCATGCCGCAGTACTACAAGTTCGACGAGCAGGCCAAAAAGCTGGCCGACTTCCTCCGCAACGGCCCCGACGGCAAGGGCGTCTTCAACGTCGACATCTTCGCCCTCGAAAAGGAAAACGCCCGCAACCGCTTCGGACAGTGCTGGTCGCGCCCCTCGGGCTTGACGCGCTTCGCCGTCGCCGCGGGCGAAACCCTCACCGCCGACGTCGTCATCCAGAACAAGGGCATCGCCCACTCCCACGTCCCCGAGCAGCGCGACTTCTACGAGTCCTGGGTCGACTTCACGGTAAAGGACCCCAGCCGGCAAGGTCATCGCCGAGAGCGGCTTCCTCAAGCCCGACGGCGACCTTGACCCGTCCGCGCACTCCTTCACCAACCGCCTGATCAACACCAGGGGGGAATTGAACGACCTCCACCAGATCTGGCACAACCGCGTTCTGGCCTACAACAACACCATCCAGTCAGGCCGCTCGCAGCTGGTCCGCTACCGCTTCCGCCTGCCCAAGGACGCGGCCGGCCCGTTCACTCTGACCGCCACGGTCAAGTACCGCCGCTTCAACCAGCACTTCATCGACTACGCGATGGACCAGAAGCACTATCCACAGCCCATCATCGACATGGCGTCCGCGACCCGCACCCTGAACATCGGCGAAAACGCTCCCGTGCCTCCCGATCCGACTGAAAACAAGGAGTGGATGCGATGGAACAACTACGGCATTGCGCTCCTCGACGCGCAACAGTATGAGGCCTCGGTGCACGCCTTTCAGCGCGTCGCCGAACTGCGCCCGGATTACGCCGACGCCTTCACCAACATGGCCATCGTGGAGATCTCCTGGGAGCGGTACGATGATGCCAAGCCCAATCTGGCCAAGGCTTTAACCCTGCTCCCCGGCGACCCGCGCGCCCTCTATTACCGTGCCATCGTGGAGCGCAATGCGGGCCAGGTCAAGGAAGCCATCGCCGACCTGCAGGCCGTCATCGCCAAGTACCCCAGAGCCAAAGACGCCTTGCGCGAGCTCGGATTCAGCTATTTTCAGCAGCACGACTACGCCCAGTCCCGCGATATCTACGAAAAGCTTCAGACCGTCGATCCCGACGATCTTGCCGCGCACTACCAGCTGGCCATCCTCTACCGCCGCCTCGGGGAAAAGCAGAAGGCCGCCATCGAATCCGCCAAGTTTGCCGACCAGAAGGACGATCCCACAGCTTCCACGTACGCGCTTGAATTTTTAGGCAAGCACCCTGAAGTGGCCGCGGAAAGCGTCGTCTGGCACACCCATGACCTCACCGGCGACCCCATCAAGCGCCCCGAAAAGATCGATTACAAGTACATTCCCGGCGCCGGACTTTAGAGTTTTGGGCAGTCTGGCGGACGCCTCGCGCTTCCGAGAAGCCACGCTTTTCCGGTGAGCCTTCAATGGGTAAAAGACAAAGATCGCGCCCAGCACGATCGTCAGCACTGTGGCAAGGAGTGCCGCCTGAGCCGCAGTGCTGGAACAGATCAGTCCCGGGTAGTAAACGTAGAGATAAGTCATCGCCAGCACCGGCGGAACGTTCTGTATCAACAAATACGCAACTCCCTCAAGAACAAGGTATGTCGGGATCTTTTCATGCAGCGAATTGGACAGGTCCCAGTGCCGCGGTACGTCCTCTTCATTCTGACGCAGGCCCTTGTACAGATCATGGTTGAGGTAGTTGCTTAGAGCGTCGATGATCGTGCTGTGCCGGAATATTAGAAGCCCGAAGGCTAAGGAAACCCACGGCAACACCTCGGCAATTCGAATCGCATGAGGCGCTTGCGTGACTCCCCACCCGATCAGCACGCCGGCCGAGGTGATCCAGGCGATCAGCGTCGATTCGCGAAGACCGATCCTTTGCACAATCTCTGCACGTGCTGCCTGGTAGAACGAGAGGGCCAACGTGCCATTATCCGGCTCGGCGCCCTCAACCGGCGGCGCCATGTCCACGCCGGTTTTTCCCGGAACGGCCTTTTCTTCCTGCGGCATGCGATTTCCCCCACATGAAATACAAACCGCGCTGGTGGATCGAGGGTGCCACAGAATTTTGTACGCCGCAAGCAAAACTCCTGCGTGGGGCAGGTCTCCGTTCATCCGTCAGGGTGATCTTCGGGCAAAAAGCGCTGCGCTGATTTCTGAAAATCACGCGACAAAGCCGGCGGCCGATGTTCCTTTCCAAGGAGACACATACGCTTTGCCGTCATGGGGGAGCACAGCTGGAAGCGGGGCAACGATCTGCAAGCCGTCGGGGGAAAAGGCGCCTCAGTTGGCGATGCGCTGGCTACTGAGATGAACATGGGCCAACATCTTCCGCACCTTCATGGGCATGAACTCGAAGACAAGGTTTGTGCCCACGGTGCCCAGCAGGTTGTAATTGCCCATGCGGAAGGCGTCTTCGGCGCCATAGCGGCGGGGATACCAGACGTAAACCGCGGTAAAGGTGGCCGCGTACGGCGCTGCCAGATCGGCCACGGAAAAGATTGAACTCCCGTCGGACACACGGCGCGCCACCAAAGCCGAAAATGCCGCATGGCGCACCCGCGCCCACGGCGCGTCGCAGCGGCAACGGTAATACAAGGTGTCCTGGCGCAGCATTCCGGCCAAACCGTAGCGGGTGGTGTTCCCGACCAGGGTAACGCCCATGTTTGAGGCAAATCTCTCGCTGAGCCCGACCGCCCCCAGTGGCCATTCCGGGGGGTTATGGGTGCCCTGGTGAATCGCTGCCGTGAACACCGCCATGGAGATGGAGTACGGGCCGAGCGAATCGAGCACCATCGTCTTCATAAACGCCTTCGGATCGTCCCGCGGGTCCATCGGCGCGGGCAAGGCTGTCACGGGAGCCGTGGTGTTCGCCGCATGCGAAGGAGTGCCGCCGCCAGTTGGCGTTTGAACCGTCGTCTGCGCCCATCCCGACGCCGCCAAGACGAGGAACCCCAGAACCGATACAGGAAAACGGATCACTGACGGAGTTTTCACGTGAGGTGTGATGCCGAATTCCGCGGATTCGCCGTTCCCGGTTCCATCGCAGCCCTTTCCGCTTCGGTTCCATCGCCCTGCCCCCCTGAGCCAACTGCTAGTAAACTGGAATTGAGGATTGTATGCCCGAGATTCAGCGCAGGAAGACGCCCACAGTCAGGATCGGCCAAGTCCGAGTGGGATGGGAAGTCCCCGTTGTTGTGCAGTCGATGACCAACACAGATACGGCGGACGTCGCCTCCACCATCGAGCAGGTAGAAGCCCTGGCCCTGGCCGGCTCCGAGATTGTTCGCGTCACGGTCAACAATGAGGAAGCCGCGGCCGCTGTGCCCTACATCGTCGAGGGCCTCGACAAGCGCGGTATCCGCGTCCCCATCGTCGGCGACTTTCATTACAACGGGCACCTGCTGCTGAAGAAGTATCCTGCGGCGGCCCGGACGCTGGCCAAGTACCGTATCAATCCCGGCAACGCCTCCATCGGCAAGAAGGATAACGACAACTTCCAGGTCATGGTGGAATGCGCGGTCGAAAACCAGAAGCCGGTTCGCATCGGCGTCAACTGGGGATCTCTCGACCAGGCGCTGCTGACCCGCATGATGGACCAGAACTCGCGTCTGCCCAGCCCGCTGCCGGCCCGCGAGGTCATGATGGAAGCCATGGTCGTGAGTGCCCTGGAATCGGCCAAAGCCGCCGAGCACTACGGCCTGCGCAAAGACCAGATCATTCTCTCCGCCAAGGTTTCCGGCGTCCGCGACCTGATCGATGTCTACACCAACCTCGCTGCCCGCTGCGACTATGCTCTGCACCTTGGCCTCACCGAAGCCGGCATGGGCTCGAAGGGGCTGATCGCCTCGACCGCCGGACTGGCACCCTCTGCTGCTGGCCGGCATCGGCGATACCATCCGTGTTTCACTGACCCCGAAACCCGGCGGGGACCGGACAGAAGAAGTCCTGGCGGCCCAGCAGATTTTGCAGTCGCTCTCCATCCGCAGCTTCATGCCCCAGGTGACGAGCTGCCCCGGATGCGGCCGCACCACCAGCACCTACTTTCAGGAATTGGCGGAACAGATCCAAAGCTATCTCCGCACCTCGATGCCTGAGTGGCGCAAGCAATACCCCGGCGTAGAGGAGCTGAAACTGGCGGTGATGGGGTGCGTCGTCAACGGTCCCGGCGAATCGAAGCATGCCAATCTCGGCATCAGCCTTCCCGGCACCTTCGAGGAGCCGAAAGCCCCTGTCTACGTCGACGGCAAGCTCTATACCACGCTGCGCGGCGACACCATCGTGGCCGAGTTCAAGCAGATTCTCGACAAGTACGTGGAGAGCCACTACGGGCAGTCGGCCCGCAGCGAAGAATTGGTCGCGGCGGAATAGAGCACCTGATCGGGCAATGCATCAACGCGGGCAATGGGGTGGATGGGTGTACCGTTCGATCGCAGCATCGTTCTTCGTGTGCCTGTGCGTATTGACGCAGAACGCGAGCGCGCAACAGGCGCCCAAGGTGCGTACCTGTTCGCTTCATGTGCAGGTCACTGACGAAGACGGTGGAATGGTTGACAGGGCTTTCGTGCTGATTCACAGCGATACGGGAGTGAAGCTCAGCCAGCAGTTGGTTCTGGACCAGACCGGCCAGACAAAAATCGCCCTGCACCCGCAACTCTACGACCTGTTTGTTTCGTCGGCGGGATTCGCTCCCGTGGCGCAGATCGTCGATCTGCGGTCGTGCAAGCCGCTGGATATCAACCTCATGCTGGTCCTCGATTCGGAACACGGAGAGACCAGCAAGGACTAGCTGAAACGCGGTTCCGGCCGTATCCTAGATGCAGATCCCCGGAAAGGTATGCGTTATGCACCTGCGCACGAAGCGGGGTTTTCTGCTTGCCTGCTCAGTCCTGGCTCTGTCCACTGTGGCGGCGAACGCCCGCAGCAGACCATGCGTTACCGCCGACCAGGCCTCGACCATGGTCAACAAGGATGTCTGCGTCACCGCTCACGTTTATGACGTAGTCCAGCTACCGGATGGCACGCGGTTCCTGGATGTTTGCACTCCCGACACCAGCGATGATCGCTGCCGATTCACCATCGTGAGCTTGTGGGCCGATCGCGACGACGTTGGCGAACTCAGCAAGTACCGCGATATGGATGTTCAGGTGCGCGGAATTGTGCAGTCCATGCACGGCCGCGCCGGCGTGGTTCTAAGCCACGCACGCCAGTTCTATGGCGGCCCGCCCAAGTTCAGGCCGAATCCGCGGCTGGCTCGCGGCTTTAGCGGGGATCAGGACCGGCCGCCGGTCAGCGACCCGAACCTGCGCTCCCAGGGAGGACATCGTGCCTTCATGAATGCGAAGGATCAGGAAGCACGGCCGGCGCGGTAGCCACAAGAGTTTCGGAGTCAGTAAACCGGACGCACAGTACCAGCGGTTTCTGAGGAAAACGTCCCTTCCGGCGCCTAAAAGCTGTCATTGCCCTAGGTACGGCTGAATACCCGGCTGAAAAAGCTCTTCTTCTGAACCGGCTCGGGGTAGAGTCCTTCCGGTTCCGGGCAAGGCGGCAGGGGCTTGCCGAAGTAGACCGCGCGCGGAACGTCGATGCACAGGCGATCCGCAGTCTCTTTGCCAAAGCGGGTCTCGAGCAGTCGATGCGCCGGGCCCATCGAGGGTGGACGCCCTTCCACGCTGTGCGCATCGCTGGCCACGATGTGCACCCAGTTTTTCTTCACCAGGTTGAGGCTCATGGCCTGGGCCCGCCTGCCAAACCGACCCAGTAGCGAGCCGGCCGTCACCTGGACCAGGCAATCCCCCTGCAGCCATTCCAGCAGCTTCTCGGGCTTGGCCTGAAACTCAGGGTTGCGCTCGGGATGGGTGATGATGGGTACCATCCCACGACTGTTGAGCTGGTACAAAACTTCATTGTGGAAATTCGAAATCCCGAACTCGGGAAATTCGACCAGAAGATACTGGTGGCCGTTCACGGTGTAGCGTGTCCTGTTCCGCAGCGCGTCTTCGACGTTTTCGTAGGTGAGATGGAAGTCGCAGCCGAGACCCAGGGTGATCCTGCCATCCAGCCGTTCATTCAGCCGGTCGAGACGCTCCTGATTGACCGCCGGGTCAAAGACGTGGGTGGCATTGGCGTGGGGCGAGCACACGACGTGCGTCACCCCTTCAGCGATGGACGCTTCTGCCAGTTCCAAGGATTCTTCGATGGTTTTGGGGCCATCGTCGACTCCGTACAGCATGTGGTAGTGAACATCGAACATGCGAATTCCGCTTCCTCGCTTTGCGGGACGATTGCCAGATTTCAATCAGACCGGCTGCTCCCCGTCGAAGCTGAGGTTGCAAGGACTGAGGAATACCCTGATTGTATTGGACGCAGGGGAAGGTCCGCAGTTGCCTGGTCCAGAGCCGTGTAGACGGATTCCTGTCCGGATTCGCCTTGACCGGCGTTGCAATGGTCCGACGTCGCCAAAATAAATTCGCAACCACCCAGGAAGCAGATGCGGAGCCATGCCTTTGTTGAATCCAGTCCATGGCAAAAAGAAAAGCAAAACCCCAGCCCGAGGGTTGGGGTCCGCTTACGGATTGCTGCTGGTCGTATTTCTGAGATTCTGCTCAGCATCTCAGAACGCAGCGATGGTTTGACGCAGGCTGTAGGAACTGAGGGTCTTGATGTAATTGCCCCTGTCGAATGGCGATACGTCGGGTACCGAACGCCGGCTCAGACAGCCGCGGGTCTCCCCGATCGATGTGTATTCGCGCATTTCCAGCCAGTAAGTCATGATCTGCCAGCACGCGTTCGATATGTCCGATACCGTGAATATGTAGCGCAGAAGCCATCATGGCGACGCTGCCCCCGGCCATGATCGATTTGAGGACGTCTTCTCCGGAATGCACCCCGCCGGTGATCCCGATATCCATGCTGCTGTGACCGTAAAGGATGGCCGCCCAATGCAGCCGGAGGAGCAACTCCGATGGTGTCGAGAAATGCAGCGAAGGGCGTACTTCCAGCGTCTCGATGTCAAAGTCGGGCTGGTAAAAGCGGTTGAACAGGACCACTCCGCGAGCGCCCGCATCTTCCAGTCGCGCTACGAGGTGGGGAAGCGCGGTGAAGGACTGGGACAGCTTGACTGCCACGGGAATTCTAACCGCGCGGCAAACCGCGTCTACCAATTCCAGCAATTGCAATTCCAGTTCCGAAGAGGTCTGGCCGCGGTCAGTGGCCAGTGCATAGGTATTGAGCTCGATGGCATCGGCCCCGGCTTGTTCCATCTCGCACGCAAAACGAACCCAGCCACCGGTAGTTGCGCCATTCAGACTGGCAATGATCGGAATCCGCACCGCCGCCTTGGCACGGCGAAGGTTTTCAAGATAAACCTCGTGCGTCATGCGATAGTCACTCAGTTCCGGCAGATAGCCGAGTGACTCGGCAAACGATTCAGTTCCGCGGGACAGGTCCTCGTCGAGAGCGCGCGATTCGAGCGCCAGCTGTTCCTCGAACAACGAGGTCAGCACGATGGCCGAAGCGCCGGCATCTTCCATCCGGCGCACATTCTCCGTGGTCTCGGACAGGGGGGTGGACGAAACCACGATAGGCCCGTTCAGTTTCAGTCCCAGATAGTTGGTTGTAAGATCGATCATTCTGTTCCTCCGGCAGCTACCGGCTCCAGTTTCTCAGCCGGTTTTTCTTCTGGGGCGATGTGAGGAGTTTCACCGCGGCCGGGCATGGCGGCGCGGGCAGAATAGACGCGCCACTGGCGCTCCACGTCATCCTGCGCTTCTTTCAAGAGATCCGCGGCCAACTCCGGATTTCCGCGAGCCAGCATGGTGTAGCGCGCCTCGCGATAGGCATAGTCCTTGAGCCGGATGGAGGGCGCCTTGGAATCAAGCTGGAACGGATTCTTTCCCGTCTCGCGCAGCCCGGGGTTGTAGCGCATCAACGGCCAGTAGCCCGATTGCACCGCCAGCTTCTGCTGCTCCAGCCCATGCACCAGGTCGTATCCATGGGCGATGCAGCTTGAGTAGGCGATGATGATCGACGGGCCTTCGTGGGCCTCGGCCTCCTGGAAGGCCTTGATGACGTGACTGTCGTTACCACCCAGCGCCACCTGAGCCACATACACGTAACCGTAGCTGACGGCCTCCATGGCCAGATCCTTCTTCGAATTGATCTTGCCGCTGGCCGCAAACTTGGCCACCGCACCGCGGGGGGTAGCCTTGGACATCTGGCCACCGGTGTTGGAATAAACTTCCGTATCGAGCACCAGCACATTGACGTTTTTGCCCGAGCCGAGGACGTGATCGAGGCCGCCAAAGCCGATATCGAAGGCCCAGCCGTCGCCGCCCAGGATCCACACGCTCTTGCGTACCAGCGTGTCGGCGATGGCGAGCAGGTTGCGCGCATCCGATGAGTCGACACCGGCCAGCTTTTCACGCAGAATCTTCACGCGGTCCCGCTGCGCGTTGATCTCCGCCTCGGTGGCCTGCGAAGCCGTAAGCAGCGCCGTGACGAGGTCGTCGCCGAGCTGCGGGGCGACGCGCGCCACCAGGGTCTCGGCGAAAGCTTTCTGCTGGTCGAGGGCAATGCGCATGCCGAAGCCAAATTCAGCGTTGTCTTCAAACAGCGAATTGGCCCACGTCGGGCCGCGACCCTGCGCATTCTGGCTGTAGGGCGTGGTGGGCAGGTTGCCGCCATAGATCGAGGAGCAGCCGGTGGCGTTGGCAATGTAGAGCCGGTCGCCGAACAGTTGCGTCAGCAGCTTCACATAGGGTGTTTCGCCGCAGCCGGCGCACGCGCCCGAGAACTCAAACAGCGGCTGCAATAACTGCACGTCCTTTACCTGGCCGTGCGACAGCTTGTTGCGATCCACCTCGGGGAGCCCGAGGAAGAACTCCCAATTTTCGCGTTCCGGCGCGCGCAGCGGCGCCTGCGGCGCCATGTTGATGGCCTTGTGGCTGGCGTCGCTCTTGCTCTTGACCGGGCAAACCTCCACGCAGACCGCGCAGCCGGTGCAGTCTTCCGGAGCGACCTGCAGCGTATAGCGATCCTGCTCCATCCCCTTCCACTTGGGCTTGGACCATTTGAGCGTCTCCGGAGCGTTGCCGGCAAAGTCGGCGCTATAGACCTTGGACCGAATCACGGCGTGCGGGCAGACCATGACGCACTTGCCGCACTGGATGCAAAGGTCCTGGTCCCACACGGGAATGAACTGCGCGATGTTGCGCTTCTCCCACTGCGCCGTACCGGTCGGAAATACGCCGCCCGGAGGCATGGCACTCACGGGGATCGAGTCGCCGTGGCCCGCCGCAATCTGGCCGAGGACGTCATGCACAAACGTGGGCGCCTTGTCGGAGATCACGCCGGTAATGTCGAATTCCGATGAGACGCCCGAGGGCAACTCAACCTTTTCGAGATGGGCCAGCGCGGCATCGACGGCGGCGAAGTTCTTCGCCACCACTGCTTCGCCGCGCTTGCCGTAGGTCTTCTTGATCGCCTTCTTGATCTGCGCGATGGCCTCCTCGCGCGGCAGCACGCCGCTGATGGCGAAGAAGCACGTCTGCATGATGGTGTTGATGCGCGTGCCCATGCCGGCCTCGCGCGCCACCGTGTAGCCGTCGATCACATAGAACTCGATCTTCTTGCGCAGAATCTCCTGCTGCGTCGTCTTGGGCAGCTGGTTCCACACCTCGGCCGCGGAGTATGGCGAATTGAGCAGGAACACCGCGCCCGGCATCGCCGCCTCCAGCACGTTCATCTTTTCGAGGAAGCTGAAGTTGTGGCAGGCCACAAAGCTGGCGCGAGTGATCAGATACGTCGAGCGGATGGGGTTGGGCCCGAAACGCAGGTGCGACGTGGTCATCGAGCCCGACTTTTTGGAGTCGTAGACGAAGTAGCCCTGCGCATAATTGGGCGTCTCGGTGCCGATGATCTTGATGGAATTCTTGTTTGCGCCGACGGTGCCATCCGATCCGAGGCCGTAGAAGAGTGCGCGGACGGTCTTCGGATCCTCGGTCGAGAAGGCGGGGTCGTAGGTCAGGCTGGTATGGCTGACGTCGTCGTCGATGCCGATGGTGAAGTGGTTCTTGGGGGAGGGCTTTCCGAGTTCGTCGAAGATGCCCTTGATCATCGCGGGCGTGAATTCCTTCGAAGACAGTCCGTAGCGTCCGCCGATGATGGTTGGCATGGCTGCGAAGGGCAGGCTGTTGGCCTTCTCCGCCAGCACCGTGACGATGTCCTGATAGAGCGGCTCGCCGGCGGCGCCCGGCTCCTTGCAGCGATCGAGGACCGCAATCGACTTCACCGTCGCGGGCAGCGCTGCCACGAAGGCTGACGCGTCAAACGGCCGGTAGAGCCGCACCTTGAGCAGGCCGACTTTCTCGCCCTGCTTGACGAGCAGATCGACGGCCTCTTCGGAGGCTTCGGCGCCCGAGCCCATGAGGACGATGACACGCTCCGCGTCGGGCGCGCCGTAGTAGTCGAACAGGTGATAGGCGCGGCCGGTCTGCGCCGCAAAGCGATCCATCACCGATTGCACGATGCCCGGAACGGCCGCGTGGAACGGGCTGCAGGCTTCGCGCGCCTGGAAGAAGACATCGGGATTCTGCGCCGTGCCGCGAATGATGGGGCGATCGGGGCTAAGCGCGTTCTGGCGGTATTGAATGATGTACTTGTCGTCGACCAGGGCGCGAATGGTCTCATCGCTGATGGGCAGAATCTTGCCCACCTCGTGCGAGGTGCGGAAGCCATCGAAGAAATGAATAAAAGGAATGCGCGACTCGAGCGTGGCAATCTGCGCCACCAGCGCCATGTCGGCTACTTCCTGCACCGAATTGGACGCCAGCATCGCCCAGCCGGTGGACCGGCAGGCCATCACATCCGAGTGATCGCCGAAGATCGAGAGCGCATGCGTGGCCAGGGTACGCGCCGTGACGTGCATTGTGGCGGGTGTCAGTTCGCCGGCAATCTTGTACATGTTGGGAATCATCAGCAGCAGCCCCTGCGAGGCCGTGAAGGTCGTCCCGAAGGCGCCTGCCTGCAGCGCGCCGTGCAGCGCGCCCGCAGCGCCGCCCTCGCTCTGCAGCTCTTCCACGATCGGCACCGCACCCCAGATATTCTTCTTGCCTTCCGACCGCCACTGGTCGGCCCACTCGGCCATAGGCGACGAGGGAGTGATGGGGTAGATGGCAACGACTTCGGAGAGACGATAGGCAACCGAGGCCGCAGCCTCATTCCCGTCCAGGATCACCATGTCCTGGCTGATCGATTTCTGTTCGCTCATTCGCTTAGCTCCATAGCGCGGCTGCAGGAGAAGAACCGCTATGGAGAGTCTCGTCCCCGGGGGTTGAAGCGGCTGTGACGCGAGACACAATCGGTTTCGCGTGTTTCATAATGTAGTACGTTGTACCAATATACAAAAGATTGTCAATCCGACCGATGGTCAGTTGCGATGGACCTTTCCATTCCACGACTCATGTGATCCACGTCGCAGCGGGCGATTCCCTATCTCGGTAGTCTTCCCATCAGAGGACGCACCATGGCCACCCCTGCCATCAACCCAGCCTCGACTGGAACGCCCGCACACCAGTGGCTCCGCCGCACCGCGCGGGATCGCTCCCAGCAAGTACGCCATGCTGTGCAGTGGCTGTTTGTGGCGCTCAACGGCTGGATCGGACTGCAGTTCTTTCTTTGGGTCCGCTATTTCGAACGAGGCGGCGTGGGGCTCTATGTTCCCCGCCCGGCGGGCGTCGAAGGCTGGCTGCCCATCGCGGGGCTGATGAACTTCAAATACCTCGTGGCGACGGGCCGCGTCCCCGCGATCCATCCCGCCGCCATGTATCTCTTCCTCGGCTTTGTGCTCATGAGTCTTCTGCTGAAAAAGGCCTTCTGTTCCTGGTTATGTCCGGTTGGAACCCTCTCTGAGAACCTCTGGAAGCTGGGACTCCGCATCTATGGCCGCAATCTGCGCCTGCCGCGCTGGGTCGACATTCCCCTGCGGGGACTGAAATATCTTTTGCTTGCCTTCTTCGTGATCGTCATCGGCGCCATGTCCGCTGCGGCACTGGAGAACTTCATGGCGACACCTTACGGACTTGTGGCCGACGTCAAGATGTTGAATTTCTTCCGTGACATGGGCGGGACTGCGGCCGTCGTCATCGGGCTACTGGTGCTGCTTTCAACGCTGATCCAGAACTTCTGGTGCCGCTATCTGTGCCCTTACGGCGCGCTGCTCGGGCTGGTCTCGCTGCTGAGCCCGGTCAAGATCCGCCGCGATAAGGAAGCCTGTATCGCGTGCGGAAAATGCGCTCGGGAGTGCCCCGCGCATCTGCCTGTCGACCGCCTGGTGCAGATCCGGTCTGCCGAATGCAATGCCTGCATGGTCTGCATTTCTGCTTGCAGGGTGGAGAACGCCCTGCAGTTCGCGGTGCGGCCGCGACGGGCCAACTCGCCGGCGCAACGCTGGTACCGCCGCACGCTGCGCCCGGTTGCGGTAGCAGGCATCCTGGCTTACATTTTCTTCGCAGCCGTGCTCATCGCCAGGGCTACAAACCATTGGCAGACCGACGTCCCGCGCACCATATACATGAACCTGATCCCGCGCGTGAACCAGTTGAGCCATCCGGGCCTTTGAGGGTATCTGGCTCAAGATAGATGGAATACCCTCATGCAGGTGGTGAATCGCTGCGTGCGGAAGCAAGGGCCTTTTCTGCGAGTGATGTCATTGCCTGACCTATAAGTTCGCTTTATCAACAAAACAGAGAGATCCCAGGGACCATACGGCAAGTCTGGACTCTTCTTTGGGATTTTCCGTAAACTACCTCTGCCCTGCCGATTTCGGCATCTAACTTTGAATCAGGCATCTCACAACCGCGGGCGCACAGGCCACGGATTGCGCATACGCACGAAACATTGTTTTGTATCGGTTTCCCCGGAATTCGCCTGAACTGCCATGAGCTTGCGCCCCGCGACGAACGTTGTTTCGGATTCTGGAGCACAGCCAGGGCCGCCGGTGCCAGCTATCGCGGCGAGCCACGAATCCCTGCTCGCCTCCCTGCTCGACAACATCGCTGACTTCGCTTACATGAAGGACCTTGAAGGGCGATACCGCGTCATCAACGCAGCGGCGGCGCGTTTTCTCGGACGGCCCAAAGAAGAGATCATCGGCCTCGATGACTTCGCGCTCTTCCCCGCCGACCACGCCCGCCGCATCGTTGAGGAGGATCGTGCCGTGCTGGCGTCCGGCGGCTCGATCACCTTTGAAGATGAAATTGTGCTCGATGGCAAGACAGTGTTTCTGCAGACCATCAAGACGGCTTGCCGGGATGAGGCGGGCGAAGTCGTCGGACTGGTCGGGGTCTCGCGCGACATCGGCGAACGCAAGAACCTCGAACAGATTCTCCGCCAGAGGGAGCACGATCTATCGGAGGCGCAGCGCCTCGCTTGTGTCGGAACCTGGCGCTGGGACCGTGCGACCGACACGGTCACATGGTCTGATGAGGTGTATCGCATTTTCGGACGCGATCGTGACCTGCCGCCCCCGAACTATGAGGATCTTCTCGAGCTATATGGTCCTGAGAGCCACAACGCGCTCCGAGCAGCTGTCGAAAGAGCCACGCGGTTCGGTGAGCCGTACTCCATGGATCTCGAAATTCTCCTCCCGGACGGTTCCCGGCGCTGGATTATCGCCCGTGGCGAAGTGGAGAGCCGGCATGAGGGCCAGGTCGCAAGCCTTCGCGGTACGGTGCAGGAGATTACCGAACGCAAGCGTCACGAAGAGCAGTTGGCACTGGGTGAGAACCGGTATCGATCCCTTGTTCATGCCAGTTCGCAGATCGTTTGGATCACCGATGCCGACGGCAGTCAGATGAGCAGCGTCCCTACGTGGCAGGCGTTTACAGGCCAGTCGGATGAAGAAGTGCTGGGATTTGGCTGGGCGGAGGCGATTCACCCCGACGACCGCTCAGAATCGCTTGAGAAATGGCGAGACTCTGTCGCCACCGGCTCCCCATTCGTGATGGAGCAGCGCATCCGCCGCCACGACGGCGTCTACTGCGACATGGTGGCTCACGCGGTGCCCGTCCGCGACGCATCCGGGGAGATCGTCGAATGGGTCGGAACCCACACGGATATCACCGAAAAGAAACGCGCCCAGGATGAAATCTCCAGCGCTCATCAGCGCCTTGAGAACGTACTCGACAGCATTACCGACGGACTGTGCGTTCTCGATCGCGATCTGCGCTACATCTACTTCAACGAAAACGGGGCGCGCATGACAGGGTTGCGCGTCGATGAAATCGTGGGGAAGAGACTTGGCGATATCTTTACCGAAGACCGGAAGGACGGGTTCGGGTGCGCCTGCCGTCGCGCGATCGAAACTGGCGAGACGATCCATTTTGAAGAATTTTCCGGTCCCCCGCTGAACAAATGGCTGGAATGCAACTGCTACCCGTCCATGAATGGCATCACCATCTACTTCCGCGATATCACGGAACGGAAACAGATCGAGCAGGCATTGCGAGACAGCGAATCCCGCTATCGCAAGCTCTTCGAGTCCAACATGATGGGGATCGCGCGGCCCGACCGCTTTGGAGCCTTCAAGGATGGCAACGACGAGCTGCTGCGGATGACCGGCTATACGCGGGAAGACCTGGAAGCGGGCCTGGTTCGCTGGGATACCATGACACCGCCGGAGTACGCCGAGATAGATCGCGCCCACATCGCCGAGGCGGCGCGGCGCGGCAGTTGCACTCCGTATGAAAAGGAGTACATCCGCAAAGACGGCTCGCGGGTTCCGATCCTCTGCGGCTATGCTCTGCTCGAAGGCTCCCAGGATGAATACGTCGGTTTCGTCTTTGACCTCACCCGTCAGCGCGCCGCCGAGGCCGCCCTGCGCGAACGCGAGCAGCGCTTCCGGCTGCTGGCCGAGAGCCTGCCGCAACTGGTATGGGTCACGGATCCAGTGGGTTCACTCACTTACCTCAACCAGCGTTTCCTCGAATATTGCGGCCTGCCTTCCGAGGCAATGGAGGGCTTCGACTGGCGAGCCATTCTCCATCCTCAAGAGGCCGATCGGGTCAACGAGGCATGGAGCGACAGCGTCGCAACCGGCGAGCCCTACCGCATTGAGCTGCAACTGCGCCGCCACGATGGTGTGTTCCGCCACTTTCTCGCACATGCGCTCGCCATGCGCAGCGAATCCGGAGAGGTGGAGCGTTGGGTGGGAAGCTGCACCGACGTCCATGATCAGAAACTGGCCGAAGAGGCTCTGCGCCGCAGTGAAAAGCTCGCCGCTACGGGACGACTGGCCGCTTCCATCGCCCACGAGATCAACAATCCCCTCTCGTCGGTCGTCAATTCCCTTTATCTTGCCCTCCGCGATGACAACCTGGCCGCGGACACGCGTGGCTTTTTGCAGACCGCGGAGGAAGAACTGGCGCGGGTCTCGCACATCACCACGCAGACTTTGCGCTTCCATCGCCAGTCCAAGGCGGCAGCCATCGTGGATCTGTCCGAGACCATGCGCTCCGTGCTGATGCTCTTCCGGCCCCGCTTCGCTTCCCGCCAGATCTACATTCGCACCGAATGCGACCCCGACACGCGCCTTTGCTGCTTTGAAGATGAGCTGCGCCAGGTCTTTGCCAATCTGGTCAGCAACTCGCTCGATGCAACGGCCGACGGGGGCAAACTTCGCATCCGCATTCGCAAGGGGGCGTCAGCGGACGTTCAGGGCGTCCGCGTCACCATCGCCGATACAGGATGCGGCATCCCCAAAGCCATCCGGCAGCGCATCTTCGAACCCTTCTTTTCCACCAAGGACACAACCGGCATCGGCCTTGGCCTGTGGGTATCGGATGGCGTCATCCGCAAGCACGGCGGGCGCCTGAGCCTGCGCAGTTCGACGGCTGCCCATGATCACGGCACGGTCTTCTCGCTCTTCTTTCCCCGTCAAGGCCTGACGCTGTCCACCGCGGCCGACCACGATCGCAGCCCGTCCCAGGGGTAACGGCCCTTTAGTGCTTGTCGGATTTCGGCACAAAGTAGCCGCGCCGCGCCTCGACCTCAATGCCCGGACGATCCACCTTGACGGTGAGCTGGTGATAGGCGCCGTTCTGCTTGACGCCTTGGAGAGAAAACTCCAGCAGGTAAAGGCAATCGGGCGCCTCACTCAGCTCCTGCAGTCCCAGGGCCAGGTCATTGCTGTTGTGAAAGAAGCGGCCGCCGGTGCCGTCGGAGAGCTCGGCCATCGCGTTCTCCGCCAGCTTCATCGAACTGCGCTGCATGTCGGCGTTGACCTGCAGGCTGCGGCCGCCAAGTGCCGGGCTGTGCTGGCTGGCGGTCATCTCGGTGGTGTACAGGCCGCGCGCATCGAGGGCGCTGATGGTCACATCCGCCTTGATGGCCATGTCGATAATTCCTGATTCCCGCGCGAGCGCATCTCGCTCGATATTGAGAAACCCCGGCGAGACAAGGATCAGGGTGCGCTGGCCGGGCAACTGTCCCATGCGCTGGACAAAGGCCGCGATGCCCGCATAAGTCGTCTGGATATCCTGGTGCCCGACGTTCAATGCCCGCTGGGCTGCCGCATCCACCATGCGTTCGGCGTTGGGCAGATTTGACCCCGATCCGAGATCGGCCGCGCTGGTCAACGCGGGATTGCAGTTGGTGTATTTCTGATTGGCATCCTGCACCGCGACCGGGTCATGCTTGTTTTCGATCAGGTCGGCCTCGTAATAGTCGATGCTCGGGCATTCCATCGCGTCTGAGTGGAAGATGCCTTCGGGAACGAGCTTGTTGAGCCCCTCTTCGAGCTTGGCCTTGTCCCGGGTCAAACCCGTGTTGACGTGGCCCGACATCGAAACTACCGCGGCCATGTCGGTGCCGGTCATCGCCCCGCTGATCACCTTCATTCCGGCGGCCCGCACCTGGGCCAGGTCTTCCGCGCTCAGATGCATGTCATCGAAGAGAAACACCGTAATCCGCGACGGAAGAACGGTGCCGTCCGGGGCGGTTTTGACGGGAGGAGCCGGAGCGGCGCTGCCCTCGGCCACATGACTCAACACCCTGCGCCGCTCCACCATGAAGCCGGAGATGGCTCGGGGCTTTCCTTCGTCGAAGACGGTGAAATCTTCCTTGTTCAAGTCGCCGACGGTCCTTCCCTGCTTGTCGCGGACGACGACCGGAATGAGGGCCCGATTGACATTGATCTGCAGGTGGTACGACCCGGTTTGCACATCGTCCGGCTTCTGCCGCGGAACCTGTGCGCCAGACGCCGCCACGAAGCAGACCGCACCCAGCACCCAAATCGAAGGCCCACCCCACTTCATTCCAGATCCCCCTGGCGCTTCTGCCCGTCTCGCCTGAGCGAGGCACACGCAATGATAGCCGCCTCTGCGTCAGTCAGTTATCCCGATCCGGCTCTCCGGGCGGCTCATGGCGAGATGAGGCCGCCAGTCCTTCGACCAGAGCCTCCCATTCCTCATCGAGCGCCGGCCGGTAAAAACCCTTTCCAGCCCGACGGTACCAGTAATCCGCATTCCATTCCGCGCCTTCCTTGCGGTGCAGGTAGGCGTGGACGGCCATTCCATCCGGGGTTTCGAGTTCGTCGACGAGAGCATGGGCACGCGCCCAGTCCCCTTTCGCATCCCACCACAGCGCCTGCAAAGTCACCGGCAGGCCGGGATCCGGGGTTGGCGCATCCTTAACCGATGCACGAAAGACCTTGGCATCCATGCCCTTCTTCTATCACTTTTCCGTCCGGCGCGAGCTCCAAACCGCCGACCATGCTAATACCAGCGACGCGAACGATCATTCCGGCGCCGGATAAGCGTTCCACGCCCGCCCTGACCGGATTCATTCCACTGGCCTCTTCTTCGGCAACAGCAACGTTTCCCCGGACGCAGATCGAAATGCGCGCCGTGCATCGTTTTCCAGTGTGATTTAGGTCACATACTCACAAAATGACCACTGATAAAAATGTTTCAACGAACCGATAGACAAATTGAGTGGGGTCCGCGAGGGGGGTATGGGAGGAGTCGGCATCTGGAGTGCCGGCCTCCCCCTCCGGAGGTCGAAAGCATGTCTTTGCTGCGAGTTTGCAACTCAGACCGAAATGGTCGTATACTGAAGTCCGACTATTCTGGTCGTAGTTCCAGGGTGCTTCCGTTTCGGCAGCCCCACGGAGTCCGGCAGGTGCGTGTGCTGAGTGAGTTGAACGTTGGCGAAAGCGGGATTCTGGTCGCCCTGGACCTTCCCGAATCCGTGCAGAACCACCTGATGCACATGGGTTTTGTTCCCGATGCGCTGGTGACGACCCTGCGCCGGGCGCCGGCCGGCGATCCGACTGTCTACAGTGTTGACGGCATGGAGATTGCGCTGCGGCACGAGACCGCCGAGGCGATTCGCGTGCGCGAGCCGGAGAGCGGCGTTCAGGAAGGCGAACGAAGTGCAGGAGCTTGGCCGAGGCCGCGCGATGAGCTCCTGCTGCACGACCCCGGTCTTTGAGCCGCCCTCGACGCCGCCCGCGGGACCGCTGCGGACCGTGGTCCTGATCGGGCCGCCGAATGCCGGCAAATCCACCCTTTTCAATCGCCTGACGGGTCTGCGGCAGAAGGTCGCCAACTATCCCGGCGTGACCGTTGAGCAGCGGATGGGCCTGATGTCCGGCGTGGGCCGCGACGATCTCACCCTCATCGACCTGCCCGGCGTATACAGCCTGACGCCGTATTCAGAAGACGCCCGCGTGGCCGTCGACGTGCTCAAGGGCAAGATGCCGGGCACGCCCAAGCCGGACGCGGTGATCCTGGTTCTCGATTCCCTGCACCTCACGCGGCAACTGATGCTGGCCGCGCCGGTGCTGGCTCTCGGACTTCCCACCCTGGTCCTGCTCAATATGAGCGACCTGATGGAGTCGCGCGGCGGCAAGATCGATGCTCTTGAAGCTGGCTCGCGAACTGGGCGCCCCGGTGGCGCAGATCAGCGCCGTCCGCGGTACCGGCCTCGAGGCGGTTCCTCTTTTTCTGAATCAGCACTCGCAAGGAGTCGCCGCGAACAGCAGTTCACCCTGCCGGTGCTGGGAAACGCCGCCAGCACCCACACCTGGGCTGCCCAGGTCAGCCGCCGCACCGGCTACATGGCTCCCCTATCGGCGGAGAAGAGCCGCAAGCTCGACAACATCCTGCTGCACCGCATCTGGGGACCGCTGCTGTTTCTGGTCGTCGTGGTCGGCGTGTTCGAGGTGGTGTTTTCCATCGGCCAGCCGCTCTCGGATGGATTTCGGCGACGTGCTGGCCCGCATGGGTGAGTTTGTCCGGCCGCTGCTGCCCTCAGGATGGCTGCAGTCGCTGGTGCTCGATGGCGCCTGGAAGGGCATCTCCTCCGTCCTGGTCTTCCTCCCCCAGATCCTGCTGCTGTTTCTGTTTATCGGCATTCTTGAGGACTCGGGCTACCTGGCCCGCGCCGCCCTGATCGCCGACCGCGTGATGCGCACCACCGGGCTCAACGGCAAGGCGTTCATTCCGTTGCTTTCGGCCTATGCCTGCGCGGTGCCGGCCATCATGGCCACGCGCACCATTGAGAACCGGCGCGACCGCATGGCCACCATCCTGGTCACTCCGTTCATGACCTGCTCGGCGCGGCTGCCGGTTTACATGCTGCTGATCGCCGCGTTCATTCCCAACATCACTTACCTGCACGGCTTTCTCGGCCTGCGTACGCTGGTGATGCTGGGGCTTTACCTGGCCGGGTTCGTCGCCGCCATGACCACGGCATGGCTGCTGAAGAGCTCGATCCTCAAGTCCAGCGAGACGCCCTTCATCCTGGAACTGCCGCAATATCGCATGCCCCACGCTGCGCGCCCTGGGCATGCGCCTTTACGATCGCGCCCGCGTCTTTCTGCGCCAGGCCGGCACCGTCATTCTGTGCGTCACCCTGGTGCTCTGGGTGCTGGCGCATCTGCCGGTCATGCACCTGGCGCTCGGGCGCATGGACCGCTCCCGACCTCGCCAACAGCCTGATCGGGCGCCTTGGCCACCTCATCGAGCCCGTCATCGCGCCCCTCGGCTTCAACTGGAAGATCGGCATCGGCCTGCTCTCCAGCGTGCTGGCCCGCGAAGTCATGGTCAGCACCATGGGCACGCTCTACGGCGCCGATCCCGGCACACAGGCGCTGAACCTGCAGACCGCGCTGCACCACGACATGACCCTCGGGCGGCGCGCTGGCGCTGATGATCTTCTTCGCCTTCGCCATGCAGTGCACCTCGACCATGGCCGTGGTGCGCCGCGAGACCAATAGCTGGAAGTGGCCGGCGCATCCAGTTCGCCTACATGCTGGTGCTGGCCTATGGCGCCGCCTTCGCCGTGAATCACATCGTCATGGCCATCTTCGGCTAGCGACGGCCGCAATCGCGCGGACTTGTTCTCGGAACCGGAGTCTGGCGAACGGACTGCCGGGTGCCCCATATCTGCGACGTCTCTGTTTTTGTCGCAGATGTGGGATACCATACCTCCAAAAAGAGAGAGACACGGCGCTGGGCGCCGCGAAGGCCCCGCATTTCCATGTCTTCTCAACGACCCGGGGCAGGATAACAGACCATCCAAACCGCTCTCCGCAAGCGCCGTCATCCTATGAGAAACTAGAAGAGCAGACGTTCCCGAGGGGCTGCCCGCGTGCGCGCCCCAAACCTCGCTCAAACCGGCTTTATCCGGCCCCGCGGAGCCGAAAGAAAACTGCGGCCGCGTTTAGGAAATCGAACCACCCGCATTCAGGAAACCAGAACCAGATGATCAGTTGCAGCAATGTCAGCATGCGCTACGGCTCGAAGGTGCTCTTCGACGAAGTCAGCGTCAGTTTTGTGCCCGGCCGCCGCTACGGCCTCACCGGCCCCAACGGCGCCGGCAAGTCCACCTTCATGAAGATCCTTACCGGCGAACTGGAGCCGCAGAAGGGCAACGTCGTGCGCCCGCGCAAGCTCGGCGTCCTGCGCCAGGATCAGTTCGCCTTTGACAACTACCGCGTCATCGACACCGTCATCATGGGCAACGCGCCGCTGTGGGCCGCTCTGGAAGAGCGCGACCGCATCTACGAGAAGCCCGAGATGACCGACGACGACGGCATGCGCCTCGGCGAACTCGAAGGCGTCATCGGCGACGAAGACGGCTACACCGCCGAGAGCCGACGCCGCCATCCTGCTCGACGGCCTGGACATCACGGAAGAACTGCACGAGCGCAAGATGGGCGAACTGCAGGGCGGCCAGAAGGTCCGCGTGCTGCTGGCGCAGGCGCTGTTCGGCAAGCCGGAAGCCCTGATGCTCGACGAGCCCACCAACTACCTCGATCTCGAATCGATCCACTGGCTGCAGGACTTTCTCAACAACTACGACGGCACGCTGATCGCCATCTCGCACGATCGCCACTTTCTCAACAGCGTCACCACCCACACCGCCGACATCGATTACCAGACCATCATCGTCTACACCGGCGGCTACGACGACATGGTGATGGCCAAGACCCAGGTGCGCTCCACGCTCGAGTCGCAGAACGCGCAGCGCGAAAAGAAGATCGCCCAGCTCAACGAGTTCATCGCCCGCTTCGCCGCCGGCACGCGGTCCAGCCAGGTCACCAGCCGCCGCAAGGAAGTGGAGCGCCTGCAGACCAACGAGCTGGCGCGCTCCAACATCCAGCGCCCCTTCATCAAGTTTCGACCAGGTGCGGCCCAGCGGCAAGCACGTGCTGGAGTTCAAGCACCTGACCAAGTTCTACGGCGACCTGAAGGTGCTCGACGGCTTTACCGCCAACGTGCTGCGCGGCGAAAAGATCTGCCTCATGGGCCGCAACGGCGCCGGCAAGACCACGCTGCTCAAGAGCCTGCTGGCCAACTATCCGGGCCTCTCCGATCCCGACTTCACGCTGGACAACGGCGCCGTCTTCTGGGGCCACGAAGCGCAGATCGGCTACTTCCCGCAGGACGTCGGGCGCGACCATCGAGCACGGCCTGACGGTTGCGGAGTGGCTGCATCGCTTCGATCCCAAGGCCACCGTCGAAGAGATTCGCGGCATCCTGGGCCAGATGCTGTTCTCCGGCGAAGAAGGCCAGAAGCAGACCAAGGCGCTCTCCGGCGGCGAGCAGGCGCGTCTGGTCTTCTGCAAGCTGATCCTCACCAAGCCCAACATTCTGATCTTCGACGAGCCCACCAACCACCTCGATCTCGAAGCCATCAACGCGCTCAACATCGCGCTGCAGCGCTACGAGGGCACGGTATTGCTGGTCACCCACGATCACGACCTGATCGACGAAGTCGCCACGCGCCTGTGGAACTTCAAGGAAGACGGCATCGAAGACTTCCAGGGCCCGTACGCGGAGTGGAAGGGCAAGCATAACTAGCATCGATCGCGGCCCCGGGTGGTGCGTCAGGTTGCAAGCCTGCGATCGCAATCGCTTTTGGAAGTCGCATTTCCAAGGCTGCTTATGCTGCGTATGCTGCAGCCCATCGCTGAGGCGAAGGAGCGGTAATCACTCCGGCGCATTCGTCCCGGCGTTACACCCGATCTCCCGGCTCACTTCAAGAAACCGATTGACGCAACATTCCCCATGGCTTTGTAATAATCAACAGCGGTGATGGAGTTCACCCTGCGGCCAAGGATGATTGCCACAACCTTGACCGCTAACCGCTGTCCTTCCATCCGGACAGATGATGACTCCTGACAGGGAAAACCTGTCGGGGAGGCATCACGTCCCGGCGCGGTCTCCCTGCATAAGTCAAACGGTACCGAAGACTCAGATCTTTCGGTTGTGGCGTGTGGTTCCGGCTCGTCACGATCAGTGCGCGGAAGGCTGAGGGAAGGAGAACGGCTTTGCAAAAATATCTGCTCATTGCGTTGGGGGGCGCGCTGGGTTCCATCACCCGCTACTACGTGGGATCGGCGATTGGCAGCCGCATGGGCGCCCGCTTTCCGTATGGAACCCTGGTGGTCAACATCACTGCCTGCGTGATCATTGGTCTCTCGATTACCTACCTGGGCAGGAGGGTCGAACTGAATCCCGCGTGGCGGTACCTGGTCACGGTGGGTTTCATTGGCGCGTACAGCACCTTCTCCACATTCGAGTGGGAGACGCTTTCGACCATGCGCTCCGGGGCGTTTGCCGTGGCACTGCTGTATGCGGTTGGCAGCGTTGTGCTGGGCCTGGCGGCAACATGGTGCGGCGCGGCGCTGGGTGAACTGATCTGATTGTGGAGGCATCGGGCTCGGTTGCCAAGTGACCGCCAACGGTGTTCCAATCCCCCGTTGCCCTGGGTCGTGCGGTTGGCCGGAAGGGGACGGCCCGGAAAGGAGCGCGCATGTTGACGAGCGGCAAGGCCGTCAAGGTTACCCTTTACCTGAGCGATGGAGCCAAACATCACGGGGTCCCCGTTTATACCAGCATTATGGACTTCCTCTTTCACAGTGGAATCGCGGGGACGACGGTGACCAAGGGAGTGGCCGGGTTCGGCGCCGGGCATCGCATGCACTCTGCGCATATCCTCGAAATCTCCGATCATCTCCCCATCAAGCTTGAATTCATCGATACCCGGGAGAAGGTGGACGGCATCCTCAAGGAACTCGAACAGCGCTGCGGCTGCGGCCTGATCGAAGTACAGGAGACCAGCATTGTGGTCCCCGCCAAGCGCTGAGAGACAGCCTCAAAGACCCGGCTCCGGGAATCCCGACTTAGCGGACGGAGGTGAACGGCGAGGCCGGCAGGCCCTCCGCGTTGAAGAGATTGCACTGCGGACTGTTTGCCCAGCCGTAGCGCACACTTACCGGGTCGGACACGGAGGGGCTCGAAGCCACCACCGTTTCGCCGTCGAGGGTGGCCGTGGCGGGAAGAAATTTGCCGTCCGCTCCTGCCACTTCAAAGCCGGTAATCTCCCCGCCCTTCGCCGTCAGTCCGACGGCATGATCGAACCACACGCGGACTGAGGCTCCCTGGGGCGTCGCCTCGCGGAACATCGGCCCCTGGTACTCCACCGATTCGCCATAGGCGAGATCGCGCGCGGCGAGGGCAAGGCGATGGCCGACGTCCACCTTGTCGGTGGGATGCACGTCGTCGGGGTTGCCGATGTCGATGGTGACCGCCATGGCGGTGTTGCGCAGGCCCAGCGTCTGGACCTGCTGGTCGCGCAGACCGGCCCAGTTCTCAAGCGGCGTCGACTTGAAGTTGGAAATCTGCACGTACAGAAAAGGAAAGCTGCCCACGCCCCACTGCCGACGCCAGTCTTCAATCAGGGTGCGCATGATGCGGTTGTACAGGGCAAAGCGTTCCAGCGCGCTGTTGCTTTCACCCTGGTACCAGATCACTCCGCGAATCGGGAGTGGCGTGAGAGGCGCAATCATGCCGTTGTATAGGAGTCCCGGCCCCCAGCTTGCGAGTGGCGGATGCCAAGCGAACTGCGGGATCGGTTTGCCCGCGGCCTTGGCTTGGTCGCGCTGGCGTTGTTCATCCTGGATCTCGGCATCTGCGTCGGCGGCGTGATCGAGCATCTTGCCCCGCGATGCGAACAGTGGATTGAGCGCGGCGTCTTCGCCCAGCGCGGTGAGCCGCACCCAGGACTCCGCCACGGTTCCGCCCCAGGTTGAATCGATGACGCCCACGGGCACATGCTCGCGCTGCTCAATCTCGCGCGCAAAGTACCATGCGACGGCTGAAAAGTCTTTCGCGGTTTCCGGAGTCGAGGCTGCCCAGCCGTCGGTGTCGGTGTCGGGCTGCGGAAAGTCGGAGGCGCGCTTCTTCACGATCAGCAGGCGAATGTGAGGGATGTCCGCATGGGGCAGGTCGGCGGCCGCGGTGGCGGCCTTGCGCATCTCGAACTCCATGTTGGACTGGCCGGAAGCCACCCAGATGTCGCCCACCAGGATGTCATTTAGCGTCGTGGTCTGCGGCGAAGCCGCGCCCGCAGGCTTGCTGCTCACCGTCATTGTGAACGGGCCTCCGGCCGCGCCTGGTTTCAGATAAACATTCCACTTCCCCAGACGGTCGGCGTGTTCAGAGCCGGTCTCGCCGCGAAAGGTGACGCTGACCTCTTCGCCGGGCGCGGCCTTGCCCCACACGTGCACGGGCAGGTCGCGCTGAATCACCATGTGATCGGAAAGAATCCTGGGCAGAGTTATTTGCGCGGAGAGCGCCGGAGACGGCAGCAGAGAAAACAAAAGCAGTGATCGCCAGTTCAAGGAAAACTCCAAAGAAATCGCAATGCCGGAGGGCGACGAAGCGAGGACAGCAGTCTTCTCCGGAAAGAGAACGTTATCAGATGATGGGACGCGACGTCAGCGCGACGCATCGGCACGTGCCCGAACCCTGAGGTTCCACAGCCGCGCACGCAACATTTCCCCTCTGGACGTGTCTGGTAGGAAAGGCAAAAGGTGTGTGGTGTCGTCTTTAGGATCTGGATCAGTTGATAGCGGGACGTAAACCGATCCGAAGTTTCGGAATCCAAGACCAGTGAGGGAATCCAGCTTCCACATCGACCCCATAACGGAGGGATATTTTCTCGAAGGCTCTCTGAGAAAGAGAGAGCTTTTTCGAAGAGGAATTCGATGCGATCGACACGCACAATGGCATGCACTCTGATGCTTCTGGCGCTGTTCGCCTCGTGTAGCACTCAATCCCATGCCCAGGCCGCACTGTTGTTGGAGGAGCCCTACGGCTTCTTCGGCACCCTTAATCCGACCGGGCATACCGCCATCTACTTCGCGCGCATCTGTGCGGAAACTCCGGTCAAACTGCGGCGCTGTCGTGCGGGTGAAGACGGTGCGGTCATTGCGCGCTACGAGGGAATCGCGGGGTACGACTGGGTGGCCATGCCGCTCGTCCCTTATCTCTATTCGGTCGAGAACGTTGCGGATGTGCCGGATCGCGTCGATCGGAACACGGTCCGCCGGTTGCGCGGTCGCTATCACGAAGCGCACATGAGCGACCTGGAGGGAGTCTTTGAGGGGAACCTGGTGCGCGGCGGATGGACGCAGCTTGTCGGAGTCTCCTACGAGCGCCGGACCTATGCCTTCCGCTTTGCCACGACGGAAGAGCAGGACGATGATGTCATCGCGCAGTTAAACGCGCAGGACAATCGCTCGCATTTCGATCTCATCTACAACAACTGCGCCGACTTTGCGCGCTCGATTTTGAATTTGTATTTTCCACGCACATTTCGGCGCACCCTGTTCCCGGACGCGGCCATGACTACGCCCAGGCAGATCACTTACAAGCTGGTTCGCTATTCCCGAACGCATCCGGAAACGCAGCTCGCCGTATGGGAGCTTCCCCAGATCCCGGGTTACCGGCGCATGAGCCGCTCCAACAAGAGCGTGTCGGCCTCACTGATCACCACGGCTTATGCGATCCCCATCACCATCATGAACCCGTATCTCGCCGGCGGCCTGTTTGTGGACTACCTTGTGCGCGGACGGTACCCGCTGCTGCCCGAACACCCGGCGATTGTCACCCCCGATCATCTTTCGTTGTTGACATCGGACGCCCTCGCCGCTCAGAATCCGGGCAGCGCTGGTGCCCCCGGAACCGGCGCCGCTGCCAGCGCTACTGGACGCATGTCTTCAACCGCAGCTGTAAGTTCCGGGATGAAGGAAGTCGTGGCTACCCATGAGTAAGACAAGTTCGCAGAATTTCAAAAATCACGGCAAATTCGATCCGGTGTTTCACTTTGTCCTCGCCCCCGTCCTGATTCTTAACTTCATTTACAGCATCATCCACCTGTGGCGCCACCACGGCATGCGCAGTGGATGGTTTGTGATCCTGTCCCTCGCCGGCCATCCTGCTGCTGCTGCGGCTGCGGCAGTATCCACTCAAGGTGCAGGACCGGGTGATCCGTCTCGAAGAACGGCTTCGGCTGCAGGCCCTGGCGCCTGCCGCCTGGCACACGCAGATCTATCGGCTTAGCGAAGATCAGCTGATCGCGCTGCGCTTTGCGGCAGATGACGAGGTAGTCGCGCTGGCTGAACAGGCTCTCGAGCAGAACCTCACCCGCAAGCAGATCAAGGAACGGATCAGGAGCTGGCGCGCCGACGAGTGGCGGGTGTGATCGGACGGGTTCGGCTCCCTGCCCAGGTACAGGACGCCGGCTACTAGCGCCAGGAATCGCGACGCCTTTGCGATCCAGGGTCCGGGACCGATTTAATCCGACCCCGCCTCCGGAATGGGCTTTGTGCTTCCCGGCTCCAGGCTCTTTCGACCGAGCTCCTTGTCAGCCTCCGCAAGCGACTCCGTATCCAGCCCGTGCTCTTCGCGATAGTGATCGACCGGCATCTTGCCGTCCCACCATGCGCCGTTCATGGGATAGACATCGGGATCGAAGAACACCTGGTAGAAGTGCCACACCACGATGGCCAGCGTGGCGAGAATCGCTTCGTAGTAGTGGACGGCAGTTGCCACATCCACCCACCAGCGCGAGAGCAGGTTGCCCACCCACACCTTGGCCCACAGCATGACGCCGGTGACGCCCATCAGTCCGGTGCCCCAGACCAGCGCCCAGTACTCGGCCTTCTCGGCATAATTGAAGCGGCCGAACGCGGGCTTTTGACTGCTGATCCCAAGGTAGTAGCGCATCGCCACCAATACATCGAAGCCGTCGGTGACCGTGGGCGCCAGGTCGCGCAACAGCCGCCGCCCTTCGCGCGCCGCGATCACGTAGAACACGTGGTAGATCCCGGCGCTGATCAAGGCCACGCCCGCAATCCGATGGATGATGCCGCGCAGTTTTTCGCCCATTCCGAAGACGTGCGCAAACCAGGAGTCGGGAAACTTCAGCGCGAAGCCGGTAATCACCAGGATGATGAAGCTGGTCAGCAAGACCAGGTGCTGCCAGCGCTGATTCACCGACATGCGCGTCATCATGGCGGGATGGGCTCTGCGCCGCGCGGCGAGCTTGCTGCGCCAGATCACCAGGTTGTGCAGGAACATGCCGCCGATGACCAGGATGATCAGCGGGACGTAGATCAGCCGTACCCACCGCACCACAACGGAATCGATGTCCCTGGAGTGCGTACCATCGCCGAGGTGCACACGGGTTAACGTGAACTTCTGCGTAACGCCCTGGTGGCACTTGCCGCAGGTGGCATCGAGGTTGGCGCGGTTGATGGTGGAGTGGGGATCGCTCGACGGCAGAATATTGTGCACGCCGTGGCAGCTCGCGCAGTTGGCCGCCACCACCGAACCGCCTTCGGCGGCCAGCCCGTGATAGCTGTCCATGTAAGAAGACACGCGATTCCCGGGCAGCCCGAACTCCTGCGACAGCCGCACGCCTTCATGACAGCGCGCGCAGGTGACCCTGGCCAGGTTCTGCTCCGATACGGGCGAGTTGGGATCGAGATGCGCCTTGATGGAGTGAATCCCGTGACAATCCGTGCAGACGGGCGCCAGCCCGTTGCCGCGCGCGATTCCCTGCCCGTGGATGCTGGCCATAAACGTCTGCTGGATCTGGGCATGGCATTTGCCGCACGTCGCCGGCACGTTGAATTTGTAGATCGGCGACTTCTGGTCGTTGGCGGCGAGAATCTCGTGCGCGCCGTGGCAATCGGTGCAGACCGCGGCCTTCTGCGATCCCTTCTCAACCGCGCGACCGTGCACGCTCTCCTGATAGGAAAGAAAAGTCTGCGCACTCTCGCCATTCGATTCCATGAGGAACTTCTGACCGTGACAGCGTCCGCAGGTGGTCGGAATATTGGCGTGACTCACGGGCGACTTGGGGTCGTCGGCGCCGACGATCTGGTGCGCGTCGCCGTGGCAGTCCTGGCAGGTCGCCGCGGCCATGCCCGCCTTCGCCGGCTTGGCGTGCAGGCTATGATCGTAGGCCTGTCTGCGCATCGCTGTGGCAGTCCGAGCAGGAGATCTTCTTCGGGGTGGTCTGGTGGCCCAGGCCCTTCACATCCTTGTGGCAATCCACGCAGGTGAACATGCTGCCGTGGATGGAATGCGCCAGTTTGGCACCGTCCACAAAGAGGCTGACCTTCTGGCCGTTCACTTCCTTGGTGAGGGTCGCATCGGAGTGGCAGGTAAGGCAATCTTCGTTGCTGGGTTTCTTCTCGGCACTTACCCCGGAAGCCCAGCTAAACAGGGATATCACTACGAAACAGGTGAAGATTCTTGCTGAACTGATCACGCATTCGAGGAGATGCCTTTCACCGAGTTCCTGCCGTGACAGGAGTCACAGCCGGTGTACCAACGGTAGCGGGCCGCAGCTTGACTATGGCCGAATCCAGCCGGCGTCTGAGCCCGCTTTCGTGGCCTGGCACATTCATTTTGCGCGAATTGCGGTGTGGTAGCTTAGATAGTTGGAGTAAGCAAAAAGCATGTCTTCCATTACATCTTTCATCAAGCACCACTATCGTCATTTCAATGCCGCCGCGCTGGTCGACGCCGCCAACGCCTACAATGATCACCTGGCTGCCGGGGGCAAGATGTTTGTTACCATCGGCGGCGCCATGAGCACTGCCGAACTGGGTCTCTCGCTCGCGGAGATGATTCGCCAGGACAAGATCCACGGCATCTGCTGCACCGGCGCCAACCTCGAAGAGGACGTCTTCAACCTGGTTGCGCACGACTTCTACGAGCGCGTTCCCAACTATCGCGACCTGACCCCCGCCGATGAAGCCAAACTGCTTGCCCGCCACATGAACCGCGTCACCGACACCTGCATCCCCGAGATGGAGGCCATGCGGCGCATCGAAAACGAAGTGCTCAAGGAGTGGGTACGCGCCGACCAGGCCGGCGAACGCTTCTTCCCGCACCAGTTCATGTACAAGATCCTGCTCTCGGGCGATCTTGAAAAGTCGTATCAGATCGATCCCAAAAACAGCTGGCTGCTGGCGGCGGCGCAGAAAAATCTGCCCATGTTTGTTCCCGGCTGGGAAGACTCGACGCTGGGCAACATGTATGCCGGCCACTGCATTGCCAAGGACGTCGAGAAGGTCCACACCGTCCGCACCGGGATCGAGTACATGATGGAGCTGGCCGAGTGGTACACCGAGACCACGATGACCTCGCCGCTCGGCTTCTTTCAGATTGCGGGCGGCATCGCCGGCGACTTTCCCATCTGCGTAGTGCCCATGCTGCACCAGGACCTGCAGCGCGACAATGTGCCGCTCTGGTCGTACTTCTGCCAGATCAGCGACTCGACCACCAGCTACGGCTCCTACTCGGGCGCGGTGCCCAACGAGAAGATCACGTGGGGCAAGCTGGGCGAGAAGACGCCGAAGTTCATCATCGAGTCGGACGCCTCGATCGTCGCCCCGCTGATCTTCGCCTGCGTATTGGGCTGGTAGCGAGCTTTGATGGGCCTCTTGCGGCGATTCTCACCTTCTGCGCTGAGCCTCGCCGCACTGGCCCTCCCTTACGTTCTCAGCGGCTGCGGCGGGGGAAAGAGTTCGCCGACCACCCCCGGCCCCGCTCCCACCACCATTACCGTCTCCGTCTCGATCTCCCAGATCCTGGTTCCCCAGGACGGAACGCCGGTCAACCTGAACATCAACATCACCTCCACCAGCGAGACCGCATTAGTCGCGGTGAACGGTTTGCCCGGCGGCGTCCAGCAGAAGTATGCGGCATCCGATACCAACCCCTCGGGCATGCTGACATTCATCGCCAGTCCCGCATCGCCCGCGGGCACCTACACTGCGACGATCAACGTAAACTCCGCCGGGCAGATGGCAAGCACACAATTCACCATGGTGATTGCGCCCGTGGTCACGGTGAGCAACGCCGTCGATACGATGCTGGGCGTCAAAGGGAAGCTGCAGCAGTTCATGGCCACCTCGTTTCAGATCGCGGAGTGGGATGGCGACTTTTTCGGCACCGCGACTGCGGCACGCGAGGCCATGCTCAACAACCTCGGCCCGCAGCATATCCGCCTTCAGCCGCTTTCACAGGCCGTGCCCATGAAGGCCAACACCGGCGCCGCGACTGACTGGGATTTCTCTATCCTCGATCAGACCGTGCAGCCGGTGCTGAACACCGCCGATCACAATCCGGAGTTTCAGATCGCCACCGCACCGGCGTGGATGTGCGACAGCAGCGGTACTCTCGATGTGGCCAACCACGTCAAAGACTTCGCCGCCTATGCTGCCAATCTGGTCCGCTACTACAACACCGGCGGCTTCGACGTGGCGGGAACGCACTTCCAGTCGCCGAGCACCCAGACCATCACCTGGTGGGGGATCTTCAATGAGCCGGACTTCAATGGCCTTACTGCCGCGCAGTACGTCACGCTGTACGACACGGTCGCTCCGGCCATGCGGGCGGTTGATCCAACTATCAAGCTGGTAGCGCTCGAATTCTCCGGTTCCACGCTGGGCACGGGATATTCCGATGATCCGCAGGTCTATTTACCGGCTTTCTTTGCCCCGGCCAGCGCAGGCGGCGTCAGCGCCCCGATCGACGTTGTCGCCATGCACGTCTACACGACCTGCAATCAAACCGATACCGATATGCAGGTCTTCGGCGCCGTGCCTCAATTTGTCGCTGTCGAGAGCTACATCGCCTCGGAATTGAATAGCCGCAGCGATCTGGCGGGAACGCCGATCTGGATCACGGAAAACAACGTCAACGCCGACTATGCCGCAACGAACGGCATGAGCACATGCAATCCGATGCAGACGTTCGTTGCCGACCCGCGCGGCACCAGCTCCTACTTCGCTGCCTGGCGTCCCTATGTGTTTTCGCAATTCGGAAAAGCGGGCAACCAGGCGCTCTACCAGTGGCAGTATTCGAGCGACAAGCAATATGGCGAGGTGGATGCGAACGGCAACGCGTATCTCAGCTACTGGGTTGACCGGACCCTGTCGGACTTCTATCCGTCAACTGCAGCTTCTCCGGGCCCTGCCATTCTCGCAGAATCCGCGACGGATACGTCCTCCATCGAAACCCTCACCACCCGCAACACTGACGGCTCGGTCCGCGTGATGGTCGTCGACCTGGCCGTGCATGCACCAAGCGACAACAATGGCGCCGGCGATCCGCGGACAGTGATTGTGGACACGACGAGCTTAGGCACATTTTCCGCGGCCAGCCTGCTCACCATCGATGCCACGACCGACCTGACCAAGGGACCCGCGGGTGTTGGCGTTCCGCCGGCCCCCCGGATCACCCTTGCGCTCAACGGCTACGGCGTCGCATTTCTCACGCTCATGCCTTAGCAGTTGGCGGCGACCACGGCAGAAGTTATTCCTCTGGCAGCACGATGAAGGGGCCGTGTGTCTGCTGTCCCGATCCCCCAGCAAACAGCGGCTGGCCTATTGTCGGGCCACTTAACCCCCACGACGGCGAGGCCAGGTCCGGCATCGGCTTGGCCTGGAAGAGCCTCTTGCACTGCCTGGCCGTCCATCGCGCCCAGGCCTTCGACTTCTTGCGCCGCGCGCTGTCGGTTGAGATGCCCGTCCCCGCATACATCTGCCGGTAGAGCTTGGAAAGGAAGATGAAGGCGATGCGGGCGCTGAAGTTGGGCGTGCATGCCGACCGCTCCCAGATGGAGGGCCAGCTATAGAAGCGGTCCCACACCTTCTGCGTGCGCTCGCGAATCTCGTCGGAACTCATGGTGGGGTGGGGCGTGAACATCTTGGGCCGCACCTCGGTGGGAATCATCCAGTAGCGGGTGAGCGGCACATCGCCGACCATGGCTGGATGCAGCGCCTGCTCCTTCTCCCAGCGGCCAAAGTCCACCGTGCCGGGAAACGGCGTCATCATCACAAACTGCGCAAAGGTCACGCCGGCTTTGAGCGCCATCTCGACGGTGGCGTCGAACGTAGCCGGCCGGTCCGTCGGCAGGCCGAAGATGAACGAGCCCAGCACGTGGACTCCATGCTGCTTAAAGGTCTGCAGTTGCCGCGCCAGGGCCTCGCCGGAGTAGTTCCAGTCCTTGTAGACGGCCTTGAGCCCTTCGGGTGTCACGGCTTCCACGCCGACCAGCGCGCCCTTGATATTGGCCCTGCGCATAGCGTCGAGATAATCCCCGTCTTCGCCGGCCTCCATCGTGATCTGGGTGAAAAACACCATGTCCTTGGGAAGCTTGGCCAGCTCTTCCATGAGCTGGAAGCGTTCCGCACGGATGGCGGTCAGCTCTTCGACCTTGGCAAAGTTTTTCTGCTCCCGCGCCAGGCGCAGATCGGTCAGGGTGACGGGATAGAAGTTGTCATCGGCCAGCGCCACGAAGCGAAAGCCCAGCCGCCGCAGCGCCACGATCTCATCCACCACGCTTTGAAACTTCCTCTGCCGCGGCTTCTGCCCGTCAGTCCGCCATACGCTGCAAAAGGAGCAATGCTTGGGACAGCCGCGAATGGTCTGCACCGAGGCCCACATGTACTTGGCCGGATTCATCAGGTCCCAGCGCGCGGCAAGAAACTGGCTGCCCTCGATGCGGCCGCCCTCATAGATCCGCCCCGGGGTGCCCGCCAGGCAATCGGAGACCACCTTGCCCCAGACCACATCGCCATCGCCTTTGACCACGGCGTGGGCCTGGCCGCGTTCCAGCGCTTCCTCGGGGAAGAGAGTGGCGTGGATGCCGCCATAGACGACCCACGCGCCGCGGGCGCGCGCCATCTTGCCCACCGCATAGCCGCGCAGGGCATTGCCGGTATGCACGCTGATGCCGACGATATCGCCGGCCTGGATCGACTCAGGCACTATCTGTTCGAGGGATTCATCGACCAGGATCGGGTCGCCCGCCGAGCCCGGAGTGGCTGCCGCGAGCACGAATAACCAGCGCGGTGTGATCACCGCCGTTCCAAAAGAATTGTCGCTTGGATTTACCAGATGAACGCTCATCGGATCCAGCCTTTCGTCTTTCCCGAGTCGTGGCTGTTTTTGGTGCAGGAGATCGCGAGAGCGTCTGCAGTGCCGGCGAGTCTGCCGGCGCGAAAACGTCCTGAATGAGTTCGCAGTCAATCATAACGCTTGGGTCTTCTATCCGACATAAGAAATGATTTCGCGAAGGGAAATTTTGGCGCGCAATCGCCGCGCTCCGCGCGTCTCTTCTGTGCTAAATCCGCTACGTAGTTTCACTTACAAGAGCCGGCTTTGGAAATCGACCGCCGGCCGAAAGCGGGATGTTTTCCGGGTATCCCGCGGTCATATGAAAAAATGTCCCAGCCGGACGAATGTCGATACCGGAGGGAGACCTAAAAAATGCAGCGGAGAGAGTGGTTGAAGATCGCGGGTGCGGGGCTGGCGGGCGCGGTCGGCCCCAAGGCAGTGGCGCAGGCGGCAATGGCTTCGGACCAGGGCAAGTGCCGTCCCAGGCTGGACGGATGTCCGCGCCCACGGCGCCAAGGGCGATGGGGCCGCAGTCGACACTCCGGCCATCAACACCGCCATCGAGGCCGCCGCGAGGGCCGGCGGGGGCACCGTCTATTTCCCGGCCGGGGTGTATCTCACCTATTCGATTCATCTTAAGAGCAAGGTCGGGCTTTACCTCGATCATGGTGCGGTGATCCTGGCTGGACCTACGCCTCTCGAAGGCACCACGACCGGCGGCTACGATTTAGCCGAACCACAGGGCGCCTGGGAGCCCTACCAGGACTACGGCCACAACCACTGGCACAATTCCCTGCTCTGGGGCGAAGACCTGGACGGCGTCTCCATCACCGGCCCTGGCCTGATCTGGGGCAAGGGTCTCTCGCGCGGATGGGACAAGGAGAAGACGCGGCCCGACAGCTACAAGGCGGGCGTCGGTAACAAGACGATTGCCCTCAAAAACTGCCGCAATGTCCTGCTGCGCGACTTCAAGATTCTCGAGGGGGGCTGGTTTGGCCTGCTGGCCACGGGCGTGGACAACCTCACCATCGATAACCTGACCATCGACACCATCCGTGACGGCATGGATATCGATTGCTGCCGCAACGTACGTGTCTCCAACTGCACTGTCAACTCGCCGTGGGACGACGGCATCTGCCCCAAGAGTTCCTTTGCGCTGGGCTACGCGCGCCCCACGCAGAATGTCACCATCAGCAACTGCTACGTGACCGGCGGCTACGAAATCGGCTCGGTCATCGACGGCACCTGGAAGCCCTTGAGCAAGGACGTCCAGCCTGTGCCCACGGGCCGCATCAAGCTGGGGACGGAATCGAATGGCGGCTTCATCAACATCACCATCTCCAACTGCGTCTTCGAGAGCTGCCAGGGCTTTGCGCTGGAAACCGAAGATGGCGCCATTGTTGAAGACATCACCTTTACCGGCATCACCATGCGCGACATTCGCAGCGCCCCGCTGTTCCTGCGCCTCGGCACGCGCCTGCGCGGCCCGGCCGGCACCAAGGCCGGCGTGATGCGCCGCGTCATCCTCTCCAACATCACCAGCTCCGGCGCGTCGCAGCTACCCTCGATCATCAGCGGGGTCCCGGGACAGAGGATCGAGGACGTCAAGATCAGCGACGTGATCTTCGACCAGATCGGTGGCGCAGCCGCGGAGATGGCCTCGCTGCAGCCCGAGGAGAACGCCGGCAAGTATCCCGACCCGCACATGTTCGGCGCTCTGCCCGCGACCGGTTTATTTGGCCGCCATATCCGCAACCTCGACGTGAGCAACGTCGAAGTCATCACGCGCGCAGCCGATCCCCGCGCCTGCCTTCTGGCTCAACGATGTAGAAGGAGCGGATTTCTTCCGCGTGCGCGTGCCACAGGGCGCTCCGGCTTTCGATCTGCATGATGTGAAGGAATTCCGCAGCTTCGGCAGCCGCGGAGTGGCCGATGTGACGCTGGCGAGCGTGGATCAGCGCAGGATTTAGAACCAGCCCGGCGCATCGCGGAATGGAACGGTTTCGGCCAAATCTTTTGGGGAGTTATGGACAGTGCGGCATCAGTTCGACGTCTCCAGTGCCTTCACAAAGTCCTCGGCGCTTATCACGTCAGAACGCGAGGGAAACAATCGCCGCATCAATGCAGACTGAAGTTCCATATCGAGGTCTGCACAACAGTCTTCGATGACAACGAGGCGATAGTCGGCGTCACTGGCCTCCAGTAACGTCGAGAGCACAACTCCACTGGTGGCGATGCCAAACATGATGATGGTTTGAGTCTCTCTGGCGCGCAGGATCATGGCCAAGTCCGTTCCGGCGAATGCGCTGACCCGATGCTTGACAACTACGATGTCGCCGGGCGTCGGTCCGAGTGCGGGGTGAATCTCGCCAGACGCAGCCCTGAAAGAATTCCTGATGCGGCTTGGAGGCCTTGATGGGACCAAGCAGCTTGTTGCGATCGCTCATTTCAGGTAAGCCGGGACGAAACCCAACCTGAACTTGAATCACAGTCATTCCGGCCGCTCGAGCCGCGTTGAGCACCTGTGAGGCGCGCGTGATGAAGTCCTCTTGCGGCTTCGCATAGACAGAAATGATGCCGGCCTGGCAGTCCAAAGCCAGAACAACCGTGCGCGAAGGATCCAACGCGATTCCCATCCCAGAAATCTAGCAGAGGACGCGTGGGGATGCGCAGCAGGAGCCCACAGACTTGCACTGGGACGGCGATCCGCCCAAAGACTCAGAGCGCCGCGATGGTCACGCTGCCGTCGCCGGTGTGGATGGTCAGCGGAGTGCCTCCGGAGTTGAGCCGGCCGCGGATGTTATGTCCGGAGCTCGAAGTCGAGTTATATCCGTTCATCGTGATGGGCAGTTGGCAATCGAGATGGCCGTCGCCGGTGTGCACGTCGAGGTCGGCGGAGAGAGTGCGCGGCAGGCGCACCGTCACCCGTCCGTCGGAGGCCTCAATGCGCGACGGCGTGGTTAACTGAGATCCGTCGGCGAGGGTGAAGTCCAGCGCCCCGTCGCTGGTATGAACCTGTACCGCGGAAAAGCGCCCGTCAATCGTGGCATGGCCGTCGGAAGAGCGCGATTCCAGCGTTCCAGTGACATTGTGGATGCGAATCGATCCGTCGCTGGCAGTCAGCCGCAGCGCGCCGCCCACGTCGGAAACATCGACCGATCCGTCGCTGGTGCGCAGTTGGAGATTGCCCTGGATCCCGCTTACGCGCAGGCCGCCATCGTTCGTACGCGCCTCAAGATCGACCGCGGTCGGCGTCTCGACCGTAACCTGGGGCCCGCGGCGGTTGTGAAACTGAATGTGGAAGCCAATGTAGGGCTTTTCCTTCAGTTCGAAGTTCACGTGATCGCCGGATTGAAACTCGGACAGGTTGTATTCGTCGCTTTTCCGGTCGTTCCAGATCACACGAATACGTACCTCGCGGCAAGCCCCGCAGGCGCGGACTTCCGTGGAACTGTCGCCGGTGCTGATCGTGATCGAGGGCTTCGCGGAGACCGGATACGACTTCTGCCAGTCACCTTCGGCGAAAGCTGTCAGAGATGCAACCGCAATGACTGCAAAGGCTGCGAGGGAATATGTGGCAAGGCGCGGATCTCTCACGGGACCACCTCTGCTTTGGGTTACGCAAGACACGCCGCTGCGGTTCCCCATCTGACAGCCCTAATTGCCCGCAGATGAGGCCGTCGACGGTTCGTCAGCTCACCCAACTGCACGCCTCGACCGGGATATGCACCTGCTCGACAATCTCCAGGCCAAAGCCTTCCAGGGCCGGTATATGCATGGGAGTGTTCGACAAAAGCCGGATGCGCTGAATACCGAGATCGGACAGGATCTGCCCACCCAGCCCGATAGCGCGCAGAATGCGTCCAGACCGGTCCTGCACCCCTTCGCGCTCCCGGATCTCTTTGTGCAGAATCAGGCGCCCGCCGCTTCCGTCCCGGGTTGCCGACGCGGACACGACGCCGCCCGGCTCAAAGGCTGCCTCCGGGGTGTGATCGATGGCAAAGCCGCGCGAGGTGTTGTGCAGATAGAGCACCGCCCCGCAGCCTTCTTCGGCGATCATGCGCATAGATTCATCGAGGGTCTCGCGGCAATGGCAATCGGCCCCGAAGACATCCCCCGCCGTGCAGCGGGTATGCACCCGCACCAGAACCGCATGGGAACATGGCGGCCGCGCCGTCGCACTGCCAGGCAGGCCCGATGGCCCGTCCATGAACGCAGGACACCCCGGGCAAAGATCGCCCTTGACCAGCGCGATATGGCTTTCTCCGCCATTGACTTCGCTCTCATAGGCGATCATGCGAAATTCGCCATGGCGGGTCTGAATCCGGCTTTCCCCGGCGCGAACGATGTAGCGCTCGTGCCGCAGACGGTACCGGATCAGTTCCGCGACCGTCAGAATCATCAGACCGTGTTCCCGGCAGAACGGAATCAAGTCGGGAATGCGCGCCATCTCGCCGTCATCGCGCATGATTTCGCAGATCACACCGGAGGGATTGAGACCCGCCATGCGCGCCAGGTCGACCGACGCCTCGGTCTGACCCGCCCGAACCAGCACCCCGCCCTTGCGCGCCCGCAGGGGAAAGATATGCCCGGGCCGGGCCAGGTCTGCGGCTGTCGATCGAGGATCGATCGCGGTACGAATGGTGTGCGCCCGGTCCGCCGCCGAAATGCCGGTGGTCACTCCCTCGCGGGCTTCAATGGTTTCAGTGAAGGCCGTCCCGAAGCGCGACGAGTTTTGCTGGGTCATGGGAAACAGGCGGAGGTGGTCAGCTCGCTCTTCTGTCAGGGTCAGGCAGATCAGTCCGCGACCATACCGCGCCATGAAGTTGATTGCCTCCGGCGTCACATGTTCGGCCGCCAGGGTCAGATCGCCTTCGTTCTCGCGGTCTTCGTCATCCACGACCACCACCATGCGTCCCGCGCGAATCTCGGCGAGCGCGCCCGGCACATCGGTGAAAGGAGCTTCGATCAAACGTTCCATGGGTTACATTCTTCCCGTCCTATTCTCACCCAGACATGTCGCAAACAGCAAAAGCGCCGCCCGAAGGCGGCGCTTTTGCTCTTCCTGCGAGAGAAGAACCTTACAACGTCGATTCGATTTCAAAGCCCCAGGCCTCTAACAGGGCCTCCGGGATGTACTTCGAGTTCTTGTTCCGGCGAGCCCACTCCCGGAGACGGGTAGACCGGATATACTGATCCGGAGTGAGCTTGAACTCCTTGACGATCTGCTCAAAGGAGGTCACTGTGGGCACAACCGGCCCAATGGGCTCCGGCTTGCCCCAATTCGGATTTCCACGACGCTTTGCCATTGATGGGTGTCCTTAAAACGGAATGTGAGTAATAAGCTTTTGCTACCCCAGGTACGCGGCGGGAACCACTTCATAGTCCTGAGGCGACTCTAGAGTTCTATTTTAGGGATTTTTTATTCAAAAATCAATAGTTTACGGATAGAAACTTTGCAACTTCATACACCCGTCATTTGGGTCAATAACACATAGGTGTTACCTGCCGTATGCTGCAGCTTCCTGGATTCCCGCTGACCCGCGGAATTAAACCAACTGGCGCCGCAAGCCCTCCAGGTGGCACGATACGGATATGACGGCAATGAAAGGAGTTCTCGCCTTTGGCTTGGTCCTGACCGCGGGCGCGATGCCCTGCCCTGCGGTGCAACTGAAAGTGAGCCGCGAAGCCCTGCAGAGAACTCTCAGAGAACAGCTTTTCGGTGGTCCAGGGGGACGGTATTACTTAAAAGGTACGTCCGAGACTCCTTGTGCCATCTACGCGGAAGATCCGCAGTTGGCCTTCACCCGGGACCGCATCCTGGTAAAAGTCAAAGCCCACGCACGCATTGGTACTAGTCTGCACGGGGCGTGCATCGGCATTTCGCTCGCGCCCACATCGGAAGTGTCGTTGGCGCCCGATGGGGAGGGTGAGACTCTCGGTTTCCGCGACGCGCGCCTGGAGCGGATTAGCGATCAGCGCGAACTCAACTTCGTGCTTGCGCCGTTTCTCAGCCACCAGATTCCTTCCAGCATGAGGGTGAATGCTGCCGACTTGCTGCGCAAAGCCCTGGAGGGCTCGACGGCCACCTCGGGCTACAAAGTGACTCTCGATCGCCTCAAGATTCATTCTCTGGAGATTCAGGGCGACGCCGTGGTGGTCGATTTCGACGGCGACCTTAGCGTCAAGTGAAAGATGGGTGCGCAGAGGAGCACTCATCTTGCGGCGACTGAATTGCCGGACCACGAAAGGCTCTTGACACGGGCGTCGCGCGGAAACTAGGGTGATGTTTCCGGCAAACGTTTACTGGGTGCTCCTTGATTTGCGCCCCAAGAACGGATGGCCGGCGGCGGCTCGGCGAGGTATCAAGGCATGGCTATCGTTGCGGGAGTGGATTTTGGAACTCTGAGCGTGCGTGTCTCCATCATGGATAACGTGCGCGGGCGTCTGGGCACGGCGGTTGAGGAGTATCCCCTGCATCGCAAGCGGGAAGATCCGGATTTTGCCACCCAGGCGCACGAGGATCACATGCGCGCCCTCGCCGCCGCCACGCGCAAGGCCGTCGCCTCCGCGGGAATTTCCGGCAGACCAGGTTGAGGCCATCGCCCTCGACACCACCGGATCGAGCGTGGTCCCGGTCGACGCACACATGCAGCCTCTGAACGAGTACTACCTGTGGTGCGACCACCGCGCCAAGGAAGAAGCGCAGCAGATCACCGCGCTTGCTCACCGCGAGAACCTCGAAGCCATCGAGTGGTGCGGCGGCGTCTACTCCCACGAATGGGGATTTGCCAAGCTCCTGCACTGGCTGCGCCACAATCCCGAAAAGCGCGGCCAGTTCGCCTCGGCGTTTGAGCACTGCGACATGGTCGCCGCCACCCTGTGCGGCATTACCGACCCCGCGCAGGCAAAGCGCAGCGTCTGCGCCATGGGCCACAAGTGGATGTGGAACCCCAAGTGGGACGGCCTGCCCCCGCAGGAATTTCTGTCCAAGCTCGATCCGCTGCTTCGATGGCGTTCGCGCCAAACTGGCCGGCGATTACCAGACCTCGGATCATCTGGCCGGCCACCTCGTCTGCGCACTGGGCAGACGGAGCTGGGCCTGCGCGCCGGCATTCCCATGCCGGTCGGAGCCTTCGACGCGCACTGGGACGCGCTCGGCGCCGGCTGCCGCGAAGGGCGACGTCGTCAACGTGGTCGGCACCTCGACCTGCATCATCGCCATGGCCAGGAAGACGGAGCTCGTCCCCGGCGTGTGCGGCGTCGTTCCGGGCAGCGTGCACCCGCAGTTCACCGGCATCGAGGCGGGCTTGTCGGCCACCGGCGACATCTTCGAAGCCATCGCCCGCCGCGCCGGGCATGAAGGTCTCCGCACTCGCCAAGGGCCTCGAAGACTATCGCGCCGGCCAGACCGGCCTGCTGCGGCTGAGCTGGGACAACGGCGACCGCACCGTGCTGGTCAATCCGGAACTGGGCGGCGTCACGCTGGGCTGGAACCTGATCCACACCGCGCAGGACGAGCTGTTTGCGGCCATCGAAGGCACCGCCTTCCACACCCGCATCATCCTCGAACGGATGGCCGAACACGGCGTGCGCGTCGATCGCGTCATCAACGCCGGAGGCATTCCGCAGAACAACCCGGTCCTCAACCAGGTCTACGCCAACGTGCTCGGCAAGCCTGTGCTGGTGCCCGCCGGGGTGCCCAACAAGCCTCGGGTCGGGAATCTTCGCCATGGTCGCCGCCGGTGTCTACAAGACCATTGAAGAAGCCCAGGACGCTCTCTGCCTGAAGCACAACACGTTCACGCCCGACCGGACAGCAAGCGAGATCTACGAGCGCCTGTATCCGCTCTATCGCAAGGTCTACTTCGGCCTCGGCACGCGGACCGCTCCGCCTGTCGCCCTGGGCGACGTCCTCCCCGAACTGCGCAAGATTGCGAGCGAAGTGGCGGCCGCAGCCGCTGTACCTGTGGTCTGAACTACATGAACAGGTGCGGCACAAAGCAGCTGGTATTGTTGGTGACCAGCCCCACGGACTCGCGAATTCCCATGCCGGCGGGCTCGCCGTCCACCAGCCAGGAGCCGAAGACGGCTACCTTCCCCGCCGCGTTCGCCATCGGCGCCAGCTGCTGATAGACGAATCCCTGCGGATTGTCGCCGCTCAGCGACCCCTCCACCACGGCTCCGTCCCGGACGACCGCAATCCCCGCGCCCTCCCGTCCCAGCAGCGGCTTGCGGACGTAGCTGGTCAGCTCGCGCGGCCCATCCAGATACGCGGGCAGCAGCAATTCGTGGCCCGGGTTGAGCTCCCAAAGGATCGCCAGCAGCGCCTTGTTGGACCACATCATCTTCCATATGGGCTCGATCCACAGCATCGATCCCCACTTGCGCCGATCCTTGCGCGGACCGTATTCCTGCAGCCGGGAGGCTGGGGGCAACGTGGAAAGCGCCTGCGGCCCGAACGGCTCATTCAGCAGCCACTCCCAGGGGTAGAGCTTGAAGAGGGTCTCCATGGTCCGGTTTTCAAGGTCGACAAACTTCGCCCGCTTTGTGTCCCAGCCGATCTCGCTCATGCGGATGTGCCGCGTCTTGAGCCCGGCCTGCTGCGCCGTGTCCTCGAGGTATACCGCCGTCATCCAGTCTTCGTCGCTGCCGCTATCGGCGAAGTAGACCGGAGTGTTCATGTAGTCCTTGAGGTCTTTCCACTTGGCAATCAGCTTCTCATGCAGCGAATTGAACTGATCGGCACCCGGAAAGCAATCCTGCAGCCAGTACCATTGCGCCACGGCCGCCTCAACCAGGCCCGTAGGCGTGTCGGCGTTGTATTCCAGCAGCTTGATGGAATTGCCGTCATAAGCCAGGTCCAGCCGCCCATACAGCGCCGGCGGCTCGCCATTCCATGCCGCCCGGATCGCGGCTGCGGCGGCAGCAGGAATCTTCATCTGCGCGAGGCGATCCTGATTCAGAATCACGTCTCCCGCGGCCAGCGCCAGGCGCTGGATTTCGGCCGTCGCCGCTTCCAGCCGGTCGATTTCCGGGGACGTGAACTGCCAGTAGGCGCTCTCATCCCAATAGGGCGATCCGTCGGCCAGGGTATGGAAGGTCAGTCCGATCTTCTCGACGCGGGCCTGCCAGTTGTTGCGCGGAGTCACGGTGAGGCGGCGCATCTATTCTCCCCCGGCGGAGTCGCCGCCGCCGCTGCCGCCAAATCCGCCCCGTGAGACGGTTCTGCCGCCTACGACGGAGTCGCCCAGATTCCCGCCGCTTGACCCTCCGTAGACGTAATGCGTTCCGGGCCTGCCGACCTGGCAGGCGGAATCAGGAACCAGCCGTCGATTGTCATCGACGCAATCGCGCCGCTCGTCCCGGCAGGCGGTGAGTGACAAGGCAACGGCAGCAAGCAGGGCAATCTGAACTTCCTGGGATTTTCGCATCGAATGGATTCTTGTTTTTTCAGAGCATACGAAGATTCCAGGAAGACTGCAATCCCCCGGAAGCACAGGTCAGGGAATGAGGGGTGGGGTTCGCGAGTTTTGCGCAGGTAGGATCGAGAGGCCTTCGCAGCGGCTACATCTTGTAGCGGCCAAGGTCCTCGTCGTTCAGGCCTTCGAGCCAGCCCCGCAACTGCTCTGTCGTCGGTCCGTCGGGAGGACCCGACGTGTTCAGCTTGGCTGACTGCATCACGTGTTCGGAGACGAATGTTGGGCAGTCGCAGCGCAACGCCAGGGCAATCGCATCCGACGGGCGGGCATCGACGGTGAGCAGTTCTTCGCCCTGTCGCAGCCACAGCACCGCATAGAACGTGTCATCTCTAAGTTCTGTTATAACAATGCGTTCCAGTTGTGCATTCAAGCCCTGGATGAGGTTTCGGGTGAGGTCGTGGGTCATCGGCCGCGGCGCTGCCATCTTCTCGATTTCGATGGCAATCGCGTTGGCCTCAAAGATACCCACCCAGATCGGCATCACGGTTTCAGAGGCAATATCCTTGAGGACCACGATCGGCATGTTTGTGGCCGGGTCCATCATGAGACCGCGAATCCGAACCTCGACGTCCATGTTTCCCCTCCCCTGACGAGTGACTTTCCCGCTCAGCCCTGGACTGCCTGACCCACCAGACTATTTGGATGCGATCCAGTGATCAAAACCTGCATGTAACTGCCCGGCGCAGGCGCAATGGGTTGATGGCACGTGAAATTCACCGGCTTGTTTTGACTGCTGCGCCCGGAGATCTGGCCGCGTGCCGGATTGTGACCTTCAACCATCACTTCCATAGTCTGGCCTAAATGCCTGGCGTAATTGATTCTTTGAATTTCGCGCTGGCGATCGAGCAACACTTGAAGACGCGACGCTTTCTCGCCATCCGGTATGGAGTCGATCATCGTCAGTGCCGGCGTATTGGGCCGGGGCGAATATTTGAAGCCGAAGACGCAATCGTACTGCACTTCCGCGAGCAGGTCCATAGTTTCGATGAACTCGTCGGGGGTCTCGCCGGGGAAGCCAACAATGATGTCGGTGGAGAGCGAGATTGGCCGCCTGGCCGCCTTCACCCAGGAAATGCGCTCCAGATACCAGTCGCGGGTGTACTCACGCGCCATGGCCTTCAAGACCCGGCTAGACCCGGACTGGACGGGCAGATGCACATGGTCGCAGAGGGTCGGCACGGCATCGATGACTTCGACAATATCGCGGGTAAAGTCGCGCGGATGGCTGGTGGTGAACCGGACCCGCCGGATGCCGGGCACCTCACCCACGGCCGCCAGCAGCTCCGCGAACGTCAGCTTTCCTTCCGGGTCGCGGTAGCTGTTGACGTTCTGGCCCAAAAGCTGAATTTCGGTATAGCCGGCATCGGCGATACGCCGCGCCTCCGCCAGCACCGATGCCGCGGTGCGGCTGCGCTCCTTGCCGCGCGTGTAGGGCACCACGCAATAGGCGCAAAACTTGTCGCAGCCCTCGATGATGGTGATGTAGCCCCGGTAGGGGTTCTGGCGGGCCGTAAATTCGGTTTCAAAGGTCTCGTCGGTCTGGCGGTCGTCGAGGCCCGTGATGCGGTTTTCCCCGGCCTCGAGCCGCACCAGCATCTCCGGCAGCTTGCGGTAGGAGGCCGATCCGGAGACCAGCGAGACATACGGGGCGCGCTCGAAGATCTTTTCGCCCTCCTGCTGGGCGACGCAGCCGAGCACGCCGAAGCGCTTGCCGGCCTTGTGCAGTTTCTTGTAGTCGTTGAGACGGTTGAAGACCTTTTGCTCTGCCTTGTCCCGGATGGAACAGGTGTTGTAGAGGATGAGGCCCGCTTCTTCTTCCGACTCGACCTCGGTGATAGCCCTCCCGCTGGAGCGTGCCAATCACCTTTTCCGAGTCATGGGCGTTCATCTGGCAGCCGAAGGTCTCAAGGTAGAAGGTTTTTTCGGGTGCCATAGCACTCCTGAGTATACCGGGATTGCGGAACGAACCCCAAATATCACAACCGTTTCTCCTGCCCGTACGAACCGTTCGATTGTGAACACATCGAAACGCCAGCGGACACCCAGGCGGTAAACCTGGGCGCATCCCTCTTCTGGAATCTGCTACATACGGTAACACTCAACTGGCGCGCCACGTGCAAATCGCCAGTCATCTGTCTGACCGGAGGCGCTTGCGCTCATGGCCATCGATGTCCGCGGGCTTTCCCCGCTTCTCCAGGTTTTCGACATGCCGGTTGCCATTCGCTTCTACCGCGATGTGCTCGGTTTCACCGTAACCGGCACCTCCCCTTCCCTCTCTGCGGACCCCGACCACGTCAACTGGTCGATGCTCGAACTCAACGGAGCGGAGATCATGCTGAATACCGCCTACGACCCGGAAGACCAGCCCGAGGCGCCCGATCCGGGCCGCTGGTCTGGCCACCAGGATACCTGCATCTACTTCGGCTGCCCTGACGTCGATGGAGCTTACCAGCACCTTCTTTCCAAGGGATTGTCCGTCAAGCCGCCCAAAGTCGCGCACTACGGCATGAAACAGCTCTACCTCACCGACCCCGATGGGTACGGCCTTTGTTTTCAGTGGAAGGCCTGATCCCGGATAGCCACCGAAGGAGCTCACATGAGAAAACTCCTGCAGGATCTGCGCTTCGCAGTGCGGCAACTCACCCGGATGCCGGGGTTCACGCTCACCGCAGTGGTGTCGCTGGCATTGGGCATTGGAGCCACAACCGCGGTCTTCAGCATTGTCTACGCGATCCTTCTGGACCCCTATCCCTACGCGGGGGCGGACCGGATGATCCATCTGCGGCTTCAGGGACCAGCGGGGGAACCGCGGGGGTTCGGACTGACCGGCGCGCAATGGCAGCAGATCAGAAAATCGCCGGTCGTCGAAGATGCGTTCCTGAACGACGGCTGGAGCCTGACGGTGACCGGCAGCGACCTTCCCGAAGACGTCGAGGCCGACTTCTTCAGTTCCAACACCTTCAACTACTTCGGTGTACCTGCCGCCCTGGGCCGCGGCCTGCAACCCTCCGACGCCATCGACGGGCAAGATCCTCAGCCGGTGGTCGTGCTCAGTTACAAGTTCTGGCAGCGGCACTTTGGTTCCAATCGCGATGTGATCGGAAAGACCCTGCAAATGGTGCATAAGAACTACACGATTGTCGGTGTCGCCGCGCAGCGCTTCACTTGGGATGACGCCGACGTTTACGTCCCCCAGAAGATCACCCAGGATCCGGTCAAGAGTTTCTATGTCGGTGTGCGATTGAAGCCCGGCGTAACCCACGCTCAGGCCGATGCAGCGTTACAGCCGCTGATCGAACAGTTCGCGAAGGAAACGCCAAAACACTTTCCTACCACCAAGTTCCGGCTCCACGTGGTCGGGTTCAACGATGACTTTATCAAGCAGCTTGGAGGCACCCTGGCGCTGCTCTTTGGAGCCGTGGCCCTGCTGTTGTTGATTGGGTGCGGCAATGTCTCCATCCTGCTGCTGGCGCGCGCCACTACACGCCAGCATGAATTCGCCGTGCGCTCGGCAATTGGGGCCACTCGCGGCCGCATTGTCCGCCAGTTACTGACCGAATCGCTCCTGCTGTCGTATCACTGGAACTGCCCTGGGCGTATTGCTGGCCTACAAGACCCTGGCGGTCATCGTAGACAATTTGCCTAAATACTCCTTTCCGCACGAGGCGGCCATTCAGATCAACCTGCCCGTTTTGGTGTTCAGCATTGCGGTTGCAATGGGTACGGGCTTGCTGTTTGGTCTCTACCCGGCCCTGCAACTGGCGCGGATCGAGGCCAGCCGGGCACTGCAATCGTCTACACGCCGGATGACAGGGGATGTGAATGGAAGGCGGACGCATGGCGCACTCATCGCCGGCCAGATCGCGCTGACGCTGCTCATGCTGGCCGGCGCAAGCGCTGCCGTCGAAGGCTTCATGCACCTGATGCATATCCCGCTTGGGTATGATCCGCACAATGTGATGTCAGTCGGTATCCCGGTGCATGACGGCACGTACAAAACGCTGGCGGAACGTTCCGCCTATTTCGAGAGGCTGCGCGAAAAAGTCGCGGAAGTGCCGGGCGTCAGCCTCGCCGCCATCTCGACCAATGCCACGCCGCCGTCCAACGGGAACGGCACCACTTTCGAGATCGAGGGCAAGCCTCCTTTTCAGGATCAGCCGGCACGCCTCAACTTCGTCAGCCCGGAGTATTTCCCGGTCCTGAAGATTCCCACCGTGCAGGGGCGCATCTGGGACGAGGATGAAAACCACCGCGCCGCTCCCGTCGCGGTCATCAACCAGACGTTCGCGCGGCGGTACTTCCCCAATGAAGACCCGATCGGTCACTCCCTGAAAGCGCCTTCCGCGATGCCCGACTTGCCGCCGTATAATCTTGCTGCACCCGGGGCAGACAGCTGGATTCGGATTGTGGGCGTGATTGCCGACAAGCGCAATGACGGATTGTCGAAGCCCATTCTTCCCGAGGCATTTGTTCCGTACACGCTCGCCATGCGGATGTGGACGCAGATCCTGGTGCGCTCCGAAGTGCCGCCGCTGACGCTCCTTCATGCGGTTCAGCAGGAGATAAACTCCGTCGATCACGACCAGCAAACCCAGGGCAATGTCGAAGATCTGGAACACTGGATCATGGATCAGCAGGAGTGGGCCCGCGGGCGCCTTGTGGCGTGGCTGTTTGGTGCATTCGCTGCGCTGGCCCTGGTGCTGGCCGCGGCCGGACTGTACAGCGTCGTCTCCTACACCGTAGCCCAGCGCACCAACGAATTCGGCATTCGTGTGGCGCTGGGCGCGCAGCGGGGCCACGTGCTGCGCATCGTCTTCAACTCGACAGCGATCAGTGTCGGTGCGGGGATTCTTTGTGGGATTCTTCTAACCCTGGCTCTGAACAGGATCATGACAAGTTGGGCGGCGGAGAGTTCCCGCGATCCGCTTACTCTGCTCGCCGCGACTGCGGTGCTGTCCCTGGTTGCCACGCTCGCGTGTGCTCTTCCCGCCTGGAGAGCTGCGGGTGTGGATCCGATGAAGGCCATCCGCTACGAATGAAACGGGGACGCGACTGGTATTCGCGTCCCCACCTGAACGGGCCCGGGGTTCGTGCTGCGGCGCCTAGTTGTGCGGACCCGGGCGAGCGTTAGGGCGTAGGTGCGTTGGCTGCCGATTCGGTGCTCGATCCGCTCGCGGAGGCGGTTGTGGCGGACATCTCATTCCGCTCCGGACGCTCGGTGCGGCGTCCGCAGGTTGCCGGCACGTTGGCCATCTGCTTGAGAAACACCTTGACGCTGGCCGTTCCCGGTTGCAGCGTGGAGAAGTAGCTGGTGGAGCTGAGCAGCGGCTTGTGCTGGTCAACCAGCTGGTTCTTGATGATACTTACGCCGCAGAGCAGGTTGTTTCTGGGCTGCAGAATGGTCTTGGCCGGGTCGTGTTCGGGCAGGTCCTTGTCCTTTTCCCAGTCAAAGTCGCATCCGTAGCGCTCCTGGTCCATGTAGGTGAGCTGCAACAGCCCCTCCTGGCGAACCATTCGATGGGTAACGTCGTCGACTACCTGAAGCTGAGGTTCGGTATGGCGAACGTCCTTGGTCGGGACCAGTCCCGCCTCGGCTCCGGCCAGTGCCTGAAAGAAGTAAGCCCAGAAGGCGCGCTTGTCTACCTCGCTCATGCGGGTGAAGCGTGGGCAGAAGGGTCGCACGTCTCTCGCCACCTTGGAAGACAGCAGAACCGGCGGTAGATTTTCTTCGATCACCTTGTCCCAATCGGGATTCCACGTCTGATCGTCGCCCAGTTCCGCCTTCTTCTCGGCAATCGGCGTGGGTGGGGCGGTTTTCACTTCGGGTTTCGGCGCGGGCTGGGGAGGCGGCGCAGTCTCCTGAGACTGGGCGTGTTCGCCACTGCGTTCGGCCAGGGGCATAATGACTGCTCCCGCCCCAAACAGGATGGCCGCGCCAAGTACGATCCAGGTCACTCTCGTCATTGAACTTTCTTCCCTCCGTTAGGTTGTGATGCGGGGGGTAGAGCAAAGGCAGGTTTGAGGCCTAAATCTATATAAAATAAAAGGATAGGTACGTAAAACCAACAGAAAATCAGTGTAAAAATGGCTCGGATTTGGTAAGAATTACCTTACCGGTCGGCGAATCATCTGTCGTGGGCGGGGGGCGCGGGGTCAGGACGCGCCGCGAATCCCACTGGGCTCGGCGGGGAAAGGAGAAGCAGCAATGAAGCAAACTAGTCGCCGTGATCTTCGGGCTTGGATTGCTATGCAATGCCCTGCTCTTTGTGCCCCAGGTAATCGCCGTCTGGCGCAAGAAGACCGACGAGGGGATTTCGCTGAACACATTTGGGGGATTCAGCATTCTGCAGGCCATCGGAATCATCCACGGCGCCTATTAACACGATCTCTCATTAATCCTGGGCATGGCGGCAAGCCTGCTGAGTTGCGGAACGGTGACGATGCTTACTATTTTCTACCGCGCACGGCGCAGGCGGGCAGGAGTCGTCAGCGCACGGGCGAAGCCATGAGGTCCCGCACTTCGGCGTTGGCATTGCGGCTGCCGCCGGCATAAGCCGGGATTCCGGGACAGACCGGCCATCTGGTATTCTGTGACTAGAATCGAGACCCGATGGAGTGTACATGGCTGCGCCGGAAAACGATGCACCCCGTACGGCGAGAGTCGCCCTTTCGATTCTTTCGTTTGTCCTGGGGTTCCTGAGCCTTGCCGCGATCATTCACTTCTCGCTGCCGCCTACCCTTCGTCTGCACGCGGACATGCGCAGTGAAAAGCTGAATATTCTCGATCAATGGAAGGGCGGGGTTTTTGCAGCTGCCTTTGGATCGAGTCACGTGAATGAAGGTTTTGACCCGCGTGCATTCGATGATGAGTTGACCGCAATGCAGCGGAGGACTCCCAGCGTCAACCTGGGTATCGAAGGGGGCAGCCAGACCGAGCAGCGAGTAATGGCCCTCGAGTTCCTTCGCCATTTTTCGGCGAGTTCCACGCATCAACAACCGTGTTTCCTGTTGTTGGAGTTAAACGCGGGCGCCAACTTTACTACCAATCATCTTGTCCATCCCCGCGCCATCAATATTTATGATTGGGATACCACGAGATTCGTGCTAAGTCTCTCGGACAGCAGCCTCGGCCGCGTTAGACGGCTGGGGAGAGATGGCTACGCATTGGCCGCGATGGGTCTTCACTACGCAAACGTCGGTATGTTGAGCAGTTACCTGCTCAATCCGCCGGACAACCAACAGTTGCTGGAAGCTGAAACAGAGGACGGCCGGCGCGGACTGCATGTATTCCAGCAAACCTGGGTAAAAAATGCCCCTCCGCAAGGTGACGCGAGTGCGGCAGTGCATCCGGTTTTTGTAGATCAAAAACTAAATCCAGGCAACTACGACCTGATCGATGAATTGATTGCGGATTCCAACAACCCTAAACTTCATGTAACTTATTTCGTTAGTCCTTTCTATCAGGATAGATATCGTTTCTCCCTTTATCCGGAGACAATTCAAACACCGCATGGCACCGAGCCGATTCTAAGTATCAGGCCGGATCTGCATCCCGAACTGTTTCAGGCGAAGTATTGGCATGACAATTCGCATCTCAATGAAGAGGGAGCCGCCATCGCCAGTCGCATTCTTGCCGACCAACTGCAGACGTGGTACGAAGAGCATCACCGAAAAATAGACTGCGGAGGTTAGTTTGCTTTTTGTCGAGCCGCGCTTCTTTGTTTTCATAGCGGTCGTTCTGTTCGTTTATTGGTCTCTTAAAACCAACAACGCACGCAAGTGGTTCATCCTTTGTGCGAGTTTCTTTTTCTATGGCTCGTGGGATTGGCGCTTCGCGGTCATGCTGGCGGTGCTTTCGGCTGGAGATTACTATTTTGCGCTGAAGATTTCGCAGACGGAAAACCAGAGGTTGCGCAAGCTGTTTGTCTCCGCCAGCTTGACCATGAACCTCTCGGTGCTGGGTTTCTTCAAGTACTTCCACTTCTTTGTTGGCAGTGCCGTGGCCATGGCGCACGCCCTGCACATGTCGTTGAATGACCCTACAATACGGATTATCCTCCCCGTAGGAATCAGTTTCTTTACGTTCCAGTCTCTCAGCTACACCATCGACGTCTATCGTCACGAGATTCCGCCCGTTCCGAGCCTGCGCGACTATATGATGTTCGCGTCTTTTTTCCCGCAGTTGGTGGCAGGCCCAATTGTCCGCCCCAAGTACTTTGTTCCGCAGATGGCAGAAAAGCGGAGCGTCACTTTAGACGAAGTGAAGTCCGCGCTTTTCCTTTTTTTGCTTGGTTATATCAAGAAGGCCTGTATCGCGGATAATATCTCGCCCTTCGTCGATCAGGTCTTCAACCATCCCGCTAGTTATACGGGGGTCGCCTCGATTAACGCGGTGTGGCTGTATGCAATCCAGATCTTCTGTGATTTCTCCGGTTATTCAGATATGGCCATCGCAGTTGCCGCGCTGCTGGGGTACAAGCTGGTGCTCAACTTCGACGCTCCGTACCTGGCGGTAAGTATCCAGGAGTTTTGGCGCCGCTGGCATATCTCGCTATCCACCTGGATTCGCGATTACATATACATCTCGCTGGGCGGCCGGAGCAAAAGCCGGCTCAAGACCTATCGCAACCTCATGTTGACGATGCTGGCCGGCGGCCTGTGGCATGGCGCGGCATGGACCTTTGTGGCCTGGGGCGGAGCCCATGGCCTTGCACAGGTCGTTCATGCCGAAGTCAAGCGCATCTTTCCGCCTGCGCCGTGGCAGGAACCCTGGCGTCGTGTCATCTCCTGGTTCATTACTCTGAATTTCGTCTGCATGGCGTGGATTCTTTTCCGTTCTTCCAGCTTTGGAATAGCATGGCTCATGCTGCGGCGCTATATGCTGCTCGATCGCGGCGGCGCGGACACCATTCCGTTATGGCTGATGGCATTGGGCCCCGCATTGTTGCTCCTCCAATATCTGATGCGCCGGGTGCAATTACAACAGAATGCCTGCCGATTGCAGTTGCCCTCTTTCGCGTTTGCGTACGGTTTGATGTGGGCGCTTGCGATTTCTTTTCTTCCACTCGGCTATCGCCCTTTTATTTATTTCCAGTTTTAGGACGATGCGTAGGGGGGCGGTTTTCACTTCGGGTTTCGGCGCGGACTGGGGAGGCGGCGCAGTCTCCTGAGACGCAGAACCAGGAAAAGGGGAACCAGGAATGAAGCAAATAGTGGCCGTGATCTTCGGGCTGGGACTGCTGTGCAACGCCCTGCTCTTTGTGCCCCAGGTGATCGCCGTCTGGCGCAAGAAGACCGATGAGGGCATCTCGCTGATCACATTTGGAGGCTTCAGCATACTGCAGGCCATTGGCATCATTCACGGCGCGTACCAACACGATCTCTCATTGGTACTGGGCATGGCGGCCAGCCTTCTGAGTTGCGGCACGGTGACGATGCTTACCATCTTCTACCGTATCCGGCGCAAGCGCGCCGAGGCCGATTTGGTCGAGCCTGTCCGTTGAAGCCCAGGCATGCGGGCCAACGCTCACCGAAGAGGCCAGAAAATCCTCCGCCGTGGCGCGTTTCCGGGTCGTCAGTAGGCGGTTTTATAGATGGTGACTGAAGAGCCCACGCTAATCATCGCCTCGATCGCACGCAAGGTGTAGACCTTCCTGTAGCTGACCGGGATGTACAGGATATCTCCGTCGGCGAGAAGGACATCCGGGCTTTGTCCCTTGAGGACTTTCTTCAGGTCAAACCCGTATTGAAGCCGCCCATTTTCGGTCTTGCGCATCAATTGGGTTCCATGCAGGGAGGCGGTTTGATTCGCTCCCTGGGCCAGGGCAAGGGCCTGCAGCACCGTCAAACGGTCGTTATGTTCGACGAGGAAGCCTCCAGGCCTGCCCACATCACCGATCACATAGATGACGCCGGAACGGGAAACTGAAATCGTGTCGCCGGGAAGCAGGTCCACGTTGCTCTCAGAGATAGATGCGGGAGTCTGAACCGAGACATTCAGCTTTACCTGGCGCACGTCATTGGGGTTGTTGCGGTGGAAGACACTGGCGACCTTTCCGGCATTCTCGTTCAGTCCGCCGGCCATGGCAATCATGTCCATCACGGTGCGATTGCCTAACAGCGGGTACACCCCGGGGGTCCTGACTTCGCCGGTCACCGTGACGCCCTGGGACTGATACTCGACGATCAGTACCGTTACGTGCGGATCGAGAAGAATACCGGCTTGCTTCAATCGATCGGCGATCGCGGCACCCGCTTCGGAAGCGGTAAGCCCTTGTACTTTCACCGCGCCACCGAGAGGCAAGCTCCACTTCTCCCCTGGAATTCACGCGCAGGGAAGTCGACAGTTCCGGGCTGTCGAAGACGTCTACCTGAATCAGATCTCCGAAGGAGATGGGCAGCGACGGCGAAGCGGGGAGCGCCTTGCGCGCGCCCTGAGCGGATGCATCGCTAACCTGAGCAAGCATCGCGGCCGGCGAAAGCAGCAGAACCGCGAAGAGAGCCCCGGCAATCAGGCAAAGCCGTCTACCGCTTTGTTTGATCGCGATCAGTCCCATAAGCATCCCCTTGTCCTTTGTATCCGTAATAGTTGTAGCCATAGCCTCTGCTGGAGTAGGTATAGTAGTTTTCGATTTTGAGGTTAATGTCGTTCATGACCGCGCCGAGGATTCTGACGTTGGACCGTGAAAGGAGCTCGAATGCACGGGAAACCGCCTTTTTGCGAGTAAGACCGGCACGAACGATCACTACGGTACCGTCGGCTCTCGAGGCTACGGCCAAGGCGTCAGAAACCATCAGAATCGGGGCACTGTCAATCACCACATGGTCGTACTCTTCGCGCCACCGATGAATGAGTTCCGCCATGCGGTTGGATGCCAGGAGTTCGGCCGGGTTGGGAGGTTTGGCGCCGGCGGGCAGAAGCGTAAGAGTGGGTACTTCCGCAACCGGCGTGACGTAAACATCCTGCTCATCAACCATGCTGAGCAGGTTGGATAGGCCCGGCAAGGAACCAGTCAGACCAAACACCTTATTCAGCGTGCTGCGCCGCAAGTCGCTATCGACCAGCAGCACGCGGGCGCCCCGCTGGGCGAGCGCGATAGCCAGATTTGCAGAAAGGGTAGACTTTCCTTCCGCCATGAAGCTGCTGGTGAGCACGATGACCTTGCTCTGACGGTCTGCGGAACTGAGCATGATGGAACTGCGGATGGAACGGAAAGACTCAGCTGCGAGCGAGTCTTTTGCGGTGACCGTGATAAGTCGCGAAGGAATCTGGCGCTGCCCAAACTCGGAATCCTTGACTGTGAGGGATTGCGGCTCAAAGTGCGGTACGGCGCCCAAAGCGTGGAAACGAGAGAATGTTTCAAGATCTTCAGAGGTCTGAAGCGTGTCGTTCAAAGCTTCGATCATAAATGCGATAAACACCGCCCAGGATGAGGCCGGCCAGGCCGCCGGTCATAATGATTCTCCGCTTGTTTGGTTCAACCGGATAGGGCGCGATGACGGCGTGATCGATGACGCTCATCGAAGCTGCGTTGAGTGCAGCGGAAACGCTGGATTCCTTAAGCCTAAGTTGGAGAACGTCATATAGATCACGGCTTGACTCAGCGTCTTCCCTTAGCAGCGCGTACTGCGCGGCGCTCTCATTCAGTTTGAATGCCTGTTGCATCTGATCATTGAGGCGCTGTTGCAGCGCCTGAACCGTGTTGCTGGACGTCTGGTACTCCTCCTGGATGCGCCTCTTGACATTGGAACTTTCGGTTTCGATCTGTTTCTCCAGACCGGGCAACTGTGTCTGCAGTTCGTGCACCTTGGGATAGCCGGGGCCGTATTTTGACGTGAGCTGACCGAGTTCGACCTTGACCGAAGTTTCCTGATCGCGCAAAGTTCCCAAAGTTGGTGTGGGAGCCAGCGAGGTCAACAGTTCGGGGTTCTCGGATTGAACGAGACGAACTCGAGCCTGCTTGATGATCTGGTCTGCCTGGGCTTCGGCGAGCTGCTCGTTGATGATCTTCACCCCGGCGGTGGTGAGATTGTCCTTTTCATCGGACCCCACGAAGTTATGCTCTTCCTGGAACTTCGCGAGTTGACGCTGGGCATCCGCGGCGTGATTTTTCAGTTCTTCCATCTGGACCGCGAGCATGCCGGCCGCCTGGTTGGTTCCGAACAATCGATCTTCGACGCTACGCTCCATAAAGACGTCGAGCAGCTTGTTAACCAGATCACGTGCGACTACCGGGCTGGGATGCCTGTATGAAACGCTGACGGCGTTGGTTCGAGGAACGATCGAGACCTTCAGGGCACCTGCAACCGCGCCGACGATTGAGGCTCGCGCGCCTGCAGGAATCGAGTCCTCAGTAATCGGCGAGGAAGCATGCTTGAACGCGTTCGGGAAGGGGCCACGACCTTCCACGGCGAGCTCGGAAACGGCACGGAATATAAGGGACGAGCCGGTAAGACGAAACGCTTCCGTCTGAACCTGCGTCGTACCATTCTCGGACGCACCTCCGACCATATCGGAAAGGCCCATAGTTTGACCGCGAGAGGTATCAATTTCAGCCGTTGCCCTGGCCTCGTATAACGGGGTACGAGTTCTCGCATATATGAATGACAGGATAATCGCCACTGCGACAATCGAAAGAATCATGTATTTATGCGCGAAGAGAACCCGCCGGACATCGATCAGCGATTGGGCCGCTGGCGCCGGGGCGGGCTGCACTTCCGGCGAAAGCGGAACGGCAGAACTGATTGTGTTCGGAGGAGCTTCGATAGTCTTTGACATATTGAGCGGTATTAGAACCCCTTGGCCAAAATCCTCCCGGACGGTAGTGGCGCGAATCTGACCTTAGCGCGCCTTCTTTTGTCGAGCAGCCCGCAATCAACCAAAGCAGCCTGCAGCAACGGTTGATAAAGTTTGATACGCCGGAACTGTGGCTCCTGGCTAGATGCAAGACCTGAGGTTACTTCATACAATTTAATCACAAATCCTGGGGGCACTGAGCGGACTCGCATTTGGGTCCAAAACTAATCCAATTTCCAAGTATCTTCGCTTGGAATCGCGTACTTAATTGGAAGGCTCCTTCCGAACCACAGAGCCAGATGAGCCGCGTTCCATGACTGTCAATGTCCTTCAGGCTTCTCGGCGCTTGAGGTCCCGATCGAGATGTGTCGTCGGAGAGGCTGCCGAGTGAGCGGTGGAGCACCGAGTGAGATACGTCGCCAAACAGGCTACCAGCGCTGCGATTGGACGTCTGAATCGAGCTGCCGGACTCAGGCTCATCAAAAGTAGCTTCGTCGGAATTAGCTGAAGGTTTCTTGAGAGTGCACGCTTCTCCGCACGGCCGCTCCATCTGGAAAAGTTTCCCGATTCCCCCGATGTTGTCTGGAAACGGATCGTCGAATGGGTCTTTTATGGTCTCGAAAAAACCGCCTGCCCTCTTTCCGGCTTTTCCCGTCTGCGCCTACCTCACTAATGGCGGGTGCATCGAGATTTGAAGTATCTGCCATCCTCCTGCGGGGCATCCGATACGGAATCACCAGAATCCGAGACGGAGTCACTTGAATCGGTGGCGGAATTCTTAACACGAGATTTGAGACCGGAAGCCTTACTCAAGACGGCGCGACCAGAACCTGACGAAGACTGGTCCGACATTGCCGCATGAGATTCCGATGAGTCTCGGCGCTGAGAAACTTTGCCCTGGGCAAGGAGGCCGATGGGTTCAGACGTCGTGCGGCATCATTCGGAATAGCGGCATTTTCAGAAAGGGAGAGAGCCTGATGGAGACTTGAGATGATCCTGCTGCAGCGCGAGTTTAGAACCTGCCGAAGGTGCGCCCAAGGTCACGGTCCGCACCCCATGCATGCTAACTCCCGCGCTACGCCCACTCACACCCTCGGAGTATTTGCCCGTTGAAGGAGCGAGGGTTGCAAACTGAGAAGCGGCTGACCCCCTCAGCGCCGCCTGCCCGGATGACCCTCCGCCTTTTGGCTTACCTGCAGCTTCGACATCCGTTAAATCAGGAGCCGCGGACACATTCAGGCTCACGCTATCGCCGCTGCTGTCATCAATCGTGCCAAAAGGTGGAGCTGGATAACGAGGCTTGTGAAGGCTTGTAATACTCGTGATGGTAGTACCGGTGGTGTCCTGCTCGGTTGTGCGAGTCGTTTGCGCGCGTAAAGTCAATGCCGTGAGAGAAGCCGTTGCGACCACCGAAAGCTGAATATACTGCTGGAATGTCATAGGACGTTGGGGTAGAAGGCCCTCTCCAACATTATACATCTGGCCGTTTCTGAGGGTTCGACAGTCGCTAAGTCACACGTCACACGGGCTTTAGCAACCCGTTTCCGCGGTCCCATTCACTTGACTGGCCGCAAGAACTTCAGGCAGACTGAAGTTGGATTTTCCGTCTTTTGTTACGCTTTTCAGCAGTATCCGGTTGAGAAGAGAAGGATTAATAAAGTTTGCCTTCCGACAGGGTGACCATGACTAGCACGTCTCTTTGGAAGGGCGATCCGGGCAAAGGGGTTCGCAAATGCCGATTGGCTTATTTTGTCACCCATCCGATACAGTATCTGGCTCTCTTTTTGATACGAGTTGGGCAAGAATCAGATATCGATCTAAGGCAATGCGCTTCTGTTCCGATGTTCAAGACTTGTATCATCGCGAACGGCGATAACGGCGCAACAGGATCTGGGTCGATTCATTTTTGACCCACAACTGAATTGCCTTCGAGATGATATATAAGATGCGATTGCGGCGAGAACTTGAACTCGAAGGCTGGCCTGCGCGGTCGGAAGGAACCGATAAGCGGAGCCAAATCTAGAATGAAGATCCTTTACTTCGGACGCAAATCCGGCACTTCAGTGCATCGCTTGAATGCCTTACGGCGGCTCGCACATGATGTAGAAATCTTAGATGTTTCAGATTACATTCCAAAAGTCCCCTTTGTTGGCATGGCAACGATACCTCGGTTCTATGGGCTTGGCCTCTTTGATTCGGACCCGGGTTGTCGATCAGCTTTCTGGACACGCTGCTTTCGATGTGGCGTGGGTCGAGGGTGGCAGCCTAGTTTCCCGTGAACTGGTCGAGGAATTGAAGAAGCTGGCAAAGCGGGTAGTGAACTATAACGTAGACGATCCTTATGGAAACCGGGACGTAAATTATTGGCTGCAGTACCGAGGTGCGGTGCGCGCCTATGACCTGGTCGTTGTGGTACGAAAGGAAAACGTCGAGGAGGCGCGTTCTCTTGGAGCCCGCAAAGTCCTCTTGGTCTACCGTTCAGCGGATGAAGTGGCGCACGCGCCGAAACAATTGAGCGAGGAAGACTTCGCAAAATGGGCCTCCGAAGTTCTGTTTGTAGGGACAGCGTTCCCTGAAAGAGGCGCATTTTTCGCGGAGTTGGTGAAGTACGGCGTGCCCTTGTCGATCTACGGCAATCGCTGGGAGAGGCTCAGAGAGTGGAAGACACTTCGGCCCTTCTGGAAGGGGCCAGGGCTGGAAGACAATGACGCGTATGCGGCAGCCATCCAGTCCGCCAAGGTGTGTCTGGGCTTGCTCTCAATCGGCAATCGTGACCTGCATACGCAGCGTTCATTTGAAATTCCCTCGCTGGGTGGAGTGTTCTGTGCGGAACGGACCGATGAGCACCTGGCGCTCTACGAGGAAAACAAAGAAGCCGTATTTTGGAGCAGCGCCGAGGAGTGCGCGGCCAAGTGCCGTGCACTTCTATCCGACGAGGGCTGGCGGCGATCGGTGGCGGAGAGCGGACGCCAGCGGTATCTGAAAAACGGCTGGACGAATGAAAAGGTTGCAGAGAGGGTCCTGAAGGCTGCATTCGAGCAAGACGGGCATTTGGACTAACCAATCGACTTGGCATAACATCGAAGCGCCCTGGGCAGTCAAGTTAAGCCTCGACAGCGCTGCTGTATTTTGGACCAAGCTACCCTCGATCGCGAGAGAAAAAGAAGGTCGAACATGTCCATCAAAACAAAGATCGCAGGCGCGCGGGCCGTTATGGCTTTCGACAATTGGCCGGCGCTTCTCCTGGGGCGAATGTTGAATCGGAAGACGGGATTGGTCGTGTACTGCAAAGACAATCTAGAAATCCTGGTGGACCATCGCGGCGGCGATGAGACTGGAACACGGGAATGCATTGTAGGCGACATGTATCGGAAGTACGTACCGCAGTTCAAGCTTCAGGAGCCTGCGCATGTTCTGGACATCGGCGCCAATGGGGGCGGATTTCCTTTGATGCTGCTGCTGCAGGGTGTCAAGCTGGCGTCCGTTGTAAGCGTGGAAATGAACCCTGCCACCTACTCACGGCTTTTGGTGAATTTGCAGAGTAACATCGGGCCATCTGCAGCAGCGATCAATGCTGCCGTATGTGGCACGGGGACGGGCGCTGAGATTTCCCTTGTCGCGAGCCGCGGCAGCACAGGGTACAGCATGAGTGAGAATGCGGCCGGAGGAACTGCGCCGCGTGTTACCGTGAAGACGACAACCTTTGAGTCGCTGTACAGTCAATACTTTGCGGGCCGCCCCATCGATATCTGTAAGATTGACATTGAAGGCGCGGAATACGATTTGCTTGAGTCCAGCCCGGATGATTTGTTGCGCCGGATCAGGTACCTGTTAATGGAATTCCATGACGATTCAAAAACTCCCGCTGTGATTACACGATTTGCAAGACTGGGCTTCTCGGAACTGACTGAAACCGACTCGCGACGAACCAGTGCGCACACCGAAGTTCGATTCTTTCGCGGGCCATTGGCGGCTGCGTGTGCTGTCGAACGTTTGGACAGCAATTGATCGTTCATTCCCACCCCACACAGCAAGGTGCCCCAAATGGATGTAAGTCGTGTCTCTCGTTTTCTTCGTTTTTGCGCACGATCGACCCACCGAGTCGGTTTCGTGGCGACCTTGAAGTGGATATTCGCGACGGCCCAGTTGAATCTGGATATACATCGCCCAAATCGTATCAACATTAAGCCGCGATTCCTCGATCATTCAGTTAGACTCCGCGCGTGCACCAGCGACCCATTTGTCTTCCGACAAATCATGATAGAGGACGAGTATCATCCGTTGGCCAAGGTTCCATTGTGCACAATTTTGGACCTCGGGGCGAACGTGGGACTCGCCAGCGCCTATTTCCTGAGCCGGTTTCCAGGTTCTCGCGTGTTCGCATTGGAGCCAGATCTGGATAACTTCAAAGCTTGCTCGGATAACCTCGCACCGTACCGGAATAGAGCGCACGTGATGTTCGGCGCGGCATGGTCGAAGCGGACGTCTTTAATCCTTCATAGAAGGACCTGCGCAGCTGATAACACGGTACAGGAGACCGCGGCGACAGATGAGAACGGGATCTCTGTAGAAGGATGGGATATCGCTAGCCTCATCGAACAGAGCGGGTTCGGGCCCGTCGATCTTATTAAGATCGATATCGAAGGAGCTGAGGAGGATATCTTCCGCGACGATTGTGACCGGTGGCTGCCGTGGGTACGGAACCTCTGCATTGAGCTTCACGGTGAGGCCTCCCGAGAGTCATTTTTCTCGGCGATGGATCGTTATGACTACCGCTACGCTAAGTATGGAGAGCTGGACTTCTGTTTAGACCTGAGACGAAAACCAGAAACGGCTGGCCGCTGATTGATTTCTCGGAATGGGGCGATTTTCGCTCTATCTGACAGCCACACCGAGTCGACACAGGAAATGGAATCTCATGGGCGGGAATGATGAACAGCTATTTACTCGTTATGACGGGATGCGTGGATCCGAGCGGAGGCGCCTATCCGTTGACGCGAGCGGATCCAACAACTCGCCTTTCGGATTACCACCTATCATTGAGATACTGGCTCACATTTCCCGACCCGCGATTGAAGAAGATTCTATTTATTGAGAACTCAGGCTATCCCCTACGAAGCCTGGAGAAGATTGCCCAAGAGGAGAACCCGCTTGGGAAGGAAGTTGAGTTTGTGAGCCTGGACTGCAATGAGTATCCCAAAGGCGGCCATTACGGTTATGCGGAATTGAAGATGCTCGATCTCGGATTGCAAGTCAGCAGATTGCGGTCGGCCACAACTCACATGATCAAAATATCCGGCAGGTTTCGATTCCCCTCGATAAGCCGGTTGTTGGATCGGGTTCCAGACGACTTTGATGCCGTAGCGGATGGGCGAGGTTCCAATTTAGCATTCGCAAAGGATGCAAATCGTTATGTAACGACCCCGATCATCCTTTTCAAGCATACCTTTTATGCCGCACACCTCCAGAACTGCTACAGGGAACTTGAGGCGGGACCAATCACTCACATGGAGAGGATCTATTACGAAAAACTGATTGGTTTGAAGAGCACTCACAAGATATTGTTTCGTTTTCCATGTAATGTACCGCCGCTGGGGCATCCTGCTCACCGGGCATCGGCCTACTCCGCGCCCAAGGAGGCGTTGAAGAGTTCCATTCGTGCGATTGCCAGAGTGGTTGCGCCGAATTGGTGGATTTGAGTTCGAACCTTTCGATTTGCGCGTCGTCTGGGTTGGGATGCGGATCAGTTTCTGTAATCTTATCTAATGCATCGCCCGTTTTGATGCGCCGACATCGGGAGCAACACCTCGAACGATGGGCTCGCGAGGCTCGTATTGGAAGCGCGATTTCATGGCCAGGAATCGCTTCTCGTACAGTTCATAACTCAGCCCCGCCACAACCAGTGTCATCAGATACCAGCTCGAAGAATACACCAAGCCTCCGATTGTCATGGAATGAAAGGTTTTTGTACACCACAGTAGGTAATGAATGCGCGCGTCGGCGAACAGAACGTGGTAGATGTAGAAGCCATAACTATATTTACCCACGATCCGCAACGGACGAAGTGATAATGATCGACAGAATACGGAGCCATCCTGGATGGACATGGCGATCATGCCCGCCGACGCCAGGCTGATGAAAGTCAGCCCGATCGTCATATTGTACGGATCGTTGAAGCCGAAATTACCTCGCCATAAAGCCAGCACGAAGAAGGCGGTTGACCCTGAGAGGAAAAAGAGCCACGAACTGCGCAACCATCTGGCTGCCGCCGGCCCGCGCAGAAGCAGCGCCATCACGGCTCCTACCAGCAGGTCATCGGCACGCGTAGGGAGCATGCGGAGCGCGAATCGTTCCGCCGTCTCAAGAGGAAGAAACCACACCATGCCAATTCGCAGCAGGAGTACGAAAAGTATGACCGCAACCGAGAGCCTGATCAATTTAACCCGGTCTCGCACCAGGAAGATCACGACCGGCCATATCAGATAGAACTGCTCTTCAACAAACAGGGACCAGAAATGCGCCATGTCGATTGACAGGGCCGGATGAGTCGGCGATTTCAGCTCGTAAAGGCTCCAGTTCCAGTTTGCAAAGAGATTGCCGAGGTAGAAGAAAAAGGAGATGTGTCCCCACTGCAGATTGAAATGCAGAATCGGCGTCAATACCAGGCAAAGCGTCAGGACCAGGTAAAAGATGGGAAAGATCCGCAAGCTGCGCCGAATGTAGAAGTTCTTGAAGTAGTGCTGACCGAGCCTTGTGTCGTAGAGAATTCCCGTAATCAGAAAGCCCGAAAGTACGAAAAACAGGCTTACGCCCGCTGAGCCGAAGGCTCGCACCCTGTTGAACCATTCCAGGAGCCAGCCTCCGTGCGAACCGCCACCAAAATGTTCGATAAAGACGAGAGTAACCGCAAAAGCCCGCAATCCGTCCAGCGCAGGATAGGTGACTTTGGAACTTATCCGTGAGTTCCTCGTGGTCAACCGCGAGGGGTTGGATTCACTCATGTGCGGCAATAGCCTCTCTCTGGTCCGAGCGGGGGTAGGGGTGAGTCAATCACTTCCAGTTTACCAGTCAATCGGGCGTTTCACGTTTCGCTGTCACAACTTCGAGGATTGGTATGGCGCGGCACTTCGCGTATCATGATGAGAAGAGATGTCGTTTGTCCAGCAATTGAGGCATGGGCACGTCACGCGTCCGCGGCCGGAGTCCAGAACGTCAAAGCATGCGCATACCCTTTCCCAAGACGATTCCACTCGGACCGTTGCTCGCTGTCCTTACCGTGGTGCTTGTAATTCAGATGATCCAGGGGACTGATCCTGCCTTCGCGCTCTTGATGCTGGCAGCCCAACTGACTTCTGTGATGGCTTTCAACCGCATGGGGGGAATGACGCATATGGCGGGGGCGTTCTGCGTTTTCGCGGTTCTTCCCAACGTTACTGTTCCTGAAATTACCCACATGCTCCTCGGACAGCCGGGAGATTACAACCTTCGGCATCCTCTTGTAACCGCCGGCACGTGCGCTGTCTTTTTCACCTGTATCATGGCGTCGGCTTTTATGGTTTCGTCCATGAGCCATCCCGTCCCTCTTTTCGACAAGATTCACTTTTCGATAGTCGAGTTGCGGATTGTCAGTGCCCTGAGTTGCGTAGTCGCCGTAGGAGTTACGATCAAGATAATGACATTGCCGGGGCAATTACAGGATGGGACTATCCTGGCGGCCCTGTACCATTTCGTACCCGCCCTGTTCGCCGCCGCGGTCATGCTCGCGACGTATGTCCGGATCGTCACCACGAACGGAAAGTCGGCGATGAACTGGTATGTAGCGTTGCTCCTCCTTCTTTCCATTCTGCCCGGCCTGCTGAATGCTTCCAAGGAGGGAATGCTCACCCCCCTGGTGTGCTGGATTATGGTGACGGCATCTTCGCGACACCGGTTCACTTGGTTCGGAACTCTAGGTTTGGCCACGGTTCTGTTCGTTGCGTGGGGCTTTGTCTATCCGTTTTCCCAGAATGCCCGGAGTGAGGTTCGTGATGCACAGTTACTCTCCGACAAGGCGGCGTTTGTTATCCAGTTCATCCGCGACCCCAGTTCGTTTTCCGACTACACTGCCACTTTTGGGGAATCCAATGAATTTGGTACCGCGACCGCGAAGGTCAATATCGTCCAGCGCTATTCCCAACTTCTAAACGACGACATGTTGATCGATAGCGATCTAAGATCGGGGTACACATCCATCGAGCGGTATGCTCCCGTCCTCTTTTCGGTGGTGCCTCATGCGCTTTGGCCCGATCGCCCGCAATATATTTTGTCTAACGAATTGGGGCACAAGGCGCAAATCACGACGAACGACGAAGACACCGGGACCGGCATCTCGATCGGCAGCCCAGCCATGTTCTTCGACCTGGGTGGATGGCTCGCACTGATTGTGTACACGCTTCTCGGCTTCACGCTGTTCTTTTTCATCATCACTCGTCTGGTAGGTTCGTCGGAGAAGAGCATCTGGGGGCTGGTGCCCATCGGAGGCGAAGTCTTGCTCGCTGGCGTCTGTTCACCCTCGTCGATGTTTCTCCTGGTCATCTATGTCGCGTCATCGCTCTTGGGGATGATCGTAATTCTAAAAGTGATCGGCTACATTGCTACGACGCTGATTTCAAGACCGATCCCCGCCTCAAGAATCGCTGCTTGGCGAAATGCCGAAGATCGTTAGTCCCTAGCCTCGGGGATGGCTCTGGTAGAGTTGTCCATTGTGGATAGTGAAGGCGTCCGCACGATCTGGGCCGGGACCGGCTTTACGCTGGAGGACCAGATTCTCCTTTTCTGCCCTACACGAGATTAGTCACTGTCGGAAAACTTGTATTGCCTAAAACTAATCGCGAACTCATCGTTCCAATAGAGATTCTTATCGTCCGTCACGACGACAGAGAGCTTTCTGACTTTGTCGTTTTCGTCGACGGCATCGCGATGACGATAAAGATTCAGAAAGTCTTCATTCGACATGACCAGTGGAGATAAAAAAAATCCTGTTTCCATCATGTTAGCGTTAACCCGGAACTCAAGCGTCTCCCCATTCTTTTTTGTGATCCGCATCAGGAGCGGCGGCAGCCTAAAAAGAAATCCTCTGAGCGCACCCAAAGGGCTCGGGCGTTCGTAGATGGAAACAAAGACGGGACCGGAAAACGGCGGTACCACTATTTCTTCGCCAAGCCGAGCCTGGGATAGCTGGTCAGAGTTGAATTGACTCGCTGATTTCAGATCAGTCAGGGACTTTCTTTGCAGATGAATCCAGGTCGAGGTCGTGTCTGCCACGACGTAGTTATCCAACATAGCTGGCCAACTCGCTCCATCATCCAATGACGGCGGATGATGATCGGTCGTCGGCGAATCGATATGCAGAATCAATTGGTCTGGCGCAACAGGCGAGCGAAGATGAGCTTCGTTGAGTCGAATCAATTCAGGGGTGTAGGCCGAGTAGCTCTGAAAGATAGGCCTTGGATTCCAATGGTAGTCCATCGCCAACAGGTTCGATATCCCGAGAGGGTACACATCCACTGTTCCCGTCATGACAAAATTCAGGTTTGAATCCTCACGAATTCGCCTCCTGGCCATTTCGAATTGACGGTTCCACAAGCTGAACGAGAAGTCCCAGGGAAGAATCCGGAATGGTTGCGATGAAGCGATCATCGAGATCACTTTACCTGTGCCAAGATCGGTCCGGAGATGGGCAAGAATTCCGAGAATCGGCAACTCCTTATGGCGCCTAGAAGGGGATTCAACGCTCCGTATCTCGCCAACGAAATTGTTAGTCCATGTTAAACCGCTTCCGATGGCTGTCGCAGCGATTGCAACAGCCAGGAGCCTTCGTGGGGCAAACAGTCGCGATTCGGTACAGAACAGCAACAGCAGGAGCGAGCCGAAGGCAAGACAATTTGCGGTTATAGCTGAACGCTCATCTATCTGGCGAACGAATCCAGCCTTAAATCCAACGAATAAAAACAGGGAATATGTCAGAAGCAAGAAGATTCGTTGGATGGTCAGCAATTGTTTTTGGGTAGCGATCGATTGGAGAATGAGCGCAGCACCAAGCATGACAGCAAGCAACTCCCATGAAGGGCCGCTGAGCGCCATTGCCTCTGAATAACCCGAGATTACAAATCTTATAGTTTCAAAGAAACCGGGCAACGCGGATAATCGCTGTCCCGCGATCATCCAGAGAACTACCGTGGAAAGTGCCGTTGATATAAGACAAACGCATGCTAGAGCTCTCTGCCGTATGACAATAAGAAAAATCGCGGAGAATAGGCAAGTCCCTGCCGTCTCCAGGATGAGAGTCCCCTTAATAAGGGGCAAAATTCCGAGACATGCAAACGCAAGAAGAATGGCAATCTGCGTCTTCTTTTTATGGAACGCTTCTATCCTACCGCGATCATGGAGTCTAACCAAGAGCGTGCTGACGAGTAGCGGTATTGATAACAGAAATGCGTCTTCGGTAAGGGTCAAAACTAAAAGAGAACACAAAACCACAAATTCCCATTGCCATTTCGCATTCCTGAGCAGCCAAACAAAAGAGCAAATGTACAAAACATCAAGCAGGATGGTGCCAAGAATCATGAGACCGACGGTCGCAGGATGAAACTCGCGCGTGTAGACCGACGCGTAGGGTCCGAAAGTGAAGATGATGTCACGACCGAAAGTCAAGCCCTGCGAGACAGCCTGGTTTAGACCGTAGCTCCAGCTTGCATCCAGACCACCGGCCGGCATTTTTGGATGAAAGACACCAAATTTATTAACGAAGAATATGCTCAACAAAGCGAGAAGAAGAATCCTGACTATCTGGCTCAGGCGTGGTACGGAAGGATTAGCAAGATTCATTCAATTCTCCCAGTTGCGCCGCTTCTTGCTTGACTCAAACGTGCATCGTACGGATGATCGTAATTCTAAAAGTGATCAGCTACCTTGCTGCGACGGTGATTTCCAAAAACCGACCCCCGCCTAAACGTTCGGCAGCTCACATGGTCACCAGGCATCTCCAGCACAATGCCCGCACTGTATAGCAGTTAGACCAGGATGGGAACAGCTTCCGCAACAACGCACCAACTCGGGCAATCCCTAATGTGCTGGTCAAATATGTGCACCACTCCCCTCCTGCTCTCCATTCTACTCAACAGTCTCTCTGCTGAAAACAATGTCTGGCAGCAATGAAAGGGAGGCAGGGATGGTCAGGGGCCACAGATTCGCGCCTGCATCATGCTATCGTTGGCTAGGCTAGGCTATCGTGGAACAAGGTCACGCACGAGACTATCATCATAACGCTTTGACATATCCGCTGGGATGCTATGAAAAAAAAAAAAAACTATTATCATAAAGATATGATATATCCACTGGGATGTATATGCCACTGGAGCCACTAACACCTAAATGCGTATCGTCCAAGCCGTCTGGGGCGTCTTTCATCATTTTGATCTGGCGCGTGAACTCGAACGACATGGGCATTTGGAGCGAGTGTATTCCACGTTTCCGTGGGCTCGACTGAAACGCGAGGGCATCGCGCATTCAAAAGTCGGCACCTTCCCGTGGATTCACATGCCCTATTTCATGTCGGGGCGCTACGCGCGCTGGGCTTCTGACCCGCTCAGCTACGCCAACACAATCGTCTTTGACAAGTGGCTCAACCGGCAGATTCCTGGCGCCGGGATTGACGCTCTGATCGCGTTGTCAGGCGCCGGACTCGAGACCGGCAAGCGTCTGCAACGGCAGGGCGCTGTTTTTATTTGTGACCGTGGATCAACCCACCAGAGATATCAGGAACGGTTGGTCAACGAGGAGTTCAGGCGCTGGGGGGTCGAGCCGCAGACGTCCCGGGCCAGGGATGCCATTTATAGCCGCGAAGTGGCCATGTACGAGGCTGCCGATGCGATTACTGTGCCCTCCAGTTTTGCTGCGCGCTCTTTCATCGAGTCAGGAATTCCGAAAGAGAAGCTTCACTCGATTCCCTACGGTGTCCGTCTGGAGAAATTTTATTCGGTCGCGGAGCCGCCATCCGATAGCTTCGAGGTGCTTTATGTGGGCCAGGTCGGACTGCGCAAGGGCATCCCGTATCTGCTTCAGGCCTTCGCTGGATTGCAGCATCCGCGAAAGAGATTGAGGATCGTGGGAGCGGTGCAGGATCATATCCGCGAGGTGCTCAGGCGATTGCCTCAGGATCATGTCGAGTTTCTCGGCGCGCAACCGCAGGCGGAGGTTGCGCGCTACATGAGTTCGAGTCACGTGATGATTCTGCCCAGCATCGAGGAGGGTCTTGCCCTGGTTCTGGGGCAGGCAATGGCCTGCGGATGTCCCGTCATAGCCAGCACAAACACTGGCGCGGAGGATCTCTTTCGCGACGGCGTAGAGGGATTCATCGTTCCCATACGCGAGCCAGAGGCATTGCGAGCCCACATGCAGCAACTTGCCGATGATCTACCCTTGCAGCGACGCATGAGCGAAGCCGCGTTGAAGAGAGTTCAAAGTTTGGGAGGGTGGCAGGAGTATGGCGATCGTTGGGTCGGTCTCCTCGAAGGACTGACGCCCGCGGGACGCCGATCGTAAGCAGTTCGACGTCTGGAAAGTTCCGCAACGGCGAATGGCCGGCGGTCTTTCAACGAGGGCGTGCCCTCATCTCTTCAGATCGTGGATTTCAAATTGCGGCAATCCCTTTCGGTGATCGTAACTTCGGCGGAATGAACAGGCTGGCCAGGAAACCTGCCGGTGTTTCCTCTAGAAGATTGAGGCTGATCTTCACGATGTAAATCATATTGATGAGGTCGCCCAACAACATCCCCGCGGCTGCGCCCTTCAACTGGAAATAGGGGATCCGCATCAGGATCCATGAAAAGAAGAGTGAAAGAGAGGACGATATGACCAGAACTCTGGCCATCGTATGATGTTTATTGATCGAGATCGGAACCACGGAGCTGGTGTACCAGAACGAAGAAACCACCAGTTGGAGCAGCATAATATCCAGCAGGAGGAATCTGTCGGAACCTTACCGATCGTCCATGCTTTCCAGACAAACCTGCCCACCAGCGCTATGAAGATGGCCATGGAAAGGCAAAGGAAGATGGAGATCTGGCAGGCTCTGCTGTGCAGGCGCCGGGCTAATTTGATATTTCCCGCTCCAAATGCGGCAGAAATCTCAGGCCATACCGAATTGTTTACCAATTGCATCATCTGACTGGCGCTGCGAGAAACCGTACGCGCCGTACTATATGTGACTACTGCAATCGGACCGAGAACATGGCCGACCACAAACAGAATACCCTGCAGGGAAAGAACATTCGCGAATGGTATGCTCATCATCGAGATGGCGGGAATCCACAAACGACGAATTGCCCGCCGCCGCGCGTGCTGCACGCCAAGAGAGATCCATGAAATCTTGCGCCTCAGCAGAAACCAAAGCACGATGGTGCCGGCAGCATTCACGATGAAATAACAGAAGGCGACGCCGGCGGGCTGCACTCCCAGCATGAGCGGAACGAGGATGATGGCGAAGCTCGCCAGGACGACGAAGCTCTTCATTGTCGCTCCATATGCGTACTGCCCGACGCATCGAAAAGCCGCCCCGAACAGTGTCTCCTGCATGCTGAGCAGCACTGACAAGCCGAGGAAGAGTATAACCAGGCGCGCGTCTGTGCGGCTGAGGTAGTGAAGGTGCATCCAACGCTCGAGGGGCACGAACCAGATAGAAACAAACAACAGCAGTCCGGTGAAGATTGAGGCCGACGTAGTCAAAACCCACACGCTCTGAAAGATTTCGAGCGCTTCATCAACGTTTTGCCGGGCCATGACAACCGTCATCTCGTTGCCCGCGACGCTGCCAAAGCCGATATCGCTCAAACCGAAATAACTGGGAATGGTATTGAGGAGAATCCATTCGCCATACATATGCGTGCCCCAGTGCTGTAAGAAAACCGGTACGGAGATGAGTTGAATGAGGGTGGTGATCAGCCGGCCAAAAGTGTTGGCGCCGAATGAGGCAAGTAATCGCCGCTTTACCGAACTCATACCGCAGACCTCTTCATCAATAAACTCGCCACCGTATAGATTGGGTCCGCCCGCCTGCTTGAATTAAACATTCAAGATCGCGTCTAAGCCAAGCTGCATGTTTCATGAGTCGAGAAAGGCAGTGCCTTGCGAGTAGAGGATTAGTTACGCCCATAGATCCTGGGCCTGTCAGAGAGGCTCCGAGTTTCAAAAGCGTCCTCAGTTCATTATCACCATAGAGTAGTATTCAAACTGCATCTGTTCTGTCGATTTCGCGCCACAGTCATTCCTTAGGGCCTATCAGTCTTTCAGCAGGGTTTCCGCGCGAAGAACCGCACGGTTCATTCGGCCGGATCTGAACCTGTAAATCCAATTATGCGTTCAATCCGACGAAAGAATGGTGCGCCGGTAAAGAAGGAGTAGGAAGACGGCATTCTTGCTAACAGCTACCAATTTCCGGCCGAGCAATCGGAACCCATTTAGGCCTCAAGTCGGAAGAGATCCCGACTGCTATGTGACTGGAAACTAGACGTTTCTACTCGGGATTTAAGTCCCGATCCGACTCCTCCATCTTCGCACAGACGGCTCGCTTCGCCAAGTCGACAACGTAAGGTACCGAAATCGAGTGCTGGTATACTCCCAGAATATCCGAGAGGATAGATTTATGACGACATCAAAATCGGCTTCGATGCACAAAGACGTTGCGATTCAACGAGCTTATTACGCCGACACAGCTGAAAACTACGACGCTCGACACTTGGCCGAGAGTGGTGAACACGTATTCGCATTGCACTTCATGATGTCTGCCATGGAGCACTTCGGCTTTCGGTCGATCTTGGATATTGGTAGCGGTACAGGCAGAGCGCTGACCACTCTTCGCGAGAAGATGCCACACGTCGCAGCAACTGGCGTCGAGCCCTCGCAGGAACTCCGAAATATTGGATATGCAAAAGGGTTGTCGGATACGCAGCTTATCGACGGCGATGGAATGAACCTGACATTTGCGAATGGCTCTTTTGATGTCGTGTGCGAATTCGGGGTCCTGCATCACGTTCCAGAGCCAAATAGAGTAGTAGCGGAGATGTTGCGCGTTGCTCGTAAGGCGATATTCATCTCGGACTCAAACAATTTCGGACAGGGGAGCAAAGTTTCACGCTTCGCAAAGCAGGCCGTTCACGCGGCCGGACTTTGGCCTCTGGCGAATCTGGTTAAAACGAGGGGAAAACGGTACTCGATCAGTGAAGGGGATGGGCTTTACTATTCGTATTCCGTGTTCAATAACTACAAGCAAATTGCGGCCAGGTGCGAATCTGTTCATGTACTTAATACGACGAACGGAGGAGTGAATCCCTATCGCTCAGCGTCGCACGTCGCGTTACTCGGAATCTTGCGTTAGGGTGACGAACTTCAGGACTGTGAAAAGGACCGCACACGGCAAAGCCGTGTGCGGTCTTGAAGCATAAAGGAACAGTTCCTAAACTACGGACCAGCAACATACGTGTAGTCTGTAGTAGCTGGTGGAAGTCGCCATAGATTAGTGAGAACAGACGCACGTAGATCGTGCTTCCGTTCTTTGGCAGGTTGTTGCGGACACCGTGGTTGTCGTGAGTGGGAGAAAGTAGTCCAGGTTGAAGAATTCACGCCCGTGGTTCCGATGTAAAGGCTATATTGGCTCAACGCCTATGCCGGCACTCCACGTGAAGGTGGCTTTGCCGCCCGAGTGGTGTGGTACCTGGTACTGGAGTGAGCATCGCCGCCTTCATCGGCAATCCGGCGTAGGTGTAGTCCAGATATTTGTCACACGCCATTTATCAACGGTGAAAAGTCGCACGTAAATCGTGCTTCCGTTCATCGGAAGGTTGGTCGCAGTGTACGAGTAGCAGTGGTCGGGAGGAAATTGAACAGATTCGTGTTTCCCCGGGCTGGTCCCGAACCAGAGGCTGATAGACCGGTCGCTCCAGGGACGGTAGTCCACGTGAAGGTTTGTGTCGGCGAGGGCAGAATGCTTCCCTGCACCGGCGAGATCATCGTGGCTGTTTGGTCGGAACCACTGTAGCGGTTCCGGCGACGTAGGTGAAGGAGTAATCGGCGCTGGTCGCTCCCGAGCAAGACGTTGGATACGTGCCGGGGAGACCGCCAGCCTTGAAGGTGCTGGTGCAGGTGATTGTACCGAGGCTGGCGATGGTGTCCGTTCCCACCAGTCCGCTCACGATCGGGGTAACCACTGGCAGACCAGTGGGAGCCCAGTTGAATGTTGGGCTGCTGGCCGTGATGGTCAACGGAATGAGACCGCCCGTGCCGGTCAGCGGAATGCTGAGCGCGGGAGTGTTGGGGTCATTCGAATTGATCACAAGGCTGGCCACACGAGCACCGGCATAGGTAGGCTTGAAGCTCACGCTAATGGTGCATGTGGCATTGACTGCCAGCGCCGTTGGTGTGGCCGGGCAGGCCGAGTTGTACCCAAAATCAGCAGCGTTCGGGCCGATGATGCTGATCTGGCTCATCAACAGGCCGGCGAGTCCGACGCTGGATACGCCAAGGGACAGAGGTGAGCTGGTGGTGAGGTAAGCCTGCGAACCGAAGGAGAGAATCGTCGGGTTCACCTGGATTGCCGCGCTGGCTTGAAGGGTTGGCACATTGGACCACTGCGAAACGAGGTTGGGAAGCGTTGTCGGCGTTCCCTGCCCTGCTCCGGTGAGAGGTCCGATGAGAGGCGTCCAATAGTCGGCATCCGGCTTGAAGCGACTGCACACGGTAGAAATACGGATGTCCGAAGACTGCCGATGTGTCAGACCAGGTGACGCTGGTATTCCAGCCTGGTTGCGCCGGAATCGCCGCGTTCATGGTCGTGACATTCGAGGTAAACAGCGCGTCGTCGGCGCGTTGAACGTTAAAGCCGGCTTCGCTCAGGGACATGTCGGTGAACTTCAGGACATTTCCAGTCTTGGTCGCGAACGCAGTGAGATTGACCGGCGTCTGCGGCGGTACCTGGAAGACCTGTTCCCGCATCATGTCATTTTCTTCGTGGCCCAGAAGATGGCAATGCCAGACGTACTCCCAACCCATCGGCATCTCCGCGTTGATCTGCGGCGCGGCGTTGTTTTGCGGATCAAACGCCGTCATCGCGACGTCAGCACCGGCCGGCTTGGTCACATCAAAGAGGCGTGTGCTATCGGGCACAGGGAAGGGCAGGTTCTGGGACATGGGCCGCAAAGCGACGAAGTCCATCTCCAGAGGATTCATGCGCACGACGTCCTTCCACCCTAGTTCATTTGGGAAAGGCGGACGGTTGGTTCCATCCCAGCCAAAGCGGTTGATGAGCTGAACGTCATAGAGGTGGAAGTGGATCGCATGGCTGTCCACGCCGTTATGAACGATGATCCAGATCTGCGTTCCATCGCCCATCACGCCTACAGGCTTACCTGACACGTTGGCAGAGTCGTAGATGTCTTCTGTGAAGGGATCGATGTAGCCCAGCGGAATGGTGGTCTGGTTGTTGTAGGTTGTGAGCGGAAGCTCGGTGCCGAGAGTGGCATTCATTCTGCCGTAATCCAGGTCGAAGAGTTCCTGGATGGTCTTGAATCCCAGATTCACCGTGGCTGCCGTGGTACCCGTTGCCGGGTTGATCACGGTCGACAGTTGCTTGGTGCTTGGATCGATCGGAGTGAACGTCATGCTGGTGCTTGCAAGGGTGGGATAGGTGGCTTTGAAGGATTGCCCATACACCTTGTTGTATGCCGGCTCAGGTACAACCGGAACGGGCTGGGTCAGGTTGAATGCCGCCGGAATCAGAGCATTCAGGTTGGCCATGTTGAGGGCGGGCTCGGCCGGTCCGGTAACGGTCGAATTGACGACCACCTGCATGATGGTGCGGGTGTTGGGTCCGAAGCCGGCAAGCGTTGTGGGTGCGCCGCCCATGCCGGTCTGATCAGGATCGCCGGTATAGTAATCATTCCGGGTGTCGTAGGCAGGCATCGGGGCCGGAGAATCGTTGTACAGGATCAGGGTTTTCCCGGCATAGGGCGTGAAGTCCACGATGGCATCTGCCCGCTCGGCGGACATCAGCAACAGGCCGTGGTTCTGAACGTTGGTGACCGTCACACTGCGCAGGTTCTGTTCATAGGTGACTGGCGATGGCGGGATAACATCCGGGGCCGGCAGGACGCCGCCTTCGGTGCCAATCTGCACCCAGCTTGGACCCATCGCTTTGGGATCGGGGACGCCGCCTGCCCGTGCATCGTTCGGCCACCACGCTGGAAAACCCGTGGTGGTCACTGCTGGAACCATCCCCACTTCGGTGAGTCCGGAGATTCCGGGAACGGTCGGGGCCGGGCAGCTTGCGCCTGAGGTCGGAGTGTACTGCGCGCCATTCTGATCGCAAGCCAGGAACCAGGAGAGATTGAAGCTGCGCTCGTTGGCCACGCTGAGGATGCGGAAGCGATACGGCTTGGGGTCCACCGTCATGGTCGGATAGGCGACGCCGTTGACGACCGGCGTGTCCATGAAGCCTTCAGGCGTGAGCGAGACGGTGCTTCCCACTCCCTGATGGACAGACCCATCGAGTTCGTTCGGGGGCGCGGGAGCCAGGACCGAAGGAACGCCGGGGCAGGTCATGGTCGAGTCATAGCTGGTGGGGCAAGGAAGTTCGCCGCGAACGGTGTACTGATTGGGGCTGCCGTTGAAGGGAGGCCAGAACCAGCTTGCATAATCCCAGCGGCCCATCGGGTTGACGCTGGAGCCGTCAGGATTGCCGGGCCACTGATTGGTCATGTACACATGCGGATACCAGAGGTTGCCGTAACTTCCCCATTGCGCGGAATCCCATGTCGGGTCTTGTTGCGAAAGAGTCGCCACCGATGCGAATGCTGCAGCGCCCGTGCCGTCGCCTGTGATTGAGACAACCGGATCAGAGGTGCAGCCGGACCCCGGTGTATTCAGCGTGATATTGGTGACCGCGCCATTGATCATCTGCCCGTACGGGTCCATCATGACGCCGACAGTGGCTGTCGCGGTCGGCTCGACTGAGCAGCCGCCCGAGAAGCCCACGGAAGCGGTGGTATACCCGGAACCATTTTCCAGGAGGGGAACGCTGTAGACCGTCGTGGAGGCAGGATTTGGCGGAACAAATGTCTTGTCCTGAATGACGAGAGGAATCTCTTCGGCGGGAATGACTTTGGCCGGTGCGACGCCGGCGGTAGTAAACACGCCCGAATTGTTGGTGCCATTGATCAAGTCCAGTTCGGTTTGATCCTGGATCAGCATCACCGACGCTTCGCCCGCGTAGACATTCAGGCGCGTGGTGCCGTAGGCGTGATCGTGATAAAACAGCATCCTTTGGCTCTGCTGGTTGGTGTAGTACATGGTCAGCGAACCCGGCCCGGGATCATTGGTGGCGCCGGCCGGCAGAGTAACCGAATTGTTGGTCCCCGTGGGGTCGGAGCAGTTAGTGGTCACGCTTCCGCCGCATTGCGGAACGACCTTACCGTTCACGAAGAACATGTCGGGAACAAACTGGACGCTGGCTCCGCGCGGATACAGGGTGTTACCCCAATCCCCGGCCGGGATGGTCCATTGATGCGGTGTGCCATCGCTGATCCACGGTGTATTGCCGCCATGCATGTGCACCGTGGCGCGGTTTTGGAGGTAGGGCGAGTTACCCGTCGAGAGTCCTAGCCCTGAACCCAGGACGCTGGTGTCTGTAGGGATGAAGAGATTGCCCGCACTGCCGGTAGGAAGAGCGTTGGTAAACTTCACACGCAGGGGCCGATTGCTCTGCGCCACGATGATCGGACCTGCATAATATGGAAGTTGATTTGCACCCAGCGGACCATTGGTCTGGACATAGCCACGCAGCAACGTACCGCCGGTCTGATTCGGATAGGTTCCCACCACAGGTGGAAGGTCCTTGTGTAACTGCTGTCTATATTGAACCAGCGATATCTCGTAATAGTCCGACCCCGGAAAGGTCGTAGTGTCCGGGACGGCGACGGGAAGCGCGTTTCCCAGGTCGTTTGCCTTGTTCAACAGCGGCAGCGTATCGACAAATTTGCGCATGCCGCAATAATTTGGCGCCGAACAGTTAACCGTATCAGAGGAATTCGGCAGCGGGCTGTTGGCGTAGTTCGGATACATTCCGCTGAAGTAGAGCTGATCGAGGGTAGCCGGTCCAGCGGGATTTCCTGGCGTCCCTACGATCGCCATCGAGTGGGCTCTTGGAAGGGCACTCTGTGTCGTGGCCCGGCGAACAGCCAGGTGAGCTGCGGCAGCCTTTCGCTGGGCGTTGGTGGTGCCACGCATGCGCTGAGGCGCAGGGGTGGAGGCCGTGCCAGCGGCTGCGGAGGTTACGGGTTGACTGCCAACATTGATCGTTGACGCGGGTGCGGACTTGACGGCGGTGGTTTGCGCTGCTGCTGGAGTGACAATGCCAATACTAAGAAGGGCGAATGGCACAACAATCAGACCTCGCAACAGACGTGGAACTACAGGGAACCGGCAATTGGAAGCCATGCAATACCTCTCGAGAAATAAAGGGATCTCTACTAGCGGGCCTGGGTGCTTTTCTTCAGAACCTGTTTTGGGGGCGTTATACCTCGCAAACTGTAAGCGAACTTATGCACGCCACAATGTGACTGCAGTCACTATGGCGCGTGATAATCCATGCGGGAAGACTGACGTGGAGGATGGATTCGATTCAGGCTCCGGGCGGGATCTGTGCTCCTCGAACCCGGCGTGGACTGAGATGGGATTGGTTGAAGTCAATCGCGAGCGCAACGGCTTCGATACCGGCAACTCGATTTTCCGGGGCAGATTCCGCGGGACGGGGTCTATTCAATCCTGAATTTATTGATTTGGGTTCATAGATCCGAACAAGGGCTGGATTCGCGAGGGGGCTGAATTCGCCTGCGAAGCCGGCGCGAAGCTCTCAGGCCGGAAATCAGTGGACGCGATTTAACCAGTCCGTAAACATCTGCTGCTCGCCGCTCTTGGTCATACCTTGTATCGAAAAGTGGTACTTCTTGCCAGATGTGAGCCGGATCCCGTTTTCATCCACCGCAGCGATCTGATTAATGGCGACCTGAACGTTGCCGTCAGAATAATCGGGGCAGTTGAACGTCAGCCCGGTGCTGCTCAGGGTGAGTTGTCCGGGACAACTATCGCCGAAGTGTTTGTCGTGGCGCGCCGGGTAGACGATGGGGGCGTACGGAGCATTCGCTGACACCACAGGCGTGGGAGGCATGGCGCTTGCGATCTGCGGCAGGGGGGAAGCGCCGAGCGGGGACGCCGGCTGGCTGGGGACCGGGGCGGTCGGCTTGCTTGGGGATACGGTGGGAGCTGTGACCACCGGCGGCGCGACGGGCGGTGGAGTTTGCGCCTGCGGAATCAACGGCTTTCCGGCAGGTGGTTTCGCAAGCGTAGCATGGGCTGTGCCGAAACCGGCAAGCGGGCCGGCTCCCTCCGCTTTTGCTCCCCCGGAAGGTCTTGTAACCTGCCCGGCAATGACAACGATGATCGCAAGGGCAATCAACGATGCAATAGCGATCGCAACGCGCCGGCGCACGCCGTGGGAAGTGGGGGATTTGCCGCGACTCTTTGCCGCCGGCGCGGCGCCGAACAAGTGCCTGGCACGGTGCCACCCACGGGAATCTGCGGCATCGTCCGGAGTTGCGCGCGGGCGTCCCGCGTCATAGGAAAACCTGTCGAATTCGCTCATAGACGATGCGCCTGATGGGGAAATTGAACTTCGCCGGTCTATTCCCTGCCCGAGGTCATGTGCTGGATCCATTATCGCTCCTGGGATTGGGGACCGGGACGAAGGGTAACCCTAGCGCCACGGCGGCAACGCAATAATATTTGCCGTTGACAATGATCAAACGTGGGCGCTAGGCTATTTCGTACAATATGTTCGATTTTGTACATTGAATACGGATTAGAAAGTGCTGCGAATGCCCAGAACAAATTCCGAGCCCAAGGGAAATACCTATCACGTTCACCGCGGGCGGCAGCGGCGGCGCATCCTCAGCGCGGCCGAAAAGCTGTTTGACGAGCGCGGAATCGACCGGACCACGATGGCTGAGGTCATTGCGGCCAGCGAGCTTCGTCCCTCTACGGTCTATCAGTACTTTTCGAACAAGGACGACATCGTCTGGGCCATTCTCGGCGAGATCATGGCGGATGCTGCGGAGCGGGCCAGACAGAGCATCTCCGGCGCGGCGAACGGCCTGGCCACAATCACTGCCCTGCTTGAATACATGGCCGATGAGCTTTCGCTCAACCAGTCCAAGATCCGTTTCATGGCGCAGTTCGATGCGATGTACGCGCGAGACTGGCCGGCCGAGCGCCTTCTGATGCTGGAGGGTCAAATCGATCCGCAGGGTTTCAAGGCATTCGGCGAACTGGTCCGGGAGGGCATCGCCGACGGGTCTCTCCGCGCCGACCTGGATCCGGATCTGACGTTGCATGCCGTGATCAATGCGGTGATCGGAGCGCAGCGGCGCCTGGCTTCCCTTGGAAACAAGGTCGAGTTGGAATACGGTCAGTCGATCGATCGGCTGTTTCGAGAGACGATTCGCATTATGTTATTCGGTCTTCGCGCTGACCAACACGCGGTCTCCGCCGCACCAGCGACGCCTGCGACTTCTCGCAAAAGTACGTCCGGAAAGAGGTAGAAGGTGAAAGTGCATCTCCGCATCCTGCTCCCAACCTGCATCATGCTCCTGTCGCTCGCCACGGTTTCGATGACCGCGGCAGAGCCCACATCGCCGAGGCTGGAGTTGGCGGCGGACGCGGCATGGAAGTTCGTGCTCAGTGACCCGCGTGGCGCCGAAGCCCCTTCGTTCGCGGACGCAACCTGGCGCACGGTGGATCTGCCCCACGACTGGAGCATTGAAGGGCGGCCGGATAAGGACAATCCCGGCGGCGCCGGCGAAGGCTTCTTTCCTGGCGGCGTGGGCTGGTACCGCAAGACGTTCCGCGCTCCGGGCGACTGGAAGGGTAAACGCGTGAGCGTTGAGTTCGACGGCGTGTACAAGGATGCAACCGTGTATCTGAACGGGCATGCACTGGGAACTCATCCGTACGGGTATACCGGTTTCACCTTTGATCTGACACCCGATCTGAATTTCAACGGAACCAATGTGCTGGCGGTGCGCGTGGACAACTCGGCCCAGCCCAACAGCCGCTGGTACAGCGGGTCAGGGATCTACCGCCATGTGCGCGTGGTTGTAACCGAACCGACGCATGTGGCGCACTGGGGAGTCTTCGTTACCACGCCCGAAGTCTCGCCGGAGGCTGCGCAGGTTTCAATTCGGACAAGGGTGGCAAACGAGTCAACGAAGTCAAGCGGAGTTACGGTTGAGACCACGCTGTATGACAGCGCGGGCGTGAAGGCCGGAACCGCGCGGTCTCCCCTTACGATCGATGCGGGGAAGGAAGTGGAAGCTGCGCAGACGATCACAGTCGCCAAGCCTGCCCTGTGGTCGCCGGCTACACCGACGTTATACCGCGCGGTCTCGCGCATCAGCCGGGATGGCGCAGTGATCGATGAGGTTGTGACGCGGTTTGGTATCCGGTCGCTATCGTGGTCGGCCGAACAGGGTCTGCTACTGAACGGTCAGCCGGTAAAACTGACAGGCGGCAGCGTTCATCATGACAATGGCCCGCTGGGAGCTGCCGCGTTTGATCGCGCCGAAGAACGCAGGGTGGAACTGCTCAAGGCGGCCGGCTACAACGCGGTGCGGACGGCGCATAATCCGCCGTCGCCCGCTTTTCTCGACGCATGCGACCGGCTTGGCCTGCTCGTGCTCGACGAGCCCTTCGATACCTGGAAGGCGCACAAGGTCAAGTTCGATTACGGCACTGACTTTGACCAATGGTGGAAGAGGGATATCTCCTCGATGGTGCTGCGGGACCGCAATCATCCATCGATTGTGATCTGGGGAATCGGCAACGAGATCCCTGAGTTGGAGGTCGAACAAGGTCAGGAAATCGGCAAGAAATTAGCCGACCAGGTCCGGTCGCTCGACACCACCCGTCCCTTGACACTGGCCTTTCCGGGCACGACCACGGCGCCGAATGCGGAAGCCGTGTTTTCGCTTCTCGACATTACCGGCTACAACTACAACCTGATTCCATCCTACGCAGAAGACCATCAGAAACTGCCAAAGCGCATCATGCTGACCACCGAGTCGTATCCGGCCAAGGCGTTCCCATTGTGGCAGATCTCGCACGACAATGCGTACGTCCTCGGCGATCTCACCTGGACGGCGATGGATTATCTGGGCGAATCCGGCATCGGCGCGTGGTCGTATGGCACGCCGGAGCAGGCAAAGATGGCACAACAAATCATGGGCGGAATGGTCAACCCGGCGGTGATAGACAAGATGTTCCTGGGCATGGCCAATGGTGTCGACGTGATGGCTGAGATGACCAAGGGCGCCTCTGATCCTGCCATGAAAGCCGCAATGGCGGTGATGTTCCACGGGTATCCCTGGCATGCTGCGGTATGCGGCGATCTTGATTTGACCGGCTACCGCAAGCCGCAGTCCTACTACCGGGATATTTTGTGGAACGGGGGGGATCGCGTGTACGCCACGGTTCGGCTGCCCGAGCCGGAAGGAAAGAAGATTATCGCCGTGGGATGGGCCACGTATCCCACGCAGCCGAGCTGGAGTTGGCCGGGGCAAGAGGGGAAAGACCTGCAAGTGGAGGTATACTCCGGCGCCGAGAAGGTCCGCGTGTTCCTGAATGACAAAATGATTGGGGAGAAGCCGACTGGCCGCGAGCAGGAGTTCAAGGCGACGTTTTCGGTACCGTATGCGCCCGGAACGCTGAGGGTGGTGGGCATGCGCGGGAACAGCGCAGTAGCAGAAAGCATTCTCACGACCGCCGGAGACGCAGTGGGCTTGCGGATCACCGCGGACCGATCGGAAGTGAAGGCAGACGGACAGGACCTGTCTTTTCTGGCCGTCGAGGCTATCGATGCACAAGGTCGTTTGCAGCCGCATGCAGATCAGGAAGTACAGTTTTCGATCAGCGGACCGGGCGTGATCGCTGCAGTCGGTAACGGGGACGCGGAGGACCCTGCTTCGTACCGGGGTGACCGGCGCAAGCTGTTTGAGGGACGCGCGCTGGTGGTGGTGCGGACCTCAAGGCAGAGTGGCGCGATCACGATTCAGGCAAAAGCTGCGGGATTGAAGGACGGCGCGGCAACGATCGAGGCAACCGCGGCCGCGCAGCGCGCCGAACTTCGCTGACCGAGAACGCGGGGGTATCCGGGCAAGGATGCTCCGTCCGCTTGCGGTTTCTTCCGATTGCATCGGGATCAACTTTGGCGCGCCCACTCGGCTACCATTAAATAGTCAGGAGTATTGCAAACCAATGAATTTTGATCTTGAGCAAGACCCGGCGGGCAAGGCCTACAAGCTGCTGGTCGGTCTGGTAGCGCCGCGACCCATCGCACTCATCACCAGCCTGGACGAAGACGGCCATCTGAATGCGGCTCCCTTCAGCGCGTACAACTATCTTTGTACCGACCCTCCGATCATCGGCATAGGCGTAACCAACCGCCCCGGCCAGCATTTTGTTCCCAAAGACACGGCGCGCAACATCCGGCGTACAGGCGAATTCGTCGTCAATGTGGTCACGGAAGACATCGCTGAAAAGATGAACATCTGCGCGACCGATTTTCCTGCGGAGATGAGCGAGGTGGAACTTGCCGGGTTTACGACCGCTCCGTCATTCGCTGTAAAGCCGCCCCGGCTGGCGGAGGCGCATGCGGCGCTCGAGTGCCGCGAATACACCACGATGGAGATCGGCCGGTCCCGCATTATCCTGGGGCGCGTGGTCGCCATCTACGTGGAGGACCGGTATGTTGACCCGGCGGGGCCCTACATCAAGGCCGAAGACTTACATGCGATCGGCCGCATGAACGGGCTGGGAAACTATGTACGCACGCGCGATGCCTTCATCAGCATTCCGCGAATCTCGTTTGAAGAGTGGAAGAGCGGAAAGAGATAGGACGGCAGGCAAGCGGGACTGGATCTCTACGATTTGATTTGTCCCAGCGATTTCGTCCGCCCATATTCATTCCGCGCTTTCGCTCTTGCTGATTCTTCCCGTGCTACTCGACTTCCCTGCCGAACTGTTTCCTTCGCATCTGAACCTGTGAGGCATTCAGGGCAGGTCACTTCAAACCTAACGCCGTGAGGTGTTTCGGCTGGTAGAGTCCCACATCGCCTCCGCCTGGAAGCGGAATCTTCGTAATGGAACCCCATCGTGCCTCCTGAATCCTGGAGCAATGAACACCTCGTCGAGCGAGGGAATCCATCTCGAGTTTCAGGTCGTCGCACATGAAATAGAGTTCATGGGCGCCGTTCTCTTCGGAGGGGTGGACGGCGGCCTCCGCAGGCGGCAGGGCGAAGATCAGCCAGCCATGCCCTGCATCCACGTGATTTCAGTCCCAGGACGTCGCGAAGGAAGGCACGGTCAGCCTCGGCATCTTTACTGTAAACGACAACGTGCGCGCCTGAAATCATTCGATCCTCCTTCGGAGTGGCAGCGAAGTCTCGAAATGGCCGGGTTATGCGTTGGATACTTGAAGAACCAATCACGATCAAACCACGATGCTGCCCTCGGTCGCAACGCCTATCCTTGGACTTCCAGCGATTCCCGGCAGGAAGTTTGGGAGGCATTTGTAATTGAGATGAAGAATTCAAGAGCGGTTGACATTTGTTACGGTTCTGTCAATTTACTCTCCAACCAGGAGCAGGCATTATATCCGGGGGTGGGATGCGCTTTTGGTGGTCGGTCTTTGTTGTAGATCACGGTGAAAACACCGGTACGGCATTCTCACGAGCAGATGAGTATCTCCACCCCAAGCGTTGTCCGGCGCAATCGGGTCTGAGGAGGTTGCTCAGAGTCGTAAGATCGGCACGGTGGGTACTGGCGGCTATTCCGCTCGCATCCGCTCTGGCGTGCGCACAGAATGGCGCCCCCGCTCCTCGCCCCGACGATGACTTCAGTTTCATGAAACTGCTGGCGGCCAAAGGCCTGCACGATATCGAAAACGAAAGTTGGAACGCCTATGGCCAGTTCACTTACATCTCGAGCTGGAAGCCGGCCTTTGATGCCCCGTATACCAATCTGAATGGCAGCATCAATTCGCTACTACCCACCGCAGAAAGGAGCTTTACCGGGACCGCGACACTTTACCTGGGCGTCCGGCTTTGGAAGGGCGCAGAGGGATACTTTGTCCCCGAGGTCATCACGGAACAGCCTTTTTCTCAACTACGGGGGTTGGGCAGCGCTATCCAGAATTTCGAGTTGCAGAAGGGCGGAGCGACCGTGCCGCAGATCTATAAATCGAGACTCTTCGTTAAGCAAACGATCGGATTCGGCGGCAAGAGCATTGTGACGGAATCAGGTCCGCTCCAATTGGGAACGCATTACGACAGCAGAAGACTCGTCTTCGCCGCGGGCAACTTTACCATCCTCGATTTCTTCGACACCAACGCCTTTGACGTCGACCCTCGGCAGGGTTTTCTTGGCCTGGGTTTTATGACCTACGGTGCCTATGACTTTGCATCGGACGCGAGGGGCTACTCCTATGGGGGCATAGCAGAATTTCACTGGGACGACTGGGCAGTGCGCGTGGGTCGCATCACTCCGCCCAAACAACCCAACCAACTACCCGTCGATTTCAGGCTCCTCAAGTACTACGGAGACCAAGCGGAAGTAGAGCACAAACACAGCATTCATGGACAGGAAGGCATGGTTCGTGTGCTCGCGTTTCGAAACCACGAGAATATGGGGCGATTCAGCGATGCCATCGCAGCGTTCGAAGCCGACCCCTCAAAGAACGCAACCACCTGCACCACCTTCAACTACGGATCGAACAATGCAACCGCTCCCGATCTTTGCTGGGTCCGTAAGCCAAACACGAAGGTGGGTATCGGTGGATTTGCAGAACAGTATCTTGGCCACGACATCGGAGTGTTCGGTCGTGGAATGTATGCCGACGGGAAGACTGAGGTGTACGCCTATACATCCGACGATCGTTCTGCCACCCTGGGTCTGCTGGCGAAGGGGACTGCATGGTCTCGTTCGAGAGATGTTGTGGGAATTGGGGAAAACGTGGGGTGGATCTCGGCTATTCATGCAAAGTACCTGGGGATGGGCGGTATCGACGGGTTCGTCGGCGACGGCGCGATCACGGCCGGCTCAGAGAGGTCTGTCGATCTTTTCTACAGCGCCAATTTCCGCAAAATCTATTGGCTGACAGGCGACTACCAGCACATTTCCGACCCAGGGTTCAACGAGGCGCGTGGCCCGGTCAACGTGTTTACCGTGAGAATCCATGGCGAGTTTTAAGTCAATACGCAGCAGTGTTTGCATCATAGTGGCTGGATTGTTTGTGCCTGGCTGCTCCGTGCAGACGGCGACTGCACAACAACAACCATCCGGCTTTGCGGTCGAACGTCTCTACCAATCGGCTCCCGGCGGCGGCTGGTTGGTGATGGATGAGCTCAACATCAGTGGCCAACTGGGTGGCGCTGTCGCAGTCACGTCGGGGTACGCACGAAATCCACTGGTGGTCACAGGCCCGGATGGCAAGCAGAAGCTCGCCATTGTGTCCCAGGAAGGATTTCTGGACGTTGGGGTTTCCGTCACCCATGATCGCTTTCGGGGTTACCTCAATCTTCCCATGCCTTTTTTGGTTACGGGAACGAGCGGGACCCTTGGCCCGTATCAGTTCACTGCTCCTTCGGTAAGCCTGGGGACGACTCCCGATACTGTGTCGGATGGCAGGATCGGCGTGGATGCCCGCTTGCTGGGCAAGCCGGGAGGCTCGCTTCGTCTGGGCGCGGGAGCGCAGCTCATCTTTCCGTCAGGAAATCGCTCGGATTACGTAACGGACGCAAGGTATCGTGGCATGTTTCGGTTTCTCACTGCCGGCGATGTGGGTGCCTTCACGTATGCGGGTCAACTTGGCGTCCATGTTCGTCCCTTGAATGATGCACCTGTGCCGGGTAGTCCAAACGGGAGTGAGTTTCTCTACGGCATCAGTGCGGGACGCAGGTTTGCGGCGGCGACCGGATGGGCGATCATTGCCGGGCCTGAGATTTTTGGGGAGACAGCGTTTCACTCCTTCTTCAGTGGCGAGACAGGCACGGAGGCACTCTTCACAGGGCGTTTGGAGCACGCCAGTCCCGGGCGGAATATGCGGATGAAGCTGGGTGTCGGCCATGCATTCGTCGAAAACTTTGGAGCAGCGCAATGGCGAATCGTATACGGTGTGGAGCTTTTCGGGCATAGGTAGATCATATGAGCTCTATCAAATTGGAGGAGAATTGCTGCGATGAGCATTTCCCGGTTACGGTTCTTTATTAGCCTGGCTTTGTGCTGCGGGATGGCCGCATCTGCGTTCGCGCGGCAGACTGTCCCCTCCAACTCAACCAGGCGGATTTATGTCGAACCGTTCGCTACCCAGGAGAGCTCGGGAAAATTTCGCCAGGACGTAATCTCGGAGCTCCGCAAAATCAAGTCTGTATCGCTGGCCGAAGACGAATCGAGCGCGGACGACATTCTCGGTGGCGGTGGCGAGATCTGGATCAAAGGATATCGCAGCCACAACCCGCAGTTGGGAACGGTGGCACCCAATGGCACACCCATCTACACTGGCTTCCTCTCGATTGAGTTGAGAGACAGGAGCGGCCAGACGCTGTGGTCCTACCTGGCGACACCGCCGGCGGCATCAGCGGACGTGGCGAAGGATCTCTCGATCCTCATCGTCAAGAAGCTCGAGGATGCCTTGAAACAAGGCCAAACGCCGGCCCATACACCGCTCCTGCCTCAACCCACGACGATGCTGAAAGGAGCGGGCGCCACCTTCCCGTTTCCCGTCTATGAGAAATGGTTTACAAACTACCGCCGCGAAAATCCCTCCGTAGAGATTACCTATGAACCAATCGGATCCGCGGCGGGGATTCGCCGTCTGCTTTCGAACACTGTCGATTTTGGAGCATCGGATAGCCCTGATGTAATCCATGAGCTGGCGCCAGGGGACGAGGATAGATATCTCTTTTTTCCGTCGGTGGTAGGCGCGGTTGTGCCAGTGGTGAATCTGCCTGGCTCGCCAGGCGATATCGCATTCACCCCGGAAGCGCTGGCCGGCATTTTTATGGGAAAGATCAAGAAGTGGAATGATCCGATTCTTGCCCGCAGCAATAGAAATCTTCACCTTCCGGATCTGGATATTGTCGTCGTTCATCGCGCGGATGGAAGTGGGACCAGTTATGCCTGGACTGACTTTCTCACCAGGAGCAGCCCTCGGTGGAAAGCCGAAGTCGGTACGAGCCTGGCTCCAAAATGGCCGGTAGGCCTGGAAGCAAATGGGAATGACGGTGTATCCAAACTGGTCATGGAGCAGCGGGGCTCAATCGGCTACGTTGAGTTCATCTATGCCTTGCAGAATCATCTCAGCTACGGCAAAGTTCGAAATCGAGACGGTGAATTCGTGTCAGCCAGTTTGGAGAGCATCTCCGCGGCTGCGAGCCATTCCGTAAAGCCCGGCCGTGACCTGAAGGTCTCCATCGTGGATGCTCCTGGCCCGGGAGTCTACCCGATTAGTTCTTTTACCTGGATCGTTATCCCTGCGCATGGTGTGGACGATGCCAAACGAAACGCAATTGCTGGTTTCCTGACGTGGATGCTGGGCCCCGGCCAGCGTCAGGCCGCCGCTTTGGGGTACCTCCCGATCCCGAATGATTTGGTCAAAGAAGAAACAGCTGCCATCGCCAGGATGCATTGAGAGCGAGCACGGATTTGTCTGAGCAAGAATGCTCTACTTCACGGAACGCGCAGGCCCAACGCATTTCAGGGATTCTTCAAAGCGACGCCCGCAGCTGTTTGTTTGTCGGGCTGTTGCTGTGATGGAGAGCGGTGCCCTAGAACGAAAATCTCGCCGAGAACTGCAAGACTCTGGGAAGACCGTTGGGACTGATTTCCTGCAGGGTTCCGAAGTTGCCGGGGCCGGAGTTGGGAACCAGAAAGCAGGTCTGGTTCAGCGACTGGCCATCTCCGCAATCATCGTTGCCAGGGTAGCCCATGGGGTTGTACTGGGTCTGGACGATCCCGCCCCCGTTTTGCACGTAGTAATTAGGGTGGTTGGCAACGTTAAATGCCTCAGCCTGGAACTGTAGCGCCTTACCCTCGCTGATGACAAAGCTGCGCGCCAGGCCGACATCGACCCGCTCCAGCCAGGGACCGTAGAAGGAGTTGAGGCCAATACCTGGCGTCGGTCCCGCACCGTTGATCCCCGCAGCGGTGTTCGCGGTAACTTCATTGATGGCAGTGTCATTCAAATTGTCGCCGTTGGCGGAGGGGCCGAGGAGCCCCGCAAACGGACGGCCAGACGAGAATGCCATGATTGTGCTCAATTTCCAGTCCTGAAGCAATGTGCGTCCCGTGTGCGAGGCGGAGAGGTTTTCGAGGTGCGGCAGATACGCAGCGGCAACCGAGAGCTTGTGCCGCTGGTCGAGCAAAGAAGGCGCATGCGTATTGCTGAAGTCGAACTGATTGTTGAAGTCCATTCCGTGGAGCATTATGCTCTTGGCGAAGGTGTAGGAAGCCTCGAGTTCCAGGCCGTGGGTCATGCGCCGCTGCAACTGTGCAAACAGTGCGTTGTAGTGATTTTGCCCGGGACTGATGAGTTCGTTGATCTGTCCAAGGTTGGGATTGACGCGGCCTTCGGCGAGCAGGCCGCTGTCCATGTTGGGCAGAACGACGGAGGGTCCGCTGCACGGCGCTGTGACTGCGTCCGGCGGACACACGATGTAGGTGGTCGCGCCCTGCAAAGGTTCCAGGTTCAGGTCATAGGCGCTGCCTGAGAAGAGGTGGACCCCGTGATTCCACATCGTGCCGATGGTCAGGGTTGTATTCTCTAAGATCTGCTGCTCGATCTGCAGGCTGGCCTGCTGGATGCTGGGAGCCTTGAAGTCGGGTGCGACCAGCGAGATGTCCTGCTGGGTACCCTGGAAGAGCGGAGAACTGCCAGGAAGAGTTGTGGGGAAAGTCGGAACCTGCTGGTTTGGCTGGCCGCCGATATAGCTGGCACTCACCTCGGCCTGCTGCGACGGAAGCCCGTTCGAAATGACGGCGTTGCGATAGTTCAAACCGTTCATATCGGTAAAGAACTCGCCAATTCCTCCGCGAACCACTGTTTTCGGTCGCGGCTGCCAGGCAAAGCCAAGGCGCGGCGCCAGACGCAGATATTGATTCGGGTATTGTCCGGTGAGCGGGAAGGCGGGATTTGCTGCCGGTTGGGGATAGACCTGGAAGTCCTCGCGCAAACCAGCCTCCAGGGTCAGACTGTTCAATACCCGATAAGAGTCCTGCGCGTAGAAGCCGTAGTATGGCACCGCAAAAGAGAACGTTGGGTTACCAGACGCCTGGCTGAAGTTGTTGTACTCCCCAAGAGCAAAGGCCTCCAGACTGGAGAACTCGTAGCTGGCCAGCGGCGAACCGAAGTCCACTGCGGCGTTCGGGTCGGCGCCCCCGTCGTCGGTGTCTGAATCCCGGGCATAGCTGAAGTCAAAACCAAGCTGCAGCGTATGTTTTCCCATCACCAGGTCGATGCGGTCGGATGCCGAGTACTGCCTCTCAAATACTTTGCCAACCGAGAATGCCGCGTTGCCCAAGGTGAACTGCGAGGGACTATCCAGCACAATCGTCGGCTGGTTTGGCGACAAGCCACTGGGCGTGGCAATTTCGTTATCCTGCGAGGCGCCGGCATGAAACTCATTGAGCACACGCGAGGAGAACGTATGCGTCCATCCCAGGTTGACGACGGCGGTATGCACTGTGTCATTGGCCAGGACCGTGGTGCCGTAGTTGCCTACGTTGGGGTCGGTGTTTTCTCCGCCCGGTGAATCGAACAGATTCCAGTTCCCGCTGAGGAAGAGGCTGTCGCGGGACGTGGCCTGATAGTCAAGCCGTGGCGTAAAGACAAGGTCGTTGCGCTGCCGCGGCTTCGTACCCAGGTTGGAGTTCAGTGCGTTGACCACATTTGCAACTTGCTGCAGGTACGCCGGATCAGTCGGGTTGGTCAGCACGGATTGATCGGTATCTGCGCCAGGCAAAGGCAATGGCCCGTTAGGCAGGGGCAACGTCGTCCCCAGAGGAATGCCGAATTGGGTGTCGAGAAAGCCGGGCAGATTTGCTGCGTTGGTCGCCAGCGCCGGATTGATCACCGAGATAGGGTCGTTGCGCCGCTGCTGTTCATAGTCGAAGAAAAACCACAGATGATCGCGCCGGATCGGCCCGCCCACACCGGCGCCGAATTGCTGCAAAGTGTCCTGCGGCTTGGGAATTCCTGCGGATTTATCGAGCGCGTCGTTGGCAGCGGTCGCCGAGTTGCGGTTGTAGTAGAAGGCGCTGCCGTGAAAAACGTTGCCTCCCGAACGGGTCACCGAATTCACAAAGCCCGCTCCGCCTCCGTACACGGCCGAGTATGGACTCACCGAAACCTGGAACTCCTGAATGGAGTCCTCCCCATAGAGATACGGGACCCGGTACCGTCCAATAATGTCGGCGAAATAATTACTGGTGGCGTTGGTGCCATCCACAGTAAACCGGCTGGAGCCATTGCCGTTGGCGTAACCCGAGTCTTCGCCGCCCGGCTGTCCGGCGATGCTGACCAGGCCGGTGTCGCCGTCATAGCTTGTATTGGGAGTAAGCACCGAAAAGTCGGTGTAATTCCGCCCATTGATCGGCAACTCCGCGATCAAGGAGCGGTCCAGCACGGTGTTTGCAGACGACTCCGTCGGCCGCAGAAGGGGTCCCTGCCCCGTAACCATCACTGTATCGAGGTTGGCGGCTCCGACCTGCAAGCGGAAGTCCTGGGAGGTGGTACTGCCGACCAGCACTTGCACCAGGGCCTCAGAATTACGAAACCCCGTGAGATGCGCGGTGACGGAGTAGGCGCCAGGCGTGAGTACCGGCAACCGGTACAAACCCACCGGGTTGGTCAGAAGAGATTGTTGGACGCCGGTGGCGAGATTCCGAACGACTACCGAAGCTCCGGGTACGACGGCGCCGCTTTGGTCGGTAATGCGGCCGCTGAGCGACCCCGTCAACACGACATTCTGTGCTTTCACGAGCGCGCCAGGAGCGAGCAGAAAGAGAATCGCACTCACCACCGCCAAGACCGCCCTGGGGTTCCATATCCTGCTCGGTTCTTCAGCCAGAATCGCGACGGAACTGGCCTCCGGCTGGGTCACCCCGTCGCCCTGTCCAATCCACACCCGGGTATTCGCTTTTACTTCTCGTTGCATAGACCGATTCCAACTTTCTGAGGGGAAGTCGTTCTGAATCGATTTCTGTGCTGGTCCGTCAGCGGCCCAAGCCGGAGCATGACCAATTTCGCGTGGCTCATTTCAGCCAAAAATTGTCCTTGGCGGAACCTTGGTTGTCACCGGCTCCTTTGGCACTGCGTGGTGAACGATCCGCCTGGATGCAAACACCGCGCTAGCACCGTCGGCGTGCTCCTTGCGACTGATTACAAAAATGTAACCTCGTCGGCAGGTGGTTGCGGTTAAAGAAGTTCGTCAAGTTTGTTAATAAACGACCGCATCTCCGTTCCCTCCCAGACGGAGCGGGTCGCAATACGGCCAAACTTCTCATCGCTTGTAATTGTTCGGTTTTCTATTCGCGCAATGATGCCCGGACCGGGGCTGTGGCACCCATGACAACCACCTTCTGGTTGCCCCTCTATGCGGTCTGCATCCGCAGACGGCGCTCACGGTACATCTTCTGAGGCTTCGGTCCTACGAAGGTCTCATCCACTTCGAGCGGGCCACTGTCTCTTCCGCCGAACTTCACCATGGAGCCGTTCTTCCTCGCTGCCCGAATCCGATGAAGCAAGGCTCTAACTAAAATGCCTTTCCCTTTTGAGTCGGTGTAACCACGATGTAGGCAAAGCCGCTTCCCGGCGATGCTCCGTGCCAATGCTCTACACCGGGGCGCAGTTGATCACATCTCCCTCGGGAACGATGCGTCTTTCATTTTCTTCTCCTGTGCGTTAGAGGTACTTGCTGATTGCTTTCAGCGTCCGGTCATGTTCAACATCGCTTCAGGCAGGCGTGCGCCTTCGAGTTTCAAGCTAGACGAGGCTTCATCGATCTCTTTGACATCCCCCTCGGTCAGCTCAACGTTCACCGCGCCCAGATTCTCCTTAAGCCGATGCAGCTTGGTCGTTCCCGGGATCGGCACGATCCACGGCTTCTGTGCTAGCAGCCAGGCGAGTGCAACTTGTGCAGGCGTCGCGTCCTTGCGTTCCGCGACGCTCTTGACCATCTCAACCAAAGCCATATTGGCTTTGCGGGCCTCCGGCGAGAAGCGCGGCACCATGTTCCGAAAGTCGGTGGGATCGAACTTCGTGTTCTCATCGATCTTGCCCGTGAGGAACCCGGCTCCGAGCGGGCTGAATGGAACGAAGCCAATGCCCAGTTCTTCCAGCGCCGGAAGAAGTTCAGTTTCAGGACCGCGGTAGAAGAGCGAGTATTCGCTCTGCACGGCAGTAACTGGCTGCACCGCGTGCGCTCGGCGAATGGTTTGAACCGCTGCTTCCGACATGCCGAAGTGCTTAATTTTGCCTTCGGCGATCAACTCCTTCACCGCTCCAGCCACGTCCTCGATCGGCACGTCGGGATCAACGCGATGCTGATAGAAGAGATCAATGATGGTCGGTCCGCAAACGCTTCAATGCGGCGTCCGCCACTTGCTTGATGTGCTCGGGCTTGCTGTTCGTTCCACAACGCCGCTGCGCCGGTTTCCAGATCGATGTCGAAACCGAACTTGGTGGCGATCGTGACCTTATCGCGGATCGGCTGCAGCGCCTCGCCCACCAGCTCTTCGTTCGCAAATGGCCCATACGCTTCTGCGGTGTCGAAGTGGGTGACGCCAAGATCGTAGGCACCACGAATCAACTGGATCATCTCGCCCTTATCGGCTGCGGGGCCGTAGGCCGCAGTCATGCCCATGCAGCCGAGCCCGATTGCAGATACTTCAAGATCGTTCTTCCCTAGCCTTCTCTTCTCCATGCTGTTTCCTCCCCGACCATACGCGTGATCGGTCGCGAAATTCCGCACATTGCGGGTTAATTTCATCTCCATCGAACGTCCGACCTGGTGGCCTGCCTCTGCAGTTAGCAGTCTTCTGATTACCTAACGATCAATCATCTTCTGCGCACCCTCGGGATAGCGGGCGCCTTGCACCGCGATCATCGCGGTAGCCTCATTGAGGCGCTGCAGATCGTCTTGCGTGAGTTCCACTGCGGTCGCCCCGAGATTCTCTTCCAGGCGGTGCAGCTTTGTGGTGCCCGGGATAGGTGCGATCCAGGGCTTCTGCGCCAAAATCCACGCGAGCGCGATCTGAGCCGGAGTCGCATTCTTCTGCTGCGCAAAAGTGCCGACCAGGTCAACCAGCTCCTGGTTCGCCTTGCGGTTTTCTTCATTGAAACGGGGCACCGTGTTGCGGAAGTCGTTCGCGTCGAACTTTGTTTCTTGTGTGATTTTGCCCGTGAGGAATCCCTTGCCGAGCGGGCTGAACGGTACGAAGCCGATTCCAAGTTCTTCCAATGTAGGCAGAATCTCTTGTTCCGGCTCTCTCCACCACAAAGAGTATTCGCTCTGTAGTGCGGTGACGGGCTGCACGGCATGTGCGCGACGAATCGTCCGCACGCCTGCCTCAGACAGGCCGAAGTGCTTCACCTTGCCGTTCTGAATCAGATCTTTCACGGCACCGGCGACGTCCTCAATCGGAACGTTCGGATCGACGCGGTGTTGATAGAAAAGGTCGATCACGTCGGTTCTGAGGCGTTTCAGCGATGCATCGGCGACCTGCCTGATGTGCTCGGGCCGGCTGTCCAGGCCGGCGCCTTTTCCTTTTTCATCGATCTTGAAGCCAAACTTCGTCGCGATGACGACTTGATCACGGAACGGCTCCAGCGCCTCGCCGACAAGTTCTTCGTTCGTGTAGGCGCCATAGATCTCAGCCGTATCGAAGAATGTCACGCCGCGTTCGACAGCCGCCCGGATGAGAGCGATTCCCGCCCGCTTTTCAGTCGGCGGGCCAAAACCGAAGCTTAGCCCCATGCACCCGAGACCAAGGGCTGATACCTCAAGTCCGCTGTTTCCTAATTCTCTCTTTTTCATGATTGTTCCTACCCTCCTTCTGAAGCTACGGGAAACTTCACTTCAGCATCCCTAATGTCGTTAGCCAATTCTCAACTTCTTTGCGTGTTTCCTCTGCCCTGGCAAAGTTGCCTTCGGCGGCTAATTCTTATGCTATTCATTTTGACTGACCTGAGGCGATGCGAGATTCTCTAGGCGATGGTATAGCCGTGAATCGGGCCCAGCGCAACCTCCCTCATGATAAGAAGGTCGATCGTGCCCTGCGGAAGATCGAATCCGTTATCAGTCGTCCTCAATAGAAGCATTTCGCATCGGCCCATCAGAGCAGCGCGGTGTCACAAAGCGCGAACGAGGCAAGGCTTCTTTGGGTCAAATGACCACCCAGGGACGAGAAATTGCATCGCTGCCGCGTCATCTCGACCCGCCGTACCGACTCTCCGATAGAGCTGATGCGCCTGTTCAATCTGCTCCATGTCGGGTTCTATGCCAAGGCCGGGTCGAGTGGGCACCTCGATCGCGCCACCGGCAATGCGCAACGGTTCGCGGGTCAACCGCTGCCCGTCTTGCCAGATCCAATGAGTGTCGATGGCTGTGACCTGTCCCAGCGCGGCCGCTGCAACATGCGTGAACATGGCCAAAGACACATCGAAGTGATTATTGGAATGGGAGCCCCACGTCATGCCATGTTCACGGCAGAACGCCGATGCACGAACTGAGCCTGCCATGGTCCAGAAATGCGGATCGGCAAGCAGAATGTCAACGGCGCCTAACCGTGCGGCGTGATGCAGTTGCCTCCAGTCCGTCGCCACCATGTTGGTCGCCGTCGGTATGCCTGTCTCTTGCCGAAACTCCGCCATGATCTCGCGGCCCGAGTATCCACCCTCGGCGCCGCACGGATCTTCGGCATATGCCAGCACGGATTGCTTTCCGCGACAAAGTTCGATTGCCTCTGCAAGGCTCCATGCTCCATTCGGATCAATCGTGACACGTGCGTTCGGAAACCGCTCGGCGAGCGCTACGATCGCCTCCATTTCGAAGGCCCCCGTAAAGACACCGCCCTTTAATTTGAAATCGCGAAAACCGTAGCGACCCCGCGCCGCCTCGGCAAGACGAAGAAGCGCAGGGATCGTCAGGGTCTCCTCGTTGCGCAAGCCGAGCCATGGATCCGTCGCTTCCGGCTCGGCGCGAAATGCGAGCGGGGTATGCTTCCGGTCACCGACGAAAAACAGGTATCCAAGCACGTCAACGCGAGTCCGCTGCTGACCTTCCCCGAGCAGAGCCGCCACGGGGACTTCGATGTGTTGTCCGAGCAGATCGAGGAGCGCCGATTCAAGCGCCGTTGCGGCATGCACTGTGGTGCGCTGATCGTAGGTTTGTGAACCACGGCCCTCTTTGTCCAGGCTGCCAAAACGCCGATTCACCACTTCCAGTACTGGCTCGCGGTCACCAATCCTGCAGCCGACAACCAGCTCCCTGCAGGCCTCGAGAACTGAGCGAATGGCCTCGCCGCCCGGCACTTCGCCCATCCCGATGTGGCCTGCATTGTCCTCAAGCAGAACGAGGTTCCGGGTGAAGAAGGGGTTGTGTGCACCGCTGAGGTTCAGAAGCATGCTGTCCGATCCAGCGACCGGAATCACACGCATGCTCGTGACCAGGGGCGTATCCGCGGATGTCACTGGCAACTTCACGCACCTGCTCCAGGGATCAGATTTTGCGGCGCTTCCAGGCGTTTGATTTCGCCAACGATGGGAAGATAGGCGACGATGGCGAGGAGTGCCGTTGCAGAAACAAAGATCAGCGCGTACTCGAAGGAGCCGGTACGTTTGACGATGAGGCCAATAATGATGGGCGTGGTCACTCCCGCGAGGTTGCCGATAAGATTGAACAGGCCACCGTTCACTCCAACCAGGCTTCTGGGCGATGTGTCGGAGATAACGGTCCATCCCAACGCGCCGAATCCTTTGCCGAAAAAAGCAAGGGACATGAGCAGCGTGACACCGAGGCTGGTATGAACTGCGTTACAGGCAACCATTGTAGTGGCCAATAGCATGCCGGCAACGATGGGCGCCTTTCGCGCGAACGTCAGCGAATGCCCCGCACGCAGCAATCGGTCTGAGACAGCACCTCCCAGAATGCCCCCGCCGAAGCCACAGAGAGCGGGAAATGCAGCCAAAAAGCCGACTTTGGCGATGGAGATGTGCCGGGTCTGGCCCAGGTAAACCGGGAACCAGGTGAGAAAGAACCAGGTGAGGGTCGTGATGCAATATTGCCCTAAGTAAATACCGGCCAGCATGCGGTTGCATAGAAGCCATCGCACCGCCGGCCAGGTCAGGGTATTGGCGTGCGCTTGTCCCGCGGCGTCGAGGCTCGCCAGCCCTCCGCCACGGTCGATCAGTTCGACTTCGGCGCGGCTGATCCATGGGTGAGATTGAACGCCATGAATGGCGCGAAACCAAACTACTCCGAGCATCAGGCCGATGATGCCGGCAAACCAGAAGCACTGCTGCCAGCCGAATTCGCTCGCAATCCAGCCCATGACGGGCGCAAACACAACCAAAGAAAAATATTGCGAGGAGTTGAAGATTGAGGAAGCCCGGCCGCGTTCGGTGGTTGGAAACCATGCCGCCACAATGCGCCCGTTGCCGGGGAATACGGGCGCCTGGGCCAAACCAGAAAGGAACCGCAAAGCGCACAGGAGAGTGAACGCAACTGCAATGGGAGCAAACCCCACAAGCCCCGACAAAACCGCGCATATCGACCAGCACACGATGCTGATGCCATACACCCGCTTGGAGCCGAACCGGTCTAGCAGACCGCCTGCGGGCAGCTGCGCCAGTGCGTAGGCCCAGCCAAATGCCGACAGCAGGTAGCCCAGGCGCAGAGCATCGAGATGAAGATCACGAGTAATGTCCGATGCGGCGATCGACAGAACCACTCGATCGCCATAGCTGAATGTGCTTGCGATGAACAGCATCAGCACGATCATGTATCGGACGTGGGTCATCTTCGCCGTCTGCATGCAGGTCTCGTTTTCGATTCAGTTCCGATCCGCGATGAGGCTCTTCAGTTCCTCAAACTCTCCTGGGGCCAGATCGGTGAGCGGCGCGCGCACAGGACCCGGATCGCGGCCAACGGCTCTCAGGCCAGCCTTTACTATCGACACCGCGTAGCCTTTGCGGCGATTGCGAATCGCAATGTAGGGCAGAACGAAGTCACGCAGCATCTCGGATACCGTCGCGTGATCGCGTCGCCGGACCGCGGCATAGAAAGAGTGAGCGAAACCGGGAAGGAAGTTGAAGATCGCTGAAGAGTACGTGCTGACGCCGATCTCCAGATACGGCAACGCGAAGGTTTCAGCCGTGGGTAAGCCGCCGACATAAACCAAACGATTCCCAAGGCGTGTGCAGATTCGCGTCATCAGTTCGAGGTCACCGTGCCCGTCTTTGAGTCCGATCAGGTTCGGACACAACCCGCACAGTTGTTCTAAAGATGACTCTGCCAGGACCGCATTGTCACGGTTATAAATGACCACTCCGAGATAGGTCGAGTCGCATACAGCTCGTGCATGTGCAATCAGACCCGCGGAATCCGCGTTGACCAGGTACGGCGGAAACAGAAGCAAGCCGTCCGCTCCGGCAGCCTCTGCGGCGCGTGCAAATTCAATGGCGGTGCGCGTTCCATAGCCACAGCCCGCCAGCACGGGTACGTGCCCGGCAGTCTCGAGAACAGCAGCGGAAACGACTTCTGAATACTCGACCGCCGTTAGCGAAAAGAATTCACCGGTTCCCCCGGCGGCGAACAGCGCCGCGGGACCGTTTTCAAGCATCCAGCCGATATGCTGCCGATATTTGTCGGGGAGGAAGTCGCCGCCCTGGCCAAAATGTGTCACCGGAAAGGAAAGGAGGCCAGCGGAGACTCTGCTTGCCAATTCAGCGGGAGTCACTCTGCTCATGGTCAAGACCTCGGGAAGGGCCGACAGGCGGCCACGCACTGCACGGTGGTGCTGTTGCCGAGAATGTTTTTTGGGCCGACCGAGCCGCCGGCGTTGCGAAAGCCTTCAAATGTTATACCGCCGCCGGTCCGCAAGGGACAAAACGCGCATGAGCAGAATTCCCCGGTTCTTACTTGAGGGTCAGGCAGAGCCCCGTCGCGTGGGGAATGGTTAGGGTGTACTGACCTCCCATCAGGCGGACAGGACGCGGCGACCGGGTGATATGAACTTCCCGGCTATCGAGCGCCGCAGCATGCAGTGTTTCGGTTTCTATCTCTCCGATTCTCCCCTTTCCAAAGTCCAGGCGTATGTCGATATCGTTTTCCGCGTCCTTGTTGAGAATGATGATTAAAACCTTACCGCTGGGAAGCAAAGCGGCATAAGCGGTCGCATTGACGCCCGCCGCCTGGAGTTGGGAGGTGAAGTCCCCTCGGAAAAAGGATGCTCCGCTGAATGCCCCGGCGAATTTGAGGCCGTACGCCACCGGCTCCATCACGTATTCTGCGCCGAACGTCGCAATGGGCGTGTAGAAGGGGTGAGGATGAGTCGCGATCTGCTCCGGAGTCTCGCCCTTCTCATTGAGAAGGACGTCACCCGGAAGGAAACCTCCGACGGAGTTTGCGACGGATTTGCCAGTGCCGCCGTGCAAATTGACACCGGAATAGTTGTTGCTGGCGAGCAACAGTGAATAATCCGCAGCCCACAGTGCTGCCGCGAAAACGTCGGAGACACCGGGCTTGCCGCCGCGATAGCAAGTGTTTCCCTCGGTCATGCGCACACGGGCGCCGATCTTATCTGCCGCGCTTGTCGCGGTATCCGCCGTCTTCTGAACCCTGGCCATCGTGGCTGGCTGCAGCAGGTTGGGAATGTTGACCTCTGGGTTTGTTGCCGGGCCTCCGAAATAGTAATGGTGGGTGAGCGTTGTCACGTGTGGCGGATTCTGGATCGAAGGCCACAGATCGGCGATCTCCGTCAGCCACGCTACATTCCCGGCGACATCCGGCATCCCGAACTTTGCCCCTGGCACGCGGGAGGTCACGGCCCGGGCAAGCGCGAGCCATTCCTGCAGGTATGTTTTCGCAGACCACGTTTTGGGATCGCGCAAGTGGTGGCCGAACAGGTCCGGCTCGTTGCCAATCTGAAAGTACTGCAGGTTCTCACCGAGGGTCTTTGCAACAAACGCGGCTTCTTCTGCCGCGCGCTCGGGCGTATTTGTTCCCATCCCGATGCCATAAAGGCAGGTCCACCCGGCCGCTTTGAGAAAACCAGCCAGGTTGCGCACTGCTTCAGGTGTCACAGCGTAATACTGGGCTTTGGGCTCGCCCTCCACTTCGCGGGTCGGCGGGTGCTCGGGCTCGGGAGATTCGGGCGTCGGCTTCCACCACGCAAACTCGCTGGTATTGCCGCCCAGGCGCAGCACGCCCCGAGGCGCAAGAGCTTTGAATTGGCCGATCAATCCCACGTTGCTCGCAGCGAAGAAACTCGGGGCCGTCAATTGCTGCACTTCATAGGAGAGGCCGACGAAGTCGGCAGGCATGAGTGAACCTGCGGCCTCAGTCGGAATCCTGAGCGTGACCTGCGCTCCCCCCCGGCCTTGCGCACGAAGGCGGGTTGCAGCAAGAGAGACGGCGGCAGCGGTAATAAATTTGCGACGGCTGATCGTTCTCGACATTGTTAAAGTGTAATTGGCCAGCGAAATGTGCACCTATCCAAGTCGCTGCACGGTTTCGGAAAACAAGCCCTCGCAACCTGGGCCGTCAGTTTCGGTATTTCTCCTGAATCCGCCTACTCTGACATTACTGGTTGTTTAACATCCTGGTCGCCCTCCAGCGGGTCTGCCGTCCGCCGGAAAGAAGGAAAGAAAGCCTTCGCCTGTCCGGATCAAGTTGCTGCAAAACGGGCATCGCGCCAGTTTAGTCGTATTCAGGCTTCCCCTCCCGCCCTTGGGATGGTTATGATGTTCACTCACTTATGGACCGTGTTCAGAACAGGGAGGGAATATGCTTCGTGTTCCGATGTTGCTACTGGTTGTCACCGTATGCCAAGCAGCGACACCCGCTTTCAAGGCATCATTTGACAACGCGGAAGAGAAGTGGGCTGTGGATCACGGCTCTGCGGAACTCGATTCCAGCGTTCTGCACGAGGGCCACAAGTCCATCCGCCTGGAGCGGGGTCCCGATTCCCCGAATACATGTGTTCGCCTGGCCGCGGCCACCCTCGCCATCGGCAAACGCTACGAACTGAGCGGATGGGTGCGTACGGAAGACCTGGAAGTGCGGGACGTGGACCGCAGCCCGATTGCGATTGGTGCGGCCTTGGCGATGGCATCGATGCCGTTTGATGTGCATTCAGCTTCACTCGGAGGAACTCAACCATGGACCCGAGTCTCGCTAAAGTTTGTCGCGAGCCGCAGCCAGGATGAGGTTTTGCTGATAGTGGGCAATGGCGGGTCGTTTCGCGGCAAGGCCTGGTTTGAAGGGGTACATCTGGACGAGATTCCGTCTTCCGGGGATGAATGGCCCGCAAGCCAGGCCATCCAGACGTTCGGCCCGGCTTACCGGTATCCTGCGGCGGGCTGGATCTATCTCCACATCGAGGGCAAGCCGTACGAGCGTGGATATCAGCATGGCCATTTAATGGCGCGCGAGATTCCGGAATATCTCGAAAGATGCGCGGCAGTTCTGGGTTCGAAAGACCATTGGGATGACTACCGTACCACGGCGAATGCGCTTTTTCTGCGCGGGTTCGACCGTGAGATTCTGGAGGAGATGCGCGGTATAGCCGACGGGGCCTCCGATGCCGGCGCACGCTGGAAAGACCGCAGCGTCGATCTGCTCGATATCGTCGTCGCCAATACCACGGTGGAAATGGGCGAGCTGTCTTCGGCGGTTTCCGCGACGCCCACCGGGCTGGAGGGAATGAGCTTCGATACGCCGCCTTATTCCGATCGCAGACGCGATTCGGTGAAGGACCATTGCAGCGCGTTTGCAGCCACGGGGCCGGCGACGCGGGACGGCAAGATGGTGATCGGTCACGTCACGTGGTGGCCTTTAACCCTGGCCGAACAGACCAATGTCATGCTCGACATCAAGCCGGCTTCGGGGCACCGCATGCTGATTCAGAGCTACCCCGGAGGCATTGAGAGCGGCACCGATTGGTATCAGAACGATGCGGGCGTGGTGTTGACGGAGACCACCATCGATCAGACGCCGTTTAATGGCGCCGGAACGCCGGTCGCGTTCCGCGCACGCATGGCCATTCAATATAGCGATAATATCGACGACGTGGTGCGGATTCTCAGTACGCAGAACAACGGGCTGTACACCAATGAGTGGATCATGGGCGACGCCAAGACAAACGAGATCGCCATCTTCGACCTGGGCACGAACCACACAAAGTTATGGCGCAGTTCAAAGAACGAGTGGTTCGGTGATACTCCGGGATTCTATTGGGGCGACAACAACGCCAAGGATTTGAGCGTGCGGCTGGAAGAATACCCAGACCCCAAGGGTGATCCTCATTTCATCCCTTACGTACCGAGCGTAAGAGACACGGCGTGGCAGCAGCTCTATCGGAAATACCGCGGCCAGATCGACGAGCAGTTCGGGTTCCTTGCGTTTCGAACAGCGCCTCTTGTGGCGGTCGCCACCATGGATGCCAAAGTCGCCACCGCGGATATGGCCACGCACATGATGGTCTGGGCCGAGATCGGCAGGCCTAACCAGCGGGAATGGCTGCCCAACAAAAAATACGATTTCGCCGGAGATGACGGTCTGTATCCATCGGGTTATTATCTGTTTGGCGCTGAGCCGAGCGCCACTCTGCGCGCTTCGATTGAACAGAACGAGAAGATGCGGATGACCAATTCGCCTCGACCGGACACCGCGAAGACAGCCTCAAACCAGCCCGACTACGGGGAGAGGCTTTGGAAGGGATGGGTTTTGCCGGCTTCCGATAGTGATACCTGGTTCGTGGCCGGCTCGGCTGAATATCACCAGGTGCTTCAATCAAAAGACGTTGACCAGGCGATAAATGCCCAGCGCGCCGTCTGGCGCAGCCTGCAGGTGAGCGCGGCGACTCCGTTCGACCAGTATCGGCGAGAGCGATCGAGAGGGGTCCTGTTTCTGGATTCGCTGCGTATGAGGATGGGGGACGATGCCTTCTTGAAACTGATGGGTGATTATTTCGCAGCTAATACGACCAAGACTGTGACAGCCGAGTCTTTCCTCGAAAAGGCTGGGCTCACGCGGGCCGCTGCGCATCCAGACGCCATCGACCCTCCCGAAGGTCCGCTGTACCTTGTGAACGACATCTGGCGCCGCTTGCCCTCCGCCGTCATTGTGTATGGAACCATGCGGGATGCGGGTGCAAATCGGTACGCCGCCGAACAGCTGCAGCGCAAATTTCTGAACGGCTATGAGAGCGAAGTCCCTGTTTACAAGGATTTCGAAGTCTCGGACGATTTGTTGCGTCACCACAATGTTGTGTTCGTCGGCCGGCCCGAGGCGAATTCCGCGCTTGCACTTTGGTCGGCACATCTCGGCCTCGATTATGAGGGCGCAGCCTTCAAGATCGATGGCGACGTGCACCCATTCGAACGCGAGGCTCTGATTTTCTCTGCGGAGAACCCGCTTGATCCGGCCTGCATGGTCCTTGTTCTCGCCGGGAACGATGCGCTCAGCACCGTTAAAGCGCAAGATACGGAGCTGACGGGCCATCAATATATCGTGTTTCGGGATGGCGACAGCCCGGTGAAGGGCTTCCTCGCGCGGGGTACTTCCTCCGTGCAGCGCGCACGTATCGGACATTGAGAAAGAGAACGCCTAAGGCTCTTAAGGGTGTTCACCAGAATAGACCCCAAAAAACGCAGACCATCTCGGGCCAAATGTGCGTTCCCAATGCTGATCCTCTTGGAAGAAAACAAAGTCTTAGTGAGCGATTTGCCTCTCGTCACAGCCAGGGCCAATTTCCCAGATCTGGCCGCTACGCATTGACGCGGCGGATATACCTTGACCTTCTACATCTGGCGATGTATATGTAGAAGTCACAGGTATGAAGAAAGCAGACGACAGGTTTGACCTTCCGCAAGGCACGCTTGACCTTCTCATCCTGAGGGTCGTTGCGCTTGGACCCATTCACGGCTATGCCATCGCGCAGAGAATTCAGCAGATCTCGCGTGACGCCCTTCAGGTCCAGCAGGGATCCCTCTATCCAGCGCTGCATCGCCTCGAATACAAAAAATTCCTCAGCTCTCGCTGGAAACCCTCCGAGACTGGCCGGGAAGCAAAGTTCTACGAACTCACTTCCAAGGGACGAAGTCATCTCAAGGTTGAGACCGAAAACTGGACGCGCCTGACCGACATGGTGAGCCTCATCCTCGAGGGAACCCTGGAGGGAATCTGATGGGCTGGTTACGGAGACTGTTCATTCGCGAACGATTGGAGGCGGATCTGGACAAAGAGCTGCGCTTCCACTTCGAATCTCAGGTCGCCGACAAGGTTCGTTCCGGCATATCGGAGAGCGAAGCCCGTCGGCTCACACGAATCGAGTTCGGCGGGATCGAGCAGATTAAGGAAGATTGCCGCGAGCGACGCGGAACCATGTGGCTTGAGTCGCTTCTGCAGGATATTCGCTACGCCCTTCGCCGGCTGGGAAAATCACCTGGCTTTACGCTGACGGCGGTGCTGACTCTGGCCCTCGGTATCGGCGCAACCACGGCGATCTTCACGCTCGTCGAGCAGGTGATGTTGCAATCGCTGCCGGTCTCCAAACCGGATCAGCTTTGGCGCATCGGCGATCAGCCCCACTGCTGTCAATGGGAGGGATACAGCCAAAACAGCGACGGCGAGCTGAGCGATTGGAGCCTTTTTCCGTGGGAGGCATACAAGCTGTTTCGCGCAAGCTCGACGGGATTCCAGGATCTGGCAGCGCTCCAGGCAGGCAATATGCCGCTGGCAGTGCGCTACGCTGGCTCATCGGGCCCGCCGGACACGGCGAATGGCGAGTATGTCTCCGGAAACTTCTTCCAGACCCTGGGTGTATCCGCATGGCGCGGCAGGTTGTTGATCGACGCCGACGACCAGGAGGGCGCGCCTCCGGTCGCGGTGATGAGCTTCCATGCCTGGCAGGAAAAGTACGGCTCCGATCCTTCGATAGTGGGCTCCACTTACCAGATCAACGGCCATGCGTTCACCATCGTCGGCGTCGCCCCGGCAGGCTTCGTTGGAGCGAAGATGGTGAACTGGGGAATGCCGGATATCTGGATGCCGCTGACGGCCGAGCCGATGATGTTCGGGACAACCTCACGACTCAAAAACACGCGGGTCGATTGGCTGGACTTGATCGGACGTGTACGCCCTGGAACGAATCCGAAAGCGCTGCAGGCGCAGCTTCAGAGCGAATTGCACGGCTGGCTGGCCAGCCACCTGGCGGATATGAGTCCGCAGGAAAAGGCTGTGTGGCAGAAGCAGACGTTGCGCGTGTCGCCGGGCGGCGCCGGCTTCTCCATGTTGCGCAGGGATTACAGCGAGGGCCTGGTACTGCTCATGGTCACAGCCTGCTGCGTGCTGTTGCTGGCCTGCGCCAACATCGCCAACTTGCTGCTGGCTCGCGGGCTGAAGAGCCGGCAGCAGACGGCAGTCCGCGTGGCACTGGGAGCATCGCGCGGGCACCTGGTGAGGAATGCTCTTCTCGAAAGCGTTACGCTCTCTCTGATCGGTGGCGCGGCCGCCGTGGCTGTGGCCTGGGCGGGGGCCCGGTTGATCCTTTATCTCGCCTTCCGCAGCACAAATCAAAGCAACTGGATCCCCGTACAGGCTTCACCCTCGACACCGGTCATGCTGTTCGCACTGGGAGTTGCCGTACTTACCGGGCTGATCTTCGGAATCGCGCCCGCGTGGATGACCTCGCAGGCCGAGCCAGTGGAGGCGCTGCGTGGCGCCAACCGTGAGGTTGCAGGCGGCAGTCACTGGGCGCAGAAGGCGCTGGTGATTGCGCAGGCGGCAATATCGCTGGTGCTGCTCAGCGCGGCTGCCATGCTGGAGGGTAGCCTGCGCAATCTGCAGCACCAGAACTTCGGATTTGATCCGAACGGCCGCTATCTGGTTTCCATCGATAGCCCTCTGGTGTCGAACTACAGGCAGGAGCAACTGGTCCCGCTCTTTCGTGAGATTCAAAACCGGCTCGGAGCCATCCCCGGGGTGCGCGGCGTCAGCTGCGCGACCTACGCGCCCATGGCCGGCGGTCAGTGGGGCAGCGATATTCGGATTCAGGGCAAACCAGAACCCGGCCCGAAAGACGATGTATACGTCGACTGGACCCGCATAACGCCCGGGTTCTTCGATACCATCGGCGCTCCAATGCAGGCGGGGCGCGCCATCAACGAAGACGACAATGGCAATGCGCGGCGCGTGGCCGTCATCAACGAAGCCTTTGCCAGGAAGTTTTTCGGCAACCAGAATCCCATCGGCCAGCATTTCGGTCCCGCTCCCGTGATCAATGCGGGAACCTATGAGATTGTCGGTGTCGTTCAGAACATGAATTACGTGAACTGGGGTTTCAGAGACCCGGCTCGCCCGATGTATTACATCCCCGAGGCGCAGACCGCACACTTCGACCAGCCGGATCTGCAGAGCGGCCAGCTGTGGTCGCAGAACCTCTACAGCATCGTGATCTGGGCGCCAGGGCATCCGCAGAACATGCTCATGCAGGTGAAGAAGGCGCTGGCCGACGTCAGTCCAAACCTGATCATGTATGACGTCAAACCATATTCGCGCGTAATTCAGGGAACGTTCGACCAGCAGAATATGATCGCCAGCCTTACCTGGCTGTTTGGCGCTGTTGGCCTTGTGCTCGCTGCGATTGGCCTCTACGGCGTCACCGCCTATGGCGTGGAGCAACGCAAGAGCGAAATTGGCGTGCGCATGGCGCTCGGAGCCGATCGCGGTTCGGTCACTGCTATGGTGTTGCGCGGAGCGTTCTGGCAGGTGGGCATTGGATTGGGGATCGGGATTCCGGCGGCAGTTGGAGCGGGATTTCTCATGTCGAGCCAACTCTTCGGAGTGACGCCGTGGAATCCATTGCTATTGGCGGGCGCGAGCCTGCTTCTTGGATTTGCGGCGCTGCTGGCTGCGGTGATCCCCGCGCGGAGGGCGGCCAGCATCAACCCGGTAGAGGCGTTGCGCAGCGAATGATCTACGGAAGATCGATCTGCAAGCAGTTCCAACCTCACCTGTTGACATCGGCATGCAGGTATTCTGCCGCCAAGCGCGTAATTGCATCATAGCTGGCTCTCGGGTATCGAGAATCCCGGTGGCCCGGAGTGCTGGCAATCGCGCGCGTTCCTGCAGAGTCCAAATCGATCGGCCTTCCCCGTCATCTCTTAGTCCAGTTCCATATGGTCACAACGAAAGTTGACTTCCAGGGGTGCTGAACCGCAGCTAGGCAGCCTTGGGGTGCGGCTGCCTGGCTGCTTTACCTACACCACGGGTCGACGCCTCGTCCCCGCTGTCGAGGTGGAAGCGGCAGACCAGCCCCTGCAACTCCGAGGCGAGGCGGGAGAGCTCTGCGCTTGCTTTGGCGGTATCCTGAGCGCTATCTGAGGACATCCGGATGGCGCGGGCGATCTCATCGAGATTGCGGTTGACCTCATTGGTTGCCGCCGATTGTTCGTGAGAGGCGGTCGCGATCTGGTTGACCATGCCGTTGACTTTGTCGGAAGCTACCAGAATCTCCTGAATCGACTCGCCTGCGCGCGTTGCGCTTGCAGCTGTCGCATTCACACGTGCGATCTCGGCGTGGATGGACTCGACGGCGGTTTTGGCGTCATTCTGAACGCTGGTAATCATCTCTTCGATCTCATGTGTGGCCTTACCTGTGCGCTCGGCGAGGCGGCGGACCTCCCCTGCGACGACCGCAAATCCCCGGCCTTGTTCCCCGGCACACGCGGCCTCAATGGCTGCGTTGAGGGCGAGAAAAGTCAAATTCCAAAGTTGTGCAGATGGTGATGCGGAATGAGCTGCCCGAATCCGTGGCTGTTAAGAGTGGGGTAATGTGGGGTTCAGAATCAGTGCTTTTGCTTCTAAGTTATTGATTCTATGGCTCCTCAGGTAGGACTCGAACCTACAACCCTTCGGTTAACAGCCGAATGCTCTGCCATTGAGCTACTCAGGATCGCCTGATGGAGCACGTTTTGAGGGACCCGCTTCGCTAACCTTTTCATAGCAAAGACAGTTGAATCGGTCAATTAACCGCTGAAAATGAAGGACTTTTGGCATCGCCCACGGTCTGCACGGTTGCTGTTCCCTCTCCCCCTCCCACTCGCGGATTGCTATCGGTACATCCCCGATTATGACCGATTTTGAAATGGGCTGACGACAAAATTGACTACATTTTTGGCGGCGGATAATTAGCCTCAAAACGTGCGGATCATGGGTCCCTTCCCATACCATAAATCCGATTATTCGATGGACAAACAACCAAACACGCCCGCAGAGACAAGCTGCAATTGGCACATTTGCCTTGTGCCGAAGTCACCTGCTCAAGATGGTGCTTTTCAGGCTTAAAGTGCTTCGCTCAGATTGCTCCCCCCGTATGCCGTCAGATCGGATGAGACCTGAGCGGTTTAATTCCTTATTGTCGATCGTTGCCAGCTCAGTTTGGGAATTCGACGACCTCAAAACTCAAAGTTGGAGATCGCAGGTCGCCTTCCTTAAAACTCGCGATGGTGCAGAATCCGTAGCGGAACTGCGGGAGACGTATGGGTAGAATATTGGGTCTCGCTCTAGGTTTTCAAGTCTTTAGATTGAGCTGCTAAAGGCACGCTCCTGGGAAACGCGCATGCCGACACTAATGTCTTTCGATTGACGCAAAATCGCCGAGCATCAATTCGAGCAGGATCAATACTGAGAAACGCGGTATGGCCTGTACACATCCGTTGAAGTATCCGTAGCCGAGTTCTACGTCTGGCACCGAGTTCTCGAATGGTAAGGTTGTTCCATGCTTTCTGCACAGCAAGGCCAACCCACGCGCCGCGAGGTCCTCGTAGGCCTGGCCGCAGCCTCAATCTCCTCGGCTCTTCCCGGTGTGCTAAGCGCCGAGCCACTTGCGCCCTCACTCTGCTTCACCTCTGCGGTCGAGATGGCGGCCTTGATCCGAGCCAAAAAGCTTTCGGCTCGCGAAGCTCTCGCCGAGCACCTCAAGCAGATCGATCGCGTCAATCCTCAGGTCAACGCCATCGTCACCTTGATCGCCGACCAGGCCACCGCAGACGCAGCCCGCGCCGACGAGATGCAGGCGCGTGGCGAAACGCTCGGCCCGCTGCATGGTCTGCCCGTCGCCCACAAGGACCTGCTCGAAACCGCCGGCATCCGCACTACCTTCGGCTCGCCCCTCTTCAAAGACAACGTCCCCACACACGACAACCTACTCGTCACGCGCATGCGCGCTGCCGGCGCCATCTTCCTCGGCAAAACCAACGTCCCCGAGTTCGGCGCCGGCTCGCAGACCTTCAACCGGGTCTTCGGCGCGACCCACAACCCCTACGACCTCACGAAGACCTGCGGCGGCTCCTCCGGCGGTGCAGCGGTCGCGCTCGCCTGCGGCATGGTGCCGGTCGCCAGCGGCTCCGACTCCGGCGGTTCGCTGCGCAATCCTGCCGCCTTCTGCAATATCGTCGGCTTCCGGCCCTCGATCGGGCCGCGTGCCCAATCCATCGAGCCACCTTGGCTGGTCTACGCTCGCGACCAACGGATGCCTGGGCCGCTCCGGCGCCGATCTGGCCCTGGCGCTCAGCACGATCGCGGGTCCGGACATCAGCGCGCCGCTCTCCATCAACGAGCCCGGCAGCTCTTCGCGCGCCCCCTCGACCGCAGCTTCAAAGGCGTGCGCGTCGCGTGGTTCAAGGATCTCAACGGCATCCCCATCGATCCGCGCGTGCGGACCGTCGTGGATGCGCAGCGCAACGTTTTCGAGTCTCTGGGCTGCATCGTCGAGCAGGCCGAGCCGGACTTCGCCCCCGCGGAAATCTCGTTCCGCATTTTGCGCGCATGGAATTCCGCGGCCAGCTTATGGCAAGGGCCTTGCAGCATCATCCCGACGCCTTCAAGGACACGCTGAAGGGCGAGATCGAAGAAGGACTCGCGCTATCCGGCAGCGACATCGCCCGCGCAGAGATCGCGCACACCGAGCTCTGGCGCCGCTTTCAGACCTTCCTGACAAGTACGAGTACTTCATTCTGCCGACCACGCAACTGCCGCCCTTCGACGTCAACACGCCGTGGCCGACCGAGATCAACGGCGTACACTTCACCAACTACATCGACTGGATGAAGGCTGCTGGTACATCTCGGCTACCGGCAATCCCGCGGCTTCGGTGCCCGCGGGCTTCACGCCCGAAGGCCTGCCGGTCGGCATCCAGATCGTTGGCCGCGACAAGCAGGACTTCAGCGTGCTGCAACTGGCGCACGCGTTCGAACAGGCCACCAACTCCGGT
>CAVTTW010000013.1:0-318681 GCA_963737665.1 uncultured Acidobacteriaceae bacterium
CTCTCGCCGACCACCGCCGAGCTGGCCGCGGAGATGATGAAGGCCGCCAAGGAAGCCGGCGCGGTGACTTCGTTCGACCTGAATTTCCGCGAGAAGCTTTGGAAGATTCACGGCGGCGAACGAACGCTGTGGAGACCATCAACAGCATCGTCGAGAACGTCGACGTGCTGGTGGGCAACGAAGAGGACCTGCAGAAGGGACTGGGGATTCCCGGGCCCGAGGTCGCGGCCAAGTCGAAGCTCGATCCGAGCGTCTTCTTCGCCATGATCGACAACGTGGTGAAGAAGCATCCGCATGTGAAGGTCGTGGCCACAACGCTGCGCGAAGTGCATTCGACCAAGCGGCATAGCTGGAGCGCGGTGGCGTGGATCAACGGGCAAGACCTACGCCGCTCCGACGGCTGAACTGGATGTGCTCGATCGCGTGGGCGGCGGCGACGGCTTTGCGGCGGGCTTCATTTACGGCTTGCTGAACGGCGAGACGCCTGAAGAGGCGGTCAAGCTGGGCTGGGCGCATGGCGCGTTGTTGACGAGTTCCCCGGCGATACGACGATGGCGACGCTGGACCAGGTGCGGGCCTTTGCCAAGGGCGGTTCGGCGCGCATTCAGCGGTAACAGGTTGGCAGGGCAGTGCGCAGATTATGCATCGGAGGGTCGGCGTGCAGCAATCAGCATCAGACTAGCTGATCGCCTCTGAGCGCTGTATCCTGAGGAAGAGGAAACTGCGATGGCGAAAGTTACGCTGGTGTTCGCGGTCCTGCTGGTCGCACTCGGGCTTGGCGGGCTATCTGGGCACCGGCAGCCAGCATCCGACCGCGCTGATTCCTGCATGGTTTGGGCTGGCGCTGGGCATCTTCGGCTTTCTGGCCATCAGCCCCAGCGAGAGCCGCCGCAAGCTCTTCATGCACATCAACGTGACCATCGGGCTGCTCGGCTTTCTCGGCGGCGCGGCCGAGGCGATCCGCGGGTTACTGGCACGCACGGTCTGCTGGATTGAAACCGGATCGCGATTGCACTGGCTTCGAAGGTGACCATGGCTGGCCTGATGCTGATCTACGTGATTCTCTGCGTGCGCTCCTTCATCGCGGCGCGCCGTTCAGGGAAGGTCTAGCGCATGGGCACGATGCGTGGCGGGGGAATGGGCATGGGCATGCGCGCGGAGCGCACGCCGCACGGCCGCGGAGTGCGCGCCGGCCAGACGGACGCCCAAAGAGAAAGCCCAGCATGAAAAAGCTCTGGCCGCAGATCTTGGCGCTGGTTGCGCCGCGCAAGGGCTGCTCGTCGCCGGGCTGGCGCTGATGGTGGTCAACCGCGTCGCCGGACTGGTGTTGCCCTACACCGCAAAGCCGCTGCTGGACAAGGTGCTTCACCAGCGCATCCGCATCCCGAGCTGCTGCCAAGCTCATCGCGCTCGTGTTCTCCGCGATGGTCGTCCAGGCGATCACTTCCTTTTCGCTGACTCAACTGCTTTCCAAGGCCGGGCAGCGGCTGATCGCCGAGATGCGCCGGCAGGTGCAGAAGCACGTCGGGCTGCTCTCGGTCGCCTACTACGACGAGAACCGCACCGGCACGCTGGTCGCGCGCATCATGACCGACGTTGAAGGCGTGCGCAACCTGGTCGGCACCGGCCTGGTGGAGTTTGTCGGCGGCCTGCTCACCGCCGTGCTGGCTTTTGTTTATCTGCTGCACCGCAGCGTCACGGTCACGCTGACTGTCTTCGCGGTCATCGGCGTTTTTGTCTTCGTTCTGCAGTACGGCTTCAAGATGATTCGCCCCATCTTCCGCGAGCGCGGCAAGATCAATGCCGAGGTGACGGGCCGGCTGACCGAGTCGCTGGGCGGCGTGCGCGTGATCAAGGGCTATCACGCGGAAGAGCGCGAGGCCACTGTTTCGCCGACGGCGTCGAGCGGCTGCTGGCGAACGTGATGAAGTCGCTGACCATGACCAGCGTCGCTCGGCGCCGCGTCGACCACCGTGCTGGGCCTGGTGTCGGCGCTGGTGATGTGGCTGGGCGGCCATAGCGTGCTCAACCACACGTGGACCGTCGGCGACTACTTCAGCTACAACATGTTTCTCGCTTTCATGATCGCGCCGGTCTTTCAGATCGTGAACATCGGCACGCAGCTGACGGAGGCGTTTGCCGGGCTGGATCGCACCAGCGAAATCATGGCCGAGCTGGAAGAGAACCAGAGTCCCGGGCCGCACCGTGAAGATGCCGCCGATCAAAGGCACGGTGCGTTTGAGAATGTGGAGTTTGCCTACGAGGCGGACAAGCCGGTGCTGCACGGCGTCAGCTTTCTGGCCGAGCCGGGCACGGTGACTGCGCTGGTCGGCTCGTCCGGATCGGGCAAGTCGACGATCATCAGCCTGCTCTGCGCCTTCCACACGCCGACCAAGGGCCGCGTGCTGGTGGATGGCGTCGACCTCGCGCATGTCGATCTCAACAGCTATCGCTCGCAGCTGGGCGTGGTGCTGCAGGACTCGTTTCTCTTCGATGGCACGATTCGCGAGAACATCATGTTTTCGCGCCCGGACGCGACCGAAGAGCAGTTCCTGTTCGCCTGCCGCACGGCGCGCGTCGACGAGTTTGCCGAGCGCTTCCCTGACGCCTACGACACGATCGTCGGCGAGCGCGGCGTGAAGCTCTCCGGCGGCCAGCGGCAGCGGCTTTCCATTGCGCGCGCGCTGCTGGCCGAGCCGCGCATCCTGATTCTGGACGAAGCGACCAGCTCGCTCGACTCCGAATCGGAAGCGATGATCCAGGCAGGGCTGAACCAGCTGATGCAGGGGCGGACGACCTTCGTGATCGCGCACCGGCTGTCGACCATTCGCCGGGCCGACCAGATCCTGGTGGTCGAGCAGGGCAGGATCGTCGAGCGCGGCAACCACGCGGAGCTGTTTGCGATGGGCGGCCGCTACTACGACCTCTACACGCGCCAGCATGGGCTGGAAGCGAATCTGTTTCTCGCTCCCGGCGAAGGCGACGCGGTTCCGGAGAACGCATGATCCGCAGGAGCGTGATCGCCTGCCGGAATATGCGCAACAGCGCTTCCGACGGCGACACACGTACGAGCGCCATTCTGCTCGCGAGTGTTTCAGCGGTTTTACGGCACCGCAGACAGCTCTGGGCTGCAGGCGGAACCAAATTCTTGACACGCAGTCTCATATCTTGAGAAACTTGAACTGTAACCATTAGCGAAACGGAGGACCATAATGCGAGACACTGCCCCTCAAGGCACCTATAAAGTTCAGGCTCTCGACCGGGCCTTTGCTGTTCTGGATCTGCTCGGCGAGAGCGAGACTCCGCTCGGTCTGGCGCAGGTTGCCTCGTCGCTGCAACTGCACAAGAGCACCGCGCACCGTTTTCTGATGGTTCTGGAGCGGCATCACATGGTTGAGCGCACCGACAACGGAAAGTTCCGTCTGGGTCTGCGGCTGTTCGACTTCGGCAATCGCGCCATCGAGCAGTACGACCTGCGCGATCGCGCGCAGCCGCATCTGCGCCGCCTGGTGGCGGAGACCGAAGAGACGGCGCACCTCTGCATCCTTGAGCAGGCGCGCGTGATTTACATCGACAAGATCGAGCCGGCGCCGATCGGTGCGCATGATCACGCGCATCGGCTCCAGCAATCCGGTGCATTGCACCTCGGTGGGCAAGGCGATTCTGGCATTTCTGCCCGAGGAGCGGATCGCCGACATCATGCGCCGCACGCGGTTTGAGCGGTTTACGCACCGCACCATCGCCACCGCCGAGGCACTGCGCACGGAGATCGAGAAGACGCGCCGCCGCGGCTATGCCGTGGACGACGAGGAATTCGAAGAAGGGCTGCGCTGCATCGCGGTGCCCGTGCTCGATGCGCAGCGTCAGCCGGTGGCGGCGGTCAGCGTCTCCGGGCCGTCGTTCCGCGTGACGGCGCAGAAGCTGCCCTCGATTGCGAACCACCTGCTGCAGTGCGTACGCGGCATCTCGCTGGATATGGGCTTCATCTCCGCCAATCGCAGCAATCGCGCCGTTTGGTCGGCTTAAGTTCGGGAAACGCCAGTTGTCAGCTCGACCACCAACAGTAGCGCGACGCGTATCCCGCCTTCGCGGTCCTCAGCCGCGCGCTGACACAACAGAGCTTCGGACAGGTTCCGTTGCATGTTCCGGGCGACTTCATCGATATGTGGACATCGCAAAAGGGGCTCATGAACCGGAGAATAAATCCCGCATCAGGTTGGATAGGTTCCGACGGCTCAAGGTTAGCCCTGGATTGCTGGCGATAGTGGCTACGTGTATCCTCTAGATTAGCGGCGTCAAGATCCGGCAGAGCTTCGATCGTCGCTTGCGGCCCGAACTACATGCCGGTGCAACCGCCAACGAATTCAGTTTTCTAAGGCTTGCGTGATCCCCAAATTCCGCGCCGATTCCTCGCCAGACCCAGACCTGCTCAATGGCTCCTCAGGGGACTCCCCGTCTTGGCTCACCTCCTTCAGGCCGCGACGCGGGCTCTTTAACGGCCACGTTCAGACTATCGTCGGGAATTACCTGCCTCGTCCGGCCTTTCGCCTCCCATTCATTACGGAAACCATCGAAGTGGACGCCGCTGACGGCAGCCGGGTGGTCTGCCACGGTCACTGGCAGCCTGGCCCCGGCGTGGGTCGCCGGCTGAGCCTGATCTTGGTGCACGGCCTTGAAGGGTCGTCGGAATCCCGGTATATCCAGGGCCTCACCATGCGCGCCTGGGATGCAGGATGCAACGTGGTGCGCATGAACATGCGCAACTGCGGCGATTCGGATGAACTCACCCCGACCCTCTACCATTCCGGTCTCTCGGCAGATGTGGGTGCGGTAGTCGAGTATTACGCGCAGAAATTCGGCCTCGAGCGAGTTGCCCTGGTCGGCTACTCCATGGGCGGAAACCTGGTGCTCAAGCTGGCGGGCGAGTGGGGAGTCAGGCAGCCGCTCTGCGCCGTCGCCGCCGTCTGCCCCGCCATAGATCTGGCTGCGGGATCCGATGCTCTCCATGAGCCCGTCAATCGCATGTATGAATGGCACTTCCTGCGTCGCCTGATGCGGCGGTACCGTCGCAAGGTCGCGCTTTTCCCGGATCTCTACCAGGCCAGCGGTTTGGGACCCATTCGTTCTCTGCGCCAGTTCGACGACAAAATCGTGGCTCGTTACTGTGGCTTTCGCGATGCCGCCGACTATTACGATCGAGCCGCCAGCGCGCGGGTAGTCGACCGCATCGCGGTGCCGGCGCTGGTTCTCCGCGCTCTTGATGATCCGTTCATTCGGCTGACCCCTGAAACCCGCGCGGCCATCGTTGCCAACCCGCGAATCACCCTTGTCGAAACGCCCCATGGCGGCCATTGCGCCTACCTCTGCAGCGACTCGGGCAATGAGATTCACTGGGCCGAATCGACCGTCATCCGCTACCTGATCCAGGTCGCCGGTCAGCCCGATGGAAGCTGATTGGGAAGTCGAAATCGGCTCGGATGCGCCGGTAATTCACGTAGGCTGGCCGGGCGTCGTTGACTTGCGCGCAAGTCCGGATCTCGTGTCGACGCTTCCTGAAGTTGCAAGATTCCCCATGCTGGCCGATGCGCTGGTTCGCCTCAACGCACTCTCTTCCCCGGTGACAACATCCAAATGCGATGTTTGGAAAGTCGAAGAGTTTGACCCCGACGAACTCGAGGCGTCGACACGAGAGGCAAGCGAAGCGGTCGCCGTTTATATCGACATTGTGGCTGCCCAACCCGCGCTGTGGACGAGTCCCGAAACCGCCGTCGCGTGGGCCAGGGGGATCTGCGATCAGTTGCATCGCTATTCAATGTCCTGTTGCCGGGCGGATCTCATCGTGCGGCGTGCCATAATCGATCAGGAAATCAGCCTAACCCTTACCCGACCGGATGTTGGCATTACAGCGTATCTGACTTCTTGCGGCACAACGCGCATCGAAGCCCTCACCACCCTGGTCAAGGCGCTCGGTTGCTTCACAGAGTCTGTCTTGTCCAACTCGCCCCCTGAACTCTCGTTTCACCGTTAAAATAGGAGAGCGTGGGCGAGTAGCTCAATCGGATAGAGCACCGGCCTTCTAAGCCGGGGGTTGTGGGTTCGATCCCCGCCTCGCCCACCACTCAATCTCCACTTCCCTTATTTTCATATACTTACCTTCATTTCGTACCACCCGCAACCCCCGGCCGATTTTTGTGGAAAACTCAAAAAAGCCTGTACAAGAGACTTCGAATTCCGGCCGGGGGTGAATGTGGATTCATCTTGCACCCACACAGCCTATCACGCGATTTCGAGCGGTGTTGTGGATTGAGATCTTCGTCAGACACTCTGTGCGGACCGATGTCACTCAGCAGCGACCGGAAGGCGCTTTCGTCTGGGGCTAGCTGCATTTCGCGGCACACCTCTTATCCACCCGCCAGGTCACTGCGTGCGTGGTTCGCACTCAGAGTAGCAAGATCGGCTGATGCCGGATCAGTAGCCCGATCCGGCGTGACTGGAATCGCGTATGCACGCTCCGCAGTAGATGGCAGTTGCCTAGGGCGTTTTTCATTACCAATTCGCGGCAGACAATAGCCCCGCTCTACGAGCGCATCGGTCTCTTCATCATTCGCTACGGATAATGGCCATTGGATCTGTTTTTGCGGCTCGTCTCGCGGGGATAAGGCAAGCTACGAGAGTAGCTATCAGAAAAAGTAGTGGGACGAGGGTAAAGGTTGTCGGGTCCCAGGGACGGACTCCATAGAGTGAAGAGGCTAGCAGTCTGGTCAATGCAAGTGCTGAAACCAGCCCTATGAGCAGGGCCACAACGACGAGTTGGAGAGCTTGTCCAAGGATCAGCCCTGCGACGTGCATTCTGGTCGCTCCGAGCGCGATTCTTATTCCCATTTCAGAGCTGCGTTGCATCGCCGAGTATGCGAGCAACCCGTAGAATCCCACCAGAGCTAACGCCAAGGCCATTCCGGCAAATATGGTGAGGAGCACGGTCTGAAACCGGCGTCTCGCCGTGGACTCAGAAACCACTTCCCGCATTGTATGCACCTTGGAAAATGTGAGGGATTCATCGAGCCGGTGCAGGATGGCCGTTGCAGACCGCACGACATTCTCACGGGGTAGCGTGGACTGGATCACGATGTATGCGTGATCCGGACCGCTGAGAGGACCGTAAAGTTGTGGTTGGGGCGGCGTCTCCACGCTCCAATCCCGCACATCGGCGACCACGCCCACAATCGTGAGCGCACCCTTGGCTGGTTGCTCAGAGACATCCGAGTTGAACCCCGCGACCCACTTCCCGACGGCGCTGCGCCCGGGGAAATTCTTTCTCGCGAACGTCTGATTCACGATGATCACTTTCCGATCACCGGACACATCTTCCTCGGTGACGAAACGACCCTCGATCAACGGAATATCCATTGCCGAAAAATATCCCGGCGTCACCGACGCGCCATCCAGCATCTGGCCCTCCTGGCTCGGATGATCCTCAACCCGGAATAAAGAGCCTCCTTTTGAACCACCCAACGGCAGATCTTCAATAGCACCGGTCGCCACTGTTCCTTGCAATGCCTCAATCTGTGAGAGAAGCGTCTGATAGAAAGCGTGGCGTTGTTCCGGCTTGCCATAGGTTTCCGGGAGTTCGATCTTCATCGAAAGTGTGGTCGAAGAAAAGCCGACCGGCACCTGTTGGAGGTTGATGAAGCTCCTCACAAGAAGGCCGGCCCCGGCGAGCAAGACCACAACTATCGCAACCTCGCCCATAACTAGGGCGCTGCGAAGGCGATTGCGGCTTCCTCTCGCTCCCCTCTGCCCTCCAGACTTGAGAAACCCGATCAGGTTGGCGCGAGAGGCCGAAAGGGCAGGCAGAGTTCCTGTCAAAACACTCGTCAGCAATGTTATGGCAACTGTAAAGGCGAGAACCTTGCCATTCAACGAAGCTTCGTGAAGGCGAGGAATGTCTCCGGGATCGAGCAGAAGAAGAACACGGAGAAACACCCATGCCAGACCGATTCCCGCAAGCCCTCCACCCAAGCCCAGCAGCAGGGACTCCGTCAGCAATTGCCGGATCAGCCGATCGCGCCCGGCTCCCAAAGTCGCTCGCACCCCCAGCTCATGCATGCGGCTTGCGCTCCGGGCCAGGAGCAGATTGGCGGCATTTCCGCAGGCGATCAAAAGCACAAAGACGACCGAGCCCATAAGCAGCAATATGAGAGGACGGGCAGAGCCGTCGAGTGTTTCCATCAATGGCTTTACATAGGGATACCAGCCCTGTTTGAAACCCGTATGCAGTGGTTCGAGCGGCTGCAGGATGCCGTTCAATTCCGCTTCTGCCAGCGTGGCTGAAATGCCCTTCCTCAAGCGCGCCAGTGTATAGCAGTAGCAGCCTCCCACGGGGTTCGCCGCGACTCCGCGATCTGCACGCTGTTTCGCTGTTAACGCCAGCGGGACCCAGAGATCGGTTGCGTCGAAATGGATATTGCCGTAGCTCAATTCGCTATTATGCGGATAATTGAAGCCCGGACCCATTACGCCGATGACCCGGTAGGTCTTATTGCCAGACCATATTGGTGTGCCGATCGGTGGCTTGACGCTTAACTGTATCGATTTGCCGAGCACGGATGGGTCCGCGCCGAACAACTGTAGCCAAAGCGAGTGGCTGATCACCACCACGCCGTCATTTGACGGCTCGTTGTCTTCGGAGTTGATTCCGCGCCCCAAAGCGGGAGAGACTTCGAGCGTCTTGAAGAAGTCCTCGTCAACCGCCGCTCCGCTCAAAGATGTGTTGGCCCGATTCAGCTTGAAGCTCTCCTGCTCAAACTGCGTCATCGCGGTAAGCGAATGATTTTCCCGCTTCATGTCGGCGAAGTCGGCGTTGTCCGGGATGATCGCATCGGGCGGAACTTGCTTCATATTCAGATTTGGAGTCGTTATGTAGACGAGCTGTTTGGCGTCGCCATAGGGCAGTGGAGGAAACATGACTGCCATCATCAGGCTGAAGATGGCGGTGCACGACCCGATGCCGAGGGCCAGGGTGAAAACGAAGACGGCAGTAAACGCGCGATTCTTGCCCAGCGAACGCAACCCATAGCGCAAATCCTGAAGCATCTGTTCGATCATTCCGATGGCGCGGGATTCACGAGTCTGCTGCCGGGCCTGCTCCATTCCGCCCAGCGCGATGAGAGCCCAGCGCCTTGCTTCTTCAGCGGGCAAGCCCGCGCGAAGATATTTTTCAGTCTCGCGCTCGATGTGGTCCCGCAACTCCTCATCCAGTTCCGCGTTAAGATGGTCGCGACGAAAGAGAGCGCGGAATCGATACCTTAAATCGCTCAACATATCCACTTCCCTCAGACCATATTGAGTACGGAATCGACGACAGCAGCCAGTCTGCGCCACGCAGCGGATTCAGCCGCAAGTTGTTTTCGGCCAAGGCTCGTCAACTCGTAGTACTTTGCTCGCCGATTGTTGTCGCTGATGGCCCACCTCGCTTTCGCCCATCCGCGCCGCTCAAGCCTGTGCAAAGCTGGGTACAAGGAACCTTGTTGCACTTGAAGAGCGTCGCTCGATATCTGCTGCAAGCGCTCAGAGATCGCCCAACCATGCAACGGTTCCAGCGCCACAGCCTTCAGAATCAATAGGTCCAGCGTCCCTTGCGGTAACTCCATTCTTGTATCGCTCATTATCGCGCTCCAACCCTGCTGCTTCGACACAAGGAGTCTATATCTGCCTTTTGTAGAAGTGCAAGGGGAAAGTAATGCTCGCGCACTATGTCGGCCGAGTCACGCACCAGGAGGGAAATTTGTACTGGCAAGTCGGCCAGTGTCATGGAATCTGTCAAATGCGCTCGACAGGGCTGGGAACAGATGCCGCCGAGTCTCCGAGCTGCGACTCCGTGGCGCTCGATCGGCACGCAAAACCTAGCCCTCCAATTCGTTCGATCTAGACGTTTCCAACAAAGTTCTAAATATTGGAGGGGCCGTGATCCGCAGCAACTAGGGGCGGACATACGCCGCGCACTGCATGATGTGGACGCAGCACTGCCAGTAAAGTCTGCCGGAGTCCGGTTCTGTTGATGGATTAGTAACATTGCTTTAACAGCGTATTCATTTGTAGCTCGCATACTTGGATTGATTGCGGCTTTCGCTCATTGAGGCGAAACGCATCCCTTCCCCCGCATGCGTGTTCCGCAACCAAACTCCCGGAAAGTCAAACTGCTCAGCTTGTGCGGGCTGACCTTGAGCCTCGCCGTCGTGTTATGGGGCGCCGGCTACAAGATGGAGCAGTATCCGCAGCAGGGCTGTGCGTTCCGGATGATGGCGCCTGCCAAGCTGCTAACGGAAAGGGAGCGCCCTGCTAGTGCTCGCAACTCCCGGGTCGTGCTCGATTCCGCCCGACAACGGCACCCTCTAGCCGCCTGGGTCGAATGCCTGCGCCGTGCGGTGCTTCAGACCTGGGCGCCTGAAACAGGGATGGCGGGCTACCGCCATCGCGGGCCTGTTGTTGTTCCAGAGCTCAACTACTTCTCCTTCCGTCCCCCTCCTCCGCGCTTCAACTCCTGAACACCTCTCACTTATGCCGGAGGCGCCACTGCTTTGCGGTGCACACCAGTGTTTCGATTTTTGAACGCTGAAGTCTCCGGGCTGCGAAGAGGGATCGCCGTAATTCCCGCGCCAATGAGGTGCTTCGAACTACGAGCCGCATTGCTGCGCGCCCGAAGTATCTGACCATCCACTCGACTGTGCGCGCGTGCTGCACGGCATCGTCTCTGGCCGCCGCATAAGGCGCGCGGGCGATCGACGACCGAAAGGAATTGAAGACATGGTACGAAGAATACTTGTTCTCTCCCTCGCGATGTTTCTGGAGGTTGCCGTGGCTTATGCCGCGAGCACCTCAAGCATTCAGGGAAAGGTTACCGACTCCTCTGGAGCGACCGTTGCAAATGCGACCGTATCTTTAACCGATTTGACGACCACCAATGTGGTTCACACAACGACGGGTGCAGATGGCCGGTTCATTTTCAGGGATGTAGCTTCCGACCCTCAGCTCGTCACCATCGAGAAATCCGGATTCGAAACCTTCACGCAGCGCCTTACAGCATTAACAGCACCATCCACCACCGTCGATGCGACGCTGGGGGTGGCCAGGCTGGATGAGAGCGTGGTGGTTCGAGGCACTGTTGACCCTGAGGCGAAGCCAATACCCACCCGTGAAGATGTAATGCTGATGCCGGAAACGGTTCGGGTGCTCGACCGAAAGCAGCTGGATGCGGCCGGTCCGGTGGCGGGCGGCGCACAGGTGCTGCAGTCTTCGCCGGGCGCAAATGTAGTTGGTTATGGCGAGACAGGTGGAACCAAATACACCATTCTGCTGAACGGAATCCAACAGGGCTGGGCAGGCGAGGCGACAAGCTTCACGGCGCCGGGTTCTCTGGGCATCACCTATGACGGTATTCCAGTGGCCGACCCGGCAACAGGTTTGTGGCAATCGGCAACCATGCCGCAGAACCTCGTGATGCAGGACGTGCAGGTAACCTACGGCCCTGGGCAGGCGGCGGACCGCTGGTACACCGACGTGGGCGGACGGGTAGAGTACACGCCTATTCAGCCGACTGAAGAAACCCACCTCAGCGCCGCCGTCACAGACGGTCCATGGGGGCAGCAGAACTTCGCTTTTGTCGGCAACACAGGAAATTTCAAAGGCTGGTCCACGGTGTTGGGCGGTGGCGTGGGACGCGGCGACGATTATCGCCCGGCGCCTGACGGCTTTGGCGACCCTTCAAAGAACGGTTCGGTTTTCGGCAAGACGGTGAAGTCGTTCGCGGGAGGCAGCCTGGCTTTTGGCGTACTCTACGCGAAGGGAGGCGGCTATCGTGCCCAGGTCATTCCCACCACCAACGTGGGCCTTTTGGAACCTGGCACCAACACGTATTACAGCCAGGCCTCGAGCGGCTTCTATAGCTCGCTCCCCTTCGCCGACTACAACAAGTACGACACGAATGAAGGATTTATGGCATATGCGCGTCAGAGGTTATATCTGAGCCATACGTCTACGATTGAGAATTCGGCCTGGTTCACTCACATTCGCCGCTTTCATCGCCGCAACGAAGACGCTCTTGCGCAGGGCTCACAGGTAGACGAATGGAATAACCCGCACAGCAACATGTTTGGTGACCACATCGGATTTTCCCAGATTTTCCCTTACAACACTGTCCAGTTCGGTGGTTACCTTATTCATGAGGTCTATAACGCGCATAACCTCTTTTATAATCCCGTCGATGGAGGTAGTGGGGCTCAGCAGATCGTCGGCGCCGGCTCAAAGTTCCGCTCCGGCTACTTCCAGCAAGACAACGTGACTTTCTTTGCCCAGGACGATTTTCATCCCATTCCTCAGATTCACGTTATCCCCAGTGTGCGCGTAGATGGATTCTCCACCAGCTATAGCGATCAGGCGGCGCGCGACTTCACCTTTGCGCCCAGCACTTACTTCGCCGTCAACTCCAATGGCACGGTGTACGCTACCAGCGGTCCCGTCTACCAGACTCACTGTTCTTTGAACCCGCAGACAGGCAGCAGCGCGTCCGATCCTTACTACAACATCTTCGGAACTCCAGTCACAACTCCCGACGGTAATCAGGCAAAAGACCAAGGCTCTCTTTGCGGTGCGCATGAGAGCCGCTCGGCGGTGGAGCCTGGCGTTGACGCCTCCGTGACGCCCAGGGAATGGCTCACGATCTACGGCGGCTATGACACCACTTACCGCAGCCCTGCCTTGGGCGGCGGCGGCGGCATGTTCCAGACGGTAAATCCGAACTACTATATTCTGGCGAAGGGCGCCTACGCTCAATTCGGCGCCAAAGTTCACTTTACCAACGCTCCCGGGCTGCGTAACTTCATCGCAGGGGTGAGTTACTTCCACAACAATTACACCAACCAGGAGATCGACGTTGAAACAGCGGCCGGGGTTGAGGAAACCAGCGGCGGCAACTCCCTCTACCACGGTGTAGACGCTTTCTTCGATGCAGACCCGCGAAGCAATATCCACTTCTTCTTCAATTTCGCGGGGGAAGCCTCGAACTTCACCACCTACGTCACAGGTGGTACCCAAGCTTCGTGCGGCTCACCTTCCGCTCCCGGTTCCGGATGTAATTTTTATAACAACCTCCCAGTATCCTATGTCCCAAACTACACGCTGAATACGGGCATCTACTACGGGATTCAACGCAAGGGCCGCGTAATTGTTGAGCCGCGCTTCTGGGTGGAGTCGACGGGCTCGCAGCACCTGTGGTCAAACAATACCGGCGCGCCGACAGCGCAGACCATGCCGTCCTATATAACCGCAAACCTCGCTCTCAATGCCCCCATCCGCTTGCCCTGGGAAAAGCACACCATCAACCTCCGGGTCGACATGATGAATATCGGGAACTCGGAGTACAACGAATACGAGTACATCTCCAGCGGCGGCTACTTTGCGGCGTTGGCCCCGAATCCCAGTAGCCCGCCCAACGGTTACATCAACGCTTACCCTGGCGCGCCACGCAGCATCTACGGCACGCTATCCTACCAATTCTGATCAATTCGGATCTGCGCCCAGAGCAGCCTGTTTCGAGCTACGCTGGGCGCGAACCGGGGTGAGCATCCGAATTGTCAGCTCATCTCACCTAAAACATCGATTCAGGCGGGGATTTCTCTTCCATCTGCTGACGCTCTACCTTTTTAAGTCGATCGTGATTGGCCTCTTCGGCTAAACTGGACGGCATCGGCAGACCACTCTTCATCTTCATTGCCGTATTGGACGTTCATGATTCAAGATTATGGTCGAAGAACTGTCGTCCGGGCGAGTCGTGGACAATTGGGGAAATTTGGCATGAGGCAAATTCCCGGGGACCGGCCCGGCATTCCAAGTTTTCCCCATCGGCGGTGACACACCTGCGTCTATTTCAGGCTCCAGATGCTGAGCCGGAAACGGCACGTGACCGCGCGTCCGTCGCTGAAGGCGGGAATAAACTGCCACCCGGCGGAGGCCTTGACCAACGGCTCGTCAGTCCCGTTGATTACTTTGGCCGAGTGAACCTTCCCGGCGGCGTCGACTACGAGTTCCACCATTTCATTTGCTGACGGCGAGGGCTCCTCCGCAGATGGAGGCAGTCGCCGCAGCAGAATGGACCTGGGCTGAATGAGAGGCGGTGCGAGCTGCGATGCATCCGGTGCACCGCCTTGGGGATTGTAGCCAACCACAGCAGAAGTGCTAACCGCGTCATAGATTTTGGTCCGATGCCCGCGGCGCGGCGGTCGGCGAGAGTGATCCAGGTTGTGCAGGATTCCGCGCTCGTGGACGGTTGCAATCGCCGCGCGAATGCGCTCCAGATCTCCAGGAGGCCACATCTCTTCAAGGGCAGACCATGCCTCCCGTTCGCGTGCACTATAGAGATAAGCCCACACGATCTCCAGAACGCAAATCTTGGTGCGCATCAGGCGATGCAGTTCTTCGTCAGTTCGAAGGTTGGTCGCGGACAGGCTGCCGTCGCTCTGTTTGAATTCGGCCAGATCCCGTTCCCTGACTTGAGAACGAACTTTGGTGATCTCAGCGTCGTAGTACGACAGGAACTCAGAGCCGACATCCACCAGATGACCCTTTTCAAAGCGAAATACCACGGTTGGCGCGAAATCGAAATCCACCGTTGGTACTCTTTCGAATCCGTCCACGGCTGCTGCATCGTCCGTCCAGATTTCAATACGGCCGTCCAGGTCCGTATCGGCGGCGCGGTAAGCATCGCCACCCGTAATGGTGTAGAGCAGATGAGGCGGTTTGGCCAGCGAGTAGATTTGATAGGTGCGGTTGGAACCTGCTCCGGATTGATCGATCTGAAACGCGACCACGGGCTTCCCAAAACCCAGGTCAGCGCCCAACACATCGATGCCAACCTTCCCGCATCGGATGCGACGGAAACCTTCGGTCCATTCCATTCGAGTATAGCGGCACAGGCACGCTCGGCGAAGGCGCCGTTTCGCATCGATCCAACGCTGACCGTAGTTCCCGTGAAGAATCTGGCGCTGTACTCGCCGCTTCCGTCTTCGCACGTGATGTCTTCAGCCAGGCCTTGAGAGTGAACCGCTGTGGGCCAGAACAGAATTCCTGCAAGCAGGACTAGGAGGAATCGCAAGGTGAACTTTCCCATCGGTCTGACTGCACGGCCTCGCATCCCAACTCTCATGGCCACACCAGAGAAGCAGCCATTTTACCAGCCACCTGTTCGAATCACGTTATCGGCGCGTCTGCTTGGCGAGACAACCTGGCGGTCATCGCTTTCAGAATGACCCGACCGGACAAGCCCATTTCCCCTCGTTATGCCTCGATTGTGGCCGTTCCGCAAATTACTATTCTGGTCACTGTTTCCTTCGTCTATCGTTTTTCAAGTAGTATTTTCCGCATATGCGGCATTTCGTCGTTCATGATTCGTAAATCCGTAACTAGTTGGTATTCTGGGCGCGATCGACCAAGTGGATTCTGTCGCGTTTGGTTCGAACGAGGGGATCTGGCGCGCTGACCCATCGTGGGTCTATAATTCTGTTGCTTGGGTTGGTTTCGCCAGTAACAAGTCCGGCAGAGGTGACAGATGCTGGCTACTTCGAACAAAATGCGGACAACTCCCGCACTGAGCTTGGCCCTTCTCTTGTTAAGCGTTGGTGTGTTTGCCTGGGGCATGCAATACAAGCTATCGCTCTACCAGCAACACAGTCCGTCACACCCAGTATCCGTTGCCAAGCTTTTGTCAGACAATCAGGTAAGCAAAAAGAACGTCCTGCCTCATTCCGGTAACCGTGAGGCACCGCACAAACTAGCTCTGTTGGCAGCTTTAGTTCTCTTTGTCCCACCCGCCGTTGTCGCCAGAGATCTACAAGCGGGTGATGTTGCCGTATCGGCGACGCCCTCCCATTCCTACTCCCTTTTCTTTCGACCCCCTCCATCGAAGGCGTAGCTCTCATTTGTGCGGTGCTCGTTCGCCGCGAGAGCCACTGATCAGCTAGTCATGCCCATCCGGTAGCGCCCGCAGGTCCACTCGCAGATCCCCACTTCATACAGTTCACGGCAGACCTCGCCGAGGCTTGTTTGAGCATCCGCTGCCTTTTGGACTTGCCGATTGACCCTGCCGTTCGAAGCGCAAGGTCCGAGGAGAACCTCTTATGAATTTCGGAGCAGGACTGCTTTTGATTTGCGCGCTTTGCGCAATCATTGGAATCTACCGAGGCGTGATGAATTGGAGAAGAGAGAAGGGGTTTGTCCGCCCCATTTTGGCCCCCGCCCCCATAGCTAGGCGATCCGTTCCATCCCGTGTGGTGTGGCTGAATGCTGCAGAATTTCTCAGATTGATCAAATCAGAACCGGATACGGTCGTATTTCATTTGACCAACGGAACAGAACCCGGTTCTAACGTCAGGATCGTAAGCGGGGAATTGATTGTCACCCTTCAACAGTTCAAAGACACGCTCCCGTGGATCCCGCTGGGTAGCCGACTTGTTCTTTACCGGCCTGGCGGGATCGACGCCGCCATTGCGCGCCGACTCATTGCGATTGCCGGGGGCCGGGAACTTCGGTTAGTTGCTGAAAACCTGCCTGTTGCGGTTGAAGATCCCGTCGTCGCAGGGGGTGCCGCATGCAACTAGAACATACGTCTGGAAGGACGATACTCAAAGCGTCTGATTCAAACGCTTGCTCCGTCGCCCTAATCGTCGAACCGGATCCGCGCGTGCTCGAAGAAACGACTCGCGTTTTGCTGCGCGCATGCAAGGCGGTCTATGCGATCACAGCACCTGGAGCCGTCTACGAGTGGCAACCCTGTGAGGAACTAGTTGTTGCGGTTCTAAGTGCCGCATTCGGACCCTTCCGCCTGACGGCCGTGACAGAATACATACGCCACCGTTGGCCGCACGCACGGATACTGGTTATCGGCATGACGGCCCCCTTACTCGAAGATCATCTTTACGACGACGCTTTACCAGCATTAGCCGGTGAACAAGACATCCTTGATGCGGTAGGGAGGTGCATGAGTTTCACTCTGTGACAACAGCAACCGGTGTTTGGATAAGTGGGCGTGCACTTCATGTGTGCCCACTTATTCAAAGAAGGCTTATGTTCAGAATGCGCTGTCATTTACGTCGATCGCTCCTGCAGAAAATCGACTGAGTGAAACCTTCTGACAGTTGACCTTTTGCACCCCTACACCATCTAACGTAGTTGATGTCCTCTAAGTAAGCCGAAGGGACAGTTCGTGATCGCGCCATCCACCAACGCAGCAAGTTGCAATCCCGGTTCCAGCACCGTTGCTCTCGAGGAAATGCCCGCGACCCTGCGGCTCAAAACTTCTAGAGGATTCGCCTTCGCCCTTATCACGCTGGCGATTTCGGTGTCTCTGTGGGGATTTGGTTACAAAATTTCTCTTTATGCTCCGCCGGGCGTAGTCTCGCGAACACCGGTTGCAAAGCTTTGGGATAAGCACCCCACGCCACCTGAATGTGCTGCATCCCCGCAGACACGCAGGCAGCACGGCTCTTCATGTTCCTATGCCTGTTCGGTCCAGGTTTTTACTCCGTCAGACATTGATCTGTCGATCCCCCGGGGATTAGAGTTTGATGAAGTCGCCTCCGCATTACACAACCGGCGCCCCCCCGCCAGGTCTCCTCCTTCCCGTAGTTTTTCTGACTGACTCGACGATAACAACTTAAGCGAATACGCCGCCCATAGCAGTTGGCTTAATTCGTATTGTTCTGCATTCTCAGGAAGGAGAATTCTATGCAGTGTCTTGGTGCACGCCCCGAAATGTTCCGCGCGCGGCATTCCGATGCAAAAAACACCTGTCACCTACACCGTGGCCCAGATCCCAGCACACCTTTAAATTCATCGAAGTCAGACAAACTTCCCGGCTCGAAGTATCTCGGAGGGTTGTCCCAGGAAGACGATAATTCCGCCAGGCTTGAAGCGTCTTCCGTCCACCAGCGGTCCAACACGAACAATAGTGATCGTTCGAGTGCGGCAGATGACTTGAGCCGAAATGAGCCCGTCGTCGAAAATGACAAGCTCGCTAACTTTATTGAGACCGCAGAGAGATGCCGGGGCCAACTTCTATGGGTGGCGATCAAGCTCACCAGTCGCCGGGATGAAGCAGAAGACATAGTGCAGAACGCACTTTTGAAAGGGTTCGCAAATTTATCAAAGTTTCGCGGCGACGCACAGATAAGTACGTGGCTACGAACTATCGTTCGCAACACGGCTCTCGAATATATGAGAAACCAACGGGGCAAAGTCTTCGTGTCTCTTCAATCCTCTGCTTACCCCCAACCAGATGATGAAATCCTGGACCTTCCGGACACGAGGATCGGTCCGGAGGAATATTGCGCACTCAGGGAATCGGAGAGGCTCATCTCTTCTGCTTCAGCCAGGTTGAGCCCTATCCAACGAGATGTCTTGCGGGTGTGCGTGTTCGAGGAACTTCCGCACGTTCGAGTCGCTACCGTTCTCAACGTGACTCTCGCCAGCCTCAAATCGCGCGTTTTCCGGAGCAAAAGGGCTTTGAAGATGGAAATGTCTGCCCACAAGAGGGACGTCAAATGACATCTCCCTCCAAATGTCCCCACTTCCGGCGTTGCGAACCAATCGTAAAGAATTCAGACCCGGAAGGACTTGTCACGCGCGTGACAAGAACCCTCCCCGGGTCAGTCTTCCATCTCGCCATCGGTGTCTTGCTGTTGATTTCGAATGTTTCGGCTCAAAGTCAGCAAGCTACGCCCGGCATGCCTACGTTCAAAACCACCTCGACATTGGTTTTTCTCGATGTCACGGTTCTGGACAAAAAGGGCAATCCGGTCGTGTCCGGATTGACCAAAGACGATTTCACGATCACGGAGGACAAGAAGCCACAGCGCATCTTCTCGTTTGAGGCGCCTCAGACGCATGTAACGGACGAAAACGCCGTCAGTAACAATGCCGACGGAAACGCACCTGTGACTGTCTTCGTGCTTGACCAATTGAATTCAAACTTTGAAGACTTCGCCTATATCCGGTACGAAGTTCGGCGGTTTCTTATGACTCAACCCGAACGTCTCAATTCGCCTGCCGAAATGATGGTGATCGGCAACCAATACCTCGAAATGATTCAGGGGTATACACGAAGCCGAACAGATCTCCTCTACGCATTGGCGCATTTGCCCACCGCGTTGCCGTATAAGAAAATGAACGGGGCCTTCTTCTGGGAGCGATTTACGCAGTCAATCGACGCATTGCAGCAGATTGCGCTTCAGAACAAGGGTATTCCCGGAAGAAAGAACATCATCTGGGTTGGCCACGGCGGCCCCAATATCTTCCTCGATCCGATCGATTTCCCCGGCAACCTCGAAGACGAACTGAAGCAGTATGTCCATTCCACGACCAACATGTTGGTTAACGCGCGAATCAGCCTGTTCGTCATCTATCCGGGCTTGCCTACAACGGGTCCAGCCATGACGTTGAGCGCCTCTGAGGCGGACGCCGATATCGGCGATAACGATCCATTTGCGGGGGATATCAATTTCGGCGTGTTTGTGAACGAAACCGGCGGAAAACTGTTCTTCAATCGCAACGATGTGGATATGGAGATGAAGCAGTCCGCGCAGATGGGAGAAAACTACTACACGCTGACTTACCAGCCTCAGGATGTCACCCCGAACGGCAAGTTCCGGCGCATTCGCGTGACACTGCGGGATCCTCGCCTACGCACTGTGACCAAGGCCGGCTACTTCGCCCCGGATCAGAAAGAACAACTCGATCCCAGACGGCAAAGGATGATGAAACTCGCCGAAGCGGCGCAGTCAACGATACCCTTCACGGCCCTCGACATGGCCTTGTACGGTGTTGTCCGACACCCTGACACAAGAACGGCGGAATTTACTGTCCGACTGAATTCGAAGAACTTGTCTCTTCTTCCCACAGAGGATGGAAAGAATGCCACAAACCTGTTGCTGGCAGCTGTCAGCCTCGACAGCAACCGCGACATCCTGGCCTCAAAGATCGAATCACTGACGATTTCCACGGCCCGCGCCCCCAGCCAACTACCCGAGGTAGCGTCGACATTCAACCTCGCGATTCGCGTCCCCCGAAAGACAAGCGTGATTCGGGTCGTCATCGAGAACCAGGATGGGGGTCGCATGGGCGCTGCCGAGATCAGTCGAAAGATTCTCGAATTGTCTCCGGCTCAGCCCACGCCACAGCCGAGGATCACGACTCATCGCCCGGAATACGTCAGACCGGCCGGCCCTTAGGGCGCTTGAATGCATCAGGGCGGTCCGCGGTTTCACATCGTCAATTGGCGGCTTTCGCGTCGCCCTGATCGGGAACAAAATCGTTGATTTGCAAATGGAGTGGAGGGAACGAGCTTGTTAGAAAGCAAAGAGGGGAGAGGCTCCGGCCTCCCCATTCGAAGAATTGTTTTCGCGACTGATTTTCTCGAGAGTTCTCGCCTCGCGCTTGACTACGCGGTCGCATTCGCACACCGATACGAGGCGCAGCTAACGATCGTGCATGCCTTTGAACTCACCAACGAGGCTGAACAAGCGGAACTTTTGAGCCGCAAGTCAAGCGTATCCAGGGATATGGCGCTCGCTCGCCTGGAGGGATTCGCCGCAGGTGTTCGGCGCTCGGGGATAGAAACTCGGATCGACCTTCGCAAAGAGGATCCATGCACGGCCGTTCTCAACGCTGCTGCTGAGGCCAACGCGGATCTTTTGGTTCTTGGCACCCACGGAATATACCGCGGATTGGAGCACTTTCTGGTTGGATCAAACGCCGAGAAAATCCTGCTATCCGCGAGGTGTCCCACCTTAACTGTGGGCAGGCATGTAATGGCAGGCATCGATCTTGATCTGCGATTCAGCGACATTCTACTAGTTTCAGACTTGAGTGATGAAGCCGTAGGTGCGGCATCGTACGCTTTATCGCTGGGAAAGACGCTGGGCATACCGGTTGAACTAATGCGGGTCGCACCCGATGAAGGTTCACTTGATGCTGGAATGGCGGAGAAATCGGCCGAACAGTTTTGTGGAACCCTTACAGAGAATCCAGCTTTCTCAAAGCCGGAGTGGTGCGATCCTGACGATCGTCGTCAGCTGACGGTCCGCCCAGATGAAATTCTCAAGCGGGCGATGCAATCGGCGAACAGTCTGTTAGTTCTTGGGGTACACTCTGAATCTCGGTGGAATCGTCACCTGCACACAAGCCTCGCCTATGAACTCGTTGCTAGAGCGACCTGCCCGCTCTTGAGCATTCACAGAAGGGGCTAGAAATGTTGAGCCGGAGACCGTTACCAAACTTCGAGGGAGGGGCCTTCCGTTCTCCTTGCACAACCGGCATTACAAGCCGACCGTCCATAGACGTAGAGCCAGGTTGGACGGACGTCCCGTGAACCGGGCCGCCCTCTGCAGTCGACGGAGTAGGAGATTCACACGAATTGACCTCGATGTGCAAGAAAGGCGCATTTATTATTATTTATGTCGATCTATTCACGCGTGGTGCTTGAGGAACGGAGTTATTGCGTGTTGCGGTGGATCCTGATTCCCGTGTTCTTGGTCATGGTGGCTATCCCTTCATGGGCAACAAGGCGAATGTCAGTTTCACAACTCGAACAAATGCTGCAGACGGAGAGAGCGGCGCACAAGTCGGATGCTGAGATCGCGCGAAAGATTATTGAATTAGAACTCTCGGAGCGGCTCACCGATATAACGCTGGCCCGATTGAACAAGCAGTTCGCAAGCGGATCCCAGCCAGCAATGGCACTGCTTTTACTGGCAGACAGTTCGGCCTTCCTCGAGCCTCCTGCGAACGAGTTGCCAGCCACGCCCGCACCTGACGCGGCCACACAACGGCAATTACTGGGGGCTGCGAAACGCTTTGCGGTCGAGAGATTGCCGCATCTACCCAACCTGCTCGCTACGCGAACGACTTTCAGCTTCAATGACAGCCCCCAGGAAGTCACCAAGGGAGGATATCCCGAGCGACTCGGGTTGCACTTGATTAGCTCGTCGAGAGCAGAGGTGTCGGTTCGGAATGAGAGAGAGAATCCACCCACACGTCGCGGAACGGCCTCATTGCCAGCGCAGGGCGGACTGATGACATGGGGCGAGTTCGGATCAACCCTCCTAATCATTTTGAGCGACTTGAGCCAGGGACAAACGACGTGGAGTCACTGGGAACAGACGCCTGCGGGTGTGCTGGCGGTGTTTCATTATGAAGTCCCAAAGGCTGCGTCGCATTACGAGATCGATACTCCGGTTGAACATGTAGAGGCCACCGCAGGCTCAGATCGGTGGGCTTATGCCGGAGGCATGGCTGCGACGACGACGGCAACCATGGTTCGTAACAAGCCAGGCTACGAAGGCTCGTTGTGGATCGATCCGGCCACAGGGGCAATTTTGCGCGTGACGTTAGTGGCCGATCTCAAGGGCGATTCGGTCATGGATCGTGGCGCAATTCTGGTGGAGTATGGTCCGATCCGGATCGCAGACCAAACGTTGATCTGCCCCGTGCGAAGTCTTGCCCTCTCCTCGGCGCCGGCCACCGTCGACGCTACCTTAAAGGGCAAAGCGACGGAATGGCTGAATGAGAACTTGTTCACCAGCTATCACATGTTCGCGTCTACGTCGCGGATTCTCGACGAGCAGGCCACGGCGTCCGCATTGTCGATGCCGCCGATTTCGGCAACCGCGCATCATGATCCGGCCATGCCGGTTCCGGATCAAGGTCCGCATCGAGTAACCGCTCCTACCGAGCCGGTGCCGCAGCCGGATGCAGCTCCAGCTGTCGACGTGGCGCCAAATGCCCCCGCGGCGGCACCGGCTGACAAGGTGGGCGAGTCTGGGCCGAACGCACAACCTAATTCAACCGGCTTATTGTCTGAAATGAGGCCTGTGGCTCCAACCTCGCCTCTCGATGCGCCATTCGCAGCGACGAACGGCGCTAGCCAATTACACCCATTGCCTGAGACCGTGACGCCCTCTTTCAAAGAAGAGGCGACGGCCAATAGCCCCGCGATCGCGCTAAATGTCAACCGGATCCTGGTACCCGTCGTAGTCCACGACAAACAAGGCCATGCAATCGGAGATCTAAAAAAAGATGACTTTCAGGTATTCGACGACGGCAAGTCGCGACCCATCTCTGCTTTCCTTGTAGAGAGGCGACCCTCCGACGGGAGCCCGCATGCAATGGCCGCCAAGCAGCCGTCAACAGAGACCAATCCGGCCGCGCAATCGTCGATCCTGCCGGAACGCGTCACAGTGTTTCTGTTCGACGATTTGCACCTGAGCTATGAAGACATGGCGTACGTGCAGAAGGCTGCCTCCAATGCCTTAGACGGGACGTTAGGTGGTTCGGATGTTGCTGCTGTAGTCTCCGTTTCCGGAAGGATCAACAGCGGCCTCACGCGGGATCACGCAAAGCTGCGGGATGCGATTCTGAACCTGCGGCCCCAGAGCATCTATCGAACTGGCAAAGACGACTGCCCAAAAATTGATTACTACCAGGCTGATCTGATCGAGAGCAAACACGACCCCGTGGCACTGAAGGACGTCGTAAGCCAAATCATCAATGTTTGCAGCCCCAACACACCTGAATATATGGCCCAGGGGCTCGCTCATTCTGCGGCCATGCGCACATTGAATATGGGCCGGCAAGACGTCCTGGATACTTATGCAGCGATAGAAGAGATTGTGCGCAGAATGGCAACGCTGCCGGGACAGCGCAGTCTACTGCTGGTCTCGAGTGGCTTTCTTCCGATTGAGCAGGAGGCACGGTTCGCGGAGTCACAAGTAATCGATCTCGCCGGGGAGTCGAACGTGATCATCAACGCGATTGATGCGCGCGGGCTGTACACTGCCTCGATGAATGCCGACGACGATACGCGAGGAAGGAGTCCGGCACAAGTTGCGGATTATCGCCGCAATTCGATGACCGCGGCGGAGGCAGCGATGAGAGAACTCGCCGACGGCACCGGGGGAACTTTCTTTCACAACAGCAATGACCTGGAGGCAGGCTTCATGGCCATCACCGCGGTGCCGGAAGTCGGATACCTGCTCGAGCTTCCTCTTGACGGCGTGAAGGCAAACGGCGCCTATCATCGTCTCGAAGTGAGGGTGGACCGCACGGGGATGGATGTTCAGGCACGACGCGGATACTTCATGCCGAAGCCCGTGAAGCACAAAAAATAGAAGACCTGGCATTCGAGGGCATCTCGATCTCCAGGTTAACAGCGATGCAAGCCCTGCCGCGAGACCGAGGAGCCAGGCGCGGAGGAATCGGCACCGGCGCATTAGGGACAACATTGCGGCCGCAAATTCCGCCAATGCCAATACCCATATCATTTAAGGATCACTATCAGCAGCGCCAATCCCATCGTCAATTGCGGAAAAGATAGTGGAAGGTGACAGTGAACGCAAAGTGAAGCCGATTGGATGATTTCTGCAGACATAAGTTTGACCTGGGTTTCCTTGGGTCTCAGTACGCAGTGTAAAGCGTGCTTGCATGTTCGTTGACAAATCGATCCATCTCTAAACAACGATTGCAGTCGCTAGTTCATGAACCAGTACGACTCTAACTCACTCAGTCGATTGACGGGAATCCTTCTCCGGGGACTATTCCAGGAAAGACCAAATTGCGACCTAGAAAAATAATCTTGGCCCTTCGTGTAACGAATTGACCTTTTCGTGGCTTTATTCCTATGAAAGCACCACACAAGGACCATCCGACCCAATGAGTTCACGTTTTTCTCGATCTCTGGGCCTATTTCTCTTGTTATTGATGGGGAGATGGGCCGCCGGTGCGCAGGAAACTCTATCTTTGCGGCAAGCTATCAATGCGGCGCTGGGGCAAAACCCCGAGGCAGCACTAGCGCGCGCCGGAGTTATGGATGCGACAGCGGCCGTTAGCCGCACTCGTACCATGCTGTTGCCGCAACTCGGCTTTACTGAAGATATTTCGCGCGGCAACGACCCGGTCTATGTATTTGGAACCCGACTGCGCCAAAAGCAATTCACCCAAGCCGATTTTGCGCTGAATGCTTTGAACTCTCCGCAGCCGATAGGCAATTTCTCTACGCGCTTCTCGGGGCAGTGGCTGGCATTCGATTCTTTCAAAACGCAGAAGGAGATTCGCCGTGCGGAGCTCTCCAAGCAGAGCGCGTCGTCATCCGCACAAGGCCGTCGACCAACAGATCGTGTTCCGCGTTGTGGGGGCTTACCAGCAAGTTCTGTATGCGCAGCGAGAGGTCGAAGTGGGCCGGCACGAGCAGGAGACTGCGGCGGCGCTGCTCAATTCGGTGGACGAACACGTGAAGGCCGGTCTTGCGGTCGAGTCTGACCGGATGTCCGCCCAGGTCAACGTGGCCGCACGAAAAGCAGGAGTTGATCGCGGCCGAAGGGGACGTGGAACTTGGATGGGCGTCGTTGCGCGAGGCGATGGGTGCGCCGGAGTTGAAGGCGTCTGAGTTGAAGCCGATCGAGCCGCACGTGTTTCCCCAGGGTGCTGCTCGAAGACGAGATAGCTACAGCCCAAAAGAGTCGCCCCGATCTGGCGGCGCTGGCGCAGGCGCAATCAGCGCAGGCTTCCGCGCTGGGGGCGGCGAAGTCCGACTTCGGCCCGCGCGTGAGCGCATACGGCAACTGGGAAGAAGACCGCAGATCGATCGCGCGGATCGGGCGGGAATAACTGGGTTGCCGGCGTTCAGATCAGCGTCGACATCCTGCCCATTGGGCAAACGCGCACAACTTGCGCAGCGAGAGCGCGGCGAAGCAGAAGAATCGACGCGCAAGTTGCCGCCGCACAACAACATGTTCGACTGGAAGTGAGCCAGGCGCACATTCATCGTCAGACTGCGGCACTGCACTCGAGACAGCGCAAGCTGCGATGGATCAGTCGGCCGAGAGTCTTCGCATCCTCAAGAATCGCTACGGCGCGGGGCTTGCCACGATAACTGATCTGCTGCGCGCCGAGGATGCCGAGCGGCAGAGCCAATCCAGTTACTGGCATGCCGTATACGGAAATGCCATGGCTTACTGCGAACTTCTTATACGCGACAGGGACTCTGACTCCCGATGCGGCGGAGGAATTGCAATGAAGGATCTTTTATGGGTGAGTTTGCTTGCCGCATCTGCGGCGATGATGTGCCGGTTGCCATGGCGGAGAACCGCGCTCCGCCGGCTACTTCGCAGACCGTGCAGGCACGGGTCGTCGAAAGCCGCAGCAGGACAGTTCCCGTGAACATCCGTTCCACGGGAACGGTGCACTGCGCGTGAGACCGCGGTTATGTCGGCGCAGGTCATCGGCCGCATCCAGCAGGTTCTGGTGCGCGAGGGAGACTCGGTGCGGGCTGGCCAGACACTGGTGGTGCTCGACGATGCGGCGCTGCGCTGCTCAAGTGGACCAGGCGCAGGCCGGAGTGAAGGCTGCCGAGCAGCGCAAGCCGCTGCACAGACAAATGCCAAGCTCTGGCGGCGAGCACCTTGGAGCGCTACAGGCAGCTTGAATCGCAGAAAAGCGTAAGCCCGCAGGAGATGGATGAGGTATCGCGGCGGGCTGAAGCGGCTGCGGCCAGGCTTGAAGCGGTTCGCGCGCAGACCGATGCGGCTCGCGCCCAGGAGAACGGAGCGCGCAGCGATGCTCGGCTATACGCGTCTGGTGTGCCCCGTTTGCCGGCGTGGTAACAGCACGGATGGCCGATCCGGGAACGATGGCTTCGCCGGGCGTGCCCTTGCTTCGGGTCGATCAGGCCGGGCCGCTACAACTGCAAGCCGCCGTCGATGAGTCGGCAATCGCGTGATTCACAAGGGGATGAAGGTGCAGGTTGCGATCGATGGCAGCGACAGGTCGGCCGACATGATTGCGGGGACGGTGGCGGAGATTGTTCCAGCGGCCGATCCCTCCAGCCATAGCTTTCTCGTCAAGATTGATCTGCCGTCTTCGAACCAAATTGCGCGCAGGCATGTACGGAACGGCGGAGTTTGCCAATGGAATTCGCCAGGCGATTCTCATTCCGCGTTCCGCTGTTGTCGTGCGCGGTTCGCTCACCTGTGTGTATGTTCTGAATGCGCAGGGAATCGCGCAACTGCGTTACTTGACCCTCGGCGCGAGCCAAGGCAGACTCGTTGAAGTACTGTCAGGTGTCTCCGCCGGCGAAAAACTTGTAGACGCACCCGTCCGACCGCGAACTGGCTGGCAAGCGCATCGAGGCTGGCCAGGGGTCAGCCATGAAGCAGGACCTTGGAATCGCCGGGCGACTGGCGCACAGCATTTCTCAACTCCAAGCTGACGCCGCTCTTCATCGCCGCGTCGCTGGCGATCGGCGATCTTCGCCGTCGCAATCATTCCGCGCGAAGAGGAGCCGCAGATTCTCGTTCCGATGCTGGACATCACGACCGCCATGCCGGGCGCATCGCCGGCAGAGGTGGAGGAGCGCGTCACGCTGCCCATCGAGAACCTGGTGCATCAGATCTCCGGCGTCGAGTATGTGTACTCGACATCGGCGCCCGGGCAGAGCCTGGTCATTGTGCGCTTTCTGGTCGGCACGCCGCAGGAAGACGCGCTGATCAAGGTCTACAGCAAGCTCTATTCGAACTTCGACCGCATGCCGCCCGGAGTCTCGCAGCCGCTGATCAAGGCCCGATCGATCGACGATGTTCCGATTCTGGCCATGACGCTGTGGGGCGAGCACTACAACGGCTATCAATTGCGCGCCATCGCCGCCGAGATGCAGCACAACATTCGCGCAGATTGCCGATGTATCAGAGACGACCATCATCGGCGGGCTTCCGCGCACCATGCGCGTGGTCCTGAGCACGGAAAAGCTGAATGCCTATGGCCTGTCGCCGATGGCCATCGTCGGACATCTGCAGGCCGCAAATGCCATCGTGCAGGCAGGAAGCTTCTCTGAAAACAACCAGGAAGTCCGCGTCGACGCCGGCAACCTCTTCGCTCGCCGCGAGGATCTCGAAGCGGTCGTTGTAGGCGTCGTTCACGGGCATCCGGTCTATCTGCGCGATGTTGCCGACAAGATCGTGGATGGCGCCGCGGATCCGGCAAACTATGTGGTCTTCGGCACTACGAACGCCAGTGCGGGGGCGCAGCGGAGCGCGTCAATATCCGGCGGTGACCATCACCGTGGCCAAGCGCAAGGGAACCAACGCCACCGACATTTCCAATGCCGTGCTCAAACGCGTGCACGAGATGCAGGGCGTCACCATTCCCAGCGATGTGACCGTGACCACGACGCGGAACTATGGAGAGACCGCGAAGGACAAGTCGGATGAGTTGCTGGAGCATTTGCTGCTGGCGACACTATCTGTCACTCTGCTCGTCGCACTCTTCCTGGGATGGCGCGAATCTGGCGTGGTGCTCCTGGCCATTCCGGTCACGCTCGCGCTTACCATGTCGGTGTTCTATTTCCTGGGCTACACCATCAATCGCGTCACGCTCTTTGCGTTGATCTTCAGCATCGGCATTCTCGTCGATGACGCCATCGTCGTGGTCGAGAACATGGTGCGCCACTTCCGCCTGCCCGAGAATCACGGCCGCCCGATGAGCGAAGTCGCAGTCGAGGCGGTTGCCGAAGTAGGCAATCCCACGATTCTGGCTACCTTCGCCGTCATCGCCGCGGTACTGCCCATGGCGTTTGTCCGCGGCCTGATGGGCCCTTACATGCGGCCCATCCCGGTGGGTGCGTCGGCCGCAATGCTCTTCTCGCTGATGGTCGCATTTGTGGTTTCGCCCTGGGCCGCTCTGCGCTTGTTGGGCAGGCATCTCGAAGGAGCCAAGGCGCTGGAGCCGGACAGCTGAGAGCTGGCACACGCGGCTATATCGCCGCGTCATGACGCCGTTGATCCGCTCCTCACGCTATCGCATTCTGTTCTTCATTGGAGTGCATGATTGCTGCTGCTGGCTGCGGTAGCGCTGGTCCCGCTGGGACTGGTGCGCGTAAAGATGCTGCCGTTCGACAACAAGAGCGAACTGCAGGTCATCATCAACATGCCCGACGGCACGCCGCTGGAGCAGACTGCGCGAGTTGCGCAGGCGCTTGGCGACGAACTCGCGCGGCAGCCGGACGTGCTGAACTACCAGACCTACACCGGAACTTCGGGCCCCTATAACTTCAACGGACTGGTGCGCCACTACTACATGCGCCGCCAGCCGAACCAGGCCGACATCCAGGTGAACTTGTTGCCGGCCAACCAGCGCAGCGTGCAAAGCCATGCGATCGCCAAGCGGCTTCGCCCTTTGTTGGACGCAATCGGCAGCCAGTACGGCGCGCGCATCCAGGTCAGCGAAGTGCCGCCCGGGCCGCCGGTAATTCAAACTCTGGTCGCAGAGGTTTACGGTCCTGACCTTGCTGGCCAGACTCAAGTGGCGCAGCAGATCAAGTCGATCTTCCAGAACACGCCGGGAGTCGTCGACACCGACTGGTACGTCGAGGACCCTCAGCCCAGACTGGTCGATGCGCGTGGATGAAGTGAAGGCCGCGCAGCATGGCATCGCGGTTGCCGACGTTGCGCACGCGCTGGCGTTGGCCATTTCAGGAACGCAGGTCGGCCTGATCCACGATCAGACTGCGCGGGAGCCTGTGCCCGCGATCGTCGAACTTGACCGCGCGGACCGTTCCTCCGAACAGGGGCTGGAGAATATTCGTCTGCCCGGCGCAGACGGCAGCATGGTCTCTTTGCGCGAACTGGTCATCGTCGAACACAACACCATCGAGCCCAGCATTTATCACAAGAATCTGCGCCGCGTGGTGTACGTCACCGGCGACGTGGCCGGTGCGGAAGAGAGCCCGGTCTACGCCATCTTGAAGATGAACAAGGAGCTCGACCACCTCACGCTTCCGGCCGGATACACGCTTGACCCGCTATAACGCCGTCATGCCTGAGTCCACGGACCATTACTCGATGAAATGGGATGGCGAGTGGCACATCACCATCGAGGTATTCCGCGACATGGGCCTCGCGTTTGCCGCCGTGCTGGTTCTCATCTATGTGCTGGTGGTGGGATGGTTCCGATCGTTCATCGTGCCGCTGATCATCATGGCGCCGATTCCGCTCACGCTGGTCGGCATCCTGCCGGCGCACGCGATGCTGGGTGCATTCTTCACCGCAACTTCGATGATCGGCTTCATTGCCGGCGCCGGCATCATCGTGCGCAACTCGATCATCCTCGTTGACTTCATCGATGTTCGTCAGCGCCAAGGAATGCCGCTGGCGGAAGCAGTCATCGATGCCGGTGCTGTGCGCTTTCGTCCCATGCTGCTTGACTGCGGCCGCCGTCGTGGTGGGCGCGAGCGTCATCTTGCCGACCCCATCTTTCAAGGGCTTGCGCTGTCGTTGATTGCGGGAGAAGTGGCTTCAACGCTTCTCTGGCCGGCTGGCAGTTCCGGTCCTCTACTACACGGTTCACTCCAGGCATCAATCTGAAGCCGGTGCCGAAACCACAATCGCAACGAAGCAAGGAGCTTTCACTATGACAGTTGAACGCGGAGTGCGCCTGATGGCAGGCGCGATGGTGCTTATCTCACTCGGGCTTGCGCATTTTGTGTCGCTCTATTGGCTCTGGCTGACGGTGTTTGTCGGGCTCAATCTGCTGCAGTCGGCATTCACAAACTGGTGCCCGGCGATGCTGATGCTGCGCGCCATCGGCTTGAAAGATGCAGTCGCGTGAGTTGCCAGAAGTTGAGGTTATGGCTGCAGCACAAACAGAGTCAGGGGAGCAACTCGCAGACGGATCAAGGATGAGGTTTATCGCCAGATGTTCCGTCTTGAGGAACGGCGTGCCGGTGCCGAGATAGACCTTGCGTTGGCCTTGCTGCGGGCATGGATGGACTTTGCCAGGAAGCCTTCGTGCTGCGAGGAGCGAGATTGGCTGAAGAAGATTTCGCCCATCTGCATGCAGATGATTGAGTCCGCGCTTCGAAGAGGCGGCCCTGAGCATCCGTGTACTCCTGGTTCTCTGAATTCGCAGGCATCATTCGGTTTCCCTTCTCGAAGAATCGTCGGTGACGCGCATGCGGACTATACTGGGATATCAATTGAAAGATTCCGAGCGATGCGACCTGAACTGATACGAGCTACAGAACTATTGCGTCTCAACACCCCTGAAGGAGTGGAAGAGGCGATAGGTTTGCTTCAGAATACGGTCTATTCCTTCAGCATGAAGGTCTGCGGACATCCTGAAGATGCTGAAGACACAATGCAGGAGGTGCTCTCTCGCTCACTCGGGCATTTGGCCAAAATCGAGAATCCGCAGCAGCTGGCCGTCTGGCTGTATACCGTCACCAGAAACCGCTGCTGGCGCATGCGCCGCAAGCCGGCTCACGCCCCGGCCAGACATGCTCTCGCTCGATGAACTGATGCCGAGCGAAGAGGAGATCGGGCTGTTGCTCCAGGACAGAGGAATAGGCCCGGAACTGAGCCTGCTCGATTCCGAGCAGCACCAACTGCTGCATCAGGCGACTCTGCGCATTCCGGCTCCTTTGCGCATCGTGCTCGTACTGCACGACATGGAAGAGCTGACCACCGAGCAGGTGGCCCAGATTCTTGATCTGCAACAGGGGACGGTCCGGATTCGTCTTCATCGGGCACGATTGACCGTACGCAAGGAGATGAAACAGTTCCTGAACAGCGAGGCCAGGAATTCGGATCGCGTCGACGTCAAGCACGGAAACGCCCATTGTCCACCGATCCAGGGTCAAGAGACAGCCTGACGAATTGCCGCGACTTATTTGCGAATCTTTCTGAATACATGGACGGAAAGCTGGAGCCCGTATCCGTGCGAGCAGATGACGAAAACATATTGAGGCTTGCCCATCCTGCGTGGCATTTCTGCGCGACCTTCGCGCCGCCATCGACCGTTGCCGCTCTCTGGACTTTCCCTGCGACACAGATATTTCACAACGTTTGCGCGCTATGTTAACGCGGGAATACCTGCGCATGCTGCTAGTCTCCTGAGTCATAAATAGCCTGTATATGTATTGTGAATATTCTAGTAGAGACTCGTCGACCCATCTTCGACAGCCCGTCAGAGTTCTCGATTGGCACTTGCCATCGTCGACCTGCGAGAAGATGCAGAAGTGTCACTGTTTGCCTGTGTTGTGAGATGGCGTTGCTGCACCGGCAGACTCCCGCCTTCCTGCGGCAGGTGGTCCACGCACTCTTCATGCTGCCGATGGGCACGCTCTCGCTTATTCTCACTTTGTCGCTATCCTCAGCTGGGATTGAGCGTAGAGATCGGCAAGTTTGGGATCCGATCGAAGCGTTGACAGAATCGGAGCGAGCGTATCCAAAACCGCGGCATAGCGTTGCGACTTGTAGAGGCTGACGGCCAGCTGCGACCGCGTCTCTAGATTGTCGGGATGCGAAGACAGGTAGCGCGACAGCGGTGCAATCGCATCGGCAAATCGTTCCGCAGCATATGCGGCACGGCCCAGGTTGTAATCTAATCCGTCCAACGACGGATTCCATTGCGCCGCGTGATGGAAGTAGTCCACCGCGGTTGCATAATCGTTGTCGCGCGCCGCAATGACCCCAAGGTTATTGTAGCTATCCGCAACAGGAGCGGAAAGCTTTGCCTCCAATTCATCCACCCGCTTATCCTTATCGACTTCAAGCCTGCTCGAGACGGTGGGAACATTCTGCAACGAGTGAGGCGGTATTGGCTCTTGCTTATCGTCCTTCTCCCTGCCATTGAGAATGCCCCCAAGCCTTCTCTTGTCCTGGGCTAACATGGCCTTCGAAAGATCTTGCGCCTGCTTCAGTTCTGCTTTGCCTCCGGCCTCATCGCCAGACTTGATAAGCAACCGTCCCAGTAGGTAGTGGGCGCGCTGAACCTGAAACCGATTGCGGGTAACATCGGTCGTGTATCGGATGGCCTTGCGAAATGCACTGACGGCGTCGGCGTCGCGATCCGTTTCGGCGTAGATCTCTCCGAGGTAGAGATACGCGTCAGGTGATGTCGCGTCAAGCGCCGTGGCCTGCTTGAGATAGCGTTCCGCCTCTGTGTCTCGGTGTTGATTCATCGCCGCTCTGCCCAAAGCTGCATATGTCATCGAGTCATTCGGAGATAGCTGCAACTCCTTCCTGAGTTCTGCCTCCGCAGCATCCAGGTTGTCTGCACTGCCATCGTTGAGATAGGCAGCGGCCAGCGCATAGTGTGCCTCCGGCAGCCGCGCGTCCTCCCGTATCGCCGTTTGAAATTCTCTGACAGCCTGCTTCTGAAAGTCGGATTCGCCGTAAGCCAAGCCAAACTGAAGATGAAGAGCGGCTGTATCTCCAAACGATGCCTGCATCTCGGAGAAGATCTTTGCAGCGCACGCTGCGTCCTCGAGGTCGAGGCACGCCACCGCCAGGGTGTAGCCGTTTTCATAGCTCGGATCCAAGGCCACGGCAGCCTCCAATTCGCGCCGGGCCTCTGCGTCCTTATCCAACTTCAGAAACGTGCGACCGAGAAGCAGATGAGCTTTAGAGTCAGCATTGTGATTGTTCGGATAACTCTTGAGCACGCCCGCCGCCAGGGTCTCAGCGAGCGCGAAATCCCCTTCACCGAGCGCGGCTTGTGCATACTCGACACTCAAAGCTGGAGAATTCGGGGCCAGAGACAGAGCCTCCTTGAACAACGGAGTGGCCTTCTCATAATCGCCGGCGCGAGAGCGGGCGATCGCCAACTCACCTAATGCGTCGGCGATAAATAATCGATACTGCCGCCCGGCGCGCTCCAGGTCTCCTGCCTGCTGGAGAGCCTGTGCCGCATCGTAATGCGCTTGGAGGACAGACTCTGGCCCAGATTGCTTTGCAGCCGAAGATTGCACGAATGGAGAAAGGGCGTGACCTTGAGTACCCAGCAACGCAGCCCACACTAATCCTGAAAGTACCCCCGCGACGCCGGGATTAGCGTACCGGCGCGGCGACCCATGACCGTATCTAGAAGAATGGCTCGTCATCGCAAGCGTCAAACAAACATGCTGAACATGGAGGTTTGATCAAGGCGGCGGCAAGGGAAGGGAGAAAGCAACTCCCCTCCCCTGTCTTCCCTGGTCTCAAAAAACATACTTTAGAGAAAGCTCAAGCGTTCGCTGGTTGGGATTGCCGGACTTCGTGTCGAGCACCCCAAAGTTGTTCGGGTTGCCGCTGGGATATTGAGTCGGATTTGGGCTGAAAGCTTTGGTGCCGTAATCGGCCAGGTAGTGGAGGCTTAACTGGCTTCCGCCGCTGAACTGCGGCAGCGGATGGTTGAGCCAGTTGAACGAGTCGATGCGGAACTGTACTGTGTTCTCCTTCACGACATGGAAGGCTTTGAACAACGAGAGGTCGCTATCGAAATAGGCGGCCATGGTATATGGATAGTTGCGAGGACCGTAGGAGCCAACCGCAGGCGGCGTGAAGCAGGAGTACCTGATCTTCTGGTTGTGACCCGTACCCGGAGGTAGGGTCGCAGGTTACATCGGGCGTGATCGCTATGGTAGCGTTCGTTCCATAGTAAGTTGCCTGGCTGAGTCCGGTTCCAACCCCGGCGGGAGGGTTAGAGTACTGGAGGGCCATATTGAAGTTGGCGCTGTTCAATGCCTGTAAGTTACCGCCGGACTGCCACGTGGTGATATTGGAAATGGTCCAGCCGTTGGTAGTCCCCTCGATCACTCTGGCCCCGTGATAGAGATTCCCGACCGAGTAAGATCCGGACAGGTTGAGAACGTGCCGTCGATCGTATGGAGTAATACCGTAGTTATCCCGAAGCACGAATGCATTCTCATTCAGGTTTGTGCTGAGTGACTTCGAGTAAGTGTAGTTCAAATCGAAGTTGGCCCGGCTGGAACGCTTCACCGCGCTCAGTTGCAACCCGTGGTAATTCGAGTAGCCTCCCGTGCTCATAACGTACACGTTGGCGTCCCCGTATTCCTTCCCATAGGGACGGTAATCCGCCGTCTTGTTGCACAAGGGCCCCGAACACGTCGAGGTCACGTCTTCAGGGTTGACGGCTGTCAAACCGGTCACCGGATCGGGCTTGAAGAACGAGCCGATCGGAATCTTGTTCTGGTCGGTGAAGGCGAGGAACCCGCTGCCGGAAATGGCCTCCCCGCCGATCGGAATGTTCTCGCTGTTGTTGCCGACGTACGCAATTTCGAACAGAGAGTTCCAGGGTATCTGTTGGGAGATGGTAAAGTTCCAGGCCTGCGAATCCGGAATCTGGTAGTCGGTTCCACTGAGGGCGTTGACCGCTCCATTCACGCACGGCGTACCGCCGGGGCCTGTGGTGGGGCCGCATGCCGCAGTGGGTGCAGGAATCTTGTTTAGCTGCGAGAGAAATACACTCGAATTGCCGGGGAGATTATAGGTCAGTACGCTTTGCGCCGTTGTAAGTGCACCGGCATAATCGTTGTATTGATCGGCGAACCGGTAAATGCCCCAGCCACCGCGTAACATGGTTTTGCCTGTACCGAAGATATCGTAGGACATACCCAACCGAGGCGTAAGATAGGCAATGCGGTCAGGCATTCCGCTGTTGGGAATGCCAGGATCGATCCCGTGGTAGTAGATCCCAGGATTCATCTTGCCCGAGTTATAGTCTGAAGTCACGCGATTGGGCAGGAAGACTGCCATTCCATTCTGGTTGCGGTCATACCAGTGGCCTATGTGATCGATGCGAAGACCAATATCTACCGTGAGCCGCTTGTTTGCCTTCCAAAGATCATCCACGTAGCCCGCAAAGTTCTGATAAGCCATGTTACTGACCGGCGCGGCGTTATTTTCGTTATAACTCGTAGCCAGACCCATCAGAAAGTTAGCTGTGGGGTTATTGGGCGATCCAACCCGCTGACCCGTCAGCACGTTGGGAGTGAGAGTACCTCCGAAGCTGAAACTGCCGATGTTGCCGTTCGGAGACAGTTCTGCGCCTTGAATGTTGCCGACATTTTCGGTGAAGAGTCCCACCTTAAGGGTATGCGCGCCAAAGACTGTGGTCAGGTTATCGGCAAAGGCAGGCATCTCCTTACGGACGAGATAGGAGTGCGAGGCATTCTCAAAGTAGTCTCCCTGCGAAAAATCAGGGAAGGTCTCAAATCCTGCCGTTGAATACGAGGGAGGAATCACCGAGCCCGTGTTAAAGACTGTTCCGTAAGAGGACGGATAGCCAAACGCGGAACGGCTCAACGCGGCCGGATTCTGCGGCCCCACCGGGAAGTTGCCGTATCCCCAGCTCGCGATGAACTCATTGGTGACCTTGCTGCTGAAGGTGTGGATGAAGTGACCGGCAAGCGCCTTGGTATAAGAGGTGGTGTAGAGGCCGCCGCCCGGATACGGGATCGAATTGGTAGGTGTCCAGTAGATATGTGCCCCGTTACCCTGTGCTAACTGCGTGTCGTAGCCCTGCTGGTAGGAGACATAGATCTTAGTGGCGGAACTGAGGTTGTAATCGACGCGGCCGCGGACGATCCAACCGTCATGAATGCCCGGGATAGGCTGGAAGTAGTTATAGTTGCCGGGCGTCGTCGCGGGGTTGGCATTGGCCTTGGGCCAGAAACTGGCGAGTGCCAGGGCACCGGGGTCAATGAACTGCGACGGAATTACACTGCCCTGCGCAGTGCCAGGCCCGACCGGCGTTCCATTAGGCAGAATTGTGCCGGTCAGGTCATTGCAGCCATTGGTCTGTTTGGCATTGATGTTCCCCGCACCGAGGCAGAATGCCTGGTTCGCGGGCGTAGCCGAGAAGTTGCCGGCCAGCATGTCTGGTGTGGGAATGAAGGATTCGAGCGTATTGGTGTTTCCAGTGTTCTGAAGAAAGCGTTCATAGCCAAACCACCAGAGCAGCTTCTTGTGCGTGAAAGGAACGGGGCCGCCCACATTGCCGCCGGGATAATAATAGTGGGCTCCCGCCTTCGCAACGCCCTGTTGGTCATTAGGCCAGGTATTCGCGTTTAGTATGTCGTTCCTTGCATAGAAATAACCTTCCCCATGAAGCCGGGCCGAACCCGACTTGCTGATGGTACTTACGACGACGGGACCGTACGGGGCATCGGCCCCGAAATTGGATGTCTGCACGCTCACTTCCTGGGTCATATCGGGATCCACAAGCGCGATTGCGTTGCAGTTGCAGCCAGGGTCATCGATGTCGACTCCATCGAGCAGTTGACTTGTGCCGCCGCGGTTAGGCGCGCCATTGGCAACCACCCCGTTACCCACCGCGCTCTGGCCCGAACTGACCGACTGGAAATTGAAAGCCGGCCCGTTGGAGAGACCATTGGGAGAGGTAGTTACTCCGGGCAAGACCCTGAGAAGCTCGGAAAGGTCGCGACTGCCGAGCGCGAGATTCTCAATGTCTTTGCTGTCGAGGATCGCAGCCCTCTCGCCGCTTTCGAGTGGAATAATTTCGGCATTTTCTTGAACTGTTACGGTCTGGGACGCGGCGCCAACCGTAAGGATCAGGTTAGGGAGTTTGCGAATGTCTCCCGCGTCGAGAACGATGCCATGCCTTGCAATCGTCTCGAATCCCGTCGCTTTCACAGTCAGACTGTAAGTTCCTGGCAGGATGGCCGTAATTGTGAAAACTCCGACGCCATCGCTGACAGTCGAACGTTGCTCATGGGTCGCATCGTTTTGAAGTGTGATCTCCGCATTGGGAATGACGCCCCCGCTCGGATCGACAACTGTACCGGAAAGCGTTGCGGTGGTCTGGGCCCGAAGACAAGGAACCGACGCAAAGAGAATCGCGATGACGAGAGCTAAAACCAATCGCACGAAAGTCAACCGAAGTGCCGACCAATCCATGGTCGCTGGCTGCAGTGCGGGAAGAGACGAAATCCGGTCACAGAAACTGTGGTCTTTCCGAATTTCAACCGGGTACATGTAAGCCTCCTAAAATGATGCCGCGTGCGCCAGGTTGATTCCCCCTGGACGCGCAAATTCACGTAAGCCCGGAGAGGCATACGACCTCGCCGAGCGCCGACAATATGCCAAGTCGTTTCTTGTCCACTTACGGAACGAGCAGATATATCAATAGGACTTTCCGCGCCGCATCAAAACCCGACCGCGAGACTTGAACTCGGGTCGGAACCTAATCCTTGTGTCGAAGTCTTAGGGAGAATGCGCAGACCGTAGCTGCTGGCGACGACGCGGGAACCTCCTGTAGCAAGCGCGCCATGCAAAAAGAGCCAAACAGCGCCAGCAAATGCGTGATGTCCGGAAGCGCTCTTTTGACGTCAGGGTTCCACGTCAAGCCGTGTCTCGATACGCTTTCTGGGCTTCGGGTTGTTTCTGGTGGCAGGGAAGTTTTGCCACCCAGGGAAAACACTGCAAGAACGATTTACTAGATGGCGTTTGGCTGCATCGAGTTGTCCAAATGGATGCAGCCGTCAGACGTGATAGATCATATTGTGGAACGCAGGCAAGCTTTCCTCGCGAGCACAAGATTGCGGCGCCTCCGGTATGAACGGGGGCAATCCTCCGAATCGACAGATGTTGCTGTCCTTTACACTGTGCCGCGCCAGGTTTTCACACCGCTCGCACACGGGCACAGATAGCTTGTGTCGCAATTGCATCGCACCGCAACAGCGATTCACATGATGAAACGTAGAAGATCCCGCGTTCCCTGGCCGGTCGCGAGGGTGACACGCTAAGCTCGATGCCGAGGTCTTTTCTAATGCTTGCCCTGTCTCGTCCCGCCTCCGCCGTACGCGTTGCCACGATTTCTTGCCGGTTCGTATGTCTCCTGTTTTTGGTGCCGGCGTCTGCCCAGCAATCACTCCAGACCCTTCTTGTCGGCATCGATCATCGCCAAGTCACCAGTCTCGACGGCGACTGGCACTATCTCGTCGATCAAGCTCCGGGCCGCGCTCTCTACACATCGACAGGAGAGATCAACGACAACACGTATGCTCTGAACGAACACCCCAACATCGTCGGCAAGCACAACCAGGAATACGATTTTTCAACCGCGCCCACACTTAAGGTGCCGGGAGACTGGAACACGCAGGTGCCTCAGCTCTTCAACTATGAGGGAGTGGTCTGGTACGAGCGCGACTTCCATGCGGAACCCGAGCCGCACCGGCGCGTATTCCTACACATCGGTGCCGCCAACTACCGCTCCCATGTTTGGGTCAACCAGAAAAGAGTATGCGATCACGAGGGCGGCTACACGCCTTTCGATTGTGAAGTCACGTCTGTCTTGCATCCTGGATCGAACTTCGTAGTCATCGCGGTGGACGCAACGCGCCTTGTCGACGGCATTCCATCGGTCGGCATCGACTGGTTCAACTATGGGGGGCTCACCCGCGACGTGTCGCTTGTGACGGTCCCGGAGGCGTTCATCGACGACTACGATGTGCACCTGGCGCACGGGCCGCGCTTCAATCCGAAGGACACCGAGATCACCGGCTACGTCCACGTTCTCAATGCGCCTGCGGGGACGGCCGTCACCGTCGAAATCCCCGAAGCGGGAGCGAAGACCGAAGTCGTCACGAATGCAGAAGGCGATGCGCCATTCAGCCTGAAAGCCGCGCATCTTTCGCTCTGGTCGCCGGTATCACCCAAACTCTATAAGGTCAAATTGTCGTCCGGGGAAGACAGCATTACTGACGACATCGGTTTTCGCGATATCCGCGTCGATGGCACTCGAATCCTTCTTAACGGCGAGCCCATCTTCCTTCAAGGCGCCAACATGCACGCGGAGGCGCCGATTCGCGGCGGCCGCGCCTACTCGCAGCAAGATGCCGACACAATCTTCGCCTGGCTCAAGGAGATGCATGCCAACTTCGTCCGTCTTGCTCATTATCCCCACGATGAGCGGATGGAGCGTACCGCCGACCGCGCCGGCATCATGGTCTGGTCGGAGATTCCTAACTGGCAGCACATCTCGTTTGAGAAGCCGGAGGTCTATGCCAAAGATGTTGCAATGCTCAAAGAGATGATCCGTCGCGACCGAAACAAGGCATCGGTCATTCTCTGGTCCGTTTCGAACGAGACGCCTAATAACCCCACGCGCACCAAGTTCCTCACCGATCTTGCCAATGAAGCCCGCAGGCTCGATCCGACACGCCTCATCACCTCCGCGATCATCGGCCCTCGCCCCAACGGCATGGAAATGGTGAACGACGACCCGCTCTGCGATGCGCTCGATGTCATCGGACAAAACGAATACATCGGCTGGTATGAGATGACGCCCGAAGACGCAGACAAGGTTCACTGGACGTTCCCGCAAAAGCCTGTTCTGATGAGCGAATTCGGCGCCGAAGCCAAATATGGCGACCACGGCGCAGTCAACCAGCGCTGGACCGAGGAGCAGCAGGTCTTTGTCTTCCAGCACCAGTTCGTGATGCTCAACAAGATTCCTCAACTCCGCGGCACAATTCCATGGATACTGATGGACTTCCGTTCACCGACGCGCAACATCCCCAGGTTGCAGGACGGTTATAACCGAAAGGGGCTCATCTCGGAATCCGGCCAGAAGAAACAGGCCTTTGCGCTCTTCGAGAAAGCCTACGAAGCGCACTCCATAGGCAAGCCTGAATAAGCTCAGAGACAGCCGTGCAGGATTCTGCAAAGCCGCACAGCCTACTTCGGTGGATCTGGTATCTTTAAGCCCGATATACGTTCCAGAACTGATGCCCCGCAGAGTCGGGCTGAAAGTGGGCATCGAAAGCTTCTGAGCGTGTCAACGTGGCAATCAAATTGCTCAAGCCTTAGTAACGGGCCCGGCTTTGCCCTTCCCAAAGGAGGCGCTCATGCAGGTATTGCTGCAGGATCTCCGCTTTGCCCTGCGACAGATCTATCGCAACCTGGGATTCTCCCTCACCGCGGTCCTGTCGCTCACCCTCGGAATAGGCGCCACCGTCGCCGTCTATAGCATCCTCTATGACGCGGTGCTTCACCCCTGGCCTTATGCGGGAATTGAACGGATCTGCGATGTCTGGATGACGGACAACGCCGGCCACGATGGGACCTGGGACCTGACCGGGCCGCAGATTCGGCAGTTACGCCAGGCGCATGCTGTCGAGGATGTGGTTGCCTCCTCGTTTTCGAACGAGACGATCACGGGCGGTGATGTACCCGACGACGTGAGGGTCGTCGAGATGACGGGATCCCATATCCAGTTTCTCGGCCTGCCCCCCCTGCTGGGCCGCTACTTTGCCCCCTCCGACGCGCCGGACGGCCAGGATCCGCAGCCTGTAGCAGTGATGAGCTTCAAGTTCTGGCAACGGCACTACCGTGGTGATCCCGCGGCCATCGGAAAAACCATCCAGCTCAACCATAAGACCTACACGATCCTCGGCGTGATGCCGGTGCGCTTCACATGGGGAGATGGAGAGGTCTACGTTCCGATGAACATGGCATCCAATCAAACGCATCGGTATAGCACGAAGATCAAGTTGAAGCCGGGCATCAGCTTCGCCGCCGCAGAGGGCGAATTCCGCCCGCTCTACCAGGAGTTCGACCGCCAAACGCCTAATGTCTTCCCCAAGCAATTCAAGATCAGCGTGCGCGGCCTTGCCGAGACCTACACCCGCGATCTGAGAAAGACGATGTTCCTGCTCTTTGGGGCCGTCGCGCTGCTGCTCGTCATCGGCTGCTGCAACGTCTCGATTCTGTTGTTTGCGCGGGGCACGGCGAGACAGCACGAGTTTGCTATCCGCTCGGCGGTAGGAGCCAGCGGGTTCCGCATCGTGCGCCAACTCCTGGGGTACTTAGCGAATCTGAGAACAAACGCCATCAAATGTGGCGGCACTGATCGAACCTTTTACCGAAGTCGCGAAGCAAAAGCCGCGCAGTTCCATCGCCGTGAGCCCGTTTCCGGCGATCGATTCACATCACTCTCATGGAAACGAAATCACGTCGCTGTCCAGCGGCAATGCGTCCCGCTCGTTAACCGGGTGTGGCGTCCAGTTGGAGGTGGGCGACAGTACAATCTCTTTTCCTGCCTTGCCTTCCAGGGTGAAGCGAGCGATGCGATAGGGCAGGCCCTCCGAATCTGCGAATGAAGGCTTGTTGCTGATGTGAAAGTGCAAGTGGGGAACTCCCGAGTTGCCGCTGTCACCCAGATGGGCGATCACATCTCCTCGATGAACATGATCTCCTTCGCGGACACGCACGCTGCCGGGTCGCAGGTGGGCATAGTGAGCAAATATGCCGGGTGCAATCTCCAGGATGACAAAGTTACCGTAAAGCCCGCGCGGGGTAAGGTCAGTTGGCTCCGGATGAGTTGCAAAGGGCTGATTATCAGGCTGTCCATCCCGCGCATCGCGCACCAACCCGTCTGCCACAGCAAGCACGTCGGCGTCATAGCCGAACCATTCCGCATTCTGCGATGCCTGCGGGGATTTCAGCGTGACTGTCAGCGCGTGGCCGGCGTCGTTTAGCCCTACAAAGTCAATAGCAAAGCGCTGAGCAATAGTCACAGCTCCGTTGGTTGACTGCAGGCTTCCCCAGTGATGCGATTGAACGTTTCCCGGTCCCTCGGTCGCCAACCAAAAGTGGCGGCCGCCCAATGGCGGTCCGATCTGAATCGCATCTTGTGGAGCAAGGTCCACTCTTACACCCCGCAGCGTGTATCGTCTTCCTTGCATGTCCTTGAAGTTCAGGCTGTGCGAGAGCGCATGAACACGAGCATTCGCCGGAAAGGAAAGCCAAACCAGCAGCACCGTGCGGGCGCCGGGCGGGATCGTGACCTGCGCCGCGCCCTCTGCACACGTGGGCTTCGCAAGTGCGCATAGCGCCTGCCCTTTGAACGAAGCCAGCCTGGCCATTGACCCTTGCGTGAACACGTGCAGCTCCGTCAGGTCCAACGGTTCTTTGGTGGCGGAAGAGTTTGTTACGTGCAGCTCGTACGCAACGTGCATCTTGCCGTCGGTACCTTTAAAAGCCGTAGGGCTCATCAGTATGCGTGCCGACATCCGTGCGTCGGCCGGTTGCGCCCGGAGAGCCGCGGCGGAGGTGAGGAAACATACGAGTAAAAGTGGTCCGGCATAGGAGAGAACACCCTTCCCCGGTTGGCTTTGTCTTGCCGTTGCCTCTTTCACTCTCTTCATTCGCACTCCTATACTTGCGCCGCCAGATAGGCTATGAAGTCGGGGTCGGCATTGAGCAGTTGCAGAATCGGCAAAATGACGCGCGGACCATTGACGCTATTCGTAAAGATGACGACACCCGAACGCGCACGCGGGTCGAAGTAGCCAAGAGTGAACACTCCTGGGTCCATGCCCGTATGCATAAGAAAGGTCTTGCCGTGGGTCTTGATTACTTCCCAGCCGGGACCCATGCCGACCTGATCTGGACACAATCCCGCCAATTTCCCAACACAGAGCTCCGCCTTGCGATCAGTCAGAACGCTTTCGCGAAGCCTGCGAATGGTCGTGGTCTCGCCCGTTCCGTTCATCAGGCTTTCGATGAAGCTGGCGTACTGTGTTGGAGTCGTATAGACCAGGTCGGCTGCAACGAACTCTCTTGCGATCTGCGGCTTCAGCCACGTACCATCGAGGCTTGACGGCTGCGCGATCTGTCCGTCCATCCAGGGTCGCTCGGTGTACGAGCTTCGCTGCATGCCGGCTGGATCGAACACCAGATCCTGAGCCAGTTGCTCGAACGACTTGCCGGTCTTCCTTCTCGGCAAACCGAGCTGCATACTGGTAGCCCTCGCCGGAGTAGTTGAACCCCGTTCCGGGGTCGCGAAGGAATGCGAGCTTGCCGCCGGTTTCACGCCTCCAGTTTGGGAAGCCTGTTTGATGCTCCAGAGCCATGCGGGCCGTCAGCAGCTTCGCCCTCGGGTCTGGCGCAACATCGGGATCGACCCAGTAGGGAAACATTGGCTCATCCAGCGAGAGCTTCCCTGCCGAAGCCAGCCTCAAAATCACTTCCGCCGAAATCGGCTTCGACATGGACGCGATGTTGTAAAGCGTCCTGCTGCTCGCGGGAACTCCGGGGGCGGCCTCGCCGTACGCCTCGGCAAGTACGGTCTTGCCGTCTTCAATCTTGGCCAACGAGACACTGGCGACATGCTCGGTGCGCAGCAGCTCCGGAATGGTTTGCGCCCGGTCCTTGAGCTGCTGTGAAATGATGGGAAGACTAAGTGACGCGCACAAGCCGGCACTGAAGGCACGCAAATGTTTGTTCGGGAACATCCTATATCCTCCATGCCGCTGCGGCCCTGGACGGTGGACCCTGGGGCACATCGACCGCTGAGGGGCGTGCCGATGCGACTGGCGTTTCGCTCAGGTAGACATCCGACCCGAGTTTTGCATTTTCTTGGGTCGAATGTCAACCCAAGTGCGCTATTGTTCATCCGCCGCAGCATTTCTCACCCGCCTCAGTTTTTCCTGCAAGAATGTCGCACCAAGGCGATCTGGCGGGATGAACGAATCGATAACGATCCCATGAGCCTTCGCGCCCGGGCGGGAACGTGCCTCCACGTGACAAACGGTCCTTGAAGGAATCCACGGTACGTTGGACTAGAACCAGTTGTGCAGGGCAGGCAGTCCAGAAATCGCCCAGTTCGTGAAAGAGGCCGACGCGACGAACAACTCACTTTCTTGCAATTGGTTCCAGAGGAATCCAGATTTCGACCGGCCCGGCGGGGAATCCGGTTTCCGTGATGACGGAGTATGTCTCGAACTCCGGAGCGTTCTTCTCGTGGCGTCCTGACGAAGGCAGCCAGCTTCGCAGCAGCCAGTTCCACGTGTCGCGAAGCAGAGCTGCATCGTGGACGTGAACAACCGCATATTCTCCACCTTCAAGAGTCAGGGGCTCACCGTCGATCGAACCATCCCAGTCTTCTTGCGCAACGCCCGTGAGGTAATGGATCCGCCCATCCCCTGTACACGGCGATGCGCCGCGGAAGACGCAGCTATCGCCGAGAGCCGGATGACGCTGGCGAAACTCGCTCCACTGTCGGGGGATACGCTCCGAGGCGTCGGCCTGGGAGTCGTAGATCGCCATGGTGCCTATGAGACGCATGCTCTCAATCGTGCGGAAGACAGGTACAGGGTGCTCTGCCATGCGAACAAGGATAAAACAGATCTCAATGGCATTTCACCCACCATAGCAACCCCAACAAGCAGAAACTTCGATGGGCCGGCCAGCGTCCAAGAATGGCATCGATACCATCACCTGTTTTGTCAGGGGCTTGAGGGGACTGGGTTCACGTTTCTACCAGAACCTCCTTGACATGGGAAGTTCGGCTCGGTTAACGTCATCGCGCTTCCATCCGCACCTCAGCCGGAGGCGGATCCCCGCTCGGTTTGGAGCAAAGCGAATCCAGCCATCGAACTCGGGAGAACCACTATGCGATTTCTGACCGGTACGCCCCTTCCTGGCAAACTTTCATTGCGCATCCTCCTGCTTCTGCTTTGCGTGCTTGGACTCTTCCAGGTCTCTGCTGCAGCCGATCCTTCGATTCCCGCGGGCGACGTACGCATCCACTATCATCGGCCGGACGGCAATTACTCGGGTTGGACGGTCTACGCATTCGATAACACGACTGAGAATACCGGCAACTACGGCGGCGGCCCCGTTCAGGTGACTGGAACCGACGGTTTTGGCGCTTATTTTGATGTCGGAGTGACCACCGGCGCGCAAGAGGTGGGAATCATCATTCATAACCCGACCGCAGCGGGCGGCGACCAGAAAGACACTCCCAACAATCTGTTTGTCGATCCTTCGACGCAGGGCAGCGAATATTGGGCGTACTCGGGTATAGCCAAGCTCTATACCAGTGCCCCCAGCCTGACGAACCCTTCCGCGCTGCTGCCGGGATATGTCCGGGTGCACTATCACCGCACCGATGGCAACTACGCCGGCTGGACGATCTACGCGTTCTACGACACTACCGAGTATGCGGGCGACTATAACAGCGGGCTCGTGCCGGTAACCAATACCGATGCCTACGGCGCGTATTTTGATGTAGCGATCATCGCGGGCGCGCAGAATCTTGGTCTCATCATTCACAATCCATCCGCCGCGGGCGGCGACCAGAAGGACCCCGGCCCTAACGAGTTTGTCGATCCCGCTACAGAAGGCTTTGAATACTGGGGCTATACGGGCATCGGCAAGCTTTATAAGAGCCAGCCCAGCCTCACCAATCCCAACGCGCTGTTGCCTGGCTATGCACGCATTCACTATTACCGCCAGGACGGAAACTACGCCAACTGGTCTGTCTATGCCTTTGAAGATACGGCGGAATATACCGGGGACTACAATGACGGTCTGACTTTTGAGACCAGCTTTGACTCCTACGGCGCCTATTTTGATATCAGCCTGATTCCCAACGCGCAGAACATCGGATTCATCATTCACAATACCGCGACCGGGGCCAAGGATCCGGGGCCGAACATGTACCTGGATGTCGCCGCCTTTACCCAGGCCTGGGCCATCTCCGGCGATGCGATGGTCTTCACCACGACGCCGACTCCGACCCAGATATTGGACAGTCTTCTCAACATCGAACAGGCATACTGGCTTGATCGCCAGCGCGTCGCCATCCAGCCGCAATTCGCTGCTAGCGGCGACAGCTATGCCCTCACGTCCAGTCTCACCGGCGGCCTGTCGGTCACTCCCACCGGCATCACCGGCGGGACCAGCATTCCGCTGACTGCGGGGGGAACCCTGACTGCGGACGAACGGATGCGGTACCCGCAATTGAGCGGTTACACCGTTCTTCAGCTACCCGAGAATACGCAAGTTTCGGCGTTGCAGACTTTTCTCCAGGGGCAATTGGCATTTTCTGCGGTGGGTCCAAACGGCGCGCTGCAGTATGCGACCGGCATCCAGGATGCGGGCGCGCTTGACGATCTTTACTACTACCCCGGAAAGCTCGGCGTCGTCTTTCACCATGGAGACGGCAGCGGCTGGAGCGACTGGCCGGACGACGAAAACTTCGCCGTCAAGCTGAAGGTCTGGGCTCCCACCGCGCAGAGTGTCTCGCTCCAGATTTTTGATCAGCAAACCGATACGGCTCCTTCCACAGTCCTGCCAATGCACGAGCATCAGGGCGTTTGGGTTGCCGATGGTCCGTCTGAATGGGAGGGCAAGTACTACCTCTACAGCGTGCGCGTGTGGGTTCCGGCGGATGCGGCGGTCGATACCAATCTCACCAGTGATCCGTACTCCATTGACCTCGCGTTGAACGGGTGCCAAGAGCCGGATCACGGATCTCGATTCCGACGCAACCAAGCCTGGGGGCTGGGACGAGATCAGTTCTCCTCCCCTGCGCAGCTTCAGCGACATGAGCATCAACGAGTTGCATATCCGCGACTTCAGCGTCGACGATCCCACGGTTCCTCCGGCTCATCGCGGCCTGTACGAGGCCTTTGACGATCAGGGGTCAAACGGCATGAAGCATCTGCGCGCGCTGGCCGAGAGCGGACTCAAAGCGGTTCATATCCTGCCTTCCTTCCACTTCGCCAGTGTGAATGAAGACAAGTCCAAATGGATCATTCCCAGTGGCCTGGCACAATATCCGCCGGATGGCGAACAGCAGCAGGCCGCGGTAGCGGCAAGCCAGACCAGCCCCGCCTATAACTGGGGATATGACCCGGTCCATTACATGGCTCCGGAGGGTAGCTATGCCATCAATCCTGAAAGCCGGGTGCGCGAGTACAGGATCATGGTGAACGGGCTGCACAAAGCGGGTCTGCGCGTAATTCAGGATGTCGTGTTCAACCACACCAATGCCAGCGGAGAAGGCCCCAATTCCAATCTCGATGAGGTCGTGCCCGGTTATTACCACCGCCTCGATGCCAGCGGCAACCTCGAAACCGCCTCCTGCTGCGCAGACACCGCCAGCGAACACAAGATGATGGAGAAGCTGATCATCGATACCCTTCTGCTCAATGCACGGGAGTACAAGATCGATGGGTTCCGCTTTGACATCATGAGCTTCATGTTCACTTACAACATGGCGGACATACAGCTTGCCCTGCGGGCGCTGACGCCGGAGAAAGACGGCGTCGACGGATCGAAGATCTATCTCTACGGAGAGGGCTTCAACTTCGGAGACACCGCGAACAACCAGATAGGGCCAAACGCCTCCCAAATCAACCTCTATGGCTACGGCATCGGGACATTCAACGACCGTATCCGCGACGGTGCCCGGGGCGGAAGCCCGTTCACCGATGAACGCGTGCAAGGCTTTGCGACAGGGCTCTTTACCGATCCAAGCAGCTTTACCAGCAGCACTCTTTCCCCCAGCCAGCAGCAGGCCCAATTGCTTCAGTACTCCGATTGGATCGACGTAGGACTCACGGGCAATTTGCGCGACTACACATTCACAGATAGCGCCGGAGCAACCGTGACCGGAGCCCAAGTCGATTACAACGGGCAGCCAACCGGCTACACCAAGTCTCCGATCGAGGCAGTCAACTATGTCTCGGTTCACGACAACCAGGACCTCTTTGACGCCGTCCAGTTGAAGTCCAGCTATAGCGACAGCATCGCCGCGCGCGCTCGCCGGCAGATTCTTGCGATGAGCCTGGTAACACTGGGGCAGGGAATTCCGTTCTTCCAGGGCGGCGACGATCTGTTGCGGTCGAAGGACATGGACCAGAACAGCTATGACTCCGGAGACTGGTTCAACAAGATCGACTGGAGCGGCCAAACCGCCAACTGGGGAATCGGACTGCCCATCGCCAGCCAGAATCAGGCCCAGTGGCCGATCATGACCCCGCTGCTGAGCAATCCTGCTTACACGCCGCTTCCCGCGAACATTGCCTACAGCGGTGCGGCGTTCCAGGAACTCCTGAAGATTCGCTACAGCTCAGAGCTGTTCCGAATGCCGACGTTCGGAGAAGTGCAACGAAACCTCACTTTCCTGAACACAGGACCCGCTCAGATTCCTGGCCTCATCGTTATGAAGCTGGATGCGAACGGAGGGAACTACGGACCGTACAAGCATATTGTCGTGCTTTTCAACGCGACCAACGCTTCGGTCACTTTCGCCGACGGCCGCCTGCAAGGCTTGCGCCTGCATCTGCATCCGGTTCAGCGCAGCTCAAGCGACCCAGTCACCCGCCAGTCCACATTCGACTCCAAGGCCGGATCGGCGACAGTGGAAGCTCTCACGACCGCCGTGTTTGTTTCCGAAAGCGATTAGGCATCGGGTCAGCTTAAGAATTGAGCTCGAGGGGCATCGTTTGACGTTTTGACGAACTCGCATGGTTTTGTCGGTGTCAAATGCCGTGTAGCGCCGGTGATCTTGGTGCGGAATTCAATCGGTGATGAGATCAGATGCGCAGATTCGAGGGCTGATTGTCGCAGTCCTTTTTAGCGCATTGTTCGGGATGAGAGATTTATTAGGGTTAACCGCGAGGGCGAACTGGGTTAGAGCGTGCTTTTTCGTCGGGGCAAGCTCACTATAATGTTGCGGATATCGGAAAGTCGTGAATCGGGTGTGAAAATTCAAAAGGCCGGAAACCAAAGACTCTGCATGTAACTCCAATAAACTGCATTACCATTGAGGCCGCCGGCCGCGGATCGCGACCCCGGCCCCCACTGCTGTAATCGATGCCATTCGCAACAGTCATCGCGGAGGAATGTATGGAAAGTCAATCGTTGACGCAACTGAAAGCCTGGAAGGTGCTCGAAGCTCACGTCAAAACTGTCAGTGAAATGCACTTGCGGAAGCTGTTTGCGGATGACTCCGCGCGTGGCGAACGGCTTACTACGGAAGCCGTTGGCCTTTTCTTTGACTACTCCAAGAACCGCATTACCGATGAGACCCTGAGCCTGCTGATCGAGCTCGCGCGGGAGTCGGGCCTCAAAGAGCGCATCGACGCGATGTTTCGTGGCGATAAGATCAACATCACCGAGAAACGCGCCGTTTTGCATGTTGCGTTGCGCGCCCCCAGGGGTGAATCGATCCTTGTCGATGGCGAAGACGTGGTGCCCCAGGTGCACGAGGTTCTCGACCGCATGACCGCATTCGCAGATCGCGTGCGCAGTGGCGAGTGGAAAGGCCACACCGGCAGCCCCATCCGCAACGTGGTGAACATCGGCATCGGCGGTTCCGACCTGGGCCCGGTGATGGCCTACGAAGCGTTGAAACACTACAGCGACCGCTCGATGACCTTCCGCTTTGTTTCCAATGTGGATGACACGGATTTTGCCGAGGCGGTTCAGGATCTCGAACCAGCGGAGACGCTCTTCATCGTCTCCTCCAAGACGTTCACCACGCTCGAAACCATGACCAATGCTCACACCGCTCGCGAGTGGCTGCTGCTGGGACTGGGCGGAGACCGAGCAGCCATCGCTAAGCACTTTGTGGCCGTCTCCACCAATGCCGACGCAGTATCAAAGTTCGGCATCGACACCGCGAATATGTTCGGGTTCTGGGACTGGGTGGGCGGGCGGTACTCGATGGATTCGGCGATCGGCCTGTCGACCATGCTCGCCATCGGTCCAGAAAACTTCCGGTCCATGCTGGACGGATTTCACCAGATGGATGAGCACTTTCGCACCGCGCCGCTCGAGAAGAATCTGCCCGTGCTGCTGGGCCTGCTCACGGTGTGGTATACCGACTTCTTCAACGCTGAGACCGTCGCTGTCCTGCCCTACGAGCAATACCTCAAGCGCTTTCCCGCGTATCTGCAGCAGTTGACGATGGAGAGCAACGGTAAGCATGTCACCCTCGATGGCAAGCACGTGGATTACGCCACCGGCCCCGTCTTCTGGGGCGAACCCGGCACCAACGGACAGCACTCGTTCTACCAGCTGATTCACCAGGGGACGCGGCTCATTCCCTGCGATTTCATCGCCTTCAGCCATTCCTTGAATCCGCTTGGCCATCATCACGACATTCTGATCTCCAACGTCTTCGCGCAGGCTGAAGCGCTGGCTTTTGGAAAGACGGCCGAAGAGGTGAAGGGCGAGGGCACGCCCGACTGGCTCGTGCCTCACCGCGTGTTTGAAGGCAACCGTCCCTCCAACGTCATTCTTGCCGACCGCCTGACTCCCGAGGTGCTCGGCAAACTCGTGGCGCTCTACGAACACAGCGTGTTTACGCAGGGCACAATCTGGCAAGTCAACTCTTTTGACCAATGGGGCGTCGAACTCGGCAAGGCGCTGGCGCAGCGCATTATTCCGGAGCTTGAGAGCAAGCAGGAACCGGCACTGAAACACGACAGTTCCACCAACAATTTGATTCGCCGCTATCGCAAGTCGCGACTCTAACCCGCTAAGGAGAAAACCATGGCCCCTCGCGGATTTGAACGCCCGCTCTATATCCTGCCATTCGATCATCGCGGATCGTTTGAAACCGGAATGTTCGGCTGGCACGGTGAACTCGACGCTGAACAGACTGCCCAGATCGCGGCGGCCAAGCAGGTCATCTACGACGGATTCAGGGCGGCGGTGGCGGCCGGAATACCCGCGCAGAATGCCGGTTTGCTGGTCGATGAGCAGTTTGGCGCAGCTATTCTGCGCGATGCTGCCCAGCGTGGCTTTCACACCGCATGCCCGGCTGAGAAGAGCGGCCAGGAGGAGTTCGACTTCGAGTATGGCGAGGACTTTGCCGCGCACATCGAAGCCTTCCATCCCACCTTTTGCAAGGTGCTGGTGCGCTATAACCCTGAAGGCGATCCGGAGTTGAACCGCCGCCAGAGTGCCCGCTTGCACAAGCTGTCGGATTATCTTCAGTCGGCTAGCCGCAGCCTTTTCATGTTCGAGCTTCTCGTTCCCGCGGAAAAGGCACAGCTTGATAAGGTGAATGGCGACAAGAAAGCCTATGACCTTCAGATCCGTCCCGGCCTGATGGTGCGAACCATCGAAGACTTGCAGAGCGCCGGAGTGGAACCGGATGTATGGAAGATCGAGGGTCTCGATCGCCGCGAAGATTGCGAGAAAATCGTCGCTGTCGCGCGGAGTAACGGCCGCGACAAGGTTGGCTGCATCGTGCTGGGTCGCGGCGAGAATGATCAGAAGGTGCGCGAATGGCTCGCCACTGCCGCCTCAGTGGAAGGGTTCATCGGCTTCGCTGTCGGGCGCACCGATTTCTGGGATCCGCTGGTTGCCTGGCGGAGCGGCAAATCGTCCCGAGACGAGGCAGTCACCGAAATCGCGCGCCGTTACCGCGAATTCGTGGACGTGTTCGAGCAGGCGCGCCATGGAAAACCTGCCTGATTTCGCACAGAACGCCGGCTCTGGCCCTGGTCTTCACAAATCGGTTCCGCGCACGGGCATCATTTTTGTGACTGCTGCGCTGGCAACAGGCTTCGCATTACCAGGGTCGGCAGGATGCGGATTCCGAGTCGTTGGGCGACTTCGATGAAATGCTCGGTGCCCCCCGGCCCGTCGCCGACGTGCCCGTCCCACAAGGCGAGCAGCGCCTGTTCACGCGCCAGAGCCATTGCTGCATCCATCATCCACAGATTGGCGCGCTGCCAGACATTGCTAGTCAAGCCCTCTGACAATCCATCCTGTTCACCCATGATGCGGATGCCTTCCGGTCCGGTGCGTTGCAGCAAGGCTCGGAATCGCTCGATCCAGGCCGGCCCGGCGGGGGCGACCGAGGCGGCCTCGAATTCCTCCGCTGGAAGAGCGAGCATGATGCGCGCTGGGATGGCGAGTTCCGCGCAGATTTCATGGAAGAGTATGTCGCCCCCGCTGGCGCCGCCGGCCAGTCCGATCGTCGTTCCGGGCGTTGTCCATGTGATTCTTTCTATGGCTTCGCGCATCGCCTCTCGCACTCGGCTCTCAGCCGATGCGGGGAAACGCGGATGCTCGCGGTCCGGCCGATCGATCATATGGCCCGTGAACAACAGCGCGTGACGGAACGGCGGATCACCAGACCCCTTATGTGACGTTTCCTCCTGCGCCTGCAATGGAAGCGGAGTTGCGGTGGAATCCGGCATGCGGTCCTCAGCTTTGCGGTGCAACGGCAAGGAATTTCCAGAGACGTTTCACTTCCGGTTCAAAGTCAGGATCGACATCGGCTTTGGCTGCATCGGCGGCGCCCTGCCCAAGTTTTTCCAGTTCTGTTCGAGCCTCCGCAAATTTGCCGGCGATCCAGTTGGCGTTGGCCTTTTCATAAGTAAAGGCGCGGCGCAGCCGCTCCCGCTGAGCCTTGGGCAGGTTCGATCCATCCAGCTTGGAGATCGCCAACTCCGCGAGGCTGTGCATGCGCGCCGTTTGGCGTGTCTCGGCGAGGCAATCGAACAAGACCTTCATGGCTTCGCCCCAGCCGCGCCAGTTATTCAACACCTCGAACAAGTTTGCGGAATCCACCGCATTATCGATTGCGTCGCTAAAGTGGCAGCCGGTCAGGGCGATGCGTGCCGCGGTGGCAAGGCAGTAGGCGATCTGCAGCCGCCGGCCGTGAAAGGAATGAATGGCCATGGCGCGATCGAGCAGATCGCTGGCGGTCTGCAGCCTTTCCGGGGACTGCGACAGCAGGTCGGCCCAATCCCGCAGCAGGTTTCCGAGGGTTCCGTGCCAGCGATAGTTGTGCTGCTCAAGGGGACACTTTTCGAGATCGGCCAGAGCCTGACCATAGAGCATCTCGGCCACGCTGGTCTTTCCCAGCGTCTGCAGCAGGTAGCCCAATTCGTGCTTGGCCCGGCCTGATTCGCGCAGCGGAGCCTCTGTTCCCGGATCGCTGATCACCTTGCGAAAACAATCCTCCTGGCAATGCTGCTGTTGCAGGTTGGTGAGCCTTCCATCCGGGTGATTGAGCATCCAGTCCGGGCGAGGATTGGGAATGACTCCGTGGCGGCTGATGAAGTTTGCAATCAGCAGCAGCAACTCCGACTGGCTGGAGATGCGGCGCATGAAACGAATCGCCTGCTCTGTATCCTCACTGCGCGCAAACGCAAAGTAGGCGGCCGAAAGCAAGTCATCCCCGCAGTCGGCGGGCAGCGCCGCGGAGGCAGCCTGCGCTTCGTCAAGGCGATTTTCATTCACAAGGTCGATGAGGGTGGGTACGGGCTGCGGCCCATACATAAGCAGGAATGTAAGTGCGGAGCTTGGCTCAACCGTCTTGAGGAACGCCAGGTGTCGCGCCGCGGCATTCGTCCAGACGATCAGTGGAGAGCCATAGCGAGCGATCTTGTCAAAGAACCAGACAAGTTGCTCGGCGGCATCCGTGATGGGCATGCTGTCGGCGGATACATTGAGTTCCCGCAACGTATCGAGAGTGAGCGGCTGTTCTCCACCATCGAGCCGGATGACGTTGCCGCGCCATGCCTTGAACGCGGGCGTGGGAAGAACCTTCGTCGCATCCGGCGCCAGAGCAGAAAATCCCTGAAACTCGTTGATGGTCCCCGGCTGCATTTGACTGACCGACGTGGAGAGGCTGGCCCACAGATCAGCCCCCGCCGTGCTCGCATTGGGTGATGGCGCAGCGACTGGAGCCGGCTGGGTTGCAATCGCAGCCGGCGTGGTCGTTTGCGATGCATCCCCCACTTGTGGTGCTGCACCTGCCGGCATGGGTGCTGGTATTTGCGGCGAACCACTGGCCGTTGCCACCGGCACTGGAGTCACTTCCGGACATGCGCAAGGGTCCGCCGCAGAATCGGCGTCCGCGCTGCTCCATCCCGCCTGAGGAACCCTCGGTCCGTTCAGAGGCAGCGCGCTCATATCCAGGGGCGCGCGCATGTAAATCGTCATCGACGCCCAGTTCGCGAAAGGGAATTCGGACGCAAACTTGTCAGCCCTGATGCGCACCAACGCAGTCTCCGGATCACGGCTGGCGGCGGCACCAAATACCTCGCGATAGAACGCGGCTGAAATCGACTTCGCGTCGAGATTGTGCAACTCGGCCAGGAACGACAAGACAAATCCCGCGCCGCTGCGGTGGAGGCACAGCGCCGGCGACTCACCCCACGAGTTGGAAGACCCGGAGAGGCAACTCCACAGTAGCGCAATATCCACATCGGCGAACGTATTGGCCAGCGTCGTTGCAAACACATCGCCCACCGCGTTGGTTACCGCGTTGCCATGCTCCTCAAGATGGAGGATGTCGATGTTCTTGACCGGCGTGCCGCTCTCGAATGCGCGGTTGCCATCGACCTGGGTAATCTCCGGTGGCAGAACAGCCAGCGAGGAAGCGGTCATCTGGTTGGTGTCCGTGCCCAGCACGGCCATCAACTGCAGCGTGTTGCCCGTGGTGCTTTCCATCAGGTTGAAGTTTTCCCAGGACTGCACCACCGAGAGATCGCCGCCGGCAAGAAATGAGCCCGTATCGTCGATCATCGCGGCCCATGGAAGCAGGTGCAGCTCCGGCCGCCGGGTTTGAACCACGAGCCGCCGCGGCGTTCCCGCGTCCGCCAGGAAATCGCGCATCGCGGGGCTCACCGCCACCAGGCTCTGGTAAAGCTGATGAGCGAGGCTGCGGATCGAAGCCGCTCCGCGATAGCCCGTGGCGTCGTGATTCACATTGCAGTCGCGCAGCCGGCGATAAAATTCGCGCCACTGCTCGTCATTGATCGGAGACCGGAAGTTCTGCGCCGGAAAAGTGGCCCGGTCAATCGTCAGGATGACCCCGAAATCACGCTCCGTCGCCAGGGGAAGGCTGCCCTCAGTCGCACCGCTGAACAACTCTAACTGAACGATTGCAGTCTTCCGGTACAGATGCATGCGATAACGCTAACACACGTGTGGTACGCTCTTGCAGTCAGCAGGTCGGCACGTTTTCTGCTGCTGTCGGCCCGCGTATCTCCGAGGTGAAGATGGCGCCCGCTCCCAAGAAGAAAGACCCCAGCATCACGTTTCTCAACAAGTTCGGCTATAACGTCATCAAGCTCCCGCGCACCGGCATTGAGCCCATGGATGTGATCGGCCGCGACCAGGTCACGCAGTGGCTGGGACCGCTCAGCAAGGTGTGGACCAGCACCGGCCCGGAGCCTTTGCCAGGGCCGCCCCATCCCGCCTCCGCAGTCAATGGGCAGCGCACCGATGCCCTCGAACTCTCCTTCGGCCTCAGTATCCTGGCCAACACGCTCGCCGCTTTTGGAGCGTCTGCGCCCTCGCTTAACCTGGCCTTCAAGAATGCGCACGCCGTGCAGTTCGCCTATACCAACGTCACCTCGACATCGGTGGCGCCCTTCGATGCCGGCAACTATCTCGCCCAGGGAACTCTGCGCACCGACAACCCGGTCGTGAAAAACTACTTCTCCAACGAAAAGGCCAAAGCCTTCCTGATCGTTGAAGTGTTGAAGGCCGACTCCATCACCGTCACCGCGACCGATTCCAACGGCGCCGAGGTAGGCGTGAACCTGCCCCAAATCGAAGGTGTCGTCGACGCGAAGATAGGAGTGAAACCATCGAACGCAGCTAATTCCACCATCACCTTCACTGGGCCGGTTCCGGTGACCTTTGGATTTGTGGTGCAGCAGATCGCCCGCGCAGGGGATAGCTGGACCCTGCAGGGCGCGGCGCCCTCGGCGGACATCGCCTTCGGGGTCTCCGGCTTCGGCATGAGCGCGCCGGCTGGCGATGATTCCAACCCACTGGTCTTCGATACCGGGGACTCGGAATGCCGCCTGGACATTTGATTCCAGGCCTCTGACGTTGACAACGTCCGGTTTTGTCTTCTTATTTCAGGAGGCCGACAGCATGGCCAGTGTTCCTACCACGCCGACCGCGAATCAGCCCTATCCACTCCTCGTCAATGCATTGACCGGAATGGCAGGGCCCGCCGCATCGCTGGCCGCGATCACCGGTGTTTCCGATCTCCCCGGCGCCGACCAGCGCATCGCCAACTCCAAGGTTCTGGGAACCGACTACAGCGTCGATGATCCCAACGACCTGACCCAGGCCGGTTGGGGCATCCTCTTCGCGTCCGATGCCGACCCCGCCATTCAGGCGCAGCTTCAGCCATTGATCAACCTGCGCCAGCAGCAGGTCCAGGACCCGCACCTCTTCAAGATCTTTTCAGGGAACACGGGAGTGCTTCCGGGGCAGACTGCTGCGAGCTGGGCCCAGCAGCGCGGCGTGTCGCTCACCGCTCCGGTTGATCCCTACCAGGGCGGCGTTCCGTATTACCTGCTGATCGTCGGCGCGCCGGATCGCATACCCTTCGAGTTTCAGGCGCTGCTGAAATTGCAATGGGTAGTTGGCCGTCTCTACTTTGATGACATTACAGACTACGGACGCTACGCCAACGCCGTGGTTCAGTATGAGAGCAGCGCCTATGTCCCGGTGCAGAGCAAAAGCGCCGCTGTCTGGGTGACGCGCAATCCCGGCGATCTTGCCACCGCCATGCTCTCCGGCGCAGTATGCCAGGACTTTCTCGATCCCACCAATCCGCTTGGAGGTCGCAGTCAGTTCAATCTCGAAGCCTTCCCCAATGAGAAGGCCACCAAGGCGCAGTTGATCGAGATTCTTCGCGGCACCGCACCAGGCGGCGCGCCCGCCGTCATCTTTACGGGGTCGCATGGGTGCAGCTATACAGGCGCCGATCCGGCAACGCAGCGGCGGCTGCAGGGTGCGCTCGTGACCCAGGACTGGATGCCGGGGACACCCGCCAGCGATGCCAATCAATTTTGTGCGGACGACATTCCTTCGGACGCCAGGCTGCAAGGTGCGGTCGGCTTCCTGTTCGCCTGCTTCAGTGGCGGTTGCCCGGTGAACAATACATATGCCGTCAACAAGGACGGCACTCCGATCAGCATCGCTCCGTCCCCGATGATCGCAAAACTGCCCCAGGCCTTGTTGAGCCGCGGCATGCTTGCGGTGATCGCACACGTCGACATGGCGTACCCGTATGCGTTTCAAAATGTCAGTGGAACTCCGCAGATGCAGGCCCTTCGGACTCCGCTGGAGTTGCTGATGCGCGGCAAGCGCGCCGGCCTCGCCGCCGACTCGCTGAGCATCCTGTGGAGTTCTCTCTCGTCGCAGGTGAGCCTGGCGCTGACAGCGAACACTACGAATCCGCCGCCCGCAACCGCTGCGCCGAGTCCGTCCCCGGTTGTGGCTCAGCTCACCATTGCCCGGGACGATGCGCGCAATTACATTGTGCTGGGCGATCCGGCGATCCGGTTACGGGTCAGCGACCTGAAGTAATCGCCCGACAAGACAAGTTGACGACTGATTGACCGGCGTTATTGACCGTGCGGTCCCGACTCTGAAATCCCTTACCCAAAACTGCATCCCCAAGCACCGTCATCCTGAGGAGCGGCGCGACGAAGGATCCGCGGTTGCTCTTCAGGATTTCTAACCGATGAACTCCGCGGAGAACCGGTGCTCCCTTCCGCAAGTCGCGTCACGAGCCAGACGTGGTGTTATCGTGCGGTCCGCTGAACGGCGGAGCAGGTTCGGCCAGTGCTTCGAGTTCGAGCAACAGCACTTTCAAAACGGCAGTTGGAAACTCTGCAGGTCCTGAGCTGGCGTCCGTCCCAAAGTAGACACTATATGCGCCGGCATTCGACGATGAGAAGGTGAAGACCGCTTTTCCGCCCGCGGGTATCGTGTAAGCACTGGGGGGCGCGGGGGACAGGATAGACGCCGCCTGGGGAGAGAAGAACAGTACAACCGGAACTCCATCACTGGTGGTAAAGGAAACCGTATCCCCGCTAACGACGGGGACCGACGGTACGCTGGGGATGAATACGCCGTCCTGCGAAAAGACTGTTATGTCGGTGTTGGCCATGATAGCGAAACTATCGTAATTTGCCGGGAGCGTCCAGACTAATTCTTTCTTGCTGTCGCCAGTGCTCTAGTAAAGGCCGCATCCGCTCGAAGCCTCGCCAACTCGGGATTGCGCTCGAATTCATAGCTGCGATATCCCTTCGCGAGAGCCCTCGCAATCAGCTGAATCGCCTTGTCGCGCTGCCCGATGGTCTCGTAAGCCTCTCCGGCCTGGTAGGAAATCGACAAACTGTCCGGGGCCAGCGCGATCGACTGGCGAATAAGCGTGAGGCTCTTTCCCGGCTGTCCCACCGAGGCATACCAGTCTGCGAGCGCCACCAGCAACTCCGGATCGTCGCGGCTGTTCTGGTGCGCAATCTCCCCCAACTCGATCGCCTTACGAAAGGCCTGCGTCGCCTTGTCCGATTGCTTGCCGCTCCACTGGTAAGCGGTACCGAGATTGCCCCAGGCAACATAGTTATTCGGGTCTTTTTGCAGCGACTGCCTGTCCATCGCTGCCGCTTCGTCATACTTGCCCTGCAACAGCAGTACCGATCCGAGGGCCGCATAAGCACGGCCGCTGGGCTCGATCTTCACAGACAACTCAAGATCCTTTTGTGCCTCGTCCAGTTGATTCAATTCCATCTTGGCCAGTCCCAGGTTGAAATAAGCTACCGCATTATCCGGAGCAAGATCCACGCCCCTCTGGAACTGATCGACGGCATCTTTCGAGTCGCCGGAGTGAAATTGATTGTTCCCGATCCTTACCGGCCAGCGCCAGTCATCGGGCGCCAGGTCGATCGCTTTCTGATAGGCGTCGATCGCATCCTTGTCGCGGCCTTCTGCTTCGTACACTTCGCCCAGCGCTCCCAGCGCCTCGGCATTGCGCGCATCGAGTTGCAGGGCTTTCTTTGCCTGTTGTGTGGCTAGCTGCGTCTGGTCCTGCATCGATGCAATGCGCGACAGCGTCACGTACGGTGCTGCCAGATCGGGATCGATGCTGATGGCCCGGTCCGTCTCCGTCTTCGCCAGGTCAAGCAGCTTGTGGTCTTTGCTGTAGCGATACTGGATGAAGTACGCGGTCCCCAGCCGCGCATGCGCCAGCGCATTGTCCGGATCCGTACTCAGCACGCTTTGGAAGTCTTTGACCGCTTCGGCGAGATTCGATTCCTTGTAGGAATGCAGCAACAGATCCTGAGCCTTCTGGAACGTATCTGCGGTTGCTCCGGGCGTGGATGTCCCGGAAGCGCGGGCCATGTGCCCCAGGGTGCGCAGTTTGCCGAGGCCTGCCCATGCGCCCATGATCATTGCGGCTATCAGCACGATCGCAGCTACGGTCCACTCGCGCTTCCATCTCTTCCTCACCGGAGAAGGAGCGATAACGGCGCCCGTCTCCGCAGGCACATGCGTTCCCAGAGACTCCGCCAAGGCCGTCGCCAGTTGGCCTGCGCTGGTGAAGCGCTTCGCGGGATCCAGTTCCATAGCCGTGCTTATCGCTCGCATCAACGAGTCGGGCAGGTCCGGCCGGAGGTCCATCAGCAGCCGGCGCTTGGAGAGAGCCTCAAGGGCTTCCCGCGGCTTGAGGCCGCCAAGCTTCACTGGGAATTCTCCCGCAACCAGAACGTAGAGCAGTACCCCCATGGCATAGATATCGGTGGCGACCGTGCTGCGGCTGCCTTCGAACAGTTCCGGCGCCATGTAGTTGGGCGTCCCGGCGATGGCGGTCTCGCGCTGGTCGAGTGAACTGAGCCCGAAGTCCATCAGCAAGATGCGGCCGCCCTCTTCGCGCATGACGTTCTCGGCCTTGATGTCGCGGTGCAATAAACCGGCGCGATGCACAGCGCTCAGCGCCCGCGCCACATCCAGCCCGATCAGGGCCGCTTCGTGCGCGCCAAAGGTGCCTTGTTCGGCGACCAGCACGGAGAGCGTCTTGCCGCGCACAAAGTCTGTCCAGAACCCGACGCGTCCGTCATGCCGATCGATACCGTGCACCTGAACAATATTTGGATGCCGCACCGAGGCCAGAGCCCGCGCCTCCCGCAGCATGGTTTCATACTGCGCCTCGTCACCGGCCATACCGGGCAAAAGCAGCTTCAGCGCCACCTCGCGCTGCAGATTCACATCCCACGCGCGATACACTTCGCCGAAGCCGCCAAACCCCACCCGCGCAAGCAGAGTAAAGTTGCCCCACCGGCTGCTGGCGGCTGGCGCATCAGGCCGTTCGACCTGGTCGACGCCGATCGGAATGGTTCGATCTTCATCCATGGCAGGAGAAACCCGCTACCGCACCGCTCTTTTCCCCCGGAATGAACGGGTGCAAACCTCTGCTAAGTTGCCTAAATCCCCGGGCCGGTCGCGAGGTCGGTGGTACTATCCTATACACAACGGCAAGATCTGCGTAATCCCCTGCAACGCCAGTCGTACCCACAAGACAAAGGGCAAATGGTCATTCGACAAAGTTCGAACGCTCGTCTGACAATGCAGGCGCGGCCGCATTCCCCGCCGGGTGAGGCTCTCAAGGTAACCTCCATCGACCACCTGCCCTTCACTCTGGGGCGAAGTACGGAACGCGACCTTTGCATCCCCAGCCCGGAGATCTCCCGCGCCCATGCACTCATCGACCGCGACGGCGACGGGTATTTCCTGCGCGATACCGGCAGCCGCCACGGCACCTTCGTGAATGGCATCCGAGTCACGACCAGCCGCCTGCGGTCCGATGACCAGATTGTTCTGGGCACGCCCGAACACACGCTGCGTTTTGAAGTGGAAGAGGAGGAGAGTTCCACCAAGTCCCTGCTTGCGCAACTCTCCACCAGTGGACTATCCACCCGGATCACCTCTGCTTCCTCGTCCGAACTCGATACCCTGTCTCTCTTTCTCAAGGCGGCGCAGAGCCTCTATCAGCACGGGGCGCGGGCCGATGTGCTCTCGACCATGCTGGAATACACCATCCGCCTCACCGGAGCGGAGCGCGGCTTTGTCTTTTTTGGCGACCGGGCCGAGACGCTGCAGTTCGAGTGCGGACAGGAACGCAACGGAAACCCGATCGCGCATCCCACCCTTGTCTCCCAGTCGGTCCTGCGCGACGCCGCCAATTCCAAGCTGGCCTTTCTCTTCTCCGATTCCCTCGAGCAGGCCACCGAAGGCCGCGAGAGCCTGATCCTCAGCGCCATTCGCAACGTCGTCGCCATTCCCCTGCGCAGTCAGAATTCATCGCAGCTGCTGGGGCTGCTCTATCTCGACAGCCGCGCGGCCACGCACGACTTCACCCGCACCCGCCGCGAGATACTCGAAGCCATCGCCAGCCAGGCGACCACGCTCTTTGAGAACCTGCGCATGCTCGACGCGGAACGCGAGTTTGTGCTGCTGCGCAAGGAACTGGAGATCGCGGCCGCCATCCAGCGCCAGATCATTCCCCAGACTCTGCCGGAGTTTCCCTACGTCCGCCTCGGACGCCCGCACCATTCCCTGTACCGGCATCGGCGGCGATTTCTACGACGTCATCCCCCTCGATGGCGGCTTCGCAGCCATCGTCGGCGATGTCTGTGGCAAGGGCGTTCCCGCCGCCCTCCTCGGCGCCATGGCGCAGGGCATGTTTCACGCCCAGATGACCTCCGGCGCCTCGCTGGTCGACGCCGTGCAGTGCCTCAACAGCTTCATCGTGCAGCGCGCCCCGGGCGAGAAATACGTCACCCTCGCGGCCATCCGATATACCGAGCGGGGTTCTGCGAATGCCTCCATCGAACTGGTGAACGGCGGCCACGTCTCACCCCTCATCGTTCGCGCCGGCGGCCAGGTCGAGGAGATCAAAGATGGCGATCCGCCCGTGGGCCTCTTCGACTTCGCCCGCTTCCATGGCATTCCCATCGAACTCGAGATTGGAGATCGCATCCTGCTGCTGACCGACGGCATCACCGAGGCGGAGGATATCAGCGGAGCGCAGTTCGGCGCGGAGAACCTGGAGCGCTATCTGCGCGAGCCCAACGCGGTCGAAGCCCTCTTCCTGGCTCTCGAACAGTTCTGCACGGGAACCCGGCCCCAGGACGACCAGACAGTGCTGACCGTCGACCGCGTTCCCGTCCTCGCCTGATCTGGCCGCCTGCTCGTCTTCCTTTCCGCTCGTTCGATCCGCCCGCTTGCATGTTCCCTCCCTTGAAGTTCATAGAAATGAATATCAAGTTGGCTCCGGCATTCTTGTAACATCATGCAAATAGGACGGGCCTTGTATCAGGGCACGGCTTTTAGCCGTGCCGAAAAAACCATTCACCGAGCAAGATTGATATTCATTTTCATAGAAATCCCTCGTCCGCCGATATTCAGAGTGAACTCATCCAGTCAGATGACAAACCCCGCCTTCCGCAAATCTGCGTCGAGCAGCACCAACGTAACCATCGGTACTGTGCCGGAGGTCACATACGGAACGGAAACAGGATGAGAGATTTGTGATCAGCATCAAGCCAACACTGAGCTGCACCGCGAATCGATCCCACGCTCGTTCAAGGGGATCGGTTACGCACACGACTGCTGTGCCATCGGCCCCTTCAACAAAGGTGGTTGATGACGCGCTGGGGACCTTATGCGCCTTAAAGAATATTTATTTGCTCTCTGTCTCCCTGCGACTCTGACCATTGGCGGAGTTCGCGCAACAGCCCAGGCAAACGTTGTTGAGAATCAGACCACCTATATCTACGCCGACGCTCAGGCCGGTTCTGACAGCAACTCGGGCCTGCAATCCTCCCCCTTCAAAACCGTCCAGGCTGCCATCAACAAAGCGAGCGTCCTGAATCAACAGGGCGTGGGCGTAAAGGTAATCGTGAATCCCGGCGTCTACCGGGAGGCGGTTACGATAGGGAACTATAAAGCCACCGGCGCCACATTGACGCTCCAGGCCGCGGTCACCGGGACCGCAATTATTGCCGGATCGACGGTGCTCTCCGGATGGACGCAACAGAACGCGACGACTTACCAGACCTCGTGGACCTATAACCTCGGGCTTTGCGCCCTTCCTTCAGGATGGCCTACCACCTATGCTCCTATCGTGCAGCGGCCGGAGATGGTGTTTGTCAACGGCACACCCCTCACCCAGGTGCTGTCATTCAACGACATGCGGCCAGGCACCTTTTATGTCAGCAATCAGTACGCGCTGATGCATGTGGCCCCACCGGCAGGGACAAACATGGCCACCGCCGTCGTGGAAGCGGCCATCCGTCCGCAGACGCTTTCGATCGCGGGACGCAGCAACGTGGTGGTGCGCGGCCTCGTGTTTCGTCATGCCGCCAATTGCCTCAACACCAGCGGCGTCAGCATCAGCGGCAGCACCAACGTTCTCGTCGATTCCGTGCAGGCGTTATGGAATAACTGGGGCGGCCTGGGCGTTTTTTCCTCCAATAACATCACCGTACAAAACTCCGTTGCCAGTTACAACGGCGGCGTCGGCATTATGGGCGACCGGGATCAAAACGCCCTGTTCAGCTTTAACGAAAGCGACTACAACAACTGGCGCGGGGCGCAGGGCGCCTTTTACGACTGGGCCATGGGCGGCACCAAGCTCTTTGCCATGCACACCGCGACGGTGCAAAATCACTTTTCCTACAACAACCAGGCACAAGGTCTGTGGTTCGACACCGATAACAAGAACATCACCATCACCGGTGCAACCCTCTCGGGAAACACGCAGGCCGCTCTGCAGATCGAACGCGACGAAGGCCCCCTCACCCTCGAGAATAGCCACCTCTGTTCGAGCGGGCAGGGCTTGAATGTTCTCACCAGCGAGAACCTTACAGTCGAGAACAATACGTTCTATAACAACAGCGGCACGAACAAATACCAGGCGGAGATCTTCATCGCCGGACAGGCGGGTGGAATGACCATATCGGACTGGCAGACCGGCCAGGCCTATGATCTCTTCACAACCGGCATGATCCTTTCGGGCAATACATTCGAGAACGCCGCCAGCGGCCAGCTCGTCTTTGGCACTTATCTCGGCGGCACCGACTGGACCAGCTTCGCCTCCACGCTCAAGGCGAGCGGCAACAACTGGTACGATCCGACCACCAGCAACTCTTTCAAGGTTGTGAACGGCAAGATGGTCAATCTCGCCGGTTGGCAGAGCACGGTGCAGACGGATTATTCTTCCGCCTGGCAACCTCCGGCCACATCGCCCGTAGCAGCCTGCACGGCGCCGGCTCCGGCCTTTGCGGATTTCAACGTCAACATGGATAGCAATCTCTACTCCATGACCGCCGGTGCGGCGACAGCCACGGTCCGGGTGAATTCGTTCGGCTACGGCGCCGTGAATCTGCAGGTCTCCGGGCTGCCCGGCGGAGTCACTGCCAGCCTCAGCCAGTCGTCGATGGTGAGCGGCGTCGCAACCTTGACGCTCAAAGCTTCGTCGACCGCCGTCACGCAAACTGCGCCCATCACCTTATACGCAGTCAGCGGGTCGCGCGTGCACAGTGTTACGTTCTACGTTCAGGTAAGTGCGACTTAGGTATAACTAAAGCAACATAGAGCTGGCTAAAGCAACTTAGATTCAACTAATTGGAGTGGAGTGGGCCGCTCCCGTTCCGGAGGGCCGGAACAAGCCGGGGCTCGCAGAGTGGAGGGACTCTGCGGGCCCTTTGCTTTGCCGCTGAACCTTGTTGTGAACTCCCAAAACCTATGTCCCGTTCGGCGCGTTCAGTTCGGCCGCGAGTCGGTCAAGGAACGGCTGCTGCGCGGCCAGGATACGGTTCCTGGCTTCCGCGAGGGAGAACCAGCTTCCCCGGTCAACTTCAGGGATCTCCATCCTGCGGCCGGAGCGCGGCGGCCACTCCACGGTGCAAACATTGCTGACCAGCTTCGCCGGGTCGCAGTCGCCTTCACTCGCCCAGGCGGTAACCATCTTTCCACTCGCCTGCCTGACCTCACCCAGCGCCAGGCTGTTCTCAGGAGCAGTGAATCCGGTTTCTTCCTGGAACTCCCGCCGTGCCGCACTCAGGGGCTCTTCGTCCTCGCCGTATTGGCCCTTGGGGATCGACCACGCACCCAAGTCCTTCTTTTGCCATAATGGGCCGCCGGGATGCACGAGAAACACCTCAATCCCTGCGTCGCTTCGCCTGTACAGCAACAGTCCCGCGCTGCGCTTTGCCATGTTGAGGGCTCCTGGGCTTCAGCGCCGGAGGTGCGATAGGACGTAGAAAACCAGCGACAACACGATGCTGATTAGGATAGACGTGCCGAGGGGTAAAAACACGGAGACATTCTTGCCGCGATAGGCGAAGTCGCCGGGCAGGCGCCCCAGCGGCAGACCGATCCGACCTGCCACCATCAGAACGGCACCGATCACGACCAGCAGCAGGCCGAGACCGAGCAGCGCTTTTCCTAAATCACTCACCGGCGGCCTTGAACACACTCAACACGACACAGTTACGCTGGTTCCGCTCTAGAATACAGGGAACCGCTGGCAGCCGGCACGGAACGCCGTCTCAAGAATCCAATAGCCCCGGGGTGGATAGATTCATGCGCACGATATCTCTGATCGCCGGCATACTCTGCCTCATCACGGTGCTGCTCGACGCTTTCCAGACCATCATCCTGCCCCGCCGCGCCTCGGGCAAATTCCGGCTCACACGCATCTTTTATATCCTCACCTGGGCGCCCTGGGCCTTTCTGGCCGGCCGGTTGCGGACGGTGCAGCAAGCGCGAGACGGCGTTCAGCTACTACGGCCCCCTGTCCCTGATCTTTCTGCTGGTGTTCTGGGCCGGAGCCATGGTGATCGGGTTTGCCCTCATCTTTTACGCCATGGGCAGCCCGTTCAACGATGGACTGCAGAGGCCCGGTTTCCGGTCCGACCTGTATGTCAGCGGAACCACCATCTTCACCCTGGGACTGGGCGATGTGACGCCGCACAGTCCCTCGTCCCGCGAACTGATCATCCTCGAATCAGGCACCGGTCTCGGCTTTCTCGCCGTCGTCATGGGCTATTTCCCGGTACTCTACGGCGCGTTCTCGCGCCGCGAGGTCAGCATTTCTCTGCTCGATGCACGGGCCGGCTCGCCTCCCACGGCGGCGGAGCTGTTGCGGCGCCATTCCTACGAAGGCGCGGAATCCGCCCTCTCGCTTCTCCTCGTCGAATGGGAGCGCTGGTCGGCGGAGCTGCTGGAAAGCCACATCTCCTACCCGCTGCTCTGCTACTTCCGCTCCCAGCACACCAATCAGAGCTGGATCAGCGCCCTCACATCGATACTCGATACATCGGCCCTGCTGATCGCCGGCGTACAGGGTCACGAGGCCCGCCAGGCCCAGTTGACCTTTGCCATGGCGCGTCACGCACTCGTGGACCTGTCGCAGATTTTTTCGCTTGACGCCGATCAACGACGCACCCGACCGGCTGCCCCTTGAGCGCTATGAGCAGCTCTATACCTTGTTGTGTCAGAGCGGGGTGAGCGTCTGCCGCGATGGACAGTCCTACCAGAGACTGCGCGAAATGCGCGCCCTTTATGAGGGCTATGCGGAGACGCTCAGCAGGCACCTGCGCATGCCGCTGCCCCCCTGGATCGCCTTGCATCCACATAAAGACAACTGGCTCGCGGTATCGAAGCTGCGCGCGCAGACCGAAGCCGCAAATCCTTCGTTAGGGCAGTCGACTCCCGCAGCCGGCCCCGCCCAGACCATCGCCACCCTGGTCGACGATCACCACGATTTCTGAGGCCGAGCTGGCTTACCGCGAGCGCCGCTCGATCGAGCGGTTCCGCAACCATTTGGCGATTCCCAACGCCAGCAGCAGGCCGCCAAACGGGATGCACATCAGCGCCACGATCAGGGCAAACCAGCCCCCGTTGGTGCTGGCGCCGGTCGGCGAAAACCCGCCCAGCACGGTCTGCAGCAGCACGGCCGCAAACAGGCCCGTCCCCACGATCGACGCGCCCCAGCGCAGCAACTGCCGCGTGCCGTCGCGGTCGGAGGCAGAACTGCGGTCCTGTCGAATCGGTGTGGTGCGGCGATCGGGCATGGCCGGTCTAGCTCATTGCCAGGCGCAGCATCACATACGTGATTACGCCCGTCACCGAGACATACAGCCACAGCGGAAAGGTCCAGCGGGCGATCTTCTTATGCTGCGGAAAACGGCGGGTCAGCGAAAAGAAGAACGTGACCAGCACCATCGGGCAGCGCAATCACCGCGAGAATGATATGGCTGGCCAGCAGCGGCAGGTAGACCGATCGCAGCGCCGCATGTACCGGATAGCGCACGTCGCCGTGCAGGGCATGATGCAGGATGTAGCTGACCAGGAACAGTGTCGAGAAGACAAAGGCAGTCATCATCGCGGCGCGATGGGCCGCAATGCGTCGCGCCCGGATGAACGTGAACCCGATCAGCAGCGCCGTTGCGCTCAAGCCATTGAGAATCGCATTCAGCGCCGGTAAAAATGCCAGTCGCGTGCTCCCCGCATCTGAGGCTGGATGGATATAGATCAGCCAGAACAGAAACAGCGTCGCAGCCGCGCTGATGACCAGGATGGCTGCGATCGCCGGGCCGGTGCCGGAGCGATGCGCGGGAGATGAGGCGACGGTCGTCATGGCTTCCTTAATGCTTCGCGATGGCGCACAACATGAGGGTAGTCATCAACAGCGGCAGGTAGATGACGCTGACCTTGAGCAGATCGCGCGCCAGCGATCGGCTCTCCTCCGCACCTGGTGCGCGCAGTATCCGTGCGAAGCGGATGGTATAGCCCAGGTAAAACAAGCCCAGGGCGACCGCCAGAATCGCATACGCCCCGCCGGTCATTCCCAGCTTCCACGGCGCCAGGCTGACAGGAATCATCAGCACCGCGTAGAACAGCGCTTCCACCACCGTCGACCATCCGTCCGGCTGCACGACCGGCAACATGCGAATTCCCGCGCGGGCGTAGTCGTCACGGTAGAGCCAGGCGATCGCCATGAAGTGCGGGAACTGCCATACAAACAGAATGGCGAACAGCGCCACGGCCTGCCACTCGATGCGCCCGCGGGCCGCAGTCCAGCCCAGCATCGGCCCCATCGCGCCCGGAAACGCGCCGATGAATGTCGCCATGGTGGTGACGCGCTTGAGCGGGGTGTAGATGGCGACGTAAGTGAAGGCGGTGAGCAGTGCCAGCGCCACGGTCAGCAGGTTGGTATGCACCAGCAGCCACCAGCCGCCCAGCGCCAGGGCAGCGATTCCTGCCAGTACCCCGACAGGCAGGGAAATCCGCCCGCAGGCCAGAGGCCGCTGCGCGGTGCGATGCATGCGCGCATCGGTCTTCCGTTCCAGTGCCTGGTTCAGGGCGCTGGCTCCGGCCGAAACCAGTCCGATGCCAAACAGCGTGTCGAGCAATCCGCGCTGCACACTGGAGATGCCCGACTGCATCGACCCCAGGTAGAACCCCGCCCAACCCGTCACCACCACCATCCCCGTCACCCGCACCTTGAACAGCTCGCGGAGATCGTGGATCAGCGTCGCCGTCGAACCCGGATGCGGCACCGAGAGCGCGCCGTGCGCCGATTCTTCTGCGGTCACGGGGAGATCTGTCCGGATTGCAACGTGAGAAATAGGAGCCATCGTGGCTGGGGACTACCTCGGTAGGGATGCCCGCGAATTCCTGCGGGGTGCCTGTCTCGATGATACCAAGCGCGAGAGATCGCTCCCCGCCGGGTAAGACTTCTACAATCCCGCGGCATCCAGGACAGCGCGAGCCACCTGCTCCGGCGTAAGCGTATCCGCGCAAATGGTCACATGGGCGGTGCGGTAAAGCGGCCGCCGCCGCTCGTACCGGATGGCAAGATTGGCCTGATCGGCGAGGACCGGGCGCGAGCCTTCGGTTCCATGACACCGCGCGATAGCCGTCGCCAGTTCCACCTCCAGATGCACCAGCAGCGTACCGGGAGCGCCGAGCAACAGTGTCCGGGTCGCGCTATGTTCGATTGCTCCGCCGCCCAGCGACAGCACCAGCGCGTCTTCCCCTGCCAGCCGCGCGATGGTGGCGTGTTCCCGCTCGCGAAATGCCGCCTCGCCGTGGCGCGCGAAAAATTCCGTGATCGGCATGCCCGTCTCGGCGACGATTACATCATCGGCATCGATGAAGCGCCAGCCCAGCCGTTGCGCAGCCAGCGGCCCGACCGTCGACTTCCCCGAGCCCATGAAGCCGGTCAGAACGATCCGGCGCACAGTCCCACCCGGGCTGAGCGCGCCCGCTGGATTCGTCTCTGAGGGAAGGGAATTGGTCATCATCTGTTCGTCTTCAACCATAACGCCCGGCCCTGCGGCTCACCCCAGCACCATGACGATCGCCCCTGCCGTAATCAGCAGTCCGCCGGCAACCGTCGCTGGCGTGATCTTCTCCCCCAGCAGCAGCCACGCGAACAGCATGACCAGCGGCACGCTCAGCTTGTCGAGCGGCGCCACCCGCGAGGCCGGCCCCAGTTGCAATGCCCGGAAGTAGCACAGCCACGACAGCCCGGTCGCCAAGCCGGAAAGCACCAGGAACAGCACCGTGCGCCGGTCCAGGTGGCGCAGCTCTCCGTGCTTTCCCAAAGCCAGCGCAATCCCCCAGGCGAACACCACCACCACGCTGGTCCTCACCGCGGTCGCCAGGTTCGAGTCGACGTGCGCCACCCCGACCTTGGCCAGCAGCGCAGTCGCGGCCGCAAACACCGCCGAAAGCAGCGCCCATCCAATCCAGCTCATGCACCCATCCTACCCGGCAGCGCCACCGCACGGTAGACTCGACATCATGGAGACCGGCCGGCCCAGCAAAACCGCTTTTCGCGTGGCCATCCGCCGCGCCGCCCATCAGCTGGCCGATCCGCCTCCGGTTCTCAATGATCCCATCGCCCTGCGCCTGCTGGGAGATGGCTTTGCCCGCGACCTCGAACGCGCCATGGAGACCGTGGCGCGCGATTTCCGCGCCTTCATGGCCGCCCGCAGCCGCTACGTCGAAGACCGCCTCGCCGACGCCGTAGCCGCCGGAGTGACGCAATACGTCATCCTCGGCGCGGGACTCGACACCTTCGCCTATCGCAATCCCTTCCCCGCATTGCAGGTCTTTGAAGTGGACTTTCCCGCCACCCAGGCCTGGAAGCGCGGAATGCTCGACCGCGCCCAAATCGTTCCGCCGCCGCAACTCACCTTTGTCCCCCTCGATTTCGAGCACAAGATTCTTGCCGAGGGGCTCAGGGAGGCGGGATTTGACAGTGCCAAACCGGCCTTCTTCGGATGGATGGGCGTCGTGCCCTATCTCACCCTGGACGCCTTCCGCGCCACCCTGCATGCCATCGCGCAGCTCCCCGCGGGAACCGGCGTGAGCTTCGATTACGTCTTTCCGCCGGAGTCGCTCAGCCCGCAGCGGCGCAAGGTATTCAACGGACTGGCCGCGCGCGTCGCTGCCGCCGGAGAGCCCTTCCGGCTGTTCTTCACTCCCGAGACCGTCGAAGCCGAGCTTCACCGGGTCGGCTTTCGCCGCGTCGTCCGTGCCGGATCGCAGCAACTCAACGAGCTCTACTTTCATCAACGCGCCGACGGACTGAGGCTGTCCTCGAGCGATCTGGGCGAGCTCGCCACCGCGTGGGTCTGAGCCCGGCGGCCCCGGGGGCTGCACGCTAAGATTGTGTCATGCGCAAACGTGCGATGGCCCTGCTGACCGTGGGCCTTTTGGGACTCTCCGGATGCGGCTATCACACCCTGGGTGCGGCCACCCATCTGCCCCCCGGCGTGCGCACCCTGCAGGTTCCCGTATTCGCAACCAAAACGGAGGCCTATCACACGGAAACGCTCATGACCGACGCGGTGATCCGCGAGTTTGCTGCGCGCACCCGCATGCGCGTGATGCCCAATGCCGGCGGAGATGCCGATGCCACGCTGCACGGCACGATTCTTACCCAGACCGTGGCCCCGCTGACCTACAACACCTCTACGCAGCAGTCTTCGAGCTTCCTGATCACGATTGTGGTCGCGGTCACCCTGAGCGACCGCGACGGCAAAATCCTTTACGAAAACAAAAACTACGTCTTCCGCCAGCAGTACCAGTCCACCACCAACCTGTCTACCTTCTTCGATGAGAGCCCCGCGGCCGAACAGCGCATGGCCCGCGAATTTGCCCGCGCCCTGGTCGCCGATGTGCTCGAAGGCATGTAATACCGTACCCGATACGGATCGGATACGGCCTTGTGATCCACAGTGCGGGGCAGGCGCCTCTCAGGTATTCTGTAGCCGCATGTTCCCGCCATTCCAGCCCATCAAGGTGAACCCGTGAGTGCGGGCCGGTGGGGTGCGGGCTTCACCGCCACCGCGCGCTTCGTCACCGAGATCCAGGCCGCCGCCGCAGGCACAAGTCCACTCAAGCCCGGATACGTCCTTGCCGGGGACGAGCTTTTCCTGCAGGAACGCTGCCGCAGGGCGGTGATGAAGGCCTTCGTCCCGGAAGAGTTGAAGGACTTCTGCCTCTCCGACCTCGATCTCTCCGAAACATCGATCTTTGACGTCCTCGATCGCGCCCAGACCCCCTCGCTGATGGCGCCCTTTCAGGTCATCTTTGTGCGCAACGTGCGCCAGCTCTACACCCGGGGTGCCAAAAAAGACGAATTCGCCGCCCTCGACCGCTACTTCCGTTCCCCCAATCCGCAAGCCCTGCTGATCTTCATCGCCGACTTTCTCCGTATCTCCGCCGACAGCCGCCGCATGGATATGGACGACAAGAATCGCTTCGAGCGCCTCACCGAGACTCTCGGCGAACACTGCGGCATGGTCGAGCTGGCCCGCGTCCACGAAGACGACGCCATGCGCTGGGCGGTCGCTACGGCTCAGGAGGCCGGCACGCGCCTCGACCCCGATGCCGCCCGGGAACTCGTCGACGCGCTCGGCGCCGACATGATGTGCGTCTCCTCCGAACTGGAAAAGCTCCTGCTGTACACCATGGGCCGCGGCCGCATCACCCTGGGCGACGTCGAAACCATGGTCCTGGGAGCCAAGCAGCGCTCGCTCTACGAGCTGACCGACGCCATCAGCTCCCGCAACCGGGCACGCGCCATTGCTCTGCTGCACGGGCTGCTCAACAGCTCCGATGCCGGCGAGGACTCCGCCATCGGCCACCTCTACATGCTGGCGCGCACCTTTCGCCAGATGCTCGTGATCCTCGAGAAGAACGTCCGCGATCAGCGCGCCATCTGGCAGGCCCTGTGGCAGGGTTTCCGCATTCCGCCATTCGCTGCAGACGATCTGATCCAGCAGGCACGCCGCTACAAGAATCGCCGCGAGCTCACCCGGGCTCTGCGCCTCATCGCCCGCGCCGACCTCGAATTGCGCTCCTCGCCGCCCGACAAGCGCCTGGTGCTCGAGCGCCTGGTCTACGATCTGGCATCGGAACCAAAGCCGGAGTCGGTCTTTGCGGCGAGCCAGCTGACCTTCGAAGGCTGATCCCGCCGCAGACGATTATCCCTGTCGTGAACCCCGCCTTCACGGCGAAACTGCCTAGCGAATGCCACGCTCGTTCAGCCACGGGCCATAATCCCGATCGTCCTTCTGGATGTGGTTGACCAGCCAGTCGCGAAGAAAGTCAAGCAGGTGCACGTTGATCGAGATCTCGCCCCGTTCGAAGCGCTGAATATACTGCTCTACTTGCCGGTTCAGATCCACATGCTTGGCGTGATGCGCCGAAAGTCCCGGGTAGCTGGTTCGCCGCAGCATCGCCTCCTCGGCGGTGAAGTGATCTTTGGTGTACTTCGCCAGGCTTTTCAGCAGAGGCCCGGTCACCATCTTAACCTGCCCCTTCACCATCGCCGCATGCAGGTCATTTACCGCCTGCAGCAGCCCCTTATGCTGCTCGTCTATGCTTTTCACGCCCACTGAAAGACTGTCACTCCAATTCATCAGAGCCATCGAAATCTCCTTTGCCTTCTTGTCACTAAGGGAGCTATCGGCAGCAGCGGCGAGGAGGTTGAACGGCGATCCGATCAGGACCGTGGTGCGGTCCAATCGGAAGCGTCGACGATGGTTCGGAGCGACGGCGGAGGCGAACCCGCTGCGGGGGCTCGGATGTGCCGGGGCAGCCTGCTGGAGGGAAGCGCTCTAGGAGACGCCGCGCTCGTTCAGCCAGGTTCCGTATTGCTTGTCGAGGCCTTCGATGTGGCCCAGGTACCAGTCGCGCAGGAACAGAAGCAGGGCGCGCATGTGCAGTTCATCGTCGTGGCGGGCGCGCTGGGCAGCTCCCTCAATCTGGCTCAGCAGGCGCTGATGCGCCTCGCGATGCTCGCTTACGCGCGGAAACCCATGCTGCTCAAGCAGCCGCTCCTCACTCGCGAAATGCAGCCGGGAGAACTCGATGAGCCGCTTCAGCCCGTCGCTGACCTGCTCCCGGTCGCCGCCCTGCACCAGCGCGAGGCGCAGTTCATTCAAGGTGTCCATCAGGATGCCATGCTGGTCGTCCATGGCTCTCACGCCAATCGTGCAGCCATGATTCCAGGTCAGAAGGGTCACTTTGAGCCTCCGCTCGCGCAAATTCAGAGGGCCTCTTGAAAGTCGGGCGCACAGCGATTTTCCCTGCAACTCAATCACCCTCGGGCTCCGCCGCCAGGATCGAGTGCAAAGCCACTCTGGTCGCACGCTACTCCACTGCGAAGACTCTTGACTTTGCTGTAAATCATTGATCTGACTATCGGCTAGAGCACGAAAGAGTGTTACATCGGATGGCTCGTTTCAAGTGACCATCGTGCAGGTTCCAGTTACGCCAGCGCGGAGGGCCAGAGGCTCCCCGAGCGCTTCTCAGGGGCGGCATCCGATCCTGAAGAGACTTCAGAAAGGAGCAGAATGTCTTTGTGCCTCTCACCTCTCCGGTTCTCATGGTCGCGGCCCTGCTGGCCCTTTTGCCGTACCTGGCGGCGGGATTTTTTCCGGCCCGTGCGGCTGGTTGCGCCCGCGCGCTGCCGATGTGGGCTCGGCTTCTGTCTCCCGCCCTGCTGTGCGTGCCCTATGTGCTGGTGTCGTTATCGGCCGGCGCGTTTCACTGGGGATGGTTTGCGCTCTACGCCACCCTGCCGGTGGTCGATTGCGACGGTTGTCCGAACAGGCGGCCGTATGCGAAGGGAACCCGGCTCGGTTGCTGGCCGGAATTTCTGATCCTGGCAACGCTCGGTCTGGCTGTCGATCTGCGCTGGTTTGAGGGAGCATGGCCGGCTCACCTGACCGCCTTCAACAAAGTGTTGCTTCTCGACGCGGGCATCTACGGCTTCGTCGCCGTCCGCAACCTCGATGGAACCGGCTTCGATCTGCGCCTGCGCCTGCGCGACATCGCCACCGGATTGCGCGAGTTCGTCTTGTATCTGCCGCTCGCCCTGGCTTTGGGACTGGGCCTCGGATTCCTGCACCCGCATCCGTTTGGCTCCGCGCCCTGGACGGTGCTGATGCGCTTCGCAGGGGCCTGGATCTTTACGTTCTTCCTGATTGCCGTCCCAGAGGAACTTTTCTTTCGCGGCTGGCTGCAGAATCTGCTCGAGCGCCGGATGGGGCGCTGGCCTGCCCTGGCGACGACCGCGGTACTCTTCGGCTTGTCGCACTTCAACAAGCGCGCCGCGCACTTCAACTGGCGCTACGTGGTGCTGGCGGCGATTGCCGGCGTCTTCTACGGCCGTGCCTGGAGGCGCGACCGACGCGTGGCCGCCTCCGTGGTCACGCATGCCACGGTGGACTCAGTCTGGTCGTTATGGCTTCGCTGAGGGAGAAGCTTTAGACAGAGCGCTGCGGTCCACGTAGGTCAGGTAGCTGATGCCGACGCGCATATTGTGGTCGACGGGGCCGGGAATCGTGATGCCGATGCAAATTCCCAGGATGGCGTGGGCAAGAGCCAGTGGAACCAGGTTGCGGTAGTGGATGAAGAACAGGCACGACGCCAGGCCGAAAAACAACGTGATCACGGTGAGGATGGGGTTGGGCAGGTGGGCCACGGCGAACAGGCCGGCTGCCAGGGCTGCGGCCGAGGTCGCGTTGGGCAGCAGGCGCAGGGAACGCGACAGGAAGAACCACTGCAAAATGATCTGCTGAATCGCCGCCCACACCACGTAAAGACCGTAATGTCTCAGGAACAACAGCGGAGTACCCGGCATATGCAGGGTGTGAAACCAACCCGCGACCACAACCGCCATGAAGCACAGGACCATGGCCAGCCCCACTGCCCAAAGCGACCTTTTGAGGTTGGCCGTACACAGCCCCATGGGCTCAAAGCCTTCAAAAGAGCGATAGGCGATGTACACCAGACAGAGTGCTGCGACTCCCCAGAGCATGCCCTGCCAGGGGCGGGGCGTCCAGATCACAATCAGAATAAGCCCGTAGATGCCGGCCAGCTCGAACAGGTCGCGCCGCCGCGTACGGGCGGGTGTACAGGTCATCGCGTCGGTGAGGGGAAGTCCCGTCTCGTTCATATTCCCTTAATAGATGCGCATTGTCTATTCGAGGATCATGGACGGCTGCGAATCGTGTCCGCGGGTGGTGAGTGTGATCGCCGCAGCGAGGATGAGAGCTCCGCCGGCCCACGCATAGGGCCCGAGGTGCTCGCCGAGCAGTTTGACCCCAAGGAAAGACCCCAGGGCAGGCTCGATGTTCAGAAAGACTCCGGCCCGCGACGCGGGAACGTGATGGATGCCCCAGTTCCACAGCACGGTAGTGGTCGCGGTGCATGCCAGCCCACTCACGGCCAGGGCGATCCAGGCGGTGGCACTGACGTGGAAAAAGGGCACGGGCGCGCTGCCGTTGGGCAGCCACGGATTCACCAGCCGCGGGCCCAGAATCAGGAGCGAAAGCATCCCGGTTCCCACCACGATGGTGTAGGCGCTCACCACCGGGGGACTGTGCGTGACCATCAGCTTTTTGCTGACCAGGATCCAGGCCAGCGCCGTGCAGAGGGAAGCCACGACCATCAGGTCTCCGGTCAGGGTCGGCTGGCCGTGGGTCGCCGGTCCGCGCGTGCCGCCCAGCACAATGAGCGCCGCACCCACCGTCGAGGCCACCAGCGCCAGCCATCCCACCCAGTCCAGGCGCTCCCCGGCAAAGAGCGCGGCGGCCGCCGCCAGCAGCACCGGCATCGACCCGACCATCAGCGAGGCGTGGCTTACCGTGGTCCGGGCGAGGCCGTGAAACTGCAGCAGGAACTGGATGGGCACGCCGAAGCCGGCGGAGATGATCAGCAGGCGCAGTTCGCCACCGGTGAATCGCACCCGGTTGAGCAGGATCACCGGCAGGATGCCCAGGGTGGCGAACAGGAAGCGGTAGAGCACCATGTACTCCACGCTCATCTCATTGAGAGCGAGACGCCCAAAATAAAAGCCGGTGCCCCACAGGCAGCCCGCGAGCGCGCACGCCCCGTAGCCCAGAAAGAGGATGCGCGCGCTGATCTTCCCGTCGGTATCCATTGTTCCTCTTACTGTCGCATACGCGTGGGCCGCCTCTGTATGCGCCGGGATGCACGGAGCAGTGTGGGCCGCCGATCCCCAAGCCTCCGCAGGGCCGATGTGGAAAAAATGCACTGAAAATGGTGCTAGCCCCCCGGGGGAGGTCACGTTGTTTCGTAGTGCTATTGGATTTAAGTCATTTGCAATCAATGAATAAAGCCCGGTAAAAATACAAAAGGTGCTCATAAGTGGGGTTTAAAGGCGCTCTAAAGGCCACTTCGCAGCGAGCCGCGGGCGAGGTGAGGCTGTTCGGCCGAGCCCGTAAATCGCCGCGAGAAGCGAAGCGCGGCCTGATCCATGTTGGCGCGTGCGGCAGTAATTGTATGCAGGGCGGGAGGGGAAAATTCGCTGCCAAACGATCTCCTAGACATTAGGGGAGAGGAGACGTTGACGAAATGGTAACTGCCGGGGCGGCGGTGGTTCTCCCGGACGCGTACGCACATGACGAGGACCATGCCAACAAGGATGCGATGAAAGCTCCGCGGGCCCAATATGAGCTGTCAACTTGACAGACATAATCGAGAGCAAAAAAGAAGGGTCGGCTTACAAGATCCCCACACAGTTGAGGCGATCGAAGTCGATCAATCCCGTGCGGTTCAGCGGCCAGTCTGCAAGCTGAGCGTGACGGGTCCGGGAAGCACCTCGTAATCGTCGAACAGCAAGGTCATGTTTTCGTAGATTTTGATTCGAACTCGATCCCCGGCCTTCCCGCTCACGCGGAGTTTGAATCGTCCCAGTTCGTCCGGCGAAGTCTCGCTGTCTTGACCATCCACCAGAATCTTGATTTTGTTCCCGTCGATTGGCGGCGGGACGATGGAGCCGGTCATAAGCGTGACGGGCTGTGATCGTTCAAGATCTATATCCAGTACGTTGCCATTGGATGCGGGCGTCTGCCAGTTTTCGACATATCCGTCGACGTGCGCCAATACCCTGATCGGTTTTCCTTTGAACTGCGCGGATATACCTTTGAAGTTGGCTTCGCCGTCCGGGCCGATGGTTGCGTGGGGCAGTCCAGGCAGATCGAGCGTGATCTGTCCATCGGTAATCAGGGGAACGTCTTTGCTGTGCGCGCGAACTGCCAGGTCGAAGGTTTCGGGGATTGACGGTACCAGCTTGAATCCGCCCACAAGCACCAGGCAGAACAACACCACCGGGCCGCCGAGTTCAAGAGAAGTGGCGGGATGCCTGTGGGTAAGCCGGGCGTAGCTCTTCATGGCGCCGAACAGGAAACTTGCGCTGGCTAGAGCCCATGGAATGAGCAACAGGTAAAAGACCTTCTCCTGAATCCCGCTTTGAACCAGTTGAGGAACTCGATCGACATAAAACAAGGTAAAGGCCGCTGAGAGGAGAAGGCCAATCAAAGCGACGATGGCATAGTTCCTTGCTGCGGCCGGTTGCCCGGAGCCGCCCGCATACCGGCCTTTCCTGGTTTTATCCATACCGATCATCGCGCGTTCTTCTCACGGCTGCTGCGGATGTTCGCAGCCTTTTCTTCATACTCTTTGGCCTTCGCGTCGTTTCCCAACTTGTGCAAAGTGCCAGCCAGGTTCTCCTCCACTTCGGCCAGGTGGGGATGATTTGGTCGCAAGCTTTTTTCATCAATGGTCAGGGCGCGCATATAAAGAGGCTCCGCCTCGCCGTACCGTTGCTGGTCATAAAAGAGTAGTCCCAGGTTGTTGAGGACCCATGCCACGTCCGGGTGGTCTGGCCCCAGGGCCTTCTCATCGATGTCCAGGGCCCTCTTGAACAGAGGCTCTGCCTCGCTGTAATCACCTTTCTCGCGATGAAGGATTGCCAGATTGGCAAGGTCTTTCGCAAATTCGGGGTGGTTGGGACCCAAAGCCTTCTCATCGATGGCCATGGCGCGCGAGAGCATCGGCTCCGCCTTGTCGTATTTGCCTTGCTCGCGATAAATCACCGCCAGATTGTTAAGGTCTGTCGCCACGTAAGGGTGGTTGGGTCCAAGCCCCCTTTCGTCAATCTCCAAGGCACGCTGAGAAAACGGCTCCGCCTCGCTGTACCTTTTCTGTTTTATGAAAAGCGCTGACAGGTTATTGAAATCTGAGGCCACGGCCGTCTCGTCGGACCCCGGCGTCGTCCTGTCAATCGCCAGAGACTGCTTCAAAAATCGCTCCGCCTCCTCGTACTTTCCCTCATCGGCATAAAGCTCTGCCAGGTTGTTCAGCCTGATAGCAACCTGTGGGCTATGTGAACCCTCCGCTTTCTCATCGATCTTCAGAGCGCGCTTTAACAGCGGTTCCCCATCTTGGTATCTGCCCTGGTCTTCATAGATAATCGCCAGGTTGTTGAGGTCTGTGGCCACCTTTGGGCTGTTCGGGCCGAGCGCTTTTTCGTCGATGGCCAACGTACGGGTCGCCTCCAGTTCCGCCTCACTATACCGTGCTTCGGCCGTCAAGACCGCTCCCAGATTGTTCTTGACGATGGGATCGTCCGGATGTACGGCCAGGACCTTCCTCAGTGCGGATTCGGCTGCCGGATAAAGGCCCTGTTGATACTCCGCGAAAGCGAGCGGCACGTTTCTGAGCACGTCGGCGTCCGGAGACGAGAGGGACTCCGAGATGAACCGGATCGCCTCCTCGTATCGCAGGTCATCAAGCGCCGCCAGGCCTTTTTCGTACAGACTTTCAACAGACGTTTTCCATATTCCCATTGCGGATTTGAGTTCCGCCGTGGAAACTCCTAATTCCCGGGCCTTGGCGGCCAGAAAAGTCTCTCGGTTTGGGCCTAGAGCGTCAGCAGGTTTCGGCGAGGCCGGCGCACCAGGGTCCTGATTAGGCGTCGGGCGATACGCGGCTTCGACGAAATGAGCGCCCAGAATCTGGGAGTTCGCTTCCATTCCCGACCAGATCGTATTGGGCGGTGCCGGTTCTTGGAATGGGCTGTGCTCTCCCCTTGGCGATGCACTGCGAGGGCTTGCAGTGGTTGGCGTTTTCGGCGCAATCTGCGATGCTTCTTCTTCAATGATGCAGTCAATGAGTGACCCGCTCTCCGCCACGGAAAGCAGACGGGGATCGTGCGGTGGCAACACCAATAGCTCAATCGGTTCCGCGACGGGATCATGCAGATAAGTGCGGCCATTTTTCAGCTCGCACGGTTTCACAATCACCCAATCCGTTACGTGAAACGTAGCAGGGTAACCTACCTTGAGAGTGCTCGTAAAAGGAAAGGTGAACTCTCCGGAATCGGCCGTCGATGTCGAGCCCGCGCCCTCGATTCGCACCGTTACGTGACCGAGCCCGGTTCCACCCACCTTTTGAACTCTTCCAGGAAATGAAGGACCCTGTGGCGCCGCGGCGGCCACGCAGAAGCTTGCCAATGGCACGGCTAAACTCAACCGCCAACTGACCATGGGAGACAACAGACACCTCCGCGAGACGCAAATACCTTTCCAATTGTCGTCAATTCAGGAAGGCAGGAAGGCCCGAATCTTCTGCGTTTTGACTTCTGACCGAAGCGGCACAAGTATAGCGTGACGCAATTATGCATATCCAGGGTTTCGGTCGAATTGTGACCAACTGAGAATGCCGATTCAAAACGCGGAGAAGCACCCGCAGATTCTTCACTCCGTTCAGAATGACAGTGCAGTGGGGTAGTGGACGCGTGCCGCGACGCGGAGTTGCGGGCGTATGGTGGGCGATTGGGAAGTTACTATCTGAAGCAGAAAGGGAGCAACTGAGTACGGCCTCGCTGCTACAGCTTTTTCAGGCTGTCCTCGATTTGCTTTAGGTCGTCCGCTCGCCGCTCGTCATCCAGTTTCTGTGCCTCCGTTTCGGCTGCTTTATAGGCCGCGCGGGCCTCATCCTTTTTTCCGTTTGCAGCGGCCACATCGCCCAGGCTCCATTCGGTAAACAGGTTGCCGGGCGAGAGTTGCACCGCCTCTTCAGCCAGATTCAGCGCTTCCTGATTATGCCCGGCCTCCAGCTTATCCTCCGCCTGGAATGCACGACTGATACCACGCACCGCCTCCATGTGCCAGTCGCCCTTGTAGACAAGCACGCCGTAATCTATCTCTTCCTCCGGCTCGCGCTTTGCAAATTCGCGGTAAGGGTTAAGTTCGAGACTGGGCCAGCTGGTTCCATCCACTTCAGAGGCGCTTAAGAGCACATACCCGTGGATCACCGGCGGAACAAGCTCGTCTCCAGCCCCGGATCCCCAGCCATTGGGCAAGATGTGGCAATGAACTCCATAGGTTTCCGGTCGAATATTGGGCCGCGCCGTATAGTCAAACCAGCATTCCTCGCTCGAATGCCGATCCTGCCACGCCTTGACTTCATACAACTGCCGGGCCCAATCAACATTTGAGTCATTTAACAGCTTGTGCACATTACGTGGCCCTCCCCAAGCCTCGTTGGCGTACGCGAGCGAGTGCGGGAAGACAATGAGCGAGGAGACGATGTGCGCCCCAATCAGCCCGATGCATGCAAACTTCCAGGCGCGGGAACGCGAAATCATTGCTGCTGCACCAGCGCCTGCAAGGATTGTGCCGAGAGCATAGAGCGGCAAAATGTGACGCACACCGATGTTAAGGCCGCTCGCCATTGCAAAGCCGAGGTAAGCGACCCAGACGAACAGTACATACACCAGAATGCGCCTGTGTTGTGGCTGCCTGAGCTTGCCGGTTGAGATGGCGAAGGCGGCGAGAAGCATCAGAGCCAACATTCCAAGGGTCGTTTTTATTGTCAGCGTCACGGGGAAGTACCACCACACGCTATGGGGGTACCATGTTCCCAGAACATTGGTGGCCATCTGCCGCGCGGCGATGCGGACGTCAGCCATACCCATCAGGTACGATTCGGGCAAAAGCCGCATGTGCGCCATCGTCAAGATCACCGTGTGTCCGGCTCCGCTCAGGTATTGACAGTAATCATCGAGACTCGGATTGAGTTGCAGACCAGAAGGACGCGCCGAGTAGCGAAATCCATAGAACGACCACAGAACCGCGACAGCGATCAGCACCATCATGGCAAAGCCGCCGCCGAGACGGACGAGCTTCTCGCGGCGGGCTCCCCGTGGTGCGGCCACAATCTCGCCGACGACCAGCGCCAGCAGCATAGGGCCGAGCAACACGCCCGAATGCTTTGTCGCCAGCAACAGGCCGAAGGTGACTCCTGCGATTCCCAGCCGCATCCACGATGGATCTACGACGTAGCGCCAGAATCCATACAGGGCGGCGAGAAAGAAGAGCGTTGCTCCCACATCGGTCGTCACAAGCCCCGAGTGCGCGAGGATATTTGGCTCGAAAACAATGAGGGTTAGTGCCACCAGCGCCGCTGTGGTTCCGAACCACTCCTGAGTCGCGTAGAAGACCGTCAATGACAGTGCAATGGCCAGCAGTCCAGCCGAAAGCCGCATGCGAAACACCAAACGCTGCCCAGCGCCGTCATTATGTTCCAGCCAGTCTCTTCCGCCCAGGTAAGCATCTTCCTTAAAGAAGGCGCCCTTCAGCGGAGGAGTCCAGAGCTTCTCGTGCAGAACCGGTAGAGTGGCAAGCAACTTCACTAGCGGTGGATGTTCAGGATTGAGGCCGTAGTCGCCGTTCTTCCACATGCGATAGCCCGCATACATGTGGTCCCCTTCATCCCACGTCAATGATTCGCGATGCACGGTGAACGCGATCTGAAGAGATTGCACGGCCAGCAGTGTCACCACAGCTAAGTTGACCCAGCGATGACTCACTTGCATTTGAAGTCGACCTCCAGGGTGCCGATTGGGGATGAGGGGAATTGTAACCCGACTCCGAATTCACGCACACCGCAGATCCATCAGTGTATGTACAGTATTGTTGGCTCCATGGCTGGTAGGGAAAACACGATTGCAAAAACCGGTAAAGCGCCCTTGAGGGGTTGAAAAGGAGCGGAGGAAGTCGCGTCTCCCCACAAACTCCCATCTAACTCTGCGGCAGAGCGGGGACTCGTCGATTGAGGGACTCGTCGCTGCAGGGCCTCCAGGTATTTGTTGAAAAAGCCAACAATCGGGGCGAAATCGACCAGGCAACGGGTCGCACAGGGGCTAAAGTCCGCTCGTTTCCCTGGCTTTATTGGCACGACTGGAAAGTCGTGCCCTGTTACAAAAGCGCCTTTGTTCCAAGTTTTTCAACAAAATACCTAGATCCAGGGACTGGTCGATGCCGGGACTCGTCTTGTAAAAGGGCGGGCCGGTTGAGTGAAAATAGGCAGGTGATGGCGAACCGCGTTGTCCGGGTGGGAATTTGGCTGCGGGCGGGCCTGGGGGTGGCCGCGGCCGTGCTGCTGTGCCATGGCAGCGCCAGCCAGGCGCCGGGGGCATTCGCGCTGCTGGCCGCCGGTTCGCACAAGAAAGAGCCTCCCAAGCCGCCGCCGGTGCGGGCCACACAGCAGCCCAGCCTGACGATCCCGATCGAACCGCTGGGGTTTTCTCCGCCCGGCGAGTTTTATCTCGGCTTGCGCACCAGCCTGGCCTCGCTGGACTTCCTCGACGAAGATCACCTCCTGTTCACCTTTCGCGTGCCGGGGCTCATGCACCGCGACCCGACGCTCGCGGATCCGCGGGACGTGCGCGAGATCCGGGCGGTGGTTCTCCGGCTACCCGATGGGGCGGTGCAGGCGGAGGCGAAGTGGACCGTTCATGACCGCATGCGCTACCTGTGGATGCTCGAGGACGGCCGGTTTCTGCTGCGCGATAAGGACAATCTCCAGATCGGCAACGGGAGCCTGGACCTGAAGCCCTATCTGCATTTCCCCGGACCGGTGTTGTGGGTGGAGCTCGATCCGGGACGCAAGCTGGTGATCACGGGCTCGTCGGAGCCACCCGCCCGGGCATCGAAGGCCGGCGAAGCGCCTGCGCCAAACACCGCGGCGGCGGTGATCGCTTCGGACGACAAGAACTTCATCGGCGAGCCGGGGCTGGTGTTGCGCATTCTCAGCCGGGATACGGGAAAGGTCATGCTGGTGAGCCACATCCGGTCGGCGGTGCACCTGCCCATCAACAGCGAAGGGTACGTGGAAAGCCTGCGCGGCAAGGGCCTGGCCTGGGAGCTCAACTTCGATTATTTCAGCGGCGGCAGCACCGTGCTCGGCAACGTCGATTCGGTCTGCTCGCCGATGCTCGACTTTGTCGCGCCGCACGAGTTTCTGGCTACCACCTGCGCCAAGGACGGCGAGGGAAGGCTGGTCGCCATGACCACCGCAGGGCGGCGGCTTTGGGATGTTCCATTGCCGGGTTCGTCGGTCTGGCCGGAGCTGGTGACGGGCGGCGACGGCCTGCGCCTGGCCCGGGAGAGCCTGATGGTCAACCACTCGGTCAACGCCGCCGCCCCGCTCGGGACGGACGACATCAAAGGGCAGGATGTGCAGGTCTTCGATTCGGCTACGGGCAAAGTCGCGCTGCGCGCCCAGGCGAGCCCGATCTTCGATGCGGGCGGCAACGTGGCGATTTCGCCCTCGGGGCGCAAGGTGGCGATCCTGATGAGGGAGGGACTGGAGGTGTTCGACCTGCCTCCGGCTCCTGCCTTGCCCGAGGATTCTGCCAAGCCACCCACCCCTTAGTACCCGCGCGCAAAGATGCCGGGTGATCGCTATCCCGTGTACACTGGGCAGCGGGAGAGTTCTCTTGGCAACGGCTGTCGTTCGCTACACGGCCGCGGCGGTAACCGACCGCGGACGGAAGCGCCCTTCGAACGAGGATGCATTTGGTTTTTCTGTCGAGGACGGGGTCTACGTCGTCTGCGACGGCATGGGCGGCGCGGCAGCGGGCGAGATTGCCAGTTCGATCGCGGTGGACGAGGTGCTGCAACACCTTTCCTTTCATCGCGAAGAAGAAGCTCCCCTTCCGGAATTGGCGGAAAAAGCCGTCTGTGCCGCCAACATGGCCATCTTCTCCCGGGCGCAGCGCAACTACCGGCTCAGCGGCATGGGCACCACCCTGGTGGCGCTGGTGGTGCAGGAACGGCGTGTCTGGGTCCTCAATGTCGGCGACAGCCGCTGTTACCGGCTGCGCAACGGCCGCCTGGAACAACTGACCCTGGACCATTCCCTGGTCGAGGAACAGGTGCGGATCGGTCGGATGAGCCGTTCCGAGGCTCTTCGGTCGCCCCTGCGCAATGTGATTACCCGCGCCCTGGGCACGCAGAATTGCGTTACCCCCGACTGCTTCGAGTTTCAGTCGGAGCCGGGCGATTTGTTTCTGCTCTGCTCGGATGGGCTGACCCGCGAACTGCCCGACGGCACGATCCAGTCGCTGCTCGATGTGGCGCTGACTCTCGAGGATCGCGCCGCGCGGCTGGTTGAGGCGGCCAAGCGGGCCGGCGGGCACGACAATATCACTTGCATCCTGGTGCAGGCTTCTGTGTAGCGGCCTGGGCTTGTGGACAGCAGCCCCGCCGCTGGCTCCTCAACGGTTCGCGTAGTTTGTTAGCGATTCGAACGAAATCGAGTCCCGCAGAGGGCTTTGCCTAAAAACAGCCAATCTCGACCGATTTTCTGGGCAACGGCCGGAGGGTTTCTGGGCAGGTTAACTCAACCCCAGCGCCGGGTAAGGCGCCAAATGTGCGAGTCGGCAGTCATTCGCCCTCTTCGACTTCCCGACGCGCTGTCATCCTGACGTTGCGCGAAGCGTAGCGGAGGGATCTGCGGTTGCTCTTCGTAACTTCCGCGTCGGCGGTGATTGCCCGCGGCGGAAGAGACTCCATGTCGGATTGACGCCCACTCATCGAGATGATGCCGCGATAATTGGGTACAAACTCTCATCACGGACTACGCGTAAAGCTTAATTAGTCGAATTCCATGCGTGGGCCAGCTGCCGGCAACTCACCCGGATTCCTCTTGACAACCTCTTACCAATACAGAATGCTACATAGGATCGCGCAATTGCCGTGATCAGATTCGGAGGGACGACTGGTTGAGTAGATTTTCGTTGTTGCCTCTTTGTTTTGCATTAGCCCTTAATGCTGCTGGTATCGCCCAAAGCCCGCCACGGCCGCTCGATACCACGGCCCACTCAATCCGGTTCATTACCGTTCAGCCGGGGGTGAAGGTGGAGGTCTTGGATTACGGTGGAACTGGTCGCGCCATGGTGTTTTTGGCTGCACTTGGTCCCAATGCTCATGACTGGGATAAGTTCGCCCCGAAGTTTGTCGGCCGATACCACGTTTACGCGATTTCGCGTCGCGGTTTTGGCGCTTCAGACGCCCCTCCGCCAACGGATGAAAATTACTCTGCCGACAGGCTAGGCGACGATGTTCTATCTGTGATGGATCAACTTAAACTCGACCGTCCCATTCTTGTGGGTTGGTCGGTTGGCGGGGAAGAACTCAGCTCGGTGGGAAGCCGTTTTCCCGCGAAGGTAAAGGCGCTGATTTATCTCGATGCAGGGTACCCTTACGCTTTCTACAATCAGGCGGAGGGGGAGCCATATCAGGATCGAGCCGAATTGCGGCGATTGCTGAAAGAAGCCGAAGGGGGCCCAGATCTCAGCCTGGAACTGAAGCGGAAATTGCTGGCGAGCATGAAGCAGAACGAAGAAGAACTCCGCAGCAGCATTGAGAGCGACGAGAAGTCTCCACCGTCGCCGCCGCCACCGCTCCCTCCGGGTATGCCACCTATGCCGCCGCAGATTAACGCGATCATGATGAACCCGGTGAAATACACGAAGATCCCGGTGCCGGTTCTAGCCATCTTCGCCACCCAGCGCGATCCCGATCCCAGCGAGGAGGAATGGCGAGAGAGGCAGATCCGCGCGTTTGAAGCTGGGGTTCCGACTGCGCACGTGGTTCGGCTGGCCCATGCCGGTCATGAAGTGTTCGCCACAAATGAAGCTGATGTTATCCGCGAAATGACGACATTTCTGAATGCTCTTCCGTGAAGCGAGGCGCAGCTACGAGAGGATCGTGGCCGACTCGGAACATTGGGCCAACGGAAACCCGTGCTCAGCGCCATTTCTTGGGCAAGCTGTCTCTCTTTTTGTGCAGGATAGCATTTATAGGCACAGCCCCCGCAGGGGCTAAAGCCCATTCATTTGATTGGCTTTATTGGCACGACTGAAGTCGTGCCCTGTTACAAAACACAACTGGCGCGATTGAAGTGCCCTGGTAAAACGCTGTTGTTCCGAGTGTTATTGGCACGACTGAATTCTTGCCCTCTTACAGAACGCCTTTGTTCCGAGTTTCATTGGCACGACTGGAAAATCGTGCCCTGTCACAAGACAATTTTGGTCCGAGTCTTTCAACAGACCCCTAAATCGCAAGACTGCATCCCGGATCTACACGCTTTCGAAGTATTTCTCGATCTCTTCGAGGGTCTTTCCCTTGGTTTCAGGGAGGAAGAACGCCACGGTGAGCAGGTAGACGACGGTGATTCCGCAGAACAGGAAGAACATCGTCGAATAGCCGTATTTGCCCACCACAGGCAGAAAGATGCCCGCCAGCGTGGTCGAGACAAGCTGGTTGATGACCAGAGCAATGCTCATCCCGTTGGAACGGATACGCGTGGGCATCAGTTCCGAGAGCGCCAGCCACACGCAGACGCCCGGTCCCATGGCATAAAACGCCACAAAGGCATACAGGCTGAGCGCCATCAGCCAGCCGTTGAGCGCGCCGGGAACCGGCGAGATATACGCGTGTTCGATGCGCAGGGGGGCAGTGCGCGCGGCGTCCAGGTCCGCGAACGGATTGCGGAAGAACGCCTCCACCTTGCCTGTCGGCACACATGCGGCGCGGCTGATCTCCACGGACTGCGTTCCCGTGTCCCCGGTGCGAACCGGTGTGGTGATGGCGCTGAAGGCGCCGTACGAGTAGATCACGGAGAGTGACGAGCGCTGGCCGTTAAGGATGTTGGGAGGGGCAAGCTGTCGAGCGGTCGCCTCATCCAGGTGAAAGCTGAGTTTCTCGTCGGAACCGGGGGTGGAGCTTACCATCGCCTGCACCACGGCGCGCGCGTCATAGCGATGCGCCTCAGAGCGCACAAACAGGCCCCCGGCGCAGAGCAGCGAAACGATGATGCCCGAAGTTCCCACGAGGAACAGAAACCTGCGCCCGGTGCGATCCACCAGGGTCATGCCGACCACCGTCATCAGGAAGTTGATGAAGGTGAAGACGACGTATCCCCAGTGCGCCCGCACGTCCGACAGCCCGCTCTGGAGAAGAATGTCGGTGTTGTACCCGATCACCGAGTTGATACCGGTAGCCGTATTGCAGAACAGGATCACGCAGGCCAGCAGGAAGGGCAGAACGTAGCGGCGGCTGAGCAGCGAGTCGGTCCCGGATCGGCCGCCACCGTTGCGAGCCGGCGCGGCGTCGCGGGCGATCTGTTCCATCTCGCCCATTTCAAAATCTGTCTGTTCGACCGTCCGGGAGCGCAGCAGGGCCTCGCGGGCGGCTGCGGTTTTGCCCCGGCGGAAGAGCCAGCGCGGCGATTCAGATACGAAGAACCCGCCCACCACAAAAAGAAGCCCCGGCGGCATCGACATCCAGAAGATGCGCCTCCAGGCCTGGTCTTTCACGGCGAACAGTTCCGATGCCGAAGCGGTGCGCGCCACCTCCGCCACGTGGTAGCTGTAGTAGATGCCGATGCAGGCGGCGACCACGATCCCCAGGGTCAGCAGCCACTGGAAGACCCCGGTGCCGCGGCCGCGCTCTTTCGCTGAAAGGCACTCCGCAAGGTAAAGGGGAACGACCACGCCGACCAGGCCGCCACTGATCCCCTGCAGCAGGCGGCCGAAGAACAAAGGCCCGTATCCCTGCGAGAGCGCGATCACCGGGACACTGAGCACAAACGACGCGCCGCTCAGGATCATGAGTGGCTTGCGGCCCATCCAGTCCGCCAGCAGGCCGGCGAACAGCGTCGAGAAGACGCTGCCCAGCAAGACGGCGGCCACGATGATCGAGAGCTGGCTGCCGGTGAGGTTCGATGTGGCTTCGAGATACGGCAGCGCGCCGCCGATGATGCCCACGTCGATGCCGTAGAGCAGGCCGCCCAGCCCCGCAACCAGCAGCAGAAATCGATTGTAACGTTGCAGGTTTCTCTCAACGGCAAGGACGGGCATGGTAGAGGCTCCAACGAATGTCCGCGATTTCCACTCAGGCCGCGCCTTTTTGCCCGGCTTCAAAGTGGAAGATCGCTCTGCATCCATCTCGTTGCAAGACTACATCACGGATGAGCGGAAGGGATGACGCGAAGCCGAGATGGCGATGCCGTTATCTGCCGGCAGCGGCGCCGATCGCGGCAGGTCCATTCGCAGGCGCACATTCTTCGCGCCAGAAATAGGCGGCGCCCACCAGGTGCGCCTCGTCGAGCAACGTGGAAGGAACCAGCCTCAACCCTGCGCCTGCCCGCTTCTGCGCCATCGGAAGAAAGAGGGCCGACGAGCGCGAGATGCCGCCGCCGATCACGACCAACTCCGGATGAAACGGGGCCACGACATCGCGAATAACGTCGCCGAGATGTTCTCCGAAGGTGGCAAAAACCTGCCGCGCGCAGGAGTCGGCCGGCGCGGCGGCCGCGATCTCCTTCACTTCGAGGTCCCGGCCGGTAAGAGCGGCATAGTCCTTCTTAAGCGCGCGGGTGGAGATGAGGTCTTCGACCGTTCCGTCCTTGTAGGGCAGGTTCCAGACCTCTCCGCCCGGCGGGACGCCATCGCCTTGTAACAGGGCATGACCGTCCTGCGCGAAGGCGGACCCGATGCCCGTTCCGAGTGTCAGCCCCGCAGCGCGGCTGGCTCCGCGGGCACTTCCGGCGCTCACTTCGCCAAGCAGAAAGGCCGCGGCGTCATTCAGGAACCGGATCCGGTCGGGTGCCAGGCCAAATCGGGCCGCAATCGCGCCCCGCAGGTCGCGCCCATACAGGGCCTGGAGCTTGTGCTGCATCAGGCTGACGCCCCTGGCGCAATCGAAGGGGCCGGGCACCGCCAGTGCCGCTCCGGCCACACTGCCCAGTCCGGCTCGAACCTCGCGGCCGAGAAGATACAGCGTATCGACAAATCCCTCGAAGCTCGCAACCTCGCCGAGTGGAGCATTGGCGACCTGAACCACGCGCAGGGTATCGAGCTCACACCGGCACGCGCTCACATGACTGCCGCCCACATCAAAGCTCAGAATGAAGGATCCCGAGGTCGTCACAGCCAGGGCCGCCTTTCCAGGAATTTGGATAAATCGATTTTACAGCCGCTACGACCGCTCTCACACCGCGAAGTTTGTTGAAAAGCCAACAAACGGGCGAAATCGTCGAGGCAATGGTCCCACAGGGGCTGAAGCCCATTCGATTGATTCGGCTTTACTGGCACGGCTGAAGTCGCGCCCTGTTACGAGACGCTTTGGTTCGAGTTTTCAACAAACTCCTTTGACAAAGAATCTCCGGATATCTGAAGAAAACGTCAATCCGAGCTCGACTGATAACGTTATCATAGCTTCGCTCCGTAGAGGTGAGATCAGGCGATTTCGGGCGCCAGCTGGTGTTTGTCTGCGGCAATCACTCCCGGGTTTCGTCGGGAATGTATTCGTAGCTCACAAACGCCACCTTCGTACTGTCGGGCGACCACGAAGGCACATTGATCGTTCCCTGTCCACCGAACAGCTTCGCCAGCACCCTGGTCTTCTTGTCGGTCATCGACATCAGGTTCAGGGTCACGTCCTGGTTCGGCGGATGGCCGGTTACGCCCTTTTCATAACTGAGGTACACCATCCATTTTCCGTCCGGGGAGATATGTGGAAACCAGTCATTGGTTTCGCTGGTGATCACCTGCTCCTGGCCGCTTCCGTCCGCATGCATGCGCCAGATCTGCATGGAGCCGGTGCGCTCGGAGTTGAAGTAGATCCACTCGCCATCGGGCGAATACTCGGGTCCATCGTCGAGGCCCGGGGCGGTCGTCAGACGAGTTTCGTTCCCGCCGTTGACAGGAATCGTGTAGATGTCAAAATTACCGTCGCGCTGCCCGGTAAAGGCGAGCGTCTTTCCATCCGGCGACCAGCCATGCCAGTAAGACGGCGCGTTAGCCGTGATCTGCTTCGGGGTTCCGCCGCCGATGGGCAGCGTGTACACCATCGATTTCTTCACCTGCGAGGAATCGCTCACCGCCAGCATCGTGCCGTCGGGGGAAATGCCGTGATCGTTGTTGCACTGCGTCTGTGATCCGGTTGCAATGCGTGACCGGTTCGCCTCCGCTTACCGGAAGCCGATAGATGCCGCCCTCCTGGTTGAAGAGAAAATAGGAGCCATCGCGCGACCAGTTGGGCGCCTCGAAGTGCGCCGCTGCCAGGTAGGCCACGCGCCGGTCCGTCGATGCGATCGGTACCGTCTCCAGGGTGCTGTAGAGAACCGGCTTCTTGTCGTTTGCCGCCTGGTCCTCCACCTTGACGTTGGAAAAGAGCGCCGTCTCGGTGGCGTCCTTGTCGTGGGCGGAGACGCCGATACCCACGTAAAACGGCCCGCTGAGGGCCAGTTTCGTCGATGCTCCGGCGGGCTGCAGATGCCCATCCTTGCCGGAAACGAAGGCGTAGAAGTAGTCTCCGTGCTTCTCCAGCCTCACGCGCGCGGGAGCGGTCACATTGGACTGCACCTCACGTGTGTTCTCTCCCGGTGCATCGCGAAACTGGAGGGAGGTGAGCCCGTCCCCGTGCCGGGCAATGTCAACCGCGGCGGAGTTGCCGTCCAGGCTTTGCCGGATCATCAGGACGGCTTTGCGATGATTGTTGCCCTTGTCGCCCATGAAGGCGATGTCGGCGGAGATGGCAACGTCTCCCGAGACCTTCTTCCACACAAACTGGAAATCGTCGATCCCGAACCACATGTTGTCGCCACTGCCCGTGACCGTGTACGTCCCGCTGGCGGAGTCGAAGCGCGCGGAACCGGCGTGAAGAACCGTTCCGACGTCCTGGTGACCCTCGAAGAGGCCAAGGTTCGCCGTATGGCTCTGCCCCAGGGCGGCGGCGCACGACGCTGCCAGGAGCAGAAAGGCGCCCCGGCTCAGGACTGCCGTTCGACGATGCCATGGATGCATAGATCCCTCCTCTTCAGCGCAGGCGATGGAGACATTCCCGAGGGGCTGAAAGATTAATCGATGGGAAGGATATCATCGGGCTCAAGTGGCCGCCAATGAGCGCTCAAGGCATCAAGCCGCGGCGCCCAGGGATTCGTGACTCAGAACAGCACGCTTGCGGCGACGGCCCCGAACGTGAACTGCGAGATTACCTGCGACCAGTCGAGGATCCCGCGCAGCGCGGACGCTTTTATGGTCTTGTCGGGAACCACGATGGTGTCGCCCGGACTGAGCTTGAGCCGGTAGAACTCGTTGCCCCATGCGCTTTTGACCGCATCGCGGCTGATGACGGCCCCGTTGGCCCGCACAATGAACATGCGCTTGCGGTCGGCATCGGTGTTGGGGCCTCCCGCCAGTTGCAGATAGCTGCCCAGTCTTGCCTGCGGCCGGTAGAGGAAGGAGTTCTGATTGAAGATGGCGCCGACAGCATTGACAGTGGAAGGCACGGAGGGAACGAGGAACGAATCTCCGTTTTCGAGCGGAATGTCGGGAATGCTGTCGGTTCCCGTGGTGTCGGCGTTGAAGGCGAACACGATGCGGCCGCTGGCGCGGATCTTCTGCAACTCGGTCACCAGTTCGCGCTGGCTGGCCTGCGATGCAGCGATCCCGGCCATATCCTGCGCGGTGGAAACCGGAGATGCCGCCAGCGACAGGTTGCCGCGCTCCATCTGCAGAATCATGGAGTGGATGGACTCATCCATGCGGCGCTGCTGGGTGATGCGCGTCGATTCGCGGGTAAAGACGGAGCCATAGAGGTACGCATTCGGCGTGAGTCCGCCCGCGCGCTTCACCAGGGCGCGGAGCGTCTCTCCGGGCAGGGCGCTGTACGTGCCGGAGTGAAGGAACTCTCCCTCCAGGCGTACCAGGGTGGTCTGGTCGGCGATGGGAACGTGAATGTCGGCCTGCGAAAAGATCGTGACCATGTCGCCCGGCTGCAGTTCGAGATCCTGCGATGGATCGTGCTGCAAGACCAGCTTTCCCCGGATCGAATGGGATCAGGGTAGTTTTGAGTGTCTCCGGATCCATGCGCTCAATGACCGCATAGCTCCAGTCGATCTCCGGGGCCGTCAACTGCACGACATTCTTGCGCACCGGCCGGGGATTGGCTCGTTCCTGGTTCTCCGTGTCCTGCTCCGCCAGCGCGGAATCGCCGCCGCGCATCACGGGCGGTCCCTGATCGCTGCTGCTGCCCGTCGCGGACGGCTGATTGTTGGCCCCCTGATTGGAATTGGGCATGGCGAGATCATTCGTCAGTTCGGTGTCGTCGGGGGGAGCCGTGCCCGTCGCGTAGTTCCAGTAGTAGGCCGGATCCTGGTTCAGAATGGCCTGGTTCTGGGTCTGGGCCGCGCTTTGCGTGCTGCCGGTACTGGGAGGTGCATTGGCCTCGGCCGCGCTGGCCCGCCTGATTTGGCGGCGCAACAGGGACTCCTGTTGTGGCAGGTCAACCGGGCTGGTGGGCTGCTTCATTGCCGAGAGGGCAGGCACCGGCTCAAACTCCGGAGCCGGCATGCCCAGGCTGGCGCGCTTCCACCAGTAGTCGCGCGTGATCAGCGACTGGCGGTCGGGAATCAGGTCGCTGAGACGCATGCCCTGGTGCCACGCAAACCGTCCTGGATTGGCGGTGTTGCCGCGCAGAGTGACCGTCTTCTGGAATCTGGAAACCAGCGGAATCACATTGAGAATATCGCCGTCCTCCATGGGCGTGGACATCCCCGCGGTATCGAGGCGCACCTCCATGGCCTGGCGTCCGTTGTGGTCCACGCTGCGCTCGAGAGATGCCCGGGCATCGCTGGCGAGAGCGGTCACATTGCCGGCATCCTTGATGGCATCCCCGACCGAATCGCCGGGCAGTAGTTCGTAGATGGCGGGGCGGCGCACGCTGCCCATGACCGCGGCCTGCGGACCCACCGCCGGAATGAAGATGACATCGCCGGGCAACAGCTTGGTGTCCTTCGATTTGTCACCGTCGATCAGCAGACGATACAGGTCAAAGGTTACGAGGGTCGCTCCGCCGCGGCGCAGTTCGATATGGCGCATGGAGCCCTGCACCGAGGGCCCTCCGCCGGCAAACAATGCGTCCACCAGCGTACTGAGAGAACTGACGGTGTACACCCCGGGGCGGCGCGCCTCGCCGGTGATGTACACCTGAATCGAGCGGATCTGTCCGATCTCCACAGATAGCTGGAAATTACGGTAGATCTTGGACATCGCGTCCCGGACAACCGTCTCCAGATCGGCGAAGCGTACTCCGGCCACATGAACCGCACCCACCTGGGGAATAAAAATGTTTCCGGCCCGGTCGATCACCAGATTGGCATTCAGGTTGACCTGTCCCCACACCCGCAGGCGCAACGTGTCCTCGGGGCCGAGAACATAGTCGGGCGGCACGGGGGAGTTATCGAGCGGCGCAAAGGTGGAGGGGACATTCTGAAAGAGGTTGGCACCGAAGATGGGAAGCACCATTCCGGTGGTCGAGGCGGTAAATTTCTGGAATTCGGTAAGCGGTTCCGGCGCCAGCGGGATCATGGTGCTTCTCGCCCGCTGGTTGGCGGTCAGCCCGTTCTGATCCGTGTAGTTGGTGGTCCGGCCATTCGGGGAATAGGGGTTGTACAACCCGGACGGCGCCCGGTTGGTCAGCCCTCCGGACTGAAGCGCGCCGCCGCCCTGGGCGCCGCTGCATTGCGAGGATGCCGCCATTAACGGATCGGTGCAGTCCACCTGCGATTGTCCAGTGTCTCCATAGCCGGATAAGGGTATGTCGCCGGTCGAGCCGGGATTCTGGGTGGGATTATCCTGGGGATTCTGGGCATGTGCCATGACCGCAAAGAGCGGCGCTGCCACCATCATCAAAAATCGCATCCGCATTCTTAGAGAGCCTTTGGCGAACATGAAGACCGGCGGTGGGGAGATCTATAAGGCTTCAAGTCGTTGTCCCGATGAGTCAGTAAAGGTGCAGTTCGCCTGATTTACGTTCACCGGCCCCACAAACTTGTGGTTTCCCCGCCCGCAGTCTACAACCGGCGACCGCACGTCTGCTGCTCAGCACCCGTCAGAACGTTAACAGTCCGTCGCGCCGAATTCTCTTAGCAGTGTATCGCATCGATGCGATGGGTCTGAAGGCACTTAGCCCCTCACATCGCGCCGGGGTTGGGTTCAATGTCCGTGATCATCCGAGCTTCGTTTGACAACCCAGGGAGCCACACCGCCTGCGGATATCTCTTGATTCGCCCGACGGCCCGCCAGGTCCGGCCGAAAAACATAGGAAGGCCGCCCGCTCCGCCATTTACCGCCGGCGTGGCTTGCACTAGTATTGCTGTGCAGCCCCGATCGCATGCGTGAGGAACCCTGGAATGCGCCTATGAGACCGCGCATTTCGCGTGAACTCATTGGAATCGCATTCCAAATGAGATCGTGGGGAGGCCGGGCAAGCGCCATCCGGGACCGGATCGGGCGGCAGCTACCCGGCAACACAGTTTCGACACCGATCCAGTTTTAGCCACTGCCAAGATGCCATCCAGAAAGAGAAAACAGGACGCTGCTGACCGCCATACGACCATGGCGGATGTCGCTCAACTTGCGGGCGTCGGAAAGATGACGGTCTCCCGCCTGCTCAGCGGAAGCGCGAATGTGTCCAAGGCCACGGCGGATCGTGTCCATCGCGCCATCCGCATGCTCAACTATCAGCCCAATGAGCTTGCCCGCAGCCTTCGCTCCGTTCACACCAAGACCATCGCGGTCATTCTTCCTTACCTGTACGATCCGTTTTTCGCGACCTGCGCCCATGCCATCTCCACCGTCGCCAATCAGCACGGATACTCCGTGCTCATTACCACCTCCGACGAGAAGACGGAAATCGAGCAGAAACAGGCCAGCCTCATGATTCGCAGGCGCATCGACGGAATGATCATCATTCCCGCGCCCCATGATGAAGGCTATCTGCGCGACGTCTTCTTTTCCCGGGTGCATATCGTGACTCTCGACCGCCCGGCGCCCGACCCCCGGTTTGACTCGGTCGTCGTGAACAACCGGGCCGGAACACGCGCCGGGGTTACTCACCTGATCGGTCACGGCCACAAGCGCGTGGCGTTTCTCGGGCTGAGCCGGTCGCTCTTCACCATGCAGGCACGCTACGCCGGCTACAAGGAAGCCATGACCAAGGCAGGACTTCCCGCGGACGGCTACATTGCGTGCACCTCCGAGGCCAACACCGTCCACACCGTCCAGACCCTGTTGGCTGAAGCAAATCCGCCCACCGCGCTGTTTGCCGGAAACAACCTGACCATGCGCTACATCCTCCACGCGCTGAATGTGCTTCGCATCGACATTCCGGCCCGGATCGCGCTGGCGGGGTTCGATGACTTCGATATCGCCGACGTTCTGCAACCGGCCCTCACGGTGGTTCGCCAGCCTGTTTACCAGATGGGCGAGACCGGGGCCAATCTTTTGTTTGAGCGAATCACCAGCGGAGCGTTTCCCGCCAAGGGTCAGCGCGTGGTCCTTCCCCTGGAACTGGTGGTTCGCCGTTCCTGCGGTTGCGACACGCAGCCCGGCGATTCTGCAGCCGCAACACAGGTTATCTCCGGCAGCGACAAGCTTTAGGTTTGTTGAAAAGCCAAGAGTCGGGCGAAATCGGCGAGGCCAGAGTCCCACAGGGGCTAAAGCCCATTCATTTGACTGGCTTTATTGGCACGACAGAAGTCGCGCCCTGTTACAAAGCGCTACTGGGCTTTGCTGGCTTGACTGAAAGTCGCGCCCTATTACAAGGCGCTCTTGTCCCGAGGTTTCCAACAAACTCGCAGGGCAGATTTTGAATTCTCCTTTTAGTGCATCGCAGCCGGCGTTTTCTTGAGGAAAGCGCTACTTTGCTGTGCTTTCGTCCGCGGACTGGCTCCAGTCGAAGAGCTGAAACTCCCGGATGTGCGCCTCTCCGGTACTCGACAGGATGTGCAGTCGCACGCGGCTGGCCGTGACCGCGGGGAACGGGTCAATCTTGGTATGGCCGATGGCTTGGCCCTGGGCCACGGCGCGCCAATTGCGCTGCTCTTCGTCCCAGACTTCGATCGCGTACTTCTCCACATGCTGGCCGTCGTTGAGCCACTCCATGGTCAATGCGTGATCGAACCTCACCGGCTTGTCGAATCTGACTTCAAGCTCAGCATGATGCGACCCCGGGGGAGCGGACCAGAACGTGTCCGGATCGCCATCGAGGGCGGCCCCGATCTCGGGCGTTGTCGCCTGGTGCCGAAGCGCAAGGTTAGCCGCGGCGCGCTTGCGCAGCGCGGCGCCGAACTCCTCAAGCCGCGCCACGTCCGAATCGGGCAAGGAGCCCGCGATTATCGGGCGCCACGCCAAGCATCAACTGGGCGCCGCGGCCCACCGTCTTGTCGTAGACATCGAGCAGTTCGTCCAGGCTCTTCAGCGACGCCTCGTCGTGGGGATGCCAGAACCAGTGCAGCTTGCGCAGTGGCGTATCCGCCTCGACGGGCCGCCAGCGCCGGTAGCCGTGGCGGTCGATGACGTTCCAGTTCTCGTAGTCGACGCTGCCCGGCCTCGGTCCCGACCCAGCGCGCATCGCCGTATTCAAAAAGCCCCGTATCGGCGAAGACTACGGTGTCGGGCTGATAGGTTCGCAGCGTCTCGATGATCTTCTTGAAGTCGTAGACGTGGCCTTCGCTGCCCGCGCCATCCAGCCAGAACTCCACCAGGTCGCCGTAGTGGGAGGCGAGCTCTTCAAGCTCCGCGTTGTAGTAGCGGTCGTAGGCGGCGCTATCGTGATAGCGCGGATCATGCCGGTCCCACGGAGACAGATACACGCCGAATTTGAGGCCATATTTGCGCGCCGCCCGCGCCACGTCGCCGACCACGTCGCCTTTGCCGTCTTTCCAGGGGCTGCTCTTGACGCTGTAGGTGGTCTGTTCGGTGGGCCAGAGGCAAAATCCATCGTGGTGCTTGGCCACCAGCACCACGTATTTCGCTCCCGAATCCCGAATCGCCTTCATCCACTGCTCGGGGTCGAAGGCAGTGGGATTGAAGGCGGCCGGGCTGGCGGTTCCATCGCCCCATTCGCGATCGAGAAAGGTGTTGGTGGAGAAATGCAGGATCACGCCAAACTCAAGATCCTGCCATGCGACCTGGTAGGGAGCCGGCTTGATCTCGCCGCCCGCGTCCTGGCCGAATCCGGACATGCAGGCGCAAACTAACCGCCGCCACGATCATGGCGGCGATGTACAGGTACCAATGGATTCGCCGTTTCATGCCAACCCGATGCTAAATCACCGGATGGGCGAGTGTGCTGTCCCCAAAATCCTAAGGACAACCCCGGATCCTTCGACTCACCACCCCCAAACTGAAAAGCGTTTGGGGCCCCGTTCGCTCAGGATGACAGCAACAGTTTGGTCAAGAACTTCTGGGACAGGACGCTAGATGTCGTTCTTATCAGCATCGAGCAGGCAGTTGTTCGTCCACGTCACTGCTGCCGGCTTACTCGGTGCGGGCGGTGACATCCGCGGAGCCAAACGAGATTCCCGTGGCCTTGAGGAACTCCGTCGGCGGCGTGCCGCCGGCGAAGATCCAGACAAAGTCGTTGGGGAGCTCGCGGATCTCGCCGCTGCAGTCGATGAGCACGCTGCCTTCGCGAAACTCGGTGGGCATGGAGTTGAACAGCGCCTTCACCTGGCCGGAACGAATATGTTCCTCGATGCGCTTGGTGTTGCGTTCCTTGAGCCGGCTGAATTCGCCGCGGCGATAGGACAGGGTGACCTTGTTGCCGGGCTGGTGGGCCAGGCCCATGGCCGCTTCCACGGCGCTGTCGCCGCCGCCCACAATGAGGATGTTGTTGTTGGTATAGTGATCGGCTTCGATCAGGCGGTAGAGCACGTGGGGAAGGTGCTCGCCGGGCACGCCCAGCTTGCGCGGTGTCCCAGCGCGGCCGAGCGCCATGACCACCGAGCAGGCGCGATAGGTAGCGACCGGCGATTTCACCTCAAACAGGCCGTCGGCGCGCTTTTGAATGGCATCGACGCCCTCGCCGGTGCGAATGTTCAGGTCGGCGCGCTCCATCACCTTTTCCCAAAGCGCCAGCAGATCTTCCTTGCTGAGCTGGGTCTGGCGAATCTTTCCGTAGAGCGGGAATTCGACGGGACTGGTCATCACCAGCTTTTGCCGGGGATACTTTGACACCGTGCCGCCCACGGTTTCGCGCTCCAGGGTGAGGTGGGAGAGGTTGTTTTCCGTGGCGCGCAGGGACGCGCTGATGCCGGCCGGTCCCGCCCCACGATGATCACATCCAGAATGTCGGGGTCCTTGCCCGATCCGTTCAGCGAGGCGCGGATGTCGGGCATGCGCGCGGTGATGGAATCGACGCAGTCGCGGCCCTGGTTGACGGCATTCTTGATCAGTGCCAGGCCGCCCAGTTCGCCCACGATGAAAAGATTAGGAACGGTGGTCTCGTACTCCGGCGTAAGCGTGGGCATGTCGGCGCTGGCCGTGGCCTTGGCCATGACCATGGTGATGGCGCCCACCGGGCACTCGTCGGCGCACAGGCCGTGGCCGATGCACTTGTGTCCCTTGACGATGGCGGCCTTGCCATTGAGGAGGCCGAGCACGTCGCCCTCGGGACAGGCGTCCACGCACGTGCCGCAGCCGATGCAGGCTTCGAGATTGATGTGCGGATGCTGCGCCTTGGGCCCGTCCGAATACAGCTTTCCATGCTCGGCCGCGGCGATCGCGGCCGCTTCGCGCTTGCGATGGCCAATCCAGTAGCGGACCACAAAGAAGAGGAGAATCACGGCTGCGATCAGCCAGCTGAAGAGTGTCTCCATCGGTTAAAAGTACCCCAGGCGAATGGCGTTGACGATGTGAATGACGGCCAGAACAGCGAACGCGTAACTGAAGGGGCGATGAATGACATGCCACAGGTGAAAGACCCGCTGGGTGCGATCGAGAAACAAAATGCGCTTGGAAAGCGAAGCCTTTTGCCGCACCAGCGTGACGATGTCTTCGATCTCCGGATTGCCGGTGGAGAAAAGGCCGCCCAGGGACTTGACGCACTGGCCAAAGCTCGAAGCTTCTCGCCGCAAGCGCGGCAATCTGGAACGGCCGGCGGATATCGAGCATCACCATCTCCCCGATCGTGACCAGCGCCCAACTCTTGCGCACGTGCGCCGCGCTGGGCATGGCGAAGATGCGCGCCAGTTTTTCCGGCGTATAGATGGATTGCCGTTTCAGCGCGTCGGTGAGCGAATCCTCTCCCGCCTCCAGCTCATGAAACGAGATCTCTGCAGCGTTGAGTGAGCGCGGAATCTGCGCGTACAGGTAGCGGCCTCCGATGCCGCTCAAAGCCACCGCAAGCATGATCCAGAACGCCACGCCGGCAATGTTGTTGAATTTGAACGAGGCGTGGAACGCGATGATGATCGGCGCGGTGATGCCGAAGATGACGTGGAAATCCATCCAGTGTTTGGCCGTCCCGATGCGTCCCAGCCAGGGAATCGCCTTACGCAATGCATAGAGGAAGATGAGGAAGAACAGCAGTGTGCCGAGGACGCCAAGATTGATGCCGATCAGGCCGCTGGGGCGCAGCAGGTCATGCTTGTCGGAAAAGGGCCGCAACTCGCGCGGCAACGTGTAGTAGTTCCACCCGTAGATAGTGAGCCCGAGAATGAAGGCGATCGACGCGAAGATGGTAATGCCGACGCGGATCTGGTGTCCGCGCTTTACTGCGGTTCGAGTCTGAGTGGCAGAAGAGACAAATACGCTTGAAAAAGCCATGATCAGGGCTGCTCCTTGATGTTCGGTGGAGTCGTCGGGGAGGGAGCCGCGTTGGGATCCGCGTCCCCGTCTTTCCCCCGTACCTTTACGTCGGGATCCTGGTTAGCATCGGTCGAGAACAGTTTGTAGTTATGAAAGACGTGAGTATTTCTCCAGTGCTGGCGCGGAGTTTCCAGTTCGATAACCGCGCGCGAGGGAAGCAGAAACTGGTCGGTGATCCTGGCCGACGCGGTGTATTCCACGCGGATGTTGAGCTCCGTAAGCCCCACGTCGGTCATCTCGTGTTCCAGTCCGGCGTCGATGCGGACCACCTGGCCGGTCGACTGATCCACCCACGCCGTGCCCTTGAGGTCGAGCGGGAATTCGCGACCGCGCAGGGCCAGCGCCGCCGGCGTCCGCGAACCGGTGATATGCGTGAATTGCACCGGGATCAGATTGCGGCCTTCGTGGGACTCGGCCGGCCCCACGGTGAATTCAAAGCCGTTGCGATAGTAGGGATGAAAGACCAGCAGTAACGTCGAAAAGCCGTTGGTGAGGAGCATCGGCACGTGCCGTTGTTTGGAGGTGCCCACCTCCAGGCGCGACTCGGAAAGCTGAAAATCGTAGCTGTTGCCCTGCATGTAAAGGAAGTAATCGTACTGGCTTCGGGATGAGGTTTCGGTACCTCCGTTGGCCTTGAGCTTTTCCTGCACCACGTCTTCGGTGCAGTGCAGATCGGCCAGCTTTCCAACGAAGGCGACCACCTGTTTCTGCGCCTGGTCCACGACATTGGCCGGCACCGAGGGCGGGGTCGCGGCAAACCCGGGAACGAGCAGCCCGAGGCCCAGCCCGATGCCGAGAGCAGAACTGGATCGCATCGACCGCCATCCTTTCACAGAAACGGAGGAATAAGGGCGAGCGGCAGGCGCCTGTCCACATGTCACAGTTTTGGACGCCGCGTTGCTACGGCGAATTATCAAGTTCCCTGACGCGGCGAGTGCAGTAAGGCGCTTCAATCGAAACATTGGCGGCTAAGTCACCATTCTCGTTCTAACAACGGAGTGAAAGCATGTTGCTCAACATCAAACCGGACCAGCCGGCTTCAATACCGGATGCGCATGATCGCCCTGGACCTCTCAGGTCTTTGAACCAGAACGGCAAACTTCCTCGTCGTCCCTCTGCGGGTCGCTGCCACACAAGGACAGCGAGAGATTCACGAACACACACTTGCGACGGCTCGTTTCAAGCGCCTCGGCAACGGAAGTTCGGAGGGTTCATTGCAGGCGGGGAACAGACCTGAATGAACAAGATTCGCGGTAGTCAGCGCGTGAGCGGGATACGAGGAGGGCGCTGATGATCTAGTTTGTTCGCCGAAAGCTTTGCCGCAATCGATTTTAAAGTTGCAATTGCTGAAAGTCCGGCTGCTTGGCCCTTCTAAGGAGCCCTGTATCCAATCAAGTTAATTTGGCGAAGGCAATAATCGTGTAGCTCAACAGTAAGTCCATTTTAGCCACCTGGAACGGGAAAAGATAAAGATTTGAAAAAAAGTCTACGTCAATGGCCGCGGGTGATTGTTTGCTGAGGGGAAACGAGAACTGGATGTGAGTTTTGGAATCTTCCCCGAGTGACAGTCGGCGCAGGCTTTGGGGGTGGGCTTATAGAACAGCACGAGCACGCCGTTTACGGGCCGCTTGAGGGTGTGGCAGGCGGAGCAGGCCACGTCCTGGTGGCCACCCTTCAGCGAGAAAGCGGTCTTCTCGTGGTCGAACAGGGATGGCCGCCACTTGTTGCTGTTATGGCATGCCTCGCATTTTTCCGCCTGTGCGCCGAACTGGTCCGCATGCGGATTTTCGTGGCATTCGCTGCACTTGACGGGAGCCTGCGAGAACCGCACGTGGACCATGGTGCGCTCCAGGTTGGGAGCTTTGTGGCAGTCGATGCAAGCCACGGCGCGATGCGATCCCAGCAGGTCGAAATCCGTGGTCGAGTGATCAAAACTCGCCATGTCGTGCCAGTCCTTTGTATTGTGGCAGGACTCGCAACCCACCGGCCTCTTCGGCGGGCGAAAGGACGGCCATGCGCCGGGCAAATTCGCCGTGGTGAATGTCTTCGTGACATGTGGTGCAGTCAAGATTCTTGAAGTGATAGAGAGCCACGGGCGACCCGGCCATGGGCTTGTGGCAATCGTTACAGGCCACAGCCATATGGGATCCGGTGAGCGGGAACGCGGCCTTCTGATGCTTGGCCAGGGTGTAGTTCGAGGTCTTCCAGGTGAGCCCGGTGTGGCACTGCTCGCACTTGTTCTGCCATGGCGCTCCTGCAAACTGACCATGGTGCTCATCTTCATGGCAATCGATGCAGTGGGCGTAGGGCATCTTGAACAGCGTCTTCACCCCGGCAGGCTTGTGACAGTCATCGCACTTGACCTTGGCGTGCGGCGCGACCAGCGGAAAGCCCGTCCGGGCGTGATCCGCCACCGTGAAAGTTGACGGATGCCAGCCCTCGACGGTGTGGCAGCTTTCGCAGCGGCCCCCGTCGGCGCGCCTGGCAAACTGCCCGCTGTGCGGATCCGGCGTATGACAATCGGCGCATTGTGCATGCGCGATGGGCAGCTTGAAGTCCGTTCCCTTGTGGCAGGCGACACACCCCACTTCGAGGTGCTTGCCGAGCAGCGGGAAACTGGTAGTCGAGTGGTCGAACTTGGTGGTAAAGCGGGATCTCTTCCAAGTCGTGGTGGTGTGGCAAAAATCGCAATCCTGCTTGAACTCGCCCTTGTGCACGTCTTCGTGGCAGCGGACGCAGCGGTCGAATGCAATGCCCTGCGAAGCGGGGTTTGCCGTCGTCGCCGGCGAGGTGGCACTTCTCGCAGGGCGTGTCTTTATGTGCGCCTGTCAGCGGAAACTGTGTGGTCGAGTGATCGAAGTGGCTCTGGTCCACCTTGGTGCTCTTCCAGTCGCTGGTGTTGTGGCAGCGCGCGCAATTGGGCCCCAGGCGGCCCTGGTGCTTGTCTTCGTGACAGGTTCCGCACTGCGGGGAAAGACCGAAGTAGGTACGATTCAAGTCCTTGGTTTTAAGCAGAACACGCTCGCTCGCGGAAATATGCGCTGCGGTATGACAGGCGCGGCAAGCGACGCCGACGTGCTTGCCGTCGAGGATATATCCCGTCTTGTTGTGATCGAAACCGCTCGCCGTGGGTGTCCAGTGCAGCAGCGCGAAGTCTTCCCCGTTGTGATCGGAATGGCACTTGACGCACTCCGAATCAGGCGCGCCTCCCTGGGGGTAGGTGCTGTGCAGGCCGCGATGCTGCGTGAGTTCAGCGGCAATCTCGCGATGGCATTCGGTGCAGCGAAACGATCGTTCGCGTACGGAATTGGTGTGACACCTGGTGCAATTCTCCGGACCATTGAGATCGCGATGGGCGCGCGCCAGCGGGCCAGGCGAGATCTGTGCCTGCGCCATGCGCGACGCTCCGATCAGCGAAAGCAGTGCCACGACTACGCATAACGCTTCCCCGACTTGACCCAGAATTCGAGCGTAGGACAACGCGTTGATCCAGGCGGCTGCGGATTCCGTCTTTATCCTCGCGTCCGTCAGGTTGTTGCACAAATCGGGGGAAGCGGTCGATCTACTTTCGTACTTAGCCATCCGTCGAGCACCATACCGGTTTTAGATAAGTTTGTGGCGAGTATAGCCGCACACTGCCTGCGGGCACAATTGCGGAGTTTTCATGACCAGGCTGATCTTCAGCCTATGAAGTTTGCATCCATGTGAGGCCATGGTGAGCTATTCTGTCGTACGCAGGCCGACGCCATTTCCCCTGGGGGTCTCCGACGGCGGAGCCTGTAAACATCCTGGGTTAAATCGTGGCCTGGCGGTCGAACCCTGGGTTCGCCGGCGGGGCATTTTCTGTCTTGGAAAGGAGAGCCTGTGAGCGCATGGTCAAGACCGCTGAAAGTTGAAGCCGAACTTCCGAAAGTCTCGGTCGATAAGGTCGGATTCAAAAAAGAGTCCATCAACATGAATAACCTTCCCGCCACCATCGATATCAATGGGACCGTCTGGACACGTACCGCGTCGGCCTCATCGAACGGCACCTACAGCTACGGCTCCAACGGCGGAACCTCCGCCGACATCGCCACCAACGCGCACTACACGGTGTCGCCGTATAGCGGATCGTCGAAGATTTATAACGTTCACTACACCGTGTATGCTGGCGGCGTCGCCCGCTACTACTACTACTGGGACGAGCCTAAGGATCAGCGTTACCAGCCGGTTCCGATGCCCGGCGACATTGCCCGGCAGCTTAAGTTCATGGTCGACAAACTCCTGTTCGACTGGACCTGGTTTTACACCACCAGTTCAGCCTTTGGGCCGGCCACAAAAGCGCAAGTCAGTTGACTCGCCGCTTGATCTGACCGACGAACCTGTAACCGCCGAACATGGGCCAACCGGCGCGCCTGAACAACCTGATCGATACTGTTTCAGCTTTTCAGGCGCGTCGCTGTCACCTGCAGATATTCATTCTTGACCAGGGTATGATCGGCGCCATCGGGAGCGATGTTCGCGCCCGCCCACAGCGCTTCAAGGTCCGCCGCCAGCGCCACCTGCCCCGCTTCGTCGAGGCCATCGAACGCGACCTGCGTGGGCCCGAAATAGGTCCGGAAGAATTGCACCGCGTCGGCCGGGGTGCCGGGCAGACGGAAATCGATGGGGATGATTTCCAGTTCGATGGTTGCGAAGAAATCGGCCAGACGCTCACGGACCACTTTGGCGTGTCCCCAATGAACCGGCGGCGCAATCCCCAGCGGCGTTCCCGTGTGCCGCGCGGTCACGCGAAACATTTGCCCGGCGAAGCCGCCCGGCGTCCAGTTGGCCATGGCCAGCAGGCCTCCCGGTTTGAGTACGCGCGCGCATTCGGCTGCCACCAGCTCCGGACGCGGCGCGAACATGGCGCCGAACATCGTCACCACCGCGTCGAAAGCGGCGTTCGGGTAGGGCAGTTCTTCGGCGTCCCCTTCTTCGAAGGTAATGTCGAGGCTTTCCGCGGCGGCCCGTTGGCGCGCCTGTTGGAGAAGATTCGTGGCAATATCCACACCGGTTACGTGCAGGCCGCGGCGCGCCAGCGGTATCGCCGTATTGCCCGTGCCGCAGGCCACATCCAGCACTCGCGCGCCGCCGGGAATGTCGAGGCGTTCCACGAACGCCTCTGCGCCGCGAGCCACACCTTTCGCCACCACGCCGAAATCGCCGGCCATCCACACCGCGCGCATCGATTTCTTGATCTGGTGCATGTACAGCGGGGTAGTCATGCCGGTTCTCCGTCGCAACGCGTCTGTTCACTGTCTCTGATGCCGGGCCGGGTCGTCAAACTTCAGCGGAGTCAGCGCCGTTTGCGCAGCGCCGCTTCCACGACCCTGAGCATCTCCGCCTCCGGCGCCGGTTTGCCGGTCCAGATCTCGAACTGGCGCGCCCCCTGCTGCACAAACATCTCCACACCGCCAATGACGGGGATTCCCCGCGATTCGGCCAGCTTGAGCAGCGGCGTATTCAGCGGGTTATACACCATATCAAAGACCAGTCCCGCATTCAGCTCGTTTTCCGCAAGGGGCAGCGGCTGGTTTGAGCCTGCCATGCCGCACGGCGTGGAATTGATAAGCACGTCAAATTGGCTCTTCGCCAACTGCGCGTGCTTCAGGGCCCTGGCTCCCGCCGCTTTGGCCAGTTTGACCGCGTGCTCATGGGTGCGGTTGACGATGAACACTTCGGCGCCCGCGTCGGCGAGGCCAAAGACCGCCGCCCGCGCCGCGCCTCCCGCGCCCAGCACGGCCACGCGCGCGCCTTTGAGCCGCATCCGCTTTTCGAGTGGCCGCACCACGCCGGCCACATCCGTATTGAATCCGTAGAGCTTGCCGTCGGCGCCGATGCGCAGGGTGTTGCAGGCGCCGATGCGCTCGGTGAGCGGGTCCATCTGCGACAGGTGAGGCAGCACCTCCTGCTTGAGCGGCATGGTCACCGCGGCCCCGCTCATAGGCAGGTCCAGCAGCATCGTCAGCAGATCGGCCAGCGCGCGCACCTTCAGCGGCAGCAGAACCGCGTCGACGCGCTCATGGCCAAACGCTGCGTTGTGCATGAGCGGGGAGAGCGAGTGGGCGATGGGATTGCCGGCCACGCCGAAGACCCGCGTCGCCGGACCAAGCCGATCGAAATGGTAGAGTTCGCGCAGTGTGCGCGTCGTGACCTGCCCCGGAGCGGTTTCGGCTCCATCGTCGAGCGAGGCGAAGGTGAAGGCCGCGCCGGCGCGCGGACCAAGCACGCGGCTCACCAGCCCCTCCTCTCCCATGGCAATGCCGACAACCTGCGCGGACAGCGAGCGGTCTTCGATCAGCTTCAGGACCGCGAGATTGTCGGCCAGAGTGTGTGCCGTGGAGACGACTTTCACGTAGTCGGGCTCGAACGAGGCGATGCGATCCGCCGCCCGGTCAAGGCCGTGGGTGCCCGCGAAATCGTGAAAGCTGATCAGCAGAGCAGGTCCCCACCGCTCGCAAGGTCTCGCGAAACCTCTCCATTTGAGCGGGCCTGGCCTCCTCTGCGGACTCGACTTCGAGATCCACGATCTGGCAGCCGGCCTGGGCGGCTTTCGCGAGTAACGTTAACTCACTGGTCAAGGACTGCACGAAGTGCCCGCCGTGGGGTTTGCGGCGGCAGGTGGCGATCGCGGTCACGTCGGAGTGCTGGGTGAGAAATTCTTTTAGCCAGGGCAGCGCAGCCGCCGGCCGGGGAAGGAAATCGAGCCGGAATTCAAGGAACTTCGAATCCTGTGAGCGCCGCCGCGGCGCGCTGCTGCAGCTCCCGCAGCGAAGCCGCCTGGATGGCGATGCACAGCTTGCCGTGGCGCAACCTCGGCCGGTCGACGCCGGCAACAGCCGCGGAATGTGCGATATGGGTCATAGCCTAGTTTTGGCGCATCTCGTCTGCCGCATCTTAGAGGGACAACCTTCCGGATGCAAGCGGCGTCCCTCATCTCATCGTCTCACTCGCGGCAAACAGGCCCAGTGCCCGGGGGGCGGCCCCGGTGTGCGCTTACCCTGGCCGCTGTTGCTTTACCCTATTGGTTTGGAGGAGTTTCCCTGCAATGGCCGCTAATCCGCTTCTTGATCCCATCGCCGCCGTCTCTGTCTGTGAAGAACTTCATGCCTGGGAGGCGGGGGGCGCGCAGTCCGCCGAGGCCCTGGCCGCCTGGGTCTCCGCCCGCCTTGCAGCCCATGAAGCGGCCCTGGCCGCGCTGCTGGCCGTCGACGTACCGCGCACGCCCGAGAACACCCTGCGCCTGCTGGACGCCGCCATCGAGCAGCTCAGCCTGGCCGGCGCCCAGGCCGGCGTGCTCAACTCCGTTGCCGCCGACAAGGCGGTGCGCGACCAGGCACAGGTCGATGCCCAGCGCATAGCCATGGCCGGCTCCGCTCTGAGCCTGAACCGCGGCGTCTACGACGCGCTGGCGGCTATGCGCATCGAGGGGTGCAACGCGGCTACGAAGCACTACGTGGAACGCACCCTGCTGAGCTACCGCCTCGCCGGCGTCGACAAGGACGATGCCACCCGGGCGCACATCCAGTCGCTGCATGAGAAGGCCACGCGGCTTTCGCTGGAGTTCAGCCGCAACATCCAGGAGGGCGGCAAGACCATCGTCGCCACTCCCGGCGAGCTTGACGGCCTGCCGCAGGACTACCTCGACCGCCATCCAGCCCGACGCCGAGGGCAAGATTACGCTCTCCACCGACCAGCCCGACATGCAGCCGGTCATGACCTTCGCCGCGAGCGCGGCGCTGCGCGAGCGCATGTTCCTCGCCTACAACACGCGCGCCTACCCGGCCAACAAGGCGATTCTCGAACAACTGCTCGCCACGCGGCAGGAGATCGCCACCGTGCTCGGCTTCCGCAGCTGGGCCGACCTGGCCACGGCCGACCAGATGATGGGCTCGGCCGCCAATGTGCGCACCTTCCTCGCCAGGCTCGACGAAGCCAGCCGCGACGGCGCGCGCCAGGAGCATGAACTGGTGCTGAACTTTGCGCGGCGCAAGCGAGCCCGGCCTCGACGACCATCGACATCACCAGCCGCGGCTACTGGTATGAGCAGTTCCGCCGCTCCGCCTTCGATTTCGATTCGCAATCCGTGCGGCCTTATTTTCCCTACGCGCAAGGTGGAAGCCGGCGTGCTCGAAACCGCCGCACGCCTCTTCAAGGTCGAATTCCGCCCCTCCGTCGGCGCCGGCCTGGGATCCCGCGGTCTCCGTCTTCGAGGTATGGGAAGGCGGCAAGCTGGTGGGCCGCTTCTATCTCGACATGCATCCGCGCGAGGGCAAGGACAAGTGGTTCTCCGCCGCGCCCGTGGTGACCGGGGTGCGCGGCCGCTACCTGCCCGAGGCCGCGCTGATCTGCAACTTCCCCGGCGGCAGACGACGAGCGATCCGGGCCTGATGCAGTACAACGACGTGGTGACGTACTTCCATGAATTCGGCCACCTGATGCACGCCATCCTGGGCGGCCACACGGAGTGGGCCGGGCTCTCCGGCTTCGCTACGGAGGGCGACTTCATTGAAGTGCCGTCGCAGATGCTGGAGGAGTTTTTCCGCGACGAAAAGCTGCTGCAGTCCTTTGCCAAGCACTACGAGACCGGCGAGACGCTGCCTGCCGAAATCATCCGGAAGATGAAGATGGCCGGCGCGTTCGGCCGCGCCGACGGCATGCGCACGCAGCTTTACTACACCACGCTCTCGCTCGACCTGCACGACCAGGACCCCGCCGGCATCGACCTCGACCGCGACCACCAAGCAGCTCTACCAGAGCCTGCAGCCGTGGACATGGCTCGAAGGCAATCGCATGTATGCCAGCTTCGGCCACCTCACCGGCTACTCGTCGAACTACTACACCTACGCCTTCGACAAGGTGATTGCGCTGGACTTCTTTGCCCAGTTCGATCCCGACGATCTGCTGGGCGGCGATGCCGGCGCCCGCTACCGCACGACGGTGCTGGAACAAGGCGGCTCCAAGCCCGGCCGCGAGATGGTGCGCGATTTCCTCGGCCGCGACGAAGAGTTTGAGGCCTTCACCCGCTGGCTCAACGAAGAGTTCGAAGACGAAGTGATGTCGAGCCCCATGTAGCCATGAACGCCGCCGACTTTCGCCGCATCGCACTCAGCCTCGAAGGCGCCGAAGAAGGCGCACACATGGGCGCGGCGGACTTTCGTGTCGGCGGCCGCATCTTCGCCACCCTGGCCGCGGAGAAACATGGCTACGGCAATCTCATGCTCGACCCCGGGCAGCAGGCTGCCTTCGTCGCCGAGCAGCCGGATATCTTTCTGCCTGTCGCCGGCGGGTGGGGGCGCAACGGGGCGACCCATGTACGCCTCGCTGCCGCCAACGAAGACCTGCTCCGCGGCGCGCTGATCGCGGCTTGGAAGCTGCGCCTGGAAAAGAACGGGAAGGTCTCCAAGGTCAGGAAAAACAAAAGCGGGATCAGGAAAAAGAAAATCCCATGAATCCCGGCTGAGCCGCAGATGTAAGTCATCTCCAGGCAGAGCCGATGCATCCAGTGATTATCGACAGGAGGTCGGAATGAAGGTTGGAGTATTGGGGTCGGGTGGCGTGGCACGGACGCTGGCCAGCGGTTTTCTCAAGCATGGGCACCAGGTGTCGATCGGCTCGCGGAATCCGGACAAGCTGGCAGACTGGGTCAGCGAGAATCCGGGCGGTGCGTCGGCGACTTTTGCCGGCGCTGCGGAGTTCGGTGAGTTGGTTGTCCTCGCGGTGAAGGGGACAGCGGCGATGGAGGCGCTCCTTCTGGCCGGCGAGGCAAACCTCAACGGCAAAATCGTGGTAGACGCGACCAACCCGATCGAAGAGGCGCCTCCCGATAAGGGAGTGCTGCGCTTCTTTACCAAAATCAACGAGTCGCTGATGGAGCAAATGCAGGCCGAGTTCCCCAAGGCTCGGTTTGTGAAAGCCTTCAACTCCGTCGGCAGCGGATTGATGATCAACCCGCACTTCGAAGCAGGACGACCCACCATGTTCATCTGCGGGAACGATGAGAAGGCCAAGCAGGCAGTGACCTCGATCCTCGATCAATTTGGCTGGGAGACCGCCGATATGGGAGAAGTGGAATCGGCGCGCGCCATCGAGCCGCTCTGCATGTTGTGGTGCCTTCCCGGATTTCGCAGCAACCAATGGACGCACGCATTCAAACTCCTGAAGATGTAAATCCTAGGCCGGGTCCGACGCGAGGCGATCCACAAAGCAGCTTATGGATCAAGTCTGATGGCTTTGGCAACCACCGCGTTTCGCGACCAACAGGGAACGACCTGTCTGGTTATGATCAATCCAGTCAGGACGGTTCCAGCATGGCAGGTACTCGCGACTTCAATGGCAAATGGGCTTTAATCACCGGCGCCAGCGCCGGAATTGGCGTGGCATTGGCACGCGAACTGGCTGGCTGTGGCGCCAAGCTCATTCTCACCGCGCGCCGCAAAGACCGCCTGGAGGCGCTGGCCGCCGAACTCGCCTCGCAAGGCATCGAGGTGCGCATTGTGGCCGCCGATCTCAACGATCCCGCCGCGCCGCAGCAGGTCTATGACGCCACCGAAGGCGCTGGCCTTACGGTGGACATCCTCATCAACAATGCGGGCCTGGGGCAGTTCGGCGAGTTCTATCGCAGTTCCATCGACCAGGAACTCAGCCAGGTGCGCGTCAACTGCGAGGCCGTCGTCAGTCTTACGCGGTTGTTCGTTCCGCGCATGGTGGAGCGTCGTCGCGGATGGGTCTTGATCACCGCCTCGACGGCCAGCTTCCAACCCGTGCCGTATATCTCAACCTATGCCGCAACCAAGGCATTCGATCGCTTCTTCGCCGTGGGCCTGGCGCAGGAGGTGGGCCGCTTCGGCGTGACGGTCACGGCACTCTGCCCCGGACCGACGGAGAGCGAGTTCTTTGATGTGGCCGGCGCGAACTCCTTCAGGACGCGCGGCGTGCAGCCGGCCGAAGACGTGGCTCGCATCGCCATCGCTGCCCTGGCGCGCGGCAAGCGCACGGTGATTCCCACCTTCGGCGGCCGAGCCAGCGCCTTCGCCATCCGCTTCCTCCCCGTGGGCTTCATTACCTACATGGTCGACAAGGCTGCGCGCCCCTCCCTGCCTCGAGAGTGATTGCCGCATCCGATAACCTGCCCGGGGTGGCGGAGCTGTTCCAAAAGGTGATTGAAAGAGCCACCAATCGGGCGAAATCGACGAGGCAAGAGTCCCACGGCGGCTAAAGCCCGATCGTTGGATTGGCTTTAGCGGCACGACTGAAAAGTCGTGCCCTGTTACAAGACGCTTCTTCAAGTTTTCAATAAGTTTTAAGATAGTCCGCGCATTATTGCGCTCCCACCCATGCGCCGTGCATCATGGCGTTGCCTGTTCCTGCGTGAAGCATGACAGGGGAAACCATCGCCCAGGAGCGTTGTTCATGCCCAAATTTGTTATCGAACGCGAGATGCCCGCAGCCGGCAAGCTGTCGCCGGATGCCTTGAAAGCCGCCTCACAGAAGTCCTGTTCAGTGCTCAAGGAACTCGGTCCGCAGATTCAATGGGTCGAGAGCTACGTTACCGACGACAAGGTTTACTGCATCTATATCGCGCCGGACGAGGCGGCCATACGGCAGCACGCGGTGACGAGTGGATTTCCCGCCAACCGCATCTCCGCGGTGCGCTCTGTGATCGATCCCACCACCTCAGAGTAGCTCGCTTTTTTCCGCTACTCCGCACTTATGCGACTAACTAAAAAACTGTAAGTTCGAGCGGGGAACAACCGTAATCGGCCCATGAGCCATCTCACTTGCCGTGTGTATGTACTCGCACCCCAAGGAGACGAAAGATGAAACTGGAAGGTTCCCCACGTCCTTTCCTGCTCGGCGCGGCCGCTATGCTTGCCGGCGCCATGGTTCTTGCAGGCTGCAACAATCATGCGTCGCATCCCGACGAGAAATCCGCAGTCAGCAACTCGCTTGACAGCAATCACCTCAACAATGTGAGCGTTTCTCAGGACCGCGATAAGGGTGTGATGACGCTGAGTGGCAACGTCGATAGCGACGATGCCAAGACCCAGGCCGAAACCCTCGCCAAGCAGGCGGCGCCGGACTACACCATTGCCAATGAAGTCGGCGTGCGGCCACCGCAGGCCAGCAATGCCGGCTCTGTTGCTTCGAATCTTGACTCTGCCATCGAAGACAACTTCAAGGCCTCCATCAAGGCGCATCGAGAATCTGAACGACCAGAGCATCAGCGGCTCCGCCAAGAATGGAACGCTCGTGATCAAGGGCTCCGTGAAGACCGCGGCGCAGAAGAAGGAAGCTGCCAAGCTCGCCAAGGATGTTCCCAACGTGCAGCAGGTCGTCAATGAACTGGAAGTGAAGACCGGCAAGCACTCCACGCCGAACTCCTAACCTAGCGTCACTGATACATCCGATGGTGACGCGACTTGCGTCGCATCGCTCCACGCAACCGCCCTCCGCGTCCTGCAACGCAGTTTCAGTCAGGTGTCTGATTGAAACGCGTTGCAGGACGCGGAAGTTCTTTATCGGGTCCTGACTCCGGACTTCGGCGGCGGACACTCAGCCTGACCGACATCACCAGCTTGCCAAAGTGGCTTGCCTCCTCCATGCGCCGGCAGCACCTGCGGAGCGTGGCTCCACGGGAAGTCTTCTCCCACCGGCCGCAGCTGGGTCAGCGCGATGGCCCGGTTCATCTCCAGGAAATCCTGCCGCGAACCGACATAGATCCCGCGGATGCGCGCCTGCTTGTGCAGGATCACGGCAACGGCAACGGCTTCGCCGGGCCCGGTCAGCACGCCGACCTGGGCGATGGTTCCTCCCATGCGCAGAGCGCGCAGCGAGCGCGGCAGGGTTCCCGCGCCGCCCACCTCCACCACCAGGTCGACGCCTTCGCCGCTCTGCTCCACCGCCCAGCGGTCCCAATCCGGCGTTTCGCGATAGTTCAGCCCGGCGTCGAGGCCCAGGTCATAGGCGCGCTCCAGCTTTTCGTTGCTGCCCGAGACCCCCAGCACCCGCGCTCCCTTGAGCCGCGCAAACTGCAGGGCAAAGATGGAGACCCCGCCGGTTCCCTGGATCAGTACCGTTCCGCCGGGCTTGAGATCGCCCGCCGAGAGCGCATTCCATGCCGTTACGGCCGCGCAGGGCAGGGTTGCGCCTTCCTGGTAGCTGAGGTGGTCGGGCAGGGCCACCAGCCCGGTCTCGTCCAGCACCACGTATTCGGCCAGCATGCCGTCGATATCGCCGCCCAGGGCGCCCTTGACCTTGGCCGGAGTGGGGGGGCCGTCGAGCCAGTTCTGCATGAAAATGCCGGCCACCCGGTCGCCCGGGTTTCCACAGCGTCACCCCCGGACCGAGGGCGACCACCTCGCCCGTTCCATCGGAGCAGGGGATGCGGGGCAGCTTCAATTTGGGGTTATAGAGGCCCTTGACCATCAACAGGTCGCGAAAATTGTAAGAAATTGCGTGAATTTTAACCAGCACCTGTCCGGGACCCGGCTCCGGGTCGGGCCGTTCCACAAACTCCAGAGAATCAATGCCAAACGACGAAATCTGCCAGACACGCATGTACTCTCCCTGCCTTGATTTGGCCGAAATTTACTTTGCCTTGGATGCCCCTGCTCCATTCTGCGGGATGCAAAAAGCCGAAAGGCTCGTAAAATTGAAGATATGGCTCGTGGTTGGGAAAGTAAATCCGTGGAGGAGCAGATGGCAAGCAGCCAGCAGCAGGCGCCGGCATACCCCGGCAATGGTTTCGGCAAAGAGGAAGCCAGGCGCCAGGGGGAATTCGAGCGTACCCAGCGGTTACGCCAAAAACAGGCTCTGAACCTGCAAAAGGAGAACATCCTTTCGCAGCGAACGTCAAATCCAGCGCGCCGCAACGCCCTGGAAGCCGCCCTGGAGCAGATCGAGGCGCAAATCGCCAACCTGAACTAGCCCCACCCGCCACCCGGCGGGTTTTATTTTGGGGTGATTCAAACCGGATGGCCGGCTGCAGTTACCAGCAACCGGCGATGGTTTCGTATTGGCTCAGCTTTCGCGGTTGAACAAGATCGAGTTGGCCTGATCCACGGTGGTCATCAGCACGCGTGCGATGTTCACGTGGGCCGGCCGGCTGGCCGCCCAGACGATGGTGTCGGCGACGTCTTCCGGCGTGAGCGGCTTGACCCCTTGTACACTTTTGCGGCGCGCTCATGGTCGCCGCGGAAGCGTACCAGGCTGAAATCCGTCTCCACCATCCCCGGATCGACGCTGGTGACCCGTACCGGCGTACCCAGCACATCCTGGCGCAGCCCGTCATTAATCAGCGCGCTCGGCCGCCTTGGTGCCGCAATAGACTGCTCCGCCAGGGTAGGCAAGCTCGCCCGCCGTTGACCCCAGGCTGATCACATGGCCATGGCCGCGCACCACCATGCCGGGCACCACGGCGCGGGTTACATACAGCAGGCCCTTGACGTTGGTGTCGATCATCTCCTCCCAGTCTTCGACTTTGCCCATGTAGAGCTTGTCGAGACCACGGCTCAGCCCGGCATTGTTGACCAGGATGTCGATCGCGGCCCACTCTTCGGGAAGCGTGTCGATGGCATTCTGCACGGCGCGATGGTCGCTCACGTCGAGATCGATGGAATGCACCGAGGGTGCACCCCGCTCAAGAGCGGCCGACGCCACTTCGGCGAGCTTTCCGGCGCGGCGCGCTGCAAGCAACAGGCGTGCGCCTTCGGCGGCGAATGCAAGGGCCGTGGCGGCGCCGATTCCCGCGCTGGCTCCAGTGATGAAGACGATCTTTCCCTTAACACTCATGGCATTATCCTAACCAACCGGATCGCGTTTCCGCGTGATGTCAGTTACACCCGCTGTTCGGCCTGCTTCGATCCTCCGGAGGCCGTGCCTCTTTGCTGCGCCATGCGATATTGCCCCACCGCCCAATCTTCTCCGCCGAGGCCCTCCTCGATCGCGGCTGCGAAGACCGCGGCCATATCGTCCGCAAGGCTGAGCCGCGCCCCCCGGCTCGCCGCCGCTTCGCGCAGCAGGCGCAGGTCCTTGGCGCCCAGCTCGATGGTGGCGCCGGGTTTCTCCGGCGGATGCAGCATGACCTTTGCGTAGGCGGCATAAAACGGCGACTGGAAGAGCGCGCTGTTGACCGTCTCCACAAAGACCTCGGGCTCGATACCCTGCGCGGCGGCGTATACAAACGACTCGCTCAGGGAATGGATCATGGCGCTGATGAGGAAATTGCCGCCCAGCTTGAGCGCGTGCGCCTGGCGCGGTTCTTTGCCCACTACGGAAATGCCTCGCGACAGCGGCTCGAGCAGCGGCCGCGCCTTCTCGACCGCCTCGTGCTGCCCGGCCATGGCAATCCACAGCTTGCCGTCTGCCGCCACGTTGGGCCGCCCAAATACGGGCGCGGCGACAAAAGCCTGCCTGCGCCGCGCATGCTCCTCGGTGAGGCGTTCCGACAGGGCAACGCTGATGGTGCTCAGCGAGATATGCATCGCCCCCGCCGGCAGCGCGCTGAGCAATCCGTTGACCGGCAATCCTTTTGGCCCGAACAGCACCTCCTCATGCGCCGCATCGTCGAAGAGCATGGTCATCACCACGTCGCAGGCGCGGGCAACATCGGCCGGTGTGGCCGCTGTCACGGCTCCGTCCCGTTCCAGGGCCTCGGCGCGTTCGCGGGTGCGGTTCCAGACTTTCAGCTCGTAGCGCGCCGCCAACAGCCGCCTGGCCATCGGCGCCCCCATGTTTCCCAGCCCCAGAAAACCGATCTTCATGCCATTCGCTCCTCTGACCCGATGCTCGCGTGACCCGTACAACCGCGGCGCCCCGCGGTCCTTACCCCTGCCCATTAGACTGGATGTTCGATGCTCAGAACCGTTCACGCGACGCGCTATGTCCTGCCTTTACGGGAGGGCGGCTCGCTGCCCGCCATCGTCGAGGCCGACGATCTGGGGCTCTACGTGGTCAAGTTTCGCGGCGCGGGGCAGGGAATTCTCGCCCTCATCGCGGAGGTGATCGCCGGGGAAATCGGGCGCGCCCTCGATCTGCGCGTGCCGGAGATTGTACTGGTCGAAATCGACCCCGCCCTTGGCCGCAACGAGCCCGACTACGAGATCCGGCAACTGCTCAAGGCCAGCCCCGGCCTGAACCTCGGCCTCGACTACCTTCCCGGATCGACCATGTTCGACCCTGCCGCGCGCGATAGCGCCCCGCATCCCGAAGCCTCGATGCTGGTCTGGTTTGACGCCTTCACGCTGAACGTAGACCGCACTCCGCGCAACGCCAATCTGCTGGTCTGGCACCGCAAGCTCTACCCCATCGACCACGGGGCGGCGCTCTACTTCCATCACGACTGGGAGACCATGGACCAAAAGATCGAGTCCCCCTTCGCCGCGATCCGCGAACACGTCCTGCTGCCGTGGGCTTCCGGGATGGAAACGGCCGGGCAGATCGCGCGCCGCCAGGCTCACTCACAGCGTGCTGACCGGAATCCTTGCCGAGGTGCCGGACGAATGGCTCGAAGCTATTCCCGGGGAACTCAATGCGACTCAGCGGCGCGCTGGATACCTCGACTTCTTCACGCGCCGCCTGGCCAAAGCGCATATCTTCGAAGAGGAGGCCATGCGTGCCCGCGCCCTCCACGTTTGATTACGCCATCCTGCGCGTCGTGCCGCGCGTGGAGCGGCAGGAGTTCATCAATGCCGGCGTGGTCGTCTTCTGCCTGGAGAAGCGCTACCTCGACGCCCGCATTCACCTTGACCGCGACCGCCTCATGGCCTTGTGGCCTGAAGTCGACCCCGATCTGGTCAGCGAGCACCTTGCCGCCATTCCCCGGATATGTCTCGGCGACCCCGCCGGCGGGCCCGATTGCCAGGCTGTCGCAGCGCGAGCGCTTCCACTGGCTGACCGCGCCGCGCAGCACCATCATCCAGCCCTCGCCCGTGCATACCGGCGTCTGCGACACCACCGAAGGCGTCATCGACCGCCTGGCTACCCAGTTTTTAGGAACATAGGCGTTCCTAATTGAGGCGACGAGCCAACTCAATTCCCCTCAACACCCTCTGAACAGTCATGTGCCGGCGGCCGCTCTTCGGCCACCGCCCTGAAAGAGGCCGACGCCTTCCATGAACTCCTCTCACAACGGCCTGCTTCGACTGGTCGCGGTCTTCAAGCTGTGCAAAGCGGCTTTGCTTATCGCGACCGGGATCGGCATCCTCCGGCTGATCCACACCGACGTGGCGACGCAACTGGACCACTGGGTCGCAAAGCTAGGCTTCGATCCCGGCGGCAGGTACGTCGAGCGAGCCATTCAGAAGGCGACTTCCATCCCGCCCAACAAGATCAAGGACCTGGGGCTGGTCAGCTTTGTGTATGCGGCGCTGTTTCTGACCGAAGGCATAGGCCTGTGGCTGGAGAAGCGCTGGGCCGAGTGGTTCACCGTGGTGATCACGTCGTCCCTGGTGCCGCTCGAGGTGTATGAAATCTACCGCCGCCCCACGCCGGTGAAGATCATCGTGCTTATCCTCAACATCGCCATCGTGGCTTATCTGCTCTACCGAATTTTTCACGAGTCGAGGGCTCACCAGCGAAGACAGCTACCCAGCGAGCGGCTGGCCGAAGAGTCCTGAACCAGCGTGCCACTTCTCTTGCGGCCCCGGCTCGGTACAAGGCAGGCCGTCCTACTGCGGCGTCACCAGCTGATGGGCAATGGCAAACAAGGCCAGCTCCAGCCGCGTCGACACGCCGGTCTTGTCGAAGATATTCGACAGGTGCCGCTTCACGGTTTCTTCGCTCAGGCCAAACTGCTTGGCGATATCGCGGTTGCTGCAGCCTTCCACGATCGACCCCACCACTTCCAGCTCGCGCGGCGTCAGCCCATACGTCTTGCGCTGCGGCACCGCGGCCTGCTGCATCAGGTCATGCAAGGCCGACACCAGGTTGATCACGCGCTTGCCGCCGATCCAGTAGTCGCCGCCCATGACGGTTTTAATCGCCGTCTGCAGATGGCCGGCCAGCGCATCCTTGAGCACAATGCCGCGGGCGCCGATGTGCAGCGCCTCGATAATCTGCTGGGTGGTGATGGTCGAGGTCAGCAGCAGGATCTTGACCGTGGGAGTTCCGGCCATGATGGCGCGCATCGCTTCCAGCCCGGGGAGGCGCGGCATCTGCACGTCCAGCAGCAGGATGTCGGGCGCCAATTCCAGGGTATTGGTGATCGCTTCGTCACCGTCTGAGGCTTCGCCGACTACCTCGAAACCCTCTTGTTCGGTGAGCATGTTGCGCACACCGATGCGGACCACAGGATGGTCGTCTGCCAAAACAATTCGAATCGGTCGCTCCACGAGAAGAACTATCCTCCAAAGGCCGGGCTCTGCTGGATGCTGCCTCGGTGTCGCACACACATGGGTTGTGCGAATCCCGTTCCGTACTGGATTCGCTAGACTGCAAATTCAGCCTCAAGCATACGCTGCAGGTTTCGAGCGGCGCCCTTCAATTCATTGAGGATAGCCGATGCGTTATCTAATTGGTCACCTGAAGCCTCCAAAAGCGCTCCCAGCCGCGCCGCCTGCAGGGCCCCGGCCATGCCGCACCCGCCCTTGATGGCGTGCCCGTGGCGGCGGATCTCCGCAGAGTCGGCGCGGCCCAGGGCTTCCCCAAGGGAGCCGATCCGTCTCTCCAGATCCGTCACCACCGCGACGTAGATCTCGCGCACCGCGTTTTCCGGCATCAGCCCGCGTAACTGCGCCAGCGTACTCGGATTGATCACCGGCGCTTCCATCTCCAGTTCCGGCCTGGCCGTCGGGTGATGCTGCTCCATCAGCATCTGCAGCGCCTGCGGACCGAATGGCTTGGAGAGATATCCGTCCACGGCGGCTTTCACCTCGTCGGGGACATCGCTGCCGCTCATGGCGTAGATACTGGCGGCGCTGCGCTCCCGCAACTGCTGCACCAGCGCTTTGCCGGTCAATCCCGGCATCTGCGTGTCCATCAGGATCACTTCGGGACGGCATACTCCCGAGTCCAGCAGCAGGATCGCCTCGTCGCCGTGCTCCGCGGTGTGGATCGTATAGCCGCTCATGGTGAGCACCGTCGCCATTACTTCGCGACTGACCATATCGTCATCAATGATCAGAACTGTAGGGAGGTCGCGACCGACGCCGATGCCGAGCATAGCACTAGTGTGCCACTTCCGGGCGGGGCGGGAGACAGCGATCAGGGATCAGGGATCAGGGGTCAGGGATCGGGAGACAGGGATCAGGGTCAGACAGCGCGCTGCAACCGAAACCCACTGCCCGGCTCCTAGTTGCCGATCACCAGTACCTGGAAACTGCCTTCCACCGGATTGAGCTTCAGTGTTCCCAGCCCATTCATCGGCGGATTGGCAAGGTTTGCCCCATACAGGGTCGTGACCACATAGACCTCGCCATTGGAAGGATTGACCGCCATCGTCCGGGCCTGTTGCAGAGTGGGCAGGTTCTGCACCACGGTGTAGGCGTCGGTTACGTCCCGGTGGATGATGGTGACGCTGCCATAGCCGCCGCCATTCGCGGTGAAGATAAGCCCACGATCGGCATCATATGCGATTGACTCGGCGCCCGGCCCGATCGTGAATGCCGCCACCTGCTCGCCGTTATCGGCGTTTACCACCGCCATCTTCTGGTTGCCGCAGGCGACGAAGAGCCGTGCCGCGCGGGCGTCCACAGCCAATCCCTGCGGGCTCTGACATCCCTGGCCAATGGGAAGGATACGTGGCTTACTCCCGGCTGGAGGAGGCAGCCGGATTCCTGTCCAGTCCAGCGACGGCGTCTTGGCAAAGGTGGGGGCTATCTTGCCGTTTTGGCCCGATCTGGCTGTCTGCGGCAGGTTCTCCGTCGCCGCCGCCACCGTCTGCGCACTGAGGCGCACAATCTGGTTTCGGTCCTTGACGGCGACGTACACGTCGCCCGCGCCGTCGGCCTGGGCAAAGCCCAGCCTGCCGTTGATCCAGATACTGGCCAGCGGCTTCCGCTTTTGCGAATCAATAATCGTAAGGGTCGAGATCGACGGAATCGCAGCAGCAGTCCTGGGGGACGACGGCAAATGGTGTGAGTGGTCAGGGGTGTTTCTGCGCTCGGTGCCTTCCGGCGCAACGGCCGGACTCTCTCCCTGTTGTCCCGAGCAGATAACGAACAGCAATCCCGTCGAAGGGTCCAGCGTCAGCGCGCGCGGGCTGGGCCCGGTCGGGATGCTCGCCACCACTTCGAAGGTGCGCCGGTCCACGACCCGCACCAGGTCCGCAAGCCCATCGGACACATACGCAAACTCTCCCGTGTCGTCGAGCGCGATCTGGTGAGCTTCCTGAAAACCACGCACCGTTCCCGCCACCGATCCCGTGGCCACATCCACCACCTGCACCTGCTGCCCATGGGCGATGAACAGTTGGCCTGCCGCGGGATCCAGGGTCAGGTAATCCCAGTTGCCCGTGCCGCCAATGACCCACGTGTGCTTGATGACGAAGGGGTTCCCACCCAAGCCGTTGGCAGCGGGGATGGGAGCCTGCTGGCCGCTCAGGGTCGAAGCGCACAAAAGCACGGAAAGGACCAATCCCTTCACTGTTCAAGCCTTTCACCATCTTGGACGCATTTTCGTGGGGCGCCGCTCACCCGGCGGAATCGATCTCTGCTCCTATTCGTTCGCCGCAACCTCGTGCAGCCACCCCGGAGCTTTGAGCAATTCCCGGGGGCGCGATCCGTCGGCCGGTCCCACCAGCCCGTCGCGCTCCATCAAATCAATCAAGTGCGCGGCGCGCCCGTAGCCGATCCGCAGCCGCCGCTGCAGCAGGGAAGTGGATGCCTTGCCGAATTCGAAGACCAGCCGCACCGCGTCGTCGAACATGGGGTCGTTCTCGTCCTCGCCGGTGCTGTTTCCCTCCACCGCTGCGCGCTCGTCCTTGGGCGATTCGAGGAAGCCCTCGACATATTCGGCCTGCCCCTGGTCCTTCCAGAAGGCGACCACCGCGGCCGTCTCCTTCTCGCTCACATAGGGCGCGTGCAGCCGCATCAGGCGGCTGGTGCCCGGCGGCAGAAACAGCATGTCGCCGCGCCCCAGCAGAGCCTCGGCCCCGTTGGTGTCGAGAATGGTGCGCGAGTCCACCTTGGTCGCCAGCCGGAAGCTGATGCGCGTGGGCACGTTGGCCTTGATCAGCCCCGTAATCACGTCCACGCTGGGCCGCTGCGTGGCCAGGATCAGGTGAATGCCGACCGCGCGCGCCATCTGGGCCAGGCGGGTGATGGATTCTTCGACGTTGGCGCGGTCCAGCATCATCAGGTCGGCCAGCTCGTCGATGATGATCACGATGTAGGGCAGCGGCTCTTCTTCCTCTCCGTCATCGAAGAGCGAAGGCATGGTGCCCTCAAACAGCTTGTTGTACTGGTCGATGTTGCGCACGCTGCGGCTGGCCAGCAGCTTCAGCCGCCGCTCCATCTCGCGGACCGCGTTGCGCAGCGCATTGGCCGCCAGCTTGGGCTCGGTGATGATGGGCGTAAACAGGTGCGGCACGCCCTCGTACATGCCCAGTTCCACGCGCTTCGGGTCCACCAGGATCAGCCTGCACCTGCGCCGGCGTGGTGCGGAACAGCAGGCTCATGATCATGGCGTTGATGGCCACCGACTTGCCCGATCCCGTCGATCCGGCGATCAGCACGTGCGGCATCGAGGCCAGATCGGCCGTGACGATGCGGCCGTTGATGTCTTTGCCCATGGCCAGGGTCAGCCGGGTCTTGGCCTTGGCAAAGGTCTCCGACTCCAGCACGTCGCGCAGGTGAATCGTCTCGCGCTCGTGGTTCGGCACCTGGATGCCCACCGTGCTCTTGCCCGCCATGCGCTCGATCAGAATGCTCTCCGCCCGCATCGCCAGGCAGAGATCGTCCGCCAGCCCGGTGACGCGCGAGTACTTGACGCCCGCCTCGGGCTTGAACTCGTAGGTCGTCACCATCGGCCCGGGGTTGATCTGGACCACCTGGCCGCGCACATCGAACTCGCGCGCACTTCTCCACCAGCACCTTGGCCTCTTCGCGCAGCACGTCTTCGCGAATGGCCTGCGGACCGCCGCCGGGGTTCAGCAGCGTGCTCGGCGGCAGCTTGAATCCGCTCACGTGCCGCGGGGCTACCGTGGTGGTGCGCACATCGGCATCGGCGCGCTCGTGAATCTCGATGGCGCCCGGCGTTGGCGGCGGGGGCACAGGCGCCTCCATGCGATGCGGAGCAGCCATCGCTGGACGCTCCGGTGCGGGCCGCTCGGCGACGGGCTGGGCGGGTGCGGCCGGCCGCGGCACCGGGCGCTCTTCGACGGGAATCGGCCGTACGGGGGCAGACGCGGTGACTGGGGCTGCGGCCATCGGCGCCTGGGCTGTCTGCAGCGGGCGAACCGGGATGGGCGCAGGCGCGGCGGGTTCCGTGCGCGTTGCCGCCGGTTCCGGCGAACGCTCCCAGATGCTGGTGCGGCGCGGCATCTCCGCGATCGGCACCTTGTCTTCGACGGGCACGGCCGCGGCCCGCTGAAACGCGGGAATCTCATCGACGGGGTCCGGCTCCGGCGCGCGCCCCCGCCGCCCAAACAACGCAGCCAGGCGGCTCGGCCGGTGTTGCTCCATCGGCTCTGCGGAGGCCTGGTTCCCGATGGCTCCGGTAAAGATGCGTTGCTGCGGTCCGGGCTGGTTCTGCTCGGCCAGCGCCTCTTCGCGGTCGGCTTGACGCTCGGCGCGCTCCTCCCGCCAGTTTCTCCACCGGTCCATCCACGACTGGAGATGAATCCAGCGGTCCGCCAGCGTTTCCTTCAGCGCCCAGAAACTCAACGCCGAGGCGAAATAGACGCCCGCCGCGGCCAGCGCGCCCGCCACCAGCCAGGCCCCCTGCATGTTCAGGTAGGCCACCAGTTGGCTGGCCACCAGCCGGCCGATCACGCCTTCCACGGGAACCGCGTGCGCAAAGCGCCAGTGCCACGGCAGCAGCGCAAACAGCGCGGGCACAAAGACCAGCGACATGGTTACGCCCAGGGCGCGCAGCCATGCCGAACCACCCGGCCGCGACCGCATCCATCCCCACGCCACGCCGCCCATCCACAGAGGAATCAGAAAGGTTGCAAATCCCAGCCACTGCAGCAACAGGTCGCTCAGGTAGGCCCCCAGCGGCCCTATCCAGTTGTGCACCGTGGTGGGCGCGGCTGGGTCGATGGAAGTGTTCCACGAGGGATCGGCGGTGTGGTAGCTGGCCAGGGCAAGAAACAGGAGGACCGAGACCAGCGCCAGCAGCATCCCCAGAAACATGTTCAGGGGGCGGCTCCGCGTCGGCGCGAGGGCTAGTTGAATGGGCTTCATCGTGGGGTCGCCTCCGCTCCGATCGCCGCCGCTAGCCTGTATGCGCTGGAGCGGTCAGGGCGGAGGAGAGAATCCCAGAGCAGCTTCCATTATTGCCGCTGGTCAGGCGAATCTCCGGCAAAACAACGCCGGGGGAACCTCGGGCATTACCCGGAATCACATGACGCCGCTCCGCATTTCCCCGTGAATGCTCCTTGCTTCAGGAAAGATGAAGGGCCCAGGTTCCCGGGCAGCGAAGTCCCCGCATGGCGCGGCTTCACGCCGCCGGCCACGCATCCACTTCCCGATTGATGACGTCGCCGATCTCGAGCCGCGCCTTCGACAGATCATGCATCTGTTGCAAGTTCAGCCAGAACTCCGGGCTGTTGCCAAAAAAGCGCGCCAGACGGAGAGCCGTATCGGGGGTGATCCCACGCCTCCCGCGAAGGATGTCGCCGATGCGCGTTCCGGGGACGCGAATCTTGATGGCCAGAGCATTCGCTGTGAGTCCGAGGGGACCGAGAAATTCTTCGCGCAACATCTCTCCCGGATGGGTCGTCACCCGACCGAGATTCCATCCCGATTCAGGTCTCTTAATCGTCATGTGCGCCTTCACCTCCGCTGGGTCATCAGCCGTGATAATCGGTGATCTCGACCTCATGCGCTCCATCCGCCTTCCACACAAAGCAGATGCGGTAGCGGTCATTGATCCTTATGCTGTGTTGGCCCGCACGATCACCCTTGAGCGCCTCAAGCCTGTTTCCAGGAGGAACGCGCAGATCAACCAGGCTCGTAGAGGCTTCGAGCTGATCCAGCTTTCGAAGCGCGATCGACGCAATCGCTCCCCAGCGCCGATTCGACCGAGCCTCGAACAGTTGATGCGTGTCTGCATCCCTGAAGCTCTGGATCATACGGAAAGCATATGACGCGATGCGTTATATGTCAAACGACGCAGATAAGGCGAAAGCCACCGATCCGCAACCGCGTCCGCGTAGACGCGCGCCGCCCGAGGCTTTAGCATGGGACGCGACTCCGATGCGCATAAAAATCTGGTTTGCTCTCCCTCTTCTTGCCTTCGCTTCCGTCACTGGTTACAGCCAGGCCGCGCCGGAGCCCGCCGTTCTCTCCGTCGACGCCGCGCATCCGGGAGCCGCCATCTCGCCTTCCATGTACGGCATCTTCTTTGAAGACATCAACTTCGGCGCCGACGGCGGACTCTATCCAGAACTGGTCAAGAACCGCTCCTTCGAATTCCAGGAGCCGCTGACCGGCTGGCACGAGATCCTGGGCGTCAACAGCACCGGGCTCGATCCTCACAAGGGCGAACTCGGGGTTCACACCGAGAGCCCGCTCAACGCGTCGAATCCGCATTACCTCACTGTCAAGGTCTACGCGCCCGGCTACGGCTTCTACAACACCGGCTTTCGGGGCATCGGCGTCGCGGCCGGCGCGGAATACCGCTTCTCCGCTTACGTCCGCGGGTCCGGCCCCAAATCCATACGCGCCGTGCTCACGGATGCGAGCGGCCACGAAGATCGGCAGCGGCAAGCTGGAAGGCTTCGACGGCGACCTGGAAGCACTACGAGACCGTCATCCGCACCACTTCCACCGAGCAGCACGCCCAGTTGAATCTCTTCGTCGACGAACCCGGCACCCTCGATCTGGACATGGTCTCCCTCTTCCCCGTCGATACCTGGAAGCACCGTCCCAACGGGCTGCGCAAGGACCTGGTCCAGTTGCTCTACGACATGCATCCCGGCTTTCTGCGCTTTCCCGGCGGCTGCATCGTCGAGGGCCGCCTGCTGGCCACGCGCTATCGCTGGAAGACCACGGTCGGCGACATTGCCGAACGCAAGACCATCATCAATCGCTGGAACGACGAATTCGATACCCGGCCGGCGCCCGACTACTTCCAGTCCTTCGGCCTCGGCTTTTATGAATACTTCCAGCTGGCCGAAGACATCGGCGCGAAGCCGTTGCCGATCCTCAACTGCGGCATGGCCTGCCAGTTCAATTCCAGCGAGACCGCCGCGCTCGACGAACTCGACGAATACGTCCATGACGCCCTCGACCTGATCGAGTTCGCCAACGGCCCGGTGACCTCGCCGTGGGGGCATCTGCGTGCGGTGATGGGCCATCCCGAGCCCTTTCAACCTCACCATGATCGGGGTCGGCAACGAGCAGTGGGGCTCGCACTATGTCGACCGCTACAAGATCTTCGCCGCCGCTCTCAAGGCGCAACATCCCGAGATCAAGCTGGTCGTCGCGGCCGGCCCGTTTCCGTCGGGTGAGCCGTTCGACAGCATGTGGTCCACCTGGCGTACGCTCAAGGCCGACATCGTCGACGAACACTACTACATGAGCCCGGAGTGGTTTCTGGCCAACAGCGGCCGCTACGACCATTACGACCGCTCGGGGCCCAAGGTCTTCGCCGGCGAGTACGCCGCACAGACCGTGCAGTCGACCAGCCCCGACAATCGCAATAACTGGAAGGCCGCTCTCAGCGAAGCCGCCTTCATGACCGGACTGGAGCGCAATGGCGACGTTGTCGAGATGGCGTCCTATGCCCCGCTGCTGGCCGACGTCGATGCGTGGCAATGGAAGCCGGACGCCATCTGGTTCGACAACCTGCGCTCCTACGGCACACCGAATTACTACGTGCAGAGCGTCTTCGCCAATAACGCAGGCACGCGCGTCGTACCCGTCACACCGCAGGTCAAGGATGGCCTGTACGCCAGCGCCACCCTCGACGACCGCTCCCACGAGCTGATCCTGAAGGTGATCAACTATTCTCCCAACGCGCGGTCCGTCGACATTCAACTGAACGGCTTGAGCCCGTCCGGCAGCGCCAGGGTCACGACCCTCGAAGGCTCCAGCCTCACCGCCGAAAACAGTTTTGACCAGCCGACTGCGGTAGCGCCCGTGTCGTCAACGCTCGATATCAAGCCGGGGCCGCTAACGGTTCAGTTGCATCCCTATTCGCTCACCGTCTATCGCATCCCCGCCCGGTAACAAGCCGAGCAGGTTGAATGGTGCTGGGAAGGCGAAGAAGTCCAGTTACCGGCGACCGTGATGACCTGGTCGATCCGGCAGCAGGCGATTCGGTCTCCCGCCGGTTAAGCCGTGGCCTGGCTGCGGATGGATTCGAGCGCGGAATTCAGATCACGCGAAAGTACATGCTGCATCGCCTCAGTCAGTTTGGTTCCCTGGCTGGTGAGATAGAAGACGTCGATGGCGGTTTCGCCTTCGGTGTCGATCAGGGCAACTTCGATGTTGCACTGGTGGGTGCTGAGCACGAGGGCGATCTGGCGCAGCAGGCCGGGCACGTCCTGGGCGACGACCTGCAGTAGCGTGGAATGCGTAGAGGACTGGGAGTCGAAGCTGAGTCGCGTCGTCACTTCCACCTTGACGCTGCCGGGATTGCTGGCGTGGCGGCGCGCTTCGAGCAGCTGCTCGACCGGAACTTTCTGCGCTACCACGTCGTGCAGGTAGTCGAGAAAGCGGTCCTTTTCGCTGGGGTTCAGTTCGAGAGTGCGAAACACATCGGAGAACTGAAAGCTGTCGACGATCACGCCGGCATCGTTGGAGAAGGCGCCGGCCTTGACGATGTTCATGCCCCAGGCGGCAAGGGCTCCCGCCACGTCGGCAAAGAGGCGGCTGCGGTCGCGTGCGATCACGGTCAGGTCGAAGAGCTGGCGCTGCGGGCGCAGATCGAGCTGCACGGGATCGTTATCGAGATTGGCGGCCAGCTGGAAATGATTGCGGATATGCTCGGGAAGGCGGGTCTGCAGGTATCGCTGCGGCAGGCCTTCGAGGAATTGTCCCAGGGCCTGGTATTGGCTGGCGGGCACCATCGAACGCAGGCGGTTGAGCAGGGTGGGATCGATGGCGGCATGATAGCGGATCTCGTCGACACTGCGATCCATGAAGTTGGCCGTGGCCATGTAGAGCTGCCACAGGCTCTCTGCCTTCCACGGAGTGAGCGCTTCCGGGTTGACGGCCTTGATGTCGGCGTAGGTCAGCAGCGTCAGCATCTTGAGCAGCGTGGGGCTGCCGATGTTGTCGGCGAAACCGCGAACATTTTCCTGGTCGAAGATGTCGCGGCGCAGGGCGTTCGACATTTCGAGATGCAGCCGGATGAGCTTCAATACCGACTCGCGCTCCTCGGCATCGAAGTCGAGGCGGGCCATGAAGCTGTCGGCCAGTTCCACGCTCTGGCTGGTGTGCTCGCCATTGCGGCGGGCCTTGCCGGTGTCATGCAGCAGCAGCGCCAGCAGGAACAAATCGAGCCGGTCGATCTCGGGAAGCAGCTGCGCGAGGCGCTGTTCATAATCGTGCGCCGGCTTGCGCAGGCCATGCACGTTGTCGATGGTCAGGAAGGTGTGTTCATCGACGGTGTAGCGGTGATAGCTGTCGCGAATCACGAGCGCGTCAATGCCGTGGAACTCGGGCAGCAGCATCTCCAGCACGCCGAGCGCATGCATGGTGCGGAGGGCGTGGGCGGCGTGCGGCCCGAGCAGTACTTCGCGCAGCGCGTTCCACAAATAAGGCCCTTCGGGGATATGGATGGCGAGCGCGGGCAGCGCATCGGTGATGCGATCTTCCGCGGCCTGCGACAGGGTGTAGCCGTGGGTCGCCATCAGCGAGAAGACGCGCAGGATGGCGCTGGTGTCGCTGAACTGGGCTCCGGGAAGGATGTCGATGCGGCCCTGGTCGAGGATGAAGTCGGTTCCCGCGATGGGGGTGCGGCGGCGGCGGAACTGGCGGTAGAAGCTGACCGGCGCGGGCAGATTTTCCATCAGCAGGGCGGCGCGGCGATAGATGACGCGCGCATGCCGGTAGTAGGTGCGCATCCAGTAAGCCGGGTCGGCGGTGCCGCGCGTCTCGAGGCCGATGGAGCGGGCCGCCGCTTCGTCCTGCGACTGCCAGTCAAGCGTGTTGTCGTCGCGGCCGTGGCGGAAGTGGAGAAAACATCGCGCCGCGGCGAGAAAGTCGAAGGCCGCCTCGGCGTCGCCGCGGGCGCTCTGGAAGACTCCGCCGCGCTGGCGGGGCCACTCCTTGGTTTCCTTCAGGTGAAACAAGAGCGCGAACCAGACGGCGAGGTGATAGTCGCGCAGGCCGCCGGGGCAGTCCTTCAGGTTGGGCTCGAGATGGAAGATGGTGTTGCCGTACTTGGCGTGGCGGGCGCGGGCGATTTCGCCCAGCTTTTGGGTGATGGTGTTCCATTCGCTGAGCACCAGGCCGGGCAGGATGGTCTGGTGAAGCTGCTGGTAGAGCGGAAACTGGCCGGCAAGGAAGCGGCGGTCGAGGGTAGCCAGGGTGAATTCGAGGTTGTCGGGGTCGAAGTGCCCGGCCTCCTTCAGCGTGCGCGAAACCGGGCTGGCCCGCAGCCCGATGTCCCACATGCCCTGGATGACGGCGCGTACGGGCTCTCGGGCCTGTTGTTCGGTCTTGTCATCCGCGAACGCAAAGAGCACATCCACATCGGAAAAAGGGAAGAGATCCTTGCGCCCGTATCCGCCCAGGGCCACCAGCGAGACGCTCAGTCCCGGCTGGCCGGCAAAGGCGCGGCGCCACATTTCAATGAGGATGCGGTCGACCACGGCAGAGCGGCGGCGGATGGCGGCCGTGCCATCGCCGGTGCGGTCGTAGGTCTGGCGCACCAGCGCCATCTCCCGCATATACTGCTCCCGTAGATCGTCAACCGCGATGCGCACTGGGTCCATGGATAGCTTTGTTTGGCTTGCCGAAGCAAGAAGGATGTCTTACCAGAATAAGCGAAGTCAGAGCGGAACTCCGATTTTTTGAGCCGGCGCCCAGGATCCGCGCCATCCCCCTGGCGGTGCCCCGGTCGTCGATTTTGGCTGAACTGGCGGCGCCTGGATTCCCAGCGCCATGCCCCTGCCAGGGGCACGCGTTCGGCCCGCGAGCGACTCGATGCCCGCGCCCTTCAGCCTGCTAGCCCTTTGGTTTTAGCCTGGCAAGCCATCGGTTCTTTTTAGCGATCCAGTAGAGAATGAATATCCCTGGGATGATCGACTGGCGGAGGATGTTCAGCATCGTATCCTGACTGAAGAAAACCAGCAACACGGAGAGGATCATGGATACGGCAACAAGGCTACCGATCAGCCAATAGGCCGTTTCGTCGTGGTAACTCTTGACCCATCCGGCCATGGCCACCATCAGGAACGTCAATTGCGTGATTACCGGCAGCCACGGTAGTGGATCTTTGGGGGTGAAGAACGCAACGGTTCGCAAGGTATCCTGGACCGGCGTCAGGCGCTGCCTCAGGTCGTCAACCCGCTTGAGCGCAGCATCCCAGTCGTGGATTTCGTATATGACTGTTCTGCTCGGTTCGGTTGCATACGCGTTGTCGCGTGGCATGAACTTGTAAGACTGTCTGATCCCAATCCCATTATGAATGGCTGCGACGTCTCGCTCGATTTTCAACAAATCGCCGTAGGACCGCTGGACAGACTCGGGAGGATTTTTCTGCGCCAACGCCTTGAATTGCGCGTCGGCCTGGACAATCGCCGGAGTAAGCGTCGATGCGACTCTGTCGTCCAATAATTCTTTGCCGAGTTCCTCAACCAGTCGGGTCGACACATCGAGCCGAACCTCGGCCGTTTCATTCAAAAACTTGAAGGCAAAGATGTATTGGTACTGGCTCCAGACGGGCTGGTTTTTGAGCTGCTCTTCCTCATTGCGCAGTTCGTCGAATTTGGCTTGAATCCTGGCGTCGCCGTCGTTCAGGCGCTGATCCCAGTACGCCTTTCTTTCCGCCCGCGCACGTTGCTCCAGCGTGGTGAAATAAGATCGGGCGTTCCCGCAAAACGAAGCAATGGCATCCGAATCCTGGCTGAGCGCCGGCGAGGTCAGGGAAAACAGGGCCGTGATCGTCAGGACGGCGGGTACGGAGGCCTGGAGACGATGCAACCATCGAATCAAGGAACCTTCGACGTCCATGCGCGCCTCGCATCCCCTGAGGGTTCTCCGTTTTCGGGCTATAGCGCGGTTTCGCCGCGTTCGTCGTTGCGGATGCGGATCGCTTCTTCCACGCGACTGACGAAGATCTTGCCATCTCCTATACGGCCTGTGCGGGCCGCGCCGATGATGGCCTCGACCGCCTTGTCCTTCAATTCGTCGGGAACCACCAGCTCGATCTTTACCTTGGGCAGCAGGTCGACGGTGTATTCGCGGCCTCGATAGAACTCGGTGTGCCCCTTCTGACGGCCGTGTCCCCGGGCCTCGAGAATCGTCATGCCTTCGATGCCCGCTTCCAGCAGGGCATCCTTCACAGCGTCCAGCTTGGATGGCTGGAGAACCGCTTCGATCTTGAGCATCTGCAAAGTGCCTCGTTAGAAAGCGTATCAGGCCGAGTGGGTATGTGGCCCGGCCCGAAGCCATCTTTTCCACGGTGGGAATCAGGTATTGAAATCGTAGCCTTCCTCGCCGTGCTGGGAGAGGTCCAGGCCGGCCATCTCGTGCTCCGGGGAGACGCGCAGACCGATCAGTTTGTCGACGATGAAGAGCAACACCGGCGTTCCGACCAAGGAAATCGTCCAGGCAATGGCGACGCCGGCCGCCTGGTTGCCGATCTGCCCCCAGTGGCCATCGATGCCGCCGGTGGGAATGGGTCTGCCTTGCGCATCGGCGCCAAAGGCGGGATTGACGACACTGACGGCGAACACCCCGGTGAGCAAAGCACCCAGCGTGCCGCCCGCGCCGTGGACGCCGAAGGCATCGAGGGAGTCGTCATAACCCAGGCGGCTCTTGACTTCAAAGACCATGAACGAGCAGAAGACTCCGGCGATAAGCCCGATCGCCAGCGCCGCCATAGGCTGGACAAACCCCGAGGCGGGCGTGATGGCAACCAGTCCCGCGACCGCACCGGAGATGGCCCCAAGAGCGGTGGGTTTGCCGTTGTGGATCCACTCCGCGACCGTCCAACCCAGTGCCGCGGCGGCGGCCGCGAAGTGGGTATTGATGAAGGCGCTGGTGGCCAGCGGTCCTGCACTCAGAGCGCTTCCCGCGTTGAAGCCAAACCATCCCACCCAGAGAAGGCATGCGCCAATAAAGCTGAGGACCATGGAGTGCGGCGGCATCGCGGTCCTGGGGTATCCGGTGCGCTTGCCGAGATAGATGGCCGCGACCAGTGCGGAGACGCCTGACGTCACGTGTACGACGGTGCCCCCGGCGAAGTCCAGGCTGGGGAAATGGCCGCCGCTGGAGTTGAGCAATCCACCCGCTCCCCACACCATATGGGCCATCGGGCAGTAGATCAACAGCGACCACAGGGAAAGAAAGACCGCCATGGCGCTGAACTTCATGCGTTCCGCGAAGGCTCCGGTGATAAGCGCCGGCGTAATGATGGCAAACATGAGCTGGTAGATCATGTAAGTCTGTTCGGGGATGGTGGGCGCATAGGCCGATGGGCGAAGTCCCACGCCGCGCAGAAACAAGTGGTCCAATCCGCCGATGAAAGCATTGCCATGGCTGAAGGCCAGCGAGTATCCGGCGATCGCCCACACGATGGTCACCAGCCCCATCATGGCGAAGCTCTGCATCATGGTGCTGAGAACGTTTTTGCGGCGAACCAGGCCGCCGTAGTAGAGGGCCAGGCCGGGGCCCGTCATGAGCAGGACCAGCGCGGCCGACATCAGCATCCAGGCGTTGTCCCCTGAAGTCTGTGCGGTTTGAATCGCTTGCTGCAGAGCGGCAATCTGAGCCTGTGTGGCGGGCTGCGCGGTGGCACCGGGGGCAGTCGCCTGGGCAACTGTCCTGACGGGGATGCCCAGCAAAAACGGCAGCAGCAACAGGATTCGAAAACGATGCATCTTGGATCTGCTCCGAAATTGAAATGGGTAGGAGGGCTACGGTTCCTTCCGTGTCCTCATCATCGAAACAAAGCCAGAGGTCTGCGATGCCCTGGTAATGGCAGGCATCGATTCTCGGCTTGATTGGCTTCCGCAAGCGTGGATGTTGCTCTCCAGGCGTCCTGTACCGGACGCTCGAGAGGGAGAGATTGCCTCGAGAACTCTCCATAATAGCGCAGCCCGATCATGGCTCCGGGGCATGATGGGAGTGAACGCGAGTCGGGACTTCGGGCCGCAATCGATGTACCTGCGCCACGCGAAGCGCCGGCGCCGGCTGGGATGATAAGAACGAGGGAGAACGGGGGCAGGCAATGGTCGCCAGACGGAAACGAAGCCTTGCGAAGACGGGGATCGCGCTCGCAGTGCTTGCCATCGGGGCGCCTGGCGGACGAGCCGCGGCGCCGCCTTCGCCTGAGTGCAGGAGAGTTGTGATTGACGGGGACGTGAAGGCGGGACAGGAATGGAAGGCTTCCCTTGGCCAGGGCTGGCTATTTCGCGTGGCGCCCATTCAGCCGGCCTCTGCCGGTTATAGCGGCTGGGACCTGATCGTCGACCGCGACCCGCCCGCAGGTTTCCCGGACGCGCTGCTACTGGTTACTCTGCCCTATAACTCGATCAACGAACGCGAGATCGGTACAACGTTCGGCCTGCGCGCCCAGGATGCGATCGGCTGGAATCCACGCAGCTTCCACTTCCTGACCGATCCAGAGGCGTTTCGGGAAGGCCGGCAGATCTTCCGGAACCTGACCGCGAGCGGAGCATTTGTGACCGCAGGGCAAAATGCCGCGCAATCGGACTCGGCGGATTCCCGCGCCATGGCGCAGTTGATGGAGTTGCAGCAGCGCGCATCGAGCGGGGAGTTTCGCATTCTGGACGCCCGGATCGTTCCTGGCGTGGGCGATGCGGCCCCTTATGCGGAGGGCTGGGCGCTGGCCTCAGCCCATACACCGCACCAGGTAGAAGCCGCGCCTTCCGGCCGGTCCACCTCGCTCGGCGCCATCCATGGGTTGCGATTTGAAATCACCCTGTGGCTGCCCCGGCAATGGCGATTGCCCGCCGACTTGCGTGGAACAGCCGCGCCCTGTCCGAAGTAGCGGCGCATTGCCGCTCAGGCTCCATTTCCCTGCGTTGCCGACAGATCGCGACGCAGCATCTGAGCAAGGGTGAGCAGGGCAACACCGGGAGAGGGGGTATTATTGAACTTATGGCGGAAACATTGGAGCGCGATCGCTATATTTTCGGAAATCTGGAGAGCAGCGCCAACAATCGGGCCAAGGTCAGAGAAGTCAACTACGGCTATGAACAGCCGGAGGGTGTCTTCCTCACTTCTTTGGATTTTGCCGTGAACTGGGTGCGCAAAAGCTCGGTCTGGCCGATGACCTTTGGCCTGGCTTGCTGCGCTATCGAGATGATGTCGATGGGCGCATCGCGCTTTGACATCGCGCGTTTCGGCGCCGAGGTGTTCCGCCCTTCTCCGCGGCAGTCTGACCTGATGGTGATTGCGGGGCGCGTGTCTCAGAAGATGGCGCCGGTGATCCGCAGGCTGTATGACCAGATGCCGGAGCCGAAATGGGTCATCTCGATGGGCGCTTGCGCAACCTCGGGCGGAGTGTTTAATAACTATGCGCTGGTGCAGGGAGTGAACCAGGTGATTCCCGTGGATGTTTATGTGCCCGGGTGTCCTCCCCGTCCAGAGCAACTGATGTACGCGATCACACTACTCCAGGAAAAGATTCAGCACGAACCGCGCAGCCTGCTCAAGACCCTGAACGTTGGTTAGTCCGTCGATCTCGGACCCCGAACGGCGCTCGCGAAAAGAAGCGGCCGGAGCAGGGGAAGCAGCGGCAGAACGACCCAAAAAGTTCGCATTTTTTTGCTGACGCGAGCAACCTTTGGGAGTGTTGATTGAGTATGGAACCTCGGGCATGTTGTTGAAGAATTGTGCTCTGCCGGATTCCACGTATGGTACGTTTAGTAGTGCTGTAATGGCAGTCTGACGAAGCATCATGTGAACGGCACGAGACAATCGCACCCGTACATAGTGCTCACAAAACGACCCACCTTATCTGGTTATTAAGCTTGATTGCGGAGGAAAAGCGCATGCACTCTCATGTATTGAAGTCCTTGAGCCGGTTACTTGCAGTGGCGACTGTGGCATTGATGCCGGTTGCCCTGGTGGCCCAGGATGCTCCCAAGCCGGACGCTCCCAAGCCGGCGGCCAAGCCATCGGCGGGAGACTCTCCGTCACGATGGGACATCTTCGCCGGTTACAGCTATCTGGCGCCGAAGGGTACGGTCGATGTACTTCAAACCGACGGCGTGACGGTTCTGCCCGAACAGTACCGGGCGGCCAATGCCGGAATCATCTTCAGCGGCGCCTACTTCTTCAACAAGTATGTGGGCGCTCAGCTCGAGGGCGCGACGCACGATACCTTCGTCAACAGCTCGTCGAGCAATGATGGCTTCACGACCGGGTCGGCGGGTTTGATCTTCCGTTTCCCGACCTCCGATATCACGCCATTTGTGCATGGCCTGGTTGGCGGCGCAGATGTCCAAGGGCCGCAGCATGAGCCGTACACATGGGGTATCGACCTGACGGCGGGCGGCGGCATGGACTATGCCACACCGCTGTTCGACCATCACCTGGCCATTCGCCTGTTTCAGGCTGACTACGAATACATGCATGTCAACTTCGGTCCCGGGATCGATGGGGGCAGGGCCAACATCAATGCTGCGCGCTTGAGCGGCGGCCTGGTGTTCCATGTTGGTTCCCTGGCTCCTCCTGAGCCTGTGACCCTGGCATGCTCGGCCAACCCTGCGTCGGTGTTCCCCGGCGAGCCCATTACCCTGACGGCTACCGCGGGTGCTTTGAATCCCAAGTTGAACGCCGTGTACAGCTGGTCTGGGGATGGCGTGACCGGCAGCGGCACGACCGCCACGGTGAACACGGCGAGTCTCGCCCCGGGCAGCCATACCGTCAAGTGCGGTATCAAGGAAGGAAAGCCGGGCAAGGAAGGTCTGAAGCCGTGGGAGGTCGCGGACGCTTCGACCACCTTCACGGTGAAGGAATTCGAGCCGCCGACGATCAGCTGCTCGATCAGCCCGACCACCATCAAGCCGGGCGACAGCGCCTCGATTACCGCGACCGCGACCAGCCCGCAGAACCGCCCGCTCACCTACACCTACACGGCCTCTGCCGGAACGGTGGAGGGCACGGGAGCATCGGCAACGTTCTCCTCGACCGGCGCTCCGACCGGACCGATTTCAATCACCTGCAACGTGTCGGATGACAAGGGACATAACGCGTCGGCGAACACCAGCGTTACCATCCTGGCACCGCCGCCACCGCCGCAGCCGCATACCCAGGCACTCTGCTCCATCAACTTCACCACCGACAAGGCTCGTCCGACTCGCGTGGACAACGAAGCCAAGGCCTGCCTCGATGAAGTGGCGCTCGACCTGCAAAAGTCCTCCGATGCCAAGGCTGTCATCGTTGGTGAATCTGACGCCAAGGAAAAGGCCAAGCAGGAGAAGGAACAGAAGTTTGCGGCTCGCCACAAGCACGCGAAGGTCGAAGACTTCGCCGCCCAGCGCGCCGTCAACACCAAGGACTACCTGGTGACCGAGAAGGGTATCGACGCTTCCCGCATCACCGTAGCCTCGGGTACCGGAGACGATCAGAAGGTGGAAGACTACCTTGTGCCGGCCGGTGCAAACTTCAGCGCCGATGTACAGGGCACCACTCCCGTCGACGAGACGGCGGTGAAGCCGCAGGTACGCAAGCCCTTCCCACGCGGCACCATCACCACGCCGCGAAGAAGTAGGGTGGCATTGAAACACAAGCCGAACCGTGCGAGAGCACGGTTCGGCTCCTCACAAACCCGCATCAACGGCGAGTAACCCCGTTCTTCCTGTAAGCCACAAAACCCCTCTTTCAAGCGTTTGAGGTTGACTGGTGCGCCGGTCAGCCTCTTTCCTTTAGTCTGGATGTGTGGGTATATCCCCATCTCCTCAAAAAGGTGAGCGCCGCTTCCTTGATACCTTCCTTGCCTACGTTTCCGAAACTCCATCGCCGCGTCAGATTTGCGCCCGCCGCCTTCCTGATCGTCTTTGCTTTTTCATTTCGAGCCGTCGCCGCGCCTTCGCCCTGGAACACGGTTGGGCCTGACGGCGGGGATGCGCGTGCCCTGGCCGCGGTGCCGGGCCAGCCAAACCACCTTTATCTCGGTACCACCGACAGTTGGATCTATGAATCGACCGATGGCGGGGCTGCCTGGCGCCGCCTGGCCAAACTGGATGGCTCCGATGACCTGGTCGTCGATCACATCCTGGTTGACCCGCGCGATTCAACCTTGATCTCTCGCCGCCGGCTGGAAGTTCGACCGTCCCGACGGGGGCCTCTGGATCAGCCACGATGCGGGCAAGACCTGGACGCCGAACTCCGGCTTGCAGGGCCAGTCCATTCGCGCCCTGGCGCAGTCCCCGTCCAACCCCAGGATCCTGATCGCAGGCACCCTGCGAGGCGTCTATCGGTCGCAGGATACGGGAGCGACCTGGAAGCTGATCAGCCCGGCCGACAGTCAGGAAATCCACGAGGTGGAGTCGCTGGCGATTGACCCCAAGGATCCCGACGTGGTCTATGCGGGGACCTGGCACCTGCCCTGGAAGACCAACAACAGCGGCGACCACGTGGTGGAACATCAAGCAGGGTGTGATCGACGACTCCGATGTGTTCTCCATCATCGTCGACCCCGAGCAGTCCAATATCGTCTACGCCAGCGCCTGCAGTGGAATCTACAAGAGCGAGAATGGCGGCGTTCTATTCAAGAAGGTGCAGGGAATTCCGGCCACTGCGCGGCGCACCCGCGTGCTGCGCCAGGATCCCGTGCATCGCGACACTGTGTATGCCGGAACCACCGAGGGCCTGTACAAGACGACCGACGCCGGCCGAACGTTTCAGCGTATGACCGGCCCCGAGGTGATTGTCAACGATGTCTTCGTCGATCCCCGGAACCCGGACCATGTGCTGCTGGCGACCGATCGCGGAGGAGTACTGGCCAGCGAAGACGCCGCGGTGACATTCAAGGAGTCGAATCAGGGCTTCTCCGAGCGCAAGGTAGAGGCGCTATCGGTCGATTCCGGCAATCCTTCCCATATCTATGCCGGGGTGGTCAATGACAAGACCTACGGCGGAGCCTTTGTTTCCAGCGACGGTGGAACGCAGTGGAAGCACATCGCCGACGGGCTGGAGGGGCGGGACGTGTTCGCTCTGGCCCAGTCCCCGGATGGACATCGTGCTGGCCGGCACCAACAGCGGCATCTTCGCCCTCAATACGGAAAAAGGCGCATGGGAGCCCAGGAACACCATCGCCAACGTGGTCGCCAAGCCGACTGCGGAAGTCGTTCGCGGAAAGCATGTCACCGTCGATAAGCGCGTGAAGGCCCCGGTCATCGAACTCGCCAGCCGCGTGTATGCCCTCGATCTGTCGGGCGATGCATGGTTGACCGCGACTGCCGCAGGGCTGTTCACAAGCAGGGACAAAGGCGCGACCTGGCAGGGCGGACCCGCGGTGGGACAGGTCGACTATCTTTCCGTAGCTGCGCACGGCTCCACGCTGGTCGCGGCCCGGCCAGGCGGGGTAGCGATCTCGGAGGACGCCGGGCCAGACCTGGTGGCCGATGGGAATTCCGACGGTGCTGACGCGAATTCACCGCGTGGTCTTCTCGACCGACGGAACGCTATGGCTGGGAGCGCGCGAGGGAGTCTATTTCACTCGCGACAAGGGAAAAACCTGGATGTGGGTGCATCGGCTGCCACTGGCCGGTGTGGATGACCTGTATTACGACGCCCACGGGAATAGAATCCTGGTCAGTTCCCGGGCCAGCGACTTGATCTACGCCATTGACGCCAAGTCGCTGGATTGGAAGTGGTTACAGACCGGATTTCGGCTATCCCTGGTGCGCTCGGCAGGGGTCCGGCATGCTGGCGGCGTCTCTCGATGACGGAGTGCTGCTCGACCCCGCGGCGGCGGAGACCGAAACCAGCCGGAAGTAGAGAAAGACTGGTTTTCTGTATCATTAGAATCATGCAGGTAGACCACGCGCCAATCTCCCGGACAGACTCCCTTCAGGACTTACGATCCACGCCTTGAGCCGATCGCCGCGAAAGTGCTGGCCGGTGAGCGGCTAGGGTTCGCCGACGGCCTGGCGCTCTATGCTTCGTCCGACGTGCTGGCGGTGGGCTGGCTGGCCAACTATGTGCGCGAACAGATGCACGGCGATGTGACCTACTTCAATGTCAATCGCCACATCAACCCCACCAACGTCTGTGTGGCGGCCTGCAAGCTGTGCGCGTTCGGCCGCAAGAAGGGCGATCCGCACGGCTACACCATGGCTCTGGAAGAGGCGTGGGAGGCGGCGGCTTCCGGCTACTCCGAGGCGGTCACCGAATTTCACATCGTGGGCGGCCTTCATCCCGATCTGCCGCTCGAATACTTTCTCGACCTGGTACACGGGTTGAAGCAGCGCTTTCCCAAGGTGCACATCAAGGCCTTCACCATGGTCGAGGTCGCGTTCCTTGCCCGCCGCGCCAAGCTGTCGATCGAAGAGACGCTGATCAAGCTGCGCGACGCCGGCGTGGACTCGATGCCCGGCGGAGGCGCCGAGATCTTTGCGGCGCGCGTGCGCTCCATCATCTGCGACCACAAGATCGATGGCAACGAATGGCTGGAGACGGCGCGCCTGGCGCACAAGATGGGCTTCCGGTCCAATGCGACCATGCTCTACGGGCACATCGAGAACGACGAGGATCGCGTCGATCACCTGCTGAAACTGCGCGCGGTGCAGGATGAAACCGGCGGGTTCCAGACCTTCATTCCGCTCGCGTTCCATCCCGAGAACACGCCGCTCGATCATCTGCCCGTGACCACCGGTCTGACCGACATCCGCCAGATCGCGGTGAGCCGTCTGCTGCTCGACAACTTTGCCCACATCAAGGCCTACTGGCAGATGCTGACGCCCAAGATTGCGCAGATCGCGCTGCGCTTCGGCGCCGACGATCTGGATGGCACGGTCATCGAGGAGAAGATCTACCACGATGCCGGCGCCACCACGCCGCAGGGCATGACGCGCAAGGAACTGTGCCGGCTGATCACCGAGGCCGGGCGTGTTCCGGTCGAGCGCGACACCCTGTATCATGCGGTCACGCGCACCGAGGACAGCTTTACAATCGCGGTGTAGGCATCCGTGAGAAGGAGTTCAGCACGATGACCGCCTTCACTCCAGCCGCGCTGATGGGACTTTGCCTGGGATTTCTGTGGGGCATCGGCTGTTCCCTGGCGATCTTGTACTCCATCTACCTGGGCGGATATCGCAAGGGCATCGAAGACTCTCTCGCCGATCGAAAGTCCAAGCGATACCGCGAAGCGCTCGCGAAGATTGAGAACAGGCGCGCGAAACAAACCAGCGCCGGCAGCTAGTTTTACTGTTTCATTACGACGCCGTCTTTCATCACAAAGCTCACGTGTTCCACCGCTGTGATGTCGTCGAGTGGATTGCCGGGCACCGCGATGACATCGGCGAAATAACCGGGTTTTAACTCGCCGATCTGCCCTTCCCATCCCAGCAACTTCGCGCCGTGGATCATGTCAGCCTGCAGGACCGCAAGCGGCTTCATGCCGTACTGCACCATCAGCTCGAGTTCGCGCGCCTGGGTCCCGTGCGGGAACGGGCCTACATCCGAACCCACCGCAAACGGCACGCCGGCCGCCACCTGCTTCTTGAATTCGGCGATCTTGTAGTCGAGCAACGCGCCTTCGCTGGCAGCCTCTGCCGCGTTGGAACGGTGGTGCGCGAAGTATTCAAAGATGGTGAAGGTGGGCACGGCGAAGATGTCTTTCTCGCGCATGAGGCGGATGGTTTCATCGCTGAGATGGGTGGCGTGGTCGATGGAGGCGACGCCGGCCTGCGCCGCGTAGAGGGTCCCCGGCTCCCCCATGGCGTGGACGGCGACAACCGTGCCCAGGCGGTGCGCTTCCTCGACCGCCGCGCTGAGCTGCGCTGCGGTGTACTGGTAGGGTGTGTGGAGCTCTCCGGCTACCATCTTGTCCGGTCCCGTCTCGTAGATCTTGGCGAAGTCCGAGCCCTCCTTGTGCTGCTCGCGCATTACCTCGATGATCTGTTCTGAAGAGTTGGCGTAATCGGCATTGGACAGCACATGCTGCGCGGGGTTGTAGCGATTGGCGTCTTCGTGGCCGCCGAGAATATCGATGGCGTTGCCGCTGATGCGAAGACGCGGTCCGGGAATGAGGCCCTGGTCGATGGCGTTGCGTACCGCGGTATCGGCGGAGCCGGCGCCCTCGGTACCCATATCCCGCTCGGCGGTGAACCCGGCCATCACGTCCGCCCGGGCTGCCTGTTCGGCGAGGATCACGCGCCACGGAACCGATTCCTCGACGGTCTGCAGGTCTTCCGCGCCGGGGTGGAGGAACAGGTGCACATGGGCATCGATCAGTCCCGGCAACAGCGTCGTATCGCCAAGATCGAGGACGCGCGATCCCTGCGGATGGTCAACTGACTTTCCCACCGCGCGGATGCGTTCCGCGTCGATAAGAATCTCTCCCGGTGCAAGGATGTTGCCGGTGTCTACCTGCAGCAGGCGGGCGGCATGAAGCACGATGGGACCGGCTGCCGGCGACTGTTGCGAAAGGCAAACTGGAGCGAGGCTGAGACCCAATACGGCCAGTGCAGCGGTAAGACACATCGATGGCGGACGCAGGAAGGAGACAGGCATGGATACGACTATGCCGCATCAGGCCCGGCTTGTCGATGGAGTGCTCGCCGTACGCCGCGGCGTGCCAGAGCATTCCGGCTTACTGCTCGCCGTGCAGGACAGGAGGCTGACCGGCATGCCGGTTCGGGTCGCAGGGAAGAAGGATCGCGAAGGCCGCACCGGACGAAGAGCCATTCCGTTCGTGGGAACGCACCGTGATGGTGCCTCCGTGGCGCTCAACGATCTCCTTGGTGACCCAGAGGCCGAGTCCTGTCCCGACATCCTTCTTGGTGGTAAAGAACGGCTCAAAGATGCGCTGAACATTTTCGGCGGGAATGCCGGGCCCGTCGTCTTCAATCACGATCCGTACGTTGGTGTGCTCACCGTCGGTCATGCACCCCAGGCGAAAGCGGATCGTACCCTCGGCGGCCACGGCATCGACGGCATTCGAGACCAGGTTGGAGACGACCTGCTTCAACTCGCCGGCCACACCAATAATGCGGGGGCAATCCCCGAATTCGCGCTCGATGCGAATGTTTTTGGAGCGCAGCTTGTTGGAATACAGCCTTAAAACCGCATCGATCACGGTCGCAATGTCAATGGGCTCCGCCTCGTTGGTTTCGCGATAAAAGCCGAGCGTCTGTCGCGTAATGTGTGCGACCCGCTCCAGTTCCTGTTCCGCGAGGCTCAGCTGATGGACGATGTCAGCCGAGGCGTGCGGCGACCCTTTGGCGATGTAGATCAGGTTGCCGACGGCTTCCAGCGGATTGTTGATCTCGTGGGCCACAGTTGCGGAAAGGCGAGCAGCCGCGGTCAGCTTCTCGCTCTTGCGCAGCAGGTCCTGTGACTTGCGTTCGTTGGTGACGTCGCGAAATACCAGCACCACCCCAATCAATCGAGCCTGATCGTCGCGGATGGGCGCGGCACTGTCTTCGATCGGAATCAGGTGTCCATCGGTGTGTTGCAACACGGTGTGGTTGGCGAGGCCGATTACGCGCCCCTCGTCCATCACCTTTTTTACGGGATTCTGCGTCCGGGCGCCGGTGAACTCATTGAAGATGGGAAACACATCGTGAATATCGCGCCCATGCGCGTCGCGAAAAGTGATCCCTGTCAGCGACTCTGCAACGGGGTTGAGGAACCGGATCGCTCCGTGCTCATCGGTAACGATCACGGCATCGCCGATGCTGGTCAATGTGACCCGGAACCACTCCTCACGCTCGCGGATGGCCTGCCCATGTTTTTCGCGCAGGTCCATCTCCCGCAGGATGTAATAGGCCAGCAGAACCAGCCCCAGTATGGCCAGAATCGATGCCAGGTAGATGCTTGCCACCGTATGGCGGGCACTTTGCAGGTAGTCGGCGGCACGGGCAGACTCGACCGCACCCTCTTCCTGCTCGACCTGGTTGATCACGTCACGGATGTGGTTCATGATGACCAGGCCCGAGTCAGACAACACGAGGGAGCGGGCCTGTTCCGGCTTGCCTGAGCGATAGAGGGCGATGGTCTGGGCAAGTTCCGCAAGCTTGCTGTGGGCCAGCGTGCGCAGTTCGGCAATGGAAGCCTGCTGACGCGGATCGGCGGCGGTCACCTTGGCCAGCTCGTCCAGCTGTGCATCGATCTGCGTGCGCGCCAGATCGTAGGGGGCGAGATATTTCGGATCTCCGGTGTAAAGAAATCCCCGCTGGCCGGTTTCCGCGTCTTTCAAGAGCGATTCGGTCTTCGCGAGTTCAAGCAGGATGGTGCGCGCGTCGCCCAGGCGCTCCTGCTCCGTGAGCAGTACGCCCAGCTCGCGTCGGGTCAGAAGGCCGTTGCCGATCAGGACGACCAGCAGCAGGGCAAAACCGGCGATTACGCTGAAACGCTTGAGGTAGCTCTGCATTCGGAAGCTTGTCGGAGTTTGAGATCCTTGTCTCGAGACAGTTCAGGGGCGTGGCCGAAACGGGCTGATTCTTACGCCCGCCGCTGAAGGGCCAGCGTCAAAAATGGCGCAACCCTGGAACCAACGAACCCTGTTAACTGACTATATTGCCATACACCCTTTTTATTGTGACATCGAAATTATACCCGGGCTCCCGATCAGGCTGAATCCCCCGCAAGCGTGAGAGATAGCGCGACATTAATACGCCGCAATCCCGGTCAGGCTCTGACCCAGAATGAGCGCGTGAATATCGTGGGTGCCCTCATAGGTCTTCACCGATTCGAGGTTCATCATGTGGCGCATGATGGGGTAGTCCTCGGTGATCCCATTTGCTCCCAGGATATCGCGAGCCATGCGCGCCGTTTCGAGGGCCATCCACACGTTGTTGCGCTTGGCCATGGAGATGTGTTCAAAGCCCACTTTGCCGGCGTCCTTGAGCCGGCCTACATGCAGCGACAGCAACTGAGCCTTGGAGATTTCGCTGGCCATCCAGACCAGCTTTTCCTGGATGAGCTGATGACTGGCGATGGGCTGGCCGTGGAATTGTTTGCGCGTCTTGGCGTACTGCAGAGCCGTGTCGTAACAGTCCATCGCCGCGCCGATCGCACCCCAGCTGATGCCGTAGCGCGCCTGGTTGAGGCACATCAGCGGGCTCTTCAGGCCGCCGGTGCCGGGCAGCAGGTTGGCCGCGGGAATATGCACGTTCTCGAGCGACAGACCGCTGGTGACCGAGGCGCGCAGCGACCATTTGCCATGCACCTCGTCGGCGCGGAAGCCGGGGCGGTCGGTCTCGACCAGGAAGCCGCGGACGCGATTGTCTTCGTCTTCAACCTTGGCCCAGATGACGGCCACATCGGCGATGTTGCCGGAGGTGATCCACATCTTTTCGCCGTTGAGAATGTATTCGTCGCCGGACTTGCGGGCGGTGGTGGTCATGCCTCCCGGATTTGACCCGAAGCCGGGTTCGGTCAGGCCGAAGCAGCCCAGCTTTCGGCCGGCAGCCAGTGCCGGAAGCCAGGCGTTCTTCTGCTCTTCCGAACCAAAGGTGTAGATGGGATACATGACCAGCGCCGACTGCACGCTGACGAAGCTGCGAAAGCCGGAGTCGCCGCGCTCCAGCTCCTGCATGACCAGGCCGTATTCCACGTTGGACATGCCGGCGCAGCCATAGCCCTGCAGGTTGGCGCCGAAGAAGCCCAGCTCGCCCATGACGGGCACCAGTTCGCGCGGGAAACGGCCCTCGCGGAAGCAGGCCTCGATGATGGGAACGAGGTTGTCCTCGACAAAGTCGCGCGCGGTTTTGCGGACGAGGAGTTCGTCCTCGCTGAAGCCTGCATCGAGATGAAGAAAATCGAAGCCTTGAAATTTGAAGCCCATTCCGCACCTGCCGTTCGGAGCTGAACCCGAAATTCTAAGAGCTCAACTGGTGGACCAGGGAGAGCTGGTTCCACCCCCTCACTCCCTTACCCCCCAAAACCTTATCGCAACGGAGTCGCGCTCCTCGGCAAGACTACAAGACGGATTGTCTTGAGTCACCGAACTGGATCGGAAGGGGCTTTTGGCGAGGCACAAAGCTCATTGTAAGGTACTCCATTGAGCCGCGGTGTGGACTATCGTTTAGTCTTCCTCCATGGTGTCCGTGACCGAATTGCGACCATTGAAAAAACGAAGCTGGGCGATGAAGTTGGAGTAGCCCGTTTCGCAAATGCGGAGGTTTCATGAAGAAGCCGGTCAAGATCGGTCTGGCTGCAGTCATAGCACTGCCAATCGTTGTCGCGGCAGCCATCCCCTCTTCGTGGACGCCAACACGTTTCGCCCGGTGATCGAGAGCCGGCTGAGCGCAGCCCTTTCCCGCAAGGTCACCCTCGGCGCTCTGAGCCTCTCCGTCATGACCGGGAGCCTGGTGGCAAAGGATCTCGCGGTAGCCGAAGACTCCAAAGTTTGGCCAGGCTCCATTCTTCACCGCGAAACGATTGCGCATTGGCGTTCAGATGAAGCCACTCCTCTTCAACAGACAACTGATTGTGCGGAGTTTTGAGGTCGATGCTCCCCAAATCCATCTGATCCGCGCCGAGGATGGCACCTGGAACTTTGCCACCCTGAGCCACAGCAGCGCCGTCTCTCAGAACACCACTCAACCGGCCGCGTTACCCGATCTCCCCGTCGGCCTCATCACCATCAAAGACGGCGACGCCAGGGTAGAAACGCTGCCTTTGCAGAGAAATCCCCAGGTCTACGACCATCTCGATGTCAAGATTGGAGCACTTCTCCCTGAGCGAGGCCTTTCCCTTCACGGTCAGCGCCTCGCTGCCCGGCGACGGCAAGGTGCGGGTCTCCGGGAACGTCGGGCCCATCAATACGCAAGACGCCGCCGCCACTATCTTCGACGCGCAGGTCAATATCAAGCACCTGGATCCCGTCGCCGCCGGGTACGTCGACCCGGCGGCCGGCATCTCCATGATCGCCGGCCTTGACGCCCACATCGTGTCAGACGGCATGAACGTCACCAGCGACGGCAAAGTTCACGCCGAGCACCTCATCCTCCTCAAAGGCGGCAAGGCCGCCCCGCATCCGCTCGATATCGACTATCAGGTTGGCCACTCCCTCAAAGACAACAGTGGCCAGGTCTCCGATCTCGCCCTTCAGACCGGCGCGGTCGCAATTCACATCAAAGGCACCTATCAACTCGCCGCGAACGAACCGGTCTTCGATCTCAAGCTGCTGGCCCAAAGTGTCCCCATCGACGGTCTGCAGGCGCTCATGCCCGCCGTCGGCGTAAAGCTTCCCAACGGCGCGGTCCTCAAGGGTGGAACGCTGTCGGCCAGCTTCGACCATCAAGGGCTCGGCAAAAGACAACGTGATCGTCGGCTCCTACGAGATCAAAAATACACAGCTGGTAGGGTACAACCTCGGCTCCAAGATCGTTGGCATCGCCGCCCTGGGTGGCATCAAGACCGGCGATACCACGGCCATCGACATCTCCCGCGCCGACATACGCATCACCAAAGCGGGCAGCGAGAGCACGAATATCTACTCCGTACTTCCTGCCCTCGGCGAGTCGACCGGCAGCGGCACCGTGTCTCCTTCCGGCGAGCTCAACTTCCACCTGATCTCCAAAGTCACGAGCGCCAAGAGGCCTCAATAAACTCGGGGTAGATCTTCTTACAAAGTTGAACAGCACATCTGCCGCCGCCAAACCCTCGACTGCCACCGGCATTCCCATCAACATCACCGGCACAGCGGAGAACCCGGTCATCACCGCGGATGTCAGCGGCCTGATGAAAGGCAACGCCGCAACTTTACGCAGCAAAGGCGCCGACATCCTCAATAAGACCGGACCTGTCGAAACTCTTCGGCAAGAAGAAACAGCCTCCTTCGACCGCCCCGCCAAACTGAAGATCGCAGGCTGACACGGCTGCTTCAGGCGCCAGCAACGAGATTTGTACGCGGGAAACGCGATGCGCGCCCGGCTTTGAACCATCAAGCCGCCAGCTTCGCCCGGTGCTCGAGCAGGTGCAGCAGGTCGAGCTCTTCCTGGCGCAGCTCATGGGAAGAATTGCGGCAGCTCTTTCCTGACTTGCTTTTCAAAGGCCTTCAGCATCGAGCCGCCCATGTAGGTTTCGATCACGCCGGGATGCACATAGCACTTGCGGCAGACCGAGGGCGTGTTGCCCAGGCGCTCGGCGACCGCGGCGACGGCCTGCACCACGTTCTTCTTGGCCTGGGTCTGCGAATCAAAGGCTTCAAACTCGCGCAGCATGGCGCAGGCCAGCACGGTGCCGGCCCAGGTGCGAAAGTCCTTGGCGGTGAATTGCTCCTCGGTGATGGCGCGCAGGTATTCGTTGACGTCGGCGGAATCGACGCTGTGGTGCTCGCCGTCTTCATCGAGATACTGGAATAGCTCGTATCCGGGCAGGTCGAGGCAGCGCTTCACGATGCGCGCCAGGCGCCGGTCATTCAGGTCGATGGTGTGGTTCTTGCCGCTCTTGCCCTTGAACTTGAATCGCACCGTCGAGCCGTCCACATCGACGTGCTTTTCGCGCATGGTGGTGAGGCCATAGGAGTGATTCTCCCGCGCGTACTCTTCGTTGCCCACGCGGATAAAGGTGGTCTCCAGCAGCCTCACGATGGTGGCCAGCACCTTTTCGCGCGGCAGGCCGGGCAGGGAGAGATCGCGCTCCACGTGCGCGCGAATTTTGGGCAGCGCTTCGCCGAAGAGCTTCATGCGTTCGTACTTGGTTTCGTCGCGAACCTCGCGCCATTTCGGGTGATAGCGGCTCTGCTTGCGCTTGCGGGCATCGCGGCCCGTGGCCTGCAGATGGCCGTTGGCGCTGGGGCAGATCCAGACATCGGTCCACGCCGGAGGAATGGCGAGAGACTTGATGCGCCCCAGTACCGTTTCATCCGTGACCCGCTCGCCGTGAGCGTCGAAGTAGCGGAAGCCGTTACGCCACTTCCTGCGCGTGATGCCAGGCTTGGAGTCGGTGACGTAGCGAAGCCCGGCCTGTTTTGAAGATTCGACTGGATCTGAAATCAATTGTGGTGTCTGCATAGCCCCCAGGCGAAGTTCCATGGCCCGAAGAACTTGGATGCGCGGAAGGCGTCGGCCGGACAGATCGCGCCATGTTCGGCGCATCTCGTGGCACCCATATGCTTCTGCCGCACGGCCGGAATGCAGCTACCTATAAAGTGGCCAGGTCGGCGCTTACTTCGAGATGACGGCCCAGGAACTCCGCCGAGCGCATCAGCAACTGAAGCTGCGCTGAGGGCGACAGCCAGTGCGCCTCCCGGGGAAAGATCTCGATCTCGTGATCGACGCGGCGATCCTTGAGCAGCTTCTCCAGCTTGTACGCCTCGGAGACGGGCACCACGCTGTCTTCACTGCCATGCAGGATCAGAGTGGGGGGCATGTTTGAGGAGAGGCGGCTTTCCCAGCCGGGAGCCACCCCGCCCGAGAGTTCCACCACGGCGCGGATGCGTTGGTCTTCGATGGCGAGGGCAACGGCAAGGAACCCGCCCAGGGAGATACCCAGCACGCCGATGCGCGACGGGTCGACGCGCGGGCGCGAAGCCACGTAGGACACTGCATCCCGAACCGCCGCCAGCCAGGCGGGGAAGTGCCTGCCATCGAGGATCATTTCGGTGGTCGCCTGGCGGGTGCCGGTCTTGTCGAAGTAGCGAGGCGCATACGTGGCGACTCCGGCCTTGAGCAGGGTGGGGGCGAACTGAGTCATCCGGTGCGATGCACTTCCCCCGGCGCCGTGAAGCACCAGGAGGGCAGGATGGCGGCCTGGCAATTCCGGTTCAAACTGATCAATGTGAACGGCAGCTGGGCCGCTCGGATAAATTGGCATAGAGCAAGAGGTGCGCGCAATACTCCGGCGCAGTTAGATCCTTCCCATGATGTGGATGGGCTGATACAGGCCAACTGCTATTTTAATTGATTTTTTAACTTTGAGTGACGCTGCTATGCGGATTGAGGTCAGAACCGAGCCCCATTCCTGGGTTAAACGTGACTTTCATTGGTTGACGGCCGCCATTGGCGCTACTCCAGAAACTCGCGTACGAAGGGATCTTCCGAGTGCACCAGGTCGTGCAGCGATCCGTTGAAGATCAGCCGGCCTTCATTGAGCATGAGAAAAGTGGTATTGGGATCGGTCTCACGCGAGGCCAGCGGGACCATGCGATTCTGTTCGGAATCGAAGCGATGGCTGCACATCGTAAACGCGTCCTGAAGCCGGTGGGTGACCAGCACGGAGGGTGTCTTGTAGACATCCCGCTGCTTCACGATCAACTCGATGATGTTGGTGGAAGTGACGGGATCGAGGCCGCCGGTGGGGGAATCATAGAGCAGCATCTCGGGCTGGTGAATGAGGGCGCGGGCGATGGCGACGCGGCGCCGCATGCCCCCCGACAGGCTGCCCGGAAAGAGGCTGAAGGTCTGTTCGAGGCCCACGAAGCGGAGAGCCTCCATCACCCTGGAGTCGATTTCGGGGTCGGGTATCTCCTCCTGGATGAGCTGGTAGGCCACGTTGTCGCGCACCGACAGAGAATCGAAGAGCGCGCCTTCCTGAAACACCATCCCGGTGCGCATGCGCATGGGTAGAAGTTTTGCCTCCGGAAGGCTGCCGATGTCTTCGCCGAAGAGAAGGATGCGACCCGCATCCGGCCGGTGCAGCCCGTTGGCGAGTTTGAGCAGTACGCTCTTGCCTACGCCGGCGGGTCCGAGCAGGATGCGCGTTTCGTGCGGGCCGACGGAGAAACTGACGTTATCCAATACCGGCGGTCCATCGAAGGCGATCGAGACATTCTCGAAGACCAGGACGGGTTCAGCGGAGTCCGCCGCTGCGGGGCCCGTCTGCGCGATGGTGGATGTGTCGCTCATCGGTTGAACAGGGCGACCATGATCTGGCTGACCAGGAAGTCCACAAAGATGATCAGCACCGACGAGGTGACCACGGCCTGAATGGTGGAGCGGCCGACGCCCTCGGTTCCTCCCGTGGTCCGCAGCCCGTAGAAGCAGCCGATGCTGGCGATGATGAAGCCGGAAAACAGGGGCTTGACCAGGCCCTGGAAGATGTCCTGCCCGTGGAGGTACTGGTAGGCCATGGAGAAGTACTGCGTGCCGTTCTGGCCATTCATGAAGATGGTGACGAAGGCGCCGCCCATGGTTCCGAATGCGTCGGAGATGATGGTGAGGAAGAAAAGCATGGTCACGGTCGCCACGACGCGCGGCGTGACCAGCTTGCGCATGGGGTCGACGCCCAGCGCCCGCATGGCGTCGATCTGTTCGGTGACCACCATGGAGCCGAGTTCGCTGGCCATCGAGGACGCGTTACGGCCGGAGACCATGATGCCGGTCAGCACGGGTCCCAGTTCGCGAATCATGCTCATGCTGACGAATCGGCCCGTGACCGCGGTGGCGCCGAAATCCGCCAGCGTCGCCGCGGACTGCACGGCCAGCACAGCGCCGGTGAAGAAGCCGGCCAGGATGACGATGGCCGCCGAGCCGACCCCGATAATCTCGGCCTGGAGCAGAAAGTCTACCCAGTAGATGGGCGGGCTGAACAGGTTAAGCACGGCCCTGTAGGCGAACAGGGAATACTCCTGCACGGTCAGCACGAGTTGTTTGGCAGTCCTGTCGATCGTGTCAAACGCCATCGTATGCCGCGCGGTTGCCTCTCTGGGCGGCGCAGGCTCGCGCCGGAAGGTATAGCTCTGGGGACAGGATAGCGCATGTGGGGAACTGCCATAACCACGTACTCGAAGCGGGATAACGAAGTATGCTTGGAACAAGGCTGGATCGTCGCCCTGGCCGGTCGGCAAAAATTACCCCATCCGCGGCAGGAATTTCACTGTCGGAGTCACCTTGGCGAATCAGTAACCACGTTTTAAGCATCTTAGTAACTGGCCCTCTGCGTGCTTAATAGAAGCCTCGACGTCGGAGTGTGCCCATTTAAGGGGAAAGGGGTGGGATGCGTTCCTTTCGTATCAGGTTGATCCTTGCATTGATCGCGGGAATCACCGTGGTCTCCCTTGCCTCGACATATTTTGAAGTACTGGCTCACAAGCACGTGTTGCACCGGGAACTTGCGCGCCGCACGGCGTGGATCGGAACCAGCCTGCAGCCGGGGGTGGAGCAGGCCCTGGCGTGCGGGCAAAACACCCGACATTGCCGCCCAGGCCGCCTTCCTGCGCAGCCGCGAAGAGGCTCTCGGCCTCGGTGTGTACGACGCGCACGGAACCCTGATCACATCCGATGGTCCCCCGGACGTTTTCAACTCTTTGCCCGCCGGACCAGTTAAGCAAGCTATCAAGAAGGGCGAAAATTCGAGCGCCTATGGGCACACGGGCTCCGTGCAATGGCTGGACGAGGCGGTTCCGCTGCATGTGAACGGTCAGCCTGCCGGTGCGCTGGTCGTACTGGAAGATGCCGGCTACATCAGCGCCGAGGCGACCGCGGTCTGGCAGCAGAGTTTCTGGCGCATCCTGGCTTTCGTAATTCTGATCGTTGGCGTGACGTTTCTGATGGTGCGGTGGTTCCTGATGCGGCCCATCACCCGCCTGGCCGAGCGTCTTCGCCGCCTCCGCATGGGCCACATCGATGATGAGTCCGGCGTCAATTCCGGCGATCTGAGCCTCTTTTCTCCGCTGGCGCGGGAAGTGGAGACCATCACCGAAAGCCTGCTCGAGGCCCGCGCCGCGGCTGCGGCCGAGGCGCGCCTGCGCGATGCCGGGGAAAATCTGTGGACCGCGGAGCGGCTCACGGTTCACGTGCGTGAACGGCTGGGCTCCAGCCGCATCTTCGTGGTCTCCAATCGCGAGCCCTACGTTCATGTCCGCAAGGGCAGGGAAACCGTGTGCGCTACTCCGCCGAGCGGCCTGGTGACGGCCATCGAGCCGGTTCTGCTGGCCTGCGACGGGGTCTGGGTGGCGCATGGCAGCGGCAACGAAGACGCTTCGGTGGTGGACGAGAACGATCGCCTCCGGGTGCCCCCCAACGACCCGCGCTACACCCTGCGCAGGGTGTGGCTTAGCGCTGAAGAAGAGTCCAGCTACTACGACGGGTTCGCCAATGAAGGGCTTTGGCCGCTCTGCCACATTGCCCACACGCGGCCCATCTTCCGCGCTTCGGACTGGGCGGCCTACCAGGACGTGAACCAGAAGTTTGCCGACGCGCTGCTCCACGAGATGGAGGGCAGCGCCAACCCCATCGTCTTCGTTCAGGATTACCACTTCGCTCTGTTGCCGCGCATGGTCAAGGCCGCGCGCCCCGACGCGCGGGTGGCGATCTTCTGGCATATTCCGTGGCCCAATCCGGAGGCATTTGGTATCTGCCCGTGGCAGAGCGAATTGCTGGAAGGCCTTCTGGGCGCGGACCTGATCGGCTTCCACATCCCGCTGCATTGCAATAACTTTTTGGCTACCATCGACCGCGTGCTTGAGGCGCGAACCGACCGTGAACATATGACCGCGCGCCGTCACGGCCATACCACCACCATCCGCCCCTACCCGGTAAGCGTGGTGATCGAGGATTCAGGGGCGGACAGACCGGCCTGGGGTCCGACGCGCGACGAGCTGTTGAAGGAGTTCGGAGTCCGGGCGCAGAGCCTGATCGTCGGCGTGGATCGCATGGACTACACCAAGGGCATCGTTGAGCGGCTGATGGCGTTGGAACGCCTGTTCGAAGAGCGTCCCTGGCACCGCGGTCACGTTTCGATGGTGCAGATCGCGGCGCCCAGCCGCACGCGCATTCCCAGCTACATGGACCTCACCCGCAAGGTTGAGGAAATAGTGGAGCGAATCAATAACCGCTTCCAGACAGCTAACTGGCGTCCAATTATTCTCATCGAACGTCAATGCAGCCATGAAGAGGTCACGCGCTGGTATCGAGCCGCGGACATCTGCCTGGTGACGTCGCTGCACGATGGCATGAACCTGGTGGCCAAGGAATATCTCGCGGCGCGCGACGACGAGGACGGTGTGCTGGTGCTGAGCAAGTTTACGGGCGCGGCGGTAGAGTTGCGCGATGCCCTGATTGTGAATCCGTACGACATCGATGGGGTAGCGGATGCGATTCACCGCGGCCTGGAGATGGGGTTTGGCGAAAGGCGCATGCGCATGCAGCGGATGCGGCGGCAAGTGATGGAACACAACGTTTATCGGTGGGCAGCCAGCGTGCTCGGCGACCTGCGCGACCTGCGCCTCGAGAACGCTGAGATGACTAATGTAGTCCGCCCGGAGCCGGTTCTGGTTCACGGGGGGGACAGGGCCCACCGAAAACGGGCGTGAATGTGAGAAGAATGTGACTGACGAGACGGCCAAGAAGCTCGATGAATTTTTAAGTACATTTTCAAAAGGCAAGACTCCCCTTTTATTGCTGGACTACGACGGTACCTTAGCCCCGTTTCGGGTGGATCGCATGAAGGCACGTCCCTGGACAGGTGTGCGGGAAGCGATCGGACGCATCCAGCGGCAGGGCCGCACCCGCATGGTGGTGATCACGGGGCGTCCAGCCAAGGAGATTCTGCCCTTGCTGCGCGGCAACCCCCCCATCGTTGACCCGCCGCTCGAAGTGTGGGGCTTGCACGGAGCCGAGCGCCTGCATCCGGATGGAAAGCGGGAACTGGAACAGGCGCCCCCTGAAACTCAGCGCCGGCTGGACGAGCTCCGCGATCATCTGCGCCACAACAACCTGGGCGGCCAGTTTGAAGACAAGGCCAACGCCGCGGTGATGCACTGGCGCGGAGCCTCCCCGCGCACGGCGAAGTTTATCGAGACCCGGACGCGGGAGCTTTTCGAACCCATGTCTCGCCTGGAAGGCCTGAACCTTCTTGAATTCGAAGGCGGGCTGGAACTGCGGGTGGGCCGCGACAAGGGCGGCGCCATCGACGCCCTGGTCGCGGAAGAGCCGCCCGGCACACCGGTTGCCTACCTTGGCGACGACCTTACCGATGAGGCGGCGTTCCGCGCCGTCAACCAGGTAAAATCCGGACCCCACTTGAGCGTGCTCATGCGGTCGGATCTGCGCGAAACGGCGGCAGATATATGGCTGAAGCCGCCGGCCGGATTGCGGGCATTTCTAAAGAAGTGGTTCCGCACCCTGGAAAAGTAGCTGAGGAAGCGCATCTACTCCGTGCGCAGGGCCTGAATCGGGTCGACCCGAGAAGCCCGCGCGGCCGGAAGCCACACGGCGATCAGCGCCACCACGAAGAGGGCTGCGGGGGCAGCGACGAACGCCACCGGGTCCCATGCGCTTACCCCGAAGAGCAGGCTGGCGATCAGCCGGCTGAGGCCGAAGCCAGCCGCGACTCCGACCAATACACCGACCAGGGCGAGCCTCATTCCTTGCCAGGCCACGAGTTTGCGGATCGCGTGCCGATCCGCCCCCAGGGCCATGCGGATGCCCATCTCCTGGGTGCGCTGCTCGACGGAGTAGGCCATTAACCCATAGATCCCGATCGCGGCCAGGATCAGCGCGACCGCGCCGAAGATTGTCAAGTACCACCATGCGGAAGTTTTCGCGCGCCGTCGAGTGGCCCATGACCTCGTCCATGGTGCGGACATGACCCACCGGAAATCCCGCGCTCGCGATGCGCAATTGCTCGGTAATGGCGGGAATGGATGGGTGCGGATCGCCGCGGGTTCGCACCACCCAGAAGAGCGGCTGGATATTGGCATAGGCTGCGTTATAGGCATCCGTCACCTGGGCGATGGGAATCATCATCATGGGGTCGGCAGGCTTGCCGAGGCCGCTGTTGTGAGAGTCGGCGACGATGCCGATGATCGTTTCAATCCCCCCCACTTCGTTCCCGTCCAGTGATGTGCTGCCCGATGGGGTTTTCGCCGGGCCAGCATTTCCTGGCCAGCGCCTCGTTGATAAGCACGACGCTGGGCGTGCCGACGTGTGTCGTTTTCAGTGAAATCGCGGCCACGCAGAACAGGGATCCTGAACAGGCTCAGATAGCCCGGGCGTAACGCTCATCCACTGGCTTCCGCAGCCGTTCTTCTCGACGGGACGCCCGACGATCTGGAAAGCCGGTTCCGTCTTCGACATCGATCGGGCAGCCAAAAGCCGGCGGCCGCAAGCTCCACTCCAGGAAGGGCATTGAGCCGCTCGCGGCCATCGCGCAAGAGCTGCTCGATGCCGGCTGTGTTCTGGTAGCCGATTGCCGTTGAGCGACATCTCCAGGGTCAGCACGTTGTGCGCATCGAAGCCCGGATTCACCTCGTGGAGGGCGACGAAGCTGCGAATGAGAAGCGCCGCGCCGATCAGCAGGACCAGGGCCAGCGAGACCTCGCTGACGACCAGCAGAGAGCGTGCCTTGTTGTGACGGAGTCCTGTCCCGGAGCGCCCGCCGCTCTCTTTGAGGGTGGAGTTCAGGTCGGAGCGCGAAGCGGTGAAGGCAGGGAACAGCCCAAAGAGGATGCCCGTAAGCAACGAGACCCCGAGGGTGAAGCCGAGTACCCGCCAATCCATGGTGATCGCGGAACCGTCCTCGCCGATGCGAGGCAGGCCCGCGGGACTGACGGCGAGCAGTGCTCGCACGCCGACGAAGCCGACAGCCATGCCGAGAATGCCGCCGGCTAGGGAGAGCAATATGCTTTCCGTCAGCAACTGGCGCACGATGCGGGCGCGGCCGGCTCCCAGTGCGGAGCGGATCGCGAACTCGCGTTTGCGCACCGTGGCGCGCACCAGCAGCAGACTGGCGACATTGGCGCAGGAGATCAACAGCACCAGTGCTACCGCACCCAGCATCGTCATCAGGGAATTCCGCGCATCGCCGATGATGCTGTCGCGCAGTGGTCCAACTGTAAAATATCGGCCGCCAATCGGTGTTGGGGAACTCACGGTGGTAATCGGGCGCCGCCGTCCGTAATTCGGCATTGGCCTGCGCCACAGTAACGCCGGGCTGGAGCAGTCCGGTCACCTCAAAGAACAGGTTTTGGTCGGTGCTGATGGGGTCAAACTGAAAGGGCAGCCAGATGTCAGCCTGCGGGTCGGCGACGAAACCCTTTCCGATCACGCCGACAATGGTATAAGGCTCATTGCCCAGCGAGAGCGATTTCCCTACGATGGCCGGGTCGCCGCCGAACCTGCCCTGCCATAAGCTGTAGCTCAAGACCACTTCATGGCCGCCGTGAGGCGAATCCTCCCGCGCGGTGAAGGTCCGCCCCAGCACCACGGGCGCGCCATAGACGCGGAAGTAGCCCTCCGTAACGTGAATACCATGGACCTGCTCCGGATGGCCCCCGGTAAGGTTAAAGCCGGGACCCGCGTTGTCGTATGCCACGACCTCTTTGAATATTTTCGTCTGCCTCTCAAAGAAGTGAAACTCCGGGATATTGTGAAGGTTATTGGCAAGGCCGGCTGTGTGCGCCAGAAAATCGACCATACGATCGGCGTCAGGATAGGTGAGAGGCTTGAGCAGCACCGCGTTGACCACGGTGAAGATGGCGGTGTTGGCGCCGATGCCCAGGGCCAGGGCAGCCACCGCGGCGATGGTGAACGAGGGATTCCTGGCAAACATCTGCAGCGCATGCCTGAGGTCTTTCCAGAAATCCACCATGGCGGGCTCCAATGTGCACGAACGAATGCTGCCGTTCCATCTTACGAAATGCAACCCTCGACTATTGCGCCTTGGTCTTTGCGGTGAGGCGATCGACCTGGGTCTGGCAGTCCTGAGGGTCTTTGGCAACCGGCACCAGGCTCTTCCAATAGGCCGTCGCGCCTTCGATGTCGCCCTTTTCCTCAAGGATGCGTCCCACCGCGCCGCGTTCAAAGGGATCGCTGCAGTACGTCGGGTCGTTCTTGACGGGCCACGAGATGACTGATTTGCGGATGGCCTGAAGCGCATTTTCGAAATCGCCCTTGCGTTCATACGCTTCGGAAAGATCGCGGTACAGGTAGGCGCGTCCGATGTCCTTGGGCGGCAGGCTCACCGAAACGCGAAACTGCTCGATGGCGCCATCGTAGTCGTGAGATTCCATGAGCGCGTTTCCGTATGCCGAACGGGCATCCGGGTCCTTCGGGTTTTGCTGAACCTTCAGGCGGTACTTGTCAATGTTGGGAAGGAACTCATTGCCGGTACCCGGCGGCATCACGGCCGGGTTAATCGCGGAAGTGCCGCCAGAAGTCTTCTCCGGTTGCACGATTTTGGTGGCGCCATGCGGCTTTTCGGTCTGGTCCGGCTTGGCGGGGGGTGCATCGGAAGCATCGGTTGAGGGGGCCCGTGTGATGCTCGGTTGATCCGTTTCCGTGGTTGGCGGAGAGGTCTCGTGGCTTGAGAATCCGCGAATGATGAGGATCAGAATGATCAAACCGCCCGCCCCGATAATGAGGAAGTTTCGGAGGGTGTGGGAGGATGGTGTCTGTGTATTTCCTCCGGTCCTGAAGAGACCTTCCTGGGCCAGATTCGTTTCTACTGATTTCGACTGGCGCTGACTTTCCTGCTCCTCGCGACGCGCATTTTCCGCGGCCGCTTTGTCGCGCGCCTCCTGTTCGAGACGAGCTTTCTCCGCAGCAGCCGCACGCAGGCGTTCTGTCTCGGCAGCACGCAGCTTCTCGGCCTCTGCGTTTTTGCGCTCTTCCTCCTCGCGACGGGCTTTCTCCGCGGCCGCTTTGTCGCGCGCCTCCTGTTCGAGACGAGCTTTCTCCGCAGCAGCCGCACGCAGGCGTTCTGTCTCGGCCGCACGCTGCTTCTCGGCCTCTGCGTTTTTGCGCTCTTCCTCTTCGCGTTGTGCTTTCTCCGCGGCCGCTTTGTCGCGCGCCTCCTGCTCGAGACGAGCTTTGTCTGCCGCAGCCGCACGCAGGCGTTCTGTCTCGGCCGCGCGCAGCTTCTCGGCCTCTGCGTTTTTGCGCTCTTCCTCCTCGCGTTGTGCTTTCTTGATGGCGGCGCGACGCAGAATCTCTTTCCCCGCCAAGCGGGCCCGGTCGGCCGCGGCATTCTGTTCCCGTAACTCGTCTTCGCGTCGCGTCTGCTCGGCTGCGGCCACGCGCTGACGTTCTTCCTCGGCCAATCGCGCCCGTTCGGCTTCGGCCTGCCTGCTCTGCTCTTCGGCGATCCGGGCCTTCTCTGCTGCCGCCTTTGCTTCCAGCTCTTGCTGTTCGCGCTCCACTTGAGCGGAGGCAACCTGGGTCTCCTGCGGATCTTCCCCTGGCGCGGCGTCGGCCCGATCGATCCCCGTTGGTTGATTCGACTGGCGACGGGCAGCCTCGTCGAGAAAGCCCTGCGCCAGCTCCTGAATCTTGCGGCTGTCGTCGGTAAGAAGCTCCTTGAGCTGGAGCTCGGCGGCCAGGGCAACGGCTCGATCCTGACGCTGCAGCATGCGGCCCAGCTCATTGACCGCGGCCTGACGAATGGAAGGGAAGTTATACCGGTCCAGCGCCTCGAGGATGTTTTTGGGCAGTTCGGCGGGATGGAGGACAGGGTTCTTGTTTTGCGCGATGATCATCGCTCCGGTCGCGCCCAGCGCCCATTTCATCGGCTTCTGCGATGGGGTTCGCTCCCTGACTTGATCTTCGGCGTAGGCGAAGAGCTCATCGAGCGAGATCAGCCCGTCGCAGTTCGTGTCTGCCTCACCGGATTTGAGGCCCGCGACGAGGACCTCGGTGAAGATGCTGCGCACCCCCGAGCCGGTGACCTTCTCCGCCTCGAGAGCATATTGGGTGGCGTCGGAGGCGGTGAGCACGATGCGGCCTGTGCCCTCGAAGCAGTCCCGTGTCCCCACGCTGCTGTCGGATTTGGCCACCATGCCGCGCGCAAAGGCTCCGCTGTGGCAGCAGTCCAAAATGAGAATCTGCCGCCGCGAGCGGCTGCGCAGCATGGCGTCGTTGACGAAGCTGGCGGCCACCGCAGTGGCCAGCAGCAGGTTGCGCTTGGTGTTGGTGGTCGCAAAGTAGAGGCGCCCGTCCGCGTCCTTGATGCCGTGGCCGGTGAAGTAGAGAAGCAGCAGGTCGTCCAGGCTCCGGTCGAGAAAGAACTCTTCGATGGCGGCGGCTACCTCGTAACTCGGTCGATCGATGAGAGCCTTGGTTTGAAAGCCCCCGATGTCAGCGTTGGAAAGAACCTCGCTGAGGCTGGTGGCATCAGCCTGCGGCGCCTGCAACTGGCACAGCAGCGGGTCGCTGTACTGGGCGCTGGCGATGATGAGGGCATCGCGTGCCGGCATTCAGGCCTTCTTCTGTGACAGGCTGGCCACGCACGCCTTCACCAGCTGGTGTTGTTCCTCGGGCGTGGGGTTGGCAAAGGTGAATTCGTTCCCGTTGTACTTGATGGTGACGGCGCTCTTCTTGTCCCTCGACCAGGAGGCGATGGTACTGATGACGGTCCCAAGGATGCTTCCCGAGCCTGCCAGCGTGACCAGGAGCGTATCCAGGCCCGGGGGCAGTCCCTTTGAGCCTGCGGGCGCGGCAGATCCTTCAAGGCTGTCCACCGACTCGACGTCGGTCTCGAGCAGGTCCCGCCGAAGCTGGTGGAGAGCCTCTTCCTTCTCGTCGGCGGTTTGGTCCTCGGGCAGAGCAAGATGCACCGAAAGGGACGACAACGCTTCACTCATATCGGAACCTCATGAGCACTGGAGAATGACGCACCATGCAGGAAATGGCGACGAATGGCTTGGCCGGGCGCAAGCCATCATAGCGAAAATCCGCTCGATCAGGCAATGAAACGAAATCATTTGCAATGCCCGCGCGCCAACACCGATTCACCGGTGTTCCTCAACAACCGGCGTTCCTTCATTGAAGTGTTGTTTTCCCGGCCAGCGTTTCTATTCCCGGCCGCGCTTGCGGATCTCGATGTTGAGGCGCTTGATCTTCTGGTTGAGCGTGGAGAGCGGGATGTGAAACTGCTCGGCCGCGTCGGTCTGGTTCCAGTTGCAGCGCTCCAGCTTTTCAATGATGATGCGGCGTTCAATATCTTCAAGAATGTCGAAGAGGGAGGCGTTGGGATTGTGCTCCAGCAGCGCGTCCTGAAAGCTGCGGCCGGTGATGTGGCCGGGCAGCAGGTCGGAGCCGATGATGGGGCTTGAGGAGAGCACCACGCCGCGTTCGATCGAGTTTTCGAGCTCGCGCACATTGCCCGGCCAGTCGTAGTCGACCAGGGCGCGCAGCGCGTCGGCAGAAAGCTTGCGGGCGGGCATGCTCGTTTTCCTTGGCGTAGATACTCGAGGAAATGTGCGGCCAGCAGGGGAATGTCTTCGCGGCGCGCGCGCAGCGGGGGCAGGTCGACGGTGATCACGTTGAGACGATAGAAGAGATCTTCGCGGAAGCGCCCGTCGCGCACCGCCTGGCGCAGGTCCACGTTGGTGGCGGCGATGATGCGCACGTCCACCTGAATCTCCTGGATGCCGCCCAGATGCATGAAGCGCCTGTCCTGCAGAACGCGCAGGATCTTGGCCTGCGTGTCCATGCCCATGGTGGCGATTTCATCGAGAAAGAGCGTGCCGCCGTTGGCGACTTCAAAGAGGCCCTTCTTCGAGGCGACCGCGGAGGTGAAGGCGCCCTTGACATGGCCGAAGAGCGTCGATTCGAGCAGTTCGGAAGGCATGGCGCCGGTGTTGATGGGCACGAAGGGCTTGTCGCGGCGCGGCGAGTTGGCGTGAATGGCCTTGGCGATCAGTTCCTTGCCGGTGCCGCTTTCGCCCTGGATCAGCACCGTGGAGCGGCTGGGCGCGACCTGGGCCACCAGGTCGAAGACGCGCAGCATGGATTCGCTCTTGCCGACGATGTTGGCGAAGTTGTAGCGCTGCTTGAGGGTGCGCTTGAGCTGCAGGTTTTCTTCTTCGGCGCGGTGGCGCGCGACGGCGGAGCGAATATCGGCCAGCAGCTTTTCGTTGTCCCAGGGCTTCTGGACGAAGTTCTCGGCGCCGGCGCGGACCGCCTCGACCACGTTGTCGACGGTGCCGTAGGCGGTGATCATGATGACGGGCAGCTCGGGCTGGCGATCCTTGATCTGGGGCAGCAGCTCAAGGCCGCTCTGGCCGGGAAGGGCGAGGTCCAGCAGCACAAGGTCGAAGTTTTCAATCTCCAGAATGCGCAGACCCTGCGCGCCATCCGCCGCCATGCGCACGGAGTAGCCCTCGAGGGTGAGCAGCACCTCCAGCGACTCGCGGATGCCGGCTTCGTCATCGATGACGAGAATGCGTAGCGTACGAGGCATTGTTGGAAGAGGCGGGAGAGGAAAAGTTCAACGGTAGGTCGACCTCAGGCATGGACAGAATTCCTCAACAGGGGAAACTCAAGATGAAAGGTTGTGCCGGCGCCGATCGCGCTCTCGACATGAATTTTGCCCGCGTGCTCCTGGATAATCCCGTAAGAGACGGAAAGGCCCAGCCCGGTGCCGCGCTTGTCTCCGGGTTTGGGAGTGGTCTTGGTGGTGAAGAAGGGGTCATAGATGCGCTTCATGTGCTCCGGCGCAATGCCCGATCCGGAGTCGCTCACCACGGCTTCGACCTGGCCGTTGACCAGTGTGGCCACGCGCAGGCGGCCGCCGCCGGGCATGGCCTCCTTGGCATTCAGCAGCAGGTTGAGAAAGACCTGTTGCAGCTTCCCGGGGTTGCCGTGGATCAGGGGCAATTGATCGGCGAGCGTCAGCTCCACCTCGATCTGCGCGGTCTTGAACTGGTGCTCCAGCAGCGACAGGGTCTCGCGAATGACCTGATTGAGATTGGTCTCGCGAAACTCGGTGGTCGAGGTGCGGGAGAAATTGAGCAGGCCGTTGGCGATCTCGGCGGCGCGGAAGCTCTGCTGGGTGATCTTTTCCAGCACCGGGCCCAGGCGCGTGTCGCCGCGCATCTGCTTGGAGAGCATCTGCGCGTAGCTGGAGATGACCGCCAGCGGCGTGTTGATCTCGTGCGCGACCCCGGCGGCCAGCAAGCCGATGGAGCTGAGCTTATCGGACTGGGCGAGCTGGGCCTCGAGCGAGACCCGCTCGGTGATGTCGTCTACCAGGACGATGCGGCCCACGGAGACGAAGTCGCGCGACAGCAGCGGGGCGACCGCGATGTTGGCGGTGCGCTGCTCGCCGGCGCGCGTGGTCAGGCGGAACTTGTAGAGATGGTGCACGCCCGGCTTCGTTGCGGAAGCGGTCCAACGCGTCGCAGAACTCGGCAGGAAAGACGGAACGGATCGTCTGGCCGAGGGCTTCGCCGCGGCTCAGTGCGTACATCGCCTCCATCTGCGCGTTCCAGCTTTCGATGCGGTCTTCGAGGTCGATGGCGAGGATGCCGACATTGATCGATTCAACGATGTTTTCGTTGAATTCCTTGAGGCGCTCAAATTCGCTGATCTTCTCTTCGAGCCGGGCGTAGAGGCTGGCGTTCTGCAGGGCGATGCCGATGTAGCTGGCCAGCGACTCGAGCAGCTCCACATCTTCGCTGGAGAGGAAGTCGCCGCCGATGGTGCGGCCAAGGCCGATCACCGCGATGGTGCGGGTGGCCGGCGCCGTCCTGCACGCGACAGGGAAGGTAGTAGTTCAGATCGAGCAGCGCGGCGGTGCGCCGTTGCTCTTCCGAGAGATGAAGGGCCTGCTGCGCGTTTTCCAGAAAGATGTGCGAATGCGGCTGCCCGGCGTCGAAGTCGAGGAATCCGAGGTCAAGCGGCGCCTGTGCTGAAGCCGCGCTCGCGACTGCCAGGCTTCCTGGCGAGGGGGCATGCACTGCGCGGTCAAACGAGGCGCGTGCCTCGGCGGGAAGACCGTGAGCTGCCGCCAGTCTCAGGCCGCCGTCTTCGCCGGCCAGAAAGACGGCCACACGCGCGACAAGAAGGGTGCGCGGCAGGCGTTCGACGATGGAGTCGAGCAGCGCGTTCAGATCGGTTTCGGAACTGAGTCCGCGTCCAAACTCGACCAGGGCCTTGCGGTAATCGTAGCGATGGCGGTCGAAGACGCGATCGACCCAGCCCTGAATGCGGCGCTTGAGCGGATCGAAGATGCGCGGCGGCGACGAGGATCGCCAGTCCCAGGCCCCACTCGCGCACGGCTTCCGGCATGTGGGTGTGGACCTGTTCGGCCGTCAGCGCGACGATGCCGAAGTAGCCGCCCAGCAGCAGCCCGGTTGCCAGGGTGTAGGCCACGCCGCGCTTGAAGATCAGGTCGGTATCCATCAGCCGGTAGCGCACGATGGCCCAGCTGAAGGTCAGGGGCAGGAAGACAATGGAGAAGCCCGCCAGCCGGGTGAAGACCTCTGGAAGACGGAGGTCGAACAGGAACGGAATGGCATAGAACAGCGTGAACGGCACCACCGCGAGCAGCGCGCCGCGGGTCAGCCACTTCAATTGCTGGCGCAGCAGCGGAGTGCTGGCGCGCTGATAGCTGCGCAGGAACAGGGCCGCCGCCAGCACGTAGAAGACCGCCTCGTAGGCCGTGCCGGTCTGGTCCATGCGATGCTTCAACAGGCCGGTCGCCTGCCAGTAGTTCATGGCCCATACCCACAGGCCAAAGAGTGCGATCCCCGGGGCATAGATGAGGGGCAGCAGCCAGCCGCGATGCGCGCGCTTCAGGCGCTCTTCGGGGAAGCTGAGGGCAAAGTGGACAAACAGCGCGGGTTGCAGAGAATCCGCAATGATATTGCACCAGAAGACGGTCCAGTCCAGATTGCCTTCCCAACCCGGATTGCCTAGCTGACCGGTGTATTTGAGCGCGTAGAGGGCAAACGAGACCAGGCAGAACAGGTAGAAATGCGTGGCGCGCGGGGCGGTCCAGCGGCGGAACAGCACGTAAATTCCAATGGCCAGATAGATCAGCCCGATCAGGCGTAGTCCAACCGCGAGACTGCGATCCACGGGAATCGGGATAACCTTGACCGGCGTATCCAGCGCGATGCCGTTCCGGGTGATGGTGTAAAAGGCCTGACCATACGGGGTGGTGCGATAAAGCTCCCGCTCCAGGTCAGAGATGTGCCGGACGGGGTGATCGTTCACCTCGGTAAGCAGGTCGTGCGGCTCGATGCCGGCATGCTGGCCGGGTCCGCCGGCAAGCACCCGCAATGCCTGCAGTCCATTGCCCCCGGGAGCCTCACTCCACCAGACCTGGTCATCCGGCTGCTGAAACCGGGTCTCCTGACGAAAGTTCAAGACCGCCAGCAACACCAGCGCAACTGTGGCCAAGGCCAGCAGTATCGCCTGTAAGCGGTTTGAAAGGCTCGTCTCCATCCCGAAGTTCCCTAAGACCTATGGTATTTGCACGTCGGTTGCCATGTGGAACAAGTGAATGGAACACTGTAGTGATCCATCTTAACTCACTGAGGGCACGAGGTATATAGATTGCCCACAGGTCAGAATCGTCAACCGTCCAATTGCCGGCGAAATGGATTGAATGCAGGAAACAGTAGAGGGGCTACGGGAAAAGGGATAGGGATATGCAAATCGAGAACCGACGGGTAAACCGATGTAGCGCGGGAGATAGCACCGCGGACACCAATTCCACGCCGGTCTCCGAGGTCTCTTATCTCTGCCCGTATGTCGCCCGCGGACCATGCTTGCGCTGGTAATGGTGCTCTCCGACGTAGGCCGGAAAACCGGACTCCGCCGCTCCGAGGAGAACGCTGCGGAAGGCAAGGCGCGCGATGTATTCGAGGACGTCGGCATGTTCAACCGCATCCATCGCGGACTTGCCCCAGGCGAAGGGAGCATGACCGGCCACCAGCACGCCGGGAACGGCAACCGGGTCGAGGTTGTCGCGGCGGAAGCGGCTCACAATCACCGCGCCCGTGTTGCGGACGTAGGCCTCGGCCACCTGATCTTCCGTGAGGGGCTCGGTAACCGGAACAGGCCCATGGAAATAATCGGCATGGGTGGTGCCGAGGCAGGGAATGGCGCGGCCGGCCTGCGCCCAGGAGGTGGCGAATTCCGAGTGGGTATGGACGACGCCGCCGATCTGGGGGAATTCGCGATAAAGCAGGGTGTGGGTGTCGAGGTCGCTCGAGGGGCGGAGGGCGCCCTCTACGATCTTGCCGTTGAGGTCGGTGACGACCAGGTCGCCGGGGGACATGGTGGCGTAGTCCACGCCACTGGGCTTGATGACCACCAGCGGCTGGCTGCCGGAGCGATCAATACCGCTGGCGTTGCCGAAGGTGTGGGGCGCCAGGCCGCGGCGCGCGATTTCACGATTGGCGAGAAGGACTTGTTCGCGAAGGGAGGCAAGCAGCATGGGTGTATCCTCGTGCAGTTCAGAAAGCGTTTACCGCAACAGTCTAATCCAGCAGGCGGCAGTTCCGGGCAATCGCTCCGCGCAGAACTCGCCCCGGCGTCTCTCCCATCGATTGCGACAGCAATAATCTGCCGCCTCCTCAATACTTTCCCGCTGGGCGCAACAATTTGATCCCGCTGTAAACTTGCTGAAGATACGGGCGTCTACCTGAGTGATGGCAGCCGGCACCGCAGTGGAAATGATCACGATGGCCACGGCAGAGGAGAGCGCCGCGCAGGAGTTCTCCACTGTCGTGGCGCGCCACCGAACGCAGATTTTTCGGTTTTTGCTGTCCTCGACGCGCGATGTCGATCTCGCCGAGACCCTGACCCAGGACTGTTTTCTCAAGGCGCATCGCCACTGGTCGAGCTTCCGCGGAGACGCCAGTGCGCTCACCTGGTTAATGCGCATTGCGATCAACCTGCAAAAGGATCACTGGCGCAACCGCCGATTGCAATTCTGGCGGCAGACACGCACCAACGCCGTGGACTCCGACGAGGCCAGCGAGTGGCTGCCCAGCGGAGAAAGTTCACCCGAGCAGCAGTTGCTGGCACGGGAAAAGGTGGGACGGGTGTGGCAGTCGGTCCAGGGCCTGAGCGAGAGGCAGCGAACGGTGTTTCTGCTGCGTTACGTCGAGGAGATGGAAATCGCCGAGATTGCGCGCGCTACCGGTCTTAGCGATGGCACAGTCAAAGCCCATCTATCGAGGGCTTTGGGGAGAGTTCGGGCGGAGTTGGGGAGAGACATATGAGCTTCACGAACGGGTTTGAGGGCAGGATGGACGGAAAGGAGCCGCAGGCGGTGAACAACGGTGAGAGCGCTGCTGGCGTATCAGTTGCCGGACTAGGTCCGGACCCTGGCGCACATCCGGGGAAAGACGCGGAACTGGAGCGGGTTCTGACCGACTTTCGGAGAAGTGTTCACGCCTGGAGCGATGCCGTTTACAGCCGTCCTCGAGTGCTGGTCGCCCCCGCGCGGCAGCAAAGGTCCTGGCGAAAGGCTGGCGCGTGGACCCTGGGGTGCTTGTTGGCTGCGGGGGCGGCCAGCGGCGGCATCTATGAACGGCGCCACCGCGCCGAACTGGCGCAGGTCGCAGCCATGCGCGAGGCCGAACACCAGCGTCAACTGGCCGCGGAACGAGCCCGTGAGGCCGAGGATCTGCTGGCGCGCGTGGACAGCGATGTTTCTCGCGAGGTTCCCGATGCACTTGAGCCGCTCGCCCAGCTGATGGACGACCAGAACCAGTAGAGCGGGGACTGGACACCGGGGGGATAGAACCAGGCAACAAGGTTGAAGAGAAGAAAATGCTCCTGCTGGAGTTGGGGCGGAGCTGTGCAATCCATCCGAACGCGCAAGGAAGTAGTTGCAGGTGTTCGAAGCAACGGAAACCAGAAGAACAACGGCAAAAACGGGCACAATGACGAGGAGAAGCAGGATGAAAACATGGGGAAACATGAGTCTGATTTTGGCGGTGCTGCTGACCGCTGGAGGGGCGGCGGTGGCGCAGGGGCCGGGCGGAGGGCGGGACGGAGGGCGGGACGGAGGGCCGGGATTTGGCGCCCACCGACCTCCCATGGAGGAGGCGCTGGGACCGCGCGGCGCCCATGGACGGTGGTGGAATGACCCGGCGCTGGTGGAGAAGCTGAAGCTCACCGACGAACAGCGCAAGTCGATGGACGCCATTCTGCTGGAACACCGCGAAAAGCTGATCGATATGCGCGCGGCCGTGGAAAAGGGCGAACTGGAATTGGAGCCGCTGATGCGCGACGATCAGCCCAACGAGGCAAAGATCCTGGCGCAGATCGACAAGGTGGCCCAGGCGCGCGCGGAACTGGAAAAAGCCAATGCCCGGTTCCTGCTCGCGATCCGCGGCAAGCTGTCTCCGGAACAGTGGAAACAGCTGCAGGCTGACCGTGCCGAGCGAGGCAGCCGGATGCAGCGGCGCGGGTGGCAGCGCGACGCCCCGGGCCGCGGGCCCGGCGGCAGGGACGGTGGAGATTCGCCGCGGCCGGGGAGTGCACCGCCTGCTGCCGGGCCGGGCGCTGGACCCCAGGGCATGCTCGACGAGATGCCGGCGCCGGGTCCGGGATCCGACCCGGCATCCGAACCGGGGTCGGAACCAGGGAACCGGATCGGAACCGGCAGACCAGGATCAGGCTCGGGCCTGCCCCTGTAACTTCGAGTAACTGAGGCGACCGGTACCTTCTTTCCTGCATCCTATGGTGTAGGCAGAGAGCAAATACGGTTGAAACTAATACCGATGGCGGCGCGGAGGCATCCTCCCGCCGCCGATTTTTTGGGGCCTGGATCTGGACCCAAGATATTGCCGGCAAACCAGTTGCGCGGAAGGCTCGCGCCTGCCGATTGATCCTCGCTGACCCACAACTGGACAACTGAGTGACGCGATGCGGGACAGGATCTGCCGCATTCCCGGACAGCGATGAGTAGATTTGCTACAGCCGTGATCGAGCATGAGACAGAGTGTCCGGAAACAATTTTGTATCTGATCACTAAAGTTATTCAGGACAGTACCGATGTAGAGGGTGGATGCAGTTGAACCCCAGCCAATCGGCGAACGGGTTCAGGCGGCTGCGAACAGGCCGCTGCCGGGCGAATCAGTCGCGACGGAGCATCACGAAAAAGGAGCGTCCTCTCATGGCCCTCGGTGTATTGAACAACCTGTCAGCGATCTACGCGGAAAACAACCTGAACAACACCAATAACAGCCTGCAGACGGTGCTGCAGCAATTGTCTTCCGGTTCCCGCATCAACTCCGGCGCCGATGATGCAGCGGGTTTATCGCTGGTGAACGGGCTCGAGGCCAACTCCAAGGCGCTTACGCAGTCCGCCACCAACGCCACCGAAGGCGTGGGCCTGCTGCAGGTGGCCGATGGCGCTCTCTCGCAAGTGACGAACCTGCTCAACCGGGCCGTGACGCTGGCTACCGAAGCCTCGAACGGCACCCTCAACACCTCGCAGGAGGCATGCGGCCAATCAGGAGTATCAGTCGATCCTGTCCGAGATCAATAACATCGGGACTACGACGACTTACAACCAGAACCAGGTGTTTACCGGGTCGGTCTCGGGGGTCGCGATCTATACAGGGGACTCGTCCTCGGCCGGGGCGTCGGTTGACAGCCTGTTCTTTGGTACCCTCAGCTCTTCGACCCTGGGCGATACCGGCGGATCGGTGCAGCAAAACAGCAACGGCCAATTCGTTGACCTGTCGAAGGACGCTGCCGGGGTGCTGACTACCGCCGCGACCACTGGGGACGCCGTCACCGGGGCGCTCACGTTCACCATCAACAATGCGGACGGAACGACCAAGACGATCACCACCACGTCTACGACGGTGGCTACCCTGATCGCCGAGATCAACAACGACAACATCCCCGGCGTGACCGCGAGCTTTACCACGGCGGCAGCGGTGGGTGATGCTGTCGCGGGTTCAGTCAGTGCAGCGGATACGGGTATTCAACTGACCAATACCAATCCCAATGTAGTGATCGCCCTGGGCGGTACACCCCTCGCCGATACGCCCACCTCTGCCACGACGACACTTTATTCGAATTCAGTTGCCACGACCACCATCGGATACCAGTTCGCGGCGGGCGGCGACACCTCCGCAAATCTCAAGAGCACCACGCTGACCAGCCAGACCAACGCGCAAATGGCGGAAGGGGCCATCAATTCCGCCATTGCCGATGTTGCCGCGATGGACGGTTATCTCGGGGCGCAGATCAACACGCTGAACTCCATCAGCCAGGTGATGTCAACCCAGCAGGAGAACGTCGTCTCGGCCCAGAACGCGATTCAGGCCACCGACTATGCCTCGGCTACTTCGAACATGTCGAAGTACGAGATTCTGAGCCAGACCGGCATCGCCGCGCTTGCCCAGGCCAACAGCGTGGAGCAGGAAGTGACCAAGCTTTTGCAGTAAAAGCAGAACTGAACTACCTTCAAGACAACCCAGGGACGGGCGGCGGCGAGGAGATCATCCTTGCCGCCCATTTTTTTGGGTGCCAACCAAGCCAAGTGAGCGCGGCGCCGCGCCCTCGCAAAGAGGCTCCCGAACCGTCTTCACGATTGGACGACCTGACTCCGCCGCCGCTCGCTTGCCTTCATGATCTGGCTCATGTCGCCCACGGGCCGAATCTCGAAGATGTTGCCGAATTTCACCGCCGGATGCTGCGCCATGAGCTGCACAGCATGGTTCATGTCCCTGGCCTCAAGCACAAGAATGCCGCCGAGTTGTTCCTTGGTCTCCGCATAGGGACCGTCCGTGGTTGCAACTTTGCCGTTCTTCCAGGACACGGTCAGGGCGGTTTCCGGGCCCTGCAGCGCTTCCCCGCCGCTCCAGTGCCCGCTGGCGCGAAGGTGATCGTCGTATTCAAAGCATGCGTCGAATTGGGCGTTTCGCTCGCTCTCAGTCATGCCCTCGAATTTGCTTTTGTCGTAGTAGCCAAAACAGAGGTATTTCATTGTCCTTCTCCTTTTTTGTCCGGGTGGGAACTCGAGAGAATCCTGATGCCGTGCAAGGGGTCTTTCTCCTGACGGAAAAGACACTCGGCGATCGCGGTTTCGCTGGGCCGCGATTGCAGCACCGCTTTATTCCGCTGCTTCCTCGGGAGCCGGGAAGAAGAGAAGCTCGCGCACCTCGCCGGCCACATCGCAGACGATGGCGCCCTTCTTCGCCCATGCCAGCGCCTCGTCCATATTGGCGCATTCCAGTATCCAGAATCCGCCCATGTGCTCCTTGGTCTCGGTGAATGGCCCGTCGGTGACGAGCACCTTGCCGTCGGGCTGGGAGCGCAGCGTTTTGGCGGCGGCGGGCGGGGCAATGCCGCAGGCGAACTTCCTCACCCCGGCTGCAATCATTTCGCGGTTGAGTGCGTGGATCTCTTCGACCATCGCTTCGGTTACGGTAGACGGGTCAAAGTCGTCGGGCATGTAGTTACAGACCAGATACTGTGGCATCCCTTTTCTCCTTGGTTCTGGGGTTTGTTTCCGATGACCCGCGTCCTGTTCACTCACGAGCGCATCGTTCTTTTGTCCTATAGTCGTCAGGGAGACGGGAAATCGACAGCCGGATCTCAATTTTTATTTCAGATGGGCAGGTGGCGCACCAATCCTGGTAATGGGGAGCTGTGCCCCGTTCATCGCGGCGTTATCGCGATGAGCGGGTTCTCGGCAAGGTCCCAGCGGAGTTACGATAGCGCCATGCCCTACGGCCTGAGGCGGTTCCAGAAAGCCGAAACCCTTCACTTCATTACGTTCAGTTGCTTCCACCGTCTTCCGTATTTAGAAATGCCGGAACCCAAGGAAACGTTCGAAAACGTTCTGGAACAGACCCGCACACGTCATCAGGCCCGGGTTTATGCTTACGTCCTGATGCCTGAACATATTCACTTGCTGATTAACGAGCCGCCGCTGATCCTGTTGGCGCAGTTTCTGAAGGCGCTCAAGCAGGTCACTTCCCGCAAACTGCGAGGCGATCGCCCGCAGTTCTGGCAGGATCGCTATTTCGACTCGAACATCTATGGCGAAACAGCCCGGTCCGAAGTGATCCGATATATCCACCGGAACCCGGTGAAAAGGGGACTGGTCGCATCCCCAGAGCAGTACCGATGGAGCAGCTTCAACCACTACGCGACCGGAATCCGGGGAGTCGTTGAAATCGAGTCGGAGTTGACGGCAAGAACTCGCGGCCCACTCATCGCGATAAAGCCGCGATGAATGGGGCACAGACTTATCTATTTGCGAACCTGAGGGCGGGTGGCCGACTCACCGCGATATCGAAAGCTGTGCCCCGTTCATCGCGGCCTTATCGCGATGAGCGGGTTCTCTCCCCCTAACCGTGCGCTACAGATTTTTATTTCAACTGCCGAATCCGTTCTTGCAGGAATTGCCGCTCCGGTTCTTGTTGGGTCAGCGCCAACGCTCTTTCATACGAAGCCCGGGCCTCGGCGGTCCTGCCCAGCCTGCGGTACATCTCGGCGCGGGCGGAATGCGCCAGGTAGTAATTTGCCAGTTCGCCATGTTCCAGGACCGCGTCGATATGCGCCAGACCGGCCTCGGGGCCATCGCGCATGGCAATGGCCACGGCACGGTTCAGATGGACTACGGGCGAAGGCTGAATTCGCACCAACTGGTCGTAAATCGCAACAATCTGCCGCCAGTCGGTCGCGGCGGGCGATTCCGCCTGCGCATGAACGGCCGCAATCGCAGCCTGCAGCGTGTATGCGCCGAAGCGGCGGGAGCCGAGGGCTCTCTCCACCAAAGCCAGGCCTTCCTCGATATGCGAACGGTTCCAGAGCGAGCGGTCCTGATTTTCCAGCAAAATCAGCTCTCCCGTGGGAGAGGTTCTCGCGGCGCGACGGGATTCCTGGAGCAACATCAGGGCGAGCAGCCCGATTACTTCGGGTTCGGGCTGGAGGTCGGTCAGCAACCGGCCCAATCGAATCGCCTCGCCGGTTAACTCGGCCCGCGTTACCTCCGTTCCCGCCGCTGCCGAGTAACCCTCGTTAAAGACGAGATAGACGACCTGCAACACCGCGTCCAGCCGTTGCGGCAGCTCCTGCGGGGTCGGCACCTCGTAGGGAATCGGTGTCTCTCGAATCTTTGCCTTGGCGCGCACGATGCGTTGGGCGAGTGTTGCCGGCGTTACCAGAAACGCCCGGGCGATCTCTTCCGTGGTCAGGCCGCAAACCTCCCGAAGTGTCAGCGCAACCTGTCCTTCCGGCGCCAGCGCGGGATGGCAGCAGGTGAAGATCAGACGCAGGCGGTCGTCCTCAATCTCTTCATCGTCTATCAGGGCGTCCCTGGTCGCAGCGGGATCGACGCGCGACTCCATGTAGGCGACAAGATCTCTCTGGGCCCCATCGAAGCGCGCCCGCCGGCGCATGGCGTCTATGGCCTTGAAGCGGGCGGTGGAGATCAGCCACGGGCGTGGCTTTTCCGGAATGCCGGCCAGCGTCCAGGACTCCAGAGCGGCAGCGAACGCCTCGTGCATCGACTCTTCGGCCAGGTCCAGGTCGCCGAGAAGGCGGACCAGCGTCGCCAGCACCCGGCCCGATTCCGACCGGTAGAGAGTCTCAAGGGTTCTGCGGAGTTGTTCGGGGACAGCCGGCATCTACGCCAAACTATAGCGGAACCAGAGTGGGGCAGGATCGCCAGGGGCACGCATCGGGCCACGCGGTGGGAGGAGTTTCGTGGGATTCGCCTTGCGTGCGGCTTGGTAGTAAGCCCATAGGTGACCGGATCCTCCGCCGCGTTACACGTGTTGTACAGCCTGGGCCAGATGACTGAGGCTGGATTTGGCGTCTCCATACAGCATCGCCGTGCACGCCTTGAAGAAGAGCGGGTTTTCGAGGCCGGAGAAGCCGCGGCCCTGGCCGCGCTTGAGCACGATGACGCTCTTGGCGCGATCCACTTCGAGGATCGGCATGCCGGCGATGAGCGATTTGGGATTGTCGCGGGCATCGGGATTGACCACGTCGTTGGCGCCGATCACAACCGCCACGTCGGTCGATGGGAATTCTGGGTTGATCTGCTCCATTTCGTAAAGCGATGAGTAGGGCACGTTGGCTTCGGCAAGCAGCACGTTCATGTGACCGGGCATGCGGCCGGCGACGGGATGGATGGCGTATTTCACGCTGACGCCGCGGGCTTCGAGCAGCTCGGCAAGTTCGCGGACGGCATGCTGGGCCTGCGCCGTGGCCAGTCCATAGCCGGGAACGAAGATGACGCGGCTGGCGAAGGCCAGTTGCATGGCCGCATCGTCGAGGCGTGATCTCGCGCATCTCGCCGCCGGCGCTGGTGCTGGCCTCGGCGATGACGGCGCCAAATCCGCCAAAGAGGACGTTGGTGATGGAGCGGTTCATGGCCTTGCACATCAGTACCGACAGGATGAAGCCGGAGAAGCCGTCCAGGGTACCGGCGATGATGAGGACGTTGTTATGCAGGACAAAGCCGGTAGCGGCGGCGGCCAGGCCGGCATAGGAGTTCAACAGCGACATGACGACCGGCATGTCGGCCGAGCCGATGGGGATCACCAGCATCACGCCAAACAGAAATGCCACCCCCAGCATGGTGTAGAAGACTTCGACATTCTGGGGATGCGCCCAGAAGTAGACGAAGCTCGACACCATGGTGAGAAAGATGACCAGGTTCACGGCATTCTGCCCGCGGAACTGGACGGGCTTGCCGGCGATGATGCCCTGCAGCTTGGCGGCGGCGATCAGGGACCCGGTGGTGGTGAGCGCGCCGAGCATCACTTCGAAGCCGAGCGCGCCGCGCGTGACGCGCATCCATCTCGCCGGCCTTGACCAGGAATTCGCCGACCCCGACCAGCGCCGCGGCGAGCGCGCCGAAGGCGTGGGAGAGCGCGGTCCGCTGCGGCATGGCGGTCATGGGCACGGTGACGGCCATCCAGGCGCCGATGATGGAGCCGACGGCCAGACCGGCGATGATCCACGTCCAGGTGATGATGTGCGCGCCGACCAGGGTGCCGATGATGGCCGCGAACATTCCGCCTTCGGCAAGAAACATGCCGCGGCGGGCGGTCTCGGGGTGCGACATCATGCGCAGCGAAAGAATGAAGAGGATGGACGCGACCAGGTAGGTGGCTTCCATGAAGTAGGAGGTCAGGCTCACTTGGCGGCCTCCTTGGCTGCAGCCTTGCGCTTGCCAAACATCTTGAGCATGCGGTCGGTGATGCCGAATCCGCCCACCACGTTGATGGTCGCGGTCGTCACCGCAACGAAGCCCAGGATGTGGGCCGGGAGCGGGTAACCTTTGGCCCCCGCCAGCACCAGCGAACCAATGAGGGAGATGCCGGAGATGGCGTTGGTGGCCGACATCAGCGGCGTGTGCAGCAGCGGCGGCACACGGCTGATGACCTGGTAGCCGAGAAAGGCCGCCAGCGCGAAGACGTAGACGGAAGCGATGAGCACAGCAGGTGTCATGTTCTCTTTCCGTACGGTGGGTTGCGGAGCTGGTTCAATGGCCGGACGACTCTGAGCTTTTTGCAACCTCAACCGGAGAGCGCGGTCGCTTCCAGAAGCTTGGCGACGCGCGGATTTACCGGCTTGCCCTGGTGGGCAACACAGGCGCCGGCAATGACCTCGTCGGCCAGGTCCACGGCGAGGACGCCCTTCTTCGCGATCAGGCCGAGGAAGTTGAGGATGTTGCGCGCGTAGAGCTGGCTGGCGTGGACGGGTACTTCGGCGGGCAGGTTGAGCGGGGCCATCAAGGTCACGCCGCCGATCACCTGGGTGACGCCCGGCCTGGTGAGTTCGCAGTTGCCGCCGGCAGGCGCGGCAAGGTCGACCAGGACCGATCCGGGCCGCATGGCCTCCACCGCGGCACGGCGAATCAGGCGCGGCGCCGGGCGCCCCGGAACCTGGGCGGTGGTGACAATCACATCGGAGTGGGAGGCGGTACGGGTGATCAGGTCGCGGCCGCGGTCGAGGGCTTCCTCGCGTGAGTTCGGCGGCGTAGCCCCCACCGCCCTCGGCATTGATGCCGCCCAGATCCACATCGAGGAACTTGGCGCCCAGGGAGCGGACCTGTTCTCCGGCTGCGGCACGCACATCGTAAGCCTCGACGACGGCCCCAAGGCGGCGCGCGGTGGCGATAGCCTGCAGGCCGGCGACTCCCGCGCCGATCACGAAGACCTTGGCGGGCGGAATGGTTCCCGCGGCAGTCATGAGCATGGGAAACAGTCGCGGCAGGCGGTCGGCGGCGGCGATGACGGCCTTATAGCCCGCCACGGTCGCCATCGAAGAGAGCGCATCCATGGACTGCGCGCGGCTGATGCGCGGCACCAGTTCCATGCTGAACAGGGTGACCTGGCGGTCAATGGCTGTCGCGAGGGCCGTGGGTGCGTCCAGGGGGCGCAGGAAACCGATGACGACGGCGCCCGGTTTCAGACGGGCCTGGTCGGCGGCTTCGGGCGCATTGACGAGCGGGAGCAGGTCGGCTTCCGTGAGGATCGAGTCGCGATCCGCCGTCACCGTCGCGCCGGCGTCCGCGTAAGACTGGTCGGATGCGCCCGCAGATACGCCTGCGCCGGACTCGACGACGACGGTGATTCCCTGGGCCAGGAGGGATTTCAGACTTTCGGGGAGAAGCGAGACGCGGGTTTCACCCGGAGCGGACTCTTTCAGAATGCCTAGGAGCATGTGCCTCCGCGACCCACTGGAAAATGAGATTGCAAGGACGAATACCACCCGGACCACAGGATCGTCCATGAATTTTCATGACGAATTATTCAGTAGGGGAGGGGAAGCTGGGTGTGACTTTGATCACCGGGGAAGGCGGTGTCGAAGGGGCTGCCGATAACAAGTGCGGGGAACGCCGCGGCAGCCGGCTCAAAACGCTGCGGCCGCCGCGGCAGGAAAACTACTTTGGAACAGCAACGGAACCCGTGACGGTGAAGCGGGCTTCGGATTTGGCGTCGGTCTCCTGCGGCTGGGCCCCACCCAGCGTCAGAGTGTATTTGCCGGCCAGAATTGAGCGGTTGCCCTGATCGTCGACGCTCGACAGCGAGCGGGGATCGACATTGATGATGACTTCCCTGGCAGCACCGGGTTCCAGACCGGCTACGCGAGCAAACCCTACCAGGGATTGGATTGGGCCTCCGGGCTGCGGGGTCTTGAGATAGGCCTCAACGACTTCGTCGCCCGCTACCGAGCCGGCGTTGGTGACGGTCACACTCGCCGAAACGGGGTAGCCGGCCTTGACCGTTTCCGCGGAGAGCCGGACCGGCCCGTACGTGAATTTGGAGTAGCTCAAACCGTAGCCGAAGCCCCACAGCGGCTTGCCGGTGAAGTAGCGGTAGGTCCGCCCCTTGATGCTGTAGTCGGTAAAGTCGGGCAGGCCGTCGAGCGAAGCGTAGAACGTGACCGGCAGGCGCCCGGCGGGATTGTTCAGCCCGGCGAGGGTGCGTGCGATTGCCGTGCCTCCGTCGACGCCGGGATACCAGGCTTCGAGGACCGCCGCGGCGTGCTCATTAGCCCAGTTCAGGGCAACCGCGCTGCCGCTCTGCAGCACCACGATGAGCGGTTTGCCGGTAGCCGCAACGGCCTCCAGCAGCTTCTGTTGCGGGGCGGGCAGATCGAGGCTGGTGCGGTCGCCGCCGGAGAAGCCGGGAATCTTGATGGGCATCTCTTCCCCCTCAAGCTGCGGCGAAAGGCCGACGAAGGCGATCACCACGTCCGCTTCTTTGGCGCGGGCGACGGCCTCATCGAGCTGGGCCTGGGCGGGAGCCTCCCACTTGAGGGTCAGACCGCCGCCTGCCTGATCGCCGGAGTGCGAGTAATCCAGCTGAAATTCGTGCTCACTGGTGTCGCTGAAATCAAAGGGAATGACGGGGGGCTTGGCAAATTTCATGACCGGTGGGGCGGTCGGCGACGCCCCCGGTGCGGCCTTGAAGTTTCCCATGGCGGAGAGATCCATGCCGGCGCGAAGGCTGCCTTCGGAAACCACTTTTCCATCGAGGAGTAACCGGTAAGTTTCATTGGGCGAGTAGGGGAAGCTGTCGCCGGGCTCCAGGGTGAAGACATAATGGCCCGCAGCCGGAGCTGAAATTGTGCCGGACCAGCGCACGGAGTAGTTGTGGGTGTCCAACTCGGGAACCGGTTTTGCGTTTTCCCAGTCGGTCTGGACCGCGGGCTCGGCTTCGACCGCAACCGGGCGGCCGGTCCAGTCGGGGGTGGCGAAAAATTCGGTCTTGAGGCCCTTGTTCAGCCCGAACGCGGTGCGTGGAACCGGTACGCCCACGCCCTCCGCCAAGGTCGAGCCCTGCGCGTAAAGGATCGGCGAGCTGCGGAACTGGTTCTCGATGCCGTCGAGCGGCGTAACTGGATGGAGCGGGGTGCCGACATAGTTGCCCAGGATCGAGGTCAACTGGTCGGCAGTCGGCCCGATGACGGCGATGTGGCCGGGCTCGCTCTTGAGTGGAAGCGCTCCATTGTTTTTGAGCAGCACGATCGACTCCTCGGCTGCCTTGAGGGAGATGTTGCGATGCGGATCGGAGGCGGCATCGGCGAAGGGAACCTTGTCGAGCGGATTGGAGCCTTGCGGATCAAAGAGGCCGAGCTGGAAGCGCGCGGTGTAGAGGCGTTCGGCCGCCTGCGTGATCAGTTCCTCAGAGACCAGCTTCTGTTTAACGGCGTCGGCGAGCGTATTGAATCCGGGCGTCCAGATGCTGCACGACAGGTCGGTTCCGGCCTGCAGAGCCAGGGCGGCGGAGTGCATGACGTCGGGCGTCTTCTTGTGGCCCTGGTTCACATCCACGATGGCGCCGCAGTCGGAGACCACGAAGCCCTTGAAGCCCCACGCATCGCGCAGGTGCTCTTTGAGCAGCATCTTGTTGGTGCAGGCCGGCCACTCGTCGATGGAGTTGTAGGCGCACATCACCGATTGCACGTGGCCCTCGGTCACGGTGGCGCGGAAGGCGGGCAGGTAGGTTTCTTCCAGATCGCGGGCGCTGGGATCCACGTTGAAGCCGTGGCGCAGGCTCTCCGGGCCGCTGTGCACGGCGAAGTGCTTGCTGGTCGCGACGGCGCGGAGATGATCGAGATCATCGCCCTGCACGCCGCCGATGAAGGCGATGCCGAGCCGGCCGGTCAGGAAGGGATCTTCGCCGTAGGTCTCCTGGCCGCGGCCCCAGCGCGGGTCGCGAAAGATGTTGATGTTGGGCGACCAGAAGGTGAGGCCATAGAAGATGCGGTGGTTGCCTTCGCGCTGCGCCTGGTTGTACTTGGCGCGGGCCTCGTCGGAGATGACGTCGCCCATGCTGTGAACGATGGACGGGATCCCAGGTGGCGGCCATGCCGATGGCCTGGGGAAACACGGTGGCATATCCGGCGCGGGCCACCCCGTGCAGGGCCTCGTTCCAGGTCTGGTAGTCAGGGATGCCAAGTCGCGGAATGGCCGTGGCCCAGTCTTCGAGCTGGTTGGCCTTCTCCTCGAGGGTCATGCGGCTGACCAGGTCGTGCGCCCTCTCTCGGGCAGAGAGGTGGGTATCCAGATACGGCGGGGTTTGCGCGACGGCAAGTCCGGCAGATACAGCGGCGATTAACGCCAAGGCAGAGAATGGGCGGCGAAGCGGCATCAACTCGTTCCTCCAGGGCCGACCGCGAACGGATTCGCAATCATGCCCGCAGGCCCTTCGCTCCGGATCGGCGTGTAAGCCGCAGATTGATCGTTCGAAACGAACCCGGATGCGGAAGGGCAGACCGGGAAACTCTACTAGGCCGGGTGCGCGGTTGGCTAGCTTTATCGGTTTACTGGGTCCGAGGGACTCGCGGCAAAGGGTTCATTCCGGATCGTCATCGACGGAGGCTTCCAGACGGGTGAGAATGGCGCACATGCGCTGGAACTCCGGGTGGCCGTGGATCGGCTTGAGCCGCGGGTCGGCCAGCATCTGGAAGAACCAGGGGCAGCGCATATCGCATCCGTTGCGTAACTCCGCGACCGCGCTATCCACGTCGCCAAGTGCGGCGTAAGCAGCGGAAGTGAATGAGGGGATGACAAATCTTTCGCGGCTTAGCCATTCCAACTGTTCGAGGACGGAGCGCGCCTCCTCGTGCCGCCCGCTGCGGGCAAGAGCATAGGCGTGGGTCGCGCTGGCAATGTCGAAGTATGGACGTCTGCCGAAGCGTCTCCGCCGAGAGCTTTGCCGCCTCCGCCGCTTCACCGCTGTAGGCGAGTACGACCGCCGCTGTGAGGCGGGTGCTCCCATGGTCTGGAAACGAGAGCAGCGCCTTCCTTGCCTGCGCCAGGCTGCGATCCGAGTCTCCGGCAAGGTGATAGGCCCATGCCACGCGCGCGTGAAGCCACGGGGAATAAGGGTCCGACAGCAGTGCGGCATCGAGCCATTCGAAGGCTTCGTCAAACCGGTGCCGGCTGAGCGCCAGCATGACGCGCAAACGCGTGATCGAGGGTTCGTGGGGGAGATGGGCGGAGAGGGAAAACATTTCGAGAGCCGCCGGCAGGTCATGATCCACATGGAAACTGACCCAGCCCAGGGCGGGCAGCAGCCCCGGAGCGAGCTTGGGGATATCGGGTATCGCATGCCGGATACGCTGTACCTGTGCGGCAGCTGTCTGGGGGGTCATGAATCCGAACAGTTCCTGGGTAATGCACACGGTGGCAAGATCCACCTGCGCGGCGATGAAGGAAGGGTCCAACTCGGTGGCCTGAATCAGGTGCGCCATCCCGTCCTTCATGCCATGCCGTTCGAACGTCTGCCATTCTTGCCGTCCACGGAGAAATGTCTCGTACGCATCGGGCCGGGGGACAGCTGCCGGCGTGGCATTTTGAGGCGGCCGGGAGAATTCGCCGGCGATCCGAAAGATCAACCGGTCAGCCATCTCCGTTGCGAGATCCGCTACCCGATTTCGCTGGACGACGATGTCTTCCACCCAGATCTGGGTTCCATCATGGATCCGAATCATCTCGGCGCGCAGCCGGAAATGCGATGGCGTAGCCAGCAGCGTTCCCGTGAGCGCCAGGTCGGCGTGGAGTGCTTCGCCGACTTCCGTCGCGCTCCGCCCCTGCCGCGACAAGGTGAAGACCGAGTCTCTCGCCAATACTGAGATCAGACTGGCGTTCAGCTCCGTGAGCCGCGCGGTGATTTCTTCGGCAATCGCGGTTGGCAGAAAGGACGCGACCTGGTGTCCAGCCGAAAACGGCAGGATCGCGAGCCGTATTGGGTGTCCATCGTGAAGACCCTGTCGGAAAACCGAACCTGCTAAACGATAGCCGCGCTTGTAAACGGTCTGAATGCACTGCTCGGGTTCAAGCCGCGCCCGCAGCGACGAGAGGCAGCGAGGAACGCTGTCGGATGTGACGCTCACATCGCCCCACAATTCCTGCTTCAATTGCGCGCGGCTCACCACTTGTCCGGCATGCTCCAGCAGCACACGCAACGCGGCGAGCTCCTTGGGCGGCAGGTGAACCGGCGTCTCTCCGCGGAACAGGGTGCCATCCGGTTCAAGACGGAAGTTTCCGAAGGAATATTTGAGTGAATCGAGATCGGGGCGACTTGGTGACGTGGGCTTCATCGGCCAACACACTCTCAAGGGGCCCGTTCAGCATCGGTCGGATGTCGCCTGCGTGCGAGTTGGCGAGACAACATACAGCTACTGCAAAGAGGCCCACTGGTGCATGACCTCGGGGAAGAAGTTAAGAGTCCCAGTCGAAAGTTGAATATCGCGCTAAGTCTCAGTGCTTCGATTATGTACCCAGCAAGCAATCAGCACAACCGCGCCATGCTACTTTCGTTGTAGTTAATAAATAGCGGGCATATTACTTACATTGCTTAAATGAAGTAACTGACGAGCAGGGAGTTTTGATACCGTAAGTAACCCCCGCTCGTCCATGAGTAAGCAGCAAACGAAACTTGTTTGCGGAAGTTAGTACTTCGACTTGATCGCGTAGGTCAGGCCCATGGTGAACTGGAACGAATTCCGTTTGGTTGGAGGTAGAGTCACGGGCGAATCGTTGAGGTACGTGTCGATGGTTCCCATGCTGAAGCTGAAATTTTTATACGCGGGGAACGCGAACGTATCGGTCTCATTGGCGGAATAGTCGCGCGGAGTGTTGTACGCGGGAATGAACGACAGCCCCTGCGTCAATGTCACCAGTTTGAGGTGCAGCAGATAGGTTGCGGCAAACGTGGAACCGATCAGATTCTGATTGCTCCCCGAGCTTCCACTGATGAAGGACTGCTTCTCATACTGAACGGTCGCCTTCAGATCGCCTTCCTGCTTCGGTGTTTTGAAGGCTGTCCAGCCAAGGCCCCCGCCATAGATCTGCTGCAGTTGCAGGTCTTGTGCGAAGTTGTGATCGAAGGCGGCCTGGCCCAGGGCAAAGAAGCGCGACGACAGGTATTCGTCGCGTTCTGCGTCGATGTGATAGATCGCCGACTTGGTGACAGTCGCAGGAACCAGCACACCGGCGTCAAGATAGGCAGGCTGCGTGATCTTTCCGTAGGAGCCGGTGAAGTCGGCCGAGGTCCGATTGCGCGGGTTAATCCAGCTCACCGTCGGCACCGCGCGCACCAGGCCGATTCCCCCCGAGACGGTGTACTGGTTCTGCGTCGCCGTGACCAGCGTTGCACCCGCCGTGGCGGCGCCGTTCCATCCCGAAAAGAATCCCGGCTCGTGATTCATCTGCTTGTCGAGCGTGGGCTGATCGACGATGAACTGCGCATCCTTGACCGGAATGGGCGGAGCGGCTGGTCCATTCTCCGAGTGCACGCTGACGGCCTGGTTTGTGACTTCAAGCGAGCCCAACGGAACCTGGCCGGCGTTTTTCTTGCCGTGCACCTTCACGGTGCTACTGAGAACCGCGAACTTTCCCTCGGTATGCAGTTCCTTGATCTTTTCCCAGGCAATGGTGACATCGCCCAGCGGATCGCTGTGGAACGTGACCTTGCCGCCGATCTCGTTAACCAGCTTGCCGTGCAGCGTGTCGCCATTGCTCAGCACCAGCACATCGGGAGCGGCAGCATCTGCGGCCTTGGTCTGGCCCGCGGCACTCAACATCAGGCAGAGTGCGGCCGCCACCAGCAAGCCGGCGCGGTGGGGGACAGGGCAAACGAGTGCTTTCATCTCAAGAATTCTCATGGGGGAAGATTGCCTTTCCTGATGATTATGGGCAGCAGCGACCCGGTCGGTTCAAGAAGTCTGCTGAAGATTCCGATAGTGGATGTTAAAGGGCACAGGTTGTATTGCTTGACCCGGAACTCGTTCGTTCTTTTTTTAACTGCCTGGCTGTGATTGTAAAACATGCAGTGTTTCGAACGGAGACAGTGGCCCAAATCGGAAAAACTTCCAGGATTTTTCCAGGTTCGCCGGACTCCCTGCTGGCAAGCTGGGGAAAGGTCCCGTGATGCCCAAGACGATATCCTACGCACAATGGTCGCTTGAACCCTATTGTATCGGCATGAAGCTGCGCGCGCTGCGCACTCAGAAGCGGCTCACACTTTCCCGCCTGGCCGCCGAGACGGGTCTGTCCACGGCGTTGCTTTCCAAGCTGGAGACCGATCGCATGACCCCCACTCTTCCAACCCTGGCCACCATCTGCCGCGTCTACGGGGTGGGCATGAGTCATTTTTTTCGCGAGCCGGATCGCCACCTGCTGTCCATCACCCGCAAGGCGCACCTTGAGGCCACAGGCCGCGCCGCGGAAGCGTGGAAGGCCGTCCCGCTGCACTTCTCGCCGGCACCAGCGCGGCTCCAGGCGCAGATGATCGAGTTGACCAGCGGAGGCGGCGATGCCTTTCCCGAACATCATGAAAACGAGATCTGCGGCATCGTATACGTGATCGAAGGGCGCATGCAGCTCAATGCGGGTGGGCTGATCGAGACTTTGGAGACCGGGGATTGCGCCTTCATCGATACGGTCATGCCGGTAGGGTGGAGCGCGCTCGGCGACGAGAGATGCCGCGTTCTCTCGGTTTCCCCCGCCAGACGGGCATAGCGCGGGAGGGCTTGCCGAGACTCCCGTCAGGACGCATCGCCGCATTGCCGGTTCAGGGCGCAGTCTGTACGATGGGTGGGTTAATCAAGGAACCCCTGACGATGCGACCGAACGTAAACCTCATGAAAGCCACCCTTACGGGTGCGCTCGGCGGACTTCTTTTTGGCTTTGACACCGTGGTGATCGCGGGCGCAATCGATGCGCTGGTGAGGCTCTACAACCTCAGTCCGCAAAACAAGGGTCTTACGGTTGCCATTGGCCTTGTCGGTACTGTGATCGGTGCTCTGGGCGCGGGACAGATTGGGCAGCGAATCGGCGGCCGGGAAACGCTGCGCGTCACCGCCATTCTTTATGTAGTTTCCGCCCTCGGCTGCGCTCTGGCATGGAACTGGCCCTCATTCCTGATCTTCCGCTTCATCGGCGGCCTGGGGATCGGGGCTTCCTCTGTTCTCGGCCCGGTATACATTGCGGAGCTGGCTCCGGCTAAATGGCGCGGACGTCTCGTGGCTGCCTTTCAGTTCAACGTCGTATTCGGCATCATGGTTGCCTACACCTCCAACTACTTCATCCGCACGCTGCATCTGGGTGCGACGGAGTGGCGCTGGCAGGTGGGGGTTGCCGGCCTCCCCGCAGTTCTTTTCCTGATTCTGCTCTTTGGGATTCCCCGCAGCCCACGGTGGTCGGCGTCAAAGAATCGTATTGACGAGGCGCTGGCCGTGCTCAAAATGATGGGCGATCCCGACCCGGAGTCGGAGCTGGCAGATATCCGCGCAGCCTTGACCCAGGAACATGCTTCCGCCCACGAGCGCGTCTTCCAGTGGAAATATCGCTACCCATTGTTCCTTGCCATTTCGATAGGAGCATTCAACCAGCTGGCCGGCATTAACGCCATTCTCTACTACATCAACAATATCTTCGGAGCCGCGGGTTTCAGCCAGATCTCCAGCGATCAGCAGGCCATCGCCATTGGCGCCACGAATCTTCTGTTCACCATGCTGGGCATGTCTCTGATTGATAAAGTGGGACGCAAGACCCTCCTCCTTATAGGCGCGGCAGGCACCGCCGCTTGCCTGGCGGGAGTGGCCTGGATATTTGGCACCCAGTCGCACCCGGGCGCGCTGCTGTGGCTACTGATTACGTACATCGCCTTCTTCTCCGTGTCGCAGGGAGCGGTGATCTGGGTCTACATCGGCGAAGTGTTTCCAAACTCTGTGCGCTCCAAAGGGCAGGGCATCGGCAGCGCCAGCCACTGGTTCATGAATACAATCATTCAACTGGAGTTTCCCGTGGTGGTGCACTACATGAGCACGGCCACGCCCTTTGTCTTCTTTGCCGCCATGACTTTGGTGCAGTTCGTTGTGGTGCTCTTCACATATCCCGAGACCAAGGGCCAGACGCTGGAAGCACTGCAGCGAAAGCTGGTCCCGGCAGGGTGAGCTACATCCCATAGGTCTTCCTGTGGCGATTCGCGGGCCGATGCGCGCACAAGCGCGTTGCTGCGGTGACCCCAATCACCGGCAGACGGCGAATCGACGCCCAAAATGTACACTAAGGACGCCGCGAACAATCGCCCTGATCGGCTGACCGGCGCGGCAGGTGAGGTTCACTATGGAACAGGCGCTGGCTCTGGATACGAAGCAGGTGAAACAAATAGTGCAGGCGGTCGTGGAGATCCTGCGCGAGCCGGTTGCCGAGGAAGCCTCGCCCTCCGTAGCGGCAAATTCGTTCGAGGCCGATGCCCTGCGTGCGGAGATCCTCGCCGTGGGCCGCAAGCTCTGGCAGCGGCAATACGTCGATGGCAACGGGGGCAACATCACGGTCCGGCTCGGTTCGCACTATGTGCTGTGTACCCCGACCATGATGAGCAAAGGCGACCTGAAACCGGCCGACATCTGCCTATGCGACCTGGAGGGCAACATTCTCGCCGGCGATCGCGTGCGTACCAGCGAACTGCTGCTCCATCTGCAGATTTATCGCGTCAACCCGCGAGCCCGCGCTATCGTTCATTGCCATCCCCCCCATGCGACGGCATACGCGATAACCGGCTCGACGCCGCCGGTGGGGTTGATTCCGGAGTACGAGGTGTTTGTTGGCCCCGCGGCACTGGCGCCTTATGAAACTCCCGGCACCCAGGCGTTTGCTGAGACCGTGCTGCCCTTTGTGCAGGATCACAACACGATCCTGCTGAGCAACCACGGCGTGGTCTGCTGGGCTGATTCGGTGACCCATGCCGAGTGGCTGGTCGAGATACTCGATACCTATTGCCACACGCTCCTGGTTGCCGGGCAGATTGGGAAGCCGCTGCACTTCCTCCCCGATGAAAAGATCGGCGAGATCCTCGCGCTCAAGCGGCGCATGGGATTTCCCGATGCGCGCCTCAACAGCGAGGCAGCGCCACCGGCGCCGAAGGAAGTCAACAATACCGAACTCGAGCGGTTGGTAGAGCGCGTAGTCGCGCGCATGGAATCCTGCGACTGAGGTTCGCTGCGGAGGCGCACGACCGGCGGCGCTCCATGCGGGCAAAATACAGGTTTTGTGCTATACTGGCTTTGCGCTCAGTGATTTGGCCGTGAGCGGCCGTTTGCCCTTCAATAAGGCAACTCAGCCTTGCACAGAATTCCCCCAAGCCCCTACAGCGTATGCCCACAGGTTTCCCGATGGAGACCGCACCAGAGCCCTGAACGGTTTCTCGGCTCGATCGAACGCTTCTCATGTTGAAGCTGGCGATGACGTGGGTAGCCGGCCGGCAATGGGCCGTCCGGCATAAAAGCAGCGTGGGTCAGGTCCGGGCGAGCAATTCAAGTGCGCCAGTCCCGTGGACGATGTTGGTTCTTTCTTACGCATAAAAACTCTGAGAGCAGGTGCAGGCGTTGACTCGCCGTGTGCCGGTCTCCGGTCCGATTCCGATTGCAGGGCCATTGGGAAACAGGCGCCCCGGAATCAACAGGAAAGTACTGTACTTTGATAAGCAAATTCTCTGATTTCTCTCTCTCAGCCGCCCTCATGGCGCGGCTCAACGCCAACAAATTTGAAGTTCCCACCCCGGTGCAGGCCGGCGCTATTCCTCCCGCGCTCGAAGGCCGCGATGTGCTCGCCACCGCGCAGACTGGAACCGGCAAGACCCTCAGCTTCCTCATCCCCATCGTCGAGATGCTGCAGAAGACGGAAGGCCGCGGCGCGCATGCGCTGGTACTGCTGCCTACGCGCGAACTCGCCATGCAGGTGGAAAAGGCATTCCGCGCCATCCGCTCCAGCAACGCGCACACCGTGGCCCTCGTGGTCGGCGGCCTTGCGGAAGGCTCGCAACTCGAAACCATTCGCCGCGGCGCGCGGCTGATCGTGGCTACTCCCGGCCGGCTCGAGGATTTCCTCAAGCGCAAACTGGTGCGCCTCGACCAGGTCAAGATGCTGGTGCTCGACGAAGTGGATCGCATGCTGGATATGGGCTTTCAGCCCGCCATCGCGCGCATCGCCTCGGCGTTGCCTGCCGAGCGCCAGACGTTGTGCTACTCGGCTACGCTTGAGGGGGCGGTGCGTGATGTAGCGCAGAAGTATCTCAAGAGCCCCGCGCGCATCGAGATCGGTTCGGTCCTGAAGCCGGCCGAGAACATTGAACTGCGCACCTTTGAAGTGGAGCAGGACAAGAAGCAGGAACTGCTTGAGCACCTGCTGGGCGCCGAGAACGGAAGCTTTCTTGTGTTCGTACGCACCAAGCATGGCGCGGATCGTGTGGCGCGGCGTTTGACTCGCTCCGGCTGGTCGGCGACGCAGATTCACGGCGATCGCACCCAGTCGCAGCGCAACCAGGCTTTGCGCAGTTTCTCTGAGGGCCGGCATCGTGTCCTGGTCGCGACCGACGTGGCCGCGCGCGGCATCGATGTGGCCAACATTGCGCACGTGGTCAACTACGACCTGCCCAAGATGGCGGAAGACTTCGTGCACCGCGTAGGACGCACCGGTCGCAATTCGGCCAGCGGCGTGGCTTCCACCTTTGCCGGGCCGTCCGAGCGTGGCGAACTGCGCAAGATCGAGCGCACGCTGTCGATTCAGATGAAGCGGTTTCGGGTTCGCTCGTCGGAAGCAGAACGCGTCGCCTGAGGCATATTGTCAGGCGTTCGCCGGTGCCCTTCGGATCGACGGCTTGACACAAAAACAAATGGCGACGGCTGGTTGGCCGTCGCCATTTGCTTTTGCTCTGCGAGTTGAGCCGAGGAAGGGGAAATGCTTAGCGCGCCGAGCCGGTGTCCTGCATCAGGAACGCGGTGGGTGAGAAGTACGTGGGATAGGAGATGACATTGCCGCTGCTATCCAGCATGTCCACCGGCGTTCCGCCGGCGCAGGGATAGTAGGCGCTGCTCTCGGTGTAGGCGTAGCTGTTCCAGAAGGGGATGGCGATGTAGTTGGTCAGGGTTGCGAGAGAGCTGCCCACGGTGGGACGCTCGACAACGCATTCGGCCGAGTTGCCGATGAGCGCGTGCCCTGGATAAGCGGTGAATCCGACTTCAACCGCGGTGTTGGAGTTGTAGTTCACGAGGTACGCATAGCCTTGAGTCGCGGACGTGTGCCAGGTCTCTACGAAAAGATCGTCGCCGGGAACGATGGGCAGGCTGGTGATGCGAACTTCGCCGTAGGGATACCACTCATACCAGGGGGAGTAGTAGGCGGACTTGGTGGACCCTGAGCAGTAGGCGTCGAATTCGATGCCGGACTGGAGCACATCGCTCGATCCCCAGCCGTCAATGCCGTTCCACGCCGAACCGTAGTCCCATCCCCCGGTGCAAGCACCGAAGGCCTGTTCCGCTACCGGCACCACGAAGTCGGAGACGACATAGTAGAACGAGGAGGAACCGTAGCTGGTGGCGCCGCTGAAATCCACATAGCCGCTCCAGTTATAGGAGTAACTCGTGTTGCTCACACCGCCGGCGGCCACAGTCTTTTCGACCGCGGCGAGATTGGTGCCTTTGCCCGGCTTCACCGGGCCATGGAAGACCGATGTCTGCTCCAGGGAGGGGACGACGCGGGTCTTCGATGCTTTCATTGCCCTGACCCAGCTGGCATACTGCTTGGCTTCCGTGGTCTGGTTGGGCCGCGGCGGAAAGCCATGATAGGCCAGTTCTTCGTCAGAAGCGTTAATGGGGTCAAAGCCGGCCGGAGGTGCGGCAATGGTGGTTGCGCCGGGCAGGTTGAGGGCAGTTTCGTTGGGCTGCAGCTGTCTGGCGTTCTGTGCCAGGGTAGCCAGAGGCGCGGCGATCACAAAGATCGCAGCGAGAGTGGAGGGGAGGGCTTTCATGTATTGGTCATCCTTTGGAGGGAGTTCTCTGAGGGGCATCAGAGTCGTACTGCGCAGATAGTGGGAGCGGTCCGGGAAACGTTACAGAGTTTAAATTTTTAGGATGAGTTGATCTTGTGGTGGGCAATTTCGCGTGCATCCAGCGGAACAACCCGTCATGTCAGAAAAACGATGTTACCGGCACGACTAAGTTCCGTGTGGGATGAACGACTTATAAACGCTGCTCATTGGCAACAAAATAATTTCCATGCGCGGGACGGCGCCCATCCCCTGGTCATTCAGCTTGTATCTATCCCCCGGCTTTACATCTTATTTACTAAGCCAGAATGGGTCGGCGGAATGATCGTGTATTGAGGAGAGCGAGAAGGTCTCTATCTTGAGGGGTCCGGCCGATAACTTGGCAACACTTGGGGTTTGTGGGTTCCCCATGCAGTCGCCCCAGCGCGTCAGCGACGAAGATATGTTGTCAACTTCCGCCAACGCGACGAGAGCCGGGATAGGGTCCCGGCTCTCGTCCTTGCTCTGCGCTCAGTCGTCCAGCCTACTTATGGGCGCCGACCAGCATCTGGCTTTCGATCCACGCGTAGGTTTTGGCCATGCCTTCCTTGAGGCGGATGGACGGTTCCCATCCCAGCAACTCAAGGATTTTGGTGTTGTCGCTGTTGCGGCCGTTGACGCCCTTGGGCGCGCCCAGGTTGTACTTGCGCTCCAGCTTCACGCCGGCAATCTCTTCAACGATGTCGACCAGCTGGTTGATGGTCACCAGTTCGTCCGAGCCCAGGTTGAGCGGCTCGTGAATGTCGCTCTCGAGGATCGCCTGCGTGCCCCGGGTGCAGTCGTCGATGTACATGAAGCTGCGCGTCTGCTTGCCGTCGCCCCAGATCTCGATCTCATGCTTGCCCGACATCTTGGCTTCCAGCACCTTGCGGCAAATCGCCGCCGGAGCCTTTTCCCGGCCGCCGGTCCAGGTGCCCAGCGGGCCGTAGACGTTGTGGTAGCGGGCCACGCGGCACTGCAGGCCAAAGTCCTCTTCAAAGTGGCGGCACATGCGCTCGCTGAACAGCTTTTCCCACCCGTAGCCGTCTTCCGGCAGCGCCGGATAGGCATCCTCTTCCTTGAGCGCCACCACGTCGGGGCTCTTCTGCTTGTCGCCGTTGTAGACGCAGGCCGAGGAAGAATAGAAGAAGCGCTCCACGCCGGCCTCACGCGCGGCCATCAGCATGTGGGTGTTGGTCAGCACGCTGAGCATGCACAGGGCCTTGTTGTTCTCGATGAAGCCCATGCCGCCCATGTCGGCGGCCAGTTGAAAGACGCCTTTGACGCCCCTGGCGGCGGTGCGGCAGTTGTCCTTGTCCTTGAGGTCCAGGCTCAGATTTTCTACGCCCTTGTGGACCTGGTACCACTCGTCCAGCGGCTTGATATCGATGGCCCGGACTACGTTCACCCCGTTATCGAGAAGTGCCTGGACAAGATGGCCGCCGATAAACCCCCCGGCGCCGCAGACCGCGACTTTTTCATTTTTAAGCTTCATGGTTCCCTGGCTCCTGTAAGTGAAAGGTGCGTCAGTTGTAAGCGTGGCAGGGAGGCAGGAGAAATCGCAATAGCACAAAGGGAGGACTCGGAACAGAAACCGCGTCGTCACCAGGAAGGGATTCTGGGCCCGATTGAAGGCTAAAGCGGACCACCGGCAGCCTGAAACCAACATCGATGGCTGGGACATCTGCCGGACGCCCGGTTTGTCCGTCCGGGCCCTGCCGTAGAATGATGAAAGACTTGTAAACTGCATCCAAAGGAAACAGGATCTCAGCCGCTTCAAACCTCCGGATCTTCAATCGAGAGGAGAAGCCGGTTTCCCACGCTACGTTCGGAGACATAACTGAAGACTATGCGTATTCTGGTGACCGGCGCTGCCGGATTCCTCGGCTCTCATTTGACCGACCGGCTATTGAGTGAGGGGCACAGTGTTGTGGGCGTGGATAACATGTCCACCGGCAACAAGGAAAATCTGGCTCATTTGAGCGGCGAACCGCGGTTCCGGTTTGAGGAACGCGACATCTGTATCCCGTTCGACCCGGGTCCGGTCGACTATGTCTTCAACATGGCTTCGCCGGCCAGTCCGCCGGAGTACCTGCGCCTGGCCATCGAGACGCTGCGCGTGGGCTCCGTTGGCACGGAGAACACGCTCCAGATTGCGGAGCGGTATGGAGCCGGCCATCTGCACGCGTCTACATCCGAGTGCTATGGCGATCCACTGGAGCACCCGCAGGTCGAGTCGTACTGGGGGCACGTCAACCCTGTAGGCCCGCGCTCTGTCTACGACGAGGCCAAGCGATACGCCGAGTCGCTGGTGATGGCTTACCACCGCTATCGCGGCGTCAATACGCACCTGGTACGCATCTTCAATACCTACGGTCCGCGGCTGCATCCGCTGGATGGACGGGTCATCTCCAACTTCATGATGCAGGCACTGAGAGGCGAATCTCTCACCGTCTATGGCGATGGCAATCAGACGCGCAGCTTCTGCTTTGTCAGCGACCTGATCGACGGAATTGTGCGGCTGTCGCAAAGTGACGAGCATCTGCCCGTGAACATAGGAAATCCGAATGAATTCACGATTCTCGAATGCGCCCAGGCGGTCCTTGAGGTAACGGGGTCCGAGAGCAAGATCCGCTTCGAAGACCTGCCCCAGGACGATCCGACTCGCCGCCGGCCCGATATCGGCAAGGCACAGCGAATCCTTGGCTGGTCGCCCAAGATTCAACTCCGAGAGGGGCTGGGGCTGTGCCTCGAATATTTCAAAGCCAAAGCAGCCACTTACGCCTATGACCACGTCGCGAGTGACGGCGCGGGTGAGTAGAGCCAGGCTCGGCGCATAAACGATTCGCTGATCGGTGCGTCGAGCCTGCGCCTGTAGTCAGGCCTCGAAAGACTTCCAACCGGGTTTTGAGCTCGCGCAACCCTGTGCGCCATTGCAAAGCCGGTCAGTCTGGAACCTGTCATTACCTGTCCAGATGAAACCTGCCGGTCCTCTCCCCAGTCCCCAGTCAGTTACCAGGGGAGCGGCTTGCCCATGTGAAAGTAGCCGCCCGTCGGGCCGTTGTCGGGCAGTGTGGCAAGAGCCACGCTGGTCTTCGAGCCTTCACTGAGTTCCATCGGGGCCTGGTCGCCGCCCATATCGGTTTTGACCCAGCCGGGGTGGGCGGAGTTGACCTTGATGTGGGTGTCGCGCAATTCATAGGCGAGGTGGACGGTAAACGCGTTGAGCGCGGTCTTCGACGCATCGTAGGCGAACGACTTGGCGTTGTAGATGGGCGATTTGGGGTCCGCGTGCAGGGTCAGGGAACCGAGAATGCTGGAGAGGTTGACGATGCGGCCGGCAGGGCTCTTCTTGAGCAGGGGTAGAAGAGTTTTGGTGAGCGCGACGGGCGCAAAAAAGTTGGTCTCGAAGACCTTGTGGAGCAGGTCCGAGGGGACTTCCGCAGCGGAGTGCTCGGGGCCGGTGCCGGGAAACGTGCCCGCGGCGATGCCTGCATTGTTGACGAGGATATCGAGATGGCCATACCTGGAGTTGAAGTAGTCGTAGGCGGCCTGGTAGTCGGCGGGTTTGGTAATGTCAAACTCCAGCACGTCGGCATCGACGCCCGCGGCGCGCAGTTTTTCAACTGCCTGTTCGCCCTGCCTGGGATCGCGCGATCCGATGACAACCTTGACTCCCTCGTCTTTGAGGTCGAGCGCTGTCTGAAAGCCGATTCCGCGGTTGCCGCCAGTGATGAATGCAATTTTCTGAGCCATGGGTGAGTCCGTCTCCTGTCGAGCTTTGGATTCAGAGGGCAGGGATCGGGGTTCAGGATTTACAACCAATCCGGGAACGGGAAGACCTGGAGCGGGAAGAAGGTGCTTCCCGAGGAATTTGCTCCTGAGGATATTGCGCCAACTTCCGTGGGGCGCGGACGTTGCTTATTCTGTAAACCCTCCGACTGTTGCGCGGGCAGGCTGAACGCGTTATTGTGGCGGCTAAGGATCAATGCCATGCGCCCGTCTGATTCCCCGGAACAGGACGCAGCGGCTTTGCCTGGCACGCCCCGGGCCGAGTTCGCTCAAGTTGCGTTGGAGAGCCTGTTCGCCTTCTCTCCAGACGCCATCTTTGTCACGGACGCCAATGGCGTTATTCGTGACGCGAACCCGCGCGCGTCCGAACTTTTTGGCTACGCGCAGTCTGAACTTGTGGGCATCAGCATCGAGGCGCTTGTCCCGGAGCGCTTCAGGGCCCGGCATCCCAGCCACCGCGAAAACTACGACGCTCATCCGCGAGCACGGCAGATGGGCGCGGCCATGAATCTGTTCGGGCTGCGCAAGGACGGGAGTGAGTTTCCCGTCGATATCATGCTCAAGCCGATGCAAACCGCCGCGGGGTCTGTGACCCTGAGCTTTGTACGCGACGCTACGGAGCAGCGCGCGGCCATGGAGGCTGTGCGCCTGCAGGATCAGCAGTTGCGGTCGGTCGTGGAGAGCGTACGCGACTATGCAATTTATATGCTCGACTCCGACGGCAATGTCGCAACCTGGAATCCCGGGGCTGAACGGATCAAGGGATACACCGCCGACGAGATCGTAGGCAGTCACTTCTCGCGATTCTTTACTCAGGAAGACGTGGAGCGAGGCCGGCCGGCGGAGCTGATGCGCCTGACGCTCCGAAATGGCCGCATCGAAGAACAGGGTTGGCGGGTGCGGAAAGATGGGTCGCGATTCTGGGCTGACATTATCCTGACCGCTATCCGGGATTCGACGGGTGCCGTGACCGGCTACGCCAAGGTGACGCGCGACTTTACCGATCGCAAGCGGGCGGAAGAAGCGGTGATGCTGCAGTTGAGCAGCGCGCTGCTGGCGAACATGGATGTGCGCAAGCTGCTGGGCGCGATATCGGCCAGTATCGGCGAATTGATTCCCCACGATGCGGCCACGCTGGCGCTCTATGACCAGCCGACCGGCCGGTTGCTGGTGCAGTTTCTGGGCGCGGACGAGACAGGAACGCCGCGGGGCGAAGTGCGCCTGCCACTGGAGGGTTCGCCGGCCGGGGAAGCGTTTCGAACCCGTCAACCGGTATTGCTGCAGCAGATCGCCGGCTCGCCCTTTGCCGGCGAGACGATGCGCCATCTGACCGGTCTGGGCATGGCATCCGGTTGCTGGGTTCCGCTGATCCATCGCGGCGCGGCCATCGGGACCATGGCCGTGGCCAGCCGCATGGAGGGGGCCTTTGGACAGCGGGAGGCGGAGATGCTGGCCGATGTGGCAGACCAGGTCGCGATGGCTGTGAATAACGCCGTGGCCTTCCGCCAGATCGCGGAACTGCGCGACCGCCTCACCCAGGAAAAGCGCTATCTCGAAGAAGAGATCAACCTGGAGAACCGCTTCGAAGACATCGTGGGCGAGAGCACCGGGCTGCGGCAGGTGCTCAAGGATATCGAGACCGTGGCTCCGACAGACGCGACGGTGCTGATCCAGGGGGAGACGGGTACGGGCAAGGAACTCCTGGCCCGCGCCATTCATCGGCTGAGCCCCCGGCGGGAACGGACCTTCATCAAGCTCAACTGCGCAGCGATTCCCGCGGGTCTGCTGGAGAGCGAACTGTTCGGGCATGAGAAGGGCGCGTTTACGGGAGCAATTGCGCGCAAGTTAGGCAGGCTGGAGCTGGCCAACGAGGGAACGTTGTTTCTGGACGAAGTCGGCGAGATGCCGCTCGACCTGCAGCCGAAGCTGTTGCGTGCTCTCCAGGAGCGGGAGTTCGAGAGGCTCGGCGGGACCAGGCCCATCTCGGTGAATGTGCGGCTGATTGCCGCCACCAATCGCGATCTGGGAAAGATGGTCGCGGAAAAGGAATTCCGCGCCGATCTCTATTACCGCCTCAAGGTCTTTCCCATCTTTTCTCCGCCTCTGCGTGATCGGGTCAGCGACATTCCGGTGCTGGTGCGGCATTTTGTGGCCGCCCACAGCCGGCGCATGGGCAAGGTCATCGAGACCATCCCCGCCGAGACCATGGAGGTTCTGACCCGCTGGAAGTGGCCGGGGAATATCCGCGAATTGGAGAATCTTCTGGAACGGGCAGTCATCCTCACCCGGGGGCCGGTGCTGTATGTTCCGCTGGCGGAGCTCGAAGACCAGGAAGACGAAGACCGTGAATCGGCTGTCATAGTGAACCCAACGCTTCATGCCGCCGAACGGGAGCACGTATTGCGCGTTCTGCGTGAGACAAAAGGGCAGATAGGCGGCCCGGACGGCGCGGCAGCCCGTCTCGGTCTGAAGCGCACGACCCTCAATTCCAAGCTCAAAAAACTCGGAATCGAGCGAAGTGACTATATGTAGTCCCGGTGACGATATGTCGTCATCGTCACTTCGTCACGCCTCGTCAAGCCAGATTCGTTCCATTTGGATCTCGTCGCGCTAACCCCTTCCGATTCAATCGCTGAACGCATCCACGTTGAGCCTCGGCCCATTTGGCACGCGGCTTGCCTTAGTCATGGCATGGCGAAGGCGGGCCAGCTTACGTTACGGATCACAGTTCAGGAAGACGACAAGACGATCGGGATCACGTTTGAAGGCCGGGTCGCCGGGCCATGGGCCGAAGAGGTCAGCCGTCTCTGGCTGGAAATGGCTCCTCGCGTGGGTGCTCGGAGCCTCTGCCTCGACCTATGCAACGTGACATACACAGATGCGGTGGGAAAGCTGGCGCTGCGGGATATCGTCGCACACACCCACGCCAGGCTGGTGACCAGCACCCCCTGGACCGAGTATTTGGCCGAAGAGATCAGCAGACCAGAGGAACAGAAAGAACAGGAGGCGGGACATGGCAATGACGCATAGCATTGGGACTGGTTGCATCAGCCAGATGAACCGGAACGGCGACTTCTTCGCCAAGTTGGCGCCGGCGGCTTTTCAGGACCTGAAGTCAATGGAGTTTCCCTCGTCCTACGGCGCCAATGTGGTGCTCTTCGCCGAAAAGGATCCGGTTGAGGGCATCGTCATCGTGCTTGAGGGAGAGGTAAAGCTGTCGATCAACTCGACCGACGGCCGTCGCCTCAGCCTGAGCATTGCGCGCAAGGGCGAGATTCTCGGCCTGGCTTCTGTCCTCTCGGGCAGCCCGCACGATGTGACTGCCGAGACGCTGTATCCCTCCAAGGTTGCGCATATCTCGCGGCGCGATTTCCTTAACTTCCTTGCCCGTCATCCGGAGGCAAACCAGGCCGTGATGGAAGAACTCAGCCGCTATGTCACACGAGCATGCGAGCAGTTGCGTACCGTTGGGCTCTCTGCCACTGCGCCCGAAAAGCTTGCCCGGCTTTTGCTCGACTGGAGCGAGGGCGGCCAGACAACGGAATGCGGCACCCGCTTCCGGTTCTCGATGACCCATGAAGAGATCGGGGAATTCATCGGGGCATCGCGGGAGACGGTGACGCGGACCCTGAGCCACTTCAAGACCCGGCGGCTGGTGGCGTTTCAGGGCTCGATGCTGACCATTCCCAGCAGAACGGCGCTGGCCAGCTTCGCACACTCGTATTAGTCGGCCGACAGGGAATCAGGTTTTATACCTTGCGCACGAATGGCCTGGGGGGCGTGGCAGGGATCTTATAAACCGCAGGAAACGCGCCTAGGGGTCTCCACAATATATATTGGCTTCACTATTTATCGAGTGGAGGCCCTATGCGAAAAATCCTTCTGTCTGTTTTCACCGTTGTCCTCCTATGCACCATTGCCGCGCCACTGAAGGCGCAGGGTGCGCCGCCCCAGGGCGGAGCAGACCAGCCTTACACCGTGGAGTACTACTACAAGGTGCAGTGGGGACATCAGCAGGAATTCCTCGACCTCTTTCTAAAAAATCATTACCCGCTGCTCAAGAGGATCGTTGCCACGGGCCGTATGCTGTCGGTCAAGATCGAGTCGCCGGCCTACCACACGACCGAGGACGGGCGTTGGGATTATCGGGTGACCATCCGCTTCAAGAATTCGACTGTGGCCACGACGTCCAACCCCGAAGAAGAGGCTCTGATCAAAGAGATGTGGCCCGACCAGGCGACCTACAAAAAGGAAGAGCAGCGCCGGTTTGAGATTTTGCTGGCGCACTGGGATCTGCCCGTCACCGACATTACCCCGAAGTAGGGCCGCCACGGCAGATCCCTCTGGTTATTCCCTCTTCCTCCATTGGTGGACCAGGTCTTCCGCAGCTTCCGGCCAGTGTGGGAACTTGAACTCAAAGCCGGCTTCGAGCAGGCGTCGCGGAACCACACGGCGGCTCTTCAGAACCAGTTCTGACTCGGTGCGCAGAAACAAAGCCGCCAGCTCGATCAGCGGGGCCGGCGCCGGCAGTCCGTTGGGCATGCCCCAGGCTTCGCGCAGCGCGGCCATGAACTCCCAGTTAGGAAGCGGGTTGGGCGCGGCGAGATTGACGGGGCCTTCGATATCTTCGCGGGCGATGAGGAACTCGACGGCTCGCGCGAAGTCCGACTCATGTATCCACGAGACAAATTGACGGCCGCTGCCCTGAGATCCGCCGAGACTCAGCCGAACAAGGTTGAGCAGGATTGCGAAGGCGTTGCCAGCAACGGGACTGAATGTGATTGCGCTGCGCATGGCGATCTTGCGAGTCCGCGGTGTCGCAGCGGCGAAAAACTCTGCCTCCCAATCTTTCGCGACGCCCACGGAGAAGTTCCAGGTATCGGGCGCGCGGCGCCGTCGAGAGATGTATTCATGGCCGCCGATGTCTCCGTTCAATTCGTCCATGGGACGGTCGAGGGCATGGCGGTAGATGGTCGCGGTGGAGGCGTTAAGCCAGACCTTGGGGGGGTCGGCGAGGACCGAGATCACTTCCCCAAGCACAGCCGTGGTTCGAATGCGGGAGTCGTAGATCTGGGCGCGATTTTCGGCCGTATAGCGGCAGTTTACGCTGCGCCCGGCGAGGTTGACGCAGACGTCGGCGCCCTCGAGGTATTCGGTCCACGGGCCGATGTGTTCGCCGTCCCAGTGCACCGTCTGCCAGTTGGCCGCATAGGGCAGGCGGGTCAGCACCGTCACATGATGGCCACGTTCCTGAAAGTGGCGGGCCAGCACCTGCCCCACCTGGCCGCTGCCTCCGGGTAACACAATGCGTAAGGGCCTGGGCGGCGCAAAAAGGGCAGATGGCATGCCTTCAGCCTACAAGGCCGGCGATGTTGGCAGAAAATATCCGCCCTCAGGCGCACAATCACAGAGGAATCGGAGTGTGAAAGCGGCAGTCCCGGAACCAACCGCGGCTCCCGGTTGTGAAAGTTCTCTGCTGTGAAACTGTGGAGAGCCCCTTAACTCTCGCCATTGCAGAGGGTTGCAAGAGCATAGTTCCGCTTCACACAGTCCTGTGAAACTGTGGAACCTACGGCCTCGGCGGAAATGGGTAGTTGCGCAGGAAGGCCCGGCGCCGGTGGTTGCGAAATTCCCGGACCACCAGGATGATGACCGCCACGAAGATAAACAGGGGTCCCCAGAAGATCCATGGGGGCTGCTGCACGCGATCCCCGCCGACGGATACCGTTTCCGCGGCGTGAATGTTGCCGAACATGGCAACGAGGTCCTTGCCAATCGTCACGTTGTCACCGAGGCGAACCACACCGAACATGCTGACCATGTTCTGGCCGATGGCGGCGTTGTTGTCGGCGACGATGTTTCCGAAGAAGTTCACCACGTCGTGGTTGGCCGCCGTGCCGACGTGGACATTGCCGAAGAAGACCACGATGTCGCCTTGCACGGTGCCGTCGGCGTCCACGTTGCAGAAGAAGCAGACAGTATCGTGGACCGAGGAGTTGCGGCCCACATGAATGTTGCTGCCGAACTGCACGATGTCGCGATCGGCGTGGGCGGGAATCGTAGAAGCTCCCAGCCCTGCGATGAACAGACAGACGATGAGACCTCGACGAAGCATTGGGACCTCTCTTAGAACGGTACGCGCAGACAGGGGATGGGGTTCCCGCAGGCGGTTGCGCGTGGGAACTCCCGATTGACGTTCAGTTTAAACCAACTCGAAGTGCGGTCAGTCTGGAGGGGAGGGAAAGCGCGCCAGGCTCCCTCACCGCCGTGCGTCGATCTTCGCGGTACACAGAGCGGTCGCCCACTCGAAGGCAGAATCGACCACGATGTCGGGCGGTGCGTCCATCAAATTCTGTGGTCCAAATCCGAATTGGCACCCGAGGGTCCATGCTCCGGCGTTGCGCGCGGTAAGGACGTCGACCTTGCTGTCGCCAATCATGAGCGTCTCTTCGGGCAGTGCGCCCGCCTCCTCCATGAGGCGGAGCAGGCCCATGGGGTCTGGCTTCTTGAGGGGAAAGCTGTCGCCGCCGTAGACACGGAGAAAGTACGGACCCATACCCAGGCCTTCGCAGATGGCGCGAGCGGGACGGACCGGTTTATTCGTCAGTACAGCGAGAGTGCGAGGGGTGCCGTTGGGCATCTGCCGCAACGCTTGGAGCGACTCCAGGGCTCCAGGGTAGGCGTACGTGAAGTCCAGTTTGTGTTCGCGATAGTGAGCCAGAAAATAGTCGTACGCCGTGGCGAGTTCCGTTTCATCGACCTGCTCGGGGAGGATCTTATGCTCGACCGCGAGCGTGCGCCGCACCAGCATGGGCGCTCCGTTACCCACGAAGCTGGCAATGATTTTGTCAGCCAGGTGAGGGCGGCCCATATGTTCCAGTGCCGCATTGACGCTGTTGCAAAGGTCGCGTGCCGAGTCGATGAGGGTCCCATCGAGGTCGAAGACGAGCAGTTTGAGGGACTCGACAGGTACTTGCCGCAAAACCCGGATCATAGCTCCAGTGTAAACGGCGGGCCGACCGGCAGCCTGTGAATTGCCACTGCGAAGATGGGGATGCAAGCGGCGCGAAAAAACCCTGAGCGTCTGCTGCCGCTGGATGCAGCAGACGCCTTCAGCGCGGTTAGGGGTGCGACTTGAATCGCCGAAGCTAGGCGGCCTGCCTGTGTGCCTGTTTGTTGACCTTCTTGGAGATCTGGGTGAGCTTCTTGTCGGCTTCACCTTCCTCATTCAGGGTTTGTTGCAGAAGTTGCGCAATCTCCGATTGGCCAAGCAATTCAGCATAAGCGTGAACCGACCCGTAGCCGGCAATCTCATAATGCTCGACCCGCTGTGCGGCTGAGATCATGGCGGCGTCCCGAACGTCTCCCTCGGCGGTCTGCTCCATGACTTCCGCGCCTTCTTCAAGAAGACCCTTCATGGCTTTACAGGTCTTTCCGCCGGAGGCCTTACCGAGAATCTCGAACGCACGATCGAGCCGCTTGATCTGCCCTTCGGTTTCCTTCAAGTGGGTTTCAAAGGCGGTGCGCAATTCGCTGGTCGAGGCAGCCTTGGCCATCTTGGGGAGAGCCTTGGTGATTTGGTGCTCTGCCGAATACAGATCTTTCAATTCATCTACGAATAGTTTCTCAACTGAGTCAACGGTCATGTTTTTTCTCCATTTCGTACGCGAGGTGTGATGCCGGTGCAGGGCACTCCGTTGCCGGACGTGCGGGACGGCGTGTTCGAACAAACCAGCGGACGTTCCTGGACCTGTGTAACGGTGCGGGATGAGTTAGGCGACACGCGCGGGTTGCATCGCATCTACAACCGGCATGATACGGAAGCTGAAGTCCGGGGAATACCGGTTGTATTCGCGAAAAAAGGATGAGGCGACGGGCAAGCGTCGCAACCTGGGGACGTTCCCGACGCTGGAAAAGGCGAAACAGCACGAGAGAGAAGTTCAGTATTTCAAGAAGCACTGAACCTCTACTCGTGCAAGTGCTCCTGCCGGGTTTCCATCGAGCAGTCCGGAGACCGTAGATTCGTTGACGGGGTCAAACCGTCAGAGGCGTTTACCGAAGCAGGCAAACCTCTGCATGTCAGCATCATCGAAGGCGAATAATGGCTACGAGCGGAACGATACCCCAGCGAAATTTTGGGAAAACGGACGTAAAAGTGTCAGCGCTGGCATTAGGCGGTCATCACCTCGGTGCGGCTACTGAAGAGAAGACAGCGATCGAGATCGTGCAGCGCGCCTTCGATGGCGGCATCAATTTCTACGATTGCTGCTGGGAGTACAACCGCGGCAAATCGGAAGACTGGCTGGGCAAAGGCCTGCGCGGGATTCGCGACAAGGCCTTCCTCATGACGAAGGTGTGCACGCACGGGCGCGACGCTGCCCTGGCCATGCAGATGCTGGAGCAGAGCCTGCGCCGCTTGCAGACGGATCATCTCGATCTCTGGCAGATTCATGGGGTCAGTTTTCCCAACGATCCCGAACTGTTCATTCGCCCCAACGGCGCGGCGGAGGCGCTTGAACGCGCGAAGAAAGAGGGTAAGGTCCGCTTCACTGGATTCACCGGCCACAAGGATCCTGACATCCACCTGGCCATGCTGAAGACCGGTTTCCCGTTCGACGCGGTGCAGATGCCGCTGAATCCGTTCGACGCGAATTTTCACAGCTTCGAGCAGAAAGTGCTGCCGGTGCTGAATCAGCGAGGGATTGCGGCGCTGGGCATGAAGCCGATTGGCGGACACGGCGAGCCGGTGCAGAAAGGCGTCTTCTCGGCGCAGGAACTGCTGCAATATGCGATGTCGCTCCCGGTCACGACGACCATAACCGGCGTCTCGGACATTCCGATACTGGAACAGAACCTGAAAATTGCGCAGGGGTTCACGCCTCTGAGTGAGAGCGAGATGCAGGCGCTGCGTGCGCGAGCCAAGCCCTATGCCGGGGACGGGCACTTCGAACTCTATAAGACTTCGATCAAGTTTGACAATCCAGAGGCTCGCCTGGCTCATGCATTTCCCCTGGATATGGAACAGGTTGAAGTGAAGCAGATGGTCTACAGCGCACAGAACACCGGGCGGCCCTATCCGCAAGTAACGGACTCGCCCGGCGCCTAGTCCCCCGTCCAAGCTGAGAAGAACAAGGTGAGCGATGTCGATGAATGCCTTTCGAGAGTTTGAAAAACCTGACACTGAAAAGCCTGGGCGCGGTGTGGACGGACGGACGGCAGAGCCAGTCCGCTATGCAAATGCCGTTTCGCGGCGCAGGTTCTTGCAGAGTGCTGCGCTGGCTGGCGCGACCGCGGTTGTGCCGGCGGCGGCTGCGCCGGCTCGGTCAGAAGGCGCGCAGGCAGTAGACCCCAGGCGGCTTGATGATCAGGCACAGGGGAAACTGCCCAATCCGATTGTCCCGAATTTCCAGGGTAGTTACGCGGGGTCGCCGGTTCCCGATTTTGAAGTTCCCAAGCGTCCCATGGGCAAGACCGGACTTCAGGTTTCGATTCTGGGCATGGGCGGCTATCACCTTGGAACTGCGTCCGGGCAGCAACTGGTCAATAACATGGTGGCCAAGGCCCTCGACCATGGAATCAACTTTTTCGATAATGCGTGGGAGTATCACAAAGGGATGAGCGAAGAGCGTGTAGGGACAGCGCTCAAGGGCAAGCGCGATAAGGCGATCGTGATGACCAAGGTGTGCACACACGGGCGCAAGAAGGATGTTGCCATGCGCATGCTGGAAGAGTCGCTGACACGGCTGCAGACGGACCATCTCGATGTGTGGCAGGTGCACGAAGTGATCTACTACAACGATCCTGAACTGGCTTACGCGACCGATGGTGTGCTGGAAGCACTGACGGCTGCCAAGCAGCAGGGCAAGGTCAGATTCGTTGGCTTCACCGGGCACAAGAATCCATCCATCCATCTCGACATGCTGAACCGCGGATTTGCGTTCGACACAATCCAGTTCCCGATCAAACGCGTTCGACCCGGGTTATCGCTCGTTCGAACTGGAGGTGCTGCCGGTCGCGGTGAAAAAGGGCATGGCCGTCTTCTCCATGAAGAGCATGGGCGGCTCGGGAGAGCCTGTCGTGCATGGCGCTCTTACGCCGACCGAGGCTCTCAGTTACGCGATGAGCGTCCCTGGCGTATCGACGACGATCTCGGGTATGGACTCGATGGAGGTGCTGGATCAGAACCTGCGAATACTGCACAGTTTCGCGCCGCTCGACGAGAAGCAACTTTCGCTTCTCCGCGAACACGGCAGCCAATTCAATGATGGGCGATACGAGCTTTTCAAGAGCTCGATGAAATACGACGGTGACCTTGGCAGAGAGCAGCATAATTTCCCACCCGCGACGGAACTGCCAGCGTAAGGCAAGTCCCGCATCGCGAAGAGGAGGAGGATCCCCATGCCTGACAAAGAGACCATTGATAAGGCGGAGGAAGATTTGCGCGAAGGAAAGGCGCCATCCACCGCAGCCGGTGAATTTGTGCGCAAGGAGATCGAACACATCCGCGAGGGTAAGCATGGTGCGCGGTCGCCGCAGCAGGCGATTGCGATCGGTCTCAGTGAGGCTCGACGAGCCGGCATACCGCTGAAGCCGCCGAAGCAGGGCAAGACAACTTCCACAGCGCGCAAGAAGGCTGAGAAGGATTATGAAAAGGGGCAGAGCGATCCGCAGACCGAGGAGAAGCAGACGGCGGGCAGCAAGTCGCGGATCGAGGCGCTGAAGCGCGAACCAAAGTCATCCGCGAGCCACGCGGCGCTATCGCGTCACGCGAAGAGCGCCGCCAGGAAGCGGAAGAGCAGCTGACATGCGTATCTTTAATGGACGAGTGCCGCGGACGGTTTCTCCCCCGGCAATGCGCCGAGCCTTTTGCCCATCAATACCTTGCGCGTAATCGCCGTAGGGTGCATTCATACACCGAATTTCTGCCCGTGGCGCTCTCTCCCGATCAACGCCATGACAGATGCCAACACGAAGACGCTGATGGCTGTCAGCGCCATGGCCGTGGCATAGCTGGTCTTCTGGGCGTATATGGCCTCGATGTAGACGACCGAACTGGCGATGACGCCGGCGCTCTGGTAAGCGAACCCTGGAAGCAGGGCGCGAACCGAGTCTGGTGACAACTCGGCGAGATGCGCGGGGATAACGCCCCACGCGCCCTGCACCATGAACTGCATGAGGAACGCGCCAACAATGAGGAGCATGTAATTGGGTGCATAGGCCCACACAGGAATCACGGCCGCGCCCAGGATGAATGCTGTGATGATGGCTCTGCGTCGTCCCCATCGATCCGACAGATGTCCGAAAACGATGCCGCCGATGATAGCTCCGATTCCGCTGATACCGGTAATCGTGGCCCGGATTGACGGGTTGAAATGCCACTGGCGCTGAAGAAATGTCGGATACATGTCCTGGGTGCCATGAGAGGCGAAGAGCATCATAGTCATAAACAGGAGCAGATAAAGAAAGAGCTTCCAGTGAGAAAGGACTTCGCGGTGCTGTTCTCCCCATGACAGGCGGGTCGCCGATTTTTTCTTCCACACTGCTGATTCGTTGACGCGGAATTGAATGAACAGCACTAAACAGATGGCGGGTAAACTGCCTACGAAAAAGAGCGGACGCCAACCGACGCGACCAAAGAGAAAGAAATAGCTGACCGCCGCAAGAACATTGCCGGCTGCGTAGCCTTCCTGGAGCAAACCTGACAACATGCCGCGATTGCCCACGGGGGCGGCTTCCATGGCCAGGGAAGCGCCGACACCCCAGTTGCCCCCCATGACAACGCCGAAGAGAGCCCGTACGATCAGCAGTGTCGTGTAGGTGGGAGCAAGGCCGGTGAGAATCTCTGCCACGGCAAAGACTCCTATATTGATCATGAGTGGAATGCGCCTGCCATAACGATCAGCGAGGATGCCGAACAGGAAGCCGCCGACGGGGCGGAAGGCGAGCGTCATGGTAATCACGAGTGCGATCTGGGCGTCGGTCTTGTGAAATTCGTGAGCTATCGCCGTCAGGCAAAAGGTGACGAGGAAGAAATCGAAGGCGTCGAGAAGCCACCCCGAAAAGCCCGCGATCACCGCGGGGGGATGGCTCTTTACGGTTTCGGGCTCGGGGATCGAAGTGGGCTGCAACCGTTCGATCGGCGCTGCTCCGCTGTCAGGCATGCCTGCACCTCATAAACAAACGCGATATCAAAAGGTAACAGACGGCCGCGCTTCGGTGGAACCGCCGCCAGCCGAGAGTTGAGGCACCCAAAGTCGCCGGAACTTTCAACGATTGCAGACCACCCCTGCTTGTCGGTCGCCATCTAAGATGCTGGGCCAGAAGCGCAAAAAGCAAGCCTTCGCTAATTAACTCGAACCGCACTGCCAGTTAGGCGATTCGACTTATCTATGGTAACTTCACCCGCTCCGCGTGTTGAAGCATTGCGGTCGCCAGAGTCACTCTGCGGCCGAAACAGCGGCGCTATTCCTCGCGCTCAATCTGGTGCGGCTGACGTTTGAAAACGTCAGAACAGGCCGCATACGGAACGTTATCCAGGGATCGGAGTTCGCCTGGTCTCGCAGTGGCGGGAGTAACCGGGTGCAGTGCTATACCGGAGCCTGCGGCGATCGTGAGCAGCAGGGAAAATCCGGAGTTGCGAGTGCCGTAGGCAAACGCGCAATGGACAAGGAGAAACCCAATGCACTTTCCGCACTTGCAGGCCAGGACCTCTTTTCAGAGATTCAGCAATTTAACGGCGCTTCGGGCGCTTTTTTTATTGTTCGCATTCATGTCGGCGCTCGCGCCAGCTGCAGTCGCACAGTACCGCGCGTCGATACAAGGAACGGTGGCCGATACCCAGGGCGGCGTAATCCCGGGGGCCAAACTGACTCTCACGAATATGGCAACCAATGAAACGCAGGTGAGGACCAGTAATGATGTCGGCGTGTATAACTTCAATGCGCTTCCCCCCGGCCGCTTCAAACTTGTGGTAGAGAAGGAGGGGTTTCAAACCAAGACGCTGGACAATGTGCAGATCATCCCGGAACAGGCCAACGCAGTAAACGTGCAACTGGAGGTTGGGGCTGCCGCGACGACAGTAACGGTAGATGCGTCAAGGGCCCCGCTTCTTGACTCGGAGACTGCAACGATTGGCGGGACCATTTCTGAGAACCAAATTCAGCATATGCCGTCGTTTGGGCGCGACGTATTTCAATTGACACAGCTTGCGCCAGGAACTACCGGTGATGCGTCGCAGGCCGGCGGAGGAGGCACGTTCAGCCTTCCGGGTACACAGGGACCAGGGGGTACGAGCGCCAACGGCGGAATCTTCCAGACTGAAAATGGCCCCCAAACGTTAGCCAGCGGCGGGCAATATGAAAGCAACGGGATTTCGATTGACGGGATCAGCACCACAAGCGCGGTGTGGGGCGGAACCTCAGTGATTACGCCAACGGAAGATTCGGTCGATAGCGTGAGGATTGTCTCCAACGGCTACGATGCCGAAAATGGGCGTTTCAGCGGAGCGCAGGTCGAAGTTACTTCGAAGAGCGGAACGAATACAGTTCATGGCAGCGCGTTCTTCCAGGCGTGGCGCCCGGGGCTGAATGCGTACCAGAGGTACAACGGTCCGGGCTCATTATCGGCCGGCACTCCGGATGCAAGAGGATTGCTGAAGGATACGCAAAGATTCAATCAGTGGGGCGGAAGCGTTGGCGGTCCAATCTGGCGAAACAAGATCTTCGCATTCTTTGCCTACGAGACAGAACGGAACAACTCTGCGGTGACCTCAACCGGGTGGTATGAAACTCCAGCATTTGACGGGCTGGCGCCCTCAGGAAGCATCGCATCCAAGTTCCTCACAACGCCCGGAGCAGCGGTTAGCGCCAGCAGCATCATCAACCAGACATGCCAGAATGCGGGCCTGACCGAAGGCGTAAATTGCATCACCATTCCCGGGCAAGGCCTGAACATCGGATCACCATTAACCACCCCTCTAGGCACACAGGATCCCCACTGGACTGGCCCTTCGAATCCGGGGGTGGGAGGAGGATTGAATTCAACGGTGGCGGATATCGCCGACTACACCACCACGGATCCGACCAATGTCGATGATGCCCAATACAACGGCCGACTGGATGCAGATGTCACGTCCAAGGATCATGCGACTTTTGCGATCTACTGGGTTCCGACGGACCAGACCTACTACAACGGCCCGATCCGAACTTACAATCTCTGGCACCACTCCGTGGTGAATGATGCTTTTTCTGGAATCTGGAACCATACGTTCTCCCCGTCTCTCTTGAACGAAGCCCGAGCCAACGCTGCCGGTTGGCGATTCAATGAAGTGGCTTCTAACCCTCAAGAGCCTTTCGGTTTGCCGCAAGATAGTATCGGCGTTCTCAATGGTCCCAGCGATAACATCGGCGATATCAATCTCAATTACTTTGGAGCGCCCGGCCCGAGCGATCTCAATCAATGGACCTATAGCTACCGGGATATCGTGACCAAAATCGCAGGGAACCACAGCATCAAATTTGGCGGCGAACTCACCCGACTCTACTATCTGAACATCGCACCGTACGCAGCCAGACCGAGTTTCAACTTCTTTAACGTCTGGGATTTTCTCAATGATGCCCCGCAAGGGGAATCTGGAACGTTTGACCCGACGACAGGGGTGCCAACGCCGTCTCGCCAAGACAATCGCGAGGATCTTTGGGGAGCATTTGTCCAAGACGACTGGAAAGCCAGACCGAACCTCACCTTAAATCTTGGATTGCGATATAGCTACTTTGGCCCGCTGGATTCGAAAGAAAACAACATGTATTCGGTGCAGTTCGGGGCCGGCTCATCAATGCTCACGGGGATGACCATACGCAAAGGGGGAAATCTGTGGAACTCACAAACACTGAATTTCGGACCACAGGTGGGATTTGCTTTCACCCCAAACTTCTACCAGCAGAAGGTTGTCATTCGAGGTGGATTCGGAATCAACTACAACGAGGAAGAGATAGCGATTTCCGCCAACGTGTTCGGCAACCCCGGGGCCACAGTATCGCCTAATTTCAGCTTGAGCCTTCCCAGCTCGCCTAACCCGGGAATAGTGTATGCAGTTCCGAGCGACATCCATTCAATCTACGGATATCCTTCAAACCCGAATACCATAAGGACATTCGGACCCAATGGGCTTCCCACCACGGGCCAAGCCTCGGTCACAGCTTTCGACAACAGCATGCCTACTATGTACACGGAGCACTATTCGCTGGACACGCAGACAGACCTCGGAGCGCAATTCATATTCACGCTGGGATACCAGGGCAGCGTTTCACGTCACATCTATTTCCACTATGACGGCAATGCCGTGGCTTCGGTGCAGGGCGTTCCGCTCAACCCGCAGGTCAACAGCGTTAACTATTTTGGAAACGGTGGACATGGTAGTTACAACGCGATGCTCGCTGGACTCAGGCATCAGTTTTCGCATCACTTCATGCTTCAAGCGAATCTGACTTGGGCGAGAAGCATGGACACAAGTTCGGCCCCCTACGAGGAACAATACTATCCATTCAATCCCGGCTATTCCTGGGGCCGTTCGGACTACGACATCACGCGGCAAGAAAAGATCTTTGGAATGTGGCAACCGGTGCTTTTCAAGGGGAGCCATAATTGGGCTGAGAAGGTCGCGGGAGGATGGTCGTTTAGTGGTATCGTCAATCTGCATACCGGGTTTCCGTGGACTCCGCTCTATAGCAGCCCAGTTGGCAGTCTCTATTGTTCCACGTGCAACTACTACCAGGTACTTCCGGCAGCCTACCTGGGAGGGGCGGGCCGCGATACGAGCAACGACGCCTACAAGTCAGGGCCCGGTGTAGGCAACGGGGTCAACAAGAACTTCCCGCTGGCGGCAAATCCCTCAAATCCTGTCGCGGCCGAGGTCTACTTTGCGCCGCCAACCTTGACGGCTGGACCGGCGTTTCCGGCTACCGGCGGCATAGCGCCCCCGATGCCCGGTGTGAAGCGTAACTCGTTAATCGGTCCAGGGTATCGTGATGTCGACGCAACCGTCTCGAAAAACTTCGGATTGCCGAAGATTAAGGGACTGGGCGAAAACGCTGCGTTTGAGATTCGGGCGGATGCCTACAATCTGTTCAACAATCTAAACTTCAAGCCAGGCGGCAGCGATAATGGCGGCAGTATCTCGGACAACATCGCGTCGCCGAACTTCGGGCAAGCCACCCAAGCCTTGGGTTCAAGGACGGTTACGCTCCAGGCGCGTTTTGCCTTCTGAAAAACCTGCCTTGTGAAAGCGTGCTTCCGGGCAAACTATACGAGCAGCAGATTTCATCGAATCTGCTGCTCGTTCATTTCACCACCCATTCTTAAGACTTCTTCAGTGAAGATTTCAAAGGGCACCCCATGATGCGATGTGGCCGTTTGCGGAAGGTCGTGTTCATGTTCATGATTGTCATTCTCATGTGGACGCCCATTTATGCGCAGGAGCAAATCGATGTAGATGCTCAGGCAGCGGCGAAGCCCTTCCCACACTTTTGGGAAGAGATGTTCGGTTCGGGGCGGGCGATTCTGACACTCCGCGAGAGTTATCGCGGTGATCTGCGCGCAGTAAAAAAGGTAACCGACTTCCGCTATGTGCGCTTCCATGCCATCCTGCATGACGAAGTGGGTGTCTATAACATCGACGATCATGGAAATCCAGTCTATAACTTCTCGTATGTCGATCAGATTTATGACGGGCTACTTAAAAATGGCGTGAGGCCGTTTGTGGAGATCAGCTTTATGCCCAAAAAGCTGGCCTTCAATCCAGATGCGCTCCATCCCTTCTGGTACAAGCAGAATGTTTCGCCACCGAAGAGCATGGAACTGTGGGATGATCTCATGAAGCATTTCGCGCGACATCTTGTTGATCGCTATGGCATTGACGAAGTGTCGCAGTGGTACTTCGAAGTTTGGAATGAGCCGAACATTGATTTCTGGGATGGCATTCCACGGCAGCAGTCTTATTTTGAGCTGTATGCGCACACGGCGCGTGATCTGAAGAGCGTGAATGCCAGGCTGCGCGTGGGAGGGCCGGCGACCGCGGCGGCCGCCTGGGTCAGTGACTTCCTGAAGTACACCAGTGAGAATCATGTACCCGTCGACTTTGTTTCGACACACGGATACGCAGACGATACGGTCGAGAATCTGTTTGGCACTCATGAAGATATCCCCATGGACGATCGTGTCTGTCGCGCGGTGGCAAAAGTCAGAGGCGAAATCAAGGCGTCGCAGACCCCGGAACTGCCACTGTACTGGACGGAGTGGAATGTACAGGGAATGCGCGAATCGCGGGACACCATCTTTGTAGGGCCGGCGCTGGCGAACACGGTGCGGCAGTGCGATGGGATGGTAGACATGATGTCCTTCTGGACATTCTCCGATGTTTTTGAAGAGGGTGGTCCGATCGCGAAGCCATTTGAAGGGCAGTTCGGGTTGCGCGCCAAAGGGGGCATCAACAAGCCGAGTTACTACGGGTTTGGCCTGCTGCATCAACTCGGCGACAAGCGGATTGCCAACGACGCCAAGAATGTAATTGTTACGCGGACATCCGATGGTGGGTTGGCAATCGCGGTGTGGAATCTGGTCGATCCTGATCAACACGGAAGCACGCGGACGGTTACTCTCGATATTTCGCATCTTCCTGCCAACGCGCACCTGAGCCTGCAGAGGGTGGATGCGGAGCACGGCAATGTGTTGCCTCGCTATGAAGCGATGGGGAGTCCGCTTGATCCGACACCCGCGCAGGTGGAGCAACTCAACCGCGAAACGGCGTTACCCGCAGCCGACAGCGCGCAACTGACTGCCGGCAAGATCGACTTGACGCTTGACGCCCAACACGCTCATCCTTCTGAAGGTCACGCGGTAAGTCGGATTCAACGACAGGGTCAACATGGCTCACTGGTCGAGGAGGTATCCAGGCCTCACGACGAAGAATGTCCGGGACCTACGTTGATGGTTGGACCTTTTGCGGCATTCCCGCGAAGTCTTTCATCATGGCCTTGAGATCGGCCATGCTGGTGGGGGTCTCGTGGAGCAGCAGTTCCGCCGATTGGATGAGAGCATTGGAGTGGAACCATTGCTGCACAATGTCATCACAGAGCGTATTCAGGATTGCGAGCAGTGACATGCCCTGATGGTGAGCCATCCATTCACGCACGAGCTCTCCGTTGCGTGAAGAAGTGGTGTAATCGATTGCTTCATAGAATCCGTACGGGCCGACCCAGCCTGCGGAAGACATACGGCGCAGATTGCTGATGGCCTCAACGGAATCGACGCCGAGCGCGAGGAAAGTGGAGTAAGGCGAAACCACGGGCCCAGCGGTGGCTTCCCAGAAGAGGGCGATCTGCGGAATGCCGTAGGCGAGGTAGTGATAGTGGCCCGCATCGTTCTTGCGGGCGGCGCCAGACTCCGAAATTCCCCAGGGAATGCCGACCGAACGAGCAAAAGCTCGCTGCACTTGCACGCACGAGGCCAGCGTCTTGGCGATAAGAGTGTGGGGATAGCTCCGCATCCATAACGAAGGCATCAGGTACTCGAACATCGTGCCGGTCCACGAGAGAATGGCAAAAACTCCGAATGCCCGTGTGTAGTCGCGGGCCAGCTTGAACCAGCTTTGCTGGGGCAGCTCTCCTCGAGCAACGGCAAGGAAGGTCGCAATGCGTGCTTCCGAGGCAAGCATGTCGTAGCACGCCTCATGGATTTTCTGCGCACGCACGTCATAGCCAATGGTGAGGATGCTTCGACCTTCGTTTACCAGGAAGCCGAACTCGGTGTCTTCGGCCAGGCGCTCGGAAACCTGTGCGACATTTTTCACCCCCGCGGCGAGGGTGCGCAATTTAGCCGCGGCTGCGGGCAAAGCCGCGCAGAGCTTCGCCGCCAATGGAGGCGAAGACGAATTGGGTTTTGCGGCCTCGGCGGCATGGACAAGTTTCTTGTGCAGCTCGTCCGCGAAGGTTGCCGCCTCCTCTATGTCAAACCGTTCCGATTTTGCATTGATTGCGAGTTCCGGAACATCGTGCAGCGGCGTGTATTCGGGAAGCAGCCATGGCATGTATCCGTTGACGATGGTCAGGAGCCGATCGATGCGATTGCGAGTTTCAGCGAACCACCACATGTCGGCGGGCCGGCTGCCTGAATATACCGATTCAGCAGAAGAGGCTTCCGCCAATGTGGAAGCTGCTTCCGGAAGCCACGCGATCCAGTCCGCGACGGTGGCCGAGTGAGGAGGCAGACCCAACCTTGCCAGGGAAGGTATGAGCTTACCCTGGGACTGCATCATCTCCCAATGAATGCGCAAGCCGTTGAAGAGTTGCCGCGACAAGAGCGGCTTCTCAAGCAAAGCCTTAGTACCTGCATGCAGGGTGTAAAGAGAGGCGACGAAGTTTCCGCTATCCACTGTCGAGACGAAGGGATTCTTCTCGAGAGGCTTGCAGGTTTGGGTGTCATACCAGTTAAAGAGGTGACCGCGCAGCTTCTCCAACCGCATGATGGTGGCGAGACTGCGCTCCGTGAGCGTGACGAACTCCGGCGCGGTGAGGAATCCGAATTCGCAGGCTGCCTGGCGGGCGTTGAGCAACAGGCCCACATTGGTCGGTGACACGCGGGGCGCCTCGGCCAGGCCCTCTTCCATGACATTGTCGGGGATAAGGTAGTTGTGGCGCTCTCCACCGAATTCGTAGAAGTAGCGCCAGATGCGGAGCGCGTGACTGTGGAGGAATGCCTTATCGTTCGCGCCGATGCGTTTCTGCTGTTCGCGCGGCGGCTTGTTGAGCCACGTGGTGATGAGAGTGACGAGGCACCATAGGACCAGGATCGGCGCGGCGACCAGAAACGCCTTGCGATTCGGGGCGATTGCATAGATCAATACCGCGAGGGCGCAGGCGATGAAAGGCATCATGGCCAGGTAGCGATCGACGGGGGTGACCTTGGTCTTCTGCGATTCGGCCTCAGCGGCTGTCTCCCACTCCAGCAGCCGCTCGCCGGTAATAAAGCGGCGGATGAGCGCGCGCACGATGGCATCGATCGCGAGCAGGGTCTGGTGCGGAAGAAAGAAAAGGTTGAGAAGTGCGACGAGCGCGGCCTGTCCGGAGCCATATAGCGCCTGGCTGACGCTGCCTTCGCGTCCGCTCACCAAGGCGCGGCCCACGCCAAAGACGAGCTGCACGATGGTAGGAAAGAAGAACAGGATGAGGGGAATGACGGTCCAGTACACGGGGCCACCGGGCAGAACCAGCCAGCCTGCGACGAAGAGGATGAAGGTCATCGGCTCGACCAGCGAGCGGCGCAGATTGTCGAAGATCTTCCAGCGCGCGATGGTCGAGATTGGGCTGGGTACGCGGTGTCCCGATTCGTCGGGAACCTTGGAGAACATCCACTGCGCGATCTGCCAGTCTCCGCGCACCCAGCGATGTTTGCGCCGCGTATACGCGCTGTAGTGAGACGGATAGTCGTCGATCAGTTCGATGTCGGTGACGAGCCCGGCGCGAGCATAGGCGCCTTCGATGAGGTCGTGGCTTAACAAGGAATTGCGAGGAAAGCGCTTGTTGAGGACCGCGTGAAGGGCCGCTACTTCGTAGATGCCCTTGCCGGTAAAGATTCCTTCGCCATACAGATCCTGGTAGGCGTCTGACACGGCGCGGCTGTAAACGTCGAAACCGCTCTGGCCGGAGTAGATGGAAGCCAGCCGCGAGCGCGATGCCGAACCCACGCTGACGCCGATGCGCGGCTGCAAGATGCCATAGCCCTCGACGACGATCCGCAGCTTGGGGTCAATGATGGCTTGATTGAGCGGATGGGCGATAGCTCCGACCATGCGCGCCGCAGAGCCGCGCGGCAAGCTGCGTGTCGGAGTCGAGCGTCAGGATGTAGCGGACCTGCCCAAGGACGTCGAGTCTTCCCCGCTTTGATAGGGAACGCGTCGTACTCGCCAATGAGGAGCTTGTTCAGGTCGAGCAGTTTGCCGCGCTTGCGCTCCCAGCCCATCCACACGCCCTGGCGCACGTTGAAGACCCGGTGGCGATGGAGAAAAAGAAATGAGCCATTCCGGGGCGATGCGTAACGGGCATTCAGTCCGTCGATGAGCCGGATGGCCAGGTCAACCATCGGATTGGAGTCATCGACATGCGGCTTGCTCACGGAGTCGGGAAGATCGGTCAGCAGGGCAAAGTGCAGATGGGGATCGCGATTGGCGAGGAAGCGTACCTCAAGTTCGTTGACCAGTTCGCGTACCTGCTTTTCATTCATCAGCAGGGTGGGCACGGCCACCAAGGTGGTGCACCCGCTGGGAATACCCTTCGCGAAGTCAAGCTTGGGCAATGGTTCGGGATCGAAGATCGCCGTGATGGAGTTGTTGACCAGGTCCACGGCACACTGCATGGCAGGCAGCAGCATGAGCAGGAACGTGATCGCCAGCCGGCCGAAGACGGGGTAGTTGGGCAACAGCGGGAAAAGCGCGGCGGCAATAAAGAAGATGGTGATGAGTTCGATGCCCGTGATGTAGAAATCGTCCGCGTTGTTGCGGATGAAAGACCGCAGGCGATCGGGCACCGTGGGATTGAAGTTGACACGAGCAGCGAGCTGAGGAAAGCCCTTATCGACAAGGTAAAATCCGACGTGGCTGAAACGCTGATGCATGCGCGGGTCACTGAAGGATTTGCGCGAACCTTCGCGTGCCAGTTCGAGCGCATGTGCGGCGACTTGCGACTCGCTGCAGTCGGAGTGGCGCGCGATCTTGGCGATCCTGGTTCGATAGGCCTCGCGGCTCTCAAAATCCATGGACGCATAGGCGCCCGCAGGATCCTGGCGCAGGAAGTCATCGAACAGGATCAGCGGTTCAATGATGCCTGCCCAGGCGGTGTTGGCAATGGCGCGCATGCTCTTGAACTGAGCTGGGAGCGGGGAAGGCGCCGGCGTGTCCAGCGTGCGCAAGGCGACCTGCGCCTCCTCGAGCATAAGTTCGAGCAGGCTGAAGCGCAGAAAGGCGGGAATGTTCCACAGTTCAAAAACCGTCAGCGGGTCGTTTTTCTGCAGCTCATGGATGAAGGTGTTGAAGGTGGGCGCGGAGAAGTCGCCGCGCACGGTTCGAAGGTAGAGATTCGATAGAGTCGCAATGCGCGGCTCATCCTGATGGTTGGGCAGCATGACGCGCGGAAGCTTTTCCATGTCCCGGGGCTTTACGATACCGGCGGAGACAGCCGCACGCAGAACGCGGGGATTGGCGCGCATATCCATCAAAGCAACCACGCGCGGATCATTGTTCGGGGGTGTGGCGGGAAGGGAAGCCAATTCTGCTTCGAGCTTGAGGACTGCGCGTTTCGCGGCATTCACCCGTTGCGGGAATGTGCCCGCAGCGGTCGGGCGTGTGGCCACTTCCCAGGCATTGGCAGCGCGCGCTGCGGCAGCGAGTTCTTCGTTGATGTTGCCGTGGGGCAAGTGCTGCGGGTCCAGCATGGTTGCGATGTCAGTCATTGTGCCTCAGCGGTAGCTGGCTGCTTGCATCTCGAACATGGCGGCATAGCGGCCACCGAGCGCCATCAGCTGGGTGTGATTGCCTTCCTCCACGAGTCGGCCGCCTTCGAGCACTACGATGCGGTCAGCCATGCGAACGGTGGAGAAGCGGTGAGATATGAGCAGAGCCATCTTGCCTTCGGTAAGCTCGGCGAACCGCTCGAAGACCTCGGCTTCGCTGCGCGCATCGAGCGCAGCAGTAGGCTCATCGAGGATGAGCAACTGCGCATCGCGCAGGTAGGCGCGAGCCAGAGCGAGTTTCTGCCATTCGCCGCCGGAGAGATCGACGCCTCCCTCGAAGCGGCGTCCGAGCATCTGATCATAGCCGCCCTGGAGCTTTGCGATCACGCCGGAGGCGAGGCTTTTCTCGGCCGCATATTCGATTTCCTCAGGCTCGTGGGGAACCTCGATGCGGCCCACAGCGATGTTTTCCCGGGCAGTCATCTCGTAGCGCATGAAGTCCTGGAAGATGACGCCGATTTCGGCATGCAGGTCATCCAAATCGTATTCACGTAAATCCACTCCGTCCAGCAATATCTGGCCTTCGGTCGGATCGTAAAGCCGGGTGATCAGCTTAACAATGGTCGTCTTGCCCTGGCCGTTTTCGCCAATCAGCGCGATGCTTTCGCCGGGATGCAGGGTGAAGTTGAAGTCGCTGAGGACGCGCCGGGTGGTGCCAGGGTAAGAGAAGGATACGTTCCTGAATTCAAAGCCGCGTGTGATCGGCTTCGGTGCGGGGATGCCGTTTTCCTTTGACTCCACGCGCGGCTTCATTTCAAAGAAGGCGATCAGATCGGTGAGGAAGAGTGCCTGGTCGGCAACGCCGGAAGCGGTTGAAAATGCCTGCTGGATGTTAGCCATGGCCTGCATGATCGCCGTAGTGATCAGGGTTAAGTCGCCGACCGTGTAGCGGCCCTGGATGGTGCGATAGATGCTGTAGCCATAAGCGCCGTAGTATCCAAGCTGGCCCACGATGGCGAGCACGCCGCCCCAGAAGAGCCGGCGCCGGTTGAGAGCTACGTTTTGCTCGTAAATGGTTTGCGAAAGCGTCGAGAAGCGATCCGTGAGGTATTTGCTCAGGTTGAAAAGCTTGAGTTCCTTGGCAGCTTCCTTGCTCCCGCCGACCTGGCGGAGATAGTCCATCTGACGGCGCAACGGAGTCTGGCGGAAATTCTTCGCGTAGGTGAGGAAGGCGAAGTGGCTCTCTCCCAAAAAGGCGGGAATGATCCCGGCGATCAACAGGAAAAGAAGGAATGGCGAATAGCGAATCAAAACCGCGGAGAAGGCGATAGCGGTAACCGATTGCTGGATCAGGCGCCCCATCTGCTGAATCATTGCCAGCCGGTCCGTAGCCTGCACACGGGCGCGCTCCAGCCGGTCATAGAATACGGGATCTTCGTATACCGTTACGTCGAGAGCCGCGGCCTTGCGCATGACCTCGACGCTGACATGATGGGTGTAGCGGTCGGCCAGCAGGTTATCGAAGTAGTCCACTGAGCGGGAGAGAATGCCGGTGATGACGGCGAGCGTCATCTCGCCGCCCACCAGCCACCAGAAGTGCTGCGGCAGGGGCTGGTGCATGCGGAGTTGGTTGACACCGTCGATGATGTAGCGGCCGATGATGCCGATGCCCACCGGAAGAAAGGCAACGAGGATGCGAATGGCGATGTTCCAGAAGACGACCGACGGGCCCGATTCCCAGACGAAATGCAATACGGGCGGAACGTTTTTGAGCGCACGCATACGGTCGCCCCAGGCGCTCCCGTGTTTCGCTGGGGCCTCGGGTGGGTTTTCGATAGCTTCGCCGGCAACTTCCGGATCGTTGATGGCGGGAGACATTGACTTCCTTTAAATTCTGTTGAGCGCGGCAGCGATGGGGGTTACCGGAGTTGCGGCCCGAACCTGAGTTGCGGAATCTTGGGGGACACGCTGTTCAACCGGCGTCGTATCTCTGTGAATACGATGCGCTTCCAGTGAGCATTGTTGTTCGGGACGTCTGCTGATAAGGTCCCGGAAACGAGTCGGCACCGGCCCTTGTCCCATAGGGAAAAGACAAACCCGCCGAAGGTCCCCCTTATTTTATAACTGAGCGGGGGGAGCGGTATATGGTTTAAAACCAGCGTTCTGCATCCCGCGCTGCGCTTCAGGGTTCTTCATAAAGGTATCCCAGACGAACCCGGAACGTGCGTTTTCCGCCATGAGCATGGTAATGCCGGTGTCGATACCGATCACGTCGGTGTCGTACCACTCCGTCACTGGATTGAACGCGTCTACGAAGCCATAGCGGCACCACGCCTGGGGATAGTGGTCATGAACGGTGCGGAGAACGCGCATGGTGGCTGCTGGCAGGAAGGGCAAAGAGCCGCCGGGAGCCGCCGGGACCACGGTGCCGTCGATGGGGCCCATGGCTGGAGGACCGCCCCAGGCGACGTATCCCTTGGCCGAGTCCGATGCCGTAATTCCCCACAGTGCATTGCTGTAATCGGGGAACTGCTCGTTTAATTCAATGCAGAAGCGACGGTGAACATCGGTGGCGACGATGGAGTTCTGGAAGTAGTCGGCATATCGATCCTTCTTCCCGCGGAAGTCGAACCATGCCTGAGAATATTGATGGACGAAGAGCGGCGCGAATGAGCCGATATAGCGCAGGCCATCATATTCGAAGATCTCGCGTTTCCAGGCGAACCATGTCTCGTTGGGAAGGGGATGGGATGTCGAGCCCATGCCGAGCAGGTACATCATCATCAACTCACTGTAGTCATCCCAGCGCGAGTGAATGAAGCCCATCTCCGGCGTCCACCCGTGGGAGAGAAGCGAAGTATCTTCGGAAAGCCACGTCCAATCGACGCGATCAAAGATGGCGTGCGCCATGTCATCGATGTTCCTGTCCTGGAAGTACTGGCGGCAGGTCAGGATACCGCAGAGCAGCATGGCCGTATCGACAGATGAGACTTCCGAGTCCCACACGCGTTCGCCGGTGTTTATATTGGCGAAGTGATAGAAGAAGCCGCGATGCGTAGGCAGCTTGTGCCAAAGAAAATTCAACGATTTCAGCACCCGTGTGCGGGCATCTTCATAGCTGACGAAACCGCGCATGAGCGCGATGCAGATGGCGGTCAGTCCGAAGCCGCTTGAAGCGATGCTGGCAGCCAGGCTGGTATCTTTGGTGCGGACGTTACAGCGGTCCTTGATCAGCCCGGTTTCCGGATTGGCCTGCTCCCAGAAGAAGAGAAAATTGGCATGCTCCAACTCGTTCAGAAACTGGTCGTCCTCGGGAGTCAGAGTGGAAGGCAGCGGCATGGGCGCGGGAGCGGTATGCAGATCAGGTCTGTTCCGCTGTGCGTTCGCGGGAACTTCGAGCGAGGGGAAGATGCTTGCGGTTGAGACGGGAAGAGCAAGAGCAGCGCCGGCCATTTGCTGCAGCAGCCTGCGGCGAGATAGGTTATTGGCGCGCGGCCGGTTGCCGCGAGCGCCCACAATTGTCTTCTTATCCGATTGATTCAAGCGCCCCTTCCTCTGTGCCCAACCCGAGCCTGGCTCAAGCCGGTTCCTTGATTTTAGATGCTCGCGCCCAAAATGCGTCCCACGCTAACCGGACAGCGAATCCAGATGAAGATGCGTCAAACTACCTGATAGATGAATGGAAATTCAATGAATTGGAGAAAGTGGATCGTCTGGGGTGCCGTGATTGCCGCGGGCGCGGCTATCGTGACGGTGCTCGTGATACGCAGTCATCGTTGGCGACCACGGACTATTACGGTCCAGGGCGCCGTCATCCGCAAGGACCAGGACCCGCGGAGAGAACTCCCTGTCGCCAATGTGGCAGTCACGGCGACGGACGGCCTGATGACTGTCAGCACGCACTCCGATGCCTCCGGATACTTCGAGTTGAAATTCCGCGAAAATGTATGGCCGGGCCAAACCGTGACGTTGAGTTTCCGAGATCCTGACTACGACTCGTACGACATCACACTCCACCCCGGGATTCGTTCCACGACGCAGAAGTTGTACGTGGCGGCCCTGGTTCCCATCAAACCCGAGGTTGAGCCGCGTACCAACAAAAAGCCCAGCGTCGTCTCCAACATCCGTATCCGCTATACGGTCAACTCCCAGGGTGAGGAAAACATAGGCAGCGAGGTCAGGACCTTCCAGGTGGTCAACAAAGGAAACGTTCCATGTAATGGCCAGCTTCCGTGTTCCCCGGATGGGGAATGGAAAGCCGCCACTGCCGCCATGACTCTCGACGCCGGGCCGGACCACGAGTTTAAGGATGTGCGCGCCTCCTGTATCGCCGGTCCCTGCCCCTTCACCCGCATTGATTCCAGCGGCTTCAGCCAGGGCGGCCGCATCATCAGCGCCAAGGTTCTGGACTGGTCCGATACAGCGACGTTCCTTCTGGAAGCCGAGGTCTTTCGCACCTCGATCAACTCCAACGTGCGCGAGTCCTATCCGGTGATCTTTGGAAACACGCTCAACTTCACACTGCCTCCTACCGAGGAGGGAGTCAGCATTGAAGCGGAACTTGACGGCACGGCGATGGTATTTCCGCTGGGCCCCGATCTCTATCTGAGCTGGGCGACCTGTACGGCTCGAACCAACCGGGACGAGGAAAAGTCGACCGTCTATCGATGCGAGCTCAAGCCCGGGTATCGCTTCTGAAGAAGCGGCAGATTTCTCATTCCGCTTCAAGTTGTGGCGCGCGGGTGAACAAGGGGGGCGACTGAATCTGCTCTGCCCATGAAATCGAGGTGTCCCGGAGACAGTCCCGCGGCCGCCGGGCGACAATCGCCGCAGAACAGCCCGGTTTACAAAATTTCAAATCTGGGCTTTCCTGCCGTGCCGCGGATGGACTATAGTGTCCCCTACCGCATCGACGGGACTCTCCTTGACTGCTTGCTTCCCCTCGACGGTCCTATAGGTAAATGCCTTATTCCTTGATCTCATTCCCTGTATCTGGATCCTGTAACTATCGAAATCACGGTCACTTGCAGTGGCAAATCAGAGGGCGGAACGGTGAACCTCACGGCGGTGCTGCCGTCAACTCCAAGGAGGGTCTGATGAGAATCACGGATACCATCGGATCGGTGCTTAAGAACAGAAGAAGGAACGATGTTCTGTCCATAGCTCCGGAGCAGTCAGTGTACGAAGCGCTGGAAAAGATGGCGGAGTACGATGTTGGCGCCTTGCTGGTCATCTCCAATGACGAACTGGTGGGGATTCTTTCCGAGCGCGATTACGCGCGCAAAGGCGTTTTGATGGGCCACCTTTCGAAAGAGACCAGGGTGCGCCAGATCATGACCAGTCCCGTCGTATCCATCAGCCCACAGCACACCGTGGATGAATGTATGGCCATGATGACGGAACACCACTTCCGGCATCTCCCGGTTCTCGAGGATTACAACGTGGTCGGTGTGGTTTCGATCGGCGACCTGGTCAAGTGGGTGATTTCCGGCCAGGCGCAGGCCATCCAGGCGCTGGAAGGCTACATTACCGGCGGATATCCAGGATGATCCCTGCACGTTGCACCGCGGGCTGAATCGCTCTGTAGTGCGGCTCAAGGTCCATCGGCGCGCCCGCCGCCAATGACGTTCGAATCGGAAGTGGGTGTCTCACGCAGCTCGCTGGGTGAACCGACGTGAGGTGCTGCCGACCCGGACTGGATGGCAAAGCCACGTGAACTGCACCAGGACCGAAGAAAGTGCCTGATGAGCGGGATCGATCTCGAGCGAATTCTCGCATCGATAGCCATCTCGTTTCGCCGATGACAAGCCGTTGAGTTCAGCTGGTTGAATTCGCTACGCGCCTTCCTCCAAAGATACGTCGACGGAGATTCCTTCCTCCACCGCTTCCGAAAACATACTTTCCGGCAAATTGCGAGGGGTTCATTGTGCCAGAGCAAAGACCCTGCGAGATGGTTTGCTTTACGCTTGGACGTTAAAGTAAGGCACACCTTACGAGGGTAATCATGATAAGGCTACGAGGGGTTTTGATGGTAATCCTGGCCGGGGCTCTGGCGGTCCCGGCTGTTGCCGAAAGTGCTGAATCAGACTACAGGGCGGGCGAGCGGGCCGAGCGGCAAAACCACTACGATGCGGCTTACCAGGCGTACAAAAAGGCGCACGAGTCGAAACTGTCGGAGCCCAAATACATGGCGGCCTACCTGCGCATGCGGTTCTACGCGGCGGCCGAGCACATCCGTTCCGGCGAGTCGCTGCGGGATGCCGGCAAGCTGCAGGAAGCTCTGGCAGAATTTCGCATGGCTGCGGAGATCGACTCCAGCAATTTTGAGGCGATGGGCCAGGTCCGGCGGACTACCGACATGCTGGAGAAGCAGGCCCGCGACAAGGAAAACGCCAATAAGAACAAGGGCGAAACCTCGACCATCGAGAAGGAAGCCCACAATCTAGCTGGCCCGGTGAGCCTTGATATCAAGTGGGACACACCGATCTCGCTGCACTTGACCGGAACCACGTCCGATGCCGTCTACAAGACGATTGCCAAGATCGCCGGGATCAATGTTCTGATGGACCCCGAGTACAAGCCGCAAAAGGTCAGCTTCGAACTCCAGGATGTAAGTCTCCGCGAGGCGATGGATATGATCGCTCTGCAGACCAAGACCTTCTGGCGCCCCCTGTCTTCGAACACGATCATCGTGGCCGCAGATACCACCGCCAAGCGCAAGGAACTGGAACAGAACGTCATGAAGACGTTTTATCTGCGCAATGCCGGAGCGGCCGCCGACCTGCAGCAGGCCGCCGGCACCCTGAAGGCGATCCTCGATATAAGCCGGATCCAGGTAACACCGGAACAGCGATCGCTCACGATTCGTGGTACTCCGGATCAGATGGTTCTGGCCCAGAGGCTGCTCGACGACATCGACAAGCCCAAGGGCGAGGTGGTCATCGATGTTGTGGTTCTGGAAGTAAGCCGGGACAGAATCCGGACCATTGGCACCAATCCGCCTACCAGCGCCAGCGTGACGTTGTCGCCGGGAGGTTCATCGAGTTCCGGATCATCGTCTCTCACTTTGAATTCGTTCACATCTCTCAATGCGGGCGATTTTGCAGTATCGATTCCGGGAGTATCTTTCTCGTTCCTTGCCAGCGACAGCAATACCAAGGTGATTCAGCGTCCTGAAATCCGGGTACTCGACAGCGAGAAGGCGTCGCTGAAGATCGGCGACCGCGTTCCGATTGCGACAGGCTCATTTCAGAGCGGTATCGGCGGATCGGTCAACACGCAGTTTCAATACCTTGATGTGGGTGTGAATATCGACATCACTCCTTACATCCACGCCACCAATGAAGTTACGCTGAAGATGTCGCTGGAGATATCCTCGGTGACCGGCCAGACAAGCGTAGGCGGCGTCACGGAGCCCACAATCGGACAGCGGCGTATCGAACACGAGGTGCGGCTGGCGGATGGGGAAGTCAATCTGATCGGCGGCCTGCTGCAGGATACGGATACAAACTCGCTGGCCGGCTACCCGTGGCTGATGAAGATCCCCATCTTGAAGTATCTCTTCGGGCAGGAAAACAAAGAGCGCCAGCAAAGCGAAGTGGTGTTTGCAATCATCCCGCATATTATTCGCGCCCCGGAAATCACGGATGAAAATATGAAACTGGTGGACCTGGGATCGGCTAACTCTGTCAGCTACCGGAAAGGTGGATCCAAATAGGGGCGCGCTTCCGCAGCGCAACCGGGAATGACAGGTTTTGATCGCCGGGATGCAAGTGAGAATCACTACGCCCAGTTGCGATATGGGTATGGGAAGGGAAGTCGCCCTACTAGATCAGGCCGCAGCGTTTCGCTGCGGCCTGGCTGATGTGAGATGAGATTGTGGGGCGGATGGCTGGGTTGCACAGGGTGTGCAGCCCAGGCCATAGCCTGGTTAGTCTTCCTCGGCGCTCACCATCTCAAGGCGTTCAGGGTCGCGGACGAGTACGGCCTCGCGGCGGGGAATGACGACGCCCATCTCTGACCACTTGGAGAGAATTCGGCTGATGGTGAAAAGCGTTGTGCCGGTCAACTGCGCCAGTTCTTCACGAGACAGGGATATCTCGATTCCATCCGCCGACTTTTTTCCGACTTGTTTCAGTAGCCGAGACAGAGCAAGGGCAAGTCGCCGGGCGACCTTTTCGGTTGCGATCTCCCGAAAACGTTCTTCGAGTTCCTGAAGACGGCCGGCGAGGATCTGGCTGATGTTCTTTCTCAACTGCGGATATTGAGTTACTAACATCTGCAGCCGGGTGTACTCCCAGACCAGCGCTTTGCACTGTTCCATCGCCCGGGCGGAGCAGGTGTGGTTGCACGATGGAGAATCGGCGTGCATTCCCATCGCGTCTCCGGATCCATTCATCCAGAGAATGACCTCGTTGCCATTGGCGCTCAATTGCGTCAGCTTGACGCTGCCGCTCTGAATCAAAACCATGTTACGAACAGGCTGACCCTGCATAAACAGGAGTTCGTCTCGCGCGAAGGTGCGCGCATGTGCACACGCGGCAATCTCCTTGCACTCTCGAGCCGACAGACCTGTGAAAAGCGCAGAAGCACACATCAGGACGATGCGCTCTGCGGCGTTGGATTCAATTGAGGTCGGTTCCCCCGAAAGGGGTCCTTGGTGTACTCCCCGCGAACGTGCCGTCGCCATGCACTTCCCCCATGACAACCAGGGCCCAGAACATCAAGTACCGCAGCGCATGATCGTCGCCTGGGTACAACAAATGGAAACAAGTGTCAACTGGCAAATCGGCGCAGCAAGTTTCCAGAAATGAGAACGTCCAAATTGTTGGAGGGCTCCGCCCCCGGTTGCGAAACGACCCATTGTTCGAGCTATGATTGCAAAGCAGGGAATGCCCGATACATGAATCAATTTCAGCGGAACCTAAGCTGGCCGTGAGTGTGACATTGACAAGGAGCAAAGTCAACACCCTTTTTAGTGTCAAGACCACTGACCATTTAGTGTTGATCGCGCGATAACTTTCGTAATCTACTAAGTTGATAGGTTGCTGGATCACTAAGGCGTTCTCAAGCGTTCGCAGGTCTGTGATCGATTACTTATTCATAACAAAAGCCTTGCTTTGTTTCCCATAAGGAATTGAAACGCGAATTTTTGATGACACTTCGTACGGTAAGCGACCTTAACCAAGGCTTGGCCCTGCTGCCAGGTAACCAATCTGTAAGTTAGAGGTGTAGATACCCGCTCATGTTTTGGGCAGTATACGAAGTGTGCTTGTGAGGCGTGTCTATCCCCCTGCTGGATCATCGCTGAGCATTCGAATGGGAGTGGGGAGATCCCCTCTGGAATCGGCGCGACACGCTTGATTAAAAAGCAAGCCATCATAGAAGGCATTGGACATCCGCTGTAACTATCCCCTGGCAAATTGATTCGCTGGCCGGCGCACTGGCTTACGCGCCAGCTCTGGGGTGTTGAAGCTTTGAGTTCGCTCTGTCCCAATATCCATGGGGTGTTTGAGGTGGTCGGACGCGGCGGTTTCGAACTTGTCTGGAAGGCACCAAGGGAACCCGAGGTAGTTAGATGATCAACTTTACGTCTCGATTTCGCTGCCGCATCGAAAGCCCGCAAGTCACTCTCAAAGGGTATGGGACAAGCCAGGTTTCTAAGCAAGATATCGTTTCTCGGTTCCTCAACTGTGGGTCGCGGAGCAGCGAAGCGATGTTTTTCGGTCGATCCATATCGTTCGATCCATACATAAGTCGTCCTTGGTGGGGATCCGGGACAATTTCGGATCGCATTTGCCTTAGCCCATCGAAGGCAGCGTCGTGTTGGAGAAAAGACACTGCCTGGGGTACGTCGTCTGGGCCAAATTGCGAAGCGGTCATAAGATCCGCGCCGGGAGCTTCTAAAGTACGGCGCGAGGGTTGGCTCAGTCTCCCCCATTGCCGGGTAGGAAGCGAGCCTGAATCAAAGCAAACAATCAAGTCGCGCCGGCTAACATGCCTGTCTCCCGGGAACAAACCCAGGCAGCAGAAGTGTATGACGTTTATACGGAGCATTTTGCGAGCGCAGAGAACAACCTGCCGCCCGTTTCTCCTCCGGGAAGCAGTTTTTGCCAAACAATCCTCGTCAGGATTGCTTGAAGATTGCTTTGGCGCAAAGTGGAAGCCAGGAATTGTGCTGATGATGGATCAAGTAACTGACTAGCAGCGCGCCGGAGTTGCTCATTCCGGCCGAAATGCGGAAAGCGATACCCGATGAATCACAGAGAAGTGTTTGACCCGGTAAGCACGTCGCGGGCGAAGACCAGGCTGCTGGCTGGGCTCCTCACCGGCGGTTTGATGGTTTGCCCGATGTTTTCCCAATCCACTGCCTCCACGCCGCCGGCCGCCACGGCGCAGGCGCGCGTCAGCCTTTCGGTCGCTGAGATTGTGAACAAGAATATCGCGGCCCGTGGCGGCCTGGAGGCCTGGCACAAAGTGCAGACCATGACGTGGACGGGAAAGATGGGTGCGGGCGGCAATCAGCGCGGCCCGGCGCCGGTCGCGAAGCCGGGTAAGCAGATGGCCAACATTCCCACCGACACGCGCCCCAAGGAAGAGGTCCAGCTCCCGTTTGTGATGGACATGGCACGCCCCCGAAAGCAGCGGTTTGAACTTCAACTCAAGGGCAAGAAGGCCGTTCAGGTCTATGACGGCACCAATGGCTGGAAGCTGCGGCCCTATCTCAACCGCCTTGAGATCGAGCCCTACAGCGCTGACGAGTTGCGCCTCGCCTCGATGGCGACTGAGTTGGATGGTCCGCTGGTCGATTACGCCGCCAAGGGCACAAAGGTTGAACTTGACGGTACCGAGAAGGTTGAAGACGCCGACACCTACAAGCTCAAGCTGACCATGAAAGACGGACGAGTGGTCCACCTGTGGATCGATTCCAAGACTTTCCTGGAGACGAAGACCGACGGAACGCCGCGGAGACTGGACGGAATCGAACATCCGGTCGAGGTCTACTTCCGCGATTACCGAGCGGTTGACGGCCTGAAGATTCCTTTCCTGTTCGAAACCAAAGTTCTCCCGGTGGTGGCGCCTGGCAAGGCGGTTCCGGCGAGCCTCGGAGGAGGCAGGTACCCCGTTGAGAAGATCGCCCTCGACACGGTTCAGGTGAACCCGAAGCTGGATCCGGCACTCTTCACAAAACCGACGGTCCAGCAGGCGTCCCTGAAGTAAAAGGCTCGGGGCAAGCCTGATGTTGCACTGCGGCGAGGCCCGATTCGAGCCCGGGCCACATGGCAGAAAGAGCATAACTGGCGGGCCCTGATTTTTACCTGCACTGCAGGAGGGGCCCGCTTGTTTCTGAATCGCGGATTGAAGAGCGAGAATGCCCGGGTTGCATTGCCCGGGCGGATGACCGCACCGACCGGACACGACATCTGGGCTATCAATTGAATCTGAGCGACGGGCAAGCCGCAAGTGATTCGCGCCAAGGCGCGGTCGCACGATCTGTCTGTGCCTGAAGCAGGTCGCGTTTCATTGGAGGCATTATGGACTGGGGCAGGCTGCCATATCACGTGGATCTTTACCGGAAGGACGGCGCCTGGAAGTTCAGAGTGAACGAAGGCATGTTCAACGGGCGCGGCTTTAAAGAGCGCCGCTGGCTTGATCCCGTGCACATCGGACCGGCGACGGGACCGGAGCGCCTCACCCGAAAAGAGGCGAATCGAGTGGTGTGGGAGAAGCTTCCTCTCGTGAAACCGCAGAGTGTGGATTTGCCCCAACCTTCAACGACTCTGGTTCAATTTGTTGAGAATGTGTTCGTTCCGGAGCACGTGGCCATCAAGGGCCTCTCGGGCCAGACCCACTACCGCGCGATTCTGAAACATGTCCTGACGCCCGAAGAGGTTCAGCACATCTTCAAGACCGGTCGCAACAGCTCCAAAGTGCGATTGAAGGCGCTGTCCGACTGGCCTTATCTCAGTCACCTCGGGCTCGCGGAAATTCAGCCGGAACACATCGAAAAGCTGATTGCGGCGGCCGTCGAACGCGGCTATTCCACGCAGACGGTCACGCACATCCGAAATGTGGTGAGTGCGATCTTTTCCCATGCCAAGAAGCGCGACAGCTTCCAGGGCGTCAATCCCGCCCGGCAGGTCGCCGTGCCCGGGATGCGCCGCAAGGAATCCCACACATTTTCGCTTCCGCAAATGAAGGCTGTCCTTGAATTAATGCGGTACCCGGAGAGAGAAATGACTCTCCTTGCCATTCTTACCGGCATGAACGTAGCGGAAATCTGCGGCTTGCAATGGAAGCACGTGAACCTGACCGCGGCGCGGGCAGAATTTGACGGAGAAGTGGTGGCGCCGCGAACCATCGCCGTCCGGAAGCAGTGGTATCGCGGCGAACTCAACAGCGTCAAGATCGGGCGCACCCGCGATCTGCCCATTGGTCGCCTGGTGTTTCCGATGCTTCTGGGCCTTAGTCATCGGGCCCGATACACCAAGCCGGATGATTTTGTCCTGGTGTCGGAAGCCGGAACTCCGGTGAACGAGACCAATATTGCCTCGCGCCGGCTCAAGGCAATTGGCCAGGAACTCGATATGCCGTGGCTATCCTGGCACGTCTTCCGCCGCACCCGGAAGGACTATCTGCACCGGTTCGGAACCCAGTACGAAAGCCGGCTCGAGACCGTCGTTAGCCTGTAACACCCCCGCATTGCCCACTTGGCCGCGGACCTCTCTCGGACCGCGGTCAAGCTTTCCGCCATTCTTGATCGCCCCCAGGAAACTGCTTGAAAATCGCGAAAAGACTGCTCTTTGCGGAAGCACAATGTTCCGCCCTCGCTTTCTTTGTAAAGTCAGTAGCGCGCGGGAATGAAAGTTTGCTCATTTTCGAAGCGTGGGAGGGGTGAGGTGTCTTCAGTTGCAGATCACTGCAGCGGCGGCGCACGTCTTCCTGCTCATCTGCTTTCCATTCGGGGGACTCAAGTGACAAAACAGGTTTGGTATCTCGTTCCGGTTGCCGGCGCATTGGCGATTGGATTCGCGTTCGGCCACTATCACCAGGGTTCCTCGAAGACAGTGGCGCGGAAAATCCTGTACTACGTCGATCCCATGCACCCCTCTTACCGTTCCAGCAAGCCTGGAATCGCTCCCGACTGCGGCATGGACCTGGTGCCGGTCTATGCCGACGGTCTGGGGGATGCGCTGACGTCCGCTTCTGGCCCCGCCGATCTGAAGATCGATCCCGCAGCGCAGAGTATGTATGGAATTCAACTGGCCAGCGTAGAACGGGATTCAGGAAAGCACAGTATCAGCGCATTTGGCCGCGTGGCTGCCGATGAAACCCGCATTTACCGGCTTGATGTCGGCACCGACGGATACGTCAGAGAAACCCACGACGACGCCGTGGGGAACTTCGTCAAAAAGGATCAGCACCTGGCAAGCATCTACTCTCCCGAATTTCTGGCGGTGGAGGGTGGCTACCTCTCCGCGAATGAGCGCACCCCGACACCAACGAAAGATGCCAATTCGGCGGCGCTCAATGCCTCCAGCGCCCAGGCTCGCGCCGACCGGTTGCGCAATCTCGGCATGAGTGACGCGCAGATTGACGAGATGTCGGCCAACCGCAGAATTCCTGAGGACGTCTACATCGTCTCGCCGGTCGACGGATTTATCCTGACGCGCAATATCTCGCCGGGTGTTCGTTTCGAACGTCAACGGGAACTGTATACCGTCGCCGACCTGAGCAAAGTCTGGATCCTGGCCGAGGTCTATGGCAAGGACGCTCAAAGTTTCCGGCCCGGAACGGTCGCGCGCCTGATCCGTTCCGATACCGGCGAAAGCTTCCAGGCGCGAGTGAGTAATGTGTTCCCGGAGGTGGATCCGGTCACGCGCGCGATGAAAGTGCGGCTGGAGGCAGACAATCCGGGCTACAAACTGCGCCCCGATATGTTTGTCACCGTTGAGGTTCCGGTTTCGGCTCCCGCGGGTCTCTCGGTTCCTGCCGATGCGGTCGTTGATACGGGAACGGACAAGCAGGTCTTCGTTCAGACTGCCCCCGGCCATTTTGAAAAGCGCGTAGTCGAACTCGGATGGCGCTTCGATGATCGGGTGCAGGTCGTCAAGGGATTGCGCGAAGGAGAGAAGGTCGTCTCGGAAGGGACGTTCCTGGTGGATTCGGAAAGCCGGCTGCAGGCAGTTGCCGGTAGCGCACCGAAAGCCGGTTCGGAAGCCGGGCATCGCATGAACTGAGTCTTGCTTGAACGTTTGGCATCCGCTTCCATCGGACCACAAGGTTTCACCGCAGCTCAGCACAGAAGCTGAGAAGCAGTTGAGGAGATGTCCCGGCAGTGATTAATCGAATCATAGAATGGTCCATTCGCAATAAGGGAGCGATTTTCCTTTCGGTCGCCATTGCGTGTCTCTATGGCTGGTGGTCGCTGCTGCATACGCATCTGGACGCCATCCCCGATCTTGGCGAAACCCAGGTCATTATCCTGTCCCGCTGGGATCGCAGTCCCGATCTGGTTGAAACGCAGGTGACATATCCGATCGTGACCGCGATGTTAGGTGCGCCGCATGTCAAGACGGTGCGCGGTGTCTCCGACTTCGGCTACTCGTATGTGTATGTCATCTTCGACGACAACACCGATCTCTACTGGGCGCGCTCGCGGACGGCCGAATATCTCTCCAGCGTGACGGGACGGCTCCCCGAGGGCGTCAAGACCGAACTGGGGCCCGACGCCACCAGTCTCGGCTGGATATTCCAGTACGCCGTCATCGACACCACAGGGAAGCGAAGCCTGGCCGAGCTTCGGTCATTGGAGGACTGGAATCTTAGATATCGACTTCGGTCGGTTCCGGGTGTAGCGGATGTTGCGCCGGTCGGCGGATATACCCGGCAGTATCAGGTCAACCTGGATCCCAAACTCCTGCAGGGCTATGGGATTTCGGTGAGCCAGGTAGTCGACGCGGTGCGAGAAGGAAACAACGAAACCAGCGCCCGCCTGATGGACTTCGGAGGCACAGAATACATGGTGCGCGGCCGGGGTTACGCAACTTCGGCAAATGACTTTGAGAACATCGTGGTGGCGAGCCCTGAAGCCGGAGCGCCGATTCGGGTAAAGGACCTCGGCGAAGTCGCTAGCGGACCCGACCTGAGACGAGGCGCTGCCGATCTGGATGGCGCCGGCGAGGTCGTCTCCGGCATCGTCATCATGCGCAGCGGCGAAAACGCTCTCGAGGTGATCGACCGCGTCAAGGCCCGGCTCAAGGATATCGAACCAAACCTTCCGCCGGGGGTCAAGATCGTTCCCATCTACGACCGTTCGCAACTGATTCATCGCACTATCAGCAGCGCGCAGGAGACGATCCTCGAAGTCGTCGTCACCGTGGTTCTCATCATCATCGTGTTCCTGTGGCATTTTCCCAGCGCCGCGATTCCACTGGTGACCATGCCCGCGGCGCTGCTGCTCTCCTTCATCCCTCTCCGGCTGATGGGGATCAGCATCAATGTCATGTCCATGGCGGGAATTGCCATCGCTTTTGGCGAGTTGATCGATGCATCGATCGTAGTTGCCGAACAGACCCACAAGAAACTGGAGAAGTGGGAACAGGCCGGGCGTCCTGGCAAACATCGCGACGTGGTTCTCCTCGCCGTCAAGGAAGTCGCCGGACCGACCTTCTTCGCTCTGCTGGTGATTGCCGTCGCATTTCTTCCCGTGCTGACACTGCAGGGAGAAGAAGGCCGCATGTTCGGGCCGCTGGCGTATGCGAAGACTCTGGCTATGGGCATGGCGGCGCTGCTCGCGATCACCCTCGATCCAGCGCTGCGCCTGCTGATTACGCGCGTCAAGCGGTTTGACTTCGAGCCTGCATGGCTTTGCAGGATTACGAACACTCTGCTTGTGGGCCGGATCCAGCAGGAAGACAAGCACCCACTGAGCCGTTTCCTGATTCGTCTTTACGAACCTGCCGTGTCGTGGACGCTGCGCAACAAGTGGGTCGTCTTTGTTACAGCTGCGATCCTGGCGCTGGTCACTATCCCTGTCTTCCTGTCCCTCGGGTCGGAGTTCATGCCGCCCATGGATGAAGGCTCGATCTTATACATGCCAACATCGCTGCCCGGGATCTCTATCGCGCAAGCCAAGCGAGTCTTGCAGGCGACCGACCTGATCCTCAAGCAGTTCCCCGAGGTCGATCGTGTATTAGGCAAGGCGGGCCGCGCCGAGACGGCCACTGATCCCGCTCCGCTTTCGATGCTGGAGACAGTGGTGACCCTCAAGGATCGCTCCCAGTGGCGGCATGTCGATACCTGGTACTCCTCCTGGGCGCCGGAATGGGCGAAGCGCGTCTTCCGGCATGTCACGCCGGATACCATCTCGCAGGACGAGTTGGTAAGTGAGATGCAGTCGGCGATCAAGGTTCCCGGAGTCAGTAATGCCTGGACCATGCCGATCAAGGGACGCATCGACATGCTCACGAGTGGGATCCGAACGCCCGTGGGTCTGAAAGTGTCGGGAGACGACCCCAGGAGGATCGAGGAGCTGGGGGAACAGATTCAGACTGCCCTGGCTTCCGTTCCCGGCACCCGCGGAGTCTTTGCCGAGCGCACGAACCAGGGATACTTCCTCGATGTGGTGTGGCAGAGAGAGCAACTGGCGCGCTACGGCATCAGTATGGAACAGGCGCAGAAGGTGCTGGACAAGGCCATCGGAGGCGATAACGTTTCGACCGTTTACCAGGGCTCGGAGCGCTACCCGGTGAACGTCCGCTACATGCGCGACTTTCGCGACAGCGTCGATGCTCTCGGCCGGGTCCTGGTGTCCGCCGGAGGACAGCGTCAGGCGCCGATCAGCGAACTCGCGACGATCGAGGTAAAGAACGGACCGTCGATGATCCGCGACGAAGACGGGCTGCTGACCGGCTACGTCTATGTCGATCTTGCCAACCGCGATCCGGGAGGGTACATTGCAGATGCAAGCAAAGCATTGCAGCAGCAGGTAAAGCTTCCTGCCGGGTATTCGATCAACTGGGGCGGGCAGTACGAGGCTTCAGCGCGCGCCAACCGGAGATTGCGGCTCATCGTGCCGGCGACCGTGGCGCTGGTCATGCTGCTCATTTACTTCAACACAAAATCCTTCGTGAAGACGATGATCGTGCTGCTGGCCATCCCGTTTTCAGCGATCGGCGCCATCTGGGCGCTCTACCTGCTGCACTACAACATAAGCGTAGCGGTATGGGTTGGACTTATCGCGCTGCTGAGTATCGATGCGGAGACAGGAGTATTCATGCTCCTGTATCTTGATCTGTCCTATGAGGACGCGCGCGCGCGGGGGCGACTCAGGAACCTGGGCGATCTGCGCGCGGCGATTCTTGAAGGTGCGGCCAAGCGGCTGCGTCCGAAGTTCATGACCTTTGCCACCACCTGCATCGGGCTTTTTCCAATCATGTGGTCGATCGGAGCCGGCTCCGACGTAATGAAACGGATTGCCGCTCCCATGATCGGCGGCATTTTCAGTTCCTTTGTTCTTGAGTTGATTGCGTACCCGGCGATTTATGAGCTGTGGAGGCGCAACACGGTTGCGGATAGGGCGGTGCATGTCGTGCCCGGAGTACCAGAGGATGAGCTGCGTCCGCTGGGGCTGGTACTCACCGCAATGCACGACTAGGCGTGCCTGCGGGCAAGCAAACGATGGAGTGGGTTCAGAAGTGAGGGCGATATGACAATCAATGGAATCCGGTTGTTTCCCTTCGGGTGCGTGATGGCGCTGGCGGCGTCGTTCGCGGGTGGCCAGACGTCTCCGCTACCGCCGGCGGGTACCACGGAAACTCTCGCGGTTCCCGCCCAGCCGGCGACCCCCGCCAGTCTGCCCCCCAGGCCGCCGCGTGTAACCTGCGCCGGCGACCAGCTGACCATCGCGGCCGACAATTCGACCCTGGAAAGCATTCTTGCCGCCGTGCGCGGGTGCAGTGGCGCCAAGATCGAGATTCCCGCGGGGGCCGGAGAATTCCGGAGCTTTGAGCAGCTTGGACCGGGTCCGTTCCGCCAGGTGCTCGATTCGTTGCTCAGCGGCACGCCATTCAATTTTGTCATTCTGTCCTCGGAAACGAATCCCGGGAAGCTTGAATCGGTCGAATTTACGGTGCAAAAGAAAGATTCGACAAGCCCCAATTCTCCTCCCGCGGACCTTTCATTGACCCCGGCGCGGCGCACATGGCTGGCATCCCGCAAGACGGGGCGGCCCGACCTTGCCGCCGCGGAAGAGGCGCAGGGCGCCACGGAGGAGGCTGCTTCGCCAAAGGAAGGTTCTGCCGCGGAGCCGGCCGAGACGCCCGACGCGAATATACCGGCCGCTCCCAACGCGGCTCCGGCCATTCCGGTTCCGGGAGCAGATGCGATTGCCAACGCCGATCCGGCCAAAACAGAGGACAAGATCACCTCGATGCAGCAGATGTTTGAGCAACGGCGCCAATTGAATATCCAACAGAATTCCCCCCCGTCCCGACCCCTGCTGCGGCGCCCAATTAGGGTTTCCGAAGGCGCGAAAGAATTGACGTCGTGCATGCCGGCGGTCGCCGCGGGATGGGCTGGGCTGCACCTCGAAACCGGGAGATCCGGCCCGCATGCAAGCCAAACACTCGTCCGCGAGGCAGAATTAAAGGAGAAAGAATTCAGATGCGCAACTGCATGGTGTCGCTGGCCTTCGCCGGGGCGGTTTTGATAACCGGAACAACTGCCTTCGCTGCAAGCCAAAAGGCCGGTTTGTGGGAGGTCTCGTCAACCACGACCTGGCAAAGGCCGGTGGGAGGTCTCGGCGGCCCTCATGATCCGGCGAGCAGTGGAAGACACACCAAGGATGTTTGTCTCACCCAGGAGATGATCGACAAGTATGGCGCTCTTATGCCCCAGCCACGCGGCCAATGCCGTATCGAAGGCCAGGTGATGAAGAATGGCGGGACAACCGCCCGCTGGGTGTGTTCAGGGAAGATGAAAGGGGAAGGCACCCTCGAGACCGATTGGACCGACATGGAGCATGGTACCGGCACGCTCCACTTTCGTGGAACCATCGCGGCGAGTTCTGGATTGGAAGCGGTGGAGTGGACAACTCATTCAACGTCAGTCTTCAAGAGTTCCAGTTGCGGGGACGTAAAGCCCGACGTTTTGCCCACAAGCACAAGATAGGTTCGTCGGCCTGGCTGAGATCGCGGGTGGAACAGAAGGCTTGCTCCCCTCGACGCCTGCCGCAGGCTTTTAGAACAACGTTCATTCACAGGAGCAGGATCAGGAATGCGGAAGTATCTCGATTTCATCGTAATTACGATCTGCTTTGTCGCAGCAGCAGGCTTTGCCCCGGCTCAGACCAGAAAAGCAGGTCTCTGGCAGGTCTCATCGACGACGACGTTTCAACATTCCGATAATCCGGCGGATAACTCCTCTGCTGCCGCGCAGGCTCAGTCTCCTAATCAATATTCGACGATCGCTGTATGTCTCACTCAGTCCTTGATCGATACCTACGGTGTTGTGCTTCCCCCCTCCCTTCGTGACTGCCAGCTCACGCATCCCGTGCAGCAGCCGAACAGCTTCGCCGCCGACCTGAGTTGCAAGGGGACGTATAACGGCACGGGCTCGATCGAGACGACATGGAGCGACCCTGACCATGCGGTGGGGAAGATCCGGTTCGTCGCCAAAACGAATTCCTCCGGGGAAGGCGCCCTGGTGCTGCGATGGACACAGGAGTCTTCCGCCGTGTTTAAGAGCTCCGATTGCGGGACGGTGAAGCCGCGCCGGGCGCCCCCATCCCAGAAGCCATAACCGGCGTTCCGCATGCGCAGTTAATCGCCAGGTCCGCTCTCAGGTCAATTTGTCCACGGCCGCGGCCAGATCGAAATCTTTGCCTGTCAGGCCGCCTGCGTCGTGGGTGACCAGGCTCAGGCGGACTTTGTTGTAGCGGATGTCGATGTCCGGATGATGGCCTGCTTCCTCCGCGGCCTCACCCACCCGGTTCACGAAACGCAGAGAGCCTTTGAAGTCCGCGAACATAAAGGTCCGCACAAGTTCGCCGGACTCGATCTTCCACGCGGACAGGGAATTCAAACGGCTAGCGACTTCTGATGGGGACAGCGGGGGCATCTGTCTTCTCCTGTCAATCGGTCTGACTCCGGCCACGACTCGCAGTTCCGGAAGGCGTCTTCATTTTAGGACCAATCCCGGGCATGAGTTTGCCTCGCATTCGGAAAATGAGTGGGGAGGCCGGCGATGTTCCGGGCACTTGCGAGCGCCTGGACATCAGTTCTGCGGGACCGAATAGACCTGGATCTGGTCTCGGCTTAATACCGCCAATTGGGATCCGTCCGGGGCGAGCGCGAACCCGTCGCGGCTGGAAGACGGAGAACCAACTACCACGCTCAGCAGGCGCTTGCCGTCGGCGGCGCGGTAGACGCCCAGCGCCTCGGAGGAGAAATCGGCCGCACTGAAGGGCGTTCCAGAGGACACAGGCCGCGTGGTCTGCACGGTCTTCACCGCAAAGACCTTGTGATTGGCGCTGCCCTCGGCGGCAAAGCCAAATTCATTCCAGTTTGGCATGCTTTTCAGAGCCACCTTTCCGTCCGGGTTTACCACGCGATACTGGAACTCTTCATTCTGCTTATCGCAGCTGACCACAAAGATCAGGTCCGGTGTGATGCTGGACAAATCCGGTGTACAACTCGACGCAAAACGCGCGAAGGTGGTTGTGCGGTTTTCCCAATTCTGCAACAGGACGCGATAGCGCATTTCCGGCTGCGCCAGCAGCCTGACCTGGCCCTCGTTCAACAGCGTCGGCGGCAGCCGGTTCGAACGCGACTTCGCCGTCGCAATGGTCTCAAAGTTGCGATTCAGAACCTCGATCGTCACGTCTTCCTCAGGCTCGCTGTCCAGGCTCTCGCGCATCTGCGCGTGCAGCTCAGCCGAGTGCCTCTCGTGGGTCACGCCCACTGCAACGAAACTTCCGTCGGGCGTCACACGCACAAAGTTCAGCGGCCCGCTGAGGACGAGCCGATTCTGCATCTTCAGTCCCGCTCCATAGACACGCAGCTCCGATCCCATGTGCACCAGCACGCGTCCATCGGCCAGGGGCCAGAGATATTGCCCCTCGTCCGGCAATTCCCACTCGGCCGTGTGGGTCACGCGGCGAGTCTCTGTATCCACCACGGCGGCGCGGATCACCCGAACCGTCCGGCCGCCTGATCCGAGCTCATGCCGGGACAGGAGCAGGTGCGGGTTAAAGGCGACCAGCAGTTCGTGGGGACCCAGGTACGCCAGTTCTTCGTCGTGATCGAAAGTGGTCATCACTCTCTGCGAACGGGCAGTGTAGCCAAGCTGGCTGATTGAAATGCTGTCTGGCGCCGCGCCATCGGACGGCGCATTGCCGGGGGACAGGGCCACATCGCACTGCGGAGGCACGCACATGTCAATGTCGTTCCCCATCGGGGGTGGCGGCAAGGGCGGGCTAGTATCGGTTGTATCGCTCACCGTGACGGTACGACCTGTATCTGGCCGACCCGCCACCCGGGCGGTATTCTCCATTGGAAATGTCCCTTGCATCGGAACCAGCAGGAACACCGTTTGGCTCAGCAGCGTCAGGTCGCGATGGGTTTCGGTCATCACGGAGCTGTGGTCCGGTCCGGCGCCTACGTTTAACTTCAATCCTCGGATCCCGACCACATCTCCCATCTTCATGGGCGGCAGTTGCAGAGGCTCTGCGCCCATCGTGTCAATCTGCAGATTCATGTTGGTGCTCTCCTGCATCGTTTTCAGAGCCCCGATCCCCGTATCCGAAGGAGAGACAGCCCTCGTGTTCAAGGGCAACGCGTCCGTCAATATGCCGCGATCGAGATCGGGCGGCGGAGCGGCAACCGCCGAGAGGAGCAGCTTGAAGTTGTCCATCCTGAGGCCATTGCACTGCGCCTTGGTAAAGGCGAGGGTTAACTCGGAATTTGGCTCCGTCCTGGTGTGAGGTACCACCGCAATCACATGCCCTCTAGAATCGCCCCGGGTCTGAGGGAGCAGTCTGTGCTGTTCCAGCGGGTCTGGACGCGCGCGTATACCGGCTGGCCTACCTTCAACTGATGAGCGCGCACATCCGCCAGCAACTGCGCTTCCACAGGGGTGACGCCGGACTTGGGAACGCTCTCCGCACACAACAGCACTGTGCAACACACGGCGAGCGGCGCCAGCAGACGAATTTTCATCGAGACCTCGAATGGCAGCAATTATAGGCTGCAATCCCTTCGACTCCGCGATGCAAACCAACTGGCGACGATCCAGCCGGCGAGGGGTATCCCGGGTCAGCCGCCGCCCGGGGCTGATCTCCCGCTAGAGGGCAAACCTCGCCCATTCCGCTGATCTGCATCCAAACAGGTACGGATTGAGCCAGCGCCCCCCGCGGCCAGCCGATCGGAGGTCATTTCATGCTGAGGAAGGGACGCTTCCTCTTGTGTGCTTTCGCACTTTGCCAGTCGGCCGCCCTGCACGGTCAGGACCCAAAGCAAATCGTTCGCCTGGCGGTGCAAACTGAACTCGCCGCGGACCGGGATGACCATTCCCATTGGATTTACTTCGAGACAGATAGCCGGCCCGACCGGACCGTCAAGCAATGGGTGGCGGAGACACGGAACGGAAACGTTCGCCGCGTAGTCGAACTAAACGGCAAAAAGCTTCCCAAGTCCGAACAGCGCAGCCGGATGCAGAGCTTTCTGCAGGATTCCGACGGCAAGGTCGAAGCAGACGCAAGGGCGAACAGCACGATGATCAGCAGGCGGCAGAGATGCTGCAGATGCTGCCCAATGCATTCCTCTGGACCAATCAGGGCCGCAAAGGCGACAGCATCATTCTTCACTTCAAGCCGGATCCGCAGTTTAATCCCGCCCGACATGGAAGCGAAGGTCTTCGCTGCCATGGAAGGCGACATGGCGGTGGACGCGAAGCAGCATCGCATCGTCAGCTTGAAGGGGAAGTTGACGCACGATGTAAAGATTCTGGGCGGGTTCCTGGGGGCTCTGAACGCCGGTGGGACCTTTGATGTCGAGCGGCGGCAGACCGGCGGCTCGGTCTGGCAGATTACCGAAACGCACGTGCACATCGACGGGCACGTGCTGATCTTCAAGAGCATCTCCGAGCAGGAAGACGACGTGAAGACCGAGTTCAAGCAACTGCCCGCAGATATTTCGCTGGAGCAGGCGGAGAACGACCTGCTCGCCGAAGCAAGGGATTAGTGACAAAAGCAGGCGAAGCCTTCCCGGAGCACGGAGAGACTTCGCCTGAGGGGAGAGAGTCCCTTTCTCGCCCTAGTGAATTCGCACGTCTCCGGAGCCGGTCTGGACGCGAACGGTCGGGCCGCCGCCGTTGATCTTCCCGACAATGTGATGGCGGTCAAAGGTTCCCTGCACCTGCATCTCATGGTCGGTATGTACCGAACCGGAGCCCGTCGAGGCGTCCACAACAAAGCCGGCATTTCCGGGCCACAACTCCACGCTTCCCGATCCTGTCTCCAGGTGCCAGTCGCCGGCCGGCGATCCGCTGACCTTGATGTCACCCGAACCCGTACCCGCGCGCAGCGCGCCATGAATATTCTTCAGCTCCAGGCTGCCGGATCCCGTCTGCGCCTTGACGTCGCCGTCACCGGTCTGCTCTGCGACGATATCCCCTGATCCGGTATTTACATTGAAGCTGCCGTGAAGGCCGGTGGCATGAATGCTGCCTGAGCCGGTGGAAAGCTTCGCATTCTCGCCGATCCCGTCGTCATTCACATCGCCAGAGCCGGAGTTGGCCTCGAGAAACGCATCCGCCGGCGCCTGGATGTCGTAGTCGATGCTGACGTTGTGCATGTTTTCGTGATGAGCCCCGATGCGAACGATGTTGCCCGTCTGTTCGATAGGGGGATTGGCGGCGATCTCATGTACCCGTTGATCGCTGTCGCCGCCCCAACTGGAATGGACATGACCGGAGATGTGAATCTGATTTCCCGACCCGCGCGTGAGGTGGATGTGCCCCGAACCGGTGGAAACGGAAAGCTCCACGCGGCCGCTTACGGCCAGGTTGCGTTCAAAGGTGGCATCGGAAGCAAGCGCGGGAAGCGCTGCAAGGGCCACGGCCGCTAATGCTATCAGTGCAAGCTTCATCGTGTTCCTCGATTCAAACCGGTTGTCGGTTGTCTGTTTTTAATCGGACGCAGGCTGTTAAGAGAGCGCAGAAGATTCCTCCGCAGCCCCATCGCTCTTCCAAGTCAAAGCACCTGCCGGGCCAAAGCCGGCGGACGGTAAACCTCAATGATTCGTTACGCTTCCCCTCGGCACGCCGCGCCAATGCCAATGGGTGGTGTCCATTTCCGCACACATCTGTGCGGGCTTGAACAGGCCGCAGGGCGGAAGTAACCGGGGGCATCGCGAGCGTCTGGCACCTACTGCTGCAGGACCACCTGGTCGCCTTCTTTGAGGCCGCTTACGATCTCGGTAACGGAACCGTTCGACAGCCCCACCTTGACCGGGAGCTTGCGTTTGCCATCCTTCTTGCTCTTGTCCGGAACCTCGACCGAGGCGTTCTTCTGGCCGTCATAGATGACCGCATTCTCGGGTACTTCGAGCACGCCCTTGTGCTCGTCGATCAGGATCTCGGCGTTGGCTGTCATGTTGGCCTTCAGCTCGCCGCCGGGGTTGTCGATCGAGACGCGTACCTCAAAGGTGGTGACATTGTCCTTTTCGACGCCAAGCGGCGCGATCTTGGTCACCTTTCCATTGAAGACGCGATCTCGGAAACTCTCCACCTTGATCCGGGCCGGCTGATTCATATACACGTGAGCGATGTCGGCTTCGTCCACCTTGCCCTGCACGTAGACCTGGTTGATGTCGCCCTCGGTCATGATCAAGGTCGCCGTCGAGCCCAGGACGAGGATGGAACTCACGGCGTCGCCAATTTCGACGTCGCGGGACAGGATCACGCCATCCATGGGAGCGACGATGGTGGTGTAGCTGAGCTGCTCCTCCAGCTGCTTGAGGCTGGCCTCGCTTTGCAGAACCTGCGCCCGAGCCTGCTTCAGCTTGGCCATATCCACCCCGACCTGGGCCTTGGCCGCATCGCTTTTGGTGAGGGCGGCCAGATAATCCCGGTTGGCGTCGTCCAGTGCCTGCTTGCTGACCACGCCTTCCTTTTGCATCTGCTGGTTGCGTTCCAGGGTGGTCTTGTACATGGGCAGGTCGGGAGCCAGGGCGTTTACCTTGTCTTCCTCAATATTGGCCTCAAATGTGCCGACATTGGCCTGGGCCGCGGCCAATTGCGCCCGCTGCGCCTCGACCTGGGCAAGAATCTCCTGCTGATCGAGCTGGGCCAGGGGCTGGCCTTTGTGGACCCTGTTGTTGATGTCAACATACAGCTTTTCGACAATGCCGGAAGCCTTCGACTTGACCTCCACCTTGGTGATCGGCTGAATCTTGCCTGTAGCTACCACGGATCGCGCCACGTCTCCGCGTGTTACCTTGGCCAGTTTGTTGGGATCAATCGACGATCCTGACGCCATGCGCGCCAGCGCTACGCCCGCGGCCGCCAGTACCAGCACGCCGCCGACAGCCAGCCAGATCCATAACCGTTTGTTCTTCTTTGACGTGGCCACCGGCCCCACCTCCCGCGGCTTAACCGCAGCCTTTAAAAGCAAAAATGTTGAAAATGCGATGGATAAGGCCCAAGGATCAGACGATGACAACTGTCCGCCGTGATCCAGCAATTTCTTTGCGGGCCCACGGGCTGGCGTGGCCTCGCTCTGATTACCCATACGTACACGACCCGGCGCAGGTTCCAACTCCTGTCCTGAGGGGTTTGAATGCCGCAATGCTATGCTCACAGGCGAGATGCACGGTCTGCTGCTGCTGCAATGTGTCGCCGTGGCCATGCTGATTCTGGCCAACGGATTTTTCGTGGCCGCCGAGTTCGCGCTGGTCTCCATCCGGGATACGCGGATCGAGCAGATGCTGGTCGCGCAGGTCCCCGGAGCGCGCGCCGTGCGCCGATTGCAGCGCGATCTGGATGACTTCCTGCCTGCCGTGCAATTGGGAGTCACCCTGTGTTCCCTGGCGCTTGGGTGGATCGGTGAGCCGCTGGCGGCGGGCGTCTTTCTGGGCTGGATGCAGCTGCTGCCGCACACCCCTGAACACGTTCGCCTCTACGCGCACGTGGCGGCCCTTGTGGCCGTGGCGCTGGGTTTTTGCCTGATCACGTACCTGCACGTGGTGATGGGCGAACTGGTTCCCAAATCGCTGGCGCTGCGCCGGGCCGAGGCGCTCGCGGTGGCGGTTGCGCCGCCCATGCTGCTTTTCATGGCGCTGGCCCGGCCGGCGGTGAGGCTGCTGAGCCGGTCCGCCGCGGTAGTCCTGCGCGGATTCGATGTGCAGATCACCGAGCGTGCTTCCGTTCATTCGCCCGAGGAACTGAAGCTGCTCGCAACGGCCGCGCGCCGCATGGGAGTGCTGCCCAAGTTTCAAGAGACGCTGATTCACCGCGCGCTGGAGTTGGACGACGTGCCGGTCCGCGAGATCATGACCCCTCGCCAGAAGATCCTGTCCCTTCCGTCGAACATGTTGATTGAAGAAGCCAGCGCCCGGGTCATCGAGCTGTTGCATTCGCGTGTGCCGGTATACGACGAGAGCCGGGGTCCGGAGCATATTATCGGCGTGGTCTACTCCAAGGATCTGGCCCGGCTGATGTTTTTCCGGCCTTCGGCACAGCGGCGACGGGCCGAGACTGCCGAGGACAAGCGGCTAATCGGTGCGAACTTCGTGCCCCCAGGCGCCGAGGAGACGCCTGCGCGAGCCGCCCCGGCGCGCTATCCCGCAACGCCCTTCGTCGAATTGAGACTGAAGCAGGTGATGCGCGACGTGCTGGTTGTGCCCGAGACCAAAACCGTGCTCGACCTGATTCGGGATTTTCAGCACCGACGGCGGCAGATGGCGATCGTGGTGGATGAGTACGGTTCGACGGTCGGCCTGGTCACTGCGGAAGACGCTATCGAGCAGTTGACGGGCGAGTTGGAGGACGAGTTCGACGATCCGGCGCGACCGCTGATCAGCACCGCGACCGGTGTGCTGCTGCTCGATGGCGGCGTGAATCTGCGCGATCTGGAGACGCAGATGCAATGGAATTTGCCGCGCGAAGGAGGAGTCGAGACCCTCGCGGGCTTCCTGCTGATGCGGCTCGGTCACATCCCCAAACCGGGCGAAAGTGTGAAATTCGAAAATCGCCGCCTGACGGTCATGGAGATGGAAGGGCGGCGTATCAGCAAAATCCGTGTAGAGCCGATCGTGGCCGCCACTCAGCCTCCGAATTAAGTGTCAACCTCCCGCTCCGGTATCCCAACCTTGGGGTAAGGAGTTCCTCAAGCAAGCTTGTATGGGGAGCGATAGGGGCGCGTCAATAACTCGCTCGCGCCGGGGTCGTTGAGGATCTCTTCCTTCGCTACATCCCAGTGAATCTTGCGCCCCACCAGCATGGAGATCAGGCCCAGGTGGCCGGGAATGGTGGAATGATGAGCCACCTCGACCGGGGCGATAGTCGGCTTGCGCGAGCGCACCGAATCGAGGAAGTTGCGCCGATGTTCATGAGATTCGTAGAGCCGCACCTTGCGCAAATCGTCGGGCAGATTATCGCCCTTGGCCCATTCTGGATTCGACGAATCGAAACCGTCACGATCGACCCAGACCCAGCCGTCCGTACCGATCCACTTGGTGCCCATGGCAATCGCGGGCGAACCTCCGGCGATGGTCATCCTCACGTCGACGGGATACTTCGTGACTTCCTTGCGGTAGGTACACTCGACCGTGTACTTGGTGGCTGTGTTCCAGACGGCGTTGGCGGGAGGAAATTCCCCAAACGCCTCGACTTCGGACGGGCCGGTCAGGTCGAATCCCATTCCCCAGTGCGCAATGTCGCCGTGATGGCCGATCCAGTCCATGAGTTGGCCGGCGCCGGTGTTGTAGTTCCAGCGCCAGTTCTGATAGACACGGGCCTGGATGTAGGGCTCCATCTTCGAGGGACCGATCCACGTGTCGTAGTCGAAGTCCGCAGGCGGCTCGGTGACAGCTAAATCCCACGCGGGTGTTCCCGGCACGATCTGCGCGGGGCTGGTGATCTTTTCAGGAAGCGTGGACAGCCTGGCGAGCAGCGCGGGAACGGTGCCGGGGAAGTCGTGATGGCCGCCCGGAAGGCCGACTTCCACGTGAGTCACTGTCCCGATCAGGCCGTTGCGTACGATCTCGGCTGCCTTGTGGAAAGGCGCCACGGAACGCTGCCATGACCCCGTCTGCCAGATCACGTTGTTCTGCTGCACGGCCTTGACGATGGCCTGTTGCTCGGCGACGGTGCGCGCCAACGGCTTCTCGCCGTAGATGTCCTTTTTGCGGCCTGCAGCATGGGTAGCTACAATCGCGTGCCAGTGATCGGGGACCGCGAGCATGACAGCATCGATATCATCCCGCGCCATCATCTCCCGGTAGTCGTGATACGGCTTGCAGTCCTGGTTTCCGTAGTGGCCGTTGATGGTGTCGAGCGCAGCCTGCAGATGATTCTTGTCGATGTCGCAAGCGGCAACGACCTGGCAGTCATTCTGGGCCAGAAATGCCTTGGTGTTGGCGGGCCCCATCATGCCCCAGCCGACCACGCCGATGGTGATGCGTTCGGAGGCGGCGACGCGGCCCATGCGCGCAAACGCGCTGGTTGGCACGATCGCAGCGGCTCCCGCTGATGCCAGAAAACGTCTGCGGGTCAGTGGAGCAAACCCGTTTAAACCAGAGGTGTGCGGATTCATTTACGTCTCCGATGTTTATTGGTTGCAGGTTTAGGCCTCGAGGCCATCGCGGCGCTCGCAGCGAATCGGGCGTGAGAAACGAAACACCGGAAGTCTAGCATGCGGGCTTAAGCAGGGAGGGTGAGTTCCGCGCGGCATTTCTCGGGAGACTTCTGCGAATATTTTGACTTTGATCGATTGAGCGATCAGGCAGGAGATAGCGATTTGGAATTCAGCTCAGCAAGAATCCGGGTGACGGCTTCATCGGCTGCTCTCTGCCCGGTGGGTGACAGCGCCATGGCGATCGGCTGCTTGGGGTCGATGGTGATGGCGTAGAGAACCACGTCGCGGCCGCCGCCCTGCATATAGAAGACATCGAGCAGGTCCTTCACTCCGACGTCGTGCGCGGTCAGTGTCGGCGGATAGTCGCGCGAGAAGCGCGGCGTGGTGCGGGTCACGGTGCCGAACGGATTGCCGTCAGCAGCCGCGTCGACAAGGATGATGCGGTCCGCATTTTGCAGCGGCTCGAGCAGCGTGAAGCCGCCCGTGCCGCCGTCGAGCATTCGACGCCTGCGGGAAGCGTGTGCTTTTCCAAGGCCCGCACCACGTAAACGCCGACGCCTTCATCGCCCATCAGGACGTTGCCGAGCCCCAGCACCAGTGTTGCTGCCCGCTTGTTCTCAGTCGTCACTCTTCTCCCGCTCGAACTTCCATCCGCCCACGATCGAGGAGATGGTGCCGCGGCCCTCGATGTAGTCGTGATAGAAGGCCAGGTAGACGTGAACGATGATGAACGCGACAAAGAACCACATGAGGCAGATGGTGCCAGTAGCGCACGCTCATCTCGCCGCCCATCAGCGGCACGATCCACGTAAACATGCGCGGCATCCACGAATTGCTCATGCTGGAGTAGAGCGCAAAGCCGGTAATCGACTGCGCCACGAACGCGAGAAACGTGAAGAAGTAGATGAAGGCCGCCAGGGAATTGTGTCCCGTCGAGATGGCCCGTGCAGCTTGGTCTCCAGCACGTCGGTCTTGATGACGTCGACGATCTCCTGCCGCTGTGCCTTCTTCAGCGGGAAGAAGTTATTCCACCTCGCATACTTGTTGCCGACAAATCCCCAGTAGATGCGCGCCAGGAAGTTGAACACATACACATAGGCGCAGAAGAAGTGGATGAAGCGCACCCAGCCGAACCAATACTGCTGGTAGGCCTCGCTCGCATAGAACGCGCGAATCGGCGCGCCGATCAGGTAGCCGGTGATGCAGAGGGCCACCAGCGCAACCGCGTTGATCCAGTGGTAGGCGCGCACCGGCAGTTCCCACACATACACCCGCCGATACTCGACCGGGTGCGAGGTTGCTCGACTGCGCCGCGCTCTTTTTCGGACTTGCAACCACGGTTGCTGCCATACTCAACGCCTCACTCGAACGAAATCTGGTGAAGGTGCTTGCCCTGCGGATCGTACAGGTGCACGGCGCAGGCCAGGCACGGGTCAAAGGAGTGAATCGTGCGGATGATTTCGACCGGCTCCTCGAGCTTGGCGACCGGCGTGCCGATCAGCGACTCTTCAAACGCCGAGCGCTGCTTTTTGGCATCGCGCGGCGAGCCGTTCCAGGTCGTCGGCACGACGAGCTGGTAGTTGTCGATCTTGCCGTTCTTGATCTTGATCCAATGGGCCAGCGCGCCGCGCGGAGCTTCGACCAGGCCAACGCCCTCGGCGTCGCTGGGCCACGTCTTCGGCTCCCAGCGCTCGCCGTTGAAGGTCGAAGTCTCGCGGGTCTTCACGCGCTCCATCAACTGCGCCGTAGAACTCTTTGAGCCAGACCATCTCCAGGGCTGCTCGATAGACCGCGAGCCGCGGTGCGCCCCAGCGTGGAGAACAGGGCGTCGACCGGAACGCCGAGCTTGCCCAGCGTTGCGCCGACCAGTTCCTTCACTTCGGTGTGGCCGGCGGCGTAGGCAACCAGCAGCCGCGCCAGCGGACCGACTTCCATCGGGTTCTCTTTCCAGCGCGGCGTCTTCAGGAACGAATACTTCTCGTAGCCTTCCAGCGTTTCGAACGGAGGCTTGGGGCCGGTGTAGTTGATTTGCGTCTCGCCCGCCCAGGGATGCAAGCCTGCCGCATCGCCGCCCTCGTAGCTGTACCAGGACGAGGCGATGTACTCCTTGATCTCCTGCGAATCGCTGCGGATTGACGGGATGCACGGTGCTCAGGTCGCGGTTGAGAATGACGCCGCGCGGATACTTGAAGGACTCAGGCTTGACCGTAGCCCTGGGTGGGATATTCGCCGTAGCTGAGGTAGTTCTTCAGGCCGCCGCCCTACTTCGCCCAGTCCTTGTAGAAGGAGGCGACCGCGAGCAGGTCGGGAATGTAAACCTGGTTGACGAACTCATCGGCCTGCGAAATCAGCCGCCCGACCAGGTTCAGGCGCTCGGAGTTGATGGCGGCCACTTCGTCGGCATCGATGGAGCAGGGAACTCCGCCCACAAGGTAATTCGGATGCGGGTTCTTGCCGCCGAAGACCGCGTGAATCTTGACGATTTCCTTCTGCCACTCCAGCGCGTCGAGATAGTGCGCCACGGCGATCAGGTTCACTTCCGGCGGAAGCTTGTAGGCCGGATGACCCCAGTAGCCGTTGGCGAAGATGCCCAGGCCGCTGGCGGCGAATGCCTTGATCTTGTCCTGCACATCGGTGAAGTAGGCGGGCGTGTTCTTGTCCCACTTGGAGAAGGATCCGGCCAGCTCGGCCGCCTTCTTGCGGGTCGGCCTTGAGGGCGTTGACGATGTCGACCCAGTCGAGCGCGTGCAGGTGATAGAAGTGCACACGTGATCCTGCACGTAGCTGCGTGGCCATCATGATGTTGCGGATCAGCTCCGCGGTTGGCGGCAGCTGAGATGCCCAGCGCATCTTCCACCGCGCGGCACGCTCGCCAGCGCGTGCACCGTGGTGCAGACGCCGCAGACGCGCTCGGTGATGGCCCAGGCATCGCGCGGATCGCGGCCGATGAGGATCTTCTCCAGGCCGCGCACCATGGTGCCGGCGCTGAATGCGTCGGTGATGACGCCGTTTTCCACCACTGCCTCGATGCGCAGGTGGCCTTCAATACGAGTGACGGGATCGACAACAATGCGTGCCATGATTCCTCACGATTCCTTCTGCTCTTCGGCGTGAACTTCCGCGATGACTTTGTGCTTGCGGATGTTGGTGACCACCGCGTGGGCCGCGACACCGGCCAGGGTCGTAACGCCGACCGCCGTGCCGACCGTGTCCGCCGTGCTCTCGATGCCGAAGCCCGGGAACGAGGCCAGATGCTGGTAGAACGGGCCGTTGTCCCAGAAGCCTTCTTCGCTGCAGCCGATGCATCCGTGGCCGGACTGGATGGGATAGCTGGTGCCTTCGTTCCACTTGACCACCGAGCAGGCGTTGTAGGTGACCGGGCCGCGGCAGCCCATCTTGTACAGGCAATATCCCTTGCGCGCGTTCTCGTCGTCGAACGACTCGACGAACAGGCCGGCATCGTAGTTGGGGCGGCGGTAGCAGGTGTCGTGAACGCGGCGTCCGTAGAACTCCTTGGGCCGGCCCGAGCGAATCGAGCGCCGGAATCTGGCCCAGCACCAGCAGGTGCGTCACGACGGCCATCATCACATCGGCGATCGGCGGGCATCCGGGCACGTTGATCACCGGCTTGTTCACCAGCTTGTGAATCGGCGTCGCGCCGGTCGGATTCGGCTTGGCGGCCTGCACGCAGCCATTCGATGCGCAACTGCCCCAGGCCACGACCGCGGCGGCGTCCTTGGCGACTGTCCTGCAGGATCGACTGCGCGGTCTTGCCGCCGATCATGCAATAGACGCCGCCATCCTTGGTCGGCACCGCGCCTTCGACCAGCACGATGTATTTGCCCTTGTTGTTCTCGATGGTGTCGTTGCAGGCTCTTCTCGGCCTGGAAGCCGGAAGCGCGCCATCAGGGTCTCGGTGTAGTTCAGCGACAGCACGTCCAGCAGCGCATCGGCCACGATGGGATGCGAAGCGCGAATGAACGACTCGCTGCAGCAGGTGCACTCCTGGAAATGCATCCAGACGACCGCCGGTTTTTCCTTCTTCTCAAATGCCGACACGACCTGTGCCAACGCCGGCCTGGCCCAGTCCGGCGGCGGTAGCGGCGGCGCCGCAGAACTGTAGAAAGTCGCTGCGGCTGTAGCCCTTCTGCTGCATACTCTGCCAAATAGACAGACCCATGCGTACCTCGCATGCCGTGCGGATGGTGGCGAACGCCGGTGAAGTAGAGCGTCTTATGCGTCCGCGGTTCGACGGCTGACTTGGAAGAAGTTACCTACCGGAAAACACACCTGACTGTGAGCGGGGTCACAGCGCATTGGTCACGCAGAGAATGGGTCACCACAGACGTTCTTGTTCAGGCGGGATGTCAGGTTGCGATCGACGGATTCTGCGGTTGCGACCTGAGAACACACCCAAACGACCGAAGGACGCAGGCCCGGCATACGATTCGAGGACCAAAAAACGGGGCCGGTGCGCATGTCGCGCACCGGCCCCGCTTATACGATTCTCGATTGTCTCAGCCGTGTTACCAATTCCAGGTCGGAGATCCGACCGGATGCGCCCATGAGCCTAGTCTTGCCGAGTTTCAGGGGCGCGGCTGTTCCTAGTGGTGGCTTGCGCCGGAGCTAGAACTGCCTCCGGAGGGAGCGCTGGCCACAGGCGCTGACCGTGATGAGGAGGTTACCGAAGTGCCGCGGCTGCTCACCGAACTGCTGCTCGCGTCCGCGATGGCGGAGCTGGAATTCATGGGAGCATAGCCGCGGTGAATGGTGGTCGGAGCGATCCCGGCCCTGGCGCCGCCCTCCCTGCCCTCGGCTCGGATGGATGTGGGTTCGCTCATATAGATGGCCGTGCTGGCCGTACCCCGGCTTATGGCGTGCTCCGAGAACTTGTTGAGCTTGCCGAGAGTATCGCGGGGAATGCCCAACCCGGCCGAGTCGCGGCGGAAGACAAACGAATTTTGCGAAGCGACATCGGAGCGCACGAGAGGCTTGAGGCTGACGGCTGTCATGGTGACTTCGCCGGGGCGGGGTGGCCGAACCGGAGCAGGCTGCATGTGGAGGAGGCCGCCGTTGCTCGGCGACATGGCTGCGATGTTATTCAACCCATTCCACAGGCCGCCGGGCTGCCATCCCCAGCCGGTGCCGGGGCAGAAGGACCAGCTGCCGGTGTGATAGGGCGTCCATCCCCACGGGTAGGGAGACACCCAGGAATACCCTGCGCCCGGATAGTAGGCGTACACACCGTTGGTGTACGGCTCCCAGGAAGCGCTGGCGAAGTAGGGCCGCCACATGGACCCGCAGCCGCCGGCGTCCATGAAGCCGCCGTAATAGCTCATGTCATTGAGGCCGTAAGCATAGGGAGAGCCGTTGGACCCGTTGAAGCTGGCCACCCCGGCGTGGTACTTGGTGGAGGTCTGATCCCACTCGTCTGTGGCTTCGGGCAACACGTTCTTTGCCACGCTTGGCTGCTCATGATTCAACAGGTCAAAGGTCACGGTCTTCTTGCGGGGAACGTCCTCGCTGCCCGCAGCGCCATCGACCTTGACGATTCCATCGAGAACAGCAAGCCGGGCCTCGGTGCCATCCAGTTGCAGCCGGATGTGGCTGGCCGGAGGCAGCGCGAGTTCCTTCTGGCCGAACAGGAGGGTGAATTCATTGCCCGGGGTCTTCACCAGGCTCACATACGCCATACCCTTCACCAGGTGGACGGAGGATGCGGTGGCTCCCGACGGCAGGCGATCCAGCCGCGGAAATTCGACGACGGAATCCGGGCCGAGCCGCAGGGTGCTGTTGTCTTCAAACTCCACCTCGGCCACACCTTCGCCCGTGCGAAGGCGGCTCTGCTCGACAATCGGGAAGTTGGCCATCACCGACTCGAAACCGCGGCCCGTATTGCGGTCCAATTGGACCTGGCCTTTGACCTCGCTGAGGCGGACGATGCGCACCTTGGAGACGTGGGTGGGTTGGGACGCTGCGTCGGTGGTCTGCGAAGTAAGTGTCGTGGCCAGCGACAGGGCCGTGAAAAGCGATGCTGCGACGAGTGCGGGACTTTTGAACATGTCCGCCTCCTTTTAAGTATGTGGCGAACTGAGCAGGTGATGGTGCCTGAAGAGGACGCGCTCCGGAACAAGCGCCTTGTGGCCCTGATGCTAGCACGGAAACAGAGTCGATGACGAGCCCAACTTTGATGCCGCACAACTTTGACAAGGGCTTTGCTGTCCGGTCACGGAAAAAATTTCGCTCAGCGGGCAAAGTCGGCTGTAGGGGAGACCGGAGAAGCACAGGTTTGCGGCAATCCGGCCGGCCACCGATGCAGTACCATGCGGGAATACCGTGTCCACTGCTCCGCCAACTCCGAGTGCGTCCCTCAGCGGCTTTGTCCTGGTGCTGATCCAGTTCGATGTCTGCGAAGAGCTGCGCCTCGACCTTCTGCAGCAGACGGTGAGCGCCAGGACGGTGCAGAAGCCGAGCATGAAGCACGCTGCGCCCGCCTATGTTCGCTACCAGCGGCCCCCGATCGTGGAGCAGCTCGATCCCCTGGTCCTGGAGAGCGGAGAGCGTCTTGAAGGCGAGATCAAGTACTACGACTACGGGGTGGTCAGCGTCATCTACCAGCTTCCTTTTGGGGGCGACTGGGACGGACTGGTGCACCTGGCCAGCCGCTGGGTCTGGGATCTGGACTTTGCGTCGCGTGTGGAGCCGGTCGTGCGTCAGACGCTGGAGCGGGCGTCGTCGGCCATGGTCAAGCCGTACGAACGATGGCTCAGCGAGGACTACTTCATCTTTCACGTGCGCGAAGCGGCCGGCTCGCCGAGCGCAGAAGACCTGACCCGCGACCACGGGCCGGAGATCGCGCAGGTGGTTCGCGGCGACCGGATGCGGCTCTCCTCGGGGGAGTGCGCCGAGGTGCTGCATTCGCAGATTTCCTATTACGCGGGCGACCTGGCGGTCATCGGCTGGAATGCGGCCTTTCTCTACGACAGCTCGGCGGGCGCGGAGACAGCGATTCAACTGCTGGAGTATGCCAATTCGCAGTTGCTGGAGTTTCGCCACTACGACGAGATGCTGACCGAAATTCTGGACGGCGTTTACGACACGCTGGGACAAGAAGCGCGGCATGTGGCGCGCTGGCGGCTGGCCCGGTCGGCGACCAGCCTGCATACCGTTCTGCTGGAAGTGGCGGAGCTCACCGAGCACGCCGATAACGCCATCAAGTTCCTCAGCGACATGTTTGCGGCTCGTCTATACCGGCTGGCCGCCGGCAAGGTCGGCGTGCCGGACTATAAGGACCTGGTGGCGCAGAAGCTGAAGACGGCCGAGGAGCTGTACGACTATATGGTGGAGCAGTTCAACCAGAGCCGCGCATTCTTCCTGGAAGCGACGGTGGTGCTGATCCTGCTGATCGAACTGATCTACGCGTTTCGGGGCCGGCCGATTTAGCGCACGGGGGACTGATCGCAGTTTTCGTCAGACTGTTTATCAGCCGTTAACTATCTTTGCGATAGAGCATGTCGCGAATGGTCTTTCGGCGCGCCTCGTTTAACTCGCTGTCGGCCTTTTCGGCATTGGCGCGAACGCGGGAGGCTTCTTCTTCCGCGTCGGCCTCGCTGCAGGCCGGGCACCGGTTGGCAAAGCCGGGCTTGTCGGGTTTCAGCTCAAATTCTTCTTCGCAGACGACACAGGTTCGGATTGGAAAAGCCATTGCTCCTCCATTTTAACGCGGGGAGATTTGACCCGACATTCTACGCCTTCGAGATATCCACAGTGCCGGTCAGGTCTGCGACGCGCTCTACCTGGTGGGCGCGGCACCAGGATTCGATGCCCCTGGCGAGGCGCTCGGTGGCGCGGGGATCGGCATAGCTGGCGGTCCCGACCTGTACCGCGGTGGCTCCGGCGAGCAGGAACTCGACCGCATCTTCCGGGGTCAGGATACCGCCCATGCCGAGGATGGGAATGGAGACGGCGCGCGCCGTCTCGTAGACCATGCGCAGGGCGATGGGCTTGATGGCGGGACCGGAGAGGCCGCCGGTGATGTTGGTGAGGCGGGGCTTGCGCGTCTCCACATCAATGGACATGGCGAGGAAGGTGTTCACCAGGCTCAAGGCGTCTGCGCCGGCTGCGGCTGCAACTTTGGCCATCTGGGGGACGGACGTGACATTCGGGGAGAGTTTGACGATGAGCGGACGCTTGGTGGCGGTGCGCGCGCGCCCTACCAGGTATTCAAGAGAGCCGGGGTCGGCGCCGAAGGCCATGCCGCCGGCGTGCACGTTGGGGCAGGAGACGTTGAGCTCGTAGGCGGCGATGCCTTCGGCCTGGTTGAGCCGTTCGATGACAGCGATGTAGTCGTCGACCGTGTAGCCGAAGACGTTGACGATGACCTTGCAGGCGGGATAGCGGCGGAGGGGCGGCAGCTTTTTGGCGATGAACTCCTCGACGCCGACGTTTTGCAGGCCGATGGCGTTGAGCATGCCGGCGGCGGTCTGGACGATGCGCGGAGCCGGGTGGCCTGGCATGGGCTGGAGCGAGATGCCCTTGGTGACGAAGGCGCCGATCCGTTCCAGGGAGACGATCTCTTCGAACTCGATTCCGTATCCGAAGGTGCCGCTGGCGGCGATGACCGGGTTGGTCAGCTCCAGGCCGGCCAACTTCACTTTCATGTCGGGTTTCACGCGAGAGGGTCTTTCCTGTCTGGATGGGGTGAGAATTGGCGACGATTTGCTTTCCGCTGGGAACCAGAACCACTCGAAAGTCGAGAAAAAAGTTGACCTTCTGCCTCTAGGCGCAAGATGAACGGATGGTTGGGACGTTAGGCCGCGCGAATCGAACCCATCAGAAACGCAGGCAATTGGCGCAAAGGAGAGGGGGGGGAGGGGCGTCTCGTGGTCGTGTCGGTTTTTGTGGGCTTCCCGTTCGGCCCCGAAAGGGGCGAATCGGGTAGGAATCTGCGCACTGGCGGGCATGCTTTCATGATACGCGGAGGGGTGAGTTGATCCGCAACGGCGTCAAACGCTTTGGTTGCCGTCGTCCCCCCCAAACGATGCTGTCGGCCGGTGCGCCAACTTCCCGCAGGCATTTTCCGGCTTGCTTCCTGGCTCGACCCCGCGTGAATGCTCTTGACATCCCTCAGCCATCTCGCCACAATCGTCTCCTCGCAGCTGAACGTCGTTGCGGCGTCTTTCCCCTTTCATCAAGGCCTTACCCCGATCGCCAACTCCAACCCTGAGGAATCCCATGCAGACACCTGGCTGTGCAGTCCTGAAGAGTCTCATCGTCGTGGGCGCCGTTGCGCTTGCCTCGCTGCCGGTTTCGCGCGCAGCGCATTTCCGCGGATGCGGTTAGAAACGGCCACTTCCCCCAAGCGCTTCGCGGCCACCTCGACCGCTCCCCCGACAAGTCCGTCCACCGCCTGTCGCAACCTGGCGCTCAGGCTGGCCCCAACGCCGCCGTTGCGGCTGTAAAACCCGCCGACCCGCCCCGTCCCATCGTCTCTCCCTTCCTCTACCCGAGCTCGCGCAGCAGCTCAGTCAACTATGGATTCCTGGTCGGCGCCAATCCGTTCTCCGGCGAGGAAAGAGAGAGGACCTCAGTCAAAACCTTCATCGTTCCCCTGGTCATCAAGGTTCACCAGGTCGCAACCGACTTCTCCGAGGACGCCAACGGCAACCTGATCCTCACCGGAATCAAGAACCAGGACGCGACCTATGACCCCACTCAGGCCGTCGCCCGCCTGCCTTGGCAAGACCAACAACGTTCCCTTCACCCTCGCCGTCCAGTCACCCGTCTTTCAGAATCACCACTGGGTCTGGGGCGGCACCGATCTCGGCGACACACAATACCCCGACGCCTTCCAGCGCGCCAACTTCTGGAATGCTACAGGCGATGACCCCGGAGACTACCACATTCATCTCGACACAAAGGTGCTTCCGCCGCTCGTCATCGACTTCCCCGTTGGCAGCGGCATCGGCCTGCCGCAGATCCAGCAAGTTTCTCAACTACTCCACCTGCGCGCCCACCGTCCTGGTCGACATCAACCTCTTCGACGAGTACCTGGACTACATTGCCATTCCGCAGATGGCCTCTGAAGGTGTGAACTCCGGCAACTTCCCCATGTTCATCGCCGGAAACGTCCTCTGGGGCGCGGTTATCGGGCAGCTACCCTACTACGAGGCCGAGGCCGCCGGCTATCACAGTACGAGCAGCGTCGATCCGGCGCAGACCTACGGGGTTACTCAGTTCGGCGACGAGACCGTCTTCACCTGGCCTGATGCCGTCCCGCTATCGCATGAAGTCGGCGAGTGGCTGAACGACCCCACTGGCGCCAATCTGGTGCAGGCCTACAACGTCGACGCCGCCGCTCGATCCCACCGGCCCGATCGCCTGCCAGGGTAACTACGAGGTCGGCGACATCCTGGCCGGCTTCTTCATGCCCCCGGTGACCGGCAAAAACGGCTACACCTACACGCTTCAGGAGCTGGCTTTCTTCTCCTATTTCTACGGCGGCCCGTCAGTCGCCGCCAATGGCTGGTACTCCAGCAACAACACTCTCACCTCCGACGCCGGAGCCGTCTGCAGCCCCTTCTAATTCTTTCCTCGCCCCTCACAAGCCGGGACGCGAACGGCGTCCCGGAACTCCTGCGCTCGATGACAGGTTTCTTGGAATAACGACACGGATCGGTTCGTTTGAACGCAGTTGCCACATAAAATGGGCGGCCGATGCGGGCCGCCCTGGGTGGAATTCCGGTTAGAGTCTGGAGGTCAGGCGGTCACCGGCTCGGCTGCGTTTACCTTGACCGGGGTCAGCCAGCCGAAGCGGTCGGGCTTGAGGCCGTTGGCGATGGCGAAGAACTCGTCGGCGATCTTCTTGGTGATTTCGCCGGGCTTGCCGTCGCCGATGAGGATGCGATCGATGGAGCGGATCGGGCGAGACCTCGGCGGCCGTTCCGGTGAAGAAGACTTCGTCGGCGATGTAGAGCAGTTCGCGGGGCAGCGCCTGCTCGGTGACCGCCAGGCCAAGGTGGCGGGCGATGGTGAGCACGCTGTCGCGGGTGATGCCGGAGAGCGCCGAGTTGGCCAGCGGCGGGGTGTAGAGAACGCCGTTGCGCACGATGAAGATGTTTTCGCCGGAGCCTTCGCTGACCAGGCCATTGACATCGAGCCCGATGCCCTCGGCGTAGCCATTGATGTCGGCTTCCATGCGGATGAGCTGCGAATTCATATAGTTGGCGCCGGCCTTGGCGAGGGCAGGCATGGTATTGGGGGCGAGGCGGTTCCAGCTCGAGATGCAGACGTCGGCGCCATCGCCGCCGGGCATGTACTTGCCCCAGGGGAAGTTGGCGACGTAGACCTCGATCGGCGAGCCCTTGGGGCTGACGCCGATTTCGCCGTAGCCGCGCAGCGCGATGGGCCGGATGTAGCAGGGCGCAACGCCATTGGCCTCAATTACATCGACCACGGCGGCGCAGAGTTCGTCGAGCGTATAGGGCAGCGTCATGCGGTAGATCTTGGCCGAGTCGAGCAGGCGCTGCATGTGCTCCGGGAGGCGAAACACGGCCGATCCGTGGGGCTGGGCGTAGCAGCGGATGCCTTCAAACACGCTGGAGCCGTAGTGGACGACGTGGCTCATGACGTGGATGTTGGCCTGCTCCCAGGGAATCAGGTTGCCGTTGTGCCAGATTTTCGAGGTGGTTTGGATGGGCATGGGGGTGAACGAACTCCTTGAAATGCGTCCAGGCGCGGATACTCACCAGCCTATCGCGGATAGGGTGCGCGTGTCATCCGGAGGACAGCCCCCAAACGATAACGGGAACCGCGTGGGAGCGCTATCCCACTTTGGTGCAAACGGCTTGCGGGCAGCGAACCAAGCGGCGGACAGGTGGGCGTAGAACCGTGGTAAGGTGGCAAGGCGTGAAATCGGGACAGCAAGCGTTGAGCATTGGGACGGTGCGGCGGCGGCTGCCGGGCCTGAAGGTGGCGGACGGATTCATGCGGCATCCGTTCGACGCGGCCAATGGGGTGCGGACCAGCGGGCTGATTGCGGGCCGGCATCTGAAGAGCGGACATCGCCACGACCGGCATGCGACGGCATACTACGGCGTGGCGCCATCGGTATTTCATGCGCTGGTGCGGCGGTGGCGAAGGATCGGATCGGCCGGTCCAATCGAAGAGACGACGTTTGTTGACGTGGGCGCGGGGATGGGACGGGCGATGCTGCTGGCGGCGGAATTGCCCTTTCGGCGCGTGGTCGGGGTGGAGCTCAATCCAGCACTGGTGCGGATTGCACGCAAAAACCTGACGGAGTGGCGCCGGTCGGGGAGAGCCAGGGCGCCGGTGCGCATGGTTGCGGGGGACGCGGCCGAGTTTGCGTTTCCGGCGGGGCCGTGCATGGCGTTCCTGTTCAATCCGTTTGGAGCCGCGGTGATGCGGCGTTTTCTCAAGGCGGCGGGGCGGGGGCTTGCCGATCGGCCTGGAGAACTGGACCTGCTGTATGTGAACAATGAGCAGGAAGGCGAGCTGGAGATGCAGAAGGGGTTTGTGCGGCTCTTTCTGGGACGGGTCAATCGTTCGCGGGCGGATGCGGTCGCGGATCATCGCATTCTGGCCAATCAGCCGGATGGAGAGTATGCGTCGGCGGATTATGAGGATTGCTCGATCTGGCGCTGGGTGGGGAAGGCCTGACCGGACCACACGAACTCTTGCGCGCGAAGATTTCGCGCTCCTGTTGGCGATCTTGATCCGATGGCATGCTGTTGAAATCTGGCCGTCCGGCGGTGCAAATGCGGTCCTGTAGAGTTGAAGTGGGCGGCATCGTTGGTGCGCCCTCCGTTCCAATTTCGACCTGACGCTTTGACGACGCTTACCAAACCGGACAACCTCGAGGAACTGCTCAGTTCGGTGTTTGGGTTTGCGGCATTTCGCGCCAACCAGGAGGCGGTGTGCCGCGCGGCGGTAGCCGGCAGAGACCTGCTGCTGGTGATGCCCACCGGGTCGGGCAAGTCGCTGTGCTATCAACTGCCCGCGTTGGCGCGGGGCGGTACGGCGCTTGTGATCTCTCCATTGATTGCGCTGATGGATGACCAGGCGGCCAAACTGGCGGCCCTGGGCCTGAAAGTGGCCCGCATCCACTCCGGGCTCGATCGGTCGGCGGCGCGGCAGGCTTGCGTCGACTACCTGCAGGGGACGCTGCAGTTTCTTATTGATAGCGCCGGAACGGCTGCGGGTGCCGGGGTTTCCGGAGATGCTGGCCAAGCGGCGGCTGGCCCTGATTGCCATCGACGAGGCGCACTGCATTTCGCAGTGGGGGCATGATTTCCGGCCGGACTACCGGATGCTGGGGCAGCACCTGCCGGCGCTGCGTGGGGGAGACGATCCGGTTCCGGTGCTGGCGCTGACGGCGACGGCGACGCCGACGGTGCAGGCCGACATCATCGCCCAACTCGGCATGACCAAACCTGCAAAGTTTATTCACGGCTTCCGGCGCGACAACCTGGCCATTGAAGTGGTGGAGGCGCCGCTGCCGATGCGGGCGCCGGCGATTTGTGCGCTGCTGGCGGATGGGGCACGGCGGCCGGCCATCGTGTATGCGCAGTCACGCAAACAGGCGGAGCAACTGGCGCTGGAGCTATCGCACATTGTGCCCTCGGCGGCGTATCACGCAGGGCTCGATGGAGTGGTCCGGGAACGGGTGCAGACCGCGTTTCAGGCGCGCGAGCTGGAAGTAGTTGTGGCCACGATTGCGTTCGGCATGGGCATCGACAAGGCGGATATCCGCACCGTGATCCACGCGGCTCTGCCGGCAACGCTGGAGGGCTATTACCAGGAGATCGGGCGCGCGGGACGGGATGGCAAGCCGAGCCGGACGTTCCTGATGCATTCATACGCCGACCAGCGCACGCATGATTTTCTGCTCAATCGCGACTATCCTCCCACGGAACATCTGGAACAGGTGTATCGCGCTCTGCGCGAAGAGCCGCAGGCTGTGGAGGCTTTGCGTGAAGAGTCGCGGCTGGGCGAAGAGGAGTTCGACAAGGCGCTCGAGAAGCTGCAGATTCACGGCGGAGCGCGGGTGGACTTTGGCGGCAACACGAGCATCGGCCGGCCGGCGTGGAAGAAGACGTATGCCATTCAGTCGCAGTACCGCAAAGAGCAGTTCGAAAAAGTGCTGCGGTTTACGGAATCGCATGAGTGCCGCATGGCGGCGCTGGTGCGGCACTTTGGCGATGTGGCCGATGCGAGCACGGTGTGCGGCAAGTGCGACGTATGCGATGCGGCGGGGGCGGTGCTGCGCATGTTCCGGCGCGCGACGGCGAAAGAGCGGCAGATGGTGCAGGCGATCGTCGATGATCTGCGCGATGTGGACTATAAAGCTTCAGGCACGCTGCAGCGCGGGCTTGCCTGCATTGCCGGACTGAGCCGGGACGAGTTCGATGAGTTGCTGGGCGCGATGATCCGCGCTCGGCTGATTGCGATCGAAGAGGCTGAGTACGAGAAGGATGGCGAGATCCGGCGATTCCGCAAGGTCAGGCTGACGGAGGTAGGGCGCGATGTGCGCGCCCATACCGCGATCGAGCTGCTGATCAGCGACGGGATGGTCCCGGAGTTTGGCGGGCAGGGCGGCGATCGGAAGCCGGTTCGAAAGCCGGCAGAGGCGAACGAGGACATCGCCTCAGGCTGCGCGCATGGCGCGAAAAGGCCCGCCAGCCAGAAGCGAAGCGCAAACCAGCCGGTCGCGGATGATTCCCATGTCAGCGGAGGCTTTGGCGCTGGCAGAAAGGCTCAGGGAGTGGCGCATGACAGAGGCTAAGCGGCTAAGGGTACCGGCGTTTGTTGTCCTGCACGACCGTACGCTGTCGGCCGTGGCACAGATGCGCCCCGCGACACCAAGGAACTGCTGGCTATCGAATGGAATGGGCCCCGCCAAAGTGGAGAAGTTTGGCGAGGCCCTGTTGAAGCTGTGCGCTTCGGATCGTTCCGTGACCGCATGATTCTGTTCAGGTCTGGGTTCGTGCTTTCCCACATCTGCGACAAAGGCGTCGCAGATGTGGGGCACCCATTCTCTGTAGCACCCATTCTCTGTACTTGTCGTCGTAACCGACAAGCCGACCGAGCTAGCTGACGCGCTCGATGGTCACTGACTCGAGGACCACAGGGGTGTGGGGCTTGTCCTGGCTGTTGCGGGGGACAAGGGCGATCTTGTTGGCGATGTCCTGGCCTTCGACGACTTCGCCGAAGATGGTGTGATTGCCGGTGAGCCACGGGGTGGGCGCGACGGTGATGAAGAACTGGCAGCCGTTGGTGTTGGGGCCGGAGTTGGCCATGGCCAGCTTGCCGGGCTTGTCGAACTTGTGCGGGGAGCCCTTGGTCTCATCCTGGAAGCTGATAGCCGGGGCCGCCCATGCCGGTGCCGGTGGGATCGCCGCCCTGGATCATGAAGTTGGGAATCACGCGGTGGAAGATGGTTCCGTTGAAGAGCTTGTCGGTGGACTTGTTGTGGGTGGTGGGATGCGTCCACTCCTTCTTGCCTTCAGCGAGGTCGATGAAGTTCTTCACGGTGACGGGGGCTTCGGACTCAAAGAGGCGGACGGTGATCTTGCCTTCGGTGGTGTTGAACGTCGCGTAGGTGCCGGGTGCTTGTGCCATGAAAACTCCTGAGGTGTCGGGCCGTGAGTCGCAATCTACGTATTCACGGCGCCGGGTTGTGAAAGTCGAAATAGTTTAGGGCTGAGGTGTTGCGGGTTTCGGCGCAGCCTCGGGTTCGCCGCCGGGGCGCGGAGGCGGCGCCTGGCCCTCCGGAACGATGGTGACCTTCTTCAGAACTACCGGGGTGAGCGGCTTGTCATCGCTGTCGCGCTGCACCAGGGCGATGGTCTTGACCACCAGGATGCTGGGCTCATCGCATTGCCCGAAGATGGTGTGATGCTGGTTGAGGTGCTCGGTGGGCACTTCGGTGATAAAAAACTGGCTGCCGTTGGTGTTGGGGCCGGAGTTGGCCATGGCGAGGCGGCCGGGAACATCGAAGTTCAGGTTGGGATCGACTTCATCTTCAAAGGTGTAGCCGGGATCGCCCATGCCGGTGCCGGCCGGATCGCCGCCCTGGATCATGAATCCGGGAATGACGCGGTGGAAGATGGTGCCGTCGTAGAGCGGCTTGTGGTGCTCCTTCTTCTGCGTCGTCGGGGTCGGTCCAGTCCTTGGTGCCCTGGGCCAGGGCGATGAAGTTGGCGACGGTCTTGGGCGCCTGCTTCTCGAAAGAACTGGCAGGTGATGCGGCCCATGGAAGTATCCATGACGACGGTGGGGCCGTTGGGGTGGATCATGGCGGCCGCGGACGCCTGGGGCGCGTCGGGCAAAGGCTCTTGCGCAGGCGGGGTGGACTGCTGGGCGAAGGCCGTTGTCGCCAGAACGAAGACTGCAGAAAGCGAAGAGGAAAGCAGTGTGTCGTTGAATCTCATGCCAGGTTTGAGGGTAAATCATGGGGCGATGGGGCTGCTACCGCGGCAAATCGACCTTGTATCGTATTTCCATGAAACGAATCCGGACGCAAACTTTCAGCGGGCGCGCGATTGGTCTGACATGCGCCCTGTGCTCTTTCCTTTATGTCGGGACGGCGTCTGGCCCAGGGAGACAAGACGCCTCCCGCGGCCGATAAGACCGGGGACAAGGGCGCCGCCGACAAAGCCACTGCCGATAAAAACGCGCTGCCACCGCTGCCGGCCGAGGCGCACGTGCAGCAGTCGATTCAACTGGATGGAAAGACGCTGAAGTACACCGTGACGGTGGGTTCGCTGCCGGTACGCGACAAGGACGGCAAGGTCGCCGGCGAGGTGGTGCTGACGGCCTACACGGTGGACGGCGACAACCGGCCGGTGACATTCGCATTCAACGGGGGACCGGGAGCCTCGAGCGTGTATTTGAACTTTGGCGCGCTCGGGCCGAAGCACATGAATGCGGGGAACGAAGGGGAAAGCCCATCGGATCCGGTCACGCTGGACGGACAACCAGGGAACGTGGCTGGATTTCACGGACCTGGTGTTCATCGATCCGATCGGCACGGGATTCAGCCGCGCGACGGTGCCGGAGGCGGAGGCGAAGAAGCTGTTCTACTCCACCACGCCCGACATCGAGTATCTGTCGCGTGTCGTGTATGACTGGCTGGTGAAGAACGGGCGGCTGGAATCGAAGAAGTACCTGGTGGGCGAGAGCTATGGCGGGTTTCGCGGTCCGCGCATCACGCATTATCTGCAGTCGCAACTGGGCGTGGCGATGAATGGCGTGGTGCTGGTGTCGCCGTATCTCAATCCCGAGCAGGATGCCAACGAACTGATGTCGCCGCTGCCCTGGATGATGACGCTGCCTTCCATCACGGCGGCGCACCTGGAGCGCGAAAAGAAGCTGACCCCCGAAGCGATGGAGGATGTCATTGCCTACACCGAGGGCGAATATGCGGAGACGCTGCTGAAGGGACATTCCGATCCCGAGGCAGAGAAGAAGATGATCACGCGGGTGACGGAGATGACGGGGCTCGATCCGACGTTTGTGAAGTACTCGGGCGGCCGCATCGATACCGAGGCATATCTGCGCGAAGTGCATCGCGAAGAGGGCAAGCTGGGTTCGGTGTACGACTCGAACGTGACCTCGTTCGATCCGTTTCCGTTTGCGCCCGAGCAGCGCGCCAACGATCCCATCCTGGCCAGCATCATTGCGCCCATGACGACGGCGATGGTGGACTTTGTGACCCGCACGGTGGGCTGGAAGGTGGACGCGCGCTACAACGCTCTCTCCTACGAAGTGAACCGGCTGTGGGATCGCGACGCCGATCTGCGCAAGGGCTCTGTACCCGATCTGCGCGAGGCAGTGGCGGCGGATCCCAAGCTGCGGGTGCTGATCGTGCACGGGTGGAATGATCTTTCGTGCCCGTTCATGGGCTCGGTGCTGACCGTGAACGAGATGCCGGTGATGGGCGACCCGACGCGCGTGGCAGTGCACGAGTTTCCCGGCGGGCACATGTTCTACACACGCGACAGCAGCCGCGTCGATTTGCGCAAGGATGTGATGGAGATGTTTGAGAAACACTAAAGGCAGGGGTCAGGGGTCAGGGGTCAGGGGTCAGGGGTCAGGGCTCAGGGATCAGGACGCAAGACGACAGCCCCGGGAGCTAGACGCTTCCGGGGCTTTGTCGTGTGCATTGACTTTCTATCCATAGATAAACTATATATAAATTCCATGGCAAAGAAGCCCGATCTGCTCCCCGGCACGCTGGACATGCTGATTCTCAAGACACTCACCCGCGGGGCGCTGCATGGTTACGGCATTGCGCTCTCCATCAAGCGGCTTTCCGACGATGTGCTCACCGTCGAAGAAGGCTCGTTATATCCCGCGCTGCAGCGGCTGCTGGTGCAGGGCTGGGTCAAGGCGGAGTGGAAGATGACCGAGACCAATCGGCGCGCGCGGTTCTACACACTGACGGCCGCGGGACGAAAGCAGTTGGGCATCGAGTTGTCGCAGTTTGAAGTGATGATTGCGGCCATTGGACGAGTGCTCAGCGATGCGCAGGAGGCATAGATCATGTTGGCGCGATTCCTGAACAAGCTTTCGCTCCTGGTTGGACGCAGGCGCTACGCCGTTGAACTGGATGAAGAGATGGCGTTTCATCGCGCCCAGGCGGAGACGGAGTTTGTGGCCGCGGGCATGACGCCGGAGGCCGCACGATACGCGGCGATGCGCCAGTTTGGCAATGCAGGGAAATTACGCGAACAGAGCCACGATGTGATTCGCTTTCGCTTTGAGACGGTGATGCAGGATCTGCGTTTCGCGCTGAGGCAACTGCGCAGGAATCCAGGGTTTGCGATGACGGCGGTTCTGATCCTGGCGTTGGGCATGGGCGTGAGCGTGGCCATGTTCGGCTTTGTGGATGCGGCGCTGCTGCAGCCGCTGCCATTCGAAAAGCCAAACCGGATTGTGTCGGTGGATGAGCGGTCGGCGCTGTTTCCGCGTTCCAATCTGTCGCGTCACGACTACGACGACTGGAAGCGGATGAACACGACATTGATCTTCGTTGGACGTGTATGGGGGAACGGGGTTTCTGTTGCACCTCGGGGCGACCACCGAACCGGTGCCCGGGGCGCGCGTGAGCGATGGGTTCTTCACGACGCTGGGCGTGCGTCCGTTGCTGGGACGGGTGTTTCGTCCCGGCGAGGACCGTCCTGGGTCAGCCAAGGTCGTATTGATCAGTTATGGCGCGTGGATGAAGCGATTTGGCGCGCGGCCGGACATCGTTGGGCAGTCGGTCAACCTGAGCGGCGACGCGTACACGATTGTCGGCGTGCTGCCGCGTTCGTTTGCGTTTGCGCCGCGCGGGAGCCGCGAGTTCTGGGTTCCGCTGCTGGACAAGAGCGCCTGCGAGCAACGCAGGAGCTGCCACAACCTGGACGGCGTCGGCAGGCTGCAAGGACGGAGTGACGGTGCAGGCGGCGCTGGGCGATTTGCAGAGAATCGCCGCGCAGCTCGAGGTTCAGTATCCGGGATCGAATCACGGGCAGGGAGCGAGCGTGCTGCCACTCTCGGAGATCATCATCGGAACGGTGCGCCCGATCCTGCTGACGCTGCTGGCCGGGGCTGCGCTGCTGCTGCTGATTGCGTGCGTGAACGTGGCGAGCCTGCTGCTGGTGCGGTCGGAGAGCCGGCGGCGCGAGGTCGCGGTGCGCGGCGCGCTGGGCGCTACGCCAGCGCGGCTGGCGCGGCAGTTTGTGACCGAGGGGCTGCTGCTGGCGGTGGCAGGCTGCCTCACGGGACTTGCTGTGGCCGCATCGCTCATGGCGCTGCTGGTGAAGCTGGTGCCAAAGGACATGGCGGACGGCATGCCATTTCTTTCCGCGGTAGGATTGAACGCGCACACCGCGATCTTCGCTGCCCTGGTGGCGATGCTGGCCGCGACTCTGCTGGCGGCAACGCCGGTGCTGCGGCTTTCGTGGCAGCGGATTGCCGATGGTCTGAGCGAAGGTTCGCGCGGTGCGGCGGGGCGGGTATGGAGCCGGCTCGGCGCGAACCTGGTGATCGTGGAACTGGCCATCGCGGTGGTGTTGCTGGCAGGCGCGGGCTTGCTGGGGCAGAGCTTTTATCGATTGCTGCACGTGGAGACTGGATTTGACACATCGCACCTCGCCACGGTGCAGGTGATGGAGCCGGACAATTTCCTCAAAACGAACGAACAGGCGATTGCGCTTTACAAAGAGATCGAGCGGCGGCTCGATGCGCTGCCCGGTGTTCAGTCGGTGGGCTTGACCACCGATTTACCGCTGCAATGCAACTGCGACACGGACTGGCTCCGGTTTGTCGGCAAGCCTTTCCATGGCGAACACAATGAGGTGAACGGGCGGGATATCAGCCCGAGCTATCTGCCCACGCTGAAGGCGCGGCTGGTGCGCGGGCGGTTGTTTACTGCGGATGACGTCAAGTCGAAGCCGCAGGTCATCGTAATCAACGAGAAGTTGGCGCGGAAGTACTATCCCGGCGAGGATCCGATCGGGAAGAAAGTCGGCAATGGAGACCTGGCGCCGGACTCGATTCGGGAGATCGTGGGCGTGGTTGCGGACGTGCGCGAGGGAGCGCTGGATGCCGAGATATGGCCGACTGAGTACCAGGCGATCTATCAGGGCACGGATAATTACTTTGCGGTTGCGGCGAGGACGGCAGGGGACGCGGGGGCACTGCTGCCCGAGATGGTGAGCACACTGCGTCGTATGGATCCCAACATGGGCGTCTACGGCGAGACAACCATGGAGCAGCAGATGGACACCTCGCAGGCGGCGCTGCTGCACCGGTTCTCGACGTGGCTGGTGGGTGGATTTGCGGTGGCGGCACTGCTGTTGAGCGTGGTGGGATTATATGGCGTGGTTTCGTATTCGGTGAGCCAGCGGAGACGGGAGATTGGCGTGCGCATGGCTCTGGGGGCGCAACGCAGCACCGTGTACGGGATGGTGATGCGGCAGGCAGGATGGCTGACGGTGGCCGGGGTGGGCGCGGGATTGGTGTGTTCGGTTGGCGCTTCGCTGCTGATGCGCAAGCTGCTGTTCGGCGTGCGGGCGTGGGATGGGCCGACGCTGGCCGGGGTCGCGGTAGTGCTGGGGGCAGCTTCGCTGGCGGCGAGCTTTTTGCCGGCGCAACGCGCGGCCGGGGTCAATCCAAGCGAGGCGCTGAGGGCGGAGTGAGGTTGTTGGTTTTCCCACATTTTCCTCAAATGCGAGGAAAGTGGGGGGCGCGGATTAGCTGGGCTAGACCAGGCGGAGGAAGCGGTTAGCAGCGAGTTTGGCACCGGGGAAGACCATGTCCAGATTACTGGCGCCCAGGGTGCGGGTGACTACTTCGCCGAGTACCTGGCGGTAGTCAGTGGTGAGGGCGAGGTCGCGGCCTTCGTTCAACTGCTCGTTGGCGAGGCCGGGCCAGCGGCCGTAGACCTTGCCGCCCTTTACGTCCGCTCCGAGGACGAACATCGCGTTGGCATGGCCGTGGTCGGTGCCGCCGGTGCCGTTTTCGTGGGCGGTGCGGCCGAACTCCGACATGGTGACGAGGGTGATGTTGCCGGCTTCATCGCCCATGTCGCGCCAGAAGGCCGCGATGGACGAGGAGAAGTCGCGCAGCCGATCGGAGAGCTGGCCGTTGACGCTGCCCTGGTTCTGATGCGTGTCCCATCCGCCAACGTCGGTGAAGGCTGCTTCCACGCCGAGGTTGGACTTGAGTAGTTGCGCGATCTGCCGCATGTTGTTGCCGAACTCCGACTTGGGATATTCGATGCCGGCGGCGGGCTGGTATTGGGCGGGATTGGCGGCGCGCAGCATCTTGACGGCATCGAAGGTCTCTTCGCCGGTGGAGTGGAAGATGCGGTCGCCGCTTGCGCCGTACATGGCTTCAAAGGCACTGGCAGCCGGGGAGGGTGCAGGGCCGCGGCCGCCGACGACGAAGTTGTTCACGTTGCTGAGAGCGATGGCGGGAATCTTGCCGTCGAGGGTGCGGGGCACATCGGCGCCGAGGGCGAGGGCGCGGAAGGCGGTGTGCTGCTGGTGGTGGCGCAGGTCTTCGGCCTGGAGGGCGCGGTTGAGCCAGCCGTCGTCGGTGGTCTTCACGCCGGGGGTGCCGGATTCCATGTAGTCCTGCGCGTCAAAGTGCGAGCGCGTCGAGTCGGGCGATCCGGCCGCATGCACGATGGCGAGATGACCCTGCTCGTAGAGCGGCTTGAATGCGGCCATGGAGGGATGCAGGCCGAAGAATCCATCCAGATCGATGACCTGATTCTGGGGAATCGCGATGCTGGGACGCATGGCGTAATAGTTCTGTTCGCGATAAGGCACGACGATGTTGAGGCCGTCGGCGGCGCCGCGCTGGAAGATCACCACCAGGCGGCGATTGGGCGCGGCGGGAGCCTGTGCGAGCACCGAGCGGACGAGAAAGCTGGGGATGGCGGCGGTTCCGGCGACGGCGAAGGCGCCCTTGTGAAGAAAGAAGCGGCGATTCATCTGCATGACGTGTCCTCGTAAACTTAGCGGCGCTGAAACTCCGGAGAGCCGAGCAACAATCCGGCGAGAAGCTGGTCCTGTTTTTCGAGCGGCGCGGGGTTGGCGCGATTCGCTGCGCGCACGCCGGCGGAGATCTGCATCGGTTGAGCGTGATTCTGTGGCTGATTGCTTTGAGCGTTCGCGGTTTGTAGCTGGAATTGTTGCAACACGGCGGACCGGGTCGAATCGCTTACCTCGCCCTCGACGAGCAGGGCTTCGAGGCGCGGCTCTTCAGTCACGGGAGTGGGCACTGCGCTTTCGTATCCGGTGGCTGGAGCCCAGGTCGTGGTGATGCCGGGCAGACGGTTGGCGGCGAGCGAGAGGGCGAAGTTCATGCGGTTGACGAGTTCGCCGGTGCTGACCCAGTCGGCCGCGTCCCACTTATAGCCGGTGGGTGGTACCGCGCCGTAGAGCGGCATGCCCATGTCGCGAAGTGCGTTGGCCAGGGGCTGCATGTTCGCGATGTCGGCATTGCTGGCGCGAGCTGCGGAGACGACGTATTCGATGGGCGTCTTGACCTTGGCGCGGTAGATATTGGTCGACCAGAACTCAGAGCGAGTGGTACATGGTCTTGAGCACGGCAGCGATGTCTCCGTGCGAGGAGAGGTAGGTTTTGGCCATGCGATTCACAAGGCTTGCCGGAGGATCATCGCTGACGAAGCGGACGGCCAGCTTGCGGGAGAGGAAATGCGCAGTCGCAGGTCGCATGGCGAGCATGTGCAGCAGGTCGCGGCCTTCCTTTTCGCCGTCGTCCTTGAACTTCTTGCCCAGGGCTTTCTTGGTTCCGGGCTGGTGGCGATTGGGATCGAACTTGAAACCGCCGCCGCGCTGGGGGCGGTCGACCGTCCAGCCCGTAAGGATGCGGGCGACCTGGGTGACATCGGCCTGCGTGTAGCCGCCGTTGACGCCAAGGGTGTGCAATTCCATCAACTCGCGCGCGTAGTTTTCGTTGAGTCCCTGCGGGGCCTTGCGATTGTTGCCGTTCTGGCGGGCAGCGGCGAGCCGGGCTTTTTCCGCCACGGTGGAATCGGGGCCGATGCTCTCCGCGTTGTCGAGGTAGATCATCATGGCGGGGCTGTGCGCGGTGGCTTCGAGCAGATCTTCAAACTTGCCCAAGGCGCGCGGACGGATCACGTCGCGCTCGTAGCTGACGAGGTAGTAGGGGGTCGCTTCATTCTTGTGCAGAAAGACGTTGAAGTGATTGAGCCAGAAGTCGGTCATCACCTCCTGTAACTGCGCGCTGGAGTAGATGTCGCGGGTGAGGCGCTGGGCGAGGAGTTCGTCGACCACGGTGCGTTGCGGGTTCTCGAGAGCGCCGACCTCTTCCTTCAACTCGGGCGAGAGGCCGGCGACCAGGTCGGCTCGCTGGGGGCCCTTGACTGTCTTGAAAAAGGCGTCGGCGTCCGCCGGCTTCATCGACGCGAGGCGGGCGACGCGCTGCTGGGGGGGAAGATGGAGAACGGCGGGAATCAGCGCGGGATCGATGGCGGGCTGATCGGGCGAGGCGGCTCCGGCTGTCATGCTCATTGATTGCGGCGGCTGGTCGGACTTTGACTGCTGGCCACCGTCGGCAATGGATTCATGAGACTGCGTGCCGGATGCGGCGGACGCCGCGCTTTCCGGATTCATCGCGATGGCGGAGTCGGGTTTCGCGCTGGAATTTGCGGCTTGCTTGTCCTGTTTCTCCTGCTTCTTTTCGGCTACGCGGTAGATCTGGTCTTCATAAATGGCATGGAGCGTGCTGTTGGCCGGAATTGGACCCTTGCCGTTCATCGATTGCCGGATCACTCCATTGCTGGGAAGGCGGAAGAGCAGATCTTCGGGGCTGCGCTGCATGGCGGGGTACTGGGCAAGGCGCGCGGTGAGATCAGACTGGTCAAGCGCCGCGGGGTGGAGCTGTTGATCGAACCAGCGGTCGAGGCCGGTTGCCTTGACGGACTGCAGATCGCCGGGGCGGGGGCCAAACGTGAACCGGTTAAGGGCGTGGAGGATCCGCTCGTCTCCCTGCAGCTGATCGGACTTGTAGCGCGAGCGGCCTGTTGCTGGGGTTGCGGATGCGGGCGAGCGCGGCGTGGCCTGCGGCTGGGGCGTCGTTTGCGCCATCGAAGTTGCCGGAGGGAAAGCCAGGATCAGGCAGAGTGCGCGCGGCAAGCGACTGTTTCAATCGGTCAAGCGAATGTGCAGGATGCATGGTGCTCCGGATTCCCTGAATGTTTGGGGGAGAATCGTGTCTTTCGCAGCTCTTGGTCTACGTATCGGCTGTGCGCAGGCTGCTCTATCTGTTCAGAACCCTGCCCGAGGCCGAAAGTTTCTGGCGGGGGCGCCCAGAACTGGGCTATTCTGTGGTGCAACCTGACCAGCCTGTACCTTTAGACGTCGAACGTGTCGACATCGCCGACCGGCCCTGAAACCAACATCAAGGAGAGATTGTGTCAAAGCTTACTCCCCGCCTGCTCCCGTTTGTCGCGCTGAGTTTTGGATTTGGAAGTGGTTATACGTCACATGCCGCGGCGAATCCTGTGATTGCAGCTACCGCTTCCCAGGCCGTATCCGAACCCGCCACCCGGGCGCCGGAGCTTCGCTATGAGCGCTACAAACTGGCAAACGGGCTGGAGGTGCTGCTGCACGAAGATCACAAGCTGCCCATTGTTGCGGTGGACATCTGGTATCACGTGGGGCCGGTAAAGGAGCGCGCCGGGCGAACCGGGTTTGCACACCTGTTTGAGCACATGATGTTTGAGGGATCGAAGCACGTGGGGGAGAAGGCCCACTTCAAGTACCTGGAGGCCGCAGGGGCGACAGACATCAACGGGACCACATCGTTTGACAGGACCAATTACTTTGAGACGGTGCCGGCCAATGAACTGGAGATGGCGTTATGGCTGGAGAGCGACCGCATGGGCTTTCTGCTGGATACCCTGGATCGGGCCAAGCTGACGAATCAGCGCGACGTGGTGCGCAACGAGAAGCGGCAGGGCGAGGGGCGTCCTTATGGAATCGTCGACGAAGAGGTGTATCACCAGCTGTTTCCCAAATCCCACCCCTATTACGCCGACGTGATCGGCTCGCATGCGGACGTGGAGGCGGCGCGGTTGAACGATGTTCGCGAATTCTTTACCCAGTACTACGCGCCCAACAACGCGACGATTGCCGATTGCCGGGGACTACGATCCGGCGACGATCAAGCCGCTGATGGAGAAGTATTTTGGTCCTATTCCCACCGGGCCGGCGGTTGCGTTGACACCGGTCGTGACGCCGCCCATCACTGCCGAGCGGCGCACAGTGGTGACGGACACAGTGCAACTGCCGAAGGTGATTCTGGCGTGGCTGTCGCCATCGGCGTTTGCGCCAGGCGACGCCGATGCGGATATCGCGTCGCGGATTTTGGGTCTGGGCAAAGTCGAGCCGCATGTATCGCGAACTGGTGTACAAGCAGCAGATTGCCCAGTCGGTGGATTGTTACCAGGACTCCGAGGCGCTGGCGTCGACGTTTGTCTGCGAGCTGATTGCCAAGCCGAACGTGACGCCGGAGAAGCTGGAGGGCGCGGCGGAGAAGATCATCGACGAGTTTGCCGCGACGGGCCCGAAACGCGGAAGAGGTGGAGTGGGCGCGCAACAAGGTGGAGACGGGGTTGATCTCAGGGTTGCAGCGGCTGGGCGGATTTGGCGGCGTGGCCGACGAGCTGAATTACTACAACCAGTACACGGGCGATCCGGGATACCTGCCCAAGGACCTGGCGCGCTATGACGCCGTTACGCCGGCGAGCGTGAAGAAACTGGCGCCAGTCTACACTGGGCAAGAACCAGCGCGTGGTGGTGTACGGCATTCCGGGCAAGAAGGTGCTGAACGATGTGCCGCGCAGCCCGGAAGACACCGACGCCAACGTGAAGATCACGCCGCAGCATACGCCGGAGTTTGAAGCGGCGCAGGCGTGGCGGGCGACTCCGCCCAAGCCAGGCCCTCTCAGCGCTATGGTGCTGCCCAAGCCAACGGTCTTCACCTTGCCGAATGGGCTGACGGTGTACGTGGTGGAGCGGCACGAACTCCCCATTGTGAGTGCGGAGTTGGTGATGCTGGCGGGGAGCGCGGGAAATCCGGCCGACCGCCCGGGACTGGCCGGGCTTACGGCGGCGATGCTGACCGAAGGCACGACGAAACGGTCGGCGGAGGAGATTGCCAATGCGGCGTCGCTGCTGGGCAGCGACCTGGAGTCGAGAAGCGGTTCCGACAGCGCGCGCCTGGATATTTCTCTGCTGTCGCGGAACATCGGGCCCGGTCTGGAACTGATCGCGGATTCGGCAGAGCATCCGGCTTTTCCGGCCGCCGACCTGGAGCGCGTCCGCGCCAACCGGGTAACCGCCCTGTTGCAGCAGCAGGACAATCCCATCCAGTTGGGCATGCGGGCGGGATCGCTGAACCTGTTCGGCAGCCAGAATCCCTACGGCTATGATGCGCTGGGAACTGCCGGGTCACTGCATTCCATCACGCGGGACGAGGTAGTGAACTTCCATGCCGGCCACTATGGGCCGCGGAACAGCCTGCTGGAGTTTACGGGCGACGTGACTCCGGGAGAGGCGCGCAAGCTGGCGGAGGAGGCATTTGGAAGCTGGTCTTCGAGTGCTGCCCAGGCGGCGGTTCCTGCGGCTCCGGCGTCGCCGTCGCGGAAGATTTTGATCGTCGACAAGCCGGGATCGCCGCAGACTGCTCTGTTGGCATTCGGGGTGGGCATGGACCGCAAGTCTCCCGACTACCCGGCGGCCACGGTCATGAACACGATGCTGGGCGGCCTGTTTTCTTCGCGTATCAATATGAATTTGCGCGAGGAACACGGCTATACCTACGGAGCGTTTTCGTTCTACCGGTTTTACCGGGGAACAGGGCCGTTTATCGCCGGAGCGCAGGTGCGCCAGGACGTGACCGCGCCGGCTGCCGAGCAATTGTTCAAGGAACTGGACGGGATTCATACCCGGCCCTTGACCGATGCCGAACTGCGCATGGCTAAGGACTCGATTATCCGATCGCTGCCGGGGAACTTTGAAAGCGCCCTGGGTGTGAATGGACAACTGGAAGATCTTTGGCTGTACGGGTTGCCACAGGATTACTACACGAAGCTGCCGGCTCAGGTCGAAGGCGTGACGTCGGCCGAGGCGCAGGCGGCCGCGGCCAAGTACGTGCATCCGGAGAACATGCTGGTGATAGCGGTCGGCGATAAGGCCAAAATCGAGGCGGGATTGAAGGATCTGAAGCTGGGGCCGGTGGAGACATGGAGTGAGGCTGCTACGGCGGGAGGGAAGTGAGTCGAGTGCCCGGTCAGCAGCCTTTTTTGCAGCGGGCCATGATGGCGGCGTGGAGGCGGTCGCGGAGGCCGGATGGCATCTCGTAGATGTCGTGCTGGCGGTAGATCTGGATGGTTTTGCGGGTGGTGCTGAGGGTAACCTCGCAATGCTCGCAGCCGCGCAGATGTTCCTGGAGGTCAGCGCGCATCTCGGTGGTCACCGAGTCGTCGATCAGGTCATCGAGCATGGCGAGGAACTCAGTGCACGTCACTTCTCAACCCCCATACCCGCAAGTCCCATTCCTGTAGACCCGGCTCTGCGCTTGAAGTAGCGGCTTAATCTTTCGCGAAGTTGCAGCCGGGCGCGCAACAGGCGCGACTTGACGGCGGGAATGCTGAGGCCGAGGGTCTCGGCTGTCTCCTCGGTGGAGAGTCCTTCCACGTCGCGCAGGGCGAACACCACGCGAAATCCGGGCGGCAGTCCCTGGATGGTCTTGCGCAGGATCTCCCCCAATTCCGACTGCGTATAGTTCTGCTCGGGGTCGGGCGCCCAGTCGGCCAGGTCGCGAGGGACACTGCCTTCTTCGGTCTCGACGTCCTCGTCGATCGAAACCATCTTGCCGGTGCGCCGCCGCGCAGGCGCATCAGGCTCTCGTTGACTGCGATTCGAACCAACCATGTGTAGAACTTCGAGTTCCCCTGAAATTGGTCGAGCTTTTCATACGCCTTCAGGAACGCGTCCTGCATCACGTCTTCGGCATCTTCGCGGTTTTGCGTGATGTGCTGCGCAATCCGGAAGACCTGCCGCTCGTACTTCTGCACCAGCGTATCGAAGGCCGAGACATCTCCCGCGCGGACCCGTTCAACCAGGGCCACGTCGGGGTGTTGCTCGTTTTCTCCTGCAATCGATTGGATGGTCGCCATTGGACGTTGGATGCGGAATTCGTCAGGGACTTTCGCCGTTTGGGGGTTCAGGCCGTCTAAACAAGTGTACCGGACTGTCCTGCTGGGGCACCAAACCCGGGCAAAAGTGACGTAGAAACGAGCTCCCGGCGGTGGATGACACGGAAGTCGTAGCCCTTGATCGATGACGAGAGAGGTACATCGCTGTCCGCGGATCGAAAATCCGCTTAAAGTGGAAGCATGAGGGCAACAATAACGCTAAATCGTCCTGCCTGGCGGGTGTCGTGGTGCGTGGCGGGGCTGCTGGCGGTGCTGATGTCGGCCGGTCCGGTGATCGGGCAGGGGTCGAATGATGCAGCCACGCCCTCCAGCAAAGCGTCAAGTTCCAGGGCAAAGAAAGCCGCTACCGGCAAGACGGTCGCACGCGAGGCCCGCGGCCGGATCCTCGCGCAAGGCCGCCCGACATACGAGTTCGTCGCACAGGAGAGCCCGCAGGCGGGGGACCCGGGCGGAGCGGACACGGCGCACGGCGCGCATCAAGCAGGCCTTCGTTGCATCTACGGAGCTGCGTCCCATGGCGCAACAGCTCACCACGCTGCGCACCCCGGCGGCATACGCGGGCGTGACGAGTTATGCGCATCGCCAGACGGGCGATGCCGCGGCGGCTGCGTATCTGGCTCTCGGCCATGCCTACCTGCTGGACAAGCGTTATGCCGAGGCTTCCGCGAGTTTGCGCCAGGTGAAGCGCAACAGCGAGGTGCTCGCCGATTATGCAGATTTTCTGGGCGCCGAGGCCGAGCACGATGCGGGCAATGAGGCCGCAGCCGAAGCGTTACTGCGCGGATTCAACGACCGCTATCCAGACAGCATCTTTGACATCGAGGCGCCGGAGCTCGAGGCCAATGTTCTGCTTGCGCAGGGCAATGCGTCGGCCGCGGAGCGCGTACTCGCGACGTGTCGCCGACGATGCGTCGGACCTTCCCAACTACGAGTTGACCGACGGCAAGATCGCTTTTGCGCAGGGAAATCAGCCCAGAGGCCGAAGAGATCTTCAAGCATCTGCTGCTGTCGCATCCACTGACCCCTGAAGCGGGAGTGGCGCGGGCGAGGCTGACCGCGATGGGAGCGGAGAGCAGCCTGACGCCGGCTGAATTGCGCAGCCTGGGCGACGCCTACTACAACGCCGGCCGTTATGCGGATGCGGGCGAGCAGTACCACGCGCTGGCGCGCAATGCGACCATCGATGCGCAGGCGCGCAATGGATTTGCGGTGGCCGCTGCAGCCTGCGATCTGAAGCTGAAGCGGCTGACGGAGGCTCAGGCCCAGGCGCTTGCCGACACTCCCGATGAGAACGGTGCGCGGCGGCTCTACCTGTTGATGGAACTGGCGCGCAACCGCGATGACGAGGCAGAGCAGCAGCGGCTGGTGACGCAGCTGGAGACCAGTTTCCCGCAGAGCCCGTGGCTGGCCGAGGCCTTGTTCTCGAGCGGAAACATGTACATGCTGCGGCGCGATTATGCCACCGCGGTGAACTACTACAGATATCTCGCCACGCACTTTCCTGCGCACAAGAACGCCGCCGCGGCCCACTGGCGCGCCGGCTGGTTGAGCTACCGCGAGGGGCAATTCAGCGACGCGACGCGCATGTTTGACGAGCAGATCAAGCTCTTTCCTAAGGCGACGGAGACCGCGGCGGCGCTCTATTGGCGCGGACGGCTCTATGAGTCGCAGGACAAAAACACGGCGCAGGCGGCCGCCAACTATCGCACCGTGAGCCAGGTGTACCAGCACTTTTTTTATGCGCAGATGGCGCGGCAACGGCTGGCTGCGCTGGGCGAGCCGCAGCTGGTTTCGCAGTCGCAAGTGGATACGATCAAGCCGCCGGTGAGTTCCGCACCTGGCGGACACGTTTCCTGCTGACAGCCCGCATATTGCCAAGGCGCGACTGGTCGCCAACGCCGGGCTTGAACGATTACATTGCGCAGGAGATTGCGGCCGATCCCGATTCGGATAGCTGGAGCGCACTGGCCGAGGCGCAGCTGTATGCGTCCTTTGGCGAGAGCTATCGCGCCATGCGCGCATTGAAGCGGGCGCTTCCCTATGCGACGTCGGCGTCGATCGAATCGATCCCGCTGGCCTATTGGCGCATCCTGTTTCCGCAAGCCTGGTGGGACACGATCAAGACGGAGTCGGCGAAGAACGGACTGGATCCGTACCTGGTGGCGTCGCTGATTCGACAGGAGTCGGAATTCAATCCATCGGTCATCTCGTATGCCAACGCGTACGGATTGATGCAGTTGTTGCCTTCGGTGGGCAAGGCGATGGCCCGCGAAGAGGGGATGAGCCATTTCGAGACGTTCCAGTTGCTCGACCCGGAAACAAACATTCGACTGGGGACACGCTATTTGCGCAAGATGCTGGACAGATTCGGCGGCGTGCAGGAATATGCACTAGCAGCCTACAACGCCGGCGATGAGCGCGTGGCGGACTGGCAGGCAGCCGGACCGTATCATGGCATCGATGAGTTTGTTGAGTCGATTCCGTTTACGCAAACACGCGATTACGTGCAGGGAATTTTGCGCAACGAAGATATCTATCGTTCCATCGATCAGGTTGCAGGATTGCAAGGCAAGACGGGGATTGGGGCTTCCCGGTAAGTTAGAGACGGTATCAGCGGGGCGGGGAATCCTCGGTGATACTATTTTGTTCGATTGTGATTGACGCGTAGCACAGTCACCCGCAACACTGTTTTCAACCCTGAGGCGTCCAATCTCTGGGTTGCCATTCGCAGCCTGCTGTTGTTGCACAACGGAGCTGGGCGAAGACTTGAACCTGCTCTGTTGCATCTCAACCATCGGAGGGCAGGATGTCAGCCGACTTGCAGTTTCTGGAAGAATGGATCCCCGAGAGAATGGACCCAGGGACGGTCTTCGTCCTGCAAAACCAGAGCAAACTGGGTCATGCACAAAACCCATTCGTGGCGGTCATGTCGTGCCCGCGTTGCGGCACGATGGGACTGATCACACGCCGTCAGCTTTGCGGCGGCGAGGCGATGATCTGCGGCGGCGACGTGTGCTCGGCCGAGTATCAGCTTGAGGGCGAGAACATCCGTTTCCGCAACCCGCAATAGGGGGAAGGGGTCGCATCGCCTGATGGTCCAGAGTCGGTTGCTGCTCTCGTGCATCAGAGCCGGCGCCCGGCGCCTATGCTCAATAAGACACGGAAAAGTGAAGACAGCGTGGAGGATTCAAGCCGCGGAGAGAAAATTGCCGCGGCGCCTCTCTGCGCGTGCTCTGATGCTGAATTCACGACGCGGGATGTCAGCAGTCGCAGCTGACAGCGTGAATTTTCATAGCGCGTTTTGAAGTCTGGTACGTATTCCGCATCTTGCCTGATTTTGGAATTCCTTTCATTCTCTATTCACTTAATTCTAACCTTCGCGATTTCCTCTTGAATACAGAGCGGCCGGGCCGAGACATTCTCTCGATTGACACGACCCATTCCCCATGTACCGCTCTGCTCGCCTAATTGATCAGGAGGAATTTCGATGACGCACTTCTCCACCAGGAGAATTCTTGGTGCCCTGTTGGCATGCTTCGGAGGTCTGCTGCTTCCGGCGCAGGTCAATACTGCCAGTTTGTCCGGACTGGCCACGGATCAGACCGGCGCCGCGCTGGCTCATGTCACCGTTGTCGCCAGGGACGATGCCAATGGCTATTCGCGTACTGTGCAGACCGATTCGGCCGGTGCATATTCCTTTCAGGATTTGCCCATCGGCCAGTATGCATTGACAGTCAGTGCCAGCGGATTTGACTCGCTCACGGAGACGGTGACGCTGGCCGTTGGTCAGAGAGCGCGCGAAGACTTTCACCTGCAGGTGGGCGCCACGCAGCAGTCGGTGCAGGTGGAGGCCGGAACGGCGCTGCTGTCGCCGGATGATGCATCGATCAGCACTGTCGTAGGGGAAACCACGATTGAGGAGACGCCGCTCTCCCTGCGCAACTGGGATGACCTGTTGCGCGTAGTCCCCGGAGTACAGATCAGCCGCTTCACGCAGCAGAGCGGCGCCACGTCCGCGGGACGCGTAGGGGACTTCAACGTTAATGGAATTCATTCGCTGCAGAACGACTTCATCCTCGACGGCATCGACAACAACACGTTTTCCGAGAACGTGCAGGAACTGAGCACCGAATCTGCGCACCCGTCGCTCGATACGATTGCCGAGTTCAACGTGATCACGAATCCTTACTCCGCCGAATATGGCCGCAGCCCGGGAGGCGTAGTTTCAGTCAATACCAAGGCAGGATCGAATAAGTTCCACGGGCTCGGCTATGAATATGTCCGCAATAATTATTTTGATTCGAACGATTTCTTTTCCGATCGTCACGGCCTGCCCAAGCCGAAGTATAACCAGAACCAGTTTGGTGGCAACCTCGGCGGCCCGGTGATGAAGAACCGTCTCTTTTTCTTCTTTGATTACGAGGGGACGCGCATCAAGCAGGGAGTGCTGCGCACCAGCACGGTGCCGCTTCCCAATGAGCGCATTGGCGACTTCAGTCCCGCGACAGCGGCAGCGGTTGGCGTCAAGTATCCGACCATCTACGATCCCACCACGTGCCAACCGGCTTTCTCCGGCACGAACTGCCAGCCCTTTGCGAATAACACGGTTCCCTCGGGCAGTCTCGACTCGACCATGCAGGCGCTGATGGCGCTGTTTCCGCTGCCCAATACGACCACGGCGGGCAGCCCGCCCGATCTCAACAACTACATCCGCAATGCGCTGCTCACCGACTTTGAAGATAATTACGACGGGCGCGCGGACTGGACGCCGTCTTCGTCCGACACCGTGTTTGTCCGCTACAACTATTCCAATCGCAATCGCGACATCCCCGGTTATCTTGGCGGCCTTGCCGATGGCACCTCGACCTCGGCGTGGGGCAACCAGATTCTCAAGTCGCACAGCGCGGTGCTGGGCTGGACGCACATTCTCAGCCAGAGCATGGTCAACGAATTCCGCTTCGGCTGGGTGCGCGACTACTCGTATGCGCAGCAGCAGCCCTTTACTCTGAGCACGTTGGCGGGCAGTTTTGTGCCTGGTATTCCGAATAACCCAGCGCTTGGCGGCGGTGTGCCGCTGACCGAGTTCTCGAATTACGCGTTTGAGGGGTCGGCGGACTTCCTGCCTAAGAAACAAGTACCGATGCAGTATCAGTACAACGACACGCTGTCGCTGATTCGCGGAAAGCAGACCTTCAAATTTGGCGCCAGTGTTTACCTGCCCATGCGCAACATCTTCCAGGACGAACCGGGCACGCGCGGCGACCTGGACTTTACCACCGTGTTCACCTGCCAGCACAGCGCTCCGGGGAAGTGTGTTTCCGGGACGGGCTTCTCTTATGCCGATGGACTTCTCGGCTACACCCAGACTACGCAGCTGACCAATGTTTTCTTTGTCGACCAGCGCCTGTGGATGGCATCGGGCTTTGTGGAAGACGATTGGAAGGCCACACCACGACTGACGCTGAATCTCGGGCTGCGCTATGATTTCGCTACGCCACCGCTGGAAGCCGATAACCGCATGGCGGACTTCGATCCGAATTCCGGCGGGCTGGTCTTTGCCAAGAGCGGGTCGGTCGGAGACCGCGCCATCGTCAACCCCAATACGAAGAACTTCGGCCCGCGCATCGGGTTTGCCTACTCGCCTGACACGAAGACGGTATTCCGCGGCGGATACGGCATCTACTATTCCCTGTTCGAGCGCTTCGGCAGCGAAGACGAACTGGCCCTCAATCCGCCCTTCCTCATTAATAAGACGCTGACCAGCAACACCGCGCCCGTGCTCAAGCCATCGGTAGGATTTCCTTCGAACTTCCTCGACCCCACGACCATCAATCTGAACAGCCTCAACGCGTTTCACATTCGCGCCGTGGCCATCAACGATCCGTTGCCCTACGTGCAGCAGTGGAGCGGGGGCATTCAGCGTCAGATCGGCCAGGACTGGGCCGCCGAGATTGACTATGTGGGCACCAAGTCAACGCATCTCGACGTGATCCGCGATTACAACCAGCCGTTCATCTCCGGAGGCGTGAGCACCGGGGTTGTCCCGTACAGCAACTTTGGCCAGATCGAGTACACCGCGCCAGTCGGTTTCGGCAATTACAACGGGCTGCAGGCGAGCCTCACGCGCCGCTTCGCCGACGGCATGGAACTGCGCGCTGCCTATACGTACTCGCGGAGCCTCGACAATACTCCGGAGGAGTTGGAGTCCAACTCCGGCGATGCACCGGATGGCCGCAGCTATTCAACGTGGTACGGCCCCAGCGACTTTGACGTGCCCAACCGCGTAGCGGTGAGCTACGTCTACGACCTGCCGTTTGGTCGCGGCAAAGCGATGCTGCAGCATGGACCGCTTTCATGGGTGCTGGGCAACTGGCAGACCTCGGGCGTGTACACGTTCTATAGCGGGCATCCATTCCAGGTGAACGAGAATGACGGCAATCACAACTCGATCCTCGATCCCTATGGATACACCACGGCGACGCCGAATTTGATCGGCAAGCCGCGCACGGTGGGCGATCCGGACTGCTGGTTCTATGCCAGCAAGGACTCGGCATGTGCGCAGCACGCTCCCAGCGGCTCGACAGATGCATACGCCGTGACCGCTGTTGGCGCGGTGGGCAACGTCAGCCGCAACTCGCTCCGCGGGCCGCGCATCGATGTCTTTGATGCGGCGCTGCTGCGCGAGTTTCCCATCCGGGAGGGCTGGAACGTCGAAGCGCGCTGGGAGGTCTTCAACATTACCAACACCCCCGAGTTCGGACAGCCGAACGGCAACATCACGAGTGGAAGTGTGGCCAGCATTACTTCGCTGTCCGGCGATCCACGGGTGATGCAGTTTGCATTGCGGCTGTCGTTCTGATTTTCCTCATCGTGAAAGCCAGGCGGAAAGGGTCGCCTGGCTTTCAGCATTCGGCGGGTTTGCTTTACGATCAAAAACTGGCGATACAGGGACATATGCGTTCAGCTTTCTCTCTACTTCTGCTGCTTTGCTATTGCATGCCTCAGCCTGCACAGGCGGAGGCTGCGAACCAGTCCGTGCCCGGCAGTCGCACGCTGATGGATGCTCACAACTGCTATCCCTACTACGAATGGTGGTATGACCGCATTGACCGGGCGCTTTCGGCAGGAACACCTCTGGCCATCGAGCAGGACCTCTACTGGTACACCGATCCGAAGACCGGCAAGTCACAGTCCCTTGTGGCTCACGGCGCGCCCATGAGCGGGCAGGAGCCGACCATGGATCACTATTTCTTCGACCGGGTGCGACCCATTGTGGAGCGCGCGCTGAAGGAGGGCAATCGCGGCGACTGGCCGCTTATTACGCTCAACCTCGATTTCAAAACCGAGGAGCCCGCGCATCTGCAGGCGGTGTGGGAATTGCTGACGAAATATCAGGACTGGCTGACCACTGCGTCCAAGACGGCCGATGCCTCGAAGGTGCAACCGCTGACTGTCCGGCCAATCCTTGTGCTCACAGGGGAATCGGACGCGCAGCAGGCCGTGTTCTACGACCAGGTTCCGGCGGGAGGCAGGCTTCTGGTCTTTGGCGCGGCTCACACTTACACCGAGAACAAGATGGCGCCGCCGGAAATCCTCGAGCCGGCGCCGGCAGACAACTATCGCCGCTGGTGGAACAATCCGTGGGGCGTGGTGGAAAAGGGCGGTCAGCAGCATGCCGGGGAGTGGACCGCCGCGGACGAGGAGCGGCTTCGCCTGCTGGTGAGGCATGCTCATGCTCACGGGTTATGGATCCGGTTTTACACGCTCGATGGAGCGACGGGCAAGGAAGAGAGTTGCAACGGCTGGTTTCGCAGCTATAACTTCGGATCGCTCGGGGCGGCCGAAGAGCGCTGGCGCGCCGCGCAGCGGGCCGGAGTGGATTACATTGCCAGCGACCAGTACGAATTGCTGGGAGAGTTTCTGCGAAGGCAAGACAAGCCGGTTTCAAAGTTGGAGCCTGCGCGGGGATTCGGGGACTGTGGGGCGCGATGAACCTCCGGCGGGACGGGGCGTACCCGAGGATGCGCAGCCGTTGTATGGGGTTGGCTGTCTGCTGCTCCACTTCGGAGTGCACAAATTCGTCGAGCGCCATTAGACTGTTGTCCACGACGTTCAGGAGCGCTCCGTGAACCCCAACCCAAACCTCGATCCCAAGGTCGACGCCTACATTGCCAAGGCAAAGCCCTTTGCCCAGCCCATTCTCAATCACATTCGCGAACTGGTTCACAAGGCCTGTCCGGGCGTTGTTGAAACCATCAAGTGGAGCCGCCCGTTCTTTGAATACAAGGGTGTCATCCTCGGCAACATGTCGGGTTTCAAAGAGCATTGCAGCTTTGGGTTCTGGGGTGAGGAGATCTCTGCTGTCCTTCGCGACGCAAAGGTTTTGCAGCCGGACGCGATGGGCTCACTGGGCCGCATCACTCGCGTTGAAGACCTGCCGCCGAGCAAGCAGATGCTCGGCCTGCTGCGCCAGGCGGTGGCTTTTATTGACAGCGGCAATTACACCAGCCCCATCACCGCCCGGCAAAAGGTGGTCAAGGCGCCTGCGCCAGCTCCCGAAGCACCGCCTGAGTTCGCGAATGCGCTCAAGGCCAACAAGAAAGCCTCGGCGGCGTTTGCGGCGTTCAGCGCCAGTTGCAAGCGGGAATATATCGAGTGGATAGCCGACGCCAAGCGGCCGGAGACACGCGACAAGCGCATTGCGACGGCGGTCGACTGGATCAGCGAAGGCAAGCAGCGCAACTGGAAATACCAGAACTGCTAAGCCCGGGCTGGAACGCCGGTCTGCATCAGGATGGATTGAAGGGCGCGGATGAAGGATGGGGGCCGTCTGCGCATCGCCCGCAATCCTGGAGGGATGCGCGGAGTCGCAGCCTCTCTCCTGGTTCCGTCCGGTGCGGGAGCGGCGATCTGCGAAGTACTTCAATGGGTGTGGCGTGTGGGGGTATAATCCGGAATAAAGCGGGAGTAGCTCAATGGTAGAGTAGCGGCTTCCCAAGCCGTTGGTTGCGGGTTCGATCCCCGTCTCCCGCTCCAGTTCCAACAAGGTGAAGCTGGTCGTACCAACATTATACGGACCTTGCCGGACCGACTATTCCGTACCAATGGTTGGGGGAGGAACGAACCCGTCTCTCTGCCGGGCTAAACTCAGGTATGGAGATTTCACAGTCAGACGCACTGGTGATCTTTGGGGTGACGGGCGATCTTGCGCACAAGATGATCTTCCCCGCGCTCTATGCGATGGTCAAGCGAGGCACACTCAAGGTTCCGGTGATCGGCGTGGCCTTTCCCAAATGGAGTCTGGAGCGGCTTCACAGGCGTGTGACCGACAGCATCAAGCGGGCCGGCGGCATCGATAGTCAGAGAGCGCTCAAGCAGCTCCTGGCTCGGATCCAGTATGTGAGTGGAGACTATAACGACGGCGCCACCTTTGCGGCCATCAAGAGTGCGCTGGGCAACGCGCAACGCCCCGCCCACTATCTCGCTATTCCGCCGGTATTGTTCGCGACCGTGATCAAGGGCCTGGGCGCGGCCGGCCTGGCAAACAACGCCCGCGTAATTGTCGAAAAGCCGTTCGGGCGGGATCTGGCTTCGGCAAAGGCGCTGAATCGGGTTGCACGGTCAGTATTCCCCGAGAACTCCATCTTCCGCATCGATCACTTCCTGGGCAAGGAAGCGATCATGAACATCCTGTATTTCCGCTTCGCCAATTCATTTCTCGAGCCGATCTGGAACCGGAACTATGTGGCCAGCGTGCAGATCACTCTGTCTGAAAAATTCGGCGTGGGAAACCGCGGGTCGTTTTACGAGACGGCTGGATGCCTACGCGATGTGATCGAGAACCATCTCTTTCAGGTTGTCGCGCTGCTGGCGATGGAAGCGCCGTCGGGACGGGACTACGGAGCGGTGCACGATGAGAAGGCCAAGGTCTTCAAAGCCATGCGCGCTCTCAAAGCCGACGATGTGGTGAGAGGCCAATACGCCGGCTATCGCGAGGAACCGGACGTGGCGAAGCGCTCCGATGTGGAGACATTCTGCGCCATGCGGCTGTTCATCGATTCGTGGCGATGGCAGGGAGTGCCCTGGTATCTGCGCTCCGGCAAGTATCTTCCGCAGACGGCGACCGAAGTCCTGGTGGAACTCAAGCCGCCGCCCCAGGCGCTGTTTGCCGACTCCGTGCAGCCGAATGGGAGGTCGAACTATTTCCGCTTCCGGCTTTCTCCCGACTCGTCGGTAGCCCTTGCGGCCCGGGTCAAGCGGGTGGGGCAGGAGTTTGTCGGCGAGCAGAAGGAACTCTTTTTGTGCGAAGACCAGCCCGGACAGGAGACGCCGTATGAACGGCTGCTGGGCGATGCGATGGCCGGCGATGGCGCCCTCTTCACACGTGAGGATGCGGTGGAGGCAGCATGGGCGGTGGTCGATCCGGTGCTCAAGCACCATCATCGGGTTCGTCCATACCAGCGCGGCACGTGGGGGCCGAAGCAGGCGGACGCCCTGATTGCCGCGGACGGCGGGTGGCAGAATCCGGGGGAAGAAGCACCGTCGGAATGAGAGATTATCGGATGCGCGGCATGCGCTCAGGGGATCTCTTCAACCTTCACCACAAAGTAAGTTACGGTGTCTCCCTGGGGCACAAGCATCTGGTGAGGCATGCCTGCGGGGATATGCACCACGTCGCCGGCCTTGACCGGCTGGCCTGTACCACCTTTTACGGAAGCGCCCAGGGTTTCGCCGGGGCCGGTCGACTTGGGATCAACGACTGCGCCACCGGTCACGACGGTTGCGTGTCCGTCGAGAATATAGAACAAGTCGGCGAAGTGGTCATGGACCTCGCCGCCACCACTGCGGTTGCGGAAGGCAAGCATAGTGTAGTGGTGCGGATATTTTTCGAGCGTCTCGCTGGCCGAGCCTTTTCCCTCCGCGGCCAATTCGCGCAGGTGCTTTGCCTTCTCAAGTAAATCAGCCGGGGACCAGTGATCCGATTTCATGGTTTGCGCCTGTGCTTCCCTCGGTAGAAGAAACAGCGACGCCATCAGGAGTGCCGCCAGAGTGATTGTACGAAATGGCTTTGCCATGCATTCCCTCGTTTAGAGATCAAGCGCGCCGATATGCGCGGGTTCCAACTCGGCGAGCTGACGCGCGCGCCGAAAGATATCGAGAAACATGGGGCGCGTCAGCTTGCCGGTATTGGTATTTTGCAGGGATGGATGATAGCTGGCGATGCACCACCAATCCGTCAGGGAGCGTGTACGTGGCGCCGTGGCTAAAAGTGTATCCCGTTCGCGAAGGAAGGCGGCCGGCTCGCTGAGCCCATGCGAGAAACCCCTCGAAGGCGATGCGGCCGAGGCACACGACCACGCGCAGTTCGCGAATCAGGCGCATCTCTTCGTCGAGCCACGGGGCGCAGTTACGTTGTTCTTCCGGGGTTGGCTTGTTGGCCGGAGGGGCGCAGCGGACAACCGCGGTGATCCACAGGTCTGTAAGCTTCATCGCGTCATCACGGGAGATGGCTTTGGGTTGGGAAGCAAAGCCCGTTTCGTACAGTACAGGATAGAGGAAGTCGCCCGAGCCATCGCCGGTGAAAGGCCTTCCGGTGCGATTGGATCCGTGCGCGCCCGGGGCCAGGCCCAGGATGAGGACGCGAGCATTGGGATCGCCGAAGGAGGGCACCGGCTTTCCCCAGTAATCCCACTCAAGATAAGCGCGGCGGCGGATGCGGGCTATCTCCTCGCAGTAGGCGCGCAGCCGCGGGCAGCGCTCGCAGGCAATGATGCGCCGGTTCAATTCGTCGAGCGTCGCGGGAGGGGAAGCCATGGCGAGATTCTAAGCCATGGGGCTGGTAGTTCGAGTGCGCCCGCGGTCGAACGCAAAGACGATTGGCGGTGCATCTTTGGTTGGTGCACGCCATCAGATAAGAGTGTTGCCGCCAAGCATGAGCGGGGGCGCGCGCACGTGCTCGGCGGCGGTGAAAACCTGGGTCTCGCTGGCACGAACAGAGCCCAGCATGGGAAACTTTCTGAGTGGAGATGAATGCGATGAAATCTGCAAAGCTGTTAATGCTCGCGGGCGATTTTGTTGAGGATTACGAGATAATGGTACCTTTCCAGGCCCTGCAGATGGTGGGCCACACGGTGGACGCGGTCTGCCCGGGCAAGAAGAAGGGCGAACAGGTGCGGACGGCCATTCATGACTTTGAGGGCGATCAGACTTACTCGGAAAAGCGCGGCCATAACTTCACATTGAATGCCACCTTTGAGGATGTGAAGGCGACGGAGTATGACGCCCTGGTCGTTCCGGGTGGACGCGCGCCGGAGTACCTGCGTTTGAACGAAAAGGTCTTGGATATCGTGCGTTATTTTGACAAGGCCGGCAAGCCGATTGCCGCGCTATGTCATGGACCGCAACTGCTGGCGGCGGCGGGCATTCTCAAGGGCCGCAAAGTGAATGCATACCCGGCATGCGCGCCCGAGGTCGAGTTGGCTGGTGGAACCTTTGTGAAGGTCGAGATTACGGGTGCAGTGGTTGACGGCAATCTCGTCACGGGTCCCGCGTGGCCGGCGCATCCGGCGTGGCTGGCGAAGTTTCTCGAAGTGCTGGAAGAGCATCTGGCCGCCAAGGCAGCCTGATCATGGCATTTTCGGAATTGGCCTAGACCGAAGGCAAGATGCTGAGTGGCTTTTTCCTCAAGAAAAAGCCACCTTTCAATGCTCTCAATACTCAACGTGTATTCCGAAGATGCTCTAGTCCTGAGCCACTGGCAGGGGATGTGCACGAACCTGGCGCAGCGGCAGAGCAGTCGCTGCGTTGAGGGTTTGTTGAATCTCGGCCAGGATCGAGAGCGCAATCGAGGCTGGCGTGTCGGCGCCCAGGTCGATGCCAATAGGGGCGTAGATCTGCGCCAGCCATCGCTCGACGCGATCGGCGCTGGGGGCGAGGTGAAGCAGTCGCGCCGCCTCGGCTAGTGCCTCGCGCGTGCGCCGCTGCGGACCGAGGACGCCGACGTAGGCAAATGAGAATTCGTGCGAATTGCCGAGCAGGGAAGCGAGGATGTGCGAATCCTGCTCGAAGCTGTGCGTGATGAGGATCGCCGCATCGGTTGGCAAGACGGCGAGCTGGTCGCCTGCAGCGCCGGGCAGTTCGCTGATGTTCAATGCGCGTACGTCATCGGCGGCCGGGAAGCGGTCCCGCGTGGCCAGGTGCGTACGCCCATCAGCTACGGCGACGAACCAGCCTAGTTCTCGCGCCACGCGGACGAGGGGTTTGGCGTCGTCGCCCGCTCCAAAGATCCACAAGCCCGGCCGGGCGGCGCGGTAGTCGACCCATACATGGGCGGAACCGTTCGGCATAGCGATAGCTTCATCGAAGGATCTGCGGCGCTGCAGCGATTCCTCTGCAAATTCCTGAAGCGTGAGATCGGCTTCCGTAGCGATGACTGGCGGCGTCGGTGCATTCTCCGCGCGACCGGGCAAACCGGCAAAGGCTCTTTCGCCGATGCGCGGACCTTCGAGAATGGTGGCGATGGCGAGAGGCATGCGCCTGTCGAAGCAGGCTTTCAGTGCAGCGATCAACAAGCTCGCGGTCTTGCGGCGTTCGAGCAGGATGTAGACGACACCTCCGCAGCCCGAGCCATAGGGCAGATCGCCGTCATCCTCAAGCGTGGAGTAGCGCTCGACAACCGGTCCTTCGTTGGTGAGCCACCAGGCACGTCGCGTCACTTCGGCTTCGAGGCATCCGCCACTGACTGTCCCTGCGCGGCGGCCGTCGTGGGACAGCAGCATGCGCGCGCCCGGCTTGCGATAGCTGGAGCCCTCGACCGCTACCACCGTCGCCAGAACGTAATCTGACCCCGAGGTTTCCAACTCGCTCCACAGAGGCAGGATATGTTCGAGGTCGGTCATTAGCTCCTATTGTCGCTCACGCCTCAAGTATGTGCGACCGCAGCAGGTCTTCGATCTTGACGGGCAACTCGCGCACGCGCACACCGGTGGCATGATAGACAGCGGCTGTAATTGCCGGAGCGATACCGGCCAGGCCGATCTCGCCGACGCCCCGCGCTCCGTACTCGCCCATCGCCGGATCGGGGTAGTTGAGGAAGGTCACATCGATGTCGGGTGAATCGGCGCAAGTCGCCATGATGTAGTCGGCCATGTTGCCATTGATGGGCTGGCCGCTGCGCTGGTCATAGCGTGTCTCTTCCAGCAGTCCCATGCCTACACCCATCACGACGGCGCCGGCGACCTGGTTGGCGGCGGCTTTGGGATTGATGATGCGGCCAGCATCGATCACCGTTACAACGCGGCTCACGCGCAGCCGCGCAATCTCCGGCTCCCACTCGACCTCGACAAACTGCGCGCCATAGGAATGAAGGGAAACGTCCTTGGCCTTCGGATCTTCCCAACTGGGAACCGTTTTGCCTTCCGCGCTCAGACCATTGAGCTTGGCCATCTGCAGGATGTCGGCGAAGTGGGTCCCGTCGGAGGCGGGCTGATCTTTTTTGTGCAAGCGGCCCGCAGTAAATGCGATGGTCTCGAGAGAAGCCTCGTGATACGGCGAACCGGCGGTCGACGCGGCCACCTGCTGCAATCGCTTGATGGCTCCCTCGGCGCCCGCGGCGATCGCGTTGAGCACCGAGCCGGTCACCATCGACCCGCCCGACATGGGCCCCGCGGGCAGACTGCTGTCGCCCAGGATCACGTCGATGCGGTCCAAAGGGACGCCGGTTTTTTCTTGCAGTACCTGCGCGAAGATCGTGTAAGTGCCGGTGCCGATGTCCTGGGTGCCACAGCGTACGCAGAGCCGCCCGTTGGCGCAGAACTCGACCGTCGCGGTGCAGGGCAGCCGCACCGCGACCCAACTGGCGCCGGCCAGTCCCCAGCCAAGGATCTTGCCGTCGCGACGCATGGAGCCGATGGCGGCGTTGCGCTTTTCCCAGCCGAATTTCTTAGCGCCGGTCTCAAAGCACTCGCGAAAGTGACGCGACGAGAAGGGAATGTTCTTGTTGCTCTCATCTTTATCGGCGTCGTTGATGAGGCGCAGTTGCAGAGGATCGATCTTGAGCTCGTCGGCCAGTTCATTCATTCCGGCCTCAAGGGCATACAGGCCCGGCACCGCGCCGGGACCGCGCATCCACATCGGCGCCCCCATGTGGCGGCGGACTTGCGCGCTGGTTACTTCGAGGTTGGCAACGCTATAGAGATACGGTGTCGCTTCGCCGCAGCCTTCATCGAAATCGTCAAGCTGCGATGTGACGTTGAGATAGTCGTGCCGCAGCGCCAGCAGCTTTCCCTCTTGGCTGGCGCCGAGCTTGATGTGCTGTTCAGTGCGTGGCCGGTAGCCGACGTTGGAAAACATCATGCGCCGCGTGAGGCTCAGCTTGACCGGCCGGTCGAGCTTGCGCGCGGCCACGGCCGTCATGGCCGCGTGAGGCCATGGGAAAAGCTTGCCTCCAAATCCTGAGCCGAGAAAACGAGTGATCACCTGCACGTTTTCGACGGGAAGGCCGAGCACCTGCGCCATGACCATGCGGTGATTGACGACGCCTTGCGAAGTCTCGTAGAGCGTGACATGATCGCCATCCCAAACTACCACGGAGGCATGCAGTTCGATGGGGTTGTGGGTCTCAACGGGGGTGATGTAGGTGGCGTCGATCTTTACTGGAGCCGAGGCAAATGCGGCATCCGGATCGCCGCGCTTGGAGACTGATTTGCGCTTGCCGGTGTAGTCATCAAGGCTGGTGCGCAGGTTTGCGGGCTGGGGTTCGTACTGCACCTTGACGGCTGCGGCCGCGGCTGTAGCCTGTTCCAGCGTCTCGGCGATTGCGACGGCGACATACTGGCCCCAGTGGCGCACCTCTTCGTCTTCAAATGGCGATCGCACTTCGCTGTTGGTGGCGTTGTCATCGCCAGGAACGGTGCGATAGAGCGGGCCGATGTTGCCGTGATGCAGAATGAGAAGCACGCCCGGCATCTTTTCGGCTTCGGTGGTATCGAGACTGGTGATTCGGCCGCTCGCAATACTCGCGCATACGGGAACGGCGTGGGCCATGCGTTCAAAATGAAAATCGGCGGAGTAGTCTGCGGTCCCCGTGGTCTTCAAGGGACCGTCGATGCGCGGGGTGGGGGCGCCGATGATCGAACCCAAGGTAGAAGCTGCTGTCGTGCTCATTGCTTACCCTTTCTCTATCCATCGCGAATCGACCCGAGAGGCGGCCATCGAAATAATCCATCATGCTTCCATGATTTTGGACTGCAAGAGATCCTCGATCCGCACCGGCAACTCGCGCACGCGCACGCCGGTGGCGTGATAGACGGCGTCGGTAATCGCTGGCGCCACGCCGGCCATGCCGATTTCTCCGACGCCGCGCGCGCCATACTCGTTCACGATCAGGTCGGGATAATCGAGATAGGTTACGTCGAGGTCGGGCAAGTCGGCGCATGTGGCGACGAGATAATCCGCGAAATTGCCATTGATTGGCTGGCCGGTGCGATGGTCGTAGCGGGTTTCTTCGAACAACGACATCCCCACCCCCATGACGGCTGCTCCGAGAATCTGGTTGACGCCGGCCTTCTTGTTGATGATGCGGCCACAATCGAAGACAGAGAAGATGCGGCTCACGCGCAGGCGGGCGATATCCGGTTCCCATTCCACTTCGGCGAAGTGCGCGCCGAAGGAGTGCAGCGAATATTCCTTCGCCTTGGGATCTTCGAATGAGGGAAATGTCTTGCCCATCGCGGTGAGGCCGCCGAGGTTGGCGAGGCGCAGGACTTCTTCGAAAGGAACCCCGTTGGCGGTCAGATCGCCGCCGGAATGATAGGCCGCACCAACCACCTGCGGCTGTCCGGATGCGTGTACGACGCGGCCATCGGTCATCGCCAGCGTGTCAGGATGCGCGCCATGAAAGGGCGACGCCGGGGTGAGCGCTGCGATGTTAAGCAGCCGCGAAACCGCCTGGTTCACGGCGCCGGTAGCGGCGGGCAATATGGCGCTGGTCACCATCGAGCCGCCGGAGGTGGGGCCGTCGGGCAGGGAACTGTCGCCCAGAAAGACGTCGATCTTGTCGAGCGCCACACCAGTCTTGGCGTGCACGATCTGCGCGAACAAGGTGTAGGTGCCGGTGCCGATGTCCTGCGTGGCGCAGCGCACGCACACTCGGCCGTTGGGACAAAGTTCTACGCTCGCAGTGCAGGGAATGCGCGCGGCGCCCCACGAGGCGCCGCCCATGCCCCAACCGATAACCTTGCCGTTGCGGCGCATCGAGCCGACGCCGGGTGTGCGCTGCTTCCAGCCTATTTTTTCGGCGCCGGTCAGGTAGCACTCTTTCAGGTGGCGCGAAGAGAAGGGAAGATTCTTGCCCTCATCCCGGTCGGCGTCGTTCTTCAGCCGCAGCTCGAGCGGATCCATGTTGAGCTTGATAGCCAGCTCGTTCATCGCCGATTCCAGCGCAAAAAGGCCAGGCACAGCGCCGGGACCGCGCATCGGAGCAGGGGCGCCCACGTTGCGGCGCACCATCGCCGTGCTTACTTCAAGGTTGGGGCAGCTGTAGAGAAAGGGCGTCTGCTCGCCGCAGTGCTCGACGAAATCGTCGAGCTGCGACGTTTCGGTGTAGAAGTCATGGCGGATTGCGGTCAGCTTGCCGTCCTGCGTGGCGCCCAGGCGTATGCGCTGCTGGGTGCGGGGGCGATGGCCCACGCTGGTAAACATCATGCGCCGGTCGACGCTTATCTTGACCGGCCGGTTGAGCTGGCGTGCTGCGGCGGCTGCCAGGGTGGCCTGAGGCCAAGGTGAAAGCTTGCCGCCGAAACCCGAGCCAATGAACTTGGAGATGATGCGCAGATTCTCGCGGGGAACGCCCAGCACCTCCGACATCACGGTACGGAAGCCGACCACACCCTGAGAAGATTCGTAGAGGGTGAAGCTTTCGCCATCCCACACGGCCACGGTGCCATGCATTTCCATGGGATTGTGGGTCTCGACGGGCGTCACATAGGTTTCGTCGATGGTGACGGGCGCGGAGGTGAGAGCCTGGTCGGGATCGCCGCGCCTCCAGCTACTTTCGCGCTTGCCTGTAAAACCATCGCCCAGGTCGCGCCGCAAGTCCGGGGACTCAGTGTCATACTCGATGCGCACCGCATCGGCCGCGGCCGTGGCCTGTTCCAGCGTTTCAGCGATGACCGCGGCCACATACTGTCCCCAATATGTAATGTTGTCGTCTTCAAAGGGCGCGCGCGACTCCGCCATGGCGCCGTCTTCCTGGTGGGGGAAGGTGCGGTACACGTTCTGCAAGTTGCCCCGGTGCAGAACAGCGACGACACCGGGCATCTTTTCCGCAGCGCTCACGTTGAGCATGCGAACGCGGCCCTTGCCGATATTGCTCTGCACGAGAACGCCATGCACCAGGCCGGGAAAGTTGTGATCGACTGCGTACTTCGCACTGCCGCTGGTCTTCAAGGGGCCGTCGATCCGTGGCACCGCCGCGCCAATAATGTTGCTCGAATGGGGAAGATTGGTCGTCGCCATGCGAATTCCCTCCAGATCGATCGAATCGTCTTTCCGTAAGTTTCGGGTTCAAGCGGATCCGTCATTCGGCGCGGTTGGGTTTTTGCGACCGGCGCCTCCCGAGGATCTGCGGTTATTCGTTTCGTTACGCCGTGGCCATCTTGAGCGCTCGCACCACGCAGCGCCTGGCCAGTTCGACTTTGAACGCGTTATCGGTGCGCGGTTTTGCTCCGGCCAGCGCGGCCTCCGCGGCCTTCTTGAAAGTTGCCGCATCTGCCGGCTTGCCCATCAGAGCGGCTTCGGCTTCATGGGAACGCCACGGTTTCGTACCCACGCCACCCATGGCCACGCGCACGTAACGAATGTGGCCGCCCTCGACTTTCGCCACCACTGCCGCCGACGCAAGAGCGAATTCGTAGCTGGCGCGATCCCTGAGCTTCAGATAGACGCTGCGTCCGCCGTCGATCGGCTTAGGCAACTCGACGTAGGTCACCAGTTCGCCGGGCTCCAGGGCATTTTCGATGTTCGGCGTGTTGCCCGGCAGCTTGTGAAAGTCGGCGAACGGAATGGTGCGCTTGCCTTTTGGTCCTTCGACAAGAATCACGGCATCAAGCGCGGCCATGGCCACGCACATATCGGAAGGATGCGTTGCAATGCATTGATCGCTGGTGCCGAGTACGGCGTGCATGCGGTTGTAGCCATCCAATGCTGCGCAGCCTGTGCCCGGGGTCCGTTTGTTGCATGCGTAGCCGCCCTGTGTGCCAGCGCTTGGCTCGCGGAAGTAGACGCACCGGGTCCGCTGCAGCAGGTTGCCGCCGGTGGTCGCCATGTTGCGCAACTGCGGCGAAGCGCCGGAGAGAAGCGCTTCCGACAGCACCGCGTAGGACTTCTTCACCTCGGGATTCCAGGCCAGGTCGGAGTTGCGCACCATGGCGCCGATGCGCAGGCCGCCGTTGGGCATGGGCTCGATCTTGTCCAGAGGCAGGAGATTGATATCGACGAGCGCGGTGGGCTTCTCCACGCTGAGCTTCATCAGGTCGACCAGCGTGGTTCCACCGGCGATGAACTTCGATCCGCTGGCCGCGCCGATGGCCTTATCGATGCTTGGGGCTTTGACGTAGTTAAAGGTCTGCATGGTCTCCTCCTCCGTCAGGCCTGCCGCACTTGGCGGACGGCGGCAACGATGTTGGTGTAAGCGCCACAGCGGCAGATGTTGCCCGACATGGCCTGCTTGATGTCGTCGTCCGCGGGGCCAATCGGCTCTTTCAGCAGTGCTACGGCACTCATGATCTGCCCGCTGGTGCAATAGCCGCACTGATACCCATCGTGCTCCACAAACGCAGCCTGCATCGGATGCAGGTTGCCCGGCTGGCCGACGCCTTCAATGGTGGTGATCTCATCGCCCTCGTGCATCACGGCAAACGACAGGCAGCTATTCACGCGGCGGCCATTCACATGCACGGTGCATGCGCCGCACTGGCCATGATCGCAGCCCTTCTTGGTTCCGGTGAGATGGATGCGCTCGCGCAACGTGTCGAGCAGGGTGGCGCGCGTGTCGAGGCCGGTCAGCTTGTATTCCTTGCCGTTCACGCGCAGCGCGAGAGTCATGGTGCCCTCGGCCGCCGGCGGCTCCTGAGGCTGGGGTTCGATAGTCGGAGCGGCCTGCACCAAGGGTGCCGCGCCGGCCAGAAAGCCTGTGGCGCCAAGTCCGGAGAGGAACGAGCGTCGGCTGAAGCGGCCTTTGGAGTGGTCCGGATCCAGGGGCTCCAGATCGAGTGCATGCTGATCTGGCGCAAGGTCCTGCGGTGATTTCGTGGGCGTTGAGGCGTGCAGATGCTTGAAGCGCAGGTCGGTTGAGTCTGCCACAGTTGACCTCCTCGGGACGTTCTCCCGGGTATCGGATTCGTGCCGCGCTGCACCAGGTGTTTGCGGAGGGCTCAGGGAAGCAAGGGGAAGAGCCCAGGGCGGAGCAGCGGTTTCGAGATCGGTGAAAGAGCCGCCGTGCTTATCCTATCCGAATTTATTCACGGATAGGAACGTCGGGTTGGAAGCGGCTCGATGAGCCAGTTTGATCGCATGAATCTTGCCGGCGTCTCCAGATGCCGGTGCGAGTTACCCGTTGAGAAGGGCGAGCATTTCCGGCAGATACCGTCCGCCCGATGCCGCGTCGGGAGGAAATTCCTCCTCAAGTTTATGGACGATTGCGGGGCTGAGTTGGACGTCGACGGCGCGTGCATTCTCTTCCAGATATTTACGGCGCTTGGTTCCTGGGATGGGGACGATGTCTTCGCCCTCGGCCAGCACCCACGCCAGGGCGAGCTGGCTCGGCGTGATGCCGGCATCGGCGGCGAAGCTGCTTCACCTTGTCGGCCAGGGCGAGATTTCGCTTGAAGTTTTCACCCTGGAAACGGGGCGTGTGGCGCCGGAAATCCCCCGGCTCAAAGTCATCGGGAGTCTTGAATGCGCCAGTCAGGAAGCCGCGTCCCAGTGGACTGTAAGCGACAAAACCGACACCGAGACGGCGGCAGGAGGGCAAGATCTCCGGCTCCGGATCGCGGCTCCAGAGAGAATATTCGGTTTGCAGTGCGGTAATGGGGTGCACCCGGTGGGCTCGCTCCAGCGTCGCGGGGGCAGCCTCGGACAATCCCAGAAAGCGGACTTTGCCTTCCTCCACCAGCCGCGACATCGCCCCGACAGTTTCTTCGATCGGCGTCTTCGGATCGACGCGATGCTGGTAGTAGAGGTCGATCGTCTCAATGCCGAGCCGCCGCAGGCTGCCTTCGACGGCCTTGCGGACATATGCCGGGCTGCCGTCCACGCCGCGCTTCGACGGGTCGGCGGGGTCGCGGACGATTCCGAACTTGGTCGCCAGGAAGAACTTGTCCCGACGGCCCTTCAGCAGCCTTGCCGACCAGCACCTCGTTGGTGTGCGGGCCGTAGACATCCGAGGTATCCAGAAAGTTGATGCCGAGCTCCAGGGCAAGATCGATCGTCGCCAGCGACTCCTGTTCGTCGCGGGATCCGTAGAACTCGCTCATGCCCATGCAGCCCAGCCCGATTGCCGATACCTGGGGACCACTCGTCCCCAGAGTGCGTTGCTTCATCTTTACCCCTGTCGAGCGGTTTCGCGTGCTGCCGGCGGGCTAGGCGGAAGCCAGGGAGCCCTCGAGCTTCCGCTTCCGCCGGCGCCGGGTTGGGAATCCGCGTGCGTTCTTCGATCTTGCGATAGTTGGCAATCTTGTGGGTGAGCAGCGCGTGCGCTCGTTGCAGCGCTACGATCTGGGCCGCAATCTGCGCCTGGTGGTCTTCAAGCAGCGTGCGCCGCTGCTCGGTGGTGGCGTCGCCCTGTTCACGCATCTCCGCGTAGCGCTGCATCTCGCGGATGGGCATGTTGGTGGCCCGCATGCAATGCAAAAAGTTGAGCCAGGCCGCGTCGGCCTCGGAGTAGCGGCGGTGGCCGTTGCGTGCCCGTCCTACCGGTTGAATCAGTCCCACACGCTCATAATAGCGCAGCGTGTGCGCGGTCATGCCGCATCGATCTGCCATGGTCCGAATGGTGAATCCTGCATCCTGCATGACTCAACCGTACTCCTGCGAGCGCGCTCAAAGTCAACGTAGCATGCTGTAGCACACGTATGTTACAAGCCCGTTTCCCTTTACAATTCAAGCGATTCGCACGACTCCGCTGCATCCTTTATCCTCAGAGAAGAGGACAGTCGTGACAAAACTCTACGAAAGCATGTTGGCGGTGGCGCTCGAAGAGGCAAGGACCGGGTTTCGATGAAGGAGGCATACCCATCGGCGCGGCTTTATTCACGTCTGCGGGTCAACTGCTAAGCCGCGGGCACAACCGCCGCGTGCAGCAGAGCGACCCTAGCGTTCACGGCGAGACCGATGCATTTCGACGCGCCGGCCGGCAGCGCAGCTACCGCGACATGGTGATGGTGACTACCCTGGCCCCCTGCTGGTATTGCAGCGGACTGGTGCGGCAGTTTCGTATCGGCACGCTGGTGGTTGGCGAAAGCCGGACCTTCGCCGGCGGGCTCGACTGGCTGCGCGAAAATGGCGTCAGAGTCATCGACCTCGACAACTCCGAATGCCGCGAACTGCTGGGGCGCTACATCGCGCGGCATCCCGAGGTGTGGAACGAAGACATTGGGGAGGAGCAGGAACAGCAATTAGGATGATTCGGCCTTCGTTTCCCGGTCCGGCATTGCTGTCCGGTCTCGGCGCAAGCCTCATCACAGAACATTCAACAGACATCGAATTTCACAAATCCCGGAGGAAACCCATGCAACGCCGCCAGTTCCTTGCTGCTTCCCTTGCCGCTTCTACGATGGCCGCCGCGCGCGGCGCCGGTGCGCAGACGACCACCAGCCACGGCCGCGAGTTCTACCAGATCCGCCGCTATATGTTGACCTCCGGCCCGCAGACCAGCCTGACCGAGCACTACATCAGCATGGCCCTCATTCCGGCGCTGACGCGCCGCGGCATGGGGCCGATCGGCGCCTTCCATCTCGACTTCGGGCAGGAAACGCCAGTCACCTACGTGATCATCCCGGGCCCCTCGGTCGAAGCGCTGGCTACCATCGACCTCGATCTGGTCAAAGACAGCGACTTCCTCAAGATTGCGCAGCCATTCTGGAACGCCCCTGCCAATGCCCCGGCGTTTTTGCGGGTGGAATACTCGCTGCTCGCAGCATTTGAGGGTTGGCCCAAGGTCACGCCGCCCCCGGAGACGGCCACGAAGGCCAAGCGCATTTATCAATTACGTACGTACGAAAGCCCAAGCCACAGCGATCACGTGCGCAAAGTCGAGATGTTTCACTCGGGTGAATTCGAGATTTTCAAGGCTGCCGGCTTTAACCCCGTCTTCTTCGGGGATACGATCGTCGGGCCGCGGATGCCGAACCTGACCTATATGCTCAGTGTTCCGGATGTGGCCGCCATGGACGCGCACTGGAACGCTTTCCGCGACAATCGCCGACTGGAAGAAACTCTCTGCCGATCCGCGCTACGCTTTTGAACCGATTGTCAGCAACATTACCAATCTGATCCTTAGCCCCATGTCTTCGTCCCAGATTTGAATGCTTTCACACGGGCTGATATGGCCTGGCCTCCTGCGGCGAGCGGCAGGGTGAAGTAGAAGGCTGCTCCGGCGCCCAACTCGCTCTCCGCCCGGATGTAGCCGCCATGGGCCTGGACGATGTGCTTTACGATCGCCAGGCCGAGTCCCGTGCCGCCTGATTCGCGGGAGCGCGCCTTGTCGATCCGGTAAAAGCGCTCGAAGATGCGATCCAGGTGCTCGGAGGCGATGCCGGGCCCGAAGTCCTGCACCCAGAACTCGACTTCCATCTCCAGAAGGCGCGCTCCGACGGAGATCCGTTTGCCCCCCTTGCCATACTTCAGGGCGTTTTCGATCAGGTTGCCGAAGACCTGGTTCATCGCATCGGCGTCGGCCATGACGAGTGCATTGGGGGCGCCGGCCGACTCCAATTCCACGCCGGAATCCACAACCATCCCACCCAGGGACTCAATGGCGTCCTGCACCATGGCGCTGGCGCGGATGGGCTGCCGGCTGAGCTTGTAGTCGGGGCTCTCGACGCTGGCCAAGGCCAGCAGGTCTTCGGTCAGCCGTCCCATGCGCGCGGCGTTTTTTTGAATAACCCCCAGAAATTCGCGAGAGGTGTCGGGGTTGCACCCGGGATCCTCGAGCAGGGTTTCTACGTAGCCCTGGATCGAAGTCAGTGGGGTGCGCAACTCATGGCTCACGTTGGCGATAAACTCACGGCGGGACTTCTCCGCGGCTTCAATCCGGGTAACGTCGTGAAGGACGGCCAGCGCTCCTCCTGATGGCAAGGGCGCAGCGCTGATATCGAAGATACGCCCGGGGGCCAGCGAACTGGCGCGGCCAGTGCGAACTTCCTTGTGCTCCAGGGCTCCGCGCACGCAGGCCAGCAGGTCAGGGTCGCGAACCGAGTGGACCAGCGGGCGGCCCACCCGAATCTGCGTCCCGGCCATGCGCTGCATGACGGCGTTGGACCAGCGGACAAATCCCTCCGGGGTGATGGCGACGACCGCTTCCTGCATCGAGTCGAGCATGGCGGCCAATTCCTGGCGCCGGCTCTCGATTTCCGCAAAGCTCTTGCCCAGCCGTTCGGCCGTCATGTTCAGCGCGGCTTCCATGGCCAGCAGTTCATCGCCCGCAGACTGATCGAGCCGCGCGCTCAGGTCGCCTTCGGCGATGCGCCGGGCAAAATCGACCACCCGCTGCAGCCGTCGCGCGACTCGGGAGGCCACCCACGCAGCCAGCGGCAGGGCCACGGCCAGGGCGATGATGCCCGACCAGAGCGCCTCCCGCCAAAGTACAGGAAACGCGCCGCTTGACGTATGTTCCAGCAGGCGCCGGAACACCATCTCCATCACCACCGTGTGGAAGACCAGCAACAGGACAAACAGGCCCAGAAGCTTGACAAACACTTTGCGGGTCACTTGGCTCCGCTCCCATCCAACTCAGCAGACTGCAGCCAGTTCGGCGTCATGGAACTCGTCGACAAGCCAGGCGAGTTCCGGCAGGGTTCGCGGTCTGAAGATGCACGGCGTTCACCGGCACGCTGATCCACGAGCTTGAGAGCGGAGTTCACGCGGGCAGTGACGTGACTTCGCTGCAAGGCTCAGAATTCGCGGCTCAATCGGTCTTCGGCATCTCAAACCGATAGCCCGCGCCGCGCACGGTCTTGAGATAGCGCGGATTTTCCGGATCGATCTCGATCTTCTCGCGGATTCGCCGCACATAAACGTCCACCGACCGCGGCGTCACAAACCGCGCATCTCCCCACACCGCGTCGAGCAGGTGGTCGCGGCTGTACACGCGCCCCGGGTGGCGGGCCAGGTAATCCAGCAGGCGAAATTCGGTCGCGGTGGTTGTGGTCAGGGTTCCGCGCACGGTCAACTGCATGGCGTTGGCGTCGATCACTACCTCTTCAAAGCGAGATGACCGACGGCGAGGTTGGCCGCTCGAAACGCCGCAACACGGCTTTTACCCGAGCTACCAGTTCGCGGGTAGCAAAGGGCTTGGTAATGTAGTCGTCCGCACCGAGTTCGAGCCCCAGCACGCGATCGTTCTCGCCCGCCCGCGCGGTGAGGAAGATGATGGGAATGGTCGACAGCGCGGGGTGACTGCGCAGGCGGCGGCACACGTCGAGTCCGTCTCCTCCGGGAACCATGATGTCAAGCAGAAACAGGGCCGGCGGCTGCCGCTCGGCGTCGGGTATCAGATTCGACGGGGTAAGATACGGCCGAACAGTAAATCCCGCCGCTTCCAGGTGATGCTGCACAAGGCGCGAAATATCGGCGTCATCTTCCAGCACAAAAACGGATTGGCTCAACCGGTCTGACCTCGCCCGGCGGCCGTGAAATTCGATTGCGGAGGCCGCAGGGAATCGTTAACAGACTAATGCATGGAGGCAAAGAAATTGCAAACGTTTGGTTAATTCGCCTTGGCGGTAAGGGGTTTCCCAGGGCTGATCGTGGTCTCACTGATGGACTTAGCCGCCTTGGCCCTGATCCGCTAATTACTGGTCTTGGCGAGAACCGGTGACGGTGACGGCTGGTGCAAGGTATCGGTGGCCATGGTCATATCGGTCACTTCGGGCAGCAGAATCATCGCCGCGGTATCACCGGATTTCCGCTCACCGTCATCGCCTGAGCTCTTCAACTTTTCGTCTTCCAACTTCCGCTGATCCCGTTCGTCATGTTTCTTCTTGACTTCGTTCGCGGCCACCACGATCAACGAACCGAAGGTGATGGCGAGCAGGGCGATCGCCGGCAGCCCGTGCAGTTGGTCGAGCCCCTCGGAGTTCATATCCCCATACAGCAGGGCAAGCCCCGCGAAGACGAAGAAGATGTGGGCGCAGAATACCTTCAGCGAAGCCTTGCCCAGGGTCAAAAACGGCTCGATTGTCACCAATTTCACGAGGTATTTTCGCGCCCAGTAGACCACAACGGTGAAGGCAATCAGGTTCATGGCGCGAAACGGACCAATCTGCCACTTGTCGAGCTTCAGTCCCAACGACTGCTGGGTAAGGTGCGGACCCAGCCAGCCGAACCGGATTCCAATAAAAAAGACGCAGATCGCGGCACAGGTAGCCGCCACCCATCCTGGGACCTTCCGGAAGACCTCTGACTGGGTTGCTGACCGAGCACCCAGCCACAATCCCACCGTCCAAACGCCCTGCCAGGCAAACAGGTTGAAGGCTCCGCTCTCCTGCAGCGGGATCTGCAGGTGTGTGATATGCACAATCCAGTTATGCACCACGTCGCGCAGGCCATATTGCGCCAGGATCCAGACCAACCCACTGATGGCGAGAATCCACTTCCAGCCCCATCGCACTGCCGCGGATAGAACTGCGGGGGTGAAAAACAGGAAGGTCACGTACATGGGAAGGATGTCGAGGAGGGGCGGACAGTAGAGCAGCAGAACCGAGCCCACGATGGCCACGAACGGATGCGCCAGGTAGAAATCCAGGAGGTTGGTGAGGGCCACCTTATGGGTGTGCACCGCGAACCCCGCTACCACGGTGAACGCCAGCGCCAGCATCAGCAGGTGGTATCCATAGATCTTGAGCGAGCGCTTCCACAGCCGTACCCGGACGTTGGTCGGGTTTTTCGTGAGGTCGCGAATATAAAGGCGGCCCACCAACAGAGCCGAAATGAAGACAAACCCCTCCGCGGAAGACACAAACCCCAGCGGCTGATTGACAAAGTCGCTGAATCGCGTGGGCAGATGGGTCAGCGTCATCCACACCAGGAACAGCCCGCGCAAGGCATCGAGCTCGGGCTTTCGTTCAAGCTTGGGCAGATGCATGTGAATACGAGACAAGCCTGCGGCCTCCGGAGAGAGTGAAACTTACTTCTCTTAGATGCATAGACGCATTTTGCCGATACTCGATCCTGTGAATCGCTTCGCAGCCGGCATTCCGTCTGTTCCGGAGAAAAAAACCGGGAACCGTCCAGACTAAGACGATTCCCGGTGCCCCCGATTGACCGAAGTCAAGCGGCGATTGGCCTTTGCCGTCGAACTCCGCGATCCAGTCCGTCCCCGCTTAGGTCCAGCCATCGATGGCAGGACTCGAACCCCACTCAGCGCTCCCGCAGAGGTGAACGAATCGAAGTATCCGAGCCCTGCGCCAGCGGCAGAAGGGTTTGAGCTGCTAATCACGCGCGACCGCGTCCGCATCATCCTCGTCGTCATCGTCGCCGCCGACCAGGATGGGAACACAACTGAATCCGCTGGTGCGGAAGCCCGGAGTCGGCTTCCTGCGGGCGTTATGGCTGAAGCTGATTGCGAGCTTCTCCATCTGGTCATAGTCGGGACGATAGCGATCCTGATAATCCGTGCACTCGCACACCGCGAAGGGAATTAAGCGCGCCGGATTCGCATTGGTGCAAACCACCAGCAGATCCGACTCGCGATATCCGGTGGTCACCTGTCCCCAGTCGCAGCTCTTGCACAGGTTTGTGTTGCCTACCGGGGTGCCATTCATTACGTTCAACTTGCCCATGGCAGTCACTCTTTTCTCCGGAACCTCCGGACGGGTTTAGAACAGGAGCTTTGTGGTTGCGGAGTTAGTTTCCTCTACCCTGGAGTGCCGGGACGTTAGCCCGGACAGGAATCGAACCTGCGACCGGAGGTATCCACGACCGGCGCCAGCCCTGTTCGGTGCGGCCTAGGACGAAGTTATCCCGCCCGCCGCAATTGACTTATCGCGGCGCGAATTGATACGACCCGGATAACTCAGGCCGAATCATCCCGCGGATATGATCAAGGACAGGACCGATTGCAGTCGCAGAACCTGACCTCGTCACCACCGGGAGGAACGACGCTACGTGAGAATTCGACCTGCGAGGATCGAACGCTCCCGTCCTAAGTCAATTGAACAGATGCCAGATGTGGATGCGCTTTGCGTAGGAGCAGACACCAGTGGACTACTGGTAATAGCAGGAACCGGCCCGGCGACCGCCCCAGCTTGATCCAAGCCGGTTCAGCCTACGCATCGAGATTTGCGTTGTGGTTTGCATCGGGGGTTCTCCTACGCAGATAGTACTCTGCCATAAGTGCCAAGAAAATAGCAAGGTGTTTTCACTTCAGGTCGGGAAATAATCTGTGCAGACTGACCAGCTGGTTGTGGGACTTACTCGCGCGTCCGTGGCGGGTGAAACTCACGGAACGAACTCCTGGCTTAACCAGTCATGCATCTCACACCCGTGCGGCGAATCTCAGGCGCACATAATCCGCCACCCAATGCCCGTCTTCATCGAGCAATGCGGGCTCGAGAAGTGCGCATGTCTCGTCCACGACTGCTGCACGCAGGCTTTCCGGCAGGCCATCCAGGACGCCGCGCCGAAAGGTGCGCAGCCATCCCGCCATGCCGCTCTCTGCAAGATGAGTAGGACGCGGGATGAGGGCGATCTGCTCGACTCTGAACCCATGTTTCTCAAGCCGGCGCGTGTATGCCTCGGGAGTCGGATAGTAGTTCACCCCGTCTTCAGCGCCACCGAAACCATGCTTTTCCAGCACCGCCATCAACGCGACTCGGATTGCAGCAATATTTCCCTGACCACCCATCTCGGCTACAAATCGTCCGCCGGGCCTGAGGACGCGGCGAACCTGAATCATCATCGCGTCCTGCCCGCGAACCCAATGGAGTGCCGCGTTGGAGAAGACTGCATCGAAGGACGCATCCGCAAATGGCAGCGCCTCCGCCATCGCCTGCTTTGCGGCAACCCCACGTGCCTGCGCGGCCGCCACCATGTCTGGCGACGCATCTACACCCACCACCTCGGCCCCGCTGGCGGCTATTCGCAAGGTCAACTGCCCGTCACCGCAGCCCAGATCGAGGATGTGCTCATGAGGTTGCGGGTCAAGCCACTCCAGCACCCCAGCCGCCAGCCCATGCACAAACGCTCCGTTCTGCCCATACGAATTTGGATCCCAGGTCTGCGACAAGGAAGTCCCTCCAAGGACAGTTTCGATGCTGAATCGGTATTATGCAAAGTTATTCGAGTTGCAGTTGCGATAAGTAATAATTATGAGATCGTTCGGCCGCTGCGAAGGCCAACCTTCGATGCTATAGTTCCCTGACTGAGAATAACGACCGGAGCGTCACGACCAGAGGACACCGTATGGCTGCACCTCCTCCCGCCCCTTCTCCGCGCACCAGTTTCCAACTGGTCATCTCAATTCTCTTCATGATCGCGGTACCGGCCGGGCTCACGCTGCACACAGTGCGCGTGGCCCCCACCATCGAGCCCGGTTTGAGTAACCTGACCCCTTACGGGTACACAATCAGTCTGCTGCTCTTTATTATTCCCATTGTTGCGATCAGCATCTGGTTCCTGCCCAGGGAGGACGTCCACGTCTCGAAGAAGTCCTTCGCAACCACGATCGCGTGGCTATTTCCGATGGGTGCAGCTCTCGACTTCTTCTTCGCTCATTTGTTCTTCGCGTTTTCGAACCCCGCCGCTACCTTGCGCATTGCAGCTCCGGCTCTGGGTGGAGGGGTACCGATCGAAGAATACATCTTTTACTTCACCGGATTCGTTGCCGTGCTGCTCATCTATATCTGGCTCGATGAGTACTGGCTTGCGGCTTACAGCATTCCCGTCGCTGCAAAGCAGCGCACCGACTTTGACAGGTTGCTCCGCTTCCATCCGCAATCATTGATTGCAGGACTTGTACTGGTTGCTGCAGCCATCCTCTTCCGGCATTTTGCCGTGACTGCTCCAGGTTTTCCGGGCTACTTTGTGTTTCTCGTGATTGCGGCGCTCGGACCGTCAGCGGCATTGTTACCTTCCGCTCTCCCGGTTATTAACTGGCGTGCGTTGGGACTGACTTTCTTCCTTATTCTTCTCATCAGCCTGTTGTGGGAAGCAACACTCGCGTTGCCCTATGGATGGTGGGGATTCCGGGATGCGCAGATGATCGGCATCTATATCACCGCGTGGAGCCGTCTTCCAATCGAGGAGGTTTTTATCTGGTGTGCCGTCACCTATGCGACGGTCATTCTCTATGAGACAGTCCGCCGATGGCAGTCGTCGGGTAAGTGCGCCAGTCATGCATTTCTCGGACGCGCTCCGAAAGTCGCGAAGAAGGCCAGGGGATGAACCCTAGTCGATGTTTCCCGAGAAGAGAGCGGCAGGCCACAGGGTCGCAGCCTGCCGCTAATTCATATCAATGAGTTTCTGAGTGCGTGCCGGGAGTGAAAGCAACGCCGCGCAAGACTTCTTTGTAACCGGCTTTGCGGACCTCCCAGAAGGATTCGTTTGCTGCAACGGTGGCGGAGGTGTTTTTCAAGTCATCGACAACAACATAGAGCTTGTTGGCATCGGCGCCCTGGTCTCCATTGCCGCTCACCGTCGATGAGATCGCCCAGATAACGGCTTTTCCATCGTCCACCGCGCCGGTGATATTGCGCAGCCCATCAGTGGCCGGCGACCAGGGAAGTCCGGTCACGGCATTGTCACCTGCCGGAAAACCATCGACGTGGTACGGAACGCCCAGCTTCAAGCCGGATTGCAATGTGTATGCCATCTTCCACGTCTTGCTGGCAGCATCGAAGACCCACTTCTGCAGGCCGGCAGTCGTCTGCGCGGCAGCATCGGTGTAGAGGTTGGTAGTGGCGTCATAGGTATCGGTGCCGTCGCCCTCGTCCGCGACATATAGCGTATTCGCATCGGCAAACCACAGGCTGAACGGGTAGGCGGTGACCGTCGCGGTCTTATTGGGGGTAGAGGGGAAGCCGGCAAGAATGCACATGTTATTGGAAAGGCCGGCGGTCTGCAGTGTGCTGAGGCTATAGGGCACCGGTGTGGTGGGCAAGGCTGCTCCAGCTACGGGAAGCCCGACGCCAGTGGGGCAAGCCGTCCCCGTTGTATCGACAAAATAGACGGTATTTACACCGTTCCCGCCGCTTCCCTTGGTGTAGTAAAGAACGTTTTTGTAGACCGTCATGCCGCGGAAGTTATCGTCCTTGCCGATCTTGTCGGGCTTGGCGCCTAACTCCGCTATGGAGAAGCTGGCGACGGGCGTGGGGGTCATCGGATCCTGCTGATATTCGCCCACCAGAGCGGGCGTAATCAGTTGCGCGCCCGCGCCGAGGATGATGTTGTCAGGCTGAGGCGTCGAGCCATTACCCGCATTGCCCGCGGTGTAGAAAAGGTCGGCGGCGCTGTTGAGAATTGCGGCGCGTCCATTGTTTCCGCTGTATGCATTGGTTTCAGTAAAGGTGAACTTGCCGCTCTTGTTGATGGTGGCGACCGCACGGAAATAGCTTTCCCCGACGGGGTTCGTCGGGTCGATTGCGCCAGGCGTGTTGGAGTTAGACACATCGATCGCATTGACGGGAGCGACATATCCCATGAAGGTAAGGTATTTCGCATCGGTGGACAGATGCAGAGCCAGTTCCGACTTGGAGCTGAAGCTCGTAACTAACTGGTTGCTTTCGCGGCCCACGCCCAGGTGCAGGTCGTTGGGCACTTCGAGGGAGCGGATCACCCGACCCCACGGGGTCATCTCATCGAGATAGATCGGAGAGGTGATGCCGAAACTTCCGTCATAGCTGTCGTTATTCCAGACGTAGGGAAAGGTGCCGTTCGCAATTGCGCCGGTAGTGCCGGCGCAGAGGCTGCCGGTGCAACCCGGAGGCAGGACTTCGCCGAGCTGTACGGTATTGGCGTTGCCCTTGTACACCGACCGGCTTACGACGAGGTTTCCGGGCTGAAAATCCTGTGCGTGAGCGACGATGCCGGCTGTGGACAGGCTCAGTGCGACACAAACGACGGCGCGCGCGATCGGCATACGGCGGCCGCGCGCAGGAGATGCGAATCCATTCATGGGGAAGCTCCTTTTAGCTATGCAGTGAGGGGATGTTACCGGTCGCCAGACGTGCGGGAGGGCCGGTCATAGGACCGGATTGAACGTAGCAGCGGAATGTGAATCTCCGGTTACAGAGAATTTGTTTTTGAAGGGAGGGTAGTAAATTTGGGGTGGTGAGCGGAGGACATTTTTTTCTCACCGAGCGGGAAAAGTGCAGCGGTTGCGTTCACCGACGTCCTGACATGATCTTTCTGATCGGCTCGTTGTCCGCGTAGACGCGCCATTCCGCGATCTTGCCTTCCTCAACGAGCGCTCGAACCGCCAGGGGCGTCTCCCAGCGATTCTCCGGTTTCAATTCTCCATCGGCGGTCCAGGTTCCGCATGCCGTGCCCAGCATCACTACGACAGAACCGACGGCGAAGTTCTCCTGCGGGTCGAGCGAGTAATCCGGCACCATGCGAAAGTACCCGACCCAGCCGGCTTTCATCGCATCACGGCCTTCCACCACATTACCCAGCGAATCGACAAAGCGGTGATCTGCTGTCATCAACGCGGCAAGTGCTGCCGGGTCGTGCTGATTGATGGCCGCCACAAATGCTTCTGTCACCGCAATCGCCGCATTGCTCATGGCGGCATTCTACAGCCGCGAGCTCACTTCGAGCCCGCCTCCGCAGTCAGGGCAACCTGTTGCGCATAGGCGCGCCTCTCGGTGACGTTTTCGATTGGGGCGCGAAAGCCGATGTATCCATCCGGCCGCACGATCAGGACCTTTTTCTCAATGCCCAGCAGACGTAGCCCTTCCCCGTCCAAATCCGGGGTGCGAAGTTCGGTCAGGTCTGCGAGCGGCGCCGCCACCCGGATCTCCGCTGCTTCGGCTCCGGAGCCGTTGAGGACAACCGCAAGATGGTTTGCCGCCTTCCAGTCTTTCAACAGGGTGGTGGCTCCTTCTCCCGCTTGTGCCAGGGAGAGATCAGGCATGCGGTCACCGGCGCGCAGGTCGCCGTCGCCGCCATGGTCGGCCACGATCGAGGAAGACCGGTATTCGATGGCAATTTCGGAGATAAATCCCGTCATGGCCTTTTGCACCGGCTGGAGCCCCGTGACGAATCGGCCCAAGGCGTCGCGCACCCCTTCGACAATCGGATTCGCTGAGGTCGCCATTTTTAGTCCTCGACCGGTAAAGCGCAGCAGCGCTTTGCCCACTTCGGCGCGTTCTTCCTGATAGCTGTCGAGCAGCTTTTCGTCACCTCCGCGGGCAACTGAAGCTAGCTTCCAGGCCAGGTTTGCAACATCCTGAATGCCCGTGTTCATCCCCTGGCCGCCCACCGGCGAATGGATATGCGAGGCATCGCCGGCCAGAAACACATTGCCAATCCTGTAGTTACTGGCCTGCCGGTCGTTTACTCGAAACGGGGTCATCCATTCGGAGGAACGGGCCCGCACGCGGACCCCGACATGATCGATGGCATGTTGAAAATCGTCGAGGGTAAGATCGCGGTGCAAGTCCTCGTCCTGTTTGGAGTGGAGCGCCACGATCATGCGCACCAGCTTGTCTGACAGCCGTCCCATGAACACCACGTCCCCGTGGTGCAGGTGGATAGTGAGGTTGTCTCCTGGCGCGTCGGGTCCGTCGATTTCCAGATCGCCAAGAAAGAAGGAGAGTCCTACGCCGCCGCCCTCAAATGGCGTGCCCGTTTTCTCGCGTACGCTACTGTGTGCACCATCGCAGCCGATCAGCCAGCGGGGTTTGACTTCCTCGACAGATCCGTCGGCGAGGCGTAGGGTTGCGCGTACTTCACCATTCTCCTGCGTGAGGGATTCGAGCTCGACTTTGCGCTCCGTCTTGACGCCGAGCGATTCCATCTGCTCATTGAGCAGGCTTTCTGTCTCCGACTGGGGCAGAAACAGGACATACGGATAGCGGCTTTGCAGGGCATCGAAGGTGACAGACATGATTTGCTTGCCTTCACTGAAGAACTGGACCCCATTGAGTTTGCGGCCGCGGTTGACGGCTTCTTCGGCGATGCCATACCGGTGGAACTGTTCCAGCGTTCGTGCCTGTACGACCAGGGCCTGGGAGCGATCCGCCAGGTGATCCGACTTATCGACAATGCGGACATCAAAGCCGGCTCGCTTGAGTTCAATAGCTGCCGTCATGCCGGTCGGACCGGCGCCTACGATCAGAACGAGGGGAATTTCCATCAACCCACTCCCTTCAGCAACATCCTCGGACACGGATGCGAGTCTTCGCGAAGACGTCGCCTGATCGTGCAGAGCAGGGGCCTCATTTTGACATCGGCGATGCAGTTTCGCGACGCCAAAAGGCTGCGCCGGGATATCAAAGCAGGTTGGCGGCATTGTTGCTCCGGTGGTAACCCTGTGCGTGCGCAGGCGTCTCCTTCCCCATCCCTGACCCTACCCCCTACAATGGACCGAGACATTATTCTCGAGGGGATCCCATGCCGCTTTCCGGAGAAGCTATCCGCCTGATGAACTATATTGACGACGTTGCCGTAACCCTTCGCCGCGTGCTGGCGTTTATCCCCACGCTTTCCCCGGAAGAACGTGCCCGGGTCAGTGAGCACCTGCGCAATTCAAAGCCCAACGCCGAAGATGTAGCCAACGCGCTGGACGCCGAGTAAGCCGCCCGTTGATCACACTCGCGATCATCGGTGCCGGTCCTCTGGGCCGCTGGCTCGCGCTCGCCTCTGCGCGCGCGGGGTTTCGCGTGCTGCTTGAAGACGTGATGCCGTCGAACCTGCACCATGCGCAGGAGTACATTCGCCAGCAGCTCAGCCCGTCAGGTCTCGGACCCGATCAGTCCGCGGTTGCCTTCGTTTTGACCATTGAGGAAGCCGTCCGTGAGGCGGACCTGGTCATCGACTGCGTACCCGATGAACTGGAGTCGAAGCTTGAGATTCTATGGCTGATGGACCGCATGGCGCCCCCTAAAACGGTGATCGCGACGCCTACCACACGCCTGTCGATCGTCGACCTGGCGGCCTGCACCTATCGTCCGGAGAAGTGTATCGGCATCTTCGCCGAGGCGCGCGGACTAGCCGAAGGCCCCGCATCGCGCATCCTTTTGCGCACCACGGCCCGCACCAGCCCGGAAACCGTGGCACTGGTCGAGAATTTCTGGCAGCAGTTGGGGTTTGACCCGGAATTTGAGCTGGAATCAGAACCGAGTGTGACGGCACAATCGGAGGGCTGACTCAGTCTGAGGCTACAGCAGTTTCGGAATGGGTGTTGACCGAAGGCACACAGGAAAGCGACGTTCTCCTCAAGAAAACGCCACTTTTGATGCGCTCCAAAAGTCTGGTGAATTACAAAAACGGCCCTATCCGGCCTGACTCAGCACAGACTCGTAGTACTTCACATATTGAGGCAGCACCAGCGTGGAGCAGAATCGCTTTTGTGCCGTGCGCCGCGCCGAGTCTCGCATGGTATCCAGCCGCTCGCGATCGTTGAGCAGGCCGATAGCGCCTTGTGCCATGCCGTCGACATCGCCAACGGAGTAGAGCAACCCGGTTTCTCCGTGATCGATCAGCTCCGGTACTCCGCCAACGCGGGTCGCAATAGCCGGCACCTTGCAGGCCATGGCCTCCAGAGCTGCGAGGCCGAACGACTCCATCTCGCTGGGCATCAGCATGAGGTCGGCAAGGGGCAACAGTTCGTTGACGCGCTCCTGTTTGCCCAGAAAATGGATGCGCCCCTGGATGCCAAGATCGTGTGCGAGCCATTCGGCCGCGGAGCGGTCAGGTCCGTCGCCCACCAGCACCAGGCGCGCCGGCAGGGCATTGGCTACCTGTGCAAACACCTTCACCACGTCCACGACGCGCTTTACGGGGCGGAAGTTTGACAGATGCATCAGGATCGCCTCGTCCGGCGCCGCGAGCCGCCTGCGCTCCTCGGCGCGCACGGCGTCGTCTTTTATGGGGCTGTAGACATCGCAGTTCACAAAGTTAGGTACGACTTCAATTTCCCGTCTCACGCCGAAGTCCTGCAGCGTCTTGTCCTTCAGATATTGCGAGATGCTGGTGACGCCGTCGCTCTCCTGGATGGAGTAGCGCGTGATGGGGAGATAACTGCGATCCAGCCCGACGAGGGTGATGTCGGTTCCGTGAAGAGTGGTCACAAAGGGCAGCCGCCGTCCCCGCGCCGCCAGCATCTGGCGCGCCAGCAGTGCGCTCACCGAGTGCGGAATGGCATAGTGCACATGCAGCAGATCGAGTTCGTAGAATTCGGCGACCTCGGCCATGCGCGACGCCAGCGCCAGGTCATAAGGCGGAAACTCGAATAGCGGATAATTGGAAACCGGCACCTCGTGATAGAAGACGCCGCCATCGCGCCCACTGAGGCGAAATGGCTGGGAATACGAAATGAAGTGGATTTCATGTCCGAGAGCCGACAGCTCGATGCCGAGCTCCGTAGCCACCACCCCCGAACCGCCGTAGGTGGGATAACACGTGATACCGATGCGCATGAGACCTTTCCGCTTTCAAGTAGTTGTGCTAAAAAAACCATAAATTGGCCAAACGGCCAGATTATGGTTGATTCCAAAAGTTGTAGGGCCTTCCAAGTTCGGGAGCTCCCCTTGTCTGCCCGCCAAGTTCAGGGTAGCATTTAGGGATTTCGAGCTGGATTGCATCCAATCCCCGGTGGTCTTCGCAATTCGCGCCCAGAGGGAAAAACCGAAACAGTCAGGCTGTGTCGAGCAGAATATGGACTGCTCGCGCGGGTCAGCGAGCACGAAAGAAATGCTTTGGTCACCCAATCTTTCGCCCCTTACAGCTAACACTTAGAAGGCAAGCCACTCAATACAGTAGGACCGTAGCGACCTGTTTTGCGCAGGTAATTGCGACGTATTTCAGGCGCTTGATCGTGTCGGAGTTCGCTCCGATGCCTTCAGGGACTCGAGGTACCAACAAAACAACTTCGTCGATTTCCAAGCCCTTCGCCCTATGCATGGCGGCAATTCGCACCGCGCTTGAGTCGGATTGATCTCGTCCATTCGGACCAAAATTGTCGCGGAAATCTTGTCCGACTTCAGGGCACTCAACACGGTATTGGCATCGTGTTTTGTCGGAACGATTACCGTAATCGACTGGACGGGGAACTCTCCGACGCCGGTAGGGTACGTCGTACCGGCACCGCTTACAGATGACCTATAAGGCGAAAGTCCATGTGCAAAAAGGAACTCAGTTCAGGTCGCTGTAATTACGGATTGGACCGGAATGGGAGCGCCCTGGAGCGAGATGAACCGCTCAGGTTGGCAGCAAGCTCTGCTTAGGCGAGCCAGATCGGACTCCATTTCGCGGTCGGATTTAAAGGATTCGAGTACTGCCCCCAGGATCGAAGCAGCCGAGGCGTGTGTGGGGTACTCGATACGGTAGTGCATCCACTTTCCTTCTCTTCGCGCCGACACCACTCCTGCTTTGCGCAAATACGCGAGATGCCGGGAAATCTTGGGCTGTCCCTGGCGAAGGATTTCGACAAGGTAGCAGACACAGACCTCTCGACCCGCAATCAGATTAAGCAAACGAAGGCGCGTGCGATCCGCAAGTGCAGCGAATAGGGGAACCAAGTCGGAAGATTTGGCCCGAGAATTCATGCATCCATAATATACGCATTGACAGATGTGTCCACTGTGAATATATTCGCGTTAACGAATACGAGGGATTTCAATGGACACCGCCAGCCAAGTGAAAGAGGAAGTGAAGCTGAAATACGGCAGCGCAGCACGCGCTGTCGCAGACGCAGGAAGCTTTGCCGCCTGCTGCGATCCGGCACTTCGATGCTGCGATCCGATCACCACCAACCTGTACAGTTCGGACGAGAAGGGCCAGATTCCAGAAAAAGCGATGCTGGCCTCGCTCGGATGCGGAAATCCAACCGCACTCATTGAACTGAAGCAGGGCGAGGTTGTGCTGGATCTCGGGTCCGGAGGCGGAATCGATGTGCTTCTCTCAGCTCGACGTGTCGGGCCCACCGGCAAAGCCTACGGCCTTGACATGACCGACGACATGCTGGCTTTGGCTCGTGAGAACCAGCGACAGGCCGGGGTTGAGAACGTCGAGTTTCTGAAGGGCGAGATTGAAAACGTTCCTCTGCCCGACAACTCCGTTGATGTGGTGATCTCGAATTGTGTGATCAACCTCTCCGCAGACAAGGACCGGGTATTTCGCGAGGCGTTTCGCGTATTGAAGCCGGGTGGCCGTTTCGCCGTCTCCGATGTCGTTGTGAAGGGCGAAGTGCCTGAGCAGGTCAGGCAAAGTGTCCTGCTTTGGGTAGGCTGCGTGGCTGGTGCTTTGGAGGAGCAGGACTACAAGAGAAGACTAGAATTGGCTGGCTTCCGATTCCTGGATATTGAGCCCACTCGGATTTATGACATTGAGGACGCACGACAGTTCCTCACCGGCTCGGGAGTAGATGTGGACGAGATCGCCGCAGAAACTCAGGGAAGGTTCATGAGCGCATTTATTCGGGCATCGAAGCCAGCGGCAAGCGTAGACGGATCATGCTGCAACCCAGGATGCTGTTCGACCTCATCCGAGTAACGAAAAGGCTGAATTCAATGAGCCCTCACTACAACGTGCTGTTTCTCTGCACTGGTAACTCCGCTCGCTCCATTTTGGCGGAGGCCATCCTGAACCACAAGGCTAAAGGCGCATTCACTGCATACAGCGCCGGGAGCCACCCATCGGGAACGGTACGGCCCGAAGCGTTGAAACAGCTTGAAAGGGCTGGGCTGACGACGGTCGGCCTTCGCAGCAAATCGTGGGATGAATTTGCAGGCCCAGACGCGCCCGAGATGAATTTCGTATTTACGGTTTGTGACAACGCAGCGAACGAAGCGTGCCCGTTTTGGCCGGGACAGCCAATGACCGCCCATTGGGGGATTCCCGACCCTGCCGCCGTGAAAGGCACGCCGGAAGAGATCGAGCGAGCCTTCCGAGACGCGTTCAGCGTACTAGACCGGCGAATCGGGCTGTTCCTTTCGTTGCCGCTTTTGACGTTGGAGCATTTAGCTATTCAAAGGGAGATCGAGATGATTGGACGCCAATGAAACATTCGCTCCAGCGCCGCGTTGTTGCGGAGTTCATCGGATGCCTGTTTCTACTGTCCGCGGTTGTCGGATCGGGCATCATGGGAGAGCGTCTCGCCGGGGGCAACATTGCCATCGCTCTGCTGGCGAACACAATTGCCACGGGCTGGCAGGCGGCTGGCGGGATTTTCCTAAGCGCACGCTGGCGACAAGGTGGTGGGCTGAAAATCAAAGGGGTTGTTCGCACCGAGCAAATGAACTGATAGAGCTAGAGCCGCTAGCGGTTGGTCATGCGCTCCACCTCTTCGGGGTACCGGGCGCCGGTAACGACAAAGGCTGAGGTTCGCGCATCGAGTTCACGTATGTCGTCGGCATCAAGCTTCAAGAGCGCTGCCGCGATGTTCTCTTCGATTCGCGCAAGCTTCGTAGTCCCAGGGATGGGAACGATCCATGGCTTTTTGGCAAGCAGCCAAGCCAGGGCCAATTGAGCGGAGGTTACGTTCTTCTTTGCCGCGAAGTTCGCAATCGCTTCGACCAGTGCGCGATTTGCCTTTCGCGCTTCTGCCGTAAAGCGCGGGAAGCTATTACGATTGTCTTCCTTATCGAACGTCGTCTCCTCCGTCACCGTACCGGCAAGGTAGCCCTTCCCCAACGGGCTGAAGGAGACGAACCCGATGCCAAGTTCTTCCAGCGTAGGCAAAATCTCTTCTTCCGGACGTTTCCACCACAGCGAGTATTCACTCTGCAATGCGGAGACGGGCAAAACTCTATGCGCACGGCGAATGGTTTGGACTCCTGCTTCAGACAATCCAAAATATTTGACCTTACCCTGCTGCACCAGGTCCTTCACCGCTCCGGCGACCTCTTCGATCGGTACGGCCGGATCAACACGATGCTGGTAAAGAAGGTCAATCCTCTCTGTACGAAGCCGCTTGAGCGAGCCCTCGACCGTTTCCTTGATGTATTCGGGGCGACTATTTAATCCGGTCGGATGCGGTTCGCCAGAGGTGTCGAATTGGAAGCCGAATTTCGTGGAGATGACAACCTGGTCGCGCACGGGAGCCAGAGCTTCGCCGACAAGTTCCTCATTCACGAACGGACCATATACCTGCGCTGTGTCGAAGAGAGTGATGCCACGATCGACTGCACCTCGCAGTACTGCGATCATCTCCTGCTTCGTTCCGGCTACGGCACCATGTCCGGCACTGGATCGCATGCAGCCCAGACCGATAGCGGAGACTTCGAGACCGCACCCTCCCAGTTTGCGTTGTTCCATGTTGTCCTCCTCGGCTTTGCAGCGTTAAGTGCGCGGTGAAATCCGCACCGTAGCGGCGCGGGCGCGGGCAGAGATCATCGGCTTCAGATACGGACTGGAAGAATACTTTTCGCGATAAGCGGCATCTATGCGCTCATTGATTTCACCCGCTACCGGCTGGAAGCTGACATCCGTTGTCTGCCCCCCAGACGTTATCTCTCCAGCCTTTTGTTTCGATGCAGCGTGGTACCAGCGGGAGCATGTCCCGTTGTATGAGCGCACATAGAGTTCACCATTGACGACGACGGACCATATCCAGGTCGGAGTTCCCGCCGTCACACCGTCCTCGCGAAAAGGTGCAATATGCAGATCGTCGCTCGACGCGATTTGTTGAAGCCGGTCCTTTGCCCAGGTACCCATAATGACTGCCCCAAAATGAATATTTGCGCTCACCTACTTGCCGCCGTTGTACTGCCGGTCGGTCACGGGTTCAAGCCAATCGACAGCATCCCCGTCCAGGTTGTCCTGAATAGCAATGTGGGACATCGAGGCATCCGGTGCCGCTCCATGCCAGTGCTTCACGCGGGCTGGGATGATGACCACATCGCCAGCGTGGACAACCTGAATCGGACCCCCGTCCATCTGCACCCTGCCCGTACCCGCGGTGATGATGAGTGTCTGTCCAAGCGGGTGAGTATGCCACGCGGTCCTGGCACCGGGTGCGAAGGTTACGATGCCGCCTGAGACCCGCGAGGGAGCATTCGCCGGAAATAGCTGTTCTACCTTGGCTGAGCCGGTGAAGTACCTGGACGAACCAGCAACGACCGGTCTTGTGCCGGCACGGCTGATCGTGAGTCCTGCGGCGGAGTCTTGAGTCGGCGTCGTGGCAGCAGTCTGTGCCACAACCCCAGTGATGAACACTTGCGAGATTAGAACGAAATGTAAGATTCGCATATTATCCTTTGCCGAAGTTCGGCTTCCGCAATGCCTTAAGATTTCTGGCGCTTCTCAAAGACATCTTTCACAACAGGCAACGCTGAGAATGCGCACGGCCAGCCCGCGTAGAAGGCGATGTGTGTCAGCACCTCGGAGGCTTGTGCCTGCGTGAGGCCGTTGTCCATGGCACGACCGAGATGATAGGTGATCTGTCCCGTTTGCCCGTTTGCGATGAGAGCACAGACAGTCACCAGGCTGCGATCGCGTGCCGCAAGCGCAGGACGAAGCCAAAGGTCGCGGAAGAGCAGGTCCGTGGTGTTTGTGACCAAGCCCGGCGACACTGCTCCGAAGTTGCTCTCTACCTGTGTAGCCCGTTGTTTCTCGGCCTCTTCGTTCAGCAGCAGCAATTTGCCCTTAGCCAGAGGAAGCTGGTCGGAGCCAATGTTCCGCTGATGAAATATGCCCTTTGCAACCGCAACAGCCGACATGGCATTTGCCCATCCCGCATAAAACGCAAGATGCGTAATGATCTCGGAAAGCTCCGCAGGCTTCACGCCATTATCGAGCGCCAGCGCGAAATGATAAGGCATCTCGATGGTCTGGATTCGCGCTATCATCGCGGCCACAGTCACCACGCTGCGATCGCGCGGCGAAAGCTCTGGACGCTTCCATAATCCATTGATGAGTGCACCTTCGGTATAGTGCGCCAATGCCGGGGAGACAGCATTCACATCATTCGCCGTCAAAGTCAAAGGAGGTGTTCCGTGATTCTGGTTCTCAGACATTTGCTTCTCCAGAGCCCAGGAGGGCTCGGCCTGCAACAGCGCCAGGATGCTCGCCGCCAGCCCTGACTTCATGAGGAACCGCCGACTGAGGTTTGCCCGGTCCCCGTTCACAGTATCGACCTTCACAACCAGATCGTTTACGGAATTCCAACCCATCGCGCGTCCCTCGTTAGCGCATCACGTAGCCGCCATCCACCGAGATCGACTGGCCGGTGATGTAGCTTGCGGCGTCGCTGCAGAGGAACAGGACCGTGTTTGCAATCTCTTCAGGACGGCCTTCTCGCTGCATCGGGACGAAAGTCTCGCACATCATCTTCAATGCCTCTCGTTGTCCGCCAGCTTCCATTCTGTCGGCCATGGGAGTCCGGATGAGACCCGGGCATACGTCGTTCACGCGGATGCCGCGAGTCGCATACTCGAGAGCCGCACTCTTGGTAAAGCCGATGACTCCATGCTTGGCTGCGTGATAGGTGCCCCGCTGGTTGCCGCCTACCAAACCGCCCAGCGAAGAGCAATTCACGATTGCGCCGCTGCCTTGCTCGCGCATCACCTGCAGTTCGAACTTCATGCAACTCCAAACACCACGGAGATTGACTGCCATGACGCGGTCGTAGTCATCGCGAGGTGAGTCAGCGGTCTCGGCAAGCACATTCTGAATGCCCGCATTGTTGTAGGCCGCGTCCAGACGGCCGAACTTCGCTACCGTCTGTTTGACCATCGCTTCGACTTCGTCGTCCTTGGAAACATCGCAGCGAATCGCCAGGGTCTTGAAACCTTTGTCAGCAAGATCCTTCGCTGCGGCCTGAACTTGCTTCTCATCCACATCCGCCAGAACAACGGCTGCGCCCGATTCCGCAAAGGCCTTTGCCGTCGCGAATCCCAGCCCCGAAGCTGCGCCTGTGACGAGTGCTACTTTGCCTTCAAATGAAATGTTCATCCTGTTCCTCTCGCGTGCGTTCGCTCTGATGTGGCTGTTGTCCGCTTGTTCGATCGCATCTCCAACACTAGTGGCAGCCGTAAAACTATGCTTACCTATTTCTGCCAATTGTTTGCCTGATTCTGTTTCACAGTTGAATTTGTGGCAAAAGGCGATACGCTGGATGTGAGGGACTTTGGATGCCTGTTAAGACGAAAAGCGTTGCCCCTGTAGACCCGGCTCTAATTGGGGCACGCCGCGAACTTGCCCGCCGTATTGAATCCATCACGGGTTCTGCCGGAGAGCATCAGTATGTCTATCCCGGGATTGGTCCTTTACCACCGGGACGAGCCAACACCTTGTTATCGGGCCTCCTATGAGCCGAGCCTGAGCATTTTTGTGCAAGGACAGAAGCATGTCATTCTAGGTGAGACCGAGTACGTTTGCGACTCGTCGTCATTCCTCTTGTCCTCAATCGACGTTCCCGCACAGAGTCAGATCGTCGAAGCTTCCCCGAAAACACCATTGCTGGTCATGTTCCTGCGTTTTGATATGCCGATGATTCGCGACATGCTCAGTCGAGACGATCTGCCTGAGATCGCGGCTCAGCCACATCGACAAGGCATGGCAGTAGGCAAGACGACACTCGGACTGATAAGCGCCTGCAATCGTATGCTCGATTTGCTCGACACCCCTGAGGACATCCCTTTTCTAAGTCCGTTGATTCAGCGGGAAATCATATATCGGCTACTTAAGACACCACAGGCAGGCCGTCTTCGCGCTATCGCGACCAGTGGAGACCTTGTGCAGCGAACTGCCAGAGCCATCTCCTGGCTGCGTGCAAATTTCACCAAGCCTCTTCACGTCGAAGAACTTGCTAACACAGCACGAATGGGCGTTTCCACGCTGCATCATCAATTTCGTGCATTGACCTCCATGAGCCCGCTGCAATACCAGAAGATGCTGAGGCTTCAGACCGCGCGGGAACGCATGTTGATGGATGGGTTGGACGCGACCACTGCCGCTTACGAGGTTGGATACGAAAGCATCAGCCAATTCAGCCGGGAGTACAGCCGTTGCTTCGGCCTTCCGCCAATTCGGGACATCCGTGCCCTGAAGTCAGATGGCATGACAGGCGATGCAAAACCCGGGTGATTGGTTCGCGCTGTCCGCGGCGTTAGCGGACAACCCAGGCACCATTGCAGTCTGCAGCCAATCGAGGAAGAGAGCATGTTGACCAATCTAATCATCGGCGTTCGCCGGCAAATCGTGACCGTATGCGCCATCCTCGCGATTCAACCTGGGTATTCACAATCATCCCAGGAGCGCACCGTAAGAATCGCAGAACTCGAAATTTATCCTGACCAGGTGGCGGCGTACAAGGTCGCGCTGAAGGAAGAGATCGAGACTTCAATTCGAGTCGAGCCCGGCGTTCTGACGCTGTACGCCGTATCCGTGAAAGATCATCCGAATCAGATCCGGCTCTTTGAAAGCTACAGCAATCAGGCAGCCTACCAATCGCACCTGCAGACAGCCCACTTCAGAAAATACAAAGTCCAAACACAGAGCATGGTGAAATCTCTCACACTCATCGAAACTGATCCCATACTGCTTGGCTCAAAATCAGAATGACCGCGAGATTGTCCCGTCCGTGATGTAGCCTCCAAGAGATCCAGGCACTAACATGGACGATGGTGTCACGGCAGCATATTCGTGCGGCGAGCTCGCCCCTGAATGACGGATTCACGCCACCCATTGATCAATATCAAAACCTGGTCGTTGAGTCATTTGCCGTTTAGCAGGAGCCGAGGATAAGGCATCGTCCTTGGCGCGATAGAATTTTTTCACTCTCGCTTGTCCGCCAGATCATCTGCAGCGTGCTACTGCGGGATCGAATCTTCGCGAGGAGTGCGGACGTATACCTCGCGCGCCGCCTGCACTTGGTCAATGTTGGCTTCAGCCCAACCGCAAATGCCTTCGACCAAATTGCACAAGGACCTCCCCAGGTTTGTTAGCGAGTACTCCACTTTCGGCGGAACGCTGGCGTAGATTCGCCGCGTGACGATTCCGTCCCGCTCCAGGCTGCGCAATATATTGGTCAGCACTTTCTGCGAAATCCCATCCACCGAGCGCCGCAACTGAGCGAACCGTAATGTCCCGTCAGCCAGACGCCGAATGATCAGCACGGTTCATTTATCCGCAATGAGATCGAGGACCTGGCGCGTCGGACAGTGGCAGTCAAAGACATTCCAGGGTGGGGTGGTTTCCAAAAGGTGACTATCGCTCATAAAGGTGCCTACTTGTTTTTGTATCCCAACGATCTGAAGATACCTCTAGGAGCGATGAAATGCAAAAGGTCTTGATCACAGGCGCAACTGGAGTTCTGGGCAGGGCAATTGTCAAATCAGCAGTCGGTGGGGGTCTCGCCGTACGCCAGGGAGTTCGAAATCCTGCGGTGGCTGATCCAGTAGCCGAGGTCGTCCACCTCGATTACGCCGAATCCTCGACGATTTCATCGGCACTTGAAGGTACCTCGGCGCTGGTTCTGATGGCACCGCCTCTCGACGCGAATGCTCCAGAACTGCTTGGCCCTGTCGTCAAGGCAGCAAAAGGCGCCGGCGTCCGGCATGTCGTTCTCATCTCGGCTTTCGGCGTCAACCATAACGAGCAGGCGCCGATGCGTATCGTTGAGCACCTCGTCATCGACTCTGGTTTGCCGTACACCATCCTGCGCCCAAATTTCTTTATGGAGAACTTCTCCGCGGGTTTCCTGGCACCCAGTATTCGCGAACAGCATGCGATCTATCTTGCGGCGGGTGACGGTAAGACCAGCTTCATCTCGGTTGAGGATATTGCCGCAGCCGTCACGGCGGCAGTGAAGCAGTCTCTTACCGAAAGGGAATTTGACCTCACAGGGCCTGCGGCGCTCGATCACGCCGAGGTAGCGAGGATCATCACTGAGGTTTCAGGCCACACGATTGTGTATCACCCTCTCAGTGAAGACCAAATGCTTGATGGAGCTCGGGCACAAGGCATGCCGGAACCCATTGTCGCCTACCTGGGTATGCTCTACTCCGTGGTGCGTGCAGGGTTTGCTGCGGGCACTTCGAATGACTTCGAAGCGATCACAGGTAGAAAACCTATAGCCTTCGCGGCCTTCGCACGATCTGCGTTCGGTGCATGAAGTGAATTT
>CAVTTW010000014.1:0-30179 GCA_963737665.1 uncultured Acidobacteriaceae bacterium
CCACATTGTCCATCATGCTAAAGAAGACGCTTGGATCGAGCTTCGACTTCGCCGCCACCTCGGGGCCGGGAATGCCAAGGCCCTTCTGCAGGTCCTCCTCGTTGCCCACCAGCACATCCACATTCTCGACGATGCGGTGGATGGTCGCGACCGCATGGGTGTCGCCGCCGTGAATCTTCCATAGCTTCTCGCGAAAGTTCAGGTCGAACGAAGTCACCGCGCCGGCTTCCTTGGCCGCCTTCATCATCTCCGCCGCCAACTCGGCGGTGGTCGGCGAGAGAGCGGCAAAGATGCCCCCGAAATGCACCCAGCGCACGCCGCCGGCAAAGATCGCCTTCCAGTCAAAATCGCCCGGCTTCAATTGCGCCGCGGCTTCATTCGACCGGTTATAAAAAACCACCGGAGCTCGCACACCAAAACCGCGGTCGCTATACACCGCAGCCATATTCGGCCCGTTCACGCCGTCATGCTTGAAGTGCTTGTAGAACGGCTTCACGCCCATGGCCCGCACCCGCTCCGCGATCAGATCCCCAACGGGGTAGTCGGACATGGCGCGCACGATCGCGGTCCTCATCCCAAAGCAATCGGAAAGATTGGCCGCCACGTCAACTCCCCGCCGCTCACGTGAATCTGGCACTCAGTGGCTTTGCGGAAAGGAATGATGCCCGTATCAAGCCGGTGCACGAAGGCGCCAGCGAAAAAAAATCCAGGTTGCCGTCTTTGCGAATCTTCAAGCCATCACTCCTTGGGTCCCTACTCCGTCCACCGATCATGAATTCGGCTGCGCGATATCAAGTGCTGGCTTCAACTATGCGCCGGCTGAATGTTACATCGCCCACCACCTGGTCGACGGTCCATTCGTTGCCTGGATAAAAGCGACCACCTTCCCATCGGGCCCGATCAGCGTGGTCGAAAGCGTGTGCGTGATCGATCCCTCGGAGACTGCGTCAACCCGACATCGAAAAACTTCGCCATCTCTCCAGAACCGGCTGCTCCGGGACCGCAAAATCCCAATGCGTAAATGCATTCTTCGCATCGCTGCCAATGTAAGTCGCGCCATAGGCGCGCAAACGTGCCGGCGTGTCGTTCTCCGGATCAAAGCTCACGCACAAGTAGGTGCGTCCTGGCATACAACGCGGGATCGGCCGAGAGCCGCTTGTCGATACTGGCGAAGTTGTGCGTTACCAGCGGGCAAAAGTTGGGCAGCGGACAGCGCGTATAGATAAACGTGATGAGCAGGTCCTTGCCGCGAAACTGATCAAGCTGGATGGCGCGTCCATCCTGGTTGCGCAGCTTGAAATCCGGACCGTATCGCATGGCGCGGGGACATGATACTGAACCTTCGGTTTGTAGTCGGGCTTGGACTGGCCGACAATCACGATGTGATCCAGCTCCGCATCGGCATCGTCGCCCTGCGACACCAGCAAGTCCGCCGTGATCACGTCCCCCGGATGCAGTTCGCTGAGAATGTTCGCGTCTTTCAGCTTGTAGGGCATCGTCATAGCTTCCATGAAGCCGGGGATTGCTTCGTGATCCAGCACAACCTCATTCGTCGATGGGTTCGTCGATACCACCTTGCCGCGCAATTGGTAGATCTTGTATTGAGGGCTGCTTGTGGGCTCCGGTCCAGCCTTCGGACCACTGTGGCATCCCGAAGCAATCACAACAGCAAGCAAGGAGGCGCTGAGCAAGGGACGAATCACTACTCAGTGTACAACCGTAGCCACCGGGCATACCCGGTTGGCGCTAGCCTCCCCCGGCGGAGTATAACGCTGGAATGGGAGCAAAATCTGCTGCGGAACTGGACGCATGGCTGCGCTCCGGCGGCCTCGTGGTCGCGGCCAGCGACCGCGCTGCGCGCGCCGCCTCAGCCGCCTTCCATCGCGCGCGGCGCGCCGAGGGCCTAAGCGCGTGGCTGGCTCCCAACGTGCTGGATTGGAAGAGCTTCGTCCGCACTACCTGGGACCAGCGAGCCGCAGATGACCGTCTGGTTCTGAACCCGACCCAGGAAGAGTCCCTGTGGGCCAAAGTCATTCAGGCCAGTGGCCACACCGCCGGCTGGCTCGAAAAACCGCGTCGCCGCCTGGCTGCCTCCGCGATGGAAGCGCACGCCCTGCTATGCGCCTACGCCCCGCGCTACCTGCGCACCCTCGCACGCGATGCCTGGCAGCAGGACTGCGCCGCTTTTAGCGCCTGGCTGGCCGCATTCGAAGACATCTGCCACGTCGACCGGTTGATCAGCCCCAATCGGGTCCCGTTGGGGCTGATTCCGCTGCTTGCACGCGACTCCACCGCCCGGCCCCCGCTGCTCCTGGCCGGCTTCGATCGCCTGCTTCCGGTGCAGCGTGCCCTCTTCGACGCATGGGGGGCCTGGCGCGAGATGGAGGTCCGGGAACCGGCCCGCGACGTGGTCAATTTCACGACTGCGGATGAACAGACCGAACTCAACGCCTGCGCCGTGTGGTGCAATCGCGAACTTGCCGCCAATCCAGCGGCACGGCTGCTGGTCATTGCTCAGGACGCCAGCCAGCGCCGCGGCGAGATCGAACGCGCTTTTCTGAAGCACGCCGCCTCAGACGGAAAAACGCAGTTCGAATTCTCGCTCGGGATTCCACTGCGCCAGACCGCACTAGCCCGCGCCGGGTTGCTGCTGCTGCGCTGGCTTGCTGCGCCACTCGAAGAACAGGATGTGGATTGGCTGCTGGGAAGTCCGTACGCCTCCGCCAGCCTCGAGGAAACGGCAGCCTGCAAGGCCTGGATGCGCGCTTCGCGCCGCCGCGGCCAGGAGCGGCCCCGCTGGACACTCGAAGCCTTTCTTCGCCAGTCCGGCGGCTCCGCAAACCTGCCTGCCGGCTCCGCCGCCTTGCCTCAAAGATGGGTACAGCGCATGATCGAGGCCGCCCGTCGGCTCAAGGACGTGAGTACCACGGCCCACTCTCCCCTGGAATGGGCGGAGATGGTTCCCCGCCTGGTTGAAGCGATGGGGTGGCCCGGCTCGCCCAGGCTCTCCAGCGCCGAGTTCCAGGCTGCGCGACGCTGGCAGCAGGCCGTGGATGCGTGTGGATCTCTGGGCTTCGATGACCGCCGTATCGACTGGAAGGAGTTCCTCTCCGAACTGGATCGCGCTCTTGAAGACACGCTCTATGCGCCCGAGTCGCTGGACGCACCCGTCCTGATCGCTGGCCCGGCCGAGTCCGCGGGCCTCAGCGCGGATGCCGTGTGGTTCCTGGGCGCCGATGAAGACGCATGGCCGGCCCGCGGTTCAACGCACCCGCTGCTCCCGCTGGACGTGCAGCGCGAGGCCGGCATGCCCCACGCCACGCCCCAGTTGGATTGGGACCTCGCCCACTCCGTCACGCGGCGCCTCATCGCCTCGGCGCCAGTGGTCCGCTTCAGCTATGCGCGGCAAAAGGAAGGTGTCGAGACGCGCCCTTCCGGTCTCATCGAGTTGCTTGCCGGTGTACCGCAGGAGATGCCCGCGGAATTCGCGCCGCGCCAGAGCCCGCTGCCGCGTACCGAGCAAGTCGAAGACTTCAGCCGCATCCCACTCGCCACAATCGCATCTGGTCCGGACGCACCAGAAGTCCGCGGCGGATCTACTGTTTTGACTTCGCAATCGCAATGCCCCTTCAAAGCCTTCGCCACAGCCCGGCTGGGAGCGCAGGCCTGGAAACCGGCCGAAGCCGGACTCACCGCGGCCCAACGCGGCCAACTTCTCCATGCCGTGCTGCACGCCGTATGGGGGGCTCCGCCGCATGGCATCCGCACTCTCGCCGAACTCGAAGGCCTCGCCGATCTGCGCAGTTTCGTTCAGGGCCACGTTGATCGGGTCATGGCAGAACGAGTCCCGCAGGCGGCGGGTGAGCACATGCCGCGCCGCTATCTCGAACTCGAAGCCCTGCGCCTGACCCGGCTGGTGACCGAATGGCTCGAATTTGAGCGCACTCGCGCGCCATTCACGGTTTTGGCAACGGAACGGGATGCGGTCACCAACATCGCCGGGCTCAATCTAAAATTGCGCCTCGACCGCGTCGACCGTCTCAACGATGACTCGGTGCTGGTGATCGACTACAAGACCGGCGACGTCTCTCCACACTCCTGGGAACTCCCCCGCCCCGACGACGTGCAACTGCCGCTCTATGCCGGCTTCGCGCTCGGTGATGATCTGCTGGGCGGCCTCGTCTTCGCCAAGATTCGTCCCGGCAAGTTGTGCTTCATGGGCAAGGTCGGCGACGCCACGGCAACTTTGATCCCGACTCTCAAATCCTCATCCAGCCTTGAACAGACCCCGTTCTCGGCTGAAATGCTCATCGGCTGGAAAGAAGCTATCGAGCAACTCGCGCGGGATTTCCTGGCCGGCCGCGCCAACGTCGATCCGCGCGACCCGCCGGCGACCTGTGAACGCTGCGGCCTGTACACCCTTTGCCGCATCCAGGAACAGCCCGACGTAATCGTCGATGAAAACGAACCGGAGCCAGCCAATGAGTAACCTCACGCGCCCCGCCCCGCCTGACCAGGCCCAGCGCGAACAGGCGCTCCATCCCGGCCGCTCCATCCTCGTGCAAGCGCCCGCCGGCTCCGGCAAGACCGACCTGCTCACCCGCCGCTTCCTGCGCCTGTTGAGCGAAGTCGAAGATCCCGCGCAGGTCGTCGCCATCACCTTCACCAAGGCTGCAGCCGCGGAGATGCGCCATCGCATCATTTCCGAACTGGAAGGGGCGGCGGCACGCGCTATCGAGACCCAGAGACTCTTTGCAGAGCCCTCGGATGACGAGTTCTCGATGGAAAGCCTCGGCAGCCGCGCACTCGAACATTCTCGCGCCCTCGGCTGGGACCTGCTGCGGATGCCTGCGCAGCTTCGCATCTCGACCATCGATTCTTTCTGCCGCGAGTTGGCCTTGCAGCAGCCGTTGCTCTCCGGCCTGGGTGGCGGGCTCGACATCGCGGAAGATCCGACCGAACTCTATTCGCGCGCCGCCCGATACACTCTTGAGCAGATCGGGAGCGCTGATCTCACCGCATCGACACTCAGTCCCGCCCTTGAAGCGCTCCTTCTCTGGCGCGACAACGGCTGGCAGGAGATGGAGAGGCTGCTGGTCGAGATGCTTCGCCAGCGCGACCGCTGGATGCAGGAGTTTCTGCTTGCCGGCGATAGCGACTGGGACGCGCTGCGCGAGCGTCTGGAACGGCCCTTCGCTCGCGCCCTCTCCGCGGCTCTCGAAGAGCTAAGCCAACTCCTCGACCAGGCTCCCGGAGCCTGCGATGAAGTGATGGAACTGGCCCGCTTCGCATGCGCGCAGAGCGCCGACGGCCTGCATCGCGAACTGGCCGAGCTGGCGGAACTTCCCTGTGGCCCTTTCGCGACACCGGCGAACTAGAGGCGGCGCACCAGGCATATCTCTGCCTGGCAGAGATGCTGCTCACGCAGGATGGTGCCTTCCGCAAATCCTTCAATGTCGGCAACGGTTTTCCGCCCGACCGCAAGCGAGAAAAAGAGAGAATCGCTGACCTCATCGACCGCCTGAGAGGTGTCAGCGGGTTTGAGGCAAAGCTCGCCGCTCTGCGCTGCCTGCCCCCGGCCCGCTACACCGACGAAGACTGGGAGATTGTCAGGGCCTGCTTCACCCTGCTGCGCCATGCGGCGGCGCAGTTAAAGGTCGAGTTCGCCGAAGCCGGCAGGGTGGATTTCACAGAAGTCGCTCACATCGCCCAGCGGGTGCTTCACGGAGACGAAGATATGCCGAGCGACGCCGCCCTCGCCATCGCCGACGGCATCCGCCATCTGCTCATCGATGAATTTCAGGACACCAGCCGGCGTCAACACAAGCTGATCGGATCCTGGTCGCGGCATGGCCCGACTTCATGGCCGAACGCTCTTTGTGGTCGGCGACCCCATGCAGTCCATCTATTTCTTCCGCGATGCCGACGCCGAACTCTTTCCCCGGGTCCGATTGCCGGCCTCGAATTGCCGCATGCCGATCCGCTCCTGCTCGACTTCGCTCCTCTCACATCCAACTTCCGTACCGCCCCCGCCTGGTGTAACGCCTCAACGATACGTTCGCCCAGATCTTTGCTGCCGATGACGGCAGCGGCGTTGCTTCTCCGCGGCCGACCGGCGCGGCCGCCACAGCCCACTCTGCTCCGCACTTCGAGCTGCATCTTGATTTCATTCCCCAGATTGCGCGCGGCGCCGCGACCACCGCAGACGCACTGCGACGAAAGGAAGACGTGATTGAGCGTCGCGACGCAGCGCACGCAGCCCAGACACAGCAGATCGTCAGTCTCATCCGTGGACATCTCGACCGGATTGACGCGGCCCGCGCGCGCGGAGAAAAATATCGCATAGCAGTGCTGGGCCGCACCCGTGCTGCGCTCGCGCCCATTGCCGCCGCATTGCGCGAAGCGGGCATCCCCTTTCGCGCTGTCGATCTGGAACCGCTCGCCGAGCGCCTCGAAGTGCGGGACGCCCTCGCCCTGGCGCGGGCGCTCCTCAATCCCCAGGAGCGCGTGGCGTGGCTTGGTGTGCTTCGCGCTCCGTGGTGCGGGCTCTCGCTCGCAGATCTGCACGCCCTCACCAGCGCCGACGATCCGGAGACACTGCGCCGGCCCATTCCCGCATTACTCGCCGAACGCGCATCGCTTCTCACGGAACAGGGACGACGCGCCGTCGACCGCCTGCAGGAGGCGCTCACGGCGGTGCCGCGTCTGCGTGCTTCACAGCCCGCCGCCTCTCTTGGCACATGGCTGGAGCAGGTATGGCTGCGCCTCGGAGGCGCCGATTGCGTGGACGCGACGGCGCACGCCAACCTCGACCTGCTTTGGAAGTGTCTCGACAATCTGCAAGGCGGGGAGCCCGATCTTCTCGGCCAAGGACTCGACGCGGCGCTCGCAAGACTCATGGCGCAGCCCGATCCCGTGGCAGGCAGTGAACACGGTGTGCAATTGATGACGATTCACAAGTCCAAGGGGCTTGAATTCGAAGTGGTCATCGTACCCGAGTTGCAGGCCGGCTGCGGTCGCGGCAAGGGCCGGCTTCTCTCCTGGCTGGAGCGCGGCCTGGCCTCTCCCGACGCGTCCGGCGATATCACCGAGTTCCTCGTGGCTCCGCTGCCCTCGAAAGGAGCCAACAGCGGCAAGGCCAAGGCGTGGGTCGATCGCGTCTACCGGCAACGCGAATCGCAGGAGACGCGCCGCATTCTCTATGTAGCCGCCACGCGCGCCCGCGAGCAACTCCACCTCTTCGCGCGGCCGGACTACAAGACCGAGAGCGACGGGACCCTGAGCCTGTGCGATCCGAGAGGCAGCCTGCTCGCTACGTCCTGGCCAGCCCTCGAAGCCGAGGTGCGCGCCCGCTTCGATGCCTGGAAGACAGGAACACAACAAGCCGACATCCAAGCCATCGCGGCTGCCAGCGACAATCTCCTGCAGATGCCACCCTTGTCAAGGCCTGCAATCCTGCATCGTCTGCCGGTTGATTACCAATCCCCTGTCGCTCCGCTCGCCGGCAAGGTGGATGCCGCGGCCGACGTGCGTGGGCCAGATAAGGATCAACTCTACCAACGCCACCAGGGCGGCCTGCAGTCGCGGGCCCTCGGCACCGCTGTTCACACTCTGCTCGAAGAACTTGCGCGCCTGCGCCTCGCGCACGATTGGCCCGCGGCGCGATCCGAATTGTTCAAACATGCGCCATCCACTGCCGCACAGTTGCGCTCGGCGGGCATCGCTTCGCGCCACGCCACAGTCACCGCACAGCAAGCCGTAGATATCGCGCTCCAGGCTTCGCACGATGCAAATGGCCAGTGGATTCTCTCCCCCCATCCTGAATCCGCAAGCGAAGCGCGCTGGGTTGGAGAGATCGACGGAGCACTGCACGAAGTCCGGGTCGACCGCGTCTTTCGTGCCGGCGGAACGCCTCTTTCCGACGGCGAAGACTGCTGGTGGATCATCGATTACAAGACCGCGCAGCAGGACGGCGCGAATTCCGCCGCTGCTCTGCTCGAACTCCGCGCTCTCTTCGCGCAACAACTCGAGCGCTATGCCGAAGTCCTTCGCATGCTGCACGGGCCGGTTGCGGCCATACGCGCGGGCATCTATTACCCCCGCATGGCGGCGTTCGACTGGTGGCCGTTGTAGATTCCAGTGCCCAAAAACTAGAGCGGTACGCCCAGTCCGATTGACTGCATCAACTTGAGCGCATTGCTGGTCTCGACCACCCCCGGCTTCAGCTTGTAATCGAAGATCGGCTTTCCCTCGTCCAGCCGGTCTTCGAAGTGGCAGTTGAACGCCCTTCCACCCACCCCGTCGACGATCTGGGTAAGCGCCAGGTCATGTGTGCTCACAATGCCGATGGCGCGCTGGTCGAGCAGAGTGCGCAGCACATACTGGGTGCCGATCAGGCGATCGTGCGAGTTCGTCCCCGAAAGCAACTCGTCCAGTAGAAACAGAACGGGCACCGCCCCCTGTGCGAGGTCCGCGATCTGCTTCACGCGGTGAATCTCGGCATAAAACCTCGACATCCCTCCGGCCAGCGAGTCCAGCACACAGATCGAAGCGGCTACCGTGAGCGGCGACATGCGCAGCCGCCGCGCCCGCACCGGCGCGCCGCACTGGGCCAGCACCGCACTCACCCCGATGGAGCGAATGAAAGTGCTTTTGCCGGCCATGTTTGGCCCGCTCAGGATCATCAACTGCATCCCTTCGCCGAGGCGCACATCGTTCGCGACCGCCTTTCCGGCGGGCAGCAACGGATGAGCCAGCTCCTCGGCCTCAAAGAGGGCCGCGCCCAGAACCAGTTCCGGAAACGCGTATCCCGGATGTTCGTACGCAAATGTCGAAAGCGCCGCCAGTGCCTCAAACTCCCCAGCGGCTCGTATCCACTGGCGAATCACTGGACCAAATGTCTGCTGCCAGTTTTCCGCCCAAAAAATCAGCTGCACACTCCAGAAGGTGACCAGGTCCAGCGGCCGGGCAAACAAGCTGTGCCGCGACTCCAGCAGATCGACGATCCGCGCCAGCGTGCGAATCGACGCCGATGGCAACTTGTCGTCACGCTGCAGCGCAGCTTTGATCGCCAGCAGCCGCGGCGAGGTAACCGGCTCCTGCTCCACCAGGGCAAGCACCTCGGCCAGCAGTTGCAAATCCTGCGCGGCCTTTTCCAGGGATCCAGCGGCCTTCTCGATACGTGCATGCAGGCGATGCGCGTAGGCAAAGTTCAGCACCGTCATCAGCACAGCCGGCAACGGCTCCCCCCACACCGCCCAGGCGACAACTCCGGCAACCCACAAGATTGCCAGGGCTGAAACCAGCAGGCGCGTTCTGCCGGAACGAAATACCGGTTCCGCCTCTCCCCAGGCCGACAGCGCTTCGGGATGCACGCCCAGGCGCACCGTTTCCCCGATGGAAGAGAGCCGCTCGCGCAGCTTGATGCGCGCCTTTAACTCGCTGACCGCCGCTTGCCGCGCGATAACCTCGTCTGCCGGAGCGGGAGACAGCAGCCATTGCGCCAGCGTCTCCTCGCCCGCGCGCGTCCGCGCCGTGGATAAGAATTCAAACAGCGATGCCTTTCCAAACAGGTCCAGGTCGCGTGCGTAGGGATGCCCCGGATCGAGAAATCGTTCGCCGGTCTCGCCGCCTCCGGCCCAGCGATCGTTCAACCGCGCCAGCCCGCGCTCATAGTAGGAGATGGCGCGGCCGCGGTAACGGATCGCTCCAAGCAGTCTTTCCTGTACGACCGCCAGTACGACGAAGATCGCAACTGGAATTATGAGAAGGACCAACGCCAACGGGCGCCGAAGCAGCAATCCCGCGCCCACCAGCGTCAGTACGGCGATCGCGAGCTTGGCATAGCCGCAGATCCGCTCGCGGCGCTGCTCTTTGGCTTGCTGGGTCAGAAGAGATGCGAGCTCTGATTCGTATACTTCTGCAGGCGCCCGCTCGTTGATGGTCGGTGGCTGCTCCGGGGTTCCACTCGTCGGACTCACACTATAGACTATCGCTCGCCGCAGCGTGGTATCGAACCAAGCGGCGCTCAGTCCGCGGTTGCGCCCGGCGGGACCGATGCGGGATGCTGTGTCTTCTGCTTGTTCGATGCCATCACGCTCTTGTGGTGACGCACATCCGCTCCCTGCACCCAGAAGATCACGTCTTCGGCGATGTTGGTGGCGTGATCGGCCACGCGCTCCAGGCTGCGGCTGATCATCAGAGCATTGAGCGCCTGCGGCGCGACGTGACTCTGCTCCTCCATGACCTTTGTGAGGGCCTTGTAGGCAGCGCGGTTCATCGCGTCCACGGCATCGTCCATGGTCAACACTGTGCGCGCGAGTTCCGCGTCCGCCTCGATGAAGGCCTGCAGGCTCTTGCGCACCATGTCCGCGGCCAGCGTGGCCATGCGCGGAATGTCCACGGGCAGATCGACCACTCCCATCTGCTCCATGCTGCGCACGCGGTCGCTGATGCTCTTGGCCGAATCGCCCACGCGCTCAAGATCGGCGTTGATCTTGATGACGCTCAAAATGAAGCGCAGGTCGATGGCCATGGGCTGCTCCATGGCCAGCAGGTCGAGCGCGGCCTGGTCGATGTCACGCTCCATCCGATTGATGGCTACCTCGCTGCGGCTGACCAGGTCGCAGATCGACAGGTCGCGCACGCGATACGCCTCGATCGCGCGTTGAATGGCCTGTTCCGCCAATCCCGCCATGATCAGGAGGTTCTCTTTCAAATCATCCAGGCTTTGCTGAAAACGAATGCGTGTCATCCGAACCTCCCAGTGATGTAATCTTCGGTCCGTTTATCGCTGGGGTTAGTAAATATTTTATGTGTCGAGTCGAACTCCACCATGCGGCCGTTGAGAAAGAACCCAGTCTTCTCCGCCACGCGGGCCGCCTGCTGCATATTGTGGGTCACAATCACGATAGTGTACTGCGATTTCAACTCAAAGATCAGGTCTTCGATCTTCGACGTGGACACCGGATCAAGCGCCGATGCCGGTTCATCCATCAATAAAACTTCGGGATCGACCGCGAGAGCGCGCGCGATGCAGAGGCGCTGCTGCTGTCCGCCTGAGAGGCTGGCTCCCGACTTCTTGCGCAGGTCGTCCTTGACCTCTTCCCACAGCGCCGAGTTGCGCAGCGATTTCTCCACAATTTCGTCGAGGACGCGCCGGTTGTTGTATCCGTTTAGCTTCAGCCCTGAAGCCACGTTGTCGTAGATCGACATGGTCGGAAAGGGATTGGGTCGCTGAAACACCATGCCCACCCGGCGCCGGATCTGCACCGGCTTGGCGTCTTCATAGATATCCAGGGTCCCGATGCGCACCGTTCCCGTCACCCGCGCAATGGGATTGGTTTCGTGCATGCGGTTGAGGCAGCGCACAAACGTGCTCTTGCCGCAACCCGATGGGCCGATCAAAGCCGTGGCATGGTTGGCCGGTATGTTCAGGTTAATGTCCTGCAGCGTGTGATTGGTTCCGTACCACGCATTCAGGTTAATGACTTCAATGCCGACGCCCACGTTCGTATTTCTCCTTCTGCTTTCAGCCCGTACTTACTCAAGGCGGTGTTCTCACGAAACCGCCATCCGCAATTCCTTCAAGCTCGATTGTGAAGGAGAAATCCCATTAACTGGCGCCTTTCAACACGCCGCGGCTGGTCACGTAGCGGACCAGCGAAACCGCCAGCACGATCAGGATGATCAGCACCAGCGAACCCGCCCAGGCCATGCGATGCCAGTCGTCATAGGGTGATTGCGCGTACACCCAGATCTCGAGAGGAAGCGCTTCGATCGGCTGGTTGAGGTTTGTGCTCATAAAGCCATTTCCGAGCGCCGTAAAAATCAGCGGCGCGGTTTCGCCCGCCACCCGCGAGAACGCCAGCATGCAGCCGGTAATGATTCCCGGCGACGCGGTCTTCAACGTAATCGACAGCACCGACCGCCAGTTGGGAACGCCCAGCCCCAGCGCCGCCTCGCGCACCGCGTGCGGCACCATGAGCAACATCTCCTCGGTGGTGCGCGCGATCGTCGGAATCATCATGATGCCCAGCGCTACCCCGCCGGCGAATGCGGAAAAATGATGCTGCGGAACCACAATCAGCCCATACGCGGCCAGGCCCATGACGATCGAAGGAACCCCATTGAGCACGTCGGCGGTAAAGCGGATGGCGTTCGCCAGCCTGGTTCCGCGTCCGAACTCCGCAAGATAGATGCCGGCGCCAATTCCAATGGGAATCCCGAGAAGGCTCGCCAAACCCAGCAAAACCCCCGACCCGACGATCGCGTTGGCCATGCCTCCGCCGACCTCGCCCACGGGCTTGGGGTTTTGCGTAAAAAACGCAAAATTGAGCGAACTGGCGCCCTTGTAAAGCAGGTATGCGAAGATGGCGATCAGAGGCGCAATCACCAGCGCCGTCGCCAGGATCGCCAGCCCCGTCACCAGGTTGTCCGTCGCGCCGCGCAACCGGGAGCGCATTGTGCTTGCTACCGCGTTCATTCCGCTCTCCTCAGTTCACGCGCGCCGGGGCGCCCCGGGTTACGGCCCAAACCAGGAACCGGGCCGCCGCGTTGACCACGATTGTGACCAGAAACAAGGCCAGGCCGATCTCGATCAGTGCGCTGCGATGCAGATCGTTGTTAGCCTCGGTAAATTCATTGGCAATGACGGAGGCCATCGAACTGCCGTTGGCAAGCAGCGAATGCCGGATTTCGGGGCTGTTGCCGATCACCATGGTCACGGCCATGGTTTCGCCTAATGCCCGGCCCAGCCCGAGAATGATGGCGCCCACAATGCCGATGCGCGCATTGCGCAGCACCCCGACCCGGATCATCTCCCAGCGCGTGGCGCCCAGCGCCAGCACTGCCTCTCGCTGCGAATGCGGCACCGCCGTCATCACCTCGCGGGTCAGGGAAGAGATGATGGGCAGGACCATAACCGCCAAAATCACCGAGGCGGTCAGGAATCCCAGTCCCGTAGGATTGTCATCGGCAAACAATCCCGTCCACCCGAACGACTTGCCCAGCCAAGGATTTAGATAATCGCGCATCAGCGGAACCAGTACGAAAAACGCCCATAATCCATAAATCACGCTGGGAATCGCGGCCAGCAGTTCGGTCAGAAAGGCGAGTCCGCTGCGCAGAGCCCTGGGACACATCTCGGTAAGGAAGATCGCCAGGCCGATCGCCAATGGAACCGCCATCAGTAACGCGAGAAGAGAAGAAACCAGTGTGCCGTAGACAAACGGAAGGGCGCTGAAGTGGCCATTTACCGGATCCCAGTACAGGGGAAGGTGGGTATAGGAGTCGATGTCGGCCTTGTAGAAGAACTGCAGTCCAAACTGCTTCCAGGCCAGGTTGGAACGTACCACCAGTTCGGATGCAATCAGCAGCACGATGCCGAAGATGCTGAGCGCACAGAGCACCATCAGCACCTGAAATCCCCTGTCCGCCACCACCGAGTTGCCGCGGGAAAGCAGGAAGGTGCGAACCTCAGAGTTCTCAGAGGTCTTCGGCTCTACGGCCGGTTTCTGGGGAGTCGGCCCGGGGGCAGATTGGGGACGAACTGAGGATACACGTATCTCGGGCACTTGTACGGTCACCTAGGACAGGCTAACGGCCTTGTGTGAATGAGAGGTTACAACCGTGCAAAATCAAGCGCATACAGCAGCCGAAATCGCCCGGCACAGCCTGTTTCGCTTTGCCGTGCCGTGCCTCTCAAATCGCTTTCGCGGCGCTAACTTCTCGGCTACCCGAAAAACTGCGCGGCACCCGCCCATACTCCAATAGATTCAGCTGCGCCTGTAAAGTTCCCGAGGAACCGGGGTCATCGGATAAGCTGTTTCACTGGTAAGAGACAGGCCCGAATCCGATGCGCAAATTGTTTACGCTTTGCACCTTCCTGGTCGCCTTGAATGCCCTGCCGGGTCAAACCAGCCCGCCGCCTGACCCACCGCAGCGCGACTGGCACGCCGCCTGGATCACCCATCCCACGGCGCCGTTGCGCGAGCCCCTCGTGCTGCACTTCCGGCACGCGCTGACGCTGACAGCCGTTCCTGCCCATTATCCCGTACGCGTCAGCGCCGATAACCGCTTTATTTTGTTCGTCAACGGCCATCGTGCCGGCGACGGGCCCGCGCGCGGCGATCTTGGCCACTGGCGCTATGAGCAGTTTGACCTTGCGCCCATGCTCAAGCCGGGTGAGAACCTCATCACCGCGACGGTTTGGAACTGGGGCCTCTTTGCGCCGGTAGCCCAGATGAGCGACCGCACCGCCTTCTTGCTGGAAAGCGAGGCGAGTGGCGCGGATTCCATCAGCACTCCCGACGGATGGCAGGTGGAGGCCGAACCGGGGCACCGCCCCCTCGATCGCAGCACCGTCACCTTCAAGGAATACTTCGCCTCCGGTCCCGGCGAAGAGATGGACGCCGCAAATTACGACTGGACCGCCAATTCCCCGGGGGATTCCTCTCGATCCTGGGTGCCCGCCGGCACGCCGATGCGCGACGCCATCTATCCCGGCGTCAACAAGGCGCACTCTGCCGAGGTCACTGGCGACAATTCCTGGGGCCTGATCCCCGATCGGCTGCCGCACATGGAGTATGCCCCCACACCCGCCGGGCAGGTCGTCCGCATCGATTCCCCCTCCGGCGACATTCCGGCTCTGCATGCCTTTCCCGGTTCCGGGGTCACGATCCCGGCAGGCAGCCACATCCATATCCTGCTCGACCGCAAGGTGCTCACCACCGCCTACCCGCAGCTCACCGTCTCCGGCGGCAAGGGCAGTCACATCCGCCTTACTTACTCTGAAGCTCTCTACGACAAGAATCAGCACAAGGGCGATCGCGACGAGGTCGGCGACCGCGTGGCTCTCGGGCTCAACGACAGCTTCCTACCCGACGGCGGCGACCACCGCACCTTCGAGTCTTTGTGGTGGAGAACCTGGCGCTACCTCGACCTGGACATCACCACCGATGCCGATCCCCTTCACCTGGACTCGCTCACTGCCCAGTTCACCGCCTACCCCTTTGAGGAACGTGCCAAGCTCCAGACCGGCCAGACCGACCTCGACAAGATATGGGAGATCAGCTGGCGCACGGCGCGCCTCGATGCCCACGAAACCTACATGGACACGCCCTACTACGAGCAGCTCCAGTACATCGGCGACACCCGCATCCAGGCACTCATCTCTTACAGCGTGGCAGGCGACGACCGTCTCGGCCGCCAGGCCCTCTCGGCCTTCAACGAATCGCGGATTCCCGAGGGCATCACCCGCAGCCGCTATCCCAGTTCACTCGCTCAGAACATCCCCACCTTTTCCCTGCTCTGGATCGGCATGCTGCACGATTACTGGATGTACCGGCCCGACCCTGAGCCGGTCCGATCTTCGATCGATGGAACCCGCGCCGTCCTCGACTGGTTCGGCCGCCATGAACGCCCTGACGGGCTGCTCGAAAAGCTCCCCTGGTGGAGCTTCATTGACTGGGTCCCGTCCGGCGAAACGCCGACCTACGATGCTCAGGGCGAGTCCTGTATCACGACTCTTGAATACCTCGGCGCCCTCGGCGATGCCGCCGACCTCGAACAGCACTTCGGCGACGCAGCCGTCGCGGGGCACTACCGCGAACGCGCGTCCCATGTGCGCTCCGCCATCTACGGCAAATGCTGGAACGCCCAGCGCAACCTGCTGGCCGACAATCCCGACCAGAAGGTCTTCAGCCAGCAGGCCAATATCCTGGCGGTGCTCTACGACGTCCTTCCCAAAGAGCGCCAGCAGCCGGCTCTCAGGCAGATGCTGTCCATCGAACCGGGTACGACGCCGAATGGCGTCCTTGGCGCCTCCTACTACTTCCGCTTTTATCTGGCCCGGGCCCTCGAACATGCCGGGATGGCCGACGACTACCTCGGTTCGCTCGATCCCTGGCGCAAGCTGCTGCCGCTTCACTTCAGCACTTGGCCCGAGATCCCTGGCGATACCCGTTCCGACTCGCACGCGTGGACTGCGCACCCCATCTACGACCTGCTCACCCTGGTCGCGGGCATCGAACCAGCCAGCCCCGGATTCGCAACCGTGCGCATCGCCCCGCATCTGGGCAATCTGCCTTCGCTCAAGGCGACCTTCCCTCACCCCGATGGCTTGATCGAAGTGGATTACAAGCGCCACGGCGCCGGCATCGAAGCCACCATCACGCTGCCCGGCCAGCTTACCGGCGAATTCAACTTCAAGGGCAAGACCCAGCCACTGAAACCGGGCACGAATCATATCCGGACAGAGTAGGCTAGCGGGGAACCCACTCCGGTAACGGGCTTTGTCCGGCGCGGAGTTTCGCCTCCAGGTAAATCGTGTTACAACTCCAACATGGCAAAAGGAAAGCTATCCACCCCACCAGGACACGTGAACCTGCGCATGCTCGCGGAGCACCTGGAGCTGTCGCAGACCACGGTCTCCCTGGTGCTGAACAACTCTCCTTCCGCCAAGTCGATTCCGGAAGAGACGCGCAAGCGGGTCATGGAAGCGGCGGAACGGCTCAATTACCGGCCCAACTACTTCGCCCGCTCGCTGCGCCAGAGCCGCTCGATGAGCGTCGGCGTGCTCGCTCCCGACCTCAGCGAAGGCTACTTCACCCGGGTCATGAGCGGCGTGGTGCAGGAACTCACTGCGGCCCACTACTTCTTCTTTACCGCCTGTCATGACTGGAACCGCGAACTGATCGAGAAGTATCCGCGCATGCTGGTGGAGCGCGCGGTCGACGGATTCCTGTTACTGAACACTTCTGCCGACCACATCGAGGTACCCGTTCCGGTGGTGGCCATCTCCGCGCACAGCCATGCGGAAAATGTGACCAACATTGTGCTCGACCACCACAGCGCGGTGGAGCAGGCGCTCAAGCATCTTCACGACCTGGGCCACCGCCGCATTGCGTTCATGCGCGGCCCGCGCGCCATTCCCGATTCCGAGTTTCGCTGGGAGGCCATTCAGGAGGTCGCGCGCGAGATTGGCCTCAAGATCGATCCTGCCAACGTGATTCGCATCGACTCCGCCGGGTGGTCGATGAAAACCGGCTACCATCCCATGGCTCCCGAGATCGGCTACAAGCCCATGCAGGCGCTGCTTGAAAAGCACCGCGATTTCACCGCCATCTTCTGCTTCAACGATATCGCCGCCATCGGCGCCATCCGGGCCCTCAAAGATGCCGGCTGCTCGGTCCCCGGCGACGTTTCCGTGGTTGGCTTCGACGATATCCAGTCCGCCGCCTACTCCACTCCGTCGCTCACCACGGTGCGCCAGCCTCTGATGGAGATGGGCAAGAAGGGCGCGCAGGTGCTGCTCGACCGCATCGCCAACCGCGAAAAGGAATACCCCGCCGAAGTCACGATGGAACCGGAGTTCATCGTGCGCGAATCGACCGGCCCGGCGTCAGTGAAAACCAAGGCCTGATTGGCACAGAAGAGTAAAACTGGCCCCCGAGCGTGTTCTTCATATCGACCACCTGTTTGCGCGCATGCAGCGTCTTAAGACATACGAAGCAAAGACGAACGCCATGACGAGAATTGGATCGAATTTATCCCAGGTACTGCCACCGCCATTCAGTTGTGAATAGAACGCGAGCAAGAGATCGATTGAGAGACCAGCATAAATCCAATCAGTCAATCGAGGCACATTGGGAATCAGAAGGCCCACGCCGCCAAGGATATGGGTCACGCCAATCAGAGGGATGACATAGAGCGGGTATCCGAGCTGCTGATTGGCGATCCGCCATTCGCCGGGATCGTGGATTAGATATAACCTTCCGAAGTACAACCACATGAAGGCGACAATGCCGGTTGTTACCATTGCGGCTATTTGAGTGGCTCGACCTGCCCACGCGGGTTTATCGACTGTGTGTTCAGTTTTCATATTTGCATTGATCCTCTTCTCGCCGGTTCGATGGTTCAAATAGTTCTGCAACAAGTCGGCCATGGCTGAGCACCAAAGGCAGGAACCGCCGGTCGAACACGAAGCCGCTGTGGCCACGGCTGGCTGTTCCCGCCCCCAGGGAGCTGAAGCTGCTTGCCCCGGATTTACGCCTTGGCGGCGTTCTGCGCAGCCGCAAACACATCGCGTGCGGGCGTCGAACCAGAAACATGCTCCGTGCCCGTGATTCCGAGGTCCATACATCCCGCATTGACGCTCTCAAACATCTCTTCAGCTGGCCCAGTGTGGCCCTTCGGGATGCCGAACTGCTGGAATGCTTCCGGCCACCCTGCACGCGGGATTGCAAAAGCTTTCACGTCGAGACTCAAAACTTCACCCAATTGTCCGGCCACTTCATCCGCGCTTACCATCGAACCCAGCTCGATGATGCGATGCCCTGACCACGCCGGGCCGGTCAGAAGTGTAGTCACCTCTGCGCCGATGTCTTCTGCCGCGACCATTGTCGATTTCCGGTTTGTAGGATTGTAGAAGACCGGTAGTGTTCCGCCCTGGGCGGCCTGTAATCCGTAAAGAAAGTTTTCGAAAAAGCCGCCAGCGCGCACAAATGCGACCGGAGACGACAAGCTGCGAAGACCTTGCTCCAAAAGTGATAGTGCCGTGACATTCCCGACCCCGCTTGTTCTATTCGCCCCCATCGACGAGAGCGCTACCACCCGCGGGGGCACTACCTTGGCTAGCGCCTCCACATAGTTCGCAATCACGCCCTTTGCTTCTCTGAAATCAGGCGAGGGTGCCCAAACAGCCGGCAACATAACAAACGCGCCCTCAACGCCTTTGAGCGCCGCTGCTATGGCTGCCGGTTCGTTCCAGTCTCCATCCACTAACTCCACGCCCTGGTTTGCCCACTTCGCCGCTTTCTCGCGATCGCGCACAAGTGCTCGCACCTGTTTGCCTTGCTTCAGCAGATGCCGCGCGGTGGCGCCTCCAACTTTTCCGGTAATGCCCATGACTAGATACATGTTCGTGTTCTCCTTTGGCTCGAATTTGGCCGCCTATCCAAATGCGCGACCTGCCAATTAGAGGTCTATAGTAACCAATGGTTGCAAAATAATCAGTGGTTTTATGTGCTGAACACAGCAACTCCCGCTCCATGAGAGGATGGCGTTGCAACCAATGGTTATAAATCGACAATCGGTCGCACTAATCGCCCAAAGAGGCTAAGCTATTGAAGTGACATCCAAATCACCAAGTCGCCGCGCAGAGCGCAAGGAGAGGTTGCGGGGCGAAATCCTTGCGGCTGCAGGTAAGATGTTCGCCGATCGCGGCTACGAAGCCGTGACGCTTCGTGCCATCGCTGAAGAGATCGGCTACACCCACGCAGTGATCTACCAGCATTTCCCCGACAAAGCGCATATTCTTGCCGAGTTGAGCCGCGAGACGATTGGGCTGATGATTCAGAACTTCGACGCGATTGCCGCGAAACATCCTCGGTCGAAGGATCGCCTTTTTGCCACCTCACGCGGCTTGATCCAGTTCTGTACCGCCCATCCACAGGAGTTTCGCAACGTCTTCTTCGGGCCTGAGAACCGCAACGGCATTCGCGCGGGTCAATACATTAACGACCTTGGCGCGCCATTGTTCACGCGTTTCGTGGAGCTGTTTTTCGATGTTGCCAGGGATGAAGGATTGCCAGGCAGGAATGACATGGTAGTAGCCCACACCTGGTGGTTCACGATCTTTGGCCTCGCCACACTCTTTGTTATACAGGGGGTTGTGCCCGACTTGCCTGACCAGACTCTCGTGGTCGAGCAAACGATCGCAACGCTTTGGGCAGGCGTTCAGGCTGTTCCGCGATTGCCGAAGAGCGCAGTCTCCAAGCGATCCGGCCGATCCAGTGCCTCAAAGCAATAAGGGCGGTTCGCGCACTCTTCATTGCCGAACGCGATTAAATTCCGTGGATTCCCCCTGACCTCCGGGCACTCAAATGAACATCATTGATTGGATCGCGGTTTGCCACCTCATTCTCGGACGACCGCCAGCGGATCCTTGTCGGAGCGTAGCGCGACAAACTTGATGTGCCGTACGTGATTCGAGTCGGTCCACTCCAGGAACTCAAAATTGGCAACGAGTCGCGGTCTTACCCAAATACACTCTTTCATCTTCGCGGCGGTGAGCCCTTGCCCCCATCGGCCGCTCGTTGGCTTCGGGCAGGTTCGCGAATGGACACGTCTTGACGATGTGCGGTTTGAGTAGACCGTAAAGCTCACGACGAGACGCCGGAACCAGGCCAGCACGGACCCGAGCAGCGTATATCAGTTTTCCGCCCTCGTAGTACCCCACAACCAGGGCGTCAATTCCATTGCTGCCGGGTGTGAACCCGCCGATCACGAACTCCTGGCCGATGTTTATTCGTTTCTTCGACCACGATCCGCTCCTTCGACCGGGTTGGTACGGCGCATCGAGCCGTTTTGCAACGACCCCTTCTCCGCTGATCCTTTTCACGCCTTCGATGAACTTGGCCAACGGTCCGCCGAAATGCTCTGAAAGCTGGACGTGGCCATTCGCATGGAAAATCCGGCTGAGAAGGTCTTTTCTCGCCCGCAGCGGGAGCATCTTCACATCTTTTCCTTCGCTCACAAGAACGTCGAAGGCGAAGAAAACGACATTCGTCTCGCGCGTTGCATTCTGGAGAGCATTGAAGCTCGGAAGGCCAGCGTCGTCGAACGCCACCAGTTCACCATCGAGAGCAGTATCCGCCGCAATCGCGTCATTGAGACCCCGCACCAGTAGCGGGTACTTCTTTGTGAGATCCTTGCCATTCCTCGATAGAACCCGAACGCCTTTGCTGTCCCGGATTGCCTGCGCGCGGTAGCCATCAAGCTTGAGCTCATAAATCCATTCCTCTCCTTCAGGGATTCTCGCAACCGGCAGGCATTCCATCGGCGGCGTGAACGGGATGAGTTTGGCTGGCTCGCGGCATCGTTCAAAGCTTAAGGATACGGCCCGGACTTCCATTCCAGGCGCGCTCTTGACATATTCGCCTTTTATTCGCCTATACTGGTCCTGTGTTCCACGCTCCTACCTCCGGCCTTTATCCGTTCGTCATCGTTTGCAAGGGGTGTCATCAGAACATTCCGGCGCCGGTGGAGACGATGCCGGACTCATGGATTGTCGCGGAGTGCCCACTTTGCCGCCAGCCGCGACGATATCTGCCAACCGACATCTTTCAGGGGCGTCTTTCGCACGAACTTGTGGCCAAGACTCGGCAGACAGGAGGCGAGAGATGGGCGAAATGAAGCGGGCAGTTGCCCGAGAAGAGCAGGAACGACGGAATCAGGATCGCTTTGCGAGTACCGTAGTGATCGCGGCGGCCATCATTGCGGCTGTGCGGCTGGCTCGGGACGACATCAGTTCGTCGTCCCCACGAATCTATGCAGCAGTCTCGGACAGTGTCAGCTTGGCGCGAAAGATCCTACAGCGAGTGATCGGGGGATGAGCGCTCCCGGGCGCTAGACTTGCAGACATGTGCGGGCGATACCAAAATCGGGCACAGAAGCAACGGATCGCCGAAGCTTTCCGCGTTGGAATCCCGTCGACGTTCGAGATTCCCCCTTCATACAACATCGCGCCGCAATCCTCGCAACCCATCGTTCGGTTGAACAGAGACACCGCCGATAGGGAGCTTGCCCTTTTGAGGTGGGGCTTGGTTCCGTTTTTCGCGAAAGACTCCAAGATCGGCTATTCGACTGTGAACGCTCGCGCAGAAACCGTCACCACGAGCCCCGTGTTCCGCGAAGCCATGAAGCACCGGCGATGTCTGGTACCCGCAACAGGCTTTTACGAGTGGCAGAAGCTCGACAAAAAAGCCAAGCAGCCCTGGACGATCGAGCTTGCGGACGGAGACGTTTTTGCGTTCGCAGGATTATGGGATCGCTGGAAGGACCGGGCGACGGGCGGCGTCCTTGAGACCTATACGATCATCACGACGGACCCCAACAACCTCGTGCAACCCTTGCACGATCGAATGCCTGTGATTCTCTCGCCGTCAGACTATGACAGATGGCTTGACCCCGGAGATCCCGACCGGCCACCGATCGACCTCTTGCGCCCATTTCCGGCCGAGCGGATGGAGGCATGGAGAGTCAGCACTGCGGTCGGGAATGCGAAGAACGATTCTCCAAATCTGCGACTTCCGCTCAGTGAGGAGCCGCGGGATCTGTTCTCGGGTTTGAATGCTGATTCCTCCACCATCAGGTAGTGCTTCGCCACCCATTTGCGAAATTTTAGACTAGAACTCGCCGTCTGCATGCCTGCTAAACTTGGCAAATGCCCGCTGTAGGGAAGAAGCTCAATCACTTCGTCAGCCGTTTTTACTTAGGAGCTTGGGCAGACGGCGAATACATCTTCTGCCTGATGCGCGGCAAAGTTTTTCGCCCAAACTTGATGGGTGTAGCATCCGAAAACTACTTCTACCGCCTTCAGGAACTCACCGACGAGGATCTAACCCTGATCGGTCGTTTTATCGACGAATCTCCCGAGCCTGCTCGCGAGACCTATCGACAAATTGTTCGAATTCATATGGCGCCCATCATTGCAAAGAAGGTGCTCGAAGAAGAAGGCGGAACACCTCAGCAATTTGAACTAGCTGAAAAACTCGTCCGCGAGGTCTGCAAGACCTTCACACTGCCGTGGAAGAGAGTTTCAATCCCTTCATCACATCAATGATCGAAGGCGACATATCATTCCTCAACCAGAGCGATACCCGCGCTCAATTCTACGGAGGCCTTAACGTTCAGTACACGAGAACAAAATTCGTCCGCGGAATCATGGGAGCAATGCCGCGTGAGCGCTTCGATCAGTACATGCGCTTGTCAAACCTGCTCGTGATCATCCTTGCGTTGAATGTCGGTGCCAGCATGTTCGGCGACGCTCACAGTCGTATACCCTATCTGCTCGAAAACAAATCAACGGTTCCCTTCGTCACAGCAGATCAGCCGATCATCAACCTCGCTGCGAACCCCACGAATATGGACCCAGTCGAACGTTTTGAGCTCTACTATCCGCTGTCACCGACACGCGCACTCTTGCTTCTTGAGCCGAAGAGCCGATTTATTCCGAAGAGCCTTAGAGTTACTGAACAAGGCGCGCGCAGGTTCAACCTCCGGATCGCCGCCAATTCCTATCGCCAGGTCTTTTCAAATTTGAGAGACGAACTCGAAGCTGTGAACAGAGAGTTGCCAGACTTCATCAAGTCTCTCTGACTGTGCGCAAATGTGCTTAGGACCTGCATTCTCCCCGTTCTCACACATACGGCCAAACGCCAGCGCCAAAGCCTTGGGAACGCCGGATCGATCCTCGGAAGCGTCCAACTAGCCTCGGCCAGGCAGGATGCAAAGGAACAGTGTTTGTTCCGTGGGAGTCGGCTTGTGGCCACAAATCGACCTGCGGATGATGGATCAATTTTGATACTCAACTGGCTTGTGCTAAACCTCCGTTTCTTAGAGATTCAATCGCCCTGTTCAGTTGCGCGTCCACTCCACCTCTCCGCTCTCTCCAGTCGAATTCAACAAGTTCATCCGGCTCGATGGGCGTCCCTTCAAGTACTGATCCTTTCCAGGTGTAGTAGGCTCCCGTGGGCAGAGCCAATCTGTACCCTTCTCCAACTTTCACAGAGGTGGCGGACAACAACCGGCCGGCTGTTGGTTCGCCGACAATCATCGCGAGCTTGTTCTCCCGAACAAATGCAACGATCATCTCAGCTGCGCTTGCGGTGTGCCGATCAACCAGAACCACGACCCTGCCATGAAATTTCTTTGCCCCGAGTCCTTCCGCCTCAAGTACGATCGGCGACTTCGACAACATCGCCGGGCCGAACTTCGCAGCGAGAAACCATAGAGAACTCTTGGATTCCGGAATGGTGTCGAACCGACGAAAGCTGTGCTTTGCCGTGTCCAGGTTTGGCGTTACCCGGTCCTTTGCAAGCGCGAACCCGACTGGAATTTTGGTTGGCGTTAGCAGGCTCATTACTCGTAGAGCCCCTATCCCCCCACCGGTATTTCCACGGAGATCGACTACCAGGCTGTCTATTTCGCCTAATGCCGCAAGCGACCGAGAGATTTCGTTTGCTACCTCAACTCCGACGAGCCCAGGAAACATGGCGATCTTCAGATATCCCACACCATCATTCAAATGCCGTGGCCTCAACCAACTTCGGTTCGACGAAGTGTAGCTTTTTCCCTTTTGGGCGGGCCACATCAACGATTACCTTGCGCTTCTTCTCATCCGCTCCGACCACCTCTACGCTTGTCTTCTCGCCCATCGTGAAAACTGGATGTTCTGGCGGAACGATGTTTTGATCATCGACGCGTCAGGAGAATATCGCCTGGCTCGATACCAGCCGCAGACGCCGCGCCACCGGCGTGCACATCCTGAAAGATCCATCGCTTGCCATACTCTGTCTCATCTTCCAGGTAGGTCGCGCTCAGCGCTGCGCGGCTTGATGCCCTCCGTGCACTGCGATGGAAAAATCCGAGATGCGACGTTTGTAGTTCCTTCAAGAGATCGCTGACTTCCTTCTCAAAATCGGCTGGCGTATTCGCTGATTCAATCAATGGTCGATGCCGCTCCACTGCGGCTTGCCAGTCCCCGTTCAACTTCTCCGGCGCATAGAATCGCTTTTGCAGCGCTGCGAGAACGCGATCAAGCACCTTCTTTCGCTGATCAGCAGAGAGAGTTGCCGACTGAGCTTCATTCGATTGTCGGTTTCTCCTGGCGGTCGAATTCAGATTGGATTTATTGAACAGGCTGCCGGTCGGGTCACCAACGACCTCGAAGCCGGCCCAAAAGTAGGGCGGATCGCCGGATGCGATCATCTGAAGCTGTGCCTCTCTCAGCGATTGTCCCTTTTCCTCAGCGCGTCCAAGATGCTCGTAGAAGACAGTCATCAGATGAGCCGTGGCATGGTCTTCAAGTTCCCAAAGCGTGGACACAACTGTTTGTGCGCCGGCTTCGACGAAGGCATTCACGATGTTGGCAACTCCCTCTTCGCCAACCGGTCCCACACCTGTGTCACACGCGGATAGGGTCACGAGGTTTGCTTTCAGCGGAAGACTGCGAATCTCGCGAATCTGGAGGAGTCCGTCATCTGGCCCGTGCTCTTCTGGGGCAAACACGAGAGCCGAGCGATCCGAGTACTCCATATCGGCGTAGCCATGAAGTGCCAAATGCAAAACGTTGTACTGGCTGAGCGGCAGACGCTTGAATTGCGTTTCCGTCGCAGCGCTTCCCAAGAGCACCGTATCTGGCTTTGGAAGATCAGAGGCGATCGATTCGACTTCATGTCGGCTTTCAGGCAACGCGATTAGTTCACTTCTCTCCGGACCCGAAGCAGCCACGCAGGATGCCGGAGAACAGCGTTTTCTTCGGCTTGTTAATTGTCCAGGCGGCCACTCCCAGATACGGCATTGGCTCGACAGCCAAATTCTGCTCCCGATGCCGGAGGATGTGGAACACGGTCCCTGATGGAACCACCGTTACCAAATGAGAAGTCAGCACATAGTGGCCCCCATCCGACAAGGCCGAGAACGGCAGCAGATGAAGCTTTCCGTCAGGCACCACGATGATCGATTGCTCTTGCCTGTATGCCGAAACTGGTTTGACCAAGTCGTTGAATAGCTGCTGCGCCAACCCAACGTCTGCCTTCTGCTTTATCACTGCGGATCGATAATCTGCAGCCTCTCTCTCCAATTCCGACTTCGCCTTCAGCGTGTATCGCTTCACAGCTGTCTTGCTAATCGCGAGCACATACGAATTTGGCTCGTCCAGGACATACTCCAACAAGAGTTCCGACGGGCTTCAGGTCGCTTTGCAACTCGTTCAAGTCGCCGGCTCCGTCGAGAAATGATCAGGTTTGAAATTCGGATTGATCTGTTGTTCGGTGTCATAGATCGTTTGCAGAATGTTCTGTCTTGATCCCAACGTCGTCGGTATCCAGCAATCGCAAGTTGAGATTCGTGAGACGCTTCTCGGCAGTCGTTGGCTCGTGAGGTGCGACTGGTTCGTGATCCTCAAGTGCCTGCGCTTCGACTCGGCCTCGGGCACGCTCGATTGCTCGGAATGCTTCGCTGTTCTTGCCTCGGTTGCTCAGCGAGGCAAAATATCCGGCATACACTTCGCTCAATTGCCCGAGCAGCTGACGCTCGACGGTCGGTGTTGGCACTTTCGACAAGAGTGCGTCGATGAGATCTGTACTCTTCTGATAGAGTTCATCCGAAGCTTTGGCATCTCCAAGCTTCGCAAGAATCTCTGCCTTTATGGCGAGATTCCGCGGCACAAAATAGAGTTCATCAGGAATCTGCTTGTTGGCTTCAATTGCTTCTTCAACGGCTGCAAGAGCAGGACTGCAGTTCCCCCTGCTGCAGATGGACCTTCGCCAGCAGGCCGTCCGCCTCGGTGATCCCTCGCCAATACGACAATTGCTTTGCATATTGGATAGCGTGCGAGTAGTCATCTGAGGCACGATTCCAGTCGCCCATTCGTCCGTACACACCAGCTCGTGCTTGATAGAGCTCATAGAGATGCCCGGCGAGGTGGTATTTGGATGAGCGCTGCATCGCCTCGGAAGCCAGAGCCAATGCTTCTTGATTCGCCCCAGGCCGCTCAAGGCTTCGATCTTCGCATTGATTGCGATGGTTGGATACGCAACGTCCGGCTTGTCCTTCGACACCTTCATTGCCTCGTCGAGCGGTCCAAGAGCTTCGCCGTACTTCTGCAGTTCGACCAGGCCATTGCCATAGACGCTCGCATATCGAATGTGGGCAGCAGGATCGAAGACTTTCGCCACGGTCCACGCCTTGACCACGTTCTTTTTCGCAGTGGCAATGTCTCCAAGAAGGAATGCTGCGATACCCTGTTCGCCAATTGCCCTGGATGCGAGCAGGTAGTGGTGTCGCTGCTTTGCGAGAGCTTCGACCTGGGTCCAAGTGGTTCGTGCCATTGCGGAGTCGTAATTAACCTCCAGCATCCCAAGGATCGTCAGGATGCGAAGCCTTGTCTCAGGGTCCTGGGCTTGCGGCAAAGAAAGGTCCGCCGTCAGTTCTGCAAGCTGCGCCGGAACACTAATCGATGATTCACTGTGAGCAGGGATTTCGCTCACATGCGCGTACAGGGCCTTCGACAGCTCATGCTGCTGATTGAAGCGAAGTTCAGCTTGTCGGTAGAGAGGTTCGGCCGCGATCCAGTTGTTGTCCCACGACTTCTCGTCGGCTTGTTCCAGCAACGCCTCAGGGGAGCCCGGAATCCTCCAATGGAGGACGTGATATCCAACAACACCCAACAGGACAGCCAGGAACAATCCGGTAGCGATGCGAAGAGTGGGGGAGACTCTGAGTCGCACTGCGCACCATTACCCTTGAGCCAATTCTGCCAAAGATCAGGCGGTTAGATCAAATCTTCTCCAGTATCCGCCAGATTGTTCAGACCCATATCTAATCGCATCGTGAGACGAACTCCATCGATGCGATCAAATCCCTTCCGACATCAAGCATCACCCCGTCTGGCCTTAATCGTCTTGCCGTTCCTGGAGGGAATAATCGTAGATAGTGCCGTGTCCGTATCGCAGCTTTTGGCCACGAAGGGTCATGAAGTTGATCTTATGAGCCCGCTGCACTTTGCAGGACGAGCGCAAACGCATCCTCTGGAATTGCAAGAAAAGCCAGTATAGAGAGATTTTGCCTTAGAAAGGCTCCAACCCCTTTCGGCATCGATTCCTCGTGGCGATGCAGGTTTTCTTCAATGGTCTTCTTGTCCAGGTATGCTTGCCGCTCGAGACGAGCCTCAAACTTCTTCTCTCTTAACTTTCGGGGCTCAAGAAATACTCCGTTCAAAACCAAATCACGATACTCGTTGAAGGGGGATTCGTGGAATGAAGATAATCCGTTATCTCTGTGCAAGGGATCATACGAGGGATTGAGGCCAAAACTGTAATCGCAGCGCCATTCCTCGATGCGCACCGAATAATCGATTGCTTCCGAAAGAGGCTTACGAAATTCTTTGAGCGCTTTCTTAGTCGTCTGGTTTCGGTCTTCATACGCAGTGACGACTTTTCGCTTCTCAGGCGTCTGTTGCGCCGGCGTGACTCTGACTTTCACTTCCTTCGGAGGCTTCACGACGAACTCGGGGAGGGGAGGCTTCGGAACGGTCATTCCCGCATTCTTCTTCGCCCAATAACCGCGAGGGGGAACCGGTACCTGCTTCTTGGCGCAGACTTTCGCCATTGCTCGGTCAGATATTTGGAAATCCCGTGCCACTTCTGTCATGGGTTTGGCCCAGACCAGGCCATAGAGTTCTTCCCGTGTCAATTTCAGGTGATCGGACATCTGATTGTTCCCTTCAAGTGCTGCGGATATCTAAATGTGCCTTCATGATGCCTATTGAGCATCACTCTTGACGAAAAAGGTCTTGGACGCCTGTGGAATTTTGGGGCACTCTCGTGGAAAAGGAGGTCGCCAATGGCACAGGTGGTAGCAAAATTTCCCCCTCGCTCAGTCGACAATCATTCATTCGGCATTCCTGATTTTGAACCTTTACTCAACAGCCATCAGGCCGCACAGCTCTTGGACATTCATCACAAGACCCTGCAGAAGTTAGCCCGACGCGGGGAGATTCGCGGCTCCCACGTGGGGAAAATGTGGCGTTTCCGCGCATCTGACCTGAACGCGTGGCTGGATCGGCAACAACGGGCCAGTTGAGCATCGATCCCTAAAGTCTCCTGATCTCGATCCTTTTCGTGACCGAATTCTCTTCCGTCAAAGGATTCGAATAAACAAATCGTCTCGCAGGCTTCCGTCTGGAACGCAGCGGGAGCGCACGCTCGACCTCTGCCCCACGTCGCGGTAGGCTGAAAGAAGCCATCCGTGGCGCCTTTACGAGGAGTATTCATGTCAAGGCGGACACGGTATCAACAAGGAAGCGTGCAGCGCGAGAAGCGGCTCAGCGGATCGGATGTTTGGATTTACCGATGGTACGAGACCGGAACTGACGGAACGAGCAAATACCGCAAGGCTATCGTCGGTACGGTCGCAACTCTTGCCAACGAAACTTCGGCCCTTAAAGCAGCTCAAGCGTTGCGCATTGACGCCAACCAACAAGCCCCGCACGCGGAAAGTGGACCGAGAAGTGTTGCCGAACTGATTGCCCACTACCGGCTCAAGGAATTGGCCGGCGAAAGCAAGGGACGCAAAGCATTCTCCACGCGAGCCGCATACGAATGCTACCTGAATCGCTGGATCCTTCCTCGTTGGGGGGATCTCAGGATCGATCAGGTCAAGTCAGTAGCAGTTGAAGAATGGCTGGACAGCATTAAGCGGGCGAAGGGGACGAGAGCGAAGATCCGAAACATCATGAGCGCAATCTTCCATCACGCGATGAGGTACGAGTGGGTTGACCGCAACCCAATCAAACTCGTCCGTCAAAGTGCGAAGAGGGAGAAGGTGCCTGAGGTTCTCGAACTTTTCGAACTTCAACTCCTCCTCAGCAAGTTGTTCGTCCGAGAGCGCACGTTGGCTCTTCTCGACGCGGCAACCGGACTTCGGGTCAGTGAACTGCTTGCACTTCGCTGGAGCGACGTCGATTTCGAGAATCTGGAGCTCAATGTCACCCGATCAATCTGGCATCAGGTAGTCGGCAATTGTAAGACAGAAGCGTCGGCCAAGCCCGTCCCAATGGACAGCTATATGGCGGAGGATCTTCTCCGGTGGCGACGCCAGAGTGACTACGCATCAGACGACGATTTCGTCTTCGCAAGCGAGACCATGAAGGGCAAGCAGCCCTATTGGCCTGACAACTTGATGAAGCGCCATATCCGGCCAGTTGCCAGGGCAAATGGCATCAACAAGAACATCGGCTGGCATACATTCCGGCATTCCTTCGGAACTTTGCTGAAGGCGAACGGAGAGGATGTCAAAACCGTCCAGGAGCTCTTACGGCACGCGAATAGCAGGATCACGCTCGATGTTTACACACAAGCATTGAGCACGAACAAGCGGGCCGCACAGAGCAAGGTTGTGAAGATGATGGTTCCAAATCTGGGTGAAATGAAGGATGAAAAACACTCTCAAAATGGGCGGTAGATTTCTTATCGCACCCATATCGAACCCAGATTTCGATGTCACTTTAGGTCCATACGTTCCCATAAGTCTTTTGGAATGTATGGCGGGGACGACGGGGCTCGAACCCGCGACCTCTGCCGTGACAGGGCAGCGCTCTAACCAACTGAGCTACG
>CAVTTW010000015.1:0-12137 GCA_963737665.1 uncultured Acidobacteriaceae bacterium
GCCGAGTCCGGCAACGACTACTTCGGGGCTTGTCACTACAGGAGCGCCATGGGGCAGTCAGCAGGGTTGACGTGGAAGGCCATTTGGACGACCTCTTGCAGAAGACCAGGAACTGGGCTCCTACAGTGGAGGAGCAGGTCATTCAGATGCTTTACACGTAATACGTGTACGCGTATTATGTGTCAATGAACCTCACGTTATCGATCGAAGACGATCTTCTCGCCAAGGCTCGGAAACGTGCCAGTGAGATGGGCACGACCGTGAATCAGATTGTCCGCGACCACCTTCGAACCATCGTGGGCGAAGTCGATTTGGAGGAGGACCTGGCCGAATTTGAGCGTCTGAGTGGACGCGGAGATGCAGGCGACTGGAAGTTTAATCGCGATGAGCTCTATGCCGACCGTCTCAAGCCATAAGCGCGTCTTCCTCGACACCAACGTTCTCGTTTACACAGACGATCCTCGCTTTCCGGCCAGGCAGGACACTGCGTTGCAACTCGTGAAGCATCATCGACGGGAAGGCACGGGCGTGGTCTCGATCCAGGTGCTGCAAGAGTATTTTTCCGCCGTGACCACGAAGTTCAAATTAGACGCACTCACCGCCCGCCGCAAAGTCGAAACGCTCTGCCGATTTCACGTGGCTCAGCCGGATGCTGCCGATGTGCTGGCGTCGATCGATCTTCACAGACTCCATCAGGTCTCCTTGTGGGATGCGCTGATCTTGCGAATGGCTCGCCAGTCCGGCTGCACTCTCCTGCTCACGGAGGACATGCAACACGGAAGGGTGATCGACGGAGTACGAATAAGGAATCCTTTCGTGAGTGAATAGGCGAAAGCGATAGGCGCACATCCGGTCTCGAGCCGCCGCAGGTTTTAACTTGCCGCGCGCCTGACGTGTGTTTATAGTTGCGCGGTGAGCGACTCCTGGACACCGCAACAACGCTACGCCGATACCAAGCGCTACCTCGAAACGGTGGACCAGGGGCTGGCCGCCCATGTTCACCAGACTTTGCCCATCAGCACGGACGCGGCGGGCCGCGCGCTTTCGCTGGCGGGAAATCCGCGCTACGCGGTGTTCGGCAACAGCACGGTAGGCCGCGCGGTGCGCGCGCTGCGGCTGCTGCACCTGACCTACCTGGGGACCAACTGGGCGCGGCAGACGGGAGGGGCGCTGGGGATTCCGGCCGACCTCAACAGCGCGGGCGGCGCGGCGCTCACCATGGATTTCTACCTGAGCAAGCCGGAAGCCACGGTGCGCGAGGCGATCATGGCCTACGTTGCGCTGACGCCGGGGCTGAGTTCGGTGGCCGACGCCGCGGAGCTGGTGGGCAACGGGAGCCCCATCAATCCGCCGTTTGAGAAGATGACCCGGGCGCAGAATCCGTTTCCGTCGGGACAGGTCTGCTTCAACTGCGTCTACTGGTGGCTGTTCAAGTCAGGATTTGTGTCGCTGCGCTGGATTTTGAAGAAAGGCATGGCGCTGGGCGCGGAGAATGCCAACACGTTTCTCGGCGACGGCGTCCCGATCCTTTTGAACGGGGATGGTTCCGTACCGGCGATCGCCCGGGGAACGATTCTCAACTGGCGAGGCACGCAGCAGGACTCGCGCGACATCTGCCACTGGGCCGTGGCGCTGGGCGACGGCTATGCCGCGGGAGCAAACAACACGCTTGCCGGCAAGATCAAGGGCGCAAGCAAGGCCGAGGATGTGGACGTGGATGTGCGCTTCCGCCACAAGGGAGTGGAGCGCACCCTGGCCCACGATGATTCCAAGTTCGGCACGTTTCGCATCGAGGACATGTGCAAGGTGTATTCGGGGGTAAAGACCTATTCCCCCACCGCCGATGCCTGCGGGGCTGTCTTCACGGGCGTGGACCCCATCCACATCCCCAACCGCAATACCGGCGACTGATCGCGGCCGGAAGACTCGCGGCCGTGACCTGAGTTTCCTTGTCGGAAACCGGCCTAGAGCGCGTTGCGGCGGGCGATGTTGCCCAGGATCGCCGCGCTCGGCTTGATCGTCCGCTTCTGGGTGTTCCGGTCGACGGCGACCAGGCCGAACTTGGGCGTGTAGCCCGACATCCACTCGAAGTTATCCATCAGCGACCAGGCGACGTAACCGCGCACATCGACGCCGTCGTCGATAGCGTGCTGCAAGCCGGCCAGGGCCTGCTGGTAGTAGGCCACGCGCCGGGTGTCGTCTTCGGTGGCAATGCCATTCTCGGTCACGAGGATGGGCACGCCGGTTTCTTTGGCGGCATAGCGCACGACGTGCTCCACGCAGAGTGGATAAAATTCCATGCCGGTCTGGGTGAGTTCCGCGCCGGCCGGGGCGGGGAGATCCTTTTTGCCGACAATGGAGCGGGAGTAGGTCTGCACGCCGAGATAGTCGCAGTGTTTGGCGGCATCGAGCCAGGGACCGTAGACGTCCTTGCGCTTCTCGTCGAGGTGGCTGTCTTCGGGCGCGGGCTGGTCGTCCTGCATGGCCAGGTTGAATCCTACCGGCAAGGCGGCCCGCACGGATTTGATGGCGTCCCGGGCCTTGGCATGCGCGGCCAGCAGGCCTTCGCGATTTTTCATGGGGTCGCCGAGAAAGATGTCGGCGAACTCCGGGGCATTGGCCTGCGTGCGGACATTGGTCTGGCTGGCCTGCATCATCTGGGCGATGCTCATGCCGCCGGGCGCGCCGGGCAGGTTGATCCAGTTAAGCAACTGGGGAAGATCCGGCTCGTTCATGGTCGAGGCATAGCCGATCAGGTCGCCGAGGTAGCGGGTGGCCTTTTCGCAGTAGCGGGCATACGCGTCGGCGGCATTGGCCTGCTGCCATCCGCCTTTGACGGCAAACCAGCGCGGCAGCGAGAAGTGGTAGTAGGTCACAAGTGGCGTCAGATGATGCTCGTGACAGGCGTCGAGCATCCGCCGGTAGTGGTCCAGCTCGGCGTTGGAGAAGTGGCCCTCTTCGGGCTCAATGCGCGCCCACTCGATCGAGAAGCGGTAAGTATTGAATCCCAGGTCGGCGAGCATGCTGATGTCCTGCGGGTAGAGGTGGTAGTGATCGCAGGCATCGCCCGAGGGCTCCTTGAACATGCTCTGGGGCAGGTACTCCATCATCCAGAAGTCGGTGTTGGTGTTGTTGCCCTCCACCTGGTAAGCGGCGGTGGCGCATCCCCAGAGGAAGCTTTTCGGGGAAACTCTTTCCCTTTTCACCCGCAGGAGCGGCAGCCTGTGCCAGGGAGAGCCGGCTCATGCCGCCAACCACGAGCGCAGCCGAGGTGCGGCGCAACGCTTCGCGCCGGGATATTGCGTCTTTCGCCATTTCAACCATCGTCTGCATGCCTTCTCTCGGGAGTTTCGGCGGGAGAGCGGGAGTCCGCGCCCAGGCCGCCGATAATCATAAGGCACAAAAGTGGCATTTGGGCGCCAATTCAATTCGCGCTAGAATAGGAACTGTCGTGGCTCTTCATCAGCCCATCCCGGCCCTTCTCTAGCGGCGCCCGCCGCATACACTGTTCTGCGCCCTTATTTCCGCCCATAAACCGAATGCAAGGATTGCCCCACGCCGTGGGCCGACGGAGTTTGCCATGCTGGATCGCCTGGAACAGATGGAGCAGCGCTTCAATGAACTGCAGTCGCAGTTCGCGCTGCCGGAAGTGTTGAACGACCACGAAAAATATCAGAAGATCGGCAAGGCTCTGCGCGAGATCGAGGAGCCGGTGGAGAAGTATCGCGAGCTGAAGCAGGCGCGCGAGGGGCTGGCGGATGCGCGCGGCATGCTGGCCGAGAGCGACCCTGACCTGCGCGCCATGGCCGAGGAAGAGATCGCGGTGCTCGAGCCGCGGGTCGCGGCGCTGGAGGAAGCGATCAAGGTCCTGCTGCTGCCCAAAGATCCCAACGACGAGAAGAACGTCATCCTCGAAATCCGCGCCGGCACGGGCGGCGACGAGGCGTCTTTGTTCGCAGCCGAAATCTTCCGCATGTATACGCGCTTCGCCGAGCAGCATCGCTGGAAGGTCGAAGTATTGTCGCTGTCGGAGTCGGGGGTGGGCGGATACAAGGAAGTCATCGCCATCATCGAAGGCCAGCGCGTCTATTCGCAGCTCAAGTGGGAGAGCGGCGTGCACCGGGTGCAGCGCGTGCCCGCGACCGAGACCCAGGGGCGCGTGCATACCTCGGCCATCACTGTGGCGGTGCTTCCCGAGGCCGAGGATGTGGACATCAAGATCGAGGCCAAGGACCTGCGCATCGATACCTTCTGCTCCTCCGGGCCCGGGCGGGCAGTCGGTGAATACGACCTACTCGGCGGTGCGCATCACCCACATTCCGACCAACACGGTGGTGAGCTGCCAGGACGAGAAGTCGCAGATCAAGAACCGCGAAAAGGGGATGCGCGTGCTGCGTTCGCGGCTCTACGAGCAGGAGATGGAGCGTCAGAACGCGGAGCTGGCCAAGGAGCGCAAGCAGCAGGTGGGCACCGGCGACCGCAGCGAGAAGATCCGCACCTACAACTTCCCGCAAAACCGGATGACAGACCACCGCATCGGCCTCACGCTGCACCAGCTTGACCTGGTGATGGAAGGCCGGCTGCAGCCCATCGTGGATGCGCTGATGACGCACTACCAGGCGGAACAGTTGAAGGCCGAGACGCAAGCCGCGTAATGACCTTGCAGGAGGCTCTCGAAAGCGGTGAAGCGGCACTGCGCGCCGGCCCGCACCCGGATCGTGCCCGCCGCGATGCCGAACTGCTGCTGCGCCACGTGATGCAACACGAAAGGGCCGCGCTGCTGGCGCGCTGGACCGAGAAGCTGGATGAGCGCGAAGCGGCGCAGTATGCAGCCGTGATCGAGCGCCGCGCAACTGGCGAGCCGGTGCAGTACATTCTCGGCGAGACGGAGTTCTACGGGCTCCCGCTGCGGGTCACGCCCGATGTGCTGATTCCGCGGCCGGAGACGGAACACCTGGTCGAGAAGGCGCTGGAATTGGCCGCCCGTTTCACCCGCCCGCGCATCGTGGATGTAGGCACGGGCTCAGGAGCCATTGCCATCGCGCTGGCCCATGAGGTGCCCACGGCAAGCGTGACAGCCATCGATCTTTCCGGGCCGGCATTGGCGATTGCGCAGGAGAATGCCGAGCGGAACGGTGTCGCGAGCCGCATCTCCTTTTTGCGCGGCGATCTGTTGGCGCCCATCGCCGATGGCATTCGGCCGGCTGTCGAACGCGTCGATATCGTGGTTTCGAATCCGCCTTACATCGCGAAGACGGAGCGGGCCTCGCTGGCCGTCGAGGTGCGCGAGTTCGAGCCGGCCATAGCCCTGTTTGCCGGAGACGACGGTCTCGACGTGTACCGTCGCCTCATTCCCGCAGCGTTTGTGGCGCTTGTGCAGGGTGGTTTCATCGTCCTTGAGATCGGATACGGGCAACAACATGCTATTCGCGAACTGCTGGAGGCGAGCGGCTTCCTCGATATTGAGTTCACTCCTGATCTGCAGGGGATTGCGCGAGTGGCCTCGGCACAACGCGCATGATCTCTCGGGCGGCCACAAGCAGATGGGCGGATATCGCTGTCAGCGCCAGGCTTGCGCATGTGGCGTTTCTTGACATTGGCCGCGACGCATCTTTATGGTTGCGCTGGCGCTGCGAGGGCAACGGGACGGCCATGACTTCCCCTGAAAAAATACGGGCAATCCTCACCGACAGCCACTTCCTGATACCGGTGATCGTTCTCGGCATCGGCCTCGCGCTCCTGATCACACTGCATTGATAGGCGCAGATTGTTGGGCGGCAGGCCCGTTGCCTAGCGGACGGCCGCACGGGAAAGGACTGATCTCTTCGCGATGAGGGCCACGGTCAAGCCGGGAAATCAGTTTCGCTCTGTGCATGGCATCGGCGTGTTGTGCGGGCTGGCGGCGGGCGTATGGCTTGGCGCGGCCGAGGCGCCCACCAAGCTGGTCAACTCCGGCCTCTCGCCGTTTGCGATCTCGCTGTGCATGGTGGCGGGCGTCTTCACCGCGCGGTGGTCGCTGCCTACGCTGGTGAAGGGCACGCGCAGCGTGTTCGCTGACCTGGCGCTGAACCGGCACCTCATCCCCATCGCCATCGTCGCGGGCATGCTGTGGGCAGTGGCGAACACGCTCACGGTCTTTGCCATTCGCGACGTGGGGCTGGCCATTGCCTTTCCTCTATGGAACGCGAATTCGCTGGTGGGGTTGATGTGGGGGCGCGTGCTCTTTGGAGAGCTGAAGGGTGGAAGCCCTCGGAATATCGCCAAGGTGGTGCTGGGTGCCCTGGCCATCGTCGGCGCGGCCATCATGCTGGGCTTCAGCACCATTCACGGGGGTGGTGCGCACGCCGGCCACGCCGTCAGCGGCATTCTTGCGGCCGCGGGCGCGAGCCTGCTGTGGGGCACCATGTACATTCCCTACCGCAAGGCGTATGTGAGCGGCATGAATCCGCTCTCGTTTGTCACCGTGTTTACCATCGGCGAGCTGGGCACGGTGTTCGCGCTGGTGCTGGCGCTCGACGGCGGCACGCACGCCGCGGTGTTTCATTCGCCGGAGGTGGGGCACATGCTCTTCTGGCTCTTTCTGGGCGGATTTGTGTGGGTGATCGGCGATTTATTTCAACAATTCGCCACCAAGTATTTGGGCATCGGCCGCGGCATTCCTCTCTCGAACACCAACCAGCTCTGGGGGCTGGCTTGGGGCGCACTGGTCTTCGGCGAACTGGCGCACGCTGACGCCATGCACCGGTTGCTGGTGGTGGCGGGCTCGCTGGTGATGATCGCCGGGGCGCTCGCGGTCAGTACTGCCGTGGCTACGGAGCGCGAACACGGCTCGGTCAACGATTCCCTGGTGCGCGAGTGCGGCCGTTATGGGCTGGATTATAGCCGCGTGCTGCGCGCCTATGGCGGCGAGGGCGCCGCTGCCGAGGGCGGCCGCGCGTGGTGGGATTACCTCATCATGGCCGCCGCGGTGGGTGTCTTCATCTGGCTGGGCCTCAAGGCGCGGGTACCGGAGCTGGCCATGAATTTCGGCTGGGTCGGGGTGTTGACCGCAGTGCTGGCGTTAACCGCAGGACTCTGCGCGTGGCGGCTGGGCCGGACGACGGGGTTCTCCTGAGACCGAGGGCGTGAGGAAAGCCGCATCGGGCATATCCAGACCGGGCAGATAGTGACGACGCGCCATTACAATTGCATGTATGGCCGCGGCATCGATAGTGGATCTGGTAGGTGTGGGGCTCAATGCCACGGACACGCTGATCCCTCTGGCGTCGTATCCCGCGCGCGGCTCCAAGGTGGAATACAGCAGCGCCTCGATCATGCCGGGCGGCCAGGCGGCGACCACGGTGGTCGCGTGCCAGACCTGGGGCATGAGCACGCGCTATGTGGGCAAGCTCGGCGATGATGACGCGGGACGCCTGCATCGCAGCGAGTTCGCTCGTACCGGCGTGGATGCGCGGCTCGTCGAGGTTGCCGGCGCGGCCAGTCCGCAATCGCTGATCGTTGTCGATGGCGGAGGCGAGCGCACGGTGCTATGCCGGCGCGACGAGCGGCTGTTGCTGCAGCCTTCCGACCTGGACCGCGAATGGATCGTCAATGCGCGCGCCCTGCACGTGGACGGCTATGAGACCGCGGCGGCAACCGTGGCGGCGCGCTGGGCTCGGGCAGAGGGCATCCCGGTGGTGGCGGATCTCGATGAAACCTATCCGGGCGTCGATGCATTGATCGAGAACATCGATTACCTGATTGTCAGCCGCGATTTTCCGGGGCGTCTCACCGGCGAGCGCACGCTCGAAAAGGCTCTTCGCCGCATGCAGGTGCGTTACGGATGCCGGGTGACGGCGGCGACGCTGGGACAGGAGGGCGTGCTGGCGTGGGACGGGAGCCGATTCCATCTGCACGCGGCGTATCGCGTGCCCGTGGTCGACACCACCGGCGCCGGCGATATCTTTCACGCCGGATTTATCTATGGCCTGCTGCAGGGATGGGAACTGGAGCAGCAACTGGATTTTGCCTGCGCCGCCGCGGCGTTGAACTGCACGGCATCGGGGGCGCGCGGTGGAATCCGCCACGTCGATGCGGTGACGCAGCTGATGGCCACCACTCCCCGCTACGATATGGCCAACCTGGCCCAGGCGGCGGACTGACCAAGCCGCTATAAATCCCCGCGCACGCGGCGCCTTCTATCCCACAGCCGGCAGCCCCGCCAGCGCCATGGCGATCTCTTCTTCGGGGTAGTCGTAGTTCTCCAGCTTGCCGGCCTGGTAGTCGATGTAGGACTGCATATCGAAGTGTCCGTGGCCGCAGAGATTGAAGAGAATGGTGCGCTCCGCGCCTTCCTCCTTGCACTTGAGAGCCTCGTGGATCGCTCCGGCGACGGCATGATTGGCCTCGGGCGCGGGGATAATTCCTTCCGCCCGCGCAAACTGAATGCCGGCGGCAAACGCGTCGAGCTGCTGCACGCTGGTGGCTTCGATCAGCCCCAGTTCGAGAACGTGCGACACCAGTGGCGCCATGCCGTGATAACGCAGTCCGCCAGCGTGAATTCCGGGCGGAATGAAGGTCGATCCAAGGGTATGCATTTTGACCAGCGGCGTAAGGTGGCCGGTGTCGCCGAAGTCGTAGGCGAAGGGCCCCTTGGTGAGGCTGGGACAGGCCGCGGGCTCGACCGCGACGATGCGTGCGTGGCCTTCGCCCTTGAGGTTGCGGCCGAGGTAGGGCATCACCAGGCCGGCAAAGTTGGAGCCGCCGCCGGTACAGCCCACGATCACGTCGGGCTCGTCGCCGGCCATGGCCATCTGCTCGATGGTTTCGAGACCAATGACGGTCTGATGCAGCAGCACGTGGTTGAGCACGCTGCCCAGGGCGTACTTGGTGTGCGGATCTTTGGCGGCCACTTCGACGGCTTCAGAGATGGCGATGCCCAGCGACCCGTTGGTGTCAGGGTGCTCGGCCAGGATGGCGCGACCGGACGCGGTTTCGGTGCTGGGGCTGGCGGTCACGCTGGCGCCGAGCGCTTCCATCAGGGCGCGGCGGTAGGGCTTCTGGTTATAGCTCACGCGCACCATGTAGACCTTGCATTCGAGACCAAAGAAGGCGCAGGCCATGGCCAGCGAAGAGCCCCATTGACCCGCCCCGGTTTCGGTGACGAGGCGTTTGGTGCCTTCGACCTTGTTGTAATAGGCCTGCGCGACCGCAGTGTTGGGCTTGTGCGAGCCGGCGGGGCTGACGCCTTCGTACTTGTAGTAGATCTTTGCCGGCGTATCGAGCGCCTTCTCCAGGCGGCGGGCGCGATAGAGCGGCGAGGGACGCCATTGCGCATAGACCTGCCGGACAGGATCGGGAATCTCGATTTCGCGTTCCGTGCTTACTTCCTGGAGGATGAGCGCCATCGGAAACAGGGGTGCCAAATCGTCCGGCCCGATAGGCTGCAGGGTGCCGGGGTGCAGGGGCGGCGCCATGGGCGTCGGCAGGTCGGCGAGTATGTTGTACCAGGCACGGGGAATGCGGTCTTGCGGCAGGTTGTACTGAATGGCTTCCATGCCGGGAATTCTAGCAGCGGCGTCGCCGGAGACGCGCGTCAGGCAGCACCCGCTCTTTGGGATGTTGCCTGACCCCGTTACCCGGCCGCAACAGGTTCCTGCTCATGGTCTTCTGCGGCATCGTACTCAGGAATCGCGCGCGGTCCGGCGGACCGAATGTACTGCCTTGGCGAATGGCCCATCACGCGGCGGAAGGCTTTCCCGAAGGCGCTCTCGGAGGCGTAGCCGAGCGCGTGCGCGATGGCGGAGAGGCCGTCGGAGGAGTTCTTCAGGCGGTCGGCGGCCAGCAGCATGCGCCAGCGGGTGAGGTACTCCATGGGCGTGGCGCCGACGGTCTCGCGGAAGCGGAGGGCGAAGACCGAGCGCGACATGCCGACGCGTTCGGCCAGCGACTCGAGCGTCCAGGCATGTCCCGGGTCGTTGTGCATGGTGGTGATGGCCAGGCTCATGTGTTTGTCAGACAGCGCAGAAAGCCAGCCGGGACCTGCGCTGGCGGCGTCAGCCATGTGCAGACGCAGCGCCTGGATGAGCATCGTATAGGCGAGCTGCTGCGCGATCAACGCTCCGCCGGGTTGAGGGTTGCGCAGCTCTTCGCGCATGCGCTCGAGCGACCAGCGCATGGCGGCTTTGTCGGGCTCGCGGCGGATGTGGACGATGGGCGGCAGCGAGTGCAGGAGCATGTCGGCGTGGCCGCCGGTCAGAGCGAAGTGGCCGCCGGCGATATAGCGCGCGCCGGCTGTAACCTCCGGGGCTTGGCTTCTCATGCCGAGCTGGGCCACGGCCACGGTATAGGCAACCGGTTCGAGCGCGAGGTCGGTGGCGAGGCGGAACGGCAGTCCGCGGGGGAGCAGGAAGCAGTCTCCGGCGTGGAGCAGCACCGGCTCGGGCACGCCTTCGACGGCCAGCCAGCACTCTCCGGCGAGCATGGCGTAGCACTTGATTCCCTGATGCCGGGGAAAGTGGACCGACAGATCGCCCATGATCGCGAAGCCACCGGCGACGTAGAGCTGCGGCTTCATCAGGGCAAGGACCTCGGAGAGCGGATCCATGCGCTGACTCGATCCCAGAGCGGGCGGCAAGGGCGGTTCACCGGCAGGCCTGGCGGAAAGGCCCTGGGCCTCGCGGGACGGTAGCGGCAGGACGATTGGACTGATCATTCGGACTTTCAGTATAGATCGTCCGCAGGTCCGGGGCCATCTAGTGAGAGGCGGCGCAAACAGGCCGCGTAATCGTGAGACTTGAGGAGACATCATCATGCGTATCTTTGTGACCGGAGCGCCGGGATTCATCGGTTCGGCGCTGGTTCCGGAATTAATGCAGGCGGGGCATCAGGTACTGGGACTGACACGGTCGGAGGCGGGCGCCGAAAAGCTGCGCAAGGCGGGTGCTGAGGTGCTTCATGGCAATATCGAAGACCTCGACAGCCTGCGCGAAGGCGCGTCCCGGTCGGACGGCATCATTCACCTGGCCTTCAACCACGATTTCTCGCGATTTGAGAAGAACGTGGAAGACGACCGCAAGGCGATCGAGGCGATTGGCGAGGTGCTGGCGGGCTCGAACCGGCCGTTCGTTGTCACCTCGGGCACGGCGATCGCGGTCAATGTGGACGGCAAGCCGTCGACGGAGGACAGCCCCACCTCCTCCTGGAATCCGCGTGCGGGTTCGGAAGCGGCGGTGAAGGGGTTGACGGAACGCGGCGTGAACACCTCGGTGGTGCGGCTGGCGCAAATTCATGACACCCACAAGCAGGGGTTGGTACCTTACCTGCTCGCCGTGGCGCGCCAGAAGGGCGTCTCTGCATACATCGGCGACGGCAGCAATCGCTGGCCGGCGGCGCACGTTTCCGACGTAGCCCGGCTGTACCGTCTGGCGTTTGAGAAGGGGGAGCCGGGCGCGATCTATCACGCGGTGGACGAAGAGGGTGTGCCGATGAGGGCGGTTGTCGAGGCGCACGGCCGCGGGCTGAAGGTACCGGTGGTCAGCATCACGCCGGAGGAGGCTGAGGCGCATTTCGGCTGGCTGGCTCTCTTTGCCAGGCAGGATATGCCCTCCTCCAGCGCGATTACGCGGCGCAAGCTGAACTGGAATCCGACCGGGCCGGGCCTGATCGCCGACCTGGACGGTATGGACTACACGCAAGCCTGAGTCGGGCGGCGCACCGGCTCTGCCTGCCGAATGCCGGTGCGCTCTGGGTTACAGGCCACCGCTGCCAGGCAGGCGGAACCTCAGGGCTTTGGCATTTGTCTGGCGGGGCGGCCCTCGACCGGCCTGGAACTTCCCGATTGTTGATATCCCGGGTGGACCCCGCGCACGAGACCCTGCTGATCGGCAATCTTGAGCAGCAGAGCAGCAAGGGCCTCCCGTTCCTCCTTATCAAGAGCGGAGAGCAAGGCGTCTTGATGCTCCCGCGCCACCTTCCCGATCTGCTCCAGGATCTCGTTGCCATCTTTTGTCAGTTGAATGGAGTACAGGCGCCGGTCACGGGTGTGGGCTGTCCGCTCCACCAGGCCGCGCTTCTCGAGGTTATCCAGTATGGCCACCAGCCGGCTGGGATGAATGTTCAATCGGGCCGCGAGTTCCTGCTGGCTCGGCCCTGCCTCG
>CAVTTW010000016.1:0-529130 GCA_963737665.1 uncultured Acidobacteriaceae bacterium
CGGTGCCTTGTGCCGCCACCGGCCGTCCATACTGGAACCACGAGAGCGCGTCGCCCGTTTTACGGCCAGGTGGAGTCGAGCACATTCCTAAACACTGGCCGGCTTATCAAGACCTACGCTAGGAGCGTCGATGTTTCTCGAACAGTTCGGCCTATTCTCAACTGCTTCCAGCTTGAGCACGATTTTAAAGAAATCGGTTTGCGAATACTGCAGGTCGAGGTCTCTGTTCAGCTTGATCGGAGCAAATGCATTTGAGTCTCTATTGGTGATGACCTGCCTGTCGCCAAAATTAGCCGCGGTCAAGGCCTCCCAGGAAATTGGTTCGGTCAGCGCGAAAGTTTGCTTTAGCTCGGCACAATGACCCCTGATCGCTGTCGTTTTTACAGGAAACACACAGTTAGAATGAGCTAAAAGATGAGCACCCTTCGTAGGGGTCCTTACTGAGAAGTATCGGATGCCATCTACTTGGCCCTCCTGTGCGACCCATTGAAGGAGAAGCTGCGGGCGATGTACTCCGGAACGAACGGGCCGGTGCGCTGATCACGTCTTATAGAGCAAGCTGCGAACAGCGGCCAGCAAGAGGCGTAGGATTTGAGGAATTCCGTGTTGAACCGAGTCTTCAGAATCTCCTCGGAGCTACGATCGATGGCGCGAGGGTTTCCGCGACGGAGTGCTTCGGACATTCGCCACGCCTGATGAGGTGAAAACAGAAAGTCAAGTACACTCACCGGTTTTGTAATGCGGAATCGCGAAACCCAGAGGCTGTCGAGTGGAGGACGCCCGAGTTCTTCCCAGCAGATCCAGAGAGAGCTTCCTAGATATAGGCAGGGCAGACCTGTAATGCTGTAGCGCTGATTGCCTACGAGGCGGCGTTTCTCAAAGGGGACGTGAAATATGTCGCCTCGACTAGGTGTTCTAAATTCGGCCCTATCTGACCTAATCCTGTAAAGTGACGGGTGATCGATAGCATATCGATAAGGCGAAAATGGATCGCTGAGATTGATTGGCTCGTTCGTTTCCTTGAGCGTGGAGCGAAACGGATTCCAGTCGATTTTGGAGAGTTCGCAGGATACCTCCTGATAAGTCCTGTGCACGCGACCATTCAAGGAGGCTCGAACCGCCTTCACCAACGATGCTGAGAGCGTCTGCGAGACCCCGGCCAGATCTGGCATTGCAGCTTTGAAATCTGGAAACTCACTGTCGTCAATCAACTTCAACTGGCGTTGATAGCGCTCGAAAAGTTCCTCTAAAAAATGATCAAAAGCTTCCTTCGCGTCGTCGAAGCCCCCTTCGGGGAGGCTGACAAGCTCGGAATTAAAAAATTCTTCTAGCTTCATCGGGGTGAAGGCGCCGTAGATCGCCAGTATAGAAGGCAGCGGCAACTACGTCACGCATTTCAGCATTCAGACGGGACAGATACCCTCAAACGGGCATGTGGCCAGAGATTCTCTAACCGATGCCAATGCGCACATTGGCAATTGAACGCGAGTCACATGGCCGTAGGGTCGCCGACGCGCCCTTGTGCCGAGCGCCCATGACGCGGGCGCTCAAGAGAGCGCGTCGCCCGTTATACGTCAACTTGGGCGCCCGCGGATGGGTTGCCATCGAAAGGCAGACTGGGCCGCATGCCGGGATAGGCAACGATCACGAGATTGGCGCGCCCTGAGCGGGTGGATGATCCGGAACGCAGTCGTTGTAGTTCGCCACTGATTCGTCGGGTAGGGTCCATCAGGGGGCTTGCGAAGGTGGTTTAAAAAGGCGTCGAAAAACGCCCTTCGTAAATCCCGTAGAAATCAATGGCGGGACCTCCCCGATCTGGCCGTTTCAAAACCTATAGCTTGTGGGACAGAAGAACTTTTCAAACCGATGCTCCCGGCTTCGATTTTGTGCACATAGCATCAGTGGAAGCACCAGCGTAGGTTGGAGCACCGCAGTTGATCTAAAGAGACGAACTCTTTCTAACTCGAATTGTAAGATTAAAGAACGGATGCCATCCCAGACAGTTCCTCTGGTCGATAACCTGAATGTTTACGAACTGAATATAGCCTCGGCATTGTTGTTTCTGATCCGACCATCCTCGCAGCCCGGTTGCGAACCACCACAGTTTCGTTGTTTCTCTTGACAGGAAATGAGGAAATGGGCAGAATTGCGTGGTTCCCTCCTTTCTGCTTGACATGTCTCTGGGGAGTTCAGGCGTTGTTCTCTGAATCAGCTAGAGCTGAGCTCAGTGTTTTGCGACACCTCGCGCTTCTCCGAATCAGAGTTCACACGATTCGAATAACCCGGGAGTCTTATGGAGAGACGTCAGGGATTTACATTGGGAGCTATTCTGGCCGCCTCTGTGTTGCTTCGACCAGGGATGCCGACATCATCTTTCCATTCAGACGAGCTCATTCCCAAGCTAGCGGACGCTGCGGCCAATTCGAATGTAGGAAGCTCCCTGGCGAAAGCGTCATTGAAAGACGGGCCGTGGCTCGCCTCGTGTCGTTATTGGGCTCCTGCGCGGGATGTCGGCGAAGTAAGCCGCCGCCAAGAGAGAGCGAAGGAACAGACTCCGGATATAAAGGGAGAGTTGCAAAAAGGAAATCACGAACTGGATGTATATCTCGATTTGAAAGCGACCGGCCGGGACTGGGGATGCGGAGGCGACGTTCCGGAACGCTGGGGGCTGCCGGATCCACCAAACGCCAGTGCAGATAGGCCGGCAGTCTATGCCCCACACATAACTGCTGTTGTTGCAACCGTGCCAGATCCTATACATGGCCATCTTGCATTGTCATTTGACCGCGCGATTGTGGCAATTCTGGAGGCGGCGAGCGATAACCATTACGTGAGCAGTTCCTATTGGCTGCCTTGGACATTGCGCGGAGGCGCTGGCCGCGGCGAGGCAGGAGTTGGGGAACCAGAGTCAGGCCACGATCCGGAGCGGGAGCAGGAACCCGGTCTGATTGTATTGCGGCATGTGCCGTTGCAGGTAGGGTCATCATCGGGTTTTATAGCCCCGTCAGAAAGCTATTACGATGTGATCTATCTGTTTCTCGTGGCCGAGACTCCAACCCAAGGTGTGGACGGGTTTCAGCTGTCGCACGCATTTGCCTATGAAAAAGAACTGGCGGACGGGCTTAAACTTGAGGGTCGATGCGATCCCGCCTCACACTTGCCAGATGTACCGGCAAATCAAAGCCGGTTTCGGCGAGGAAAAGGTTGCCACGTCTCCATCATTGGACCGCTGTACACCGGGTCGACGGCCTCCCTCCGCGTCGGGATTGAGGATGCCCACGCACGCTATCCGGGGCTCGATGTATTCGACGTAAAGGGGGGACGGCAACATCCCTTGCTGTCAAGATGATTACAGGCGGCTCTCCGGGAAAAGGACCGCAAATCAACTACTATTCCTTCGACATGGACTCGCTGTATGCGCAACAAACCCTGCTCGATCGCCTGAGCTCGGCCGGGGTTCGGTCATCGCAGGAGGTGTTTCAGCATGTTGCTAGGCTCTCGGAGGATAACACCGCGCTCGGAAGTGCTAACGTTTTTGACCCTACGAACTCACATTTCGACATAGAAGATTTTCGCTTCCCGCGAGAAATATCCATGCTTCGCAACGCCCAGATCGACTCACAGGGTACCGACTCTCCTTCGGTTGCGGCGCCCAGTCCCTACCTTCGGCTATCAGGAAAGGACGAGAGTAAGCAGGATGAATTACCGCAGTTTTCGCGGGAGAACACGCCGCTTGCACAGGAAGCGGCATTGATGACATTGGCTCGCCAACTGCGGCACGATCAAGTTCGCTATTTGCTGATCAGCACTCCATCCAGTTCATTAGATCAGATATTTCTGGCGAGATTTCTCCGCCGATCATCGCCCGATACTCGACTGGTGTTCCTGGACAGTGATCTGCTCATGGTGCGCGAAGTGGATAGCGCGCCGTTCCTCGGATCGATTACCGTTAGTCCATTTCCGATGACTGAGATAGACAACCGAGCCTACTCGGATACTGAGGGTGTGGCGTACTATAACGCCGCCAGCATGACGTTCTGGGATAAGGCAGAGGTTCCCAATATTCGCAAAGCACTGGACTTTGGGTACGATGATCCACTATCCGCGGGAAAGGAATTTCATCCGTCTCTTTGGGCGACCGTGATCGGGGCAGATGGATATTATCCGCTCGCACAGTTGAGGCCCTGTGCCACCGAAAATCCGAATATTTTGCCCGCCATCAATGAGGATGGGGTTTTCTCGCTTGAACCCTGTAGCCGGGTGAAAGATGACCTTCACCACCGGCTGGCGTTTCCTTATCCAGTTTCGCGACTCTGGACGGGTATTGCGATTCTAATCGGCTTAATGTGCTGTATGCATACGGTGATGATTTGGAAAGCGCGCTATTGGTCGACGCTCACTGGAAATCTGGCACTTGATGAGAACGATGCGCTCAGCCCGCGAGCTGTTTACCTCATGATTGGTGCGTCGATCCTGTTCCTGATGGCGTTTGTGACCTCCAGCCCGGCGCTGGCTTTGCACTTCATCTCAAACACAAGCTGGCCGGGATTCTTAGCTGCACTGGTGCTGTTGACTGTAGCGCTGTTCACCTATGGATTCACCATTCGCAAGACGTTCCCCGTCGTATGGCAACAGAAATCATTCAGCTTGCGATGTCTGCTCAAGACACCTCTGAAGGACCCAGCCGCTGCGCTATATACGTTGATTCTGGTTGAGTGCCTGACGATAAGTGTAGTGTGGAGCCTCTTGTGCTGGAGCAATACGCCACTACAATCACCGTCCTATCGCGGACTGGGATTCTCGTACCGATCGATTCACCCCGAGAGTGGCGTATCTCCGCTGGTCCCGGTGCTATTACTGCTCCTTAGCTGGCATTTGTGGTCATTCCTTCAAACGGTGCGCTTACGCTTTTCAAAGCTTAGCTGGCCTGGAATTCCCGGGCGACTGAATAATCTCGGAGACTTGTTCTTTGTATCCTCCGAATCATTGAGTGAGAATAAGAGTGATGGCCGAAGAAGCCTGTGCGCGAACATTACGGACACGTTTGTGGCCGAACGTCTCTTTTTACGCGGAAATGAGGAAGCAAATTCCTGGGTAAAGGTCAGTGCCTTTGGTTTGACGGTGGGCTTTCCAATGCTATTTGCATTCCTGGCCCTATTCACCGCCGTCGATCACTGGCTCTGGGACACCGGCGCTTACTTACCAAACCCCTATGAAATTGTGGTTGGTCTATTGTTTTATCCCCTGTTACTTATGGCGGTGATGGGTTGGAGCAGAGTGCTGTTGGTATGGTTATCCCTACGCCGAGACCTGCTTGACAGACTGGAGAATCTGCCGATCCGGTATGCATTCGATCGCATCAAAGGGATGGGTTGGATGGTGTTGATGCAACAGGGTGCAGTTTACCAGCATTGGCGCCTGATGGCACGGAGCCTTGAGTCGATTCGCCAGATACTTCACCACGAGGAGATGCAAAGCAAACGCCCGACCCTTGCAGTCAGCCTCGGCGCAACCCACGCAGAAATTACCGATATCCAGGAGCAACTTCTAGAGCGAGTGACGCGCGGTGAGTCCGGAACTAAAGACACGAGTCCTGAATTGATGATAAAGCTCGAATCAAAGTTTGCTGAATTCGGACAGAAATTGCTCACCGGGTTGTTGATTCCATATTGGACAGAGGAACGGGTGGGCTTGGTGGAAAGCGACTTGCATCGCGCGATGCCGGTAAGAGCTCGACGATCGGAGGCAGGAGTTCCTGAACAGGCGGCAATGGAAGTCTTCGCCGAGCCGGAACTTGAGAAGGAGCTTATCGTGGCAGGGGAAGAATACATCGCCCTACGTTACATCGCACTGATCCGGGCTGTGCTGACGAATGTCCGCCATGTCATGGCCTTTGTCTCAGCGTTTTTTGTGTTGGCTGTGATAGCGTGGAATTCCTATCCGTTCCAGCCACGAGAAATGGTGGATTGGCTCATCACCGGACTTCTGATAGTGCTGAGTGCAGGGATGATCTGGGTCTTCGCCCAAATGCACCGAAATCCGATCCTGAGCCGCACGACTGACACAAAGTCGAATGAGCTCGGTTGGGACTTTTACTTCCGAATCATTTCCTTCGGGGCGGTTCCGCTACTGACCTGGCTCGCCTACTCATTCCCGCAGGTCGGCGGCGCAATATACCGGTTCCTCCAGCCGGGAGTATCGGTACTGAAATGAGCGGTGCGAGGATTTTGTTACTCCGTTTGGAGTAAAGAGGGCGCATTGGTTTGGAAGCACCACCGTGTGGGCTTGAAGAATCATGGTGGGGCCAGGGCGAAATTTTCCACGAGTTTCATCTGGGACGTCCGTGCTCGTTACGGCTATTTCATTCGCCACCGACAATTCACATCGTCTTAATATGTAATCGAAGCCAAGCTGATATTGCCCGGATAACCTCTTAGCCGAGGCCCCGTTCGCGTCAACTGGCGGCGGCAGGTTAGCTTGCTTCCGAGTCTCGTGGCGCATGATCTCTCCAGCAGGAAAGTGCTCAAAAACACTGTAAGGACTTTTGTGCGGAAGATGCCTAAAAAAGGCGTGAGGACATATCCGGATCGGTCCCCGGATTCTGGGATGATTCAATTCCATTCTCCCTGCAGCGCGACGGCTGGGATCGGTCAGGTTGCCAGAGTTTCGAATGTCAGATGGTCGGGAGTCAGGGCTGAGAGAATCTCCTGCGCGTTCAAGATGGACCCAGGCGGCCGCGCGCCCGGGCCGCTGAACTTACCCTCAAGCAGACGCTGCACCACTTCGCAAACCAGTGTTGCTGAGAAAGCGTAAATGTCGCGCCCGCGCGCTCTGACGCTCCTTGTGTTGTTGTCACGCGTCGCCACCACATCTAGGATGAAATGCTGAGATGAGCGTCCTGTCTCATCCGCGGGCTTGGGGGCGGGGGTATCGGAGTTGTGGATGTCGTCGAGCGCAACACGGCTGAGCCAGGTGTGAAGTTCCGCCGTCTTTACATGCTGCGCAATCAAAACGATCTCAGAGAACGGTGATTCAACCACGGGCTGTCTGCCTATTGGCCCACCGAAGTTCCAATCCTTTTCTGAACGCGGCGAAGATACAGGAACAAGCCGTCCCTCCGCGACCACCATGCGCTGTACTTTGTTCTTCTCCCCCGTAATGCGCGTTCCTCGCGTCGGATGCCAGCTGTCGAGACCGATCATGACATCGATCGCGTCTGCGTGGTCCCACCCGCCTAGGGCGGTCGTCGCCAGCAGATCGGCGAATCCGCCGAAGAAGCTCATGGAAGGAATGACGGCGATACCGGCTTCCCGTGCTGCCAGATCATATTTTTCAAGTGTCGCGCGCGCACTTGGCTGCTCCGCGGTAACGTCGAGATAGTGAATGCCGGCTCGGAGGGCAGCGTTTGCCACAGCATCGGCCGTCTCGAGAAAAGGTCCGGCGCAATTGATGACGGCACCGGCTCCATCCAGCGCGCGGTCGAGCGACTGCGTGTCCTCGATGGATGCCGGGCGGCGCAGAATGTCGTGTCCCAGACCTCCACTACCCGGGGAGTTCGCTGTTGCGAGAGAGGCAAAGTCACGGGCAATTGCTATCGGCTCGATGCGACGGCGCAGCAATTCCGTAACCACGAAACGGCCGGTATGGCCGGCAGCTCCAAAGACGGCTACGGCCGAGTGATTGGGGGATGGCGGGTTTCGGTGCATTTTGCCCTCGGGAAGATACAGACCTGTCTGTAGTGATACGATACGAACAGGTCTGTACTGTGTCAAGCAGAAGTTGAAACAGGAGAAATCGATGCCAAAAAACCAAGCTCAGTCTGGCGGACAAAGTCCTGCTGCGGTCCGGGAAAGGATCCTCGATACCGCCAGCGCGCTTTTTTATCAAAACGGTGTGCGGGCCGTGGGAGTTGATCTCGTCGTGGAGAAGGCTGGGGTGGCGAAAACGAGCCTATACCGACATTTCGGAACCAAGGACGATTTGGTCGCTGCGTTTCTCGAACGCGAAGACGCGGATTTCTGGGGAATTTGGGATCGCGTCGCCGGCCAGCACCGCAATGATGCTGCCGCCGAACTGGACTCCCATCTCAAATGGATCGGCGAACGTGTCGGCCGCACCAATTACCGCGGTTGCCCGCAACTCAACGTGGCTGCGGAATTCCCGGATAACGATCATCCGGCGCGGAGGGTTGCCGCCGCGCACAAGCGCGAAATGCGCCGCAGGTTGAAGGGCCTCGCCGAGCGACTGGGCGTCTCCTGTCCTGATGAACTGGCCGGCCAGCTCTCCCTGCTCATCAATGGCGCATTCGTAAGTTCGCAGGTTTTTGAACTGGGTGAGGCAACGCCGTTGCTTCGCCGCACTGCGCATGTATTGATCGAGGCAAGCCGAACTCAGAGCCGCCCAGGTCAGGTACGGACTCGAACTACTGCCAAATGATGACTGCCAAGAGGTGAGAACTCGTCGATCTCAGATGGACATCCCGACGACGACACCTCACTTTGCTTCGGGAGGAAAGGGACAGCAGGGTCGCGCCATCCGACATGAAAGTATTTATGAGGCTTGTATTGCCGGCGACCGATCTAATTGCTGAGGTGCAACATGGAGTTGAAACCGTTCCTTCTGGATATATGGCTGGACAGGTACGAACACGATATCGAATTCAATCTGGCTGCGAGCACCGGCCCGTCATGGACCTTGAATCAGATCCTAAGCCTCGCCAGCGAGGAGGAGCGCCAACTCTTCCTGAATCACAAGGTCGTTTACAGCCGTCCGGCAGGCGCTCAAGGCTTACGTGCCGCGATCGCCGACATGCAGCAGGTGGATGTCGACAAGGTGCAGATCGTGACGGGCGCGTCTGAGGCGCTGCTGATCCTCATGTGGCTGGCGGCAGAGCCAGGCGCCAACGTAATCCTGCCCCAACCGGGGTTCACAACATTCTCGGCGCTGCCCGAGTCGCTTCGGCTCGAGACCCGCTATTATTCCCTCCGAAAAGAGAATGGATTTGCCATCGATGTGGAAGAGATCAAGAAGCTCACCGATGGCAACACGAAGCTTGTCCTGATCAATAGTCCACACAATCCAACCGGCGCCACGATGAGTGATGCGGATCTGGACATCCTGCACGAGCATACGTCGTCGCGCGGAATTCAACTTGTCAGCGACGAAGTCTACCATCCCATCTATCATGGACAACCAACGAAAATCAGCCGCTCGGTTACCCCACGCCACAGTGATCCATGATTTCTCAAAGGCTTTCCCGTTATCCGGGGTCCGAACCGGATGGATGATTGAGCACGACCCCGAGCGTCGTAAGCGTTATTGGAATGCGCGCGCCTATTTTTCCATCACCAACAACACGGCCGGAGAAATGCTGGCGGAAATCGCAATGCGCCATCGCGAAACGGTGCTCGGAAAAACGCAGAAAACCGCGAGTGAAAATCTCAGCCAGCTTGATGCCTTCCTGTCCGAACATCGCGAAGTGATTGGCTGGATTCCTCCTCGCGGCGGAATGACCGCGTTTCCCTGGCTGTTGAGCGGAGAGAACAGCCGCGCCTTTTGCCAGGCCGCGGCAGAGAGGGGCATCTTGCTCGCACCCGGCGATTGCTTCGAAGCGCCTTCGCATTTCCGTCTTGGCTTCGGAGCAATCAATGAAAATTTTCGCGACGCCCTGAGACGGCTCGGGGAACTCGTCACAAGTTGGTCGGCTTCGAACATGCCAAGTGCATAGCGCGTTGGCCTGCGTGGCAGTCAGGCATGCCCACCTTGCTGACGCTCAAACGTCGGCCCGTTCGTTCCCCCCGTGATAAGGCCATCACGTCTTCCACGGTGCTGTCGTAATTAGCTCACAGGTTGGGTTTAGAAATGTGTACAGATTAACTTTACAGTTTAGCTGTAAATATGCGATCTTGTTATTGTGAGCAGTCGAAGGCCTTCGACTCAAACCGTGCGCGCTCGGACCCTTGCTGCCGAGATAAGAACAGTTTTCCGCAAGCTCAAGCTGCGAGTACGCGAGCATGGGGGTGGCAACGATCTGAAGCCGTCACAGGCTTCCGTTCTTCTTCGACTCGAAAAGGACGGTTCGGCCACGGTTTCAAGCCTGGCGCGAGCGGAAGGTATGCGGCCCCAGTCCATGACCTCTATCGTTGCTCCGTTGCAGAAGTCCGGCCTCGTCCAGGGTGCACCTGACCCGAACGACGGGCGGCAAACCCTGATGTCTCTGACGCCCAAATGCCTGAAGTGGCTTGAGGAGGGAAGGGCCGCAAGACAGGACTGGATGGCCACGACCATCTCCCGGAAGCTTTCTGTTCGGGAGCAGGAGAAGCTTCATGCGGCACTCAAGCTGCTAGCCCGGCTGGTTGAGGAATGAGCCACCCCATCCTGCTTCCTGCCCATGTCCATCTTTAGTCGGAAAAAGGAGCTTCGGATCATGAACTGGCTTTGGGTTGTGTCGTACTTCTTTGGGGGTGCTTTTGCCGCAAACTCCGTCCCCCACTTTGTCTCCGGCGCCATGGGACGCCCCTTTCAGAGTCCCTTTGCAAAGCCACCCGGCAAAGGGCTCTCCTCTGCGACGGTCAACGTTGTATGGGGATTCTTCAACGCGGTCGTCGCGTATCTGCTCGTCGTTCGCGTCGGTGTCTTTGATCTGCGGACCACGAGCTACATCCTTGCCTTCGGCCTCGGCGCGCTTTTGATCAGCATCTTTTCCGCGCGTCATTTCGGCCAGTTCCATGGGGGCAACACGCCGTCGCGCACATGAAGAATCCAGTGTCCGGCACGTTCCGCTCCCTGAGAAGTTTCAACTTCCGTTTATGGACGGCAGGCGCCCTGATTTCCAACATCGGCACCTGGATGCAGCGCGTCGCGCAGGACTGGCTTGTGCTGACGCAACTTACCCATCACGACGCCTCGGCCCTGGGCATTGTCATCGGCCTGCAGTTCGCCCCGTTCCTTCTGCTGCTGCCCTGGACCGGATCGGCCGCCGACCGCCTCAACCAGCGCAAGTTGCTGATGCTGACACAGGCGACCATGGGCGTGCTTGCGCTCATCCTGGGAGTCCTCACGGTTGCTGGAATCGTTCAACTCTGGCACGTGTATGTGTTGGCCTTCCTGTCCGGCTCGGCCCTGGCATTGGATGCTCCCGTCCGGCAGACCTTTGTGGCAGAGATGGTTGGCGATGCTGATCTACCCAATGCCGTGGCTTTGAACTCAATGTCCTTCAATTCTGCGCAGATGATCGGTCCGGCCGTTGCCGGTCTGATCATCGCGGACGTCGGCATCGGTTGGGCGTTTCTTCTGAATGGTCTCTCATTCGCGGCGGTTCTCATTTCCATGTCATTCTTTCGTCTTCCGGAACTGCGCGCCAACCCCAGGGCCCATCGCGCTTCGGGTGGATTTGTTGAGGGCCTGAGGTATGTGCGGAAGAGGCCGGACCTCGGGGCGATCCTGCTCATGTTGTTTCTGATTGGAACGTTCGGCTTTAACTTTCCCATCTTCATTTCAACCATGGCCGTGAATGTATTCCACACCGATGCGCAAGGATTCGGACTGCTCTCTTCCCTCATGGCCGCGGGCACTCTTTCAGGATCGTTGTTCGCTGCCAGCCAGATGAAACCGAGCCTGGCCTCCCTGCTGGCCGGCGCCGGTGTCTTCGGCCTGGGCTGTAGCATGGCCGCACTGGCTCCCAGCTACTGGTGGTTCGCCGGAGCTCTCATGATTGTGGGCGCGGCCGCGCTGACCTTTGTCAACGGCACCAACAGCATGATGCAACTCTCCACAGAGCCTGGGATGCGAGGCAGGGTTATGGCCCTGCGGGTTTCCATCGCACTCGGAGGAACACCGATTGGCGCACCCATCCTCGGTTGGGTTGCCAATCACTTCGGTCCGCGCTGGGCGCTCGCAGTGGGTGCTGGGGCGGCTTTCACCGCCACCCTGGTCGCGGCCTGCGTTCTGGCCCGCCGAAAAGAGCCAATGCCCGCCCGGTAATCGGCACTGAGAATCAGCCGAGTGTTTCCTGAATGGACAATGTGAATTACCGAGCCGAGGCCACTTTGTTATTTCGGTCAGAGGCATTCCGCGGACTCACACGCTGCCTTGTTTGCGGCTGGCTTCCAGCAGGCCCTGCCATCCGATCCGGCTCATGCGGAGGCGCTGGCCGTCGGTCAGGATCACAGCCCCCTCGCCGCGGCCTTCGCGAAAAATCTCGCTTACGCGGGTAGCGTTGACGATGACCGAGCGGTGAATGCGAACAAAGTGCGAGGGATCGAGCGTGGCGGCCAGTTGCTTGATGGTTTCACGCAGCATGAGCTTCCTGGGTCCTACGTGGAGACACGAATAGTAGTCGGCCGCTTCGATCCAGTCGATATCGGCGACATTCACAAAGGTGTCCTTTGCGCCATTGGGAACGAGGAGCCGAATCGGATAAATCTGCCGCGGGGGCGCGCCGGTCTCGACGGTTGCCAACACGGCCTTCAACTGCTCCTGAGTCAGTAACGCCTTGTGCGAAGCGAAGCGCTCTTTGACGTGAGCGAGCGTTGCCCGCATTCGCTCTGTATCGACCGGCTTGGTGAGATAGTCGAGCGCGTGGACCTCGAAGGCGCGAACCGCGTAGTGATTGTGCGCGGTGACGAAGACGGTGATCGGCATTCTGGCGGATCCCGTCTGTTCGATAACTTCAAAGCCGCCCCGCCCGGGCATCTGGATATCGAGAAACAGCAAGTCGATCTGTGAGTCTTTGAGGGCCGCGACAACTTCACGGCCGTTGCGACATTCGGAGACGATCTGGATTTCTTCGTCGTGGGAAAGGAGCAAGCGAAGCCTTTCGCGGGCGAGCGGCTCGTCATCGGCGATGAGGGTTCGGAGTTTCATCGCGGGCCGGATTCGTAAGGGATCGTAATGGCCACCTGGAAGCCGCCCGTGACGACGGGCTCGGCTTTCATCAGGAAGTTATCGCGGTAGAAGTGGGCGAGGCGTTCCCGCGTATTGCGGAGACCGATGCCGGAACCGCTGGGGTAAGTCTTTCCGTGTCTGGACCCAGTGTCGCGGACGAGCAGCCGAAGAGACGATCCGACACGAACTGCGGAGGCCTCGAGCACGCCGTCACTTTCGCAATGCGCAATACCATGCCGGATGGCGTTCTCCACGATGGGCTGAAGGAGAAAGCAGGGCACGAGGCCGTCGAGTGCGGCAGGGTCGACGCGGATGTCGAGGCGCAGCCGGTCGGCAAAGCGGACCTGTTCGATGGCCAGATAGCTCTCCACGATCTCCAGTTCCTGAGACAGGGGAACTTTTTCCGGCGCGTTCCTCTGCAATGTGCTTTTCAAAATGGCGTTGAGGTGCCGGAGCATCTCCGCGGCCTGATTCTGGCGCCCCAGCTCGACCAGTGTGGTGATGGCATTGAGGGTGTTGAAGAGGAAGTGCGGCTCCAGCTGCATCTGCAGTGCGCGCAGGTGGGCGGCGGAGAGTTGCTGCTGCAACTCGAGCGCGTGCATTGCGTCCTTCTGCGCGCGCATGCGATATTGCAGCACGCCGACGATGCCGAAGACGAAACCGTAGAGGAGGATCTCGATGCCGAAGCGATTCCAGTTGAGGAGGTAATTCCACATAAAGTTTGCGGTCCGGCTGTACGCCCGTCCCACCGAGACGAAACCGACGCTCCACAACAGATACAAATGGGCTACACCCAGGAGCGATGCCACGGACAAATGGATGGAGATGGTTCTGAAGGAGAGATTCGACAGCGGTGACAGTCGCTCTGCGAGTTTCCAGGCAGCAACAGCAATCAAGGCCCACCACCACCAGAGTACTGCGCCGTAAACCAGTGAAGGGATTTGGGTGACCGAACCGCATTCGACGGTGGTTATAAGCCCCAGGCCGGTAGTCACCGACAGGACGATCAGATAGCCGTTGATCCTTTGGATGAGAGTGCGACCGTGCGTGGGCGCGGCGGTCGCAGGCGCGGAAGAATCGAGGGGCATCTGGAGCAATTGCGAATCGGATGTGAGGCTGCTCATCTTCATCCTTTCGTTGGCCCGGATCGGAGACCTGGCTCTCCAGTATTGATGCGGGAGCGAGACTGCTTCCACAGGATTGCAGGGAACGTCGCGAATTGTGCAGCGAAACTGCCGCACGTGGCTTGCATGGGTGCGACAGGGTCATTGGAACGCTTGCGGAGCCCAGCTTGACTTCGATCGGGGACTCGGCTCTTCCCTGCAAATATTACGCCTCTGCCTGCATATCGATGTACCCGAGCCCGCGTTCAGTAGACGCTGGGGAAGAGGTAGACGTGAGCTTACAAGCTGACTCCGGAATGATTCTACTGCTGACGGGCGCGTCGCTGGCGATGACGTGCTGTTCTCATGTCGCGGCGAAGACCGATGCCCCCGGAGCGGAGGACATACCCGTGCGCGCCGTCCGTGCCGTCGCACAGGACGTGCCACTGGATATTGCGGCGGTGGGAAATGTGGAGTCGGTTGACAGCGTCGAGGTGAAGTCGCGCATCGCCGGGCAGCTCGAGCGGGTTGCGTTCCGAGAAGGGGAGAACGTCGCGAAGGGCCAGTTGCTGTTCACCATCGACCGGGCCGCGCTGGAACGGCAGGCCGCGGAACAGCGCGCAGACGTGGCCCGCGACGCGGCCATGGAGCAGCAGGCGCGCGCCATCGTGGCGCGAGACGCAGCGTCGCAGCGCCAGAGCCAGTCTGAGGCCGACGTCGCCGTGAAACTGGGGAAACTGGGCGTGATTTCCGGACAGCGCGTCGACGAACTGACCACGGCGCGAGACACGGCGAGTGCCAGTGTGCACTCCGATGAGGCAGCCGTGTTCGCCGCAGAAGCAGCGAGAAAGGCAGACCAGGCGCGTCTGGGGGCGACCGAGTTGCAGTTGCGCCAGACCGATGTGGTAGCTCCTATCGCTGGGCGTCTCGGTGCGGCGGGGGTGAAGGCCGGAAACCTCGTCACCGAAAACGGCACAACGCTGGTTACGCTGCTGCAAATGACGCCGATCAATGTCACCTTCGGCGTCCCGGAGCAAGTGTTGTCCGACGTGCGGCGACTGAATGTGCGTGGCCCATTGACGGTGGAGGCAAGTCACGCCGGCGGTGGGGCCGAGCAAGGCCGGCTGGCATTCATCGACAATGCGGTGGATGCGACGACGGGAACGATTCGGTTGAAGGCGATTTTTCCGAACACGGACGGGGCGCTGTGGCCGGGAGAGTTCGTAAATGTGCGTCTTCGCCTGCGCGTAGACACCTCGAAGACGGTGATTCCGAATGCATCCGTAGAGGACGGGATTCACGGGAAGTATGTTTGGCTGGTGCGCTCGGGCCGAGCCAGCATGACGCCCATATCGGTGACGCGCTCGTACCTTCCGGAACAAGGGCCGGAACTGGCGGTGATTGGCACTGGCGTTCGTCCAGGCGACCTGGTCGTCACTGAAGGGCAACTGCGGCTGACGGCGGATGCGCGCGTATCTTTGCTGAACGACGGCAGCGGGCCGGGGAACAGCAGCACCGGCAAGGGTGCGGAATGACCGGCCAGACTCTGCTGAGGCAGTCCGCCGATGAGAGCCCGCACATGAAATTGACTGACTTCTTCATCCGGCACGCAACGGCCACGACGTTGATGATCGCGGCGATCGCGGGCTTTGGCCTTCTCAGCTATTTTTCGTTGCCGGTCAGCAATCTCCCGGAGGTCGAATATCCGACCATCCGCGTCAACGCCGGACTGCCCGGCGCCAACCCCGACGTGCTGGCCTCCACGGTGGCCACGCCGCTCGAGAGTGAATTCTCGATGATCCCCGGCATCGCGAACATGACCTCGTCGAGCCAGGCTGGGGAAACAAATATCGTGCTGCAGTTTGACCTGAATCGCAGCATCGATGCCGCCGCGCAGGACGTGCAGGCGGCCATTGCGCGAGCGGCGGGCGCTTTGCCGGCGAGCATGCCATCGCCTCCGTCCTATTCGAAGGTGAATCCCGCGGCCAATCCGATCCTGTGGCTGGAAATGTCCTCGACAACCATGGCGCTCGACGATTTTGCCAAATATGCCGACGAGGTGTTCGCCAAACGCATTGCCATGGTGAGCGGCGTGTCGCAGGTGCCGGTGTGGGGACCCTCGCAGCCGGCGATTCGCGTGCAGGCCGATCCGGCAAAGCTGGCTGCGTATGGCGTTAGCCTGGAGCAGATTCGTGCTGCTCTCGCCACCAACAGCGCTAGTATTCCGTCAGGCACGTTGTATGGCGATGCGCGCGACTATTCGCTGCAAGCAAACAGCCAGCTTACGACTGCGGCGGAATTCTCGCAGCTGATAGTGGCTTACAGAGGCGGCGTGCCGTTGCGGTTGAATCAGGTTGCGGAAGTGTTCAATAGCTCCCGCGATGACAAGAGCACCTTCTGGATCAATGGACGCCCCAGCGTCATCCTCGCCGTACGAAAGCAACCGGGCGCCAACACGGTGGAGGTCGCCGATCGCGTGAAAGAAGTGATCCGCTCGCTGCGCCCATCCATGCCCCCGGGAGTTTCCTTCGGAAACGTCGCTGACGACGCGACGATGGTTCGCGACTCGATCGCAGAAGTCGACAGGACGCTCGCCCTCACGGTCCTTCTCGTGGTGCTCGTCATCTTTGCGTTCCTCGGAACGGCGTCGTCGACGCTGATTGCGAGCGCGACCATTCCAGTGTCGATCCTCGGTGCATTCATTGCCATGCGGCTGCTGGGCTACTCCGTCGATTTGTTTTCGATGATGGGCATCACCCTGTCGGTGGGCTTTGTGGTCGATGATGCCATCGTGATGATCGAGAACATCGTGCGCCATCGCGAGATGGGCAAGTCGAAATTGCAGGCAGCATGCGACGGCGCAAGCGAGGTGGGCTTCACCATCGTCTCGATGACTGTTTCGCTGGTTGCCGTTTTTCTTCCCATCCTGTTTCTCAATGGAGTATTGGGCCGGCTGCTGCGCGAATTCGCCGTGACAATTTCGGTTTCGATCCTGCTCTCCGGCCTCACTGCACTCACATTGACACCGATGTTGTGCAGCCGCTTCCTGGGCTCGCGACAACATGTCCGTAACCGGTTTCAGCGGCGAACGGAGCGCATGTATGCAGCGATGGAACGGGGTTATGAGCGGTCTCTTGATGTCGTGTTGCGCCACCGGCGCGCCACCATCGCCGTGAGCGTGGCGATGACTGCGCTCACGATCCTCCTGTTCGTAGAGATGCCAAAGAGTTTCATGCCACGGGTCGACGTCGGTTATTTCAGCGGTTCGCTGGAGGCGGCGCAGAATAATTCGTTTGCCCAGATGATCGCCTACGGCGAACAAGTCAATGCCATCCTGGCGAAGATGCCGTGGATGGAGAGCAACCTGTCGGGAGTGGAGTCGCAGAACAACGGCTGGTTTCATGTGAATCTCGTCGAGGATCGGCCTCGGCCCGATGTGCGGGTGATCATGGCGGACCTCCAGAAGAAGCTCAATCGCATTCCCGGCCTCAATGTGTATCTGCGCCAAGGAGATTTTCTGAGTTTGGGACAGAATGAGAGCCGTTCTCAATATTCGGCGGCTCTGGAAGGGCCCGATCCTCAGGAGTTGTATCGATGGGCGCCCCAGTTGAAGGCAAAGCTGCAGTCGTTGCCGGAGTTGACGAATGTCTCGAACAATCTGGAACTGAATGCGCCGCGAATCAACGTCGATATACGGCGCGATATGGCCATGTCGCTTGGTGTGGATCCCGAGAACATCGCCAACACTCTCTACGACGCGTACGGTAATCGCCGTGCCAGCACCATTACCGTCGCTTCCCAGCAGTACGACGTTATTCTTGAGGTGTTGAAGCGGGATCAGCGCGATCCCGAAGCTCTCGGAAATCTCTACCTGAGTTCGAGCACGGGCCGGCTTGTTCCGCTCTCCGCCGTCACGCGCCTATCACCCACGGTGGCGCCGCTCAGTGTCAACCACGTCGGGCAGTTCCCCGCGGTGACATTCCAATTCGATCTCGGGCGCGGCGTCTCTCTCGATTCCGCGACGCAACTGATTCGGCGCGCCGCGGCGGAAATCGGAATGCCGGCTACGCTGACCTTCGCCTTCCAGGGGACGGCGGCTCAGTTCCAGAGTTCTCTCAAGGGTCTGGGCTTTCTTCTGGTGATCGCAGTAATGGTGATTTACCTGGTTCTCGGCGTACTGTACGAAAGCTTCATCCATCCCCTGACCATTCTCTCGGGCTTGCCGTCGGCGGCGATTGGCGCGCTGCTGATGTTGCTGCTCTTTGGCCAGGATCTCAACCTCTATTCATTTCTCGGCGTCCTCCTGCTGATTGGAATCGTGAAGAAGAACGCAATCATGATCGTCGACTTTGCGCTTCAGGCGGAACGCGAAGGGCGCCTCAAACCCGAGGCCGCCGTATTTCAAGGCTGCCTGCAGCGATTTCGTCCCATCATGATGACGACCATGGCGGCTCTGCTCGGAGCCATCCCGATTGCTTTTGGCACTGGAACCGGGGGCGAAGCGAGGCGCCCGCTTGGCATTGCGGTAGTCGGAGGGCTTTTCCTGTCGCAGTCCCTGACACTGTATGTGACACCGGTGATCTATCTCTGCCTGCATCGGGTCCGGCGCGAGCCAACTGCCTGGGGCCCTGCAAGGGCTATCACCGCTCCAGAGGGGCTGGGGAATACCATCTTGGATTGAGTTTCTGGGACTAGATTGGCGGGTTCCATGGACCGTGTCGGACGCCGTCGGAGGCAATCGGAGACGCTAGAATTGAATTATGTTGCAGGCATGAGGATAAGTCTCCCCTGATTAACCGAGGTTCCCCAGTCATGAAATATTCGATATTTGCCGCGCTCCTGACGGCCACCGCGGTCTTTCCTGTAATGACGCCAGGGCAGGAGACCGTCACCGGTCCAGCCGCATTCGCGGACTGGAACCAGCAGCAGCCGGGCGTCCGCCGCAAGATTACGGTGGCGGACCTTCCCGCGCCCAAGCCCGAAGAGGCGGTCGATAACACACCGCACGTCATCCCGCGCCCCGCCGATGCGTGGCCCATCGCGCCCGCAGGTTTCAAAGTGACCCTGTATGCCGGCGGCGACTCGGCGCCGATGCAGCGCGCGGACAACAAACAGGTCATGGAACTCAGTGGCGGAACGTTCACCATGCCGCGACTCATCCGGACGGCCCCGAACGGAGACTTGTTTCTGGCCGATTCCGGCGCCGGCATTGTGTTCGTTCTGCGCGGGGTCGGGCCCGACGGCAAAGCCGCCCATATTGAAAAGTTCGCGACCGGACTGGACCATCCCTTCGGAATCGCCTTCTATCCGGCCGAGAACCCGAAGTACGTCTACGTCGGCAATGCCACTACCGTCCAGCGGTTCCCATACCACTCCGGCGATCTGCATGCCACTGGCCCTGCGCAGACCATCGTTCCCAACATTCCCGGCTATGCCCAGCTCAAAGGCGGCGGCCACTGGACGCGCGATGTCATCTTCTCCAGGGACGGACGCCATATGCTGGTTTCCGTCGGGTCCGCCTCCAACGTCGACGATCCCGACACTCACCCCGGCGAGTTCCATCGCGCCGATGTCCTGGAGTTCACTCCTGAAGGAAAATTCGTCGAAGTGTACGCCTCCGGCATCCGCAACTGCGTCGGAGAGGCGATCAACCCCATTACCGGCCAGCTGTGGTGCTCTACAAACGAGCGCGACAACCTGGGCAATCATCTGGTTCCCGACTACGTGACCTCGGTGAAGGAGGGGGGATTTTATGGCTGGCCCTGGTACTACATGGGGGGACACAAGGATCCGCGCCTTCCCGAACCCTGCGCCAATGGAACCGGGCCCAATCCGCAAGCTCCGGAGCTTACTGCCGACCAGGCTAAGGACTGCAAGCGGGTCGATCTCGCTTCCAAGGTGATCACGCCGGACGTACTGGTCCAGCCCCACATGGCTTCACTTGAGTTGACCTTTTATCCTTCTAGCGGAGAATTTCCAAAGGTGTATGACGGCGATGGCTTTGCTGCTGAGCATGGCTCGTGGAACCGAAAGAACCGTGCCGGATACGAGGTCATTCGCATTCCGATGCACAACGGCCGCGCGGATGGCAGCTACGAGGACTTTCTCACCGGGTTTGTGACCAAAGACGGCCAGGTATGGGGCCGTCCCGTAGGGGTCGCCATCGCCAAGGACGGCAGCATGTTCGTCACCGACGACGGTACGCGAAGCGTATGGCACATAACCTACGCCGGCAAATAGACTCTCGACCCGTCAGGACTTGCAGCCTTTTCAGTGCAGTTTTGCGCTCCCTTTAGTGGTGGGAGGGGCACCAAGGCCGTGACCGGGTGGTTGACGCGAGGCAAGTGCCGCAGCCTTTTGTCCGGCAGCAACGAGGTTCAGTCGAGAATACACACCGAAAGACGACCCATCATCGAGAAAACCTCCACCAGCTCCCTCAGTCTCTGTGAGAATCTGATCGGCCTGCTCCAGGCTCAAGGAAGGGAAGGCAGCGGTCAACAGGTACCCGGCTTCGGGCGCTAGTTTGGCGACATCCTCCAGCCTGTGGGCGTTGGCGGCATACACAACCGGGAGATCGTAGGTCTGGGATTCAGCATAAAACGCTTCATTGGCTGCTGCATTGCTGAACCGGCCGTGGTCCTCGTGCGAGCATTCCTCAATCGTCTTTCCACATGCAGCCTGCAAGACCGCGGTCACGTCTGTGCGCGCCGCCCTCATGGCCGCCTGAAAATCGGTGATTGTTGGAGCGCCCGTCAAGTTGCGACCGACGTAACCGGGATCATTGGCGAGGAGATGGGCCATGTCGTAGAGAGCCAGGGTCCGCCCACCCATTACATCCATGGCATAATGGGCGCCCACGAGGATGCGATCATTCCCGTATTCCGCGCCACGCACGATCATCTGCGAGTATCGTTCCGGGACTAGGACGGCCAGGATGAGCGCGCCCGTAAAGCCGTAAGTGGTGTGGCCACTTGGATACGAGGGACTGTTGATCAGATTCATGATGGGGCCGTGGTTATAGACCCAGTTGCCGGCGGGAACGTTGAAGTAGTCAGGGCCAATGATCGGCAGCACGGTCGGTTCGGTCTGAAACGGACGCGAATCTCCATAGGCGTCTGCGCCGGGGCTTCCTGCCGGATGGTTATAGCTCTTGCCGAACACATCGGTGTCGCCACCATTCTCTTTAAGGATCGCCATCGCCTCGGCGGAGACGGGGGTCTTTCCGTCGGTTGTGCCGTTTGCGAAAAAGTACTTGCCCGAATTTGAGTGCGCACCCGAGGTCGCCGTCGCATAGGCAATCACATCTGCCACCGATTGAGACAGATTTGTGAAATGGGCCTGATCGATGTTGTGAGCCCGCGCTACGTAAGCGGCTGCGAGCGTTGTCCCAAGTCCGTCTGCAAGCTGTTCCAGGTTAGCGCCGGTGATGGTTGCATCCCGGAGCGCCTGCTGCTGCTGTTCAGCGAACGGCAGCAAAGTAAACTGGGGAATCGAACCTGTCTGAATCCCGCCCGTGACAGTAAAGTTCGCTGCCAGGGCAGCGCTGCCCTGGGCCGTATTCGGCAACACAGTCACTGGCGCCAATCCCCTGAGGACTGCCAGATCGCTGCCCGATTGCGAACTGGCCTGGAAGGACATGAACGCAAAGAGCGTTGCCGTCACCAAGAGTGTCTTTCGCATCATTTCGTCCCCAAATCTTCGCCTGGCGATTCTACAAAATCAATGTATCACCGGCGATTTCGGGTACTTACGTTTCCCCTCGAGAGCCAGGAGATCGGGTGATCGGGGATGGAGAAGCATGGCCCGCTACGGCGTTAAGCCGGACATAGTTCGCCGCTGGAAACCGGCGCTGCTCATGCCGCTGAAGTAAAACTGTGGCGGCTGCGACGATATAGGAGAAGTGGGGACAGTCCGGAGGAACGCGAATCGCCGCCTGGCCTCTCCCGATGCGGCGGCCTTTTCGTTGACTCTGCCCCTGGATTCGCGTATTCTGGAGTCCTTGTGCGGTGTTGCGCCTGGGGTCTGAAGTATCGGGCCCTCAACGACGGTTTCCCGTCGCGGAGGTAAAGTCTGTAGCCCGGACCCAGCCTGTTAAAACCCTTCCCGGGATTTGGCAGGAACAGGCACCTTCTGCTGGAAATGAGTTGCAAGTCCAGCAGAGTCAGGAACCCGAAGAGGGTAAGCCCCGCAGTCCTCACCCGAACAGATTTGTTTGGCGAGTGGGTGGAATTCCGGCCCGTGCGCAATCGGCGCGGGCAAACGCGCTTTGCGCGAAGTTTTGGGTATTTAGGTTTTTTGTTGATTTGAATGGACCAGCCACGGCCCACTTCATTGTGGCCGGAAAGGCAAGGCAGGAGAGAGATGTCGACCTTTGTTCCGAGCGGCAAGAATATTGACCGCAAATGGTATGTGGTAGATGCCAGCGGCCAGACGCTGGGCCGGCTGGCGACCAAGGCCGCCAGTGTGCTGAGCGGCAAGCTGAATCCCCAGTATGTGCCTTACATCGATATGGGCGATCACGTCATCGTGATCAACGCCGAAAAGGTACGGCTGACAGGGCTCAAGAGCCAGAAAAAGGTCTATCGCCGCTATACCGGCTTCCCCGGCGGACTGCGCGAAGAGTCGTTCACGCGCCTGCTCAACCGCAAGCCCGAAAAGATCCTGGAAGAGGCCATCAAGGGCATGCTCCCCAAGAGCAAGATGGGCCGCCAGATGGCGACCAAGTTGAAGGTTTATCGCGGCGACAAGCATCCCCACCAGGCGCAGGGGCCGGTGGCGTTGGAAGTGGCGTAAAGCAGCTTTCAGCCCTCAGCTATCAGTTTTGTGGTGCTGAAGCGAGCTGCGGGCAAAAGATAGCCGGTTTGAGCAGGAACATGCTGAAGGCTGAGAGCTGACAGCTGAGAGCTAAGAGGAAAAATGGCAGATCTGGTTCAGTATTACGGCACGGGGCGTCGCAAGTCGGCGATCGCCCGCGTCTTTCTGCGTCCGGGAACGGGTGAGTGGAAGGTTAACGGCAAGGCATTCGAAGAGTATTTCGTTACCGAGCAGCAGCGCGTTGCCGCCAAGCGTACGCTGGTGGTAGCCGATCTGGCGGCAAGCTTCGATGTCGTGACCACCGTCAAGAGCGGCGGAGTGGCCGCGCAGGCCGACGCCGTCAAGATGGGCATTGCCCGCGCCCTCATCGAGTTCAACCCCGAACTGCGCAAGACGCTCAAGGCCGAAGGCCTGCTGACCCGCGATGCGCGCGTCAAGGAACGCAAGAAGTACGGTCAGAAGGGCGCCCGCAAGCGGTTCCAGTTCAGCAAGCGCTAGAGCGCTGAGCTGTTAGCCGCTAGCTTTTAGCTCTTAGCTTTTCCTGCCGGTGCAGGGCGTGGAGGAAAGCCGAAAGGCATCATCCAGAACTGACGCTAAAGGCTAATAGCTAGGAGCTAATAGCTGGTTTTTCACATCTCCCGCGCAAGCGGGTTCAATTCGGGCGCCGGCATCGACCACCCGGATGCAATCCACGAAGGAGGCCAATGGCCACGATCACTATGAAGGAGCTGCTCGAAGCGGGTGTTCACTTCGGGCATCAGACCAAGCGCTGGAATCCCAAGATGAAGGAGTACATCTTCGGCGAGCGCAATGGGATCTACATCATCGACCTGCAGAAGACGCTCAAGCTGTTCAAGGATGCGTCCAAGTTTGTCACCGATCTGTGCGCCTGGGGCAAGACGATCCTTTTCGTCGGCACCAAGCGCCAGGCCCAGGACGCCGTGGCGGAAGAAGCCACCCGCGCCAGCATGCCCTATATCAACCAGCGCTGGCTGGGCGGACTGCTGACCAACTGGGTGACGGTGCAGAAGTCGGTGAAGCGCCTTCAGGAACTGGATGAGATGGCCACCGATGGCCGCTATGAACTGCTGACCAAGAAGGAAGTCATTCGCCTGGAGCGCGAGCGCAAGCACCTCCAGGCCAACCTGGCCGGTATCAAGACCATGAAGCGGCTGCCCGACGCTCTGTTCGTGATCGATTCGAACAACGAAGCGATTGCCGTCAAGGAAGCCCGCAAGCTGGGCATCCCGGTGGTCGCGGTGGTCGATACCAATTGCGATCCGACGGTCGTGGACTACGTTATTCCAGGCAACGACGACGCGCTGCGCGCCATTCGCCTGTTCACCTCGAAGATTGCCGATTCGGCGGCGGAGGGTGTGAACCTGGTGGGCGACAAGGCCTTTGCCGAGGAACTGCCTGCGGCGCCGGCGGAAGAGACCGTCGCTCTCGAAGCTGGCTCGAGCGAGGAAGTGGATCTGGAAGCAGCCTTGGGTGGCGGCATTCGCAAGGCTCCGGCGGCCGTGACGGCCTTGCTGGAAGATGCCGAAGTCGCTGAGGGCGGCCATTAATCTAATTTGCGCATGAGAGTGCGCATGATAGAGAGCGTGGCCACGAGCATTCATGTGCCACGCTTTTCTTTTGCCACCTGCGGTGGGGCTGGCGAGCCGCTCCGGCGAGGTCGGCAAAACACCGCTTGGCAGGCAGAAAGCGCCGACGGTGTGAGGGATAGAGCGAATTGCCCCATGCGGGCCGACGAAACTACTGAGATCGGGAAAAGAGAGAGATGACGACTGTGACTGAAAAGATTGATGCCAAGTTGGTCAAGGACCTGCGCGAGAAATCCGGCGCGCCGATGGGCGACTGCCTGAAGGCCTTGCAGGAAACCAAAGGAAACATCGAAGACGCATTCGTGGTTCTGAGGAAGAGGGGAATGGCTTCCGCACAAAAGAAGGCGGCCCGGACCACCAACGAGGGCTCGATCGGCACATACATCCATGCCGGCGGCAAGATCGGCGTGCTGCTCGAGATCAACTGCGAAAGCGACTTCGTGGCCCGCACCGACGATTTCCAGGACCTGATGAAGGACATCGCGATGCACATCGCGGCGACCGATCCGCGCTACGTGAAGCCGGAAGACGTAACTCCGGAAGACCTGGGCCGCGAGAAGGAGATCTACCGCGCGCAGGCAGCCGCTACCGGCAAGCCCGCCCCGGTGATCGAGAAGATCGTGGATGGCAAGATGGCCAAGTTCTACGAGGAGGTCTGTTTGCTCGAGCAGCCCTTCATCAAGGACCAGGCCGTCAGCATCAAGGAGCTGATCGCGCAAAAGGTGGGCAAGCTGGGCGAGAACATAACCGTGCGCCGCTTTGCGCGGTTCAAGGTCGGCGCGCCCGACTGGACCGTTGCCCAGACCAAGGGCCTGGAAACCGCTGCCGAGTAACTGCGTTCCGCAAAATACACAGGGGCCCGGGGCATCCGCTCTGGGCCTTTCTGTTTCCCCCTTTGAAGAAATGAAACCGAACTCTGGGGGCGGAAACCCGAACGCCAGCGGCGCGCGTCTTAATAGGCGGGAACCCTGCGATCTTCAACCTCATCTCAAGTGAAAGGATCGCGGGATTGACCAAAGCTGAGAGGCGCGATGAAGAAGCGCGGGAAAATCGCCGGCCCACTGCTCCTTGCCGCAGTTGTAGCCAGCGCGCTCTGCGCCCAGCGGGCTTTTCGCGAATACCCCTCCGTTGAATACGGCGAAAGCATACCGCTTCCACCCGACTGGGGGCAGGCCGCCGAATGGACGTTTGCGCGGTTGATGTACCCCCCTGGCCCCCTGGACGGTTACCGGGGCCGCTTCGATGGCCCGTGGCAGGAGGGGCTCTCCCTGTGGACACAGGACTATCCGCGCGCCGATCGCTCGTTTGCTAACGCGGTGCGACGCCTCACCCGGATCGATGCGCGGTCTGTCGAGCAGCCCGTTAGCCTTGACGATGGCGACGAAGTCTATAACTGGCCCTTCCTCTATGCCGTGCAGGTGGGGGAGTGGGGCCTGACGCCGGCGGAGGCTCGCAAACTGCGCGATTACCTGCTGCGCGGAGGGTTCTTTATGGCCGACGATTGCCACGGTTCCCAGGAGCAGGCCTACTTCGAGCAGACCATGAAGATGGTGTTTCCCGAGCGGCGACTCGTGGATATCCCCGGCGATGACCCCATCTTTCACACGCTTTTCGACCTCGACGATCGCTACCAGATCCCCGGCGCGGAACATCTGGCCACGGGCCATAAGAAGGATGGCTACGTTGCTCACTGGAAAGGGATCTATGACGACAAGGGCCGCGTCATGGTTGCCTTTTCGCTAAACTCCGACATCGGCGATTCCTGGGAGTTTCTCGATGACCCGGAGTATCCGGTCAAGTTTTCTGCTCTCGGCACGAAGATCGGGGTCGACTATGTGCTCTACGCGATGACGCATTGACCGCCTGGCCGACGTCAAGGCAGAGCGCCCATCGCAACGGCGCGCGGCAATCTCCAGTACAACCAAGCTTAATGGGCACGATTCCCGACGGTCAGAGCAGTCCGGGCCGCCCTCGATGCGTCGCTTATCCGTCCGATGGCCCAGCCCAGCGCTCCGCTGGTTACAACCACCGCCACGTGCCACACCATCACGTGGATCGCCTTCAGGTTTGGGCAGTGCAGTTCAAGCATGGCCAAGCCAGTGAGGCCGGCCAGGGCGCCTGCGGCGGTCCCGGTGCTGGCCCATTCCATCACAAAACCGCGCCGCAGGATGAAAGCGATCACCACCCCGGTCGGGACTGCGACGGCCATCCCTGCGACCAGGCACGGGATGCCCTCATGAACAAAGTTCAGCGTGCCGTATCCGCGGAAGATGAGGGCGAAAAGCACTGGAAACGCACCGGATGCGAGGGCCAGGGCGAGGACCCCGAGACGCGAGCCCGCCGCCGGGCGCATGGCACGCGCACATGCCGCGGCAGCCAGCCAGCCTGCGGCTAACAAGGCTGAGAAGATGGCGACCCGCTGTACCGGATTGAGAGCATGAACCCCATGAAGGCCCAGTCCGCTGGCCGCGGCAATGGCGATGCCCGCAAAGACGGCCATAAGGCCAAGCGTGAACACCCAGATGGGAGCAATGGCCCGGACCGGTCGAAGATCGGCTATCAGGGTGCTTTGCGCTCGCCGGATCGCCGCACGTTCCGACTCGGACGGCTGTGCGTCCCGGGCCGCCCGGGCGAGGAGATCGTCAATGTCTTCTGGCTTCATTGGCTCCTCCTTGCGCGGGATAGAACTTCGCGCAGTTTCTGATAGGCGCGATGCGCTTTTTGTTTGACCGAACCGGCGCTGGCCGAGGTGGCACGCGCGACCTCTTCGATGCTCATGCCGGATATCTTGAGCATCACGATGACTTCCCGCTGGCTTTCGGGCAGGGCAGCCAGCAGGGCGTCAAGGTCGACGTGCTCCGTCGAGACATCGGCTTCCGGAGCAGCGGCCTGGGGCAGCACATCCACCTGCGTCTCGCGGATCTCCACGCGCCTTGTCCTGCGCCAGGCGTCGAGGCCGGTATGGCGGGCAATCGCAAAGATCCAGGGCAACACCGGCTCGCCGCTGCGATAGGTGTGACGAGCCTTGTGAATACGCATCCAGGTTTCCTGCAACAGGTCGTCGGCGAATCTCCGGCTCGCCGGCTGCACCAGAAAATAGCGAAGCAATAGCGGGCTCACCCTTTCGATGAGAGCCGTAGCCGCTTTCTCGTCCGCCTGCTGATAGGCGGACATCAGCGATTCCAGACCCAGCGACGGCGCAACTTCAGGCGCCGAACGAATGGGTGTCATGGGAATCCTCTTTGGACACGCGGTGACGCGGAGTGAACGCCAGCCTCCATTATGCCTGTCGCAGTGACTCAGGCGCAGACTCTTCCGGGGAAGAAGAGTCTGCGCCCGTCATGGTCCTGGTTTCAGGTCTCGAATTATTCGTCGCCGTTCACGAAGCCGACCCCGTTGGCGCTGGGCATGGTCGAAACACCCTTGAGCGTCAGGTTGCCGTCGCCATCCACGCTGAAGATGGAGAGATGGGAAACGGTCCCATTGCTGTCGATCACAGCGACGTTTCCCGCGTAATATGCGATGTCTGTGGGGTCACCATTGAACGTTGCAGCGACAGCGTCCTGCTGGATGATTTTTGTTCCGTATACGAGGTAGCGCGACACGCTCATGCTCGGCGAGTTGGCGGAGAAGAGGAACGGGCCATCCAATGCGAGCCAGCAGGGTGCGTTCTGCGTACCCGAGCCAGTCACGGTGACCACAGCGTCGTTGCGCACCAGGCTGATTTCGTTCGCATGCGCGATGGTCACATAGGCGTCGTTGTCGCGCGTGGCCATCCCGAACGGCGCATTTACGTTGGAAGGAATGTTCTTGACCGTCGTGGCGGCGCCGGTGACGGCACCATCCCAGCCCAGGTTGACGCTTTCGATGACGTTGTTCTTTTCAGAGATGATCAACTGGGACTCAATGACGCCGACCTGCGCCGCCGAACCATCGGCCAGGACCAGGGAGGCGATGCCATCCGCGCTTGAATCCACCGCGTAGTCATAGACGCGATGCGATTCCACCTTGGTGGTACCGAGAATATAGAGGTGTCCGTGGCCAAATGCGACGCTCACCGGGCTTGATGCGGTCGAAATGGCCTGCTTCAAACGAAAGCGGCCATCGGACAATTCGAAGATCGAGACTGAGGACGATCCGAAGTTCACCACGGCGACGCGGTCATGCGAAACGGCAATGCCGCCGGCGTTGCCACTCACGCCGCCCTGCCCGCCGGTGGCGACGGTCTGCACCAGCTTGTCGGCGCTGTTGTAGACCAGCAGTTGGTTGGCAGTGGCGTTGGATGCGGTGACGACGAACGTTTGATGGTCCCAGTTCTGGGCACTGGCGAGGGAAGCGGTTGCAGCGAGGAACGCGAGGGCAGGGATCGAGGGGAAACTTCTCATAATTCTCTCCATTGTTGGGTTGGGGCCGCGACATACCGGGGCGAGATTCGTGCAGCAGGGTGAGACGATCGGCTCCCGCACCTGTTCGCGGCTTCACAGGCTAGTTCGCAAAGAGCGGGAAAGAAGTTACGGTACAAGATCAAGAAAGTGAAATTCCCTTGTTCAAGCCTTAAGGATTCATAGGTGTTGAACGCACGCCCCGGCTCCTGCATCCGATAATAGGACCATGGATTTTCAACGCTCCTCCGGTGTGTTGCTGCACGTTAGTTCGCTGCCCTCTTACGGCGGCATCGGTGACCTCGGACCTGCAGCCTACGACTTTGTCGGCTTTCTGGCCGAGGCGCGGCAGCACGTGTGGCAGGTCCTGCCGTTGTGCCCGACCGGCTATGGCAATTCGCCGTACGCTGGCTCGTCGGCGTTTGCCGGAAATCCATACCTCATCAGTTTGGAGTTTCTTTCCGACTGGGGCTGGATCGCCGGCGACCGCATTGCGGACCTGGCCGGCCGCGGCGGCCCGGTTAACTTTAATGAAGTCGAGGAGCGCAAGCTGCCGCTCTTGTACGAGGCGGCAGGCAATTTCATCGAGCGCGGTCCAACCGACCCACGGCTGAAAGAGCAATGGGCTCTGTTTGAAGCCTTTTGCCGGCAGGAGGCAAACTGGCTCAACGATTACGCCATGTATGCGGTCCTGCGCCGGGAGTTCAAGACTGGGGCGTGGACCATGTGGCCTGAACCAGTGCGCCGCCGCCAGCCCCAGGTCATGGCGGAATTAACGGCAATGCACGGCCCTGCCCTGGCGCGCGAACAGGCGCTCCAATTCGCCTTTGACCGGCAGTGGAATGATCTGCGCAAGGCCGCCGGGCGCGCCGGTATCCGCATCCTGGGCGACATCGCCATCTTCGTGAACCTGGATTCCGCGGATGTCTGGGTGCATCCCGACATCTTCGAGCTGGACGAAGACCTGCGCCCTACCTTTGTTGCCGGGGTTCCGCCGGATTACTTCTCCGCTACCGGGCAGCGCTGGGGCAATCCGCTGTATCGCTGGGGCGTGCTAGCTGGTCGCCAATTCGACTGGTGGGAACAGCGGATCAGCCGCTCCTGCCAGCTATACGACATCGTGCGGCTCGATCACTTCCGCGGGTTCCAGGCCTACTGGTCGATCCCGGCGGATGAAGTTACCGCCATCCATGGCGAATGGGTCGAAGCGCCCGGGCTGGAGCTGTTTCGCGCCCTCGAGGCAAAACTGGGCCCGCTGCCGCTGGTTGCCGAGGATCTGGGGTTGATCACCAAAGAAGTGGATGCGCTGCGCCTCGCGATGGGCATGCCGGGCATGCGCGTGATTCAGTTTGGCTTCAGCGACAAGGGCGCGCACATGCACCTGCCGCACATGTATGCTCCGTCCACCGTGGCCTACACCGGCACGCACGACAACGACACGACCCGCGGCTGGTGGGAACATGCCACCGAAGTGGAGCGCGCCGCCGCGACGGCCTATGTGGGGCCCATCCCCGAGGTAAATGGAGTACCCAGCCCGGTGTGGCCGATGATGCGCGCGACCGCCGCCAGCGTGGCACAACTGTCGATCGCGCCGGCGCAGGACCTTTTTGAACTGGGATCCGAAGCGCGCATGAATACCCCCGCCATCGCGGTAGGCAACTGGAGCTGGCGCGCGCCGGAGAGCGGCTGGACGCTCGGAGCTGGCGGCGCGGCTGGCGGAGATCGTGGAAGTCACGGACCGTGACAACGATCCCCTGGCGAAGCCAAATGTCGAGCCGGCATCCACAACCTAGTCGTGTTATGTGATTTGAAACACATACTGCGCACGGCAAAAATCCATAATCTCTGCTTGAGGGTGCCGCTCTTTGCGCGCTTCGCTCGTCACCTCTGATCTCAAGACCCGGCGTTGCAACGTTCGGAAAGTCGATTGAGCATGAGATGGGCAGCGACTGGTTCCGCATCTGCACGGGCTGGTCGGCTCCGGCTCCCGTAAGGGGAGTCGGGCATCGGATCCGATCTGGGCGGCGAGCGGGCGTATTGAGGGTTACCCTTGTCGCTTCAATCTGCTGGGATGCACCAGGGCGGAGTTCATTTCAAGTGCAATTGTGCCTGGCGTGTGCGTCAATGCAGTCGGAGCCCGGATGAACCGGCATTCAGCAATCGCGTGGGGAGAGAGAGTATGTGCGCTACGACCGTTCAGATCGAAACACCTGTCACCACCCGCCTCGCGCCAAGTCTCACCGAAATTGAGGCGCAGTTACGCGCATTTATAGATCCATCGCGCATACTTTCGCGCCCCATCGACCGGATTGCCTTTTCCTCCGACGCCAGCCTGTATCGGCTCATTCCGCAGGCCGTGGTTCAGCCAATCAATGCCGACGAGGTGCGGAAACTGTTTGCATACAGCCGTGAGCACGGCATTCCGCTGACTTTTCGTGCCGGAGGCACGAGTCTCTCCGGCCAGGCGATTACCGACGGCATCCTGGTGGATATCGGCCGATTCTGGCGCACTGGAAATGTAGAAGGAAACGGAAAACTACTGCGCGCGCAACCTGGCCTGATCGGGCAGCAGGCCAACAACATTTTGAAGTCCCATGGAACCAAGATCGGCCCGGATCCCGCGTCGATCGGCGCGGCGCGGCTGGGCGGGATTCTCTCCAACAACGCCAGCGGCATGTGCTGCGGCGTGGCGCAGAATGCCTATCACACCCTGCGCTCCATGACTTTCATGCTCCCGTCGGGCACGGTCATCGACACCGCCACTCCCGATGCCAACGCCGAGTTCCTGCGGCGCGAGCCGGAACTTGCCCGAGGCATTCTGTCCCTGAAGCGCCAGGTCGAAGCCAACCCCGCTCTGGCCGCCCGCATTCGCGCCAAGTATCGCATGAAAAACACCACCGGCTATTCGCTGAATGCATTTCTCGATCACGACGCGCCGGTCGATATCTTCAGTCATCTGCTCATCGGAGCCGAGGGCACGCTGGCCTTCATTGCGGAAGCGGTGCTCGAGACCGTTCCTGATCTTCCCGTGAAGTACACGGGGCTGCTGCTCTTTCCAGATCTTCACGCGGCCTGCGCGGCAATCACGCCGCTGCGCAATGCCGGAGCCGCTGCCCTGGAACTGATGGACCGCGCTTCGCTGCGCTCGGTAGAGACCAAACCTGGGATCCCGCCCGAAATTCGCCAACTGCCCAAGGGCGCGGCGGCCCTGCTGGTCGAGTTTCAAACCGCCGATGTCGCCGCCGTCAAGCAAAATGCAGCCAGCGCGCAGGCCGCGGTCACAGGTCTCGAACTTCTCAGCCCCCCGCTGTTCACCGACAATCCGGCCGAGCAGGAATCGCTCTGGAACATCCGCAAGGGGATGTTTCCTTCGGTAGGAGCGGTACGGGCCGCCGGAACGACAGTCATCATCGAGGACGTCGCCTTTCCGCTGGAGCACCTGGCCGACGCGGCCGTGGATCTGACGCGCCTCTTTGCGAAGCACGGCTACGACAATGCCATCATCTTCGGGCATGCCAAGGACGGCAATCTGCACTTCGTCATCACCCAGGGGTTCAACACGGAAAGGGAAGTCGCGCAATACCGTGACTTCATCGACGATGTCGTTGACCTGGTGGTGCGCAAATATGATGGCGCTCTGAAAGCCGAGCACGGCACCGGGCGCAACATGGCCCCGTTTGTCGAAACCGAGTGGGGCGCGGATGGTTACGCCATCATGCAGGAGCTCAAGCTCCTCGCCGATCCTGAGAACCTGCTCAACCCCGGCGTCATCATCAATGCCGACCCCGCTGCTCACATGGCCAACCTGAAAAAGATGCCCATCGTGGAAGTGGAGATCGACAAGTGCATCGAGTGCGGGTATTGCGAGCCCAAATGCCCCAGCCGCGATCTCACTCTTACACCGCGTCAGCGTATCGTGGTGCGGCGTGAGATGCAGCGCCTCAAGGATACGGCGAATCGCGCCGCCTATGATGCGCTGAATCGCAATTTTCCTTACATGGCACTCGATACGTGTGCCGTTGATGGACTGTGCGCCACGGCCTGTCCGGTCAGCATCGATACCGGCAAGCTGACCAAGCGCTTCCGCCGGCTGCGTCACACGGGCGTTGCCAATCGCATCGCGCTGCTCATTGCCAGAAATATCCGGCTCACCGAATTCGGCGCGCGTTTTGCCCTTGGCGCCGGACATGCGGTGCAGAACGTGCTCGGTCTGAACTTCATCCGCGGTGTCACCGATGTTCTCGATAAGGCTTCGCGCAACGTCCTGGACGAGCCGTTCTGGAAGTGGTCGGCAGAGATGCCGTTTCCGCGACGCGGAGCGCTGCCGCGCAGCCACAGCGTGATCGCCCATGCGGTCTATTTTCCCGCATGCATTTCGCGCATCATGGGTGCACTGCCCGGAGAGCCAAATGACACCACCATCATGCAGGCGATGCTCAATGTGGCAGAACGCGCCGGCGTCAATCTCTACGTGCCTGCCGACATCACGGGCAATTGCTGTGGAGTGCCGTTTTCGTCCAAAGGGTTTGAAGCGGCGCACGACGCAGCGGTGAACCACACCATTGAGAATTTCTTCCGCTGGTCCGACGGCGGCTCATTGCCGATCGTCGTGGACACGAGCCCATGCACCTATGGCCTGAAGACGTCGCGCCCTCATCTCAGCGCTGCCAACCAGGAGAAATTCGACAAATTGAGAATAGTGGACTCTATCGAGTTTGCTCACGATCGCCTGCTCCCCACCTTGCCGATTTATCGCAAGGTCGATTCGGTCGCGCTGCACCCTGTCTGTTCCGCCGCCAAGATGGCCATCGTGCCCAAATTGATTCGCATCTCAAAGGCATGCAGCGAAACCGTCCTGGTGCCGCGTGACGCGGGATGCTGCGCCTTCGCCGGAGACCGTGGCTTTCTCCTTCCGGAGTTGACCGCTGCGGCCACCGCTGTCGAAGCAGCGCAGGCCACCGCGGAACCACATGACGGCTATTTTTCCAGCAGCAGAACCTGCGAAATCGGCATGACCCGCGCGACAGGTAAGGTCTATCGCTCCTACTTGCACCTGCTCAACTACGCCTCGCGGCCCCATGACTGATTCCAGGCTTCCGGAATTGCTCCCGCCTTCCCGTTCCCACGGACAGCAGGGTAGAGATACTGCAACCTAAGTGGCGTTTCGTTCCGCTCCTAACCTTGTTATGCTGGCGGCAGATGGAAACCGCGGCAATTCAAACCCACGGACTCACTCGCCGCTTCGGTGCACTCACGGCTGTGGATGATGTAACCCTCAGCGTCGCGCAGGGACAGTTCTTCGGGTTTCTGGGACCCAATGGAGCCGGTAAGTCCACCACCATCAAGATGCTGACCGGGCTGCTCGAGCCGAGCGCAGGGTCGATCGAGATCCTGGGGCGCACCTTCACCGCGAACTCGATTGATTTGAAGCGGCAGATGGGTGTGGTGCCCGAAGGCATGGCTCTGCTGGGCAGGTTGACCGCGCCCGAATACCTGCGCTTTGTGGGTCGCATGTATGGCCTGAATCGCGAAACCACAAACCGGCGAACCGAAGAACTGCTCGACTTTATGCAACTCGCCAATGACAGCCGCAAGCTGGTCACCGACTTCTCCCACGGTATGCAGAGAAAGCTATCGCTCGCCGCCGCGGTGATTCACGGGCCCAGGGTGCTGTTCCTCGATGAACCCTTTGAAGGCGTCGACGCGATTGCGGCTGGAATGTTGAAGGCCATGCTGCAGGGCATGATCAATCGCGGGGTTACTATTTTTCTGACCACCCATGTACTCGAGATCGTCGAGCGCCTCTGCAGTCACGTGGCCATCATCAGCCAGGGACGCCTGGTGGCAAACGGGTCGCTTGAGGAATTGCGCGCCGGCGTGGCCAGCTCTCTGCCCGGCACTGACACCGAAAAACGTCTTACGCTCGAAGAGATATTCCTCTCTATCGTTGGCGGGGGCCGTCAGGAGCCTGCGCAGGAGCTCTCGTGGCTGGCGTAGGGGCAGCTGACGCGCCGGAAAGGCCGGTTCACGCCGGGCCAGTGACAGCTCTCGCCCGTTCCCAGTATCGCGCTCTGGCTGCGATGCGCTGGAGCATGTTTCGCAACAGCGTCCGGTCGAATCAGGGCGCCATCGAGATCGGTGCTCGCAGCATTGCCTTCGTGATTTACTGCCTCATCGGCTTCGCGATGGCGGCTGGCATGGGGACCGGCGCGTACCTCTGGGCTTCGACGGGCAGGTGGGCCATGATGACGATTCTTTTCTGGATCGTCTTTGTGGTGTGGCAGGTCATTCCCATTTCTCTCGCGTCGTTTCAGGAACAGTTCGACATGGCCAGCCTGCTGCGCTTTCCTATAGGCTTCCGTGCGTTTTTCCTGCTCCATCTGATCTTTGGCCTGGTCGATATCTCGAGTATCATGGGCGGCTTCTGCTGCCTTGGAATCTTCGTTGGAATTACCGTGGCGCGTCCCGGCATGGCGGCGTGGGCAGCCTTGTCGCTAATCGTGTACGCGGTGTTCAACATCTTCATGGTTCGGGCGGTCTTTGCATGGATCGAACGTTGGCTGGCGCAACGCCGTAGCCGCGAGATCATGGGCGCGTTGTTCCTGGTGGCTCTGCTGGCAGTGCAGTTAGTCAATCCACTGTTGCGTTCCCGCTCCCCCCACCACATGAGTGCAGCGACCCTCGCGTCAAGCATGCGCTGGCTGCGTGTCGCGTATTCTGTGCAGCGCTGGCTACCGCCCGGACTGGCCGCCATGGAAACCGAGCGCGCTGCCGCGCAGCGGCCGGCAAACGCGGTTGAGTCTGTCGCAGTACTCTCCCTCTATACACTGATCGCCGGGGGCTTGCTAGCCAGCCGGTTGCACGCCGAGTATCGGGGTGAGAACTTCAGCGATGCTCCGTCACGCAAAGACGCGGCGCGGCAGAGAGGCGCATGGTTTCTTGACGGTTCCGGTCCGATCGCCGCGGTGATGGAGAAGGAACTGCGCACGCTGATGCGCTCCCTGCCGTTGCTCTATGGAATCGGTGCGCCTCTGCTCATGGTGTTTCTCATCTCCGGTATGTACCGCAACCGGTCCGCCATGGGCGGCGGCTATATGTCCATCGGACTGCTGATCAGCGTGGCATACGCGATCGTCGGGTTTACGCCCCTGATCTACAACAATCTTGGCCCCGACGGAGCGGGCGTCCAGGTGATGTTCCTCTCGCCCACTCCGATTCGTACCGTAATTCTGGCCAAGAATCTGTTTCACTCCCTGCTGTTCCTGATCGACATTGTGCTGGTCTGCTTCTTCGCGAGCCTGCGGCTCGGCAGGCCGTCTTCCATTACGCTGGCTGCTACGGCTGCATGGGTGATTTTTGCCCTGCCGGTTCACCTTGCGGTCGGCAATTCTTTCTCCCTTCGCATGGCCTACCGCACCAATCTGGGCAGAATCGGACGGCAACGCGGGTCGCAAGCCAGCGCCTTACTGAGTATGGCGATCCAGATTTGCGTGCTCGGCGCAGGCGCCGGCATCTTTGCACTGTGCTCATGGTTCAGCAAGCTCTGGATTGCCGTGCCGGTGTTGCTCGCATTGGCTGTTGTTGCCATGTTTGCGTGGATGCGCGGACTCGCTCACGTGGATGAGATTGCCAATCGGCGCAGGGAAGCGCTAATTACTACCCTGGTGAAGACCGAATAAGTGCCATGCTGTCTGCCGGCAGTTGTGGGTAAGTCATAAGCCGAGGGATTGTCCCGAAACCGCATCGCTCGGTCGCATCGAGTAGCATCGTGAAGTGCGAAGACACATGCGGCCGATGTCCGAGCCGGCACAATCCTCTTCGCCAGCCCAACGTCACTTCCATCCTCTCGAATGCCTTGGCACTGTTAAATCGTTGTGACATCGAGATGAATGCACCTGCATGTTTTACTGGTTCCGGGAACTGGTGCCTGTTTCAGCGTTGTGATCGTTGCGCTCAGCGCAAACCGCACAGAGTGGTTACGATTCCATTGTGTAGAATTGAAAGGTGGAGGAACGTTTAGTGGATTATCAGTCCATCATTATTGCGCTCGACGCAGAAATTTCCAAACTTATCCAGGTGCGCAAGGTGCTCGAGAAGAGCGGCAAGCTTGATGCGGTTCTTGGACGGCATGCCGCGATCAAGCAGACCGGTAGCAAGCCAAAGGCGAAACGCGTCCTGAGCCCTGAAGCGCGAAAGCGTATAGCCGACGCGCAGAAGAAGCGCTGGGCGGCTGTAAGAAGGGCCGCGAAATAAACCGCGGGTTCCCGCCGCACAGCAACTTATCCAACCTGCCAAGCATTTTTTTGAAGATTTCCGATGTCCTGATGTGACTTCGAAGCGGCAACCGGAAGCCGGCCGTCCCGTCCTATACGTGTCGGCCGGCACTCGTCTCGACGCCCTTTACTCCGGCGGCAAAACTGCCTGACTTCGCCTCATGACGGTGAGAGATCAGATTTCAGGTCGCGCGCCAGCAAACGATGAAACAGGTGTTCGCCCGCTTCGCGCCTCACCGACAGGCGCCCGGCTCCGTAAGCCCGAGAAGCCAGCCCCTTCTGCACGGATTCACAGATGGCAACGTCCTCATCCTGCACCTTGTCACTCGTGGCCACGCTGGCGCGATTGTGTTCGTCTCGACCGGAAGACACATCGGAAAAATAAAAGTCAAAAATCACGCGGCACTTATCAGGGCTGATAGGGAGGACGAGGTTGGTGTCCATTACTCCCTGGTACATGTTGATCATGAAGTTGGGATAGATCCAGAAGTACCATGCCCGGTCGCCCGTGCGCGTTGCCGAAACCTGGGCGTCTTCGTCCGAAGCGACCATGGGGCTCGACTGCAGGCAGTAGTGCTCTCCATTTTCGATCGTGTAGTGGCTGTAGTCGAGAACGCTGTTGAGGCCCTTGTGGAGATGGGGAACATGATATCCGCCGTCCAGATAGTTATCGACATAGACCTTCCAGTTGCAGTTGAGTGTGTACTCTCTGCGCGAATGGAAGTGAAGTTGATCCAGCCCCAGCGGAGCGACCAGCGGAATCAGACCGTGCAGAAAACGTTGAATCGGCTCGGGCTTTGTTTGCAGATTCACGAAGACGAAGTTCTCCCACGTGTCGACCGCAACTGGGACGAGCCCATTGGAGGATTGATCGAAGTTGCACACCCCGGCGAATTCGGGCATGCCCTTGAGGCTGCCGTCTAATCCATAGTTCCAGCCATGATACGGGCAGCGGAACGACTGGGCGCGTCCGCAGGGAAGGGTAGCGACCGCGGCGGCATGATGCCGGCAAACGTTGAAGAACGCGCGCAGGTGTCCGTCCGCTCCGCGCACCGCAACAATCGGCTCACCGGCGACCTCTGCGGTGATGTAGTCGCCGGGGACAGCCAACTGGTCCGTGCGGCCGATCGCCTGCCAGTTCTGCGCAAATACGAGGCGCTGTTCGAGACGCTCCATATCAGCGTTGAGATACCAGGGCGCAGGGATCGTATGCGCGTCCTTGAGTGCTGCAGTGTCGTCGTAGAGAGCGAGAATCGAGGCCAGTCTGGAGTCCATCGCGACTCATTTCTCGAATCAGCGAAACATTAGAGTGCGTACCGGAGACAGGGAATCTGCATGGCGGCAATGCGCCCTGTCAGTAACCAATCATAGCGGCTTCTATCGAAAAGGAGGCGCCGGAGGGCCATACAAATTCGCTGCCCCATTTCCACTCTGGTTTCGTGCGTGGAAAGCGATTAGTGATCATTGACCTTGTCAGGAGGTATATCAATATTGGGGTTCAGGGATGTCTTGCCTGCGATCGCTTCCGTGGCCAGCTCGCGAACCTGTGGGTGTTCCTGTGGATCGTTCGCAATTCTCTCGACGCGAACCTTCGCCGCCGCGTGATAGGTGGTTGTGGAGTCGGCATACGCCACCAGTGCCATTGCGCGGACACGCGGGTCAGGATCATCCAGTCTCCTGACCAGATATTGGTTTACTTGTTCCGGAAGGCCAGGTACGTCTCCCAGGCTGTGCACCAGCTCCAACCGCGTCGTGAAAATGAGGTCATCCCGAATCAGGAATGCCAGCACGGCCTTCAAGGCTTCTGGATTGCTGAGGCCGAAGGTTAAAAGAGGCCTTATCATCTCCACCGCTGCATCTTGTGGAGTCTGTCGACCCTGTAAGGCGGTTTCTAAAGCCGACAAGTAGGGTTGTCGGTTCGTACCGGGCTTCGCAATCACGTAATCCATCACTGCGAGCGCCTCCCGTTGGACCGCGGGATTTGCATCGAGAATCAGGTGGGCGATCGCTTCTGAGCCGGAGGACAGCAGCGCCGCTCCGTCGAGCCGTAATGCAATGTCGAGGAGAAATCCGGTTGCGTATACGCGCTCCCGGGCCTCGCCACCGGCGCGCGCGTGGAGCAGCACAGCCGGAAGCACCGCCTCTACTTCCGAGGCGGGAGCAATGTTAAGAGCCTGATAGGTTTCTTGGTATCGGATCTGTTCGGCTTCGTCCCCGACCGGATGCGCCGACACGCCATCGAGAAAGCGATCGGCAGGGAGACTCTGGGCCAGTAGCCAGGTCGGACTGCCAAGCGACAATAAGAAGACAACCAGTAAGTCAGTTATTGTTCGCATCGTGATTCCGGCATCGGCGAAGCTGAGAGCCGATTAGCTACCCATCCCGAAGATTGCCTCGGTAAACCTACATCTCAAAAGGGTATGTCCTCGTCGGAGATCTCGGCGGACTGGGCATAGTCGTCATGCGCGGCTGCCGGTGGCCGCTGGTCAAAGCTGGCCGTCGACGAACTCGAGGCTCGGCTGTAGCCCCCCGATCCCGCCCCGCCTTCTTCCCGCCCGGACAGCAGCGATATATCGTTAACGATGATCTCCGTGCGATAGCGCTTCTGTCCCGACTCCTTGTCATCCCAACTGCGAGTCTGGATCTTTCCCTCCACGAAGAGCTTTGAGCCCTTCTTCACGTAATCGCGAACAATCTCCGCCAGCCGGGTGAACGCAACCAGGTTGTGCCACTCTGTGCGATCCTGCCAGTTGCCCTGGGCATCTTTCTGGCGGTCGCTGGTGGCGAGGGTAAAGTTGGCGACCATGGTGCCGCCGGGCGTCGACCGGATCTCTGGATCCTTGCCTACGTTGCCTAACAAGATAACTTTGTTAACGCTCTTGGCCATACGGTAAGTTTTTCTCCTGCCCTTTGGCGGCGCGATCAGCCTGCTGAACCTGGCGTCAGAAAGCTGCCCCAACGTCGATCGGGATTGATTTTTGTGTGCGCGGTGCACCTGTTTTCGGACTATTCCGACAACCGTCCGTGCGCTTGGAGGCCGCATCCACGATCCCCATGGCGACCGGCTCATCTCGTGTGAGGACGGTATCTCCACCTTGGAAAACAAGCTGAATTCTATTATAGTTCGGCGTGTTCCGCCCTCGCGGAGCCTGGGATTGCCCTCCAAACGGCACAAATGTGACTCTGCCCGGGATAGCCTGCACGCGAGCCGGGCTTCCTTCCAATTCGATCCGGAATCCTGCCAATGGCACGTTATGATGCACCCATAGGTTTTCAAGCCTTTCCCTGGGAGCGTTCAAATGGAACTGCGCTGCATTCGCATCCTGATGTGCCTTGCCACCGTTCTGGCGCTGGCCGTCCCCGGCGCCCGCGCCGACGAAGCCATCTCCGTCACCGTGGACGCCACCAGGACCCAGCAGAAATTATTGCGCACCCACCTGGTGATGCCGGTCAAGCCGGGGCCGGTCACCATCTACTACCCCAAGTGGATTCCAGGCGAGCACGCACCCGAGGGCCCCGTGTCAGGCCTTACCGGGCTCAAGTTCGAGGCCGAGGGAAAGACCATCCCGTGGCAGCGTGACTTGCTCGATGTCTTCACATTTCATGTCGTGGTTCCTGCCGGGGTTACACACCTCACGGCCGACTACGACTTCATCGAGCCCGATGGCAACTCCGCCACCGACAAGCTCATGGTATTGGAATGGAACGCAGTGCTTCTCTATCCCGCCGATACGCCGGCAGAAAAGCTTTCCTACCAGGCCAAACTAGTCATGCCCGACGGCTGGAAGTTCGGCACTTCGCTTCCTGTTGAAAGCCAGTCAGCCAACCAGGTCTCCTTTAAGCCCATCAGCCTCGACCTGCTCGTGGACTCGCCCGTGATCACGGGCGAATTTTACCGGACAATCGACCTCACGCCTGCAGGCGAGCCTGTCCATCATCAGATCGACATGGTGGCCGACAGCGAAGATGCGCTGAAGATGAGCCCTGAGAACCAGAAGCAGATGACTAATCTGGTGGCTGAATCCGGCAAGCTCTTCGGCGCCCGGCACTATCGCGACTACCATTTCCTGCTGGCCCTCAGCGATCACGTGGCCCACTTCGGCCTCGAACACCATGAGTCCAACGACAGCCGGCTGCCCGAGCGCGCCCTGCTGCTGCCCAGTTCCGGCATGTCTCTGGGCGGCCTGCTGGCGCATGAATTCGTGCACTCGTGGAACGGCAAGTTTCGTCGCCCCGCCGACCTGACCGTTCCTTACTATGAGCAGCCCATGAAGACAGACCTGCTGTGGGGTTACGAAGGGCTGACCGACTTTCTCGGACCGATGCTCGCCGCGCGGAGCGGATTGTGGACGCAGAATCAATATCACGAATACCTGGCCAGCATCGCCGCGATGCTCGGCCCGGGCCGCCCTGGGCGCACCTGGCGCCCTCTCCTGGACACCGCGGTCGCGGTGGCAGGCGGAGGCTTCGCACGCGGCTCGCTCAACTGGCGGCGCGGCACCGATTACTACGATGAGGGCGACCTGCTTTGGCTCGAGGTCGCAACGATCATTCATCGCGAGTCGCACGGCAGCAAAACCATTGACGACTTTTGCCACGCCTTCCACGGCGGCGCAAATAACGGACCGGAAGTCAAAACCTATACCTTCGATGAACTGATGAGCGATCTGAATTCAATCGCACCCTATGATTGGGCTACGTTCTTCCATACGCGCCTGGACTCCACCTCCGCCGAAGCGCCGGTCGGAGGCATTGAAAACGGCGGCTGGAAGGTCGTCTTCAATGCCGATCCCATGAAACTGGAGGGCCGGCGCGGCAATGCCGGCGAAATCTATTCCATCGGCCTGCAGGTTGGCCCGGACGGAGTTGTCAGCGATTCCATCTTCGGTGGCCCCGCGTTCGAAGCAGGCGTCTCATCGGGCATGAAGATCGCCGGCGTCAACGGCCGCGTGTTTACTCCTGAACTGCTGGCCGATGCTGTCAAAGACGCGAAGGGCACATCCCAGCCGATCACCCTGCTGGTCGTCATCGACGATTACTTCCGCACCTGCACGATCAACTACCACGATGGTCCCCGCTACCCGCACCTCGTCCGGCAGGATGCGCAGCCCGATTATCTCGATGAATTGATCAAGCCGCATGTCACTTAGTTCTCCTCCTGACCTCCGTTAGTGCTCGCACCGCACCTTCGGCATACCGGTGCGCATGTCAGAGTGAGTTCGCTTGGCGTCAAGCAAACTTCACCGCGAAGACTGAATTGTAACCACTGCTGAACCAGAACAGCGCTTTCGCGAAGTGTGCTTGCGCCATCGTGGAATTCACTCGACAAAAGGCGGCGAAGGCTGCAAACTATCTTGGATTTCATTAGTTGAATTGACTGCGTGAAAGTAGCGCGGAGATAGTCGAAGCAAACTTCGCAAGTTGTTTTAGATGTGGTTGCCTCTCCGCATTTTTTTTGTTGGAGTGTCTGGGGGGCATGCTGTAACCTGTCCTCGGGTCGGGATGTGATTTAGGTCACTTCTCCGACACCAAGGATACTTAGAGTCTGCCTTACCTTTGGCTGTTCGTTGCCTTATACAAAAATCTCCCGGACTGCTGTCGACTGATAGAAGAGCGACGCCAACCCGCTCGAAGCCCGTCACCGCTTCATTGGCCGCGCTAGACAGTCTCCGGTGAAACCCAGTTTTTCGAGAATTGAATTCTGAGAACCGCGGCAATCGTGTGTTTTCGGCACGGGCCCCTTCACTTCGTTTGCATATCCGGCGCAGGGAAAGTACTGTCTTGCGCGTTACAGGGAACGTGCGAAGTGGCTCGGAGTTTGCGTTCAATCGGCGGCGACTCATCCCGCCTGATTGGCAAAACGGACTGCACGGAGTGAACGATGAACCGCGCACGCTGGCTCATATCGTTAGCCATTGGGCTGGTGCCCATGCTCGGAGGCATGGCGCTGCGGCCCAGTGCGGACACCGCGCGCCCTGTTTCCACTGTTCCCCAGGCCAAGGTGACCAACCCCCATGGTCCGATCGCGATCCCCTGTCAGAACTGCCACACGTACACGAGTTGGAAGCCGATTCGTTCCAATCCCGAGTTCAATCACGATCAGACCGGGTATCCGCTGCGCGGCATGCATGAAAAGGTCGCCTGCACCAAGTGCCACACCAGCCTGGTCTTTAAAAACGTGAGCACCACCTGTGCGGATTGTCACGCCGACATCCATCGCCGCCAGTTCGGCGCCAACTGCGAGAGTTGCCACTCCGTCAAGGGCTGGCAGGTGTCGTTGCAGTCCATTCAGAACCACCAGAACCGCTTTCCCCTGGTCGGCGCGCATGCGCTCGTGGAATGCGACCAGTGCCACAAGAACGCCGCTGCCGGACAGTTCACAGGGCTGTCCACTGCTTGCTATTCATGCCACCAGCAGGACTTTCTCACTCCGGTTATCGATCACGTCGGGCTCAAGTTCCCTACCACGTGCGAGAGCTGCCACACCATGGACACGTGGTTTGACGCCAAGTTCAACCACTTGCAGTACACCGGGTACGCACTGACGGGTGCGCACGCGACGCTGCCTTGTGTTTCATGCCATGTCAACAATGTGTATAAAGGAACACCGGCCCAGTGTTTCGCCTGCCACGCTACGGATTTCACCAATACCAACAATCCGTCGCACGTGCAACTCGGATTCCCGCGCGACTGCGGCACGTGTCACTCGACCAGCAACTGGCTCAACGCCACCTTTGATCACACCCTCTACGCGCACTACCCGCTGACCGGCAAGCACGCCACCGTAACCTGCGTGCAGTGCCACATCAACAACAGCTACGTCAACACGCCCACCGACTGCTTCGCCTGCCACCAGACTGACTTCAACGGCGCCAAGAGCCCCGATCACGTCGCGACCGGCTTCCCGACCAATTGCGCTCTCTGCCACACAACTGCCGGTTGGTCTCCGTCATCTTTCAATCACGACGCGGTGTTCCCTCTCACGGGAGCACATGCTACGACGATGTGCGCGCAATGCCACGTCAACAACAACTACACCACGCTGCCGAAAGACTGCTACGGGTGCCACTCGGGAGACTTTACCAACAGCAATAATCCCAGTCACGTATCCCTCAACCTACCGCATACCTGCGATACGTGCCACACCACCACCAACTGGCTCAATGCCAAGTTCGATCACACCCTTTATGCGCACTATCCTCTGACCGGCAAGCATGCGACCCTGACATGCGCACAGTGCCACCTCAACAACGATTACAGTTCGACGTCGACCCAGTGCTACTCGTGCCATCAGGGCGATTTTGACGGGACGACCAGTCCGGCCCACGTAACCGCGGGCTTCCCCACCAATTGCGCACTGTGCCACAACACCAGCGGATGGAGCCCCTCAACCTTTAACCACGCGTCGGTCTTCCCGTTGACGGGCGCCCACGCCACGGTGGCGTGCGCCTCATGCCACATCAATGGCAACTTCACGACTGTCCCGACGGACTGCTACTCGTGCCATAAGAAGGACTACGACGACACCACGAGCCCAAATCACAAAGGCGCGGGCTTCCCGACGACATGCGCCACCTGCCATAACACCACCTCGTGGACCGGCGCGGCGTTCGATCACAACAAGACACCCTTCCCGCTGACCGGCGCCCACGTCAACGTTCCCTGCGCCAGTTGCCATATCAATAATGTGTTTGCGGGAACGCCAACAGATTGCTATTCGTGCCATACCAAGGACTTTAACGGCACCACCAATCCAAACCACGTCTCCTCAGGATTCCCGACCAATTGCGCTCTCTGCCACACGACATCCACCTGGCTCACCTCGAGCTTTAATCATTCTTCGGTGTTCCCGCTGCTGGGCGCGCACGCGACTGTGCCATGCGCCCAATGCCACATCAACGGCAACTTCAAGACCGTGCCTACGGATTGCTATTCCTGCCATCAGACGGACTTTAACAACACGGCAAATCCGAGCCACATAACACTCAATCTTCCTCATACCTGCGATACGTGCCATTCCAATACCAACTGGCTCAACGCGAAGTTCGATCACACGCTGTATGCGCACTACACCCTCACCGGCGCGCATCTCACGCTGACCTGCGCCCAGTGCCACATCAATAACAATTACGCCACCGTGACTTCAGGCTGCTATTCCTGCCACCAGAAGGACTTCGCCGGGACAACCAATCCCAACCACACCACCTCGGGCTTCCCGACCGATTGTTCGGTGTGCCATTCGACCAGTGCGTGGATACCGGCCGCTTTCAATCACAGCAATACCGGCTTCCCGCTTACCGGGGCTCATGCGGCTCTGGCTTGCTCCGCGTGCCACCTGAACAGCAACTTCAGCACCAAGCTGCCGACCGATTGCTACTCCTGCCATACCAAGGACTTCAACGGAACAACCAATCCGAACCACGTCAGCTCGGGTTTCCCGACCAATTGCGCTCTCTGCCACACTACGACCGCCTGGATCCCATCCACCTTCAATCACTCCTCGGTCTTCCCGCTCACCGGAGCTCACGCCACCGTCGCCTGCGCTCTCTGCCACGTAAACAACAACTTCACCACCGTGCCGACGGATTGCTACTCGTGCCACACCAAGGACTATAACGGGACCACCAATCCCAATCACGCTGCGGCAGGCTTCCCAACCACATGCGCTACCTGCCACAACACTACGTCGTGGGCCAACGCGGTGTTCAACCACAACAACACGCCGTTCCCGCTGACTGGCGCGCACACCACGGTCGCCTGCAGCGCCTGCCACATCAACAATGTGTTCGCCGGCACGCCGACCGACTGCTACTCCTGCCACACCAAGGACTTCAACGGGACCACCAACCCGAACCACGTCACTTCGGGATTCCCGACCAATTGCACGCTTTGCCATTCGACAACCACATGGACAACTTCGACCTTTAATCACGCCTCGGTGTTCCCGCTGACCGGAGCTCATGCCACCGTGGCCTGCGCCTCCTGCCACGTCAACGGCAACTTCACCACGCTGCCGACGGACTGCTACGGCTGCCACGCGACCGATTACAAGAACACCAACAATCCCAATCACGCATCGGCGGGCTTCCCCACCACCTGCGCCACCTGCCACAACACCACGTCGTGGGCCAATGCGGTGTTCAACCACAACAACACGCCGTTCCCGCTGACCGGCGCGCACACCACCGTACCCTGCGCCTCGTGCCACATCAATAATGTGTTCGTAGGCACGCCGACCGATTGCTACTCGTGCCACACCAAGGACTTCAACGGCACGACCAATCCCAATCACGTCACCTCGGGATTCCCGACCAATTGCACGCTCTGCCACTCGACGACCACGTGGACAACCTCGACCTTTAATCACGCATCGGTGTTCCCGCTGACCGGCGCCCACGCCACAGTGGCGTGCGCTTCCTGCCACGTCAACGGCAACTTCACGACTCTGCCAACGGACTGCTACGGCTGCCACGCGACCGATTACAACAACACCAACAACCCCAATCACGCATCGGCGGGATTCCCCACCTCGTGCGCCGTTTGCCACAGTACCACCTCGTGGGCCAACGCGGTGTTCAATCACAACAACACGCCGTTCCCGCTGACCGGTGCGCACACGACCGTACCCTGCGCCTCGTGCCACATCAATAACGTATTTGCCGGCACGCCCACGGATTGCTACTCGTGCCACACCAAGGACTTCAACGGAACCACCAACCCCAACCACGTCACTTCGGGGTTTCCAACCAATTGCACTCTCTGCCACTCAACGACTACGTGGACAACGTCGACCTTTAATCACGCTTCGGTGTTCCCCTTGACCGGCGCTCACGCTACGGTTGCCTGCGCGTCCTGCCACATCAACGGCAACTACACTACCGTTCCGACGGATTGCTACTCCTGCCACACGGCCGATTACAACGGCACCACCAACCCCAATCACGCGGCCGCCGGATTCCCGACCACCTGCGCCACTTGCCACACCACAACATCGTGGGCCGGCGCGGTCTTCAACCACAACAACACGCCCTTCCCGCTCACGGGCGCGCACACCACCGTCGCCTGCAGCGCCTGCCACGTGAACAATAACTTCACCACGCTGCCCACCGATTGCTACTCGTGCCACACCGCCGATTTCAACGGCACCACGAATCCGCCGCACGTCAGCTCTGGATTCCCCACGACCTGCACGCTCTGCCATACGACCACGAACTGGACCAGCTCGACCTTTAATCACTCGTCAGTATTCCCGCTGGTCGGCGCACATACCACACTGGCCTGCGCACAATGCCATATCAACAACAACTACACAACCGTACCCACCACGTGCTACGGGTGCCACCAGACCGACTTCAACGGCACGACTAATCCCAACCACGTAGCGGTGGCGTTCCCAACCACGTGCGACACGTGCCACGGGTCGGCGCCGCTGGCCTGGACTCCAGTGACCACCTTCAACCACACCCTGTATGCGAATTGGGCGCTGACGGGTGCCCATGTCACCGTCACCTGCGCGCAGTGCCACACGAACAATAACTACTCGACGGTTACGACAGCATGCTACGGCTGCCATCAGGCAGACTTCACCGGGACAACGAATCCTGCGCACGTTGCTTCGGGATTCCCGACCGATTGCACGATCTGCCACTCGACGACCAACTGGACCTCGTCGACCTTCAATCACAGCACGACGTCGTTCCCGCTGACCGGCTTCCACGCAACCATGCAATGCGTGCAGTGCCACACCAGCGCCACGACCTACAACGGTTCGTTGCCGACGGCCTGCTATGGCTGCCACACCGCCGACTACAATGGCACGACCAATCCCGCGCACTCAGCGGCAGGGTTCCCAACGACTTGCGACACCTGCCATACGACAACTTCGTGGGCCGGGGCAACCTTCAACCACAACAACACGCCATTCCCGCTTACTGGTGCGCACACTACGGTTTCGTGCATCCTGTGCCACGTCAATAACGTCTTTGCAGGCACACCCACCGATTGCTACTCGTGCCACAGCGCAGACTACAACGGAACTACCAATCCGAATCACACCACGGCAGGCTGGCCGACAACGTGCACCACATGCCACACAACGACCGCGTGGCTGCCGGCAACATTGCCGAGTTCGTATCACACCTTCTTCCCCATCAATCACGGAAATGCCAACGGCGTGTGTACCACTTGCCACACCAACTCGGCGGACTATTCCGTGTTTACCTGCACCGGCTGTCACGGTGGTAACAATGCCGCTAACTTCCATCACCCGAATGTCAACGGCTATGTCTACAACAGCGTGAACTGCTACGCGTGCCACAAGAATGGTGGAGGCGATTAGCGTCATGCGGTCCACAATTTGGGCGCTTCTCGTGGTTGCTTCGCTTTGCAAGGCGCAGGAACCGGAGACTGGTCCCGTCGCTGCACCCCCGCCGGCTGCCGCGCCGATGCGCACAGAGTTTCATGTCCGCTATGTCAGCGGGCCTAACGTGTACATCGACGGCGGCCGCAGTTCGGGACTGACCGAGGACGAGCCACTCATCGTCAAGCAGGATCCCACCAAACCTGCCGACGACCCGGCGAACGCTGCGCTCGAGCCTGGCATCATCTCCAAACTGAAGGTCATTTCCGTCGCCAGCACCTCGGCGGTGTGCGAAGTCGTGGCGAGCAAGCGCGATCTCGTCGAGAACGACGTCGTCTCTGTGCCCGATTCCGAAGTGAAGAAACTGGTCGAGCGCGACGCCATCGGTAACACCCGCCAATATCCGATGGTGATCAGCTTCAGCGAGGGCGATCCGCTCGACGAGGAGGTCCGCGACGCCGTTCCGCGCCCCCCCCTGCCCGAGGTCAACGAGTCGCGCGGCAGAATCGGGTTCGACCTGAGCGTGATTCAGCAGCTTGGCCAGGCGCCCATGACCTCCAGTGAATACGGCATGGTGGTCCGCGCAGACATCAGCAGAATGTTTGGCACCCACTGGAATCTGAATGGTTACTGGCGCGGCAGCCTGCAATCCAGTACGTCCTCTTCGGCCCAGACGCTGCAGGACAGCATGAATCGCACATACCTGATGAGTCTGACCTACATCAATCCAAATTCGCCGTGGAACATCGGCATTGGCCGGCTCTATCTTCCCTGGGCCAGCAGCCTGGAAACCATCGATGGAGGCTACGTTGCACACAAACTCTCAGCCAAAACACTGCTGGGCGCGTTCGGTGGCTCCACCCCCGACCCCACCGCATGGGACTACAACCCTCAACGCAAAATCTTCGGAGGCTTCTTCAACGCACATGGAGGCAGCTTCGAGAGTTTTCACTACTCCACCACGGCCGGAGCCGGGGTGAATCTGCTGAATTGGAGCCTCGACCGGCCCTTTCTTTTTACCGAGAATGAGTTTTCCTTCAAACGGTACTTCTCCCTGTTCCATTCCATGCAGATCGACCGTCCCACTGCCAATCCCGGCACGCCTGCTGTGGGCGTTGGCCTCGGTCAAAGCCTGTTCACCCTTCGCGTCCAGCCATACCGGAAGATATCTCTCGACCTTACCGACACTTACTTCCGTGATGTGCCAACTTACAGCTCGATCCTGGTCGGAACGGGGCTTCTGGATAAGTACCTCTACCAGGGCATCAACGGCGGCGCGCGTGTCGACTTCCCGCTGCGCCTGGTGGGCTACTTCAGCCTCGGCGACAGCAACACTTCCAACGACAAGAAAGACTCACTCAACGAAATGGTGGGAGCGTCGATCACGCGCATCTGGAAGATCGGTGTCCAGGCCGACGCTCGCTACTCAAAGTTCGATAGCTCCTTCGCGACTGGAACCTATAAGACTCTGACGTTGTCGAGGGACCTCGGAGAGCGCTTTCGCCTCAACATACAGGGAGGCAGATACGCCTACGCCTCTCCTTTGGCCGCTACCAGCAATTCCTACTTCATCAACGGCATGGTGGACACCAATCTCGGTTCGCGCCTTTTTCTGCAGAGCATGTTCACCACCGAGCGCGGGGGAGCCTTGGACTACAACCAGTGGACCACCACAATCGGCATGCGATTTGATAACCGGGCTGCCCAGAGGAGGGCCGCACAAGCGAGCCAGGCTACGCCGAAGCCTTAGCAAGAGGTCGACGCGCGATCGTCTGCCTTTCATCGGCCTTATCACTTCAACCTTCTCGCGATCTGTTTAACCTGGCGCGCCATGATCGGCCGCCTCAATGTTTTGTTGCAACCCGATAAAGCGAGGATTAGTCTTTGCTTTAGGTCATTCCCCACCAACGCCCCATAGGATCCTGCGATGCATATGAGTGTTATCCGGTTTTCACGCGTCCCGACCATTTGCTTATTGTTGACGATGGCTGCCTCGGCTTGGGCCGCGACCGTCAAAGGGACAGTTACCAACAAGACCACGGGCAAGCCCTCTTCGGGTGACAGCGTCGTCCTGGTTGACGTCGGCGCCGGCATGGCCGACGCCGCCACCGCGACCACCGATGGCCACGGCCAATACACCATGCAGACGCCGGGAAGCGGTCCCTACCTGATCCGCGTAACTCACCAGGGCGCGACGTATTTCATCGCCGCACCCCAGGGTGGAGCTTCCGGCGATTTGACCGTGTACGATGTCGCGGCCAAGGTAGACGGCGTCTCTATCGATGCCGACATGCTGCTCGTTGAGGGTGCGGGTGGCATGCTGAGGGTGCAGGAGAGATACCTGGTTCGCAACGCCAGCCTGCCTCCCAGGGCGCAGTTCAGCGACAAGACCTTTGAAATCGCACTTCCGCCCGGTGCGGAACTGGACGGCGCCTCGGCCACCCGTCCCGGCGGCCTTTCGACTGTTACACAGACTGGTTCCGCTTAGCCAGAAGGAACACTACACCTTCAACGTTCCCATTCAGCCGGACTCGGGACAGAAGGAAACCTTGTTTGAGGTGCAGTACCACATCTCCTATAACGGCAAGTACACCTTCAAGCCGCAACTCACCATGCCGGCCGATAACCTGGTCATCTATGTTCCCAAGACCATGACCTTTGCCAATCCCCAGGGCGCTGACTTTCAGTCGACCCAGGATGATCCGCGGGTGCTGACCAACATCGCCAAGAATGTTCATCCCGGCCAGGCGATCGCCTTCACGGTAGCGGGCGAAGGCCAGATGCCGCGCGATACGCAACAGAAATCCGGAGGAGTGGCAGCTCAGGAAGCCATGGGCATGGGGGGTGGAGCTGCGTCCGACGCCAGTGCTCCCCGGCCCGGCGGCGGCATCGGCAACCCGATTGGCACACCAGACCCGCTGACCAAGTACAAGTGGTGGATCCTGGGCGGACTGACCCTGCTGCTCGCGGGAGCGGCATGGTACTTCCTGCGCAGCCGCGGCGTTGAGATGGCCGGTGTGCCGGCGCTTGCGCATGCACCCGAGTTCGACTCCCGTCCCATGCCTTCCGCGGCGCGCCCCATCGCAGCAGCGCCACCCGTTCATGCGCCGCGCGTTGCGGAAGCCGCACCCGTTGCGAGCGCCTATGCTCCACCTGCCCGCAATGGCAATGCGGCCCTTCTGAATAGTCTCAAAGAAGAATTGTTTGCCATCGAGAGCGAGAGGATCAGCGGTACTTTATCGCCTGCTGATTACGCCGAAGCGAAAGCCGGCCTCGAAGCCGTCCTGAAGCGCGCGCTCAAAAATTCCTGAGCGGGTCTGCGCAGCGGCCTCCACTGCGCAGCATTCCTCTTGCGATCCTTGAGCTTCAATGAATGGTCTTTGACTTGTGGTTGATGTAGTCCATCAACAGGTACTCACCGAGCGTGTCTGGCGTGGTGAAATACGCCTTTCCTCTGCACATCTCTGAGACCTTGTGCACAAACTGCACCAGTCCGAAGTCCGAAGCCAGCATGAACGTATTGATCATCACGTTCGACCGCTTGCAGCGTGCGACCTCTTCCAGGGTCTCGCTTACAACCAGCGGATCGAGCCCGTACGCATTCTTGTAAATCCTCCCATCGGGCAGCGTGAGAGCCGACGGCTTGCCGTCGGTGATCATCACGATCTGCTTCATGTCCTTGCGCTGCCGGGCAAGAATGCGCTGCGCCACGCGCAGGCCTTCCCGCGTGTTGGTATACCACGGACCCACCTTGACCCGCGCCAGTTGCGACACCGGCATCTCCTCTGCCGAGTCGTGAAAGAGCACAAGGGAAAGCGAATCGCCCGGATACTGCGTGCGGATCAGATGCGACAAGGCCATCGCCACGCGCTTGGCCGGCGTGAACCGATCCTCGCCATAGAGAATCATGGAGTGCGAGCAATCCAGCATCACCACCGTGGCGCACGAACTCTGATACTCGCACTGATGCACGTGCAGATCTCTGTATTCCATGTTGAGCGGCAAACCGATGCCCTCGCGCGCGATGGCCGAGCTCAGCGTGGCGTTGATATCCAGGTTAAGCGTGTCGCCAAATTCATAACGCTGCGATCCGCCGCTCACTTCAATGCCCGTCGCCCAGTGCCGCGTATCGTGGCGGCCGTAACTTGATTTGCCCAGGGATCCCAGCAGGTCGCGCAACGCCTTATAGCCCAGAAAGTCCAGGCTCTTGTCGGTTACTTCAAAGCGGGTCTCGCCCGCATTGCCGGCATACCCGCTCCCTCGCGCTTCGGTCGTTTCGCCGGGCCGCTGCGATGAGGAGATATAGTTCTGCTTCTCTAATTGCTCGATGAGCTTGTCGATCAATTCATCGAGCGTACCCTCTGCCGACATCTGATCGATCTTCTGCTGTGTCTCTTCATCAAATATGCCGCCCGATTCGAGCAGCCGCCGCAGCGCCTCGCGGAGGTTTTCCAGGGTGTGCTCGAGATCCTGAAACTGCGCGTACGGATCGCGAAACCCCGAGTCGAGCAGATACTCCGAGAGCGCCTGCAGCAGGCTCTCCATATCGATCTCCGACGCCAGGTCGCCGATATATTTTGTGTAACGCACGCTCTTCATCGAGATCCGCCTTCACAGGTTATTCGTTTGCAAAAAAGCCGCATCGGCCAAAGGCCAATCAGCCGCAATACAACGTCAGTTCAGGCCGCCCCTTCGATTGCGCCGGCCCTGGCCCTGCTGCCAGTCTTCGTAATCGATCTCCGGCTCCTGCCGCTCCTGCTTGCGCTGCGATCTCTCCTGAGCGGCGAACCCGCGTTCTTCGCTGCGGCTCAGCTTGCGATGCGCCACCAGTCCCTCCAGCAGAAACTCCGCCGCGGCCACAACCCTTGCCGGGGCGTCCGACGTCTTCACCCCCAGCGGCGACAGCTTCTCAAACAGTCCCTGGATCTGTTTCAGGTCGGCATGCGCAGCGGCCGTCGACTGGTTGTCGTCAAGCTTTACCGTGCCGCCAAGATTGAACCACTGTTCGATCTGCTGCGTGTTGGTATCAGCGAAGTAGCGATCGTAGATCTTGCCGACCGAGGTGCGAATCAGGTCGCGCACCACCGTGTCCGCGCCCTTCATCTCCCCTTCGTATTCGAGCTCCAGCTTGCCGGTGATGCCCGGCAACGCGGCATAGAGATCGCTTACACGCGGGAGCGCGGCTTTTTCGCCATGCATCAGCGCGCGTCGTTCGGCATTCGAAAGCACCAGTTCCATGGTGGAGATGGGCAGCCGCTGGCTTACACCGCTGCGCTTGTCCACCTTCTTGTCCTCGCGTGCGGAGAAGGCCACCTGCTCCACAACCTCGCGCACATACTGCGGAATCTCGATCGGCGCAGTGTCGCGTTCCGACCACGCCTCCTGCGTCGTAATGGATATCCCTTCTTCGAGCGTCTCCGGGTAATGCGTGCGAATTTCCGAGCCAATGCGGTCCTTCAGCGGGGTCACAATTTTGCCCCGCGCCGTGTAGTCCTCTGGGTTGGCGCTGAAGACCAGGGCCACGTCGAGTTCCAGCCGCACCGGGTAGCCTTTAATCTGCACATCGCCTTCCTGCATGATGTTGAACAGCGCTACCTGGATCTTTCCGGCCAGATCGGGCAGCTCGTTCACGGCAAAGATGCCGCGATTGGCGCGCGGCAGCAGGCCGTAGTGCATGGTCAGTTCGCTGGAGAGGTCCTGCCCCCCGCGCGCGGCCTTGATGGGGTCGAGATCGCCAATCAGGTCAGCCACCGTCACGTCCGGTGTGGCGAGCTTCTCCACGTAGCGTTCGTCGCGCGTGAGATAGGCAATCGGCGTATCTTCGCCCCGCTCGGCAATCAGATCGCGGCAGCGCTTGCACAGCGGTTTATATGGATTGTCGCGAATTTCGCACCCCGCGATGTACGGCATGTGCTCGTCAAGCAGCGCCGTAAGCGCGCGCAGGATGCGGCTCTTGGCCTGGCCGCGCAGTCCCAGCAGGATAAAGTTCTGCCGCGAAAGGACTGCGTTCACAATCTGCGGAACAACCGTGTCTTCATACCCCACGATGCCGGGAAAGATGGTTTCGCGCGCGCGCAGCCGGGCGATCAGGTTGGCGCGCATCTCGTCCTTGATGCTGCGCGTGTTCAACCGCGCCGGAGAGTAGTCCTTGCTCCTGTGCAGTTCCCCCAGGGTCTGGGGAAGAGGGTGGTCTGCAAACATGGTTGGCTCCTGTGGGCCGCCTTCTAACCGGAAGCCGGCCATGTTGTAGAGTAGACGCGCGACACGAACAATCCGGAGTGATTGGACGAGCCGTGTCTCGATTTTGCTCGAACTTTCCCACACTGTGAACGGTGGGCCGTCTCACCGAAATGGCGCGTTCCAGAACTATTCCGATCCGAATCCTGGTGGGCTCAAGGGCATCGCACACCGGCGCACGAAAGGGGGCTGATCGCAGTATCGTCCTGTTTCAAGAAACCGTAAAGCCCCGCTTCTTCCCGTCACCATCTACCCTATTGATACGGTGGAGTTTCTGTCCTCGAATTTCCGTGATGGCGCACTCCTTTCCTTCGAGCCGGGACCGTATCCTGATTCGGGGATGGAAGCTCAGACGCGGTCAGCCGCGATGACCTTCTCTCGCCCAACTCGCTATTCTGGTCGAGACGTGATGCAGCCCATTCCCGGCAACGTCCTGCGCTGGCTGTTCGACTCGCGCTCCGGTCCGAAAGATCGGCTGATCGCGCGATGGATCTTTCTGCGCGCGCTCGGGCTCATCTATTTTTCCGCTTTCTATTCGTTGCTCTTTCAAATCAAGGGTCTTATCGGTCCAGACGGCATTCTGCCCGCGCAGCAATACCTCGCCGCCGTCGAGCGCGCCCTGGGCGCAAACCGGCTTCTGGTACGCGCCGTCGCTCTTCTGGATATCCGCCAGTTCCTCGATGCTGATGGCGGTCATGGTCGTCGGGCTCGCTCGCCTCGGTCTTGCGCTATCGTGAATCTGTGGCCGCGTCTCAGCTTCTTCGTTTGCTTCGTCTGCTTCCTCTCGTTTGTCGCCGCGGCCGGCGACTTCTCCAACTACCAGTCCGACGGAATGCTTCTCGAAGCCGGCTTCCTCGCCTTGTTCTTTGCTCCGCGCGGGTATTTTGCCGGGCTGGGGCGCTGCACATCCCGCCGTCGCGCGCCAGCCTGTTCCTCCTGCAATGGGAGTGGTTTCGCATCTACTTCGAGTCCGGCATGGTCAAGCTGCTCAGCGGCGATCGGCAGTGGCGCAACTTCACCGCCATGGACGAGTACTACCAGAACGGCCCGCTGCCCACCTGGATCGGCTGGTACGTCGAGCACCTGCCGCATTGGTTCCACGCCGCCAGCGCCGCCGGCACGCTGGTCCTCGAACTGGTGCTCGTCTGCATGCTCTTTTTCCCACGCCGCGTGCGGCTCGTCTGCTTCTTCATCGTGACTCCGTGGGAGATCGGCGTGATCCTCACCGCCAATTACACCTTCCTCAATTACCTGGTGCTCTCGCTCGGCTTTCTGCTGCTGGACGACCGTTTCTGCGCGCTTCGTTCCCGCCGCGCTTCCGGCCGCCGGCAGCGGCCAAGCCGCGAGGTTCCAGCCGAAGCGCAAACGAGCCTCATCTGTTGTCGATCCTGTCGCGACGGAGCGACAACGCGGGCCCGATCACCAGCCACGCGCCCCAGGCCCGCGTGTCCGGCGCCGCTTTGCCGCTCGCAATGCCATGCATTCGGGCTCGCCGTTTCCGCCGTCATGCTCTCCTGGATCGCCTATGACACCACGGCGGAGATGATCGGCATTCCGTTCCGCAGCAGCCCGCTCCCTACCGCGCCCATCGCCGCGCTCGATCCCTTCCGCATTGCCAACCAGTACGGCCTCTTCGCCGTGATGACCCGCGGCCGATACGAGATCGAATTTCAGGGCTCCAACGACGGAACCGACTGGATCGCCTATCCCTTCCGCTACAAGCCCCAGGCACTCAATCGAGCGCCCCGGCATCTACGCTCCCTACCAGCCCCGCTTCGAGTGGAACCTCTGGTTCGCCTCGCTCGGGGACTGGCGCCAGAACGACATGGTTCCGCTTACCGAAGAGCGCCTGCTCCGCAACGATCCGATGTTCTCGCGCTATTCCGCAGCAACCCGTTTCCGCAAAGGCCGCCCCGCTTCGTCCGCGCCGTCCTGTGGCAATATTGGTTCACCTCCGCCGAAGAGAAGCGCCGCACCGGCAACTGGTGGCGCCGGCAGCTCCTCGGCCTCTATGCCCCGGAGATTACGCTTACAGCTGACGGCAAAGCGGAAGTTGTCCAATGGCCTGACGAACTGCCGCCGCACGACTGACCGGAGGAAGCCCCGAACGTGAAGCGCGCTTATGTCATCGGCTCCGGCCCCAACGGCCTCTCGGCGGCTATCGTTCTGGCCCAGGCCGGGCTGGCGGTCGAGGTCTTCGAGGCGGAGTCCGAACCCGGCGGCGCTTCGCGCACCCTTCCCCTCACTCTGCCCGGCTTTCACCACGATTTCGGGTCAGCCGTCCACCCCATGGCCGCCGGTTCGCCCTTCTTTTCCTCGCTGCCGCTCGCGAAGTACAGTCTCGAGTGGATTCACGGCGCAAGCGCCTCTGGCCCACCCCCTCGACGACGGCACCGCCGTGATTCTGGAGCGCGACCTGGCCGACGTCGACAGCGAGTTCGGCGCCGACGGCAAGCCCTGGCGGCGCTTCGTGCAGCCGTTCGTCGACCACTGGGAGCAGTTTGCCGAAGACAGCCTTGGTCCCATCCTTCGCATTCCGCGCCACCCTTTCCTCATGGCGCGCTTTGGCCTGTGCGGCGGTCCAGCCCGCGCAGATGCTCGCCGATCACCATCTTTCCGGTGTTCGCGCGCGCGCCCTTTTCGCCGGAATCGCCGCCCACTCTTTCCTAAGCTTCGACCGGCCCCTCAGTTCCGCAGCCGGACTCATGCTCGGCGCTGCCGCCCACGCCGTCGGCTGGCCGATCCCACGCGGCGGTGCGGGCGCCATTGCCCACGCCTTGCTGGCCCATCTCCACACCCTCGGCGGCGTCCTCCACACCGGGCGCCGCATCGATGAACGCGGGCTTCAGGAGATCGGGGGCGATGCAACCCTTACCCTTTGCGACACGGCGCCCCGAACCCTCATCGACATTGCCGGCTCCCGGCTTCCGGCGAACTACAGGCGAACCTTGCAGAACTACCAGCACGCTCCCGGGGCCTTCAAAATCGACTACGCCCTCTCCTCGGCTGTTCCCTGGACGGCAGCCGACTGTCGCCGCGCCATCACCGTGCACCTCGGCGGCACGTTTGAGAAGATCGCGCTGGCCGAATACGACGTTGCCCAGGGCCGCCACCCCGAACAGCCCTTCGTGCTCGTCGCTCAACCCACGCTGTTTGACCCATCCCGCGCCCCGGAAGGGAAGCACATCTTATGGGCCTACTGTCATGTCCCCAACGGTTCGACGATCGACATGACCGCGCGCATCGAGGCCCAGATCGAGCGCTTTGCTCCCGGATTTCGCGACTGCATTCTGGCGCGTCGCGTCTCTTCGCCCGCCGCGCTGGAATCGATGGATGCCAATCTGGTCGGCGGCGACATCGGCGGAGGCGCCTATACCGTGCGCCAGTTCCTGTTTCGTCCTGGAATTCGCAGTTACGCCACAGGGGCTTCTAACCTATACCTCTGCTCAGCGTCGACCCCTCCCGGAGGTGCGGTCCATGGCATGTGTGGTTACCATGCCGCACAGCGAGCCCTTCGTGATAGACCACGCACCTGAGTTCGCAACCGGAATCGTGGGGTAACCCCCGACCGTCAGAGCCAGACCCCGCGACAGCTATAATGTCTGAGTTGCGCCACTTGGAATTCAAAAAACACCTCATGTCCGCGCCTTTTGGCTTAACATGAAATGAAATTATATTTTCATGCGGGCGCACTGATTCAGGCTTTGTGTGGACTGGTCGCGTGCTTGCTCTTCGGCCAATGCTCGAGTCCGCAACCCAGGTTCAGGTTTCTGCGGTGATCAAAGGCCGCATCTCCGATAGGAGCAGTTCTCACAATGAAACAATATAAAAGTCCGATTCTCGTCACGGGCGGGGCCGGATTTATTGGCTCGAACTTTGTCCTGCACTGGGTCGGCCGAGAACAAAGGTAAAGTGATCAATCTTGATCTGCTCACTTACGCCGGAAACCTGGGAAACCTGGCCGCCATCGAAGGCAATCCCGAGCACATCTTCGTCAAGGGCGATATCGCCGATCGTAAGCTCGTTGACGGCCTCCTCGCCGAGCATCGACCCTCGGCAATCGTCCACTTCGCCGCAGAGAGCCATGTTGACCGGTCCATCCTCGGCCCCGAAGCCTTCCTGCGCACCAACATCTACGGCACGTTCCACCTGCTTGAGGCGGCGCGCGCCTATCTCGCCACCCTCGACGGCGAAGACAAGGACGCGTTCCGGTTCCTGCACGTCTCAACCGATGAGGTGTACGGGACCCTGCAGCCGGACGACCCCGCCTTTCACGAAGACACGCCGTTTGCGCCCAACTCGCCCTATGCCGCTTCCAAGGCCGCCAGCGATCACCTCGTCCGCGCCTGGGTCCACACCTACAAGCTGCCCGCCCTCATCACCAACTGCTCCAACAACTACGGCCCACTGCAATTTCCTGAAAAGCTCCTGCCCCTCATGATCAACAACGCACTCGCCGGCAAGCCGCTGCCCGTCTACGGCGACGGCCAGCAGGTGCGCGACTGGCTGTTTGTCCTCGACCATTGCCGCGCCATCGTGGCTGTCCTCGACAATGGAAAAATCGGCGAAACCTACAACGTGGGCGGCGGCAACCAGCAGGCCAACCTTGACGTGGTTCACCTGATCTGCGACCTGCTCGATGAACTCGTACCTGAATCTCCGCATAAGCCGCACCGCCAGCTCATCCGTTTCGTGCAGGACCGTCCCGGTCACGACCGCCGCTACGCGATCAACGCCGCGCAAGCTCGAAAGGGAACTGGGCTGGCGCGCCCAGGAGACATTTGCCACCGGCCTGCGCAAGACGGTTGAGTGGTATCTAAACAACAAGGCGTGGATGGACGAAGTTACCTCAGGCGCGTATCACAACTGGGTCAACGCGAATTACGGCCACCGCACCGACGATAAGAAAATGGCAACCGCCACGGCGGGTGAGCAATGAAAGGCATCATTCTCGCGGGCGGTTCCGGCACCCGGCTTCATCCCGTGACCCAGGCGGTTTCAAAGCAGCTTCTGCCCGTCTACGACAAGCCCATGATTTATTACCCGCTGTCGGCGCTCATGCTGGCCGGCATCCGGGAGATTCTGCTGATCTCCACGCCGCAGGATACGCCGCGCTTTGAGAGTCTCCTCGGTGACGGCAAGGCGTGGGGGCTCGATCTTCACTATGCTGTGCAGCCCTCACCTGACGGACTCGCGCAGGCCTTCCTCATCGGTAAGCAGTTCATCGGCGAACGACTCCTGCTGCCTCGTGCTCGGCGACAACATCTTCTACGGCCATGAATTTGCCAACGACCTCAAATCGGCTGCCGCCCACCAGACCGGCGCCACTGTCTTCGCCTATCCGGTCACCGATCCGGAGCGCTACGGCGTGGTTGAATTCGATGCCGACCGTCGCGCGATCTCTCTCGAAGAAAAGCCGCTGAAGCCAAAATCGCGTTACGCCGTCACTGGTATCTATTTCTATGACAACCAGGTCGTCGGCGTCGCCGAAAACTTGAAGCCCTCGCCGCGCGGCGAACTCGAAATTACCGACGTCAACCGCTGGTATCTCGAACGCGGTCAGCTTCGCTGCGAAGTGATGGGCCGCGGCATGGCCTGGCTCGACACCGGCACGCATGACTCGCTGCTCGACGCCAGCAACTTCATCTTTACCCTTGAACATCGTCAGGGACTGAAGGTCGCCTGCCCCGAAGAGATCGCCTACCGCCTGGGCTACATCACTGCTGAAGAGCTGAGTGCTCTCGCCACGAAGATAGGGAAGAGCACTTATGGAAACTATCTTCGCCAGTTACTCAAAGAGACAGTCTACTAACCGGGCGCGTTGCATCGCGCAGTCTCCGTCAAAGGTCTGGATATGGAAATCGTCGATACCTCGTTACGTGATGTGAAACTTGTCCGGCCCAAGAAATTTGGCGATGATCGCGGCTGGTTTGCCGAAGTCTTCAACGCCAAAGTATTCGCCGCCGCGGGACTGCCCGATATTTATGTGCAGGACAACCAGTCCTTCTCCAGCCGCGGCGTTCTCCGCGGCCTGCACTATCAGCTCGGCCAGCCGCAGGGAAAGTTAGTGCGCGTGCTCTCCGGGCACATCTGGGATGTCGCGGTGGATCTCAGGCCCGGCTCGCCCGACTTCGGTAAATGGGCGGGCTTCGATCTCAGAGGCGATGATGTTGAATTCCTCTGGATTCCCGAAGGCTTCGGCCACGGATTTGTGGTTCTCTCGGAAACCGCCAACGTTCTCTACAAGACCACACGGTTCTACTTCAAAGAGGGCGAACGTTGCGTACGCTGGAACGATCCCACGCTCGCCATCACCTGGCCGCTCGACGGCATCGGCGCGCCAAACATCTCGGCCAAAGACGCCGTGGGGAGCCTGTTCACTGAAGCTGACCTCCCCGAGCCCTACTCCACAGTTGCCGGATAGCTGAATGTCTGGCCGCAACCAACGGTCTTATTACACGTCCACCATGAAGTGAACCAAGCCGGGGCAAAAGGCGGCGAAGCACTCGCCGGCAACGATTCAAGGTTGATATGTCGTCATTGGAACCACGCATTCTTCTTACCGGGGTGAACGGCCAGCTTGGCGGCGACCTTTTCCCGATGCTCCAGGCCATGGGAACCGTGGCTGCCCCTTTGCGTGCCGATCTGGATTTGGCAGACGCGCGTGCGATACGCCGCTATGTCCAGAAACTCATGCCCGACTGGATCATCAATCCCGGAGCTTATACGGCCGTCGACAACGCCGAGAGTGAACCTGATCTTGCCTACGCCATCAATGCGGAGGCGCCTCAGGTCTTAGGCGAGGAAGCCGCGCGACTCGGAATTCCGGTCGTTCATTTCTCCACCGACTACGTCTTCGATGGAACAGGAACCAGGCCATGGGTCGAAACCGACGCCACGGGGCCGTTGGGCGTTTACGGCGCCAGCAAACTTGCGGGGGAGCGCGCACTTGCTGCCAGTGGCGCCGCACATCTCATCTTCCGCACCAGCTGGGTCTATGGCAGTCGAGGCAAAAACTTCCTGCTCACCATCCTTCGTCTGGCGCAGCAGAAGGATGAAATGCGCATCGTCGCCGATCAGCATGGCGCCCCCACGTGGTCGCGCGATTTGGCCCGGATGGTCGTACACATTATGAGCACATTCACCCCGCGGTCTGGGCCGCCCGGTGCATCCGCATCCATCGAGCCTGTGAAAGGTGTCTACCACGCGGCAGGAATGGGCGAAACAACATGGTTCGGATTTGCTGAGGAGTTCCTGCGCCTCGCGGCGGCGTCTCGTCCGGATACGAAGTTCGCCCGCCTCACCCCAATTGCCACCAGCGAGTATCCCACCCCGGCGCGCCGCCCCGCCAACTCCCGTCTCAACTGCAAGCGTCTTGAGCAGGTCTTTGGATTCACCATGCCGCGTTGGCAGGACTCCACTGCTGTTGTCGTCTCTGAAGCTCTGGCTTAAACTCGCCTGTATCCGCGACCCTCAACCCGAGAAACCACACTACGACTTCCTGGCTGGAACTTTCTTTCCCGCCTTGCGCGCCTCTGAAAGTCCAATGGCGATGGCCTGCTTCGGATTGGTCACCTTCTTCCCGCTGCGGCCGGACTTGAGCTGTCCTTTCTTCATCGCCTTCATCTCCCTTTCCACGTTCTTGCCCGCGGCGGGAGAGTACTTCCGGGCCGTCGATTTCCGGGCACCGGATTTCTTCGTTGCAGATTTCTTTGCAGTTGACTTTCTCGCAGCCGTACTCTTTTTCGCGCTGCTCTTCTTCGCTCCTGACGCCTTCTTCGCCTGAGTGGTCGTTCTCATCGCAGTCTTCTTTGGCCTGGCTGATTTCTTCTTCGCAGCTTTCTTTGTCGCCATTGTCATCCTCCTCGCAGGTCAGATGGCTATGTCATTCGCCTCAGTTGTCTGCGCTGGGGAAACGTACCGAATTTATAACCATCTACACCGGCAGACACATCGCAGAATTCGAAGCAGGCTCGCCAGGAGCTACACGATGTTCCGCACTCCCTTGACGCGAACCAGCGGGTCAGACACCAGCCAGCATGCGAAGCATGTGAACGAACCCGTTACGCAGAACTTGACCAGTGCCGGCGCACTCCACGCATGAAGCAGCAGGCTGATGCCGACCAGCACCGGCGGATGAATGATGTAGACCGCATAGGCCCGCCGATTGAGCCACGCCCAGAAGGCCGATGGCCGATTCATCTTTGCGCGAAACACCAGCAGCCACGCGGCAATCAGTCCCCACGCGACAAACGGCTCCCACAAGGCATACACGATCGCAGGCCACGACAGGCCGCCGGAGAAGTTCGCTTTGCCTGCTCCGTATATCGCGCGAGCAACAACGATGCTGACCGGCATCGCGGGCCACGAGATGAACAGCCCCAGGATCCACGGTCGCGCGTCACGCCACTCCAGCTTGCGCAGCCAGTCGTGGCCCCAGGCCGCGATGCCCACTGCAAAGAGAAAGATATATGCCGCAAAGTAGCCAAGCTGAAGCCCGAAGACGTTCTTCCCTACTGGCACAACCTGTCGAATCGCAAGCGCCGCCGCGGCGACTCCCAGCGCGCTCAGCAGCCACCAGCGCGAAGCCGGCAAGACTGTAGAGGTTCGTTGCGAGAGAGCCAATGGTTTTCCGGCCACCGCGCGCCAGCCGCAATACGCGAGACTGAAGATCAACAAAGCTTGGGCAAACCAGAGTGGCCCGTTGATGAATTGCCTGCGATGCCACAGTGCGACAAACGTTGGCCAAAATCCGTCGCCGTGGGCGGCCGACACCATTGCCGCCGTAAGCGGTCCCAGCATCAGCCCGAATGCCAGCAGGGGCACCCCAAGGCGCACGAAGCGATCGCCGATAAAGCGCGCATACCCCTTGCGCTCCAGCGACACCGGCGTAAAGTACCCCGCCAGCAGGAAGAAGAAGCCCATGAAATAGGCCTGGTTGGTCGCGACAAAAAGGGTTAGTAGCAGGCTGGAGACCGCACCCGACGGTTTCAGTTCGTTATAGAACCAGCCCCCGGGCGCCCCATACGTAATCGCCGTATGATGCAGGATGACCAGGGCGGTCATCACGCTGCGCAGCTTGTCGATGTAAAGCTCGCGCGGGCGCTGCCCCTTCTCGGACAACGCCTGCGCCGGTTGTTCAGCCAACTCGTCTCGGGTAACCGCGCGCACGGCCATGAGCCATCATACGTCCGCAGCCGAGGAATAGTTCACCGCGTAACACACGTGCCCAAGATCAGTACTTCACGATGGCGGCAAAGGAGTCCGGCTTGAGGCTTGCACCGCCCACCAGCGCGCCGTCAATCTCTTCCTGTCCGATGAGCGCGGTGGCATTGTCCGGCTTCACGCTGCCGCCGTACAGGATACGCATGTTGGCGGCAACATTGTTGCCCAGCAGCTTCGCTACTTCGGCGCGAATGATGCGGTGCGCATCGGCAGCCATCTCCGGCGTCGCCGTCTTCCCTGTGCCGATGGCCCACACCGGCTCATACGCGATGACGATGGGGGCCGCGGCTTCTGCCGTGATGCCAGCGAAGGCGCCCGTTACCTGTGTCTTCAGCACATCGGCCGTCTTGCCCGCCTCGCGCTCCGCCAGCACTTCGCCAATGCAGACGATGGGAATGACGCCGTGTTTCAGCGCCGTGTGCAGCTTCTTGTTCACGATCTCATCGGTTTCAGCGAAGTATTGCCGCCGCTCCGAGTGACCGATCAGCGTGTGTGTCCCACCCACTGCCTTGAGCTGGCCAATCGAGGTCTCGCCGGTGTACGCGCCCTCTTCCGCAAAATGAATGTTCTGCGCGCCGACAGCGACATTTGATCCCCTGGCCGCTTCCATCACCGTGGGTAGCAACACGGGGGATGGAAACAGCGCGATCTCATCGCGGTCGTGCCCCGCAACGAGTGGCAAAAAAGCATCGACAAACGCCTTCGCTTCGGCCGGCGTCTTATACATCTTCCAGTTGGCAGCAATCAAAGCTTTCCTTGACATCTTTTCGTTCCTCGATTTTGGTCTTCGTAGGCAGAGCGGTTGAGATGAACGGCGAAATCGCAAGCATGCGGCCAGTCTCCGACAGAACGGAAAGTGGCCGCTGCCGCTACTTATCCGTCAACGCTTCCACGCCGGGCAGCTTCTTGCCTTCGAGAAACTCGAGGCTCGCTCCGCCGCCGGTCGAGATATGCGTGATCTGGTCGGCAACGCCGGCCTGGTTGATCGCCGAAACTGAATCGCCTCCGCCAATGATGGAGATGGCAGCCTTATTTGCTGCGACCGCTTTGGCGATGGCGTTCGTCCCCACCGCAAATTTGGGAAATTCGAAAACACCCGCCGGCCCGTTCCACACGATGGTACGCGCCGTCGAAACCACCTCTTCGATTGCAGCGATCGACTTCGGTCCGATATCCAGCCCCTGCCAGTCCGCAGGGAAGTTCTTGGATGTGTCCCACGGCTGGGTCTTCGCGTCTGGCGAAAATGCATCCGCGAGAATGTTATCCACCGGCAGCAGCAGGTTCACTCCCTTGGCCTTTGCCTTCTCCAAAGCCTGCCTGGCCATGTCGATCTTGTCTTCTTCCACCAGCGATTTGCCCGTGGTCACACCCAGTGCGCGCTGGAAGGTGTACGCCATTCCGCCCACGATCACCAGCGTGTCGACCTTGTCCAGCAGGTTGTCGATCACGTCGATCTTGCCCGAGATCTTCGATCCGCCAATGATGGCTACGAACGGCTTTTCGGGCGACTCCAGCGCCTTGCCCAGATACGTGATTTCTTTCTCCATCAACAGACCAGCAACGGCCGGCTTGAGATAGTGCGTAATGCCTTCGGTGGAGGCGTGCGCGCGATGCGCGGAGCCGAATGCATCGTTGACATAGATTTCCGCCAGCGAGGCCAGCTTTTTTGAAAATGTCGGATCGTTGGCTTCTTCTTCGGCGTGGTAGCGCAGGTTTTCCAGCAGCAGCACCTGCCGCGACTCAAGCTGGCGCGCCAGTTCGCTGGCAATTTCTCCCACGCAATCAGGAGAGAAGGCGACGTTGATGCTTTCCCCTACCTGCTTGTCCAATAGTTCGCGCAGCCGATCAACTACAGGTCGCAACGAGTATTTGGGATTAGGCTTGCCCTTGGGGCGCCCCAGGTGCGAAGCCAGTATCACCTTGGCCCGGTGCTTCAGGGCGTACTCGATCGTGGGTAGCGTGGCGACGATGCGCGTGTCGTCCGTGATGGTTGCGCCGTCTTCGGTAAGCGGCACGTTGAAGTCGACGCGAATGAAGACGTGCTTATTGGCCAGTTCAATATCGCGAATGGAAAGCTTGGGCATAAAACAGCCTTTCGTCTTGTACGGTTGCTAACGTGTCTCGGGTTCGGGCATAACTGCGTCCATCTCAATCTCGATGCGCCACGCGGGATTCAGCAATTGGGCCACGACCACCATGGTTGCCGCCGGGCGCACGTGGCCGAAGAACTCCCCATGCACGCGGCCGACAGCCTCCCAATCTTCAACGTGGGTCAGGTACATGCGCGTTCTGACCACGTCCTTCAGCGACGCACCCGCTCTTGCCAGCGCCTCGGCGGCAATCGCAAAGATGCGGCGCGTCTGTCCCGCGGCGTCCTCCTGCTCGGCGCCGACAGGCCCGGTTCCAGCCAAATGAACGGCGTTCCCCACGCGCACCGCGCGCGAGAAGCCGATGATGGGCTCGTACGGAGAACCGCCGCTGATGTTCTGGCGCATGAAAGGTCTCGGAATGAAGGGATCAGGTCGGATCAGGGATCAGGGGAGGTATCCCGGCACCAGCAAAACTGACCCCTGATCCCTGAGCACCTGACCCCTGTCTTTTACAGTCCCTTGGAGGCCAGGAAGCCAATCAGGTCGACGACACGGTTGGAATAGCCCCACTCGTTGTCATACCAGCTCAGCACCTTGACGCTCTGGCCGATGACCTTGGTCAGCGGCGCGTCCACGATCGAGCTGCGCTTGTCGCCTTTGAAGTCGGAGCTGACCAGCTGGTTCTCGTCATAGCCCAGAATGCCCTTCAGTTCGCCTTCCGAGGCAGCCTTGAGAGCGGCATTGACAGACTTGACATCGGTCGTCTTCTCGCTGATGAAGGTGAGGTCGACGATGGAGACGTTCGGCGTGGGAACGCGCATCGAGAAGCCGTCCAGCTTGCCCGCCGTCTCCGGAATCACCAGCTTGAGTGCCTTGGCGGCGCCGGTCGAGCTGGGAATCATGTTGATGGCTGCGGCGCGCGCACGGCGCAGGTCCTTGTGCGGGAAATCAAGAATGACCTGGTCGTTGGTGTAGCTGTGGATGGTGGTCATGATGCCGCTGACGATGCCGAAGTTCTCGATCAGGACCTTGACCACCGGCGCCAGGCAATTGGTGGTGCAGCTGGCGTTGGATATGACGTGGTGCTTGGCCGGATCGTACTTCTTCTCGTTCACGCCCAGCACGAACGTGGCGTCTTCGTTGGTTGCCGGGGCCGAGATGATGACCTTCTTCACGGTCTCGCCAAGGTGAGCCTTGGCCTTGGTGGCGTCGGTGAAGTGGCCGGTCGACTCGACCACGATCTGCGCGCCCACGTCCGCCCAGGGCAGCTTGGCGGGATCGCGCTCCGCCCAGACCTTGATCTTCTTGCCGTCGACAGTGATGAAATCCTCGCCGGCGGTGATCTCGTTGGGCAGATTCCCCAGGATCGAATCGTACTTCAGCAGATGAGCGAGAGTGGCCGGGCTCGTCAAGTCATTGACGGCGACAAAATCAATCTCGGGATTGCCAAGCGAGGCGCGCAAAACGTTGCGGCCAATGCGGCCGAAGCCGTTGATGCCAACCTTAACTGCCATGTGTAATTTCTCCTTCGTACGCAATAAATCCGTGAACTGGTTTTCGTGACGTTCGGCGGGTCAAAGACGCCCATCAGGCAATTCCACCAAACCCATGATGCTATCACCGTTGTCAACGGGAACCAAATGAACAGACCGCGATTCCCGCGCCAGAAATCCCGAATGCAAACCACTCATGCGACACGGCCCAAATCGAAAACGGCCCAGAGTGAAAAGCGCTCAACGCTAGTTTGTGCGGCGGAGGGGACGATAGTCTGTGATGAAGTGCACAGTATTTGCAGCTATTGCGGTCGGTATGTTATCCCGGTAGTACCAAGCAGGTGTTGAAGGCGGAATGAGAAGACGCTCCAAACGCGCACCCAACCTTTCGGAATCCACCGGCAAAATCGGCCAGGAACTCCCTCCCAATCAACCGGCTCCACTGGTTCCGCTGTATCCGGACGACAGCGCCGCGGCGGCGCAGCAGGCGCGCACGCCGCAGTCGCAGAACCTGCGTGTTCCGGAAACGCGAACCCCCGACCTGCGCGCCCCCTCCCAGTCGCGGCGCTCAACCGAGGCTGCCTCGCCTGAGCGGAGCGCAGCTCCCGAGCGCGCATCCCGGCCCGACCGCTACGCGCGGCGTGATTGGGATGAGCCGTCGTCTGAAGGGCGTCTCGAACTTGAAACTCAGCCGGAGACGCCTTCTGTGCCTCCGCCCGAGGTTCAGGCCGCCGACCGCTCCCCGCAAGCGCCGAAGGGTTATGTGGTTCTGGCCATCGGCCTTCCCGGCTCCGGCAAGACCACCTGGTTTCGCCGCCGCGGGGTGACGCCGCTCTCCAGCGACCTGCTGCGCAATATCCTCTTTGACGATGTGGAGGAGCAGCGCTATCAGGGGCTGGTGTTTTCGACCCTGCGCTCCCTGTTGCGTGCGCGGTTGATCGCGCGCATGCCGTGGAACTACGTCGACGCCACCAACCTGTCCATCCACGAGCGCCGCCAGTGGATCAAGATGGCCAAAAGCTTCGGCTACGAGGTGCAGGCGGTGTTCTTCGATGTGCCCCTCGAAGTCTGCCTCGACCGCAACCGTCAGCGCGAACGCAGCGTCAACGACGACGTAATGCGCAAGATGGCCGAGAAGTTGAAACCCCCCGCGTTCGAAGAGGGCTTCGCCAAAATCACCGTGGTTCGTGTCAAGAGCGCCAGCCAATGACTGACCGACCCACCGCGTCAACTCGCAGAATCGAAAGAGGATGAACGCGTAATTTCCTTCACATCGAAACTGCGAGCCGCGACCACGCAATACTCTTCCCTCAGGAGCACTTCCCATGAGTACGCCAGCAAACCGCGCCTCCATTGAACCCTGGCTCAGTGGAACCCACACGGAAACCCCTGCGGTCGCTCGCGCCGTCCTCCACGCCCTCGACCTGGCCCTCGACGACCTTACCAGGTGGACCGAGGGCCTCACCGACCTCGAAGTCCATGCCCAACCGCTGGGTCTCACCTCGATTTCGTTTCACCTCAAGCACATCGCCCGCTCCACCGATCGCCTGCTGAGCTATGCGGAGGGCGGTCAGCTCTCCAGCGAGCAACTGGCAGCCCTCAAAGACGAATCAAGTGGCGCCGAAACCCTCGCCGAGCTTCTGGCTGAGGTCGAAGCGGCCTTCAGCCGGGCCTCCGACCGTATCGCCGTACTTGGCACTGCCGACTTCAACACCCCCCGCGGCGTCGGCCGCAAGCAGTTGCCCACCAGCATCGGCGGAGCCCTGATTCACGTCGCCGACCACACCCAGCGCCACGTTGGCCAGGTCGTCACTACGTCCAAAGTGCTGCGCGCCCTCCGCGCGTAGACTTTCTTTCCTGGGTAGTGGAATACCCGCGGCCAACCCCTTGCCTCGACAGGAATGGCTTCCCGCCGCCACAAAAATTGGCCCCCCTTGCGCTTCGTCATTGCTGATTCTGCGGGGCCTTTATATCCTCAAATCCATGTCCGAATACGAAGGCGAGCTGACCCGCATCGTCGAACAGCTCAATCGCTCCGCGGCCCGCGCCCGAACCGAAGAACCTGCGCCGCTCGATCAGCTCCTCGCGCTGGCCGCCGAGCGCCGCGCTTCCGATATCCTCATGGTCGCCGGCTCCGCTCCCGTACTCCGGGTCAACGGCGCCTTGACTCCCGGGGTCGGAACGGTCCTCACTGCGGCCGACGTAAAGGCGCTCATGCAGCCGCTTCTAACCGCGGCTCAGCTGGAAGAGCTTCAAAGCAACAAAGCCTTTGATTTCAGTTTTGTGCGCAAGTCCATCGGGAGATTTCGCGCCAACCTTCATTACCAGCGCGGCACGCTTGCCGCCTCGGTTCGCCTGCTGCCGGAATCGATCCCCACCCTGGAGTCACTGCATCTGCCCCTGAGCCTGGCCGCCCTGGGGGAACGACGTCAGGGCCTGGTTCTGCTCACCGGGCCAACCGGGTGCGGCAAAAGCTCAACCCTCGCGGCGCTGGTCGACCTGATCAACTCCCGGCAGCGCGGCCACATCATCACCATTGAAGACCCGATCGAATATCATCACACCAATCGCAAATCGATCGTCGAACAGATCGAGCTGGGGCGCGACACTCCCAGCTTTGCCCAGGCCGTGCGGGCCGCGATGCGGCAGGATCCGGATGTCATTCTGATCGGGGAGATGCGCGACAGCGAAACCATGGCCGCCGCCCTGACGGCCGCCGAGACCGGCCACCTCGTCCTGAGCTCCCTGCACACCAACGACGCCGTGCAAACGGTCCTGCGCATCCTGGACATCTTTCCGGCCAGCTATCAGTCGCAGATCCGGCAACAGCTTTCCCTGGCTCTGGTGGGCGTGGTATCGCAGCGGCTCATCCCCTCGGCTAGTGGAACCGGCCGGCACCCCGCGGTCGAGATCATGCTCGCCAACAGTCCGATTCGCAACCTCATCCGCCGCGGCGACGACCACCAGCTCCGCGCCAATATCGAAACCGGGCGGGCGGAGGGCATGGTTACCATGGAGCAGTCACTGGCGGAGATGGTGCGCACGGGCCGAGTTTCGCGCGAGACGGCCTTCGACCACGCTCATCATCCCGAGGACCTCCGCCGCCACCTCGGCGGCTGAGGACCGTCAGCGGGATTCGCGGGCCCCCACATTTTTGGCGGCAGATTGGGAAACCAGAAGCCCAGAGCCTTCAAATCATCTCCGGCTCGCGGAGCGGTTCGTTGGGTCAGGCTATTCTTCGTCGCCGACAGTCTCCAGCCTTCTCGGATCTCGGACGATGATGGATTCTCTGCGCGGGTGAATAAATCCCTCTTCGGCCCATTTGGAGAGCACGCGGCTGATGGTGAACAGCGTGGTCCCTGTCATCTGTGCCAGCTCTTCGCGGCTTAGCGATACTTGAATCCCGTCTGCAGACTTTTTGCCAATCTGTTTCAGGAGCCTCAACAGGGCGCGCGCCAGCCGCTTGGCGACCTTTTCGGTGGCTACTTCCCGGAAGCGCTCCTCCAGTTCATTGAGCCTCCCGGACAGGATCTTGCTGATGTTGTTGCGGATCTGCGGATACTGGGAGAGCAGCAACTGCAGCCGCTGATACTCCCAGACCATCGCGTGGCACTGCTCCATGGCGCGCGCGGAGCACGTGTGGCTGCATGCAGGGCCGTCTGTGGGGACATCCACAGCGTCACCTGTTCCACTCATCCGCAACAGCACTTCATTGCCGTTGGCGCTCAACTGGGTTAGCTTGACCGTCCCCGACTGGAGCATGATCATGCTCCGGTTCGGCTGACCTTGCGCGAAAAGGATCTCATCGCGAGCGAAGGAACGCGCATGTCCGCAGGAAGCAATCTCCATACACTCTCGCGGGGAAAGCCCAGCGAACAGCGCCGATGCGCACATCATGACCAAGCGTTCGGCTACAGCGGCATCTGGCGCTAGTTTTGGCCCCGCAGGAGAGGATCTTGCAAGCTCCCGGAGTTTCTCGTTTGACATCAGCCAATACCCCTCAGCAACTTCAAATCAGACAGACGAATCAAGTCTGGACGTTAACTGCCCCATGAGTACCTGTCAGTGTGTCCGATCACAAATCTTGCTACGCATTCGCAGCTTTCCAGCCGGCATACTCGGCCGAAAGAGCCGTCGTCTCAGCCCGTCCCAGATCCTTGGCCCATTACAAGAGAGTTCGCAGCGGCTCAGGCTTCTCAGCCTCAGCCTCATCTCCCCAGAAGACATGATGGACAGGCATGCCAAGCGTGCGTGCGCTACCCACCACAACGCGAACTCCTCGTCTGCCAATCATCGGTCGAAGCTACCCCAGTCAGCAATCCCAAGAAAGGGGTACGTCGAACACACAGTGCGGGCCAGAAGCGCAAAACGGAAGTTTGCGCAGCAAGTTACCTTGAGCCGCCAGCTCTACAGCTGGCCGTGCAGTTAGTCGGGATAGCGGTTTCGGAACCGTCTGTCGCTCAAGGGCGGCCTCCTCACAGGAGGGAGTCGATCTCCGTTACAGAGTCGAGAATGTGACCCATCTTCTCCTGCTTGGTCCTCAGGTAGCGTTCGAAACTGTCCTGGGCCTCCACCTCGGCGGAGACGCGCTCCGTTACGGTGATCCCGGCCGACTCCAGCGCCTGCACCTTTTCGGGATTATTGGTGATCAGCCGTACCGCTGCCACGTTGAGGAGTTTGAGCACCTCGGCCGGCAGCTCGTAGGCGCGGCAATCGGGGGCGAACCCCAGCTCCACGTTAGCCTCGACCGTGTCCAGACCGTGGTCCTGCAGTTCGTAGGCTTTCAGCTTCGCCATCAGCCCGATGCCGCGCCCCTCCTGCTGCTCATACAGCAGAATGCCCGCGCCCTCCGCCGCAATCTTGCCCAGCGCCAGTTCCAGCTGCAGCCGGCAGTCGCAGCGCAGCGAGCCAAACACATCGCCGGTCAGGCATTGAGAGTGAATTCGCACCAGCGGCGGGGCGGCGTGGATATCCCCCATCACCAGCGCGACCAGCCCCTCGACGCGTTTCCCCGATTGCTCGCCATGCTCGCAGCAGGGCCGTGCCGCGGGCAGTACACCCTCGAATCCCAGGATGCGAAAAGCACCCCAGCGGGTTGGGAAATCCGCCTCGGCGACTTTGGTTACGCTTTCAAATGCCATAGTTCCATTCTACTTGGCGTGGAATCGCTTTCAGCGGCAGGCGTCACACCCGGTGTGACGGCCGACGCCTCGACCGCGTCCACCCCTGTTCGATGCGGCTGTGCCGCCCAGGTTCCAAGCGACCGCGATACATTGGATCAGTGGAAGACAACAAGCTGATCTGGATCACGCTTTTGGTCAAGCTGGGCGTGGCGGCCGCAGTGGCCAGCGCGCTGGCCCGCTCCCGCACCTTCCAGCGGCTGCTGTTTGCCGAGCGCCGCACCCGCTCCCAGACTCTGAGTCTGCTGGCCTTCTTCCTGGTGCCGCTCACCCTCGGCGTGTGGGTCCGCACCACGGTTCCCAACTTCCTCGCCGCCGACATTTCCTTTGAAACCGTCATCCTGCTCGGTCTCCTGGTCGGCCCCACGTGGGCCATGCTGGGAGGCATCGTCCTGTCCGCCCCCGCCGTCTACCACCACGAATACCTTGCCCTGCCCTTCAATGCAGTGCTCGGTATCGCCGCCGGCATCCTCGGCCGCTTTGTCGAGAAAGAGGAGATCTGGGGCTTCACCCCCTTCATCGATCTCAGCCTCTACCGCTGGATCCGGCGCAACCTGCGCAAGCCGCGCATTGATCGCCAGTTCCTGATGCTGTTTCTCATCCTGGTCTTCGAGATCATCCGGGAGTGGATCGCGCGCGACGTGCCCAGCCGCGCCGGCCCGCGCCGCCTCTTCGCCCTCAATACCGGCGTCTGGGGGCTGCAGGTGCTGGTGTGGCTCTGCGCGCCGATCGTCGTCGGCATCGCCCTCAAGGTCTGGAACGCCCTCCGCATCGAGCTCAAGCTGGAAGAACAGAAGCACCTGCTCCTCGAAGCCCGCCTCGACGCCCTGCAGCGCCAGATCAACCCCCACTTCCTCTTCAATACCCTCAACTCGATCGCGTCGCTGGTCCGCAGCAAGCCGGAAATGGCCCGCGAAATGACCGTCAAGCTGGCCAATATCCTCCGCGCGCTGCTCAAGGAACACGACTCCTACGTGCCGCTGCGCGACGAACTCAGCTTTACCGACGATTATCTGGACATCGAGGTGGTCCGCTTCGGCACCGACAAGCTGCGCGTCGAGAAAGACATCGACCCCCGCACCCTGAGCATCCTCGTCCCCAGCATCCTGCTCCAGCCGCTCATTGAAAACAGCATCAAACACGGTCTTGAGCCGCGCATCCACGGCGGCACGGTCACGCTGCGCAGCCGCCTGATGGGCGATCGGGTTTCGATCGAGGTGGCCGACGACGGAGTCGGCATCGTCTCCGGTCCGAATTCGTCCCTGCAGCGCAACGGCGCCGGCATCGGCATGAAAAACGTTCGCGAGCGCCTCGAAGTGCTCTATGGATCGCAGGCTCGCTTCACCGTAGTCAGCAATCCGGGCCGAGGCACCCTGGTGTCGATTGAACTGCCCGCCAACCTGCCCGAAATGTCCTAGGCGGATTGCGAGGGGGCTGCCGGGCGTCCCTTGGCGCGGGCACGGACGAACTTCTCATATTCGGCTTTGACAGACGATCCCGCGCGCATATAGGTCCCGCCCTTTCGGGCCAGATGCTCTACCCAGGCCTGGTCATCCTCCGCGGTGGCGTCGACCGCTGCCGCGGCTGGTGCGTCGTAGGCTGCTACTTCTGTCTTGATTCCGCCACTGAACAGCCACCCGCGCTCGAAGATCGCCATGCCGGCGATGCCATAGCGAAGATAGCCAAAATATGGAATGACGTGGCGCCCCATGCCAAAGCCGGCAATCAGGACCAGGCAGGCCAGATGGGTTGCCACGGCCTGTATCAGGGGAAGGGAAATCCCCGTGTCCCCATCGGCTGAAATCACCAGCCATGCCAGAAACAGGTGATAGGAGATAAGAATCGAGCCGTAAACGGCGTACGGGCCGTCAGGCAGATACGTCCCGGCCAGGTATCCAAGACCCGCGCTGATCAAAAATGCGATCACATCGAGGGGCTTCAAGTTCAACCATGAGGCAAGACCCATAGATCCTCCGTGCCTGCCTGTGCAGACCAGTGAGAAAACACTCTATTGGGGGATTGCATTGATCGTTCCATTGCCTGACTGGGTTGTCAATCGGGTTTGCTCGTGAGCCGGTGACGTTCGAGACACCCATCGGTACCAGATTGAACCTGGTGCAAACCCGGTACTGAGACCGAGACAGTCGGGCGGGACTAGCGCCGCGCATCGAGCGCCAACACGGCATAACCCGTCGCTGCATCGCTCATGAACTGGCCCACTTCCGACTTGGGGTCGCGGTCCTTGTTCAATGACCATGCCGGCCAAGCGCCGGTGGCTTTGTCCTGGTTGGCGACCAGCCATGCCGCACCGCGCCCCGCTGCCGCCGCGCCGGCCTTGTTTTCCTCGAGAGCGAGAACAATCAGCCCCGTCGCATATCCATCCGAACGGGTTTCGAGCGGCGTCTTGTCGCGCCGCGCCCAGGTTCCCAGGTCGGTGAGACTCCAGCCGCCGTCCGCATGCTGACGCGCCGCCAGATCGGCCAGCAGCCTGGTCTTCTGTTCATCCGTCAACAGGCCCGGCATGCGCGCCGCGGCCCACAGGGCGGCCACTTTGTTCAGCAGCGGCTGCGCGTCATAGTGGCTCTGCACGTAGCTGCGCAGCAGGGCCAGATTGCCCGCAATCTTCTTGTCGTCGCGATAGTGGTCCGGCGCCTTCGCAACCGCCACCGTCATCAGAGCCGCCCAGTGATACTGCGACTCCTTCGACTCCCACGGCGTGTACTCGAAATCCTGCCACACCCACGCGCCCGCATCGGGCCCCGTCTGCGATTGCAGCGCCCAGGCGTGATCGAAGGCCATCCGTGTAACGTCGCGAAGGTTACCGGTCCGCGCGTCATAGCTGCTCAGGATCACCGCATTCAGCACCGACTCGGCGTTGCGCGACTGGACCTCCTTGCCCGTGCCGTACAACTCGTCGCTGTAGAAGGGCAGCATGTCCTTCCAGTCCCGGACGCGCTTCTCGACGTCGGAGAGCATCGCCTGCTCACTCACAGACGGGCCCGACTCGCCGAGAGCTCCCCACAACGCCGGCCGCGCCAGTGCATACGGCGCCTGCGTATGGCAGGAGACGCATTTGGTCCCGTGATCGCGTTTGGCATGATCCCAGCCCTGCCACCACACCTCGCGGCTGTCCATATACCGCGCCGCGGCCTGCCTGTCCCAGCCCGTCGTGCCGGCCGTGGGCTTGGAATCGGCCGCGCAGAACCACGCCGCGGCCCGGCCGGCCGAGTGGAAGCCTGGCGCTACCCAGCACCGCCAGGAGCGCCACGCCCACCGCAACGGCTGTCGGGAATCTCCGCATGTTTGCCTCAGGGAAGCGAATTGCCTGCTGCCGATATCCCGGCATTCATGCAGGCATCGGCAACTCGATCTTACTTCAGGATTGGTTCCCGCTCACGACAGAGTTGATGTGACGCGCCGCATCCACGTGCTTGAAACCCGTGCAATTTCGACAAAAAGCGAGTAACTCGCAATGAGAAGTTGCTGTACGCGAAGTGGAAGTAACTTTGGTGCGGGGGAGGGAGGGTACGCATTTTTGGCCAATTTTATACGTTTAAGATTCTGTTTATAAACCATTTAGCATGCGTTCCGGTGGGCGATGAAAAGGGTTCCCAATGGGGGGTTAAGTGTCTGCGCGAGTTTGGGGGATATTGGCTGCAGATGAGAATGCCGAAAAACCAGTTGCCGGACGGGGCGAGGGCGTGCTGCTTGCTTGCCCTGGTAGCTCATCGCGCATTAGTTCCGAGTTGCTCATCATCCGCCCGCAACGCCGTGTCGCGGCACACGTCTACCACCCGACTACACTGTCATTCTGAACGTAGTGAAGAACCTGCGGTTGCTTCTCCGCGTTCGGCCTCGAGATGCTGAACTGGAGACCGCATAGTATAATCTGGTCAGTCTAGTCAGAGTGAGGGGTGCTTCCGTGTCAACCACACATAAGAAAGTCAAAGTAAAACCGACACAAAAGAAAGCCGTGAAGCACGGCGTTTGGCAGGTGCAGACAGCCAAGGCACAGTTCAGTGAACTACTGCGTCGTGCGCGCGAAGAGGGGGTGCAGATCGTAACCAAGCAAGGGAAAGACGAAGTCGTCGTAATGCCGATTGAACAATACCGGAAGCTGACGCGGCGCTCCGGGCGACCTGCCAGCCTCGTCCAGTTCTTCGCCCAGTCTCCCCTGGCCGATATCGATTTGAACCTGGATCGAGACCGCGATTACGGGAGAGGCATCGAGTTATGAACGGGTTCCTGCTAGACACGAACGTAATTTCGGAACTCCTCCGGCCCAAACCTGAACAGAAGGTTGTTGCGTGGGTTGAGGCTACCGACGAGGACTTGATCTTTTTGAGCGTTCTGACGATCGGCGAGATTCGCAAGGGCATCAACCTGCATCCAGACGCCGGAAGGCGCGCAAAGTTAGAGGCGTGGTTGGCGTCAGAAGTGCGAGCCAGGTTCGTGGACCGGATCCTGCCCATAGACGATGCGGTAGCCGAGCGTTGGGGACTGCTCACGGCGAAAGCCAGGATCGAGAGAAATCACAGGGTTCCGGTGATCGATGGTCTGCTTGCCGCGACCGCCCAGCATCACGACCTAATCCTGGTTACCCGGAATGTAGACGACGTGGCGTCGACCAGCGTGCAACTGTTCAACCCATGGAACTGAACGTATTAAAGCATTTCTCCTTCTGCTGTATACCGAAGAACAACGGCGAAGTGGCAATTTCAACAAGAAATTGCCACCTTGCAAGGCGCTTGAAAGGGCTATATCTGAAGGAGAAATGCTCTAAAACGTCTGTGACGGCCGGCTCCGGATTTCAGACAGGCGCGATCCGTCCATTCAAATGCAGCCTGCGCCCGGGGCGGGACGCAGGCTGTCTGCTCGGGACTTTCCGGTTCATCTACGGCTGCGATTCCCGAAAAGAGCCATGTTTTCTGCTGCGCATCTGAGCCCCGGCAGAGTCAACGTCGCGCGCGCACGCTGATTCCCTAAGCGCCGGCCTCGGGCAGCCGTACCGGCTTCACTTCCAGCAGCGCCTCGATCTTGAGCAGCGCCTCGACCACCTCGGGCGGCACCGGCGCATCCACCTGCACCACGGCCAGCGCGTGCACCGGCTTGACCCCCGAGCGATCCCGTCCCAGGGCAAAGTTGGCGATGTTCACGCCGTATTCGCCCAGCGTGGTGCCGATCTTGCCGATGACGCCGGGCACGTCGATGTTGCGGCACACCAGCAGATTGCCTTCGAGGGGCGCTTCCACGTCGATGCCGTCGAACTCCAGCAGCCGCGGCTGCTCCCCGTGAATCACGGTGGCCGTGGCATGGCTCACGCCGTGCGCGGCATGCAGCTCCACGGCGAGCATGGTCGCCGCGCCGCCGCGATGCAGCTCCTGCTTCTCCTCGTGCACGCGAATGCCGCGCTCTTCGGCCACGGCTGCCGCGTTGATGCGGTTCACGTTCTCCGAGCCCTGCAGCAGCCCGGCAATCGCCGAGTTGCGCACCAGTTCTGTCTTGGCCTCGGTCAGCGCGCCGCCATACACAATTTGAATGGCCTCAATGCCGCCCTTGCCCGCCTGGGCCAGAAACGAGCCCAGCCGCCCGGCCAGGTCGATGTACGGCGCCAGCTGCACATACTCCTCGTGGCTCAGCGAGGGCAGATTGACCGCATTCTGCACCACGCCTAGCTTCAGATACTCGCGCACCTGGCGCGCGATCTGGATGCCGACCGCTTCCTGCGCTTCTGCCGTCGACCCGGCGATATGCGGCGTGAGAATCACGTTGTCCAGCCCGGCATAGGGCGAATTCTTCGGCGGCTCCTCGATAAACACGTCCAGCGCCGCGCCCGCCACCTGCCCGCTCTTCAGCGCCGCGGCCAGGGCCGCATCGTCCACCAGCTCGCCGCGCGCGCAGTTGATGATGCGCACGCCCTTTTTCATCGCCGCCAGCGTCTTGGCGTTGATCACATTCGCGGTCTGCGGCGTGAGGCCCACGTGCAGGGTCAGATAGTCGGCCTTGGCGAACAGCTCATCCAGGGAGACCAGCGCGATGCCGTTTTCGCGCGCCACGGCGGCCGACACAAACGGATCGCTGCCGATGATCTCGAGCCCAAAACCCCGCGCCCGCCGCGCGACTTCGAGGCCGATCCGTCCCAGGCCCAGCATGCCCAGCGTCTTGCCCTTCAGCTCCGACCCCTGCAGGTTCTTCTTGTCCCACTTGCCGGCGTGCATCGAGGCATTGGCTGCGGGCACCTTGCGCGCCAGCGCCAGCATCAGGCCAATGGTCAGCTCGGCCACGGCCACGGCGTTGGCGCCCGGCGTATTCATCACCACGATGCCGCGCCGCGTGGCCGCCTCGGCGTCGATGTTGTCCACGCCCACGCCGGCGCGGCCCGATCACGCGCAGCTTGGGCGCCTGCTCCATCAGCGCATCGTCCACCTGCACCGCCGACCGCACCACCAGCGCGTCCGCATCCGCCAGCGCGGCCGCCAGGCCGTCGGGCAGCTTGTCGTGCGTCAGCACTTCCCATCCGGGTTCGGCCGCAAACACGGCCAGCGTTGCCGGAGAAACCTTCTCCGCCAGAACAATCTTCATCGCCTCTCCCTTTGTCTGCTGCCGCGGCCGCGTACTCGTCAAAGCGAACGCCTTCCTTTTCGCACAGCAGGTCAAACATGCGCATCACCGCGGCGTGCGGCTTGCCCTCGCCCCGCTCATACTTCCAGATGGAGTTGGGATGCACGCCCAGCCGCTCCGCCATCTGGTACTGGTAGAGATCGAGCTGCTTGCGCGCGATCAGCAGCTTTTCGCCGAAACTGAGTTCCATAAAAACAGCTCCGAGCTGCTAGCTTCTAGCTGCCTAGCTAAGAAGCCCTTGCAAGTTTCAGGCACGTCGCAAACCCTGCGTAAAAACCGCGAAGGCTGTCCGGCCGTACCGAGCGAAAAGCTAGCAGCTGAAGCTAGCAGCTGCTTCTGCATACACCTGCTGCGCCGCCGCCACGGCCTGCCCGTAGACCACCGGAAGGCCCAGCGTGTCCTTGGCGATGTGCTCCATCGCGCCCAGAATCGCCACCGTATCGAGATAATCGAAGAACCCAGGTGCGCGACGCGGAAGATCTTGCCCTGCATCTCGCCCTGCCCGTTGGCCGTCACCAGCGCTGAAGCGCGTCTTCAGCGCCTTGACCACGTCGCCCGAATTCATGCCCTCCGGAACTGCGACGGCGGTAGCTGCCGCCGCCGGCGCAGTGCGGCGCAAACAGCGTGAACCCCAGCGCCACCAGGCCGGCCCGCGTTGCCGCGGCGTTCACCTGGGCGTTGTCGACCAGCGCGATGCGGCCCTTTTCGAGATCGCCGCCCGCCTGCCCGGCGATGTAGTCGAGCGCCGCGCCAAGGCCCGCAATCAGCGCCACCGACCGGCGTGTACGCGCTTTCGCCCTTGACTGCGTTCTTGCGCTCCTTGCGCAGGTCGAAGTAGTAGCGCGGATTCTTGGTGTTCTCCATCGCCGCCCACGCCTTCTCGCTCACGCTCAGGTAGGCCAGCCCCGGCGGAATCATCACCGCCTTCTGCGAGCCGCCGATCAGCACGTCGATGCCCCAGCCGTCCACGTCAAAGTGTCTGCGTGCCCAGGCCCGTGATCCCGTCCACGACCAGCAGCGTGTCGGTGCGGCTCCTTGACCAGCTTCGCGATGCGCCTCAATGTCGTGGCTGCACCGCGGTCGACGTCTCCGTCGCCTGCACGTAGACAGCCTTGTGCTCCGGCTTCAGCGCCGCCTTGATCGCATCCAGCTCAAAGGTCTGCCCGTAGGGCGCCTCCAGCACGTCCACCTCGCAGCCGAACGCCTTGGCCAGGTCGACCCAGCGCTCGCCAAATTTGCCCGCGGTCAGCACCAGCACGCGGTCGCCCGGCGAGGTCAGATTGGAGACCGACGCCTCCATCGCGCCTGTTCCGGAACAGGCCAGCAGCAGCACATCGTTCTTGGTGCCGACAAAGACCTTCAACTGCGCCAGAACCTTCTGGAACAGGGCGCGGAACTCAGGCGTGCGGTGATGCATATCGGCGGCTGCCATCGCAAACTGGGCGGCAGGCAGCAGCGGGGTCGGACCGGGCGTAAACAGGCGTGTTTTGCGGATCATGATTCCCTCAATGCGGCAAGCCAGAATCGGCCGCCGTCAATCACATAATACACATTGTTGTGATTTATGTGAACGACGCCTGTGCAAAACTGATTTTGATGGGAAGGGAAGTCAGGGGTTTGGAGTGCGGACACTGCAATGACGGCTGTTGCAGATCTTGGGGGCCGCCAGCCCCAAAATGAACGGAGCGGAGAGGCATAGCCTCCCCGCTCCGAGGTAGAGAACCGTTGGCATTCATCAAGCCGTACAAGTCGTACAAATCTGGGGCTTAACGGCGACCGCCGCCACCGCCGTGGAATCCGCCGCCCATGCCTCCGCGGAATCCGCCCCCTTCAAAGCCTCGGCCGTAGAAGCCTCTGTGGCCGTAGAACCCTCGTCCATACCATCCGCCGTAATAGCCGCCCAGGAAGCCGCCCCAACCGAACGGGTAGTAGCCCCAGCCAAACGGACTGGCGAAGGGTTCAAAGCCCATGTAGGTATAGCCGAAAGCATAGGGATCCCAGAACCAGCCCGGGCCATAGCCGTCGCCATAGTATTCGCCGGCCATCTGGTTGTTGGCTTCGGCCAGATACTGCGAGCGCAGGCTGCTCCAGTTGTAGAGTTCGTCCTTGGCATCGTTGGCGTCAAAATGCTCTGGTTTTTCCTTTCCCACCATCTGTCCGTTGGGTCCGGCAGCGAGTGCCAGTTCATGGTCGCCTTTGATCTCACGCCACTTGCCGTCCGCAACTTCCGTCTTTGCCATGCCTTTGAAAACCATGGCAGCCGGATGGTTGGCGTCGAACTCGTAGTAGCCCGTCTTGTCGAGGCGCGTGGTCACGCCGGCGTCGATGATCTGCAGGTCGTTCTGATCGTGGATCTCGTCTACTTCCACGCCTGCCCGGCCTTTTTCCAACTCCACCTGCGTCAGTTCCAGGTCTGGCGAAACCATCTTCACCGCGCTGTTGTCATCAAGTCTCAGAAAGACTCCCGGAGTGAGCAGAACCTCGGCCTTGCCCTTTCCGGTCCGGATCTCCTGCCCGGCCTCGAGCGTGACATCCCCGATCTGCTTGTTGTTCAGCGGCTGCCCGTCGAGATAAGCCGCTCCTTCCACATAATTCACCGTACCCGGACGCGCAGGCTCAGCGGCAAACGCCGGCGCCCCCATCAATCCCAATCCCAGCAGTGCAATCACCATTGATCGCGTTTTCATTTCTTTACCCTCACTCCATTAGATCGAAGACAGGGAGAAAAGTTGCGGTATGCCCATTTGCGCGCGCGGCGAGCTAAATCGATTTTGCAGGGCATCGCCGTCACGCACGGCTGCCCGCGGCCGTGGTCTGCATCCGGCGCCTCGTTTCAAACGAGATAAACTGAAACATTGACGTTCGAAAGCAGGAAACATGACCGAAGCAGGAGCCCTCGAAGCCCAGATCAGCCAGCAAGTGATAATCGCCATGAAGGCCCATGACGCAGAGCGCACCGGTACGCTGCGCCTCATCAAGAATGCGCTCAAGAACAAGGCCATCGAAAAACGCGCTCCGCTTACGCCCGGCGAAGAACAGCAGGCGCTGGCCACCATGATCAAGCAGCGCCGCGACTCCATCGAGCAGTTCACCAACGGCAACCGCCCCGAGCTGGCCGCCAAGGAGGCTGCCGAGATCGTCGTGATTGAGGAGTTCCTGCCCAAAGCCCTCGATGACGCCGGCCTCCGCGCCCTGGTCGCCGAAGCGGTCGCCGCGCATGCTGCCTCCATCGGCCAGAAGCCCACGCCGAGGGACATGGGACCGGTCATCAAGGCCGTACAGGCACGCCTGCAAGCCTCGGGCGTACGCGCCGAAGGAAAGCTGGTCAGCGAAGCGGTAAAGGCCGCCCTGGCTTCCTGATCCGTCGGCCGGTTCACGTGCGCTTAACATCTGCATCTGAGAAGCTATACAGTTTTTCCCAATGGCTAATTCGATCGCCCGTCCCGTCTCCCCGGTGAACTCGCCGACCACACTCTGTTCCCCGTCGGCGAGTACCATTCGGATTTCCCCCCTGAGGTCGCGCATGGTGTTTCGCTTTCATCCCGGAGTTCTGAGCCGCGTTTCTCTGCTGTTGGCCTGGACCGCTTTCGCGTCCGTCCATCTTTGCAGTCAGGCCGCGCCGGCCGCGCAGCCGGCGCATACCTTCTTCCGGGTTCAGGTGGCTGCAACCGTCGGCGCGCCGGTCAGCGGCCGCCTGCTGGTCTTCCTCAAGGCCGGCACCGGCGACAAGGAAGTCTCGATCAGCGAATTCCACCCCGCCGACACCTGGGTCGCGGCCCGCGAAGTGCGCGACCTGGCGCCCGGCGCCACGGTCGAATTCGACGCCGACGAGATCGCCTATCCCAAGCCCTTTTCCGCCCTGCCTGCGGGGATCTATGAGGCCCAGGCCGTTCTCGATGTGGGCCACAACTACAACTACAAGGAGCGCACCCTGCAGGACTGGGTCAGCCCCGTCGTGACCCTCGCCGGCTGGAAACCCGGAGTGACCGCAGAACCCCTGCTCACTCTCGACCACCATGTCATTGAAGACCCGCAGCGCGTTGCCGCTATCGAACGGCTCAAGCAGGCCGCTACCACCGACGTCGCCCAGCTCGACGAATTCGAAAGCCCGCTTCTCAGCAGATTCTGGGGGCACTCCGTCAAAATCCGTGCCTGGGTCATCCTGCCCCCCACCTACGCCAGCCACAGCATGGAGACCTTCCCCACCGCCTATTGGACCCACGGCTTTGGCGGCGACATCGACGGCGCGCTGGTCTCCGGCCTGCGCATCTACGAGCGCATGAAGGCCGGCACCATGCCTCCCATGATCTGGGTCATGCTCGATGAATCCATCCCCGAGGGCACGCATGAATTCGCCGACTCGATCAATAACGGCCCCTGGGGCGCGGCCCTCACCACCGAGTTCATCCCGCACCTCGAAACCAAGTACCGCATGGACTCCCGTCCTATCGGCCGCCTGCTGAACGGCCACTCCAGCGGAGGCTGGGCTACCCTGCAACTCCAGGTCAACTACCCCAAAGTCTTCGGAGGCACCTGGTCCACCTCGCCCGATCCCAGCGACTTCCACGATTTCACGGGCGTTAACCTCTATGCGACCAACGCCAACCTTTATCACCAGGCCGACGGCTCCCCGACCCCGATCTTTCGCGACAAGGGCAAGGTCGTCGCTACCATGGAGCAGTTCGCGCGTCTCGAACAGGTGCTGGGCCCTTACGGCGGTCAGCTCGCCTCATTTGACTGGGTGTTTTCCCCCAAGAGCCCGAGCGGCGCCCCGGAAGAGATGTTCGATCGCGTCACCGGCAGCCGTGCATCCCGACGTGGTGGCCTACTGGCACGACCACTACGACCTCGCCCACATCGTTGAATCCACCTGGGCCGATCGCGGCCCGGATCTCAAGGGGCGCATCCATGTTATTGTCGGTACCGCCGACACGTTCTACCTCGATGGCGCCGCCCACAAGTTCGAAGCCGTGCTCAAGAAGCTGGACGCGGACCCCCACTTTACCTATCTGCCCGACCGCACCCACTTCGATCTCTACGACGTCGGCAAGGATCACCAGGGACTCTTCGACCAGATCGGCACCGAAATGTACGCCGTAGCCCGTCCCGGCGCCAAGTGGGAGCAGCCCGCCCCGCCCAAGTCCAAGAAAGCCAAAAAGCCAAAGAAAGCCACCTCCGGCCTTTAGCTACCCATGACGCCGGGTGCCCCATATCTGCCGGGTGCCCCATATCTGCGACGTCTTTTGTCGCAGATGTGGGATAGCGCAAATGGTCAGGTCCCGTCCGCCAGCTTCGCGCGCCGGCGCTCCAGAAACCGCCGCACCGAATCATCCCGCTCCAGCCCGATAGCGACCGCGTATGCGTGCTGTGCGTCCCGGCTGCAACCGGTGCGCGCCAGCAACTCCGCCCGCGCTGCCCAGTACGGCTGATAGTCCAACACCCGCGGATCGGCGGCCACAGCTTCCAGCGCCGCCAGTCCGGCCGCCGCGTCTTCCACCTCCGCCAGCGCCACGGCGCGATTGATGGCGGCAACGGGCGATCCTGTCAGCGTCACCAGCGCGTCGTAGAGCCTGACCACCGCCTCCCAGTTCCAGACTCCATCCCGCCGCCGCGCCACGTGCGCCGACTGGATCGCCGCCTCAAGCTGGTAGCGGCCGATCCGGGCCGCCCCGCTCGCGCGCAGCAGGGTTTGCTCCGCCTCCGCGATCCGCTCCCGGTCCCACAGGGAAACGTCCTGCTCAGCCAGCGCAACATAATCCCCGTCGACACTGCGCCGCGCCCGCCGCCGCGCCTCGGCATAGAGCATCAGCGCCAGCAGGCCCAGGGCTTCCGGGTCACCGGGCAACAGATCGGTCACGACGCGACCCAAGTAAATGGCTTCCTCGGCCAGGTCCCGCCGGGCTACGTCGGTTCCGGCGGCATCGCTCCAGCCCTCCGCAAAGGCGGCATAGATGGCGTCGAGCACCGTCTCGAGCCGCTCCCGCAGCTCGGTGCGCTCGGGAATTCGCAATGGAATACCGGCCTGGCGGATCTTGTTCTTGGCCCGCACCAGGCGTTGTCCCATCGCCGCGGGCGACATCAGAAATGCCGAGGCGACCCGCGCCGCCTCCAGCCCCAGCACCGCCTGCAGCATGAGTGGAGCGCGGATGGCGGCATCAATGGCCGGATGAGCGCAGGCGAACATCAACCCCAGCCGCCGATCGGGGATCTCCTCTTCCTCGGCGGCGCTGGCCAGGCTCTCCGCCATGTTCTCCAGGTCGTCTGCGGGCTCCTCGGCGCGAATTCGCCGGCCTGCATCGATCAGCTTGCGCCGCGCCACGGTGAGCAGCCAGGCCTCGGGGTTGGCCGGACAGCCCTTGCGCGGCCAGTCCGCCAGCGCGCCGGCGAATGCCTCCGACAGCGCGTCCTCCGCCGATGCCACATTGCCCGACCGCGCCGCCAGAAACGCCACCAGCTTCCCGTAGCTGCGGCGCGCCACCGCCTCCGCTGTCTCCTGTACCAGCGCGCCGCCGCACGGTTTGCCCGCCGTGGAATTCACTTCACTGAAGCCAGAGAGTGTTCCGCGACCGGCTGCTGGCTCTCCCCCGCCATCGGCCAGATGGCCCGCACCTCTACTACGCCGTGACCGACTCCGGGGCATTTGGCAGCCCATCCGAGTGCCGCGTCGAGGTCCGGAGCATCGATCAGGTAGTAGCCGCCCAACTGCTCTTTCGAGTCGATGAAAGGTCCATCGAGAACCTGGGTTTTGCCATTGGTGGTGCGCAAGGTCGTCGCGGTCGATGCCGGACGCAACCGGTTTGAGCCCCTCAGAACGCCAGCCGCCGACAGCGCCTGTGTATAGGCTGCGTACGCGGCTACTCCCTGTTTCTGCTGCTCGGATGTGAGTCCGTCCCAGCCTGTCTCGTCTGCGTAGAGTGTCAAGAGATATTGCATGTTCGTCCTCCGTTTTGGATTGTATGCGGCGCTTGACGCCGTTATCTCCATGACGCCGGCGACCCGCCCGGAACGACAACGACTCCACAGTTTCACAATAAAAATGACTTGGTATACTTGACACCATACACTGTGTGTTATACAGTATGTGAAGTACAGTATGTTTCGCACAGTATGACGCAAACACAAAACGAAATCGTCTTTGAGAATCTTCGTCTTGAACTTCGCCGCGGCTGCCTCACCCTGGCCGTTCTTGCGCAGCTTCGCCAGGAGCACTACGGCTATACCCTGCGCAAGGCGCTGGCCGAGCAGGGCATGGTGATCGACGAAAGCACGCTGTATCCGTTGCTGCGGCGGCTGGAGACGCAGGGACTGCTCAGCAGCGAGTGGCGTGAGGAAGACAAACGGAACAAGCGCTTTTACCGGCTCTCAGCCGATGGCGAGAAGATCTTCTCCCAACTGCTGGAGGAGTGGAACGCAATCAACACCGCAATCGAACGAATCCTTTAAGGACGCGGGGATAAGCTCATGAAAAATCAATCGGATCTATTCGAACGCTATCTTCAGGCAGTGAGGAAATACCTGCCCTGGAAGGGGCAGGACGACATCCTCAATGAATTGCGCGCCAACCTCGAAGCTCAGCTGGAGGAAAGGGAAGAGGAGCAGGCCCGTCCCCTGAGCAGCGAAGAAATGGCCGCCTGGCTCAAGGGGCTCGGCTCCCCGATCCAGATGGCGGCGCGCTACCAGCCGCAGCAGTACCTGATAGGCCCGACGCTCTTTCCCATGTACTGGTGGGTGCTGCGTATAGCCTTCGTGTGGGCGACGGTTATCTATGCACTCGTCGAGACCGTCCTGACCTTTACGAATGGGCCGGCAGCACTGTCCGTGGTCGAGGCGCTGGTTCACTATCCCGGGGTCCTGGTGAACGTCGCAGTGTGGGTGACGCTGATCTTCGCCGCGCTCGAGTTTGCCGCCAGCCGTTATCCGTCCGTGCTTCCGCCCAACTTCCCCATGGCTTCGCAGTGGACTCCTGCGTCCCTGCCCCCTCTCGAAAAGGCCTATCCGGGCGGAAAGCCGCCGCAGAGTTATGCCAAAGCTGTTGCCGAGGTGGTGTTCGGCTACATCGTCCTGGTCTGGCTGCTGCTGGTTCCGCACCATCCCTATCTGCTGCTGGGCCCGGGAGCGTTCTATTTAAGCGCATCCCCCTTCCGGCTCGCGGCCGTCTGGACGTCCTTCTACTGGCTGGTATTGGCGCTGAACGTGGTGCAGGTGGCGTGGAATGGCTTCCGCCTGTGGCGAGGATCGTGGCAGGATCGGGATATCGCGCACAACCTGTCGGTCAAGGTGCTCGGCCTGCTTCCCATCGTGTCCCTGCTGATGGCGCGCGATCACGTCTATTTAGCACTCAAGCGCCCCGAGACCGACATGGCTCATTACGGACAGGTCCTTGACTCTGCCAACCTCGGCATCTGGCGCGGGCTTCAGGTACTGGCCGCGATTGTGGTGCTCCAGCTGATGTGGGAGATCGGAAAGGCGGCCACGGCGGCTTACCGCGACCGCGTCGTGATCCGTTAGCGAAGACGAGGGGCTGAGTGCCGTCGATCGTTGTCAAACCTATCCCACGGCAATGGCTTGACGGGATACGACCACCGATTAGGTGCTCGGAACCGTGCTTTTTTGCCTCAAAACGTGCGTAAATCGCCCTCGGGAAGCGGTGAAAACTTCAGCAGGCCCAGTTCGCCGGCCAGCCGTTCCAGCCGGGCGCGCGTCGCCGCCGTCGGGGGGACCAGGGGCAGGCGCACCGTATCGCCGCACTTACCCATCAGGCTCAGGACCGTCTTGACCGGCGACGGGTTCGATTCCCAGAAGTTGGCTTCGAACAGGCGTCCGTAACGGCGCTCCAGGTCGCGCGCCTGGATCCAGTCGTTTTCAAGGGCGGCGCCGACCATGAAGCTGACCTGCGCGGGAGCTTCATTGGACGCCACGCTGATGAGTCCGTGCGCGCCGATGCCGATAGATGCCAGGGCCAGGTTGTCGTCGCCGGAAAAGATCTTGAACGAGCGGGGCAGCCCGTGCACCAGTTGCGCGATCTGCGGCAGCTTGCCGCTGGCTTCCTTGATCGCCTGGATATTCCGCGCTGCATCGGCCAGCCGGATGACGGTCTCCGGTTCGAGATTGGCAGCGGTGCGCCCGGGCACGTTGTAGAGCACCACGGGCAGCGGGTCAACAGCCCTCGCCAGCGCCAGAAAGTGCTGAAACTGGCCCTCCTGGGTTGGCTTGTTGTAGTAAGGATTGGCGGACAGCACCGCGTCGAGGCCTTTGACGGTGCGCAGCAGGCCGGCCTGGCGCACCAGTTCCCGCGTCGAATTATGCGTGCATCCAGCCCATACCGGAACCCGGCCGGCGGCGGCTTCGATCACGATGCGGATGGTGCGCAGCCACTCGTCCTCGTCCAGCGTCGCGGCCTCGCCCGTCGAACCGCACGCGACCAGGAAGTCGATGCCGGACTCGATCTGCCAGTCCACGAGTGCCCAAAGCGCGCGCTCATCAATCGACCCGTCCGCCCGAAAGGGCGTCACGATCGCCGTACCACAACCCATTGTTTCCATAACAGGCAAGTTTATAACGATCGCAGTGGCAGCAGAGGGAGAGAAACGGATGGAAATCAGCCGCGGTGCTGCACGAAGGAGGGCACATTGCGGGCGCCCTGCACGACGGCCACGATCTCGATGGAAACCTCGTGGCGGCTGTAGATCACGAGGTAGGCTCCCACGGCGGAGAAATAAATCGAGTGCCCGGCCAGATCCTGGCGCGCATGCCCCTTTTCCGGTTTGCAGGCCAATTCCTTGAAGGCATCGAACAGCCGTGCGATCCAGCCATCGGCCGCGTCGATGTCGTCATTGGCGATGGATTCCCAAATGGCGTTCAGATCGGCTTCCGCATCGGAGCTGAGAACATATCCGTTCACGCGTTCAGTTCTCTCCACGCCTGGGACTTCTGCTGCAGCCGTTCCCGCGCCGGTTCCGGATGCACGAACTCGCCGCGATCGAGCGCTTCCAGCCGTGCGACCAGCTCCTCGTTGAAGGCGGAAATCTGCGCATAGCGTCCGCGCTCGTACTCTTCCAGCAGCCGCAGCGCCTCACTGACCACTTCGGCCGCCGATGTGTACCGGCCCGATTCCACCTTTTCGGCGACAAAGCGGCCCAGCTCCGGGGAGAGGGAAACCTTCATGGGGAAGAAGTCTCCTATGCGTCGATCTTATGGGATCAGAAGGCTTTGTCAATCTGAACTCTTGCACAGGGTGCGGAGGGTTCTTACAACTGATCAAAGATATCCCGGAATTCCCAGACGCCGGCCGGTTGACCGGTAAGCCACTCGGCGCCCCGCACCGCGCCCAGGGCAAAGCCGCGGCGGCTGTGCGCATCATGGCGCAGCTCGAGCAGGTCATACTCGCTCTTCGCGGTCACGATGTGTTCGCCGGCGGCATCGCCGACGCGATGCGAGGTGATTTCGACCTCGACTCCGGGCTGGGCGGTCTCGAGGATATGTTTCAGCGTGAGCGCCGTACCCGATGGCGCGTCCAGCTTCGACTCGTGGTGGGTCTCGCTAATGGAAAATGTATAGCCATCGAGCCTGGCCATCTCGGCGGTGAGCCGGAACATCTTCTGCACGCCGATGGAAAAGTTGGTGCCGTAGAGCAGCGCCCCGCCGCGCCGCTGGGCAACGGCCTTCATCGCATCCAACTGGCTGTACCAGCCGGTGGTGCCGACCACGATGCGGCAGCCCAGCGCCAGCACGGCGCGCATGTTCTCGACCGCAGCCTCGGCGTTGGTGAAGTCGATGACCGCATCCACGCCGGCCAGGGTCGGCGCAGTCAGAGCCGAAGCCCCGCGGTTTTCGGTGACATTGAGAGAGCGCACGCCGTGCCCCCGCTCGCGCGCCACATCCGCGACGAGACTGCCGGTCTTTCCTTTGCCGAGTACGAGAAAGAGCATTGAAAAAGCTCCTTGCTTTCAGCTCCTAGCTTCTAGCTTTTAGCTGCTAGCTTTTGACTGCTGTGCGGGCTTTGGGTTTCGCCGCGTCCGAGATTGCCATCGAAATGCAAACCAAGCCGCCTGGATGATCGCTATATTCACTGCACTCCTCTGCCGCGACGGCCTCAAAATAAGCTAGAAGCTAGGCAGAGCTAAGAGCTAAGCTAGCTGCTAGGAGCCAGAATCTGCTTTCTCGCTTCCACATCGAAGATGGCTGGATCGGGATTCTGGAAGAATGCGGCGTGCAGCGAGCGCACTGCTTCGTCGGCATCGTCCTCTTCGATCATGAAGCTCATGTTAATCTCGCTCGCGCCCTGCGAGATCATGCGCACGTTGATGTGGCGAATCGCGGTGAAGACCTGCGCCGCCATCCCGTTCTGCCCGCGAATGTCTTCGCCCACCATGCAGACCAGCGCCTTTTTGCCCTCGTACTTCACATCGGCCAGCTTGCTCAGGTCGGCGGCAATCGCGGGCAGCTTGTCGTTGGAGTCGACGGTCAGGGAAACGGAGACTTCGCTGGTCGAAACCATGTCCACCGGGCACTGGTGCCGGTCGAAGATGTCGAAGATGGCCTTGAGATAGCCGTGAGTCATCAGCATGCGGCTGGCGACGACATCGATGATGCTGAGCTTCTTTTTGACCGCGATCGACTTGAAGGGGCTGTTGCAGTGCGGCGCGAGCGAAATGATGCGCGTGCCTTCATTCAAAGGGTTGCGGCTGTTGAGCACCAGCACCGGAATGTTCTTCTTCACCGCGGGCAGAATGGTGGCGGGGTGCAGCACCTTGGCGCCGAAGTAGGCCAGCTCGGCCGCCTCTTCAAAGCTGATGACCTTGACCCGCAGCGCATCGGGGCAGACGCGCGGATCGGTGGTCATGATGCCGTCCACGTCGGTCCAGATCTCGATTGCCTCGGCGGTCAGCGCGCCGCCGATCAGGGCCCCGGTGAAGTCCGATCCGCCGCGTCCCAGCGTGGTGGTGATGCCGGCCTCGTTGGAGGCGATGAATCCGCCCATCACCGGGACTTTGCCTTCGGCGATGAGGGGCCGCAGCTTCTCGCCGGCGCGCATCTCGATCACCGCGTCGAGCGGAATCGCCTTCTGAAACTGCGAGTCGGTGATGACGATGTCGCGCGCATCCACGTGCGCGGCGTCGATGCCGCGCTCGCAGAATGCGGCCGCGATCATGCGGCTCGACAGGCGCTCGCCGTAGCTCACGATCAGGTCGGAGATGCGCGGGGTCAGCTCCAGAATGGCCGCCAGGCCGCGCAATACTTCATCGAGCTGGTCGAATTTCTGGTCGATCCAGGTCACCAGGGTGGCCGATTCCTTGGCGTCCTTGATCAGCGCGCAGGCGGTGTCGCGATGGCGCGCACGCAGCCGCGAACTGATGGCCAGCGCGCCGGTGCGGTCGCCCAGCGAAGCAGCCGCTGCAGCAGCGCAGCAACTGGTCGGTGACCTTGGCCATGGCGCTGACCACGACCACGGGCGTCTTGCCCATGGCGACGCGCCCCGCCACGATCCCCGCCGTACGGTCGAATGGCCGCCGGATCCTCCACCGACGTGCCGCCAAACTTCATCACTACAAGGCTCATGCCAGAATTCCGATCAATGCAATGTCCCCCGTCCATCCGGTGAGAGAAGGGAAGTGCGTCGTCTCAAAATCTTCCGTGCCTCACCGTTTCGACGTTGCGGGCGAAAACAGGGGAGCCACGAAAGTTAGCCGGTCGCTATCCTCGCGCCGCCGTCTGCGCTACCGGTTCCAGCTTGCCCAGGCTGGCCAGCAGTTCCGCATTCAGAATGGCCGCACCCGCCGCGCCGCGAATGGTGTTGTGCGACAGCACGGTGAACTTCCAGTCGAGCAGGCCGCAGGGGCGCAGCCGGCCCACCGTTACGCCCATGCCGCGGCCGCGATTGCGGTCAAGACGCGGCTGCGGACGATCGTCCTGCGGGGCCCATTCCATCGGCTGTGCCGGGGCCATGGGCAGATTCTGTCCGGCCAGCGGCTGAAACTCCGCCCACGCCGCCAGGATCTCCTCGCGCGTGGCCGGCTTCCGCAGCTTGATCGAGACGCTCTCGGTGTGGCCGTCCTCAACCGCCACGCGGTTGCAGTGGGCGCTCATGCGCGCGCCAAGCGGAACCACGGCATGGCCCTGCGAAGCTGGCCCAGCAGCTTGAGCGTCTCGGCTTCCATCTTCTCTTCTTCGCTCTTGATGTAGGGCACCACGTTGCCCAGGATGTCCATCGAGGGCACGCCCGGATAGCCCGCGCCCGATACCGCCTGCATGGTGGTCACAAAGATCTGCTCGATGCCGAAGCGCTCTTCGAGCGGCTTCAGCGCCACGACCAGCCCGATGGCCGAGCAGTTCGGATTGGTGACCATGTAGCCGCCCGACTCCTTGCGCCAGGGCTGCTCCTCGATCAGGTGCAGGTGGTCGGCGTTCACCTCGGGAATCACCAGCGGCACGTTGGGGTGCATGCGGAAGGCGCTGGAGTTCGACACCACGGCGCATCCGGCGGCGGCAAAGCGCGGCTCCATGTCGCGGGCGATATCGGCGTCCAGCGCGGCGAAGATGATTTGCGGGGCGCCCTCGGGCTCGGCCGGCGCGATGGTCATCTGCGCGATGCGGTCGGGAAGCGGCGTGTCCAGCCGCCATCTGGCGGCCTCGCCGTACTTCTTGCCGCTGGAGCGGTCGCTGGCCGCCAGCCAGGCTACCTCGAACCAGGGATGGTTTTCGAGCAATTGAATGAAGCGCTGGCCGACCATTCCGGTCGCGCCCAGGATGCCGATGGGGTATTTGGTTTGCATGGCGCTAACAGTCCAGTGTACAGGAGTGAGAACGCGCTTCGGGACTGGGGGAGACGAGGAGACCGTATTTTGCGCGCGTGGGGCGAATGGTAGACTTTCGCCAATCCTAGGATGGTGAGAGAACGCATGCGAATTTTGTCCAGCGTGGCGACAGCCCTGATTTTCTCAGCGGCCGCGGTGAGTTGTGCGCAGCGCATCGAGGTTACCGTGCCTGGAGCGACCGCGCTCAACGGGCACCTGGTGCTGGTTTTTGCCAAGGACGGCAAATCAGAGCCCCGGATGCAGCTCTCGGAGGACTACCAATCCGCACAAGGCTTCGGCGTGGATGTCGAAGGGCTGGCATCGGGCAAGCCGATCGTGATCGATGCCAAGACGTTTGGCTATCCGCGGCGGTCGCTGACTGACCTCGACGCCGGCGACTACTTCGTGCAGGGTGTCTTCAATGTGTACGAACAGTTTCATCTGAGTTCGGGAAAGACCGTTTGGCTGCCGCCCGACAAGGGCGAGGGGCAACATTGGAATCTCAAGCCGGGCAATGCCTACAACAAGCCGTTGAAGGTCCATTTCGATCCCCAATCGCGGGAGACGGTGAAGCTGACGCTGGACCAGGTGATTCCGCCGATCGAGGGCACCGATCAGGATCCGATGGTGATGGCCGCCAAACATCCCGGGGCAAAGTGGCTCAAGTACATGCGCTTTCGCAGCGCAAGGTTGAGCAGCTTCTGGGGCCGCGATACATTCCTGGGAGCGTGGATCCTGTTGCCCGATGGGTTTGATGACCACCCCGAAGCGAAGTATCCGCTGGTGGTGTACCAGGATCATTTTCATCCGGGTTTTGGGCCGGTTCCGTTTGTTACGACGGCGCCCGATCCCAAGTCGCCGGGGTTTCGGCGCGATCAGATCGGCTACCGGTTCTTTCAGGATTGGACGTCGGGCCGGTTGCCGCGCGTGATCATGATTTACGTGCAGAACGCGAATCCCTATTATGACGATTCGTATGTGGTCGATTCGGAGAATGTCGGGCCCTACGGCGCGGCCATCAACGAAGAACTGATCCCTGCGATCGAGCAGAAGTATCGCGGGATCGGGCAGGGATGGGCGCGGGCGACGTTTGGCGGTTCGACGGGAGGGTGGGAGGCGCTGGCGACGCAGGTGTTGTATCCGGACATGTACAACGGCACGTATGCCGCCTGCCCCGATCCCATCGACTTTCACGCCTACCAGAACATCAACCTCTACGAGGACGCCAACGCGTTTGTGCGCAAGGGCGACTTCGGGGAGGTTCCGATTGCGGGCGATCGCAAGCCGGACGGCACCATCATTGCGTTGGCGGGGCGGCGAATTCGGATATGAATACGTACTTGGCACGCATGGAAGATCGACTGAGCAATGGGATATCTGGCAGGCGGTTTTTTCGCCGGCGGGTGCGGATGGCTATCCGGCGGAGATCATCGACCCTATAACGGGCGCTATCGACAAAAAAGTTCTTGCATACTGGCACGACCACTATGATCTGACTGCCATTTTGAAACGTGACTGGGCCACGCTTGGTCCGAAGCTGGAGGGCAAGCTACACCTTGCGGTGGGCGACGGCGATACTTACTTCCTCAACAATGCGGTGCACCTGTTGCAGACGCAGCTGGAGGCGACGCGCAATCCACACTCGGATGCCACGTTTCAATATGGGCCGGGCATGCCGCACTGCTATACCGGCGGCCCGGCGGAGTATACGATGCAGCAGAACAATGCGAACTGGGCGCAGCGGGTATTGCCCCTGATGGTGGATCACATGGTGGCCACCGCGCCAGAGGGCGCTGATGTGAAGTCGTGGCGATACTAGAGCATTTCTCCTTCAGATATAGCCCTTTCAAGCGCCTTGCAAGGTGGCAATTTCTTGTTGAAATTGCCACTTCGCCGTTGTTCTTTCGGTATACAGCAGAAGGAGAAATGCTTTAAGGCGGCGGGAACAATTGGGGGCCGGACCGCGTAGACGAGAGTGGCGCAGGCCGATTGATGGATTCCCATCGCGCCGGTGTAAGCCCAAGGAGACACGTATGCGCAGGAACGTTGCAGTTGCCGGCATTTCTCTGGTTTTTCTTCTGACGATTCCGGAAGTCTTCGCGAAGCCGGCCGGGGCTGCAAAAGGCGGCACGGGCACGATTGTGATCGTCTTCAAAGACGGCCACCGGCAGAGCTTCAACCTGGCCGACATCGAGCGCGTGGAGTTTCCGCCATCCAGCGTTGCGGCTGAGAACAATGCTCCTTCCAGCCAGATGCTTCCGCCGCGCGGCCACTTCGTCGGCAAGTGGGAGGTGGGCGACGGGACGGGGAACAACTTCTACATCACGCTCCAGGAAGGTGGCGACGCGATGCGTTCGATGGGCGACGTCCATGGAAAATGGGTGTACTCCAATGGCGATGCCCAGGTGACCTGGGATGACGGCGCACAGGACGCGATCCGCAAGGTGGGCTCGCACTACCAGAAGTTTGCCTACGCGGCGGGTAAGTCATTCAACGACACGCCCGACAACGTGACCGCGGCCCGGCTTACCACGCAGAGGCCGATCTAACCGGAGACGCATCTGGGGACGCATCTTCAGTTGGCGCGGGACTCCGGAAGATGCAGCGGTCCGGTACTGCGGTAAGCAGGAGTTTCTGCGGTCACGCCCAGTGGGCCGTTTCAGCGAAGGGCCGGATCAGGGTTGTGGAGTCTTCGCCGGTTCCGGGATCTGGGCCTGGGCCGCGGGATGCGCGGCAGACCACTTCGATGCGCGCCTCTGAACCCTCAGCCTGTCGAAGAAGTAAAGCTTGGCCGCCGAGTCGTCGCGATTCTTGGCAAACATCGCCTGCAGCGCGCCATTCGCTCGCGCTGCCGCAAGATTTTGCCAGAAGTAGGCCTCGGCATAGCTTTGCGGGACGCCCTTGCCGCTGTTGTAAAGCACGCCGAGGTTGTTCATGGCGCTGGCGTTTCCCTGTTCCGCAGCCTTGCCCCACCAGATCGCAGCCTGCACGTAATCCTGAGAAATCCCCTTTCCCAGGTAATAGTCGTAGGCCAGTTTGTATTGAGCGATGGCATCGCCGGCGCGGGCATCGGCAATCATATTGGGGTCAATGGCCGGTTCGTCCTCTTTTGCGGCAGCGGCGGGGGCTGCCGGCTTGGTGTCCTGGGACTGGGTAGCGATATCCCGGGACCGGGCGTCGTCAGGCAGCCAGGATCCGTAACGAACATAAGCCCGTTTCCAGTTCGCCGCGAAGATGGTCACCTTGTTGCCATGGATGACGGCATCGTAGGTCCCGACGCCCTGGGGGCCTTCTCCCGAGGCGGTGCAGTCCTTGTAGTAAGCGCCGGAGACGACGAAGTTGCTGCACACAACCGAGGTGGTCTCGGAATAGGTCGGAAAGCCCTGGCAATCGGCTGGCCAGGATGCTGGAACAACGCAGGGTGACGTGTTCCTGGTCGGGCATGATCACGTTCACGTCAAAGAAGAAGGCGTACCGCTGGCGGTCGAGGGGATTTTTGGGCAAGAGCTTAACTTCCGCCTCGTCGCAGTAGTACCCATACTCGCGGGAATAGAGACCCGAATTTCCCTTGCAGCGCGTCACCGTCGAGGCGGAGAGGCCCTTCTGGGCCGGCGCTCCGTCGCCCATGCGGATGCCGGAGTGGGTCTCGACGACCTGCATCTTCACCTTCCCGCCCGGGAACGGCAGGGCCGTTCGCGCCAGCAGAGCCAGGAGTAAACACGATGCTGCGTTCAAACGCTGCATTCTCTAAAGTCCTGTGGAGAGCAGATGAGAGGTGTGCTAAAGTCCGATTGTTCCACCAGTGCATCCGCTTTGCAACCAGCATTTTGCGCGACTCAAACGTTTCAATGCGCAAACCTGCGGTTAAATGTCATGTCGATGTAAATCGGAACTCCGAAAGCTCTAGCCCATTGCCGCGAGCACAGCGTCGGCAAACTGCGTTGTCCCGGCTTTGCCTCCCACGTCGCGGGTGAGCGTCTTGCGCTCGCCATAGACCGTTTCGAGCGCTTTCTGCACGTTGTCGGCGGCGGCATCTTCATCGAGGTGCCGCAGCATCAGGATGGCGGACTGCAGCAGCGCCGTGGGATTGGCGAGATCCTTGCCCGCGATGTCCGGCGCCGAGCCGTGTACGGCCTCGAAGATGGCGCAATCCACGCCCAGGTTCGCCCCGGGGACCAGCCCCAGCCCGCCCACAAACGCCGCACACAGGTCGCTCACGATATCGCCGTAGAGATTTTCGAGCAGCAGCGTGTCGTACTGGTAGGGATTCATCACCAGTTGCATGCAGGTGTTGTCGATGATGTGCTCGCCGTAAAAGATTTCCGGAAATCCCTCGGCCACCTTGCGCGCGCAGCGCAGAAACAGGCCGTCGGAGAGCTTCATGATGTTGGCTTTGTGAATGGAGTGGATCTTCTTGCGCCCGTGCTTGCGCGCGTATTCAAAGGCAAACTTGGCGATGCGCGTTGAGCCCTTCTCGGTGATGACCTTGATGCTCTCGACTACGCCGGGCACCACTTCGTGCTCGAGGCCCACGTATTCGCCCTCGGTGTTTTCGCGCACGATGATCAGGTCGACGCCCGGCCACTTCGACTCCAGGCCGGGAAGATTCTTGATGGGCCGGAAGTTGGCAAAGAGGTCAAACTTCTTGCGCAGGGTGACGTTGATGCTCTTGAAACCGCCGCCAATGGGCGTGGTCACCGGACCCTTGAGCGCCACCTTGTTGCGTTCGATGGATTCGTAGAGCGCGGTGGGGATGTATTCGCCGAAGATCTCGAAGGCCTCGGCCCCGGCGGCGTAGCGCTCCCACTCCCACTTCACGCCGGTGGCTTCGAGAATGCGGACCACCGCCTGCGTCACTTCCGGCCCGATGCCGTCGCCGGGAATCAGTGTAACTTTGTGTGTCTTCGTCTCTGCCATTTCGATTTGCTAGCTCCTGGCTTGCAGCTTGTTCCCGGTAGCCGTCACCCTCGTCCGCGCCGCTGAATCCGCACCGGAAAGGCTGGGGGCTGGCCGCTGTCTCAATCCCTGACCCCTGTGCCCTGTTTGCGATGTCCTTCGAGCAGGCCTTCGAGTTCTTCCTTGAACTCGCGCACATCCTTGAAGTCGCGATACACCGACGCGAAGCGGATGTAGGCCACCGTGTCCAGCCCCTTGAGATGGCTCATGATCAGCTCGCCGACCTCGCGCGTGGTGCGCTCCCGTTCCGGCGCATCCTGAAGGAAGGCTTCGGTGGCGTCCACGATCTCTTCCAGCTTGCTGGAGGACACGGGCCGCTTTTCGCAGGCGCGCAACAGCCCGCTGAGGACCTTTTGCCGGTCAAAGCGCTCGCGCCGCCCGTCTTTCTTCACCACCATGTAGGGGATTTCGTCGATGCGTTCGTAGGTAGTGAAGCGGCGATTGCAGCGTTCGCACTCGCGCCGGCGGCGAATCGAGTCGGCCTCTTTGCTTTCGCGCGAGTCGACCACCCGATCCTGTGCAAAGCCGCAATACGGACATTTCATGCTGATGCGATTTTACGGCATCGCGGGCGATGGCCGGCATGCGTGCGCTGGAACGCAGCCAATCTAGGATTAAGCGTCATTTGGGCGATGAACGACGGTGAAGTCGCTGCTTGCGCCGGGTGAGTATTCAAGAACCTGGAGCTTCGGCCTCAAGATGTCTTCGCAGATGCAGCGCATCTTCAGCTGCCGCAACCCGAGCGTCCGGTCAGTGCGTACTACGCGGTTGCTCAGTTGCAGGAAGCTCGAGCGATGGCATCTGACCACGCGTCTGCTGCTCGTCCTCGCGCAGTTCGGGGAAGATGGGCAGCGCCAGGACTTCGCGTGCGGCGCGCTCGGCTTCGGGAAAGTCGCCCTCGCGTAGCCGAGACTCATCAGCGCTTCCTGCCGGTGCAGCGGCACGGGATAGTAGATCTCGCTGCCGATCCTGCGGCTGGTGAGGAAGTCGCGCAGCTGGTCGCGCCGCGCGGTGCGAATCACATATTGATGCCATACATGCCGTGTCGCCCGCGGTCTCATGGGGAAGAACGACTCCGTGCATGGGGTAGGGCCCGGGCTCGGCCAGTCCAGCTTGGTGAAACTGGGCATGATAGCGCTCGGCTACGGCGCGCCGCGCCTCGTTCCATCCGGCAATGTACTTCAGTTTCACGCTCGAGGATGGCGCCCTGGAAGCCGTCCATGCGCGCGTTCCAGCCCAGTTCGTCGTGATAGTAGCGGCGGCGCATGCCGTGCTGGCGCAGCATCCGCAACCGCTCGGCCATATCGTCGGAGTTGGTGGTCACCATGCCGGCATCGCCTGCCGCGCTGAGGTTCTTGGTGGGATAAAAGCTGAAGGCCGCCGCATCGCCGAGGCCTCCGGCTTTGACGCCGTGCCATTCCGCGCCCCAAGCCTGGGCCGCATCTTCGATCAGCTTGAGGCTGCGCTCGCGCCCCAGCCTCGCAAAGGCATCCCACGGCGCCGTCTGCCCGTAGAGGTGAACGGGGAGGATCGCCTTGACGGTTGCCCCGCGCGGACCATCCAGCACGCGCTCCACGGCAGCCGGATCGAGGTTGAAGGTGGCGGGATCGATGTCCGCCAGCACCGGCCTCGCCCCCGCGCGCAGGATGGCGCTGACCGAGGCGAAGAAGCTGAAGGGAGTGGTGATTACCGCCGTCGCCGGGTCCGATCGCCGGCGGCCGCCAGCGCCAGCCACAGCGCGTCGGTTCCCGAGGAGCAGCCACTGGCGTGCGCTACGCCAAGCGCTGTCGCGGCGGCCTTTTCAAAGACCGCAACCGGCTCGCCCAGGATGAACTGCTGCGTCTCCAGCACCTTGGCAGAGGGCCGCGACAAGTTCCTGCTTGCAGCGGTTCGTACTGCCGCTCCAAGGCCAGCATCGGTACCGGATGATCAGCGGATTCAGCGCGGCTCATGGAGGGATTGATTGAGGCGGATTTCACCCCGCCATTTTATCAGCCGGGGGGAATCCTCGAATCGAGTTGCGAGGTTCCGCCTTGCGACTTTCGTCCACCGGGGATTAAATCTCAAAGAGTTGAAAAGCAGGATAAACCGCTATAATGTTGTCACATTGCGGGATTTGGCGACTCCGGGGCTTCCGGAGGCGCCCTCGCGGATTTGTTTCTAGCCACGAAATTGAGCAAGGATGCATCCCAACCCATAAGGAAAGTAGGAGATCGGCAAATGGAAAATAAGCCGGCACAAAACATTCAGGACACGTTCCTGAATACCGTTCGCAAGGACAAGACCCCAATCACGATTTATCTGGTCAGCGGCGTCAAGCTCACTGGCAAGATCCGGTCCTTCGACAAGTACTCCGTGCTTCTTGAAAACAACAGCCAGGAGCAGTTGATCTTCAAGCATGCCATCTCGACTGTGGTGAGCAACCGGAGCGTGCTGCACAGCGAGCATCGGCCGGCCACGATGCACTCTGGCCTGGGTCCGGCTGCGGTGAGCACACCGTCCTCAGTCTCATCGTCCGGCCCCGGCGACAGTCCGCGGGGAGCGGTCACGATTGGCAGTTGAGTCGGGCAGGATGGTCGGATTCGGCGCACGGCCGGAACGCGCCGTCCTCGTAGGAGTGGACCTCTCCGTTCGCTCGCGTATCACCCGGGCTGGTTTGGCGGGTGCGCGAGCTGTCGCGCGTGCGCAAAACAGCGATGGCGAACCGAGCCATCAGAAGATGGTGATCAAGCCGAGCTCGATTCGCGTCTCAGTCCGCTTCGAGCGTTGCCGTCTCTCCTGGCCTGGATGCCGAAGAGTCCCTGGCGGAGTTTCGCGAACTGGTGGCAAGCGCCGGCGGAGAAGTGGCAGCCGAAGTCCTGCAGCGGCGCAGCCGTCCCGATCCGGCGACCCTGATCGGCCCCGGCAAAGTCGAAGAGATCGCCGGCATTGCCGCCTCCACCGAGGCCGACCTGGTGCTGTTCGATCACGACCTGTCTCCCACCCAGCTGCGCAATCTTGAGGCCGCCCTCCCCTGCCGGGTGCTCGACCGCACCCAGCTCATCCTCGACATCTTTGCCCGCCACGCCCGCACCCGCGAGGGCCAGCTCCAGGTGGAACTCGCGCAGCTCGAGTACATGCTGCCGCGCCTTACCGGCCGGGGCAAATCCATGTCCCAGCTTGGCGGCGGCATCGGTACGCGCGGACCCGGCGAAACCCAGCTTGAAACCGACCGCCGCCGCATCCAGCGCCGCATCGACCAGCTCAAGCTCGACCTGGACTCAGTTCGCAGCGTTCGCCGCCAGCAGCGCCAGCGCCGCGAGGCTGTGCCGGTTCCAACGGTGGCGCTGGTCGGGTACACCAACGCCGGCAAAAGCACGCTCTTCAACCGCCTGACGGGCGCGCACGTTCTGCAGTCGTCGCGCATGTTTGCCACTCTCGATCCCAAGCTGCGGGCCATCGAACTCCCCAGCCGCCGCAAGATTCTGCTCTCCGACACGGTGGGATTTATCCGCAATCTGCCCCACACGCTGGTCACCAGCTTCCGCGCCACGCTTGAAGAAGTAGGACAGGCCGAGGTGCTCCTGCACGTGCGCGATGCTGCCTCCACCTACGGCGAGGAGCAGAAGACGCAGGTGGAGAAGGTTCTGGCGGAACTCGACGTGCTTTCCAAGCCCCGCATCGAGGTTCTCAACAAAATCGACCTGCTCGATTCCCATGAGCGGGAGGGCCTCGCCTCGCGTGCCTGGTCAGCTCCAGAGGTTCCGGTTTCGGCCCGGACGGGTGAGGGAATGGATGCGCTTCTGCTGGCGATTGACCGGGCTCTGCAATCCGATCCCGTGATCGAAGCCAGCCTCCGCGTTCCGCAGAACGAGGGCGGCGTACTGGCCGCCATTGAAGCGGGGATGGTGATCCACGATCGCAGGTATGAAGGAAACCTGGTCCACCTCTCGGTTGCGGGACCGGCCTCGCTGCTCGGCCGCCTGCGCCAGTACCGCCTGCGCAACGGGTGAAACCTGTCCCGGTTTCCCATCCCCCTTCCCGACGGCAGCGGACATGGCACACTAGACCTGTGAGCGAAAACGGTCCGCCCAAAACGGAAACGGCTGCTGTCCCGTCGATCACCACGCTGTCCAGCCGCGAGATCTACCGCAATCCCTGGATGCGGCTGCGCGAAGACGAAATCCTGCGCTCCAGCGGCCACCGCGGCATCTACGGAGTGGTCGAAAAGGACGAAGCCGCCATCATCATCCCCATCGAGGGTGACAGCGTCTGGCTGGTCGAGCAGTTTCGCTACACCATTCAGGAGCGGGTCATCGAACTTCCGCAGGGCGGTTGGGAGCGGGCGATCGAGGATCCGGCGGTGCTGGCGCGGGGCGAGCTTCGCGAAGAGATTGGAATGGCCGCGGCGGAGATGACGTACCTCGGATCGCAGTGGATCGCGTATGGGTTTACGCGTCAGAAGCAGCACGTCTTTCTTGCCACCGGGCTCACCCAGGTGGAGAAAGAGCCCGAGCCCGAGGAGCACGATATCGAAGTGCGCTCCATGCCGGTGGCCGAGTTCGAACAGTTGATGCTGGATGGCACGGTGCGCGACGGCTGCACGCTGGCGGCCTGGGCGCTTTATCTGCTTTGGAAAGCGCGCCGGCAGCCGAAGTGACCGGCTGGGCGCTGGCCAGAACTTCCAACAGGAGGTAGCGTCGCTCGTTCAGCGCGATCTCGCCGCGTAGTCTTCAGGATGGGTGGCGATCGATGCCGGCGGAAACGTGGAAGGGTCTGAGCCCAGCGCAGTGTTCGGCGTATCGCCCATGGTCAGCTCCAGCGTGCCTCCCTCGGCAATTTCGGCATGGCGAAACCAGACCTGGTTCAGCGGCTGGCCATTGAGCCGGATGCTCTGCACATACTTGTTGTCGTGCGAAGTGCCGTGGGCAACGATAATGAAGTCCTTGCCGTTTTTGAGATGGATGGTCGCCTTCTCGAAGACCGGGCTGCCGATATCGTAGGTCGGGACGCCGGCCGTGGCCGGATAGAAGCCCAGCATGGAGAAGACCACAAACGCGCTCATGCCGCCGCCATCTTCATCGCCCGGAATGCCCTGCAGCGTGTCGGGGAAGAAGGACTCAAGCAGCATGCGCACGCGCTTCTGCGTCTTCCAGGGGGCGCCCAGCCGGTTGTAGATGTAAGGGATGGCAAGGCTCGGTTCATTGCCCATGGAAAACTGGCCGGCCATCGATGTCGAGTCAGGGAACTTGGCCTGGAATTCATACTTCGAGCGGCCCAGCGGCTCGCGGAAAAGCTGATCGAGATTGGCTTCGGCCTTGGCTGTTCCGCCCATCAGGTCGGCCAGGCCATGCGACGTCGTGCATCACATCCCAGGTATAGGTGTAGCCGTTGTTCTCGTCGTAGTAATCGCGGCCGCCCATGCCGCCGCCAAATTTTGGATCGAGCGGCTCGATCCACTTGCCGTCGGCGTCTTTGGGCCACATCAGTTCCTTGTCGGCGCGGAAGAGATTCTTGTAATTCGCGGCGCGGCCGAGGAAGAGCTGTTCGTCGTCGGGCTTCTGCAGAACGCGGGCAAGCTGCGCGATGTTCCAGTCATCGAAGCTGTTCTCCAGCGTCACCGGCAACCGGCTGGCGCTTCTCAAAGGGATGGACGTGGGGATCGGTCTCCTTTTCGCCGGGGCGCAGAGCCGGCATGTAGCCGTGCGCCGCGTAGAAGTCGTCGAGCGGTCCTTTGGGGCCGAGGCGCCAGGGAAGCATCGTGACTTCGAGCGCGCGCTTGCGAACGCCTTCATAGGCGGTTGCAAGGTCGAAGTTACGCACGCCCTTGAACCAGGCATCGGCAAACCATGGCGCGGCATGATTGCCGTTCATGCAGGCGTAGTCGCCTGAAACCAGCGCGAAGGTCGGCATGATGCCCGACTGCTGGTACATGCGGACGTAGGACTGGATCTTGTCCGCTTCACGTCGGGATTGAGCAGGGTCTGCAGTGGTTCGAGAGCGCGATAGGTATCCCACAGCCAGTTGTCGACGTAGAACGGACGCGCATCCTGGTGCACCTTGTGATCGAAGCCGCTGTAGTACTGGCCGTCTTCGGTGATGTTGATCATGCGCTCGAAGCAGCGATAGAGCGCGGTGTAGAAGACCTTGCGCTGGGCTTCGGTGCCGCCTTCGACAGTGATGCGGCCCAGGGTCTGATTCCAGCGCGCCTTGCCGGCATCCCTGACGCGTTCGAAGCTCGACAGGGAAATTTCGTGCTGCAGGTTTTTCCGCGCCTGCTTGACGCTGATAAAGGAAATGCCGTAGCGAAACTCGACCTGCTTTGTTCCCTGGGCCGAAGCGGTGATGCGGCTGCGGTCATCGGCGGTATCGGATTTAAAGGAAACCGGCTCGCTGAATTCCCCATAGACGTAGGCGTGCATGCCGCTGAATTGCTCTTCGCCGCGAACGATGCCGGGGTCCTGGGCCTGCAGGCTTCCCGGCTGACGGTTGCCGATAACAATGGACGCATTGCCGTCAGGGAAGGTGAAGCGGAAGTAGCCGCAATGGTCGGTGGCCGTGAACTCGGTGCGAATCAGCGAGCCGTCGAAGCGGGTGGAGTAGTAGTACGGCGTGGTCTTTTCCTGGTCGTATGCGGCCGGACCGTCTTTGGCTCCCGGCATGATGCTGAACAACTCATCGATGCGGTGCGAACTGATGGTGAGGGGAAAGGACTCGATCTGGTCGTCGAGCGCATCGGCGCGGATCGGGTACATGCGCACCATGCTGTTGGGCATGTAGACGGTGGGCCGCGTGGGCACCAGCAGGATGCCGACATTGCCGATGGTCGGATCGACATAGTCCACCTGGGCGATGGCGCGAGACGCAGAGAAGATTGGCGCGACAGGAATCCGCACAGGAGAAGGCGGCATCGACCGAGCAGAGCGGCTCGATTTGTAGAGGCGCGGAATTTTGAGGTCATGGGATTTCTGGAATCAGAACCGGCCTCAAGTATAGAGGCAGCGTCTGCGGTGCGGCTGGGGCGAGGTGAAGCCGGGATGGTCCTGACTGGCTCCGAGCGAACTGGGATCGTGTGATCTTCTCTTCCCGGCGAGTGCTCTCGTCCACAGCTGGGAGCACGCCCTTCTGCGCAGGTGACATTCGCCAAAGACCGGCGATCTCGTGCGCGGGAGGCCGGCAGGCGTGCATCAGACGCTGCACGGCAGGGTAGCCTGGGGAGCGCTCACCGGAGACTTCGTTGGTTACCGTCCCGCAGCAGCTGGACTTTGCTCCTGGAACAATCGCGGCGCGAAGTCCTTCAGGTCGCGACGCCAGGTCTGCCATTCGTGATCGGTGCCCGGCGACTCGTAAAACACGTGCTGGATCTTGCTTTCATCCAGCGAGGTGTGCAGGCTTTCAATTCCAGCCTTCATGCGTTCAGGTTCGTTGGTTCCCACGCCGATCCACAGCAGGTGCACCCGGCCCGCAAACGCCGCGGGATCGGCCATCGCGCCATGGAAGGCGGTCTTGGTATCCAGCTTGTTGTTCCCCATCGCGAACACGTTGGCGGCTCCACTAAACCCACCGATGTAGGAGAACAAGTCGAGATGATCGAATGTCACCTGGAAGGTCTGCATGCCGCCCATCGAAAGCCCCGCCATGGCGCGATGATCGCGGTCGGGAAGAGTACGGAATGTCTTGTCGATGAAGGGAATCAGCACCTGGGTCATATCGTCTTCGAAGGCGCCCATCCGCTCCTGCATCACTTTCATGAATTCAGGCGATCCGAAGGGCTGTCCGGTCAGATCGGGGACAACGTAGCCTGACCGGCTTGCGTATCCGTTGGCCATGACGATGATCATGGGCTTGGTGTTTCCGCCGGCAATCAGATTGTCGAGAATGAAATTTGCTTTGCCCTGCCTGATCCATCCAGTCTCGTCCTCACCCCCGCCGTGCTGAAGATACAGAACCGGATAGCGAGCCTTGGCCGTGTCATAGTCCGGCGGCAGGTAGATCAGGGCGTGCCGCCATGTGCCGGTCACGCTGGAGTGGTACCAGATCTCACGCACCTGCCCGTGCGGAACATCCTCAGGCAGGTAGTAGTGCGCTCCGGCCTCGGGAACTTCGACGGCGCTGGCCCATTTGCTGCCACCAAAGTACGCCGTGCTGCCCGGATCGCTCACCTCCGCGCCATCAACGACGATCGTGTAGTAGTGAAGCCCGGGAGCCATGGGCGGGGTTGTGACGGTCCAGAACCCGTCCGCCTGCTTTTCCATGTCCACCTTGGGCCCGCTCCAGAAATTGAGTTTCACCTTGATCGCATCGGGCGCCTTAAACCGAATCTGAACCCGTGAGTTGCTGTCGACCTTGGGATATTGCGAATCCAGAACATTCGAGGTGGCAGGCTTGAAATCCCCCGGCTCCTGCCCAAAACAGCAACCTGCTGCCAACAGAATCGCGATTCCAACCAGTTTCACGGCGCACCTCCGCGCGAAGCATATCCCCAGATCCGGATTCTTTTGGAGGAGCATGTCTCCGTCCTTTCCGGCCATAGGCATGGTAATCCCCCCGCCCGCCGGGATAAAGCGATTTATTTATCTTGTTTGCTGTAGCGGGTTATGTGTATAGTCGAGAGTTTCGGAGCGGAATCCGGGAGACATCGACGCAAACATTTCGAGTCAGTATGAGATCACATTCCGGCCACTGTGCCCGAGCCGCGGCATCGGAGGCATGGGTCGCGCCGTGGTCCGGACGGAGGCATCTGCGATTGAACCGCCTCGACATGGTCAGGGCGCAGACAACGCATCCGGAGCGCAACAGATTCCTGGCGCCCCGTGCGATAGCCGGGCTTTCGAGAGAGGTCATGATGAGATCAATGAAGCTGTTACTGGCCTGCGGAGTCTTCTTCGCGATCGCGCCAATCAACCAGTCCCTCGCCCAGGTGCAAACCAATGTTCCCGACGCCGTTCCCGGCGCAAAGCCGGTCGCGGTCGAGCACATCAAGATTCACGGCACGGCACTTGAAGGCAATCTCGAAGGCGACGCTGTCGATCGCGACGTGATCGTCTTCCTGCCGCCCAGCTATCAGAAAGACAAGAAGCATCGCTATCCGGTGGTCTACGCGCTGCACGGCTACTCCATCGGCGCCGAGCAGTGGACGCATGAGATCCACGTCCCGCAGACCATCGAAGGCGCCTTTGCCAAAGGCTCGCAGGAGATGATCGTTGTCCTGCCCGATTCGAAAACCATCTATAACGGCTCCATGTACTCGAGCTCCGTCACTACCGGCGACTTCGAGAAATTCATTTATCACGATGTGGTCGCCTACATCGACGCACACTATCGCACCATCCCCGATCGCACCAGCCGCGGCCTCGTCGGCCACTCCATGGGCGGCTACGGTGCGTCGCGCATCGGCATGAAGCATCCTGAAGTCTTCGGCGCCCTCTACATCATGAGTCCCTGCTGCATGTCTTCGATGGCTGGAGGAGCGGCCCGGCACTCGCCGAACAGATCAAGGAGCGGGCGATCGCCAGTGAGAAGAAGGTTGCCGCGGCTAAGTCTCCGCCGGACCTGGCGGCACAGTCGCCCGGCTTCGCCTCCGCGCAGTATGCAACCGCAGCAGCGTGGGCACCCGATCCAAAGAACCCTCCGCTCTACTTCGATCTGCCGACCAGGGACGGTGTTCCGCAGCCGGAGATCGTCGCGAAATACACGGCCAATTCACCGCTCGCCTTTGTCGATCAGTACATCGGCAATCTCAAGCAATACCGCGCCATCTCCATGGATGTCGGGGACCAGGACGGGCTCCGCTTTGATGCCGGGAAACTGCATACCATCCTCGACAACTATGGAATTCGCCAACAGCTTTGAGATCTACTCCGGCACGCATGTCAGCGCAGTCGCCGACCGATTTCAGAACCACGTGCTGCCGTTCTTCAGCAAGAATCTCTGCTTCACGGCTGATTGCCGCTAGAGCTCACGGCCGGCGGGCGCGTTATTGTCCGGAGGTGAGAGGCGTCGCTTTCACCGTGGGGATGCCGTGCTGGTGGCAGTCGGTGCACTTGACCCAGTGAATGTTGTGGCGGCTGGTGGGGTTGGCGTAGGTGGTGTCCATTTTTTCGACGGCGATGCCGCAGTGCGACATCTGGGGGTGGCACGTGGCGCAGGAGGCGGCGGCGCTCTCGTTGTGGCCGTTATGGCAGGCGAGGCAGCTGAGGCCTTCATGGACGCCCATCGGGGTGCGGTCATCGCCGGAGCCGGCCTGCGGTCCCCAGTGATTGAGGGCGGCGATGCTGCCGGTGTCGTTCTGGCGCGGAGCGTGGCACTGGTAGCAGAGTCCCTGGCGCGGGTCGGGGCTGACTTTGAGCGGATGGGAGCCGTCGTAGAGAACTGGGCAGGGCCAGCATTGGCAGCGGCGAAGTGCATCTGTTCGCGGCGATCGAAGAAGGCGATCGAGTCCGGAGCGGCTTTGCCGGCGATAGAAATGCGAGTCGCCGGCTTGGTCTCGCCGCATGCCCGTCGCGATGCATCCAGTGGCACGCCTGGCAGGGGATGGTGGCCTGGCCCGCCATATCGGCGCGGGCCAATGCGCCAGGGTCCGTGCGTGTCCTGCGGCTGCACCAGTCGCGCACTGCGCCATCGAAGTGCATGCCGTGACAGCGGAAGCAGTCGTCCATCAGGCGGCGCTTCGGTGTTGTGCGCGGCATTGGTGAAGATGTCGCTGTACGTGGCGCTGTGCGGTCCCGCATGCCAGCTTGCGTATTCGTGCTGGTGGCATTGCTGGCAGTTCCCGATCATCTGCGCGTACGTCGATATCGCGCAGGCGGATGGCTTCCGGCAGCGTTGCCGCATGAGGTGAACGCGGACATGGCGCAGCTTGGTGGCGAGGCTGGCTTCGTGGCAATCCGTGACAGGTGGCGTTGCGATGAGCGGAGGCAGTGGACCGCATTGACGTGTATCGGCCATCTCGTGGCAGCTCGGCGCAGGCGGCCGCCTGCGGCGGCGTAGTAATACGACGCGCCATAGCTGCCAGCCATGCCCAGCGAGTGCCGAGCGCACGGCGAGCGACGGCCGACGAGTTTGAGAATGCGTCATCATGACCGGAACTGCCGTGCCTTTCCAGTTGCGCACCAGCGCAGTCCGATGCGTAATAGGCGACGGCCATGATGGTGAGCGCGGGATTGAATCCGCCATTGGTCACGTGGACGCTGCCGTCGATGACGAAGACGTTGTCGACGTCGTGGATCTGGCAGTATGCGATTGACGACCGAACCGTGCGGATCGTTGCCCATGCGGCAGGTGCCGGCCTGGTGCTGACCGGCGCTGACGCGTTGCGGCTTGCCACGCCATGAGAGAGTGTCTGAATGGCGCCCGCTTCCTTGAGCCACGCTTCCGCGCGCTTGGCCTGAACCTCGCCGATCTCGAAGGTGTGAGGATGCACGTTGCCCTCGAAGCGCAGCACGGGCAGTCCCCACTTGTCGCGCAACGATGGATCGATGCGTGACGCGGCCGGTGGCGGTGGGAATCTGCTGCGTGGGTCCCATGATGACGATGGTGCGCTTGTGCTAGTTGCGCATGGCCTGCTTGTGTGCCGAGTCCCCAGCGCGGCGTGCCTGGGTGGCAGGCGGTCGAGCATGTGGATGGGCAGGCGGATGAATTCGTTGGCCAGCATGCCGCCGCCGCAGAGGCCGGGCGTTCCATGGTTGTAGTCGATGATGGCGATGCTGGCGCCCGGGCCCAACATCGTCATAGGTATCGAAATCGAAGTAGCCGATGGCGCCGGTGTAGTGGTGGCCCTGCAGGTGGCGGCCGACCTGGTCGTAGCGATTGCCGAGGCCGTTGGGAAAGAGGCGGCTGCTGGAGTTGAGCAGCAGGCGCGCGGATTCGATGGCGCAGCCGGAGACGATGACGATGTCGGCGAGCTGCTCCTGCAGGTGACCGTCGTTCGTCAAAGTAAGAGACGCCGAGCGCGCGGCCGCGATCGTCGGTGAGGATTTCCTTCACCATGCACTCGGTGCGCAGTTCGCAGTTTCCGGTGGCGAGGGCGACGGGGATGCACGGTATTCTGCGAGCCGTTTTTGGCGTCGACTTCGCAGGCGAATCCGCAGCACCAGCGGCAGCGCATGCAGGGGCCGCGGCCGTTGTAAGGCACGCTGTTGCGCGCCATGGGGAGATGAAACGGATGCAGGCCCAGGCGCTTGCGCGGCGGGCTCGAGGATGCTCGAATTCGCGATTGGGCGGAAGCGGCGGCATGGGCAGATCGCGCCGGCGCGGGCCGTGAAACGGCGTGCCGGAGTAATCGCCGGAGATGCCGATCTCGTATTCCGCCTTGTCGTAAAACGGTTCCAGGTCGTCGTAGGAGATGGGCCAGTCTTCCAGAGAACTCCCGGCCGGCGCGCCGTAGGTGGACCGCATGCGGAAATCCTGCGGCATGTAGCGCCAGGCCTGGGCGCCGTAGCTGAGGGTTCCGCCACCAACGCAGGCGGCGTTGTTCTGGTATGCGCCTTCGCTGGGCAGCACGGTGTGGGGCACGCCGGCCGAATCGACCCAGACGCGGGGATTGCCTTCATCTTCCGGGCCGAAGGCATTGCCGAGGACGGTGGTGCGCTGGTTGCGCAGATCGTCTTTGCGGCAGTCGTGGGCTGTGTACCACTTGCCGCGCTCCAGCAGAACCACGCTGAGCCCGGCGGTGGTCAAGCTCCTTGGCGACGATGCCGCCGGCCGCGCCGGCTCCGATCACTACGGCATTGACGCGTTTCATGAGCTGGCGCGCACTTTCGTGAAGTCGTACTGTGCGCGCCCGCGCAGCGGAGGTTCGGCCAGGCCGAGCATGCGCCAACTCACGGCATCGCGGTTGCCGCCATGGCGCGGGCGAGCCGTAATAACCCTGAAAGGTGTGGCTTCGGACCAGCTCGAAAAACTCCCGGTTGTGCTGCTCCAACAGACTCACCACCGCAAATTGTTGTTGCGGGGAGGCCATTGCCAGGTCGAGGCCGTACGTGCTCTGGCTCAACTGGTTGGCCTGCCGAAGTCCGTTCCGGTAGGCATCGCGGAAGCGCCGGTAGGACCGGGCAAGCTGGCGGTCAATAAAGTTCAGAACGCCCGCTTGGGAGGCGCTGGGAAAATCGTCGGCGGGAATGATCTGGTCGCAGATGGCGGTAAGTGTTCCTGCCTCGCGTGGGTTCAGAGACTCCCAACCGGCGCGGCCGCGCGACAGGCATCCGGATGCCAACGCGGTACCCGCTATGGCCGTCACGGCCATGAAGCGCCTGCGCGAGATCACGCCTTCCGATTTCATTGCGTTGCCGCTCTCTTGAGCTTCCCTTTTGGGGAACAATCCCTGGATCACGCGCGCCGCGCAGGGCTTGCTGCGCCGTAGCGCCGGTCGAGACCAGGTGCGGTCGCCGAGTCTGTAACCGCCATTGAGGTTTCGAGCGACTTCTCCCCATGGGGGCGATCGGCCCGGTTTCAACAGTCCCAGTCTGGCACTCGGCAAAAGGAAAAAATGTGACGTTGCTCACGGACGATGGCCTTGGAACGTCCGATAGCCGGCCCTGGGGCTCGCCGCCGCCCCGCCGCCCTTCCATCAGCCTCGAGCGCCCATCCCGGGCAGACCGGCGGTTAGAACCCGTGATCGTTTGGCGCACAAGTGCATGCGTTGAGCCGGGTTCCGCCTAATTTTTGATTGAATTGATCGATAAAGGTCAAAGGTTTGCTCGCTCATCGATATTTCACTTGACGAATATGCGCGTATTGGGAATATAGTGAACGGTCAACGCATTTCGCACCATACGGCAGCGCTAGAAAAAAACACGTGAGCTGCACACGGCAAGAACCGGCCGGAGCAACAAGGAGGGTCAAAATGCAAGTTTGCAAATTGTCGGAGGCTAATCCTGTGACCAATCACGTACGAAGGGCACTTTGGCTTGTTTTCACCGCGGTCTGTATCTGTTTTCTCGCGCTGAGCAAGGCCGGTGCGCAAGTCACAACCGCAGATATCGTGGGGACGGTGACGGACCCGAGCGGTGCTTCGGTTGTAACCGGAACGGCAACGGCGACCAATATCGCAACCGGGGTCAGCCAAAAGGTAAACATCTCTGGCACGGGCGACTTCACCTTCACCCTGTTGCAGGTTGGCACCTACAAGGTGAGCGTCCAGTCTCAGGGGTTCAAGAGCTACGCGACGCAGGTAACGCTGGCGGCGGGCGATCGAGCCCGCATCAACGCGCAACTGGCGCTCGGCGGAGCCGAGCAGACGATTACAGTCGAGTCCACCACCCCGGCTCTTCAAACCGACGATTCCTCGATTGGAACGTTGATTACGAGCCAGGCCACTCAGAACCTTCCCCTCAATGGCCGCAACGTGACCAGCCTCATTACCCTGGCCGCGGGCGTGACGGGCGGCTTGAGTAACGCGATGAACAGCGGTACGCGGCCCGATGATCGCCGGCAAAGTTCGAGCTTCGCCGCCAACGGCCAGAGCGATGAAATCAACAACAACATGATCGACGGCATGGATAACAACGAGCGCTTCATCGGCAGCGTGGGAGTTCGGCCGTCCATTGATGCGATCGAGGAAGTGAAGGTTCTCACCAACCTGTACACGGCGGAGATCTCCCGCACCGGCGGCGGGGTAGTGGACCTGATCACCAAGTCGGGCGGCAACAAGTTTCACGGGACGCTGTATGAGTTTTTGCGCAACGACAAATTTGACGCGCGCGATTACTTCTCCACCTCCGGACCGAAACCGGAACTGCGCCAGAACCAGTTTGGCGGCAGTGTTGGCGGGCCGATCTGGAAGCAGAAGACCTTCTTCTTCTTCGACTATGAGAATTTTCGAGTCGTCAAGGGGGTCACCAGCACCTCGACGGTTCCGACGGCATACGAAGAAGCCAATCCGGGAGATTTTTCCGACCTGGGGGTGGGCTGCGTGAACCTGACCACGAAGGCGGGGTGGACGCCCGATCCGATCGGGCTGAACTATTTCAAACTTTATCCGGCCCCCAACAACGCGGTCAGTCCTCCAGGAAACTGCGCCGCGCCCGCGAACAATTTCACGTATACGTCAGGGCAGACGCAGTACACCACCACCTACGACGCCAAGGTGGATCATCATTTCTCTGCGCGTGACTCGATGTTTGCGCGTTACACGTTTAACCAAGTGAATGTGTTCATCCCCGGTCCGCTTCCGATTGTGAACGTAGCCGGCGTTTCGGTGAATCCCGGCGCGGGGCCATACGGAGCCAATTTTGCCGGCCCTGCGATCGATCAGGAGCACAGTGCGGCCTTGGGCTACACTCACCTGCTCACCAACAGTCTGATCCTGGATCTGAAGGCTCAGTACATGCGGCTCAATAACCAGTCGAGCCCGGTGAATGTAGGCAAAGACGTTGCGACGGCGTTCGGATTCCCGAGTGGCTCCAGTCCGTTTGCCATCAACCTGGCAGGGGACCAGGTCAGTTCGGGCCTGCCCAATATTTCTTCGAACGTTCAGGGATACGCGCCGCTTGGCGATGCCGATTACGTTCCGCTGCTCGACCAGAACAACACCTTTCAATACCTGGGATCGGTGTCGTGGCTGAAGGGCCGGCACTCATTCAAGTTTGGCGCCGGGGTCATTCGCCGGCAGGTTTCGGAAGGGCAGAGTTCGCATCCGCGCGGCAATGCCTACATCAGCAGTACCGATCCGTCGCTTCCCGGTTCGGGCAACGATCTGGCGGTGCTGTTGAGCGGCCTGACGACGCAGGTAACGAGAGGCTATACGGTGGTTTCGCCGGATTTCCGGTCGTGGGAGCCCTCGTTGTATGCACAGGATGACTGGCGCGTCCGGCCCAACATCACGCTGAACCTGGGCGTTCGTTACGACGTCTACACGCCTTTCATTGCGACCAACAATGCGTTCACCAACTTCAATTTTGCGACCGGCCTTTTGTACGGGCCCGGTCTGCCGGGCGCGCAGAAGTCGAATGCGACGGGCGGCATCAATACGGATTACGGCGATGTGGCTCCGCGACTCGGCTTCGACTACACGGTAAGACCGGGATTGGTGGTGCGGGGCGGCTACGGCCTCACCTTCTTCCCCGGAAACGCGACTTCGGGATCGTTCATGAAGAACGCGCCGTTCAGCTTCAACTTCAGTTGCGGCGATACGGCGGCTCCGATCAACCAGCCGACGGCCTGCACTTCGCCGCTGGGGGGAACCAACGGAGCATGGTACCTCGACGGTGGATTACCCGTGCCGTCGACAAACCTGACGCTGGCGACGGACCCTGCGACCTACGCCAGCCAGGGAGCCTTTGCGGTCACGGACTTCGATTTCAAGAGCTCGTATCTGCAGCAGTTCAGCCTGAACGTGGAAAAGGACATTCACGGCAACGTGGCGACCATCGCGTATGTGGGCAACCGCGGAGCGCGGCTGGTGCTGAACGGCGTCAACGTCAATCAGCAACCGTTTGCGGGCGCGCCGTATCCGTATCCCAACCTGCCCGGCGTCACGCTCAACGAACGCAGAAGCATCCTGAACTCCAACTACAATGCGCTGCAGCTTTCAGTGCAACGCCGGATCAAGAACGGCCTTGCGGCGAATGTGAACTACACCTGGGCGCATAACCTGACCAACGCGCAGGTCGTCGATGAAGGGCAGCCTGTAGGAGCTTGCGTCGGTGCCTGCCATGTGGACAACGGAAGTGGGCAGGCCGTCACCTACAACAGCTTTTACCAGTATGACTACGGCAATGCCGACCTGGACACGCGGCAGCGCCTGGCTCTCACCATGAACTACGATCTTCCTTTTGGAAAGGCGATGAACGGGCTGGAAGGGTTTGCCGTCAAGGGCTGGTCGCTCAACGGCATTTACTACGCACAGACCGGCAACCCCGTCACAGTGACCAGCGCTACGAACCCCAGCGGGCTCCCCATCACGGAACGTCCGAACGAAGCAGCTTCCGGCACGGCGGGTTTTCACCACAGCCTGCTGGAGTGGTATGACGTAACGAAGTTCCGGCAGCCGGGAATCGACCTGCTGGGCAATGAACATCGCAACGCGGTCTTCGGGCCGGGAACGCAGGCGCTGGGCTTCTCGTTGTTCAAGGACTTCCCGGTGTATGAGTCCTCGTACCTGCAATTCCGGTGCGAGACGTTCAACCTGCTCAACACGCCAACCTTCAACAATCCAAACACAACGGTGCATTACGACGCCAACGGAGTGGGCACGTTAGGGAACGGCTCAGCGACGATCAGCAGTACGACTCCTGGATCGTCGCCACGGCAGATTCAGCTCGCTCTGAAGTTCATCTTCTAAGATCCAGCCAAACCTTACGGCCGACAGGAGAAAGGCATACACCTCCTGTCGGCCGGTAATGAGGCCTTGCGCCTGCAGGAAAGCTGTGCTTCCTATCGACGAAAAGGCATGCCAGCGTGCCGCAGCAGGCTGGATCGACAGTGTTCACACGGAGAAATCACTTAGTCATGAAAATGCAAGGTTTTATCTGCCAATCGAGCTTCAGGATTTGGTTATGCAATCTGGTATGCCTGTTTCTGTTGTTGCCGGCAACTGCAGGGGCGCGATCTGGTCCTTTGCCTGGTCATGGCAAGCCAGGCACAGCGGAGGGCGGGACCGCGGGGGGAAGCAGCGCCGACAGACCGTGGACGAATCGGTCCCTTTCTCCAGAACGGCGGGCAGATCTCCTCATCAAGGCGATGACGCTGGATGAGAAGATCGCGATGATGCATGGAGTGGACCCGCTGACCGGGGATGCGGCGAGTGGCTACAACTTTGTGTTGCCGCCGAAAGGATACGTGGGATACGTACCGCCGATTTCCAGGCTTGGCATTCCGGCTCTTACGCTTGCGGACGGGCGCGCGGGCGTAGGGAACAAAGCCACGGATGTGACTTTGCTGCCGGCGCCGATTGCTGCCGCATCCAGCTGGGATCCAAACCTGCTCAATGCGTTCGGGCATGTTCTCGGTCAGGAGCAGTGGGGCAAAGGAACCAAGGTTGAGTTGGGGCCGTCGATTGACGTGGTGCGGGTGCCGGAGTGGGGGAGGACGTTTGAGAGCTATGGCGAGGACCCCTTTTTCAATGGCGTGATGGCCGCTGCGGAGATCAACGGCATCCAGAGCGAAGGGCCGCTCGCCGATGCCAACATGTACGTGACCATGAACCAGGAAAACGATCGCTTCCGCGAAGACTCCATTGTCGACGAACGTACGCTGCAGGAGATCTATCTTCCCCCGTTCGAAGCGTCGGTCAAGGATGGGCACGTGGGTACATTCATGTGCGCGTATGTGAAGACCAATGGGGTTTATTCGTGCGAGAACGCGCATCTTCTCAAGGATCTGCTCAGGGACGAGGTGAAGTTCGACGGCTGGGTGATGAGCGACTGGGGCGCGACACACTCAACGGTCGACTCGGCGAATAACGGGTTGGACCAGCAGATGCCCGATGACAAGTACTATGGGGCGGCATTGAAGAAGGCGGTCGAAGACGGGCAGGTCAGCGTAAGTACCATCGATGCGCACGTGCGCAACATCTTCGTACCGCTGTTTCGCCAGGGGCTCTTTGACAAGGCACAGCCGGGCACATGGACTTCGAATGTGCGCAGCCCAAAGCATGACGCTTTTTCGCGCATGGTTGCCGAGCGAGGCACGATCCTGCTGAAGAATGATCAGGCGCTGCTTCCATTGTCGCTGCACGCGTCCGTTGCGGTCGTCGGCGAAGCGGGCAACAAGACGCCCAAGGCCGAAGGCGGCGGCAGTTCGGCGGTAATTGCTCCCTACATCGTCACTCCGCTTGACGGCATTCGCAAACGTGCCGGCACCAGCGGGCAGGTGTCATATGCCGACGGCAGCGACCTCGCGGTGGCCGCGAAGACAGCCGGCGCGGCGCAGATCGCGGTGGTCTTCGTGCACACCGACGAAACCGAGGGGAAGGATCGGCCCGATCTCGAACTTCCTGATCATCAGGACCAATTAATCGAGGCGGTGGCAGAGGCCAACAAGCATACGGTCGTGGTGCTCGATACCGGAGGTCCGGTTCTGATGCCATGGGCCGATAAGGTTGCGGGAATTGTCGAGGCCTGGTACCCGGGACAGGAAGACGGCAATGCCATTGCCTCGATCCTCTATGGCGACACAAATCCCTCGGCGAAGTTGCCGTTGACGTTTCCACGAACCGCCGACCAGATCCCCACGGCGAAGAAGGATCAGTGGCCGGGAGTGGACGGCAAATCCATCTACAGCGAGGGCCTGAACGTGGGCTATCGGTGGTATGACGCGACGAATACGGAGCCGCTGTTTCCATTTGGATTCGGGCTGTCGTACACGACGTTCAAAGTCAGCCACCTTGCGGTTGAGCCGGCCAAGGTCGAGTTGAAGTCTGATAGTGCGGCCGACAAGGTGATTGTCAAAGTGGACGTGACCAATAGCGGCAAACGCAAGGGTGCGGAGGTGGTCCAGGTGTACGTCGGCCATCCTGCGGCGAACGGCGAACCGCCGCATCAACTGCGTGGATTTGCCAGGGTGGAGTTGGATCCGGGTGAGACGAGGGCGGTGAGCATCAACCTCGATGCACGTTCCTTCTGCACCTATGACGTGTCGCAGCATCGCTGGGTAATACGGGACGGGACATACCGGATTTTTGCGGGGACATCCTCACGGGATCTTCCCTTGCAGGGTACGGTCATGATCGGCTCGGGCGGCTCGCCGCGCCAGTAGTGGTTGAAAGAGCCAACAAGCGGGCGAAATCGATGAGGCAAAGGTCCCACAGTGGCTAAAGCCCATCCGTTTGATCGGCTTTATTGGCACGACTGAGGTCGTGCCCTGTTACAAAGCGCATTGGTTCCGAGTTTTTCAACGGACTTCCAGATGTGTCATCGGCGCGCAGCGCCGGCGGCACGATCTCACTTCAGGATGTTATGTTGGAATTCATCAACTTACCTGCAGCGGCGTTGTTAGGGATTGAGCAGACCTGAGTCCTGCTCGTTCGCCACTTGCCAGGCTGGAAGCGCGATGGGTGAGACCTTGTAGCCATGCGCCCAGTTCCGATGGGGCTGGGCAGGACAGGAACGAATGGCAGAAGACAACGAGAAGCGATTGAACCGGAACGCGCTCATCCTGCGCGAGCTTCGCCAGGCCGGTACAGTGTCGGTGGAGGCTCTGCGCGACAAGCTGGAAGTCTCGTTGGCCACGGTGCGGCGCGATCTGCAGGAACTGGAAGACCGCGGCCTGCTGCGGCGCACGCACGGTGGGGCGATTCCCATCGAGCCGCTGTTTTACGAGGCGTTCCGCCACGACCGGTCATTTCAGGAGCAGGTGGGCAGTTTTGCTGAGGAGAAGCGCCGGATCGCGCTGGCGGCCGCGGAACTGATCTCTCCCGGCGATACGATCGCTCTCACCGCGGGAACCACGACGACAGAGGTGGTGCGCAGCCTGCCCGCACTGGGCGGCCTGACCGTGGTCACCAATACCGTGAATGTGGCCATGGAGTTGAGCAACCGCAGAGACATCCACGTCTTTGTCACCGGCGGCCACCTGCGGGGAGACTGGTTTTCGCTGGTGGGAGCGGCCGCTGTGGCCGCCATGAGCGGCGTGTTCGTCGATGTGCTGTTTGTGGGAGTCAACGGCATCGATGCGGAGAACGGGTTGACCTGCCTGAACAGCAACGAGGTGGAGATCAATCGCTGCATGGTCAGGCAGGCCAAGCGCAAGGTGGCAGTCACGGACCACAGCAAGCTGGGAGTGGTGGCCAACTGGGTGATCTGCCCAACCAATGCCATCGACATGCTGATTACCGATACCGGGGCTACGGAACAGATGGTCGCAGCCTTCCTCGGGAAGGGGATCGAAGTCCGGCTGGTTTGACGTGGCCGGATTCTGTTGTCAGGGGGCGAAGGATGGCCAGACATCGCGGGCGCGCGCGGGGTCGGCGACAAACATCACTGAGTCGGGATTGGTGGCGAATTGCTCATAGAGAGGGCGCGACGAGTCCAATCCCAGCTCTGGGTAGGCGCGGGCTTCGTGATGCTCCAGAGCGGATGGCTGGTACGTTGGATTTGCCTGCCATTCGATCGCACCGGAGGCAGTCAGGAGCGGAAACCAGGCAAGGCCGTGATGGGCGCGGACCCCGGTGTAGTCAAAACCGTACTGGCGGTCGCACCACGCGCCAAAGGACATGCGCCGGCGTGGGTCGGCGTTGATGACGCAGTGGGCCCAGGCGGGCGGAACCACGACCTTTTCACCGGCCTTTGCCAGCACCGCTACGCAGCGGCCGGGGTCGTCTTCGGCACGCTGCTGCGCATAGACGATCGCGGTACCGCTCCAGATTTCAAAGATCTCCGGCGGCGACCAGCCACTGTGCGGCGCGATGGCGTGGACGTGGCCCTGGGAGCGGACAGGTTCGGCGCCAAGCGAACCGGCGGCATAGACGACCGCTCCGAAGAGCAGCATGCGTTCCTTGAGCAGCGGCAGGTCGGATGCGCGGCCGATATCCATCGCGATGCCGTAGACGGGGTCGGGGCCGTCGCACTGCGGATCGCGCAGGCTGGGACGAATGGCAGCGAGGCGGCGCATCTCCGGATCGGGCCCGAAGACGCCGGGACCATACGCAAAGGCGAGGGAGTTTTCAGAGAGGCCAAGCGGGAGGCCGGGATTGTATTCAAGCGGCTGCGGCATCATGCTCCTTCCCGGACGTAGGCCTTCATCGTGGCCAGGGGCTGGTCGGAGGGCGCTGCCGGGCGAACGGTGTAGGGACCGACGGCGGCCGGCACGACGAAGGTCTCGGCGTAATGCACGGTGAGCGGAGGAAAGGCGTGAGTGGGGCTCTCCACGATGACGGCATCGCCTTCGACCAGGTTGAGCACATTCAGGTTTCCCTGGGTGTGATGGAGAACCGGGGCAGTAAACCAATGACGACGGGTCTCGAGGAATTCCAGGGAGTGCAGCCCGGTTCGTTCCTCGCGCCAGCCTTCCCCGGATGCGACCGGCGTGTTCTGGTCGATGAGATGCTGGCGGACCCATTCCGTGGTGCGGTCCCATTGGATATTTTTGAGGCCGTGTTCAAGGTGGATGGGCCGGGGCGGCCATCCAGTCCGAGACGGCCCCAATCCCATAGCTTGAAGGTGAAGATGTAGGGCGTGGCGCTGATCTCGAGGACCATGCTGTTGCGGCCGGAGCAATGGATGGTGCCGGCGGGGATCAGGAAGTGGTCGTGCTTGCGGGCCGGCCACACATTCACATACTTTTCCGCGGGGAACGGGCGGTCGCCCGCCTGTGCGGCGCGAAGATCGGCAGCCATAGCCTGCGGATCGATGCCCTCGCGCAATCCAAGGTAGACGGTTGCATCGGCAGCCGCATCGAGCATGTAGTAGCTTTCGTCCTGCGTGTAGGTCAGGCCGAACTCCTTGCGGATATAGCTGGTGAGCGGATGGACCTGGAGGGAGAGGTTGCCGCCCTCCATGGTATCGAGAAAATCGAAGCGGATAGGGAACTCGGCGCCGAAGTTGCGCACGATGTGCGACGCCGAGAAGTGCCTCCGGATATTCGTGAACCAGGGTCGAGGGCAGGCAGTTCAAAGACGCGGGCGCCGAAGCGAAGCACGAGGCTGTTCTCTTCCGGAACGCAGTTGAAGCACCAGGCGTAATTGGGCGGGCCGTCGGGCAGATCGAAGTGCTCGCGCATCCACTGGCCGCCCCAGGGGCCGGGATCGAAGAAGGGCACCAGGCAGAACGGGCGTTGCGTGACATAGGCGAGAGCCGCGCGAAGCGTGTCTCCGCTCAGCATCGCGGGGGAGTCGGGACGATTGCCGTCGATCCAGAAAGTCTACGTTCTGTGTAGAGTTCGTGCCGTTTGCTGATCGGCTGCTCGCCAGTCGAGAAAGAAGGCGCGCTTGTACAGCTGACCGGGCGATGCGGCGGCGTTGGGGAGGCCCAGGCTGGGAGCCTCTTTGCGCCGCTGCCGCTGCTGAATCTCCCAGCGGGCCACATCGACATAGATGAGCAGATCGTAGTCAGGCAAGACGAGTGTGGCGCCGGCGCCGATGGCGATGACCCGGCCTCGTGTGTTTTCAGCGAGGCGCCGAGAGCGCGCGATCTTTTTCGGATCGAAGAACGCGTCGAGTTCAATTTGAGCCAGGCGGCCAAAGACGGGGTCGTCCCCCAGCATGTCTGCGAACTTGTTTTCAATCTTCGCGGGAGAAAGCAGGGCCTCAGCGCTTTCCAGAACCAGCTCGGGGGCGAGCTCGGCGACGACATGACGCCGCAGCGGTTCCAGCAAGACACCGGGATAGCACTCGATGGCGATGCGGCGGGCATGGCCATGTGCACGGAGGCGTTCGAGTACCTCGCCCCAGCCGACGGAGCATTCCGACTCGCTCGGCGATATCTCGACGGCGGGGTACTTGTCGAAATTGGATCGATGCGTCAAAGGCTGTACTCCATGAGCGGAATCGCGCCGAGAACGGCTGCGTCGGACCCGAGCGTAGCAGCGCGCAGCGGTATGTGGCGGCCAAAGGTCCAGGCGTGCGCGTTCACGTAGCGCTGCAGCCGGGGCAGGATTTCCGCGGCGCGTTGGAGTACGGCTCCCCCGAAGACAATGACTTCAGGATCGTAGGCATGGATCAAAGCGACGGTCAGCACGGACCAGACGTGCAGGCAGTGGTTGAGCGCGGAGATGGCGGCCTGGTCGCCCGTCCTGGCGGCTTCAAAGAGTTCGGCAAAACCGATGGCTGTCTCGCCGCTCAGCACCCCGTCGCCACCGCCGGGCTGCTCGCGGTAGATCTCGGCGAGAAAGGCCGTCGATGCTTCGGACTCTGCGCAGCCGCGATTGCCGCAGGAACAGATCCGCCCGTCGAGCACGACCGGAAGATGGCCGCCGATGGTGCCAGCGATCCCGTGCCGGCTTTGCAGCAGGCGTCCGTCGAGCAGGGCGGCTCCGCCGATGCCGGTGCCGAGGGTCACCATCACCGCGTCGCTGGCGCCGCGGGCCGCGCCAAAGCTGTGTTCGCCGAGCAAGGCCAGGCGCGCGTCGTTCTCAAGCAGAAATGGCAAACCAAAAGCGTGGCTGCACCACGATTCCAGGTCCAGGCGGGTGGCGTCGTCGAACTTGGCGTTGGTGGCCAGGACGCGCTTCTCCCGCGCACTGACGATACCGGGAAAACCAAGCACCACCGCCGCGCAATCGGAGCAGCCGAGGTGAGCGATTTGCAGCAGTTCCGCAAAGGTGTCGCGGAGCACGGGGAGTAGCGGGGCCAGCCCGACGACCCGGTCGGCGGGCAGACTCCTGCCGGCCAGGATCGATCCTCCACGAACCACGGCGCATGTTGCATGCGATCCGCCGAGATCGATGGCGAGAGCGGTTAGATCAGACACGGTTCCCCATTACGAAGCACCATGCGCCTGCTGAATCCTGTGGCGCGGATCCGGGCGTAGTCGTGACCCGCATCGCTGGGCCAACTGGCGAGGAAGACCAGCGGCACGTCGCCGGTATTGACCACGCGATGGGCAGCGTTGCCGGGAATGTAATGGACCGTTCCCGGCGCCATGTCCTGACTCCAGGTGGCGCCGTTCTCGTCCATGAACAGCATGGCGCCGGAGCCCCTGACGGTGGCGTAGAATTCGGCCCGGTCCCGGATGGCGTGGAAGTGTCCATGGGTCATGAAATATTCGTCGCCTACGCGGCCGGGTTGCAGGACGGTGGCGCCCCAGAACAGACCGCCCGGGGTTCCGTCGGGCACGGGGCGCCAGAAGCGGACGCGGTAGACCTCGGTTTCGGGATCCATGCTGCGCCAGGCCTCTTCATCGTGAAAGAGCCCCGCCAACTGGCCGAGGGTTTTCACTGACTCCTCCACGCCGGTCCCGGTAATGTCGCCCGAGCTCCAATCGACAAATGTCGGGCCGGGGCTGGAGATAAGTATTGTGCTCATCAGGCGAATTATAGGGCACAAGAATGCGCTATTTCAATAAAAACGATCAAAATTATGACGTATGCGGGGATATAATCAACCGAAAATGCGCGAATGGGGTTCGCGGGCCTGTTGTGTTTCGCATTGCCCTTAGCCCCGCCGCCTTTGGAGTCCTTACTATGGTTTCGGACGTGAAGATCATGCCGCAAGGTGGAAAGACGTCTTTGTTTGTTGTGGGGGTTGCAGCCAGCGCGGCAACCGCAGGGCTGATCTTTGGCTACGACGTCGCGGTCATCAATGGAGCACTGGTGTTCTTGCAGGGCGACTTCCGATTGAGCCCCGTGCAGACCGGAATGATACCCACGGGGTTGCTGCTGGGGTGCGCAGCCGGAGCAGCGCTTGGGGGATGGGTGAGCGACCGGTTTGGGAGGCGGACGGCCCTGTTTGGCGCCGCCTTTCTGTTCTGCATTGCGGCATTCAGTGCAGCATCTTCTTCGCAATTCTGGCAGCTGATCCTGTCCCGGGTGCTGGCTGGTGTGGCGGCGGGGTCGGCGTCGGTGATCGCACCGCTGTACATCGCGGAGATCGCACCAGCCCATGTTCGGGGGAGGCTGGTGACATTGAACCAGCTTGCGATCGTGTGCGGCATCCTGATCAGCTTCATCGTCAATTACGAGCTCGCCCGCCTGGGCGGCGGCAGTTGGCGTTGGATGTTCGCAGGCGGGGCGGTGCCGGCGCTGGCGTTGTGCGTTTCGCTGCTGTGGATACCGGAGAGTCCGCGCTGGTTGCTGCAGCATGGGCGGCGGGATCGGGCGGTTGCGGTGTTGCGGCGCATTTCGCCTGGTTCCGATATAGAGAGTGCGCTCGACCAGATCGCCATGGGCACGCAGGAAGACACGGGGACCTACAGGGAGTTGCTGGGCCGGGCGCTGCGCAAGCCGTTGGTGCTTACCATCATGCTGGCGATTATTCAGCAGGTAACCGGGATCAACACGGTCATGTACTACGGGGCGATCCTCTTTGCGCAACATGCGGGCGCGAGCGCGGCACAGGCCATTGGGATGAATGTGCTCGTGGGTGTGGTCAACCTGTTGTTTACCTTAGTGGGGCTGGCGCTCATCGACAGGCTGGGGCGAAGGCCGTTGTTGCTGACGGCGACCGGCGGGATGGCCGTGTGCCTGGTGGGGTTCGGCCTGATGCTGCATTTTCTCCCCGGGCGCTCGGCATTGCTGCTTTTGCCGGTGCTGGGTTACGTGGCGTTTTTCGCGTTCGGACTGGGGACGGGGGTCTGGGTCTGCCTGGCGGAATTGTTTCCCAACCGCATCCGGGGGCGCGCCATGTCAATCGCGACCATGGTGCTGTGGATCTCGGTGTCCTGCGTGACGGCGACGTTTCTCAGCCTGATCAAGATGTTCTCCGCCTCCGGGGTATTCCTGGGGTATGCCGTCTTGTGTGCAGCGTCGTTTGCGTATATCTATCTCAGTCTGCCGGAGACGAAGAACCGAACACTGGAAGAGATCGAGACCTTCTGGGGGAAACAGGGACAGTAGGGCAGAGAGACCGGGTAGGCCGTGATCGCTCCGGTTCAGAAGTTCTGCTTCTTCTTTGGAATGCAAGGCGGCGATGCAAGCCCTGGGGCGCGTCCAAGGAGGAATGGGAAATCACGAGGCGCCGTTGCCCGTCACCTCTTCAAGCGAGCCGGACTGGCCGGCCGAAGCATATGAGTGCTACCGGGACGCGATCACAGCTCTTCAGGCCAGTGGGGTCGCCTTCATCGTGGGCGGCGCCTTCGCAGTGCATACGCATACGGGCGTATGGAGAACGACCAAGGATCTCGATCTGATGCTGACCGCGGGCGACCTGCCCAGGGCGCTGCAACAGCTTCGAGGGAACGGTTTCACGACCTACGTGAAGGATCCGGTGTGGCTGGCCAAAGCGCACCGCGGCGAGTATTTCGTCGATCTGATCACCGGAATCGGCAATGCCAGCCTGGGGGTTGATGCGTCGTGGATCGAGCGGTCCATCCCGGAGGTGGTGCTTGGCATTCCGTGCCGGGTGATGGGTGTGGAGGAACTGATTGCGTCGAAGATCTTCGTCGCTTACCGGGAAAGATTCGACGGCGCGGACGTGGTGCATCTGATCTACGCGCGAGGGCGTACGCTCGACTGGACCCGCCTGCTCCAACTGGCCGGTACGCACTGGGAACTGCTCTTCTGGTCGCTGGTCCTGTTCGCGTACATCTATCCCGCGCATACCGATCTTGTACCCGAGGCGGTGTGGGACGTCATGATGAAGTGCTTTGCGGACCGGGTCAAACATCCCAACAAGGATGCGCCGTTTCGCGGATCTCTGGTCGATCCGCGCATGTTTGCGATTGACGTGGAAGAGTGGGGTGAGCGGAATTTGTACAAGGAACATTGCGCGAGCCATCCCTGGCTTTTGCAGACGGCAGACGAACGGGGGAGCGAATGAGGCTGGCAGCGGTAGCGGACATCCATTTGAAAGCGGAAGACCATGCCAAAAACGTGCAACAGTTTTCGGTTGCAAACGATCTTGCGGACGCGCTCGTAATCGCCGGTGATTTTACCAATCATGGAACGCCGGAGGAGATGCGCGAGTGCCTGGGGGTGCTGGAGCATGTGCACATTCCGATCATCGCGGTGCTGGGAAATCACGATCACGAGAGCGGCCATCAGGATGAACTGGCCGGCATGCTGCGGCTGGCCGGCATTCATCTGCTGGATGGGCAATGTCATGCGGTGGACGGGGTGGGTTTCGCGGGCACCAAGGGATTCTGCGGAGGCTTCTCACCGCATGAGCTGATGCCGTTTGGGGAAGGCGGAATAAAAACCTTCGTGGAGATCGCGGAGCGCGAGGCCATCAAGCTCGATTACGGATTGGCCCAGCTGGATACTCCCGTCAAGGTGGCTATCACTCACTACGCACCGATAAAAGAGACGGTGATCGGGGAGCCGGAGCCGATCTTTCCATTCCTTGGCAGTTCGCGGCTGGAGCGGGCGCTTGACCGGCACCAGCCGGCGCTTGGCCTGCACGGCCATGCGCACAAGGGAACGTTCTCGGCGGAGTCGAGGGGCGGAACGCGAATCTGCAACGTGGCCCTGCACATCTTGCGCGATCGCGGGGAAGAGCATCCGTTCACGATCTTCAAGCTTTGAGAACGGGTCGCTGCGGCGAAGAATTCAAGAGTGTGCGGGTCAGGTGTGCTGGTCAGGCGCGCTCTTCGACCGGAATCCAGGGCGAGGGGTATTCGGGACCGATGTATTCGGCGCGGGGACGGATCAGGCGGTTGTCATCCAGCTGCTCGATGACGTGGGCGGCCCAGCCGGCCATGCGGCTGATGGCGAAGATCGGCGTGTAGAGATCGATGTCGATGCCCAGGGTCGCGTAGGTGGAGGCGGAATAGAAGTCCACGTTGGCGTTCAGCTTCTTGTCCTTGTTGATGTAGAGCTCGATGGCGCGCGACATCTCAAACCACTTCGGCTGGCCGGCGTCGCTGCCCGAGCTGCTCGCTCATGCGGCGCAGGTGAGTGGCGCGCGGGTCTTCGGTCTTGTAGACGCGATGGCCGAATCCGGAGATCTTCTGCTTGGCGGCCAGCATGTTCTTCACGTACTCCACGGGATCGGCACCGGCCTTGTCGATGGCGTAGAGCAGGCGCATCACGGCCTCGTTGGCTCCGCCGTGCAGGGGGCCCTTGAGCGCGCCGATGGCCCCGGTGATGGCGGAGTGAATATCGGACAGAGTGGCGGCGATCACGCGGGCGGCGAAGGTGGAGGCGTTGAGCTCGTGGTCGGCGTGGAGAATGAGCGCGATGTCGAGGGTGCGGGTGGCGGTCTCGGAGGGCTTGACGCCGTTCAGCATCCAGAGGAAGTTGGCCGCGTGGCTGAGCGAGCGGTCCGGGGGAACGATCTCGAGCCCTTTGCGCAGGCGGTCGTAGATGGCCACGATCATGGCGATCTGCGCGGTCAGGTTGTAGCTTTTGCGCACGTTGGCGTCGTGGGAGTTGTCCTTTTCGTCGGCGTCGTAGAAGCTGAGTGCGGAGACGGCGGTGCGCAGCACTTCCATGGGAGTTGCGGAAGTGGGAAAGCTGCGCAGCATGTCGATGATGCGCTTGTCGAGCGACCGGGCCAGGGCCAGCTGGGCGTGAAACTCGCGCAGGGCAAATTGGTTGGGCAGGCGGCCGTTCCACAACAGGTAGGTCGTCTCTTCGAAGGTCGAGTTCTCAGCCAGTTCATGGATATCAATGCCGCGGTAGGCGAGTACGCCCGCTTCCCCATCGATCCAGCAAATTCCGGAGTTCGCCGCAACAATACCTTCCAGACCCTTACCTGCAACGACAGTGGACATACGCTTTGGATCTCCCTTTTCTGGGTTATTTTGTGGTTGCGGCGGCAAGATCGAGCTGGTTTAAAGAAGCCCGTCGCCGGAAATGCAGCAAAGTTCTTTATAGCGTAGCGGTTCTATGGTTGTCACGGGAGGGCTTATCCCGATTCGGGAAAATGGCCTTCGGCTGGGCTAGACGCATTTGCGGAGAGGTTTTTCTGCACGGACGGAATTCTTTCGATAATCTGGAGTGTCCCCCGGTAAACTACCCGGCGAAGCCCATTTTTTCAGTCCAGGCAGCGTTCGGAGATACTTTCGAGAGAAGAATTCTGCCGTCCACCGTCTAACCCTACACGTGGACAACCCCAACGAATGGTTCAGAGCAAAGAGCCACCACAGGAGACGAAAGGCAAATCATGAGTGAGATCGATGACACCCCCAGGACATATTCCGGCGCGCTTCTGGCAGTGATCGCCCTGGCGCTGTTGTGCGCGGTGGGCGGACTGATCTGGACCTATACGTTGAGCGGGCGGCTGGCCCACGAGGAAGCCGCGCTTGCCGACGCCAATCAGCAGAACGTCAAGCTGGCCGCCGACCTGCGCGAGACGGATGCGCGGCTGAAGGTGACGGCCGATGAACTGGGCAAGTCTCTGGGTCTGACGCAGAAGCAGATGGATGCCCGCGCGCAGCAGATCATCGCGCGCGAACAGGCGGAAAACAAGCGGCTTGAGAGCGCCCAGCAACAGACCGCGCAGGCCGTAACCGCGGTGGCCAGCGATGTTTCCAATGTGAAAACCGATGTGGGCGGAGTGAAGACGGACGTCGCCAAGACGCAGAATGATCTGGCTACGGCGGTGAGCCAGTTGCAGTCGATGAAGGGCGACCTGAGCGACCATAGCAGCCTGATCGCACGGAATCACGATGAGCTGGAAGTACTCAAACACAAGGGGGATCGCACCTACTACGAGTTCACTCTTAACAAGGGGGACCGGAAACCGGTAGGCACGGTGAGCCTGGAACTGAAGAAAACCGACTCCAAGAAGAACCGCTTTACGCTTGTGGTTTACGCGGACGACAAGAAGTACGAGAAGAAGGACCGCAATGTGAACGAGCCATTGCAGTTCTACAGCGGCAAAGACCCAGCGCTCTATGAGATCGTGGTCAACTCGATCAGTTCAAAGAACCAGATCGCGGGCTATTTGTCGACTCCCAAGAGCGCGCCGGCTCCGCCTACTGGACAGTGACCGGTCCGGGGGGGATCAGCTTCAGGTTTGGCTGATATTTGAAACCGAACGCGAAGTCCAGCCCCTTGCGGGCGTCAAAATCGGGCTTGCTCATGCGGAAGGCGGCTACAAAGTCGCCTTCCAGCGTCTGGCCCGGATCAAGCTCTGCCTCGGTTGGAATCGGCTTGCCGTGCAGCGAAGCCAATTCCGGATACCCCGCAAAGACGCGCTCGTAGTCGGTGGCGGTGGCCGCATAGCTGGTGTGGATACCGTCGGCCAGGGTCAGATTGGCCATGATCTGGTGCAAAAACAGCGGTTCCTTGCTCTGGTTATGTAGCTTTACGTGGGCAAAGACCAGCACCTGATCGAAGATTTCCTTGGGCATGGGAGCGCCGCTGGCGTCGAGGCCGGAGGATTCCCGATGCATCATGTGCGCGGTCACGTTGCCTACTTCGCCGGTGGCGACAGGCGGCTTTTCCCCCAGTTTCACATAGAGAAAAACCGCGATGGATACTAGAACGGCGGCGACCACGCTGGCAAGGAGGGCGTTGCCGGAACCCTTGGTCAACTCCTCGCCGCGGGCGGCGTCGTCCATTTCCCGGGAGTTCTGCTGTAGAAGACTCATTGCGACCTCATCTTACCCCTGCGGGGCAAGCATGATCCATTGTGCGCTCGCCAGCCCAAAAGAACCATGTCGCAACGCAATGTCGACAGGGGCTCTCTGGCTTCCGTTCCACTTCGGCAATCAGGTCCAAAAAGGCAAGACCCACGGCTGGGGCCATGGGTCTTGGGGCGATACGAAGGCTGGGGCTTGACTGGGGCGGGCTACGAGTTCCGGTCGGCACTGCCGGAGTGGGCCGAGCCGCCCGAGCCTGGGGACTTCCCCGCTCCGGCCGACTGACCTGAACCTCCGGACTTGGGAGAAGCCTGACCGCCGCTGAACCCGGTATTGCCGGCATTGCTATGCTGCCCTCCGCTGCTGGTTGCGCCCGGTTCATTCCTGTTGTGTTCACCCGGATGCCTGGTCGCATTGGTAACGTTTGTGCCGGTGTCGGAACCCTGTTTGCCGCTCATCTGCGTGGCCGCACCGGACTGGTTCGGGCGCTTGGCCTGAGAGCCTCCCGACTCGTGGGATCCAGGTTCGTGGGGCTGGTTCATCTGGGTATTGCTGCCGGATTGGGATTCGCTCGTATCTGAAGTCTTTGCGCGAGATTCAGAGTTATTGGTCATCGAACTTCTCCTCAACTGAGCCGTGCTGCACTTCGATCGCTGCCGTAGCGCGGCGGGTGATGGGATGCCCCCGTTGAGAACGAGGGTTGTTTTTATGTCCGGTTTGCAACATAGAGCGCCGGCGAATGATGGAGTGGGATTGAAACGGTGGACATCATTTCTGCCGCACCGCGGCCAGGAAGGCTTCCGCCGTCAGCGTGTTGAGCACGTCTTTTGGCTCCAGCCAAGCGCGTCGCAACTGCTGGATTCCATAGGCGCTATCGTGCAGGTCGCGGATGGAGTGGGAATCGGTGTTGATGACGATCCGGCAGCCCAGCTCCCGGGCCAGGCGGAGGTCACGATCGCAGAGATCAAGCCGTGCGGGCGCCGCGTTGTGCTCTACGGCGACACCAAGTTCCGCCGCCCGTCGCAAAACTGCACCGAGATCGAGCGCATAGGCATCCCGAAGCAGGATCTTGCGCCCGGTGGGGTGGCCGAGGATACGCACATTGGGATTCTCGATGGCGCGGACTACGCGCGCTGTCATCTCCTCCTGGCTTTGTTCGAAACGGGTGTGCACACTGGCGATGACCACATCCATTTGCGCCAGAACCTCGTCATCGAGGTCGAGCGAGCCATCGCCCAGGATGTCCACCTCGATGCCGGTGAAGACGCGGATGCGGCCCTCCATCTGGCGGTCGATCTCGCGGATGCGCTGAAGGTGTTCGAGTGCCCGCTTCTCGTCGAGCCCATTGGTCATGACGAGGTTCTTGGAGTGATCGGTGATGGCGATGTATTGCAGACCGCGCGCAAGAGCAGCCTCGGCCATTTCCCGGATGGAGTTGTGACCGTCGGTAGCGTGGGTGTGCATGTGCACATCGCCGCGGAGGTCGGATTCTGCGATCAAGCGGGGTAGGGAATGCGCCGCCGCAGCTTCGATTTCGCCCAGGTTTTCGCGCAATTCCGGCGGCATCCAGTCCATTCCCAGAGCGGCATAGATCTCCTCTTCGGTGGCGGAGGCCACCGTGGAATTGTCATCGAGGCGGGCCAATGACCACTCGCTCAGCGTATAGCCCATTTTGAGAGCCCGTTGGCGGAGGGAGACATTGTGCGCCTTGGAGCCGGTAAAGTATTGCAGAGCAGCGCCATAGGAGGCGGATGGGAGGAGGCGCACGTCGACCTGCATGCCATCGGCGAGGTGAAAGCTGACCTTGTTTTCACCCTTGGCGATCAGATCGTGGAGTCCGGGAAATGCGGCCACATACTCTACCGCTTCCGCAGTCTGTTCCGGAGCGCACGCGGGACCGGTTACGAGCAGGTCGAGGTCGCCGGCGGTTTCGCGGCCGCGGCGCAGGGAACCGGCGGGGGTGACCTTTTCGAAACCCGGAAAGGCCAGGAGATAGAGCTCGATTCTGCGCGCGGCTTCGGCGGCCTGATCGATGCGGAATCGTCCCGCGCTGCGGCGGTAGTCCTCGATGCCTTTGCGGATCTTGTCGAGCTGTTTTTGTCCCATGCGCGGCAGGTCGGCCAGACGGCCAGAGTCGATGGCCTCGGCGAGCTGATCGATGCTGCCGACCTGAGCCGAAGACCAGAAGAGAGCGACGGTTTTCGGTCCCATCCCGGGCAGCTTCAACAGTTCAAGCAGGCTGGATCCATATTTGGCCAGTAGCTGGTCGCGCAGGGGCATGGTGCCGGTCTGGGCGATCGACTGGAGGCTGGCGGCCATGCTCTTGCCAATGCCGGGGATTGCGAGCAGGCGCGCTGTATCGCCGGCGGCCGCCACGAGGTCAACGGTAGTTTGCTGTGCGGCCTCTGCGGCCCTGCGATAGCCGAGTATGCGAAAGCGCTCTCCGCCGTCAATCTCCAGTAAATCGGCGGTCTGCTCCAGCATGCGGGCTATTGTGGCGTTGTCCATGGGAAGGCGCTCCGCCATCAGTATCCGCCACGCGCAGACTGGTCGTAAACGCCCAGCGGCCGGGCCGCGGAGCGTCTGCAACTAGAGGAATTAGAGAACCGGGGAAGTATTCACAGCGCTGGCTGTTTCCGGGCAGAATCAGCCAGTGCCGAAATGCAGGAGGAACCATTGCCAGGATTCTCCCGAATCCTTTGCGTCCCGCGGAAGTTTTTAGATCTCCAGGGCCCACTGGAACGCAATCACGGCTTACCACCCCGCACGGATCCCGCCAGACATGACTAAACCCGCTCGGTGAGTGAACCAGTTCGGCTCAAGCCGCGTTATGGGCGGTGTCTCTCAAACGGATCACAGCATCCGCCTGAGGTCCTTTCTGTCCCTGGACGATGTCGAACTCCACATCATCGCCCTCTTTGAGCGTTTTGTATCCATCCAGCTGAATCGCAGAGTAGTGAACGAATACGTCTGGCCCGTCTTCACGCCCGATGAATCCGTAGCCCTTGGCATTGTTGAACCACTTGACCTTACCTTTGTACTGAGCCACAGGCTCCCGCCTTCCTTGCACGTCAGAGGTAACGGCGAGCGATGGGGTGAAGCTAAGGGAATCGCTCTCCGCTATTTGCTATGACGGGGAAAGTGGGGGAAAGGTTGATTCAAAATCAGGCAGCGGCTTCCACAAGGTGGGACACATTGGTAACGATCTCATCCGGAGCGCGATGAGTTGAAGCCCTGGGATACGTCATTTCCTCCGCTTTTTGTCGAGTAAACGAGCATAAAGGAGGACGCTGGAAAGCGTTTTGCCGTCCTTTATGCCGCCCTTCTCGATCATTTTGAGAACTTCCGAAAGTTTTACGAGGCGCAGTTCAATCAGTTCGTCTTCTTCCGGCCGGGCGTCTCCGGCAATCAGACCTTCGGCAAGAAATACCTGCATCGACTCGCCGAGAAACCCGGGGCTGGCGAAATATTCGACCAGCGGCTTCCATTTTCTGGCGCGATAGCCTGTCTCCTCTTCCAACTCGCGCTGAGCGCCGGCGAGCGGGTCTTCGCCTGCCTCCAGCTTGCCCGCGGGCAGTTCCCACAAGAAACCATTGGCAGCGTGGCGGTATTGCCGTTCCATCACAATCCACGGGTCTTTTTTGTTTTTCGAACTGTCGATGGCGAGAATGACCGCGCTGCCGTTATGGCGAATGACATCGCGGACACCTTCCTTGCCGCCCGGCTCAACCACCTGGTCCTGCACCACGCGGAACAACGGGCCTTCATAGACCACTTTGGAGTGGAGGACCTGGGCGGTTCCGGAGGCCGCGGGAGCGGGCTGGCTCTTTTGTGGTTTCTTCTTTTTGTCGAGTTTTGCGGTGGGTGCTTTGGTCTTCGCGGGCCTGGGTTCAGGCGCCTTTGTTTTCTTCGCCATCGTGTCGTTCCTCTTCTCCTTGTACGGTCAAAACGAGTATACGCATTGAAGCCGGATCGACTCGTGCATCGATTGAGTCCAGCATGGCATCCTTAACACAGTCGCATTTTCAACGTCATGGATGGTCCCTGGGTGTCCGCGGTTTTGAGCCCGGATGAACCGATTGGAAGGAAGAAGTTGTCCACCGCCGAATGTTTTCCCATCACCGCGGCCCCGGGACTAAGCCGGCTATTTCTGGATTACTGTGCCGCGGCCGAACCTGCGCAGCGTTTTTACGCAGGCTCGGCTCGCGATTCCGGTTGGCAAAAGCGGCCTGCGGTCCCCGAGCATTGGCCGGACCTGGTTGCCGCGCTGGCGAAGCAGAATCCCGCTCCGGGAGCGGCGGGGACACTCGAGGCTCTGCGCCAGGGTGCGGGGACGGTTGTGACGGGACAGCAGGTGGGACTGTTCGGCGGGCCGTTGTTTACGCCCTTCAAGGCTGCGACTGCGCTGGCCCGGGCTCGCCAGGGGACGGCGGCAGGCCGTCCTCATGTCGCGATCTTCTGGCTGGCCAGTGAAGATCACGATTTCGCGGAGATCAACCACGTCTCGTTTCCAGCGCGGCGAGAGATGCGCAGGCTGGTGTATACGAGCGAGCCGGAGTTTGCGAGGCCGGTGGGCTCGATCGTGCTTGATCAATCCATCGAACCTTTGATCGATCAAGCCTGGGAACTGCTGGGGACCTCGGATGCGATGGATGCGCTGGCCGAGGCATACAAGCCGGGCCGCACGTTGGCACAGGCCTTCGCGGAGTTTTACAGCAAAATATTTTCTGCTCAGGGTTTGCTGGTTCTCGATGCCGCGGGGCGCGACGTTCATCGCATGGGTGCACCGGTTCTGCGCGCGGGCGTGGAACAGGCCGACGAACTGCATGTACGCCTGATGGAAAGAAATCGCACTCTGGAGTCGGCGGGCTACCACGCGCAGGTGGCGGTTGCGGCCCAGTCGAGCCTGCTTTTCCTGATTGACTCGCGCAGCGGTGCGCGCGTGGCTCTCAAGCGCTGGGCGCCGAGCCCGGCGGAGCCGGCCGGGTTGTGGCAGGCGGGGCGAGAGCGTTACACGAGCAACGATCTTGTCGGCATTCTGGACGCGGAGCCGGAGCGCATTTCTCCCGCAGCGCTGTTGCGGCCAGTGTTTCAGGATTACCTGCTTTCCACTTCACTCACCATCGGCGGGCCTGCGGAGATTGCGTACTTCGCGCAATCGGCGGTGCTCTTTGACCGCATTCTGGGCCGCGCCACTCCGGTGCAGCCGCGATTTTCAGCGACGCTGGTCGAACCCGCCACCGCGGACTTGCTGAGGAGATACGAACTGACGACGGAACGGGTCTTCGCGGAGACGCAAGAGTCGCTCGCACAACTGCTGGCTGCGCGGGCGATGCCGGTAGACGGCAAGCGCAGGCTGGCCTCAGCGGGTGTCGCGCTGGATACGGAATTGACTTCGCTGCTGGAGTGGATGCGCAGCGTGGATGCAGGACTGGGGAGATCTGCCGAGACTGCGGCCAGCAAGATGAGGTACCAGATGAATCGTCTCCGACGGCTGGCAGCCAACTTCCAGTTGCAGCGCGAAGCGTCTCTGGGACGTCATGCCGAGGCCATCAGCCAGGCTCTCTATCCCGGTGGCACCCTGCAGGAGCGTGTCCATGGGGCCGCGTACTACTTTGCGCGCCATGGGAACGAGCTGGCCGAGGAACTTGTGCACAGGGCGGCCGATACATGTCCCGGGCACACGGTTCTGTGGCTGTGAATTGACTGTACTCGTCTGCTGCGCTTGAGTGTCAGCCGGGGACTCGGAAACACGGGGTTGCATCCCGGCGCCGATCCTATGGCCAGACAAAGCCACAGAATCGGGGCCGGGAAGTGGATTACCAGTAGCGGGGAAGGGCCACGGTTTTCGTTCGAGGGGCGCGTTGCGGGGGTCGCTCAGGCAGCGCGCTCTGCGGGCGTGGAGGGCTCGGACGACAGTTCTTCGAGGCTCTTGCCCTTGGTTTCGGGAAGCATCCAGGCGGTCATCAACAGACCGGCAAGGCTGGTAATCGCCGCCGCTGTCTCCGCTGCAGGAAGTCCCTTCCAGTTCATCAGGTACGGGAACAGGAATACGCCGAAGAAGCCGCCAATCTTTCCTACCGCTGCACAGACGCCGTGTGCCGTGGTGCGGACTCTGACCGGGAAGATCTCCGACGGATAGACGAACGTGGTTGCGTTGGGTCCGAACTCGGTGAAGAAGAAGCTGATTCCATAGATCAGTACGAAGGGAACGACCATCTTTTCTATGCCTGGAATGAGCGCCAGCAGGCCAAAGGTGACGGCCATCATCGCGAAGCCCAGGCACTGAATCGTCTTGCGTCCCAGGCGGTCCATGGTCAGTGCAGACATAGCGTAGCCCGGAACGGCAAAGACGGCGAAGATGCCCAGCTGGGTGAGCGTCTTTTGCAAGAGGGTGTGATGGCCTTGCAAGGCAGATAAAACCAAGGGGCTTGAAACCGTGTTGCCGTAGTAAGCGGCGTCCATCAGGAACCAGGCGCCACTCGCTCCGATGAGTCGGGAGAGCAGCTTTTCGTCGCTGACGAGGCGGTGAAAACCATCCCAGAAGGAGACAGAGTGGCTGGGCGCGGCGCCGCTATCGATGCGCATGATCTTGCCGGTTTCGTCTTCATGCATGCCGTTGGCAGCGAGGAAGCGCGGGGTCTCTTTCAACTTGCGGCGCTGCCAGAAGACGGCCAGTGCGGGAACGGCGCCGAAGGCGACGAGTATGCGCCATATCAGGTTATGCGACAGATGCGTCGAGAGCAGCGCCGCGGCGAACAATGGACCCACGATGAGTCCCGCAGCCTGCATGGCAAACACCAGGGTGACCATCATGCCGCGATGCGCTTTGCCGGAGTACTCGCTCATGATGGTGGCGCTGACCGGATAGTCGCCGCCGATGCCGATGCCGAGGATGAAGCGCAGGCAGATGAGCCAGATCACGTTGGGAGCAAACGCGCAGGCGACCGCGCCGGCAGCCAGCACCAGCACTTCAAACCCGTAGATCCGCTTGCGGCCCAGCATATCGGCCACCCGGCCGAACAACAGGGCGCCGATAGCCGCGGCGAGCAGAGCGGTTGACTCAACCAGGCCTTCCTCGAGGGGCTGAACCTTCCACAGGGGCTTGAGCAACGTCATCACCACGCCGATGATGAACAGGTCATAGGCATCGGTGAAGAATCCCATGCCGGAGATGAACATGATCTTCCAGTGGTGACGGGAAACTTTGGCATCGTCCATCTGCGAGAAGTCCGCAGCGGAGGAAGACGGGGAATTGGGGAACGCGGTTGGCATAACTTGGCCCTCACCGCGACAAGATGCCGGTCCCCGCATTCTGAGCGGCTTCCCGATCATTACATAGCGGTTAAAATTGCTCGCTTGCCTTCTGCATCTTAGGGGCAACGCTCGCAGGGCCTCGCGGGAAGCGCGCAATTTTTGGGTGCACAGGACATCGCAACTTGTCCGTGCAATTCAGCTCTAAATCGCGCAGATTGCTGGACCATACGGCAAACTACGGTAACTTTCCTGAAACCAACTCCCTGATACGGCAAGGCATCCACTCTGAAGGCGCGAAGGCGTCGCGCGGGCAATTCAGCCCGCCTATACAGTGAGCCCGCGGCAGCGAAGAGAGCAAGCGGGCCAGTCTACGTGAGGTGAAAGAGATGATGCGATTCATTCGACGATATGGTGCCCTGGTCATGGTTGCGGCCGCGTCCAGTTGGTTGAGCGCCCAGGAGGCGAATCCAACAGAGAAGCCGGAGCAGCCCTACCAGCAAACGCCGATTCAGTTAAATGGCGGCGAGCCTTTGTACAAGATTCAGGTAGTAGCGCGTGACATTCCCGCCATCAATTACTTTCATCGCGGCGGCGCGACCAAGATTGGCTTCGTGGGGACAAGCCTGTTGCCGCAGGCGAAAGGTTCAGCGAAGGTTGAGGCGCAAGGGGGCAGGACGACCATCGACCTCAATCTTGAAGGACTGAGCCCGGCCAACGGATTCGGGCCGGAATACATGACGTATGTCGTATGGGCCATCACTCCCGAGGGGCGCCCGGTGAACCTCGGCGAGGTGCTGCCAACCGGCGGCAAGGACCGCAACCACATGACCGTTACCACCAATCTTCAGACTTTCGGTCTGATTGTGACGGCGGAGCCATATTACGCCGTGACCATGCCAAGCGATCTGGTGGTGATGCAGAATGTCGTTGAAGACAAGACACAGGGCGTGATTGAAACCGTAAATGCGCATTACACGCTGCTTCCGCGCGGAGCATATGCGGAGACGGCGGGCCGGCACGCGGTGCTTCATCCCGTGACCGCGCGATGAGCGTTCGCCACTGGAGCTGTATGAAGCCGTGAATGCGATCAACATCGCGGACGCCGCCGGTGCGACGAAGTACGCGTCGGACAGCATGGCAACCGCGCGCACTTCCCTGCAGAATGCGCAGGACATGGATAAACACAAGGGTGATCGCAAGCAGGAGATTACCTACGCGCGGGAAGCGGTGCAAAGCGCAGAAGACGCGCGCATCATCACTATTCGAAAGATCAAGGAAGAGGACGAAGCAGCACAGCGGAAGGCGCAGTTAGACGCGGAGCAGGCAGCAAAGGAGTCGCAGGAGAAGGCGCAGCAGGAAGCCGCGCAACGGGCGCAGGCAGATGCTGCCGCTCGGGAAGCAGAGGCGCGTGCAGCCCAGGCTCGGGCCGAGCAGGAAAAGGCCGAGGCAAGCGCGCAACAGGCAGCTCAGCAGGCGCAGATGGCCAACCAGCAGGCCGAGCAGATGCGCGAGAAGTTAAAGGACCAGCTAAACCAGGTGCTACAGACGCGCGAAACGGCGCGCGGCCTGATCGTGAACATGTCGGACGTGCTCTTCGATTTCAATAAGTACACACTGAAACCGGAAGCGCGCGAGAAGTTGGCCAAGGTTTCGGGCATCCTGCTTGCCTACCCCAATCTGAAGCTCCAGGTCGAGGGATACACAGATAACATCGGCTCGGACGAGTACAACCAGAAGCTTTCTGAAGAGCGTGCCGATGGAGTTCGTGATTACCTCATCTCACAAAGTGTGCCGGACGGAAACATCACGGCACAGGGCCTCGGCAAGACGCACCCGATTGCGGACAACTCGACCAATGCAGGCCGCGCACAGAATCGACGCGTGGAATTGGTAGTGTCGGGCAATGCGATCGGCATTCAGGAACAACCGGCGCCCGGTTCGGGGGCGAGTAACGAAGCTGTGCCGCCGCCACAAGCACCGCAGCCTGCTGCGCAACCGAACGCATCGGGGGTTTCTAATCCCCCCTCGGGGCCGAACCTTCGGTAAGATCGGCTAACTGATCGGTGGGACGAATCAAGCCTGTTCATCGCGGGGCCGCTCTTCGGGGCGGCCCTTCGTCTTTGCAAGTGCGGCCCTATTCGCCTGGGAATCTAACCCCCAACGCGAGGCGGGCGCTTTCAAGCAAATGAGCCATTCCGCGCGACAAGGAATGCGGGATCTGCGGGCTTTCGCGATGCCCATTGCGGATGAGTTCGCAGAAGTGTTGCGTCTCGTAATTGAATCCACCATGCGAGAAGGGTTCGTCGAGATGCACCTGGCGGCCATCGGCGTAGTGAATCGTTGCGCGCGCGGGGTTCCACCAGTTGGCATGGAGCAGCACATAGCCACGTGGCGCGCACAGTAACGCGTCACCGCGGCTGAGCAGATCGATGCCGGTATGCAATTGCGCCATGCCGTGCTTGTGCTCAGTCTGCAGGAGCGCCAGCGTGTCGACTCCAGCGGAACTCAGACGGCCCATGGTCTGGACGCGCTTCAATTCACCAAGCCAGTCGAGGGCGAGAAACGCTTCGTAGGGGCCGATGCCCATGATTCCGCCGCCGCCCAACTCTGCGAAGTGGAGGGGGTAGTCCGGCGAGAGGGTGGAGTCGCAGTGCCCCGCGCGAACGAAGCCAACGTCGCCGATGGGATCTTGATTGAGGTGTTCGCGCAGGCGGCGATAGAGCGGAAAGAAAGGCGGCTTCATCGCCTCCATGAAGAGACGATCGTAGTGTCGCGCCGCCGCCAGCACCTCGTCGAGTTGCCGCACGTTGAGGGCAGCCGGTTTTTCGCAGAGGACGTGCTTGCCGGATCGGAGGGCATCCATGCAAAGCTCAGCATGCGTGTCAGGGTGGGTGGCGACGTACACGGCGTCAACCGAAGAAGCTAACAAATCGGGCAGCTTTTCGCACACGGACTGGACCGAGAACCGTTGCGCGAATTCGCGCGATCGCTCAAGGTTGCGGCCCCAGACCGCTGCCAGAGTCGCGCCGGGAACTCCGTTCAACCCCTGCGCGAAGCGAGCCGCAGCGCGGCCTGGTCCTATCACTCCCCAGCGGACCGGTTGCGTGTCTTCCGCCGATGACATCAAGCGAGACTCCAGGCGGGGCAAGGTATATTCCGTAAGCCCTCATGCCAGCGCCGATCACTCATCGCAGGAGTTCCTCCAGGGCGGTGCTCGTGCTGGTCTTGTCGTCGCGATACTTGACGATCACCGGGGCATAGAGGCTGAGTCCCCACTCGCGACTGTTTGGATGCCCCTTGGTGGTGTTGACTGAGCGGGAGCCGGGAACGACGACGGCGTTGGCGGGGATGATAAGCGGCATATCATCCGATGCCCGCAGGACAGTTCCGTTCACCAGGTCGAACACCGGCGTTCCTCGAGTAAGAATCGTTCCCGGGGCCAGGACGGCTCCCTGGTGAACGATAGCTCCTTCATAGACGCCGCAGTTCCCTCCGACGAGCACGTCATCTTCAATGACCACGGGGCTGGCATTGACCGGCTCCAGCACGCCGCCGATCTGGGCCGCGGCGCTGAGGTGAACTCGTTTGCCGATCTGAGCGCACGAACCGACCAGCGCATGGGAGTCCACCATGGTGCCTTCGTCGACCCAGGCTCCGGCGTTGATGTACATGGGCGGCATGCAGACTACGCCGCGGGCGACGTAGGCCCCGGCGCGCACCGACGATCCGCCGGGAACGATGCGAATACCATCGCTTGCCGCAAAGCGGCGGACGGGATAGGTGTTCTTGTCGACGAATGACGAGGCGCCGCTGGTCGCACCCTCAAGAACGCCCAGGCGGAAGCCGAGCAGGATGCCCTGCTTGACCCAGACGTTGACCCGCCAGCCGGTCGGGGAAGTGGCGTCGGGCGAGGCGGAGCGGATGTCGCCCCGTTCCAGCGCGCCGCGGAAGACAAGGAACGTCTCCATAGCCGCGGCGTCGCCCACCGCTGCGGAACCAGCGGCGAAGTATCGCTCAATCGATTGCTGTAGCTCATTTGTGATCATTTCAACCCAAAGTTTACCAACCCAGGCCTGTTGCACAGGTGGACGACGGCGGATTGGATGAAACGCGAGCTTTCCCGGTTCGCCAAAAAGGCATCACAGACAGAATGGACTCGGTCCGCACGGATCACCTGCGAGCTTGGCTGTAGCTGGACCATCGAACAGGTTTGATCACGCAAAACCAGAGGTGACTCTTATCGTGAGGCGGCGGAAAACCGCCCGCCCGAAAGTTGGTTGAAATGCGGTCGCCATTTCCCACACGCATGCAACACTCCGTGAATCTGCCCAGTGCAGGAAGGATGATATGAAAGCAGTTTTGCTGTATGAGTATGGTGGCGCGGAACAACTCCGCTACGAGGAGACGGACAGGCCTGACTATGGCGATAACGAAGTGCTGGTCCGGGTGAGAGCAACCAGCATCAACCCCGTGGACTGGAAGATTCGCAGCGGGGCCGCAAAGGCACGCATGCCGGTCGAATTCCCGGCAATCCTGGGGCGAGATCTCGCCGGAGAGGTCGTCGAATCAGGAAGAAGCGTGACCGGATTTCCCAAGGGAATGCGGGTGATGGCGCTGGCCAACGGGACGTATGCCGAATACACGGTGGCGAAGGCCGATGTTCTCGCGCCGATCCCAGAGGCGTTGAGCTTTGAACAGGCTGCGGCGCTTCCCCTGGTGACGTTGACGGGCGCGCAATTAATCGAGCGCGCCGTGAAGCCTGCCGCGGGTCAAACGGTGCTGGTGACGGGAGCGCTGGGTGGAGTAGGCCGTACGGCAGTACATGTCGCGCGCAAGCATGGCGTGCGGGTGCTGGCCGGGCGTGCGTTCGAGCGAGCGGGAAGAGGCTGAGAAGCTGGCGGTGGACGGTGTGATCGCGATCGATGATGAGAAGCAGATTGCAGGACTGCGCGATCTGGATGCCATTGCCGATACCGTTGGCGGTACGACCATCCAGCGGCTGTTGAAGGCAATCCGCAGCGGTGGCGTGGTGGGCTCAGTGTTGGGTAAGCCGGACGGGGCGGATAAGTACGACATACGCGTCGAAGCCTTTATGGCGACTCCCGACGCATCGCGCCTCTACGAGTTGGCGGATGATGTGGCGCGCAAAGAGTTTTCGATTCCGATTGCGCGCACCATGAAGCTGGCGGAGATTCAGGAGGCGCATCGCATCGCAGAAAAGGGTGGGGCGGGGGGCAAGATCATCCTGGTTCCATGAACATCCTGGTCCCGTGAACATCCTGGTTCCGTGAAGTGTGTCAGTCCGAATCGGGGAGACACGGGAGCGGGTCAAGGCGGACGGGTGTCCGCCTCACCTGCTTATCTGTTCGACCTCTGAGCCGGCGAGCAGGAAAGCACCTACACCGAAGACATAGCTGGCGCTGGGAGGATAGGCTGCGGGTGCGCCGCCGATGGGCTGGATGCTGCCCAGGCGGCCATCCTGGTAGATGTGCGCGACCAATCCGCTCCAGCCGCGTTCGGCTACGGGCTTGTAAGTTGCCTTGTCGAGCAGACCGTGGTGCACACCCCACGCGGTTGCATAGACAAAGAATGCTGAGCCTGATATTTCGGGGTATGGATAGTCGGCGGCATCGAGAAGGCCGGGTCGCCAGAGGCCGTCCTGGCCCTGCAAGCCGCGTATCTTTTCGGCCATGTCGCGGAACTTCTGTACATAAAAGGGTCGACGTGGATCGCGTTCGGGCATGAAAGTAAGAACGCGGACGAGGCCGCCCATCACCCATCCATTGCCGCGTGACCAGAAGACTTTGTTTCCGTTCTTTTCGCGGCTGTCGAAGAAGCTTTTATCCCGATAGAAGAGGTGCTCCGCGGGGTCCCACAGCAGAGTGGAGGTGATGTGCCATTCGCGGTCCATGTAGGCAAGGTATTTGTCGTCGCCGGTGATGGAGGCAAGCTGTGCCCAGACCGGAGGCGCCATGAACAGCGCGTCGCACCACCACCAGAGGGGCTTTTGCGGGTCATCCGGCTGCTGCATGATCGCATCGAACTGGGTGCGCACGGGCGCGATATGCTGCGGTTCCGGATGCTGCGCGTACAGCCAGAGGTACGATTGCCCGATGGCCTGATCGTCGGCATGCGTCGTCCGCGGCCCCAGCGTCCAGTGGTTGTGATCGGCGACGTCGTTGACATACTGAGCGTAGCGCTGATCCTGAAGCGTACCGGAGGCGGCAAGCATGCCGAGGTACAGTGTGGCGAAGGTCCAGTCCTGGCTGAACTGATGTTCGACGCGCGGGAGTTGCCAATCCGCAACCTTGCGCATGGCCGCCTTCACCGCCGCGGGTGTCGGCTTGCCGGAGAGACCGTGCGCCAGAGGCCCAGGGTTTTCGGGAGCGTCTCCAACTGCCGGCACCTGCTCGCTGGCCGGGATCTGCGCCAGGACGGGCGACGCCGAGGTGATTGCGACGAGCGAGGCGAGCACGATCGCTGCGATTCGTTTCGGATCCTTTTGGAAGACTTGCATTAGCTTTACCTCTTGTTGTTCCCCGGCAGCCAACGAATCGTAAGCGGGTTCTCGAGCATGTTCAGGCGCAGTTTGAGATAGTCGTCCCATGCTGCCGCGGTGGGCATATCGGCCTTTGACCATCCTGCGCCGGCGTAGTAGATGAATGGCTCGCCGGATCGGCGCGTGAAGTCCAATAGTGCGTGTCCCGCGGCCACTTCCGTGTGGGCATGCTGGCCCGGTGCGGCGATGAGGCCGGTGGAGATTCTGCCAGCGGAGGGATCCTGAGGGGTGTCCCACACGGCGGCGATTTTATCGGGTACAGGGAAGTCTGTAGTTGCACCCTCGTGCATTGCGACGCCAGCAACCAGGTTGAGTGTCGATGGCCCAGCGAAGGTATACGTAGAGACGATGCGGTTCAAGTGTGTGCCTGCGTCGAGGCTGATGCGCTTGGTCTCGGTAACCGTAGTTCCTTCGGCATTCCAAGGCGCATAGGTGACTTCAAACGCGAAGCGGATGGGGCCGTCGGCGAGGATCTGGAGGCGTGTATAGTTTTTTGACACAAATAAGCTTGCCATCGGCGAAGACCGCGGTGCCACCGCACCCGCGCGTGGGCCCGACGTAGTAGGAGTCCAGGCCTTGCCCGTTGTCTTTGTGGTAGGAGAGCTGGGGATTGTGAGTCCGGGCCCCTTCCGCGTCACGTTTGTAAAAGCTGTCGATGACAAAATTCGGGACGCGCTTTGACCAGACATCGATGCCGGAGGCGATCTCGCCCGTGGCCTCGAGCGCCGGTCCGTAGATACGATAGGCGACCTCTTGGTTTTCCCAGGCGAAGTCGTCTTTGCGTTCCGGCGCGTCGCGCCCGAAGACCAACGGCTGCTGCCTTGGGGCGCCTGGGTCGGCATGAAACTGAATTGTGAACTGGCTGTGGGCGCGCACATGGACAAGCAATAAAAGCAGGTCGGGCGCGGAGCCCGGATTGGTCGCGTACAACTGCGACGGCACTCGCATGCCACTGCCGCCATCCTCGGCGACAATCGACGGCGCCTGCGCAGGAGTGATGTGCATCTGGTCCAGGACCTGCTGCAAGGGTAGTTCAATCACCTCACCAGGGCGGTCAACGGGAAGCGGGTTGCCAAGCACGAGCCGCTGTGCGGAGATGACGTGCGGAAGAAGGAAGGCCGCTGCGAGCGTGATCCATGATAAGCGAAACATTGGCGGGTCCTCGGCGCCGGGTCAAAGAAGGTCGGCAATCTGCAACCGGTCCATGTCCTCATAATCCTGGTTCTCGCCGCCCATGCCCCAGGAGAAGGAATAGTTCGTCGTTCCCACGCCGGCATGAATCGACCACCCAGGGGAAACGACGGCCTGCTTATTGGAGACGACGATGCTGCGCGTTTCATGCGCAGGCCCCATCAGGTGAACGACGCGATCGCCGGGCGGAAGATCGAAATACAGGTACACCTCAGAGCGCCGCATGTGGGTGTGCGGAGGCATCGTATTCCAGACGCATCCCGGCGCGAGCTGGGTGAAGCCCATAACCAGTTGGCAGCTCTTCGCGCCGCCCATATGAATGAGCTTGGTGATGTCGCGCCGGTTCGCTGTCGCCGCGCTTCCCAAGGTCACCCGTGGAAGGCCTGCGGTTTTTATCAGGCAAGTGGGGTAGGCGGCATGGGCCGGGTAACTCAACAAGTAGAATTCGGCGGGGTTCTTTGCTTCGTGACTGCGAAAGTCAATGTGTTCGTTCCCGCGCCCGATATACAAGGCGTCGAGATGCTCCAGGTCAAAGGAATGTTCATTCACCCGCACGGTGCCCGAGGCGCCGACGTTCAGCACGCCCAATTCGCGACGCTCGGTAAAGTAATCGGCTTTGAGGGCATCGTCTGTGGGGAGAACGATCGGGCTGCCTAACGGCACGGCAGAACCCACAACAGTTCGATCCAGGTCTAAGTAAGTCAGGCTCAACATGCCGGGTATAAATAGATGGTCCAGAAGAAAAGTCTCCCGCAATTCCGCGGTCGTCATGCGCGCATACCGGACTGCATCCGCCATCTGGATGATTTTCATGAACCCTCGACCCAAACGTTATCACGATAACACTCGTGAATCGGAGATGCGGAGAACTGTCAAGTCAGGCAGCTTTTCATAACTGGCTGTGAGATTGCGCCTGTTTGAAGTGGCAATCAAACGCAATTCTCGCGGTTTTTTGACGTTGGATTGGCTAGATCGGCTTGCCCGTTGTATTTTCATTGCATGATGCGCATCCGGTTTCCAAGACACCTTGCGACTGCAGCTTTCATTGCAGTCGCCGCTCCAGTGATTGCCCAATCGCCGGCGTTGCCCCAGAGCACGCTGGCAAAACTAGTTGCGCCGCCGGCTCAGTCGGATCAAGCGACCAAACCCAAGCCGGAGGAAACCGAAGTATGGGAACCTGTTCCGAAGGTCGTCACGCCGGGTAACTGCGGGGCGCCTCCCTCCGATGCAGTGGTTCTGTTCGACGGCAAGAACATGGACCAGTGGGTCACCGTCAGTGACAAGTCTCCAGCCAAATGGACCGTGGAGGGCGGGGTTATGACGGTGAATAAGTCGGGCGGAAGCATTGAAACCCGGCAGAGCTTCAAGAATTACCAGCTTCACGTGGAGTGGAAGGTTCCGACGAATATCACGGGCAGCGGGCAGGCGCGCGGCAACAGCGGCGTTTTTCTGGCCTCAACGGGTCCTGGCGACGATGGGTATGAATTGCAGGTGCTCGACTCGTACGAGAACAAGACCTACGTGAACGGCATGGCGGGCAGCATATACAAGCAGAGTATTCCGCTCGCGAACCCGACCCGCAAGCCGGGCGAGTGGCAAACATACGACATCGTGTGGACGGCGCCCACGTTCGAGTCTGACGGCTCGCTTGAAGACTCCGGCCTACGTCACGGTCCTGTTCAATGGCGTGCTGGTGCAAAACCATTTCGAGTTGAAGGGGCAGACGCTTTACATCGGCAAGCCGTTCTACAAGGCCTATACCAGTGCTCCCATCAAGCTCCAGGCGCATGGCGACAAGAGCGAGCCCATCAGCTTCAGAAATATCTGGGTGCGTGAATTGCAGTGAAAGTCGTCGCTGAGAGAGGATGAACTGAGTTTCAGCGTACAGGGCCGCGCTTCCATTGGAACTGAAGATGGCGGAGAACCGAGGTTCTCCGCCATGTATGCGTTTGATCAGCGCATGGTTAGAAGTCGAGCCGCAGAGCGAACTGGCCAAAGCGGCGCTCATCGTGATTGCCGCCCAGGGCGATGCTGTTCAGGCCGCCTTTTTCCGCGATGACGCCGACCGGGCCCAGCGGGACGTTGGGGGAGTTGTTAAATACGGAGAGGGCGGCTTCGTTCACGTACATGTTGTGATGGTTCAGCACGTCGAAGGCCTCGGCACGGAACTCCAGGCCGACGTTTTCGGTCAGCTTGAATTTCTTGGATGCGGCGGCGTCAAAATTCCACGCTCCGGGACCGCGGAATGCGTTCCTGCTGGTCATGTTGTTGGGGAAGGGACCGAAGTCCGAGATGCCCAAAGTGGAGTTGAAGGGTGCTGTATCGGCTGGCGAGGGAAGGCTCAAGACCTGGAACTGGTTGAGGCCGACGTTTACCGGCGAGGCGGACTTGAACCGTGAAATCGGAGTTGAGGGAACAATGCGGGGAACGCCGGAATACCCATTTTCGTTCCATGTGTAGTCGAAGACCGAAAAGGGCGTTCCACTGCGAGCGGTATAGATTCCCGACACCATCCAGCCGCCCGCAGCCTCAGACAGCAGGCTGTGTCCGGTCTTGAACCAGGGAGTCTGCCAGATGGGAGAAACGACCAACCGATTGGGAACGTCGAAATCCGAGCTGGCCCAATCGAGCATGGGGTTGCGCGGATCGAGGTATCCCAGGTTGCCGATGTAGCCCGAGCCGCCCTGTGCGCTGTCAGAAAAGGTCGAACTCAAATCATCGAGCGAATGGGACCAGGTGTAGTTGGCGACGAGATTCAATCCGGTATGGTGCAGGTTCTGTGCCTGGTACTTGAGGTTAACCGCGTCATAGGCGCTTTGGCCGCCGCTGCCACGGACATTGATGGCGGCATACTGGGGGTTATTGCGGGTGAGACAGGCGCCGGTCGGGCTGGTGCTTCCACTGCAGGGTCCAGTGAACGATGGCGTGGCGCCGAGATAGGCTTGCGCTCCGCCGATGGGGTTTCCTGCAGTGATGTCGTAGAGGTGAACGCCGTGCGCACCGCTGTAGGACGCTTCAACGAAGGAACTCTGGGCCAGCTGATGCTGTAAAGAGAAGCTCCAGAACTGCGTCTGGGCGACGTTGATATTCGGGTTAACGTTGCGCAATTCAGTGGGTGGCAGCGCAACCGGCGGTCCGGCCGTGCCGAGCGGACCAAGGTCGCTGTTGGTGACGGTCGCGTTGTAGGCCTGGAGGACGGCGTAGGCGGGAACATTCTGAATCACGTTGAACGTTACGTTTCCGAAGTTTCGTTCATAGCTGATGCCAAAGCCGCCGCGTATGCTGTCCTTTCCGTTGCCGAAGACATCATAGGCGAAGCCAACCCGCGGAGAAACGGTGCCCCACCGCGGCGCCCACAGTTGGCCAACCGAACTCTGTGGTGCGATTTCCACCTGCCCACTGGCAATTCCGCTGAAGAGATCGGAGCCGGAGCCATAGTAGAAATTCGAATCGAGGCTCTGGTTGTCATTGTGCTGCACGCCATAGTGCTCGTAGCGAACACCGTAGTTGAGGGTGAGCTGTGGGGTCGCTTTGAAACTGTCCTGGGCATAGGCTGCCCAATCCTTGTAACGATAGCTACGCGCGAAACTGGGAGACGTGACCGGAGGAGTGACGGCGCAGGATGCGGGCGGTGGGGAAGGTTCAGTGCCGTCCGCCAAAGGTGCGCAGGGCAGTTTGCCCTGCGGATCCACCGCGGCCTCATAGTATTGCAGGGTTCCGTTCATCATTGCCTGCAGGCCCGGCTGAACGTTGGTTCCCAGATACTCGACTGCCTGTGCATACGCGCCGTAGGCGATATTCATCTGGATGTAGGTGCCCTGCCAGCCGAATCGCATGGAGTGGCGCCCCTTGTTGAGGGAAACGTCCTGCTCGAGCTGGACGGTGTTTTGCGGTCCGCCGTAGGGCAGGCCGCCGGCGCCCGCGACCATGTAGTTTTCAAGTCCGGGAAACGTGATCTGTTCTCCCTCGGCGGTAGCCCCGCCGAACATCAGGTTCGGCACACTCTGGAGCGCAGAACTGTAGCTGTTGGTCGTCTGGAGCCGATTGAAGCTGATCTTGCTATTGCTGAAGAGAGCCGGGTTGAAGCTATGACTCAACGAATAAAGAGCGCTGAGGTTGGAGACAGTGCCCCCCACATCGTATTGAGGATAGGGGCTGTAAAACGCGGTGCCCGGGAACTGGTCCTGACTCTCTTGACCGATGCGGGCAAACATCTGCGTATTTGAACTCATGTCGTAGTCCAGGCGGCCCAGAAGGCGATATGTGTTCTGCGGATAATCCCCGCCCGCGTCGGCATTGGCCAGAAAGTTGACCTGGCCGAGAATCGGCGTGGAAGCAGGAATCGCGGTTCCGTTGGGCTGCACGAGGGGGGTTGCGGGGAGCAGCCCAAGGTCATTTTGACTGAAGGTCTTGCTGATGGTGTAGGGTGTGCTGCCATAGGAACCGAAGTACGACTGAACGTTGGGCGCTGTATAGGAGAGGAACTCGGGGGTGGGGATGAGTTCCGACTCCGGCGCCTGGCTGCGCACGTGGGTCCACTCCGTGCTTTCGAAGAAGAACAGCTTGTCCTTCTTGATAGGACCGCCTACGGCATAGCCGAATTGATTGCGCGTGTAGATGCCTTTGGGAAACCCATTGACGACATCATCATAGGTGTTCGAGGTGTAGGCGGAAAGCCGGTTGAATTCAAACGCCGAACCGTGAAACTTGTTGGTACCTGATTTGGATGACAGGTTCACGACGCCGCCGGAGGCGCGACCATACTCCGCCGCGAAGTTGTTGGTGACGACGTTGTATTCCTGAACCGCATCGATGGGGATCTGTTCGCCCACAGAGTCGGAGAACACGCTGATATTCTCTACACCATCCAAAAGGATCTCGGTTCCCGATTCGCGCTGTCCATTGACCGCGTAGCCGACACCGCGGCTGGAGAGATTCTGGCTGCTGTTGGCACTGTCGGTGGTGTTATCGCCGTTGCTCACATTGCCTGACAGGACGACGAAGTCATAGGGGTTGCGGGTGAGACTGGGCAAGGTCGCGAGTTGTTGGGTGTCGACCACCTGCGACAGTTCCTGGGTCTGCGTATTGACAGTTGCGCCACCTTCAGCAACTACCTGCACTTCCGTCGTGCTGGTAGTGACGGAGAGCTTGGCGTCGACCGTTACGTGGCCACCCACGGTCACCTCGACGTTCGACGTGAACGGCTTGAACTGGCTCGATGTGACAGAGACCTGATAGGTTCCAGGCTCCAGGCCGACCACGACGTATCCACCGGTCTGCGATGACTGGGCGCTGCGCTGCGCATTGCTTGCCAGGTTTTTCACGGTGATCGTCGCACCCGGGATGACTGCTCCTGACTCATCCGTAACCGTGCCGGCGATCTGTCCGCTCTCCACCTGAGCAAACGCTGTCGCAGCCGAAAGCATCAATGCAAACAGGCACGAGAGAGAGCCTATGAGTGTGTAGCGGAATACGGCCCACATGCTGATCGATCTGTCTTTTGCGGGGAGACCGCCAGACTGACTGAGTAGTGAATGCATCGAATCCTCCCTGAGTGGTGGGGAACGGAAGCGATCGCGACGGACCACTTCGCGAACCCCGACCTGTAATTTGGTATGGCGTGCGTTTTGCTTTTTGAACACTCACGCATCGAGGATCGAGCGCAGGAGCGGTCTAACACACGGAGAGTCTCGACGCACTGCTACCTCGATTCGCGGCAGTGAACGCGACACAGCCCGGCTTGCATTCGTAATGCCTGCGGAGACCGGATGACGCTTGATTCATCCGGCCCCATGCTCGTGGTTTAATCCCGAATAAATTCGTGCCGTGAGGATCGACTGGCGGATGTTCTAACCGAGGACAACTTGGCCAGTTGTCGTGCTTGGATGCATGAGCCCCCCGAAAGGTCGCCACTTCGTTTTCATAATGTGAACCATATTTGCCTTTGATCCAGCTTGATCGGAGCCAAAAACAGCTTCACTCGATTTTAGCTTCGGCGTTTGGTTTCAAGATCTCGTGTTTCTTCATGGCAAGGCTCGACGGCTGCTTTATTATTTGAGGCCGTCTCGCTGGAGGGCTTTAAGATCAGGCTTTTTCGCCGTAGACTGTCTACCTCCTCAGGATATAGAGTGTCTACATCATGGCGGAGCGAAGTCCTTACCGGAACCGGGTGGAATTGATGCAGGGAACTCTGGATATGCTTATCCTGAAGACCCTGCAATGGGGATCTGCGCACGGTTACGGAATTGTGCAGGCTCTTCGAACCCAGAGCGGGGACGTGCTGCGCGTCGAGACTGGCTCGCTCTATCCGGCCCTGCACAGGCTTGAGCGGCAGGGATGGGTCAGGTCGGAGTGGAAGCAGTCGGAGAGCAATCAGAGGGCGCGATACTACCGTATTACGCCGGTCGGAAAGAAGCAGTTGGCGGAGGAGTTGAGCCGCTGGGAGCAGATGGTGGAAATCATGGGCGGAATCCTCAGGCCTTCACCCTCGAAGTAAAGGCGAGCCCACCGAACGAAGCGGAGGCGGAACATGAGCTGGCTTGGGAGGATCTTTGAACGGCGCAAAGACGATCTGCACGAGGAGATCGAGGCGCACATCGCATCGGACATCAAGGATCGGATCGAGCGAGGGGAGTCGCCGGAAGAGGCCCGCATCGCGGCGGCGCGCGAATTTGGCAACATGGCCCTGGTAGAGGACCTAACGCATAGCGCCTGGCGGTGGCGCCGGACGGAGCGCGTTTTGGCCAACCTGCGTTATGCCGTTCGCGTGCTGCGCCGCTCTCCCGGGTTTTCTATCACGGTGATCGCTACGCTTGCGGTCGGTGTGGGAGCCACGTGCGCCATGTTTACAGCGGTCGACCGGGTATTGCTGCGCCCGCTCCCCTACGCGAACCCCGATAAGCTCGTAGAAATTCGCGAAGCAGGAAAGAGGGGCCCGCTTGGCTATGGAAGCCCCTATCTGGACATTGAACAGTGGCGATTGCGAAGCGGCGGGTTTAGCCAGATAGGATTTTACAGCGGCAACTATCGTCGGGCATCCTTCCTCGAAGGCACGATGGGAGCGATGCACGTGAGCAGCGCCGGGGTGAGCGCAAATCTGTTTGACCTGCTGGGGGTGCACCCGGCACTGGGTCGAGGATTTGCGGCGCGGGATGCCGGCGCCTCAGTCAAAGTCGAGGATCAGCATGCGCTGGTGCTAAGTGATGCGGTATGGCGCGCTAACTACGGCGCCGATCCTGCGATTGTTGGCAAGACGGTTGACTTGAATGGCGAGCGTTTCAACGTGATCGGCGTGATGCCCCGCGGCTTCTCCTTTCCGTTCTCAGGCTCGCATTCCAATGGAATGCCGGTGGTGTGGCAGGGGGCGGTGCTATCGGACAAGGATGCACAGCGCGGTCATAATGAGGCGCCGCGTTACGAAGCCCTGGGCAGGCTGCGGACGGGCGTCTCACTGGCTGCAGCAGAGGCGGAACTGAAGGCGATTCAGCCGTCCGTTGTAAAGTTTTATCCTTCGGCGGCCGATCGGGAAGATGCCGATTCGATCAGCCTGCAGAAGTATTCAGATTCACTGGTTCGAAGCGATGTGCGAAAGGGATTGTTGGCGCTATTTGGAGCATCGACTCTGCTCTGGCTCATCGCGTGTTTGAACGCGACCAGTCTCATGCTGGCTCGAGCCACGACGCGAAAGCGGGAACTCGCAATCTGTACTGCGCTGGGCGCTAGCCGATGGCACGTTGTCGAGCAACTGTTCCTGGAGGGACTGCTCTTAAGCGGCAGTGCTTCGATCCTGGGTTTGGGGCTCGCGGCTTTTATGCTGCGGCTCTTTGCACACAGCCTGGAAGCGCAATTCAGTATTCGCGAAAGCCTCGCACCGGATGTGTCGGTCCTGGGCGCCCTGCTCGCGCTGACCATTGCCGGAGCACTTCTAATCACCGCGTGGCCTGCAATGCACGTGGCGCGGCTGTCGATCGATGCTGCGCTCCGCCAGGGGTCACCGCAGCAGGGCACCGGCAGGACCCATCATCGCCTGCGCGCAGTGCTGGTGGTCGCGGAAATCGCCATGTCGCTCACCCTGCTGACGGGGTGCGGCCTGCTGTTGCGAACGATCTACGCCCTCCGTCACGTGGCGCTCGGATTTCGCACCGAGCACATTGTTGTGGCCAACATGACCATCCCTTCCTATAAGTTTGCGGGGCGGGATATGACGAGGGTGCTGTATCAACCTCTGGTAGATCGAGTGAAGCGTCTTCCCGGGGTGGAAAATGCCACGCTCCTCACCGAAGTGCCCCTGGGCAAGACCTTTCAGATGATCTTCACCTTTGACGCCAGCGGGAACAGTGCGCAGGATATCCGACGGCGCTCGTTGCAGGCGCAATTCCGCGCCGTGGGGCCCGAGATGCAGCAGGTCTTCGGGTTCAGCATGCTGCGCGGGCGCTTCTTCAATGAGGGAGATACACCAAATTCGCAGGCAGTGGTAGTCGTCAATCGCGCGTTTGTGAAGGCCTATTATGGCGAGGATAGCGATCCAGGAAAGATTCTGGGCGAGAGCCTGATCGGTTATGGAAAGGGACGCCGCTCGATCGTCATTGGCGTGCTCGACGACGAGCGGCAGGTAAACGTTGCTGAGCCATCGCAGCCTGAGATGGAGGTGTGCATTCCGCAGATCACTCCGGAGAGCATGTTTTACAAGGCAGCGGAGGGGATGTCGATGGATCTTGCGGTGCGCACGGATCGCGACCCTGCGTTGGTGACCCCCGAGTTACGCGAGGCCCTGCGGAGTGCCAGCCCGGATCTTGCGGACAGCACGTTCTCCACCATGAGCCAGGTCGTCGAAGACTCCTTCGGCAGCCAGAACCTGGCGGCGCATCTGCTCGAAATCTTCGGTGGATCGGCCTTGCTGCTATGTCTTGCCGGCATCTACGGGTTGCTGGCATACCTGGTGGCGCAACGGCGCAGAGAGATGGGCCTGCGTATCGCGCTGGGCGCGCAGCAGTGGAGTGTGATGACGCTCATCCTGCGGCAGGCAGGGTGGATGCTTGTTGCCGGCCTGGGCATAGGCATGGTCATGGCGTATCTCGCCACACTCTCGCTGCGCACGCTGCTTTTTGAAGTTAAGGCTGACGACCCGTGGACGATTGGCGCGGTCACCCTGATTATGTTCGCAGGCGGCCTGGTGGCTTCCTTGATCCCCGCCTGGAGAGCGGCGCGTGTGGATCCGACCGAGGCGTTGCGGGCAGAGTAGAGTGACCGGCAACGCACCGTTGCGCATCATTGGCGGGTGTGCCAGTTCGGCCGGTACTCACTCACGAAACGGGGTGGCCAAGCCTGTCGATGTTGATTCGCGAGGAGTCGCGAACCACGAGTGTCGCCGGCAGGCGCACTTTTGAAATTCTTCTAGCATCTCTCCGCTCGAATCGGTCAAACAGTACTTCAACCGCACGATGCCCGATTTCAAACGTGGGCTGGACCACGGAGGTGATGCGCGGGTGAAAAAAATCCTCCGCGATCAGTTCATCGAAGGTGACAAACGCGATGCTTTGGGGAGTGGTAAAGCCGAGCGAGTAGAGGCTCATCAAGGCGCACATTCCGGTAACGCCGTTGGTCGAGAACAGGGCCGTGGGCCTGGATTTCTGGCGCAGCAGGCCACGCTGGCAGACGGCGTGGATATCAGCCATTTCGAAGCTCGCGGACCAGACAAGAGAGGGCAGGAACGGAACCCCCGCATCTCTTAGTGCCCGCTTGTAGCCACGGAGCCTTTCCTGCTCGTTGCGCAGACTAAGAGGCCCGGTGATGATGGCGATCCGGCGATGACCGAGCGAGAGCAGGTGTTTGATGCCCAGTTCCGCGGCGCCGATGTCATCGACGCAAACTGAATCCGTCTCCAGTCCCTGCGGGAGGCGGTCCACGCAAACTACGGGAGGCCCCGCTGCAATCGCGGCCGCGCTCTCCGCGGACCATTTACGATCCCCCGCAGAGATCAGCAGAATTCCGTCTACGCGCTGGCGCAGCAGTGCCATCATGTCAATTTCCAAATCGTGGTTACGTTGCGAATCGAGCACGATGAGGAAGTATCCACGTTCGCGTGCGGCTGCTTCGGCGCCGCGCACGATCTTGGGGAAGAAAGGGATAGTCAGATCGGGAACCACAATGCCCAGGGTGTGGGTGCGATTGGTTCTCAGGCTTCGCGCGATGAGGTTTGGCTGATACTTGAGAATACGAATGGCATCGAGAACCCGGCGGCGCGCGTCCTCGCTGACCCGCGTCGAACCGCTGATCACGTTGGAGACTGTTCCGGCTGAAACTCCGGCAAGTTTTGCAAGCTCTCTCTGGGTCGCCATTGGATAAACTGTACAGCCCGATAGATATTAGCGGATATCGGACCCGACGTCGAAACAAAAACCGTTTGACAGCCGTATCCAAAAACTCATAAATTGACCTTGGAATTGAGACGTCTCATTCAGGCTCCGAGTGGAACCGATGATCTCAACGATTGGAGACATGCCGTGGAACCCGAGGTGAAGACGACGAACACGATGCAGTGGAGCCGACGCACTTTTGGAGCCGCAGCTGCGGCCTCCGCGCTGATTGGATTCACCGATGGATCACGGCGGGCGCGAGCGGACGGCTCCGATGGGGCTGGATGTGGATCATCGTACCGGACGGGCAACGGTGAGTGGACCTACGATGTTGTTCCCCATTGGGGACAACTTCCCGCGGGCAAGGAGTTTGGCGGAACACATGGTGCGATCAACACCGATAAGACCGGAAACGTCTACATAAGCACACAAAGCGAAACGGGCATTCTTGTCTACGAGCCGGGCGGTCGGCTGCTTAAGACTATTGCTAACCAGTATCCGGAAGTCCACTCCCTGTATCTGAGTGACGAAGGTGGGGAGGAGTACTTCTATGCGACTGTTCAGAAGGGTACGCCGGCAGAGAACTGGCTGGTGGTGAAGATGAAGACAGATGGCACTGTAGTGCAGAAGATTACCGCGCCATCTGAGGCTGGCTTCAAAGCGCCAAATGAATGGAGAGTAACAGCCGTGGTACCTGGCCCCGACGGGTCAATCTATGTCGCAAACGGCTATGGAGACTCGCGCATTTTCAAGTTCGATAAGCGGGGCAATTACCTATCGAGCTTCGCAGGCAAAGGTAGCGAAGACGGAAAATGCGACTGTTGCCACGGATTGGCGGTTGATACCCGCTATGAGCAGCCGCTTCTTCTCGTATGCGATCGGGAAAACCTCCGGCTCAGCCATTTCGACTATGACGGCAAGTTTGTCGGCCACGTGACGCAGCATCTGCGGCGTCCATGCCAGGTCAGCTTCCATGGGGACTATGCGATTGTCTCTGAGCTGCAGGGGAGGGTCACGATTATTGACAAGAACAATGTGCCTGTCGCTTTCATCGGCGACAACCCCCAGCAGAGCCAGTGGGCTAACTATAAGATCAGTCCTGACAGCGTGCCAACGGCCGTTTTCAGCGCCGCGCACGGTTGCTACATTGATGGTGACGCAAATATTTTTGTGTCCGACTGGAACCACATCGGCAGGGTTACCAAGTTAACGCGTGTAGCAACCTAGCCCACGGAGCCGATTGAGCATCTAATCACCATGACCTGGGCGTGTGGATACCTTCCCGAATTCGGTCGGCTTGGCTCAGGAAAGCCCTGGTGCCGGACTTATCTTCGTATTAACTGCCATCCTAAATTATCCAAGGAGCTGTTGTGACGGGGCGTCTCAAGAAATCAAGCATTCGTTGCATGTCTCGCGCAATGACATTCGTCGTGATCTGCGCGGGGGTTATGACCTTCGCCATTTTTACGCGGACGGGAGTTTCAGCGAGCCCGCAGCAGGGGGGTCAGGCTTTAAGTCCAAGCGCAGCGACCGACCATTCGCCTGACCATCCCGAGTTTCCCCAGGGCGACGGCAGGGAAGCAGTCATGCGTATATGCGCCAAGTGTCACTCGCCCAACATCATTCTCGCCTACGGGCAAAATCGCGTTGGCTGGGAAAATACAATTACCAAGATGGCAAGACTGGGTGCGAAGGGTTCAGATGACGACTACAGCGACATTGCGGATTACCTGACCGCGAATTTCCCACCGTCGACTGTGCAGAAGATTTTCGTGAACATGGCTACCGACAAGCAGCTTGCGAGCACCCTTGGGATCAGCATCGATGACGCTAAGGCGATCATTGCCTATCGAGACAAGGTCAAAGGATTCAAGTCAATTGATGACATGAAGGGCGTTCCAGGCGTCGATGCGAAGAAGATCGATGCAAATAAAGACCACTTGGTCTTTTAGTTCAGACATTCGGCCACGCAAGTGCATTCGGCACGTCATCAGTCATCTCACTGGAGATCCAGTACTCGGCCTCGAGCTTTCCCCGCGCCGCAATCCACTTATAGCAGGGAACGCCCAGTAAGCGATTACGGTCGACCATCTCTCGTCTTGTCTCGGGGAACGGTGAGACGCCGAACTCCATGCCGCGAGTGATTGTCTTTTGATCCCAGGGCGATGCGGCGCGACTGCAATTCTCCTCCCAGATTCCAAGCCACGGAAAATCTAATCGTTTCCAGATATAGCCGAACGATAGGTGGAACTGCGGAGAAAAGGCGACAAAGAAGGCATGATCGCTGGCTTCGTTTGCCAGGTGCGCGGTGTAACCGCTCGCGGGAGCGGAACTGTTCATTCGACGCAGGTCTGCGAATGTGCCGTCGCCGCGCGGAGCCAGAGGCCAATCAAACTCAGCTCCTTTCTCGAGATACGCGGCAAACCCGGGATCCGACTCGGACACGATCGAACGGCCGAGAGAGGCGCGAAATTGCGTGGTCGCGGGATCGAGAAACGGCGGAGCGAGGGTGACATGCTGCGTCCACGCCAGCGGCCGGTCCGTGGCGGACAGGTTTTCAACGACTTCATGAATTCGAACGCGGTGCGAGTGCAGTGCTATCGAGCGTGAAAACTTGAGCTGGGCCAGGGGAAGGGTCAGTTCCAGAAGGAGTGCGCCAGAGGGCTCCGTGAAATGATATCGGTCAACGGATGCCTCCCCGTGCACCGTGAGCCCCGCCAGGGCCTCTTCGGGAGACGGTGGACCAAAGATATCGAGGCATAGGTTGTGGCCCATGATACCCGCAAGCAGCTTTGCGTCGGGTCCTGCCCCAAATTGATCGCGTTGACCGGATCCGAAGGCGGATGGCTCGACCGATGTCCAGTGTGGAACCCAGAGGGGGCTGATACCGGCGCGTTTGTCAAAGACCTCGGCTATGTGACCGCCTTCTTCGAGCACAGTGACACGCAAGATCTCGTTTTCTAACTGAACCGCCTTACGGCTTCTGAAGGTGACGGATCTCAAGTTGCTGCTCATAGAGAGAGGGTGTCGGCCGGTTGAATTGATCGCAATCAAGCGCAAAATCTGTTGCCGAAATGCGCGTTTAGCTGACCCGAGACGATCTACGGAAGTTCTTTCAGCCAGATGTTGCGATGAGAAATCTTGACGTTTCCCGGTCCTTCAATCTCGACGGCAATCAATCCCTTTGCCTGGCTGAACTTCGGATCCGTATCGACGAGAGCTGCCATCACATGCCCATTGATAATGTGGATCAGGGTGTTGCCTTCCGCGATGATCTCCACCTGATTCCACTCGCCGGGCTTGATAAAAGATTTCAATTCGTCTGAATTTCCCACGGTGGCCAACAAAGTGGGTTTTTTATCGGGCTCGGTGGCTACAAATTGTCCGCGCCACGCAATGATGCCGCGCGGAGAGCTCTGCTCATAGAGTTGGCCTGTGTATTGGTTCTTGAAGTCAAAATCTGCCTGGTAGCCGGAGAGGTTCCACTGGGCGTGCTTACGATCCAGATCCTGTCGCTGCTGCATCTGCTGCCGCCGTTCCGGGCTCAGGTCGGCGGGTATAGGTGCCAAGCGAGGCTCGACATGGATACTCCGATACTGAACCCCGCCATTGGCTCCGGACCCCTCCAGCTTCATCTCAAGTTTCAACTCGAAGTTAGCGGGCTCTCCGCCGCGCCAGATGATATTGGTGGTACCGGAGGGGTGTTCAGGGCTCGACTCTCCGACGATTGCCCCGTCCTCAACATGCCACACACTCGAGTCGCCATCCCAGTCCTTGAGGGTTTTGCCGTCGAATATCTGAGTCCATCCCACATGATCATCGAAGTTGACCGGATCGGGTTGGACGAAGTGGAATGCAGGTGGAGGGCGGTGCGCGGGAGCCTCTTGTTGCGCGTCGGCATTACGCGAAGAGACCCAACTGACCAGACCGGCGGCCAGGAGAGCACAGACCATAAGTGCCTCCGGAGCCGGCTTTCTTGCCATACCTTGCCTGTGGCCGTTCGATTCGGGAGTCATATTCGTCCTCGTCCTAAGTGTGCCGGGGTTATGCGACCGAAACTTGTTCCCATTGTTTTGTGTGGGCGGACCGCAGTACGGCGTCCGTGACATACTCCGTTGCCAGCCCTTCCCGGAAAGTGGGTGCTTCAGCCCGGCCGCCCTCAAGTGCCAACAGAAAATCAGCTACCTGATGAATGAACGTATGTTCATAGCCGATCTGCAGACCGGGAACCCACCAATGCTTCATGTATGGATGATCACCGTCGGTGATGTGAATGCTCTTCCAGCCGCGGAGTTGACCCTCATCGCGATGGTCGAAGTAGTTGAGACGATGAAGATCGTGCAGGTCCCATGACGCCGAAGCGCGTTCCCCATTGATCTCGAGGGTAAAGAGAGCCTTGTGGCCTCTGGCATATCGCGTGGCCTCAAACAGAGCCATCGAGCCGTTGGCAAACCGGCAGAGGAATGCACTGGCGTCATCAATTCCGACCGGCTCGACCTGACCCGTGAGGGTGTGCTTTCGCTCCTTGATAAACGTTTCAGTCATGGCAGTAACTTCGGTGATTGGTCCGTTCAGCCATAGCGCCATATCGATGTTATGTGCCAGGAGATCTCCCGTGACACCACTGCCTGCGACTGCGCTATCGAGTCGCCACAAGCCTTCACCGCCCTGCGGCAGATCCTGAGATATCGTCCAGTCCTGCAGAAACTGTGAGCGGTAGTGAAAGATTCGCCCAAAGCGATTCTCATCGAGTAAGTGCTTCAACATGACGACAGCCGGAACGCGGCGGTAGTTGTACCAGACCATGTTGGGCACGTTCGCCGCCTCGACTGCCTCGACCATCGATCGTGCCTCGTCGGCAGTGCGGCCGAGCGGCTTTTCACAGAGAACCATCTTTCCCGCCCTGGCGGCCGCGATTGCGATCTCGGCGTGTGTGTCGTTGGGGCTGGCGATGTCGATCAGATCGATATCTTTCCGGGCAACCAGTTCGCGCCAGTTCGTCTCGACCGATTGATATCCCCAGTTCCCGGCAAACTCCTTCACACGCGCAGCGTTACGCGCACAGACCGCCTTTAAAACCGGGCGATAACCCAGCTTGAAGAAGCGGGGCGCCTGCAGGTAAGCGTTCGAATGCGTACGGCCCATGAAGCCGTAACCAACGATCCCGATATTCAGCTCCTTCACCGTGGCCAAGGCTTTTGTCTCCGTCTTTCAGTTCCAGCCATGCGCGTCGCGTACTCGAATCATTGTGGAAAGGATTTTGATCCAGGTATCAGGCGCCGTCATCATGGCGTTGGGGAACATGCAGCCATCCCAGCAGATGTGCTGATAGGCGCGGGTTGGTGTTCCGTCCTCATTGCGCATCCAGACGCCGGCTATCTCGACGATATCCATCTTGCCGTTTGGATCGTCGGGGGGACAATGACGTCCAGTCTTGTCGTGAGAGCCTGAACCCTTGACTGTGCCGTCGTTTTGAGCGACGTGGAAGTCAATCGTCCACGGCCGCAGCACATGTGCAACCTGACGCAGAGCATCCACGAGCACCTGGCGATCGGTCCAGTCATAGTCCGCGGGCAGCAATCTGCTTTCGGGGGAGTTATATCCCAGGGTGTATAGCATGGTGTGCGCCATGTCCGCCTGAAACCCGAGAGTCTGGGGGCGGTCCACCAACTCGAGTAGTTCCACCATATGTTTCCAACCGTGCATGCCGCCCCAGCAGATTTCGCCCTCGGCAGCAAGCCGTTCTCCATGCGCCTCGGCGATGATGCACGCCTCTCGAAATGTGTCCGCGATGAGTCGGGTGTTGTTAACGGGACTCTGTGCCCAGTCGGCTGGACCCGCGGCGGAATCGATTCGAATTACGCCATATTTGCGAATGCCGAGACTACGGAGCTTTTGCCCAATGGCGCACGCTTTGCGAACCTGGGTGAGAAAGCGCGCCCGCTCGTCGGCCGATCCCATTGCGGAGCCACCGCCTACCGGAGGCCAGACGGGTGCAACCAATGATCCAGCGACCAACTTATGCGCGGACAGTTTATCCGCCAGCTTCTTGAGTTCTTCGTCGCTCGAATCGATGTCGGTGTGGGGCAGCGAGAGGAACAGATCGACGCCATCGAATTTCGTCCCGTCAACCTCAGCCTCGGCGGTAAGGCGGAGCATGGTATCGAGGTCGATGACCGGCTCGGAGCCTTCGCCTTTGCCTACGATGCCGGGCCACATCGCATTGTGGAGGGCAGGGAACTGATGTTTGGTTGCACTCATGGCGATAGCACTCTCAGCGATCTCTGCGCAGGGATTCGGCGTCGGGATTACCCGGGCCAAAGTGTTTCAGGATGACCAGGGGGTCCGTACCGCTTGGATTCTTGATGACCACACCCTGCAGCGCCGCAGCGGCAGTCACGAATAGTTCGTCCTCGGTAAGCTGACCGAAGCGAATCATCGACGGGGTCGAAACGGGAGTATCTCCGAACGTGCCGTGACCCTGAGTCAGAATGAGTCCATATGCCGCAGCGTCCTTGATTGTCACCGTTCGTCCCGGCAGGACCGTGAGTTCCTTGGCGGAGTAGTACCTGCCTCCATAGGTAATCCACAACTCCCGATAGCCGGAGTGTTCCATGGTTTCGATCTCCGCAACCGGCACGGGATGGCGCTTATTTGTCTTCGCGAATTCCGGATTCACGTTGGCTTCCCAGTCGAGCATGCTGATCAGGTAATCGAGATCGTGATGATACTCGGGCAAGACGTCTTTCGTTAACAGGCTCCAATCAACCAGGCGGCCATCGACTTCAGATTGGAACATGGCGAACACGTCGCTGTTGACCTGGGGTTCATATGTCACCAAAGACCCGGGAGCATGCAGGATGCCCGGATCCACCTGCCAGCCGCTGCCCGGCTCAAGGCGGTAGGCACGCGCATGGAGAAGGATGCCGTTATCTCCGCGATCCCACCGTTCGAGGCAGCGATGTATGTCGTCCTTGGTGGTTCCAGGTTCCAGGCCCATGTAAGTGTGTGGGAAGTTATTACTAAGCTGGTTGTACTGCGGCGGGAAGTAATACGCCTCAGGCTTGCCTTTCTGCCCGACCTTCTTGGCGAACTCGTCGCTCTGATGCATATGGTGTGGAATCGGGCCAAGATTATCGAAGAACTTGCAGAGCAGATTCCATCCGCCTTCGCGCTCCATCACGTCGGCGCCGAGCAGAAGGTCGCCTGCGGTGTCTACGGCGTCCTTGAGAAGGAACTTGCTTCCGCTGATGGGATGGACATAACTGAGACCCTCGTCAGCCGTGGTCGCGGGTCCATTGGAAGCTTTGGTTGTTGAGGAGAACCAACGCTCGTTGATACCGCCTCTCTGCGCGCCGAACGCGTACAGATCATCGGGATGGAGCTTTAGCCTTCGCCCGGGAATCATGAAAGAGCGAGGAACCCAGGACGGTTCCAACCGGAGCACACCGCCACCGGCGTTGATGGCTTCCTGAACAGTAGCGCGACTTAGCATTTCAATTTCTCCTCAATAACCTGGTTAGTAGACTTAAGGATTTGTGCATCTGTTCAGTGCCCTTAGTGCTCCATTCCGATCCCAAAGGAATAAAGTACGTTGTTGCGGTCTGTGAAGAAAGCGTGTCCATCGCCAACGGAAACGCCTGCCAGCGGCGCATCCGTGGGAATCTCGTCCTTGCTGGAATAGAGTTCTGCGCCGGTCGATGCATTCAAGACATGGAGGCTGGCATGTGTGGACGCGTTTCCTCCGGCCAACGCGATGACGACGCCATTGGCGATGCGTGGAGGCGCGGGATTTACCATGTCTGCTGAGACCCAGACCGGAGTCAGGGCAGGCTTGCCCGCGTCATCATCAACCCTGAAGCCAACTACCGCACCATGCGGTGTCGGCCCGTACGACTTAATGTCCTTTTCGTTTAAGGAAACTCCAGTTGACACGGAGGCGAATACCCAGGTAGTTCCGGACTTATCCTGCCAGGTTGCGAACCCATCCCATCCGTGCTTTTGTCCGGGCTTGCCGAGAGGATTGGTTTGGAAGACGGGAGTATGGTGATCTGAACCACCAAGTAAGGAAGCGTCCAGAAGGGCAACGCTTCCTTGCTTACCTGGAGCTACAACATACGGTTTGTCCTTATAGGTGAGGATCAGCGGAGAGATGCCTGCATAGGCGACCATGCCTTCCTCGGGCGTGTACCAATCCTTAATCTTCATGTCCTTAGTGAGGGCGACTAGACTGCCGGAATGGATTGGGTCATCATTTGACGAAGGCCCGGAACCCCCATTTCCTGTCACGATGAAAGCTGTGCCGTCCGCCGTGAGGGCGGGGCCAGTTATGGCGAGCGGACTCACCTTGTGTGTGTCGTCGCTCATAACCGGATAATCCGCCGACGTCAGATCAATTGCCCACAAGCCGTTGGGAGTGCGCCCGCACCCGTGGCCAGTTGCGGTGTAAATGGTCTTATCGGCAAAGTTCAAAGCGTATGCTTTACCATTCGCCGCCGGGAGAAACTTTACCGCGTGGCGCGAAGTCTGCGCCCGTCGTCATCACTTGTTCATGGAGCATGCCGTCGGGTGTAAGGACATAAATACCCTTTAATCCAAAGTAGCCGCCTCCTGGAGCTACCCCGAGGCGGCGTTGGGTCGGTTCTGCCGCTGGGGGTTCCGGAGGCCGGGGCGTGCCGGGGACGCGCTTGCGCCGGGCACGAAAGTTGATGACCAGGGGCGGCTCCATCAGGATGTTCAAGCTCGATACTCCGCACCCTGGCGTCGGGCCAGCTGCTTGAACATCGAAGCGCTTCTTCCAGATCAGCGTGCCAAGTTCCGAGTCCACGGCGTAGAGTGTGTCCGCAGAACCCCAGTAGACGATGTCTTTGAAACCCTGTGCATTGATCAGGCGCCCTGCGAGCAGCGGCTCGCTGAACGATCGTTCGTCTCCTGTCGGCTGGCCCAGCTTGATCTTCCAGAGCAACTTGAACGACGCGGCGATGTCATCCGGTGAAAGAATCGACTCATTCTTTTGCCAGCCGCTTTGTCCCGGATCTCCGCCAGCCATGGGCCAGTCGCCTTTCTCTTCCTGCGCCGCTGCGAACGTGGAACATAGCACTGCTATGACTCCAACGAACCCAGCTGCGCGACCGCAAATTCTCTTCTTCACGATTAGGCCCCTTAGTCGTATATTCGCTGAACTCATACCGTGGCAATGTTCCGATGTGACCGTGAAAGCAGGTTTCATTTGAGGCCGAAGCAATAGATTGTTCCGTCAAAGGTTCCAAACATGACTTTGTCATCGGCGACAGAAAGGCCGGCCTGGTGGAGGAAAGAGGTGACCTGGTCGCCGCTGGAATAGAGTTCCTTGCCGGTCGTGGCGTCGAGAGCATAGAGCTTTGCAGGCACGGATCGTCTGGATGCGATCGGCTGCACTGTATAGCCCGCCGACCTCATCGTTTGCCTGCCCGGTAAACTCTCCGGCGGCAAGTACGAAGACCACGTCGTTGACGATCACAGGAGGTTCCGATGTAATCATGTCTCGCGAGAGCCAGGCTGGATCGAGTTCCGGCTTGCCGTCTTTGTCATTCAATTTGAGTGCGATTATCCCGCCGTGCGGCGTGGCACCGTAGGTGATGGGAATCTTGACAGCTACCTCGCCACCGGTAGGGCCGAGTACCCAGCGGGTGCCGTCTTTCGCCTCCCAACTGGCGAGGCTACCCCATGTTCCCTCGGTTTGAAAATTTGCGTTGGTATTGGAGAAGAGCACGCTGCGAAAGAGCGGTGTCTCATGGTCAGCGCCGCCAAGCGATTTGCTGTCGAGGAGGAAGTACCGGCCTTCTTTGCCCGACGCTACGACCACATCTCGACCCTGATACGGAAATACGACAGGGGTGTCGTTCATGTCGAGGTCTCTTCTCGTCAGCCATTGGTGATTACTGGGCGTGTAGTAATCCTTCAGGGTGAGACTGTCGTTGGCGAATGTGTAGGCCTGCACGCTGGTGGCGAGCTTTCCCGTCGAAGGGTCATAGGGGCCGTCTCCTGACTCGAAATAGATGGTGCCGTCGGACCCGATCGCCGTGCCTGCAGTGCCCCATATGCCGGCCTGCGGTGGGGAGGACACTGTTACCTTCTTGTCGTCAAGGTTGATGGCGTACAGTGCATTGGGAACGCCTCCACAACCCTGACCCGTGACGGTGTAGATCACATTGTTGACCAGATTCAGCCCATAGGCTTTTGCATAGGGAAGGGAAAACACTTGAATCGGAGTGTCGCTTTCGTCGCCGGTGGCTAAGTCCATCGTGTGCAGGTATCCGTCACTGGCCAGCACGTACAGGCGCCTCACCGGAGCATCGATGGGCGAGACGACCGGAGTCGCCGCCATGGCGTTGGTGCAGATGAACCCGTTGCCTTCGCCCTGCTCTTGCGGCTTGTCCGATGCCCACTTCAGCTTGGTCTGCCAGATCACCTTCCCATTTTCCGCATCGATTGCGTAGACATCGTTGGCTGCTCCGGCCAGAATGGCCAAGGTTGCAGAACTGTCCGCTGTCTTCACGCCGGAAACGATCAGAGGCTCTCGAAACGACTGCATGCCCATCGGCTTGTTGGCAAGCTTGACTTTCCAGAGCAATTGCAACCTTGCCGCATTTGTGGCGTTGATACGGGACGGGGACCGCTGCCATCCGTCGCGAGCTGCGTCTCCACTGCTGGTCAGCCACTCGGAGTGAGACTGCCCTCGCGCGGTGCTCAGAGCCGGCACCAGGCAAGCCAAGGCGCAGACGGCGGAAATGATCCGGATATATCTTGCTGAAAACCTTCCTGGTGGCATGAACTCGAATTCCTTCTGAAACTTCATGTATCTCATCTTGAAGCGCACGATCTAGCGCCCTAACCAGTGACTCCAGGGATCAGACCAGGGCGCGGACGCGAGTGGCAGTAAAATCCCAATCGCCCTCGAGTGCGCACGAATGGCCGATCACGTGCCAGGTATGCCGGTGGAGTCATGGGGCGGCCGCGGTCTCGGGCGAATAATGCCGAAATCAATCAACATAGGGAAGAAAAATGAGACGTCTCATTTCCGTGCAGGATACTAGCGGCCGGGGATCAGATATGTCAACGAACATCTTTTGATTCGAAAATTATCTTCCCTGCCGGGGAGCGGCAAAGCCTTTTCCTTCAACGAAGTTGCACACAATGAGCTCGGAGATCTCGTAGCATGCGCGAAAGGCCTTTGGCGAGTTTCACCCCAATGGATATATAGTTTCTATCTCGATATTGCATCGAGGTTTTGGCACGCAAAAAATCTTCTCCTAAACACGAGGTCAATCATGGGAATCGAGCCGAGAAGTCGTCGTATCGCCGGCTGGACAATTGTTCCGCTCATCATCGCAGCATGTGTTCTCGGCGCCGCGATTCGCATCGGTCGACCCGTTCATGCGGATCAGGCTGCGCCTGCTTCTGCGCACACCATTCAGTTGGGTTCGGCAGCTGCAGGCGCGCTCTACGCGGTCACGGTATCGGTTAAAGATCCCGCAGAGCTTCAGGGCAATGACGCCATTCATGCCACCGTAAGCGATGCGCAGGGGCCGGTCGAATCAAAATGGCTTCATGCCGCGGATCTCGACTTCTACCTCACCGTACGGCCTCGCTCTGCGGGGCCAGCCACAGTCAGCCTTTCTGCTGCCGCATCGGGCCACACTCCTGAGATCACTGCGACCATGCACAGGATCGCTGAACCCTCAGCCGCGCGCCCTGCCAGTTCGCACAATCTGGACCGCGGGGTCATAGCCGCCGCACCCAACGATACATGGCAGGTCGCGCAGACCTTCGAGCTGGGTCAAACGATCTTCGGCAGCGACGATGAGCGGCCCTATGCGCCCTCCAAGAGCGAAGACGCTTATGAGGCTATGCTCAAAGGCTTCCAATGGTTCCGATTCACGTTCCACGAGAAGCAGCCAAGGCTGGTGTACTTCGTGTTGAACGTGACGGATCGCGATGTTCCGCTCGACGTGGATATCTTTCAGTTGGGCAAGGATGCCAGTGGACATGCCGGATGTGGTTCCGTTCAACGACGGAGAGTTTGTCTACCAGGTTGAGGCGACGCAGAATTATCCGGGGCTGTACAAGTTCCGCACTCGTATCCTTCAACCTGGGCAGGAATACTACGTTCGCGTCGCCGCCAATCATCCGGCATATCAACTGCATACCTATGAATACAGCGTCCCTCCGAACAAAGATCCGCACGAGGCCGTGCGTGCCGGCATGGATTTCCTGGTCAACATGGGCGACACGTGGCTGTCCAACACGCCCCGTCGCGGCGCTATCGCGCTGCGGACCACCATGCAGCACTCTGAGACGCAACTGTGCATTGCGTGCCATCCTTCGCAATTCACCACGCGCGGGTATTTGAAGGCGGTGCAGAACGGCTACGCGCCGACTCAGCGTGCCGGCTTGGAATTCCTCACGGATCGCATTTACAACAACGCGCGGCCACTGTACGGCGAGCCCAACACGAACTGGGTACGCATCATCTATACGGCGCGTACCGAGGCCAGCCGCCTGCCATTGATCGCTCACGACTTCGAGCACAATGTAACTCACGATCCGCCGCGCAAGAACTTCGACTTGCCCTATGCAGAGTTTCTCAAGATCCACTACAAGGGCGTGACCACGATGCCCGGCGATGAGGCAGACGGCTGCGAACCCGACGTCAGCCCATTTGAAATTGCAGCCCAGAGCTGGCATACATTCGACCTCGCTTATACCGAAACGCACAACCAGGACTGGCTGATCGCAGCGCGATCACGTGGAACAACTGGCGGTGCCCGATGAGCCGAAAAACGTGATCGACCTGAGTTGGAAGATCATGTTTCTGTCGGAGATCAATCGCGACAAGTACGCTACGCAGATTGGCACTCTGATCGACAAGCTGTACGAGTATGAAACTCCCGAGGGAGGGTGGCCCTATCCGTTCGACAAGAAAGCCAAGCCCGCCGACTTCATCTCCTATAACGCGGTGCTGGCGCTTGCCGAGGCGGGCCACCGGCCGGAGAGCGACGAGCATCTGGCTACGGCGGTGAAGGCCATGCTGGCGGCGCAGCGGCCTGAGGGCAGCTGGGAGGGCGATCCTGTTTACCAGGGCTTCAACACGCCTTTCCGGGCGACACAGTTTGCGGTGATGGCGCTGTCGACGCTGTATCCGGGAGATACCAAAGCCAAGAACTGGGATGCGGCTTATCCCGCTCCCGCGAAGGCTCTGGCCACCAATGATCTTCCCCTGCTTCTGCAGCAACTCGACCAGTACTGGGACCTGGCTCCCGAGTCGGAATTGCGCCAGATTCGAAAGGTCCTGGCGGACAGCGATCAGCCGCTTGCCCGCGAAGCCGCAGCCCGCGCGCTGGGGCACATGGCGGACCCTGGAGCCCTGCCGGTTCTGATCAAGAGCCTGGGCGATCCAGAGCAAGATGGTGCAGACCACCTCTGCCTATGCGATCCGCATGATTCTTTCGCGGAGACAAGAGGCTGCGCCCGAGGGGCGCAAGCTGCTCGCTGCTGCACTGGCTTCGCCCGATGCCCGCACGCGCTGGGGCGCGGCACGGCTCTTCAATCAGCATTTCCGTGACCTGACTGATGATCCGCAATTGCTGGCCGCTCTTGAGCGCGACCTGAATGATCCCGTGCCCTACGTTCGGTTCGAAGCCGCCGGCGGGGTGTGGCGCTGGTATTACTGGCAGGTGGACAAGCCCGAAGTGCGCCGCGGTACATTGGAAGCGCTTGCGGTGCGGCTGAATACGGAGACAGATCCGATGGTTCGCCGCGGCCTGCAGGAGAGCATCTACGACCTGCTCGATGAAAACACCGGATATCTTTCCGCGTGGGTGCGGGCCAGCGCCAAGGACGAGGACAAGGATCGCATCAGCGCTGGCTATGAGACCGTAGCGCGCGACCAGGCACAGGTACTTGCAAAGGTCTTGCGCGAGGGAACGCCGCTGGGCCGTGAAGGCATACTGAATGCCCTTTGGGATTTCCATATCCGCCACTATGCGCTTCCCGCCCTTAAAGCAGATACGGTCTCGATCGGGCTGCCCGCAGTGCTTACCAAGTACATCACCGGCGTGCCCGATCTTCATCGGCCGGGGTACGAGTATTCGCCATATCGAGAAACCGTCGATTTCAAGTATGACGCTCACAACGGATTTTTCCAGACGCGCATCGGCAACGACAGCGATCTGATTCACTTCTTCAAGAGTTCAGGCCCAGAGTTGGAAGACGCCCTGCTGGCTTGTCTCAAGGGCGCCGACGACCCGATGAAGATCGAGGTGTTGAAGGCGGGCAGCACGCTGAGCGAGTCGGGCGACGCGCGTTTTGCACTGGCCGCGCTCGACCTTTCGGAGGATCCGAACCAGGATGTCCGTGAGACAGTCCGCTACGTGTATGAAGGCGGACAGCGCGGTATTCTCAATCTCGATACGCCTGCGCCCGATCCCAAACTTGTCGATAAGGTCGTCGAAATCCTCAAGCAGGGGAATCCCGACAGCCAGGCCGTGGTACTTCCGCTACTTGCCGCGTTGCCCGAAGACTCTTCATGGGAGCACCAAACCAGCGTTCAAGACGCGCTGCGGGTGATGCTCGAGGCCAGGCCGCGTCCCAAGAACTACGCGCAGGTACTAGATGCGGCGTCGTCCTTCACCGCGCTGATGCACGAACCCAAGCTCCAGGAACAGGTGCTGGCAGGACTGCATTCCTTCAATCCTGAGGTGCAGCGCGCCGCACTGCGTGTCTGCTTCGAGCACTTCCTGAACGATCCCCAGTCCGCAGCCGCGGTGAAGGCCGCCTTCGCCGATCTCAATAACTCGGCATTGTCCATTCTTATGGAGGAGGCAGGCAATCCCCAGTTCCTGAAGAGGCGCCTCGGCGTGGCCGGCGGCGCAGTGTCTCAGGATCAGGACTTCCTCAATCGGCATGCCGCAGCCCAGAAGATCAAGGAGCCGCTGGAGTATCCCATTGTCGTTGACACGGTACTGGCCAGCCTGCTGAACCCTGACGCCAACGTCAGTGCCGCTGCGCTCGATACGTTGCGCAAGGTGAAGGGAGTCGAGCAGCGTCCTGATTTTCGTGAAGACATGAGCAAGCTGCAAAATTCCAGCAACCCCCGGCTCAAACTCATAGCCAGCAGCGTTCTGCAAGGCAAGAACCTGACCGAAGCGCTGCGCGATGTGCAGCCTGGCTCGGTGCTTGACTTCCGCTACTTCGTCAGTAAGGTTGAGCCCATCCTTGCGGCGCCAGGGCCGGACGGAAAGGCGTGTGTCTTCTGTCATGCGAGCCACGTGATCTTCAAACTCGAGCCGCCCAACGCGCAAGGAGTCTTCTCGGACCAGGACAGCAAGGAAAACTACAAGTACGCGATGCGTGTGGTTGACATTAGCGAGCCCGACAAGAGCCTTTTAGTGATCAAACCGACACGGCCCACCGACAGTGCAGGAAACGTTGGCGATTACCTGGCTACACATAACGGCGGCCAGCGTTGGCACGGGAACGAGTCTAGCGAGCAATACCGTACGATTCTCGACTGGATCCGTGGCGGTCGCCTGGAAGCATCAAACGCGCCGAAATAGTCGTTATGCGAGTGGCGCTCGACGGTGGGCCCTCCCAAGATCTCGCGCGGGAGGGCCGACCTAAGACTTCATCAGATCAGACTTCCCACGGCGTGGCTGCTTCTCGGCCCGAGCAGGCCGGTGTTGGTTGGACGCATGCCGACCCATCGCCGCGCCGTTTGATTGGTCCGCGAACCTAGAAACTGTATCGCAAGGACAATTGCATGCGCCTTCCCTGAGTGAGCAGGGTCGTGTAGCGTCCATAGCTGCCCGGGTTACCGTAAGGGTTATTGGAGACGGAGGCCGGGTCGAAGCGCACCGAGTTGGTAGCGTTGAATGTCTCCCATGCGAACTTGACCTGATGCTGCTCTGATATGGAAAAGGTCTTGGCGAGCCCAGTGTCAACGCTGAAATAGCCATCGCCGCGATACGCATTACGTTGCCCTGCCTCGCCAGGATACGGAGGACGCAGATTAGCAATCGCCGCAGCCTGGTTGTTAAACGCGTTCGGCTGGCCGCCGCTGTCGTACCGATGGCCCCCAGAAGCAATGGGTCCAGTGGATACATTCCAGCTTTGATCTGCCCAGTCAGTTCCCCAACCAAGGCCATCGATGGAGCCAAACGGCAATCCACTCGTCCAGTGGGTGAGACCGGTCAGTTTCCATCCGCCGATAATGGAGTTTGTCAGCGCATTCGCGTTCGCCGCTATCAGTCGTCCTCGACCGAACGGCAACCCTCCAACGAGGTTGGCCGTGATCGCGTGACGTACGTCGAAATCAGAGACGGCGCGGTTGCCGCGCGGATTGTAGACGTTGATGATCTGGCTGAAGTAGCCGCCATTTGAGGTCGCGGTGGGGCCGCTGCGTTCCGCGTCGGAGCCAAGATCGATGGATTTCGAGAGCGTGTAATACGCATCGAACGCGATGCCGTGCGCTTCCTGTTGATGGATCGCCAACTGTAATCCGTGGTAGCTGCTCGATCCAATGGAAGACCACACATAGAGCGAAGAATATTGTGGATCGAAGTAACGATAGAGTTGGTTGTTCGGGGTGAGGTAATCCGGGATGGCATCGAGAACGAACAGAGCCGACGACTCATTGCCTCGGAAGGGGCTGAAATTTTCGTATGCAACTTGGGTCGCCGAAAGGCCTCCGCCCGCCAGCCAGGGGAACATGTTCTCCCAATACGAAATAGGGTTCACGGAGGACACAGGCGTGCCAGCGTCCGATAACTTATCGAGGGCGGTAGCCGCTGCGAAGTAATCGCTGCCACTGCTTGGGTCTTTCAGATCGAGAGGCGTAGCGATGTCGCGCATCTGCAGCAGGCGTCGGCCAAGACGCCCCGTGTAGTTCGCTTCCATGGTCAGCCCGCGCGCGAATTGGCGCTGGAGGGAAAGATTGAAGACATACGAGTAGGGGCTCTTCAGGTTTTGATCGATGCCCCATGCCAGCGCCAGATCGTTACCCGGCACAACCGGGGTGGGACCGGTGACGGTGATGGGCGGAATGATGCTGGTGGGCACTGTCGTGGGGCCGGAAAATCGCGGGGTGGTATCGACATATTGGCCCACCGGCGCGCGATCGGCGGTGACGAGCCCAAACTCGCCCTGCTGGTCAAAGGAGTCGACGATGCCTTGCCCGAAGTGATCGAAGTACAAGCCAAATCCGGCACGAACGCTGGTCTTTGGATTGGGGGCATAGGCAACGGCGAGGCGCGGGGAAAGATCCAGTTTGTCCATGGTCCAGAACCCCGGCTTGCCATTGGATCTTCCCGCTTGCTCGAAGCCGAATGCCGGCTCGACGACGTTGCCCTGGGCCGCAGATTGAGCGCGCTGATTAAACCACTGCCCGAGATTGATCGTTGGGGCGATCTCCTGGCCATTCCGCTCATAAGGAACCTGCATCAGGGTATGACGAAGACCGAATGTGAGGGATAGGTTCGGCTTGAGGTTCCATCGATCCTGCGCGTAATACTCCGCCTCGTTGGTCAGATACTGGTGGCTTACCCATTCCCCAGGAGGAAGAGGCGTTAGCTGGCCATTGCTATAGCTGTTGTTGTAATACTCTGAGGCCGATGTGATAAGGCCGGTAATGTTGGCGATGGCGATGTCGTAGGCAGCAGCATAACTCGATGACACTGCGGGGAATCCGAATCCGCCTGGGTCGAGACTGGCCGGCGGCTGGCCGGCGACGGAGGTGTTTGCAATCGCTCCCACTGCCAACAGTTCGTAGGTGACTTCGGCGGAGTTATGCAGGGTTGCATCCGAGGAGCGGTTATTGAAGATAAGCCGGTAGTTACCGCCGAATTGAAGCGTATGTTTTCCCTTGACCCAAGTCAGGTCGTCGACGAAGTTGTGGGTTGGAACGTTGATAACTTGCGAAGTGTAACCGGCCGCCGTAAGTGTCGCAATATCCTGGAATGTGACATAGTTCGAGGTAGTCGAACCACGGTTCGCGAAACTCTGTCGCACCAGCCCGTAGCGAAGATTGTTCACCATCGAATTGGAGAGAGTCCAAACGTCTCCGGCCGCGATACCCTTGGAATCGTCAAAGAGGCGATAGTCCGGCGCCTGCCCCGGGAATTGAACGGCGCTGAAGGTACTATCCTGCTGCATGTTGCCGCGCAGGAACAATCGATGGTTTGCATGGATGTTGTAGTCGACTTTCGCTATCAGGGTGCTGAGGCTTTGCGGCGCGGGTGAGGCGAACGTGTACGACGCAAGATTGTATCCATCGGTTAACTGCACGCCGTTCGGCGCAGGCAATTGTGCGTAGTATGATTCGGCGGCGGGATTGACACCTGGACCTAGCGGGCAAGATCCATTCGCAGAGCAATTCGGGTCCATGAAGGCAATCTGCGAAGGGTTCAGGGTGGTCGTGCCTCCGGCGCTGACATACGTCAGATTACCTGCGCGAAAACTCGCCATCGGCACTTCCTGTGTCACCTGCTGGTCTTCGGCAGTCCTCTGACCTTCGTAGGCAACAAAGTAAAAGAGCTTATCTTTCTGGATTGGCGCCCCGAAGGATCCACCGAACGTATTGCGCAATTCTTTGGGGGCAATATTCGGTTCATCGGCCGAGATCTCAGCCTGCTTATTGAACCAATCGTTCGCTACTGTATTTGTCGGTCTGTAATATTCGTACACACTGCCGTGATAGGTGTTCGTTCCGCTCCGTGTCACCAGCGAAACCTGCGCCCCCGAGGAGCGGCCTGAGTCAGCATTGGAATTTGTTGTCACAACGCGGAATTCCTCCACCGAATCGCGGGTGGAGCGCAGCACTCCACTGAAGGCATAGCCCTTGTTCTGATCATTGTCATCGAGTCCGTCGAGCGTGACGTTGCTCTGATCGGAGCGCGCCCCGTCTACGGCACCGCTGCGGCTGTCGCTGTCCTGCTGCGTGGTCGTCTTGTCACCGAGAAAGAGCACGCCTGCTTGCAGGCTTAACAGATCGAGCACGTTATTGCCCTCAAAGGGCAGCGATTGAATCTGAGCGGTATCAAAAGGAGTGCCGATGGTTGCGTCCGTGGTGTTCAGTCCCGCGGTGGTGTCTTCCACCTCTACCGTCTCAGCATTGGCCGCTCGAACTCCAAGCTTGAAGTCGGCAGATCGAGCCTGGTTCACCAGTAACTCCACCGCCTGCTTCTCTGACGAGAATCCTGGTGCCTCTGCAAGGACCGTGTAACTTCCGGGACGAATCTGCTCAAAGGCGTAATCTCCATGCACATCGGAGACACGCTCGGCACTGAAGCCCGTGTCTGGACTCTTGATCGAGATGTGCGCTCCGGGCACCACCGCCCCGGTTTGATCGCTGATGGTCCCATGCAGGGAAGTCAGCGCGGTCTGCGCTATCGCAGGGATTGAAAGAAACAGGCAGGTGGCGATGGAAAGGTAGAGGGAACGACAGAAACGCATGGACGATGGCCTCCAATGATGGACCGATGCTGTTCCTCTGCATGCGCATGAAGAGGATCTGAGAACTAGGGAGATAAGTGAGGTCGTGACGATCAGGAGATGGAACTCGACCCCGCAATCGCGGCAAAAGAATCGAGTGACCTGCTGCAGTGAGCGGAGCAACCGGTGTCTATGGCAAGATTGCCTGGGGAATTTGTCGGTTTAAGAACCTTGTACTGAGCGTGACACACGGCTGATGCCGAGTCCATAGACATAAACAATTTCGATGTGCCGCAAAATGGCTGCTTATTTGCGGCATAGCTTGACCCGATGGTTCTCTGTCTATGCACTGCTTTCGATCACGGGTGCGCGCGCAGAGGTGCTTGTGCTTCGCGTTCGATGGGCATTAAAGGCTTCGGGTCAGAGCAGGAATGATGATCTGCATCGCAAGGGAGGTCTGCGACAGCATGGTCGGGGCTCAATGCACTGGTTGATTCCACTTATTGGCGAGTTGCTCGGCCTGGGTGCGCTTGAAGATCTCTTCCATCTGCGGCCCCAGGCCCTTCTCGGTTGGGTCAACGGGCCATATTGTGAAGTCGCGTGTTGCGAGCCTGTGTGGGGAGGTTTGCATTGACTCGAGACCGTTCTCAAGTTCGAGGAGTGTACCAAAGGTGAGTTCGAGGCAGTGCTCATCGGGGTGGTAGATGGAGCCGATGGGAAAATCCTTGAAAGGGGGTTTGCGTTTGCTCGATGTGATTGCCGAGAACGTGCGCGACCGGCTTGCCTTGAAGGAAAGCAATCAGCCGCTCGGTGCTGGCTTTGTAAACGGGGAAGTCCTTGACGTACAGCCGGCCCGGATAGAGGTTATCGCCCGTCAATACAACTCCGGTGAGCCGGTCGTAGAGTGCGATTGCATAGTCGTCGTGTCCGGGAATCGGGATGATGTCGAGTGCGCGTCCACCGAGGTCGACGTGTCCACGCGCCGTGGGCCAGGGCGCGATACCAAAGAAGCTTGACGCAGCTGTCACGGTGGGAGCTACAAACTGTATCGGGATGGCGGGATCGTTGATGGCCTGCACTGCCTGGTCGCCGAAAGTATGATCCCCGTGGGAGTGAGAGTGCGTCACGATAAGGGTGACATGGTCGCGATGATTGCGTTCTAGCCAGTTATGTACCACACGTTGCAGAGTCGGGGCGAGATTGCCGTTGCGGGACCCGGTATCCCACAAGAGGCCGCGGTCCTTGCCGAAGAAAAGATAGAGAAAAGGCATCTCGGCGTCAGTGCATCCCGATTGGCGCAGAATGTACAGATCGGGGTTGTATTCGTGGACCTGCCACTCCGGTATCTCCATGCACTTGGGACCGCCAGTGGTCCACTTCAGCGGCAGCACTCCGGGCTGAAGCCCTCCTCCATCGGGCTCGGCGAACTGCGACCACGCGAGCGGGGTGAGCAAACACACGAATACTGCGAGGGCAGGGAAGCGAATCATGAGGGAGGCTTCTTTCTGTGGTTACAATTTCAGCTTGGCGTCAGCAATGAATGCAGCGGCTATCAGGCGATCAGGTCGTGTATGACGTTACCGGCAAGATCGGTCAGACGATAATCGCGGCCGCTGTAGTGGTAGGTGAGCTTGGTGTGGTCGATTCCGAGCTGATAAAGAATCGTGGCGTGGATGTCGTGCACGTGGACGGGGTTCTCAATCGCCTTCCAGCCAAAGTCATCGGTCGCACCGTAGCTGAATCCGCGCTTGAATCCGCCGCCGGCGATCCACATGGTAAATCCGTGGGGATTGTGGTCGCGTCCGTTGTGCGTCTGTCCGCCCATGAAACCGCTTCCCACCTCAACCACGGGAGTGCGTCCAAACTCAGAACCGGCAACGATGATGGTTTCGTCGAAGAGTCCACGTGCCTTCAGATCCTTGATCAGCGCGGCGAAGGGCTGGTCGGAGTCGCGGCCCGTCTTGCGGTGCATTTCGATGTCGAAGTGGTGATCCCAGGGATCGCCCTTGGCGTAATAGACCTGCACCATGCGAACGCCGCGTTCGATGAGTCGCGCCGCGGTGAGGCAGCCGCGAGCGGTGCTGCCTTCTCCATACATCTTGATCATCGCCTCGGATTCCTTGCGCACGTCGAAGACATCGGGCGCCTCGGTCTGCATGCGATAGGCTGTCTCCATGGCTCCGATGGTCGCTTCCAGTTGCGGATCATGCGCGTTTTCGCGGGTCGAGCCAATGTTCAGCTGATCCAACTGCTTCACGAGGTCGATCTCTTTGCGCTGCTGCTTCAGATCGAATTGATCATTGTGGATGTTCGCAATCAGCTTTTGCGGATCGAAATCCGACTTGGCTACGGCGTCGGATACATATGTTCCCTGATGTACGGGCGAAAGAAAAGCAGACGACCAGAGCGGCGGTCCGACTGTTGTAGGTACATCAGGGCAAAGCACGACAAAGCCGGGAAGATTCTTGTTCGTGCTTCCAAGGCCATAGGTAAGCCACGACCCCATCGAGGGTCGACCGGCAAAGTTGGCGCCGGTATTCATCATCATCAGAGCAGGCTCGTGATTCGGAATCTCTGTATAGACCGAGCGTACAAAGCACATATCGTCAACACACTCGCCCAGGTGGGGAAAGATCTCACTCACCTCGATGCCGCTCTGCCCATATTTCTTGAAGCTGAAGGGCGACTTCATCAGGTTGCCGGTCTTGCGCTCATGCTGCAGCTCACCACCCGGCATGGGCTGGCCGTTGTACTTCTCAAGCATGGGCTTGGGATCGAAGCTGTCGACCTGCGACAGGCCGCCATTCATAAACAGGAAGATGACATGCTTTGCCCTGGGCTTGTCGGTGATCATCCACGATGGACGGCTCGCCGTGCTTTCGGCGCGGGCCAGTGACTGGCCTACCAGGCTGGCAAGGCTCAGATAGCCAAAGCCGCACCCCATGGTTCGCAGGGCATCGCGCCGGGTTATCGCATTCTTCGACGGTCGGTGGATCATCTTCATCTCCTGCTAAGTCGGCCTGATGCCGAGACGTGTTTCTGACTCAATTGACAAACTGAAATTCATTGGAACTAAGCAGCGCACGCGCATACTCGCTCCACGCGGTCACCGGCTTACCCTCAATCGTATACCCGGGTTTTTCGGGCGTTGTACTCAGAAACTTGCAATCCCACCTTCAACTCCTGCGGCAGAAGGCTTACGCTGGAACAGGTATTCGTAAGCTTTCTCGATGCGAGCCTCGTCGGTTGGTTCCGCGTGCACGCGTTCAGCAAGAACGCCGGCCTGCTTGTAAACAAACGGATTGTTCATGAAGTAGAGCTGCTGCAGAGGCACGTTGCTCGAAAACCGCTGCTCCGACGTGAAGCTCGGGTTGGGAAAATCGAAGACCATCAGATAATTGTTTAACCGATAGCGGCTCACCTTGCAGAAGACGGTGCGGCGCAGGTTGTCGGGTGTGAAGTCTGTCGATGGCCCGGACGTCTCTTTCAGATCCAGATCGCCGGCAGCAAACAGCATGCTGTCTCGCAATTCCTCCGCATCGAGGCGCTGCCGATTGAAGTGCGAGTAAAGGCGGTTGGCTGCGTCTTTGTCATGCGCCTCCGGTGACTCCTCCACGCTGGTCTGGTACACGGCGGAGAGAAGAATCTGCCGCTGCAGCCACTTGATCGACCGTCCGTGATTGACAAACTCCGACGCAAGGTATTCAAGCAGGTCAGGATTGGAAGGCTTGTCTCCCATGATGCCGAAGTTGTCGGGTGTGTTGACGATGCCGGTGCCGAAATGCCATTTCCAGACGCGATTCACAATGACCCGAGCGGTAAGTGGGTGTTGCGATATGTCGGTCGCAAACTCCAGCCGGCCACTGCCGTCAGAGTAAGGCGCTTTGCCTGGCGGGCTGAGCACATCGAGAAATCCACGCGGCACCACGTCGCCCAGCGAGTGCGGATTGCCCCGCACATTGAGCTTCACGTCCACGATCTTTGGCCTTGTCGGCCATGCCATTGACATAGGGATAACTTGCTTGCTTTAACTCATCTTCCAGCGACGCAATCTGCTTTTGCTGCGATTCGATGTATGTCTGCCACTGCGGACCGAGTCGCCGGGTCAGGGCCCAGCCTGTAAACACCATCACGCCGGGTTTGAACTTCTCATCTTCGTCGCCCGATTGTGTGACGAAGAGCTCTGAGTAAAGCTTGGCGTCGAAGGTGGGAAGTGCTTTCAGCTCCAGTTCACAACCCGGGCAGAACTGGTCGAATGTTTCGAACTCGCTGGGCTTGGCATCGAGCAGGCGATGTTTGGGAACATCATTTTTAGCGCGAACGATGTCGTTCTGTTCATCGATCTGTGCTGCGTCGGCACGAACCTTCACGACCCGCTTCTGGAAGGCATCGGCCAGCACCCTGGCCTGATCTTCGCTGCTGTCGGGCGAAGCGAGCATCGCCTTCCAGTCGTCAAGGTAGGGATAGGCATGATCTTTCGAGAGGTAATCGACCCACCGCTGCAGCACTTCAGGATCAAGATGCTTGCTTGCAGAGACCTCGTCGACGGTTTTCTTCTGGCTTCCCGAGCACGCTCCAGGATGCTGTCATATAGTCCGAGGTCTGAATCGATAAAGCCTCGGCCAACTGTTTGCCAACTGCGGTGGTGTAGTCCCTGAGATCGGCGCGGAGCCTGGCAGCTTCGAGGGTTTTCTTGTCATACGCCGCCGCGGCCGCCTTTGAGACCACAGGATATTCCGTGTAACTCGAGTTAGCGAAGATGCTGACGATCTTGTAGTAATCCTTCTGCGGGATCGGATCGTATTTGTGATTGTGGCATCGGGCACAAGCTACGGTGAGACCGAGTAAACCGCGCGTCACCGCATCCACGCGTTCGTTGCGCTCGTCGGCGCGCCCTTGAATGGGCTCCGCCTGATCCCACACCCACGGTCCCGCACCAAGATATGTCGTGGCGGTCAAGTTCTGTTCCCGCTCGCTGTCCACCTTGAAGGTAGTTTGTCGCCTGCCAACTGCATGGTGACGAAGCGGTCATAAGGAACATCGTCATTGAATGCCTTGATCACCCAGTCGCGATAACGATAGGCGCCGGCGAAGGGCATGAAGCCGCGCCCCTTGGGATCGAGCCCGCGTACATCGTCTTCCGCGTAACGCGCCACATCCAGCCAGTGGCGGCCCCACCGTTCTCCATACCGGGGTGAGGCGAGCAGGCGGTCAACGACCTTCTCCCATGCATTCGAAGACTTGTCATTGAGAAACGCGTCCACCTCCTGCTGTGTCGGTGGCAGTCCGGTCAGGTCATAGGTAACGCGCCGAATCAGGGCATGGCGGTCGGCCTGCGGCGCGGGCGTCAGTCCCGCCGAATGCAAGCCCGCAAGGATGAAACGATCGATGGGGGTGCGCGCCCAGTGAGCAAGCCGCGCGTCCTCAATGTGCGGCGGGGGCACCGTCTTGAGTGGCTGGAATGACCAGAACTCGCGCTGCTTTTCAGTAACGGCGCCCGTTTTTGCGGTTACCGAGGTGATGGCGTTTGAGGGTGTAGCCGGCCACGGCGCACCTTTTTGAACCCAGGAAACGAGTGTGGCCACCTCGTCGTCGTGCAGCTTGCCGCCCTTGGGCATCTTCAACATGCCCGTCTGCCTGATGGCCTGGATCAAGAGGCTCTTGTCGGGACTTCCTGGGACGATCAACGCGCCGCGGCCGCCGCCTTTATCGAAACCTGCCTTGGAATCGAGTCTCAACCCGCCGGACGCCGAATCGGTGTGGCACTGATAACAATTGTTGGCGAAGATCGGACGTACCTTGTTCTCAAAAAAGTCGACGTCTACATCCACCGCGACGGTCTTCACGGAAGCCCCGCCTGGCCCAGTCGATGCTGATGGCGGGGGAACGGAGGCCGGCGCCGCAGAACCTGCTTGCTCTGTTGCGGAAACCGCGTCGCCACCAATCGCTCCTGCCTTTACCCAGGCCTCCAGATCAGCCACTTCTGCAGGGGACAACGCGTGTTTGGGAGGCATTTTCAGATCGCCGCTGCGACGGATCGCCTGAATAAGCAGGCTTGTCTCCGGGTCGCCCGGAACAATCACCGCGCCATCGTCGCCTCCCAGCCGAAGCTGCGAATAAGAGTCCAGGCGAAGGCCGCCCTTTGCCTTTTCGCCATGGCAATCGAGGCAGTTATTCCGCAGGATTTCAGTGACCCGCTTGGCATAGAACTCCTGAGTGCCCGGGGATGGAGTTCCGTCCGCGGCCGAAACATTCCTTCCGGCCAGCATGGCGAAACTGGCTACAGCCGTGCACGCACCCGCGAGTATCAGAAAGTGTTTGATCACAGATTGCCTGCCGTACTTAAAGGATCAGCGGGTTCTTCGTCGCGATTCATTGACGATGACTTGTAGGCGAGCGTCTTGACCCGTTCGTGTAAATCCTGGAACTCTGAACTTTGCCGGCGGCGATTGAAGGGCAGCCGGGCAGTGGGAATCTCCGTGTCGAGAATGATATTGCTGCGCGAGGCATCCTCTTCACGGTGCCGTCCGAGCAGGATCAGCCTCGTTCCCATCAATAGTGCTTCTGACGTGTTGTGCGTAACAAACACGATCGTGGGCCGTGATTCCAGCCAAAGCGCATGCAGTTGTTCCTGCAGGCTTGCCCGTGTCGAGGGATCGAGCGCACTGAACGCCTCATCCATCAAGAGGACGGGCGGGCGCATCATCAGCGCTTGTGCAATGGCGACGCGCTGCTGCATCCCGCCGGAAAGCTGATGCGGATATTTTGTAAAGTCTTGGGAGCGAAGCCCCATGCGTTCGAGAAAGAGCTGAGATTCAGCTTGGAGTGACCGGCGGAATCTCCAATACGAAGGTCGCAGGCGGCCAAGAAAGTGGCTATGCTCGTTCTCGGGACCATACATCACGTTGCCCAGGACGGTGCGGTCAGGAAAGAGCGAATACTTTTGCGGAACATATCCGCAGCGCGCATCGATGCGGCAAACCGATTTGCCATCCACGATAACATCGCCGCCGGTCGGAAACTCCTGGCCCAGAATCAGTCTGAGCAGGGTGCTCTTGCCGCAACCGGTCTCCCCGAGGACGACGACGAATTCGCCGGCCCCAATCTCGAGGTTGATACCCGAGAGCACAGTCTTCACGTTTGAGCGCGACACTGCGTACGCCACCGACACGTCGCGCAGTGCGATCTCCGTGCGCCGCCCGAGTGGCGACGCAGAACCGATCGGCTCGAGTTTTAGAGCGGCTGATACCACGGATGCAGCCTCCGGTTGGCAATGCGAAGCAACGAGTCAACAAAGAAGAGGAGCAGCGCGACCCACAGCAGGTAAGGAAGAATAATGTCCATGCCCATGTGCCGCCGCATGATCGCAATGCGGTAGGCGAGGCCATCCGTCGAGGCAATCATCTCGCCGGCAAACAGGAAGAGCGCGAGAGGCTTGAGATTGAGCCGCACGCTGTTGATGATCTGCGGCATCACCTGCTTGAGCACGATTCGATACGCTACATCAACATTGGTTGACTTCAGGGTGAATGCCTTCACGATCTGTTCGCGCGGCACACTGCGTGCGATGTTGCAAGTGTCGAGGATCAGGGTGGGCGCCACGCCGATAACCATCAGCATGATCTTTGACCACTCTTCAATGCCAAAGATGATGAACAGGATCGGCAGCAGGGAGAGGGCGACGATTTTGTCGAAGAAAAGCACGAATCGCTGGAACATGGCGCCCGCATACGGGAACACCGCCATGTGCAGCCCGAGCAAGACGGCGGGAATCAGCAGCGCCAGCGCGATAAGAAAGCGTCGCGTACTGGCGACAGTGTCTTTCCAGAGCATGCTATGCCGCACTCGTTCAAACAACGGTGCGCCGGCATCGACAGGGTCGTCTTCCTCCGCAGGCTCGAGCACAGACGCCTTGACTCCCTGCACCAGTTGATGAAGAGATGGAGCTACGCGGTCCTCCGGGTTCTCCTTGTGACGGGCGATGGAGAACTGCGCGTAAATCACGATACCCGCTACAAACAATATCCAGCTCAAGGACTGCGTCCATAGCCGGGCCGGCCTTACCTGGATGCCCACCAAATCTGCTGGATGGAAGGGCGTACTCATCCTCACAACTTTCCTTGCGCCGCTAACTGCGAATAAGAAGCATCCATGCGCAGGCGGACGCGATCTGCCTTGCCCTGCACGCCGCCGTCGGGATACGCAATGGCAACATCGTCCACCGACTGAATATTCTGCCCCAGCAGCGCATGGCGGAAGCAGAACTGCCGGACCAGTTCCATCTTCTGCTTCAGTTCGAGGCTGGTAGCGAACTGCGCCGCCGACTGCGGAGTTGAAAACAGGTGGGTGGTAAGCAGTTGTTCCTTGTACGAAGCAACACTGTCGTCGGAGGCCGCCGCGCTTCCGCTGATTGCCTTGGCTGACACAGGGCCGGCTCCCGTGAGTTGAGCCATGGTTTCATACCAGGCGCCCGTGACGGCTTTGGCAAATCGCGCTCCTGAACCATCGGGGCGCTTGAGCACTTCGCTGCGAACGACAAGCAGGTCCAGGATCTCGCCCGGAATGCGCGAGGAGTCGAATACCTTCTTCACCGACGAATCCTGCGCGAGGATTTCTGAAACCAGCGGCTTCCAGGTGACCGCGACCTGGTTCCCCTTGTTGCCCAGAAACGCGCCGACTATGTCGGAATCGCTGGTGTTCAGCAGTTTCAAGTGGTTCAATTGACCGTTCAGTCCGTTCAGATCCATCGCCCGCTCGAGCAGGTATTCCGACACGGTTTTCTGCACCAGCAGGATCGGTTTTCCGGGCAGTTGCGCCAAAGAGAGATTGTTGCGAACCAGCACCGCGTCGTTTCCATTGGAATAATCGCCAAAGATAATCGCGGTCGAATCAACACCCGCAGCGGCCGGCATGTCCAGTGCTTCCATGTTGGTCATGGTGCAGGCGTCGATGTTCTTGGCGACAAAGGCATCGAGTGATGCAGCATAGTCAAACCGCTGCACCTTGATCACGACGCCGTATTTATCGGCCCACTTCTTCAGAATGCCCGAACGGGCCATATAGAAGTACGGATTCCACCCGGCGTAGACTGACCAGCCTATCGTGAATGTCGCTGGGGCAGCCGACGCGGTTTGCCCGATTGAAGCGAAAAGCGAATAAGGTCGCGGCAAGGATGCCTGTAGAAAGACTCCGCCTCATTGAAAGAATCCGGTACAAATCCTTCCACCCTTCATGCAATGATTGGCTGTCAGTTGTCGGTCGTTACGAGGGGAAAAACGGGCGCTCTACCTGAACTGTAATTCAGAGTAAGGGGAACGATGCGTCCCATTCAAGTTATTTATGAGGCCGATAAACCGGATCGATTCCTCGTGAAACAAAGCCTCTTGCAAGTGCTCTTTTCGGTTCCTGGAACTGGATTTCAGGTTGCTCCGCGATGTGCCCGGACGAAGCCGCCGCGCCTGTTCCATAAGGCCGCGCGACCGAGAAAGGTCACGCTCAAGGAAAAGTCTCGATTGTCTGCTTCGCTCTGATCAACTCGGGGACCGGAAGGCGCCAAACTTTGGCTCCCATGAGACTCGTCAGCCAGACAGACCCGTGCCCGACGCGAATGCTGTCGCCGCCTTTACCGTGCCATTGCCCGCTTACCTCGTTGTTCGCAGGGTCAATCCGCGTGATGGGAAAGTCGAAGACGGTCGCCCACACCGCGCCGCTGCCGAAGGCGATTTCGCCACCGAGTCCGGGAATGCCTGCGGCGATCAGCGCTGTCCGTTTTCCAGTCTGCGCATCGACGCGCGCGATGGTGCCGTCGCCCTGGTTCAGCACCCAGATTGAACCTGCACCCGCGGTGAGGAAACGCGGCTGCGGTCCAATGGGTGTCTCACCTACAACGGAGTTCGTGTCCGGATTCACCCGCACCAGCGTCCCGCCCTGGTTGGAACTCACCCAGACCGAACCGTTGGCGAAGATCGGGTTGAATGATCCGGGTGGAATCCGAAGGTGGGCACTCACTCGGTTTGTAAGTGGATCGATGCGTACAAGGTCGCCATCCTTCGACGTAACGATCCACACGCTGCCCGCCCCGGCGCAGATGCCGCCCTCGGAGTCAGCCGGTCCTGCGGCGATAGTGGCCTGGGCCGCACCGGTCACGACATCGACACGCACAACGGAGTGGTCGCCGCAACTGGGAATCCAAAGACTGCCGAAATCCGCCACCAGGCCCGAGCACGGCTTTGCCACCGTCACGATCGCGCCCGGCAGGTTGGACTTTGCATCCAGTCGCACCACGTGATTGGCGCTGGAACTCGTGACCCACACCGCGTCCTCGGTGAGCGCCATCCAGTCGGGATGTCCCTGCACAGGAAAGGTCGCCAGCGGAGCGAGGTCGGAAATATCGTGCTGTACGTCGGGTCTCTGCACCCCGGTTTTCTTGGGAAACTTGGGCTCTTGTGCTCTCGCCTTTACTACGCTCGACGCCGGCATTCCATACACTGCCAGCAGCATCCCTGCGATGAGGGGAAACCGCTTCCAATTCATTCCACCTCCTGAAGTGTCTAAGTTAGCGCGCGGAGCGCGGTGAACGTGTGATGCGCATCGGCGGATAGGTGTCCTGCGCAGCGCCGGCTGTTGCGATTTCAATGAATGCCTGCGCGGCTCGGGTCAGGGTGCGGTCTTTGCGAAAAATCAAGGCAAGCTCGCGGTGCAACCGCATCCCCTCAACGTTTACGACGCGCAGTAATCCGGCATGCACATCGTCCATGACATTCGTACGAGGCAGAAATCCCATGCCCATCTCCGCGCAGATGAGGCGTTTGAGCAATTCGCTCGAATCCAATTCCATGGCGATGCGAGGGTGCGCATCGAAGCTGTCAAAGAAGCTGTTGATCAAACTTCGCTGCCTGCCCTGCTTGAGGAGCAGCATGGGAAAGGGAAGCAGGTCATCGGGTTTGATCGACTCCCGCGTAGCGAGCGGGTGGTTGGGAGCCACGGCCAACACGATGTCGTCGCGGTGAATCGTCTGCACCACAAGCCGAGGATCCTTGACCGGCGAGGATACGATGGCAAAGTCCACCTCACGATTGATCACCGACTCAAGCGAGCGCTGGTGCTCCGCGCGCACGATGTTCAGGTTTACCCGGGTGTAGTGTTTCTTGTACTGAGCAAAGACCGGCGGCAACACGTAAAGGCTGGTAGCCTCGCTGGCGCTGACAGAGACTTCCCCTCGAGCGGAGCGGTAGAGCTCGCTGACTGCGACAAAGATGTGGCTCTGACATTGCAGGCAATGTTCGGCGAATGGTTCAAAGAGGCGGCCGGCCGCGGTGAAGGTTACCTTGCCCCCATCGCGATCAAACAGGCGCGCGCCAACCTCAGTTTCCAGTGAGCGGATCTGTGCCGAGATCGCGGGTTGAGTGAGGCCGAGTTTCTCCGCCGCGCGGGAAAAGCTTTTCAACCGGCAGACCTGCTGGAACGTCCTCAGTTGTTCAAAATCCATTGCGCACATCCGTTGAACGACGCTTCGCCGCGGCAATTTGCCGCGAAAGTACGAAGCGGTTAAGTCAGCCGCCGCTCGCCATGGCCCGGGTAGCCGCACGGTCGAGACACTGATCAGGGCGCCCACACGCCACGGTCGTGAAATCTACAATTCCTGCGTGGCAAAAACAGTCGTGTCGTGCAAAAACAATAGGCGTTCAACTCGCTTAAGTGGCACAATGCAATCACTGAGTATCAAGCTTCGGAGGAGTCAGAATGCATCGCCGCTTTTTCGCATTTCTTCTTATCTCCTGGTTCGCCTGCGGGTTCATCGCATCTTCCGAGGAAAAGTCTTCCAAGCAAACCGTCTACGATTTCTCTCTCGTTGATATGAACGGTAATGCTGCTCCCCTCTCGACCTACAAAGGAAAGGTGCTGCTCATCGTCAATCTCGCCAGCCGATCCATCTATCGCGACCAGATATCGGCGTTGAACGACCTCCAGAAGGATTACGCCGCGCAGGGCCTCGTAGTGATCGGCATCCCCTCTGCCGACTTTGGCGGCGAGGAACTGAAAGATACTGCCGCCTTGCGCGAGTTCTACAGCGATACGATTCATGCCGGTTTTCCGGTCTTTGCTCCAGCCAGACTTCACGGAGTTGAAACGATTCCACTCTACAAGTTTCTGTGCAACCCCAAGGATGGTCTTTCCGGAGGAGACATCCATTGGAACTTCACCAAGTTCATCATCGACCGCGAAGGCAGGCCGCTTGCCCGCTACGAGGTGGATGAGGATCCGGCTGATGTGAGTTTTCATGTCACCATCGAAGATGCCCTCGCCGGAAAACTGAAAAAGCAAAAACCCGCAAAGAAGGAGGAAGCCGGCAGCGACGACGATGACGACGAATGATCACTCGCATGCCGCGCCTCCCATGACCCTATCCTTGTTCCGCAATAAACCTTCGCCAGCCTCCCAGGTGCGTGATCTCGCGCGCACCCTCAATGCCGTAAGGCTCGCATAAAAATCCTTTGACAGTTGTGCCATCGGCCAATCGCACTGTGCCCAGCGTAAGTGGTGGTGGAATCGCGTTTAGGAAGCTTCCCACCGTCTGTTCGGGCATGGCCCAGATCTCCACCTCGATTCCCGCGCCGGCGAATCCCGGGGTGAACACCAGCGCCGGCTTGGGTGGCGTGGTATTGGCGAGGGCATAAAACCGGTACTGTCCATCGGTCCGTGTTGTGGCCACCAGCCGTGCGCCGCGTTCCACGAGTTGCCAATTGAGCGGTTGACCAACGAGGTGTGCCCCGACGACAGCCATCAAAACGCAACCGGAGGGAGCCGCAGCGACCGGTATCGGAACTGTCGATGCAAGCTCGCGCATCGAGCCACCGAGCGTTGTGGCTGAGCCGCCGATGCAGACGGTCGGCGATCCGCAGCAATCCATCGTCGGAAAATGCGCGCCCAATCAAAGACACTCCGAAAGGCAAGCCGTTGGGTTTCATTCCCGCAGGGACTGCCACCGCTGCGAGATCGAGCAGGTTGACAAAATTGGTGTAGTAACCGAGGTTGCTATTCAACTCAAGCGGCGCTGCCTGCACCTCGGCAATTTTGTAGTGCGTGGGAGTGGTCGGAAGCAGCAGGAAGTCCATTTCTTCCCAAACGCCTGCAGTTTGGCGGTGCAGATTTTGAAGAGCGTATGCGGCCTCGAACGCATCTGCGGCAGAGTATTTCGCAGCACCGCGAATAATGGCTTCGACGGTCGGATCGACGGACTCTGGGTCACCGGCAAGAAAGTCCTTGATCGCGGCATAGCGCTCGGCGACCCATGGCCCGCTGTACAGAAGTTCTGCCACCTTCCGGAACGGCTCATAATCGAATGCGATGGCTACACCGCCGACCGCTTCGAGCGCGGCTACTGCCGCCTGGTAACAACCCGCTGCGTCTCCATCCCCAAAGAATTCCAGCGCATCCGCGGCCGGAACACCGAATCGAAAGCTTGTCGAGAGACTCCATGGGGCCGCGGTCTGGCCCGTTGCAGGGGCACGCGAGTATGGATCGCCGTGATCGAACCCGCGCGCGATACGGAAAACACGATCCGCATCCGCGCAAGTCTCGGCAAAGATTGAGACGCAGTCCAGGGTGCGGCAGGCGGGCAATAATCCGCGCGTGCTCAACCATCCGCGAGTAGGCTTTAGTCCGACCAACTGGTTGAAGGCAGCCGGCACTCGGCCCGACCCAGCGGTATCGGTGCCAAGGGAGAAACTCACCAGGCCCTGGGCCACTGCGACCGCGGAGCCCGAACTGGAGCCGCCCGAGATGTAATCAGAATTGAAGACACTGGAACAGATGCCGTAGGGCGTCCGCGTACCCACAAGCCCGGTAGCGAACTGATCCATGTTTGTCTTGCCGATCAGAATGGCTCCGGCATCAAGCAGGCGCTGCACCACCGTGGCCGTCTCCTCCGCCATTCGTTCAAAGGCTGGACACGCCGCCGTGGTTGGCATCCCCGCAACATCGAAGTTGTCCTTGACCGCAAAGGGAATTCCGTAGAGTGGCAGGGCGCGAGCATCCGTATTCGTTTCAAGTGCAGCGGCACGGGCGAGATTCTCATCCCGCGCCACGAGCGTGATCCAGACTGGGCGCTCGCCGTCGCGCGCAATCTGCTCATAGATCTGCGCAACGACCGCACGGGGCGTCAGCGTCCCGTTTCGATACGCGCTCTCCAGAGTTCCAATATCCATTTGTCCTCTGCGGTTGAAATCAACCGATACACACAATGGCCAACTGCTGCCCCGCACTTACCATCTGGCCCGCTTTGCACAGTAATTCGCGAATGACCCCATCGGAAGGAGCCGCAATCACCAACTCGGTCTTCATTGCATCGAGAACCACCAGTTTTTGTCCCGCACGCACGCGCTGGCCCGGCTCGGCAGCAACCTGAAAGACACTGGCTGTCATGGGTGCATGCACCGCCTCGCAGCCGTCCGGTACATCCAGATCGCTGGGGTCAGGGCCGTCCATTTCGATCACTGCCTCTGCAGAATCGAGCTGGCCGTTTGCGCGCCACCGTTCGCGCTCCTCGCGAAATGCCTGGGATTGCCGATCCTTGAAAGTGGCGATTCCGGGCTGAATCGTTGCCAGAAAGTCCTCGTAGCTCGCCAGGTTGAACTCGCCGTCTTCAATGCGAGGATCGAAAGATCCGTGCAGGATATCGCGGCGTAGAATCTGCAATTCATCCGTGGTAACCGGATAGAAGCGTATCTTGTCGAAGAAGCGCAGCGACCAGGGAAAGCCTTCAACAAAGGTGCGGGTAACGCGGTGCGTATTCCATACCTGTACGGTGCGGCCGACCAGTTGATACCCCCCGGGACCTTCCATGCCATAGACACACATGTACGCGCCGCCGATTCCCACTGCGTTTTCAGGAGTCCAGGTGCGCGCAGGGTTGTACTTGGTCGTCACCAGGCGGTGGCGCGGGTCGATGGGCGTGGCCACAGGCGCGCCGAGATACACGTCGCCCAGCCCCAGAACGAGGTAGCTTGCCTCATGCACAATGCGGTGCACGTCATCGACGGTATCGAGCCCGTTGATGCGACGAATGAATTCGATGTTGTCGGGACCCCACGGTGCATCCGGCCGTACCGACTGCACATACTTGGCCTGCGCCAGTTGGGTCGCCGGGTCATTCCACGACAGCGGCAGATGCACGGTGCGAGAAGGCACTGCGACCTCCGGACGCTCCGGCAGCTGCGCATCAAACGACTCGAGGGCGGCCATCAAATCCTGTCGCCGCAGGCGACGATTATCATAGTGAATCTGCAGGCTGCGCACACCAGGCGTGATGTCGATGATCCCCTGCAATTGTGCCGAGCGCAGTTTTTCCTCAACCAGATGCACGCGGAACCGCAGTCCCAGATCAAGCACGCGCGGCCCGTATTCAAGCAGGAGGTACTTATCTCCATCCGCACGATAGACCACGGACGGCGTGCCGCGCTTCGTACGAGCGTATGACTGCCGGTTCGACTGTGCTGGTGTCGGGAAGCTGCGGCACCGGCCCCGAGAGGCTATCGATCATCCGCTCCACAGCCGCTTCTAAAGCTTCCGCCTGGGCCAGGGTTATTCGTTGAAATCGCACCGTGTCGCCGGCTTTGAGCTGGCCCATCTTCCAGCGTTCGGCTTCCACTATCGACGGCGGGACAAACAAAACCGCCCAGACTCGGCCCATCCGGTCCAAGCAGAATCGGCATGTCGCCAGTGAAATCGATGGAGCCAATGGCGTAAGCGTTGTCATGGATGTTGGAAGGATGCAGTCCCGCCTCGCCGCCGTCTTTCCGCGCCCACTGCAGGCTTGGGGCCCACCAGCCGCACCCCAGTGCGGTCGGACTGGTAATGCACGCGCCATTCCGTGCTGAAGAGCATTTCGATGTCATTCGGCGTGAAGAAGTCGGGCTCTCCATGCGGACCGTACATCACGCCGATTGTCCATTGCCGCGCGTAGGTTGGCGGTGTTCCGATGAATGCGCCTGGTGGCGCAGGGAAGTCTGACTGCGGCAAACGATGCGGGCAATACATGCACTACGTCCCCGGCTCGAAGCGCGCGGCCACCGTGCCCGCCAAACCCGCCCAGCATGAACGTCGCGCGGCTCCCCAGGAAGCGCGGTACGTCGACCCCACCCGCGACAGCCAGATAAGCGCGCGCGCCGCCCCCTCGAACCGTACCCATGCGCAAGGTGCTGCCTGCCGGCGCGGTGAAGCCGCGCCATTGTGGAACCGGAGCACCATCGAGCGTCGCGCCCATATCCGCGCCCGTCAAAGCGATCGTTGTCTCCATGTCAAAACGAAGGCGCGCGCCGATGGTGGTCATTTCGAACGCGGCCGCTTCTCCCGCGTTGCCCACCAGGCGATTGGCCAGTCGCAAAGCCAGCATGTCCATGGGTCCGGAAGGCGGAACGCCCACATGCCAATAACCAAGCCTGCCCGGGTAGTCCTGAATTGTCGTCTGTGTTCCACCCTCCAGAATCTCAATGGCGCGTCGGCTCGCGAAGAAACCTTCCAGAAACGACGTCGTCATGGCCCCCGTTGAGAACGTCTGCGATGCGACCACGGCGCGCAGATAATTCAGGTTGGTCTCGATGCCATACAGTCTGGTTTGATCGAGAGCGCATGTGAGGCGCGCCACAGCGTCGTCGCGGTCTTCGCCGGTCACGATGATCTTTGCGAGCATCGGGTCGTAAAAGGGCGTAACGACTGTACCGTTCTCGACCCATGTCTCAACGCGCGCCGCATCAGGTGGAGGAAAATTCGCGTGCATGATCTTTCCCGGCGTCGGCTGGAAATTCTTTGCCGGGTCCTCGGCATAGACTCGCGCCTGGATGGACCAGCCTCTCGGTTTTATATCGAGCGTCTCGATGGGGGGCAACTCTCCGGCGGCTTCGCGGATCATCATCTCGACCAGGTCGAGACCCGTAACTTGTTCGGTTACTCCGTGCTCAACCTGGAGCCGCGTATTGACTTCGAGGAAGTAGTAGTCTTTTGAGTCGGCGTCGTAGAGGAACTCCACCGTTCCCGCGGATGCGTACTTGACCGACGCGCAAAGCCGCACGGCAGCCTCGCGAATCGCAGCTTCGGTTGTGGCGTCAATCCCCGGGACCGGGGTCTCTTCGATTACCTTTTGATGCCGTCGCTGTGCCGAACAGTCCCGCAGTCCCAAGGCAACCACGCCCCCTTTACCATCCCCAAAGACCTGCGCTTCAACGTGCTTTGCTCGATCGACAAAACGTTCAAGAAACACGCTGCTATCGCCAAAACTATTGCGGCTGAGGCGCACGACCGATTCGAAGGCTTCTTCCAGTTCGGTGGCAGACCGGCAAACGCGCATGCCGATGCCACCTCCTCCAGCGGAACTCTTGAGAATGACCGGATATCCCAGCGTTTCGGCATGCGCCGAGGCTTCCTCTGGATTGTTCAGAACCCCTGTTCCGCGCAGCATCGGAACGTTGCATCGCTCCGCGAGAGCGCGTGCATGGTGCTTCAACGCGAAGGCTTCGATGTGTTCCACGCGCGGACCGATGAAGACGATGCCCTGCCGTGCACATTCCCGGGCGAACTCCACGTTCTCGCTCAGAAACCCATAACCGGGATGAATCGCTTGGGCGGCAGTCTGCTTCGCAGCGGCCAGGATCCTGTCGATGTCGAGATAGCTTTGGGCGGGAGGCGCAGGCCCCACATGCACGGATTCGTCCGCATCGAGCACGGGCCGGGTATCGCGGTCAGCGTCGGAATACACTGCGACCGATGCGATGCCCATGGCTTTGATGGTGCGCAGAATGCGGCTTGCAATGGCCCCCCGGTTGGCCACCAGAATCTTCTTAAACATGCTTGTCCCACACAAGGATCTGCACAGGCGTGGGATTGTAGGCATTGCACGGGTTGTTTAACTGCGGGCAGTTACTGATCAACATCAGTACGTCCATCTCCGCTCGCAACTCGACATACTTTCCCGCTTCGGAAACCCCGTCCTCAAAGGTCAGTCTGCCTTCGGGCGTCACCGGCACATTCATGAAGAAATTGATGTTGCTGGTGATGTCGCGCTTGTCCATGCCGTTCTTCCAATGCTGAAGACCCTTGAGGAAGCTCTGCCGGCAGGCATGCATCGAACGCTTTTCGATGGCATAGCGCACCATGTTGCTCTCGGCCGCGCATGCTCCTCCCAACGTGTCGTGCCGTCCGCAGGTATCCGCGGTGATCGTCAAAAGCACATTGCCCTCGGTGGATATGAGTTTTGTCCCGGCGGTCAGATACAGATTCCCCTGTTCGCGGATCGTGTCCTGCGCGCTGTAGCGGTCTGAAAAGTCATGGGCGTTGTAAAACAGGGTGTCTACGGCCTGGTTACCTTCGAGGTCGACGATGCGCACCGTCTGACCCTCTCCGATTTCGAGAACGAAGGGATCTCCCGCATCAACGATGAAGCTGCGTTGTGCGGCCTCGGGTAGCAGGGGGCTGACTTGCAGACTGAGCGTTGCCACTATCCTGATCCTCGCTGGTGACTACAAAAAATAAAACTCCGTAAGAAGAAAGCCGCGCCCATTTTCACCGCAAAGGATGCGACACGGATCGTCGGGACGAGGCGCCGGAACCCGGGAGATACTCAGCTCCACCGGTTTTGGCGCATAGACTCCCCCAGCCGCCATCGGGTGCGGGCAGGTGTTCAGAAGCACGAGCACGTTCATCTCCGCGCGCAACTCCACATAGCCACCCGCCCTCGAATTCTCCGGGATAAAGTGCAATGAGCCATCGGTATCGACGGTGACCCGGCTGAAGAAGTTGACCGTAGCATGCAGATCGCGCGGACCCAATCCATATTTCCCCAGTTCGATCAAAAGGCCGTCGCGCGCATTCTGATGCCAGTTGTTGCGCGCCTGCTGGTAAGTCGTCTTCCCGTACTTCTTTTCGATCAGGCCGGCATTCGACGTTCCACCAATCGGATCATGCCAGCCTACGGTATCTTCGGTGATGGAGCAAAGTATCCGGCCCATGTCGGAATAGAGCACATGGCCCTTTGTCAATCGCGCGGTGTGTTGCGCCTTGAGCGTGTCGGGCAGGTTGAATCGCTCTGCCATCATTTCGAAGTTGAGGAAATAAGCGGCCACATTCGCGCCGCCCTCCACGTCGGTGATGCGCAAGGCCGTGCCGCGCTTCAGGACATGGGACCACGTCGCTCCACCGGGAAGAACCTCTCGCATGTGCACACTGGATTCCATCGACACTACTCCCTCTGAAGCATGCATTGACCGACCTCTGCAATACCGGGCCCGCGATCGATCGAGAGAATAAGTCTCCCTCTACCGCCCAGGAACTCGTTCATGCGCTTCAGTTTTGCTAAGAATGACATCTTCGCTGCGCGAAGATGAGTGACGCCGGGGGCAAATGGATCAGGGCTGGGAAAGCCACACTGCCCGCAATCCGGCGGTCAATCTTGACGGGGAGTTAGACCGACGGTGGACCACAGCAGACGTCCATAAACGTCATGCGCAACTGTACCTTGATCGAGGTTCGCCGAAGTGTGCGCCGCGTAGTCACTTGGGCAGAGCCTAGCATGAATGCGCGAGCCGGCAAAGAGAAAAATTCAAATGAACGGTGTGAAACAGGGCCAAAGCGCACAGCAAATTCAGAGCCGGCCCTTGGCTACTGCACTACCGAAAAGCTGTCGTGCAGCGTGGCGGCCGAACTATCCCCGACCCAGACGTCGAAGTCGGAAGGTTCTGCGACCCAGCTATTGTTCGCGGCGCTCCAGTAGCTGCGCTCGTCGCGGCCGATGGTGAAGCTGACCTCGTGTTTCTGTCCGGGGTGCAGGGTGATACGCCGGAAGCCCTTCAATTCGCGAACCGGCCGTGACGCCGAACCATAACGCTGATGCAGATAGAGTTGAACCACCTCGTCGGCTTCTCTCTTTCCACTATTCGCCACTGTCACCGTCGCTGTGATGGAGCCATCCACAGCACTGGATTTTTCGCTGAGGTGAAGATCGGAGATGGAGAAGGTCGAATAACTTAGCCCATAGCCGAAGGGGTAGAGAGGAGTCGTCGGCAGATCCCAGTAGCGAGAGGTGAAGTCAGGCGAATCGTATGGCTTATGCGATGCCGTATGCGCGTAATAGATGGGAATCTGTCCGGCGTTCCTGGGCCAGGTCACCGGCAGCTTGCCGCCCGGTACGGCGTCCCCGGCGAGGAGATCAGCCACCGCGTTGCCCGCCTCTGTACCGCCAAAATAGCAATCCATTATCGCTGGAACATGCGCCGCGGCCCACGAGATATCAAGCGGCCTGCGTGCTGAAGAGCAGGAGCACTACCGGCTTTCCCAGGGCCTGGATCTTTTCGAGCAACTCTTCCTGCTTTCCGGGAAGACTGAGTGAGGAACGCGAGGAGTATTCAAAGTCCATGCCGCTCAACTCTCCGAGCGTCAGGACCACCACATCGGAGTTGGCCGCCAGCCGCAACGCGTTCTTCATCTGGCGGTCGGCCTCTTCGGCGGACCACGGCGTTTCCAGTTTCGGACCGATAAAGCCGTCAAATGAGGAAGGAAACTCCTTGGCGATCTGCACGCCTTCCGCGAACTCGACCTGCGCCGTGGAAAACTTGGAACGAATTCCTTCGAAGACCGAAACGGTATCTTCTGCTTTGGCGGTCAGGCTCCACGGTCCATTCATGTCGCCCTTGCTGTTGCCCAGCGGCCCGATCACCGAAATTCGCGTGATTGTCTTCGCCAGCGGCAGAAGATCGCCTTCGTTTCGCAGCAAAACGGCAGCTCGTGCCGCTGCTCTCCTGGCTGCAGGACGGTGTTTGGCGAGCATCTCGGAATGGGTCTGATCTGTGGCATCGGCATAAGGGTGTTCAAAGAGCCCGAGGTGATATTTCGCGGCCAGTATCGGACGGACGAGATCGTCCAACTGCGAAGGGGTTATCTGGCCCTTGGCAAGCAGAGACTTCATGTACTGCAGATAGGTCGCGCTCCCCATATCCATATTTACGCCTGCCGTGGCGCCGCGCAGCGCTGCGTCTTCGCCATTCCGGGCGAAGCCCTGCGTCACCAGGCTGCCGACGGCAAAGGCGTCACTGACCACAAAACCCTTGAAGCCGAGCTCTTTTCGCAGCAGATCCTGGAGCAGGTGCACGTTGCCGCTGGCGGGAACATTATTCAAGTCCATGTATGCGCTCATTACTGTTCCGGCGCCGGCCTCGACCCCTGCCCGAAAGGGAGGAAGATAGACATTCTCCATCCGCTCTTCGGAGATGTAGGAGGCATCGTAGTCTCGGCCCCCATCTGCGGCTCCATAACCGGCGAAATGCTTCAGCGTGGCCAGGAAGGGGTGCGGATTTTCCGCCGTTCCCTGAAAGCCTCGCACCTGCGCCCGCGCCATGGCCGCGCCAAGATAAGGATCTTCTCCGGCACCTTCAGAGATGCGGCCCCAGCGCGGATCTCGGGCGATGTCCAGCATCGGCGCAAAGCTCCAGCGCACGCCGGCATGCGATGCCTCTTCGGCGGCGATTGCCTGCGCCTCCTCGGCCATTGCGGGGTCCCATGACGCGGCCGTTGCCAGAGGCACCGGGAATTCAGTATCAAAGCCATGAATCACGTCGAAGCCAAAGAGAATCGGGATGTGCAGGCGCTGCTCGGTCATGGCGATCTTCTGCAGCCGGTTGATCTCCTTCGGATCGGTGACGAAGAGAAACGACCCAACTTCGCCGCGTCGCACATGGTCCTCGTAAGACACTGGATCGGTCTTGACCCCGGGGATGGGAAGCTTCAGGTAGAAGGGCTGGTTCAGTTGCCCAATCTTCTCTTCCGTCGTCATCTGCTTCAGCAGCGCATCGGCGCGGTCGAGATCGGTGCGCGAAAACGGAGACTGTGCTGTAGCGGCACCGGCAAGAAGCAGTGTAGCCATGGAGAAGGCGAGAGATTTCCGGATCAGATTCAAAGCGTCCTCACAAAGAGACTTGCTGGCCAGCAAATGGGCAAATAGTTTGCAATGGATCGACGGCCCTCGGAGGTTTAAGCCCCCGGAAGCTTTGCACAGAGCCTCTGCGTTCGTGTCTTTCCGATGAGTTCCAGAGTTCGTACCAGACTAATGGGTTTGCCTGCACTTGGGTAGATCGATGCAGCTGCGATTTGGCCCAACCATGAAGTTTTGAGAACGGACGCCGAAACGAAGCAGCAACATCTGAGCTCGAAATAAGCCGGGCGTAAGTTTACAACTACCCACGGATTCTGCCGCAAGCCAACACTGCGCTTTGTTCCTGCATCTGAAACCTTGGCCGCGGGGCAAAACAAAGGTCCCCGGCGGAAGGATCAGACATGCCCGACGCGAACATCGAAAAGAAGAACGAAGCCGCTATCAACACATTGATCAACGCTCTCAACGAAGATCTGGCGCGCGAGTACCAGGCCATCATTGCGTACACCGTCTATAGCAACGTGCTGACCGGCGCGAAGTGGATGAGCATCGCCGCGGAACTGAAGAAGCATGCCGCCGAAGAACTCTCCCATGCCATGATCATCGCCGACCAGATCGACTATCTTGGCGGCATGCCGACGACCGTTCCCAAGGAAGTGAAGGTCTCCGATGAGGCCGAAGATATGATCCGGTTCGACCTGGACAATGAGACCGAGACGATCCGCAACTATCGCGAGCGGGTAAAGCAGGCTGAGGATCTGGGGCACTACGCCCTGGCCGAGCAACTGCGCAAGATCATCTCCCAGGAGCAGGAGCATCAGCACGACCTGGCGACCGCTCTCGGCATCGATGTTCCCAAAGTCCTTTCCCTGGGAGCGTGACGTAACCCGCAAGTTACTGAATCGGCGGGTCGTCGCGTGAGCGCAGCTTCCGGTTTGTATCTGTCTGCCCCGCATCCGGGGACCGGGATTTTCCGTTTCCCGGCCCCGCGTGCACGGCCGGTTACTCCCGCGCTGGTACGTGTCCGCCGATACGGCCAGCCTCCCCAGCCGTATGCGATACTCGAAAAGGCATGTATAGAAGGATTGTTCTCAAGCTCTCAGGGGAGGCATTGGCCGGAGCCCGCGGTTTTGGCCTGGATGCCGACAAAGTCGCGGAAATCACCGCCGAACTGGCCGAGGTTCACGCCACGGGCGTGGAGATCGCCGTAGTCGTCGGGGGGGGCAACATCTTCCGTGGCGTGGCGGAGCAGGCCCGGGAGATGGACCGGGTCAGCGCCGACAACATGGGCATGCTCTCCACCATCATTAATGCCATTGCTTTGCAGGACGCGCTGGAGCAGCGCGGCGTGCAGTGCCGCGTGATGACGGCCGTGTTCATGAACCAGATCGCGGAGCCATACATCCGCCGCCGTGCGGTGCGCCATCTCGAAAAGGGCCGCGTCGTCATCTTCGCCGCCGGCATCGGTAACCCCTTCTTTTCCACCGACACGGCGGCCAGCCTGCGCGCCATGGAGATCAAGGCCGACGTACTGCTCAAGGGAACCAAGGTCGAGGGTGTCTACAGCGCCGACCCGGTTATTTACAAGGATGCTGTCAAGTACGACGAGATAACTTATATGGAGATCCTGCGCCAGGGACTGAAAGTGATGGACCTGACCGCCGTGAGCCTCTGCAAAGACAACAATCTGCCTATGATCATCTTCAATATGAACCAGCCCGGGAACATCAAGCGCGTTGTCATGGGCGAGAAGGTGGGATCGCTGGTGACGGCGTAGACTGCCGTCGTGATCGGTGCCCTGATCAGAATCCGGTCAGACGGTGGGATTATGCAGGCAGTATCGTGCTCGCCTCCGGGTACGTCCAACAAACCAGTGGACATTCGCAAGCCAGACCGGCTGAACGCCCTGACCGGACTGCGCACGTTCGCGGCTATCAACATCGTTTTATTTCATTTTTCCAATCCCCTCTGGTTTGGCATCTTCGCGCCTATCGTGAACGCCGGCTACGCTTCGGTCAGTTTCTTCATTCTGCTTTCCGGCTATGTGCTGGCGTATAACTACGCCGGCCGGGCGCGAGCCGGGCAACTGGACACCGTGCGTTTCTGGAAGGCGCGATTTACGCGCCTCTATCCCATCTATCTGCTCAGCCTTCTGCTGGCGTGGCGCATGCTGCCCCAGGAGTATGCCTCGCATTCGCATGCCATGTTCTGGACCGGCATGGTGCTGACGCCGCTGCTGCTGCAGGGCTGGAGCCCGGAGCTGTCCACCTTTCTCAATACCCCGGCGTGGACCATGTCGGCGGAGTCGTTCTACTACTTCCTGTTCCCCTGGATGGCGCGCTGGAAGCGGCCCGACCGCATTCCGCCCATACTCGTCCGGCTTGCGGGGATATGGGCTCTGGGGTTGATTCCCGGTACGCTTTACGTTCTGCTCAGCCCCGATGGCATCGCGCATCCGGACCGCTTCAGCACCGGATACTGGCTGCAGGCGCTCAAATTTACCCCGCTGCCACACCTGGCCAGCTTTGTTTTCGGTGTCGTTCTGGCCGGCCTCGATGAGTTGATCCCGCGAGGCGGCCGGGTGCGCCTCCTGCTCGGAATCATCGGCTTCGCGACCATCTTTTTCCTGCTCTGGCTGGGGCCGGATATCCCCTATCCGATGATTCATGACGGGTTGCTGATGCCGCTCTTCGGGTGCGTCATCCTGGGCCTGTCCGGCGATAATCCGCTGGCGCGGATGCTGGGAGTTCGCCCCCTGGTGTTTGTGGGTGAGGCCAGCTATTGCCTCTACCTGCTGCACTTCAACTTCTGGAACCTGATCCACGATACCCATGTACTCAACCGGCTCGGCCTCGAACGACTCGACCCCTGGATCAGCTACGCGATCCTGATCGTGATGGCGTTGCTGGCCCTGCACCTTGTCGAGAAGCCCGCGCAGAGACAGCTTCGCAAGTGGATGAAGGCTTAGGGGAGGGCGAGCCCTTTCCCGCGCGATTGTGCCTCGATCCATCCTCCCCGAACACAGGACCGTCCCGTCATTTTTCTGGAAAGCAACGACTCGGATTTGATAAACTCCTGGGCCAAGCCTCTTCGATACAGATTCTCTTCGCCAACCAGATTGAGGTGTCGACCGATGCCGATCAAATTGAATATCAACAACGTGGCGGAAACAGTGGACGTTCCACCGGATATGCCTCTCCTGTGGGTGCTGCGCGACAAATTGAACCTCAAGGGCGCCAAGTATGGGTGCGGCATGGGGCTTTGTGGCGCGTGCACGGTGATTGTCGGCGGCCATGCGGTGCGCTCCTGCGTGACCCATGTCGGATCGGTCGCCGGCGAGCCGATCACCACCATTGAAGGCCTGTCGCCGGACGGCCTGCACCCGCTGCAGGTGGCGTGGGAGGCGATCGACGTGCCGCAGTGCGGATATTGCCAGGCCGGGCAGATCATGTCTGCCGCGGCCTTGCTGCAGCGCACGCCGCATCCCACCGATGCGGACATCGACGCCGCCATGAGCGGCAACCTCTGCCGCTGCGGAACCTATCCGCGTATCCGCCAGGCCATTCACGAAGCAGCACAAGCGGGCGCCGCGCCCCGCTCCAAGTAAAGGAGGTCCGCTCATGCGCATGAATCGGAGATCGTTTCTGCAGTTGACGGCGCTGGCCGGCGGCGGCCTTGCCCTCGATCTGTATCACTCACCCCTCGCCGCAGCCCAGGGACCCGGCAAGCCCCCGGAACTGACCCCGCAGGCCTTCATCCACATCGCCCCGGATGGTGTGGTCACCATCATGGCGCGGGCCTCGGAGTCGGGCCAGGGCATGCGCAACATGCTGCCCATGCTGATTGCCGAGGAACTGGATGTCGACTGGAAGGACGTTCGGGTCCAGCAGGCCGAGCTGAACGAGAAGATCTACGGCCGGCAGTTTTCCGGCGGCTCCGCGAACACGCCGATGGGCTGGGAGCCGATGCGCCGCGTGGGCGCGGCCGGCCGCCAGTTGCTCGTCACCGCCGCTGCGCAAACCTGGAGCGTGCCGGCGGCGGAATGCACAACCCACGCCGGGCGCGTGCTGCACGCCGCTTCGGGACGCTCCGCGGGCTATGGCGAACTTGCCGCCAAGGCTGCCGCGCTTGCCCGCGCCCGCGCTCGAGCACGCGTCAAGCTCAAAGACCCCAAGGATTACTGCATCATCGGCCACTCGCAGCCGGGCGTTGACACGCATGGGATTGTCACCGGCAAGCCGCTCTTCGGCATCGATGTGGAGCTGCCGGGGATGCTGTACGCTGCAATCGAAAAGGCTCCTGTGTTTGCCGGCAAGGTGAAGAGCGCCAACCTCGATCAGATCAAGGCGCTGCCCGGCGTGCGCGCATGTTCTGGTGATCGACGGCGGCATCACGCCCGCGCCTTACACGCCGTGGGAGCCAGGCATGGAACCGGGCATCGCCATCGTGGCCGACACCTGGTGGCAGGCGCAGCAGGCGCGCAAGAAGCTCAAAGTCGACTGGGACCTGGGCCCCGCCTGCACGCAGAGCACGGAAAGGATTCGCAACCAAGGCGGCCGAGGAACTGCTGACGGCCCCGCCGGCAAGCACGGTGCGCAAATACGGCGATGTGGATGCGGCGCTCAAGTCATCGGCCAAGGTGGTCGAGGCCACTTACCGATTTCCCTTCATTGCCCATGTCACCCTGGAGCCGCAGGGCGCTACTGCGCACTGGAAAGACGGCAAGCTGGAGATGTGGTCGACCAGCACCCTGCCGGGCGATGGCCGTGCACTGGTGGCCAAGACGCTGGGCATCCAGGAGGACGACATCACTACGCACATGGTGCGCTCCGGAGGCAGCTTTGGCCGCCGGCTGCAGAACGACTACCTGGTCGAGGCCGCCTGGATCGCCAAGCGGGTGGACGCACCGGTCAAGCTGCTGTGGTCTCGCGAAGATGACATCGCTCACGACCCGTTCCGTCCGGGTGGAACGGTTGGCTTGAAGGGCGGTCTCGATGCGCAGGGAAAGCTCACCGCCTGGCGGCATCACTTCGTGACTTTTGGCGATGGCAAGCACGCGACCTCCGGCGGCGGCATCGGGCAGGACACGTATCCTGCCGGTTTCCCTCCGGCGTATGCGCTCTACACGTCAATGCAGCCGCTCATGCTGCGGACCGGCGCGCTGCGCGCGCCCGGCGACAACGCCTACTGCTGGGTGGCGCAGTCGTTTCTCGACGAGCTGGCGCATGCCGCCGGACGCGATCCGCTCGAATTTCAGCTTGACCTGCTCAGCAACAAGCAGATGCCGTGGACTTCCGGTGAGCACGACGCGGTGGGCGATCACGAGCCGACCGGCCAGTCTGTTCTTATTCCCGAACGATACAAAGGCGTGCTTGAGTTGGTCGCCGAGAAGTCAGGCTGGGCGAAGCGCAGCAAGACACCGGGCCGCGGGATGGGAATCGCCGCATGGTTCTGCCACCTGGGCTACTTCGCCGAGGTTGCCGATGTCAGCGTCGACGCTCAGAACAAGGTCACGGTGCACCAGGTCTGGGCGGCGGGAGATGTGGGCAGCCAGATCATCAACCCCGACGCTGCCGAGAGCATGGCGCTTCGGCGGCATCATGGAGGGCATGAGCCACCTGGCGCAGGAGATCACCCTGGTGGATGGCAAGATTCAGCAATCGAACTTTCATAACCACTCCATCATGCGCATGCGGCAGACGCCGAAGATCGAAGTGTATTGGCGCAAGACCGATTATCCGCCAACCGGACTGGGCGAGCCGACGCTTCCGCCGATCCTGCCTGCCGTCACCAACGCGATTTTTGCCGCTACGGGCAAGAGGATTCGCAACCTGCCGCTGCAGGGGAGCGGGTTCAGCTGGGCTTGAAGCAAGGTCCCGGCGTAGCTAAACTAGCCCTCAGGTTCGTAGTTGAGGTTCTGCCCCAGCCAGCGTTCGACCTCCGCCTGGCTCATCCCCTTGCGCTGGTGGTAGTCGGCCACTTGATCCCGGCCGATTTTGCCCAGGCTGAAATAGCGTGATTCGGGGTGGGCGAAGTAAAGTCCGCTCACGCTCGAGCCAGGCCACATGGCGAAGGACTCGGTAAGCATCATTCCGGTATTCGCCTCGACATCGAGCAGGCGCCAGAGAGTGCCTTTCTCGGTGTGGTCGGGGCATGCCGGATAGCCGGCCGCCGGCCGGATCCCGCGATACTTTTCCTGGATCAGGTCTGAGGTGTTCAAACCCTCGTCGCGACCATAACCCCATTCATCCCTCACCCGCTTGTGCAAACATTCCGCAAAGGCTTCAGCAAGGCGATCGGCAAGCGCCTCCGCCATGATCGCGTTGTAGTCGTCGTGCTCGGCGCGGAACCCGTCGCAGAGTGCCTTCAGCCCGATTCCACTGGTTACAGCGAAGGCACCGATGTGATCTAGCAGCCCGGTTTCCTTAGGCGCAATAAAGTCGGCCAGGGACCGGCACGGTTCACTGGCATCTCGCTGCGCCTGTTGACGCAGGAAGTGGAATCGCTCCAGCACCTCGCTGCGAGTGTTATCTGCGTAGAGTTCGACATCGTCACCGATTGCATTGCTGGGAAAGAGGCCGTAGACGCCGCGCGCCGTGATGAGCTTCTCTTCGATGATGCGGTCGAGCAGCGCGTTTCCTTCGGCAAATATCTGGCGCGCCTGCGGCCCATACACTTCATTCTCAAGAATGCGCGGGTAGACGCCCTTCAACTCCCAGGTGTGAAAGAACGGCGTCCAGTCGATGTAGTCGCGCAAGGTCGCGAGAGGAAAGTTGTCGAGCACATGAACACCGAGGAACTCTGGGGCAGGCAGGTCCTCAGCCCGCCACTCAATCGGCGTCCGTCTCTCTCTCGCCGTTTCCAGCGGGACGAGCGCCTGGCGGGGCGCGGCATGCGATTTGCGCAGCGCATCATAGTCGGCACGATGCTGCGCCACAAATTGCGCCTTGCCGTCATCACTCAACAGGCTGGTCGTGACCGGCACGGCCCGGCTGGCATCGAGCACATGAACCACGGGTTCGCTGTAATGGGGTGCGATCTTTACGGCGGTATGGGCGCGGCTTGTTGTCGCCCCTCCGATCAGCAACGGCAGCTTGAACCCATTGCGCTCCATCTCGCGGGCTACGTGCACCATTTCATCAAGCGAGGGCGTGATCAAGCCGCTCAGGCCGATCATGTCCGCCTTTTCGGCCTTGGCGCGTTCCAGGATCCTTTCGCAGGGGACCATGACGCCCAGGTCGATGACGTCGTAGTTGTTGCAGGCCAGCACAACGCCGACGATATTCTTGCCGATGTCATGGACGTCGCCCTTGACCGTGGCCAGCAGGATCTTGCCCTGCGCTTTGACCACCTCGCCCGCCGCTACCATGGCCGCCTTCTCGGCTTCCATGAAAGGGGTCAGATAGGCGACGGCTTTTTTCATCACCCGGGCAGACTTGACCACCTGCGGCAGGAACATTTTGCCCGCACCGAACAGATCGCCCACTTCGCTCATGCCGGCCATGAGTGGCCCTTCGATCACCAACAGAGGGCGGCCCAGCTTGGCGCGCGCCTCTTCGGCGTCGATCTCGATATAGCTGTCGATGCCCCTTACCAGGGCATGAGCGAGGCGCTGTTCCACCGTGCCGGTGCGCCATTCCTCTTCCTTCTTTTCACTTACATCTTTGCCGACATGCTTCAGTTTCTCGCCGAGTTCGACCAGGCGCTCCGTGGCGTCGGGTCGGCGATTGAGCAGTACGTCCTCGACCAGCACCTTCAACTCAGGCTCAATCTCTTCATACACCTCAAGCATTCCGGCGTTGACGATGCCCATGTCCATTCCGGCTGCGATGGCGTGATACAGGAAAGCCGAATGCATGGCCTCGCGCACCTTGTTGTTGCCGCGAAAGCTGAAGGAGATGTTGGATACGCCTCCGCTTACCTTGGCGTGGGGAAGGTTGGCTTTGATCCAGCGCGTGGCGTTGATGAAGTCGAGGGCGTAGTTATTATGCTCCTCCATGCCCGTGGCCACGGTCAGAATATTGGGATCGAAGATGATGTCTTCGGGCGGAAAGCCAACCTCGTTCACGAGGATTGTGTAGGCGCGCTCGCAGATGCGTATCTTCTCTTCGTAGGTCGCCGCCTGTCCCTGTTCGTCGAATGCCATCACCACGGTTGCGGCTCCGTACTTGAGTACCGCGGCCGCGTTCTGGCGGAATTTGTCCTCGCCCTCTTTGAGGGAGATTGAATTGACGATACCCTTGCCCTGCAGGCACTTCAGCCCGGCTTCGATGACCTCCCATTTTGAGGAGTCCACCATGAACGGCACTTTGGCGACTTCCGGTTCGCTGGCCAGCAACTGCAAAAAGCGCGACATGGCCGCGACGCCGTCGATCATGCCCTCGTCCATACAGATGTCGATGACGTTGGCGCCGTTTTCGACCTGCTGCCGGGCAATGCTTACCGCTTCTTCATACTTGCCTTCTTTAATCAGTTTGGCGAACTTCGGAGAACCGGCCACATTGGTGCGCTCGCCGATCATGATGTAGACGCCGGGTTGCTGAGTAAACGGCTGCGAGCCGGAAAGGCGAAGCGGCTTATTCTGTTCGGCCCTGCTTGAGATGACACTTTCCGCCACGCTCATGCGTTGCGCTCCGCTTGCAGGGCGAACATTTCAGCTTCGGACGCGTGCTGCCATTTCCGAGGCGGTTTTCCTTCAAGCGCCCTGGCGATCGCCGCGATGTGCTCAGGAGTGTTGCCGCAGCAGCCGCCGGCAATATTGATCAGCCCCCCACGCGCGAAGTCGCCGAGATAGCGGGCCATGTCCGGCGGTCCTAGGTCAAATCCGGTCTCCGACAGCGGGTTGGGCAATCCGGCATTCGGGTAGCAGGAGATCGCCACGTCCGCCTTCTCCGACAGTTCAGACAGAAACGGGTACATCAGGTCGGGTCCCAGAGAGCAGTTGAGACCCACCGACAACGGCTGCACATGCTGAACGGCGTTCCAGAAGGCTTCGGTGGTCTGTGCCGAGATCAGGGTTTCGCCGCCGCGTCCCACGGCTGCCGAGATCATCACCGGAAGCTCGGTCTTCTTCGCAGCATGGCCGTCCTCATCGAACACTTCGCGGATGGCGACCAGCGCAGCCTTGGCGTTAAGCGAGTCGAAGATTGTCTCCACCAGCAGCAGGTCGACACCGCCGGCAATCAGGGCGCGCACCTGGTGTTTGTAGGCGGTCCTGACCTGATCGAACGTGACTACCCGAAAGCCCGCATCATCGGGGTCGGGCGAGTTGGAAAGCGATACGGTCAGCGGTCCGATTGCCCCCGCCACAAAGCGTTGACGGGATGTTTCTGTTCCCACGCGGTCGGCCCATTCCCGGCACTGCCGCCCGGATTGTTCGTTGATCTCCCAGGCCAGGTCGTTCAGGAATGAATCGTCGATGATCTTCTCGTAGAACGCAGGGTCTTTGCGGCCGCCATGCTCGCGCGGATCATCGACAAAGAATTCGCTCTGGGTGATGCTGGTCGCACCGAAGGTATTCGTCTCGATGATATCGGCGCCTGCCTCGAGAAACCGGCGATGGATGTCGCCGATCATCTTCGGCTGAGTCAGGGAGAAGAGGTCGCCGTTGTTCAGAAGGTCCTTTTTCGAATCCCGAAAACGACTCCCGCGGATATCCGTTTCGGTCATGCCATAGGTGCGGATCGTCGTCCCCATCGCGCCGTCGATGATGGCGATGCGATCCTCAAGGATCTTTTCGAGCGCATGTTTTTGTCTGTTATTCATGTATTCCTGAAGTCCGAGTTTTCCTGCGTTTGCAGCTAAATCAAGCCTGGTTTGATTATAGCGGCGACGTCAATGAGCCTTCGCGGCATTCCCTCAGGGCCGCCGGCAGGTTGAGGCGCCCATGCTTACGCCGGACGAAGGCGTCCTCGGGATTGTGACGAGCCAAAACGCGCTGCGGTTGATAATATGGCGTGTGTCGAGAAAACGATTACTCGCCACCCGTCGCGGCTGGTTCGAATTCAAGAAGGGGATGGAGATGCCCAAGAAAACACGTCGTCAGTTCCTCAAAAATAGCGCCGCCTTCGCAGCGGGAGCCGCGGTCGTGCACAGTACCCCTTCCCGCGGGCTTGCCCATGCCGCCACTCCGGCCCCGGACACCTCAGAGGCAACCAGGCTGTCCCAGTTCGAATATGCCGATGTGCAGCTCCTCGACGGGCCCATGCTGGAGCAGTTTCGCAACAACGTCAACCTGTTCATGAACCTGCCCGACGACAATCTGCTCAAGCCGTTCCGGCAGCTTGCCGGACAGCCCGCCCCCGGCGAAGACATGGGCGGCTGGTATTCGCCGTCCCCCGATTTTGACCCGCCCAAGAACATGACCGGCTACATCCCCGGCCATAGTTTCGGGCAGTACCTGTCCGGCCTGGCGCGTGCCTACGCGATCACGGGAGATAAAGCCACCCAGGCCAAGGTCCATGGCCTTGTCGCCGGGTTTGCTCCCACGGTGACCACGAAGTTCTATGAGGGCTACTGCATACCGGCCTACACCTTCGACAAGACAAACTGCGGTCTCATTGACGCCCATCAATTCGCGCAGGATCCGGCGGCCCTTGCCGTTTTGAACAAAGCGACAGACGCGGTTTTGCCGTGGCTACCCGCGAAGGCTCTCAACAGGGAAGAGATGATGGCGCGTCCCCACAAGAACATCGCCTATACCTGGGACGAGACGTATACCCTGCCGGAAAACTTCTATCTCGCCTACAAGCGCGGCGCCGGCGCGCGCTATCGTCAGCTGGCCCAGCGCTTCCTCGAGGACGATACCTATTTCGGCCCGTTATCGGAGAACCGCAATGTGCTGCCCGGTCAACACGCCTACAGTCATGTCAACGCGCTGAGCTCGGCCATGCAGGCGTATCTTACCGATAGCAGCACCATGCATTTGACTGCAGCCCGCAACGGCTTCCGGTTTGTGGTGGAGCAGAGCTTCGCGACCGGCGGATGGGGGCCGGATGAGACCTTTCCGCAAGCCGGGAACCGATGAACTGGCTAAAACCCTCCACACCTCCCACAGCAGTTTCGAAACGCCCTGCGGAGCCTACGGCCACTTCAAGATCACACGGTACCTCATGCGCGTAACCGGCGACAGCACCTATGGCGACAGCATGGAGGCGGTACTCTACAACACCATCCTGGGAGCCAAACCGATCCGGCCCGACGGGGTGAGCTTCTATTACGCGGACTACAACAACGATGGCCACAAGTTCTACTACGACGAAAAGTGGCCCTGCTGCTCCGGCACCTTCCCTCAACTGACTGCCGACTACGGCATCAGCTCTTACTTCCGCGCGCCCAAGGGCGTGTATGTCAATCTGTTTGTTCCGTCCCGCGTCACCTGGCGTCAGGGGAATGCTCGCGTCACCCTCAGCCAGGAGACGCAGTATCCCACCGTGGGCGAGACTTCGCTTCTGCTCAAAATGGATAGGGCGGAGCGCTTCCTGCTCGCTCTCCGCGTCCCGGCATGGGCTGGAAGGCAGACCGTAGTCCGCGTAAACGGAAGGCCAGCCGGAATCGCGATCCAGCCCGGGACCTGGGCCGAGGTCGACCGCGAATGGAAGGACGGCGACCGGATCGAATTCACCATCGACATGCCGTTGCGACTCTTTCCGCTCGATGCTGAGCACCCCAGCCAGGTCGCACTTCTGCATGGCCCGGTTGCCCTGTTCGCCATTGATCCGGGGTCTCGTAAGTTCACCAGGCAGCAACTACTCGAAGCACAGAAACTCAGTGCGAATTCCGGAGAGTTTGAGGTGGCTACGGACCAGGGCAAGGTCCGCATGAAGCCCTACCCTGCGATCAATGATGAGCACTATCGTCTCTATCAGGAGACGTAGATTGCTCGGGGTGCCCGGATGAATTTGCCGAGCTCACGATGCTGGCGCGCCGACGTAACTCCACTTCGATTCGCAGTCCAATCCGGAATAGTCTGCCCGGCGAAGTGGCTGCGCGCCGAATTGCAGCTTCCGTTGCTCGGAATTGAGGCTCATACTACTCTTGCAGCAGATGGAGGGTTGAGCCCGACATGAAACCGCAAACTTCCCGCAGAGAATTTCTTGGCGTCCTGGGCATGGCCGCCGGCGCCTGTGTTGCCCGTCCCGCGATGGCTGCGGTGAAGACTGAGAGCAGCCGCGTCGCTATCGGACAGTGCCCGGAGTACAACCGTCAGGTGGCCCAAGTCCTGTCCACCATGTTTGACCAGCTCGGCGGCCTGCAGCCACTCGTCCAGGGAAAGACCGTGGCCATCAAGCTCAACATGACCGGTCCGCCCACCGACAAGCTCGACGCCATGCCCAACCAGATGACCCACTGGGTTCATCCCGAGGTCATCGGATCCCTGGTCTCGCTGCTCGGTAAAGCGGGAGCGCGGCGCATCCGCCTGCTGGAAAGCGCCCCCGCCGGCACCAGGCCACTCGAAGAATTCATGATCTCGGCCGGCTGGCAGCCCCGCGATTTCGCCAGTGCCGCCACCCGGGTGGAGTTTGAAAACACCAACTTCCTCGGCAGTGGAAAGGCCTATGCGCGCTTCATGGTTCCCGGCGGCGGCCTCATGTACTCCGGCTTCGATCTCAATCACTCCTATAGGGACACCGATGTCTTCGTCTCCCTCGCCAAGCTCAAGGAGCACCGCACCGCCGGCGTAACGCTCTCGATGAAGAACTGCTTCGGCATCACCCCCTGCACCATCTACAGCCAGGAAGCGCCGGAGGACGAGCCGAGCATCGTGCCGGTGGGCTACCGCGGGCCGATGCACTCCGGTTCGCGCACGCCGCCTAAGAGCGCGCCTCAGCCGGTCGATGGCAATCGTTCCAAGGACCCGGGTTATCGCGTTCCCCGCATCACCGCCGATCTGGTCGCCGCACGCCCAGTACACCTGGCCGTGATCGACGGCATCTACACCATGACCGGCGGCGAGCTGCCCAATCAGGAATCGAACTGGATTCATAAGGCGGTTCATCCCGGCCTGCTCATCGCCGGCATGAACTGCGTGGCAACCGACGCCGTGGCGACGTCGATCATGGGCTTCGATCCCATGGCCGATCGCGGCACTCCTCCCTTCGAAACATGCGACAGCACGCTGGCCCTGGCCGAACATCTTGGCGTCGGTACGCGCGACCTGAACCGCATTGACGTCGTGGGAACGCCGATCGCCAAAGCCAGGTTCCGCTTCCCCACGCTCACACAATTGACCACCTAACCGTCTCATCCCTTTGCCGCAGCCATCTTCCGCCGGATGCGTTCCTACGCATCCGCGCGGTAGAATTGCGTTTCCGCACGCCGCCCAGGCTTACGCAATGCCAATCGAGGTGCACGCGCAGTGCCGATCCAACGTCGTATTTTTTTGAAGTCCGCCGCAGGTGCGGGCATGCTCGCTCTGGCCCCGCGCTTTACCGAAGCAGATCAGCAAGTGGCCAACGCAATTCGGGCCACGCCCATACCCCGAATTAAAGACATCCGCGTTATCGAGTGCGAACCGCAGGGAGTGCGCCTCACCGTGGTGAAGATCACCACCGACCAGGACGGCCTCTATGGCTACGGCTGCGCCACCTTCACGCAGCGCGCCGACCTGGTTAAGCCGGCGGTCGAGAAGTACCTCAAACCGTTCCTCCTGAACAAGACCACCGATCGCATCGAAGACATCTGGCAATCCTGCTATGACAGCTCCTACTGGAAGAACGGTCCTGTGCTGAACAACGCCATCAGTGGAATCGACCAGGCGCTGTGGGACATCAAGGGCCGCCAGGCCGGCATGCCTGTCTATCAACTGGCTGGCGGCAAGTGCCGTGAGGCCGTCGACTGCTACACGCACGCCAGCGGCGCGGAATTTGCAGAGGTTGTCGAGAACGCGAAGAAATTCATGAGCCAGGGCTTCCGCCATGTGCGTGTTCAGGTTGGCCTGCCAGGCATGGCTGGATACGGGTCGCAGCACAAGGAGGACGGCCGTCCACAAGCGCTGCACGACAAGCCGCTATTCGATCCCGCCGCCCAGATGCGGCGTGCCCTCAAGCTGCTCGAAGTGTGCCGCCGCGAGCTGGGCGACGAAGTCGAATTGCTTCACGACATGCACGAGCGGCTTACGCCCAACCAGGCGGTGCAGTTTTGCAAAGAGGCGGAGCAGTACCGCATGTTCTTTCTCGAGGATCCGCTGTCTCCGGAAGATCTCGGATACTTCCGCCAGATCCGCCAGAACTGCGCCACTCCCATCGCCATGGGAGAACTCTTCAACAGCCCCCACGAGTGGCAGCCGCTCATTACGGAGCAGTTGATCGACTACATTCGCGTTCACGTTTCGCAATCCGGAGGGTTCAGCCCGGCCCGCAAGATCGCCATCCTCGCGGAACAGTTTGGCGTGAAGACAGCGTGGCATGGCCCCGGCGATGTTTCACCGGTCGGCCACGCGGCCAATGCAACTCTCGATCTGGTCAGTTATAACTTCGGCATTCAGGAATATTCGCCTTTCAATGAGCGCACCCAGGCCATCTTTCAAGGCTGTCCCGAGATGCGCGATGGCTACCTGTGGGTCAGTGAAAAGCCCGGGTGGGGCATCGAAATCGATGAGAAGGAAGCCGCGAAGGCTCCGTTCACCGCCAGCCCTCTCAACGGAGGCTGGGGCGAGATCCGCCTTCGCGACGGCACCGTGATCAAGCAGTGACTCCAGACTCACAGAGGAAGCCCCAGCGCATCTACCTCTCCGTTCCCCACATGGGCGGCGAGGAGATGCGCTTTGTAGAGGAAGCATTCGCAACCAACTGGCTTTCGACGGTGGGGCCAAACATCACCGCGTTCGAGCGCGAGTTTTCGGCTGTGGTTGGGCAGCCCGCCGTCGCGCTGTCCAGTGGTACCGCGGCCATTCATCTGGGGTTGAAGCTGCTCGGCGTCGGTCCGGGAGATGAAGTCTTCTGCCCGACCCTTACCTTCGTCGCGTCTGCCAACCCCATCCGCTACCTCGGCGCGGAGCCTGTGTTCCTCGACAGCGACGCGGCTACATGGAACATGGACCCGGCGTTGCTCGAAAAAGCCCTGCAGAGAAAACAGGAAAGAGGAAAGCTTCCCAAGGCGGTCCTGGTCGTAGACATGTATGGCCAGTGCGCCGATATGGACCCCATCTTGGCGGCCTGTCGCGAGTTCGGCGTACCCGTCCTTGAGGACGCAGCCGAGGCGCTTGGCGCTACCTACAAAGGCCAGCCCGCCGGCACCCTCGGGGATATCGGCGTCTTCTCCTTCAGCGGCAACAAGGTGATCACGACCACCGGGGGAGGCATGCTCATCGCGCGCAATCCGGCGCAAATCGCCAAAGCGCGCTTCTGGGCCGGCCAGTCGCGCGATCCCGGCATCGGCTACGAGCACTCCGAACTCGGCTACACCTACGGCTTGAGCAATGTGCTTGCGGGCATCGGTCGGGGCCAGTTGCGGGTGTTGGACCTGCGCGTTGACCAGCGTCGCGCGATAGCTTTTCGTTACCGCGATGCCTTCGCCGATCTGCCCGGTATCGCGCTCATGCCGCAGGCGCCTTACGGGCGGCATGCCAACTGGCTCAGTTGTTTCCTGCTCGATGAGGAAAAGTTCGGCTGCTCGAGGGATCAGGTGATCTCTGCGCTCGATGCCCTCAACATCGAGGCACGGCCGGTCTGGAAGCCCATGCATCTGCAGCCACTTTATGCCGGATGTGAACGCTATGGCGGAGACGTGGCGGAAGACCTGTTCCGTCGCGGCATCTGCCTGCCCAGTTCCAGCAGCTTGTCTGAAGCCGAGCAGTCCCGCGTGATCGACGCGGTTCGGAGTGCAGCCAAACCAGCTTGACGTTCTCTGCTAAATTGGATTGTTGCAACGCAAAGCCCTCTTTGCCCCGTCTCCGAAGATGGAGCACCGATAGCCAGCTCAACCGATTGAGGAACAGGGAACCCCGGAATGGTTAACGCTTCCAATTCGTCACCCACGGAACTGGCGCCGTTCCTCATCGAGCCGCGTTTTGTTGCCCGCGTGTGGGGGTTTCGCGATCTTCGCCCCTGGTACGACCGGGTCGTTGAACCCGCGCCTTCCCCGGCTGCAGGCTCTCCGCCGAATGACGACCCCATCGGTGAAGTCTGGCTCACAGGGGACGACTGCCGCGCGGCCACCGGCCCCCACGCCGGCGCCACCCTTGGCGAACTCTTTCGTGAGGCCCCCGCCGCCCTGCTCGGCGCCTCCGCACCTTCGCTGGAATCCCCGCTCCTGGTTAAAGTGATCTTCGCGCGCGAAAAACTCAGCGTCCAGGTGCACCCCGACGATCGCCTGGCGCAAAAATACGGTCAGCCGCGCGGCAAGACCGAGTGCTGGTATGCTCTCTCGGCCCAGCCGGGAGCGCAGGTCGCCGCGGGCCTCAAGCCAGGTGTGACCCTCGACGAGGTGAAAGCCGGCATCCATGACGGCACGCTTGAACAGAGCCTCAACGTGTTGCCTGTCGCGCAGGGTGACATGATCTTTGTGGACGCCGGCACGGTGCACGCCATCTGGCCGGGCTCGATTTTGCTTGAAACGCAGCAGAACTGCGATCTCACCTACCGCATGTTCGACTACGGCCGTCCCCGCGAACTGCACATTGAAAAGTCCATTGAAGCCACGCGCCTCGTAACCCGCGCCGGCAAAGTCCCGCCGCGCGTGCTCGACGACCGCACCATTCTCGTCGATGCCGACTACTTTTGCGTGGAGCGCATTCCGGTTCAAAAAACTCGCAGCAGCGCCACGCTGCCCGGCTCCGGTGAGCCGCCGCAAGGGCTCGCTTATCTCTTTGCCGCGGAGGGTTCGGCGCGTCTGACCAGCCCCGCATTCGATGCCATTGACCTGCCCGCGCGCGGGATCGCCGCCATTCCTGCCGCCGCCCCGGTTTTCCTGATTGAAGACCGCGGCGGTCTCGAACTCATCCGCATTTCGCCTCGTTTCCCGTCTAAATCTCTATGACACCGTCGAGTTGGCGCCAGTCCGTTATCGCCTATATGCGCGTCGAGTCGCAGCCTGTGGACAAGTTCGGCCATCAGCCCCGGCTCTATGCGCTCGCCACCGCTGTCGGCCAGGGCGCGGACTATGACGACGATGTGGTCTTTGCCGCGGCGTGGATGCATGACCTGGGCGTTTTCCTCGGTCATCGTCCCAGCGATCTCAAGGAACTGGCCTGCTGGAACCATGTCCCTTACACCATCGCCCGCACCCGGGAACTGTTGACGGAGGTCGGATTTCCGCTGCAGAAGCTGGATGCGGTAGCGGACGCAATCCGCACCCATCAGGCTCAGGACGAGCCCGCCAGCATCGAAGCGACGATTCTGCGCGACGCCGATATCCTCGAGCAGCTGGGCGCCATTGGCGCGGTGCGGGCCTTCGTCAAGATCGGCCGTGACACTCGCTACCGCACCTTTTCTTCGGTCGTTCCGGTCCTTGAGAAAGCGCTCAATGAACTGCCCGGCAAACTGCGCCTCGTCACCGCAAGGGCCCTGGCCCAGCCTCGCGTTGAAGCCCTCCGAGCCCTGCTCGACGCGATTCACGCGGAAGCCGGTGACCTGTTGTACTGAGCGCTGGCGTGGTCCCGCAGCTTGGGCAGGGAAATCCCTGTGGCGCACCGGATTTGTCTATCGAGGCTGGGTTCCGAGACATTTTGCCGGTTGAACAAGTCAAGCCACGGCCGTCTCATCTAGAAGAGATTCCGTTGGTGGTCCCGGATCAGCTCATCCGGCTCCGGCTCCGGGGCGGGATGAGGCAGGCAGTGGGTGGCGGAGGCCAATGGAGTGGCATAGGACCGCGTCACATGCAGCCGGTCCATGACCACGTAGCGGGTTCGCAGTCCGTCCACTGACTGGGGCAGTTGCTGCGGAACGTGCTTGCGATCGACGTAGATGACCAAAGCGGGCTCACGCGGATTGTCCAGGCTTTGACCGACGCCCACAGCGAAGAAGGCGGGATTTTGCCGCATCAAACCCCGTGCCGCCTGCCTCTTGACCGCCAGAGCCTGGTTCAGCGTGGCGGCGGGCAGTCCGGGAGCTCCGGACGCCGGATTGGCCACGGGCGCAGTCCCTACGCTGACGGCGTGCGCCGTGGTAGAAATCACCATGGTGCGCACGCCATCCACGGTGGCGGGGACACTGGCGCCCGATCCGTCGTCAATGTAGACGATGATTGCCGATTCGCCGGGTTGGTCGCTGCTTTTGCCCATGCTCACGCCGAGGATTCCGGCATTCGGATTGACCAGCAACCGTGCGGATGCCAGGGCCTGCTGTCCGCGCGCGATCTCTGCATTATCGAGCGACCTCGCCTGCGCCGCCGAAACCGTGTTGTCGCCATAGCTCAGGCAACTGACGGGGTGGTCGGCGCCGCCGACAAAGCTGTAACCGGTTCCTGACCCGGACTGCGCGGCCAGCTCGTTCAGCACGTCAGGGGCGGGATTCGCAACTCCCTGGCCCACCCCCGCGGCGTCGGTCCCACCGGCGAAGAAGAGGCCGACCGGCTCGGCGTTGGCGGCGTCTACCACCAGCGCGCCGGAGTCCCCCGCGTCGCTGAAACGGTCTCCGCTCAACGCCACCTGGTTGGTAAATATCTTGGTCAGATACGGTTTGGTTTCGGCGCAATCGCGGTAGTAGTCCACCGAGACGTCAACGCTCACCGCAGACACGCCGGCGCACGTCAGTCCGGTGGTCCGGCCGCTCTTGGCGACTCGCATCTGGAGGCTGGCCGCCTCCCCCTTGCCGCCCGATGAGGAGACGCCGGGAGGCGCCGCGGCCAGGGTGCCATCCGCCTGCCGCGGGCCGAGTTCCAGAATGCTGCCCGTCGCGTCAACGGTGCGCGAAGCCAATTGGGCAATGGCCGCATCGGCATTGGTCTGGTTGGATTTCAGTGGAAGCCATGCGCTCAAGGAGGCGACCGGTACCGTGCCTCCGCCCTCGCCGCTGGGAGTGCAGTTATTGTCGATCAATCCCGGCTGCACGATGGCGTCGCCAATTGTGGCGTGATCGCTGCGCGCCAGCACGTGATTGTTGCTGAGCAGGTATTGCTTGCCGGCGTTGTCCTGGATCAGGGCGCCCAGGGTTCCGCTGCAGCAGTCGGCGATGGTGTTTCCGCGGGTGTCAAAGTCGTTGTTGTTGCCGCCCGAGCTGCCCAGCGGCATCAGGGTCGGCAACTGCCCCTGGTGGTTCACCGGATTGCTCGTCACTCCCGACGTGTTGAGCAGGATCTCGGCCTCTGTCCGGGCCGGCGAACCCTCTGCCCGGGCCACCAGGTAGGTGACCTCGGTCGCGGCGATCGTCGACGGCGCGGTATACGTGACGGTGCAGTCCGTGAACGCCTTGTTGGATCGCTGGCAGTTGGTGGCACCGAGGGTTCCCTGGCCCCCGCCCGTGCCGTTGGCCGAGTTGGAAAGGGAATAGTCGATCCCGGTTGTGCCGCCGGCCAGTGCCAGGCGCCCGGTCAGGGTTACGGTTCCGTTTGCTCCCAAAGCCACGTTCTCGGGAGTGAGCGGCTGCAGGAATCCGGGGGTGACTGTCACCAGGGTCGTGGCCACGGTGCGCGGATCGGACGCCAGCCGGGCCGTTACCACCACGGGTGCACGGTCCACGGTGAGGTAGCCGGGTGGGGTGTATTCGCCTGCGCCATCGATCTTTCCCGGTCCGGCGCTCGGGTCGCCGCCGGAGACGGACCAGCTCACCGCGGCAGGGCCGCCGCCGGTCAGGGTGGCTGTAAACCGGTGCACCGGCAGACCGTGAACATTGCTGGCGTTACAACCGCTGCAGTTGGTGTCGACCGTGACCGCCGGAGAAGAGATTGAAAAGGAGGAGTTTGCGGGGTTGGCGGTCACCGTGGCCGTGCCGCATCCGGCCAGCAGAGAGATCGAGGCCGCGGCCGCCAGCAGGCCCAGAACCGGCGCAAAACCGCGCCGTCTCACCACTTTCGGAGACGATTGCGACTGCTTTCGCGCACTGTGCCGAACAGGGTCCAAAGCTTCTCTCGGCTGGATCCTTCAATGATGTTGGACGGTGCCAGGCTTGCAAGTAGAGCACGACGGACAAAAAACCGCCATCCCACTTGCGCGGCCCCACCAAGTGAAATTCAGCCTTGATTCTACGCGAATCCTGATTCGGAGTTATTGGCGCCATAGATATTGGGGATGAGGCTCGACCGGAGCCGAGCCGCAAAGAACAAGCCGCCTCGCTCAGGCTTTGGCTGGAATCGCTTCGGTTAGAGGAATCTGAGCCGCGATTGCCGCCACCCGGCGATACGATTCAAGCCGGTCCTCGTGCGTATAGGTGTCGGTCACCACAATGACCTCGGAGGCGGCGGTTTCCCGCACCAGCGTTTCGAGCCCCGCCTTCACCGTTGCGTCTGACCCGACGATGGCCGCACCAAGCCGATTTTCGACCGCCGCCCGTTCCCATTCCGTCCACAACCCATCCATCGAGTCGACCGGCGGCAGCAGTTCGACGGGCTGGTTGCGAATCAGGCGCAGGAAACGCTGTTGAGGGGTGGTAAAAAGCCGGCGCGCCGCCGCATCGGTCTCTGCCGCGATCACCTGCACGCCCACCATCATGTAAGGCTTGGCCAATACAGGACTGGGCCGGAACTGCTCGCGGTAGAGCTCGGCAGCCGCGTGGAGATAATCCGGAGCAAAATGGGCGGCAAAGGCGAAGGGCAGCCCGAGACGCCCGGCAAGTTGGGCGCTGAACCCGCTCGATCCGAGCAGGGTGATCGGCACGTGAGTCCCTTGGCCCGGAGTGGCCTTCACCAACTGCCCCGGACGCTCATCGCCGAGATAGGTTCGCAGCTCCTCCAGCAACTCTGGAAACTCGTCGCCGGTCTGGCGCGAATCGCGGCGCAGGGCGCGCATGGTCTGGTAGTCTCCGCCCGGCGCCCGCCCCAGTCCCAGGTCGATCCGGCCCGGGTACATCGCTTCCAGGGTGCCGAACTGTTCCGCCACGACGAGGGGCGCATGGTTGGGCAGCATGATGCCGCCGCTGCCCACGCGGATGGTGCTGGTGGCCCCCGCGACGTGCCCGATGAGTACGGCGGTGGCCGAACAAGCCAGTCCTTGAATCGCGTGGTGCTCGGCCAGCCAGAACCGCTTGTATCCCCAGCCCTCCACGTGCCGGGCGAGGTCGACCGAACGCGCGATCGCCGCTCCGGTCCCTTCGCCGGGGCGCATGCCGACCAGGTCCAGTACTGAAACCGTCAATCCGTTATCCATGCCGGTTAGATTCACGCCAGGCCGGCGGGATGCGGAAGGGGTGGCGCTTGCCGTTGGGGCGGCCTGAGTTTGCATCGAAAACATCGGCCGTTGCGGCTGCGAAAGCATCCTTCTGTCGTGGGGTATGCTCGAAATCGACGAACTTGAACGGAGAAGACGAGGCGGGAACAGGAACACGAACCTGGGTCCCCAATCGATTCCGTATGAATCTTGCTGCCCGGAAGGATTCGATGATGGCCAAGCTGGTGCCTGTAACCGGCGATATTACCAAGCTCGAGGTTGATGCGATCGTCAATGCCGCCAACACATCCCTTCTGGGCGGGGGCGGCGTAGACGGGGCAATTCATCGTGCGGCGGGACCGGAACTGCTGGCGGCTTGCCGGAAACTCGGCGGCTGCGCGACCGGTGACGCCAAGGCAACGCCCGGCTTCCGGCTGCCGGCGAAGTGGATCTTCCACGCGGTCGGGCCGGTTTGGCATGGGGGTGAGCATCAGGAAGACGAGTTGCTCGCCGGATGCTATCGCCGCAGCCTGGAACTGGCGGCCGCGCACCAGGTCCGCTCCATCGCATTTCCGGCCATCAGCACGGGGGTGTACCACTTTCCGCCCGACCGAGCCGCGCGGATCGCCATCGATACTGTCAAAGCGCACGTGGAGTCCAGCGGCGTCGAACTGGTCAACTTTGTCTGCTTCAACGACACGACGCTTCAGATCTACACGGAAATGCTCGCCGCCTCGTGACGCCGTTTGCCATGAGGGGTGGCCTCTCAACCTTCAGGAGAAACAATGGAATACGTCAATCTCGGTAAAACCGGACTCAAAGTTTCCCGCATCTGCCTCGGCTGCATGACCTACGGCTCTCCGGCCACAGGCGAGGCCAAAGGAGGCCGCCATGCCTGGGCGCTCAACGAGGAGCAGAGCCAGCCCTTTTTCCGCCAGGCCCTCGAACTGGGGATCAATTTCTTCGATACCGCCAACGTGTATTCCAGCGGCGACAGCGAAAGGGTTTTGGGCAGCTTTCTCAAGGCCAATACCCGCAGGGAAGCGGTGGTCATCGCCACCAAGGCGCACGGGGTGATGCGCGACGAGCCGAACGGCCATGGGCTTTCGCGCAAGGCCATCTTGTTTGAACTGGACCAGAGCCTGCAGCGCCTGCAGACGGACTACGTGGACCTGTATCAGATCCATCGCTGGGACTATGAGACTCCCATCGAAGAGACACTTGAAGCGCTGCACGACGTCGTCAAGGCGGGCAAGGTTCGCTACATCGGCGCTTCGTCGATGTATGCCTGGCAGTTTGCCAAGGCGCTCTATCTCGCCGATCTGCACGGATGGACGCGCTTCGTGACCATGCAGAACCACTACAACCTGCTCTACCGCGAAGAAGAACGGGAGATGATCGGGCTGTGCGCGTCGGAAGGGATCGGTGTTCTGCCCTGGAGCCCGCTGGCGCGCGGGCGGCTGGCGCGCCCCTGGCAGGCAGAGGCGACCAAGCGTCTTCGAAACCGACCAGTTTGGCAAGTCCATGTATTCCCGCACGGAAGAGGAGGATCGCAAGGTGGTGGACCGGCTGGGCGAGATTGCCGAACGCCGGGGTGTGCCGCGCGCTCAGGTGGCGCTCGCATGGCTGCTCTCCCGGCCCACAGTGACCGCGCCCATCGTGGGCGCCACCAAGCCGAACCATCTGGAGGACGCCGTGGCCGCCCTGAGCGTGCATCTGGATGAGGCGGAAATCAAGGCCCTGGAAGAGCCATACACCCCGCACCCGGTGCTGGGATTCAATTGAGACGAAGCTGGGCCTCAGCATCCACGTAACGCGACGGCACTGTACACGGCGCCAAGGTCCCGGCACACTAGCATTCTCCTTGCGTGCGCGCCAAGAGTCGCGCGGCGTGAAGTCCTAGGTTCCGGAGGGCGAGGCGGCGGGTACCGTTTCAGGAATGGTCGCGGGCCGTGACGGCACAAACGAGTTGAAGAAGCGGCGCACATCCTGCTCGCGGCGGGCGTCTTCTGAAGGAAACAGCGCCATCAGCGTGTAAAGACGCTCTCCGGCAAAGATGAGGCGCGCATTCAGGATGCCGCCGCCGGCGTTTCGGCCGGTGATTTCGAGTCCGGGGTAGCCTTTGAGGGTGAAGTGAGTGGTGCTGACAAGATTGGTCTGGGTACGGGCGAGCATCCCGTCGCGGGCCCTTTCCAGGGTGCGCTCGGGGAGGCGGTTGTTGGCGCGCGCCACGGGCGGATTGTCCTGCCAGGTTACGGCAAACGTGGTTTCTCCTTCGAGGTTGGACAGAAGCATCCTGACCGGCTCAGTGCCACCAGCCTCGTTGTACGCCGGCGCTTCGGCATCCTGAGGTTCCCGGGGTAGATCCACGCGAAAACCCTCGTCGGGGCGCTCGATAGTGCGCCACGTCATCCGCGCCGGGTGGGTGCCCCCGCCGGCCTGGTCTGAGGCAGCACCCGGGCGGGATTCCGAAAACCGGAGCAGATCAGGCAACCCGAGGTTTTGGTGATGCATATAGACGAAGGTAGCTCCGGCCACGCCGATGGCCGCGATTGCAATGATTTGCCAGCGTTTCACTGTTACCAGATTGATGCCCGGCGGCGGTTTTGGCAATGTCGCCCGCGGTACATCTGACGAGTTACGGGCGTAAGTCCCTCTTCGATACCAAATCTTGGGAATGGGATTGGTCAAAAGGGGGCAGACAATCACCCGAAAAGGGGGTTGAAAAAATCTCAAACATTCTTGAGCAACCAATTCCACCCGCCCCGCGTCTGATTATTTAACAAGCAGAGGCTTCCCCGAATTTTGGCCCTTCCAAAGTAGGTGTTCTCTCCTCTTTGAAGGTCCTTCCAAGGACCCCTTCTCCCATACCCCCTCCAGGACCCCCTCCTAATCAATGCCTCTCAAGCGGGCCTGCCGGAAGGCAGGCCCACATGCTTTTCCTTTCAGGAATGGCTGATAAGCTTAGTTTTCTCCGCGAGCCACGCCGACTGGTAATTTGAGTTGCGCATTCGCGTAGCGGTTCCCATCTAAAATCAAAGGGCATGCCAGTTCCCGTTTTTCCACGCAAAGCTGCGACTTCCACGCCCGGCACGATGGCGAATCAGGGCGGCACTTCGAGTTCCGGCCTAGAAGCCACGCCGCGCATGGCAGCCAACGGGGTGGAGTGGCTGGCTGTGCCGGAATGGGACGAGATGCCGTGGCTGTGGCACGGCTTCAGCACCCGCCGGGGAGGGGTCAGCCGCGCGTATGCCGAGGACGGAATTTCCGGCGAGCTGAACCTGGGTTTCACGGCGGAGGATGATCGTGCCAATGTCCTTCGCAATCGCCGGCTCCTGACCGAAGCCATTACCGGCGACAGCACTACGCCGCTCGCCACGCTGCGCCAGATCCATTCCGGGGTGGTGATCTTTGCCGAGCAAGGAGGCGCTGGACCAGGGGGGAGCGAGCGCCCACCCAAGGGGGATGGCCTGATGACCGACCGGCCAGGACTTCTTCTCAGCATCCAGACCGCCGATTGCATTCCGGTGCTGGTGGTGGACCGGCGGCGGCGCGCCGTAGCCGCCTTTCACGCCGGATGGCGGGGAACGGTGAAGCGTATTGTGGAATCGGGAATCGGGCGCATGCGCATGGAGTTTGGCTCCCGGCCCGAAGACCTGGTGGCGGCGATCGGGCCCGGCGTGGGCGCCTGCTGCTACGCGGTGGGTGAGGAGGTAATCTCCGAATTCGATTCCCAGTTCGCTTACGCCTCGGAACTCTTCCGCCAGGCCGATGGCGCGGATACGGTGCCCACCCTGAACCCGATCATGTTCCTGAACCGGAGCGCTCCCGGCCATGCTCCGGTCGTTCCGAGTGTGCACCTGGACCTGATTGAGGCCAATCGCCGCCAGTTGCTTTCCGCGGGGTTGAAGCCGGCAGCGATTCATGTCACAGGTGGCTGTACCGGTTGTCACCGGCACCTGTTCTTTTCGCACCGCGTCTCGCACGGACGCTCCGGCCGGATGATGAGCGTCATCGGGATAGGAGAGAAATAGTGCCCGGCGCGAATTTACAGGGCCGCGATCGAGTGCGGCTGGAAGGCGCGCGCTGATTTCCTGCGCGTCCCGCCGAGAGTGCGCGGATCTGCGCGGGCGGCAGAGGGGGACAGTCGAGATTGCTGGCGCAGGGGAAATGCCCATTCCGGGGAAGAAATGGGCGGTCTGATTTTACTGGGCCTTTGCGGCCTCTTCGGGATTGACCAGGTCGCGCAGTTCCTTGGAGGGTTTGAAGTAGGGCACGCGCTTGGCGGGCACCTCGACGCGTTCGCCGGTCTTGGGGTTGCGGCCGATGCGGGGATTCCGCTGCCGGATGCGGAAGGAGCCAAAGCCGCGGATCTCGATCTTGTCCCCGCCCTGCAGGGCAGTGATCACGGAATCGAAGATGGTTTCGACAATGACTTCGCCGTCGCGCCGGGTCAAATCGCCCAGGCGAGTCACTTTTTCCACCAGGTCTGCCTTGGTCATGTCCTCATGGCCTCCGCTCACAGCATACCCAAAATCCCGGCTTATGACCGTGAAAAAGAAGCGTGCCTGTGGATTTGAGCCTTTGTGCATCAGCAAGTTGGGGGAAAACTGGCCTTTCCGCACATTGCGCATTGCGCCGGGGCCCGGCCCGTTTATGATGTCCAGAGTCTTTCCCGCCGCAGGAAGCATCAACTCAACAGGTCTCCCGGCACAGGACAGCCGCCATGACGGAGTATCCCCGCTACAGCATCGTGATCCCGGCGTTCAATGAAGGCGCCCGCATCCCCGCGACCTTGCGGTCGGTGGTGGACTGCGTCCGTGCCAAGGGCTGGCGTGCCGAGGTTGTGGTGGTCAATGACGGTTCCAGCGATAATACGGCGGAGGTCGTTCGGCGATTCGCCCTGGACGCTCCGGAAGTCCGGCTTATCGAAAACCCCCGCAACTGCGGCAAGGGGTACAGCGTGCGCAGCGGTGTTCTGCATGCGCTGGGCGACATCGTCATGTTCACCGATGCCGACCTGTCTTCTCCCATGGAGGAGGCGGAAGGGCTGTTTGCTGCCATCGCGCAGGGGGCGGACATTGCCATTGGTTCGCGCTGGCTGGCCACCAGCCGCCAGACCCATCGCCAGCCGCTATACCGGCAGCTGTTCGGGCGCTGCTTCAACGCGCTCACCCGGCTGGTAATGAACCTGCCCTTTGCCGATACGCAGTGCGGATTCAAGGCCTTCACGCGCAGCGCGGCGCAGACCGTCTTCCAACTGCAGACCATCGAACGCTGGGGCTTCGATCCTGAGATCCTTTTCATCGCCCTCAAGCGCGGCTATCACGTTCAGGAGGTCCCGGTTAGCTGGGCGCACGATGCCCGCACGCGCATCAGCTACCTCCGCGACGGGTTGCAGATGCTGAAGGAACTGGCCATCGTGCGCTGGAACGCAATGGTCGGCCGCTATGGCAGGGACGTGCACGCCATCCAGCGCACCGGTGAGTCGCGGTAATCGTGCCCGCCCCCAATCCCGAGGCAGTCCGCATCACCGCAGGGGCGGTGTTTGTGGTGCTGGCCGGCTTGCTGGTGTGGCGGCGTTCGCGGCGCGGCTAAAGCTTTCGCGGCAGTCGTCAATTCCGAATAGCGGATTACTTATCCTCTGGCGTGAATCCGGTCAGAACGCGAGATTCGGACCGGAACAGATGGTATTGATCGAAGGCGCTGTCGTTCAGCATCGCGGCGTAGGGTCCGTAGCTCCGGAAGGATTCATCCCAAAGGGACAGCACGCGCACCGATCGAGCCCGAGTCATGGAAACGCTTCTGAGCGGGCAATGATAGGTCGTCCCGCCGATCTGGACAGGGCCGTACTCGATCATGATGTCGGACCGGTTGAGAGGCGTTGAGGACTTGAGATCGAATTGGAACGACTGGCGCAGGATGGCGCCACTGTCCGGGTCCACGGCAAATTCTATGTGATATCCAGCATAGCGTTGATACATTTGCGTACCGTCCCCGTCCGGAACACAGCATATGGACGAGCTGCGAAGCGACACATCCACCGGAACGGTGGAACGAAATATGGCCGCGCGGCCGGTGGGAACCTTTTCCCAGCGGACCCAGGTCAACCGGCCATTCTTTCTGGTCGCGTTGAACAAAGTCTGAAGCGCGGTATCGAAAACCCCAAACGTGATCAGTTCAGGATTCCCAGCCCGGGGCCAGCGAACCTTTGCATCCGTATCCTCGAAGCCATGTCGATAGCGCACCGTGGTTGTCAAGGCGTCTGTCTGGTGAAGCGGCTCGTATTTCACGCCGGACTCCAGGCTCATGGGTGTTTCCTGATAGCGGGTGGTCATTCTCCTGGCTAGAAAGTCCGGAAGTTTATGAATTGCGCCGGTCAGATAGGACGAGGCCATGGAAATCAGGCGCTGCTGCTCGCTCGGTGCCGGTGGCGGTGCGGCGATGATCTCGTCGTCGGGGGGATCGAGAAAGGCCGATGCATCGGCAAGAATGCGGAGCTGCTGGCGGGTCCGCTTGCCATGTGCGATGGAAAACAGGGTTTCAAGCCGGCGCTCGCTCAGGCGACGAGTCAGCTCGACCCCTTTGAGCTGGTTCGCTTTTGCGGCGTCCGATTCGTCCAGTTCCAATATCCTCTCAAGTTCTTCCAGCGACATACGCGTCAGCGCGGGGATCTGGTCAGTGGAGTAATAGGGCTGATCGTAGAAACCGGTGCTGGTGCCGACGTTCAGTCCCGGGTCGTCTACTTCCAGTTTCAGGTCGTGATACTCATCGGGGTGCTCGGCGGCGAACGGATCGAAGGAGATTCTGTAAAACGGGCCGTCTTCGCGAACGCAGCTCTCAATCTCGTCCACGATATCCGGGCCGGAATCAATCACCCGGCCGCCGCTCTGCACAGCCAGCACTTTTCGATTCAGGCTCATTATGGTCGCTTCATGCGGGGAACTCACACCGGCCAGGTAGTCCTTGTACGCGAGAGCCCGAGGATCCGTTTCTTCTTCGCCGACTGCGAAACTGTAGAGCGCGAGGTGGGCTTCGCGAAGCAGGGTGGAGAACCAGCAGATGGCGCCGTACAGGTCAGGCTGTTTTCTCAAACCATTGATCCCGCCTGTGCCGACACCCCATCCCGGCCCGACCCACAGCAGCAGCTTTCTGCCTGGCTGGCGACGTTCCTCCGTGGCAATCTCTCCCAGCGCCTTCAGTGCATATTCGATGGGATCGACGATGTACCCCGGGTCCGCTCCTCCTCTTTGGCCTGCGGAAAATTGGGAATTCGCTCCGCGGGACCCGGCCGCATTGCGGCGAACCAGCGCCAAATCGTTGTGTTCGATCTCCCGCGCCAGGGCATTTCCATCCATCGAGGATTTCGAGACCGTCCACAGGCCGGTTTCCGAGAGCAGAAACACGGAGGTGGGTCGGCCAAGCCGGCCGCCATTTTTTCGCAGGTAAAACAAGACCGCGTTTCGCTCATCGCGTGCCAGTTCGGGCGGGATATCGAGAGTGTCGATCAGCAGTATGACTTTGACCGGAGGCTCAGCCCCGGCCCCGCGGCCCGTGAAACCCTGGAAGGAAAGAATCTTCTGCTCGCGTCCGTTTTCGAACAGGCGGAAATCCGATGCCAGGAGACCGGGAACCGGTTGACCGGCTTTGTCGGTGACCATCACGTCCAGCTTGATGAGGCCCTCCGGCCTGTCCCTCAGATCTCCGGCGACGGCTGGAATGGGTAGACCGGGCTGGGGTGGCTCGTTCGCCTGAGCGCGGGCGGCGGCATGCAGCACGCCCAGGTACAACGCAGCGCAGATACAGAGAGGGCGAATCATCCCGGGGAAAGCTCGAACGCAGCCGAGCCAAGCTGTCTGGGGGAGTATACGCTTAGTCACCGCACTTCCTCACCTGCGCCGGAGTCCTCAAAGTGCAGCATCGATGCCTGGCGGGTGCGGGACGATTGGGAACGCAGACCATTTGCATTCGTGCAAATTTCTGTTTCAATGCAAGGGTCATACCAATGCCGCGGGAGGCAGCTTGCTTCTCATCACCCGGCGCTTCGGCGCCTGCCTGCGATTGAAATGCCTGTTCGCCCTGGCCGTCCTGCTGGCGGCATCCCGGAGCCCTGCGCTCTCTTCGCCGGACCAGGGGGCGGTTGTCCCTGTCTTCGACGCGACCCACTTCCACGAGCCGAGGAGCCTGGACGGTACCTGGCTGGTGCATGCCGGGGATGATCCTGGTTTCGCCCGGCCGGAGTTCGACGATACGGACTGGATCCGATTTGATCCGAAAGAGTCACTGATCTCCATCTTCCCGCAACACCACCCGGAAATCTTCTGGTACCGGCTTCACGTCAAGGTTGACCCTTCCCAGACCGGCCTCGCCTTGACGGAATGGAATCTTTCCCGCGCGTTCGAGGTTTATGTAAATGGGGAACGCCTGATGGACTCGGGCCGGTTCACCCCATTTGTGCCGTACACCATGGCTGCGCGCGTGATGAAGCCAGTCCCCGATCGCATGGTCAGGACCGGTGTGCTGGTGATTGCCCTGCGGGTGCATATCTCCGCCAATGAGTGGGGAGTCGGGCAAAATCCGGGTTATTACGCCTACAACCTGACCCTCGGGCAGCAGAGCACCATGTACCGGGACAACTGGTTGTCGATCATCGGGGAACATTGCCTGCACTGGCTGGATAATCTTCTGCTGGTGCTGGTCGGGCTGGTGGCCCTGGTGCTGTTCGCATCGCAGCGGCGGCAGACGGAATATCTGTGGATCTTTGCCATCGGGGCTCTGACGTTGGCGCAATCCATCTTGCCTGTGATGACGACCTTTGAAAATGTTCCGTTTCTCTATGAAGTACTGGGGAGCGTTACCCGGCTTGTGTCGCCTTACATCTGGGTTTCGTTCTACTTCTCCTTTGTTCACGAACGGATTGGGTGGAAGTGGAAGACGGTCCTGATTGGCGCGGGTCTGGTGAACTTCGCGGGCGGGATTGCGAATCAACTGACCGCCACTTCCAGCCCGCTTCTGCTGATCGGCAATCTTCCCTACATCATCCTGCTCTCCGTGGTCGTTCCGGTAGTTCTGACCAATCACTTCAGGCGCGGCAATCGCGAGGCGGGCATTCTGCTGGTTCCCGTGATTCTGTTCAGCCTGTATATCTACGCAGAAGTGGCCTTCGGTACCATGTTTCAATTTGCCGCCAGCCGCCAGTTGGCGCTCCAGGGCCTGAAGCTGATCGACGCGTATCCAGCGGGCCCCTTCTCGATTTCGCTGGATGATGTGGCCGGCATCCTGTCGACGTTTGCGCTGGCAATCATCCTGCTGCTGCGCTCCACGCGCATGAGCCGGCGCCAGGCGCAGCTGGAGACGGAACTGGAAGCCGCACAACAGGTGCAGCAGGTACTGGTGCCGGAGCAGATCGAGGCGGTACCGGGCTTCGTCGTGGACACCGTCTACCAGCCCGCGCAGCAGGTTGGCGGCGATTTCTTCCAGATTCTGCCCACTGCCGATGGCGGCATCCTCCTGGTGCTCGGCGATGTAGCCGGCAAGGGGCTGCCGGCAGCCATGCTGGTTTCGGTGATCGTGGGAGCGATTCGGGGCGTGGTCGAGTACACCTCGGAGCCGGCAGAACTGCTCGCCAACCTGAACGAGCGGCTGGTGGGCCGGTCGAGCGGCGGCTTTTCGACCGCGCTGGTGGCGCGCATCGACCCGGGCGGCTCGATCACCATCGCCAACGCCGGCCACCTGTCCCCCTACCTCGATGGAAGGGAACTGGTGCTGCCGGGAGCCCTTCCGCTGGGAATCATGGCGGGGGCGACGTACGACGTAACCGAGGCGTTTCTGGCGCCGGGCAGCCGGCTGACGTTTTATTCCGATGGCGTGGCGGAGGCGCAGAATGCGAAGGGGGCGCTCTTCGGTTTTGAGCGCAGCCGGGAATTGTCGACAATGCCGGCCCGCGTCATCGTCGAGGCGGCGCTGAACTTTGGCCAGCAGGACGATATCACCGTGGTGACGATCGAGCGAACCGCGGAACCCACCGACCGCGCCGGGGTCTGGGTCTCTTCGGCCCAGGCGCCGTTTCCGTTTGCCGAGGACGTGAAATGACAGCGCGACGCGGTCGCTTTCGCCCGCCAGGTCAGGCTGTGGGCGCCTGAGCCACCTGCTGCAGACCGCGCGCCTCGATTTCAAATTCGCGGATTTTGTACTTCTGAATCTTGCCTGACAAGCGTGGCGGGAAAATCATCGACAAAGCGGATATGCTCAGGAATCTTGTAGTAGGCAATCTGGCCCTGGCACCAGGAACGAATCTCCTCTTCTGTCGCTTGCTGACCTGGGCGCAGGCGCACCCACGCCGCCACGATCTCGCCAAGGCGTGCATTGGGAATGCCGACCACCTGGACCTCGCCGACCTTGGGATGGGTGTAGAGAAACTCCTCGACTTCGCGCGGGATAGATGTTCTCGCCGCCGCGAATGATCACGTCGCGCGAGCGCCCGGTGAGGTGCAGGCAGCCGTCCTGGTGCATGATGCCGAGATCGCCGGTATGCAGCCAGCCGTCCGGCTTCACGACCAGCGCTGTGCCCTCCGGGTCGCCGTCATAGCCCTTCATCACCGCGTAGCCGCGGGCGCAGATTTCGCCCTGCTCGCCGACCGGCAGAGTCTCACCCGTCGTGGTTGAAACGACGCGGATCTCGGTCTGCGGCATGGCGCGGCCGACAGTGTTCACGCGAATCTCGATCGAGTCGCCGGCGTCGCTCATGGTCACCACGGGCGAGGTTTCGGTCTGGCCGTAGGCGATGACCAGTTCGCCAATGTGCATCTCGTTGAGCACGCGCTTCATCAATTCCACGGGACACGGCGCGCCGCTCATCATGCCGGTGCGCAGGCTGGTGAGGTCAAAGGTAGAGAAGTCCGGCAGCCCGAACTCCGCCACGTACATGGCCGGAACGCCGTAAACCGAGGTGGCGCGTTCGTCATGGACGGCCTGCAGAGTCGCCCGGGCGTCGAAGGTCCAGTTGGGAAGGATGATCGCGGCCCCCGAGTTGAGCGCGGCCATGGTTCCGATGACGCACCCATAGCAATGAAACAGCGGCACGGGCACGACGATCCGATCCTGCTCGGTGTAGTGAAAGCCCTGGGCCAGGAACTGCCCATTGTTGACCACGTTGTGATGGGTGAGCATCACGCCCTTGGGCAGGCCGGTGGTGCCGCTGGTGTACTGGATGTTGGCGACATCGTTAACGGCTACGTGGTCGTGGCAGCCGGCCGGGGGAATCGAGCAGCGCCGGCCACTCGGGGGAATCGAAGTAGATCGTGTGTTCGAGTTCGAGCTTGAGTCCGTGGCGCGCCCGGCTCAGAATCTCTTCATAGTCAGCGCGCTTGTCCTTGTGCCAGAGGAAGAGCGCCTTCATGCGGGAACGGGTGAGCGTATAGCCGAGCTCGTGGGACCGGTAAGCGGGGTTGACGTTGACCAGCGCCGCACCAGCTCGCGCGCAGCCCATGTGCATCATGATCCACTCGATGCAGTTGGTCGACCACAGGCCCACGCGATCGCCGCGCCGGATACCCAGCGACCAGAGTCCGCGGGCGACTTGATCGGCCGCCTCGTTGAGTTCGGCCCAGGTCATGCGTCGCGACTGGTGGCGGGAAACCACAGCCAGGCGGTCTGGAAAGCGGCTCGCCGTCCGCTCCAGCAAGGCGCCGATGGTGAGCTCCAGCAGGGGACGGTCCGCGCCGCGGGAATAGCTTACAGTGGTTACCATTTCGTTAACAGGCATCGATCCGGCCTTCCACAACACGAGGGGCAGTCTAAACCCGTGTCCCGCAATGAAAATGTGACCCAGCCCACACTGCGGCTCGTGTTGGCCACGTCACTCGATCCGTATCCAGCCCCCGCTCTGCGCCGATTGAAATATCGCTTCAATCACCTGCATGTTGGCGATGGCGTCTTCGAGCGGCACTGGCACTTCGCCGCCCTCCAGCACCGCCTTCGAGAACGCATCGCCCTGCAGGGTGTACTGATCGGCGGTCGGGAACTCCTCCGTGACGATGCCGCTGCCGAAGATGTCGCCGGTCTCATCGAGAAACAGGCGGGTTGGCCGGTCTTTGGGCGCATTGAAGGGAATCTCGATCTCGATGCGGCCCTTGGTCCCGAGGAATTGCACCCGCTGGTAGGGAACCAGCTGCGTGCTGCAGGTGAAGATCGCCTGGCCGGCCGGGAAATCGAGCAAGGCCGAGGTCAGCCGGTCGGTGCCGAACTGCGGGTCGCGGTCGATCAGCCCCACGACGCGGGTCGGCAAGCCGCCAAACGCGTATCGCGCCGCCTGGATGCAGTAGCAGCCGATGTCGTAGAGCGCGCCGCCGCCCGACTCCACCTGGTTGCGGATGTTGGCCGGCATCGCGGTTGAAGTAGCTGAAGAACGCTGCCACCGAGCGCAGTTCGCCGATGCGGCCGGACTTGAGCAACTCGCGCAGGCGCAGCCACTGGGTGAAGCTGCGAATCATGAAGGCTTCGCCGATCTTGACCCCGGTGCGATCCCGGACCGGGAGCAGCGTGTGCGCCTCGGCAACGGTCATGCTCAAAGGCTTTTCGCACAGAACATGCTTGCCCGCCTCGGCTGCCTTGGCTGTCCAGGGGACGTGCATCTGGTTGGGCAGGGGATTGTAGATGGCGTCCACGTCGGGGTCGGCCAGCAACTCCTCGTAGGACCCGTAGGCTTTTTCGATTCCGAGGGACTTGGCCGCTTCTTCCGCTTTGGCCAGATCCCGCGAGGCGATCGCGGTGACCGTTGTGTACTGGCCTAGCTGCATGGCCGGCAGCACCTTCTTGATCCCGATATTGGCGGTGCTGAGCACTCCCCAGCGCAGTTTCTTCGACATGTCGAACATCATAGAACCGGACGCCGATCCGCGTCTGAACTTACTCCCGGGTTCGAGTATGGGTTAAGTCTGATCCTGGTCCCGCCCGATCCGCCATATACCGCAAAGGTGGTAGGCCGAGTGCCATAAATCACTGCCGGAAGTATGCTCTTTTGTTCTATTCTTTTCTCAACCCTGAAAAGCGCTCCCCGCTTAAATTAGAAGGCCAGGTTGCAAGGGGAGAGCGTGTCCGCCAGGCCCGGCGCTCGACCAAGAGGCAAGCGGACATGGAAGCGGCGATCTGAAATTGTGGCCGTTCGCGGACGGGGGTTGCAAGGGGGCGGTTTTCCTGACGGGGAGCCGTTCAAAAAGAGTGGTTCCGGCGGTAAAGCACGGAGCCGCATTAGAGGAGTCGAAATGGCTGTACAAACCCTTGGCGCCAAGCCTGTTGCTGTACCTGTTGCCGCGGTTGTGCGATTGGTCAGATCGCCACTGAAGGTCCCTGCCTGGGCAGTCGCCGTTGTTGTGGTGATGGCGGCGCTCTATGGCTACGTCGCGGGACGGCAAAACCCGCTGCACCATTACGTGCCCTACGTCGGTTATCCGCTGGTGCTCGATACCACCACTGGCAAGGCATGCTATTCGTCGACTCCCAAGCCAAACGACGACGGGACGTTTGCCTCCGACGCGGCCAGTCCAACCACTGACGCTGCGGCGCCGACCGGTCCTTCGATCCCCATGTGCGGGAAGTGACGCGGCTGACGGACGAATAGTGCACGCGTGAATTTAGTTCTTTGGTAATCGCCTCCAAAGCTAGAATTTTTTGGCCTCTGAGGGACAGCCCTTGCTGCATCTGACTATGATGTCGGACCAGTAGTGCGTTTTCTCTTTTCTGGAGGCTTCCCATGTCATTGGCAACTCTGTTTCGGATCGTCTGCAATCGTGCGGCCTGCGCCAGTGCGTCGGCCATCGTTCTTTTCTCCCTTCACAGCCAGGCCGCTCTCGCTGCCACCGACTGGAGCGCCATCGAGACGGCCATGAAGGTCAACGGTACGGTGCTGCCGGGCGATGTCCTGCGCTTTGAACTGGTGCGCTCGGACCTCGCCGTGAGCGTGAACGGAGTGGCCGTGCCCGGGGTCGAGACGGCCGCGGTCGCCAACGGCTTTGTGGCATTCAAGGAGACTTCGGGCGGCCAGTTCTTTGCCGACGGCGCCCTTCCCGCGCAGGAATCCGAGGTTCCAGCGCTTGAAAACGCGCTGATCGCGCATGCCCATATTCACATCACCTCGGTAGGCAGCCGTCTGCTCAACGAGTCACCCAAACTGATCTATGTTTACTTCGAGGCCACCGGTACCGGGACTCAACTGGGCACCTGGCTGGCCACGGCGCTCGCGACCATCCACAGCCCGCAACTGGGGGTCATCGTGATTCCTGGCACCAACTCCGTCTTCAATCCCGCCAGCATCCTGCCGGCCAATCTTCTCCAGCTGTACGACGAGGGTTTTGTTGAACAGCTGGACGATACCTTTGCGTTTTACCTGCCTAGACCGCTTGAGACAGGCATCACAGTCGACAATGGCCACGTCAAGGCGGAGACGGGCCTGGGAGTGGGGCAGAGCTTCTACATCCAGGTGCCGTTCTCGGGCGGAACGACGGTCACATTGAACATCGATTTTGCCCTGCGGGTCAGCGATTTGCAGAAGGTCGAGTCGATGCTCACTGCAGGAGGGTTCACGCTGACCTCGCAGGGAACGCGGTTTGACGACTCCAGCCGCCTGCTCTATTTTGTCCACGCCACGGCCACGGGCGATGGATTAGGCCTGGGTACGACGCTGTACAACGTGATTGAGACCATCCAGAGCGACCAGAACGCGCTCGGCAGCCACTAAACCCCCGCCCTGCCAGGCCACTTCTACTGGCAGATCAAGCGAGATTGGCCGTGCCACGCTCCACGATCGGGAGCGGGGCACGGCTGCGATGCCATACACGCGGCGCAATCAGCGATCCTGAATCCCATCGGCTTCCCCCTTCTTAGGGGTTTGACACAGATGCGAGCGAACCAGGATGACGACGACGACTATCGCCATGATCAGAACCGGAACCCCTCCCCAAAGCAGGTATTCCCTAAGCGTGGAATGGGTGCCGAGATTGGTCGCTGTGGGAGCAAGCAGCATGGGTACTTAGATGCGCAAGCTGCGCCAGAGTGCGGTTTCACAATCCTTGGTTAAATCGGGGCGATGAGGTCATGCTGCACAGACTTCGAATTGACGCGAGGCGCTGCTGATGCCAGGAACTTGTTTTGTTTCGACGGAAAGCCTCTACATGCGGGCGCGGCGATCGCTTTTGCTTTCGGGCGCGCGCCACGATCGATTGAGAACTACAGGAGCAACTACGATGGCCAGCGCGCAAATGGGTGCGGCCATCAACACCAACGGCAAAGCCGTGATAAGCTCCTGAATTTTCATAGGAAGCGACCTCTAAGCCATGTTGGCAGAAGCGCTTTTCCCTGCAAAGGCAAAAACGTGATTTAGCTCACACCGATTGTGCAAGAACGTGTTCCCGAAGTTTTGCCGGATTGTTACTTCGTGTGCGGTTACATGCTTTCTTCGGTCCGATATCCATGCAGCCGGGGGTGCGTTCCCGCGTTGATCGCCGGGAAGGGTCATTGGTGCTGGAAGTTGTTAGTTTTAAGCGGATTTATGGTGGGCGCTGCAGGATTCGAACCTGCGACTTCCACCGTGGACGGAAGAACAAACCAATTTGGTTGACACTTGCCACACTCTGAAGTACAGTCGATAGTCGATAGTCGATAGTCGATATATCGATGATCGAGGAATTCATGCCCAAAATGCAAATTCGATCCACTTTCCGCCGCAGCGTTTCAGATCATGCTCTCTCTCGCGGACGGCGAACTGCATGGCTACGGCATCATGCGTCAGGTCGAAGAGCAAACCAGCGGCCGCGTACTCCTCGCTCCTGTGACCCTGTACAGCTCCATTCAGGGGATGCTCGAGGAAGGTTTGGTTGACGAGGTCGATGGAACTTCCGATTCGGAGGCCGGTCATCACGAGCGGCGCCGCTACTATAGGTTGACCTCCTCCGGCCACAAGCTCGCCCGCGCCGAAGCCGAACGATTGGCAGATCTGCTCCGCGTTGCCCGCGCCAAGAAGATCCTCCGGGGGGAGTATGTCTGAGAAGATGCTCGCGTTGCTTTTTCATCTGTACCCGCCGGCCTTCCGCGAACGGTACTTGCACGAGGCAGTGCTTCTTTGTCGCGACCGCCGCTGCCATGAGACAGGCATCTATCGTAGACTGTGCCTGGTCTGCGATCTGTTGATTGATGCTTTCATAGGCCTTCCAATAGCCTGGCAAGTGTCCTACTCCGATGTGGCCGCCCGGCCACAGGCACCCAACGCGCAGCCCGTCCCTTCCTTCCGCCTGCTCTACGCAGAGCCTCTCCGCCCAACATCCATCGTGCTGGGCTGCGTGGGCTCCATTGCTGCCATCGGCCTCTTCGCACTGGTCCTGAGGGTCACGGCTCTCCACCCAATCGAAAATCACGCTCTCTCTCCGATCGATTCAGTGCTGCGGCGCCTCAACCAGCCCACATTGCCTTCGCCACAAAACGGCGACCTACAAAAAGTTGCAGGAGATGTTTCCGTCTCCGCAGGTGCGCAACAACCTGTCGAACCGGAAGGAACGGGCTTTCCCGGGACCCAGTTACACGACACTCTTGCACAGCGTCTAGCTGTCCGCGCTGAAGAGCCAAAGAGGCTCGCAAGCACTTTTCCAAACGACGCGCCTGGCAGAACCACTTCCTCCGGCAAGTCTTCCGTCACCGCTGCAACAGGTGCGCCCGCAACCTCTGGTACGGCAGTTTCCACAGCACCAGATCAGAGGAACGCCGCGGCGTCTAAAGGACGGGCGGAGCCCCTCGACGCCACCCAGGCGATGATCCAGGCGATCTCCGTTCACCAGATCGTGATGTTCGGCGAGACGCACGGAAACAAGCAGGAATATGAGTGGTTATGTAAGCTCGTGAAGACGCCGGCTTTTGCCGATCGTGTCGACGACATCGTGGTTGAGTTCGGCAATTCGCTGTATCAGAAGACTGTTGATCGCTACATTGCCGGCGAGGATATTCCACAGACGCAGGTCGAGAAAGCATGGCGCAATATGATTGGCTCGGTCGGCCCGGTCTCACCCGTTTACGGATCGTTTTATGAGGCTGTGCGAGAGTCGAATCTTGAGCACAGCGGCGGGCACAAGATTCGGCTGCTTTTGGGCGATCCGTACGGTGATTGGGACAAGATCAACAACGCCGAGGACCTTGGGCCGTACCTTGGGCATCGTGACGAGTGGTATGCGGAGGTGATGAAAGAGGAAGTGCTGGCGCATCACCATCGAGCCTTGCTAATCATGGGCGCTGGACACTTCGTGCGCAGGAACGGCCCAGGACCGATAGAGCAGACGGTCCGCGCTGGCGGCGTTCAACCGTATCTCATCGTATTTGGAACCAACGCAGTTGGCGGTTACGACGATCTCGATCACCGCTTTGATGCTTGGTCGTTGCCGGCCATCGTGGCACTTTCCGACAACTGGGTAGGCGAACTGCCTGCTAATCCGGTACTGACCGGTGGCAACGTCGCTCCCAACTCGCAGAAGATGGAAGATGTAGCTGACGCGATGCTGTACGTCGGTTCACGCGACACGCTTACGCAAGTTTTTGTTCCGCGATCAGACCTCGTCGACACCACCTACGGGAAGGAAATCGAACGACGATTGCAGATCCAGACCGGGCGCACCATGGACTTCGCAGAAGCATCGGAGGGACCCCAATATCAGAAGCCTCCGCAACAAACCGTGAGCAACGGAATTCGCCGCCTTCCACCAAACCCGCCGAAGAGTATCAACGCCCCGTTACCCCCGCGGCCACCTTCGCAATAGAAACCACAAACGTTGCGAGCGATCGTTGCATGGCAGCTAAATTGAGCGATGATGTGGCTGCCATCGCCGGGTGTCCTGGGGTGTATCACGCGCTACATCGGCGGGCAGGATCCCGGCAGCAAATCACGAGATAATTTTTCGAACCTGCAGGCCGACCGGAAGCCGACTAATACGGCGCGGTGCAATGCGATGAGGTCCTTCTCGGCCTCTTCGTATCTCTTGTGGCGAATGCCGATGATCGGGGCGAGGATGCGGACTCCCTTTTCACCCTTCTTCACGCGGCGGCCTCACGCCGCACGGAAAGTACCAATCGCTCCAAATTGACGCAGAACCCAACGGGCTTGCTCAAGGCGCAATTCCTTTCCAGCGACCGCTTGTGTTTGCAGGGTGCCGGGGAGTTCTTTGGGGCTGTTTGATCAACGGGACTCAACGGACGGCTGTCGATCGGTGTCTTTCCAATCAAGGACGCATCTGTCTTGTCTTGCCGATCCGTCAGTTGTAAAAACTTTTAACTTACGGTTAGATACCATAACAACACCGTCCTTATTACTGGACCTAGTTAGCCATGTAATATCTCTGCAAATTAGAAACGTAATGCGAGAAGACTTGACTTATAGCAAACACGACATGTCTCCTCTCGACCAATACTTGGCGACATGAGAGCGGCGGAATCTATTCACAGTCCAGCATGGGAGAACGCCGCTGGCATGGAGGAGGAGAGCGCATGTCGAGGAAAATTGTGAGCACGTGTGTCTTGGCGCTAATCGGATTTGCGGCAACAACCGGGGTCGCACAATCTTTCAGAGTTCAGTGTCCCACCAGCACCATCACCCATCCGAATGCCGCAAACAACAATTCCGAGCCGGCCTATCTGGGCCCGACGTCGCTCGCTGCAGGTGCAGGTGGGTATTTGGCGCCGAATGGGAATATCAACGGTGCGATCAAGTGCCAACAAATATCAGGCGGCGACGGTTACGCCACCATGGGCGACGGCACTCAGACCTACATGTTTTCTTTTGGTCCGTTGTCCGGGCTCGCGGACGTAGCCGCTGGATTGCCGGGCACGGAGTTTCCCAACGTCTTCAACTCGCTGAACACGGCTGGTACCCGGTTGGTTCCGGGCGATCCTGCTACCACGGATGGAGGAACATCTGTCTCCGACCTCGCCTCGTTCACATTCAACGGTGCAGTTGGCCTGATTCCCGATACAGACAACATTGCTGCAGGAAATTGCACAGCTCCATGCGTGGATGGGCATGTGGACGCCCGGCAGATCATGGACGTGGGAGTAATGAACGGCAATATTCCCGCTCCTCTGATGGCGATTGATGAGGACGACGAGTACTTCCTCACCCTGACCAATGTTGGCATGATCATGCGTCCTGACCTGTTCGAGCAACACACGGTTCACTTCCATGGATATCCGAACGCATCGTCTTTCTACGACGGCGTGCCGGATGCTTCGGTGGCCATCAACATTGGTGGCAGCTTTACCTATTACTATCTGGCTCCCGACGCCGGTACCTACTTTTATCACTGCCACATCACTCCTCCAGAGCACCTTCAAATGGGCATGGTGGGCCAGATCTATGTGCGCCCGCGGCAAGATCGTGTTCCAGCGAACACAACCCTGTATGCGTCGCTCAAGCTTCAGCAGGGGGATGCGCGCACAGCGTGCAATTCCGACGCAGATATCGTTTGCAGCAATCCCCTGCCCGCGAGTGGGGACAACGGCGCGACGGGCGGATTCATAGGTGGCACCTCGACGAAGAAGTTCGCCTATAACGATGGCGATGGTTCGACCGCGTACGACGTCGAATACCCGCTCCAAATCCACGGGTTCGATCCAAACTTCCATTTTGTCGGCATGACGTTCAACCCCGAAGGTTTTGCAGACATGAAAGACAAATTCTTCCTCTTGAACGGACGCAGTTATCCCGACACGATTACATCCGGCCCCCTCCAGACGGTATCCGCCGACGGCGTCGAACACTTCGCGCAGCCTCTTCCCTCAATCATTAACATTCCGGCCGGCCGGAAGGCTTTGCTGCGAATCTCGGACCTGGATGTGACCGAGTTTCAGACCCTCGCATCGCTTGGCATTCCGATGAAGGTAATTGCTCTGAATGCGAAACTGCTCCGCGATCAGGCGGGCGTGAATATGTACTACAACACTAACTCGATCACGCTGGGTGGCGGCGAGTCTCTCGACGTAATTCTGGATGCCAGCGACACGACGAAGTATCAAACCGGCCAGGTGTTCTACCTCTACACGCCACAACTGGACCACCTTGCGAACGACGCCGAGAACTTCGGCGGCCTGATGACCGAGATCCACATTCTCTAGGAGATCAACGATGAAGCCGATAACAATGAGAAGCGCGTTTCTGAAAACAAGACTGCTCCTGCCAGGGATAGTTGCAGTGGCGGCGCTCGCGGCGACGGCTCATGCTGCAGCTCCCGGCATCACTGGCCCAACCTTCAACCTGACAGCGGAGCCCGCATATCTTACCCAGCCAGACGGGCAATCGATTTACTCCTGGGGCTATGGCTGCAATGGCGCGCCGTCAGGCTATGCCCCCACGGCAATTAGTAACACCTTCTGCAATACGATGCAGGTTCCGGGCCCCACGCTTATCGTCACAGAAGGGCAGAAGGTTACGGTCAACCTCACCAACAACCTGCCCGCCGCGGCCGGCAACACCTCGATTCTCTTCCCCGGCTTTCAGGTGACTACCGCAGGCGGAGTTACCGGCCTGTTGACGAAAGAGGCGGCACCGGGGGCGACGGTGACTTATACGTTTACCGCCGGTAGCCCGGGAACCCGCTCCTACTACAGCGGAACACAAGGCGACCTTCAAGTCGAGATGGGGTTGTACGGCGCAATTATTGTCCTGCCGTCGAATGTTCCATCGGCATGCACAAATACACAGAACGACAAAGCAAGAGGCGCTTACCTGAGGAGTATCGGTCAGCCGTCGGAGAGCGACTTCCGCCTTGCCGCGGCTGCATACGACAATGCCAGGACATGCTACGACCGTGAGTATCTCTTCCAGTTCTCGGAGATTGATCCGAATATTCACGAGCAGACATTGACCCAGGTGACGGCACTGCAGGGATGTACGGCGAACACCGCAGGATGCAGTCTCCAGATTCCCACGGAGCCGTATCATCCGGCTTACTTCATGATCAATGGCCGTTCTATGCCAGACGACATGGACACTAACTACGCGAATTCCTATCCCCATCAGCCGTACAACGGAAATCCGCATCTGCATCCCGGCGAACAGGTGTTGTTGCGCATCATTGGGCAGGGGCGCTGGCAACATCCATTTCATGAGCATGCCAACCATGTGCGTGTTCTGGCGCGCGATGGAAATCTGATTGTCAGCGCAGTGGACCCGAACAGCCTCGCTGGGCCGGCGCTCTTCACCACTACGACGACCCCGGGGCAGGCCATCGACGGAATTTTCTACTACACGGGCAGAGGCTTGAACTGGGATATGTACGGACACAATCCCGGATCGAGCGACGATCTTGCGAAACTGACTTGCACAGCAGACGGCAACGGCTATAACACTGCCGATCCGACAGCGATGAATTATTTCGAGTGGTGCCAGGACCACAATAAGCCGCTCCAGGTATCTCCTTTTGGAGATGTCGAAGGCAATGGGCCGGTAACATTGCCCGATCCCAACATTCTGACAAACGGTACCTGGTATGGCGGCAGTCCCTATCTCGGTCCTGATGCAACCGTGCGCGCGACGGGACCGACCGGCGTCACCCCGCCATCCGGAACGATTGGAAACTCCCCTAGCGGCGAAGCGGGTTTTGCCTTCATGTGGCACTCCCACAACGAACGTGAGATCACAACCAACAACGCATTCCCGGGCGGAATGATGATGATGATGCTCGTCGACTCCCGGGAATTTGCCATTGACGAATCCAACTAGCAAGGAGAACAGAAATGCGATTCAATGATCTCAAAGCACTTCTCAAGACGACGGTGAGCGGAGCGTCTGTTCTCCTCGTGGGGGCGGGAATGGCTGCCGGCCAGCAGGTGATTAACCTGACTGCTGCGCCGAGCAATGCCACTTTGCCCGATGGCTCCGTTGTTCCGATGTGGGGCTATAGCTGCGGTGCGGCCGTCGCCGGCTCAACTGCAACCTGCGCGGCTGCGAATCCAAATGCCGGGACCGGCTGGTCCCCCGTCGTCATCACCGTGCCGACAGGGCAGGATCTGCAAATCGGGCTGACCAACCACCTTTCGTTTACGAACGGTAACAATGTTCCCACCTCGCTTGTGATCGTGGGTCAATTAGGCGGCGGTCTTGGAACCTCTGCGACCACCATGCCCAGTCCGGACCACTCCAACGCGCAAGGAGCCACGACCTGGCCGATCGCCGGGGGACCAGGAGCGACCGCTCCGGCGCAGAGCCAGCGAGTGCAGTCTTTCTCGACTGAGGTCGCCGTAGGAGCCACGACGGCTCTGGCCTGGAAGGCGCCGAGGCCGGGAACCTACCTGCTCGAATCCGGGACCCATCCTTCGATTCAAGGCGCGATGGGGCTGATCGGAATGGTTGTGGTGACAGCGGCACCGTCGGGGAGTGTTGCGGGTACAGCGTATCCTGCCTCCGGCGCAGCTCCGGCAGTCACATATAACGCAGAGGTTCCTCTGATCTTCAGCGAAATAGATCCTGTCCAGAACAAAGCAGTGAACACGGCGGTGAACACGGCAGGGTTCAGCGAAACCATGGTGTGGTCGGGACAGCCCGGCGGCTGCGGAAACAAGGCTTCGTCGACTTATAACCAATGTTATCCACCGGTGGTTAATTACACGCCGCTGTATTACCTGATCAACGGCGTCTCCTTTAATAAGGCCAGTAATCCCCCCAGCTCGCTTTTCGCGGCGACTCCTGGCTCAACGGCGAGTCCCGTGTCAGGAAATGTTCTGGTCCGCCTCGTCAACGCCGGTCTGCATATGCATGTTCCGTCGATTGTCGGGTCGGTTACGGGCCCGACTCCGGTGGGCGGCTTCTCTCTTATCGCGGAGGACGGCAATCCCCTGCCGGGAACTCCGCGCGTCCAGAGTGAGGTGTTCCTGGCTGCCGGCAAGACTTACGACGTAATGATCAATGTACCGGCGGCGGGTAATTCAGCTCTTCCGATATACGATCGCGAATTGAGCCTGTCTGCCAATGCCACCGCACGCGACGCGGGAATGCTTGCATATATCAGCGTGAATGGTGCCGGTATGCCGGCGGCGCCTGCCCTGGGAGCGGCGGCGGCGAACCCCGACAGCTATTCTGTTGTTCCAGGCAAGACTCTTGTCGTATCGGACTTAGGCCGTGGCGTGATCGCAAACGATGTAAACATCTATGGCGTTCAAGTTTCAAGCGGACCTGCGAAGGGTACGCTCGCGCTGAATGCAAATGGAACGTTCCAGTATGTCCCCAACAGCGGGTGGAGCGGAGGAGACTCGTTCACGTACTGCGGCAATGGCGCGACCAGTGGAGCTGCCTGTACGACGGTGACTCTCGGAGCAGCGCAGGTCGAGAATGCCAGCGGAATCAGCGTTCCGGCCAACAGCTTCACAGCGAACACGGCAACTTACATCAAGGTCGCTGCTCCTGGACTATTGACCGGTGCCAAGGACGCGGCCGGTTACCCGCTTCAGGTGGTCACATCCTCGGTATCCATGTCCGGATCAACCAACTTGATCCCGGATTCCCAGGGCGGATTCCTTGCAACCGTTGCGGGTATGGGCACTTATACGATTAGTTTCAAAGTGCAAAACTCGCAGGGAACTTCCAGCGGCACATTCTCGGCCACGGTCACTTTCCCCACCGCGAGCGGGCTCTCGGTAAACGTAGTGGACGGACAGGACAAGACGTCCCAAATCACTGACTATCGCTGGATCATTGAAGAGGATCGCACTTTTTACATCGATCCCACCAAGACTACTAACAGCGGAGGGACATCGGTCGTTCCGACCTTCGGAACAAATTTTCACACCAGCTACATGCCCGTTATCGCCAGCGGCTGCACCGGCACAATCTCCTGCGAATCGGGACAGACGCTGCTCGGGGCTTCGGCGGTTTGTGACATCGGCAATGGCGCTTGCAGAACAGATGCTAATCAACTGACGCAGATGTTACCCAGCCAAGTGCATCTGGATCCAAACAAGCGTTATTACCTGTCGGTATTGCCTGGGGATGCGGCGAATCCGTTTGAATCAGCGAATGTCAAGAAGGGTCATGGCATGGGCGGTGCTCCCATTGCTGCGGGACAGACTTCGGTTACTGTTCTCACGCAACCCACTCCCTTCCCGCCGGCCAAGCTTGCGGTGTATGTCTTCGAAGACGACTTTCCCCTCAACGGCGAGCAGGATGCAGGCGGCGGTGTGGATGTGCTCGCACCCAATGAACCGGGCCTGGGCGGTTTCAATATCACGATCTTTGACGACGCAGGCGGTTCGGGAGATGCGACGGGACAGGTCGATTACGACATGTTCAACCAGCCCCTCTCCAACAGCCTGGCCGGAACCATCGATCCTGCCACGCAAAAAGACGCTTGCCCGATTGGACCGAACTCCCGTGTCGGCACCAATGCTGACAACAGCTACGACAAGACTCAGACGGGGATCACAGGTACCATCGTGACCTGCCCGAAATATGAAGCCGACGGGAAGACTCTCTCCCCGCTTGCCGGCCAGGCCGTGGTCGCCAACATGATGCCGGGAAGATACGGCATCGTAGCCACTCCTGCCGCGGACCGCATCGCAAACGGCGAAGAGTGGCTGCAGACGAACACCCTGGATGGGCAGAAGGCGCATGACTCGTTCCTGCGAATCGGCGAGGCCGGCTACTTCCAGGAATACGGGCCCGCGGGTTATCACGTTGCTATCGGCTTTGCCAATCCGAAGATTATCAACGGCAGGCTTTCCGGCGTGTGCAACGGGACGGACATCAACATCACCGGCAGCAACTGCAAGAACACGGTGACCGGGATCGTGACCACCGAGCGCATGAGCCGCACGCCGGACGAGCGACTTGTACAGCAGCGGTTCCAACGATAGCTTCGGTTTCACGCAATGCTATGTCAGCGTGGGCGACCCTGACGGGGAAGACTTTGCATTCACCAAGTGCGACGCGAGCGGCAAGTTCAGCGTTGCCGGACTGCCGGACGGCGATTGGAGGGTCACGGTATTCGACCAGTGGAACGACATGCTGGTGGATGGTCTGTCGACGCCCGTGAGACTTGCGGGCGGTACTACCACGGACCTGGGGCAGATTGCCACCAACCAATGGCAGGCCAACATCTATACCTCCACGTTCTTTGACGAGAACGGCGATGGTGTGAGGCAGGAGAATGAGCCCGGTCTTTCGCTGGTTGCCACCAACGTGCGATTCCGCGATGGTAGCTTCTCTAATTTCAACAGCACCGACCTGCAGGGCAATGCCGCCTTCAACGAAGAGTTCCCGCTGTTCAGCTGGTACGTCGTAGAGACCGATGCCACACGATACAAGAATACCGGCACGCACGTGGTGTACGACGCCGGTGGTCCGGCCGACGGCACCTGCACGTCGACCACTGCCCCCTGCGGAAACTCCACGATCGGCCACTTCATGGCCAACACGGCGGAGACTGTTCCACTGCCTGCGGATCTCCGCGTTCCCGGCGCTGTCTATTGTGACAACGCCGACTGCAATGGATTCTCAATTGCGACGGGTCCGGCATCGAGCGCAGCGGGCTCAACGGGCCGCATCGACCCGCCCTGGGTGCTGACGGAAGGCTGGCAAGGTTTCTCCGGCCAGAACAGCTTCCTGGAATTCGGCAAGAAGCCTTATGCGCCAGGGGAAAACGGCGGCATCCGCGGGCACGTGGTATACGCATCCACGCGGCCCTTCGATGATCCCCAACTTCTCCTGCAACTGAGTTGGGAGCCGATGATTCCGCATGTCACTATCAACCTCTACAAGGAGGGTACGGCGCCTGATGGCACCCAGTCCCTAACCCTTGTGGACACGACCCAGACCAGCAGCTTTGACGACTGGGCGCAGGGGTTCCGGTCGGATGGCGTTCCCAACATGAACTGCCCCGGCCAGATCACCACCGACCTGTTCTACTTCACGCTCTATAATCAGCCGGATTATCTCGACGCGTACAACAATAACGGTACTCCGAGCCACACGATCCCTTACAACTCGCAGTACAAGTGCTACGACGGAATGCACAACTGGAACCAGTTGCAGCCGGCGCCGTATGACGGCATGTATCAGTTCCCGAGTGTTACGTCGATGGATCCGAAGACCGGCAAGCCGCTCGCCACCAATTGCACCGCATGCATCGCCAACCCCGATAGCACCGATCCCTACCGGTTCAAAACGCCCATGCTTCCTGACGGCAAGTATGTCGTCGAAGTCGTCGTTCCTTCGGGCTATGAACTGGTTAAGGAAGAGGACAAAAACATTCTCATCGGGGATAACTTCATCGCGCCGGTGACTGTACAATTCCCGGGTCTCGGAGGATCGATCTTCATCCTGCCTGACCAGGCCACTGTCGCTGAGGCGTACAACTCCAGCAATGCTCAGAACTCGACCACCAATCTGGGCCGTACCACATTTGCCAGTCATGAGGCAGATACGGGCACCGTGGAATCGTATTGGCCCTGCGTTGGTGAAGCGCGCATTGTGCCGGACTACATCAGCCTCTTTCCCGGCTCGTCTGAGGTCGCGCCATTTGCCGGCGCCAAGCGCAACCTCTGCGATCGCAAGGAAGTGGTACTCGACGACCAGACCTCTGCGCTCGCCAAGTTCTATCTCTTCACGTCAACTCATGCAGCGGCCCACTTCACGGGCGTCATCACGGATGACTTCACTTCAGAGTTCGATCCGTTCTCTCCGCAATTTGGTGAGAAGTTCGCTCCTCCGAACTTGCCTATCTCCATCAAGGACTGGACTGGCAGCGAGACCCAGCGCGTGTATACCGACCAGTGGGGTGCATATAACGGTCTGACGTACTCGACCTGGGAAGTGAACCCGCCAAACCCGACCGGCTATTCGCCGACAATGATGGTCACCTGCATGAACGACCCGGGAACCGGCGCGAGCCCTGATCCGCTCTTTAATCCGGGCTACAGCCAGTTCTGTTACGAGATTCCGTTTATGCCGGGACAAACGCAGTACATGGACACGCCGGTAACCCCAACCACAGCGTACTCGGAAGGTTATAACCATCCTGACTGCGCCTATCCCGATCAAACCCCCGCGGTCAGTGAAGTGGACGGCGATGGAGTTGGACCTTGGGTGAGCGCTGCCGGCAAGACCCTCACCATCAAGGCCCTCGGGGATCAGGTCGTGCTCAACAATGCCTACTCCGGTCCATCGGCGACCACTGCGCCCTTCAATCAGAAGACCGTGACTCGTCACTACGGGTTCGGCGCGACGCAGGGAACCGTGACCATCGGCGGGGTTAACGCGCCCGTCACAGGCTGGAGCGATACGCAGATCACCGTTACCGTCCCGGCAACTGGCACAGGCGCAGGAAAGATTCAACCTTGTGCGGTTCAGCAGCAGACGCAGTACGGAGGCTCGACGGCCTATTGCGGTCAGTTGTCCATCGCGGCGACCAATGGAAAGCAGTCCATCGATTCCGTGACCGTGACGGTCGGCGGCAAGGCTCCAACCCGCGTGGCCACTCCGCCCAAACCCATGACGCAAACCGGTCCTGGTTCGCTTCAGACCGCGATCGATAATGCCAGCCCCGGCGATCTGATCATCGTTCCGCCAGGGAGCTACAACGAAATGCTGCTGATGTGGAAGCCGGTTCGACTGCAGGGTGTCGGCGCGGCATCCAGCATCATCAACGCCAACACGCAGCCTGAAGGCAAGATGGACCCCTGGCGCCAGAAGGTGAATTGCCTGTTCGGCCTGGCCCTCAATGGCCAGCCCATCTCCGGCGTCACTGCCACGCTTCCGAACGGGAATCCATTCGATCCCACGGGGGCTGCCAGCTGCGGTGGATGGACGGGCTTCACGGGTGGTATCAACAATCCGCAGGTGGACCGCCTGCCGCTGGAAGGCGTTCTAGGTTGGGATACCACTGTCAACGGCAACCTGGCGCAGCTGTTGCAGGAGCCAACCCTGATGGGTGCTTATGAGGGCGCCGGAATCACGGTTCTCGGTAAGGGCGTCAACATCCCCGCGGGGGCTGCAGACATCTTCGGAAGCGGATCCGAATCGGCCTTCCCGACCGGCACCACGCTGCTCACCGGAAGCGCTCATGATTGCGGAAACGGCGGCAGAGGTAATCCCACTGTCAACCCTTATCCGAGCAACTTCCAGTGCAACCCGTCGGCGATCGATGGCTTGTCAATTACCGATAGCTCCCAGGGCGGCGGCGGCATCTTCGTCCACGCCTGGGGCCACAATCTGCAGATCGCCAACAACCGCGTCTACAACAACACCGGAACGCTGACCGGCGGCATCACCATCGGTCAGGGTGAATCTCCGGACGCCTACCTGGCTGGAACCACCGCCGATACCGATCCGGGTTCCTGTGTTGTGGACAACAACCCACTGGACGCCAACGTTCAGTTGCCGTACTGCTTTGACATGAACGTCAACATTCACAACAACTCGGTCTCGCTGAATTCCTCGATCGGTGATGAACTGTTCTCCTCCACCCCGGCGGGCGCGGGCGGTGTGACGATCTGCATCGGCGCCGACTACTACAAGTTCAACTACAACTGGGTGTGCGGCAACCTCAGCACCGGCGATGGCGGCGGCCTGGTGCACCTGGGCTACATCTACAACGGAGATATCGAGCACAACTCGATCCTCTTCAACCAAAGCACCAATCCCACCATTCCGACCAACGGCGGCGGCCTGATCGTCATGGGCGCTCCGCCGGATGGGCTGACCGCGGCGGGTCTCGAGTGCGGTAACACCGCGGCTGACGCGGACTGCACTCCGGGTCTCAGCGACGGCACGGGTCCTAACCTGGTGATCAACGCCAACCTGTTCCTGGGCAATGGTGCAGAGAGCGGCAGCGGCGGCGGCCTTCGCCTGCAAGGAGTCAACGGCACAGACGTGTTAACTTCCCACGACTCCCGGCTCGCTGGAACAACGTGACCGTCACCAACAACATCATCACCAACAACGTGGCCGGATGGGATGGTGCGGGCGTCTCGCTGCAGGATGCCCTCAGGGTCGACCTGATCAACAACACCATCACGTCCAACGACACCACGGCGTCGTCGGGTGTGCTCTTCAACACGCTGGGCGCGCCGATCGCGAGCAGCCAGGGGCCGACCTGCACCGCAAACTGCGGCACGGCGTCGGCACCTCAACCGGCCGGACTTGTGAGCGTGCAGAACAGCGCGGTCCTGGCGTCGACCCTGCCGGCCACGATCACCTGCCCCGCTGGACACGGAACCGGAGGAACCGGACTGGGCAACCTGAATAATGCGAGCTGCCGGCATTACTCCGTGCCGGTTCTCTACAACAACGTCTTCTGGCAGAACCGCGCATTCTACATCGGCGTAGGTGCCCTGGGTTCTGGAACTCTCAACCAGCAGAACGTCGTAGCGCTATACAACGCGTTTACTTCAACACCCGCTTCTCCGCAGCCGCAAGCCGATGCCACTGCGGCCAACGGGAGTGGCCAGGTCATCACTGGCGGCACGGGAGCCTGCCCGACACCTGTCAGCTACTGGGACATCGGCGTACGCGGAGACACAGGCCCCTCCAATCATGCAGGCGGCATTCTGACTCCGTCGTATTCGATCATCACCGACGTGGCGGATTACAGCACAGCGGCACTTCACAACACTGGGTCGAACCCCACCTTCCTCAGCCAGTATTGCAACGGTTCGCGAACGCCGCCGGAGTTGGGATCCATGGGTTATCAGGTGCCTCCGGGCATCTCTGATGCCACTGTGCCCAACCCGATCTTCAGCCTGACTCCATCAGCCACAGTAGATGAAGGCAACAATTGGATCAACATGAGCTGGGGTCCGCTGGCACTGACCAACCCGCTCACTAACACAAACCTTGCCAACTATGCGCCGGCAGCAGGGTCTGCGGTGGTCAACCTCGTACCCGCCACCGCGGTTGTGAATTACGCAGCGGCGCCTTCAGTCGACTTCTTCGGCAACGCGAGGAAGACCAACAACGCCGTGGATGCAGGTGCGGTCGAGTTCCAAACGCCTGCGATCGCGGTTTTGAGTGTCACTCCCACGTCTCTGGGCTTCGGCAATGTGGTGCGGGGAACCACCAGCACGGCGCAGACTCTTACGCTGCAGAATACGGGAGGTGGAGCCGCGACCGGTATCGGTCTTGCCTTCTCGCCTGCAGTCTTCGCTCGCGCTGCGGCCGGCGGTACTTGCGGAACCACACTTGCCGCAGGAACCACCTGCACGATCAACGTAGTCTTCTCGCCGGCAGCCGCAACCGCTACGGTAATGGGAAGCGTAACCATCACGGCGAACGTCCCGGTCGCAGGCTCACCGGTTACGTTGACTGGAACAGGTGTGGCGGCGGTGAGCAGCGCGACCCTGACGCCCACCACCTGGGCTCCCTCGCAGACCAGGGACTGCCCCGGCACGGGATTGGTCGGAATCGCAACTTGCCTTGCGGATCCGGTCCAAACCTTCACCCTCACCAACACCGGGAACGTGAATCTCACTGGTGTCGGAACCGGAGCCCTCGGTGGAACGGCGGCTAACACGGCCAACTATGCCATCGTGGCTCTGCTCACGAACTGCGGAAATGCAACCCACACAACCCTGGCTCCCGGAGCGACCTGCGCGGTTACCGTGGCGTTCAGGCCTCTGACAGCACAAGCCGCCGGCGCCAAGCCCGCGACCATCTCGGTCACGGATCTGGCTGGCACCCAAACCTCAACGCTAAACGGCACCGCCCGTTAATTCCAGTCGGCCGACACTCATCCGCGTGTTGCCCGCGGCCACCACCGCGGGCAACATGCCACAACGAAGCAGCAGCGCCATCACACTAGTTAAAGCCGAGCACAGAGCTACGTCTCGGAAGAATTTCCTCTTGCTTCAACTTTGTCCTTGGGAGAGAAGAATGAACATTCGCAATGCAGTCACTTTGGCCGTTATGGCAGTGACATCCGTTTCCGCAGACGCGGTAACCACGCCAGCCACCACACTTACCGCCGCGGGAATGGCGGTAGTCGACGGAATGTTGATGAACTGCCGCCGCATCGATCCCCCTCACTCCAGCGAGTACATCGTGGCAATCAACAACATCACGCAAGCGCACAAACTGAGCGAATTGATCAGCATCCGCGCCAGCGCTCAGTACCAGGCCGTTCTCGCAGGCATCAATTCTGATCTCAAGAAGCAGTCGGTGAGCGCGCAAATCAGCTCCTGCAAGGCATATCTCGCAGGGAAGTAATGCTACAAAGCTTCCTTTGGCCGATGCCGGTAAGATGTCGCCAATTTGTGACACACCGTACGGGGTTGTCACGCACGCGCAAACAGGCCCGGACATGCCATCCGAGCATTTGCGAGAAAGTGACCGAAGTGATGTTAGGGAAATCGATAGGTTTGAATCGATGGTTCCATCCGGGCTTGCAATCTGCCGGTTTGAAAATCGTTATGGCAGGTGTGGCATTGGCAAGTGTCGCATCTGTCCACCCGCTTGACGCTCAAGCTTCCGCAGGTTCTGGCGCCGGGATAAGCTCCCATTCCTCGATGCATTACAAACCCAATCGAGTTCCCAAGAGAGAGGGGGATTACTTCGGGGCGGTATGGGGTATCGACTCAATGTCAGTGAAGGCTGTGGAATCGGGAGACTTGATTCGTTTCAGCTACCGGGTATTGGATGCGGACAAAGCCAGAGTCCTCAACGATAAAAAGGCAAACGCTTTCCTCGACGCACCGGCAGCGGGAGCACGGCTGGCTATTCCGTCAATGGAAAAAGTTGGTCAATTGCGTCAGGGTAATACACCGCGGGCAGGCACCGCCTACTGGATGGCATTTTCTAACCCTCGGCGAACGGTGAAACGAGGAGATCGCGTGAACGTTGTCATTGGGTTGTTTCACGCCGATGGGCTTGTTGTCGAATAGCGCATCAAGATGAAACACCGGAACAAGAGGCCCGGCTCTCTCTCCCTTCGGAGTTATCCAATTTGTTGGTGCAATGACGTGTTACGGATTCTCACAACCTCGGAGGCAAAATGACTCAATCAGTGATCGAAGATGTATGGGCTGAACGGACGCAGGAGAACCAGAGAACTGAGTTGTTGCGCCTTCTGCCTCTGATCCCCAAAGTCCCTCGCGAAAATCAAGAAGCAGTACGAGTTGCCTGGAATACGCTGGTGGGGATCGTTCGGCAGCATTGCGATGTGAGTCAGTTCAGCATGACCGTGGTGGAGTTTGTGGCCAACAAATTCGTCCCCGAACACGTTGCTCTCAAAGGCGTCTCAGGACGCATCCACTACCAGGCAATCCTGAGACATGTGCTCACCCCTCAGGAAGTGGATTTGGCTTTTGGAGTCAATCCCAAGTCCTCGAGGAAGCTTTCGCAGCCGGTCCCCGACTGGCCCTATCTGAGCAAATTGCGGCTCTGCGAAGTACACCCTGAACATGTCCGGCGATTGACAACCAGCGCGCTCAACTTCGGATACTCGTCGCAAACAGTCAGGCATATTCGCAGCGTAATCAGCGCGGTCTTCTCTCATGCGAAACGGGAGTTATGCTTTGTGGGAGACAATCCGGCCACTTCGGTGAGATTGCCTGAAGTTGCCTGCCAGCGCGCACAGTCCCTCTCGGTGAGCCAGATCCAAAATGCCCTGCGAGTGATGAAGTACCCCGAGAAGGAGATGGCCCTGTGCGCGGCCTTCGCCAAAATGACTGCGGCAGAGATCTCCGGTCTCCAATGGAAACACATCAATCTCACTGAAGAGAGCGTCGTCGTCGATGGTGTATCCATTCCTCCGAAGTCGTTCGCTGTTTCGCGCAAATGGTGTCACGGCACCCTGCAGACTGTGAAGACAGGCCGGAACAGAATCCTGCCCATTCCCGAACAGCTCTTTGACCGTCTTGTGAAACTGCAGGGGAGGGCCAAATTCACCGGTCCGGATGACTTTGTTCTTGCGTCGACCAAGGGTACCCCTGTGAACCAGAAAGATATCGTGGCGCGTCGCCTGAGGCCTATCGCCAAGCGATTGGGCCTGCCGGCCCTGTCGCTGCAAGCCCTGCGCCGCACCACCAACTATCCGACATCTGCCGGCTGGTCGAGCGTGGCATGAGGGCGAAGCAAACGGGTAAGCGCCATCACGAATGGATTGCTATGGGGACGCTTAATCGCGCTCCACACCAGTAGTTGTGTTTGGAGTTCTCGGCTCATGTTTATCAGGCTTTCAGCTATACGTGTCTTTGATTATCATCAAATGAGCCCAGACCGTTGTCATTAAGAGGGTTACCCCAACCGACGACAGGATTGTCGCAACCAGGACGAGGTCAGCAGGACTGCCGATGGCTTGCTCCTTGACAGCAATCGTGCAGCGTACGAGAATACATCCAATTGACTCTGCAAGCTAACCCTACTTCGAGACTGTGAGCAAATTCTCCTGCTTCGAACCCGCCGAGAGCGAGGGTAAGTCGCGCTCGGGGTCCTGATAATTGAATCAATTGATGGCTTGGGAAGCATGGGAAACCGTTTGCGCACATTCGCGAGGAATCTATTTGATGTTTCCAGCGCCGGTCCGCGCGGGTTGAGTATGCCCCTGGGATTCTGGGCCATCATTCTCTCAGGAATGGGGGCCCTGCTCGCCACGGTCGCCGTGCTCCAGTACCGCTGGACAGGCGAAGCAAGTAGCGCCGAGGAAATCCGAATCGGCGCCGAGCTTGAGTCGCTCATGATGGAGTGGAATAGCGATCTGTATGGCGAGCTCTCCGCCATTTGTATCGCCATGCAGGTTGGGCCGGACTCTGGTGCACGCGACACATGGAACGACTATCTGGAACGCTATGTGGAATGGAATTACGCTGCCCCCCAGGAAGCATTACCCAATGTCTACCGCAATCCCGACCTCGTGCAGGACATCTACATCTGGGAGACCAGCCAATCCACCGAGCCTCGACTGTTCCTCCTCAATATCGACACAAAGAAGATAGAACCCTCGCCGATTCCGGACGATATAGTCGCTCTGCTTGAGCGCCTGCGGGCCAACTCCTCAAGCCTCTCGCAGGCTCTGCAGGCCTGGCGTCCACTTGGATTACCATTGCCACAGGGCCAGGAACTGCAGATAACCGCCGGGTCTAAGTCTGCAGGCGACTACACCACGTCCGGTTGGCAGTTTGATGAGAATGTACCGGCGATCGTTCATCCCATCTTCCATCGCGGTAGAGGTCAGTCGCTCCGAAGTTCCAGTCCCGTAGATTGGATCGTGATCACGCTCGATATGAGCGTCCTGCAAGGAAGAATTCTTCCCGGATTGGCCACCCGGTATTTCGGAGGTCTTGAGGGTCTCGACTACAAGGTTGGAGTGGTGAGGACCGGCAGATCTCCCCAAACTATCTATTCTTCAGACCCTGGATTCGGCGCAAAGGATGTCACGGTGGCCGACTCTGCTCTGAATGTCTTCGGTCCTTCATCGCAGCGGATGGTGAGTAACCCTGCTACCCGGCCCAGAATCGGCCAGGGTTTGAAGGGCGCAGATTGGCGGAGCTTTTCGGGTCCATCCTGGTTTCCCGTTATTCAATATGACTTGACTCCGGATCCATGGGTCCTCGAACTGCAGCATCGCTCCGGACCGATTCAAGCCGTCATTTACCAGGTGCGGCAGAGGAATTTGATCATGAGCGCATTTGTATTGCTATTGCTCGCGATGAATATTTGCGTGCTCACGATGGCGGGGCTCCGTGCGCAAAGATTTGCGCGCCTGCAATTGGATTTCGTGGCTTCAATCTCGCATGAATTGCGCACACCTTTAGCCGCCATCTTTTCTGCTGGTGAAAACATCAAGGATGGGGTAGTTACCGAAAACGCCGGTTTGCGCAACTATGGGACGCTCATCATAAGTCAGGCGCGGCAACTCATGAATCACGTCGACCGCATTCTTTTGTTTGCGTCCATGCGTAGCGGCAAAGATCGGTATAACTTGCGCCCGATAGAGGTCTCGGAAATCTTGCGCAGCGTCCGCAATGATACATCCGCTTTAGTCAAAGAGGAATCACGCTTTATCGACGAGCGCGTGGAGCCTATGGTTTCCCGCATCCTGGGCGATCCGTTTGCGATCTGCGGGTGCTTGGAAAATCTGGTTACAAACGCTGTCAAGTATGGTGGCACAGATCGTCGCATCGGGATCACCGCGGCCTTGGAGTGGACTGCAAGCAGGGGCTATGAGGTAGCAATAAGCGTCGAAGATCATGGCCTCGGTATTAAACATTCGGAGCTTAAGAATATTTTTGAACCCTTCTACCGGAGCCCCGAAGCCAAAGCCGCCCAGATCCATGGAACAGGTTTGGGGCTTTCGTTGGCGAAACATCTTGCCGAAGCCATGAACGGCAGGCTATCGGTTGTCAGCGAAGTCGGCGTTGGAAGCGTTTTTACGCTTCGCCTACCCGCCGCTCCTCCCGAGAAGAACCAACCAGCAACTGTGACTCCGATTCGCAAATGAAGTGAGGGGAAATGAATGAGAGCATCCTGGTAATCGAAGACGAACACGCTCTGCGTACAACCCTGTGCGACCGGCTGAGTGCAGAAGGATATGTCGTTGAAAGCGCCTCGGATGGAAGCGAGGGCTTCGACAAAGCCTCAAACCTGCCTTTTGATTTGATCATCCTCGATATCATGCTTCCGCGCCGCAATGGACTCGATGTCTGTCGTGATCTGCGAACGTCCGGCATGGCGACGCCCATTCTTATCCTCACCGTCCGAAACGAGACGGTCGATAAGGTGGTCGGACTCAAATTGGGCGCTGATGACTATGTCACCAAACCCTTTGAAGCCGCTGAACTCCTGGCAAGGGTAGAGGTTCTCTTGAGACGCGTCCCCATCCATGTTGGCCAGGGCGTACACCAATTCGGTTCGATTCGGGTGGACATAAAGGAAGCGCAAGTCACACGCGGCGACAGGCCAGTCTATCTTACTGCACGCGAATTCCAACTTCTGCGCTATCTTATCGAACGGCCCGGAAGCGCCGTGCCTCGCCACGAGTTGTTGAGGTCGGTATGGGGTTACGGCGCTGACGTATTCACGCGAACCGTTGATGCACACATATTCAGCTTGCGCAAGAAGCTGGAAGAGAGTCCGCAGCGACCGGAGCTCATTCTAACGGTTGCAGGGGTCGGATATAAATTTGCAGGCCGCGACACCAACTGAGTTCCGGCAAGACTCGCAAGGCTCGGGGCGTTGACGCTGAGCGCTAAACTCGGCCTTTTGAACCTTTCGCAATATCGCTCATCAAACGTGGAGCATCGGCGCGTCAGAGCGAAGACCCATTTGGACTGTGGTGGCTGCAGATCTGGGTGAAGATGGGATCAACGCCTGTAGCTGCGGCCGTGAAGGACGGCAGGCTGTTTCGTACGATACTGAAGGGCGGTAGATTCAGGCAAGTTTAGGAAGAGAGACTCAGCAACTGCCCCTTGTGGTCGGTCGTCGAACAGAGTGTCAAGCAGACAGGCATCGAAATACGACCCGACATCGCTGCGTTCGCCGTGACTCAGTGGAAGGAAAAGATCAGGTCGAGCGTGCTTGTTCTCCAGACCGCTTCGGTGCCGAGCCATGCCTTCGATTTCAGCCGATTGGCGCCATTGTTCGCGCGTGAAATAGCGCCTTATCAAGTGCTGGCGCGTGAGAGGGCGGTGTTCTATTCTCCAGCACGGTTGGACAAGTTTGGGCTGCCGTAAATGGACCCGGGCAAGCTGAGGCTGAGCACGTCTGGCGAAGACATTGTGTTTTTGGCCGGGATGATGGCTCCTCCTGCGTTCTGTCCCTTCTCTTCGCCCTCGCCTCCGCTGTCTATCTGCCGGCACAGAGCGCTATCGGTCAGTCCCTTCTTCCCAGTTGCCGCTGAGGCTACGCACCATCGCCCTCACCGTTCCCGACGGAACTCCGCTACAGATCGCCCTCGACAATGAGGTGCGCGTACGAGAGGTCGGCCAGCCGATCCACGGCCGGGTTTAGAACCCGTCTACGTCTTCGACCATCTCGTCATCCCCACAGGCACGCAGGCCACCGGCCACATCATCGCCATCGCTCCCGTCCCTGGGAGCACCCGCGCCCTCAGCGCCCTCAACGCCGACTTCACCCGGCGCATAAGCTGAGCGTCAATTTCGACCAGCTCCTTCTCCCCAACGGGCGCACCATCGACTTGCACGCGACCGTGATTCCCGGCTCCGGACAGATGATCCAGCTCTTCCACCGCAGGCGAACACCAGAAGAAGAACGCCGTCAAAGACGCCGCCGCCGCAAGATGGATGAGGCGTGGGCGCAGTGGCGCGACACCATGAGGCAGATCGAGGCGCCCGGCCGCACGCATCGCTTTGTGCGCTACGCCGTCGCCCAGCTCCCCGTGCACCCTCAGTACATCGATGCCGGAACCGTCTATTCGGCCGAGCTCTCCAGGCCGCTCGACTTCGGCAGCGAATCCCTCTCTGCCGCCAACCTCTCCTCCATCGGCACCCAGCCTCCGCCCGGAAGCCTCGTCCACGCGATGCTGCTGACGCCGCTCGACTCCAGGCACACCCAGAAGGGAAGCGAGGTCGACGCTGCGCTCTCCCAACCGCTGCTCGATCAGCAGGGACGCCTCATCCTCCCCGCCGGCACCGGACTTCGCGGCTCTGTCCTTCAAGTGCGCCCGCGCGCAGCTTCCATCGCAACGGACAACTCCGCATCGCCTTTCGCCAGGTCATCCTTTCGGACGGAACCGTGCAGAACGTGGACACCAGCCTCCAGGGCGTCGAGTCCGACTCCGCCGGCAAGGTCCAGCTCGAAACCGAAGGCGGCGCCAAATCCACTCCTTCGAAAAACCGCTATCTCTCCACCGGCGCATCCGTCGGCCTGGCGCTGATCGGCAGTGGTGGAAAAAGGGATGTCGGCGAAGCAGGCCCCACAACCGGAGGCCTGACCGGATACAAGCTCATCGGGATCCTTGTCGGCGCTGTCTACCAGAACCACACCTACGCCATCCTCATGAGCGCCTACGGAGGCGGCAGCTCCATCTACAGGAACTTCATCGCCCGCGGACGCGAGATCACCTTCCCCAAGGACACCGCCATGGACATCGGCTTTGGCAACAGGACCACGCTGCCCATGCCCGAGGCCGATCGCGGACCCACGCAATGAAAGTGCGGGCCGCAATCTTCGCGTTCCTCCTCTTCGGCGTCCTCCCGGCCTTCACGCAGAGCCGACCCTCGAAGCAGCAACCCTCGCCTCCCTCTACCCTCGAGCTCAACGCCGAAGAGATCGTGCTGAACTGCACCATCCTCGACAGCAAAGGCCAGCTCGTCGACGGCCTCGATAAAAACAACTTCAGAGTCGTCGAAGGCAAGATTCCGCAGACCATCATCTCTCTGCAGCATCAGGACACCCCGGTCTCCATTGGCCTGCTCGTCGATAACTCCGGGTCCATGCGCCCCAAGCGCGCTTCGGTTGCCTCCGCCGCCACCGACCTCATCAAGGCCTCCAACCAAGTGTTTCCGCTTCTCGCTGTCCTGCTGTTTGGCTCAATAATGGCCACTGCTCAAACGCCTTCCATAGCTGGCACTTGGGTTCTCACCAGGGCCGAAAGCTTCTTCCCAACGGCACTCGTGTGGCGGATCACGGAGAGAATCCGCATGGGCTTGTCATCTTCACCCGCGATGGTTACTACTCTGTATGAGATCTACCGCGCCGAACGTCTCAAGTTCTCTTCCGGAGACAAATTGAACTAGTGTCCTATCGCAGTGAATTCGTTACTACGAATGCGGGGGGATGGATCTGAGTATTTCCACTGAAAGGGCCTTGCATTTGCGGAACAAGCGTTGATGTAACGACGTAGTTTGCGGGCCAGATCGGATACGGAGTTGAAGATGCCACGGGTGATTACGTCCGGTTCGATCCTGGCGAACCAAAGCTCGACTTGGTTGAGCCATGAAGAGTAGGTAGGGGTGAAGTGGAAGTGAACCCGTGGATTCTGCCCTCCAGGAACTCGCGCACCAAAGTGGTTTTGTGGCGCTGACAGATTGTCCAGGATGATGTGAATTTGCTTGTGTCTAGGGCACAAAGAGACGACTTCCTTCAGGAAGGCAACGAACCCACGGCTGGTGTGGTGAGCAGGGGTTTTGCCGTGGACCCCGCTCGGAGGCCGTGTCCAGGGCGGCATACAGGGGCAATGTTCCATGGCGGTAGTACTCGAATCCATGACGTTCAGCACGACCGGGAGAAAGCGGCAGCACCGGATCCAGGCGATCCAGCGCCTGAATGGCGGTCTTCTCATCCACGCAGAACACTGCTGCATGCCGCGGTGGATTCAGGTACAAGCCGATAATATCGGCAGCCTAGATTCAAAGTCCAGATCATCGCTGGCCATGTAACGCTCCAGCCGACGCGGCTTCAGTCCGGCCTCCTTCCAGGTACGATGCACTGTGTCTTTGCTGACACCCAGGACCGCCGCCAGCTTCCGGCAACTCCAGTGCGTCGATCCAACCGACGGCTTCTTGCGCGTAGCCGACAAAATCCTGGCCAGCAAGGCCGGTGTCAGCACGCTGGCCGATTGGCCGGGGTGATGTGTATCCAGCCCATCCAGGCCAGAGTCGATGAATCGCGACGGCGATTGTCCAGCGGGCTGGATTGAATTGCTGCAACCAGCATGCGTGGGGCTACCGGTTTGGACGCGAGTTGCGGATCATGAAGCAGAAGGTCTGGTTTGCGGTGCGGCAGCCAGTGTCGCTGGCCGGCATGGTATCAGACGGGCAATGGAGGGAGCGGTTGATGACCTTTCGCGTGGGCGAGTCGGTGGGGGATCTGAATGCTTAATCGCCGCGAAGCGATCGCACTCACGTTCTCGTCGGTGATCGGGATGCGTGGCTTTGCATTCGGGGAGACGGAGCGAACCGAGCGGGACGCGCCGGTCCACGCGGAACGGGATGAGCGACTGGCCAAGGACGTGACGATTTATCGCGACCGGTATGGCGTGCCGCATATTGTGGGCGAGACGGAAGAGGCGGCGTTCTTCGGATATGGGTATGCGCAGGCGGAGGACCACCTGGAGCGAATGATGGCGCAGTACCGCGATGCGCAGGGCCGGCGCGCGGAGGTGCAGGGATTTGAGGCTCTGGGCGATGGGTATTTGCACTTCATCCCCTACGAATACCGGTGGGACGGCGACTATTTGCAAAGACTGATGCGCACGAAACAAGGCGTGATAGAGAACCGCGCCAAGATGGATCCCGAGGTTTACAAACTGCTGGATGCCTTTGCGAAAGGCGTCAATTCGTATATCTACGAGCATCGGAGCGAGGTGCCGGATTGGATTGACGGCATCACAGCCGAGGACGTGGAGGCACTGGAGCGCAGCCAATACTTCCGCTTCTACAGCGTGCACGATGCGTTGATGAAGATGTCGGAGCAGACGTGGAACTTTCCGAGCTTCGGCTCAAACCAATTTGCGGTGGCGCCATCGAAGTCGGCGAGTGGGCGGGTGATGCATGTGGAACACACGCACATGCCGTGGGCCAACCGCTTTCAGAACTATGAAGCGCACCTGATGGTGCCGGGCAAGCTGAACGCGGGAGGGATCAGCTGGTTCGGCAGCCCCTTTTTTCTGATGGGATTCAACGACAGGATTACGTGGTCGGCGACGTGGAACCAGCCGAATATGTCGGACGTGTACGAGGAGAAGATCAACCCTGCTGATCATCGGCAGTACCTATATGACGGCGCATGGCGAGAAATCCGGCAAGAGCTGGCGACCTTCCGCGTAAAGGGGCCGAACGGAATAGAGTCGGTTACGCTGCCGCTGTATTACACACATCACGGGCCGGTGGTGAAGTATGACGCGGAGCGCAACCGAGCCTGGTCAGTAAAGGTGCCGAACTTCGCCGGCGTGAACTACGCACTGGGTCTCTACGGATTGATGAAGGTGCAGAGCCTGGACGAGTTTAAAAAGGCGATCGCGCGGCAGTTAATTCCGCGCTGGAACTTCCTCTACTCTGATGTAAAAGACATTTACTGGGTGCACAACGGGGATGTACCGGAGCGGAACGACAAGTTCGACTGGTTCAAGCCGGTGCCGGGCTGGACCAGCGAAACGGAATGGGGCCCGTTCGTGCCGTTCGCTAAATATCCGCAACTGACGAATCCGCCCTCAGGGTTTCTGCAGAATTGCAACAACGCGTTCTGGGTTTCGACGCCACATTCGGGGCTGGATCCGCTGATGCTGGGCCCCTACTACATGCAATATCCGGTGAAGGCGGGAGCGGGAAGGGAAGCGCTGAACACGCGCGGCGAGCGGGTGACGGATGTCCTAGGGCAGAACAAGAAGTTCACCCGCGACGATATGGTCGCTCTCGGGTACGACACCTATATTCTGCCGGCCGATGTGATCGTGCCGCTTCTGCAGGAAGCTGCCAAGAGCAGGCTGCAGGATGAGAAGCTGCGCGGGCCGCTGGAGGAACTGAAGAACTGGGACCGAAAGTCGGCCGAGGATTCGCGGGCGAGCACATATCTGTACTACTGGGCCAAGACCTACCAGGAAGCCGAGGGCGAGAAGAGGTATGCGCGCTTTGTGGCCTACGAGCGCGGGCAGATCGATATCCATGCACATGAAGAACAGGAACCGGCGTGGCGCGCGTGGGTGGAGGGCCTGGATCGGCTGCAGAAGAAGTTCGGGACCTTGGACGTGCCCTGGGGAAAGGTCAACGTGGTAGTACGCAATGGGGTGTTCCCGATGGACGGAACCAGCGTGGAGCTGTTTGGGGTGCTGCACCCGGACGAGGGACCTGAGCAGGAGGACGGGCGCATCTTCTGCAACGACGGCTGGGGCCACCTGATGATCGTGGTGGAACCGGATGCGGAGCGCGCCAAACCCAAACAGATCTGGAGCCTCTTGCCGTACGGGGAATCCGAGCATGTGGAGTCGCCGCACTACAACGATCTGGCGAAGCTGCACAGCCAGCATGGCGTGAAGGTGTTCCCGTTCAGCGCGGAGGAGATTTTGGCGGATTGCGAGTCGGTGCACGGCGACAAGGGGCGAATCGAGCGGATGCGGGAGCGGATTTGAGGAACTGGTTGATGGTTCGCTGCGTTTTGATGGCGCGGTGCGGACCGCAGTCGGTGGGGAACAGGACGTGGAAGAACGGCCGCGGATCCTTCGTCGCTGCGCTCCTCGAGATGAGGGTGGTTTGAGACGGTCGGCTGAAACACAACGGAGTTTTGAAGGGGAGGCTCTGATGAAGACCTGGACGAGGGAGTGTCTTCGGTGCGTCATCGTCGGTTGTGTGCTGATGCTGGGGTGGGGTGGCGGAGCATACGGGCAGGTCGCGTCGGCGCAGTTGGGCGGGACGGTGACTGACAGTTCCGGTGCGGTGATTTCGAGCGCGCATGTGACCATCGTGAACACGGGCACGGGGGCGAGCCGAAAGGCAGGAACGAATGCGGCGGGGGAGTTCATCATCCCAGCGCTGGATCCGGGCAGCTACACGGTGACGGTGGAGTCCCCGGGGTTCGAGCGGGCCGTGAACAGCGTGACGCTGACGGTGGGCGACAAGAAAAGTTTGAAGTTCCCGCTGGCGGTGGGCGCAGCCAGCCAGAGCGTCACGGTGACGTCAAGCGGCGAGCTGATTAATACCACATCGGCCGATATCAGTACGGTGGTAAACGAGGCGGAGGTGAAGGAACTTCCACTCAACGGGCGCGATCCGTCGAGCCTGGTGTTGTTGACCACGGGGGTATCGAATGTGCTGAACACAAGTGCGGGTGCGGTGCAGGCGGCGATTCCGACGGAGACGGCGGCGTCCGCTGGAGGAGGAAGGCAGGGCAGCACTTATTACTTGCTGGACGGCGTGCCGAATATGGACACGTACATCCTGACGGCGGCGCCGTTTCCCAATGCGGATGCCACGCAGGAATTCCGTGTGATCTCCAACAACTACGGCGCCCAGTATGGATTTGCGCCTAGCGCGGTAGTAAGCATCCAGACACAATCAGGAACGGACAAGTACCATGGCACGCTGTTTGAGTTCCTGCGCAACAATGACCTGAACGCGGGCAATTACTTTACCGGGCTGGTGGATCCGCTGAAGAGGAACCAGTTTGGCGGGGCGTTGGGGGGTCCGATCAAGCGGAACAAGATGTTCTTCTTTGTAAACTACCAGGCGACGCGCTCGAGCCTGGCGTCGTCGACGAACACGACCTTCACGCCGACGGCGGCAATGTTGCAGGGCGATTTCAGCGCGGTGCCGCAGCCGCTGGGCGGCCCTTTTCAGACCATCAACGGGAAGCCTAACCAGGTGAACCCGGCGCTGTTCAGTCCCGGCGCGCTGGCCATGGCCAAGGTCATGCCGGTGGGGCAGGATCCTGGGAGCGGCGAGGTGAATTACAGCGGACCAGCTTACCGGGTCTCCTATGACGAAGGCACGGGACGGCTGGATTACGCGCTTTCGGACAAGCAGCACATGGTGCTGAGGAATTTCATTCTGAACTACAGCAGTCCTTCGGTGACGACGCCGGGAGATATTCTGGCGATTACGCTGAATCCTTCCGGAGAAAACGGGAGGTACTACAGCGAACTGCTGGGTCACACGTGGACCATTAGTCCCACGCTGGTGAATTCTCTGGAAGCTTCGTGGACGCGGCTGGACGCGGGGTTTGGCGGGGTAGTGGAGAACGCGGATGGTTCGTCGTTCTGCTTGTCCAAGATCATCAACATCGCGGAGCCGGGCAGTTGCTTCATAAACAACATCGCGGTGGCGAACGGATTCAGCACAGTGGCCGCGCAGCCCTACACGTACCATCGCATCTCCTGGGGGTTGACGGAGACGCTGACCAGGACGATGGGGGATCACCTGCTCACTGCGGGAATCGATGCCTATCATCAGTTGGCGCATGAGGTGAGTACGTGGCCGGGCTATCCGGGGGTGTATTTCTCGGGGTATGCGACGGGGTTCGGGCTGGCGGATTTTCTGTTGGGCGATGTGTCGACCTTCATGCAGGGTGGAGGTGAAGTGAATGTGGAGCAGGGGTGGCAACTAGGCGCGTATGCCCAGGATCAATTCCGGCTTAACCGGCAAGTGACGGTCACCGCGGGAGTGCGCTGGGAGCCGAACACGCCGGCAGTGATCGCGGGTGCACATGGCGCGGCGTGGATTCCAGGCGCGCAGAGCCAGCGTTTTCCAAACGCGCCTACCGGACTGGTGTTTATCGGCGACCGGGGCGTGCAGCCCGGGCTGATGTCGAGCGATTACGCGACGGTGGAACCGCGGTTAGGGATCGTGTACCAGCCCAGCGGGATGCCGAATACCGCCTTCCGCGCGGGATTTGGCATGTTTACCGCGCCGATGCAGTATTCGCAGTACAGTCCGTTTGGTGATGTGCCTCCGTTTGACCCGACGTTTACCTTGAACGCGACGCCGGGGAATCCAATCTCGTTCGATAATCCGTGGGCGGGATTCGCGGCGACTGGGGGCAAGAGCCCGTTTCCGCCATTCGCTTCGGCGACGTACGAGCCGCCCGCGGATGCGCAGTTCATCACGCCGGTGACGCTGGAAGGGACCTTCGCGCGGAATTTCAAGCTGGGCGTGACGCAGAGCTGGAATGCCTCGGTGGAGCAGCAACTGCCGGGAGCGATGGCGATGCACCTGGCCTATGTGGGCAGCGAGTCGTATCACCAGGCCACGCCGCTGGATTTGAATCCCGGTATCTATGCAGACGCCGGAGCGCGCAGCCGCTATCCACAAATGGGACCCATTCTGGAAATGATGACGGCGGGCACTGCGTCGTACCACTCACTGCAGGCCTCGCTGAGCAAGCATCTGACGCACGGGCTGCAGTTCCAGACGAACTTCACTTGGTCGAAGACAATCGACTTGAGCAGCATCCCCAGCCTGGCGTGGACGGGCGGTGTAGCCGATCCCTTCGATTTGCGCTGGAATCGCGGCAACTCGAGTGTGAACTTTCCGCTGATCTCCATCACCGATTTCATTTACCAGATGCCTTCGCTGCGGCGGTCGGGCCGGTTGTTAAGCACGGTGGCGGGCGGATGGGAGCTGAGCGGCATCTGGACGATGCAGTCCGGACTGCCATTCAGCATTGTGGGCGGCGACGGAAACAACAACTCCGAGGCGCTGCAGTACGGGGACCGCGCGGATGTGACGGGACAGCCGTACGCGGTGCACCAGGGCGGCAAATCGCACTGGCTGAATCAGTATTTCAATACGAACGCGTTTGCGACCAATGCACCGGGGACGTTTGGTGACTCGGGAAGAAATATTTTGCAGGGGCCGGGAACGAACACCGCGGATATCGGAGTGGACAAGAACTGGAGGATTCGCGAACGGGGCACTCTTCAGTTCCGATGGGAGATGTTCAACGCCTTCAATCGCCCCAGCTTTGGGATTCCGAGTAATGATCCCTCTAGCAGTAACTTTGGTCAGATCACGAGCATCGGCGTGACGCCGCCGCGGGTGATGCAGGGGGCGCTGAAGGTGAGCTTTTAGATAGGGCGGAGAAGTATGTTCGGCCCGTGGCTGTAAAGTATTGAGCACGACGCAGGGTTCCCGGATCACGGTACGTTATCGATCCAATTACCGGAGTGCTTGTCCGTAGTATCGGACAGTTCCGGTTCTCGGGTAGTCTGTTCGTCTCAGGCGCAGATCGACTTTGAGTAATCTGAGGGCATGATGAGCCATTCGGAGCGAGTAATGAGGAGTCCGGCAACTGGAGCGGACCTCGAGCTGTTCAGGCATATCGAGAGTCACCTTTATACGGCGGTTGTATCGGACTCGCTGGATGAGCTCGGATACAGGGACCAGGCGATGCGGGAGTTTATTCGGCCGCTATCGCCGGAGGATTGTTTTGCGGGGTGGGCGCGGACGGTGGCGTGCGTGGATACCTACCATATTCCCAATGATCCGTATGCGATGGAGATTGAGGCGCTGGACTCGGTTTTGCCCGGCGAGGTGGTGATCGCGGGTACGGCGGACTCGCTGCAGAACGCGCCTTGGGGAGAGCTGCTGTCGACAGCGGCGCGCGCGCGAGGCGCCCGAGGCGCGGTGATTGACGGGTTAGTTCGGGATGTACGGAAGATCCAGGCGCTGCAGTTTCCGGTGTTTGCCCGGGGAATCAAACCGGTGGATTCGAAAGGGCGAGGCGTCATCCTCGACTACAACGTGCCGGTGGTCTGCGGAGGAGTGCGCGTCACTCCCGGGGACCTGGTGTTTGCGGATTACGACGGCGTGATTGTGGTCCCGGCGGAGGTATTGCCGCAAGTGATTCAAGTGGCGACCGAGAAGGTGGAAAAGGAGAACGGGAGCCGCAGCGATTTGATGGCGGGCGCGTATCTCCGGGACGTGTATGACAAGTACGGAGTGCTGTAGGGTAACGGGTATGAGCGCGGAAGTTGAACTGATAGCGAACTATGGCTGCGAGACGGGGGAGAACCCGCTGTGGCATCCGATGGAGCGCCGGCTCTACTGGACGGATATCCCGACGGGTAGGATGTACCGCTTCGATCCGGCGACCGGGCAGCACGAGCAGTTTTACAGCGGGCGGCCGGTAGGCGGTTTCACGGTGCAGAGGGATGGCTCGCTGTTGTTGTTCCTGGACCGGGGAACGGTGGTGTGCTGGCGCGACGGCTCGATGGAGACCGTGATTGAGGAGATTGCGGCAGAGCGGGACTTCCGATTCAACGATGTCATCGCCGATCCGCGCGGAAGGGTATTCTGCGGGACGGTCGATGACAATGGGGCGAAGGGCCGACTCTACCGGCTTGATGCGAACGGAGCACTTACGCTGTTGCTGGAGGAGATCGGCTGTTCGAACGGAATGGCATTCACGGCCGATCAGAAGCGGATGTTCTACACGGATTCGCTAGCGTACGAGATCTATGTGTTTGACTACGAGGTGGGAACAGGAGCAATCGCGAGCCAGCGAGTGTGGAAGCGCTTTCGCGAGGAGGATGGGCTACCGGACGGCGCCACGATTGATTCGCAGGGACGGTTGTGGTCGGCGTTGTGGGGCGGGCACGCGGTGGTGCGCCTGAACGAGGATGGATCGGAAGCGGAGAGGATTGCGCTGCCTGCGGCGAAGGTGTCGAGCGTGACGTTTGGCGGCGCGGATCTGCGAGACATGTACATTACGACGGCGCGGGGCGACGAGCCGGACGTGAACGAACTGGCGGGAGGTTTGTTCCGGACGAAGGCGGATGTTGCGGGAGTAGCGGAGTTCTACTCGCGCATCGAGGTGCCCGCACGAGCCATACGGCACTGAGCTGGATGGATAACCAAGGCTGCATGGCCTGGAGTGGGAAGCTGCGTGAAGATTACGGACGTGGAAGTTGTGGTGCTGGAGTCGCCCGATGCATACGGAGCATCCGATAGCGGCGAAGAGGCACATGGGATCAAGTATCTCGGCCTGGTAAAAGTGGCCACGGATGCGGGAATCACCGGGTACGCCGACCTGGAGACGCAGCCGCATGTGGCCAAGGCGATTGTGGAGGCGCCTTCGGAGGGATCCGTTGCGGGATTTCATGGGCTGCGCTCGATCCTGATCGGGGAAGATCCGTTCGAGGTCGAACGGCTGTGGCACAAGATGTACATGGGGTCGGTCTATTACGGCCGGCGCGGCGCCGTGATGCAGGTGATCTCCGGAATTGATATTGCGCTCTGGGATATTGTCGGACGGGCGGTCGGCCAGCCGGTGTACAAGCTGCTCGGTGCCGGATACCGGGACACGGTGACAGCCTACGCGAGCACGCTATTTCGTTCCACGACCGAAGGAATGGCGGACGCGGCGCGATGGTATCTGGACCAGGGCTTCAAAGCCGTGAAGTTTGGCTGGGGAGTGTTCGGCCAAGACCGGGAGCGAGATGTCGAATTGGTGGCGGCGGCGCGAAGAGCACTTGGCGAACGCACCGACCTGCTGATCGACACCGGCTGGTATATCCACCGCACCGCCAAGGAAGCCATTCAGATTGTGAAGGGTCTGGAGCGCTTTCGTCCGTTTCTGATCGAGGAGCCTCTGTCGCCGGAGGACTACGACGGGTATGCGCGACTGGCGGCCGCGGTGGATACGACTATCGCGTGCGGCGAACAGGAAGCGACGGAATGGGGGTTTCGGCTGCTGATTGAGCGCGGGCAGGTGGACATAGTGCAACCGGATCTGTCGCGCTGCGGAGGATTCACGGCGGGCCGCAAGATCGTGCACATGGCGGAGCTACATAATCGGCTTTGCATGCCGCATTCATGGACGTCGGATCTGCTGACGGCAGCGTCGCTCCACCTGAACGCTTTTATGCGGCGGGCGGTGTTTCAGGAATTTAACGTGACGAGCGGGCCTCTCAGCCGCGACCTGGCGCTGAATCCGCTGGAGCTTGACAACGGCGTGCTGCGGGTTCCGCAGGCCCCGGGGTTGGGGGTGGAAGTGAACCAAAGAACGATCGATAAATACAGGGTGGCTTGACCATGGACCGTTTGAAGAACAAGGTGGCGATTGTAACGGGGGCGGCGAACGGGATTGGGCGCGCGATTGCTGAAAGGTTTGCGAGCGAGAGCGCGTGGGTGCTGGTGGTGGATATCGAAGAAGGCACAGGCTGCAAGGTGGCGGAAGGCATTGAGGCAGCCGGCGGGCGTGCGGTGTTTGTGCGCGGCGATGTGTCGAAGCGCGAGGATGTGCGCAATGCGATTGAGATTGCGGCGGCGCAGACGGGGCGGATCGATGTGCTGTGCAACAACGCGGCTTATCTCGCGCCGGATTTTCACGGGGCGCTGGACTCGACGGATGAGGAGTGGCGCCGGTGCATCGACGTGGCCCTGCTGGGCACGCACTACTTCACTCAGGCGGCATTGCCTTACATGATCGCGCAGAAGGCAGGCTCGATTGTGAACGTGGTTTCGATCCAGGGGATGGAAGGGATGATGACGTCCGCTGCGTATACGGCAACCAAGGCGGCGCTGTTGGGGTACACCATGAGCGTCTGCTACGACTACGGACTGCACAGCGTGCGCATTAACTCGCTTTGCCCGGGCCCTATCCAGACGCGGATTGCAGAAGGGCCGGAGGATCCGCACTACCAGTGGCAGTGCGATCAGACGACGCTGGGGCGGGTCGGATATCCGGAGGAAGTGGCATGGGCGGCGCTGTTTCTCGCCTCGGATGAGGCGTCGTATGTTACGGGGGCCACGCTGCCGGTGGACGGTGGCTGGACGGCGAGTTCGGCGAGGAAGCGGACGTAAAGAAACAGATCAGGCAAACGGAACGGCTATCCGAGTTCGGATGGCGAATGCGGCACCACGCCTTTGGAGAGGGTACGGGATGAGACGGACGGGATGGCTGTTGGTAGCGCTAGGGATGGGGATGGGCTGTGCGGCGGCGCAGACGCGCAATGCTACGCTGACGCTGGATTTTGCGAAGGACGCAGGCCCAATGGAGATGAATCATATCTCGCTGGGTCAGGGCGGACTGTCGCCGGACCCGATCTGGCACAGCCGGGTGGCGGAGATACGGGCGCTGCACCCGAAGCTGATCCGTTTGTTTGTGCAGGAGTACTACGACGTTCTGCCGGCGGCCGGAAAGTATCATTTCGACACGCTGGACCAGTCGGTGGACGACATCATCGAGGCTGGCGCGATTCCGCTGATGACGATCACGATCAAGCCCAAGGTGCTGTATCCGAAGGTGGATCAGGACATCATCGATCCCGACGATTATGGGCATTGGGAGCAACTGATTGGCGCGATGGTGGACCACTATAAGCAGAAGGGGCTTTCTGGCTTCTACTGGGAGGTGGGCAACGAGGGCGACATAGGGGAAATGGGCGGCTCGCCGAACCGGTACACGCCGGAAAACTACACCGGCTACTACCGGCATACGATCGAGGCGGTGCTCCGGGCTGATCCAACCGCCCACGTGGGCGGCCCGGCGGTGGCCGGATGGAAGTCGCCGATTCTGCCAGCGCTGATTGCTTACTGCGACAAGGAGAAGGTACGCCTGGACTTTGTTTCCTGGCACATTTACAACAGCGACCCCAAGGCCATTGAAGGCACGATTGATGGGGTGAAGACGCTGCTGGCGCAACATCCGTCGCTGCATCCTGAGACCATTCTGGATGAGTGGAACATGGCCTTGACAGTGCCGCCAAAGGATGTGCGGATTCAGCCCGCGTTTGTTGCGGAAACGGCGTGGAGGATGAAGGAAGCGGGCCTGACGTACTCGTGCTTCTATCACATTCGCGACTATCACGTAGAGCGTTCGCAGTTTTTGCCGTTCTTTTCGCCTGGGGGCGCGTCCTTCATGGCAAGCTGGTGGAATCGGATGCCGCAGTATTCGGGGATTTTCGATTACCAGGATGTAATGCGGCCGGATTATTTCACGTTTGAGCTGCTGGCGCGGGTGACGGGGGAGCGGCTGGGCGCGACTGCGAGCGACGAGGCGGTGCATGCGTTTCTCGCGCGCGACAGCGACTACAAGACCTACAACCTGATTTTCTGGAACTTTTCTTCGCAGCCGGTGAAGCTCAAGCTGGATGCGCGCGGACTGAAGGAGTCGGTGGTGGCGCATCGCAGGCTGCTGGATGCAGAAGCGGCGTCACAGGATGAGAATTCGCGTCTGCGTCCACTGCCGGATGTGAAGCTGGCACCGGGGGGTGAAAGCATCGAGGTCGATCTTGGGCCGTATGGGATCGAGTCCTGGGCGATGGAGCCGACGGACTGGGAGAAGCAGTTGTTGGGAAAGCGTTAGGGCAGGCAAAACGCAGGGCGCGGCGATTGCGCCCACGTCGGCCGAGTCAATCAGCGTGCGAGTATTTACTCGCAAGTTCATCGCTGGCGGAGAGCTCGTGCCACAAGGGGCCGATGTGCTGGGAGAGCAAAGCCGCTGTGCGCTTCACGGATTCGGACCTCTCCGCGATGTTTTCGAACTGAGCCTTGGATCCGGAGATGCTGATGGCGGCGACCACTTCGCCATTTTCGTTGTATATGGGGGCTCCGATGCAGCGGACGCCGATCTCTTCCTCTTCATCATCGACGGCATATCCGAGCTGACGAACCTGTTCGCAAGCCGCGCGCAAGCGGCGAGTGGATGCGATGGTGTTCTCGTTATAACGGATGAGTCCCTGTTTCTGGATGAGCACATCGATCATGGCGTCGGGCAAGTGAGCGATGATGGCTTTGCCGAGAGCGGTGCAGTGCAGACCCATTCGTTTGCCGACCCAGGTTGCGAGACGCGCGGTGCCGTTGGGCTCCACGCGATCAATGAGGATGACCTCACCCTGCTCCAACACAGCCAGGTGCACGGTGGCGCCAGATTCCTGCATGAGACGGTGGAGGAACGACGAGCAGTGGGTACGGAGGGAATGCCCGGCGAGGGCCAGATTGGCGAGCGCATGCAAGCGGGAGCCGAGGCGGTAGCGGCCCGTCTCCTTGTCCCGCTGCACATACCCGCAACGCTGGTACGTGAGTAGGAGCGCGTGGCCGGTGCTTCGCGGTAGCTGCAGCCTGGAGGTCAGTTGGGATAGAGTCACGCCCCGCCGGGACTGGGCCAGGTGTTCCAGGATGAGGAGTCCTCGTTCCAGGGCCGGCACTGACTGAGTTCTCGGTCCAGATGTGAGTTCCATGGTCGATTCTAGCACGGTCATTTTGCAGTTTTGCCCTATGCGAAGCAGGGTGCGAGGGCGGATCTGTCCAGCTAATCGGACGGATCGCTGGTGGGGCAGGGCTCATTCCGGCAGCGCAAGGGGCGAGGGGGAAGATTCGAAGCGCTTGAGGCGCATGTTGACAGGAGTTGCGAGGGATCCATTCGCGGCATTCTGTTCGATGGGCAGGATGGTATCGGTCTGCCAGAGGCTTCCCCTATTCACCCTTATGCGGAACTGTAGAACACTGACGACATTCAATTCGGCCCACTTCCCTTCTGTCAAGATCACTGATTAACCTGGAGGCCTTCAATGCGAAAAGTTCTAATGCTGGTTCCCGTGCTGTTGATGGCGATATCGCTCTTGCGTGGCCAGACGGCTGAGCAAGGAGCTGTACTTGGCGTGGTAACGGATCAAAGCGGAGCGGTGATTCCGGGTGCCAAAGTGACAGTGACGAATCTGGATACCGGCTTCACGAAAGAGGAGTCGACCAACAGCAGCGGAGAATTCGAGATTCTCGCGCTGCCCATTGGACCGTACACGGCGGACGTCTCGATGAGAGGGTTCAAGAGCTGGAAGATGGACCGGTTGGTACTGGAGATTGGGCAGCGTAGCAAGCTCACTCCCGTGCTGACGTTGGGGAACGTGGACCAGCAGGTGGAGGTGGCGGCACTGGATCCGCAGATCCAGACGGAGAGCGCGTCGACTGAAACGGTGATCCAGGAGAAGCAGGTGACGGACCTGCCGCTGAACGGACGCAATGTGGTTCAACTGGTGAGCCTGGCGCCGGGCATGCAATATACGGGCCAGGTGGGCGGCCAGTTCGGGGCCGAGCGCGGATCGTATGTGCAGGGTGTGGGCGTGCAGAGCGGACAAACACAATTCTCGCTGGACGGATCGAACGCCAACGGGGCGATGGATGAAGGCGCCACCGCGATTCCAAGCGTGGATACGATCGCAGAGTTCAATGTGCAGACGTCGAACTTCAGCGCTGAGAATGGGCGCTATCCATTGCAGGTGATGGTAGCCACGAAGTCGGGCACAAATGCCTATCACGGTTCGTTATGGGAGTTCGCACGCAACAGTGCTTTCGCTGCACGGAACTATTTTGAGACCACGACGCCGAAGCTGGTGCAGAACCAGTATGGTGCGGCAGGCGGCGGAAGGATCTTGCGCGACAGGACGTTCTTCTTCGGCAGTTTTGAAGCTCTGCGTATCCGGCAGAACCAGATTTTCAATGACGCAGTACCAGCGCCAGCGATGCTGAACGGAGATTTCTCGAGCCTTACGACACCCATCATCGATCCGATGACGGGCAATCCATTTCCGGGCAATCAGATTCCTGCGAGCCGATTCGACGCAGCGGCGGTGTCGTTCTTCCCGTATCTCCTGCAGCCGAACGCGGCGGATGGCAATTATCATGCGGTGGCACCCACCAAGACCGACACGACGTCGGGTACGGCGCGCATCGATCATGTGCTGACACAAAAGCAGCATCTTTACGGCCGGTGGGTGCGTTATGATAGCCCGCAATTGTTCTACGGTTACAGCCCAAAAGTGTACGAGACGAACCAGACGGTACAGCAGAGCTTCACGCTCAATTACGTATACACGATCTCTCCGAAGGTGGTGTTCAGCGCCAATGCGGGATACCAGAGCTCGAATAACACGTTCAACAGCCCGCAGGTGGGTGGAACGAACCTGACGGAGCAGGCGGGGATTCAGGGGTTCTCGTCGCCGGCGCAACAGAGTGCGGCGGGATTTCCTACGGCGAACATCAGTGGATACACGGGGTTCGGGCTACTGTGGGGCGTGAATGGGCGGCTGTGGTCGCATAGCTGGAATGGAACGACCAGCGTCAACCTGGTGCACGGCAAGCACCTGATCGATGCGGGGCTGCAATTCGATACGCGGTCGGTATACGGACACCACGATTCGTTCGCCGCTCAGGGTGGGTTCACGTTCAATGGCCAGTACACGGGGAATGGATTTGCGGATTACCTGTTGGGGTTGACATCGGCCGCGGCGCGGAATTACCCGATTGCGCCTTTTGGCGTGCAGCATGCGCCGTACACCGGGATCTTTGTCGAAGACACTTATAAGATGGCGCGCAACCTCACGCTGAACCTGGGTCTGCGCTATGACCGGTGGTACGACAAAACGCTGGTTCATGGCAACGGAGCGACGTTCGATCCGCAAATCGGCAAGGTGGTTGCGGGTGTGGACGCAAACGGCCAGGTGAACCTAAGCGCCCAGCCGGTGGCTCCGTACTTGGCCGCTGCGACAGCGGGGATTTGGGTCCCGGCCAGCCAGGTCGGCATTCCGGCAGGGTTGTTCCAGGGAAACGGATACTTTTCTCCGCGTGTGGGAGTGGCGTGGACGGTGCGGAACGGATCGGTGGTGCGCGCCGCTTACGGGATTTTCACGAGCAGTTTCCAGGGGAACGTGGCGGCATCGTCGATCGTAGGGCCGCCCTACTGGGCATACGAGACGCCGAGCTTCAGCGCGCAATCGATGCAGAAGTGGGAGACGGCGTTCCCGCAGGTTCCGAATACGTTTGCCGCACCGGGCGTCGCCGCGCCGGCGTGGAATACGCGAGCGCAGAAGACGCATGAATGGAACGTAGCGGTGGAGCAGACGCTGCCGCTGAATTCGACGCTGACCCTCTCGTATGTGGGCAACCATCTGTTCGACGGGATTTCGGGGCAATCCTATGACGATGTTCCGGCGGGGCAGTACGCAGACCTGCAAGCGGCGCGGCCATTTCCGGTGCTGAGCAGCATTGTGCTGTATCAGAACATGGGCGACTCCTGGTACAACGGGTTGCAGGCCAAGTGGGAGCGGCGGTTCACCAACGGATGGACATTCACAGGCTCTTACGCGTTCAGCAAGCTGATGGTGGATAACCTGGCCTCGTGCGTGTATTGCAACGTGCAGCCGTTCACGCCCAAAGGTTACAACCGCGGCAGGTCGGCCAACGACATCACGCATATTCTGGCGGTGAACTCAGTGTACGATCTGCCGGTGGGGCACGGCCGGAAGTACTTCAGCAGCATGAACCGCGTGACGGACGTGGTGCTGGGCAACTGGGAGTTGAGCGGAATCCTGTCGTATGCATCGGGCGCCCCGCTGTCGTTCGATGTGCCCGGAGCGACGCTGGGAAACGGTTATGATACGCGTCCAAACCTGGTGGGATCGCTGTCGGTGCCGAATCGAAGCGCGAAGCTGTGGTTCAATCCGAATGCGTTGGCGGTTCCTGCGCCGTATACATATGGCAACTCCGGAATGAACATCACGGACGCGCCGGCGACGAAAGGGCTGGATGCGGCGCTGTTGAAGAACTTCGTCTTCCGCGAGGGGAAGTACCTGCAGTTCCGGTGGGAGGCGTTTAATGCACCGAATTTCGTGAACTTCGGTGCGCCGAATACGTCGATTGGCGAAACGAGCACCGGCCAGATCTTCACGGCGGGCGCGCCGCGGGAGATGCAGTTCGGGTTAAAGCTAATCTTCTGAAAGGCGCTGGCAAACAGGAAGGCCGCCGAGAGAGCGCTCCCGGCGGCCTTGATCTTTAGCCCGGATCAGCGAGTGGACTCGAGACGGCGGGCAATCACGAAGAGGGTGGTTCCCTGGCGGCACTGGGCAGTTCCGCACATCATAATCAGGAAGCCATCGCGATGCGCGTGGATCTCGGAAGGACTGGCGGAGTGGTCGGAGAAGGAGTGTAGACGGCCGATAAGCTGGCCTTCCCGAACTTCTTCGCCGAGATCGACGAGGGGTTCCCAAACTCCGTCGTGAGGGCAGGGGATGTAGTCTTCGAGGTCGCGGGCATCGACCAGCACAGGCGGAGCTGAGCGCGTGGGATCGATGCGGACGACTTCACCAGAGAGCATGCCGTAGTGGCGGAGTACGTTCTGGACGCCTGCGACTGCGTGCAGCACGCCGCGGCGATTGACGCTTTCGCCAAAGCCGAATTCGCCGCCGATGGCGATCTTGCCTTCCAATTCCGCTTCGTCGGTGAGGAGTCCCGAGGCCATCTGGCTGGAGTAGACGAGCATGAAAGGCGTGTCGAACAGAGCGGAGACCTGGCGGATCTCATCGAACTGGGCGGGATCGGGGACAGGGTGGAAGGAGGTGCAGAGAGCGAATCCGCCTTCACGGCCTCCGGCGTGGATGTCGACCACGACGCGCACGCGCGGGAAGATGTAGGCCTTGACGAAATGGGCGATGCGATACGAGATGGATCCGCGCGCATTGCCGGGAAAAGCGCGGTTCATGTTGACGCCATCGAGGGGCGAGACGCGCTGGTTGGCGGCGCACGCACTGTGGCTGAGCTGCGGCATAAGCAGCACGCGCCCGCTGATCTGGCCGGGATCGAGCTGCTGGCTGAGCTGCTTGACAGCGACCTGACCTTCCCATTCGTTTCCATGGGTTCCGCCGAAGGCTGCGAGTCCGCTGGTCTGCTGGTGGCCGGACGCGGATCGCGTGCCACTGATCACCGTGAGGGGCACAAGCGAGTAGCCCCAACCCGAGTCGAGATGGAAAGCGACCTGGTAGTGATGTTTGCCGGGTTTGTCGAAGTCGATCTGATCGGGATGATGAATGATGGTCGGCATGCTTGAGGTGATCCGCTCCTATGATGTTAGTTTGAACCACTCTGCCGGTGAGAGGAGAGGCGCGGTTTGCCGGTTGCGGAGGCGCTGTACAGAGCGCCGGACAGTTCGTACGGGCCGTTGTGTTGGAGAGCGGCGCTCGTGCTCAGGCGTGGTACATTCGTGAAAAATCGCCGGTTGTCTCTATTGCTTGCCCGCCTCGCAGGCGGAGCCAAAGTTCGACACAATCGACGTCCGGGAGCGATACGCGCGTGGGATTTCTTTATATGATCCTGTCACTCTGCTGTTTTGGGTCGATCGGGATTCTGGTGAAGTTCGCGGATCTGCGGGGGTGCAGGCCGAGTGCGGTGTACGCGTGGGCCTATGCCTGGTGCGTTCTATTCAGCGTGGGGTTTGTGATCTGGTTTCGCGGCGGCATGTTCGATGTCCCGCTCGCCGTCTACGTGATTGCGGTGCCTTTTGGGGTGATGAACGCGATCGGCGGGATCGTCTTTATGACGGGCGTGCGGTTCGGAAAGATTTCGACAAGCTGGCTGATCATCAACTTGTCGGCCGCGTTGCCCGCCGTTGGCTCGGTGGTGCTGTATCACGAGCCCGTGAATGGGAAGAAGGTGGCGGTGCTGGGGCTGGCGGCGGTGGCGGTGGCGCTGCTGTGGAAGGACAAGCAGGAAGACGAAAGGCGGCAAGCGGCCGCAGAGCGAGCGTCGAGGGAGATGATATGAGCCAAACCGGACGCTGGATGCGGCTGATGTTGCTTGCCTATGTCATGAATGGGCTTGGGCCTTTCGGGCTGAAGGTGATGGCGGAGAAAGGCCTGCTGCAGCAGTATCACTTCCAGTACCTGCTGTGGTGGTATGCGGGGTCGGGAATTCTGAGCCTGGCGGGGTTTCTGCTGGAAGGCGGCGGATTCGCGCTGCGGGAACTGGCGATCGCCCTCGGCATCGGGGCGGCCAGCTTCGGGGGACAACTGTTCAGCCTGCTGGCGCTGGAGCGCGGCGTGCCGGGATACATTGTGTTTCCGGTGACGACGGGTGGCAATCTGTTTGTAGTGGCGGCCGGAGGGGTGTTGCTCTTCAAGGAGAGAGTTGGGCGGTACGGAGTTGCCGGCATTGCGGTGGGGGTGCTTTCGCTGGTGCTACTGAGCGTGGGCTGAAGAATGTGCTGCGATCTCCAGGCGGAGGCTCCATTGCGCGGCTTCGCCGGCGGCGAGAACGGGATAGGCCGAAGGCACGAGATCATCGAGGAGATCCGAGGGCGACGTGCACGGCTCGATGGCGATGCAGCGAAACGAGTGCTCGCCGGAGGGAAAGCCGAAGTTGTTGAACCAAACGCCGAGTGTCGGAACTGATTGGAGATCGAAGCTGAAGCGAAGTGAGTGGGTGGGCAGGTGCAGTGTGCACCATCCTTGCTCCAGGCCAGTAAGAAAGATCTTGAGATTGGTTCCGGGACCGATCCACTGGCGAGAGAGGTCGATGCCCTGATAGTGAGGCCAGGCGTAGACTTCGCCATCGGAAGGGAATGTGCAGAACGTGAGCTGTCCGGGCGGCACTTCGAACTGGAACGACTCGGGGATAGCAATGAGGGGATGCGCCGACCAGAGGTAGCGTAGGGGTGCGTTGCCGCGATTCTCGACGGTGTAGGAAAAGTCGAGGGAGCGGTCGCCGATCATGCGAATGGTCTTGCTGGCGAACCAAGGCAGAGCGCCTCCCGGTCTTTCGAGAACGATGGTCGAGGAGTTCGCTTGTGCAACATCCCAAGCGCCGTGCGTCCACTCGCCGAGGTCGGGCAAATGGGTGGCGGACCATGGAGCCTGCGGGTAAAAACCCTGGGCGACATTGGGGAAGCAATCGTCCATGCCGCTGGTGTCGTGCTGGAGCCAGTCGCCATCCTTGGGAATAGTGCGGTAAGGACGGCGCGGCGCGATGAGCAGGTCGCACTCCGAAAGTAGGTCGTGGATCTGGCCGACCTTGCCGCCGATCTCAGGCAGCACGGTGACGAGAAGACTGGATGATCTGAGTTCAAGCAACTGAGTACCCTTCGAGGGGATCGCGGCAGAATGCGCGTGACCTGATTATAGAAATCACCGGTGCCGCGGACGCGTGCCGGCCAAGAGCGTGTCCTTTGAATCGGATGGAAAGATCGATTTGGGTTTACATCTCAGTTGGAGCGCCTGGTCGCTGAGAAAACATAGAAGGCGGAGGCGCGCATGGGGAGAACGGCTCGTTTCATTCTTTTGACAAAGACGACCAGGAGGAGATCATGCCGCTTTCTGGCCCTGGTTCTGTTTGGATTCTGCCTGTTCCAGGCGATGCCGGCACGGGCTGAAGAGCTTAGGGTGACGGTGGCGGCCGGGTACACGGCGGCGCACAGCGCTCCGTTTTATCTGAAGCTGGAGACGTCTCCGGGCGTGAGCGTGGACAAGACGGAGGAGTGGCGGGGCACGGCGGGCGCAGGTCACCTGGCGCAGCGGGCCTATGTTGTGCGGTATGAGAAGGCCGTGATCCAGCCGGTCGAGGACATGCATGTGATTTGGTCGGACCTGATTGCGCACAGCGATGCCGATACGGTCCGGCGGCTGACGAACGATCCAGCATGGCGGCAGGATCCGCGCAAGGTGAAGTTTGAGCTAAATCCGGAAGGGACACGCGGCTTCACGCTGTCGGTGGATCAGTTGATGAGCCAGAGGACGTTCTGGATACCGGCGTTGGATGTGTATGTCAGCACGGAGGACGTTCCAGCGTCGTATGAGGACATCCAGAAGCAGCTTGATCCATGGGCAGGGAGGCGCGTGCTGGATGAGGTGAATAAGGCGCCGGAGGCCACCTATGCCGAGTACGCGACGAAGTGGGCCGACATGGGAAGCCCGGATTATATGCATCCGGTGCAAGAGGGGCCGGGGCACATCATCGGGCTGACGTGGGATGCGGCCGTGCCGAAGTTCGGGATCGATCGCGGCGCCGGGGTGTGGAACGACTATGGAAATCCGGATCGATTCCGCCTGTGGTATGAATTCGGCAATTTAGCGGAAGGCATCGGCGAGTTCCGGAAGAGCCAGAGCCTGCACGATGGACTGCCGGTGGTCACGACGGTATTTGAACGCGACCGCGTCCGGTACGAAGTGGAGCAGTTCGCCTATCCGTTGAATGGGCCGCCAACGGGGCGTCGCGGCGATGTGGCGATGGTGCTGATGCAGCGCGTGCGCATGACGGATGTGTCGGGGCGGGATCGGGAGATTCCGGTGACGATGGTGCACGAGCGGGAGCTTCCTCCGGAGGACGATCCCGGGATTGTGGCGGAGCGGGCAGGAGAACAGGTGCTGCTGGAAGATGCGGCGCATCACGACGTGTTGCTGGCAGTAAAGCCGGAGGGCGCGAGGCTGGTGTGGGCAGGTGTTCAGGAGCAGGGGCAGAAGCCGAAGCGCATGGACGTGACCCTGACGGTCGAGCTGCCTGCGAATGGAACGAAGGAATTCCAGGTGACGCTGCCCTCGCCGAAGGTGGATGCCGCAGGCCGGGAGGCGCTGTTGCGCCTTGATTACGAGCAGGCGCGCAGTAGCACGCTGGAGTTCTGGTCGTCGTATCTGGCGCGCGGAGCGCAGTTCGAAGTGCCGGAGAAGGCGGTGAATGACCTGTTTCGTGCGAACCTGTGGCACGCGCTGATGTTGCCGCGCATTCACAGCGATGGGAGCATGGATCTGCCGTATTCCGATTTCGCCTATTCGCAGACAGGCACGCCATGGCCGATTAACCAGGCTGTGTATGTGGATTACATGCTGTACGGGCTGCGCGGATACGGGGATGTCGCCCGGCAAGAACTGGAAGCGATTTATCGCAATAACCAGGAAGCCAGCGGGCGGGTGAACGGATTTGCGCATTGGCTAGCGTATACGCCGGGGATACTCTACGCGGTGGCCCAGAATTACCTGCTGTCAAACGATCGCGCGAGCTTTGAAGCGCTGCTGCCGGACACGTACAAGGCGCTCGACTGGACGTTGGCGGAGATCAAGGGTGCCTCGGCACATGGGGGAGCGACACGAGGGCTGGTTGAGGGAGAACTGAACGACCTGACGGGCAATGGGTACTGGGCATTCAACCAGGCGTACCTCTATGCCGGGCTGGAGCTGATGGGGAAGGCGCTGGCGCGTTACGGCAGTCCGCGGGCGGAGGAGTGTGCCGGGCTGGCGGCCAAATATAGGGAGCAGATCGGGAGGGGTTTCGGGGCGGCCATGGCGGAATCGCCGCTGGTGGAGCTGCGCGATCACACGTGGATCCCGTATGTGCCTTCCAATGCGGCGGCGCCGGGGCGCAACTACGGCTTGTGGTATCCGTCAGACGTGGACACGGGTGCGACGCACCTGTTGCGGCTGAAGGCCGTGCCCGCGGACGGGCTGATGGCCGAGTCGCTGCTCAACGATCATGAGGATAATCTGTATCTGCATGGATGGGGGCTGGCCAATGAGCCGGTGTACAACCAGCAGGCGACGGCTTATCTGCTGCGCGACGATGCCAAGGCAACTATTAACGTCTTCTACAGCATGATGGCGGGGGGATTCAGCCAAGGAGTTTATGAGCCGGTGGAACACCGTTGGCGGTGGGGGCAGTACTTTGGGCCACCGAGCACCGATGGGGCGTGGTTCGAGCTGTATCGCAACATGCTGGTGCGGGAGTGGGACGATCATACCCTGGTGCTGATGCAGGCGGCGCCCAGAGCATGGATGCAGGACGGTAAGCGGATCGTGGTGAAGCGGGCGCCGACATGGCTGGGCGATGTTTCGTACGAGGTGAAGAGCGCGGCGGCTTCCGGGAGGATTCATGCCACTTTGGAACTGGAGGCGCGGGAGAAGAATGCATGCGTTCTGCTGCGGATCCGGCATCCGCAGGGCAAGCCAATGAAGGGTGTGACGGTCAACGGGACGGCATGGCGAGACTTCGACGCAGCGAAGGAGTGGGTGAGAATTGCGGGGGCGAGCGGGAAGTACGAGGTGGAAGTGAGTTACTGACGCGCGAACATGATCCGGGATGCGGGGCCATGTCTGCTTTGCTGATGGCGAGTTGGCATCCAGGCCGAAAGTGCGGCGCTTTCTAAGATTTGGCGGAACGACGTTGGGCAAGCCAGGCAAGAATCTCGGCTTCGTAGACGGTTACCACGAGGGTGCTGAGGAATACGATGCATCCGCCGGCGAGGACCAGGGGGGTGAGGCGCTCGTGCAGGACGAGCACCGCGAGCAGGCCCATGAAGAAAGGCAGAGCATAGTTGCTGAGGGTGGCCTGGGTGACATCGAGGCGCTGGAGTATCCAGAAGAAGAGCAGCATGGAGATGCCGTAAACGATGAGGGCTAGTTCCAGGATGCCGAGGAGCGCGCCGCGATCCATGTGCGTGATGGCGGCGAGCGGGAGCGGCTCAACCCAGATGAACAGCGGAATGCTGGCGATGCTGGCCACGGCGGACGTATAGACCAGGATTTCGAGCTCGGTGTAGTTTTTGTCGATGAGAAGCTTGCAATAGGTGTTGTAGAACGCGGAAGCGGCGCAGGCGAGTAAAAACAGGAAATCGCCGAGCAGGTAGGCGCTGCTCCCTAAGTGCGATCCCCGCAGGTCGGGGACTGATGTCATGAGGACGCCGGCAAGGGCCAGGAGGAAGCCGGCCAAGCGAACGATGGTGAGTCTTTCTCGGAGCATGATGGATGCCGCGATGGCGACCAGCGCGGGAATGCTGAGGGTGATGACCGCGGCGTTGGAGGCGAGGGTGCGCTGGGCGCCTAGCGTGTAAGTGAATTGAAGCAGGAAGGTCCCGAACAGTCCCGCGACCAGGAAGTGCCGGGCATCGCGCCAGTGCCATTGAAGCGGGCGCTGTAAGCGACGGCTCTCGAACCAAAGCGCGGGGATGAACAAGAGCGTGCTCAGCATCATGGGCACGAAGGCGATGGCCACGGGACCGAGACGATCGCCGATGAGCTTGATTACGGGAACCTGGGTGGCCCACATGAAGTTGATGAGCATAAGGCAGGCCCAGTCGATGTATTTATTCGATGTGGAAGCCAACGGACTGAATGTTCCTTTGGTTAAGGTTCAATTTCCAGCAGCGAGAGCGAATCGCGATAGAACATCTCTTCCATGCGCTCCATGCTGAGGCGCGGAAGTGCGGTACCGGTGAGCATGTCATTGAGTTTGCGCATTCCGTCGAGGCTGGCCTGCACGGTGGTGAAGGGGAAATCGGTTCCGAAGAGGAGTTTGTTCCAGACGCCGTATTCCTGCAGCAACATCAGCGAGTGGTAGAGCTGAAAGGGGCGGTAGTGGAGCGCGGAGCAGTCGGCGTAGACATTGGGATGCTTGCGGATGGTGGCGATGCATTCTCCCTCGTAAGGATGGCCGAGGTGCGCGAGCACCAACTTGACCTCAGGGAAGCGAATGGCCACCGTATCGAGCAGCCGCGGCAGGGTGCATTCGAGCGGCGCGCGATCAATGAAGGTGGTGCCGGTGTGCAGGAGGACAGGGAGCCGGTGCGCGGTTGCGTACTGCCATAGGTGATCCAAATCAGGCGAGTCGGGGCGGTAACCGCCGTACATGGGCATGAGCTTGATGCCCTTGAGCTTCAGGTCAGAGCGGCCCTCCTCCATTTCATCCTGCCAGCCCGCCTGGGTGGGATCCAGACTCATGAATCCGATGAGCTTTTCAGGGTGAAGGGCGACGTAGGCAGCGACTTCCTGATCGGGAACCCAGAGCCCGGAGAGCCTGGCCTTGCCTCCAAAGACGACGGTCCGATGGCAGCCGGCCGCAGCGGCGGCGTAGTTCTCCCATCGCACAGTGAGATCGGTCTCGATACCGTTGCGAGACCGCTTCGACTGTTCTTTGAATGTTTCTGAAAAGTGCTCAGGATAACGGAAGTAGTGGCTGTGAATATCGATCAGCATGACCGTCCCGGGTATCGAAGTGATTCCGAGGATAACACCCGCGGGAGCAAGGACTGCGGCTGGTAAGGGACTGGTGTTCAGCCTATCGGACGGAGCGGAGGGGGAGGCCAAGCGGGAGCCTGCCGTTCCGAATTGTGAGTTGCGCCATCGGCAGCATCCGGTAGGAGTTAGTGATGATAGTTGATTTATTAGAGAGCAATCGAGCGAAATAACATACCGGGCCTGAAATAGTCTAGCTGTTAACCTAGACCTTTTTGGGTGCAGTGATGTTTCGTCCTGAAGGTCTTTCCCCATACAACCCCTTGGGTGCAACCGACCGGCGGCGCGGTCCCCATAAGCTTCTTAGTGCTCATCGGCAAATACAGATAATCTGCCGCCAGCTGATCAACGCGGCGGCTAAGGTGAGTAGCGCGACGAAACCGGCTTCGGACTACCACCTGCTTGACTTCTGGTGTCGAGAACGGACAGTCTTGCGAACGCACCGCAGGAACCCAAAGGTTGGTGCAAAGGGTTTGGCTGCCAACATTTCTTCTATCTGGTGTATAAAGGAGCTTCAACATCTGGCTCCCAGGGTTGAGCCGCCTTTCGAACAGACTGACGATCTCGTATGGGATGATGGCAAGATGGTCCTGGTCATTCGTAAAAAGCAGTTCGAAGCATTTCAACTCGATTCAGATGTGCGGTGGTATGAGAGCCAACTCGCCGAGCTTTATCCAACCTTCGCGCGAGCTTCAAATGCCCATCGCCTTCAATGCGTCAAAGGCGGCATTAAGCGCGGATTGGCTTTTGGCCTAGACCGACCGGACTTTCTACAGTATCTTTGCTTCGAGCAAACATTCTCTCAGGATTGGATGGAGAATCCGACCCTTGAGTGGGCGCGCCGCGTTCTCGCGGAGCCCGGGAGGAGTTCGGCGGAGCGGATCAAGAGTTTGCGGCAGCAGAGCATTCGTTACCTGTTGGAGATCGAAGCCCGCGAGCGTCAGGCGCTAGAGCAACGAGGGCAGGAGCAACGCGACGTCGAAGAGCAACAAGAGCAGGAACAAGATGATGAAGGTGTAGGTACTGCGGCAGGAGTGGACACCTAAAGCAGACGATAGTCCTTCAGGAGATGCCTCCCCGATGACCCCGGCTGAACAAATCCAGGCCTTGATGGCCGCAGTAGCCAATCAGCCCCCCGATGTTGTCGTCCCTTGCAAGGCCAACAAGACGCACACTTTGAAGATCCTTGTCCGGTGGGAGGACGATCTTACGCCCGTACCCACCGCCAATTTTGAAATCTATCGCGGCAACTTGCAACACACTGCCGACATGGTTGGGAAGGGTAAATACGGCGAGTCGAAGGTGCCGCCCGGAAACTACCGGATCTTTTTCCCGGATATCGACGAAAGCGAAATTGTTGAGGGGTGACATGGCATGCCTGACGTAATCTCGGTTGCCGGCGATTGCTTCAATCGCATTGCGAAAGCGCGGGGTTTCTACAACTATCTCACCATCTACCGCCATGACAACAACGTTGCCACGTTTCCGAATCCCAACCAGCTTGCGGAGGGCAGCACGGTCAAGGTGCCGGAAAAGCAGATGAAAGCCTACGATCTGCCGCTCGATGCAGAGAAGAACTTCAAGATCATCCGCAAACCCACAAAATTGCGGATCAAGATCTGCAAGGCAGACGCGGCGCAAACGCCTGGCATCTCCAAGGCAAAGCTTGTCATCGGCGACAAAACTGCGGCCGGCACCACCGGCACACTTGAAATCGACGACATCGACCCGCAGCTTACCTCGGCCACGCTCACCGTCGTTTTGGCTAATCCGCCCGCGTATGCCGAAGCGCCGGCACCCGCTACTGGTGTCGCCGATCAGAATCCCCCGCCCATCGTCGCCGCCGACTTCGACGATCCCAAGACCGTCTGGCCGAAGAAAGGCGAGACGATCACCTGGAACCTTCAAGTGGGCTATCTCGAACCGCAATCGGTGACGCGGGGGGTATTGCAGCGGCTGGAGAATCTGGGATTCACCTGCCCCGTTCTGACGGTGGAAGACGCCGCAACCGGCCGCGCCGTGAGGACCTATCGCCGCTTCGTCGAGAACCTGGTGAGTCCCCACGACACCGCAGCGGCATCCGACATCCGTGCCCATTGCAAGGCCCGGCACGACGACTAACCATGCCGATCACACGAACCGCAAGAATCGCGCGCACCGCCCACGATAAGACTCACCTCAATCGTTTGGGTGTTCCTGAATTCGGCGTGGTCGAAATCCAGATGAAAGGGCAGGGCGGAAGCCTCTCCAAGTGTTATCGCGACGCTTCGAGCACTACGCCCACTGCGCCCGCCACCACCGGCGTGGATACGTTCCATTTCGCGCCAGGCCCCCAATACAGCGCCGCTACCTGGACTGCCGATCCCGCGCTCAAAGACGATGTGAAGATCGTTTACAAACTCCACAATCCGCAGTTCGCCATAGCGGAAGCCAAGATCGAGATATTTACGCGCTTTGCAACGGATCCGGTGTGGACCCGGAAGTTGAAGGACGATGATCTCCTGCATGGCGAGCATACTCTGCAGTTCAACGCGCAAGACAACTGGGATGGCAAGATCGACGCGCATGCCGATTTCCCTGATCAGTTCCTCACTGTCGAGCACTCACCTTACAAGTTCAAGCTAACCGTTAGTGGTGAAGGCGTAAATACCTCGCCGACTGCCTGGACCTATTGCCATGTCATGGTGTCAAAACTGGAACTGGAGTACGGCCCCAAGACCCTTCTCGCGACGCAACCGGCAAATCTGGAGGGTGGCATCCACAGCGAGACCTACGATGACTTGATCCTACAGGGAGCTGCTCCACCTACGGGAGGCACGGTCAAGGTTTTCCTGAAGAGTGACATGTTTACCAATGGCGACAATGACATGTTCGGCAACCAGCTTTACGACCGGTACGAGGCGCTGTGGGGAGATGGCCCGCAGATCCCTCTGTTCTGCAAGGTCTGGGTGAAATCGTCGGCTGACGCCGATGTGGTATCTCCCAAGGCGCTTGGGAAGCTCAGGTTTCTGTGGGATTGGGAGAGCACGTCGGTGGCAAGCCCAACCACCTTCACACAGAAGGCCGAAACATACCTGGTCGACAAGACCAATCCCAAGGGCCGGAACTGCCATCTCCAAGCGGGGCGGCAAGCGCGGGTCGGATAAACCTGTGTTCCCAGCCCAGGCGGGTACGCCCCCCGGCGCTTTGCCGGTTGGTTCGTTTCCGTTTGAAGTGGTGCCGATTACCACGAAGCGCAAATGGGCTTCTCATAGTTACGCTTGGAATGACGGTGTGGCGGCGTCGAAGACAGGCGTCATGTTCCAGCCCTCCCGGATGGCCGGCGACCGGTACAAAGTCACGGTTTACGTGGATCAGGTGTACGACAAGAAAAAGAACTTCAAGCTGGATGTCGATACCGATGCGCCGCTGCCTTCGCCTCCCGCACTCAAAGCTGTCACCGGCGACTATCAGATCTGGCGCCGCGTCAATGTGCGCAAATATGTGAAGAAGAGCAACGGCGTTGCCGAGACAATCAACCTCGCCACCGTGAGCGGCGAGTACGCCAAGGCGTTTCTGGAGCTCAAGGATCTGACCGGCGGAGTGATTCAGTATGTATCCCAAGCCGACTGGAGTAGCCGCGCGACGGCCATATATCAACCTGATCCCACAAAACCTGCTAGTCGAATCATCGCTCCGGGGAACCAATACACGCTGGGACCGGGTGGCATCTACCTGCGTACACGAGCCGAATACAAGCAAGCATTGATTGCCGAAGGGTACTCTGCGGCGGTCAGTAATACTTTCATGAACGATCCCACGAATGGAATGGATACCCCGAAGAAATACAAAGAAACTGCCGATACATGGGGAATGGAAGTCGTCAAGGCAACATTCAGTCCCGAAGCAGATCCTGGATCCGGCTGCACTATCTTCCATTGCTACCCGTTGCATAACCTCAACCCCACCTTGCTGGGATGGGCCTGCGATGTACCGGGCGGAAACGGCAACCGCTGCGGTTTTCTGCTCTGCGCAACCAACGCGGCTCATACCGCCCCAGACAACATCCAGAACACCGCGACGCACGAGTTCGGTCACCATTTCTTCCTCCCGCACCCCCCTGACACCGGCGAGAAGAAGAATTACAACGCGCATGATAGTTCGGTGAAGACATGCATCATGTCCTACAACGTACCTACGGAGTTCTGCGGCTTCTGCCAGTTGCGCCTCAGAGGATGGAGTAAAAATGCTCTCAAACCGGCTCCGTGGAGGAACTCGAAGACAATTTGAGGGCGCTTTTCTGGCTCTCGCGGCGTACTGGAGCCTTGCTGGCCCCCAAGTGCTTTCCACCCAACCCATCATGAGGAGATCCGCTTTGGAAATCCAAATTCAGTCGCCCCAGGCACGCTATTTGATAGGGGAAACAATTCGGGTGGATGTGGTCCTGCGGAACAAAGGTCCAGAGCCGGCCACGGTTCCGGTGCTCGACGATCTTCTCGCACCCCAACCTTACTTTGTGATCCAGGGACCATCCTATGCCAAGCCCTACCGGTTCCATTGGATGGGAAATCCGCCTCTAGGAAACGAGCCACCCGGTGAAGTCAACACCGTCTTGCCGGGAGAGTCTCTGCGGGCGCAATTGGCTCTACCTCCCACTCTAATGTTTCCTACCCCGGGCACTCACCAGTTGTATGCGACTTACGAATGGAATGGCACGGTCGCGGAATCGAATCGGATCCCCTTAAACGTCGTGGAGCCTGGATCTCCAGTGTTCCGGATCGTAGGCCGAACTCCCCTGTTTTCCCAGGTGGGCATTCAGGCCCTCAGCGTCAATGGCGCGGCGCTTTACCTCGCGGATTTCAGGGAAGTCCGGCCCGATCTGGGGGAAATATCGTTTAACGGCCTTTCGCTGCTCACGTCCGTAGACCCGGGAGCGAGCGACTTCTTCGCGCCATGGTGTCAAACCGCCGAGCCGGGCTTCATCGGACCACGCTTTGGCTGGCGCAACGGAAACGCCATCACCGTGGCGGGCTTTCACAAGCTTCCTCAGCGCATCGAACTGCCCTTTACTCCTCGCGTTCATGGTCCTTCGATCATGGGTGCAAACGGGGACATCGAACTGCTGGTGACAGATGAGAAGGGGACCCGGCTGGCCCTGCTGCGCTTCCCGAATGTCAGCTACGATCAGCCGCCGGGCCCCGCCCAACTGCTCTGGACAAAGGAGTTTTCAGAGCCCATTCTCGACCTGACTTCGAGCATCAATCCGGGTGGTGCGCGCTTTGCTGTGCTGCGCGAGAGAGGCTCCGTCCGCCTCGTCAGTTGGGATGACAATGGCCCGAAGCTTGAGCCGCCAATTGCTATCGAGGGCAAAGCCGTCGAAGTAGTCGGTCCGGCGTTGCATATAACCATGTCGGGAGTGGTTCGGGCGTCGGTTCTCACCGCTGATCCCGCCAATCCTCGCATGGTCGCCCTCACCGAAGTCACGTGGCGGACAGGGGCTCCGCCAGAGGTTAAGAAGGCAGCTTCCTTCGAACTGCAGTCGGGAATCCGCTCCGGCACCATCGCCTATTCTATGAGCGCGATTGAGTCGCCGCGCCGGGACTGGTTTTTTCTCCTCGAAAGCCATCGTGTGCAAAGCAGCCGTTCCGAGGGCCACGCCTATATCACCAAGCGCCAGGTCCTGATTCCGCCGCAGTTGCTGGTCATGAGCAAGTTAACATATGACCTTGAGGTTTATCGGAAGCCGGAACTCAATGTGATCGAGTAGTCAAGTAGTCGTGGAGAGTTCCGTCGGCGAATTCGAATCATTCCTTGACGTCCGGCAGTTCCGAAAAATTCTGTCGTCGCCTGCATATTGGTTGTCCCGTTGAGACTCATTCGCGCGTTAGTCTAGAGATTGAAATGATTGCTACGCGCCGACCTGCTTCGAGGCCATCTTCGCCAGCTTAGCGCACTCTTCGCAGAACGGAGCTCCACTGTTTGCTGCGATCCCCAGAACAACCGCGATCGCAGCCTGATCCGCATTCCCGGCCAACGTGTCGGCGTCGGGAACATCACGGACGGGAGGTGGTGGTTCTGACGCCGCCGGGCCTCTCCTTGGAACGGGCATAACCGCAGGCTCTTCCGCCGCAATTACCTTGTAAACATGCATAACCGGCTCGCAAACATGCCAACGACCGCTCTTCAGCATGTGCGCGACCTGCTCGATGACGTCCTCGTCGCGCAACCGGCTCAGCTGAAGGGACAATCGTTCCTGGAGAAGAACCCTGCGCATCGCATCCATGGCGAAGGCATTTTTTCTGTATGTCTGAAGCCAATGACTTGCAGATAGTCCGTTTTCAAGCCCCACAAGCCTTCGACCGAAACGGCATTCGCTTGCTCGATGGAGCTGCCATCCGCCCAGAAGACTTACAAGTGGCTTATCATCAGCAATGTTTGAGTTTGTACCCGACGGCGAATCGCCATCTTGTCGATTGTCGCTGGCTTTGCCGCGCTCTAAGTCCCGGTCGAAGGAGTGCTGGCAAGCCATTGTCAATCGCGAGATCATGTCTTGACTCCAATCCAAACCAGTTCAGATGGTTCGTGACCGCACGCTACCCAGTGAAGTGAATGCTATCACTGAACCAGAATCGACGAGAGCCAAGGAATGCTAAATTCCTCCGGTTATGAATCACACCCCAAACTCATTACCGTCTGTCTAAGCTGGCCATCCAAGTCCAATTCGAAAGACACGATCGAGGCAGGATCTTCCCCTTCCATGTGAAACTTGATAATTGAGGAACCAAAAACGGTCTTGAGTTCCCCTTCATGGCAAGTTGGAAGATAGATCCGCAATACCCTCGGATCATAGTAGCGGAAAAGCAGGAAGCGTCCGGATTCGTCCTTGACGCGAAGGAAGGTTCGTAAGTGCCTCCGCAGGGTTCGCAAAGGATCGTCGGATCGGAGAAATATTCCCCAGGCCTGCCCCAATCCGAACTCCAACAACCTATCGGACCCACTATCACGAGGTGAAAGCTGCACCAAGTGAGGAGCTGCCCGCTCCAACTCGGGAGAGAGTTCTCCCGCGAAGAGACAGCATTTATCCAAATAGCAGCGCGAAATGAGATCGAAGATCCTTCTGTCTTTAGCACTATCTAGAACGGCCCACACGTTTATCGGCCGTATGGGATCATTAGGCCAAAGCACCTTCTTCAACGTGTCAACCATCTCCCGATTACGAACGTCCACGGAAAATCTTGCACCTCAATGTTCTTAGGCTCGATTGGCAATTATGTCACAAACCGTAGAACGTTCGACGGTTTAAGCTGACGCCGCACCGTGAAACTCCAGCTTCTGCGTAGGATGCGTGCTGCGTAACGCACGTCCTTTTGGAAAACAACAGGAAAGTAATCCATCGTCCGGGAAGGCTCTGGCCGTGGCTGAAAAACAGCATTTCAGGAAAAGTGGCGTTTGAAAACGCAAGCGCGATTCTGTGCTGGCCGGTTTCGGTGATGCTCGGTCCGGAGGCCTCTTCGACCATTAGCACCGACAGTCGAAGCCACCCGTTGTGAGCTCGTCAACTAGCAATTGACATTCCCGTTCACACAATGTGAGTGGAACGACCGCGAACCCAATTTGCCGAGAGAGACAAACATCCGGCGACTCATCCACTCCCACCGGAATGCTCGATGCGCAAACGCTTCGTACGTATAGGTCATCTGTCTCGAATCTTAGACACGATGCGCAGAGCAGCTCGACCAAACAAGGAGAGTGCGGTTCTCGGTTAGGAGCTTGACAAGAGAGATTAGCCGAAACGATGGCAATTCCGACTGACATCGGAAACAGGTCCTTGCATCTTCCCGTCTGAATTTCGTTACCGTAGATTACCTCGGACCATGGCAACCCAGGCGCAGAACAGGAGTTCGGTCAAGGATATCCAGGCGCATCTGCGGCATTCGCGAGCCGACACGACGGCCAACGAATACGTGCAGGCGCTGCCTGAAAGTGTGCAGCAAATGGTCGGGTCCGTGTACCTGTTACTGGCCAAAGGGAAGGAGGGGAAAAGGCCTATTGGAAATTTGCCACAAAATGCCACAAACGCCTAAGGAGAAGTGCCTGCAAGTTGTTGATTTTATGGTGGGCGCTGCAGGATTCGAACCTGCGACTTCCACCGTGTGAAGGTGGCACTCTACCGCTGAGTTAAGCGCCCGCAAGAGAGGGTTGGCGCAGATTGCGCCGAAGAGGGCATCCCGTAGGTTAGAGTAACACCAGTAGGGCTTTACGGCCAACCGGGGGGCTCGCGTTTTGCCGTCCCGGAAGGCCGCAGCCCGCCGCGATATCGCATGTACTTTCGAGCCAGACCGGTACGGCCCACAGACGAGCCTTCTCCTTCCGGGGAGGCCGCCTTTGACCCCCTGCCGGGAGCCGCCGATGGCTTCAGGAACGGGATGCCGATGTCGGGCGCCGGCGGTGAGTTGGGCGGCCCGGAAGGGCTTCCCCTGCAGCCGATGGCGGCGCAACCCCCGGGGAGCGCCCCGGGACGCGGCGAAGATCATGGGCGCAGTGGTCCATCTCCTGCAGAAAGCGGGAATTCCGCGCCGGAAATTGCCCCAAAACCGCAACCTTCTGCGGATGACCGGGTTCCTGAAGATATGGCGACCATGGTCCTGGACAATTCGGCCCTGGGAGCGGGCTCGGTACCACGAGGGGAATCGGATGCTGAGCGGGTCTTTGCTGAGCCATTGGACCCTCGGCTGGACGCGCGGGCGGCAGCCCACCTGGCGGCGACCAGCGATCCGGCCAGCGATGCGGCCATCATGCTGCGCGTGGCGGCGGGGGATGAGTCCGGCTTCAATTACCTGGTGGAAAAGTATCACCGGCCGATGGTGCACTTCCTGTTCCGGATGGTCCGCAGCCAGGCGGTTGCCGAAGAACTGGCGCAGGAGGTTTTCCTGCGTGTGTACCGCTCGCGGGAGAGCTATCGGGCGGAGGCCAAGTTCACCACGTGGCTGTACCGGATTGCCACCAACCTGGCCGTAAATCATGCCCGCGACACAAAGCACGAGCGGGCGGCGCAGAATGTATACCTCGACGTGCCGGACGAGGAGACGGGCACGACACCGGAGGTGGCCGATGACGAGCCCACGGTGGAAATGCGGATGATGCGCGATGAGCGCATGGCGGCCATTCGCAAACATGTAATGGCGCTGCCCGAACGGCAGCGCATGGCCGTGTTGATGCACAAGTACCAGGGACTGGACTATCGCCAGATCGGCGAGGTACTGAAACTGAGCGAGTCGGCGACCAAGTCGCTGCTGTTTCGCGCCTACCAGACGCTGCGCGACAAGTTGAAGGATTTTGTTTAGGGGAGTTGAGCCGGCCGGGGCCGGCGGGATTGGGGTGGTTGTGATGGAACTGAACAAGAGGGAATGCACCGGAATGGATCTGAAGCTGGCGGACCTGCTGCTCGATCCGGACGCTGCGCCTGTAAACGTAACGACTCATGTTGCCGCGTGTGATGACTGCCAGCGCCAACTGGAAGAGTTGCGCGCGACCATGGAACTGCTGGATGCCTGGGAGGCTCCGGAACCGAATCCGTATTTCATGACCCGGTTTGAGGCGCGGATGCGCGAGGAGCGCAAGGCCGCGCCGGCCGGCTGGCTGGAACGGATGCGGGCCCGCCTTCTATACGGGCAGCGGCTGCATGCGCGTCCGCTGGCGGCGATGGCGTTGACGGCCCTGTTGATTCTGGGCGGGGGCGCGTACCTGGGTGTCACCAACTGGGAACAGCCGGCGGTAGCCCCGGGACAGGCCGCGGTGGTACACGATCTTGAGACGCTGGACAGCAATGCACAGCTTCTTGATCAGTTGGAATCGATTTCCGGCAGTAGTGATCAGGCAGACGTCGATCAGAACTGAATTCTGCTGACCTGACGTTGCTGCAGCGAATTTGCAGGATTTGATTTTGCTGAGTTTGTGAAGGTGGGAACGGACCGGGACCTGGTGAGAGCCGGATGTCCCGGAAGACAGGCAAGCGGCGGGGGCCGGGGAACAGAGATGAAAGGCATAGGCAAGGCGGAGATATGGCGCCGCGCAGCTTTGGCTGCCGCGATGCTGGCGGTGTGCGTGCCCGCAGCGCTTGCTCGCGGGCAGCATGGGGCGTCGCCGCGTCCGGCCCAGCGGCCCGCCCCACAGCCGCGTTCCGCGCCGCGCGTACAACCATCGCGACCGCAAAATCAGGCGCGTCCGCAAAATCAGGGACGCCCGTCGGCACAGCCGCAGGTCAGGCCCGCGCTTCCGCAGGCCAATGTGCACCCCGTTTATCCTCCTGCCAACTATCGGATGCCGGCTACTCCCCGCTTGAACTATCCCGGCTACACGGGTCCCGGGTCTGCACCCCCCGGACACCTGCAGTCATGGCTCAACCAGCATCGCAATGTCCCGGTGCAGGACCAGGAAAGGATGCTGCGCAGCGATCCCAGCTTTAATCGGCTGCCCCAGGGCGAGCAGCAGCGTCTGGTCAGGCAACTGAACAATGTGAATAACATGCCCGCTGAGCAGCAGCAGCGCCGTTTGGCCCGGGCGGAAAATCTGGAGCACCTGCCGGTTCAGGATCGCATGCAGATCAATCGCTCCATGCACGACTGGACCACCCTTCCGGCGCAGCGCCAGGCAATGATGCGAAACGCCTTTCGCGACCTGCGCTCCGTGCCTCCCGAACAACGCCAGACGGTGCTGAATTCAAGCCGCTACCAGGGCCAGTTCAGCCCCCAGGAGCGAAGTATTCTGTCCGACGTTCTGCGCATCGAGCCGTACGAGGCGCCGAAGTAGGCTGGTCGGGCGCCGGGGCCCCGCCGGCCTCTCGCGTTGCTTCTCTGAGGCGCACTAGCCGTGCTCGACGCGCGCCTTTATATCGGCGTAAGAGGAATCGATGAGCCTGCGTAGCGCCGCGGCGTTTGCGGCCATTTCCGGCTTGAGTTTCACGTGGCGCATGAACTTGCCGGCGCCCTGCAGCAAGCGGGCCGGATCGGGCAACGATGCGCCGTGAAAGAATCCCACATTGACGTGCGCTGTGAAGACGTTGACATAGGCGAAGGGCGCATCTCCGAAACAGGCAACCGGACAGCCGTCGTGCAAAACTTCCCGCACTTCGTCCCCGCAATTTCGCATCACCGCAAACCACTGACGCGCGATGGCGCCCAGTTCACCGGGTTGTTCTTTGAGCCACGCATCGATGGCGGGATCGCGCTCGATGGCGCCGTTGAATCGCAGCAAGTCTGTCGCCTTCACGAATCTGAATCTATCAGCGATCAGGGGCCGACCGGGAGTCTATTCAATATGGGGTTTATCGATTCCGCTGCGCCTGCTCAGAGGGCCCACGGAGGGCAGAATCCTGGAGCCGCCGTCAGCCGGGCTAGCCTTCTTCATCTGCGCGCGCGTGGCCAAACTTCTTCAGCTTGTAGCGCAAGGCGTCGCGGCTGATGTCGAGCAGCTTGGCCGCGTTGGTCTGATTGCCGTTGGCCTGGGTCATGGCCAGTTCCACCATGGAATGCTCGACTTCCTCGAGCGAGGTTCCGCCCTCGGGGATATAAAGCCGCGGCAGCGCGCGGCCGTTGGGCAGGGTCTGGCCACCGTCGGCCGGGGAGGTGCGCTCAAACAGCGTGCGGCCCCCCGAATCGCCAACAGAGAAGGGAAGATACACGGGGCGCAGATAGGGCTCCTCTTCGAGGATCATGCCGCGCTCGATGGTGTTCTTCAATTCCCGCACATTGCCGGGCCAGTTATGGCTGAGGAGCAGATACCGCGTCTCGTCGGTGATGCCGCGAATCGATTTCCGGAAGCGGCGGTTGTAGCGCTCAATGAAGAAATCGACCAGGGGAAGAATGTCTTCCTTGCGGTCGCGCAGCGGGGGAATAAAGATGGCGATAATGGCCAGCCGGTAATAGAGATCCTGGCGGAACTGTCCCTCGCGCACCGCCTTTTCGAGGTCGCGATTGGAGGCGGCGATCACACGCACATCCACCTGCATGTCGCGAAGGCCGCCCACACGCCGGATCACCTGGTCTTCGAGAACCCGCAGGAGCTTGGCCTGCAGCAGCGGAGAAAGCTCGCCGATCTCATCGAGAAACAGCGTGCCCCCGTCGGCGGCTTCAAAGAGGCCCTTCTTCATCTGCTTGGCGTCGGTGAAGGCGCCCTTTTCGTGGCCAAACAGCTCCGCCTCCATCAGCGCCTCAGGGATGGCGGAGCAGTTGATGGCGACGAACGGCTTTTCGTGGCGCGAGCTTTCGTAGTGAATGGCCTTGGCGATCAGGTCTTTGCCGGTGCCGCTCTCGCCCTGGATCAGGATCGTGGTGGCCTCGCACGAGGCGACCTTTTTGACGAAGTTCATCAACTCCGTCATCTTGGGGGAAACACTCACCACGCTGTCGTACCCGACTCCGCGCCTTACCTCGCCGCGCAGTGTCCTTACCTCGGTGCGCAGGCTGGTGGCCTCGAGCGCATTGCCGATGGCCACGTGCAACTCGTCGAAGTCGATAGGCTTGCCCACAAAATCGTAGGCGCCGAGCTTGAGTGCGGCTTTCACATCGTCGAGCTGAGGATCGGCGGTAATCATGATGATGGCCCGGGCATCGCCGTTTTTCTTGAGCTGGTCGAGTACTTCGATTCCCGTAAGGTCGGGCATGCGGACGTCGAGCAGGACGAGATCGGGTGACTCTCGCTGCGCCAGACGGAGCGCCGGCTCGCCGGCATCGGCTTCGATGACGATGTAGCCCCACTCCTCGCATTTCTGGCGGAGCGACCAGCGCACCAGGCGCTCGTCGTCCACGATCATGACCTTTTCGGCAGGCATCGGTTTTCCCATCGACTACGCAGGTAGAACGGTTCGCCGCGGTGGGCAATTCGCCGTTTCCAGCCTGGGGATTGCAGATCCCGGCCGGGCGGGGTGGGCGATTCTTGATGTGATCCCCGCTACCTTGCTGGACCTATTAGAGGGGCAAATACGAGGGAAAGCCTGTGACCCAAGTCACTCGTCAGGGCCAGCGTTGGCAGACGGACACAGGGCCTCATACCCGGGAAGAGAAAGTCCAGTCGAGTCCTGGGGCGCGAACTGAGCGAAGCAGGCGCTAGCAGGCGTCGGGGGGCGCGACAGGAGCCGTAAATGGAAGCAGGACCTCGAACTTGCTGCCTTTGCCCACCTCGCTGGTTACATTGATCCGGCCATGATGTTCCTCGACGATGCGGCGTGCCAGGGACAGTCCTAACCCGGTGCCGTTGCCGCGGGTGGTGTAGAAGGGCCGGAAGATCTGCGACAACTGCTGTTCGGGAATTCCGCGGCCGGTGTCGCTGACCGTCACGCTGGCGCAGTTCTCTTTCGTGCCGATCTCGACCGCGCACCGTGCCCGCGCCGTCCATGGCCTGCACCGCGTTGAGCAGCAGGTTGAGAAGCACCTGGTGAATCTGGTCGCTGTCGTGCTCGACCTCGGGGAGATCCGGGGCCTGCTGCAGTTCGATCTTGATGGGCTGCGAAAGCACCTGCTGTCGCGCCAGCATGACGGCGTGTTCCACCGTGGTGTTGAGATTGCTGCGCATCATCATGGGGGGATGGGGCCGCGCGGTTTCAAGCAGATCCGTCAGGATGCGATTGATCTGGTTGATCTCCAGCCGGACATCCTTGACCATGTCGCGCGCCGGGCTGGTCGCGGGCAGGTCCCGGCCGATGATTTCGATCACGCCGGCGATGCCCGCCAGCGGATTGCGAATCTCGTGGGCCAGGCCGGTAGCCAACTCGCCGAGCGTGGCCAGGTGTTCGGCACGGGACATTTGCGTGCGATGCATGGTCTCAATCTCCTTACGGCTCTCGCGCAACTGCTGCATCATGTGATTGAAATTGCGGCCCAGGTCCCCGATCTCGTCATTCCGTTGCGAAAAACTCACCCGGACGTCGAGGTTGCCTTCACTGATCAAAGCGACCTTTTCCTGCAGTTCGACCATGGGGCGTTGAATCAGGTACGCCAATACGCTGATCGAAACTCCACAGATCACCACCGCACCGGCTCCCGCCACCATAAGCACGGCACGCCGTTCCGAGTCCCGTAACGATACGGTCGCGACAGTGAACAGGAGCAGGCCTGCGAAGAGCACGAGTACCACCGGCAAGATCGCTTTCAGCTGCCATTTGACGCGAACTGTATCCACCTGGAGATCCTCGGCCCGCTCAGGATTGCCGTTGGGGCGATCCGGCTGTTCCAAAATCAAGGTTCAAGTACGGCATAACGACCATAGGTTGCAGGGAGCATCCGAAGACTGAGCTCGCCGTCCGGCCCGACGGAATGCGACCATTTCGTCTTCGCCAGAATCGATCAACGATCCCTGCTTCGACTCCGGTTTCGGTAAACACCTCCGCGCCCCTGCCATTGATACATATCCCAAGCGTAAATCGACGAGGTATCTTCCCTGTTGCGAATGTAGACATGCAACTGGCACTCCAGAGAACGAGCCCGGCCTAACCACTGGACACATATAAGGTTACGTAAAAATTGGTGACTCTGGTAACTCCCCTGGCTGGGCTAAATCGCGCAGCTCAGTCGGCAGAAAGCAGGCATTTCACACAATCCCGCATCTTTCCTGTGCTCCAGAACACTCTTGGCGCGATGGACGTGTGCCCTGGCGCGTCGCCGTCAGAGGCTTGGTTTGGGGGAAATAACCGGGCACCCTGCGGCAGAAGCCCCATTCCTGTGATCCAAATCACCGTCACGGATTCCCATGCGATATCTAATACCCCCTAGAACTTGTTTTTCTTCAGTCGCTTGAACTGGTGTTGCACCGTGCAGGGGTTATTCGTGCAATGGCGACCCTCGTGCAATTCGCATGGTTCGGAGTTGGTATGATCCTGTTTCCCCGTCGTGTCAGCTTGCATGGAAGGGTTGCGCATCTCTGCGGCCGCAAGGCCGGTATTTATCTCTGGATCTGCCTTGCGCTGATCGCATTGCCGGCGCCACGCGCGAGGGCTGCGGTGCATCCCGTTCCGCTCGACAAGAACACGGACGCGGCCAAATGCCTTGAGTGCCACGATGACAAGAGCAAGGGCAAGTCCGTGCACAGCGCCATGGCGACAGGCTGCCTCAGTTGCCACGAGATACGGGTTAACAAGGATGTGACCCGGGTCAAACTGATTACCGCGACTCCCTCGTCCCTCTGCCTCACCTGTCACGAAGAGAAGAAGGCATCCGATATCAAGGGAACTGTGCATCCTCCCGCGGTGCGCGACTGCCTTACCTGCCACGATCCGCACAGTAGCGATAACAAGAACCAGCTGCTGAAGCCGGTCTCGGGGGAGCAGAAAGAGAACCTCTGCCTCAGTTGTCATCAGACGGGCTTAAACATGCCCGCGAAGGGCAGCCGTCATGCCGCGCTCGACATGGGCTGCGACACCTGCCACGTGACGCACAAGACCGGGGCTGAGCCGACGATGGAGAATCGATTCCATCTCACCAAGTCGGCGCCGGCGCTTTGTCTCGACTGCCACGATGCCAAGGATGCCGACCTGCAGAAGGCTCACCAGAACCAGCCCTTCGACAAAGCCAACTGCATCGAATGTCACGATCCGCATCAATCGTCGTCGCCCAAGCTGATGGCGAAGTTCATGCATGAGCCGTTCGCCGACAAGAGCTGCGAAATGTGCCACGCGCCGGCCAAGGACGGCAAGGTCGTGCTGACGCAGGCCGATGCGAAGAGCGTGTGCGTGACCTGCCATGACGACAAGGCCAAGCTGATCGATACGGCCAAAGTGCCGCATCCGGGCGCGGCCGGTGACTGCACTGATTGCCACAGCCCCCATGCCAGCAACCAGCCCGGCCTGCCCAAGACCGATGCGGTGAGCATCTGCCTGGGATGCCACAGCGATATCGACGAATTGCGCAAGAAGTCGGTCCATCATCAGCCGGCATTCACGCAGGGCTGCGCCACCTGCCATACCCCGCACGGCGGCGATAATGACCATCTACTGCGGGCCAAGGGCAATGCGCTCTGCCTGGAGTGCCATGGTCCCGATGCTGTCCCGCAGCGGGACGAAGCGAACCATCTGCTGACCATATTCAACGGAACCGTCAAACTGCCTGACGATTACTACACCCGAAGAACAAGGTGCCGGTGCTGCCTTTGCGCTTTGGCCTGGGGCACCCGGTGGAGTATCACCCGGTATCGGACGTGATGGACCCGGCCGATCAGAGCCAAGGTCAAGACGCCGCTCAGTTGCCTCTCCTGCCACCAGCCGCACGCCTCCGGCGCAGCCCGACCTGCTGGTCAAAGACCAGGTCAACAACATGGCGTTCTGCGATACCTGCCACAAAAACCGGATCAACATGAAAGAAACGACTTCCCCCGGGAATTAACGGAGATCCACGATGTTTAGCTTCCTCCTAAACTCGATACGCATGCGCAAGCCGCTGGTTCTGCTGGTCCTCGCCGCTCTCGGGGCGGTGCTTCCGCTTACGGTCAGTGCGGCCAAGAAAAAGAAGGCCGACGCTGACGGCTGCGACTGCAGTCGGTCCGCGCAAGTTTGGCTTCGACCCTACAAAGCTGGTGTGGCCGAGTCCGCCCAACATCGCGCGGGTGCGCTGGCTGGATTATTTTGCCGGCGCCAAGGTCGATTACACTCCGGCTGCCGACAGCAAGCCCAAGGCCACGTGGATGGACCGGCTGGCGGGTGGGCAATCGCAGCCGGAAAAGTTCAATCCCAAGACCTTTCCATTCCAGTTGATCGGTCCCTATGGCATTGCTGTCGATTCCAAGGGGTTGGTTTACGTGGCGGATCAGAGGGTCGGCGCCATCTTCATCTTCAACACCGAAACTCACGAAGCACAACTGATCCGCAACGGCTACGAAGCGCATTTCGGATGGATCAACGGACTGGCCATCGACGACGACGACCGTCTCTTTGTCTCCGATGGCAAGATGCACCACGTGCTCATCCTCAATGCCAAGCACGAGGTGGAGAACCAGATCACGGAGGGTCTGGTGGATCCGGTGGGTCTCGCGATCGATACCACCAACCGGTTTCTGTATGTCGTCGATACGCAGCAGGACCAGGTGATCGTGTATGACGCGGACACGCTCAAGCTGCTGCGCCGCATCGGGACGGGCGGCAAGAACCACTTCCTCACCACCCCGGGCGACTTTGGCGCGCCGCAGGGCGTGGCCGTCGATAAAGACGGCAACGTCTATGTCACCGATACGCTGAACAATCGAGTGGAAATCTTTGACGCCGACGGGAATTTCATCAGCGAATTTGGCAAGCATGGCGACGGCCCCGGCTACTTTGCGCGCCCCAAGGGAATCGCAGTCGATGGCGACGGGCACATCTGGGTAGCCGACGAGATGGAAGACCGGCTGCAGGTGTTCAATCGGGAAGGCCAGTTGCTGACCTACATCGGACAGGGGCACGGGGAACTGCCTGGGCAGTTCAAGGCGCTGGTGGGAGTGGCCGTCGACAAGCAGAACCGCGTCTTCACCACCGAGCAGTATCCCGGGACGGTTGCAGATGTTCCGCTATGTCACCGATGGCGAAGCAGCGGTTGAGAAAACGAAGCACGAAGAGGAGTTACAAAAAGCTGCTGACCGGCGCCAGAAAGCCGCCGCGTCGGCGCCGCCGAATCAGCCGGCTGCCACCCCGCAGCCGAAGACGCCGAGTGCCACTCCGGACAAAGACAGCGCCCCTCCCAAGGCTCCAGGGAAGTAGATTCTCTGGTCTCGGACCGGAGGCGGCATGGCCGCGCGCATGCGGCGCAAGATTTCGGACCATGTGAAATCCTCCTCTGCACCTGGTGCAGACTCAAGATATAGACTTGTCTTTCCGCGCCGGAACTTGAATCCAGCCTGAGGACAGACTTGAAAACCCGAACGCATGCGATAGCGATCCCATTCACACACCTTGCGCTGTGCCTGCTGCTCGCCCATGGCGCGGCGCGCGCAGGCGCACAGCGTGACGAGACTGCGGCTCAACACGTAAGCTCAAGGCTGGCTCCTGTGACCGCCAGCGCACAGCCGGTCTCGGAGAACTACCGCAAGGTCCAGGAAAACCTGGCGCAGGGATGGAACACGTGGGATGTCAACAGCGTGACGACCCAGGTACTGCTGCCGGAAGGTCTCGCCATCCACGTGGGTCTCAAGCACAACTCCACCGAGGGCGGCGATGCATTCCTTCCCGATGCGCTGATTGGCCGGCTTAACCAGGGTGCGGAGCAGGTCACGCCGGGTCCGCATTCATGGGATGGCAGTTTCACAGACCTGCAGATTTCGTGGAAAGGCCATACCTGGCGCGTCCAGAGCGCAAAGGACGGAAGCGATTTGGTCCTCCTCGTATCGCCTCTGCCCTCGAATTCGACCTCCGCCCTTCCGCCGACGATTGTCGTCTCGGTCAATTTCCTCTGGAACCTGCCCGGCACGACGCTGCAGCGCCCTGACTTCATCGAGACTCACGGGGCATCGGGCAGCGTACCCGTATATTGCACATGCATTGACGAGATCTCGCATGCGACCAGCGCGCCCATCGATGTTCCCGTCGCGGGTCCATATTTTGCTGCAGACCTCGTCCGGCCTGTGGGTATAAGCACAGGCCAGCGCCGCACCGTGGCGGAGATCGAGTCTGTCATTGTGCGACAACAGACTTCCTACAAGCAGTCCATCGCTGCGTCGGGTCAGACGGGGCCCATCATCGACGCCATCGAGACGACATTGGGCTGGGACACGATCTTCGAGGCCGCCGGCAAACGCGTTGTTTCTCCGGTCAGCAGAGTATGGAGCGTCAGTTGGGGCGGTTATGTGATCTTCGACTGGGATACATTTTTTGCTGCGACCATGGCCGGCATCGGCGACAAGGAACTGGCTTATGCCGACGCGCTTGAGACTCTCCGCGAATCGACGGCGGAGGGCTTTGTGCCGAATTACGCACGCTCCGGAGGCTGGAAGAGCTTTGATCGATCCGAACCTCCAGTGGGAGCCATCACCGTGCTCGGACTTTATCAGAAGTTTCACGACCGATGGTTTCTCGAGGATGCGTACACGCCACTGTTGCGCTGGAATCGCTGGTGGTCGGAACATCGCGACATTCAGGGCTATCTCGCATGGGGCAGTGACGGAGACAATCCACCAGGAAACCTCGACGATAACTCACGCGGTACCCGCGCGGGAGCAATCCTCGAGTCGGGGCTGGATAACAGTCCCATGTATGATGACACAACTTATGACTCGCATTCTCACCTGCTCGAGTATGCCGACGTTGGATTGATGAGCATGTATATTGCGGACTGCGACGCGATGGCGGAGATTGCCGGCGCATTGAACAAGCCTGACGACGCGAAGGAATTGAAGGACCGCGGGGCGCGCTACAGGGCAAGATTGGCCACTCTCTGGGATGCGCAGGCCGGCATCTTTCTCAATAAGGATCTGCACACCGGCCAATTCAATACAAGGCTGTCGCCGACAAATTTTTACCCCATGCTGGCCCATGCAGCGAGCCCGGAACAGGCCAGGATCATGATTGAGAAACACCTTCTCAATCCCAGGGAGTTCTGGGGCACCTGGGTCATTCCCTCGATCGCGCGCGATGACCCGGCGTTTCATGACCAGAACTACTGGCGCGGCCGCATCTGGGGACCGATGAACTACCTCGTCTATCTCGGATTGCGCAACTACGATGACGCAACGGTTCGCGCGGAATTCGCGCAAAAATCCTATAGTTTATTCCTGAAGGAGTGGAGCGAGAAGGGCCACGTGCATGAGAACTACAACGCCATGACGGGCAGCGGCGACGATGTCACCAGCAGCGATCGCTTCTACCATTGGGGTGCGTTGCTCGGGTACGTCGAATATCTCGAGCAGAGTCACTGAGCCGGAACAAGGTGCGGTCGATCCTTATACCGGTAAATCGCAAAGGGTCCGATCAGGCATCCAAGGGATGGGATTCACTCTTTAGTGCAGGTGGCTCATCGCGATGACAAAATCGGGACTGGCGAACTGGCTGCTGGCGGACCTCCGGCTGCCGGAAGGCGTTCACAGCGCGCCGGACCACGTTCACCCATGGTGGCGCGTCATGTGCCTGACCGGCGTCGACTACTTCTCGACGCTTGGTTATCAGCCGGGAATTGCATTTCTGGCCGCCGGTGTGCTCTCTCCCTTTGCCACGCTGGTGCTGGTGCTGGTCACGCTGCTGGCTGCTCTGCCGCTTTACCAGCGTGTAGCCAGGGCCAGCCCCAACGGGCAAGGCAGCATTGCCATGCTCGAGCGCCTGTTCCCCGAGTGGGGCGGCAAGATATTCGTGCTGGTGCTGCTGGGATTTGCCACCACCGACTTCATCATTACCATGACCCTGTCGGCCGCCGATGCCGCCGCGCACTTCGTCCATAACCCGTTTGCTCCCCATTGGCTGAGCAGCCAGATGCTTGTCACCTTGTTGCTGCTCACAGCACTGGGCGGGATCTTCATGAAGGGCTTCAAAGAGGCCATCGGGTTAGCGGTCGTGTTTGTCGCCGCTTATCTGCTGCTCAACGCGATTGTCACCGCCAAGGCCGTCGTGGTCGTATTGCAGCATCCGGAACTCGTTTCTCACTGGGAGCGAGCCATCTTTGCGCAGCACCCAAGCTGGCCGGCAATCCTCGGGGTGTGCATCCTTCTCTTTCCGCGATTGGCGCTCGGCCTCTCCGGTTTTGAAACCGGAGTCGCTGTCATGCCACTGATCTCAGGCGAAGATCTGGACGCGCGCATCCGGAACACACAAAGGCTGCTTATGACGGCCGCAGGCATCATGAGCGTCTTTCTCATCGCGACCAGTTTCGTCACCACTGTCCTGATTCCGCCGCGCGAATTCGCCGACGGTGGCGAGGCCAACGGGCGTGCGGTCGCCTATCTCGCCCACCACTACTTCGGCAAAGTATTTGGATCGGTGTACGACATCAGCACTATCCTGATCCTCGCCTTTGCGGGTGCTTCCGCCATGGCGGGGTTGCTGAATCTTATTCCACGCTATCTACCCCGCTTTGGGATGGCGCCGGAGTGGGCGCGCGCATCGCGGCCGCTGGTGTTGGTTTTCAGTGGCGTTGCCTTCTTTGTCACGATCGCTTTTCACGCCAACGTGGATGCGCAGGGAGGAGCCTACGCTACCGGCGTTCTGGTGCTCATCACGTCGGCAGCCTGCGCCGTTACTCTCTCTGTGTGGCAGACCCGCATGCGATGGGCCTACCTGTTCATCGCGATTGTCTTCATCTATACCACCGCGATGAACATCTGGGAGCGCCCCGAGGGACTGAAGATATCCTGCATGTTCATCCTTTCGATTTTGTTTGTCTCATTCATCTCGCGCGCCACGAGGGCAACGGAACTGCGGATCAGCGGTGTTCAGTTATCGGATGAGGCTGTCGAGATTATCAAGAGCGCGGGCAACGAACCGATCCGCTTTGTTCCGCGCAAGCCGAAGGCCGCTACGCCGGAGGATCTCGACCGGCTGGATGAGTTTGTCCGTGCGATTCATGGTCTTCCTCCTGAAGCGAAGATCGTTTTTCTCGAAGTGGAGCGCACCGACGCATCGGAATTTGATCAGCGGCTTTTCCTCGACGGACGGAGAGTGGGCAAGCACTGCATCCTCTTCGCCAGAAGTCCGATCGTCGCTAACGCCATCGCGGCCATTCTCATCGATGTCGAACGGACCACTGGCCACATCCCCCACATCTATTTCAAGTGGAAAGAAGGCAATCCAGTGGCAAACATTTTTCGGTTCCTGTTCCTTGGCGAGGGTGACGCCGCTCCCCTCACGCATGAAGTCCTGCGCAAGGCCATCCCCGACATCAATCACCGGCCTATTGTCCACGTAAGTTGATCGCAGCTTTTGCCGTGCGGGGAGGAAAGGGAGATGAGTATTTTCAGTGAGCGACAGCCGAGGTGAAGGTCATTTCGCTTCTTCGGGCAGCAGCAGGCTGGCGACTGTCCCGCTGCGGTTCCCCTGTACCTTTGACCGGATCTGTAATTGGCCACGATGCTTGGTAACGATTCCCTGCGCGATCCAGAGCCCGAGGCCCGTGCCGTTCATTCCCTTAGTCGTATAAAACGGTTCAAAGATATGCCGCATGACTTTGGGAGTTATGCCGTGCCCCGTGTCGGCGATGGTGATGCGAACACCGGGAATGTCCTTGGTGCCAAGTCGCGCGGTGCTGGTCCTCACGATCAGGCGGCCGCCCATACGCATGGAGTCGATCGCGTTGGCGATCAGGTTATTGAGCACCTGGCGGATATCTCCCTCGTAGCAGAGAAAATCCCGCGCCCCGCGATGCTCCACCTGCAGATCGATATGCGCATTGCGCATCCGGCTGTTGTATAACCCAAGGCTCGGCTCCAGCAGTTCCTGAGGTGAAATCCTGCGTGGCTTGGTCGACTGGCGATGGAAGCGCAGCGTGTGCGTGACGATCTGGCTTACCCGTGACAGTTGTTCCTGCGCGGTAATCGTAAGTTCGCGCACGCGAGGCTCCTGGGAGGCGCGCTCCAGCAGGTAGAGCAGGTTCGTTACCGCCTCCAGCGGATTGTTGATCTCGTGCGAAATGGAGGCGGCCAGCCGTCCCACCGCGGCCAGCTTCTCGCTCTGCATCAGGGCCGACTCGGCCCGCTTCTGCTGGTCGATGTCGGAGATCGCCACCACTCCGCCCGTAACCGCACCCTGCTCATTGAAGATGGGAGCGGCCGCCAGCCTGACCCAGCCCATGGTGTCATCGCCGCGCTGGTAGAGATAATCCTCCGGTGGGATGGAATGGCCGCTGGTTATCGCGCGCGATAGCGGATACTCATCGCCTTTGAGACGATGACCATCGGCGTGAAACGCGCCCCATTGGCCGTGGGAGTCGATATCCCGGGTAGCCAATATGGGATGGCGCAAGATTCTTTCGACACTGCGATTGCCCAGAATCACTTCGCCGGTTGGACGCGCCAGCAGCACGCCCACCGGCAGGTTGTCGAGCATGACATGGAGCGTCTCTCTTTCCTGCTTCAACTCCGCGAGTGCAACATCGCGCTCACCCAGCGCGTCGCGAATCTGGTACTGCCGCTGGCGTGCCCGCAGCGCCGCTTGCACGCTGCTCACCAGGGTCATGGTGCGAATAGGCCGCTCCAGCAGCACCGGTGATCCGAGCGCCGATAGCCGCGGGTCCCGTCCATTGGTCTGAATGGCTTCGCGTCCGCTCGCGGTAAGGATCAGCACCGGCAGATCGGACCAGGCCGGCTGTTTCTCAATCATGCCGACAAGCGCTCTTACAAAGGCTCCGCTCAGCGCCTCTTCCGCAATAAGAAGAGGACCGATTGGGTCGCTATCGCTCCTCTCCGTACACGAGAAGATATCGCCGCACGCTTCGGCTGCGACGCCATGCTGATGCAATACCTCTGTGATCAGAACTGCGTCACGCCCGGTAGGGGCGATAACGCGCACGACTAAGCTCATGGAGCGATCCTCGGAACCCGCCTCAGTCGTTTAGCGCGACTGGCTCTTTGACATCGGGAACACCGGTAAGGACACCCTGGAAACTGGTCAGCGGTTCTCCGATTTCAACTCCTTTGGGGCTCATGCAAAGTTCCCGCAAGGTACGTTCGTGCGGACCCACCCGCTGCTTGATCACGGAGAGCATCTGGCGAACCTCTCCGTGGGCCTCGAAGTAGCGGAGCAGAACCACGGTGTCAGAAAGGTAGCTGACATCCACATCGGTCTGCATGCCGCCGATCAGTCCGTGCTGGGTATGAATCAGAATCGTGACCACGCCCTTCTGATTGAGGAAGGCAAGCAACTCGTGCAGATGCAGGCTCAGATCATGTTCGCCGGGCATCGACATGAGAAAGCCATTCAGGCTGTCGATGACCACGACGCGGGTGTCCTTCTCTTCCACGTCCCGGCGAATCTGCCAAACGAACTCTCCGGGCGAAAGTCCCGCCGGATCGACCTGCGACATGGCCAGATTTCCCTTCTCGATCTCCGCACGAACCGGCATGTGTAAACCTTCGGCCCGGTCGAGCGCGGTGCGCAGCACTTCATCGAAGACATACACGATCGCGCGATCGCCACGCTTTGCGGCGGCATACGCATACACCATCGCAAGCGTCGACTTGCCGCTGCCGGAGGGCCCGATCAACAGCGTCGAAGAGCCGCGGCTGATGCCTCCGCCGAACATCCGATCCAGGCTCGGCAGTTCGCTGCTGATGCGCTCGCCATCGAACGGCTCGCCATGCTCATTCGCCACCAGCCGCGGATAGATGCACAAGCCGCCATGGATGATGGTGTAGTCGTGATATCCCTCGCGATACGCGCTGCCGCGCAGCTTGATGATCTCGATGCGTCGCCGGGTTACTCCATACGAGCGTTGCAGTTTCTCCAGCCGCACGACGCCGTGCGCGATGCTCTGCAGTTGCATGTCGCTGCCCTCGGCGGTGCGATCGTCGAGGAGCAAAACCGTGGTGTCACGGCCGGTGAAAAAATGCTTCAGCGCCAGCAACTGCCGCCGGTAGCGCATGGTGTCGGCGGCCAACAGGCGTAGTTCCGAGAGGGAGTCGATCACGAGCCTATCGGGCTTCACCTGCTCGATCAACTGTGTAAGCTTTTGAATCGTTCCCGCGAGTTCGACTTCGCTGGGATGGAACACGGTGTACTGTTCTTCCGGGCTGAGGTTCGCCTCCGCGGGAACAAACTCTGCGATGGGAAGTTCTTCGACATTCCAGCCGTGCGACTGGGCAGAGCTCTCAAGCTCAAATTTCGATTCAGATAGCGTGATGTAAAGGGCTCGCTCGCCCGCGCGTACACCGGCGATGACAAATTGCATCGCCAGGGTCGTCTTGCCGGTGCCCGGATCGCCCTCAAGCAGATACATCTGGCCCGCAGGCAACCCGCCCGCCAGGATGTCGTTGAGTCCGGAAACTCCCGTATCAATCTTTCTGGGTACAAGTTTTTTCGTCACAACGTTCACCTGTCGCTGAGTTCGGCACTTCGCGGGGACGGTTCATTGCACCCCGGAATAGCTTTGATGCGAAAGGCGCAAAAGTTGGTGCCCGCGCAGGCATTCGGCTATGGCAACCGCCGAGCTTTGCGGCGAAGTGTTTGAGGGTCCCCAAAACCATCGTCTCGGATTCAAGAGGGTTGACCCGAGGGGGGCTTGGCGTGACGGGCGGATGTGCTTTTGGAGGGGTAATATTGACCAGCGCTCGCGAGGCAAACTGCGAGAGAGATAGCCTGCCGCTTCGTTCAATTCATGACTCCGGGGTCATATCCTGCCTCGCGACCCCGTGCTCAAGATGACGCCAAATTGATCCGTTTCTTCGCGGACCGGCGTGTATATGCGGGCAAACAAAAATATCTCTTGCAATTTACCTGATTTTCATCATTTGAAAACCAATCTCCGGCGTGCCAACTGGTAGCTTCCTGCTTCAGGAGGCAACAATGCGTAACTCTATTCCCCTCGTCGTGTTCCTCGCTGCATCTCTCACCGCGGGCGTAGCCCAGGATGAAGATGGCGGCTGGCAGCACAGCCAGATCCGGCACGTCCTGTTGATCAGCATCGATGGAATGCACGCCGTCGATTTCCGCAACTGCTCACAGGGCATCGCTGGGGTGAACAACGGCATGCCTTACTGTCCCAACCTGGCCGCACTTGGAACCACGGGCGTCAGCTACGTGGCAGCCAATACTTCCAAACCCTCCGACTCGTTCCCCGGCCTGATGACCATCGTCAGCGGCGCGACACCGCGCACCATGGGGGTCTACTACGATGTCTCCTATGACCGGTCACTCGATGGCCCGGCGGTCACTACCGGGAATGGAAACCAGGCGGCTCCCTGCGTTGCGGGCGCCCCGCCCACCGGCTACACCACGGAATACGAAGAAGGCATCGACATCAACCAGACGCTGGTCAACGGCGGAGCGCCGGGAGCGAGCCTCACTGACGGTACAGCAGCTTCGCTCGACCCAGCCAAGATGGATCGCGATCCGAAAAACGGATGTGCCCCTGTCCTGCCCTGGAACTTTGTTCGCACCAACACCATCTTCGGCGTCATTCACGCCGCCGGCGGTTACACGGCATGGTCCGACAAGCATCCGGCCTACTCGTCGGTGCGCGGACACAACGGCCCGCCACTGGATGATTTCTACGCACCGGAGATCAACTCCAGCGTGGTTGCGCTGCCCGGCGTGATCACTCCCGACGGACAGAGCTGCGAGTCGATTCCGGACACAGGCGCGGACCTGACCGCCTGGACCAACAGCTTCAAAAACATCAAGTGCTACGACACACTGAAGTCGAATGCGGTTCTGCACTGGATCGAGGGCCGGAACCACCTCGGAACCGCCAAGACCAAAACACCTACCATCATGGGGATGAACTTCCAGGCTGTCAGCGTCGGCCAGAAACTGATCGAAGGCACCGTCAAGGGCGGATACCTGGATGCGGCCGGAACCCCAACCGAAATCCTGCAGGGCGAAATCCAGTTTGCCGATGACGCCATCGGCCAGATGGTGAACAAGCTCAAGGATCGTGGTCTCTATGAGTCGACGCTGATCATCATCACCGCCAAGCACGGGCAGTCTCCGATCGATCCCAACGCCTACCTCGCGGTTCCCGGAAAGACCAGCACCGGCCTCTCGCCGGCAACGGTGATCTCCAACCAGCTGCATGCCGCAATGCCTCCTTCCGAAGACCCGAACGGAAATGGCATCGGTTCAACCGAAGACGACATCTCCCTGCTTTGGCTCACCAACCCCTCCTATACCGATGCGGCGGTCAGCCTGCTTGAGGCAACTCGCGCCACGACGCACATTGGCCAGATCTACTATGGACCGAGCGCGGCGCTGAACTATGACGTGGCTGGCCTGCCCCCCAACGATCCGCGGAGCCCCGACATCATCGTTGCGCCCAACGTGGGCGTGACCTACACCGGCAGTGCAGCGAAACAGATGGAGCACGGTGGTTTCGCGCATGACGACACCAACGTGATGCTGCTGGTGTCCAACCCGGCGCTTACGCCGCACACGGTGTTCACCGAAGTGGGAACACTGCAAGTGGCGCCCTCGATCCTCAAGGCTCTGGGTTTGAACCCCGGTCTGCTCGACGGTGTTCGCCTCGAAGGAACCGGAGTTCTGCCCGACATCAACCTCAACTTCAGCAGGTAAGTCGCAGGGGTCGATCGGTGACAGCCGGTTACGCCGTTCCAAACCAATGCGCGGGTGCCAAAACGGCATCCGCGCATCTCACTTTTGCAGGGCTGATGCCGCGCGTCGCGCGTTACTTCATCGAACTCATCGTTGGCGCAACCCACGAAAAGACGAAGTCCGTAATCTCGGGGAACTGCGCAACGATCAGCCCCAGCGCGGGCACGCCGACAAAGCTCACCATCCGCACCCAGAAGTGCGCACTCAGCGAGCCCGGTTGCGTGTTCGTGATATGGCTCAGGGTAGCGTCCCGATCCATGCCGGCGTAGACCAGGCCGACCACAACCCCAATCAGCAACAGCAGCACGACCAGGGAGAGCGAGATCGTCGGCCGCGGCGTGTAGGGATAAAAGCCAACCGACAGCGCAATGGCCGCAAAGATGCCCGTCATGGAAAGCACCATGGTGCGCATCCGGCCGAGCAGGTTCTGCAGGTAGCCCACATAGGTCATGCAGAGGAACTCTTCCGCCAGCCTTACCGGCATCTTGTCGCTGAGGGCGAACTCCTCGTGCGCCTGTCCCTCGGCCGGAGCCTCGCGAAGGTCAAGCGAGGTTCGCTCCTGCTGCCACTCGCAAACCAGAAAGTCGCGCAGGATATCCTCGGCGCACGCGCTGAAGCGAAGCCGCATCGCGCGGGCCTGGTTATCGTTGCGCATGGCCACGTCCGACTCCGGCCTCTTGCAATATTCCTGCACGAAATGCCATCCCAGCGCCCACGTGGATCGCACCGAGCGTCGCACCTCCTCGGTTCCGCAGTCGCGCCACTCAAAGGCTTCCAGTTCGTTGCGCAGGTGCAGCAGCGATTCAAGCTGGTGCGAGAAGACTTTGTAGCGCGCCCGCGAAGATGTACCGCTCAGGCTCCACAAGGAACGCATCGACAGTCCCTGCAGCCCGGCAAATGTTCTTCGCAGCGGCAGCCGGTTCAGCGCCTGCAGCAGACGCTTGAGAGCCAGCCATGTGGAGTAAAATTGCACCCCCTCCATCAGAATGAGGTAAAGACCGATCGCGATCAGCACGTGTAGTGTGCGGTTGAAGGCCGAGTTCTCCAGGCTGTGCAGCACCAGATCAAAGGCCTGCATCCAGGCTCGCTGCAGCACAAAGGCAAGCAGGACCACAAGCAGTAGCGGAAGCAGGTAGAGCAAGAGTGTCCGCTTGCCAAGACGCGGAAAAGGTACTGCCAGGCCTTCGATTCCGCTGGCCATTTCATCACTCACCTGGCAGAAGCCCAGGGGGATGGAGGATTGCCTTGGGAGCACCGGCCGTCCGTTGCCGAGCAGGGCCAGCCCTGCCAGCGACTGCCAGAACCACCAGTAAAATCCGCTCAGCATCAGGATCAGGGAAACCATCGGCGACACCCCGCTGGTGAGGTGGACAGAACGATATGCGGTCGTCACCCCGCTGTCATTGCCTCCGAAGTAGTCAAACGTCAATAACTCTGCCGCGACCGATGCTCCCACAGCTACAAACATCAGCCAGATCCACCTCGTAGAGAAGTGCAGCCGGGCGCGTTCTGCCTCGCGTGCCTTTTGATTCTCCACGTCCGTCTTCCGGGTGTTGACCGGCTCCTTCCACCACCAGACCTCGCGCGCCGCCATCACGCACGCCGATCACGCCGGCCGCGCCCGTGATCAGCACCCATCCGCGGTCGGCCGGTCCCATCCACCGAAACATCCGGAAGGAGGCAACAAAGAGCATCAGCAGAATCGAACACACCGCTGCCCATCCCGTCGCGATAAGTGCCGGAGCCCGATTGCCGGGAAGAGGAGTGAACTGTACAAACATCCCCAGGTCCTCGCGCTTCCAGCCGTACCGGCAGGCAAAGTAGTGCATGCACAGCATCAGCAGAGCGATCACGCAGCCAAACCGCCAGGAGCCGGAAAGAGTAAGTTCTTCCTTGTGCGGGAGGCCTTCCTCCTTGTTCGGAGCGGGCTCCTTCGACCGTCCTACCAGCGCCACGTTCGAGAATTTCGGGGGATGCGGCGAACTCTTCTCCAGCGTGGCCAGCGGCCAGTAGCCGTCCCTGCCAATCACCGCCATCCACGTTGCCGGCTGCGACGGCTGGTCTTTCCCGCCTGCATCGTTCCAGAACGGCAGGGCATAGTCCGGGATATCGGGCTTGCCGGGATGCACGAAGGGTTCCTTGGACGCCATCTCCCGAGGAGTCGCGGGTGGATCGGTGATGACGAACCGGGCGGCGAGGTAGGCGCCTTCCATGGTGTAACTGCCAAAGACGCGATGGGCATGCTGCTGGATGCCTTCGACCTGACGGGTCCAGTCCTGCCCGCGCGGCAGCAGTGGAAAGGTGGAAAGCGCCACCACTCCGCGAAACTCGGTCGAATCGACCTCTCTTCCATAGAGCAGATCGGACCCCATGGTCACGATGTAGGCCGTCGGATAGGCGCGATGCAGAAAACGGGTGAGAAACAAGTAGTCGAGACTGTTGGTGCTGCGCAGCACCACGAACCGGATCCCGTGCGTCTTGAGGGTATTAACGATGCCATAGAGCTGTGCTTCCTGGGTGAGCGCCAGGTTCATTCCACTGAACGGCTCAACCGTGTCGGTCATGTTGTGCGCCGCGGCATCGCCTCCGGGCTGTAGAACCGTATGCGGGGCCGACGAAGCGTCGGTCTTTGTCCCCGGCGAGAAGATGGATTGCTCCTGGTATGCGGAGCGAATCGCCGAGATGTCGCGCGGATAGTAAAGATGCACAGGACGGTCGTTATAGGGGTACACCGCGGAACACGGCGAGAGGGCTGCGCTGTTCGGATCGAGACCGGCCGAACGAGCATCGGGCAAGCCGCCGTAGGCGGTTTCATCTTCCGAGAGGACGGCGACCTCCGACAGCCGGTGACCGCGATCGCGCAGGTACTGGTACAGGCGGTCCGACTGGACCGAATCATTTTCTTCGAAATCAGCGACGCGTACCGGCAAAGTCAGGGGTGTCGAGGTTGGAGACGAACTCAATTTTGATTTGAGCCACAGCCATGAACCGCATCCGCGGATCCGCCCCGTATAGAGCAGCGCACTGTCAAACATCGCCGCCTGCTCTTTGAGATCTTCCATGGCCCGCACAAACGACGGCACCGAGCCTGAGAATGTCGGACCCAAAACACGCAGAACCCTGTCCGGCCGCTCCTTGTTCGCGTACCGGCCTATCCAGTGCAGGGCATTGTCCCATTGCACCCGGTTCAGCCCTACGGTGGGCTTCTCAGCTACTACAAACACCAGCATTCCGCATGCAAACGGCACGTCTCCGGGAAGAAGTGTGCCGGTTGGTTCGCCTGCGCAGTTGTCGGGCTTTAAGGCCGACATGTTCTTGCGAAATAAGATCACGCCGGGGCACGCCTCGCGTAATGCTGTCTCCTTCGCTTCGGCATTTCTGTCGGCCACGCTGGTGTATTCCGTGTTCTTCACCTGCCAGGGAAGCCACGAGGAATCGTAGGTATAGTGTTCATCCTGTGCTGCCTGTTGCAGCGCTTCCAGTGTTCGGTCAAATTGAAGGCTGAGATGCGTGTGGATGGGATCCGGCAAGGTGATAACCATCAGCAGCATGCCTTTGGGCAGCGATCCCGGAGCCAGGTGTGACCGCAGCGAGGAACCAAACAGGAAGCGGTCCATCAGCGTCGCAATCTCGCCTGACTGTGCTGGCGCGGACTCCGTGCTTCCGCGCTGGCTCTCCGTCGTCGCAGTGTTCTCAAAAGCCTCGCATCCGGCATCGACGCGCAGTGGTGCTTGCGGCTCCACGGAAGGCCGGTCCGCCGCCTTGACCTCCACAGACGATTTCAAGGTCGCGGGGCCGCTCGCCAGGTGGAGGCCGGTGAACAGGACGGTGAACAGGGCCAGGAATCCCGCGCCACGCTTCATGGTTCAACTCCTCATCCACTGAGCCGCCGCGCAACCGCAGGCAAGTGCGGGCGCGGCCCAGACCTCTGCGGTCGCCGCCATGCGAACCCAACGGGCCTGGAGGGTTGTGCGCACAATCCCTCGCTCGTTTCACCGGGTAGACAGATTCGTCAGCTTCAGTAAGAGACTTTGGAAAGGGAATTCCTCAATCCGGGACCGGATCCCGTTGAGACCACCGATGTTACAACTTCTTGCCGCGGCAGTCAGCAATTTTGCTTGCGCCCGGCTCCCGGCTGCATCCGATCAAAAGGGTGCCGACAAAAAGGTGAACTACTATGGAAGAGGTGAAGGCATATAGAAAACTGGCCATCGTAACCGCACTGGCTCTCCTTTTTCTCTCAGGATCATCCAGGCCGGTTGCCGCGTACTCCTTGCTCACGCACGAACAACTCATCGACCTCACCTGGAACGACTCCATCGTCCCGCTGCTGCTCAGCCGCTATCCCACGCTGACGCCGGCGGAGCTGCGAACAGGCCCGCGCCTATGCCTACGGCGGCTGCGTGATCCAGGACATCGGCTACTACCCCTTCGGCGACAAGAACTTCTCCAACCTTACTCATTACGTGCGCTCCGGCGACTTCGTGGTCAACCTCTTCCGCAACGCCGGCAACGCCGACGAACTGGCCTTCGCCGTCGGCGCGCTATCCCATTACATCGGCGACTCGGAGGGCCACTCTCTGGCCACCAATCTCGCCGTCCCGATCGAGTTTCCTAAGCTTGGCGCGAAGTACGGCAAAGTTGTCAACTACGGCGAGGGGGAAAACCAGCACGTACAAACCGAGTTCGCCTTCGACATCAATGAATTGGCGCATGAGCGCGTCGCCCCTGCCAGCTACCAGCGCCACGTCGGCCTCGCCGTTCCGGTTCGACAGCTTGCGCTGGCCTACTACCAGACGTACGGACTTGCAGGAAGACTTCACCGGCAAGCGTGGCAGGCGGATCAATGTTGGCGGCTATCGCTTTGCGGTGCGCGTCTTCATTCCCGACATCGCTGCTGCGCTGACGGTTCTGCATCGCAAGATCGAGCCTCACGATCCCGACACCCCCGAGGTGCAGGAGCTGCGCAGGCAGGTAGACGCTGTGGCCGCTGAGAATCATTGGGGCAAGTACCGTCATCACGCCGGCATCGGGACCTACTCGCTCGCCGCCCTCATCTTCATCCTTCCCAAGGTCGGCCCGCTCAAATTGTCCGCCATCAAGGGGCCAACCGTTGCCACCGAGGCGGACTATGCCCACAGCGTCGCCTTCTCCACAGGGGCTCTGCGCGGCTTGCTGGCGCGCTTCACTCCGCCGCCGGCCACAAAGGCCACAGCCGCCAGCGCGGCTCAAGCCGATACGCACTCGCAGCCGCCGCCGTCGCGAGCCCTTGCCGCGCCAATCCCAGTGCGAAACAGGCCTCGCCGAGAGATTCGCGCGACCCTCGCCACCCGCTCAAGAATCGCGATCTCGATACCGGATACGTCGTCAAGCCCGGCGGCTACGCCCTCACCGACGCCACGTATGCTGACTTGTTGCACGCTCTCACGCGCACCCCGGGGCGGCCCATTCCGCCAGGGATAAAGGAGGACATACAGACGTTTTATTCCAACCTCGACCTTCCCATTACCACCAAAAAAAATGCGCAGCGATGGAAAGAAGTTCTGGCCGATCTCGACACTCTCAAAACCATGCCCACGAGCCGCGAGCCCGAGCCCTATCCGACCTATGGCAACGATGCGGTGGACTCGGAATAATGGTTCCCGGATCAGGGCGAATCCCAATGGGTCCCGTTGCCACGGCCAGATTACGTCGCTGACCTTATGCGACTGCTGTACTAATAGACTGAGGTTTGGATCGATGCTGACGTTGCGTCCCATCGGCTTTGTGGAGAGCCCTTATCAGGAGACATCGCAGGTGCCCCGCGGACTGGGCGCCCAGCATCATGCGGAAGGAATTCTTCGCATTCTGCCGGAGTTTGAGCCCGGTCTCACCGACATTGAAGGCTTCTCCCACCTCTTTGTTATCTGGGAGTTTGACCGCTCGCAGGGCGTTGAGTTGATCGGACGCGGGCCTGCCGACGAGCGTCCTCACGGGGTCTTCGCCACCCGCTCGCCGCGCCGTCCCAACCCCCTCGCGCTCACCGTCGTTGAGCTTTTACGACGCGAGCGAGAGGTGCTTTTCGTGCGTGGATTGGATATGCTGGATCGCACCCCGATTCTCGACATCAAGCCTTATCTGTCGAGCATTGCCCCGGAAAAACTGCGCCGGGGATGGCTGGCCGAGGTAGAGGCGCGATAGCCATAATTCCGACCGGCGCTTGGGTGCCGAAAGTAACGTTTTCCGGAGTGGAACCGACATCGAAAGCAACACATGCAGGCGAGGTCGCATCGAACTGAGAACTGCGCATCCCCTGACCGTGCCGATCCTCTCCTGGGCCCCCTAGTCTGGCCGTCTTGAGCGAATCCACGGCCGGCTTGCCCGGGTCGTCTCGCAATTTATTCAGGAGCCCGTTCCGATGGCAACCACGGTTCAGAAGCCCGAGGTCGGGCAAGACGGACAGAACCACCTCCCTCCAAATGGTCTGGATCACCCAGCACCCGAATATCTGGCCACCATCCTGGAAAGCCTGCAGACCATGAAGAATGGCGACTTCAGCGTTCGCCTGCCGGTGACATGGAGCGGCCTTGCCGGGCAAGATCGCCGACAATTTCAACGAGATTGTCGCTGCCAACGAGCAGATGGCCTTCGAACTGAAGCGCGTCGGCCAGGCGGTCGGCAAAGAGGGCAAGACCCGCGAGCGCATTCGCGTCGAGCGCCGCCGCGGCGCCTGGGACGACATGGAAGTCTCCGTCAATACACTCGTCGAAGACCTGCTCCGCCCCACCACGGAAGTGACCCGCGCCATCGCCGCCGTCGCCCAGGGCAACCTCACGCAGACCGTCCGCCTCGACGTCGACGGCCGCCCGCTGGAGGGCGAATTCCTCCGCTCCGCGTCCATCGTCAACACCATGATTCAGCAGCTCGGCATCTTCACTGCCGAGGTGACCCGCGTGGCCCGCGAAGTCGGGACCGACGGCAAGCTGGGCGGCCAGGCCGTGGTGCCCGGCGTGGCCGGCACGTGGAAGGATCTGACCGACTCGGTCAACTCCATGGCTTCGAACCTGACCGGACAGGTTCGCAACATCGCCGAAGTCGCGACCGCCGTGGCCAGCGGCGACCTCTCCCGCAAGATCACGGTCGACGTGCGCGGTGAAATTCTGCAGCTCAAAGAAGCCATCAACACCATGGTCGACCAGCTCCGCTCCTTCGCTTCCGAAGTGACGCGTGTGGCTCGCGAAGTCGGCACCGACGGCAAACTGGGCGGCCAGGCCGTCGTGCCCGGCGTGGCCGGCACCTGGAAGGATCTGACCGACTCGGTCAACGCCATGGCCGGCAACCTCACGGCCCAGGTGAGAAACATCGCCGAAGTCACCACCGCCGTCGCCCGCGGCGACCTTTCCCGCAAAATCACCGTCGATGTGAAAGGCGAAATTCTCGAGCTCAAAGACACCATCAACACCATGGTCGACCAGCTCAATGCCTTCGCCGGCGAAGTCACCCGCGTGGCCCGCGAAGTGGGCACCGAAGGCAAACTCGGCGGCCAGGCCAACGTGCCCGGTGTGGCCGGCACGTGGAAAGATCTCACCGACAACGTCAACTTCATGGCCGGCAACCTCACCGGCCAGGTGCGCAACATCGCCGAAGTCGCCACGGCCATTGCCAACGGCGATCTCTCCCGTAAGATCACGGTCGATGTCCGCGGCGAGATTCTTCAGCTCAAAGAAACCCTCAACACCATGGTCGATCAGCTCAACCGGTTCGCCGGCGAAGTCACCCGCGTGGCCCGCGAAGTGGGTACCGAAGGACGTCTCGGCGGCCAGGCCAACGTGCCCGGTGTGGCGGGCACGTGGAAGGATCTCACCGACTCGGTCAACTCCATGGGCGGCAACCTTACGGCCCAGGTCCGTAACATCGCCGAAGTGACAACCGCCGTAGCCCGCGGCGACTTATCCCGCAAGATCACCGTCGATGTCAAAGGTGAAATCCTCGAGCTCAAAAACACCATCAACACCATGGTCGATCAGCTCAACGCCTTCGCCGGCGAAGTGACCCGCGTGGCCCGCGAAGTGGGCACGGACGGCAAGCTTGGCGGACAGGCGCAGGTCTCCGGCGTGGCTGGTACCTGGAAGGATCTTACCGACAACGTCAACTTCATGGCCTCGAACCTGACCGGCCAGGTGCGTAACATCGCTGAAGTCGCGACCGCCGTGGCCCGCGGCGACTTCTCCCGCAAGATCACCGTCGATGTGAAGGGCGAGATTCTCGAGCTCAAAGACACCATCAACACCATGGTGGACCAGCTCAACGCCTTCGCCGGCGAAGTGACGCGCGTGGCCCGCGAAGTGGGCACCGATGGCAAGCTAGGCGGTCAGGCGCAGGTGCCCGGCGTAGCCGGCACATGGAAGGATCTCACCGACTCCGTCAACTCCATGGCGTCTAACCTGACAGGTCAAGTCCGTAACATCGCCGAAGTTTCAACCGCCATTGCGACCGGCGACTTATCCAAGAAGATCACGGTCAACGTCAGCGGCGAGATCCTGCTGCTCAAGGAAACCATCAACACCATGGTGGACCAGCTCAACCGGTTCGCCGGCGAAGTGACGCGCGTGGCTCGCGAGGTGGGCACCGAAGGGCGCCTCGGTGGTCAGGCCAACGTGCCCGGCGTGGCCGGCACGTGGAAGGATCTCACCGACTCCGTCAACTCCATGGCCGGCAACCTGACGGCTCAGGTTCGTAACATCGCCGAGGTCACGACAGCCGTGGCCCGCGGCGACTTGTCGCGCAAGATCACCGTCGATGTGAAGGGCGAGATTCTGGAATTGAGAAACACCATCAACACCATGGTGGACCAGCTCAATGCCTTCGCCGGCGAAGTGACGCGCGTGGCCCGCGAAGTGGGTACGGACGGCAAACTCGGCGGACAGGCGCAGGTGCCCGGCGTGGCCGGCACGTGGAAGGATCTTACCGACTCGGTCAACTTCATGGCCGGCAACCTGACCGCACAGGTAAGAAACATCGCCGAAGTCGCGACCGCCATCGCCAACGGCGACTTGTCGCGCAAGATCACCGTCGACGTGCGCGGCGAGATCCTGCAGCTTAAAGAGACGCTCAACACCATGGTCGAGCAACTCCGCTCCTTCGCTGCCGAAGTGACCCGCGTGGCCCGCGAAGTCGGTTCCGAAGGCCGTCTTGGCGGCCAGGCCAACGTCCAGGGCGTCGCCGGCACGTGGAAGGATCTCACCGACTCGGTCAACTCCATGGCCGGAAACCTCACGGCGCAGGTAAGGAACATCGCCGAAGTTACTACCGCCGTTGCCCGCGGCGACTTGTCGCGCAAGATCACCGTCGATGTGAAGGGCGAAATCCTCGAGCTCAAAGACACCATCAACACCATGGTCGATCAGCTCAACGCCTTTGCCGCTGAAGTCACCCGCGTGGCTCGCGAAGTGGGCACCGAAGGCAAGCTGGGCGGACAGGCACAGGTGCCCGGCGTGGCCGGCACGTGGAAAGATCTCACCGACAACGTCAACGTGATGGCCGCCAACCTCACCGAACAGGTACGCGGCATCGTCAAGGTGGTGACCGCTGTCGCCAACGGCGCGCTCACGCAAAAGCTCACCGTGAACGCCAAGGGCGAAGTCGCCGCGCTGGCCGAAACCATCAACAACATGACCGACACCCTGGCCACCTTTGCCGACCAGGTCACCACCGTGGCCCGCGAAGTCGGCGTCGAAGGCCGCCTCGGCGGCCAGGCCAACGTGCCCGGCGCCGCCGGCACGTGGAAGGATCTCACCGGCAACGTCAACCTGCTGGCCGATAACCTTACCAACCAGGTCCGCGCCATCGCCGAAGTCGCTACCGCCGTGACCAAGGGCGATCTCACCCGCTCCATCCAGGTGGAAGCCCGCGGCGAAGTGGCCGAGTTGAAGGACAACATCAACACGATGATTGATAACCTTCGCCTCACCACCGACCGCAACACCGAACAGGACTGGCTCAAGACCAACCTCGCCCGCTTCACCGGCATGCTGCAGGGCCAGCGCGATCTCGGCACGGTCGGTCGCCTGCTGCTCTCCGAACTCGCGCCGCTCGTCAATGCGCAGCAGGGCGTCATCTACCAGATGGAAAGCGAAGCTACCCAGCCTGAGGGCGCGCTGGTTCTTCTCTCTACGTATGCCGACACTCCGGAAGGACACATCCGCGAAGTCCGCATCGGCGAAGGCCTGGTCGGCCAGTGCGCGTCGGAAAAGCGCCGCATGCTGATCAGCGATCTGCCCAGGAAGACGACGCCGATCCGCTCCGGTCTCTTCAAAGCGATTCCGAAAAACGTCATCGTTCTGCCGGTCCTCTTCGAAGATCGCGTCAAGGCTGTCATTGAACTCGCCAGCCTCAACGCCTTCACCGCGTCGCACCTCGCCTTCCTCGAGCAGCTCACCGCCTCCATCGGCATCGTGCTCAACTCCATTGAAGCCACCATGCAGACCGAGGGCTTGCTCAAGCAATCGCAGCAGCTCGCCACCGAATTGCAGACCCAGCAGAAAGAACTGCAGCAGACCAACGAACAGTTGGCGCAAAAAGCGCAGCAGCTTGCCGAACAGAACTACGAAGTGGAACGCAAGAACCAGGAGATCGAGCAGGCCCGCCGCGCGCTCGAAGAAAAGGCCCGCGAACTGGCGCTCACCTCGAAGTACAAATCCGAGTTCCTGGCCAACATGTCGCACGAGCTGCGCACGCCGCTCAACTCCATCCTTGTGCTCGGCCAGCAGCTCGCCGAAAACCCCGACGGCAGCCTTACGCCCAAGCAGGTTGAATTCGCCCGCACCATTCACGGCGCCGGAACCGACCTGCTCAACCTCATCAGCGACATTCTCGATCTTTCCAAGATCGAGTCCGGCACCGTCTCCGTCGAGGCGGAAGAAATCTTCTTCGGCGCGCTGCTTGAAACCGTGGCGCGGCCCTTCCGTCACGAGGCCGAAAATCGCAGGCTGTCGTTTGAAGTCTCCAACGACCCGCGCATGGGCCGCAGCCTGGTCACGGACTCCAAGCGCCTGCAGCAGGTGCTCAAAAACCTGCTCTCCAATGCCTTCAAGTTCACCGAGCAGGGAAGCGTCAAGCTCAACATCTCGCCCGTCACCAGCGGTTGGAGCGCCGATCACCCCATCCTCTCCGGCGCCGGCTCCGTCATCGCCTTCGAAGTCTCCGACACCGGCATCGGCATCCCGCCGGAAAAACAGCGCATCATCTTCGAGGCCTTCCAGCAGGCCGACGCGGGCACCAGCCGCAAGTACGGCGGAACCGGTCTCGGCCTCGCCATCAGCCGCGAACTTGCCAGCCTGCTGGGCGGCGAAATTCAGTTGCGCAGCACGCCCGGCCAGGGCAGCACCTTCACGCTCTATCTGCCGCAGACCTACGTCGGACCCGCTGCGCCCAGCATCGTGAAGTCAGAAAAAAGTGGTACAGTGACTCCCACGCTGCCGGTCTTCCTGGCCCAGGTCGCGGCCGCCGAGCAGGAATCGCGCCTCGAGGACGACCGCAACAATCTTATGGAGGGCGACGCTGTGTTGCTGATCGTGGAAGACGATCCGCACTACGCGCGCGTGCTCTGCGATCTGTCCCGCGACAAGGGCTTCAAGGTACTCGCCGCCCAGACCGGGGCGGAAGCACTGGCGCTGGCGCGCGAGTACAACCCCACCGCCATCTCGCTCGACGTCTTCCTGCCCGATATGCTGGGCTGGACCATCCTCAATCACCTCAAGCAGGATTCGAAGACCCGCCATATTCCCGTGCAGATGCTTACGCTCGATGAAGACCGCCATCATGGACTGTCGCGCGGCGCATTCTCGTTCGTCACCAAGCCCACATCCACCGAGGATCTCGACGCGGCACTCACGCGCATCCGGGAATACGCCCAGCCGCGCCGCAAGCGCCTCCTGGTTGTCGAAGACAATCCCGCCGAGCAGATGAGCATTCGCGAACTGCTGGGCCACAAGGACATCGACATCGACTCGGTCGACTCGGGCGCGGGGGCGCTTGAAGCACTCACAACCGGCGGTTACGACTGCGTGGTGCTCGATCTTCGCCTGCCGGATATGACCGGCTTTGAAGTGCTTGAGACACTGCGCGTCACACCCAAGCTGCGCGACCTGCCGGTCGTCGTCTTCACCGGCCGCGATCTCACTGCGGAAGAAGACTCGCAGCTTCACACCCTGGCTCGCAGCGTCGTGGTCAAAGATGTGGAATCGCCCGAGCGGCTGCTCGATGAGACGGCGCTGTTCCTGCATCGCGTGGTAGCCGATCTGCCCAAGCCCAAGCAGGACATGCTCGATCGCCTGCATCGCTCCGACGATGCGCTGTCCGGCCGCAAGGTGCTGGTGGTGGACGACGACGTGCGCAACATCTTCGCGCTGTCCAGCGTGCTCGAACGCCGCGGCATGACCGTTCTCTCCGCCGGCACAGGGCGCGAAGCCATCGACACCATCGAGACCACCCCCGATCTGGCCATCGTTCTGATGGACATCATGATGCCCGAGATGGACGGCTACGAGACCATGCAGGTCATCCGCCAGAATCCGTGCCTTGCGCCGTCTGCCCATCATTGCGCTGACCGCCAAGGCCATGAAGGGCGATCGCGAAAAATGCCTGGAAGCCGGCGCTTCGGAATACCTGGCCAAGCCGGTCAACACCGAACAACTCCTCTCGGCGCTGCGTATGTGGCTGCATCGGTAAAATCTAAAGTTCGAAGAGTACGGATTACAGAAGTGTAGGAATGAGGGCCACATGGCAGACGACAAAGTAAACATCCTGATGGTCGACGATCAGCCAGCCAAACTGCTGAGCTATGAGGTTATCCTCGCAGAGCTGGGAGAGAATCTCATCAAGGCCACAACTGCCAGCGAAGCGCTCAATGTACTGTTGAAGACCGATGTCGCCGTGGTGCTGATGGACGTCAGCATGCCGGAACTCGACGGCTTCGAACTCGCCGACGTGATCCGCCAGCATCCGCGCTTTCAGAAGACGGCCATCATCTTCATCTCCGGCGTGCACCTCACCGACTCCGACAAGCTGCAGGGCTACCGCAGCGGAGCTGTCGATTACATCTCCGTTCCCGTCGTACCCGATGTGCTGCGCGCCAAGATCGGCATCTTCGTCGATCTGCATCGCAAGACCCGCCAGCTTGAGATGCTCAACAACGATCTTGAGCGCCGCGTGGCCGAACGCACCGAGGAACTCCGCCAGCGGGAAGAGCAATTCCGCACCCGCGCCGAACTTCTCGAACTCGCTACCGAGGCCATCATGGTGCGCGACCTGGACGGCGCGATTCAGTTCTGGAATCGCGGCGCCGAATCCCTCTATGGCTGGACCCGCGAAGAAGTGCGCGGCCGCGACATGCACCGCCTGCTGCAAACGGCGTTCCCTGTTCCGCGGCAGGAGATCGAAGCGGTCCTTCGTGAGCAGAAATGCTGGCAGGGCAATCTGGTGCAGAAGACGCGCGAGGGCGCCGAAGTCGTGGTCGCCTGCCGCAAGACGATGAACCAGGAAGGCAACGCGGTTCTCGAGGTGAGCCGCGATATCACCGCTCAGCTGCAGGCAGAGGAAGCGCTGCGCGAGACGGAGAAACTTGCCGCCATGGGCCGCGTCGCCGGCATCATCGCCCACGAGATCAATAATCCGCTTGCCGCCATCACCAACACGCTCTACCTGGTGCGCAATCATCCCTCGCTCGACGACACGGCCCGCCATTTCGCCGATGTCGCGGAACAGGAACTGCAGCGCGTCTCGCACATCACCCGCCAGACCCTCAGCTTCTATCGCGAATCCAAGCAGCCGATCCCCGTGAACCTTCCCGAGTTGCTCGACGATGTTCTCGAACTGCAGGAGCGCGTGCTGCATTCCAGCCATATCCATCTGAGCAAGCGGTACATCAGCGTACCGATCGTGCAGGGCTTCCCCGTCGAACTCCGCCAGGTGTTTCTCAACCTCATCGGCAATGCTGTGCAGGCCATGCCTAGCGGCGGCAGGCTGCGCATCTTTGTTCGCGAAATGACGGAGTGGGAGACGCTGCGCCGCGGCACTGCCATTTCCATCCTCGATACCGGCGTGGGCATCAAGCCGGAAGATGCGCGCCGCCTCTTTCAGCCCTTTTTCAGCACCAAGTCCACCAAGGGCACCGGCCTCGGCCTCTGGATCAGCAAGGGCATCGTGCAGAAGTACGACGGCAGCCTCACCTGCCGCAGCTTTAGAACCGCGCACGGCTGCTTTACCTGCTTCCGCGTCTTTCTCCCCATCAGCAGCGCGTATGCTCCCGCCGCCGAGATTTCGCGTGCGGAGCACGAATCCGCAACGCCCAACCATCGCCCTGCCTGGCAAGCGGTGTAGATACCTGCACTGAGGGAATGGCCCGAAGGCCGCCAGCCCCAAAGTGAAGTTACCCGGCCGGAGAACTGTGCCATTTCAACCGCCACAACCGGTTATCCTTGAATATGCATGCTTTACGCCCTGCTCGGACTGGCGATCTTCGGCCTGGTTACCTCCACGGTATTTACGGCGATGGTGTTGTCGGCGGTGCCGGAATACCTGCGTCAACGCCGTGCCGCATACTCCCGGCTTGATACTCCGCCCGCCTTCACTCCTGCGCTCAGCCTGCTGAAGCCGCTCCATGGTGACGAACCCGGCCTGGAGCCGCATCTCGCTACCTTCTTTGAGCAGGACTACCCTCAATACGAAATCCTCTTCTGCGCGCGCTCGCTCGAAGATGCCGGCCTCGCCATCGCGCGCCGCGTCGCCGCGCGCTATCCGCAGATTGCGGTCAAGTTCCTGGCCACGGGCGAGCCGCCTTATATCAACGCCAAGGTCGCTTCCATGGAGGCGATGGAAGCCGTTGCCGCCTACGACATTTTCATCATCAGCGACAGCGATGTCCGCGTCACGCCGGATTATCTGCGCGCCGTGGCATTGCCCTTTGCCGACGAACGCGTTGGCGCCATCACCTGTCTGTATCGCGGCGTCGCCGCCGAGGGCGGCCTGTGGGCGCGCCTCGAAGCGGTGGGCATGTCGGTCGAGATGACCGCCGGCGTGCTGGTGGCGCGGATGATGGAAGGCATGCAGTTCACCCTCGGGCCAACCATGGCCTTCCGCCGCGAAACCATTCGGCGCATGGGCGGCTTCCGCGTCACCGCCGATTACTGCGCCGATGATTTCATCCTCGGCAACGAAACCTTCAAGCTCGGCCAGACCGTTGTCCTCAGCCATCACGCCATCGATCACATGGTGATCAACGCCAGCCTGGTTCAGTCGCTCAAGCACCAGGTGCGCTGGATGAAGTCCACCCGCTTTTCGCGCCCCAAGGGCCACTTCGGGACCGCCCTCACCTTCAGCATTCCCTTCGGACTGCTGGGCCTCGTTGTCGCAACGGCTCTCGGCCACTGGGTTGCGGGCCTTACGCTGCTGGCGTGGAGCGTGGCCACGCGCCTGGCTCTTTCCATCGCCGTGGGCAACTGGGTGGTGCGCGATAAAAGCTGGTTTGGATTGCTGGTGCTCTACCCGGTCCGCGACCTGATGGGCTTTTTCTTCTGGGCGGCGAGCTACACGTCGAGCCGCATTCTGTGGCGCGGCCGCGTATTTCAGCTGCTTCCCGGCGGCAGGATGCGCGCGGCGAAGTAGCCCATTACTTCAGCGGCCGGTCCGTCCACAGCGTCTTGTCCGCAATCGACTTGCACGGGGTAGAGCCGCCCCGCGAGTAGCTGCTCCACCTTGGGCTGGTTGGTGTCCTGCGCGAAGAGCCACTTCCTTTCGCCCGTTCCCCATATATTCGACAGCTCTTCCGGGCTCACGAAAATCTTGGGCGCGTCGGGGTAGCACGAACCCCACAGCAGCGACGAACCGGCTCCGGTCGGTGAGCACGGCTCCAGGACCAGAAGCGCCGGCTTGCGGAAGAAGTCATGCGTATAAAACACCACCGACGACGCGTCCGACTGATCCCCGTAGATGATGAACGAATCGGACGGCGAGCCCTTGGCGATGATCGTATCCGCCAGTTGTTTTGAACTCAGCATGGGCTCGAAGCGCGCGAAGGCGATATGCGCCGCCACCAGAAACAGGGCCGCCGTCAGCGCCAGGGTGGTCGTCGCCGCCAGGTGCCTGCGGCGCAATCGCAGCAGCCAGCTCACCGCCGGTCCCACCAGCAGCGTTACCGCGGCCAGCCCCGCAGGCAGGCGCAGCGCGGCGAACGATGGTCCGGTCAGATCAAAGAAGTGCGACATCGACAGCGTGTAGCCACCCACGTCGCGATGCGCCAGCAGGGTGCCGATGTCCGCGACGAACGGCAGCTTGCGCGACTCCCACAGTCCCCATCCCAAGGCCAGAGCGGACAGCGCGCCCAGCATCGCGAACACGGCCTGCGCTCCCGAGAGCCACGCAGTGGACAACATCGGCGGTGCCATGGCATCCGGCTCTGATGAAGCCGCGGAGCAACTCTGCTCTTCCATTCCCGCCAGCACTCCGGCGATCAGGATCAGCAGAGCCGGCCACGCCGGAAACGTGTAGTATTCCTGGTTCGTCGAAAGCGAAAAGAACAGCAGGATAAACGCCGAGTAGAGCCCCAGCAGCCATGCCGAGCGCACCCGGAACTTGAGCCGCGCCACGTAGGTGGCGACGTCTTCGCGAGCCGCATAGTCAAGATAGAAGTCGACCGTCTGTCCGGCATCGCGGCGCAGGTGTGTCAGCCAGGAGTGGCGCGTCTTCCACGCGATGACCAGCATGGCGGGCAGAAACAGGCTCCACGGAAACAGCCAGATCAGATGAGCCAGCCAGTACCAGACAAACGGCAGCCGGTTGTAGTCGTGCGGATAGCGCGTACCCAGAAAGCGAAAGACGTGCTCGTTGAGGAAGTAGAAATACCAGAAGCCGTGCACGTTTCCCGGGGTGGGATGATTGCCCACGGGGTGGCCCTGGTCCGGGTTCGCGAGGCCCGCCAGAATGTGCCACGGCGCCGCAATCGCCAGAAACAGCAAAACACCCGTGAACGGCTTCAGCCGCCGCCAGCGCCGCCACTGCCCGCTCAGCATCAGCAGCGGAACCGCAGCGGCCACAAAAAACACCGGCGCGATCAGCCCCTTGGTCAGGGTGGCCAGCGCCAGCGCCGCCCACATCCCATAGAAGCGGATCGGTCTCTGGCTCTCCAGTCCGGTGATGAAGCTGTAGAGCGCAAACAGCAACAGAAATGTGAGCACCGCCTCGGGGATCGCAAAGCGCGTAAACAAAAACGGCCCGATGGAGGTGAGTATTCCGAGGGCCGCATAGAAACCCGCGCGCTGTCCCCATGCCCGGCCCGCCCACAGCCACGCCAGCCAGGCGCACCCCAGCATCGCCAGCGCATTGGGCAGACGCGTAGCAAACGCGTTCGCGCCAAAGATGCGGTAGAGCCCAGCCTCGATCCAGTAAGGAAGCGGGGGCTTCTCAAGATAGCGAATGCCGTCCACCTTCAGCGTGACCAGGTCGCCGGTCTCGGCCATGTGCTGCGCTGCCTGCGCGTGCGATGCATCCGCATCGTCCAGCAATGGCGGCGTGAACAGCGAGGCAAACTGCACGGCGAGAAACACGACTGCCAGAACAAGCCATGCCACCCGCGCGGAGGGCGCCTGTGGCCGGCGATTCATTGTCTCCAAGGTATTTGCCATGGTGGGGATTGGTGCAAAGAATCAGGATAGCAGCCGCTCGCATGATTCATTTCACGCGCAGCTTCCTGCGGTCGGCAGCTGCGCGTGAAATTTCGGCCAAACCGGGTCACGGCCTGGGGAGCAAATGGCGATCCGGCCAAACGAAGCCTTTTCGACAACAGGCGTTTACCGTATCAGCCGCCTCGCTCGTGTAATCTGCCCCCATAGACATTTTCTCGATGCGGAGATTCCCCCACCGGCATGCCGACGTTCGCCGCCATCGATATCGGTTCCAACTCCTGCCGGCTCAAGATCGCGCGGGTGGTGGCGCATCGCCTCAAGACCCTGCACGAAGATCGCGAAGTCACCCGGCTCGGTTCCAGTGTCTTTGAGTCGGGCCTTGTTTCTCCCGAGGCCATGGCGGCAACGCTCCGCGCCCTCAAGCGCTTTCAGCGCGCGGTCCAGGCGCATGCCGCCGACCAGATTCGCGTCGTCGCCACGTCTGCCATGCGCGATGCCCGCAACGGCGCCGCCTTTCAGGCCTGGGTCAAGGCCGAAACCGGCTGGAACATGGAGATCATCTCCGGCCTCGAAGAGGGCCGCCTCATCCATCGCGGCCTGATGAGTGGCGAAGACGGCGTGAGCGGCCGCGTGCTCCTGGTCGACCTCGGCGGCGGAAGCTGCGAGATCACGCTCTCTGAAAACAAGCGCATCAAGGAGACGATCAGCCTGCCCCTCGGGGCCGTGCGCCTCACCGAAGAGTTCCTGACCACCGCCGATCCGCCCTCCGCCGAAGGCCTCGCCCAGATGCGGCAGTTCATCGCCCGCGAACTGCGCCGCGCGCGCCGCCGCATACCGCCCGGACCGGGTCTCGCTCGTCATCGCCACTTCAGGCACCGCCGCAGCCCTCGCCGAAGCCTCCACCGCGGTCATCAAGTCCGCCGGAATCGCCGCCAAATCTGCCAAGAAATCGGCCAAAAAGGCAGCACGAACGTCCCGCCTCCTCCTCGTCGTGGCGCACGGTCTCCGCCGGCATGGCCGGGCTCGCGCCCACCCAGGTGGTCGCAAACTGGCCAGCAAAAATTGCCAAAATGACCCTTCCCGAGCGCGAAGCCATGCCCGGCATCGGTCCCCGCCGCGCCGAGATCATCGTCGCCGGCGCCGAGGTCTTCAGCCGAACTGCTCGACAGCTTCGGACTTCCCGGGTTCCGCTATTCGCCGCTCGGCCTTCGCGACGGCATGCTCGCCCAGATGCTGGCCGAGACCGACACCCGCGCCCGCGGCCATCAGGAGTTTGAGCACGAGCGCTGGGAGAGCGTCCTGGCCACGGCCCGGCGCTACGGGGTCGATGCGCGCGAGGCCGAGCCGGTCCGCGCCCACGCGCTGCAGCTCTTCCGCGAGCTCAAAGGCCCTGCACGGCCTGCCCGCCGACTATGAGAACTGGCTGGCCGCCGCCGCCGTGCTGCGCGATACCGGCAAGTTCATCAACCATCAGGGCCACCATCGCCACACGCAATACATCATCTCCAGCTCGGAAATCTACGGCTATACCCCCGTGCAGCGCACCATCGTCTCCGCCATCGCCCGCTACCTCGGCAAGAGCCGCCCCCAGCCCGGCGACCGCGCCATGCGCAACATTCCCACCGACGAACACAAGAACGTCCACCGCGCCGTGGTGCTGCTGCGGCTGGCCGTGGCGCTCAACCAGGATCGCGCCAGCGACGTGCTTGCGCGTCGCGGCCAGGGTCTATCCCAAGCGGATTTATCTGGAGATCAAGCCGGGACGAACCGGGCGCGGAACTGGAGCTCTGGTCGCTGCGCAAGGAAGCCGGCTACTTCCGCGAAGTCTTTGGCCGGGAACTCTTTGCCACGCTGCTGTAAATCGACCGGGCCATGCGCGGATCGATGATCCACTGCAATTGCGGCGGATGCCGATCCAGATCAATGCGCGCAATCGGCGGCCTTGCGCATGCGCAGATTGGCGCCGCCATTGCCCGTCACCAGCCGCCCCATGAACTGAAACAGGTTGGGGTTGTGCCCCACGGCCAGCACCCCTTCCCGGCCCGCATACTTCGCCAGCATGTCCTGGAACGCGGTGTAATCCGCGTCGGGCGCAAGCGAGGTGCAGATCTCGACCTTGCTCTCGAAGCCCAGTTCGGTGGCCACAAACTGCGCCGTCTGCAGAGCGCGCTTCAGGGGACTCGACACCACCACGTCCACCTGCACCTTGAGGGCGCTGAGGACCCGCGCCATCAGCATGCACTGATCCTTGCCCTCCTTGATGAGCCCGCGTCTTGTTGTCGAGCAGTGGGTTTTCGCGAGTGAGTCCGGCGTTCGCGTGACGCATTAGGTATAGATTCATTGAGCTTCGTCCAGCAGGCAGAACCAGAGGTAGAGCCAGCTTCTTATCTGCATCATTTTAACACGTTTGTAACATTGATTCGGCCGGATTCGAGCAGTGGGAGACTGGTTGGAGATCGGACAGGCTTCCCGCCTTCTCATGGTCTTCGGAATCTCCAGCGGCACTACCCGCCGCGGTCCAAAGTTCGCTGACGAGCAGGCCGCGCAGCCATGAGTGTGTCTTCAGCAGGCTGAATCCCGCGCCTTTTAGGGCGGATCGATGATCCGGCAGGTCGCGGACCTTCAACCCTGTCAGCCATCCAAACGCCGAATAGAGCATCCCCACCAGGGGCCTGGCGATCCATCGTCCGAACCGGCCCTGGGGAACGGCAAACTCAGACACTACCCACACTGCGCCCGGCTCAACCGCCGACCGCACCGTGGCGGCGAGCGAGCGGACTTGCTCGGTGGTCAGGCAGTCCAGAAAGAAATGGGACACCACCAGGTCGTAGCCACGGGCACCGGATGAGTGCGGCTCCGTAGACCACGGGCGCCACATGCGGGCGTCCATCGCCCGCGCATTCACCCGTGCGTGCGCCGAGCCCGCACTGCGTAGCAGCGACCGCAGCATCGCGGGGCTCGAATCGATGGCATCGACTCGAATCGCTTGGTTGACCTGCAACAACCGGGCGGTAAATCGACCGTCGCCGTCTCCGAAGATCAATGCGCGCCTGCGCTCGCCTGATTCGCTCAGAAAGGCGCACCGGCACCACCACAGCCACGGGCCGAAGCTGGCCCACTCCATCCAGCGATAGACGGAAACCAGCCGGTCGAAGTTCGCGGCCGACGGCTCAGGCCTGGCCTCCGGGTCAATCGGTCGCGCCACCGGCGAGCTCTCCGCGACCGCCGCGTCTTCTTGAGAGAGCTGAGTTTGAGGTGTCATTGCCACACCAGGCCAATCGGGATCAGCAGGAGCGGAGCCAGCAGTACAAGATCTGCCGACGCACGCAACGCCAGCGGGGTGATCCGCTGCCGATTCAGGTCGAGCCCCGCCAGCAACCAGGCGCTCATCGCGCCCGTGGCTATAAGCGCAGCGGCGTGCGGCATTCGAAAAACCAGAATCCCCGCCAGTACCACGCCAGCCAAGCCAACTCCGCAGGCGGTTCGCGCCACCCGCTCGGAACCTGCTTCGTAATCAGCCGATTCCCAGGACTCGATGGCGTGACAGTTCAGCCACGCCAACCCCATGAAAAACAGGCCTGGCAGAAGCAGAACCCTCCATGCGGCGTGGCCGGCCCGGAGAACTGACTGCGACCAGACCGGCAGCAGGCACCCCATGGTGAAAAGCACCCCAACCAGGAACTCCTTTGAGAACAGCGGGCGTAAAAAGCGCGTTGCAACGCGCGGCAATCGTCGTTGCGCGTGGACACCGGAGAAGTAAGCCAGTGTCGCCGCCCCGATCGCCGAGTCGGGCACGCGCGCCCCGGCAGGCAGCAGCGTGAAGATCATCCACGCGCTTGCTCCCGCCGCGCACAACGCCGCGCTCACCAGCATCAGCCGATGGCGCCAGTGAAAGTAATGCCGTTCCCGCAGATGGTGAAGCGGCGGTGTCCGCAGTCCCGCCTGCGCGTCGAGCAGGCGGTCGCCGATATATACAGACCACGCCACCAGTGCCAGCAGCACGGGGGCCCATACAGGCAGCCGGATTCCGGCGGCCCACGCGAATCCGCACGACCAAACCACCGCGACGGTGGGAGCATCGAGGCTGGTCAGATGCCACAGCCTCAGCACGGCGGGAGCCTCCCGCACCATGCCTGGGCCGCCCGCCTGTCTACGGCAGGTTCTCAGGGGGCAAGACTTTTGCGAGCAAGACCGGTGCGCCAACGGGTTGGCATGCAATTGCGACACTGCTTAGATTGTAGGAGGTGTCGCCGGCCCCGCCGGGTTGGCTGGCGGAGCGAGGTTCAACTCTGACTTTCAGCCTGACTTTCCTTCACCAGTGACTCGATCTTTGCGTCCACATCGGCCGCTTTCATGAAAAACGGGGCCTTGAGCGTGTGGAGTGTCAGTACCTGTGTCTCCGGGACGTAGTTCCAGGCGATCTCCACGCCATATTTCGACGCGGTTCCACTATTTCCACTCAACTCGATTCCAGCCGCCTTCGCCTTGTCAACCAGGCGCTCATACTGCGCGGCAGTGACGCCATTGAATACTTGCGGTACGGACTCTCCCATGAAAAATTTCCCACCTTCCTGCCAACGCTTGGGCAGCCAATCCTCAGCGGCTGCGCCCTCAAACCATCTGGACTCGGCCATTTTCGATCCACTGCGAGCCCCCGCGCCCCATCGTTTCGTTTTCCAGCGAAAGGGCGGAGACCGCCTGACTCCGCGGGCGGCCGATTCTGAATGTACCACTGGGACAGGGAATATCTTGCAAACAGGCCCGGATCTGCCCGAAGGTATCGCCTCTGGGGCCCCTGGGCATCAGTCCGCTGCGACTGCCTTTCGCGGCGCCCGTTTTGCGGCGCGCTTGGGGGTATGGCCGGAGGGCTGCGGAATCGGAATGGCGTCCAGCCCCACCTTGCCTTCGGCCAGTTGCATGAAGAAGTCCTGGCACGAAAATGCCGGCACATCCTTGAATGGCCTGGCACGCAGATAGGTGCCGTCTTGCTGCTGCAGCCGGGCCTTGACCGTGTCTGCCAGCAGCGCCGGCAGGATCTCGTCGTGAATGCGCGCCCGCACCGATGGATCGCGCACCGGGAAGACCACCTCGCAGCGCTCGAAGAGGTTGCGGGGCATCCAGTCGGCCGAACCCATGTAGATCTCGTCGTCGCCGCCGTTGGCAAAGTGGAAGATCCGCGAGTGCTCGAGAAATCGGCCCACGATCGAGCGCACCCGGATCCGCTCCGACAATCCCGGCACTCCCGGCCGCAGGGTGCAGAGCCCCGCGGATGATCAGGTCGACCTCGACGCCGGCCTGCGATGCCTGGTAGAGCGCCTCGATCACGCTGGGCTCGAGCAGCGCGTTCATCTTGGCGACGATATGCGCCGGCCGTCCTGCCTGGGCGTGTTCCGATTCCCGCCGGATCAGCCCCAGAAAACTCTCCGCCATGGTCAGTGGCGCCACCAGCAGCGGCCGGTAGTCGTCGATCTCCGCGTGCGCGGTCAGGTAGTTGAACACCATGTGCACGCGCTCGGTGATCTGCGGCATCGCTGGTCAGCAGGCTCAGGTCGGTGTAGAACCGCGATGTCACCGGGTTGTAGTTGCCCGTGCCCAGGTGGCAATAGCGGCGCGTCACGCCGTCCTCGTCGCGCCGCACCAGCATGGCCAGCTTGCAGTGCGTCTTCAGTCCCACCACGCCGTGGAAGACCTGCACGCCGGCGTCTTCCATGCTGCGCGCCCAGCGGATGTTCGAAGCCTCGTCGAAGCGCGCCATCAACTCGACCACCAGCGTCGTCTCCTTGGTCGCCGCGGCATCGATCAGGGCCTGGAAGACCGGCGAATCCTGGCTGGTGCGATAGAGCGTCTGCTTCATGCTCACCACCGCGTTGTCTTCCGCTCCCTGCTCGATGAAGTTCACCACCGGATCGTAGGAATCGTAAGGATGGTGCAGCAGGATGTCGCGGGTGCGCAGGTCTTCGAAGATGTTGTTGGCCTTGCGGCTCAGATGCAGCGGCTTGGGTGTAAAGGGTGGAAATTTCAGATCCGGCCGCTGAACGTCGCTGTAGAAGAACATCACCCGCGACAGGTTCACGGGGCCATCGCCGCGAAAGACCTGGTCCTCTTCGAGTTCGAAGTTCACGCGCAGCCGTTCGACGATGTCGGGATGCGCGCCGGTCTCGATCTCCAGCCGCACCGCGTCGCCCTTGCGCCGGTTGTGCAGCTCCACGCGGATCGATTCCAGCAGCGACCGCGCTTCTTCCTCCTCGAAGTAGAGGTTGGAGTTGCGCGTCACGCGAAACGCCGCGTGAGCCAGCACTTCGTAGCCGCGGTACATGCCGGAGAGGTTTTGCGCGATCAGGTCCTGCAGCAGCATGTAGTCGAACTTGCCTTCCGCCGCCGGCAGGCGAACAAAGCGGGGCAGCGCGCGGGGCACCGTCACCACTCCCAGCACCTGCGGCCCGGAACTGCGCCGCTTGGCCCGCAACAGCAGCGCCAGGCAGAGCGCCTTGTTCAGAACCCGCGGAAACGGATGCGCCGGATCGATCGCGATCGGCGTCAGCAGCGGATCCACTTCGCGCTGGAAGTAACCCTGCGCATAGGTGCGCGCTTCTTCCTCCAGTTCTGTCCACTCCAGCAGCCGGACTCCGTGCTTGCGCAGCTCCGGCATCAGCCGGTCATTCCAGCACGCGTACTGTGCATCGACAAAGCGATGAATCTCGGCCGTCAGCGCGTCCAGCGACTCGTCCGGCCGCAGCCCGTCGTACCCCGGCTCCCGGAATCCGTCCTCAATCCGCTGCATCAGCCCGGCCTGGCGGATTTCGACATACTCGTCGAGATTGCTGCCCGTGATGGCAAGGAATTTCACGCGCTCCAGCAGCGGATTGGCGGGATCGTCCGCCTCTTCCAGAACTCGCCGGTTGAACTGCATCCAGGATTCATCCCGTCCCTGGAACAGCCTCTGTTTTGTTGTCGTTCTGGCCATCCTGCTCCATCCCCTGCGCCGTGTTGGAAGTCTACAGCGTTTCCCTGGCGCTCTGCACCGGATCCTGGCCGCGGTCGCAAAGGAGCCCATACGGAAGGGATACAGGACAAATTCGCCGATTGCGTTAAAAGAATGCGAATCCGTTGGGTGCTCGCTCGATAGGGTTATCGCGTGCACCGCGTCGAGCCTGGCAGCGGCCGTACGGGGGCGATTGCTTCTGCGATTGACCCGCAACACCCGGCGGGTTGAGGATAGAAGTTGGGCGAACCTGCTTCCATCCCCAAAACGAGGAGCACCTTCCATGCCTGAGCAAACCCCGACTCCGAGCTCCAGCCTGATCCCGCCCCAGCCCCTTCCCGCCGACGCCGAGGTGTTTGCGCAGACCATGCATGAACTTCTCGACGGCCAGCCCAAGGACGAGGCCACGGTTACACGGGCCTTTGCCGGGATGGAGGGCATGTTTGACCTGATCGCCGCCGGCCTCTACAGCGTCGCTTCCATGCTGGTGGGCGAGGGCGAAGACAGCATCAATCTGGTTGAAATCGCCGTGTCCGACGCCGATCTCTCCGCCTGCTCCAATCCCGAAGAGGCGCGCCACAGCAGCCGCCGCGCCCTGGCCGTCGCCGCCATCGAGCTGTTGAGCCGCCGGGATCCAGCCAGCCTCGCCGCCCCCGACGACCTTGAACACGCCGTAACCTGCATCGAAGATGAGGATCTCGACGCAGCCGGCGAATCCCGCGCGGAACTGGAGCGCCTCATCGCCGGCCCCGATCGCGATCGCGTCCGTAACTGGCTGGAAAGCCTGCCTGCGTCCCTGCGCACCATCTACGTGCTGCGCGCCGTGGCTGGCCTCACCTCGCCCGAAACCGCGGAACTGCTCGCTGCCCACGGCGGCCCTCAGGCTGGGGGCTGGACCGCCGACGCGGTCCGCGAACTGTTCCGCCAGGGGCTCTGCTCGCTCGCCTCCCAGCTCCTTCACGCCTCGGCCGGACGATAAAGCACACACCAACCCGCCGCCCACTCGCACCCGGAACTCGCATCTGCGCGGGTGCATGCTGGTTTTGCCCCTGGATTCGTCACGATCCGGCTGGAGAATGTTGCCGTGAGCGTTGACACGCCGGCCGGGGTTCGAGTTGGTTACACTGTTTAGGAACCTTGCCGCTACCTCTGTGCATCCATTAGTGAGCTAACAATTTGGGACCGGTGCCCCTATTCGATGCCGTACCGGACGAAAATCATTGATGCCGTCAAAATTGTGCAAAAAGAACGCAGTCCGTCCCTGTGCCCATCGACTTTCCCTGGGCCTTATCGCGTTGGCAGCGGGCCTGGCGCTGACCGCGCCGGGCAGGGAATTGGCCGCTCAGACATTGCCTTCGGCTCCCCCCACCGCCGCTCCGCAGAGTTCAAACAGCTTTCAGGGAAGCGTTCCGGTCGGCGAGGCCTCGGCTCAGCCTCTGGATTTGACGCTGGATGACGCCATCCAGCGCGGTCTGAAAAACAATCTGGGCGTCATTTTGAGCTCCACCCAGACCGCGGCCGCCCGCGCCCAGCGCCTGAGCCAGTTGCAGTCGCTTCTTCCCACGGTCGACGCCAGCATCAAAGAGTCCGTAATGCAGGTGGACCTGGCAGCAGAAGGTTTGCGCATCCCCGGTTTTCCGACCATCGTCGGCCCTTTCGGCTTTACCGACATTCGCGCGTCCTTAAGCTGGTCGCTGGTCAATGTGAATTCGCTCCGGACCTATCTCGCCGACCGCCACAACTTCAACGCGTCCCAACTGAGCGCCCAGGATGCCCGAGACATGGTGGTGCTCACCGTGGGCAATGCCTACCTGCTGGTGGTCGCCGATGAGTCCCGCGTCACCAGCGTGGAAGCCCAGGTTGCCACCGCCAAGGTTTCGCTCGACCAGGCCGTACAGAGCCATCAGGCCGGTACCGCCCCGGTGCTCGACGAACTTCGTGCCCGCGTGGACTACCAGTCGCTGCAGCAGCAGCTCATCGTCGCCCAGAACGCTCTCGAAAAGGACCGTCTGGCGCTGGCCCGCACCATCGGCCTGCCCCTGGCGCAGAAGTTCAACGTCGTCGACAAGGCGCCTTACGCGGCCTTCGACCAGCTTGACGTGGATGCGACCATCAAGCAGGCCCACGCCAATCGCAAGGATCTGGCCGCCATGGTCGAGCAGACTCACGCAGCCGAAGAGCAGCGCAAGGCCGCTACCGCCGACCGGTTCCCCACGTTGAAAGTCGATGCCGATTACGGCGACATCGGCGTCAATGTGCGCCACTCCCACGGCACCGTCGACTCCACGGGAACCATCAGCGTCCCGGTCTTCAAGGAATTTGCCCTGCGCGGCGAGGCCGAGCAGGCCCAGTCGCAGCTGGATACGCAAAAGGCCCAGTTGAGCGACAAGAACGCCCAGGTGGACGCCGACGTGCGCGACGCGCTGCTCGACATTCAATCGGCGCAACAGCAGGTCGAGGTGGCGCACTCCAGCGTCGACCTGGCCAACCAGGAACTGAGCGAGGCCCAGCAGCGTTACGCCGCGGGCGTCAGCGACAACCTCGCGGTCAGCCAGGCGGAACAGTCCGTCGCCCAGGCCAACGATCAATATGTAACCAGCCTCTACCGGCACAATATCGCCAAGCTCAGCCTGGCACGGGCGCTGGGCGCGGCAGAGAATTACAAGAGCTATTTGGGAGGAAAGTGAACGTGGCGGAAACAACGACAACACCAGTTCAAAACGAACCGGAGACGACGACTGAGGTCGCGCAGCCGCGGTCCCGCCGCAGGGGCATCATCATCGTTGTGGTTGCCATTATTGTGGTGGCCGCGGTGGCCTTCTGGTGGCACTCCACCTTTAGCGAAGACACGGACGACGCGCAGATCAACGGCCATCTGATCCAGATCAGTTCGCGCATCGCCGGCCAGGTGATTCACGTCAACGTGGAAGAGAACCAGATGGTCAAGAAGGGCGATCTGATCGCGGAGCTTGATCCCCGCGACTACCAGGTGGCGGTGGAAAACGCCAAGGCCGCGCTGGCCAGCGCCCAGGCCAATGCCGCTGCGGCCAATGTCAACGTGCCCCTCACCACCATCAACACCGGCAGCAACCTTAGTTCGGCCAACTCCGACGTGACCGGCGCCCACGCCCAGGTGCTGCAGGCCCAGGGCCAGCAGCAGGCCGCTCATGCGCGCGTCGTTCAGGCACAGGCCAACAACGCCAAGGCGCAGTCGGACCTCGAACGCTATAAGCCGCTGGTCGAGAAGGACGTCATCAGCAAGCAGCAGTTTGACGCCGCCGTGGCTGCGGCCGCCGCTGCCGCCGCCGCCGTGCAGGATGCGGTGGCGACCGAGCAGGCCGCCGCCGACGGCGTGCGCGTGGCGCGCGAGCGCGAATCCCAGGCCCAGGCGCAATTGAAGTACGCCCAGACCGGCCCCCAGCAGGTCGCCGCCCAGAACGCCAAGGCCAAGCAGGCACAGGCCCAGGTGCAACAGGCGCAGGCGCAACTCGACCAGGCTGAATCTGAACCTGAGCTACACCGAGCATCATCGCTCCAGAGGCAGGCATCATCACCCGCAAGAGCGTCGAGATCAACCAGAACGTCTCCGCCGGGCAAAACCTTCTCACCCTGGTCTCGCTCGAAGGCATCTGGGTCACCGCCAACTTCAAGGAGACGCAGTTGCGCAACATGAAGGCCGGCCAGACCGTCCAGATCTCCGTCGACGCCACGGGCAAGACCTACCACGGCAAGGTTACCCAGATCGGCGGCGCCACCGGTTCCGTGCTCTCGCTCTTCCCGCCCGAGAATGCTACCGGCAACTACGTCAAGGTGGTGCAGCGCGTCCCCGTCCGCATCGACTTCACCGACCTCGAACACGAAGATCCCGAACCAGGAACTGCGCCCCGGCCTCTCCGTCGAACCCAAGGTACGCGTCAAGGACTAAAGGCGCCACCTCAGCTTTATAAGCTCAAGCCTCCAGCCCGCTTTCCTATCGCCGATAGGAGAGTGGGCTGGAGGCTTTCTGTTTTTGCTGCGCGCTTTGTCCCTTGTCCCGGGCATAACATCGCGGTGTACAACGACAATTAACATTGCAACTCTCTTGACAAAACCATAACCAAATAGTTATGGTTTTGACGTGAAGCAGACCAGCCCCAATCCGGTGTTCCGGGCTCTCGCCGATCCGACCCGCCGAGCCATCTTTGAGGAGCTTACGCGCCAGGGCGAACAGACCGTTCACGCCTTGACACGCTATGCGGGCGTATCCCAGCCTGCTGTATCCAAGCACCTCACGGTGTTGAAGCGCGCAAAGCTGGTACGCCACAGGCGCGAGGGGCGCGAGACGCATTATCGCGCTGAGTCTGACGCTCTGGCGCCCATGGTGGATTGGCTCGATCGCTACGGCGCGTTCTGGCGGGAGCGGTTTGACCGTCTGGATGATCTTTTGAAAAGGATGGACCCTTGAGCGATTCCCCTGAGAATACGCGCACCCTTGTAGTCGAGAGGGTATTCCCACATTCTCCACAGAAGCTGTGGCGAGCGCTCACCGAGAGCCCGCTCCTCGCGCAATGGATGATGAGCAACGATTTTGAACCGGTGGTGGGGCGCAACTTCCAGTTCCGGACCGACCCCAAGCCCAACTGGAACGGGGTCGTGGACTGCAAGGTGCTGATCGTCGAACCGCTGCAACGCTTGTCGTATAGCTGGGGCGTAGGAAAGGAAGGCGATGGCCTTCAATGGGTTGTGCTCCTGACGTTGACGCCGGCGGAGGGTGGGACACACCTTCGCATGGAGCAGTCCGGCTTCACTTCGGATCAGAAGGCAGCTTACTACGGTGCAAATTACGGCTGGCAGAAAATGCTCGGTGCTCTGGACAGCTTTCTCGGGGAACTGGCTTAAACACTTGTGTCCGTTCCGCTTCGAACCGACGTCAGAGGAGGTCATGATGAACTGGAATTTATGGATCCGGCAGACGCACCGTTGGCTGTCCGTGATCTTCACGGCGGCTGTCATCATCAACGGCGTAATGGTGCTACGAGGAAAGTACTCCAACAAGATGGGCCTGGTTGCGGTCTTCTTCCTCGCCTGGCTTCTGCTCACCGGCCTTTACCTGTTCGTGTTGCCGTATGCCGCCAGGGGTCGCCGCCAGCGACGCACGGCCTGAGCCGGGCGACCAACCACAATTTCAAAATCCTGAACAACAAGAGGAGAAAACGAAATGAAGATCAAATTGACAAGCGTATACGTTGACGATCAGGAGAAGGCCCTCCGCTTCTATACCGAGGTGCTGGGCTTCGTGAAGAAGGCCGACTTCAGCAATGGGCCGTATCGCTGGCTCACGGTCGCCTCGCCGGAAGACCCGGATGGCACCGAGCTTCAGCTTTCGCTGAACAACAACCCCGCCGCCAAGACGTATCAACAGGCATTGTTTCAGCAAAGCCAGCCGGCGGCGATGTTTTTCTCTGACGACCTGACTGCCGATTACGAGCGGATGAAAGGGAACGGGGCCGAGTTCACCATGGCGCCGACAGACGTGACCGCTTCAAAGATCGCCATGGTCAACGACACGTGCGGCAATCTCCTGCAGATCACACAACTCATGCGCTGGTAGCAGCGAGGTGTTCAAGTGACCCGCCCGACGGTCCGCATCGAACTACCTGAGAAGCACTCGGAAGGGAAGCCGGCGGAGACTGCGCACCGCCGGCCTCGCGAAAGTTGCAGGTTACATTGGGCGCAGTGAGAATCCCCGCGAGGGAAGGAGTTGAAAATGAAAAGTCCCGTCCCCGTAGAATCAGCCTCCACATCCATTGACGAGAAGATCAGCAAACTTGGCGACTGGCGTGGGAAGACCTTCGCAAAAGTGCGCGAAATCATCCATGAAGCTGACCCGCAAATCATCGAAGAGTGGAAGTGGGTCAAGCCGTCATCGCCGGGGACTGCGGTCTTCTCGCACGACGGCATTGTCTGCACGGGAGAGACCTACAAGAACGTCGTCAAGATGACCTTCGCCAAGGGAGCGGCGTTGCCGGACCCATCGAGCCTTTTCAACTCCAGCCTGGAGGGGAATGTCAGGCGCGCCATCGACGTCCATGAGGGCGAAACGATCAATGAAGCGGCATTGAAGGCCCTCATCCGCGCGGCAGTCGCGCTTAATTCCAAGAGCAGGGCGAAGCCCAGCCGTAGTGCACACAAGCAGGCCGATTAGCTTCTTCGCTTTCGGTGGCCAATCTCCCCGGCGACGGGATCTGCCGCCTGCCTCGTGTCAGATCTGCCGATCCATTGGCTTCTTCCCTCTTCTGAACAGGGTCAGGTAGAAGCCCGAGATCACCACGGCAAAGGCAATGAATCCGACAACCGAATATTGCAGGCCCTCCACATAGAAGGTGCCGCCCGCGATGGTGGTGAGGACAAGGAGTGCCGCAATCTGCGCATACGGCGCGAACCGCAGGCGGATCGGCAGACGGGCGATTCGCGCTGGTCCCATGGCGCGGCGGAACGACAGGTGCGCCACCAGGATGATGCCCCACACGAAGAACATTCCAGCCACCGCGATGCCATAGAGCAGCAGGAACGCCCGCCCGGGAGCGAAGATAGCCAGCAGTATCGCTGCGGCCATGCCGGTGGTCGACACCATCAGCGCAATGTAAGGCACACCGTTATTGCCCAGTCTTCCCAGTTGCCTGGGTACATACCCGTCCTTCGACAAGGAAAACAGGGTCCGGCTGGTGAGATAAAGATTGGTGTTGGCGCTGGAGAGCGCGGCGGTAATCACCACCAGGTTCATGATCTTCGCGGCATAGGGGATTCCGGCCCGCGCGAAGGCAAGCACAAACGGACTGCCTGTGAGGCCGCTGCCCATCCTGTCCCACGGCGTCATCGACAGCATCACGGTGATGGAGAGGACATAAAACAGGATGAGCCGAAGCGTGACCGTCCGCATCGCGCGCGGAATGGTCTTCTCCGGCTCTCGCGCCTCTCCGGCCGTGACTGCAATGATCTCGACGCCCATGTAGCTGGTAAGGGTCAGGCTCAAGGCAAGCCAGACTCCCTTGAGACCGTGGGGAAGAAACCCGCCGTGCGACGTGAGGTTTGAGAAGCCAATCCCGCGCCCCGGGCCGATGCCGAAGATCAGCCCCAGTCCGACCACGATGAAGGCCACGATTGTGACCACCTTGACGATGGCGAACCAGTATTCGAATTCACCAAAGCTGCCTACGCGCAGGCCATTGACCGCGATCAGGGCGACCGACACTCCCACCACCCAGACCCATTGCGCCACCGTCGGGAACCATAGCGAAAAGTAGATCGCAACCGCCGTGACCTCCGCGCCGATGGCCAGTATCTGGATGAACGCATAGGTTACGCGGACAGCGAAGCCCGACCACTCATTCAAATAGGTCTGCGCATAGACCCCGAACGAACCGGCCACGGGATGGACGACGGCCATCTCCGCGATGGAGTACGCAACGATCAGGGCAATGACGGCGCTGAAGAAGATACGCGAGGATGACGCCGGGACCCGCCAGTCGTATGGTGACTGAACTGCCCAGAAAGAGTCCCACGCCAATGGCGCCGCCGATCGTCATCATGGTGAGCTGGCGTTGCGTGAGGGAGCGATTGAGTCCGGAAGAACTCTCGGGCGCGGCGGCGAACTCAACTGCCATCGGCGCCGGCAGGGAATCGACTTGCTTAGTTCCGAACCATGTCAAGAAGTACCTTCCCGAACTCGTGAATCTCCTGGAGGGTGTTGTAGTGAACGAGCGACGCGCGGTTGACGCCGGTCGCGAGGCTCAACCCCAGCCGGTGCATGAGCCGCGGCGCGTACATGTGGCCGTCGCGCATGCCAATGCCGCGGTCTGCCATGGTCTGGGTGACAACCGCCGGCGCAACGTTAGGCAGGCGGAAACAAAACGTGGGAACCCGCTCCGCCACGCGGCCCGTGTCTCCGATGCCATAGACGATGGCGCCGGTGGCCTGCAGCGTTTCGATCATCGCAACCGAGAGTGCCGCTTCGTACGCACGGATCGCATCCATGGCACGGACGATCGCCTCCCGCCGCGATGCGGGTCGAGCCTTGTCCTCCTCACGGGCGAGGTTCGCCCCCAGGGCTTCCAGGTAGTCGATGGCGGCAGCCATGCCGGCGACATTTTCAAAGACGAACGTGCCCGCCTCAATCTTGCCGGGAGGAGCGTCGGGGATAAAGTCTTCGCGAAATGTAGGGAGTGCCTCGAGCAGTTCGAACCGGCCCCACATGAATCCCATGTGCGGACCGAAGATCTTGTACCCGGAGCAGACCAGGTAGTCGCACTCGAATGCCTGCACATCGATGAGTCCATGGGGAGCATAGTGCACGCAATCGAGAGCCACCTCAGCGCCCACGCTGTGCGCTGCCCGCGCCACGGCCGCAACATCCACAATGGTACCCATCGCATGGGACGCAACCGTGCAGGCGACAAGGCGCGTCTTCGCGTTGAGCAGCGCCACCAGGTCCTCTACGTGAAGGTTGTTATCTTCCCGCATCTTCCACCAGACAATCTTTGCTCCCTCGCTCTCCAGTTGCAGCCAGGTGGCGATATTGGCTTCGTGGTCCATGTCGGTGACGACAATCTCATTGCGGGTCTCGAGGGTGCGCCCGATCGCCAGGCTGAGCAGGCGAAGAAACGATGTGGAATTCATGCCGAAGGCGATCTCGTCCGGATGGCGCGCGTTGATAAGATCGGCGACGCTCTCGCGAGCCCGTGCGATGCCCGCATCCACCTCCATGCTCCGGGAGTAGCGCCCCCCGCGCTGCACATTGCGATGCAAAAGATGGTCGTTGATCGCATCGAAGACGCCCTGTGGAACCTGCGCCCCGGCGCCATTGTCAAAGAAGACGAGACGTGGCGCCACGTGAAGTGCAGGAAAGACCGAGCGAATGCGCTCGCAGGGAAAGTTGACGGCCTGGGGTGCGATTAGCTGCTGTTTGACCACATGGCTCCTGGGTGTTAAATCCAACGCACTTAGAGTTGATTGACCGCCGGTGAAATTACTCTGACTCCGGACCGGAATCGTGTCGCTAGTATACAAACTGACAAGAAACCGGCAGCGTCGCGCATGCGGGCACTACGGCATGGCCGGGTCCAGAAGCTTCCGCGCCGTCTCCGCTCCGAAGACCGGGAGCGCTGCGTCCGTGAGCAGGCCGATCTGCTTGAGGACAGATGCCTGGTCCCAGTAAATGCGCTCATGCGCCAGCTTGCCTTCTCGAAAACCGACCACCACGACCAGCGGAATATCGACGTGGCGATGCGTAGGGGCCACGCCCGGCAGCATCCACGGCATTTCTTCCGTATGCGTAAACGAGAAGATCATTTCGTCCACGAGCTGATCCTGGCCGAGGGTACGCGAGATGAGCTGGATGGAGGTGTCGGCCGGCATCAGAGAGATGAAGTCTTCCGCATAAAACCGGCGCAGCGCATCGTGGCCGTAGCCGCCGGTCATAACCGGAACGTGGTTGACGTAGGCGTCCTCAACCATCGTCGCTATGGTTGACGATACGTCGCGTGTCGAAAATTCATAGCCGATGTGTTCGTCCCATTTGGCGATCATCTCTTCATGGGTCATCCCGGGCGTCACCTCTGGGGAGATGTTAATCGATCCGCCGCCGGTTTCCGGAGCGTTCTTGACTTGAGCGCGTCGACCCATCTGAAAGGACGACTGCGCCTTAACCGGCGAGTTCGGGTCGACGAGTTGCTATAGTGTTGACTCATGCGGAAATGGTTCAGCATTGTTGTCCTGTCTTTGGCCGCAGCGGCCGTTGCCCAGGCGCCAGACGCCTCTAAGCTTGTCGACCCTTTCATCGGCACCGGTCCTGAGGGCCACACGTTTCCCGGGGCCACGGCACCGTTCGGCATGGTGCAGCTTTCACCGGACACGCAGATTCGGCCATTCAAGCAGAGCTATAAGTGGGCCGCGGGTTACCGGTACGAAGACACGACCATCCTGGGGTTTTCCCATACGCATTTTTCAGGCGCGGGGCACAGCGACCTTGGCGACGTTCTCCTCATGCCGATCAGTGGCGAAACCGTGCCGCTTGAGCCCGGCGATCGCGGAAAAGACGCAGCCAGGCTATCGCTCGCGTTTCTCCCATGCCACTGAGCACGCCGAACCTGGCTACTACAGCGTCTTTCTGCAGGATTCCGCCGTGCAAGCGGAGCTGACCGCCAGCGAGCGCGTGGGCGTGCATCGCTACACATTCGCCGCCGGACAGAAGCGCAACGTGCTGCTGGACCTGCGCAGCAGCATCTATAACTACCCCGGCAAGGTGCTGTGGTCGCGCATCCGCGTGCGCAACGACGGCACCGTCACCGGCATGCGCGAGACGCGCGGCTGGGCGCCGGGACGGCAGCTATACTTTGCGATGCGCTTTTCAGCGCCGATGGCCGGCGCATGCGCTCTACAACAAGGAAGAAGATCCGCCGCCTTATCACGGGTTCAAGACGCCGGGAACTTCGCCCGAGGACACGCAGAGCATCGAAGGCCGCGGCCTGGAGGCGGTCTTCGACTTCGCTCCTTCCTCGACGCCCCTGATCGTGAAGGCGGCAATCTCTCCCGTCAGCGAGGAGAACGCGATCGCCAATCATGGATGCGGAAGCTCCCGGGTTTGACTTTGACGCGCTTCGCGCCAAAACGCAGCAGATGTGGCGCGAAGGAACTGTCGCGCGTGGAATTCAAAGCCTCGCCCGAGATGGAGAAGTCTCTCTACACGGCCCTCTACCACGCAATGATGGCGCCCAGCATCAGCATGGATGCAAACGGCGACTATCGCGGCCCCGACAACCAGGTGCATCGCGCCGACGGCTTTCGCTTTGTCTCGTCTCTGTCGCTGTGGGATGTGTATCGCGCCGAACAGCCCCTGATGACGATCCTGGAGCCCGCACAGCGCACCAATGACCTGGTGCGTTCGCTGATCGCCTCGCAGCAGGAAAGCCCCTTCGGCATTCTTCCCGTCTGGCAGTTTCAGGGACAGGAGACCTGGTGCATGATCGGCTATCATGCGGTGCCGATCATCGCCGACGCGTATATGAAGGGCATTCGCGGCTACGATACCGGCGCCGCGCTCGACGCCATGGTGGCCAGCGCCACCTATGCGCCCTACGGCAATCTCGGCGCCTACATGAAGCTGGGCTATGTGCCCGTCGACCATGACGATGAGGCCGCTTCCAAGACGGTCGAATACGCCTTTGACGACTGGACCATCGCCCGCATGGCCGCCGCAATGGGCAAAGCATCGACGTGCCGCGACCTTCGACGAAGCGTGCCGCCTACTGGCGAAACAACTTCAATGCCGCCGATGGCTTCGTCGAACCGCGCTTGGAAAACGGCGAGTACCGCAAGCCATTCGACCCGGCCAAGGCAGGCGCCGGCAGCGGCTTCACCGAGGGCAATGCCTGGCAGTACTCCTGGTACCAGCCGCAGGATGAGCAGGGGTTGATCGACTTACTGGGCGGCAATCAGAAAGTTAGTCACCAAACTGGATGAGATGTTCGACCAGAAGGTCGATCCGGCGGCCTACGCGGATGTCGAAGATATCTCCGGCATGATCGGCCAGTACATTCACGGCAACGAACCAAGCCATCACCTGCGCCTATCTCTACATGTATGCGCGATGCGCCCTTGAAGACCCAGGCGCGCCTCAAGCAGATCGTCGATTCGCAGTACAAGCCGGCGCCCGACGGCCTGGTCGGCAATGACGATCTGGGACAGATGTCCGCGTGGCTCATCTTCACGTCACTGGGCTTCTACCCGGTAGCGCCTGGTTCGAACCAGTACGTGCTGGGGCGGCCCTTCGTCGAAAGCGCGGTCCTGCATTTACCCAACGGGAGATCGTTCACGGTCAATAGCGAGAACATGAGCGAGACACGGGGATTTATCAAGGATGTTCTGCTCAACGGCGTCTCGCTCGACCGCAGCTTCATCACTCACGAAGAAGTGATGAAGGGCGGGGAATTGAAGTTCATCTTCAGCGCTGAAAAGGATGCCGCCTGGTCCCACCACAAGCTGCGCCAGCCCTATTCAGATACAGCGGCCCGTCCGTGAACCGGAGGCGATCCCGATCGCCTATACTCATGCGCATGCAATCCGCTCGACTCCGTGTGCTCTTTCTAGCCGTCTGCGTGACGAGCCTCAACCCATGTCCTGCGCGTGCGCAGCAGCGGACGATCGTGCCACCGCTGCACACACAAGGGCGTGAGATCGTTGACGCGACGGGCCACCCTCTGCGACTGACGTCGGTCAACTGGTACGGATTTGACGAGAAGGAATATGTTGCCGGTGGCCTCGACCACGCTCCTCTCGATGCCATCATTGCCCAGATCCAGAAGATCGGCGTGAATTCTGTCCGCTTGCCGTGGGCGAACGAAACGCTCGAGCACAATCCCCGCGTCCCAGACTACGCCGTGGCCGCAAATCCCGCATTTCAAGGGTAAGCGCGCAATGGAAGTCATGGACGCGGTCATCAAGAGCCTGGCTGCCGCACACATCCTTGTCATTCTCGATAACCACATGAGCAATGCCGACTGGTGCTGCAGTGAAACGGACCACAACGGACTCTGGTACAACGCCGAGTATCCCGAAACCAGCTGGCTTGCCGATTGGAAGGCAATTGCACATCGCTATCGTAACCAGCCATGGGTCGTCGGAGCGGATCTGCGCAACGAGTTACGCAGTTCCGCCGCCTGGGGTGGGTCGAATCCCAAACTCGATTGGCACGCCGCAGCTGAGCGCGGCGGCAGCGCGGTCCTCTCTGCGAATCCCAACCTTCTCGTCATGGTCGAAGGCCCCGAATACTCCACCAACTTTGCCGGCTTTGACAAGCTGCCCGTCACGCTGCCGGTCCCCAACCGGCTGGTGTATTCGCCCCACGCCTACTACGCCAAAGGGCAGGATCTCTCTACGCTCGAGGCACTCAAGCAGGCCTATGAGCCGCGCGCCACATTCCTGCTCCATACCGAGCCCGAAGTTCCCCTCTGGGTCGGCGAATTCGGCGCTTGCCAGACACTCGACTGCGGGGCAAACTCTGACTGGCTCAAACTCTTCATCCGCCTGCTCCAGGAAAATCCCGAAATCTCGTGGAGTTACTGGCCCCTCAACGGCACGCAGTCCTCCGGCGCAGGCCGCAAATACGACAGCGTTGAGAGCTATGGCCTGCTGTCAACCGACTATCGGCACATCGCCGCAGCGAAGATCGTTGAACTCCTTCGCACTGTCGAGGGCCAGCCATAACGCTGATCCCTGCGAAGCCCGCGCCGCCCTGCGTCGGAGTTGTTGATTTAACATTTGGTCCATGCTGAGCCGGCTATCCCGAGATCGAGCGATTGCCAACTTGTTCCTCTGTGGATCATTGATTACCGCGACCTTTATCGCGCCGAGTGGATTTGCCCAAGTGTCGAGGGGGCAATCGGCAGCTTTCGAGGTCGCATCGATACGACCCTCGCTCCCGCAAGAAACAGCCGGCGAAGGTAGTTCCCGATCCCAGATTGATTTCGCCCCCGACGGTCTTACCATGCGTAACGTCGACCTGGGTGAAATGGTCGAATGGGCCTATGGCCTCGAGCACTATCAACTTGTGGGACAAAAGTTACTGGAAGGCCAGCGGTACGATGTGCGTGCGAAAGCCGGCGAAGATAGCGCGACGGTAAGCACACTAAGGCTGATGCTTCAGAATCTTCTGGCCACACGCTTCAATGTTCGCGTTCACCACGAAGCAAAGACAGTTTCGGTTTACGAACTGGTGGTGGCCAGGGGCGGCCCAAGGTTGCCGATGAATAAAGCCGACTCTCTTCCGCCTTCTTACCCGAGGGAACGGTTTCCCCGAGTGATAGCCGGCAGTTTTGTCTTCAGCAATGTCTCGATGGCCGAATTCGCGCAGCAGCTGACCGAACTTCGCGGAATCGAACTGCCGGTTGTCGATCGCACCGGGATTTCGGGCGTTTACGATATCACCTTGAAATCGGCGGCAAGCGCGATGTTAGAGCCGGATGGTCCTTCGCTCCTCACACTTATCCCCGAACAGATCGGGCTCAAATTAGTCTCAGCGAAGGAACCTATCGATGTGATAGTGGTAGACCACGCCGAAAAGCCTTCCGCCAATTGAGGTTGGTGCTCTTGAGCGCAAAGGCCGGTTTTCCCGTTGGTCGGCGAAACTCGCCGTATGGGGATGCGATCCGGATCTGCCGTCACGCATGTTTGAAGCTGGCAGTGGGAGGCTGGGAGCGATAAGCTGAACTTTCCATGAAAGACTCCATCCACGTCTCGAAAGAGAATTACCTCAAGGCCATTCTCGAGGCTGAGGCCGAGGGTCGCCAGGTGATCCCCGCCCTTCTTGCCCACTGGCTTGAAGTCTCCGCGCCGGCCGTCACCATGGCTCTCAAGCGGCTCAAGCGCGATGGCTGTGTCGAGGTCGGCGCCGACGGCATCGTGCGCCTGACCCCCGAAGGGCGCGAAACCGCCTACCGCACCGCCCTCCGCCATCACCTCATCGAACGCATGCTCAGCGAGATCTTCGGCATGGAGTGGTACGAGATCCACGAAGAGGCCGAACGCCTCGAACACGCCGTCTCCCCCGCATTCGAAGCCAAATTGCGCGAGAAACTGGGCGAAGGCGGAGCCTGTCCCCACGGAAACGCTGTGCTGCCCGAGACACCCTGCCATTCGCAAGCGCCGCGGCGAAATTCCTCTCGCGGAAGCCAGGGAAGGCGCCGCCTACACGGTCACCAGCCTGCAGGAACGCGACCCGAAGCTCCTGCTCTTTCTCCATCACCATGGGATCGGCCCCAGTCAGCATCTCCGGGTCGTGCAGCAGAACTATGACCAAACGGTTTCGATTGAGCTACCTACCGGAACTGCGATCCTCGGCCGTCCGGCTGCCGAAGCGGTCTGGCTTCGGCCGGCAATACCGTTAGTAATTGAAAATAATGTTAATGGTTAACTATGATTAAGTGACACATGTCATACTGTCAGTGAGATGTTCCCGCGCATCTCCAATTAAAGATGGCCACTGACCTCACTGCCGCCGTTGCAGCCCACGAGCCCTCCCTGCCTGAGGTGTACTCAACGGTCAGCGTTTCGCGTTCGACGCTTTACTGGAAGCGGCTACTGGGCTTTATAGGGCCGGGCTTTCTGATCGCCGTCGGCTACATGGACCCCGGCAACTGGGCCACAGACATCGCCGGCGGTTCGCGTTTCGGCTACACGCTGCTCTTTGTCATCATGGCCTCGAACCTGATGGCCGTCCTGCTGCAGAGCCTGTCTCTCAAGCTTGGCATCGCCACGGAGCGCGACCTGGCCCAGCTTTGCAGCGAGAGCAGCGGCCGCTGGGTAAGGGTCACCCTCTGGATCATGGCCGAGGTGGCCATCGCCGCCTGCGATCTCGCGGAGGTCATCGGCTCCGCCATCGCGCTTCAGCTTCTGTTCCACATTCCGCTGTTCTATGGTGTGTTGATCACCGGGCTCGACGTTCTCCTGATTCTGCTGCTGCAGCGCTGGGGCTTTCGCTATGTCGAAGCGGTAGTCATTGCCCTCATCGGCACCATCCTGGGCATGTTCGTGATCCAGATGGTGCTGTCGCGGCCGGAGTATCTGCCCGCCCTCCACGACCTGTTCATCCCGTCGCGCTCCATCGTTGCCAACCGGGACATGCTCTTCATCGCCATCGGCATGCTGGGCGCGACGGTGATGCCGCACAATCTTTACCTGCACTCGTCGATCGTGCAGAGCCGCCGCTATCAACGGACCTCCGAGGGCAAGCGTGAAGCCATCCACATGGCCAACATCGATTCGGCTCTGGCGCTGACCATTGCGCTCTTTGTCAACGCCGCCATTCTCATCGTTGCCGCCGCGGTCTTCCATCGCAGCGGGCATTTTGAAGTCGCCGCCATCGAGGACGCTTACAAGCTCCTCAGCCCACTGGTCGGCGCGGCCGGCGCGAGCACTCTGTTCGCGATCGCCCTGCTGGCCTCCGGGCAGAACTCTTCCATCACCGGCACCCTCGCCGGCCAGGTGGTGATGGAGGGCTTCATCCACCTGCGCGTCGCGCCCTGGCTGCGCCGCCTGATCACGCGCTCCCTCGCCATCATTCCCACCATCATCGTGGTCGCCATCAACGGCGAGCAGGGAACCGAAAAACTTCTCCTCCTCAGCCAGGTCATTCTGTCCCTGCAGCTGAGCTTCGCCGTGGTGCCGCTGGTGATTTACACCAGCAACGCCAAGCGCATGGGCGAATTTGTCAACGGCCCGTGGCTCAAGGCGCTCTCCTGGTTCACCGCCGTCCTGATCGCCGCCCTCAACGGATGGTTTCTCGTCCTGATGCTCAAGGGGTGAAAGGGAACCCAGCTGTTTACGGCTGGATTGTGCGAATAAAGCTCGCAGCGCTTCCCTCGCGTGGATCCACAAAATGCACATCGGCGGGATCGCGCCGCGGCGTGTCGACTGAGAAGACCACCAGGGGCCCGTCGATCACTTCAGGAATGCTGTGCACCACGTTGCGGCGGAAGAATAGCAACTGGCCCGGTCCGAGCTCGATCGGAGCGCCCCCGTCCACGATGAACTTGCCCCGTCCCGTGATTACCTGCAGATACTCATCGCAGGTTTTGTGAAAGTGCGCCGGCACTGGCCGGTAGATCCGAAACAGCCGCGAACTCGCCGCCGCCTCATCGGTCAGGCGCATATCCAGAAGCATGGTTTCGGCGCCCTCGGGAAACCGTGCAGCCAACGCATGGAGATCGAAATTCGAAGTCGATCCTGCCGTTTTTGCTGCCGTCTCTGCATTCATCATCGCATTCCTTTCCGCGCTGCGATTTCACCTTACCCGCCGTGCATTGGCCACAAAATTGGGGCTGGTGACTAACATAGAATCATGCTGGTTCTCTCCGCTGCGGAAATGCAGGCCTGTGACCGTGCCACCTCCGAGCAGTACGGCATGGCATCCGTCGATTTGATGCGCCACGCGCGCGGCTTCGATTGCGGCCCTGGCTCGACAGCATTTCCCCACCAGCTCGTCGAGTCACCGCGCTATGCGGCCGGGGCAACAATGGCGGCGATGGATTGATGACCGCGCGCCTTCTCGGGAAAGCCGGGCTCTCGGTTACAGTTCTTCTGCTGGGCTCCCCCGATGGAATGAAAGGCGATGCTGCCCAGGCTTGGGCTGAACTCAAAGACGCGCCCAATTGTACGGTTCACATCATCGCCACGGCATCCGATTTGGCCGGTCACAATCCGGTCCTCGACACCGATCTGATTCTCGATGCAATCGTGGGCACCGGCTTCAAGGCGCCGCTCAAAGGTCTGGCCTTGTCCGCTCTTGAGTGGCTCCAATCCACTAACTCCCGGGCGCCTATCCTCGCCGTCGACCTTCCTTCCGGCTGGCCGGCCGATGAGACCGCTGCCACGGTCAGCGATCCGGTGTTTCCCGCCGATGCGGTCATCACCTTTACCGCTCCCAAGCCAGCCCACGTCTTCGGCCAGCTGACGCGAAGCTGGGATCAGCCCATTGTCGTTGCCCCCATCGGCTCCCCGGATGAAGCCGTCATTTCGGAGCTTGGCCTGCAATGGGCCGGCTCAGCCCAACAGACTGGTCCATACGCCGCGCTCTGCCGCTGCGAACAAGGGAAACTTCGGCCATGTGCTCGTCGTTGGTGGATCGTTCGGGTCTGCAGGAGGGAAGGCCGGCGCTCCGGTCATGACGTCACTGGCCGCCATGCGCTCAGGGGCGGGCCTGGTCACTGCCGCGGTGCCCGCGCCGGCGCTTCCCGTCGTCTCCAGCTATGCGCCGGAACTGATGACCTGGCCGCTGCAGGCCAATGATGCCGGCCAGGCATCGCCTGCCAATCTCGCCCCGCAACACCTGGAGGCCTACACCAAGGGCATGACGGTTCTGGCGGTCGGCCCCGGCCTGGGGCAGAGCGACGATACCGCTAAGTTTTGCCTCGGCCTTCTTGACGCCACCCGCACGCCCGCGGTGATTGACGCCGATGCCCTCAACATCATCGCCACGCAGCCGGCCGTTCTTCCCCGCCTGACCAGGAACGGGCGCACCGTCGTACTCACGCCCCATCCTGGAGAGATGGGCCGGCTTGCCGGCACCCCAACCGCCGCAGGTGCAGTCGAACCGGCTTGAGGTCGCGCGCACATTTGCCCAGCGCAACGGCGTTATCGTGGTGCTGAAAGGCGCGCGCACGCTGATCGCTCACCCCAGCGGCCGGGTCGCCGTCAATACCACCGGGAATCCCGGCATGGCCAAAGGCGGCAGCGGCGATCTGCTCACCGGCATTGTGGCTGCCATGCTGGCGCAATATCCTGACCATCCCGGAGCGCGCGGTGGAGGCGGCTGTCTTCCTCCACGGCCTGGCCGCGGACCTCGCCGTCCGCGCCTCCGACCAGCACACGTCTGCTGGCGACGGACAGTCTTCCTCATCTTTCGGCGGCTTTTCGCTTTCGCTCCCGCACCGCGAACGGGTATGTTTGGTTGCAGGGGCTGCCACCGGAGTCGTCGCCGGACAAGGGCTCCAGCGAGGCAGCAAAATGAGCAAGGAAGCCACAGTGGCGGAAGGCCGCATCCACGAGTTCACTACCCGCAGCGGCGCCGACACCGTCGAAGTCGGCCGCAAGCTCGTGAGCCTGCTCAAGCCCCCGCAGCTGCTGCTGCTCCGCGGGGAACTCGGTACCGGCAAGACCACGCTGGTCAAGGGCATCGCCCAGGCTCTCGACGCGGCCGAGCCCGACGAGGTCACCAGCCCCACCTTTACCCTGATCCACGAGTACGACGGCACCCGCGAAGGCAAGCCCGTCAAGCTCTTTCATCTCGATGTCTACCGCATCGACGGCGAACGCCAGTTGGAAACGCTGGGCCTCGACGAACTGCTCACGCCCGACGCGCTGGTGCTGGTCGAGTGGGGCGAAAAATTCAAGAGCATCCGCAAGCGCGCCACCGGCGAGATCGCCATCAGCTCCGAAGGCGGCGATGCCCGCAAGATCACCGTTACGCTCAAAGAAGCTTGAGCGCCCCCCAACCTTCGGAATGCTTGTCGTTCTGCGGCTGAGCTACAGATTCACGCTCGCACCCCATGGGCTCGCCTCACTGCGATTCACGCCGGCGGGCTTTGGTCGCCGGAGAGGCCAGGCGAAAGAGCAGCAAACAGCTTTCGCCTAGGTACGAAATCTCGGTCTCTGCCTTCCGTCCTCCGCTCGCCCACGCCACGGTCAGTTTGCCGATGAACCCGCTGCGTTATAGTTTCCTCATCCTTGCCGCCTGTCCTTCGGAGGTTCCTGGTGCGCGCGTCCCGCCTTTCCGCCGTTGCCTTTGTCGCTGCTATTGTCCTTAACCTCTCCGTCTCCCTTGGTTCGGCGCAGGCAAACGCGGTAGCCAGGCCACATATCTTTCAGCGGCCTGCCCTCAGCCGGGACCTGATCGCCTTCGCCTACGCCGGCGACCTGTGGACCGTGCCCCGCGCCGGCGGCCGCGCCACCCGGCTCACCATCGGCGTAGGCATCGAAACCGCGCCCATCTTCTCGCCCGACGGCAAGACCATCGCCTTTACTGGCGAATACGACGGCAACACCGACGTCTTCACCATTCCTGCCGCGGGCGGAGTTCCCACGCGCATTACCTACCATCCCGCGCCGGACTTCGCTGTCGGCTGGAGCCCGGACGGCAAGGAAATTCTCTTCCGCTCCAATCGCGCGTCATCCACCCCAAGGTACACACAGCTCTTCACCATCCCGGCTAGCGGCGGCATCGCGACCCCACTACCGCTTCCCATGGCCTACCAGGGCAGGTTCTCACCCGATGGCAAGCAGATCGCCTACTCCCCGCTTGGCCCTGCGTTCAGCTTCAACTACACCGCGTACGTGGCGTGGGAAAACTATCACGGCGGCCTCGCCAGCACCATCTGGATCACCACGCTGCCCGACCTCGACTCCACAGAAATCCCGCATGAAACCGCCTCCGATTTCGATCCTGTCTATGCCGGCGGCAAGGTTTACTTTCTCTCTGCGCGCAAAGGGCCGGTCACTATCTTTCGCTACGATCCGCTGCGCAAGACGGTCACCGAAGCTCTGCCCAACGATGGTCCCGACATCCGCACCCTCTCCGGCGATGGCGGCACCCTGGTCTACGACCGCCTGGGCGACATTTACCTCTACGACACAGCTTCCGCCACCAGTCACGTCATTCCTATTGAGATTGACGCCGATCTGCCCGAGGTGCGCCCCCACATCGAGACCGTGGGCGACCAGATCGAACATGCATCGATCTCCTCGACCGGCCTGCGCGCCGCGTTTGAAGCGCATGGCGAAATCCTCACCGTTGCCGCCAAGCACGGTCCCACCCGCGACATCACCAATACTCCCGGCGTGATGGAGCGCGAGCCTGCCTGGTCCCCCGACGGCCAGTCCATCGCCTATTTCTCCGACGAATCCGGCCTCTATGCGCTTCACGTCGCTTCGCAATACGGCAGCTCCGAGGCCGGCGGACCTGCCGTCAAAAAATTCGAGCTCGCCAAAGAAGCCGCCTACTACTTTCACCCCGTCTGGTCGCCGGACTCCAAACGCATCGTCTTCCACGACAACCGGCTCAACTTCTGGATGCTCGACACCGCCAGCGGCAAGGTAACCACGATCGGCGAAAAGAACATCTACGGCGGATTCTCCCAGAGCAGCTACGATGTCGCCTGGTCGCCCGATTCCAAGTGGCTGGCCTACCCGCGCTCCATGCCCAACCACCTGCATGCCCTGTTCCTCTACTCCGTGGAAAGCGGCCAGTCCACCCAGGTCACCAGCGAAATGGCGGACTCGACCCTGCCCGCATTCGATCGCGACGGCAAGTACCTCTACTTCGTCGACCAGCACCAACGCCGGCGCCACGTCGGACGGGCTCGACATGACCAGCGACCTCTACCAGGTCACGTCCAACATCTACGCCGCGGTACTGGCCAAAGATCAGGCCTCCCCCATCGCGCCCGAACTCGACGATGAGAAGCCCGCGGAAAAAGAAGGGGAAGGGAAGAAGTCCTCCGACAGCGACGGCAAAGACAACACCGACGAGAAGAGCCACGCCGCCAAATCCGGACCGGTGAAGCCCACCAAGGTCGATCTCCAGGGCATCGAATCGCGCATCGTAGCCCTGCCCCTGCCCGCCGCTGTCTACACCGGCCTGGCCGCGGGATTGAAAGGTAGCATTTACTTCCTCGAGATTCCCGAATCCGGCCGCTTCGGTGAGCGTGGCGCTACGCTCAGCCGCTGGACCCTCGAAGAGCGCAAGACGGAAAAACTCGCCGAGCACGTGGAAAGCTTCGAACTCTCCGCCAACGGCGAAAAGATGCTGCTCGCCTTGTCCAGGCCTCGATCTGAGACTGGCGACACGCCTCCCGGAGGGGGCGGTCAACCTGCCTGGGTCATCGCCCCCGCCAACGCGCCCGTGAAGGCCGGCGAAGGCGTGCTCTCTCTCGCCGACATGAAGGTGCGCGTCGACCCGCCCGCGGAGTGGGAGCAGATGTATCACGAGGTCTGGCGCATCGAGCGCGCTTACTTCTACGATCCCAACTTCCACGGCACCGACACCGTCGCCGAAGAGAATCACTTCGAACCGTACGTCGCCTCCATGGCGTCCCGCGCCGACCTCAACTACATCTTCCAGGAGATGCTGGGCGCCTTTTCCGTCGGCCATCTGCGCGGCACCGGCGGAGCCATTCCCGAAGCCAAAAAAGTTCCCGGCGGCCTGCTCGGCGCCGACTACGAGATCAAGAACAATCGCTATTGCATTGCCAAGATCTACACCGGCGGCCCGTTCAATCCGCGCGACAAGGCGCCGCTCGCCCAGCCCGGTCTCAATGTCAACGTGGGCGATTGCATTCTGGCCATCGAGGGCGAAGACCTGACTGCCGCAGTCGACATCCAGCAACCCCTCGAATCCACCGCCGGCAAGGTGATCAGCCTCCGCATCGGCTCCTCTGACGGCAAGAACGCCCACGACATCTCCGTTACGCCGGTCGCCAGCGAAGCCGGCTTGCGCCTCGTCGACTGGATCGAAAGCAACCAGAAAAAGGTCGATGAACTCTCCGGCGGCAAGCTGGCTTACGTCTACCTGCCCGACACCGGCAGGCGGCGGGTTCACCAATTTCAACCGCTACTACTTCGCCCAGACCGAGAAGCAGGGCGCGGTCATCGATGAACGCTTCAACTCCGGCGGCCAGGTCGCCGACTACTTTGTCGAAGTGCTCGGACGCCACATCGAGTCCTACTGGGCTCCGCGCTATGGCGTCATCGAACACACACCCAATGCCGCCATCTACGGCCCCAAGGTGATGATCGCAAACGAATCCTCAGGCTCCGGCGGCGATGCGCTGCCCTGGCTCTTCAAGCAGGCCAAACTCGGCCCTCTGGTGGGCAAGCGCACCTGGGGCGGCCTGGTCGGCATCGGGCCGATTCCGGTTTTGATGGACGGCGGACACGTCACCTCGCCCAGCGTCGCGTTCTTCTCCCCGAGCGGCCAGTGGGACGTGGAGAATCACGGCGTCGATCCGGATTACCCCGTCGAGCAGGATCCCAAGGCCGTCAGCCAGGGCCACGATCCACAACTGGAAAAGGCAGTTTCGCTGGCCCTCGACGATCTGGCGAAACATCCCCCCGTCGAGGTCCAGAAGCCGGCCTACCCCAATTACCACAAGTAGCCGGCGGACGTTATTGTGTCTTCTTTCCCGGCCGCCCGGCGAGATACTCGTCGAGCGCCTGCTGCCATTCTCTGCCGGAGCTTTTGTCGGTCTCGGTCATCGCTGCCACATGCTCGTTCCCCTCAGGCGTGACTGCGGTGCGGCTGTAGGTCACGTTCACCTTGGTCGTGCCCGGGTCGATCACGATAAGTCGGACATCGATCACCGTGACCATCAGATCACGTATGAAATACGCGTACTGGATCTGGCGGTTCTTCAGGTCAAACTGCGTCGTGACCCAGACAGCATTAAGGGCTCCGTGGCTTATCGTGAACACCGCGCCTTCCTCGTCCCGGGCCTGCGCGGGGTGAATAAATCGCGGGTTCCAGTGTTTTCCTGCCCACGCCCGCTCGCCCTCCGGCCCGAAGAGAGGGGCCGTTTCCGCGTAGGAAGCGTGAACCACGACATCAAAGCTCGTTTGTGTATGCATGAGAGGCTCCGAAGTTGGCGCAGAGGACTGCGCGTGCAGGGGGACGGCCAGGATGGAGCCGCAATCGTCAATGCAAACGTCTGGCGGGTCATGGCTCGATCTCCTCAAACGTATGGCTCTGCTCCGCGGTCAAGCGTGAGACCGTACAGCTTTTTGAACTCCCCGATGGCTTTCAAAGTCTCCGGGCTAAAGGGTGTTTTGTTTTCAAAGGCGTGGAGAACAATGCCCTCCAACAGGTCGCCGAGGGTGAGATCCGTCAGCTCCGCGACCGCCTTCAGTACCTTCAGCAGGCGTTTTTCCAGCCGGACGCCTGTCTGGACGCGTTCAATCTTGATGGGTTCGCTCATATTGGTACAAATGTACCTATGTACATAGGTAGTGTCAAGCGATTTATGAGGCCCCATTGCTAAGCAATCCCCACCAGGAAGTAGCGGCCATGACGTCTCTGCGCCGCTCAGAGCCCTAATTCGCCGGCGCGTCTCCGCATCGCCTGGATGCAGAAGGCGATATGCGTGTCGAGATCAACGCCCAGCTCCGCCGCGCCCTGAATCACGTCCTGCCGGTTGACACCCTTGGCGAAGGCTTTGTCTTTCATCTTTTTGCGCACGCCGGCGACTTCGACATCGGCAATCGCTTTGCTTGGTTTCACCAGCGAGCAGGCGGTCAGAAAGCCGGCCAGTTCGTCGCAGGCAAAGAGCACCTTGTCGAGGTGCGTCACCCGCGGAACCCCGGAGTATTCGGCGTGGCCGAGAATCGCGGTTCGCGTCTCTGCCGGCCAGCCCCGGCGCTCCAGCTCGCGCACGCCGACAAACGGGTGTTCCTCCCGCGAAGGGTGCCGCTCGTAATCGAAGTCGTGGAGCAGGGCAGTGGTGGCATAGAGATTGACCAGGGCGGCGCGCTCGTTTTCGGCCAGTCCCTGACGATCGGCCTCCGCCTCGCCATAGGCCGCGACACATGCTTCCACGGCAAGTGCGTGTTTACGCAGGCTTTCGCTCTGCGTCCATTCGGTCAGAAGCGCCCATGCCTCGGCGCGCCCGTGCGATTCAATGCCATTCCCGCTGGTCGCCATAAAATTATTTCTCCATGTTGCTGCATTTGGTTCGTGTTTCTTCGGGTTTTCCGGGGTATTATGGGGAAGACTTCGGGTTGACCCTAAGTTTCCACTTGACAATTATGGTTCATTCCCCCCAAAGTAGCACATGTAGTGGTGCTGAAAAGCACTCCGGGGACCATGCTCTGGCGCTCCGCGAACAACCGATGGCAACCGCTCTTGTGAGTGTTGAAGCTCGCGAAGTAGTGCGCTGCGAACACTGCACCCTGGTGCAGTACCGGACCAGCAACTCCCTTTGCAGAAGGTGTCATAAACCCCTCGATATCGAGGAGCCCGTCGTGCTCGGGCCTCAGCCTGTGCCCAGCCAGCCGGTGCACAACTCTGCCGAGGCCGGCCTGCACGTGGCAACCCAGGTAAGGGACATCCGGCGTGCGCGTCATCTCAGCCAGCGGCAACTCGCTGGCCGGATGCAGGTCCCACGCACGTACATCTCCAAAATCGAAAACGGCAAAGCGATTCCCACGCTCGGATCCCTCGAGCGGCTGGCTGACGCACTCGAAGTCGACGTGTGCCAGCTGGTACGGGATGCACGGAGCCGTCGAGACGAGGAGGTTGCAGCGATCCTGGCCGATCCCTTCCTGGCTGAGGTTGCGGCTGCGCTGCCCCGTCTGGACTCGTTGCAGCGCACGCTGTTTTATGGAGCGCTGCGCGACAAGGCCACCGGGCAGCGCCGCACCGCGTAACCCCTGCGCAGAGACAGCGGCCAGCCGCGCTGAGGCGTGTTGGCCCTGCGGACGCTGGCGCGACGCCGCGACGGGAAGCCGAGGCTCGTAAAGCCAGAGATTGCGCCTTGGGCCGCCGGAGGTGGCTCGCTGGCACCCAAAGGTGTGGCCTCGACTTTGGCTCCTGGATCCCGATCGTCCGGACGTCGGCCTTCCGTGTTCCGGCGCCTTCCATGCCCTTCACGGCCAGGGGACTCCCGGTCACGCGGGCGAACCGCAGCGTTATCAACGGAAAGATGCGCGGTCGGCCAGCGGGTTGAGGCTGGAGAGACGCAGGGTACGCCGTTAATCCTGAGGCGGTTGTCGAGTGCATTTCCGGATTTATGACGCCGGAATGACGGGAGATTCGAGCATCTAACAAGTGGAATTGCGGGCCTTCGGCGGTTGTGCTACGGTCGATGGTGATCAATCTTTCCGCCGGAATTGCAGCAGTGTAGGCCATGCGGAAGGATCGCCGTGGGCCTGGATCATCGGACATTCACTGAATTCGGCGCCTATTCCAGTAACGGCGCCAGCCTGGCAGCCGCGCGAATCGTCGGCAGGCCCGGATCAAGAGGCGGGTCATTTGTATCCTGCAGGCACCTTGCGCATCCATGAGCTCACTCCTGAGGAGCGCGCTGTTTACGCGACGCTGAAGCCTGAGTGCCTCCCGCAGCACGTAGCCATCATCATGGACGGCAACGGCCGGTGGGCGGGCCACCGCTCGCTCAAGCGCTTCCTCGGGCACCAGCAGGGCGCCAAGAGCGTGCAACTGGTCACGGAAACCGCCTCGCGCATCGGGCTCCCCTGGCTGACGCTTTACGCTTTCTCTCTGGAAAACAACCTCCGCCGGCCCCGGGCCGAGGTCAACTTCCTCATGCGCCTGTTGAAGAGCTACCTGGAGAGCAACCTGCAGCGCATGATGGACAACAACGTGCGCATCCGTTACATCGGCCGCACCCACGAACTGCCACCCGAAGTCCAGGACAAGATGCAGTGGGCCGCCGACGCTACTGCGCGCAATACCGGCACGACCCTCACCCTGGCGCTGAACTACGGCGGACGCTCGGAGATGGTGGACGCGTTTCGTGCCCTCGCCGCCGAGGTCAAGCACAAGCACATTGCGCTTGATCGCATCACGGAGGAGGACATCCACCGCCATCTCTACACGGCGCACATGCCCGATCCCGACCTGCTCATTCGCACCTCGGGCGAGATGCGGATCTCGAACTACCTGCTTTGGCAGATCGCCTACGCCGAGATCTTCGTCACCGAACGCCTCTGGCCCGACTTCCGCGGCATTCATCTGCTCGAGGCCATTGCCGACTTCCAGCGCCGCGAACGCCGCTTCGGCGGCCTCAGCGACAATGTCGGAGTCGTCGATGAAGAGGCCGAGCACGTCAAGATCGCGGCAAGCTGAGCTATCCATGCTCGAAATCTTCCGGGCCCGGGTTTCTGCGCGTCGATGTTCACTGCCTTGAAGCAGTTCATGCATCAGAATCAGAAGCATCGCATGGAGACCCGCATGAAGCGCAAGTCATTCAGATTCTCGATCCTCGGCATAGTCGCCGGCACACTTCTCTCCCTCCTTCCCGCCGTGGCCGTCGCGCAAAACGCCCCACCCACAAAACCGGCCGCGGGGTCGAGCAGCGCCAGCATGAAGTCCTCGGCAACCACGGGAAAGTTGGTGGACATAAATTCCGCCACTGCCGATGAACTCAAGTCTCTGCCCGGGATCGGGGACGCTTATTCGCAGAAGATCATTGCCGGCCGGCCGTACGCCAACAAGACACAGCTGAAAAGCAAGGGTATCGTGCCCGCAGCCACCTACCAGAAGATCGCGGGCCAGATTATCGCCAAACAGCCGGCTCCCAAGAGCAAATAGCGTCGCCGGCAGAGGGCGCCGAGCGGAAAGGAATCGAGGCGGTGTATTCTCAACCCTGAATGAAACGTGTTCTCACCGCTATCATCCTGATTCCGTTGGTTCTGGTTCTGGTATTCCTGGGGCCCCGGTGGAATTGGCTGTTCACGCTGGCGACCGCGGTGGTGGCGGCGCTTGCGGGGTGGGAATATCTGGGGCTGGCACAGCAGAAAGGCGCCAATCCGCCGCGGGTCGCGGTCACGGTCGCAATATTCCTGCTCTTCATATCCAGCTTCCAGTGGCCGGATCAACTGGCTCCCATCCTCGGCATCCTCAGTCTCGGCATTGCTGGTGTACTGCACCTTTCGCAGCCCGATCGCGGAGGCACTGGCGGATGCGTCCAATTCCGTCTTCTGTTTGATTTACGTCGGATTCACCCTGATCTCGCTGCCCGCCTTGCGGGAACAGTCCAATGGACCTTCGCTGGTGGTGTTCCTGCTCTGTGTCGTCTGGGCGGGGGATATCGCGGCACTGTATGTCGGGCGCCCCTTCGGACGCCACAAGCTGGCTCCCACGCTCAGCCCCAATAAAACCTGGGAAGGCTCGATTGCTTCCATCGCCGGCAGTCTCCTCGTCGCCGCCGGCCTCCTGGAACTGTCCACGCTGCTTTCGCGATGGAACTCCGTCGCGCTCTCCTACGCCGATGACGTGTGGTGGTACTGGCTGATGCTGGCAGTGATCGTCAATATCGCGGCGCAGGTGGGCGACCTGGCTGAATCGGCACTGAAACGGTCGGCGGGAGTCAAGGATTCCGGCACCCTGTTGCCCGGTCACGGCGGCATCCTCGACCGCATCGACGCGCTGCTGCTGGCAGCCCCGGCGCTATGGTACGCTGAACTTATTCACCAGCGCTTCTGATGATTCCGAGTGTCCGTGAGAAACCGCTATGCATGAACGACTTCCGTCTCAAATCCTCGAGAAAGCTTTAACAGAGTGAAACGACTCGCCATCCTCGGTTCCACCGGCTCGATCGGCCAAAGCACCCTCTCCATCGTGGAACAGTTCCCTGAACGCTACGCGGTCGCGTCTCTCGCCGCCGGCCGCAACGTCGACGAAGCATTTGCCCAGGCGGCGCGCTGGCGGCCGCGGGTAGTCTCCATGGCGACCGAAGAGCTCGCCGGAGAGCTGGCTGCACGGCTTCGCTGCGGCTGGCATTACGGGTATCGAGGTCGTCCACGGCACCCAAGGGACGGTGGTTTGCTCCACGCTGCCCGAGGCGGATTTTGTGGTCTCCGCGATCGTCGGTGTGGCCGGTCTTGAAGCCACGCACGCCGCCATCCTGGCCGGAAAGCCGGTGGGCCTGGCCAACAAGGAGTGCATGGTCGCCGCCGGGGAGATCCTTACCGCAGCGGCCCGCGAGCGTAACGTTCCGATCCTCCCCATCGATAGCGAACACAATGCGGTCCACCAGTGCCTTCGCGTAGGCAGCCACGGCGAGGTAAAGACGATCTGGCTGACGGCGTCGGGGGGCCCGTTTCGGCAGACGCCGCTCGAACAGTTCGCCAACATCACTCCAGAACAGGCTCTCAAGCATCCGACCTGGGTGATGGGGCGGCGCATCACCATCGACTCCGCCACCATGTTGAACAAGGGGCTGGAGGTCATCGAGGCCTGCCGCCTCTTCGATGTGCCGCCCAGCCAGGTGCGGGTGACGGTTCATCCCCAGTCGACGGTGCACTCGCTGGTGGAATACGTGGACGGGTCGATCCTGGCGCAGATCTCGGTGACCGACATGCGGCTGCCCATCCTTTATGCGCTGGCGTATCCGGAGCGGCCGGCGTCGTCGCTGACCTTCGATCTCGCGGCACTGCGCCACCTCGACTTCGAGGAGCCTGATCTGGAACGCTTTCCCTGTCTTCGGCTCGCCTTTGAGGCGGCCGAAAAAGGCGGCGCGCACTGCATCGCCCTCAACGCCGCCGACGAGGTGGCTGTCGAAGCATTCCTGGAGCATCGCATCCCGTTTATGGGAATCCCAGATACAATTGAACGAGTGCTCGCGGCAATTCCCGAAGCGCACCCTGCGACCATTGCCGAGGTGCTCGCCGTGGATCGCCAGGCGCGTCAAAGTGCCTGCGCGCTTTTGCGTTAAGGACGCATTGGCCAGCCGAGCGCCGAGGAAAGAATCACCGATCTATGCAGAACCTTCACGATGTCGTTGTCGCCATTCTCGCCTTCATCGTCCTGATTGGCGTCATGGTGGTTGTTCACGAATTCGGTCACTTTGCGGTGGCCAAGCTGTGCGGCGTCCGCGTCGAGTCCTTCTCCGTGGGCTTTGGACCGCGCCTCTTTGGCGTCAAGCATGGCGATACGGACTATAAGGTCTGCCTGTTGCCTCTGGGCGGCTATGTCAAGATGACCGGCGAGACGCCGGACCAGATCACCGGCTCCGACACCGCGGCCGAACGCCCACCGGAAGATCCGGGATCCTTTACCGCGCATCCGCGCTGGCAGCGCATGCTGATCGGCGTAGCGGGACCGGTGGCCAACTTCATTCTGGCCTTCCTGCTGATGCTGTTCTACTACTGCTGGATCAATGAAGTTCCCAAGTATGTGATGAGTTCAACCACCGTCGAGTGGGTCGTGCCCGGCTCGACTGCGGCGCAGGCCGGCATCGAGTCCGGCGACGTCATCACCCACTTCGATACCGCCGACAATCCGGACTGGATGCAGATCGGCACCCGCGCCTCCATGAACCTGAACCAGACCATTCCGGTGACCGTCGATCGCGGCGGAAAATCCATCCAGCTTTCGCTGCACATTCCTGCGTTGCCGAAGGGCCAGGACTTCGACTTCAGCGATGCGGGAATTTTGCCCCAGTACATGCCCAGCCCTATCGGTGTCGATCAGGTGCAGCCGGGTACGCCTGCGGAGAAGGCCGGCCTCAAGGCCGGCGATCAGATTGAATCCGTCGATGGGCACGCCTTCCATTCCGTTTCCACGCTGCTGGCCTACATGCAGGCAGGGCAGGGCAAGCCCGTTGCCCTCGGCGTGCTGCGCAACGGGAAGCACCTGACTCTTGAGGCTACGCCTGCCAAGCTGGATTCAAGTTGGAAGCTGGGTTTCGCTGCCGTGGGCACCCCGCTGCGCACCGATCCGTTGCCCTTCAACAAGGCTGTGGACCAGGCCAGGAACTTCTGCACCGACAACTCGACGCTCATCGTAGAGGTACTGGGGCGCCTGTTTACGCGCAAAGTCGCTGTCTCGCAGCTGTCGGGACCGGTGGGGATCGCGCGCATGGCAGGGCAGGCTGCGGAGACCCAGGGCTGGCTCCCGAAATTCGGACTTGGCGTCGGCTATCAGCATCAATCTGGGCATTCTCAACCTTATGCCGTTCCCGATCCTCGATGGCGGCCTGATCCTGCTGCTGTTGATCGAGAGCGTGCTGCGCCACGACATCAGTCTCAACGTGAAGGAGCGTATCTACCAGGCGGCTTTCGTGGTCCTGGTGGTGTTTTTCGCCTTCGTCATCTTCAATGACGTGACCAAGCTGCCGATCTTCACTCACGTACGGCCGTAAAACAGGGATCAGGGATCAGTTTCGCCGGGACCCTGACCCTCAAAGCCGACCCCTGACCCCTGAAACCGGATCCCTGAAACCTGACCCCTGATTTGAGAGAGAAAATGCCCGTGATCACCCGCCAGAGGGTGCGCTATGCCGAAACCGACCAGATGGGTATTGTCTACTACGCCAACTACCTGGTCTGGTTTGAGATTGGCCGCGTGGAACTGTTGCGCTCGCTGGGTCTGGCCTACAGCCAGATGGAGATTGACCACAAGCTGATTCTGCCGGTGGTTGAGGCAACCTGCCGCTACCGTGCTCCCGCCCGCTACGACGATGAAATCCTTATTGAGACCCGTCCAGCCCTGTTGCGGGGCTCTGTTTTGAAGTTTGCTTATCGCATCTTCCGCGAAGCCCCGGATTCGGAAGAGCGAAAGCTCCTTGCCGAGGGGGAGACGGTTCACGTGGTTTGCGACGCGGAATTGAGAAAGATGCCCCTTCCGGAGCAATATGCGGCAGCTCTGCGTGCATTGATGGCTGAGGCGCAGAGTTAAAGGGACGTTTTCAATCGAGCACGATTGCAATCGAAAAGCCGTCGTAGCCTCGGGCGCCGACCGTGGGGATAGCCGTGGCGCTGAGTCGCGGGTGGGTCGCCATCCGTTCGATCAGGCCGCGGACACCCTGCACATCGGGGTCGGGATGGTCTGGATCGATGACCTTTCCGTCGCGCACCACGTTGTCGGCAATGATCACGGTACCGGGATGCGACAGCTTCAATGACCATTCCAGGTAGTCGGGCAGACCCCGCTTATCCGCGTCCAGAAAAATCAGATCGAAAGGTTCCGCGCCTGACTCCACGAGGTCGCGAAGTGTGTCGGCCGCCTTTCCTACGCGGATCTCAACCCGGTCCAGAACGCCGGCGGCGGCAAGGTTGGCGCGGGCGATTTCCGCGTGGCGCGGCTCGAGTTCAAGGGTAATCATGCGGCCATCGGGAGGCAGTGCCCGGGCCATCCACAGGGTGCTGTAGCCGCCCAGAGTGCCGACTTCGAGAACCCGCTGAGCCCCGGAGATGCGAACCAACAGATCGAGAAACTTGCCCAGAAGCGCGGGCACATCAATGGAGGGAAGCCCGGCCTCTTCGTTGGCTTTGCGGATGGCCTGGAACTGCGCATCTTCGGACGCGAGCAGATCGCCAAAATATCGGTCGACTTGTCCCCAAAGCTCCGCCATCGGGCTACTTCTCCCGCGCCACGACGAAGTCCGGAACCCAGAGCAGAGCGCGTTTGAAGTCGGATTCGGCAAAGCCGGCGAGCGCCTGGCGGGACTGCTCCGCGTATCGGTCAGCGACCGACATGGCATAGGCGACCGAACCATTGCGCGCCAGAATCTCCTGGATCTGCTCGCGGCAGACGTTTTCGAAGCTGCGGTCGTCGAGCACCCGCTGGATGGTCTGGCGGTCCGCCGCGGTTCCGTGGTCAAAGGAGTGGATGACGGCCAGGGTCGCCTTGCCCTCGCGCAGGTCGCTGGCCACAGGCTTGCCCAGGACCTCTTCGGTAGCGGTAAGGTCAAGGACGTCGTCGACGATCTGAAAGGCGAGGCCCACGGCGCGGCCATAGGTGGCCAGGCAGTTCTCCTGCGCCTCCGTTGCGCCCGCCAGCACCGAGCCGAGGCGCATCGAGACCGAAAACAGGCAGGCGGTCTTGCGAAAGATCAGGTCGTAGTATTCAGCTTCCGAGACAGCCTTGCCAAGCTTTTGAATCTGCAGCAGCTCGCCCTCGACCATCTGCTGGGTCAGGCCGATGAGCAGGTCGAGCACGCGCAGGTTCTTTTCTTCCAGAGCCACGCGGAAGGCCTGCATGTAGAGCCAGTCGCCGGCCAGCACGCACTTTTCGTTGCCCCAGGTGGTGTTGGGCGACGGGCGCCCGCGCCGGGTGTCGGCGCCGTCGATGATGTCGTCGTGGACCAGGGTGGCGGTGTGCACCATCTCGACCACCGTGCCCAGCCGGATAGCTCCAGGGCCGGAGTAGCCGAGCATGTGCGCAGCCAGCAGGAGAAGCGAAGGGCGAATGCGCTTGCCGCCGCCCTCGCGCAGGTATTCGGCGATCTCCGTGATGGTGCTGACGCTGGAGGCGGCGTCCCGGCCCAACTCCTGCTCGATCGCCACCAGGTCATCCCGCAGCAGGTCGAAGACCTCTCTCGCCGTCGCTATCGCCAGTGTGCTCAAAGTTCTCCGGTCTTTTCCTGGTATTGAACTACATTCCGGCGATTCCGGGGAAGCGCCCGCGGATCTCAGCCCGAGGTTGTCAATTGGTCCGGTAATTCGTAAATTGCAGGTCCACGCCCAGGTCTTTGCCACGCAGCAGGGCAATGATGGCCTGCAACTCGTCGCGATCTTTGCTGGATACTCTCACAGTATCGCCTTGAATGCTGGCTTGCGCCTTCTTTTTTGAGTCCTTGACCAGTTTCACGATGTCTTTGGCTTTTTCCGTGGGGATGCCCTGTTGCAGGCTGATCTTCTGGCGGACGCTCTGGCCCGCCGCCGGTTCCAGCTTGCCATAGGTGAGATTCTTGAGAGACACACCGCGCTTCACAAGCTTCTGACCGAGGATCTCTTTGACCGCCTCCAGCTTGTATTCGCCGGCAGACGCCAGTTGGATGGCGTCGTTTCCCTCCAGGGTGATCTCGGAATGAGAATCCTTCAGGTCAAACCGCTGGCGAATCTCCTTCAACGCCTGGTCGATGGCGTTGCGGACTTCCTGGATGTCAACTTTGCTTACGATGTCGAATGAATTGTCTTGCGCCATATCTTCCTCAATATGCCAGTTTTCCGGGGCCAATCGGACCGGCGAGCCGCCGTGCCGGCCTGACTCTCTAGTCTCCCACGTTCATGGTGGGCCGAGCCGCATTCTGGGAACCGGCTTGGCGCCATGGAAAATCGGCGGGTTCGTTTTGCCCGGAGTAAAGCACCAATCACGAATCTTACCTGTCTTGCGGCAATTGGGGAAATACAGGAAACAGGCGGGAAAAGTTTCTGGTGGTTATGTCCGCTATCTCCGGCTCGGTAACTCCGAGTAACCCGGCGAGTATTCGGGCGGTATGCGTCACCCATGCCGGTTCGTTGCGCTTGCCGCGAAGCGGAGCAGGCGCCAGCCAGGGCGCGTCCGTCTCGACCAGGACGCTGTCGAAGGGCACGCGGGCAGCGACGTCCCGCAGCGGCTGCGCCTTGGGGTAGGTGATGTTTCCCGCAAAGGAGATGAGAAATCCCAGATCGAGCGATCGCCTGGCCTGTTCCCAGCCCCCGCCGAAGCAGTGCATGACGCCGCCAAGGCCCGTTTTCCGCCAAACCTCCTCCAAAACCAGGAATAGATCGTCCCAGGCGTCGGTGGCGCCGTCCCTGGGGCGGCAATGGATGAGGATGGGGCGCTTGCGCGCGGCGGCAATGTCCAACTGGCGGATCAGTCCTTCGCGCTGTACCGGGTGCGGGGCGCCTTCGTGGTAGTAGTCCAGGCCGATTTCTCCGCAGGCGATGACCTCGGGCTCGGCCAGCAGGCCATCGAGTTTTGCCAGTGCGGCATCGTCCGCCTCCGGGGTATTGTGGGGATAGATACCGGCACTGGCGAACAGCCGTGGCAGCGGCTTTCCATTCAGGGATTTCCCGTTGTATTCACGGCACAGATCAAGCGCCTGGTGCATCTCGCCCGGACCTTCCCCGATGCCGATGGCGAGCACCGCGCCCACGCCGGCCTCTGCGGCGCGCGCCAGCATCTCGGCACGGTCTTCGGCGTAGCGCGGGCTGTCGAGGTGAGCGTGGGAATCGATGAGCAAACGAGCCTCGGAAGTTCCCGTGAGCAGCAGCACGAGAGCGTTAGTGCGTGAGTCGGCCGGGCGCTAGTTTCGCCGGTTCGCAATGCTACTTGAGCCGCGCTCCCAGCGGCACGTCTTCGAGGAACCCGGCCAGCACCGGCGCGCCGTCCGGCGGCAGGGAGGCGGCGAGCAGCATGCCGTTCGATTCCAGGCCCCGCATCTTGCGCGGGGCGAGGTTGGCGACGATGACGATTTTGCGGCCGATCAGCTTTTCCGGCTCGTAGTATTGGGCGATGCCGGCCAGGATCTGCCGCTTTTCGTAGCCGAGATCGACTTCGAGACGCAGCAGCTTGTCGGCCTTGGGGATGCGTTCCGCTACCAGCATCTGGGCTACCCGCAGCTCCACCTTGGCGAAGTCGTCAATGGTGATGTGCTCAGACTGAGAACCTGTCGGTTCAGAACCAGCCTGCTGCGGTGCCTTAGGAGGGTCCGGTTTTTTCTCCTCGGTGGCCAGCTTGGAGCCTTGCGGCGCGTCGGGCGGTGTGCTGCTCAGCCGGGCGCTGGAGATGTCGGCCGGCACCTCATGTACCTTGGCCGTGTCGACCGGCTGAGTCGGAATCATGGGGGACGGCGGTGGTCGGCGTCAGGGATTCGGTCTCCGTCGACGTGGCGTTGCCGGGGGAGTGGGTGGGGGAATACCGACGTAGACGACGGGGCTTGCGAGGAGACTGCTTCCTTGCCCTTGTCCCGCGGCAGCGTCGACGGCGCTGGCGTTGTTCTGGTCTTCGAGATTTTGCATACGTTCGGTCGCGTCCTTTTCTGCGCGGGGGAACAGCGGTGCGGGGTCGCTGAAGCGGGTTCCGGCCTTCAATCCGCCCCACGCGAGTTGAGCGAGAAAAGCCTGCTTCGCCGCGTCATCGAGCGAACCGAGGCCAAGCTGCTGCCAGACCTTGGCGGCTGAAGCCGGAAGGATGGGGTAAACCAGGGCGGTGATGATGCGGATGGCTTCGGCAGCCGTTGCCAAGCACGCGTGCCTGCAGGGCGGCGTGGTCGGCGTCCGAGCGGTCGGCCGGCTTCTTCCAGGGCGCGTTGGCGGTGAGGTAGCCGTCGGTTTCGGCGACCAGGAGCCAAAGGCCCTTCAGCGCTTCAGAGAAGTTCAGTTCCTCGAAAGCGGGGCCGAATTCGGCGATGGCGCGCTCCGCCGATGCGCGCAAAGCCATCTCGGCCGCGGTGGGCTCGCCGGGATCGGGCACCACTCCGCCGAAGTATTTGTGCACCATGTTGACCACGCGGCTGACCAGGTTGCCGTAGCCGTTGGCGAGATCGCCGTTGTAGCGGCGCACGAGCGCGTCGAAGCTGAAGCTGCCGTCCTGCCCGAAGGGAATCTCGCGCAGCAGGAAGTAGCGCAGCGCATCGGCGCCGAGCACCGTATCCACCGTCTCGGCGCGCACGATGTTGCCCAGCGACTTGGACATCTTGGTGTCGTCGAAGAGCAGCCAGCCGTTGGCCTTGACCGATCGCGGGGGCGCAATGCCGGCGGCCATCAGGAACGCCGGCCAGTAGACGCAGTGGAAGCGGCTGATCTCCTTGCCGATGAGGTGCATGTCGGCGGGCCAGAATTTCTGGAAGCGCGCCTGGTCGGCGGGATCATCGGAGCCGTAGCCGAGGGCGGTGATGTAGTTGGCCAGCGCGTCGAGCCAGACGTAGATGACGTGCTTCTCGTCGCCGGGAACGGGGATGCCCCAGGAGAAGCTGGTGCGGCTGACGGAAAGGTCCTTGAGCCCGCTGCGCACAAAGGAGATGACTTCGCGGCGGGTCGACTCGGGCTGCATGAAGCCGGGATTGGCTTCGTAGAACTCGAGCAGCTTGCGCTCGAAGGCGGAGAGCTTGAAGAAGTAGTTTTCTTCGCTGACGGTTTCGGTCATGCGGCCGCAGTCGGGGCAAGGCGTGCCGGGAGGGCCGTCGACGTACGCCTCGTCGGAGACGCAGTACTGGCCGGTGTAGGTGCCCTTGTAAATGAAGCCGCGGTCGCGCAGGGTGGCGAAGAGGTGCTGCACGCCGCGCTTGTGGCTGGGCTTCCGTGGTGCGGATGAAGTCGTCGTAGCTGAGGCCGAGGCGATCCCAGAGGCTGCGAAATTCGCCGGAAATTGCCGTCGCAAACTCCATGGGCGTGCGGCCGGCGAGCTTCGGCCGAGCGCTCGATCTTCTGCCCGTGCTCGTCGGTGCCGGTCAGAAACCATGTGTCGATGCCCAGGGCGCGCTTGCGGCGGGCGATGGCGTCGCACACGATGGTCGAGTAGGCGTGGCCCAGGTGCGGCCGCGCATTCACGTAGTAGATCGGCGTGGTGAGATAGAAGTGCTCAGCGCTGGGGGTCGGATTCGTCATTCAGATCGTGAGTGCCCGGGGTCACTTCCGATGGCAATTGAACCGTATGCAACGGCCATTCTTCATCTTACGGCATGGGCACCGCTTCCCGGCTGCCGTCACCTCCGCTCCGATGGCCACGGCGCAGCCGGTGAGCTGGCCCCACTGCGGGTGGTGTTAGAATCACCCTTGAAAATCAAGGATTTCTGAGGCTATTTGACGTGTATCTGGAAATGCAAAAGCGGCTGGCTGAGCACCTGCGCGGTGTTTTGCGGACGAAGTACGAGATAGAGCTTGAGAATATTCCACTGGAGATTCCGCCGGATCTGAAATTTGGCGAGCTGGCGACGCCGGTCGCGTTTGAGCTGGCGCGCAAGCTGCGCAAGGCGCCGAAGATCATTGCGCAGGAGATCGTGGCCGCGCTGGGCGGCTCGAGGGTTTCGCCTCGTTCGAAGTGGCGGGGGCGGGATATATCAATGCGCCGCTTCGACCGGGCGGCGGGTGCGTGCGCCATTGATACCGACGTACGAGGCGGATGATTCCGAACGGGCGCGGATACGCAGGTTCGAACGCATCGCGGCAGGAGTGCCGACTGCATTCGCTGGTGGAGCACACCAGCATCAATCCCAACAAGGCGGCGCATATCGGGCATCTGCGCAACGCAATTCTGGGAGACACGTTTGTGCGGCTGCTGCGGGCCGCGGGCCAGAAGGTCGATGTGCAGAACTACATCGACAACACCGGCGTGCAGGTGGCCGACGTGGTGGTGGGCTTCCAGCATCTGGAGGGCAAGTCGCTGGCCGACGTGCGCAAGCTGATCGCGGACTGTAACGAGCTGGCAAAGATAGAAGGCCCGAAGGCGGCCATCGACTATTACTGCTGGGATCTCTATGCGACGGACTTCGCAGTGGTACGTGAGCGGCACAGAGGAAGAGAACGCGGCGCGCAAGAAGCTTCGCTATGCCACGCTGCACGAGATTGAGCAGGGCGGCAACGAGACTGCCGAGGTTGCCGAACTGATTTCGACGGCGGTGCTGCGGCGGCATCTTGAAACCATGCTGCGGCTGGATATCGAGTACGACTTTCTGCCGCGCGAGAGCGAGATTCTGCACCTCAAGTTCTGGGATGCGGCTTTCGAGCAGTTGAAGCAGACAGGGCGTGCTGTACTTCGAGACCGAAGGCAAGAACAAGGGCTGCTGGGTGATGCGCCGGCCGGGGCGCAGATTAGCCGTAGAAGGCGAGATCGACGAAGATGCCAAGGTGATCGTGCGTTCGAATGGCACGGTGACGTATGTCGGCAAGGACATCGCCTATCACTTATGGAAGTTTGGCCTGCTGGGGCGCGATTTCGGTTACAAGCCGTTCTTCACATATCCGGATCATGAGTGCTGGATCTCTGCGGAGCAGGGCGTAGAACCGCATCCGCATTTCGGCGGCGCGCAGGCAATTTACAACGTGATCGATGCGCGCCAGTCCGATCCGCAGGCCAACGTGATCCAGGCGCTGCGCGGCATGGGATACACCGAGCAGGCGGATCGCTACACGCATTTCAGCTACGAGATGGTGGCGCTGACGCCGCGCTGCGCGGTGGAACTCGGTTATAACGTGGCGGAAGAGGACCTCGGCCGGCCATACATCGAGGTGAGCGGGCGCAAGGGATTCGGCGTGAAGGCCGATGACCTGATCGACAAGCTGATCGCGGCAACGCGCGCCGAGGTGGATGCGCGCCAGACCGGACGCGACGAAGCGGAACGCCAGCGCATTGCAGAGCAGATCGCCATCGGAGCGCTGCGCTACTTCATGCTGAAGTTCACGCGCAATTCGGTGATCGCTTTCGATTTCAAAGATGCGTTGAGCTTTGAGGGCGAGACCGGGCCGTATGTGCAGTATGCCGTGGTGCGGATCACGGAATATCTTCCGCAAAGGGGATACGACGCCGGACGCGGAGGTATGCGGCGTTAGCCGGGATAAAGAGGGAAGAGATTGCCGCATTTCTGGCGGGGGAAGACGCGGAGGATATCTGGGCGTTGTGGCTGCGGGCGCGCGGCGATCGCTGGTGCTCGATCAGTGCATCACCACGTCGGAGCCGGCCTATCTTGCCAAGCACGCGTTCCAGTTGGCGCAGGAGTTCAACAACTTCTACCACAAGCACCACATCCTCACCGAAGAGGATCCGGCGCGGAAGACGTTCCTGCTGGCCACGGCTGCCGTGGCGCTGCGCGAACTCATCACGGTGCTGAGCTGGCTGGGGATCGAGAGCCCGGAAGCCATGTAGGCGGGTTGGCTGAAAGCATCCGTCAGGGCCGGGTTTTGATCGGACAAACAGCGTCTGCGTGACCGATGCTATGAGCGGCATCACACTCACAGGCGCGCCCGTTATCTTATCTTTCCATTGGACCCTATGACATCGACTCTTCTGCCCATTCAGGAAATTGCAAAGAAACTCGGTTTATCCCCTGACCAGTACGAAACGATCGGAACCTATGGCGCCAAGATCAAACTTGGACTGCTCGAAGACCCGCGGTTCCCGGTGCGCGGCAAGTTCATCCTGGTGACGGCCACCACGCCGACGACTTCGGGCGAAGGCAAGACGGTGGTTTCCATTGGTCTTGCGCAGGGACTCGAACGGCTGGGGCATAAGGCGATTGTCACCTCGCGCGAGCCGTCGCTGGGTCCGGTGTTCGGCCTCAAGGGTGGCGCGGCGGGCGGAGGCCGGTCGCAGGTCGAGCCAAGCCAGAGCATCAATCTTCATTTTCACGGCGACTTCCATGCCATCACATCGGCGCACAACCTGCTGGCCGCACTCGTCGACACGCATCTGTTTCACGGCAATGCACTGGACCTCGATCCCGAGCGGATTACGTGGCCGCGCGCCCTGGACATGAACGATCGCGCGCTGCGCCGGATTGTGGTCAGCGTGGGATCGAAGGGAGACGGCGCCGATCGCGAGACCGGCTTCGTGATCACGGCAGCCTCGGAGATCATGGCGATCCTCGCCCTGGCTTCGAGCCGCGCCGACCTGCGGCGCAGGCTGAACGCCATTGTCGTGGGTGTCTCGCGGTCGGGCCAGTGCGTGACTGCGAAAGACCTGAGTGCGACGGGCGCGATGATGGCGCTGCTCAACGAGGCGCTGCTGCCCAACCTGGTGCAGACCACGGAGGGCACTCCTGCCCTGGTGCATACGGGACCCTTCGGAAACATCGCGCACGGAACCAGCAGCGTGCTCTCGCAGCAGATGGGCCTGCGGCTGGCGGATTACGTGGTGAACGAGGCCGGCTTTGCGGCCGATCTCGGCGCGGAGAAGTACTTCGACATCGTCATGCAGACCTCGGGTATCCGGCCGGCGGCTGCGGTGCTGGTGGTGACCGTGCAGAGCCTTCGTGCCCAGGGCGAAGGTTCACTACAGGCGGGCTTTACCAATCTGAATCATCATCTGCGAACCTTGCGTGGGTACGGTGTGCCAATCGTGGTGGGCATCAACCGGTTTCCGGCGGATACGCCGGAGGAACTCGATGCGATCGCAGGCGAGTGTGCGCGTCAGGGCGTCGCCTGCGCGGTTGTAGAGGCGTTTGCCAGAGGCGGCGAGGGCGCAAAAGAGCTCGCCGCCACCGTAGTTCGCACCATCGAGTCGCATCCCTCGCCCGAGGTGCGGCCCATCTACGCGCTCGATGAGCCACTGGAACAGAAGATTCGCAAGGTCGCGATTCAGGTGTATGGCGCGGAGGGCGTCACCTTCAGCGAGGAGGCGCGCGCCAAGCTCGAGCTCTATGCCGGATGGGGTTTCGCCGGGCTGGCCGTCTGTGTTGCCAAGACGCAATACTCGCTCTCGGATAATCCGAAGTGGATGGGGGCGCCTACCGGGTGGATGCTGCATATCACCGACGTTTCCCTCTCGGCAGGCGCGGGGTTTGTGGTCGCGATCGCAGGCAACATGATGCTGATGCCGGGGCTGCCGCGCGTATCCGCGCGCGCTCTCCATCGATGTCGATGAGGATGGCAATATCGTGGGGGTTTGAAGCGGGGACAGGCAGATTAAGGCAAACACTTCAGAATTCGCGCGCCCGAGCGGATCTACAAAGGCGGGTCCTCGGCGTGCATTGTGTCCGCATCCGACGACTGCAGCGTTAGATCCGACTTCTGAGGAAGACCTAGCGGGTTGCTGTCGCTGCGAATTTCTTGACCATCGCCAGCAGCAGCTTGCGATCGCTGTCGTTGAGGCTGGTCGAGTAGCGGCGGATCTGGGTGAGGAATCGCAGTTCGTCGTCGGAGAGCTTCTGCGTCTTCAACTGCGGTCCGAGACCATCATCTGTAAAGAAATGCGCAATGGGCAGGTCCAGCGCTCCGGCGATCTTCGACAGCGTGTCGAGCGAGGGCACGGTGTGGCCGTTTTCCACCCGCGAAAGATAGCACCGCAACAGTCCGGTTTTCTTTTCGATGTCGCCTTGCGAAAGCCCCCGCTGCAGGCGATGCGCACGAATCGTGGTGCCGATCTTCATCACGGGAAAGTCCTCTTCGATCGCGCCCTGGGTTGGCAGGCCGCAATCCTTGGGGTGTTTACCCAAGAGTTAACATGCGGCATCGGCGGTATGCAAGGAAAATGTGCTCCCGGACCCTGCATCCTTTGGGGCAACTGGTTGGCCAGTTGGGGGACTGGGATTACATCTCCCGTAACCAGCGGGCCTTGCCTCCGGGCTCATGCTCAATGAGCGGCTGCGTTCGCCGCATCCCCAAAATGCCAGGGAAGAAACGCCAATTCCTATCGGCCCAATTGATCGGCAAGGAATCGATCTACCCGACCCAGGGCATCCGCGGCATCTTCAGGGCGATATCCGCCCTTGTTGTTGGGATTCTCAAACGCGTGTCCGGCATCCGGATAGATCTTGGCATTCACGGGTTTGCCCAGAGACTTCATAGCGGCCTCAAAGGCATGGACCGCATCGGGAGGAATGCCCTGGTCCTGTCCGCCGAAATTGCCCAGCACCGCCGCGTGGATTCTGGCCAACTGGTCCTTATCGGTGGCCAGCGCTCCATAATTGATCGCCACGGCTCTCAGGGCGGGATCGGCGATCGCCAATTGCAGGGCATATCCTCCGCCCATGCACCATCCTACGGCTCCAATGCGATCTTTCTTCACATCCTTGCGGGTCTCGAGGTAGGTGACACCGGCTTTGAGATCGCGTACTCCCTGGTCCTGCGGAAGCCCGCGCATCAGCTCGTGGGCAGTCTCGGCATCGGTCGCAACCTTGCCGCGGTAGAGGTCCACGGCGAGGGTTACGTACCCTTTGGCGGCGAATCCTTCCGCCTCCTGCTTGATCCAGTCATTGAGTCCCCACCACTCGTGAATCAGCACCAGCCCTGGATGCGGTCCCGGATCTTTGGGCAGATATAGCAAACCGTGCGCCATGCCGTCCCCACTGGGGAAACTCACGGGCTGTTGGGCCGAGGCAGTTGCGCCTGACGCGGCAAACAGGACACATCCAAGCAACGCCGAATTTATGCCAAACAAAACCCACAGGTTCTTCAAGGAAACCTCGCTTTCGATGGGGTGGCCGCGATGGGGAGACAACCGCCGCTCAAAGATATTTCACGAGATAGGTGATTCCGTCTACGGGGTTGTCGTTGTAAGGTTCGCAGGGTGAAAACCCGAGTTCGAGGTAGATGCGATGCGCCGCGGCCATGACGCCGGGAACGGTATCGAGGTATACGGCCTTGCGGCTGGCTGCCCTGGCTCGATCGAGGACTGCCTGGGTCAAGGCGCGGCCCAGACCGAGTCCACGTCCAGCGGGTTGTACCCACAAGCGCTTCAACTCCCAGGCGTCGGGTGAGATCGAGGCCGGCAGGGTGCGCCAGGCCACAAATCCCACCGCCTGCCCATCGACTTGGGCCACAAGGGAGCCGCCCCCCTGTTCGTTATAGCTGAGAGGTAAGCGCGCGGCTTCTTTTTCGAGGGACCCGAAACAAAAGCGGGCCGCGCCCGGCTGGCTGATCACAAATCGGCCATACTCGAGCAGCAATTCACGGGCCGAGGTGAGCAGCGACTGGGACTGATCGCCGGTGAGTTCGTCGATTTCAAATGCGCCGGTTTTCGCGCCACTTGCGCTCATGCAGCGAGTCTATCCCGGTTTGGCATTGCCGCGAAGCGTAAACCTTCATGCTTCCGTACGCGTCTCTTTGAGTACGAGCGCGAACTCAGGGAGAATGCATGCGGCGAAGTGCCATAGTGTGGGTAACGGCGGTGGTTTTTCTCGCCTGTGGAGCCTCTTCCGGCGCCCAGGCTCCCGCGCCGCCAGCGTCCAGTGGCACTTCCGTCCCGGCTGCAGTGCCCGGACCGGGGCAAGCGTCCGCCTCTGCCCAGCCGGTTGAGACTGCGAAAGGTGGAAGGCTTCACGGCGTGGTCAAAAGCGGAAACGTGCCCCTTCCGGGCGTAACCGTGACCGCTCAGAACTCTCTTACCGGCAAACGCTACTCTACGACCTCGGACATTACCGGCGCGTGGTCGATGACTATTCCCCAGAATGGCCGCTACGTCATTCATACGCAGTTTGCTGCATTTGCTCCGGGAGCACAGCAGGCGCTGCTCAACGATACGAGTCATGATCAGGCGGTGAACTTCGACCTGGTGCTGGCTTCGCGCGCCGCGCAGCAGGAACAGCAGGCGGACGGGCAGTCATCGCAGGTGCAGCAGGCCATTCGCCAACTGGCGGGCAATGGAGCCCAGACCCTCAACTTGTTGAACGCCATGAGCGGGAGCGCCGATGCCGGGACGGCCGGAGCGGCGGGCGCCTCATTGCCATCCGTAGCCGGCAATTCGGACTTCAGTGGCGAGTCGGTCGCGATCACCGGACAATCCGGCCAGGTGAGTCCTCTGGCGGGCGTCGACATGGATCGCCTGCGGGATTTGGCCGAGTCGATGCGGGCGCAGAATGGCGGCCAGGGACCGGGTGGGGCGGCGGGTGGTCTCTTCGGCGGGGGCGGGGGACTGTTCGGCGGCGGAGGCTTCGGCGGTGGGGGTTTTGGCGGTGGCGGCTTCGGGGGCGGAGGACGCGGGGGCGGATTCGGCGGCTTTGGCCGGGGTAATTTCCGCGGGTTCAATCCCAACCAGCCGCACGGCGCCGTCTTCTGGATGGGCAGCAACTCCGCGCTCAATGCCGAACCCTTCAGCCTGCGCGGCCAGCCGCAGGAGCAGCCGGCCTCCGGCTCCAATCGCTTTGGCGTGACCCTGATGGGCGCGCCGTTCATTCCCGGGCTCTTCAAGCCGAGTGGGAAGGATACGGTGTTCCTGACCGGTTCAGGAGTGCGCACCTCGACTCCGCTGGATGAATACGCCACGTTGCCGACGGCCGCCGAGCGCGCCGGCGATATTCCGGGATTGGCAGCCCCCATCACGCCCATTCCGCAGGCGACCGCCCTGCTGCAATACATGCCGGAACCGAACCTGCCTGGAGATACACAGAACTATCACCTGCTCACCACTGCGCAGTCGAATACCACGCAGGCAGGCATCCGCTACATGCGCAGTATTGGCGCCAACCCGTCACCCTTTGGCGCCTTTGGCGGTCGTGGAGGCGGAGGCGGGGGAGGCCGCGCGGCACAGCAGAGCCAGGGACTGCGCCAGAGCGTCAACGTCAACTACAACTGGAGCCATACGGCCACCGATAACGTCAACATCTTCCCGCAACTGGGCGGAAAAACTGCGTCCGATGCGGATTCGCTCCAGGCCGGCTATACGCTGGGGTACAAGAAACTCACCAGCATCACGAACGGCGGCTGGAACCGCAGTGACAGCCAGGCCACCAACTTCTTCACCAACGGTACGGATGTCGCAACACAAGTGGGAGTGCTTGGTCCCGGAGGCAATCCGCTCAATCCGAGCGCGCTCAACTACGGCTTGCCCAGCATCACTCTGTCGAGTTTTACAGGACTCACTCAGCAGCAGCCGGACTTTTCTATCGCGCAGACGATCTCCCTTTCGGAGACGCTGGCGTGGATTCACGGCAAGCATAACTTCCGTTTCGGCGGCGATTATCGACGCATCCATCACGACTTTCTGGGCGGATCAAACGCCACGGGCAGTTTCTATTTCACCGGTTTTTATACCGGCTCGTCGCTGGGAGATTTTCTCCTCGGCCTGCCGCAGGAGACGTCGATTGACTCCGCCGTCCAGAAGAGCTACCTGCGCGACAATTCATTTGACCTCTATGCGCAGGACGACTGGCGCATGCGGTCGAATCTCACCGTGTTGTACGGCATTCGCTACGAGTTTTTTGCGCCGTATACGGAGAAGTACAACCGCCTTTCGATGATCGACACCAATCCGTCGGCGGGATTTACGAGCGTAGCGCAGGTGCAGTCGGGCTCGCCGGGTCCGGTGAGCGGCAGCCTGCCCGAGGCGCTTGTATACCCGTTCCGCATCGGGTTTGCGCCGCGGCTGGGGCTGGCGTGGCGATTGCCTAAGCAGACGGTGATTCGCGGCGGATACGGAATGAATTACACCAACAGCCAGTACGCGAGCTTTGCGACGACCATGGCGCATCAGCCGCCGTTTGCCAATCTGCAGACCAATGAAGCGGCGAGCACGTGCGCAACCGCCGGCATCGGCTGCCTGTCACTGGCCGATGGGTTTCCAGCTCCCAATACCGTCGGCAACTATGCCGTGGACCCACATTACCGGCTTCCTTATGTGCAGGTGTGGAACGTCGATATCCAGAAGACTCTGCCCTGGGGCATCGTGATGAACCTCGGCTACAACGGCTCAAAGGGAAACAACCTCGACATCACGATTGCGCCGCGCGCGGTCCCGGACAGCCCCAATACCGATCCCGGGAATGTGCTCTTCAATTACGAGGAGTCGGGGGCGTTTTCGCGCTTCAACGCCGGCACAGTACGAGTCAACAAGCGGCTCTCGCAAGGCATCGCCCTCGGCATCAATTATCAGTATTCGCACTCGATCGACGACGCCGGCTCGGTGGGCGGCACCTCCACCGTGGTGGCGCAGAACTGGCAGGACATCCTCGCCGAGGAAGGGAACTCCAGCTTCGACCAGCGCCACAAGGCCACCGGCACGTATCTCTATGAACTGCCGTTCGGCAAGGACAAGTTCTGGTTCACGACCGGTAAGGCATCTCATATTCTCGAAGGCTTTTCGGTTTCGGGCACGTTTACTTTTGCTACGGGTACGCCACTTACTCCAAGTTACCAGGCCACCATCAGCGACGTAGCCAGAGGGACGGCCGGCACAGCAGCGCCCCGACCGCGTTCCGGGCGTCTCATTGACAGCGGGGGGCGGATCGCTGAAGCACTGGTTCAATACCGCAGCATTCACAGCGCCCGCAGGCTTGTACGGCACGGCCTCGCGCAACTCCATTCCCGGCCCGGGCACGCTTCAAAACAACATGTCGCTCTCGAAGACCATGCAACTGGGCGATACGCGCAGCTTTGAAATGCGCGCCACGGCCAACAATGTGTTCAACACGGTGCAATACTCGGGTGTGGATACGACCCTCTACAGCGGGCTGGGAGCGAACCTCGCATCGCCCTTCGGCCAGGTAACGTCGGCCGGATCCATGCGGTCGTTTCAATTCACGGCGCGCTTCCGGTTCTGAGATTCGCAATGAGGCGAACCGGATGAAGGCGCGACGAGTGAGCAGCAGAATAAGGATGAGATGACTCGGAACCTGGAACGCATGGTCGCACTCACGATGGCGATGGCACTGGCGGCGCCGGGCGCAACGCTGCCCGCGCAGACAGCGCCACAGAGCGTCAACCAGGGCAGCTTCGTGATGAAGGTCAATGCCGAACTGGTGCTCACCAATGTCGTGGCCCGCGATGCGAAGACCGGGGAACTCGTCCGCGGCCTCAAGCAGTCCGACTTCACCGTGTATGAGAACGGGAAGCAGCAGCAGATCGCCGCTTTTGATTTTCAGAGCGTCGACATGGCGACGCCGCTCAACGAAGCTACGGTCAGCGGGCTTGCCGCGGGCACTTCAGGGCCTGGGACCAAGGCAGTCCAGGTTGCGCGACCTGAAGACCTGCGCAACCACCGGCTCATCGTTATATTTTTCGATTTGACCTCGATGCAGCCTGAAGACATTGATCGCAGCGTGGATGCGGCCCGCGACTTTCTGCAGAAGAAGATGCAGGCGGCGGATCTGGTTGCGCTGGTCTCTCTCGGCGACACGCTCAAGGTCGATCAGGACTTCACCGCCGACAAGAACGCGCTGGTGAACGAGATCGGCATGTACAACGGCACCGAGGGCCAGGGTTTCGCGCAGGGCGCCAACTCCAACTCGAACCAGGTGGAAGATGCGACCGCTTACACGCCCGGACGAGAGCGAATATAACGACCTGAACACGGACCGCGAACTGTTTGCGTTGCGGGCCATCTCCCAGTCTCTGGGAAAGATCGAGGAGAAGAAATCCCTGCTGTACTTCTCGGGAGGCATCTCGCGCGACGGCATCGAGAACCAGGCCTCGCTGCGCGCGGCCATCAACGCCGCGAGTGCGCGCCAATCTTGCCATTTACAGCGTCGATACGCGCGGGTTGCAGGCGGTCTCGCCGCTGGGCGATGCATCGACGGGCAGCCTGCGCGGGACCGGGGCATTCAACGGCGGCGCGCTGACCAACAATATGAATGCGAACTTCGCCACCCAGGAAGTGATGGCGACGCTCAGCTCCGATACGGGTGGCAAGGCATTTTTCGACTCCAACGATTTTGCCCCGGCGTTTGCGCAGGTGCAGCGGGATACTTCGGCGTACTACGCGATCGGTTTCCACTCCACCAATCCCGCGCGCGACGGCAAGTACCGCAAGCTGACGATCAAGATCAACCGGCCCGGCATCAAGCTTGAATATCGCCCCGGGTATTACGCGCCCGCCGACTTCCAGCACTCCGGCAAGGAAGACCGCGAGCGCGATCTTGAAGAGCAGTTAGCCGCTGATCTGCCTGCGACGGACATGGCCGTCTATCTCGATGCCATGTACTTCCGCCTCGACGAAAATCGCTTCTATGTGCCGGTCTCGCTGATCGTTCCCGGGTCGCAGATTCCATTTGTCAAAGGCGGCGACAAGGACAAGGCGACGCTCGACATCATCGGCGAAGTCATCGACGAGGTGAAGCGCCCCATCGGCCGCGCGCGCGAAACCGTAAAGCTCAATCTCGATCCCTCACTGCAGGCGCGGCAGAAGAATATTCAGTACACGACCAGCTTCAACCTGCCGCCGGGCAAGTATCACCTGAAGTTTGTGGTTCGCGAAAACCAGACCGGCCGCATGGGATCGTTTGAAGCCGACATCACGCTGCCGGAGATGAAGAAGTCTCCGCTCAAGATGAGTTCGATCGTGCTGGCCTCGGCGCGCCAGCCCAGCAAGCAGCAGAGCCCGCTGGTGCGCGGCGGCCAGGAGTATGTGCCCAACATCAGCCACGTCTTTCGGCAGGATCAGCACTTGTATCTGCTCTACGAGGTGTATGCGCCCGCGCAAGAAAAGCCCGCTGACAACGCGCCCAAGGGCGCCAAGCCCGGCATCAACCTGCTCAGCAGCCTGGAACTCATTCAGGGGTCAACCAAGGTGTATGAGACGCCGATTGTCCAGGCCAAGGCGCTCAACGTGGAAGGACGCGATGCCGTCTCCATCGAACTCGATGTGCCCCTGGCGGACCTTAAGCCCGGCCAGTACCTTTGCCAGTTGAACGTGATCGACGATGCCGGCGGTAGCTTCGCGTTCCCGCGCTTTGCGGTGCTGGTGCGCGAACCCGCGGCCGCGCCTCAGCCCGCGGCGTCCGGCGCTGCCCCCTCGGGCGCCGATCGCTGATCCGGCCCCGGCTGCGGAGTCTCGAGCCTGCTGGTCACGGCTACGTTGGCGTGCCCATAGGGACAATGCCGGCATCCCGAACCGCAGCAACTCCCGCGTTTCAGATGATACGCCGCGGTGAAAACCAGGTTCGCGCCCTCGAAGTAGTAATCTTCGGGTGCGAGCGGAGCAGCCTTTCCGGTGCGGCGTTAGGCCGGGTCTCATCCATGCTTCTATTTTCGCGGATTTGGGTGCTGAGTGCCGGTTCATACGTCGGCGCATCTAAAATTGCAGCATGACACTGACCGCGCACCAACGCGCCCGCCGCATCAAAATCATCCTGTTCGACGTGGACGGCGTCTTGACAGACGGCACCATCTGGCTCGTTCCTTCCCCGAATCGCGGCACTCAACCCGTGGAGACGAATAAGACCTTTCCGGGGAACGATGGAGGGGTTGGCTTCGGCATCCAGTCCGCCACCATGATGGAGGCCAAGGGATACAGCGCCCATGACGGCGCCGGCATTTCGCTGGCGCGCATCGCCGGGCTCAAATGCGGCGTCATCACCAAACGCGTCAGTGAGACCGTGGCCACGCGGGCCCGCGACCTCAAGCTCGAATACGTCTACATGGGCCAGGCTTTCAAGATGCAGGCGGTGCGCGAGATCATGCACAAGGAAAACGTGACCATCGAGGAAGTCGCCTACGTTGGTGATGATGTCATCGACCTGCCCGTCTTGCGCGAGTGCGGTTTTGCGGTCGCCGTAGCCAACGCGCGCGATCAGGTCAAGGCCGCCGCCCACTATATCACCCCGCATGCCGGCGGATATGGCGCCGGCCGCGATGCCATCGAGTTCATCCTCGATGCCAAGGGCGTCCTCAATGAATGCATCGAGACCATGATCGACGAGCGCAATCCCATCTCTCCTTCGATGGACATCGGTACGGGCACCGAGATTTCTTCTGGGACCAAGAAATAAACAGATGGCCGAGCCTTCGAAGCGGCAGCAGATCGGGTACATCGCGCTGGTCGTTCGTGAGTACGATGAAGCCATCGCGTTTTATAGTCAGAAACTCGGCTTCCTCCTGGTTGAGGACACGCGCCTCTCTGACAAAAAGCGCTGGGTGCTGATGGCGCCGCCGGGTCCTCGCGGAACGTGCCTGCTGCTGGCTCGGGCCGATGGGCCCGAACAGGCTGGCCGGGTCGGCAACCAGACCGGAGGCCGCGTGTTTCTGTTCCTGCATACCGACGATTTCTGGCGCGACTATCGCGACTACACCGAGCGCGGTGTCGTCTTTCGACGCCCTCCCAGCGAGGAAGATTACGGGACCGTGGCGGTCTTCGAGGACCTGTACGGCAATCTGTGGGACCTGCTGCAACTCAAGCGGCCGTTGCCAGGCAGATAATCGGCGAGCGCGCCCCTGTCAGGGAGCAGACGCGTACCTGGGAAACACCGCGTCAATCAGATCCGTCCGCAATGTTTGCCGCAGATCGGTATGCGGGTCGGGTTCGGTGTTGGACTCGGCATGCGTCGCATCGGCCGGCGGAGCGCCCGTGTCCGTGGTGTTCACGATCAGAACGCTGGCGCTGTGTCCGGCAGGGTCGATCATCAATTCAGAAGAAAAGCCACCCTGATCGCCATCGTGGTAGATGTAGCGGTGGCCCCCGCTCTCGAGCACAAAGAATCCGAGGCCCATCCTCGGCTGTGTTCCATGCGGACCGGCGGTATAGGACGTAGGCGGCTCGTCTGGGTTGCTCGCCGGAAGCAGGCCGGTCCACGCCTCTTCGAGCGAACTGCGTTTCAGCACCACCTCGTACAGTGCATTTCCTGGTTCTCCGATCAGGAAGCGGAGATATTTCACCATGTCCGGAATGGGCGCCTTCAAACCGCTGTTCGACGTCGTGATACCGGTGTCGAAGTTAAGCGGCTGCGGTGTCAGTTTGGCGCCGGCGCGCAGATAACTTGCCGACACATGATCTTCGAGAAAGTAGGGAGCGCGATCGAAGTAACTCGACGTCATGGCGAGGGGCTTCAGAATGTTCTTGTCGATGTAGACCTCGAAGTCGTCGCCGCTCAGCCGCTCGATCACCTGGCCCAGAAACACATAGCCCAGGTTGGAGTAACTCCATCGGCTTCCCGGCTTGAATGCGACATGGGTGTAGGGCAGCATGGCTGCGACCTGGGACCACTTTGTCGGCTCGAACGGCTGCCAGGCGCAATCCTTCGCATCATCGCAGTCCCATGGCCATGTAGGATTGCGGAATCCCGCGCTGTGCGTCAGAAGTTCGCGAAGAGTGATGTCCTCGATTGATCCAAACGCATCGTGCACCTCGCGCAGCTCCGGCACGTAGCGCACCGCGGGATCGTCGAGCGAAAGCTTTCCCCGGTCGCGCAGTTGCAGAATCGCGATCGCGGTCAGTGTCTTGGTGATGGAAGCCCAGTTATAAGCTGTCTCGGCGTCGGTGCGCTGGTGAGTGTCGGAGCGGGCCTCTCCAAAGAAACACTGCGTCGCCGGGCTCGAGCGGTGGACAAAGGCAAGTCCTCCGCCAACCACGCCATGTTGTCGGAGCGCCGTTTCGAATCGCTGATGAAACGCCTCCAGCGCTGGCGCATTGTCAGCGGCGCAAGCAGGTAAGACTGCCGTTGCCCACGCCAGGACAACGATCAGTGCGTAGAAAATAAGGCGACGAGGCAGCATGGAAGCCATGATACCGCGTGCTGTCACTGCGCTCGCGGCGGCCTGACCAGGATCGGCAGCACGGTTGAAACGGCCATAATCATGGCGATGATGTGCAGTCCGCTCGCGTAGCTGCCGGTGGTCTTGAGGGTATGGGCGATCAGGAGTGGCCCAAACGCGCTGGCTGCGCCCCACGCGGTCAGCATCAGTCCATAGATGGGGCCCACGTTCTTTGAGCCGAAGTAGTCGGCGGCGAAGGCAGGCATGGTTCCGAACCCTCCCCCGTAGCACATCAGAATCACGAACGAGACTGTGGTCAGCAGCGCCACAGCGCCCAGCGAGGGCAAAATCCAGAACAGACCAAACTGCAGGATGAACATGACAACGAACGTCCAGCGGCGTGTAATGGCGTCGGATACCCAGGCCCAGAAGACCCGCCCGGCGGCGTTGCCGACACTGACGATGCCCACCATGCCCGCAGCCACTACCGCGTTCACGACGGCAATCTTCTGGAACATCGGGGACTCCTGCGAAATGAGCGAGATGCCCGCGCTGGTGTTGAGGAAAAGCAACAGCCACAGGGCCCACCATTGCCACGTCCTCAGAGCCGCGCCCAGGGTGTAATCCGATTTCGATCTTTGCGCGGTCTGGATAGCGCTGGGCGTCCATCCCTCCGGCGCCCATCCTGCCGGCGGGTTCTGCATGAAGAAACCCGTCGCCATGGTCACAATGAGATAGGCAATCCCGAGGTAAGCGAAGGTCTGGAGCACGCCCACGGACTGGATCAGCCGCGTGGCGACTGGCGCGGTCACCAGCGCACCTGCGCCGAATCCGCCGACCGCAATCCCAGTGATCAAACCGCGGCGGTCAGGAAACCACTTTACCAGCACTGCGACGGGGACGATGTATCCAAACCCGAGGCCGATGCCGCCGATCACTCCGTAGCTCAGGTAGAGCCACCACAGCCTGTCGGCGGAAAAGCTGGCCAGGAAGACTCCCAGCCCATAGAGAAACCCGCCCGTCAGGGCGACGATGCGCGGACCTTTCTTGTTCAGCCACAGGCCGCCGAGAAACGACGCGACGCCCAGAACCGAGATTGCAATCGTGAAGGTCAGCGTGACTTGGGCAATCGACCAGTGAAAACGGCTGGAAAGGGGAATGCGGAAGACGCTCCAAGCGTATACGGCGCCCAGGGCCACCTGCATGAGGAAGCCGGCTACGGCAATTCCCCAGCGATTCGTGCTCGCCATGTCTTTCTCCTTGCGAATGAAACTTCTGCCTGTTTTTGGCGCCGGGAAGAGCTCGTCTGGCGCCGATGACCTGCGATTGGATGCGCGTGCATGGAGATGTGGTCATGATTCCGCACGGCGCCCAGTTCACTCCCTGGTCCGGCCAGGCGGACGTGATCCCGGCTATCCCGAAGAACTGGCGACTGCGCGCTTCTCCCGGCTTTCCGGCAGGCAGCGAAATCCCCCCGAGTACACGACAAAGCGACGTCCGCGCAGAAAGCCGATCAGAGTCAGCCCCAATTCGCGGGCCAGCTTTACGGCCAGACTTGAGGGCGCCGAGACGGAAGCAAGTATCGGGATGCGGGCCGCCAGCGCCTTCTGCACAATCTCAAATCCGCCCCGGCCGCTCACCAGCAGCACGTGACGGCTCAGGGGCAAACGGCCTTCCCGCAGCGCCCACCCGACAATCTTGTCTACTGCGTTGTGGCGGCCAATGTCTTCCCGCAGGGCCAGCACATCTCCGTGCTCATCGAACAGGGCCGCCGCGTGCAAGCCGCCCGTTCTGCTGAAGATTGCCTGCTCCGCGCGCAGCGCATCGGGAAGCGTGCACAAACGTTCCGGGTCAAACCGGAATGTGGCGTCCGGGTGCTGCAATCCACGCAGTCGTACGGCCTCGATCGATGCTTTGCCGCAGATGCCGCAACTGGAAGCCGCGAAGAAGTTCCGCTGCAGGTCGGTGGATTCAAAGGAAGAATCCTTCAACTCCACTTCAACTAAATTCGCTTTCGTGCCGTTCGCGGGTATGGCCGTGCGCATGGCCGCGATCTGATCAGGCGACTGGATGATTCCCTCGGTCAGCAGAAAGCCGGCGGCGAGCTCCAGGTCATGCCCCGGGGTGCGCATGGTGACCGTTAGCGGCGAGCCGCCCAGTCGGATTTCCATGGGCTCTTCCGCAGCCAATGAGTCGTCGACCATGCGTACCTCGCCGTCGTTCCACTCCGTCACCTGCGTGAACTCAAGGCTTCGCTGGGGCGGCTGCATTCGTTCTCCTCGGCATCGACCTTCAACTTCTGGACTGGAACCTGTCAAGACCGAATAACCCAGCCCGAATACCCAGTCCGGATACTTTGAGCGAGTCAACATCCTCTTTGAGTGGAACCGCCCTGGTTCGATAGCATCTAAGCGGTAGATGCATAGCTGGGGGTCCCAGCGGCGCCGGCCGGTGAATAAAAGAAGCAACCAGTAAGGGTTAATAAGATGAAACTGCGCATGAAGGAAAACTCGCTACGCCTGCGCCTGTCTCCATCAGAGATGGCGCGGCTGCTGCAGGACGGGCACATTGAGGAGACGGTGCGATTCGCCCCGGGACCCGGAGCGGCACTGACTTATGCGCTGGAGCAAAGCCCGCATTGCACGGCAATGACAGTGCGCTACGAGGCTCACAGCATCACGGTTGTTCTTCCGGCCGAGAGCACAGAGACGTGGGCCGAGGGACAGGACGTGGGCCTTTACGGCAATATCGACCTGGGGCGGCCTGAATCTCTTGACGTTGCAGTGGAAAAGGACTTCGCATGCCTTGACAAAGGCGAGGCCGAGAATGCCGACACATTTCCTAATCCGCGCCAAGGTGCGGTTTGCTGAGGGGTTCGCTGTTTTCAGGCCTGACGGGGTCGCTGTTTTCAGGCTTGGTTGTTTGCTGACGTCTCTTTCAATGTCACCAGTTCGCACCACCGCTTCGAGAATCCGACATGGGGAGACTCGTGCAGGCCTGGACTGAATACGCTTTCAAAGTGGGTTGCGGCAGGAAGCAGCCGCCAAGCGTGTGAATCGAAGGTGCCATTGGATTGCCGGAAGCCACCGCGGTTCTGGCGTGTTTCCGGCAATCCAGTGCCGCGGGTGACGCGGCGAACTGTCAAGCTGCAGGTCGCGTCTGGACAGAGGCCCGTTCCCGAGTTTCGGAGGCCACTGGTTGCAGCCGGAATGCGTTTTTGCCCGCCGGCACCATGGCCAGCGTTACCGGATGCCGGTCACGGCTTGCATGCATGTGCTTGGTTTCGAGCCACGCGCACAGGCGTGGATCGTAGATTTCAGGCTGACCCTGCCAGAAATCTGGCCTCAGCCCACACTGGATCCTTAGATGATCCAACTCTAGTTCAATCGTGGAGACACTCCTGGGAAAATACCGCCGCACGTTGTCTGTGCCGACGACCAATCCGGAGAGTCCCCGACCTTTGCTCTGCGCTTTGACCACCATGGAACACCTGCTCTTGAGGGGGATGAAATTCAAGTTTAGGTAGTCACGCTACAAGGGACCCGAGTCGATTTGGAGATCTGAGAAAGTGCAAAACCCGAATTGGAATCCATCGACCGGGATTACCCAGTCTGGGAAAGCGTTCGTAGTTTCTTCGGAGCCCGACTAAACCCCTGTTCCCCCCAACACCTGGACCCAGGAATCTCTGTCCTTACCCTCGCCTTGATGCGCAGGGCGTCCGGGGGGTTGCTGCGGAAATCTCATTCGCCAAATCACCATATCCCAAACAATTCACGGGTGATAGAAGGGTCACTTATGCATAACTCTCCATCTTGGTAATCTGCTGCCTGAACTTCCGTCTCTTTAGAACCTGTTATAGACCCGCGCCCACTCGGTGTCAATTGTGTAGAGGACATTGGCGTCGATTTTCTAAGGAACAGGAATGATCGGCAAGCCTAAGTCATAAGATATTCACTTAGTAAATGTTTTCACTTATCCAGCGGCATTGGTTTCTTGATCAGAATTCCTTCCAGGGAGACACCTGCCAGCACATCCGCAATCGTTCCCGCCGCGTTCCCGTCGCCGTAAGGATTGCGCATGCCACGCAGTTTGGCGCGAAACGAGGGTTCGAGCGCCCGTCGAATCGCAGTGACGATCGAGGCGGAGTCTGGCGGCGCATCGATGATATTGGCGGCGCGTTCCCGGCCCTGCTGACGCATGCCCACATTCACAACCGGCAGCGCGAAGGAAGCTGCCTCCATAATGCCGCTCGAAGAATTACCAGCCATCGCATCGACCTGCCCCATGAGGCTCCAGTAAGCAATCGGCTCGAGGTTTACGAAGATATGCGTATCCGCGCGAACCTGGGCGATCGCACGGGTTTGTTCCATAAGGGAATAACTTCCCGCGTCCGAGTTAGGGTACACAAAGATAAGCTGTTCTTTCCCTTGCGCGAGTGCCGCATAGAAGGCATGAGCCTCGGCGTTGGTGTCGGGCAGGATGGTGACCGGATGCCATGCCGCCAGGATGGCGGGTGCCGACAACTGAATCCCAAGCTGCGCTTCTAACTGATCGCGATTGAGCAACTGAGAGCGCCTCAGGTGATCGAGCGACGGGGCCCCGGCGTGATGGACACGCCACGGTTCCTCGCCCATCGCGATCACTCGCCGCCGCGCGGTTTCCGTCGAAGTGAAATGGATATGCGCCATCTTGGTCAGAGCGTTGCGCACGTGGTCGTCGATCGCTCCCTGGCTTATCTCCCCGCCCTCGATATGGGCAATGGGAATGCGCATGGCAAGAGCAGCCGAGGCGGGAGCCAGCATCTCATAGCGGTCGGCGATCAGCAGCAGCAAATCAGGCCGCCACGCGGTGAAGGCGTCCGCCAATCCGAGGATGGCTACCCCGATGGTCTTGGCCATCCCGGTGTCGCTGTCCGAACTCAAAAGACATTCGATCCTGGCTTTGACCGGAAACCCGTCGCGCTCAATCTCCCGCGCCGTGGTTCCAAAGGCCGGTGAAAGATGCGCGCCGACCACGAAGACGCCCAGCTCGACGGCAGGATGCGCCGCCAGCTCGCGCAGAGGCCAGTACAGATGGCTGTAGTCAGCACGGGACGTCGTGACCACCCCGATGCGCCGCCTGGGTGGATCGGGGAAAGTCATCGCGCAACCTGCGATCTCAGGTCGGTCATCATTCCCGCCGCGATTGCGCTCGGGGTGTAATCGGGAACCAGCCGGCACAACTCCCGGAGCGCAGCAGCCGTGTCACGGTCCACCAGGGCGCCACGAAGCCGGTCAAGGGAACTGTGCAATAAGTCCGGGGGCAGCTTGCTCGTCGCGATCTTCACGAGCATTGCGTCGGCCGAAGTTTCAACCGATTCGGTCGCCGACCAGAGCCGCTCCGCCTCCTTGTCTCCCGGCCGGGGCCCGGTGAATTCGATGGGGATTTTACGGCCTTGCGCCAACGCGTCCGCCATGAAGTGGGCCAGGTCGGTGATGTAATGCTCGGCCTCTAGTCGCGGCGCCCACAACACCGCCGTCTCCGGTTGTGCGCCGGCGATGAGCAGCGAGTCCACGGCTTCATCCATCGACAGAAAGTAGCGCCGCGCTGCGGGTTCGGTCACGGTGAGCGGACCGCCGCGGGCGATCTGGCGGGCAAAGATCTCGGTGACGCTGTCGCTCGAAGCCAGAACGTTGCCCAGGCGGAGAATTACTCCTCCCGCCTGCAGCACAATGTGCTCCGCCACGCGCTTGGTGGCGCCCATGACCGATGCGGGTTCCACGGCTTTGTCGGTCGACAGCAGCACGACCCGGGCTCCATGCCGGGTTGCGGCCGCCGCCAGCGTCAAAGTGCCAAAGATGTTGTTGGCGACCGCGGCGATGGGTTGTTCCTCAAGCAGGGGCACATGCTTGAACGCCGCGGCATGAAAGACGATGTTCGGCGCGTCGTCGGCGAAGACCTCATCGAGAAGGGGCGAATCGAGAACGCTGCCCAGAACTGCGCGCACTCGGCCGCTAAGGCCCCGCGCCCGCAAGTCGCTCATCACCGAGTGCAGCCGGCTTTCCGAAGCCTCCAGCAGGACGATCCGTCCGCCGGCGAGAGCAGCCAGCCGCGCAGGCGAGCGCCGATCCGATTGACCCGCCGGCTCCCGTGATCAAAATGTTCTGCCGGCCCAGGATATCGAGCGCCTCGGCGGACGGCGAAGGGAGCCGGGGCCGCGCCAGAAAGCCGCGCCAGTCGAGCGATTCGAGGGACGGTAGCACCTTCAGAGTATAAAGTGCAGCGGCCGGTGTTCACCCCGTCAACCCGAACCGCGGTTCCGGATGCCAGTCTCGGTTCGCCTCGCATACACTGAATGGTTCACCGGACTCAATTATGGGAAGTCCAAGTTTCGTGGGGCGCGTCCGGCCGCCGTGGGAGAAGGATTTGGGGATCTGCAGTTTGCGAAGGCTGGGGTGGGTCGCCCCGACTAGCATTTTTCATCGTGGGAGCGGGGTACTCACCCGCTCAGGCACGGCTCGACGCCGAGGCAGTCCGCCTCAACAACCGCGGCGTCGCCCAGATGGGGCAGCAGTTTACCGACAAGGCCGCTGCATCGTTCGCGGATGCGGTCAAAAGAGATCCCAAGCTCGCCCAGGCGTTCATCAACGAGGGGATCGCCCTGATGACGCTGCAGAAGCTGGACGAGGCGAAGACGGCGCTGCAGCAGGCCATCGCCCTCGATCCCAAAAATCCCCAGGCCTGGTACAACCTGGGCCTCGCCCAGCACGCCGGCAATGAACTGGAACCCGCCCTCGCCAGCTTTCAGCAAGCCGTCAAACTCGACCCGCAAGACGTGGATTCCTGGTACTTCGAGGGGGTCTGCTACCAGGAGATGAAGGACTTCGACAAGGCGATTGCCACCCTGCAGCACGCTCTTGAAGTCAATCCCATCCACGCTTCGTCCGAGTTCGCGCTGGCTCGCGCCCTGCAGCGCTCCGGCCGCACGGCCGACGCCAAGGAGCACTTCAAGCGCTTCCAGCATCTGACCAGCACCAAGATCTCCGCGGCGATCGGTCTCGCTTATGGAGAACAGGGCCATTACTCGACCGTCATGCCCGTCGAAGAGCCCGAATCGCCGCGACTTCCGATGATTCCAGTAAAGCTGGTAGCGCAGTCCCTTCATGCCTGGAACACAGGCCGCAGCCCACGACTGGGGGCGCCTGCATGCTCGACGCGACCGGCGATGGAAGCATGGACCTGGTCTTGATGCAATCGGGGCCGCAGGCCATCCGCGTCCTGCACAGCAAGGCCGCCGGCGGCTTTGAAGATTGGGACGCCGAGGCAGCAGGCCTGAAGGCTTCAGGCCACGCCGTAGCCTGCGCTGTGGGTGACTATGATGGCGACGGTCTCAACGATCTCGCCGTTGCCCTCGACGACAAGGTTTTGCTGTTCAGAAACCTTGGCAAAGGCAAGTTCCAGGACGTGACCACCGATGCCGGGCTCGTTCCGCGCAACCGGCCGACCGGCATCACCTTTGTGGATTACGACCACGATGGGGACCTCGACCTGCTCATCACCGGGTCGCCGCTGGCTCCCGCCGAGAAAACAGAGGCGGGGACGACTCCGGCCACGCCGACCTCCAACGTGCTCTGGCGCAACAACGGCAACAAGACCTTTACCGAGTGGACCGAGCCGACCGGTCTAGGTGGAGGCGGCAACGTCGCAGCCGCCATCCTCACCGATTTCAACAACGATCGCGCCGTCGATCTGGCCATGACCGGCGACGGCCCTGCGCCGCTGATTTACATCAATCCGCGGGAAGGGAAGTATCCGACCCAGCCCCTTTACGACGACAATCTCCCGCCGACGACAGGCATCACCGTCCTTGACTTCAACAAGGATGGCTGGATGGATATCGCGGTGACCCATGCCGGGGCGCCGGGGCTGACCCTGTGGCGCAATGTCGAGGGACCGAACCACATCGGCCGCCGCTTCGAGCGCGTCGATCTGCCGCTGAATGGCGCGGTGCGCGGATGGGGCGTGACTGCTGTCGATATCGATAACGACGGCTGGATCGACCTGGCGGCGATCGTGGAGACCAAGGCGGGCCCGCAGGTTCGTGTCCTGCGCAATCGCGGCGACGGGTCCTTTGAAGACGTGAGCCAGGCGCTCGGTCTCGACAAAGTCGTCCTCAAGGCACCTCGTGGCCTGATCTCTGGCGATATGGACGGCAAGGGCGCCCCCGATCTTCTCGTCACGCAAGTGGGTGAGCCGCCTGTCCTGCTCCATAACGAGGGGGCCAACAAGCATCATTCGGTTCGTCTCGACCTTGCCGGGCTGGCGGACAACAAGACGGCCATCGGAGCCAAGGTGGAGATCTTCTCCAACGGCCACTGGCAGAAGTGGGAGCTCGCCGGCGCCTCGGGCTACCAGACGCAGGCCGCTCCGCGAGCTTCTGATCGGGCTCGGAGATGCGCCGGATATCGATCTGCTGCGCATCCTCTGGCCCACAGGCGTTCTCCAGGACGAGATCGATCTGCCCAAGACTCGGACCATCGCCATGAAAGAGGCCGACCGCCGCGGAAGCTCGTGTCCGGTGCTCTTCGCGTGGGATGGCCACAAATATCGGCTGGTCACGGATGTCATCGGGGCCGCGGTGGTCGGGCACTGGTTCACCCCGCAGCGGCGGAATATTCCCAACCCCGGCGAATGGGTCAAGGTCGATGGCGAGCGCATCGCTCCAGTCGATGGAAAGCTCTCGCTTCGATTCATCGAGCCGATGGAGGAAGTCAACTACATCGACCAGTTGCGACTCGTGGCGGTCGATCACCCTGAGACCGTCGAAGTGAATCCCGATGAACGCTTTCTCGACGATCCGCCCTTCGCATCCGGCCGCGTCGTCGCTTCGGGGGGAACGCGCCTGCCTCTCGCCGCCACCGATGGCGAGGGCCGCGACGTTCTGGCCAGCCTCACCACCCGTGATCACCGGTTCGCCTCCGGGTTCACACCCACGCCGTATGATGGCTTCGCCAATCTGCACGCCCTGACGCTTGACCTGGGTCCGCTCGACGCACAATCCCCGCTCCGGCTGCTGATGACCGGATACGTCAACTACTTCAGCGCCACGTCGCTGTACGCGGCATGGCAGGCGGGCATCAAGCCCATCTCGCCCTACGTCGAAGCGCAACTGGCGGACGGGACCTGGGAACGGATCCCGGGCGAAGCCGGATTCCCGGCGGGCCTCGAACGCACCATCATCGTCGATTTGACCGGAAAGCTGCCCGCAGGGACGCGCCGCATCCGGCTCCAGACCAATCTTGAAATCTACTGGGACCAGGTGCTGATCGACCAGAGCGCCGGCGCCCAGTCGCGCACATCCGAAGTGCCGCTCGCCTCAGCTACCCTCCACTTCCGCGGCTACCCGAAACAGCTGGAAGGCGCCAGTCCGGGCGATCTTGACTATGACTATGACCGCGTCAGCTTGACGGGCCCGTTCCAGCGGCAGCGCGGCAACTACACCCGCACCGGCGATGTAACTGAGCTCGTTTCCGGCATCGACAACAGGTTCGCCATCTTCGGCAGCGGCGAAGAGATCGCCGCGGAATTTGATCCGGCCGCGCTCCCGGCGCTGCCCCCGCATTGGAAGCGGGACTACTTCTTCTATGCCAACGGGTATGTCAAGGACATGGATTGGTGGGACGCTTCGCCGTTCACAGTGGCCCAGCTTCCGTTCCACGAGATGACGGCCTATCCGTATCCCCCGAGCTGAGAAGTTTCCCGATGACGGCCCGGCGCTCGATTATCAGCTGAACTGGAATACTCGCTTTGAGTCCGGCGACCCGGTACGCTCATATCGATTTGACTATCGTACGCTGCCTTCCACGCCAAAGGACGACCAGTCGATTCAGCTCGCCGAGCCGTCGGCGCCGCGGAGGTAGGACGGTCGTTTCATGCAGGAAGAGCCTCACATCGTCGTTCTCGCCTCCGCGACCAGGCAATTGGAGATGCTGCGCTCCGGCCAGGTCTCCATTCCCGAGCTGGCCGAAGCGCACATCGCGCAGATCGAGCGGCTCAATCCGGCTTTGAATGCATTCGCCGACTTCGATCCTGACCGCGTCCGCTCCAAAGCACGGTCGCTTCAAGAGTGGAAGCGCTGCTCGCGGCCCGCTCTACGGGCTGCCCGTCACGGTGAAATCCTCGATCGCCACGAGGGGCTTCCGTTGCGAGATCGGCAGCCGGCTCAACGAGGGCGACGTTCCCGGGGAGGACGCGGTCGTGGTTGCCCGTCTTCGCGCCGCCGGCGCGCTCATCCTCGGCACGACCAACTGCCCTGAATTTCTGATGGCCTACGAAACCGCCAATGACCTGCACGGAGCCACGCACAACCCATGGGATCTCGACCGCTCCCCTGGTGGATCGAGCGGGGGTGAATCAGCGGCCATCGCCGCCGGCATGTCGGCGGCAGGACTGGGCAGCGACAGTGGCGGATCGGTGCGCGTCCCGGCTCATTTCACGGGGATCTGTTCGCTCAAGCCGACTCCTGGCCGCATCCCCGGCCGCGGCCACCTGCCGCCCTGCGTCGGGCCGTTCTCGATCCTGGGCGCAATCGGACCGATGGCGCGCACCATAGCCGATGTCGACCTGATGTTTCGCACTCTGGCTGGACAGGATCATGAGGATCCGGCCAGCCCGCCGGTTGCGCTGCGCACGCCGACCCTCAACGAACTGCGCAGCCACCGCATCGGGTACTTCGAAGACGACGGCCTGGTTCCGGTCACTGCCCAGACGCGCGCAGCGGTCAACGCGGCGGCTACAGTGTTGCGGGAAGCCGGGTTTCGCGTCGAGCCCTTTCGGCCCAGCACGCTCGAGTCGCTGCGCAAGCTGTGGCGGATCTTCTTCGTCCAGTGCGGGGCCATGTTTTATGAGCCGGCGATCCGAGGTAAACGCGAACGTCTCAGCCCGATCTTCACCGAATTTCTGGGGTTCGCCGAAGCCTCGGGACCTCTCAATGCGACGGAACTCTTGAATGCATGGGCTGAAATCGACGTGCTCCGTAGCAAGACTCTGGAAGAAATGCGCGACTACCCTGTCCTGCTCTGTCCGGTTGCAAGTATCCCCGCCTTCCGTCCGGCTGAGCGTGAATGGGTGATCGACGGGCAGACCGTCGCTTACCTGGACGCCGTGCGGCACACGCAATGGTTCAACGCGCTGGCCGCGCCGGCTGCCGTGATTCCTGTGGGCCGGTCGCCGGAGGGTCTTCCCATCGGAGTGCAGATCGCCGCCCGGCCCTTCGAGGACGAGATCGCCCTGGGCATTGCTGCGATTGTCGATGCGGCTTTCGGCTATCAACCGCCGCCGTTCGCGGCTTCCTGATCCGCCTTCTCCTCTAAGCAAGGCAGGCCGAACTCCTCCGGGCGGCAGCGTCGAATGAGGTGCGGCGGTTGTTTGTCGTGCACTGGCCAGCCAGTCATCTGTGCCGCGAGCCGGCAGATTGCATTGGCTCTGCAAGCTGCCACAGTCAAGTTCACTCATCACAGACAACGGTGCGTTCCCGACATAGAAACAGAGTGGAAGGTGTTGCAGATCACACTTGGCAACCCCTCAATCTTTGGATGGAGGCGCGGCTCAGGCGGGCAGAGTAGCCTGAGCCTTCCCCAGATTGGAGCAGAAGACGTGCGCGCAAGCTGGCACGATCGTTTTGCTGATTCACCGGGTGTTCTCAAGACGGCGCGGCGCCAGCGGACCATCGTTCCGGTGCTCGATCTCGAGATCGGTGGCGACGAATTCGTCACCATGGCGGGGCCCTGCTCGGTCGAGACCGAGTTCCAGCTGATCGCAACGGCAAATCATGTTCGCCGCGGCGGTGCGCGTGTTCTGCGCGGAGGCGCTTTCAAGCCGCGCAGCTCCCCCTATGCGTTTCAGGGCCACGGCCTCGCCGGCCTCAAGATGCTGGCGCACGCCCGGGAAGAGAGCGGCCTGGCCATCGTCACCGAGGTGATGTCGGAAGACGACGTCTCCCTGGTCGCCGAGTACGCCGACATCCTGCAAATCGGCACGCGCAACATGGAGAACTACGCGCTGCTCGAAGCCGCCGCTCGTTCCGGCCGGCCGGTGCTGCTCAAACGCGGCATGGTGGCGACCATTGCCGATCTGCTGCGCTCGGCCCAATGCATCCTGGACAACGGAAATCCCCATGTGATCCTCTGCGAGCGCGGCATCCGCACCTTTGAAACCGCCACGCGCAACACCTTCGACGTGGGGGCAATTGCGCTGCTCAAACAGATTTCGCATCTTCCCGTGATTGCCGATCCCAGCCACGCCGCCGGCCATCGCGAGCTGGTGCCGGCATTGGCCCGCATCGCGGTCGTGGCGGAAGCCGACGGTCTTCTCGTCGAGGTGCACCCCAACCCCGAGAAAGCCTGGTCCGACGCTGATCAAACCCTGGACTTCGACGCGTTTGACGACATGATGATGTCTCTCGAGCCGTATATCGCGCTGCGCGCGGCCCGCATCCCGGTTTGCCGCCCTGCGGACGGTGAACTGATGGAGGCCTTGGGATGAGGTTGCTGCGCAGATGCACCCTCGTCGCTGTGCCGCTTGCCTTGATCGTGCTCGCGTGCGGATTTGACGGCCGTATCACGCGGGTCGCGGAAATTTCTTTTGTCGTTACCGCGGCGCCGGACTACGAACTGCTGGCGGCATTGCATGGCGCAGAGCGCTTCCCCAAGGGAGCCCAGCTTCTCATCGATGAAAACGGAGACGCGGAGCCGTTGCTTCCGGACTTCGCTGCTACGGCCGACGCCAATGTTTCCTTCGACGCGAAAACGGTTCTTTTCGCGGGAAAGAAGGCGGCCGGCGACCCTTGGCAGATATGGGAACTCACCCTCGCCGACCGCTCCGTGCGCACTGTCATTGCGGGTCCTGCCGATGCAATCCGCCCGTTCTACCTGCCCGGAAGGCGGCTCGTCTTCGCACGGCGGACAGTTAAGGGAAGTTTCCAAGTGGCGGCGGCAGATCTCGACGGCAAGAACGAGTTGCCGCTCACGTACATGCCTGCGAACGCCATTCCGACGGATGTGCTGGCGGACGGGCGCATCCTGTTCGAAGCCGGCTTTCCGCTAGGGTTGGGTGCGAAGCCCGAGTTGTTCCTCGTCTATTCGGACGGCTCCGGGGTAGAGTCCTACCGGTGCGACCATGGCCCCGTGACCGGTGCGGGACGATGGGGCGGCCACCAGTTGGCTTCCGGCGATGTGGTCTTTACCCATGGCGCAACCTTGGCGCGATTCACTTCGCCACTCGCCAATGAAGCGCGCATTCCGGCGCCCGCGGGTGAATACGATGGATCGTTCGCTGAAACCTCGATGGGCGAGTGGCTCCTGAGTATGCGGACATCGGGAGCAGGCCGCTATGCGGTCAAGCTGTGGAAGCCCCGGATCGAGGCAGACCTCGATGGGAAGCAACCAGCGATGACCACCGTGCTCAGCATGGGCGGCATGCACCTGGTTGAGCCGGTTTTGATCGCGCCACGCAACCGTCCGCACCAGCATCCATCGGCACTGCACGACTGGAGTTATGCCAACCTGCTGGCCCTCGACTCGCGGCAGACTCGCGAAGGCGTTTTGAAGGCTGCGCCGAAACAGCTTCGACTTGAAAGCATGGATGGTGCGGGCCATGCAGTGCGAGTAGGGACAGCCCCCATCGAAGAAGACGGATCGTTCTTCGTGAAAGCGCCGGCGGACCAGCCGATCCGATTCACGCTCCTCGATGACAAGGGCACGACGATCCGCCAGGAACACGGATGGTTCTGGATTCGCCGCGGCGAGCAGCGCATCTGCGTAGGCTGTCATACCGGCCCTGAGCGCGCGGCGGAAAATCACGTGCCGGCGGTGCTGTTGCGTTCGACGACGCCGACGGATCTGTCGGTGATCAATCAGCCAGACGCTGCGCGGCCTAACCCGCAGGGGAGCCGCTGACTATGACACTTCGCGCAGTTGTTCTTCTCGTCATCGCTTTTTCGGCCGCTGGCGAGGTGAAATCTCAAACACCTTCTCTGGCGACCGTGGCGCCGCAGGCGCAGTTGGCCCCACCGCAGGTGGCGCAGTTGGCCCCACCGCAGGTGGTGGCGCAGGTGGGGATTCGCTTTGAGGATGCCAGTGACAAGGCCGGTATCGAGTTCACGCATAGCTTCGGTTCGCGGCAGCTCGGGTCGCTGCTTGAGGGGACGGGAGCCGGGTGCGTGTGGTTCGACTTCAACAACGACGGACTGCCTGATCTCTATGTGGTCAACGGGCGCCCGCTCGACGACTCGATGCATCCCTATCCGCTCAAGGACAAGCCGGTCCCTCCGCCGCACAATCATCTTTATCGCAACGATGGGAATGGCCACTTCACCGACGTGACGGCAAAGTCCGGGCTCAATCCGGATATGTATTCGGTTGCTGTAACCGCGGCTGACTACGATAACGACGGGTTTGTCGATTTGCTGGTGACCGGCTACGGCAAGACCATCCTGTACCACAACGACGGCAACGGCCACTTCACGGATGTGACGGCCAAGGCCGGGATCAAGGTGGATGGCTGGGCCATCAGCTCTACATGGCTCGATTACGACCGGGATGGCTGCGTCGATCTGTTCGTCGGCCGCTATGTGAAGTTCGACCCCAAGTATCGCAACTTTTATGCCGCGGATAACTATCCCGGGCCGCTGGATTATGAAGGCGAAACCAATCGTCTGTATCACAACAACTGCGACGGGACGTTTACCGATGTGACCGACAAGTCGGGCATCGGCGCCTACGTCGGCCGCACTATGGGCGTGACGGCGGCGGACTACGACGGCGACGGCTGGGACGACATCTACGTTGCCAATGATCGCACCGAAAACTTCCTGTTTCACAACAAGCATGACGGCACGTTTGAAGAAGTGGCGAACGACACCGGCACGGCATTCGGCCAGAACGGCGAGTCAACCTCCTCGATGGGGCCGGTGTTTGCCGATCTCGAAGGGCGAGGGGTACTGGATCTATGGGTGACGGACGGGCACTACAACCGCCTGTTGCGCAACGTCGGCAAGGAAGGCTTCGAAGACATCGGCGCGTCGAACGGGGTCTCGCAGACCAATGCGCAGTATGTGAGCTGGGGAACGGGCATCTATGACTTCGATAACGATGGCCTGCCCGACATCCTGATCTTCCACGGCGGCCTCATCCACCTCATCCCGCAGGAGCATACGTTGTTTCGCGGTATCGGCAATGGTCGCTTCGCAGACGTGTCGCGCGAGGCCGGCGCGGTGCTGAGTGAGCGTACGACCGCTCGCGGCGCGTGCTTCGCGGACTATGACAACGACGGGAAGGTCGATGCCTTGGTTGTGAATTTAGGCGCGAAGGCAACCCTGGTCCACAACATTTCGCAGAATACGGGGCACTGGGTTGCCATCAAGCTCAGGGGCACGAAGAGTAATCGCGATGGCATCGGCGCGCGCGTTGAAGTGTCCGCGGGGGGAAAGCATTGGACGGCGGAACGCGTCGCGGCGTCGGGATATCTGTCGCAGGATGATGACCGTCTTCACTTCGGTCTTGGCCCGGCAACGACAATCGACAGTATCCGGATCCGCTGGCCGAGCGGGCGCGAGCAGACGCTGGAAAAGCAGCCTGTTGACAGGGTTCTCACGATTGAGGAACCGAAATGATCCGAGGGGCGATGAAGATGCCGCAGCACACGCGATCGCGCGCCAAGCAATGCGCCGTCGCCTGCTCGCTTGCTGCTGTCCTCATCTGCGCAGCGCTGTGGAAGGCGCGTCCGGTCGCGGCCTCGGTGGCCACGGGAAGAACCGGCGAGGTGCTCACTTACGCGTCGCCGATCGAGATGGTGTTTTCACCCGATGGCGCGCGACTCTATGTGCTCTGCCAGGGCAGTGAAGAAGTGCGCGTGCTCGATGCAGCCACTTATACCGCCATCAAAGCCATTCCCGTAGGTCGCATGCCGCGGGGCATCTCGCTTTCGCATGACGGGGCGCGCCTCTTGGTTAGCAACACGTGGGATGACTCGATCTCGGTTATCAACACGCAAACGCTGGCTGTGACCAATACATGGCCGGTGGGGGCCGAACCGTCGAGTGTGATCGAGGGGCCTGGCGGCACGCGCCTGTTCGTCGCCAACCGCATCTCCAACGATGTTGCGGTGCTGAATGCGCAGACGGGTGTCGAAGAAAAGCGCCTCGCCGCGGGCCGTGGCGCCAGTTACATTACGCCGAGCCCTGACGGTGCACGCCTCTATGTGACGCATGTTTATCCGAACCCGGCGCGGATACCGACGCCGGGCGGCAATCGCCTGCCGCCGGAATCCGAAATCACGGTCATCGACGCAGCCCGCGCGGTGGTCGTCGACCGCATCGCAATGCCCTTCGTCGCGCACTCCTTCCACACCGCGTTCTCGACGGATGGGCGTCTCGGAGTTACGGCAAACCTGCATCCCAAGAATCTCGTTCCTCTCGCTCATCTGGAACACAGCGGCGCGTTTGCGGATACGATCACCATCTTTGGTGCGGACGTTGGCGCGCCGGTGGAACTGCCGCTCGACGAGCTGGAGCGCTATGCGACGCGCCCCTTTGGCGTGGCAATCTCGCCCGACAAGTCGCACCTCTACATCACCTGCGAGGGTGTGGAATCTGTCACGGTTATCGACATTTCGCGCATGCTTCGCTTTGTTCACGCGCACAAGGGTCCGTTTGCTCAGGATCTTTCGGCAAGCGCGAATTATGTTACGGCTCGCATCGATGTGGGCCACGATCCACGCGGCTTGGTGTTGACGTCCCGATGGAGGCAAGCTGCTGGTCGCCAACCGGCTCGACGATACGTTAAGCGTCATCGATACGCACAGCAACAGGGTGGCTGCGACGATCGACCTCGAAGGTCCGAAGAAGCTCTCGGTGCTGCGCCACGGCGAGCAGACGTTTTATACGTCGCGCTTCTCCTTTCAGGGACAGATCGGGTGCGCCAATTGCCACATCGATTCGACCTTCGACGGGCTTACCTGGGACCTGGAGCCGGACGGATTTGGCCGCGATATCGTTGACAACCGCCTGCTCGAGGACGTAAAGGACACCGAACCCTACAAGTGGAACGGCGGCAATCCGAATCTGCCTACCGAGTGCGGTCCGCGCACGGAAAAATACTTCTGGCGATCGGAGAATTACGACGATCTTGCCCTCACGGACCTGGTGGTCTACATCCGCAGCCAGCCCGCCCGGCCTAATCGCTGGAGGCTTCCGGGACGGGAACTGACCCCGGCGCAGGAACGCGGCAAGGCCGTCTTCGAGCGCAGGGTCGACAAGTTCCGGGTGCCGATACCGGAGACCAACCAGTGCTCCTATTGCCACAGCGGGAACAAGGGTACCAGCCAGAAGTCGTTTGACGTGGGCACGCGCAAGCCAACCGACAACTCGGGCCTGTTTGATACGCCGCAGCTGACCAACATCGCCCTCACCGCGCCCTACCTGCACGACGGCTCGGCGCGCAGCCTGGAGGAAATCTGGACCGTCTTCAATCCGGAAGACAAGCACGGCCGCACCAACGACCTGACCAAAGATGAGTTGAATGACCTCATCGAGTACCTGAGGACGCGATGATGATGTTTCGCAGAGTTGTGTGGATGGTTCTCGCCGCGATAGCCTTTGCGCCTGCGCCGCGCGCTCAAGGTCGAGCAGGGGGCCCGCGTTCAGGCGAAATCCACGCGGACCAACGCAAAAGCCGAGGGCGCGGCAGCGCAGTCAGCCGCACCGCAGGTGCCGCAGGTGCCGCGTTTCAAGTTTGAGAATTTCACGACCGCCAACGGACTGCCAGACAACCACGTATTCTCGGTTCTGGTCGACGGCGACCGCATCTGGGCAGGTACGGAAAACGGCCTCGGCGTCTACGAAAATGGGGTATGGAAGACCTACACCACCGCCGATGGGCTGGCGCACCGCGCCGTTCTTTCCCTGGCGCTCGATGCACGCACCGGCGACGTCTGGGCGGGTACCATGGGCGGTCTCAGCCGCATCTCGGGCGGCCGCATCGACACGTTCACCCAGCTCAACTCCGGCCTCAGCAACGATGTGGTTTACGGGGTTTCAGTTGAGGGAGAAAATGTCTGGGTGGCGACCGCCGCGGGTGGATGCCGGCTGAACCTGCACACGAATGAATGGTCCCTCTTCAACGAGCGCAATACGCCCATGACGGAGATTTGGACCTACGGCGTCTCGGCGACGCCGACCAAGGTGTATTTTGCGGTGTGGGGCAGCGGCGTGCTGGAGTACGACCAGAAGACGGGCCGCTGGGACAAGTATGACGATCCCGACGGGGAAAACGAGATGGTGCTGTTCAAGGACCAGGGCCTGATCCACGAGATCGTGACCTCGGTCAGCTACGTGGATAACATCCTGTGGGCCGCAACGTATTTTGGCGACAGCCGTTACGACGGTCGCTACTGGCACAACTTTCTGACCAGGGACAGCGGCTTGCCCTCGAATTTCACGAATTTTGTGAAGGGGATTGACGCCAACCATGCCTGGTTTGGCACAGATAAGGGACTGGCATACTACGATGGAACGAACTGGGCCGTTTATCGTCCGTCCCTCACTACCGGAAAACCGGAGATGACGGTGCGGGGCGCCGACGGCACAGTCACGCCCATCGCCGTCACGACCGCGCCGGCGCACAATTATGTTCTCGGCATCGACTTCCAGGGCAGCGACATCTGGGTTGCGACCGCCAGGGGGTTGAGCCACGGCATTTTTCAACAATAAGGACACAAGGAGCTAACCATCATGAGTACATTTTCTGAAATTCTTGAGACCATTGCGCATGCCCCGATCCAAAAGCGCGCCATGACCAATCACGGCGTGCTCAACGAGGCGTATCACTATGCCAAGCCAAGTTCGTTTTCGCGTGGGATGCGCATCGATTTGAACGGGCTCACCATCCTGCTCATCTCCGGGACCGCGTCGATCGATGAGGACGGCAAGAGCGTGCACATCGGCGACTTCCGCGCCCAGATGCGCCGCACACTGGAAAACATCACCGGCCTGCTGGAGAGCGAAGGGTGCACCTGGCACGACATCGTGCGTACCTCGTGCTATCTGCGCGACATCGACCGCGATTATGAAGCATTCAATGAAGAGCGCACCGCCTTCTTCAAGGCACAGGGCCTAGATCCGCTGCCGGCCTCGACGGGCATTGAAGCCAAGCTGTGCCGCCCTGAACTGCTGGTCGAAATCGAAGCCATCGCCATGTTCATCACAGAGAAGGCAAATAAGCAGGAGTAGTCGTCATGCGCAAGGGATGGTTACTGGTTGCTCCGTGCCTCGGTCTGGCTCTCAGCGGTGTATCGCGCATCAGCGCGCAGGAGCAGACCGCGGAGCACACGTGCGAGTGCGGCGCACATCCGCCGGGGCCGCCCCGGGACCGGTCAGTTACGCCGTACGCCGGCGAGCCCGCGGACCTGAGCCCGTACGCCAAGTTTGCGGCGCCGTACGAACTGAACTACACCCATCCCAACATCTACGCGGGCGCGGGGCGCGACCTGCCTGAGCCTGCCAATCTGAGTGAAGTCCGCATCGGTTTTTTCGGACCTGTCGACCACAATCCCGACCAGGTCTTTGGCACGCGCATGCTGCACGGCGCGCAACTGGCGGTCGAAGAGGCAAACGCGCGCGGGGGATATGGGGGCAAGCCTTTTCGCCTCATGATTCATCGAAGACTACGACAACTGGCAGGCTGGCGCCGTTTACGGGAGCGATCGTCCGACAGGCACTGCCATCTGGGGCTCGGCCTCGAACGAAGCCGTCAAGATGGTCTACGACGACCAGGACTGGGCGATCTTCGGGTCGATCAGTTCCGAGTCCACGCATATCGCGCTGCGCGTGGCGCTGCGCGCCGAGATCCCAGTGGTCAACTCGGCTTCGACCGATCCGACTATCCCCGAAACTTACATCCCCTGGTACTTCACCGATATTCAGGATGACCGGGTGCAGTGCCTCACGCTGGCGCGGCGCATCTTTACGGAACTTGGCCTCAAGCGGGTCGCCATTCTGCGGGTCAACAACCGCTACGGGCGTTTTGGCGTGCTCAAGCTGCGCGATGCGGCGCGGCGGCTGGGCCATCCCATCGTGATCGAACAGAAGTATCTGCCCGGCGACACGGATTACTGGCACCAGCTTCAGGTCATCCAGTCTTCGCGGGCGGATGCGATCGTTCTGTGGGCCGACCAGCCGGAGACGGCGAAGATTCTCAAGGAGATGCAGAGCCGCGGGATCAAGATTCCGGTCTTCGGTTCCTATCGCACCCTCGGCGCCGATCTGTTGACGCAGGCCGGATCGGCGGCAGAAGGGTTTGAAGCGGTCTTTCCCTATGATCCTTCGCGCAGCGACCCGCGCTGGGTGGACTTCAATCGCCGCTTCGAAGCTCGCTTCAACGAGCAGCCGGAGCAGTTTGCCTCGCTCGCCTACGACGCGATGAACGCACTGCTCGACTCGATCTGCAAAGCCGGACTCAACCGGGCTCGCATCCACGACGCACTGGCAGATATCGAGCAGTACGACGGCGTGACCGGCCACATGGTCTTCGACCCCAACCAGAAGAATGTTGCGCCCATGTATCTCGGCACGGTGCACAACGGAGCGATCACCTATCGCCGCGCGACCATGGAGAGATCCGCCGACCCGGTTGCCGGGGATCAGGGAGGGCCAGCCGGCGTGAACCCCGATCAGGACGCTTCCAAGTTGTCTGCTCGGCCCGCGGCGCCCTACGCGCGGGTGGGCGAAGATGGTGTGGCTTATAACGGTCCGCACTCGGCCGACCTGCCGATCGGGCAGCTTGGTATTGTCATTTTCGGGCCGCAAGCGGAGAAGATCGTACGGGATCCTGCCGTGCTGGCTGCACTTCATGCGAATCTGCCGGCAGATTCACGAGTGGAGATTGATCTCTGTTGGCAGCGATCAGAACTGGGGCGCTGCTTCCACGCAACTGGTGCGGGCCCTCATGGACGAACACGTGCTGGCGATCATCGCCCTCGATCGCGACTCTGCCCACCTGGCCGAGCAACTCGCGCTCAAGACGTTCATCCCCGTCATAGCCCTCAGTGCCGACCAGGCTCTTACCTCGACCAACGTACCGTGGATCTTTCGCATGGCGCCCGATACGGCGCCGAGCGCAGCGCTTGAAGTGCTTCGCACGGCAGCCCGGATCAGCGGACCAAATGCCGGTCGCCTCCGCGACGTCCTCGCCTCCGGAGCGATGCTTCAGGGAATCGCATTCCTTCCCACCGGCGAACCCAAGCTTCCTTAGCATCGACCAAAAAGCAGAAGGGCAGCCCTGAGGGCTGCCCTTCCGGTTGAAGCCGGCAACTGCCTGCACTTACGGCAGGTAGTAGCGCAGCGAGGTCCAAACCATGTTGTCGATGCCCTTGGCGCCGATACCGGAAGCACCCGACCAGCCCTCGCGGACCGCATAGCCATACTGGATGCCCTGGCGGAAGCGGCCCTTGTCGCCCTTGTAGAAGTCGTACCAGTAGCCGCCGGTGATTTCCTGCACGTCGCGCGTCTGGGCGCCGCAGGAGCCGCCGGGGTAGTAACCCGTTGAACCGCCGTTGAAGCCCGGAGACGCGTTGGTGTTGCAAGCCGAGTTGCTGAGCACGCGGGAACCGTATCCGAGCGCGGAGGCCGAAGGCGCTCCCCAGTGACCGCCCCACGTTCCACCGGCCGCCAGAAGTGCCGCGGTCGGCTTGGAGGTGCATTGCGAAGGCGAACTGAAGCCGGTCGGGCAGAAGGTAGCTGTTGGTCCGCCCAGTGTGGTCGCGCCGGCGTTGGCCCAGTCGTCGCGGCCGGCATAATCGCCGCCGTAGTTGAGCCAGATGTTCAGCCGCGGACTTGGCGTGGCCTCGAGGGTTAACAGGCCGGAGACGTTGTGAAGCGGCGAGAGGCCGCCCCAGTTGTTGGTGGTCACGTCGGAGAGCGTGGTATCGCCGTAGCGGCCGACACCGGCTCCCACCAGGCCCTTGGCGCCGAAGCTGATCATCGGACCCAGCGGAACGCGCATGCTGGCAGCCGCGCCACCCAGAGCGATGCTGTTTGAGAAGGCGCCTGCAGAGGTCGAGGCTGGGGCCACAACGGCTCCTGTCTCGATATCCTTCTGACCGCCGTATTTCGCGATATCGGTGGTCACGCCGGGATAGATGGTTTCATGCGCGGTGCGCCCGATACCGATGAATTCCCAGTGACCCCAGCCGGGATCAAGCGCCAGCTTGACGATCACGTCCGGAGCATAGTTGAACGAGAGGTTGGCGATGTTGGTGTTGGCAACCACGGTGTTGTACACCGGCAGGTACGAAGTCGTACCCGGCTCCTGTGTGTAGTTCTGCACATAGGTGGTAGTGGCGCTGGCGCTGATGGCGGCGTTGTAGTTGCCGCCATTGTTGCCGGCGCTGCCCAGCACTGCATAAGGTGTGTTGCCGGCGAGCGAAGCCGTATACAGGATTTGAGGATTCTCTGCCGCCACGCCGATCGCCGCGTGATTCCAGGTCTTGGTGATGCGGAAGCCGTATTGGCGCGTCCACACGAAGCCCGTAACGTAGTTCGGGTCTATGGTCTGCGGCGTCATGATATCGCCCGACAGGTTGGAGATGCCCTTCTTGTCCTCAGTAGCCAGAGACCACAGCTGCCCGCCGGTGAAGGCCCAGTGGCTGTTGGTTTCGGCCTGGCCCCAGATCACGCGCTGACGGAGCACGTAGCTGTTGGACTGGTTGTTGTTGGAGGTGATGCCGGTGCCCAGCCAGTCAGCCTCGTAGTAGCCGCGCAGCGTACCCCAGTTGGTCTTGCCCTCGGCCATCATCGTGACGCGCGACTGGCGTGCGCTGCCGTAGAACTCGCTCAACGAGTACGCGTCGGCATGCTCATACGGGATGGCGCTGAAAGCGGTAGGAATATCGCCGCCGGTGGCCTTGGTGCGGTTAATTGTTTCACCCGCGGTGAAGCCTCCCGGTGTGATGGTGATTCCCTTGTAGTGAAGCGACGCCGGGCTGGAGATTTCCTTCTTGATCTTGGCTGTCTCATCGGAAACCGTGGTCGCCAGCGAAACCGAATTGGCCTTCAGATCGGTAACCGTAGACTGCAGCGTCGTAACTGCCTGCTGGTTGTCGTTCACTGCCTGTGTCTCGGCAGTCGCTGCCTGCTGCGCGCGGGCCGCTGCGGCCTGGGCATCGGCTGCCGCCTGCTGCGCCTGCTTGAGCTGCGCATCCTTGTCGGCAAGGTTGGTCTTCAAGCCATCGATCTGGGTCTGCATCTCCTGTCGAAGCGACTGAATCTGCTCTTCCACCGTCGGGCCTTTGGGCTTGGCGGCCTTGCGTACGGGATGCTTCTTCGCCGGAGCTGGGGGATCCGCTGCGTAAGCATAGGAGTTAACCAGGCTGGCTGCCAGAAGTGCTGCGACAGCCGCTTTAAGTCTGAAGTTCATTGGGCCTCTCTTGTTCTCTAAAATCGGTTGGTTCGTGATCGCACCGTTTAGGGCGCGCACACGATTTATTTGCCTTTCACTTCTCCGCGCGTGAATGATGCTGTCGATATACACGGTGCAGATGAACCTGGAAAGCTAAGAAGATGAATCCGGATGAGCGGAAATTTCGCCGCACTTGTCCGCTTCAAAGCGTCTCAGATGTAGATGAATATTTGACGAATTCACGGAGTTTTAACATGGTCTGCCAGGGACCACAAATCGGAATAATCGTTGTAAGTCGCTTAGATATACCTATCTTTAACGTATCCTTAATAATCACTTGTGCAATCGCTGCGACTTACTCGGGAAGGTCGTTATGTCTTTGTAAGTGACTCGACCGGTGTAAAAGCACGAATCCCGTCCTGACGAAAATGACGGCCGCCGGCGATCGCATCACGCCATTCAATGCTGCGATCCGGCGCTCAGTAAGTTGGCCAGAATACGATAGGCGCCGGGGACTAACTCGGGTAACTGGCGATACAGCGCATAGGCCACATAGATATAAGTGCCCTTGCCCGGATGTGCAACCAGTAAACCGCCTCGCTGGGGGTCTTGTCCCGCGTCTGCGGTTTCAGTGAGAGCGGTATATCCCGGATCCCAGGTGTCGAGAAAGGAATGTCCGCGTTCCTCCACCCATCCGTCAAAATCCGCCGTCGTAATGACGTTCGGCCATTGCAGCAACGAATTTTCCGGAGCGAGAAGTTTTACCTTCGACTGTTCGTCCACCACACGCTCCTGGGTGCGCGATCCCATCGACAGTGGCAGCGGGGCAGGGAAGTTGGCGGTCTGGTATTGCACGATCAACGTTCCGCCGTTGCGCACAAACTCATCGAGACGGGGCTGCGCAGCGGTCAACTCCGGGCGCGTGGAGTAGGCGCGGATGCCGATCACGATGACATTCCACGCCGAAAGATCACCCGACGTGAGGTCGTCGGAGGTCAGCATGTGCGGCATGGCGCCCAGCTCCTCGATCGCCTCGGGAACCATGTCGCCCGGTCCCATCACGTATCCCACCTTCAGGCCCGGAGCCAGCTTCACCTCTACCTTTCGCGTTTTCAATGCGGCGGTGCTGAATACGTTGTACGGGCGCAGGCCGGGATACCCCACGCTTCGCCAGCCAGAGTCATAGGTGCGCTCCCCGGAGCGAACTACCGCCTGGATGCTGTAGGCGCCTCCGGCCTTCACCTCGGAAGGGGTGACGAGGAAAGGGATTGCCTCGTTGTCCCCACCCGCCGAGCGCTTGAAGTGAGCCTCCGCGGGGTCGCAGCGCCAGCCCTCGGGCAGTGTAAGCGTCACCGTGCCCTCGGCCGCGCCCTGGGTATGGACCGTGACGTGGACAGGCAGAGCGCTTCCGTCAAGAGGCAGGATGCGCGCTTCCGGGTCCACGCGCACGCCCACGGCCGGAGTGACGACCAGGGGTTCATAGATACCCCCCGGGCCGGTCACGCGGTCCATGGTCTGGACCACCTCGCCCAGCCGGACCGGCAGGCCGTCAAAGGTGAATTCGGCCCATGCCGCCAGTGGATAAGGCGCGAACGAGCGGTCCCGCCACTGCTGCCGCGAGATGTCGTAGTAGGGCTGCTCGATCGTAGGCCGGGTGAAAAAAGGCTTGGTCGCCTCGGCGTTCTCCGCAGTTCGTACCTTGAAGATAGGGTCCGAGGCAGTCGCTGCCGGATCAATTGCCGCGGTGATATTTTCTGCCTTCCACTCGTCTCCGGTGCGGCTTTGCAGCCATACTTTTGTCAGCCTGGTCTGAGTCGTGGCCTGGGTCGCATGAATGCGAACCCGGAATTCTTCTCCGGGCGCCACACTGCGCGGAGTCTCATCCGGCGAGTTGCCGCGAAATCCGCCGGCCTGCACCTTGGTCTCATTGGTGCGGAACGCGGTCATGTCGAGTCCGAGGAGTTCGGTGAGAGCCGATTGGAATTGCGCAATCTTTGCCTCTAATTCGAGTTCCATGCCCGCTTTGGCCTCAGCGTCTAACCCGCTTCCCTTGATCCGGCTGTAGAGATCGAGGGTCTCCTTATAAATTGGCGACAGCCTGTGAGCGTTCTCCAGGGCTTCGCGGCCGGTGCAATCGGCTTCAAACTCCTGCAAGTCGCCGCCGATCTTCTGGAGCGCACCAGACAGCCACTCCGGCGTGGACCTTCCGGCCAGGCGGGCCAGTCCCGCAATGCTGGTATCCACATTGACGCGCGAGTTATGAAAGAGGTCGTGGCCTTCCGTTCTGTCTCCACCCGTACCCTGCGCCACGGGTGCCACCGCCCAGAGATGATAGCTGGCGGATGCCGGGCCACTGAGAGTTGGATTCGCTCCCCCGTCTTGCGACTTCTGCTCGCCCCACCCTTCGCGCGCAATCTGCACATAGCTGCGCCCCAGCACCGGATCGCGGGTTCCCACGGGCAGGGTCACGTCGGTTGAGGGAACGCCGGTCGTCCATTCGCCGGTAATGTAGTTATGAAATTTGGCCGGCGCCCACTTGCCGGTCGCATAGTCGAACATGCCCTTGTCGGTGACTGGTGCAAACGGGACCATGCTGTATACGGCCAGCGGTTGCCAGGGCTCAAGGCCGTCCTTTAATTGTTCGGGGAATACTTTGGGATCGGCCGCGGCCTTGAACACCTCCTGCGCGATCTCGCCCGACACCTGGTGCTGCCCGTGGCCGTCTGTCACTCCGCCCACAAACGTGGCGACGATGATCTGGGGCCGTGCCTGCCGCACGGCCAGCACCGCGTCGTAGAGCACGCGTTCATGGCCCCATCGTGCGAAGGCTTCCTCCTGCGTCTTCGAAAAGCCGAAGTCCGCCTCGGTCCCCCACAACTGCTTTGCTCCGTAGTATTCGTCGGCCTTGAGCAACTCGTTGGTTCGCATCACCCCAAGCGCGTCATAGGTGTCGGCCGACATGGCATTCTGTCCCCCCTCGCCGCGGGTCAGCGTGAAGAGGGTCGCCCGTACTCCCAGGCCTCGGGAAAGGTAGGTCAGCAGCGCTCCGTCTTCATCATCGGGATGCGCCACGATCATCATGAGGCTTGCGGTGGTCTTCAGCCGGCGCACCGCCTGTACCAGCGCCGCGGCGCCGCGGTCTTCGGCCAGCGGAAGCGCAATGGCGCCGGGCTCGCGCGCTGGCAATGACACTTGCTGCGTACCCGCATCCTGCCACGCGTTCAGTGGGGAAGGGCAAGCCGTGACTGCCACCAGGCTAGCCCAAAAAATGCCGGCCGGCGCCGGCGACACTGCTGCGCGAAGGAGTCTCAGGACGGAGATCATACTTCTCGTCAGTGTACAATCCAGCGCACGGAATGCTGCCGCCGGCTCACACTGCGAGACGCCGGCACTTGCGGTTCGGCTTAAGCGTCGATGCATTCAGCCCGACTGCGTTCGCGCTGAGAATGGCCACTGGCCGAGACGCCTGGCCCGGATGGCGTAGAGAACGGTTCCGGATACAGCGATGCCGGCGGCAACAGCCAAACCGCCCATCGCATGACTGCGATTGACCAGGATGAAAATGAATCCAGCGATGGCCGCCAGCGGAGGCAGCGGGTAGAGAGGCATGCGGAATGGCCGGTTCAGATCAGGCCGCTGAATGCGCAGAAGCATGACCCCGATATGCTGCAGCAGAAATTGCAGCAGGATGCGGGTGACGACCAGCATGGTGATGACCTGGTCGAGGGTGAAGAAGCAGAACGCCGCGGCGACCAGTCCCAGGGCCACAAGGGAACGATGCGGGATGCCGTGACGGGGATGAATGGCGGCCAGGAAGCGGAAGTAGTTCCCGCTCTCGGCCGCGGCATAAGGTACCCGCGAGTACCCCAGCAAGAGGGAAAACACGGAGGAGAACGCCGTCCAGACCACCAGGGCGGCCATCGTGTACCCGGCCCAGGCGCCGAATGCCGATCGAGCGATGTCGGCGACCAATTGCACTCGGGTCACGGCGCTCTCGGCCACATGGGACGCGGCATTATGAAACGAGGGCAGCGCCGCCATGTTCATCGCGACGTAGAACGCGGAGACAAAGAGCACAGAAAGCAGGATGGCGCGCGGGATGGTGCGCTCCGGCTGGCGCACTTCGCTGCCCAGGAAGGTGATGTTGTAGTAGCCCCAGTAATCGTAGGTCGTGATGAGGGTCGCGTGGGCCAGGCCGCCGAGGGCCACGGCGATGGACTGGGACGGCGAGGCGGGAATGTGCCAGCCACCGGCAGCCGACGCTTGAGCGAAACCGGAGATGATCACTCCGGCGATGGCTGTGATTACCCCGGCAAAGAGGATCCAGGCCAGCCGGGTGACGGCGCTGAGGTTGCGATAGAGCAGCGCGGTCACCAGCAGGCAGGCCCCAGAAGCGGCGAAGTTGGCGTAGTGCAGGGAGGGAAGCGCCGCGAGTGGAGCGTTCTCCAGGCCCGGCCAGAACCAGGCGAGGAAGCTGGAGAGCCCGATGCAGCCCGAGGCGATCGATAGCGGGGCGGAAAAGCTCAACTGCCAGACATAGAGGAAGCTCAGCCAGTTGCCGGCGCCCCTGGGGCCATAGATTTCCCGCAGGAAGGCATAGGATCCGCCGGCGCGGGGGAAGGCTGCGCCCAGCTCCGCCCAGACCAGCCCATCCGCCACGGCGATGGCCGCGCCCAGCAGCCACGCCCAGACAGAGAGCCGGTAGCCCGCCGCGGCGATAATGAGCGGCAAGGTGATGAACGGGCCCACGCCGATCATCTCCAGCATGTTGAAGAGAACGGCGGAACGGAGGCCGATGCGGCGCTCAAGGTGCGGGGCGGGAGTGGCGGAAGGCTGGATCAGTCGTCCCTCAGTGGCCAAAGGCCGGGCTCATTGTAGCAATCGTCTCTTTGCCATCAGGGCTGCGCAAAGTGTATCGGAAGAGGCCGTTGCGCACTAGGCGGATGCTGCGGGAGGGAGCGGCCTGAGGGAAAGATCGGCCGAATACGGTCGACAGGTGCGATGTGAGCAATTGCGATGCGTCAGCAGGCATCGCAGTTTCCCTTCGGGTTTAAGGGAGACACGCTTCGTTGGTGCGATCAAAACTCCTGTCCCATCCAAATGGACTCTTGTAACGTCCCTCTATCGCGGGGTATCTATTAAGTGCGGTTGCGCTTTCCCGCCCGCGAGAGGTCAATTCAATGCTTATTGGCAAACCGGGTGATGTTCCCTCGTCGGAGATCACCTCGCAAGATCACTACGATCAATACATGAACCGCCGCCGCTTCTTGCGTGGCGCCGTCTCGGGCGCAGCCATCACCGGCGCCGCGGCCCTTGGCATCGACCGCCTCGCGGATGTCGTCTCCCCGCGAACCGGCGTCTTCGCGGATACTAAGCTTCAAACCGTGAAGAGCCCGCTGACCACCACCGGCGAGCAACTGACCAGCCTTCAGGACATCACGCATTACAACAACTTCTACGAGTTTGGCGTGGACAAGGATCAGCCCGCAAAGAACGCCGGCGTGCTGCCCACCCGGCCGTGGACCGTACGGGTGGAAGGCAAGGTCAAGGCTCCAAAGACCTTCGACATCGATGCGCTGCTCAAACTGAAGCCTCTCGAAGACCGCGTGTACCGCCATCGCTGCGTCGAAGCGTGGAGCATGGTCATTCCCTGGGTGGGCTATTCGTTGTCCGAGTTCATCAACCAGTGCGAGCCGCTGCCCAGCGCCAAATATGTCCAGTTCCTGTCCTACTACGACAAGCATGTGGAGAAGTGGGCGTCCGAGTCGACGATCTTCTGGCCCTACTCCGAGGGCCTGCGCATGGATGAAGCCATGCACCCGCTGACGCTGCTCACCTTCGGGTTGTACGGCGAGGTGCTGCCCAACCAGGACGGCGCGCCGATCCGCATCGTGGTTCCGTGGAAATATGGATTCAAGTCGGGCAAATCGATTGTCGCGGTGCGTTTTCTCGACAAGCAGCCGCCCACCACGTGGAATGAACAGGCGCCCAGCGAGTACGGCTTCTATTCCAATGTCAACCCCAACGTCGACCATCCGCGCTGGAGCCAGAAGACCGAGCGCCGCATCGGGCTGCCCTTCTATGAACAGCGCCGGACCACGCTGATGTTCAATGGCTACGGGGAACAGGTGGCCTCCTTGTACAACGGGATGGACCTGCGCAAGTACTTCTGAGGCGATCCGGCTCTTCCTTCAAGCCCCCCTTGGGTTGAAAGAGCGTAACCTCTTAAAAAGGGCGCTAATCTGCTACTCTGAAGAATGGAATGGTTGGATTTTTTGGTCGAATGCATCGATAAGCGGCTGAAATCCAGCGGAACGCACGAATGGAGGGACAGGTTATGAAATTACTTCGTGCTCAAATTCAAAGAAGCCCCAACGTAGGGAACATTGGATGGTTTACCGGCGTCCTGAAACCTACTCGGTGGTTTGCTGCATCGCGCACCGCGCACACCTTACACCATCCCACTAGCCACTTCAAAGGCGCTTCGTTTCCCCAGGACGCTCGCGACGATGGTTACGAAGCAACATCGCCGACACTCGTGGTGAACCTGGAGCAGCAGGATCGCAGCCCTTTGCAGACAGCGCTGGTTGCTTTGGTCGCCATCGCGGTAACCTCATCTCTGCTCTGGTGGATCTGCGTACCGAGGTGACGGAAACTTCGGTTGCAGGAAGAGTGCCGGCCACAGCGGCGGGTACACCGTAGGGAAGGATTACGATCGGGAGGCGAATAGGGGCTCCCGGAAAGCGTAGCTAACACGGCATAGGGTATCCACGCCCCGTCCCTCCACCGCTCTGCGTGTCTGTCGGCTTCTTCCCAACAACTATGAATCGTACGACCATCAATCTGCTCAAGTGGCTCACCTGGCTGGCATGCCTGTGGCCGTTCGCGTTGCTGGTATGGGGCGCCGTCAGCAACAATCTCGGCGCGGACCCGACTGCAAAAATCACCTTTGCGACCGGTTCGACCGCTCTCAATATCCTCACCCTCTCGCTGGCCGTAACGCCGCTGCGGCGGCTGATTCCCGCGCTCAGTTGGATCGGACCCTGGCGAAAGTGGCTGGGCCTGTTCGCATTCTTTTACGCCACTTTGCATCTGTTCACGTACATCGCGCTCTATGCGGGATTCAACGTGAATACCATGCTCGCCGACGTCAGCAAGCGCCGCTATATCACGGTTGGCTTTGCCGCGTGGCTGCTGCTGTTGCCGCTGGCGGCCACGTCGTTTAACTGGGCTATCCGCAAGATGGGCGGCAAGCAGTGGAAGCGCCTGCACCGGCTGGTCTATGTGGCCGCGGTGCTGGCCATCGTGCACTACTGGTGGCAGGTGAAGCCCGGCGTGCTGGCGCCAATGACCAACACCGTGATTCTGGCGCTCTTGCTGGGGGCCCGGCCGGTGCTCGACTGGTTTCAGGATCGTCGCCAGCGAGCCGCGGCGGTTGCGCGCGCCTCGATTACCCGCTAGTCGGCATGGAGCCACGCTCATACCGGACTCACGGATGCTGCACCGGTCACCGACATCCCGGCCCCTATGGAACCGAAATGACGACCTTGCCCACCTGCTGGTTCGACTCCAGGTACCGGTACGCTTCGACCGTCTCTGCGAATGGAAACACCTTCGCGATCCTGGGCACAAACCGCCCATCCGCCAGCCGGTCATAGGCATACTTCTTCGCCGTCGCGTACGCTTGAGGATCCGCGGTAAGCTCGGTCAGCGTGAAAGCGCGCATGCTCGCGCCTTTGCGCATCAACGGGACCAGGGGAAACGGCGTCGGCTGCATCGAGAGCCCGCCATATTCGATGATGGTCCCTCCCCGCGCCACCGCGGCTGCCAGTTTCTCCACAAACGGTCCCCCCACCGGGTCAAACGTCAGCCGCACTCCCTTGGCCCCGGTAATCTCATTCGCTCGCGCCGCATAATCTTCTTCCTCGCTGGCGATCACGAAATGCGCTCCCAGGTCCAGCAGCTCCTGCCTCTTCGCGCTCGTCCGGGTCACCGCGATCGCCATCGCTCCCGCATCGCGCACGATCTGAATCGCCGCCAGTCCCACGCTCGACGATGCCGCCGGAATCGACACGAAGTCACCGGCCTTCACCGCGCCGTGGTACACCAGGCCCCCGTAGGCCGTCATGTACTGCATCCAGATCGCCGTCCCTTGTACCGGCGTCAGGTTGGGTGGATATTCGGCCACCGCACTCCCCGGGACCACCGCCTCCTCGCCCAGCGTTCCATACCGGTTCTGCGAAAAACCCGGGACCGTTCCCACATGTTTGCCCACCCAGCTTGGCTCGACACCTTCCCCGACCTCTTCCACCACCCCGGAAACCTCATACCCCAGCCGCGAAGGCAATTTCGCCGGTTCCAGGTACATCCCCTGGCAGTAGAGCAGTTCGGCGCGGTTCAGCCCCGACGCCTGCACCCGGATCCGGACCTCTCCCGGCCCCGGCCTCTGCTGCGGGATCTCTTCGAACTGCAGCTTTTCCGGGCCCCCAAGCTCGTGAAAACGAACGATCTTCGGCATATCTGCACTTCCTCCGCCCCCTTGGATGGATAGAGGCAGATGCAAGGCGCAAAACAATTTTGCCCGGCGTTGCCGGTGCAAGGCCGGTTGCGGGGTGCCCCGTCCTGGCTCCGCCAGGGCGGGAAGGATGTCGGCCGGTCGCTGACATTCTCACCGGCCCCACCCCGGCTTTTATCGTTTTTGCACGATTGTTACTTCCACTTCCACTCTGAATGCGGTAAACTCCTCATTCTACGGAGTCGTCAGCCGACGGCTCTTGCCTAAGCTTCCCCAGGAGTGTTCTGTGGCGCGTCCTTACTGGTCAGGTCAGATTCAGATTTCCCTTGTGCAATTCGGCGTGAGCCTCTACACGGCCACCGAAAGCAAGAGCGGCATCACCTTTAACCAGATCAGCCGCTCCACCGGGGAGCGCGTCCGCTATCAGAAAACCGCGGGCAGTGAAGATGGTGCCCCCGCCCTGGCCAAGGACGACATCGTCAAAGGCTATGAATACAGCAAAGGTCAGTACGTCATCATCGAGCCCGACGAACTGGAGAACCTCCGCGTGCCCTCCAAACACACCATCGAGGTCAGCCAGTTTATTGACATGGCCGAGCTGAACCCCGAATACGTCGAGAAGCCCTACTTCGTCGTGCCCCAGAACGATCTGCAGACCGAAGCCTTTACCGTGGTTCGCGAGGCCCTCGCGAAGACAGGCAAAGCCGCGATTGGGAAGGTGGCGTTCCAGGGCCGGGAGAACATCATCGCCGTTGCCCCCGCAGGGCGTGGAATGATGGCGTATACCCTGCGCTACGCGAACGAACTACGCAATGCCAACGATTATTTCCGCGACATTAAGGACACTGCCATCAACGAAGACTCTCTCGAGATGGCCGAAACATTGATCGCGCGGAAGACGGCCAAGTTCGATATCACCAAGTTCCAGGATGGGTATGAAGCGGCGCTAAAGGAGCTGATCGACGCCAAGATCCAGCACCAGCCCATCGCGGCGGAAGAGGCGCCCAAACCGCAGATGGGTAAGCTGATCAATCTTATGGATGCACTGCGCAAGAGCATCGGGGAGAGCACCCCTGCCACCGCCATGAAGAAGCCGCCGGCCAAAGCGACCCCAGCCACCGGCATCGCCGAAGTCAAAACCCCGGCCAAGTCTTCCCGCCGCAAGACCGCGTAGGCCGCTCGCAGGGCCGAGACTTGCCAGACGGGTGGCAATCGGCTACCAGGCTTCCTGTTAGGAAAGCGCTCCGCCGGACGCTCCAACGCTGCGAAATTGCGATTACAGGTTTAAATCCCCGTCGGCGTGGGCTTGGTTCCCAGCTTTTCCGCCACACTCTTGGCCTGCGTGAACAGGTACAGGTAATCGGGGCCGCCCGCCTTCGAGTCCGTCCCGCTCATGTTGAACCCACCAAACGGATGCGCTCCCACCATCGCGCCTGTGCACTTCCGGTTGAAGTAGAGATTCCCCACGTGGAACTCAGCACGCGCCACGTTGAGCCGGTCGCGGTCATCGGTGTACAGAGCTCCTGTAAGCCCATACTCGGTGTTGTTGGCTACCTTCAGGCCTTCTTCAAAGCTGGCGACCTTGATCAGCGCCAACACCGGGCCAAAGATCTCTTCCTGCGCGATCACGGCATCGGGAGCAATATCCGCAAACACCGTCGGCTCCAGAAAATATCCACCGTCAGGCGTGCTCACGGCGTTGCCGCCGGCGACCAGCCGGCCTTCCTTCTTTCCGGCTTCGATATACCGCAGCATCGACTCCAGCGCCGCCTGGTTGACCACCGGTCCCATGGGCGGGTTCTCAACCGGATCGCCCACGGTCCACTGTTCGACTTTCTCCCGCACCCGCTCCACAAAAATGTCGTAGATCGGCGCCTCGATGATGGCCCGCGAGCATGCCGAGCATTTCTGCCCGCTGAATCCGAACGCCGACGCCACTACGCCGTCCACCGCCGCGTCCAGGTCCGCGTCCGCGCACACCACGATCGAATCTTTCCCGCCCATCTCCAGGATGGTTCGCTTGATCCAGATCTGGCCCGGCTTGGTCCGCGCGGCCCGCTCGTGGATATCCAGCCCCACCGCCTTCGATCCCGTAAATGCGATAAACCGCGTCTTGGGATGCTCCACGATAGCGTTCCCAAACGTGGCGCCCGATCCAGGGCAGAAGTTCACCACTCCACCGGGCATTCCCGCTTCTTCCAGAACCTCAACAAACTTCGCGGCAATCGTCGGTGAGTCGCTGGAGGGCTTGAGGATAACCGTATTCCCGGTCACGATCGAAGCCGCTGTCATTCCGGCCATGATTGCAAAAGGAAAGTTCCACGGCGGAATCACCGCGCCTACTCCCAGAGGTATATAAAGCAATTGATTATGTTCGCCGGGGTATTGTATTGGTGTGGTTGCACTTGCCAGCCGCAAAGCCTCCCGGGCATAGAACTCGAGAAAGTCGATGGTCTCGCCCACATCTGCGTCCGCTTCGGCCCAGTTCTTGCCCACTTCGTAGGTCAGCCACGCACAGAACTCGAAGTGCCGCTGGCGGATGATTTCCGCCGCGCCCAGCAGCAGCGAGACCCTGTCGCCGACCGATGCCCGGCTCCAAAATTCAAAGGCGTGCAGCGCCGCGGACATCGCCTGCCCGGCGTGTTCCTCCCCGGCTTTTTGGTGAACTCCCACCACCTGCGCCGGCCGCGCCGGGTTGAGCGAGCGAATCTTTCCAGCCGTCTTGAATCGCTCGCCGCCGATCACGAGATCGTACTCGCGGCCCAGTTGAGCGCCGACCAGTTCCAGTGCGGCTCGCATCGCGCGCGCATTTTGGGGAGTTTTGAAGTCGGTAAACGGCTCATTCTTGAAGCTGCCCTGCGGGGTGCGGGGCTGGATGGAGGTAGGGAGCGTCACAGTCGCCATAACCCCTCGATTGTAGTGCAAAGTCGATCCGACGCGCCGCCCCGCACGCACCATCCGCACCGGCCCCCCGTACTGACGCGAAAAAAGTCCACAGTCGCGACTTTTTCGCACATTTTGATTTCATGCGCGAAACTTATCCGGCACGCCAGGGTTGGAGAATTCATAGTTTGACTCCTCCGCATGTCGAGTCGATGACAGCGGCGGATCAAAATCGGCAAGAGAGCGCAGCGACATTGAGGGTCAGGGACTTGCCTGATCCCGTATGTTGCGCCGGAATAACGGGCAGTGGCGGATTCGGACGGAACGCAGGCAAGCATCCCGATCAGCCGGATTGTGAGAATCGATGAACCGACGCATCACGCCGCGCCCAACCAACCAGGCCGGCTCTCCCCAGATTGGCACGCCTCAGGCCGATCGGCGGTTCCTCACATCGCCCCTTCGTGGTGGTGCGCAAAGCATCTTTTCGCGTCTCACCTTTGCCTTGGTTCTCCTAAGTTCTTCACTTGTCGGGCAAAAGCTGTACGCCCAGGAGCCACAACAGTGGCCCCAGGACGACCCCTCCCCCCAGGACAATTCAGACCAGAGTCAGGCACCCGGCTATGCGGATCCTCAATTTCAGCAGGTGCCGCAGGGCTATCCTCAGCAGGGCTATCCACAGCAGGGATACCCGCAGCAGGGTTATCCGCAGGGCTACCCGCAACAGGGGTACCAGCCGCAATACCCGCCGCCGGCATATGGCCAACCCCAGTACGCCCAGCCCCAATATGCCCAGGCGCAGCCCATGGACCAGGGACAACCTATGGCCCAGGTGCAGCCCATGAACGCCGACCAGCTCGAACAACTGGTCGCTCCTATCGCGCTCTATCCTGACGCCGTACTGGCCCAGATCCTGGCGGCTGCCACCTATCCGGCCCAGGTCGCCTCCGCTGACCAGTGGTTGCGCGGCATGGGTTACGCGCCGCCCGAGCAGATCGCCGCCGACGCCAGCGCGCAGACCGGCTGGGACCCCAGCATCAAAGCGCTTACTGCTTACCCGCAGGTCCTGTCCATGATGGACCAGAATCTGCAGTGGACCACCGCTTTAGGCAACGCCTACTACAACCAGCCCCAGGACCTGCTGCAAACCGTGCAGGTGCTCCGCGAGCGGGCCCAGCAGGCGGGCAACCTGCAGAGCACGCCCCAGGAGCAGGTGATGCAAAGCCAGGGCTACATCGCCCTCGCCCCCGCCAATCCGGATGTCGTATACGTCCCCACCTACAATCCCTGGGCTGTGTACGGCGCCCCCATCGCTCCCTATCCCAACTATTCGCCGCTCGGGGCCTTCGGTTCCGTTTTAGGCACGGCCGTGCAGTATGGACTGGGTTTCGGAGTGAGCGCCTTCATGCACACACCGTTCGGTCTCTTGAGCTGGGGTCTTGACTGGCTGGCCAACGCTATCCTGTTCAACCACTCCAACTACTATTCGCACAGCATGAGTGTGCGCGACTGGGGCCTTCCCCACGGCGGTCCCCGCGCCTTTGGTCGCGGCGGCGACTGGGCCCGTAACGGCAGCCGGTATGGCGGCGGCTACGGGTTCCGCAACCAGCAAGGCTTGAATCGCGTCGACGGCCGCTCCCCGATTGCCCGCTCCGGCCAGGGCTTCGACAATCGCTACCAGGGCGGCGTCAATCGCGGCTCCAACTTCGGCGCCGCGCGGTCCGGCCCCGATAACCGCTATCAGGACAACCGCTATCAGGCGAGCGCCAACCGGGGCTATTCCGGCTACGGGAACAGCTACGGAGCGCCACGCAGCGCCTTCCCGCAACAGGGTGCCTATGGCCGTGCCCAGGCCCCGATCGAGAGGACGCAGCCGCAGTTCGGCAACCGCGCCCAGTCCTTTGCGGGCCGGCCGCAGACCTTTGCCGGCAATGAACCGCGCTCTGTCGCCGGGTCAGCCTTCAACCAGCGGTCCTATCGGTGGGTATGGGTATGGTGGCGGCAGGAGCATGGGTTATGCAGCGCCCGCGCAGGCCTACCGCGCGCCTACACCGAACTTCGGCAATCGGGGATTCAGCAGTGGACGCCAGGGTAACGCCTTTGCCGGAAACTTCGCCCAGTCGCAGCACTCCGGGGGCTTCCACATGTTCGGCGGTGGCCATAGCTCACAGAGCTACGGTGGCGGCGGTCACAGCTACGGCGGGGGCGGGCATAGCTTTGCAGGCGGTCACTCCGGTGGAGGACATTCCGGTGGTCCCCTCCGGCGGCGGCGGCCACTCCGGCGGTCACGGCCATCACCGCTAGATCAAATCAAGTCAGGATTTCCAACTCGCGAGAGATGTACTCCTATACATAAATAGAGCAAACCTTGCGCTCGGAACGGCAAAATCCCCGCCCGCCGTTCCGAGCGCTCAGGACTCGTTCCGTTCAGAAATGACTGGGCCTCGGCGAGCGGCGCGCAGGCCTTCGGGGGTCTGATCTGTCAACCGCCGCTCTGCCAGCTATCGATTCCCAGCCCCATGCAGGACCGTGTCGCCACCTCGGCCGCCATCCGCAAGGCCGATTCGAAGTCTCCCGTCTGCGCGAAGTGATAGCAGAATGCGCCATGCAGGACGTCCCCGGCGCCGAGTGTATCGACCGCTTCAATGGCTGTAACCGCTATTTCGAACCGCCGTCCCCGATCCCAACCGAGGATGGACCCGGCCCCGCGCGTGATCGCGGCGTACGGCACCCCTTGAGAAGCCCACCAGGCCAGCGTTCGGTCGGGATCGCCGCTCACTCCCGGAACCCTGAAGCGTTCGCTGCAGATGGCCACATTGAGAAGAGGAGCCAGCTCTTCCAGCGCCTGCCTTCCAGCTTCCTCCGTCGAGGCAAAGCGCGGCGCCGGCCTTCCCGCAGGCCGCGAGCACGGGCAGCGTCTCCTGCAGGTGAAACCCATCCGTCAGTGCCACCGCCGGCATCTCGCCCCAGGCCGGGCTCCATTGATCGAGGCGCCGCAGTGCGGCCTCAGACAGGGGTGGATTGACGATGGTCCGCGTCGCTCCCGCGCGGTTCACGAGAACCGTCGTCAACGGGGTCTCGTACGACGTGTCCTTCGCGAGATCGATCAGATCGATGGGGTGCCGTGCCAGCACCGCTCGCACCACACCCGCCTGAAGTCCCCCGCCCACCGCACTGATCAGTACGGAACTGCCTCCAAGGTGTGCGTGGGTCAAGGCCGCGTTGAGCGCAGGTCCGCCGGGAGCCAGCCGCAGGTCGCGCGCATACACCTTTGTATCTTCCGCAGGGAAGTCATCGAGCAGATAAAGCGCATCCAGCGTTGAGCGGCCTGCAAACAACGACCTCGGTGCAGACATCAACGGAACACTCCCAAGCCAGTGCCTTAGCTGACTTGACCTCTCAGGCCGCTTGGCCGAGCAGGCTGGCGACGGTGTGAGGATCTCGGGCAATAATCATCAGGTAGGCCCTGGCCGGAGCGTCCGGATGCTTGCGAGACTGTTCCCAGTCACGAAGCGTTCCCACCGGAATTCGATATGTGGCTGCAAAGGCCTCTTGCGTCAGCCCGATCCGCTCGCGCAACTTCTTCACATTGACGAGCTGGGTGAGGCCCTGCATCGCCAGCTCAGCCGCAGTACCGGAAGGCAGCGGAGGCGCATCCGGGTCTTCCCGTGCGGCGGCAGAGACCTCCTCATCCGGCAAGGCCTTTATCGCTGCCCAGTCCGTTCCTGTGTTCATCTCTGGTTCGCCCGGCTCATGGGTGACCGCGGTAGTACCATTGGGCTTCATGGTGCGTTGCCTTTCTGACCGAAATGATACGAACGACTTGCTCATCTTCTGTCGCCTCAGCCTCTGCTGAGACCACCAGCAGAATCAATCCATGATTCAAGCCAAGAGTGATCATCCGCTCTTCCTGGTAATCAAACCGGTCATCAACCCAACTCTCTCGGTCGGGGTCTTCCAACGCTGAGATTCCGTCCGCGAGGGACAAATGATGTTTTCTCCGGTTCAGGGCATCTTTCGCCGAGTCCCAGACGTAATTCATGAGTAAAGCGTACGGCTAAGCCGTAGCCAAGTCAACCCCTCGTGTTGACGCTCGCTTGATGCACGCATGCGTTCCGCTCATCGCGTCTCCGTCAGCGCCTCGGTCTGCTTGCTCATCTTCGCCGTCCGCTCCAGTTTGTCCCAGTTGAACGGCTTGCCGTCGATCGCCCGCTTCAGCGTCTTGAACAGCACCACCGAAAACAGTTGCCGGTACGAGAACCTCTGCAGCCAGATGTGGAACAGCAGCCAGCGGTCACCCTTGTTGGCGGGATGCCGCCGTTCCAGGCTGAAGGCGATCGCCGAGGTGATGAAATCGATCACCAGGAAGGCAAGAAAATACGCCAGCAGCTTCTGAAAATTGGCCGCCGAAGCCGCCTCCGGGTGATAGTGCAGGTCCACGAAGTAGTGCACCACGCCAAAGACAAACATGATGTCGATGAAGGGCGACACCAGCGGCAGCAGCATCTGGAAGATGAGAATATTCGGCAACGCGAACAGCCCCATCGCCTTGTTGCGCACGAACGCCGCGCGATGTTTCCACACCGCCTGCAGGGTGCCAAACGACCACCGGAATCGCTGCCGCATCAGCCCCTTGGCATCGATTGGAGCCTCGGTGAACGCCAGCGAGCGGTCTTCATAAACAACCCGCAAACCCTGCTCCAGCAGGCTCATGGTCAGGTCTGCGTCTTCGGCAACCGTGTTGACGGGATAGCAGCCCGCCTTCTTCACCGCCTCGGTACGCCAGGCCCCGATCGCCCCTGGAACCACCGTTACTACGTGAAACAGGTCCAGGGCGCGGCGCTCGAAGTTCTGACTGGTGATGTATTCGAGAGCCTGCCAGCGGGTCCAGAGATTCACGCGATTGCCGACCTTGGCATTGCCCGCCACGGCGCCGATCCGCGCGTCCTCGAAGTGTGGAATCAGCTTCGAGATCGCGTCCGCGGCAATCACCGTATCCGCATCGATGCCCACATATATCTCCTCATCGATGCGGTCGAGCGCATAGTTCAGCGCCGCCGCCTTGCCGCCGTTCGACTTCTCCAGCACCTGCACGCGCCCCGACTTGATCTCCGCGGCATACGCCTCGCGCGCCACCTCGGCGGTGCGATCCTTGGAGCCGTCATCGATCACGATCGCGTGCAGATTTTCATAGTCGGAATTCAGCACCGACCGTATGGTGCGCACGATGACCTTCTCCTCGTTATACGAGGGAATCAAGCACCGCGACACGCGGATTGAACCCCGGGGAAGCCTGACGATGCGGCCGCCGCAGGCGATCGATGATAGCCAGGATGCCCACCAGGATCAGCCGCGCGCTCATCAGGATGTCGCCCAGGAAAAACACCAGCACGATGAAGTTGAAGATGATCGACAGCGCCGAGAACGCCACCGAATCCGGCAGGGTCCGCATGCGCTCCCAGAATGTCAGCCGGGGCATCACCTCGGCCGTGGTCTTGCCCATCAGTGCCGAGACCTGCACGATGGAATACCCATGCGCGCGCAGCGTGTCGATCAGGACCGGCAAAGCGGCCACCGTCACCGACCGGTCCCCGCCGCCATCGTGCATGAGAATCACCGATCCGCGAAACTGCGGCCGCGTCTTCATGCGGTTCAGCTGATCCAGTATCGATTGCGAAATCTCCGCCGGCGTCTTGCGCTGGCGCTCATCCCAGTCATCGGTATCGAGCTTGTTGCCGACCACCGTCAACCCGTCCTGCTGAATGCGATACACGGGCGCCGCCTGGTCGTCGGTATCCGGCTCCTCGTCGATGTCGTACGGCGGCCTGAAGTAGAGCGGCTGCAAGCCCAGCTTGCTCTCAAATAAGCGTTCCGTCAGCTTCACCTCCCAGTCCAACTGTCGCGGAGAGATTTCGCTGATGTCGGGATGCGTGTAGGTGTGATTGCCGATCTCGTTGCCTTCGCGCACGATTCGCTGCATGAGGCCGATGTTCTGCTGCGCCTCGTCGCCAATCAGCATGAACGTCGCATGCACGCCCTTTTCTCTCAGAACGTCCAGGATCCGCGGCGTCCACTTGGGGTCGGGCCCATCGTCAAATGAGATCGCCACCTGGTTGGGCCGATACCCGAACTGCTGCACCGTGTAGGTGTTCGGGTACACGTCCATGTGCTCGTCGATGATCAGCTTCTTGCGCGGATCGGGCTCGTCCGTGTCGACCTCAACCGTGCGCTTGCCCGTCTTGGGCAGCCCGATCACGCGAATGATCTCGCCGTCGCCTTCCGTATCGATGTCGTGGCCCGGCTGCACCAACCCCAGCGCTTTTAATGAGTCAGGGCTGCTCGGCTTGTCCCACACGTTCCATAGCGAACTGTCTTCTTCACCCAGCCGCCACAGCGCAAATGTCTGCAACCCCAGCGCGCGCGCCCCGCGCAATTCGTCGAGCACCGTCACCGCATCGAGAAACCACACCACGTGACGCTCGTGGCTGTCTTCATCGATGTATTCGAAGTGAGGATTGAGCGTGTCATAGTCGAGATTGAGATCAGCATCGGCATCGGACGCGCGCTGCCACACCTCGTCCACGTGCAGGTCTTCGGTGTCGATTACCTTCGGCTTGGGATGGTTGCGATCCTTCGGGTCGGGGATCGACATGGTCCAGTCATAGCCGTAATTGCCGATGGCGCAGATCAGTTTCTGCTTGGGCACCGACTTGAGCACGCGGGTGAGATTGCCGAGAAACCAGTCCTGCGCGGCGATCGGTCCCGGATCGCTCTCTACTTCGTGCTGGTCATAGTTCATCAGCACGATCCAGTCGCAGTTGGCGGCGATCTGTTTCAGGTAGGTGTCATCAAAGGAGACCGGCACGTTGACGATCAGCCGCAGATTTCGCGCCCGCATGTCCGCGTAGAGCTCCTGAATGAAGCTCAAGTATGCCGGATACGACGATTGATCGAGGCTCTCGATATCCAGCGAAAGTCCGTGATATGCGGGGAACGCCGCAAAGAAGCGCATGATCTGCTGGCGCAGCGCCGCGCGCTTGCCGGCGTCGCGCGAGCATGGTTCCCACAGTTGCGTCCCAGACTCCGGTGCGCGCATTGTAGTTGTTCAGGTGAGGGAAGATCTCCGTGTCTTCCTTGGTCTCCTGGATGACGTTCTTGATCTTGTTCAGATCGTCGGGATCGTGAACTGTGCCGCCGTCGATCACCGGATATTCATGGTTGGCGTTCTGGACGTTGATCCCCATCAGAATGGCATCGGTTCCGTTCACGTGCAGCCACTGTGGGAACAGCATGTCGATCTGGTGAACATGCTCCTTAAACGACGAATAGCTGGTCGCGTCGTCCGGCACGTAGTAGGCCGCGCGCAATCCTTCCCCGGTATTGAGCTGAATATCCGACGGCCTGCGGCGCGTCTTGCGGCGCGCCGGAGCCAACCCCTTCGACCCGCGCAGCAGCGGCGTGCGATCGATGACCGGCCTGTAATTATGCCTGGGAATCGGCAGCAGCAGTTCCGGCAATCGCTGCCCGCGCATGCTGTTGAAGATAAAACCCGCAACCACCAGGGTAATGACCACGGCGGTGGCGTCGAGAACTCGGCGCAGCCGCTTCCAGCGCTTGCGTTGCGGATCGAAAAATATTTGTTTATCAAGCATAGCTAATCGTTTTCCACGTGCGCTCAATAGCGAAACAAGGGGTCGCTGTATCCCGAAAGCACAACATTCAAGTCGACGCGAGAACCAGCGAGCGTGACCTTCAAAAAAAATTCAACAGGGACACGGTAACTCTGGTTTCGCTCTAACCGTGGCAACGGTCTACGCTATACAGTACGAATCGTATGGAAGCTGACCGTCCGAGTCAATCAACAGGCCACTTGCCCGTGGCTGTCCATCCGCGCTCCATCTTCTCCGTCGCGCTGGCCCTGGCCGCCGGGGCCGCCCTGCGCGTCTGGATGCTGCGCAAGTTCTTTGAGGTCAACGGCGACTCGGAACTCTACGGCGGCATGGCAAAAAACCTGCTGCTCCACGGGCGCTACGCTCTCTCCGACAGCCAGGGCATCGTGCATTCCACGCTGATCCGCCTGCCCGGGTATCCACTCTTTCTCGCCGCCTGCTTCCGCCTCTTCGGCATGGAGAACTACTACGCTCCCGCCTGCCTCCAGATCGCAATCGAACTCATCGGCTGCGTATTGCTGGCCCTCTTCGTGCATCGCATCAGTCCAGCCTCGTCGCGAAACAGTGCTTTCCACGCCACGCTTTGGCTCTCGGCCCTGTGTCCCTTCACCGCCATCTACGCGGCCCAACCGCTCACCGAAGCCCTCACTGTCTTCTGCATTGCGCTTGCACTCTGGTCCGCCGCCCGATTCCAGGACCATGCCGCCCTCCGCCGGCCGGATTGGGCAAGCGCCCTGGCCTTCACCTTTGCCGTCACCTATGCCGCCCTGCTGCGGCCTGACGGAGCGCTCGTGGGCGTCACGCTGGTCCCCGCACTGCTGTCTGCCTTGCGCCCCACGACCCCCAATCGCCCGGCCCTCCGCAGCAATCGGCCGCTCACGATAGCCCTGGTCTGCCTGCTGCTCGCCGCGGCTCCCTTTGCTGCCTGGACCTGGCGGAACTGGCGCGTCTTCCACGTGATTCAGCCGCTCGCCCCGCGCTACGCCACCGACCCCGGCGAAGACACCGACCCCGGCTGGCAGCGCTGGACCAAAACCTGGTGCCTCGATTTCGTATCTACCTACACCATCTACTGGAACATGCCCAACGGCCCGATCGATATTCATGCCCTCCCCGCCCGTGCGTTTGATTCGCCGCAGCAGTATGCCCAGACCGCCCGCCTGATTGCCGATTACGAGGCCAACGGAGAGGAATTGTCTCCGGCCCTCGATGCGCGCTTCGCCAGCCTGGCCGCCCAGCGCATTGCGGAGCACCCGCTGCGCTACTACCTCCTGCTGCCCGTGGGTCGCGTGGTGGACATGTGGCTTCGCCCCCGCGTCGAAAACCTGCCCATCGATCTCGACTGGTGGGTCTACAGCCATCATCACGTCGAAACCCGCTTCAGCTTTTTCTACGCCGGGCTGAATGCCGGTTACCTTCTCCTGGCCCTCGCCGGCCTTTGCCTTCGCCCCCGCCTGTGGCTGTCCATGCTGGCCTATTTCCTTCTTCGCAGTGCCATGCTCTCCACGATCGAGTCACCGGAAGCACGCTACACCGTGGAGTGCTTTCCGATGATCTTCGCGTTAGGCGGATTTGCAATTGGCCACGCACTCACCCGAACGGCATCGAGGTGAGGGACAAAACGGAACCAGTGGGCTGCCTTTCACCGCGGTGGAAGGAAATCGCTGAAGACGCCTGAGAGCTCGCAGCGAAACCTCTACCGTGTGACGTACTGCGTCTTGCTGTCCGTCTTGATCGTGAACGCATCCCTGGGCAGCGACTCGTTCAATTTGAAATTGCTGTATGTGCAGACCCGATATTGCCCCGGCCCTTCGTCGAATATCTGCTTCAAACTTACGCCCCGATCGGGATCGACCCAGATCGTCACCTTGGGCAGGTTTTTGCGCACCGCCGGATCCTTCGCCACCAGTTCCAGCTTTTCCGTCTTGACACCGTCGATGACCTCCGAACCGTCATCGGTAATCGTCCACTTATCGGCCAGATCCTTGCCGCTGGCGCCAAAGCCGAGCATCAGGTAGCTCTCGTACTGACTCATCTTCTTAATCGTCGTCACCTGGTCGATCATCGGCTCATCCAGGCGCAGTTCCCCGTTGGAATAGACATACATCTTCGGTACCGGCTTGCCGTTGATGTTTTGAATGTGCGCGGCCATCTGGAACGCCGTGCCCTTGCGCTCGTAATACACCGTCCCCTTCTGCACGTCCTTGTCAGGGATCGGATCGGTGGTGATGGAGTCAAATTCAAAATCTGCCGCCGTCGATTTGAACCGGGCCGCCGCTCCATCCAGCCTGGCGAGGACCGCGTTCAAGTCATCCGCCGCAAACCCCGCCGCGGCCGGCAGCAACAGGAGGAGAACCACAATCATCGGAGTCGAGTTTCGCAAAACACGCATACGTTTCGTCTTATCTTCCTTGTTCCCTTGGACGCACACTGGCGCGGAATGGAAACCTCGCGAAACGAGGGGGGAGAATACCAGCCCAGCGCTACTGAGTTTTTGGAGTCAGAAATCTCACCGGTGCGCCCAGATCTTCCAGGCCCGGGGATTGCCGTTCGCATCCCGCGCCAACTCCCAGCGCTCCACGTACACCGAGTCTCCCAGCACCGGCTCCATGGCCTTGCGCAGCGCCTTCTTGATCACCGCATTGGAGGCCGCCGCCGGCACGTTCACATCCGAGGCCTGAACTGTCACAATGAGGCCGTGCCCCCCGTCGCCGGTGACCAGCATCGGCTGGGTGTTGGCCGCGGTGCTGAGCGGCTTGTCGCCGTAATTCCACAGGTGCGGGGTAATGAAGATGAACGCCAGGATCAGCGTCACCATCACGTCGTAGTGAAAGCTGCCCCGCGTGTATGTCCAGTAGAAATAGCTCTTCAGAATTCTGTTCATTTTGCCTGACGCGCAATCCTTTCCAGGCCGCCCATGTATGGCCGCAATGCCTCGGGAATCACGACCGAACCATCGGCCTGCTGATAATTCTCGAGAATCGCCAGCCAGGTACGCCCCACGGCCAGACCGCTCCCGTTCAGCGTGTGAACGAACTCATTCTTGGCCTTAGGCCCCGCCGGCTTGTAGCGGATGTTCGCCCTTCGCGCCTGAAAGCCCTCGAAATTGGAGCAGGAAGAGATCTCGCGGTAGAGCTGCTGCCCCGGCAGCCAGACCTCCAGGTCAAACGTCTTGGCCGACGAAAATCCCGTATCCCCCGCGCACAACAGAACCCGCCGGTAGGGCAGCTCCAGTGCCTCGAGAATCTCCTCCGCGTCTCGCGTCAGCCGCTCGTGCTCGGCATCGGACTGGTCGGGCCGCACAAACTTCACCAGTTCCACCTTCTGAAACTGGTGCTGGCGGATAATGCCGCGCGTGTCCTTGCCCGCAGCTCCCGCCTCGGCGCGGAAACAGGGCGTATAGGCCGTCAGCGCGATGGGCAGCTTCGCCTCGTCCAGAATTTCGTCGCGGTAGAGATTCGTCACCGGAACTTCGGCGGTCGGAATCAGCCAGTGGTCGTTGTCCTTGAATTCGCCCCGCGCCACGGCTTCGGCATCGGCGTCCGAGCAGCGAAACAGGTCCTCGGCAAACTTCGGCAACTGCCCGGTTCCGTACAGGCTCTTGCTGTTGACCATGAAGGGCGGCAGCACTTCGGTGTAGCCGTGCTTCTGCGTGTGCATGTCGAGCATGAACCCGATCAGCGCCCGCTCCAGCCGCGCCCCGGCGCCCATGTAAACCGCAAACCGCGCCCCGCTCAGCTTGGCCGCCCGCTCCAGGTCGAGAATGCCCAGCGCTTCGCCGATCTCCCAGTGAGGCTTGGGCTCAAAATCAAAAGCCCGCTTCTCGCCCCAGGTCTTGACCGTAACGTTGTCGGCCTCCGACTTGCCCGACCGGCACCTCATCGCGGGTCAGATTGGGAATGCTGCGCCAGCGACAGGCGCATCTGCTCGTCCAGCGCCGGATGCCGCTCTTGTCCAGCTCGTCCAGCTTTTCCTTGAGGTCGCGCGTCTCGTCCATCAGGGCGGTCGCGTCCTGCCCGGTCCGCTTCAGCGCGCCCACCTGCTGGCTCAGCTCGTTGCGCCGCGCCTTCAGCGTCTCGGCCTGGGTGATCGCCTCGCGCCGCGCGCTGATCGAGCGCCCGGAAATCCCCCAGCAGCGCCGCCGGATCCGCTCCCCGGGCGCGCAGTTTTTCTTCCACCAATTCCAGGTTTCCCCGGACAAATCCCAGATCGAGCATGGCTCCCACCAGTCTACTAGACCAAGACACCGCTTCCCGTTTGAGCCGCCTGGTTCAACCCTTCCGCCGCGATGGAATCCGTCCCTGCGGTCGGTCCCCCACCAACCCGCCGCGCACCTGCTCTATGGGTATCCGATCTTTCCCTATCCCACTTAAGTTGCGTACAAAACATAAGAAAAGCGTTCGGTGCACCAAGGATTGTGAAACAATCCAAAGATGATCCAGTTTCCCAGAATCATTCAGGGCGGCATGGGTGTCGGCGTCTCCAACTGGCGCCTGGCGCAGGCTGTCTCCAAGCTCGGCCAACTTGGCGTCGTCTCCGGCACGGCCCTTGACCAGGTGTTTGTGCGCCGGCTTGCCGATGGCGACCCGTGCGGCAGCATGCGCCGGGGACTGGATGCGTTTCCCTTTCCGGAGATGGCCCGCCGCCTGTGGCAGGAGTACTTCGTTCCCGGCGGCAAGCCCGCCGAGGCCGCCTATCCCACGGTGCCCATGCACCAGCGCCGCGATCCCCGCAAGCTCATTGAACTCTGCATGGTGGCCAACTTCGTCGAGGTGTTCCTGGCTCGCGAGGGACACAAAAACCCGGTCGGCATCAACTTCCTCGAAAAGGTGCAGCTCCCCCATCTGGCCTCGATCTACGGCGCCATGCTCGCCGGGGTCGGCTACGTTCTGATGGGAGCCGGCATCCCGCTCCACATTCCCGGCGTTCTCGACGCCCTGGCCGCCGAGCGATCCGCCGAATACAAGCTGGCCGTGACCGGCGCCGTGCAGGGTCAGGGCGAAGACACCATGATGCACTTCGACCCTGCCGACTACGTCGAAGGGCCCGCGCCGCGTCTCGCCCGGCCGCGCTTCCTGGCCATCGTTTCTTCAAACACTCTTGCCACCACCCTGCTGCGTCGTGCCAACGGCCGCGTCGACGGCTTCGTGATCGAGAGCCCGACCGCCGGCGGACACAACGCCCCGCCCCGCGGAAAGCTCCAGCTCAACGCTGCCGGCGAGCCCGTTTACGGCGAACGCGACAAGGTCAACCTCCCTGAATTCCGCGAGATGGGCGTGCCCTTCTGGCTCGCCGGCGGCTTCGGCAATGCCGAAAAGCTCCGCGACGCCCTCGCCCACGGTGCAGCCGGCATCCAGGTTGGCACCGCTTTTGCTTTCAGCGAAGAGTCCGGCATGCGTCCCGATCTGAAGAGGGAACTGATCTCCCAGGCCGTGGCTGGCATCGGCGAAGTCTTTACCGACCCTCTCGCCTCTCCCACCGGCTTCCCTTTCAAGGTCGCCCAGCTGGAAGGCACGTCTTCCGCCCTGAACATCTACCAGGAGCGCAAACGCGTCTGCGACCTTGGCTACCTCCGCGAACCCTATGCGGACGGCGAAAAGATCGGCTACCGCTGCGCCGCAGAGCCCGTCGCCAACTATCTTTTGAAGGGCGGAAAGGTCGAAGATACCGTCGGCCGCAAGTGCCTCTGCAATGCCCTGATGGCCAACATTGGCCACGCGCAGACCCGCAAGGATGCCTCCATCGAGCCGGCCCTGGTCACCGTGGGGGACGACCTCAACTCGATCGCCCAGTTCCTCGCCCCCGGCAGCGTTACCTATAGCGCCTCGGACGTCGTCGCTTCGCTCCTCCGCCTGGTCCCGGCGATCGTCGAGCCCCAGCCCGAACCCGTCGATGCCGCAGTCTCCGAGCCCCGCGTGCTCGCCGCCACCGCGTAGCCTTCCCGGTCCCGATCGGCCTGCTCTACTCCTTCGGCACCTCGGCGGGTCCGGCTCCGCCTACATGGAAGATGCGCGGCACCCGCGCATCCGGGGACGGCAGGGCAGGGAAGGCCGCGTGCGGCTCGGTCTGGTACCAGTACGCCACCGAATAAAAGTTGTCGGAGCGGTGATTGGCGTGCCCGTGCTCGATCGTCACCTTGATCGACTTCTCAAACGGATATCGGGCTCTCCGTATGCCAGCGGTACAGGCAGCACCGCCCGCCGATCCGTTCCGGGTCCACCATGTACGGCGCTCCCTGGTGCTGATAGGCGAACGCCTGGCCGCCAAAATCCCACGCCCCGTTGTAGTAATCCTCGGTGCCCGTCCCGTTGATGGTCGGCATGGCGTCGCCGTCGATGAAGATCATGTCGTCGCCCTCGCCGAACCAGCCCTCCTGGTTCTGCTCGACCGCCTGCGTCACGCCCACGAAATGCCCTCGCCCCGTCGCCTCGAGAAAGACATAGTTTCCCTCGCCATTCAGGTTCTTCTTGCCGTTGATCTTTTCGCTGTATTCGTTGGTCCAGTCGTCGGTCCAGCCCTTGCACGGCGCCGCCTGCCGGTATTGCGCATGGAATCGGCGCCACGTCCCCGGGCAGCGAGGGCAGCGTCACATAATCCGCGGCAAAGTACAGGCTGTCGGTGCGAACCTTGCCCTCGTTGGTTACCGTCAGCTTCGCCGCGCTGGCGAAGGGCATATCGAAGTAGGCATTCAGCGCCTTGATCGGCGCTACCGCCAGCAGCTCCGACTGGTAGGTGAAATACTCTCCCAGCCCCAGCCCGAAGAAGTCCCCGATCGGCGCTTCGACGGAGGGTGAACTCTCCCCGTCCCACCACGCGCGCAGCACCAGGTTCTTCAGGTGGTGTGGATCGTGCGAGTTGATGGTGAACCAGAGATGCGTCACCACACCGGCTCCCTGCACATCGAGCACGGTGGCCGAAGCGCCGGCCTCGACCGGCACCGCATCATCATTGCCGCCGGTTCGATCCCAGCTCGACGACCGCCGCGCTTTGTAGCTGCGCAGCCGCGCCATCGCCAGCAGCTCCTCCGGCGCCGCGCCCGGCTCAGCGGCCCTTGCCGCCGGCAGGCTCGCCCCGCTCATTCCCAGCAACGCCCCCGCAGAAGCCATCGATCCCAGCAGCTTGCGCCGGGTCGCCGAACCTACACTCAAGTCCTTCGCGCTCATCGCCCCACCCACTCCCTTTCGATCGTGAAGTCGTTTTGTAGCCGCGCTCCCCCCGCCCTGTCAACTCGCAGGAACTCCGCCCGCTTGCTGGCTCGCCACTTTGCGCAGCAGAGACTGAACGGCTGTCTCCCAACTCCCCATCGCATCGGCCTGTCGTCGCGCGCCGCCTGCACCCCGCCTTGCTATAGTCTTGTCTGGTTCTGAATCCCTGCAACGAACGGGTACCACGATGACGCCCCAAGCCTTTCGATCCTTCCTTTTCGCCTCTGCCCTGGGCCTCTCATCGATCCTTAGCCCGATCGCGACCCCGGCCCAGCAGTCCGCCGCGTCTTCTTCCGCTGCCTCTTCGCAGATGCCCCGCCTCATCAACGGCTATGAGCCCAAATGGTGGAAGGAAGCGGTCGTCTACCAGATCTACCCCCGCTCCTTCCAGGACTCGAACGGTGACGGCATCGGCGACCTCAACGGCATCACCCAGCATCTCGACTACCTCAAAAAGCTGGGCGTCAACGTCATCTGGCTCAGCCCCCACTACGACTCGCCCAACGCCGACAACGGCTACGACATCCGCGACTACCGCAAGGTGATGAAGGAGTTCGGCACCATGGCCGACTTCGATCGCATGCTGGCCGCCATCAAGGCTCGCCACATGCGCCTCATCGTCGATCTGGTCGTCAATCACACCTCGGACGAGCACCACTGGTTTGTCGAGAGCCGCAAGTCCAAGGACAATCCCTACCGCGACTATTACTTCTGGCGCGACGGCAAGCCCAACCCCGCCGACCCCGGCAACCCGCTGCCGCCCAACAACTATCCGAGTTACTTCTCCGGCTCCGCCTGGCAATTCGACCCGGCAACACAGCAGTTCTACCTGCATCTGTTCGCGGTCAAGCAGCCCGACCTCAACTGGGACAATCCCAAGGTCCGCGAAGACGTCTTCTCCCTGATGCGCTTCTGGCTCGATAAGGGCGTCGACGGCTTCCGCATGGACGTGATCCCGCTCATCTCCAAGCAACCCGGCCTGCCCGACCTGACTCCCGAGCAGCTGAAGGATCCATCCCGCCTCTGGGCCAACGGCCCCCATCGCGACGAATACCTGCAGCAGATGAATCGCGAAGTGCTCTCGCACTACGACGTGATGACGGTCGGCGAAGCCATCGGGATCACTCTCCAGGAAGAGCCCCGGATCGTCAACAGCCAGCGCCACGAGCTCAACATGGTCTTCAATTTCGACGCGATTCGCGTCAACCGCGGCGCCCTTCTATACCGAACGTCCCTGGACCCTGCCCGACCTCAAAGCCATCTACGACAACCACGCGCGCGATCTGTCGCGCACCGACTGGGATACGGTCTTCCTCTCCAACCACGACAACCCGCGCCTGGTGTCAAATTCGGCGACACATCGTCATCCGAGTCCCGCATCCACTCCGCCAAGCTGCTTGAAACCATGCTGCTCACGCTGCGCGGAACGGCCTTTCTCTACCAGGGCGACGAGCTGGGCATGACCAACTATCCCTTTACGCAGCTCGATCAGTTCAACGACATCGAGGTCAAAAATGCCTACAAGGAGAAGGTCGTCACCGGCCTGATGCCAGAGCCCGAGTTCCTCCGCGAATGCGCGCGCTTTGGCCGCGACAATTCACGCACGCCCATGCAGTGGAGCGCCGCCCCCAATGCCGGCTTCACCACCGCCTCAGCGAAACCGTGGCTGGCCGTCAATCCCAACTACACCACCATCAATGCTGCGCGGCGAAGTCAAGGACCCTGACTCGGTCTACAACTACACCGCGCGCCTCATCGCCCTTCGCGCCAAAACTCCGGCCTTCGTCTATGGCGACTACAAGGACCTTGACCCCGGGCATGCGCATGTCTTCGCCTACACGCGGACGCTTGACCATGCGCAGTATCTTGTCGTGCACAACTTCTCCGCGGATCCGGTCGATTACACGCTGCCGGATGGCATCAAGGCCGGCAAGTCGCTGATCGACAACTACCCCGGCGACGAAAGCGCGACGGCCACGCTGCACCTCAAGCCATGGGAGTCACGCATCTACCAGCAATAACTTTTCGCCGAAACGACAACACCGGCGAACCCGTAAAGGTTTCGCCGGTGTTGTGTTTTGCTTTGTGAATTACAGCATCAGCCCAAGCTGCCGTGCGCTATTTACCCGTGCCCGCCAGCGCGACCGATTGTGGAGACGCGGCCCCGCTATCGGCAATGCTCAGCGTGGCCTTGTAAGCGGCCGCCGCAGCCGGTTTGAATGCCACGTAGACGCTGCACGTTGCTGCCGGCGCCAGGGTCGCGCCGCAGGTATTCAACTCCACAAAGTCTGTGGGATTGGTTCCCGTGAGCGTAATCGAGTTGAGCGTCATGGTTGCCGTGCCCCCGTTGGTCAGCGTGATAGCCTCCGCGGCCGACGCGGTGGCGTGCAGCGTGGTCGGGAAGGTGATGCTGGTCGCGCTCAGTTTCAGCGCGGGAGCCGCCGTCCCGGTTCCCGTGAACGTTACCTTCTGCGGAGATCCCGCCGCATTATCGGTAACGCTCAGCGTCGCCGAAAGCGCCGCCGCCGATGCCGGCTTGAATCCGGCATACAGCGTGCACGAAGCCCCCGCCGCCAGCGAAGTGCCGCACGTGCCGATCTCGACGAACGAGGTGGGATTGGTTCCCCCCAGCGCGATCGAAGTGATCGTCAGCGTGGCCGTGCCCGTGTTCTTGAGCGTGATCGCCTCCGCGTTGCTCGTCGCTCCCACCACCGTCGCCGGGAAAGCAATGGTTGCCGGAGTCAGTGAAACCGCGGGTGCGGCTGGAGCCGTGCCCGTGCCCGTCAGCTTTACCGATTGCGGCGTCCCCGTGGCATTATCCGCGAAGGAAAGCGCCGCCGTCAGTGCTCCTGCGGCTGCCGGTTTGAACTCCACAGAAACCGTGCACGAAGCCCCCGCCGCCAGCGTCGTTCCGCACGTCGTCGCCGACTTGAGGAACGATGTTGCGTTGGTGCCCGTGATCGTCTCCGAGCTCAGGCTCAGGGTGGCTGTGCCCGAGTTCTTCACCGTCACCACCTGTGCCGCCGTCGTCGAGCCCACCGTTGTCGACGCGAATGTCAGGCTCGTTGCGCTCAGTGTCACCGCCGGCGCCGTTCCGGTGCCCGTCAGCTTTACCGATTGGGGAGTTCCCGTGGCATTATCTGCGACTGAGAGCGCTGCCGTCAGCGCTCCTGCCGCCGCCGGTTTGAACTCCACAGAAACCGTGCACGAAGCCCCCGCCGCCAGCGTCGTTCCGCAGGTCGTTGCCGACTTGACGAACGAAGTTGCGTTGGTGCCGGTGATCGTCTCCGAGGTCAGGCTCAGAGTAGCCGTGCCCGAGTTCTTCACCGTCACCACCTGGGCCGCGGTCGTCGATCCGACCGCCGTCGCTGCGAACGCGAGGCTCGCAGGGCTCAGCGTCACCGCGGGCGCTGCCGTCGCCGCATTGACGCTGACCGTGTCCAGTCCAAAATCCGTGCACAGCGTAGCGCACTTCGTCAGGCTGAAAATTACCTTGTTGATATTCGGCCCCGACTCGTCCTGTGCGCCCAGGTACACCGGGTCACCCGCCGTGTCGCTTGCCACCGTATAAGTGCCCAGCAGGGTTGTGCCGTTATATAACTCGATCTCGCCGGTGAAGGCTCCCGGCAGGTCGGCCTGGATCAACGCGCCCACGCCCGACACGCTCTTTGAAAACAGCAGCGTCACCGGCCCGCTGCCGCCATTGCCCGCGTCCGATGTCCATAGCAGGCTGTGGCCCGCGGTGAAGCCCGTACCCGTCCAGCTGCATGTGGTCTCGGTGCACACCACGGAGACGATGCTGTTGGCCGCCGCGAGATCCACCGTCACGCTGTTGGCCAGCGCCGTGGCCGCGGTGAAGCTCACCGGCAGCACGGTTCCATCCGCGCCCTTCTGCGTCCAGCTCAGGGAGTCGTTCGCCGCCTGCGCTGCGCTGGTCGTGATCTGCTTGAGCGTATCCGCGCGGCCTGATCCCATGCACAACAGGGAGACAAGTACCGCGCTGCCCAGTCCCTTCAAACGGCCAAAAGTCGTCATGAATGCCATCCCTTTCCCGTTGCGAAGCACGCTTGATTTGCGAAATAACACACTGGCAGTGATCAATTTGTGCCTCCTGGCGGGCAGGCCTTGGCATACCCCTTGAATGTGCCGTTATCCGAGTACTTTCCTCCCGCTCCCAGCGATGGGCTGGAGCCCAGGAACCAGGAATAAAACGCCAGCTCCTGCAGCGTGTACTGCACGCCGGTCGAGAGGTTTGTGACATAGATCGGGCTGGTCGGGGTCGGATAGTTGGGGCTCAAGGGATCGCCAACCTCCAGGTTGCCCTGGCATGATCCCGCCACCACCTGGCCCTCCCCGCCCCACACGGGTACAGGGTTCGTCCCCGTTGGATCATCCATCCACTCGGCGATCTCGTGGCTCATCGTACTGGTACTGCCACCGAATGCTCCCGAGGTATCAAACTCGTTCACCGAGTAAGTCTGGAAGACGCCTCCATTCAAATACGAATCGTGGTACCCCAGCGCGCAGCAATTGGCAGGGTTGCCGTTCTCATACTCGGCCACGCTGTCGAGGATGAACTGGGGAAAGTTCGCCGGCCCCACACCCTCGGCCGCCAGCTGCGGCATGATCACCGTCTGAATTTCCGTGTTCCACCAGTTGAAGTCCAGTTGTCCCGTGTCCTGGCATCCCCCGAAGTTCAGATAAGAAACGGTCACGCCATGCGCTGCGGGAACCGATACCGTGACCGGCGCCAGCACTGTCGGCGACGTGCTGAAGGTCGTGTGGTACGGCGTCCCGCCCACCTTGGCCCAGAAGTTCGCGCGCTGAAACGCATCGAGATATTGCGCCACGCCGACATTCACGCCATTCAGGGTGAAGTTCGGCTTGCCGATCAGCGGCGAGTTCTGAATCAGCGTGATCACGCTCTCGCCCGCTGGAGCGCACCCGTCAAACACGGTCGGATCGAATACGTCGCCCGAGTCCTGAAACTGCAGGATGACCGGCACAAGATACGTGGGAAGCGTCGTGATCCGATGTCCATGGGCAAACGGGCTGCGGCCCACCATTTGTCCGGTATAGGTCTTGCCGTCCTGCGCTACGGTGGAGTAAGTCCACAGTGGAATGGTCTGCGCGGCCGTCGCCTGGTTCTGCAGTGCCGCCCTGTCTTCTGTCGTCATCGCAGGCTTGCTCGGGGTGATGTAGACCTGCCTGGCCTTGAATGGCTGGTTGCTGGGTTTCGCGTATCTCTGTTGCGCCTGGCTGGTTGACGATCCGATTACGAACGCCAAGGCCACGGGTATCAATGCGAGAATCTTCGTCCTCACGTAGCGCTCCTTTATTACCTGGGGAATCAAAACTGGCTGGTTCACTGGAGTAGGCGTCAATCCCGGGAAAAACGACTCACCTACACTCGAGAACTTGTGGCATCGGTGGTTGTCACCAATAGACCCGGAAGAATCCGGCTGCAGTGACAACCTGGTGCGAGTTGCACACTGAGCTCGTTGAACCGGTGGATGGCTGAATGTGCGCAGGGATGGCGAGACTCTCTGGCCTGTGGGAACCTGGGTAGTTGTGACCGGACGGTCAAAAACGTTTCACTCCGCAGGGGGATGCGGAGAAAGGATGCTCTCAGCGTAAACGGAGCGCCCTTAGTGTTCCACGACGAAAGTAAGGAGATCTTGCGCGGGATCAAGGACGGCGTGCCGGTTCATTTGCTTGAGCCCATCACTGCGCCGTCTTCGTAACCGCCTCGCGGAAGCTGCGTTCTACCTTGTCGTTGGGATCGGTCGATACCGGGCCATCCCGCCATAGCCAGCGCATCATGTCCGGCAGGATCGCGCCGCCAAACTTCTGCCCGTGCAGATTCATGCCCCACGCATAGTTCACGTCGTAGCCCTTTTCAGTCAGCGCCTTCATCAGGCGCACATTCTGATAGAACCAGTCGCGCCGCTGGTCGTAGACGAGGTGATCCGGCGGCCGCACGCCGCGGTTATCATTGCGTCCGTCGCACAGAAAGATGCGAATCGGCTTCTTCGTGCTCGCCAGCACACGATCCGGATACACATCCCCGCCGCGGATATTCACAAAGCTGCCCACGTTGCTCAGAACTTTGCGAAACGCGTCAGGCCGCTCCCACGCCACCGCAAATGCGGCGATGGCTCCCGAACTGGAACCGCCAATCCCGTGCTGCTCCGGATCCTTCGAGAGGTTGTAGTTCTTTTCCAGCGCGGGCATCAGCTCTTCGGTGATTACCCGTGCATATTTGTCATCCGGCGTGTTGTATTCGGTCGGCCGGTTGGTGGTGTGATCGCCCCACTCCTGCGCGTTCGGCTCCGGCTGCTCCGGCGTCCGGCCCGGATTGATGAAGACCCCGATCATGACGGGAATTTCGCGCCGGTAGATCAGGTTGTCCATCACGTTCTGCGCGCGCAGATCGCCCTCCGGATTCATGAACGCCTGTCCGTCGTTGAACACCATCAGGCTCGTCGGAACCGCCGCGTCATACTGCGCCGGCACGTACACCCAGTACGTGTGCTGCGTTCCCGGATAGACTTTGCTCGGCAGCGTAAACGGGCCGCGAATCTCACCCCTCGGCACTCCCGCCTGCGGCATCGAGTCCGGCCCCAGCCGATACTGCGAATCCGGAGACGGCGCCTGCTGCGCACTCTGCGCCAACGTCCCCGCAGATTTTGCGAGCATGACGACACAACCCATAACCACGAGCGCTCGTCTCACCCCACTCCTCCGCGCGTTTGGATGGGCGCCCCCACAAGCGCCGTGTCTCACGCCGCCTGCGCCAGCCAGCTCTTCATGGTGCTCGCGTCCACCACGCCCGCCTGCTGGAACTGCAGTTTGCCATGTGCGAACACCGCGAAGTTCGGAATTCCTCGCACGTTATAACGAGCGGCCAACTCCGGGTGGCGTTCCGTGTCAACCTTCAGCACCACGGCTCGACCCGCCAGCTCTCTTGCCACCTGTTCCACATGGGGCGCCGCCATCTTGCACGGCCCGCACCACGCCGCCCAGAAGTCAACGAACACTGGAACCTTGCTCTCCCGCACAATCTCGTCGAACTCCTCGGTCCCGACCTCAACCGGCTGGGCCATCGGGGGCAGAGGTGATTTGCACGCCCCGCACCGGCCCGTATCGGCGAGATGTTTTCCAGGAATACGATTCGCTTTTCCGCACGTCGCGCACGTTCGAAGGATGGCCATACTCAAGTCCTCTTTTCAACAGCCTGTCCCAGTATCTCGCTGCCTGGTCGCTGCGACAACCGCGACGGCGTGGGTCGTTCTTCGCAGTCAGGGCCGCACTTACCGCCAGCGGAAGATCTTCAGCGTCACCGCGAACGGCACCACCAGCCACGCCAGCAGCACCATCACCGGCGCCATCAGGTGGTTGAGCCCGATGCCCTGCAGCATGTTGCTGCGCAGCGCGTCGATCGCCGCCGTCAACGGCAGCGCCTGGACAAACGGTTGAATCACGGCAGGGAAGCGCGATGCCGAAAAGAACACGCCGGAAAGAATCCACATGGGCAGCATCACCAGGTTCATCAGCCCCGATGCCGCCTCCATGGTCTTGGCCCGCGACGCGATCAGCAGCCCCAGCGCCGAAAACGCCAGCGACGTGATGAGGCACAGCAGCGCCAGGTCCCACAGCGACCCCCGCAATGGCACTCCAAACGCCAGCCGCGCAAACCCCACAAAGACGATCACCTCGATCACCAGCATCGCAAAACGCGACAGGATGAACGAAGCCATGTACTGCCAGCGCGGCATCGGCGAAGCCACCAGCCGTTTCAGCAGCTTCTTCTGCCGCGCATCGACAATCGCAAACCCCATGCCCCAGATCGCCGAGCCCATCAGGTTCATGCCCAGCAGTCCCGGCACCACGAAGTCGATATAGCGCGCGCCCTTCTCGTGAATCAGTTCATTCTGCGTGGCGACGGCGTCGCGCCGCCCCGCCGCCGTCTGGATCGCCCGCTCCGCCAGCAGCCGCGCGGTGCGCGCGTCGGGATTGGTCTCGTCGTACTTGTAGACCACGCCATTCGGCTCCTGAATCGCCAGCAGTTGGATCGTGCCCGTGGCCAGCGCATGGGTACCCGCGGCCTCATCCATCGTCGCCGCCTTGAGTCCGTTGTCCGCCGCCAGCGCCTGCGTCAACTGCGTCGTGGTCGCGCCCACCGGCAATACGTCCGCGGGCCGGTTACGAAACGCGATCCCCAGCCCCACCGCCAGCAGGATCGGAAAGATGAATACCCAGAAGATGGCCTCCGGCTCCCGCAGAAACAGCCGGAATCGCGTCGAGGTCAACTGGTAGAGCGAACTCATCTCGAGGCTACTCATCGCGCAGATTCCTCCCCGTCAATCCCACAAACACGTCCTCCAGCGATGCCGAGTGAGTGCGAAACTCGCTCAGGTGCAAGCCCATTTTGTTCAGAGAGGAAAAGATCCGCGGCACCGTCGTATGCAGGTCACTCACGGAAAGCTGGTGTACCCCCGCATCGACGCGATGCGACTGCACCCCCGGAATCTCCGTGAGCAGGTCGACGTTCACCTCGCCCCGCCTGGCATCGGCACCGGCCACGGCAAACTCGACAATATGATCACCGCCCACCGAAGCAATGAGTTGCTGCGGCGTGCCCAGCGCGATAATCCGCCCGTGATCCATGATGGCAACGCGGTCGCAAAGCCGCTCCGCCTCATCCATGTAGTGTGTGGTGAGAATGATGGTTCTGCCCGCTTGCTTCAGCTCATCCACCAGGTCCCACAGGTGGCGGCGTGCCTGCGGATCGAGCCCCGTCGTCGGCTCATCCAGAAACAGCAACTCCGGGTCGCCCACCAGCGCGCAGGCCATGGCCAGCCGCTGTTTCTGCCCTCCTGACAGCCCGCCTACCCGCGCCGTGCGCTTCTCATCAAGCTGCGCTGTGCGTATCGCCTCGTCCGCGGAGATGCCGCGCTTGAAAAAACTGCGAAACAGCCGCAGCGTCTCCTCCACCGTCAGCTTCTCGGGAAACTGCGTCTCCTGCAATTGAATTCCGATGCGCTGGCGCAGCTCCTTCGCCGCCGTCTTCCAACTCAGTCCCAGCAGCGTGACCGTTCCCGCATCCGGAGGCGTCAGCCCTTCGCAAATCTCGATCGTGGTCGTTTTGCCGGCGCCATTCGGGCCCAGCAGCCCGAAGCACTCGCCACGCCTGACCTGCAGATCGAGTCCGCTCACAGCCACAACGTCCCCAAACGCCTTGCGCAGCCCGCTCAGCAAAAGCGAAGGTCCGTCATAGGCCGCCCCGTTTGACGTCGGATCATTCAATATGGATTCCTCGCCCAAAGACTACCGTCAACGCCATCTCCGATCAACCCGCCGGGCTCTTTATGTAGAAGAATGTTGCCCTACGCGGCAGTTCGGGCTTCCGCCCTGAGGGTGGCGATCAACCCGCCCGTTCGGCCTCCGCATCGTTGAACAGATCGACCCGCCCTTCGTCCGCTATCATCTCCGCATGCAGCCCCTCAATCTGCGGTGAGCCCATGACCATCTTCGCGCCGGCCCCTCTCGATTCCAAATCCCAGCTGCGCAAGACCATGGGCTTCTGGGATGTCCTGCTGTTCAACATCGCCACCGTCCTCGGCCCGCGCTGGATCGCCGCCGCCGGCCACAACGGCACCTCCTCCATCAGCCTTTGGGTTCTCGCCGCCGTCTTCTTCTTCGTTCCCGGCGCGCTGGTCATCAACGAGCTCTCCTCGCGCTTTCCCGAAGAAGGCGGCCTTTACGCCTGGTCCCGCGAAGCCTTCGGTCCCTTCCACGGCTTTGTCGCCGGCTGGACCTACTGGATCTACACCGTCTTCTACTTTCCCGGCCTGTCTGCTCGCCAGCGCCTCCATGTCCGCCTACATCATCGGCGGCCGCGGCGTAGCTCTCGCCCAGGACCGCACCTTCCTGCTCACCGTCTCGCTCGGCCTTGCTCCTGGTCGCCGTGGTCCTCAACATCATCGGCCTCAACATCGGCAAGTGGCTGCAGAACGCCGGCGGCGTCGGCACCTACGTGCCGCTCGTCATGCTGGTCGTGCATCGCCGGCACTCGTCGGCTCTCCGCCATGGCTCCGCCACCCACTTCACCGTCGCCAACATGCTGCCCGCATGGAACTGGGACACGGTCAACTTCTGGTCGCAGATCGCCTTCGCCTTCACCGGCCTCGAACTGGTCTCCGCCATGAGCGAAGAGGTCCGCGATCCGCGCCGCACCCTGCCCCGCGCCGTCTTCGGCGCCGGCGCGCTCATCGCCCTCATGTACATCGTCGGAACGTTCGCCATCCTGGCTCTCATCCCCGCCGCCGACATCGATCCGCAAAGCGGCGTCTTCAACGCCATCACCGTCGGTTCGGTCGCACTCAAGGTCGGCTATGCTGGGAATCCTCGCCGCGATCCTGGTCACGGTCGGCAATGCCGGCGGGGTGGGCTCAACCGTCGCCGGCATCGCCCGCGTGCCCTTTGTCGTCGGCATCGATCGCTACCTGCCCGCCGCCTTCGGCAAAATCCATCCCCGCTGGAAGACTCCGTATATCTCCATCCTCGTCCAGGCCATCGTGTCCGGAGCCATCCTGCTCCTCAGCCAGATCAACGACACCACCCGCGGCGCTTATCAGTTCCTCATCGACGCCGCCATCATCCTCTACTTCATTCCCTTCCTCTATATGTTTGCCGCCGTCATCAAGCTCGCCGGCCGCAAGGACCGCAGGCGAGAACCCGCACGCCGTCCTGGTTCCCGGCGGCATCGCCGGCGTCTGGATCGCCGGCAGCCTCGGCTTTCTCGTGGTCCTGATCGGCATTCTGGTTTCGCTGGTGCCTCCCGGCGACTCCGCCAACAAGTGGGGCTTTGAACTCAAGCTCCTCGCCGGCACCGGCGCCTCCATCCTGCTCGGCCTCTTCCTCTACTGGCGCGGGGCCCGCGCCAAGCAGGCTGCCTCCTGATCCGCTCTCGCGGACACATGCCGCCGTTTGCAGCGATCGCGAAGACCGGCACGGCTCGTTCGCGTCCCGCCAACATGCCATGATTCTTGAATGGATCGCCTCCCCTTCGCCGAAGTGCACGCTCAGCTCGCCACAGTCCTGCGCCAACTCGGCTTCTCTCCCGCCCGCGCCGAAACTTGCGCCCGCCTGTTCGCTGAAACCACCTGCGACGGCGTCTACACGCACGGCATCAACCGCTTCCCTCGTTTCCTAGCCATGATCCGCGAGGGCGTCATCGACGTCGCCGCCGAGCCGCAGCCAGTTTCCAGCTTCGGCGCCCTGGAGCGCTGGAATGGACGCCGCGGCCCCGGCAACCTCAACGCGCTGGCCGCCATGGGCCGCGCCCTCGAACTGAGCCGCTCCCACGGCGTCGGCTGCGTCGCCCTCGGCAACACCAACCACTGGATGCGCGGCGGCACCTACGGCTGGCAGGCCGCCGAAGCCGGCTTCCTCGGCATCTGCTGGACTAACACCATGCCTAACCTGCCTCCCTGGGGCGGCGTGGAACCCTGCATCGGCAACAACCCACTCGTCATCGCCATTCCCCGCGCCCAGGGCCCGGTCGTCCTCGACATGGCCATGTCGCAGTTTTCCTATGGCGCCCTCGAAAGCTACCGAAAGCGCGGCGAATTGCTGCCTCTCGATGGTGGATTTGATGGGGAAGGGAACCTGACCCGCGACCCGGCGGCGATTGAGGCCACGCAGCGTCCGCTCCCGGTCGGCTACTGGAAAGGCTCCGGCCTGTCCGTGGTCCTCGACATGGCCGCGGCCATGCTCTCGCTGGGTAACGCCACCCACCAGATGGCCGCCGACCCGCTGCGCGAAACCGGCCTCTCGCAGGTCTTCTTGGCCATCCATCCCCAAGCCCTTGGCCCCGCCTCGTCGGTCGCCGACGAGATTGTCGAGTCGCTGCACCAATGCCGGCCCGTCGAACCGGGCAAGCCCGTGCGCTACCCAGGGGAACAGACACTGCGCATCCGGGCAGAAAATCGCAACCTGGGCCTACCCGTCGACCCCGCCGTCTGGGCCGAGATCCTTGCGATGGGACGCTGAGCGGTAAGCCGCCAAAGACCGATCTGCTGAGATTTGAGCGCAGGGCAGTTGAAGAAACTGCACACCCGATCCGGCACACTAGATCAATCTCAGGGTCTCTGGAAGATCCTCGAGCATGGAATCAACCCGACCGTCGCTCCGCAATTCGTAAACCTGGGCAAAGCAGGCCTCCAGCCAGTTGCGGAGGCGCGGTTTGCCGATGAATCGCGGCAGGTGCTGCTTATAGACCAGCAGATCCATCGCCGGAGGCATCGCGGTTGAAACCCGGGGCATCCGGTAGCGAAGCCCTTCGACCTCCCGGCAGCCGAGATTTCGGTAAAACGCCTTCCTGCGAACAATCTCCTCCTCGACGGCTGCGCCTGCGAGATCTTTGTCGGAATCGACCTCAATGAGCACGTAACGCTCCGACAGTGGCCCAAAGTTTACGGTTTCGCTGAACAGGAGGCTGCCGATTCCCTGGTTTCTGTGCGCACCGGCAATTGCCATGTATTCGAGCAGGGCCGCGTCGGAGCCATCGAAACAGGCAGAAATCGTAAATCCCAGCACCGGCTCGCCAAGCGAGCCGGCACGGCTGGCAGTGAGAAAGATGTACCGTGGGTCTTCCAACATCCGGCGAAGCCAGGCGAGGCTTTTGAGTTCACTGGCCGGATGAGTCTCGGTCCAGATGCGCGCCAGCACAGGGAATGCAGGTTCGCTGCTCGACAGCACGCGCTCAAACTTGAATTTCTGGTCTGCGGACTCTTGGTTTGACGCTGCGCCATCGCGCGATTCCGCAGCGGCCGGGTGGCGTCGCTGCACCCTCAGAACCCCATAATGTTATAGCCACAATCCACGTAGAGCACCTCGCCGGTGATCGCGCTCGACAGGGAACTGGCCAGGAACACCGCCGCTCCGCCTACCTCCAACTGATCCACGTTGCGATGCAGCGGAGCGCGGTCGGCGTGCGACTTCATCATCTCGCCCAAAGCACCGACGCCGCGCGCCGCCAGGGTCTTGATCGGTCCCGCCGAGATGGCGTTCACGCGGATGTTCCTCGTGCCCAGGTTCCATGCCAGGTAGCGCGTGGTCGCTTCCAGCGACGCCTTGGCGACTCCCATCACGTTGTAGTTCGGCACCACCTTTTCCGCGCCAAAATAGGTCAGGGTAATGATGCTGCCGCCGTCTTTCATCCACGGAGCCGCCGCCCGGCTCACCGCGATCAGGGAGTATACGCTCACATCATGCGCCACCCGGAACCCCTCCCGCGTGGTGTTGAGGAATTCGCCGCGCAACTCTTCCGCCGGAGCATACGCCACCGCGTGCACCAGCACGTCAATCTTGCCGTACTTCTGACCCAGCCCGCCGAACAGGGTTTCAATCTCGCCGTCAATCGATACGTCGCACTGATAACCGCTGGCCCCCGGCAGTTCGTTGATCAGGTCCTCGGCCTCGGCCCGCATGCGCTCATTCTGATAACAGATCGCCAGGGAGGCCCCGGCCGCATGCAGCTTCTGAGCAATGCCCCACGCGATGGAACGCTTGTTGGCCAACCCGAAGACCACGGCCGTTTTACCCGCCAAATCAATCATCGTTGCTCTGCTTCCTCCAGATGTTGTTCTAAAACTTTCAGATGTTGTTCTAAATCTTCCAGATGTTGTTCTAAATCGTTCAGGTGTTGCTTTGAATATTTCCGGTGTTGTTTTGAAACCTCGAGGCCTGTTCCGAATCCGCTGGGGCTTTGCTACGTCTTCCCAGTTCCTTGTGGGAAATCTGTGGGATTAACCGTCTTCTCAGACTATCAGAGCGATTGTCGTGACAGGCCTTCCCGTCGCTCCCCGTGGGATAACGTGATTACCTCGGTCCATGCTCTTCAGCCTCCCAGGTCAACGAGCTGCACATGGCCCACCGGCTGCTCCAGGAACCGCGACCCCAGCCGTTCAAATTTCTCCGTCGAATCGGTCGCGAAAAACCGCAGGTCTCCCGGCGCGTCGGCTGTCGTCAGGCTGCCGGATGGAGCGCGGCCTTTGAACAACCGTGCCGCCGCCTCCGCCGCTGCTTCCGCGGAGTCAATTACCCGCATCCCCTCCGGCACCGCCTCTTCGATCAGTGGCCGCAGCAGTGGATAATGCGTACACCCCAGCACCAGCGCGTCTGGATTCAGCCCCTGTGCCTGCGCGTCTCGCATCAACTCGTCCAGGTAGATGCGCACCACCTCGGCCGTCACCGGATGCTTCGTCCATCCCTCCTCCACCAGCGGCACCAGCAGCGGGCAGGCCTTTTCCATCGCTCGCAGCCCGCGCTCCCGGCAGGCTCCCGCATAGGCGTGGCTCTTCACCGTCGCATCGGTCGCAATCACCAGTACATCGCCCGTCTTTGACGCCGCCTGAGCCGCTGATGCCCCCGGCTCGATCACTCCCAGGACGGGAACCGGAACTGCGTATTGAATGGCATCAAGCGCCAGCGCGCTGGCCGTGTTGCAGGCGATCACCAGGAACTCTGCCCCCTGCTCCCGCACCAGGAACTGCGCGCTCTCCACGGCATACCGGGCGATCGTGCGTTTCGATTTGGACCCATACGGCAGCCGCGCCGTGTCCCCCAGAAAGGCGAAGCGCGCTTCCGGCAGCCGCCCGATCAGGGCACGGAGGACCGTCAGCCCGCCAAATCCCGAATCAAACACCCCGATCATCGGAGCCGAATCCGTACCATTCGCTTTCAAAAAATCACCTCTGGCCGCCGTCCGGCGACCCATAATTCGAAACCAGATAGGTGCGCGTCAGGTCGGCATGGCCGGCCAGGGAAGGCCTTGGCTTGCCATCGACCAGGAACCGCACCTCCGTCACCTGCGCCAGGTTGGCGTGCAGCGTTGCGCAGATCGACAGCACCGTCAGAGTCTCCGTCTCCAGCCCCGACGGATGGCTCGCCGCAAAGCTGCCGGTCAGGTTCACCACCGCCATCTCCGGTCCCCCCTGCTGACGCTTTCCGCCTGCGCCCGAATCCGGCTCGGCATTGGTGCCGTCCGGCACGTCCCCGCGCGCAGCCACTTTCTCCGCCACCGGCACCAGAAACACCTGCGCCACCGAAGCCGCCCCGCCCGGAACCGGGTGCCCCGCATCCGGAGCCGCGTACACGTCCAGCAGTCTTCCCAGTACCGCCCGCGCCCGCGCGCCGGGATCGGCCGGCAGCGGCAGCGAGTGCACCTGGCTGACCAGGGAATTGTCATAGTCATTGGCCACCATCAGCGTGGCCTGCTCCGAGGGCGCCACCTCAGGCGCCTTGGTGGGCGCCGAATCGACCCCCGCCACCAGGCGCTCGTGCGCCCGCTCCCGCAGATGCCACAGCATCCCGCCCATGCCCAGTGAAGCCAGCACAAGCACCATGAAGATCACAATCTGGTGGCGTGGGATCATGGCTGCCGCGGCTCCGATCGCCATTCCAGCAGGGCCGTCGCCAGCACCGTCGCCACCCGTGCGTCATAGTCCGGGTCATCCGGCTCGGCCGTGATCTTGCGGTCCGGGTCCCGCTCCGGACCCAGCTCGATCGCCACCGCCGGACAGGTCATGTTCTCGATTCCCGGCAGCGCCGTGCGCCCCAGAGTAACGTTCATCCCGGCATGAATCAGCGCCGAATTCAACACCCCCGCCAGCGCCAGGCTGCGCGTAACCCACGCTGCCTGCGCCGTCTTCCAGGCCATAAACCGCGTCGGCGTCGCCGGCGTAAGGGATGAAACAAACAGGTGTACTCCGGTTCCCGTCTCCGCCATATGCAGACTGATACACGCCCGCGCATCGGCATGGTTCGCGATCTCCGCACGCCGGTTTAGTTCAACGGTCTGGTCTGACTCGCGCGTGGTCACCACCTGGATGCCCCTTGCCCCCAGCAGCGACCGCAGCCGGACACCGAAGGCCAGCGTCGCCGCCTTCTCCAACTGCCCGCTTGACAGATGGCCGCCCGCGTCATCGCCCCCATGCGCCGCATCCACCACCATCACTGTTCGCGGGGGCGGCGCCGGAGGGTTTGGAACTGAAGGCGCCGCCTGCTGCCCCGCGGCCGCCTGAACCCGCGCCTGCGGAGCGGCACCCGGCTGCGGGCCTGGGCCGGAGGGACCCTCAGCCTTCGCGGCGATCCCGCACATCCCAACCAACCCGGAAGCCGCCAGCACGGCAGCCCGTGCCCCACTACTCCAGTGCATAGATGGCGAGACCACTCAAAAGCTTGGGATAGAAGTCGGTCGACTTCTGCGGCATCACCTCGCCGGCAAAAGCCACTTCCTTCAGTTGTTCCATGGTGACGGCATTGGTAAGAAACGCCACATCGGCTTCCCCGCGCCGCACCTGGTCGACGGCCTCAGCCGCGTCGCGCAGATAGCGCACATGGGTCTGCTCGCGGACCTTCTCCGCATCCAGTCCCAGCAGCCGCTCCAGAATGATGGTATGCAGGCAGCTCAAATCCAGCCGCCGCTGGCGTTGCGGAAGTCCCGCCAGCAGCTTCTCCGCCGCCTCTTTCTCGGGCCGCAGCAGCAAGGCCCCCGTCCGCGTCACCGCCACAAACGCCGTGCCTTCCTGCTTCTTCAGTTCCGCGATGTAGTCTGCAGCCTCCGCCGACGCCAGTCTCTCGACGCGGAAGAACATCTCTGCCGCCACGGCAAACGCTGCCGCATCGAACCCCCTGAGGCTGTGCACCACCCGGTGCGTGGGCAAAATCACCAGTCCGTCCGAATCCATGTTTACAAACGTCATCATCACCGCCGCCTCCGGATAGGCCGGATGCGGCAACTGGTTCACGCTCGTCTCGGTCTTGACGGCCTCCGTTGAGGCATGCTCTTTCGCATAGCCCAAAGCCGTCTCGTAGCGGTGGTGCCCGTCGGCGATAATCAGCTTCTTGTCCGCCATGGTGCTGGCCAGCAGCCGGATGACCGCCGGATCGCTGACCCGCCACACCCGGTGCAGCACGCCATATTCATCGGTAACCTCGGCGTCCGGGGTCCCGTTCCCGTCGTAGAGTATCTGCTCCGCGCTTCCCGCCGGGTCCGAATACAGCATGAAGATCTGCCCGAAGTGCGCCCGCGTCGCCCGTAGCAGGTTGAGCCGGTCGCTCTTGGGCTTGGAGAGCGTCTGCTCGTGCCGGAACACCACCCCATCGGCGTAATCATGCAGCCTGCCCAGCGCGATAAATCCGCGCCGCTCCTTGACCACATCCGTGCCCGGAGCGTTGAACCGCTGTGCATACGCAAACACGCACGGCGATTTTTCCTGAATCAGGACACCCTGTTCTCGCCACGCCCTGAAATCCCGCGCCGCCCGGGTGTAGACACTTTCGTTTCGCTCCGCATCGAACAGTTCAGGCAGCCCGAGAATAATACGAACCAGGTTATATGGGCTGCGCTGATAATAAGCCTGTTGCATGGCCGGCGAAATTTTGTCATACGGTTGCGTTACAGCATCGTCTAAGCGGACAGTAGCAGGATTGTAACGCCAGGCGCGAAACGGATAGATGTGGGCCATGCGGAAGGTCGTGCTCCAAATTGATTAACGTCGTTTGCGCCCGAATTTCTATACTGCCAAAGAGAACTGTGACCGGTTCCAGGCTCGATTGTATCCCAGCACCGGCGAGGGTCAGGATGTCCGACGATTGCGACATGAAATCCCACCGCGAGCCGCACCGCGCAAGGGTCGGCTCCCCGTGCTAATATCACCATCTATTCTTGGCGGTGCTGCGGCATGAGAACCACGTTTTCCAATCTGCGTTTGGACCTGACCGGGTACAGCGCCGGGCATGCGCTGCGCCGTGCTTCAGTGATCCGTTCTTTGCTCCTCCCGGTTGTGGCCGCCGCCTGCTTAATCGTTTGCGCACCCGCCCAGGACGATCCTCTCAACAAGGTCCATGTGCCGCCACCGCCCGCCGCCGCGACACCGCCTGCCGGGGCGCCCCGCCGGCGCCGAGGCCGCTCCCCTGAGTCGGCGCCGCTGCCGGCAAGGCCCGCCCCGGCGGATACATCCGCATGAACGTGGACATGGTGCTGGTCCCGGTCACCGTCACCGATCCCATGAACCGCCTTGTCACCGGCCTCGAGCGCGATGACTTCACCGTCTTTGAGAACAACGGCCAGCAGGCCATCCGCTACCTTTGCCAGCGAGGACGCGCCGGTCTCGATCGGCATCATCTTCGACCTCTCCGGCTCCATGACGTCCAAGCTCATCCGCGCCCGCGAGTCGATCCTGCAGTTCATCAAGACCGCCAACCCCGAGGACGAATTCTTCGTCATCGGCTTCAACGACCGCCCCGAACTGATCGAGGACTTCACCAACTCCGTCGAAGACATCCAGGCCCGCCTCGCCACCGTACGCAGCGGCCACCGCACCGCGCTGCTCGATGCCATCTACTACGGCGTGCAGAAGATGAAAGACGCGCGCCACGAGCGCAAGGCCCTGCTGGTGGTCTCCGACGGCGGCGACAACCGCTCCCGCTACACCGAAGGCGAAGTGCGCTCGCAGGTCCGCGAATCCGACGTCGAGATCTATTCCATCGGCATCTTCGATCCCTATGCCGCCACCCCCGAGGAACGCACCGGCCCCCTGCTTCTCAACGAACTCTGCGAGGAAACCGGCGGCCGCATGTTCCGCGTCGACGATCTGTCGGAAATGAGCGACATCGCCGAAAAAATATCGACCGAATTGCGCAACCAATACGTCATCGGCTATACGCCCAAAGACCTGCGCCGCGACGGCAAGTGGCGTAAAGTGAAAGTTAAGCTTCAATCCACCACAGGGATTGCCACCGCTTACCGTTCATGCTCGCACCGGCTACTATGCGCCTTTGCAATAACGCGATCTTCGCGGCTCTTCTGGCCGGAGCGGCTCTTTCGCTTCCAGCGCAACAAACCTCCCAGACGCCCACCCAGACGCCTGCGCCCGCACAGGCCCCGCCGCTGACCGTGGACCGCGACCCCGTGCGTTCCCCCGACGGCTCCGGGCCCGCCATTCCGTCCGGCGAAGCCGTCAAGAAGGAAGGCGGCGGCTACATCCTGCACACCGACGTCGAAGAAGTCGTCCTCAACGCCACCGTCCTCGACGGCAACAAGCTGGTCCAGGACCTCAAAAAGAACAACTTCACCGTCTTCGAAGACGGCGTCAAGCAGAACATCATCAGCTTCCAGCACACCGATCTGCCCGTCTCCATCGCCCTGGTGGTCGACAACTCCGGCTCCATGTCAAAGAAGCGTCCCGCGGTGAACAAAAGCGCGCTCGACCTGATTGCAGCCTCCAATCCCCAGGACGAAGCCTTCGTCGTCAACTTCTCCGACGAAGCCTTCATCGATCAGGAGTTCACCTCCAACATCAACAAGCTCCGCGACGGCCTCTCCCACATCGAATCCCGCGGCGGCACCGCCCTCTACGACGCCGTGGTCGCCTCGGCCGACAAACTCGCCGCCGACGCCAAGCGCCCCAAGCAGGTGCTGGTCCTCATCACCGACGGCGAAGACAACGCCTCCACCCTCAATCTCGAACAGACCATCCGCCGCGTCCAGCAGCTCTCCGGCCCCGTCATCTATTCCATCGGCCTGCTCTTCGGCGACGAGATGAGCCACGCCGAAGTGCGCCACGCCCGCCGCGCCCTCGAAATGCTCTCCACCGAAACCGGCGGCATCGCCTTCTTCCCCAAATCGCTCGAACAGGTCGACGAGATCGCCGCCGAAGTCGCCCGCGACATCCGCAGCCAGTACACCCTCGGCTACCACTCCACCAAGCCGACCACCGAGCCCGGCTTCCGCCGCGTCCAGGTCACCGCCGAAGAGAAGGGCTCGGGCAAGCTCAACGTCCGCACCCGCACCGGCTACTTCCCGGTCCCGCGCGGCACCAAGCGTCCCGGCACTCCCCCGCCGCCCGCCCCATAAACGCACATAGGAGTCAGGGTCGCGCCTTTCCGCCCTCTTCTCACATCACCCGATGGCCGGGTGCCCCATATCTGCGACGCCTTTGTTCCTTGTCGCAGATGTGGGATCCCGCAAACCCTTCCAGACAAACGATTGTGCACCCAGGACAAGGCGTAAGTGGCGTTTACCGATGGGTCACTCCAGGGCAGCCGGGAATAGTCCGGGACACGAGTAAGCAGGTTTTGGCGGCCAATCGGTGCCTCTGCCATGATCCGCTGGGCCGGTCACTCACTGACTGTCAGTCAATTTGAGCGCCAATAATGTGGGCTTCTCATTCTCCTCGAAGACCAGGTCCTGACGCACGACCGCAGAAGCTCCGGTACTCCACCTTGTCGCAACGGCCACAAGACCGAGGCCCCCAAGCAGAAACAGCCATGCCTCAGGCCGCGCCAGCAGGCGCATTTCATACATTCCTGCCTTATTGGCCAAAGGTAATCCGACCATTATTCCACCGAAAAAGATAACCAGCAGATTGGCCTTGCCGGGCATCCACGAGCAGGCAAAGGGCAACTTATGCAACTTGATCATGGCGAAATCCACCAATATGGCGCCAAACAGCCCCAGGACGGCAAGATGGATTATTCCTGCCCATCCACCCCGTATCCAAAAAGAAACCGCTGCCGAAGCTATCCAGACCGGAACCACCGCAATGATGAGGAGCGCACGCCGCGACGCCTGCCAATAGGCTTGCGGCGGGCTGGTTTGGGTTAATTGAAAAATCCAATTGGCTTTAAGAAGAACCGGGACCGAGATGACGATCCGAACCCCGAGGACCGACACACACATCATGATTAGTGTTCCGATGAGAAACGGAACTGTAACGGAATTGGCCTTGTGGTTGCTCTCGTTGACGACGGCTGGCGCCTGCATGTAGAGCGCCATGAGGATGAGGCCCACTGCCAGGAAGAAGCCGAGCATCAATCGGCGTTGACGACTGCGCAGCAAGGTACGCAAGGTGAAGACCAGCACCGCGCGTCGCAGCGGATCTCCACCCTGGGGGAGGAGCCGCGCCCAACCGTTTCGAGTTGGCTCGATTTCCGGCTCGTCAATGATCTTGGGCATCGTTCGCACAAAGGCCATCAACAACGCAAACAGGGCGCCCGTTCCCGCAATTGCCAACCCCGTAACCGAAAGGCGCCCGAGCGCCGTGAATGCGGGAAACATCGTGCCATTCAGTTCCTGAAACAATCCCAGGAACCAGTAAGACGGCAACATATGCAGCAGATGTTGATTCCGAGGATCGGTCAATGCCGGGAGCGATTCGAGGGAAGGCTCCAGAACGTAATCGGCGAGCACCAGAATGAGGCCCGTCATCTGCAGCCACGCCGAGGCCCTCAAGAATACCTGGCGGGGTAGCAGCAACGAAGCCGCGCCATGCCCCAGGAGCACACAGAAAAGCACAAAGCTGCCCGCTGCCAGGACAGTCGTCCAGTATGCCGCCAGGGAGCGAATCAGACCCAGGAGTCCGCCCCCTGCCGGCTCGAATAACATCACCCAACCCAAACCGGTGAAAGCGTTCAGCGCAACGATTGCCAGCAAAAGTGCGTGAGCCAGTGCACAGATCTTGGCGGAAAAAAGGGTTGATCGAGTCACCGGCAGCGGGCCCAGAATCATCAGGTCTTTTCGCTCCGGGAAAATCGATTCCCAACTGACCATCGCTAAGATCCCCGCCACCACCATCGTGGTGGCGATGAGAAAGTGCTCCATACCCCAGATATCCTCCTGGGGTAGGCCGCCGATCAGTAAGAGCGGCAGCGTGATCGCCAGACTGATGGATCCAAGAAGGGCGACGAACTGGCCAACCAGCTTTGTGGTGTCTCCGTCGCTCGCCAATAATTCAAAATCCACGAGCCGCGATAGAAACACCCGCCGGAGCACGCGAAAAGGCGTGGATATCTCGGAGTGTTCAAGCATGAATGAGGTCCGCGATCTGGCACGCAACCATATCGGCATCCTGCTCCACGGCAAGTTCTGAGAATATGGCCTCGAGAGATGGCAGTTCCATCATCGAGCGCAACCGTTCGACTGAATCATCAGCAACAATGCGCCCTCGATGGAGGATCACAACACGGTGTGAAACGCGCTCCACAATGTCGAGTTCGTGTGAACTGAACAAGACCACTTTGCCGCGCGCGGCCAGCTGTTGAATCAGGCTGCGCAATACCAGGGCAGAGCCGATATCGAGGCCAGAGAAGGGCTCGTCGAGCAGGACGAGATCGGGATTGTGCAGCAATGCTGAGGCGATCAACACCTTTTGCCTCATGCCTTTGGAATAACCCGAGATAGACGCGTGCCGGTCGTCATAAAGGGAGAGCAAGCGCATCAGCCCGTCGATCCGCTCAGCGGATTCCCTCCCGGGGAGCCGGCGCAGTTGCGCCACCATGATCAAGTACTCAACGGCAGAGAGGTGCGTATAAAGATGTGGTTCTTCTGGAACATACCCCAGACGACATTTGTAGGCGATCAGGTCATGATGAATGGGGTTTCCGTCGAAAAGCACCTGGCCCGAGCTCATGTCGATCAGGCCAGTGATCATCTTCATAGTGGTGGACTTGCCGGAACCGTTCGGCCCAAGGTAGCCGGTAATCTCGCCCGCCCGCGCGACAAAGCTCACGCGGTCTACTACCGAAATTCCGGAGTACTGCTTGGATATGCTCCGCAACTCAAGCATCATTTGGCCACTCCAGCCGACTCAGCGATTGCCTGGCTCTTGGTTAGACACCATGTGGAGTGGGGATGTTCCCGGAGTTCTGAGAAACTCGGCTTTCGCAGCAGGTTTTCAACCTGTCTTCGGTTGCAACCAGGCTGCGGTCGGTCCCCTCCCTGCCTCCGTTCTTTGCGACAGAGGTGGACTTCCCCCGGCGCGCATCCCCGGTTTGACAGCAGTCCCCGGGTTGACTCCCACCCCACCATCCGGTAACTTTATGTAACTCTTGCTACTTATCTCGTGTAAGTCGGGAGCTTCCGCGTGCATCTCCGGCACTTGTCTTTCGTCCTTCTCACCACCCGGATCGCCTTCGCCGCCGCGGCTCAGCCCGCCATCAAACCGGTGGCGCCTATTCTCCTGCGCTCCGGCTCCGGCATCACCCATCTCATCCTCAGCAATCCCACCAACGCTCCTATTCCTCTCGATCTAAAGACCGGCCCGGTGACCGATTCAGCTTCGGGAGTGCGCCTGCCCACCCCCAAAATCACCTACGCGCTCGAACCCGGCGAAGCCACCCCGCCGCCCCCGCAGCTCAAGCCCGGCCAATCCCTCACCCTGGTCCTCAGCGTCGCCAGCCTCACCGGCACCAGCTCCGCGCACATGCAGCTCTTCAACGCCGACACGGAACTCGCCCCGCTCGATGCGGTCGCCCTCGACGACCTGCTGGCCGTCACCATCGACGATGCCGGATCCGCCGACACTCCGCTCCTCAGCGTCTACAAGAAGCCGGCCCTGATCCGCCTCAAGAACAGCTCATCCGAATTCCTGGCTCTCTCCTGGACGCTGACCATCGACGGCCTCCCCGAGGGCAGCGGCGAGGTCGAACTGCCCCCCACCGAATCCCGTCAGATCGCCATCACCCCCGACAGCCGCGCCTATCCGCCCACCGACTATCTCCGCCCCGGCGTCCAGACCGGACGGCTCGAACTGCGGCTCAAAGCTCCCGCCGGCGTTCCCCCCGATCTGGTCCCGATGAAGGTTCTCCCCGTCAATCTGCTGCTTTCCGGCTCAACCGCCGCCTGGACCACCCTGCTGTCCTACCTCTTCGTCTCTGCCTGCCTGATGTTCGGCGGCCTGCTCTCCATCCTCGCCAGCGCCGTGCTGCCCAACATCATGCGCAAGATCGACCTGCGCCGCCGGCTCAGCATCCTCGCCAACCGCACCTCCAGCATCAGCACCCGGGTCGATTCCTACCTGCGCGTGCTGCTGCGTCTGGAACGCAAAAACATCGACGTCCTCCTCGGCCGCGTCGGCCCCTTCTCCCTTACCGCCGTCGATCAGTTTGAGGACATCACGGTAGCCATCGACCGCCTCATCAAGCGCCTCACCGTCGCCGAGCGCCTCGACGAGCTGCGCCGCCGCTTCGAAGACGCATCGGCCACCGCACCTCCCTCCATCTCCGACACCATCGACAGAATCCTCGATCTCGCGGCCGGCCAGCTCCACTCCTTCGTCCTGCCTGACGAGGACATCGATGTCGCCAACGACCTGCTCGACAAGGCCGAGGCGTCGATGAAACTGCTGGACGACAAGGATGCCCAGGCCAAGCTCATCGCCGCCAACTTCATCCAGCTCAAAGGCCGCCTCAAGGCCTTCCCCTCTTCCTACTGGCCCGACCTGAAAAAAGCGCTTCCCGGCATCTTCCAGATCCTCAGCGAAGACTTCGACGACCCGCGCAACATCTTCCCCCCCATGTTCTTTGCCATCGATCACGACATCGCCGCCGCCCAGACCACCCTTAACTACGCCATGGTCCGCGCCACCATCCCGCGCGGCATGGCCGAAAATTGCGACTCCGCCGGCCACGCCGCCATGGCGCGCCTCCGCGACCACGAGTGCGAACTGATCAACCTGCTCGGCACCCTTTCCTGGAAATCGCTCCGCGGCGCCGCCATGCTGGTGCAGCAGATGCGCGAAGACATCTACGAAGACGATGTGCTCGAGCAGATTGAGCTCAAGCGCGCCAAAATCGTATTCGACACCCAGAGAGCGCGGCCCTTCCTGCCCGTCTACTTCTCCATCGCCTTCGACGATCCCCGCTTCAACGGAGCTGCCGCCCTCGACTGGCTCAACATCCGCTGGACCTTCCCCAACGACCTCATCGAAGAAGGCTGGAAAGTCTGCCATTACTTCCAGGGCGACGAAGCCGCACCCGGCGCCCGCCCAAAAGTCGCTATCCGGGTTGAGGCGGAAAGCCCCCGCCTCAACCGCAAATCGGAGCTGTCCGCACAGATCGAGTTGCAGCCCTCCAGCCCTCCCCGCGAATACTCCGGAGCCATCGCCGGAACCCTGCGCTTCCTCATCGCCTTCGGCGTTGCCCTCGCCGGCCTCGAATCGGGCGCCATCGACCAGCTCAACAAGCTCGGCTTCCTGCAGGCCACCCTGGCCATCATCGCCCTCGGCTTCGGTGCCGACGCCGTCAAAAATCTCCTCACCCAGTCGTCCTCACGACCCTCTCCCGTTTCCGCCGCCAAATCCTGAATTCCTGATGCGAGTAGGAAGCCAGGCGTCCCACACCTTCACCGCATCCCGTCACGTTAAGCTAGAAGTTAAACATCAGGAGCCAGCAGCCCACTCATGTCCGACCTCAAATACGCCACTCTCGCCGTGCACGCCGGCCAGCATCCCGATCCCCTCACCGGCGCGGTCAATGTCCCCCTCTACCTCTCCTCGACCTTTGAACTTACCGGCATCGGCACCGACAAGGGCTGGGACTACTCCCGCGCCGGCAATCCCACCCGCGACCGCCTCGAAACCGCCCTCGCGGCGCTCGAAGGCGGATACAGCGGGCACGCGTTCACCACCGGCATGGCGGCCATCTTCGCCCTCGTCACCAGCCTCCGCAGCGGAGATCATGTCATCTGTTCCCGCAACGTCTACGGCGGCACCGTGCGCCTCTTCAACCAGTTCGTCTGCCACTACGGCATCGACATTGAATACGTCGATATGAGCAACGTCGATGCCGTCGCCGCGGCCATCCGCCCCACGACCAGGCTCATCCACGTCGAGACACCTACCAATCCCCTCATGGCCCTTACTGACATCGCCGCCGTCTCCGAGATCGCGCACGCCCACGGCGCCGAAGTCAGCGTTGACAACACCTTCCTCTCACCGGCCTTGCAGAGCCCGCTGGCCCTCGGCGCCGATATCGTCATGCACTCCACCACCAAGTTCCTCAATGGACACTCCGATGGCCTGGGCGGCGCGCTCATCGGCTCCACGCCCGAGCACAAGGAGCGCTTCCTGCTGGTCCAGAAGGCCGGCGGCGGCATTATGTCGGCATTCGAGTGCTTCCTCGTCCTGCGCGGCATCAAGACGCTGCCCCTGCGCATGAAGGCCCACGAAGAGAACGGCCGCGCGGTCGCCGAATTCCTGTCCACCCATCCCAAAGTCAGCCGACTGGCGTATCCCGGCCTCCCCAGCCACCCCCAGCATGAACTGGCCAAAAAGCAGCAGCGCGGCTTCGGTTCCATGCTGAGCTTTGACCTGGGTAACCGGGAAGCCTGCGGCCGCTTCCTCGCGGCGCTGAACGTCTTTCTCAACGCCGAATCCCTCGGCGGCGTCGAATCACTGGCCTCGCACTCCGCCACCACCACCCACGCCGCCGTCCCCGAAGCCGAACGGCTCTCCGTTGGAATTACGGATGGCCTGATCCGCCTCTCCATGGGCATTGAAGACAAGGACGATCTGCTGGCCGACCTCGAGCAGGCGCTGGCTGCCGTTTAGACATTTCGGGCAGATCGGAGTCGACGCCATCCGGCCGGGAAATGCCAGCCGGGCAGACGTGAAGCATATCCTGCGGGCAGCTGCGGCACATTTCGCCGCGCTGATTGATCTCTGGAAGGAAGCCCATGACTGAACCAGCGAAGGTGGTAACAACCGACCAGGAGATTGACGCCGCGCTCCATCGCGCCAAAATATTTTCAAAGTACGACCATCGTGCCGTGCGCGCGGGATACTCGGCCCGAACCGATCGCGTTACGTTGCAAATGGAAGACGGCGTATCCCACAGCTTCCCTCGAAGGCTACTTCAGGGTCTCTCCGACGCTCCGCGAGCGGCACTAAGCAAGATAGAGCTGCTCGAGAACGGCACAGGGTTGTTTTGGCCGGCGCTCGATGTGGCACACTCGGTTTCCGGACTGCTTGCCGGCGTTTATGGCTCGGCCAAATGGATGTCTCAACTGCACCTGGAAACTGACCAACGTCGAATCTCTGCTTGAGCCTCTCAGTGCCCCACCATCACCCGCCCCGCTTTCTTCGGCCGCTTCATCAAAAACGGCAGCGGCACCAGGATCGCCGTCAGCGCCACCATCACCCAGATCACGTCGACATAGGCCAGCAGCCGCCCCTGGATCTGCGCCATGCCGTAGATCTGCGCCCCGGCGTGTTGCACCGCATCGTTCATTGACCCGCCCGAACGCTGCCACCACGCGCCCGCCATTCCCGAGCGCAGGTCCTCAAACGGCCGGTTGCCCTCGACGGTGTGCGCCGTCAGCATGGCTAGATGGGTCTGCGTCAGCCGCGCCAGCAGCGTGGTCACAAAGCTGATCCCCACGCTGCCGCCGAGGTTGCGCATCAGCGCCGTCAGTCCGCTGACCTCGTTGTACTTTTCCTGGGGAATCCCCGCATAGCAAAGCGTGTTGATGGGAATAAAGAGGAAGGGAAGTCCCGAGCGCGATGAACACCCGCCAGCTCACTGCCATGCCAAAGCTGATGTTGAGGTTGATGCCCGTCATCCGCCACAGTCCGAACGTAGTGATGATGAATCCCACCGCCACCAGCAGCCGCGGATCAAACTTGGGCGCCACAAACCCGGCCACCGGGAAGAGGACCATCAGCGCGATTCCGCCCGTCGACACTGCCATGCCTGCCTGGCGCGCCGAATACCCCATGATCTCCTGCAAAAACTGGGGAATCAGCACCGTCGACGAATACAGCGATACGCCCACCATGAACATGACGAACTGCGTCACCCCGACATTGCGCCGGGCAAACAGGCGCAGGTCCAGGATGGGATGTTGAATGGTGAGCTCGCGCCAGAAAAACAGCGCCAGCCCGACCACCGCGACCACCGCGCAGCCAGTGATGAAGCGCGACCCGAACCAGTCGTCCTCCTGGCCCTTGTCGAGCATGATCTGCAGCGCGCCGATGGCGATCACCAGCAGCCCCAGGCCCCAGTAGTCCACCCCTTCGCGGCGCTTGCGGATCTCCGCCAGGTAAGGCGGATCTTCAACCAGCCGCTGGGTCAGGTACAGCGACAAAATGCCCACCGGAATGTTGATGAAAAAGATCCAGCGCCAGCTGTAGTTGTCCACGATCCAGCCGCCAAACGTCGGCCCCAGCACCGGCGCCATCACCACCGCCATGCCGTACACCGCAAAGGCCATGCTCCGCTTTTGCGGCGGAAAGGTGTCGGCCAGGATCGATTGCTCGCTGGGCTGCAGTCCGCCGCCCGGCAGCCCCCTGGAGCACCCGAAAAAACACCAGCATCCCCAGCGTGGGCGCCATGCCGCACAGCAGCGACGCCATGGTGAACAGAAATACGCAGCTCATGTAAAAGCGCTTGCGTCCCATCCGGTTGGCGATCCAGCCGCTGATGGGCAGCACCACCGCGTTTGCCACCAGGTAGCTGGTGAGAACCCACGTGGCTTCGTCGCGGCTGGCGGAGAGGGAACCGCCGATGTGTCCCATGGCCACGTTGGCGATGGAGGTGTCGAGCGCCTCCATGAAAGTCGCCAGGGTCACGGTCAGGGCGATGACCCACGGATTGGCGCGCGGACGCCACGTGTCATGGAAAGAGAGTGTTGTCGCCGCGGCGGCCAAGGATGCTCCTGAAAATGGTTTGCGGGGATGTGCTGTGACCAGACTAACGGATCATGCGCGTCCCGGTCTTTGCGGCCAAATAAATCCCGCCTGCTGTGTCATGCTGATGAGGTATGTCTGCACGTCCAGAACCGCTCGCGGATCGTCGCCAGGGTCCGATGCTCCTGCTGGGAATCGACACCTGCGGACCGGCTGGATCGGTCGCCCTCGGCCGCCTGACGGGGATGTATACAGTCGGGATCATCGGCTCGGCAGCACTCGAGGGCCGCACCTATTCCTCCACCCTTATCAGCGCCATCGACGGTCTGCTCAAGGCCAACCAGGTTGCTCCAGGCGACCTCGGCTGCATCGCAGTCGTCAACGGCCCGGGCAGTTTTACCGGCGTGCGCGTCGGCCTCAGCGCCGCCAAGGGATTGGCTGAGGGCGCCGGCCTTTCCATCGTTGCCGTCTCCCGGCTTGAGGTCCTGGCATGCAAGGCCGCGGTGCTGGCATCGGCCCTCGACGCTCACCGTCATGAAGTCTTCCTGCGGATAGCCGACGGCGGACCCCACTTGCGCGAATTCCTGGCCGGCGCAGCCGACCTTGCCCTGACCAATCCGCCCTCGCGCATTGCGGTCTGTGATGCCGCCGGAGATCTCCTCCAGGCCGCGTGGCCGGAGACGCTTCTGGTGCGTGCCGAGCCGCCCACAGCCGAGGATGCGCTTCGGTTGGCCGCACCGGCGATAGCGGCCGGCGATTTCATCGACCCTGCGCTGCTCGACGGGCACTATCTGCGCCGCTCCGATGCGGAGATCTTCGGCCCCGCCGCGCAGCCCGCGACCCGTCCGGCATGAGCGGCGATTCCCCGGCAATCACCATTCGCCCCATGGCGCGGGCCGACCTCCGCCGCGTGGCCGAGATCGCCAACAGCCTTCCCACCGCGCCCCATTGGCCGGAGGCCGCCTACGCGCACGCCATCGACCCCAGGGCGATTCTTCGTCGCATTGCGCTGGTGGCGGAGAATCCAGACGGCGCAGTCGTCGCTTTCGCCATCGCCAGCGTGATCGTCCCGCAAGCGGAACTGGAGACGATTGCAGTCGCGGCCGAAGCGCAACGGCAGGGAATTGCTCGCCTCCTGCTTACTCGATTGTTTGCTGCGCTAAAAACTTTTTCGGTTACTGAAGTTACTTTAGAGGTGCGTGCTTCGAACCGTTCTGCTTTGGCCTTCTACCGCTCTTCCGGCTTCTCTCAAACCGGCCTGCGGCCCCTGTACTATGCTGATCCACAAGAAGATGCGCTCATTATGGGCCGCAGGCTGACGGCCCCATGAATGCCCGTTTGCGCCGATCCACCGCGCCTTGGTTACTGGGAACTCCGTCCCAGCTCTGCGGTTTTGCCTCGGAATTCCACAGCCTGGCGCCTGCCCGCCTTGATTGGCGCTTGCCGAGTCTCGCGCCACAGCGCTATATGTAAATGTTCTAAGAAAACACGAGGAGGAGCCTATGGACGAAATATTCGATTCAACGCTGAGCGAAGAAATTGGCCGCCTGCATGCCGAACACCGTCGCTACGCTCAGCGGCTGGAAGAATTGATTCAGAAACCGTACCTCTCCGCAGACGAACAGCTCGAAGAAGTGCGGTTGAAAAAGCTGAAGCTCCATGCCAAAGACCTGATCTATGCCCTCGAACGCCGAACCCCCGTGGTGGCGTAGGAAGATTCAGGCCGCCGGCGGAAGCTGGCGAATGACGGATTGACGGGTGCGGTTGCCCTTGAGAGCAGGTGCGCGCCGGGCCTCGCCCGCCAGGATGCGGCGACCGCAAAAGCCCGGAAGGTGAAAACCGTATAATCGTTGGGGACAATGGTTCGTGACGGTTACATCTACGGTTTGAGCTTGCTGGGGGTGGCGCTGGTGCTGGCGTGGACTACCGGCAACTGGGGCTGGGGCATCGTCCCCTTATTGCTCGCAGCGTTTTTTCTCTGGTTCTTTCGCGACCCCCAACGGACCGTACCCGCCGGCCCGGGACTGATCGTATCTCCGGGAGACGGCTTAGTCACAGAGACGGTCACCATATTCACGCCCGACGGGCCGCGCCAGCGCATTTCCATCTTCCTCAGCGTCTTCGACGTACACGTGAACCGCTCTCCCATCGAGGGCGAACTCACCTCCGTGCGCTACCAGAAGGGGCAGTACCTCAACGCCATGAACCCCGCCAGCGCGGAACGCAACGAGCAGAACAGCGTCACGGTACGCGGCCAGGGTATGGAGGTCACGTTCAAGCAGATTGCCGGACTTCTCGCCCGGCGCATCGTGTTTCTGCCCCGGCAGGGCGACCAGGTGCAGCGCGGCCAGCGTGTCGGTCTGATCAAATTTGGCTCGCGTGTTGACGTCATCGTTCCCGCGGAGGCCGAACTTCAGATCAGGGTTGGGCAGCGCGTCAAGGGGGGCGCCAGCGTCCTCGCCATCATGCCTGAATCCGCCCTGGCAGCCGCCGGTGCGGCCGCGGAACGATCTGCCAGAACAGCATCGGACCTGCTGGCGGGAGACCTGTAATGGCCCCTCTGGATCCGGCGGTTGCCCGAACCAACGCCCAGGGCCGGTTGCGCCGCGGCATGTACCTGTTGCCGTCGCTTTTCACCGTAGGCAACATCGCCGCCGGCTACTTCGCCATCACCCAGACCATCGCCGCCATCGGCTCCGGCGCCGATGCGCGCATGCATCTGGATTGGGCCGCCATCGCCATTCTTTTTGCGATCCCCTTCGATGCGCTCGACGGCCGCATCGCGCGCATGACCAACACCACCAGCGAGTTTGGCAAAGAGCTGGATTCGCTGGCGGACGTCATTACCTTCGGCGTCGCGCCCAGCCTCCTGGCGTATATCTGGGGTTTCCACTTCCTGCCCGAATCGATCAATCACCAGCTTCGCCAGGACATCGTCCACGCCGGAGCCTTCATCTGCTTTCTGTATCTCATCGGCGGCGCCTCGCGTCTGGCCCGATTCAATATCAGCCACGATGCACAGCCGCGCAACCCCGGCCGCCCCGGTCGCAAGTACTTCGTCGGTATGCCGATTCCGGCGGCTGCCGGGCTGCTTGCCGCCACCGTTCACTTCTGCAGCGCCTACCCGGTGGAGGCTTGGTGGATCGGCATCATCTGGCTCATCCTGGTGGGCATGGCCGGGTTCCTGATGGTCAGCACCTGGCGCTTCTGGTCGGGCAAGGAGATCAATCTCTCCCGGAGGCACCCGTTTCAGGTTCTGTTCCTGCTTTCCATTGTTCTTTTTGTCATTATCCGCTTCTCGCAGTTTGTGCTGTTCGCGGGAGCCCTGGTTTACATGTTCTCCGGCATCTGGGCGCGAGCCGCCTACTCCTGGTCGCGGCGCCGTCGCCGCCGTCCCCGCAGGGCCCCCGAAGCACCAACGGCCGAACCAGACCCGTTACGTCATTCCTAACTTCTTCCAAAGGGAATTCTGTGTACAAAATTGCTATCGCCGGAGCCTCGACCCTGTTGGGCAAGGAACTGAAGGACGCCCTCTCCGAGTCGTCCCTGGCCGCCGCTACATTCACGCTCCTCGACGAAGATGACGCCCTCGGACAGCTTGACCAGGTCGGCGACGAGATCACCTTTGTGCAGCCCATTCGCCCCGACGTGTTTGAACGCGTGGATTTCACCTTCTTCTGCGGCAATGAGGACATGACGCTCAAACACTGGCGCGCCGCCCTTCGCGCCGGATCCACGGTCCTCGATCTTTCCGGGGCACTGGACCGCGAACCGGGCGTCCTGGTACGTGCTCCCTGGCTGGCCGCCGATGCCGGCGCCGCGGACCTGTTCACCCCTGCCGTCGTTCCCGCTCACCCGGCCGCCATTGCCCTGGGATTGCTGTTGCAGCAACTCCAGGCCGCCGCCCCGGTCCGCTTTGCCGCCGCCACCCTGTTGACTCCGGCCAGCGAGTTCGGCCGCGCCGCCATGGATGAACTGCACCAGCAGACCGTCAACCTGCTCAGCTTTCAAAACCTTCCTCGCGCCATATTTGACGCCCAGACGGCCTACAACCTGATTGCCGGTTTCGGCGAGTCCGCCAAGGCGAGTCTGGTTTCGCTCGAGGCACGCATCCGCCGCCACTACGAAGCCCTTGGCGGCGGGCGATGGCCAGCTCTCGCAGTCCAGACGGTGGCGGCGCCGGTATTTCACGGAGACACCTTCTCCATCTCCGTCGAACTCGAACGCCCCCTCGAAATCGCCCGCCTGGAAGAGGCTCTGGGTGGTGATCACATCGAGTTGATCCTCGAAGACACCGACTCGCCCTCCAATCTGGCCGCTACGGGACAGAATGACCTGCTGGTGCGCCTCCGGCCCATTGCGGACGGGCGCAACCCCGCCCAGACCTCGCGTCTGTGGCTGTGGGCAGCGTCGGACAACCTGCGCCTCTACGCCCAGAACGCCGTCGAGTGCGCCATGGAAATGCGACGGCTGCGTCCCCACGGCAAGGTGCAGTAGACGCCATACCTGAAAAGCGATTTGAAAGTGCGACTCGACCGGGAATTCCGCGATTCATCCCCGTAGAGAACTTCCCCCCGCGCGCGCCCAGATCTGTTCAATGAAGCTGTCCGTCATACCCGCGATGTAGTCAGCCACTGTCCTCGCCAGACCTTCCGCGGCAATCTGCGCCCGGTGGTCGGGCGGCAAGAGGTTTGGGTCGGCGATGAGAATGCCAAACAGTCCTTCAACCACCGTGGTCGCATGCTCATGCGCTTGCTCCATGCCTGGGGAGTTATACAGATTGTCGTAAAGGAATGCCTTGGCGGTCGCGCGCTCCGCTTCCATTTCCGCACTGAACCGGGCCAGCCGGTCCGGGGCATTCCGTACCCCTTCCAGACTCGTAATGCCGGCGGCGGCCACGCGCCGGCGAACCTCCCGGATCAGGTCCGTTACCAGCGCATTCAACACATGCTTCAGCGCTTCGCTGGCCGTGAGCTTGAGTGGGGCGTCGGGGTGTTCGCGCAGCACCGCGTCGTGGCAGCGGCGAAAGAGCGCCACGCCCGAGCGCACCTGGTCGAGACTCAAGATGCCGGAATCAAGGCCATCGTCGAGGTCGGCGGTAAGGTAGGCGATTTCATCCGCCAGATCGATGAGCTGTGCCTCGAGCGGCGGACGCTTGTCGAGGAAGTACTCGGCCAGTTCAGGATGCCGGGCGGGGTCATAGTCCCGCGAATGCTTCACGATGCCTTCGCGCACACCCAGTGTCAGGTTCAGACCGCGAAAGGCCGCATAGCGCTCTTCAAACCACGTCACAATGCGCAAGGCGTGCAGGTTGTGATCAAAACCCAGCCCATGTGCGCGCAAGGCGTGATCGAGCGCCTTTTCCCCGGCGTGCCCAAATGGTGGATGCCCGATGTCATGCACCAGCGCGAGCGCTTCGGCCAGGTCGGCATTCAGGCCCAGCGCGGTGCCCACCGTGCGCGCAATCTGCGTTACTTCAAGGGTGTGGGTCAGCCGGCTGCGAAAGTGGTCGCCCGGTGGATCGCCGGGCATGCGCGTGAAGACCTGGGTCTTGCCCGCCAGCCGCCGGAACGCCCTGCGCGTGCAAAACGCGCGCCCCATCCCGCGCGAACGGAGTGCGATAGGTATGCGGCCCCTCCGCATGGATGCGGCAGGTAAGTTCGCCGTCCGCCGCGCCGTTAACCGCAATCCCCAGGGGCAGGGCAGCGGCAGGGCCGGTTGCTCCATTGCTCATCGATTCGTCTCTGTCAACTCACGTCCGTTATACCGCACCGAGGGTAGGCGCGCGTCTGGCCGGCGCTGGTGAAGCACGTGCCCGGAATCACGACCCAACCCCGCAGCGAAGTGCTATAAGAGTCTTCATGCAACGGCGGATTGGACAACTCCCGCGACGGGGGAGTACCATCCAGCCGAAATTGGCGGGCTCCCCTGTGGGAGTTTTCAGTCCGCTGCTGAACCCATTTCACGTCTGGACCGGAGGCAAGGATGAAAGCGATGAAAAAGGCTGGATTAGCGCTTCTAGCGCTGGGAGTTGGGTTGATTTCCGGGTGCGATCGGCACTCGAATAAAGAGGTCTTCTACCTCGTGACGGTCAATTCGGCCCTGCCTTACTGGCAGGCCGGGGCGTCGGGATTCAACCACGCGGCTGCCCAGTACAAGGTGACAGCCAAGGTTGTTGGACCCGACAACTACGATCCTCAGGCCGAGCTGGCGGAACTCACCAAGGTGGTCGCCGCCAAGCCCGCCGGCATTCTCATCTCCGTTGCCGATGCGGCGGTGCTGCAGCCCGAGATTGATGCCGCCATCAGCGCCAATATTCCCGTGATCACCGTCGATTCCGATGCCCCGGCCAGCCGCAGGCTCTACTTCATCGGGACCAACAATTTAGAGGCCGGCCAACTGGGCGGCAAGCGTCTGATCGAGAAGATGAACGGGAAGGGCAATCTCATCGTTTACACCATTGCCGGCCAGCCCAATACCGAAGACCGGCTCAAAGGTTTGAAGGACGCGCTCTCCGCCAAACCGGAGATCAAGATCGTGGATGTGATCGACATCAAGGGCGATCCCCGCGCCGCCTTCGACAAGACCCAGCAGACCCTGGCTGAGACCGGCGCCAAGAAGGTCGATGCCTACATTTGCCTCGAGTCTGCATCGGGCAAGATGGTCTCCGATGCCATCAAGCGCGCCAATGCTACCGATCGCGTCCTGGTGGCGTTCGACGTGAACCAGGACACCCTCGATGGCATCAAGGGGGGCACCATCGACTCCACCATCGCCCAAAAGCCTTACACCATGGGCTGGGTTGGACTCAAAGCCCTGGATGAGATATTCCATGCCCCGCCGCAGCAACTCGGCAAGGACTATAGCGTGGACTCGTTCTCGCCCTACCCGGTCTTCGTCGATACCGGCACCTCCCTGGTCGACAAGAACAATGTCGATCTCTACATTGCGTCCGCGGCAGAGGGCAGCAAATAGGACGGCAATCTGGCCGCGACAGGGGATGGTTGCGAGGGGCAATGTCCTCAGGCATTGCCCCTCTTGTTCAACCACCAGGCGTTGGTGAAGTTTTCTTCGGCACAGTTTGATCAAGGGTGCATGCCTCTTTGAAGGCTGTGCGGATGACTGCCTCGCGGCCCCGGGGTGTTTGCCTTGATCTCCACGACTCTGGAATAAGCTCCATGCTACGAGGGCAAAAAGAGTGGGAAGAAAAGGCCTTAGCCCCGGACGTCTCGAGGCGTTCTCCGATGGCGTTATCGCCGTCATCATCACCGTCATGGTGTTGGAACTGAAGGTGCCGGGGCCCGACGGCGTGGCTGGCCTGCAGGCGGTGTTACCGGCCGTTTTGCTGTATCTGCTGACCTTTGTCCAGGTCGGAATTTATTGGGTAAATCATCACTACCTGGTGGAAGAGGTGGAGACGGTCAGCCATGGTATTTTATGGGCCAACCTGCTGTTTCTCTTCTGCCTCTCCCTGTTTCCTTTCGCCACCGACTGGGTGGGCGTCAAGGGGCTGTCGTCGTTCACCACCGCGCTCTACGCCGCGGTCAGCATATTTCCGGGCCTCGGATATATGTTGCTGTGGTCTCAAATTCGGTCGCAGAGCTCGGCCCCCGCGCACGCAAGTTGGGGCAAGCAGATCGCCTCCGTCCTGCTGTATCTCGCCGCCATCCCCGTGGCCTATTACCGGCCCGCTGCGTCGCTGGGACTGATCGGAATCGTTGCCGTACTCTGGCTGCTGCCGCCGAAGGCTAAGGATACCGCGGAGTGAGGTTGCTGCTCTGCTCTCCGATCGACAACAGGCAAACTCAACGTCCCGCAGGCGAAGACTGGGGCGCTCACGGTCATCGGTCAGCCTGACACAAAAAGGGCGAAGCCGCCGGCCCCGCCCTTTTCCTTTGCATGCAGTTTTCCGTTGCCCGCTTACTCCGGCTTGGCCTGTCCCGCGGCGCTTTCCTGCTTGGCCAGCTTGACCCGCGCGGTTTCCAGTTTGTGCTGGACCTTGGCGACGTCGCCCGGTTCTACGTCCACCGTCGGCGTCTTCGAGTACTCCGTGATCGACTGCTCCCACTGTGCGGCCGCCAGGCGGATGCGTCCGGTCTTCTCGTACAGATCGCCGAGATGGTCATGAACGGTTGGATCGCTCTGGTCGCGTTCGACTGCCTTGCGCAGGTTGTCTTCGGCCATCTCGTATTCGCCGAGTTTGAAGTACGCCCATCCCAGGGAATCAAGATATGCGCCGTTCATCGGTTCCAGATCAACGGCCTTGCGGATGAGCTTGACCGCCTCGGGCAGACGGATGCCTTTGTCGGCCAGCATATAGCCGAGGTAATTCAATGTCATGGCATTGGAGGGATCAAGATCCAGAGCCTGCCGGAAGAAGGGCTCAGCCTGTTCGGGATGCTTTTCGCGGTCGGCGAGCGCGCCGCGCAGGAAAAGCAGGTAGATCTTGTCTTCCTTCTTGGTGGTCATCGCCGAAGCCTTGGTTAAGAGCCTCGTCGGCTTCCTTCCAGCGATGCAGGCGGGTGTACATGTTGCCCAGGGCAAGCCAGACCTGGCGATCGCTATCGGTGTTATCCAGCATCCCCTTGGCCATGGCAATGCCTTCGTCGCTCTTGCCTTCATCGACGAGTTCACCGGCCAGCATCACCTTGAGGTCGCGATCCTTGGGAGAGGCGGCCACGGCCTTCTGGGAAACCTCCACTGCCTTGTCAAACATCTTGGCGTCGCGGTAGACGTCCACCTGGCCCTGGTAGCCGCGGGACGCCGTATCTCCGCCCATGTCGATCATCTTCTGGTAGGTGGCGATGGCCTGGTCTACCTTGTTTTGCTCGTGGTAGATGCCGCCCAGCCGCTCAAGGAAGATGCCGCGATTGTTTTTCTCTTCGGACGTATAGGCGCCGTTGGCGTGGGAGGTCTGGTCCACCATCTTCTCGTAGACGCCCGCGGCCTCGTCGTAGCGGCCCAGAACGTCGAGCAGCAACCCCTCGTTGTAGCCGGCCTCGAGGTTGTCCGGATCCTTCTTGCGCGCCTTGCGAATGGTGGCGAGCGCGTCATCATATTTGCCCTGGCGGCGCTGAATCTCGGCAATGTGCACCAGCGCGCCGGAATCGTCGGGGTCGGCCGCCGAGATGTCCTTGTATTGCTTCAGGGCCGCATCGAACTGGTTGTCGTTCAACAGTGCCTGGCCGAGCGCGTTCATGGTGGGCACGTCGCCCGGTTCCAGATCGGTCGCGCGCTTGTACGCGGCAATGGCGTCCTTGGGCCGCTTCAACTGGTCGTAGGCCGCGCCCAGGGTAAACTCCATGCGCGCCGTGCGGTCGGACTCGGGGACCGCCTCGATCAGCTTGGCGGCGCGGTCAATATCCCCGCTCTCCACATACACCCGGGCGAGGTTCAGCACCACCTCTTCCGACTCGGGCTCGATGCCCTGCGCAATCTTGAATTGCTCCTCCGCCTTGGCCTGCTGATGCTTCACCGTGTAGAGCTGGCCCAGGATCATGTGATCCTCGACGCTCTTGGGCAGCAGATCGACGATCTTCTCGAACTCGGTGATGGCCTGGTCGAGCGCATTGCCCGATGGCGAAGCCGAGGAAACGCCGTTCTGCTGCTCGCCCAACTGGCGCAGGTAGATCCGTCCCAGCAGCTTGTGCGCGTCCACATCATCGGGAAACGTCTTTAGAAGTTCGCGCGCCGTGGTCTCGGCTTCGTGAACCCGCCCCGGGGTGCGGAAGTAAAGCTCTGCCAGCCCGTCGTAGAGCTGCGCCGAGGTCGGATCCGCATTGATGGCGGCCTTGTACTCCTCGATCGCATGCTGCACGAACTCGGGCCTCCCGGAGTTGACCGCCTCTTCCTCGTACATGTCCGCCAGCGCAGCGTGAAAGTAGGCCGCTGAGCGGTCCGCTTCAGGCGCGTTTGCGGCCTTGGCTGACGCAGCCGGCCGGTCGGCATCTGGCTTGGCGGCAGTTTGGGCGTGAGCGCTCAGCGCCGGTAGCGACACCATTGAAGATGAAGCCAGCAACAGCCAGATGGACGGCAAATGATTGTTTATTCTCATGTCCTCTTTTAAAGTCTCATACCTTCCGGGCCGCGCGTGAGCCGGCACGACCCAAAGCCGAGGCGCCCAAAGGCTACTCAGGCAGCCGGTGGATAAAGGCATGCCTGTTTATACAGACGATTCTACGCGCCATTTGGTGCGCATGCGCAAAGACCGCCGGGTTTTTCCGCGCGTGTACTAAAAACAATCCACTTCCTACAGAGGAGTTCAAAACCGGCCTTGAAGTTGCTTTGTGATCAAAGTACGCCTTGGTTCGGTTTTCGCTTGCTCGGCTTTGATCGGGAAGGGTTCTGGTTGCCGTCACCGGAAGTGCCCAATGCAGGCTGCCGCCCGCCAGAGCACCCACAAACACACCCGCGGCGCCGCCGACCGACAGTGTCATCAGGCTCTCCAGCCGCCCCCGGTACGGTCCACCCTGGTCCGAGAGTATGGCCTCGAAGCCGCCCAGCGCCGCCCAGCCAAGATTCGCCATTCCCAGGGCATCGCCGACCACCAGCGGAATACACAGGGCGACCGCCGCACGAAGCCCGCGCATCCAGTCCATTTCACGCGCCACCGCAAGGGCGCGCGTGCGAAGCCGGTTCGCGACGGGTCCGTCGGTCGTCATAGGCGGTCGTGCATCAATGCCGGAAATGCCGGATGCCGGTAAACACCATCGCCACGCCCAACCGGTCGGCCGCAGCGATCACGTCCTGGTCCTTAACCGACCCGCCCGGCTGAATGACCGCGGTTGCCCCGGCCGCGGCCACGGCTTCAAGACCATCGGGAAACGGGAAAAAAGCGTCTGAAGCCGCAACCGTCCCTTGCAGCGGCAAAACCGCCTTCATGGCCCCGAAGCGCGCCGCATCGACGCGGCTCATCTGCCCTGCGCCCACGCCCACCGTCTGCCCATCGCGCGCGTAGACGATGGCGTTCGATTTGACGTGCTTGCAAACCCGCCAGGCGAAGATCAGGCTGCGCAGTTCTTCCGCGCTGGGCGGACGCCAGGTCACGACCTTCAATTCCGATTCGGTTAGCCGGCCGGTATCGGCGTCCTGCAGCAGCAACCCGCCGGAGACGTGCTTGACCACTGGCCTCGGAGGCGCCGGCTTGATCTCCACCAGGCGCAGATTCTTCTTCGCGGCGAATCGCTGCCGGGCTTCGGCCGTGAACGACGGAGCCACGATGGCCTCGACGAACAGCTTGGCGATCTCTTCCGCGGCTTCTCCATCGACAGCCTGGTTGATCCCGATCACCCCGCCAAAGGCCGAAACCGGGTCGCAGGCAAGCGCCTTCTGATAAGCCTCCAGCACCGATGCACCGGTAGCGGCTCCGCAGGGATTGGTGTGCTTGATGATGGCGACTGCGGGCTGATCCCCTTCGCCGGCGTGCAGCTCCTGGGCCAGCTCCCAGCAGGCGTCGAGGTCGACGAGGTTGTTGAAGCTGAGCTCCTTGCCCTGCAATTGCGTCGCGCCGGCCACCCCGCGCCCCGTGCCGTCTGCATACAGAGCGGCGCGCTGGTGAGGGTTTTCGCCGTAGCGCAGGCTCTGCGCCAGTGGGAAGTTGATGCGCAGCGTTGAGGGAAGCGCATTCGCGTCCATGACAGCAGGCGATTCCGGCGCGGGGGCTTCGGCAATCTCGTCCAGCGTGTTGGCGATTGCCGTGTCGTAGGCCGCCGTGGTCGAGAACGCCTGTTTGGCCAGGCGCCAGCGCGTTTCACGGCTCAGCGCACCGCCGCTGCCGTTCAACTCATCGATCAAATTGGCGTAATCCGTCACCCGCGTCACGATGGCCACGTCTTCGAAGTTCTTGGCCGCGGACCGCACCATCGATGGGCCGCCGATGTCGATGTTTTCGATGAGGTGCCCGAAGGCGACGCCAGGCTGGGCCGCGGTCTTTTCAAACGCGTAGAGGTTGACGACGACCATGTCGATGGGCTCGATGCCGTGCTCGGCGACAGCGGCCTCATGCTGCGCGTTGCCGCGAATGTAGAGCAGCCCGCCATGCACCCGGGGATGCAGCGTCTTCACGCGGCCGTCGAGCATCTCCGGAAAGCCGGTCAGATCGCTGATGTCCTTGACCGTCAGGCCTGCATCGCGCAGCGCCTTCGCGGTTCCTCCGGTTGAAACCAGCTCCACGCCGAACCCCGCCAGCACCCTGGCGAACTCCGCCAATCCGGTCTTGTCGGTCACGCTTAACAGCGCTCGCCGAATCTTCTTTTCCCCGCTCACACATCGCTCCTTGCGGCTCCCTGGGTTCATCTGAAACCACGGCTACGGACCCCTGGAAACCAAACTCCAGACTACAACTTCAAAACCGGGAGTGATCGCCTGAGGTGAAAACCTGAGGTCACCTCGCCGCTGGCGGAAATCAAGTAAAGTGAAGGGATGGGAAGCAATCCTCCCGTACCTGAAATTCTGCCGCCGAATTCCGGTTACGCCCCACCCCCGTCTCCTCCCACTCGCCGCCCGCGCCGTTCCTGGGCCGCGTCTCCGGCCACATACCTGCTGCTTGGAATCAATTGCGCCGTGTACCTGGCCATGACTTTGAGTGGCGCCAACCCCATGAGCCCGACTACTGACCGGCTCATGCTGTGGGGCGCCGACCATGCGGGCGCCGTGCTCTATGGCGGAGAATGGTGGCGCATCGTCACCGCGATGTTTGTCCACGTCGGCATCCTCCACCTGGCGACAAATATGTGGTGCCTGTGGAACCTTGGTCTCCTGGCCGAGCCGCTCATGGGCTCGTTCGGCGTCTTCTCGGCCTATCTCCTCACCGGCGCGGCCGGGAACCTGCTCTCGACATTTGTGAATTTTGTCAGGCCGCTGCACGAAAACGGGGCCATCGCCTATCCCGTGGGAGCCGGAGCATCCGGCGCGGTCTTCGGCCTCGCCGGCGCGCTCATCGTCCTGCTCAAATCCGATCGTCTCCCGGTGCCGCCGGTGGAACTCAAAAAACTGCGCCGTTCCGTCATTTACTTCGCGGTCATCAACCTGGTCCTGGGTGGAGGCATCAGCTTCGGTACCCAGGTGATGGGATCAGGCATTCGCATCGACAACATGGCCCACATCGGCGGGGTGGCCTGCGGGCTCCTCTTCGCGCTTCCGATGGTTCCCCGGCTGGGCACGCCGCGCCCTCTCTTTGACCGCCGCTTGCGCACCGCCATCGCCATGATCGTCATGCTGCTGGTGCTCTTCGGTTTCTTCCTCAACAAGATGGCCGGTTGATCACGCAGCTTCTCCCCAAGACTCCGAGTTGTGCAAGAATGTGCCTGTAAGCGGTACGAAAGTCTTCAAGTTCGCTCCAACTGCCAACCGCGCGACGCTCAACCGCGTGACGCCGAGCCCGCGATGCCAACCTCGCGCTAAAGGAGAGACCATGAAACGCCGCGAATTCCTGAAACAAGCCGCTATCACCGCCGCCGTCGCATCTTCCAGCCAGCTTCATGCCGCGGCCAGCACGCCCGCGAATCCCATCGCTCGCCGCACCCTGGGCAAGACCGGCGAACAGCTTTCCATCATCGGCTTCGGCGGCATCGTGGTCATGAATGAGGAGACCGGCGCCGCCAAGAACATCGTTGCCGAGGCCGTCGATCGCGGCATCAACTACTTCGACGTCGCGCCCAGCTACGGCAATGCGCAGGAGCGCCTCGGCCCCGCCCTCGCGCCCTATCGCAAGAACTGCTTCCTGGCCTGCAAGACCGAAGGCCGCAAAAAGGACGATTCCCGCAAGCAGCTCGAAGAATCGCTGCGCCTGCTCAAGACCGATCACGTCGATCTCTACCAGTTCCACGCTCTGACCAAGATGACCGAACTCGACACGGTGCTCGGTCCCGGCGGCGCCATGGAAACCATGGAAGCCGCAAAGAAGGAAGGCAAGATCCGCTACATCGGCTTCTCGGTCCATTCGGTGGAGACGGCTCTGGCCGCTCTCGACCGCTACAACTTCGACACCGTGCTCTTTCCCGTCAACTGGGTGCTGTTTTCGCAGGCCAACTTCGGCCCCCAGATCCTCAAGCGCGCGCAGGAAAAGAACATGGGCATCCTGGCGCTGAAGGGCATGGCAAAAACGACCTGGGCCGCCAGCCAGAAGGATAACCATCCCGAGCCCAAATGCTGGTATCAGCCCGCCGCGTTTCCGGCCGAGGCGTCCCTCGGGCTGCGCTGGACGCTGGGTCACCCCATTACGGCCGCCATTCCGCCCGGAGACGAGAAATATTTCCGCCTGGCCATGGACGTTGCGCAGAACTACAAGCCCCTGCAACCGCACGAAGAGCAGGCTTTGCTGAGCGGTGGCCACGGCGTCGAGCCGATCTTTCACCTCGGCAACGACGTCTAAAAACTCGGACCAGAGGCGCTTTGTAGCAGGGCACGACGTTTTAGTCGTGCCAATGAAGTCAATGAAATCATCGGGCTTTAGTGTCTATTCCCCTGTGGGGCTCTTGCCTCGTCGATCTTCGGCTGCTCGCTGGCTTTTTCCCGAAAGTCCCAAGTCTCCCTGAAGTTGCTGTAGCGCACGCCCCGTGGAAAGCGAGGATTGAGCACCATGGCGACTCCGGAGTCCGCGACAGGGACCAACCATCCTCTGCGCCGGCAGCTTGGTCTGCGCGACCTGGTGCTGGCGCAGATCGTGTGCGTAGTCGGCAGTTCCTGGGTCGGTATCGCCGGGGGACTGGGGCGCGCGGAGACCCTCACCTGGGTCGCCGCCATGCTGCTGTTCTACCTGCCCATGGCCGCATCGGTAATCGAACTCAATCGCCGCATGCCGCTCGAAGGCGGCCTTTACGTCTGGGCGCGCGAGGCCTACGGCGAACTGGGCGGCTTCCTGGTGGCCTGGAACCTGGGGGCCTACGCCATCGCGGTGACCGCGACCATTCTTTATGCCATCCCCACGGAAATGGCGTATCTGATCGGGCCCCGTGCGGCGTGGCTGCCCGAAAACCGCATTGCCTCGCTGCTGATTGTCTCCCTGGCGGTCGCGGGCGTGACCCTTACCGCGCTGCGCGGTCTCGACTGGGGCAAATGGGTCCACAACACCGGCGGCGCTGCGATGCTGGTCGTCTTTGCCGCGCTCATCGCGTTACCCGCCTGGGCGATGGTCCGGCACATTCCGCTGCATTGGACGCCCTTCGCGTTAGCCTTGCCGCCGGCAAACCTGCGGACCCTGGCGCTGTTTGGTCAAATGATGTTTGGCGGCCTGTGCGGGCTGGAGTACATCGCCATCCTGGCGGGAGAGAGCCGCCAGCCGGCTGACTCGATTGGCCGCTCGGTATGGATCGCTTCCCCCATCATCTGCGCCATGTTCATACTGGGGACAGGATCGGTAGTAGCCCTGGTGCCGCAGGGAAAGATCGACTTTATCGCTCCCATCCCGCAGACCATGCGCATCGCCCTGGGTAATTCCGGCCTGGCGAATCTGGTTGCGATCGCAGCCATCGTGCTCGTCGAACTGCGCCTGCTCGGCGCGGCCAGCCTCATCTTTACCGGGGTGACGCGGCTGCCCATGACCGCGGGCTGGGACCATCTCGTGCCCGAGTGGTTTACGCGCCTCCACGACCGCTGGCGCACTCCGGCCAATTCCATCCTCTTCGCCGGCTGCCTGGTGCTCCTGATGCTGGTCCTGGCCAGCGTCGGGGTGCATGCGCAGGAGGCATTCCAGCTGCTGTCGAACGCCAGCCTCACCCACTATGAAGTCGCCTATCTCGCCATGTTCGCCGTGCCCCTGGTGGGCAGCGCCGCGCTGCGCCGCTCGCTTCCGCGATGGCTCAAGTACACATCGGTGGTCGGATTCGTTGCCACCTGCTTCAGCCTGCTCATCTCGGCGTATCCGTTCGTCACCGTTGTGAACGCGCGCGCATACGCCGCCAAGATAGTGGCGACGATCCTGCTCAGCAACGTCGTCGCCATCACCTACTACAAGCTTCGCACCCGGTCAGCGGGAACGCGCCTGGCGGCAGTGCAGCCTGCCGGCGCCAGTTCCGTTGCGGAAGAAGGCTCCTGATGCAGCGAGCGCCGAAACTCGTGCCCCGTCAGCTAAACCGCGCTGACCAGCAGCGTGGGCCTCGTCAGTAGCTGCGCACCCACTCAAGAATCGACCGGACCGCGACCCCACTAGGGCCCTTGGCGATGTACGGACGGGCATCTTCCACCCAGGCCAGGCCGGCGATGTCGAGGTGAATCCACGGAGTATCTTCCGCAAAAACCTTGAGGAATTCTGCCGCCGTGATGGCGCCGCCCCAACGTCCGCCGGTGTTCTTGATATCGCCGATGTCGGACTTGATCATCTCGGCGTATTCCTCGCCCATGGGCAGACGCCAGAACTTCTCGCCCGACGTGGCCAGCGCCGCGTTGAACTTGTTGAAGGTCTCATCGTCGTTGGAGAATGCCCCGGCATTGACCATGCCCAGCGCCACCACGCAGGCGCCGGTCAGGGTGGCAGCATCGATCAGGTGCGTGGCGCCGAGCTGACGGGCGTAGGCCAGGCCGTCAGCCAGGACCAGCCGGCCCTCGGCGTCGGTGTTGATGATCTCGATGGTCTTGCCCGACATGGCGGTCTGCACGTCGCCGGGCTTCTGCGCCTTGCCGTCGGGCATGTTTTCTGAGGCGCAGACTATGCCGATCACCCGCACCCGCGGCTTGAGCAGGGCAATGGCGCGCATGGCGCCGGCCATGGCGGCGCCGCCGGCCATGTCGTACTTCATCTTCTCCATGTTGTCGGCGGGCTTGATGGAGATGCCGCCGGTATCGAAGGTGATGCCCTTGCCGACCAGGCCCAGCACGGGGCCGTCGGTCACGCCTTCAGGCTCGTAGCGCATGACGATCAGCGCCGGTGGCTCCTCGGAGCCCTGCGAGACGCTCCAGAACGCGCCCATCTTCAGCTCGTGCAGCTTTTCCGTGGAGATGCACCTCGCACTGCAGGCCGACTTCCTTGGCCATGGCCGCGGCGCGCTTGCCGAATTCGGTAGGGGTGAGCACGTTGCCCGGCTCGTTGACCAGGGTGCGGGTGAAGTTCTGGCTTTCGCCGATGATGATGCCTTCCGCAAAGGCCGCCTGCAGGGCAGCCTGGTCGGAGCCGGCCGGAGCCGCAACCGTAACCGACTGCACGCTGAGATCCTTGCGGTCGCTGCGGTAGGTGTCGGCGTCGAAGTCGCCGATAAAAGCGCCCTCGGCGGCGGCACGCGCACTGGCGGCAAGCGGCAGCGCGTCCGATTCGGGCAGTGCGAAGACAACTTCGCGAATGCCGCGAGGCTTGGCGAAGCGCACCGCGGTTCCGGCAGCGTTGCGCACCGAGTGCACCGTAGCCTTAGCCTGCTTGCCGAGCCCGATGATGAGAAGCCGCCTGGCCTTGAGACCGGCGGGAGCGTGCAGCAGCAGCGTTTCGTTCGCCCCCGCCTTGTATTCGCCGCTGGCGAGAACCGAAGCGGCTGCAGATTTAACTGCGGCGTCCGAGGTCAACAGCGCCGGTTCAGGCCGCGCATCGGAGCCCTTCGCGGTTTGCGTGTCGGTCGCCAGCACGGCGAGCAATTCAGTTTCAATTCCGGCGAGGGGAGCAAAGGAGAGTTCAGTCCGCATGCTTCCATTATTTCATTCTCGAGAGGAGAGCCCATAACGGTCTTTAGAGTCAGGCATCAAAGCTTTGCCAAAGCCGTACTGAAATGACACGATTATCAAGATTGTCATAAAATGCGGCCATGAACAAATCGATCAGCCGTGGCAAGACACGGATGGGCGCCAATGGCCGTATAGTCATTCCCACAGACTTCCGAAGCCAGCTTGGTCTTGAGCCCGGCGACACCGTCTTGATGGAAGTGGACGACGGAGTTCTGCGCATCGAGTCGTATCCCAGCAGAGTTGCGCGCATCCAGCGCGAGCTCGCGCATCTGCGCAGAACCCGAAGTTCTCGCTTCGGATGAACTGATAGCGGAGCGACGAGAGGAAGCGCGCCGCGACGAAGAGGAGTTTAAGGGAGAGATGGAACAAGAAAGGCTGAGGAGCGAGGGCAAAATTGCCTGATCCAATCGTCCTCGATTCCTCTGCGGTGCTGGCACTGCTGTTCAACGAGCCTGGAGGGCAGCGCGTCTTGAGCGTCCTCGAGAATGGGCAGCTGAGCACGGTCAACCTGGCGGAGGTCCATGCGCGGCTGCTCAAGCGGGGCGCGTCATCGGACAGCGCCTGGAATCAGATCTCAGCATTACAGTGCGAGATATGCGACTTCACGGAGCAGCAAGCCAGGATAGCTGCGGAACTGTCCACTGTGACGCAGCCCTACGGGCTATCTTTGGGGGACCGGGCCTGCCTGGCGCTTGGCATCGAGCGCAAGGCTACCATCTACACCACCGATCGCATGTGGAAGCATCTCGCGCTGGGCATTGAGATCGAAGTGATCCGCTGATCGTCTGCAAGTCGTGCGAACTCGATGCACGCGGTCTTCACCGCGGTCGGCACACACGCGCAGGCTACCGGCCCATGCGGTGTTTGCTGGCGTTGACGGCGGCGCGGGCTTCGCGGTCGGCTTCGCGGCGTTTTTCGGTCTCGCGCTTGTCCCAGTCCTGCTTGCCCTTGGCGACGGCTAATTCGCACTTGACCCGGCCGTTGCGGAAGTAAAGGCGGGTAGGAATGAGCGTGTGACCCTTGACCTGCGTCTTCGACAGTAGCTTGCGCACTTCTTCGCGGTGCAGGAGCAATTTGCGGGTGCGGGTCTCGTCGTGGTTGGCCAGGTTTCCGTGGGAATAAGGACCAATATGCACATTCAGCAGGAACGCCTCGCCGTCCTTGATCAGGCCGTACGCGTCCTTGAGGTTTGCTTTGCCCTCGCGGATCGATTTCACCTCGGTGCCGCGCAGGGCCACGCCGGCTTCGAATTTTTCGAGGAGAAAGTAGTTATGGCTGGCGGCCCGGTTGAACGCAGCGTCGCGCTCGCCGGAGGCGACGGGGTCGCGCGGCCGAACGGGCTTTTGCGGACCGGAACGGTCCGGCTGGACAATTACGTGGCTGGTTTGGCGGGCCATGGGCAACAGTTCTCGAATCTTCATCGTAGCACCGGTGCGGCTTGCGCACGCCGGACATTGGAGCTTTGCTAGAATGAGGCTTCGTAAGTTGAGCAGAAACGCCAATGAAAATCGCGCCCCGCACGGCATCTTCGCAAGCGGCGAGCCGGCCAAGACGCAAGGGAGTTCGATGACCCGCACTCGTTCTGCGGCTGCCCCCAGACCCGCATTCTGGACCGCAATCTTTTTCTTCGTACTGACTCTTTCGAGCCTGTCCAGCGCTCCGCTGCATGCCCAGTCGGCAAATACGTTGCTGAAGCGCGGCCAGGCCGCCGAGGCCCGCGAGGACTACGACGCCGCCTACAGTATTTACGAGAAGGCCGCCGCCAAAGCTCCCAAAGACCTTCGGATCCGCACCGCTCTCTACCGCGTACGGCCGTCCGCGTCGGGCCTGCATCTGACCAAGGGCCGCAAACTGGCGCAGGCCGGCGACCTGCAGGGAGCGCTGGCCGAGTTCCTGCACGCCTCGGAGATCGACCCCGGCAACGAGGCGGCTTTGCAGGAGATTGCCAAGATTCGCCAGCGAGAAGGGACGATGGCGCGCGCCCCCGAGGCCTCCCCGGAAACCGCGAGTGCACAGGAAGAGATCGACTCCATGGGCTCGCCGGTCACGCTGAAGCCGGTGTCCAATGAGCCCCTGACCCTGCACATGGCCGAAGACGCCAAGGTGGTTTACCAGGCGGTCGGGCGAGCCGCCGGCGTCAATGTGCTCTTTGATCCCGATTACATTTCAAAGCGCATCCAGGTCGACCTGACCAACGTCTCGCTGCTGGATGCGCTGAGAATCGTCGGCACCATGTCGGGTACGTTCTGGCGGCCGGTGACATCCAACACCATCTTCGTCGCGCAGAACACCCGCGCCAAGCGGACCGAACTGGATGAACAGGCGGTGCAGACGTTTTACCTGACCAATGCCTGGCAGCAGAACGACCTGAACGATGTGCAGACCGCGTTGCGCAACGTCCTGACCAACATCAAGGTGTACGGCGTGGCCAGCCAGGACGCACTGGTGGTTCGCGGCACCCCCGACGAGTTGATGCTGGCGCAGAAGCTCATCAACGATCTCGACAAGGCGCGTCCCGAGGTCGTGGTGGACATCGCCGTCATGGAAGTCAGCAAGAACTGGGAGCGCACCCTCGGCCTGCAGTGGCCAAGCAGCGCCAGCGTCGCGCTCCAGACCAGCACCAGCTCCAGTTCCACATCTTCGTGTCCGACCGGAAGCACCACATGCACCCCGACCACCGGAACCAGTACCAGCCCGACTCTTTATAACCTGGCCCACCTGAATTCGAACAATTTTGCGGTCACGGTGGGTTCGGCGACGGCTAACCTGCTGCTCACCGATTCGAACACCAAGATCCTGCAGAATCCGCGCCTCCGCGCGACCGACGCGCAAAAGGCCACGATGAAGATCGGCGAGCGCATCCCCATCGCTACCGGTTCGTACCAGACCGGCGCCGCCACGGCACTGGTGAGCTCGCTGGTCAATACCCAGTTCCAGTACCTCGATGTCGGCGTGAACATCGAGATTACGCCTACTGTGCATTACGACCACGACGTGACCCTCAAGATGAAGATCGAAGTGACCGCGCAAAGCGGCTCTTCGACCATCAGCGGCGTCACCGAGCCGATCATTGCCCAGAAGAGCACAGAGGAAGTGGTTCGCCTGCGTGAAGGCGAAGCCAATATCCTGAGCGGCATTCTCAATCAGCAGGACCAGGTGAGCTGGAGCGGCATTCCAGGCCTGAGCTCGATTCCCATCCTCAAATACCTATTCGGCTCCAAGGATCACACCATCACCGATGACGAAGTTGTGTTTCTCATGGTGCCGCATGTGGTCCGTTCGCAGGATCTGACCCCCGCCAATCTGCGCCCCATCGATACCGGTGTTGGCCAGGCCATCGAGCTGCGCCGCATCGCCGCGGATGGGCCGGGCGCGAATACCGCTCCCCAGGTGCAGCCGGTGACAACGCAGTCGATGGTAGGCACGGTTCCCGGCAGTTCCGCTTCGGCCGCGGCGCCCGCTGCTTTGGCGCAACTCAAGGCCGCCGCTGCGGGAAGCGGCGCTGCCCCGTCGGTTCCGCAGACCAACTTAGGCATTCCGCCCGCCGCAACGCCGCCTGCAGGGGCTGCGGCCACACCGGAAAAGATGTCGCTGCTGTTGAACTCGCCCGGCAGCGTGCCGGCAGGCTCAAGCTTCCAGGTGCCGGTGGTGATCAGCGGCGCTCAGGATATCGCTTCCGTTCCTCTCCAAGTGCAGTACGATCCGTCCCGGCTTTCCCTGGTCAACGTGGATTCGGGAGACTTTCTGAGCCGCGATGGGCAGGCGGTGGCGCTGGTGCACCGGGATGATGGTCCGGGAACAATCACAATCAACGCCTCGCGTCCCCCCGGCGCGCCAGGGGTGAACGGCGCAGGGGTGGTCTGCGTGCTTAGTTTCCAGGCCAAAACCGCCGGGGACAGCGCCATCTCCATTACCCGGCCGGGCGCCGTGAACGCAGCGCAGCAATCTGTTCCAGCGCAAGGATCCCAGATCAACATCAGTGTTAAATAGGAAATTGAAAAGCAAATGATCGCAGCGCCGCCAATTCGAAGAAAGGGTGAGCGGGGGCTTACCCTCATCGAACTGATCGTTACCGTCGCCATTCTGGCCATCCTGGCGGCGGGAGCGGCGCCGATTGCCCGGTTCAAGGTGAAGCGGGACAAGGAGCGCGAGCTGCGCTATGACCTGTGGACCATGCGCGACGCCATCGACAAATACAAAGACGCTGCCGACAAGGGCGCCTTTCAAACCAAGGTGGACAGCCAGAACTATCCCCCTGATCTGGAGACTCTGGTCGATGGGGTAGACGTGCAGGGCAAAAAAGTCAAATTTCTGCGCCATATTCCGGTCGACCCCATGACCGGCAAAGCTGAATGGGGCCTTCGCTCCATGCAGGACGACCCCACGTCGGACTCCTATGGCGGTCAAAGCGTGTTTGACGTGTATTCAAAATCCCAGGGAACTGGCCTGGACGGGACGAAGTACTCTGACTGGTAGGGCTTGCGATGCGCACGAATCGGAAAAACGAGGCGGGTTTCACGCTGATCGAGCTGATGATCGTCATGGCCATCATCGGTGTGCTGGCGGTGGTCGCCATCCCCAGCTATGTGGGCGCCGTCAAGCAGGCGCGAGAGGCGGTTCTCAAGGAAGATCTGCACGTGCTGAGAGACGCGATTGACTCCTACACCGCCGACAAGCAGAAGGCGCCACAGTCCCTCGACGACCTCGTCCAGGAGGGCTACCTGCGCGAAATCCCGGTAGACCCCATGACCCGAAGCAAGGATACCTGGGTTACGGACACCAGCGATGCCTTGCACTCCCTGGATCAAACCGACCCCGGCATCGACAACGTTCATTCCGGCGACCAGGAACAGGGCTCCGACGGACAGCCCTACTCGGCCTGGTAAAGGCAACACACCTTCATCCCTTCAAAAAATCAAGGCTGCGGATTTCGCTCTGCCCGCCCAAACCTCGATCCCGCCGCGCCAGGATGGGTTTGGGTTGTACCCTCAACAGAGCGAACCCCATGCCGGAACCGCCCAACTACAAAGCGGAATATGCCTTCGCCTTCAAGGTATTCGGATGCTACGCCCGGCTGTTACCCACGCAGCACGGCAAACCTCTTTCGAGTCTTGGAGGGAACCTCTTGTATGCCGAAAAACTCGATGAAGAGGGCCGGGCACTCGTGACAGCGGCGAACATCGCCGGCGCCGCTTCGCTGAGCGCTACCGATAACCCCGAGGCGCAGAGACAGGCGATTCGCGACGGCGTGGTCGATTTCATGGTGACGTCTCTCGACGAGGCCCTGCGCATCCTGAAAAACGAGATTCGCAAGCGGGAGACGGTTGCCGTGTGCGTGGCGCTTTCGCCGCATACGCTGCAACGGGAGATGCAGGAGCGCGGCGTGTTACCCGATCTGCTGCGGACCGACCTCGATGGCGGAAAACATGAAGTTGAAGCAACGCGCGTGGCGGCGGAGGATGAACCGGGACCAACACCTTCGATGACATGGGTCGCCTGGTCTGTGAACTCTGCTCCCGCACGATGGCTGCCCCGGCTGGATGCGATCGCCCTCGATTGCCTGGAATCCGACGCGGAGTCCGTCCGAAGATGGGTGCGCCTGGCGCCGCGCTACCTCGGGCGTCTGGCTAAAAGCGTGCATCTGCTCGGACACGACCGGGAGTTTGCCGCCGCGTTTATTGAACATGTGCGCACCTGTGTGGAAAGCCGCGAGATCGCTGTTCCAGTCAACATCCGGGTGAGCTCCCGGGAAAGCGAATGCGAGTACCGCTTTGCGGCGCCGGACACCAGCGTTCTGGATTAACTAGATCCCGCCGTGAACCGACGGGCTCGCCGAGTCACGCGCCGACCGCTTCAATCCGCGCCCACAATTCCTTGATTCCTGTCCCGGTTTTGGCGGAAACCGGCAGAATTTCGTCCATTGCGAGACCTTTTTTGAGCGCCGCCAAGTTGCGTGTCCGCTCGTTGCCGCTCAGGCGGTCGATTTTGGTGGCCACGACGGCAAAGGCGCGTCCAGCATGGCGCAGCCACTCGATCAACTGCTTGTCTCGCGGCTGCGGGGGCACGTTTGAATCCACCAGGCACACGCACAGGCCGAGCGTTGCGCGCTCGGCGAGGTACGGTTCGATGAACTTGGGCCACTCGGCGGAAATGGATTTCGAAATCTTGGCGTAGCCGTATCCCGGCAGATCGGCAAATTGCATTCTTGGCCGCTGATTCTCGTCCAGGATCAGGAAAAAATTAATGGCGCGGGTGCGACCGGGGGTCGAGGAAACTTTGGCGGCCTTTTCGCCGACCAGCGCATTCAGAAGACTCGACTTGCCGACATTGGACCGGCCGAGAAAGGCGATTTCGGGCACGGTCGGAGCAGGGAACTGCTCCGCCGCCATCGCCGACAGCAAAAACTGCGTGGAATAGCGCATAGGGTCTTCCTGAGGATACAGGACGGGCGATACGGCGCCCTCGGATGCGCCGTGGCACTCCAGGTGAGGAGGGAGAATTGCTGCACAAACATTCAACTATTTGGTTGACAGTCTTTCAGGATCGATGTACATTCAACCACATGGTTAAGTCAAATGCGGCGCGATTGGACTCTGTCTTCCATGCCCTGGCTGATCCCACGCGGCGAGCCATTCTCAACGACGTTTCGCGCGGCGAGAAAACGGTGGGCGAAGTGGCGCGTCCCTATGCTCTGACCCTGGCCGCTATTTCCAAGCACTTGAATGTGCTCGAAGCGGCGGAGCTGATCGCGCGGCAGCGGCGAGGCAGCTTTCAAATTGTCCGCCTCAATGCTTCGAGCCTGCGGGAGGCGGAGGAGTGGCTGGCTTACTACAGCAGGTTCTGGAATACCCAATTCGACTCACTGGAAAATTATCTGGAGGGTGGTAAAGATGAGTGAAAACCTGACGTTGGAACTTAGCCGGGTCGTGAAAGCGAGCCGGAAGCGCGCATTCGAAGCGTGGACCCAGCCGGAAGCGCTGATGCAGTGGTTTGCCCCGGGGCCGATGCGACCGCAGTCAGCGACCGTGGACTTGCGGCAGGACGGGGAATTTCGCCTGGCGATGGCGGGACCTTCGCCGCGAACCGGTCAGCCGATGAACATCGTTTTCACCGGGACCTATCGTCAGATTGTGGCGAACGAACGGCTTCAGTTCAGTTGGGAAGTGGAGGGCGATCCAGGGCTGCCGACGCTGGTTACCATTGAGTTCAAAGACGCAGACGGCGGCACCGAGATCGCACTGAAGCATGAGCGCATCCATAACTCCGACCTGCTCAATCGCAACCGGTTTGGGTGGAGTGCAATGCTTGACAAACTGGCTGCGCTCTGTGAGGAGCGTCCCGCGTTTGCGGGAGAATCCTGCGCATAGGGTCGAAAGCCCACCGTCGCCGCCGTTGTGACGAAGGTGGGCTTTCCTTGCGAAGGAACGATGCCGGCTCGCGATTATCGGGACGGCAGTCGGATATCGCCGCGCCGCCCGGTTGCGAATACTTAGCTACGAAGCATGCGCCTTGTCGAGTCGGCGGCGGAAATTCTTCGCCCAGCCGCGAAATGCGGCGTCAATGTCGCCCCACTTCTGGAAAGCCTTGAGGCCGCTGAAAAATCTTCGCCCACTCTTGCTGGTCATGAAGGCCATCTCTACCTGTCCGGACGAGTCGACCATTTCACCCTCGACGGAAACTCGTCCTACCTTCAACCGCGGAATCAGCATGCCCGCCCCTGGGGCGGCGGCGTGGGTGACGACTGCCTCGCTGCCCGAAACCACGGCATTGGTCTTGCCGCCATTCGGCTCGACGTTGGTGATGGCGAAGCGCAACACCATGACTCCGGGGCCCCCGTCCGGGACGAGCTGGTAGCCACCCGCCTGCAGTTCATCCTCCATCGCCTTGGTAAAGTAGGCCGCGAGCTTGTCCAGATCTTCCTGGGGAATGTCCCTCTTCTCCGCCTCCGGGATAAGGAACACCTGGACCGGCTCCAGCTTGAAGGTGTTCGACTGCTTCAGGACGTCGGGCGTCCGGAAGTAGATCAACCAGTCCGAATTTCCTCGATCGGGAGCGAGTTGCTGGTAGTTATCGCCCAGAAATCCCGACTCGTGTTCCAGAAGCTTGTCCTGCTTTTTCGAGAGTTCCTGCGAGCTTGATCCGATGGCGGCGAGCAACCACACTCCGGCGACCACCAAGGAAATACACTTCCGTCCGCGTTGCCTCATCGACACTCCGAGCTGCGAGCGATAGGTTCGTTTGAGTTTTCCCCCACGGCGCTGAACGCACTGGAGCGAAGGAAAGCCCGCCCTGTCCACTTTCGCGCGGCAAGGCGGGCTTTCGGTTGGATGCTCTTTTCTAATTCGTGAGAGGTGAAACTGGTTATTGTCGCGATACCTGACCGCCGGCGACCTCCGGCTGCGGCACCGCGGCAAGCACTTCGGTTTCGACGGGCACGGGTGTGGGGAGCGGGCTTTCGAGCGCCAGGGCCAGCACCTCGTCCATCTGGTCCACGAAGTGAAGCTTCATGTGGTTTTTGATGTTATCGGGAAGCTCGGAAAGATCCTTCTCGTTTCCCCGGGGCAGAATGGCCTCGAAGATACCGGCACGCAGCGCGGCCAGCAGCTTCTCTTTCAATCCGCCGATGGGAAGCACCTTGCCGCGCAGCGTGATTTCGCCGGTCATGGCGATGTCGCGCCGCACGGGGATCTTGGCCAGCGCGCTGGCCAGAGCCGTGGCCATGGTGATGCCGGCCGAGGGCCCGTCCTTGGGGATGGCGCCTTCGGGCACGTGCAGATGCAGGTCCACGTTGCGGTAAAACTCGCGCGTCAGACCGAGCGCCTGGGCCTTGCCGCGAATGTAGCTGAGTGCGGCTTGCGCCGACTCCTGCATGACGTCGCCCAACTGGCCGGTGATGGTGAGCTTGCCCTTGCCGTCCAGCACCTGTACTTCGGTGGTGAGGATGCTGCCGCCCACTTCGGTCCATGCCAGGCCGGTGACCAGGCCGACTTCGCTCTTCTCGTGGGCTTCGGAATCGCGGAACCGGGCGACGCCAAGGAAGTCCTTGATGTTCTCGCCGGTCAGTTCCTCGCGGTGCTTGGCGCCGCTTTTGACGACCTTGCGCGCTACCTTGCGGCAGACATTGCCCAGTTCGCGCTCCAGATTGCGGACGCCGGCTTCGCGAGTGTAGTAGCGAATGATTTCGAGAATCGCGCTGTCCTGGAAGACAATGTTCTTCTCGCTGAGGCCGGTCTGCTCGCGCTGTTTCTTGACCAGGTACTGGCGGGCGATCTCGAGCTTCTCCTGCTCGGTGTAGCCCTGCAGGCGCAGGATTTCCATGCGGTCCTGCAGCGGAGCCGGAATGGTGTGCAGGACGTTGGCCGTGGCCACGAAGAGAACCTGCGAGAGGTCGTAGTCGACGTCGAGGTAATGATCCTGGAAGCTGGTGTTCTGCTCCGGGTCAAGGACTTCGAGCAGCGCCGAAGCCGGGTCGCCGCGGAAGTCCGAAGCCATCTTGTCCACTTCGTCGAGCAGGAAGACGGGGTTCTTGGTGCCGGCCTTCTTCATGTGCTGAATGATCTGGCCGGGAAGGGCGCCGATGTAGGTGCGGCGATGGCCGCGGATCTCCGCCTCGTCGCGCACGCCGCCCAGGGAGAGCCGGACGAACTTGCGCCCCGTGGCCTTGGCGATGGACATGCCCAGCGACGTCTTGCCCACGCCGGGAGGTCCGGCGAAGCAGAGGATCGATCCCTTGGGGTTCTTGACCAGCTGGCGCACGGCGAGGAACTCAAGGATGCGATCCTTGATCTTCTCCAGGCCGTAGTGGTCTTCGTTGAGCACCTTTTCGGCGTACTCGATGGAACGCGTTTCCTTGGACTTTTTCTTCCACGGCACGGCCAGCAGCCAGTCAATGTAGTTGCGGCTGACGGTTGACTCCGCCGACATCGGCGGCATCGCTTCGAGCTTCTTGAGCTCCTGGACGGCCTTGTCGAGGACGTCCTTAGGCATCCCGGCGGCTTCGATCTTCTTGCGCAGCTCGTCAAACTCGCTTTTTTCGCCGCGGCCCAGCTCCTTCTGGATGGCCTTGATCTTTTCGTTGAGGTAGTACTCCTTCTGGGCGCGCTCCATCTGGCGCTTGACGCGGGACTGGATGTTGCGATCGAGATCGAGCTTTTCAATCTCGACATCGAGCACATCGGCGATCCGGGCAAGACGCGCGGCCGGGTCGAAGATGCCGAGAAGTTCCTGCTTTTCCTCGATGCCGAGCTGCAGGTTGGCCGCAATGATGTCGGAGAGCTTGGCCGGCTCGTCCATGCGAACGGTGGCGATGATGGTCTCGTAGTTGAGCGACTGCTGCAGCTTGACGTACTGCTCGAAGAGGCTGGTGACGCGCTGCATGAGCTGCTCGACCGCCGGGGTCATTTCAAACTGGGTCTTGCCGGTGCGCACCGTGGCCACGAAAAACCCGTCGCGGTCGTTGACCTCGGTGGACTTGGCGCGCTCTACGCCTTCCACCAGAACCTTGATGTTGCCATCCGGCATTTTGACGCTCTGCACGATGTTGCAGATGGAGCCTACCTGATAGATTTCCTTGGCCTTGGGCTCGTCGATGGAGGCGTCATGCTGGGTCGCCAGAAAGATCTTGCGGTCGCCGGTGAGGGCCTCTTCGAGGGCGCGAACACTGGACTCGCGGCCAACCACAAAGGGGGTCATCATGTAGGGAAAGATCACCATGTCCCGGATGGGCATCATGGGCAATTTACGCAACTCGGACTTCTCGCGGGATGTAGTCATAAGGACACCATTGGTATTGGACGCGCGAGACACACTCCCGATGCGGGTCGAATTTGACGGCTCATGTTGGGATTGTACAGCGGAATCCAAAATTGGTCGGACGAGGGAACGCTTCCAGGGGCTTACCAGAGGGAGAGCCAGTCTGTGCCGGGAACCTGAGAAGTTGCCCGGCACAGCTTGTCCGTTTAGCGGAAGCGGTTTACTTCCCCAGGAATCCTTTGGGGCTGCCCAGGCCGGTGCACAGGTCGTAGCCGCGCACGCTGAAGCTTCCGGAGTAGAGGTTGCAGGCTCCGTAGGTGATGTCCCAGAAGTCGGCGTTGTAGTTGGTCCAGTTGGCGTAGTCCGCATACATTTTGGTCAGTTCCGCAACGCTGGAGGCCGCGAACTTTCCGTTGGCCGTCGAGGCGGCGTTGAGAATGCCCGCCCAGACGGGGGTCGCGACGCTGGTTCCACCCACGGTCCACCAGTTGCTGGGATTGTCGATCCCCTCATAGGTGAAACTGTCGTAGATCCAAACGCCACTGTTGGGATTGGCAATGGCGGAGACGTCGGGGGTGGATCGGGCGCCAAAGTTCATCGACGAGAGAGCCGACTGGTAGCCGGGGGCCGGCTCATACGAGCTGAGACCGCCGCCCGCATCCGACCAGGCGATCTCCTGGATCAGGTTGCCATTGATCCAGCTTCGCGCGGTCGTCGTTCCGCCGACGGAGATCACGTTGGGCGAGGCGCTGGGGTAAATCACGCCCGGGGAATCGCCGGCGGCAGCCAGGTACACCACGTTGGTTCCCGTGAAGTAGGGATCGAGGGTATTTTCGCCGGCGAACTCAGCCCCGCCCCAGCTCATCGAGACTTCGCCCTTGCCACTGGCGCCCGCGGGGCACGCGGAGGTCTTGCCGCACTGGACCAGGCTCGTGGCCACCTGCACCCCGGTCAGCAAATCAGCAAACGAGCTGGAATTGGCCTCGACCAGGTAGACGGTCGCCTTGGGCGCCATGGCGTGGGCGTACTCGATGTCCAGAGACTCCTCGAGTTCCCAGCCGCCGGTGTCATCCACCGGAGGGCGCGTGCCGGAGGCGTAGACGACCTTGAACTTCGCCCCGGGCGAAGGGAAGTCCGAACTGGTCGGAGAAAGCGGCAAGGTCGGAGGCCGCGTAGGGATCGTCGTAGGCGTCGACGATGGCGATCGTCTGACTTCCTCCTGTTGGCGTATTGACGGTTGAATTTGGATTGCAGCTCCGGATGGGGGAAGCGAGGCGGTATACGCACGCGAGCGACGCCGGGGTCTCCACCGCGTACCCAGGAAACGGCGGCGCTTCCGATGGGGAAGCCCCGGGGGCGGGCGCCAGGAACCGCACGTTGGTGTGGGCCCGGATTCCTGTGTCTTCGGCCTTCACCTCACTCGATCGAGGAATGATGGGGGTGCCGGGCGCGTGTGCCGCCAGGCGAGAAGCTCCGTTCTGGGCCAGGGCCGGACCTGCCATGGCGGCAAGAACGGTCGCGAGGACTGTGGTGTTCCGGGCTCCCAAAGCGCTGAATTTGCGGGCCTTGTTGAAACTGAGGAAATAAGGGTGACAAGACATAGACGATGGTCTCCTGAAGTGGCTGGGCGTTGACCGGACACAACGCGGGAAAAGGCGGTGGACTGGTATCGGCTTGCTAAGCTCGCGACAGTCCGCTGCAAACAGGTGGTTCGGAAAGAAAAAGGGTGAGGCTCAGACAGGCTTCCGGCTGGTCGCGTGAGAGCATCTCAAATCGTCGCCAGCTCGATTGAATGGCCTGCCGGGAAACGGGCAGAAAGAAAAACTGGCGGAGAGCCAGTTCACAGTACAGTACGAAGGAAGCCGAAGCTTCGTCAAGCGGAGACGAACGGAGCGTGTTTGCCGGGCAAACAAAACCCTCATGTCAAGCATGAGGGTTTTGAGGCATTTCATTGATCAAATGGCGGTTAGCCGGCTTTTTCCAGCAGGCATAGCGACAGGTCGCGCCGCTCCACCATCTCCCGCGTGATCTCCAGATCGCGCACCCGCTTGCTGTTGGGCAGGTGGTACATCAGGTCGAGCATCAGCTCTTCGAGGATCATGCGCAGTCCGCGCGCGCCCACCTTGCGAGCCAGGGCCTCGCGGGCCACGGCGCCGGTAGCATCGGCAGTGAAGTGCAGGCGAACGTTTTCATACTCGAGCAGCCGCTGATACTGCTTGAGGATCGCGTTCCGGGGTTTGGTAAGGATCTCGACCAGAGCCGCCTCGTCGAGTTCGTCGAGAATGCCCATGACCGGCAAGCGGCCGACGAATTCGGGAATCAGGCCATACTTGATCAGGTCCTGAGGCTCGGTCTTGCGCAGCAGTTCGGTATCGCGGTGAGCGCGGGTGGTTGCGGCATCGGCTTCCGCGTCAACGGCCTTGAATCCCAGCGCCTTCTTGCCGATACGCCGGCCGACCACGCGCTCCAGGCCGACGAATGCTCCGCCGCAGATGAAGAGAATGTTGGTGGTGTCGACGGCGGTGAATTCCTGGTGCGGATGTTTGCGCCCGCCTTGCGGGGGAACGTTGGCTACCGTACCTTCCAGAATCTTGAGCAGGGCCTGCTGCACGCCTTCGCCGGACACATCGCGGGTGATCGACGGGTTTTCGTCCTTGCGGCCGATCTTGTCGATTTCGTCGATGTAGATGATGCCCTGCTGGGCGCGGGTTACGTCGCCGTCGGCTGCCTGCAGAAGCTTGAGGATGATGTTTTCGACATCCTCGCCCACATAGCCGGCCTCGGTCAGCGTGGTGGCGTCCACAATGGCGAAGGGTACGTCGAGCATCTTGGCCAGGGTGTGGGCCAGAAGGGTCTTTCCCGAACCGGTAGGACCGATGAGCAGGATGTTGGACTTGGCCAGCTCCACTTCGTTGTTGCGCATGCGGTTCATCTGAATGCGCTTGTAGTGGTTGTAGACCGCGACCGCGAGCTTCTTCTTGGTCTGGTCCTGGCCGATGACGTAGTCGTCGAGAAAGCCCTTCACTTCCTGGGGCTTGGGCAGATGGCCGGCAGTGGTGGAGGGGTGTGCCTCGCCGCGGTCGTCCTCCAGGATGGAGTTGCACACCGCGACGCATTCATCGCAGATGTAGGCCCGGGGATAATCGCTGGGCGACGAGATCAATTTGGCCACCGCGTCCTGCGACTTGTGGCAGAACGAGCAGCGCAGTGCTTCTTCAGGTCCCGTGCGCGTTTTCATGGATGGACGACTCCTCGATGCCTCTGGTTAGAATTCCGCCCGTTGGGGCTGTCCCTACGTGCGGGGCCGATCAATGATCTCGTCGATGATGCCGTATTCCTTGGCTTGCTGAGAGTTCATGATGAAGTCGCGCTCCACATCGCGTTCAATGCGTTCGAGAGACTGCCCGGTGTGGCGCGCCATCAGCGTATTCGTGATCTCCCGGATGCGCAGAATCTCACGCGCATGAATATCGATATCCGTGGCCTGGCCGCTCAACCCGCCCATGGATGGCTGGTGAATGAGAATGCGCGAGTTGGGCAGGGCGAATCGCTTGCCCTTGGTGCCGGCAAGGAGCAGAAACGCGCCCATGCTGGCCGCCTGGCCGATGCAGTACGTCACTACGTTGTTCTTGATGAACTGCATTGTATCGTAGATGGCCAGTCCCGCGGTAATCGAGCCGCCCGGCGAGTTGATGTAAAGCTGGACGTCCTTTTCCGGGTCTTCGCCGGAGAGGAACAAGCATCTGGGCGACGATGAGATTGGCCACCTGGTCGTCGATGGGCGTGCCCAGAAAGATGATGTTATCGCGAAGCAGACGGGAGTAAATGTCGTAGGCGCGCTCGCCCCGACTCGTCTGCTCAACCACCATGGGAACCAATGCCATTATGTGTTCTTCCCGATCTTCCGTGGGGCTTTCGCCCCGGTTTTGATAACGTCACATCCCTATGTTTGCTTTTCGCCGGATTTCGTGGCAAAACCTGCCGCCTGCGTATCAGGCGGGCAGCCGTTCATACAGAAGGTGTGCTGTTTTCTCTCGTTTCAGTTGTTCACGGATTCTAGCTAGGCCGCCGTCCTCCGTCAATCTCACTTTCAGGGCATCCACCGGTTCGCGCGACTGCAGGGCGGCCAGATGGATCTCCCGGTCCAGTTCTTCGTCGCTTACCGTAATGTTTTCTTCATGGGCAATGCGTTCCAGCAGCAGAGATGCCTTCACCTCGGCAGTGGCTGCATCGCGCTGGGCCGCGCGCAACCGGCCAAAGTCCAGCTTGCGCATCTGATCGGTATCCATTCCCTGCGCCGCAAGGGCACGCAGGCCGCGTTCCAGCCTGGCTTCAATCTGCTCCTGCACCAGGGTCTCGGGCACGGGGAAGGGGAAGCGCTCAATCAGGGCCTCGAACAGCTTGTCCTTGGTCTCGCCTTCCACGCTGCGGCGTCTTGCGGTTGGTCAGGTTCTCGCGAACCCGCGTTTCCAGGTCGCTGAAGCTCTCGAAAGCGCCGATTTCCTTGGCAAACTCGTCGTTCAGCTCAGGAAGTATCCGCTTCTTGATGGCCTTCACTTCAATGGTGTAGTCCACCGTCTTGCCGGCCAGCTTGGCTTCGGGATACTCGGCCGGGTAAGTGGCTGCGACGTTGAGGGTCTGGCCGGGTTTGGACCCGCGAAGCGCGGTCGTAAATGCTTCGACGGTGTCTTTGCCGCCGATTTCGACCAGCGAGTCTTCGCCGGCGACCGGGGCAGCCTCGGCTTCGCCTTCGATGGTGCCGGTATAGGAGATCTGCGCCCAGTCGCCGTCGACCAGCTCACGGTCTTCTTCGACCGGCTCAATGGTGGCGCGCGATTCGCGAAGGTGTCCCAGCTCGTGCTGGACCTCGTCTTCAGTGATCTCGACCGTGGGTTTGGGAACGGTCACGTTCTGATATCCCTCGATCGAAAAGGCCGGGATGAACTCGAAGACCGCCTTCACGTGCAGAGGTGCGCCCTCGTCGACGGTCAATTCCGTTACCTGCGGCTGGCCCACGGGGGTCACGCCCAGCTCCCGCACAGCGCTGTTGAAGCGCCCGGGCAGGAGACCGTCAATGACCTCTTTGCGAATCTCGTTTGCATAACGGCGCTTGACGACCGATTCGGGAACCTTCCCGGCACGGAACCCGGGAATCTTCGCATACTTCTGATAATTGCGCACCACGTTGCGGAAGGCCTTGGAAACGTCTTCAGCGGGTACGTCGAGGACCAGTTCGCGGGTACAATCCGGATTCAAAACCGGGCCGTGGCTGTGTTCATGTTCGTGATCATGACCGTGGTCGTGATCATGGGTTTCGTGCGTGTGTTCAGCGTCGGCGGGTGTCGGCTCGGAATTGTTTTCAACTGTATCGATAGAACTCAACGGAGTTTGCCTTCCAGGCGCTTATTGCGCCATTCGTCTTGGTCACCGGAAAACCATTACCGCCCCTCTCACGGGCGATTTTCGCATGGCCGGGGTATCACTTATCTCATGGTAAGAGGGTTTGCTGGAAGGGTCAAACACAGCGCGGTTTTCCTCTGTGGAGATCAGAGGCCAAGGGACACTGGAACGTTACGGTCGAAAGTTACTGTTCGTGGACCTGCGGGGGGCGCACGTAAGGCAGGAATCGGGGGTCAGACGCTCCGCAACTGGCGTAGTGCAGCCGGGCCTCACTCAGGGTCAGCGAACCGTTGACGGTCATGCGGGCCTCCGCGGCGTCCTCGTCCTCCTGGCCGTCATCCTCCCACCAGCAGACCGGGCACAGACCCAGCGCTCCGGGTGCAGCGAGGGTACGGCATCCGCAGCAGGGGCATCGGTAGAGTGTTTCCACGCCATTTTAGACGAGCTTTCTGTGCTCGGGGCTTACAGGGAAATGCAGGAAGAGGGTGTAAGGCGAGGGCCTCGGAGTCAAAAGCGAAACACCAGTCCGGTGTTGAAGCGAGCCTTGTCCCCGGTGGCAGGGGAGAGGGTCGGAGCGCTCAGGCGGTCCGCTGAAAACCGCCAGGCGAAGAACGGGGCGATCGGCAAATCCGCACCGCCGCCGACCGCGTAGGCGAGGCTCCCACCGGAGACCGAACTGTCGCCATTGGCGGAGTGCTCGCCGCCGACCAGGCCGTGAACGAAGAGATTGATTCCGAGAGCCTTGACGCTCACGCGCGGACCGGCCAGCACGGTGGTCGTCCGGGGAATCGAAGCGGCGGCCCCAAGGCCGTAGTGGGCGACATCCCCCTCGGCACCGAAGAACGGGTGCAGGTGAATCTGCAGCGCCGCCTCCCAGCCGTTCAATCCTCCTGTGCCCGTGTAGAAGGCGTCGGAGCCGGTGCGGCTGTACCCGAAGAACGCATCGTGATTGCGCAGTTGCGAATTTGCCGGCCGCGTACACGCCAGGAGGGTCGACAGGACGACAAAGGGGACGACGAAACGGCGCATCCGCATAAGCAATCTCCGTTTGGCGGCAATATGGCCTCGTTATAAAAGCAAGGATGGAAGGGTGGACGCTTCGGTTGCCTGCCGAGGGGAAGGGCAAGGGGCATGGACCCGAACCCGGCGGAGGTAGAATCGGGAGCCAGGAGATTGTCCACCTTTTATGTCGCTTGAAACTGCTTGCCGCGCCCTGCGTTGGAACTGGGTTGTCATGATGGGAATGCTCGCCGCCGGGTCCGTCGCCGCTCACGCGCAGACACAACCGGGGCCAGTCCGCGTCGCTATCGTCGGCCTGACCCACGATCACGTGATGGGATTTCTGGCCCAGTTGCCCCAGCACCACGAAGTGGAGCTCGTGGGCATCGCCGAAGCGGACTCCAGCCTCATCGACAAGTACAAACAGAAGTTCGGGCTGGCGGATACCTTGTTTTTCAAGAGTGAAGCCAACATGATCGAGGTACGCCATCCGCAGGCGGTGCTTGTCTACACCTCGATTGCGGAACACCGCCACGCCATCGGGATCGCGGCGCAATACGGCGTGTCGGCCATGGTGGAAAAGCCGCTCACCATCTCCCTGGAGGATGCGCTCGCCATTCGCGCCATCGCCCGCCAGCACCACGTGCACGTGCTGGTGAACTATGAGACCACGTGGTATCCCAGCAACCGCGCCGCCTATGAAGACGCGGAGAATGGGAGGCTCGGGCCGATCCGCCGCGTGGTGGTGCACGACGGCCATGAAGGGCCAAAAGAAATCGGCGTCAGCCCCACTTTCCTCAACTGGCTCACCGATCCCCAACAGAACGGCGCCGGCGCCCTCTACGACTTTGGCTGCTACGGCGTGGACCTGATGACCTGGCTCATGCACGGGCAGGCTCCCTTGACGGTGACAGCCGTGGTCAACCACGACAAACCCGAAATCTATCCCAAGGTCGATGACGACTCGACCATCGTGCTGGCCTACCCCAAGGCGCAGGCCGTCATTCAGGGATCGTGGGTATGGCCCTTCTCGCGCAAGGATATGGAAGTCTACGGCGCAACCGGCTACGTGATTACGGTGGCCAGCGACGGTCTCCGCACCCGCTTTGCCCACGAACAGGCCGAACGCACGTCCACTGCCTCGGCCCTTCCGGACGACCAGAAAAGCTCCCTCGGTTACCTCGTCGCGGTCCTGAACGGAAAGATCAAGGACCAGGGCGACCTCAGCGCCCTCGATACAAATATGGTGGTGATGCAGATTCTCGATGCGGCCCGCGAGTCGGCGCGCACGGGAAAGACTGTCCGGCTGTCCAAGTTGCCCGAATAGATACCTGCGTGAAGGGGTCGGTGGGTGGCATACCCCCAACCGACCCCTGCAGAGACTTGCGGAATTTACGACTGAGGCACAAACACGTGCAGCCGCACGTGCCACTTTGTGCTCTGGCCGGGTTTTAGCGTGACCATGCCCGTGTCCATCGTTCCCCACACCTTGCTGAAAGGATCAGCGAAGTTGTACTGGTGCTCGATGGCGATGAACTTCTGCGTGGGAGGGGCGTAGGCCTGGATGGTCTTGATCTCCGGCGACAGCCCTTCAATGTCGACGCCGTAGTGGGCGGCCGGGTCAATCACCTTGACCGTGACCGCACCGTTCTTCCAGTCAAGCTTGCTCCAGTTATCGTCGTAGAAGTTCTGGCCGAGGGGCACGCCGTCTGGAGCGCGCAGATCATATTGCGTACCCGCGACGGGCTTCAGCTTTCCGGTCGGAAATACGTTGTCGTAGTTGTCCACTTCGGCCATCTGCTCGCCGGGAATGTGGAGCCGTGCCTGGGTGCGATCGCCGGAAGGCAGATTGAAATAAGGATGCCAGCCAATCGCGATGGGCTCGGCTTCATTGCCCACATTGTGCGCAACCACCACGGCGTCGACGGCATCGGCGGTCAGCGTAATGGTGAAATCGAGGTCTGTCTTGGAGAGCCAGTGGCCGTCAAAGTTGCCGGCATGAATCACGCCCGTAGCCTGTTCCCCGCCGGGGATTTTCTTGACGCTGACGTTCTCCGCCTTGCCCTTCAGAATGAGCCCGTGCATGGCGTGGCGTTCTGCGCCGGGATTCTTGCCGATGTTGTTGGCCGGCAGCGTAAGCATGTGACCGTGCCACTCGGTGGTCAGCGTCTTGCCATCCGCCGACAGCTTGCCGCGAATCCGATTGGGGTAGGGAACCAGGAAGGCCGCGCCGAGGCGATAACCCAGATCGCCATTCGCATCATCCTGCTGGTCGAGCATCTTGGCCGACGTTGCCAGATCCGGCGAAGCCAGAACATCCACATTGCCCTTGCCGGGGAAGTTGGCGGTGATCTGCTGCAACTCCATCCCCCGCCCCGGCAGGATGGTGACGCTGGTGAATTCAGGCTTGGTGGTGCTGGTAGCGGTGCGAGTCAGGGTGACGATCTTCTCGCCGCCAATTTCGGTGACAGCCTGGGCGCCGGCCCGCGGTAAAGACATGCAGACCATCATAAGCAGGAATGCAGCTGTGCGAACAATCAGTTTCATCGTGGTTCCATCCCTGGAAATGCGTCGGATTCTTCGGGATACGCGCCTGAAAGCGCCGCTCTGGCAGTTCCGAGAAAGCGTATACCGAAGGCGCAGCCATTGTACGACAACAGCCCGTTTGCATTCCTCGAACGGCAGGCTGTCCGGCGCCGGCGTGTTCCTTGCCTTCCATCAGGGGCTCAAGGGCGCCGAACCGCATCGGAGCAGTCGTCTCAGTAGTGCTGCCAGGTTACGGACCAATGCTCCTCGGCTCGCGCCGACCTGAGAATCAAGTGCCCATCTTCGGTGAGTTGGTAGATGCGGGGCAGGTCTTTGCCGACGAGAAGATCGCGGGTAATCGACCCCTGCACATGATGCGTTACGGTGTGACTGGTCTCGTCCACGTCATAACTCCCAAACGAGGCCTCGTACCCATCCACTACGTACTCGTTCGATTGGCTGTTTGCAGCTTCTGGATACATCAGTTGCACCGACATGTGGCCATCCGCGGTATAGATCAGCATCCCCGTGGGTTGGGGCACAGTAACCGATCGCCCGTCTGGCCCCGGAACATTCATGCGCACCAGGTGCCAGGCGCCGATAAGTCTCGCCCGGTCGGACTTATGTTCACTGGAGGGCCGTGTTGCAGATTGACCAGGAGCGAAGCCGCTCAATGCGAATGCACCGGTCATGACCACGTATCCCAGAATTTTCATTCTGCCCTTCGTCGCATCTCTTCACTGCCCGACAAACTGCTCGTGGAACTTTGGATAACGCGCACCTTCGATTCTGATCCCCGAAGAAGCGTTCTCCAATGCGCGCTCGTCTTCCTCGCTGAGTTCGGCGTCCGCGGCTCCGAGATTTTCCTCAAGACGAGGCCGCCGGGTGGTCCCGGGAATCGGCACGATCCAAGGCTCTTTGCGGAGCAGCCATGCCAAAGCGATTTGCAATACACATGAAGATGTGTAGCAGATGTGCAAGAGCTGCTCGCTCTAGAATGTTGAATAAGTTTCAAAGTTTCAGTGGGCCAGACCTTACGCTCGCGTTAAGATGGGACTCGGAGTCCGCCGTGTTTGTCGCGGAGTGTTTCTTGTCCAGGACTCAGGGCCAGCCGCTTACTTTATAGGATTCTTGTTGGTGCCCGGAGGGGGACTTGAACCCCCACACCCTTGCGGGCTGCGGATTTTAAGTCCGCTGCGTCTGCCGATTTCGCCATCCGGGCCTTTCACGCACATCAAGTATATTCGAGCGCTTGGGTTGGTCCGGCGTGCGCGCCCGCGCTGCCGACACTGTCGTAGCGTCCTGATCCGCAGACTCCGCAGAAAGTCTTCCCCCTGTCATGTAGGCGTCTCGAGATATCCACATTGTTCATCCGCTGCACTAACGTATCTCGTGGGTGGTTTGAGACGGCCGATATAGATGAAAGCTTCACGATGGAAGCGAAGCCAACCCCACGTACAGTTGATCCCGGCCATTGCGCTTCGCCTTATAGAGTGCTTCATCTGCGATTCGAATCAGGGTTTCAACAGGCTCACCGAGTTTCGGAATGAGAGTAGCGCATCCGACCGAGATGGTCACAAGGTCATCGTCTTCGTCGCCATGCAGCGAACTGCGCACCCGCAGCGCGGACCGAATCTGGTTCCCGACTTCCTCCGCACCGCGATCGTCTGTGTCCGGCAGAATCACGGCAAACTCGTCTCCACCAAAGCGAGCCACGACGTCTTCAGGCCGCTTCGCTGCTTCGATGGCTGCCCGCGCAATCTGCTTCAAACACCTGTCGCCGCTCAGGTGTCCATACGAGTCGTTATGCTGTTTGAAGGAATCGGCATCGATCAGAAGCAGCGAGATAGGCCTCTGCAGCCGGGTTGACCGGCTCCATTCATTCGCAAGGCATTCATCAAATCGACGTCTGTTCGCGGTCCCCGTCAGCGGGTCGAGCACTGCCAACTCTTCGAGGGCCTGATATGCCTGTAGCAGCAGGCTCTCGCTGCGCTTCCGCTCAGAGATGTCCCTCACCAGGGCGAGAATCCCCGCGGGAACGCGCGTTCTGCGATCACGGTACATGCGAAGGCTCGACTCGACCCAGATAAACTCGCCATCTTTGTTTTCCGTGCGGTACTCGAGGATGATCCCTTCCGAGCCATGGCGCAGCCGCTGCACTGCCTCTTCCACTCTTTCGCGGTCCTCGGGGTGCGCCTGCTCGGAGAGTCGTTGTTTGACCAACTCTTCAGGCTTCCAGCCATTGACGGCTTCCACGGCCGGAGAGATGTAGGTGCGGCGCCCATCCAGATCGGCGAGCAAAATCACATCGCGTGAATTATCAGTCACCAGGCAGTGGATCGAAGCGATCTCCTGCAGACGATATTCAATCGCGTTCCTGTCTTCCAGAATCACCGAAACGACATAGACCGTGAAGATGCAGCACGCGACGAAGAACTGCAGCTGGATGCTCGCCGGGATGGAGTGGACCGCCCCGGAGATCGCAAAGGGTCCGCGGCCATGAACACTGTACCAACTCGCCGAAGCCGCCGTGAAAAGGGTGGCAAGCGCGGCCCAGCCAAGCCCCAGGCGCATCAGGATCAGAACCAGCAGCGGGAAAACGAGAATGAGGAGCGGCATCCGGTTTTGAGAAAATGCAACCACGCCGACCACAGCAAGTACGAACGGATAATGCCAGTGTTGCCTCACGCTCGCAGACTTTCGGAAACGCGTTTCGAGGATCGCCACCAGCGTCGGGACCATCACCGCAACCCCGAGCCCATCTCCAATGACCCAGTCGAAGAGGGTCTTGAGCGGCGCAGTCTGCTTCCAGATAACCATGACAACTGTAAGGATCAAACCCGCAACTACAGGGCCGGCAAGAACAGCAAAACCGACAAATCGAAAAAGGTACTTACGGTCCGTGAAGTGCGGAAGCTGCGTCGATTTCCTCCGCAGCAGCAGCGCCCCGGTCATGATTTCGACAAGGTTCAGCGCGTTATAGAGGAGATTTAGCTTCCACGGTTCACCGATGAGAAAGCTGCCTGCCATCATGGCCGCCATACCGACGATCAGGTATCCGGGCCAGCGCCAGCGGGGGGCGAGGAGAAGATAGGTGAGAAGCAGGCCATTGGCAACCCAGATCAGGTTGACCGTAGGGCCGCTCCGCTCGAAAAAGCGGGCATAAACGGTGGCCAAAATAACCGAGAAAAAACACCACGCAAGCCGGGCTGCGTATGCGTGCCTTCGTGATCGGCGGGCGTGAACAGGATGGCCGCCGCTTGACCCGCTAGCATGCAAGTTATTCCTCATGAGTCTCTTGTAGACAAATTTGGGCCGGAGAGATGTTTCGGTTGTGTCGAATTATAGACGAGAACGGTGTTTCTGCCATCGACGAATTTTCAATTTGGTTTGCAGGCAGCAGCGCACCCGACAATTCTGCAATCCAGCTCTTACGGCGGCGCAGTTACGCGGATGCGGTCAATTGCGCGGGGTTGCCTTTCTGAATCCATCGGCATTAGAGCCTCATCAAAGCTTCGACCCAGTTTTCAAGCCGGTCGCACGATAAAAAGATTCCCCGTACCAGATTTAACGCGAATGGAGACAGCATGACTGTGCAGCCTAGACAATCGGCCGGGAGAAGTTTGCCCAGAGGTGCAATGCTCGTTTTCCTTGCCGCGACTCTCGCCCTGGCAGCCGGTGCGACCGCAGGCTGCGGCAACCGGGTAAAGGCCGCTTCGGCCGCCGCTCCCCCGCCTCCCATGAAAGTCACCGTGGTCAAGGCCGTACAGACCAACGTTCCCCTCACCGGCGAATGGGTAGGCACGCTCGACGGCTATGTAAATGCCCAGATTCAGCCCCAGGCGAGCGGCTATTTGATCCGGCAGGATTACCGCGAAGGAGCCCAGGTCGAGAAAGGCCAGGTCCTTTTCGAAATCGATCCTCGCCCGTTTGAGGCGGCCCTGGATCAGGCGCAGGGGCAGCTCGGGCAAGCCCAGGCGCAGCTTTCCCTCGCGCAGATTAACGTCAACCGGGACACGCCGCTCGCTGAAGCTCGTGCCATTGCCAGAAGCCAACTCGACAACGACATCCAGCAAAAGGCCCAGGCTGAAGCCTCGGTGAAGTCCGCCGAAGCGGCCGTGGCGACCGCCAAACTCAATCTGGGGTTTACCAAGGTCAGATCTTTGATCACCGGTGTGGCGGGACAGGCCACAACCCAGGTCGGAAATCTTGTCAGCACGCAATCGATCCTGACATCGGTATCGCAGCTCGATCCCATCAAAGTCTATTTCTCCATCAGCGACAGCGAATATCTTGCCCTGAGCAAGCGCGCCAGGGAGGGCGGCAGCGACTTGCTGCATGGAGCGTCGAAGATTCCCTTGACGCTTACGTTGTCGAACGGAGAGACGTATTCGCAGAAAGGCCGCGTGGCCTTTGTCGATCGGCAACTGAACTCGCAGACGGGTGCGATTCGCATCGCTGCTGCGTTCCCAAATCCAGGCAATGTTCTGCGCCCGGGGCAGTTTGCGCGGGTGAAGGCTGAAACAGAAGTTCGCCACGACGCAATTCTCGTTCCCCAGGTGGCAGTCACTGAGTTACAGGGTCAGGAACAGATCTACACCGTTGGTCCCAACAACACGGTTCACCTCAACAACGTGACACTCGGTCCTCAATATGGGGATAAGTGGGTGGTCGACAGCGGTCTTGAGGGCGGTTCCCTGGTGATTGTCGACAACCTGCAAAAACTCCGCGAAGGTGCTCCGGTCAATCCTCAATTGGAGCAGTCTCAAGCCGCCCCCGTTGCGCACGCAGCGCCTGCGTCGGGGAGGTAATCCCATGTCGAAATTCTTCATCCGCCGACCTATCGTCGCGATCGTTATTGCCATCCTTACGGTCATCATCGGGCTCGTTTCGATGCTTACGCTGCCGACATCGCAGTATCCCGACATCGTTCCGACAGAGATTCTGGTTACGGCCACCTATCCCGGCGCCGATGCCAAGACCGTCGCCCAAGCTGTCTCGACGCCGATCGAACAGCAGATGAATGGCGTCGACAACATGATCTACATGAACTCCGTCAGCGCCAATAACGGAGTCGTCCAGATCTTTGTCGATTTCGATGTAAAGACCAACTCCAACATCGACCAGGTGCTTGCGCAGCTGCGCGTCGATCAGGCGCAGTCTCAGTTGCCGGCGCAGGTCACTACGGCCGGGCTGACCGTGCAGAAGGCGCTTACCTCGCCGCTCATGCTCGTCGCCATCAACTCTCCCGGCGGCAAGTTAAGCCAGGACTTTCTCACCAACTACGCCATCATCAATCTTCAGGATCAGATCGCGCGCGTCAAGGGAGTTTCGCGCGTGCAGGTCTTCGGCGGCCAGTATGCGCTGCGCGTCTGGGTTCAGCCTGACAAGCTTGCCAAGCTGGGAGTTACTGCGACCGAAGTTATCTCGGCCATTCAGACTCAGAACAACGTCAATCCCGCGGGCCAGATTGGCGGCGAGCCCATTCCGGCCGGCCAGCAATTCACGTACACCGTCCGCACGCAGGGCCGCCTGGTGAAGCCTGAGGAGTTCGGAAACATCATTCTTCGCGCCAATCCGGATGGGTCGATCCTGCACCTCAAGGACGTTGCCCGCATTGAGCTGGGCGATCAGGCGTATGGGGTCTCGGCCCGTTATAACCAGGCGCCCTCGGGCGTCATGGCGATCTACCAGCTTCCGGGATCCAACGCAGTTGAAACCGCGGCTGCCGTCAACCAGCGCATGAAGGAGCTCTCGGCGACCTTCCCGCCGAGCATCTCTTACAGCGTGCCGCTGGACACTACGAAGGCAGTGACGGCCGGCATTCACGAGATCGTGCTGACTCTCTTTGAAGCGCTCGGTCTGGTGGTCATCGTCGTCTTCATTTTTCTTCAGGGATGGCGCGCCACCCTGATTCCCCTGCTGGCCGTCCCCGTCTCGCTCATCGGCACATTCATCATCTTCCCGGCGCTGGGATTCTCGATCAACACGCTGTCGCTCTTCGGGCTTGTGCTTGCCATCGGCCTGGTCGTCGACGACGCCATCATCGTGGTTGAGGCGGTTGAGCATCACATCGACGAGGGGATGGACCCCAAGTCGGCCACCGAAAAGGCCATGGAGGAGGTGGGCGGCCCGGTCGTCGCCATCGCTCTCATCCTCGCGGCCGTCTTCATTCCTACCGCCGCAATTCCCGGCATCACCGGGCGCATGTATCAGCAGTTCGCCGTCACCATCGCGATCTCGGTGATGATCTCGGCTTTCAATGCGCTGACTCTTTCGCCGGCACTCGCTTCGCTTCTGCTCAAGCCCAAACAGGAGGGCCGCAAGAGAGGCCTGCTGGGCAGGGGATTCGGTGGATTCAACAGGTTCTTCGGCCGCACCACCGATGGATTTGTCGGCACCTCTCGCGTTCTCATTCACAAGTCCGCGTTTGCCATGATCGGCCTGCTCCTGGTCGCGGCCGTAGCCGTATATCTCGGAAGCACGCTGCCGGGCGGATTCATCCCCACCGAAGATCAGGGCTACATGTTCCTCGCCCTGCAACTTCCGGACGGCGCCTCCGCGCAGCGCACCGACGCCGCAGAGCAGAAGATCACCGACGCCCTGCTCAAGACGCCCGGGGTCGAAGGCGTCATCGCCGTCAACGACTTTTCGCTGCTCACCCAGGTGCAGAGCACCAACTCCGGCTTTTTCTTTGTGAACCTCAAGCCGTGGGCGGTGCGCAAGAGCAAAGAGGAGCAGTTCGGCGTACATCCAGGGCAATCTGCAGAAGAAGCTCGCCGCCAACCCGGACGGGATCGCCTTCGCCTTTCCGCCGCCATCGATTCCAGGCATCGGGACCTCAGGCGGCGTCACCATGATCCTTGAAGATCGCTCCGGCTCGGACGATCCTGCAACGCTGACGAAAGAACGTTTTCGGCTTTCTCGGCGCGATTTCAAAGCGTCCTGAGATCGCGGCCGCGATTCCGTCCTATCAGCCCGCGGTGCCGCAGCTCTATGCGGAGGTTGACAAGGAAAAGGCGCTGCAGCAGCAGGTTGATCTCACCACCATCTACACCACCATGCAGACCTTCATGGGCGGCTATCTGGTGAATTACTTCAATCGCTTTGGCCGTCAGTGGCAGACCTATGTCGAGGCGGAGGGAACGTCGCGCACTAACATCGCAAACATCAACCAGTTCTATGTGCGCAGCGCCAACGGCAGCCAGGTGCCGCTCGGGTCGCTGGTCAAGGTCACCCAGATCACCGGGCCGGAGTTCATCTACCGCTTCAACGAGTTCAACGCTGCGCAGATCAACATCACCGGCGCGCCTGGATACAGTTCCGGCCAGGTGCGCAAAGCTCTCGAAGAGGTCTTCCACCAAACCATGCCCTCGGGCGCGGGCTTTGACTACTCCGGGATGTCTTACCAGGAGCAGCAGGCGGAAAAGGGTGTTCCTTCGTGGGCCGTCTTCGGCCTTTCGCTGCTGTTCGTCTTCCTCATTCTCGCTGCGCTCTATGAAAGCTGGACGCTGCCATTCAGCGTTCTTGCTCAGCACGCCCGTCGCCATCCTTGGCGCATATATTGCGCTGCATGCACGGCTGTTTGAGAACGACATCTTCGCGACCATCGGGCTGGTCATGCTGATCGGACTCTCGGCCAAGAACGCCATCCTGATCGTCGAGTTTGCCAAGGCGAACTACGAAGGCGGCCAGAGCATCTGCGACGCGGCTCTCAACGCTGCCCGGCTGCGCTTCCGTCCCATCGTCATGACCGCGCTGGCCTTCATCTTCGGCTGCTTGCCGCTGTGGACGGCCACCGGTTCGGGAGCTGCCTCCCGGCGCATCCTCGGCACGGTCGTCATCGGCGGCATGACGCTTTCGACCGTGCTCGGCCTCATCTTTATTCCCGTCACGTTTGCCGTGGTCGAGTATCTCTCGCACCGCTTCGTAAGGGGCGGCAAGGGCACCACGATGGATTCGATGTGCGGTCCGGGGACGCCATCAAGCGCGCCGCCTGCTCCAATCGCTGCACACGCCCAGACCGAAGGAGGTCAGGCATGACGCGCTTCCCGCTCCTTTCCCGGATGAGTTTGCTCGCCCTCGCGATGGTTTTCGTCGCCGGCTGCAACGTGGGGCCGAAGTACGTGCGGCCGAACTACACCGCGCCGCCCGTCTTTCGTGGCGCCGATAACTCCGCGGTCAGCAGCGACGCCGGCGAATTCGCTTGGCGATGAGCAATGGGCAGCGGTCTATCGCGAGCCGGAACTGCAGGCACTGATCCGCAAGGCGCTGGCCAACAACTATGATGTGCGCATCGCGGCGCAGCGCATCCTCGAGCAGCAGGCGCAGGTCGAGATCACCCGCTCGCAGCAGTTTCCCACCGTCACCGTCGGCGGCACCGGCATCGGCGCCACGCTTGCCTTCTTCGCTGGGCACTCAGATCGGCAGTCCGCTGGTGGACGGATCGTTCAATGTTTCGGCCGCGTGGACGCCGGACTTCTGGGGTCTCTATCGAAAGCAGACTGAGGCGGCCCGCGCTCAACTGCTGGCGCAGACGTGGGCGCAGCGCGCCGTTCGTCTGACGCTCGTCCAGCAGGTGGCGACCGCATATCTGCAGATCCGCGCGCTCGACGCGCAGCTCGAAATCACCAGGCAAACCATCAAGGTTCGCCAGGACTCTGTCGAATCTGACCAAGACCCTTGAAAACGGCGGCTCCGCCCCGCTGTCCGACGTCCGCCAGGCCGAGCAGCTTGCTCTACACGGCAACATCGGAGGTACCCCAGCTCGAAGCAGCAGATTCAACAGCAGGAGAATGCGATCGTCGCTCCTGCTCGGAGAGAATCCCGGGCCCATCGCGCACACGCGACCCCAACGCGCTCGCGCCCCCGCCGCAGGATCTGCCCACCGGTCTTCCCTCGCAACTGCTTGAGCGCCGGCCGGACATCCAGCAGGCGGAAGCCACACTCATCGCCGCCAACGCCCAGATCGGTGTGGCCCGCGCGCAGTTCTTTCCCAGTCTCTCCATCAGTGCGTCGGGAGGCGTGGGAGGCGACAGTCTTTCCAGCATCTTCGACCCGGCGGGAAGACCATCTACGGCATCGGCACTCTGGCTCAGCCGCATCTTTGAAGGCGGCAAGCTGCGCGGGCAACTTCAGCTTTCGCAGGAAACGCAAAAGGAGATGGTGCTGAACTACCAGAAGACCATCGCCGGCGCATTCCGCGATGTTTCCAACGCCCTGATCGCTCTGAACAAGCAGCGCGCCTATCGCGAACAGCAGGAGAAACTGGTTGAGGCAGCCAAGGACGCAACGCGTCTGGCGCGCGTCCGGTACCAGGGCGGATCAACCAGCTATCTTGAAGTGCTCACCACCGATTCGAATCTGTTCGCGGCTCAGCTCAACCTGGTGACCGCGCAACAGGGCGAAGCTCTGACCCTGGTCCAACTCTACGGCGCACTTGGCGGCGGCTGGCAGTCCTGACCGCACCGACCGCACGCAGGCTGACCTTGCTGGACTACCCCATCGGCGCTACTCTTCCGTAATGCGGCCCCTTCGATACTCCATCAACGTCACACTGGACGGCTGCTGCGATCATCGTGCAATGATCCCGGACGAAGACTTGCATCGTCACGCAGCCGAGAATCTCAACCAGGCCGATGCCCTCCTCTTGGGCCGGGTGACTTACGAAATGATGGAGGCGGCATGGCGGAAGCCGGCGCCGGCTGGGGCGAGGCCTGAGTGGATGGAACCCTTCGCCCGGACGATCGACGCGGCAAAGAAGTACGTCGTGTCGAGCACCCTCGACCGCGTCGATTGGAACGCGGAGATGGTACGCGGAGATCTGCAGAAGGCCGTTCAGCAGCTCAAGCTGGAGCCGGGTAAGGGACTGTTCACCGGAGGCGTCCAGCTCCCGCTCGCCTTGGCGGAGCTGGGATTGATCGATGAGTACGAGTTCGTGGTCCACCCCAGGCTGGCGGGCCACGGGCCGACGTTATTCGCGGGGCTATCCAGGCACGTCGACTTGAGGCTCGTGAGCCGGCAGGAGTTCGGTTCGGGTGCGGTGGCAATGCGCTATGAGCCGAGAAGATAGCTATTGGTGTCAACTTGGACGGGAGTTCGACTTTGTGATCGTCATCAATTCTGCTTGCGCTGAGCCTTGTCTTGTGAAATAACTACGTCATGCGTACTACGCGTCGCGAAGTAAAAGACGATCTACCTGACCAAATGGGCCACTATTCAGATCCCCCCATGCTGGTCCTTGCCAGTCTTGCCAGCGGACCAAAACATGGTCACGCCATGATCGACGATATTGCCGGCCTGTGCGGCACCCGCCTTGGCCCGGGCACGCTGTACGGCGCGATTGGCCGCCTCGAACAACTCGGCTGGATCGAGCCGCTGCCTCCCGAGGAGCGGCGCAGGCCCTATCGCATCACTGCCGATGGACTGCGCATCCTCCGGGCAAGGCTCAATACGCTGCATCAGTTCACCAAGGCGGGCCTGAAGCGGCTGGAGGCCCTGTGAAACCCGCCCTTGCCCGTCTTCTTCTCCGCCTCTATCCGCGTTCATGGAGAGACCGCTACGGCGAGGAGTTTCACTCTCTGCTCGAATCAAGCCCCGGCGGCCTTGCCAATACCTTCAACGTACTCGGAGCAGCGATTCGCGAGCACATTTTCCCCACTCGAGGAGGCAGCATGAACCAGCAGATCTGTTCATTTGGCGTCATCGTCAAGAAGCCCAGCGCCTTGGTTCCGATGGCCATGTCGCTGACCGCCCTGGCGCTCGTCGTCGGCCACATTGCCGTCTACGGAGCCGCGCGGGAAGCCGACGAGGGAACCACAGCCCATCTCTGGCAGATTCTTATGGGAGGACAATTGCCGGTCCTGCTGTTTTTCGCCATCAAGTGGCTGCCCAAGGCCCCGCGACAGACCTTCTATGTTCTGGCGTTGCAGGCCGGCGCCGCCCTTGCCTCCATGGCTCCCGTGCTCTATTTCAATCTTTAGAGTTGCCCGATCGATTCTCATCTGCGCGCCGTGCACGATTCCTGCTCTGGTCCAGGCCCACGGCGGGTGACGAAAGGGCGCTGTCCTATAATTCGCTGGAGATTTTTCCGCGAAGGACGATGCTCCGAATGCTGAATCGATTCCTCTCCATCCTTGCTTTTACCGGGCTCCTGCTTCCGTGCCCGCTCGCGCTGAGCCAATCCAGGCCCGACGTTGTGGTAGAACGCAACGTGAGTATGAAAACCCGCGATGGAGCTACGCTTTTCGCGGATGTCTACCGGCCCAATGACGAAGGCGCCTTTCCCGTGCTGCTCGAGCGCACGCCCTACAACAAAGACAACGGAGCGCAGTTCGGCTACATGGGCGCCGGACGCGGATTCATGGTCGTGATTCAGGATGTGCGGGGCCGCTACCGGTCCGAGGGGGAGTGGTATCCCTTCAAGCACGAGATCGACGACGGGTACGACACCGTCGAGTGGGCCGCCGCTCTTCCCCATGCCAACGGCAAGGTGGGCATGTTCAGCGGCTCTTACGTGGGCGCTACCCAGATGCTCGCGGCCATCTCGCATCCTCCGCATCTTGCCGGCATCTGTCCCATCGTCACGGCAAGCAACTATCACTCTAACTGGACTTACCAGGGCGGAGCCTTCGCGCAGTGGTTCAATGAATCCTGGACCTCCGGCCTCGCCCAGGATACGTTCAACCGCCGGGTTGTCGCGGCCACCAACGCCGTTGTCGGCAGCAAAGTCCTGCCGTTGAAGCAGTATCCGCTATTCAACATGCAGATCAATCCCGACCCGGCCAAATGGACCAGCGAACTTGCTCCCTATCTTCTTGACTGGCTCGATCATCCCTCCTATGACGGCTACTGGAAGCAGTGGTCGATCGAGGAACACTACGCCGATATCCAGGTGCCTGCGCTTACCGTGGCGGCCTGGTACGACCTCTTTCAGGGTGGCTCACTCAAGAATTACGTGGGCCTGCGGGCGGGGGCAGGCAATGAAGCGGCCCGTGCCGGACAACATCTCATCGTCGCCATCGGCGGCCATTCGGGATGGAGTCGCACCGTCGGGACCGTCGACTTTGGGCCGGATGCGGCCTTCGACGAAAACGCCGTCACCCTCGACTGGTATGACTACCTGTTCAAGGGCAAACAGAATGAATTTGCCGCCAAACCCGTCAGGATTTTTGTGATGGGCGAAAACAAGTGGCGCGACGAAGATGCGTGGCCTTTGCAGCGCGCCAGGGAGACGAAATATTTCCTTGGTTCCGCCGGTAAGGCTAACAGCGCCTCGGGCGATGGGTCGCTCTCAATCGATGCGACCGCCGCAGGTAGCTCCGACATGTACACATATGATCCAGCCAATCCCGTGCCCACCGTTGGCGGTCCGTTGTGCTGCGATGGAGTCCACCTCGCCGGCGGCCCCAGAGATCAGAAAGACGTGGAGGGCCGGGAAGACGTTCTGGTTTACTCCACCCCGGCACTCGACAAGGACACGGAAGTCACCGGGCCGGTAACCCTTGACCTCTTTGCCAAATCTTCCGCGGTCGATACCGACTTCACCGCAAAGTTAGTGGATGTGTGGCCCAATGGATTCGCTCAGAATCTGACCGAGGGTATCCTGCGCGCGCGTTATCGCGATTCCATGAGCGAGGCCAGTCCCATCACACCGGGCAAAGTTTACGAATACAGAATTGACCTCTGGTCGACGAGCAACGTGTTTTTGAAAGGCCATAGGATCCGGCTCGAAGTTTCCAGCAGCAACTTCCCGCGCTTTGATCGAAATCTGAATAATGGCAAAAACGCCGGCGACAGCTCAGACTTCGTAAAGGCCGACAACATCATCTATCACGATAAGCAGCACCCCAGCGCCTTGCTGCTGCCTGTCGTGCCGAGGTAGGCACGATCCAGGGGGCCGGTTTGGTTTATGGTGAGAAGCAAGCATGAAGCAGATTCTCACCCGTCTCGTCCTGACGCTGCCCGTCGTATGGGTGGTGGTTTCGCTGGTGTTTCTTTTGATTCACCTGGTGCCGGGCGATCCCATCCTCGCCATACTCGGGGAGGGTGCAACCCCTGCGGACATTGGCGCCCTGCGCCATCAGTACGGTCTCGATCAGCCGCTCTCGAAGCAGTATCTGCGCTATTGGAATGGCGTGATCCATGGCGACCTGGGCAACTCGATCCGCCTTCACGACAGCGTCGCTCACCTGGTCGCGCAGCGCTATCCGTATACCCTGGCACTGACCGTTGCCGCACTTTGCCTTGGGCTCGCACTGGCGCTTCCCGCGGGCGTAGCTGCGGCCGTGCGACGCGGGCGCAGTCTCGATCAAGCCATCTCGGTGGTAAGTCTGTTCGGCCTCTCCGTGCCTGGGCTCGCCCTGGGTCCAGTCCTGATCCTGGTGTTCTCCATCCTGCTGGGATGGCTGCCTGTTTCCGGAGCAAACAGCGGCGGCGGCAAGGCAATCGACTGGCACTATCTTCTCCTGCCGGCGTTCGCGATGGGCGCTTCGCTGGCCGCGATACTCACGCGCATGGTTCGGACCGCGATGCTCGAGGAACTCGGTCAGGACTACATCCGCACCGCCCGCGCCAAGGGTTTGAGTGAACAGGCTGTGGTATGGCGCCATGCACTCCCCAACGCGCTGGTACCAATCGTCACCGTTGTGGGACTGCAGTTCGGAGCTCTGCTGGCCGGCGCCATCGTGACCGAAAAAATCTTCAGCTGGCCCGGCCTCGGCCGCCTCGTGGTCGATGCCATCTCCAACCGCGACTACGCGCTGGTACAGGGATGCCTGTTGGCGATTGGACTTACCTACGTGCTGGTCAATCTGTTGACTGATCGTGATGTATCGCTGGGTCAATCCACGCATGCGCGGATAGCGATCATTCATTATCGGCGTCCTCGACAGGTACGATCTCCGCCTCCAGGCTGCCTTCCGCCCCCAGGTGCAGAAAACCAATCGTGATCGGCAACTGGAAGCGCCGCGGTCCGCAGGAGCCCGGATTGAAATAGAGCACGCCCTTGTGCCGCCAGATGGTGGGTTTGTGCGAGTGACCGTACAGCACCGCGGCAAACTTTGCCGCAGCCGGGTCCAGGTGCAGCGCACCCAGATCGTGCAGCAAATAGATATAGCCGCCCTCGATCAGCAAAACCTCCGTCTCCGGCAGCCGGGCGCAGCGGCCTTCGCGATCGATGTTCCCGCGCACCGCGGTGATGGGCGCGATGGTTCGCAACGTATCGAGTATCTTGGGGTCACCGACGTCGCCGAGATGCAGAATGGCTTCGACTCCGGCCAGCATACGCGGCACCTCTGGACGAAGCAGCCCGTGCGTGTCGCTGATGACCCCGATCTTCACTAGAGGCCCATCTCCAGGCGCGTCCGCGGATCGAGCTGGTCCCGCAGCGCATCGCCCAGAAAGTTGAAGCCGAGCACCGCGCCCGCGACCGCGGCAGCAGGGAAGAGCACCAGGTGTGGCGAGTCAAACAGGTGCAGCCGCGCATCGTTCAGCATGCCTCCCCAACTCGGCGCCGGGGCCGGAATACCCAGTCCGAGAAACGACAAGGTGGCCTCGGCGAGGATCACGCCCGCCATGCCGATCGCAGCCTGCACCAGGATAGGCTGCAAAATGTTAGGCAGAATGTGACGGAAGAAGATACGCAAGCCGCTGGCTCCAAGCGCGCGGGCGGCGTCAACGTATTCCCGATCCCGCACCGCCATCACCTGCGCCCGCACCAGGCGCGCGTACCCGGCCCATCCCCCAATCGCAAGCGCCAGCACCAGGTTGGAGAATCCCGGACCCAGGAACGCGGCGAATGCAATGGCCAGCAGAATGCCCGGAAGCGCAAGAAAGGTATTCATGGCGAACGTGGTGAGCGCCGTGTCGACCCAGCCGCCGAGGTATCCGGCCAGTCCACCCAGCGTAAGTCCAAGCGCCAGCGAGACAGCCACCACCGTGACTGAAACCGACAGGGAGAGCCGCGCTCCCCATACCAGCCTCGACAGTGTGTCGCGGCCCAGTTCGTCCGTGCCCGCCCAATGCGTGGCCGAAGGGCTTTCCAGGCGATGCAGCAGGTCAATCGCTGCCGGACTGCGCGGCGCGATCCACGGCGCGCCCAGCCCCACCACGAAGAATCCCCCCAGCAGCAACAGCCCCAGCACGGCAAGTGGTTGGCGGCGCACACGGTTAGCAATGGGGGCAAGCAACGGCATCGATAAAATCAAGAATACAGCGACTGCCCGGCGCCAGTCGGGTCTAATGGAAATATGAAGTGGTTCAGGGCATCCCTCCTGTACATATTCGCACTGGCTCTCCTGCCCATTCCGCTGGCGCTGCCCGCTCACGCACAACAGGACGAACGCCAGGCCCAGCCTGCCAAGTCGGAGCAGTTGTTCGCGCTGGCCAACGAGACCCGTTCCCAGGCAGGACTGCACCGTCTCCAATGGGACTCAGCCCTTGCTGAAGCGGCGATGAAGCATTGCATGCGGATGGCCACGGGTGGCGCTATTTCCCATCGATATCCTGGAGAACTCGACCTCTCGCAGCGCGCCGCCGAGGCCGGCGCACACTTCGGTCTCATCGAAGAAAACATCGCCGTCGGGCCTTATCCCGCCACCATCCATCAGCAATGGATGGATTCGCCTCCCCACCGGGCCAACCTGCTAAGCCCTGACATCGATCGGATTGGGATCGCGGTTGTCGCCTCCCGCGGCGTGCTCTTTGCTGTCGCAGACTACGCCAGGGGCGTCGCACAAAGAAGTCCATCCCAGGTGGAGGCCGCCATCGCCTCGCTGATTCGCACCGCGGGCGTTTCGGTGGGCAATCATCCCCAACTGGCACGCGAAGCATGCGCCATGGACCACGGACTTCCTCCCTCAGCCGAAGTCGCCCCGCCCGCCTTCATCATGCGCTGGCAGGACACGGACCTGACCCATCTGCCCCATACCCTCGAACAGCGCCTCGCCTCCGGGCAATACCGCCGCGCGGAAATTGGCAGCTGTCCAGCCACAAGCTCTGAAGGCGCCTTCACGGCCTACCGCGTGGCAGTGCTGCTGTACTGATCGCTGATCCATTACAGGATGCGTAACACTCCGTGAACATCGGCTTCCTAACAGGTCACGGCACAAATCGACCGTACCTAAGCTCAAATCTTGAATGAGCAGAATGGGCCACATCGGCAGATCCGCTGGGGGTCGTAATTCAGAAGGCCGCCTCCGCGGTCAATCAGCGTTGGACAACGCCTGGTTGCATCTCCGGCTGCCGGTCTTTTGTGTATTGCTGCATGCGGGAATTGAGCTCGACAAGCCGAAGCTTGACCGCGGATGGCGGTACGCAGTCATCGCCGCTCGGGGTGAGAGGACCGGGTTCTTTGACCGTAGCCCAGATCTTCAGGCTCTGTTCATACCATCCCTGTGCCTGCTTCAGGCCACTCATGCGGCGGTTAGTCTCACCCATCATGGCTGCCTTGGCCGTCGCGTCGCCCATCTCCGAGTAGGATTCCGCCGCCGTGTAGAGCCATGCTTCGCGCGGATGGTCAGAATGGGATAACCGGCCCGATAGTGCCAAAGACTTTTGCAACATGTCCGTGGCGCGGGTGAAGTTTCCCTGGCGCACCAGCACTCTGGCGAAATCGTTATACTCGCCCGCCAGTTGCAGAGCCCCCTCGGCGTTGTCAGGACCTGTGGAGTTGATCTCCGAATAGATTCGGAGGGCGATCTGAAAATCGTCCATCCATTGATTGCTCCTCGAACCGCGGCTCAGAGCTTCTCCCGCAGTCGTATAGACCGCGGCGCGAACCGCGGGAAGTTCTGTATCCGCGCGGTTTGCTGCAATGAGTCTGTCGATCGTTGAAACCGCCTCGCTGGAGGCGGCGAGAGCCGGCCGCACCTGGTCCATTGCCAGCCAGACGGCCGCGAGATTGGTGTAGTCGATGGCAAGAGACACGTGCGAGCGGACGTCGTTTTTATCGGCTCGGGTCATCTTTTTAACCACATCTAATGCTTGTTGAGCCGTCTTCAGAGCTGCCTGGTTATCTCCTGTGGCCCTTTGTGCAAAGTACACTCGGGTGTAAATTGACTGCAAAGCATCGAGGGCTTTTCTGCCCGGAGCGGGTCCGGCCAGGTGCTGAAAGATCGATTGCGCGCGAAGAAATTGATCGAGTGCCTCTCGCCATTCGCCGAGCAGGATGAACTGGTCGCCCGTTTTGGCAATACTCACGGCAAAACTTCTTTGTACAGCGGCATCCTTTGGATTGAGACTCAGTAACTTCTCTTCAACCCCAACCTGCTTTTGTCGGACAGTGAGAGCATTGGTGGTGTTTCCGAGATTGCCGAGATTGAAGTTTCCGCCCAGTATGTCGGCCTCAGTTGAATAATCCTGGCTGACCTCGGTAAGAACGCGCCGCTCGCTCGGATATCGTCTCTCTAAATCCTCTGCCACCTCGGTTGCGCGATGACTCGTCTTCCAGGCCTCCGTGGTGGCGCCAGTGACTAGAAGAGCATGTGCCGTCTTGCGAAGAATTTCGGCAAATTCGACGCCGTCTTCGATCCGGGGGTGCTTAGCATCCAACAGCTCGGCGCGTATGGCGGCTCCCTTCCGATAGCTCGCCAGCGCCCCGGCCGAGTCTCCCAGATTGGCGTCTAATGAATTGCCCTGGACGTCTCCGATTCTTTCGTAGGCCGACGCTAATTCATGCTCCAGGCCCGCGTCGCCATGGGACTCCTGTGACAGGCTGTCCAGATAATGCAGGGCCCTGTCGACGATCAATTTACGCGCGGCGGTTGACCCGGGTATGTCCTCCACAGAGTCATAAACGTCGAAGAGCAGGGAATTGGCCAGAGCACGTACGTCATTGAACCGTTGATCGGCCCGAGTTCTCTGAACCCGCGCAATCGCGGCTTCGCGGAGCGAGATTGCCAGCCCGCCAGCCAGGCTCGCCAGCACAATCAGACTTGCAGCGATCGCCCCGGAATGGCGCCGGCCAAACTTCCCGGCGCGATAGCCAAACGTATCTTTCCGCGCCCAGACCGGGAGGCCTTCCATATGTCGCCGAACGTCCTCCGAAAACTGTTCAACCGACGAGTAACGCCGCCCTGGCTCTTTGCGAATCGCCTTGAGCACAATCGTGTCGAGGTCGCCTCTCAGTCGCCGCCTCAATTTCTGCGGGCTACCTTCTCGCGTTGCACTCACGTCCTCGGCGGAAGCTCGCATGACGGCACCCGGGCCTGAAGAGGACGTGCCGATCGCGAGACTGGGTCGCAGCGGCTCTGCCGTCTCCATGGCTCGATCGATTTCTCCTGGCGTATTGCCGGAAAAACGAAACGGAGAGCTGCCCGTAAGCAGCTCGTAAAGAACGATGCCCAGCGAGTAAACATCGCTCGCCGTGGAGATGATCTCCCCCCGCACCTGCTCTGGGCTCGCGTAGCCCGGCGTAAGCATCCGCGCCTGCGTCCGGGTCTGTTCCGGCACTCCACCGGGAGCATCCGGCGTAAGTATCTTGGCAATGCCAAAGTCCAAAAGCTTGGGGCTGCGATCCGAAGTTACCAGGATGTTGCTGGGCTTGATGTCGCGATGGATGACCAGTTTCTGATGCGCATATTGAACCGCCGCGCACACCTTACGGAACAGGCCCAGCCTTTCCATGATGGACAATCGGTGCTCATCGCAATAGCGGTCGAGGGGAAGACCCTCAATGTACTCCATCACAAAGTATGGCTGGCCTTCGCTGGTGCTCCCTCCGTCCAGAAGACGCGCAATGTTTGGGTGATCGAGATCGGCCAGGATCTGGCGTTCCGCCCAAAAGCGCTCCCGCGTTAACCGCGTCTCAAGTCCTCCACGAACAACCTTGACGGCAACCTCCTGCCGGAATTGGTCATCGGACCGTGTCGCCCTGTAAACCGCGCCCATTCCTCCGTGCCCTATCGCTTCGATCAGCTCATAAGGCCCCAGGCGGCGCCCAATCCACGTGTCTGTCGCCTCTCCTTCCACCACGTCTGCGTACCGGACCACGGCAGGCACATCCATGATCTGGCCGCCGCCTTCATAGGAGAGAATCAACGATTCCACATAGCGACGAACCGCAACATCGGGACACGACTTGTCCAGGAACGGCGCTCGATCGCCGGCCGGTAAGTCCAGCACCGCATCGACCACTTCCCGGACTTCCTCCCATGGGATTGTCGCCATCGGTCACTCCTTGGGCTTGAGTTCGTGGTAGAGCCATGCTTTGGTGCCGGTCCATTGTCGTTGAACAGTCGCCGTGGAAATGCCAAGGACTTCCGCGGCCTCTTCATTCGAAAATCCGCCAAAAAAGCGAAGTTCGACGATGCGCGCTCTTTGCATATCCAGCTTTTCCAGCCGCCCCAGGGCCTCGTCGAGCGCCAGCAATTCGGCGCTCGAGTGCTCCGCCATCAAGGCCGGGTCGTCAAGCGTAACCTGCCTTGCGCCTCCGCCGCGCTTTTCCCGGCGGCGCGCCTTCGCCTGGTCCACCAGAATCCGGCGCATCATCTTCGCTGCAATCCCGAAAAAATGGCCTCGATTCTCCCACCCGGCATTCTGATTCACCATGCGCAGGTATGCCTCATGCACCAGCGCCGTCGTCTGCAGAGTGTGCCCCGGCCGCTCGCGGCGCATATAACTCCTCGCCAGACGGCGTAGTTCGTCATACACCAGCGGGACCAGCGCATGGGAAGCGGCTTCATCTCCCTGGCTGGCCGCATGCAGCAGTTGAGTCACATTGTCAGGAGTACCGGCGTTCATACCCGCCCCTTGCGACCCTCGGTTGTGAGCTTGGACAAGTTTGCGTTTCCAGGAATCCTGGTTTGGTTCAAAAATGTCTCCCGGCGCAGACCTTAGCAATCACCACCCGGCGGAGGGCCCTATCGGCTGATCTTCGCCCAGCCAAGAAATACATTTCAAACAAAATCGTCGCGGGGTGATCAAATTTTCCGGTTTTCGTCGCGTGCCCGGATGTGAGCCGATTCCTTCGCGGTTTTTTTGGTCGGTACAAGGCCCAACTTGGAAGGATGGGGTTCTTCCCGTGAGTGCGCAAACATTCACCCTTTTGCCGGAGCAAGTAGGAAGCTGTCCACCATCCGGACCGCGAATCTTCGCTCCGCATTCGATCATACGGAGGTTCACATGAAGTATCTGGCGGTGTTGTTTCTTCTCCTTTCCCCGTTCGCCGTCGCTCAGGGGTACAAGGGAGAATACGGACTGGCGGGCGTCTTTCGCACAACCATTCAGCCTGACCAGTTTGTCTATCTCACCTTCTTTGCCGACGGGCGGGTACGCAGAGCCTATCCAGAAACCGGCCTGGACAACTGGAACGACGCGTACCAGATGAATCTGGATATGCGCTCGGGGGTCGCGGCGCGCATCCTTGCCTGGGGAACCTATCACATTTCTGGATCCACAGCCGAGATCGTTTTTGCGAACAAGGATACGTGGACACTCGATATCAGTCATTACCCACAGTCCATCACCGCACAGGGAGCGACGTTCTACCTTCTCGACCCGGGTGCCGGCCTGCGCCTCAGCGGCACCTACCGCTCCGCGAACGGTGACGCCTCCCTTCAATTCTCGCCAGATGGACAGGTCATGCAGCAAGGTGTGGTCGCCAACTGCATCAGCGGTGGCCCTCACTTCAGTTACGGCGGTTCCCATCCCAGTATGTCGTCAGGAGGGCAGTTATGCCTGGATAAGCCACTTGCGGGCCAATACGTCCTCGGCTTCTACACTCTTCACTTCCGATTCGCGGATGGCACCTCGCCCAGCCTTGCCTTCTGGGGCGAACCTACGGCCGACCGAACCAATGTACGTACCCTCTACATCGGGAATGTCCGTTACGACCAGGTTCAGTAGAGTGTCGCCTGGTTGAATACATCCCGCCGCAGTGAACCATCAAGCGCAGCAACACCCAAAAGGAGACTCGTCATGCTGATGATCGCACTGGCAGCAGCTTTTGTCCTCTCGATCGGACTCATCATGTGGAGAATGACCGTATCCGATCAGCGCCGTACCAAGACGTTGAGATTGATCGCGACCGAGATGGGCTTTCGCATGGTGGATGACAAGACTGTTTATTCCTTCGAATCGCCGCTGTTTCATGTCGGCAACAAGGGCCGCAACCGGATGTTTAACGCGATGGAGGGAACCGTGGCAGGCCTTCGAACCGTGCTCTTCGACCTCTCGTATGAGTACGATCAAGGGGGAGACGATGGAAACACCACTGTCACACACTCTGTGGCCGCGTTCTTGCTTCCAAACACAGAGCTTCCGGTCTTTTCGATCGCGCGCTCCAATTTCAACTTGCGGCGCGCACGGAACAAAATCAGCTTCGAGGTTTCTCCGGAACTTTCAAAGCGCTTCATTGTCATCGGTAATCAACAGGCAGCAATTCGCGAGTTGCTCCATCCTGATTTCCTAACCAATCTGGTCTCCGCAAACCAGCTCGAAAGGCTGGTCATCGAGGGGGCAGGTCCGTGGCTTATCGTCTACAAACCAGGCAAAAAGGTCAATGCGGAACAGTGGAAGTCGTTCCTGGACGAGACAACGCACATTGCCACCACCTTTACTTCGTCCTGCCTTGCGCAGAGCGCCTTGCTCGCAAGGTAGATTGATCAAACCTTTTTTGGCCCGCGATACTGCAGTCCCTCGTGCGCCGGGCTGGGATGTCGCACTTTTGACGCCCTGCCGGTCGCCCGCATCCGCCGGTCGGCCTCATCCCATGTCACCAGCGTCGCGTCCTCTTGCTCCCAATGTGCGACGCTCGCCTCATCGCACCACTCCATGAGTTTCGGCATAGCCTCCTTATGCGCGCCGCTCTTCATGAATGCGAGCATCGCCTCCCGGTTCTCCCAGGCGGTCATCGTCCAAAACGTCTGGGCTCGGTCTGCCAATAGGCCGATCCGCAGCATTCCTGCCGCCCGTCGCGCTTGGAAATTCGACCGCACGGCATACCAGGCGAAGCCCGGCAGGAACCGCAGCGAGCGGACCCGCAACCGCGTTAGACTTACCCAAACCATGGTGCTCCCGTCATGCCGCCGAATTATACCTCTCGTGCGGGAGAAGTTCCGCAGGACGGTTGCTTACTGCCGATTGCCCGGCGCGGCGTAGCTTGGACCGACTCTGATGAGCGATCGCACGCTTCCGGCAGTTCCAGCCCATTCAGAGGCCACCGAAAAGGGTTTTTCACTCCGTCCTATTGACATTCTGTAGGAGAAAGTCCGATATTCATATCGGATGCCTGTAGGAGAAACGAACATGGGACCGGAAGAATCGACTCAGACCAATCTGCTGCAGGGCACGTTGGACCTGCTTGTGTTGAAAGCGCTATCCACCGGCGAACTGCACGGGCTGGGTGTTTCGCGACGCATTGAGCAGATCACCGGAGGAACGTTTCAAGTGAAACCCGGCTCGCTCTTCCCGGCCTTGCATCGAATGGAAGAAGCGGGATGGCTGAAGTCGTTCTGGGGCGACTCGGAGAATAATCGTCGCGCAAAATTCTACCGGCTTACGAAAGCGGGGGAGCGGCGCCTCGGCGTGGAAGCCGAGGAGTGGGGAAAGATCGTTGCGGCCATGGCAAGTGCACTGGGTTCAATCTAGCAAAGGTCGATCCTGGAGAATCGAATGTCGATTTGGTCACGAAGCGAGAGCCTGTTACGAAACCTGTTCCGCCGCAATAAGGTGGAGCGCCATCTGGACGAGGAACTGCAGGCGTATGTAGCCCTGAGGATGGACGAAAAAATAGCGTGTGGAGTGCCGGCGGGAGAGGCGCGCCGCGAGGCCTTGGTCGAACTGGGCGGCGTGACCCAAGTGAAACAAGCGGTTCGCGAAAGCCGGGCCGGGAGCGATCTCGAATCGGTAGGCCAGGACATCCGGTTTGGGTGGCGCATGTTGAAACGCAGTCCATCTTTCACCCTGGCAGCCGTCCTTTCCCTGGGCCTGGGCATCGGCGCCACAACGGCAATCTTCTCTGCGGTGTACTCGCTGCTGATCCGGCCGCTTGCATATCCGAATGCGCAAAGACTGGTCTGGATTTCGAACTTCTGGCCGAAGATTCACATGGACACGGTCCTCTCTCCCGACTTCGTTGAGGCGCGCTCGCAGACGCGATCATTCGAACAATTAGGAGCCTATACGATTGGGGATGAAAACCTGACCGGCGCGGGTGAGCCGGCGCGGGTGAGTTGTGCGTGGGCGACCTTCAATTTTCTCCCCATGCTGGGTGTGGTCCCACAGTTGGGGCGGCTGTTTACCGAATCGGAGGACAAGCCGGGCGGGCCGCCATTGGTGCTGATCAGCGACCGCCTGTGGCGGCGTCAGTTCCATGCCAATCCCGCGATCATCAACACGTCGATCACGCTTGATGGCGGCCAGGCAGACAGTGATTGGGATATTGCCGCCGCATTTTCGCTTTCCCGATCTTCAGTTGGAACCGGACGTGTATGCGCCGCAACGCGTCGATCCCGACGCAAGTATCTCGATCACCAAGCGCCTCACCAATCTCAATGTGATCGGACTGCTGAAAGCCGGAGTGAGCGCCTCCGAGGCGTTGGCCGAAATGCGAACATTTTATGCATCGCGCAAGTCCAGTTATCCGGCGGGGTTTCAAACTCTGATGCAAGGGCAACAGACTCGGGTCGAGGGATTGCAGCGGCACCTGACGGGAGAGGACCGCAAGCCGCTTCTCATCCTGCTGGGAGCCGTGGCGCTGGTTCTCATCATCGCGTGCGCAAACGTGGCAAACCTTCAGCTGGCGCGGGCTGGCATGCGCAGGCAGGAGATTTCAGTACGCGGCGCGCTGGGAGCATCGCGAACCCGGCTCATCCGGCAATTCCTGGTGGAGAGCCTGTTGCTGGCGATGATCGCCGCTGCCCTGGGATTCGCCATCGCGTGGGGCGTCACTGCGGTCGTTCAGCACACCCAATTGCCGGAAGCTGCTTCGATCAACCTCTACACGCAAGCCGTTCCTCTCCTGCGGCTGCCTTTCGGCAAATTGAGCGTGGCTATCGGTGTGGACGGCTGGGTACTGGCTTTCACACTCGGGCTGGCCCTATTGACAACGCTTTTGTTCGGCCTGCTGCCGGCATGGCGGGGTACGCGTCCAAACTTGGCGCGGTTCTTGACCGGCCCCGCACAGCGCGTCACCTCAGGACGCGAGCAGCACGTCCTCAGACAGATCCTTCTGGTGGCGGAGGTGTCGCTTGGTGTTTCCCTGCTCGCATGCGCAGGTCTGCTCACCAGGAGCTTCTTGCATGTGTTGGAAGCTGACCCGGGCTTCGATGCTGCCCATGCTCTGACCGGTGTGACCCTTTTGAGCGGGCAGAGATACCAGGCTGCAGAGACGAAGAATCGTTTCGCTGAACAATTGGTGTCACGACTCGAGGGGTTGCCGGGCATACGGTCTGCCGCCATCAGCAGCATCCTTCCTCTTGACCCGTATGACGCCCGTTCAGCCTTCATGATGGAGGGCGCACCCAAGCCCCCGATGGGCATGCGGCCGTCTGTGCCGGTGATCTCTGTGACGCCGGACTACTTCAAAGCCGCGGGAACGAGCTTGCTGGAGGGCCGCACTTTTAACAGCGGAGACAGCCCGAACCTGGGCGTGGTCGCAATAGTGAATCGGGCATTCGCAGCCAGATACATGCATGGAGAAGCGCTTGGAAGGAGATTCGACCTTAATTCGTGGGAGGGCGATCCGCGCCCGGTGACAATTGTGGGCGTGGCGGCCGATACCCATCACGGCGGGATGGAACAGGCGCCTGAGCCTGAAGTGTATCTACCGATGGCACAGTTTCCCCAGGCTGCGATGAGAATCATCGTGCGCAGCGACGGCAATGTCGCTCTCTTGTCACAAGCGATGCGAAATGCGGTGATGGCAACGGATAGGGAGCAGCCGCTCTTTGACGTGCAGACGATGGAAGCGCGCGCCCAGGCCTCGCTGGGACAGCGCCGTCTTACCACGTTGTTGTTGATGCTCTTCTCGATTCTCGCCGTGCTGTTGGCCGCAGTCGGCGTCTACGGAGTGTTTTCTTATTCTGTCGCGCAGAGGGCTCATGAGATTGCAATCCGGCTGGCGCTTGGGTCTGCCCGCGCCCGCGTGTTGCGCCTCGTTGTCGCCGAGGCGGTCTGGCTGGTCGCCGCAGGAGGCGCAATTGGCTTGGCTGGCGCATTCTTCCTCAGCAGGCTGTTGCGCAGCATGCTGGTTGGCGTCACCGCCCATGATGCCGTGAGTCTGTGCGTCGCCTGGCTGGTGATGACGGCAGTGGGCACCCTGGCGAGTTATGCGCCGGCCGCCAGGGCCTCCCGCATCGATCCCAACGCACTCCTTCATGCGGAGTGATGCGTATCGCCCGGCGTTTTTCTCCGCCTGGAAATTCGCGGCGATTTCGCATCCCTCTTTTTGTCAGGCACGGCCTTTTAAGGATGCCCACCTCAGAATCCAGCTTTTCGCACCCTGTTTAGCCGAAGCTCTGATACTTCTTCCAGAAATCCGGCCAGGGAAAGCGAGGAGGTCCGCACACGAAGATGTCGGGATGATAGAGGCTCTCTTCGTTCTTTACGCCTTGCGAATTGCCATCGTGGCCGGCCAGACGGCAGCTTGTGAATATGCCGTCGACGTCTTCCCGCGACACCCCCACCACAATCAAGGTCGTGGGCGGCGGCGTGGGATAGCCGCGCAGCCATGCGGAGTTGGTCAGGCTGATCGGCGTAGGCAGATGGAACGCCGGCCCGAGCATTTCCATTGCGCCCTGTTCGCCGTAGTTGCCTACCAATACGCCGAGGTTGGCTTGCTGGTCCGGGGGCAGGGAATCGCGAATGCCCGCGACCGTTCTGACCAGCTCGTCCCAGCCGATCTCTTCGCGCAGGTCGTTGTTCCTATCAAGGGCGTAGGCGCGCAGCGGGCCGGAAGCCGCCAGTGGAACAATGCGCGCTGCCACCAGGCCGCCGAAGATCATGAGGCCGGCAAAATAGACGGTTGCGACGGTACGGCGAGCCCATGCAGGCCGCGCCGCCAGCCACCGCTCCGCCTTGGCAGCGCCCATGGCCAGCAGCACCGGATACGCCTCGGCGACATAATAGAAGCGGCCCTTGTTAATCCAGAAAACCAGCACCGGGACAACATACATCCAGGCCAGCGTTCGGTAGCGGCTGTCGCGGAAGAAGGCAATCAGCCCGATAAGACAAAGCGGCGTTGCGAAAACATTGACGTCGAGCAGGAATTGATACGTCCAATACCCCTCCGCCCGGCCATGGCGAACGTCGCGCGCGTGAATGCTTTGCAGGAAGTGATACGAGATGAAGTCGTGCCGGACGAGCCAGACCAGATTAGGCAAAAAGATGAGCAGCGCCACTCCAACTCCGGCCCAGAACCAGAGACTCCGGAACTGACGCCGCCCAGGCGTGAGCGCGAGTCCTGCGAGCAGGCCGGCCACAAAGAACACCACGGAGTATTTGGTCATCAGGCCCAATCCGATTGCGGCGCCGATGGCCAGCCACCAGCGCGGATTGCCCGACTTGAAGAGCCGAATCGTGAACCAGCAGACCAGCACCCACCACAGCATCGCGAACGACGTGTACTGGAACTCGGTGGCTTCAAAGAGGGGCAGTCCGGAGAGCCCAACCGAAAGCGCGGCGGTTGTCTGCGCCAGGCGGCCTCCCCCCAGGTCCCGCGCCATCAAACCACTCACCAGGATCAGCACGCTCTGGGCCAGCACCGAAAACAGGCGCAAACCCACCAGGGACAGCCCGAAGATGCCGAGCGCAATGTGCTCCAGGAACGGCGTCATCGGCGGATACGCCACAAAGCCCCAGTCCAGGTGGCGGGCGTCGGAGAGGAATTGCAACTCATCTCGGTGAAAGCCATAGCGGCCGTTGGTCAGAATATGTGCCAGGGCGAACGCCGCAGCCACGGCCGCCAGGACCACCATATCGCCACGGCGGGAACGTTGCTCCCACCTTGACTCCGGGTGTGATTCAGGATGCGTTGTCAGCGAAGCCATGCTCTCCTGTGCCGCCAAATGCATACATCGATACGGCCCAAACGCCCGCGGAGTTCAAAGATTCTTGAGCACGAGTTCTCCGGTGAATTCTCGGTCGCCGCGGTTCCGCCCCGCCAATCCGAGGCCGATCCTGTCAAGCGGATTTCCCGCTAAATCATTCTTCTTCTTTCACTTCCAGCTGCGTTCTCGTTCCTCAATCCAGTCATACTGTGCTTGTGCTCATGGACCATCTCACCGGGGCCGTCGACACATTGCTCCCACTGTGAAACTGTGGATTAAAAACGATGAAAGTGTTTCTAAATCAGTAATTTATAAATATTTCTTCCCGAAAATAAAGCCCATTTTTAGTTCTTTTCTTCTCAAAAAACGGCAATTCCGGGCAGAACCTGCTCTCTTCTGTGGCCGGCGCTCTTCACGCAACTCCGTGCTCAGAACCCCTCGCCGCAACGAGGCCGCGTTCCATCGGCATGGGAACGCGGACAGAAGCCATCCCCGCGGCGGTCGCAGCCTGAATTCCCAGGTCAGTGTCTTCAAAGACCAGGCAATCAGCCGGTGCAACTCCAAGTTTTGCGGCAGCCATCAAGAAACAATCGGGGGCGGGCTTGCCCCGCTCATAATCTTCCGCACAGACCAGTATGTCGAACATGTCCAGGAGATGAAGCTGAGTGAGCGAGCCAACCACCGAACTGCGCCGGCTGCCCGAAACCACTGCCATCGGAATCTGCCCACGCTGCGCGTAAACATGTTCCAGCACCTCCGGAATCGCCGTCAGCTCTGGCAGCAACTCGATAATAGAGGCTTTCCTTGCGCCTGGCCACCGCGTCAACAGGCATGGCAACGCCGTGCATGTCATTCAGCGAAGCGATGATCTCGGCCACCGGCCGGCCTCCCCATGCGTAAAACAGTTCCTCTTCAAACGGGCAGTTCCACTCGGCCAAAGACTTCTTCCAGGCGAGTAGTGCAGGGGCATGGAATCGACGATGGTGCCGTCGCAGTCGAAGAGGTAGGCGCGGAATGAGCCCGGCGGCAATGTCAAGTTTCATGCAGGGAGAATGTGCTCCTGCTCTATCGTACCGCTGGCGTCGCGGTTAAGTTGTCGCCGCTGCCTCGACCGACGGGAGCCGCGCAACCGCCTTCGCCCGGCCGGGTTGGCTCCATCTGCAGTGCGTTGTTAAAGCGGTTGAAGTAGTTGAACAGGCCAATCGCGCACAGCAACTCGACGATCTCGCCTTCGGAGTAGAAGCTGCGCAGTTCGGCAAATTGCTCGTCGCTCACCGCATGCGCATCGCGCGTGACGGTCTCAGCCAGCCGCAGAGCAGCCTTTTCGGCGGCGGTAAAGTCCTCGCGCTGAGCCCAGTCGGCGAGATGCGACAACTGGTCGTCGCTCCATCCCAGGTTGCGCGCCAGGATCGTGTGGCTGGCCAGGCAGTAGGGGGTGACATTCACCTGGCTGGTGCGGACGATGATCAGTTCTTTGAGCCTGGTGGACACCGTGCCGGTATTGAGCACGGCCGCAAAATGAGCCTGCATGGTGGCGAAGATCTCAGGCCGGTGCGCCATCACGCGAAACATGTTGGGCACGTTTCCGCGCTGGGCAAAGGCCTTGTCGTAGAGGGCGGCCATTTCCGGGGTAACTTCGCTGCGGTCAAGTCGGGAAATCCGGGACATGCGATCCTCCTCCGAAATCGCTGTCCTTCCTCATGCTAGCGCAGCCCAGGTTCTCGGGTTCACAGACCTGGCATCTGCAGCAGGGATCGCCCCTCGGATTCTGATTTTGACGCCCAACGCGCGTGTCTGCTACCTTTATAGAGGACAATTCAACGCCAAACACTCCTCAGTAGCTCAATGGCAGAGCATTCGGCTGTTAACCGAAGGGTTGTAGGTTCGAGTCCTACCTGAGGAGCCAATCAAATCAAAAACTTAGAGCAGTTGAAAGCAGCAGAAAGACACGAAATTGGCCCGATTGTAGTCAATTTTGTCGTCACTCACTTTCAAAACGGATGCTAACCCATAGCAACCGATCTCAGTTGTGGCTCCCCTCGATAGATCGACTCCAGACCTCCAGCCTCATGTCCTGAACCACGCTCTCGCGTGGCGCCAGGCCCCTGAAATTTGATCGAGTTTTGCCTTCGCCTGAACCTTCAGTCGCGCGCCCACACAGGCGCGCTCACCGACAGGACAGGAGTCCCGAATGGCAACTTATCAGAGAGGAAAATACTGGTGGTACAGGTTTCGCTTCGCCGGAGAACGAATCGACGAACCGACAAAATCGACATCGCGAACTGTCGCGAAAGAGGCTGAACGGCAACACCGGCGAACACTCGAAGCTGGCTACAACAACTTCAAAGAGGTTCGGCAGAACCGTGTTCGGATTCTTGAGGAGATCATCGACGAATACCTCACTGGCTACCGGCTCCGCTACCGTTCCGCGACCTTTGCCGAATACGCGCTCGGACACGTCAGCCGTCTTCTCGGCACGAAAATCGTCGCCGACATCACCGAAATTTCGGTTCTCCGTTACCAGGAGGACAGGCTCCGCGAGAAGGCCGCGCCAAAGTCGATCAATGAAGAGGTCCGGTTTCTTCTCAAGATGCTGGGAGACCCGGGCGAAGTGATCCGCGCTCATCTCAAGAAGACCAGGCAGCTCAAGCTGACCGTTCACAAAAGCATCGGCAAAGCCTTCGACAGCGAAGAAACGGAGAGTCTCGCAACCAAAGCAAAGAGCTCGCGCAGTCCCCATATGTACCCGGCCTTCATGCTGGCCCGCAACGGAGGTCTGCGAGATACCGAGATCAAGACCCTTACCTGGGGCCAGATCAACTTCGTCGCGAAAACTGTCCAGGTAGGCAGAGCAAAGAGCGAAGCCGGAGAAGGGCGAATCGTTCCTCTGAACTCCGAGGTCTACCAGGCGCTCATCGACCATCGCGCATGGTATCGCAAGCGGTTCGGCGAGATCAGGAACGAATGGTACGTCTTTCCCTGGGGTAAGCCCAGGCCCTCGGACCCGACGCGGCACATTACCTCGTTCAAGACGGCCTGGAAGACCGCCCGCAGCAAAGCAAAAGTGAAGGGCCGATGGCACGATAACCGGCACACTCTCATTACGGAACTGGCGGAGAATGGCGCCGGCGACGAAACCATCATGGAGATCGCCGGGCACGTCGATCGCCAAATGCTTCGTCATTACAGCCATATCCGGATGAAGGCGAAACGCGAAGCTGTGGAGTCCGTCATCGCCTCGCGAAAGGGAAACTCCCAATTGGGTTCTGCCTCGAAAGCAGGCCCCTCCGCGTAGCAACCGGGGATGTGCGGGTCGAATTGACCGAGACTGGACCTCGGGTTAGCTTCTCGGTCAGTTCGGCCTCAGGCTTCCAGCCACAAGGAGAACAAAATGGAATCATTCCTGAATGAAATCCAGGTTTCAGAAAAGATCCAAGTCAGCTTGGCATGCTTAAGACGGTGGCGGCTTCGCGGTGAAGGACCCCAGTACGTGAAAGTGGGTCCGCTCGTGCGTTACCGCCCTGAAGCGATTGAGCAATGGGTGGATGCCCTGCCGACCGGCGGCAACGGCCGGAGACCGGGGTCAGTCCGCGTACCGCGCAATCGACTTGCTCAAACGGCTTAGCC
>CAVTTW010000017.1:0-606415 GCA_963737665.1 uncultured Acidobacteriaceae bacterium
TGGTGTCTTCGAGGCGCGCGGTCTTGCCGACGTACTTGCCGGTGTTGATGTCGATGGCGACGAGGGCTTCGGTCTGGTTGATGACGATGGAGCCGCCGGACTTGAGCCAGACCTTGGCGCGCAGCGCCTTGTTGATCTCCTCGGTGATGCCGAACTGCTCGAACAGCGGCGTGTCTTTGGTGTAGAGCTTGACGCGGCGGATGAGCGACGGCTGGAAGCGCTGCAGGAAGCGCAGGACGCGCTCGTACTCGGCTTCGGTGTCGACCCAGATGGCGGAGAAGTTGTCGGTGACCTGGTCGCGCAGGATGCGCTCGACGAGGTTGAGGTCGTGGTAGATGAGCGCGGGCGACTTGCTGACTTCGGAGCGGCTCTTGATGTCGGCCCAGAGGTTGAGCAGGAAGCGGAGGTCGCTGCGGAGCTCTTCTTCGCTGGCGCCGGAGGCTGCGGTGCGGACGATGAAGCCGCCGGTGGCGTCGCCCTTTTCGCAGAGCAGAATCTCCTTCAGGCGGCGGCGTTCGCCGTCGGACTCGATCTTGCGCGAGACGCCGGTGTGGTTGACCGTGGGCATGAAGACCAGGAAGCGGCCGGGGAGCGCGATGTGCGACGTGATGCGCGCGCCCTTCTTGGCGATGGGCTCCTTGGCGATCTGCACGAGGACTTCCTGGCCGGGCTTGAGCAGGTCGCTGATGGCGGGCAGGTCGGTGGCCTGCACGGAGTGGCGGCGCGATGCGGCCGCCGCGGCGCGGCCACCGCGGCGGCGCGCTGCCACGGTCTGCGCGATCTGCTGCGATCACTGCCGTCTGCGGTCGACGGTCTGCGATCGCTGCGGTCACGGCTGCCACGGCGTCCGCGGTCGCGGCGCTCGCGCTGCGGGCTCGCCGTCGGTCGCGGCCTCGGCGGAGGCCTTCGCGTGCCTTCGGCGTCGGAGGAGCTGGCGTCGTCGTCTTCTTCGCCTTCGTCTTCGAGAGCTCGCTGCTTCGGCGAATTCTTCTTCTGGCCTTCGCTCTCGTCGGAGTCGGTCGAGTTCTTCTGTCGAGTCGAGCTCGTCTTCTTCCATTTCGTCGTCGAAGTCGTCGTCTTCGTCGTCATCGTCGGGCTCGGGACGGGTGATGTCGTCGATGGACATGTCGCGCAGCATGGAGCCGAGGTCGGCGGCGTGTTCCAGCGTCTCCTCTTCCGATGTCGTCGAATGCCGCGCGGCGTGGAGACTGCGGAGGTCGCCTTCTTCGTCGTCGAGCAGCTCTTCTTCGAGCTCGCCGTCGCCGGGGGCAAACAGGTTGCGAGTCGGCCGTCGGTCATGCGGCTTCGGACTGGCGCGGTGTGTCTCAGCCTCGTCGAGGTGAACGGACTGGACGGCAGCCTCGTGCTCGATGGGCGCGGCGGCGGACTTCGTGCGGGCTTCGGTGAGCTTGGTGCGGGCTCGGAGATCATCTCGCCGGTGGGCTGGATGCTGGTGAATCGTGCGTCGGCTCGGCGGGCGTGGCCTGACGAGCTTGCCTTCTTCGACCTCTTCTACTCGATGGGCGCTCTGGCGGAACTCGCGGGGCCGGCGGGGTCGACGCGGAAGGAGGCGGAGGCTCCTCTCCGGGCTCGTACTCGGTGGTGGTTTCGTGGAACTCTTCGACGGCTTCGAGGACCTCGGCTGGCTGGCTCGCTGGCTCCGGCGCGGGCGATGCATCGGTTCGTGGCTCTCGTCGGTGAGCTTCGGCTCGGTACGGCCTGCGACGCTGCTCGGCTTCAGACGGTCTCGGTGCTCGGCAGTCTCGAAGCTGCGGGCGTCGTCGGTGAAGGGCTGGACGATGGCTCGACTTCGTGCTGCGAGGTGACGGCGGGAAGGACGGCTTCGGCGGGGTCGAGCGCGGCGTGCGGCTGAAGGCTGCGCGGTTGCTGCGGTCGCGCTCGACGGCCACCGCGGCGGGCGTCTCGGTCGCGGCCGCGATCGTTGCCACGGCCGCCGCGTTGCGGTCTCCGCTGCGTGCGCGTCACGGGATTCGCGTACGCGGCTGCGGCTCGCTGCGCTGGCGCGGAGGGTTTCGCCGGGAAGGACGAGGCCGCCGTCCCAGCCGGTGGGACGAATCGGTGGTGGGCTGGAGGTGAGGCTCGGGCGCGGCGGGCTTCGGTGCAGGAGCTCCGGGTAGCCGCTCGTCTCGGCGCGGTACTTGGAGAGCGATTCGCCGGGGAGAATGAAGGGCTCGGCCGAGGCGCTGCGAGGTCCACGGCTTCGTCCTCGGCTAGCCGCGTAGCGGGCCGGCGAGGCGCAAAGCGCTCGCGGATCTGCGTCGTGGCGAGCGCCGCGATCTTCGCGGCGCACGGTCGCTTCCACGGCTGCCGCGATCCACGATTACGGTCGCCACGGTCGCCACGGCCACGGCTGCGGTCGCGTCGCGCCTTCGCGGCGCGGGCGACGGTCTTGCTGGGAACGCTGGGCTTCGGGACTCGAGGTTCCGCGGTGCGGCGGCTTCGGGCGTGACGTCGGCGGACACAGCCTCGTCTGCGTGCTGGCCTTCGACGCGGCCTTCGCCGCGACCACGGCGGCGGCCACGGCGGCCACGCCAGCGGCGGCTGCCGTCGGCTCCGGGAGCACCTTCGCCTAGCTTCGTCGGCTTCGCCTTCGCGCGGAGCGCGGCTCAAAGCCTTCGCTTCGTCGGCGGCTACGGCTCCGGGCTCGGCCGTCGCGGGGGCTTCGCGCGGCGACGCTCGCGCGCGGCCTTCGCGTCACGGCGGCCACGGCTGCGGTCGCGGTCGCCGCGGCCTTCGGCGGCTCGCGCCTGCCTTCGCTCGCGGCTTGCGGCGCGGGGCACGAGCGGCCGTCGCCGCGGATTCGAAGTCGGCGGCGTCGCCGGCTTCTTCCATGAAATCAGTGATGTAGAGGAAGGCATCGCGCTCGAGGCCGATGTCCACGAAGCTGGACTGCATGCCCGGAAGGACGCGGGTGACTTTGCCGTTATAGATGGAGCCGGCGAGCGTGTACTCGTTTTCGCGCTCGTAATAAATTTCGGTGAGTTCGTCTTTTTCGACGATGGCCAGCCGCGTTTCATGCGGCGTGCTGGAGATATAAATTTCTTTCGACATATGCTGCTCTGCTTTCTGCCTCCGGCTTAGGCCGGAGGGCGGGCAGAACAGGCAGACGGTTGCATGCGCGCGAGAGCTGCTTAGCTCGCTGCGGCTGACCTCCCTGGGTGCGGACAGGAGATGAGATGCGGAGACTGGGTCGTAGCTCCCGGGTGCGGGCTGCTCGAGGAGAGCGCGCCCAGCGGATCCGCGAACGTGCGCGACGCGGAGCTGTGCCGAAGAGATTGTTTCCAGTGGATTACCGCGTGCCTGGGGGCCAGAGTTCGAGCCCTGAAGCACAATGACCGCAAACGGAGTTTGTGACCAACACAGCCTCGAAGATGAGGCGGGGCCGTTAACCGTCCGTTTACGTTCATTCTCAAAACCTGTCCGGCCATCGGAGATGTGATCCGCGCCTGGCCGGCCTTTTTCTAAAAATCTTTGATGTCCGCTGCGCGGCGGGAAAATCGATCGCATCCGGCAGCGGATGCGATCGGGTCTGCCCGGCCCTGCGGCCGAGACAGTCTTCCTCTGAGTATGCACGAAATTCGGGTCGGGATGACAGCTGGAAGCTGCCTGCCGCCGTTAGTTCACGAAGCGGCGCATGCGGACGTTCATGACGATGCCCAGCGCCAGGAACGTGAAGATGATCGAGGAGCCGCCGTAGCTCATCAGCGGCAGCGGGATGCCGGTGACGGGCATCAGGCCGACGCACATGCCGATGTTGATGGCGATCTGGAAGAGCATGACGGCGACGACGCCCATGACGATGAAGGTGCCGGGCGGGTCGGCGGCGGTCTGGGCGTTCTGGATGAGGCGGACGAGGATGAGGAAGTAGAGCAGCAGGACGACCATGGCGCCGACGAAGCCGTGCTCTTCGCAGAAGGCGGCGAAGATGAAGTCGGTGTAGGGGATGGGGAGGAAGTCGCCCTGGGTCTGCGTGCCCTTGTTGGCGCCCTTGCCCCAGATGCCGCCGGAGCCGACGGCGATGAGCGACTGGCGGATCTGGTAGCCGGAGCCCTTGGGGTCGGTGTCGGGGTTCATGAAGCCGTCGAGGCGGGCCTGCTGGTAGGGCTTGAGGAGCTTGCCGCTCTTCCAGGCGATGCCGCCGACGAGCAGCGAGGCCGAGCACGAGGATGGCCGCCTGCTTGAAGCGGATGCCGCCGAGGAAGAGGCCGACGACCAGCACCGGCGAGTAGGTGAGCGCGGTGCCGAGGTCGGGCTGCTTGAGCACGAGCGCCATGGGGACGCCGATCAGCGCGAAGGCTTTGCCGATGTCCTGCCAGGTGAGCTCGCTGCCCGCTGGCGCGATCTCCCAGAAGAAGCGCGCCGAGGCGAGGATGAGGACGAGCTTGACCCACTCGGAGGGCTGGAAGTGGACGCCGCCGCCGAGGTTGATCCAGCGCCGCGCGCCGAGGACCTTGTGCCGACGACGTGTGACGGCGACCAGCGAGACGAGGCTGACGCCATAGGCCCAGTGGGCGATGTCGAGCAGGCGGTGGTAGTCGACCATCGAGATGAGGAACATCAGCACGAGGCCGACGAGGAGGAAGACGATCTGCTTGGTCTGGAAGCCGTGGAACTTGGTCATGGCCGTGGCGGAGCGGATTTCGAGCACGCTGATGACGGAGAGCAGGAGACAAGGCCGAGCAGCATCCAGTCGAAGTCGCGGAAACGGGAACTGAACATGGTCTGGATTACAGGGTAACGGTGGCTTGGGGCGATCGTAAGTGACGAATCGTTGAAGCAGATGGCGCCGCAACAACATAATCACGTGTTGCTCGAGAACGGGGGGGTGACTTGGACGGAGCCTCCGGGGGCTTCCTCCGAAGAGATCAACCGGTCACTCAGGTCTGGAAAAACCACGCTCAGGTTATAGAGTTGCAGGTCGGCGATGCCATGGGCTGTCAGAAAAGGCTCGGTGCCCACGGGTGGAATGCCCAGATCCGACATGACGCTTGCGTCTACAGCAGAACGATCAGCACCTGTGTCAATAAGTGCGTATCCAGATCGTACGGCGAATGGTGGAAAATCGTTCTCCTGCAGATACAGAACCCATTGCGACGGCGCAGTGAGCGACACCGGAATCAGGGCTCCTTCTTGCTTCAGATCCGCCCCAAATTGGCTGTAGGACAGCCTAAATGTTGCCACGGCTTCCAACAGGCATGAGATTCGTAAGACGTCCGATTGGTTCAAACTCGCGAATAGGCTGAAAGAAGAAAAGGAGTAAGGCCGTAACGTCTCAATGCGGCAGCGTGGCATCGGTTAATTGTCGGAAGAATACACTGCTAAGAAATCTCCGTGTCTTTAAACAACGGCATACCTCGCCCTTGTGCGTCTTCAGCAACTCTGGTAGGAGCTGCTGGTAATGCGCCTTTTCGGTCTCGAATGTCCATAGCGCAGATGATACGCCGTCACCGGCCGGTCGGCGTCTCTTCCGGCTTGGCGGGCCTGGGTTTCGGGTTTGCGTTTCGGAGACGGGCGGAACGGGGGCAGGTGCCGGTGTCTCCGCGACCTTCATCAGGTTGCCGGCGTTGGCGCGCTGCTTGGTGACGAAGGCGTTGATGACCTGCGCGGCGAGCTTGGCGGAGTTGTTGCCCCAGTTGCCGTGCTCCCACAGCACGGCGACGACGATGTCCGGGTTGCGGCGCGGGGCCATGCCGACGAACCAGGCGTTCGGCAGGGTGCTTGTGGCCTTGCCGGTCTTTGCAATGCGTCTGGCTCATGACCTGCGGCGGTGCCGGTCTTGCCGGCGAAGTCGATGCCTTCCAGGTGCGCTTCGGCGGCGGTGCCGATCGGCCCTGGGTGACGTTGGCCATGTCGTCGGTGATGATCTGCCAGTTGGCGGTGGTGAGTGGGAACGGTCTTCTCGCCGGAGCCGGGATAGGTGTTCGTGAATGGCCGCGAGCTGTTCCGGCTGAGCTCGTCGGGGAAGACGACGTGCGGCCGGCGCAGCACGCCGCCGGAGGCGATGCCGCTGAGCGCGCGCGCCAGTTGCAGCGGCGTGGCCTCGATGGCGCCCTGGCCGATGCCGACGGAGATGGTTTCGCCCGCGTACCACTTGTCATGCTGGGTCTTCAGCTTCCATGCTTCGGAGGGCATGATGCCGGCGGCTTCGTCGGGCAGGTCGATGCCGGTCTTCACGCCGATGCCGACGCGAGTTGGCGTAGCGCGCGATGGTGTCGATGCCGAGCCGGTTGGCGAGCGTGTAGTAGAAGGTGTCGCAGGAGTACGGCAGCGCGTTGTGGATGTCGACCGAGCCGTGGTGCCTGTCGCAGGCGAAGAAGTGGCCGTAGAAGGTTGCGCCGCCGTTGCAGCCGACGTGCATGTCCTGCGCGACGTTTCCTGCAGGCCGGCGTAGGTCATGATGACTTTGAACGTAGAGCCCGGCGCAAGCTGCGCCTGGATGGCCTTGTTCATCAGCGGATGGTCGGGGTCGTCGAGGATGGACTGCCAGTAGGCCTGCGTGAGGTGCAGAAACTGGTTGGGGTCGAAGGTGGGGCGCGAGACCATGGCGAGGATTTCGCCGGTGTGCGGGTCCATGGCGACGATGGCGCCGATCTTGCCTTCGAGCGCCTGCTCGGCGGCCATCTGGATGTCGAGATCGATGGTCAGCCGGAGGTCCTGGCCGGGCGTGGCCAGCTCCTGGCCCATCATGCCGACTTCCTTGCCGTGCGAGTTGACGATGACGTCGCGCGAGCCGTCGGTGCCGCGCAGCATGTCGTCGTAGGCCTCTTCGACGCCGGACTTGCCGACGACGTCGCCGGGCTCGTAGGCGGCGTAGCGCTGACTGCTTCAGGTCGTTCTCGCTGATCTCGCCGACGTAGCCGATGAGGTGCGCCATGAAGCCGTCCGTGGGATAGAGGCGGCGCTGCTCGTCGAGCGTTTCCAGCTCCGGCAGCTCGTCGCGGTGCGCGGCGATGAAGGCCTGCTCGTCGGGCGTGATGTCCTGCTTGAGCGGGATGGGCTGGTACTTGGGCGCCGTAGCTGAAGCGCTGGATGATGGCCTGCAATTGCTCCACGGTGATGTGCAGGCCGGCCGGCGATCAGCGGCAGGTCGGCGTCGAGGTTCTTCTGCTGTCTCGCGCAGCAGGTAGCAGGTGACCGACGGATAGTTGTCGACGATGATGCGGCCTTCGCGATCGAAGATGCGGCCGCGCGGGGCGAGCACCGGCACCTTGCGAATGCGGTTCTGCTTCGGCGAGCACGCGGTAGTTGTCGCGCCGAGCACCTGCAGCCGCCACAGGCCGACGCCGAGCACCAGCAGCACCAGCGCGACGACATACTGCGCGGCATGGAGCTTGCCCAGCGGGGAGCTTTTCGTTGCGGTTGAATGCAGTTCGTTCCATGCGTGGCACGGAGTTGGCCCGTAGTTCGATTGCTACTGGACGGACTCGGCGCTCTATTCGCGGTGCTGAAGCGGTCGAGCAGAAGAACAGAGCGGGAGCGCCACGACGGTGTTGCAGCACCGCGCGATCAGTTCGTGCAGCGGGCTGAGCGTGGAAGGTGTGGTCGGCCAGCAGCTAGTGCTGAGATCAGGAACACCAGCGCGCTTTGCAAAAGGCGACGCGCCGAAGATCATCAGCAGCTGGTTCAGCGGGTTTTCGGCATCGACGGCGAAGCCAGATGCTGGCGGCGATATAGCCGATGAGCGCCTTGGCGATGCCGTAGACGCCGAAGGGGTAGGTTGGTGAGGCCATCCTGAAAGAGGCCGATGAGCGTGCCGGTGACCGTGCCGGCGATGGGGCTGCGGCGCGCGACGGCAAAGAAGATGCGGCGATCAGCGGCAGATCGAGGATGGCCAGCCGCGGCCAGAGGCGTGGGGAGCTCGCACCTGCAGCAGGATGCAGAGCAGCGGCGCCAGCAGCGTGACCGCCGGGTGGAAGCGGTACTGGTCGAGCTCGTGCCGGGATGTGTAACTGTGTTCAGGCAAAGGGTTGTACGTTCTGCGTCAGGTCATGAGAAGGCTCACCGCAGCGCTGCTACACGTACGGCTTACTGAGGCTCGCGGTCTCCTCCGGGCTTGCAGGTCTTCGGTCCGGCCGGTGGCGCGGCGCCGGGCGAGTAGCGGTCAGGGTGCAGCGCCGGCTTGGACTGGGGCAGGCCGGAGTTGGGAATGCCGGGACTCCGCCGCGATCGGCGGCGTTTGGTCGGCGGCTGTGCGAGCTGGTCGCTCCGGGGCTCGTCGTCCCGGAGTGCGGTATGGCTTGTGCAGGCTGGGAAGCTTTCGGCGACCAGAGTCGGCGGCGCGCTTGGCTTCCTCGGCAGCAGCGGTCGGCTCGGCCTGCGTCGGCGTCCTGCCTGGCCTGCTGGCGGATGAGCGTTGGACGAGAGCCCAGTGATGACCAGCACCTCTTCCAGCCGCGAGAGGTTGGCGAAAGGCTTACGTGATGGCGGTGTAGGGCTGGTGCTGCGGGTCGGGCACGATGGATTCGATCACGCCGACGGGCAGGCCGCGCGGAAAGACCTGGTCGCCGCCGGAGGTGACGACATGCTCGCCGGGCTTGATGCGGGAGTCGGCGGTGAGGTTGTTGATGGAGATCCGGCCGTCGGCCGTGCCGCGCAGGATGCCGCGAATGCGCGTGGATCCAGGATGACACCGGCGCCCGAGGTGGGGTCGTTGAGCAGCAGAAGCTGCGACGGTGTGCGCGAACACGTCGCGCAGCTTGCCGACGACGCCGTCCGGGCGTGATGACCGGCATGTCGGGCTTGAGGCCGTAGTCCGCAGCCCTTGTCCAGTGTGAGCACGCGCGAGCGGTCCGAGCCGCTGGTGCCGATGACCTGCGCGGCGACGGTGGTGGAGATGTACTGCTGCTTGAAAGCCGAGCAGCGACTGCAGACGGCGGCCCTGCGCGGCGTCTTCGGCAAAGGCGCCTGCTCCTGGCGCAGGCGAGCGATCTCGCTGCTGCAGTCGCGGTTCTGCTCGCGCGTGTGGCGCAGGTCGATGTAGTTGGTCCACAGATGGCGGACGCCGAGCCGTGGAGCTGTGGGCTGACGCGCTCGAACGGGCGTCAGACGAGGCCGTCCAGGAGCGCCGAAGCGCTCACGCCACGCAGGTCAGGGCTGCTGACAGACGCCTGCGGGAGTCGCCGCGGACGGGCGCTGCACCTGCACCGCCAGGCCCACGGTCTGCGCGACCAGGAGCAGGAGCAGGAAGAGCGGGTTTTTGAAGCGGCTGAAAAAGGATTCCATCGAGCAAGCAAGGCGATGTGCGCAGATCCCATTATTTCATCGGGAGTGATGGCCGCGAGGGGCAGTGCTTACATTGCAACTGCAGATTCCTTCGGGCATGCTGTTCGTGAGGCCAGGACGACGGCGCCATGATGCCTGGATTGCGCTGCTAGCATCGAAGCCGTGCCGTTGGACCTTCGACGCCGGTCAAGTACATCAAGCGCGTGGGCGAGCGCGTGGCGCGGAGTCTGGCCGAACGTGGCGATCGAGACGGTCGAAGACCTGCTCTACCACCTGCCTTTTCGCTACGAAGACCGCCTGCATCCCAAGCCGCTGACGGACTACCGCGACGGCGACATGGCGAGCATCGTGGGCGAGGTGCGCGGGACGGCGCTGCTGCGGACGCGCAACGGCACCGATTCTTGAGCTGACCGTCGGCGTGAAGCCGCCGCCGCTGCCGGCGCTGATCCCGAGATGGCGGGCCTGCTGAAGGCGCTCGCTCCCGTGCTGGAAACCATGAAGTGCATGTGGTTCCACGCGGCCTATCTGCAAGGACAAGTTCAGGCCGGGGCAGAGATCGCGCTCTACGGCAAGCTGGAAGGCTCGCGCAGCGGCAACGCCCTGGGCGCGGTGCCGGGCTCGACGCGGTTCAAGATGGTGCAGCCTACGTTCGAGATCCTGCCGGACGCCAGCGGCACGGGCGAAGACGCCGAGTTCACGATGCTGGAGATGGGCCGCATCGTGCCGGTGTATGAGTCGCTGGGCGGCAAGACGCCGTGGGGAGCGAAGCTGACCTCGCGCTGGCTGCGGCGCGTGATGTGGACGGTCTTTCGTGACCTGCAGGAGAGCGGGGTTGGTAGCACCGGGCCGCGGGGTGATCTCCAGCGCCTGTTCGCCGGCGTCGGGCTGGGAGACCAAGAGGTCGTCGAGGTTCACGCCGAGCTTCTGGGCGTAGGTCGGATCCAGCGCATGCTCGGCGTCGACGAAGGCGGCGGTGCCGCCGGACTTCTGCACCTCGGCCACCACGTGCAGGGCGAGCGTGGTCTTGCCCGAGCTTTCCGGCCCAAAGATCTCGACCACCCGGCCGCGCGGCAGGCCGCCGATGCCCAGCGCCAGGTCGAGGCCGAGCGAGCCGGTGGACACCGACTCGATCTCCACCACCTTGCCCTTGGCGCCCAGCTTCATCACCGAGCCCTTGCCGAAGGCCCGATCGATCTGCGCCAGCGCCGCTTCTAGGGCGCGCTGCTTGTCGCCTTCATCCCGTCCCACGAGTCGCAATGCCGCCTGGTTCAACTGAGCCTCCTGTATGGCGCGATTCCCGGCAGGGCCGCCCCGTCGAAAGCAGGATGTACCAGTTTTGTTCTGTTCGCAATATGTTCCTTTTTCGGGGCGATTATATACTTTGCAAACTAGCTACTGAGGCGGTTACGAGTGGATGAACCGTGAAAGTATTACGACCAAAATGGTTAGGAGAATCCCGCCGCCAAACCACCACACCAGAATAGTCGTCGCTATCTTTTCATACGAGGCGTCGCCTAACTTTTTTCTAGCAATGGCAATGGCAGCAAGAACTCCCAGTATAATCAGAACTGCGCCCACAGCCGCCCCCGTGCTGAGCCAGTAAAGTTATTTCTTAACCTCAAATGCCCTCTGGGGTGCCGATTTTCTGGCGCCTTCGGTCTTCCCGCCACCCGCTTCACCTTTTCCTCAAACGCCTTCTCGTCCTCGTCGCAGCCGAGCTGGCGGGCGAGGTCGCGGAATTTGTCGGCTTGGGGCTTATCCGGCGGCTGGGTTTAGCGGTCATGCCCCAACCTAGCATACGGGACGGTTTGCGCTAAGAACCCAAAGTGCTCCGCTTTACCTCGATTGGCTCGACAGATCCGTAGGCCATCTGAAAAGCCATTGCGGTCATCTGGAGCCACGTGACGCGTTCCTCTGCGGGCCACGGCTTAGGAGCGTCCGCCTTGGGCAACTTCTGGATTAAGGCGGCGATCAGGGGGTCAAGATCACCGCTTCCACCGCCGCCGTTTCCTCCGCCGCCACGGCCGCCCTTATCTTGATCGTCCGTCGGTGGCGACGGCTGCGTAGAAGGCGCAATGCCCGGGCGCACTAGCCGATCCTTGCCGTGTGCGAAGAAGCCCGCTGATCAGCCGCTCGCTCAAAAACCTGTCGCGCCCGATCTTTCTGCTTGGGCGCCACGCCCAGCGCTACGATCTCTCGCTCTAGCGCGGCCGCAGGAGGTAATTGCGAGCCATTAAACTTATTGAAAATGGCAGAGTAAAGCGGAACATTCAGAAATGCCGAGACTTGCCTCTCGCTCGCGCTGCTGGTCCACAATCGAAAGACCAAGGTCGGTCAATTGATGATTAGATGCTTCACCAGACAGGATGCCAAAGGTGCGCGCCGCGTAAATCTGAACGCGAAACGTGCTGCTTTTACTGCTCTGATTTGTCCATGCTGCCAGTTGGCTATCGTCGCAACTCCCACCCCCAACGTTCTTAAAGATGGCGTTAGCTAGCTCGATCGCAGACGCGAGGTCCATGTACGGGAACGCGATTGTAGAACGCTGGCGTCTTCGGCCGCAGGTCCCTTCTCCGCACTAGGCGCGGCTTCACCATCGCCAGCCATGAGGGTATCTCCTATCCGCGCGTGTGGATGCGCGCCGGCCTTCACTAATGCGGACCGCTCCATAGGGCAAGCGATAATGCGAGAATTCCGCAATTCATCGCGATAACTCGCACTAGATGGATTGACCGCATTAGATGGGGCGGTTATCCATGCTGAGGTAAAGTGGAGGCTATGATGTCGATTAGGAGGGTGCCCTCGCCGCGCCAGGGCTCGCGCGCACGCGGTAGGGGCTAAACGAGAGAGGCCGCCCAACCCCTGCCAGGGCGGCGGCCTCGATGCGAGCCAAGAACTTGAACCCTTAACTCGGCGGTGAGCATATCACCGCCGCGCCTTTCTGTGAATTCCCATGGCCAACGGCAACCAAGAAAAGCCTCCGCGCGTAGCTCCGCGCATAAAGGCCGCGCCGAAGGTCAGGCAAGTCTACTGGTGTGACTTTCCGGCCGATGCCCATCTGCCTGAAATGTGGAAGACGCGGCCAGTTGTGATCCTCTCATATCGTAATGGACTAGATAGTCACTGCACTGTCGCCGCATGTTCGACTGATCCCCAAGAGGGGAAAAGCGCGCAATGGGCGCATACCCTGTCGACGTCCTTTGATGGTCGTAAAACATACGTCGTATGTAACCACATCTACACCGTGGCGAGCAGCAGGCTTTCACCAGATGGATCTGGAATTCCCCGCCTTGCGGAGGACGAATTTAACGAGATACTCAAGAAATTGTTTGAATGGTTGCCGAGGCTACCGGACCCGCTAGCGGGTTGAAAAGATAGCCTTGGGCCGTATATGCTGCGGCTGCGGTCCCGCAAGGGCGTCCGTTGCCCCAAAAGGGCGTTACTGGCGAAGGGAATCCTCTCGGGGGCTCCCTTTCGTTTTTTGGAGTTAGTCCGCCAGCGGCCTCGCCGCCGCTTTGCCTTAGGCTTGGGCGTCTTGGGGCTTCCCGTCAGGCCTGCGGTAGGTAAGCCGCTTACCCTTCGCCCCGATCAGCGCGAGCGCGGTGCGCTCCTGATCGTCCACGCCCAGCGCGACGCGGTTGGAATACCGGAAATCAAACTCCGCCAGATAGCGGTGCAGGTGCTCTTCCGAGCAGTGCTGATAAACGCCCTTCATGCCGCGCTTGAAGATGGAGAAGAAGCCTTCGATCTGTCCGGCATCGGGCCGCAATGCCTCTATTCCCTTGCCGGCTACGACGCGTCGACAAGCCAGGGCACGGGCCTGGTGCAGCTATGGGGCATTGTCCGGGACTTGTCCTCTCCCAATCACTTTCGCGCCACTGGCCTTGCGCTTCAGCTATTCAATGACGCCGTTCAGAGCGAATCTCATGCTGTTCTCGCTTCACAGAACTCATCGCTTGACGGCATCTCCGCCGCTGCCTTTCATGGTCCCGCCGGCTGGTCCGTGGTCATCGTATCCAGCCGTCCGGCTTCCACGATGCTCACACTTCGCTTCCCCAAAACCGCGGGTCAGGCTCTGCCCCAGGTTGAAGCCATGCTTGCCACCGTCGATCGGCAGAACGGTGACAACGTGGTCATCCGCAGATCTCCTTTGCAACGGATCGCGACGGCCGCCGATACGATCCGCGTTGAGATCCCATCGCGGGACATGGTTGTTTTATTGCCAGCAATCTCTGAGGGAGCTACGGAATGACCCTGATTCTCCAGTTGATCGATATCCTGGGCTGCACAGCAGCAGCCGCGAGCCTGCCCGGCTCTATGGAGTTGCTCTTCCTGACCGCGGGCGGCGTCATGAAGCCTGAAGCAGCTCCTGCGCGATCCGACGCTCTTATCCTCGTGCGCCCCGTCTTTGTCGTTCCGGCTCACAACGAAGAGAACCAGATTTCAGAATGTGTTCACAGTCTTCTGCGCTGCAGTCATACAGGGGTTGCGTCTCCTGTCTTCGTGATTGCCGACAACTGCAGCGACAACACAGCCGCGGTTGCAGCCGAAGCCGGCGCAAATATCGTGATCCGCACCAACCCGGCGCTGCGCGGGAAAGGCTACGCACTTCACTTCGCCTTTGAAGCCCTCATGGCCCAGGGTTTCGATCTCTTCATCGTCGTCGATGCTGATACGACTGTAACTCCCAATCTCGTTACCGATTTCGTTCGCGCCGTCGAGTTGGGCGCCGATGCCGTTCAGTGTCGATACAAGGTCGAAAATGTATCTGGATCCATGCGCACTCGCTGGATGAACATAGCGCTCATGGCGTTCAACGTCCTTCGCTTGCGAGGGCGCGATCGGTTTGGCTTGTCTGCCGGGATCATGGGCAATGGATTTGCGCTCACCAGAAGCACCCTGGATAAGGTGCCGTACGATTCGACGTCTGTCGTTGAGGATCTGGAATATCACCTCCGCCTGGTCCGCAGCGGATTGCGCGTTCGATTCATCGATACCGCCGCCGTCTCGGCAGAGATGCCGACCGCCGGAAAGGGCGTGTCCACGCAGCGGACGCGGTGGGAGGGAGGGCGCCTGCAGATGCTGCGTCAACACTCAGTCCGAATGGCTGGAGAAGTTCTGCGCGGTCGTTTTCGCCTCCTGGAACCGTTGTTGGACCTGCTCCTTCTTCCCTTGGCCTATCATCTCCTGCTCCTGCTGTTTGCCTTGGTGACACCGATCCTGGCTGTACGCATCTATTCGGCCTGTGCTCTCACACTCGTCGTTGTCCACCTTTGTGCGGCAATCGCGGTCGGCGGCGGCGGCCTGCGCGATGTGGTGGCGCTCCTCACAGCTCCGCTCTATGTCGTATGGAAGATCAGGCTGGTTCCGCAGTTAATTTACAACTCGGGAAAAAATGCCGTATGGGTTCGAACCGAACGAAGCCCCCGAAAGGAAGGAGCGAAGTGAGTCCGAACGTCGATCCAGTCATTTCCGTAGTGATCGTCTCATTCAATACTTGCAAAGTATTGCGCGAATGTCTCGCTGCCCTGAAGAACGAGATTCACGGCCTGCGCGCCGAGGTCGTCATCGTCGACAATCATTCTTCCGATGGGTCGGTTGACATGGTGGTTTCCGAGTTTCCTGAGTTTCAATTGATCCGCAGTTCAATCAATCTGGGGTTTGCGGCGGCCAACAATGTCGCCTTTCCGCACTGCAAAGGAAAGTACATCGTACTACTGAATTCCGATGCCTTTCTCCTCCCCGGCAGTCTGCGCTGCGCAATCGGCCACATGGATGCCCAGCTCGACGCGGGCATGGGCGGTGCACGGCTCATCGGGCGGGACGGGTCCTGGCAGCCTTCTGCGCGCATGTTCCCCTCCGTCCTGAATGAATTCCTCAGCCTCAGCGGCCTCTCCGTAAAATTCGCACGGTCGCGTCTATTTGGACGGCAGGACCGCACCTGGGCCGATCAGAATCAACCCACGCGCACCGACTGGGTACCGGGCGCGTTTGCGATCATTCGCCATAGCGTGCTGCATCAAGTCGGCTATTTCGACGAGTCTTTCTTCCTTTATCACGAAGAAGTGGATCTCTGTCGGCGCATCAGGTTAGCCGGTCACGATATCTGGTACTGGCCCGACATCGTGGTTGTGCATCTGGGCGGCGAATCATCGCGGACAGTGCGCAGCATTTCGCTTTCTGAGGCGGGATCGCAACTGACTCTATGGAGAATGCGCAGCGAGTTGATGTATTACCGAAAGCATCTCGGAAGCTCCGCATGGCTGGTCAGGATCCTGGAGCAAAGCTGGCACGGAATCCGCGCATGGAAGAACGCCTTCAGCAAGGACCCTGAACGCGCACTCAAACGGAAAGAATCTCGCCGGATCGTCCAGTTGATGCGGCAGGCGTGGATTGAAACCGATGGGGGGAGACTCTCACCCCCACGGCCATGGTGAGGAATAAGTATGCTCAATAATCTTCGGGAAGATTGGGTCACATACGAGCGCGATCTGGCGCGCCAGGGCCTTTGGGTCATGGCCGTCTACCGCTTCGGCCGCTGGCGATACACTGTACGGCCAAGCTTGCTGCGGCGGCCGATGTCGTTCCTCTATCGTGTGGCCAAGCTAGCCTCACAGATTCTCACCGGAATCGACCTGCCCTGCGAAGTAACGCTAGGACGCCGGTTCAAGATCGAGCACTTTGGTGGCATCGTCATCAGCGGTGACACGGTCATCGGAGACGACGTGGTGGTCAGAAACGGCGTCACCCTTGGCTTGCGCCGAACCGGCGTCGCAGGGGCTCCAATCATCGGAAACCGGGTTGACATTGGTGCCGGAGCCAAGGTGTTGGGGCCCATTCGCATTGGAGATGATGTAGCCATCGGAGCCAACGCCGTCGTCCTTCGCGATGTTCCCCCCAATTCAATTGCCGTGGGCGTTCCGGCGATCATACGCGCTCGCAAATTCGCTTCCGCTTCGCAACATGATCATGAAGGGGTGGCAGTGTTATGAGCGGTTCTGGTTCTCACAGGTACGTGATCGCCTGCGTTTCGTTTGGCTTCTTGCTCTGCGCGTGCGCTGGGTTTGCCCAAGCTGGCCCGGCGCCGCACGAGGAGGACTTCCAGGTACGACGCCGGGTGCAGAAATTCTCTTCGCTCGACATTCTCAAACAATTTGAACAATACGCCCCGCCTTCGTATGTGTACGGCGAGGGAGACGAAGTCACCGTAGAGGTATTCGGCCATCCGGAACTGTCCGGCAAACACCTCATTGGACCCGACGGCATCATCACTGTCCCCGTCATCGGCAATCTTCATCTGTCCGACCTTACTCGTGACCAGGGCCTTGAACTCGTTCAAAGCTCCTTTGCCAAGTACTATGAAGGCCTGTCGATCGTGATGCGCACAGAAGTCTACGCGTCGAATCGAATCTTTGTGCTGGGGAGGGTGGCCAGCCCTGGCATTCTGCATTTCGATTCCACGCCCACCCTGCTTGAGGCCATTGCGCGGGCTGGCAGCTTGCCGGTCGGCGGATTCGGCGGGGATAAGGCCGCGCTCAACCGTTGCGTGATCTTTCGAGGCAATGATGCCGTCGTCTGGGTGGATCTGAAGCCTCTCTTCAAGGAGGGAAATCTCGCCTATAACATTCAACTCAAACGCAATGACGTGATCTACCTGCCAGACTCTGACGACCAGACCGTCTACGTCCTTGGCGAGGTATCAAAGCCGGGCGCCTATGCTCTCCGCCCCGACATGACTTTCATGGACGCCTACGCAGCCGCCGGGGGAGCAACCAACGACGGCGTAACCGAGCACATACGCCTGATCCGTCCATCCAAGAGCATTGATCGCGAAATTGCGATGAAAGAGGTGATGCGGCCCGACCCGGCTGTGAATGTTGTGCTGGTCGACGGCGACATCATCTACGTGCCGAAACGAAGACTGGCAAAGTTTGGCTACTTGCTCGAACAGTTCGGTCCGGCTTCTGGGTTGGCCGTAGTGGGGAAACAGATCGCGCCATGACTTTAAGCTCTCCCAATCAAAATATATCGAGCCCCCAACAGCCTGCGACCGGCTCAGGGCGGAAACTTGCACCGCTTCGCAGTTGGCGAAAGCACGTGGAATTGAGCCTCGTGATCTTTCTCGGAGTCCTGGTCTTAGGGATTCCAGTCGCGCTGAAGAAGTCGAAACCCAAATACTCGGCCGAAGCCGTCATCGTCGTGTGGCCCCGCTTTCTCAAGAACCTGGAGGACGACAAGGAATTCGATCTGCAATCGAATACGCAATATCGCGAGTTCGTTCAGCAGAATGTCCGCACTGTTGACCGCTACGACATTATTGAAGAGGCAATCAACCGGCTCGATAAAACCCCACATCCCTGGAGGAAAAAGAATGAATCTTTGTCGACCGCAATAGGCCGGCTTCGCAGCAACCTCTCCGTGGTCCCGATTCCGGATACCTACCAGATTGCCTTACGCATGGAAGCCGGCTCCCCAGGCGGACTTCCCGAGACGCTGAACATGGTTGTGACCGTCTTCCTTGAAAGGTCCAAGGATGAAGAGCTGTATGGCCGGGATCAACGCGTAGACAGCCTGAAGGCTGAGGCGGGGCGCCTCACGGAACAAATCGATAGTTTAGGAAAAGAAAAGAGCACGCTCGGCGAAGAGTTGGGCGTGACCGTGTTCGGCGAAAATCTTGTGAATCCTTACGACAGGCTCCTGGTGGAAAGCAAGGAAGCGCTCGCGACGGCCCGTCAGAAGCAGATCATCACTGCGGCGGACCTGGCGTCGATGGAAGCTCACACAGGCAGTCAGAATGATTCTGCCGTCAAGGCCACGGCGTTCGACATGGCGCAAAAGAATCCCGCCCTCATGACGCTGCAATCTAATCTCAATCTTCGACGCAGCGAACTGATGGCCAAACTCTCCGGCATGCTTCCCACTCACCCGGGACGCGCAGCGATGGAAAAGGAGATCGCGGACATTGATAGCCTTCTCAAAAGCCGCAACGACGCTCTCTCCGACTCGTATTCGAGTATGCTCCTCACCCAACGAAGAGCGGAGGCAGCCAGCGCCGCTCAAGCCGACGCGCAATTTCAAAAAGAAGTCGATGCGCAAGCAGTGCAGGCGGCTCAATATTCTGAAAAGTATCAAAAAGGCGTCTATCTCTCGATGGAAATGCAGCGAGCGCAGAGGCGCCTGGAAGCGATCGACGACCGGCTGAATTTCATTGCCCTCGAAAGCGACGCACCCGGCTTCGCGCACATGTTCTCTCCCGCGCGCAACCCCGCGACGCGGTTAGGCAGCGGGCCCAAACGGATGATCATGATCGTAGCGGTCGCCGCCCTTGCGCTTGGACTGATTGTGCCACTCATCCTTGATCTGTTGGATCCGCACGTACTCACCCCGGCTGAGGCGGAAGCAAAGATGGGCTTTCCCCCTCTTGGATTTACCTATGTATCAGGACAGGGGGCCAAGGCCGTGATGCAAGTCCGTCGCCTCGCGGCGGCCATCGACCGTGAAGCGGCGCGAAACGGCAGCCGCACCTACCAGTTCGTTCCCGCGGACGAATCCACCAAGATGGACGACCTTTTGGACGGCATTGCCGAGGAATTGAGGACACTTGATCACTCGGTATGCGTTCTCAGCGCAGAACGCAACATCCCGTTCACCTATCCAGTCGGTGCGGGGAGACACTATTCCTCTCTTGCCTGTGCACCTCGGATGACTGATTCCGACTTTGGCTCTTTGCGCCGCGCCCTTACTCTCAGCGCATCGCCCAATCAATTTGTACTGCTTTCCTCGGGGTCCTTTTCCACCGATGCCGAGTCCGAACTCTTGGCAACGACCAGCGATGTCGTCGTCCTCGCCGTGCAAGCCGGCCGCACGACAAAGGCACAACTGATAGCTTCCGCCAAGACGCTGCAAAGAATACAGCCGAAGGCTGTAGCGCTGGTCGTTATGGAATATAACCCCAATCCGCCGGCGCCGCCGCTGCGTCTCGCCAGGCTCGTGGGACGGATCACGCGGCCAAGGAGCGCACGATGAGTCGCATTCCTCTGTTGTACGTTCTGCACAGCGGCAATCTGTACGGGACCGAACGCATGGCCTTGGCCACGGCTGAAGGGCTCGCCGATCAGTTTGATTGCGTCATCGTCTCTCCCCCCGGCCCGGTAGAAAAAGAAGCCCTGCGGCTTGGCTTTGGCACATTGTCTTTCTCCTCCCCGCTGCAATTGCTTAAAGTGCTTCGGCCTTTCTTTGCGTCGTACCCCGCAATGGGTGTTATTGCCACTGGCGTTTCCCAATCTTTAGCCGTGATCGGCCTCAACAAACTGTATAACCGCCGCGTCTCTCACCTGCACGTTGTGCATGGCGGTACTGACGAGCGTCTCAGCTACGGCCGCAAGCGTTTGCTGCCGCGCTCCGAGGCAACCTTGGTGGCCGTATCAGCCTTCGTTAAACAACGACTTATTGCCAATGGTTCCGCGGAAGAGAGTATCCGCATCATCGAGAAATTTCCTTCCTGAATCAAGGACGAGGAATTGCAAACATCGCCGTGCATTCATCGGCGACGGAATTCGTAATCTGGTCGTGATTTCGCGCATTGACCCGATCAAACGGGTCGACCTGCTACTGGCTGCGGTTGCCGCCGTACCCGCGCTTCGATCGATGCAAATTCGCATTCTGGGAACCGGCTGGGATTACGACAAGCTGCGCGCTCAGGCTGCAACCCTCCCCAACATCAGTTTCATCGGGTTTTCCTCGCTCGTCGAAGACGAACTTGCCAACGCGGACCTGCTCGTTCATCTTTGCCCAACCGAGCCATTTGGCATCGCGATCCTCGAAGCCATGGCGGCCAGGATCCCGGTCCTTGTTCCAGACGCGGGGGGTGCCGGATCACTCGTAGAGAACGGCATTACTGGATTCAAGTTCGACGCCAACGATTCTCGCTCGCTCGCCACCAGGTTGTTACAGTTACGGTCCACGCCTTGCGCTGATCTTAATCGTGTCGTTGACAGTGCCGGCGCTTTACTTCGCGGCAGGTTTGCGCCCTGCGCCCGTGTAGCCGATTACCGCAGGCTTTTGGAAATGGGGATAGCATGACGAGTACCGTGAGCGTGGTTGTCATTGGCCGCAATGAGGGGAGCCGCCTCTCGCGCTGTTTCAATTCAATCAGTGGGATGGAGCACCCGTTTGAGCAGCTTATCTATGTTGATTCTGCTTCAACAGACGACAGCGTCGCACGGGCGAAGCAGGCGGGGGCTCAAGTAATCACGCTTGCCGCCAACACTACGACCGCCGCACGCGGTCGAAATGCGGGATGGCAGGCTGCGACTTCCGACTACGTGCTTTTCCTTGACGGCGACACAGTGCTCGAACCGCAGTTTGTGACGCACGCTCTGGAAGCGTTCCAAGATCCTAAGGTAGCCGCGGTCTGGGGTCACAGGCGAGAACTCCATCCTGATGTTTCGGTCTACAACCGGGTTCTCGATCTGGATTGGGTCTACAGACCAGGCATATCCGACTTTTGTGGTGGGGATGCCGTCATTCGTCGCAGTGTTCTTGAGCAGCTCAATGGATATGACGAGCACCTCGTGGCCGGCGAGGAACCCGAAATGTGCGGACGCATGCAGGCACTTGGTTTCACAATCCTGCATATTGACCGCCCCATGACCGGCCACGATCTCGATATGCATCATTTTGGTCAATATTGGAAACGCGCGGTGCGCGCCGGCTTTGCATATGCTGCGGTTTCCCAACGCTTCCGCAAGACTGAGCGGCGTCTATGGGATCGCGATTCCAAGCGCAACCTCATCCACGCGACTGCGCTCCTTGCCCTTCCCCTGTGCGCGAGCACGTTGGCGTTCACCACCCACTCAGCCCTTCCTTTGCTTGTCCTGGGCCTGATGCTGTTATTGCTCCTTACCCGGACGGCTTATCGCTCCGCGTGGAAGAGTCCGGGGCAGCCTCTTACCTTGTTCTTATATGCTCTGCACTCACACATTGAACAAATTCCCATTTCTGTAGGGCAGATCCAGTTCTTTCTCCTCGCGGATAAGCGTCACCGACTTATTGAATACAAAGGGGCCGCCTCATGAGTGCGTACTCAAAACGCTTTATCGTTGCGCTGTTAAAGCCATGCGCGGCCCTGATAGACAGAATCGTCAAACCGATGATAAGGGCCTGGTCCCATGCTCGGCTGGCCGCTTCCATCTCTTCGAAACTCGATCCATCGGTCGTCGTTGACGGACGTGTCGAAGTGCACGGGTCTGGCGAGGTGACCTTCGGCAAGGATCTCTACCTATATCCTGCTCTATACCTGGAGACGCAGGGAAAAGGCCGGATCACGGTCGGAGACAATGTGGTGCTATCTCGCGGAGTGCACCTCGTCTCCTTCGCTGAAATCAGCATCGGTGACGGAGCGGGTATCGGAGAGTACACCAGCGTTCGAGACGCAAACCACGTTCGGCGGGACGGTAAATCCGTCCGCGAATCCGACCATAGCGCATCCCCGATTCACATTGGTAAAAATGCCTGGATCGGGCGCGGTGTCACGATACTCCCGGGCGTGACCATCGGAGATGACGCGGTCGTCGGAGCAAACGCGGTGGTCACGCGCGACGTGCTTCCGGGACGCACCGTTGCAGGCGTTCCGGCTCGCCCGCTGGGGAAAGGAATGCCCTCATGACTTCCCGGCCTCAAGTTCTGCTAATTGCTTATCAATGCGCGCCCGGCCAGGGCTCGGTATCGCAGATCGGATGGGAGTGGTACAGCCGCCTCGCCCAGCGCGCCAGGCTGACACTCGTCACCCATATTCGAAACAAGGCTGCGTTCGACGCTCAAGGGCCACCCGCTCATGATGCCGAGGTGATCTATATCGATACCGAGGCCTTTGCCGGGCCACTGTACCGCCTTTCATCCGCCCTGTTTCCGCGCAGCCAGCACACGGTGTTTCTCATTTCTTCGCTTGACTTCTACGTCTTCGACCGAAAGGCTGTTGCGACCTTGAAACAGATGCAGCGCCGAGGACGCTCCTGGGACATTGCTCATCTGGTTACTCCCGTCTCTCCATGGGCAAGCCCGACTTTGCACCGGCTCCACATCCCCACGATCTTAGGGCCATGGAACGGAGGCCTGGAAACGCCCACTGCATTTCCCGAGTTAATGAAGCAGGACTCCGCGTGGCTCTATCCGATTCGCAACCTCGGACGCCTCTTCGAACTTCTAAACCGCGGCATTCGCTCCGCCACTGCCGTGCTGGTCGCAACCCAAGCCACCCAAAAATTAATCGCCCCTCGTTACAATCCGCACTGCCTCCCAATGCTCGAGAATGGCGTCGATCTCTCCTCATTCCCATCGAGCCCCTGGCCGCCATCCCCTTCATCTACCCAGCCGCTGCGCATCGTTTTCGTAGGCAGGCTGGTCCCGTTCAAAGGCGTTTCGTTACTGCTGAAGGCCCTGAGCACGATCCTGCACAATTCGGCCTTTGAATTGGCCATCGTCGGAGACGGCCCCGAGCGGGAGCGCCTGGAGAAGCTATCTCAGGACCTCGCGCTGCACAGCCACGTCAGATTTGTCGGCGCCCAGCCGCTTCCGGCCGTAGCTGACGCAATGCGGGCGGCGCACGTGTTCTGCCTGCCCTCCGTCCGCGAGTCGGGAGGGGCGGTGGTGTTGGAAGCAATGGCCAGCGCTCGACCCGTCATTGTCATCAAGCACGGCGGCCCCGCCGAAATCGTCGACGACTCGGTTGGACACGCGATCGATCCTCTGGGGCCGGACTTTGTCATTTCCGAGCTGGCCAAGACCTTGCAACAGATCATCTCTCATCCCGACGCTTGGCAGCAAAAGGGTCTGAACGGCCGCATTCGTGCCGAACAGAGATTCGGCTGGGAACGAAAAATCGACGCAGCCCTGGAAATTTATGCACGCGTCACTCGCGCGAACAGCCGCGATGCAACCCTTCCCGAAACTCCTCTGGCCACTCAAACTTCGTTCCATATCCAGACGAAAACGGAGAAGGCGTTATGAGCAGAACTATATCGGTGCCCGTCATCAATAACCGCAGACCTGCCTTTGAGCCGCAGCGCAAAGCGTATAAGAGCCGGACCACTCTCCTTGTCGACTGCCTCGGGTGCGCTTGCTTCCTCCGCCCGCACCGGGAAAACCGCCAACGATTCCACGGAAAGAGAGCAAACTAGTGACTAACGCAGTCAAAACCGCCCAGGAAACCCTCAAGACTCAGCTGTTCAAAAATTTTTCCCTGGGATTTATCGCCCGAATATATTACCTGGCCACGCGCTTCTTGCTCACCCCCGTCACCCTGGCTTATGTCTCGCTGGAGGAGTACGGCGTCTGGGCTGCCTGTTTCATTCTCATTAGTTATATGGGAATGAGTTCGATGGGAATTGCCAACATATACGTCCGCTACGTAGCCCAATACCACGCCAAAGGAGAGCAGCAAAAGATCAATAGTCTGGTTTCTACCGGACTTCTTGTGACCAGCGTGATCGGCGCAGCTGTGTTGGGAATCTTGTTTCTGACCTTGCCTGCCTGCCTCCATCTTCTTAAAGTTCGCCCGTCGCTCTCGCACACCGCCAGCGTTCTTATACTCGTAACAGCCATCGCCTTCATGGTCGACCTCACCTTTGGTGTGTACAGCAACATCCTTACCGGGATGCAGAAGATGGCGGCCAATCACATCATCTGGGCAGTCACCGTGACGATCGAGGTGATTGTCACCTTCGTCCTTCTCCATCGCGGTTTCGGAATCTTTTCCCTGGCATGGGCATTCGGTATCCGCTACTTCGTAGCCACCGTCCTCAAAACCTGGTATTGCTACCGCGCGATGCCGGGCTTATCGATTCGCCTCCGCTACTTTGATCGGGAGAACTTGCGCCTCTTCTTTGGCTATGGATCGATCGTGCAGGGCTCCGCACTTCTCGGCACGTTTCTTTACAGCATTGAGAAGGTCATCGCGGGAGCATTCATCGGCGTACAGGCTACTGCATTGTTCGACGTCGGCGAGAAGCTCCCCGTCATGGGAAGCCAGTTGTCAGACTCGATGAACAGCGTCTTTATGCCCGCCTTGTCTCACATGAGCGCCCTCACCTGGAAGGATGAATTAGTCAAGCTTTACCTCAAAGGAACGCGCTATATGAGCATGATGACCGGCACCATGCTCGGTTTCATGGCGGGCTTTGCCTATCCGCTGCTTCACCTCTGGGTCGGTTCAGCAAGGCAATTCGCCCTTTCGGTGCCCATCATGGTCATCTTTTGCCTTCCTTACCAGATCAACAGTCTCACCGGCCCGGGATCGGCATATCATCGCGGCGCCGGCCATCCAAAGCGCGAACTGATCTATCCCCTGGCACAGCTCGCACTGGTCATCGTTTTTATCGGGGCCGGATTCTTTCTTGTCGGCCAGACCACGCTCGTCATCGCCGTCGGTGATGGCCTTGCCATGGTCCTCAGCGGCCTCGTCTACATGTTCTACACAAATCGAACGATCGGGGTTCCAAACGGCCAATTCTTCACCGTCTCTCTCTTGCCGGGTCTCGTTCCTTACATCTTCGGATTTGCCGCGGCCTGGGCGGCCTCTCCGCTCATCGGCTGGGCCGGCCTCAGTCGGCTAAAACTATGCGTCGCCATCGTCGTGAGTCTGATCGTCTACGTGGCGCTGGTCACAACAACCTTGTACCGCTTCTTCTGCCCCTGGGGCGAGAGGGAATATATCCGCAAACAAGTGATGCACTCGCTTGGCGGTTTGTTTCGCCGCAGAACGCCGCTGCCCGGGAGCGCCACGGCATAGGCAATCCCGTTCTCGTCTTCCCGCCTTTTCGCGAAGTTTCAAGAATTGCTCATCGTTATTGAAGGAGATATATGCGTACCCTGCTTGCCAGACTTTTCAGGTATCTCGCCTTTCGCCATGGCCGGTTTTTCGGGGCATATCGGCGCTTCTGCAATCCGCGCGGAGAGGAATACGCCGCCTTTCTCCGCATTCACGGCGGCTTCCACGCCATCGGGGAGAACTGCAGCATTCTTTCGACCACCACATTCACCGATCCCGCGTACGTGCGCATCGGCAACAATGTTCGCTTCTCCACCTGCTGTGTTCTCGGGCACAGTGGGCTGGTCATTATGCTCAACCGCGCGCTCGGCACCTGCCTCGATTCGGTCGGCAAGACCGATATTCGCGACAACGTGTTTGTCGGCTATGGGGCCATCATCCTCCCCGGCGTGACCATTGGCCCCAATGCCGTTATCGCCGCTGGGGCGGTGGTCACCCGCGATGTTCCGCCCGGGTCCGTGGTGGGCGGCTCGCCGGCACGATGCATCGGGACCATCGATGAACTTGTCAAAAAACTGCAGACGCAGACCGACGCCTATCCCTGGGCACAGCTGATCCGCGACCGAAAGAGCAGCTTCGATGCGGAACTTGAACCAAAACTTATGCGGCTCCGGGTCGCTCACTTCTTCAATGAAGACAAGCCCAATCGATCCGTGCTCGTTTAACCAACGCCGCAAGCTGACCGCAATGCATTCATGAGCGCAATTCCGTTAGCATGCCTGGCCACCAGCGCTGGCGATCATAGATGGTCATTTGGCCGAAGACCGAATGGCCGATTCGCAACCTTCGTCTGGATGCGGCGAATGCCATCAACGGTCCGATCCCGATCGGCCGGAGGCGCCCCTCAAAACTAGCGGAGAGCCATTCACAGTTGAATATCAACAAATTACAAAGGCAAACAACCAGATTCGATTGCTGCTATACTTTGGCAATTCTGTGGCCGTGCAAGTGATTGTCCAGCACGGGCCCGTCTGGCAAACATTGGTGATTCGATCCTCTCACGGATCCGGGATCAGCCATCGCGGCGATGCCACGGCAAGATCACCAAGGATGTGCCTGAATGCGGTAGTCGCCTTTCATGCCGGCTTTATGAATTTCAATGGATCCGGCTGAAGGTATGATTTCCTGGTCGGGCAAGGTAAGCCGAGTAGGAAAAGTCCGAACATTCGGAGGGGGCGACCATCATCGGGCCTGGCATCTCCGTGACGCACAGCGCAGGAATGGCTGCTGCACGTTTCTCCTCGACGCCCGAACTGAGCGGCTCGACAGCTCTTGCAGTAAACATGAATGAAACCCAGCTTGCCGGTGTCGCTCTGGCAGCGATCGTGTTACTTGCCTCAATCATCGTTGCTTCGAGAGCTGCCAGAACCCTTTCACTTCGAAACCGAAAACTTGCCGAACGAGAATTGGAAGTCCAGAAGATATTCGACCATTTGCACGAGGGGATCGTTATTCTTGATCCGAAAAGAAATCTCGTCCAAATCAATAAGTCTGCTCGCAGAATACTCGGTCTCTCCTCCAACTTCGTTTCCCAGGATTCTTTAGCAAACAGCTTTGAGGTTTTTCTGGCGGACGGCACATTCCTGCCCCAAGAGGAATGGCCCAGCGCGCTCGCGATTCGCGGAGAGTATCTGGAGAACTGTGAGCTCATCATTCGCCGGCGGAACACCGGCGACAAGATGATCACCGCCATTAGCACGGCGCCCATCCTGGACGCCAAAGGCCAGTTGAGCCGGATCATCATCAGCTATCGCGATATCACGCGGCCCGTCGAGCTGGATCAGGCGAGACTGAGACTCGCGGCCATTGTTGAGTCTTCTAATGATGCGATCATCAGTAAAGACGGCGACGGCATCGTCATGAGCTGGAACAAGGGTGCCGAGAAGATTTTCGGGTACTCGGAGCAGGAGATGATCGGTCGCTCCATCCGCTGCCTGCTCCCCGACGACCGTGCGCACGAAGAGGACGAGATTCTCAATCGAATAAAAGCGGGCGGCACCGTTCACCACATCGAGACGATTCGCAAGAAAAAGAACGGGCAACTCATCCATGTTTCGCTCACGATTTCTCCAATCAGGGATCCTCTCGGGCGCATCGTGGGCGCATCGAAGATCGCCAGAGATATCACCGACCGCAAGGAGCTGGAGCAGCGGTTGGCTCAGAGCCGGAAGATGGAAGCCATCGGTCAGCTCACCGGTGGTATCGCGCACGACTTCAATAATCTGCTGGGGATCATCAGCGGCAACCTGGATTTGATGGAAGGCAAGATCCAGCAGGATGACAGGCTCCTTCATCGAGTACGATCTGCACAAGTGGCGACAGGTCGCGCAGCCGATCTAATTCGGCGCCTCCTTGCGTTCTCTCGCCTGGAGGTCCTGCGGCCGACCTTAATGAGCATCAATGAGTCCATCACCACGACGCTTGACCTTGCCACACGTATCCTCGGATCCGAAATAGAAATTAAGGTGCACCTGGACGACACTGTCCCGCCAATCCGTGCGGATGTAAACGGATTTGAAAATGCAATGTTGAATTTATTCGTCAATGCCCGGGACTCGATGCCCGGAGGCGGAACCATCACCATCAACTCGCAGATTGCCGTCATCCCATCACAAAGAACTGAGCCGGATCTTCAGGACTTGACCCCGGGCCGATACGCGAGCGTTATGGTGTCCGACAATGGATCCGGAATGAGTCGTGAAGTTATCGACCGGGCATTCGAGCCTTTTTTTACTACCAAGGAGCGAGGTAAAGGAACGGGGCTTGGATTGGCCATGGTCTACGGCTTCTTCAAACAGTCAGGCGGGACGGTTCGAATTTACAGCGAGGTTGGCCTCGGAACTACAATTTCCACGTATCTGCCACTTACAGATGATCTCGAGCTTAATCCGCTTCCTGAGCCTGTGAATGTGACGGCGACTGGTGGTCCATGGACACTTCTCCTGGTCGACGATGAAGCGGATATTCTCAAGATTGCGATGGAGCACCTGGCCCACAACGGATACACCATTTTGTGCGCGAGGAACGGGATCGAGGCGCTCGCAGTCATCGAACAAAATTCGACGATCGATCTTCTCATCACCGACCTCATCATGCCCGGAGGGCTTAGTGGCATGGACCTCGCGATCAAAGCACGTCAGCTGATTCCGACTATGAAAGTGATCTACTGCTCCGGCTTCCCCGCGGAGATCCTCTCTCAGAAAAGCGCAATAGAAGTCGACGCTCCTTTACTGCGCAAGCCTTATCAGCAGTCGGAGTTGATGTCGCTCGTAGCCAGTGCCTTGTCCGAAGCACCGAAGTGACTGCTGACAATCGCAAGGGACCGGTTCGCCCCGATCTCCTCCCCCTTTTCCCTACGACGTTTCGTCCGCAATCCCTGGGATTCGCTCCGGACGCCAGTTCAACTTCACGGATGAAGTTTGAATTCCTGGCGCGGACTGTCGTCTGCTGTAAACAGCATCCATGTGTGCTCCTGAACGATGCGCCGCACCCAGCCGGGTCCGGCGGACCCGATTTTCCCGGTGGGTGAACTATTTACCACGAAGAATCACATGGGCAGTATCTGGCTTAGTGAGCTGCTTCGGTATCATCCGCGCCGCACTAAGTCTCTTAAAATCAGTTTATGACTTCCCTCATAACCCAAAGGTCGCTGGTTCAAATCCAGCCCCCGCAACTACCTTGCTGTTCGCATGCCGCTTCGACTCCATCAGGGCATTCCCATAAACATTCATTGTCGTGCTGACCTGAGCATGACGCATGAGCTTTTGTTGGACCCCGACGGGTGCTCCCGTGGCATCGAGCCATGCCCGATAGGTGTGACGGAACGTTATGCCATCCCACCCCTTCCAAACCGAGCTTCCTGGCGGCAGGACGGATATAGTCCTGCTGGATAGGGCCCGAATGGAAGCAGCGGTCCGTAACGTGGCTTGGAAAGACCCAGTCTCCGGGTGTCTGACGGCAACGACGCCTCCATTCCCCCAGTACGGCAGCGAAATCCGCGTCCAGTGGAAGTTCATCCTCTGAACATTCGGTCTTTACCGACCGACCCGACCATTCACAACCTTCACTTTGACCATCATCGTAAGGCGGTCAAAGTCGATCCGGCTCCATCGAAGCGCCAGAATCTCGCTCACGCGAAGTCCTGTGCAGATGGCAACTGAGACCATGGTTCGGTACGGGTCAGGGATTGAAGAGACCAGTTGGACGCACTGGTCGGCGGTCAGGACGAGGGGTCGCTTTGTTCTCTTACTGATCCCTTTCAATTCCACCAGGCCCATGGGGTTGCGGTCGGTCGGAAGCAGTTCCCACAACATTGCCTTTTCAAAGAGCCGGTGCATCATCGCCTTGATGTGACCCTTCGACTTTGGGGCAAGATCAAGGGATCGAAACCAAGTCTGCACCAGTGCCGGTCTCACGACCGAGATGGGTACGGTTCCCCATTTCGGATGAATGTGAACGTTCAACATCGAGAGATAGGAGTAGCCGGTCGAGGAATCCAAGGCTTCGTGATCGAAGTCCACGGATCGGCAAAGCGAACGCGGCCAAACTGCCGACGCTTAAGAAAACGTATTTTCTGCTGTGGCAAGCGGGTGACCTCAACGCGCGCATCTGCGGCGGCCCTCGAACTTTCCGTACGAGCGCATGAGGAGCGATCAATTCGCGACAAGCATTTGTCGAGTGAGAAATACCAAACTAGCCCAACCGGGCCTTCGTCTAGGTAACGAATAATTTGGACTGCACGTCGGTTACGTAAAACGAAGCTCCATCGCTGTTTAGTCTAAGGCTTGCATGGGGGGGATGTCCTTCTAAAGCTTTTCGGATATCGCCCACCTTCCACAACCCGAAGTGAGCGTCCCGACCGAAGACCATCGTCCAATCATCCGCATCTTGCAGATGCCCATAATCCCGTTCAAAGTAATCTCTACGCATGACAAATGTTCCTTTCGTCCGAGAGCCTAGAGACCGGTTTGCCATCGCTCTGATGCAGATCGCAGGAAACCTACTTCCTAACAAGAATTCGTCTTGTTATCAAATCCCCGCAAGTGAGAAGACTCAAGCGGGCCTATAGTGGAGATTAATACAATTGAGGGAGGGGGAATGAAAAGACTTTCGGCCTCCGTGCTGTTGTTTCTCGTTGCGTCTGCTCTCGCACAGCAGTCGACCGACAAACCTAACGAACGGTATCAGATAATTTCGTCAACCGTCACGGATACAAGTTCACAGAATGATCCGGATAAGGTTGTTCACGTGGTTCTTCTCTTGGACACACAAACGGGCCAAGTATGGCGATATTTTTTGAGGGTTGGAGGAGTGCGCAATCTTAAGCCGCAAGATCAATATGCAGACGCTGGGGGGCACATCAAGCACGATTGCTATAAGTCCTGGCTCCTTCGTCCCAGTCCAAAGATTGAGTTTGATAACAAGCCAAAATAGAAGCTTGTATGTCTATCCCTACGAAGGTTGCTATTCAGGTTTGCCGACATTCTTCGTCATGGCTTCAAATATTACCGATGGTAGCCCTGTTGCTTCGCCTTGTTTGCCAAGAATCCCGGAGTCACCGAAATCTGTCTGGCGGCGGGCTTTCTCGTAACCGTTTGAACGGCGCGGAGGTTTTTCGATGGCGTTTGAGGATAGGTAGAATCGGGCAATGTATCCGTTCATTCCGGGTACTGACGGCTTGGATGCCAGATGGCAATACCCGGGTTTTGATCTGTGAGTGGCCTGATATCGTCGTCACTGCTGACTGGTGAGGTATTGTCCACAAGATAAGTAATGGGGGCATTCATTTCGATTAGGGATCGCTGCGGGACAAACCCGCTTCTCGGTAGCTATCGCACTCACTGAGTGACTTGGCGATAACGCGCTCATCGAGAAGGCTGCAACAAGTCAATAGGAGACAATCGCTTGTCCGAGTTGCCGGTTTTTCCGCCCAACTGAGCGCCGCAGAAGCGCACCGCAGAGACAATTGCTGGTCAATTCATGTGCAATCGGCAGTGTGTGAGCCGACTGTTAATCCTTCCGGAGTGTCTGTATCAGATGTCCGATACAGATGTTCGCCGCCTATCTCCTCTGAGAGATTGTCAAGCAGCGAAGCTATTCTGCTCGAAATCTCGAGCAGGGCCCTCTCGCGTTCGGAAATCCCGGCGGAATGCTCCCCCTGTAACCTCTCCAAAAGCTGGCGGAGGCTTGGCTCGGTGTGAACCTCGTGCCGCCGTGTTTTCAGTTGCATCTCAATGTCTTCCGCCATGTGCAGGAGTGCCTTTCCGCTGGCATGGCGAAACTCCGCCTCAATTCTCTGGAAAGATTCTGACCTGTCAGTCGCTGCGCCGAACACGCGGAACTGCAGCAGCGGAAGTTCGAGGAGGTAGAACGTGCGCAGGGATGCCTGCCAACGGCGAATGCGATCGCGAGCCGCCATGTCCCCTGCACGCCGGTCCCCGGTCTCAAACGGAACCGCGTCGGACTGCGCGTTGACCTCGCCAAAGTTGCGATAGATCTGTTCGCGCTGGCGACGAATTTTGAAAATGGCCTGAGAGTCAGCGTTCGCCGGTGTGTCTGCTGTGAGCTCCGCCATCAAGCGAAGATTGCGAACGAAGACGCGGACCATCTCATCCCCTGCCCAGCGCGGATAGAAGCGCTCGAAAACCACCCACATCATCGACGTGCCCACCAGCACACCGATGGTGCGGTCGCGGGCCAATGAGAGCGACGTTTGAATGCTGAATTCGCTGAGATGCACCAGGTAAAAAGCCAGCGCCATTTGAACGCCGGCATACGAAAGCCGCGAGCTGGAGGTGCCGATCCACGCCGCAATCGCAGTGACGGCCGCAAACAGAATGGTGAAACCCGCAATGGAATCGATCCAGGGAAGGACAAAGATCTGCGCTCCCAGGCCAAAGACAAACCCGCCCAGCGCGGCTCCCGCCAGCCGCAATATCTGTTTCTGCCGCGACGAACCCACATTGGTGAGGGCGGTGAGCACGCAGGTAGTGACGGACGTCGAGATGCCGGGCCACGCCAGCGACACGTACAAGACGTAGCAGAGCATGGCGGCCAGCGTTCCGCTGAGGACGAAGCGCAGATGTTCGGGATTGGTGAATGCGTCGGCGACAAAGAGACGATGCGAAGATTCCGGCGTTTCCAGAAGCTCTAGCCGCGGATCAATGTCTATCTTGCTCGAGAACACAGCCGGCATCATGGAGATCATGGATTCGAGCTCGAACATCAGGGGTGTGGCTGCATTTGGCTCCGGCTCAAATTCCGATTCGCACGGTGCGCCCCGCGTGTTGAGGCAGTGGCGAATGTCCGCGATCTGCCGGGCCAGCCGCTCCGTACGCGGAATCATTTCAGCAGGTGCCAACGGCACCGAACCGGAGAGCGCGGCGGCGAAGTCAATGGATCGGCCCGTCAACGACACCAGCGTGCTCATGCGGGTGCGATAGAGAGGTTCATAGTTGGTGCGCGCGAGGTGACGGCGCAGGCCGCCCACGCCCACCGTTGCAAATTGCGCCAGCAAATTCTCAATGGCAGCGTCCGCGGCAACGCCCGCGCTGTAAAGTTCCATACGCTTCTGCACGAGGGCCAACCGTGCATCGAGCCCTTCTATCAATTCATTGCTTGGGTAAAACGCGTGGAAGACGGCTTCCACTGAGAACGTAACCAAAGCACCGGTCACGGCCGCCGCGACCTGCCAGAGAGTGAGTTCGATGTTCCGTTCCACCGGACCGGGCAGATACCAGATGGCCAGGATATTGGTGGTGATCAGCGTGAGCCCGACGGCAACCGAATAATCCGTGAGGGTGCGCAGAAGGAAAAAGACGAGGAAAAGACTGGCTCCTTCCCACAAAAAATGGGTGATGGGCTCAGAAGCAAACATGCGTGCGCCGATGGGAATGAAGAGTCCGCCAATGATGAAGGCTACGATAAGTGAAAAAGCGGATCGGGCCGTCGATCCAAGATTTTCCCGCGAGAGCGTAAAGGCGAATATCGCGCCGATGGCGCCTCCCGGTATGCGGAACGTCACGATCAGGATCATCGTGATGGTGGCGGCGATCACGGTGCGCGCCACCATGGCGCCGCGTCCGGGATAGGGCGCAAGCTCCCTGCGCAGAAACTGTGAGAACCACACCGTAACGCGGTTGGCGTGGGGAATCCGAACCGCTGCGCTTTCCATGGCTACTCTCCCGCAGCCGTAGACGTGTGGCCCCGAATCACCACCACTGCCGACTCGCCCAGCCGGAACATATCGGGAGCCTGCGACTGAATGCGAATCCGCACCGGAAAGCGAGATGCGAGATGAACCCAGTTGAGGGTGCGCTGCACATCGGGCAGCCCGGGTGGAGAAAGACGGCCCACCAGCTCGGAATCCGGAGTGACGCCAAATCCCACACTGTCCACCACTCCCGTGAAGCGCACGTTCGGCCGGGAGAGCACATAGACGTCGGCTCGCATTCCTGGCCGGATGCGCTGAATCTGCGTCTCGCGGAAGTTGGCGATGACCCACCAGACGCGTGTATCTATCAGCGTGAAGATATGCTGACCGGCGGTCGCATAGGCGCCCTGCGAAATGGTGAGATTCGTGACCCGCGCGTCGAAGGGCGCAGTGATCACGCAATTGTCGAGGTTGTACTTTGCCGAATCGATCGCGGCCTGCTTGCCCGCCAGTTGTCCCACCAATGGATCGAGCGTGGTCACGTTGTGAGTGGCCTGCTGAATCTGCTGATGGCTCTGGATCAACCCCGCCTGGCCCTGTTTATATTGCGCTTCGGCTGCGGTCAGCCCCGCCTGCGCAAGTTCCAGTTGCGATCGCGCCTGGTTGGCCGCCTGGGAACGGGAGACGACCAGGGTGCGCGCCTGATCCACCTGGTCCGCGGTGACAAACTGTTTGGCCAGAAGAGGTTCAAGGCGATGCAGGTTGTCGGTAGCATACTTCAGTTCAGCGTCCGCGCGGTCAACCGCGGCTTTGGCATTCGCCACATCCGCGGTGCCCTGCTGGATGACGGCCGCGGCCCGAGCCAGGCCGGCCTCCGAACTTAGTTCGCTCGACCGCGCGACATCGACGGCGCTTTCTTTGCCGGCTATAATGCGCCGCTCATCGCCGATTTCGCCATGGAGCGCCTGCTGATCGGATTGCGCATGCGCGAGCGCGTATTCATAGGGCCGTTTGTCGACCTCCAGGAGCGGATCTCCCTGCTTTACCAACTGATTATCAGCAACGTAGAGATGGGTGATAGGCCCGTTGACCACGGGTGCAATGCCGATGTAATTCGCAAACACTTCAGCATCGTCGGTGCGGGGATTAGAACTGACCTGGGCAATCACCACAATTCCGGCGACGGCGGCGCACACCACCGCGGACCCACTGAGGATGCGGCCAAGGATGCGGCGTCTCTGTTCCTGTCCATCGGGCGCCATTGTTCCCTCCACTAACTAAAGAAGACCAACCACAGCAAGCAGGCAAAAAACAGGGCGATACATGGATACACCAGGATGGACCATACGATCTCCTTGTCGAGATTCTGCCAAATCAGGATGCGGTTCACGACCACTGCCAAGACGATGCCCGCGACCATGCACAACAGCCACGCGGGAAAGAACGAGCCGAGAATGTCGAAACTCGGCGCGCGGCCGCAACCTGATAATGCCGTGCAGGCCAGCAATATGCCCGCACATCGTGCGGCGGCGCTTGTGCATTCAACGAATTGCCGTCTTGCTTTCATCGTGCCTTTCTCATGGGCCCGTCTTCGGCGGTTGGCTTTGAATCAGATCCCCCGTTCTGAAGGAGAGATTTGCCAGTTGTAACAGCAGTTGCGTGCGCGCCAACACATCTTCTGAACGTGCCTGAGCTAATGCTCGTTGCGCAGACACAACATCCAGCAGGCTGCGTACACCGTAGCCGTATGACTCATGCGCAGCTTCAAAGGACTCCTCGGACGCCGCCAGCAGTGCGGCTGCCGATTGCTGCTGCCGGAGCGCAACCTTCATGTTGGAATATGCAGCCCACACTTCGTTTTCAATCTGGTCGCGCAGCGCATCCACTTCCGCCTCGGCGGCCCGCTTCTCCGCCACGGCCTGGGCCACTTCGTGCTCTCGGCGGGTGCCGTCAAAGAGCGTCCAGCGGAGGTCGAGGCCCACATTCCAGACCTCACCCTGCGCGTAGCTGCCGGGCAGGAGATCCTGCTGACCGTAGGCGCGGGCCAGGCCGCCGTCACCGGTAAAACTGAGTGTGGGAAAATAACTGGACCGCGCCTGCCGGATGGAAGCATTCGCGGCGCGCACTCGGGCCAGTTGCTGCAACAGGTCAGGCCGCTCGGCAAAGGCGTGGTCCATCTCGCGGTCCACGGAATCTTCCATCTCGGCAGGGAGGGGAAGTTCGTTGATGGGCTTCACCTGGAGGTGGGTGTCCGCGGCAAGTCCCATCGCCGTGGCCAGATTGCCGGCGGCAATTTCTTCGGCTCCAAGCGCAGCTTGAAGGTCGTAATCGGCTTGGGCGCGGGCCGCCGTGGCCTCCAGTTGATCAGGCTTGGTGGCCAGCCCATTGGCGAGCCGATTCTCCGCGTCCTCTTCCACCATTTGCGCATTTTTTAGGCTGACCTCTGCGGCCTCGCGCTGCCCGCGCGCGTTCAAAAGGCTGTAATACGCGGACGCCACCTGGAAGATGATTTTGCGATGCGTGTCATTGAATGCCAGATCGGCGGCAAGCAGATTTGCCTTGGCTGCATCGACCCCGCCGCTTCGATTGCCGTAGTCGAAGACGAGGAACTCTACGTGCAAAACGGGCTCGAAGACTCCGAGCGTCTGACGGTGGAAGTAATCTCCGATGAGGGTAGCCTGGCGAACGGTTTCCGCCAGCGCCACCGCCGTGATGGTGGGGAGAAACGCTGCGCGTGCAATGCCCAGTCCCGCGGCTCGGCTCTTTGCTGTTTCCCAGGCTACGCGCGTTTCAGGATTGTGCGACTGAGCCAAATCTACGAGTTCCGCAAGAGTGTAGACCTTTGCGGCATCGATGGCGTACGACTGTTTCTGCGGAGTTGCGGATTCGCGGCTTAGCTTCTGCTCTGAAGGCGAACGCCATACCCGCGCCGGCGATGGAGGAGCAGTCTGAGCCCGTACGGCCTGCGCCCCGCAGATCCCGGATAATAAGGCAACCCCCACGATTTGAAGACTGTCCGCCAGGCATGTTCTTTTCATAGTGCTTGACTTCTATCGGAAAGGGAAAGGAAGTGCCGCCGCCTACGCCTGTTTCCAATGTACCTGAAGCACCAGAGGGGCTGTCATCATGCACGGTGTAGAGTGCCGATTCTTAATCAATTCCACTAACGCGAGTGCTCTCGGCCTAGTTGATTGAATGGCGCAGTGGTTCTTGACGTCAGACCTGCGAAAGGGAGACGCAACTGCCTACGCGATACAGGTGAATAGCGTCGCACGTGAGCCCTCGTCAATTTCGCTTGGCCAGCTACGAGTGGAACGAGCTTGCAGCCATCGGAATGCGATCCGTGACTCGTTGACCAGCTAATTGTGGTTAGTCTTGCAGCTCCTCCAATCCAGTCTCTTGTATTCATCCAAATTCAGCCATGGAAATGCCCTACGGTTTCCTGATTTCCAGCGGAGACTTCCACCGGGACGTAGAGTCGGCTTACACGGACGGATGACGCTTGGCTCAACTGTTGACTTCAGCTCGATAACCAGCCTCCGTGCGTCGAAACCGAGGGCACATTGACCACCGCACTTCAAAGCGTTCCTTTTAGCATGGGCGATCCGAGCGCCTCCGAGAGTGATCGCCCGCCTGAAAGGCTCAATCGAAAAATGCCAGTTTTGGTTTTACGGGCGTGCTTCGTAAACGATATTGAACGGAGTCTCGGCAGCGCGACGGAACCGGCTGAAACCAGCGGATTCAACCACCTGTCGGATTCTCTTTTCGCCAGCCTGCGCGCCAAGGCAAAGTCCTACCTCCTGAGATCTCGAACAAGGCGTGCAAAGCAGGGTCGAGAAAGAGTAGTACACTCGTCCGACTGGATTGAAATTGTCGGCAAGCTGGTCATTTGCGAACGGCTCCACAATCATCCACGTCCCATCCTTCGCCAGCATCTCTTTCACATGCGAGGCGACACCCGCGGGATCGCCCATGTCGTGCAGGCAGTCAAAAACAGCGACCAAGTCGTAATTTTTACCTGAGACTGCTTTTGCGTTCGCAACCTCGAAGGTGACGCGATCAGCCAGGCCTTCACGATTTGCAGTTTCTCTGGCAGCTTCGATCGACTTGTCGTGATAATCGAAGCCGAAGAACTGCGATTTCGGGAACGACTTGGCCATTAAAACAGTGGAAGCCCCTTTTCCGCATCCAATGTCCGCGATCCGAGCGCCCCGTTCGAGTTTCTCTTTAACGCCATCCAAAGCAGGAATCCAGGAACTCACAAGGTTTGCAGCATAACCGGGCCTGAAGAACTTCTCGCATCCGTGGTAGACGCCATCTTCGTGCTCGTGCCAGCCCATGCCGGCACCCGTCTTGAATGACTCCGCGATCCGCGGAACGGCTGCCAATGAACCCAACGCAAGTTCAAACGCTCCGGGCAAATACGCAGGACTCTGCTCGTTTGCCAGCGTGAAGGCTTGTTCTGGATTCAAGCTGTATTTTTCCGTAATCCTGTCATAATCGACGTACCCGCCCGCGGCTTGCGAAGCAAGCCACTCACTGACGTATCTCTCGTCAGTCGCGGTTTGTTTAGCCAGTTCGGCTGAAGTCATAGGCGTATTGGCTAAAGCTTTGTAGAGACCTGTCTTTTCGCCGATAACTACCATTCCAGCGTGTACAGCGGCTCCGAGATCATTCACGAACTTACCCACAAAAGAATTCAACCTGTCCATGTCGAGGGCGGTGATACTCATAATCGGCCTCCCAGCTGATTTGAATTGGTATAGTCCTGCATCGGAGAAAACGGCACCTACCTGGGCCGCACGCTGTACCACCAATGTGCGGGAAGTGAATCCCGACCCATGGTGTGCGGCTCCTCAGAGCGCGGTTTCGCCTTGCCCGACGCAAAGTTGCGGTTTAGCATCCTGTCTAAACGATCAGGACCAGGTGATCGTCGCTCAACCCGTCCAACCGAGTCCTTAAGGCGCTCCAAAAAACTTCCAAGTATTTTGTAAAGAGCGGCGAACGAAGCCTATGCAGCTGAAAAGAGAGAGCTTCTACGAATACGGTTCATTTCGATTGGACCCAGTCGAACACCGGCTGACCCGAAATGGAATTGCCGTGCCTCTCGCCCCCAAGGCGTTCGAGCTGCTCCTCTTTTTGGTGCAGAACCAGGGCCGCCTGCTCTCCAAGGAGCAGATCATGCAAACGCTCTGGCCAGGCAGTTTCGTCGAAGAGGCCAACCTTACGGTCTCGATCTCTGTTCTTCGCAAGGTTCTGGGCGAAAAAGAAGGGAACCTGCGGTACATCGAGACAATACCCAAAAAAGGCTATCGATTCATCGCTTCGGTTCGAGAGGTGCAGGGCACGTCCGCGATCCTGCTAGAGGAAGGCTCTTTCTGCGAGTCGCGGAATGAGCCGGTGTGGCCGGGCCCAGCTGTCAACACGATTCCTCCCGAGCCTGTCGGGGGTGGGAAAGAACTGGCTCATCCTCCCCCCATCTCTGCAGGTAAAGTGTACTCACCACTGCGCCGCCACCGGTGGACCATCCTGACTGCCGCGATTCTCGTTTTTCTTGTCCCTACGGCAATCTATTTCGTTCGTCGCAAACCGGTGGCTTCACCAGCGCACGTTGCGCCGGTCCAGCGCAGTCTTGCCATTCTCCCGCTTCGCAATCTCAGGCAGAATCCACAGGACGATTTTCTCGGTTTTTCACTTGCAGATGCCGTCATCACCGGGCTGGGTCCGATAAATTCGCTCATCGTGAGGCCCAGTTCCGCGATTGAGAAATACAAGGGGCAGATGATCGATCTTCAGAAAATCGGCGCGGATCTGCGTGTCGACACCCTGCTGACCGGCACTTTCATCCACGACGGCGACCATCTCCGAATTACGTATCAATTGATCGACGTGAAGACAGAAAAGATTCTTGGCCGAGACATGATCGACCGGAAATACGAGAATTTGTTTACGGTCCAGGATGAGGTCACTCAGCAGATTATCAAGGGATTAGCTTTGGATCTCTCCTCATCAGAGGCAGCACAGATGAATCGCGGGATGCCGGTCAATCCGGTTGCATACGAATACTACCTGCGGGGAGTCGATCTGATGAGCAACCATGATTTCCCCCACGCCATTGAAATGCTTGAAAAGTCGGCCGAGATGGATCCGAATTACGCGCTCACATGGGCCTATCTTGGGCAGTCGTACAACTCTACCGCTTCTTTTCAGGTTAGTGGCCGCGAGCAATATCGGCGAGCGCGAGCTGCCTTGCAACGTGCTCTTGATTTACAGCCGCGCCAGCCGGAAGCCAGTATTTTCTTGGCGAATTTACTCATTGATACCGGCGAGGTTGAAACGGCAGTGCCGCTGCTGCGAGATACGCTGACGAGGAATCCGAACAATGCAGCCGCTCATTGGGTACTGGGGTATGCCTACCGCTTCGGCGGTGCATTAAGAGAGTCCGTTGCAGAATGTGAGCTCGCGCGTCAGATCGATCCAACCGTAAAGGCCAACGGTTCGGTTCTCAACGCCTATCTCTACCTGGGCCAATACGACAAATTCCTTGCAAGCTTATCTGACGTTGATAATTCGTCGTTCATGGTCTTCTATCGCGGGTTCGGGGAATATCATAAAGGGGACTTGACTCAAGCGGCCAGCGATTTCGACGTCTCATATCGGCTCGAACAAACCATGTACACCCAAACCGGCAAGGCTTTGGGGGATGCGATTGCCCACCGTGAGTCAGAGGGTCTGCAACTGCTCCGCGACCTGGAAAACAAAATCCAGCAACGCGGAGTCGGAGACCCGGAGGGGACCTATAAGATCGCGGAGGTTTACGCCGTCCTGGGCGACAAAGCGTCGGCTTTTCGCATGCTGCGGTACAGTATTCAACATGGCTTCTTCGCATGGCCCTACTTCACATCGGACCCGCTACTCACCAATCTCCGCGATGAACCGCAATTCTCCGAACTGATGACCATCGCCCGCGATAGACACACAGCATTCAGGAAGAGATTCTTTTAAGCCACCACAGGCCTCCGAGCCCTATTCAAAGATTAACAAGCCGTTGGTTCGAGAAGCTGCGAAGAGGGCGGCTTTCAGGCGGCCAGTTTGAGAACCGCACCTCAGGAGCCTCTAGCCCGAAACCTCTCGGAACTTCTCTACTGAAGTTCTCCTGTCATCAATCATCATTTTCGCAGGAATACGCATCAAATCGACTTTTTCCGCGCGCGCCTCGTGGATGACCGGCAAACCGGACAAAAGCCGCTTGTCTTACCGATCAGTCCCGGAAGCCCATGCCGCCCGGAGATTTTTCCTTTGGCGCATCATCGCCCGTGCGCTCACTGAACTCTAGCGCCTTACCGGGACGGTTGCTTTACATCGTGCATGTCAGCGGCATGGAGGCCGCGTACCTGCGCAATAGGAGCAGCAAACCACTATTTCGCGAGATTGTTTTTCGGCTGCCGGGCCTGGATCACACGAAGACCGCGGTCCTGAACAGCCTCAGTTCGCCGCACACGCAACTACAAGTTTGCCATCGAGCAGTTCACCACGTGGTATCGCTCTGAACTTCGCCGTGCACTGCATCGGCTGTCGCTCTCAGGTTTCGACTCTACCTCGACCCGCTCGGACTGCCAAATTCGAACTACTGACCGCCGCAAGCCAAACTGATGGCGTGTCAACGGCCGTATACGGGCGGTAAACCGGAGCAAGTCCGTCTGACGGTTGATCTTGGGGCAGGCATGCTATCACCGCGCGGATTGCCGGCATGGGAGCACTCCCCAGTTGAATCGAACGTGCGCGGCATTGAACGTGGGTGGCGCGGCGAGCGGGCAGTCAGCACGCAACAAGGGCCACGACCAAGAGCACCGAGCGACCGCGGCGAACGTGAGCGGATCGTGGGCGGAGCCTTCGAAGAGCTGGCTGCTCATCAGGCGAGTGAGCGCACCCACGAGATCGGCGTTTGACCGACAAGGTAAGCAATAACGCCTTAGATCCCAATGCAGGCGAGGATCAGAGCCAGTGCGGCAGAGAGGGCGAGCAGGCTCATGGAGGTGCGCCGGCGGCGAGGTTGTCGGCCACCACTCCATTCATGGTGGACACCGCGTAGAGGACGTAGCCGGGGTTAAGCTGAGCCACGGCGCGGCGGACCGGGCGCATGACCGCCGCGGGATCGCCTTCAACGCGCGGCCTCTTTCACTTGAATTAGGACGGCAGAAGGATGCATTGGACGGCAAAGCGCGGGAACTCCCGCCATTCTGCGCTTTACAGCTTGAGGGGCCCACCCCCCTGGCTCCAATGTATCCGTGTACCGCGGCAAAGTTTCGACTTACTGGAAGTTCCATCGCCACGCAAATTCAAAGGAGAAAACGGCAATGCCCCTTTTTCAATTCAACCTGAATACGATGCAAATCACGGACACACGCTCGACCCACAAAGACACAGACTGGGTGTCCTTCACCCTCAAAGTCGGCTCCGCTCAGGCTGTATCCACATCCCGGCCCATGGGCGACTTGAACAATGGAATCTTCGACATAGGTCTGAGTTTCTCGGGCACCGCGGTCAACCCGAATGATACCGTGGTCCTCAATTACCTGATCATTAACGCGGGCGGCCCGAGTTCGGGCCAAACGATCCAGGATACATTGAATGGACTGGGCGTCCGGCTGGCCAGCAATCCCACCTTTAATCTCCCTCCGCTGACCTCTTCGTTGGAGTTGATTGCCAGCAAGTTCTACCAGGAACTGGGCCCAATCATCAATGAGAAGTCGTGTGATGGTCTTGTCGCAGCCGAGCAAAACACGTTTTCTATATGGGCAATTGCTGAGCGACACTTCCGAATTCCCCTATTTCACGCAAACGACCAGTCACACGGGGGACACAACACGCGGTTGCAACTCCAGGCCATCCGCTTACGTTGTGAACTGGAGCATGGCCCAGGTGGTAGCAGTGCCTTCTGTCATCAATATGCCCCTCGGAGAACCGGTCCCTCTGGGATTCTCCGGGTCGCCCCAAACGGCACGAGAAGTTCTCTCGCAAGCAATGCTCCAGGCTCAGGTTGCGAAAGGCGATCCGAGTTCGCCTGACTCCGAAGTGAGAGGGCAAAGCGGAAATCCTCCGGGGCAATTGGTGCCCATAAACTCTTTCGTGACATTGCAGACGATTCTTGCTTTGTGACCTCTGGAAGTTTCTTCGGATGCAGATCTTGGACGCCGAGAAATCACGCTACGAAAAGACGGTCGGCGCCAGGAGCATTGTCTTCCGCGGCCGGCCAAGGGATGGCCAAGATGGCAGCGAGCAAGCGAAAAGATCCGTTCATGGATTCAAAGTTGAGATCGACGGGTAGTCCGGGCTGCAACCCAGGAGTGTTCCGGGCTTGCAAAACCGCGAGAAAGCAGAAGGAGCGAGGGAAAAATGCAAATGTTGCGATATCGCATGGGTTCAGAAGTGCGATTACAGATTCTCTTTCTTCACAGCTCAATCTTGGCGTTGCTTCTTCCCGTTGTCATAGGGAGCCCGCTGCCTGCGGACGGCCAGCAATCTCGGTCTCTGTTTCAAATACGAAGCTTCGACGGGACCCTCAAGTGTTTGGATTACATGTCGAAGTCGGTATATTCGTCCGGCGCGAACGGAGCCGCCGAGTCCTCTGCGCAAACAGCACCTTCCGTCTTTTTGAACGACTGCGAAAACGCTCACGCGATTTTGGTCGAAGAGCTTAATAACGGAAGGCACGAGGTCGTCCTGCACGCCGGCAACCAGGTGATCGGGATCAGGCGTGTTTCGGTAATTACTCCCCCGGTGCCGACGCCGCTTTCCGCTCACTCCACTGGGTTTCCGTTGGAATTGTTCGACCCCACCGTCGAGGGAGTCTCGTCCGCTTCCGATCACGTTTTCGCGCTGGATGGCGACAGCATTATCCTGGCAAGCAGCCGGCCCTGTGCGAGCACGGACCAGGTACTGTGTGATCCAGCGCCGCCGCAACTTGTGGTTCAAGTGCAGAGCGCGCGAGGAACAAATGGCACACCATTGGTGGTTGCGCCACGCAATCTCGCTGATTCCGAGTTCTGGGATTTCGTGGCGACGGACAATCCGGACCGAGACCCGACCAGCGGGTTTGTACGGGTGTCGACAGCCGACCAACTGTGGAATGCGATTTGTCTTGAGCCGGCAGCCGTCTTACATGCCGACGGTTCGCTCCAAGTTCCGAATGCCCCATGTTCCACATTTCAGGCCGGTTGGGGAAGCGTCATTAAGATCAACCCGGGCCTGAGCGAAGACGCCACTCTCGATCTCAGCGCCTATCCCGCGCTGATCTTGCCGGCGGGCGTTACCTTGCGTGGGGACCGTCGAGGCACGAAGGTGGGACCACAACTGAACGCCTCCTATTACGCTGCACGATCCAGCTTCTCCAGCGCAATTCAGCACGACGAGTGTGGCTGGTGCATGATCCAAGTGCACGGCGACTATGTGCGCGTCAGTGGGCTGCGCCTGAAGGGACAGAGCCGTTCCACCGCGGTTGCAAAGGAGTACTCAGTCGGAATCGAAGTAGACACGCCGGATATATCGATCGGGAACCCAGAGTCGGCCACTTCCTACATCCTGGTTGCCGATCACAATGACATATCGGATTGGGAGGACGCCGCAATCGAGGTCAATGGAGAGCACTCCGATTCGAGCTCCTGCAGTGTGGTTGCAAACGATCAAGGCCGGCAATCCAATGTGCTGATTGCGCGCAATTTTATCCATGACAACACAAGGAACAACTATGGTTATGGATCGGTGATGTCCAGTGGAGGACGCGCCGATATCATGGGCAATACCTATGAGATGAACCGCCATGCAATTGCCGCGGACGGCGAGCCTCACGATGAGTACCGCGCATGGTACAACCTGGTGCTATCCAGTTCGCCTAGATACAAGACATCGGCTCACGAACAGGACTTTGACATGCATGGAACGGGCCCCGGAGGTTTTGGCGGACTTGCGGGGGCGGTGGACATTGGAGGAAACACTTTTCTTGGAGATAACCGGCCGAACTTCGAGTATCGGGGGAAGCCCTGCTACTTGCCTTTCTTTCATGACAACGTCACGGCACAAGATAAAGGCTCGACGATCAGTCTCCAGGGAGCGGAATACATCGACGTGATTACGCGTGGGCCTGATAACCCGGCATCGCCCGTAGAGGTTAGCCCGTACACCCTGGAAAGTCCGTACTGCGCCTTTGCGTACAACACGTCGCAATGCGTCTTGTATTCAACTGACAATCGATATGGCACCAGTTCGCCGCCATTCGTAAATCCAACCGATCGGCTTCGCGTCGGTGATTTTGATGGCGATGGCGTCCAGGACTTATTCATCACCACGGGAAACGCCTGGTATTACGCGCCTGGCGGACAGGCCGAATGGAGGCTGTTGAGCCCCAAAACCGAACAGGCCGAATCGCTTCTGTTGGGCGATTTCGACGGAGATGGCAGGACCGACGTTGTAGCCAAACACGGAGACACTCTCATGATTTCCTGGGGCGGCGTCTCGGATTGGGAACAGCTCAATCCGAATCCGCTTTCTGCGCCGCTGTCCGATCTTGCTGTGGGAAATTTCGTGGGAGATGCCCGTGACGACATCTTCTGGGCAGACGGAAAGTCATGGTGGGTTTCTGACCACGGCGCCGGCCCCTTCACCCATTCTCAAACGTCCAGCTTCCGTGTCAAAGACCTTCGATTTGGGGACTTCACCGGTACGGGGCGGACGGACGTCTTCGCGGTGGAGAATGGCAAGTGGGCGTTGAGCTATGGTGCCAGCTCAAGCTGGACGCCGTTGAAAGTGTCGTTGACCAATTCAGTGCAGGTCCTGGTGATTGCGGATTTTGATGGTGATGGGAAAGCCGATATCGCGACGTCCGAGGACTTGCAATTCCCGTTATTTCCCATCCATGTCTGGAAGTTCTCCAGCAATGGTGCAACCCAGTGGAACCGTCACTTTGTCTTTCCCGGCGGAGGCTGCAGCCTGCCCCGATCTCTCACCGCGTCTCCTGCAATCGGCTACTTTGGAGGAGCCCTCTCGAAGGCGAAATTCCCTCTTCCCGGGGCTTTGCTATGGGACGACAAGGAGCTGTGCATTGTGAAAGCGGGCACCTGGATTGCGCAGAGGTGGAGCCGGCAGACGATGAAATGAGTGCGACTTGTCCCCGCCGGTAAACGGGTTCAACAACAATCAGAGGCGAGCACTCATTGCAGGGACTGCTTCTGGCCGGACCGATTACCCGCGGGCCGGCTATTCGGCCTTAGAAACAATCACCTCTTTCAAAACTGCTGCATCGGAGGCAACGGTGACAGCTTCTGCTTTCTCGGCAGATCGGTATCAACGTCAAGGGCGATCCAGCAGCACGACGTCCGAGCGCTCCTGCACTCGTTCTAGGACAACTTCAAGGCCGTCGGGTGAGATGTCGAAGCCGCTGACATCAAAGTCGGGAGGGAGATTCGTTAACTGGCGCGCGGCGCCGGTATCCAGGTCGACCACCCAGAGATTTTTATGTTGGATTTCCCCTCGCAGCAGAACGATCGATCGTCCTCCCGGCAGGAAGGCCAGGTGTCGAGTCCCCCGCGTCAGCATCAGGGCGGGAAGGGAATGGGGTGCGGCGTCGGCGTCGGCGGCCTTCACTGAGAACGTGGTGCCGATATCAGGGCCAGAATAGACAACAAAGCGCCCGTCTGGCGCCCATGCAGGATCGACCGAATACTCCCGGACAAAAGCGGAGAGGCCGCGACCATCGATGGGCACGTGGAAGAGATGCGGGGCGCCGTGATCGTTGGCGGCCGTGGTAATCGATTGGCCACCCGGTTCCCAGGCTGGACTTCCCAGGAGATCGAGAGAGTCAGTGACGACTCGCGCCTTGGTGCCGTCGGTGTTCATCACATACAAGAGGGCATGCCCGCGCCTTCTTATCGAGAACGCCACAGACCTTCCGTCTGGGGAGATCGCCGGGCCCCCGATGACTCGCGCTCCTTCGCTCCGCCAAACTTCTGTGCCGGTCCCGCTGGCGAGCTTCCAGAGACTGTCGCCCGCGTCGGTTGAAGAAACATACAAAAGGTAATCGGGACCGAGGCGCGCGGAGAACCCCATGCTGGTCGTCAGCGGAATTTGAACAGGCGTAGACATTTTCGCGGCAGCGTCATCGAGGTGTAAGCGCCATAGAGTTCTGCGCGTACTGGCGAGTGTGGCAACCAGGCGGTGGCCATCGGCGCTGGCGGCCAGCGATGTATAGTGATCAAGGTCGGAGGTCAGCCGGTGGGGAATGCGGCGTTCTACGTCCATTCCATACATCCACGGCCCGGAACCGTCAGGATCGACGGCGAGATATATGAGAGTTCTCCGATTTAATAGGACTGGATAAGTGACACGCGCATTGTGCGACGTGATCCGTTCAGGATTTCCTCCCACAGGGCGGATGCGCCAGACGTCCAACTTATCCGGCAACTGGCCTTGAACAAAGTAGATGAATGCTTTGTCCGGCGCCCATAATGGAAAGTGCGCATGCAGCCCGGCAGGCGCTGTGAAGATGGGCCGCGCCGTCGATCGCAGGTCACCGTCTGACACGAAAAGCGGGTCACCGGGGTCCGGCGTATGGTATGCCAGGCGGCCGCCGTCGCCCGTCCAGTCGAATTCGGCTACGCCTTCCAGGTATGGCCTCGGCTCGCCTCCGAGGGTGGGTACCGCCCAGATGCCTATGTCGCTGCTACTCGCGCCGTCAGGTCGGCGGACCCAGAAGGTGACCAGGGAACCATCTGGCGAAAAACCCAAGGTCCGAATCGACGGATTCACAAGTTCTGAAGCACGCCCATGGGTCAGGTTGTGAAACTCACCCGAACCGATCTGAGTGACCCAAACGTCCATATGCCCATCCCGGTCCGAGAGAAAAGCCACGAGATGACCGTCGCGTGACATCGCAGCGCCTTGCTGAAGTCCTCCGAATTCTGTAACCGTCTGAAATCGCGCATCCGCGATAGGGTTTTCCCAAAAGTGTCCCGTCCGTTGTAGCCAGAGGCCGACGCCAGCGACCAGCGCAACCGACACCGCCCCCAGCAGCAAAATAGGCTTCCATCTGGTTCGGGAAGCCGATATCGCAGGCTGCCGTGGTGGTGCGTCAGATTGTGGCAACACGGCGGTGTTCCCATTTTCCAGCTCGCCTCGAAGTTTTCGGCTGCGTTTCCAGGCATCCAACTCCGACCCAAACGCGTAGACCGACCCTATCCTGTCGTGCACGTGTCGATGAACGGGCATCCTCTCCCGCTTCTCCCAGCGCTGGACAGTTGTCACATCTCGCTTGAGATAATCCGCGATCTCCTTCCACGAATCCAGTCGGCCCTCAAGCCGTACCTCGGACGCCGGGGTGGCGGGATTCGCTTCGCTCATTACCATCTCCAGGGTGGTCCGGGCTGTCACGAACCTGGAATTGAATTGTACTGCTCTCCTGCAAACGCGCGGCAAAGGACCGCATTCGACGGCAAGTCAAGGAATGTCCGCAATTCCGCTCCTTACCGCTTGAAGGTATCCGTCAACATGCCCGATTGTGTCCCTGCGTCACGATCAAATCTCAAATTGGAGCTCATTCAAATGACAAGCAGAACCCTGACTTCCGCGGTACGCGTGCTTTCCCTGGTTTCGCTGGTTTCGGCTACCTGTGCTTTCGCCCAGGAGCGCAGGCCAGTGCACTTGAGCGGCCTGATCAACGATTATTCACCCCTGAGCGCGACGGTTAAAGGCAGCCCCTGGGAGATGCACGGACAATGGTCGATGGACATCCAACCCGAAAAGGGAACCGCCGACTTCTCAGCGGATATGACGATGTCCGGTTATGGAAAAACCGCGACGGGCACCGTCGATCCAACCCATCCCCTTGTAAACCCTCACACCCACCACATCCGGTTGACCGACGTCAAGATCACCTGGGACATGATCGGCTGCCCCGCATACCAAACCCCGGTTCCCACAATGGGCTTTCAGTTGAACGGGACGGTCAGCCTGTTGACGGGGAATGGGAGCATCGCACCCTTCGAAACGGACCCTCCATCCTCGACACTGCAAGTCTGTGTTTCCGGAGGCGACGAAACCCCGTACTCGCTCCCCGATTCAAATATCACTCTTATGTTCAAGGGGCCAGCTACTACTCATTTCGGGCCGCAGGCCCTCCATGGCGTTCGGCGCATTTCGCCGGTTGACTGAATCGGGAGACAAACAGAAGGGGATGAACGATCTGTTGGCGCGATTGCCGCTCCAGGTAACTACCGCTAGGAGAGACATCCCCTGACCTACGAGTGACGGTTTGGTGGGAGCGTTTTAGCGAGAAGAAGTGTTGCAGCAGGCTCGCCCCCGGCAGGTGCGCTTTTTCGGGTAGCGGCCACGAGAGAGAGAGAGAGGATGGACATGCCGCAGAGATGGATGGATCTGTTGTTGTTCGGCGGCATATTCATCGCCGGTAGCCTCTTTCAACTCGGAACAGCACTCGCAACAACTCCGGAAGGATACCAAAGCACTATGTTCGCCCAGGGCAGGCTTGGCGAAAGGAATATTTCCAAACCTCTTCCCTACGACCAAGAGGCGAAGGAATACAAGCAATTGTGGAAGTCGCTCCGAAAGGTGAAGGGATCGTCGGACGTATACGTGCAGAGCAATGTGTGGGCTCCGGGCGGAAGTACAGGCTGGCATTCACACCCTGGGCAAAGCTTGATCATCGTAACGGCGGGCACGGTGACGGAATATGAAGGCCGCGATCCCGTTTGCAAGCCGCACGTGTACAAAACAGGAATGGCCTTCGTCGATCCCGGGGGCGATCACATTCACATCCTCCGGAACGAAGGCGCCGTCGAGGCAACAACCATCGCCGTCCAGTTCATTCCCGCACATGGGGAACGACGGATTGATGTCGCAGACCCGCGAAACTGTCACTTCTAACCAGATCGCCTCTAACCAGGATCGCCTCTGGCCAGGATCGCCCGATTCGACACCATCGCCGCGACGAGGTTCAATGCCAATCAAACTGCGCTCCCAAGAAAGATATGTTACAGGTGAACCGATGCACAAACATAGAAACACAGTCTCAGGAACCTCCCGATTTCCGCGCCTCGTTGGACATCTCCGGATGCGATCCGGTCTCTACGCCGTGACCGTTTGCTTCGCTCTCGTCCTGCTTGGCGGTTGCGCAGCGAGGCAAAACGAAATGGAGGTCCTCGCTCCGGTCCAGGCCATGTTTAACGGCATGGCGCATCGTGACGCAGCCGCCATCAAGGCTCCTTGGGTACCCGGCGGCGTTTTCATACTTACGCAAGAGGGCAATCTCAGCCAGATCACCATCGAGAGTCTCGCAAATCGCATAGCAACCTCAGGAACCTCGCACATTGAGGAACGAATCAACCATCCGCATGTTCGAATTGACCGCGATCTGGCGGTTGTCTGGGCGCCCTTCAACTTCTTCATAGATGGCAAGCTCGATCACTGCGGCCGCGATCTCTTTAATCTCATTCGGAAGAACGGCAGATGGCAGATCGCCGCCCTTGCTGCCACTACCCGGAAGGACTGCACTGCAGATTAACTTGGCTATCTCACTTCCGGCCGGGTGCCGTCTACCACGTCCTTGAAATCTTGCGGGAAGTTCAAAGAATCTTCAGGAATGCGATGAGGGCTCGGCGATCGTCTTCGGACAAATCCAATCCAAAGGGATGACCTTTCACCGGAAAGCTCTTCGTCCCATAAGGCTTGAATCCGGTCGGCTCATAGCCGTCTTCCGTGCGTTTGGGATCGAACCAATCTTCAAGAGACGCGCACCACCCGCTGTGGCCGAACATGCTGCGGTACCAGACACCTTTCAGCGACGGCACTTTGTAATAACCGGTGCCTCGTCTCGTTTTTAAGGTCATATTGGGATCAGTCCCCACTGAAAACGGCGCGATATCGAACTGTGTTCGCGCCTCAGCAGGCACCCGGAACCCTTCCGCCGGCGTGAGCTTGTTGTTGGTGTAAAGAGGAGGAGTGTGACAGGTTCCACACCCTTGGCTCTCAAATATCTTCTCGCCGCGTTTGGCGAGGGCATCGAGTTTGTTCGGATTAGGAGGTGGTTCAAGAGCGTATAGGTACATCGCCAATGCATAAAGCTGCTCGTCACTGTATCGACCGCCGACCGCGATCGGATCGTCGGGCTCAGGACGCTTCGTCGAGTAATGAAAATCGGCGGGCACAAATCCGTCGTAGGAAGCAAGATCGTCGGCCCCCTGGTTCAATGCGGCGTAGCGCATCAGATCCGCGATGGAGCGGTGTTGTTGCAAACCCGTGTGATCCAGATAGTGGCGATCCTTAACGCCAATCAGGTCGGGGATCTGGAGTGGAAAAAAGAGATTGCTGCGGTGCCGGGCTGTGACCTCTGCCGGCATCGCCTCATGCGCGACGATCAATTGATCCGTTGTCATCTTGTCTATTGAAGCCGAGGGATCAGGCTTCAGCCATGGAGCAGCGAACAACGAATGGTCCAGGTGTCGAAGGTCGGCATCAGCCTTCCGTGTATCTTCGGGATTGGCCAGCCTGCTCCGGAAGAGCCAGGCTTTGCTTTTCTCGAACGGAAAATTGCCTTGAGCGCCCTCCAGAACACTTCCATCCGGCATGACTCGCGTGTGGCAAAAGCCGCAGGCAAAATCGCCGAGTTCTATTTCGCCCTTCCTTCGAATGACGTATCGGACAAACGGTACGGTCCCATCCTTGGCAACAGGAACACCGGCCGTCTGATACCACTTTGGATTTCGAACGTCATCAATGCTAGCGATCCGATGCGTCGTGTAATAGATCGGCGTATTGAAGACGATTTGTCCGGCCGCGATCCAGTCTTCTTTAGAGCTGAGCCTGGGCTTGTGACCCGACTCGTCCCACAGGACCTGGGGATCCTGTTGCTTGAGCCACTCCACGTAGTTTGGCGGCTCGTGCCCCGGAGCGTAGACCGGGTAGCTCTTGTAAATGGGGCGAACAGGAATCCGATAGTAGTAGTCGGACGAAATGTGCTTGGGCGACCCAGCAGGGTCGGCAAGCGGTAGTTCCAGTGTCGCGATCGCATTCGTCATCCCACACCCGCGGAACCGTGGGTTCGAACGTCGAGTGCTTTTCCTGACCTGAAGCGTGCAAGAATCGCCAAACCCCGCCCAAGACGACGACCAGCACAAGCGCAAACTGAGGCTTCAGAACCACCTTCTTCATGACTGACCTCCGGGAAAACCTGAGCAACGTCGATCAACGCAAAGCCTCCACAGCTTGCATGTATCTGATTTTGTTAGCAATGGAGATAATCTGTAGAAACCTGTATTTTTCCTTTAGCGGTGTTGGGGTACTTTCGAGTCGAGGACATTGCCGGCTCACCGGAGGGACGATGGGAGCTGAATTCCAGCGTTCTACAGTTCGGAGAATTCGTACTCGACGTCCGTAACCATCGGTTGCTGAGGTCGGGCTCGGAGTTGAGGCTCGAGCGGATCCCGATGGAACTCCTGATTATGCTGGCCAGCCGGCCCGGCGAACTCGTCAGGAGAGAGGAGATCGTTCAAGAGCTTTGGGGCGACGAGATCAACGTCGATACCGAAAACGCAATCAACACCGCGGTCCGGAAGATTCGGCAGGTTCTGGGCGACGACTCGTCGAGCCCCCGCTTCGTCCAGACGATCAGCAAACGAGGGTATCGATTCCTGGCTGAGCCCATGCGGGCGGCCTTGCCACCTCAACCTCCCGCATTAACCGCGCCGACGGTCCGCCCAAAGACCATCCGGTGGGCGCTGCTCGCCGGAATAGCAGCCCTGTTGGGTGCCGGCCTTGTCGTCTGGAATATCCGCCATTCCTCGAAGGTCCTGCGAGTCTCCCATTACGTGGCACTCACGCATGACGGCCTGCCGAAACAAGGGCCGCTGCTCCCGGACGGAGTTCGCATCTATTTCGTCTCCGGGAGCTTGAATCATCGCAGCATCTCTCAAATATCGGTCAACGGTGGAGAGGCTTCCACCCTCGTCAGCGCGCTTCAGTCCCCGCGCTTGATGGATATCTCGTCGAACGGAAGCGAACTGCTGGCCGCATCGTTCGGACCGGATCCGGGCGGTTCAATGGGAGAGCAAGCAGGGTTAAACGAGTCGGCTCTGTGGAGTATTTCGTTGCCTTCCGGAAATGTCCGGCGAATTGGCGATCTGTTCGCAGATGCCGCCGCGTTTGCTCCAGACGGTCAGAAGATCGCCATCTGCTGGAACAACGCTCTGTACGTGGTCAACAGCGATGGCACCGACCAAAAAATGATTACAAAACTCCCCGGAACCGCATCGTCCATTCGATGGTCGCCTGATGGAAGGCGGTTGCGGTTGACCATCATGGACCCGAAGACCCTGCGGTCCTCTCTTTGGGAGTCGCTCAAGGATGGAACGTCTCTGCACCAAATCCTGAGCGGGTGGAACCCGGTCCCGGCCGAGTGCTGCGGGCGATGGAGTTCCGATAGCCGCTGGTACGTTTTCCAATCGACTCGCGATGGCAAGACGGATATATGGGCGCTTCCCGAGCCTTCGGGCCTGATCGACCTTAAGCGCCGGGAGCCCATTCAGCTAACGGCAGGACCCATCAATTCTCTCGCGCCGGAAATGAGCCCCGATGGACGCAAGCTATACGTAATCGGTCAACAGCTCCGCGGGGAGCTGAACAGGTACGACGCCAGGTTGAAGCTATTCGTTCCGTACCTCAATGGCGTATCCGCGGAATTTGTCGACTTCTCCCGGGACGGGAAGTGGATAACCTATGTCGGTTTTCCCGACCACCTACTCTGGCGCTGCGACGTTCAAGGCGGCCATTGTCTCCAACTGACAGGACCTGCGATGCAGCCTGCGGCGCCGCGATGGTCTCCGGATTCGACGCGGATTGCGTTTTTCGATGCTGCCCCCGGAAAGCCGTTCAAACTTTTTATTGTGCCTGCAAACGGCGGCTCGCCCCTGGCGGTGGTCGACGAACCGTGGAGCGAGATTGATCCCAACTGGTCCCCCGACGGACAAATGCTCGTCTTCAGTCACTTCCCTGTTTTTGATCGGCAGGCAGATCTGGGCATCTACTCGTTCGATCTCGTGACCCATCGCTTAGGCAAGCTCCCAGGATCTGACGGTCTTTGGATGCCAAGATGGTCGCCCGACGGCAACTTCATCCTGGGCAGATCTGCGGACTCGCTATCGCTGATGCTTTTCGACGTTCCCAGGCAGACCTGGCACGAACTCGCTCGGGGCGAGAGCTTTGGGTACGCCAACTGGTCGTCAGACAGCAGATTTGTCTACGTTCTCAAGAGAGGTAACGAACCGGCGATCGAGAGAATCCGCGTTTCGGACGGAAAGACGGAAATCGTAGCGAGCCTTGCAGGAGTCAGGCAAACGGGATTTCGCAACGCAGTCTGGACAGGTCTCACGCCCGACGATGATCCCTTGATTCTGCGTGATGTTGGCACTGAGGAACTCTATTCTCTGGACATGATCGTTCATTGACTCGTGTGCGAAATCGCGCACTTGTGCCGGAATCATTTGCACGGTTAATCGCATCTTTCATCGCAGAACAATGCCCAGCGATCTCGTTTCATAGTCATTTGCTCGGAGAGTGGTGGGTCGTCAAGTCAATTCCAGAAGCCGGTACTACTCCCGAAATGTCGGCGAGCGCTCGCCGATCTGCCACGCATAGTCGAGGTTTGACTTGAACAAGACTTCGGAATTGCCATTTCGTGGGGGGAAGCGTCGGGGAGTGCGCCGGAACTCTGATTGGGAATGGTTCCGAGGTTGGGCGAGGATGGTTCGGATTGCGTTTTAGACCTCACGGCCGCCGAGAAGTTTTGGTGTATATCCCTCACTGCACACAATCGTCGCAACGCTTTGCCGCCTCAGATCACCATTGCTGGACAAGACGGATATCTGTACAGATACTACAACCACTGCTGAGACAGTCGTCGATTGACTGGCCACGCAGCAGGTGACACTCAAAGCAGGGTAGCCGTAGTTTGAGGAGCAATCCTTTTAGTCGAACCTCGCAGTCTCCTGTCCTGTTCCTGATTCGTGGAGAAGCCGATGCCAAGCCCGTTCAAGCACATCGTTGTTCTGATGATGGAGAACCGTTCGTTTGACCACATGCTGGGCTATCTCAAGACGGCCGACTATCCCATTGAGGGACTGAACGGAGATGAGACCAACCCTTCCGCGGATGGCGGACCTCCGATTCGGGTCAGCGCCGATGCCCGCTCCATCAATGATCTGAATCCTGACCCCGCGCACGAGTTTCCCGATATCAACTGGCAGATCTTCGGCAATGCCGATGGCGTCGACACGGGCCAGGCAAAGATGCAGGGGTTCGTTCAGAACTACGCTACCGACAGCGGCAATGCGGCACAGGGGCGGAATATCATGAAGTGCTTTCATGCCGGATCCCTTCCCGTGCTGTCGACGCTGGCCAGGCAATACGCGGTGTGCGACCACTGGTTTTCTTCCGTTCCCGCGTCGACCATTCCCAACCGTCTGTTTGCGCACGCCGCCAGTTCCGGGGACTCGCTGACGCAGGATGCGGTGCTGGCCCCGGCTACGGCCAAGACGATCTTTCAGATTATCGACGACCCGAAAAACGACGCATCGTATCGCATCTACTGGAGCGGCGCCACCATCCTGATGGCGAATATCTATCTGGCGCATCACCAGGACAAGTTCTTCGACTACTCCCGCTTCGCGCAGGATTGCAAGGACGATCTGCTGCCGGAGTACACGTTTATTGAACCGGTGTACGACGATGATCTGGATCATGGATTGACGGCCAACAGCCAGCATCCGGACTTTCCCGTGGATGCGGGAGAGGCGCTGATCGCCGAGGTCTACAACGCGGTTCGAAGCAGCCCCAGCTGGAACGACACGCTGCTGCTGATCGTGTATGACGAGCACGGCGGAATCTTCGACCATGTCACGCCGCCAAGCCTGACGCCGGATCCGAAGTATCCCGCCATCCCGCCGACCAAGGACTTCGGATTCCGGTTCGATCGCCTGGGAGTGCGGGTGCCGGCGGTTTTTATTTCGCCGCGGATCAAGCCGGGCACCATCCTGCACCAGCAGTTCGATCACTGTTCGATTGTGGCGACGGTGCGCAAGCTTTTTTGCATCGACCAGTCCCCGTTCACCTGGCGCGAGGCGCAGGCCGCTACGTTTGACGATATCGCCAATCTTGGCGTTGACGAAATTCGTACCGACACGGTGGCGCTTCCGGCTGCCGTGGTCTCCGATGGAAGCATTCCGCTGGCGCGCGACGCGGTCCTGTCGCAGGCCGACCGCCAGGCCGCGGACTCCGCCCTGGAGACTTCGGGAGTGGTGCCGGCGCTGCATGCGGTGGCGGAGGATTCGGTGACGGCGAACGCACCGCCGGTCGTGGCTCCGGCGATTCGCAAGCCCACCGACCTGGTGATGCTGATGGCGCAGGCCATGCAGCACAGCCTGCAGGTGATGGGGCTGAAGACGGCGAAGAACGTGCAACAGATTTACTCGGCGCAGGATGCGATGAACTATCTGCGCGACGCCGCAACCCAGTTGGGGCAAAGGGGCGGGGCATGAAGGCGCATATCACCGTAGCTTTCGCGATCATCACCGCGGCAACGCCCGGCGCCCTGTCGCAGACCATCGGCGTATCCTGCCCAAAGTTCTTCTCAGACCGTAACCAGGCAATTGCCTGCACAGAGGCGCTCTTCAGCCAGAACCATTATCACTTCACGCTGGCGTCTTTGCCGCCCTCGAATGGATTCGGACCCGGATTGGTGCTGATCGATACATTGCAGGGAACGACGGGCAAGCCCGCGCGCGAGTGGTTTCTCGACCTCAGCGTGACGGGCGCGGTGACCACCAATGGATCGTGGTTTACGGGCGGAGATCTGGTGTGGGTTCCGCCGCTTCCGTACAAGGCCGACAGCAGCGTGGATGGCGGGTTGCTGCTGGGTAGCCTGAAGTCCACCTCGCGGGCATCGCTGCACCTGTCGGCGTGGCACCGCTCAGTGAACACGCTCTATGACTATGGCGAAGGCCCGGCGACGCCGGATGTGCAGTACGTCTACGCCCAGGACGACACGACATTCGACGCCGCGATGCGCATGCCGCTCACGCGATGGTTGACCGCTACGGGCGAGGCAGAGGTGCGCAGCACCACGCTGCCCGCGGTAATCAATGCAGACGCGGTCAGCACCAATCTGCCTCCGGCGGTGACGCCGGGTATTGGTGCGCAGCCGCTCTTTGTCGACAGCTCGGCGGGCGCCGAGACATTGTTCAAGACGCGTGTGGGCAAGCGGTTTCAGCAGTGGCCGGCACCTGAGATGAAGGCTGGCGAGCGACAGTCAGCAGAAAAGGATGATCCGCATTTTCAAAGCCTGCTGTTGTTCACGCTGAGCAACAACTTTGTTTTCCATTGGAACGTGCCCACCGACGGATCCCCGTATTCGTTCCGGCAGTTTACCTACGACGGACACGAACAGATCGAGCTTCACCAGGTACTCAGGAACTTCTTCTCAGCCGATCGTCACCCGGTTGTGACCTACATGTGCCAAGGCAACAAGCGCCGAGACGAATGCCAGTTCGGGCAATTCGACGTAAGGGCGCGGCTGGTGCTATCCCAGGTGAGCAACGGCAACCAGCTGCCGTTTTATCTGCAGCCGACTGTGGGTGGTACCGACATCGATGGGCGCGTGACGCTGCGTGGATGGGATAACTACCGATTTCGCGCACCGGATCTTTCCCTGTTGCAGTTTGAATATGGCATTCCCGTATACGACCCGCTGGGGGTCTTTGTGTTCTATGACGCGGGCACGGTGGGGAATTCCGCTTCGGATCTGGCCATCGCACGCATGCGCCAGGACGCCGGGCTCGGAGCTTCGGTTCGCATCAAGGGGCAGATGATCATGCAGACCTACTATGCCTACGGCGCGGGACACGGGGGAAACTGGAACTACAACTTCAGCAAGGCGTTCTAGCGGCGACTCCAACGACTGTTTTTGAGATTGCGCGGTCATGCAGTCACCAGCTTCAATCCCCGCCTTGGATTCGCCAGCCGCGGGCGCGAGGGTCGTTGGTCAGGGCGCGAGATTAGCGGAGAGGGACTGCCGGGGCGTCGGTTCGCCGGAGTCAGGTTCGTTGGGAGCCGGGGCGGGGGTGAACTCGCCGTTGGCGTAAAGAATGCGCAGAGCCTTCTTGTCGAACTTGCCAACACTGGTCTTGGGAATTTCGGCGAGCAAGCCCCAGCGTTCGGGAATCCACCAGCGGGCGACGCGGGAGGCGAGGTGGTCGCGAAGGACGGCGATGTCCATGGTTGAGCCGTGGACGGGCACGACGAAGGCGAAGGGCCGCTCGTCCCATTTGGGGTCGGGGATGCCGATGACGGCGGCTTCGCGCACGCCGGGGTGATCGATAATGGCGTTTTCGAGTTCGACGGAAGAGATCCATTCGCCGCCGGACTTGATGACGTCTTTGCTGCGGTCGGTAATGCGGAGGTAGCCGAGTTCGTCGACCACGCCGATGTCGCCAGTGCGGAGCCATCCGTCGTGGAAGCGGTCGGGGGCGGGATCGCCGTAGTAGGAAGCGGTGATCCAGGGGCCGCGCACTTCAAATTCCCCGATGGACTCGCCATCCCAGGGAAGAACCGTGTCGCCGTCGCAGATGCGGAGCTCGACGCCGGGAATCACGCGGCCGGTTTTCGTGGTCCAGTCGATTTCGTCCTCGGGGGGACAGTTGCGGGGCGGCTGGGCGAGGGCGGCGAGGGGGCTGGTTTCGGTCAGGCCCCATCCCTGGATCACTTTGACGTGATGCTTTTCGAGAAAGGCGTCTGCGAGGCTGCGGGGAAGGGCTGCGCCCCCGCTGAGTACAGCGCGGAAGAGTGACAGATCGACGCCATTGGCTTCCGCATGATGAAACATGGCGGACAGGATGGTGGGGACGCCGGCGACAAGAGTCGGGCGGCAGAGCGTGATCATGCGGCAGAGCGGTTCGGGTTGCAGAGAGCCGCCGGGCATGAGGAAGTCGCTGCCCGCCAGCCAACCCGCATAGGGGATGCCCCACGCAGTGGCGTGAAACATGGGCACGATGACCAGGCAGCGGTCGCTTTCGGTGAGGCCGACGCACCACGGGGCGCAGACCGAGAGCGCATGCAGATAGATGGAGCGGTGGCTATAGACCACGCCTTTGGGATCGCCGGTGGTACCGGTGGTGTAACACATGGCGGCGGCGGAGCGTTCATCGAGATCGGGGAAGTCGAAGTCGGGCGGTTCGGCGGCGAGCAACTGCTCGTAGCGCAGGAAGTCGGCGGGAAGGCCGGGGGCCTCGCCAATGACGACGATGCGTTCTACGGTGCGGAGATCCTTCTGGATCCTGGCGAGAAGAGGAACGAGGGACGCATCGACGAGGAGGAAGCGGTCGCCGCCGTGGTTGATGATGTAGGCCAGTTGCTCAGGGAAGAGGCGGAGATTGAGGGTGTGGACGACGGCTCCCAGGCACGAGACTGCGTAATAGGCTTCGAGATGCTCCTGGGTATTCCAGCAGAGGGTGCCTACGCGGTCGCCGGGCTGGATGCCGAGGCGGTGCAGGGCGCGGGCCAGCTGGCGGACGCGGGCGCCGACCTGGCGGAAGGTGGAGCGCCGGACGGTGTCGCCGGCCCAGGTGACGACCTGGCTCTGGGCGTGGGTGGAGAGGCCGTGCTCAAAGATGGAACGTATGGTGAGGGGATAGTCGGACATCGTGGATAGCACCGAGAAACCTCCTCTTGCGTGGGGCTCGGCAATTCTATGCGAGGGGGAGGGACGGGCTCAATGAGAAAGGAAAGGGGGAAGGGAGGTTGTGCGTTCCCACATCTGCGACAAAAAGACGTCACAGATATGGGGCACCCGTACCCTGCGGTCTACCGAGAGATTTCCTAGCTCGGACCCGCGTCTTCCAATTGGGTGTTGAACCGGTAACCGAAGTATGAGTCTGTCAGCAGGTACTTGGGATTGCTGGGATCGTCTTCGATCTTCTTGCGAAGATTGCGGACGAAGGTGCGCAGATATTCGAGCTCGCTGCCATAATGAGTGCCCCACACCGATTTCAGCAGGCGCGCGTGGGGGACGGGCTCACCGGCGTGCAGCATCAGGTAGCGAAGAAGCTCAAATTCCTTGGGAGTCAGTCGAATCGGCTTGCCGCCTTTTCTAAACAGGAATTTGGCCGGATCGAGTTCGAGCTTGCCGTGGCGGATCGGACCTTCGCTGCAGGTGGCCTGAACGTGTTTCCGGCGCACGGCGGAACGAACTCTGGCGGTCAGTTCGCGTATCTGGAAGGGCTTGGTTACGTAGTCATCGGCTCCCGAATCAAGTGCCAGGACCTTGTCATCTTCGCTGTCGAAGACAGTGATCATGAGGATCGGCAGGCCGGGAGAGAGACCGCGAATGCGACGGCAGGCTTCGACGCCGCCCATCCCCGGCATGTCTACATCGAGGAGCACGGCGTCAAAAGGAGTGAGGCGAACCAGCGACAACGCCTCTTCTCCCCTGGCTGCTTCGACGACCGTATATCCCGCAGCGGAGAGTGTGGTGCGAAGGGTGCGCCGCATTGGCTGATCGTCGTCGACTATGAGGATGGTGCCCTCATCGGTGCCGGGTCCTGCTGAAGTCATTCAGTCCTCCGTCCAGTGGTATGGAAAGATAAAAAGTCGTGCCTTCATTCGGGTCGCTGACCACCCACACATGCCCGTGATGGGCGGTCGCCGCCTTTCGAACCACGGATAAGCCGATGCCCGTTCCGGGAATCGATTCCGCATGGGCCGGCGACCTGTAGAAGCGGTCAAAGATACGTTCTCTGTCTTCCAGCGGGATCGTCGGCCCCAGGTTATGAATAGAGAACAGGGCTTCGTCATTGCTTCTTCGGACGGAGATCCCGATAGGGGTTCCGGGCAGCGAGTACTTGCGCGCGTTTTCGACGTACTGCGAAATGATCATCTCGAGAAGGGTTCGATCCCCGCGTATTTCCATCTGAGCGTCTTCGATCGTGACCCGGATGCGGCGGCGATCGGTTTCGTCGTCCACGTTGGCGATCACCTGCGCAATGAGCGCCTCAAGATTCACATCATCGGCCGCGACGTCGAGCGATCCCGACTCCAGTTTTGCGGTTTGCAGCAGCCGCGTGCAGATTGCGTTCATCCGCGTCATCTCGGTATCGATGATCGACACCAGTTCTGCCTGAGAGGCATTGAGGTCGCCAGTTTCGAGGATTCCGGAATTTGCCGCCTGGACGGTGGCCAGAGGTGTTTTGAAATCATGAGCCAGCGCGTCCATTACGGCCGATCGCAACTGGTCCGACTTTCTGAGGTATTCGGCGCGTTCCTCCTTTGCAAAGGACTGGCAACGATCGATCGCCATTGCTGCCAATGCCGTCAATGCATCGATGACCAGGGTGTTTGCTTCTCCGCGCATGACAAGTGCCCCCACGTGTTCGGAACCTGCCAGCAGAACGCGCCCTGAAGTGAGAGACCCCGGATCGTCCCACGACAATCCGTTCACATACGACTCCCTGGCGATTCCCTTTTCCCCATCGGGCCACGAGCCCGCTGTATACTCCTGGCCCGAATTCACATCGAATAACGCAACGGCCTGTGCGGTAAAGATTCTCTGAATGAGAACGACAAGTTGCGGACCGGGGGGCTGTCGAAGATCCAGAAGGAGGGAATTCCTGCTGAGTTCGTAGAGCTGCTCCATTCCGGTGCGGTGGATGGTTGCTTCGGTTGAACTGCGGCGCTCGCGGGCGGAAAGGCGGCTAATCAGCAGAGAAGCCGTTTCAAAGGTCGCGAGTGATATCCAATCCCGCTGGTCGGTGATGGTGAAGTGAAACAGCGGTTGAGTAAACAAGAAGTCGAGACTGGCTACGGCGAGCAGAGAGACGACCGACGCCTGCCAGAACCCGCAAATCAACGCAACGCCAAACACGATCAGCAAATCGACAAAGCTGGCCACGGTCAGGGTCAAGTGCAAAGCGAATCCTGCGACGCTGACCGCGCCCAGGACCAGGCAAGCTCCAAACAACCTCCATTGGGCGACGATGGCTCGAAATCCGGTGTTGCGCTGCCCTGCGGGAGCAGCATTTCGAGTCCCTGAAGTCGTCACAATTCGCTCAAACTGCCGGAGTAATCCGAGGATATGCAGGAAAATATGAGGAAAGCATAAAGAAGATATGAACAACCCATATAGACGAGGCTGGTGCCGCCGGCCGGCGATCTGCGGTTGAGTTGGCTCTTTGGGGGCGCCCGATGCCATCGATTCGCGCCAGAGTGGATCAATACCGCTTGGTTCGCGCAGATTTTTCATTTGCCGGCTGCCCCGCACTCTGTACTGGAGTGTTGCGTCACCCTCTTCGCCAGGCTTATGCGTTTCATTCCTCCGGATGGCCGGCCTCTCATTCCTAGAAGTGCCAGATCACGTCTGCGGCAATGACCAGCGCCTGAGTCTTGGCGCCCAGCGCACGCATGGTTTGCTCGGGGATCTGACCGGTGGGGGCATTCTGCATGGCCGACACCGAGGCCCCCGGCGATATGTCGAGGGCGCGCAAGCCATAGGGACTGAAGGAATGGACATAGCTCAGTTCCGGGCGGAAGGTGATCGTGGTGCCGGTCCAGAAGTTGAAGCCGACCATGTGTTCCTCATAGATTGCGGGAGTTCCGGTTCGCTGGCCCTTGATGTCATCGACGATTTCGCTGCGAATGTTGAGACTCGCAGTATTATTCCGGAAGTTGTGCTCGACGTAGTTGGTGATCGCCCATTCAGGCGCATAACAATAGGCATGGTGGCTGCCGGTATACGAAGTTCGCGGATCTTCGCAAACGGCGCCGAAATTGAGGGTGGATGGAGTAACTCCAGGGGACACGAAACGATTGTTGGTTACGTTTTCGGGCCATGGCGATGACGCAGCGTTGTAGGGCACGCCCGTGTTGATCCACCAGACGTTGGGTGTGTCTCTCATGTACTGATACCAGCCTTCGGTGTCGGTGTGCCATTGCCCATTGATGCGGTGGTACCACGTTAGATAGAAGGCGGTGAGGTTGTTGTAAGCGTACTTGCCGTCGTTAATGGTGTTATCGCACGCATTCATGGCATCCCCGCCGTCATGCCACGTGTAGACGAGGCACACATTACCGGTCGCTTTTGCATCCCGGGTCCATGGCATGGTGTCGCATCCGGGCGAAATGCCCCCCTGAACAGTCCAATGGTCGTTCATCTTTAAAGTCAGGTTCGCTCCCAGCTGGGTATAACAGTCGTAGGTATAGAGGATGGAATGGGAATAACTGTAGTTATTCGGAGCTAACTGCGCCTCGATATCGGGCAGGGAGATATACCGGCCGAGACGAAGGTCCGCGCCCTGGCCTAACTTGGGAAAGTACAAGTCGGCATAGAACATCACCGGGTCGAACCCGTATTGGGCATTCTTCACCAGCAGTTGCTGGCTCAGCATTCCGTGCGACGTGGTGTAGCGGTAGTCCTGGCCATAGAGGTTGGTCAGCCGGAATCCCCAGTCAAAGTGATCGGTCTGGACTGTGTCGGCCAGCTTCTCTGTGTACAGGGCGAGTTGATCGAGCACCACCATGTTTGGAAACTCGTCATAGGCAAGCGGGCTGTTGGCGGCGATGCCTTTGCCCGCATTGCCGCGATTGTTGGTTGAGCCGTTGGCTCCGATGGCAATCCACCCGTACCACTTCAAGGGGCCAAGCCGGTTGGGATCGCCGCCATCGAAGGCAGTCTGCAACATGTAAGTTGACGTGTCGGGAGCCCCAATCTCCTGGGTCCCGCCGATCGGCCAGTCGGAGGCAGGATAAGGCGGTGCAGGAATAGGCGGAGGGGTGCCGCGCCTCTGGGGTGCGTTGGGATCAGGCGGGATGGTACCGGTCCAATCAGCCAGATAAACCCTGCCCAGTCGGGTAAAGAACGCCGGCTTCGGTTTTGACGGCCCTGGGACAGGGGCAACCAGGTTTTGAGAAAGCGGCGATGCCTGAGGACCAGATACTTCCCCTGTCTGCCTTGCAGTTGCGCCAGTCTGATTTTCGTTGTTGCCCGCTGGGGCAGATTTCTGGTCAGGATTTGAGGTGGGCGCGGGCCTGGCAACATAGACAGCAGGCGAATCGGGAGCCGATTGCGCAGAGCACAGGAGCCCGGCAGCTGCCAGGAAGACGATGAGAGCCGCGCCCTTCAAACTGCTGTTAGTCACTTAGCTGTCTCCAAGAGGATTGAACATGAATCGATAGCTTCGGAATCTGGGTACGAGAAATTGGCGAGCCCTGCCTGTCTCCGGCCGGTGATCAGCGACTGGCAGAGGAGTTGCGCGCGGTCTGCTGGATGCTATGGATCGGTTATGAAGTTCATATGAAGAGTTTCAAAGGGTCTCATAAGTGCGGTCCAGTTAGTCACGCGGGAAAGGAACTCATGCGAATCGGACTGCCTATGTCATAGGCCACACGAAGATTTACACCTGCCTCGGAGCAAGGAGTCTTCGAGGCAGGCGGCCAGGCTACATTCGACGCCGACTGGATTCGGCAGTCGAGCTGGAGGCGTTTAGAAACGAACCATGACTGCCAGGATGGTGGAGGTCTGGTTGGTGCGGAGATCAGGCCACCACAGAGCACGCGTACCACCGCTGCCGGCATTGAGACCGGCGCCGATGCAGTAGTTTTCTGCGGCGGTTAGATTTCCGTATAACTGCCCTGAGTCGCCGCCAGCGGCGCACTGATAGTCAGAGGGATTTCCGTTGTTTCCTCCGGGTGGAGTGATGCCGCCGTGTCCAGTCCAGTACGGTACATCGGACCAGCGATAACTCTCTTCCAGCCGGAAGGTAATGAACTGGGCCGGCATGTAGTCGAAGGTGATGGTGCCGTCGTGCATCTGGGCGCGGTCGCCGCCATTTTCGGTGAAGTAAGGCGACCCAGAGGAAGCGGTGGCTCCGTTGATGGGAGGAAGCAGGGTCAGATAGCGTCCCGGGTTATTCATCTGGCCACCGCCCAGGGTGACCGCATAGAGGTCCTTCTTGAACCAGTATCGGTTGTAGGCCATCCATCCCATGAAGGCTTGCTTGGGCCGCCCGTTGGCACTGTTGTGGCAATTCACGCCGCCGGTGTAGGTTGACGCGGTACCCATGAGCGGAGAGGCTCCAGTGGGACTATACGGTCCGCTCGCCGGGCCGCCGCCATATTCGCAGCCGATATCGCCGGTCAGGGTGAAGGCCATCTTATCGAGGACATTGTTTGGCTTGTCATAGTATCTGACCTGGGCGCTGTAATCGGCATGAATGCGGGAACGGCCGGGATAGCCGGCATCATCCTCTCCCATGCCGTAGTCGTTCCAGACAAAGTCGAGATAGGGCTTGGGGCGGTACAGGATCTGGCCGCCAAGGCCCGGTTTGCTGTTATACCGCGCGTAGGACTGCCAGCCGTTGATGATCCACGGCTCGATCTTCAGCTTTTCGGTTGGCCACCACTGAATGCGAAGGCCATTGAAGAACCACGGGGTGTTGGAGGATACGAAAGATGGCTGATAGGCCCAGTTATCGAAGTTGTAGTAACTGAAGAGTCCAATGTAGGAGACAAAGATGCCGGCATCCAAGTTCAACCCATGACTAACATCCCAATGATAGCCGCCCCATGCCTCGGAGAAGTAGCGGTATGCCCCGGAGAGGTTCCATTGTCCACGGTTGTAACTTGCGTCATTGCGTGGGGTGGTGGTCGCGAAGAGGCCGTTCATGGTTAGAATGCGGCCGCGAACATTCTGGATACGAAAGTCTCCGCCCACACTCACCTGCTCCAATTGCCATTCATCGGAGCGGAACATCTCGGTCGAGCCGCCCATGGAGTCGTCTACCGGGTGGTTGTAGTCGAGGATGTAATTGGCATCGAACCTGACCTCGGGAGTGAAGTACTTGGTGCTCATGGGACTGTCAACGTTGTGGCCGCCGCTGTTGAGCCAGGTCCAGTCACCGGGAAACGGCGCGGACTTGGTGGTGGTCTCGGCGGTGATCTCCGGTGGCGCCGGAGCAGCCGCGGCCGCCGGCGCTGTGGCGGGTGCAGACTGCATCAGTGGCTGTGTCGTGGCCGCATCGTCTCCGTTGGTCTCGGCGGTGCGCAGAGCGTTGGCGGTTTTGTCTGCGTCGGCGGCTTGATCCTCGTCCGTCCGCGCCTTCAGTTCTGATTCCAGTTCCGCGATCCGGGCCTTCATCTCGGAGAGTTCCTTGACGACGGCGGCACGGCTGGGCAGTGCCGATGCGGAGCCGGCCGCTGCTGGAGCCGCCGCGGGCGCTGCAGCATTGGTAGCAGGATTAGGAGCGGGGTTGGTTGTGCCTGCCGGCGCCGCGGCTGGGTCATTTTTGGGACCCGACGATCCACCTTCTTCTGCTATCGATGATGGAGCGACGACCGATGCGGTCTGCTCCGGCGGCGCTGTCCTTGCTGGTTGTTGCGCGACAGCAGAGAGCACAGAACTGCAAATGACAAAAGCCACGGCGGTGGCGGGTTTCCATCTTTTGATTCTCATCAGGCCTCGCAATAGTGGAGTGTTGCTGCAGGTGCACGTCATCACGGAGAACATCGGCAGTAGAAGGCACACTTGAGGCAGGCCCGTGTGGCCGCGCTCAAGCACTCACCGTACCTTCATCACACGACGAGAGGACCATTCGAACTTTCTGCGGTTCGAATGCAAGTCTTGAAAATTCAGGGGACTGCAAGTGTGAAGCAGCTACTTGGGAATTCGGTAGCAAGCTCTTGGAGATGCTTGAGAAGACATTAGCGTTGAACAAATAAGAATCGTATGTGTAAATGGGAAAAACCCATGAAGAAGAAATAAGCGGGATATAAGTAAAACGTAAAGACAGATGCAAACACAGGGTGGTTTCGCATTGAATATATTTTCACGAGATAGCTCATGTTTCAGGACCGTCTCGCTGCGATCCTTCCCTGGCGCCTTTATCTCATCCTTAGATAAGGAACCTTAGAATATCGGATGTGAACTGGGCCCGGCTCGGGGCGCGAGCGCGTGACAGTGTAAATGACATGAGAAGGGATTTTATGCGAAGCAGTTGCGCGGCATTGCCGCTCTTACTTTGTACGGCAGTACTTTGGGCGCAGTCCGCCGAACCAAGTCTGCCGATGCATCAGCAGCAGCCGGACCAGGACGGCATCTATTATGTCGGTCCGGAAGTGAATACTCCCAGGATGGTGCTAACCGCAGAGGCGAGATATCCATTGGGAATTGCAGCCAACCATATCAAGGGTATGACCGTATGCGCGGCGGTCATTGATGTGGACGGAGTTCCAAAGCACATCCAACTGCTCCACACGCACGGAGACGCGTTTGATCGCGCGGCCATCGCGGCGATGAAGGTCTCGCGATTTGAGCCAGGCAGGCTGGGCGGCAAAGCAGTGCCCGTGTGGGTCGATCTTCGGGTAGTCTTCCGTGCCGACATGAGCCAGACCACACCTGAGATACTGATCACCGAGCGTGATCTGAAGCCTCCATCGGAGTCGGAACTGGAGGATAAGCATCATCACGTTCTGTCGTACGTAGCCCCCATGCCTCTGCACACGGTCGACGCGGATTTCGATGATCCTTTCGCCAGGCACCCTTATGTGCAGGTCGCACTGGTGAATGTCCTGGTGGATTCCGAAGGGATGCCGCGGGATGTGAGGGTGGTTCGCGGTCTGGGCTTTGGTCTGGATCAAAAGGCCGTGGCGGCTGTTTGGCATTATCGATTCACACCTGCGCTGCGCAAAGGAACTCCCATCGAAGCGCGCAGAAATCTTGAAGTGAGGTTTGCCAAATTCTGAATCGGAGTTTGACGGTGCACTGCGAACTCATCCTGTCCGCATTCGTTGTTATGATTGCCTGGCCGAATGGTAGTTTGGTCTTATAGAAGCCAGCGGTTACAGGTTGATGGCGATGCCGGAAGATGACGCGATCCATTTGAGCATCTATCAGGAGCTGCGCAAGCTGGCTAACGCGAAGATGCGACGCGAACGCGGATCGCACACGCTTCAGGCCACCGCGCTGGTGCACGAGGCGTATTTGCGTCTGGCGGACCAGCCGGAGTCCATCTGGAAGGACCGCCCGCGGATACTCGCCCTGGCCGCCCATGCCATGCGCCATATCCTGGTCGATCACGCGCGGGCGCGCGCCGCCGGCAAGCGCGGCGCGGGGGCCATGCAGGTGACGCTGGATGAGGGTCTGGCCGCAACCGGTGGAACGGATGTGGACGTTTTGGCTGTGGACCAGGCGCTCACCCGGCTAGCGGAGTTTGATCCGCGTCAGGCGCGCATTCTCGAACTGCACTTCTTCGCCGGGATGACCTTCGATGAAATTGCGGCGGAACTCGGCATGTCGGCGCGCACCATCAAGCGCGACTGGACGATGGCGCGCGCGTGGCTGCATGGGCAACTGACGGCTTGAATCGGCAGCCAATCCGCCCGGGAGTCTGAACTTTTGCGACCCATGAGTGCGCCGCGAGTGGAAACACCTTGAGTGACGGAGAGAAATATTGCCACGACCGGCTCCCAAATCTCCATCTCCATGGTATCTGGGAGCGCGGTCTGCAGCTTCGAACTGGCTTCAAACAGGCCGGCTCATTCGCATGACTGGCAGTCTTTACAGACGTCTATTTCTCCCTCGGTCAAATTGCCATCGCGGTCAATGAAGATCCAGGTCACCGTTTCGTCCTTGGATGGAGCATCGCAGTCATAGACTTTCCCGTCTTTTTGAACATAGCCTTTCGGTATCGGCTGATTGAAGTCATCCCCTTCTTTGCTTCTGTACAGGCATCCCGACGTGGTGATGGTGATTTGGGCGTCGTCTCCGTATTCGATGCAGACTGGCGCTGACTTCCCATGGGCTACTCCGGTTCCAGGAATCGGAATGGGCTTTATGTTCATGGACACATCTCCTTTCGTGTGACTTTGATTGGGATTGCTTATCTGCCACGGTTGTGAAAAGCCGGGTCAGTAAAAAGCCGTTTGAGGAATAAATCCCCGTTCACCTGCTGGAGTGGAAATCCATTTTGGATAGCAAGCCGAAGGTATTTGACCGCAGTTTCTCGCAAGCCGAGGACTTCGTATGTATCCGCGGCATCGGAGAGCACATCGGGGCTGGCTGGGGCGACGGCGAGCGCAGTGCGAATATGGCTCATCGCTGGTTCTCGCGAATTATCCCGCGCGAGCAGCGAAGCAAGGGTCGAATGCGCTTCGGCATTCTGTGAGTTCAAGTCAACAGCTCTTTCAAGCAGGCTAACGGCTCTCTTTCTGGATGCAGTTGCGTTGCTCTGGTCTCCCAAAAACTCATACGCCTGACTAATGTTGATCCAGACCTGGTAGTCCTGATCGTCCATTCTGAGAGCATTGTTAGTAACATCTATGCACTCATGAAACCGTTGCTCAGTTGCATAAAGGCTTCCAAGGCTCGCGTATGCCTGGTAGGTTGGATTGATTGCTATCGATTTCTTGAACGCCTCTTCTGCCACAAGGAACGACTTCGGATCGCCAAGATTGATGTAAGCTCCGCCAAGATTATTGAGCACGTAGGCGTTATCCGGAGTCAGTTCCAGGGCGTGCTTGTATTGGTCGATTGCATCCTTATGGCGCCCAAGTTTTTCATAGAACATCCCAAGATTGTTGTACCCTGTCCAGTCTGTCGGTCTGAGTGCGCAAGCCTTCAGGTAAGCGTTCTCGGCCGCGGAGCTTTTTCCCTCCAGTTGAAAGAGTTGAGCCATCCCGGTAAGTGCATCGATGTTTTTTGGATCAAGATCGATAACATTCTGGAATTCCTGCGTGGCCAGAGCATTCCTTCCTGCAATCCTGTCCAGGGTGGCCAGGGCACCATACGCAGCAGCGATGCGGTTGTCCAACGCGATGGCTTGGGTGCAATACTGCCGCGCCTTTTCCAGCGATTCAGGATTCCAGTCGATACGGTACTTCAACGTGTAAGCTTCGGCTAATTTGACTAACGCAAGCGCAAATCCAGGAGATGCTGCGACTGCCTGCGTCAGGGAACGTATAGCGCTATCGAGATAGCCGGGTTTGTCGTATCGCTGGAGATAGCCGAGGGCCGCGATGTAATCCTGGTAGGCCGCGGAGCTGACGCCTTCGTCTCCGGCGTGACCGGTGGCTTTGGTGTTTGACAGGTTCATGAGGCGGCCCAGGCTGGCTTCGGCTTCGCTCTGTAGTGCGGAAAGGTCCTGGCCGGTGTCTTCAATGTCGGCGTAGCCGATTTCGCGCATCTTTCGTGAGTCGATCAGTTCCAGCTTCAAATGCACGCCTCCGGCATCACGGGTGAAGCGGCCCTTGACCACCATGGTGGCGCCGAACTCGTGATATGCCGCGGCGGGATCACTCACTTTACGGCGGCGGATCTCGCTGGCCGGAACCACCCATAAAGCCTTGTTTTCTGAATCGAGGCTGGTGAGCTTTCCGGTGAGCGACTCCATCAGGCCGTCGGCCAGGACCATGACTTCCTGACTGCTTCCCGAAACGTCGAAGGGCAGCACGGCGATGTGCTTTTCCCGGTCGGCGAGTGCCACGCCCTGCAGCCTCTCGCGCAGAGGCGGGATGAACCACGCGCAGGCGAGAACGGCGGTGAGTGCCACTACCCAGGGGAGAAGCACGGCCGGCGATCTTCTGAGGATGTTGAACTCAGGCAGAGTGCGGGTCAGGGCGCGGGCCAGTTCGTCGGCCGATGGATACCGTCGCGACGCATCGAATTCCAGGCACCGCCGTATGACGGCGTCCCAGCGATGGGGCAGGCCATGACTGAGCGAAGATGCGGGAAGAAGCTTCCTTCCGCGCAAGACGGCGGCTCCAAGCGGGTTTGCCGATGCAAAGGGATGCCTGGCCGTGAGTAACTCATAGAGCACAATGCCGACCGCGTAGATGTCGGTCGCGGGGGTTGCAGCTTTGCCTTCGAACTGCTCCGGCGCCATATAATCGGGCGTCCCGAGCAGGGCGCCCGGGATGGTCAGACCGGTTTCCCCGGCCGGACTGGGATCGGATAGTTCCCGCGCCAGTCCGAAGTCCATGAGAACCGCGCGTTGCGAACCATCGCGATCGGCAAGCATGATGTTGCGGCTCTTCACGTCGCGGTGCAGGATGCCTGCCTTGTGCATGATGGCCAGACCGGCACAGATATCCATGGCAACGGCCTGCGCCTCGCGCCAGGGGAGTGGGCCCGCCCGCAACTTGTCAGCAAGGGTTATGCCGGCAAGGAACTCCATGGTGAGAAAGGCGCCGGTGACAACCCCGTCTCTGTCCTTTAACGGGAAGAGCTCGTGAATGCGGCACAGGTTGGGCCCGGAGAGTCGCCTTGCCAGCTGCACCTCTCGCTTGAAGCGCAGCAGGATGGCTTCGTTGCGGGCAATCTCCGGGCGAATCATCTTGAGCGCCACGGTCTGGCCGAGTTCCGTGTCGAGGGCCTTGTAGACCTTCCCCATGCCTCCACTGCCGAGGGAGTCGAGGATCTGGAATCGTTCGAGCAACAGATCGCCGGGAGCCAGATCGGACGGTATGGCGGAATGGATCAGGGCTTTGATCCCGGCGGCTATATTTCGGGAGACAGCGGTCTCCTCCTCGTGCGCTTCGACGAGGGCGAGCAGTTCGCGCCTCAGTTCAAGGTCGTCGCCGCATGCGGCTGCGACAAAGGCCTTGCGCTCGGGCAAGGGCTTCTCCAGGGCTGCGTCAAAGAGCGGGTTGAGACGGTTCCAGAGTTCCGGCGTCATCGTAGTCCTGGACTGCGAGCGGGTCTAGGAGTGGGCGTGTCACGATGTTGAATCGGTCGGATTCGAGCTACATTTTGCCACAGTAAGCCGGAACACTGCGGCACTCATTTGGTTCCGGGCTGCATCGCCCATGCGGGAAGTGGCGTTGTCAGTGAATTCCGATCACGATGCGTCCTGATCCAGACCTCTGGCTACGGCTGGGGAGAATCTGGGGCAAGAATACACAGGGCTGTGGGGATAGGGAAGAAAAATCGAATAGAAAGGACAGCGCGGGCGGTCTGTTTCAGATCGGCCCCTGGACCGGTTTCCCAGAGCCCTCGGCGATAAGTCAGGCGCGGGAGAAGGCCTTATGGTATGCTCGCTACCAATCCCGCTTTTACGTCAAAGCAAGAGCTATGCATTTGGTTGAATTCCCGGCCGAACCCACGAGTCGCCCTTCGCGTCCGGTCTCGCTGTTGACTGCCTCTGATGTACGCCACCTGCGTTATTCAGGGTTGCAGATTGTTGGCACGGTGGCCTCTCTCGCCCTCATGTGTCTGGGATTGGTGTTTTTGCCCCTGTCCGCGTTGTTCTTCGCCGGGTTTGTTTTGTATTTTGGCTGGAAGTGGGTAAGCATCGAGAGAGAAGCACGTGCCGGAACGCTGCGCCAGGCCGAATGCCCCAACTGCGCGAGGCTACTAACGTTTCGGACCGCGCCAACTGTCATGTGCTCTTTCTGCCGGCACACTCTTTCGCAATACCAGGACCGGCTCTATGACTTGTAACCTGGACTTGTAACCTGGACTTGTAGCCTGGACTTGTAGCCTGGACTTGTAGCCTGAGCTTTCCTGCGTACAGCCGCACGGTTGTGCCCAACAACGCGAGCTATGATTTGTGGCCGCAGACCAGGCGAGCTCTCTCCCGCCTGAAAGTCCCCAACTAACGCATCTTCTGTCAGTTAGGCGATTGGAGCCGTCGCCCCCTCCAGCGACAAGCCTGCCAACTTGACAAGCGTTCCCTCAGGCTCCTATCGTTCCTCCGTATTTGAAATTGATTCAGATACGAAATTCACGCACGAGGTACGGAAATATATGCTTTGGAGGCTCCAGTGGCACCGCAACTTCCCCCCTGTCTCACCCGCTTCAAGCTCATCCTTTTCCTATTCGCCTTCACGCTAGTTCAACTTCCCTCTCAGGCCCAGGTCGCGAACGGCGCCATCTCCGGCACGGTTACCGACTCCAGCGGCGCCATCGTCCCGTCCGCAACCGTCACCATCACAAATAAAGCCACCGGCGTCGGGCACACGCTGCAGACCGACAGTGCCGGGTTCTACTCGGCGGAAGGCCTCACCGTGGGCCAGTACATGGTCAAGGTAACCAAGTCGGGGTTTCAGACCGGAGTGACCGACGGCATCCAGATTGACCCCGGGACGCGCCGCACCAACAACGTGAGCCTCACCGTGGGCGAAGTCTCCTCATCGGTCGAGGTCACCACCAACTCTCAGCAAATTGATACGGAAACGTCGGAAAGCGGCGGCACCATCACCGACCAGCAGATCGGCAACCTGATGCTGAACGGGCGCAACTTTCAGACCCTGGCCATCGCAGTTCCGGGAGTGGCCAGCACATCGGCCGCGGACTCGCTCAACGGAGGCGGCCTTGAGGGCGGCACCACGCTCATCGTCAACGGCAACTCCGTGGAGTACACCACCTACACCATCGACGGCACCTACAACATGAACTCCGGCAACCTGGCCAACATCAACATCCTGCCCATCGTCGACGGCATCGCCGAGTTCAGCGTGCTCAAAGACAACTACAGCGCCCGCTACGGGTTTGCGGGCTCGGGTCAGATCGTGGTGGAGACCAAAAGCGGCACGGACACCTTCCATGGCTCGGCCTGGAACTATCTGCGCAACAATGCCTTTGACGCCAGCAACTACTTCTCGACCACGACGCAGGCGCTGCATCAGAACATCTTTGGCTATACGCTGGGCGGACCGCTCTATATCCCGCACCTGTACAACACGGGGCGCAAGAAGACCTTCTTCTTTGCCTCCGACCAGTGGTACGACATCCACGCCGGCCAGGTTTCGCGCGGCGCGGTGTTCCCGGCGGCGATGCGCGGCGGCGATCTCAGCGCCAGCCCCACGCTTCCCGCAGGCGGCCTGACAATCGATGCCCATAGCGCCGCGCTGCTGGCCTCGCAGGGGAAAACCGGATGCCTGCTGTCCCCTACGCAGATCAACCCAAACTGCCTTGACCCGGTGGCCATCGCGTTGATGAATGCTTACGTACCGTTGCCCAACAATCCCGGCGGCGGCTTTCAGAACTACATCAACCAGGGCAGCCTGCTGACCAACCAGCTGGACCATCAGTACCGCGTGGACCACTACATCACGCCCAACAACATGCTCACCGGGCGCATGATGTACGAGCAGGTGAAGAACGGCTTCCCGTATGACGCCTGGGCCGGCACTCCCTACAGCACCATCACCGACAGCTACTACACCACCGGCCTCAACGGCCTGGTGCGCTGGCAGTCGACCATTACGCCGAACCTGATGAACACGGCCTCGGTGACCGAGACCTACGACAAGCCGCGCATCAACTTTACTGGCGGCGGGACCCTGCCCGCGGGTCTGACCATTCCCCAGTACTTCCCTAACGCTCCTACGCTGAACCGCATCCCGTCCATCTCGATCTCGGATGGATGGTCGGGCAATGGCGTGTCCAGCCAGCCCATCACGGCCTCAGACGGCGAAGGCGTGCTGGGCGACGACGTGAGCTGGGTGCGCGGCAAACACGTGTTGCAGGGCGGCGCGCTCTACATCTTCGGCATCAAGCGTCAGAACGTGTTTACCACCCCGCAAGGGTCGTTTTCCTTCAGCGGTGTGCACACCGGCGATCCCGCCGCGGACTACCTGCTCGGGCTCGACGCCAGCTACTACCAGGCCAGCAGCCAGAAGCTCGGCAGCTATCACTACCGGCAGGGCGAGGCCTACTTCGAGGATGACTGGAAGGCTACGCCGAAACTCACTCTCAACCTCGGCCTGCGCTGGGTTTACTTTTCCAGTGATACGGTCAGCGGCAACCAGGTCACCAGCTTCGAGCCGCAGCTCTACAACGCCGCCGCGGCTCCAGTCGTTACGCCCACCGGCAGCTTTGTGCTGGACTCGACAGGCAACCCGATCACCTCAGGGGGTACCCCGGCCGATCTGCTCAACGGCCTGGCCTATGCCGGGCAGAACGGCGTTCCCAGCGGGTTCTTTATCCCCAAAAAGACCAACTTCGCACCACGCGTGGGCTTTGCGTTTACCCCGGACGCGAATCGGAAGACGGCAATTCGCGGCGGCTACGGCATCGGCTACTCGCGCATTCCGCTGGAAGCGATCTACGCCGCCTTCGGACAGAACCCGCCCTACAACGAGAGCGCCAACATCACCAACAGCCTGCTGAGCGTGCCCACCGCCGGAACCACGGCCGCGCCCACCCCCCAGACACTCAGCGATGCTCCCTCGTCGTTTACCCCCACCCGGATCCAGTCCTACAGCCTGACCGTCGACCGGCAAATCGCTTCCAACATGACTGCTTCGATCGCGTACGTGGGCAGCCTTTCCCAGCACATCGTGACCTTCCAGGGCGGTTACGACGCCAACTTCCCTCTGCCCGTGAGCACACCCAGCCAGGCGGGGTGCCTCGCTCCCGGTCAGACTCCTTCGGCCTCGTACGACTTCGACCCCTGCATCAACACCGGAGCGTCCTCGCCCAACTACACCCGCCCTTATCAGGGCTATGCAGCCATGGACGATGTATATGACGAGGGCTACTCCAACTACAACTCGCTGCAGGCCTCCGGCGGCTATCGCGGCCACGGCTCGCAGTTCACCGTTGCGTATACATACGGCAAGGCCCTCACCACGGTTGGCAGCCACAGCGCCGGCGGCACCACCTCGCAGGGAGTGGCGGCACAGAACATGCGCAATTTCCATGCGGAATACGGTCCGCCGTCCTATGACTTCACCCACGACATTACCGGTACCTGGGTGTGGCAGATTCCGGTCTTTGAGCACGGCAGCAAGTTCCTCACCGCGCCTCTCGGCGGCTGGAGCTTCTCCGGCCTCGCCGTTCACCAAAGCGGCTTTGCCATGAGCCCCGGGCTCGGCATCGGCACCGCCGGCCTGGCTATCCGACCCAACCAGGTCGCGAAATACCAGAAGATCGGCAGCCTCACCGAGTGGTTCAACACCGCCGACTACGTGCCGGCGCCTTATGGCTTCTTCGGCAATGCCGGCAACGGCCAGATCCGCGGACCCGCCTATACGTCGGCCAACGCCTCGCTCGACAAAACCTTCCCCATCCATGAGCGGCTGAAGATCCAGTTCCGCGCCGAAGCCTTCAACATCCTCAACCACCCCAACTTCTCCAGCGTCGACACCGGCTACGGAGACGGCAGTTACGGACAGGTGACCAGCGCCCGCGATCCGCGCATTCTGGAGTTCGCGGCCAAATTCACCTTCTAGCTGTCTGGACCCCCATCCTTTCGCCGCGAAGAAGGCGAAAGGATGGGGGGATTTATCTTCCCAGGCACAAAGCTGAATTTCGTGTGCAGTCAGGGAACGCATAGAATCCTCCAGCGGTTTGCCCATGACTCTACGCCGGGCGCCTGACAGACGGCACAATTGCGCAAATGGTGGTGAACCCCAGGGAGCCCGAGACTTCCAGCCGACCACGTGCTATGAGATACCGGAGGGAGGAACCTCGGCGAGCCGCTTGCCGGTTTCCGATTCGATGGCAGCGATGCAACGCTCCATTCCCCCATCGCGCGTCAGGATGGTCCATTGGTTGCGGCAGGCAAGCGCACAAAGAAGCATATCCACCGCCCCACACTCCACTCCGCGTCGCCGGCAGAAATTGTAAAGCCGGGCAGCCTCGATATAGTCTTCGGATCCGATTGACTGATCAGGGAACGGGTCAAGCCTGGCCTTCACGTCGGCAAATTGCTCCGGCGTGGCGATGCCGGAGAGAACCTCCTGGCGGATGGGGCCGGCCACCAGAACGCGGCCGTCGCGGATGGCTTCTACGAGCAGCGCCACCAGGCGCTTCTCTTCATCGTTTAACCTGTCCAGTCCGCCTTTTCGTCGCAGGGCTAAAGACCAGATCGAAGTATCGACAAGCACCATCATCGGTCGATCTGGATCCGGTCACGGTCGCGGTTTTCGCGTGGGCTATACGCGGAATCGAAATCGATGGTCCCGAACAGGTCGATAATCTCGATCTGCTTGCGTCGGGCGACATACTCCTGAAGGGCGACAGTCACGGCCTGTTTCTTGGTGGGGTGGCCGCCGATACGGCGGGCTTCCTCGATCAGATCGTCGTCGAGGGCGAGGTTAGTTCCCATGGTTCTCCTCCAAGCGTATACTATCACACACTGCAATGTGTAATGAGAAGTGTAAAACGTAGAGTTTCGCACGCCAGGAGGCGGCGCCCTCAGTCTTCGTCGCCGCCTTCGGGCATGGTGTCGGGATGCTTTTCCAGGTTGATCGCGGGCAGGTGCGCGTCGTTCAGCTTGCGGTTGAGCGCCGGGATCGACGATGTCCTGACGCGATTCCATTTCTCCAGGGCTTCCTTCAATTCCTCCGCTGCATGCCGGCTGGCGTTCTGCTGCGCCACCGTGGGCGCGGCATCGGCTGAGCCTACCTGCGCGTAGAGGCCCTGGGCGTGGCCGGCCGCGCTGTCCAGACCGGCCTGTTCCGGGCTGTCGCCGGACTTCTCTTTGCCATTGAGGAGATCCTCAACCTCCTTGTCCTGCTGTTCGAGCGCGGACTTCATCTCCGCGGCCGCGTTCTGCGAAAGCTTGCCGATCTGTTCGCGCACGGAATGGGCTTCCATATCGGCTTCAGAGCCGTCTGGTCACCATCCCGGCGAGTTCCGATTCCAGCGTGAAGAGCGCCTGCAGGTCGGCGCTCGAAGCCGTCACCCGCGGGTCCATCTTGACCGTCAGCGGCGCGGTGAGCACCTTGCCGTTGGCGGTGAGGCGCACGGTATAAGTGCCGGGCAGCGCCAGCGGGCCCTGGGGCTCGCGCGGGGTTTCGTGGGGCACGGCGGAGATGGGGTATTCATAGTGCGGCGCGACCGGCGTGGCATAGCGCAGGTCCCACACCCAGCGATGCATGCCCGCCGTGGCCGGCAAGGTCTGCGGCATCTTGAGCCAGTAGAGCGGGATGAGCTGTTTCGCCAGCTCCTCCGGAGTTGCGTAGGGCGCGTCGGTGCTGGCGTAGCGCCGCACCAGCTTGCCGCCGGCGTCCAGTATTTCGAGTGTGACGGGGCCTTGCACGGAGGCGGGCAGGGCGTAGTCGATCACTGCGCCGTCAGGCGGATTCTGCCCGGCGGGCTCATCGTTGGGAAGAGGCGTATCGGTGTAGGTGCTGCGGCGCACGCGGTAGGCCTCGCCGGGTTTGAAGAGCGTGGGCTCGGCCTGCGACTTGAGCGCGTCGGGCTGGCGCAGCGGCGAGATGTCGTCGAGCACCCAGAAGGAGCGCCCGTGCGTGGCCACGATCAGGTCGTTGCCCTGCACCATGAGGTCGCGCATCGAGGTGTGGGGCAGGTTGTATTCGAGCGGCTGCCAGTGGTCGCCATCGTCCTGCGACATCCATACAGCAGTCTCGGTGCCGGCAAACAGCAGGCCCTTGCGCACGGAGTCTTCGCGCACCGTGTTGACGGGCGAATCGTCGGGCAGGCCGGTGGTGATGGGCTGCCACGTAGCCCCGCCATCGTGGGTGCGGTAGATGTACGGGTGCAGATCGTCGATGCGGAAGCGGCTTACCGAGACATACGCGGTCTGATCGTCAAAGTGCGAGGCGCTGATCTGGGTCACCTTGCTCCACGGAGTCATGGCCGGCCGGGGTGATGTTCTTCCAGTTCTTGCCGTGGTCGCGGGTGATCCACAACTGGCCGTCGTCGGTGCCGGCCCACAGAGTGTTTACGCTCTTGAACGAGGCAGCGACGGAGTAGATGGCGCCGCGCCGCTTGCTCTGCATCTTTGGCGGGCAGGTCGGGCAGCGACGCGGGCTGGCCGGAGTGTTCGCGGGTCAGGTCGGGACTGATGGTCTTCCAGTTTTTGCCGTAGTCTGTGGTCTCGAAGAGCACGTTGGTGGCGTAAAAGAGCAGGTGCGGATCGAGGGGCGAAAACAGGATGGGCTCGGTGCGATCGGCGCGCACGCCGGCGCTGCGCACGGGAACCGGCGTAACGTTCTGCACCTGCCCGGTGATGCTGTCGAATCGCGATACTTCGGTGCGTCCCGCGCCGTAGATGATGTCGGGATGCAGCGGGTCGGGGGCGGCGTAGCCGTATTCAATGATGCCCGCGGGGTGCCATTCGCGGAAGGTGATCTCGCCATCGTTGCCGCGGCTGGAGATGCAGACGGAGCCGCTCTCCTGCTGGCCGGCGCAGATCTTGTAGGGAAAGGTGCTGGTGGTCGCCACGTGATAGAGCTGCGCGGTGGGCTGGTTGTACCAGGAGCTCCAGGTCTCGCCGCGATTGACGCTCACCATGCGCGCCCTGGTCGCTCACCAGCAGGATGATGTCGGGGTTTTCGGGATTGATCCACAGGTTCTGGTAGTCGTCGCCGCCGGGCGCGCCGCGCAGGCTGGTCCACGTCTGGCCGCCATCGGTCGAGCGCATGGTGACGATGCTGGCGCTGTAGACCACGTCGGGATTCTTGGGATCGACCGCGGGCACGGGCAGATCGCCGCCGCCGATCTTCATCGCGGGACGGGGATCGTCGGTAGCCTTGGTCCAGGTCTCGCCGGCATCGTCGGAGCGATAGACGCCAAGGCCTGAGCCGGAGGCGTAACCGCCTTCATGGCGTGGTCGACAGCGTGGCATACAGGCGGTTGGGATCGCTCGCCGCGAGCGCAACGTTGATCTGGACGAGGTCGGCGGGAAGCCCTTGGTCAGCTGGTTCCAGGTATCGCCGCCGTCGGTCGATTTGAACAGGCCGCCCTGGGTGCCGTCGTACTCATTGCCGTCTTCCCAGGGACCGAGGCGCGCCTCCCACATGCGATGCGTAGAGCACGCTGGGATTCTTCGGATCGATGACGACGTCGGAGCCGCCGGTGTTGGGATTCTTGTAGAGCACCTTCTTCCAGGTCTGGCCGCCGTCGGTGGAGCGGTAGATGCCGCGCTCCTCATTGGGGCCGTAAGGGTGGCCGAGCACCGCGGCAAAGAGGCGATTGGGATCGTGGGGATCGACGACCAGCGCGGGGATCTGCTGCCCGTCGCGCAGGCCCAGGTGCTGCCATGTCTTGCCCGCATCGCTGGAGCGATAGATGCCGTTGCCTACGGAGAGATCGGGCCGATGCAGGCCCTCGCCGCTGGCGACGTAGACGATGTTGCTGTCGGAGGGAGCGACCGCGATGGCGCCGATCGACTGCGACGGCTCGTTGTCGAAGATGGGGTTCCAGGTGCGGCCATAGTCATTCGACTTCCACACGCCGCCGTTCACCTGGCCCATGTAGAAGACGTTGGGCTGGCCGGGGACGCCGGCCGCGGCGCGGGTGCGGCCGCCGCGAAAGGGGCCGACCAGGCGCCAGTGAAGATCGGGCCGATCGAGCGACGCCGAACCGGAGTCCTGCGCCGAGGCGCACAGGGAAAACGCGACGATGGCGAGCAGGGCAAAGAAGCAGCGGCCGGCAGCAGGCAAGCGGCGGAGGCAAAGATTCATGATGGGCAAGCTCCTCAGGAAGACGCGGACGTAACGCCATCTTAATGCGTGAGCTTCCGAGTGCCGGCGCTATTTGCCCTGGGATTCTTCTTTCCCCTTGGCCGCGTAGGCGATTCGGCCTTCGCTGATGGTCCAGCGAACCAGGCCCTGCATGGTCCAGCCATCGAACGGAGTGTTTTTGGCTTTGGACTTGCCTTCTGCGGCGCGATAGGTCCACTCCGCCTTGGGGTCGAAGACCACCACGTCGGCGCAACTGCCCACGGTCAGGGTGCCGCGTCCCTTGAGGCCGAGCAGCGCCGCGGGCTGGGCGCTGAGCAGGCTGAGCACGCGGCCGAGGGGCATCTTCCACTCGCGATGCAGCCAGCGCAGGCAGAGGCCGAGGGCGGTTTCGAGGCCGGTGATGCCGTTGGGGGCGCGCTCGAACTCCACTTCCTTCTCATGGGTGGCGTGGGGCGCATGGTCGGTGGCGATGGCATCGACCACGCCGTCGAGGATGGCCTCGATCATGGCGTCGCGGTCGGCCGCGGAGCGCAGCGGCGGATTCATCTTGAAGTGGGTGTTGTAGAAGCCGACGTGTTCGTCGGTGAGCAGGAAGTGATGCGGCGCCACTTCGCAGGTGACGCGCAGTCCGTTGCGGCGCGCCTGGCGCACCGCGGCCAGGGCTGCCGCGGTGGAAGTATGCGCCACGTGCAGGTGCGCGCGGGCGTCGCGCAGCTCGGTGACCAGGCGGATGTCGCGCTCGACCAGTCCCGACTCGGCTTCCGGCGGCATGCCGCGCAGGCCCAGCCTGAAGGCGACGGGGCCGGCATTCATGCTGGCGCCCTGGGTCATCCGCGTGTCTTCGGCATGCTGAATGACGCTGAGCCCCACGCGCGCCGCGGCGGCCAGGGTCTCCGCGCATCACGCTGTCTTTGAGGATGGGGTGGCCATCGTCGGTGACGGCCACGGCTCCGGCGGACTTGAGCGCGGCGAAGTCGTTGAGGGTTTCGCCCTTGGATCCGCGCGTGGCCGCGGCAATGGGGAAGACGCGCACTGCCGCGCCGCGTTCGGGAGCCTGCATCCAGCGCGTGGTTTCAGGCGAGTCGTTGACGGGGATGGTGTTGGGCATGGCGGCCACGGCGGTAAATCCGCCCGCGGCGGCGGCGGCGGTGCCGGTGGCGATGGTCTCTTTGTAGCCCTGGCCCGGCTCGCGCAGGTGCACGTGAATGTCGATCAGTCCCGGCGCGACGATCAGTCCTTTGGCATCGAGGAGTTCGGCGCCATTGGCCAGTTTCAGCTTGCCGGGGGCGGCGATCTCCGCCACGCGGCCGTCTTTGAGCAGGATGTCTTTGGGCGCGTCCACGCCGGCGGCGGGGTCGACCAGGTGGCCGCCGCGAATCACAAGGGCCGTCATGCGCGGCCTCCGTTCTTTTTGCAGTGCGCTCAAGCGCCCGCTCCACTACCGCCATGCGGATCGCCACGCCGTTGCTGCACCTGTTCGAGGATGGCCGACTGGGGGCCGTCGGCGACGCCGGCGGTCAGTTCGAGCCCGCGAATGATGGGGCCGGGATGCAGCACGACCGCTTCCGGCGCCAGGGTGTGCAGGCGGTCGCCGGTGAGCTGGTAGCCGGCCTTGTACTGCTCGAGATCGAGTTGCAGGCCGGCGAGCCGTTCGGCCTGGATGCGCAGCATCATGACCGACCTGCGACTGGCGCAGGGCGGCTTCGAAATCGCGTTCGATGGCGATGCCGGGGCCGGCGGAGGCGGCCAGCTCCGGCAGCAGTTGCTTGGGCCCGCAGAGCAAGCACGCGCGCGCCGAGGCGCGGCAGCAGCAGCATGTTGGAGCGGGCCACGCGGCTGTGCAGGATGTCGCCGACGATGGTGACGGTCACGCCGGCGAGTGTCTTCTGCACTGACGGTTGCGACGCCCGGGCCGCAGATGGGCGAGGATGGTGCGCAGGTCGAGCAGCGCCTGGGTGGGATGCTCGTGCATGCCGTCGCCGGCGTTGAGCACCGGCAGGCGGGTCACTTCTTCGAGCAGCCACGGAGCGCCTGACGAATTGTGGCGCAGGATGATGGCTTCGGCGCCGAGCGCGCGCAGCGTCAGGCCGGTGTCTTTGAGCGATTCGCCCTTTTCGATGCTGGAGGAGAGGCTGGAAATCAGCGTGGTGTCGGCGCCCAGGCTCTTGGCCGCCAGTTCGAAGCTGGTGCGGGTGCGGGTGGAGGACTCGTAGAACAGCAGGGCCACGCGGCGCTTGGCCAGGATGCGGTCGCGGGTGAGCGGATCCTGATCTTCGAGGGCGGTGGCGCGCGACAGGATGTGGCTCACATCCTCGAGGCTCAGGTCCTGCACCGAAAGCAGCGATCCGGGGTGGTAGGGAAATGGCGAAACGGAGGGTGGCGGAGACTGGAGTTTGCGGCGAACCGGCGTTGCTGCAACATTCATGAGGAGTCAGCTTCCAGCTTCAGCCCCGGTTACAGGGGAAGCTCGCAGGGCAGCGGTGTGCGGCAGCCGCATGCAGGTTTGAATCGGGGCATCCGGCCCCAGATGCGGTTTGTTCAGCGTTCTGCAGCGTCTGTCGCCGGTCCTGGCTGGAAGCCGGCGGCTGGAAGCTGTATCTCTCAGTCCACTCGCTCGACCAGCAGCACCTGCTCGTCGTGATCGACCTCCTGGAACTTCACTTCAATGATCTCGCGGCTGCTGGTGGGGACGCGCTTGCCGATGTAGGTGGCTTCGATGGGCAGTTCGCGATGGCCGCGGTCGATGAGGACGGCCAGTTGCACGCGGCGCGGGCGGCCGTGATCGAAGAGCGCATCGAGGGCGGCGCGGATGGTGCGGCCGGTGTAAAGCACGTCGTCGCAGAGCACCACGTCGCGCCCGACAATCTCGCAGCCGAGCGCGCCCGGCGTTACCACGGGGCGCACATCGGCGGTGGAGAGATCGTCGCGATAAAACTGGATGTCGAGCACGCCGGTGTCGATGGGGCGCTTTTCGATGCCGGAGATCAGTTTGGCCAGCCGCTCCGCCAGCGGGACGCCGCGGCGCTTGATGCCGATCAGGACCAGGCCATCGCTGCCATTGCTCTTTTCGACGATTTCGTGCGCCAGCCGCACCAGGGTGCGCTCGATCTCGGAGGCGGACATCAGCCTGCCTTTGACGCGCAGGGAGGGTTTACTTTGGCTCGTCGCTCATGAATGTGTTCTCGCCGCCTGATTATCGAGGCTTGTCTCTCGACGGATGATACGAGGCGGCAGCGTCCGGGGGCAAGTTGTGGAGAAGTGGCGCGCCCTCAGCGCAGGAAGGAACAGGAGCGAATGTTGGGGGCCGAAGATGCAGTTGCATCTTCACGGGCAAGGTTAGATCTCCGGCCGCCGCGACCGGGCCATGAGCCGCGCGCCCATGGCGCCGCCGCCGGCGGCGAAGACGAGCAGAAACAGAGCGTTGCTGGCCATGCCGAACGTCTCGATGCCGGCGTGGCCCTGGGGGGACAGCATGAAGTTTTTCTGCGCCTGCAGCTTCACCTGATCCAGAACTCCCATCTGCGCGGCCAGTTGCTGAGTCAATTGATTGCTGGCCTCGACCCGGGCCTTCCACTCGTTGTCGATGTCGCTGCCGCGATGCAGGGCGACCCGCTCGATGAACAGGGCCCCGCCACTTACGGTAAACGCCAGAGTGGCGGCGAGGATGCCAGTAACCAGGCCGATGCGGGCGCCCGCTCCCATGGTCAGCCAGGCAGGGCGTTGTCCGCGCACGTAGACGGTCACGGCCCAGGCCGCGGCGGCCGCCATCCAGAACAGACCGAGCACCTCGACCGGCGAGATTCCGCAGGAGAGCAGCCCCGCCGGGATGGCCAGCATCGCAGCCGCACGCAGGGCCGGCTTCCAGTCGACAGAACTTGCGTCTCGCACCGGCTCCGTCCAGCGCTCAGGCGTGGCAGAGTTTTCGCCGCCCTCGTTCGAGTAGACGAGCTGCGGAAGGCCGCACGTAGGGCAATAGCAGCGCTCCGGATCGACCGGCTGGTGACACCGATGGCAGGTAGTTTCCATTCCCTATGAGCCTATAGTATTTTGCCGGCGGCCGGGCTTGGCATTGCGAAGGCCCACGAGAACAGGCGGGCATCCCGGATCGATTCAGGAGGGTTCAGGCTCGTTTACGCTTGCGTATTTCGTGCTGCAGCAGGCGCAGAAAAAATGCCGTTGTCCTCTGCTGACATTCGTAACAACGAACCGGATAACGAAGCAGGAAAAGGCCGGGAATGTCATGAAGCCGCAAGCGGGAAAGGTGAAAATGAGTAGAACCACAGCCCTTGCAGCGCTTTAGCATTGGCAATTCAGGCTCCTTGGTTGCACAGAGGAAGGGTTCGGGATAAGAGAGACTGACGTGCTGAGACGATTGTACCCTCGGTTCAGTTACCGGATGGTTACTGGAGATGCCCGGTCGTCCCACCGTTTGAGAGCGTGCGGACTGTATCCGACACAGATGAACGGGGGACCGGAGGACTCAGGGATGGAGCAGGCGGGATGGATCCGGCTCAAGGGGAATGAGGAAGTGCGAGGGGAAGAAAGGCGGATTACCGGCTGAGTTTTTCAGCCACGATGCGTTCCGCAGCAGCCACGGCTTGATCGAGGGTCATGTGGGTCGAATCGAGCAGGACGGCGTCTTCCGCCGGCCGCAGGGGCGAGTCGGCGCGATTCCTGTCCCGCTGGTCGCGAGCACGAAGATCGCGGATCACGTCGTCCGGCTGTTGCGCGCGGGTGGGCCCTAACTGATCGAAGCGGCGCATGCCGCGAACCTCCGGCGCCGCATCGAGAAAGATTTTGGCGTCGGCGTGAGGGAAAACGACTGTCCCGATGTCGCGGCCCTCCATCACCACACCGCCCGCGGCGCCCAACTGCTGTTGCAGCCGGACCATCCACTGGCCCGGATGGCGGGAAAGACGCTGACCCGGGATGCCGCGTCGGTGACGGTTTGGTTGCGAATGAGGCCGGTCACGTCTTCCCCATCGAGAACAACACGATTCTCCTCGGGCCCGGTTTCGAGGCGAATCTCGGTCTCGGCGGCCAGCTTAACCAGCGCCTCGGCGTCGTCGAGAGGGACAGCGGAGCGCAGGGCCTTCAGCGCGAAGGCGCGATACATGGCTCCCGTCTCCAGGTTGAGGAGTCCGAAATGACGGGCCAGGTGCCGGGCGATGGTGCTCTTTCCCGCACCGGCAGGTCCGTCAATCGCAACAATGATCTTCCCTGGAGAAACAGGCGGCGCCTGGGTGCTTTCGTCCCCACTCATCCGCGTTTCTTTGTCTCCCGCTTAGGCCGTGCGGTAAAACCAAACCGCTTGCTGTTGCCGGCCTTGGCGCCGGCGGTCAGCGTAGGCGTACGGCCAGAGCGCCCGTTGCGGGATTCGCTGCGGGAATCCTTGCGCGGGGCAGCGCCATTGCGAGCAATGCCGCTGCTGCGTGCAGACGTACCCTGCTTGGCGCCGTTTCCGTTGCGGTTGCTCCACGCCGGGGCTGGAGGATTTGCCGGCCGGCGCGCCGTGAGCGGAGTGCCCATTGCCGTTGCTGTGGGCTCCATTGAGCGAGGCCGCAGCGTGCGAGCCATTGCCATTGGCGCTCTTGGGCGTGGCAGCGTTCCAGCGGCCACTGGCCGCGGGGCGCGCAGCATTGCCGGTGCGCGGGGCGGAGGAGCGCGAATCCTGCGGACGCCGGGCCGAGCGGCTGTTGCCCGCACCCTGGGCCGGCTTGCGGTCGCGGGTGTGCGGGGTGGGACGGCTGCGATGGGGCCGCGCCGGGATCGACTTGCTGGTGGCGACCGGAGCGCGCATCCCATTGGAGGCGGCCACGGGGGCTTCTGCCGGCTCAGCCTCCGGCGCGACGTGCGGCGTGATCGAAGCCGGCAGGTTTACCGGCTCGGAGTGGGTCGGCTCGGGTTGAAAGTCGTCGTGGTCGTGGAACCGCGCGAAGTATCCGCCCGCCGACATGGCCGAGCTGGCATAGACGGTCGATGCCGGGGTGAACTCCGGCAGGGTGCCGGCCACGTAGTAGTGGGGAGCGTGCCCCAGCGTCAGGGTGTGCACCTGGCGTGTGGCCACGAGTCCGCGCAGGACTTCGCGGATCTTGCTGCGCGCCGTCAGCGGCGACAGGAACAACTCCACCTCTTCCATGCTGGCGGCAATCACGGCCTGCAGGTAGATGGAAGCGAGAACGGAGATGGCCGTCACCTGCGAGGTGGAGGCGCCTTCGGCGATCGCCTTCTGAAAGCGATGGCGCAGCAGCTGCCACTGGGCGGCCTGGCCCGGCGCCGCAACCACCGGGATGATGCGCAGCTGCTGCCAGAGCTCGGTGATGGCGCGCAGAACCGCCATCTCCGAGACCTCGCGGCCCAGGAAACGGCGTCAGCTCGGGGATGGTGGCGTCTCCGGCTTCAAGGCGCTTGTAAGCCTGGATGGCGAGGGGAGAAACCTGCCTGGAACCAGTGAGTTGCGGGCTCCGGCGCCAGTCCCGGTCCCCCCGCAGGGCATAGACGTAGGGCAAGACCCAGGCGGCGACGACGTAGTCCGGCTGTTCGCCGGGCTGGCCCAGCAGATTGAGCCGGACCGCGACGCCTTCGCGTTCCAGGCGTACCAGCAACTCCTCGGCGAGTGCGATCTGGGCGGGAGCGGGAGTGACGTTCTGCTGGCCCGCTACGGCTTCCACAAAAGATGGGGCCACGGAGGACGAAAATTGCCGCTTGGGGAGGAAGAGGCAAAGCCCGGTTTCTTCCATCCATGTGCGGGCATCCTCAATTGTCAGCGCCCCATGTCCGTTCTGGCGCATTCTTTCGGCGCGCGATGCTTCCAATTGTTCCGATGTCAAAGAAGAACCTCTTTTCCAGGCTGGGGTTACGGCTATAGCGTTGCCGGAATTGGGATAGACCGAAAGGCAGGGTTCGCAGGGGAATTTCGCGTTAGCGAAAACCACTTTGTGTACCGCCGTTAAGAGTCTACGTGCATTCCGAAAACGCTCTAAACCAGAGATTCTGCGTCGTGTCTGTGCCTGTCCAAAGGTCGGCGTTCCCCGCAAACGGGCTGCGTCGACTGAGTGGTACTACTACGGGATACTTCGTCCCTGGCTGTGCAAATCACGCCCGGCTGCTGCTCCCCCTAAGAGGAGGTTTTCCCCGGTCCAGATGTGTCCTAGATCCGGTGAAAGGCCCGCTGGATCTCTTTCCAAGAATACAGCAAAGCGATTGGACGTCCATGAGGGCAACTTGTTGGGTGTTCCGTTTTCGCAAGTTCCAACAATAGCCACTCCATACGTGCCGGGTCAAGTGGGGTATTGACCTTGATGGCGGAGTGGCAGGCGATGGAGGCGGCAATGCGCGTGCGAAGGGCTTAAGGTTCTCATTCTGTGTAGGCTTCCGCCGCTTCGCCGCTGGATTGCTCGATGACTTGGGTCAGCATCCGTTCCAGCGCCGCGCCCTCCAGCCCGACCGGCGCGGCCTTGACTGCGAGTGTTTGCGGACCGAAGGGTTCGACCTCAAAACCGTTGCGTTCGAGCTCGTCGGCAATCTGTGCAAAAACGACCATCTGCCACGGTTTCAGCTCGACCAGCACGGGCATCAGCAGGCGCTGGCGCTGAATCTTTTCGACCTCGCGCTCGCGCAGAATCTTCTCAAACAGCACCCGCTCGTGGGCGACATGCTGGTCGATGATCCACAGGCCGTCGCTGCCCGCGGCCAGGATGAACGACTCGCGCAACTGCCCGAGGGGCCTCAGTGAACCCAGATGGTTGAGCGTGGCGGCCGCCTGATCGGCCTCGACCTGGGTCGCGGCCGCCGCGGCTTCGATGGCGTAAGTTTCTGATTGCGAATAGTTTGTAAAGCATCCGTCCGGGTTGGGAAGGCTCGGGCTGGGAAGGCTCGGGTCGGGAAGACCCGGGGGCCGGAACAGTGCGGATGCAGCCTCGCCCCAGGCCTGCTGGCTGGCGAATGCGCCCGGACGCAGGCCCGCCTCGGCGAAAGGCAGCCTGGCCGGAGCCGGCGGGGGCTGGCGCGGGGTGAGGCGGAAGGCTTCCGCATCGCCACGAGCATCTTCGGCGGTGATGGTCTCCGATTGCGGGGGAGCGCTTTCCTCATCGGGGGAGCCGGGCAGAGGCGATGTCCCAGGGGGCATCAGCGAGGGGCTGGCGTTGGGGGCGGAATCGAGCGCGGCCAGAAACGACGCTGCCGGCCGCGACTGGATCAGCGCGGTGCGGAGGCTGTCGCGGACGAAGTCGTGGACCAGGGACTGCTGGCGGAAGCGCACTTCGGTTTTGGCAGGGTGAACATTGACGTCCACTTCTTCCGGCGGCATTTCAAGGAACAGCAGGACCACCGGAAAGCTGGTGGGGGGAATGACGTTGCGGTAGGCCTCGGTGATGGCGTGCATCATCAGCCGGTCGCGGATAAGCCGCTTGTTGACAAAGATGTAGATCGAGTTGCGATTGAGCTTCTGCAGCTCCGGCTTGGAATAGAACCCGCTCAGCCGGAGGTGGCCAGGGTTGCGCGGGGGCTCATCGGGATCCCTCTTCCACGGGGGCGGCTCCGGAAGCCCGGCGCGGTCCAGCGGCAGCTCCGCCGCCACGGGCAGCAGCAGGGCCAGGGTTTCCTTGCCGAAGATCTGGTAGATGCGCTCCGCGGTGCGAGCTACGGGCGGGGCGGAGACCAGCGTGTGGCTGGCGGACACGAGTTCAAAGTGCTTTTCCGGGTGGACGAGCGCGTAATGAGTGACAAGGGCGGTCACGTGGGCCAGTTCCGTGGCTTCGGCGCGGAGGAATTTGCGCCGCGCGGGGGTGTTGAAGAACAGGTCGGCCACGGAGATGGTGGTGCCTCGCGGCAGGGCGGCGTCGTCGACGTGCAGGATCTTGCCGCCGGCGATCTCGAGACGGGTTCCGGTTGGATCTTCCCCGGTCGCGGTTTCCAGGGTGACGCGGGCGACAGAGGCGATGGACGGCAGCGCCTCTCCGCGAAAGCCCAGGGTGGCGATGGAGAGCAGGTCGTCGGCGGTGCGCAGCTTGGAGGTGGCGTGGCGCTCGAAGGCCAGCAGGGCGTCGTCGCGGTTCATGCCCTGCCCGTCGTCGCGGATACGGATCAGGCGGCGGCCGCCGGCCTCGACCTCGACACGGATGCGGGTGGCCCCGGCATCAAGCGAGTTCTCAAGAAGCTCTTTGACCACGGAGGCTGGGCGGTCCACCACCTCGCCCGCGGCGATCTGGTTAGCCACCTGGTCGGAAAGAACTCGGATGCGCCCCATAAGGCTTTAGGGTAACGCAGGCGAGGGCGGGGCACGGGAAGCGAGGCCCGCGATACCCCATGACACCTGTTTAAGAGTTGCGAACGGGCCAATCGGTGGCGTCACCGTACCCCGAGGGGACGTTGGCTGATCGGAAGGATCGGTTCTCGAGTACTCCGCGTGCAGTGCAAATTATTCGTTGCAGCTCGATTTTGGAGACGAAGATGGCCGCATCTACATATAATATATGGCGCATCTGGCTGTCGCCAATCTTATCTCCGTGATCATTCTTACCAGGCCCGAAGAATCCGTGTCGGTAGAAGGAGCTCCTAAACAGAATTCACAAGTTCAGGATTGACAAGTTGATCCGCGCTGAGCCCGGTGAGTTGGCTCAGTGCATTTAAACCCCAGAAATTTGGAAGACGTTTGCATTACCACCGGCCCCCCGTCCCTTCACCGAATGCCAAGGAGATAACTTCCATGCGTCAACAGTTTCTGCGTGTGTGCGCCGGCATGCTGTTCCTTGCCGGCGCTATCCCGTTTGCCATTGCACAAACCCCGGGCGAACTCATCCTCTACGCCGGCAACGGCACCAGGGGCTACTCCGGAGACGGAGTACCGGCCACCAGCACCGAGCTCAATAATCCGACAGGAATTGCCCTCGACAAGTCAGGGAATCTCTACATCGCGGACCAGTACAACCGTTGCATCCGAAAGGTGACCGCCTCAACCGGCATCATCACAGACGTGGCGGGGGAATGCGGGAACGGCACCTTCTCGACCGACCCGGGAGATGGCGGGCCGGCCACCAGCGCCAACGTGGGTGGCCCGGCAAGCATCGTCTTCGACAGTGCGGGCAACATGTATTTCGCCGACTACGGGTTTTCCAGAATTCGCAAAGTGGATGCCGCCACCGGCATCATTACCACCGTGGCCGGAAATGGAGTCAACAGCGATACAGGGGACGGGGGTCCGGCAACCAGCGCATCGCTCGAAAACCCGCAGTTTCTGGCCATCGACACGGCGGGGAATCTGTATGTCACGGGAATTTACGATAACGTCGTGCGCAAAGTTACGGCTATCCACCGGCATCATCTCCCGGGTAGCCGGCACCGGCACCTATGGATACACCGGCGATGGTGGTCCTGCTCTCGCTGCCGAGCTGGCGGCTCCTTCCGGCGTTGCCTGTGACAGCGCAGGGAATCTGTATGTTGCTGACCAGACCGGTGACGTAATCCGCAAGATCACAGCTTCAACCGGCATCATCTCCACCGTGGTGGGGAATGATCAGGGCGGCTACTCCGGGGATGGTGGGCTGGCCAAGAATGCCGGCATCGCCACCGTTCAGGAAATCAAGTTTGACCGATCAGACAACTTGTATATCGCGGACGAAGGGAATGGCCGCATTCGCAGAGTGGATGCCGCGACCCAGATCATCACCACAGTTGCCGGGGGTGGCAGTGGACGGCCCGTGCTCAATGCCCCGGCACTCGAATCCGGATTCCTATATATCTTCGGGGTTGCCGTCGACCCGAACGATAACTTCTATATTTCCGACAGCGAGAACGAGCAGGTCTTCAAGGTTTTTGGTGGCGGGCTGGTAGAGAGCACTACGACGCTATCTCCCCAGAACTCCGAAGTTCCGGCTAACCAGAGTTTCGATCTCACCGCCAAGGTGACCGGATCGATTGGCGCACCGGTCCCGACCGGCAACGTCACCTTCTCTGAAAATATCGTGGAGAACAACACCGGCACATTAGGCCCTACCACGGAACTGGCGCAGGTTCCGCTCGATTCCTCCGGCGTGGCGATTTATTCATTGAGCCTGCCGGCCGGCAACTATCTGATCACGGCGACATACAACGGCGACAAAACCTACTTCACCAGCAGCGCTTCGACGAACATTCTGTCCCTGGCGCCGACTTCCATCTCTTTCGCGCCTGCAGCCGGCACGTATACCTACAACCTTCAGGTGGCAATTCACTCCAGCGTTCCCGGCCTCACGATCTACTACACGACGGATGGGTCGACTCCATCGGCAAACCATGGCACTCCCTACATGGGAGCAATCCCCGTGACCGCGAATACGACCATCAAGGCTGTGGCCGTACAGGCCGCGAACAGCCCGGTCGTATCCGCCTCCTATGTCATCAATCTCCCCTATGAAGCCCCACTCGCCCAGGGCCAATGGGCCTGGGAGAGCGGCGCCAGCGCCTCTACCGGAGGCATTGGCGGCTGCAGATTTATCGGCGGATATCTCGGAGTTTATGGAACCCTGGGCGTTGCCGCTCCCAAGAACGTACCGGGCGCGCGAACGCCGGGCGCACAGTGGACCGACCATAACGGAAACTTCTGGATATTTGGCGGAGAAACCGCCACGGGCACGACGCAACAGGGCTGCAACCTCACAAACGACCTGTGGATGTTCAATCCCACCACGAAAGAATGGACATGGATGAGCGGCTCCGACACGTTTTCCGGAAACTCATTCGTATCCCCGGCCGGAGTCTATGGCACGCTGGGCAAATTTGCTGCGGGAAATACGCCCGGCGGGCGCACCGGTTCTGTGGCATGGACGGACAAGGCCGGCAATTTATGGCTTTTCGGCGGCACGGGCTATGGCCCCAACCCACAGCAACTCATCAGCTTCAACGATCTTTGGGAGTTCAATCCGGCGACCCGCCAATGGGCCTGGATGGGCGGCAGCGACACCTACAATCAAAGCGGCTCCTACGGGACCTTGCACGTGGCCGGCAGTGGCAACGTTCCTGGAGCCAGATCAGCCGCCTCTGCCTGGACCGACCTGAAGGGCAATCTCTGGATGTTCGGCGGCGTTGCCTACGATTCAACCGGCAAACAGGGCGACATCAACGACCTTTGGGAGTTCAATCCATCCACAAGGCAGTGGGCCTGGATGGGGGGAAGTCGTTTCATCAATCAACCCGGCGTCTACGGCTACCTCCATGACCCCAGCACGGCGAATATCCCGGGAGCCCGCGATAGCGGAATGGCCTGGGTCGACAAACTGGGCGAATTCTGGTTCTTCGGCGGCGAGGGCCTGGGGGCCACAAAGACCGCGGGAGCCTTCAATGATCTCTGGATGTTCGACCCTTCCAATCTGACCTGGACCTGGGCCATGGGGAGCGCCTATGGGGGCACCTACGGCGGCTTTTACACCAACCTTCTGGGTCAGGGAGGAGTCTACGGCAAGCTGGGTGTGCCCGATCCCGGGAACACACCCGGGAGCCGCACTGCTTCCGCGACATTTACCGATGCCCAGGGGAACCTGTGGCTGTATGGCGGCTATGGATGGGATTCAGGCGGGAATATGGGCTATCTGGACGATCTATGGGAATTTGACCGGACAAAATGGCTATGGGCCTGGATGGGCGGGCACGAAATCGCACCGCCGCCGGCAACATTTTCCACGTATGGTCCATATCGCGTTCCATCTTCGCTGACAAATCCCGGCCCGCGGAGTGGTGCAGTGGGCTTCACCGATAAGGCCGGCAATCCCTGGCTGTTTGGAGGAGCAATCAGTTACGGCGGCCCCACAACCACAGTGTTGTACAACGATCTGTTTGAGTATCAATTACCGTAGAGAGCGGGACAAACCTGTCGAAGGATGAGCTCGTAAAAAGCGCGCCAGGACCGAAATTGGCCCTGGCGCGCTCAGTTCAAGTACAACGAGGATTTGGCTTGCTCTTAGTAGGCGCCGATGTACCAGGGGCCGCTGGCGCCGCGGGTAGCACCGGCGGGGTTCTGGTTGTAGGGCGCGGCCAGGGCTATACCGCGCCCAAAGGTCGTCTGTCCGGCGGCTGTGAGCTGGAAGTTGGCGGCCGGGTAATCATTGGGGTCGGGCTCATTCACAAACTGCGTGCCGGGCGTGTAGACGAATGACTGCGCTCCGTTGTCCTTGTAGGAACTCACGCTATACGCGTTGTAGTTCGCGGAAGGCATGGTGCCGGACACGGCAACATTTTCGAAGACATTGTTCTCGACCGCGCCGCTGCTGGAACTGGCTCCCGTGAAATCCAGCCAACCGTAGCTGTAATCGCCGTTGCCGTTGCTTTCGAATACGTTGTTGTAGAGGTAGACGTTGAGGGCGTTGGTGTAGCCGGGCTTGAACACGATGTATTCACCGCCCGAGCCATAGTAGACATTCCCGTAGAAGTAGAAGCCGTTGGTTCCCCCGAAATCGAAGAAGATGCCGTCGTTGGGCGAGCCCCAGATCTGGTTGTAACGCATGGTGAAGTTGGTCTGCGCGTAGTTGTAGATCACATCTTCATGCTGTTGGCCATCGTTGTGGGTGGTGTCGATGTCGGTGTATTGAATGGTGCAGTTGGACCAGTTGCTGGTGCGAACCCCTTCGCCCCACTGATGGATCCAGTCATGATCGAGCAGAAGACTGTTGACCGTGTTGTTGGAAGGCGCGACGTTGAATCCGCTGGCTCCTCCGCCGCCGCAGTTTTCCGCCAGGACGCAGGGTGGCCCATACATCTCGACATACGACACGGTGACGTTGCTCAGGTTACCGCTTTCGGCTCCGGAGAAGGCATTGCAGCCACCCAGGCCGGCAGTGTTGTCACACTCGACGGACATACCGTAGTTGTTGCCCGCCGGGGTTCCGGTGCGTCCACTCAAGGTAATGTAAGAACCGCCGCTCAGATCGACGCCCCCGTCAAGCATCACGACTTTGTCCAGAACCGCAGTGGTATATCCAGCTGCCGCGGTGGGAACAGCGTCGGTGGAAAGGACGCTCTGGATGGTAAGCGGAGTAGACGCGGTGCAGGTCTTGTTGATTGTCAACCCGGTGGTGTACGTTCCGCCGCCAATCCAGATGGTGTCGCCGCAAGCTACGCTCGACCAGTTGATCTGACTCAACTCCGACCATGCATTGGTCCAGCTGCTGCCGTTGTTGCTGCCGGTTGCCCCCTTGAGTACATAGTGATTGGCGCCGGTCCCGGCAGTCGTGGCCGAGAAGGCGGCCGACACGGCGCAGTTTGCCGTGATCGATCCGGTCTTATAGGTGGTGCCGGAGAGTGTGCCTGCGCAGCCTGTGACCGAGGAAATCTGATAACCGGACTTTGGTGTGACACTCAGGCTGATTGTGCTCCCGGATTTGACGGTCTGCGCCGTGGCCGGACTGATGGCGCCGCCCGTACCAGCGGTCGGGGTCACTGTGTAGGTCGCCGAGCTTGCAGTGAAGGTGGCGGACACGGTGCAGGCTGCGGTGATTGCCCCGGTGGTGTAGGTGCCGCCCGAGAGCGTACCACCGCATCCGGCTACCGAGGCTATTTGGTAGCCGGAGCTCGGGGTGACGGTGAAACTGGTTGTTTTGCCGGAGGTGACGGTCTGCGCCGTGGCCGGACTGATGGCGCCACCCGTACCGGCGGTCGGTGTCACCGTGTAGGTCGCCGCACTTGCAGCGAAGGTGGCGGACACGGTGCAGGCTGCGGTGATTGCCCCGGTGGTGTACTTACTGCCTGAGAGCGTACCACCGCATCCGGCTACTGAGGCTATCTGGTAGCCGGAGCTCGGGGTGACGGTGAAGCTGGTTGTGCTGCCGGAATTGACGGTCTGCGCCGTGGCCGGACTGATGGTGCCGCCCGTGCCTGCAGTCGGTGTCACCGTGTAAGTGGCGCCCGCATGATGATGATGGGCAAAGGCTTGCCCTCCGGCGCTGGCCAATGCCAGGCAGAGAATGAGTTTGCGCATTGTCTGTAATTCCTCTCGGTGTTATAGGAAGCCCGGTGCTATACCAGCGCTTCGGCAGTTAAGTTACGGTCGTATTTATCCAAAGTCTGTTCGAGTTATGTAAAGACTGTTCGAAGAGAACAGCCGCCGTAGCCAAGTCAAGTTATACGAACATCGCAAAATGATTCAGTTGACCTTTCACGATTACGGTGTTAGAGCAGTCCTGCATGGGCCACTTGTGATCGCGCGGCCGATTTAGGCATTGCTCATCGAATTCGCTCGTGAACGGAGGTTAATTTCCATTTACTTCGCTATAAAACAAGGAGGTGCCGCACCGTCTTAGAATAATGGCGCTTTTGGTAACTCCCCCGCCTTCTCGCCTGGTCCCGCGGTTCACGCCAGCGGATCCCACTGCGCCGAAACTCATTCTAACGTGTCCGGGCCTGACGGGTTATTCCGATGGCTACTGCAGTCTACTTTTCGCGCATAAACATTGAAAATGCAGTGATTGTCATCACTTGGCAGCGTTGCGTAAGTGCGCATAAAGGTCTTATCAGAGGAAACAGTGCATGCTAACTCCGATCGCTTTCAACTGGCTCTGAGAGCCTGAAGTGCGGCGGAGTACCGGGTGCCGTTCCTGGTTCGGGGTAATGGTTCCCCGTTGCAAACCGGAGTTTAGACGTGTTTAAGCAGTTCCGTTCTTCGCCATGCCGGCTATTTTGCAGAGATCGTGGATTCGGTGAGGCCCATGAGAGGCTGAAGCCCCAATCATTCTTGAGGCGCTATCGGCACGGCTGAAAGCCGTGCCCTGTTACAAGGCGGGCTGATCCAAGGCATGCGTTTGAGGGGTTTCAACCTCATTTCTAGAGGCGTTATCGGCACGGCTGAAGCCGTGCCCTGTTACAAGGCATGCGGTTACAGGGCACATCGGTCAGGGTTTTCAATCGCGTCCCTAGATCAGTTCGTGGCGGCCGGAAAGACCCAGCTCCTTCACGATCTTGCCCACATCCTGGGAGTGATCGCGGTGGGCGATCAGGAGCGCGTCCTCCGTGTCGACGACAACCAGATTTTCGACGCCTACCAGGGCCACGAATTTCTTGGGGCTGTAAATGTAATTGTTTCCAGCGTCGATGGTGAGATGCCCTTCGGTTTCAGCGACATTGCCTTCGCCGTCTCCGCGCAGCCGGGTCTCGACCTGGTACTCGTAGAGTGAAGCCCAGGAGCCGAGATCGTTCCAGGTGAATTCGGCAGGGAGGCAGTAGAGGTTGGAGAGGTGTTCACCCTTCGCGGAACGCGGCTCGAGGACCGCGTAGTCCACGGAGATGTTTTCGCACTGGGGATAGTACTCGTGGAAGCAGGCTTCGAATTCGGGCGTGCCAAAGCACCCCGCGATTTTGGCCAGCATGGGCGCGGTTTCAGGCAGGTGTTCGCGCACGGCGTTGGCGAGGGTGCGGGCCGACCACAGAAACATACCTGAGTTCCAGTAGTAATTCCCCGCGGCGACGAATTCTTCGGCGCGGTTCAGGTTGGGTTTTTCAGTGAAGCGGCGCACGTGCAGGGCGGAATCATTGGAAGAGAAGTCCCCGGTTTCGATGTAGCCGTAGCCGGTTTCGGGACGGGTGGGCTCAATGCCCAGCACGACGATGTTTTCCCCGGCCGCGGCCAGGGCGATGCCTTTTTGCAGCGCCTTGAGGAAGCGAGGCTCATCGGAGATGACGTGGTCGGACGGAAACACCCCGAGGACGGCGTCGGGATTTTGCCGCTCGATGATAAAGGCGGCCAGGCCGCAGGCGGGCGCAGTGTTGCGCGCCACCGGCTCCTGGATGATCTGGTGAGCGGGAACGCCGCGCAACTGGTCGGCGATTTCGTGGGCCAGGTACTCGTTGGTGATGACCCAGGTGTGGTCGAGGCCGGCCAGCGGCTTGAGCCGCTCGACGGTCTGCTGAATCATGGATCGTTCCCCATCGAGCGCTAACACCTGCTTGGCCCGGGCGCGGCGAGAGCGGGGCCAGAAGCGGGTGCCGCTGCCGCCCGCGAGAATCACAGGACGAAAATCAATCTGCTTCGACATGGAAGACACATCCTAAGCGACGAGCGCAAGGTTTGAACAGTGACGGCGGGTACATACGTTCTTTTAACTGTGGTTGCGCTGCTGTCCGGACATCGATGGACTGGAGGGACCGGGCCAGGGTTCCCTAGGCCAACCGTGTGAGGAATTCTCCCATGCGGCGCGTCCCCTCGTCGATGTTTTGCTTTGTGACCGGGTAAGAGATGCGGATATGTTCGCCGGTGCCAAAGGCCTCGCCCGGCACGGTGACGACGTGGGCTTCGTGAAGCAGGCGGGTGGCCAGCTCGGTGGCGGTCTTGACCCCCGACTTGCCCAGGAAGGCGGAGATGTTGGGGTAAACGTAGAAGGCTCCCTCGGGCCGGGTGCAGGTGACGCCGGGGATCTCGGCCAGTCTGGCCAGCATGTAGTCGCGCAATTCGATGAATTCGGCGCGGAAGTCGCAGACACACTCCTGCGAGCCGGCCAGCGCGGCAATGGAGGCCTTCTGGACGATGCTGGCGGCGTTGGAGGTGGACTGCGACTGCAGCTTGCTCAGATTGGCAACCACGGCTTTGGAGGCCAGCGCGAAGCCGGCGCGCCATCCGGTCATGGAATAGGTCTTGGAAAGCGATCCGAGCACCACCAGGTGCTCCTTGGCCCAGGTGAAGGAGCCGCCGGAGACGGGCTTGCCGGCGTAGTTCAGGTACACGTAGCACTCGTCCAGGAGCAGGAAGATGCCGCGGTCGTGGGCGAGATGGACGATGCGCTCCAGGTCCTCGGCGGAGACTACGGAACCGGCGGGGTTGGACGGCGAGTTGAGAATGATGGCCTTGGTGCGCGGGGTGATGGCCTTTTCGATGGCGTCGGCGGTGATGCGGAAGTTTTCCGCCTCACTGGTTTCAAGGAAGACGACCTTGCCGCCGGCGTACTGGATGATGTCCTTGAAGCTGACCCAGTAGGGCACGGGCAGGATGACCTCGTCGCCGTGGTCCACCAGGACCTGGATGGTATTGAAGAGGGCGAGTTTGCCGCCGGTGGTGAAGATGGCTTCGTCGATGCCGTAGTCGGAGCCGAAGTCGCAGGCGTGGCGTTCGACGATGGCCTTGCGCACGTCGGGGATGCCGGGCACGACGGTATAGCGGGTGAAGTTGGCATCGATGGCGGCGATGGCGGCGTCCTTGATGTGGCGCGGGGTCGGGAAATGGGGCTCGCCGGCGCCGAAGTCGACCAGGTTGGCGCCCCCGGCGCGCAGTTTGGCGGCCTCGGCGGCCACGGCCATGGTTGCGGAAACCTCAATGCGCCCGATGCGGGCAGCGAAGACTTGCGAAGGAGCGGCAACACTCGTCATGACTGCTATCTTTGCAGATTTTGAGAGATGGGGAAACCTTTCCCGTCCCAGAAAGCCCACGACAATTTACCCATGCGTGCCGGGCAAGCCTTCCTTGGGAGTTGATTAGAACCCGCCCAATCGGGAGAAATCGGCCAGTCACAGCCGCATAGGGGCTTAAAGCCAGTTAATCTGATCGGCTTTATTGGCATGACTGAATTCATGCCCTGTTACAGAGCGCGTTTGTTCCGAGTTTTCAGTCACTCCTAGAAACGAAAAAATGTCTCCAGGTTGACGGTGCGATTGGCCGAGCCATTGCCGCCCCACGCGTTCTGCAGGGCCGTGGATGTGCCGAATAGCGGCGACCCGAGCACGCCTACGGGCTGGGCCAGGTTGCGGTGATTGAGGATGTTCTCCGAGCCAACGCCGATGCCGAAGGTGTAGCGGCGCACGATCTCTTTCTTGACCGGCTTGGCCGCAGTCTTGGCGACGCCCTGCCCATCTTTGGCAGCCGGCGGCGGGTTATCGTCGGGGACCACGGGGCCGAAGTTGAAGCGCCGGTTGATGCGCAGATTGGCGACAAACAGCCCCGGGCCCTTGCCGTAGTTGATGGGAATGATCTTCTGGCCCGGCAGAGGCTGGGCGTCAAAAGTACCCCAGCGGGTCTGGTAGACGCTGGGGCGCGACAGGTCGGTGGCGAAGGCGGGACGATCGTTGAACTGGGTGTCCCCGTTTAGGTCTTCGCCGACCACGATGTTGAATGGCGAACTGGACTGGTAGACGATGAAGGGGTTGACGGAGAAGCCGAACGGCAGCCGGGTATAGCCGCCCATAAAGATGCGGTTGCGGAGATCAAACGCGGCCCGGCCATAGTCGAGATGAAGGTCGTACTGGTCGGAGGGAAAGCTGCTGAGCCCCGAGGTGTTGGTATTGATCTTGCTCAGCATGTAGCGGCCGAAGAGGCCCACCCGCTTGGTGTGAACGCCGCCATTGAGGACAAGGCGATTGCGCGAAGAAGCGCCGTCGGACTCGTATTGATAGATGTTTTCGTCGCTCCCGAGCGGACGCACTCCACTGGCGGGGTCAGCGGGGTTGTAGGTGCCGGGCAGAGGGGCGTTGATGTTGCGGGTCAGAAACAGGTGCTCGCCGCGGGAGTACATGTAGTTGATGGAGAGATTGGCGAACTTGCCCAGGGGCTTGTCCATGCCCAGGCCGGCGATCATGGTGTAGGGCGCGCGGAGCGTGGGGCTGACCTGGTAGATGGTGGGCGCGTTCTGGGTGGCGGCGCTGCAGGCGGCCGGGTCGCTGGCGCAGGTGCCGGGATAGAAGTCGGGATCGTTGACCACCAGGGCGCGCTCGGTGATGCCGTTCTGACGCTCCGCCTGCAGAAGGCCGGTAGACGCGAAGCGCTGGAAGAAGAAGCCATAGCCGGCGCGGATCACGGCGCGCGGCGGCTTGTTTTTCGCGCCGGGAATGGCCCAGTTAACCCCCAGGCGGGGGCCGAAGTCGGCGTGGTCGTGCATGCCGGTCTGCGACTCGAAGCGCAGGCCGTAACTGAGGGTGACGTTCTCCTTCCACTTCCAGTTGTCTTCGGCGTAGAGCCCGGCGTCGAAGAGCGAGACGGCGATGTTGGGCGTGCCTTCGGTCTGGGAGAAGAGGCTGGCGCCGCCGCCCGCGGCGCGAATGGCCTGTGGGCTTAATCCTGCCGCCATCCCCTGCAGCGTGGCCTGGTAGGCCGCCAGAGACGCGAAGGTGTACTGGCCGTTGAAGCCCGCCGTCGAGTAATTGGAGTCGCGTATGGTGCGCAGACGGGCGCCGAGGTTGAGATCGTGCGCGCCGAAGTCGATGTGGATGTAGTTCTGGAATTCGTAGTGGTCCTGATTGTCGCGATTGATGCCGGTGTTGTTGCCGCCGCCGGTGAAGGCGCCCTGCACCGCCAGGGTCGGCGTAATGGACTGGGGCGTCTGGTTGTTGCGATTGCGGATGTACTGGAAGCGGGTTTCATTGAGGATGCGGGCGCCGTAGGCCTGCGAATCGCTGAACTGCAGCACCTGCTCGGTGTTGGTGCTGTTGTAGCCCTGCGAGGCCAGTTCAAACTGGCCCACGCCGGCATTGGTGGCGGTGGTGCGGCTCAACTGGTAGCGCAGGCTCAGGGTCTGCACTTTGCCCCATTGCAGATCGACGCGCGGCGCAAACTCCAGGGTGCTCGCGGGGTTGGAGATGGCCTGGGTAAACGGCGTGGGAGCCAAAGATGGATCGAGCACCACGGCGTTGACGATGGCGTCGTTGACGCCGTTCTGGTTGTAGATGCTGGCGAAGTAGGATGCCGCTTTTTTGACCGGACCGTTCACATCCCCGTCGTACTGGTACGAGTAGTAGGGCGGCTGCGAGGTGACGAACGGATTGGGCGCATTCCAAGGCGAATCGTTGCCCTGCATCCAGAGGTCGCCGTGGAGTTTGTCGGCGCCGGGCTTGGTTTCAATCTCGATACGTCCGAAGCCCAGGGTGTCGTATTGAGCCGAGTAGGGGTTCTGGTTGATGCGGATCGCCTTGATCGCCGATTTGGGCGGTAGCCGCCCTCCGCTGAATCCGTCTACATAAAATTGGGTTCCGGTCTCCGCATCGGAACCGGCGATGGCCTCAAGCTGGTTTTGCAGCTCATCGGGATCGTCGGAGAGCGCGCGCAGGTCGTCCCCCTTCATCACGATGGCGCCGCCATTCGATTCGGGGCTGCTGTCGGGGGTCGAATCGGTGACCGTGACCTGCTGCTGGTCGGCCTCGATGGCGAGGGTAAGGGTAAGCCGCTGCACCGCGCCCGGGGAGACGCGCACACCTTCGCTCTGCGTGGCGTGAAAGCCGGGCGCCTCGGCCTGAATGGCGTACAGCCCGGGCTTGAGGTTGGAGACGGAGAAGCTGCCCGCGCCGTCGGACAGGACCACGATGGGCGCGGACCCGGTGCGGGTGACGGTGACCTTGGCCTGGGGAATGACGGCGCCGGTGGGATCAGCGACCGTCCCCATGATCTTGCCAGGGGAACCCGGGCTGGCCAACTGTGCAGGTGACGGGATACTCCCCACGACGCACACCAAGATCAGGATCACGGCAGCGCGATGCACGATTACGCGGCGATGCAGAGAGCCAAAAAAGACGTGCATAGAGCGGCAGACGACTCCTCGATAGAATGTGGAGCGGCAAGATCGTTTGATTTTCCGTTGCGACGCGGCTGGTGCGGGGTGGGGAATCGGGCGGAACCCGGTCGCGCTGGGCTCCGAGAACTGCTTCATTGATCAGACGAACCGGAACGATAAATCGCTCTATGTAAAATGTGTGAAGCTTCTCAACCGGTGAGACGACGGTTCGCTCACACCTGAAACTCACTCTAAGGTCTACCCCTTCCATCGGAGGTCTCTTGGTTCGTTTCCGCGCTGCTCTCGTCGTCTTTTCCTTGGCCGTGGGAATGTTGGGGCCTGCGTGGGTGAGCGGGGTTGCCGCGGCACAGGCACCGGCCGCAGCTTCGTTGACTTCCCTGGCCGGCGAGTACACCGATGCCACTGACCCCGACACGCCGCTGAGCTTTTACGAGCAGGGAGGCAAGTTGGTGGTGGAGTCGGAGCGGCGCGTGCCTACCGAGCTGAACCCGATCGCGCCGCTCGAGTTCGGCGTGCCGGATTCGAAGATGACCTTCAAGTTCACGGTGGACGCTGCGGGGCACCCGCAAAGCGTCGCGGTTTCGGGGGAGCCGGAAGAGGTCTTCACGCGCAGCGGGGAGCCGGTGCATCACGTGTTTCACGACTATCAGCGCAGCGAAGCGATGATCCCCATGCGCGACGGCGTCAAGCTGCACGCGGTCATTCTGAAGCCGGCGGACATCCCGGGACCGCTGCCGTTCCTGATGCAGCGCACGCCCTACGGTGTGGACGGAACCACCCGCGCCTCCTTCTTTGGGGGACGGCCGGAGCTGGCGCGGGCCGGCTACATCTACGTTGGCGAAGATATTCGCGGCCGGTTCAAGAGCGAGGGGGAGTTTGTGATGAGCCGGCCGCATGGCCGACCACAACGATCCCAAGGCCATCGACGAAAGCACCGACACCTACGACACCGTGGCCTGGCTGCTCAAGAATGTTTCCGGCAACAACGGCCGCGTGGGCGTGATCGGCACCAGCTATCCGGGTTTTCTGGCCATGGCGGCGGGCATCGATCCGCATCCGGCGGTGAAGGCGATCTCGCCCCAGGCGCCCATGATCGACGTGTGGATGGGCGATGACTTCTTCCACAACGGCGCCTTTCGCCAGACCTATGGCTACGACTACGTCTACGGCCTCGAGTCGGACAAGGAGATGACCGAGGTCAGCTACGGCAAGGACAAGGACGGCAAGCCGCGCGATGGCTACGACTACTTTCTGGAGCGCGGCGACTTCGAGCAGGACGTGAAGAAGTCGGGCAACAAGATGCTGCCCACCTGGAAGCTGTTTCTCGACCATCCGGCGTACGACAAGGTGTGGTCGTCGCGGGGCGTGGAGCACTCTCTGAACGCGGTCACCGTGCCCACGCTGACCGTGGGCGGCTACTACGACCAGGAAGACATGTGGGGGCCGCAGGAGGAGTACGCCAAGCTGGAGCCGCACGACAGCAAGCGGCGAAAACTTCCTGGTGCTGGGGCCATGGCGGCATGGGTACTGGTGTTCGTCATCGCGGCACCTGGGCAATCTGGACTTCGGCGAGCCCATCGGCAAGGAGTTCCGCGCCCAGATCGAAGCCAAGTTTTTTGCCCACTACCTGAAGGACGAGCCGGGAACGAATGCTTCTGGTTTTGACCTCCAGGACACGGCCAGCTTTCAGACCGGCTCGAACACGTGGAAGCGCTACGCGCACTTTCCGCCCAAAGAGTCCGCGCCCACCAGCCTGCATCTCGAGGGAGACGGCAAGCTGAGCTGGAGCGACCCCAAGGAGCAGGCCAAGACCAGCTACGTAAGCGACCCGGCCAATCCGGTGCCCTACCGTCACCGGCCCATCCAGCCGACCTACGCGGATGGTTCGAAGTGGGGCACGTGGCTCACCGAAGACCAGCGCTTTGTGACCGACCGCAAGGATGTCGCGGTGTGGAAGCTGCCGGTCCTGAAAAAGGACCTGGTGGTCACCGGCGAGGTGATGGCCGATATCTTTGCGGCCACCACCGGAACCGACAACGACATGGTGGTGAAGCTGATCGACGAGTATCCCCAAGACGCGTCGGACCCCAAGATGAGCGGCTACCAGTTGATGACCAACGAGGAGATCTTCCGCGGCCGCTACCTGAACGGCTTCGACGATCCGCACGCCATGCGCGCCGACTCGGTGCGGGAGTACCGGTTCAGCCTGCACGACGTGGATCACGTGTTCAAGGCCGGGCACACGGTGATGGTGGAGATCCAGAGCACCTGGTTTCCGCTCTACGACCGCAACCCGCAGACCTTTGTGCCCAACATCATGACCGCGGCTCCGGGCGACTACAAGGCGGCGACGATCACCATCTACTCCGACGCCGACCACGACTCCAATCTGCAGATGCCGCTGATGAATGCCTGCGACGTGATCGAGTGTTTCTGAGCTGCGGTGTGAACTTTACCGGCAAAGAACGAGACCCAGGTACTATGCAAGCTCAATGGGGAGATTCATGTCCCCGGACCCGATCATCATGAACGAACTTCGGATGATCAATCCGCAACGCTGGAACAAGTACGCTTACGCAGTAAACAGCCCCCTTGTATACAACGAGTCCATCTGGAAAGGATGCTACGTTCGTCGCTTTCACTGACAAGCTTGGGGGAGTTGGCCACGCAGGCGTTGTTTCTATTCACCCAAACGGAAGTGCAACCTATTCTTCGTTCGGACCAGCGGGCGGGGCTACACCAGTAGGCCAAGGAGCAGTTCAGATGGACACGAACCTTACGACCGTACAATTAGGTGCTGACTGAACCTGACGCGTCATCGATCGGTGACGCTTATCAATGCTATTGCAGGATATGAGCATGCCGATGAATCAGAAGTTGTCCGCGACTACTTCAACACCTTCGTGAGACATCGTTGGGTGAAGTAGATTAGGAGAAGAGGAGGCGTCGGCCAAGGGAATAAGCGCCAACTACTGTCTTGGACGCAGATGCAGAGACTGCCAGGAATTGAATCGCGAGGTCGCTCTGGTTTACATATGCCGTCCGGCTCAGAGTTCTGGCTAAGCGCGTCTCAATCCTGGACACCAATGTTATCGTGAAGCGGCACAAGAACGCACAGATCCTCCCTGCTTGAGAAGGCGGGACACTGGCAGTTGCAAATCGTGCAGAAGCATCGTGACGGGAGAGAGGCAAATGGTTGCAGTAGATAGAGTAGCGACCCGCACCGTTGCAGCGGTTCTCGCCCTCGTCATAAATCGGCGTGATGGTCGTTTCGGTTAGACGCGATTTCAGACGCGGGAAGCATCGACGGTCGTATGCGATTATAGGGACCTACGACGTCGTGCTCCTGACGCTGTGGGCTGGCGCTACGCTCGTAGACGATGGCTATGGAGCGGCGTACCTTCCAGGGATAATCCTCACTGCTCCGTGGAGTTTTCTCGATCTTCCTAGCTGTAAAGGGACCGGCCGGAGTCCTCTTTACGGCGCGTGGCCTCGGGAATTTCATCGAGCACTCACGGCGCTCGTCGTCAAGTCGGAGGGATAAACAATCTCCTGCTTTATTTCGTGATACGGAAGTGGTTCCATGCTAAGCCGGTGAGTGCGGCCGATTCCTGGAACCGCTCGACCATCGGCGATCCTCGCAGGCCGCCATCAGGTGACCTTGTACCGCGTTTACATCCGTAAACAGCAATGAGGCGTTCCGAGCGAAGAGCACGCCGCCTACAGCGTCGGGAGGATAGGGACACTCCACCCCTTCCAGGTAACTGCCTAGGAACCTTGGTATCTCGTGGGGAACCAGTGGAGCGCGGATCTTAGCGAAATCCGGTCTCTAGCCAGATACCGGCGGGTGGCCCACCCTGATCTCCGAACCTCTCCTTCCGGCACATGGATGAAAAGGTGCCCACGGAAGGGTGATCGACGGAGAAATAGACCTTTCGTGAGTGAATAGGCGCGATAGGCGCAATCATCCGGTTTCGTAGCGCCGCAGGTTTTAACTTGCCGCGCCGCTGACGTGTGTTTATAGTTGCGCGGTGAGCGACTCCTGGACACCGCAACAACGCTACGCTGATACCAAGCGCTACCTCGAAACGGTGGACCAGGGGCTGGCCGCCCATGTTCACCAGACTTTGCCCATCAGCACGGACGCGGCGGGCCGCGCGCTTTCGCTGGCGGGAAACCCGCGCTACGCGGTGTTTGGCAACAGCACGGTAGGCCGCGCGGTGCGCGCGCTGCGGCTGCTGCACCTGACCTACCTGGGGACCAACTGGGCGCGGCAGACGGGAGGGGCGCTGGGGATTCCGGCCGACCTCAACAGCGCGGGCGGCGCGGCGCTCACCATGGATTTCTACCTGAGCAAGCCGGAAGCCACGGTGCGCGAGGCGATCATGGCCTACGTTGCGCTGACGCCGGGGCTGAGTTCGGTGGCCGACGCCGCGGAGCTGGTGGGCAATGGGAGCCCCATCAATCCGCCGTTTGAGAAGATGACCCGGGCGCAGAATCCGTTTCCGTCGGGACAGGTCTGCTTCAACTGCGTGTACTGGTGGCTGTTCAAGTCAGGATTTGTGTCGCTGCGCTGGATTTTGAAGAAGGGCATGGCGCTGGGCGCGGAGAATGCCAACACGTTTCTCGGCGACGGCGTCCCGATCCTTTTGAACGGGGATGGTTCCGTACCGGCGATCGCCCGTGGGACGATTCTCAACTGGCGAGGCACGCAGCAGGACTCGCGCGACATCTGCCACTGGGCCGTGGCGCTGGGCGACGGCTATGCCGCAGGCGCGAACAACACGCTTGCCGGCAAGATCAAGGGCGCAAGCAAGGCCGAGGATGTGGACGTGGATGTGCGCTTCCGCCACAAGGGAGTGGAGCGCACCCTGGCCCACGATGATTCCAAGTTCGGCACGTTTCGCATCGAGGACATGTGCAAGGTGTATTCGGGGGTAAAGACCTATTCCCCAACCGCCGATGCCTGCGGGGCTGTCTTCACGGGCGTGGACCCCATCCACATCCCCAACCGCAATACCGGCGACTGATCGCGGCGGAAGATCGCGGCCGGGACCTGAGTCTCCTTCCGTCGGAACCGGCTTAGAGCGCGTTGCGGCGGGCGATATTGCCCAGGATCGCGGCGCTGGGCTTGATGGTCCGCTTCTGGGTGTTCCGGTCGACGGCGACCAGGCCGAACTTGGGCGTGTAGCCCGACATCCACTCGAAGTTATCCATCAGCGACCAGGCGACGTAACCGCGCACATCGACGCCGTCGTCGATAGCGTGCTGCAAGCCGGCCAGGGCCTGCTGGTAGTAGGCCACGCGCCGGGTGTCGTCTTCGGTGGCAATGCCATTCTCGGTCACGAGGATGGGTACGCCGGTTTCTTTGGCGGCATAGCGCACCACGTGCTCCACGCAGAGGGGATAAAACTCCATGCCGGTCTGGGTGAGTTCCGCGCCGGCTGGGGCGGGCAGATCCTTTTTGCCGACAATGGAACGGGAGTAGGTCTGCACGCCGAGGTAGTCGCAGTGTTTGGCGGCCTCGAGCCAGGGACCGTAGACATCCTTGCGCTTCTCTTCGAGGTGGCTGTCTTCGGGCGCGGGCTGGTCGTCCTGCATGGCCAGGTTGAATCCTACCGGCAAGGCGGGCCGCACCGATTTGATGGCGTCCCTGGCCTTGGCATGCGCGGCCAGCAGGCCTTCGCGCTTTTTCTGGGGTCGCCGATAAAGATGTCGGCGAACTCCGGCGCGTTGGCCTGCTTGCGGACATTGTCCTGGCTGGACCTGCATCATCTGGGCGATGCTCATGCCGCCGGGCGCGCCGGGCAGGTTGATCCAGTTCAGCAACTGCGGAAGATCGGGCTCGTTCATGGTCGAGGCATAGCCGATCAGGTCGCCCAGGTAGCGGGTCGCCTTCTCGCAGAAGCGCGCAAACAGGTCGGGGGCATTCTCTGCTCCCATCCGCCTTTCATGGCAAACCATCGCGGCAGCGAGAAGTGGGAGTAGGTCACCAGCGGGGTCAGGTGATGTTCGTGACAGGCGGCCAGCATGCGCCGGTAGTGATCCAGCTCGGCGTTGGAGAAGAGGCCTTCTTCCGGCTCAATGCGCGCCCACTCGATCGAGAAGCGGTAAGTGTTGAATCCAAGGTCGGCGAGCATGGCGATGTCTTGCGGGTAGAGGTGGTAGTGATCGCAGGCATCGCCCGAGGGCTCTTTGAACATGCTCGGGCAGGTACTCCATCATCCAGAAGTCGGTGTTGGTGTTGTTGCCTTCCACCTGGTAGGCCGGCGGTGGCGCATCCCCACAGGAAGTTTTCGCGGAAAGCTCTTGCTCTTTTCCGCCGCAGGAGCGGCAGCCTGGGCCAGGGAGAGCCGACTCATGCCGCCAACCACGAGCGCAGCCGAGCTGCGTCGCAAGGCTCGCGCCGTGAATCGAGTCTTTCGCCATTGAACCATCGTCTGCATGCCTTATCTCGTCAGCATCGGCAGGAGAGCGGTAGTCGCCGCTCTGGCCGCCGATAATCATAAGCACAAAAGTGTCATTTGGGCGCCAATTCAATTCGCGCTAGAATAGAAAGTGACGTGGCCCTCCACCAGCCCATCCCGGCCCTCCTCTAGCGGCGCCCGCCGCCTACACTGTTCTGCGCCCTTTTTCCGACCCATAAACCGGATCAGCACAGATTGCCGCACGCCGTGGGCCGACGGAGATTGCCATGCTTGATCGCCTGGAACAGATGGAGCAGCGCTACAACGAACTGCAGGCGCAGTTCTCGCTGCCCGAAGTGATCAACGACCACGAAAAATATCAGAAGACGGCCAAGGCGCTGCGCGAGATCGAAGAGCCGGTGGAGAAGTATCGCGAGCTGAAGCAGGTGCACCAGGGCCTGGCCGACGCGCGCGCGCATGCTGGCCGAGAGCGACGCCGACATGCGCGCCATGGCCGAGGAAGAGATCGCCGCGCTCGAGCCGCGCGCCGCTGCGCTTGAAGAAGAGATCAAGGTCCTGCTGCTGCCCAAGGATCCCAACGACGAGAAGAACGTCATTCTCGAAATCCGCGCCGGCACGGGCGGCGACGAGGCTTCGCTGTTCGCGGCCGAGATCTTCCGCATGTATACCCGCTTTGCCGAGCAGCATCGCTGGAAGGTCGAGGTGCTGTCGCTGTCGGAGTCGGGCGTGGGCGGCTACAAGGAAGTCATCGCCATCATCGAAGGCGAGCGCGTCTATTCGCAGCTCAAGTGGGAGAGCGGCGTGCATCGCGTGCAGCGCGTTCCCGCGACCGAGACCCAGGGGCGCGTGCACACTTCGGCCATCACGGTGGCGGTGCTGCCTGAGGCCGAGGACGTGGACATCAAGATCGAGGCCAAGGATCTTCGCATCGACACCTTCTGCTCCTCGGGCCCGGGCGGCCAGTCGGTGAACACGACTTACTCCGCGGTGCGCATCACGCACATTCCCACCAACACGGTGGTCAGCTGCCAGGACGAGAAGTCGCAGATCAAGAATCGCGAAAAGGGCATGCGCGTGCTGCGTTCCCGCCTCTACGAGCAGGAGATGGAGCAAGCAGAATGCCGAACTGGCCGAGGAGCGCAAGCAGCAGGTGGGCACGGGCGACCGCAGCGAGAAGATCCGCACCTACAACTTCCCGCAGAACCGGCTCACCGATCACCGCATCGGGCTGACCCTGCACCAGCTCGACCTGATGATGGAAGGGCGGCTGCAGCCGATCGTGGATGCGCTCGATCACGCACTACCAGGCGGAGCAGTTGAAGGCGGAAACGACAGGCCGCATGAATGACGGCTGCGCTGAGTGGCTTGTCGACAGGGCGAAGCGCAGCTTCGCGACGGGCCGCATCCGGAGCGCGCCCGCCGCGATGCCGAGACTGCTGCTGCTGCCACGTGATCGCAACAGAACGAGCCGCGCTGCTGGCGCATCGGAAGACGAGCTGCGATGAGCCGCGAAGCGGCGCAGTTACGCGGCCTTGCTCGAGCGCCGCTGCCGCGGTGAGCCGATGCAGTACATCATCGGCGAAACGGAGTTCTACGGGCTGCCTTTTCGCGTCACGCCGGATGTGCTGATTCCGCGTCCGGAGACCGAGCATCTGGTCGAGAAGGCGATGGCGCTGGCGCAGCGTTTGACCGCGGCCGCGCATCGTGGACGTGGGCACAGGATCAGGAGCCATTGCGGTCGCCCTGGCGCACGAGTTGCCCGCTGCCGCAAGCGTCACCGCGATCGATCTTTCCGGGCCGGCGTTGGCCATTGCGCGGGAGAATGCCGAACGCAACGGTGTCGCGGACCGCATTCGCTTTCTGCACGGCGATCTGCTCGCACCGAGTGGGCCGCGAGAACGCTTTGATATCGTGGTCTCCAATCCTCCTTACGTCGCCGACGCCGATCGCGCATCGCTGTCCGTGGAAGTGCGCGACCACGAACCGGCCATGGCGCTGTTCGCCGGCGAAGACGGTCTCGCTATCTATCGGCGCTTGATTCCCGCGGCGTTCGCGGTGCTTGTCGCCGGCAGGCTTCATTGCTCTCGAAATCGGGTATGGGCCAGGCACAGGCGATTCGATGCGCTGCTCGGGCGCGAGCGGATTCGAGCGGATCGAGTTCACGCCGGACCTGCAGGGAATTCCGCGCGTGGCCTCGGCTGCAACGTGCCTTTGAGAAGCTGCACCATGCAGGATCGGCTATCCTGCAGCGCCGGTTGCATTGACACGACTCGCCGGGCCATCTTTATGGTTGCGCCAGTCGCTTGCGCAGGACAGACGGGACACCGATGACCGTTTCTGGAAAGAATCCGCGCCATTCTCACCGACAGGCACTTCCTGATTCCGCTGATCGTTCTCGGCATCGGCCTCGCGCTTCTGATCACTCTGCATTGATCGATGCTCGCCGACTAATTGCGCAGGTCTTCTTGCGCGCACACGGGAAAGGACAGATCCTGTCGCGATGAGCGCAACGGCGAAGCCGGCATACAGTTTCGTTCGGTGCATGGCATCGGCGTGCTCTGCGGGCTGGCGGCAGGCGTGTGGCTGGGCGCGGCCGAGGCTCCCACCAAGCTGGTCAACTCCGGGCTGTCGCCGTTTGCCATCTCGCTGTGCATGGTGGCCGGCGTGTTTACGGCGCGCTGGTCGCTGCCCACCCTGCTCAAAGGCACGCGCAGCGTGTTCGCGGACCTGGCTCAGAACAGGCACCTCATCCCCATCGCCATTCTCGCCGGCATGCTGTGGGCGGTGGCCAACACGCTCACCGTCTTTGCCATTCGCGACGTGGGCCTGGCGATTGCGTTTCCGCTGTGGAACACCAACTCGCTGGTCGGCATCCTGTGGGGGCGGCTGCTCTTCGGCGAATTGAAGGGCGCCAGCGGCAAGAATATCGCCAAGGTTGTGCTGGGCGCGCTGGCCATTGTCGCCGCGGCCATCATGCTCGGCTTCAGCACCATTCATGCGGAGGCGGCGCGCACGCGCAGCGCGCGGTGGGCGGCATTCTCGCGGCCGCCGGGGCCAGCCTGCTGTGGGGAACCATGTACATCCCCTATCGCAAGGCCTACATCAGCGGCATGAACCCGCTCTCGTTCGTCACCGTCTTCACCATCGGCGAACTGGGCACGGTGCTCGCGCTGGTGCTGGCGCTCGATGGAGGGACCAAGGCCGCGGTCTTTCATTCGCCCGAAGTCGGGCACATGCTGTTCTGGCTGTTTCTGGGCGGATTCGTGTGGGTGATCGGCGATCTGTTTCAGCAGTTCGCCACCAAGTACCTGGGCATCGGCCGCGGCATTCCGCTCTCCAATACCAACCAGCTCTGGGGACTGGCGTGGGGCGCGCTGGTGTTTGGCGAACTGGCGCATGCCGACGCCGCGCATCGGCTGCTGGTGGTGGTCGGCTCGCTGGTGATGATCTGCGGCGCGCTGGCGGTCAGTACGGCCGTCGCCACGGAGCGGGAACACGGATCGATCAACGAGGCGCTGGTGCGCGAGTGCGCCCGCTATGACCTCGACTACGACCGCGTGCTGCGAGCCTATGGCGGCGAGGGCGACTGTCGGTCGAGGGCAGGCCGCGCGTGGTGGGATTACCTCATTCTGGCCGCGCCGTGGGCGTATTCATCTGGCTTGGCGTGAAGGCGCGCGTGCCGAGCTTGCACATGAATTCTGGCTGGGTGGGCGTGCTTTCGGCGGCTGCTGGTGCTGACTGCCGGCGGCTGCGGGTGGCGGTTGTGGAAGGCGACGCGCTTCTCCTGACAGCCGCGAGGATCCGACAAATGCGATCCGCATCGCGCCTTTACAATGAACGTATGGCCGAGCCGTCAATGGTTGATCTGGTAGGCGTAGGGCTGAACGCCACCGACACGCTGATTCCGCTTGCCACGTATCCCTGCGCGCGGCTCCAAGGTGGAGTACAGTACGGCATCGGTGATGCCGGGCGGCCAGACCGCCACCACCGTGATTGCCTGCCAGACCTGGGGCCTGAGCACGCGCTACGTGGGCAAGCTGGGCGACGACGATGCCGGCACGCCTGCATCGCAGCGAGTTTGCGCGTACCGGCGTGGATGCGCGGCTCATCGAGGTTGCCGGAGCAGCCAGCCCGCAGTCGCTGATCCTGGTGGATGGCGGCGGGGAGCGCACCGTGCTGTGCCGGCGCGACGAGCGCCTGCTGCTGCAGCCCGACGATCTCGACCGCGAATGGATCGTGAATGCGCGCGCGCTGCACGTGGATGGCTATGAAACGGCCGCGGCCACGCAGGCCGCGCGCTGGGCCCGCGAAGCGGGCATTCCGGTGATCGCCGATCTCGACGAGACGTATGCCGGGCGTCGACGAGCTGATCGAAAACATCGACTACCTGATCGTGAGCCGCGATTTTCCCACGCGGCTTACCGGCGAACGCAATCTGGAACAGGCTCTGCGCCGCATGCAGGAGCGCTACGGCTGCCGCTGACCGCGGCGACGCTGGGCCAGGAAGGCGTGCTGGCGTGGGACGGGCAGCCGCTTCCATCTGCACGCGGCGTACCGCGTGCCGGTGGTCGACACCACCGGCGCCGGCGACATCTTCCACGCCGGGTTCATCTATGGCCTGCTGCAGGGATGGCCGCTCGAGCGGCAGCTTGATTTCGCCTGCGCCGCGGCGGCGCTGAACTGCACTGCGTCGGGGCGCGCGGGCGGCATCCGCACGTCGAGGCCGTGGAGAACCTGATGGCGACCACGCCGCGCTACGACACCGCCGACCTGGCCCACGCCGCCGATTAATCCCTCAGTGCCTTTCTACCTCATCGCAACGAGTTCCTGTTCGCGCCCTTCAGCGACGCTGGTTCCGGCAATGGCGCACGGCGCGGTGGACCGCATGTACTGCCTTGGAGAGCAGCCCATCACGCGGCGGAAGGCCTTGCCGAAGGCGCTCTCGGACTCGTAGCCGAGCGACTGCGCGATGGCGGAGAGGCCGTCGGAGGAGTTCTTCAGGCGGTCGGCGGCCAGCAGCATGCGCCAGCGGGTGAGGTACTCCATGGGCGTGGCGCCGACGGTCTCGCGGAAGCGCAGGGCGAAGACCGAGCGCGACATGCCGACGCGTTCGGCCAGCGACTGCAGCGTCCAGGGATATCCCGGGTCGTTGTGCATGCTGGCGATGGCGATGCTCATGTGCTTGTCAGACAGCGCAGAAAGCCAGCCGCGGCCGGCGCTGGCGGCGTCGGCCAAGTGCAGGCGCAGCGCCTGGATGAGCATCATGTAGGCGAGCTGCTGCGCGATCAGCGAACCGCCGGGCTGCGGGTCGCGGAGTTCCTCGCGCATGCGTTCGAGCGACCAGCGCATGGCGGCCTTGTCCGACTCGCGGCGGATGTGGACGATGGGCGGCAGCGACTGCAGGAGCATCTCGGCGTGGCCGCCGGTGAGGGCGAAGTGGCCGCCGGCGATGTACCGCGCGCCTTCGGTGACTCCCGGGGCTTCGCTCGTCATGCCGAGCCGGGCGAGGGCGACGGTGTAGGGAACCGGTTCGAGCGAGAGGTCGGTGGCGAGCCGGAACGGAAGTCCGCGCGGCAGCAGAAAGCAGTCCCCGGCGTGGAGCAGCACCGGCTCGGGCACGCCTTCGACGACCAGCCAGCACTGGCCGGCGAGCATGGCGTAGCACTTGATTCCCTGATGCTTCGGGAAAGTGGATGGCCATATCGCCCGGCACCGCGAAGCCGCCGGCGACGTAAAGCCTGCGGCTTCATCAGGGCAAGAACCTCGGAGAGCGGGTCCATGCGCTGGCTCGATCCCAGACCCGGCTGGCAAGGGCGGCGTCCCGGAGCTCTCTGGGTCTCGCGATTCTGAGGCGGCGGGACGATTGGACCGATCATACGGACTTTCAGTATAGATCGTCCGCAGGTCTGAGACCCATCTAGTGAGATGACGGCGCAGATCGGCCGCATATTCATGAGACTTAAGGAGACATCATCATGCGTATTTTTGTGACCGGGGCGCCGGGATTCATCGGTTCGGCGCTGGTTCCGGAGTTGATTCAGGCAGGGCATCAGGTGCTGGGGCTGACGCGATCGGAGGCCGGCGCTGAAGCTCTGCGAGCAGCCGGGCGCCGAGGTGAAGCATGGCAACATCGAGGACCTCGACAGCCTGCGCGACGGAGCGGCCAAGTCGGACGGCGTCATTCACCTGGCCTTCAACCACGACTTCTCGCAGTTTCAGAAGAACTGCGACGACGACCGCAAGGCGATCGAGGCGATCGGCGAGGTGCTGCTGGGCTCGAACCGGCCGTTCGTGGTCACCTCGGGCACGGCGATCGCGGCCAATGTGGACGGCAAGCCATCGACGGAGGACAGCCCGACCGCTTCGTGGAATCCGCGCGCGGCTTCGGAAGCGGCGGTGAAGGAGCTGACGGCGCGCGGCGTGAACACCTCCGTGGTGCGGCTGCCGCAGGTTCACGACACGCGCAAGCAGGGGCTGGTACCCTACGTGCATCGCCGTGGCGCGCGAGAAGGGCGTGTCGGCCTACATCGGCGACGGCGGCAATCGCTGGCCGGCGGCGCACGTTTCCGACGTGGCGCGGCTGTACCGTCTGGCGTTTGAGAAGGCGGAGCCGGGCGCGATCTACCACGCGGTGGACGAGGAGGGCGTGTCGATGAAGGCGATCGCCGAGGCGCTCGGCCGCGGGCTGAAGGTGCCGGTGGTCAGCATCAAGCCGGAGGAGGCGGAGGCGCATTTCGGCTGGCTTGCTCGCTTTGCCGGGCAGGATATGCCGTCCTCCAGCGCGATCACGCGGCAGAAGCTGAACTGGAAGCCGACCGGGCCGGGCCTGATCGCCGACCTGGACGGCATGGACTACACGCAAGCCTGAGTCGGGCGGCGCACCGGCTCTGCCTGCCGAATGCCGGTGCGCTCTGGGTTACAGGCCACCGCTGCCAGGCAGGCGGAACCTCAGGGCTTTGGCATTTGTCTGGCGGGGCGGCCCTCGACCGGCCTGGAACTTCCCGATTGTTGATATCCCGGGTGCACCCCGCGCACGAGACCCTGCTGATCGGCAATCTTGAGCAGCAGAGCAGCAAGGGCCTCCCGTTCCTCCTTATCGAGAGCGGAGAGCAAGGCGTCTTGATGCTCCCGCGCCACCTTCCCGATCTGCTCCAGGATCTCGTTGCCATCTTTTGTCAGTTGAATGGAGTACAGGCGCCGGTCACGGGTGTGGGCTGTCCGCTCCACCAGGCCGCGCTTCTCGAGGTTATCCAGTATGGCCACCAGCCGGCTGGGATGAATGTTCAATCGGGCCGCGAGTTCCTGCTGGCTCGGCCCAGCCTCGACCCGAAGCAGGCGCAGAATTCCCGCATCTGCCGGGGTGAGTTCCAGAAGCCTCAGTCTTTCCGCAAATTGCCCGGCGGCGTGGGCTCCAAGCTGGGCAAGCAGGAATGCCGGCTGTTTTAATCCCATCTCACTGTGAGTCATCTTCGTTTGAAAAAATTATTGCATAAGTAATTCGTTTATGTAATAAATGATTACATTATGAAATCAAATCCTCGCTTTCGCGGTCCTTCCCTTCTTCTGCTGGCCACCGTCCACCTGCTGCTGTTCGCGGCCGGTCTCGTGGCAGCAGCGGTGCTCCGGCACGGAGCGCGCTTCGCGACCCCCTTCGCGCCGGCCGAGGAGTTGCGTGCTTTCCTCGCGCTCAGCCAAACGGCGGTGCGGGTCAGCAACTTCTTCCTGTTTGGCTCGGCAGTTCCCTTCGGGATCTTCGCGGTAACGACGGTCAGCCGCATGCGCTATCTGGGTGTCCGCGCCGCGGGTACAAACATTGCGCTGCTGGGCGGGTTGATCGCCACCCTCGCGTTGATCCTCTCCGGCGAGTGTGGGATGGATCTTGTCTGTGCCGGAAGTGCTGGCCTCCGCGCCGCTGGTCAAGATGGTCAGTTTCCTCAGCTTCCTGTTCGGGGGGATGGTCTTTGCGGTTGGATTCGGCCTTCTGGCCGCGGGTGTTTCGGTCACCTGTTACTTCATGCGGCTTCTCCCGCGATGGCTGGTCGCCTTCGGAATGCTCATGGCGCTCACGGGAGAGCTCTCTTCCCTCAGCCTGGTTGCGTATCCGGCAAACTTCTTTATCCCCATCACCCGGTACCTGGGCCTCATCTGGATGTTTGCCGTCGCCGTGGCACTGACCCGAGGTCGCAAAGGCGAGCAGGCCGCCGCGGTTAGCGGCGCTGCCTGACACCGCCCTCAGGCGGCCAGGGCAAAGGCGCGGCCGGCCTCCAGCAGCGTTGCCACAGACTCCCTGGAACACGACTCGGTGTAAATGCGCATCAAGGGCTCAGTGCCGCTGGCGCGAAACAGGATCCAGGTCTCGGCGGCGTTGGGCTTGGTGGCCGCCTCGGGGTTATCGAGGTAGAACTTCACGCCGTCCAGGGTCTCCTGGCGCAGGATGGGCATGCCGGCGATGGCGGGATCGCCGGGCTGGAGCGAACGGGCGCGGGCGATGGCCTTGTTCTTGACGTCGTCGGGGATGTGCAGGTCGATGCGGCCGTACTGGTGTTCGCCGAACTCTGCCTGCAGCTCAGCGACGAGCTCGCCGAGGGTCTTGTTCTCTTCCGCCATCACGTTGGCCAGCAACAGGGCGTTGAGCAGGCCATCGCGCTCGGGCAGGTGGCGTTGAAAGCCGATGCCGCCGGATTCTTCGCCGCCCATGAGGATTTCGCGCTCCAGCATGTAATCGCAGACGAACTTGAAGCCGATGCCGTGCTCGATCAGTTCGCGGCCATACTTCTTGCAGATGCGATCAAGCATTTTGGTGGTGTTGAAGGCGCGGGTGACGGCGCCGGGCCAGCCCTTGCGGCGCAAAACCCAGCTCAGCAGCACGGAAAAGATCTTGTGCGGGTCGACGAAGTTGCCATGCTCATCGGTAGCCCCGATGCGGTCGGCATCGCCGTCGGTGCAGAGGCCGGCGTCGCAGCCGTGCGCCACCACCGCGTCGCCCAGGGCGCGGATGTGCGGCTCGATGGGTTCGGGGTTGATGCCGGGAAAGAGCGGATCGACGTGACCGCGGATCTGCACATGGTCGACACCGATGCGGCTGAAGATGTCGGACAGGATGGTTCGGCCCGCGCCGTACATGGAGTCGATGGCGAACTTGCGGCCCGACTTGGCGATCAGATCGAGGTCGGCGAAGCTCTGGATGGCCTCGAGATAGGCAGGCAGAAAGTCGTATTCGTCGATGGCGGCCGGGGTAGCGGCGCGCGCGACGGGCTGCCCCAGGCAGGACTCGATTGCAGCGATGATCGAGGGCTTGCCCGAGCCGCCATACCAGGCTTTGTACTTCACGCCGTTCCACTGCGCGGGGTTGTGCGAGGACGTGATCATGATGCCGCCGGCCGCGCCCAGGCCGCGCACGCCGAAGCTGAGCGCGGGGGTGGGGGTAATGGCGTTGGCGAGGCGCACCGTGATGCCCGTGGCCGCGATTTCCTCGGCACAGGCGCGCGCAAACGCCTGAGAACCGAAGCGCGAATCGTAGCCGATGCACAGGCCCTTGGCGGGGTCTTCTTTGGAGTGGACGTAGGCCGCGACGGCCTGGGCGGCGGTGCGGACGTTGGCAAAGGTGAAGTCGTCGGCGATCACACCGCGCCAGCCGTCGGTACCGAACTTGATCTGGGGATGAGCCATCCTGGGAACCACTTTCTCCTCAAACGAGTGTAAATAATGGCGCGCGCGAAGACCGTGTGTACTCCGGGTTTGGATGAGGAAAACCGCTCGCCGGCACACGGGGCGATGGATTTCCCGCCGTTCCGCTACACTACTGCTGGGATGCCGCACGCTTTGGCACAGGCCGTGGAGGTGGTCACCACGGTGCTGACCGTGGCGGGCATGGGCTATCTTGTGGCCGCCATCCTCGCGGCGCGTGTTTTTCTCGGCCGGCCGGCGCGCGATCCTGCCCCAGTTCAGCCCCGGCGTCAGCATCCTCAAGTCGCTCAAGGGGCTGGATCCCGGCATGCTGGATGCCTTTCGCAGCCACTGCCGGCAGACGTATGCGGGCGAGTTTGAACTGCTCTTCGGGGTGGCCTCCCTTGAAGACCCCGCCGTGGCTGCCGTTTATGCGTTGCAGGCCGAGTTTCCCGATCGGAATATCCGCCTGATCGAGTGTCCGCTCCGGCTGGGGAGCAATGGCAAGATCAGCACGTTGATGCAGGTTGCGCCCCATGCGCGGCATGACTTCCTGCTGATCAACGATTCGGACATTACGGTCTCGCCGCGCTACCTGGAGCGGGTGATGGCCCACTTTGCAGCGGCGCCGGAGTCGGCGCAGGCCGGCACGCGGCCGACCGGCATGGTGACGGCGCTCTATCGCGGCCGCGCCCACGGAACGGTGCCGTCGCAACTGGAAGCGCTGGGGATCGCGACCGATTTCCAGCCCAGCGTGCTGCTGGCGCGCTGGATGGAAGGCGGGTTGCGCTACGGGCTCGGTTCCACGCTGGCGATGAGCCGCGAAGCGCTGGACAGGATCGGCGGCCTTGCGTCCGTAGTCGATCATCTCGCCGACGATTACGAGCTTGGGGCGCGCATTTACGGCGCCGGGTTCGCGGTGGCGTTAAGCGGCGAGACGGTGGAGACAAGCGTTCCCGCCTATGCGTGGAAGGAGTTCTTCGACCATCAGTTGCGCTGGTACAGGACGGTGCGCGATGCGCGCCCGGGCGGCTACGCGGGACTGGTCTTCACCTATGGCCTGGCGTGGGCACTGCTCAACCTGCTGGCGAGCGGGCTCAGCCCGGCGAGCCTGTGGCTGCTGGGCCTCAGCTTTTTTCTGCGCCTGACCCTGGCCATGACGGTGGGCGCCGCGGTGCTGGGCGATCACCAGGTATTGCCGGGGCTGTGGCTGCTGCCGGTTCGAGACCTCGTGGCCCTGGGACTGTGGACTGCCGGTTTCGCCGGAAACACCATCGTGTGGCGCGGAGAGCGCTTCCTGGTCCGGGGCGGCAGGCTGTTTCGGGAGGGCAGGGCGGCGCAGGAAGGCGGGTTTGCGGCTGAAGATCCATCGGAGCGGCCCGGACCTCGCCGATCCTAGTTTGGGCGGTACTAGATTCGCCGCTTCTGGATTCGCCGATTCTGGATTCGCCGCTTCGCGATTCTCCCGCTGCTCGAGCGACCCGCACTCCATGCGCGCGATTGGGGTTCCGCCACCATGGTCCGCGTGCCAGCAAACGGGGACGCCCGCACCTGAACTCAGCTCAAACTGACCGGCACATTTCAAGTGATTTTCGGGGAACAATGTAACCATTCCCGCGTATGATGCAATGACGGAGTTCCGCACAGGCCGAGGCGGACTCAAGGAAAGAAGACATCCCCATGGCCATTTATGATCTGCCCTTTTTTAGTTTTCCCGCTCTGCCTGAATCGAAGGAACGAAGCGACGTAAAGGTCTCCACGGCGAAGCCGGACGCCGGTGCGCGACCAGTCCGCGGTCCTGAGCTTGTCCACGATCGGGTCTACGACCTGCGTCGCGGCGGCAAAACCTCCGACATGTTCTACAACGAACTGACGGCTCTAGCCGATCGGGTGCTGGCTGAGGTCGAGTTGTACGCGGCGGCGGCCCTGCGCGGATACAACCAGTTTGTGACTTCGCAACTGCGGGAGACGCCGCGCAGCCAGGGGGAATACGCCATTGAGCTTCTGACCCTGGGCATGGCGCTGCGCCTGTACCGCGAAGCAGCAGCGGAGACGCCGGGGTGGGTCGTCGATCTTGCCCGGGAGCTCTACTGGATGCGCCGGCGCTCGCCGGGGGTCAAGCCGATTCTGGACTTCTTCCGGGCGGGACTGTTGCAGCTTTTCATGGCCAAAAAGCTAGATGCTGCGGTGACCGGCGAGGGCCCTGGGGAGACGGCCGGGGGCGCTGGGCGTGATCACGGTATGGCCGACCTGCCTCGTCTGATCGAGTGGCTGCATGCGACCGGGGAATTTAAAGCCGAGGCGATGCGGCTGGATCACTGGAACTGCTATCTTCGCACGCTGCCCGCGGAGCAGGCCGATAGCTGGATCCGGACTTCTGTTTCGCTGTTCGACTGGTTTCACCGCGAAGCGGAACTGGCAGTGGGCCCATACACGGCGGGCGTCAACCGCTTCCTGCGCAGCGAATCCGCCCATCGCTACTGGCGCGAAGACCGCCTCTTTTGCAGCCGGCGGGCGGTGGAATATCACCTGGGCATGATCGCTGCGGAGATCATGAATCATGCCATGCGCGAGGAGTTCACGCGCAAGCCGAAGAAGGCGCTGCTGGTCCCCGCCTGCATGCGCGGCGAACATGCCGGCACCTGCCACGCGCATTCCGACGGCGTGGACATCACCTGCGCCGGGTGCGATCCGGACTGCACGATCAACCGCATCACCGAGCGCATGCGCGACGACGGTGTCAATGTCTACATGGTGCCGCACAGCTCCGGATTCAGCCGCTGGCTGGAGCGCTGGGAGGCGGACAAGGACGAGGTAGGAGTAACCGCGGTCGCCTGCCTGCTCAACATCCTGCCCGGCGGCTACGAGATGCGCGCCCGGGGCATCGCCTCGCAGTGCGTGCCGCTCGACTATCCCGGCTGCAAGAAGCATTGGAGCCGCGAGGACGTGCCCACCGGGGTCAATGAGGAACGTCTGGTGGAGATTGTGACCGGGCCGAAGGACTGACGGCGGTTGGCGAAGCGGCTGGCGAGAATGCTATGGTGAGTGCCAAATGCCGTTACCGACCATCTCCGACACGGGTGTGCCGATCCAGGGCCCGACGGCGACGCTGATCTACGACGACTGGTATCCGGCCTTACGCAGCGGGCGGCTGCGCCCCGGCAAGCTGGTCACGGCCATGCTGCTCGACATTCCGCTGGTATTGGGCCGGCGCAGCGACGGGCGTCTGTTCGCGCTGCGCGATAGCTGTCCGCATCGGGGCATCCCGCTCAGCGTGGGCTGGTTTGACGGGGAGCGCGTCACGTGCCGTTACCATGGCTGGGAGTTCGAACCGTGCAGCGGCCAGTGCGGACTGATTCCCTCGCTTAGCAGCCAGGATAAGCTCGATGCCACGCGCATCTACGCGACCGCTTACCCCTGCGAGGAGCGCGACGGCCACGCCTGGGTCTACATTCCCTCGCCGGGCAGCGGCAAGCGTTCGCCGGACGCGCGGCTCCGCCCGGTCCCCGAACTGGCCAAATTCGGCGCCCGCTACCGGTCGGCTTTCCTCACCGCCGACCTGCCCTGCAACGTGGATCACGGCATCATCGGCCTGATGGACCCGGCGCATGGGCCGTTTGTGCACCAGGCATGGTGGTGGCGGTCGCGGGCCAGCATTCGCGAAAAGACCAAGCGCTTCGAGCCGATTCCTGAAGGCTTTCGCATGAGCGCGCATGCCCCCAGCGGCAACTCGGCGCCTTACAAGCTGCTGGGCGTGTACGGGCAGCCGGTGGAGACGACCATCGATTTCGTGCTCCCCAACCGGCGCACGGAGGTCATTCGCTGCGGCGACAAGTGGTTCTCCAGCCTGACCACCGTCACGCCCGTCACCGGGTCAACCTGCCGCATCGACGTGGTGGCGGCGTGGAATGTCTTTTATCGCGTGCCCTTCGTGACCCCGGTAGCGAAGTTTTTCGGCGCCAGGTTTGTGCGCCAGGACCAGGTCACCATGATTCAGCAGGCCGAAGGGCTCAAGCACAATCCCAGCCTGATGCTGATCGATGATGCCGATAAGCCGGCCAAGTGGTACTTCGCTTTGAAGCAGGCGCGGCTGGAAGGCCTTAGCGGCGCAGCAAGGCATCCGATAGACGGACCGGTCGAGCTCCACTGGCGCAGCTAGAGTTCGCCTCGCCGCGGACACGCTGACGAAATGCTCTCACGGGTGGTTACGGCGCTTGACTTGCGTCTTTGACCATCTTCACCACGGGGAGGGCCTCGCCGTTCCAGAGAGGAACCCCGATTCGCTCCACTTCCACATAGCCTTTGCGCCGGTAGAGGGGCACGCCGGTGAGGGTCGAGCCCATCTCGAAGCTGCGAAATCCCGCCTGCTCGCGCGGCATTCTCAACCGTGGCCAGGATCAGGGAGCCCAACCCTCTTCGCGCAAACGCAGGATGCACGAAGATGGCGCGCACCTTGGCCGCGTCCACGGCGGGGTCGAGGAGGTCGGGTTCCCGTCCCGGTCCGCGGTCGGCCCCGAACAGGGTACGCCGCTTTGACCAGCCGCCACAGGCGACGATCCGCCGCGCATGGGCGTCCGGGTTCAGTGCTTCGGCAACGAAGTAGGTCCGGTCCGCAATGAGCTGGGTATCGAGACCCAGGACGGTGCCAAGCGCACCTTCCATCTGCGCGGGAGTGTAATCGTCCGCCTGCAGTCCGCGCACCGAGGCCTCAATAAGGGAGTGCAGCACGGGAATGTCTTCTTCGGTGGCGAGGCGGAGGGGGAAGGCGGGTTCCATACTTGGTGATCTTTGCCTCATGGCGGGCTAAAAGGCAACCGCGGATCCTTCGCTTTGCTCAGGATGACAACGCATTTTTGTTGGTCGAAGCTGAGGATGGCGGCATGTTCTTACTATTCCGCGGGGCTGGTCTTTTCCACTTCTACCAGGGCGGAATAAAACGTCGCGGCGGCGCCGAGGTCGGTGAGCCGCTCGCTGGTGAGGGCATTCACGTTGACGCTGCCGGGATGCATCTTGGCCCAGTCCAGGCGCGCCGCCACTACGCCCGCGGGAACACTGCCGTTGACCAGCGCGGTCAGCAGCAGCGAGCCGCGATCGTTGAAGATGCGCACCGCGTCCCCGTCGGCGATGCCGCGCGATGCCGCGTCCGCGGGGTGCATTTCGAGCTTCTGGGCGGTCTTCGATTCCATCTTGCGATGGCCGTCGAGGTTGGCGAAGGTGGAGTTCATGTAGTTGTCGGCCTTGCGGCTGAGGAACTCCAGCGGGTAGCGCTTGGCGCCTTCACTCCAGCGCGATTCGGTGGCGGGAATAAAGGCGGGAACCGCATCGAGTCCCTGCGCGGCCAGCACCTCGGAGAAGAACTCGACCTTGCCGGAGGGCGTGGGCAGCGTGCCGGAGGTATAGGGCTGGAAAGGATGCGTCTCCGGCTGGGTGTGGAAGCCGAGCGGGATGTGTCCCTGCTGTTTCAGATCTTCGAGCGTGATGTGCTCCATGTCGGGGTTGGTGGAATGGCCGTCGGGGCCGATGGACAGCGCCTGCGCGATGATCTGCTCGGGTGTATCGCGGAAGCACTCTTCGGGGAATCCCATGCGCTCGGCCAGCTGACTGAAGAGCCACACGTTCGACCGCGCTTCGCCCACCGGAGCAATGGCCTGCTGCGAGAGCTGCACGAAGTAGTGACCATAGGCGCCCTGAATGTCGGTGTGCTCAAGAAACGTCGTCGCGGGCAGGATGTAGTCCGCGTAGTCGGTAGTATCGGTGAAGAAAAGGTCGTGCACCACGGTGAAGAGGTCGGGCCGCGCCATGCCGCGCACCACGGCGTTGTGGTTGGGAGCGACCGCGCCCGGATTGGAGTTGTAGACAAACAGAGCGTGAACCGGCGGCCCATCCTGCGGGCGGCCGTGCGGGTCGCGCCCGAGTTCAGTCAGGGCCTGGCCCAGGGTCGACATGTTGACCGTCCGCGCCAGACGTTTCAGCGGCGAGGCCAGGGCCAGTTCGGGGCGCTCGACGGCCTTCCTGTTCCATGCGAAGCCGCCGGACATGGAAAGCTGCGCGCCGCCGCCGCGATATTTCCAGGCTCCCGTAAGCGCCGGCAGCATGGCGATGGCCCGCACCGCGGTTCCCCCATTTTCGCCGCGCTGTACGCCGTAATTCAGGCGCAGCGCGGCGGGGCGCGTGGTGGCGTATTCGCGCGCCAGTTGCTCTACCTCGCCGGCCGTCATGCCGGTCCATGCAGCGACGCGTTCCGGCGTGTATTCGCGCACCCGTTCCGCAAGCTGATCGAAGCCGTGGGTCATGTCCGCAATGTAGGCGCGATCTTCGAGACCCTCGCGGAGGATGACGTGCATCATGCCCAGCGCCAGCGCTCCATCGGTTCCCGGCCGGATGGCGATGTGCCAGTCGGCCAGCGCCGCGGTGCGCGTCTTATAGGGATCGATCACGATCAGCCGGGCTCCGTTGCGCCGCGCCTGCTCGACCATGGGCCACAGATGAATGTTGTTGCCATGGATGTTGCCGCCCCAGGCGACGATCAGCTTTGCCAGCCTGAAATCCTCGGTCGGCGTGCCCAGTTTCTTGCCGTAGACAAGGTTCCAGGCCACGCCTCCGGCCTCGGAGCAGATGGTGCGGTTCAGCTGGCTGGCGCCCAGGCGATGGAAGAAGCGCCGGTCCATGGACCCAAAGCCGAGCACCGCGATGGTTCCCGCATAGCTGTAGGGCAGGATCGACTCCGGTCCGTAGCGTTCCGCGGTCTCGCGCAGGCGGGACGTGATGGCGTCGAGGGCCTCGTCCCAGCTCACGCGCTCGAAGGCTTCGTGTTCCCGGCCGCGCGTGAGCGGTCCTTTGGGAACGCCCGGCCTGCGCCGCAGAGGGTAGACAATGCGGTCCGGCGCGTATACGCGGTCAAGATACTTGGCCACTTTGCCGCACAGAAATCCCTGGGTGACGGGCTGGGACGGATCGCCGGCAACCTTGATCGCGCGGCCATCGCTGTCGACGGTCACCAGGACGGCGCAGCTATCCGGGCAATCATGCGAACAGACCGTGTGCACAACGCGAAAAGGAGATGTTGCGGTGGGGGACATGCTGCCATTGTAAGCTGAACCGGTGTAGAACTCCGGAGGTTGCAATGAAACGAATTTTTCTCCTGATGGCGACGGGGATTCTCTGTTTGCAACTGGTCGTCACGGCGAATGCCCAGGCGGGGACCGACGAGACCGCGATCCGCGCGGCCATCAACGAGCAAGTCACCGCGTGGAATCGCGGCGACATTCCCGCCTTCATGCAGATCTATGAAAAGTCGCCCGATACGACCTTTATCGGCGCGAATATCGGCAAAGGGTACGAACGCATTCTGGAGCGCTACCAGAAGAACTACACCACCCGCGAACAGATGGGTACGCTGACCTTTAATGATCTCGAGGTGCGCATGCTGCCGGGGCTGTGCGGGAAGACGGAGTTCGCGCTGGTGACGGGCCGTTTTCACCTCGAGCGCACCGCGAAGGGCGAAGCCAAGAAGGACGACGGCATCTTCTCCCTGGTGTGGCGCAAGGGGCCGGACGGATGGAAGATTGTGCTCGACCACACCAGCTGATCGCATCGCTCGCGGATGCTCTGAGAGGGCGCGATGAGAAACGCGGCAACTGACCTCTACGATCCCCTCGCGCCTTATTACCACTTGTTGTTCGAAGACTGGGATGCCTCGATTGCCCGGCAGGGCGCGATGCTGCATTCCCTGCTCACGCCATGGCTTGGCGCGGCGCCGGTCAGGATTCTGGATTGCGCGTGCGGGATCGGGACGCAGGCGATCGGTCTTGCACGCCACGGCCACCGGGTGGTGGGTTCGGACCTCAGCGCGCCAGCCGTGAAGCGGGCCGCACGCGAAGCGAAGAGCCGGGGGCTGGACGTTTCGTTCTACGTGTCGGACATGACCTCTCTGCAGGAAATCATCGATACCGATTTCGATGTGGTTGCGGCGCTCGACAATGCACTGCCCCATTTGACCGCAGCGCAGCTTCAGGCAGCGGCGGGCGCGATGCATTCCAAACTTCGACCGGGAGGATTGTTCCTGGCCAGTATCCGCGACTATGACGCGCTGATTCGAGACAGGCCCACGTTCCAGGGACCGGCGTTCTACGGCGAAGAGGGACAGCGAAGGATTGTTCATCAGGTCTGGGAATGGACAGGTGCGGCGCGCTACCGTTTCCACGTGTACATCACCCTGCAGCAGGGCAAAACCTGGGACGCGCACCACTTCGTTTCGGAGTATCGATGTCTTCTGCGCGAGGAACTCTCCGCGACGCTTGCATCCGCCGGCTTCGAAGGGATCCGATGGCTGATGCCTGCGGAGAGCGGATACTATCAACCCATCGTCGTGGCCCGCAGACGCCTGTGATCTCAGCTCCCCGCCTGGTCGTGCCTCAGGACAGAGGAATGGGGTGCAACTGCTCAGCCGTGTACACTGTTGCCGGTATGAGCTGCCTGTTTTGCAAAATCGTTGAAGGAAGCATTCCGTCCAAGACCGTCTACCAGGACGAGCAGTGTTATGCCTTTGCGGATATCGATCCGCGCGCGCCAATACACGTACTGGTGGTGCCGCGCAAGCACATCGCTTCTCTGGCGGACGCCGAAGCGAGCGACCAGGGCCTTCTGGGTCATTTGCTGTGGGCCGCCGCGGAGATCGCGCGCGCCGAGGGCCTGGCCGGAGGGTACCGCGTGGTGATCAGCACCGGCAGAGACGGCGGGCAGACGGTGGATCATCTGCATGTGCATGTGCTGGGTGGCCGGGCGCTGCATTGGCCTCCGGGATAGGGGCTTACAAGCAAGACGACAGAGAACAGACCGGGTGTGGTCCGCTCTCTGTCGTCTTTGGCATTCTTTTCTGCTGTGCTTCGTCTACACGGGCTGCGGAATGTATTCCTCTTCCTCTTCCATGCCATAGCGGCGGAGGAGGTTGGGAAGGCTCTGCGAGAACGCCGAGCGCGGCATCACTGTGTCACAACCAGCTTCTACCGCCTTCATCTTGAGGTCGCCCTGCAGGTGCGACAGGAAACCCACGATCGACGTAGCCTTCTTGAACTTCGTCTTGAACTTGGGAATCAGCGTCATGGGCTTGGCGTTGGCGTTATTCAGGTCAAACACCAGCAGTTTGGGCCGTTCCGCCTCCGCGGTGTCGATGAGCCGCGACACCACTTCCTTCTCGCCCTTGACGAACTCCACCTTCACGCCGAGTTTGCGCGCCGTCTCCTGGATCTTGGCGATGAAAAACAGGTCGTCAATGAAGAAGAAGATGCGCGTAGGCGCGTCATGGCGGATGGGTGTGACCGGGGCAGCGGGCTGGAAGAGGTCGGGATGGTAGCTGCTATGCCCGTTGTTCGTGATCTGAATGGTCGAAGCAGGGCCGTCGGCCACGTTGCCATTCACGATGCGATAGCTGTGGTCCATCGGCCCCACAAACTCCCGCGGCCCGCGCTGCTTGCCCTTGCCGCCGCGCTTGGCCTGGGAGCCGGCCAGGCTGTTGCCCGGTTGCGGCTGGGGGCCGGACGAAGGGCCACCCTTCTGGAAGAATTTCTTCTTCTTTCGTCCCTGGTTCTGGCGTGGCTGCTGCTGTGCGGGCGGCCGGGGCGGAGCGGACGGCGGAGGCGCCTGCCCTTGCGGCGCAGCGGGCTGCGTGCCCGCTTGAGCCGATTGTCCCTGCTGGGCCTGCGGAGCGGCGCCTGGGTGACTGGATTTATTCTTGCGGCGGCGCCGGCGGCGCCGATGCCCCTGCGACTGGCCCTGACCGTTGGCCGGGGTTGGCCCCAGTTCGGGCTGGGGCTGCGTCGATTCTGTTGTCATGCGTGCACTTCCTGGCACTTTCCTGTTTGATGCATTACTTTTTCAAGTCAGCCATTCCCCAAGCGGGGAGCTGAAATACTTCTTGAGGCCACGGATTCAGAACAAAACAGGCGGCGCTTCGCGGCAGATTCACGATAGAACAGCAGCCGGTCAAAGCGCACCGCAGCGGGTCGCACCGAAGCGGGATTCTCTCCGCGATGTGTCATGAATTCCGTAAGTCGAGAGCCTCGTCGCTGAAGTTGGATCGTATCGGTGCTCCCCGAGGCGATATCCTCAAGCATCCGGCGGGATGGCTTGCCCGGCTGGAGTCTGCGGAGGTTTGGATCGCGTCAGTTAAGCCTCGTATTTGGCACCCTTGCCCGGTCACTTGGCCGTGGCTGCTAGCAAGCCTGCATTCAGGAACCCGGTAAAGGCTCCGGCCGACGGTATGCGGACATCCGGCGCCGCCAGCAATTCCCTCTGGTATTGCCTTTCCAAACGGGGAGATTTCGCCGCCGCAGCCTACGTCGCTTTCAAGTATATGGCGAAAGTTTCCTGGTTTAGCGGCGAGCTCGCTCTGCCCGGAGGCGGGAGGCTCGCGTCAGCCGCTTGATAGGCAAGTTCGATACTACCGCGTGCGGGCAGAACTGGCAAGTGACGTTTTGGACACCTGGCGCCATCGGTGAGGGAAACGGGGAAGCGAACTATCAGGCGCGTCGGAGCGGATGGACGGTCGGGGCGGGCGGCCTCCGGGAGTTGCGCGCAAACGTCAAAGAGCCACTCCCCCAAGGAGTGGCTCTTTGACTTGCGCTGTCACTGGCCTCTCAAAATGGCACGGTGGTGATCCCACCGTTGCGGTTGCAGTATCAGACTGGCATCCCTGTTTCAGGGTCCGCTTCGTTGGCGGAGGCTCTTGCCTGATTCTGCGTTCCTTCGGCTGTTCGGATTCAGATCCTGCAGCCTGTACATCACTGGCACCCTCCATATAGCAATCGCCGTGCCGTTCCTACCTGCCTTTGTTTTCATCGGGTTGCACATGCAGCGTGGTCGAACTTCTGCGCAATCTGGAAGTACGCTGAACTCCGCCTTCTAAAATTCATAGATTTACTTCTGGCAGGCAGGACAGTAGTGGGTGCTGCGGCCGGCTACGATCACGCGCCGGATGGGTGTGCCGCACTGCCGGCAGGGCTTTCCGGTCCGCTGGTAGACCCGGTGTTCCAGCTGAAAGAAACCCTTGTCTCCGTCGGCATCCACGTAATCGGAGACCGACGAGCCGCCGAGTTGAATCGCCATCTCAAGAACCTGGGTGAGGGCCATCCGGAGGCGTTCCAGTTCCGCGCGGGTAAGGCGTCCGGCGGCCTTGCGCGGTCGTATTCCGGCGCGAAACAGGGCTTCGTCGGCGTAGATGTTGCCCACACCAGCCAGCAGGGTCTGATTCAGGAGCGCAGCCTTGATGGCCAGGCGACGGCCATGGAAGAGGGCGGCGAACTGCGCGGGCCCCACCGTAAGCGGCTCCGCTCCCGGACCTGCAAAACCCGGGCGGCTGCGGAGGTCGCGGAACTCGAGCCGCCCGAATCGGCGCGGATCTACAAAGCGCAGTTCCCTTCCGCTGGCGAGTGTCAGGCGGGCGTGGGTGTGCGCGGCCACGGGGGCCGACGGGGAGGTCACGAGGAGGCGGCCGGTCATGCCCAGGTGGACGATCCACTGCGCCGAGGGGGCGGAATGTGCATCGCCGGCCGGGCCGGTTTTGGCTGCAACGGCGCTGCCCAGCTCGCAGACAATATGTTTGCCGGTGCGGTGAACCGAGAGGATGGTGCGGCCTTCGAGCCCCCGCGCCTGCTGCGCGGCCGGATTTTTGAAGGGCTCGCGATGGGAGCCGAACCACGCCTCCACGATGCGGTCGCCGCTGACCCGCGCGTTCACCCCGCGGGCAATGGTCTCTACCTCTGGCAACTCCGGCATATTCCTATCTTAAGGAATGGGTTGGCGCAGTTGTAGCCCGGCACGGTCATGGGGACGGCATTCTGACCCAGCGCGCCGAAAAACTCGCATCCTTGATGGGACTCGGCCTGTGGGCATGGATGGGACTCGGCCTTTGGGGCATGCCATTCGCAGCCGGCCGGATACGCGGTGATCAGATCTCTTCGGAGGCGAATTCGTCGTCTTCGGCTTCGATGGCGCGGGCGATGCCCCACTTTCTCAGATAAACGAGTCCCATGCCCAGCCCGGCAAGAAAGACGACAACCGAGGAATATTCAATCAGATCCAGGGTGCGGTCTTCCTTCTCGGTCTGATAGATCACGATGCCGTGGATGTTGCGTGGGACGAGGCGCATGGCGGGCGGATCGGGCAAGCGGGGAAGATCGGTGAGGTATGTTGCGGAAATCATGGCGGAGATGATCAAACCGGCTAAACCCGGCAGAATGAACGCCAGGGCTAGCGATCTCAACGTCGGCAAGTACTCATCCTTCATGCTGGCAACCCCATATCTCAGAATTTCGCCGTCAAGTTTTACGGGTGCTTCGGCTGCAGCGAAGGGATCCAAAGCTTGTGGCGAAGCAATGGTGCACGGTCTGGCCGGAGGTCCGGATCTGGTCCCGGATGGGTTCTCATACAGCAAACTAGCTGCCAAAACCCTCGAAATCGAAACAAAAATGCCCCATAAGCGCAGTATAGGAGGACTTCCGGGTCTGAGGCCAGAGGAGCGGCCCTGTTTCAAACAGCCCGGTCCGGGCTAAGGTAATCCTCTGCCGGTTTCCAGTCACGTTGCTAACCCCGTTACTCCTGCCGGCAATCCGGCTTCGGTCGCTGCCTTCGCGGTTTCCCGAAGTCTTTGACGTGCAATTGACATCATTCTCCTACCGGAAGAGTCAATTTTGTGCATTTTTGTGCATACAAGTTCCCGGGAAGCCGGGGCGGCAGTTCGAAAGCCGGAAATTGCCCTTAATGGGCAAGATTGGCGAGAGATATCGCGCGTGAAGGTAAGATGGGACGAAGCCGGACTGACCCGGACTTAGCGGTGTTCTTCGGGGTCGCGGATCCTGCTGGCCTCGAAGCTGACAATCTTCCAGCCGCCGCCGCTGTCACGGACGTAGACGCGGGTGTAGCGATAGCTTCCCGAGATTTCACCATCCGGGGCGCTTCCGTTCACCTCGGCGCGGGAGGTCACCAGCGCGGTCTGACCGTAGAAGCGGACCTTGCGGTCGGAAAACTCAATGGAGGCAAAGTGCAGCGCTCCGTTGCGCATATTGGCCAGGGTCTGTTCCTTGGATTGCAGGGTGCCGTTGGAGGTGATGGCGATGTAATCATCGGACAGCAGATTGTCCATGGCCGCTGCGTTGCGATGAATGATCGCGTCCCGCCAGGACTGCTCCAGCTGATCGATCTCATGGCGGCTCTCATGCCGCTGGGCGCGCGGCATTGCAGGGGCCGGCTGCGCCACGGATGCCGAAAGGGCCAGAAGCAGGCCAAACACCACAGCGCAAGTCAGGCGCGGACAGAGTTTGTTCCGGGCAGCTGCCATAAGTGTGTAACGGATGGTAGACCTGAAACGGTGCCCGGGTCAATGCAACTTCCCGATCACAAGCCGCTTTCTTCCGCTTGCCGTGCCAGGCCTGTCCCCGTCATCCGCAGGGTTGGACGGAAGGGGAGTTTAAACGAGAGCGACGAGGTCCTCGCGGTTGCGGTCGCGCATCTTCTGATAGAGGCCGCAGACGGCGTGCTGCTTGAAGTGCGCCGAACTGCGGTGCGCCTCGGCTGCGGCCGCGTCGCGGTACTGCTCGTAGATGAGCACCGTGTCGGGATCGCCCTCGACGGTATGGGGAATGTAGCTGATACAGCCGGGCTCCTGACGCGAGGCCAGAGCCAGGACGCGCAGAGTTTCGGCGATGTCGGCGCGGTCTTCCGGGGAGAACTTCATGCGTACAAGAAAACTGATCATGAGTCGGGAGTTCCTTCTGGCTTGAGCCCTCGGCGGGGCCATCTGCGGTGCACGGTCAAGTCTACGCGTGAATCTCTTCGAGCGCCTGTGCAAACTCGGGGAGCACCATGGTCTGGTCGCGGTCGGGTCCGGTCGAAACCATGCCGATACGGGCTCCGCTCTCCCGTTCCTGGAAGCGGAGATACTCCTTCGCCGCGGCGGGCAGATTTTCGAAATCCGTGATGCCTTCGGTCGACTCGCGCCACCCCTTGAGGGTGGTGTACACGGGCTTGACGGCCTCGAGGCCATGCACGTCGGCGGGGATTTCATCCGTGACTTTGCCGTCGATCTCGTAGCCGATGCAGATGGGAATCTCGTCCAGTTCGTCGAGCACATCCATCTTGGTGATGACCAGCCATTCCGCGCCGTTGACCTGGTTGGAATAGCGCAGCAGGGGAATGTCGAGCCAGCCGCAGCGGCGGGGCCGGCCGGTGACGGCGCCGTATTCGTTGCCGCGGGCGCGGAGATGGTCGCCGATGGGGTCGTGAATTTCGGTGGGGAACGGGCCCTCGCCCACGCGCGTCACGTAAGCCTTGGTAACCGCAATGACGGTGCCGATGGCGGTGGGGCCGACGCCGGTTCCGGTGGCGGCGCCGCCGGCGGTGGCCGAGGATGAGGTGACAAACGGGTAGGTGCCATGATCGATGTCGAGCATGGTGCCCTGCGCGCCTTCGAACATGACGCTGCCGCCATCGCGGAGAATGCCGTTCAGCAGGCGGCCGGCGTCGGCGACGAAGGGGCGGATCTGCTCGGCCGCGGCGGCATATTCGTCGTACATCTTGGCCGGGTCGAGCGGATCGGTGCCGAAGAGGGCGTGGGCGATGGCGTTCTTCTCGTTGCAGGCGGCTTCGATGTGGGTCCGGAGCAGCTCGGGGCGCAGCAGGTCGACCACGCGCAGGCCGCTGCGGGCCATCTTGTCTTCATAGGCGGGGCCGATGCCGCGGCTGGTGGTGCCGATCTTCTTGCGGCCGGGAGCGCTCTCGGCGGCCAGCTCGATCATGCGGTGATAGGGCAGAATGACCTGGGCGCGATTGGAGACGGTGAGCTGGCCGTCGACATCGACGCCGAGATCGCGCAGCTTCCCCACTTCCTTGAGGAAGGCGACCGGATCGAGCACCACGCCGTTGCCGATGACGCCCTTGCAGCCTTTGCGCAGGACGCCGCAGGGAATCAGCTGCAGGACAAATTTCTGACCATGGATGATGACGGTGTGACCGGCGTTGTGTCCGCCGGCGTAGCGCGCCACGGCGCTGAAGCGCTCGCTGAGCACGTCTACAATCTTGCCCTTGCCTTCATCGCCCCATTGGGCGCCCAGCACAACCGCCGTCTTCGCTCGCATTGCTATCCGTTTCTGCTCTTGATTTTCGTCCCGGTGTTGACTCTGGGAAGGGCTCGGGTATTGCGGCAGAGGCGCTCGCCGTTCCGGCTACCAGCATGTCGGCACAAACCAGGCCCGCACCACGTTCGATCATAAACCCCGGGGCGGAGAACCGGGGCCGGGGGCAGCGATGTTTCCAGGCGGGCGCCGTTCCCGGCATGAGGCGGCTGTTAACCACCCACCTGCGTCATTCGTTGTTGGAGCAGAAGAGGCGGGAACGCCGGTTCGGCAAGAAGGGGGAAATGGGTATGAGTCTCGGCATTGGCGGTGGGAGCCATCGCTTTGGAAGGTCGTGGCGGGCAGCGGCCCTGACGGTTGCGTTCGTGATGATGGGGATGATGGCGGCGGGACAGGCACGCACCGCGGTGGCGGACCGCGCGCCCACAAAAAAAAGCGCGGTGGTTCCGGATGCTCCTGCGGCCGTGACGCTGCCGCCGACCGATCGCGATGTGGCGGCGACGCAGAGCCAGCTCATCAAGCTGCTGCGGCTGAGCCCCACACTGACGACCGTCATCTCGCACGATCCGTCGCTGCTGGCCAACCAGGAATATGTAAACCATAACAATCCGCAGCTGGCGGAGTTCCTGGCGGCCCACCCGGAGGTGGCGAGGAATCCGGACTTCTACCTGTTTACCCACCTGAATCACGAAAACGGCGAGCCCGACGAGGCGCTGCAGCGGGCGGTCTGGCCGGATGTGTATCGCTCCTCTCCGCCGCGCTCTGCGTTTGAGGATTTTGTAAGCAACCTTCCCCCCCTGCTGGCGTTTGCCGCCTTCCTCGTGGCAGTCATCTGGATGACGCGGGTGTTCGTCGAGAACCGGCGCTGGGGACGGATCTTCAAGCTGCAGAGCGAGGTGCACGGACGGCTTATCGAGAAGTTCAGCTCCTCGCAGGAACTGGCGGGATACATGGAGACGGAGGCGGGGAAGCGGTTTTTGGAGGCGGCGCCGATCCCGGTCCAGCTGGACTCCGGCCAGCGGGTGCCCAATGCGGTGGCTCGGGTGCTGATGCCGCTGCAGATCGGGGTGGTGCTGGTGCTGCTGGGCGCGGGATTGCTGTCGCTGCGTCACGCCGACGCGGAGATGGAACTCCCCATGCGGATTCTGGGCACTGTGGTGCTGATGCCGGGCATTGGATTTATCATTTCGGCGGGGATCACGTGGCTACTGGCGTCGAGGCTGGGCCTGATGCCGCCGGTTAGCCGCGCCGACCGCTTTGACGGGCCTCTCTCTCCCTCTGAACGGCAGTAGCCCGGCGATGCGCCGGAATAGTCAACCCCCGACCGAGGAACGACGGCCGATGCGCCTGGAATCCATTATCCCGAATGTTCTGGCCGGCGAAGCGGCGCCGCTGACCGGCGCCGCCCCCGGCTTCTTCAGCATGCAGGCGGAGGCGTTCGCGGGCTTTTACGAGCGCTCGGCGCGGCCGCTGTGGGCGTACCTGGCGCGGGTGTCAGGCGACCCGGCGCTGGCCGATGACCTGCTGCAGGAGAGCTACGTGCGCTTTCTGTGCGCGGCGCATCCGCAGGATGGCGAAGTATCGGCGCGGCGGTACCTGTTCCGCATCGGGACCAACCTGCTGCGCGATCACTGGCGCCGTCCGCGAACGACATCGATCGAGGAGATCGCCGCAGAACGGATGCCGGCGGCCGATCAATCCACGGGTTCCGACGCGGCGGCCATGCTGGGCCCGGCGCTGGCTCGTCTGCGCCCCAGGGAGCGGCAACTGCTGTGGCTGGCGTACGCGGAGGGCTACTCGCACCGCGAAATCGCGGAGATCATGGGATTTGCCTCGGCCAGCGTGCGGCTGCTGCTGTTTCGCGCCCGGCGCAAAGTCGCCGGCCTGTTGCGCGAGCCGGTGAGGCGGAGGGCGCTATGAGACTTGGCGCGTGCCCCCGGGCGAAAGAACTGGAAGCGGCGCTGCGCAGCGGCCACTGGCCCGGCGCGGCGAGCGACGAGCTGCGCGGCCACGTGGCGGGCTGTCGGCTTTGCGCGGAGACGGCCCTGCTGACACAGGCCTTTCGCGGGGACCGGGGACGGGCGGCCGGCGAGGCGCGGCTGGAACCCGCCGGCGCGATCTGGTGGCGGGCGCAACTGCGCCGCCGCAATGCGGCGCTCGAGAAGATCGGCAAACCGATCCTGGGCGCGCAGCTCTTCGCGGTAGCGGTGAGCCTGCTGGCGGCTGTCGTGTTGCTGGCTTTGCAGGGGGCGTCGTGGCTGGCGGGGCTGGAAGATTTTCCGCGCGCCCTGCATCTGGAGGTGCTGCTCCCCGCCAGTCTGTCCACATTTGATGGGCGATTCTGGCTGGTGGTGCCCATCCTTGCGGCCCTTGCCGTGGTGAGCGGCGTGCTGGCCTGCGTGGGGTCGGAGCAGAAGTAGAACCGCGCAACGGGTACAGCGAACCCAGTATGCCCCTGCTGACGCGCTCCTTCCCTATTGTTCGGAATCCAAGCCATCTCCTTGTTAATCCAATCGATACAGTTGATTCCCAAGGAGCTATCGCGCATGACGCTTTCCGCAAGTGAAGTGAATGAACTGAAGCAGGCCAAGGCCGATGGAAATGTGTTGCCGCTTTTTCTACACCGCTGGAGCCCGCGCTCCTTTGCGGACCGCGAGGTAAGCACGGCCGACCTGCACACCGTGTTTGAGGCGGCACGCTGGGCGGCGTCTTCCTACAATGAGCAGCCGTGGCGGTTTCTGATGGGGAGGCGGGGCTCCGAGGCGTACGAGAAGATTCATTCCTCCCTGATGGAGTTCAACCAGATGTGGGCCAAGGCGGCGCCGGTGCTGATTCTGGGCGTGGCGCGAACCAAGTTTACGCACAATGGCTCGCCCAACGGAGTCGCCCTGTATGACCTGGGCGCGGCGGCAGCGACTTTGTGCTATCAGGCGACGGCGCTGGGGCTGTATACGCACCAGATGGCCGGGTTTGACGGTGCCGCGGCGAAGAAAGCGTTCGGGATCCCGGAGGAGTTCGCGACGGGCGCGGTAATTGCGCTGGGATACCAGGGGGAACCGGAAGCGCTTGAGCATCCGCAGATGCGGGCCCAGGAAACAGCGCCGCGGCAACGGAAGGCGCTGAGCGAATTTGTGTTCTCGGCGTGGGACCAGCCCGCCGACCTGGGCTGAAGCCGGGAATCATGGGCCGTCTCATGCAAGCCGGCCCATGATTCATACGCTGATTCCCCCTGGCACGGTAAGCAAGCTTTCGCCCGGAGTCCGCGATAGAGTGGAGGCTGGAGGCAGGCCGGGTTGATCAGCAGCGCACCCCAGAAACAGGTTCGACGCCGGGCGCCGATTCGCCGGGTGGTGAGACGTCGGCGGCCTGTGGTCCGTCGCCGCCTGTTCAGTGGACGTACGCGTCTCGTCCTGGCCGCACTCGGAGCGGTTGGCCTGCTGCTGCTGTGGGCTACCCTCGCCCGCGCTTTTGCTCCGAGTGGAAACACGGCGGCGGGCCGGTTCGACGCCATCCTGGTGCTGGGAACGCCCGCCGACAGCGAGGGCAATCCCACGCCCGCGCAACTGGCACGCGTTACCGAGGCGGTACACGAGTACGATCGCGGCATGGCGCCGCGGCTCATCCTCACCGGGGGTCCGGCGCACAACGAGTACGTGGAAGCGCAGGTCATGGCGCGGGTCGCCGAGGCGCAGGGAATTCCGGCTTCGGCGATTGTGGTCGAGCCTGCGGCGCGGGACACGATCCAGAACGCCTGCTACTCGGTACGCATCATGAAGGCGCGGGGATGGCGCTCGGCGGAGGTGGTTTCCGCTCCCAGCCACCTGCCGCGGGCGGGACTGATCTTCAGCCGCATGCCGATCGAGTGGCGCACCCATGCGGCGCCGCCGCTGGAAGCAGAGTCAAGCGGAGGCCACGACGCCTCGACGGTCATGGAGATTCTGAAGACCGCCCGCTACCTGGTCTACGCCGACTGGGCGGAACGCTGCACTCCTTAGGGTCAGAAGCTGCGTTGCAGGGCCGGCGTTGTCCGTCCCGAGCGCGGTCCTGTAAGCTTGGGAGTGATGCGTTTCCCAGTAAGTTTGTCTACCCCTGTTGCCGTTTTGGCTGTGCTGTTTTTGTGCGCCGGACCCCGAGCGCACGCCCAGGCGCCCACGCAGCCTCCCGCGGGCCAGCCGTCGTCCCCTCCAGCCGGACAGTCGTCTTCGTCGGTGCAGGCGCCGGACACCACGCCGGAGCCCAGCTACGTGGCCATCGACCCGCTGGCCAATGTCCGTTATGACAACCGCTACGATGTGTCGGTAGGGCTGGCTTATGCCCACATCAAGGCGGGACCGAACCTGGCGCAGGGATCGAATCTGGGCGGGCTGGACATCAGCGGCTCTTACTGGCTGACGAAGCACTGGGGCATCGAGGCCACGGGACGGCCTTACCTGGGCACCAGCGGCGCGGCGCCCAACGCGGCCAGCATCAACGGACCGTTTGTGGCGCAGTATATCTTCGCCGGCGGCCCGGAGTGGCTTGGACCGCACAACAAGCATGGCGCACTGATCGCCCACGTGCTGGTCGGTGGCGCGTATGGGGAATTCGAGAGGGATCTGCGCGGCAACTCGCCGGCGGTGGTGGGTTTTTACAACGACCAGGTTGCGCCGGCGCTGGTGATGGGGGGCCATTTTGACCTCAATCGCTCGCCGCAGTGGGTCTTTCGCGTAACTCCCGACGCTCTGCTGACCGATTACGCCATCAATTACGGGCCCAAGACCCGGCAGATGGACATCAACTTTGCCATCTCGGTCGGCGTGGAATACAGGTTCAAAAAGAAGCGCTAGCACCCCCGCTGGTTCATTCCAACCCCACCGGCGGCCGGCGTCCCCAAAAGCTGCCTCCGGTGTCAATGACTGCTGCGACGTTCGAACCGCGGCGATGGCTTGCGCTGACCGCGCGGGCGAATCGCTCCGGCCGGGAAACTCCTCTGCGAAACCGGCTGACAAAAGCGCGTTGCAATGGTTAGACTTCCACCTTCATCTGTGTGTGGTATTCTTCGCCGTTCGGAAGCGACCGCGGGAAAGCAGCGCCGGAAGGGACGAAGTACCGGATAGCGGCATCACCCGCCCGTGCCCGATGACTCCACCGCGAGAACGAAGGCAGGTCAAATGGACATGAGAGATACCCTTGGAGTACTCCTTGCGGGCGGCGCCGGCGAGCGGCTCTTCCCGCTTACCCGCGATCGCGCCAAACCCGCCGTGCCGTTTGGCGGGCACTACCGGATCATCGACATCACTCTCTCCAACTGCATCAACTCGGGCTTGCGCAAGGTCTTCATCCTGACCCAGTACAAGGCTCTCTCGCTCAATCGGCACATCCGCGAAGGCTGGACCGGCATCGTGGCGCAGGAACTGGGCGAGTTCTTTGAACTGCTGCCCCCCATGCAGCGCACCGGCGCCAACTGGTACATGGGCACCGCGGACGCGGTTTACCAGAATATCTACTCCATCGGCAGCGAACAGCCCAAGCACATGATCATCCTGTCCGGCGACCACATCTACAAGATGGATTACAGCCGCATGCTGGAGCATCATCGCGAGACCAAGGCCGAGATCACCCTGGCGACGCTGCCCATCGCGCCCGACGAGGTTTCGCGCTTTGGCGTGGTCGAAGTGGGCGCCGGCGGCGAGGTGCTGGGCTTCCAGGAAAAGCCGGCGTCGACCACCTTCCGGTCGCCCTTCAATCCAGACAAGGTGGATGCCTCGATGGGCATTTACATCTTCAACACCGAGGTGCTGCTGAAGGCTCTGATCGCCGATGCCGAAGACCCGGACTCGAAGCACGACTTCGGCCACAACATCCTGCCCAACATGCTGGGCAAGAAGAAGATGATCGCCTACAGCTTTGTGGACGAGAACAAGAAGCAGCAGGCGCTCTACTGGCGCGACGTGGGAACGCTGGATGCCTACTACGACGCCAACATGGATTTGTGCTCGGTGTCGCCGGTCTTCAACCTGTATGACAAGAACTGGCCGATCCGCACCCGGGTGCGGCAGTATCCGCCAGCCAAGTTTGTCTTCGGCGAGCCGGGCCGTACCGGGGCCGCGGTGAACTCGGTCATCACTGCCGGCGTGATCATCTCGGGAGCGTCGGTGTCAAACTCGGTGCTGTCGCAGGATGTGCGCGTCAATTCCTACTCCGACGTCGACGCCAGCATCATCTTTTCGCACGTGAACATCGGGAGGCATTGCCGCATCCGCCGGGCCATCATCGACCGCGACGTGCATATTCCCGAAGGCACGGTGATCGGATACGACCAGGTGGAAGACAAGCGGCGCTACTTTGTAACGCCGTCGGGGCTGACCATCGTGACCCGCGACGCTTCGCTGTTTGAAAACCCGGTCGATCCGGATTTCCTGCAGCGATACTGACAGGCGTTTGTTTTTCCGGAGTTGGATTGGAAGGCGGCGATTTTCCCTACGGAAAACCGCCGCCTTCTTTTTGGTCGGATCAAGATCAGGGACGATTCGCGACTGCTGGTGGTTCGGATGGCGTAACTTTGCCGGCCCGAGAGGAGTCCAATCCGCAGGTGAAGAACGATTCCATATTGAGTGCCGTACCCCGGTTTGTATCGGGTGCGGCGGCGGAGGCCGGGCCAGGCGAGGGATGGAGCCGCCGCGCTGTCATCTTCGGCGCCGCGGGAGCGGTGAGCGGGCTGGCGTTCTGGGGATTGCGCCGCAGCACCGTCGCCGCGGCGGTGCCGCTGGCTGCTGACGAGGGACCGCGCAGCGTGACGGTGCTCCGGTTTTCGCCTGCCGGGGAAGAGATCGGCGAGACGACCGGGCCCCGGCTGGTGCGGACGGACGAGGAATGGCGCCGGAGGCTCGGCCGGGACGCCTACTGGGTCATGCGCCATGCCGATACGGAGCGGCCGTATACGGGAGCGCTGCTGCACGAGGAGCGGCGCGGCGTGTTTCAATGCGCGGGCTGCGACCTGGCGCTGTTCAGCTCCGCGGCCAAGTTCGATTCCGGCACCGGATGGCCGAGCTTCTGGCAGCCGATCGCCCCGCAGAACGTCGTGGAGAGCCCCGACGGCAGCCTTCTGGAGGTGCGGACGGCGGTCTCGTGCCGACTGTGCGACGGGCACCTGGGGCACGTGTTCACCGACGGCCCCAAGCCGACCGGGCTGCGCTATTGCATGAATTCAGTGGCCCTGAAGTTTGTGGCCGGGTAACTGCCGCGGCTGAATAGAACCGAGCTCAAAACGCGGTTTCATCGAACGGATCGACCAGATTCCTGAGCTGATGCCTTGACTATCTACACAACTGTGTTGTAGATGAACATAGTATGGGAAAACCAAGCGATCTCGTGCAGGGCACGCTCGACCTGCTCATCCTCAAGACCCTCTCTCTGGAGCCCAAGCACGGCTGGGCCATCGCCAAGCGCATTCAGCAGATCTCCAACGAAGTTCTCCAGGTGCAGCAGGGCTCGCTTTACCCCGCCCTGCATCGCCTCGAACAGCAGGGCTGGATCACCGCCAGCTGGGCGGAAAGCGAGACCGGCCGCCAGGCCAAGTTTTACTCGCTGACGGAAACCGGCAGGGGCCAGCTCGAAAAAGAGACTGCCAACTGGAATCGTCTCTCGAAGGCGATCAACATCGTCGTCGCCGAAGCCTGAGTACGAGGCCCGAATCGTATCCGGGTCCGAAAGGAACAAGCCATGACCTCGAGACACAAGCTTTTCATGCAGATCCGGATGCTCTTCGCCCGCAAACGGGCCGGCCGGCGCCTGGAGGAGGAACTCCGCTTTCATCTCGATCAGCAGACAAGCGAGAACATCGCCTCCGGCATGAGCCCCGATGATGCGCGGAAAGCAGCGATGCGCACCTTCGGCAATCCTGGGTTAGTCCGGGAGCAGGTCAGGGCCACCTGGAACTGGTACAACCTCGACAATCTCGGCCGTGACCTTAGATACGGAGTTCGCACCTTGCTGCGTTCTCCGGGCTTTGCTCTGGTTTCGGTGCTGGTCATGGCGCTGGGCATCGGGGCGACCACATCGCTGTTCACCATGGTGCGCGCGGTTCTGCTGCGGCCGCTGCCCTTCCGCGACTCCGGCCGGCTGGTGATGCTCTACGAGCATTTTCGGGATGTCAAGAGCGGCGACGGATTCAACTCGGTTGCGCCGGGAGATTATCGGGACTGGCGCAGCCAGACCCACGGCTTTGAGGATATGGCGGCCATGCGCGGCTATGGAGGCATCGTCTCCGGGGTTCATTCCGAGCTGCCGGAGGTGGTGCAGAGCGCAGGCGGCTCGGCCAATCTCTTTCCGCTGCTCGGCGTCACACCGGCGTACGGCCGGCTCTTCACGGAAGCCGAGGATCAGCCGAAGGCCGAGCCTGTGGTCCTGCTCACCTGGAGCTTCTTCCAGCGCCGTTTTGCCGGTGATCCTGGCATTATCGGCAAGCAGATTCACCTGGATACCATCCCGACCACCGTGGTTGGCGTGCTGCCGAACTGGTTTGACTATCCCGATGCGCGGATCCAGTTCTGGATGCCGTACGCGCAGACCTTCACTCCACAGGACTATGGCGTACACGACGTCCACCAGAGCAAAGTGGTGGCACGACTCAAGCCCGGCGTGGACGTTGGGGCAGCAACGCTCGAAGTGAGCGCGCTCCAATACCAGATCCACCTCGCCAATGCGTCGAAGCCGGTCGCCGAAGATGTCTGGTCACGCCCCATGATCAATGACGTGGTCAAAGATGTGAGGAGGCCGCTGCTGGTGCTGCTCTCCTCGGTGGTCTGCATGCTGCTGATTGCCTGCCTCAACGTCTCCAACCTGCTGGTGGCGCGCGCCGCAGCCCGTCGCAAAGAGGTCGCCATCCGCGGAGCGCTGGGCGGCAGCCGCCTCTCTCTGATTCGCGAGCAGATGACCGAGAGCGTGCTGATCTGCTTTGCCGGCGGGGGCGTGGGGCTGATGCTGTCGATGGCTTCCACGCGCTGGCTGGCCGCTCACTGGCGCAACCTGCCCCGCGCCGATACCGTTCATGTGGATGGGTGGGTCTTCGTCTTTGCCCTGGGGCTGGTCGCGGCGACGGCCCTGCTGGCCGGCCTGCTTCCGGCCATTTCTTCGACGGGCAAAGACGCAATATCTGCGTTGCGGGAGTCGTCACGCTCGATTGGCGGAAGCGCCTCCCGAGCCCGCCTGCGCAAAGTGATGCTGACCGCGGAGATCGCGCTGACGGTGACGCTGCTCGCCGCCGCCGGCCTGCTCTTTCACAGCTTCATGCGCCTGCGTACCGCAGATATCGGCTGCCGCATCGATCATGTGCTGACCATGAAATTCGGCCTGCCCGAAATTCAATACAATACTCGCGAAAGAGTACTGCTCTTCCACCAGTCGCTGCTGGAACGGGTTCGGCGGCTGCCCGGCGTCATCGGAGCGGCGCTGGTCAAGACAGCTCCCGCTGCCGGCCCCGAAGGCGATCGTGTCTTCACCATCCTGGAGAGGCCGGCTCCGCGTTCCAGCATTCAATACGTCGCCGTAACCCTCACCGCGGACCCGCAGTACTTCAGCGTCATGCAAATCCCGCTGTTGCGCGGACGCGTCTTTACAGAGCAGGAACGCCTCCATAATGACCACTACATCGTGGTGACCCGGCAATTCGTGAATCAGTACTTTGCCGGCGGCGACCCCATCGGCAAGCATGTCCGCGTCGACTGGGATGACAAAGAGGAAACCTACGAGATCATCGGCGAAGTCGGCGACACACTCTACGACGTCACCAAGCCGGTCACGGCGACGATGTATTTTCCCATTCTCTCCGGCATTCCCAACCGCACCAGCGAGGCCACGATCGTGGTGCACACCTCCGTCGATCCGCTGGCGATCTCCACACCGGTCCAGCAGCAGATCTCGGCGCTTGAACCGGAGCTGCCGGTATACAACGCGCTTACCATGGACCAGATCCTCAACAAGACCACAGCCAGCCAGGGATTCGCCGCTAACCTGGTGCTGACCTTCGCGGGGATCTCGCTGCTGCTGGCCGGGGTCGGGCTCTATGGAGTGCTGTCGTACCTGGTCACGCAACGCTCCGTGGAGATGGCCATCCGCATCGCACTGGGGGCGCCGCGGCCCGAGGTGTTGCGCGTGGTGCTCGTCGACGGACTGATGCCGGTCGTCTTTGGAGCCGCTGCCGGCGCAGCCGGTGCCGCCGTGGCCGGATTTCTGATTCGATCGATGCTTTACGGCGCGAGCCCTTACGATCCGCTGGTGGTCGCGGGGATGATCGCCTGCCTGCTCATCACAGCGGTGGTGGCGTGCTTGGTACCGGCATGGCGGGCCGCACGCGTGGACCCGATGCAGGCGCTGCGCTCGGAGTGATCCCGCCTGGTGGCACGCGACCTTGTGCACCGTTTGATGGCATTCCGCGTCTCATGAAGCATGGGGCGTTTTGTTTCTCCTCTTTCGAGGCTGGCCCTGGTCGCCGGCCTGTTTGCGCTTGGTGTGTTTTCTTGTTCGCGAGCCAGCGGGTTCGGCCTGCCGGGGATTCGCGCCCGCGCGGCGCATCCGATCGTGGTGGGCTATTTTCCGCAGTGGGGCGTCTACTATGCCCAGCCGTACTACGTAAAAAACCTGATCGCCAATGGCAGCGCCGCGCGCCTGGATCAGATCAACTACGCGCAGGGCTTCGTAAGCGGCGGCCACTGCTCGCTGGGCGATCCAAACGCGGACCTCAATACCCCCTTCACCGCCGCGACCAGCGTGGATGGGGTGGGCGATGACGCGAACTCGACATTTCGGGGCAACTTCCACCAGCTCTCCGAATTGAAGCGCCGCTATCCGCACGTGAAGGTCCTGATCTCGCTGGAGGGCAAGGCCGCCGATTTCGCCTGGGACGCACAGCCGGCAAACCGGCACGCGTTCGTGGCTTCCTGCGTCAATATGTTCATTCGCGGGAATTTCGCGGCGGGAGTGACGCGGCCGGGATTGTTCGACGGGTTCGATATCGACTGGGAATCACCTCAGGCCGCCGACGCGGAGAATTTTCTGGCCCTGCTGGAGGAATTCCGGCAGCAGATGAACGCGCTGCGGACCGGCCTGCGGCTGTCGATCGCGGTGGGCGAGTCGCCCGCCATGCTGCCCGGCACCGACTTCGCCGCCGTGGCCCGGCTTGTGGATCTGGTCGGGGTGATGAACTACGACTACGCCGGCCCCTGGAGCCAGACCACCGGATTGCTGGCGCCGCTGTTTACGGGCAGGCAATCGGGAAGCATCGAGAGCAGCATCGCACATTACAAGGCTGCCGGAGTTCCCGCAAGCAAGCTGCTGATGGGTTTGCCGTTTTACGGGTACAGCTGGACGGCAGTGGCGGGCGCCAATAACGGCCTTTTTCAGTCGGGACGTGCGGTGCACGGCGACCAGCCGTACAGCTACATCCGCATGCTTTCCTCGCCCTTCGCCACCTATCGCGATCCGCGCTCGCAGGCGCCGTGGCGGTTTGACGGCCAGACCTTCTGGACGTATGAGGACCCGGTCTCGGTGCGCTACAAGGTGAGTTATGCGCGCAGCGAGCACCTTGGCGGGGTGATGATCTGGGAGCTGAGCAACGACACCGTGGATGCGGAACTCCTCACCGCGGCGTGGCGTTCGCTGCACCACCCGCTGAAGAACAAGGTGTTCGCGAAGGTCGTCACTCCCGAGTTCCGATCCGCCGGGAGCTGAGGCCGGACTTGCCACTGCGCCGGTCTGCTCTCGATTGAAAGCTGGACAGGATTACCTCCCTTCCAGGTCAAGTGTCCAAATCTGGCCGATCAGATCTTTGCCGAACGAATGATGGCGATGCTCTTCGACAAGTGCGAAGCTGGCTGCCTCGTAAATCCTGCGCGCAGACGTGAGGACATCGTTGGTCCAAAGCGTGAGCTTCCGATACCCCAACTGTCGCGCTCGCTCAATGCACATCCGCACCAGCCGTGAGCCAACTCCCATACCTCGGGCTGCCGGATCCACGTAAAGCAGCCGCAGCTTCGCTACTTCTCCGTCGTCCGTTTTCATCAGGAACACGGAGCCGACTACCTGGCCATCATGCTCCGCGATCCAGCCATCATCGCGAGACGGGTCGAAGCGCGCTGCGAAATCCCCGAGGATTTGGGCGACCAACCCTTCGTAGGTCCAATCCCAGCCATACTCCTGCTGGTAGAGAATCGCTTGTCGATGAGTAACCCACCCTAAATCCCCAACTCTCAAGGGTCGAAACCGCACCTCTTTTGGTTGCGTTGGGTTTACCTGGAGCACGGTCTGAATTTCCTGCATGTCTTTGGCAAGACGCCGGCGGTTCTCCGCCGTGAGCGGAGCAAGGAGGGATGCAATCTGGAACTCAGTTCCGTCGTTCAGCTGCTGGAAGGCCTCTTTTCCGGCGGCGGTGAGGGACAGGAGTTTTTGCTTGCCGTGGGCTGGATTGAGCCGGCTCGTCAGCAACCCTGCGACCCGAAAGCGAGAAACGATCCGGCTGACGTGTGCCCTGTCCATGCCCAGGATACGAATGATGTCCGCCGCCGTTCGCTCACTAGCCTGCGCCAGCTCATACAGCACCCGGGCTTCGGCGAGAGTCAGGTCGCTTTGCGGGAGGTGTTCCGCCAACAGACCGATCTCTCGGGTGTAGAACCGGTTGAAACTCCGTACTTCCTCTACAAGAGACATGCGCCCTCTCCTTGTGTTGTCACATACAACATAACGAAGAGTGGTCGGTTCTCGCAAGCAATCGGGTGAATGGTGAGCCACTCGCGACTCACGGGGGTCTGTTTTTGATCCCCGGCCGGCGGCCATTGCAATTTGGGAACCACCATTGCAAATCCTGCGTATAGGCCCTCATGCAGTGCGTTGGTACATTAAGCTGGAGCATGGTTGGGCTGGCGTCGCCGCCTCAGTCTGTGCGGCGCGGCATCGAACCCCGGCAAGCGGGGGGCGAGGGTCCGGCCAACTCTGGTTCGAAGCCCATGCGCGAGGGAGTCCGCCCGTCCCAGACCTGGACGCACGGCGAGGGCGCCGGCGCGCATCGCGGGGAGGTAAGACCGCTGGAGATCGACTGGTCCCAAACCGTCCGCCGCTGCATGGATGGGGATTCCGGAGCGTGGGCGGAGCTGGTCCGCACCCACCACCGGCGGGTCTACGGGCTCTGTTATCGCTTCACCGGGTCGCCGGCGGATGCTGAGGACCTGACTCAGGACGTGTTTCTCAAAATCTATTCCAATCTGTCCAGTTTTGACACCGCGCGGGGCAGCCTGCAGGTGTGGATCACTACCATGACCCGCAACCTGCTGGTGGACAACTTCCGCCGCACCAAGAACCTGCGTGCGACCGGCTCGCTCGACGAGGGGTGGGATCAAACCGAGGAGTTGAAGCCCATCGACCGGCTGACTTCCCATGGTCCGTCTCCCCACGAGCTGGCGGCGCACAAGGAACTGGAAAAAATGGTGCAGGAGGCCCTGTCGCATGTCTCCGTGGAGCTGCGCGAAGCCGTCATACTGAGAGACTTGCAGGATATGGATTACAAGGAAATCGCCCAGGTGCTGGGCATCCCCGAGGGGACGGTCAAGTCCCGCATCAGCAGGGGCCGGGCGGAACTGGCGCGCCTGCTGGAACGTAATAAACGGGAGGTGATGTAAATGGTAGAGCGCAGTCACATTCCGAGCTCTCCCGCCTGCGGGCAATGGGAGACCCTTTTAGCCGATGCGCTCGATGGTCTGCTGCGGCCGGAGGACGAAGCGACCTTTACGACTCATATGGCCGGGTGCGCGGCCTGCACCACCCTCTTCGAGGAAGCAAGCCGGGGGCGGGAGTGGCTGGAGTTTCTCTCCCCGGAACCAGACGTGCCCGCCGGCCTGCTGGATAAAATCCTGGCCCAGACAGGGCCGGGACAGGTGGCGGGCTATGGACTGGCAACTGCGAGCGGCGTGGTCGTGCCGATGGTTCCCGCGTGGCAGCGTCCGGGGCTGATGGGGCGAGTTCGCCGCTTTGCCGAGCCGCGTCTGCTGATGACGGCGGCCATGGCGTTTTTCTCCATCGCCCTCACCCTGAACCTGACCGGGGTGCGTATCTCGCGCCTGCGGTTGTCGCGATCTGCGGCCGACGGCGGTGCGTTCTTACATGGACCGCCAACTGACTGTGGCTTCGACGCCCATCATCCGTTACTACGACCATCTGCGTTTTGTGTATGAGGTGCAGTCGCGGATGCGGGAGCTTCGCCGGACAACCGAATACCAGGGCGAGGGCCAGGATGCCCAGCCAAAGAAGCAAACGCCCGGTCCCGGCGAATCGAAACAGAATCCAAACCATAAAGACGGGGGATCGCGCGTCGATCCTCCGCAGCAATCGGGAACCCCTGCATTGACTGATTCACTGGATTACCTGGAGACATCGCTTTCACATGAGCAGAGGAAGGGCGGCCATGCGCCGGGAGCGCGGCAGCGAGGAGGCTTTATCCTCGCTGGCGTGACCGTGGCGGAAGGCTGCTCTGGTTCTGACCGGCCCGCGCATTCCGGCGGCTCCGCGAAAGCAATACGGGAAAGGAGCACAGTATGGACTGCGTAAATCACAGCGGTACGACCGCTACCGCGTTTTGCCAGAATTGCGGCAAGGCGCTCTGCGCCAATTGCGTGCGCCACGGCGCAGGAGGGCAAATTCTATGCGAACCATGCTGGATGGCATGGCAGAGCGTACCCAATCCGTTCGTGGCTCCCCCGGTGAATAGCCCCAACCCGGGCACCGCGGCGGTGCTGGGGCTGATTCCCGGCGTGGGCGCGATGTACAACGGGCAGTTCTTCAAGGGACTCATTCACGTAGTCATCTTTGCGGTATTGATCAGCATCACCGACCACTACCCGATCTTTGGATTGTTTATTGCCGCCTGGGTTCTCTATCAGTCATTTGAGGCATTTCACACCGCCAAGGCGCGGCGCGATGGCCTGCCGGTGCCGGACCCGCTGGGGCTGAATGAAGTGGGTAACTGGCTCAACCTCGGTGGAAAGGGTGCGCATCCGGGGGCAGTCGGAATGGGCAATCCGAGTCCAGGTGTGCCCCCGGCGGGAAATGCCGGCTCCGGCGCAGCGGCCGGCTCCACAGGGGCCTATCAGGCACCCTACGGCGGATATCAGGCGCCGTACCAGACTCCGTATCAGTCCCCCGGCCAGGCCTCCTATCAGGCGCCGTACCCGCCGGTGGGCGGCTTTGACCCGTCCGCGCCGCCAATGCCTCCCGCGCCACCGCCGGTTTACTGGCGGCGCAAAGAGCCGATCGGGGCAATCGTGCTGATTGCCCTTGGAATTCTGTTCCTGATGGGGCAACTGGACATATTTGGCAGCCGGATCTTTGAATTCACCTGGCCCCTGATCCTGATCGGGCTGGGAATCTGGCTGATCATCAGCCGCATGGGCGACACGCGAGGAGGTTCCCGATGAGCCGCTACATTTTGATTCGCCGCTTGCGCGGCCCCGCGTTTCTCCTCCTGGTTGGCGTCAATGCCCTGCTGGCCCAGGCGCACATTCTGGGCTGGGGCCACAGCTGGCCACTCTACCTGATTCTTGCGGGGGTGCTGGCGCTGGCAGAACGCGCCGCCCTGTCTGCGGAAGGGTATCCGCCCTATCCGGGCGCTCCGGGCGGCCCCTATCCCGGCGTCCCCGATCCCAACGCGCCTTACCCGGGCGCACCCTATGCCGGTGCGCCGTATGCGGGAGCACCGTATTCTGGAACGCCGGCGACGGGCGCGACCCCTCCCCCTGCCGGCACGGCGATTGTGCCCGCCAACGAATTTGATCGCGGTTCCGAATGGAGGGAAGTCATGAGCAGCGTACCTCCCTACACACCTCCCGGGGGCGGCGCGCCGCCTCCCTACGATCCGCGCACCCAGTGGCGGGTCTACCGCGAACAGCAGAAGGCCGCGTGGCGGGCGCAGCGCGATGCCTGGAAGGCGCAACGCCATGCGTACAAGGGCTACTACTCGCCGCGCGTGCCGTCGATTGTCGGGCCGGTGATCCTGGTGGCGGTGGGCATCATTGCCCTGCTGCTGGTGACCGGGCGCCTCAATGCCGGCGACTTCTGGGGATGGTATGGGCACTGGTGGCCGCTGCTGCTGATCGTGGCCGGCCTGGCCATGCTGGCCGAGTGGGGCCTGGACCTGAAGCGGGAAGCTCCCATCCGCCGCGGCGGCAACTTCGTCGGGCTGCTGATCTTCCTCGCCATCCTGGGGATGTGCGCGGCGTGGGGCCACGAGTGGTGGGGCCCGATGCGGGCGCAGTGGGGCGAGCATGACGACTTCTTCAACATGTTTGGCCGCCCGCAGCACGATGCCGATCAGCAGGTGCTCAACTCGCAGATTCCCGCCCATGCGCTGGTCGAGATCCAGAACCCCCGCGGCGATGTGAGCATCACCGCGGGGGACGGCGACACCATGCAGGTGCAGGCGCACCAGATCGCGTATGCCGACGGCGACGAGGAAGCGCGCAAGATTTTTAGCTCGGAAGCGGCGCGCGTAAGCGTAAGCGGCAATACGGTCCTGGTGAAGTCGGAGGGCAACACCAGCGGCCGGGTCAACATGACGGTCACGGTGCCCAGGTCGGCTCATCTTACGGTCGTCGCCGGACGCGGCGATGTCACGGCGGCGGGACTGGGCGCGGGAGCAACCATGACCGCGGCCCATGGAGATGTTCACCTGAACACCATCACTGGGTCGGTGCAGGTGCATTTTTCAACCGACAAGGGTGATTTTTCGGCGCACCAGATCGATGGAGATATCACCGCCGACGGGCACTGCAACGATCTGACCCTGTCCGACGTGAAGGGCACGATTGCGCTGAACGGCGATATCTTCGGCGAGGCGCACATGGAAAACCTCACCGGACCAGTCCATCTGCACACTTCGGTGACCGATCTTGAGATCGCCAGCCTGCCCGGCGACATGACCTTGAACGATGACGACCTGCGCGTGACCGAAGCCAAGGGCCAGGTGCGGGTCACCACGCACTCAAAGAATGTGGACCTGACCCAGATCTACGGCGATACCTACGTGGAAGACCGTGACGGGAATATCTCGATTGAGCCTGCCGGTGCTTTCAACGTTGATGCCAAGAACACCAGCGGCAAGGGCGACCTGGAAGTGACGCTGCCGCCCAACGTCTCAGCATCGGTCAATGCGCACACCCGCAACGGGGATATCTTTTCCGATTACCCCTCGCCCAATGCCGAAGGAGAAAGCAAGACGGTGAACTTCGAGATCGGATCGGGGGGAAGCCGGATCAATCTGAGTACGGATGTGGGTGATGTGCGGATCAAGAAGGGATCGGGGTTCCCGCCCGCGCCGTCGATTTCGTCCAGCGCGCCGGTTCCACCCGCGCCCCCGCATGCGCCGCACCTGAAGGCGCCGCCCAAGCCGGCGGAGCCGGTGACGCAGTAAACAGTAGGGATCAGGGGTCAGGGATCAGGGTCAGGGTCAGGGATCAGGGATCAGCAGCTATCCAGGACCGCCATGATCTGGCGCGGAGGGCACCATGCCTTTCGCGCCTGCTTCATTTAGTTGCCGCGGTAATCAGGTCATCGATGGCGTACAGTTCCTGCTTCGTCATGGTGCGCATCTTCACCGCCTTCTCCCACATGGAATTCACGTCCATGTCGGGGTGCACCTTCTTGAAGCGTTCCTCGAACTGCGCGTCGTCTTTCCAGATCGCATCCCAGTTCGGGTAGGTGTCCACCGTGACCCCCTGGTAGGGCAGATCGCTGTCCTGGCCGAACGCCCGGATATTCAGGGACCAGCCGGACTGTACCCCATCTTTGATCATCTGTTCGGCAAGCGGCTTCCATACCGATTGCTCGAACTTGATCCATTCCTCCAGGTTGGCGGTCTTCATATAGGCGACGGTGAGATAAGCACCCTTGCGGGCGGAACCGACGTACTCAAGGCTGCGATACATGTTGCTCGCCACCAGCGTAGTGAGCGCGCTGCGGCGGTCCACATATTCCTGGGCGGTGGTGGCCGAGCCGGCCCTTTTCAAGGCGGCGGCAATATCCTGCTGGCTCAACGGCTCGGGGGGCGCACCGGGATAAAAGGCCACGATGAGGTAGTCGCAGTCGGCAGATGTCCCTGTCGGCATCACCGATCGCAACAGGTAATAAGCAGACAGGAGCCCCATGTCGATGCGGGCCTGGGCTACCTTGTGGATGTCGTCCGCGGCAAACTTGCGGAATTCGGCGGCCATGTCAGGCTTGAGTTTGTAGCACCCCACGGTGTGAAAGCCGGTCGGCGCCGTCTGCGCGGCTACAGCGGCAGAGAGTGCCGCCGCGATGGTGGCACCGGCGAGCCAATGGGAAATCTTCATGCGAGCCTCCACTTTCGTTGGCTCTTCGGCTGGTCGAACAGACATCCAGCGGCCCAGTCTCGAGGTCCGGCACAACCTTATACGAAAAGCGAAGGCGAACGACATGGAATTCGCCGACTTCTGGAAATGGCCGATGGACCGCGCCTATTCCGTGCGCAGCGCCTGCATGGGATCGACGCGGGAGGCACGCCACGCGGGGAGCATGCATGCCAGGGCTGCCACCACCAGAAGCATCGCGGCAACCTCCGCGTACACGGCTGGATCGACAGGTTGCGTGTCATAGAGCATGGAGCGCGATGAGGCGCACCACTGCGGTGCTGGCGGCAAGCCCCATGATCAGGCCGAGAATCGCGGGCCGCAGCCCGTCGAGCAGCATGAGCCGCAGGACTTGGCGGCGGGGTGCTCCGAGGGCCATGCGAATCCCGATCTCGCCGGTGCGCTGAGTGACGAGATAGGCCAGCACTCCATAGAGGCCAGCCGCGGCCAGAACCAGGGCGATGGCGGCGAATCCAAGCACGACAATCGAATCAAACTGCGCAGAGAGTGTCGATTTGCCGATAGCTTCGCGCAGGGTCTCGACGTCGGAGACGGGCAGGTCGGCGTCCATTCGCCCCATGAGCTTCTGCACCGGCATGGCCAGTGATTCCACGTTTTGCGGGGAGCGCACGACAATGGTCGCAGAGGAATAGTCATTTCCGTAGATCGGCCAGTAGAGTGTGGGCGATGGCGGCAGGGAAACCGTCCAGCGCGTATCGCCCACCACGCCGACGACCTCATAAGCCGTTCTATCGAAATCCCTGCGCACATGCTTTCCGATGGGATCCTGACCGGGGAAGAGCGCATTGGCCGCGCGTTGGCTAAGAACTACAACATGTGCCCTTTCCAGCCGTTCGTCGCGGGTAAAGGTGCGTCCCTTGACGAGAGGAATACCGATGGCCGAGAAGTAGCCTGGATCGGCGCCGCGCACCATGATGTCCGGATCGCCGGCTTCCGGTCCCGGAGAGTTTTCCACCCCACTCATGAGTAAATCGCCGTTCCATCCTTCGCCGGGTGCAGAGCTGACCAGTCCTGCCGCTTGCACTCCGGGGAGTGCGCGTACCCGGGCGATCAGATTTTCAAAGAACGCTACCTGCTGCGCGGGCTGTTTATAACGCTGTTCGGGCAGACTGACGTGCATGGTGAGCACATTGTCTACCGGAACCCCGAGGCCGGTATTGCGCAACCGGTCATAGCTTTTGAGAAGCAGCCCCGCGCCAACGAGGAGGACCACGGTCAGAGCGACCTCCATGACCAGCAGCGCCTTGCGGACGCCGGCGCGGCCTCTTCCACCGCCTGGCACGCGCGAGGACTCCTGCAAGACCGCGAGGATGGGACTGCGGGTCGCACTGGTGGCGGCAATCACACCCGAAAACAAGGAACAGAGGATCACCGCGGCGGCCGCAAACGCGATCACCACTCCATCCATGTGGATGCCCTCGACGCGGTTCATGTCCTGGCGAACATGGACCAGCCATTGCAGCGCGCCCCAGGCCAGCAGCATCCCCAGCGCCCCGCCGGCCGCTGACAATAAAAGGCTTTCGAGGATACGTTCGCGGATGAGCCGCATCCGGCCGCCCCCCAGAGCGGTGCGAATCGCCATCTCCCGTGCCCGGGCCGCGTTCCGGGCCACCAGCAGGCCGGCGACGTTCATGCAGGCGATCAGCAACACACACCCGGTAGCGGCGAGGAGCGCGTAAAGCGGCGTCTTGTAGTCCTCGACGGCATCGTCCAGCATCGATCGCCCGATGACTGACTTGCGCACCGCGGGACTGGGGTGGTCGGTGTAGATGCTTTTCTGCACTGCTGCCAGTCGCTCCACCAGGCTCGTCAGCGTGACCTGGGGGCCCAGCCGGGCGAAAGTAAGGAACTCGTGATCCTCAAACGTATGCAGCATCCATGCCGGCACTTCGTGGCGCAGGGGCGCCCACAGCTGGATATTGCTGCCGCCAAAGGAGCTGGAGAAGACAAACCATGCCGGCAAAACGCCGATAATTGTGTATGGCTTGGCGTCGAGCCAGACGGTCTTGCCCACCATCCCCGGATCTGCTCCGAAGCGCCGCTTCCAGATGCTGTTGGACAGCAACACCGTTGCCGGCGCGGTCGGCTCATCATCCTGAGCCGTGAAGGAGCGCCCCAGTACCGGTTGTACGCCCAGCATGGGCAGCAGATTCCAGGTACACCAGCCGCCGCGCACCCGTTCCGGAAGCTTGCCGCTCTCCGCGGAGACGTTGTAGTCCTGCCAGGGCGAAATCGGCGGCCATCTCGGCTGATCCCTGAACGGCCCGCTGCCACTCCCAGAAACTGCCCGTCGCTACCGGAAGATAGGGATTGATCTGCCCAGGCTTGTCCGGATTGTGCTCGAAAATGGCGACCAGCCGGTCGGACTGGGGGTAAGGAAGGGGCTTGAGCAACACGCTGCGGACCACGGTGAACAGGGCCACGTTGGCGCCGATGCCGAGGGCCATGACAAGGATCGCGATGGCTGTAAACCCAGGGGTGCGCCGCAGGGTGCGAAGGCCATAGCGCACTTCCCGCAGAGACGTTTCGATGCCGGTCCATGTCCAGGTGGCTCGCGCTTCCTCGCGCAGCAACGCAGGATTGCCGAAGCTGCGCAGGGCGGCGAAGCGCGCCTCCTCGGCGCTCATGCCGGCGGCGATGTTCTCGGCGATTTGATGCTCCAGGTGAAAACTCAGTTCGTCCTCGAGGCGCCGGGCGGCGCGGCGGCGATGAAAGAGCATGGCGAGACGAATCCGGAGACGTGCGAAGCCAGCGCATAAAAATCCCTCCTCAGGCTTCACTCACGATCAGGTTGATAGCCGCGGAGAAAGCGGCTCCAGTGGGCAGTTAACTTCTCCAACTGCGCGCGCGTCCCGCCAGCGCCTTTGGCTTACCCGATACCTAGATTATCTACAACAAACTTATGTAGACCGTCAAGGTGTCAAGAGAAGTGGAATTGGCCGTGACGCTGGCAGCCGACGCGAAAGGCCTTGATGGCATCGCACTATTTTCAGGCCCAGGTTGCCGCGTTGACCTGGTTTCGTTGTATGCTCCAGTCGCAAGGGGAAATTCTGCCATGACGAATTCACCGATCCGTGTCATTACCGTTGAACGGGAGTACGGTTCCAGGGGCGGGGAGTTTGCGCACGACCTGGCGGCCCGGCTGGGATGGAAGCTGTTGGACTCCGAACTGCTGACGGCGGCAGCGCGCAAGGCCTGTGTTCCGGAGGAGATGGCGGCGAAGTTCGATGACCGGCTCGATCCGTGGTATTACCGCTACGGCAAGATCTTCTGGCACGACCAGCTCTATTCAACGGCCACGCTGCCGGACGACAAAATCTTCGACTGCGAGCGCATGTATGCCCTGATCCAGCAGGAAATGCTGGAAGCGGCGAAACAAGGCAGCTGCGTGATCGTGGGCCGTGGCGGAGCATGCGCGCTGGCCAACAAGCCGGGCTGCTTTCACGTGTTTGTGTACGCCACCGCAGCGGCCAAGCGGGATTGGTTCGCCCACACGTTTCCGGAGCAGGCGCAGCATGCCGAGCAGCAGATTGCAGCCGCGGACAAGCGTCGCGCCGCAGCCATCCGGCGGTATTACCAGCAGGAATGGTGTGCGCGCGGACTTTACCACATGCTGCTGAATTCAGCGATCGGATTTGAATCGATGATCGCGGCCGTGGAAGGCGCCGTCAGTACGCGGGCGGTGGCGAGTCAGGCGCTGGCCGGCTAGGCTCCGGCCCGGTCCCCGGGCAGGTGATCGACCGGGATGCGTGGCACTCGCTGGCCGACGCGGGTGAAGACTTCCCAGGGAATGGTTCCGGAGGCGTCGGCGTGGTCGTAGGCGGTGATGGCCTGGCTACCCTGTATGCCGAGGATCACGACTTCCTCGCCGGCTGAGACGCCGTGAATGTCGGTCACGTCGAGGACGGCCTGGTCCATGCTGATGCGGCCCACCAGCGGCGCAGGCTCGCCGCATACCAGGAGACTGAACCGATTGCCGAGACGACGGTCGAGTCCATCGGCGTAGCCGGCCGGGATCAACGCCAGGCGCATCGGTTCGGTGGCCACGAAGGTGCCGTTGTACCCTACCTCCGTGCAGGGAGCGATATCGCGCAGGCTCACCACGCGGGTCTTCCACGTAAGAACGGGTTGCAGCGTTTCGCGAGCTGCCGCGATGCGAGCCGGTTCCTCGGTGGGAAGGAACGGCGGCACAAAGCGGGGAGCTACGCCGTAGAGGGCGATGCCGGGGCGGAACATCGGCTTCAAATCCCAGCGCGAAGCCAGGGTGGCAATGATCTGCGCTTCGCCGTTGAGGAGAGCGGCGGAGGCGCCGACGCTCAGCCACTCTGGATCGAGGGCGCTTCTGCGGATCTCGCCGATGGCCAGGTCGAGCTGTGCCAACTGCTCGGTGGTGGCCACGCCGTCGATTTCGTCGGAGGCGTAGAGGTGGGTCGTGACGGCCTCGACGCGCAAGGCCGACTGGCGGTTCAGTGCGGCAAGCAGGGAGCTGAGATGAGAACCCGAGGCGCCCTGGCGGCTCATGCCGGTGTCGATTTCGAGGTGAATGCTGACCGAGCCTGGGGAGTATCCGGCATCGCTCGCGGCAGTCTCCAGTTCCCTGACCTGGGAAGGCTCCCATACGACCGGCGTCAGGGCGTGGGCGAGGATTGCGGGGCCCTGGCCGGGAAAGATACCTCCCATGACGAGCACGCGGGCGGCGGGACAGAGAGCCCGGGCGGCGATGCCCTCTTCGACGCTGGTGACGCCCAGCCAGCGAGCGCCGGCGCGGACAACGGCAGGAGCGCAGGCGGCCAGCGAGTGCCCATAGGCGTCGGCCTTGACGATGGCCAGCAGCTCAGCGTCCGGCGGGACAATGGATTTGAGGAAACGGTAGTTGTTTTCGAGGGCGCGGGTATGAATCTCGGCCCAGCAGGGACGGTTTGACATTCGGCTTTCCAACTTCCAGTTTATCGTGCGGGGCGGCGGTTATCGCAGCAGGGCGAAGGCGACCACGGTCTGAGCTTGTGGCAGCGCTTCTCCCCTCTCTTCGAGTTGATGCACGATTTCGGCTTCGAGGTCATGGGGAATGGGCATTTCGCAGGCGGCGATCTGGTCTTCGCTAGCGCCCACGAAGCAGAGCTCGCAGCAGCCGAGGGCATCGCCGTCGCCCATGCGTACGGGCGGGCCGAAGACGCGGCAGGTCATGGGGCGCCAGGCGTAGACGTCGCAGCGGCCGGTAGCCGGATCGAGGGCGGGACAGGCGGCTTCGTTGGCAAAGCCTTCAAATTGCGCCTCTTCGGCAGCGGAGGCGCCGAGGATTCCGGTACGGAGATCGCCGGGAAAGGCGGGTCCGTGTTCCGCGAGCCAAAGCCGGGCGCGGCGGGTGAGTTCGGCCGCGAGAGCGGGGTCGGTGACACGAAGAACCTGCATCCCGGTGCGCAGGCGCTCCGCATCGAGAGCGTTGATGGCAAAGGCTCCGTGACAGCATTGGGTGCAGCCGAGGCGGCAGGCGAGCCAGTGACCGGCGCGCCGGGCGGCGTCGGCCAGAGCGGCATCCATGATCTGCACGAGCCGGGCATCGCGGGCGGGGAGAGGCACGTACTCAGAATAAGGGCGAGCGCCTGAAGCCGCCTTTGTGCCGGAGCTTGCGGGATGGTATAAGAGGCACGAGGCCGGCCGTGATCTATCTCGAGCAGAAGCCTTCCCCACCGCTCGATCGCTATATCCGCATGCTCTGGTATGCGCGTGCCCCGGCGCCGTGTCATGGCCGCCAGCGGATTTTGCCTACCGGACGGGTGCAGGTAATCGTCAACCTGGCACGAGATTTTCTGCTGGATTGTCCCCAGGGCCGACCCGCGCAAAGGTCATCGCCATCGCAGGTGGTGGGCGCGCGATCGATTTACGAGATCGTCGATACCTCCGATATGGCCGACCTGATCGGCATCGTCTTCGAGCCGGGCGGCTTTCCGATGTTTGCCGGCGATGCCGCAGACCTGTTCAGCAACCGCAGCGTGGCTCTCGATGACGTCTGGGGCGGGCAGGTGAACGGGCTGCGCGACCGGCTGCGCGCATTCTCCACACCGGCAGAGCGGCTGCGTTGTTTCGAGAGTTTTCTCATGAGCCGGTTTGCGGGCCGGCTGGGGGAAAGGAACGAAGGACGCGACCGCGCGATGGTCTTTGCCCTGAGCCGCTTCGCGCGCGTCCCGTCGCTCGCCACGGTGCGGGATGTGGCCCGCGACGTGGGATGGAGCGAGCGGCGCTTTTCGCAGGTATTTCGCGAGGAAGTTGGGTTGCCACCCAAGGTGTGGTGCCGCATCCAGCGCTTTCAACGGGCGGTGCGGCAGTTGCACAGCGGAGCGGGAGTGGCATGGGCGGAGCTGGCGCTGGACTGCGGATTTTACGACCAGTCGCACTTTGCCAACGAGTTTCGCGCGTTTTCCGGGATCGACGCGACCACGTATTCCGCGGGGCGCACCCTTTGGGCGAATCACGTGGAATTGAGTTGAGGCCGATTTCCGATTTTTCCAAGATATACGGGGGGCGCGGTTGGCATAGTGGAGGTGCGGTTGAGATGTTCCTGGCCGCAATTCCAAGGAGGGTTCTATGACCAGTTCCGCCACTCAGTCGAAGTCAACCGTCATGCCGGCGATGCGGTACAAAGACGCGCCGGCGGCCATTGAATGGCTTTGCCGCGTCTTTGGGTTCGAGCGCCACGCCGTATACGCCAACCCGGATGGCACCATTGCCCACGCCGAACTGGCGCTCGGCGGCGGCATGATCATGCTCGGCTCGCAAAAAGACGATATCCACGGGCGCAGGTTCAAGGCGCCGGACGAAGTGGGCGCAGAGACGCGCAGCGTCTACATCGTGGTATCGGATGCGGACGAGGTCTTCGCGCGGGCACAGGCAGCGGGCGGCGAGATCATCAGGCAGATCGAAAACATGGACTACGGGAGCCGCGAGTTCACGGTGAAGGATCCGGAAGGGCATTCGTGGAGCGCGGGAACCTATAATCCGTGGGCGGCGCATGGGTGAGGGCTTCGGTGTGTCGCGAGGTCCGTGGATGGCGCAGGCCGGAGCCGCTCACCCCTGCTTATTTTGGCAATTGGCTCACATCCCAGCCGCCGCCGAGGGCGCGGATCAACTGCACCGATGCCGCGAACTGGCGGGTCTGCAGGTCGGTGAGGGTGCGCTGATTGCTGATCAGCGTGGTCTCGGCGGTGAGCACTTCGAGGTAGCTGGTGGCGCCGCCCTTGTAACGCCGGTTGGAGATGTCGAGCGAGTGCTGGGCGGCGGCGACGGCGCGTTGTTCGACGGCGGTCTCCTGGTCGAGGATGCGGAGCTGGGAGAGATTGTCCTCCACGTCCTGAAAGGCCTGGAAGACGGTTTCGCGGTAGGCCGCGGCCTGGGCTTCATATTGGTGGCGGGCCTGGTCGGTAAGGGCGTGGCGCTGCCCGGCATCGAAGAGGAGCTCGGTCGCCTGGGCGCCGAGTGACCAGAGCGCGCTCGGTCCCTGGAGCCAGGTTCCTCCGTGGGTGCTCTCGAATCCACCCGTGCCCCCGAGGCTGATGGTGGGGTAATAGGCGGCTACGGCGATCCCGATGCGGGCATTGGCCGCCGCCGTCTGGCGTTCCGCGGAAGCGATGTCGGGGCGGCGTTCCAGCAGCTGCGACGGTACGCCGATGGGAACCTGGGGCAGGGGCATGTCGAGGGGCGAATAGGGAACGCTGAAATCGGGCAGGCTGTAATTGGCGATGGTGCCCACGGCGTGCTCAAACTGGGCCCGTCCCACGCTCACATCGACGAGCTGGGCGCGCACGGTTTCGAGCTGGGTCTGGGCCTGGGCGACATCCGCCTCGGTGGCGACACCACCTTTGAGGCGGCGCTGGGTCAGATCGAGCTGGCGTTCGAGGTCGTCGACCGTGGCGCGCAACAGCTTGATCTGCGAGTCAAGCCCGCGGAGCTGGAAGTAATCGGCGGCCATCTCGGCCTGCAGCGAGAGGTCGACGTTGGCCATGTCGGCGGAGTTGGCCTGCGCGGCTTCGCGAGCGGCCTCCACGCTGCGCCGGATTTTTCCCCAGAAATCGGGCTCCCAGGCGGCCTGGCCGCCCAGGATCAGGTCGTTGTAGTTGGTGGCCGTTGTGGGTGCGATCAGCGGCCGGTGCTGCGAGATCTTGTCATGCGTAACGCTTGGGGAAAACGAAAGGGTGGGAAACAGGTTGGCGCGCACCACGGCGATCTGGTCGCGGGCGGCAAGATAGTTCTCCATGGCCTGCTTCAACTGCTGGTTGGTGCTGGCGATGCGCTCTTCGAGCTGGTTCAGTTCGGGATCGTGGTAGATCTCCCACCATTTGCCGCGCAGCATGCCGTCGGAAGGGTTGGCGGTCTGCCAGGAGCCGCCCGCGGGATTGGGCGGGGGCGACTGGACTGAGGGCGCTCCGGTCTCTTTGTAAGCGGGGGGCGCGGAGTAGCCGGGGCGATGATAGTCCGGGCCGACCGGCTTGCACCCGGCGAGCAGAACGAGCGCAGAGGCCGCCAGCGCTGCGGCGACGGCTTGGGTGATTTGAGCAAACGCTGGAGGCAACTCCCGCATGCCTACTTGCCTCCGCCGGTGTTCCCCGAACTGTTGGCCGCGGGGGCATTCCCCGGCTGACCGCCCGCCGGTTGCCCGCCCTGTTCATTGGGGCTCTCGACGGTCAGCTTCTCGCCTTCAATGATGGAGTCGGGGGGGTCCTGGATCACTCTGTCCTCGGCGTTCAGGCCGGAGATGACCTGCACCGTTGCCCCGTCATCCTGACCAATCGCGACGGGAATGAGGTGAGCCACGTTGCCATTGACAACGGTGCCCAGGCGCAATCCTTCGCGGCGGAAGATCAGCGCCGCGACCGGCACAATGAACGTCTGGCTGATGGCGGTGGTCTTGAAGTGAACCTGGGCCAGGGATCCGGGCATCAGTTCGCCCTTGCGGTTGTCCACGTCGATCTCCACCAGCAGGGTGCGGTTGGTGGGGTCGATGGCGTCGGCGGTGCGCACCAGGGTGCCCTGAAAGATCTTGCCCGGGATGCTGCGGAAAATCGAGATCGATCTTTTCGCCGCGCTTGATGCTGCCCGAGTAGACCTCGGGAATGTTGGTGTAGACGCGCAGGGTCTGAAGCGCCTGCATGTGGAACAGTTCGTTGGTGCTGCCCTCGGTGATCAACTGGCCGATGTCGATGGCGCGCGCGGTGACCACGCCGTCAAAGGGGGCGTAGACCTTTTCAAACGCCTGCAGTTCCTTGAGCCGCTGCACGTTGGCCTGGGCGGAGCGAACGGCGGAGGAGGTCGAGGCAGCCTGGTTGGTGAAGGTATCGGTATCCTGTTTGGAAACCGCGTCGGACTTGACCAGGTCCTGGTAGCGCTCGGCCTGGATGTGGGCGTTGTTGGCGGTGGCCTCGGAGGTGGCCAGGTCGGCAACGCGCCTGGGCGAGCTGCTGGTCGAGTTCGGGGGTGGAGATTTCCGCCAGGAGTGCGCCCTTTTTCACGCGGGCGCCAATGTCGTAGTACCACTTGGTCAGGTAGCCCGAAGTGCGGGCGTAGATGGGGGCGTCGGTGTAGGCGCTTACGTTGCCGGGCAGCACAAAGGTGTCAGTCGGCGCGCCGGACTTGGGCGGTTTGCACGATCACGGTCGGGGCCGCCGTCTCATTGGTCGTATCGGCCAGCACCTTGTCATTGTGAATGCGCTTGAGGATCCCGAAGCCTGCCAGCAGCGCCGCCGCAATCAGCACGATGGCGAGCCCGACCAGGCCGGTGCGGCCGGAGACTGCAGCGTGGTCTGGCGCGGACTCATGGTCGTGCGCCGCCGGCGCGTTCGTCTGCCGTCCAGCCGAGTGCGGGTCGGGCGGCGTACCGGGCTGGGATCGGGGAGGCGTGTTGGGGTTCGTTTCGTTGCTCATGGTGTTACTCCGGATGATTGTCGAGCTCGTCAAAGCTGGCCGAGGCGGCGCCGGCGTAGGACGGCTTTTGGTGGCGGCGACCCAGCCAGCCATGGACGACCGCGAAAAATGCGGGAACAAAGAACAAGGTGGCGACCGTGGCCAGCAGCAGGCCGCCGATCACGGCGCGGCCCAGCGGGGCATTCTGCTCGCCGCCGTCGCCCAGGCCCAGGGCCATGGGCATCATGCCGATGATCATGGCCAGAGCGGTCATCAGCACGGGGCGGAAGCGGACAAACCCGGCATTGAGAGCGGCCTTGCGCGCGTCGCCGACCAGCATCTTCGAGCTGCTCGCGGGCAAAGCTGACCACCAGGATGGAGTTGGCGGTGGCCACGCCCATGCACATGATGGCGCCGGTCAAGGCCGGCACGCTGAGACGGGTGTTGGTGACGAACAGGAACCAGGCGATGCCGGCCAGCGCCGCGGGCAGCGCGGAGATGATCAGGAACGGATCAAGCCAGGACTGGAAGTTGACCACGATCAGCAGGTAGACGAGCAGGATGGAGAGGGCGAGGCCGCCGATGAGGCCGACGTAGGACTTGTGCATGGTGTCGCTCTGCCCGCGCAGGATGAACTCGGAGCCGCGGGGCAGATCTTTCTTGATGTCGGTCAACGATCTTCTCCATGGCGCGGGTCACTGTGCCGAGGTCGGTGCCATTGACGTTGGTGTAGATATCGATGACCGGCTGGATGTCGTAGTGGCTGACGGTGCCGAGTTCGGTGCCGGGCACGATGGTGGCCAGGTTGCCCAGCACCTGGACAGGGCGGGGAGCCCCGGGAGCGGCGGTGCTGACGGCTGCCGCCGGTGGCGGGCGTGCCGGCGCCGGATTCGCGCTGGTGGCATCCGGTGACGGGAAGGCTCTCGAGGTCGGCCATGGTGTCGAGGCGGTACTGCGGGCGTCTGGGTGGCGATGTTGTAGCTGACGCCGTTGCGCGGATCGAGATAGAAGTTGGGGCTGGTCTGGAAGCTGCCGCTCAGCGCCACCAGCAGGCTCTGCGCCACATTCTGCTGGGTCAGGCCGATCGCCGAGGCGCGGGTGCGGTCCACGTTCACGGTCATGTTGGGATAGTCGAAGGGCTGCTGAATGCGGGCGTCGGCGGCGCCGGGAACATAGCGCACCTCGTCGAGCATGCGCTCGGCGAGGGCGCGGTTGCCATAGAGATTGGGCCCGATGATCTGGATGTCGATGGGCGCGGAGAGGCCGAAGTTGAGGATCTGGGTGACGATGTCGACGGGCAGCACGTAGAAGGTGACGCCCGGGATACTCGCGTGCCAGCACCGCCGCGAAGGTGGTCCACGTACGGCTCGGTGGGGTGGTGCTTCTCGGTCAACTGCACCTGGATGTCGGCGTCGGCGGGCCCAATGGGCGCCGAGGTGGAGTAGGACAGGTTGAGGCCGGAGTAGGGCAGCCCGATGTTGTCGACGATGTTGACGATCTCGTCTGGCCGGAATATGCTGGCGGATGGTGGCATCGATGTGATCGCAGAGCGCGGCGGTCTCTTCGATGCGGGTGCCGGTGCGGGCGCGCACGTGAATCTTGAACTGGCCGGAGTCGACCGAGGGGAAGAAGTCCTGCCCGAGGAAGGGCGCCAGCAGCGCCGACCGACCCGATGGCAAAGACGATGAAGACGACCAGGAACAGCGCCGGCGTGATCGACGCAGAGGGTGAGGAAGCGCAGATAGCCGACGCGGATCTTCTCAAAGCGCGATTCGAAGGCCAAGCTGGAAGCGAACAAAGGGGTTGCGGCTGGAGTGCTTCTTCTCGGCCTCGGCGTCGTCGTGCTCCTTGAGCAGGTAGCGGGCCATGGTGGGAACGACGGTTCGCGAGAGCAGGTAGCTGGCCAGCATGGCGAACACCACGGCTTCGGCCATGGGCACAAACAGGTAGCGCGCCACGCCGCTGAGGAAGAACATGGGCACGAAGACGATGCAGATGGCCAGCGTGGAGACCAGGGCGGGGGTGGCGATCTGCGCGGCGCCGTCGAGGATGGCCTGCTCGATCTCCTTGCCTGATTCGAGGTTGCGGTTGATGTTCTCGATTTCGACGGTGGCGTCGTCGACCAGGATGCCGACGGCCAGCGCCAGGCCGCCGAGGGTCATGATGTTGATGGTCTCGTTCAAGGCCGCCAGGGCACGCCAGCGAGCAGAGGATGGACAGCGGGATGGAGACCGCGATGATGAGGGTCGACCGCCAGCTGCCCAGGAAGACCAGGATCATGATGCCGGTGAGGCAGGCAGCGATGATGCGCTTCGCGGACCACGCCGCTGATGGCGCCGCGCACGAAGATGGACTGATCGCTGAGGGCGGCGATCTTCAACTGGGGAGGAAGCCGTCCCTTCAGCAACGTCGAGCCTGGAGCGCACGCCCGGAGATGATGTCCAGGGTGGAGGCGGAGCCGGTCTTCATGATGCTCATGAGGATGGCGCGGCTGGCCGTCGACGCGGACGATGTTGGTCTGCGGCGGGAATGCCGTCGCGCACGTGGGCCACGTCGCGGACGTAGATCACCGCGCCGTTGACGGTGCGGATGGGCAGGTTATTCAGGGCTTCGACGACACCGACGGCGCGGAGTTGGTCTCGATCGCGTATTCGAAGCGATCGATCTTCATGGTGCCGGAAGGGACGATCAGGTTCTGCGCGTTGATGGCGTTGACCACGTCGCCGGGCGAGAGACCCTTGGCCTGCAGCGCCTGCGGGATCGATATCCACCTGGATCTGGCGCTGCTTGCCGCCATAGGGATAGGGGGTCTGCGCGCCTTCGACGGTGGCCAGCTGGGTGCGGATGGTGTTGGTGCCGAGATCGTTGAGCTGCTGCTCGCTGAGCCCCTGCCCGGAGAGTCCCAGCTGCAGCACCGGCACGCTGGAGGCGTTGTACTGGATGATGAAGGGCGGCGTGGTGCCGGGCGGCAGGCTGCGCAGCTGCACCTGGCTGATGGAGGTGACCTGGGCCACCGCGTTGCCGATGTTGACGTGCGGCTGGAAGAAGATCTTGATGACGGCGATGCCGTTGAGCGACTGCGACTCGATGTGCTCGATGTCGTTGACCGTGGTGGTCATGCCGCGTTCGCTGTTGGAGACGATGCGGTTGGCCATCTGATCGGCGGACAGGCCGGTGTACTGCCACACCACCGTGACGACCGGGATATCGATGTTGGGAAAAATGTCCGTGGGCATCGTCTCGATGCTGAAGATGCCAAGAATCAGGATCAGAAGCGCAAAAACGACAAAGGTGTAAGGCCGTCGCAGCGCAAGCCGGACAATCCACATCATAGGTCTGTTTCTCGCTCCTGCAGCGGTTCACCGCTCCATAGGTGTTTGCACATTGCGAAATCAAATCCCAGGTAGAGACTCGGCCTGAGTCGCATACTGGCCGGATGAACGCCTCGGCCACGGGCCCCGAATCGGACATTCGTATGAATCTACTATGGTAGACGAACACCGGGAAGGATTAAAAACGCGCGCCGATGCGCGCCGCACGCTCACCATCTCCCACCAACTATGAGACGACCTAAGGGCTTGAAATGGCGCAATATTCGCGCGCCGGCGTCCCGCTATGCAAGTCGCTTCGAGCGGCTCGAACCCCACGCGGTAATGAGAGGGGCTCGGTATGCGGCTTTCGGGCGGTTCCTGCGGACTGTTCAGAGCGCCAGGATGGCAACGACCAGCACGCCGGCTCCCAATACCAGGCTGACACTGTCGCGGATGGCGAAGATGACCGGATCCTCATCCAGTTCCCCGCGGGCGGCGAGCAGCCAGATGCGGGTGAGCCAGAACAGCAACAGCGGGACCATGAGCCAAAGGCGGCCGGCATGACGGTATAGTTCGGTCACGTCGGGACGCGCGATATAGAGCATCAGCACCACCACCGCCGCGTAGGCGCTGGCCGTTCCAAATGCCCTGATCTGTTCAAGATCCGACACCAGGTAGCCACGCCCATGGCTTGACACCACGCCGCGCTCGCGCAGGTTTTCCAGTTCGCTGAAGCGCTTGACCATGGCCAGGGACAGAAACAGAAAGGTAGAAAAGCCAGCCAGCCAGGGGGAGATCTCGGTGTGCGTGGCGGCTCCGCCGGCCAGCATCCTGAGGGTGTACAGGCCGGAAAGCAGCAGCACGTCCACGACCGCGATCCGCTTGAGATAGAGGGAGTAAGCCATGGTTGCCGCGATGTAGACCAGCAGCCAGAAGGCGAACGCTGCGGATAGCAACGGCAGCAGCGCAGCGGAAGCCGCGATGAGGCCCAGGGCAAGGACGACGCCCCCCGCCACCGGCAGGTCGCCCGAGGCAAACGGCCGGGACCGCTTGGAGGGATGGCGGCGGTCGCTTTCCATGTCCAGCAGGTCGTTGAGGAGGTAGTTGGCTGAGGCCATGAAGCTGAAACACAGAAACGCAGCGAACGCTGCCCGCAGAGAAGGCAGGGTCAGCTCGTGCGACATGGCCAGGGGCAGGAAGAGGAGGAGATTTTTGGACCACTGATGCAGGCGAATGGCCTTGAGCATGCGTGCGCACCAGCGGTTGACGATCGACAAAGGAGCGGGCCACGGGGATGTGGCGCAGGCGAAGACCCACGAGCAGTCCCCGGCTGGGATTGGCCAGCATGGCCTCGGTCGCGTTGGCCAGCAGCGGCAGGTCGGCTCTCGAATTGCCGATGTAATCGAAGGCGCCAAAGCGTTCTTTGAGCCGAACCAGCTTGCGGCGGCTGGTCAGGTTGGTGGTCGGATCGGTGGCCAGCACCCCGGAGAACATGCCGAGATGCGCTGCTACGCGCTCGGCGAGGGGGCCGTCGGCACCGGTGGCCAGGTAAAGCAGGCGCCCTTCGCGCCGCTCGGCTTCAAGAAAGCGCAGCAATGCGGTGTTATAGGGCAGGCTCGCGGCGTCGATTTCGGTACGCGCGGCGACTTCCGTCTTGAGGTGGGCCTTGCCGCGGCGCAGCCACAGCGGCAGGCGCCAGAATTCCAGAGGATGGCGGCGGAGGAACTGACACATGCCATCCATCAGGGTGTCGGATTTGACCAGGGTGCCATCGAGATCGACGCACAGCGGCCGCTGCAACCGGGCGACGGGCGAGGGGGCGGCGTATAGCTCGGCGGTTGCGGCGATGGCGTCGGTCTCAGGCAGTTGCATCCTCGATTTGTGACTTGGTGGGCCGCACCGCGACCACAAGCCTGAAGGTTAAGACCCTCTCCCGGCGTGCGGGTTGCGGCCAGGCCGGTTCCAATGGAGAAATTGTAAGTCGTTCCAGATTATATGGGGCCCTTTGCAGCGAACGTCGAGAGTCAGGCCGCGCCGGGGAAAGCGGGAGGGCCGGCTCAATCGAGGTCGAAGATCTTGCCTGGGTTCATGCGGTTGTCGGGGTCGAGGGTGCGCTTGAGAGCGCGCATGACGTCGAGAGCTTCTCCGTGCTCGGCCTGGAGGTACTTCTTTTTGCCCAGGCCGACGCCGTGTTCTCCGGTGCAGGTGCCCCCCATGGCCTGGGCGCGTTCCACCAGGCGGGCAGCGAAGGCTTCCGCCTCGGCGGCCTGATCGGGACCAAGCATGCACTGCACATGAAAGTTGCCATCCCCGACGTGGCCCACGATGGTGGCGGGAAAGCTGAGCGTGTCGAGGTCGGCGCGGGTGTCGACGATGCAGTCGGCAAGCCGGGAGATGGGGACACAGACATCGGTCGTCAGCACATCGGAGCCGGGGCGCAGGGCGCGGGCAGCATAGTAGACGTCGTGGCGGGCCTTCCAGAGGCGCTCGCGACCGGCGGAGGTCGTCTCCCAAGCGAAGCCGAGGCCGCCGTGTTCGGCGGCGAGTTGCTCGGCGAGGCGTGCGGTTTCAGCCACGGCCGCCTCGCTCAGGCCGTGGAACTCGAACAGCAGCGTGGGGTGAACGGGCAGTTCGAGGCGCGAGTAGCGATTGATGGCGGCCACCAGGCGGTCATCCATAAACTCGATGCGGGCCACGGGGAGGCCGAGCTGGATGGCTTCGATGACCGTGTTGACCGCGCCATCGATGGTGGCAAAGGCGCAGGAGGCCACTCCTACCGCCTCGGGCAGCGCGTGGAGGCGCAGAGTGACCTCGGTGATGACGCCCAGTGTGCCTTCGGCGCCGACAAAGAGGCGGGTGAGATCGTAACCGGCGCTGGATTTGCGGGCGCGGGTGCCGGTATGGATCACGCGCCCGTCGGCCAGAACCACGGTGAGGCCGAGAACGTTTTCGCGCATGGTGCCATAACGAACCGCCGTGGTCCCGGAGGCGCGGGTCGAGGCCATGCCGCCGAGAGTGGCGTCGGCGCCGGGATCGATGAAGAAGGTCAGGCCGGTATTGTCGAGCGCCGTCACGAGCTGAGTGCGGCTGACGCCGGCCTCGACCGTGGCGTCGAGGTCTTCCACGCTGACGCGGAGAACGCGGTTCATCTGCCGCATGTCCAGACAGATGCCTCCCCGGACGGCGTGCACGTGGCCCTCGAGCGAAGTGCCGGCGCCGAAGGGAACCACAGGAAGCCGGTGACGGGCACTGACGGTGAGAATCTGGCTGACCTCTGCCGTGGTTCGGGGGAAGCAGACCAGGTCGGGCAGGCCGGGCGGGTGCGTGCTTTCGCCGTGGCTGTGATGTTCGCGCGTAGCCTGAGCGGCGGTGACGCGATCGCCCAGCAATGCCTGCAGGTCGAAGAACGCGGATTCGATTGCGGAAGAGGCAGCGAGTTGGGATTCCATAAGGGCCAGCCTGTGATGGTGATAATAATCGCCTGCACCATCGGCAGGTTGAAGCGCACTCGATGGCTCCCAGGCGCAGGGCCATCGAGTATAGTCAATCCGTGATTCAAGGGAGGTCGTGCAGGTGTTAACTCACAGGGCAGTTTCGTTGATGGTTTTGTCGCTGACGGCGTCGGCGGCGCTGGGGCAAAAAGGCCTGTTACTGGTGGCGCAGAAGGGCGACCAGAGCCTGGCGATCGTCGATCCGCAGGCAGGCAAGGTGATCGTTTCGGTGCCCGAGGGCGGCAATACCGGGCACGAGGTGACGGCGTCTCCTGACGGGCGGCTCGCCTATGTGCCGATCTACGGCAACTCCGGGGTGGGGAAGCCGGGCACCGATGGGCACAACATGGTGGTGATCGACCTGGCCTCGCACAAGGTGGTCGGCAACGTGGATTTCGGTCACGGGGTCCGGCCGCACGATCCCGTCTTCGGTCCCAAGGACGGGATGCTCTACGTGACCACGGAGCTGGATAAGACGGTGTCGGTCATCGATCCCAAAACACTGAAGATTGCCGGAACCATTCCAACCGGGCAACCGGAGAGCCACATGCTCATCCTCTCCCACGACGGGCGGCGCGGGTACACGGCCAACGTGGGCCCGGGCACGGTTTCGGTGCTCGATATGCAGGCCCGCAAGATGCTGAAGATCATTCCCGTGTCGAAGAACACGCAGCGCATCTCGATCTCGGCCGATGACCGCTGGGTATTTACCGCCGACCAGACCAGCCCGCGCATGGCGGTGATCGATACCGTGGCCGGCGCGGTGAAGACGTGGATTCCGATGGACGGGATGGGCTACGGCAGCACGCCAACGCTGGATGGCAAATGGCTGCTGGTAGCCATCGAGTCAAAGAACCAGGTGGCCGTGATCGACCTGAACGCGATGAAGGTGGCGCGCTACATCGATGTCTGCGGCGATCCGCAGGAAGTGGTGATGAATCCTGACGGGAAAACTGCGTATGTGAGCTGCATGTCCGCGGACAAGGTGGCGGAGATGGACCTGGCGAGCGGCAAAGTGACACGGGAGATCGCGACCGGGAAGTCGACCGACGGTCTGGCGTGGGCGGCAGCGCACTAAAACGCTGATCCTGTTGGCGATAACGTCAGGGGCGCTGATCGGGGGGCGCCGGCTTGCCCAGCGCGGCTTGCGGTGGTCGTGACCGCGAAGGTTGTTCCGGTTCGGAGCGAGGAACTTGCGCGAGCCTCTCGGCCTCGAGGCCCGCGATCCGTTTTTCCAGGCGCGCGATGGCTTCGCGGTCGTGCGCGAGAATTGCGCCGGCCTGGGTGTTGCCGGTGAGTTGCTGGATGCGCTGCTGATGGGAGTTGATCAGGATGCGCAACTGCTTTGGCGAGTCCCAGTACTGCTTTTCGATCTGAGGCTCGCGCGACTCGGCCTCGTGCAATTGCGAATCGAGCTGGGCCTGCGCGGACTGGAGCGGTCCCGGCGTCGTGACAATGGGATCGCTCTCGGCGCGCCACACGTTGTATCCCAGGATTGCCGCGAGAATGGCCAGGAGGCCGACCGCGATTGCAAGGATCTTCATCGCCCCGTCCCAGTGTACCGCCGCAACGAAAGGCTCAGGCCAGGTCCCGATCCCAGGTTTCGAGGGTTTTCTGCACCGCGAGCATGAACCTGCCGGCGTCGGCGCCGTCGATGATGCGGTGATCGAAGCCCAGGCAGAACTGCTGCATGGAGCGGATGGCGATGGTGTCGTTGCCTTCGGAATCGGTGAGCACGACCGGCTCCTTGCGCAGTCCTCCGATGGCGAGGATGGCGGCTTCCGGCTGATTGATGATGGGTGTGCCGTACTCGCCGCCAAAGACCCCGGAGTTGGTCAGCGTGAACGTCGACCCGGAGGCTTCTTCCGGCTTGAGCCGCTTGCTGCGGGCACGCTCGGCCAGGTCGGCGATGGCGCGGGCGAGGCCGAGGAAGCTGCGGTTCTCCGCGCCGATGACCACGGGCACGATCAGTCCCCATTCGAGCGCCACCGCAATGCCCAAATGGACGTTCTGGTGGTAGCGGATGGCGTTGCCCTCGATCGATGCGTTGAGGATGGGGAACTTCTGCAGCGCTTCAACCACCGCCGCCGCGATGAACGGCATGTAAGTCAACTTGACCCCATTGCGCTGCTCGAAGCCGAACTTTTCGCGCTCGCGCAGGCGGGCGATGCGGGTCATGTCGATTTTGTAGACGGAGTAGGCGTGGGGGCTGGTGCGGCGGCTCTCGACCATGCGCTGGGCAATGATGCTGCGCATGCGCGACATCGGCACCAGCACCTCCGGTGCGGGTGGCGTTTTGGGTGGTGGCGCACCGGGGGCGGTTGTGGCGGCTGCGGGCATCACGGTCGATGGTGTCCTGGGCACGTGGGCAGGAGTTGGTGGCGCAGCCAAAGGTTCTGCGGAGCCGCGCTGCTCCATGTGGCGGAGCACATCTTCCTTGGTAATGCGGCCGTTGGAGCCGGTGCCGGAGATGCGGGACAGGTCGAGATGGTTCTCTTTGGCCATGCGGCGGACGAGGGGGGAGGAGCGAAGTCCCTCTGTACGTACCGAAGGTGCCGGCTGGGCGTCTTCGGCGGGCGGCGGGATTGACGCCGGCGACGGGGGTGCGGCGGCACGAGCTTCTGTCGCGGCCGACTCGGATGCGCTGTCCTGCTTCTGCGGGGCTCCGTCGGGCTGTGCGACAAGCAGCTTCGCCGCCGATGATCGCTACCACCGTATTGATCTGGACGGTCGCGCCTTCGGGGGTCTTGATCTCGGTGAGAATTCCGGAGACGGGCGCGGGAATCTCGGCGTCTACCTTGTCGGTGGAGATCTCAAAGAGCGCTTCATCCCTTTGCACCGCGTCGCCGGCCTTCTTGAGCCACTTGGTAATGGTGCCCTCGAAGATGGACTCCCCCATCTGCGGCATCACCACCTCCACCCCTGCGCTGCGGCACCTGCGGTGCGGCTGACTGTGGCTTCGCCGGCACCTGCGGTGCGGCTGGCTGCGCCTGCGGCGCCTTCTCTGCTGAAGGCGACTTCGGCGTGGGCGATTTCGCGGGTGTGGCGGAGCCGGCCGAGGCGGCTTCAGAAACAACGGCTACCACGGAGTTGATACCGACCGTCTCCCCTTCGTGGACTTTGATCTCGGAGAGCACGCCGGCTACGGGGGAGGGGATCTCGGCATCGACCTTGTCGGTGGAGATTTCAAACAGGGGCTCGTCTTTGTCGACGGCATCTCCTGCCTTCTTCAGCCACTTGGTAATAGTGCCCTCAAAGATCGACTCGCCCATCTGGGGCATGACCACGTCGGTTGGCATGAATGGTTCACTCCGGTATGCGGGACGCGCAGACCCGCCCCGCCCCAGCGGGATTATAAATCGCGGGGCGTGACCGGGGGCGGCGGGGAAGTCTCTTGTGCGGGACTCAGGCGGCAGCGGCGGACCGGCTCGTTCTCAGGCTTGCGCGGGACGGTCCTTCGCATCCTTGAGCCGCTCGACTTCGGGTGGAACCTGCAGCGGGGTGTCCTGGGCGGGAAAGCGAGTTGGAGCCGCGTCTGGCTGAGGGGGAGCGGCAGGCCGCTCTGCGGCGGCAGCACGGAACGCTTCGAGGCTCTCCAGCGCGACGACCGGCTGGCTAAAGACGCTGCCGAACTGGCGCGCGGCCTGGTAGGCGATGGCTTCAAGTCCGGGAAGATGGCCGGGGTCCGGAACTTCGCGCTCCAGGCTGGTCACGGGCCGGTCGGTGATGCCGCAGGGGTTGATGAGGCGGAAGTTATTCAGGTCCGTGGTCACGTTGAAGGCGAAGCCGTGGGAGGTGATGCCGCGGGAGACATGGATCCCGATCGCGCCGATCTTTCCCCCTGCCCCTGCGGGGGGCAGACCTTGGGATGGGGGTTCAGGGTGGGGAAGGCCGCACCATACCCCGGTAAGGCCGGCGATGCGGCCCGCGCGCACGCCATAGACGGCGCAAAGGCGGATGAGCGCCTCTTCCATCTGGCGCACGAAGTCAACCGGACCCATGCGGCCGCCGGAGCCGGAGCGAAGACTGCGCAGGTCAAAGATGGGGTAGCCGACCAGCTGACCCGGGCCGTGGTAGGTCACGTCGCCGCCGCGGTTGATGGCGTGCAGGGTGATGGCGCGCGAGGCAAGCAGTTCGTCGGAGGCCAGGACGTTGCTGCGGTTGGCGTTGCGGCCCAGGGTCAGCACGGGCGGGTGTTCGAGCAGCAGCAGGGTGTTGTCGATCCGGCCCTGATACCGGAGTTCGACGAGCTCGGCCTGCAGTGCCAGGGCCTGGTCATAGCCGGTGCGCCCGAGATAGAGGTACTGAATCACGACTCTCTCGATTGTAGTCGCGCAGCAAGAAGGCTTCAGGGCCGCTCTTCAGGGGCCCGGGCCATCAAGATGCCGTGGAATGCGGGGTGGAAGCGCCAGAAGACCAGGAACCACAGGATCGTGACAACCAGCCCTGGGACGATGCCCTCCGGGTTCATGGTGATGTGAAACAAGAGGATGTTGAAGATGATGGGCGCGAGAATGGTAAGCGCCAGGGGCACATAGCGGCCGACGAGCAGGAACAGGCCGGAAACCACCTGGAGGAACCCGACCACGTGAATGTAGTGCGTGGCGAACATGGCGCCGGAGAAGTTGGCCATGGGGCCGGGAGGCATGGGCGGCGTGGGCAGGAAGTGAATGAGGATATTGCTGCCGAAGAACACGAAAATCAAGCCCAGCAGGATGCGGGCGATCATGGATACGACTCTCATCAGTCCTCCTCTGGTCGGGGCAAAAAACGATATTCCGAGGCGCGTTTTCGGTCGCGCGGATACTGCGGAAGCACTGCGTGTTAAGTATGACGACTTCGCCGGCGCCGCCGATTCAAAAACGGCACGATCCGATCAGTTTGGGGGGCTTGGGACGGCCAACGCATTTCGCAGTTAAACTAAGGGCTGGCAGGAGGACCGGGCGGTCGCTGCCGGTTGCGGCGCGCAAGCGCATGCGGCCGGGGGAGGAAAGTCCGAACTCCGCAGGGCAGTGTGCCGGATAACGTCCGGGACGCGGGCTTCAAAGCCCGTGGACGGCCAGTGCCACAGAAAAGATACCGCCTCGGCTACCCCTCCTTTGGAGGGCGACCCTGGGACAGCTTGCTGGCCCGGTGCCGGGGTAAGGGTGAAATGGTGCGGTAAGAGCGCACCGCTCCGGCCGTGAGGCCGGGGGCAGGGTAAACCCCACACGGAGCAAGACCAAATAGGGAGGGATACGCGAGCCCGGAGCAAGGCTCGTGTGCGGTGCCTGCCCGGCGCCGCAAGGCTGCTCCAGCGCTGGTCACTCGGCGCAACGGCCGGAACCTCCGGGTAGGTCGCTGATGAGTGTCCGCGGCAACGCGGCGCCTAGAGGAATGACCGCACACGACAGAATTCGGCTTACAGGTCCTTTTGCCGAATTTCAAGATCCTCAACGAGGCGTTGAGGTCCGAGCAGCACCAAAGACAGCCCCGTCCGGAGATCCCGGGCGGGGCTGGCCATTTTGTAGCGAGACTTGCGCGCTCGCCGGGTCACCTGCTCCAAACGAAGCACCCCGACGAGACCGCAAGCTATTTGCCGGTATTCAATAACCGGGCCGCGCCTATGCTGGTGGTGCCAACGATGTCCGGCGCACCATCCCCGTTCACGTCCAGAACGACGGCCTGCCCCATGTTGCCCTGATAGTAGGTCGGCGAGTTGTTGAGAGCGCCGCCGCCGGCGCCGGGGAGTAAGACCAGATCACCGGCGTATTGAAACATTCCCGGAATGGCCACGTCCATCTTGCCGTCGCGGTTGAAATCGCCCGTGATGATCGCGCTGTTGGTGCTGACCAGTGGAGCAGCGATGGCGTAATTGGTGCTCGTGAACCCATAGTTGCCCGTCGCCGACAACTCGACAGTCAGGTTAAGTTGTTGCGTCGGCCCGGCATATCCGGAGATCGTCGTGTAGAGGATGTCGGTGCGATGGTCGTCATTCATGTCGGCCGTGATGAGCGCGGTGGCATAAGCGGGAAGCGCCTTCTGACTGACGACGTGGAACGAGCCGTTACTGTAGCCGGCCAGGACATAGAGAGATCCCGGCGACGTGTAACTCAGCAGGGTGGAGTTGTAGGTGTTGGTCGCCACTGCCAGGCCAATGGTGCCGGTGTTGTTGAAGTCGCCGGGCGCCAGAGCCACGACGCCGGAGATGGTGGATGGCAGCGCGATGGGAGCTTTGAATTGCCCATTGCCTTCGCCCAGAGCGACGCCCCAGTCGCCGATCAGATCCAGCTTGCCGTCCTTGTTCACGTCGACCAGGTAGACCTGGTTGCTTTCGGTGCTGGCGTTCGGCGCACCCAGCAGGTGATAGCCCACGGGCGTCTCAAAGGTTCCATCGCCACGGCCGAGCAGAACCGCAACATCGTCGTTGCTGTTGGTTGTCTCGTTGTTGGAGGTGTTGTTGATCAGTTGAGGATTGCGCGCGACGACGAGATCGATGTGTCCATCGTTGTTGATATCGCCGGCGGCAATCATCCCGCGGTTCACCGGGATGGTGTAAGTCACCGGTGCGGCGAAGTGGTTCTTGCCCGTGCCGAGGAACACCGTCACGCTGGTGGCCGTGCAGCTGATGCACAGCGGCTCGTTCACCACCGCGATATCGGCAATGCCGTCATGATTGAAGTCCGCAGTGACAATGGAACCGGGATTGGGGGTCTGGCTGATCACAGGCGCCTTGAATCCACCGGAGCCGTCTCCGAGCGCCAGGGCAGCCACTCCGGTGCCGTTCCCTTCGGCGAGTACGTCAAGCGCGCCGTCGTTATTGAAATCGGCGAAGGCCGATGGCGGGGCGGGCGCGAATTCAAAGCTGTTTCCGTACGCATCGACCACGTTGTATGCCTTGGGACTGCTGAATGTGCCGTTGCCGTTGCCGAGGTAAGTGGCCACGGTAAGGGTGTTGGATTGGGACGTGAGAGCGATGTCGAGCTTGCCGTCTTTGTTCAGGTCGCCAACGTAGACCCCTTCGGGCACCGGCAGTCCGTTCACCGGCGTCTGCGAACTGCTCACATTGGTGTAGAACTCGGTATTCAGCGTGGCGCCAGTGGCAAAGGCGCCATTGCCCTGGCCAAGCAGAATCGTACCGCTCTGCGCTGTGACCACGACAAGGTCCTGATGACCGTCCTTGTTGAAGTCGCCGATGCCGACGACGATCGGAGACAGGTTATAGGTGTTGCCTGCTGTGAAACTGCCGTCGCCCTTGCCAATAAGGATCTGCACTTCGAAGTTGTTCTCCACTACCAGGTCGGGAATGCCGTCTCCATTGAAGTCGGCGGCTCCGAAGAGGTGGCCGCCAACCAGACTGTTGTAAGTCGGGCCCGCGGTGAAGTTTCCGCCCCCTGCATTGAGAAACGTCTGGAGGTATGCGTCACCGTATTGGTCGCTGGAGACGGTCACAACATCGGGCTTCCCGTCGTGATTGACATCGGATACCAGAACAAAAACGTCCAGCACACCCCCGCCGAGGTTGAAGGGCGTCTTTGCAGTGAAAGTGCCGTTGCCATTGCCCAGGTAGATAGTGAGTGTCGGTGGGCCGCTCGGGTCGCCATTGCTGTCCGCCGGTGCGGAGATGACGGTGGCGATGTCTGCTTTGCCGTCTCCGTTGAGATCGGCAACCGCACTCGCTACGTAGCCGGATGGAGCAGACGTGTAGGGCTTCGCAGTGAACGTGCCGTCGCTGTTCTGCAGCATGACGGTGTTGCCGGTGAGGTAATCGAGCCGGCCATCGTTGTTGAAGTCCGCGACTCCATAGACAGGCTGGGCGTAGGTGGTTGAGGCGACGTTCTGGCTGGACACAAACTGCTGCGCTGAGGCGGCAGGTGTGAGGTTGAGACAAACTGCAGTCAGGGGAAGAAGAAGAATCACACTGATTTTCATTGACGCCTGTCCGGGAAGAACACCCTGAAAATTTCAGATGTGAAATTACCCGCAGAAGTTATCCGTTCGCCACCCGTTGCCGGAGGCCCGCCGGGCGCTCGATTGAAAACCGGCCGGGCTAACTTCTTCAGTCGGAGAGCCAACATGATCAAAGCGCAATCTATTTCGTCCCACGACAGGACGCCAGCGTGGGTCTGGAGTGCACGCACCACACCGCCGCGCGGCGATCTTGGCGGGGCTTGCCGCTCTACGCCCGCGCACCTGTGCTGTAAATCCTTCCCGACTTACGGAATCAACCATTTTGCCGATGAGATGACTCGAGGGGATTTCTCATGACCTGGACGATACGGCGGAAGCTCTCCCTGACCTTCAGCCTGATTGCAGTGATGATTTTGAGCGGCACGGCCTTTGAGCACCTGGCGCGGTCTCGCGCTGAAGCCACGCAGCGGGTGATGACCAGCAACGACAGCCTGCTCTACGACCTGCAGTACCTGATTGCATACGTCCGAGGGGTGACAGTGGTTTCGCGCGCCTATCTGATCTCCGGCGACGAGCGCGACATTGCCGGCATCCCGGCCATGCGCAGCGACGCAGACGCGGTCGCGGTGCGGGTGCAGGCTGCGATTGCAGGCGACCCGGAACAGGTTGCGCACTTCGGCCGCTACCTTGAAGCGGTGCGCCAGCGCCGCGTCTTTGTGAACAAGGAAAATGCAGCGCGCAAGGAGCAGGGATTCGAAGCTGCCAAGGCGGTCTTCGATACCGGTGAGGATACGCGGCTGCTGAACGTGATTGAGGGCGAGTTTGCCGCGATGAAGGCCGCGGGGCAGGCCAGGATGAAGGAGACGGAGGAGGCCAACCAGCGGCTGCAACGGCGCGTGTCGCTGGGCGAGATCATGATCGTGGCTCTCTCCGTGCTGTTGCTGGCCGGCATTGCAGTAACCCTGACGCGGTCGATCGTGAGCAACGTGCAGATCGCGGTGGACATGGTGGGCGCGCTGGCGCAGAAGGATTTATCCGGGACTGACGGTCAGCCTGCCAGCAGTGATGAACTGGCGGAGGCCATCCGGGCCATCAATTGCATGAAGGGAGCCATGACCAACGCTCTGGTCGAAGTGGCGCATTCCTCGTCGCAGGTGACGGCCGCCGGGGCAGAGATCGAGTCCACTACCCGACAGATAGCGGAAACGACGCATGTGGAGCAGAGGAATGTGGAGCATTTTGCTTCTTCTCTGGCGGAGATGAGCGCTGCGGTGCGGGATGTGGCCGAGCACTCGGAACGGGCGGCGGGTGCAGCCGGCGAGGCCGTTTCCACGGCTATTAGCGGACGCGACCTCGTGCGCGATACGCAGGCTGCGATGCGCCGCATCAGTGAATCGGTGCACAAGGCGTCGACGGATATGGCCACCCTTGGCCAGGAGACGCAGAGTATCGGCGATGTGGTCAAGATGATCCAGGAGATAGCCGGACAAACCAACCTGCTGGCGTTGAATGCCGCCATCGAGGCGGCGCGGGCGGGCGAGCAGGGCAAGGGCTTCGCGGTCGTAGCCCAGGAGGTGCGGGTACTGGCCGAGCGGACAACCAAGTTTACCGAGGAGATTGCCGCCAAGGTCCGTTCCGTTCAGGAGGGGGCAGTATGCGCGGTCGAGTCGATGCGCCAGGGAGAAGCGGTAGTCAGTGACGGCGTCGGGCAGTTCAACCGGGTTTCGTCGGCGCTCGATGCGATCACGCAGAGGGTGGAGACGGCACAGCAGGGCATCGCAATGATTGCGACCGCGACCACTCAACAGTCCTCCGCCACCGCGGGTTTAACGGAGACTATCCATATGATCTCCAACGAGGTCTGTGCGACCTCCCAACAGGTGGACCAGGCGGCGCTGGCGTGCGCCGAACTGGCCCATCTGGCTGCCGGCCTGCAGCAGGTCGTGGACGGGTTCAGGCTGCCCCGGCAGAGGCCAGAGGTGATGGGAAACGGCCCGGAACGCCGTCCCCGCCGGGCCGCGTAGGACGGGCTGATGGGCATGTACGGGGTTCGGTTCGCGGGGTCGGGTTTCGCGTACACTGGAAGCCTCTGCGAGACCAGGCGGTTTTGCCCTGGTCCACCACTGCACACGCGAAGAGGTATGCCATGCATCCGGTTCATGACTCGGCGGGCTTAGCCGCTCTTGACCGCGCCTCGGTGCTTCATCCGGCCACCAATGCCCACGACTTTGCTTCCGGGAAGGCGGCGTCTACCGTCATCGATACGGGAGCGGGCATTCGCATCCGCGATGTCGACGGGCGGGAACTGATCGATGCGTTTGCCGGCCTTTACTGCGTCAACATCGGCTATGGGCGCACCGAGGTAGCCGACGCGATCGCGCGGCAGGCGCACCAGCTGGCCTACTACCACACCTATGCCGGGCATTCGACGGAGGAGCTGATCCGGTTGTCGGACCGGCTGGTGCGCATGGCGCCGGGCAAAGCGAGCAAGGTCTTCTATGGCACGTCGGGATCGGATGCCAACGAGACCCAGGCCAAGCTGGTCTGGTATTACCACAACCTGATCGGCAAGCCCAGGAAGAAGCGCATCATCGCCCGCGAGCGCGGCTACCACGGCAACACGGTGATGGCGGGGTCGATGACGGGGCTGAGCCTCTATCACAGCCTGATGGACCTGCCGGTGCCGGCGATTCTGCGCACCGGGGCGCCGCACGCCTATTGGGGCGCTGAGCCGGGCGAGACAGACGAGCAGTTCTCGGCGCGGCGCGCGGCAGAGCTTGAAGCGCTGATCGTGCGCGAAGATCCCGAAACCATCGGCGGCTTTATCGGCGAGCCGGTGCTTGGGACGGGCGGCCTGGTGCCCCCTCCTGCGGGATACTGGGCGGCGGTGCAGGCGGTGCTGCGCAAATACGAGATCCTGCTCATCGCCGATGAGGTGATCACGGGGTTCGGGCGTACGGGACGGATGTTCGGCAGCGAGACCTATGGAATCGAGCCCGACCTTGTCACAGTCGCCAAGGGGATCACGTCGGCCTATGCTCCGTTGTCGGCATCGATTCTCAGCGAGCGGGTGTTCCGGGTGATCGAGGAAGGTGCGGAGACAGCGGGCATCTTTCCCCACGGGTATACATACACCGGGCATCCGATCAGCGTGGCCGCGGCCAACGCCAATCTCGATATCGTGGAGCGCGAAGACCTGGCCGGCAATGCGGGTGCGGTAGGCGCCTACATGCTGGAGCTGCTGCACGAGGCCTTTGACGGCCTGCCGATCACGGGCGAGGTACGCGGGGTGGGACTCATGCTGGCGGTGGACTTTGTCGCCGATCCGGCGACGCGGCGAAAGCTCGATCCGGCGCTCAAGGTGGCCTACCGTGTATCGACGGCGGCGCGGGAGCGAGGCGTGATCACGCGGGCCATGCCCCAGAGCGAGGCGGTGGGGTTTGCGCCGCCACTCATTCTTTCACGCGAAGACGCGGAAGAGATCGTGGCGCTCGTGGCTTCAGCGGCGCGCCAGGTGGTGGAAGAGCTGGCGCGGGAGACGGTGCTGGCGTAGAGCATTTTTCGGAATACACGTGGGATTTTTTTGAGAGCATTGAGAGGTGGCTTTTTCTTGAGGAAAAAGCCACTTAGCATCGTGCTTTCGGTCTACACCAATTCCGAAAAGTGCGATAGGCCGCGCTATTTCGCTGGACTTGTCGCATTGCCGCCGGCTGGCTGGTCGTAGTAGGACGCTGAGGTGCGCGCGGTCAGATCGGGCTTGGCAATCTTGACGTGCAACTCATGGTATTCGCCGGGGTGCTCGGGAGCCGGGGCATCGAAGGAAAGCTGGTAGTAAGATCCGGCGTCATGCATGGCGGTATTGAGTTCGCCCTTGATGTCGTGACCCGCGGTGATAGCGCGGCCGCCGGAGTGTTCGGCCAGGACTTGCAGCGCCAGGTAGGGGTACTCGGCCTGGCTTACTTTCGATACGCCTTTGAGATAGTTCTGGTAGTAGAAGGGATCTGTGCGGCCCAATTCAAACGGGTCGAGGCTGTAAAGCGTGATCTGCGCCTGGCGCAGCCCATTGGTGACCTCAGCGATGGAGTTATAGGTCGCGCTGCGGGCCTTGTTGTCCTCATATTCGCCGGCATAGGGAAGCAAGAGCCAGCCGGGGCTGATGACCACAACCATCTTGCGGCCGGGCTGGGTTCCTTCATAGGCGATCATCTGGCCCAGTTGCTGAAGGGACATCTGCAGGCGTTCGGCCGCGCCGTAGAAGCCGGCGCCACGTCCCACGGTGCGCAGGTCGGTCTGAAATTTTTCAAAGCTCGCCAGCAGCGCCTGGCCGTCGGTGCTGGAGTTGTTCATCATCTTCAGTCCCGACTCAGTCAAGGCGCCGAGGGAGGTGGGATAGCCGAGATGGCCGCCGTCCTCTTTCAGGAATTCCCCCAGTTGCTCGCGCTCGCGGGCGACCACGCCGAAGTCCGAGTTGATCATGTCGATGAGCACCACGATGCGGGTCATTTCTCCGCCCGCGTTCGCATCGATGGCGTGGAAGCCAGTGAGCTTTGCGGGCTGGCCGTTGTCGAGGACGGTGAAATCCTGCTCCTGCAAGCCGCGAACCGGGTGGCCGAGCTTGTCTTCGACGACGACGTTGATGTTGATGGGTTGGGATTGGGCGTGAATGGACGGGCCCGTGAGTGCGAAGAGGGTCACGCATGCGGTTGCGACAACGCGAAGGGGTTTCATTCAGAATCCTTTGGCTGGCGGGAGCCGTGCATGGCCGTCCAGCATAAAGACTTAGAGTGCAGGACTGGCTCTCCGGTAACCGGAAGAATTTGCACGGGCGCGGTTTGCCTGCGTACGGCACAGGCAAACGAGAGCGCGACGCGGGGGAGGAGCGTCAACATCCAACTCAGAAACCGGGCGGATGGTCGGCGGCAACGTTGAAGGCGGCTTCGAGGGCCATGCCTGCCTGGGCGACAGTGCCTTCCTCGAAGAGGCGGCCGATGAGGGTGACGCCGTGGGGAACGCGGCGCGGGGGAGAGAATTTTGGCAACGGATGGGCGGGATCGGGAGCCCAGTCGCTGCGCGCTTCCGAGACCTCGACGAAGCCGGCGCGAAGGGTGAGCGAGGGATGGCCGGTGAAGTTGGTGATGACCAGCATCTCGTCGCGCAGGGAGGGCACCAGCAGCAGATCGACTTCGGAGAAGACACGCGCCATCTCTTCGGCGACCTTGCGGCGGAACCGGTCGGTCTGCACGAAGTCGACGGCGGAGAGGAAGCGCGACTGGCGGAAGACGTTGGGCCACGCGTCGGGGACCTGGGCTTTGAGCTGGTCGACTTTGTGGGTGAGCGCGAGCTCATCAAAGGAGGCGGCGGCTTCGGCAAAGAGGATGAGGTTGAGGGAGTCGTAAGGCCAGTCGGGGATGGCGACCTCGACCGGGACCATGCCCAGTTTCTTGACCGTTTCCAGGGCGGCGCGATCGACGTCGGTGGCCGGGCTTTCCTTCATCCAGGCGGGAAAGTAGCCGACGCGGCAGGCCGGCGACGTCGGCGCCGGCGTGGAAGTGAGAGAGTGCTGGGGACGCTGGCAAGGTCGCCGGAATCGGGGCCGGAGATGGCGTTGAGCACCAGCATGGCGTCTTCGACGCTGCGCGCCATGGGGCCGAGCTTGTCGAGCGACCAGCACAGGGTCATCGCGCCGGTGCGGGGTACGCGGCCGTAGGTGGGGCGCAGGCCGGTAACGCCGCAGCGCATGGAGGGGCTGACGATGCTGCCGCCGGTTTCGCTGCCGATGGCGAAGCCGACCAGGCCGGCGGCGGTCGCCGCGCCAGGACCGGCGCTGGAGCCGGACGAGCCTTCTTCGAGCAGCCAGGGATTCATGGTTTGTCCGCCGAACCAGATATCGTTGAGGGCGAGCGCGCCCAAGCTAAGCTTGGCGATGAGCACCGCGCCCGCGGCGTTGAGGCGGGCGACCACGGCGGCGTTGGCCTTGGGGACGCGGTCGCGGTACGGCTCTGCTCCGTAGGTGGTGGGGATGTTGGCGGTGTCGAGCAGGTCCTTGGCCCCCCAGGGAATGCCGTGCAGGGGACCGCGATAGTGGCCGGCGGCGATCTCGGTGTCGGCCTGGCGCGCCTGGGAGAGCGCGTGTTCGCGGGTGAGAGTGATAACGCAGTGCAGCTTGGGATCGAACCGCTCGATGCGGGCGAGATAGATCTGGGTGAGCCGCTCGGAGGTCAGGGCGCGGCTCTCGATCCAGCGGGAAAGCTGATGCACGGGAGCATAGGCGATCTCTTCGTCGCTGCCGGGCAGAGGAAGGCCGGGATCGGCGCTGCGCACGAAGGTATTGGTCTGCGTGGCTTCGCGCTTGTGGGGCAGGATGCCGGGCTGGGCGGGATTCCAGAGGGTGGCGGGCGCCAGCGTGGGCTCGAGGGCCAGCTTGCGGGGGCCGGTGCGCAGTTCATAGTTGGGCGCCATCTGCATGCGCCAGTTGCCGGCCGCCTGCGCGCGGTCTTTCGGGCGTCATCTCGATCTGGACCAGCTTTTCGGCCTCGGCAAAGGTGGCGGCGGAGACTTCAGGGCCGACCGGAGGCGTGGTGCCAAAGGCGGTGGGCGCACCGGGGGTTGTGGACTGGCTGGGAGCCTGGGCCGACGCAGCTTCGACGGCGGCGCTCAGGATTCCCAGGGAGGTGACGGTCAAAAACTCGCGGCGCGTGCCCGGCATGGGGGATTTCCTCGATCGCTGATTGGTGGCTGGGTTGAGGGGAAAAACGACTCCTTCAATAGACGCTTGGGAAGCGGTGCAGGGTACATGCGATTTGAGTTTTACCTGGGTGATGCACGACCGGCGCCGAATAGAGGTTCTGCGACTCTCCCTTCGGTCGCTCAGTATGACGGCGTACCCGCGCGACGAGCAGTCACCTTCAATGCGAAGGTTGATCCGATAACGATGACCCGCCATACGCGGGGATTCCGCCCGGGGCAACGTGATCTTCAAGATAACGGGCGATCAGGCTGTGCAGGTGGAATGAGGTTCCCGGGCCTTCGGAGATGGCGTGCGTGCGATTGGGGTAGTCCATGAAGTCGAAAGGCTTGCCCGCGGCCACCAGCTTGTTGATGAGCAGTTCCGTCCCCTGGAAGTGAACATTATCGTCACCAGAGCCGTGCACGACCAGCAGGTGACCGGTAAGCTGCTGGGCGAAGTTGATCGGCGAACCGTCGTGGTACCCCTGCTTGTTGTCCTGGGGCAGGTTCATGTAGCGCTCCTGGTAGATGGTGTCGTAGTGGGTTTCGTCGGCCACGGGAGCGACGGCAATGCCCGTTGCGTAGACGCCGGGATAGCGGAACATGACGTTGAGGGTGTTGGAACCGCCGCCGCTCCAGCCCCAGATGGCCATGCGTGCGGTGTCGATGTAGGTGCGTTCGCGGGCCAGTTGCTGGATGGCCTGGGACTGCTGCGCCGAAGACAGCACGCCGATCGAGCCATAGACGCATTTGCGCCACTCGCGGCCCCGCGGTGCGGGAGTTCCCTGATTATCGAAGCTGACGACGAGATAGCCCTGCTGCGCGATGAGTCCATGGAAGAGGCCGCGCGCCCCGCCCCATCCGTCGCGCACCGTGGCTCCGGCCGGTTCGCCGTAGACGTAGGTCAGGACGGGGTATTTCTTTCCCGGATCAAAGCCGGGGGGCTTGATCATCCACCCGTCAAGAGTGAGGCCGTTGTCCACCTTGACGTGGAAGAATTCGGGCGGAACCGAGAGGATGGGCTGGGCCCTGGCGGCGAGTTCATGATTGTCGACCAGGGTGCGGATGGGATCGTGCCCGGGCAGGCTGACAATCTCAAAACGCGGCGGATGAATGAAGGTGCTGTAGACATGCACCGCCCAGCGGCCGTTGGGGGCGAAGTTATAGGCGTTGGTGCCGGCTTGATCCGGCGGGGTGACGCGCTCCGGAGCGCCCTGGCCATCGAGGCGGGCGCGATACAGATACTGGCGCACGGGATCGTCGGGGGAGGCGCTGAAGTAGAGCCAGCCCGACCCGGTGTCGGTGCCGTCAACGGAGATAACGTCGGCGGCGAAGTCGGTGAGCAGCCGCGGCTGGCCGGTGGCGCGGTCAATGCGCCACGCATGACGCCACCCGTCGCGTTCGCTGATCCAGAGCAGATCGGGATCCCGGCCGGCTCCGTGAATCCAAACCAGAGGAGAGATATCGACCCAGGCCTTATCGGAATCTTCAAAGAAGAGCCGGGTCTGCCCGCTGCGGGCATCGGCGAGCATGAGGCGGTTGTGCTTCTGGGGACGATCGAGGTATTCGAGGAGGACCTGGCTGGAGTTTCCGGCCCACTCCATCTGTGCAATATAGTGCTGGCGGGGGTCGCCCTCCAGGCTGATCCAGCGGGTGGGGCCGCCGGAAGCGGGAACGATGCCTGCGCGCACCGACGAGTTGATGGTGCCCGGTTGCGGATAGTGGTACACCATGGTCTGCGGATATTCGCCGGCGGTGTCGTTGATGAGAGTGAACTCGCCGACGCCGGACTGGTTGAACTGCCAGTAGGCGATGGACTGGCTGTCGGGGCTCCAGCGAAAGCAATTGCGCAAATCGAGTTCTTCTTCCGAGACCCAGTCGGAGGTGCCGTTGATGATGTCAGAGGAGCCGTCTCTGGTGAGCTGGGTGATGTGGCCGGTGGCGAGTTCCTCAGCGTAGAGGTTGTTTTCGCGGACATAGGCTACGCGGGTGCTGTCGGGAGAGAAGGTGGCGAACATGAGAGAGGATTCGGGCGCCCCGGCGCCGAGCTGGGTCAGCTTTGCGGCGGCCTCGTCGAAGACCCAGTAGTCGCCACGGGTGTTCTCCCGCCATACCTTCTTCGAATTGGTGAAGATGAGGAGCTTCCTGCGATTGTCGGACCAGGAGTAGCCGTCGATCGAGAGCGGCGCCTTTGCCGCCGGGGGCGTGAGCTGCGCGGCGGAGACGAGCACGGTGCGCTTGCCGGAAGCCGTGCCGTATCCGACGATGTCGGTCCCTTTTCCCCCCGGGGCGGGCTCAAGAATGGTGTAGAGGTCGCCGCCCTGCTGCCAGGCAAGTTGTACCGACCGGACTGCGTAGTCCGGGGTGTTGAAGAGGGCGTTGAGCTGCTGGGACAGGCGTTGAGCCACAGCTGGAACGTTTTGAGGGGGCGCCGGCTGGGCGGTGGCGGGGAGACGGGAGCAGAGCAGGGTCAGAAGGGCGCAGACGGGGACAAACCCTGATAGGGGCGCAAAGTGGGATTTGGGCACGAGGGGAAACCTCCAGAACGCGGCTCGCAGGCCGTAACAACATCACCTGGTGTGTGCCCCAAGATTATAAGCACAGGCAGTTTGGCGACTATTTGTGATGGCTCGCGTGGAGGGAAAAGAATTGGCCGGCACCACGCCAGGTGGTAATTGCCAGATTGAGGTGCAAGGGGTAGTATTCCTGCTGAAATCGTTTCCAAAGGATGGCGAGATGCGTGTTTCCGCTTCGATGTTCCTCACAGTTCTGGCCCTGGCGGCCGTCGGTATTCCGTTAAACACTCGTGCGCAGTCTTCGGGCGCGGTGGCACAGACGCCGCCCATGGGCTGGAACAGCTGGAACTACTTTGCCGAAAAGGTCGATGACAAGGGTGTGCGCGCGGCGGCAGACCAGCTCGTGGCCACAGGCATGAAAGACGCCGGCTACATCTACGTGAACATCGACGACACGTGGCAAGGCAAGCGCGACGCCAGTGGAGTGCTGCATCCCAATGAAAAGTTTCCGGACATGAAGGCGCTGGCCGACTATGTGCACTCCAAGGGCCTGAAGCTGGGCATCTATTCGGGGCCGGGGCCGCAGACGTGCGCGCGCTATGAAGGTTCGCTGGGGCATGAAGAGCAGGACGCGAAGATGTACGCGGACTGGGGCATCGATTATCTGAAGTACGATCTGTGCAGCTTTCGCGAGGCGGTGATGGCCAAGCAGTCGCCCAACGACAAGGCGGCGCAGATGAAGATGATGATCGCGGCCTACGAGAAGATGGGCAAGGCGCTTAAGGCGACCGGCCGGCCGATCGTCTATTCGCTCTGCCAGTATGGGTGGGACGCGGTGTGGGAGTGGGCTCCGGAGCTGGGCGGCAACCTGTGGCGCACGACCGGCGACATTCAACCCCGCTGGCAGTCGATCTATGACATTCTGAGCCAGCAGGAGGGTCTCGAGGCGTATGCAGGCCCGGGGCACTGGAATGACCCGGACATGCTCGAGGTGGGCAACGGCAAGCTGACGCTGGCCGAAAACCGCGCGCATTTTTCCATGTGGGCAATGCTGGCCGCTCCGCTGCTGGCGGGCAACGACTTGCCCAATATGAAGCCGGAGGTCAAGGCCATCCTGACCAACAAGGACGTGATCGCGATCAACCAGGACGCGATGGGCAAGCAGGGACGCCGCGTCTACAGCGACGGCGAGGTCGACGTGTGGGAGCGGGACCTGTCGGGCGGCGCCAAAGCCGTTGCGGTGCTGAACGCGGGAAGCGACCGAGTCTCGACGCATCCCTTCCATTTGAACCTGGGCAAGCTGGGGCTGCATGGCGCGCAGTCGGGCAAGGACCTGTGGACCGGCAAGAGCGGTGCAACTGAGCGATGGAATGCCGATCGAACTGGCCAGCCACGACATTCTGCTGGTGCGGATCGACGCGCCGAAATAAGGCTGCAAGGGCAGGGGGATTTTCTACCCTGCCCAGAATTTATTCCCCGCGCAGTGCTTCCATGGGCTCCACGCTGGCGGCACGCTGCGCCGGCAATACGGCCGCAAGCAGGGCGACCGCAGCCAGCATCGCGGTCGTTGTTCCCAGGACCAGCGGGTTCCATACCTGGACCCCGTAGAGCTCAGCGGTCATGAGGTAGCCGGCGGCAATGGCCGCCGGCAGGCCGATGAGCAGCCCGAGGCCCACCTGCAGAAAGGCGCCGCGCAGCACCATTGCGCTCACGTGGGTGCGATTCGCTCCAAGGGCCATGCGAATGCCGATTTCGGTGGTGCGCTGCGCGACGGCATATGCGGTGACCCCATAGAGCCCGATGGCCGCCAGCGCCAGCGCGATCAATCCAAAGAGCGAAGTCAACTGCACGATCATTTGCTGCTGGCTGAAGCCGAGATTCACCTGCCGGTCGAAGCTCTGGAACCGGGTGATCATGAGATTGGAATTGATTTGCTGCAGAGCGTCGCGTACCCGCCGTTCGAGGTCCGGCACAGTGCCGTGGGTTTCCAGCTCCAGGGAATCCATGTAATGCGTGTCGATAAGGAATTCCTGATAAAGAGAGGCCTTCGGCGTCGAGGCTGGCACTTGCGCCCACTGCCACGCGGGCAGGAAGTACATGGGGTGACCATCCTCCTGCAAATCGTCGGGTGTCCAATACTGCGCGTCTTCGACGACGCCGACGATGGTGTACAAGCCGGCGGTTGACTCGTCCCAGTCGCCGAAGTGGGCCCCGATGGGGTTCTGGCCGTGGAGATACTTTTTGACGAAGGCTTCATCCACGATCGCGACATTGGCGGAGGTGCGGTTATCGCTGTTAGAAAAGGCGCGGCCCTGCAGCAGCTTCGTTCCGATGGTCGTGAAATAGTCGGGGCTGATGCGAACCCACGAAGCCAGATTCACGTTGGAACCGGGTGGCGGGGCGGGCTGCCCCTGGATGTAGACGTCTTCGCTGCGGTTGTTGCCGTCCATCGGGCTCCAGCCAGACCATGCGACGTGCGAGACCCCGGGAATCGCCGAGAGCGATTCGTTGAGGCGCCGATAAAAGCTGTCGAGTTCTTCCGGCCGAATGCCTGCGTTCTCTGCGTTGAACTGGATAATTGTGCGGTTGGCCGGGTCGAAGCCGAAGTGCTGGTGCTCCAGCTTCTGCAGGCTGAGGATGAGGAATCCGGCGGAAGAGAGCAACACCACGGAAATCGCTGCCTGGGCGATGACCAGGGACTTCTGCGCCAAGGTGGCGTGACGGCCGGTGGAGCGATTGGCGCCGCGCAGGGCTTCGATCGGATCGGCGTGCGCGGCGAGCCATGCCGGCGCGACTCCAAACAACAGGCCGGTCAGCAGCGAAGAGGCGAATGCAAAGGCCATTACAAGGAACGACGGGCTGGCGGTGATGCTGATGGGGTCGTGCTGGAAGGCGAGTAAAATGATGAGCCTGGCTCCGCCCCAGGCGACGAGGATGCCGGCCAGGCCGCCAAAAATGGCCAGCACCAGGCATTCGATCAGGGCGCGCTGCACCAGCCGGCTGCGCGAAGCGCCGAGCGCGGTGCGCACCGCCATCTGCTGACGCTTCGTTGCCGAGCGCGCCAGCATGAGGTTGGCCAGATTCGCGCAGGCGATGAGCAGGACGAAGCTGGCGATCCACATGAGCAGGTGCAGGTCAGATTTGTACTGCTCCTGCATGCGCTGCACACCGCCGCCGCCGGGAGTCAGGCGAAGGTATTGCTTCGGTATGAGGGCGCGTTCGGGGCCGACGATTTCACCCAGCGGGCTTTCCAGGAATTGCCGCAGCTCCACCTGCATCTGTGCCTGGATGGCAGCGAGGTTGGCGCCTGGCGCACTGCGGCCGATCAGGTTAAGCCATTGCTGGCCGCCGCGCTCGAGCAGGTCCGTGTCGACGGGCCGGATGACCGGCAGCATTTGAATGGGAAGCCACAAGGCGGGCGGCGTCGGACTCAGGCGCTCGCTGAAGAATCCAGGCGGAGCGATGCCGACGATGGTGACCGGCTGGCCGTTGATGGTCAGGCTGGAGCCGATGGCGGAGGGAGCGCGTCCGAGTTGCTGCTCCCAGGCCTGAAAGCTGAGGACGGCCACCGGCGCAGCTCCTTTGACGTCGTCGGAGGGCTGCAACAGGCGTCCGGCATAGGGGCGCAGGCCGAGGGTTGTGAAGGAGTTGCCGGAGACAAATTCGCCATACCACGGTCGCGCCGGCTCGCCGCTATCGGTGCGCCGCACTGCCATCTGGTGGTCTGTGGCTTCAAAGGCGGCGAGACTGGAAAAGCCGGGCGTGTGGTCACGGAACTGCTGGTATTGCCGGTAAGAAAAGAGCGACCAGTCATATACCGGCTCTTGGTAGTCGGGCAGGCCGCCGTTCTGGCAGCACTGTTCGTTGTCACCCACGCGGACCAAGGTCGATGGATCGTGGACCGGCAGGGATCGCAGAAGCACGGCATGAACCAGCGTGAAGATAGCCGTCGTGGCGCCGATGCCGAGCGCAAGGGTAAGGATCGCAGTCACGGCGAAGCCGGGGGAACGGCGTAGTTGCCGCAGTGCATATTTCAGATCAGCCAGCAAGAATTCCTCCTCGAGGACGCGGGGGCGATCGTCCGCGCGGTTCTTCTGTATCGATGCATTTGGCATGCCACAGGGGGGCTGGCTCATCTGCCTGAAAAGTAAAGGCCGTTGCGGAGGGATTGGTCGGCCGCCCCGTTCAGCGGGCACTTACACTGTCCGAATTCGGACAACGGTCCACCCCGAGGAGCGGCCCGGTGAGAGGCCGCATCCCCTTCAGCCCGTCAGGGCACGGCGACATGCGCCTCGGGAGTGAATTCTCGCGGTGATCCTTTGAACCAAACGGCGCGTGAACCAAACGGCGCGAAGTGTCCCTTGGTCGCGACTATTTCCCTCCCGAATCCTTTCCGAGGCCGTCGGTCTTGTGGTAGTTGGGGTAGGGCGGGATCTTGATCTCCGGTATGGGGTTGGCTTTCAACTCATCGAGCACCAGCTGCACGCCGGTTTCCAGCTGTTTGTCGTGGCCGTCGGCGTCGTCCCTGGGCAGCAGTTCTACCTCGACGTCCGGGGGAATGCCACGGTTCTCCACTTCCCACTCGCCCTTGAGGCCGTAGATGGCGTAGCGGGGGGCCATCACGTAGCCGTTGTCGAGCAGGGAGGGGTAGCCGCCGATGCCGACCAGTCCGCCCCAGGTGCGGGTGCCGACCAGTTTGCCCACATCGGCCTTGCGGAAATACCAGGGCATGGCATCGCCGCCGGAGCCGGAGTTCTGGTTGATGAGCATCACCTTGGGGCCATAGATGGCGCCTACCGGGTCGTGGATCGGCTTGCCGTCACGCTCGACGGCTCCGGAGAGTGGAAAGCGTTTGAGCACGTCAACGATATAGTCGGCGATCAGGCCGCCTTCGTTCCAGCGTTCATCAAGGACGAGGGCCTGCTTGTCGAGTTGGGAGTAAAAGTAGCGGTTGAAGTTGGTGTAGCCGGAGCCGCCGGTGTTGGGCATGTAGACATAAGCTACCTTGCCGCCGGACATCTCCCAGACCTTGCGGCGGTTGGCTTCGATCCAGTCGAGATTGCGAAGGCCGTCTTCATCGGAGATGGGAATGACGGTCACATCGCGCGCCGACTTGTTCTCGAAGACGGGGCCGTCGGGATTGGGGCCGACGCGAAGGAGGGTCTGCTTGCCGGCGGTGCCTTCGAAGAACGAATAGAGGTTGTCGCCGGCGTGCAGCTCCCGGCCGTTGACGGCGAGCAGATAGTCGCCCTGGTTGACGTAGACACCGGGCAGGGTGAGCGGCGAGGCCAGACCGGGGGTCCAGTTCTGGCCGCCGAGAATTTTGGCGATGCGGTAACGGCCGTTTTCCTGCTTGTAGTCAGCGCCGAGAAGTCCGGTCTTGGGGCCTTCGTCGGGATGGTGGGGACCGCCGACGAACATGTGGCCGATGGTGATTTCGCCCAGCATCTCGGTGGACAGATAGGTGAACTCGGAGCGTGAGGCGAGGTTGTCGAGGTAGGGCTTGTAGCGGGCCTCGATCTTGGGGATGGAGAGGCCGTGGGTATTGGGGTCGTAGAGGAAGTCGCGCTCGATGCGCCAGGTTTCGTGGTAGATCTGCTTCCACTCGGCACGCGGATCGATCATGGTCTGCATGCTGCCGATGTTGATGGGTTTGCCGGGGCTGCCGTCGCCCGGCTTCAGGTCGTCGGCGGGGCCGATGGTCCAGGTGTTTTTGCGCGCATAAAGGATCTTGGAGCCGTCGGCGGAGACGGTGAAGAAGTCCACGTCATTGAGCACGGTCTCGGGCTGGCGTTTTTCGAGCGTGAAGCGCCAGATGGCGTGAATGCCACCCCCGCCTTCACCCGAGGCGCGGCCGAAGGGTGAGCCTTCGTAGAGGTAGATCACGCCCGCCTTGCCATTGGCGATGCCGCCGTAGTTGCGCCCGGGAATGGGCAGCGAGAGGATGCGGTTACCGATGTTTTCGAGGTCGACGGTGACTTTGACCGGTTTATCCTTGTCGTCTTTGGCGTCCTTGTCCTTCTCTCCGTCTTTGTCTTTGCCGGACTTGGCCTCGTCCTTGGCGGCGGACTTGTCGTCCTTCTTTTTGCCCTTGCTGTCGTCCTTTTTGTCGTCGGACTTGGCCGGCTCGTCTTTCTTCTCGTCCTTCTTGTCGTCTTTTATCTTCTCGTCGTCGCTCTCGGGTGGGATGGGAGATGCCCCGTCCTTGGCGAGGACGACAACGTAGGCAGCGCTGGACTCGGCGCGGTCCAGGGAAGACAAATCGATACCGGCGCGGGAGGGACCGTCGTCGGTGGAGGCGAGGAAATAGAGGTATTTGCCGTTCAAGTCGAAGGCCGGGCTCCACGCATCGCTCATGCCGTCGGTGACCTGGCTGAACTTGTGCGTCTCCATGGAGTAAAGAAAGATGGCGCGGAGCTGGTTATCGAGGTCGCGGTGATAGGCGATCCACTTGGAATCCGGCGACCAGACCAGGCCGAAGTCGGCGCCGAAGCTGCCGTAGATCCCCTTGTCAATCAGGACCGGCTTGGGAGCGGGTGCGGAGCTGTCCGCCGGCACGTCCAGAACCCAAATGTGCAAGTGCTTGTCGGCGTAGGCGATGTGCTTGGAATCGGGTGACCACGTCGGGTTGTAGAAGAAGCTGGGCTCGGGGCCGAGATCGATCACCGTGGGCGGTTTGAATCCGGTCTGATCGCGGAGGTAGAGCTGGTATTCGCCGGAGGCGTCGGAGAAGTAAGCGATGGTCTTGCCGTCCGGGCTCCAGGAGGGGTTGCGCTCCGCAGTTCCTGAGGTGTTGGTCAGGTTGCGGGTGTCACCCTTTTCGGCCGGCACGGTGAAGATTTCGCCGTGGGCCTCGAAGACGGCGCGCGCGCCGGTGGGGGAGATGGCGGCGTTCTGAATCTCGTCGGGCGTGAGGGTGGCAAGATGCGGAGCGAGAGTGGGAAGTTCCCCATGGACGGTGATGGGAATGGTCTTGTCGTCGCCGGATGCGGTATCGACCACATGGATAGAGCCAAACTGTTCATAGACGAGGCCGCCGGGACCTCCCTGCACCGATTTCAGGTCGTAGCCCTTGTTGGTCCCCACGGGAGAAACCTGTTTGGATGCGGTGTCATAGCGGAACAGCGAGACAGGCCCGTTGCGATCGGACAGGAAGTAGACGGAGTCGCCCATCCAGACGGGGCTGGAGTCGTTGGAGTTGTCGCGCGGGACTTTGACCAGATCGAGGGTCTTGAGATTGACGATCCAGATGGGAGTGGTCTGGCCGCCGACGTAGCGCTTCCAGGCCGGTTCCCACTTGGTGATGGGCTGATAGGCGATCGACTGCCCGTCGGGGGAAAAAGAGGCTTCAAAGCCGGAGGGCAGCGGAAGCGGTTCCGGCATGCCGGTACCGTCGGCGTGGACGAGGAACAGCTTGAGGAAGTGACGGTAGCTCACAGCGCCGCTCGCAATGAGGACGTTTTTGCCGTCACGGGACCAGCCCACGACGCCGCTGCCGGCAGGGTGCCAGGTGATGCGCCGCGGAACGCCGCCGGAGGACGGCACGATGTACACGTCGGCGTTCCCCTGCAAATGCGCGGTGTAGGCGATCTCAGACCCGTCCGGGGAGAAGTACGGGCCGGCTTCGACGGCGCCGTTGGAGGTGAGCCGCTCGGCTTCGCCGCCCTGGCGGCTGACGGTCCAGATGTCGTCGGCGTAGCGAAAGGCGATCTTGTCCTGGCTGAGGGAAGGATTGCGCAGAAGCAGCGGTTGCCCCGGAGGTGTCGTCTGGGCAGCCAGAAACGCCGGGCAGATGAGGGAAAGGGCGTAGAGCATGGGGGCAAGCCGGAAGCGCGTGCGGATCATCGATCCTCCATGACGGTGGTGGGATTGGATTTGCCTTGATACCGAGGCGGAAAGTGAATGCCACTGTATGCTACGCCGGGGGCGCGTCGATGGTTCGGGAATTTTTACCCAGACGGCAGAGGATGCTTACTTGCGGCGGGCGCGCCAGAAGGAGCTGGCGCTTAGGTAGAGGAATACCAGCCCTAATGCCGCGGCGATCAGGAACCTCTGGTGGTCGGGGCCGTGCAGGAAGCTAGCGCGGGAACGCCAGGCATTCTGCCCGAATACCAGGACGAACAGAAAGAAGAAAACCCCGACGACTTCGAGGAAGAGGATACCGCCGAGGCGGTGGAAGGGACGGACGAAGCCGCCGAGACCGCGGCCGAGGTTGCTGACGACACGCCCGGCCTTGCGGCCATCGGCCCGGGTGACGATGGGACCGCGGGTCCCGGATACGATGACGGGCTGAGCCGCGGGTCCGGGGGGGTTGGCCTGGGCGCTGGCCGTCAGCCGCTGGCCGGCAACGCGGCCGGCTACACGCATCCCGATGCCCAAGGCCCGACCGATTTTCTGCGGTTTCATACCAATTATGATGGTAGCAGCGATGGTTACGGGCGCGCTTTGCACAGGAATTGGTGCTGGCGCAGTTGCCCTGCAGCCGTCATGGACGTAAGGTAAATAAATCTCATGCCGCTCCCAGCGTCTCTTCGAGCGCCGGCCGCCGCCCTGGAGGTATCTGTGACACCCCGCCTGCGCGAACTGATTCAACAACTCGGAGAGGCCATTCACGAGTCGGTCATTGAGAGCGAACAGATCGCCGGGGTGGTGCAGGATATCCGCAAGCATGGGTTTGACGTGCTTCTTATGCTCGAAGCGACGATCGGCCTCAACGAGGTGACTGCGAAGGATGCGGCGGAAGAAGAGGCCGGCAGCGAAGAAGGGCCATTCACGCAGAACGATCTGCACTTTCTGAAGTCGTTGCGCATCTCGATCGAGGGCGACAACGACGAGGATGTGGAAGACGGCACGGAGTAGCCGTGCGCGAGAGTTGTCGGAGCGGGCTCCGAGCGGCGCCTATGACGACCAAGCCATAAAATGACAGCCGTATTTCTTGCCAGAGTCATCGTGTCCGGGATCTCCGCCGGGCAGGGCGTGATGCCCATTTTCATCGACCTCAATCGGACCCATGCGACCAATCCGCTGTGGATGGGGCATGCGCGCTTTCACCTGGTGCAACAGGTCTTTTCTTTGCTCCTTGCAGCTGTTGTGGAAGTCGGACTGCTTTGGTGGCCCGGCGGCGCCTTGGCAGCGCGTTTTTATTTGGCCGCGGGGCTGGCGGCGACTTCGCTGGCAGGGTTCCTGCTCGCAGTGCTGACACGGCGGCTGTACGGCGGCACGCTGCACGACCCCAACGGCATGAAGCCAGTGCGGATTCGAACCAGGCGCGGCGTCATTGAGGTCGACATCAATGTGCCGATCGTGGTGATTGCGGCGATGATCCTGGTCGGAGCCGTGGTGCTGTTCTGGCGCGGCGCGTGAACTGGCCACCGCCCGGATGCGTGCATTTCATTGGCCGGCTGCCGTGGACGTGGAGGATAATTCGGTCATGGCGACATTGCCCAACACGGAAGAGCCCTGGACTGTCCGCGAGTATCTGCGCACCAGTTGGAGCCCCGACCGCGAGTTTGTGGATGGGCGCATCGAGGAGCGGAACTTGGGCGAGAAAGAGCACTCGATTATTCAGCGGTATTTGACCGTTCTTTTTGCAATCAAAAGGGCGGAGTGGGGAGTCGAGGTATTTCCGGAGTTGCGCACGCAGACGCAGGCGAGGCGCTTTCGCGTCCCGGATGTGCTGGTTACGCGGACGGGGGATAAGTTCGAGCACTACGTCACGGAGCCGCCGCTGATTGCTATCGAGATCCTGTCGCCGGAAGATACGATTCGGGCGATGCAGGCGAAGGCGGGGGAATATCGGAGCTTCGGCGTCGAGCATATCTGGATCATCGATCCCGAACCGCGGATTGCCTACCGCTACACCGCCGCCGGGCTCGAAGAGGTGCTGGACGGCGCGCTGACCGTGCCGAAGACGCAGATCCGGTTGGTATTGAGCGAGATGTTTGCGGAACTGGACCGGGCGTAGCGCCGGACGGCTGCGCGGCACGGGCTCCTACGGCATGCGGACCGCAGATCCTAGCTCTTCAGCGCTACGCGGATGTGCAGTTCCTTCAACTGCTGGTCGGTGACGGTAGTGGGGGCGTCGGCCATCAGGTCGATGGCCTTGGCGGTCTTGGGGAACGCGATCACTTCGCGCAGGCTGGGCGCGCCGGTCAGCAGCATGACGATGCGGTCGAGGCCGAGGGCGATGCCGCCGTGCGGCGGGGTGCCGTATTCGAGCGCGTCGAGGAAGAAGCCGAAGCGGGCTTTGGCCTCTTCCTCGCTGATGCCAAGCGACTGGAAGATCTGCTGCTGCACGTCTTTGCGGTGAATACGGATGGAGCCGGAGCCGAGCTCGAGGCCGTTCATGGCGAGGTCGTAGCAGTTGGCGCGCACCCAGGCCGGGTCGGTGAGCAGGTTGGCCATGTCGTCCTCGTGGGGCGCGGTGAAGGGATGATGCGCGGGAACCCACTTGCGCGGATCGCCAATTCGTACTCGAACATGGGGAAATCGACGATCCAGATGGGGTGGAAGGCGGCCGAGCCGTCGACCGCTTTGCCGCTGCCGGGATCGGCTTCGGCAACCACCCGCTCGGTCACGCCGAAGGCGCCGTGCTTGTCGGCGTACTTTTTGGCCAGCTCGGTGCGGAAGTTGCCGGCGGCGGCGTAGACGTTGATTTCGCGCTCCGAGAGGCGGCCCTCGAACTTGGTGTCGCTGGCCTTGATGTGGTGCGCCGGATCGCCGGCGACGACGATGACAAAGTCGGCCTCCGCCGCGCCTGCCAGTTCGCGCACCTTGGCGGCGGACTCGGGAAAGCTTTTGGCGAGGCGCTTGAAGTCGTCGATGAACTTGGCGCCCTTCTTCTGGTCGAAGAGGGGGTGGTTGTCTTCGCGCTCCTTGCGGCTCAGCTCGCCGACGTTGGGGATGCGCAGCGCGACCACCGGCAGCGCGGGATCGATCTGGAGCGTGGCGAGGGCTTCGTCTGGAAATGCCGGGCGCACGTCGGTGAGGCCGGGCAGGCGCAGGTCGGGCTTGTCGGAGCCGAACTGGCGCATGGAGTCGTCGTAGGTGATGCGCGGGAACGGCGTCGGCAGGGTGACGCCGGCGGCGGCAAACGCGGCCGACAGGAACTGCTCGACGACGGCGAAGACGGTTTCCTGGTGAGGAAAGCTGATTTCGAGATCGACCTGGGTGAATTCGAGCTGGCGGTCGGCGCGCAGGTCTTCATCGCGGAAGCAGCGGGCGATCTGGAAGTAGCGGTCGAAGCCGGAGATCATGAGGATCTGCTTGAAGATCTGCGGCGACTGCGGCAGGGCGTAGAATTCGCCGGCGTGCACACGGCTGGGCACCAGGAAATCGCGCGCGCCTTCGGGCGTGGACTTGGTGAGGATGGGGGTTTCGATCTCGAGAAAGCCCTGGCTTGGAGAGGCTCTCGCGGATGGCGAGCGTGATGTCGTGGCGCAGCCGGAAGTTGCGCTGCATCTCCTGGCGGCGCAGGTCGACGTAGCGGTACTTGAGGCGCACTTCCTCGTTCTGGATGGCCTCTTCGGCGGGCGAGAAGGGCGCGAGGCGGGTGTCGTTGAGGACGCGCAGCTCGGTGGCCTCGATCTCGATTTCGCCGGTCGGCATCTTGGGATTGATGGCGTCCTGATCGCGCAGGCGGACCTTGCCGACGGCGGCGACGACGTACTCGGGGCGGACCTGTTCGCCTTTGAGGTGGCCGTCGGGGGTCAGTTCCTTGTCGAGCACGACCTGGGCGATGCCGGTGCGGTCGCGCAGGTCGAGAAAGATGAGGTTGCCGTGGTCGCGGCGGCGGTTGACCCAGCCCATGAGGACCACATGTTGGCCGGCGTTGGCGGCGCGCAGGTCGCCGCAGTAGTGGGTCCGTTCAAGATTGCCTAAGAAGTCGAGCACTACATTTCCTTTGTTTTGAGCGAGAGGCACATGGTGCCGTTTTGATTCGTTCGCAGCGCCAGGTGATCTTGGAAATCTCCCGGCGTCACCCCGCCAGAAACTCGGCCAGCTCGGCGCGGGGAACTTTGGTCTGGATGCCTGTAGAGAATTCCTTCACGGTAAGAATACCGGATGCGAGTTCGTCTTCGCCCAGGATGACGATGCGGCGCGCAGTCTTGTCGGCGGCATCGAAGGACTTTTTGAGGCGGAAGGAGCCTTCGCCCAGTTCGACCGCAAGGCCGGCGCGGCGGAGTTCGCGGGCGAGAGCGAGGGCGGCCGGGTTCGAGAGATTCGCCTAGCGGGGCGATGTATGCGTCCACCTTCGCTGCGGGGGAGCCGGCTCCAGGGCCTGAAGCGTCAAGACCAGCCGGTCTTCGCCCATGGCGAAGCCGATGCCGGGGGCCTTGGGTCCGCCGATGGCTTCGCTTAGTCCGTCATACCGGCCGCCGCCGAGCAGGGCATTCTGCGCGCCGAGGCCGCCGTGGGTGAACTCGAAGGTGGTGCGGGTGTAGTAGTCGAGGCCGCGCACCAGGCGGTGATTGCGGGTGTAGGGCACGCCGGCGGCGTCGAGGGCCGCGGTCACCGCGGCGAAGTGGGCCTTGGAGTCTTCGTCGAGCGAGTCGGCGATCCTGGGCAGGGCGTCGATGATGGGCTGGTCTTCGGGAACCTTGCAGTCGAGGACGCGCAGCGGGTTGGTGACGGCGCGGCGCTGGCAGTCGACGCACATCCTGGGCGCGAGCGGAACCAGGGCTTCGCGAAGAGTTTCGTTGTAGCGCGCGCGGTCGGCGGCCGATCCCACGGAGTTGATGTGGAGGGTCCAGCCGGTGATGCCGAGCTCGTCGAGCAGGGTGGCGAGCATCTCGAGGACTTCGGCGTCGCGGAGGGGGCTTTCGCTGCCCGCCGAGGGAGGGCCGATGACTTCGGCGCCGATCTGCGAGAACTGGCGGTAGCGGCCCTTCTGCGGGCGCTCGCGGCGGAACTGGGGGCCAATGTAGTAGAGCTTCTGCAACTGGCCGGTTTCGCCGAGCTTGTGTTCGATGTAGGCGCGGACCACGCCGGCGGTGTTCTCAGGGCGGAGGGTGAGGGACTGGGGCTTTTCCGACTGGGCGCGGGCGCGGTCTTCCCAGGTGTACATCTCCTTGGAGACGATGTCGGTTTCTTCGCCGACGCCGCGGGCGAACAGGGCTGTGTCTTCGAAGACCGGGGTGCGGATTTCGCCGAAGTTGTAGCGGGCAAAGACGGAGCGCGCGGTGGCTTCGATGCGGTTCCAGAGGGCGGTCTCGGGCGGCAGAAGGTCGCGCGTGCCGCGGACGGCTTTCAGGGTAGGTCATAGCTTATCCAGTCTAAACGGCGACCGATAGAAACCTTCCTCTGCATCCTGCGCAGGCTAACCGCATCCAAAGCGGCATGGAATATCGATTTCTTGGCGGTTCGGGGTTGAAGGTGCCGGAGTTGTGCTTCGGCGTGGCGACATTTGGCGGCGGGAACGAGTTTTTCCGTTCCTGGGGCAACACCGATGTTGCCGAGGCTACGCGCCTCATCGACATCTGTTTCGAGGCCGGGGTGAACCTCTTCGATACCGCCGACGTGTACTCCGATGGGCGTTCGGAGGAGGTTCTGGGCAAGGCGCTGGCGGGCAAGCGCGACCGCGCCCTTATCTCGACCAAGACTACGTTCCGGTTTGGCGATGGCCCCAACGACGTCGGCTCATCGCGTTATCACCTGCGACGGGCTCTGGAAGGAAGTTTGCGCCGGCTGGGCACTGACTATGTCGACATCTATCATCTGCACGGCTTTGACGCGCTGACTCCGGTTGACGAGGTGCAGGACACCCTGAACACCTTTGTCCGCGAAGGCAAGGTGCGCTACATCGCGTGTTCCAATTTTTCAGGGTGGCACCTGATGAAGTCGCTCGATGTGGCGGATCGCTATGGGTGGACGCGCTTTGTAGCTCACCAGGTGTACTACTCCCTGATTGGGCGGGAATACGAGTGGGAATTGATGCCATTGGGGCTCGACCAGAAGGTCGGAGCGCTGGTGTGGAGTCCACTGGGATGGGGACGGCTGACGGGCAAGATTCGCCGCGGCCAGCCGCTGCCGGCCGAGAGCCGTCTGCACAAGACGGCGCAGTATGGGCCGCAGGTTTCAGACGAGCATCTTTATAACGTGGTGGACGCGCTGGACGCGGTCGCCGCCGAGACTGGAAAAACCGTGCCGCAGGTGGCGTTGAACTGGCTGCTGCAGCGTCCGACCATCTCCTCGATCATCCTGGGCGCACGCAACGAGGAGCAGCTACGGCAAAACCTCGGGGCGGCAGGATGGAGCCTGACCACCGGACCAGGTAGCCAGGCTGGACAAGGCCAGCGAGGTTGCGCCCGTGTATCCCTACTGGCACCAGAGGCAGTTTACGGAGCGCAATCCGCTGCCAGTGTAAGGGGCGCGAATGCCTGATGTCAGGTCAGTGCATCTCGGTCTTGTAGCGATGACGGTGTTTGTACACGTAATGCCCCACCAGCCAGCCGGCGGCGCTGCCGACGACGATGTCTGAGGGAAAGTGCTGCTGGCCGGCGAGGCGGGTAAAGCTGACGCCGGCGGCCCCGGTATAAACGAGGATCCGTGTCCAGGGATTGTGGTATTCGCTGCCGATGACAGCGGCGGCAGACCACGCCAGCACGCTGTGCGAAGAGGGAAAGGAAGAATCGATCCCCGCGCTCGATTGGAAAAACTTTCCCCGGCCCTGGTCCTGATAGGGCCGCTCGCGCCAGAAGATCAGCTTCATGCCCTGTTCCACAACAACCCCGTCGAGCAGCGCTTCGGCGCCCAGCAGGCCGGTTTCGCGGGCGTGCTCATTGCCGCGGAAGTGTCCGTCCGCATAGAGGAGCACGGGGGCGGCGATGTAGCCGCCGATCAGGATATTGGAGGCATTGGTGCTGGAATTATTCAGGCCGGGATCGTGCGAGACCACGTCCTGCAGGGTTCGGCGGTCGGTGACGATGGCCGCGCCTGTAACCAGGGCGAGCGGCACGGCCCATTTGAGGTCGCCGGCATGGATGTGGAGAGGACTTGTCCAGATCGCTTTCTGATCTTCGAGGACGTCGCGCGGGGTGTTGCGGATGGTGACAGTATCATCCGGGTTTGAAGTCCGCACCGGCGGAGCATCGGGCAGGGCAGACAAATCTGTATGGGGAGTTACCTCGGCCAGAACCGGGGCGGAAACGATCGCCGGCATCGACAACAGGAGGAAGTAGGGAAGGCAAATGGAGGACCTGGATAGTTTGCGCACAAGTCCTTTAGATGATGGATCCCACACCAATACCGATCAGCCTTCATCTGGCGTTCATTTTGTCTCTTCGGCTAGATATATCTTGGTGTAGTCCAAGTAATTTTGAGCATACTCGAGGATGAGAGCACGGTCTTGATCGCCCAGTTCCCTACGCAGTTTCGCTGGCACACCGGCCCAGAGGGTACGGGGCGGAACCACGGAATGCTCGGGAAGTACGGCTCCGGCGGCGATGATCGATCCTTCGCCAATGCGGCAGTCATTGAGAATCGTCACACCCATGCCGATGAGGACCGCGTCTTCCACCGTGCAGCCGTGAACGGTGGCATTGTGGCCGATGGTGACCCAGTCGCCGACGGTTACCGCGTAAAGGTTGCGCTGGCCGTGGAGGACGGCGCAGTCCTGCACGTTGGAGTTGGCGCCGACACGGATGGAATTGACGTCACCTCGCAGCACTGCATTCATCCAGACGGAGGAGTGGTCACCGAGAGTCACGTCGCCGAGTACCTGGGCGGATTGATCAATGTAGCAAGTGGCGGGAATCACGGGCAGACGCCCCAGGTAACTGCGGATCATCGAGACCTCACGGAGAGATTTTACGCGAGCCGGGTTTGGAAGCGAATCGAGAGGGACTTAGAGGATTTTCCTCTCAGGACATGGAAGTTCGATATGTCTACTCACGGGAAAGCGAGTCCCGCTGTTATGTCGATCCGCGACGCACGATTGGCTCAGTAACAAAGTTTTTTGGTATCATGGGAAAGCCCCTTGGCAGGTTTGGAGGTGGGATTTTTTGGCAGAGGTTCGCGTTCAGGAAGGCGAGCCGCTCGAGAATGCGCTGCGCCGGTTCAAGCGAAAGGTACAGCAGGAGGACATCATCAAGGAAGTCAAGCGTCACTCCTACTATCTGAAGCCCGGTGAAAAGCGTCGCGTCAAGGCAGCTTTGGCGCGCAAGCGGAATCGCAAGAAGGCTCGTAAAGAGCAGGACTAAAGCAGTCCACGGGGAGTGTTTCCTCGCCGGAATCATTCCCGTGGCGTTTTCTCTCACCCAGGTGTCATGACTTCATGGCGCCTGGGATCCCAAGGAGAGCAATCAGCCACTGGACGATTTTGGGTTTCAGGTATAGGTTCTTTGAGTTGTAGTAAAGAATGGACCTTTCCATCAGGCGACGGTCGGGTCGTTTGCAGAAAGAAGCCATTTTGCATCACCCGTCTTGAGTCACACACCGCATTTCCCCGCCTCTCCAGGTGCAGCAGCTTACGGAGTGCGGACGGAGTGGAGATTCAGGATGGAAGATTCATTTAGCACCGTCGCGTGACAGGTGCTGCAGCGCCTCAGTCTTTCAGGACAGGAAAGACACGCTTAGCCGCCAAATCTTACGCGGCCCGGGCCCTTGTTGTGGAACGACGTACGAGGACAGGGAAACGGGAGCGGCGCATTCAGACTTATGGCCGATTCATCTATTTCCCTGCGTTTGGGGAAGCCGGCCATGGAATTCAACGACAGAGTACTGAAGTGTATTGATTGCGGCTCCGAATTCATTTTCACCGCGGGCGAGCAGCTCTTCTTTCACGATAAGGACTTCAAGAACGACCCGAAGCGCTGCAAGCAGTGTAAAGCCAAGCGCGCGACGGGAGGTGTGCGGGTAAGAACCGAGACGCGGACCACGTGTTCGGCCTGCGGGGCGGAGACGACCGTTCCATTCCGTCCGACGCAGGGGCGTCCCGTTCTTTGCCGCTCGTGCTTTCAAAAGAATCAGCTTGCTCCGGTCCCTCCGCCTACGCCCTCCACGGGCGCTACGCCAACGCCGAGCTGAACAGCAGATCGCCCTTGAAAGGGGCGGGAAATCCTGCCTGCCGCAGCAGGGTCGCGAGCTGCGCCCAGTGACGGTGGCTGTGAAAAAGCATGTGCCCCGCAACCTTGCGCCTGGATAGGCTGCGCGCGTCGGCAGGGATCGATGGGATGTCGAGCAGGTAAATCTCTTCCCAGCGGTCTGGTGAATCGTTGAACAGGGGCCGCAGCACTGCGTCGGCCTTGCGATGCAGATCGTACAGCGCCGGAAGCGGACCGGCCGGCAGATCTTCGCGCGCGATCACAGGGACACCGGCGAGGCGCTGGGCCCAGCGCAGTTCGGCTCCCCAGATGTGGCGGACCAATTCCTGGACATTGACGGCTCCGCCGATGCCGCAGGGCAGATCCAGCAGGGCCGGGTTGGATTCCAAATGGCTCTTCCAGAAGGCAGCGGCTTCGCCGTTCCAAACCACGAGTTCTTCCAGAGTGATGGCGGCGCTCATGTGGTCCTCTTCAGGGCGCGATGCCCGATATCGCGCCGATAGTACATTCCCTCGAAGTGAATCTCCGCCATCGCCTGATAAGCCCGGTCCAGAGCTTCCTGGAAGGTAGAGGCCGCGGCAGTGACGCCCAGGACGCGCCCCCCGGCAGTCACCAACTGTCCATTGAGCAAAGCCGATCCGGAATGAAACACCTGCACGCCGGGGATGCGCGCAGCATCTTCAAGACCGGTGATGGGAAAGCCGGTGGTATAGGGGCCGGGATACCCGGAAGAACTGGCGATCACACAGGCCGAGGCGCCGGAGTTGAAGGTAAGTTCGGTATCGGAAAGGCGGCCGTCGATGCAGGCTTCCAGCGCTTCAACCAGATCGCTCTCCAGCCGCATGAGGATGGCCTGGGTCTCCGGGTCGCCGAAGCGGACGTTGAACTCAAGCACCTGCGGCCCGCGCGCGGTCATCATCAAGCCGATGTAGAGAACGCCGGAGAAGGGGGTCTCTTCCGCGGCCATGCCGTCGACGGCAGGCTGGGCGATATGGTGCAGAATCCACTCGGTCATTCCGGATTCAAGCAGGGTGTCGGTGGAGTACACACCCATGCCGCCGGTGTTGGGGCCGGTATCTCCCTCGCCGATGCGCTTGTGATCCTGCGCGGGAACAAGCGGGGCCACGTGCTTGCCGTCGGTGAGGCACAGGAAGCTGATCTCGTCGCCTTCAAGAAACTCCTCGATGACGACCTGCTGCTCTTTTTCCCCCAGCAGCGTGCCCGCGAACAGGCTTTCGGCGGCCTCGACCGCGGTCTGTCGGGATTGGCAGATGAGGACGCCTTTGCCGGCGGCGAGGCCATCGGCCTTGACGACGATCGGGGGATGGAAGATGTCGATGGCTTTTTCCAGTTCCTCCGGGCTCGTGCAGACCGCGTAGTTTGCCGTGGGGATATTGTGCCGCTGCAGGAAGCGCTTGGCGAAGCCTTTGCTGGTTTCGAGCGTGGCGGCCTCGCGCGTGGGTCCGAAGACACGAAATCCGCGCTCCTGCAACGCGTCGACGATGCCGAGGGATAGGGGGAGTTCGGGCCCCACGACGGTGAGGCCGGGCTGCTCGGCTTCGACGACGGCCACCATGGAGGCAAGGTCTTTCATGTCCACGGGGACACAGCGGGCAAGCTGTGCAATTCCGCCGTTGCCGGGCGCGCATACCAGTTCTGTGACTCGCTCACTGCGACCTACCGCCCAGGCCAGCGCGTGTTCGCGGCCCCCGGAACCAAGGATCAAGACCTTCATCGCATCGCCTCTCGCCGCCCCGTGCATTTCCAAGGCCTCGACAGGTTATGGTCGGCAATCGAGCCGCGCCAAGTCAAACCCGATCGCATCGAGCAACCGAGTGCGGTCTCGTATTCACGGGGCGCGGAGGCACGGCGGCGTGACGAAAGGGAGCAGCCATCATGCTCACGGAGCCAGCAGCACGTCGAAGGTCGCGTGGCAACGCAGGCTGGGCTTGAACTCCACCGTCTTTTCGTCATCGCCCTTGCTCACGTGAATGTACATTGGCTTCTTCAGGGCATCCGGAAGTTTATCAATCGTGACCTTGCCATCGCTTCCCGTGTAGGCTTCAAGATCCAGCTTTTTCACGCCCAGCATTCCGTACTGGATTCGCGTAGTTATCTTTGCCGCATACACCGGTTTGGAGTCGCGGCCCGTTACGGTGATGAGCGCGGAGCAACTGCCAAGATCGGCGGATATTTCAGCGGACGGAGGAGGCCCCGGGCTGTTCTGGGCTGGGGAAGCGACGGCAATGGATAGCAGACTGCTGGACGCGAAAACGGCGCAAACGCAGATGAGACGCATGGTTGAGTCCACCTATGTAAGTAAGATACCGGAGCTCAGCGGTGGGCGCCGCGGTTTTGGATCGGCGAGTTTTAGAAGCATGGGCAGTGCCGGGCCGTGTGCTGGCACCAGGAGTTAGTGAGACTCTGGCACTTTACTGAGACCAGACCGTGAGTCAACATAAAGTGGCGCGATGCTGAAGCTGAGGAAGACTCCGTCTGCAAAGACTCCGTTGGACGCCCGAAAGCGCGGGGCGATCGACGAGTTGTGGTCGCTGTGTCTCGACCGGCCGCGCCAGCTCTTTATCCGGCGCGCACTCTTCCAGGTGCATCTTTTCTGCGGCCTTTTGATCGGGCTCTTCTTTGTCGTGATGGGCCTGAGCGGAAGTGCGATCGTCTTCAAAGACCAGGCAGACGTGCTTCTGAATCCGGGCCTGCTCGGCGCGAAGGCAACTTCGCAACCCGTGGATGCCGACCGAATGCTCGCGCTCGCACAGCAGGTGCATCCCGGCTGGCATTCCCTGCTGCTGGACACGGGAACGCAACCATCGTGGGCGTTTTATCTCTCTCCCACGGACTGGTCGGATAGCGCGCAGGTAAGGGCGGTCTATGTCGATCCGGCCGACGGCCATGTTCTCGGACAGCGCGGATTGCGCCAGGGGGTGATGAACTGGCTCATGCAGTTTCATACCAGCCTGTTTGCGGGTGGACGCGCTCCTGTTGTTCTGGCGGTTCTCGCCTCTCTGCTCATCGTGATGGTGGTGACAGGGCTAGCCATCTGGTGGCCGGGGCGGAAGCATTGGCGTTCCCGCCTTCGCATCAGCTCAGGCGCACGCTGGCCGCGAAAGATCTGGGATGTTCACAACGTTGTGGGATTCTTTTCCAGCTTCTCCCTTGCGATGCAGGCTCTGACTGCAATCACTCTGGTGTTGCCGGCTGTCGTGGTTCCCGTCGTGCTGTTCCCTGCACCGGCAATCCGGCAGGAGATCGATCAGTTTCAAAATCCCCCTCGATCCGTATCCCGTGCAACAACGGGGCCGATCCCGTCTCTAACTACGATGATCAAGAGAAGTCTTTCCAGGCATCCGGGAACACGCCTTGAATCGGTGGCTTTTCCGATCGCGTCTGACGATCCGGTGGTGGTGACCCTGGGCGGAGAGCATTTCGATGATCGAGGGGAGCAGGTTCAGCTGGCATTCGACGGCAACGATGGACGTCTGCTCTCCGACTTTGATACCGACCAGCACTCTCTCGCATTACAGGCTTTCGTGCTGGTGGGTCCATGGCACTACGGCCATATCGCCGGAGTGCTTTCGCGCCTGCTTTGGATAGCTCTAGGACTCTGCCCATGTATCCTTTTCTTCACCGCTGCGCTCATGTGGTGGAACCGAGTGCTTTCCAAAGCTCTCATATCGCGGTGACCGCAGGAGGCCGGGGAGTGCACGCAGAAACGGTATTGATCAACGGGAAGTTCTGGACATGCAATCCCGCCCAACCCGAAGCGGAGGCGGTTGCCATCGTCAGGAACCGCATTGCCGCTGTCGGCGCCGAAACCGATATTCGAGACCTTGCCGGCCCCGCGACGCGCATTCTGGACCTCGGAGGAAGACGGGTCGTGCCCGGGTTCAACGATGCCCATGTGCATTTCTACATGGGCGGAGACAGCCTGGCGAGCGTGAACCTTCGCCCGGCACGCTCCCAGGCGGAGTTTCGCGCCATCATTGCGGACTTCGCGCAGGCCCGGCAGCCCGGCGAATGGATTCTGAACGGCAGTTGGAACGACCAGAACTGGGATCCGCCGGTGTTGCCGACGCATCAACTTATCGATGACGTCACCGCGCAGAACCCGGTCTTCGTGCACCGTTCCGACGGACACATGAGCCTCGCCAATGCACTGGCTATGCAGATGGCCGGCGTCGACAAGCACACCGCCGATGTTCCCGGGGGAGAGATTATTCGCGACGCGCACGGCAATCCTACCGGCGTCTTCAAAGACAAGGCGAAGGCGTTGATCGACGGGCTGATCCCGCCTCCCACGCAGCAGCACATTCTCGAAAGCCTGTTGGCGGCACAGGACCATGCGATCGCACACGGCGTCACCAGCATTCAGGATATGGGGGTGCTGGGAAAGCGCGGCGGCGCGATCATGACGGACGTGCTGCGCGCCTACCAGGTTCTGATGCATGAAAACCGGCTGCTGGTACGTGTGTCGGGCCATCTGCCGCTGCCCGAGTGGAAGCGTCTGGCTGAGGCTGGTGTCACCGCAGGTTTCGGCAACGACAAGCTGCGCATCGGGGCAGTGAAGAGCTTTTCAGATGGCTCGCTCGGCTCTACGACGGCATGGTTCTTTGCGCCTTATACAGACGCGCCCCACACCACGGGCCTGCCCAGCGATGAGATGGTCGATGCTGAGACCATGTACCGGAATTTAGTCGATGCCGACCATGCCGGACTTCAGCTCGCGGTGCATGCGATCGGCGACCGCGCCAACCATGAGGTCCTGGACATGATGCGGCGGCTTGCCCGGGAGAGCGGAGTGCGCGACCGGCGCTGGCGCATCGAACATGCGCAGCACCTGATCGCAGAGGATTTCCGGCGATTCGCAGAACTGGGGGTGATCGCCTCGGTTCAGCCGCATCATGCCATCGACGATGGACCGTGGGCGCAGCGCCGCATTGGCCCGGACCGCGTGCGGCGCGCCTTCGCGTACCGGTCCATGCTCGACGCGGGAGCGAAACTGGCGCTTGGATCGGATTGGTGGGTCGCGCCCATCAACCCGCTGCTGACCATCCATGCCGCGGCCACTCGTCGATTGCCGGGCGATACCGAAGGCAGCGGCTGGATTCCGGAGCAGCGCATTACCGTCGAAGAAGCGGTGCATGCCTATACCGTGGGCTCGGCCTACGCGTCGGGCGAAGAGGATGTCAAGGGCTCGATCGAGACCGGCAAGCTGGCGGATTTTGCCGTGCTCTCTGCTGACATCTTCAACATACCGCTCGAGCAGATCCGCACCACAAACGTATTCATGACCATCTTCGATGGAAGGCCCGTATTCAGCCGGCAAGCCGGCGCGTAGGCCCCGCGCTTCGCGGTGGGTTAGCTCCAGACATGAACCGACTCGCAATTCCATCTGACGGCGCTGGCCTCAACATCGATGTCATGTTTTGCGGTATCTTGGGTCCAGAGGCATGAAGGTACACAACCTCCAAAGGAGTTCAGCCCATGCGAACTTCCGCGGCCATCTGGCTCGACCGCGCCAGCGCCCAATCGCTTCAAAATCAGGTGGCGCGCCATATGAAGGACCTGATTCAGAACGGGCAGTTGCAGGTAGGCGAGCCCCTGCCCTCGTCTCGCGAGCTAGCCGAACAGCTCAAGGTCTCGCGCAATACCGTGGTCTACGCCTACGACCAGTTGATGAGCGAAGGCTACCTGGAGACGAAAGAACGGTCTGGCGTATTTGTCAGTTCTTCCATCGCCGCCATGTCCTCACCGCACCTGGGACAGCGCAAAGCTCCGCCAGTGAGCCGCAGAGTTCAGGCGCTGCAGCCAGCGTCACTGCGGGTACCGTCACCGTTTCGACCTTGCCAGCCGGATGCCACACTGTTCCCGTTGAAGATCTGGAATCGTCTGCGCAGCCATGCGCTGCGCAAGGAAGGCACGTTGCTGCTTCACTACCAGGAGAGTTGCCGGCTTGGGCTGCCTGCCCTCCGCCAGGTTCTGGCGTCGTACCTGCGTGAAAATCGAGGGGTCAAATGTGATTGGCGCCAGATCGCCATCACGACAGGCTCACAGCAGGCTTTGTTTCTTCTTTCTCATCTTCTGCTGCGACACGGCGATCATGTCTACATGGAAGACCCCGGATATCCCGGCGCGCAGGCTGCCTGGGCGGACGCCGGCGCCACAGTGCATCCGGGGAAGTTGGACAGGGAAGGCCTGCGTCTCCCCCGGCAGGATGAGAAACGGTATGTGTTGATTTACACCACGCCGTCGCGCCAGTTTCCAACCGGTGTGTGCCTGGCATTGCCTCGCCGCCTCGCCCTTTTGTCCTACGCATCCAAGCACTCGACCTGGATCATCGAGGATGATTACGACGCGGAATTCCGCTACACGGCGCCGCCGCTTCCGAGCCTGCAAAGCCTCGATCGGGCGGGGCGCGTGATCTACGTGGGAACCTTCAGCAAGGTGCTGTGCCCGTCGCTTCGGCTCGGTTATGTCGTCCTGCCGCCGGAGTTAGTTGAAGACTTTGAACGGAGGCGGGCACTGATGGATGACCACGGGCCTTTGATCGATCAGGCGGCGCTTGCGGCTCTCATCGAGAGCGGCACATTCCATTCCCATATCCGGCGCTGCCGCCGCGTTTACGCAGAGCGACAAACAACCTTTCTCAATCATGTCCGCAAGACCGGGATGCCCTTCGAATTCGACTACACCGACGGCGGCATGAACCTGACCGGGTTGTTGCAGGCAGGCGCCAATGACAAGAGATGGTCCGTCCGCTGCCAGGCGCTGGGGCTGGATGTACCGCCGCTGTCTCGCTTTGCGCTGCAGTCAACGCGGCCAGGCCTGGTCTTCGGCTTTACCGCATTTCAGCCTCGGGAGATAGAGCGCTGCCTCGACAAGATTGCCCGATTGGCTGGGCGAACCAAATCACGAGCCGGGCATGTTGCAGAACCACGCGTGCATTAAGTCCAAGCGCTGAAGACACGGCCGGTCGTGAGCCTTATCCTTCGTGATTCATGGTTAAGCCGCGATCACGCTCTAGATAGCGAAAAATAAAATAGAGCGGCCATCCAATGAGGATCAGGGCTATGCCGAGCATCGCCTGCCGGAAGTAGACAACCAGATTCATCACGACAATCCCCAGGGATGCGGCAACGAAGAAGATCGGCGTCAGTGGATATAGCGGACATAGGAAAGGCCGCTTCAGATCGGGCCGGCGCTTGCGCAACAGCAGTACCGCGGCGACGGCGAGGCCGTAAAAGATCCAGGAGGTAAAGACGTAGGAGGTAAAAAGCTCGCGGAATGAGCCGATGAGGGTGAACAGAATGGCCCACGCTCCCTGCGCCACGGTGGCAATCACAGGGGCATGCGAGCGTTGGCTGACCCGTGCGAATTGTCGAAAGAAGAGACCATCGCGGGCCATGGCCAGGTTAATGCGCGGCGCTCCGAGCATGACTCCGTTGATAGCGCCGAGAATGGAGACGATGATGAGGATGCTGATAAACAGGCCCGCTTGAGGACCAAGCGCCACTTGCACTGCCGCTGCCGCGACGCGGTCGGTTGCGCGGATAGCATCGGGTGTAAGTACTGCGTAGTAGGCCACGTTAGCGAACAGGTAGATCATCGTTGTCAGAAGTGTGCCGATGAGCAGGCTGCGCGGCAGAGTGCGCCCGGGATCGCGGATCTCGCCGGCAGTAAACGAGACCATGTGCCATCCGTCGTAGGCCCAGAGCACGGCTACCAGCGCAACGCCGAACGGCGCCAGCGGCAAGTGATGAGCGCCCGCTATGAACAGGTGGCCTCCGATGAGCGCGGCGCTCCCTTTGGCATACAACAGCGCAACCATTGAAACCAGACCGCCTACCTTGATGACGGTCAGCACGTTCTGAACCGTCTTGCCCATGGATACGCCGAGACTGTTGACCAAGGTAAAGAATGCGATGCACGAGACCTGCAGAACTTTCTGCTGCAGAGGCGACAGACCCAGCAGGGGCGCTGAGTAAAACCCGATTGCAGCCGCCATGGTCGCAATACTGCCGGCGTGAATCAGGCTGACCGCACTCCATCCGTAGATGAAGCCAAGGGTTGGGCCATAAGCCTCGATGAGGTAAACGTAGAGACCTCCGGCGGCAGGGAAAGCAGCGCCCAGTTCGCTCAGCGACAGGGCGCCTGCGAGACTCAGCAGGCCACCGATGGTCCAGACAGAGATGACCGCGGCAATCGAATCGAGTTCGCGCGCGATGCTCCCCGCCATGAGAAAAATGCCCGACCCGATCATGATTCCCATCGTGATGGAGATGGAATCAAAGAGACCGAGCTGGCGTACCAGCGCGGCCGTCTGCAGCGGGGAATTCGCGACCTTGGGGATAGAAACCTCCTTGAGCCTTTAAGGCAGCTTCGACTCTGCCCCAATGCGGAGAAATGCAGGATCTGACTTCGCAGGGTGGGGACTTTACGGTATTCCCCGAAAGGCCTCAGGTCCAGGGAATTCCCTGTCGCCGGGGGAGGGCTCCCGATTGAGTCCACTATAAGCGAGAAGTGAATCAATTTTGACAGCGACGCGGAAATAAAGACGCACCGGCCGCACCAGGCCCAGGGCATCGCAGAACGTGATAGCGCGGCTGGACCCAGGAACGCACCGCAATCTGGACCTTTACTGATACCAGCATTGCCAGTACCACTGGAAGAATCCAAGATCGCCGGACTTGTCATTCCTTCGCATCGGCCAAAACCTGCAGTTCCCGACAGACGGCAAGCAATTCTTTCCAGGAAAGGCGGACTCCAGTCATGTTTATTCAGACATTGTTCACTAAGCGCTCATTCATATGCTCAGGAGTTTTGGCCTTTATCCTCGCGCTCACCGCGCCGGGACTCATGGGTCAGGATACTGCGGGGGCAACCTCTTCGACATGCACTGGCGGCGAAGGCGCCGCATCGATCACGCTGCACGGGACCGTCACCGACCCCTCCCAGGCGATCCTTCCCGATGCAACCGTCATTGTGGAGTGCGGAAGCTTTCGGCGACTGACGCAGACCAATGCCACTGGCGCGTACTCGCTGACCCTGCCTCCGGGAAGTTACCGCGTTCGTGTCGAGGCTGCGGGGTTCTCCGTCCAGATCCTGCAGGAATCATTGCTGAAATCGCAGACGAGCAAACAACAAGACATCATGCTCAGCGTCGTACCGGCCACGACCACCGTGAGCGTCACAGCCAATCCGGATTACGTGGCCGATAACAGCAATACCGCGATGAAGACCAATACGCCGCTGATCGAGGCACCGCAGTCGGTCACGGTCGTGACCAGCATGCAGATGGCGGCGCGCGATGTGCAGTCAGTCGATCAAGCCATTAGTTACACCGCGGGGGTCGATCCCGAGCCCTATGGAAACGATCCTCGCATCGACTGGTTTTTCATTCGGGGATTTCCGCAGACGGAAGACAGCCTCTATCTCGATGGACTGGGGACAACCAAGATTTATCAGCCCGACGCGCAGTTCACCGTACCTCCCTACGCCCTGCAGAGCATCGACATTCTCAAGGGACCGACCTCGGTGCTGTACGGCGCCAATGAACCGGGCGGCATGGTGAATCTGGTTTTGAAGCGTCCGCCAGCCGAGACCTCGAATGAACTTCAGTTTGAGGCGGGGAGTTTTGATCGCTACCAGGGCAGCATTGATTTTGGCGGTCCGGTAGTGGCGAACCGGCTGTACTACAGGCTCACAGGCCAGGTAAGGTCCAGCGGCAGCCAGGTGAATTACGCCGAGGATGATGCCGCCTTCGGCCAGCCATCCTTTACCTGGAAGCCGGACGAGAACACGACTTTTACCCTGCATATGGATTACTACGAAGGGCGCCAGGGAGCCATCGGCGGTTTCATTCCCGCGCAAGGCACCCTCCTTCCCAATCCGAATGGCAAGATTCCGACCAGTTTTTATGATGCTGATCCGAGCTTCGACAAGTACCAGAAGATCGAATACTTCCCGCAGACCAACTTTGAACGGCGACTGAACAAGACCTGGACGGTGCGGCAGAACATGCGCTTTGCGCACTTGGGCGTGCATTACAAAACGCTGTATGGAATCGGTTTTATCCCGCCGGATCTGCGCACTTTGCAGCGTGCCTCTTATCTCGCATCCGTGAACGCATCGGAGTTCGCGATGGACAACCAGTTGCAAGGGAACTTCAGAACCGGCATCTTTCAACATACGGTGCTGGCGGGATTCGGATATCAACGGCAGAACGCCCTCGACCAGGTAGGCTATCTGGGGTATGACTATCCCGGCGAAGTTCCACCGATCGATGTCTATGCTCCCGTCTACCACGTGCCAATCACTCCTCCCCCGTACAACTCGATCAACACGACTGGCACGCTTGAGCAATATTCGGCTTACTTGCAGGATCAGATTCAAGTGAAGCACTGGACCGTCGCCCTTGGCGGTATGGAGGGCTGGGCGCCGTCGACGATACACGACGCACTTGCACAGGCGATCGACAAGGAGAACCCCAGCAAGTTCACAGGGCGAGTCGGCGTCCTCTATCACTCCGATGCGGGACTTGCGCCTTACTTCAGCTACGCCACCTCGTTCAATCCGATCCCGGGAGTAAACGCATACGGCCAGCCGTACGTTCCTGACAATGGAGCGCAATACGAAGTAGGGCTCAAGTATCAGCCACGCGGCTTGAACTCCTACGTGACAGCGTCCGTCTTCCAGATTACGCAGAATCACGTTTTGACCGTCGACCCGAATAACCCGTTCAATGAAGTGCAGACCGGCCAGATTCGCTCCCGCGGCGTTGAGTTGGAGGCGGTAGCGAGCCTTGTCAATCACCTCAACCTTGTGGGCTCGTTTACACACGACCCCGTTGTGATTACCAAGGCCAATGACGCTTCGCTCGATCAGCATCCACTGGATACTCCGGAGAATCTCGCGTCGCTTTGGCTGGACTACACCCCAACGCGCTTTGGAGTTGGAGCAGGCGCACGATTCATCGGAATCAACCCGGCCAGCCCCGACAATACGCTCCTGGTTCCGGGACACACAGTGGTCGATGCCGAAGCACATTTCAATGCACACAACGTGCGCTACGCGATCTCCGCAGGCAACCTGCTCGACAAGGTCTATGTGGCCTATTGTTACGAGACTACGGCCTGCAACTATGGCGAGATCCGCACCATCACCGGCACTGTGAACTATCGCTTCGATTCGTTTCTGCACCCGTTCGCGCGATAAGACGCAATTACAAGTGATGTGCAGCGGCTATCGTGAAGGCGCAGGGATACGCAACATGCCGGCCGCCTTCACACGGATGCGCAGGGCGTCGCCGGCCATGTAGGCGATCGGAGTCTCGTCGACCTCGAGCATTTCGACAGTCGCGGGATCAGCGCCTGCGGCGATTACCCTGTCAGCGGCGAGCCGCTGTGCATCATCGACGGCTTGCTGTCGCCCGGTTTGCGCCAGAGAAAAGACCTGATCGATCGAACTGCTTACCTGGGCGATGGCCACACCGACAGCGTTGGCCACGTCGAAATGCGCCGGCCTGACAATCCGGGAAACGCCGCTTAGCTTCTCGGGAACGAGAATGCTGCCGCCGCCCACAACCACCAGCGGCACGTCCTCTGCGCTGGTCTTCATGCGGTCCACGGCTTCTTCGAGCATGGCCTTCATACGGCATAATGCAGCATCGATGAGATCCGGTCCCAAATGCTTCACCAGGCCGGGATCACCGATGGCAGCTCGCCCTGCTGCAACAGCGATATCGGTGGCGGTAAGCTGATGACCCCCGAAGACCAAAGCAGACGTGCGGATGGCGGACCCGACGGTTTCGGGGCCAATGGTCAACCGGCCGTCCGGCGTTGCGACAACACTGCCGCCGCCGAGCCCGATGGAGAGAACATCGGGCATTCTGAAGTTAGTGAGAACGCCGCCGATCTCCGATGCAACGGTCGATTCGCGGGGAAAGCCTTTGGCAAGAACTCCGAGATCCGATGTGGTACCACCAACGTCGAGGATCACAGCCTCGCGAAGGCCGCTGAGGTAGGCGGCACCGCGAATGCTGTTCGCGGGTCCTGATGCGATGGAGAAGACCGGGAAGCGCAGCGCATCGTCCAGTGCCATCAGGGTCCCGTCGTTCTGACCGAAGAAAACTTCTGCCGTGAGACCTAGCTCGCGCACAGCCGTTTCGAAGCCTCGCACCGCAATCCGCGCCACACCGGATAGAGCGGCATTCAGCGCCGTTGCGTTTTCTCGTTCCAGCAGATTCAGAGTTCCGATTTCGGACGAGATGCTGATGGGAATCTCCGCCCCCATCTCCTCGCGCAGGATGACTCGCGCACGAAGTTCATGAGCCGCATTGACGGGTGAGAAGACGCCCGAAACCGCAACCGCATCGACTTGCCCCTTCATTGCGCGCGCGGCGTTCCGGATACCCCACTCATCGAGCGGAGCGATCTCTTCTCCGGTGAATTCATGGCCTCCGGTGAGAACATGGCGAGCCACCAATATCTTGTCTCGCAGGTCCGCGGGCCAGGTTGTGAGGGGAGGAATCGAAGTGGTGGCCGGAGCACCAAGGCGGATGACGCCGATGCGCACCAAACCTTGCCGGGTGATGATGGCGTTGGTGCAGTGGGTGGTGCTGAGCATCGCGAACCGGATCGAGCCTGGATCAAGGCCCGCACGGAGCAGGACAGAGTGGAGGGCAGATCGCACTCCGCTCTCCACATCGCTCGTAGTCGGCGATTTGTATTTGGCGACGACCTGGCCGCTGGAGTCGAGAATGACCGCATCCGTGTTCGTCCCGCCAACGTCGACGCCGATCCGATAGGTTTCGGGCATACTAACGCTCCTCGCAGGGAACATGATCGAGGTCATAGCCAAAGTAGCGCGGCCCGGCCAAGGCAAGGCCTTGGGGCGTTCTCCACTTTGAATCGCAGGGGATGGCAAGAATTGCCACGCGCTGCCCGAATCGCAGACTTTCTGTGGTAATCGCCCGGCCGCTGGTTTCATCCAGAATGGAGATCAGGTCAGGAGTGCTCGCGACCGCTACGTCATTCTTCCATGCGACGATGTTCTCATTCTGAAAAGCCACGCGTACCCGGTCGCCTTCGAACGCTACAGCACCCGCGACGGTCACTTGCCCCAGAGCGAATCCGCGATCTGTACGACGCTGCAAGTCGCAAATTTTGCCGCGCACGATCAGGCGAGCGTTGAGCAGCGCGACAAGCGCTTCGACCGGATCTGCCTTTCGCTTCCAGCTTTCCTGCATGCTATGACCGATCGACCATGCCCGGCTCACGGAACCATCGATCAGGGCCTGCTTGGCGGCGCTTCCGCGCATGGCGTAGTTGCAGATGAAGGCGCTCCCTCCCATGCGCACAGAGATCACCCGCGCCAGCCGCTCGGCGGAGACATTATCCCGGCTCTCAAAGACCACGACGTTGCCCTTTTCATCTGCCATGCTCATCGGCGTAGCGGTGATTCCAAACATAGTGGCAGTTGTCATCTGCACCTCGGGAAAGGCGCGGCCCATCATGTCGGCATCGATGATGGGGAGATGGAGCTCAACAGCAGCCGCCATTGGAACAAGCGAGTTGCCGCCGCCGATTTCACTTGGATAGAGACCAAATGCCCTGGCGCCAAGGTATTTCTCAAGAGCACCGACGGCACGCACAGCCTCTTCTCCGGAAGGAAGCTTTTCGAGAGTCACGGTGGGCGCTCCGATGACTGCGGGAGGAATCAGCCATGCCTCATCGGGGACTTCCTTGAGGGAAAGAAGAGGAATAGGCCCATGCATTTCGATCGCCCGCTTCGCCGTCAGAACCGCGATGGCCGGATCGCCTCCGCCGCCCGAGCCGAGCACCGCCGCACCGAGAGCAATCTGTTCCACGGCTATCGCGTCTATCTGCCGTTGCACTCTGACCTTTCCTGACGATCCATGTCGCTTCCACGCATTATTCGCGCTTATGACGGTCTTCTGTTCGAGTCTACCGGCATGGCCAGGCAGACTGTGCCATGGGTCAGTTCCGTGCTGGATGACCGCAACACGGGGCTGCGTTGTCTCAGAGTGCACCGAACATCTGGTATCAGTAAAGGTCCAGTTTTGCCTTGTGCATTGAGACCAGAAACGCCGGCTCGGTTCGGAGAGCACCTAGGGTCAGACGGCGGTTGGCAATTCTGTTGCGAGGTTAGGAGCGCGGCTGTTCCGAATCCGACCGAAGTCCCGAGCCGCGCCTTGGAGTTCCGCCAGCATGCATGAGACTGAGACGACAACTGCGGATGGTAGCTCTCCATTCTTTTGGACTGTTACTCTAAAACCGTACCGCACCCCGCTGCGCACGCCCATTACCGTACAGGGAGGCCATGAGCCATGGCACGCAACTAGCGAATGAAGCCTTCGGTTTCTGATTTCGAAGCTATCGGCCTTGCGCTGGCCGGATTTACCTTTTGGGTGCTGGCCGACAGCACCATCAAAATGATCGGAAGATCGACGCTTCCGGCCTATGAGATCATCGCTTTTCTAGGTCTGTCGGTCGTAATCTGTCTCGCCGCATACGCTGTCGCGCGCGGCGAGGCACGGTTGCTGTGGCCTCAAAATCCCCGATTTCAGGCGGTTCGTTCCTGCCTCGACCTGGCCAACAATCTCTGCGTTGTGATCGCCCTGCGGCACGTGCCGTTGACCATGTTCTACATTCTCATCTTCACGGCGCCGATGCTGATCACACTGCTCGCTGCCATCTTCCTCAAGGAGAAGATCGAGGCGCGCAAGGGATTGGCCATCATCGCCGGATTCGCAGGCGTGGTGATCGCCGTCAATCCCTTCGGCTCCTCGCAGCCGGGAGACTGGGCTGGCTATGGGGCGTGCGCGGTTTGCGTCACATGCTTTTCCATCAACATGGTCTGGTCGCGCGTTCTCACCCGCACCGAAACCCCTGAGAGTTTGACCTTCTTCTCCGGGATGGTCATGATCGTTGCCGGATTTTGCGCCATGCTCTGGCACGCGCAGCCGCTCGGTGTGCGGCTTCTGGCGGCGCTGTTCGCGGCCGGCGCCTTTTGCGCCTTGGGAGGCATCTGCTTCTTCGTGGCGCTCAAGCACACATCGGCGGCGAACGTTTCGCAATACCACTACACGCAGCTGGTTACCGGCGCCCTGGTCGCCTACCTTGTGTGGCACGAGGTGCCGAGCCTCTCGATGGTGCTCGGTGGATCCCTGATCATTGTTTCCGGACTCTACATCGCCTTTGTGGCGACGCGTGTTCGCAGCGAAGCACTGCGACCGGCGCGCCAGGAAAATCGGCTACCCGAGTGAGATCGAATCGCGGCTGCCAGGCAAGAGCTATCTGAGTTCGCGGCGGCTGAGATTCTTCAAGATCGTGCGGCGCCGGAAGGATTCGGCATTGTTACTTTTGCACCAGCAGCACGGCGAGACCATGGGCGGGAACGGTAATCGTGGCGTGACCTCCCTTGAGCGCTAAGGTCTCCGCCGGAGCCATGGCGCCTGCCTGCTTCAACTTTGCGATCTGAGCCTGCGTGAGGCTTCCCACTGGCCGTCCCATGGCGTTGAAGGCGGCGAGTGAATTGCCATGAGACTCGTCGACTCGCAGCAAAGTGACCCGCGGGTGCGCTCCCACATGATCGATTTCCACGTCGAAGGTCTTTGCTGGACCCGCCGGCCCGGTGGGCATGGTGTATTCCGCGCCCGTCCCTGTGGGAGGCGCGTAATCCCAGAGTGCAACAGCCACTCCGCCGTGCGGCAGCACCGTCGCCAGGGCCGAGTCGGAGTCAAGGGCGATGCGGCGATCGCCAAGTTGATGGAGGGCGCGGAAAACATTCAGCGAAGCCTTGGGGATGTCATCGGGCGCGATCAACCCGAATCCCCCGTAATAGGGCGTCCGCGGTACACCCTGCTCCTCAAACACATCGGAGAATGTCCAGTAATCCATGCTGTCTGTCAGGCCGTCGCAGAGGCGAATCGTGTTGGCTAACCACGGCCCTATGTACGGCGAGTCCGTAACATTGGGCTCGTTGGCATAGCTTGCGTTGTACTCAGAGAATATGAGTGGAAGGTGCGGAAACGCCGAGGCTGCAATCTGGTCGTGAACCTTCTTCACGGAGCGATACACCATCACGTCGCGGGGTATCTTCTCGTCGGTGCCGAAGACATCCTTAGCCATATCGTTGGCGTACACATGGGTTGAGACAAAATCGACGGGAACGCTGTCCGCCTTTACATGCGCGAGAAATTCGGGAACCCAGGCCGCCTGCGCCGTTGCCGGTCCGCCGACCTGGAGACGGGAAGACACGGATTTGAGCGCGCGCGCGGTGTGATCGTACAACTCCCAATAGGTTGCCTGTTTAGGCGTGCCGCCCCAGAAGTCGAGATTCGGCTCGTTCCAGACCTCGAACTTCCATGTACTGACTTCGTCCAGTCCATAGCGCGCCACCAGGTGCGCTGCGAACGCATGGACCATGTCGTCCCACTGCTGGTAGTCTCTGGGCGGGGACACATTGGGGTGATACCAGAACGGGTGCAACTGGTCTGGATTGGCGGCCAGCTTGCGCGGCATGAAACTCAATTCAACGAATGGCCTGACTCCCATGGCGAGCAGTCCGTCATAGATACGATCGACATAGAAGAAGTTATAAGGGGAAACATCGTGGGCTGCCTCTGCGGCCAGTCCCGGATTCTTGGTGACCCGATCCGGATCATAGAGCCCCACCTCGTCGGTGAGGATGCCGTGAAAGCGAACGGACTCGAAGTTGGTCGCTTCTTTGACCACGCGCATGTCGGCGCGGTAGTCGTCGCGCAGCGCCAGAATGGCCCGGCCCGAGCCGAAGGTCTTCTCCCAGAAGTGAGGGAAGGCCGTAGTCGGCGCCTGCGCATCGACTTTGAGCATCACCGGTGCGGGCGCCTGGGCGCTCGCGCCCAATACGCCGGTCCATAGCGCGACGATAAGAATCGAGGTCCTGCGCAACGTCAACACGGAGATCCTTTCAGGAGCGGGGGAATGAGTGATTTGCGATGGGAACAGCGGCGCGAAACATGGTCGATGCCATCGAAATGCACGAACGGGTGGCCAGGTTGGTTCATTCAGTCAAATCCGCAGGCTTGATCTCTTACTCCGGCCGTACAACGGCTTCGTTCTTTTGGATGCTTCGCACAAAGTCCTCCCCGGTTCCGATGTGCTGGTTCACGAGCCGCGACGGAGTGTGCGCCAGCCATTCAGCGAGGGAGATGTCCTGGTACTCGGGCGTCGGAAACACCTCCAGGAAGATGAGGTCCGTGTCTCCGGTGTTCTCAATGTAATGCGGCATGGACTGTTCGACGTATCCCACGTCGCCAGCCGTGAAGTCCATGGTGCGCGCATGGCCCCCAGCCGCAAACACGGTCATGCGGCCCTGGCCTGCGACATAGTACTGCCATTCGTCCTCATTCGGATGCCAGTGCAGCTCGCGCAGGCCGCCGGATTTCAACGTCACGATGGCGGCCGCGATATTGGTTGCCGGAAAGTTGTGAACGTCGACTATCTTTACGCTGCCTCCGGCGGATACCTTGGTGGGCTGCATCTTGCTCGCAAAGAACGCGAAGCTGTTCGGCACGGGTCCCGTGCCGGCATATACTTCCTTCTTCTCCTCCTCCAGCGGTCGTGGCAGTTCGCTGGGGAAGATGAAGAGCTCGCGGGCAGGCACACTGTTGAAGGTTGACTCCGGCGCCTGGAAGTTCTTGGCCAGCACTTCGCCTGGCGTATGGTGCATCCAGTCGGTGAGCAGAAAGGTCTGAAACTCATTGAAGTTGCCGTCATTGAAGACCAGCAGGAACTCGCACCCGTCCTCGCCGACACCCTGAATGGAATGAGGAAATCCTCCCGGAAAGAGCCAAAGATCGCCCGCATGCACGTCTTCAACGAAGGCGCGCCCTTTGTGATCCACACAGGTGATCCGCGCGGTTCCAGCCGTCATGTAGGCCCACTCGGCTCCCACGTGCCAGTGCAATTCGCGAATGCCTCCGCGGATCAGTCGCATTTCTACCCCGGCCATCTTCTTTGAGATGGGAAGGTCGCGCACGGTTACCTGACGGGTCCATCCACCGGCCTCGACGCGGCGGTGCGCAAACGCAAACGGATACTTGAATGGCGGCTGTCCTCCCGAATCGGTCTCGGGCGGGAAAACGGAGCCGGGATTGGCCAGCTCCGAGGCGGGGTTTCGCGGACCTGTCTCCTTCTCGTTAGCGCCGGTATGCTTGTCCCCGCTCTTATCGACTGCCTGCTGCGCGGCTGCAGCGAGCGGCGCCATCGCCGCCGCTGCCAATGCTGCGGAACTGCCGCCCAGAAAGCTTCGGCGACTCACGTTGTCGTTCTCCCGCTCGGCCATTTCCATCTCTCCTTATTAGTATGGGTGCGGTTCGAACACACGACGAGAGCATGCTCGAGAGATCAACTTAATGTAACCCAATGCCCATGAGAGAGGAACGCCGGGTACCCAAAGGTAGCTTTGCCTCGGCAGCTGAGATGCCGTTGGCGGACCTGGGGTCAACCGAAAGAGTGGAATTCTGGTCCGCCTGAGGCGGAACGGCGGACTGGTCCTTCGCACCATCGAAAAATGTGCGACGACGCCCAATCAATGTCAAGCGGCCCGTCCGCTACACTGGGCGCATGGGACGCCCCAATAGGGAAGACGAATCCGTGCCGCCGGGCGAGACTGCGCCAGAACTCGGCCGCGAGGAAGAGGCCTCCCTGCAGTTGATCCTCGCTATGGAAAGAGCGTCCAAGTATGTCGATGATTATGTCCGCCCGCGCCTGCTCAAGCTGGGACTGACGCTGACCGAGTTTTCAGTCCTGTCGGTGCTCTACCGGCGCGGTCCCACTCCCCTGGGGGAGCTCAGCGAGCGGATTTTGCTGACCGGGGCCAGCACCACCTACACGGTAAAGAAGCTGGAGGAGCGCGGCCTGCTGCAGCGCCGCCCCAGGAAGGAGGACCATCGCGTTATCCTGGGCGGCATCACCAACACCGGCCGCCAGCTGCTGGATCACATCTTGCCGTTGCACGCCAAGGCCCTTGCGGAGGCCACGCGGAGCATATCGACCAAGGAGAAACGCGCCATCACCAAGCTGTTGCGCAAGATGTTTTGAATTCATTTTGAATTTAAAATATGCCGCTGCCGGGACGTCAAACGAAGCGCAGGCCAGGACAAGCTCGGCCTCGTCTTGTCTGGTATTTCTGTGACCCATGCCTTTTTTGGAGGACCGGGTTGGAGCTGCTTTCCATCGGCATCTATCATCAGGGCGACAGCGAATCGGTCAGCGCAGCAATCGATGCGCGATAAGCATCCCGAGATGGACCCTCACGACGACGGCGCCACATATAGACGACCGCGATCACCGCCGCCAGGGTCGCCGCGACATATACGCCCTCAAGCGATCCGTCGCCGCCATCCGGAGATATCCCAAAGATTCGCTCGATAAAGTCCATGCGCCCTCCGATGTTCCCGCATGGTACGCGAAACCTCCGCGTCCTCAAAGAAGAATCGTATGGGACGTCTTTGAACCGGACTTCCGGTTCGGCTTGGAAAATTTATTTGACTTGTGCCGAAACGGCAGTGTATTTGTTCTCACACTATTCTGTTCGGGCATTCTGTCGCCGTCCCCCTTGGTATCGCCCTGAATCCTGATGCGACAGGTTCCCTTTTCCCTGGTTTGAGTTCAAAGCTGCACGGGAGTCCCCATGGGCGCAGCCGTGTTCATCCTGTTGATCGTTTTGATCGTCCTGGTGCTCGGCATCTGCATCGGGCTGTGGATCGCGCTGTTCCTGAGAAGGCGTCATCACCCCCCTCCGCCTCCGCCGCCACCGCCTCCACCACCGCCCCCGTACAAGATTCCCGATCAGTTGGGAGAAGCCGACCTTACGACCCAGTTGAGCACGCGGTTGGCCGGCACCGCCGCCAATGGGGTTCCCACCGCCGCTTCCGCCACTCCTCCCGCCCAGGTCATCTGGGTTGATCACGGCAACGAAGTGCTCGTCCATCTGGACTCGACGGCGGTGCGCATTCTCGATCGCCTGGTCCTGGTTTCGGTCGATCTTGAGACCGACCAGACCGGCCGCACGCCACTGATCTGCAGCTTCGCCGTCAGCGGGCCGGGGGAACTCGGCGGCCTGGTTGCCACTACGGACGACCTGCCCCGTGGCAGCGGCGTTCTCGCGTCGAGCTTGGGGTCAGCAACTGCAATCCGCGGTCTGGTCCAGCCTCCTTGGCCTCTCCAACGATCATGCTGCGGAACGCAATCTCGCTCCCCGCGCCCTCTCCGCCAGCGCCGGAACCCTCAGCCTCAATGCAGGGGCCAGCCTCACGAACGCTCCCGGAGGCGCCGCATGAGCAACGGTCTGGCCAATGAAGTCCTCGATCTCGGCGAAGCCATCGGCCTGTTCGACGGCACCGGCACTCTCGACCCTCACTGGTTTGAGAACCCACTCAAGAACATCGAGTCCATCTTCACCAGCGACTCGCAGCGCGCCGCCTTTCTTCGTGTGCTGGACGCACTGCTGGCCCCGATTCAGTCGCCCGACATTCCCGCCAACGAGACCTGGCACCCGCTCCTCGGCGAACAGACACGCGGGAACGCCTATCTCACCGTCAATACAGCCAGCGGCGTCACCTTCGGTTTTGCCGGAGAGGTCCACTCCACCGACGGGCCGCCACCCCTGGCATCGCTCAGCGCCCACCTGCCGCTGGTCAGCTTCAATGGCGGCAATGTTACGGCCGTGGCCGGCACCGCCAGCGGCCCGCTCGACGTAACCCTGCGCATTCACCTCGGGCTTGTCTACGGAACCGACCCCATCGGCCTGGATTCGGTGATCGTCACCGCCAGCCTCGCTCCGCTCGGTGGACCCACCCCGGCCACGCTTACCGTCGACCTCGAAGGCCTGCAACTGGATGCTTCCGGGCCTCAGAACATTGCTCTCGATCCTTCGAACCTTGGCTCGGAGGCCGTCCACCTTGTCATCGGCTTCATTCACGAGCAGCTCACGCGCCTGGCTGCCAACTCGGGAGCGGCTGGAGCGGTCACTGCCAATCTGCTCCAGTTACTCGGTTTTGGCGACCCGGCCATCCCGCAGTTCCCGTTTACCCAGCTTGCCAACCCGGCCGCCATCAATACCTGGTTCGCGTCGCTGCTGCAGGGGGGCGCCACCGCGCCGGTGGTCCACTGGCTCGGCCACCTGACCGGGCTGCTGGGCGCCAGCTTCCCCATCACCGGCACCGGAACCGCTGCCGACCCGTGGGTGGCCCCTGTCCTGCCCTTCGGGACAGCCACGGGCTCGGGCCTCAACCTCACGTTCGCGACCACGACCGTCGCCTCCACCACGTCGCTGCTGATTGGGCTCGAGGTGCGCGTCATTCCCGATGGCGCCAATCCGCCGGTGCGCATTGAAGGCAGCGCAACCCTGGCCTCGATCCCCATCACCGGAGCGGGTTCGGCCGTCGTGTTGCCCTCCGCCTCGGTCACCGCGATTGCCCCTGGCGGCATCGGCGCGGCCGCACTCGTCAGCACCGCTACGATCACAGTGCAATCGGCCGAAGCGGGTTTACGTGGACCGGTTCCGCCCTGCAGCCGCTGCTTGAACTCGTTGGCGTTGATTTCACCCTGGCCGGCACCACGACACACTACGCCCAGGTGGACCTTACCAATGCCGACAGCGTAGCCAGCGACGTCTCGTCCATCATCGGCAACACCATTGCGGGGTATCTCGGCACCACCAGTCCGGGACGCAATCTGGCCGCACTGGCCGGCATCGTTGCCCCGGAGAACGATCCTGGCTCGCCGCATACCCTGGATTTCGCCCAACTGGTGTCAAATCCGGCCCGCGCCATCGCCGCCGTGCACCGCGCCGTGCTGCTCGATCCGGCGCATCCCTGGTCGCACATGCTGGAGGAGGTTGGGGGGCTGGTCGGAATCACCGCAGCCGCCACCGGCACCGGCGTCCGCAGCGATCCGTGGGTGCTTGGAGCTGGCTCCGCCCTCCGGCTTCAAGATCGAGATCGCGGCCTGGAATGAGCAAACCAGCGGCGTCGCCACCGATCCTCAAAAGCTCCGCATCGGGCTGCGCGCGTCGTTTTCGCAGGCGCCCGTCGATCTCTACTGGCTCGCCGAACTGCTGGCCTTTGACCTGCCGCAATCGGGCGCCGGCGTGGTCAATCTCATGGCGGGCCAGCACGCCCATTTCGGCGTGCAGCCCATCCCCAGCATCCCACCGGTTGCCGGGCTCACCCTATCCATAGGCGACTTGGCCGCCGACATGACCTGGGCGCCCGGATCTGCCCTCGCCTGGTCGGCGGGCCTGCAAAACGTCGCCATCTCGTACGCCGGCAGCACCATCAACGTGCCCTCCATCGGCTTCCCCCTGGCGGCGCCGTTTGACGTCACCAACCCCGCCGCCATCGCCGCCGACTTCGGCCTGAGCGTCCCCAACCTCGAACTGTCTGCTGCGTCTCATCCTCGCCCGGGCGCTGTCTTCATGGGGAGGCGTGCCCGCGTACACCCTGGCCGGCCTGCTCGGCGTTCACGGCGGCCTCGCCGGTCTCTCCGCAGACTGGCCAGCCCTGGCCGATCCCGGCGGACCCGGATCCCTGCTCAGCGACCCCTTCACCGCGCTGCGCAACTGGCTGGAAACCATCGCGACCGGTGTGTCTGCCGACGGATCCGCTTTCCTGCCCCAGATTCTTCCCTGGCTGCGCGGACTTGCTGTCCGACGCATTGCCCTCGGCCCCGGGCAATCCGCTGCCGGCATTCAGCCTGCCCATCGGCGGCTCCGGCACCTATGACGACCCGTGGGCGCTCCCGCTCACCACGACAACCACCGCCGGAGTCGATGCACTGGTGTGGCTCGAACCCGCCGGGCCGCCGCCGAACTGGGCTACGCCGTTGATCGCCGCCGCCACCGGCGCCGCCGACTTTTCGACCCTGCTCCAGGTGACCCAGTCCGTAGCCGCGTTTCTTCCTGGCCTCAGCAGCGGTATCGCGAATCTTGACCCGGGCCTCCTCAGCTCCGCGCTCAGCTGCCTTTCCGCGTTCTTCGCTACCGGCGACGGCGTCGTGCCTCTGGCCTCGCAGGTTCCCACCAGCGCCAACTGGACCGCCGGAACGACGCTGGCCAGCGCCCACTCCTCCCAACCATCGGACCCCGCCGCGATTCAGCAGATCCTCACCCAGATCGACAGCCTCGCGGGAGGCGCTGCCGGCGCCCGCACCGTCCTGCTGCTTGGTCCCGCATTCAGCGATCATGGCATCTGGACCACCCTGCTGGCAGACCCCAACCGTCACGGCGCAACCGCTGCCGGCACCAACTTCAATCTGCGCGTCCCCGGCCTCGATCCCTCCGTTGTCGATCTGACCGGAGTGACCGCCGTGGCGGCGTACTACACCGCTGACCTCTACGATGACGGCACCGGCAACCTGACTCCCATGACTGCCCAGATCGCCCGCGTCGTTGCGCGGGTGCAGCAACTAGCGGGCGCCACGCCGGTCACGCTGGTGGCTCACTCTACGGCGGGTCTCGCCGCACGATCATTCACGGCGGCAAACCCGACCCTGGTGCAGGGTCTTATCACCCTGGGCACGCCGCACCTCGGATCCTCGCTGCCGTTCCTCAACGACCCCCGTGTCGGCGACGCCCTGCGGGTTCTTCAGCTTCTGCGGCCGCAGATCGCCGCCAGCCCGCTACGCGATGCGCTCGATTTTCTTTTCCTGGTTTTGGATGGCTACCAGCCGCCTGCCAAAGTTGGAGCGCTCCCCGCGGCCGTGGACTTCTCGCCCGGCTCGTTCCCGGCGCCCCTCACGGCCCCGGCCAGCATCGATTCGGGCGGCCGTCCGGTGCTCGCCATCGGCAGCCAGCTGGGCGCCGGACTGCTTGGCCTGCTGCAGCCCGCGCTCTCGGCCCTGGCGAACTCGGCCGCCAATCCCGTGACCGCCCCCGCCGCGCCCACGCATATCGCCTTCGGCGCGCGCGCTCACCTGAACTTCGCCACCACCGCCGGCGGCGTCGCCGTCGACACGACCATCCGCGGCGATCTCTTCCAGCTTGCGCTCAAGAGCGGGGCCGCGGCACCGCCGCAGCCTGCCCACGCCCTCCGCATTCGCGCTACCCTCACCAATCCCGGCGGCTGGCTGGTCGGCGCCTCCAGCTCCTTTGCCGGAACCGGCCTGCCGCCGGTCGATGTCCGCGTCCGCTGGGCCGAGATCGGCGCCGATATCACCCTCGCCGGCGGCAACTTCACCGTCGACCCGGTGGTGAATCTCTACCAGGTTTCGTGGCATGGACCGGTCACTCCGCAGGCCGCGTTCAGCGACGCCAACGCCCAGGCCCTGCTCGGCGCGGTGCTGCAGACTATCAGTCAGCCCGCTCCGGCAGTGACCTCGCCCGCCGGCATCCTGCTGTCCACACTGACGGCTTTGAACCTGGCGATTCCCGACACCCACGGCGGCATCGGCATCTCCGCCGACGCCTTCAACGCAATCACTGCCGATGCGGCCGGCTATCTCTCCACCCAGCTCACCGCCGCTCTCAACGCGGGCACCAGCTTTGCAGGGTTCACCGCGACCACTGCCATCATCCCCAGCCGGGGAGCCATCGCCACCCCGGAGTGGACCCTCCCACTCTCCGGCCTGCCCCTCGAGATCTACCTGCTTCCGGCGCCGTGGGCCGTTGGCCTGCGCACCCGAGCGACCGGGACCGGGACCACGACCGGTTCTGCGCCCTGGTCCATCGCGCCCAACACCAGCATTACTCTCGACGCCAGCGTCGGCCTCCCGTCTTTCGCCCCCACGCTTGATGCCACTTTCTCCCTCGGCGCCTTCTCCCTGTCCTGGACGAGCAGCAACAACCAGCTGGCCGCCAGCGCCGCGCCCTGGCTCGCGCCGCTCACCCTCATTCCCCCGCCCAGTGCAGCCACCCTTGAAGCGGCGCTCAGCAACGCGCTTCCCCGCCTGCTCTTCTCCGGCGCCGCTTCGGCCGTCCTCGAAGCGCTCGCCGGTCCCGGCCTGACGGTTGGCCCCATCGACACCTTCTTTACCAACATGTCGTCGGTGTTGACCCAGGCGACGGCTCTCGGCAACAGCGCAGGCACCGGTCTCGACTCCACCAAGCTGACCAAACTGCTGCAATACATCGGAAACCTCGCCGGCCTGCCCGCCGGCCCGGGACTCACCCTGCCCGGCAGCCTGCAACTGACCGCGAGCGGCGCGGGCACCGACGCCGATCCCGTCAAGCTGCAGCTCGCTACCACCGCTGCGATCGGCGGGGTGCTCGACCTGACCGGCGGCGTCGCCTTCGACAAGCTCCTGCACCCCAGCCCGACCGGCTCGGTTACCCTGACGCTTCCCCCCGCGCCCGCAACCCTTCCCGGCCCCTGGCAGCAGGTGGCAGTGGCCTTCGGTGTCAGCACCGCGGGGGTTACGCTCGCGGTCACTCCCATCACCACGCCGGCTACGCCGCCCATCCAGATCCTGCCGACGTTCAGTGGCCTCGGCGCTCTCGCGGGAGCTGCCGAAGCTCTCCTGCCCCAGGTTCTCGACGCAGCGGTGACGGCGATCGGACCGTCGACGATCGTTACCCTCACTCTCGACATCGCCACAGCCCTCGGCATTTACGACAGCGTGGGCAAGTTCTCCGCCCACGCCGCGGACCTGAAGGCCATGCTGAGCGGAAGCTGGCTCAGCGGTTTCACCGCCGCGCAGCGGGGCAGCATCGCCACCGCCATCGCAGGACTGTTCAGTGGAGGTTCGCCGCTGGCGGGGACTCTTCCCGGCACAGTCACCGCCGGTACCGGCGCCGAAGCCGGCCTGGTCACCTGGACGTTTCCACTCACCGCCATGCCCACTCCCAACGTCAATGTCACGCTGGGATGGGATGCGACCGGACCGGCTGCCACCGTCAGTCTGGACGGCTTCCAACTCACCGATGGCGCGCTCAGCATTACGGCGGTTGGCGGCTATTCCGCAGGCGCCGTTACGGTGTCGGCGTCCCTCGGCGTCTCGCTCCAGGACGCGCTCGGCCTGCCCCTCGTGCCCACCCTGTCGTTCATGGAGAATGGCGGCAGCTTCCAGCTCGAGTTCTATCCTCTGGCGAGTGGATCGGGTACCACCTTCGCGACCGGCCCCATCACCATCGACTTCATCCCTCCGGCACTGCACATGGCCGCAGGTGGTCCGGTGGCCCTCATCGAGCAGTGGCTGATCCCACTCGTCGGCAACACACTGCTCGCGACCACCGCCATCAAGAACACCTTCGCCACCCCGCTCTGGACCGGAGGCCCCAGCGTTCAATCCGTGCTTACCGGATCGCAGATCGCCGTTCTCAGCGCCGGCAAAGTCGTCCTCAATCCCACTCTGCCCAGCATCCCGGGACTGGTGACGGGCCTGCTCAGCACCCTGGCCACCGGGGTGACTGTCCCGCTCTCCAGCACCCTGAATCTCGTCCTTGCCAATGACACCGGCCGCCTGGGCGTTCGCCTCAAGGGGAGCCAGGCTTTCCAGGTCGGGGATTACGACCTCTCCGTGCTGTTCGGCGCACCCACCGCCTGGGGTACGGCCTACGATTCCGGGATTACGGTGTATCTGTTCCAGACCACCGGCGGCAACTTCACCTTCAATCCGGGCTTTTCAGTGGTCGGACTCGGCCTGGGCCTGACCGGCCAGAACGATGCCCCCCTGGTCAACACCGGCGGCTTCCGCATGGGCGGGGTTCGGCTCTACTCCTTCTTCTGGGGTGATTTCTCCAGTGGATTCAATCTCCGATCGCCCGGTGTGGGGGTCGAAATCGATGCCCTCGGACTGCCCCTTTCCCAGGCCACCGGCGGCAACGTCGGCGGCAACAATCCCGTGGCGTCGGGACTGCTCGGCGGAGGGGGCGACGGCGGCAACGGAAGCGGCGACACCCAGCCGGTCAACCCGGCCCTCGACGTCGCAGCCTGGTACTGGAGCGCGCCGGAAGTCAGCAGTCAGCCCGCCACACCGGCCGGTGACAGCACCTTCCACATCCTGTTTTCCGGCAACGATCAGCCCATCTGGATCGGCGTTCACGCCCAGCTCGGCCCCATTTACCTCGACCAGATCGGCATCATCCTCAACGACAATACCTCGGCCTCCCTGGTCCTCGATGCAACGGTCAAGGTCGGCCCTCTCACCGGCCAGGTCGACGAACTCGGCGTCACCATTCCCTTCAAATACCTCACCCAGCCCGGCCAGTGGACTCTGGACCTGAAGGGCCTCGCGCTCAGCTTCCAGACCCCCGGCGTGACCATCGCCGGCGCCCTGCTCAAAAACGACACCGGCGCCACCGTCGAATACGACGGCATGCTGCTGATCCAGATCACGGAGTTCGGCCTGGTCGCGGTCGGCGCCTATTCCAAGCCCAAGGATGCGCAGGGCGACTACACCAGCCTCTTCATCTTCGCCGGCCTGTTCATCATCATCGGCATCCCGCCGGTCATTGAAGTCGAAGCCATCGGCCTCGGCGTGGGTTACAACCGCGAACTCATCATCCCCGACGACATCAACGCCATCCCCAGCTTCATCCTGGTCGCGGCGCTCGATGACGGCGGCGCGCTGGCCAACGATCCCATGGGCGAGCTGCTCCAGATCCGCGACAGCATACCGGCCAAGCGCGGCAGCCTGTGGTTCGCCGTCGGCCTGCACGGCACCACGTTTGTCATCGTGCACGTCACGGCGATCGTGTACGTCGCGCTCGACACGCGGCGTGGAGATCGGCATACTCGGCGTGGCCCGCATGGCCATTCCCACCGACGACACCGCCCTCGTCTCCGTCGAACTCGCCCTCAAGGCCCGCTACTCCTCGGCTGAAGGCATTCTTTCCATCCAGGCCCAGCTCACCTCGAACTCCTACATCTTCGACAAGGACTGCCAGCTTACCGGCGGCTTTGCCTATTTCATGTGGTTCCCGCAGGGGCAGTTTGTCCTCACCATCGGCGGCTACAATCCCCACTTCGTGGTTCCCACCCAATTCCCGACTGTTCCCCGCCTGGGCTTCCGCTGGGACCTGCCCATCGGCGTCAACATCAAGGGCGAAAACTACTTCGCGCTCACCAACACCTGCATCATGGCGGGCGGACGGCTGGAGGTCACCTACGGCATCCCCTGCGCGTATGTCTGGTTCACGGCCTTCGCCGACTTCCTCATCTCCTGGGACCCCTTCTATTACGAAATCGACCTCGGCGTCTCGGTCGGCGCCACGTTCTCGATCCAGGCCTGCTTCTGGGGCGTGTGCATCGGCGTCAGCATCACCGTCTCCCTCGGCGCCACCCTCACCATTGAAGGGCCGCCGCTGCACGGCACCTGCACGGTTGATCTGGCCATCTGCAGCGTCACCGTTCGCGTTCGGCGACACCGCCAATCCAAAGCCGCCCTACATCACCGACTTCACCGTATTCGCGACCAAGTATCTCTATGGCAGCGACGCCAACGGCAATGCTTTCCGCGTCAACGTCCTGACCGGCCTGGTGCCGCCAGAACCGTCAGGAGGCCAGCCCGCGCCGGGCACCATCGACAAGCCCTGGAAGATGGTCAGCGAGTTTTCCTTCCAGTGCGACACCAAGATGCCCGCCACCAGCACCAACGACTTCATCTTCGGAACACAGGATCTCAGCGGGCAGGTTCACTCCATCGATCTCGCTCCGATGAACATCGAAGCGGTCGGCACCCAGACAGTGGTCAGCCTCTACGGCCTCAATGGCACCGACCCGACCGTGAGCACCAACTGGGTCGAGATCAGCGTTCCCAGTCCCAGCGCCAATCCTGACTTCCAGACCGATACCGCTTCACTGGACGATTACACCCATCGTGGGCAAGGTCTCCGAGGCCACGTGGCACTGGCAGGACCCCACCAACCTTCCCGCCGCCGCCAACACCATCCCCGCCGTGGTGGGAATCACGATCAAGGGATTCAGCGTCTTCGAGGGCCAGACTGCGCTCATCCCCATCGCCAAGCTCTACGACGCGGGAGACAGCCGGCCGCTGCCGTTTGCCACCGACTTCACGCTGACCTATCCGCAATACCAGGCCTATGGCGAGTCCGCGGTGCTGCTGGCCGATGTCACGGCCGCATCCGGGTCCTCGAGCACGCTGCTGATCGCCAGCGCCATCACCACCGGCAGCACGGGTTTCTTCGCCGACCAGCGCGCGACTTCAGGCTTGTCGGCCGCCGGCAACCCGCCGGTCGCGAACCGGGCCCTGCTCTACAGGAGATCCGCCCCACCGCAGGTGGTCCCCATCACCACCGGGCTCACCATGAAGCCGCCGGCACTCCCGGCGCCGCCCATCATCCTGCATCCGCCGATCATCCTGCCCGTTGCGCTCACCGACTTCCGGCTACGCGCCGTGCTGCGCGGACTTCCCCAGGTAGTCAGCGACGTTCCTACCACTCTTCGTACAACGGTCACGAAAGTAGCCGCAGCCGCCGGTGTCGCGCGCATGGCTGCGCCCCTGGCCAACGCCCTCGGCTCCAGCCTGATCCGCGTCAAAGCGCCCACCGCTCCGGCGCCGACGCGGCTGGCCAAGGCCGCCAGTACCCTGCGCTCACCTGAGGTCGGCTGGGCATCCGGTACCGGCCACCAGCAGGAGCTGACGAATGCCCTGGCCAGCTTCAAAGGCAACGGGATCACCGTTCCCGCCGGAACCGTGCACATCTGGGACGTACCCGCCGGGCGTCCAGGACGAGCTCGTCGTGACCGGCGACTCCGCCTTCCGCGTCACCTTCCTCACGCGCGGCGGCAATCTGCTCGCCGACGCCGAATACCCGCCAACCCCTGCCGGCACGCCGGAAACCACCGTGGCCCTGCCCGCCAACTGCGGCATGGTCGCCATCGAATGCCTCGGCAAGCTGCCCGCTGGAACCACCGCGGTCGCTCCGGGCTTCGCCGCTGTATCCTTCACCGCCGCGCCGGCGGGCAAATTGACAGTCGCGGGCTGGCAGGCGGGTAATCTCCAGCCCCAGGTCGGCCCCACCACCATCCTGGGGCGAGGGTCGATTCTGCGTCTCCCCCAGACCCACATTCCACTACGTAACCGCCAGGCCATCTCCCAGACCATGATTCGCGTCTCCGATGCCGTCGCCGCGCAGATCGGCACCGAAACCTGGCTGCCCGCGTCGATTGGCGTGGTCATGATCCTCCTCGACCTGCAGGACACGAGCGCCGCCTCCGATGGCGACCTCGCCCTCAGCGCCGCGGGCGCCACGTCTGGCCGCGACCCCCATCCGCATCCTTGGCGGGCGCCGCCGGGCCCTGCTCTACGACGTAAGCAGCCCCGATCCGACCGTCACTCACATCACCATCGGCGTCGCCAGCATGACCGGCTGGCGTCTCTCCGGCGTGGTCGGCATGGCCGGCAACGCACAGGAGTGGGCGACCTACCTGCAGGGCAAGGTTCCGGAACACATCGTCCCCGACGGTCCTCTGACGCCCGACGGCAGCATCTCGGTGCGGCTGGTCGCAAATCCTGCCGCGCCAGCCTTAAAACCCGCCGCCAAGCCGGCGAAAACAGGAGCCGCACGATGAGCACCACGCCGCCCCCCATCGGATCGATGTACCTCTACGACGACGTCACGCCGCCGCTGGTCGATGGCAGCTACCGCCTTGACGTCGTGACCAATGTGACCTATGGCGGCCAGCAGGCGCCCCTCACCAACAACAGCGGCTACTTCAATATCGAGGGCCCGCGCTTCACTCTGCCGGCCACCGACGTCGCCGCCGTTTATCCGCCCAACAACGGCCACGGCGGCTTCGACGAGAACATTCCCCAGATCGTCATCGCCCGGCGCACCCTGCCCTGGGAGCGCCGCCTCACCTCCGATCCGAGTCTCATCGGCACACCCACCCGCGACCAGTGGACACCGCAGCCCAACCCCTTTCCCCCGGTTCCAGGCACGCCCCAGGAATACGGGCCGGCGCCCTGGCTCGCGCTGCTCCTGTTTCAGGAGGGCGAATACACCCTGCATCAGAATGTGCCTCTGAAATCGGTCGTGCCCGCCGACGTGTATGCCCGCCTCGAGGTCCCCGACGGCATCATCTGCGACTCCGTTGAAGTGGAAGCTGAGTCTGCTCGAGTCGATCCTTCCCAGCCTCGACGAACTGACCCTGCTCGCCCACGTCCGACAGGTCAACGTCGACGACAAGGAGCTGAACGCGTCCTCCGGCGACGGCTACTACGCGGTGGTGATGGGCAACCGGGTCCCCGCGCCCGGCGCCAAGTTTCGCGCCTGCCTGGTTTCATTGGAGGAACGCGACGACCTGGTCCAAGCCGATCCACCCGCGGTGGCGGCGCCGCCTTTCTTCATCGGTGTGCTCGCAAGACCCGATTCTCGCCGCAAAGGCCGACGCCCGCCGAAAGACCCGCGCCGCCGCCAGGCCGCGCAGCTCAGCCTCCGGCGCTGCCCAGCGAGCCGTGGTGAGCGCGAACGCCTCGACGATCCTGGCTACCGAAGCCGACCGCAACACCCTGCCTGCCATCGGATACGTCGCGTCTCCCGGCTATCACATCTTCATCGAGACCAAACAGCTGGTGCTGCTCTATAGCTGGCAGTTTGAATGTACCGACGTCGGCACCTTCCGCGATTACATGCAGCGCGTCAACGTCTCCACCATGGGCACGGTGGAGGAACTGGGCCACCCGCCGGTCCTCGACACCGGCCACATCCCCATTACGGTTCTCGACCGCGCCGGAGTCGAGGAAAACGTCTGGTACCGCAGCCCCTGCGTTCCGCTGCCGCTTACCCGCGATCCGCTCACCTATCACAGCGCCGACCAGTGCCGCCGCGTCACTCCCGAAACCGGCGCCGAAGACATGACCTATGCTGCGGCCTTCGAGTGCGGACGCCTGCTGGCCGCCGCCGATCCCCGGCTCGCCCAGGAACTCATGCGCTGGCGGCGTGAGTCTTACCGGCAGTCCGTCCGTACCGACTCGCTGATCCAGATCCAGGCCACGATTCCGCTGAATCAGGCCCTCGACATCCACCAGCCGGTCGCCTCGGTTGTGGCCCTGCAACGCCGCCGGCGGCATGGTCACCGGCATCACCCACATCGGCGACAAGTACGGACTCAGCGCCATCGAGGGCGCGCCCGGCCTCAACCCCGCCGAGGTCCAGCAGGCGTGGAATCTGGGCAGCGCCGCCGAAGCCACCGCCATTCTGGGCGGCGAGCCCGGCGCCACGGGTGTCGTCGTCACCGCTCCCGCGCAAACCGCCCGCACCGCCACCACCCTGGCCGCAGTCGCCGCCGACTCCGCGTCCCTCAGCCGCCTGCAGTCGGCCCGAGACCAGGTCCTGAACGCCGTGCAACTGCAGATAGGGAGCTAGACATGCGCACCCCGTGGATTCAGTCCAGCACCGCCCTGAAGGAACGCCTCCGCCGCCCGATTCAACTCGACGTCACCGAGGCCGAGTCGGAGATGCCGCCGTACATGGAGCTGTTTCTCTCCCATCTGCGCCTGCTGGTCGGCGTGCCCTTCGACTACCTCTGTCCCGACGACCGGCTGCTCCCCGACGAATCCATCCGCTTCTTCTACATCGACCGCTCCTGGACGGACCGGCTGGTTGACGGGGCCGTCGCTGTGGGCAAAATCGGCACCCGCGAACAGGCACATCACCAGGGCCACGCGCCCGCCGTCAACCAGCAGGTGGATCTCAGCGAACGCATCGTCCGCATCATCCAGCGCGGCCGCCAGTCCTTCACCGACGCCAAGGCCGCCAACGACCAGAATCCTGCCCCCGCCGACACCATTACCGGCTTCCTGCTGCGCTCGTCCGCAGTGAGCGGCTGGCCGCAGATGGACGTCCGCGCCTACAAAACCGATGTTCCCGAGCCCTTCGATCCCGCCGATCCCAAGATCCAGCCTCTCCAGCTCCCGACCCTGCGCCTGGAACTGCTTTCGCCCGGCGTCATGATCGCCCTGTTTCAGGGCGTCCCCCAACTTGTGATCCTGGAAGAGCCGCATAACGGCGTGATGTTCGGCCTGCACACCGATGGCGGCGTCGACAAGGTCTATCTCCGCGACCCCACCGGCCACCAGATCCCTACCGCCGGCCCGCCCTACGTCGATATCGATCTGCCGTACCGCGCCACCAACAGCCGCGTGGTGCACGTGACCGAGCTGCGCCGCCGGCTCAACCAGGCCCATGCGCGGCCGCCACGGCCGACCGCCGTCAACGTGACCGGCTCGGCCAGCTTCGCCATCGCGGTGCTCGACCCGCCCTGGCGGCAGCGCTTCGAAGGCACCGTCGATATGGCCGGCACCCAGGAGACTTCCGGCGGATTCGTCGCCAACCTGCAGATCGCGGAGCGCGTGACGCTCAACACCACCTTCGATGAAGTGAAGAACCTGGTGACTCTCTATGGCAGTTAACACCAAACTCTCGTTCACCGACCAGGCGGCGGTGTTTGCCGCCGCGGCCTCCTACCGGATCAACAACCAGGTGATCAACACCTGGAATCCTTACCTGATCCGGACGCCGCGGGTGCTGGTGCCCATCCAGGTCGATGCTCTGGTGGTCCGCCCCAGCCAGCCAGTGCAGGCCTGGGCCGACTGCGCCCTGAAGCCGGCGCCGCAGCAGACCACGCCCGTCACCCGCTACGACATCCTGCCTGCTCCGTTTGCCGAACTCAAGCAGCCGCGCACTGCCGGCGTCTACCTGCAATGGGCGCTCCCCGACGCCCTCACCAACGCCAACGCTGCCGGAAGCACAGCGACCTTTCCTGCCGCACCCGATCGCTGGCTGATCCTGCGCATGTACCCGTCGACGACCCGCGTCGTCCGATCGGTCGGACTTGAAACCGTGGGACTGCGCGCCCTGCGCGGCTGGGTGCTGCGCGCCGGCGACCAGACTCCCGTTCCCATCGATCTCGATTCGTACGTCGAAGGACCTCCGACGACCGACTCCGTGACCAACCCCCTGACAGTGCTCGGCACCGGCGATGTGGCCTGGGCCGCCTACTACGACAACTGCGTCAACCGCCTCGCGTTCTACGACTCGCTCAGCGATATCAGCGAAGGTCCGGTGAGCTATCTCGTATGCGGCTGGTACTCCAACCCCGGCCAGGACCCCCTCGGCGACCAAACCGTTCATTCCCTCACCGACTTCAACGCCAAAATGCAGCAATACCAGTGGCAACTGGCGGAGGGAGAACTGGACGAGTCCCTCAGCTACGCGCGCAACTACGTCGTCGCCGCCCGCAACCTGGGTCTCGAATCGAACATCCTGCTCAGCAACATCGCCTACAACGACTCCATCACCACCAGCGCGCCTTCGGTAGGCTACGCGGTCTCGGACACCCCTGTTTCCATGCCTCAATTCGACGCCAACGGGAATGCTCTCGGTCCTTACACCACCGACGGCACATGGTGGCCCAATGCCACCCTGATGCACGGCTCCGTGGTGGCCATTGGCTGGCCCAACGTCGGCTGGCCGGGCAACGAAAACGGGCTTCTCTCCGGCGAAAGCGGTGGCCCGCCCGCGGCCTCGGCCATCAACGTGGCGGTGGGCAATACGCTCACCGAGGCCCTTGCCGCGCTGGTGGCCCAACACAACAATCTTCCCGACGAAGCCAGGATCCTGGAGGGATTTCTTCTGAATTCCTTATCGGATCTGGAACAGCCGGACGGCCGCGCCCGCCTCGACGCGCTGCTGCAGGCGACCGCTTTTTCCTCCCTCGACGGCGGCTACACCATGGAAACGATCAATATCCCGGCCATGCCTGATACTCCGCCGCCGCTGCCTAATCCCGTTCAGCCCGGGGTGGGCGTCTTCACCCAGCAGGCCGCCGCCGCCCAGGCGGAGCAGCAGAGCGCTCAGCAGACCGCCTTCATGAGCGGCAAATTCAATGCCAACACCGTCACTCTTGGCGGCCAGGCAAAGGCGCCCTTCTTCGAGTCGATTGAGACGGTTCGCGAAACCACGATCCTCGACGGTGGCCTTGCCGCTGCCGTCAATTCCGTGAACACGGCTCCCCCAGCGCCCCAGACCCCCGCCCAGACCGTCAGCGTGCGCCGCGCCCTGCCGCGCCTCTTCTATCCCAGCGAGCCTGTCTTTCTTCTCGAAGGCGCCAGCCGCACCTTCAAATACGGGGCCGACACCCGGTTTTCGCAGGACAACACCCTGACCTGCCGTCTGACGGGCTTCTACACCACCGAGCTCAGTTGCGCCATCCCTGCGATCGCGGAGCTGCCTTCCCTGACCTACCGCCCCAGTTCCACCGCCGACCCGGTCCTCGAGCGCAGCATCCAGAACGGAAGCGTACCGCCGGAGTGCGAAGACCTGCTCCGCGAAACCATCCTCCTCGACCCGTCGGCCTCGGTGAACCTCGCCCAGGCAGCGCTCACGCCCGTCCCGCCCTTTCGCCTCTCGGCGACCACGGCTGCCCCGCCCCCGGCAGCGCCAGTTACAGCTCCGCCGGCGGCCCAGGTTACCGCCGTCGCACAAAACTTCACGATTGAGCAGACCGCCTGGTGGGCCACCCGCGATCCCCGTTTCGATCACGGGCCCCTCATCGCCCAAAGCGGCATCGTCGGCACTCTCCCGTCGCCCATCGCCATCACCCCGCCGGTCCAGCCCTGGAACCCCATTCACCTCGACTGGGAGATCGAGTACATCCCCTCGACCAACGGAGTGGCCGACTGGACCCTGGGCGAAATCGACTATGCGACGGACCCAAAGCTGGCCCCGCCGGCGCCCGATCCGACCCAGCCGGGCGTCAACGGCCAGCCTCCCGCCGCGCAGCCGCCCGGCAGCCTCACACTCTCAGGCCGCGCTCACCTGACCGGAGGCGCCGCCGCCACCGCCGCGGCCAGCCTGCGCCAGGCCATCAACCAGGCCCAATCAGCAGGCGGCGCAGGCTCTCTGGCTCCCAACACCTACCCTGCCTGGCATTCGAAGTACGCCCAGCTTGCCCTCGAGGGGTATGCGAATCTCGCAGCCAAAATCAACGTCTCCATCACGGCTGCGGCCAATGCGTCCAACAACGCCATTCCTCCCATCGACCGCAGCGCCCTTCAGGACATTCTCGACACACTGGACAGCATGGACGTGCTGGCCGGCGGCGCCGACAACCTCACCCGCCAGATGCGCGGCAATTATCCCTCCGACGGGCAATCCGCGCCGGCCGACAACTCCGTGCCGACGCCATTTATCCCTCTGCGCGCGGGATTCCTCCGCATTCTGCGCCTGCGCCTGGTCGATGGCTACGGCCAGTTCCTCGACCTGGTGGGATCGAGCGATACCACCATCGTCAACTCCGCCAATCTCATCGAGGCCGAGTCTCTGCAAACCCCCGGCCGCCCCGAACTCCTTGCCATGCCGCCGCGCTTTACCTCGCCGGCCCGGCTCTGGTTCCGCTACATGGCCGCCGACGGCACGCCCGTCGAAGCTGACGCCAACACCACCCCGGTCTGCGGCTTCCTCATGCCCAACCACCTCGACGGCGATCTCGAATTCTTCGATCCCACCGGCGCCAACCAGGGGTTCGTTCGGCCCGACCCCCAGGCTGGCGTCATCTGGGAAGACGCTCCCGGCATTCAGTCCAGCGTCGGCCAGACCCCGGCCCGCGCCATTCCCAACAAGTTCGCTGCCGGCATCGCCCAGGGACTGCTGCAATGGGGGCTCGCCGACGCCACCAACACCGGGCTTCCCGAAGATGCGTTGTCCGCCATCCTGCGCATCATCGACTCCACCCTCTGGGCCGTGGATCCCTTCGGCAGCGCGACCGACGAACACCTCTCGCTCCTGGTCGGCCACCCCGTGGTGATCCTGCGGGCGCATGTTTATCTCCAGGTGATGGAGCCCATCGACCCCTCGCTCATCAACACCAAGTCTGTCTCCCTGCGTCTTGGCGCGGTCCCCCAGTGGCAGGATGGCCTGCTCGGCTACTTCGTCAACGACGACTACACGCAGCTCTATTGCGCCGATGCGTCGATCGCTGGTTTTGCCCGCGAAGTCGGTCCGGGCCGCGGCTTTCTGCAGCAGGCAAACCTGGTTCCCGACTACTACCAGACGTTCTCCAACGACATCGGCGACAACGTCACGCAGGGCAATGACCCTGTAACGCATCCGTATGTGAGCCCATCGAGCGTGCTCACCATCCAGCCCAACCAGGAAGTGGCCCTCACCCTGCTGGTGGAACCGCATTGCGTGGTCCACGCCACCTCCGGCGTGGTGCCCCGCAAGGAGATCGGCATGCGCCGCGAATGGGTCGCAGCCGCACTGGCAGCGCTGTCTCCCACGTTCCGATTCGGCCCGGTGCTGGTCGATCCCAAGACCATCCGCATGCCCATCCCCAACGAGATTCACGGCACATGGAGCTGGGATCATCGCTCCGACATCATCACCTGGGAAGAAGACCCCATCGTCACTGCGACCCAGGACGCCCACCTGCGCCCCGACCCGGCCAGCGGAACCGAGGGCTGGATACGCCTGAGCCCGCCGCCGCCCGCCGGCAACTCCAAATCCTGAAGATCATGGACCTTTACGCCGCAACGAGAATCGAGACACATCCATCGAGGAGAGCAAGAGCAACATGGCGGATCCCAACAAACCGATCGAGGCTTCCGAAGTAGGCGAGAAAGGGCCCGGCTTTGTCGTCAATCACTCCGATCCGGCCGGCGTGCCTCGCCCCGACGTGTGGCGCCAGGCCGTCAACGACTTCTTCCAGCTCGATGTCGACGCCTCGCGTGCTCTGGACCTCCATCGGCCCGGCCCCGCTGGTCGTGGACGCGGATCCTCTGCACATGGGCATCGGCCCCGACGCCGGCGAAGTCACAGACATCGTGATCGACCCCACCGGCGCCGCCGATCAGACCATCTACATCTCCTCCGACGATGGGGGCGTGTGGAAGACCGGCGATGCCGGCACCACCTGGACACCGCTCACCGACCAGATGTTTTCCCTCTCCATGGGAGCCATCGCCATGGACCCCAACAACCCCAAGATTCTCTACGCCGGCAGCGGCAATCTCTTCGATGGGGGCGCCGTCTTCACCAAGTCCGCGGGGATCTACCGCAGCGCCGATGGCGGGCTCGACCTGGAGCATCGTCGATGGCGGCTACTTCGGCACCCTATTCGCCAACATCGGCATCAATCGCATCGTCTGCCCCGCTCCCGACACCCTACTTGTGGCCACCAACCAGGGCCTCTACCGCTCTATCGACGATGGGCGCAACTTCGGCGCCAACGCGCCATTTTTCAACGACCGCCAGCCGGTGGTGCCGGGAATCATCTGCTGTCTCCTGCTCGACTCGGCTACTCCCGCCAGCACGGTCTACTGCGGCGTTGCCGGCCACTCGGTCGACGCCTCCGGCAACCCCTTTGCCCAACGCCAAGCTCGGCCTGCTCAAGTCCATCAACGGCGGTATCTCGTTTGACACGAACCTGTTCACCGACGCAACTGCCCCACAGCTCCCCTATCGTCGCTTCGTCATCGCCCAGTCGCAGTTCGACGGCACAACCGCCAACAGCGCGGTGCTCTACGCCAGCGTCCAGACCAACCTCGTGCCCAGCGGAGTGCCCACCTACGTCGGCCTTTTCCGCTCCACCAACTCCGGTTCGACCTGGACCCCGCTCCCCAACCTGTTCGGTGTCGCCGCGAAGAACGTGCCGAGCGATGCCGTCGGCGACGGCTTCAAACAGACCCAGTACGACCTCACCCTCGGCGTGGATCCACTCAACTCCATGCGCGTTTATGCCGGATTTCAGCAGCTGTGGCTCTCCACCGATGGCGGCAACAACTTTCAGGCGCAGGCAGTCACGGCCTCCCAGGTGCATTGGGACAATCATGCCGTGGTCTTCAGCCCCGCTGCGCACCGCCCGGCGACCGGGCCAACGCAGCTCTACACCGGCACCGACGGCGGCATCGCCACCAGCGCCAATGGCGGCGGCGCCTGGAAATGCATCAACGGCAACCTGGCCACCAACCTGTTTCGCGGCATCGATATCGGCAAAGGCGGCGCCGGCACTCCGCCGCCCAACGCCTACACCTACGGCGGCTGCCAGGACACCGGCACCCCGGGCCACCGGCCCACCGACGCCGCCCTGCAGTGGCATGCCGGCATCAACGGCGATGGCTGGCTGGTGGCCGTCGATCCTGTCGATCCGACGACGGTGTACGGATTCGACGATCAGTTTTTTATCAAGACGAGCGACGCGGGAGCCCACTGGCTGAGCACCTTTCCACCCTCCTTACCCGCCGGAACTACGTTCGGCCAAAATCTCACCAACCAGCCTCCAGCCGCCCAGCGCGCTATTGCCCTCGAACAGACCGGCGTCGACCCGACGCATCGCACCGTATACGTCGGCGAGGGCAACATCCTCTACAAGAGCACCGATTCCGGCCAGATCTTTGTAGCCACGCCGCTCGCCCCGGGGGGATTCGTAACCTGTATTACGACCACCGCTCTGGCAGCGGCCACGGTATGGGCGGGCGCTTCCGATGGCTCCGTGCACCTGTCCCTCGACGGCGGCAACAGCTGGGACGTCGCGCCGTTCGTCACCGCGCCGGGCGGCGCCGGCATCCCCATGGGGCCGCTGAACTCCATCGCCGTTGACCCCATCGACCCCAAGCGGGTCGCCGTCGTCTACGGCGGCGTCTCCGGCATTCACGCCAAATACCGCACCCGCCACGTCTTTCTCTCTCTCGACATGGGCGCCACGTGGTATGACGTCAGCGGCACCGACGGCAATGGCCCGGTCGGCAACGTGCCTGACCTGGCCGTCTACTCAGTCGCCTTCGACAAAAGCAACACACCCCTCCCGGCGATCCTCATCGCCAATGATGCGGGCGTACTGCGCTGCACAGACGCCACCATCACCGGCAGCGGCGACAGCGCCACCGTTGCGGCCACGTGGAAGATTTACGGCGCGGGTTTGCCCATCGTGTATTGCACCTCGCTGGCTATCGACAATTCGGTTGTCACCGGAGCGACTCCACCTCCGCCTGTCCTGCGCGTCGGCACATACGGCAGAAGCTGCTTCGAAGCCACGCACCCCACCGGCCCGGTGTTCGCTTCGGACAACAACCTCGCCTTTGGCACCGTCGGCGTCGGCCAGCCGGTCACTCTTCCTTTTTATGTCTACAATTGCGGCGACGCGTCCCTCGATATCACATCGGCGAGCATCCTGGGCACGGCGCCGTTCACCATCGCGTCCACCCCCGCCGCTCCTCTCTCCATCAATCCCGGCGCCACCCAGGTCTTCCAGGTCACCTTCACTCCTTCCGCCCCCGGCGACGTCTTCGTCCTGATCGATCTCGCCACCAGCGACCCCGCCCACGCCAACCCTCTGCTCGCAGCGAGTGGAACGGGAGTGACCCCAGGGGCCGATCAGCGCCTGGCCACCAACCCCATCTCTTCCATCGGCTTCGGTACCGTCAGCGTGGGCTTCAACCGCGCCATTCCTGTGCAGTTATTCAACGTTGGCACCAGCAAGCTCACCATCCAAAGCATCGCGCTTTCAGCCAACCCCCAGTTTGCGGCCTGTACCAGCGCCGACTTCACCCTGGTCCCAGCGCCCGCGTTCCCCATCGAGATCGATCCGGGCGGAGAATCCGACGTGACCTTCCAGTTCGCCCCATCCGGGGCCGGGCCGCTCTGTGCCGAATTCACCATCACCAGTGACGACCCGACACCGACGCGAAAGCTCACTGCCTCGGGAACGGGAATTCTGCCCTCTGCGGGATTCTGGGCCACGCTGCTGCAGAACCTGGGCCTCGCCCATCCATAGAAAGCGCGCCTCGGGACTCGCAAATCCACGGCAAAACGGCATTCCGGTCTGCGCGGCGCGGCGGTTTTGCCGTGCAACAGACGTTACTTTAGTTTGCCTAATTTTTATGCGGAATTATGAGACAACATCATTAGAGTGATCTTAGATCACTTACAAAATCCACACGTGATTTCCAGAATTGGTTCATACTGGCTGCAGATCTCCACGATTCCTGAAGCGCGACGCTGCAGATCTCCACTGCTCCTTCCGGAATTGGGGACGAGCGAGTATTGTAGAAGATTCACATTACTTAGGGTATTTCAGGGCTCTTTATCGTACGCGCACTTCACGCACCAGCCGATGAGCGGCGTTGACGTGTGACGGAGTTCCGGGAAATGCGATGCACAATGTACCGCTTTATCCGCTAGCTGCCCATATAAAGGAGTAGATTCATGTCCCTCTTCGCTACCCAGCACAAGCCATCTTCCCGATCTCTCGCCGTGGGCGCGGAGGGCATTGCCGCCGCGCAGTTTGCCCGCTGCGGATTTGACGTCCTGGTGCAGGCCGGTCACGACAAGCCAATGTACGATCTGGCCGTCACCAAGTCCGGCAACCTGCTCAAAATTTCGGTCAAGGCGAGCGATAACGGCCGCTGGTCGCTGGTCCATTCCTACCTCCGGGGTGTTCCCGAGCCCAAAGGGAAAAAGGCCGATTGCCAGAAGGCCATTGACCTCTGGCTCGATGGCCAGGGCGCGCGCACGGTGTGCTGCCTGGTTCAGTTCGAGCGGGTTCCGCTGTATGAACTGCCGCGCATCTATCTGGCCGCACCGGGGGAGATCGCACGCCGCATGATCGAGGCCACCGACCGCCTCGATGACTCCACTCTTCACGAGACGTACGAATGGACCTCGGCCGACGGGCTGAGCCATACCGAATTCCTGCCCAAGGCGTGGCTGTTTTCGCCGGAGCGGATCGAAGAGTTGCTCACCCGCCAATCCTCCGATACCGTCCCGCGCCATCTGCGCCCCCTGGTTGCCTCCGCCAATGAGGCCTGGGCGCGCCACTCCGAAGCCAGCGCCAAGGCCGCGCGCGCCGTGGCGCTGACGGCCTGACTCCCGGACGCCCCACCGCTCTGGGTCTAGCGCGTGCCGAGATCGGAATAGACCGCCCAAAGCTCATCCATGTGGTGGCGTGTAACGGTCAGGCGGCATCCCATCTCAATGCTGGGGCGGATGGTGCCACCCGCGAATTGACCTCCAGCGGCCGTGCACGCCAGATCGCTGATAGGTTCGCCACGCAGACTCGGCCTCCTCGAAGGGAGAGCCGGCCGTGGCATGGGCTGCTTTTTCCATGTCGCCGGGTGCTAACAAGGTTCCCAAGAGCCGAACGAGTTCGCGATAGTTGGCGTCTGTGGTAGCCAACTCCGCTGCGTAGCACTCGTTGATCGCGATGGTGGTCATTGCCTCGGGACAGAGCGGTTGCCTTGCACGTGCCTGTTCCATCTGAACGATGCGCAGCGAGCGCACATGAACATCGTGGCCCCGCTGGATTCTATCGGTTAATTCGTTTGAACCGGAGTGGTTTACGGCCTGAGACCAGACGCTGATCGAGAAATAAGCCAGGAGGAAGCAGGTTACGACCTTCATAAGCCCCGCCTTGGTCGGCTGAACAATGCCGACTCGGAGTTGGAGGGGCACCGGGCGAGGCGCGGTTGTTTTCCAATCGCGGTTGCTCTGCCATGAGGGCGGATGGAAGTTTCAGATCTATATAGCCGTATTTCGCTCAAACCATGCCGCCAGCTGCTCTTCTGTCATGCTACCGTCCGCGAGGCGCCAGAAGGTCAGGACGCGCTCCTCCTTTGAGGCTGTCAGATTCAACCGGTTGAGACGGAGAAAGCTAAGCGATACCGTAAAGGCCGTGCGCTTGTTTCCATCGACAAACGGATGGTTGGCCACGATGCCCTTCGCATACGCCGCGGCGAGCCTCGCCAGGGAGAGCGGCTCTTCCGCGTAAGCAAGGATGTTTTTAGGCCGTGCCAGAGCCGACTCCAGCAGTGCGAGGTCGCGCACCCCATCAGGACCTCCGTGCAGCCTCAACAATTCTTCGTGGATGGCCAGGACCACGTCTTGCCGGATCCAGACCGGCTCGTTCACTCCGCCAGCCTCCGCAGGACGTCCCGATTCTCGCGCATGATCTCCCGCGCGGTTTCCATCTGGGCGGCGAATTCCTCGTCGTAGGGCACCAGCCGAATCCCCTGGGGACCCTCGGTCAGATAAAGCGTATCCCCCTTCTGTACATTCAGCCGCGCCAGCGTTTCCTTGGGGAGAATGATTCCGCTCGAATTACCCACCGCAATCACCTTCACTGGCGTAGCCATATCTCACCTCGGACGATCAGTAAAAACATATGTTATAACTTTCTAATTCTTTACTTCCAATCGTCTCGCGCCTGAGCCAGGCCCTCGTTCATTACGGCGTCAAATCCTGAGTGCTTTTTGATGAAGATTTCGCTGAAGGCGCGGTCCTGGCGCAGCAGAACCGCTTGCAGCCGCACCAGTTCCAGCAGGGCCAGGAACATGGCCACCAGCGCCCGTTCTGACCGCGAGTGGCTGAGCAGCTTGCGCAGGGCGACGGGCTTGTCTTCCATGGTCAGCCGCCGGCCCAGGAACTGGATCATCTGGCCTACGGTGACCGAGTCGTCCTGCACGTTGAAGGTGGGCCGCTTCTTCAGGCGCGTCCAGAATGTCGCGGAAGATGCGCACCAGGTCGTCGGTGTCGGCGGCGATCTCCGGCTCCAGCGGCCGCGTCTTCCTTGAATTCGCGCAGGCCCGGATTGGTCCAGGTGGCGGCTTCCAGCATCTGCTTCTGCTGCAGCATCTGGGCGGCGTTTTTGAAGCGCTCGTGCTCCAGCAGCCGCTCCACCAGCTCGCGGCGCGGATCTTCGGCCACGTCGTCGGGCCCGGACGGGGCGCGCGGCAGCAGCATCTTGCTCTTGATATGAATGAGCAGCGAAGCGGTGTAGATAAACTCGCCCGCCACGTCGACATCGGTGGCCTTGAGCTGGTTGACGTAGCCCAGGAACTGGGCGGTGATCCGCGCGATGGGGATGTCGTAGATGTCGATGTCCTGCTTGCGGATCAGGTCGAGCAGCAGGTCGAGCGGCCCGTCGTAGACCTGGCCCACGAACACCGAAAACGGGGAGCCGTCCGCCTCCGGCTCCGCCTTCTTCGGTTTGGCGGCCTTGGCGGAGGGCTTTTCCTGCGGCACGGGCTTGGAGGTAAGCACCAGGGTCGGCGCCTCGCTTGCGACGGCGCCGGCCTGCATCTGCATTGGCGGAGAGACCGGCTCGGCGGGCGGGTCGGTGCGCGGTAATTCATCGGGATCAGGATCCGGCCCCGACGGCGGGGGTGGATGCGGATCGCGATCCGGTTCCGGGTCGGGATCGTCGGGATAGGGGTTCGGGTTGGGCTCCGGGTCGGGTTCCAGCCCCGGGGTCGGGTCCACGACCGGCGGCTGGCCTGGGTCAGGTTCGGGTTCATGCACCGGCGGCTCGGCAGGGCCGGGCTCGCGCGCAGATACGCGCACCGTCCTGTCTTCCGGTGTCTCCGCATTTGTCGAAGGAGGGGGCAAGGGAATCTCTTTTTCCAGAATCATCTTCTTTAATTTCTACTTACTTGCCGAACTTGTCATCTGCAGAGACGCAAACGACACTCGGCGCGACCATTCCGGCGGCCAACCACCGTCTCCCCCGGTCATCGCGTCAACTGCATCGCGGCCCGCACTTCGATCATGGTCTGCTCCGCACGCTCACTGGCCCGCTTCGAGCCATCTTGCAGAATTTCGGTCACGTCATTTTCGCTGTAACGGGCGCGGCGCTCCTGGATCGGATTCAGCACCTGCACCAGCGCGTCTGCGGCCCATCCTTTGCACTCGATGCAGCCGATGCCAGCCGACCGGCAGCCCTCATACACCTTCTCCAGGGTCTCCGGCGACGAAAACACCTTGTGCAGATCGCCGACCGGGCACTTGTCCGGGTCGCCGGGGTCGGTGCGCCGCACCCGCGCCGGGTCCGTCACCATGGTCTTGAGCTTCTGGCGGACCTCCGCCTCCGGGTCGGTCAGCAGGATCGTGTTGCCATAGCTCTTCGACATCTTGCGGCCGTCGGTTCCGGGCAGCTTGGGCGAAGGGGTCAGCAGCACCTGGGGCTCGGGAAGCACCTCGCCATTGTGCCAGCTTTGTAGAAGAAATTGAAGCGGCGCGCGATCTCGCGCGTGAGCTCCACGTGCGCCTGCTGGTCCTGGCCGACGGGAACAAACTGCGGCTGGTAGAGCAGGATGTCGGAAGCCATCAACACTGGATAGCCGAGGAAGCCGTAGGTGGTCAGGTCCTTGGTGGCGAGGTTCTCCTGCATCTCCTTGTAGCTGGGCACGCGCTCCAGCCAGCCCAGCGGCGTGATCATCCCCAGCAGCAGCGGCAGTTCGTAATGCGGCCTTGACATGGCTCTGCACAAAGATGGTCGACCGCCCGGGATCGAGGCCGGCGGCCAGAAAGTCCAGCGCCACCTCCATGCGTATTGGGCAGGATGCCGGAAGTGTCGGCGTAGTCGGTGGTCAGCGCATGCAGATCGGCGATAAAGAAGTAGCACTCGTACTGGTCCTGCAGCTTGACCCAGTTGGCCAGGGCGCCCATGTAGTTGCCGAGGTGCAGCTTGCCCGTGGGGCGCATGCCGCTCAAAACGCGGGCGCGAGAAGTCAGGCTTGCGGATTCGGCCATTGTGCGTATCGTTCCGATTTTCTGTGGGTGAATTGCCGCCGGTCTGCGAAAGAGGTCTCCGAGATCGGCTCGCTTCATTGTACCGGGAGAACGGCGCCGGCTCTGGGGTCGCGCCTACAGGCTGTTCAACGCCAGTCGGACCAGCCCCAGCGTCGGGCCCATCAGGAAGCGGACAATGGGGCCGCCCAGGAAGATCATCAGCACGAAGCTGAGAATGCCCATGCGGTCATAGGCAGGCAGCCAGTTGTAGGGCAGAAAGTGGCGCAGGATGCGGCTTCCGTCGAGCGGCGGCAAGGGCAGCAGGTTGAAGAAGAACAGCGCCAGGTTGACATTGATGGCCAGCTCACAGAGCAGCCCCAGCGCCTGGACATTGGTCATGACATTGTCGCTGGCCGGCAGCCGGCCTTGAAACAGGATGATCGTGGCCAGTCCCAGAAAGCCGCCGAAGGCCAGGACCAGGTTCGAGGCGGGCCCGGCCAGGGTGGTCAGGGTGTCGTCGCGCACGATGTTTTTGAAGTTGCGCGTGATCACCGGCGTCGGCTTGGCCCAGCCAAACAGAAACCCGCCCAGCGCTCCGCCGCCGAACAGCGGGCCGAAGATCATGATGGCGGGAAACAGCAGCGTTCCAAAGGGATCGACGTGGTACATGGGATTCAGCGTCACCCGGCCCTGCAGCCGCGCGGTCTGATCGCCCAGCCGCGAAGCCATCCAGGCATGCGCGCACTCGTGCACGCTGAGCGAAAAGATGAGCAGCACAAACTCAAAGATCGCGATGACAAAACTGCCTGGCTGCAACACACACTCCTGTCCGGAAAGTTCAGGTTAGCACGGGGCCGCGCGCTCGTGACGTCGCGCCCCAATCCTGGAGCGACTCGTCCATCGAGAAACGTCGAGTCTTCGTGACGGGGACGAGATGAACCCGCTTCAGTTCCGGTCGGCCGGGAAGGTGCCCACAATCTCGCCCTCGCCGACCTTGGATCCCGCCAGCACGATGGCGTGGCTGCCGATGCGCGCTCCGGCGCCGATCTCCGTTGGCACCAGGGTCACCTTGTCGTAGTTGTCCGGGCGAATGGGTATGCGAGTAAATCCGGGCAAACGAACCGATCACGGCATTCTTGCCGATGGTGATGCCGCCGCGATCGTTCAGCAGCGCGCGCTGCCGGATGATCACGCCATCCTCGATGCGCAGCTTGTAGCCGTAGGTCAGGTCGACGCCGTGGTAGATGCGCACGCCGCTGCCCATGTGGTCGAAGAGGTGCCGGCCCAGCATGCAGCGAAAGCGCAGTCCCAGCCAGTGATTCAGTCCGATGGGGGAGCGGTCGAACATCTGCCAGAACCACAGCAACGGTTTGCGCTCGTTGAACTTCTGCGCGGTCGACGTCGCCGAAGTGCCCCGCCTCGAGCGTCACATTCTCGGGATCGAGCGACAGGCTGACCACGTTGCCGGGCAGCTCGCTGGTGAGGGTCAGGTTCAGCTTGCCCCCGTGCGGCCGGCCCAGGTAGATCTGGTAAAGCTGGTCGCGCACGATCTCGGCGCGCCGCTCAGGCGCCTTGTGCCGCGTGAATTCATCGTCCAGAAACTGGATCCAGCGGCGGTAGATCTCCTCCGCCTCGGGCGTGGGATGCGGAACGCTGGGCTGCGCGGGTTGGGAGACAGTTGCCGGATTCGCCATACGCATTGGACGATATACCAGCGCGGCGGGATGCAGCGACCCGCCGCCGGGTCCGCGATGATACCGGCTCACTCGCCCATTCCGCAATGCTGGGCCAGGATGAGAATTCGGCTGAAATCGCGAACAGCAGCCACGGATCCTTCGTCGCACTGCTCCTCTGGATGACAGCGCCTGGGATGAGATCGCGGGGAATTGTCTCGGCAGAGAAGAAGCCCGCCTCCTACACCAGCCCATGCTCCGCGCGTTATCCTGTTAGGTCCGGCGCGCCCGCGAATTTCGGGCTGGCTCCCTAACCGCGCCTCGGTTTGCGGTGAAGGGTGGCGTACGCGACCCGAGGATTGGAACTCATGACTGAAGCCACAAACAGCCAGCTCCCGAGGCGGCGCAAGCCGAGTCAGCCTCACCGCAGGTGCCGGCGCAAGCCGAGTCAGCCCCACCGCAGGTGGCCACCATCGCCACCCTGGGCCAGCATGAAGGCCAGTCCGTCATCCTCCGGGGCTGGCTCTACAACCTGCGCGAAAGCGGCAAGCTGCTCTTTCCCATCTTTCGCGACGGCACCGGCACCGTGCAGGGCGTGGCGCACGTCAAGAGCGTTCCGGCCTCGGTTTTTGAATCCCTCAAGGGCCTCACCCAGGAATCCAGCGTGATCGTCACCGGCAAGGTCCGCGCCGACAAGCGCGCCCCGGGCGGCTATGAACTCGACGTCGAAGACATCGAGGTCATCCAGCGAGTGCCCGAGTCGGACCCCTATCCCATCACCCTCAAGGAACACGGCGTCGACTTCCTCATGGAGCATCGCCACCTCTGGGTTCGGTCTCCGCGCCAGTCCGCCATCCTGCGCATCCGCGCGGAGATCATGCGCGCGGCGGCCGAATATTTCGACGACAACGGCTTCATCCGCACCGATCCGCCGATTCTTACGCCGGCGGCCTGCGAAGGCACCTCGACGCTGTTCCCGGTGGACTACTTCGGCGACCCGGCCTACCTCACGCAGTCCGGCCAGCTCTACATCGAGTCGACGGCCCTGGCGCTGGGCAAGGTCTACAGCTTCGGGCCGACCTTCCGCGCGGAGAAATCGAAGACCCGCCGCCACCTCACCGAGTTCTGGATGGTCGAGCCGGAGGTGGCCTATTGCGATCTCGACGGCCTGATGGAACTGGCGGAAAACTACATCTCGCACATTGTTCAGAGCGTGCTCAAGAACCGCGCTGCGGAGCTGGCCGTGATCGGCCGCGACGCCAGGAAGCTCGAATCCGTACTGCCCCCGTTTCCCCGTCTCCGCTACGACGAAGCCGCGAAGATGCTCAACGAAGCCCATGCCAAAGGCGAACTCGAGCAGCCTTTCGAATACGGCAACGACTTCGGCTCACCCGATGAAACCTGGCTCAGTTCGCAGTTTGATCGCCCGGTGATGGTCCACCGTTATCCGGCCGCGGTCAAAGCCTTTTACATGGAGCCGGACCCTGCCGACCCGACCTTTGCTCTGTGCGTCGACGTTCTCGCTCCCGAGGGTTACGGCGAAGTCATCGGCGGCATCGCAGCGCGTGGCCAGCTATGAACTGCTCAAGAGCCGCATCGAGGAGCAACACCTGCCCCTCGAAGCCTTCCAGTGGTATCTCGACCTGCGCCGCTATGGCAGCGTTCCCCATGCGGGGTTCGGGATGGGGATCGAGCGGGTTGTGGCCTGGGTCTGCGGCCTCGATCACGTGCGGGAAACCATTCCCTTTGCGCGGACGCTGCACCGTATCTACCCGTAATCGGGGACCGCGATGCGCAGCGCTGGTCCAATCAGCCGCCAAAGCAGCCGCTTTTCGCTAGGCGCTCAGTCCCGGCAGCCGGAAAATTGCACAGCGGTCGTCGGTCACTTTGAACGCATCCGCCTCCGCGTCTTCCGCAGTGAAGGCTATTTCTTCTTCCGCCAGCAACTGCATGCGCGGACTGCGGAAGACCAGCTCTCCGTATTCGGGATGCACGTAGATCAGATCGATCGGCTCGGCGCGGGTCACGCTCAGGTCCCGCAGCCGTTCCAGCAGCATCTCCACCATCTCCCGCTCGAAGGAATTGAAGAGATAGAGCAGCACCGGCCCAGGCGGAAAGGAGACGGAGAGAACATCGCTCTCAGCCACCACGACGTGCGCACAGGCGCGCGGCGAACGCATCCAGCGCTTCACATTTCGCCGTGCCACCCTGGCCAGGCCGGGATGCAGTTCCACGCCGACAATCGCGCGGAAGGGATGCTGAGAGGCCATCATTAAAACGCGCCCCTTGCCACACCCGGCGTCGAGAAGCGCGTAGTCGCGCAGGGTCAAACCTGTTTCGGCGAGCGTGGTCTCCCACAGCGAAAGGGCGCCCTCGAAAAGAGAAGGGGCGGTGGCATAGTAGCCGGCGCTGTGCGCGTCGTGACGGTGGCCGGTGGCCAGATCTTCGCCGTAGATCAGACCACCGGTTTCGACGCCATGCCTGCGGTCGAAGGGATGTGCCTGTTCCCGAGCCGAAGAGAAACTCCTCCGTCCAGGTTCCCACCACTTGCGCAGCGCGCCCCACAGGCTCTGCGGATTGATACACCGCCCGAGGCGGGCCAGGCTGATCACCATCCCCATCTGACAGCGACTCTAGCAGAATGCCGCAACATGGTCTCGAATCCGGCATGGGACGGGAACAAATCGAGCTACCCTTGTGCTGCTAGGGTAAATCTGTGCTGCGGCGGTAAACAGCAGGAGTTTTCCATGACCACCTACATCGCTCTTTTGCGCGCCGTGAACCTGCCCAGGTACGGCAAGATTTCCATGGCCGACCTTCGCAGCCTGCTTGGCGAGCTCGGTTTCCGCAACGTCGAGACGTACATCCAGAGCGGCAACGCCGTCTTTGACGCACCCGGATCCGCGGCCAAGGTGGGCGCCGCCATTGTCAAATCCCTGGAGAGCCACATGGGCGCTTCTGTACCCGTGCTGATGCGAACCCACGAGGAAATGGGACGTGTGATCGCGGAGAATCCTTTCGCCGCCGAGTCCGCAGCCGACGGAGCCCGGGTGCACGTGGTCTTCCTCGGCACCCCCGCGCAGCCAGGAGCTCAAGCAAATCTCGACCGCATCGTAACGCAATATCCCCATCGCCGGGACCGCTATCACCTCGCGGGCGACACGATTTACCTGCACCTGCCCGACGGTGCGGCGGACACGAAGTTCCAGGCGAAGGCAGTCGAACGGGCCACGGGAGTGGAAGCGGGCACTGCGCGCAACTGGAACACCGTCGTAAAGCTGCACGCCATGTCAGCCCGGGCGAAATGACCGAATATCAGCGGTTTCGCCAGCGGATCCGCGACAACGTTCTCGTGTGGCCAGCCCCAAGGTCCTGAAACCTTCCAAAACCTAGTCGATCCTGGGGAACATCCCCTATTCCATAAATAAATATGATAAGTTGTAGATCTCTGCGCTGAGTCAAAGACAACACCCTCGAGAAGCGCCTCCCGGAACGTCCATTCTGATCCGGCCTGCGCCACCCCCATTTGGGGAAAATGCGGCGCGCCCAGCCTCCCTGGGTTTTGCCGCCAAGGGGTTAAGCCCTCCCTTTTCCCGCAACTTGCGCATCGCCGAGGTCCCCAAGCGTAAGGGTTTGCTCTCTTCTGGTCCCGCCTCGACGGTCCGTTTGCTGAGTTATGCCGGCCGCATGGTGGCATGCTGGTGCTCGAATTGGGACGGGGAGCTGGCTTTGGCAGATGGAATGCTTACTAAAGCGATAAATCCACCTTTCCATTCAAAGGACGAGTTTCGTTTCAGGTTTCCTGCCGGCCATGTAACAGGCAGGTGACCCTGTACCCTTTGGCAGCGGAAATGAACAATCACCATTCAGAGAAAGAAGTGACAGGCATGATTCCTACCCGAAAGCTAGCAAGAGCCCTATTCCTGGCCTCATTCCTAAGTACCGGTCTTGCAACCTTCGTTGCCCCGCCCGCCACCCAGGCCCAGGCAGACCTTGGATCGATCTCGGGCGTGGTGACGGATGCCAGCGGCGCCGTCGTCGCCAAGGCGACCGTCACGGTGACCAATCTGGCAACCGGCGCCGTCCGCTCTTCGGTGACTAACAACAAAGGGGAATACTCGATAGCCCAGCTGATTCCTGCTACCTACACGGTCGCCATCACCGCCCCGGGGTTTGAAACTGCCTCCCAGCCCGTGACCGTCTCGGTGGGATCGCAGAACTCTTTCAGTGCCAAGCTGGCCGTCGCCGGCGGCAAGACCGAAGTGGTCGTTGCGGCCGACGATTTCGCAGGGGTGCAGCTCGAAAAGCCGGAGATCTCCGCCGTCATTCAGACGGAGCAGATTCAGTCGCTGCCCACACTCGATCGCAATCCGTACAGTCTGGTTCAGTTCTCCGGCAACCTTTCGTCCGATCCGACCGCGACCATGCGCGGGGTAGGCTTCAATATCTCCGGCGCTCGTTCCAGTTCCGTCGACATCCTCCTCGACGGCGCCGAAAATACCGACCTCTACGCTGTCGGTATCGGTCAGTCAGTGCCGATGGATGCTACCTCCGAGATTCGAATTGTGACCTCGAACTCCGGCGCGGAATACGGACGAGGATCGGGCGCGGTCAACGTCTCCACCAAGTCCGGCAGCAACGGGCTGCACGGCTCGGCCTACGAGTTCAACCGCATCTCGACCCTGGCTTCCGACGGGTACAACAACAATTACCTCCATGCTCTCTATGGATCGCCGGCCAAGCCGCGGTACACCCACAACCAGTTCGGGTACTCCGTCGGCGGCCCGGTCAAAAAGGACAAGCTGTTCTTCTTCTCATCGACCGAGTGGACCCGCATCGCCAGCTCGCAGAACGTGGTGGCGACTGTGCCCACACCGGATCTGATCGCCATGGCCTCGCCCAACATGCAGGCATATTTCGCCCAATACGGGAAGCTGGCGCATCCCATCAACGGCGCGACTTATTTGGGTAGCGATCCCGCCGTGACCACGGTCTTCGGGAACGACATCACCGCCATCTCCGCGACCAACCCGGCGATTCTCACCACCCCGCTCTTCGGCCAATCCATCTACCAGGTCCCAGCCGATTCCGGCGGCGGGCTCCCGGTCGACCAGTGGATCAGCTTCAACCGAGGCGACTTCACGATCAACCAGTCCACGTCGATGTTCGTCCGCTACATCCAGGAGAGCGCCGTCAACCCGGCCGGCACCAACAATGCCAGCCCTTACGATGGCTATAACACCGGCATCACCCAGTACAACCACAACCTGGAGGTCTCGCTCACCAAGGCGTTCACGTCGAACATCGCGTCCAACACCAAGCTGCTCGGTTCGCGGCTCAACAATGCGCAGCCCCTCGGCACCGCACCGGTAAGCCCCACCCTGTATGTGAACGCCGGTTCGGCCGTCACCCTGGGCGGCGGCGATATCAACTTTCCCGGCTATCTCGCCACCTCTCCGGGCAACGCCATCCCCTTCGGCGGGCCGCAGAACTTCATCGAGATCGGCGAAGACCTGGCCTGGACCAAAGGCCGTCACCAGTTCACCTTTGGTGGAAACTTCCTCTATGTGAAGGACAACCGGACCTTTGGCGCCTACGAGAATGCCATCGACGCCCTCAACCAGACGGGAACCAATGGCGCCCTGGAGCGCTTTCTGAGCGGCGGCCTGCAGGAAGTCGAATTCGCCATCAATCCCAACGGCGTTTATCCCTGCTCCAGGGATGCAGACTACACCTACGTCGACACCCCCTCCTGCATGATTCAGGAGCCGGTCTCGTCCCCCAACTTCTCCCGTTCCAACCGGTATCAGGACGGCGCCGCGTATGCCAACGATTCCTGGAAGGCAACGCCGAAACTGAACGTCAATCTCGGCCTGCGCTGGGAAGTGTACGGGCCGCAGCACTCGCAGAAGCCGACCTATGACGCGAACTTCTTTCTTGGCTCGGGCAGCAACATCTGGGATCAAGTCCGCAATGGCCAGATCCTTACCCGCAACGAGGCGCCCAACGGCCGGCTTTGGAATCTCAACCTGAAGCAGTTTGCCCCCAAGATCGGCTTCGCCTTTGATCCGGAGGGGAATGGCAAGACCAGCATCCGCGCCGGATTCGGCATCAGCTACGAGCGCAATTTCAACAACGTGACGTTCAACGTGATTCAGAATCCGCCCAACTACGGCGTGGTCGCGTTCATCGACAAGACCAACCTCGCCCCCATCAGCAACAGCAACCTGGGCGTGTATGGAACAACCACCGGCTCCGCGCCGCTGCCCAACGTCACTCTGCGGGCGGTCGATCCCAACATCAAGCCCGCCTACGCCAGCAACTGGAGCCTCTCCGTCGAGCACCAATTCTCTTCGACCACGGCGAGCCTCTCCTACGTCGGTTCGCGCGGCATTCACAACTACACCATCGCCAACCTCAACCGCCAGTTCAGCGGCTCCAATTACGAGGGCGACAATGCGGGTCCGAATTCGTACCTGAACCGCCTCAACTACCAGTACTCCAACATCAATTGGCGCGGCGCCGACGGCGACAGCTACTACAACGGCGTCACGGCCGAGATGCGCAGCGCGAATCTGGCCCACACCGGCGTCAACGTGCGCGCCGACTACACCTGGTCCCACTCCATTGACAACAACAGCTCCACCTTCGGTGACAGCGGCAACGTCGCCGGCGGCGGACTGGTCCTGGGATACACCGATCCGTTCAACCACGCGCTCGATCGCGGCACCTCGGACTTTGACCAGAAGCATCGCGCGGCCGCCGCTATCGTCTGGGAAGTGCCCTTCGCGAAGAACCTGACCGGCGCGGCCAAGCTGCTGGCCGACAACTGGACCCTGGCCACCACCTTCGACGGCCAGACGGGCACGCCCTTCACGATGTTCGACTGTTCCTACGCCTACACCATCTGCCCCCGTGCGAGCTTCGTCACCAAGCCTCCGCGCAGCAAGACGCGCGACATGGTTGACATCAGCGGCACGTACGGCGCCAATACCTACTCCTACATGTCGTTCCCGACGTTTTACGACCCCAACAACCTCGACACCGGCATCAATGCGGCGGCTTACAACGAGCAGATCAATCCCAACACCGGTACCAGCGACATGCCGATCTGTGCCGGTATTCATCAAGCGGACTGCCAGTGGGTGCACGGCATGGATGGCCGCAACGCTTTCCGTGGACCTGGCTACTGGCATGACAACCTGGGCATCGTGAAGGACTTCAAGGTGCACGAGCGGTACGATGTGCAGCTCAAGGGCGAGTTCATCAATGTCCTGAACCACGCCAACACCTACTTGAACCTGGGCGGCTCCAACGACGTGGGCAGTTATACCGACGTGCTGGCCTACAAGGGCGGCAACGGCACCAATCGCAATACCGAACTGTCGCTGCACTTGGCGTTCTAAACCGGGCGCGGACACGCGAAGAGAACACGACGGCCGCGGCTCATCCCGCGGCCGTCTTCTTTGCACTGAAACTCGCTGCCAGGCAGGGGTCATGTAAAGATCAGGCAGAACGCTTCGGGCCAGGAGAGCGCGGGTGCTACCTCATCGGCCCAGCGCCAGCGATGGATTCGCGGACAGATCGGGCGGGGCAAACTGGCCGGCCACGAACCGCGGCCAGGCCGCAGCCGCGATCATGGCGGCGTTGTCGGTCGACAGCGCCAGGGTGGGAAATGCCACTGTGACCCGGCGCCTGGCCGCCTCGGCGGTGAAGCGGGCGCGCAATTCCCGGTTGGCGGCTACTCCACCCGTCACCAGGATGCGCCCTGCTCCCAGCGACTCCGCTGCCGCAAAGGTCTTCTTCATCAGGTCGCCCACCACGGCATGTTGAAAGCTGGCTATCAGGTCGAGGGTCGCCTGAGAGCACAGGGACAGCGCATCCTCCTGGGTTCGCGGTGGCCCGGACAGGACCAGCGTTTTGGGAATTCGCGCCTTAGCCTCGTCTCGCAGCCCTTTCAGCTCAACGTGACGCAGGACCGCCGTCTTAATCCCCGAGAACGAAAACAGGAAGTGGGGATCGAGATCCGCTATCGGCGCGGTTTTAGCCGCCTTGGTGCGGGGCGCCTTTCCGGCCAGGTGCGCCTTGGTCTTGATCTGCGAAAAGGCAAATGGCACGGCGTGCGGATCGCCGAAGCGGGCCAGGCTGTCGATCCACGGACCGCCGGGGTAGCCCAGGCCGAGCAGCTTGGCCACCTTGTCGTAGGCCTCGCCCGCCGCGTCGTCCAGTGTGCGGCCAATCAATGTGTAGGACCATGTGCCTTCAACCGGCTGCGCGAGGTAGAGATGCGTGTGTCCGCCGGAGACCACCAGCGCCAGCGCTGACGTCTCGGAGCGCTGTTGACCGTCCAGGGAGGACTGGCGTTCCTCCAGCAGCACCGCATGGATGTGTCCTTCCAGGTGGTTCACCGCGATCAGCGGCAAGCCACGCGCAAACGCCAGCGCCTTGGCATAGGTGATCCCGACCAGGAGCGCCCCGGCCAGTCCGGGCCCCGAAGTAACGGCAATGGCATCCAGTTCCGCCAGGCTGACGCCGGCCTCGGCCAACGCGGCTCGCACCACCGGCACAATGGCGCGCAGGTGTTCGCGGCTGGCCAGCTCCGGGACCACCCCGCCATAGCAGGCGTGGGTCGCGATCTGCGATGCCACCACCGAGGACAAGCGTGCGCGCACCGCGCTCCACGACCGCCGCAGCCGTCTCGTCGCAGGAGCTTTCGATTCCGAGAATGAGGCCGCGGGTCATCCCTTTAGTTTAGCCACCCGGGTTCAGCGACCTGCATCTTCGGTGCGCCGAGGAAACGGGTGAGAATAGAAGCACATGGCGCTTTCCTCCCCATTTGAATCTGCTCTGCACATCGTGGAAACCCTGCGCGGCAAGGGATTCGAAGCCTATTTCGCCGGAGGCTGCGTCCGCGACCTGCTGCTCGGCCGCGAGCCGAAGGACTACGACGTGACGACCTCGGCCACCCCCGACGTTATCCTCAACATGTTTCCCCGCACCTTCGCCGTCGGAGCCCACTTTGGTGTCGTGCTCGTGGCCGCTTCCCGGGTTGCAGAAGATCTCGCCGCGCCGCAGGTGGCGGTGTCCCCATCGCAGGGGGAGTACGTGATCACCGAGGTGGCCACCTTTCGTTCCGACGGCGCCTACTCGGATGGGCGTCACCCCGACGCCGTCCGCTACACCACCCGTCCTGAGGAAGATGTGCAGCGCCGGGACTTCACCATCAACGGCCTGCTGCTCGATCCCCTGCGGGACGGCGGGCGTCTCGACCCCGCGCGAACCGGCTCCGCCAGTCTCCGCTCTTCCGTGCTCGACTTCGTCGGAGGGCTGGCCGATCTGGATGCGGGCATCCTCCGCGCCATTGGCGAGCCGCGCCGCCGCTTTGAAGAGGACCAGCTCCGCCTGCTCCGCGCCGTCCGCTTCAGCGCCCGGTTCGGCTTCGCCCTCGAATCCCAAACTGCGGCAGCAATACGCGCACTGGCTTCCCGCATCCACGCCGTCAGCCGCGAACGCATTCGCGATGAGCTCACCAGGATGCTCACCGAAGGCAAGGCTCGCCGGGCATTTGAACTGCTGGACGAGACCGGGCTGCTCGCCGAAGTCCTGCCTGAAATCGCGCGCATGAAAGGTGTGGCCCAGCCGCCGCAATACCACCCTGAGGGCGATGTCTGGACCCACACCCTCATGTTGCTCGATCAACTGGACCCGGGATGCGCGGCGACGCTGGCCTGGGGCGCACTGCTGCATGACGTGGGCAAGCCGCCAACGTTCCGAATCGCGCCCGATCGCATTCGCTTCGACGGCCACGTCGAAGTCGGCGTTGCCATGGGGGCCGAGATCTGCCGCCGCTTCCGCTTTTCCAACGACGACACCCGCCAGATCCTCGCGCTCATTGAAAACCACATGCGCTTTGCCGACGCTCCGCGCATGAAGGCTTCGACGCTCAAGCGATTTTTCCGCCTCGACAACTTCCCCGAGCATCTGGCTCTGCACCGGATGGACTGCCTCGCCGCCCACGCCAACCTGGACATTTGGAACTTCGTGCGCGAGAAGTACGCATCCATGCCAGAGGAGGCGGTTCGTCCCGTGCCGCTGTTGACTGGGCGGGACCTCATCGCCGCCGGGTACGCCCCTGGCCCGCAGTTCAAGCCGATGCTTGCGGCGGTTGAAGATGCCCAGCTCGAGGGCGCAATCGCAACCCCTGACGAAGCGATGACGCTGGTGCGCAAAAGATTTGGAGTGCCCCCCGCCCGCGCATAGCCCGCTTGGGGACGAACTCTCTTTCCGGTCAGCTCGCCGGGATCAGCTATTCTCATGGATCAGGATGGAGTTCCCGTTATGAAGATCAGCGCTCGAAACGTACTCGCAGGAAAGGTTCAAAAGGTAAACGAAGGGGCGGTGAATGCGGAGGTCACCCTCGTGCTCGATGGGGGAGACGCGGTCGTCGCCATCATCACCAATGCAAGTGTGGATTCTCTGCATCTCGAGACCGGGAAGCCGGCCTTTGCGGTGATCAAGGCATCCGAGGTGATGGTCGGGACGGGCATCGATGGCGCAAAAATCAGCGCCCGCAACGTGCTTTCCGGCCAGGTGTTGGCTGTCCACGACGGGGCAGTCAACAGCGAGGTTCAGATTCAGCTTGCCGGCGGCACATCGGTTGTGGCTTCGATTACCAAGGCGAGCGTTGAGGCGCTGGGGCTTCGTCCCGGAGTCGCGGTAAGCGCCATCATCAAGGCGTCCAATGTGTTGATCGCAATTTAGACGCGAAAGAGCGGGCACTGGAAGGCACGGCTCTACAGCCAACCTGACGATCCGGCACCCGCAACTCCGCAGTTGATTGGCTTATTTTGTTGCCTTGTTCTTCATGAGGTCCTTGGCGCCATCGAGGTGCTTCTGCAGCACCGGCAGCACCTGCTCGGCGTAGGACTTCACTGCCGGGTTTTGCGCGTCCGCTGCTTCCTTCTTGTAGAGAGCGATGGCTTTGGTGTGGCCGGCGATCATCTCCTGGACATACTTGTGATCGAAGGCTGCGCCCTTGAGCTTCTGGAACGGATCGATCATCATCTTGTCGTGTTCGGCATCGATCGCGCCGGGCAGGGTAAGACTGGCCTGATGAGCCACGTCGGAGAGCTGGTGGTAGTCGGCGGTATGGTCGGTGACCAGCATCTGCGCATAATCCTTGACCGCCTGCGTATCGGATGCTGTCTGCGCCAACTGGCCAAGATTGGCTTCGATCATATCGGTCTGCGCTGCGGTATCGACGAATTGCTGGTCCGTCATCGCGCCGCCCTTTTTCTGTCCCAGCGCCGGTATCGACGCAATGGCTACACAACATATTGCCGTAAGCACACGTTTCATCTGAGTTTTCTCCCTGTCGAGGTGTCGTTGCGCCCGATGGCTCGCCGGCGCACATCGCGAGGCGGCGCAGCAAATTGAGCGCTGCCGGGGAAAAGGGTCTGGAGTGTTGCAAGCGCAATGTCCGGCCCAGCCGGGCAGATTCCCGAGCGTCTCGAGCACTCCAGCAAACCGCTTCCCGCCCGGTATGATGCGCGTTTTCGATTCGACGTGTGCGTCTTCGCCGCATCAGGGCCGCGTGCATTTTCGAGAAGGTGTTGATTTTCCGATTCAGAGCCCCAGATCGCTCAGTCCGGGGTGGTCATCGGGCCGCCGCCCAAGCGGCCAGTGATAGAGCCGCTCCGAATCCTGAATGGCCAGGTCATTGATGCTGGCGTAGCGCCGGTGCATCAGCCCGTCCGCACCGAATTCCCAGTTCTCGTTGCCGTAGGAACGCCACCACCGGCCGTCCGCGTCGCGGGATTCATAGGCGAAGCGCACCGCGATGCGCGCGTCGTCGAACGCCCACAGTTCCTTGATGAGGCGGTATTCCAGTTCCAGCGCCCACTTGCGGGTGAGAAACGAAACGATCTCCTCACGCCCGTTGATGAACTCCGACCGGTTGCGCCAGCGGCTGTCGATCGAATAGGCCAGCGACACGCGCTGGGGATCGCGCGAGTTCCAGCCGTCCTCGGCGGCGCGCACCTTCCTGACAGCCGTCTCGCGCGTGAACGGTGGAACGATTGGATTGGTGACTACGGATGCCATGTGTCCTCCTGGATTCCCCCCTGTCGGGATGCGTTCTGAGAACGTTTTTTCCTTGCGGCCGGCCGGGGGCGGGTTAGCCTGGTGGGTCGGCGAGAATGGGGAATGACCTCTGCGCCCCGGCCGTTCGATGTGATTGTATTGGGCGCGGGCGCCGCCGGCCTGATGTGCGCCGCAGTGGCCGGCCATCGCGGCCGGCGCGTGGCCCTGCTCGACCATAACGCCCAGCCCGGCCGCAAGATCCTGATCTCCGGCGGCGGCCGCTGCAACTTTACCAACCTGCATTGTGGCCCGGACCGGTTTCTCTCTCAGAATCCGCACTTCGCCAAATCGGCGCTGGCGATGTATCACCCGCGAAATTTTCTGGAGCTAGTCGAGCGGTATCGGATCTCATGGCACGAGAAAACGCTGGGCCAGCTCTTCTGCGACCACTCTTCGCGCGCGATTCTCGATATGCTACTGGCGGAATGCGAGCGCTCGGCGCAGAGCCGCGGGCACGTTGAACTCATTCTGAATGCGCGGGAGATCGCCGTCGAGCGGAGTGCGGGCGAATATCGCGTGACCTGCTCGCACGGGGAGTTCCGTGCCAACTCGCTGGTGGTGGCAACCGGGCGGCCTGTCGATTCCAAAGCTCGGCGCCACGGGATTGGCTTACGATCTTGCCCACCAGTTTGGCCTGCGCCTCGTCGAGCCGCGCCCGGCGCTTGTCCCACTCGTGCTGGGGGGCGATGAGGCGCGCTGGACCGGCGCTGGCCGGGGTCGCCGCCGATGTCGTGGCAAAGGGTGCCTCCAATGGAAAGATGCGGACCGTCCCCGCGTTCCGGGAAAAGATGCTGATCACTCACCGCGGCCTCAGTGGGCCGGCGATCCTGCAGGCTTCTTCCTACTGGCGCACCGGCGAGCCGCTGACCGTGGATTTCTTTCCCGGCCTGGCCGCGGGAGCGGAGCTCCTCGGCGAAATGAAGCTGCATGGCTCGCGCCGCGACCAAGCGGCCCTCCGGCAGATACTCAAAGAGGTGCTTCCGCAGCGCCTTGCGGCCTTTCTGACCGAGATCGCGCCTCCAGCCGGCTGGTCTAACGCCGCCCTCGCGGAGTGCGAACACCGCCTGCGCCAATTCCAATTCCATCCCGTTGGCACGGAAGGCTTTGAGAAGGCCGAGGTTACCGCCGGCGGTATTGACACCGACGATTTGCAGGCGCGCACCATGGAAGCGCGAAACATTCCCGGTCTGTTTTTCATTGGTGAAGCCGTCGATGTGACCGGTCACCTGGGCGGATTCAATTTTCAGTGGGCCTGGGCATCGGCCGTGGCTGCGGGCCGGGCGCTTTAAGGGCGGTTGCGGCTATTCCGCCGGCGGGGCAATCGGCCTTTTGGGCGGGGTAAGCACGAAGCCCTTGCGCACCAGCGAAAATCCCTGCTGCGGCAGTTCGGCCTGGAGCAACTGGTTTTCCGGGCCTGAGAACAGGTCCGTCTGGGCGCCTGCGATCGTTGCGATCAGGTGGTGAACGGTAATTGGCTTGCCGTCGAGAGTACCCCGCTCATCTGCGTAGGTCGCCAATTGTATGGGCACCGTGGAACCTGCCCCTTTGGGAAGGATCGCCCACAGGTCGCGCCCGTTTTGCGCGGCGCCCAGTTTTAAAAGCGTCTCCAGACCGCCGGGATCAAAGTCGGGCAGAAACACGGCCGCGTTGTGCGCATCGAGGTTGGTCGTCGAGCTGCGCCCGTTGGCCGAGATATTCAGCAGAAAGTGCGCGGCGTCGGGCTTTCCAATGACGTTCACTGCCGAACCATTGACGGTGGCGCTCAACTGCTCCCGCAGGATGTGCCGGCCCGGATCGAGCTGCTCCGTTTTTGAAAGCGCGTATTCCAGGCCTTTCATCGTCACCTGGACGGCAGCCGTCGACTCGTAACCTCCCGAGGTGTTCGCCATTCGAAAACTGGCGGTACCCACCGGATGCCCCAGTTGGCTCACGGTAAAGCTGCCGGCGTGCGCCGCATTACCAGCTGCATGGGCGGCGGAATGCGGAGTCGCAGGCGCCGGGTGTTTGGGGGTGGCTGCAGGTGCTTGTGGGGGAACTGGAGATGGGCTTGTGGCGGCCGTCTGGGCAGGGTCGGTCGTGGCTGGCTGCACCGCGAGGACGCCGGGGTGAGGCTTGGCAGCGCCAGTCGAGGACTGGGCGATGGCGGGGGAGGCCAACGCGAAGATCAGGGCAACGTACCCCATCAGGGAAAGTGGAACAGGTCTACGCAGGTGATTATGCCTCACTATCGCTCCTATAGACGCGATTTTCGGGCAAGAGTTGTGAACCACGGTAATCCAATTGCGGGTATTAACGGGTGATTTTTAACGGGGATGGCGGCAACCCTGCGCCACCCCCGTAAATGCGGTCGGGAAACCGCTGCTTGTTTGCCAGGGCGCAACGACGTGCGCACGAATCGTCCCTGAGCCGGATTTCGGTGCGATCGAAGCAAGTCGGAACGACTTGCGACACCTCTCCTACGACCGGCGTCAGGTCTCAGGTCTCCACTAGCCGGGCCGGCTTCGGCTATCCCTTGGCCTTGGCGAAGCGCTTGTTGACCTCGGCCCAGTTCACCACGTTCCACCAGGCGGCCAGGTAGTCGGGGCGCTTGTTCTGGTACTTGAGGTAGTAGGCGTGCTCCCAGACGTCGTTGCCGAGGATCGGATAGAGGCCCTGCGACAGCGGGGAATCCTGGTTGGCGGTGGTGATCACTTTGAGCTTGCCGCCCTGAATCACCAGCCAGCCCCAGCCGGAGCCGAACTGCTTGGCGGTGGTTTCGTTGAACGTCTTCTTGAACGCATCAAAGTCGCCGAAGTCGCTCTTGATCTGGTCTGCGATGGGTCCCGTGGGCGCGCCGCCGATGCCCGCCGTATTGGCCGGTCCCATGATGGTCCAGAACATGGTGTGGTTGGAGTGGCCGCCGCCGTTGTTGCGCACCACGGTGCGAATGTCTTCGGGCACCGCGTTGAGGTCGCTGATCAGGTCGTCGACGGACTTCGAGGCCAGGTGCGGGTGCTTGTCCAGCGCGGCATTCACATTGTTGATGTAGGCCTGGTGATGCTTGTCGTGATGCAGGTGCATGGTTTCGGCATCGATAAAAGGCTCGAGGGCCGCATAGTCGTACGGCAGCGGGGCGAGTTCGTAAGCCATCGGGGGAATTCTCCTTGTTGGGATTGTATTGCGCGGAGCGGCCGTGAGACGTCCACGCAGGAGGTTAGAGACGATGCGGGCCGCGACCTGAAACATTCTGTTCATATCGCCGGGTGCGGTCCTGTGGTTGTATTGAAGCGCACGTTGTCGAATCGAAGCGCACTGTGCCACGGTTGCATGGATGCAGGAAGCGACCCGCAGGGTTCCTAAATCGTTTTCCGGTTTCGTTCTGTGTTCCGTTCTATTCGCCGCTACGGCGGCCAACCGCGCGGAAAGATCGGCGAGGATCGAAACTTTCGCGTGGTCGCAGAACATCGTTAGTTGAGACAGAACGATTTAAGCACAGGCCGCAGCGGCTTTTTAACCCCGCACTCTCACCCCCAGGGACTGCAAAGCATGAAACCGAAGTCCGTCGCACGTTGGCAAGCATGAGCGATCAACCTCTCTACCGCTGGCTTGCCGCAGCAGGGCGAAGCCTTTGGGGCACCCGGCATGCAGCCTCGCTGGACCTCGAGCGTGAAAGACGCCGTCGGGACGGCCTATTCGGCGTCCAGCCGCGTGTGGTTCACCTGTTCCCACGGCATTCTCAACGAGATCTACCATCCCACCATCGACCACGCCCAGATCCGCGACATGGAGTTTCTGATCACGGACGGCGAGACGTTTGCGCATGAGGAGAAGCGCGACCTGCTGTCGAGCGTTCGAGTACATCCATCCCGAGGCGCTGGGAGTGCGGTACACCAACCGCGACCCCGATGGCCGCTACACGCTGATCAAGGAGATCATCTGCGACCCGCACCACAGCGTGCTGCTGACCCACGTCCGGCTGGAGGCGCAACCCGACTGCTGCCGCGCCTCAAGGTGTATGCCCTGCTGGCGCCGCATCTTGACGGAGGCGGGGCGGGCAACTCCGCCCGCGCCATGGATGTGGCCGGATACCGGATGCTGCTGGCCTGGAAGAACAGCTGGTCGCTGGCCATGGGCGCCAGTTGCGGATTTTCGCGCGTCAGTTGCGGCTTTGTGGGCGCGAGCGACGGCTGGCGCGACCTCAAAGAAAATCTCAACATGGAGTGGGAGTTCGGGTCGGCGACCAACGGCAACCTGGCCGTGACCGGCGAACTGAACCTCGACTGCGCGCGCAACCGAGCGCCGATGGCGCCGCGCGCGAGTTTACAGTGGCCATCGGCATCGGCGAGACGCAGCACACGTCCCTGCAGAAGACGGTGAGCGCGCTGGCGATGCCTTACCAGCAACACCGCTCGCGGTTCATCGAGCAGTGGCAGCGCGCCGCCAATCCCGAGTGGCTGGCGGCCAAGGCTTGCGACGGCGGCAAGCTGATGCGCGCCAGCCACAACGTCCTGCTGGCCCACGAAGACAAGACCTATTCGGGCGCGTTTGTGGCTTCCGCCTCGATTCCCTGGGGACAGTTCAAGGGCGACGACGACCTGGGCGGCTACCACCTGGTGTGGACCCGGGACATGGTGCAGACCGCCACCGCGCTGCTGGCCTGCGGACGGGCGGAGACGGCGCGGCGGGCGCTGGTTTACCTGGCCTGCACGCAGGAGCCGGACGGCGGCTTCGCGCAGAACTTCTGGGTCGACGGCCGGCCGTACTGGTCGGGCGTGCAGCTCGACGAAGTGGCGTTTCCCATCATCCTGGCATGGCGGTTGTGGAAGGCAAATGCTCTGGGCGAGATGGAGATTCTGCCCTTCATCGAGCGCGCCGCGGGGTTTCTGGTACGTCACGCGCCCATCACCCACCAGGAACGATGGGAAGAGAACGCCGGCTATTCGCCGTCGACGCTGGCGGCGGTGGTCACGGGCCTGATCTGCGCCGCGGAGATTGTGCGCGATCGAAATACCGACGGCCTGGCGGATTTCCTTGAAGAGTTCGCCGACTGGATCGAGGGACACCTGGAAGACTGGACGGTGACCAACGACGGCGTTCTGCTACCCGAGGTCAAGCGGCACTACATGCGCATCCGTCCGCCGGAGACCGGGGAGGCGTACGCGTGCGAAGGCTGCGGCGAGGAGAAGATTCACATCAACAACCGGCCGCCGGGCACGCGCGACACCTTTGAAGCGCGCGAGATCATCGACGCCGGGTTCCTCGAACTGGTCCGCTATGGCGTGCGGCGCGCCGATGATCCGCTCATGGTCGATTCGCTCAAGGTGGTCGATGCGGTGCTGAAGCGCGGGCTTCCGCAGGGGCCGGGCTGGCTTCGCTACAACTACGACGGGTACGGCGATCGCCCCGATGGCGGCCCGTTTCTGGGCTGGGGCCAGGGCCGGGTGTGGCCCTTGCTCACCGGCGAGCGGGCCCACTACGAACTCGCCGCCGGCCGTGACATTGCTCCGCTGATCCAGACCTACGAGCGTTTCGCGACCAGTGGCCAGATGATGCCGGAACAGGTGTGGGACGAGGCCAACCGTCCAGGGCTGGGGCTGCGCCTGGGCCAGCCGGCGGGATCGGCCGTGCCGCTGGTCTGGGCCCATGCCGAGTACCTCAAGCTGCTGCGCTCCGCGCTTGACGGCAAGGTCTTTGACCGCGTCGATCCGGTTTACGAGCGGTACTGCACGCCCGAGGGGCGGCAGGGCGTCCGCCGCAATCTTGAGATTTACAGCCACCACCGGCCCATCCAGAAAGTAACCGCCGGCGACACCCTGCGCATCCTAGACGAAGAATCCTTCGACCTGGTCTGGTCCATGGACGGCTGGAAGACGACGCACCGGGGCATCAGCCGCAGTCTTGGCAGTGCCGGCTTCAGCGCCGATATCGAAACCGGCGCCGCGGAGCCCGGTGAACTATCATGGACTCTCCATTGGACGGAGAAGGACCGCTGGCTTGGTTACAATGTGCAGGTCAAGATCGACCCTGAGTAGAACTGCCTCTCCATTCAGTCTGGGAAAAGAAAGGATTGAGAAAAGATCATGGCAACGACCGCTGCGGATATCACCCTCGACCAACTGTCCATCGACACCCTGCGGCTGCTCGCGGTTGACGCTGTAGAGAAGGCCAATAGCGGCCATCCCGGAGCCCCGCTGGGCTGCGCACCCATCGCCTACCTGCTGTATCACAAGCTGATGAAGCACAACCCGGCGCACTTCAAGTGGGCGGACCGCGACCGGTTCGTGCTTTCGAACGGGCACGCGTCGGCGCTGCTCTATTCCACGCTGTTTCTCTCCGGCTACAAGCTCACCCTCGACGATCTGAAGTCGTTCCGCCAGTGGCACTCGAAGACCCCCGGTCATCCCGAGTCGGGCGAGACCGAAGGCGTTGAAGTCACCACCGGCCCGCTCGGGCAGGGCATCGGCATGGCCGTCGGCATGGCCATGGCCGAGAAGCACCTGGCCGCGGTCTACAACAAGCCGGGCTTCGAGATCGTGAACCATCACACCTATGCGCTGTGCGGCGATGGCGACCTGATGGAGGGCATCTCGCACGAGGCGGCGTCGCTGGCCGGCACCCTGGGGCTGGGCAAGCTGATTTTTCTCTACGACGACAACCTGATCTCCCTCGACGGCCCGACCGAGCTGAGCTTCACCGAAGATGAGCTGAAGCGATTTGAGGCCTACCACTGGCACGTGCAGCGGGTTGCAGACGGCAACGACCTCAATGCCATCGAGGCCGCCATCGAAGCCGCCAAGGCGGAGACCGAGCGGCCATCGCTCATCGCGGTGCGCACCGTCATCGGCTACGGCAGCCCCACGCGCCGGCACCAACAAGGTGCACGGGGAAGCGATGGGCGCGGCCGATGTCGCTTCCACCAAGAGGTTCTTCGGCTTCCCCGAGGATCAGAGCTTCTACGTCCCCGACGACGCGCTGGCCAACTGGCGCAAGGCCGTCGATCGCGGCCAGGCCCTCGAAGCCGAGTGGAACAAGCTGTTTGACGCCTATGCGGCGCAGTATCCCGAACTGGCGGAGCAGTTCAAGCGCACACAGAAGAATGTACGCAAGCCGGGATGGGAGAAGGCGATTCCCAGCTTCCCGGCGGGCAAGCCGGTGGCCACGCGCAATGCCGGCGGCGCGGTGATGAACGCCATCGCGCAGGAGGTTCCCGAGCTGTTTGGCGGCGCCGCCGACCTTACCTCATCCACCAAGACCATCTTCAAGCCGGGCGCGCACTTTGCCGAAGACCCGGCCGGGCGCAACGTGTTCTTCGGGGTGCGCGAGTTTGGCATGTGCGCCGCGGTCAACGGCATGGCCGCGCACGAGGGGCTGGTTCCCTTCGGCTCGACCTTCTTTACGTTCTCCGATTACTGCAAGCCGGCCATCCGCCTTGCGGCGCTGTCGCGGGCGCATTCCATTTTTGTATTCACGCACGACTCCATCGGCCTGGGCGAAGACGGCCCCACGCACCAGCCCATCGAGCACCTGATGATGCTGCGCGCGGTTCCCGACCTGACCGACTACCGCCCCGCCGATGCCAACGAAACCGCCGCCTGCTGGCGGCTGGCGCTGGAGCGCAAGCGGCCCCTGCTTCTTCGCTCTCAGCCGCCAGGATCTGCCGGTCATCGATCCGGCCACGCACGACGTATATGGCGGCGTGAGCAAGGGCGCTTACGTCCTTGAAGATGTGCCCAGTCCCCAGGTCATACTGATCGGCACGGGTTCGGAAGTTTCCCTCTGCGTGGAATCGAAAAAGCAGCTCGACGCCCAGGGCATCGCGGCTCGCGTCGTCAGCATGCCGAGCTGGGAGATCTTTGATGAGCAGTCGGCGGAGTACAAGGCCAGCGTTCTTCCCGCGGGCGTGCCCAAGCTGGCCGTCGAAGCGGGTTCGCCGCTGGGCTGGTGGAAATATGTCGGCCTCGACGGCGACGTCATCGGGCTCGACCGCTTCGGCGCCTCGGCTCCCGGCGCCAAGGTGATGGCGGAGCTGGGGTTCAGCGTAGAGAATGTAGTGGCGAGAGCCAGGAAACTCGTTCAGCGGGGTTAGTTTTCCGCGGCGTTCGTGGGGCTGCGTCAGCGCGAGCTCTTCCTAACCCCGCTCATACGCACGCGGCGTTGCTAATACCGCTGACTCCGCCGCTCGGAGAGGATCTTTACCGTGAAGCTCGTCATCAGCGCCGACCACGCCGGATTCCCATTGAAGGAAGATGTCCGCGCCTACCTGGCCAGGGAGGGACATGAGGTCGTCGATCTGGGCGCCTACAACGGCGATCAGCCCGACGATTATCCTGACTTTGCCGAAAAGGTTGGAGACGCCATCAAGCAGGGCGTGGCCCAGCGGGGCATTCTGATCTGCGGCTCGGGCGTCGGTGTCTGCGTGGCGGCCAACAAGATTCCCGGCATCCGCGCCGGCATGTGCCACGACACCTATTCGGCACACCAGGGCGTGGAGCACGACGATATGAACGTGATTGTCTTCGGGCGCGCGCATCATCGGCGCGTCCCTGGCCTACGAATTGGTCGATGCTTTTATCAGAGCGAAGTTCATCGTCAACGAAGAGCGCTTCACGCGGCGGTTCAACAAAGTGATGGCGATCGAAGCCAAGTACATGTGCGGCGACGGCTCGGCCAGCCCCGCTTGATTCGCAATCTGTCATTTCCGATCCAGGCGAAGGAACGGCATCTGCATGGGCCGCCACTCAAGCAGCATAACCATTCACCACGCAAGAGGCGCCGATGTTCCCCTTCGACGTAATCCTCTTCGATGTAGGCGGAGTTCTGCTCACCAACGGCTGGGATCACCGCGAACGCGCCGCGGTCGTGACCAGTTTCAGCTGGATCTGGCGGAGTTTGAAGCGCGCCATCTCGAGGCCAACGATCCGTGGGAGCGGGACCTGATTTCCGCGGAGGAATATCTCGATGCCACGGTCTTTTATGAGCCGCGCGTCCGTTCACGCACGAACAGTTTCTGGCCGCGATCTGCGCGCAATCGGTTCCATTGCCCAACGGTGGTTTGGGAATCCTTGAGGAACTTGCGGCATCTGGTAGAGCAATGCTGGGATGTTTGAACAACGAGGCCGAGGCGCCCAACGAGTACCGGTTTCGTGAATTCGGCCTGCGCCAATATTTCGATGTGGCTCTAAGTTCCTGCTATGTGGGACTGCGCAAGCCGGCCCCGGCGATCTATCAGACGGGCGCTCGATATTCTGGGCCGGCCGCCGGAGCGCATCCTGTTCATCGACGACCGGCAGGAGAACGTGGCGGCCGCGGCCGCGGCGGGCATGAAGACAATTCGCTTCGATGGCGCCGACAACTTGCGCCGCGATCTGGAGTATCTGACAGTTCTATAGCATTCAGCGCACGGAGGAAACGATGCAACTTGGATTGATTGGTCTGGGCAAGATGGGCGGCAACATGGCGGAGCGGCTGCGGCTCGGCGGCCATCAGGTGGTCGGCTTTGACTTCAGCGCCGATGCAGTGCAGAAGCTTACCGCCTCCGGCAACGTGGGCGTCACTACGCTCGAAGACATGGGCAAGAAGCTCACCGGCCGCAAGGCCATCTGGATCATGGTGCCGCAGGGCAAGCCGGTGGACGAGACCATCGCCAAGCTGGAGCCGATGCTGAATCCGGGCGACATCCTTATCGACGGCGGCAACTCCAACTACAAAGACTCCATGCGCCATTACAAGGAAGTTACAGCCAAGGGGTTCCAGTTTGTCGACGTCGGCACCTCGGGCGGCGTGTGGGGGCTGAAAGAGGGCTACAGCATGATGATCGGCGGCGACAAAGAGGCCGTCGAGTATCTGCGGCCGATCTTCGAGACGCTCGCCCCCGGCAAGGACAAGGGCTGGGGCCATGTCGGGCCCGGCCGGCGCCGGGCACTTCGTCAAGATGGTGCACAACGGCATCGAGTACGGCATGATGCAGGCCTTCGCCGAAGGCTTCACCATCATGGAGAAGAAGGAAGAGCTGGATCTCGACCTGGCGCAGATCGCGGAGATCTGGCGCTACGGCAGCGTGGTGCGCAGCTGGCTGCTCGACCTGACCGCCGACGCGCTCTCGAAGAACCCGACGCTCAAGGGACTTGAGGCTTATGTCGCGGACTCCGGCGAAGGCCGCTGGACGGTGTTCGAGGCCATCGACCTGAACGTCTCCGCGCCGGTGATCACCGAGTCGCTGATCCGCCGCATTCGCAGCCGCGAAGAGAACAACTTCACCGACCGCATGTTGTCGATCATGCGCAATGCCTTCGGCGGACACGCCGTCAAGAAAGATTAGTGGACAGGGAACAGTGGCCAGGCCACTGTCTGCTTTGACTGTTCACTATCCACTGTTCACTGCCTCAAGGAGGTCAGGTATGGCAACCATTCAGATGAAAGTCAGCCCGGAGGATCTTTCCCACGTCCCCCAGGGCAAAGAGAGAGTCCCCGAGCCTGTGATCATGATGATCTTCGGCGCATCGGGCGATCTGACCAAGCGCAAGCTGCTGCCTGCCCTCTACCACCTGGAGCAGAACGGGCTGCTGCCTCAAAGTTTCACATCGTCGGCGTAGCGCGGCGCCCGCTGGGCGATGAGTTTGCAGCCGATATGCGGGAAGGGATCGTGGAATTCGGCGGCGTTGAATCCAATGACCCTAAGCTCGACGAGTTCATCAAAAAGGTCAGCTATTTTGCGCTGAACTTCGACGACCCAGGCCACTATGCGGCGCTCAAAGCCGAGCTGGACCGCCTCGCCAGCGAGAACAACATCGGCAATAACCGGCTCTTTTATCTGGCCACGGCTCCGGAGTTTTTCGCCGGCATCGTGGAGAACCTGGGCGCGCAGCAGATGGCCCATCCGGAGCAGGGCCATGTCGGCGTGGTGATCGAGAAGCCGTTTGGCCATGACCTCGACTCGGCTCGCGAACTCAACCACCAGGTGAATTCGGTCTTCGATGAGCGGCAGGTCTTCCGCATCGACCACTACCTGGGCAAAGAGACGGTGCAGAACATCTTGGTCTTCCGCTTTGCCAACGGCATCTTCGAGCCGATCTGGAACCGCAATTACATCGATCACGTGCAGATCACGGCGGCGGAAACGCTGGGCGTAGAAGGCCGCGGGCCGTTTTACGAGAAGGCCGGCGCGCTGCGCGACGTGGTGCAGAACCACGTGATGGAGCTGCTCAGCTTTGTGGCCATGGAGCCGCCTCCGAGCTTTGAGGCGGAGAGCGTGCGCCGCGAAAAGCTCAAAGTGTGGCAGGCCATCCCGCCCATTCCCATCCTCAATGCGGTGCGCGGGCAGTACGGGCCTGGCGTGGTAGACGGCCAGCGCGTGCTCGGCTATCGGGACGAAGAGCGGGTAGATCCGAACTCCGGAACTGAGACCTATGCGGCGGTTCGCCTGGAGATCGAAAACTGGCGCTGGGCCGGGGTGCCGTTTTATCTGCGCGCGGGCAAGCGCCTCAAGAAGCGCGCCACCGAGATCAGCATCCAGTTCCGCCAGCCGCCGCTGCTGATCTTCAATCGTATGGCGTCAAGCGGACCATGCTCCGACATCCAGCCCAACCTCCTCACCATCCGCATTCAGCCCGATGAGGGAATCTCGCTGCGGTTTGGCGCCAAGGTGCCCACCTCGCCGGAGATGGCGGTCTGCCCGGTGATCATGGACTTCAACTACTCCGCAGCCTTCGGCAAGTCGAGCGCCAACGGCTACGAGCGCCTGCTGCTCGATGCCATGCTGGGCGACCAGACCCTCTTTGCTCATCGCGACGGCGTTGAAACGACCTGGTCGCTCTACACGCCAATCCTCGAAGCCTGGGCCAACAAGGTGCCGGAAGTGTTTCCTAATTATTTCGCCGGGAAATGGGGACCCGAATGTGCCGATCGTCTTCTCGAACGGGATGGCTACACGTGGCGCAACAACCTCGGCAAGCCGGAGTAAAGCAACAGAAAGGACCGCACCCGATCCGAGTTGGAAGGGGCGCGGTCCTTTTCTGCGGCTACCCTGAGCGGCCGAATGCCCAGCACACTGGATGCCAGGACGCAGCTTGCTTATTCCTGAACGCAGTCCCGAATCAGATGTGGCAGCTGGTGGCGCCGCGCTTCTCAAGATACTTCTGGTGATACTCCTCAGCGCGCCAGAAGGTCTGCGCCGGTTCAACCTTGGTCACGATACGCTTCGGCTTGAAGCGTCCCTGTGCCGTCAGTTCCTCGATCTTCGCCTGCGCCTGGGTCTCCTGCTGCGCTGAATGAAAGAAGATGGCTGACCGGTACTGCGCTCCCCAGTCCGGTCCCTGCCGGTTCAGGGTAGTCGGATCGTGGAGCGAAAAGAAGGCGTCCAGAAGCTGGTCGTAGGTGACTTTTTCCGGATCGAAGTCCAGTTCCACCACCTCGGCATGACCTGTCTGGTCGGTGCACACATCCTTGTAGCTGGGCCGCTCCAACGTCCCGCCCTCATAGCCCACCGCAGTTGCGGTTACGCCGGGTATGGCCGCAAACGCCGCTTCCACGCCCCAGAAACATCCCGCGCCAAATGTAGCTTTCTCTGTGCTCATGCTCTTAGAGATGCTCCAGCCTTCGATTCGGTAACGGAAATCCCAGGCGCGCGCATCTTAAAACCGATTCGTCACGCAGCCTTGACCTGTCGCGAAACCAACTCCTTGAAGAAGTCCCGCAGCGTGCGCGGCTCACGTCCCAGGACGGCCTTGAGCACCAGCGAATTACCGCCGTGGAAGCCGTACTGATTGTAATCCGCGTACATTCGTTTCAATCCATCCCGCAGCGGGCCATCCGGAATTCCGGCGCGTTCAGCCCACTCGTCGAAGACCACCTCTCCGGCGTCGATTTTCACGTCCAGCGTCTCGCTCATCAGCGCCGCAACCTCAACCCGGTTAAACATTCCGGGGGCGGACAGCTCGAACGTGCCGTTGTCCAGTTTTTCACCGGCGAAAGCCATGGCCGCCGCTTCGGCCACATCGCGATAGTCCACGTAGCACACCTTGGCGCGCCGCGAGTAGGGAAGCGCAAAGACCCCCCTACGGATGATTTCGTTCCAGGCAGCCTCGATATTCTGCATGAATACCGCCGGCTGCAGAATGGTGAACGTCATGCCGGACTCGTAGATGGCTTCTTCCACGGGCCGCTTCGATGCATGATTGGTGAGCTTGGAGATGGACGGGTGAATAACGCTCGAGAACACGAATTTGCTCACACCGGCGGCCTTGGCGGCATCGACCATGGTCACGCCCATATCGGACTCACGCGTATCGAAGGCGGGTCCAATATGAAACACTCCATCGGCTCCCACTGCCGCCGAGATCAGCCCCCGGGGATCGCTCAGATCGCCCAGCACCGTCTCGTCCGCCCCATGTTCCCGGGCTAGCTTCTCACTCTCGTGGTTGCGCACCAGCGCTCTGACCTTGACTCCGCGCTTTTTCAACTCCGGCAAAACATAGCCCGCAAACTTGCCTGTGGCCCCCACCATGAGAACTCGCATTGGCTACTCCCCAAATGAAATAAACGGATAAATCCCTTTAAACCGTCTTCACCTGTGGATGGCGGCTGGGTGGGGCAAAGATGCTTCCCGGCTTGATTTATGAGAACGTTTTCACGAGGCCGCGGCGCAGAGGGTTTGAGACGCTCCCCTGGCGGGAGCGGATAGGGCCGGGACGACGCTCTCGACGAGAAGCCGCCCCAGATCCTCTCCATAGAACCTAGTGGCGCTTTCCGCCTGAACCGCCGGGGCGCTTTCCACTGGGGCGTGGCCCGGAACGGCCATTCGACGGGCGCGAGGCGCCGTTGGCAGATGGTCTTGAACCACCGCCTCCCGCGGGGCGGCCCTTTCCGCCGGGACTGGGCTTGGGCTTCCAGCTTGAGGTTCCACCCGGACGGGAGGCGGGGCCGCCGCTGGTCCGGCCCGGTTTGCTGCTGGGCCGCGCTCCGCCGGCCCGCGGCTTGCCCGTACTGGTGGTGAAGGGGCGAGCCAATCCCTCGCCGCGCGGCCGCGACCCGGAGAAGGGCCTGGTCGCAGGGCGGTTCGAGCCGGTTCTGGTATCTCCGAATCTGGACTGGCCTGACGCCGGCCGACTCGATCCTCCGGTCCTGGAACCACCCCGATCCGTCGACGACCGGTCAAACCGCGGGGTTTCGGGCCGGGGACGATCAGACGGACCACGGCCGGTTCCGGGACGGTCAAATCGGGGACGATCGCCTTGCGGACGGGTTGCGCCGGAACGTCCAGCGCCCTGCGGCGGACGCCGCTCACCCGTTCCTCGCCGCTCGGATTCCACGGGTTCGATATGAAGGCGGGACGGACGCTTTTCCCCTTCGTCTCCGACCACGGGAGGGGCCTCACGTCTTGGCGCCGGGGGACCCTGGTACGGGCGCGCTCCGCCGGCGGGCTTGTTCCAGGCCGGCTTGGCTCCAAACGGACGGTCTCCGCCGGTGCGGCCGCGCCCCGCAGCTCCCCTGGGTCCTGAACCTGTCGATCCTCGACCGGGCGCACTCGAACTGCCCCCGGGGCCGCGTCCAGCTCCGATGGCGAAGGAACCGCCGCGGCCTGCCGCGCGGTCCTCCGGTTTGAAGCGGGCAGGAGGCCTTGGGCCCCGGTCGTCCTTCTTCCACGCCGGCCGGCCTTGACCGAACCTGGATGTTTCCTCGGATGCGGGACGCGCAGCAAACTTGCCCGGTCCCGGTTTGCCGGCGCCAAATCCTTCACCGGCTCTGCCACCCCGTCCTGCCGGCCGGGCTCTGTCACCGGTCGGACGCGTTGCAGGGAAGCTGCCCCGTTCGGCGTCGCGCCCGAATGATCTCTTGGGGCGGAAATCTCCTGCCCTGCCTTCCCGAACCGTCCGATCCTGTCCCGATCGCAGGGCACTTGATCCTTCGCGTGGGCCTCCCCGGGTTGCGCCGGCCGCGGTCTGCCCGGCAGCAACTGGGCGCTGGGCCGGGGCGCCACGGTCGGGAGCCTGCCGCTCTCGGCACCCTTGCGGCGTTCGCCCTCCGTGATCCTGGGCTTGCGTAACTTGCCGTCCGCCGCCTTGCGCAGTGCGTCCAATTCCAACGGTTCCAGCTCCCTCAGCTGTCCCAGGTTCCTGGTCGAGCACCAGCGGGCCGTAGCCGACGCGGCGAATCTTCTCAACAAAATGCCCGATTTCTTCAAACATCTTGCGCAACTCGCGATTACGCCCCTCGATCAACACCACTTCGTACCAGGGATTATCGCCCTGGCGCACCTGGCGGACCTGGGCCGGCGCTGTCCGCACGCGGCCTTCCCCCGGTTTGCCGCGCTCAATGGAGACGCCCCCGCGCAGGCGCTCTAGTTCCTCCTCCGTCGGCTGCCCGCTTACTTTTACCAAATAGGTCTTATCCACGCCGGTCGAGGCCTTGGTGAGCTTGTTGGCCAGATCGCCATCGTTGGTCACCAGCAGCAAGCCCTCGCTGAGGTAGTCCAGGCGTCCCACCGGGTAAAGACGCTCGCTCATCTTCGCGAAAAACTCCATGACCGTCGGCCGGCCCTCGGGATCGCTCACCGTGGTCACGTAGCCGCGGGGCTTGTTGAGCACAAAGTAGCGCAGCCGCTCGGCGCCGTGCAGAAGCTTTCCGTCGACGCGGATATGGTCGCGGCCGGCATCGGCCTTCGAACCCAGTTGGGTTACGATCTTCCCGTTGACCTGGACGCGTCCCTCGGTGATCAGTTCTTCGGCATGACGGCGGCTGGCCACGCCGGCCTGGGAGAGGATCTTTTGCAGACGTTCCAGCTTTGCCGGTGGCCGGGGCTGCGGCGTGAAGCCGGCGTCTTCCTCTACGGACTCGTCTTCACCTTCGATGTCTTCCTCTTCCAATTCCTCGGCATCGTCGGCGGCGTCTTCCGCCTCGGCTTCCTCTTCTTCGTCGTCCTCGTCCATCGCCGCTGCCTGCGAATCCATTGCATCGGCCACGGCTTCGCTCAGAACTGGTTCCTTTGCGACAGGAGTTGGCAGTTCGGCCGGCACCCGCTCCTCAAATCCTTCCTCGAAGACATCGGCGGCCTGCGCATGGGCTTCGACTGCGGCGGAAACAGGCGCGGGACTCTCCGACCCCATCCGCGCCTCCGCCTCCTGATCGAGTCTTGCCTCTGTTGAAGGCGCTGGCGCGGCCTCTGGAACGGCATTGAGTCCAGGCTCGTCCGACACTGGCTTTGATTTCGGCTTCCTGGGCGCGCGCTTGGGCTTGGTGGCCTCGCCGCCCTCGGGTGTGTCAACGGTCTTGGGGGTCTTCTTGGGCATGGGAAACAGCTCCGGTTTCTGCCTGCTCGGGTTCTTCCGGCTCAGCGGGCGCAGCCTCTTGGGAATCGATGGGGGATGCAGGTTGGATCACTCCGTCTGCCCCCGGTGCGGCGGAACCGGCAAGAGCCCCGTCTGTTTCGTCGTTCTTCGTCGTGGCGGCTGCCTCTTGGGTCTCGGCGTCAGGATCGCCTTCATTGGCCTCCGCGGCCTGCGCCAGTTCCTCGCCGCTGGGCGAATTGGATTCCAGTCTCTCTTCGTCGTAGCCTTCCGCGCCGGTGTCCACAGCCTCGTCAGGCTGCATCCCCGCGGCTTCGTACGATCCGTCGCTCGACGGTTCTGTTTCCTCCAGTTCGATCGCCGCCATCTTCTCGAACTCTTCCATGGACGGCAGCTCCGAGACATCTCTCAGACCGAAGCGCAGTAAGAACTCCCGGGTGGTCTTGTAGAGGATGGGGCGCCCGATCACCTGCTTGCGGCCCGCGGTCGCGATCAGTTTTCGCGCCAGCAGGGACCCCAGCACCCCGGCTGACTCGACGCCGCGAATTTCGGCGACCTCCGGAGCGGTGACGGGCTGTTTATAGGCCACGACGGCCAGCGTCTCGAGCGCCGGTAACGAGAGCTTCATCGCCGGTTTGAGGCTCTTCACAAACAGGCGCACCGCGTCGTGGCACTCCGGCTTGGTGGCCATGCGGTAGCCTCCGGCGATCTCGCGGATCTCCACGCCGCGATTGTCGGCGGCGGAGCTCGCCACCAGCTCATCGAGCAGGTGCTTGAGAACCCCTTTGACCTCGCGATCGCGGAGCCGGGCGAGACGTTTGGCTTCGACCTCGATGTCGATGGGGGCTGAGGCAACTCGCGCAGCCGGTCCAACGCCGCTCCCCGCATCGATTGCGGAGCCTTCTGCAGCCGCCTCAGTGAGCCCGACCGGCTGGTCCAGTTCGAGAGAGACACTCTGATACGGTTCGCCGAGGGCGATCGCCCCACCCAATTCCTCAGAACGTTCCGCGGAACCGGCGTGAGCTTCTGTAGCGGCACTTCCCGCTTCGGGACGGCCATCCCCGCCGCCGGCGGTCTCGGCTTGGGGTTGTTGCGCCTCTTGGCCAGGTTCCGCGGAACCACCGGCGTACACATCAGGGGTATCGGCGAGGCCAAGGTACTCCAGTTCGCCGGTGAGGAGCGGCAAGGGCTCAGCAGGCTCTACAGCGCGGAGATTCTGGCCCGCGACCTCCGCCGTCTGCTCAGCGGCGGCGGCTTCCTGGGCCGCCTTCCACTCCAGGGCATCGGCGGAAAACAGTGCGGTGAGCTGGGCCAGGGTGACCGGCTCTTCCGCGGCGTAAATGACAGCTTCCAGCTTGGCTTTCAGACTCATTCCCTAACAGGCACCTCCAGTATGGTAACGGAACTGGAGAACCCCTGCCGGGTGAGCACAGCCCGGCTGCCGGCTGAGGGCCGCCCCATCCGTACCTTACTGCGGTGAATCGATGGCCGCGCCCTCACAAGCCCGCAGCAGAATGCAGGTGATGTTGTCGGCGCCTCCGCGCTCCTTGGCATAGTCAATGAGGGCCTGGCAGGTGGACGAGAGGTCGGTTCCCTGCGCGGCGGCCTGGGCAATGTCGTCCGCGCTGGCGTATCGCGTCAGGCCATCGGAAGCCAACAGGAGCATGTCGTCCGCCTGCAGACTGGCCGCGAACAGATCGGGTTCGACGGTATCTGCGACGCCGATGGCGCGGGTAATCACGGATTGCAGATTCGAAGCCGCGGCCATCTCCGGCGTCATGGTCCCGCGACGAATCTCCTCGTCGAGGAGGGAGTGGTCCTGGGTGATCTGGTGGCAGCCGCCGTTGCGCAGCAGGTAGGCCCGGCTGTCGCCCACGTTCCCGACCACGACGCGGTTCCCGTCGAGACAGGCGCATACCAGGGTGGTCCCCATGCTGTGCAGCTCGCGGTTCGACGTGCCCGCGTCGCGCACCACGCGGTTGGCCTCCAGGATCGAGTACAGCAGGCGGTTCTCGATGGGCACGTCCGGGCCGGCCGCCGCAAAGGTCTCAATCAAGGCACGGACGGCCATCCCGCTGGCGACTTCGCCGGCCGCGTTTCCGCCCATTCCATCGCAAACAACATACAGATGCTGTTCGGCGTCGTAGCCAAAGCTGTCTTCGTTGTTACTGCGTCGGCAGCCGATGTCCGTCACTGCGGCAAAATCGAGAGAAAGGGTCGAGGCCTGGTTCATGTCGAAGCTGCCTCCTCCTGGTGAACTCAAACTGGAGTTACTAAGCTATTACAGAAATCTCGGACCTCACGCATGCGGCTGGGACATTCATTCCTGCCCTGCTCTGACCCGGAAACTCAACATGGAGCCAGGTTGGAGGCAGGCACACTACAGTTTCGACGAAAGCCATTGCGCCATGGACCTGCTCTCCAGGAGTTTGTCGAAAAAAACATCAATCGGAGCGAAATCGACGAGGCATGGGGTCCCACAGGGGCTAGAGCCCTCTCGTTTCACTGGCTTTATTGGCACGACTTAAGAAGTCGTGCCCTGTTACAAAGCGCGTTTGTTCCGAGTTTTTCAACACACTCCTGGAGAAAGAACTGCCTTCAGCGCAGAATTGATCAATATCACCTGTGCCGCCTGTGGACGCAACTCTCGGGAAAGTTTTCTGGAATTTTACGGAACTTCGACCGTCTCTTCACCTGCATCGGTGAATGTAATGACGCCCCCCCAGATGCATATCAACTGGGAGACATTGTCGAGCGTAGGGAAGTTTGCCAGCAGTACGGTCGGCGCTCCGGGAATCCACGGCGCCGGTGTATTGGGGATGCAGGGCATGGGGGTCAATACGCCCAGGGCCGCCGCGGTTGCCGCCGCCACTTCCGGGTTAGCCAGGGACTGGCACATCCCGAACGGCATGATGTTTTCCATAGGAACGTGGTCCATGATATTGGCGTCCGGGACTTCGTCGGTGAGCACCTTGTTGGTCGGCAGCACGACCAGAGAACTTGGCGCCAGCCCGAATGTGCATTGCATCATGGCTCCCATGCAGACCTGTTGCGGCATGGCTCCATCCCTCCCTGTTCAGTTTCGAGTGTACGCTGCCAAAGCCCGGTTTGGTGCGGACGTGGCCTTCAACCTTCGGTCGTGTTTTGTTCAGCCCCGCATCCTTCCCATCAGGCCTTTTTTGTTCATGCGGCTCACATAGGCCTGCCAGTTTGCCTTTCCCTGAGGGCTGGCAAGGGCGACAATTTCTTCGGTTCCGTGGACCAGGGCCTCGGCGGCCGCGCGATCATGAGTTCGCAGCAGGGTTTCGGCCTTTCGCGCCGTCTCTGCGAGAACCTGGTCGGCGGTGGCCTTCTGGCGCGCATCATAGGCAACCGCGACGGCTGCCGAGGCGGGACACTCGGCGGAAGCGACAGCGACCCGCCGCATCATGCCGTGACCCGCCGCCAGATCCGATCGCGGTTCCGTTCCCAGCAGCGCGTAGGCTCTTCCAGCCATGCGGTAAAGGCTTATCTTCAGGTCATCTTCCAGTCCCGCAATGGCCATTTGTACCCGCGGCGCCCGCACCGCCACTGCCGGCAGCATCTTGAGCAGTTGTATGGCATCTTCGGTCTTGCCCGCCTGCACGAGCCTTCCCGCCGACGCCAGGGCCGCTTCCACCTGGCGCTCCACGGCCTCGCGCGCCGTGACCGCCTGTTCCAGCAGCATCCGCAGCGCCGGGTCTTCGGAGCGCGCCAGGGCCTGCTCCAAAAACTCTACGGCGGCGTCGAAAGACCCTTCCTTTACCAGCGACTCTGCCTTCTCCACATTGCTGCGTAGAAGTCTGGTGCGCCGCTGCTCCGCTTCCTCGGCGCGCGCGAACTCGAGCAGTGCCGCGACTTCAGGGTTGGCGATGCGCTCTGCCTGGCAAGCCTCCAGGATTTGCACGCCGTCCCCGTATTGGGAATTCTTCAGAGCCTCACGGGCCCTGGATAGAAACTCGGCTCGCCGCTCATCCACGCTCTGCTGCTGGATGCGCTCGTTAAGCAGGGCTTCAAGCGACAATAGCCGCTCGTCGCCTGGCAGGCGCTGCCGGGCCTTGCGCACCACATCGAGGGCCTCGCGCGGACGGAGATCGCGGCAGATCTGAAACGTATCCTCCACAAGACGGCGGTTCTCCAGGTCCTTGACCCGCCGGTCCACCTGGGCGCTCAGGCGGAACAACGCCGACTCCGACGGCATGGCTGCCATGGCTTCCTGGATCCCACGCGAGCACTCCTTCAACTGCTCCAGGGTGTTGGCCAGGGAAACCTTCTCCTCGAGGCGCGCGATGGCCTGCTGCCGCCGTCCGACTTCGACTCCCGCGCTGGCGTCCGCGAGCAGCAGCTGCACTTCAGGATCGGACGGATCCAGCTCCTCCACCTTGCGCAACAGCTCGAGCGCCTTGTCGAAGTAACGCGCCTCGAGCTGGCGGCGCGCCGAGTCCAGCAGCGTCCTGGCCTGGATCTTCTTCTGCGCCTGCTCCGCCTCCGCGGCCAGGAAGTTGCAAAGCACGTTGATCTTGGAATTATTCCGGTCGACCTTCAGCGCCTCCTGGGCCGAAGCCATCGCCGCCTTGTAATCGCCGCGGCGGCGCGCGGTATCGATCTGGCGGAGATATTCATCGACCTGCTCCTGCTTCTTCTTCTCCTCGCGGACCCGGTCGCGCAGGGCAAGCAGATCGGGATTGGCGGGATCCAGTTCAAGCCCCTCTTTGAGCGTCGCCAGGCTCTGCTCGAAGTCCTTGCGATGCAGGGCATCCTCGGCCTGCTGGCGAAAGTTCAACAGCCGCTCGTCGCGCTGCCGTTGCAGCAGGCGCTTCTGAATCTCGGAGAGCAGCTCGCGCGCTTCGGTGTGCTTGCTCTGCACCTTGAGCACCTGCTGCAGAACCACGCGAGCCCGGGTGAGATCCTCGGCCTGCACCAGGCGCCGCGCCTCGGGCAGAAGTTCGACCACCTGCTGGTCGCGGAGTTCATCCATCACCCCGTTGAGATCGGCCGCCATCTCCTCGGCCGTCTGGTAGCGATCATCGACGGACTTGGCCAGCGCCTTGTCGACCACGGCTTCGAGACCGTGGGGTGCGTTCCGGCACAGGCTCGAAAGCGGCGGATGCGGCTCGTTCATGATCTTCTGCATCAGCACGTAGTCTTCGCCGGTAAAGGGAAGCTGCCCCGTCAACAGTTGAAACAGCACCACCCCCACGGAAAACACGTCGGATCGCCCATCGACATACTTGTCCTTGAGCCGCTCCGGGGCCATGTAGGGAATGGTGCCGATGATATGCCCCGCTCGGGTCAGGCTCAGGTCCTGGCTGCGGCGCTCCAGGCGCGCAATGCCGAAGTCCAGGAGCTTCGCCTTCCCATCCGGCTGAACAAAAATATTGGCCGGCTTCACGTCTCGGTGGATGACGTTGTTGAGGTGTGCGTAGCCGAGCGCCGAACAGACCTCTTCCATGATCCGCACCCGGTCCATCATGGAGAGCGGTGTGTCGGTGCGGATCAGCTTGTCCAGCGGATCGCCTTCCACGCGCTCCATCACGATGTAGGGAATCCCGTTGTCTTCGCCCAGGTCGTGGACGATGACGATATGTGGGTGCTTGAGCCGCCCGGTCTTGCGCCCTTCCTCGTAGAAGCGCGCCAGCATCTCCGGATCGCCGGCGACGCCCTGGGTCAGGGTCTTGATGGCAACATCGCGGCCCATGTGCTTGTCGACGGCACGGTAGACCACCCCCATGCCCCCGCGGCCCAGCACCTCGACCACGTCGTACTTACCGATGCGCTTTACTTCGTTGGCCTTATCGTTCTGAGCCGGCTCCACCGTCTATCCCCGCTTTCCCTGTCCCGATTGGAAATCCCTTCTTCATCTCGACAAACTGCGGATCCCCAGTGGAGCGTACGACCCGCATTTTCATCGTGAATCGAGCGGCAGCCCCGCTTCAGCCAGGCCAGCCAATGCCCAGAATCATTGCTGCGTCTGCGGCTGGGTCATGCCTTGCTCCAATGCCGGAGCCGGCCTTGGCTCCTGTGTCTCCCCAGGAAATCTCTGAAAGTTGAACTGTTCCCGCAAAAACTTTTTGGCATGGTCGCGTTCTGCCAGCTGATCGGCGGGAGCCACATTGAGGTACCGCAGGTAGGCTTCGCCCGCGTCCTCCTGGTAGCCGTCGCCTTCTCTCTTCTGGGCGTCCTCGTAGATCTTGTGCGGCAGCTCGACCACCTTCAACTGCACCTTCTTGATCAGCTCCTCCTTGGCGGCGCTTTCCAGGTCGTTCTGCAGCTGTTCCTTATCGGGGATGGTGCCCTCGTTCTTAGCCTTCTTGGTATCTTCCTGCTTTACTTCACTGACCACCACGAACTTCGGCTTATCTTCCTTGATAATCTGGGCCGGTTCTCCCTTCTGCCCGCTCAACGCATCATCGATGCGGAACTGGAGAACGAGACGATTGACCACGTTGTAGGTCGTCTTCTTGTAGGTGTATGGCCGGACCACGTCTTCGGTGCGGTTTTTGGGGGTGGCATCGAGCTTGGTGCGCAGGTCGCTGGCCTTGGCCTCCGCCGCGGCGACGCTCTTGTTGGCGTCATTCACAAGCTTCTTGTTGCCCTTGGCTTCGGCACCCGAAAGAGCGGCACGGGCCGTCTGCAACTCGTCGATGGCGCCCTCGTAGAGCCGGTTCAGCTTGTTCCAGTCATCGCTGGGAACTTCGTGCGTATTGACCAGGTATGTCGAATCGATCGACTCCACGGTGGCGGGCATGGACAGATTCTTCTCCACCACGTCCCCGGCGATCAGGAAATCGGGGTCGAGGTCGGGCCGGGTCGAGTCTCCCGACCGAATCACCTTGACCTGCGTCCCTGGCGTATCCAACCCCGCGGCGATGGCGCTTTCCATCTGGCTCGCGAAGCCTTCACTTTGCCGCTGCGACGTCTGATCCCGGAACTGCACGCGTATGGAGAGCTTCGAGTGCATCCCGTGAGCCAGTTCGGCCAGCTTCATCTGGTCACGCACCTGTTCGAGGTTGGAAGCCTTGTACGACTCGGCCTCCTTGAGATAGGCCCACCCCAGTTCCGTGGCCGACCCCAGCGGCTTCTCAATATCATGCTTGGCCCGATCCAGAAACCAGGTGGCCAGCTCATCGGCGAGGTTCTGCATGCGCACCTGGTATCCCTGCTTGTCGGCATCGTTCTCGCCAAGTTCGATGGCGCGCTGCAGGTAGCTGTAGGCCTCCTCGACTTCCTTTTCATCCCCGATTCCCTGGATGGTCTGGTAGGCCTTGGCAATCTCCTTGGCTCGCTGCGAAGCGGCAACGACATAGTCAGGCTCCAGGCGGGCAATGTCGTCCTTGACGATCACACGCTGGGTTTCGGTCAGGCTGGTCAGGGTTTCGTATGCGGGAATCAATTCGTGCTGCAGTTCAAAGTTCTTGCTTTTTTCGAGCGCGGCTGTGGCCGCACTCGCGTCTTCCGCCGCGGCATACTGCTTTCTGGCTTCCTTGAGCGAACTCTGCGCCTCCGCAGTGTCCTTGGCTTTCAACGCATTCTCGTAGGCGTCGATGGCGTTCTTCCAGTCCTTGGTGGCGTCCAGTTGCTGGGCCTGCTCGAAATACGCGGCGTAGGCGGCATCGATGACGTGCGCCACACGGGGCTCCTCACCAGCAAATGCGCGGAACGGCTGGATCGCCTTGAGTGCCTCGTCGTATCGTTTCGCCGTTTCCGCCAGTTCCGCCGCTTTTATCCCCGCCTCAAGACGGTTGGTGGCGTCCACGATCTCGCCCATCAGGTTAGCGAGGGGCACAAAACCAGGATCTACGCCGCTCGACGGCATCAGCCAGCGCCTTTGCGTTTCCCAGGTGTTCATAACCCGGGGAGGCCGCGGCGAGAGCCGACTTGTAGGCTTCGACTTCGGCGTGGGCCTTTTCGGTCAATCCTTCCAGGCTGGAACGAATGCCGTTTACCAGCGCTACTTCGCCTTGGCTGTTGGGAAGAACGGCGTGCGCCAGTATCAATTGCGCCCGAGCATTCTTCAAATCGCCGTAGGAGGGCGACGGACTTGAAACCGACTTCTGATAAGAACTGAGCGCTCTTTGCCCGGCGTCGACGTACAGCGAAGTCAGGGCTCGCTTGGCGATGTCGGCATGGGCCCCGCCTGCATATTTGGTCAAGTAGCCTTTCCACGCCGGAATAGTGCCCACACGGTCGGCGAGCAGGTATTCGGCCAGTTCCACGTCGGGTGCGGCGACAATTACGAGCTTCACGCCCTTCTTCAAAGGCTGCGCCGTCGCCGCCGCGTCAGGTCCGCCGCCGATGGCTCGTCCGCGCAGGTCGGCCTGGTCTGCCAGCATCACTGAGGTGAACGCTGCGCTATGCTCGAACTTCACGTTATCCGGAACGACGCAGGCTCCGGGTGCCTGGCCGGTGCCGTAACGCAGCATGCCATCCGCGCCGCGCTCCAGCACGCCGCCCGGCGCCAGCCCCACCCTGGGCAGCTTTCCGTACTCCGACTTGTCGATGGAATTGGCTGCCGATCCGCCGCAGCCACGCAGCTCCGCCTTCCCATTGATCAGAACATCGGCGAGTTGCACGTAGGCCGCCCCGTTTGCCCCGTCGTACAATTCGATCGCAGAGAGAGATGGCTCCTTGGCCAGCGCGGAAGGATCATGCCACCCCAAGGCGATCACTCCCAAAGCGGTGCACGCCCGCAGAAAATCCCCCGAGCGCATACCCAGGTTCCTAAGACTTACCCTTACCATGATTGCCCCTTGCATACGATCGGACAGGACTTACCCCGCGGCCTGCCCGCGTAAGGATGACTTGCACATTGCTGTTCCAGGGTCCAGATTGAGAATTACCTTCGCTGTGAGGGGGCAGCGCAGGTAAACGGCGAACTGGATTTGCCGCCGTTCGCTCTGGCTGATAAACTACCACCTCCCCTGGAGAGGCGCAATTGTTTTCGCTCTCCGGCGTGCCGGAGCCGTAAGGGCGGCTCCCTCGAGAGATGACCAAGCCACAGCAAGATCGAGTGCCTGCTCAGACGCTCACCCCAGACTCTGCGCTCGAACAGAGGGGTCCCACTGTGCCTGGGGGAGTGCTTTTCATCCGCCTCGTTTCTCACCACAGGGATGGTTCTGCGGCTCCCCTGACCTGGGCAGGCTCCTCGGCCGCGGCAGCGCTCGCACTGGATCTGATCGCCGCATCCGAGGGCGTTCCCCGGCCGGCGACCGGTACCGTTCTGGCAGCCTACTTCCCGCAGGTGCAGACCGCCGTCCTGGCCGCGCGGCGCATCCAGTGGGCTCTTCAGGGCTTCGCCGACACCGACCACTCCGGAATAACCGGCGCCATCGCCCTGGTTCAATCTACAGCCGAAGCGCAGGGCCGCACTACACCCAAGCAAACATCCCAGGATCTCGAGCCACCCGCTATCGCCGTGTTGGAAGGCGCCGCGCCCGGACAGATCTTCATCCGTGACAACATGGCGGCGCTGCTCGGCAACCTTCCTGGTCTTTCTCTTGGCGAAGCCGGGGACACACCGTGGCGCGAAGTTGTGTGGCAAATCTCCGCGGCTGCTCCGAGCTTTCGCGAGGATGAGAACGCCCTGCTGCAACTGCTCGAAGAACAGGGATTGGAAGATCCCTGCCCACCGGAACCAGAACCCGAACCGATTGCGGCTCCGCCTCCACCCATTCTCGCTTCCAAACCCATCTCGGCGTCCCGACCCATCTCCGTTTCCAGGCCGGTTTCCGCTTCTCGCGCAGTGTCTGGCTCAAGACCGGTGTCAGGTTTGCAGCCACGACCGGTACCGCCGCCTGAACCCGAGGTCCCGGATGAACTGCCAAGCGTCGAGGAATCGACGGAAGCGGGGGATCTGGTCATTCCCCGGATGGCTCGCGATCTGCCGGAGAACTCAGGCAGCAGGAAGTGGCTCATCCTCGGTGGCGCGGCGGCTATCGTTCTGGTGGCTGGACTGATCGTGGCCGGCCTCCATCACAAACCCGCGGGGCTGCCAGTCGGCAACTCCAGCGGTGTGGCTGTGCCCCCGCCTTCTTCCCCGCCAAATACAGATTCGAAGTCCGCTAACCAGTTGCAGACTACCCCCAGGCCGAAGCCCAGCCCGCAAAAGCCCCTGGCGGCTCCAATCGAGCAAGCGTCTAACCCAGGCAAGACGCAGCGGCCGGCGATAAAGCCGTCCGCCAAAGTGGGCAGCGACTCGTGCGACCTGAACGAAACCGATATCCAAAGGTCTCTGTCGCGCGGCGAGAACGACCTGCACGCGGGAAAGCTATCCGGGGCCCAGGCAGAGTTTCAGACCGTGCTGGGGTGCCCCTCCGCTCGTGAGAAGGCTCAGGAAGGGCTGCAGCGGGTTAAACAGCGCATGGATGCACAGGGCCTCTCTCCCGATTCCTAAGCCAGCTTCCTGATTCCAAAACTATCCCTTGACAATCGTCGCATGCATAACTACGTTATGCCTATGGTCGATACGCCTAAGACTGGAATGCCTTCCGGGGCGCTGCCGATGCTGATCCTGCGGGTGCTGCAATCCGGTTCGCTGCATGGCTACGCAATCGCACAGCGGATTCACGTGCTTTCAAGCGAAGTTCTGGCGGTGGAAGAGGGCCTGCTCTATCCCACTCTGCAAAAGATGCTTGTCAAAGGCTGGGTCACGGCAGAGTGGGGGATCTCGGAGACCAGGCGCAAGGTCCGCTTCTATCGCATGACGCCTGAAGGCCGCAAACATCTCAAGGCGGAGCTGTCGGAATATGATCGGGTGACCGAGGCCATCCAGCACATTCTGCGCACAGCCTGAAACCGGCCGGGTTCCAGTTCATTTTTCCGCGAAGAGGTCATCATGGGTGAGTTCCTCCGCCGTATCCGCTACCTGATCAACCGCCGCCGCCTTGAAGCTGAATTGGAAAACGACATCGAGTTTCACCGCGAGATGGCCGCCCTCCAGGGGCGCAACAACTTTGGAAACACACTGCGCGTGCGCGAGCAGGCCAGGGAGGCATGGGGCTGGACATGGCTTGACCGGCTGATGCAGGATCTCCGCTTTGCAGCGCGAACACTGCTGCGCTCGCCGGGGTTCACACTCACGGCCGTGCTGGTTCTGGCCATCGGTGTTGGCGTCAATGTGGCTGCCTTCAGCCTGTTTGACATGGTGGCGCTGGAACCGCTGCCGGTGCGCGATCCCGGCTCACTGGTGCGGCTGGAGCGCCGTTCTCCGCAGGACTATACCAGTCAAATGCCGTACCTGTCGGCAGTCTTCTACGGGGAGCATGCGAGGAGCCTGTCGGCCATGATCGCGGTGCTCGGCGTGCCTCCGATGCAGGTCGACAACGATGTAGAGCCAACCAAGGCTTCTTTCGCTACGCCCAATTACTTTTCGGAGTTAGGAACGACCGCGGCCTATGGCCGCCTCTTCGATCCACTGCGCGAGGCAGCACCGGACGCTCCCCCGGTCGTGGTTTTGAGCTATGCCTTGTGGCAACACCGATTTGCCGGCGACCCCGCAATCGTGGGGAGAACCATCCACATCAACCGCAAGCCGGCAACGGTCATTGGCATCACGCCCTACGCCTTCGCCAGTCTCGGTGGGCAGCACCCGGATATCTGGCTTCCGATGGCGAAGCTGCCGTTCTTCGTGGAGGGCAGCAACCTGCTGACAGACCCGGCCGCCGGCAGCGTCAGGATGTGGGGCCGGCTTGCGCCGGGCGTCACGCCGAAGATGGCTGCTCAGGAACTCAAGACGTTGACCGACGAGTTGCGGAGGCAACATCCCAAGGACATCTGGGACAACGAGTTTATCGATATCCACCCCGGCGGCCATCTGCAGGTGATGCAGCCGGAGATGTACAACGTAGCGGCAATGGTCGCGCTGCTGACGCTGCTGATCCTCGCCGTCGCCTGCGCCAACCTGGGCGGTCTGCTGCTGGCGCGCGCGGTCACACGCGAACACGAGATCGGCATTCGCCTCGCGATCGGCGCCGGCCGGGCGCGTATCTTCAGGCAGTTATGTACGGAGAGCCTGGTGCTGGCGATGCTCGGCTCCGTAGCCGGCCTGGGGTTGAGTTCCACCGTCATGCGCATAGCATTGAGCCGGCTGAATGCTCCCGGATGGCTGACCGCCGCGCCCGACTGGAGGGTTCTCTGCTTCACATCGGGATGGCGCTCGTGGCGGCAATCTTTTTTGGCCTCGCACCGGCGCTGCAGATTGCCCGGCAACGGCAGCGCAAAACGATGGTTCGCCAGATCCTGATCGGGGCCCAGGTCGCTGCCAGTTGTACGCTGCTGATCGTGGCCGGACTGCTGGTGCGCGCAACCCAGCACGTGCTCTATACCGATCCGGGATTCGCCTATGAGCAGTTACTTTCGGTCGATCCCGGCCTGGGCCGCTATGGGTACGCTCCCGCCGCTGCGCGAGCTTACCTCGATCAGATGCAGGCGCGGATCCGCGCTCTCCCGGGAGTGAAGTCGGTCGCGCTCATCAAGCTGCCGCCGATGGGACACACCATTTCGCGGATGGACACGGAGATCAACGGGCACCCTGTGCCGATTTATCCGAATTGGGTCGAGCCGGGAACCTTTCAGACTCTGGGAGTACCCATGCGCCTGGGGCGCAGCTTCTACCCCGGTGAGAAGAACGCGGTCATCGTGAGTGAATCCCTGGCACGTAAACAATGGCCCAACCAGAATCCCATCGGCCAGCAGCTCCCCAACGGCGACAGTAAGGACACCGTCGTCGGCGTGGCCGGAGACGCCCACGTGAACGCCGTCAACGACGATGACGCGGTGGAGCAGTATTGGCCGGCGCAACTGCAAGATATGCCGGACATGGCGGTGATGGTCAGGGTGATGGGCGATCCGGGCAGTGTGGCGCCCATGATCAAATCCATCAGCGAAAGCCTCGACCCCAGGCTGTTCCCAGAGATCCGGCAAATGAAGCTGCTTTATCGCGACAATGTGCTGCAGTTGGTGGAGCAGATTGCGGCCATCGTGAGCAGCATCGGGTTGATTGCGGTGCTGGTGGCCGGGGTGGGTATCATCGGCCTGGTGTCGTTCTCCGTGTCGCAGAGGCTCAAGGAAATTGCCATCCGCATGGCGCTGGGAGCCAAAAAGCTGCACCTGCTCACGGCGCTTCTGCGGCAATTCGTGTGGCCGGTGGTCGTCGGCCTGACTGTCGGTACCGGAGTTGCGGCCGCGGCCTCAAAGGTTCTACGCAAGATCCTCTTCGGCGTGAATAACCTCGACCCTGCCAGCTACGCGGGCGCGGTTGGCATACTGGTCGCGATCATTGTCCTCGCCGGCCTGTTGCCGGTACGGCGCGCACTGGGCCTTGACCTTGCCAGGACGTTGCACCATGACTGATAAGCCCGTGGACTTCGGCCGCAATCAGGCAGGCCCTTCCTGGTAAATCTGCTCTGCGGGCCGACTATGGAGCGATTATGATGATCGCAACCTTGGTTCGGCCCGCGAGGGTGGGGAGCGCAATGAGAGCATCTCACCTTGGAAATTCACCAAGTGTTGGTGAATACAGCGGGCCGCCGAGCCAACTCCAGATTCCCTTTGCGGCTCTAAACAGATCGAGGACCCATTATGTCTTACGGTAAAGTCATCGCCTTTGCAGTGCTCGGCGCTGCTCTGTATTGCTCTTCACCGTCAGCTCCAGCGCAGGTTTCGGTCGAGGTCGGCGGCCCGCCCGTCTGCCCCTACGGCTACTTCGACTATGCGCCCTACGACTGTGCCCCCTACGGCTATTACGGACCGGACTGGTTTGTCGGTGGAATATTCATCGGGGCCGGTCCGTGGTTCCACGGGCATTCGGGCTTCTATGGTCACGTGGACAACCGCTACGACCCACGCCACGGTTACCACGGACCCCTCCCCGGCCGCGGGGAACCTGCCTTCAACCACTTCCATGCCAACGAGGCACGCGATGGCCGAGGCCATGTCGGCGAAGCCCCCCACGACGGAGGCCGCGAGCGTGCGCTGCCCGGATACCGCGGGGGTGGTGCACATGGCGGCGGCGACCGCGGCGGGCATCACTAAACGGATTCACATCTTGCCGGAAGCGACCTGAAGTTCTCAGTTCCGGCAAGATGTGTGCCTTGACTAGTTTCCTTTGGTGAGGCTGCGGATCAAATCGACTTCGCGCTGGCGGTACGGGCGGCCGTCCGGATAAAACACATCGTGGAACCAGACCGTCGGCTTCTCGTTGACGTACGGCCGCTGCCATGAATCCCAGGGCAGATTGGTCTGGCTCTTTCCCAGCACCAGGCCCCAGTTAATGGCCGCCACATGGTGCTGGTGGGCGATGGGCAGGATCGTGTCAAAGGTGCTCCCGGCGCCGCGCGCCATGTACTCCGTACACAGGAGGGGACGGTGGAATTGTTCCAGCTGCACCACCTTCTGTTCAAACTCCTCCGGCCAGCCGTAGTTGTGAAAGCTGATTACATCCGACTCCGCGATCTGCACCTTCGCAAGCGGGGGCATGGTGTCAACTGAAGTCCAGTCTCCGTGCCACAGTCCGCTGGTCAGCGGTTGCGTGGGATGCGCCGAGCGCGCCCAGGCGAACACCTGCGGCAGCAGCCCGAGGATGATCTGGTTCTTATCCTTTGGCTCGCCTTTGGCGTAGGAACTGTCATTCCCGTTATCGGGCTCGTTCCAGAGATCCCAGGCCAGGATGCGGGAATCGCCCGCAAACGCCCCGACAACTCCCTTGACGTAGCGCTCCAGGCGCGGGTACTGCGCCGGATCAGCCAGGATCTGAGCTCCCGGAGCCTGGACCCAGCCCGAATTGTGCACTCCGGGAATGGGAGGATGTTGCGGCCCCAGCTTCGGAAACGGCTCCCAGCAGGAGTCGAAGAGGACAAATACCGGCCGGATGTGATGCCGGGCCGCGATGCTCAGAAACATGTCCAGCCGCTGCTGGAATCCTTTTGGATCCTGCTCCCAGAGCAGGTTGTGCAGAAACACCCGCATGGTGTTCATGCCGATGCCTTCCGCCCATCCGAGCTCGCGATCGATGGTGGCGCTGTCAAAGGTGTCGGGCTGCCACATCTCCAGTTCGTTGATCGCGGTGGAAGGCAGAAAGTTTGCGCCCACCGGCCACGGCTGCTTCGCATACCAGGCGTTGGCCTGGTCTTCGCTCCAGCGCTGCTGCGCTGCCGCGCAAATGGAGGCCGATACCAGGGCAAGCACCAGGATTGACCGCAGGCTGTAAAGACCACGACGGCCTGCTCCGCTCCAGCCGCATACACCCACTGACATTTGCTTCATCGACGCCCTTCTTTGCCTAGGCATGTGCGACTCTCCGTGTTCGGGTTCCCAGCGTTCAGGAATTACTTTCCGGCGGGTTTGGGTTCTTCCTGCCGCTGCAGATCGACCACCATCTTGAACTGCCGATTGGCTTCCGCCATCTGTCCCGTGGCCTTGTACGCCTGCCCGAGCAAATTGTGCGTGATGTAATTCGACGGATCCATCTTCTCGGCGCGGTCCAGGTAATGCAGCGCCTGGATGGGCTGCTTCAGTTTGAGAAACGTCTCGCCGAGGAGGATATACGGCCCGGTGGCGCTCGGCTCCAGCAACACCGCCCGGTTCAAGGCCTGCTGCGCCTGCTCGAGTTGTCCGGCGCGCAGGTAGGCGTCGCCGAGGCGATCGTACAGTTCTCCGCTGAGCGGATCGACCTTGCGTTCGGCCTCCAGCTCCTTGATCGCTGCAGGAATGTCGCCGGCGGCCAGCGCCGACTCTCCGAGGAGTTGGTGCGCCAGGGGCAGTGTCGGATTGATCTCCAGAGCCTTATTCGCCTGGACAGCCGCCTGCTGGCGCAGTTCCCGCCTCAGGAACAGCCGCCCGGCCAGCAGATAGGCTTCCGCCGAATCGGGCTCAAAGCCGTATTGCCTGGCGAACGCCCGCCGTGCATCGTCGTAGCGGCCCACGTCCGCGTAGCTGAGCCCCAGCACGTATTCGGGGTCGATATTGGCGCGTTCGACCGCCATGTGCGCCTTTTCAAGGAACGGAATCGCCTCGGGTGCGCGGCCCATCCGGAACAGGCTCACCCCGTGCATTTCCAGGGACTCGCGATCGTTTGGATCCTGCGTTTCAGCGTTGGTGAATGCCTCAATGGCCTGCGCAAACTGGTTTTTCTGGTAGAAGATGATTCCCCGCAGCCGCTCTACCCCTGCAGCCTCGGGAACCTGCGCCGCCAGCCGATTGAGTTGAACCATCGCCTGGTCCAGGCGGCCGTGACCGGCCAGGTCCTGAGCAGACGCGAACGACTCTTGCGGCGCATTTCCTGCCGGGGCTGCGCTTGTTTGTGGCTCTTGTGCAGTGCACGAAGGACTACAGGCGAGTACAGAGCAACATAGAATGACGGCGAGAATCGAGATGCGAAACATCAGGAGAACCTTGTCTTACCGCGGCCTTGTCTTGCAGCGTCATGGGCTTGTCCTGAAGTGTATTTGGAAAGGCCCTCCTCTTTCCAGCGGAGTGCAGGCCACCTTGGGCGGGCACGGGGAGAGATGTCGAACCATCGCCCGTGCACCGGAAAGAAGTGAGGGGAGCCGAAGCTCCCCTCGAGGTTGAGTTTCATTCGGGATTTAGAACTGCACGCGAAGTGAAAATTCAAGTTGACGGGGACCGCAATCGTTGCCGGCTCCGCATCCGCCACCTTCGCCAGCGATGGTGCCCGGAGACTCGATATTGCCGTTCGGGTTACCCGCCGTGATGTGATTGAAGGCGTTGAAGGCATCCATGCGGAAGCTGGTAGCAATGTTCTCGTGAACGGTAAAGGCTTTGGTGATGGCAAGGTCGGTCGAGAAGAACGTGGGACCCCGGTAGGTGTTGAGGCCGGCGTTGCCGTAGTTGTCCAGTCCGGGATTGGCGAACAACCCGGCGCTGGCGGCGACGTCGATTCCATCGGTAAGCGAGCCGGAAGCCCCGCTGGTGCAGCCGGCGCCCGTGTCGGCGCAGGGAATCTGCTGTTGGTAGAAGCTGCGGGTACCGGTTCCGCTGGAGTTGGGTACGAAGCTGGTGAGGCTGGTCTTCATGTGCGCACCGTTAACAGCATTTGGCGCGCATCCGCTTCCGCTGGCCGGGTTCGGTGTGTTGGGAACGTTGGAGCTGCATTCGTTGTAGTTCGCCGAGAACGGCAGGCCGCCCGCCCAGGTCACTACTCCACTGAGCTGGTAACCGCCAATCAGCAGATCGGTGAGATGGTTGACGCCGGCCGCAAACTGCTTGCCCTTGCCGAAAGGCAGATCATAGCTGCCATAGGCCGTGAGTTGCTGTGCGCGCACGTTGCTGTCGCGTACGTGAGCGAGCGAATGGCTCCAGGTCCACAGGTTGGTCGTGTCCCCAAAGGCGCTGGCCCACTGATAGTTCCCGGTCATGGAGAGGCCCTTGGTGTATTGCTTGGCAAGAGTGATCTGCAGGGCGTCGAATTCGGTGTTCTCGGTGTCGCCCCGGTACGCGATGCTGTTGGTCCAGCCGCACATGCCGGGAGTGACAAACGGCTCATTCGGGGTGACGTAGTTGGGATCGGAGCAGGCCGGCAGCTTGGCTGCATAATAGCGCTGCAGGAAGTTTGTAGTTGACGTGCCGCCGTCGGTTGCGATGGTGTTGTTGGGCACGGACGGATCATAGTGGAGCGCCTGCCCGGTAACCGTGTTTGCCCCCGGAACAACCGTAAAGGATTCGTTGGGGTTGGTTCCATTGCCGTCGCCGTCGCCAAGGGTGTGTGTTCCCTTGTTGCCCACGTAAGCGATGGTCAGACTGAGAGTGGGATCAATGGCGCGCTGGAAGGCGAGGTTCCAGGCATCGATGGTCGGGAAGTTAAGCGGGTTGGCGCGCGCCGCGGAGCTGACCTGCGAACCAGGATTGGGCAGAAGGCCGTTGGATGGAACGGTCAGCGGAACGTAGGCAGCCGGACCGGCGCTCAGATTGAAAGCCGGGGTGGTGGTGTTCGGATCGTTGATCTGCTGGTTAGCGAGAACAGGAAGGTTCTGCGTCACGGTGTGGCCGAAGATAGAGCCGAAGACGCCGGTATCAAAGCTGCGTCCGTAGCCGGCGCGAATGACGGTCTTCTCTCCGAGCTGATACGCGACTCCGATGCGTGGCGCAAACTGCTTTTTCTTGTCGATGTTCCAGCCAAGGTCGGAGGGGATGCCGCCGATGCCGGCCACGTGCAGGTAGCCGTCGTTCAGGTTCAGCAGAGGAGCCGTTGCCCGGACCGTTGACGGACTCCGGGAAGTAGAGCTCCCAGCGAAGGCCAAGGTTCAGGGTCAGGTTCTTGGTGGCGCGCCAGGTGTCCTGCCCATAGAAGAAGGTGCGCTTCTGGAACTCTTTGGCGTTGGTGGAAGTAGAAACGTAGCGGTTGAATGCCGCGCCGGTGGTGTTGGACACATCTCCCAGCAGGAAGCTGGCGAATCCCAGGCCGCCTTGCGTCTTGCAGGTTTGGATTCTCTGTGGGGCCATTGCCGAAGTTGAGCAGGCCGGCGCGGTCGTTGTCTGACGGCACGCGAAGGTTGCGGCCGTAGCGCAGATCCGCGCCAACCTTGAAGGAATGGTTTCCCCAGATCTTGGTCCAGTTGTTGACAATCTGGAACTGATCTTCCCGCTCGGTCAGTGGGCAGTTGCAGCGGTTGATGTTCAGGCCATCGCCGTAGACCGGATTGCCCTGCGTTCCGCCCGATCCGCCCGGCAGGTTGCCGATGCTGAAGCCCGGCGAGCCGGACGTGATGTTGCCGCCGATGTTGATGCCCGGAATGCCGAGGGTGTCGGCGAAGTTCGTGCCCTGGTCATGCTTGGTGTCGATGACGTTATAGCGGTAGTAGCCGAGACGGAAGTCAGTCAGCAGTTTCGAGTTGACGGCAATATCCATGCCCGAAGCCAGGCTGTCATTGGCGCCGTTGGAGTTGCCGCCATAGTTGCCGATGCCGAATCCAGGGCCGCCGGCCGCGCCGAACATGACCGCGCCGGAGAGCGTGTCCCAGAAGCGGGAGAAGCGCTCGAAGGCATGCATCTTCTCGTTGATGGTGTAGTCGGCGCGCTCCGTCCAGGCATTGCTGTTGAAGAGGCCGGTGCCGGTCTCATGGAAGTTGCTGTCGAGGCCGTTGTCCTTGCCCACGCCGGTTCCAAGGCCGATGCCCTTGGTGTAAGGCTCAAGGTAGGTCAGGAGAGCCAGCGCCTGCGGCGAAAGCATGCCTGCGGATGACGCTGCAGGGAATCACGTTGCCCGGGGTACGAGAGTGTACGATCGTGGTGCGTACCGCTGTTCCCGTACTGTTGTAGATGATTCCGCCTGCCGCCAAGCTGGGTCGCATACTCGACTGAAGTCCGCGCCCGCGATTCCGCTCGGACCCACTTCTTTGCCCAATGCGGTTTCGGTGAGCAGGCTGGTGGGCAATGTGTCGGTAGCCGCGGTGCCGACCTTCTGGCGCTGTGCTTCATAGTTGCCGAAGAAGAAGATCTTGTCCTTCTTGACCGGGCCGCCGATGGATCCGCCAAAGCGGTTCTTGAGGCCGGCGGGAACCGTGCCCGGCGCTTCGGTGTAGGGGTCACGCGCGTAGTTGGCGTTGCCGGTGCGGAAGTCGTAGGCGTCGCCGTGGAAGTTGTTGGTTCCCGACTTGGTCTGCGCCGTCACGACCGCGGAAACGGCCTTGCCCAGTTCGGCGTCGAAGTTCTGCGTGGTGATCTTGGTCTCGGTCACCGCATCCATGGCGGGATTGATGACGATGATGCCTAGAATCGGATCCTGATTGTCGGTGCCGTCCAGCTCGAAGGCGGTGCCGCCGAAGGCCTGTCCGTCGATCTGAATCTGCTTGGAGCCCTGCGGATTTTCATCGGCCGCGTGAGACCAGCCAAGGAGCTGGGCGCCGGGGAGCAGAAGCTGCAGGTTGGTGAAGTTCTGGTCGCCTACGGGAAGGGCGGAGATCTGCTGCTGGTCGAATACCGTGGAGACATCGGCGCGGTCCGTCTTCAACTCCGGCTGCTGATCCGCGTTCACTTCCACGGTTTCGCTGCCGCCGCCCACGTCCATGGTGGGATCGATGCGCGGCGCCGCGTCAGCCTCGACGCTGATGCCCTTGGTTTCAAAGGCCTTGAAGCCCTTGGCCGATACCTTGAGGTCGTAGACGTCGGGAATAAGGTGGGGAACACTGTAGTCGCCGGAGGCGTTGGATGTGACGTTCACCACGGTCCCTTTGGCTTCGTCGGTAACCGTAACAGTGGCGTTGGGAACAGCCGCCCCGCTCTTATCGGTCACCGTCCCGAAAATCGATCCGTAGACCGATTGCGCCCTGGCCGGGGAGTTCAGCAGCAAATTCGCGCAGGCGAATAGCGCCAGCACGAAGGCTGTACGAAAAATGGTCTTCATGCGGTCTCCTGAAAAATTACTTCTGTTTTTTTGTGTCGACTTGTGATGTTTCGCCGGCAGACTTTCTAACGGAACTGTCCGGCAAGCAAGGCTCCCCTGCCGCGATGGCAGGATCGCTAAAGACCAGGGAACCTCTTCCTAAACAAATCAGGCGAAGCTAAAAGGACATCCCCTGGAGCAAACGAAACGATATCCAAAAGCACTCTTCACTGTCAACGCGTCTTTGGCGCCTGATCGGGCGAACAAATAGCAAAGAGGCAGGCGAGGGAAAATTGAAAACGCTTACCCCGGAGAGCGTCCCTCCCGGCGGCGTAAGCTCGTGAATTCAAAAGCATTGCGCATAAAGCGATTTAGCACACAATCTCTCCCGTATTTGCGGCGGCGCGTGCCGTTCCCAGGACCTCTGAGCGCAGCGTGCCAAACAGCCGGCCTCATTTGCCAACCTGCTCCTTAGTAGTAAACGGAGCCTCTCCTTCTTGATGGTGTCAACAGGACATTGGGAGAGGAAGCGCGGCCCAGGGTCACCTGGCCTGGCAAGAACGCTTGCCGGAGCGGATCTCCCCAGAGAGAGCCCGCGCCTTGGTGTCATCGGGGGAAAAGACCAGCAGGCGTTCAAGCGTGGCCAGTGAAGACGCGCGGTCTCCGGTTTCGCACTCGACAATGGCCAGATTCATGGCCGCACCCACCTGGGCCGGGTCATGCTCCACGACCGTCCGCCACAGGCGGACGGCCTCAGCCGGGTGATGCTGTTGCGCCTCGATCAGTGCCAGATCGCCCAGGGCCAGCGAATCGTCAGGGTTGGCGGCCAGCGCCAGCCGATACTCAGCCGCTGCCTGATCGGGGTGGCCGCTCACCTGCTCCAGAAATCCAAGTTGTGCATGGACCTCGGCATCCGCGGCCGCGCCCTGGTCCTCTTTCTCCGCCTGCCGCAGCAGTTGCTGAGCGCGCATGGCCGCTGCCTGATCCCCGCGATCGGCCATCTGCGCGTAGGCCAGTCCGAGATCGCGCGCTCCCGGCATGATGCCGCCCACGGCTTCCAGATCTCCCGTCGTGACAGGTTGCACACGTGCCGGCGAAATGTGCTTCTTGATGAAGTGGTCCGTCACCTGTTCGTGGGCGATGTCGTTGGTGGGCGCCCTCGCCATGTGGCATGCGGAGCAGTCGGGGTTCTCCGCATGGTGCGCCGTGGCGAATTCTGGCTGGCTGTGGCAGTTCAGGCACTTCTTCCGGTAGAAGGCGATGCGGTCTTCGGCGGACGGCGAACCGTGCGGGTCATGGCAGGTCGTGCACGTCATCCTGTCGCCCGAGGCCTTCTTGCATGCACTGTGGAGGAGCGCTTCCCATTGGCTGGTAGCCCGTCCTCCCGAGCCCACCTCGCCGCGATAGACAAACACCTGCTCGAAATCGAACAGGTTGTCTCCGGGCGCGAATTCCTCGAACTTTCTGCCTCTCCGCGCGACCGCGACCTGTCCCTCCAGGTGGCAGTTCAGGCAGATGGAATCGCGCTTTACCGGCTCCAGCCCGTCCAGGTTCATCATGTGGGCTTTGCCTTTGGAAGCCACGTGCGCCGACCCGTCGCCGTGGCAGGCAGCACAGGTGATCCCGCCCTGCGCAAACGGAGCCCCCGCGTAATGATTGCGGGCGTCGGGCAGCGACGAAGCCACACCCGACGCATGGCAGCGCAGGCATCCCGGGTCCACAGGCATGGTCAGGGGCATCTCGCGATCGGCGAGATGGTTGGGCGCCATGTCCCAGATCTGCTTTTTGGCGTACCAGTTGATGGGCGCTTCGAACCAGTAGCCCTGCTGTTCGAAGAGGTAAGTCCTGCCACGCTTGCCCGAACCTACGAAGTAGCGCAGTTCCTGGCGCCCATTGAGAACGCGGCCGGCAACATCGCGGTCGTAGCTCATCCAGACGTGTCCGTCCTGCGCATTCACTTCGTAATGAATCCCTGAAGCCGCGTGCCGGAAGTCTGCGGCGATCAATCCATCCGCAGCGCGCCCACTCGCCCTGGCCATGGGCGTCTGGCGATAGCGCTCATATATTTCGCGATGACATGGCGCACACGTCGCGTCGGGATCGGCGGCCGGCGATTCGTTTGCATGCACAGGCGATTCACGATGCAGCGCCGTCCAACCCCCAAGGAAAGCGAACCCAATCAACGCTGCATGCAGATACCGTGCCAACCAACTCCCGCCCACCGCTGATCTCCGCCGTCCCTACCGTGATATCACACGGGGCGCACGAATCGCGCCGCTGCACCGGCCATCTACCTCAGCGAGGAAAGATGCGGTATTCCACGCTCAACCGGTCGTGTCGCATCTCGGGCCGGACACAGGTCCGGTGGAGGACGTCGTTGAGGAAGACGAGGCCATCGCCGAATTCGAGTTTCGGGGCCCAGAATTCCTGCGGCGGGAAACGTCGGCGCACCGCTGAATCATGCAGTTCAGTAAAGTGCAACAGCGCCGGCTGGCGGCGGCAGATCAATTCCAGTCCGGGGCTGTCGATCCCGCATTCTTGCAATGGGATCCAGCATGTCAACAAGTCGGTCATGGGGATCGCGGGTCCGGGCTCGCGCGGAAAGCGGACCCCTAATGCGCCGTCCTGGTGCCAGTCCTGCAGATGGTAGCCGGATTTCGGAGCCTGATGCGGCGCAAATTTGTTCCGCACCCACGATTGGTCCATCCCGCAGGTCCACCCCGAGCCAATGCTTTCCTCGAATAGCCGCGCCAGCAGTGGCGAAGCCAGCGGCGTAAGCAGTTCCGCGCTGTCACACCCGAAGTCCAACAGAGCTGTCAGAAGCAGCGAATGAGAGGAGCGGCTGAACTGGTAGCGCTCGGGGAGCGATGCATCCGTACTGATCGCATCAAAGCAGCGTCTTGCGGCAACTTTCAACCTGAGCAGAGAGTCCCTGGCGAAGACGCCCTTTAGCAGAGCCACTCCGTGTTCCCGCAATTGTGTCGAAGAATCATCGCACGCCATTGGAGCTTCCCTTCAGGTTCCGGATTGCGGGGATTCAGGGCTTCCTCAGGCCTTAAGGCGGGCCGGTTGCAGAGCCTCGTTTTTCAGCATCTTGCCGCCCTCTTCGATGACATACAGCCGGTTCACATCCAGGTCTTTCAGCGAATCGATCGCACCCGATGGCCAGCGGATTTCCACGAGATCGACCTTCTTTGCGTCGGCGAGCCCGAAGTGAATGCGCAGATCGCTGGCCGAATAGTAGCCATTCGACGACCGCACCTCTTCTACCTGTGTCAACGGGGACCCTGCCTTCGCGGTGAGCAACGGTGTGCCGGTCTGCGCCGTCACCTTGATCCGCGCGCCGATGCCAGTGCGATTCGATTTCTTGCCCACCAGCCGGATCTTGATCCAGCTTCGTTTCGATGCTGAATCGCAGCGCAGTAATTGGGGCACCGCATTGACGCAGTTCACCACCGCATCGAGATCTCCGTCGTTGTCGTAATCGCCGACCGCGAATCCGCGCGCCTTGGCCGGCGTCGTGACGCCGCTGCCGCCGGTCAGGCTCACGTCTTCAAACTGACCGTTGCGCAGGTTGCGATACAGATATTTGCGCTCGGCATAGGCTGCGTCTACCTGGGTTCCATCCACCTCGGGATAAACATGTCCGTTGGCCACCAGGATGTCGAGCCACCCATCGTTGTCGATATCGAGGAAGCTCACGCCCCAGCCGAGCAGCCGCGTGTTGACCCCAAGCCCGGCCTGGTAGGTGCGATCGTCAAACGACCCGTCGCCCAGGTTCATATAGAGCGAATCGGTATCGCCGGCGAAGTTGGTCTTCACAATGTCGAGCAGGCCATCGCGGTTGTAGTCGCCTATCGAAACACCCATGCCGGCCTGCGGCTTTCCATCCGGCGAATAGGCAACACCCGCCTCAATGGCCTGATCCTTGAACGTCCCGTCCTTCTGGTTGACGTAGAGTGTCGCTGACGTCGAATCGTTGGCTACATAGATATCGGGCCATCCATCTTCGTCAAGATCAGCAGCGCCGCAACTCAACGCATAGGTGCCCAGCGTACCCCACATTCCCGCCTTCTCACTGACATCGGTAAAGGTTCCATTCCCGTTGTTGCGATAGAGCAGGTTTTTGCCGCCCTCCAGGCCCGGCGGCCCGCACGCGACCTGGATGCCCTTGTAGGTGCAATTGGCATCTTCGGGCAGCGGCGCCGTCTTCACATCGAAGTCGATGTAGTTGCCCACAAACAGATCGAGATGACCGTCCTTGTCGTAGTCGAGAAACGCGCATCCCGAGTTCCAGCGCAGCCGGTCCTGCAGCAGGCCGGCGTCCTTGGTCACTTCGGTGAAGGTGCCGTTGCCGTTGTTGCGGAACAGCGCATTCTGCCCGTAATAACTTACGAACAGATCGTTCCATCCATCGTTGTTGTAGTCGCCCACGCAGCACGCCTGGCCCCAGCCGGACCGCGCCAGCCCGGCCTTGATGGTGACGTCGGTAAAGGTGCCGTCGCGATTGTTCTTGAAGAGATGGCAGACCGGCTCATGGCCTTTGGGAAACCCCTCGAGACGCCAGCCATTGACCAGGAAAATGTCGAGCCAGTCGTCGTGGTCATAGTCGAAGAAAGCCGCGCCGCATCCGGTCGTTTCGAGCAGGTATTTGTTGCGATGTTCGCCGCCGAAGATGGTTTCCGCATGAAGTCCCGCCTGCTGCGCGACATCCACGAATTCGACACCCAATGGGGTTCCCAGGACCGGCGATGCCAAACCCTTGGGGGCGGGACGCGCCGGCGCTTCATAGGCCTGGCGCGCACTGCCCGCGGGTTTCTGCGCCTGCTGCATCGCGAGGGAGGGCCGCGCTAAAGCCAGCACATCTTCAAACGACAGGACCAGAGCGGTCCGCGACAGGGACTTCAAAAATCCGCGACGGGAAAACGACAAAACTCGAATCTCCTCCGGCGCGGTGTTCTTGTGGCTGTACACCCCTGCCCGGAAACCCGAGTATAGCGAAACTCCCATCCGCAACGTCTGCGGACACGCTGTGTAATGTCAGCGCCCGCCGTGCGTCTGCCCCCGTGAACGTGCCCATCACGTTCCAGGAGGAAACACATGCGCTCGATTCCCGATACCATCTGCCCCTGCGGGCCGGACTGCCCGTGCGGACCCGGCTGCGTCTGCCCGACACGAAACTGAACTGCATCTTGAACATCCAATCAACAAGGGGGCAGGTTTGCACTCCTGCCCCTCTCTCGCTCATGAAAAAGCCCATACCCAGTTCGCTCCTCGACCTGCGCCGCCAATTCCTCAGTTTCCTTGAGCGGCGCATTGACGATCGCGCTCTTGCCGAAGACATCCTGCAGACGGCCTACGTGCGCGCCCTGGAAAGCTCCGGGCGTCTGCGCGAGCAGGAGTCGGCGGTCGCCTGGTTCTATCGCATCCTGCGCAATGCCATCATTGATCACTACCGCCGTCGCACGTCGGAGCGCTCCGCTCTCGATCGCTGGGCGCAGGAGCTCGAATTGGAACCTGTGGCGGATCCACTTCTGACCGACACTGCCTGCCAATGCATCGAACGCGCCCTCGATACGCTCTCTCCCGGCTATGCGTCCCTGCTGCGCGCGGTCGATCTCGAAGAGATCAGCCTGGCTGCGTATGCGGCGGCGCACAACATCACTCCCGGCAATGCGGCGGTGCGCGCCCATCGGGCCCGTGCGGCTTTGCGCAATCAGCTCATCCGGTGTTGCGGCACCTGCGCCACCCACGGATGCCTGGAATGCACCTGCGATTCCAGCACGCGTGCGGCATTGCAGGCGGCTGCTTTCGAGGCAGCCACGGGTAGATAACTAACGCCTACCGGCTCTCCGCCTCCGCTCCCGCGTATTAGCATGGATGGGGCGAATTGTTGCGCACCACCCCGTGCGCCAACGATTCAAGCTCACTCGAAGCTCCCAGGGCACGCGGGGGGAGACAACTGGAGAACCGGATGGTCACGCGCAGAGAGTTTCTCGACACACTTGCAGTGGGAGCGGCAGGCCTTGCCATTACCTCGTCCGCCAAGAGCTACAGCCAGATCATGGGCTCCAACGAACGCCTCAACTTCGCCGTCATCGGCCTGAACAGCCGCGCCTACGCGCACCTCTCCTCTCTCAAGGCCAACAAGGACTCCGCCCGCATCGCGCATGTCTGCGATGTTGAAACCAACATCCTCGCCAAGTTCGCCGGAAAGGTGCAGGAGGAGATGGGCTACGCGCCGGCCACCCACCAGGACTTCCGCAAGGTGCTCGAGCTCAAAGAAGTGGACGCCATCACCATCGCCACGCCCGATCACTGGCATGCGCCCATGGCCATTCTCGGCGTCGAGGCCGGCAAGCATGTGTACGTTGAAAAGCCGTGCAGCCACAACCCCGCCGAAGGCGTGCTGCTGATCGAGGCGCAGAAGAAATACAGCAAGCTTGTCCAGATGGGGACGCAGCAGCGCTCGTCGCCGCACACCATCGAAATCGTCAACAAGATCCACAACGGCATCATCGGCCGCGCCTACTACGCCAAGTGCTGGTACAACAACACCCGCAAATCGATTGGCTACGGCAAGCCCGCTCCGGTGCCCCCGACGCTCGATTGGGACCTCTGGCAGGGGCCCGCGCCGCGCCAGCCCTACAAGGATAATGTGCAGCCCTACAACTGGCACTGGTTCCGCATCTGGGGCACCGGCGAAGCGCTCAACAACGGCACGCATGAGGTCGACGTCTGCCGCTGGGCGCTTGGCGTCGATTATCCCAACCGCGTCACTGCAGCCGGCGGCCGCTACGCCTACAAGGACGACTGGCAGTTCTACGACACCCTCAACACCAGCTTCGAATACGACGACAAGACCCTCGCCTGGGAGAGCACCTGCTGCAATGGCATGCGCTACTTCAATCGCGGGCGCGGGTCCATCATTGAAGGCACCACTGGCACCGTTCTTGTCGACCGCGACGGATACGAGATCTACGACCTCGACGGCAAAAAGACCAGCGAATTCAAGGTGGGCAAGCACACCGAGACATCGGACACCATCGGCGCCGACTCGATGACCGATCTGCACTTCGCCAACTTCATCGCCGGCATTCGCAAGGGCGAGAAGCTAAATGCGCCGGTCTCAGTGGGCAACGTTGCCGTCACCATGCTGCAGCTCACCAACATCGCATGGGAGGTGCAGCGCGAACTCGCGCTTGACCCCACCGACGGCAAGATCAAGGACGACGCAGAGGCCATGAAGGGTTGGAATCGCACCTATGAACCCGGATGGGAGCCCAAAATCTAGCCGCTAAACATTCGGGTTGTGCTTTGATCCAGGGCCTGCGTTTGTTCCTGGTTTTCGCAACCACCACAGGATCACCGAGGGACGTACCCAGTCATGAACACTATCTCCCGCCGCAGCTTCCTTCGTTCGAGCGCACTCACCACAGCCGCGGCAGCGGCCGGTTCGCGCATGACGCTGTCTGAGCCGAAGGCGGCAGCCGGCGCACCGTCTCCGCTCAGGCTGGGCCTCGCCAGCTACACCTTTCGCAACTTCTCTCGCGCCCAGATGATCACCTGGATGAAGCAGCTGCGCATCACCGGCCTGAATGCCAAGGACGTCAAAGACCATCTGCCCATGGACCCCGCCGGCGAAGCCCAGGCCGTGGCCGACTACAAGGCCAACGGCATCGAACTCCACGCCGCCGGCGCCATCTACTTTCCCAAGGATGAAGACGACGACATCCGCAGCAAGTTTGAATACTGCAAGCGCGCCAACATCCCGGTCATCGTCGCCGGCGATCCCGCCCCTGCCACTCTGCCGCGCATCGAGAAATTCGTCAAGCAATACGACATTCGCATCGCCATCCACAATCACGGCCCTGAAGACAAGATATTCCCGTCGCCTCTGGACGTGCTGAAGGCCGTCAAGGACATGGATCCGCGCATGGGCTGCTGCATCGACGTGGGCCATTGCGTCCGTGCCGGCACCGACGTGGTTGAAGCCATCCACGCCGCCGGCCCCCGCCTGTTCAACATGCACATGAAGGACCTCACCAGCTTCGACGACAAGGAGAGCCAGGTCGCGGTCGGCGAAGGCAAAATGCCGATCCGCGCCATCTTCGAAGCGCTCATCAAGATCCGCTACCTGGGCTGGGTCGACCTGGAATACGAAGTCCACGGCGACGACCCCATGCCCGGAGTCACCGAAAGCTTCGCTTACATGCGCGGGGTTTTGGCTGGCATGGGCTACGGCCAGCGGGGCTAATTTCATTCCCGGGATCGTCGACTGAGCCGGCGTCTTCCTTCACGGGGAGAGCCTTCCCGGCAAAGATCACTGGCAACCGGTGGCCCTCGAGTCCACCCTCGACCCGATGGTCAGGACGACGGGAAAGTAAATGCATTTATTACCCAATTGTGGAATGGAAGTCTCGCTCCGCGACGCGTACCCTCTTGTCTGTTACCTGTGACTGATTGCTAGTAACATGGACCTTGCGAATCTACTCGGGGCTTGCGCACGTCCTCGGCCTACGCAGCAGCGTTCAGGGAGAAGATGTGTGAAGCTGAAATCGCGAGGAGCTTTCATCTTGCAGTCCACTGCCATTGCGCTGGGCGTGATTGGCGGCGCGCTCCTCTTTGTTCCTTACATTCACGATCAATTCACACACCCGGTGGTTGTTGCCACCGATCCGCGACCCGAGGAAGTCGGGGTACCCGGCGGCGCTCGACCGGCAGTTAGGTTCAACAAGAAGATGGACTCCCGAAGCGTAAACACTCAGAGTCTCTTCTTGTCCGACAACCAGAATCACGCCATACCGGCGCAGGTGGCCCTCGACGCGTCGGAGCGCGTTGCGACGGTCGCTCCCACGATCCCGCTGCACGACGGCACGACTTATCGGCTCACCGTGATGGGTGGCGTACACGGCCTCAAGGACGAGGTCGGCTATCCCCTTGCAGGCAACGTAGCGTCGACGTTCACTACCGGCGTCAAAACGGCAGTCCCGCCCACCGAGGGACCGGGCGGTCCGTTGCTTCTGATTACCAGCTCTGCCAACGCCTTCAGCCAGTACTACGCCGAGATCCTGCGCAACGAAGGACTGAACGAATTCGCCGCCGTGGATATCTCCCGCCTGGACGAAGATACCCTCAGCAAGAGCGAAGTCGCAGTGCTGGGAGAAGTTCCTGTCACCGGGCGACAGTTGGCCCTTCTCTCCAAGTGGGTGCAAGGCGGCGGCGAGCTGATCGCCATGCGGCCCGATGTGAGCACGGCCAGGGAGTTCGGCTTCCAAACCACCACTACGCCCGCAAGTACAACCAGCCCGCTGCACGACGCCTACCTTGCCATCCACCCTGACTCCGGCGCGGGCGCTGGGCTTGTGCACGAGCCGATTCAGTTCCACGGCCCGGCGGCTTCCTACTACATAAGCAATGGCACAACGCTGGCGACGTTCTACAGAAACGCCAACTTGCCCACTCCTTTTCCGGCGATCAGCACACTCGCCTCCGGGCGGGGGCATGTTGTTCTCTACAGCTATGACCTGGCGCGGTCCGTGGTCCTTACCCGGCAGGGCAATCCTCTCTGGTCGGGCATGGATCGGGATGCCAATCCTCCCATCCGGACAGATGACCTCTTTTACGGAGCCGACGCCTCGGATCCGCAGGCCGACTGGGTCGATTCTCGCAAGATAGCGATTCCACAGGCGGACGTGCAGCAGCGCCTGTTCGCCAACATCCTCACCCTCGCCTCTGCGTCCCGGATGCCTTTGCCGCACTTCTGGTACCTTCCGCGAGGAGTCAAGGCGGCCATCGTCATGACCGGCGATGACCATGGCCAGGGAGGAACTGTCGAACGCTTCAAGAGCTATCTCGCAAGAAGCCCCAAGGGCTGTTCCCTTGAGGATTGGGAATGTGTCCGGGCTACATCGAATGTATTTGTGGGCTCCATCACTACTGCGGACGCGGCCAAACTCGCGGCGGAGGGATTTGAAATCGGACTGCATGTCTACACCGGGTGTGCGGACTGGGCATCGCGGCCTGTGAGCCAGGGCGACGGGGTTGTGAAGACGCAGATCGATCGCGACTTCGCCAACGCCCTGTATCGACGCCAGTTCGCCGCCTTCGCCGCTGACTATCCTGGCGTGCCCACACCGGTCAGCAATCGCATCGACTGCGTGACGTGGGGCGACTACGACAGCCAGCCCCAGGTGGAACTCAGTCACGGCATCCGATTCGATACAAACTACTATTACTGGCCGGCAAAGTGGGTACAGAATCGACCTGGCCTGTTTACCGGCTCCGGCCTGCCCATGCGCTTTGCGACGCGTGACGGAAACATGATCGACGTCTACCAGGCGGCGACACAGATGACCGACGAGTCGGGCCAGCAATATCCGTTCACCATTGACACTCTCTTGCGCAACGCTCTCGGTCCCGCGGAGTTCTACGCCGTCTTTACTGTCAACATGCATAACGACAAGCCAAAATCGGCCAGTGCGGACACGATCCTCTCCGCAGCCCTTGAGCACCATATACCGGTAGTGACGGCCGCCCAGATGCTGCGCTGGCTCGACGGCCGCAACACTTCTTCGTTTAAAGACCTCTCCTGGTCGAATGGCCAGTTGAGCTTTACGATCGCGATCGGAGAAAACGCGAATGGAATCCAGGCGCTGCTCCCCGTCTCATGCGATGCGGGTCATCTGGCCAGCCTGACCGCCGATGGAACTCCCGTTTCATACCAACTGCGCTCCATCGCCGGGCTGACGTACGCCGCATTTTCCGGCCGGCCGGGCAGGATTCAGGCCAATTATCGCCCCTCCGGCCAATGATTCCCAGTCAAACCGCACGTGCCCTTCCTGTGTGATTTACTGCTCCCGCGAAGCTTGCAGCGGAAACCTCTCGCGGACCTCGTATCGCGACCCGCCCGGGCCGGGAAAGCTCTCGTAGAGCAGAAACTCCCGGGGCACAAAGCCGGAAAACTCCATCCCCTCGGGAAGGCGAGCCTGCAGTTCGCGTAAACCGCCGCGGCCGCCTTTGCTGCGCGCCAGGGTGATGTGCGGATGATAGGGCCGTTCCTCGGACGCGAAGCCGCATGGTCCCGTCGCCGCCGTCACCCGCTGCTGCAGCCCCAGCAACTCCTCTGACACGCGTACGCCGGCAAAGAACACTCCCACGCGTTGAAAGAATCCCGGCGGATCCAGTTGAATCGAGAAGGGCGGGGTGACGATCCGGCGCAGGCCCGAAACCACGCATACATACTGCGGCTCGGTCGTCTTTCCCAAAAACTGCAGCGTGATGTGCCAGCCGGCCTCCGCCGACCATTTCAGCTCGTTCCGGTTCAGCCCACCCAGCGACCCTTTGAGCTGTTCGGTCAGCTTGGAGAGCTCACGGGCCACGGATTCCCCGAGCGGAATTCCGACAAACAGGCGCATGACTACTTACCGGCCAATTGCTCCAGCAGGGTATCGAAGTCCTCAAGGCGCGCGTACTCGATGATGACTTTGCCGCGGCCATTGCTGTCCTCGATACTCACCTTCAGACCGAGCGCTCGCTGCAACCTGTCCTTCACCTCACGCACGTTCGGATCGACGACAGGTTCGGGCTTCTCCTCTTTGATTTTGGATTGGGGGTTCAGAAGGCTTTGCACATAGGTTTCGGTTTGGCGAACAGAAAGCGAAAGTGCTACGATGCGCTGGGCTGCCTTTTGCAGGCCGGGATGGTGCTGAAGCGCCACCAGGGCGCGGCCGTGTCCGAAAGTAAGCTGCCCGGACTCTACCATTCCCTGAATCTCGGCCGGCAGTTTCAGCAGGCGAAGGAAGTTGCCGATGCTGGCTCGATCCTTGCCCGTGCGGACGGCCATCTGCTCCTGGGTCATGTTGAACTCGCGCGAGAGGCGCTCAAATGCACGCGCCTGCTCCATGGGATTGAGATCGGCGCGTTGCAAGTTTTCGACGATGGTGATCTCCATCGCCTGCTCATCCGACACCTGCCGCAGGATCGCTGGGATCGTCGTCTTGCCCGCTACCTTCGACGCCCGCCAGCGGCGCTCGCCGGCGATCAACTGGAAACGCCCATTGGCCTGGGGCCGCACCAAGATCGGCTGCACCACTCCGTTCGCCGAGATCGATGCGGCCAGTTCGCTCAGCTGTTCCGGATTCACCTGCGACCGCGTCTGGAACGGGTTGGCGTCGATCAAATCGACGGAAATCTCGCGCGGTTTTCCGCCTTCCGTTTCCGATTGCGGGGAGGGCGCTGCCGGAGGTTGTACGCGGGGCAGCAGTGACTCGAGCCCCTTACCGAGAGCGCGGCGTTTTGTGTCGGGAGTCGCGATACTCATGGGTTGGTTCCTTCAAAGCAAGGCCGCTTTTGGGCTGGCCGCTTCCTTCGTGTTCATAAATTTCGCTCAAGATGCGCGTGATCGAGCGAGTTGTAGCTCATCAGGCATAAGGCCAGAAGCGAATGTCGCGGCCCTTCGGCTTTGGCGCCGCCGCCGCAGCCTTTCGAGCCGCGGCTCGAGGACTTTCCATGTTGTTCCGCGCCAGAAACTCCGCGGCCAGGTCGAAATACGCCTCGGTGCCGCGGGAGCGCGGGTCATAAAGCGCGACCGGTTTTCCGTGGCTCGGAGCCTCGGCCAGGCGTACATTTCGCGGAATAACGGTCTTGAATAAACGCTCCTTGAAATATTCGCGCAGGGTCTCGGTCACCTGTTGCGCCAGATTCGTGCGGTCGTCATACATGGTCAGCAATACGCCTTCGATTGAGGCTTCGGGATTGAAGGCCGCGCGGACCCGCTCCAGAGTCGAAATCAACTCGGAAATCCCTTCGAGGGCAAAGTATTCTGCCTGCATGGTGACGATGAGGGAGTTGGACGCCGCGAGAACATTGAGAGTGAGCAGATCGAGGGCTGGGGGACAGTCGAGAAGGATGAGGTCATAGGTGGCCTGCACGGGGCTCAGTGCACGGCGCAGGCGCAAGGCGCGATCTTCCGCGCCCGCCAGTTCGATATTGGCGCCGGTCAGGTTTTTGGAGCCGGGAAGTACGGAGAGCGTTTCGATCTGGGTGGGCAGGATCACCTGCTCCGCCGGAGACTGTCCCATGAGGACGTCATAGACTGAGTGCCGCGCATCGTCGCGCTGGATACCGACCCCGGACGTTGCGTTGGCCTGGGGGTCGCAGTCCACCAGCAGGATTTTCAATCCTTCCAGCGCTAGGCAGGCGCTCAGATTGATCGCGGTGGTGGTTTTGCCCACTCCCCCCTTCTGATTCACGACTCCGACAATCTTTCCCATGGCCTCTAAGACTACCGTTGCGAGCGATTCAAACGATAGCCCGGGCGCCTGTGGACAACGTGGACAGGCTGTGGAAAGCGCCTGCACCGCTGCGCCAGGAGTATCCCGTAACGGTTTTATTCACATCGAGTTAGGGACAGGTATGCGGGATGGCACGGTGACGCACGGGAGGGGCACCAATGGTGGAAAACTCCTCGGCGGTCGGAATGTTTTGTCGTTCTTATTTCTTAAGCGTCTGAGGATGTTCCACGTGGAACATTGTTGTAAGTCCAAGGTCATTAGTCCAAGGTCGGAGCGGCGATTCTTGCGTACGCCCTTTTGAAGGAAACCCCAGTGTTCCACGTGGAACATTGATCCACACCCCCCCCAAAAAAACTGCCAGAGCGGGAAATGGTCTCCCTCGGATTCGGCGTGGCGCCTCTTCTTGACCATCAAGATCGAGATCACAGCTTCTTTTGCCCGAATGCAATGATCTGCTCGCCGCGACTGGGCAGGCGGATCTCGGTCGCCCAGCATACATCGTCACCCGCGACATAGACCACATCCGGAAGCTTGGCTCGGGTGGTCATCACGCCTAGCCAGCCTCCTGGTCGTACCAAGCGGGATGCGGCGGTCACTGCGACCTCCATTTGGTCGACGGCTCGCAGCGTGACACAGTCGAACCCGCCTGGGAGCGTTTCTGCCCGCCCCGCGTGCACCCGAACGTTCATCCCCAGACTGCGAACAACTTCCTGAAGAAATGCGGCCTTGCGGACCTGCGACTCCGCCAGCGTGACCCTGATGTCGGGACGACAGATGGCAATTGGAACTCCTGGAAAACCCCCGCCCGAACCGAAATCCAAAAGGGAGGCAATTTCGGCCGGAAGAGAGCAGGCACAGGCGATGGACTCCACAAAGTGCCGGCTTAGAATCCCTTCACGGTCCCTGATCGCGGTCAGATTAATCCGGGCATTCCACCGGACCAGGAGCGTGTAGTAGCTCTCAAATTGTGCAATTTGGGCCTCAGTGAGAGGGGGCAGATCGACCTCGCGCAGCAGAGCGCTCAGGCGAGCCCCGATCTCGCCTGCGGAGGCGGGCACAAAACTGTCCGTCATGCGGTGGCGAGTGATTCTTCCACGCGCCGAGGTTTCCACTCTGCGGCCGACCTGACAAAAGCCGCGAAGATCCGGCGGGAGAAAGAGTCGGCGGTATACGATCGCTCGGGATGCCATTGCACGCCGACTACAAAGTGATCGGGCGAATCGAGTTCAACGGCTTCAATCACACCATCGGCGGGACAGACGGCGGTGACGCGCAGGTTGTCGCCCGGGGTACGAAGAGCCTGGTGGTGGCTGGAGTTCACATGCACGGCCTCGACGGCCTCGGGAACCATCCGGCCCAAGCGGCTGTCCGCGACGACCCGAACCGAATGCGCGTCGAGGATCGCACGTCCTGGCGCATGGTCCACCGCCGTCTTGCCCTCCAGTGCCAGGTCCTGTATCAGAGACCCATTGCGCCAGACGTTCAGACTTTGAATGCCATAACAGATGGCCAGAATGGGCTTTTGCCGATTGAATGCGTCCTCGAGAAGAAGTTCATCGACCGCCGCACGTCCCGCATCTGCCTCGGCGCAGGCCGGGATGCGCGCCTGGCCATAGGACTCCGGGTCTACATCGTACCCACTGCCGGGAAGGAGTATGCCCTGCACATTTGCAAGGAGGCGCGCCACCCGGTCCCGGCGTTCGTGCAGCGGGACGACCGTAGGAACAGCACCTGCGGATTGCAGGGCGGCGATGTACTGGGGCAGGCAGCGCAGATTGTAGGCTGCGTCTTTGCTGGTGGGCTCGGGAATTGCGATGCGAAGGCTCATGGAACAAATAGTGTATGCCTGTCGGTGAGCGGCTGGATAGTGATACCTATATTCTCTCGTATATATATGATTTTAAAATAATTACAAGTTCTTCGGCGTGGACACTATACCTCCGCCCGGACTGCCGCGCGCGCGCTTTCCTCCTGGGCGCTGGAGGATTGGGTACGAAGACGCTCGATCGCCGCGCGCAGCTTGCCGGTTAATTCCTCCATCTGCCGCGGCGTCATGCCGGTGGTATCGATGGGTTCGCCCACGGAAAGGGTTAGAGTGCCCGGATAGAAGTGCCGTGTGTGGATGGGAAGAAGATCGTATACGCCAGTCAGAGCAATCGGCACCAGCGGAACCTGGGCGCGGATGGCGAGAAAGGCCGCTCCGGAGAGGAAGTTCTGGAGCTCGCCGTCCGGGGTGCGGGCGCCCTCCGGAAAGACGAAGAGAGGCATTCCCGCCCGCAACGCTTTGACCCCGGCGCCGAGGCTGGAGAGAGTGGTGCGGGGGTTTTCGGTGTCGATGGGGATTTGCCCTGACCGAGCCAAGTACCATCCTATGAAGGGGATGGACCAGAGTTCCCTCTTCGCCAGGATACGAAATTGGAAGGGTAGCGCGGCGAAGACGACCGGCGTATCCATGTAGGAGGTGTGATTTGCCGCGTAGACCGCAATTTTGGACTTTCGTAAATTATTCGCCCCATGGATAATCAGCCGCGACCCCGAGATCCAGATGCAGGCGCGCGCCCACACCCGGGCGATGCGATGCTGAGTACGCCCTGTCTTCGCGAAGAGGGAGGCGAGCAGGGCAAGAGAACCAAAGAAAGCCGTGTTGAGGAAGAAAACCGGCGCCTGCAGGACGTTCGTCCGCCAGCGGTGATGGCGCGGCAGCGGCTCCGGGCGGGGGCTCACGGCTGGGCCCCGCGGACGTGGCTGAGGAGGAGGCTGCGCGCCTCACCCACCAGATAGACGGACCCGGAGACGACCACCAGACCGCCCGCAGCCTGGTTGCGGGCCACGCCGAGCGCATCGCTCACCGTGGCGGCCGCGTTCGCAGGAGTTCCGGTACTCTCCGCGGCGCGAAGCAGATCTTCCATCGCAGTGGCCCGCTGGCTGTGAATCGGCGCAAACACGATCTTTTCGAAGAGGGGAAAGAGAATCTGCGCGAGTTCGTCGAGGGGCTTATCGCGGAGGCAGCTGAACACCAGCACCGCGCCTGGGACGTCGCCGTCGGCGTTTCCCAGCAGGCTGCGGAGGCTGGCACGCAGGGCCCACGCGCCCGCAGGATTGTGAGCCACATCGAGGATCCACCGCGTCGAACCGGTCTGCATCTGCTCCATGCGGCCGGGCCACGTGGTGTGCCGAATTCCGGCTGCGATGGAGTCGGGAGTAATGGCGAAACCGCGGCTCTGACGCAGCTCGACAGCCGCTGCGATGGCCAGGGCGATGTTGCGATGCTGATGCGCGCCGATGAGCGGCGACGCCACCTCAATGACCGATCCGAGAACTTCGATGGAATAGGGGCCGGCACCGCCGGCGTCCATGGAGGGCACATAAGGGGTAGCGCTCACCCCGCGAACCCCGAGATCCGTCGCCACTTCGCCCAGCACCTGGTTAGCCTCGGGATGTTGGGGTAGGGTGATCAATGTGCCCCCGGCGCGCAGGATCCCTGCCTTTTCGCGGGCGATTTCACGAACGGTGGAACCGAGCCATTCCTGGTGGTCGAGAGAGATGTCGGTCACGATGGAGGCGATCGGTTCGACGATGTTGGTCGCGTCAAGGCGGCCGCCCATGCCCACTTCGAGGACGGCCATCTGCACGCCGGCTTCAGCAAAGTGGAGGAAGGCGAGCGCCGTAAGGCATTCAAAGAAGCTGGGGTGTTGCGGCAGCACGCCGGCGACCACCAAATCCTGCGCGGTGTCGTGAACCTTGAAGTAGTGGCGGGCGAAATCGTCGTCGCCGATCAGTTCCGCGCCAATGCGAATGCGTTCGTTGACACGCTCCAGATGGGGCGACGTGTAGAGGCCGGTGCGCACTCCCGACTCGGAAAGAATGGACGCGAGCGTGGCGGCAGTGGACCCTTTGCCGTTGGTGCCCGCAATCAGAACAGAGGGAAAACGCCGCTGCGGATTGCCCAGAGCCTCAAGAAGAATGCGGATCTCGTCGAGGGAGAACTTGCGCCGCGCCTGGCCAGGGCGAGTGAACAGCTCGGGCGCCATGGAGCTCAATTGGTCGATGGCGGCCGCGTAGGACATGGATGGATTCAGTATAGAAGAAGTCGTGGCGACGGCATCGCCCATGCCGGCATCAGGTTCGAAGCAGCAAGCGCAGGGCTTCGCGGGCACTCTGCAGGCAATGCCGGGCTTCGTCCTCGGCGAGCAGCCCCTGGTGCACCGCTTTTTTTCCGGTGTCGTTGACCTGGTTGGCCACCCGCGGAAAGCCGCTGTCGATTCCGGTCAACTGCAGATTGTTGTTGACCTCGTGGAGCAGGTTCCCGAGGGTAGCCGCGTTGCGGTACCGCGTACGGATCTGTCGGGCCAGCCCGGACGGCAGCTTTTGCTTAATGGCCTCCTCAAGCACGGAACGGCACATGACGGCGCAGGCCGTGTAAAGACCGAAGAAGTAACAGCGCGTGGCCTCATCGAGGTAGCGGTCGGCCTCGTCGGAACAGGGGGCGGCGACGACGCACTCGCGGAGGTGCGTGGCACGAAGGACCGCCGGTTCGATCATTTCCAGCAATTCCAGCGCAAAGGCGGCGCGCAGCAGGTCGTTTTCCTGGTTATCGAGGGCGCGCTGAATCTCCTGCCACGCCGGGGTCGCCGTGCCGTTCGCAGGGTGCTGCAGCCGGGTAAGCGAGGTAAGGCGCTGGCGTGCATGCTGAACAAATCCCTGACGCATCTCGCAGGCGAGAGCGCGCCACTCCACCACGAATGCGGCCGGGTCGCGGCGATAACGAGACCAAAGCTCGTCATAGACGATGGTCGGCAGCACGCTCCGCAGCTGCCCGAATCGTCCGGTACGGGCCAGCTCGGCGATCGCGTCGCAGAATTCGCGACCCGGCGCGTTGCGCGCCGTGATCTCCAGAAGCTGCTCTTCGAGTTGGGCGACGTTCATGGCCACCGCACGCTTTTCCCTTCCATACAAATTGTAGGATCTTCCCGCAGGAAGATGGGCGACGAAACCTGGCGCCAGTGAGCCTCTTCGTACTGGAACGGGAAGAGGATCGGACTTGGGAATACGGTGCACCAGGAGGCGCCACCGGGTGCCTTTTTTCGCTGGACCGTAAGGTTGGCGCGGAGGAGGCGGAACGGGCTGCCTTGTGGAGGACTGAGGTCCGCAATCGCCTGTATCCATGCGTACCTGTACGTGCTTTTCACAAAACAATCGGGCGATTCACAGGGGTTTTCAACGAGCCTGTGCAAGGCGTGGGAAAGTGGGGGCTCAGGCGACTCACGCTCTCCAGTTTTCCAGACTTCCTGAATTGCACAGCCGGGATTTAGAAAAACAGCCCCGGGGGCAAATACGGCAGACGAAGGAGTTGGAGAGAATTTCCACTTTTCCAGCGCGAACTACGGGTATTACTAGGATTGTTTTTACCTAATACACCTTTTCCTCTTAACCGCCGCAGTCGTGATCCGAGAGATGTGCGGGCAGGAATTTGGCTTAGTCAAAGGGGCAAGGCACCGGCAGCTTCCAGACGCCGTGGCTCGGGCTCGCCAACGCTGCCGCGCGAAGCCGAGGGAGCCCGGAAAGGAAACTTCTGGGATTGGCCCAGTTGGCCCAGGCGGCAGTTTGCTTTGGATTCCAGAGATGAACACCGGTTTTCCACGCGCGCTTGATGGCGAAGGTGAATACAATCAGGGTGAATCCGAAAGTACGTTTCCGGGGGCCTGTGCGGTGTTGTAGAGTGGGGCCATCACGGAATTGGCAAGATTCCCAGTGAAAAATTGGTGCGGAGCGGGGTGGGACTATGTCGATCGTGGAGACTGAAGTAGAGCAACCGGTCGCGCAGGGGGCAGCGATGGAAATAACCGTAAGCCGCCAGGAACTGGTGAAGGAACTGACTGCCACGCAGAGCGTGGTCGAACGCAAGACCACGATTCCCATTCTGTCAAATTTTCTGATCGAAGCGGACGGCGACCGGCTGAACATTACGGCAACGGATTTGGACCAGGCGATCCGGACCAGCGCTGCGGTCAAGGTGAAGAAGCCTGGGGCATGCACGATTCCGGCGCGGAAGCTGTACGACTACATCAAGCTGCTGCCGGACGGCGATATCTCGATCAAGCTTTTGGACAACCACTGGGTGCAGATCCGCAGCGGCCGCTCCAACACCAAGATGGTCGGAATGGCGCGCGCCAACTACCCTCAGGTGCCCGAGTTTCCAACCGTTGCTGTGACAAGCATCCCCACCGTGGCGCTGAAGACACTGATCGCCCGCACCATCTTTGCGATTTCGAACGAAGAGTCGCGCTATACGCTCAACGGAGCGTTGATGGTGCTCAAGGCGGAATCGATTGCCATGGTCGCTACCGACGGGCACCGGCTGTCGTTTGTTGAGAAGCCCGGCGAGACGCTCGAGGGTATCAGCGGCGAAAAGCGTGTGCTGATTCCGCGCAAGGCGCTGCAGGAGCTGCAGGGGCTGTTGTCGAACACCGATGCCGACAAGGTCGAGTTTGCCGATGATGAGCACACCCTGTTCTTCCGCGTCGGGCATCGCACCCTGAGCACGCGCAAGCTGTCAGGGCAGTTTCCCAACTTCGAAGCGGTCATGCCGCGGGATAACACCAAGTTCGCGGTGGTGCGGTCGAGCGAACTGTCTTCGGCGATCCAGCGCGTGGCGCAGTTTGCCGATGAGCGGTCGGGAGCCATCCGGCTGCGCCTGGAGGGGAACGAGCTGAAGATCAGCTCCAGTTCCACGGAGTCCGGTGAGAGCGAAGACGTGATCGATACGCCCTACATGGGCGACCCGATCGTGGTTGGCTTCAATTCGAGCTATATCCTCGATTTCCTGAAAGCACTTGGGAACGAGGGCGAAGTCAGGCTGGAGTTCAAAGACTCGCAGAGCGCCGGCCAGATGCGGCCCGAAGACCCGGACGCGGAGTACCGCTCGCGGTATGTTCTGATGCCGATGCGTATCTGACCGCTGGCCCAAACCTGCTGCTGCTGCTGCCTGCCAGGCCACGCTCTGGGGAACTGATTGGAGTTTGGATCGTCGCTTCAATGGTTGGTGGCGTCGGGATCGTCGAGCAGGCTTTGCAACTGGGCGGTGGAGCTGATCTTCTTCATTTCGATTTCGTACCGCCGCTGGATGGTGTTCAGGTCGCGGCCGCGAATGGTTCTGTTGGTGAAGGCGAAGTAGCTCCAGTGGACGCCGTGCCCGCCACTCGGTGCGGTGTTCAGGAAAATGGCGCTGTCCGGCGCGTAGTGCGAGATCAACTTGACGTATTGCGCGGCAATGCTCGTGCCGGTTTCCGAGGAATTCGGAACATCGGAGGTGTCAATGACACCCAGGGTCAGTCCCCTGGACTTCAACTGTTCGCACAAAGAGCGCACCTCATTGTCGTGGCGAAGATCGAGTTGGCGGGCCCAGATCCGCGAGCCCTTTGCTAACTGACTCAGGTGGCCGTAAAGACGATCATCAAAGAGGTAATTTGCGGCAAAGAAGGGATCGCTGGAGAGTTTCGGCTCGGTGTGGAAGTGTCCGAAGGCGTTATTCCAGGCGGTTTCGTTGTTGCGAACTTTTTTCTCCCAGAAGTTCCACGACTCGGGGTTGGACAGCGTTTCCTTGTCGACTCCGGCGAGGCGCCGGGATCGCTGTTGCCATGCTGCGGCCGACGCCTTCAGGCGCAGGTTCAAGTAGTCGGCGCGATCGGTACTGGCAGCAAGGAGGGCTCGATTGATGTTCGCGAACCGGATGGTGTCGGGATCGTAGTCGATGACAAACAACGCATTGGCGCTGGATAGGGCGGCTCCGATGAAGGAACGCTCGGTCCCAACCGAGACGTACACTCCGTGATTGCTCTTGCGGTAAATAGGCAGCCCGACTGCGGGATGCTGTTCGTTGGGTGGAAGGTAGATGCCGGGGGTTGGCTGCGATTCGATGGCAGAGTCCTTTGCCTGGGAATATGCAGGTACGGCTAGCGCGGCACAAGCAACCGCCAGGCTAACCCATCGGATTCTCCACTTGCACGACACTTGGATTTCTTCTCCGTCGAGATGAAAGGCGCGGCTTCTCACGGTTGGCAAGATGTCAAAACGGCCTTGGTTTCGTCGAGGCCATCGCCACCCTAATCCGGCAACAGCCCGTAAACGTCCAGTTCGGTTCGCGTGCCCATGTACACCTTTCCATTCGCAACGGTGGGAACGGTGAATTTGACTCCCCTTCCCGCCCGATCGCGATTGCTCGCGGCCTGCGAGCTATTCCAAAACTCGGTGTTCAAGGCCAACGCGTCATAGGCGTGCAGCACACCCGGTTTCGCTGGATCGATGACCCAGAGAATTGGGTTTTCGGTTCCGGCAGCAGAAAGAACCGGCGTGGCTCCAGGATAGTAGTACGGCTGACTGGATGATGAAAACGGCTCGGTCTGAAATTGATCGGTCTCCGGCGAGAATCGAAATGCCCTGACGGGTCCCTGGTTCGCCACCACATAGAGAGTGTTTTGCCAGAATAGCGGCGTGGAATAGATTCCGTTTTTATCCACCATAAAGCTCTGCACGATCTGTGCGTCGCTTGAAGAATTGTAATGACCCAAATGGTCGCGGTTGAGCACGTAGAGCATTCCGGACTTGGCGCACGCGAGAACGAGGTGGGGAGAGGGGCCTCGCAGTTGATCGGGAAGAAGCACCGCCCCGCCACCGCCTAAATCCAGGTCCTGCTCCGCAAGCTCCGTCTGATCGAACGGGGTGAACCAGTCAGAGACGGAAAGGCTGCCGGAAGTCCTGAGCTTCAAAAGCGTATCCCCGTAGTTCCGTCCGCCCGCGTTGTTAGCGTTGAAATCGCCGTTGCCGGAGATCAGATAGAGATTGCCCTGCGAATCGGCTGCGGGGCTGGCGCCGGCCATCCAGATGCCGCCGCGCCCGCCGTCGATGGTGTCATTGAAGACGCTGACCTGGGCCAGAGTGGAAGCGCTGTAGCCAATCACCCAGCCATGGTAGGGGTCCTTATCGAAGTAACTGCCCCAGCAGATATAAACAACCCCATTCAGCAGAAACAGCGCGGTGCGCTGCTTCTCCATCTTCGCGGCAAAGGAAACAGCGCCGCTGGCGCTGTCGTAAGCCTTCCCTCTTACCGACGCCTCAATCACCACGGGAGAATTGGGACGCTCTCGCCCCGTAGTGATGTCGATCGCGTGGAGCCTCTGGATGATCGTTCCCGTGGATTTGCTTTCCGTCACGGCCACGAGGTAGATGGTTTTAGTGGATGGGTCGATCACAGGCGTTCCGGTGATGCCGGTAACTGGCCCCAAGGCGATGCTGTCGTTTTCTAGATCTTCCAAAGGCGCAATCTTCTCATCGCCCGGTATGAAACTCACACTTGGGCTGGACCAGACAGCCTTGCACCCTGGACCGTCGGCATCAAAAGCGTAAAGGCTGTCGTTCTCCGTGGCAACGAAGACAACGTTGTGCCGCTCGCCGCCGATTCCTAACCTGGCCATCCAGAGAGGCTGGGCAAAGACCCAACCGTCCACCGGGCACGAAAAGAGCTTTCCAAACTTGCTGCTGACTACATTCTGGCCGGTCAAAGCGTATTCCTGCGCATTGATTCCGGAGTGTTCGCGGTCATTCCGCCACGTCGCAACGCCAGCGAGATCGGTTACGCCGACACTCGCCACTGCGGTCCTGGTTCGATCGGCGTTGCTGGTCGCGGTAATCGTGTAGACCCCCGCCGCTGTGGCCGTAAAGGTGGCGGAGTTCGCCGTCTGGCTGCTCAGAATCCCGCCGGAGGAAGTCCAGGTAACGCCAGAACCGGAGGGATCGTTTGCGACACTCGCTGTGAGTTTGAACTCCTGAGTTACTGTCACGCCTCCACGCATTGGAGATAGCGACACGGTGAGGGTTGAGGCTGCCTTCGCCGGGTTGGGCGAATTGCTGGTCTGGGACGCTGCTGGGACGCTTACATTGCCTGCGCTCGCGCCAACTTGGATCGCGCTCCAGCCCGCGATCCCTATCATGAAGCTGAACAGAACCCCTCCTGGCAATGGATTCCGCATTCGACCGAGCCTCATCTTTCGATTCCTGCGACAGGTTTACATGCGATCGAGATTCTTCCGGGCCGCACCAGAGGGTTCCTATGTGGCCGTGAACTGTGCCAGGTCGTAGATGCCAAGATGCTTCTCGAACGCCGTAACCTGGTCGAGGTAGATATCGAATCCGTCCGCGCCGAATGTCTTGTGCTCAATCTCGTCGAATTTTTCGCCGAGGTCGTCATATTCCTGCCGGCTCGTGATTACGTGCAGGGCCGGATAGAGAACCGTATCCTCGCGCGCCAAGTGGGGCGCGTACATGCGGATGAAGGCGCGGAGATTCTGGGCAAGCTTCTGGCGATCTTCCGGAGTCTTTAACGATTGGAGAGTTGAGAGGATGCGATCCGTGAGGCGTCGTCCCGCCGGATGCTGCGTGTCGAGGATATCCACCAAATCGACCAGCTTCTGTGCATACAACCTGAGCACATCGTCCCTGCGGTAATACCTCCGAAAGAGCGGGAAGATATGCTCCTCTTCCAGCTTCTCGTGGTAGTCCTCAATAAACTTGCGCACGATCTGGGCGGAGTCGATCACGGTTTGTGATGGAAATTCCTGCTTGGCGTCAATACGGCGAATCACTTCGTCATACATCAGCAGCACGCGTCTCAGGATCCCGTGCTGCCGCATCAGGTTCTCATTGGTCGAGACGTCATAGTATTGTCCATGCTGTTGCTGCCCATTCGTCCTCTGGGCCAGCAACGTTGCCGGAAGTACTGCCGCCGCCAACTTACCCGTGGCATGAAGGAAGGAACGCCGGTGCAGGCGATGGTGAGGGGGGATGATCTGCATGCGACCTCCAGCCTATCGGACGCTCAGCCTGAAGTCGCGATATAGCGAACGTTCCGATCGTATCTCCGTACGATAGTGTTACATGCCCGCCTCAAGAGACCCCGCTCTCCAAACGAAGGATTTCAGATCGCCAGCATTCTTCGTCGAAGCAGAGTAGCAAAAAAAGGAACGGCCGGGCAGCGCTGCCCGGCCGTTCCTTCTGCGGCGATCGACATTATCGGCTGGAGACTTCGCCGGACTTTCCGTTGACGGGGACGTTGTGAGCCTGCGCGATCTGCTGGATCAGCTGCAGGTGCTGTTCGATGACCTTTTGTCCCTGCTCTGCGACCTGCTTCAGAGCGGGGTTTTGGGCCGCCTGGGCCTCATTCTGGAAGTCCTTGAGGTCTTCCCTGTGGTCCTTCAGCATGGCCTGAATGTATTCGGTATCAAACTGCTGGCCGGAGAGCGCCTGTAGCTTCTCCATCAGCTTCTTGTCTTTCTTGGATGGACCTTTGGGGACGCTCACATCCATCTGCTTGGCGAGCGGCTTGAACCACTTGTCGCCCATCTGGCCGTGGTCGTTGACCATCTTCTGAGCAAATTGCTTCACATCCTGGCTCTGCGACTTTTGCTCGGCCAGTTGCCCTAGTTGAACTTCGGCGTCTCCACCCTCAAGAGCTTTGGAAACAAAGGCCTGGTCGCTGAAGTTTTGCGCGGTGGGCGCATTTCCGCTGTCAGTGGGCGTGTTCATCGTGGAGTTAGGCTGGTTGCTGGGCGCGCTGGGTTGCTGCGGGGCGCCTCCGCCGCCGGGGACCTGCGCCACCAGGGCGGCACTCAAAAACATAGCCGGAACCGAGCATAACCAGATCCTGTTTAGATTGAGCTTTGTAATCATCGGATCTCCTTTACCTATCCTGTTGCGCTCAGGCACAGCGCCTGAGAGAGCTTTCTCGTTCCTTGGGCTTCCGATGCCGGAGAGGGGACAGGTAGTTGCTTTTCGCCTGCGGGGCGGGAACAGGGACGCGGCCGGATGGCTTGGGGTCCCTTCTGTCTCTCAGCCGCGAAGGACAAAATGAGCTGGATCACCAGGTCAGCGTGACCGTAGCGGTCTTCCAACCCTCTCCGGAAGGGAAATGAACCGTCACTGCAAGGGCTCGCCCAGGCGTTTTGTCTTCCTTGGATTGCGGCGTGTCCATGAGTTCGGCTCCATCCGCGTGGAGTTTCAGGGCTGGGGATGAGAGCACGAGAGGAAGCTCGGCTTGCGACCCCGCGGGCCCCTCGACGGTCAGAGTGAGTTGATGCGCGGCGTAGGTCTGGGAGAGGATTCTGGTGTTTTGCGTGCGGCTGCCGGGGATCGGCTTTTCAAAGAAGGAGCCGATCTCCACCGCCGGCCGGGGGATGCTGAGCGTGGCATTGGGCAGCGACTTTGCTGCCGATTCCATGCTGACGAGCTTGATCCCCCCGGAGTTGGAACCGCGCACGGATACTGTGGTTTCATCCTTCGACTGTATAAAGGCCAAATCGACGGTGTCCGGGCCCACGCGCAGGTTCCTGATTTCGGCATGATCCCAATCGGCGGGCAGGTGCGGATTGACGGTGATGGTCTTGGTCTGGGCGTCGATGTCGATGCCGAAGAGGCCGCGCAGCGTGGGCGTAATGACCATGGCGCTCGACCATAGCTGGTGGCTGGTGCTGCGGCCAAAGGGAATGAAGAAATCGCCGCTCAGGAGTTCGGTGTCGGCGCCGAGATCCTGGGCCCAGGTGAGGTTGGCGTTTTCCATCAGCATCTGATAGCCGGCCAGAGGCTGGCCTCCTCGATACTCTGCCAGCGCGGCCCAACCGGTGAACAGAGGCCACACGGAGCCCTGGTGGTAGCTCATGCCGTCATAGATCTTCTCCTGGTCAGAAACGTCGCGAAGGCCCCAGTCGGTGGCCAGGCCTGAGCCGGCGAATTGCCTCAGGCATGCGTCAGGGTGGGCCAGGATCGAGTTCGCACTGTTTGGCTGACCTGTACCGGGGAGCTGCGACCACCACGCCAGCGTGGGGTAGACCGTCGTGGTGCGGTCGAGCGCCCCGTCAGCACCCCGGCTGAAGGCGTAGCAGCCTTTTTCGGAGTCATAGAACTGCGTATTGATGGTTTGGGCTACGTGCTCGGCCCGCGACTGCGCGGCCTGCGCTTCGTTCTGATCGTGCAGGAGTGCTGCGATCTGCGCCATGGCCGCCGAGGCCTGCTGATCGAGCAGCGCGAGGTAGATTTCCTGATGCGGCATGCCGCCGGGCCAGCTTTCCACCCAGCCCGTGCCCTGGGTGTTCTCGTAGATGCCGTTGCCGCCTTGCTCCGGGCCCGGCGCGTGGCTGGTCTCGAAGGCCCAGGCCTTTTCTATAGCGTCGCGATGCGCGGAGAGGAAGGCTGTATCGCCACTGGCGCGGACGTAGTCGAGCATGGCCAGCAGGAAGAGCGGCGTCGCGTCGGCTGCGGCGTACATATACGGAAACGATTGCCAGTCGATGGCCGCGGCGGTCTGGGAATACTCGTGCATGATCTTGCCATCGGCACGCTGGCGGCTGATCAGGAATTCAAGCTCCGATTTGGATAGCGCAAAATCACCGTAGCCATTGACCGCGTAGAGGGTGTAGAGCGCGTCGCGGCCGAAGAACCAGCCGAATCCGGGACGTGCGGAGTCGCCCGATTCGTAGTACCCCGCTACCAGCGCGGTTTCACCGCTGGGAACAAGGCTGGGATCGCCGGGCTGATCGGGATGCGCGCGTGCCAGGGCCCTGGCCTTGAGCTGTTCGATGGAGACGACGGCCCACTGGAACGCGTCGTTCAGAGACTTGTCAGGGGTGTCGATGGCAACCGAACCGGCGAGCAGCTTTTTATACGCCGCGGAGTGGGCCTGATAGGCGGAGGCGATGCTGGTGTCGAGCTTCTCAAGGGTGGCGCCGAGATCGGCGGTATTGGCGGCGGTGCGGTTGGCGGCCACTGCCATGAGCAGCGGGTAGAGCCGCCCGTGGTCGCGGACAGGGTCGATGTGCAGCTTGAGCTCGACCGGATGGACCTGCGGGCGTTCCTGGTAGGGTGCCAGGATGCCGGGGCGCGCGCCGGGCATGGTGACGGCCGCGGCGAAGTCGGGATAATCCGAGTGCAGCACGTAGAAGCCGCCGGGCTTGTCATACGCATTGGGTCCGGGAGCGACCCATTCGGCGCTGGGAACGCCTTCGTTGCGTTCCGGCCACATCCAGCGCAACTCGGGGGTGAAGCGCAGGGTGAAGTCCGTGGGGTGAAGGCAGTCAAATTCAAACAGAACCACCGGGCCGGTTCCCGGCGGCGCGTCGGCCGGCGAAAACATGATCTGCCGCACTGTGAACGCAATATGGGCGTAGGTGAGGATGGTGCGGTCGGGATGCACCTCGATCTCTGCGGCCTGCTTGTTGACGTCGATGGGAACGGTGTACCCCTCGACGTCCGCCTCGATGGTCAGGTGGCTCAGGACCTTGACGGGGAGGATCCACGCTTCGAATGTACCGTCCTGCTGCCCCACGAGGACGCCGCTTTCGCCTGCCACCGTGAAGGGCTTTTGCGCTTCCGCGTGGGCGCGGATGACCGGGCCGGAGGTGTCAAACGAAATGGGCGCGATGGAACGGAAGTCCGGCGCCGGAGGCTGGGTCTGGGATGGCGCCTGGATTGCGGAAGATGGGGCAAGGAGCAGGGCCAGAGCGATCCTGGTGGCTATGCTCAAACAGCGTATGCGGCTGCGCATTGTGTCGTCCTCTGACTGCGGCTCAAAGGCAACAGTCTACGGCATGAGGGAACGGTTCGCGCAACGGTGAGATCGTCGCAGTGCCGGCGGCGGTCAGCCTTTGGTCATCCGGCCGCGCAGGCGCTTCAGGACATTGGGCGGGACCAGCCCGGTCACGTCGCCGCCAAAGCTGAACACTTCTTTCAGCATGCGCGAACTGATAAACGAATAGCGGCCGGCGGGCTGCAGGAATACCGTTTCGAGCTCCGGCGCGAGGCGCCGATTCATCAGCGCCATCTGGAACTCGTACTCATAGTCCGAAATGGCGCGGATGCCGCGCAGCACGACGGTTGCGCCCTGGCGCCGGGCAAACTCCACCATGAGCCCGTCGAAGGTGGCCACCGACACATTGCCCAGCGAGCGGGTCGCCTCTCCCAGCATCTCCACGCGCTCGGCCACAGTGAAGAGGGGATTCTTTCCGGGATTGTTCAGCACCGCCACAATGACGTGCCCGAAGATCTTGGCTCCCCGCTGCACGAGGTCGATGTGCCCGTTGGTTGGCGGGTCAAATGTGCCGGGATAAAGAGCTTTTACTGTCATGCAGGCCGCTCCAAGGGGATTCTAGCAGCGCGGCTGGGAGAATCCCGCCGGCGAGGATTTTGCGGCGTTCCGGCGTCCTTTCGCGCAGCTCTCAATGGGCGAGCGCCATCTCCGGAGCCGCGGGGTGCAGCTCGCGCGAAGCGACATAGACCGAGATGACGGTGATGTCGTCGGTCTGGCCGAAGCGCTTGGCGGTCTGCGCGATGTACCGTGCCGGCTCGTGGCTCACCTGCTGGGTGCGCTCAAAGCCGAACAGTTCACCACGCGCGTTGGTGGCTTCGACCACGCCATCGGAGAGGAAGATAAGCCGGACGCCCTGCTCCAGCTGAAATGTTTCCTGATCGTAGGTCATGCTCGGCGATGACGCCCAAAGGCAGGCCGGGCGGGAGTTCCATTTCGCGCCCATCGCGATAAGGGCTCAGGTGGCCGGCATTGGCGACGGTCATCGTGCCATCGGGATATAGGCGCGCGCAGAGGCAGGTGGCAAACGCGGCAACGGCATCCTTGCTGCGCGCCGAGCCGGAAGCCGCCCCCAGCATCACGTTATTCAGATGGTTGAGGACGGTGGCCGGGTCATGCGAGAGCTCATTGCGAAAGGCGCCCACCAGGCTGCTGGCGTTCATGGCCGCTTGCAGTCCCTTGCCGCTTACGTCGCCGACCACAATCATCATCGAGCCGTCTTCCACCGGCAGCACCTGGAAGAAGTCGCCGCCGACGCCATTGGCCGGCTCGTAGGCGCTCTCCAGCATGAAGTGGTGGTTCGACGGAAGCTCGGTGGGGATCAGCATGGCCTGCACGCTGCGCGCCGCGGCGATCTCGGCGGTGGAGCGCTGCTCTTCCTGGCTCACCCGGACAAACCGGTAGAGGATCACGGAGAGCAGGCTGACAAGGAAGATCGAATAGGTGATGATGGCGGTTCCGAAACCAATCGGTCCGACATGGAAAAGGTGAGAGGCGAACCGCTCCGAGAGCCAGTGCCGGCTGGCCGCGTAGTCGAGAATGGTATCGATCGAATCGGCCATGGCGGCGAGGAAAAAGGGCGGCAGCATGATGCCCGCTTCGCGGAAGCCGCGTCGCCACGACTGGAAGAGCAGGATACAAACCAGGGAGCAAAAGATGACCTGGGCGCTTATCGACAGGATAGAGAAAACCTGCGGCATCTTGGCCAGAGTCAGCAATGGCAGCACCAAAGCGAAGACCTGGAAGATACGGACGGGACGGCGATTCTGGGTCGAGGTGAAGCGCACCACGAACTCCAGCGTGACCGCCATGAAGATGCGCCCGGTCCAGAGGTTGAGGATGTTGAAGGCGAGGGACGGCAGCAGTGCCAGTCCCCAGCCGATCTGGACGGCTCCCGTAAGAGCCACCGAAAGGCAGAGCAGGGCGAGCCAGAGGTACTCAGAGTGATGCCGCTGCGCCAGGTAGAGAATCGTCCCCAGCAGGGCAACACAGATAAACAGGAACGATACCACCATCCCGGCGACCTCCTGCTCATCCCAGTGCCGGGAGATGGCGAGGTCCAGCCTGTCTGCCACATCCGCATGAGATCCCGCCTCGACCCGCTCGAGCAGACCGTGCGTGATAGGAACGCCGGGCGCAGCCCAGCTGCGAATGGCGATGACGACTGAATCGCCCGGATGTTTTGCGGCAGGCAGCCCCACGATGAAGGGTGGGGACATGTACATCCTGGGGTGGTCGCGCATGCCGATGGTGTGGCCGACGGCCGCACCATTGATATAAACCGCAAGCTGGCCCACGGTATGACTGGTGATCAGCAGTTCCAAGGGAGAATCGTCGCCCTGGCTGCCGAGTTGCAGTTGGCGCGGATCGATCCGCAGGCGATACCAGCCGTAGCCTGCATAGCGTGTCGAAACCCTGATCGGCGAGAGTTTTGCCGAGCATGACCGTCGGCCACGCCGAGTCATCAAATGCCGGATCGGCCCAACGCGGATCGTCGCCCATCTGGAAGCGCCAGGGGCCGTCCAGTTGCACGATGCCGTGGATTCCTGCGGATACTTCGGTCGGCGGCGGGAGGCGGAGTGGTTTTCGTTGGTGGAGTGGTCGCAGCTCCAACCGCAGGCAACCATCCGCAAATGCATAAGAGAGCGGCCCGACACAGCATCGGCCAAAAGGCAAACCGGGCAGATCGTCCGAGCGTCGTCATCGATGGCTCAAGTGTAGAGCAGGAGAGATGCAGAGCGCGACCCTGCGAGCAGCATCCATGGTGCGTGGCTCCAGACGCCAAACTTCGCCAGTCCGCCGCAGACGGGCGAGACTATCCCCGGCGCGCGCGCACCGCTTCCTTGGCTTCGGCGGGGCCCGCGGCGGGCACCTCAGGCACTTCGGCCTTGGGGGCGCCGATGTTGAGCTTCTTGCGCAACTCGGCGTCCATTTTGGCGAAGATATCGCGATTCTCCTTCAGGAAGCCGCGGGTGTTTTCGCGCCCTTGCCCGATGCGCTCACCGGAGTAGCTGTACCAGGCGCCGGATTTCTCCACGATATTGTTGGCCACGGCCAGGTCAAGTACGTCGCCTTCGCGGCTGATGCCTTCACCATAGAGAATGTCGAATTCGGCTTCGCGGAACGGCGCGGCCACCTTGTTCTTCACGATCTTGACCTTGGTACGGTTGCCGGTAACCGCGTCGCCTTCCTTGATGGCGGCGATGCGGCGAATATCAATGCGCACCGAAGAATAGAACTTGAGCGCGCGGCCGCCGGTGGTGGTTTCGGGGTTGCCGAACATCACGCCGATCTTCTCGCGGATCTGGTTGATGAAGATGAGGGCGGTGCGGGACTTCGAAACCGTGCCGGTGAGCTTGCGCAGCGCCTGCGACATGAGACGGGCCTGCAGTCCGACGTGAGAATCGCCCATCTCGCCGTCGAGTTCCGCCTTGGGCACCAGGGCCGCAACGGAATCGACGACCAGCACGTCGATGGCGCCGGAACGGACCAGGGCTTCGGTGATCTCGAGCGCCTGTTCGCCCGAGTCGGGCTGCGACACGAGCAGATTATCGACGTCTACGCCCAGCTTTTTCGCGTACCCGGGATCGAGCGCGTGCTCGGCATCGACAAACGCCGCCAGGCCGCCCATCCGCTGTGCCTCGGCAATGATCTGCAGCGTGATGGTGGTCTTTCCCGAGGACTCAGGGCCATAGATCTCGGTGACGCGGCCGCGCGGAATGCCGCCCACGCCGAGTGCGGCGTCGAAGCTGATGGAGCCGGTGGAGATGACCGCGATCGGCAACAGCGCCTCGCGCGAGCCGAGGCGCACGATTGAGCCTTTTCCAAACTGTTTTTCGATCTGTGAAAGAGCAAGTTCTACAGCTTTGGTGCGGTCGTCGGCGATGGCCATCGGGAGACTCTCCTTCGTAAAGCACTCCGAGGCGTCTCCCCAGTCGCGGGCGAACAATCAGACACGGCCTGAAATGCATTTCCGAAGGGATTGTAGCAGGATGAGACATACAAAAACACGCAAAAAGCGAAGAAAAGGCGATATTTTCCTGAGGCGCTGTGGCGGCCATCACAATGACCGCCATTTGCCTTCAGAAGCGGGAACGTCCGTTGCCATTAGCCGTCAATGGAAGCCATGTTTCCGAACGGGTCTTCGAGGGACGGGCTTTGCGGTGTGAGCAGCTCGGCGCCGCTTTCGGTAACCAGCAGATCATCTTCCAGGCGCACTCCGAATTCGCCCTTGATGTAGACGCCGGGCTCGTCGCTGAGCGTCATCCCGGCCTGCAGATGCGGCGCCAGATCCCACCCGAACATGTTGTTTTTCACGAAGTAGGGCCACTCGTGCCCATCGAGGCCAATGCCGTGGCCGACCCGATGGGTGAAGTAGGTGAAGCCCGGCCCGTAGCCGCCGTCGACGATGACCTTGCGCGCGGCTGCATCGACATCGGCCGTCAGGACGCCGGGGCGTGCGGCATGCAGGGCCGCGGCCTGGGCGCGCTTGACCAGGTCGAAGACAGCATTCATCTTTGCAGTCGGCTTGCCCAGCACAAAGGTGCGGGTGATGTCGGAGTTGTAGCCCTCGACCAGGCAGCCGTCGTCGAGCATGAGGATGCTGCCTTCGCGCAGGGTCTGAGGCTGGCGGGAGCCGTGGGGCAGAGCTGTGAACTCGTCGATGTTGAGGCTGGCCTCGCCCTCAAAGCCCACGCGGTGATAGGCCGCGGCGATCAGGCCGCGCACGTCTCCGGTGCTCATGCCTTCTTTCAGCGACTGCGCCACGGCGCGGTAGACGAGCAGCGTGGCGCGGCTGGCCAGGCGCATGCACTCGATCTCGTGAGCGTCCTTGATCATGCGGCAGCCGGCGGTGACGGGTGTGGCGCTGACCACGGTGAGATGAGGATTGGCGGCCCGGATGCCGTCGGCGAAGACGAACTTCATGTTCTCGTCGAGGCCGATGGTGCCGGAGGCCAGGCCGCGGTCTTTGAGACCCTTGCCGAGAGCGGCGAAGGGGCTTTCGTCCTCCTGCCACACCAGCACGTCGGCATCCTTGCCCAGCGGGCCGGCGGAGAGCAGTTCGCGTGCCCGGCCCTCTTCAAACGCCGGACAGACGAGAAAGGGAGTGGCTCGCGCCGGCAGTACGAGGGCCCAGAGGCGTTCGCCGCCGTTCAGGCGCAGATCGGCGAAGTAGACCGACGAGTTGGAGCTGTTGGCAAGGATGATGGCATCCAGCTTTGCCGCCGCCATCAGCGCTTTGGCGCGCTCGATGCGGGCCTGGCGCTCGGCGTTGGTGAACGGACGCGCCTGCCCGGACAGAACCGGCAATGCTGCGATGGCAGGAGGCACCGCAGGCGGCTGTTCGCCTGGAGCATGCGCGCCCGCACCGAGCGCGGCGCCCGTGAGCGCCGCAACGCTTGTTCCTGCAAACGCACGTCTTGAAATCGAATGTGAAGAGGACATAACTCTCCCAGGGAAATGGATTCGCCGATGAGTTCTCAGAATAGAGGTTATTGGGCCATGTGCGCGGGAAGGATTTCGATGTAATCGAGCGCCGCGCGGTCATCCCGGTCGGGAGTTCCGTCAACCTCGATCGTGTCACCGGGCTTGAGCTGCACGTTATGAGCTATAAAGCGCGTGGAATTATCCCCATCCGGGCGGCTGGATGGCAGGTGGGCATCGGCGTCCCAGCGGGCGGCGTCTCTGCCATTGATCTTGAGGGCGAAGTGCGCCATGCCTCCGGAAAGGTCGAAGTACTGGACAGCCACGTCGAACCCGCCGGGCTGGCCGGAGTAGGTCCATTGGGCAGTGCAGGTGTGCTCGCCGCAGGTAACGGCTTTGCCGCGGGACGCGTCCTCCCACGGATTCACGTCGAAGATCGTATAGCCGGTCAGTCGTGCGTCTTCCGCTTCGAGGCGCCCATCGTAGTGGCCGGCGCGGCCATGTTCGTCGGCGATGCCGCTCAGCTTGAGGAAGTACTGCACGATCGCGTCGCGCCACACGATGGCGTGTCCGGCCTGGTACGCCAGCCGCGCACGCACATCCGCGTAGAGCGCCGGATCGATGCGGCCTTTGAGGGTTGCCCATTCCGTGCCCAGTTGCGCAGCCTCCGCAGCACCCTGGTAGTGGATGTCGTAGATGTACTGGATGACCGTCTTGCCGCCGTACCCGGGCTGATGGAGTTTGTAGCTGTACGGCACGTGATGGAAGAACAGCAGCAGAGCGTCAGGCGTGGTTGCGGCGGACTCGTAGATCTTTGCCACATCGGGTGAGTACTGACCCACGAAGCCCGTGCCGGTAGCCACGGTGCGATCCATGCCGACGCCGAGGTGATCGGCGCGATGCCACTGGCCCCAGCCGTTGTTCTCGCTGGACTCGATATTGGGGCCGTAGTGGCTGCCGGTAATGTCGGTGAGGGTCTGCATGCCGAGTGGGCCGGTGTAGTGGACATAGGCCGGCCAGGACTGCATCAGCATCTTGCTCGACCGTCGCCACCACCCCAGGATCGTTGCTGATGGTCTGGCGCGTCCACTCGTTTGCGATCTGCGCGGGGCTGAGGTTCGGGTCCCAGGCCAGACGGCCGAAGGCATAGAGATTGGCCATGGCGAGCGGCGAGCCGAGCCACGCGTCGCGCCCCACGCCGGCCACGCCGACGATGCCGCCCAGCGGTCTTTTGAAGGAGGTTCCCGCGATGATCTGCCGGACCGGGGTGTGCTCGCCGTTGACGCGCATGTCAAAGTCGAGCACCTGCTTCCACATGGGCGCGAGATAGACGAGGTGCCGCTGCTGGCCGGTGTACTCCTGCGTGATCTGCACCTCCATGGCCTGGTTGGTCTTCACCAGGCCGCCGAAGAGCGGCGAAACCGGCTCCTGGGCCTGAAAGTCGATCGGGCCTTCCTTGGTCTGGACAATCACGTTGTCGGCGAACTTGCCGTCGAGGGGGTGGAAGATGTCGTACGCAGCGCGGGCGCGGTCGGCCCTGGGATCGCGCCAGTCAAGGTGGTGGTCGTAGACGAAGGCGCGGTAGAGGACTACGCCATGGTGGGGCGCGAGGGCGCCGGCCAGCAGGTTGGCCGCATCAGCGGGCGTGCGGCCGTAGCTCGCGGGCCCGGGCTGTCCTTCCGAATCGGCTTTTACGGTGAAGCCGGCGAAGTCAGGGATGAGCGCGTAGATTTCGTTGACCTTTGCAGCCCACCACGCCTTTACCGCGGGATCGAGGGGGTCGTAGGTGGAAAGACCTCCGATCTTCTGCGGGCTGGCGATGTCAACGCTAAGCGCCAGGTGCACCCCCCACGGACGCATGGCGTCGGCTACGCGGGCCAGACCGCGGAGCATGTCTCGCGTTGAGGAACGGCGCAGCGTTGTTCACATTGTTGACGTTGCAGCCATTGATGCCGACCGAAGCCAGCAGGCGCGCGTATTCTCCTACCGGTGCGAGGTCATCGCGCACCCTGCCGGCTTCAAAGAATAACGATCTGCCCGCGTAGCCGCGCTCGATGGAGCCGTCGGCGTTGTCCCATTCGTCGACCCAGCGGATCGGCATGGCCGGCTGCCCGCGGCAGAGCTTGATCGGCGCTACCCTCGGCGGCAGTTAGATTCAACCGAAGCAGCGCAAACGTCCCGTAGAGAACGCCGGGCTCGTCGGCTCCGGCAATCAGAACGAGTTTCTGCTCGCCGCTGCCGCTGGAATAAATCCAATAGCCCTGAGGAGCCACGTCCGAAGGCAAGGGAATTTTCGGGAATGCTTTGCGCACCTCGGCGAAGGTACCCAGCACGGTCTGGCCGTCCATCACCGCCCGGGCGCGCGCGGAGAGACCCTGGCCTGAGGTGAGCATTTCGGCAGCCTTGGCGCAGCAAGGTTTGAGGCTACGCTCTAATTCCTCTACGGCGGCCTGTTCCATAAGCCCGGTCCCCAGGGCGCGCACCTTGACCGGCAGAAACACCTGGCCTCCGGGAACCCGCCCATAGCGCAGCCAGCCCTGGTCTGCCGTCTGCGCGCGACCAGGCAGTTGCGCCGACAGCGCATAAGCGACTGTGAGCAGAACCAGCCAAAAATCGATTTTTCTGCGCATTCGTCCTGCGGCTCCGTCGCCTTGGCCAGGCGCACCGTTCCGTTGTATCACGCAGTGGCTCAGGCGGCGTGCGCAGCAGGGCCGGGTTGGTAGACTTAAGTGTTTGTGTTCGGTAAGGGAGGCTTCTCAGTATGTCCAGCACCATGGAGGCCGTTGTGAAGGCGCACGCCGCTCCGGGCATCGAGTTGCGCGAGGTGTCGGTGCCTGCGCCAGATCGCGGCGAGGTGCTGGTGCACGTGGGCGCTGCCAGCGTGTGCGGCACCGACCTGCACATCTACAACTGGGATCCGTGGGCGCAGGGGCGCATTCATCCGCCGCTCATTCCGGGACACGAGTTTTGCGGAACGGTTGCCGGTGTCGGGCGGGGCGTGACCACCGTGAAAGAGGGCGACGCCGTCAGCGCCGAGATGCACGTGGCCTGCGGCAAGTGCCTGCAGTGTCGCATCGGCGAAGCGCACATCTGTCAGAACGTGCGCATCCTGGGCGTGGACGCCGACGGCGCCTTCGCCTGCTACGCGGTCATTCCCGAGACCAATATCTGGAAGCTCTCGGCATCCATTCCCCACGAGTACGGATCGCTGCTCGATCCATTGGGCAATGCGGTGCACACCGTGCTGGCGGGCCCGATTGCCGCGCAGACCGTGGCGATTACCGGCTGCGGCGCGATCGGGCTGTTTTCCATCGCCGTGGCCAAGGCTTGCGGAGCGGCCAGGGTGTTTGCCATCGAGGTGAATGCGCACCGGCGCAGCGTGGCCGCGGCCATGGGCGCGGATCTGGCGCTCGATCCCGCAACCGACAACGTCGAGGAGCAGGTGATGGATGCGACCGGGGGCACGGGTGTCGATGTGCTGCTGGAGATGTCGGGCCACCCTGCGGCCATGCGCCAGGGATTCAGCCTGTTGCGCACCGGCGGCCGCGCCTCACTGCTGGGCATTCCTTCGCGGCCGGTCGAGATTGACTTTGCGCGCGACATCATCTTCAAAGGCGCCACGGTGCAGGGCATCAACGGACGCAAGATGTTCGAAACCTGGTTTCAGATGGAAGCCCTGCTGGCCACGGGCAAACTCAATCTCGACCCGGTGATCACGCACCGTCTCAAACTGAACCAGTTCTCCGAGGCGATGGGGCTGCTGCAGTCGGGCGAAGCCATCAAGGTCGTTTTGAAGCCCGAATAGGACGCGTTAGCAACTCCGTGCGCGTTAATACCGCTTGGTCAGTGCGTCTGGGGCGTGCCCCGTTTTGCCGCCCAGCAGCCAATCCACCGCCCCGCGCACGTCTTCGTCGCGCGCTTCGCCCATGATGCGCGCCACCACGTCGCCCTTTTCATCGAGCACTGCGGTTCCGGGAACAATCGCGCCCAGACCGAAGCGGTCCATCGTGTCGGTGTCGGCGTCGTCCCAGGTGTCGAGGGAAACGTGAAGGCGGGCAAGAGCGGCGGGGATCCTGGCACGGTCCTTGGGCTCATCGATGGAGACGAGGACGAAGCGGACCGGCTTGTCCGCATAGCTTGCCGCCAACTTCGACAGGCGCGGCAATTCTTCCTGGCAGGGCGCGCACCATGTCGCCCAGAAGTTGACAACCACGATCTGACCGCGCAGCGAAGACAGCCTGCGCGCGCTGCCATCGAGTGTTTTGAACGTCGGATCGGGTGCGTGTTTCGCTACGGCAGGGGCTGTGATCAGAGATGCGCACAGCCACACCACCCAGCTACTAATCCCATTGCGCTTGAAGGAAAGCATGGCCCTCTGACTATAGGCGCGGACCAGCCGGTCATCGCCCATCGAAGGGTGGAGGCCAGCCTCCATCGCTTGGGTCACGACGCGGCTGCGATGCGCTGTTACTTTCGGGTGCATTCCCTGCGTGCTTTGGCGTCCGTAGTAACCGGGCACGCCAGCTTCCCGAGGCCACACGAACTTCCCTGCTGGAGAAAACAAAATGAAACAAGCCCCCATCCCAGGAGCGGCACTCGCTGTCTCCATCGTTACAGCCCTCGCCTGCATGCATCCCGTCGCCGTCCACGGCCAGGGATGCGTCGCGGCGCACTCTCCACAACCGTTGATCGCCGGGCTCGATCCCGGCTCCGAGGCCAGTTCCCGGCACTTCGATGGCAACATCCTGCACGGGCTGACCATCACCACGGGTTTTCGTACCTATAACTCGTTCCGGCATTACATCGGCACGGTCTACCAGATCCAGAGACAACTGCAACACACCGCGGTCGTCAATCACGTGGACCTGTTTGAGCTGGACCTGAACTATCAACTCACTCCGCGGCTGAGCATCATTGCCAGTGTTCCGGGGCTCGAGGCCAGCCGTCATGGGCAGAGCAGCCCCCTGAATGTCTATCGCTCCGGCGGCATCGGCGATGTGACCGCGGGCGTCGAGACGTGGCTGTGGCGGCCGCCCACGGAGAGCCATGGCAACATCGCGTTCTCCTATCAGCTCAAGCTGCCGACGGGCATCAATGATGCCAAGGGCTACAAGATCAACTCCGATGGAAGCACCACGCTGGAGCCGTTCGACGAATCGATCCAGCCGGGGGACGGCACCTGGGGTTTCAGCCTGGGCACGGAAGCGTATCGCGAGTTATTTTGGAAGACCGCCGGCTACTTTACCGGCTCGTGGCTGTTCAATCCGCAGGACACAACGGGAGTGCTGACCTTCCGCCCGGCGCCGGGGGAAGGCGTTGTCTCCGCCGCGGACCAATACCTTTGGCGGGGCGGATTTTCGCGGCCGGTCACGGGGGTTCGTCTGCTGCGCGGCACGGCCCTGAGCATCGGTGGCCGCATGGAGGGCGTGCCGGTGCGTGACGCCTTCGGCAAGAGCGATGGATTCCGCCGCCCCGGCTACGTCATCTCCATCGAGCCGGGACTGATGTATTCGCACGGCCGGTATCTGCTCAATGTGAGCGGCCCGTGGGCCATGGAGCGCAATCGCAAGATCAGCGTAACCGATATTGCCAACCACACTCACGGCGATGCGGCCTTTGCCGACTACACCGTGATTGCCGGGCTGTCGCGATCGTTCTGAGAGCACGCCGGTCGCCCAGACGCAGTCAGGGCCACAATCCGCTACCGGTTCGGTAGTCCGTTGTGGCCCTTTCAATTTCGAAATTCAGGTAGTCCTGCGAGGACTGAAGCTTTATTTCACGGTCAGCGCAAAACTGGTTGAATGTGTCGTGGCCGTGATGCCGTTGCTGGATTGCGCTGTCACCTGCAACGTGTATGTGCCCGAAGGAGTGGGCAGGTTATACGGCGGTCCGTGGTTGTAGTAGTTGTAGCGCGGAGCACAGGCGGTCGCGCCGAGCATGGTCACCAGGCCGATCAGCGCGATCAGCGACATGCGGCTCAGCCAGCGCCGGCGCCGGGTTGCGAAGGCCATGCCCGCAAGCCCCAATGTTCCCGGAAGCAGGACGGCCCAGGCTACGGAATTGCGGTTCGAAGCGGCAGGCGGCCGCACACCCGCCAGCGAGTAGGCCTGGGTGCTGATCGCCATCGAACTGGTGATAGGCGCCGTGGCGTTGGGCAGGATCTCCACGTTCTCCGGCGTAAAGGTGCACGTCGACTGGTCGGGAAATCCGGAACATGAGAGGGTGACGAACATCGGCGCTGTCAGCACGCCGGCGTTTATCGGGGTGATGGAAACGGTAGCCGAGCCGGACTGGCCTGCGGTCAGGCTGAGCGACGCTGGAGCGACCGAAACCCCAAAGTCCGGGGTAGGACTGGCGGCCGCGGCGTGTACTCCCGAGGCTTGAGAAGTGGATGCCGTGTGGCTGCGCATCGCCGGTGTAGGTGGCTGTGAGGCTGTGGTCGCCGGCAGGCAGAGCCAGTTCGAGCCGGGCACGACCCTCGGCGCTCAGAGCGGCGCCGGCAAGCTGCTTCCCATTTTCTTCGATGACCACGGCACCCGTGGCGGGCAAGCCGTCTTCGCCCGTGACAGCCACGGCGAAGGTCGCCAGGGTGTGGCCATTCTGCACGTGGGTCTCTGCCGATAGTGTCGTCGCCGTGCTTTGCGACGCCGCGGCCCGCGCTCCGGCCGCTATTGCAGGCACCGCCAGCGCCATCCCCAGTGCTGCAACCATCTCCAGCCGCAGACCGCGGCAGATCATACCTCTCACGTGCACCTGCTCCAAATCTTAAGGAAAATCGCTTACCGCCCAAATGTGCCAGCGTAGACCTATTGTATCCGGCAGGGCTTCGCACCGGCCAAGGTTCATTGCAGGGGCGATGCCCACCGGAGATACGAAGTTCCTGGTAGTGATTGGACGCTCCCGCGGGGGAATCGTAAGAGGGCCGCAGCGCTGTTGGCGGCGCAGTGCGGCCGGCCAACGCTGAGCCCCGCGGCGTCCGCCTGCGCGCTATGCTTGACATTTGAGGTTTCCCGCCATGACCGAGACCGCTACCCGCCCTCAGCTTGCCCACCTGACCGCCGCCATGGACGAACTGCGCGCCAAGGGTACGCATTTCAGGCTGCGCATTCTCGACGACCAGCAGGCGCCCGTCTGCCACTACGACGGCAAGCAGGTCATCAACCTGGCCAGCAACAATTACCTGGGCCTGGCCAACCACCCCAAGCTGATCGAAGCGGCCCTTGCGGCCACGCGGGAGTTTGGCGTGGGCTCGGGCGCGGTGCGCACCATCGCCGGTACCATGCGCATCCACATGGACCTCGAGGAGAAGATCGCGCGCTTCAAGAATGTGGAGGCGTGCGTGGTCTTCCAGAGCGGTTTTGCGGCCAACGCCGGCACCGTGAGCGCCATTCTGGGGAAAGAGGACTTCATTCTCTCCGATGAGCTCAATCATGCCAGCATCATCGACGGCGCTCGCCTTTCGCGGGCCAAGATCAAGGTGTTCCGGCACAAAGACACGGCGCACTGCGAGGAACTGCTGCAGGAGGTGGCCGGCGAGCCCGGCCGCAAGCTGGTGATCACCGACGGCGTATTTTCGATGGACGGCGACATCGGCCCGGTGGACAAGCTGGCGGTGCTGGCGGAGAAATACGGCGCCATCATGATGGTCGACGATGCCCATGCTTCCGGCGTGCTGGGGCGCAACGGGCGCGGGTCTGTGGACCACTTCAACATGCATGGCCGCGTGGATGTGCAGGTGGGCACGCTGTCAAAGGCCATCGGCGCCCTGGGCGGGTATGTGTGCGGTTCGCGCGACCTGATCGACTATCTCTACCATCGCGCCCGGCCATTTCTGTTCTCCACGTCGCATCCGCCCAGCGTGGCGGCCACGTGCATCGCGGCCTTCGACATTCTGGAGCAGGAGCCGGAGCGCATCGAGCGGCTATGGGCGAATACGCGCTACTTCCAGGCCGAACTCAAGGGCGCGGGATTCAACGTTGGCGGCGTGACCACGCCCGCGACCGAAACACCGATTACGCCCATCATCGTCGGCGAAGGCCGTGCTGCGATGGAGTTTTCGCGGGCGCTGTTTGAGGAGGGCGTGATGGGGACGGGCATCGCTTTCCCCACGGTTCCGGAAGGTAAGGCGCGGATCCGGCTCATTCTGACCAGCGAACATACGAAGGCGCAGCTCGACCAGGCGCTGGAGACGTTGGGGCGGGTTGCCAAGCGGATGGGAATATTACAATAGCTCGCAATGATCGCTCATCTGCGCGGCAAGCTCATCTATAAACAACCAGGCCAGGCCATTATCGAGGCCGCCGGAGTGGGGTACGACGTCACCATCTCTGTGCCTACCTTCACGGCGCTGCCGGTGGCAGGGGCCGAGGCTTCGCTGCACATCCATACCCAGGTGAGCGAAGACCAGATCGCCCTCTTCGGCTTTGAGGATCGCGAGGAGAAGCGGCTTTTCGAAAAGCTGATCACGGTGAGCGGTGTCGGTCCGCGGCTGGCCATCAAGATGCTAAGCGGCTTGTCTTCAGACCGCACGGTGCAGGCGATTCGCGGCCAGGACCATGCCCAGCTGGTGCGCATTCCCGGCGTGGGCAAGAAGCTCGCCGAGCGCCTGGTGGTGGAGCTGAAAGACAAGCTGGATGACTTCGCCGTAGCGCCCGCGCAGACCACCGTGCAGGGCGCGGCGGTGGACGATGTGCTGTCAGCTCTGGTCAATCTTGGCTATCAGCGGCCCGCGGCCGAGAAGGCGATTGAGAATGCGGTCGCGAAAGACAAGGCGCTGGCGGGGGATTTCGACGGGCTGTTCCGCGGCGCTCTCAAGGTAATCCGTTAGAATCGGTTCTTATGCCCCGCACCGCGAAGCGCGCGCCCGATACGGACTCAACCGCCGCAGTTCCCTACTTTCGCCCCGAGGCGCTGACGTTTCTACGCAACCTTGCCCGGCATAACGACCGCGAGTGGTTCACGCCGCGCAAGGCTGTCTTCGAGGCGGAGTTGAAGGAGCCGATGCTGGCCGTCGTTCGCAGGGTCACCGACGCGATGACGGATTTTGCTCCCAATCACGTGCGACCCGCCGAAAAGAGCCTGTTTCGCATCTATCGCGACACGCGCTTCTCTTCGGACAAGCGGCCGTACAAGACCCATGTCGCCGCGTGGTGGTCGCACCAGGGCCTGGAAAAAACCTCCGGCGCCGGGTACTACTTCCACGTCAGCGCCAAGGAGGTCGTAATCGCCGCGGGAGCGTACATGCCGGAAAAGGATCAGCTCGCCGCCATTCGCCACTGGCTGCTCGACAATCACGCCGCGTTTCGGCCCTTGCTTCACAAACCGGCCGTGCGCAAGGCGTTTACGGAGTTTGAGGGCAACGCGTTGACCCGGCCGCCCAAGGGATTTCCCACCGATCATCCGGCTCTCGATCTGATCCAGTGCCGGCAGTGGGGGCTGAGTGCGACGCTGCCCGCCTCGGCCGCTCTTGACGAGAAGCTCGCTGCCACGGTCATCCGCCACTTCAAGCTGGCCGCGCCGGTGGTCGATGCGTTGAACACGCCCATCGCGGCCGCTCTCATGCCCAAAAAGAAGGTGCTTTTCGGCCTGCACTAGCCTGCACGAAAGGGAACACATCGCGGCCCTCAACCGGCGACACGGCAGTCTCAAAAGCCGTCGTTTTCGGCCAAATACAGGCAAAAATGGTACAAATCCCCAAAAATACCCAAGAAAACTGTGGAAATCGGCCTTTTGCCATTGACTTTGCCTCCTCCGAAGTTGCAATGTTTACAACGACAGGGTTCTTAAAACCCGCATGAATACAGGGGATTTCGTGCAAAGGTTGCCTTAGTCGCACCCCCTCCATGCGGTGCCGTTCCGGGCTTTTCGATGACGAAGATCCCGGGTCGGCGGATACCCAAGGCAACACCCGGCTGCCCAGAAGGGACGCCCAGAAGGAGAACAACTCGATGGCAACAGGATTGACCAAGACCGCTTTGACGCGGCAGATGGCTGAGAAGCTCGAACTGACCAACAAGCAGTCCGCGGCTTTCCTCGACCTGCTCGCGGAAACCGCAATTAAAGAGACCAAGAAGAACGGCGTATTCGTAATTCCGGGCATTGGCCGTCTCGTGAAGGCAGAGCGCAAGGCGCGCATCGGCCGCAACCCCCAGACCGGCCAGGCCATCAAGATCAAGGCCAAGACCGTGGTCAAGTTCCGCGTGGCCAAGGCCGCCAAGGACGTCATCGCCCCCACCAAGAAGTAGGCGCTTTGGCACGTCTGTTCCGAGGGCACCAGCCCAGCTCTGCGATTTGAGAGATGCATTCCGGACTGCGAAAGAGGAGAAGCCGACGCTTTTCCTCTTTTTGCTTCTGGAGCACCGCTTCAAATATTCCCGCACTTTCGGGCGATCGCCTTCCATCCAACGCATATGACCACTTCGTCGCTACGAGTTGAAATTGCCGCCCCAGCGCAACTTCCGCAGCCCGTGCTTTCTCTTCTGCGCGGAGAAGGGCTTGCGGTCGCTGTGATCTCGGCCGTGTTGTACGCGCGCACGGGCGCAAGCTGGTGGATCTTTGCAGCGCTGTGGCTGGTTCCGGATCTCTCCATGCTGGGCTATCTGGGCCGCCCCTGCCGCGCCTCGCGTATCTACAACGCGGCGCACACCTATACGGTCCCTATCACTCTGGCGGTCTGTGCGCTGTTGCTTCACGCGCAGGGACTGGTTCCCTTCGCCCTCATCTGGGTAAACCACATTGCCATCGACCGGCTGCTCGGCTTCGGCCTCAAGTTTGAGGAAGGCTTCGGCCGGACTCACCTGGACAAGCTCGGAAAGCGCGGCAATCAGGCTACGCTGCCGGTGTAGGTTCCCGCGGTGTTTGCGGCATCAGGGCGCGCACCACCAGCGATACCCCAAAGCTGATCAGGATGCCGCGCAGCATGAGCCAATGGTTGTAGCTCCAGGAGAGAAACGCAATCGTGACAAAGACGCCGATGGGGTTAATCTCTGTGAGCAGTGCCGTGAGCCAGTGCGGCCTTTGGTGGGCCTCGGCTACGCTCGGATGCAACCGCGGAAGCAGCCGGGGCACGCTGCCCACGTAAGCGCGATAAGGGTCGCCAAGCGTTGCAGTGAGGAACGCCTCTTCGGCCAGGATGAGGCGCAGAAAAAATACAGTCATCAGCGTCACCGCGAACAGGGCGCCCGTGGGCGGCATGATCAATGCCATCGCGACGGTCATAAACCAGCCGCCGACGTATAGAGGGTTGCGCAGGTAGCGATACGGTCCATCGGCCATCATGGCGGCGCCCTCCATGGCTGAGTTGTGCACCGTGCCATAGCCGAGGTAGGCTGAGCCCCACACGCGCAGGACGGCGCCCAGCGCGGCAGTTGACGCGCCGGCGACGATGACCAGAGCCGTGGCCGTCGTAAACGGCATGATTCCTGCGCGGCTCAGCTCGAGCGACAGCCACTCCAGCGAAGTAATGCGCCGGGCGAAGCTGACCGATGATCCCAACGGCTCGATCCATGGCGCCCAGAACCCCAGCGCAATCAGCGCCACCATGATGAGCATGCGCAGCCGAAACTCAACGCGACTTGCCTGCATTTCGTATTCCTTGTCGGCCGCGGGTTATGCGGCCCTGGAAACAGACTATCGCGCTGCGCGGCCCGCCGTGCCCTGCGTCGGAGTCTTGCACACATCGCGCTGGCCTCGTAAGCTGCCGCCAGGAAGGCCTACTCCGACCGCAAAGCTTCCACGGGATTGATGGAGGCCGCACGCCGTGCGGGAAGCAGCGTCGCGAGCATCGCAGCGGCGCCCAGCACGACTGCCACTCCTATGAAGCTCGCCGGATCGCGTGGTCCGACGCCGTAGAGCAGGCTCTTGAGCGAGCGCGACAGCGCCAGCGACACGATGAGTCCAACCACTCCGCCCACAGCTACCAGCCGCATTCCCTCACCTAGAATCAGGCGCAGCACCTGGAATCTGCCCGCGCCCAGCGCCATGCGCACGCCGATCTCCCGGGTGCGTTGCGCGGCCATGTAGGCGACCACGCCGTAAAGCCCGATGACCGCCATCACCAACCCTGTGAGAGCAAAGAAGCTCAAAAGCGTCGTTTCAAAGCGCGGACGATCCGCCAGCCCGCTGACGGATTGAGTGAGGGGCTCCATCTCTACCGGAATGGTGTGATCGATGGAAGAAACCTCCGATCGGATCCACGGTTCAATTGCAGCCGCCGGCATGGCGCTATCCACGATCACCATCAAATGGTTTCCGTCCCAGTCGCCGGATACGCTTCGGCGGAGCGTGTACATCTCCGGATCACTTTGTTCGGTAAGCCCATTGTTCTTTACGTTGTCTGCCACGCCAACGACTCTGGCTCCGGCGCCGCTGACATGCGCGCCCGGCAGCAATCGCTTTCCCACGGGATCCTCACCTGGAAACAGACGCTCGGCCAATAACCGGCTAAGAATCACTTCGCGCTCATCTCCTCTCCGATCCTCATCCGCGAAATTCCGTCCCCGCACAATCGGAATGTTCAGTGCGCGAAAATAGTCGGGCGTCACGGATCGGCCCGCAACAGTTCCTCCGGTCCCTGGAGGAGTTGGCGGCTTGCCCTGCACGCGCAGATCGGAGAATCTGAAGTCGCTTTGCCATCCTCCCGGTGGAATCGAGTCCGTCATCCCCACCGCGCGGGTGCCGGGCAGCCGCCGTAGAGATGATTCAAGACCAAGATAGAATTCCATAACCTTCTGATTTGTGTTGTAGCGCCACCAGGGAAGCGCCACCTTCACGGTCAATACCCCGCCAGTCTGCATGCCAAGATTCTGCTCTTCGATCTTTGAAAAGCTGCGCAGCAACAGCGCCGCACCCGACAGCAGGATGATGCTGATGGCGATCTGCGCCGTGACCAGGCTGCGTCTCAAAAAAGCGTGATTGCGCGACAGCGATGCCTTTGCGTTCAGCGCGCCCAACTCCGGGGTTTGCACCGCCGTAGCAACGCCGAAGATGACTCCGCAGAGGCACGCCACCAGAGCCGCAAACACTGCAATACGCAGATCGAGATGCGCTTTGCCGACGAACGGGATTCCGGTCGGAGCGAGGCGGGCAAACACCATGACGAGTGCTTGCGCCATCGCCAATCCAGCCAGGCCTGCGGCAAGTGAGAGCAACAGAGATTCCGTGAGGGCTTGTCGGATGAGCCTGCCCCCTGCTGGCGCCGATCGCCGAACGAACCGCAAGCTCGCGCCGCCGCCCCGCCCCGCGTGCCATCATCAGTCCGGCTACGTTCGCGCACGCAATCAGCAAAACCGCAAGGACAAATCCAAAGAGAACCCACGCGACCGGCCGCGTATCCTGCGTCTCGCGATCGCGCAGCGTCCGAATGCTGAGACGAGTCTCGCTTTTCGCAGAAGGTGGGAACCACTTGAGGTCGCCGTTGAACAGAGGCTGCATCTGCGCGTACGCCTGCTCCACGCTGACACCGGGTTTGAGGCGAGCAAATACCCGTTCCGGGTAGCCGAACCCCCCATTCACCTTCTGCTGAATTGCAGGATCGAGCGCAAAAGGAGAGACGATATCTGCTGCTTCCAGAGTAGGAAACTGAAAATCCCTGGGCAGCACGCCCACAATCCGGACCGGGTCGCCGTCCACGTTGATCATGCGGTCCAGGATGTGCGGGTCGCCGTTATAGTGCCCCTTCCACAGCCCATACGAAATCATCACCACGCGCGGTCCGTTGGGTCGATCCTCTTCGGGAAGAAAGTTGCGACCGAGAACGGGAGAGATTCCAAACAAGGGAAGAAAGCTCGCCTGGAATGAAATACAGCCCAGTTGCGCCGGATTATCTTCGACCAGGTCGCAATTGTGGACCCCTGTGCTCTGCGCTGCGAGAGCCGAAAAAGGCCTCTGATCCCTCTGCCATTCCACATAGAATCGGCCCATCACGAATTCCTGCCGCTCCAGCGAGTGGACGAAGCCCAGCGACACAATTCGACTGGGGTCGGCATAGGGCAAAGCTCGAAACAGGATGCGGTCCACAACACTGAATACAGCCATGGTCGCGCCAAGCCCCAGCGCCAGCGTGACAATCGCCGTCACGGCGAAGATGGGATTGCGACGAAAGCCGCGCAGCGCGTAGCGAACGTCCTGGAACACGGTCTCGACCCAGGGCAGGGTGGCACGCTCGCGATAGGCCTGGCGCGCCTGTTCGGCACCGCCCAGCTTGAGAAGCGCCTGGCGTCGTGCTTCCGATTCTGTCAGACCGGACCGCCGGTATTCATCGATGTGCATCGCGATGTGCTCATCCAGCTCGGCGGAGAATTCGCGTTCCGCGCGCCCTCGCTGCAGCAGCCCGGCGATGCGCATCCAAAGGGAACGCATTGTTCTCATCCGAATCTCCTATTCCGTTCGCAGCGCCTGCATGGGATCGATCGAGGCCGCTCGGCGCGCCGGCACCAGTGCCGCCATCGCCCCGCACACGATCAGCAGTCCGCAAACCACGGCAATGGTCATGGGATCATGCGCACTCACGCCAAACAGGAAGGACTGCAGGGCCCGCGTCGCCGCCCAGCTGCAAACCAATCCTGCACCAAGTCCGATTCCGAGAAGAACGCCCGCATTCTTTAACACCATCAGCAGCACATCGCCGCGCTGCGCGCCCAGCGCCATGCGGATGCCGACCTCGCGGGTGCGGCGGCTGACCGAGTAGGCCATCAAGCCGTAGAGGCCGACCAAGGCCAGGAATAAAGCAATCGCGGCAAAGACCGTGAGCAGCGAGGTTTGAAACCGCCGCCGCGCGCTGGCCTCGGATTCCAAATCACCCATGGTTTGAATATCGCCGACGGCGACGTTGGGATCGATGGCGTGCAGTGTGGAGCGAATGGTTGCTGCCAGAGACTTTGCCGGAAGGCTTGAGCGGATGGCGATATAACCTCCATCGAAATTGCCGTCGAGATTGTAGATCTGGGGCTCCGGTGCTTTCTCGAGCGCCGAATCGCGCACGTCGCGAATCACTCCAACGACCGTGCTCCATTTAGTGTGGTCATCCTCTCTGCTGATGTGGCCACCGATCGGGTTGCGATTGGCAAAATATTTCTTCGCAAAGTTCTCGTTCACGATTGAAATGGATTGATCGGCTTTGTCTTCCAGCGTGAAAAAACGCCCCGCAACGAGCGGAATGCCCATGGCCGAAAAGTAGTGTGGCGTGGCCGAGCGAGATTCAACCAATTGTCCTTTTTCGTTGGGGTATCCGTCCACCTCGAATTCGCGCAGGTCTTCGGAGTTACTGAGCGGCAAGTTGCTGATCCCGCCCACCGTCTGTACGCCGGGCAGCGCTTCTATCCGTGCGAAAAGACTGCGGAAGAACTCCACGCGCTGCGGCTGCTTGTACTGCGCATCGAGGGAGATGTTCATGGAGACGGTGGATTGCGAAAAGCCCGTGTCGATGGACTCCACATTGATGTAACTGCGGATAAGAAGTCCGGCCCCGGCGAGCAGCACTACAACCAGCGCAGACTCCGCGACAATGAGGGCGCTCTGAACGCGCGTATGCGCACCGGCGACGTTGCGGTTGCCGCTGGTCGCCAGGAAATCCGCCAGGTTGATGCGCGACACGGTTAATGCAGGCAGGATGCCGGTGAGCACGCTGGTCAGCATCGACACGGCGACAGTGAAGGACAGCACGCGTCCATCCAGCGAAGCTTCATTCAGGCGCGGAATATCGCCTGGATTCATATACGGCAAAAGCCGCAGGAAAACATACGCGAACGCTATTCCAAAACCTCCCGCCACCAGACCGATCACAAGGGATTCGGAGAGTAACTGGCGGATGATGCGGCTGCGTCCCGCTCCCAGCGCGACACGTACGCCCAACTCGCGCTTGCGGCTGGCCGCACGGGCCAGCAAGAGGTTGGCAGCATTGCCGCAGGCTATCAAAAGAACACCGCAGACCGCGCCGAGTAGCAGCCAGAGCAGCGAACGGACGTGGCCCACTGTGCTGTCGACGAAGTTCTCCACCAGCGCGCTCCATCCATGCGTTCGCGGGTCGTGCAGCTTGTCAAGGCGCGTCATGATCGCGGCCATCTCCGCCTGCGCCTGCGCGATGGACACGCCGGGCCTGAGGCGGGCGACGGCATTCCCGCTTGCATTATCGCGATCTGCAAGTTCATGCGCGGTGAGCGCCAGCGGCACCCAGACCTGCGTTGTCTTGTATTGAGATTCTCCATAGGCTAGATCGGTATTATGCGGATACTCGAAGCCCTGCGGCATGACGCCGATGATTTGGTAACTCTTGCCGTCGAGCAACAACGTGCGATGGAGAACATTGGCGGCCGAGCCAAACATGGACTGCCAGAGCGCATGGCTGATGACGGCGACCCTTTCGCGGCCCGGTTGGTTGTCGTCGGAAGTGATGGCCCTGCCGAGTTCGGGAGCGGATTGAAAGGTGCGAAAGAAATCGCCATCGACGCGCGCCGCGCTGACCCGCTGCGCCGCGCCCTGCGAAGCCAAACTGAAGACAGACTGACCAAAGGCGGTCATGCTTTGAAAGGAATGGCTGTCACGCTTAAGGTCGTAAAAGTCCGCGTAGGCAGGCCCGAAGACTTCCGCTGGCACTTTGAACTGCGGATTGGGCGTGTAGAGATAGACGAGCCGTCCTGGATCTCCATACGGCAAGGAACGGATGAGAACCGCATTCACCAGGCTGAAGATGGCCGTGCAGGCTCCGATGCCGAGGCCAAGCGTGAGCACCGCAGTGACAGTGAAACCCGGCGACCGGCGCAGCGTGCGTATCCCGTAGCGCAGGTCCTGAACAAGATTTTCGACCCATGGAACGCCGCGCTGCTGGCGGTGGGCCTGGCGGATCTGTTCTGCGCCGCCAAGCTTCAACAGCGCTCGGCGGCGCGCCTCTGCTTCCGTCAGACCGGAGCGCATGCCTTCTTCCGTGTGAAGGTCTACGTGGGCCGCCAGTTCGGCCTCGAATTCGTCTTCAACGCTTCGCGCGCGAAACATTGCGGCGCATTTCATCCACAGGGCTCTGAGTCTGTGCACGCTTTATCTCCTAATCTGCGCGAAGCGCCTCCATTGGATCGACACCCGCCGCGCGGCGCGCCGGTATCCACGCGGCGATGAGCGCCACCACCACCATCAGCAGCGGAACCATGCTGAACGTGACAGGATCGAGCGCGCTCACTTCGAAGAGGAAACTGTGCAGCACGCGGCTGAGCGCCAAGGCGCACAACAGCCCCGTCGCGCACCCGACGCCTGCAAGGAGCAGGCTTTGCCGCACCACCGACAACACGATCTGCCAGCGCTGCGCGCCGAGTGCAAGGCGCAGGCCGATCTCGCGCGTACGCCAGCTCACCATGTACGCAATCAGGCTGTACACACCCACCGCCCCGATGATCACGGCCAGGCCCCCGAAGCCCAGCAGCAGAACCGCCAAAGCCCGTGGCGCCGATACGGAGGTGGCGATGACTTCGTCAAGCGCGCGAACGCGGGTAACGGGAACCAGAGAGTCGATGCCGGCGACTGTACGGCGCAGGGCGGCGGCGGTTTCAGAGGGTGTGGTGTGCGAGCGCAGCAGTACGTACATTACCGGCTGTTCGTGAGCGGGCGTCATGGGCAGGTAGACCTGGTAGTCAAGATCGCCGCTCAGGCTGCCTTCGCGCGCGTTGCTCACGACTCCGACGACGACGGAGGCCATCGACGCATTCCAGACGGAGGGAGCCGGCTCGTCGCTCACATTGAGCAGGTGCTTGCCCAGGGGATCCTGATGGGGCCAAAGCCGATTCGCCATGCGTTCATTGATCACCACGGCATGAGTCGTGCCCGAGGCATCCTGTTCGCTTAACTGCCGTCCCCGCAGGAGTCGCAAACCCAGCACGTCGAAGTACCCCGCCGAAACGGTTCGCCCCGCCGCGCGCTGAGGATCCTGGCGCGCGTCGCGGGGATGGTTTTCGGCGTCGAAGACATAACTGCCGTCGCGTCCGTTCAGTGGCAGACGATCGGCCAGCGCTACCTTGTCGGTTCCCGGGAATTGCCGCCGCCTGGTCGAGCAGCGTCTGAAAGAATGCCTGGCAGCGACCCTTCTCCCGGCATGCCGCGGCGTCCAGCGCCACCTCGGCGGTGACAGTATGGTCGGTGCGAAATCCCGGATCGACGCGCGTCAGCCTGTACAGGCTGTGCAACACCAGCCCTGCCGCGGTGATCACCACGACGGTCAGCGCGATCTGCGCAATGACCAGGACCATGGACAGGCCAAACCGCGAACCTTTACCGGCGAGTCCGCGGCCACCCATGCGCAAAGTCCCGAGCAGATTCATCGACGCCATCTTGACCGAGGGGATCAGCCCAAAGAGAAGGCCCGCCAGAATCGATGCGCACAATGTGAACACAATGTCTCCCCAGTGCAGGGAAATATCCTGAATGCGCGGCGTATCGGCGGGAAGCAGACGGACGAAGAGGCGGAGGCTGGCCAGAGCGGCGCACAAGCCGACTGCGCCCGCGGCAATTCCCATGACCACGCTCTCTGACAGCAACTGCTGGACGAGGCGGCGGCCCGAAGCGCCGAGCGCGCTGCGTACTGCGATTTCGCGTTCGCGAGCGCTGGCCCGCGCGAGCATGAGATTGGCCACATTGGCGCAGGCGATCAGCAGGATCAGGCCGACCGCACCGAAAAGGAGAAGCAGCTTCGACCTCATCGGGCCGGTCTCGGATTCGAGAAGCGGCACAACCGTCATGGCCGACGCCCACTGCACCGGCATTTGCCACGGAAAGGTTGGCAGCAGCAGGTGATGCAAGCGGCGCACTTCTGCCTGCGCCTGCGCGGGAGCCACACCGTCAGCCAACCGCGCGAATGCCTGCAGGTCGAAATCCTTCCACGGGTCGTATGGGTCATCGCCGCGATACGAAACCGGGATCACGAACTGCGTGTCTGCATAGGGGAAGCGAACGCCGGCAGGCATGACGCCGATGATCCGCCGCGATACGCCGTCGATGCGGATGTGGCGGCCGATGGCCGATGGTTGGCCGGCAAAGTGCTGGCGCCAATAGCTGTAGCTCAGGACCACGTCATTGTCCTGCCCGGCCACCGCATCTTCGCGGGTGAAGAAGCTGCCGGCGGCGGGATGGATTCCCAGCGTGTCAAGGGCATTCACCGTTACCTTTGCGCCAAAAACACGATCGGGACTGTCGGAGCTGGTCAGATTTGACTCCACGTCGGGTCCGTATCCGGCCACAGACGAAAGAGCCTGGGAGTGCGTTCCCAGCGCGCGAATCCAGCCTTTCGGATACGAAGTTGCCGGGCTGTCGCCCTCCGCCGAATATCCAATGATTTGCACCAACTGCTCCTGGTGCGGGTAAGGCAGCGGGCGCAGCAGGATGGAATCAACCAGCGTATAGATCACCGCATTGGCGCCGATGCCCAGCGCCAGTGTGAGCACCGCCGTCAGCGTAAATCCCGGCGCCTTGCGTATCTGCCGCAGCGCAAAGCGAACATCCTGCAGCAGGCTCTCGACGGTCGGCAGCGTGGCGCGATCGCGGTACGCCTGGCGGGTCTGCTCCGCTCCGCCCAGCTTGAGCAGGGCCAGCCGCGTCGCCTCGTTCTTGCTGAGGCCGGCGCGCATGGCGTCCGCGATGTGCATGGCCACGTGGCTCGCGAGTTCCTCGTCAATGTCAACTTCCCTGCGCGTCAAACGCAGCCACAACGCTCGCAGTTTTCGCATTTCCCGGTCTCCTATTCTGCCCGCAACGCCACGGTCGGATTCACGTGCGCCGCGCGCCGCGCCGGAATCCAACATGCCACCAGGGCGATGGCGAAGAGAAACGTCATGGCGCCAATGTAGATCAGCGCGTAACTGGAGTCGACGCCGAGAAGCCTGGCGCGTGCCCCCATCGCCGAGTTGGTGTACGACATGTTCGCGATCGCGCGGGCCAGAGCAAACGCAAGGACCGCTCCGACCGCCATTCCAGCCACGGTGACCGCGAATCCCTTGCGCACCACCATGCGCAGCACGTACCCCGGTGAAGCGCCCAGAGCCATGCGCACGCCGATCTCCTGCGTGCGTTGCGCCACCCAGTAGGCCATCACGCTGTACAGCCCCACCGCAGCCAGCAATACCGCGATGCCGCCCATCACCGCCATCAGGCTCGCCGCCACCTTTTGCGGATAGAGCGACGCCCCGATAAACTCCTTCAATGGCGCGGCATCGAAGACGGTTACGTTCGGATCAATCAATCCGGCCTGCGTCCGCAGCGTAGAGAGGATGCTGTCCGGATCGCCGTTGGTGCGCACATAGACGGCCAGGTTCATGTCCTCGCGATACACCTGCCGAAAAGGCACATAAAAATAAGGCGTCGCTGCCTCCCCCAGGTAGTGATACTTCGAATCCTTCGCTACGCCCACCACGCGAAACCAGTCGCCCCACCCATGAATTTCGTGCCCGATCGGATCGCGTCCGGCGAAGAATCGCTTCACAAACGCCTCGTTCACGATCATCACCGGAGGAGCCTTTTCGTTGTCCTGCTCCGTAAAGTTGCGCCCTTCCACAAGAGGTATATGCAGCAGCGGCAGATACCCTGGCGAGATCACGTTGCGGAAGATGTTCATGTTTTCGTCGGGCTGCGGCGCATACCCCTTGATGTTCAACTCCTCCCACCAGCTCGGCTCAAATCCCAGCGGCACGCCATCGGAGAACGCAACGCCCGTCACGCCCGGCGCGGTCTCCAGGCGCTCGGCCAGTCGGCGGCAAAACTCCTTGCGCTGCGCCAGCGAGTATCCATTGGTGGAGAGATACAGCTGACCCAGCAGCACGTGATTGGGATCAAAGCCCGGGTCGGTGTGCATGGTGTTGCGGAAGCTGCGCGCGAACAATCCCGCCCCTACGAGTGCGACCAGGGCAAGAGCCACTTCGCAGCCCACCAGCGCCGAGCGAAGACGATTGCGTGCAGCGCCGGCCGCGCCGCTGCGTCCGCCGCCGTTGAGCCGCGCGCTCAGATTGAGCCGTCCTACCTGCAGTGCCGGCAAAAGCCCCGCCGCCAGCGCCGCCAGCACGCACACACCCGCGGTAAACATCAGAACCGCGAAGTTGGGCCGCGCATCCATGGAGACCAGCCGCTGCATCGGTCCGGGAGGCATAAGGAGCCTCAGCGCCCGGCTCAGCACGGGAGTCATACTGATCCCGAGCACCGCGCCGCTCAAGGTGAGCATCAGGCTTTCAGTCAGCACCTGCCGCGCCAGTCGTCCGCGTCCGGCTCCCAGGGCCAGGCGCGCACTGAATTCCCTCTCCCGAACGGTGGCGCGCGCCATCAGCAGGTTGGCAACATTGGCGCACACAATCAGTAGCACCAGCACCGAAACGCCCATCAGGATCTTCAGTGGACCCGCCAGCAATCCCTGTGGCCCGTGCGGAGAACTCGACAACGGCAGCAGCGTCGCACTCATGCCTCGGCTCACGTCCGCATTGGCTATCGACATGCGGTCGGCCAGCGCCTTGAGTTCCTGGCGAGCCTGCTCCATGGTCACGCCCCGCCGCACGCGGGCAATGCCCAGCATGTTGCGGTCATGGCGATCGCGCATCATCCGCAGCGGCACGCCGTTGAGGACGGGCTGCTCCATGTAAGGCACCCAAAGATCAAACGATGTCACCGGCATGGAACCGTGAAACTGCGCGGGCGCTACGCCGACAATGGTCAGCTCATGCTGGTTGATGCGCATGGTTCTGCCCACCACGCCGGGATCTGCTGCGTAATGCGACCGCCAGTAGCCGTCGCTGATCACGACCACAGGAAACTGTCCCGGCGCATCGCCATATTCAGACGGAAGAAACATCCGGCCCGCTTCCGGCTTCACTCCCAAAACGCTGAAGAAGTTGCCGCTCACCAACTCGCCCCATACCCGTTCCGAATGTTCTTCGCTGCCCACGCTGAATGCCGCCGGTTTGGTCACAGCGATGCCGTCGAAGAGCTTCAGATGATCACGAAAATCCCGGTAATCGGGGTATGAGTTCGGCACCCACCCGCCACCCGCGGTCACCGTCTCCACCGTAGCCAGGCGGGTGGGGTCGGCAACCCCGCTCAGCGGCTGCAGCAGCACTGCGTCGATCCAGGTGAAAGCCGTGGCGCTGGCGCCGATGCCGATCGCCAGGGTTAGCACCGCCACCAACGTGAAAGAGGGATTGCGCGCCATCAAGCGGCATCCGAAACGGAGATCGTAGCGCAAATTTTCCAGCCACGGCAGTGTCCACCGCTCACGGTAGGCCTGCCTGATCTGCTCCACGCCGCCGAGACGCACAAGCGCCTGCCGGCGTGCCTCCGCCACGCTCAGTCCCGAGCGCACACCCTCCTGGATGTGCATCGCCACGTGGCTCTCAAGTTCCTCATTGAACTCGGCGTCGCCGCGATGCCGCCTGGATATTCGCAGCCACAAGGCCCTGAGCTTTCGCATAGATCTCCTCTCAGCCTTCGCTGGCGGGGTTCAGGAAGCGCGCGAGAATCTCCGTTGCCTGCTCCCAGTCGGCGGCCGCCTTGCGCACCTGGCGCTGGCCGGCCTTGGTGAGTTCATAAAACTTCGCCCGCCGGTTGTTCTCCGACGCGCCCCACTTCGACCGGATGTAGCCCTCCTGTTCCAGCTTGAGCAGCGCCGGATAGAGCGTGCCGTAGTTCAACTCCAGCAGGTCGCCGCTGGTCTGCTCGATGCGCCGCGCCAGGCCGTAGCCGTGCTGCGGGCCCATGACTTCGAGGGTGCGCAATACCATCAGCGCCAGCGTTCCCTGCCATACATCGGTCTTGCTGCCCATCGTGGGTCTCCTATGGCGATCCAATAGAGAGAACCATACACCTGTCTCTATGGGAATGCAATAGGAGGTGCGAGCGATTCGACTGCCAGGATTGCCGAAGCCGTGTGATAGCCTGACCGCATATCTGCTCCGCATCGTTTTGTTCCCGGAGGAAATTACCTTCATGTATCAGCGAGTCATCGCCGTTGCTTCGGTCGCTTTTGCCTCCCTGAACCTCTCCGCGCAAAGCGGCGGCATCGCCGCTTCCGCACAAAACCAGCTGCCGGCGCTGACCGAGACATACAAGCATCTGCACCGCAATCCCGAGCTGTCTCACCACGAGGAAAAGACCTCGGCGTATCTGGCCGGAGAGCTGCGCAAGGCCGGCTTCACCGTAACCGAGCATGTGGGGAAATATCAGGACGGCACGCAGGCCTGGGGCATTGTGGCCGTGATGGAAAACGGCGCGGGACCGCGTCTGCTGATTCGCAGCGACATGGACGCACTACCGGTTGAAGAGAAGACCGGGCTCGACTACGCCTCGACCGTGCGCTCCACCAACCAGCAGGGCCAGGATGTGGGCGTGATGCACGCCTGCGGCCACGACATTCATATGACCGTGCTGCTGGGCACGGCTCGCGAGATGGCGGCGCGCAAGAGCCAGTGGCACGGCACGCTGGTGCTCATCGGCCAGCCCTCGGAAGAGACCATCGACGGCGCCCGCGCCATGCTGGCCGATGGGCTGTATGAGCGCTTCGGGCGGCCCGATTACGTCGTCTCCGAGCACGACGACTCCACCAACGCGGCGGGATCGATCGCCATCAAGGGCGGCCCGCTCCTTGCCAGTTCCACCAGCATTGACGTGGTGATGCGCGGCATCGGGGCTCATGGGTCGGCCCCGCAAAATGGCAAGGATCCCGATCCTGATGGCGGCGGAATTTGTGGTGCTGGCGCAGAGCATTGTCAGCCGCCAGGTCGATCCGCAGCAGCCCGCGGTGCTGACGGTGGGCATGATCCATGGCGGCGCCAAGCGCAACATCATCCCCGAAGAAGTGACCATGGGGCTCACCCTGCGCACCTACTCCGACAAGGTGCGCGACCAGATCATCGCCGCCATCCGGCGCACCGCGGATGGAGTGGCCATGGGCTATGGCGTGCCCCAGGACCGCATGCCCGTCGTGACCGTTAGTCCGACCGAGATCACGCCGGCCACTTACAACGATCCCGCTCTGGCCGAGCGGCTGAGAGGCGTAGCGGTGGCGACGCTGGGCGCGGAACACGTGGCTCCCGCGGAGTCGGTGATGGGGTCGGAAGACGTGGGCCTGTTTTCGCTCGACGGCAAGATTCCCGCCGTCATGTTCCGCCTCGGCGCAGCCGATCCGGCCAAGCTGGCGCACGCGCAGGAGACCGGCGTTCCGCTGCCGGGGCCACATTCGCCGCTGTTCGCGCCTGTCTACGGCCCGACCATTACAACCGGCGTGACCGCGATGACCGCCATGGCGCTGGATTTGTTGAAGTAGGGCCGCGCAGGCGAGTCACACTGGCGGATTCAAATTCGCCTAATCCGTAGTCCGCGTCTATTTCAAATGGCGAACGTGCTGCTTGCGCCCGAAGTCTTTATCGAAGATGATGATTTCGCTGGCTCCGCACTCAAAGGCGACTTCCGCCATCAGGTGATCGGCGAACCCCACGCGACCTTTGCGGGCAGCCTCCAAGGCTCGACGCGCCAGCCCCGGCGACTCAACCCATACACCTCGCGTTCGGAGAAGGCCGTCAATGGCACCCAGCACTCTTCCTCGTGTCCCATCGGCTGCGAAGCACCCAGGACAACTCGGCAAGAACAAGAAGGGGCACAAATACGCCGTCTTCCGAACAAGCCTTCGCGAGAGCGGAGCGCGCTCTCTCCGCCTGCGCGGCATCGTCGTTCAGATACGCCCGGGCCCACACGTTGGTATCGGCTGCGAGCATTACCATTCCCGCCGCGACTTTGCAGCATTCATTTCTTCAAAAGTCATCCCGGCGTGAGGGGACGCCACCGCATCTGCCATCCTCCACAGATCTTCGAGGTCATAGAGCACCCGCTCCACTGTGACCGGGACGCCATCCGAGATGCTGAAACGAATTTTGCTGCCTTGTTGGATGCCAAGGCGATTCCGCAGCTGTTTGGGCAAAGTTACCTGCCCCTTGGAAGTCACCGTGGCTTCAACGGTGGTCGGCTGAGTTCGTGTACTTAGAGGCATAAGCCTCCTTTCCTTACATTGTACGATCATTTCCCTTACGACACCGGGATCAACAGGGTTCAATTTTGAGTTCAAGACTCTTTAACCTGGGCGACTCCGCGCATAAGGCCGCACTGCCATTGGCAAAGCAGCAGCATCCGCCTCCGAGCGCCCATGGCCGCTCGCGATTCCGCTCATTTCTGGTGACGAGCACGGCGGACCGGTGAAGACCAGACCGCCAAACGGCAGAGACCTACACGCCGCCCTTGCCGAGCAGTATGCCGATACCGTAGGTGACCACGCCTTCGACCGCGCCCACGATGGTCATCTCCAGGCCCGACGACCACCAGGAACGCACGGTGATGAGGCTCTTGGCGGCGCCCACGGCAAAGTGCGCGGCCAGCGAGATGACGGCCGCGGCGATCACTGCGGGTACTCCCTGCATGAAGAAGAACGGGATGATGGGAATCGTCGCGCCGACCGCGGTCGAGAGCGCGCCGGAGAGCGCCGAGACCGTGGGATTGGAAAGAGCTTCTTCATTCGAGCCCAGGCGCTCGCCGGCCAGGGCGCGCAGCATCTGTTCGGGGTCGCGGGCGATGTGGTCCACCACGTGGAAGGCGTCTTCCTCCGGCAATCCCTTCACCTGGTAGTAGAGGGCCAGCAGTTCGCGCGCCTCGGCTCCGTTCATCCGAATCGCCTCGCGCTCGCGGGCCAGTTCGGCGTGGTAGATCTCTCGTTCGCTTTTGGCCGCCAGATAGGCGCCCGAGCCCATGGAGAGCGCGCTGGCGATCATGCCGGAAAGGCCTGCCAGCAGCACGTACTTGGCTTCTCCCGAGGTGGCGCCGGAGACACCCGAGACGATGCCGAAGATGGCGCCCAGGCCGTCATTCACTCCATAGATGGCATCGCCGATCCAGGTCCCCGCCTGCTTGCGCCCTTCGTTGCGCTTGGCCAGCAGCTCATCGAGAACGGCCTTGGGGTTCACCTTGGGCGTCCCGGCCGGGGCATGGTAATGCCCGCGCAGCAAGGAACCCAGCTCGCGGTGGTGCTCTTTTTCGTCTTCGATCACGTGATTGAGGATCTCGATCGAATCCTCGTCGCCGAGATCCTTCAACTGCTTGCCATAGTTGGCGATGTGGCGGCTTTCTTCGATCTCGAGGCGGCGCAGCGCCATGCGGATGCCGCCGGCGCGATTGGCCAGCGTGTCGGCCTCGCCGTGGGGACGGCCGCTATAGACGGGATCCGGTCCACCCAGGTCCTTGATGCGGCTGGCCCAAAGCGCGGCGTGCTCCTCCTCGGCAGCGGCCAGGTGGCGCAGCACATGTGCCCGTACCGGGTCGTTATCGCGGTCGGCAAGAGCCTGGTAGGTATAGAACCCCTCCATCTCCGCCTGCCAGTTGCCGTCCAGGGCCTCCAGCACCTTTTTCAAGCGGGCGCCGTTCAACGCTTCCTTGGCCACTCGTTTCTCCTTGCTTTGAGTTGAGGATAGCCGACTTTGCTGCCGGCTCCTAGACGGCGGGCCCGGCCCACACCGCCCCTGTTGCCGGGCGGAGAGGACTCAATCCGTCCTCTCGTAACCGACCGCAGGCGGAAAATCAGACCCCGCAGCTCCCTTTTCAAACCAGCAACTTATCGCCATAAGAAATTCGCATCTTTAGTTTATCTGCCTGCCGAAAGTCATGGGCCAGAGCCTTCCCACCGACGCCATCCTCCGTATAGTGTTGTGTGCAGCAAATCGCCGGGACAAACCAAGAGTTAAAAACCGGCGCGCCAAGCGGCAGGCCCAGACGGACGGCCCCTGATTCTGCGCTGGCGGACACCAAACCAGCCCCCAGTGGGCATCTATTTTGAGGAATCGAGGGAACAGTCTCTCATGGCGACGCGATCTACTCCACCATCGGCTTCGACCACGCCCAGTTACGTGGGCCCGTTTATCACGGTCGCAGCCCTGTTTTTCATCTTCGGGTTTATCACCAACCTGAACATGGCGCTGGTGCCCCACCTGCGATCCATCTTCGACCTGCCCTACGCCTGGGCCATGCTGGCCGAGTCGGCCTTCTTCCTGGCCTACTTCGTGTTTTCGTCCCCCACTTCCAAGCTCATTGAGGCCATCGGCTACAAGCGCACCATGGTGGTCTCGCTGTTCATCCAGGTGGTGGGGTGCCTGCTGTTTGTGCCCGCCGCCAAGATGGTCAGCTTTCCCCTGTTTCTCACCGCGGTCTTCGTGGTGGGCGCGGGGGTGACGGCGCTGCAGACCTCGGCCAACCCTTACGTGGCGATTCTTGGACCGGAACACAGTGCTCCCGTCCGCCTGACCCTGGCCCAGGCGCTCAACTCGCTGGGCGGCAGCATCGCCCCGCTGATCGCCGGCGCATACATTCTGACCGACCCGGCCAAGATGTCGACCAAGGCGGCTATCGCCGACACGGTGCGCGGTCCCTATCTGGCCATTGCGGGGGGATTGCTGATCCTCGGCGTCACCGTGGCTTTCCTGCATCTGCCCCATGTCGCGCAGACGCAGACTTTCCGGCCTGCCAAGGAAGGCGACCCCATCCTCAGCCGCAGCATCTGGGCGTATAAGCACACCGTGCTCGGGGCTGTCGGTATCTTCCTGTATGTGGGGGTCGAGGTCGGCCTGGCCTCGATCGCCGTCAACTACTTCAAGACCCAGGGCGTGGACAGCGCCAAGACCGCTTCGTTCCTGGTCTCCCTTTACTGGTTCGGCGCCCTCATCGGCCGTCTGCTCGGGTCGTGGGTGCTGACCAAGTTCAAATCCAACAAGTTGCTGGGGCTGTTCGGATGCCTGGCCGCCATCATGATCCTGGTTTCCATGTTCAGTAGCGGGCCGGTGGCGATCTGGACCCTGGTGATCTGCGGATTCTTCAATTCCATCATGTTCCCGAACATCTTCGCTCTGGGCATTCAGGGCCTTGGGCCGATGACCAGCAAGGGGTCGGGACTGATCATGACCGCCGTGGTGGGAGGCGCCGTTGTGCCTGCTTTAATCGGCTACGTTGCCGACAAGGTGGGCATTCAGCACTCCTTCGTGATCCCGGCGTTCTGCTACCTCTTCATTGCCTACTACGGGCTGTGGGGATCCAAACCTACGCGGACTGTAACAGCGTAGGGTGGACGGCTGTAAACCTGAAGGCCCTCCGGAGCAGTCCGGAGGGCCTTCACATGTAGGTGGGCGCAGCGTGGGTCTTCACGTCAGTTCACGTCTCAAGCGCGTCATGGCTCAGGCACGCGAAGCGACGCTCTCCCGGGCGCCTTCCGATTCCGCTACTTCCCGCACCTGCAGGAAGTCGAGGGCGCGAACCAGGTAGTTCTTCAGGTCGCGACGATGGACGATGGCGTCCAGGAAGCCCTTCTCCAGCAGGAATTCAGACCGCTGGAACCCCTCGGGCAGCTTCTGGCGGATGGTCTGCTCAATGACGCGCGGCCCGGCGAACCCGATCAATGCTCCCGGTTCTGCGATGTTGAGGTCGCCCAGCATGGCGAAACTGGCGGTCACGCCGCCCGTGGTGGGGTCGGTGAGAATGCAAATGTAGGGAACGCGTGCGTCGTCCATCTGCGCAAGGGCGGTGGAGATCTTGGCCATCTGCATGAGGCTGACGACGCCTTCCATCATGCGGGCTCCCCCTGAGGCGGCAATCACGATCAGCGGCTTGCGCTCGATGCGAGCGCGGTCGGCGGCGCGGGCGATGGTTTCACCCACGACGGCACCCATCGAGCCGCCGATGAAGCCGTACTCCATCGCGCTCAGGACCACCGGATGGGGGCCAAGCATACCGACGGCGTTAAGGATGGCGTCGTCCAGCCCGGTTTCTTCCTGGGCCTTGCGCAGCCGCTGCTTGTAGGGCTTGATGTCGACGAAGTTGAGTGGATCGGTAGAGCGCAGGCCGCCATCCACCAGTTCATACCCCGGCTCGAGGAGCAGGTTGATGCGCTGCCGGGCGCCCATCTTGAAGTGATGCTGGCACTTGGGGCAGACATTGAGATTGGCTTCAAGATCCGGCTTATAGATCGGCTGGCGGCATCCGAGGCATTTGACCCACAGACCCTCGGTGCGCACCCGGCGCTCGGCAGCCTCCGCAGTATCAGCCCCACTCGAACCAGATTCGTAATCGCCATTCTCTCGCTTAAACCAGGACATGGGTCACTCACTCTCTAGAAATGGCCGGACGCGGCGGGGTTCTCGATTGGCGAAAGGAAGACACGCTCCGGTTCGCCTGAGCGCCGCTTCAATATTCTATTCCCCGCTGGGCAAGAATGCCCTTCTGATAAGCATGCTTCACTTCGCGCATCTCGGTAACGGTGTCGGCGAGTTCGACAAGCAGCGGATGCGCGTTCCGTCCGGTGAGAATGACGTGGACCATCTCCGGACGATTGCGCAGCGCCTCCGCAACGACAAGCGGGTCGAGCATCCCGTAGCCGATGGCGTAGTTGATTTCGTCCAGGATGACCATGTCCCACTCTCCAGAGGCAATCGCAGCCGCGCGCTTCGGCCCAGGCTGTCTCTACCAGGCGTAAGTCTTCCGGGTCGGTTTCGGCGCCACCTACTTTGACGAAGCCGCGGCCCATCTGCTTGAGAACGAAGTTTCCACCGAAAGCCTGTGAGGAATCGAGTTCTCCGTAGTGCCAGGAGCCCTTGAGAAATTGCAGCATCAGCACCCGCATGCCGTTGCCGACGGCGCGCAGCGCGGTGCCCATCGCCGCGGTGGTCTTGCCCTTGCCGGGGCCGGTGTTGATGAGCAGCAATCCTCTGCGTGAGTCAGTCATCGTGGCCTTTGCGGGACATGGAATGGTGAACCGGTCACGCGAACGGGGCGATCCGGGGTTTCACTTACGCGGGGATCGCTGCCGTTCCTCTCCTGCTAATGTCCGGTGTGGTAGGGGTGTCCAGCCAGAATTGTACATGCCCGGTAGAGCTGTTCTGCCAGGACCAATCGAGCAAGGGCGTGGGCCAGGGTCAGGGTTCCAAGGGAGAGCAGCAACTTAGCCCGCTTGCGGGCAGGTTCCGACCATCCGTCGGCCGGCCCGATGGCAAACACGATGTGCTGGGCTCCCTCATCGCGGCGGACACCGATCCAGGCGGCGAAGCTTTCTGAGGTCATTGCCCGTCCACGGCTGTCCAGCAATACCGGGACTGCGGCAGTCCGGCCCGGTTGCCGCGCAAGCCACTCCAAAAAGCTCTCCTCGCTGCGAAAAGCAATGGCTTCGCACTTTGTATATGCCGAGATCCGCTGGATATAGCCCTGGGTCAGCGAGTCGAACTCGTCGGCGGCCGGGGAGCGCCCTCCAATATGAGCCAGAGTGATCTTCATGCAGAGCAGAATACGACGCAAAGCAAATTCCCCAAAAACAGGATGCGCAGATGTTTTTTGGAATAGAGCGTCCGAATTCTCCGTATTTTCATATCCGAGTCTCCAGGCATAGGGGAAGAGCCGCTTCCTAAGATTTTTATTTTCATTATCTTAACCCTGTACCCAGGGCAGGAGAAGATTGGCATCTGTCATGCAGTATTCGTTGGGTGGGCTCCCAGCCTTTACGGGGTCGTAGAACGCCGGGCAGCTCGTTACTTCCTTTCCTTATCTTCGAAGTACTACCCTACTTCCCTTTGGTGCTCGTGACCATTGAATCGAATCCTGCTTGCGATACGGCCACCCCAGGCCGAGGCGTTGAAGAAAAACTACACGGAACAATCTGCCCGAACGTTGGCATTGGTTCCCTAATTTGTTTGGAGGAGTCCCCATGCGAGTTTTCCGATTGCAGAATGCGGCCTTAGCGCTCAGCTTGTTGGCGGCCGCTGGTTTTGTAGCAATCAAGCCATCCAATGTCGCCTATGCGCAGTCGGCGGTAACGGGCGGCCTGAGCGGCGTTATTTCCGATGCCTCGGGAGCGGTTGTTCCCGGCGCCACCGTAACGGTGGTGAACACCGGCACAGACGCCAAGATCACCCTCGTCACCAACGCGGAAGGCCGCTACACGGCGTCCCAGCTGCCTCCCGGCACTTATAAGGTCAGCGCGACGGCCACTGGGATGCAGTCGGAAACGCTGCAGGTTGACGGTGCTGGTGGGCACCATGGTCCCTGGTGACATCAAGGTCACGCCCTCAGGCGACAAGACGGTCGTCGAGGTGAGTTCGACCAGTCTGCCACTGGTGGACACGCAGAACGTTGCCCTCGCGACAACCTTCAATGAAGAACAGATCCAGGAACTGCCGACGCCTGGTGGCGACGTGACGACGATCGCGTTCACGGCGCCGGGAGTTGTGGTGAATGCCGGCGGATCCTATGGGAACTTCAGTTCGGACGGTCTGCCCGGCATCTCGAACCTTTTCGTTCTGAATGGATTCGACAATCAAGATCCGTTTCTGAACCTCAACAACTCGGGCAGCTCGAACCTGACCCTGGGACAGGGCGAACTGGCCGAGGCGACGATCGTACAGAACGGCTACAACTCGCAGTATGGGCGAGCGGCCGGCGCGATCATCAACTACACGACCAAGTCGGGCACCAACAAATTCCATGGCATGGCCGATTACAACTACAACGGCACGGCCATGAATGCCAACGGGTGGTTCAACAACTACTACTCGGCATCGCGGCCGCATGCAGTATCGAATGAATGGGCGGTGAACACGGGCGGCCCCATCATCAAGGACAAGGTATTCTTCTTTGCCGACTATGAGGGTCTGCGTTACGTGCTTCCCGGCGCATCCGGTCTCGTGAACTTCCCCTCCCCGCAATTCCAGGCTGCGACGCTGGCTAACGTTCCAGCCGCCTCGCAGGGCCTTTATCAGCTCGCGTTCGCGGCTTACCAGGGAGCGCCTTCCTACAGCTCGGCGCAACCAATCCCAACCGGTGGCTCGACGATGGGCGGCTGCGGCGATGTGGCCGGCACGCCGGCTCCCGGCGGAGGCAATTTTGGCAGCGACGTTCCTTGCATGACGCAGGCCTTCGCAGAGACCAACAACATCAACAAGGAATGGCTGTTCACGGGCCGCGGGGACTGGAATATCAACGACAAGCATAAGATCTACGGCCGCTATAAGATGGACCGCGGATCACAGCCGACGTGCACGAGCTTCATCAACCCGCTGTTCAGCACCATTTCGATCCAGCCTGAATACGAAGGACAGTTCAACGACAGCTACGTCCTCAGCCCCAACAAGACCAACGTGTTCGTGGCGGCGGCCAACTGGTACACTGCCTTCTTTGGACCTCAGAATATCGCTGGCGCCGAGGCTGCGTATCCGTTCAGCGAGAGCACCGACCTGGGCCTTGACGGCAGCGGTACGGCGACCGCGCCTGGTTTGACGGGCCTCGGAGTTCCCTACTATTTCCCGCAGGGACGCAATGTGACGCAGTACCAGTTTGAGGACGATTTCAGCTGGATTCACGGAAAAAACAGCTTTAAGTTCGGCGCTAACTTCCGCCGCGATCTGGTAGAGGATTTTGACGCCCAGGTGCTCACGGATTATCCGCTGGAGCTTAACTTCGATCTAAACACCTTCTATAGCGGGTTCCTAAACCCCACGACATACGGCGGGGTCACCGGCGAGTACGTTCAGAACTTTGCCAACCAGACCACGGCACATCTAGCGCTCTACAACCTTGGCGTCTATGTGCAGGATGAGTGGCAGGTATTGCCGAACTTGAAGCTGACACTCGGAGCGCGGATCGACCGCACCGGTAATCCGCTTTGCCATGGCGGTTGCTTTTCTTCCTATCAGGGCTCGTTCCCCAGTGCGGGTGCTTCGCTAACGCAGCCTCTCAATGCCGCGGATGGCGGTCCGATCAACCCTGTAAACGCTCATCCGTTCCCCAAGGTGGAAGTATTCAACTTCCAGCCCCGAGTTGGCTTCAACTACGAACTCACGCCCAAGACCGAAATTCGCGCTGGGGCGGGGCTTTTCTCCGATCTGTATCCGGCCGGGTTCCTGGACGGCGCGATCCAGAACTTCCCCAATGTACAACTCGGTGACCGTGTTCAGCGGGAATCTTGCCTCCAGCGGATCTGGCAGCCTGACCGGCAATGCGCAGTCGGCCAATTCCGCTCTGCAAAGTGGATTCAACAGCGGAGAGAGCATAACGGACATCACCAACACGCTGACGGCGGCGGGAATTCCATTTCACCAACCCGATCGATCAACGCCTACTTCCCCGGCGTTTTCAGTGTTCCCGAGTACCTGGAGTACAGCCTGCAGATCCAGCGGCAGCTGACTCGAGCTGACGCGATCATCGTCACCTATGCGGGCAACTACGGGTACAACGAAGTGCTGCCAAACCCATATCGAGAATCCCGGCTGGTCCTCTAGCAGCGGTGTGCCGGCGCGGGAACTTTGTGGCCTCCCACCACCCGGCGATCCACGCTTCACGCGCGTGACGGCTTACACCAACAACGCGCACTCCAACTACAACGGCGGCATGGTCAGCTACAAGCACAACGGCCACGGGTTGACAGGGCAGATCAGCTACACCTACAGCCACTCCCTGGACATGATTTCGAACGGTGGCGAGGGCGAAAACTTCAACGCTGGTTCGGTGTCCGGACCAGCTGACCCCGACCCTGGGAGCCGGCAACCTCAACTACTCCAACTCCGACTACGATATTCGCAACAACCTGGTCGGCGACATGGTGTATGAGGAGCCCTACAAGGCAGCGAATTGGCTCGCTGAATGAGGTGTTGCGGCGGATGGGTCCTGGGTGCTGAAGACCTACTACCGCAGCGGCGAACCGTACAGCGATCGTAGAAATGGTGCTGTCCTCGGCGGGTTTCACCACCATCGGAGGCACTCTGATGGCCCGAACTGGCTCCTGGGTCACGACGTTCGCAACCAGTCACCAACCAACTGCTCGGCAATCGCGCCCACTCCTGCTGAACAGCGGCCTGCCTGGACTGCGACCCAGCTTCAGTCACGCTGTGATGCGAGCAGATCAAGCGCAGACAGTTCGGCAACCTGCGCCGCAATTCCCTGTACGGCCCGCACTACGTCAACACCGACGTCAGCCTGCTGAAGAAGATCGTCAAGCCGGAGGGCTTCACGCTTCGCAGACTTGGCGCTAATGCCTACAACGTTTTCAACCAAGCCAACTTTGCACCGCCGAATCGACATCAGCTCAGGAGCATTCGGGTTGATCACCAGCTCGGTTGCTCCTCCGACCAGCCCCTACGGATCGTTCCAGGGAGCCGCCGTCACGCAGCGCCTGCTTCAGGTCCACGGCAAGATCACCTTCTAACCCCTTGGTTCTCGCTGTTGCCAAAAAGGGCGCCCCGACGGGGCGCCCTTTTTGCTGCTCTCGGTCATCTTTGCTCGTGCTTGTGGGCTGCGCGCGAGGCGATCTCCGCTGGCCTCTCGGGTCAGGGGCGGCGCGTGGACTTCTTCTTTGCGGCGGCTTTCTTCGCGGTTTTTTTGGCAGCCTTGCGGGGAGCGGCCTTGGCTGCGGGCTTGCGGGAGGCAGGTTTTTTGACTGCGGCGGCTTTGGCAGCGACCTTCTTTGCCGCCTTTCGGGGGCTGGGGGTGGGGGCGAGCCCAGCGGTTGCCCCGTCGGCTTCGGCGGCGGACTTTTCCTTGGCGCGGGTGCGTGCCGAGCGCGTCTTTTCCGCCAATGCGGCCTTCAACTCGGCGTCGAACTCCGCCGGGGTGAGTGGCCGGGCGGACTTGCGCAGGCGCTCGATGTCGTAGAACGCCCGGCGCTCGGCCAGAAAGACGTGGACCACGAAATCCACGTAGTCGAGCAGGATCCAGCCGCCCTGGCGGCGGCCTTCAACGGAGTTCGCGTAGACGCCAAAGTCGCGCTTCAGGCGGAACTCGATCTCGTCGGCGATGGCGATGGCCTGGCGGTCGTTGCTGGCGGAGGTGACAAGGAAGAAGTCGGAAAGACCGGCGTCGATGGGGTCGAGCTCGAGGATGCGGGTGTCTTCGCCTTTTTTGTCTTCACAGGCCGCGGCGGCGGCCTGAACGAGTATGCGGGTTTGCTGGTGTGCCTGGGTTGTTGCCATTCGATCGGATACGTCTCCGGGTTTCATCGTAGTCGCTGGTGAGATGCATGGGCAAGCGGACACATCTCAAGCGGCCTGATTTCCTGCCAGGAGATCAGCGGTAGAGGTTGTGCTTCTGAATGTATTCGGCGACCGGCGCTGCCAGCAGGTTTTGCGTAGCCGCCGGATCGTCGAAGCAGCAGCGGATCTGGCGGCGGATTTCAGAAGCGCTGATCTCGATGTCGAGACCAGGCAGCAGGTGAAATGGCGCGGTCTCGCCCGCCGGGTTGCGGATGCGATAAGACCTTAGTTCAACCTGCGCAGGCTGAGGATCAGGCCGCAGTCTCGCCGGGATCTCCACTGCGTTGGGATTCCTGCTCGCGGCCGCGGGAATGGCAGAGACGGAAACTGGGACAGCCACCATGGCAGGCTCCGGCTCGGGTTCAAGATCCAGGCCCCGGGGCAAGCGGGCGGCAAGGTCATCGAGCTGTTGTCCCGGCCGCGACGCGACAATCAGCGCAGCCGCAAAGGGGATCTCCGCGCCTCCGCGCCAATGGCTCAGGCTGACGAATGAGTCGGCGCCCATCAGGCAGAAGAGCGCACCACCGACCGGGAGATCCCGGCGCAGCGTGCGCAGCGTATCGAGGGTGTAATTGGGCTTGCTGCCGGGGTTGGGTGCATCGATCAGCGAAACCTCGAAGCCGGGTTCGCCCGCGATCGCAAGCTCCGTCATGGCCAGCCGATCGGGGAACGGCGCCGTGGAGCCATTCGGCTTCAGGGGCTGCGCGCCTACCGGTGCGAACAGCACAGTATCCAGCCGCAGAGCCTGCCGGGCGGCGCGTGCAACGGCGAGGTGGCCAAGGTGCGGCGGGTCGAAACTGCCTCCAAAGAAGGCGACGCGGCCGCGTATCTCCCCAACCCCGCCGGATTCTGCTACCACGCGCTCTCCTTCAACGTCTGGCCCACAATTCCCAAGCCGCAATGCCCGGTCCCCATCGAATTATCCTAACGCCGGGCCCTGCGCGACGATACAATCTGGAGCCATGCGCTATCTGATAGCTCTTGTTGCTCTTGCCGGGGTGATTGTGGCCTCCCTCGCCCTGCATGTCCATTACTCCACCGACACCCAGCCGTGTTCTATCAACGAGAAGTGGGACTGCGGCATCGTCAATCACAGCCCTTTCGCGGTGATGGCGGGGATACCGGTGGCGGCGATCGGTATCGCCGGTTACGTGGTGCTGGCCGGATTGGCGCTGGCGCGGAGACGCTGGCTGCTGGTGGTGGCCGCGGTGGCGGGCCTGGGATTTTCGCTCTACCTCACCCACATTGAAAAAGATGTGCTGCAGGTATGGTGCCTCTACTGTGTGGGATCGCTGGGGATCATCTCCATCATTACGCTGTTGAGCCTGGGATGGGCGATCGTCGCGGGCAGGGCGGGAAGTGGCCAGGCTTCCCGGACGTAACCGTCGGTTTCAACGGATTAGGCCTTTCTCCGGAGCTTTACCGAGACCCCGCTTTTCCGCTGATAAAATTGAACAAGATCAATGTTCAGAAAAGCGTACGCGCGTTGGATGTACCGGTGGGAGACGCGGCTGACCACCCGCGACGAGAATCGCGTGGTGCGTCCGCTGGAGTGGGGATTCGACTGGATTGCACCGTTTCTCGACGCGCATGAGGGCGGCGAGAGCATCAGCACCCCCGAGCCACCGGATGACGCGGCCGCCGAAGCCGCGATGACGCACATCAACCAGTTCCTCATTCGCCATAGCGACGAATTCTTCGGCTACCAGACGCCGACAGACTTCCGATTGGAGGAGCGGCATCCGCAGCTCTTCCCGACCAACGTTCGCCCGGAGACACTGGCCCGGGAAGCGGCACTACGGCAGCAGGCAGAGAATGGCGACATTCCCCGCGTCGAGTTCCTGCGCTTCACGTCCCCGGAGCGGACCCGGTACGCGGAAAACGACCTGGTCAACGCGCGCTGGTTTCCGGCCCCAGCGCACAAAGATCCGTCGCGGCCCAGGCAGGCCATCGTGGTCCTGCCGCAGTGGAATGCCGATGCCTTCAGCCACAATGCGCTGTGCACCATCTTCAACCGCATGGGTATTTCGGCCTTGCGGCTCTCCAAGCCCTACCACGACATTCGACGCCCCACGGAGCTGGAGCGCTCCGACTACGCGGTCAGCGCCAACATCGGCCGGACCCTCTCGGCGTGCCGGCAGGCGGTGGTCGATATTCGCTGCTGCATTGACTGGCTGGAGGGGCAGGGGTATGAACATTTCGGCGTCCTGGGCACCAGCCTCGGCTCCTGCTATGCGTTCCTGGCCAGCGCGCACGACAAGCGGATTCGCGTCAACGCCTTCAACCATGCCTCGACGTCCTTTGGCGACGTGGTCTGGGCGGGGCAGAGCACCCGGCACATCCGCGAGGCGCTGCAGGGAGCGGGATTCACGCAGGAACGTCTGCGGGCTTTGTGGTCCGCGGTCAGCCCGGTCAGCTATTACCAGAAGTTCGCGAGCGCGAAGTCAGGCGGCCCGGACAAGAAGGTGCTGCTGGTTTATGCGGACTACGACCTCACATTTCCGCGCGAATATTCGCTGCAGGTGGTCGAGGCTTTTCGCCGCTACGGAGTCAACTTCGAGCCGCGCGTGCTGCCCTGCGGACACTACACGACCGGCGAGACACCCTACAAGTTCATCGATGGCTGGTACATGGGCTCGTTTGTGTACCGCGCCTTCAAGGCCCTTCGAGCGGAGAAGGCGGCAGGGCTGCCGTCGCGGGATATGGCTGCAAAGGAAGCGGAAGAGGAAGCCGTCTCCCGCTGACGTCGCAACACGGTTGGAGGGACGCTGATCTCCCTCCCATCGTACGTCTCCGTTTCTCCAGCTAGCACGCGTGCGTGACGTCGAGATCGCTCAAGCGGAGCGCCAGGCATTTGGCGGCGCCTCCGGCCTTGAGAAACTCGCTCAGCGACAGTTGGACGACGCGGAAACCACGCGCCTGCAGCTGCCTGGCGAGTTCCTCGGAGATGTGATTCAGCACAATGGTTCGGGCAACATTCACGGCGTTGCACGCGAATCGAAGCGCATCGTCCTGGCTGACGCGGATCCGCTTTTCCGCCGCATAGTGCTGCTCGATCCGCTTTCGCGAAGCGGCATCAAACGCCTCGGGAAAGTAGAGCAAAAACCCGTCGAACAGGGGGCAGAAGCACGTGTCGAGGTGGTAAAAGCGGGGATCGATGAGGCGCAAAGGAATCACCTCCACATCCCAGGCTTCTTCAAGAAAGCGATGGCTGGAAGAGGCTGTCCGCACGCCGTGGCCTGCCCAGAGCCGGCGTCCTTCCGGATCAAAGAGCGCATCCCCTTCGCCTTCAAAGGGGGTAACCCTGGGTAATTCCCGAATCGAGAGGCCGAAGTCGTCGAACCACTTGCGGAAGTGCGATTCCTCGACCTGCCGTTCCGGGTGAAGGAAGGAGCCCAGCGCAACCACGCCTTCCCGAACCAGCCCGGCATTGGCCGTAAACACCATGTCCGGGCACCCCGGCTGCGGCGGAACGGTCATCACCAAGGCCACCTGCGACAGCGCGGCATGCAGCTCTCGCCACTGCGCCATGGCATTCTGCCGCGAGGAGCGGTTTACATTGCCGTCCATCCACGGATTGATGACGTAATTGACTTCGTACAGGCTGGGTTCGCACATCAAAAACGTTGGCGTGGCGAGAGGGGTTGCACCCGGCACCGGGTGTGTAGAGGTTGTCGGTGAACCAAATTGGGCTTCCATGGCCTAGTCTCGCCTGAGATTGGAAGGCCGTCAACATGAATGATCATACACGGTAATGCATAAATATACATTTGCAGAATTTACTGTAAACGATTGATATAAATATACGTTGATGGAGATCAACGAACCACGTCGAGGTTCATGCGCAACAGCTTCATCGGATCGAGATAAGCGCCCTCCCAGCGCACCGCCCAGTGGAGATGCGGGCCGGTAACGCGGCCAGTGGCGCCGCTGAGGCCGAGCCGCTCGCCCTGGGTGACGCGCTGGCCTTCGTGTACGTCGATGTGGCTGAAGTGCATCGACAGCGTAAACAGTCCCATGCCGTGATCGATGATGACGCAGTTGCCCTCGTAGTAGAGGGTCCGGGCCAGCACCACGATACCGCTGTTGGCTGCGTGCACGGGGGTGCCCATGGCAGCCCGGAAGTCGGCTCCTTTGTGGATGCTGGCCAGCTTGCCGTTGAACATGCGGCGGGTGCCGAAGCTGTCTGTCGGCTGGGCGGGTACTGGAGCGTGGAAGCTGCCCCGCCATAGTGGCTCGGGTGCGCTGCTGGCGAAGACCTTGCTCTTGATCTGGCTCTCCGCCTCGATCTGCTTGAGTGCCTCTGGCGGAGGCTCAACAAACTTTGGGGCCACGCTCAGGGTTCCAGTGCGGTAGTGGGCGGGGCGCACGTCGATGGAGAGGCTCAGGTTTCGGTCGCGGCCGTCCTGTTCGTGAATCCGAACGTCAAGCGTCGACGGACCAACAGGGCTTTCCACATCCACGCCGCCTAGGGCGAACCAGGCGCTTCGATTGCGGCTCGGAAAGAACTCGAGCTTTCGGCCCAGCCAGGTAGCTTCCACTCCCGTGGCGTGGGGAGCCTCCACCCGAATAAGTTCAGGCGAGCCGGTCTCGACGGTGGCCGGGGTTACAGTGATGATGGACCCGGCTTCCGGCTTTGGCTGTGCCGGATTGGCAAGTGCCGGCAGCAAAAGAAAAACTGCAGCTAACCCGAGCACCGGCTGAAAATGGACGAGGCGCATCATGGACAGGATAACGAACACCCCCGGAACCGGGATGCGCGCGCCAGTATAATGGCCGCGCCGTCGTCGAACGGATGGCGGAGTTGCAGGATCGTGTAACCAATGAGGGCTTCCTCCAGTCCCATGATGGTATGAATTCGCCAAGAACAGATCGGACCGGTTCCCGGCGCCTTATGTCGCTGATGGTGATCGGTGCCTGCTGCGTGATGCTGCGCGCCGCCGGGCAGAGCGCTCCCGCCGCCGCTGAGGCCCGGACCCGGCCGGTGCTGGTCGAGCTGTTTACCTCGGAGGGATGCTCGGACTGTCCCCCGGCCGACAAGCTGCTCGAGCAACTGGACAAGACGCAGCCTGTGCCCGGAACGCAGGCCATCGTGCTCAGCGAGCATGTGACCTACTGGAACCGGCAGGGCTGGACCGATCCTTTCTCGATGGACGAGGTGACCGACCGGCAGCAGGACTATGGGCGCCGGTTCAACCTGAACGATGTGTATACACCGCAGATGGTGGTCGATGGCGCAATCCAGTTTGTCGGCAGCGATGGCGCCGCGCTGCAGCGAGCCCTGACCGCGGAGTCGTCAAAGCCCGGCAGCACGCTTGCCATCGGGGACGCGCGCTGGAAGGGCGGCATCGCCTATTTCTCCGTGCACGGAGCCGCAACTCCGGGGACAAAGCTGTTTGCTGCGCTGGCAGCCGATGCCACGCATTCCGAGGTGGCCCGGGGCGAGAACGCCGGCCGGACCTTGTATCACGTGGCGGTGGTGCGGGCGATGGCTGATTTTAACGCCGATGCCGTGGATGGCCGAGAACTGCGCATTCCCGGCCGAGCCCTGGCGTCTAAAGAAGAATCAAAAGGACCGGTAAGGCTGGTGGTCTGGCTGACGGACCGCAAAACCGGGCACGTTCTGGGCGCTGCGGAGCAGACCATCAGCCGCTAGGCAGTTGTCATTTCTCGTCATCGGGCCGGGGATGGGCGGTCTTCCACTTCGCGACCCGTTCCTGTTCTGCGGCCAGGTCGTCGGCGGTGATCCGGGTGCCGACATTCTGCCGGTTGGCAATGTAGCGCGCCTGGTTTGGCCCTTTCACAGCCGCCGCAAGGTCAAACCAGAAGTACGCATCCACATCGCTCTGCGGAACTCCCTGCCCATAGGTGTAGAGCGTACCGAGGGTGCCCTGCGCCCCGGCATCGCCCTGTTCGGCTGCCTTGCGGTACCACGCAGCCGCTTGCTCCTTGTCACGTGCCACTCCCTGACCGTCGCGGTAGAGGTCGGCGAGATGGATTTCGGCAGCCACATTGCCTTGGTCCGCAGCTTTGCGATACCAGTCGGCCGCCTGCTTGTAATCCTGTGCGACCCCGGCTCCAGCAGCGTATTTTTCGCCGATCAGGATCTGCGATGCGGCGTCGCCCGCAGTGGCCTTTGCGAGCAACGCTGGGTCGATGGCCGCGGTCTGAGCACTCAGGGAGATGGAGGACCAGGTAAGAACGAGAAGGATGGCGAGTGATTTGGAAAGACGGTTGGTCACGGCGTTAGGATCGATCCCACCATAGCAGAGCTCTCGCTGGTCAGAGGCGGGCCTCGCAAACCGAATTCTAACCGGTCGGGCGGCGGTTCGGTTCAACTGGACCAAGGTTGCGCGGATCTGTTACCCATCTGATCGCAATCTGCATCGTCCGAATGTCATTTGCGGTCATGAAAGTGACACGGCGCGATCCGGCGGGAAACGGTTACGCAAGATAAGGAACTGCTCTAGAATCCTTATATGACCGATCGCATGTCGCTGTCCCTCGCCCAGGCCGACCCGGAAGTTGCCGCTGCCCTTGACCACGAGACGCTCCGCCAGCACGAGGGGCTGGAGATGATCGCGAGCGAAAACTTTGTCTCTGAAGCAGTCCTGGAGGCCGCCGGCTCCATCTTCACCAACAAATACGCCGAGGGCTATCCCGGCCGGCGCTACTACGGCGGCTGCGAATTCAGCGACGTGGTGGAGAACCTGGCGCGGGACCGCGCCATGCAGATCTTCGGCGCCGAACATGCCAACGTGCAGCCCCACTCAGGGTCGCAGGCCAACGCTTCGGCCTACGCCGCCGTGCTGCAGGCCGGGGACACGATTCTTGGCCTCGATCTGGCCCATGGCGGCCACCTGACCCACGGGCACAAGCTGAGCTTCAGTGGCAAGCTTTACAGGCCGACATTTTATGCCGTGCGGCGCGACACGGAACTCATCGACTACGACGAGTTGGAAGCCATCGCGGAGCGGGAAAAGCCCAAGGCCATCATCGGCGGCGGCAGCGCCTATCCCCGCCTCTGGGACTTCGCGCGCATGCGCCAGATTGCCGACAAGGTGGGTGCGGTCTACATCTTCGACATGGCGCACATCGCCGGGCTGGTTGCCGGCGGCGCGCATCCCTCGCCGGTGCCCCACGCGCACATCACCACCACCACCACCCACAAGACTCTGCGCGGGCCGCGCGCGGGGCTGATTCTGTGCGGCAAGGACCTTGCCGCTGCAGTCGACAAGGCAGTGTTTCCCGGCCAGCAGGGCGGTCCGCTGGTGCACATCATCGCAGCCAAGGCGGTGGCGTTTGGCGAAGCACTGCGGCCGGAGTTCCGCACCTACGCAGAGCAGATCGTGGCCAATGCCAAGGCGCTTGCGGCGAGCCTGCAGGAAGCGGGCTTCCGGCTCGTCTCCGGAGGCACCGACAATCACCTCATGCTGGTCGATGTGTTCGAAAAGGGAATCCTCGGATCAGAAGCCGAGCTGGCCTTGGGCAAGGCCGGCATTACCGTCAACAAGAACGCCATTCCCTATGACACGAACCCGCCCCTCAAGCCGTCGGGCATTCGTATCGGCACCCCCGCCCTGACCACGCGCGGCATGCGCGAAGCGGAGATGCGGCAGGTCGCCTTGTGGATCACGCGTGCGCTCGAGCAGCGCAATGACGACGCTGCCCTGGAGCGGATACGCGGTGAAGTGGCGGAGCTGGCCAACCAGTTTCCGCTGTATGCCTGGCGGCGTGCGCCTGCGCACGTGAACGCATAGAAAGAGCAGAACGCTTCGCTGGTTGAAACCATGGGGTTACGGCGTCGCGGGTGCGGCGCCGTTCTCATTTTTGGAGCCTTAAAAGAGGGGGCGAATCGCCATAGCTCCCGGTCTATCCCTGCTCAGGCCTGCGAATTTCTCTACGGAAAATATTTCTCTAAAAACATATTGCCAACCGTTGCGAGCCCCTGATATACAGGGTACGACTTTTCATACAGTGTACGAATGGATTTACGGAGCAAATGAGAATGCCCAGGCGAGTGGCTGCGCGATCATCTTCGACCTGGGAAGCGCGGCCGACGCGCGATGCTTCGCCTGGACTCACTCGAGAACGGATTGTTGGCGTCGCGATGAGGATTGCCGACAAGCGGGGCCTTGCCGCCGTGTCGATGCGTAACCTGGCATCGGAACTGAAGGCGAGTCCAATGGCTCTCTATTACTACATCCCCAGCAAACACGACCTGCTTAACCTGATGCTGGACGCCGCTTACGGGGAGTTGCAGCACCAGGATTCCTCTCTTGCCGATTGGCGCTCGGCGCTGCATTACTTCGCATGGGAGAATCGCCGCTGTTTGAAACGCCACCCGTGGATTGGGTTGCTGCGCACGCCTGACCGCGAATATGGGCCCGCGTGCATTGGGGGTCTGGAGGCATTTCTCAACCGCCTATCGCAGTTTGGCATTGAGATACAAACCGCGATTCGCATGCTGAGTGCTCTGTTCGTCTTTGTCAATGGATTCGTCGCCGATGAGTTTATCGGCCAGGGTAGCCCAAGGTCCGTAAAGCCCTCCCAAAAAACGCAAGCCGTTCCGTTTTCGCGGGCCGTGCTCGCCACGGGCAGATTTCCCCACGTTGAACGCTTTGCCGAACTGGGTGTCGAGCCCTCGGACGACGAGTCCTTTGAGCGCGCCCTGGGCTGGATCCTGGACGGCATCGCCACGGAGGTTCCAGCCAAACGGTCGTCGAGTGGCAAAGTTTCCAAACGAGGACCGCCGCGATCGGGGAGAGACGGCAGTGGTGCGGCCCCTCGCACACCTTCCATCGCCGCATCGCGTCATTCCGTTTCCGAAACGCGAAGCAAGAGGAAATCTACCTGGCCAGCGCGCCCACAGCAGTCACTACCGTCAACGGGAGATTGAAGGATATGCAACGTTCGTCCACGGTTGAAGCGAGGCGTTTGATTCACAGGCTCTTTTGCATGTTCATTGCTTTGGCCCTGGGAGCGGGCACTTTGAACGCGCAGAGCAAGAGCGACCCACTGGTGAGCGGCTTTGAAAACCCGCCGGCCAGTGCGCGCCCGCGCGTCTGGTGGCACTGGATGAACGGCAATATCACCAAGGAAGGCATCAAGCTGGACGAGGAATGGATGCATCGCGCGGGTCTGGGTGGGTTTCAGAACTTCGATGCCGCCTTGTTTACCCCGCAGGTCGTGGACAAGCGCCTCGCTTACATGACCCCGGATTGGAAGGACGCTTTCAAGTACGCGACAACATTGGCCGATCAGCTTGGACTCGAGGAGGCGATCGCCGGTTCGCCCGGCTGGAGCGAAACGGGAGGACCGTGGGTGCCCCCCTCGGAGGCGATGAAGAAGTATGTCTGGAGCGAAACCAGCGTGGAGGGCGGCAAGCCCTTCCCTGGGGCTCTGGCGCATCCTCCGTCGAATACGGGAGCATTTCAGAACCTGCCTGTCGAAGACGTGGGGGGAGCACTGGGTACGCCCTTCAAGGCCGGTGAGTTCTACGCCGACTGCGCCGTGATCGCGTTCAAGGTACCCGACAGCGAAGCGGCGGCTGAAGAGATCGAAGCGAAGATTACGACCAGCAGTGGAACAATCGATCCCGCGCTGCTGAAGGATGGCGACCTGGTCAAGACCGTCGGCGTGCCCAAGGCCAGGGAAGGCGAAAAGGCATGGATTCAGTATGAATATGCCCAGCCGCAGACCATCCGCGGCATCACGATTGTGGCGGGGGAGAAGAATCCGTTTGACGCCTTCCTTCCGCCGGGCGGCGACAGTGGAGAGGCACTCGAGGCCAGCGAGGATGGGCAGACCTATCGGGTTGTGGCCTCGATCCCCAAAGGCGGTTCCACGGAACATACGCTCTCCTTCGCTCCTGTCACGGCGAAGTATTTTCGCGTGACCTTCAAAACCATGCCGGCGCCGCCCAACCCCTTTGCCGATATGGGCTTTCCCACGCCCAAGATATCTCCCGACGTACAGATCGCCGAACTGGTGCTGCATCCGGGTGCGCGCGTCAACCACTTCGAGGAGAAAGCCGCCTTTAACCAGATGCCGGATCTCTATGGATTCGCTACGCCTGAGGTTGATGGCGCCCAAGCGATCAAGAAGGCAGATGTCGTTGACCTAACCGCCAAGATGCATCCCGATGGCAAGCCTTGACTGGACTCCGCCGGCGGGGAAATGGGTGGTATTGCGGTTCGGCTATTCCTTGCTCGGTATCGCCAATCATCCTGCCACCGCCGAGGCTACCGGGCTCGAGGTGGACAAGCTGAATGCAGGCTTCGTAAAGCACTACATGGATCAGTATCTGGACAGCTATAAGGACACGGTCGGCGCAGACATGATGGGCAAGCGCGGCATTCGCTATGTGGTCACCGATAGCTGGGAGGCCGGCGCGCAAAACTGGACCGACGATATGGTCGCCAAGTTCACCAGGGATCGCGGCTACGATCCGCGTCCGTGGATGCCGGTGCTCGCCGGGCGCGTGGTGGAGAGCGCGCAGGCCAGTGACCGCTTCCTGTGGGATTTGCGCAAGACGATCGCCGACCTGACCGCGGATGAGCATTATGGGCAGGTGGAAGCTTCGCTGAAAGCGCGCGGCATGGGCCACTACGGCGAGTCGCATGAGTCGGGCCGGGCCTTCATCGCCGATGGCATGGAAGTGAAGAAGCTCGACGATATTCCCATGAGCGCGATGTGGGTGCAGAAGCCGGGCATCAACAAGCCCACCTATGGCTACAACGGCGATGACCGCGAGTCGGCTTCGGTTGCGCACATCTACGGGCAGAACCTGGCCGCGGCGGAGTCGATGACATCGTGCGATGGCACGACCGCGTGGGCCTGGTCCCCGGCCACATTGAAGCCGACGGCCGATCAGGAGTTTCTCAACGGGATCAACCGTTTCGTGATTCACGAGTCAGCTCACCAGCCGCTGATCGACAAGGCTCCAGGACTGACGCTGGGCCCATGCGGACAGTGGTTCAATCGCAACGAAACATGGGCGGAGCAGGCGCATGTGTGGATCGACTACCTGGCGCGCAACTCGTTTCTGTTGCAGCAGGGCAGGTTCGTCGCGGACGTGATTTATTTCTATGGCGAAGACTCGAATATCACGGCGCTGTTCGACAACAAGTCTCCCGATGTGCCGGCGGGTTATAACTTCGACTACATCAATGCCGATGGCTTGATGCATGAACTCGCTGCTGCGGGCGGGCACATTACCACCAAAAGCGGCATGAGTTATCGGGTGCTGGCGCTGGATCCCTACAGCAGGCACATGTCGCTGCCGGTGCTGCGCGCGATTCACAAGCTGGTGGAGCAGGGCGCGGTGGTGGCAGGCGAGAAGCCGACCGACACGCCCAGCCTGTCCGACGATCCGGCGGAGTTCAAGAAGCTTGATGATGAACTCTTCGGCGATGGAAACGGCGCGCACGCGGTCGGCAAAGGCATGGTGTATGCGGGGCAGAATGCGGAGGCGGTGCTTAAGGCTCTGAACGTCGTCCCCGACTTTGATTCGGGCAGCACGGAAAAAGCCCAGGTTCAGTTTGCGCATCGCAAGACAGCGGAGGCCGACATCTATTTTGTCGATAACCGCAGCGACCAGGAAGCATCGGTTGATGCGAGTTTCCGCGTGACCGGCAAGGAGCCGGAGCTGTGGCATTCGGAGACGGGAGAGATCGTGCCCGCTTCCTACAAGATCGCCGACGGCCGCACCACGGTGCCTTTGCAACTGGAGCCGTGGGGCACGGTGTTTGTTGTGTTTCGCAAAACCGCAACTGACACGTCGCGGACTTTGCCGGAAGTAAAGAAGACGCAACTGGCAACGGTCAATGGTCCGTGGAACGTGAGCTTTCAAGCGGGGCGCGGGGCTCCAGCCTCCATCACCATGGAAAGGCTTGCGTCGTGGAGCGAGAGCGAAGATAAGGGCGTGAAGTACTTCTCCGGGACTGGCACTTATACAAAGACTATTCAGGCCTCGGCAGACTGGTTCAAGCCGGGTGCGAAGCTTTGGCTCGATCTGGGCGACGTGAAGAACCTTGCGGAGGTCACGGTGAATGGCAAGCCGCTCGGCGTCGTGTGGCACGCGCCGTATCGCGTGGATGCGACCGGAGCGTTGAAGCCCGGGGCGAACGAAGTATCGATCAAGGTGATCGATGCCTGGGTGAACCGCCTGATCGGCGATGAGCAGCCGGATGCCACGACAAAATACACCTTTGCCCCATCGAAGCCTTACAAGGCGAATTCTCCATTGGTGACTTCGGGGCTGCTGGGGCCGGTCAGTCTCTACGGAACCACCACGCAAGCCCGATAAGTGCGACCAGCGTGCCCTGGGATCGGCAAGCTAATTAGCCGATGCTGATCGACAACCCGGTCGGCAATAAATTCTGACGACGCGGGACGGTGGTGCGGTGTATCCTCTGTCGTTCCGCCGAGGTCTCGAGAGACGCACGTCAACTCGAACTGACTAGACACCTTGGGAGCCAGTATGGACAGCCGAATCTTCTGCATCATGAATCGCCTGAATCGCCGCGTGCTGGTTGCGGCCGCATCGTTGTTGCTGTTTTCCGCTTTTGCCAACGCCCAGGCTCCTCATCCGTTGACGCCCGCCGAGAAGCAGCGAGTCGAGGAACTGGTTAAATCGATGTCACTGCAGCAAAAGCTCGATTACATCGGGGGCACGGGGTTTGCCGCCCGCGCGGTGCCGGAGCTGAAGATTCCGGCCATTGAAATGTCGGATGGCCCGTATGGCGTTCGATCCAACTTCGGTTTTCCATCCACCACTTTTGCGGCCGGCATCTCGCTGGCGGCTTCGTGGGACCGTTCGCTGGCGGCCGACGTTGGCGCAGGCATCGGACGCGACGCCCGTGCGCGCGGAGTGCACTTCATGCTTGGTCCCGGCGTGAATATCTATCGGTCGCCGCGCAACGGGCGCAACTTCGAATACTTCGGCGAAGATCCATTTCTTGCCGCTAACATCGCGGTCGGTTATATCCGGGGGATGCAGGAACAGGGCGTCAGCGCGACGGTGAAACACTACCTGGGCAACAACAGCGAGTTTCTGCGCCACGATTCGGACACCATTGTTGACGACCGCACGGTGCACGAGATTTATCTGCCCACATTCGAAGCGGCCGTGAAGCAGGCGCATGTCGGCGCGGTTATGGACTCATACAACCTGATCAATGGCGAACACGCCACGCAGAACAGCCATTTCAACATCGACGTGCTGCGCAAGGACTGGGGATTTGAGGGCGTACTGATGTCGGACTGGGACGCGACCTACGACGCCCAGGGAGCGGCCAACGGCGGCCTGGACATTGAGATGCCCACCGGCAAGTTCATGAACGCCAAAAACCTCAAGCCGTTGATCGACGCGGGCAAGGTCAGTAAGGCAACGATCGACGAAAAGGTACGTCACATCCTGTCGACGGCGATGTCGTTCGGCTGGCTCGACCGCGAACAGAAGGAGATTACCCAGTCGGATGTCGATGCCCGAAATGGGGCCACCGCCTTGCGTGGCGCGCGCGAAGGCGCGGTGTTGCTCAAAAATGAGGGAGGCTTGCTGCCCCTCGACAAATCCAAGGTCAAGACCATTCTCGTGGTGGGGCCGGATGCCTATCCGCAGGTGCCGGTGGGCGGCGGCAGCGCCGGCGTTGTGCCCTTCCAGAGCATCAGCACTTTCCTCGGTATCGCGGACGAGGTCGGCGCCGGCACATCCGTCTTGTACAACCGCGGCCTGCCCGCGATGAACCAGATCGCCAACGATACGAGCTGGAGTACGGCGGCCTCCAACGGACAGAAAGGTGTGACGCTCGAGACGTTTGCCAACGCCGAGTTGTCCGGATCTCCGACCACCACAACCGTTCCCCACATGAAAGTGGAAGGGCTCAGCATCAAGCTCCTGATGGAGGACATCGAGAACGCCATGGCTCTCTTCATGTCCGGACCCAAGCCCGCCTCGCATCGTCTTACCGGCTACTTCAATGCGTCTGAAGCCGGGAAGTACATCGTGGTCCTCGAAGGCTCGGGGGAAGGTTCCGGAGATCGCGTCTTTGTGGATGACAAGAAGATCATCGACGATTGGGATCTGGTTCGCGCATTCCAGCCCCACGTGACAGTGGATTTCACAGCCGGCCCGCACAAGGTGGTTGTCGAGCATACGCAGACTTCGCCGATCGGAGGGCACCTGGCGCTCGGCATTGTGCGCGAAGACAAGGTCGTCGATCCTGTGGCGATCGAGATGGCGCGCAAGGCCGATGTGGTGCTGGTGCAGTCCGGCTTCGCGCAGGAGAGCGAAAGCGAGGGAGGCGACCGGACGTTCGCGCTGCCCTATGGTCAGGATGAGCTCATCGAAGCCATGGCCAAAGCCAATCCAAAGACTATCGTTGCGAATACGTCGGGTGGCAATGTCGATTCGCGCGCATGGCTCGCCGATGTTCCGGTGTGGTTGCAGACGTGGTACGGCGGCCAGGATGGCGGACAACCGCTGGCCCAGATCCTTTTTGGCGATGTGAATCCATCCGGCCACCTGCCGGTGACTTTCGAGCGCAACCCCGAGGACAACCCCACCTTCCACAACTACTACCCGGAAGAAGGGTCGAAGAAAGTCGTTTACAAAGAGGGAATCTTTGTGGGCTATCGCGGCTATGAAAAGAATAAAACCACGCCACTCTTTCCCTTTGGGTTTGGATTGTCGTACACGACCTTCAAGTTTGCCAACCTTGCGGTAACGCCGGCCTCTGACCGCGCTGCGGCAACCGTGACCTTCGATGTGACCAATACCGGTGCGCGCGCAGGGGCCGAGGTGGCCCAGGTTTATGTCGGCGAAGATCACCCCAAGGTCGATCGGCCTGAGCATGAGTTGAAAGGGTTCGAGCGCGTCGATCTCCAGCCCGGCGAGACGAAACACGTCACGATCGAGCTCGATCCGCGCGCGTTTTCTTACTTCGATACGCACGCCAATGCCTGGTCGATCGGCAGCGACGGATTCACCATTTCGGTAGGGGATTCGGTCGCGTCTCTTCCGCTCAGGGCTGAACTACACGTGAAAACCGGCGGGAAATAAAGGCGCTGACAGGGCGCTGATCCCGGCGTCCGGTCGCGCTGACGGAGGCCGACCCCGGGCAGACTGGGCAGCCGGAACGCCGTGATTCGACACAAGAAACCGCAATCGCAATGCGCAGGGGTGGCGTCGATGGCTTAAGATTCTTCGGGGAAAGGAATCGCATATGCCATCGACCTGGAAACGATACCACTGCCGGTTTTTGCCAATTCTGGCTCTTCTTGTCTGCCTCCTGGGGGTGACTGCCCTTTCGCGCCGCGCGCCCGCACAGACCACCGAGCAGGCGCAAAAGATCGCCGCCAATCTTCCGCCAGAGTCGCGCGCCGTGATTGACCGGCTCTCGGCTTTGCGCGAGCTTCCCGATGGCACATGGAAGATGCATTCCGGAGATCTGGCTCACGGCGAGGCAATGGATGTGGATGAATCGGGCTGGCAGACCATCGCGCCGCGCGGCAAGGCGCCCAACGACGCGGTCTGGTTCCGGCAGACCTACGAGGTGCCGCAGACCCTCGAGGGGTATGACCTGACCGGGACGCGCATCTGGTTTCAGTTCCACGCCGGAGCCAACGGCCCCATGCCGGAGATTCTCTACTTCAACGGCAGGCGCGTGGCAATGGGCGACGATCTTGAGCCCGTGGTCCTGTTTGATGGCGCCAGGCCGGGGGAAAAGGTGACCGTGGCCGTGAAGCTGCTGCACACGGTCGATACCAAGTCATTCGATGGCGCGACTCTCCGCATCGAATTTCCCGAGAACCGGCCTAACCCCGAGGACCTGCGCGAGGAGTTTCTCAGCGCGGCGCTGCTGGTTCCGTCGCTCGCAGCCCAGGATGCGTCGGACATGGCCACGCTCAATGGCGCCATCGGCGCCGTTGATCTGAAAGCGCTGGATGCGCACGATCAGGGCAAGTTCGACGACAGCCTCAAGTCGGCCCATGCCAAGCTTGAGGGCCTGCTGCCGCTGATGCAGAAGGCGACCTTTCACCTCACCGGCAATTCGCACATCGATGCGGCGTGGCTGTGGCCGTGGACTGAGACGGTGGACGTCGTCAAGCGCACCTTCGGCACCGCGCTGCAGTTGATGTACGAGTATCCGCAGTACACCTACACGCAGTCTGCCGCGGCCTACAACGAGTGGATGGCGCAGAAATATCCCGACATGAACGCCGAGATCAAGAAGCGCATCGACGAGGGGCGCTGGGAGGTGGTCGGCGGCATGTGGGTCGAGCCGGACCTGAACATGCCCGACGGCGAGTCGCTGGTGCGGCAGCTGCTGGTCGGCAAGCGCTGGTACAAGCAGGACTACGGCGTCGATGTGCGCATCGGCTGGAATCCGGATTCGTTCGGATACACATGGCAGTTGCCGCAGATCTACAAGAAGAGCGGCGTGGATTATTTCGTCACCCAGAAGATGACCTGGAACGACACCAACCAACTTCCGTTCAAGCTGTTCTGGTGGGAATCGCCGGATGGGTCGAAGGTGCTGACCTATTTTCCCCATGACTACGGGAACGATGACCTGAACCCGGTGCGACTCTCCTACGATTTGACGCAGGCACGCGAACGGGCGACGGGCCTGACCGACATGATGGACCTTTACGGCATCGGCGATCATGGCGGCGGCCCGACGCGCGCGGTCCTCGATCAAGGCGTTCACTGGGCTGACCCCTCGACGCCGCCCAAGGTTGTTCCCAAGATGCAGTTCGGCATTGCGCAGACCTACTTCTCGACAGTGGAAAAGCAGGTCGCACCGGAGAGCCGGACCTGGAACTACCAGTCGATCGCCAAAGGCTACACACCGCCGCCCGCCCCTCCGAGTGCGGACCAGGTGAGCATCCCCACGTGGAAGAGCGAGTTGTACTTCGAATATCACCGCGGCGTGATGACTACGCAGTCCAACCACAAGCGCAACATGCGCGACAGCGAAGTGGAAGTGCTGGATGCGGAGAAGTGGGCGTCTCTGGCCTGGCTTGACGGCAGGAGTTATCCCGGCGCGGAGCTTACCGAAGACTGGAAGAAAGTGCTGTTCAACCAGTTCCATGACCTGGCCGCCGGGTCGGGCATCGGCGTCATCTACAAGGACGCGCAGAAGGACTATGACGTGGTGCGCTGGTCCACCAACGAGATCGCGTCGGGAGCACTGCATACAGTCGATGAGAGGGTGAACACCGCGGGCAGCGGCACGCCGGTTGTGGTCTACAACCCGTTAGGGTGGGAACGCTCAGGCGAAGTCAGTGTCGAGGTGCAGGGAGCCAAGACGACGTCCGCCTCGGGCGCGCAGATCGTTGAAGCCAATACCGATGCAAAGACTGGCGTATCCAAACTTCGGCTGCACGTGCTCAAGGTTCCCGCGCTGGGGTACAAGGTCGTGTGGATCGGAGGCAGCGCCCGCGCCAGGCAGGCGACTGAGAGCGGGGCGGAGGCGAAGGATTCCGGCACCGCGATCAGTCTCGAGAACAGCATCCTGCGCGTGAGCGTAGACAAGCAGTCCGGCTGCATCACCAGCCTGTTCGACAAGAAGTCGAGCTTCGAGACCATCGCTTCGGGTGGCTGCGGCAATCAGTTGCAGTTCTTCAAGGACACGCCCAAGGACTACGACGCGTGGAACATCGATCCCGGCACACTGGACGCCGCGCCTTCGCTGATCGATCACCCGGACTCCGTCGAACTGGTGAAGACGGCCGAGCCCGGCATTCGCGTGACGCGGCATTTCCAGGAATCGAAGTTCGTGCAGACCTTCCGCCTGTCGGCCGACGGCGACATGGTCGATGTCGACAACGAGATCGACTGGCACGAATCCCACATACTGCTCAAGGCGGCGTTCCCTCTTGCGGCGACCGGCCCGTTTGCCACCTACGAGATCCCTTACGGCACGATCGAACGGCCCACAACGCGCAACAACAGCTGGGAGAAGGCTCAGTTTGAAGTTCCGGCCATGCGCTGGGCCGACCTCGGCGACGGCAAACATGGCCTGAGCATCATCAACAACAGCAAGTATGGGTACGATGCCGTGGGCAACCTGCTGCGCATCTCTCTGCTGCGTTCGCCGAAGTGGCCCGACCCGGAGGCCGATATGGGCCACCACCACTTCCACTACGCCATCTACCCGCATGCGGGCACATGGAAGGACGCAATGACGGTGCGGCACGGGTACGAGTACAACTATCCCCTGAGCGCCGTGGTGACGACCGGTCATGAAGGCTCGCTGCCCGCCGAACACTCCTTCGCCGCGGTTGCGCCCGACAACGTCGTGCTTACGGCGGTCAAGAAGGCGGAAGACGCCAACGGACTCATCTTCCGGGTCTATGAATGGGCGGGCAAGGACGCGACGGTGGAGTTCCACGTTCCACCGGGAGCGACCGGCGCCACAGTGACAAACATGCAGGAGACGCCGGAGGGCGGGGCGCTGCAAGTTGCCGGCGACGTGGTGAAGGCGCCTATCCATCCCTACGAAATCCTCACCATCCGGGTCGACTATCCGGGCGGAGGAGAGAAGGAATAGTCCTGGCCCGTAGAACAGCAATTGCATAGGTAAGAGGAGGGCAGGGTTCATACCCTGCCCTCGTCGTTGATAGCCCCCTTACCGATGCGCCTAACCTGTCTCATGAAGTACTTGAAGCGCCTCCCGAAGTAGGACAGGCCTCGGCACCGGCTATCTTCTGGACGTTCTATCTTCATGCCCGTCGACATTAGAAGCCTTTCCGAGATTGTTTGCTTTAGATCGCCATGGGCAGCCGCAACGGCCATACATTCATAGAAGAATCTTGGGATGCTTAAGTAAGTCAGAGATTGGCGACGCTTTGCTACAGGTAGTTCGGCTTAGTTACAGCGATAAGTGATCGCCATCACATATTTAAGTGTTGATTCCGGCCCAATCTGTTGTGGACTTATCCAATCCGCAATGGTCCACAGCGCTCCATTGGAATGAGAGATCTATGAATACGCCCAGAGAGACATTCTTGTCTCGCTTCTGTGTCCTTGTTGTGCTGTTGCTCTCCGTGCTGGCTCTCTCCGCGTGCAGCTCCGGGGGGAAGGCGGCCTTCTCGGTCGGCCCTACCGGAGCGCCCGCGTCCATCAGCATCACCATCACTCCAAGCGCCGTGTCGCCCGGCCAGAGTGCGACTCTCACCTGGTCGACGGCCAATGCGACTTCCTGTACGGCGAGCGGTGCGTGGACCGGCACTCAGCCGATGTCCGGCTCGATGAATGTATCCCTGCAGGGGACAACGAGCCAGACGTACAAGTTGCTTTGTGAGGGAGGCGGCGCCTATGCGTCGCAGACGGCGACGCTCGGCCTGGCTTCATCCGCAGCTGCCTGCACGACGCAGGCGGCCCGGGCGCACCGCGTCCCGGTGTCCCAGGCAGTGTTGGCGGCGCGCCGCGCCGTCGCTGCGGGCAAGGCGGGGAAAAAACCGGTCAGCTGACAGTACTGCTGTTCCTGATTCGGCCTCGGGCCGGAAACATCTGAGCTGCCCCTGATTCATGGAGAAAGTGATGCCTACAAGAAGAGAATTCATTAAGACGACGATGGTCGCCGGCACGGCTGTGGCGCTGTTTCGCATGCAGGAAGGCAAGGTCTGGGCGTTCTCACAGAGCCCCACATTGCGCAAGTTTGTTGCCCCGCTCCCGGGACTGGGACCGAACGGGATTCCCATCGCCAACGCCACGACCAACAGCGCTTATCCAGGAGCCGATTTCTACACCCTGAGCGCGCAGCAGTTTACGCAGCAGATGCATCCTGACCTTCCCAATCCGACGCGCCTCTGGGGCTATGTGGATCTGACCACCAACAAGGCGGCTTATCTTGGGCCCATCATCGTGGCACAGCGCGGCAAGCCGGTCGTCATTCGCATGCAGAACAGCTTGCCAGCGACGCATATTCTGCCCGTGGACACAACGCTCCCCGGCGCGGATGCGAAGGCGCCAGCGAATCGCATGACCCTGCACCTGCACGGCGGGTACGTTCCCTGGACTTCGGATGGCGGCCCGTTCTCGTGGTTTACGCCGAGCGGCGTGGTGGGCGCGGCGGATGGGTCAGTGGGCGAAAGCTTTCTGAACGGTGTTACCGGCATGGCGGGCACGGCCGACTACTACTATCCGAATGCACAGAGCGAACGGCTGGTCTGGTATCACGACCACGCCATGGGCATCACCCGCCTGAACGCATACGCCGGAATGGCCGCCGGATACCTGATTACCGACCCCGTGGTGGGTGCGTTGACCACCGGGGCCACCCCCGCTGTGCCGCCATTAGCGTACACCTTGCCGCTGATCATCCAGGACAAGAGCTTTAAGGTGACGGCTGATCAGTGGGGACGGCCCGGAGATCTCTGGTATCCATCCGTGTACGAGGGCCAGGGCGAGACGGCGCGATGGGATATCGGCACGCCTTCCGACGGATTCCCGTCCTACACGCCTCTGCTTCCGACTCCGTCGTGTGTGCCGGAAGCGTTCTTTGATACCCCGGTAGTCAACGGTATGGCTTATCCCTACGCGGAGGTGCAGCCGCGCCGCTACCGCTTCCTGATCCTGAATGGTTCCCAGGCGCGCTTTTACAACCTGCAGCTTTACTACGAATCGACGCTGAATCCAGGGGAACCGGATTTCAGCAAGCCCGGCCCGGCATTTATTCAGATCGGCACCGAAGGCGGCGTGCTTCCCGAGCCGGTGGTGCTCAACAATCCGCCCATCCAGATCGCAACCAACTGCGATGGATCGGTCAATGCCGACGGCCCGTTCAACTTGTTGATGGCGCCGGCGGAACGTGCCGATCTGATCATCGACTTCTCATCCGTTCCAGTGGGCACCAACCTGATCCTGTATAACGATGCGCCTGCGCCCTTCCCGGGCGGCGATCCGCGCAATGATTACTTCACCGGAGCTCCGGACCAGACCGGCATTGGCGGCGCGCCGACGCCGCTTGCCGGTATGGGTCCAAACACACGCACCCTGATGCAGTTCCGGATGGTTGCGCTCGCGGGCGCCGCGGATCCGATGAACTTCCAGTCCACCCTCGACGCGCTCGACGAAGCGTTGCCGGTTACCTACCGCAACAGCCATGAGCCGTTTGGGGAGTTCGACCTCGATCCCAATGCTCCCGGAGTTCTGTTCGAGACAAAGACGTTGAACGAGGACTATGACGCATACGGGCGGCTCATCCAGCGGGTTGGGACCGATCAGGCGAAGTACGGCGACACCTACGGGCGGAATTACACCGATGATCCAACCGAGGTATACAACGACGGGCAGACAGTGGTGTGGGATATCTACAACACCACGGGCGACACCCATCCCATGCACTTCCATCTGGCGAATGTGCAGGTGCTGGGACGGGCGCCCTTCGACGATTCGATTCCGAACATCGTCGCATTTGTGCCGACAGGGCCGTGGATGGCGCCCGATCCCAACTACCGCGGCTGGAAGGAGACCGTCCGCATGAACCCTGGCGAGGTGACGCGGGTGATCATGAAGTTCACTCTTCCCATGCCGAACATTCCAGGATCGCCCCGGCAAGGTTTGCAGAACGGACATGAATACGTCTGGCACTGCCACATCCTGGAGCACGAGGAACACGATATGATGCGTCCCCTGGTGATTTTGCCCAAGGCTTCAGAACAAGGGGATCACAAAAAGTAGGCGCCGCTCTGAGCGTCGAGGCGAGGCAGGCGGCTCAATCAACCGGTCCCGGGGCTTTGGTATGCTGGCGACAGGGAGCCTTCGCCATGCACATCACTTCCCCGTTCTTCGTTGTACCCGTGATCGTCGCCGTATTTTTCGCCTGCATCTTCTGGGCGACCAGCAGCAAGGAAGACGGGGGCGGGGACGAAGCCCATTCCGGTCATTGACCTGCCTTGCCGGCAGGGGAGAGTTCGCCCGGCGGCCATCACGGTGCGCCTGCCGTAAGGCGAGCGGTCATCGTTCGCGCAAACGCACCAAGACGACACCTTGCCGCGGCAGCGTGAGATCGATAGCCGCTGACCCATTCTTCAATGGAACAGAATGGTCCGCGACTGACTGATCGAGTGCGGCGCCCTTCTCCAATTCATGTTTCTGCGCTTCATCCGGGTGGTCCGGACTGCCCATCTGCTGCCAGAGTCGATAGGCGTTGCTGTGCGTCGCGTCCATGCGGAACTCGGCGGCAACGGCTGATGCTCCACTAAGCCCGTCCACAGTCACATGAATGGCGGCTGGCTCTGCTGCCACATCGGCATCGTGATAATTCCACAACAGCACATCGATCTCGTCACCGTTGCGTGTCGCCACCGCGTTCACGTCGGGCGCGCCGGTGACACTGTTCGCGACCAGCTGGTCGAGCGGCATTGACCCCGTGCTTTCGGTCTTGATCCAGGTCGCGGAATGATCGCGCAATGCCCGGCCGCCGCCCAGCAGGCCAAACATCCGGAAGACATCGAGCACGGGCTTGTCGATCCCATCCGTCGCCAGTGCGCGAAACCCTGCGAAGGCCGGCTGATCCTCAAATTCAAAGGCCCAGGTGACCGCGCCCTGCACGGTGACGCCGTACTTGCGCGCCAATTCGTAGGTACGCATGGTGGCCTCGGCAACGCTGACGCCGTAAAGCGGGCCGTTGCGGTAGCCATTCTGGCTGCTCTTGCAGGCCGCGCATCCCTCGGGATCGCTTTCGCCCAGGATGATCGGCGTATTCTTCCACTCCGGGAAGCTGGTGATGACCTTCATCCCGTTTTCGACCGCCTGGAGTTGCCGGCCGACGTTCATGACCACGTGCCCGTCGACGAACTTCGGACTGCCCTTGGGGTGATAGCTGATGAAGTCGAGCGGAGCGCCGGTGGCGCCCGTGGCAGCATTTTTCCCGTGAGCGCAGTGCTCCAGAAACTGGCGAAGAAAGTCTTCGGAGCGGCCGGGATGTATCCCTGTCGCTTCGGGGCCGCCGATCTTTGCCGTGGGGAGAGCGGTCCGGATCGAAGCCGCGGTCAAGTCGTACAAGCGGTCGTACTGCTCGGGCGTGCCGTGCCAGTAGCCGATATCGGGCTCGTTCCAGACCTCCCAGAGCCACGAGTTCACCTGGCTGCCGTACCGGTCGCGTAGATGGCTCGCATAGGCAAGGACCAGTTTGGACCACTTGGCCTCATCCCTGGGGGGATAGGTCCAGCCCGTAAAGATCTCACCATTGGGAAAGGTGTGCCGGTAGGGCTCGGGATGGGTGGAGAGCGCCTCGGGCATAAAGCCAATCTCGACCAGTGGCCGGACATTGGCGCCGACCAGGGCATCGAAGATGCGGTCGGTGATGGCGAAATCGTAGATCGGCGTGCCGTCCGGGCGCTCGGTGTAGACGTTGGTCGAGCCCCATTTGAGGGAACCCTCGCCGTTGCCGGTGGTGAACAGATTATGGGGTCGGAAGTAGACCGGGACCGGGCTCAGGCTGGCTAGCTCGCCGAGCAGCTTTTTACCGTTGGGGGCGTAGAGGTAGTTGGGCTCGTCGGCCCCGAAGTAGTTCCAGATAGGGGTATACGGACCGGCTGGCTGACTGGCGTGCACCTGAACAGAGACCACTGCAGAGGCAAGTGGCACTGCCGGGGGGACGGCGGTTTGAGCAGCCAGGGCAATTGCAGATAGGAGGCATGCCGCGAAGAGCCGCAGGACGGAGCGTGAGAATCTCATGGGCTCCACGATAAAGGATGCGGGAGGAGTGGCGCCTTGCTTGCCGAAAAAGCCAGGGCCACTGCAAACGGAATGCGGCGGCCCTGGCCTTGAATTCTGACGGATTTGGTTATGCCGGAGGCTTGGTTTCTTCCTTCTTTTCAGGCTTCTTGTTCTTGTCCTCCGGACGGGGAGCGGGCCTGGCGGCCGGCTTGGACGGGGGCGGCGGAGCGGGCCTGGTTTCCGCCGGAGCGGGTCTGGCGGGCGGCGGGGTTGCGGGTTTGGCAGCCGGATGGGGCGCGGGTTCCGCCGGAGGATGCGCGGCCGGGTGTGTCGGCTCTTGCGGGGATGGACGGGGAGCCGGTTTGGCTTCCGGGGCGGGGGCTTGCCGAGCTGGCGGTTCGGCCTTCGGTGTTGGCGCAGGGGTTGGACGGGCCGGAGGCTCGACTCTCGGCGCAGGCGCCGGTGCGGGCCTGGCCGGTGACGCAGCTGGCGGAGCCGGGCGGGGGCTGGCTTGCGGCTGAACCGGGTGCGGCGTTGGCTGAGGTTGACTTGGCCGCGGCGTTGGTTGTGGAACCGGCTGGGCCTGCGGCCTGGAGACCGGTGGCGGCGTCACCGCGGGCCGCTGCTGCTGCGGAGCTCCGGCGGGTCTGGGCGCGGCTCCAGCGTGATTGTTGACCGGTGGTCTTGCCGGAGGGGCGGGCGCAGGCGGGTGAGCCTGCACCGCCTTTTGGGCGGCGGGGGTCATCTTCACGTTGGGTGGCGGAGCGGCGAACGCATGACCGGGCAGTGGCTTGGGCGTGGGTGCTGCCTTAACCGGAGGAGGTATGGGCCGCGCCTTGGGCGCTGCCGAAACCGACATCCCCTTGGCGTTGATCAGGACCGGGCGTGCCGCCGGGACGGGAACGGGCCGCGTGGGCGGGTGGACATTCGCTGCCTGCCGGGTCAGGGCCACTTGCGGGCGCGCAATGACCTGCGCCTGGGCCATCTGCTGAGGGTTGATGTGGACCGCAGCCCGTGCGACCGGGCGGCCTGCCGCAAAGTCGGCCTGGCTTACCGCGGTGACACCCACAGTTCGGTTCACATACGTAATGTTGGTTACGTTGGTGACGTTCACGATGTTTACGTACGTGGTCTGGACGTGGACAACGTTGGTCGCGGTGATGTTGGAGATATTGACGCGGTCAATGTAGCGCGGGCTGCACGGATACCAGGGCCGGTAGGGCTCGCCGGGGCCGAGCGGGAACCATGCGGACACGCCTCCCCCGCCAATCTGGATGCCGCCCGCAAAGACCACCAGGGCGGGCGACCACACTGGATGCCCTTGAGCAGGACCGGGGACCCATCCCCAGCGGTTATGGTAGTTAATCCAGCGGCCGAAGTGGAAGGGCGCGTAACCCCAGGATTCGTCTTCGACCCATACATATCCCCATGGCTCATGATTGACCCAATGCCCGTTGTGATAGGGAGTCCATCCAGCGTCGACGCGCGGGAACCAGACATTCCCATATTCGGTGCCCGGGGACCAGTCGCCGCTGGCGTCCAGTTCGTCGGCGCCTTCGATCTCCTGGCTCACGTAGCGGAAGGCTGCGGCGCGGGCGATTTGGTCGTCGCGCTGCTGGCTCCAGTAGTCCAGGTCGTCGTAATCGGCAGGCTGCAGCCACTGCGGATATACGGGATTGGTGCCCACCAGTTCCAGCGCCTGGCCGCCTGGATTGTCCATGCCGAAGTCGCCTGCGCCAGAGAGATATTGATCGCCGTCATAGGTGGTGAAGAGCGCCGCCGGCTGGTCGGGATAGACATCCACGCGAAAGTCCGCCGGTCCCTGAACGGTGCTGCTGCCGCTTGGCGTCTGAATGTAGAGGGCCTGGTTGTCCCACAGCCCGCGCGTGCGTACGTGCATCTCGCCCTGGGCAATGCCAAAGGTGATCTCGTCCGGCTCGACGTCGACCAGGCTGACGTCGGAGTTGGGGCCGATGCGTACATACGTCTGGCCGACCTGGATCTCCACCCGGCTGTCGTAATCGGTGAAGATGCGATCACCCGGGCCGACCGGGAAGTTGGGAAACGCCTGTCCCCAGTCCTGGGTGCCAGCCGGCTGAATGGAGACGTTCCCGGAGAGATACGAGAGGCGGCCGGCCTGGGGCGGCGGATCATCCTGTGCGGGAGAGACCACGGCGGCAAACGCCAGGCAAGCGGTCAGGGCGCCGGGCGCCCATACCTTTCTAAGAGAACGAACTAAACGGTGCATCGAATGAATCCTTTCGTTGATAGCCGAGGCTTCTCCCAAGGGCCCGCGCAGGGCAGAATATCGGCTCGGTGGGGGAGATGGAGATACTTTTATCCTTCGCATCGCAACTCACGGACGGTACGAACAGCCAGAATAGGTGAGGACTTCTAGGATGGTAACCCCGAAAGTTGAAGAAAGTAGTAAAAAGGTACACTCGGGCGGTTTCACGACCGCCGTGCCGTGCACCCTCTCGGGAGGGGGACAGGGGAGCCGGTCCGGAACCATTTGGCGCGAAGCGGCGTATTCATCAGGGAGGGCGGTGCTTATGAGAGGCAGGTTGGTCAGTTTGCAGGCGGTGAGCCTTGGGTTAATGACGGTGGTCGCAGGGTGCCGGGTGCATGTGGACAAGGACGCCAATGGACAGGAGAAGACGGTTCAGGTAGACACGCCGTTCGGGGGCGTTCACGTCAACACGGACCAGGTATCGGCCGCTGACCTGGGCCTTCCTGTCTATCCTGGCGCGGAGGAAGTCAAGGGCGACGACAAGCACAAATCGGCGGACGTGCACCTCGGCTTTGGCGAGTGGCAACTGCGGGTGCGCGCGGTCAGCTATGCCACGGGCGACTCCAAGGAACAGGTGGCCGCCTTTTATAAGAAAGCGCTGGGCCGCTATGGCGATGTGATCACCTGCGAGGACAAGTCTCCTGTGGGTACGCCCACGGTGACCTCGGAAGGGCTGACCTGCGCGGATTCCGGCAAAAGCTCCAATGTCAAGATCGACAGCGACGACTACGGCGCCAACGAAGGATTGGAGCTAAAGGCCGGTTCCAAGCGCCACCAGCACATTGTTGGCTTCGAACATCCCAAGGAGGGCAAGACCATGTTCGCCCTGGTCGCGCTCGATCTTCCCGCCGGCATGGATAAGAGCGACAAGAGCGACTAAGGCGCGGGAGCAGGTACGTCAGCATCGAACACGCCGGTTTCGACGGTGCCACCGTGCTTCATCTGAACAAAGATGCGGTATTTGCCGGGCGATGGAAAGCCATATGGAAAGCCAACCGTGTTGGGGAGCGCGCCCTCATTCATCACCATCCCCGGCATGTTGGACATCGCCATGCCCCCTCCGGATGTCGCCGCGCTCTGGGCCTGCGGATTGGCCATCATGAAAGCGGCCATGGATACCGTGCCGGTGGGATGAATATGCGCGAAAACCGAGCCATCCGTCTTCACAAATGCCGCGTGTCCCAGCATCCCCATGTACAGAGCCATGTCGCCGGCAGGTTTGCCCTGGGGATCGAGCAGTGAGAAGCGGAAGTCGACCGGCGCTTTCGGGATCAGCGCAGGAGGCTGGCGCCACACCATGGTGTAACCGTCCGAGAGCCGAAAGCGCTGCTCGGGCGTGTTTTCTTCCGGGTTTCTTTTGGTCGACTGCGCCGCGTCCTCAACTCCCGAACCCACGGCAGCTGCGTTTCCCTCGGCATCATCTCCAGCGAGCGGACGACCTGCAATCGCAGGCAAAGTCACAGTTCCCACGATCGTCTCCGGAAATCCCATCGCGTGCACCACGTCGGCGTAAAGGTGATACGTGCCCGCGGGCACAGAGGGCATCGGAAGCTGAAACTCGCCGGTAGCCGTGGGCTCGGGATGCAGATGTAAGACCACATCCATTGCCGGCCAGCGGATCATGTACAGGTGCATGAGGTGGTTGTGATCGAGGATGAAGTCGTCCAGCCGACGCTGGCGCACCCACCCGGGATCATGGAGCTTCAGGTCGAGCACATTGCCCTGCTCCAGGGCCGCTGTCATATCGAGAGGCTTATAGATATTTTCCGAGTAGTCGGCCGCCTCCGCTTTCCACCACATGTTTCCCAGGAATACGGCTGCGACCAGGACCGCACATGTTGCCGACATGGCGATGTAGCCGCGGCGGCGACCGCCAGTTGGCAGCGGCTCGCCGGGCGGGAGTTTCGCTTCCCGCGCGGCAGCCCCGACGATACCGATCATGCCCACGACCAGAAGGACTCCCAGTGCGGCTAACAGCAGCCCAAGGCCCGGCTGCATCTTGCGCGTCGCGGTCGCGGTGGCCGGCAGGGGAATGGAGAGCAAACCTCGTCCCTGGCTGCCACTCGCGGCGATGCGAATCTGCCACGAGCCGGTCGCCATGATCCATAGATGTCCGCTGTAAAACTGGGCGTCCGGGGTCGGGCGCTGCATGACGTCCGCGACCGGCGGATGCTTCGAGGCTTCGCCAGTCAAAGGAACCGGCGTGATGGTGACGCGGTCGACTCCGGCAGTTTCGGCGCGGACTTCAACATCTGCTACGCCGGGAATCACCAGTGGCGGCCGTATCACGATAGAGAGCCGGTACGGACCGGCCTGGCCCTCGGCGTAGACGTCGGGACTGCCCACGTGGGCATGGGCGGTCGCGCCGCCAACGAGCACCAAAAGAAGAACGATCGAGGCTGCGCGTTTCATCGCTGGATCTTTCGCATCCAGTCGCCCAGCAGCAGGCCCAGCCAGGCACTGATTGCCGAGTAGAGGGAAGCCATGGCAAGTCCTGAAACCAGCGCCCACCCGTGGTCAGGATTTATGAAGTGCCGGGCTACGTCGGGCGCCCATGAGGGGGTTCCGTAATCGTGATAGCCGGAGCCGAAGAAGCGGTTTTCCGCCGCCTTAGTCATAAGAAAGGTGGCGAACGGCCATTGAACTGCGACCAGACTGAGAATGAATACTGGGCCGCTGATGGCCGCCGTAACCAGCTTGTTGCGATCCCCGCGTCGAGTCAGCAGCAGGTCAAGCAGGATCGCAGGCACGATCAGCAGCAGAGGAAATTTCGGCGGAATAAAGTGCGTGACCTGCTGGTATACAGGTCCCAGTTTCGGCTCCGCCGGAAAGAGCGGCAGGATCAGGATGAAAGCGATCAAGGTTGCCGTGTAGATGGCGGTCATCCAGGTAGCCGCCCAGCGATGGCGCGATGCCTTCCAGACCGCGGCATAGTAAAGCGGAACGCCGATCGATACCGCGATGTATGCGCCCGCCCGGTGGAGGTTAACCTCCGTGGTCAGTTCCATGCGGAAGAACATGGTCAGCACCAGCATGAGCCCGGAGAGATAGAGGAACAGCACCTGGAGATGGCCATGCAACTGCGAATCGCCCGGGGCGCGATTGAGCGCGGCCATGATGAGGAACAGGGAGCCGATCTCCACCGCGAAGACGCCGAGAACCAGCAAGGTGTGGGGCGGGCTGATAATTTTGACATCGAGCCCATACGCCGCGTGCCACCAGTTGTCGAATGGCGCGGAGGTCAGCATGGTGACGCCACCCCATGCGGCGAGAAATGCGCCCAGCGGACCCGTGAAGCCCAAGAACGTGCACCGAACTGGCCCGCAGCACCGAGTTGCGCCGAAATGTAGTGTCGAAGATGAGGTAGCCGCACGTGATTCCAGCCAGAACCCCGCAGAGATAGATGGCCATGTGCGCGGGCGTCCAGAAGGAGTCGCGGCCGATAGACCGGTGCCATGACACGTCCCAATGCGCGCCGATGGTGACCGACGTGACCGCCAGGGTGGAGCACCACAGGTACCAGGGAATGGAAGCGGTGCGTTCGGCGGTGATCGACAGGGGCCGAGTGAGAGTAGCCATTTTCGACCTCCTCCTGCGAACAGGATAGAGCAATTCCTGTGCGAAGACGATCGAGGCAGACACGATGACGGCTGCGCGCCGGACAGTTTGGATTCTACGCAGACGCCGGAAAGCGGGGCCGGACTCAGCTTTTTCGGGTGCGGTCGTGAAGCGATAGCCTACAATTCGAGCAAACGGACCTTATCTTCCCCGAGGGAGTTTGATTCCAGTGAAAAGCGTTCGCTTTTTATCAGTGCTGATTTTGTCTGCCAGTGTGTGCCTGTACGCTGCCGAGAAGCCTAAGAAGACAGAGGCTGCCCCGGCTGCGACCGATCCGTACGCCGAGATACAGCCGTCCTCTGAGACTCTCGATCTGGCCATGTATCAGCGCATTCGCGACGAAGGCCTCAACCACTCCCATGTGATGGAATTTGCGACAGCCCTTATGGACGGGATCGGCCCACGCCTGACCGGCTCCCCAAACCTGAAGAAGGCCAACGAATGGACGCGCGACACGCTTACCAAAATCGGCCTTGAGAACGCTCATCTCGAGGACTGGGGCGAGTTCGGACTCGGCTGGCAGCAGCTGAATACATGGGCGCGCATGGTCACGCCCGACACCGCCGTCTTGATTGTGCAGGCCACGCCCTGGTCGCCGCCGACCCAGGGTCCGGTTACGGGCGATGTAGTCTTCGTCAGCATCCAAAACGAGAAGGATTTCGATCAATATCGCGGCAAGCTGGCAGGCAAGATCGTACTTTACGGCGCCATGCGCGATGTTCCCCCCGTGGACAAAGCGCTCTTTGACCGCTACACCGATAAGGAACTTGAAGACATTGCAGAGTTTCCGGTGACAGCTAGCGCCGGCGGAATCCCGCCGGAGATGCAGGCGCGCCTCCGCGCCTATATCGAGCGCCAGCATTTGATCGACAAGGTAGCGCAGTTCTTTGCCGATGAAAAAGTGGCGGCGGTGATCGAGCCCAGCCGCGACGGCAAAAACGGCGGCGGCTCGGGCGGCACGTTCTTTGACGACAATGGCGCGACCCTTGGCCGCACTCCGTACATCGCCGAGAAGCGCGTCAAGATCCCGGTGGTGGTGGCGGCCATTGAGAGCTATGGCCGTCTCTACCGTCTCACTGAGGCACACGCTCCATGTACCGTCGAGATCAATGTTGAGACGAAATTTACCGGCGAGCACGAACACGGCTTCGACACCGTGGCCGAGATCCCCGGCACCGACCCCAGGCTGAAAGAGCAGGTGGTGATGCTGGGCGGCCACCTGGATAGCTGGATCGCCGGCACGGGCGCTACCGACAACGGCGCCGGCACCATCGTCGCCATGGAGGCGGTGCGCATCCTCAAGGCTCTCGACGTGCATCCCCGGCGCACCATCCGCATCGCCCTCTGGACCGGTGAAGAGCAAGGCCTCTTTGGATCCAAGGGCTATGTGACGCAGCATTTTGGTTCAGCCAAAACATCGACCGCGCCCGACCAGATGGAGCTGCCCGAATTTATGCGCCGCGCTGCCGGGCCGCTGGAAGTCAAACCGGAGCAGAAGCTGGTCTCCGGCTACTTCAATGTGGATAATGGCAGCGGCAAAATCCGCGGCGTTTACACCCAGGGCAACGCTGCCATCGCGCCGATCTTTGCGCAGTGGATCGCGCCCCTCAGGGACCTCGGCGTCACGACCATCACCAACCGCAACACCGGGGGCACCGATCATTTGAGTTTCGATGCGGTGGGTATTCCCGGCTTTCAGTTCATTCAGGACATGCTGGATTACGAGAGCAGGACGCACCACTCCAACCAGGACGTCGTGGAGCGCCTGCAGCCCGCGGACCTGAAACAGATTGCGACCGTCGAAGCGATCTTCGTATACAACGCGGCGCAGCGCGACCAGATGCTGCCCCGCAAGCCTCTGCCTGACCCGGAAAAAGAGCAGAAATTGCGCGCCCCGCTCGAAGGGATTTTTCCGGGAGCCGCTCCGCCCGAAACAAAGAAGTAGAGACTCTTGGGGAATTTCGGAAAGTTGGCGCCACCACTCAGATGCCCGACATGCGAGGCCGGGAAGAGAGTGGGAGCCTGCGCCACGGGCCGTTGATTGCGAATTTTCCGACTGGCTGAGTGCAGGCGCGGCAAGAGCGAAGATCGCCCCGGAAATTCGGGTGGCGCCAGAGGGGCGGGATCGTGGCACAGCCCTCCTCCCAGGAGGAGCATTCTGCTACACTGGTCGGAGCGTATCTAGGGACGGGACAGTCCAGGCAATGCCCAACGATACGCATCCGCAGCGCATGTTCGGGGAGTGGCTCAGCCTGGTAGAGCACCTGGTTCGGGACCAGGGGGTCGGAGGTTCGAATCCTCTCTCCCCGACCATTTTATATCATTCCAGATCAACAACTTACGTCGCTTCGTTCTCAGTTTCCGCCCCTTTGGGGTGATTTCTCGCCTCAAGGTAGGAATAGCTGCCTTGTTGGTTCCGGTAAACGGATAGACAATCGCGAGTTCCTCAATTCCGTTAGAACAAACCACAGTCGGCTTATTCCTGGTTACTTACGAGACAGAACATGGCTCCCTGAGGGTCCTGGCCGTTAATGATCCAGCCTCCGCCGGGTACCTGCATGGGACCGTTCAAGACTTTCCCGCCACGCTCTTCAACACGTTTCACGGCCGCTTTGATCGACTCGACGTTGAAGTAGAAGTTCCAACAGGAGACGGGAATATGCGGCGCTTTGTTCATCATTCCGCCGTCGCCCATTTCCTTGTGGTCCCCTTGATCGAAGATGCGGTAGATGCCCATGGGGCCCATGTCCATATCGTTGACCTTGGTCCATCCGAAGAGCTTGTGGTAAAAGTCGAATCCGGCTTCGACGTCGGTTGTATAGAGTTCATGCCAGCCGATGGTGCCGGGAGTGGGCGGCTCGGGGCGTTGCGGTGACGGCATGCTGGGATTAGGGGTAAAGACCACAATGGCCGCACCCTGAGGGTCGGACATCACGGCGAAGCGAAGCATCCCGGGAACGTCGGTGGCGGGTCGCCATAGTTTGCCCCCGGCTTCGACGATCTTTTCGATGTGAGCATCGACATCATCGACGGAGATGTAGCCTACCCATGCGGTGTGTCCTTCCATCTTCAGCATGCCTGCGATCCCAACGTTGTCGAGGTTGAAGATGGTGTAAGGGGAGCCATCCCCGGATGGCATCTCCTGGGTCGTCCAACCCACAACGTCAGAGTAAAACTTGCCGGCGGCTATAGTATCGCTGGTCATCAGCTCGTACCAGCCGAACTTTCCTTTGGGCGTAAACATCGGGTGAGTTCTCCTTGTTGTTGGCGCAGGCGCCTGGAAATCAGCCTTTACGGCGCTGGTAGCGTTGATATCAATGTATGCAAAGGTATGTCAATCCCGGTCAGGTTAATTTCTGTGCAGGGGACCGGGTCAAGATCGAGGTGTCGTTCAGGCCGAGGTCGTCGGGGATCAGCCCTCAACACCCCGCTATCTCAACACCGTAAGAGGTCTGGGCTACCGGTTCGAGGGGGCGTTGTGAAGACAGTCACCGATTGCTGGCTGGACTCTTACCCGACCTCCGCGGATCCCCCTGACAGCCGCCAGCATTGGCCCCCTCTCTCGAATCGAAGGAAAATTAACTTGCGCTCCGGCCCACCTCATGTGTTACATTCGGTAACACTATGACGGGTAACACTAAAGCGAGCCACGATCCTGCCGGGCTGGGCGAATTGGAACGCAGCATTTTGCTCACCGTGTGGCGAAACGGATCAGTGACCGCCGACCAGGTCCGCGAAGAACTGGATCGTGGTTTGAAAGGTTCGACGGTTCGCACGGTGTTACGTCGCCTCGAAGAAAAAGGCTATCTGGCGCACAGTGTCAATGATCGCGCATTCCTTTACCGCCCAGCTCAATCGCGGCGACGGGTAGCTGGGCGCGCGGTCAAACGCATTGTTGATTGGTTCTGCGAGGGATCGGTAGAGGCGTTACTGGTTGGGATGGTCGACGCCAGAATGCTCGGTCATGCCGAGCTCCAGCGTCTCGCCGAACGCGTAGCCACTGCGCAGCACACTGATCTAACCGCCAAGAAGGGGGTTCAATGATTCCGGTCCTCATCGAAGCAGCTCTCCGTTCACTCCTCGCAGGGGTGGTTGTGGCAGTGGGCCTGCGCCTCTTCCGGATTCACAACGTGGTCGCGCAAAAGGCGGCCTGGGGCCTTGTCCTGGCTGCCGCGCTGGCAATGCCGTGGCTGTTACCGGCTGTAGGGCAGTGGCAGCTTCTGCCGGAAAGCGCGAGCATAGTGCTCCCAGCGCATCCGATGACCCTTCTCGAAGAGTTACAGGCGCGGATCCTGGCAAAGAGTCCTTCAAGCCCTATCCCTCAGCCGAACGCGCTTGCCTTTCCACAAGGCAAATCGATCCAACATGAAGAGCCCGACGGCTCTGCGCCAGAGAATGCACGCACTCGACCCGGCAAACAAATCCAGCCCGACTCTGCTCACGGTCAACAGGCCGCTTCGCCAACAGAGCCGATCGCCGATTCTGCCGGTCAGCGCGAAGACGCGGCGATGTCGCCACAGCGGAGCCGAGTCTCGGTCTCGCCTTCGGTGGTGGCCTGGCTTCTCTATCTTGTGGTTGCCGACGGCGCTCTTTTTGAGGCTTGTCGTTGGACTGGCTGCGACGCTCCGCCTTTGGTTCACTGCCACGCCGATCACCTCTCACGCGATGTCGCGCGGCTCTGCCCCGCTGCCTCTACGCGCCAGTAGTAAAGTCTCTTCCCCCCTCACCATCGGTTCTGCCATCCTGCTTCCCGCGGATTACGAGACCTGGGACCAGGAGAAACTTCAAATTGTGCTCGCTCACGAGAGCTCTCATATTCGCCAGGGCGACTTTTATCTCCAGATTCTTGCCGGTTTGTACACCTCATTGGTGTGGTTCAGCCCCTTGGGCTGGTGGCTTAAGCGGGAACTTGCAGATCTGGCCGAGGCCATAAGCGACCGCGCGGGAATCGAGCAGGCCGTGAGCCGAACCTCGTATGCCCAAATCCTTCTAGAATTCGCGGCGGCGCCACGCACCGCCGCCGCAGGAGTTCCGATGGCACGTCCCGGAAGTCTCAGTCGCCGCATCGAGCGTTTGCTCGACGATCATGCATTTCGCCGGTCATTTGGCGGCGGCCGTGCAGCCCTTGCCGCTCTTGTGCTGGTGCCAATTGCCTGCTTCGCAGCGACCGCTATGGTGCGAGTGCAGGCTGCATCCACACCGCAAACAGGCTCGACAGCTCGGATTGCTCCACCTGCCGGATTTGCGAGTCCTGCTCCCGCAGCGGCGCCTCGACCTGACGCCGTCAATCCGGATGCGCAACAACCTGTGGCTGAAGCAACCGGTCCGGGCCCCATGCCTGCGCTTTCAGGCGAAGACGAGTCGCACACCTCGATGCCGTTCGACCGCACGCTTTCGGTCAGCGGGGAAGCGCAACTGATGGTCTCGACCGGCTCAGGAAATATCAATTTTACCCATGGTTCCGAGGGCCAGATTCGCATTCATGGCCGTATCCGCGTCAATCGTGATGGCAACGAAGAGCAGGCTCGCGAGATCGCCGCGAATCCTCCGATTGAACAGACCGGTAACGTGATTCGCGTCGGCCAGCATGAAGAGCACCTGGAGGGAATCAGCATCGATTACGAGATCGAGGCTCCTGCCGGAACGCTTCTTGGCGCCACCTCAGGATCGGGCAACATAGTCGATGAAGGGGTTGGACAGAACGCCAAGCTCGAAACTGGATCGGGCGATATCACCGCGACCAGCTTGCAGGGATCATTCGTCGTGAAAACCGGATCTGGAAACATTACCGCGGAACAAACCGGTGAGGGAGATGTGCGGGCGGAGACGGGATCGGGGAACATCGAGATCAAGGATGTTCACGGGAGTTTCCATGCCCAGACTGGCTCTGGCGACGTTAAGGCTACGGGCACGCCCTCCGCGCCGTGGACTCTGCAGACCGGGTCGGGCAATATCGATATCTGGCCCGGTAACGCGTCGCTGACCCTGGATGGGTCCACCGGCTCGGGTTCTGTTACCACGGATCATGAAATGCTCGTGCAGGGCTCGCTGGATCGTCATCATATCAAGGGCAATCTCAACGGCGGTGGTCCAGTGGTCCGCGTGCAGACCGGGTCGGGCGACATTCATGTGCATTGACGAGAATCCTGCTGAAGCCAAGCCTTTACCGGTCCTCTTCTGAGTTCGAAGAGCGAGATTTTGTTTCACTCGAAAACCATTTCGAGGGCAGTGGGGCTGGTTATCGCAAATTACAAGTCTTCGCAGATGGTTGTCGCAAAGCGTCCAAGTTCGAACACTGGTTCTCAGCAGTGAACGCAAACCGACGTTCCCTGAATATCTAACCTGCTTATTTTCAGACGCTAAAGCGAAATTTCCATGGCACGTGACATGCTTGCTGCCAGGCAAGCGAAGGTGTGTGAGGTCAGGGGATGAGAGTTTTGCTGCAGGATCTGGGTTACGCGTTCCGCCAATTGCGCAAGGCGCCGGGGTTCACAGGCACGGTACTGCTCACGCTCGCCCTCGGCATCGGCGCCAACTCGGCGATCTTCACCCTGGTCAATGCCATCCTGCTGCGCAACCTGCCCGTAACAGATCCCAAAACTCTCATCCGCATTGGCGACAAAGACGACTGCTGCGTCAACGGCGGCTGGAACGACGACGGGGACTATTCGCTGTTTGCCACAGACACCTATTACATGTTCAAGAAGAATCTGCCGGAGTTTGAAGAACTGGCCGCGATGGAGTCCGGTTACGCTTGGAGGCCGATTACCGTCCGGCGCGCCGGACCGCAGACGGTAGCGAAATCCGTCATGGGAACCTTCGTCTCCGGCAACTACTTCCGCGTCTTTGGTCTTTCGCCGGCGGCGGGCCGGCTTTTTATGGATGCCGACGACCAGAAGGGCGCCCCTCTAACCGCCGTGATGAGCTATGACGCATGGCAGCAGGATTATGCCGGCGATCCGAGCGTGGTGGGAAGCGCGTTTTACATCAATACCAAGCCGGCCATGATCATTGGCGTTGCGCCCAAGGGATTTTACGGAGACCGCATCGATACCAATCCACCCAAATACTTCCTTCCCATGAATTCGATGGATGAAGTCAGCGGCGCACCCTACTTTACCGATCCCGATACTCAGTGGGCCTACATCATCGGCCGCGTCAGGCCCGGAACATCCTTGCCGGCTCTGCAGGCTAAAACCAGCGCCCTGCTCAAGCAGCAGTTTGCGCCGCTCAAGACATTTACCGATCAGCGCGCACAGAAGATTCTTCCCCGCACGCATGTGGTGCTGACTCCCGGCGGCGGCGGGATTCAGAACATGCAGGAAGGCTACAAGGACCACCTGAAGCTGCTGCAATGGATTGCTGCGATGGTCCTGCTCGTGGCCTGCGCCAATATCGCCAATCTGCTGCTGGTGCGCGGCATGAGCCGCCGCGCGGAGCTTTCCATCCGCTCAGCGCTTGGCGCGCAGCGCAGCCGCATCGTGCGCCAACTGCTGACGGAAAGCGTTCTTCTCTCGGGTATGGGCGGCCTGCTCGGCCTCGCCATCTCCTATCTGGGAGCCCACGCGCTGCTGGCGCTTGCGTTTCCTGATCAGCTGAACATGCCGGTCAGCGCTTCGCCTTCGCCGCTGGTCATCGGCTTTGCCTTCGGCCTTTCGCTGGTTACGGGCATCCTCTTTGGCCTCGCGCCTGCGCTGATGGCCGCGCGCACCCAGCCCGCGGAAGCCCTGCGCTCCAACGCGCGTACGACCGCGCATGGGGCGTCCCTGCTGCAACGTGGACTTGTGGTCCTGCAGGCCGCGCTCTCCCTCGTACTGCTCGTTGCCGCAGGCCTCTTTGCGCAGAGCCTCAACAAGGCCGAGAACGTGGACATGAAACTCGATGCAACGAATCGCTACATCGCCCACATCAATCCGCAGGCGGCCGGCTACAAGAACACGGAGGTCGAGCCTCTCTATCAGACTATCGTCGACCGCTTTCATGCCATTCCCGGCGTGCTGAAGGTCGGCCTTGCCACCTACACGCCCATGGAAGAAAACAATTGGGGATCCGGCGTAAAGGTGCAGGGCGAACCGGACCTGAACAAGGGGGCATCGTGGGTAAAGGGCAGCCCGGAGTACTTCGACTCCGTCGGCACCCACGTAGTGATGGGCCGCGGCTTCACGTTGCAGGACACGCTGAATGCTCCGCCCGTCGCCGTCGTCAACCAGGAGTTCGTCAAGCAGTTCTTCGGCAACCGCAACCCCATCGGTCATCGCTTTGGCTATTCCGGTCCATCGAAGATCGCCCAGGATGGGGCGCATGAAATCGTAGGCGTGGTGGAGAACACAACCTACACCAGCGTCTACTGGAAAAATCATGCCATGTACTTCCTGCCCCTCACACAGCGCGCCGGACCGGCCAACGATCCTGACAGACCTCTCGAAAAAGACCTGTCGATGTACGCAGGCGCACTGGTCATCCAGACCGCCCGTCCCATCGCAGGGTTTGAAAAGATCGCCGGCGACAGCCTGGCGAGCATCAACCCAAACCTCACGATCGTGAAGTTTCAGACCTTCCAGCAGCAGATTGACGATCGCTTCATCGAGGAGCGCCTTATCGCGCGCCTGACTTCTCTCTTTGGCCTGTTGGCCTTGCTGCTCGCTGCCATCGGCTTATACGGTGTCACGTCTTACACCGTGATCCGGCGCACCCCGGAGATCGGCATCCGCATGGCGCTGGGGGCGGCGCGCAGCCGGGTCATCGCAACGGTCATGCGCGGCGCCATGCTGCAGGCGGTCGCAGGCCTCGCTATCGGTATTCCGGTGGCGATTTTCTGCGTGCGCTACGTCAAGTCGCAGCTCTATGAGATCACCAGCGTGAATGTGCCGGTCATGGCCATCGCCATTGGAGTGCTGGTGCTTGCGGCTGCCATTGCGGGCATTATTCCGGCGCGCCGCGCGGCTTCCATCGATCCCGTACGTGCCTTGCGAGTGGAATAAGCTGCGTTATCGTAACAGTCTTTGACAATGCGCTTCACTCTCCGACAAGCTCCTCGTTCATCGCCGGTTCGCTCGTTGAACGCGGATGCGCGATCCCATTACATAAGGATGCCGCCGGGGCAGGTATTGAATGGACCGGCTGAGTGCGATGGTCTTGAGCGATCTGGCGGGGGACAGCGTTTCAGTCCGCATCGTCGCCTGATGGAGGAATCGCACCAAATACCGGATCAACTTCCGCAATCCGCTTCTCAACCCACCGCTTAAAACAGGAAGCGCCAAACGTGGTCCAGAGAGACCAAACGCATCATAGCACGCTGTATGGATGTCGGATAGCCAATCCGGGACAGCGCAGTGCTGGACCCCAGGAAGACTCTCAAGAGAGCAGTTTCTTGCATTTCCCGAGGTCGTGCCATCCAGGCCCAGAGAAGCCATGTTGCGGAGGTTTTGCTGCGGCTCACAAATCCTTATGAAGGCATTCATAAGAAGCGATCTCGCCGAGCGCTTCCGCCAGAACCCGATTGTAAGACCGCGAGATGCGCGCCCAGGCGCGCCTGGTATCGAAGGGATGCGCCTGATGCATCCACGTGTCTTCCGCTCTCACTACGGCGTTGAGAACTTTATTTCCACCCTGAGCAACGTTGTGGTCCCAGCGCTCATCGGTTGGTTCATGAGCGGTACCGCCCGTTACGCGTGGCTGGGGGGAATCGCCAATCGTGCCTACCGCAACCCTACGGCGTCCGCCTCGCACTCATGGATGCAGATCCTCGAACGCGGCGTATATCGCGATCCCGGGCATCCGTTCTTTGACGCTATCGGAGTTTTCATCTTCATCGGGTACCTCTGGCCAAGCCCCGCTGCGTGTTACCCCATCCAGCTACAGGTACTCGACGCCGTTTCCGGCATCGAACGACGCAGCGAGTACGACTGTTCACGGGGCGGTTCCAGGGATGCGGATTATGCCTTGCCAATTCTGCGTGTGGTCGGGAACTGCAGCGCCTAAGTACGCGTTGCCGGTGATTGCGATGCTGCAACTGTTGTCTATCCGGGTGGCTGGCCAGATCTCCAAAGGTCTGGACAAGGCGGGAAATTCCTCCTCCGTCTTATGCTTTCCCCGGACGAACGTCGGAGGCCTGAGAACGATGTTGCAAAGGAGAAACTCGATGATCCAAAGGAATCGAACGGCGCAAAGACCGTGGCGTTTGGCGATATTCTTGTTGGCGGTGGTCGGTGCGGCGTCAGGCATATCCGCATGGGCCCAATCCGGCAGAGGCACCTTGATCGGCTCGGTGAAGGACGCGACGGGGGCCATCATCCCTGGAGCTTCCCTTGACCTGAAGGAGAGCAATACCGGCAGCGCATACAGCGGCACGTCGAGTTCTGACGGCCTCTTTACTTTCCCGGAACTTATGCCTGGACACTACACCCTTACGGTGACCAGAGCCGGGTTCCAGTCGTATGTCCAGAAAGGCATCACGGTGGAGGTGGGGAGTTCGGCCACCGTGAATGCAGTCTTGAAAGTCGGCTCCGCCTCGGAGACGGTCTCGGTGAGTGGCGACGCCTCGCATCTGGAGACAGAATCTTCCGACGTCGGCACCACAGTATCGAGCGAATTGATCGCGGATCTTCCTCTTGAGTTCAGTGGCTCGCCTCGCAATCCCCTCCAGTTTGTTACCTTGACCCCGGGATACACGGGAGCCATGACCAACTCCCCAACGCAACTTGGTGGTTTCAAGTTGAACGGCGGTCAGCAGGCCGGCACAGACATCCTGGTCGATGGAGCGACGATCGAGTTCGCATCCGCCAACCTGCAGATGAACTATGGTGTAAGCGTCGAGGCCGTGCAGGAGTTCAAGGTTATGACCAACACCTTTGACTCCGAGTTTGGAAGAATGGGCGGCGGCCTCGTCAACCTGACCACCAAGTCGGGATCCAACACCCTGCATGCATCGGTCTACGACATGCTCAGGAACAAGGCTCTGGATGCGAATAGCTGGATCAACAATTACCAGGGCAGCCAGAAGCCGATCGACACCCAGAATGACTTCGGAGCTTTCATCTCGGGCCCGGTCTACATCCCATGGCTCTACAAGGGCCGGAATAAGACCTTCTTCATGTTTAACTATGAAGGCTTCCGCTTCGATACTGGCGGCAACAGCCTGAATTCTGCGCCAACATCAGCGATGTTGAATGGCGACTTTTCGGCGCTCGCGACGCCCGTGACCATCCTTGGGCAGACTTTCCCCGCCCACATCATCTATGACTATACGACCTGCACGGGCGCCAACCAGGGACAACCCTGCCAGCCTTACCCCGGGAATAAAATCACCACCGCCCCCGACCCTGTTGCGGCTGCCATGGCTGCCGTTCTGCCTCACGCCAGTTCCGATCAGCCCTACCTCAACTTCCAGCAAAAATCGACCAATCCCGTGGATGCCAACCTGTACGAGATTCGCATTGATCAGAACATCGGCACCAGGCAAAAGATCAATGGCAGCTACGACTATGACTGGCGGCCCAATACGGTTTATGATGCGGGCGAGCCGCTCGATACCAGCGCCACCAATCAGCGAACCCGCTACGCGCGCTTTGGCTACGACTACATTTTTTCGCCTAATGTGTTGAATCACTTCAATGCCGGCTTCAGCCGACGCTATCGGCAGGAATTCAGCGGCGAGGGCGGCTATGGAGGCAACTGGCCGAGCAAGCTAGGACTGAAGGGCGTCATGAATACGACCTTCCCCCAGATCAACTGGAATTATCCGGGCAACCAGATCAACCTGCCCAGTAACGGCGCTGATCAATTCACGGACAATACATTTCAGTATGACGATCTGGTTCTCTGGCAGCACGGCCGGCACAGCTTCAAATTCGGCGCGGAAACCCGCATGCAGCAGTTCAACATCGATATCCTGACGGCCACATCAGGAGAGTTCAATTTCACCTCCGGACCGACCAGCGGTCCCAGCCCGACGAACACCGACCCCAACTCCGGCTTCGGATTTGCCAGCTTCTATCTGGGGGCCGCTTCCAACGCCGATATCTACCTGCCCGAGTTACTCGACTGGCGGGTGAAGTACTATGCCGCCTTCGTGCAGGACGACTGGAAGATTACTCCCAGGCTGACTGCCAACCTTGGCATGCGATGGGAGATTTCTACGCCGGTCACGGAGGCGCATGACAAGATGTCGTTCATGGACCCCACGGTTCCAAATCCGGGGGCTGGCGGGCTGCCGGGCGCTTATGTCTTCGAGGGCCACGGCGCCGGCCGGTTGAACAGCAACACCCCACAGAGTTCGTTCAAAAATGCCTACGGCCCGCGGCTTGGGCTGGCGTATCAGGTGCGACCGAATACGGTGGTTCGCGCCGGATATGGGATCTACTATCAAAGTCTCAAGATGGGCGGCTTCGGCGAAAACGACTCTGCCGGTTTCACTGGAAGTTACACCTTCCCGACGCCTGCCAGCCCGCAAACTCCGGCGGTTGTTCTCTCCCAGATTCAAGCCTACCCCGGACCCCAGCCTCCCTTCATCGATCCTACTGTACAGAACGGCCAGGACCCCACCGTGATCCTGTCCAAGACGGCGCGCCCGGGTACCACCCAGACCTGGACTCTCGATGTGCAGCAGCAGTTGCCTGCGAAGGTGATCCTGGATGTTGCCTACGTAGGAGACCACGGAGATCACCTGCAGGCCTTCCTGCATGATCCCAACCAGGGCAATCCTGTAAACCAGGCGCGGGGCGCTTGCCTCGAAGTGAACATCAGCGCGCAAACCGGCAATCCGGCCTGCGCCGGGCAAACTCCAGTCGCCGCCCCTTACGCCGGGTTCAGCGGTTCGGTAGCCCAGGCGCTGAGGCCGTTCCCGCAGTATGAAAGTGCGCAGGTGGACAGCGTCACCTCGGCCGACCCCTTCGGCGATTACACTTACCATGCGCTCCAGGCTCAAGTGCAAAAGCGCATGTCCGCAGGTTTAACCATACTGGCCAGCTATACCTGGTCCAAAACCCTGACGAATGCCGACGCGGAGTATCCCACCGAAGCAGCTTGGGAAGCCAATGGCGTTTCGGGTGCTCTGAATACCTACAACCTGAAAGTCGAAAAGGGACTCAGCGAGTTTGACACGCCGCAAAGCGTGGTGCTGAGTTATACCTACGATCTGCCCTTCGGCAAGGGCAAGGCGCTGGCTAATCAAGGTGGGGTTGTAAATGCAGTTGCCGGTGGTTGGCAGGTGGCAGGCTCCCAAACTTATCAAAGCGGGAACCCTCTCGCAGTAAGTGAAAGTAACTGGACGTCCGGCGTCTTCGCCGGTCCTGAAGCTAATCTCGGCGCCAGCGCTCGGCCTGACACCATTGCGGGGCAGGATCCGAATGGCTTCCACGGCGGCAAGTTTGTCTACGGACAAAGCCTCCGGCTCAACCCCGCGGCATTCACCACGGCACCGAATTTTACCTTCGGCGACGCGCCGCGCACCCTGGGTAATGTTCGAACGTTTGCCAACCTCAATGAGAATCTCAACTTCTCCAAGAGGATTCCCATGTACACGGACAAGGTCAACACACAATTCCGGATGGACTTCTTCAACGCATTTAACCGGCATATCTTCCAGGGGTTCAACACAACCGTTGGAAATCCCGGCTTCGGCCAGGCGAGCAGTACAAGCGGCGGGCGAAGTATTCAAGCCGAACTTCGCGTCTCGTTCTAACCAGTCTCCCGGGCCATCTGGGTCGGCCCGGGAGGTGTTTTGCTCTGCATTTTTTTCGATGGCCGCCGAGTCTGGCGAACCCGATGCGCCACCGGCGGCGACTCCTTCGCATCACCCCTCGATGCGGGGACGAAATGCTCTAGGATCAAACCATGTGCGGCATCGTCACCGGACGATTTCAGCTCGTTTGTAGTTTCATGCTGATTGCTCTTGCTCACTCGATTGCCTCCCGTGCGCAAGAGGCCGATTCCGCAGTCAGTCAGCATTTCCTCGTCGCGCAGCAGGACCAGCAGCAAGGCCGTCTTGATGCAGCCGCAGAAGAATACAAGACGGTTCTGCGCCTGCAACCAGGCGTGCCTGAGGTCTATGTAAATCTCGGGCTGGTTTACTACGCACAGGGAAAGTTCTCTGACTCCGCGCAGGTGCTCGCCACCGCCGCCAGATTGCGCCCTGGAATGCGCGGCGTCGATCTGTGGCTGGGCATCGACAAAGTCAAGCTGTACCACCCATCGCAGGGCGTAGCGCTTCTTCGCGAGGCAGTCCACCAGGAGCCTGACAACAAACTGGGGTATATCTGGCTGAGCACGGCGCTTTGGGATGCGGGGCAGGTTGACGCATCCATAGCCCACCTGCGCGACGCTGCCGTGCGTTTTCCCGATGATCCCGATTTGCTCTTTGCCCTTGGAGAAGCGTATGGCAAGGCCGTTCATCAGCAGACCGACCAGCTCCTCGAGCAGTCGCAAGGCACGGCGCTCTCCGATCGCATCTACGGCGACTTGTACTTCGAAGAGCACGATTGGGCCAAGGCCGAAGGCCATCTTCGCCGAGCCATCCAACGCGATCCTCATTCGGTCGACGCCTATCTTGAATTGGCCAATGTCTTTTTTGCGCAAGCCCGCTTACCCGAAGCAAAGGTACAACTCGATCTGGCGGCAACATTGGCTCCGCAATTCGCGGCAGCGCTGGCTCGGAGCGGCGAGCTACTGATCCTGATGGAACAACCACGCGAGGGTCTATCCCGCATCGAAACGGCTCTAAATATCGATCGGAGTGAAGCTCTCGATGCCATGGGCCTCCCGATAGAAGATCGCCTTCAAAGGGAAGGACAAGCCAGCCCGCAACTCGCCGCGTTATGCCGCCGGGCAGCAATGAAGCTTGAATCAGAGCCGGCTTCGGGTGCGGCAAGAAATGCTGCGCTTGCCGCCTTGTATGCGCAGTCCGGCGACCTGGATGCCGCCATGCATGCGTATCGAAATTGCGAAATGTGCCAGGCGGCTCCCACCGCTGCGAGTGCCCGTCACCCGGCAAATCTCGCGGATGCGATGGTCGCTTACCACCAACATCACTATGGCGACTCCGAGTCGGAACTCCTGCGCTGGCTTGAGGCTCATCCCTCCGACCGTGAAGCTCGCTACGATCTCATCCGCACGCGCCGGCAGCTTTCCATGGAGCAGATCGGTCGGCTGCTTGCCATCGCCCCTGATTCCTATCACGTGCACCAGTTGCTCGGGCAGCTCTATGTCAATCGCGAAGAGGATGACAAAGCCATCAGCGAATATGAGATGGTCGCTGCAGCCGAGCCAAACCTTCCCGACGTTCATTTCTGGCTCGGCCACCTTTACTGGAAACACGGCGACGCCGATCACGCTCTGGCCGAACTCACGCGGGAACTCGAACTGGATCCCGGCCACGCCGAGGCCAACGGGGAACTAGGCGCAGTTCTTGTGGCGGAAGATCGCCCCAAAGACGCGATTCCCCATCTCGAACTGGCGATCCGCAGCCTTCCCGATCTCTGGCCCGCCTATTCACAATTGGGACGCGCCTACGCCAGCGAAAAAGACTACGGCCGCGCCGAAGAGGTGCTGAAGCATGGCCTTGCTCATGACCCCGACGGACTGACCCACTATCAGTTAGGGCTCGTCCTTCGCGCAGAGGGAAAAACCGCCGAGGCTGGTCGGGCCTTTGCCCAGGTGCGCGCCATCAAGAATGAAAAAATGTCCGCACCCTCTGCTACCGAAACCGAACCGGGAGCTAAATGATGATGCGGCCCTGGACAATGGCTTGCTCCACGCTTCTCATTACCCTCGCAATGGCTTTACGAGCGCAGAACCCGGCATTAGACGAAGGGGTTAGCCTGGTCCGGGCGGGCCAATTCGATCGGGCACTGATCAAGCTCGAGGAGGCTCATCGCATCGCCCCTCGCGACTGCACCATCGAGAATCTTCTCGGGATCGTCGAAACCCAGCTTGGCCACATCGCAGCGGCAAACGACGACTACCGCAGCGCCATTCGTCTCGATCCGAAGATCGCGGCGCCCCATCGCAATCTCGGCTTCAATCTGCTTACTGCCAAAGACTACCGTGCGGCGGAACCTGAATTGCAACAGGCCGCGCGCCTTGATCCGAAAGATCCCTTCGCCCATGACTATCTTCTGTTGTTGGCGCTCTCCACCAACCGGGATGCCGATGCAGTTGAAGAGGCCGCCCGTGCTGGCCCGTTGGTCGACAAGGATCCAGAGGTAGCCGCCAAACTGGCCCAGGCAGAGATTCGCACTGGGCATGTCGATGAAGCCCTTAACCGCATCGCACGCCTGGAACAGGCAGATCAACTTTCAGTAGCGGACGAGTATCACATCGCGATTCTGTTCACGCATTATGCGTTCTATAAAGAATCCGTCCGGTGCTTCCGGCGAATTGCCTTGGTTCAGCCATCATGGCAAAATCGATATAACCTGGCGCTCGCCTTACTTTACGCTGGTCAGGCTGCGGAGACATCGGCCCTGTTGACCGCTCTGCATGCCGAGCAGCCGGCAAACGCCGACATTCTCACCCTTCTCGGATCGTCATTTGAGGCACAGCAAAAGATGCCCGAGGCCCTTGCAGCCTATCGCAGCGCGGTCGCTGCCGATCCTGCCAATCCAGACCGTACGCTCGACTACACCCGGATGCTCATGGATACAGACCACTACGACGAAGCTATTCAGGTCGTCCAAAGCGGACTGGAGGAAACATCCGCAACCGCGCCCCTGCAGTTACGGCTGGGGGCGATCGAGATGGTCAAGGGAAACTATGCCGGGGCGCGCGATGCCTTTCATGCTGCGCTCGTCACAGACCCGAGCCTCGATGTCGCGTACGTTGGCCTGGCGCAGACCTATGCGCGTGAGGCCAATGACAACGAGGCCATTCGCATCCTTGAAGCAGCACGCGGGAAGATGCCCAACCATTACCTGCTGGAATACTATTTTGGCCTGTTGGCCAGCCGCCTGGGCCGCGACGAGGAAGCGTTGGGTGCGCTTCAGAGCGCAACTCAGCTTGAACCGAATTCCCCTGATCCCTACTTTGAACTGGGCAAACTCTATGAATCGCTGGACAAGTGGCATGAGGCGCGCAGCGAATTCGAGCATGTCATCGAACTGAACCCGCAACTCGGGGCCGCGCATTTCCAGTTAAGCCGAGTCTATGGACATCTAGGCCTGAAAGCACAAGCCGATCAGGAAGCGCAGGAGACCCGTACGCTCGTTGAGGCGCAACGCACAGCCGCGCTGCGCCGACAACGCGAACGGGCGACCAGCTTCCAGCCGCAGACGACCGCCCCTTCTTCGCCATAAACGAACAACTTGAGCCGGATCGACGGTTACTTCTTTCAGGCGGCCGGTGCCGGCAGGATCGCTCTTAAACGGAGATGTTTGAAGCATCGACGGCCCATACCGATGGCTCTTGTGATCGCGATCTCTCTGTGTGTCGCTCGCGCGCAGGGACCACCCGTGGCGGGTCTCAGCCTGACCACCTCCGACCGGCTGAACGATGCGGGCTGGTGGCCCACCAAGGGAACTGCTCCACGCGGTCAATATGCAGGTGCGGAAACCTGCAAAGGTTGTCACGCACAAATTGCGGAGCTTCAAGCAAGGACACCGATGCACCATGCCGGCATGCGCGCGCAAGATTCGGAGATTCTCAAGGGCACCGGACAGTTCACTTTCCAAGAATCTGGATTCAGATACGCCCTCGCCTCCAGCCCGCAGACAGTCACTTTTTCCGTGAGTAACGACAATAACAGCGTCTCCCTCGTGACATGGGCCTTCGGAGCAGGCGAGTATGGCCAGACTTACATATTGGAAAAGAACGATAGCTATACGGAAGCCCGGTTAAGCTACTTCACCAGCCTGCATGCTTTGAACATTACGCCGGGCCAATCGGCTAAGGCGCCGCAGGATGCGGAAGAAGCGCTGGGGAAGAAGCTGGACCGGGAGACCGCCCGGCTTTGTTTCGGTTGCCACACGACCGGCGCAGTGACCTCGAGGATCTTCGAATCGGAGAAGGCAACTCCAGGGGTCACCTGCGAAGCATGCCACGGACCTGGCGCCGCGCATGTGGCCGCTATGAAGAAGCAGGACTATAAATCCAGCTCCGCTGCCATGATGAATCCCGCACATCTTTCTCCTTCCGATTCCGTCGACTTTTGCGGAGCATGCCATCGTACCTGGGCAGATGTGGAAATGGGTATGCCCACAAACATGGGTGCCGCCCGAGTACGTTTTCAGCCATATCGCCTGGAAATGAGCCGCTGCTGGGGAATTGGTGACGACCCACGCATTACGTGCATAGCATGTCACGATCCTCATCAGCCGCTGGCGCACCCATCAGCTGCCTACGACGCCAAGTGTCTCGCCTGCCATTCCGGGCGGCAAGACGCAAAGACGCACATCGCGCTGAAGACGTGCAGAGTCGGCAAGAAGAATTGCGCCGCCTGCCATATGGCCAAAGTGGAAGTACCCGAAGCGCATGCTGTGTTCACCGACCACGACATTCGGGTGGTGCCTCTTAGATGAAGCTGTCGAATCGGTGCAGACGGGGCTACTGTCGGTTCCTCGTGATGTACACCGGGTAAAAAGCCGATGCCCGGTTCAGCCTGGGCGATTATGTCGCGGTCTCGGTTCACCGACTGGGGCGGGTGTCTCGGCCATCGCCCGACAAGCGTCGAGTTCGGCTCATCGATTGCCTCTGACTAGATCAACCAAGCAAAGCCCCTCATTGCCGATGGGTTTGCGTGACGGATGCACGGCATTCGCCACGTGTGCAGAGAGCTGCCGTTACCCCTTTGCCTTCCGTTACGGTGAAGATGCGATCGAGCGCGGGCAGCCTGACGATCTCGTGGGCGCCACTCGGCCAGTGAATCTCGACGCTCGGCAGGGCGGTGTCGTCTCCCAGTCCGAAGTGCACGCGCGGATCGTTCGAAGAGAGGTAGCTGCCTCCGCTCAGCACGTCGCCGCGCTGACGGCCTATGCTTCCACTGAGATAGACGGTCGCTCCCACAGCGTCGCGCGGACTACCTGCGCCGCCGACAAGCTTGAGTTCTACCCAGTGGTGGTGATCAGGATTCACATTGCGCAGCAGTGTCGGCGGGCGATCAGCATTATTGATGACAACATCGATCTTGCCGTCGTTAAAAAGATCCCCGAAGGCCGCTCCGCGTCCGACGCTGACTTCCGCAAGTCCTGTGCCTTCGACAGCAGGGACAAGCTCAAATTTTCCATTTCTCAGATTGTGGAAGAGCAGGGGGCGTTGCGCGTAGGTGGTTCCCCATTCAGGGTGCTGATCGACGCTGGGATACACGTGGCCGTTGGCGATCAGGAGGTCGAGCCAGCCATCATTGTCGTAATCCAAAAAACCATCGCCAAAGCCAACAAAGGGAATGGTCGCGGCGGCGATCCCGGCCGCGTAACTGACATCCGTGAAAGCGGCGGTCCCGTCGTTCCGGTAGAGGATATCGTTATCTTCGGAAAACGCGGTATTTACAACTGCCAGGTGGCCGTTGTTCTCATAGTCGCCGACGGCAATACCCATATTGGCCTTCTCGCGACCATCACCGTCCAGTGCATAACCGCTGAGATAGCTCCGGTCTTCGAAGGTGCCATTCCCCTTATTGATATAGAGATAGTTGGGAGTAGAGTCGTTGGCTACAAGCAGATCAACCTTGCCGTCATTGTTTACATCTGCAAAGAGTGCGCCCAGGCCAAAGTAACGATCGGAATCGCTCACGCCGGCGCTTACGCTGACATCGGTGAACGTACCATCGCCATTGTTATGGAACAGATGGTCAACCTCTCCTTGCAATCCCCGTGGACCGCACATCACTTTCGTGTCGCGATAGCGGCAGGCGCTTGCGGCGGCACCAGCTGTCCCGGGCACCGGAGGGTGACTCCGGTCGTAGTGAACATAGCCCGCGACGAAGAGGTCGAGCCGGCCGTCGCCGTCGTAATCTCCAAAGGTCGCGCCTGTCGACCAGGTGCCGAGCGCGACTCCAGCCTTTTCGGCGACGTCGGTAAACGTCCCGTCGTGATTGTTGTGATAGAGGCGATTTTTACCGAAGTTGGTCACGTAGATATCAGGCCAGCCGTCATTATCGAAGTCAGCGACAACTGCACCGTAGCCCCAGCGATCGTTGGTGACTCCAGCCTTTGAGGCGACATTGGTGAAGGTCCCGTCACGGTTGTTATGAAAGAGCGCGGCATGTGGCGTGGGCGCTTTGCCATCGAGAGCGGCATCGTTTGAGCCGTTGACGAGATAGATGTCGAGCCAGCCGTCGTTGTCATAATCAATCAGCGCAACGCCCGCCCCTTTGGCGTCCACGATGAATTTCTTTTCGGGAGATCCGGCAGTGTGCCGCCAGGACCCAAGACCCGCTTCCTTGGCGACGTTCATGAAGACGACAGGGCCGCTTTTCACCTGGCCGCCGGCTGTGATGGGTCGATGCTGCGAGTCATATACAGGTGGGTGAACAGCGCCTGCCGCGATGCCGCTGGAACCGCCTGCGCTTTGAGGAACGGGCTGCGCCTGCACAGAGAGAAATGAGACAAGAAGCGGGAAGAGCAGGCGCGACGAGGACTTGGCCATAGCTACTTAAGCAGCCTACTCTCTCGCGCGAGGGACGCAAAGGTCTTGATGTCGCAGCACGCCAAGAGCGCTGAATCTCTGCTACTCATTCAGCTTGTAAAGAGCCGCGGCATGCGGAGCCAGCGCGACCTTGAGGGTCTCAGGCTGACTTAACGTTTTGTGTGTCCACAGCTCCTGGGTTGACCCGGGCTTTGGGGCGACGCCGACTTGGCTCCAGGTCACATCAACGTTGGATGGGCTATCGGAAAGATTAAATACAGCGACATACTCGCCGCCCGCAGGGGCCTTCGACTTCCATACGCGCAGGTCGCCCTGCTTGTAGGCAATCGTGGCACGCGAACCATGCTGGTTGACAGCGAGAACATCGGGATTGGACAACAGAGACCGAGTGAAGGGATCGAGCGTGGGCAGGTCGCCGCCCATCATGAGCGGCGAGCGGAAAATGCACCACAGGGTCATCAACGTGATCTGCTCATCGTGTGAGAGCAGGGACAGCCGGTCATTGCCCCGCTCCGCACGCAGGCCGATGTGGCCGAGGGGCAACATGTCAGCGTCGGGCCAGTGGCCCTCCACGACCAGCGGTAGCCACTGCTCGGTCCGATCGTACATGGCGCGAACGGATTTCCAATTGTCCCAGAGGTCATCTTCGATACGCCACATCTGGGCGTTGGCGCGGAGACTGTCCACCTCGCCGATCGGCGCCGGACCAGGGGAAAGACTCAAAACGATAGGCCTGCCCGACTTCTGAATCGCCTTGTGAAGCGCTTCAATCTCAGCCTTGTGGTATGGACGGGACATATCGTCAGCCTTGATAAAGTCAACGCCCCAGGCGGCGTACTGCGCGACGATCGAGTCATAGTAAGCCTGGGCTCCAGGCTTGGTCATGTCCACCCCATACATGTCGGTGTTCCATTCACAGAGGCTGTTCTTGTCGGCCACGTCTGCGGCATGCGCAGAGGAACCCAGGATGGGCGTATTGGCGGCAACGGCCTGGCGCGGGATGCCACGCAGGATATGAATGCCGAACTTCAAACCTTTGCTGTGAACGTAAGCAGCGATGGCCTTGAAGCCCTGACCGTTGGCGGCCGAGGGAAACCGGTTCACGGCGGGAACCAGGCGGCCGTTGGCATCCATCGCGAGCTGCGCATGGGGACGATAGCCGTGAGCCTGGGCATTCGGCTCATACCACTGGATGTCGATGACGATGTATTGCCAGCCAAACTGCTTGAGACCAGAAGCCATAGCATCCGCGTTGGCTTTGACTTCGCTTTCCTTGATCGTCGTGCCGTATGCGTCCCAGCTATTCCATCCCATGGGCGGAGTCGGCGCCAACTGCGAGGTTTGCGCCGCGGATGGCAGCGAGATGAGGGCAGCGAGAGTAGCGAACAGAACCCGCCGGCGGCAGATCGATAAACCTCCGCCTGCTCTCCAGTAGCGCCTGGTGGTACGGCTCCAAACCATCGCATACTCTCCTCAAAGGGTTGTGACACAGCTTTTGGAACAGGTGCTTTCAGAAGATTCCGAAAGGCTTGACGGCGACCCTCACCAGGACTACACCGTGAGCTGGTACGGTTGCCGTGTAATTCTCTCCGCTGACCGGAACAGCCTGATGCTTCCACAGGTCTCGGGCTTCAAGGGTTCTGCCGCCGAGGCCGGCCCGGAGGTGCAGACTATCCCAGCGAAACGACATCTGGATCGGGGACGAGCCTCGATTGAAGAGACCCACCACCACGGCTTCGTCGGCAAGGGGACGGACGAGGATTTCAGCGCTGCCTTGCGGTTCACGGCGCTCCACCGGCAGAGCGAGAGGATCCTGATCGATGGCAATCACATCAGCATTCATCAGGATTGACTTCGTCTCGTCGGTCATCGTGCGCACATCGTTACCGGCGATCAGGGGCGCACGCAACATTGCCCAGAGGCTCATGTGGGTGCGATACTCTTCGGCGCTCATGCCACCGTTGCCGACCTCAAGCATGTCGGGATCGTTCCAGTGGCCGGGCCCTGGAAATTGCGCGATGTCGAGTTGGGAGAAACCGATGCGATCCATCGAGGCCCAGTTGTCGGCAATGTCTCCGGTCGTTCGCCACAGGTTGCCGCCTGACTTTGCGCCCCATTCCCAAACGTCGCCCCAGCCGTATTCACAGAGACTAAAGACGATCGGCCGTCCGCTCTTCGCCAGAGCCTCGCCCATTTTCTGATAGGCGCCTTCGAGTTCCTGTGGAGTTCGCTGGTAGACGAAGCTGGCGCCGCACCAGTCGTATTTGAGATAGTCGTAACCCCAGTCCGCAAAGGTCTTGGCGTCCTGCTCTTCGTGGCCATAACTGCCCTGGTATCCACCGCACACCCGCGGCCCCGGAGAAGAGTAGATGCCGATCTTCAGCCCTTTGGAGTGCACATAGTCGGCAAGCGCCTTCATGTCAGGAAAGCGGGCGTTCCCCGTGATGTTGCCGTTGGCGTCCCGCGAACTCGACCATCCTTCATCAACGATGACGTACTTGTATCCCGCAGCGGCCATTCCACTCGAAACCAGGGCATCCGCCATCTGCCGCACGGTCGCGTCGTCAAAGTGGTCATGGTAGTGGTTCCAGCTGTTCCAGCCCATCGGCGGAGTGCGTACAAGCCCGTTATCCGGCAGGCTGGCGAGTGGCGGAAGCGGAAGCCTTGGGGGATAGACGTCGTCGCGGCTGACACGCTCCAGAACTCCCTTATATTCGAAATGCAGCCCCGGACCGACGCCGGGACCGATCTCGGTGACCTCAAACTTGTCGGTGGACACGCGGACGCCGTCGTAGGTGAATTCCGTGCTGCCGCCGAATTTTCCGGAGACGTCGATGTGGAATTTGCTGCCCACCAGGGTTCCGGTCAACTTGTTGTTCCACTCGAGTTTGGTTCCGGTGAGGGTCTCGCCGGATTGTTTCAGGAGGAAGTAGTTTGTGCCTCCGTTGGGAACGGTGTAACGCCAGTAGCCATCGATCGAAGGCATGCTGGGTTGGCCGAAACCCCACGGCAACGAGGCGAACAGGAGGGCGGGAGCAAGTCGTCGAAACATAGGATGTCCGCTTATGAGCTGTACATTCGTGACAAAAAGGGCGGGTTTGAGCAAACGTTCTCCCGACAGGGTGCTTCGAAGGGCGACTCACTATAAAGTTTGTCGCGAAAGATTGTCAATCGAGCCCGGGCGGGCCACGGATCGAAACCGATGCAAGCTGGACGGGGCCAAGGACCGAACCAGCCCCCTTGAATCTTCCCGAGGCGAGGAAGCGAGCGCGCCGTCTTTCTCTAATGGGCGCCCAGATGTATGATCGCTTGCCAGCGCAACATCACTTAGTTTGGACAAGACAAAAGGAAAACACATGTCGAGAATTGATAGAAGATCTTTCCTGCAGGGAACCGGACTGCTGGCCGCCGGGACCTTGGCTTCCAGCCTTCAGGCCGTATGCCGCTCAGGCTGATTCTGTGGTTCGCGACGTGAAGTCCAGCGACGATAATCTGGGACCGCCGGTCTTCGAGCCGTTCGAATGGAAGGTGTCCGACCTGGCGTTTTCCTTCGCGTTTTTAGACAAGAAGATCCGGTTTCGAAGCGTGTTGCCTGCCGGAGTCGCGGCGCCCAAAGACATTCCTGCCCCCACCGCACTTTCCGGATTGGAGACTTCAATTCATTGCACCGGTGAAGATCCCAACGATCATCATGGTCTGAAACTGACGGGTGGCAGTCCTGGCACGCGGCTGATCTACCTGGGGAAGACGGAGGTTTCGACGGAAAAGGGAAAACGTTTCACGATCTATCAGTTCGACCCTGCGCTGGGGCTCAAGGTCGAATCGATCTACGAAACCTTTAACGATCTCCCCGTCGTTCGCCGGTCAACCAAAGTAACGAACACCTCGAAACAGGACGTCGGGATTGAATATCTGAGCTCAGCGATGCTCCATAATCTTGCCTCCCCACGCCGATTTGAAGAGGATCTTCGCATCCATTTTGCTCACAATACCTGGCAGGCAGAGGCGCAATGGAGAACCGTAAAACCTTCACAAGCCGGTTTCATCGATAACGGAAATTTCACGATCTCACCGGCGTCCTTCGATAGCGTGGGCACCTGGTCGACGCAACGCTATCTACCCATGGGCATCGTGGAGAATACTGAACTCGGAGTGACATGGTTCTGGCAGATCGAGCACAACGGGTCGTGGCACTGGGAACTGGCGAATACGCAGGACAAGGCGGTTTACGCCTATATAGGCGGTCCCGACGAACTGCACGGCCACGCCTGGAAGAACCTCAAACCTGGGGATTCGTACACGACGGTTCCGGCGGCGGTCGGCTGCGTGCGCGGCGGGTTTGAACAGGCCGTCGAAGCTTTAACGCACTACCGGCGTGCCGCGTGCCTTCGTCCTCGCAAGGACACCCAGGTCCTGCCCGTGATCTTTAACGACTACATGAATTGCCTGGAGGGCGATCCGACCACCGCCAAGGAACTCCCACTCATCGATGTGGCCGCGGCAGCGGGCTGCGAATATTTCGTCATCGATGCGGGGTGGTATGCGGAATTGAATGAGAGCTGGTGGGGTTCGGTCGGCGCCTGGCAGCCCTCGAAGACTCGATGGCCGGGGGGACTGCAGCAGGTCCTGGATCGAATTCGCGAGAAAGGCATGGTGCCCGGGCTATGGCTCGAACCGGAGGTGATCGGCATTCATTCCCCACTCAAAGACAAGCCGGACGCGTGGTTTTTCCAGCGGCACGGCAAGCGCGTCATCGATCACACGCGCTTTCTGCTGGACCTGCGCAACCCTGAAGTGCGGGCCTACCTGAGTGCCGTCGTCGACCGGCTGGTGGGCGAGTACAAAGTGGGCTACATCAAGATGGACTACAACGTCGACGGCCTGGAAGGTACGGAATTCATGGCGGACAGCGCCGGCCAGGGATTGCTCGAACATAATCGAGCGCTCCTGAGTTGGCTCGACGAGGTGCTCGCTCGCTACCCGGATCTGACCATCGAAAACTGCGGGAGCGGAGGAGGACGAATGGAGTATGCCATGCTCTCGCATCTCCAGTTGCAATCCTCGAGCGACCAGGAAGACTACCGGCTCTATCCATCGATAGCCGTTGGGGAGTCGGCCGGAGTCTTGCCCGAGCAACTCGCCATCTGGTCCTATCCGCTGGCCGGTGCTGACGAAGATGCAGCCTCTTTCAACATGGTCAGCGCGATGCTTTTCCGCATCCATCAAAGCGGCAATCTGGCCAATCTGAAACCGCCGGTATTTGATCAGGTCAAAAACGGCCTTCGAATCTACAAAGATGTCATCCGGCGTCACACGCGCACGGCGGTGCCGTATTATCCGCTGGGGTTGCCGGATATTACGGACCATCAGTCGCCGATCTCTCTGGGTATGCGATCGTCGGAAAACGATTTCATTGCTGTCTGGCGTTTGCGTGGTGCAAATAAGGTTCTTCTGCCAAGAGCGTCATCCGCGTTGAAGATCCTTTATCCCACAAACCTCGGAATTCAAGTGGAATCAACGGGAGATGGGGTGAACGTCATCTTTCCTCGCGAGATGATGGCTTGCCTGCTTTCCCGGGAAACATAGCCCAGGTGCGCAGACGATTTTAATGGCCTGAGCCCGGGGCGGCGAACGGGGTAGAAAATGCTTGACAAGCGTGTCTTCGCTGCCTATATTTTGGGCCGGGTCAGAAAACGTTATCCGACAGGTGAATTGAGCCTTGTCGGATTTTCTCGATGATCTCGAGCGTCCCCAAAAGTGGCACGCCTCTCGCACGAACACGGCGTTCCTGAACTGCTCGGAAAGTTCCACGATATCGTTCCAATCTCGAAAAGGAAAAGACATAGGTCGAGTGGAACCGGGTCCAAGGAACCACGAGCGAATTCGAACATTAACGAACCCCGTTTCATTTCTTGGGAGACAACCATGAGAAAGTTTCTGGCGCAAGTTCTGAGCATGCTTTCGTCGCTGGCGATTCTGCTAATCGTGTTCAACTCCAGCGCGGCCCACGCCGCCGGACCGACAGGAAAAATTGTCGGTATCGTCACCGATCCGTCGGGAGCCCCGATTCCCGGCGCCACAGTGACCGCCATCAATGAAGGAACCAACGAAGCGCGCGCCGTCACCTCAGATAGCGATGGAAATTACAGCATTCCTATCCTCCCGGTCGGAAATTACTCCATCAAGGTCGTAGCAAAAGGCTTCGAAACCTACCTGCAACGTGGAATAGTTCTCCAGGTTGACCAGAACGTGACCGTAAATCCGCAACTGACGGTCGGATCGAACTCTGAAACTGTTCAGGTGACTGGCGAGGCCGGTCAGACTCCGGACCTGGTAGACGCGACGGTCAGCCAAGTCATCGATCAGCAACGAGTGGTCGACCTGCCTCTCAATGGCCGCGATACTCTGCAGTTGCAATACATCATGCCGGGTGTTTCCTATGACAACGACAATGTATCGCATGGTCAGGGACAGCACGAGGGTGTGGTCGTAAACGGCAATCGTCCCGGATCGAACTACTACCTGCTGGATGGCGTGGATATGACGGATTCGTATCTGTCGACAGCGCCAGTGTTTCCCGCTCCCGATGCGCTTGCAGGAATTCGATATCCAGACGAGCAATTTTACCGCCCAATATGGCCGCAGTTCAGGCGGACTGGTCAACGCAGTCACGCGCGCAGGGACAAACACCTTTCACGGAGGCTTGTTCGAGTTTCTCCGCAACACCGTTCTCGATACGCACAATTATTTCGATGTGCCTGGAGAAGCGAAGCCCGCACTCAAACTGAATCAGTTTGGAGGATATCTGGGTGGACCGATCCTCAAGGGAAAAACGTTCTTCTTCGGTTACTACCAGGGAACGCGGCAGCGCAGGGATGAGTCGATCGTTATCGGCCAGGTGCTCACGGCCCAGGAAAATCCGAACCTATCGGGCGACGGCAGCGCGCAGTTTCCCGCGGGATCGATCTATGACCCGCTCACCGGCGCGCCCTTCCCAGGCGGCCTCATCCCGGCGAACCGTATCGATCCTACTGCCATGGCCGCTATCAAGGCGCTGATGAATTTCACTCCCAACAACAGCACGGGCGGATACACCTACCATGCCCCCTCGGCAGACAACGAAGATGGATTGAATGAAGACCAATACCTGGCGAGGATCGATCACAAGTTCAGCGACAAAGATCAGCTCTTTGGCCACTACTTCTATAACCAGGATCAGTCGAACGGCCTCGGCGCCGGGAACCTGAATCTAGCCCACGACAAGTATTTCCGCAACCAGAACATTGCGTTGGACTATACCCACACGTTTAATCCGAAGCTGCTGAATACCGCGGTTTTGGGCTTCACGCGCGTGGCCCATCATCGCGGCACCCTTGTGTCCGATGGGTGGGAGACCTTCGGCAGTTTGCCCGGAACGTCCCGTGCCGGTATCCCGAGCGAGTTCTACATCAATGTCAACGGCAGCTACTCCAACAGCGGCGACGGAACATTCATTCAGAACCGGCAGACATGGCAATACACCGACTACCTGACCTGGAACGTCGGCAAGCACACCCTGTCGCTGGGCGGCGACTTCCGTCGAGAAGCAGTGAACCGCGTCGAAGACTACTTCACCGATCCGGACTTCAGCTTCACCGGGCAGTACACGGTTGCACCCGGAGGAACAGCTTCCACTACCAACGCGCTCGCCGATCTGCTATTAGGCCTGCCCAACAACTTCAACCTGCAGACCGAGGTGTATAGCGACTTGCGCCACAACGCATTTGACGCGTACGTAGCGGACAACTATAAGGTGTCGCGGAAAGTAACCATCGATGCCGGCTTCCGGTGGGAGCCGTTCCTGCCTCCTGTCGATAATTACAATGATCAAATCTGCTTCGATCCCACCTTCAAGACGCTCTCGAGTTTCTATCCCACCGCGCCTCCGGGCTTTACATTCCCCGGTCCGCCTCAGGGCTCGTCCTCACTTGGCAAGGGCGATCCCGGATGCCCCCGCTCCATGGTTCCCAACCGATTGAAAAACGTTGCGCCGCGCGTTGGACTGAATGTGGATCCTTTCGCGAACGGCAAGACTTCGATTCGTGCCGGCTTTGGAATCTTCTGGGATCAGGCGCGCCTGATCGCCTGGAATCGCTACTCAACGGCGCAACCCTTTGACGACAACTTGACGGTCAACGGCGTGAGCACCGCTACCCCTTACCCGAGCCTCACAGGAACGAACATCTTCACCAATGCGCCCGCTGGGGAGCACGTCGATCCATTCCCGTTCATTATTCCGCGCACTCCGGCCCAGCGCGCCTCGTTCAGCCCGGCGTATGGAGGACAATGGCCCACGTCAGCGGAAGGAACGGTGTTGCCGCCCAACTTCAACGAGGGCTATACGAGCCAGTGGAACCTGACCGTGGACCACGAACTGGCCAAAGGGTATCTGCTCACTGTTTCCTACATCGGCAACAAGGGAACCCACCTCTTCATGTCGCGGGATATCAATTACGCGCCGATTTCGAGTTACAATTTCAGCGAGAGCCTGGCGACCAATCAAAATACAATCAATGCGCGACGGTTGTATGCCAACGACTGCCGAACAGGGCAAACCGACGGACCGTGCCTTGGCCAAACCCAGGAAGAAACCAATTCAGCCTGGTCCACCTATCACGCCGGCGTGGTTCAGGTGAACAAGAGCTACTCGAACGGATTCAGCCTGCTGGCGTCCTACGTCTTCGGCAAGTACCTGGACGTGGTTCCGTTCGGCGCGGAGGGAGGCCTTGGGCCGCGCGACCCGACTGACTTCCGTTTGAACTATGGACCGAGTGACAATGATGTGAAGCACCGGTTTACCGCTTCCTACATCTACGCATTGCCAAAGGTGAAGGCGGCTCACGGTCTGCTTGCGGGGGTTGTCAACGACTGGCAAAATCAGGGCGTCCTCATTGCGCAAACCGGCATACCGTACACGATCACCAGCAACACTGATACGGCAGCTACTGGGATTGGTGGAGAGTACGCGGATTTCGTATCGGGCCAGACCGTAAGCCCGTCGCATCGCGGAGTCTCCGAATACTTCAACCCGGCAGCCTTTACAAATGCTGCTCCGGGGACATACGGCGATACGTCCAGGAACTTCCTCACAGGACCATCCCGTGTCGATATGGACTTCTCACTTTTCAAGGAATTTCCACTCTTCGAGCACGGAAAGCTCCAGTTCCGCAGTGAAGCCTTCAACCTCTTCAACCACCCGAACTTCGGAAATCCGGACAGCAACGTGGGCGACGGCAGCTTCGGTCAGCTGACCTCCGCAGCCGACGGGCGCATCTTGCAGTTCGCTCTGAAGTACATCTTTTAATCAGAATTACAACCAAACCCGATGTCCCGCCTTGCAAGGGGGGACATCGGGTTTTTCCGAATCGAGAATCCATTTCAATCTCGAATGTCAATCGTCGCACGCGTTGTCTGAAGATACGCACACTCACCTAGAGGGATGTGTAGGTCTGACAATCGCCGATGAGTGACACCTCCGATTTATGAAAACTTTACAGTGTTTTGAATGATGTCCTAGAGTTAGATATGCACTCCAAGGGGAGCAGACATATGCAAATTGGAGAGGCGCGCCGCACGCTCATCGCCGCTTTGCTTACGTTGGTTGCTCTTCCCTGCCTGCTCCGCGCTCAAAGCTCACCCCCGGATAAAATGCAGGAGCACCGCGAGAGAGCGGAGCATTGTCTTCAAGTCCACGATTTCGCCGGCGCGGAACATGAATACCGCGAGATGCTTGCGATTGATCCGCAAAGCAGTGCGGCATGGACGGGGTTGGGTGTGCTTCTCTATGGCTCCGGCAGAGCTGAAGCCGCCTCCGAGGCTTTGCAAAAGGCGCTGAGCATCGACCCAGCCGCACCACGCGCAGAGCTCTTCCTGGCGCTAAGTGAATCTGACCTGCGCCATTGCAAAGAAGCGACTCCACTCTTGACCAAATACTTCGCGGCCGAGCCGCACGGCAACCTGCAGCGCGTAACTGGCCTGGCGCTGCTCGCCTGCACAGCAGGAGCGTCAGATCCCATCCAAGCCTTGGAGACCGCAGCGCACCTGAAGCAACTCTATCCGGATGATGCAGACGTTTTATTTGCGTCCGCGGAGCTCTATACGAGAATGTGGAACGACACCGCAAGCGAACTCATGGCCAGACATCCCGAGTCGTACCGTGTTCACGAGTTAGCTGGCGAGGTCGACGAGGCACAAAACAACTACGAACAGGCAATCCGCGAGTATTCCCTGGCCATCGAACAAAATCCCAAGTTGCCGCAAATGCACTATCGAATCGGCCAGCTGTATCTGCGCCAAGGGGCGACTGACGCGGATGACAAGGCCATGGTTGAGTTTCAGAAAGAAAAGTTGGTCGATCCGCAGTCCGCAGTGTCCGATCTGGCAATGGGAGACATTTACCTGCACGGACACAAGCTCGACGAAGCACGCCCACTCTATGAAGAAGCAGCCAGCCTTGACCCTTCGCTTATCGAAGCGAGGATCGGACTCGCAAAGATCCTGCTGGAACGAAGGGACGCGGATGCTTCCGTTCGCGAGTTGCAGGCAATAATCGCCGATCATCCCAAAAGTGCGGAAGCCCACTACGTTCTGATGATGGCCTATCGTCAACAGAAAAAGATGACTGAGGCGGCGGCGGAGATGGATACGTTCAATCGCCTTCAGACAGAGCGCGGAGAGACGTTCCAGAACAAGCTCAACGCGCTGTTGAGTGGCAAGTCGCCAGCTACCAAAGAGGATCAGAGATGAGGGGAGGGCGAAGCTCCAGGCTTCGTGACTGTCTATCCTTGGCAAAGAGGTCGCAGCCTGGTTTCACCAGCAGGCGCGACTTTTTGCGCATCGCAGGATCGGGGCTGCTGCTTCATGCGTCAGCCACGCTGGGCACCGCGAAGGGAATCGGACACTTGAATCCGATTGTCCCCAAGCCCTCAGCAGCCACGCCGATTGGATCTCCCTTGGGATACTCGCTGCAGGACGTGGCTGGCGATGCCCACCTGGACTTTTTCCAGGTCTGCGGGGGAGACAAGAGCAAGAAGTACATTCTCGAAACCACCGGCTCGGGGGTGGCATTCATCGACTACGACAACGACGGATGGCTAGATATCTTCCTGGTGAACGGAAGCATGCTGTCCGAATCTTCAGTAAATCATCAGGCCGGTCAACCTTTGCATTCGAATCGACTCTTTCATAACAATCGTGACGGGACCTTTCGAGACGTCACGGACAAAGCCGGCCTCACTCACACGGGCTGGGGGCAGGGCGTCTGCGTTGGCGACTACGACAACGATGGCTTCGACGACCTGTTCGTCACATATTGGGGCGAGGATCTGTTGTTTCACAACAACGGTGACGGCACGTTTACTGAAGCAGGCTGCAAAGCCAGGGTGGCAGGAGACGCAAGCCGCTGGAGCACAGGTTGTGCGTTCGTCGACTACGACCGCGATGGCAAGCTCGATCTTTTCGTCACCCATTACGTCAATTTTTCAATGCAAAACGCCCTTGATCCAGGGACTAATCCTTATTGCATGTTTAAAGGCCTGCCTGTCAACTGCGGCCCCCGCGGACTGATCGCCGAGAGTAGCACCCTCTACCATAACAATGGCGATGGAACATTTACTGACGTCTCCGCAAAGGCTGGCATATCGAAACTCGGCGGCACTTACGGCCTTGGCGTGCTGGTTGCGGACTTCGACAACGACGGGTGGCCCGACATCTACGTCGCCAGCGATACGACCGCCAGCTTGCTGTTTCTGAACAATCATGACGGGACGTTCCGCGAAGGGGGACTGATGCGCGGCGTAGCCTTCAGTGACAACGGCATGGGTCAGGCCGGCATGGGTGTCGATGCCGCCGACTACGATCACGATGGATGGCTGGATATCCTAAAGACCAATTTCTCCGATGAAGGTGTCGACCTTTTTCACAACGATGGAGAAGCTTCTTTCACCAATGTCGCGGGAGCTGCGGGGCTCGGCAACGAAACTCACTATGTCTCCTGGGGATGCGGTTTCTTCGACCCGGATAACGACGGTTGGCGAGACCTGATGTATGTCTCTGGCCATGTTTATCCAGAACTCGAGCGCATCCAGTCCAATACCCATTATCGTGAGCCTCGTACGCTTTATCGCAATCGCGGCAATGGAGAGTTTGAAGAGGTTTCGCAACAGGCTGGAGCGGCGATCACAACTCCTTCCACCGGGCGCGGCTGCGCGTTTGGCGACTTCAACAACGACGGTTGCGTGGATATCGTCATTAACAACCAGAATGCCAGGGCATCGTTGCTCAAGGTCACTAGCCAAAACAGCAATCGTTGGATCAACATCAAGCTCGTCGGCGTCAAATCGAATCGAAGCGCCATTGGGGCGCGTCTGCACTGCGTAGCCGGCTCGCTGTCTCAGATCGCGGAAGTGCGCAGCGGAGGCAGCTACTTATCGCAGAGTGATTTGCGCATTCATTTTGGGCTGGGTGAACATCCGGCTGTTGACCTTCTTGAAATTCATTGGCCCAGTGGAACCGTGGATCGCCTGCATGGCGTGACCGCTAATCAATTCGTTCTTATCCGGGAGGGGGGCGCACTCACGACGATTTTGCGACCTAAATGAGTGGACCGGTATGCAGCCAGTGAGCACGCGCATCGATGGTTACAAAAAGGCCCGGTCATGGCTTCGCTGTGCGATGCTGCTGGCTGTCGCGCTTCTGTTTCGTGCCTTCAGGGTTATCAATGCAAACCGCTGGAAATTCGGGCGATCTGGTGGACGGTTTGCGGCTGATGCAAGGCGGAGACTATGCGGGTGCAAAAAATCGATTCACCGCCGCGATCAAGGCTGATCCGAAATCCGCAGACGCGTTCACATGGCGCGGCATCACTGAGAATCAGCTCAAGCAATTTCGCGAGGCGGAGCATGATTTTGACGCGGCGCTTCGCATCCAGCCTAACGATTTGCCGGCACGTTACAACCTCGCTTTGAGCCTCATTCGTCTCGGCGAGCATGCTCATGCTCTGGAACAATTGCGTGAATTCGTGAGACGTAAGCCTGGCGCACCGGAAGCGGAGTACAACCTGGCAATCCTGTTGGAAGAGCAACAGTCCACCAACGAAGCCATCGAGCATCTGGAAGCGGCATATAAGGTCCGCCCAGATGACGTGGCTATCCTCCAGCATCTTGCGAACGACTTGGTCGCCGCAGGCAGAGTCAAAGAAGCGCAGCCGATGCTTGACCGTCTACGTCATGGCGATTCCTCAGCCACGCTCATACAGACGGCCAAGTCGCTCCTCGAGGCAGGACGCGCAAGCCAGGCTATCCCTCTTTTGGAGACCGAGCGCCAACAGTCACAGCAGAAACTTGGGCAGCAAAGCTCGGACACGGACATGCTGCTCGCACGCGCATATATTGCGGACCATCAAGATGCCAAAGCCATCGACTTGCTGGCCGCGGCTGCAAAGACGGACGCGAGCGGAAGCGCTACGTATCTGCTCGGCTTAGCTTACCTGGACATGGGTAGCACGTTGGAGGCAAAGGCTGCCTTTGCTAACGCAGTCAGCGACAATCCTGGCAACGGCGCAGCGCTCTACCATCTAGCAATTCTCGAGTCTAGCTCGCCGGACGAGATGGTGAGCGCGATCGGCCATCTGCGCGCTGCCGTCCAAACAGATCCGGACAATCCGAGGTTTGGCGTTGCCCTGGCTCGATTGCTTCTCGAGAAGGACGATGCTCGCGGCGCGCTTCCCGTGCTCGAACACATTCATCCCAACGGCCAGGAAGCAGGAGAACGCGACCTTCTGCTAGGCATCGCTCAGATTGTCGAAAGCGGTCCGGCCCAGGCCATACCGACTCTCGAACGAGCCGTGACGGAGGACCGTGGGTTGGCCCTATCGTCCAACATGCTTGGCTTCTGCTACTTCACCCAGGGGGACATGAACAAGGCGGCCAAGGCCTATGCAGCGGCTTCCGATTTGAGCCCGCAGACCCGCCTGTTCGCTCACAGCGCTGCCGTAGCCTATGACCGCGCCGCCGATGCCGAGCGCGCCACCTTTTACGCAGCCAGAGCGGCTTCGCTTCCTGCCGCGAATGACAAAGACCACGATCTCTATGGCAAGTTGCTCGCCAATGCCGGGAAGAGAGATGATGCGGTCCGCGAATTGCAGCAAGCCGTCGCTCTGAACCCCAACTTGGAGGAAGCGTATTTCCTGCTGGGCAGAACCTATATGCAGGCCGGCAACACGGCGCAGGCCACGGAATGGTTCAATAAGTTGAAGCAGGTCAAGCAGACAAACCGCGCCGACGGGAACCGTGCGCCTAATGAGCCGAAACCCGCGGCCGCTTCAACTCTGCTGCAAGGTGCACCCGCGGCGAGCCCGGATATTCCGTAATAAATTCTTGATGTATTGCCGATTTTGGTCTGCAGATGCGGGTCGTAGCTTGCCCTCCCGTGTGTCCTCGACCCTCCGTCCGCTCATACTTACGTCCACAATCGTGAAGGCCCCCCACGTTTATCCAGCGCGGTCGTTCGAACGTCTCTCTGCGACGATTACTGGTTTTTGGAGCAACCCGCTTCCTTGTCGCCGCCTAACATCCCCGGTCTTGAGTGGTTCACCCAGACATCTTGTATTGGCTGTTGCGCGTCCTACCTCCCTGACGGGTCTGTTCAGCGATTACAAGATTAAGTCTAAGGAGAATCGGATGAATGCATCAGATGTACTCGTAGATCGCCTCATTGCCTGGGGTGTAGACACCATCTTCGGTCTTCCCGGCGACGGCATCAATGGAGTGATGGAAGCGCTCCGCAAGGCTGAGAATAAGATTCGCTTCATTCATGTGCGTCACGAGGAGTCTGCCGCATTCATGGCGTGCGCATATGCAAAGTTTACCGGACGTCTTGGTGTCTGCCTGTCCACATCAGGGCCCGGCGGCATCCATCTTCTCAACGGCCTCTATGATGCCAAGCTGGATCAGCAGCCCGTGTTGGCGATTACCGGAATGCAGTTCAATGATGTGACTGGTACGTTCCAGCAACAGGATGTAGAACTCGACAAGCTGTTTATCGATGTTGCCTGTTACAACAACCGGGTGATGAGCGGTGCTCACATGGAGTCGGTGATTGACCTTGCGATTCGCTCGGCGATCGAAAAGCGGAGCGTGGCTCATATCACGATTCCGATCGACGTTCAGCAGCAGTCAGCCAAAGCTGAGAAATCTCAGCGCAATTTGTTCCACCATTCCTCTTCTGTGAGTGCAATCTCCGGCAACGTTCCTGCTGCCGACGATATCGCCGCCGCAGCCACGATTCTCAACGACGGCAAGCGCATTGCAATCCTTGCGGGGCAAGGGGCACTGCACGCCACCGATGAACTTATCCAACTCGCCGAATTGCTGGGTGCGCCGATCATCAAGCCGCTGCTCGGCAAGGCATGCGTGCCCGACGACTCTCTTTACACGACGGGCGGCATTGGTCTGCTCGGAACTGCTCCCTCGGAGGAGGCACTGGGAGGATGCGACACGCTGCTGATGATTGGCACATCCTATCCCTATATCGAATACCTGCCTAAGCCCGGCGATTGCCGTTGCATCCAAATTGATTCGAATGCTCAGAGGATTGGACTTCGCACGCCGGTCGAAGTGGGGCTAGTCGGCGATTCAAAGAAGACAATCCAAATGCTGCTGCCTCGACTTAAGCGCAACGGCTATCGCGGCTTCCTGGAAAAGGCCCAAAAGAACATGAAGTCGTGGAACGAAATTCTCGAAAAGGAAGGAACTTCCACATCGATGCCGATGAAGCCGCAGGTCGTGGGCTGGGAACTCTCCAAGCGCACTAAGGAAGACGCGATCATAGTCTCCGATTCCGGCACCAACACGACCGTCTGGGCTCGCTATATGCATGCGAAAAAGGGTCAGATGCACTCCTGTTCCGGCAACCTCGCGACCATGGCATGCGGTCTTCCGTACGCCATCGCTGCCCAAGTGGCCTTCCCCGATCGCCAGGTCATCGGCGTGGTGGGCGATGGCGGCTTTACGATGCTGATGGGCGAAATCATCACGGCCGTCGCATACAAGCTTCCAATCAAGCTTGTCATCATCAAAAACAATACGCTGGGCCAGATCAAATGGGAGCAGATGGTCTTCCAGGGCAATCCTGAATATCAATGCGATCTGCTGCCCATCGACTTCGTTGCGCTGGCCAAGGCTGTCGGCGCTGATGGCGTGCGGATTGACGATCCGAAAACTGCGGGGCAGAAGTTCGACGAAGCTCTGGCAATGCCGGGGCCGGTACTCATCGAAGCCGTTGTCGATCCATTTACTGCTATGCTTCCGGCAAAAATCACCGCGGATCAGGCCATCAAATTTGCTGAGTCCCTTGCGAAGGGCGAGCCTAACCGCATCAAGATCGCGCTGACTGCGGCCAAAGACACGGTGCGGCAGATCGTCTGATGCCTGCCGAAGCGGCAATCCGCTCCGGCACTGCACGCGCCTACACCATTCCAACCGATTTGCCCGAAGCTGACGGGACAATCGCGTGGAGTTCGACGACCCTCCTCATCGTCTAACTCCACGCGGACAACACCGCCGGCATCGGCTACACCTACGCTCATCGCACGGCCGCGGTCGTCGCGCGCGAACTGATTGACAAGCACTGCATACATCAAAGCGAAGGGCGACGACCCCAACAGACTGGCTTCGTTGCCAGTCTGCCCGATGCTCGTCCCTGATCCCCATGTACACCAAAAACCGCGATGGGCATCCAACCATGTTTGGGATCTCTCCGGTTATCAGCTTCAAAAGTCTCCTGACGGCGAGATGACAATCGAGTCCAGATTCGGTGCATAATTGGTCGGATTACTGAATTCAATCTCGTTAGTTCCCGCATGCAGCTGCACCTGAACTACGATGCTGGTTGGAGTGCCGAAACTATAACCGTTCAGATCGAGTTCCTTTGCGGTGTTTCCATTGACAGAGATGAAAAACGATCGTTCACCCTGCGTCATGTAATCAATCTCCATCTGATAAGTGCCCGCAGCCGGAACGTTCACCTCATCGAAGGTCACGGTACTCTGAGGGTTGCCGCCCAGGTTGCCCACTGCGGCGAGACCGGAGCAGTTTCCACAAAAGCCCGCCGACGTGGCTGCAGCACCGCTCAGTGACGCATTCTCGGCCTCATAGACAGTGGCGGGCGGATAAGGCTCGCTTCCGTCGCCGCTTATGACGATTCGATCCATATCCGGTGGATAGCTTGTCGGATTGCCAAACTGGATACTGTTCATACCTGCGTTGAGGCGCACGGGAATCGTTGTGGGAAAGGGAAGATTTGAGCTTCCTCCGCTCAAGTTGAGTGTAAGGTCGGGGCCATCGTTAACATTGATGATGAAGGAGCGCGTGCCGAGCGTCATGGAATCAACTTCCATCCGATAAACGCCTGCCTTGCTGACCTCCACGTTAAAGGTTGCATAGTTAGCAGCGCCAATGCCGAGGTAAGTGAGTTTGTAACCACTGGAGCAGGCGGGGCACGACGACAGCTGCGCTCCACCGTGCAGGGTTGCCGTCTCGGCACCATAGACCTGCGATGGCGGGGCAGGTGGATTGCCGATGCCCCTGACCTCGAACAGGCGCGCCCCATGTCCTGGCAGCACGCTCGAGAAGGACCGAAACGACGATCCCAGTTCAGCATGGTTCCAGAGGTCCCTGATCTCGGCGGCATTGGCAAATCCGAGGTCCTTCCAATCAACAGTCACGCTGGCAGGAAACGCATTCAGGTTGAACAGCGCCACGTAGTAGCTCCCGTTTCCGAGGTTAGACACCCAAACAGGGGTAAAACCTCCCGTGACCTGCTTCGCCGGATGTCCAGACTGATCTACGGCGAGCACTTCATCGTTGAAAAGCAGCTTCTTGCCAAAGCTGGTTAGCTTTGTCAGATCTCCACCGAGGTAGAGAGGCGCGTTTGCCATTGCCCACAGGGTGAAAGCGGTCTGTTGTTCTGTATCTGTAATTCCGTCGATGCTGCCGTTGCCGACCTCAAGCGAGTCAAGATCGTTCCACCCGACCGTCCTCCCCGAGGCGCTCTCCCACCCGATCAGATCGTAGAAGCGAACCAGCACGCGCTGCCACTCGGTCAGGTTCGGGCAGTCTCCTTCACATTCCACGTCGCCTTCAATCCGGCGCGCGTTTGCGTTCTGCTGCCAGTCGCTCAGGTAGTCTTCATCGAGCGCCCAGGAGATTGTCAACCAGATAGGACGTCCACTTAGTGCAATGGCTCTGGAATAAGCCTGCACATCAGGGATGTTATTGATGTTGAGATTATCGTTATAGGAACCGGGAGTTACACCGTCCAGTTTGATGAAATCGATTCCCCACGAGGCATAGAGGCTGACTATCGAATTGATGTACTCCTGTGCGCCCGGCTTGGTGAAATCGATCTTGTAGCCGTATCCAAATCCTTGGCCGTAATTCAGTGGTTGCGCAGCAATGTCCTGGGCATGATACTGAGTGCCAAAGATGGGCAGGTTTTGAGAGTAAACCGAACTACCAAGCCCCGGAAGTAGATAGATACCGACCTTTTGCCCATTGGCGTGGATGTGCTGAATCATCTCCAGAAAGTGGGGGAATGCGGTTGTATTCCAAAGCGTACGCCCGTACTGATCGCTGTTGCCGCTCCAGCCTGCATCGAGGTTAATGTTTCGGAATCCGTGGGACTCGAGTCCCGAGGAGCGCATCGTATCGGACTGCACAATAATATTCTGCTCATTCATCACCGAACTGGACGGCACGATGGTCTGTTCGCTGTAGGTGCTCCAACCCAGGTATGGTTTTTGGCCTACGCCATTTACCTGTGCATTCGCCGCCTGGATGACGCCGATGCACAGGACGGGAAACGCAATGGTCATCGCAAGCTTCGAAAGGGCCTTTGTTTCGACGTCTCCCATTGCCCGCCTGGCACAACGGCAGACGCTGAATTCATTCAGAGTTATACCCATGAGACCTCCTAGGATTTTCGACCGATGTTCCCGGATATGCGAGAACGCTGCCCAACTCGACAGGTGGGAAAAGAATTGCTGGTTCTGTCGCTTTGAGCGCTCATATGTCCTTACCAGAGGGATCGGCTTTATCGTGCGATCCGACCCGCGGCTGCATGACTCTATGCCGGAAGCGTGATCTTCTAAATTCCGAGCGACCCTAAATCTATGCTATATGCAGCGCGATTGTCCAGTGGCTAGCAACAAATATTTCAAAACCACCGGGACGGAGAATGCTCGTTTGATGGGTAGGCAAAGACATCGGAAAGGAACGAGGGGCGACTGACCGGAGATTTAGATGCTATAGAATGAGCGCTCAAAATAATATGTGCGCACACCAACAATCTTCCTTTCTACCGCCGGCCAATCCGGTCAGAGGCATGAAAATCGGAATATTACGGGAGGCAGCTCGATATGCTCCTGATACAAAAAGTGGTAATACTGGATGTGCCCCATGAAAAAGTCGATTCCTCCTCCGAGCGCCGGCACCACGCTGGTCAAAGACACCGTCGCCGATCGGCTGCGCGCAGAGATTGCAAGCGGGGCCCTGCCTCCGGGCATCCGCATCATCGAGGGTTATTGGGCTCGCAGATTCGGTGTAGCCCAGGCGTCGATTCGCGAGGCCATCAACCTTCTGGCTCAGGAAGGATTTGTGACCAAGGCCTCAGGACGAAGCGCCCGCGTGGTTAACTTGGCTGAGCTCGATGTCTTACAGATCTATGAAGTGCGTGGCGCCCTGGAGGGCCTGGCCGCGAGACTTCTGGCGAAGCGAAGCCACGACATTCAGCCGCTCGAACAGGCGCTGGATAGGATGCGCCGCGCCTTGAAAGAGAAGCGCACGGCGGAACTCATCGATGCCGATCTTAATTTTCACCTTGAGCTCTGCCGGCTCTCCAACAATTCTTACGTATTCGATCACGCCAGGCGCGTCTTGTTGCCCCTGTTTGCCTTTGTGCGTATTCGGGTGGTGTCGAGCGGGCAGGACACTTCAGTGTGGAGCCGGGATTTCGATGCTCATCAGCGTATCGTTGACCTGGTGAAAGAAGGTCAGGGCGAAGTGGCAGAGGCCTACGTTCAGCGGATGATGGCGCGATTCGCGTCAACTGCTTACGACAACTGGGAAAGGAAGCCGCCCAACCGTGGGCCTCAACAAAGGAAAAACAAGGCGAAATCAAAACCTTAGCGAACATCGAGCCCCGGACTGTCTTTCTCTTGGAGCTTTGAGTCCACATCTTTGTCTGTCGATCAGAACCGGTCGCCAACTACAAAGAGAATCGTGGCCAAGATAAGGGCCGCAAGTCCGAAGCCAAGATAGGCTTGAGCACGATGGGAGGATCCCTTCCACTCGCCGCTGACGACTCCGGAACCAATCGCTGTGGTGATCATGAAAATCTGGAATAATCCCCATCCGACCGACGTTCCCAGGGCACCAAGAAACACCGAGCTCATTCCATAAAGTGCGAATGCGCCCATCCATAGTGCGCCCATTGCCCCGGATAAGTAGATATCGGGAATAGGGGCACGAAAAGAGGACAAACTGCCATTCCGCGCCAGCAGGAACACAGCATACGCAAGGTTTGGCACAAACCCGCCGGCGAGGGCGATCGGCCACACCGCATAAGCACCTCTCAAGGGCGAGTTTCCTGCCGCAACGGCATGACGCGCGATGTCCTGGCCAAAAGCAAACGCGTAGTTCAGCATGGGCGCCAGGAATCCGCAGAGCACCGCAAGAAGAACCGAGCCCAGATATCCGCGGCGCGGCACGAGCGGTCCATTTGCTTTCGTGTTCTTCTCTCGCAGATGCCCACCCCACGCGGTAAAAGCGATTCCAATCACCATGATCAGGACTCCGCCAAGCAAGCACGAAAGCGCGCTGGGGCCAGCTGCCTTACGCTGCTCAAAGAACAGGGGGATAAGGGTTCCGAGCACCGCGCCCAGCCCCACAATGATGGAGTAAGCGACACCAAGCCCGAGTCGCGCCACTGAAATCCCAAACAGAACTTGGGCGATCCCCCAGCCTGCTCCAAATACCAGGGGCGCGGCGAATTGCGACGGCCGCAGCGTGGCATAAACCTTCGCTAGATGGTTGACAAGCAGCATTGCCATACCCCAAGGAAGGAGCACGAGAGAAACAATGCTAAAGACCAACCACACGTTCTCCCACTTCCATGAACGGACAAACTTTGCCGGGAGCATGCAGTTGCCCGACATGACTCCCGCAACGATCGTGAGAGCCAATCCAACGAAGACGGAGGACTTCATGCGCGCTGGCTGCTCAGGTTCTTCAGGTCGGACGACGAGCCTGGCTCCTGTGGAGTCTTGTAGACACCGCCTTCAACTTGAGCAGGGTGCACAAAATAGCGCTTGAGATGAGGGATGTGTTCGAGGAAGATCGCTTCGTGCCCGAGAGCAATGCGATTGAAGAGCACAAGATGTTGATGAATCTGGCCCATGTCTCCGACATGCGGAACGATGGGCAAGTTGAACTTTCTGGCCAGGACGCTGACAGTCAGGAATTCACTGACGCCTGCCAGGCGCGTTACATCGGCCTGCACATAGTGAATCGCACCGGCCTGCAGAAAGTTCTTGAACGCCACTCTATTTGGGATGTGCTCGCCGGCCGCCACCCTCAGCGGTGCAATCGAGCGCGCCAGAGTGATGTGCCCGAACAAGTCGTCAGGATGAGTCGGCTCCTCGATCCACAGCGGGTTCAACGGAGCAAGGGCTTGGCACATGCGCAAGGCCCTAGGAATGCTCCACTGCTGGTTGGCGTCGAACATGATGGTTGCCGCGTCTCCTGCACATTCGCGAAGCATTGCGGCCCGGCGCAGGTCGCGGCTTTCGTCGACGGAGCCGACCTTGAGCTTGAATGCACTAAACCCCTGGCTCATGGCTCGCCGAGTGAGACCGCGTACACGATCGTCATCGTATGCCATCCAACCAATCGAAGTGTCGTAGCCCGGGTAGCCACGCCGAAGAATCTCGCTCCGCTCGAATCGGCCGGAACGCTCCAAGCACAAGATACCCTCCGCCTCCTGGGGAGAGAGAACGTCCTCGAGGTAGCTCAAGTCCAGAAGTGATACCACCTGCTCCGGGCTGAGATCCACAAGGAGCTTCCACAGCGGAACGCCTCGATGCTTCGCCCATAAATCGAAGCACGCATTGGCGATCGAAGCCAGGGCAAGATGCACCACGCCCTTATGGGGGCCCAGCCATCGCATAGATGAGTCGTCCGCAAGTCTTCTGGAAAAGCCACCGAAGCCCGCCATCAACTCTTCGATCTCCATTCCCACCAACGGCCTCGCGAGCAATTGAATCGCATCGCAAACAAGGCGGTTTCCTGCGCCCAGCGTCAAGGTGATGCCGGTTGCAGTCTGTCCTCCGGACGCGTGCAGTCGAGTGACAGCAAGGCCGTATTCGGGATCGGTATGAATCGCATCGCTTCCCGCTCCCCCCGAGAGCGGAAATCGCATATCAAATGTGGCAATGCGTTCAACCACACAAGCCGGCATGTTCACTCCCGCGGTTAATGTCTGTAGCCAAGTTCAGCGCCGCCGCTGACCGGCACAATGGTTCCAGTCATGAAGCGTGCCCGATGCGACAGGAGAAACACAGCAACGTCAGCCACCACGTCGCCATGCGGACATGGTCCGAGGCGATGGATATGGTCGAGCGACGCCCGTATGCCTGAAGCATCCGGCTGCTCTTCGCACCAGTGCTCCAGCGTTGCCGTCCAAATCGCCGCAGGGCAGATCGCGTTCACCCTGATCGGTATAGCGGCATAGTCGGCCGCCATAGCCTTCGTCAGTGAGATAATCGCACCCTTGCTCGCAACATACGCGGCATGATTCTCCTGCCCGATAAGTCCCACCATGCTGGCGGTGTTAAGAATGGACCCCTTTGCCGAGGCCAGATAGGGATAGGCGAACCTCGTCGTCCAATAGACCGACTTCACATTGACGGCCTGAAGCAGATCCCAGTCGCATTCCCTGGTTTCGTGCAGCGGCAAAGAAGGAGAAGCGATTCCGGCGTTATTGTGCACTGCATCGATACGGCCGAAACGATTCGCCACCGTCGCGATCGCCGATTCGACCGCCGCTCCATCGGCCACATCCGCAGTGACCGCAACGCATTGAGCACCGAGTTTGCTCGAGACGCTCTCTGCGGCCGCGGAATCACGATCAAAAAGGACCACCCGCGCGCCTTCCCGGACGTAGGCTGCCGCGCATTCGGCGCCGATCCCGCTACCTCCGCCAGTGAGGACGATGACCTTCTCAGCAAGTTCTCCAGGCATGATTCCTTCAGGCATGATCGATCGCGCCCCCATTGCTCTTCTCGCCAGCCGGCCCGCGCTTTGGGCGCTTAAATCACTTCAGCGAGCATACCGTCGCTGAAGCACTGCGTCAAATCATCGTTCGATTGCTCGGTACTTCCGCAGCCCCATCGTCACGGCATGTGCGTATTGCGGTGACTGTATGATTCCCATCCTCTCAGCAAGAGAAAGCATGAGCTCACCGCCCCACGCGGAATGCACCTTACAGACCCCATGGCACCGCATCAGCTGTCCTGGCAGCCGTGAATTCGCTCGTCCGGTCCTCTGGCATTGATTTCGCGGTGAGCTGCATGGGACGAGACAACCCATTCGGACGCTTATATTTGCACAAGGACGATGGCCATGGTTCAGATGGGTCCAGAAGTGCAGATTTCCTGATCATAAATAGATTCGCTGGAAACAGGTACTTTCCTTGCCCTTGACAATTGTTAATTTGAGCGCTTATTTTGATCGGGCGAAGATGATCCGGCCTCATTGCCCACCGCGGGTTCCGACATTCCCCTCCTGCCCAACCGCAGGAACCTCGTCCCGCGTGCCAGCGCCAAGGAAGCGCTGACACACTCCGCGACGGGCACGGAAACGCGTGAACTTGGCCACTCAGCTTCGTCGGAGGCCCGAAGTGTTTTCAGAATTCAAGCATAAGTGTCCAAAGCGTCATCTCCTTTCGTCGGGGAGAATGCTCTGTTCTCTGCTCTTCATTACAGCGGCCGGCTCGACGATCGCGCAGGTCGATCAGGGAGCGATCACCGGATCGGTTCAAGACCCTTCCGGCGCCATGATTCCCGGCGCCAGGGTGACGGTCACCAGCACCGATACCGGGCTTGCATTCCAGCGCACCGCGAATGCGAGCGGCAACTACACCTTTTCTCCCCTCAAGATCGGCGACTATAGAGTAAGTGCTACTGCGCCCGGATTTCAGACGTTGCAGGAGAATGTGCACGTCGACATTCAGCAACGATTGAACGTGGTCCTGACCCTCAAACCAGGATCGGTTTCGGAGTCGGTGACCGTGACGACAACTGTTCCGCTTGAGCAGACTCAGGACGCGTCTGTCGGACAGGTGATCGATGCGCAGACCATCGACAATACGCCGCTTAATGGACGCAACTGGGTTTACATCGCGCAACTGACCGCGGGTGTGAGTCCGCCCTTTGGCAATACGCGAGGCAGCGGTTCAGGCGACTTCCTGGCCAACGGCCAGAACGCGGAACAAAACAACTTCATCCTTGACGGGGTGGACAACAATACCAACCTGATCGACTTCCTCAACGGATCGAGCTATGTCATGCGGCCGCCACCCGACGCACTGGCTGAATTCAGCTTGCAGACGAGCGACTTCAGCGCGGAATTCGGCCATTCTGCGGGTGCTGTATTGAATGCCAGCATTAAATCCGGCACCAACCGCATCCACGGCGATTTTTGGGAATACTTTCGCAACACCAATCTGGATGCGACCAATTGGAACGCGGAAACCAAGGGGCCCTATCATCAGAATCAGTTTGGGGCCACGTTTGGCTTCCCCATCTGGAAAGACCATCTTTTTTATTTCGGAGATATGGAAGCGAACCGCATTTCGATTGCGAATCCATCCAACACCTCGGTTCCCACCGCTCTGATGCGCACGGGCGACTTCTCTGAATTGCTGAGCCCTGCCCTTACCGGTCAGAACGAGCCAATACAGCTTTATCAACCGAATTCAGGCGGCACTACGAAACTCGCGTGCAATGGGCAAAACAACGTGTTTTGTCCGGCACAGATCGATGCAGTGGCCCAACACATACTAAGTCTCTATCCCAATCCCAATACCGGTGTCGCGGGCCAAACATACAACAACTACAACGTTAACCTGGGCCAGTCGGACGACACGATCCAATGGGACCAGCGGGTCGATTGGAACGTCACCCAGAAAGACCAGGCTTATGCCCGCTATAGCTATGCGCACGAGATCAGAACCAATGGGCTGCCTCTGGGACCAATTCTCGACGGCAGCGGCTTTGGCGGCCAGACTGACACTAATCTGGCCGAAAACTTTATGCTGAGCGAAACTCATGCCTTCGCGCCCACGCTCACCAACGAGTTTCGTTTCGGCTATAACTGGATCTCCTCTATCTATCATCAGCCCAACGCCGGCAACACCTCGCTGTCAACTTCCCTCGGCCTTGGGGGCGTTCCCAACCTCGGCCCTGGACTCGGTGGCTTGCCCCTGGGCTACTTCAACGACGGAAGCATTCATCAATGGGGCTCCGTCGGCACCCAGGACGAAGCCCAAAACGTCTATCAGATTCTGGACAACGTCACCAAGACCTTCGGCAACCACTCCTTGAAAGCTGGCGTGTCTTTTCAGGCGATACGCGTCTTCGATAGATACGCGGCTGCCCCACTGGGGCAATATTTTTACGGCAATGTCTTCACGGGAGCGCCTGGCGTCAGCTTCACTGGTTATGGCGTCGCGGACTTCCTGGCCAATCAGATGAGTTCCGCCGATATCTACACCACGCCGTCCTTCCGCGATTCGCAATGGTACGACGCCGCCTACTTTCAGGATGACTGGAAGATCACGCGCGCCCTCACCTTGAATCTGGGCCTGCGCTACGATCACTACGAGCCGTACAAGGAGCATAGCGGCAACCAGGCCAACATCACGCAGCCAGCCAACCTTGCTATTGGCACGGGATCGGCAGTGTATGAGTTGCCTTCCGTGTCCCGAAACCAGAACCTTGGAGCACCCTTCCTTGCCACACTGGCCAAAGATAACATCACACTTCAGTATGTCAGCAACGAACGACTGGCATCTGGCCAATCGCTTAACTTCGCTCCGCGCGTCGGCTTTGCTTTTCAGGCTCATCCCAACACCGTGGTCCGCGGTGGCGTAGGAATTTTCTATGGTGGTCTGCAAAACGAGGGCAACACCAATCTCGGAACCAATTTCCCGTGGTCTAACTCGGCATATATCTATCCCCCGAGTTGCTTGCCGGGCAGCTGCGACTCTCTTGCGAGTCAGGACATCTCGCTCGAAACGGGCCTGGTTGCCAAGACTGGAGCCGGCCTGCAGAATTTCGTCTCGAACCCTGGGCTCAACGGAGTGGACGCTACCATCAAAACTCCCTATACGCTAGGTTATAACCTTTCCCTCCAGCAGCAGCTTACATCCTCGATGGCCTGGACTCTAAGTTATGTAGGCAATACCTCGCGCCATCTTCCGCTCTACTACAATCCAAACACCGTGCGCGCCCTCTATGCGCCTGGCACGAACACTCAACAGTATCAACCTTTCCCCGACTTTGGCGGCATGGGCATCATCCACTATGGCGGCATGAGCGACTATAACTCGCTGCAGACAAAGCTTGAGAAGCGGATGTCGCGCAGCCTGAGTTTCCTCGCTACTTACACATGGGCGCACAGCCTTACCGACGATAGCGATCCGGGTGGACTGAGCACGGCGGTTGGCGATCGCAACATGGCGCTGATCCCATGGTCGCAGGAGTACACTAACTCTCCTTATGACGTTCGAAGTCGCTTCACCTTTAACGGCAACTACCAGCTGCCATTCGGAAAAGGCCGAGCGTTTCTAAATAACTCCCGGTGGCAGGATGAGGCGCTGGGCGGCTGGTCGTCGACCTTGACGTTTGCGGCACAGACGGGCACCCCGTTCTCGGTCTCTCCGGACATTAGCACTGCTGCCGGCGGCAGCGCTCGCGCCATCAAGACGCGCGATCCTTTCGCTCCCGGGGGCGGCGCGGATACAACCAATAACCCCGGAGTCACCTGCGCAACCAAGACAAGAACGCGCGATCACTGGTATAACCCCTGCGCATTCGCAAACCCACTTCCAGGGAACACAATTGCACCACTTGGTACGCCGGCTGGCACAGCAGGATACGAGTTTTATGGACCGGTTACGAGCGAGCCGTCCGCCGTGGCATTACTTGGCGGGAAAGCAAACTCTATTTACGGTCCCGGTTACTACAGGGTAGATATGTCGCTCTTCAAGAGCGTCACTACGTTCCGTGAGCAGTCTCTGCAGTTCCGTGTTGATGCTTTTAACCTGTTCAATCACCCCACACTCAACAACCCAAATAACAACGGCAACAGCTCAAATGGTTCGAACGGCGGTCAAATCTACGGACCGAACTTCTTCCAGAACAACACGCCCGATGCCCGCTTTCTCCAACTCTCGGCAAAGTATTCGTTCTAGCCTGAGAGAGTGGAACAGGGCGAAGAGAGCTGGCTCGCCCTGTCAACATCGTTACAATTGAAGGGTTCGACTAAGTCGTCACTGATTTCTCTGTCGGTTCGAAAGGAACAGGAATGGGTCGCAATCATGCCGGACTTCATTGCCCATTTGTGCAACTCGCGGCGTTCACCGGCGCATTCCTGGCTCTGACTCAGGCCCACCCGCAAGGTGCGCCGGCTCTCCACGACAACGACATCAGATTGCGATCTCCTTTCGTTACCGTCCAATATCACACGCAGACAGGCAAGATGGACGTGATGTGGCAGGATGGGCACAAGCTCCTCAATCTGGAGAGTGGCGCAGAATTGGCGGATGGGCAGCAACTGGCCACTTCTGCCTATTCGACTCACACTTTGGAAAGCCGAACGCACGAGGGCAACTCGTCGTCTCCCCGCGAGTACACGATCCGCAGCACTGCTACAGGGAAACCGGCGTTGTTGCAGCATATCTGGCTCTCGGCCGATAGCCCATCGCTCTCCATCCAGGCGGAGCTTAGTTCTGAGGCAAGCGCCATCGGGACCAGGCACTTTGACGCCGTGCTGATAAGAAGCGGAAATTCAATCCAGATCAAGCGCGGCGCCAATCTGCGTATATTGCATGTGCCCTTCGATAACGATATGTGGTTTCGATATAAGAGCCGGACGATTAACAGCCTGAAGGGAGGCGATACATACACAAGTGAAGAAGTAACTTCGATCTATGACAACGATAGCCGCGAAGCGCTCGTGCTTGGCTCTATAACCCATGACATCTGGAAGACGGCCATCGAAGTGCGCGCCGACGGCGGAGACATCAGCAGGCTCGACCTCTATGGAGGCATCGCTTCCCCAACCGGGGTGCGCACCGATACGCACGACACCGTGCCGCATGGCCTTGTCCACGGCGCGCGCGTGGTTTCTCCACGCGTCTTCATCGGTTCCTTCGCAGACTGGCGCAATGGGCTCGAAGCCTACGGTCAGGCGAACGCCGCTCTTCACCATCCGCTTGTCTGGCCCGGCGGTGTTCCGATGGGATGGAACAGTTGGGCGGCCTATGCGGAGAAGATCAACGAACATCGCTATCTGGGAGCTGCCGTATTCGTGCGTGACAAGCTGGTGCCGCAGGGCTTTGGACGCAACGGAGTCGTCTACATCAATCTCGATGCTTTCTGGTCGAAACTCGACGCCGTTCAACTTGCCGATGCCGTCGCCACGATCAAGTCGATGCATGGCGCCGACGGCACCCGTTTCGAGCCGGGAATCTACTGGACTCCCTTTGCTTACTGGTCGGACGACCTGGATGCTTGGGTTGAAGGTACAGGAATGAAGTACCGTTATCGCGACATTCTTTTGAAGGCACCCGATGGTTCGCTCCTCCCTAAAGTAGATGGCGGCCGCGCCATCGATCCTTCGCATCCCGGAACCACGGCGCGCACCAGTTATTTTCTCAAGCAGTTTCAGCAACTCGGTTTCCACTATCTCAAGCTTGACTTTCTATCTCACGGAGCTTTGGAAGGCGCGCATGCAGACCCCAAGATTGAGACTGGCATCGAGGCATATAACGAAGGCATGCAGCAGATCGTCAACGAGACCGGCAACCGCATGTTTCTCAGCCTCTCGATCGCGCCGCTCTTTCCTTCCGGCTATGGTCATGCGCGGCGGATTTCCTGCGATACCAAAGGACACATCAGCGGTGGCGACCAGACTACCGAGTACATGCTGAACTCATTAACCTATGGCTGGTGGACGAGCAAAAACCTCTACATTGCGGACCCTGATCACGTGGTGCTTGGGGAAAACGCGGATCAAGGTGCACGAAGCATCACGGAAGGACAGAGCCGGCTGCTCTCCGCAATCATCAGCGGCGGCATGATTCTCGACAGCAGCCGGCTTGCCGACGATCCGCAAGGCCAGGAATTCGCTCGTGGCGTCTACGACAATCGCAAACTCTTCGCCGTGGCGAGCGAAGGTCGAGCATTCCGGCCCGTCGAGGGTGACGAGGAAGAAAGTGCGGCTGCTTCCTTTTCACGGCCATCTGCCCATGGCGTGTACCTTGCGCTGTTCAATTACAACGAGAAGCAATCGCAAACGATCAGGCTACCACTTGGCCGCATCGATCCTGGTTTGGCAACGGCCTCTTCCGTTTCGGTCATTGACGTGGAAACGGGCGAGCAGTTCGCGCCCGCCCATGACACAATTTCGGTCGAGTTGCCGGCAGCAGGGTCAAAACTGCTTGAATTGCGCCGGCAATAGCAGGTTTGTCCAATGAACACCGACCCTTTGAACACGTTCTTTCGTGTCCCCCGCCAGGCAGTCGATACACTGGCACTCGCCGCCATTGTATCGCCGAGAGAGGCAGGGCTGCCTGATCCACCCACAACTTCATTTCCAAAGAGGCTATCTCGTGGCCGCTAGCAGGCGGAGTTTTCTACAGGGAATGCTGTCAGCGGGCATAGTGTCGCAGCTTTCCCCCGCGCAGCCTGTCACGGCCACTCCCGGACGTGAGGAACTTTGGTATGCGAACCCGGCGGAGCGCTGGTTTGAGGCGCTCCCTGTCGGAAATGGGCGTCTCGGAGCCATGGTCTTCGGAGGCATCCAAAGGGAGCGCATCGCGCTATCAGATTCGACCGCGTGGTCCGGGGCTCCGGCCGATAACGAGGTCAATGCGGGTGCCCTTTCCCACCTGAATGAGATTCGCCAGGCATTCTTTGCGGGCAAGTACGACGAGGGGCAGACGCTCTGCGCCAAGTTCCTGCCGGGGCGTTCGAAGAATTTTGGAACCAACCTGCCGCTGCCGGAGTTGCAGTTGACCTTTGCCACAACCGACGAGCCCACGCACTACCGTCGTTCGCTAAGTCTGGATGAAGCCATCGCGCACACCAGGTTCCGAAGCGGCGGAATGCAGTTCACGCGCGAGGTCCTTGCCTCACATAAGGACCGGATTCTGGCCATTCGACTGGCGTGCAATTTGCCCGGACGCATCGCCTTCAAAACGAATTTCAGCAAAGGCATAATTCCAAATGCCGTGAAAACGGGCGGAAGCGACTCGCTTATCCTCGACGGGCGCGCATGGGAGCAGATGCACAGTACCGGTCACGATGGCGTTGCTTTGCAAATTCGCGTGCGTGTCATTGTTGAAGGCGGCCGCATTACGTCTTCTGATCAGTCCGTCGACGTTCAAGGGGCAAATGCGGCAACGGTCCTGGTTGCGATCGGAAGCAGCTTCGGCGGAGGCGATCCGCAGCAAGAATGCACTGAGGCGCTTAGACAGGCTTCCCGCAAAAGCTTCTCGCAATTGCGGCACGACCATATTGCCGATCATCAGCCACTCTACCGTCGCACGGCGATTGACCTTGGCAAGACCTCGCCTGAAATCCAGCGACAGCCCACCGATGCTCGACGCAAAGCGCTCGAAGCCGGCGGACATGACCCGGAGTTGGTGTCGCTCTTCTTCCAGTATGGCCGTTACTTGATGATCGCGGGGTCGCGTGCGGACTCGCCGCTCCCCCTCGCCTTGCAAGGCATTTGGAACGATGGCCTGGCCAGCAGCATGGGTTGGACAGACGACTTCCACCTGGACATCAATACGCAGCAGAATTATTGGCCCGCTGAGGTAGGCAACCTCGGTGAATGCCAGATGCCCCTGTTTCGTCTGATAGAGGTCATGCAGAAGCGGGGCCGGGCGACTGCAAAAGAAATGTACGGCGCACCCGGGTGGGTAGTGCACACGGTGACCAATCCTTGGGGATTCACCGCTCCCGGCAGCCCCGGCTGGGGAATCTTCGTCAGCGCAGGCATTTGGATTGCCCTGCAAATGTGGGATCACTGGACATTTGAAGGAGACTTCCGGTTCCTGCGTGACACGGCCTATCCCGTGCTGCGCGAAGCTGCGCAATTCTTTCTGGCTTACATGACGAAGGAACCAGAGCACGGCTGGCTCGTGACCGGTCCATCCGACTCCCCGGAGAATTGGTACATCACACCTTCGGGCAGCCACGCCTCCGAATCGATGGGCCCAACGGTTGACCGAGTCTTTACCTATGCGCTGTGCACAATGTGCATTGAGGCGTCGAAGACATTGGGGGTTGATGCGGAACTGCGCCGGCGGCTCGAAGACGCACGCGCGCTGTTGCCGCCCTTTCAGATTGGCCGCTATGGACAATTGCAGGAGTGGCTGGAAGATTTTGAAGAAGCAGAGCCAAATCATCGCCACACGTCCCACCTGGCGGCTCTGTATCCCGAACACCAGATCTCGCCGCGAACCACGCCTGAGCTTGCTCGCGCAGCCGAAGTCACAATCCAGCGCCGGATGAGTGCGCCCCATTGGGAGCAGAGCGAGTGGGGACGCGCAAACCTTGTGGTCTATTACGCCCGTCTGCTGAAAGGGGATGAGGCGCACAAGTATCTCATCAGCCTTCTCGCTAGGGCCGCTGAGGATAACCTGTTGACTTACTCGAGCGGCGGCATCGCCGGCGCAGAACAGAACATCTTTGCGATCGACGGAAACACTGCGGGAGCCGCGGGCGTGGCAGAGATGCTGCTTCAATCGCATGACGATCAAATCGAACTTCTGCCGGCGCTCCCGGTTGCATGGCCTGCCGGCTCGGTTCGCGGGTTGTGCGCGCGTGGCGGATTTGCGGTCGATATTACATGGCTGGATGGAAGACTTGGTTCCGCCTTGATCTCGTCGAAAAATGGAGGCACGACCACCGTTCGCTATGGCGAACGTTTCGCCAAACTCGATCTCCGGGCGGGACAGAGAATCCGCCTCCAACCCGAAACTTTCATTGGCAAGGACGCGTAAATGCGGAACAGATTTCGCGGAGGTTTCACCAGGGCAGCGTTGTTGCCAATTGCGGCGAGCATCAAGCGCAAAACATCGCGCTTGATTCGGAATCTCTCGTGTCTTGCGGTGCTGCTCACAGTGGCCGGCACCTTGGGGATGGCACAGCAGCCGCGGCCGATTCCGGAGGAGATTGAATGGACCTGGGAAGTGCGACCGCCGCACCCTGATCCTCATTTGCCAAACGTCCTTGTTCTGGGTGACTCCATCTCGCGCAACTACTACCCGGAGGTCACGAAGAATCTGCAGGGAGTCGCGAACGTATATCTTTTTGCCTCCTCTACCTGCGTTGGCGATCCACGTTTGCCTCATCAGATTGCCGAATTCGCAGCCATGGAGAACGTCCGGTTTCGCGTGGTGCACTTCAACAACGGTATGCACGGATGGAACTACACTGAAACCGAATACAAAGCCGGCTTCCCACTCTTCCTCCGTGCTGTTCGTTCACTCGTGGAGCCAAACGAAGACCTGATTTGGGCCAGCACCACCCCGGTGCGGGCCGACGCTACCGGAGGAGCATCCAATCTACGTATTGAGGCTCGCAATGCGATCGCTCTTGCACTTGTGAAGCCTGAAAAAATTCTCATCGACGACCAACACGCTCTCATGTTGCAGCACGGTGACTTGCATGAAGACGCTGTGCACTTCAATCCAGCCGGAGCGCGAATTCAGGGCGATCAAGCGGCCGCTCTCATCCGATCTAGGCTTCCAAGCACACAGCAACGCTAATCAGGAGTCTGCGGGAGGCAGATTCGGCCAGGCAAAACAATCACCTCTTCGGCACCTCTCCCATGGCCGCTTTAATCCCTTTGGGTGTACGCTTGGCGCCGCTGCCATCGTCGTGCATGTATTTCGGCGACGGACACATGAACGATTCCTGCTTTGGTTCGGACTCTTCTCCATTCTCTACGGAACCATCCTCGTTGTTAGAACGTCAGTCTTTCGTCTAGGGTTCGGCCAGCCAGAAGAACTGTGGATTTCGATCGAACGGCTAACAAGCCTGGCAACGATTATTCTCCTTGGGTTTCCAACACTCTAGACAAATACCAAAGAGCATAGCCTGTCGCGCTAGCGGCTTAGCGTCGAAGCGTCCACGGCGGGCGGCGCTTCATCCCCGCTTGCCTTTTTTGGATGGTTTGGCGCCATCGTGATCGACATATTTCTGGATGAACCCCCGAAAGTACATCGGTCATGTTCTTGCCCTCCCATTCCGAGGCGCCTTGTCAGGCGCTCCCTTAAAAGCCGGGAATCGGCTTTAATACCGCGATTAAACGATGAGATGCTCGATCAATTCTCTTAGTGGCAGGGGCATTAGTTCCAGGCGCTACTGAGTTTGACCAGCAACACCCAGGCCTCTTCGGTAGGCCTGTCCGGAACTATCCACTGACCCGCTTTCGGCGCAAATTTCCCAATCATCTTATAATTCCCGTCCCGTGGATTGAACCATTGGGCAACATAGGTGGAAGTATTGTCCATCCGATTCAAGCTGGCGGGCGTACTGCCGCTTCCGGTGAACAATACGACATACGTGTTGTTACCGTCAGAAGAGAGAAACGACTGCGAAGCATTAAGGAAGGAGCCCCAGGAATGATCGTTGAAACGCGGAACCAGCTTCCACCATTCCAGGCTTGTATAGAACTTCTTGAAGAATGCAAGCTGATCTCCAGTTGGTAGATCAGCCCCGTCGCGCCACCACAAGTAATGGGCCGGCATTTGATACGCGGTTCCATAATCGCCGCGTTCGCCGGGCTTGGAATAAATATCGTTCCATATACCGTTGGCGCCATAGCCATAGCCATACATACCATATTGGAATGCCTTGTAAGCCGCCTCGAGGGCGCCCCGAGAATCGGTCCAAAACCCGTCATATGCGCTCTCGTAGAGCACGGAAGGCTTGGTCGGCAAAGCATTCCAAAACTCTTCGGCCGTTTTCTTTTCGGTCAATTGGCCCTGCCATTGCACAGCCCAGGCGCTATGAAACGGCTTGCCGGACCACCACGAATTGGACGCAGTTGTTTGATCCGTATTCTCCATGTGGGGCATAACGGGGTGATGATAAGCGTCATTGTCCGCGATGCTCTGCGCGGCTGAGAACCACTTGTTGATCGTCCTGGTGTCGTACTTACCGTAGTAGTTCTTGTCGATTTCCTGGGCGATCGTCCAGATGACGGGATAAGCCCCATAACGAGCTACCCAATATTTGGCAAGCCGCGCCATATACGCCTCTGTAAAAATCGGGAATTCGGCAGGATCTCCTACCCAACAAATTTCCGCATTGGCATGCACCAAGCCCTGGTCCGCGATGTATTTGAATTTCCGATCGAGATTTGCGAAGCCGGCAAGGTCGGCGCTCGTAAATCCCTGCTTGAAGTCTGCATCAGCCTCTTCATCGGTGCGCCCTTCGTCGGTGATTCGAATTTGCGCGCTGCGCGCCTGCCAGCCAGCTTCCGATTGGAATACGGTAAATCCCTGTCTGACCCTCTTGTCGACCGTATATTTGAACTGCGAGGCCACGCCTGGCGCGTTAGACGTGTCGAAACGCTCATGAGAAAGTATCCAGTGTGTATCCCCTAGATAGAAAAACGGGGTCCCGTCGGCATAAGTGAAATATCGGCCATTGCTGCTGACCTTCAAAAACCCGCGTTTATATATTTCTAGGTTCCCGGAATACGGGTCGCATTGGACCGTTCCAGTTACGCCTTGCAGCCCTGGGTTCTTTCCATCCGTAGCGCTGGTAGTCATGGTCCACAAGCCCGCCTCGGGCGGCGCGAACCTGACTTTCCATGTGCGACCCCCATCCCAGAACGCTGGACGGGTAATGGGCTTGCTACCCGGTCTCGAAAAGGTCGCGGTCACGTCGACGTCTTGAAATGGATCCGCGTAGGTCACCGAGCTTGTGAGCGCAATTTCGATAGCCTGCCACTGCTGCCCCCTAAAATTTGCTCCGGAAGCGGGGAGCGTGCAAAAGACCGTAGATAAGATAACTCCCAAGGTGAAAGCACGAATAACTTTGCGCCTATCGCCAATCAAATCGGCAGCGGCGACGCGTCGCTTGAATTGCTCAACCATTGACATGTACCTTTTCGCCGTTCGCTTTGGCACCTTATCTTAAGACTCGTCGAATGGCCCGGCCGATTTTGAAGCCCTCTGTAGTATCGCGGTCCACAAACAAACTGAACTGGCCAGCTCACACTCGGAACAAAGTTGAGTCGTACGCTTCGTCCTCTTGAACCATTAGACCCGCCCAAACACCTTGCGTACGGCGTCGAGGTATTCGAGGCCATTTACCGTATCTGGCTCCAGATAGCTGCCTTCCGTCCACTCGTTCCACGAATTCAGGGTGATGATCCTTTGTGGGGGCGACAGATTCGTCAAGGCAAATGTCCTGGCCGATTCCAACGCCGCCCTGAACGCCTCCGGAGTGTTGTTTACAATGACCGAGGTAAATGGATAATCGCCCAACCTGTAGTTATCCGTCTGACATGCGCGGGGTGTCGAGTCCCATCCTACTGTGACATTTGGGAAGTAGGGCCGGCCCAATGCGCTCGCGGCTGTGGAGCGATAAATCTCGTACTGATCCTGAATGTTTCTATATTCTGTTGTGAAGGTCTTCGAAAACTCTGTGTGGTGAATCCAGACATAGGAAGTAGTGCTTTCTATGTGCAGCGAATCGAGAAGCTCAGGCAAGATTACTGATTTGGCTCTGACCCGGCAGCAGTTTTACCCCCCATGTGACCGCATTGATATGTATATCGGGGAATCCCAGAGCGCGCGCCTTTCCTCTCATTTGCTCCAGTGCAAGCGCCGCCTGTTGCACACCGCCCAGACCCTGGATAAACCTATATAGTTCATAAATTGAAAAATAAGGGCAGCCGTCGACAAGTAAGTAGGAGGGATGCTGAAACAACCTAAGCAGACGATCGACCATGGCCCTAAAGGGTTCAGCCGCGATAGCACCCGCAAATTGCAGGGATGGCGCACCCACCATCTTGGCTGGCTGAATGTCGAACCAGTCGTGGTTAGCCCACATCACCGCAAACTTCAGGTCCTTGCAATTGGACGATTTAAGGTAGCCCTCGGTCAGGGCCGACTCCAAAAACGGCCCATCTTTGTACCAGTACCAGTCGAATATGAATGCATCGATACCTCGGGCAGAAGCAGCGGCAATCTTCTTCTCGAACACTCTGGGATCCGATTCATCTTCATATCCCCAAAGCGGGATTCGTGGCTGGCGGTGGCCCGGAAAGCGGGGCCCAGCTGCCTTGACCAGGTTCCATTCTGTCCATCCAGGCCCATGGGCCTGGATGTTGCGTTCGTCCTGATGATAGTTGGCGAAATAATATGCAGCGACTCGACATGACCCGTCAGCGCCACTTGGCGTTTCCCCTTCCAGCCGCTGAACGATTTTTGCGCTCGCGGCGAGCGCCCCGGCCCCCTTGATAAAACTTCGTCTGTCCATGTACCCGCCTTAAATTTGAATACAATCATCTCTCGCTGCTCCAGGCGCCCGAGAAGAACTAACCCACTTGAGCCCGGTTGACTAAACGGCTTATGCCCCCAACGGCGAGCCCCCTATAAATCTCCCGGCGGCGCTACGGCTAAGGTCGGGACCAAAGCTGGGACCAGCGGACTACACAGCGTCCCCACACTCGTATTGGCACTGCGTCTACCAGATAAATTTCGCTGCGATTTGAAGGATTCGCCCTGGCGCGGCGGAGCTGATCGTTCCGTATGAGGGGTTTGGAAGGGCTGCGCTTTGTGGAACGACTGCGTTCGGGAATCCGAAGTTCGTGTGATTGAACAGATTGAATGCTTCAAAGCGGGTCTGAAGGTTCAAACGCTCGACAATTTGAATGTTCTTGAAGAAAGAGGCATCCACGTTCTCCACTCCAGGAGCGCGGAGGATGTCCCTCGATGAATCGCCGTAGTTCCCCATGGCTGGCTGAACAAACGACGACGTGTTGAACCACTCGTCCACACCTTTGCGAAAACCGCCTGCCTTGGGATTGCCGACGACGTCGGCTCGCTGACCGAAGCATTCATTGATGAAGTTGATATCAGTCGCAGCAACCGAAAACGGAAAGCCGCTTCGCAAAGTGACAATTCCGTTGACTTGCCAGCCACCGATCAGAGTGTCGAGCCCGCGCGAGCTGCCGCCCAAAAAATGCTTCCCCCTACCAAACGGAAGGTCAGCTGTAAAGCTGCCCACAAAGTTGTTAGTAATATCGAAGCTGCTCGAACTGTAGTCAGCGTTAAAGTCGTATTCATTCTGTGGGCCATTGCCGGAGGTATCTCCATTGATGCCGGCTTCAGACGACTTGTCATCCAGGCTGTGCGAGTACGTGTAGCCGAGGATGGCGCTGTAGAATCTGCCGGAGTGTTCCAGCTTGGCCTGCAGGGCGTTGTAGTTGGAGTAGAAGTCGTAGAAGTGATCGAGAATGTAGCCGATATTGGGATACGGAATGCGCGCCGAAGCGGGAGTGGGATCGGCAGGGTTGTACTTGGTTGGCGCGTTTTCCCACACTCGCCCTAGAAGATGAGTCCCCTTTGACCCAAGGTAATCCACTTCAGCCTTCCATCCCCCAAAGACTTCGCGCTCCAGGGATAATTGCCAGTCTTGCATGTAGGGTGTGTGGGTCCGCGCGGTCTGGATGAAGAGAAACCCAAGGTCGGCGCTTGTCACCGGTGCTAACGCCGGTGTGACCGGAAACAGGCTTGTGGAGGGAACATCCGTAAGGTTCAGTTGCTCCGCGAAAGGATAGCCCCCACCGTCGTCGGCTTCCTTGGTCTCGGCCGTGTCATAGAAGATGCCATAGCCTGCGCGGATCACGGTCTTATCGTTGTTCGAGGGCCGGTAGGCAAAACCCAGGCGCGGTGCAAAGTTCAGCACCTGCGCAGGGCCTGGAAAGTGCTCTCCACCATATGCATACAGCGAACCTCCGATGCCACTGGTGATAAGCGACTTGTTTGCAGTGTATTCACCGCCGCCGGGAATATTGGGGTCGAGCCAGAAAACGCGGTCCAGATCCTCAACAGGTTTCTTGTTGAAATCATAGCGAAGACCGGCATTGATCGTAAGCTTCTGCGAAACTTTCCAGTCATCCTGAATCCACGGGGCAAAGTATCTAAAGCTGTATGCCACTGCATTTGAGGACGCAATCGTAGGGGCGTATGGAGTTGGCGCAAGCGCGGTTGCTTGTGCAACATAGCCCGCGAGGTAATCCGCAAACGGATCCCCGGAACCTGAACCGTCAAAGGTCAACTCAGGAGGCGATGGGTTGTTCTGGTAGGTGTGCCACCAGCGCACGTCCATTCCGAAGCTCAGCGTATGCTTCTTGACAGTCCAGGTCATTGCGTCAGAAATGGAGTATGGCTGTTCGTTATACTGCTGGATCACTGCGTCGCCGCCGAAGGGGCTGAGATCATTGCCGCGAAAGGAGAAAACCGGGTAGGGAAGATCGGGAGAAAATGCGTAGAGATTCTGCAGGCCTAATGCGTTGAGGGCCGCAGCGGTTGTCGGCTGGCCTTCAAGGTTTGCGCCCTCATTCATATATCCAAAGCGAGCTTGATTGAGTAACGTCGGAGAGAAGGTGTGAGTCCAGCTGCCGACTACGCTCTTCGATGTTTCGCTGAAGTTCGCAAGACCTTCCGCAAAGCTTCCTCCCGTACTTTGCGAAGTGGCCACATAGGCCGTCTGCGTATAGCGGCCGAACACGTTATCGTGGGTTCCGATGGCCTGATCGAAGCGATAGGTCTGCTGATCCGAATCCGTAGGCAGGGAGAAAGTTACAAAGTAGTTTCCCTGCGGGGCAGTACTGTTGGGGTCTGGGATGTGGCTCAGAGAGTTCGTGGCGAGTGTCGAGAAAGTGGATGGGTCAATATAGTTATTGGGATACGGAACCTTAGTGAATGGATTTACGATCGCGTGCGAGAATTGGCCACTCTTTTCCGCCTGAGTAGGCACGTTTCGAAAATTATTTGTGGATGTTTTTGACCTTAGCCCTTCGTAGTTTGCGAGGAAGAACGTCTTGTTGTGCCCGTTATAAAGATGGGGCACCACGATCGGACCGCTGAGCACATATCCGAATTGGTTTTGACGAAGCGGCGGGTTTTTAGCTCCCTGTGGAGTGAAGTAGCCCTTGGCGTCAAGAGCGTCGTTCCGGAAGAAATCGTACGCCGTGCCGTGCACCTGGTTTGTCCCCGAGCGGGTGCTGATATTCAGCTGGTTTGCCCCTCCCCCGTATGCGGCGGAATAGCCCTTGGTCTGCTCCTGAAATTCCTGCAGAATGTCGATCGATGGAACCACTGCGGGGGTTTGGTAATACGTGTCATTGATGTTAATGCCATCGAGAAAGTACTGGTTGGATGTGGGACGCGAGCCCTGGATGGTGAGGGCGTTGCCCTCGTTTGCCCGCAGGCTCCCTTGCTCACCGCTGTTCGAGACCGCTCCCGAATTGAGGAGAAGCAGTTGGGTGAAGTTGCGGCCGTTCAGAGGCAGATCGACAATTTCATCCCCGGTGACCACCTGCCCGATGGCTCCGTTCTCCGTATCCAGACTCACCGCCTCAGCGTTCACATTTACCGTCTGCTGCTCAGAACCTGGCGCCAGCCTTAGGTCGACGCGCGCTTCTGAGCCAACCGTCAATACGACGTTTTGGGCCGTGGTCGTTTCGAACCCGGGAGCCACGGCGGTCACGCGATAAGTTCCAGGTTTGAGCGACGCAACCGTGAAGCTTCCGGCAGGCGATGTAACGCTCTTGTTCGTGACATTGGTGTCGGCTTCGGTAATGCTGATTTGTGCTCCTCCGACCAGGGCGCCCGTCGAATCAACCACGGTACCGACAATCGTCCCGGTGGCGCCCCCGCTCTGCGCCCTTGCACCTGTCCAGGCCAATATGAGCATCGCGAACAGCAATACCGCCCTGGGAAAAGGACTGAACTGCCGAGCAATTTGCAGATTGAGGAATGCACCTAAATATCCGCAGCGCTCCTTGAGCGAATTGTCGTGAAATACCATGCTTGCTGCCTCCTTGACTTCTTCTGGTCTGATCGAACTGCTGCTGTTCAAATCGCTATGAGGGTCCTCCCGGCATCGAGGCCAAGGGGCAAAGCGAGCAGCATGGCCTCGGACGATTGCGGCCAGTCTTAGCCTGTGATCCTTTTCTGGCTGACCTGCGATTCCGGATGTCACTTCTTCTACCCCTTTGTCCCCCCACAACCATTTCCACGTATCCGGCGACTCTCTGCGAATCCCCCTCAGTTACGCGCAACGGAAAATGATCGCCGATTCGTATGCCACAATTAGGTTTCCGCTATAGGTTGCGCAAGGTGCTGGACCCCGTGTGCAGGTGCCGCACCCCACCGTCTCGCGCAATTAACTCATTCCATGTAACTTGCAACGATGCGTTTCGTCAGGTGCAGCACCGTGCGCGACCTTTCCGGGTTGCAATTGGCGTAGAATTCGTAGGGAATCAAGGATGGCTTTACAACAGAATCGCGACAATTGTGAACCCCCTTCGGCGCAAATCATCGAAGCGCTCCGCTTGATCCTGCGCAGCGCCCGGTTTTCCGGCAGCAAGCAGTGTCAGGCTCTGCTTCAATATCTCGTGGATCATTCTCTGAGGGGGCAGGACGACGAGCTCAAGGAACGCATCATAGGGATCGAAGTTTTTGGTCGGAAATCCGACTACGATACCAGTGAGGATGCGATCGTCCGCGCACGGGTAGGTGAGGTCCGAAAGCGGCTCGCGCAATACTATACCAGTGACGAGGGGCAGGAATCCGTCGTCAGAATCGTCATCCCTTCGGGATCATATCGGCCTACTTTTGTTCTTCGCGCTGGGGTAAGCAACGGGAACAAAGAAAACGGCGTCACTGACGAGCCCGCGATGGCCGACTCTCACGTCGCGGAAGATCTTCCGACGCTTGAAACTGTTACTTCTGTCCCCAGCTCGCCGGGAAAGACCCGGCGGCGTGTATGGGGACTCGCCGCGGCGGCAGCCTGTGTTGCTCTCTTGGTTGCGTGGATTGGCATCCCACGCTGGACAAAGAGCGAACTCGACGTCTTCTGGGGCCCCATCCTCGACAGCAAGAAACCGGCGATTATCTACACCGGCACGGCGCCGGTGTATATACGCTCGATGGAGTCTGTCTATAGAGAACAGATTCCTCTGAATTCGTACGAGGAAATGCAGCCGGCGCCAAGGTGGACCTTGCCGCCGTTGACGGAAGGAAAAGTGCTTACCGCAAAGGACCTTCTAATCGATCCGAGCGGCTACGTTGAAGTCGGAGACGTCATGGCTGCTACCCGCGTGACCGGATTGCTGGGCCGCCGCCAGCGGAGTTTCGATCTGCGGATTGGACCGGATCTGGCATTCGAAGACTTGCACGGGGCTCCGACGGTTTTGGTGGGAGGCTACGCCAACTTCTGGACCATGTTTATGAACCGCGATCTGCGCTTTTACTTCGATCGCAACTTAAATATCCGGGAGCGTGGCGGGCAGGGTCGGGTTTGGTCTATCTCGCATGCGCCAAGCCGCGCGGCAAGCAGCACCATCACGGAAGATTATGCCATCGTTTGCAGACTTTTCGATTCCAAGACCGGCGCCCCACTCATCGCCCTTGCGGGAACCACAACCTGCGGAACCCGGGCCGCCGGTGAATTCTTGACCGATCCCGTCAGCATAAGAAAGCTGGAGGGCATTCCCAGGGCTGCATGGGAAAGGAAGAATCTTGAATTGGTCCTCCATGCACCGCTCGTCAACTGCAATCCGACTTCTGTGGAGATTGTCGCCGAGCACACCTGGTAAGCGTGATCGACTAGCCCCGTGCGATGACCACGAGGGAATCGTGGCAGTAATCCGCTGCTCAAACATACGACAAATTGTCTCCGATATATTTACACCGTATTGTGGATGCGCTGATCGAAAGCAAGAGCCAGATGGAAGCTGTGGCGGCGAGTTTCCTATAACGGCGACGGCGTGGCTGACGCCGGAACTGCGACCACAAGCGGTACAATTCGAGCGAATCGGATGGAATGAGATCTCGCATTGGCAGAGGAGATGAGAGTGGACCGGCGAATTTTTTTGAAGCAGACCGCCGGGGCGCTGGGCGCGGCCACGCTGCCGAACACCACACATGCGCCGGTCTCGACGGAGGAGCCCGGAAGCACGAAGGAGTGGAGCCGCGAACAGACCGCGGAGAGTTATCCGCGCCGGTTTCGCGGTGAGCAACTTAAGATGATCTCATTTCCGCTCGGCGGGGTGGCTGCGGGCAGCATTGGGCTGGGCGGCCGCGGACAGCTCGTGAATTGGGAGATCTTCAACCGCCCCAACAAGGGTTTTCGACCCTCGTATGCATTCCCGTCCATCTGGGCGCAGAGCGGAGACGGAAAGCCCGTCGCTCGTGTGCTCGAGTCGCGCATCCTTCCTCCTTACGAAGGGCAGGATGGGCTGGGCTCTGACAACGCTCCCGGCCTCAGCCGGCTTGAGTCGGCCACGTTCACCGGCCAGTATCCGCTGGCGCACATCGACTTTGAGGACAGCGCCCTTCCGGTGAAGGTTGAACTGGATGCCTTCTCTCCCTTTATCCCGCATGAGCCGGACGACTCGGGCTTGCCGGTGACCATTCTCCGATATCGCATTACCAATCCGGGCCCCGCAACAGCGCAGGCGAGTATCGCATTTTCGATCGACAACCCGGTGAAGCGGATGAGGGACCAGGGCGGCGCGGCCGGGCTTAAGCCCGAAGATGGTCGCCGGAACCTTTATCAAGTCGATGACCGTATTGCCGGGCTGGTGATGAGCAATCCGAGCCTGTCGGCAGACGACCCGATGGCCGGCGAATTTGTGTTGGCGACCACTCCATATGAGGGGACAGAGATTTCGTACTGGCAGGGATGGCCGCAGGGGCGCTGGTGGAACTCTCCGCTGCATTTTTGGGACAGGTTCTCGGAGAAGGGCAATTTAGGCGCGCAACCGGAGCCGCACAATACGGTGGGAACGCTTTGTCTGAAGAGGGCGATTCCCGCAGGCCAGACAGCACTGTTTCCGTTTCTGCTGGGATGGCGATTTCCGAATCGCACGCCGGATTGGTGCGGGTGGGATGCACCCCAGGGCGACGGCAATACGATCATCGGCAACTTCTACTCGTCCCGTTTCCAGAGCGCGTGGGCGGCCGTCCGCTACACGGCAGAACACCTGGAAGACCTGGAAGCGCGGACGCGCATGTTTGCCCACGCTCTCGGTGAGAGTACGCTGCCGGCGGAGGTGAAAGAGGCGGCGACCGCCAATCTCTCCACGCTGGCCACGACCACCTGCTTCCGAACCAGCGATGGCGAGTTCCACGGCTTTGAAGGCAGCGACAACACGCGCGGATGCTGTTTTGGCAACTGCACTCATGTGTGGAACTATGAAACGGCCACCGCTTTTCTGTTCCCTTCGTTTGCCAGATCCTTGCGGCGCAGCGCATTTGGGTACTCCATGGATGATGCCGGTGCGATCCATTTCCGCCAGATGCTGCCGGATGGCAAGGCACGCTCCGGTTTTGCGGCAGCAGACGGCCAGATGGGGCAGATTATGCATGCGTGGCTGGACTGGAAACTCAGCGGGGACGGATCGCTGCTGAACAGTACCTGGCCGCGGGCGAAAAAGGCGCTCGAGTTCGCCTGGGTTCCTGGCGGATGGGACGGCAATCGCGACGGCGTAATGGAAGGCGTGCAGCACAACACCTACGATGTCGAGTTCTACGGTCCAAACCCGATGTGCGGGATTTACTATCTTGGGGCGCTGAGGGCCGGCGAGGAGATGGCTCGTGCGGCCGGTGATGCCTCGTCCGCACAAACCTACAAGAGGCTCTTCGAACAGGGAAGCCGGTGGATCGATGGCAATCTCTTCAACGGCGAATACTACATTCAAAAGGTGCGCGGATTCCGCAAGGAGGAGATTGCCAACGGCCTGCGCAGCGATATGGGCTCAGAGAACACCGAAACTCCCCAATACCAGCTTGGCGCCGGGTGCCTGGTAGATCAACTCGTAGGCCAATACATGGCGGACATTTGCGGTTTGGGAGCATTGGTGTCGCCCGAGAAAATCCGCAGCACACTTCAATCCATCTACCGCTACAACTACAAGCGCAGCCTGGCGCAGCACAACAACGTTCAGCGCACCTTTGCACTCAATGATGAAGCGTCGCTTGTAATCTGCGACTACGCGAAGGCCGAGCGCCCTGACATTCCGTTTCCCTACTTCGCGGAGACCATGACCGGCTTTGAATACATCGCGGCGGTGTTGATGATGAACTGGGGCATGGTGGCGGAGGGTTTGGAGTGCGTGCGGAACACTCGATCCCGCTACGACGGGGAAAAGCGCAATCCATGGGATGAAGCCGAATGCGGACACCACTATGCCCGCGCCATGTCAAGCTGGTCGGCAATCGTGGCGCTGAGCGGATTCACTTACGACGGCGCCACGTCTTCCGTAGCGGTAACTCCGAAGGTTTCCTCGGCAGATTTCCAGTGCTTCTGGTCGACCGGCACGGGATGGGGCACCTTTTCTCTCCGCAGCCGACCCGGAGGCGTGGTTCTTACGCTCAAGGTGTTGGCGGGATCGCTGGACTGTCGCTCCTGTGAAATGGATGCGTCAGGCACCAAGGCATCGGTCCTGAACGGCGAGAGATCGATTGAGAGCCGCTTGGAGAGACGCAACGAGCGATTGGTGGCCACGTTCACCAGGACTCTGCGTCTGACCACGAAAGAAGACTTGCGGATTGAGGTTCATGGATGAGCGAAGGAGAGCCACGGCAAAGACCGTGGATTGTGATCGTCGGCGGGTTTCTGGGATCGGGAAAGACAAGCCTGATCCTTGCTGCTGCGCGCCTGCTTGAGCAACGCGGCCTTCGCTGCGCCGTGATCCTCAATGATCAGAGCGAGGACCTGGTGGATTCGCGCCACGCTGACGCGCGCGGGCTTCTTTCCAGGGAAGTGACCGGGGGATGCTTTTGCTGCCGGTTCTCCCGATTGATGTCTGCGATCGAGCACTTGCAGACGTTCTCCCCGGACGTGATCTTTGCCGAGCCGGTGGGAAGCTGCACCGACATCTCGGCCACGGTGTTCGGTCCGCTGCGGGAATCCTTCGATCGGTTCCGCGTTGCGCCGTTTACCGTTCTCGCCGATCCGGCGCGAGCGGCTGCGCTGCTGGGTACAGATGCGGATCCCGACTTGGCATTCCTGTTTCGAGAGCAGTTGCAAGAAGCCGATTTGGTCTGCATGACCAAGGCCGATCTCTATCCCGAGGACGCCGGGATTTCCGGACTGGAAACGCGCCGCCTGAGTGCAAAGACAGGCCAGGGCGTTGCGGAGTGGCTGGATGAGATCCTGTTCGGATCGCGGGAAGCGGGAACCACAACTCTGGAGATCGACTACGGACGATACGCCCAGGCGGAAGCGGCATTAGCGTGGGTAAATCTGAGGTTCGATTTCGTGCCTGACACGCCCTTGTCTCCAGCCCTTGTGGTTGGGCCGTTTTTTGAACGCCTGGGCGCGGCGCTCACAGCAAGGGCCGTCCCGATTGTGCATCTGAAGATGTTCGCAAGCTCTCCCAGCGGCTGGCTGAAGGCTGGCGCATGTGCCAACAGCGAAGAACCAAGGGTGGAAGGCAATCTCGATGCATCCCCTGCAGGCAGGCACGAGCTGGTGGTCAACCTTCGCGCCAAAGGGGATCCCGCACTGGTGCGGAGCGCGGTCGAGCAGCAGTTGAAACAGATGCAAGGACGCACATTTGACGTGCACTTCGAGTGCTTCAGCCCAGCTCCACCAAACCCAGAGCGAAGAATACCCAGAGCGAATATCTGAACGACATCGCTGAGGCATGATTCGTTGCCCCAACGGTGTCTGCTCAGCTCAAGGCCGGAATTCCTGACTTGAATCGGGCTAACGCGCGAAGCGACCCGAAACCCTGACACTGGCCGGCATCTTCGGGAATTACTAAGTTACGGGCGAGGACCGTGGCGATGCCCAAGCTCGAGTCTCACGGCGTATGCGGCCATGTCAGACTTCCGTACGGTCTTCGCGCAGCCTGCTATCGTAAAGGCGACGTGAATGGCGAACTTCGATTGCATAGGTAGCTCATGACAACGTCCCGAAGAAGCTTCTTCAAGGCAGCCGCCGGGTTAGCCGCGGCCAGGGCGGTCCGTGGCGCAAGTCTGCCAGTGAGCCACATTCCCATTGCCCCGGGACCGTATTCACCGGATGGATCGTTCGAATCGTTCCAATGCCCAGAGTGGTTTCGGGACGCCAAATTTGGAATCTGGGCGCATTGGGGGCCCAGCTCCGCTATTGGGGATGGCGATTGGTATGCCCGCAACATGTACATGGAGGGCAGCCCGCAATACGAATACCATCTGAAGACGTACGGTCATCCTTCGAAGTTTGGGTACAAGGACACCATTCCGCTCTGGAAAGCGGAAGAGTTTGCCCCTCCTGCGCTTATTCGACGCTATGCCGCGGCCGGCGCCAGGTACTTCGTCAGCATGGGCGTCCATTGCGACAACTTCGATCTGTGGAACTCGCGAGGCCACCGCTGGAACTCGGTGAAGATGGGGCCGAAGCGAGACATAGTAGGCGAGTGGCGGCAGGCAGCGCGCGAGGCCGGCCTCCGCTTCGGAGTCAGCGAGCACGTCTGGGCGAGCTACAACTGGTGGACCACCAACAAAGGCGCCGACAAGCGGGGCCAATTCGCGGGAGTTCGCTTACGATGGTACAGACCCTGCCAACTACGACTTGTACTTCCCGCCGCACGCGCCTGGCGCCGAACCCTGGGCCGAGCAGGGCAACGAAAGCGAAGCATGGAAGCGCGAATGGTTCCTGCGCGCTCAAGACCTGATCGATCAGCATCAGCCGGACTTGTACTACGAAGATGGTCCGATTCCGTTCGGCCGCTGGGGTCGGTCATTAGTCGCCCACTACTACAACCAAAGCCTTCGCTGGCACAAAGGAAGCTTGGACGTGGTTTATACCGCAAAACAGCGCAGCGAATGCATAACAGGAGCCTGCACGCTGGACGTCGAGCGCGGGGTCGTGGATGAGATTGAACCTCACCCATTCCAGACTGACACTTGCATCGGAGACTGGCACTACAAGCGGGGCGTCACCTACAAGCGACCGAAGACCGTAATCGATCTTCTGGTCGATGTTGTTAGCCGTAACGGCAATCTCCTTCTGAACATCCCACTGCCGGCAAGTGGCATGCCCGACGATGAGGAACTCAGAATTCTGGATGACATTACCGCGTGGATGAAGGTGAATTCGGAAGGAATCTACGCAACGCGGCCATGGAAGGTATTTGGGGAGGGGCCGGGAATCAAGAAGACAGTGGTCCGGCGAGGGCATGAACGGCACTCCCGAACACTTTAACGAGAGTAAGCGTACGGATCTGACGGGCGCCGACATTCGGTTCACCACAAAAGGCGGCGTTTTGTATGCGTTCGCAATGGGCCACAACGCGACCGAAACGCGAATTGTCTCCCTGGCGCCCTCGCGCGGGCTGGAGCACCGCAAGGTCAGCCACGTCGAATTGCTGGGTCTTCCCGAGCGGCTGCAATGGAAGCAGGCAGACGACGGGCTAATCATCGCCTCGCCTAGCATGTGGCCCAGCGAGCACGCAGTCACCTTCAAGATACAGTTTGCCTGAGGTATCTCACCGTGCTTGTCTCGGCGTTAAGGGATTCCGATAATTCAAAATGAATTTAAAAAGTGACCAGATTGCGCTTACGACGCGGTGCTACGAGGATCGATTTTTTGCGCAAGAACACACTTGAGCCAGAGGCCCATTGCTTTCGGCGTAGCGATGTTGGTTAGAAACTGATCTTCAGAATCTGACCGTTATTGCCTACAAACCATCCAGCCTCTGGATTCGCAAATCCAACCGCCCAGTAACCGCTCACCTGCGGCAGGGAGAACCACGTCTGTCCCTCATCCGGGGTCCAGGCTGCCGCGCCGGAGCTGAAATCCGGCTGAGTCTCCGTCGTGATCACGACCGTTCGATCATGTTCATGGCCGGGATGGTCTTCCCTGTCCCAATCGTTCCAGTCGTCCCTCAGTTCAAGCCCGCGGGCATAGGCGAGACAGAAGATGGATCCTGGGATGGGAGGTTTCTTGGTTAGCTTCCACGTGCGCCCGCCATCGTCCGAAGTTGCCGCCTGGACAGCACTGTCCGTGGTCAAATCGCCGCCCCCGACAATCCCGTGCCACGGATCGCGGAATGCCACCGAGAACCCGCCCGCGTTAGCGTTGCTCACCAGCGGAGTGTCATACGCAGTCCAGCTGTCGCCGCCGTCCCGGGTCGCCAAAATCCGTGCAATCGCTGAGCCCCCGGTGGTGATCCAGGCGTTCCGTTGTCCTTGTGTGGCGATGCAAGTCCCGCTCGAGGAAAACGACGCTTCGCCTGCCAGGGCAGGTGGCATATTGCCGGCGATCGAGTGCCACGTGATTCCATCGGTGGTACGAATGTCAGGAAACACTCCGCTGACCGAATCGCTATGCGTGATCCCGCGATCCGGCGTCCAGAAAGCAAAGCAGTCATAGAAGGCGTTCACCGTCTTATTTGTAAATTGAATGCTCCAGTGGGAGCCGCCATCTTCCGTCTTGTAGATGCGGAAATCTCCGGTGTCGTTCCCTATAGACATCAGGTAAGCGACCTGGTCGCTCACGCCTTGAACATCACGGAACTGCAGGGCTTCGGCTCCCGGAACTACCCCCGATTTCCAGTTCAAACCGCCATCGGTCGTGACGACGTAAGTCCCGCCTGCTCCGGCTGCCCAGACAACTCGGGAGTTGACCGGGCTGACGGCAATCAGCAACTGCGTCGTTCCGCTTTGCTGCGGGGTGAGGATAGGTTGATGAACCCTCCAGGGGGACTGTGCATCGCCGCCGAGAGCGATGCCACTTACGACCATTAGCATCAGAGAACGCCTGAACATAACTTCCTCCTGACTAACTTCTCGAGTGTACAGAGAGCAGAGGGAATTCCAGGAGTCAAATCAAAACCCTTCAGATCGGATGACGACTGCCGCCGGAACAGCAACCCAATGCGCACATCAAAGCCAATCCTCTTTGAGACCTGTTGCAGAGAATTAAGCTGCTGCGGAGCACAATGACAGATGGAGGACCGCACACCTGTCGGCGCCACACCCCATCGGCCCGACGAAACCACTGTGAAACCCACCCTAACCTGAGCCCCGGCAGCAGTTTGCAGCCGGCCCTTTCAAACCGGTCAAAACTGTGTAACTGTGAAGCTGTGTGATTGCGCCCCGTCCGATGCCCACCGATCAAGAACTCTACGACCAGCTCGCGCTCTACACCCTCGAACTCCGCGATCCTGCTTTCCTCCACCAGAACATCGTCGACGCCTTCACCGCCCAGCACGCCGGCGCCGATACCAAGCCCATCGCGATCGTGTTCGCCCTCATCGGCCTCTACCTTCACCTCGAAAAGAACTTCACCGGTCGCCAGGTCCAGTTGGCCCACATGCGCATGGCCCGCCAGCACAAGCACTGGAACGCACCTCCGTTTGCCACCGAGGTCGCCTCGGTCGGCGTCGCCCACGTGATCGCCCTCCCCCCTGGCCCACAGCGCGACGCCATGATCCGCACCTGGTGTGAATCGGTATGGCGGACCTGGCAGCCAAGCCGCGCCTTCATTGCCGCCATCGCCCGCGAGCAACTGGGAGTCACTGACTAACCTCATCTCCCTCCAGCCCGGCGGCCGCGCAAAAAATCTGATGAATTTTGTTGTTGCCTCCAGCCCAAACCGCGCTACACTCTAGCATCCCTGCCGAACCCCGGCCACGGAGGAGAACAATGTTCCAGCCTACCGCCGTACGAATTTCCCGCTGAACATTGCCTCGGGCTGTTCCGATCCGCCGCACTCCGCGGCTCCCGAGGATGACTTCAGCCCCCGGGTGATTGCACTGCACAACTCAAGTCCGACCGCAGCGTGATCCCTTCGCTCGTGCCCGTCTTTACGACCGGCATCGTGGAGCTCTCCCATGTCTGTGCTTGAAACTTCCGCGCCGCAGCCGGCCGACGGCCGCGCGCGCACTCTTCGTTCCCGCGTAATCAGTCTCTGGCCGTCCGTTCGCGAAGCCCTCAAGGGCTCGCACCAGGACTACACCACCGGCTCTCTCAACCGCTCCATCCTCCTGCTCGCCATTCCCATGGTGCTGGAGATGGTGCTCGAATCGCTTTTTGCCGTCGTCGATGTCTTCTGGGTCGGCCGCCTGGGCGCCGACGCCGTGGCGACCGTCGGCCTCACCGAGTCGCTGCTGGCGCTGGTCTTCGCCATCGGCCTGGGCCTGTCGCTGTCTACAACCGCCATGGTGGCGCGCCGTATCGGCGAGAAAGATCCCGAAGATGCGGCCATCGCCGGCGTGCAGGCCATCGTCCTGGGGCTGATCATCTCGCTCGGCCTCGGCATCCCCGCCGGCATCTACGCGCCGCAACTGCTGCACTTGATGGGCGCCTCGCCGGCCATCGTCGCAGGCGGTTCGGGCTATGCGCGCATCGCCCTGGGCGGATGCGGCGCCATCATCATGCTCTTCCTCAACAACGCCATCTTCCGCGGCGCGGGCGATGCCGCCATCGCCATGCGCCTGCTGTGGGTTTCGAACATCATCAACCTGGTCCTCGACCCCTGCCTGATCTTCGGTCTCGGGCCATTTCCGCACCTGGGCGTAACCGGGGCGGCGCTGGCGACTTTTACCGGCCGCAGCATCGGCGTGCTCTACCAGTTCTACCGGCTGCTCAAGGGAACCGAACGCATCCGGGTTCTGGCGCGCCATGTGCGGCTCAACGTCGCCGTCATGATCCGGCTGCTGCGCGTCTCTCTCACGGGCATGCTGCAGTTCGCCATCGCCAATGCCAGCTGGATCTTCCTGGTGCGCATCGTCTCGCTCTTCGGATCGGCGTCGGTAGCCGCGTATACCGTCGCCATCCGCATCGTGGTGTTCTTCATCCTGCCTTCCTGGGGGTTGAGCAATGCCGCGGCGACGCTGGTGGGGCAGAACCTGGGCGCCGGCCACCCCGAGCGCGCCGCGCAGGCGGTCTGGCGAACCGGCTTCTACAACATGCTGTTTCTGGGGTCCATCGGCATCTTCTTCTTCGTCTTCGCCAACCCCGTCGTTCGCCTGTTCATCGACGATCCGGCGGTGGTTCCGATCGCGGCCGTGGCCCTGCGCACCTTCAGTTGCGGCAACATCGGGTACGCCTACGGAATGGTCATGCTGCAGGCGTTCAACGGGGCGGGCGACACGCTCACGCCGACCATCGTCAACTTCTTCGGCTTCTGGGTGCTGGAGCTGCCGCTGGCCTGGGCGCTGGCGGTCGGCCTCCGCATGCGCGCCGAGGGCGCATTCCTGGCCATCGTCATCGCCGAGTGCTCCATGGCCGTGGCGGGCATCTTTCTTTTCCGGCGGGGCCGCTGGAAGAAACAGAAAATCTGACCCGATCGGGCCGGAAGGCGAACTCCGGCCCGATTTCCAGCCGGTATGGCGAATCTCCCGCCCCGTCAGCGACATCTGAGAGAATAATGCTAGTGAGTGGAACGGTACATTCTGCCTCCAGGCGGGTGAAAGCACACGTTCTGGCGCTGATCGTCTGTGCGGTCAGTGCCGGACCGCTGCTGCAGGCGCAGACCGGGAATCCAAGCTCGGCGACCAATCCCTTTTACGGCAGCGTGACGGCGCAGCCGGTTACGGACGAAGCGCTCCAGCTTTCTCTGGATGACGCCATCCGCCGCGGCCTGGAAAACAATCTGGGGCTAAAAGAGGCCGAAAATTCGGAAAAGTCGCTCCAGGGGCAGAAACTGCAGGCGCTGCAGGAATTTCTTCCCACCATCACTCTCACCGGCGATACCGGGTTCTACCAGCACAACCTCGCCGCGCAGGGATTTGGCCCCGGCCTCATCGGTCAGTTCGCCGGGCTCTTTCCCGGCGGTATCCCCCCCGGTTCGTTCTCGTTCATCACCAGGGACACGCTGACCGAAGGCCAGCTCCACTTCAGCCAGATCCTGTTTTCCGGGCCCGTGATTGCCGGATGGCGCGCCGCCGGGGCGGCGACGCGGGCGGCTCATTTCGCCAAGATGTCGGCCCGCGGCGAAGTCGTGCAACAGGTCGCGTCGGCTTACCTGCACGCCATTGCCGCGGCCAGCGAGGTGGACAACGCCAAGGTCGCTCGTACAGCAAGACCAGGTAGCGCTGGACCAGGCGCATGCCGAGCATGAGGCCGGCACCGCAGCCAATATCGATGAACTCCGCGCCCGGGTGCAGTTGCAGGCGCAGCAGCAGGCACTGATCTCGGCCCAGGTCAGCCTCGACAAGGACATGATCCTCCTCAAGCGCGAAATCGGAGTTGACCCCGGGGCAGAAGGTGGTGCTGACCGACCGCGCTCCCTACGGCGAACTGGCTGCGCAGACTCCGGCGGAGGTTCGCGCCATTGCCTATCAGAACCGGCAGGACTACCAGAATCTGCAGAACCAGATCGTGGAACTCAGGGCGGTGCACGCGGCCTATCGCAGTCAGCGGCTTCCCACGTTGAGCTTCAATGGCAACTACGGAATCACCGATGTCGCGGGAATCGGTTCCCACGGAACCTTCACCGCCGAAGGAACCCTCTCGGTTCCCGTCTTTCGGGAGGCGCGCCTGCGCGGCGACATCCAGGCCGCCCAGGCGCAGTTGGACTCCGCAAACGCACAACTGGAGGATCTGCGCTCCCAGATCGACCAGCAGGTGCGTGCGGCGCTGCTCGATGTGGACGCGAATACCAAGCTGATTGAGGTGGCGCGCTCCAACGTCGATCTTGCCACGCGCGAACTGGCTGATGAGACAGACCGAGTGAATGCCGGTGTTGACGACAACCTGCCCCTGGTGACTGCCCAGGCCACGCTCGCCGGTGCACAGAGCAACCTGGTGGAAAGCCTGTATCAATACAATCTCTCCAAGCTGGCCCTGGCGCGCGCTGCCGGTATCCTCGAACAGCAATATCGCGTCTATCTCGGGAAATAGTCATCTTCCGCGCTGCCCCGGATCATTCCTATCGAGTCATCTGGCCGCCTTGTGATCAGGATCAATGGGCCTTGAAGAGCACTTCGACTAGAATCGAGCTACTCAACACATCGTTCGCGCTAAGTGGGAGTTGCTATGAAGCGGTTTTGGGTGGTTCTGCTCATCTGTCTGGCGGTGTCGCCAGTGGTCCTCGCGGAGGAGGTGAAGGATGCTGATCTCAAGCAGTATCTGGCCGGGGTCACCGAACGGGGACGGGCACTCTATGCCTACGACCAGGCGGCCTGGCAGGGCACCGATGCCTTCTTCCAGCTAAAACCCGATACCAATGGACTGACGCACTATATCTGCCAGAAGACCTCGGGCGGATGGATCGTCTCGTTCCCGAAATGGAATGCAAGACACGATCGCCTGATGGTGGTATACGAAGCGAAACAGTCGGGCGGCAAGTTTGTCGCGCTCAAGTTTGACAAGCCATCTGCGGCCAGGGAAGACCTGCTGGCCAGGGAACGGGCGATTGAACTGGCAACCGCTGACTTCGGCGTGCCCAAGCGGCCCTACAACAGCGCCATTCTCACCGCGCCGGAAGGCAATCTATATGTCTACTTTTATCCCGGGCAGACCAGGGAGAACGTGTGGCCTCTCGGCGGGGATGTGCGTTACACCGTCTCTCCAGACGGACAGAAGATCCTGGAAAAGCGTCAATTGCACTCCAGCATTCTCGATATGGAGGTCAAGCCGGATTCCGGCGCGACAACGGGAGGGCATTCGCACTTCCTCTCCGATGTACCCGAGGATACGGACGTCTTGTATGTATTGAACCGGCGGCCGTCTCTCCCCGAATACATCAGTTCTCCCCAGCGAGCCTTCATCGTCAAGCCCAATGGGTCGATTGTGATGACAAAGCCGTGCGGAAAAGAGGGAGCGTCGCCTTGTCAGCGCCCGGGGTCAGCGCAGGACTAAGCCCGAATTGACATCTTTCCCAGTTCCCGAGCTATAAATCCTTTTGGCTCTCCGTCTGAGGTAGTCTATGGTTAGGCGTCTGTACTCGCCGCGTACCATGAAATGAAGAGCAAACCGCCGGGGCCGCATTCCTCAACTAACCTGAAGGCACTCTTTCCGCCAATCGGCGCCGTGGCCCGGGAATCTGCCGGACCCACCCGCTAACAATCCCACCCGGGCAGAATACTTAGCACAAATCATAAGGAAAACACCCCATGTCCAGACGACTCAACATCAAGTACTACGTTGAACCCGATCCTGCGGCGCTCGCGCGCGGGCAGCGCAGTACTTTGTGGAGATGGTGACAGAAGCGGCGGAAGCCAATGGTCGGGCGCGGATAGCCATCAGCGGCGGATCGACGCCCAAGGCAGCCTTTCAGCTGATGGGCGACCCCAACCAGCCCTGGCGCTCGCGCATGCCCTGGGACAAGCTCGACCTCTACTGGGTGGACGAACGGGCGGTGCCCCCGGACCAGCCCGACAGCAACTACCGCATGACGCGCGAGGCGATGCTCGACCATGTGCCTCTCCATCCGGATCAGATCCACCGCATGGAAGGCGAACTGGAGCCTGAAGTCGCGGCCGCCCGCTACGAATCGGAATTGCGCAACGGCTTCCGGCTGGAGGGCGCCGAGAGCCCTCGCTTCGACCTGATCGCTCTTGGCATGGGCGACGACGGCCACACGGCCTCGCTCTTTCCGCACACCGCAGCCATCCACGAGATGAGCCGCCTGGTCACGGCCAATCACGTACCGCAAAAAGATACCTGGCGCATTACGCTCACCTGGCCCGTCATCAACCACGCCCGCTCGGTTTTCTTCCTGATCGCCGGATCCGACAAGGCAGCGGTGCTGCACGAGGTCCTGACCGGACCGCGTGATCCGGAGCGGCTGCCCAGTCAACTGATATGGCCCGCAAGCGGTATACTCACTCTGTTTTTGGATAAGGCTGCTGCTGCGCTTCTACCCCCGACAGACGGGGAAGGCTGCGGGGTTTTGGAGAGAGAAAGATGATTCTGGCCGGAGACGTAGGCGGCACCAAGGTTCACCTGGCGCTGTATGACTTTACCAATGGAAAGCTGACATATACCCGCGAAGAGCGATTTCCCGCCAAGGATTATTCCGGCCTGGAAGCCATCGTCAAGGAGTTTCTGGGCGGCGACCAAGCCACCGCCGCCTGTTTTGGCGTTCCCGGGGCCGGTGCGCGACGGGCGCCTGCGTCTCACCAACCTGCCCTGGACACTCGACAGCCGCGAACTCGTCCTGTCCCTCGGCATCGGACACGTCTTCCTGATCAACGATCTCGAGGCCAACGGCTATGGGATCGCCGAGCTCACCTCGGACCAGATTCATACTCTGAGCGAAGGCGATCCCAGCCAGATCGGCAACCGCGCCCTCATCGCCGCCGGCACTGGTCTGGGCGAGGGCCTGCTGATCTGGAACGGCCACATGCACGTGCCGTATCCCTCCGAGGGCGGCCACGCCGATTTCTCCCCGCGCAACGAGGACGAGATCGACCTGCTTCGCTTCCTCAAGCAGAAGTACAACGGCCGCATCAGCTGGGAGCGCGTGGTCAGCGGCATGGGCATGACCAGCATCTACGAGTTTCTGCGCGAGGTCCGCGGGCTGGAAGAACCGGCATGGCTGGCCGAGCAGATCGCGGCCGCCGGCGATCCCAACTCCGTGATCACCGAGATGGGGCTGGCGGCGCGCAGCGAAATCTGCGAGAAGACGCTGGATATGTTTGTCTCCGCCTACGGCGCCGAGGCCGGCAACCTCGCCTTGAAGGTCCTCTCCGTCGGCGGCCTGTACATCGGCGGCGGCATCGGTCCGCGCATCCTCGAAAAACTCAAGGACGGCACGTTCCTCAAGGCATTTACCGACAAGGGCCGGCTCAGCCAGTTGCTCATCAATATGCCGGTGCGGGTGATTCTGGAGAGCCGCGCCGCCGTACTGGGCGCCGCCGCGTATGCAGAAGCTCGAGCAGCGGAATTGAGCGGCATCTCGCCTCGTGCCGCCTCAGTGAAGATCTGAACGCGCCATTGCCGGCTCGTCCCGAGACGGCGTCAGCGCCGCATCGAGCGGGTCCAGGCCAGTGATCGACTCGACTTTGGCCGATAGAATCATGTGCGTCCCGTTGAATATGAGGATCTCCCGCGCGATGTAGCGGTTCTGCATGAGTGCGATCTTGTTGAATTCCGTGGCCACGATTCCAGGGGCGTACGACACCCGCAACACGGGAAGGATCGAGTCGAAGCAATAGCTGGGAAACACTCCCAGCGCCGCCTTCTTCTTTTGCAAATGGGCGTAGTGAGACGGGATAGCCATAATACAGGGCAGAGTCGAGCCGCCGGTGACGCTGATCGAGTCCCGAACCAACCAGACACGCGCTGGATCGAGGTCGGCTAAGTCTGGCAGCGGTGCAATCAGAGCGCTCTCAAGTTTGTACTCCAGGAACTGTGGCCGCTCTCCGATTGTCTGGTGAGCGCGGCTGCCGTCGGCCGTGTACCAGTCTGTGTGCACCGCCCCCGCCGACTTCCATGTACTGCGGTGGGTTTGGCTGGACGCCCACCAATACTCGTAAGTCCCGTCCTTTGCGGGGGTACCATCACGCCCGAAGAGCTGGTAACTGGCCTTCAGGTGCCAGGGCTTCAGGGACGGATGGTGCAGATCGTACGACGGCAAAACGGCGGTAAGTGCAGCCCGTGGGTCCTCGGGCAGCCCTGCTGCGAACCGAGCCGCAGCTTGGCCAAACGCAGGTAGACCGGCCGTCAAGCACGCCAAAACGAGAATGCGCATGAGTTGCGGCTAGCGTACCACGGGTTCTCTGCGACAACGCCCAAAAAATGGGTTCGCCCTTACCTTCGCAGCGCCGAGCCCACCGTTGCGATGGTTCCGTGATAGAAATACTGGCCCAAGCCAATGGTAAACAGCCAGCAGCCGTACAGCGCGTGCTCAAAACTGGAGGTTGCCAGCGAACCCGTTTCCCCATACCGCGCCGCGAACAGGAGCCCGCCGGCAAACGTCAGAGCCACCGCCAGAGGATTGCGAAAGATGATGTGCAGAAAGGCAAATGCCGCCGCACTGGCGACAATCATGGCCCATCTTCCCGGGAACAGGGCTCCGTATCGCTGGAAGAAGAAAGCCCGGTAAAGTACACCTTGCGGATAGACGGAGAGGATCGGGTAGGCTACCATGACCACCGCCCAGAAGGCCGGGTTTTCGCGCACAAAGCTCCACTCGAGTTGCGGCGCGAACCTACGCACGCCGAACCATAGCATCAGCGCGACCAACCCGAACGTGATCAGTATGGCTCCCAGGTGACCGGCGAGGGCAGGCGCATTCCATAGCCGTGCGCGGTCAAAGGTCCGATCGGTCCACAGTCGCCAGAATGCGTACCCGGCGATGACCCAGAGCAGCGGCAGCGCGGGTATTCGTACCGGAGAATAGCGGTAACCGAGAGGCAGGCCAATAAACAGGATCAGGAATTCCAGTATGAACGCGAACCGGGGCATAAGGTGTTCAGCATACCGCGGGTATGTTGCATTCGCGTGTGGACGGCGTCGTGTATCTCATCCGTTCTCCGAGCGTTCCGGCTATCCTGTAGTGGCACTTACGCGCACCGCATGAGTTTCGCCCAGACCTTCGGCCAGACACGCTACACCTTTGCCAGCCTGCGGGAATTGCTGGCGAAGGCGACACCCCTGCGCAGCGGCGATGTGCTGGCCGGCGTGGCCGCTGCCTCGGGCGAAGAGCGGGTGGCCGCGCAGTATGCGCTGGCCGACTTGCCCCTGATGCAGTTTCTCAACGAAACGGTGATTCCTTACGAGCAGGACGAGGTCACACGGCTGATCGTGGACACTCACGATACCGCGGTCTTTGCGCCGGTGCGGAGTTTCACGGTAGGCGAGTTCCGCGACTGGCTGCTCTCCGACGATGCCACGCCACAACGGCTGGCGGCCCTCGCTCCCGGACTGACACCGGAAATGGCGGCTGCGGTCAGCAAGCTGATGCGCCTTCAGGACCTGATCCTGGTGGCGCGAAAGATTCGCGTCGTAACGCAGTTTCGCACCACCGTGGGCCTGCCCGGACGACTGAGCACGCGCCTGCAGCCAAACCATCCGACCGACGACGCAGCCGGAGTCGCCGCTTCGATCCTCGATGGGCTCATGCTCGGCTCCGGCGATGCTGTCATTGGCATCAATCCGGCGGGCGAAAATGTGGCCACGACGGCGCACTTTCTGCGGCTGATCGACGCGTTGCGGATACGGTTTCAAATTCCGGTGCAGAGCTGTGTTCTGGCCCATGTGACGACGCAGATGGCCGCGCTGGCGTCGGGTGCTCCCGTGGATCTGATCTTTCAATCCATTGCCGGAACCGAGGCCGCGAATCGCAGCTTCGGCGTAAATTTGGCGCTGCTCGCCGAAGCGCATGCAGCGGGAAAGTCTCTGCGCCGCGGCTCTTCATGCGCCGATGGGACTGTGGGCGACAACATCATGTACTTTGAAACCGGCCAGGGCTCGGCGCTCTCGGCCAACGCGCACCTCGGCGTGGACCAGCAGACGCTCGAGGCCCGCGCCTACGCTGTGGCACGCCACTTCCGTCCCATGCTGGTAAACACTGTGGTCGGATTCATCGGGCCGGAGTATCTTTACGACGGAAAACAGATTATGCGGGCAGGCCTGGAAGACCACTTCTGCGGGAAGTTGCTGGGCCTGCCCATGGGTTGCGATGTCTGTTACACCAACCACGCCGAGGCAGACCAGGATGACATGGACGCGCTCCTTACATTGCTGGGAACGGCCGGAGTGAACTACATCATGGGGGTTCCCGGGGCCGATGACGTGATGCTCAACTACCAGAGCACCAGCTTCCACGATGCTCTGTATGTGCGGCGCCTGCTGGGCTTGCGGCCCGCACCCGAGTTTGAAACCTGGCTTGCGGGGGAAGAATTTCGCCTGCTGCAGGGCGAAGCCAGCCATCCGGAGAGGCTACTCACGGTATGAAAGACCTGGTGGATCAGGCAGCCGCGCTTCCGGCCACCATGGCCAATCGCCTTCGCGCGCTGACGCCGGCCCGCGTGGGACTGGGGCGCACGGGCGTGAGCCAGCAGACCCAAAATGTTCTGAGTTTTCAGCTGGCGCATGCCCGGGCTCGCGACGCGGTGCACGCGCGGCTCGAAACCGCTCCCCTGGCGGCGGCAATTTCGGAGATCGCAGCGTGCGGGGTCCTTCGCTTGCATTCCGCTGCCGCGGACCGGGCCACCTATCTGCAGCGGCCCGACCTCGGCCGCAGCCTCGACGAAAACAGCCGCAACGTTCTGGCTCAGCGTGCTCCCGCACGCTACGACGTAGCGGTGATTGTTGCCGATGGCCTCTCGGCGCTGGCGGTCGAGCGGCATGTTCCTGCGTTGCTCGGGGAACTCCTGCCCCGGCTTGCCGGGTCGCAGATCGCGCCGATTTGCATCGTGGAGCAGGGCCGGGTGGCCATCGGGGACGAAATCGGCAGCGCTCTGAATGCAGACATTTCTGTGGTTTTGATCGGAGAGCGTCCGGGCTTGAGCTCGCCGGATTCGCTTGGCGCCTACATCACGTGGCAGCCCCGCCTGGGCCGCACCGATGCCCAGCGCAACTGCATTTCGAACATCCGCTGTGAGGGGCTCGCCTACTTGGACGCGGCGCAACAACTCGTCGACCTTGTGGCAACGGCACGAAGGCGGCAACTCACCGGCGTCGGCCTGCAAGATGCACCGCGCCTGCCGGTACAACCCGCAGTGCAGGCAGGCGAGCGCTGATGCGATGGATTCGATGGACACTGATAACGCTCTTGATCGCCGCCGTCGTGGTGTTTGCGGGCGACTGGCTGGTCTATAACCTGCGCGGCGCACACACGTCCAAGGTCACGGTGAGTCATTTCCTGTCCGCTCCGCTCAAGAACAACAAGCTGGAACTGGATTATCTCGGCTCGGAAGATGTGCTTTGCTCAGAGTCGCTCTTCCCCCAGGGCGGCCACACCCCCTGTTGGTACCTGCGCAGCCACAAGAATCAGATCACGAATATCTGACAGACAGCGGCAGTCTTGCCTGAGGGCGATGAGCCACCCTTCGCCCCCTGCTCACGCTGCTTCGTGACGTTGGTCACGCAATCGATCCCAGGATTCGGAATAGCATCGGACAATCTCTTCGCGGTTCCGGGGGATCCATGTACAGTCGCACGCAAAACGAGAACGGGACGTACAACACACGATGCCTCTACTGCTTCATGACCGTAGCCTCCGCAGTGGAGTCTTCGCAAGACCTGGATCAGGTGGAAACGCATCACTGCTGCCCTGAGCGCGCCCTGGTGGAACTTCTCGACCGGCGAAGGCAAGTACCGATACCGACTCTTCCCCAGATGCCCAAGCGAGTGGCTTAGTCTTCCAATCTCTGCGGGTCGCATGCATCCCATGCTGTCGCCGCGGGAGGAGATTGGGGTGTATTCTGCGCCAGTTTTCTGTACGCAGAGGCGCAAGATCGCGCAAGCATTGGCGATGCTTGCGCGGATGGCCCTCAGGGCGTGACGCCTTCCTGGTGTGCCCGCACCAACTCAACCCAATGATGGATGCGCGTCGCGCTGCTGGCTGCGTACGATGGCCGGACGATGCTGACTGCGGATGTCGACCAAGTGAAAAGCAAGCGCTCGTGATAGCCAAACTGCGAGTTGTTGACACGACCTCGGCCTCAGCCATAACGCCAATCTTGATAGCCCCGCAATTTGTGGAGAACTGAAATGCCGCATATCGCCCTACCTTCTGATTTACCCGGGATCCGCGGGGCCATGGCCTTCCGGCCGGAAACCGCTCGCCCCCTCAATGCGCTGGTTGAGATTCTGCTCCAAGGGCCCAGTACTCTGAGCAGGGGCGAGCGCGAGCTGATTGCTACCTACGTCTCCAGCCGCAACTGCACCCACTACTGCCACAGCATCCATGGCGCCATCGCCGCTGCTCATTTGGGCGGCAACGAAGCGCTGGTCAAGCAGGTGAAGACCGACTTCACCCAGGCGGATATCACGCCCAAACTCAAGGCCCTGCTGGCCATTGCGGGTAAAGTGCAGCAGGATGGCAAGCTGGTCACTTCCGCCGATGTGGAGGCTGCTCGCAGCGAGGGCGCGACCGACCTGGAAATCCACGATACGATTCTGATTGCGGCTGCCTTCTGCATGTACAACCGCTACGTGGACGGGCTGGGAACCGACCAGCCCGACGACGAAGCGCTGTACCGGGAACGCGGGCGCCGCGTGGCGCGCGATGGCTACGTTACCGTGAGCGAAGAATACCTGGCTGCGCACGCCGGCTCGGCCGCGCGCTAATGTGCGGTTTCAACGTTCAAAATTCAAGGAGAACTCCATGCCGCACATCGATCTTCCTGAAGGCCTTCCGGGCATCAGCGCCGGATTCGCGTATCGCCCCGAAACCGCCAAGCCCATGCGGGAACTGGCGCATATTCTTTTGCATGAGCCAGGTTCGCTCAGCCCCGGCGAGCGCGAACTGATCGCGACCTATGTCTCATCGCGCAACCGGACGCATTTCTGCGAAGCCAGCCACGGAGCAGCCGCGGCCGCCCACCTTGGCGACGCCTCCCTTGTCGAGGAGATCAAGACAGACTTCTACGCCGCCCCGGTCAGCCCCAAACTCAAGGCGCTCCTCGCCATCGCGGGCAAAGTTCAGCAGGACGGCAAACTGGTGACGAAAGGCGACGTGGACGCGGCTCGCAGCCTCGGGGCGACAGATCTCGAGATTCACGATACGGTGCTGATTGCCGCGGCGTTCTGCATGTACAACCGCTACGTCGATGGCCTGGGGACTTGGCAGCCGCGCGATCCGGAAATGTACGCGCAGATGGGCAAGCACCTCGCCGGCGAAGGGTACAAGTCGCCCTCGATTCGCCAGCCGGTCGCTGCGCGCTGAGCCTATTCCCCCTTGTCGGCGTTGCGCGCTTTCACCTTGAACCAGATGGGCGTGCCTTCAAAGCCGAAGGCCTCGCGGATCTGGTTCTCGAGAAAACGCTCGAAGGCGAAGTGCAGCTTGATGTCGCGGTCGGTGAAAAGGACAAACGTGGGCGGCGCCACGGCGGCCTGGGTCATGTAGAAGATGCGAATGCGCTTTGACATGGGGACCGGGGCGCGCTGGAAGTCGATCTTGTCGAGGAAGCGGTTCATCTGCCCGGTCGTGACGCGCTTGCGCCGCTCGGCGGCCACAGTCTTGACTTCGTTGAGAACGTGCCGGAGCCCGGTGCCCTCCAATGCGGAGAGAAAAATGACCGGCGCATAGCTCAGGTACTTGAGCACATTGCGCAACTGGCGCTCGAAGATCTCGCGATCGGCGGGCGGCTTGCCGTCGGTGCGGCCGGTGGTGACCGCGTCCCACTTGTTGACCACGATGATGACGCTGCGGCCGCTCTCGTGCGCGTACCCGCCGATGGTCGCGTCGCTGGCGGTCACGCCTTCGGTGGCGTCGATCACCAGCAGGGCCACGTCGGCGGCTTCAAGATGGCGGCGGGCCATGATGACGCTCAGCTTCTCCGCCATCAGGTGGGTCTTGCCCTTGCGGCGAATGCCGGCGGTGTCGACGAAGCGCAACTGGCTGCCCTCGAACTCGACGACCTCATCGACAGCGTCTCGGGTGGTGCCGGCGATGGGCGAGACGATGGCGCGCGAGGTGCCGGTCAGGGCGTTGAGCAGCGTCGATTTGCCCACGTTGGGGCGGCCGATGATGGCGATCGAGGTCTCATGCTGTTCAAATTCGCCATGGGTGCGGTGATGGGTCTTCGCGTCCTGCGGCTGAGCCTCACCGAGCGCACCGTCCACGCCGGGTTCGAGGGGTCCGCCCTCCCAGATCTCGCGATCTTCGGCTTCCTCGTCTTCTTCCTGCGGCGCCTCATCGTCAGGCGGCTTCGCTGTGAGGCTTGGTTCATCGGGTGCGGTGTCGGCCTCCTGAGGAAGGGCCGCTGAGATTCCATCGAGCAGGTCCCCGATGCCGAGCCCATGTTCGGAACTGATGGGAAAGACGTTACGGATGCCAAGCTGGCGGAAGTTTTCCGCGGCCGCGGCCATGGCTTCGCCTTCCACCTTGTTGACCGCGAGAAAGACGGGTTTGCCGCCGCGCAGGAGCAGGCGCACGAGGTCGTAGTCCGGGCTGGCCAGCTCGGTGCGCGCGTCGACTACCAGGACCAGTGCGTCGGCTTCCCCCAGCGCTACCTTGGCCTGGTTATAAATCTCGGTGGGTATAAGCTCAGGATCGTCGGGCACGATGCCGCCGGTATCGACCACCCGGAAATTGCGGCCCGCCCACTCGTATTCGCCATAGATGCGGTCGCGGGTGATGCCGGGCTCATCGCCCACGATGGAGCGGCGGCTGTGGGTCAGGCGGTTGAACAGCGTGGACTTGCCCACGTTGGGCCGGCCCACGATGGCCACCAGAGGAAGGCCTGCGGTGCTCGATGGCGCCGGAATAACGGATCTGCGGTACGTCGGCAAGGTACATCTCCACTTGCAGTTAGCCAATCGCGAAGGATTAAGCTCGATTCACCCTGGCCAAAACACGAGTAAGGCAGGAACCCACCCGCACCGCAGAGCAGGTAAGCGATTCAGGTCAAGTGCAAGACTGCAGAACTACCGGCCAAGCGAGGGCTGGATCGTCGAAGGCTCACAGCTTGATTGCCGTGGCGGCGCGGCTTGCGCTGATTTCAGTGTATCGCGTTGCGTGCTGGTGCTTGGTTGTAGTGATCAAAGCATCATGGGCGACGGAACGCAGAGTCTGCCTATCCTCAAGCCGACGGCTGCCAAATGTGAAGGCCGGCGCGTAGCCAGGGCAGCCCTGGTATAAAGAGGGCAAAGTTGTCCCCCGCTACCTGTCCGGTGCGCCGCACGTCGCCTTGCCACCGGCTCAGAAGGGCGTCCATTAGAAAACCGGGGAGCGGCGATTTACCTAGATTTCGAGCTGCTCGCGAGCTGTCATTCAGCCCCAACGCCGCTCGAGGTACCGTCCAAAAGGGTGTAATTGCTTGCCGCAGGAAGTTTAGAATCAACCAGGAGAACCTTGTATGCGCCATAGCGCGGTGAAATCAGCGATTGCGCGGAAGCTAAGCAGGTCATTTCCCCGCCTGTGGATGGAACGCGAATTGCGTTTTCGGCCCAACCATTTTGAGCGGGAGTACTGGCTCATTCCAATCTTTTGCGAAAAGAATAAGATTGCAATCGACATTGGCGCGAACAGTGGGACCTACTCTTACTACATGAAGAAGTTCGCCAAAACCGTGATCGCGTTTGAGCCCAACACGGACCTCTTGAAAGGGCTTCGCCAATTGCTGGGCAGTGATTTCCAGCTTGAATCCACGGCACTGTCTGGAAAGTCATCCAGGACGACAATGCGCATAGATCCGGGCAACACGGGAATCTCCACCATTGAAGAGGGGAACGACCTGCGGTGCGCCGATGATATGGATGCGATTATTCTTCGCGAGGTGGAGACCCGCACACTGGATAGTTACAACTTCAACGACGTTTCATTTATCAAGATTGACGTGGAAGGCCACGAAGAATCCGTCGTTGACGGCGCCCGCAAAACGATTGAACGCAACCGCCCCTCGATGATTATCGAATCTGAGAACCGCCACAACTCTGGGGCTCCGGACCGGCTGGCGGAGGTGTTTCTAAAGTTGAATTACCTGGTTTTCTATGTGAAAGACCTGAAACTCAGGGACTACAACACGCTGAGCCCGGAAGACCTCGACTCCGGAAATCTTGCCGTCGGGGGCGCAACGTATGTGAATAACTTCATCTACATTCCGGCCGAGCAGACGGCCAAGGTTGCACGCGCTAGAGCCGCACTTGGCGCTGTCTGATTATGCTTGATCGCAGTCGTTAATTGACGGCTCGCATTCGAGTTCCCGCGCGCAGGTTTTGTTGCGGCCGGTTCCCTTGGCCTGATAGAGCGCCTGGTCCGCACAATCGATCAGGGACAGGGATTCCGTGCCCGGTTTGGGCAGCGCCGATCCGATGCCGATGCTTACCGTCAGCATGCCGTCGAACGGCGAAGCATTGTTGGCGATCGCCAACAGCCGGATCGCCTCGTGGAGACGGGCAGCGACCGCCGCCGCGCCGTTGCCATCGGTGTCCGGGAGAAGGAGAACGAACTCCTCGCCGCCCATCCGGGCGACCACGTCATCGGGCCTCCGCGCGTGAGCCGACATCACCCGGGCCAGCGCAATCAGGCACTCGTCGCCATAGGTGTGCCCATGCAGGTCGTTGACGCCCTTAAAGAAATCGATATCGATCATCAGCAACGCCATGGGCTGGCCTTTGCGCGCGGCCCTGCGCCAGGTGTTGGCCAGCGCCGAGTTGAGACGGCGGCGGTTGGCGATGCCGGTGAGGGGGTCCTGGAGCGACAGCTCTTCGAGTGCCGCATTCGCGACCCGGAGTTCATGTTCCCGCTCCACCAGCAGGTTCCGTCCTGTGAGGTAGCTCAACTGCACGACGGCGGCATGGACGGCCTGGATCGCGAGCAGCAGGAAGATTGCGGTAAGGCCGAGCGTTATATGTTGCCGGATGATCGCCGCGGCCAGGGCAAAGATGCCGGCGGTAATCAGCATGGGACAAAGAGCCTCGACCAGCAATCGTCCGCGGCCGAGCGCCTTGCGCGGTTCCGCCTCGGCTGTATTCAGGGGAAGGTGGAGCGCCTGGAGGCCAGCCATCAGGAATGGAGCGCTCCACAGCAGATCCATGGGGCTGCCGGCACGCAGCCCCCAGCGGGCGGTAGCGTAATCCATCCCCAGTTCAATGGGCAGGTAGGTCCAGAGCACCAGGCAGATGCATCGAACGCCCTGGCGCTCCTCCACCGTTGCCCAGGTCAAGACGCGCAGCGTTCCCATCACCGCCAGCAGGACGCATGCCGCGCCATAGATCGTGCCCATGACCGTCGATGCGGCCGCAGGGGAGAGCGACATCCGGTAGAGCAAGACGTAGCTCAGCAGGAGGGCGAGGCCGATCTGCGCGCAATTGAGGGCGAAGACCGCTCGCAGCGTCTCCGTTTCCCGGGTCGTGGAAAGCGCCAGCAGCAGCGGGAAGGTTGCGGTGAGATAGATGAAGTCGGATGGATCGACGCTCAGGTTGCTGGCGGCAGCGGAATGGCCAACGACCGTTTCGACGGCGTGGGCAAGTCCCCAAAGGAAGAGACCGCCACTTGCCCAGCGCCAGATGGGACGTTCGCGGTGGGCCACCCGCTGTGCGCGCCACAGGCAACAGATGGCGGCCAGGATCGGAATCGCCGCAGTCAAAAACCGCGAGGTAGTGACCGGAGCGGGGCGAACGACCAATAAGACGACGGCATGCAGTCCCAGGACCGACCACATTCCATACGTCAGGACTTTTCCGAGGCGTGCCCGCTCGATAGGGCGTATTGCGAAAAGCGCGTCTACCATCTAAGTCTTCAATCACCCGGCGATCCGGCTTCGCCTGTACGACTCCTGATCTCGTTGAGGTTCTGACCAGGAGCCGGATGATCCGTCTGAATGCGCACCTCGCCCGATACCTGAGGCTGTCCATATGTGTGCGAGTGCGCTGCTAACAACATAAATCGCCTGTCACCTCGATAGGAAGAGTTATCTGCGTCCCTGCGCGATTGCGGGGCGAAGTTCGGGATCGAAACTCCCGGAAGCGGAAAAGAACCGTTCCTGCCGAGGGGGAATCTTCGCCTCCGCGCATTTCGATTCGATCGTCACTATGATGGAGTGGTAGATCACCCGATGCCAGTCGCCAACTCCTCAATTCGGACTTTGCCTACGCTGCACGAGTTTTTTGCTCCCGGCGGCATCCTGGCGCGTTCGCCGCTGCCCTATGAATACCGGCCCGGGCAGCTGGAGATGGCCAAGGCGGTGGAGCGGGCACTTGCGGAACGGCGTCACCTGATCGTGGAGGCGGGCACCGGCACGGGCAAGACCCTGGCCTACCTGCTGCCCGCGCTGCGCACTGGTCAGCGGGTCATTATCTCGACTGGAACCAAGGCTTTGCAGGATCAGCTTTACTTCCGCGATGTGCCGTTTCTCGAGTCGCTGCTCGGAGAGCTCCGCGTCTGCTACATGAAAGGCCGGGCCAACTACCTGTGCCGTCACAAGCTTGTGGCCCTGCGCAGCCAGCCGATCCTGAGCGGTCTGGAAGAGATCGACCAGTATCAGCAGATCGCGGCGTGGGAGCAGACCACGGAAACCGGGCGACCGCGCGGAGATCTCCGGGTTGCCCGAGGCGAGCCTACTATGGTCGAAACTCGATGCGCGCTCCGATGCCTGCCTGGGGTCGACCTGCCCCGACTACCGGCGCTGCTTTATCACCGAAATGCGGCGGAAGGCACTCGAATCGGACATCATCATCGTCAATCACCATCTGTTTTTCGCCGACCTGGCGGTGAAGCGCGAGGCGGGTGGGGCGCCCGACGCCGGCATTCTGCCCGAAGCAGCAGCGGTGGTCTTCGATGAGGCGCATGAACTGGAAGAGGTGGCATCGAGCTACTTCGGATTGTCGGTGAGCAATATTCGCTTTGAAGAACTGGCCCGCGACATGGACACGCTTCTGCGCGGAAAAGAGGGTGCGGAGGGACTGCCTGCGCTGACACAGCAGTTACGCGACCGGGCCCGTATGTTCTTCGCCGGCCTGCCCATGACCGGCGACGGGCGGCAGCCGTTTACGGGGCGCGAGGAGTTTCTGGAGAACTCGGGTGATCTGTACATGGGGGTTCGCGGAACCCTGCGCCGCCTCGAATCGGAGGTCGAAAACCTCCAGAACCTGGACGAGGGACCAGGATTGCGGAAGCGAGTCGGACGCCTGCGCTCAGAGCTGGAATTCCTGCTCGAGTCGAACGCCAGCAACACCGTGTACTGGCTGGAGCGTCGGGTGTACGGGGGTGGCGATAGGGGCGGCGGCGCGGGGCGCGGCGGGTTCCGGTCGCAGGCGCGCAACACCTTCCTGCAAGCCACTCCCATCGACGTCTCTGAACTGCTGGGGGAACTGGTCTTTGAAACGATTCCGACGGTTGTGATGACCTCTGCCACTCTGACGGTGCAGGGAGGCTTTGAGCACATGCGCCGGCGCATCGGGCTGAGCGAGGCACGGGAACTGGTGGTGCCTTCGCACTTCCGCTACGGCGAACAGGCCCTGCTTTACCTGCCGCCGGAGATGCCGGACCCGCGCGACCCCGAATTTCCGGAAGCCGCGGCGCGCTGCATCCAGCGGGTGCTCGAGATTACCGAGGGGCGAGCGTTTTGCCTGTTTACCAGCTACAGCCAGATGCGCGATCTCTACGAGCGCCTGCTGCCGGTGCTGGATTACCCCATCCTGCTGCACGGCAGCGCGCCGCGCAAGGCTCTGCTGGAGGAGTTTCGCTCCACGCCGCACGCGGTGCTGTTCGGTACTTCCAGCTTCTGGCAGGGCGTGGACGTGCAGGGGGAGGCGCTGAGTTGCGTGATCATCGACCGGCTGCCGTTCGCCGTGCCCAATGACCCGGTGGTGCAGGCGCGCATGAAGGCCATTGAAGAGGCCGGCGGCAAGCCGTTTTTCGAGTACCAGGTGCCGGAAGCGGTGCTGACCCTGAAACAGGGATTCGGACGGCTCATCCGGTCGCTCGAGGATCGCGGCGTGCTGGTGCTGCTCGATCCGCGCATTCGCAGGCAGCGGTACGGACAGACGTTTCTGGCCAGCCTTCCTCCCTACAGGATGACGACCACAATTACGGATGTGCAGGCATTCTTTGACAAAGACAGATGCGAGCCGATCTGAGGCTTTGCTGGAACGGCACCGGGAGTTGGTAAACGCACAAATGCAGATCACCTCACATGACGTCCTTATCGTCATCGACGTGCAGAATGACTTTTGCCCTGGCGGCCAACTGGCGGTTGCGGGCGGCGACGAAGTCATCCCCCTTATCGCCAGAATTGCGCCGCGCTTCGAGCACGTCATTCTGACTCAGGACTGGCATCCGCCGGGGCACCAGTCGTTTGCCAGCGCTCACCCTGGCAAGCGCCCCTTCGAGCAGATTGAGGTGAGCTACGGCACCCAGACGCTGTGGCCGGACCACTGCGTGCAGGGTACGGCGGGTGCGGAGTTCCATCCGGGGCTCAAGTTGCCCAGGGCGGAACTGCTCCTGCGCAAGGGGTTCCGGCCCCAGATCGATTCGTATTCGGCCTTCTTTGAAAATGACCGCAAGACAGCCACAGGTCTTGGCGGATATCTGGCCGAACGCCAACTGACCCGGGTGTTTCTGGCCGGGCTGGCCTATGACTACTGTGTTGGCTATTCAGCTCTCGATGCGCGCCGTGTCGGCCTGCCTGCGGTGATTGTGCGCGATGCCTGCCGGGCCATCGATCTGAACGGGTCCGTGCACGCGATCGAGAAGGAATTTGCCGCGGCCGGTGTTGATCTGGTGGAATCGGCGAGCCTGCTCGCCTAAGCATTCACGGGTAGAATCGCAACAGGCCGAGAGCCAAACCCTCCTGGTCGCGGACCTTGTCGCGGACTCGGGCCGCGCGACCGAAAGCGATCGAATGTCCCGCAACTTCTACATACTGGCCGCCGTGCTGGGGCTGTTTGCGCTGCTCTCGGGAGGCATGTCGCTGATTCCCTCGAGCTTCCAGCCGGGGCTGCCGGCCAACGGCACGTTGTGGCGCACGGTTTCGCTGATCGTGCTGCTGGCCAGCCTGGCTTTCGCGCTGATCGGTGTAATGAGCAACCTGTTCGAGCAGGTGGACCGGCGCAGCGAACAGGCCCGGCAGGATGCGCGACGCAAACGCCGGGGCCCCCATGGACAGATTTAGGTCCATGGGGTGGCAAACGCCGGGGCCCCGGACAGGCATAAGGACGCGGCCGGAGAAGGTGCGGAGGCAAAACAACTAGAATGAAAGCTGAGGGACGCTTCCCCACAGGTCAGCGCGCACGCCCATGTATGAAGTCACCGTAGAGGCAGGTTTTTCGTCCGGCCATTACCTTCGCAACTATCACGGCCGGTGTGAGAATCCGCATGGCCACAACTACAAGGTCCGCGTCACGCTGGCGGGAGCGGAACTGGACGCGACGGGCCTGCTGCTGGACTTCAAGATGCTCAAGCAGGTGATGCGCCCGGTCATCGACCGCATCGATCACCAGATGCTGAACGACCTGGAGCCTTTTACTACGCTCAATCCATCGGCCGAGAACATCGCCCGGTACTTCTACGACCAGACCAATCAGCAGATGGCGGGAATGACGGCGGGCCGGGTGCGGGTAAAGGACTGCACGATCTGGGAGACTGACACCACGTCGGCGACTTACTTCGAGTAGCCCTGGCCGTTCCCATACGTCCCAACGCCGACGGGATATTCGGCCAGCGTGCGTGGTGCGTGACCCACAGAGCCGACCCGAAATCATGGGTAACTTCCTGTGGATCTCCCAGCACTACCCTCCATCGGCTATTGCGCGGGTTGAGGAGGAGACCGCCCAGCTTCCGTCGGAGCCTTTGACCAGGGTGGCGGTAGCGGACTGAATGGATGTATCCGCAGCGATCTTGCGAAACGTCCTCATCGACTCGGGGGTGCGGGCCCAGTCGGGGACACCTTCCACTTCGTAGCTGTAATTGACCGTATATTGCGTGGGGTTGGAGGGGTCATTGGGGACGGCTTTGTCGATGGCGGTGGCATTGAAGTGGCCGAAGCAGAAGTTGCCGTAACCGGGCCGGTTGGGGTCGGGAGTCCAGGCGGAGTGTCCCTTGTCGGAGAGGTCGTAGTTGTTGACCTGGTTGGATCCGGCAAGGAAGCGCTTCTTTTCGACCGACTCGCGAATGAACAGCCCGGCATCGGTGAGGGCTTCGTAGTCGCGGACCCTCTCGTCTTTGGCGGGGTCGGCCTGAGCCGGCAGCTTGATCGCTTCGGGCCACACGCATTCGTGCCGGCCGGCGAAGGACTTGTTGATCGCGGATATGAATCCCGCGCGATCGACTTGTTTTTTACAACCGCTTGCACATGCCAGGAGGGCGGTCACCACAAGAGCCAGGGCGAGTCTTTCACGCATCCCAATTCACCTCAAGGATTGGATGCGGGGAAAGCGGTCGAAACGAAGGCGCCCACGCAAGATGGTCTTTCGCTGTCGGAACCCAACGCGGAGAGGGCTAGTTCATCTGGCTGGATTTGGACTGGATGTACTTGTCGAAGGGGATTTCGAAGTAGAAGAGCTCTTTGCCATCGGCGTCCATGACCTTGTGCAGGTGCAGCTTCGATCCGTTGAGCGGATTGTCGAGCTGCGACACATCATAAAAGAGGAAACCGGCGCGGGTGGTATGCGGTTCGACGACCAGGGCGCCGTATTCGAAGGTATTGAAGTCCTCTTCGATATCCTTGTTGCTGGCTTTGGGTTTGAGCTTGATGGCCGGAATCGGACCGGGCATCGGGATCTTGCCGCCTTCGCGCTCTTTGCGCGTCATCAGGCGTTCCACGTCCTCCGGATCGGCGGCCTGAATGCGTTCCCCGGACTTGGTCTGGAAGAGGATGCGGGCATCGCGGAGCGAAATGGGCTTGTCGCCGTTGTTGGTGACGATCAGGCGCACGGGCATGACGCCGTGGCTGAGGTAGTCCACGCGAAACAGGGCCTCTTTCTGTTTGGTGTCGTAGGGCTCGGCGGCGATGGCGACCTTTTCATTGTCGTGTACCTCCACGGCGGCAAACGAGGTGGCCGGCTGAACAGGCGGCGGCGTGTGGTCGGTGGCCAGCGCGGGCAGCGCCAGCCAGACCACAATCATCGGAAGCCCGCGAAAGACGCTCATCGTGGACGACTGTATCATTTGAGGGTTAGACCGGGGGAAGCCGAAATCCGTCTCGCATGATTCTCTTTTTCTACAACCTCGCGTTGCTGACCGCTCTGGTGGGAGGATCGCCGTGGTGGTTGTGGCGGATGGCGACGACGAGCAAGTACCGCGAGGGGCTGGCTGAGCGGCTGGGACTGGTACGGAAAGGGCTCGCAGAGGCCGCGAAGCCGGGCGAGGGCGCCGGGCCGAGAGGTCATCTGGCTCCATGCGGTCTCGGTCGGCGAGGTGCTGGCCGTGAGCCGGCTGGTGGGCGAACTGGACCGGGACCTGCCGGCTTTTCGGCTGGTCATCTCCACCACGACCCAAACAGGGCAGGCGCTGGCGCGGGAGCGATTTGGCGCAGGACGCGTGTTTTACTGTCCACTCGATCTTCCCTGGGCGGTGGGCCGGTATCTCAGGGCACTCCAGCCCCGGCTGCTGATCCTGGCGGAGACCGAGTTCTGGCCCAACCTGCTGGCAGGCTGCTTTCGCCGCGGGATTCCAGTAGCGGTAGTCAACGCGCGCATCTCCGACCGGTCATGGCCGCGCTACCAGATGCTCGAGCGATTGTGGCGGCCGATTCTGGGGAAACTGAGCCGCGTGCTGGCACAGAGCAAGCTCGATGCGGAACGGTTGAGGGCGATTGGCTGCCGGGCCGACCGGGTGAGCGTAGCTGGAAATCTGAAGTTCGACGTGCGGGCGGCGCAGGAAGCGCCAGCGACGCGGTTGATGCGAAGCCTGGCTCCGGCAAAGCGATTCGTGGTCGCGGGCAGCACCCTCGAAGGCGAGGAAGCAGCGCTCCTCGAAGGCTGGCCGCGGCTGGCGGCAACCTATTCCGATCTGGTCCTCGTACATTGCTCCGCGCCATCCGGAGCGGTTTGGCGCGGTGGCGGCTCTTCTTGACTCTTCAGGGCTCCCGTGGGCGCGCCGTTCGAAGTGGACGGCCAGCGCGCCCAATACAGGGGACGGGCTCGACGCGGGCAGCATCGTTCTGCTCGACACGATCGGCGAACTGGCCTCGGTGTACTCGCTCGCGACGGTGGCATTTGTCGGAGGGAGCCTGGTGCCGGCGGGCGGACATAATCCACTGGAGCCGGCCCAGTTTGGCGTTCCCATCGTGATGGGGCCACACTACGCAAACTTCCGGGCCATCACCGACGATCTTCGCGCCCACCAGGCCATTTGCATCGCGGCCAAGGAGGAGCTCTCGCAAGCGCTGTTCGGCCTTCTCGGGAATCCCGAGGGCGCCAAGGCCATGGGGGAGCGGGGGCGGGAGGTCTTTGACCGGGAGGCCGGCGCGACGGCGCGGAGCGTGGAAGCGCTGCGGGAGCTTCTCCCCGATGGCGCACAAGCGCCTGCGGATCTCGCGGAGCGGGGCGCATGAAACGGCCGCCCCGGGCCATGCTTGCGCCGCTGGTTCCTCTGTACCGGGCGGGAATTTCCCTGCGGGATCTGCGTCTGCGCTTCGGGTGGGAGCCGGTGCGCCGTCTGCGCTGGCCGGTGGTCAGCATCGGCAATCTCTCCACCGGGGGGGCCGGAAAGACCCCGCTTACCATCGCACTGGCGCGGGCGTTGGCTGCGCGGGGTTTTGCGGTGGATGTGCTGTCGCGCGGATATGGCCGACAGAGCGCGGTCGGCGGAGCGCGTCCGCCGGGACGGACGTGCGCAGGACTTTGGGGATGAGCCGCTCCTGATCGCCGCCCAGTCGAACGTTCCGGTGTACGTTGCCCGGCAGCGGTTCGAGGCCGGTACGCTGGCCGAGTCGAGCCTCGGCGCAGGAGGCATTGGGAGCAGCGCCGTTCACCTGCTCGACGACGGATTTCAGCATCGCCAGCTTCATCGCGATGTGGACATTGTGCTTGTTGAATCGCCAGGACTGGCAGGATCGCCTGCTTCCCGCCGGGAATCTACGCGAACCGCGCCAGGCGTTGCGCCGCGCAACGGTGATCGCGATTCCGGCGGAAGAGAGGGAACTGGAAGGGGAACTGCGCACCTGGGGCTGGTCAGGTCCGGTTTGGCGGCTGCACCGCCGCATGGAGATTCCGATGGCCAGTGGGCCGGTGGTGGTTGCATTCTGCGGAATTGCGCGGCCCGGACAGTTTTTCGCCGGGCTCGAAGCTGCCGGCATGCGCGTCGTCGACCGGTTGATGTTTCCCGACCACCACCGGTATCAGTCGCAGGATCTGGAGCGAATCCGGGAAGCGGCGCGCGTCTCCGGCGCCTCGACGCTCGTCACAACCGAAAAGGACCAGGTGAGACTCAGGGATCTTCCGGCATCATTACCGACCGGCGTCCCGATCGTGGCTGCGGGACTGAAGACGGAGATCGAGGACGAGGAGGCCTCGATCCACTGGCTGGTTTCGGTTCTCAAAGACGTCGATTCCCCTGTCTCGGCCCTGTGAGAAAATCAGAGTTTGCACATGCAGTCCAAGTACCGCTTGCTCGTGGTCCGGCTGGGGGCCATGGGAGACATCCTGCACGCATTGCCGGCGGTGACCGCGCTGCGGCAGGCACATCCCGCGTGGGTAATCGACTGGGTCGTCGAGCCTGCGTGGCTGGGGTTGCTCTCTGCTCAGAGCGATCCTGGGGCGCCAGCGGCATGGCGCCTTGCGGCCAGCTCGTGGACCAGGTGCACCTGGCCCCAACCAAGGCCTGGCGCCGTCATCCGTTCAGCGTGGTAACCCGATCGCAAATCAGCGCGTTGCGCCAGCACCTCCGGGCGGGCACGCTACGACACGGTGCTCGATCTGCAGGGAGCCGTCCGGTCTGCCGTGGTGGGACGGATGACCGGGTGCCGCCGTCGCATCGGCGAGTCGCGGCCGCGCGAACGGGCAGCCCGATGGCTGTTTACGGAGCGCATTGCAACCCGGGGCGAGCACGTGATTGAGCAGGATGTCGAACTGGCGTCCGCGATCGCGGGCGATGATCTGGTCCCCGTGAAACCCTGGCTTCCGGTCGATCCGGCCGCCGAGGCCTGGTGCGATGACTTCTTGCGACCGGAAGGCCGGGGACCGGCTGTGCTGCTGAATCCGGGCGCCGGATGGGGAGCCAAACGCTGGCCGGCGGGGCGCTATGCGGCGGTCGCTTCGGCCCTTGCCGTTCGCGGACACCGGGTGTTCGTCAACTCCGGTCCCGGAGAGGAACCGCTGGCGCGGTCGATCGAGGCGGAGTCCGGCGGAGCAGCTGCGCCGCTCACCATTTCGTTGTCCCAGTTGATCGCGTTCACGCGCCGGGTGTCCCTGGTGATTGGCGGCGACACCGGGCCGGTACATCTGGCCAGCGCCTTGGGCCGTCCCGTGGTGGGAATCTACGGGCCGACCGATCCCGCCCGCAATGGGCCGTTTGGAACGCGGGCGCGGGTGCTTCGGAACCCCGAAAGCCGGCGCGATCACACCCGCCGGGCCGCGACGGAAGCGGGGCTGCTGACCATCACTCCGGATGCGGTGCTGCAGGCTGCGGATGAGCTTCTCAGCGAGGAGACCGTGGCATGATGCGGCCGACCGAGACTGCGAACGGCGACTGGATCACCCGCTGGCAGCGAGTCGCGCGGCGCATTCGCGTGCCGCTCGGATTTGTCACGGCGGGGCTTTATCTGTTTGAACTCTGGCGCCGCGCTCCGCGCCCCGCCGCCATTGGCTGGAGCCTGATTCTGGTGTTGCCAGGGCTATGGCTGCGTGCGTATGCTTCGGGGTATGTGAAGAAGAATCAGGAGCTTGCGACCACGGGACCGTATGCCTACACGCGCAATCCACTGTATCTTGGATCGATGATGATGGCGGCCGGCTTTGCCGTCGCCCTCGGAAGCTGGCCGGTGGCCGTGGTGCTGGCGATCGGTTTTTTCGCGATTTATGTCCCGGTCATTGCTTCGGAAGAGCGGTTCCTCCGCGCCGCATTCCCGGATTTCGATCAATATTGCCGGCGGGTACCGCGCCTGATTCCGCGGCTGAGGGCGGATCGCGGCGCTGGGCAACGGACGGCGGGACGCTTTTTGCTGCGGCTCTATCTAAAGCACCGCGAGTACAATGCTCTATTGGGGGTAGTACTGCTTTATTTCAGCCTTGTCTTCCTTCGACCGGTGCTCTTCTTCATCTTTCACGGGCGGCCCTGAACGACTATTGTGCCTAGACCGTCAACTAACAAGGAGTACTGGCCGCCGGTGAAGACGCGCACGACTGCAGCTACAATTCTCGGCGCACTTCTTCTCGCCGCCGCGCACGGCCAGCCACCTTCCCCGCTTCCACCTCCGCGCCCGGGGTTTACGTTCCCCGCCAAACAGACATTGAGCTACTCGGTGGACTGGCGGGTCTTTCCCGCCGGGACGGCCGTGGTGCGCTTCGAGGCCAATGGAGACCAGGAGCGGATCACCGCAAGTGCGGACACCATCGGGGCCATTAACCTGCTCTTTCACGTGAGCGATCACTTCCAGTCCAGCTTCGACCGGGCCACGGGATGCACTGCGGAGTTTGACAAGCAGACGGTGGAAGGCCGGCGGCAGGTAAATTCAACGCTGAAGCTGGATTACCCCCAGGGCAAGTCGATTCTGGACGAAAAGAACCTGGTCACGGGGCAAACGAAGCACGTGGAGACGCCGGTTCCCGGCTGCCTGACCGATCTGCTGTCGGGGGTTTTCTATGCCTCGTCGCAGCCTATGGAAGTCGGGAAGAGCTTCGTGATTCCCGTGGTCGACGCCTTGCACACGGTTCCTGTCACCATGAAGGTGGAGGGCCGGGAGGAGATCAAGACGCCGATCGGGACCTTCAAGACGGTTCGCGTGCAGCCCACTGCGGACGCCGGCGTGGTCAAAAATCGCGGAAATATCTGGGTCTGGTACACCGACGATGATCGCCATCTCCCGGTACAGATGCGGGCCCGCCTGTTCTGGGGAACGATCACCTTCCGGCTCGCGACGAATGAGAACAAATAGCGCGGCTTAGCCCGGCATGGGTGGCGGGATCCCTATTGCATTCGATAGCGTTCCCGCATCAGGCGCTGCAGGCGCGGCCAGAAGATCAGGTTGAAGGCCAGCTCCTTGTCGGGAAACATGGACAGAGCCAGGCGACGCGTATCGGCCACCATCTCCGAGGCCTGTTCCACCGAGAGGGTCGAATCCTGGGCGATGACCTGGGTGACCATGTTGACCACCATCTGGAGGCGGCGGATCTTGCGGCTCTCTTCCTGCAGTTCTTCGGGCGACTGGGTCGGCTGGCGATCCTCAGTCTGGGGATGATTCAGGGATGTGGGGGCGGCGGCCGGCTGCTGCTCCCATGGAAGGTCGACTGAACCCATGCGGCAATCCCTCCTCGGTTTGGGGGTGAGATGGCGTGCGTTGTGAGCATCCTACCACCGGTTGTGGCCGGTTCTTTTATCGAGCGCAAACAAGGGGCACTGATTGGTCACCAGGTGCGACGGTCAGAGCCCCCATGCGCCAAGATCGTTCCGTCCGTACAATGAAGTTGGATGGCGTTTACGGAACAATACGATGTCGCTGTGGTGGGCGCGGGCCATGCCGGGTGCGAGGCGGCCATGGCGGCGGCGCGCATGGGGCTGAAGACGGCGCTGATCACCATGAACCTGGACCTGATCGCGCAGATGAGCTGCAATCCCGCCGTGGGCGGTGTGGCCAAGGGGCACCTGGTGCGGGAAGTCGACGCGCTTGGCGGCATCATGGGCGAGGTTGCCGATGCGGTTGGGATCCAGTTCCGGCTGCTGAACACTTCGCGGGGGCCGGCGGTCTGGAGTCCGCGGGCGCAGTGCGACAAGCAGCTCTACCGGGTTAAGATGCGCGAGGTGCTGGAGTCACAGCCGGGGCTGCATATCCGCCAGGCCGAGGTGGTGGGGCTGGTCATCGATCAGGGATCAGGGGTCAGGGACGGAGATCAGGGGTCAGGGGCAGATCAGGGACAGGGGTCAGGGATCAGGGTCGGGAGACAGCCTGGGTGCCAGACCGCGCGGACGGGTGCTGGGGCTGAGACTGCGCGACGGACGGCGGCTGCTGGCGGGGGCGACCATCATTACCACCGGTACGTTTCTCAATGGGCTGATTCACTGCGGCGAGGAGCGGTATCCGGCGGGCCGCAGCGGGGAGCCGGCCAGCGTGCTGCTCGGCGAAGCGCTCCGAGCGCTGGGGTTGCGGACCTGCCGGCTGAAGACGGGTACTCCGCCGCGGCTCGATGGGCGAACCATTCGATGGGACGTCTTTGAAGAGCAGCCGGGCGATGCCGATCCCACGCCCTTCAGCTTTCGCACCAGGAAGATCGTGCAGCCGCAGGTGAGCTGCCACATTGCGTACACGACGCCGGAGACGCTGCGGCTGATTCGCGAGAATGTGCACCGGTCGGCCATGTATTCGGGGCAGATCGAGGGGATCGGGCCCCGCTACTGCCCGTCCATCGAAGACAAGGTTGTGAAGTTCCCCGACAAGACGCAGCACCAGTTTTTTCTCGAGCCCGAGGGTCTGAATACGCACGAAGTCTACGTCAACGGCATGTCCACTTCGCTGCCGATGGAGGTGCAGTGGCAGATTGTGCGGTCGATTCCAGGCCTGGACGAGGCGGAGATGCTGCGGCCCGGATATGCCATCGAGTATGACAGCGTGGATGCCACCGAGCTCGACCGGACTTTGCGGGTCAAAAGCATGGAAGGCCTGTACCTGGCCGGCCAGATCAACGGAACCAGCGGCTACGAAGAGGCGGCGTGCCAGGGGATCATGGCGGGCATCAATGCGGCCTTGTGGCTGAAGGGAGAGCCGCCCTTCACCATGGACCGGACCGAGGGCTACACGGGGATCCTGATCGACGATTTGATCTCCAAGGGCACCAACGAGCCATACCGCATGTTCACCTCGAGGGCGGAGTTCCGGTTGCATCTGCGCATCGACAACGCAGACCGGCGACTGACCCCGCACGGCCGCCGGCTGGGGCTGATCGGGGATGCGGCGTGGGCGGAGTTTGAAGAGAAGCAGGAGCGCATGGCGGCGCTGGCGCGTCTGCTGACGACGCGAAAGCCGGACGCAGAACGGCTCGCCACTGCGGGTCTGGGCGGCTTGACGGCGACGGCGGGCCAGACCTGGGCACAATTGCTCAAACGGCCCGAGGTGACGATTGAACCGATTTTGAGGGCGATTCCCCACGAACTGGCTGCCGACCCGCTGCTGGCGGAGAGGTTCGTGCATGGCGATCGAAGCCCCCTGGCGCGCGCCGCGATGCGCAACGAGGCTCGGGCAGTCGAGACAGAAATCAAGTTCGAGGGCTATCTCGACCAGCAGAAGAAGTCCATCGCCAAGCTGAAGGCGGCGGAGGCGGTGGCGATTCCGGATTGGATCGAGTACGGAACGATCAGCGGATTGTCCCGCGAGATGCGGGAGACGCTGGAGCGCGTCCGCCCCGTTACCATCGGTCAGGCCAGCCGTATTCCGGGCGTGACGCCGGCCGCGCTCAGCCTGGTACATGTGTCGATTCGGGTGCAGGGAGCCCGGCGGCTGGTTTCCTGAGGCGGCCGCAGCGTTCCGTCAGCAGCCGCCGACGAACAACTCTTCGCAGTCCTGGGGCAGGTCGCGCATCTGGAAGCGTTCCACCATGTTTTCAAGCTTTTTGGCGATGCCGAGGAGTTCTCCGGACGCTCCCACGACCTGTTCGGCGCCGCTGGCGCTCTGGCGGGCGCTGGAGGCGACCACATTCACCCGTTCGCTCAGCGCACTGGCCGCCGAGGCCTCCTCACGGGCAGCCTCGGCAATCTGCTCGATGCGGCCGTCTACCTCGATCACGAGCTGGGAGATTTGTTTAAAGCGGCTGTTGAGGCCGGCAATCGCCTCGGCCCCCTCGCGCGCATGGGTGCAGGCGGCAAGTATGTCCTCGGCGGCCTGTCCGGTTTCGTCCTTGATGCCGCCCACCAGGCTCGACACCTGCTGGGTGGCCTGGGCAGTCCGCTCGGCCAGCCGCCGGACCTCGCCGGCAACCACCGCAAAGCCGCGGCCCTGCTGACCGGCGCGTGCCGCCTCGATCGAAGCGTTGAGGGCCAGCAGATTGGTGCCCGCGGCGATCTCCTCGATGACTTCCACGATGGATCCGATCTGCTGGACCCGCTCGCTCAGACTGGCGATGCGTCCGGCGCTCTGCTCGGTTCCCCTGGCCAGGGCCTGGATGCGGGTTACGGTCGACGCGACCAGTTCCCCTCCCGCCCGTGCCTCGCTGGCCGCCGAGCGGGCCCGTTCGAGGGCTTCGTCGCTGTGCCGCGCGGTGCTGTCGATCTGCTGAGAGAGGTGGGATACGGCGGCATTGGCGTCCTCGGCGCAACGAAGCTGGTCGTTCATCAGCGACACCGCGTCGGAGGAGACACCGCGAATCTCATCGGACTTGGCCGTCGACGCCGCCGAACCCGCGCGGACCTGCAGCAGGGTATGGCGCAGCCGCAGCACGAAACGGTTGAAACTGTCGGCCAGCTTGCCGATTTCATCATTGCGCCCGGTCTCCATCAGCGAATTCAGATCGGCGTCTGCCATCTCCTGGGCCAGCTTGCGAACCGGTCGCAGCACCAGCCTTTCCAGCAGGACGAACTGGAAGAGAACAACAACTGCGGACAGGCCGAGAATGCCGGCGGCCATGGCGACCGAAGGTTCCAGGATGCGCAACCAGACGTCTGAAGTCGGATATGCGGTCATAACCGCATAACCCCAGGCCGGAAAGGTCTGGCGCTGGACGACCCAGCCATCGGACTTCGCGGCCAGTTCCCTTACCTGGGTTTCGGAGACGTTCTTCCCGCGAAAGACCACGTCGCCCGACGGCTTTAAAACGGCGATAAAGCCCCGGTCGAGGATTACGGTATCGGCAATGCTCTTGCCCAGCGCGGCAATGGAGTCCAGCCGGTTGCCGGTATACCAGGCTCCGACGAGGCTGCCCTTTGCATCCAGCATGGGCACATAGCTGGTGGTGTAGGGTACCCCGAGAATATCGACCACCCCGTCGAACCGGCGACGCTCGATCAATGCCGCGTAGGCATGCCCATTGCGGTCGAGCACCGTTCCCACGGCGCGTGAGCCGTCGGGCTTGAGCACGTTGGTCGTGACGCGGATGAAGTCCTGCCCATTCCAGACAAAGAGGGTGGCGGTCACGCCGGACAGTTGCTTGACGTGATCGACCATGGCGTAATTTCCGACCTCGGACTCCGCTCCGAGGCGCAGATCGGGCACCGGGTTTCCGCCGATCTCGGCCGTGCCTTCCACAGAAGGACGTCCGCGACGCCCGCCTTCGTCTTCAAGCAGGCGCATACCGCTCTCTACCTGGCGGCGCGTCAACTCATCGATGGTAGCGAGGCGGTTAAGCATCAGGTTCAGCTGCGCGGTCGCCTCCAGCGATGCCTGGCGATGGATTCGTGCGGCAACGAACTGCCAGGCGATGCCCCCAAAAAGAAATACGATCGCCAGAACGACGAGGAAGGACGATGCCGCAAGACGGAAGCCAAGAGACGAACTCTTCATTGGGTTTTTCCTGTTAGGCGCATGAACAGGAGGGGCATATGGACGACAGGCACCCTCGCGCTCTCACGGGAGTTATCGGCCAGACCCGAATCGGCATGAGAGAGGGCGGGAAGAAACAGGAGCCGGCTGGTGCGGCAGGGCTTCAGCCACATGGAGAAAACTTAGCGGCGCCTATAGCAGTTGCGGAATTTGCGAAAGACCAGAGCACTCAGCAAAAGTAGAGTTCTCTCCAGGAAAACGCCACATCTGATGCCTTCAGAAACTCAACCTGTATTCCGAAACTGTTCTAGTCATCCTTTTTGTCGCTCTTGGAAAAGAGAGGAATATGGAACGGCAGTTCGGCGTCGGACTGCTTCTTCTTGGCTTTGCCGTTGGGAGCGTCTTCGCGCAGCAGGGTGCGCTGCGAGTTCACACACGTCCAGCCGCCTCGCTGGCGCTCAAACACGTGGGTGAATACACCCTTTTCGTCGACCTGGGCCGAACCCGCCTTGTGATGCAGGGTGTAGGTTCCGTTGGTCACCGCGGTGTCGCCCAGCATGCGCACGGTGATGACGCGCTGTTCGAGATGCACGGTCTTGTCTTCGCCGGTGATCAGCTGCGCCAGCTGCTGGTTGCGGGTGGTGATATCGCCGGATGCCGAAACGTCGACGAATAAAGGCGAAAGCACCAGCTCCAGGCTGTACTGGTCGCGCAGGTTCACGGCGTTGGACCAGGTGTCCTCGATCTTCTGGAACTGATGGATTTCGGGGCTGCTGTTGGAGGTCGCCGTCGAGGCCACAGGAAGGGCACCCGCAGCAGGGGCCGAAGTTTGAGCGAAAACACAGCAGCAGGAGAGCAGAAGAGCAGAAAAACAGACCGCGTTACGAGCCATATGAGACGTAGACTCCTATGCATCTATTTTAGCGCTTGGACGGGCGGAACGGGTCTCCGCGGAGCGCGGGGGAACCAGAAGGCCGCTCTAAATGAGGCTCTGCAAACGCTCCGGCTGATTGAGGGTGATGATGGAATCCTCAATGGAAACCCAGCCGTCTTTGCGGAACTGGCCCAGGGTTCGGGTGACCGTTTCGCGCGTGGTGCAGGCCATCGATGCCATCTCTTCGTGGGTCAGCAGGAGCGGGAAGCGGAACTCGCCGTTCTCGAGGTGCTCGCCGATCTGATGGCCAAGCTCGAGCAGCAGGCGGCCCAGCCGCGCGGCGACAGTTTCGGCCAGGGCGATGCGGCAGGCGTCCTGCAGGGCGAAGCGGTACTCCTGGCAGATGCACTGCACGGCGCGCATCTGGGCTTCCTTGTGGTTGCGCAGGAAGCTCAGGAACCGGTCCCGCTCGACGGGCCGCAACTGGGCGGGAGTAAGTGATTCGGCCGAGACCTCGTGAACCCCGTGGGAGAGCGCCGCATAGAGGCCCAGCATGGAGCCGGGACCGGCTACCCGCACGATCATCTGGCGGTCGCGGAGATGCCCGGCGGTCAGCTTGATGTAGCCGCTGCAGATGAGGTACAGGCAGCGGGCTTCCTCGCCCTGCGTAAAAAGGGGGGCCTCGGCGGGAAGGGTAATCGTGCTTGTAGCGAGTTCAAGGTCGGCCAGGACCGCACTTCCGAGGGAGCAGAACCAGCCGGGTCGGCGGTTGGAACAGGCCGCGCATCCCACCGGCGACTGCCGGTTTGCTGTTTTGTGCCGCAACGGTGGTATCAGTTCTTTTTCAGCGTCCGCCATGGTGTTACCCCATTTCGCCGCAGGCGAAGCGCGATCGATTCCGCAGCTTTCACTCCGATCGCGGCGAGGGTTGTGATTCCGCTCAACAGAACTTGGCCCCGGAAAGTAACTTCCCTTATGGAGAGTGTGCCGTAGCGGATCCCCTTCACGATGTGATGGTCCTCACGCAAGTGGCGAAGGCACAGTGACAGCGTATCACGGGAGACGCAGCGCTTCGCAGGGATTGTTTTCTCGCGCGTCAAAGATGTCTTGACTTGAGTGGGGCGCGTCCCGGCGTTGATGTGAGCACTCCCAAAACGGGTCTTCCGTTAGCTACAGAATCTAAAAGGGAATTGGTCCACGCCGGGGGTGTGATCAACATCACCGTCAGCGCAAACATAATTTCGTACGATTCTGCCCATGAAGTGATGCTCCACACAGAGCAATAGTGAGCAGCTTCTTCGAGGTTCAGCGGAGATTCTGGCAATGGGAACGAACTTCTTCCGGAAGGGAATCGTGGTCAGGGCCGGAGAACGCTCAGAGCCCGCAAGAAATCAATGAAGGCGGTATCTTTCATGCAAGTTGATGGGCCAGTAGGGAAATTGCCGAGCGGTGCGGTCCCGCGGAAGTATCCGGGACTGCGAGCCTTTTTGGCGTTGACTGTGAGCGCAGTGGTATTTTGCGCCGTAGCGAATGGAGCACCCGCACCGGCCTCGAAGGCGGCGGGTGCGCAGGCCAAGGAGCCAGCAGCAGCTGATTTTGTCGGCGCGGAGACCTGCGCCTCATGCCACGAGGATGTGGCAAAAGGATTTCAAAACAATCCGCACAGCCGGCTCGCCCTGGCGCACGGCAAGAATGGGGTCACCTGCGAGAACTGCCACGGGGCCGGAAGGGCTCATGTGGAGGGCGGCGGAGACGTCACCAAGATCTTCAACCCGGCCAAGGCAACAGCGAAGGAAGTGGATGCGCGCTGCCTGGGATGCCACCAGAACCAGCACTCCAACTTTGAGCGCTCCGGCCACGGCGAAGCCAATGTCAGCTGCGTGAGCTGCCACAGCGTTCACGCCGGCGAAGATCCGGAGCACCTGCTCAAGGTCGCGCAGCCGAAGCTCTGCTTTCAATGCCACACCGACATCAAACCGCAGTTCTCCATGCCCTTTCACCACAAGGTGGAAGAGGGCCTGGTGCAATGCACCGACTGCCACGACGCGCACGGCACCTTCGGGCGAAAGGGTCTGAAGTCGGCCTCGCAGCAGGATGCGGTCTGCACCAAGTGCCACACCGAGACGGCCGGCCCGTTTGTCTATGAGCACGACGTGGTCAAGACCGAGGGCTGCACCGCGTGCCACACGCCGCACGGCGGACCGAATCCGCGCCTGCTCAACCGCGCCACGGTCAATGTGATCTGCCTGCAGTGCCATTCGCCGTCGCCCAACTTCACCACGCTTTTACCGGTGGGCCCGGCGCACAACCAGAATCAGCAGTACCAGTCGTGCACCATCTGCCATACCAGCATTCACGGCTCCAACACCAGTTCGATCTTTTTCAACTCAACGGAGTAAGGGGACCAGCGATGACATATCAGACGAAATCTCTCCACAGTCTGGGTGGGTCGCAGGCCGGGTCCAGTGTTTCCCGGTGGTGCACCCTTACCCTTGCGGCCATGATGGCCATTGGCGGAACAAATGCCGGCCTGGCGCAAGTCCAGCCGGGTACAGCAAAGGCAGCACAGCCCGCGGAAAAGAAGCCGGCTAATCCCGAGATGAAGACCGTGGGCGGCTACCAGATCCACTCCATGGTTGAACTCGGCGGCCGGATCACGGAACGCAGCGGCAGCCTGCCCATGTGGGCCACGCTGATCAACCAGACCACGGGCATGCGCGTGCTCGGGCAATCGCTCGACATGCACTCGCTCAATCCCTCGAAGACGCCGTTCTTCGATACGCTGAGCTCGTCCAGCTTCGGCTATGGCGGTGATCCGTATGACGTCTCCAGATTGAAGATGACCAAGGGGCGTCTCTACGATTTCACCGGCACGTTCCGGCGCGATCGCAACTATTTCGACTACAACCTGCTGGTGAATTCGCTGCTGGGGCCCAATGCGCTCGATTCCAGAGCCGGACTCGCTGCACCTTTTCAATACCGTGCGGCGCAATACCGATACGATGCTGACGTTGTTCCCTCTTTCTGTCGTTCATTTCCGGGCGGGATACAACCACGGCACGCATGAGGGGCCGACCTACAGCAGCGTGCATAACGGCGGAGACGTGCAGTTGTCGCAATGGTTCCGCAACTCCAACGACACCTTCACCGGCGGCGTGGACGTGAATCTGGCCAAGCGCACCACGCTGAGCTACGACCAGTTCTTTGTTCTGTACAAGGGCGACTCGACGTTCCGGCTGGCGCCGACGCCGTTCACTCTCGCCAACGGAACGCCAACCTCGCCGGGCGTGGATACGCTGGCGACGGCGACCTGCGGTTCGGGCGCCAACAAGACGCTCGAAGTCGTCAACGGCATCGTCAACCCATACTGCAGCCAGACCCTGGTGCAGAGCCAGGTGGCGCCCACGCGCACCATGTTCCCGACCGAACAACTGCGCTTCAGTTCCCGCTATTGGGATCATCTGGCCATGAACGGGCGCGTCACCTACAGCGGCGATGTCAGCAACGTGAACAACTTCAATGAAACCTTCACCGGGCTGCTCACCCGAACCTATCTGCGCCAGGAAATCGACACGGGCGGCCTTGGCAACGGCCGTCTGGCGCATAACAAGCGCGACAGCGTGGATGCCGACTATGGCGCGGAGGCGGAGATCACCAGCCACCTCGCCGTGACCGACGCGATCGCTTACCGCGATTTTCGCGTCGAGGGCAACAACAGCGTGGTGGCGCAGGTGTGGGCGGGGACGGCCGCGACGCACAACCTGAACGTCAATACGCCCCTCAGTGCGCTGCCGCCGGTTACGACGACAACGCCCAATAACTACTTCATCGACCAGAAGAACCTGGGCAACACGGTGCTGGGAATTTACACCGTCAATGCGGCGCTCAAGTTCTCCGGCGGATGGCGGTTCAACACCCGCAACATCGTCGATCCGGGAGATGATCTGAACTGGCATCAGAACTGGCTGCTGCTGGGATCGGTCATCCAGCCGGCACAGGGTGTCCGCGTCACGGTCAATTATGACCAGATGTCGATGAAGGCGGCGGATGCCAACACGCCGAGCAACACCTATACGCGCGAGGCTCCGGACAAGACGTATCACATCCGGGGACGAGCCACGGTGAAGCCGGAGAAGTGGATCAACTTCGCCCTGACAGGCAATGGCTTCTGGGGCAAGAACGACGACCCGCTGGTGAATCACCAGGAGCACAACTACGACATCAGCTTTGCCACCCAGGTAGTTCCGACCGAGACGTTGAGCTTTGACTTCAGCGTGGCTCACGATGCTGTCTACTCCAAGACCGATCTGTGCTACCTCTACTCGGCCACGCCGGTTCCGTATGGAGATACAAACGGAGGAACCTGCGTGCCCACGGCGGACAATCCAACCGCGACCAGCAACCTGCTGCTGGGAAACGGATATTACTCCGCGCCATCCACGTTCATCTCCGGGGCCATGACCTGGGCTCCCACCCAGCGGGTTCACCTGAATGGGGGCGCCCGGGTAAACACGGTGAGCGGCCAGGCCGAATTGTTGAATCCGTACATGGTTCCGGGAGCGCTGCAGTCGCAGCGGCTCTCGCCCTTCGCGGACATGCAGTTCCTGATCGCGCCGCAATGGACGTGGCACGGCAACTGGAATCACGAGGGCTATTCGGACTCGGGCGGGTTTGGGCCTGCACCGCGTAACTTTCACGGAGATATCGTCTCGCTGAGCGTGAAGTACGCATTCTGATCACGTGGGCGGTCCGGCGCAGAGCAGCGCCGGCCGTCCCTCAACCGGCTTTGATATGCCACAGGGAGCTCTCGTCATCGGGCTGCCACTCCAAGACGGGCACGAGCTTGACGCGTTCCCAGTCATGGGAGGCCCGGCGAGTCGAAGGCCTCCCTGGGAGAGTTGAAAGATGAAGAACGGAATTCGATCGCAGATTGCCCTGGCAGTCATGATGTCGCTGTTTGGAGTTGTGGCTTTCGCACAGGGTTCGGGAGAGGCCACGTACAAAGCCAAGTGCCAGATGTGCCATGGCGCCACGGGCATGGCCGATTCGGGAGCCGGGAAGGCCATGAAGGTGAAGCCTGTCACTGATCCCGATGTAAAGAAGATGAGCGCGGCCGAGATGGTGACGGCCACAAAGAACGGAATGGGCAAGATGCAGCCCTACAAGGACAAGCTCAGCGAAGCAGAGATCAAGGATGCGGTGGATTATTTCCGCACGTTCTTGAAGTAAGAAAGACCGGCGACGTTACGACCAGTTTGCACCGGGCCGCGGGCGGGATTGAACTTTGTCTTCGCACGCGAAACCTGGTTGGCCGTCCCTCGCTGGAATCAGAAAACCAACAAACATGCCGTGGGCAGGCATTACTGCGCATTGGTATTGGAGGAGATATTCAATGACAAAGAGAACTCGGTCTCAAGTGGTGCTGGCCCTGGTAGTTTCCATGGCCGGTGCTGTGGGCTTCGCTCAATCTGGCGGCGAAGCGGTTTACAAGGCCAACTGCGCGAGCTGTCACGGCTCGACGGGAACGCCCAGCCCCGGCATCGCCAAGATGATGGGCGTGAAGGCTGTCTCTGATCCCGACATCAAGAAGCTGACCGCTGCAGAAGAGATTGAATCCGTCAAGAACGGCAAAGGCAAGATGAAGCCGTTCAGCGGAAAGCTGACCGACGCCCAGATCAAGGACGCCGTCGACTATTTCCGTTCCCTGAAGTAACTCACGCACGACGGCCCGCCCCAGGCGGCGGGCCCTTCATTCCAGAGTTGGAGGCCATGTGCCGTTCTTTCTAAGATTCCGGGAACACTGGGTTCGCCCGGCCCTGTTCTTCGGGAATAATCCACTGAGCCTTGCCGGCGGCGCGGTCACCACGGCCTCGGGCATCACCATGATCGGCTACTGGCTGGTCGAGCTGATCGGGCATCCGAACGATAACCCCTACCTGGGCATCATCTTCTTCCTCATCCTCCCGGCCCTCTTCATCCTCGGGCTGCTCCTGATTCCGGTCGGAATGTACGTGCGCCGGAAGCAGCTCCTGAAGGCTGGCCAGATCCCCGCCGAATTTCCCAAGATCGATCTCAACGACCGCATGTTCCGCCACGGAATCGACATCGTGCTGGTGGCGACCATCGTGAACCTGCTGGTGGTCTCGGTGGCGAGCTATCGCGGTGCGGCCTATATGGATTCGCCGCAGTTCTGCGGGCAGTCCTGTCATGTCATGCACCCCGAATTCGCCGCTTACCAGGTGTCGGCGCACTCGCACGTGGCCTGTACGGATTGCCACATCGGGTCAGGGGCAACATCCTACTTCGAAGCCAAGGTCAACGGGACCAAGCAACTCGTCGAAGTGCGCCTTTCACCCCATGGCGGGCATGGCGCCAAAGCTCATTCCCAACTATCCGGAACCGATTCCTTCTCCGGTCCGAAATCTTCGCCCCGCTCGCGAGATCTGCGAAGGCTGCCACACGCCGGCGCGTTTTATCGGAGAGAAGCTGCTGGTCAAGTCCAGCTTCGCGGACGATGAGAAAAACACGGAGACCCAATCCGTGGTCCTTTTGCACCTCGGCGGCAGGGACTCGTTGTCGCACCTGACGGGCATTCACGGCGTGCACCTCGGCCATATCGAATACATCGCGACGGACGAAAGCCGGACCACGATTCCCTGGGTGCAGAAGCGCAACGAGGACGGCTCGGAGACGGTGTTTGCGTCCTCGACGCTGAACGGCAAGGTGCCGCAGGGCGAACGCAGGGTCCTGGACTGCATCGATTGCCACAATCGTGCCGCGCACACCATGCAGACCGCCGAAGATGCGCTCAATCGCGCCATGGCGGAGGGCGCGGTCAGTCCCGACCTGCCCTGGATTCACAAGGAAGGTCTGGCACTGCTCAAGGCGAACTATGCCACTGACGCTGAAGCGCGCGAGAAGATCCCGGTAGAGCTGGAGGACTTCTATCGCACCCAGCACCCGGAGGTGCTGGCAGCCAAGGCCAAGCTGGTCAAGTCGGCCGGCGAGGGTCTGGTGTCCATCTTCTCGCACAACGTGTTTCCCGACATGAAGGTGACGTGGGGAACCCATCCCGAATCATATCGGGCACATGAGCTATCCGGGGTGCTTCCGGTGCCACGACGGCGATCATACGGCCAAGGACGGCAAGACGGCCATTACCCAGGATTGCGCGGCGTGCCACAATCTGCTGGCCGTCGACGAGGCCAAGCCGAAGGTGCTGACGGACCTGGGGATTCAACAGTAGCCGCACCTGAGGGGCCGAAGCTGGGAGAGCGCGATGCCCGTTCCAGCTTCGTCTCCTTTCCAAACACCGGGAATCCTCATTGTCCACAACTTCCCGCAAGCCGGAACGAATCTCGGTGCGGACCATCCTCCGCCGGGTTACAATCGGTTGCAAATTACTCAAGCCGCGGAACCTTGTCCCCAAGAGTGGCAGGGTGCGAGCATGGTTCCACGCGGAAGATAAGACAGAATTTTCTAACCCCTTGAGAAAGCCGTGCGTCGTTTCGGGATCATCGTGTCAAAAGAGGAACATGGCATACATACAGCGGTTCGGTGGATCCCTTGTGCTTGGGCTGGCAACGATCATCGGCGCAGTGGCGCAGGCATCCGCCCAACCGCAGGTTCCCGGGACAGTCGCGGCGAGCACGGATTCACGGCTGGCCGGCGACTGGCAGTCCGGCGCCACGACGCTGCTGCCGGCGAGCAAACCTCCGCTGCCGCAGCCTGCGCGTGATCTTGGTCCCGCGCCGTCCGGGGAGCGCCTCGACCGCATGCTGCTGTTGCTGGAGCCTTCCGCGGCGCAGCGCCAGGCGCTCGATGCCGAACTGGAGGCCCAACAAGATCCAGGTTCCCCTGAGTACCATCATTGGCTCAAGCCGGCCGACTTCGCCGGCCTGTATGCGAATGCAGCCACAGACGCCGCGGCTGTCGTTTCCTGGCTGCAGAGCGAGGGTTTTCAGGTAGCTGCGCTCCCGGACGGCCGTGGATGGATCGAGTTTTCGGGCACGGTAGCGCAGGTTGAGCAGGCGTTTCAGGCTCCGGTTCACTCGTTTCACACCCCATCCGGAGTACGGGTTGCGCTGGCTGGGCCTATCGTGGTTCCGTCGGCGCTGCGACCGGTGATTCATGGGATCGTTTCGCTCGATGGCGTGGTTTCAAGTGCGGCGATCACTACGCCAAAGCCGGTTGCCAGCGCGGCAGCCGATCTGGCGGCTACGACCTCGCCGGCAGAGGCCGAGGCGCTGACGCCCCGAATTCTCAACCAGATTCTGCATGCGGATACCCTCAGTTCGGAAGGTTGGACGGGTGCGGGCCAAACCATTGCGATCGCTGCGCGCAGCAACGTGAATGTGCAGGATGTGGCGGCATTTCGCAGGGCCTTTGGACTTGCCGAAGCGCCTCTTCAGGTTGCCGTCAACGGGCCGGATCCCGGACGGGGCGTAGATGAGGCGCAAGCTGTGCTGGCCGCGTCCTGGGCGGGTGCGGCGGCGCCGCAAGCACGGATCGTCCTGGTCCCGGCAGCGTCCACCAGCGCCACGGACGGTGTCGATCTATCCCTGGCGGCCATTGTGAATGGCGCGGAGGCGCACACGGTCGCGGTCGGGTTTTCGGCTTGTGAAGCGTCGATGAGCGAGGCGCACGCGGCATTCTACGCGGCGCTGTACCGTCAGGCGGCTGCCCAGGGAATGGCCGTGATCGCGGCGTCCGGCGACAGCGGCGCGTCGGCGTGCCATGCGGCCGGGAGTGACGCGGCAGTGACAACGGGTTACGGTGTCAACGCCCTTGCGTCGACACCGTGGAATACGGCGGTCGGGGCGGCGGCATGGAGCGGGTCGGGGTCGTCGACGGCGGAGTTGTCGGCCTGGTCCCCGGTCAGTTCAGCCGATCCGGCTTACGCGGGTGGGGGCGGAAGCAGTGCTCTTTATGCGTCGCCGGCATGGCAGCCGCTTCCCAGCGAGAACCGCGATTTGTCGGCATCGCCGGGCGATCATTTCCGTTTGCTGCCGGACCTGGCACTCCCCACGGCGCTTGATACGGCGTCAAGTCGCGGGCTGGCTTTTTGCCTGAGTGGCCTCGCGACGGCCTCCTCCAACCGGGGCGGATGCACCCTGATGCGTGCTGGCGGCAGTTCGGCGGCCGCCGCCGTGTTTGCCGGAATTGCGGCCCTGATCGCCGGGAAGAATGGGGCGCAAGGGAATTTCGCTCCGCGCCTGTACGATCTCACCCGGCGGAACGGAATCTTCGACGACGTGCAGGAGGGTAGCACGCAGCTTGCCTGCGCGACCGGGAGTCCAGGATGCGGTCGCAACGGGGCTGATCGGCTTTGCGGCCGGACCAGGCTATGACAGGGCGACAGGGCTGGGTTCGGTCAACGCGGAAAGGCTGATGAGTGCGTGGGCTACGCCCGATGCCACCGGAACCAGCGCTGTCACGGTCAATACTCCTACCGTCTCGCCCGTCGTCGCCAATACCACTTACAATCCGTCGGCTGCGCTGACCTTCAGCACTACGGTGGTTTCCGGCACCGGCGGAGCCACGCCGACGGGCACAGTGACATTTCTGGACAATACGACCGGCGCCAGCCTGGGCCCCAGCCCCTCAACGGTGGATGCCAACGGAATGGCGACGTTGAGTATCGCGGGTGGGCTGAGCATCGGGGGGAACGACATTGTCGCGGTGTACAGCGGCGACTCGACGTACAAATCCGTAACATCCCAGCCTCTGGTTGTCACCGTCGAGCCCAGTACGACGACACTGACCGTCGTCCCCGGCACCTCGACTCCCACGGCAGGCTCGCCGTTCACCGTGACCGTCGATGTCGGGGTCGGCATTCCGCCGCAAGGCAGCGCCCCGCCAACCGGCAAGATCACCTTGAATGTGGATGGTCTGCCCACGTATACGGCTTCACTGACGCACGACGGCCGGCGTAACCACGGCAACATTCCCGGCAGTGTCCATCACTGCGGCCGGTGCTCACCCGCTGCAGGCGACCTATGTGGGGGATGCGAACTACGATGCATCCACGTCCGCCGCGGTGACGGTGACCATCACCAAGGGGGCGACCGTAACGGCGCTGAGCGCGACCCCGGCTACATTGACGGCCGGGACTGCGGAAACATTCACGGCGACAATTTCTCCCGTCAATGTAGCCAGCGGAGCGACTTATTCCATTACGGGGACGGTCAGCTTCTATGACGGTACCACGTTGCTGGGCACGGCTGTGGTCAATGCCAATGCAGCTACGCTGGGCAACATTACCCTGTCAGCCGCAGTGCTTCACACCATCACGGCGGTGTATTCCGGCGATACGAGCTGGGCGGCGAGCACGTCCAATGCCATCGCTCTGCAGTCGGTCCTGCTGCCGGATACGGTCACGCTTTCGGTGAATATCAACACCACCGCGCCGGGCCAGGTGGTGACGCTGCTCGCCACCGTTACGCCCATCGGCATACCGGCGACAAACACAGAACAGAACCCCACCGGAAATGTCATCTTCTACGACGGAACTACCGTTCTGGGGACGGTTGCGCTGGGCGCATCGCTCAATTACAGCTCGACGGCGACGCTTCTTACCGGGGCGCTTCCTGGGGGGCAAAACGTGCTCACTGCCGTGTATGTGGGCGACCTCTACTATGCGCCAGGAACTTCGAATCCGGTCACGATCGACGTACAGGATTTTTCCATCACCCCGTCGCCGTCCAATCCTCCTACCAACCTCACCATCGTGAAGGGTTCATCCGGCTCGGCATCGTTCGTCGTGACGGGGCTGGGCGGATTCAATAACCAGATCCAGGTGGTCTGCGCGGTGCCGACGCAGGACGACATGACCTGCACCGCGAGTCCGCAGCAGGTGACGCCTACCGGTACAGTCACATTTACGGTACAGACCTACGCGGCCGGTGGAACGACAACCTCGGCGCGTCGTGGTCCCGGACAGGTCTGGCCCAGGGCTGCGGGCGAGGCCGCGTTGGCAGTTTTGGTTTTCTTTGTGCTTCCGCTTGGCCGGCGGGCTCGTATCTTCGCCTCCAAAGAGTGCGTGCATCGTGCGCGGCGATGGATGACGTTGCTGCTTCTCCTGGCAGGTGCGGCGGGCGCCGGGATGGGCTGCAGCAGCAGCGTGCAACTGGCGCAAAACGGCGGCACACCGCTCGGGGTAGCGACCCTGACGGTGACGGCGGGCTCCTACGTGAACAACACGGTGGTTAGCCACAGCGTGTATCTGACCGTGAACGTGGTGGCTCCGGGGACGGCTTCGAGCGTTCAATCTACGGTCATCGGAAAGTGATAGGCTGGCACTTCGCGTCAATTCGGGAGCCTGACCTTATCTATGAATTCCAGCCAGCCTTTACACTTCAATCTCATTGCGGCTGCTCGCACAGCCATGATCGAACACGGCTTTCAGCCGGACTTTTCAGCCGCGGCGGAGGCGCAACTCGCCGCCATCCAGAAAGACGCTGGAACGCACCCGACGCCGGCATCGTCTTCCGCCCCAATTCAGGACCTGCGCGGCTTGCTGTGGTCATCGATCGACAACGACACATCCAAAGACCTCGATCAGATCGAGTGGGCGGAGCAGCTTCCGGATGGCCGGATCCGGGTGCTGGTCGGGGTGGCGGATGTGGATGCGCGGGTGGCGGAAGGAACCGTCCTTGACGACCATGCGCGCAGCGAGACGACATCGGTTTACACCGGGGTGAAGGTGTTTCCGATGCTGCCGCCCGAGCTTTCCGAAGGCATCACTTCACTCAACGAGAACGAAGATCGCGCCGCGATTGTGATCGAGTACACCGTCGACGCGGCAGGCAACGCCTCTGATGGGAAGGCTTACCGCGCCCTGGTGCGGAACCGCGCGCAGCTGGCCTATAACGCCGTGGGCGCATGGCTCGAAGGCCGCGGGCCGGAGCCGGCCAAGGTTGCGGCGAACGCTGATCTTGCCGCGCAACTCAAGCTGCAGGACCAGGCGGCGCAGCGCATGCTGGGCAGCCGCTTTCAGCATGGCGCGCTGGACCTCGAGACCATCGAAACGCGCCCCGTAACCACCGGCGACCAGGTGGTCGATCTGACTCTCCAGGAAAAGAATCGCGCCACTTCCCTCATCGAGGAATTCATGGTGGCGGCGAATGGCGTCATGGCGCGGACGTTTGATGATGCCAGGGTCGCCTCAATCCGCCGCATCGTGCGCACGCCCAAGCGCTGGGACCGGATCGTGGAGTTGGCGGACGGCCTGGGAACAAAGCTGCCGGCGCAGCCCGACTCGAAGCCGCTCAATGAATTTCTGCTGACGCAGAAGCAGAAGGATCCAGATCACTTTCCGGATCTTTCACTGGCGGTGATCAAGCTGATGGGGCCGGGTGAATATGTGTTGGTGAAGCCGAATCAGCCGGATCCGGGCCACTTCGGGCTGGCGGTGCAGGACTACACGCATTCGACGGCGCCCAACCGGCGGTTTCCGGACATGGTGGCGCAGCGGATTTTGAAGGCGTTGATTGGTGCCGGGCCGCAGCCCTATTCCGAAGAGTCGCTCAACGCAATTGCGCTGCGGTGCACGCAGATGGAGGACGCAGCGCGCAAGGTGGAGCGCGAGATGCAGAAGCGTATCGCCGCCGTGGCGCTGCATCCGCGCATCGGGCAGAGCTTCAAGGCGATCGTGACCGGCGTGACCCAGCACGGCACGTTTGTGCGCGCCCTCGATCTCCACGTCGAGGGCATGCTGGTGAGTGGCGGCAAGGGTCTCGACGTCGGCGACCGGTTGATGGTGAAGCTGGTCGCTACCGATCCGCAGCGCGCTTTTATTGATTTTGCGGCGCTGTGAGTGGAAGAGTCTGGTTCAGCCAGCGCGCATCGAGCCAGCCTGGATGAGGCCAATGACGCGGCCTTCGGGGTCGGTGAAGAGGCCGATCAGTGGGCCGTTGGGCATCTGCTCCGGGTCCATCACGCGACGGCCGCCGCGGCTCTCGACCAGGGTAAGGCTCTCCTCCACATTGGCCACTTCCACGTAAAAGGTGACGTGCCCGGGTCCGCCATCCATCGACTTGCCGATGCCGCCGTTGATGCCGCCCCCGGGCGAGACGTGTGAATACTGCTCCGACGCCGGGGTGATCTGCCAATCAAAGACCGCGCTGTAAAAGTCTTCTAACGCGGCTTTATCCTTGCCAACAATTTCGAAATAGACGATGGGGTTGGGCATCTTGGCTCCTCGAGACCTTAGATGCCGGCTGACGGGTGAGCCTCTAGTTTCCCCAAAGGGACGCGCCCAAAGAGATTTCCACAGGCGGGATCTTGCCTTTTATCGCAATATGCGATATTGTTATTGCACATTGCGATAGGGTGTTCAGTCCGAAAGGGGACGCATCGCAAGCACGTCATGAAACTGGGCGAAAAGATCCGCTATCTGCGGGAAGTCGAAGGAAGCCTTCGCGGTCTTGACCGGGCCATGAGCCAGCAGGAGCTGGTTCGCGCCATCGAGGCGGAGACGGGCTCGAAGCTGAGCCAGAGCTACCTCTCGCAGATTGAAAGCGGAGCGCGCCCGCACCTGACCAACACCACGCGGCAGACCCTGGCGGGATTCTTCAAGGTTCACCCCGGCTACCTGGTGGACGATCCCGAGGGATATTCGCCGGAACTGCAGAGCGAACTGCGCAATGTGGAAGACAAGCTGGATTTGTGGCTGGTCTCGGGCGCGGAGCGCTTTCACCGCGACCCGGAGTTGAAGCAGGCGCTGCTGACGCTGGCGCGCCATGAGCATACGCGGGAATGCCTGCTGTTGCTGGAGGCGATTCTGGAGACGCCGGGGCTGGCGCCGCGGCTGGTGGAAGTGCTGCGGCCGAAGATACAGGGGTCAGGGATCAGGGGTCAGGGATCAGCAGAGAACGGGCAGGCGGCAGGCAAGACCGAGCAGACACCGAATGGTTCGAAAGAGGGGTCGCCACGATGACCTGGGAATCGTTTTATCTGGTTTGTTTTCTGGCTGGACTGTTCCTGAGCGCGTTCACGCTGCTGGGCGGGATGGGGCACTTTGGAGGACACGTGCACCTTCCGCATGGGTCTCATCTGCCCCATGCGGGACATGTTGCGCATGCGGCTCAGGGGGGAGCGGGACAGAAGTCCGCGGCCGGTCAGGGAGCGGCGGTCCCGTGGTGGAACGCCTTCTCGCTGATGATTTTTCTTTGCTGGTTTGGCGCGGCGGGGTACCTGCTGACGCGCTATGGCAGCTTTGTTACCGCCGTTGTGCTGGTGCTGGCGGTGGTGTGCGGCATCGCGGGAGGAGCGATCGTGTTTCTCTTCCTCACGCGGGTTTTGATGCCCCACGAGCATGAACTCACCGCGGATGAAACGGAAGTCGTGGGCGCGGTGGGCAGGGTTTCGTCGCCCATCCGCGCCGACGGGACAGGCGAGATTGTCTACGAGCAACTGGGCGCGCGATGCTGTGCGCCGGCGCGCTCCGAGGACGGGGTACCGATTTCCAAACAGGAAGAGGTATTCGTTGTCCGGTATGAAAGGGGCATCGCCTACGTACGGCGTTGGGAAGAAATGCTGGGAGACGGGGATCCGTTGTCAGTGATCGGGGATCACCCGTCTTCGGCCCCGCAGGACATCGGGCCAGGGCGCCAGGGATAGCAAAATGCGTTGCCCGGACTCGAGAACTCACTCTGATCACTGTTCACTGAAGGCTGAGGCTTCAAATGACGACTACGACCGTGCTGATAACGGATATGGCCATCCTGGTGGGGATCTTCCTGCTTGGGTTTCTGGCCAAGATGTTTCCCAAAAACGGCCGCAACGCCGGCTCGAAACACTGATGTTTGACCATCGCAGTTAACCATTCACCCCGCATCTCCCGGACGAAAGGGCCGGGAACGCAATGACGAATCAACTTGTACTCTTTGTCGGATTAGGCGTGTTGGCGCTGATCTTTGTCATGGGGATTCTGGCCAGGATGTATCGCAAGGCAGGGCCGAACGAGGCTCTGATTGTCTACGGATTTCGCGGCCCTCGGGTCATCAAGGGACATGGCACGGTGATCTTTCCCATGGTGGAGAACTGCCGCGAACTGAGCCTGGAACTGATGAGCTTCGATGTGGCTCCGCAGCAGGATCTCTACACCAAGCAGGGCGTGGCCGTGACCGTGGAGGCCGTGGCGCAGATCAAGGTGCGCAGCGACCAGGCATCGATCCTCACCGCCGCGGAGCAGTTTCTGACCAAGCCTCCGCAGCAGCGCGAAGGGCTGATCCGGCTGGTGATGGAAGGCCACCTGCGCGGCATCATCGGGCAGTTGACGGTGGAACAGATCGTCAAGGAGCCGGAGATGGTCGGCGAGCGCATGCGCGCCACCTGCGCGGAAGACATGAGCAAGATGGGACTGGAGGTTATCTCGTTCACCATCAAGGAAGTGCGCGACAAGAACGAGTACATCTCCAACATGGGCCGGCCGGACGTGGCCCGCATCAAGCGCGATGCCGAGATGGCAACGGCCGACGCGGAGCGCGATACGGCGATCAAGCGTGCCACGGCACTGCGGGAGTCTGCGGTTGCCAAGGCCCAGGCCGACCAGGAGCGCGTGATTGCCGAGACGGCATCGCAGACCCGCCAGGCCGAGGCGCAGCGCGACCTCGAGATCAAGAAGGCGGAATATGCGGAGCAGAGCCGCCGCCAGCAGGCCATGGCGGACAAGGCATACGAGTTGCAGACCAACGTGATGCAGCAGCAGGTCACGGCCGAGCAGGTGAAGGTGCAGCAGGTGGAGAAGGAAGGCCAGATCAAGGTGCAGGAGGCGGAGATTCTGCGCCATGAAAAGGAATTAATCGCCACCGTGCTGAAAGCGCGCGGAGATCGAACGCCAGCGCATCGAGTACATGGCGGCTGCGGAGAAAAATCGCCTGACGGCGGAGGCCGAGGGACGTGCAGCGGCGATTCGGACCCAGGGCGAAGCGGAGGCCAGCATCATATTCCAGAAGGGCGAGGCGGAAGCCAAGGCGATGAATGTCAAGGCCGAGGCCTATCAGGAATGGAATCAGGCGGCGGTAGTCGACAAGCTGCTCACGAATATGGCCGATGTGGTGCGCGCGATGGCCGAGCCGTTGAGCAAGGTGGACAAGATCACCATCGTGTCCACCGGCAATGATGGAGCGGCGGGAGCGAGCAAGATCACGGCCGATATGACCAAGATCGCCGCGCAGGTCCCGGCTTTGTTTGAAGCCCTGAGCGGGATGGACATCAAGCAATTGATGTCGAACGTGCAGGCGATCGGGAAGAAGCCGGTGAACGGAGAGGCTCCGAAGAGCTAGCTCGCTGCCTCAGTTCCTGGGCTGGTTTAGCGGGAGCTGCAGATTCAACAGACGGGTTGCAACGGGACTGGGGGGTGCCCCCTTCTTTTGCCGGAAACAAGGGGAAGAAGGGGGCGCGGAATTGGTAAACCGGGAAATCGATGGACAGGATGAAGGCAGCTGGTAGCGGCATTGGTGGATAAACAGACGGTCAGCGAGCTGGAGCTAAAAAGCGGCAGCTCAGCAGGGAGGGTGGTATGTCATTACTGGACAGGGTAGGCACGTTGCTGCGTGCAAATTTGAATGACCTGGTGGAGAAGGCGGAAGATCCCGAACGGCTCCTGAAGCAGATCGTTCTCGATATGGAGAACCAGTTGCTCCAGGTCAAGACGCAGGTCGCAATCGCGATTGCGGATGAACATCTGCTGGCCAAGAAGCGCCTCGACCAGGAGCAGCAGGCGGCAGAATGGCGGCGCAAGGCGGAACTGGCCGTGCAGAAGGGGCTCGACGATCTGGCGCGCGCGGCACTGGAGCGGGCGTTGAGCCACGATCAGCTGGCGGTGGGATTTGCCGCCCAGGCAGAAGACCAGAAGCATGAGGCGGATAACCTGCGCCAGGCGCTGCGCAAGCTGGACCAGAAGCTGACCGAAACGAGGGCTCACTGCGAGATGCTGGTGGCCGAACACCGTCGTGCCAAGGTCGTGGGACGGGCGGCGATTGCCCGCCAGGCCGTTGGTCCGGATCAGGATCATGCCCTGGAGCGCATGAAGAGCCGGGTGCAGATGAAGGCTGCCGCGAATGTGGCGACCAGCGAAGTGATGGTCCCGGAGACTCTCGAAGACAAGTTCAAAGCCCTTGAGAATGAGGACAAGGTGGAACTGCTGCTGAACGAGATCAAGAGCCGGCAGGCGGGACAGGCGCAGCTGTCCTCGGGGTCGTGACCTCGAGGCGAGAGGAAATGTGTCTTTGTTGCGAGGAAGCGCGTCTAACAGATAGGTTTTAAGTACGTATATCACCTCGCTCCGGAGCGCAGGACACAGACGGCGCCGCAGGGAGGGGTTTTTCACACGTGCAGCCCCTTTCACTCCGTCTCTCAGGGAGTGGCTTAATACCGACGGGGCGCCAATTCTGCGGCTGGTGACTGGATGTTCTTACGCTTTACTCTCTTCTATAGCGCGCTCGCGCTTGGACTTACGTGTCTCATGCTCCCCGGTTGCCTTTTATGCCAGGCGCCTGAGACAGGGGCAATACTGAACGCGCCCGCTGCCCTGCCCGAGGCTCCTCGGCCGCAGGGCGACGCCGCGCCGCCGGACAGCGCGCTCGTACCGGGCTCGCAGGCGCAGCCGCAAAATGGAACGAACCCCGCGGCTGCCCCGCAGGAGAGCTCCAGCTCCCAGGCGCCGGTGGCGAAGACCGATGCGGAAATTCAACATGAAAAGGCTGAGGAACAGCTGAAGGCGCAGGAACATCAGAGGGTGGCCGGAGTGATGGCCACGTTCAACACCACGCGCAATCCGGATGCGCTTCCTCTTTCGCCGGGGCAAAAATTCCGCCTCTTTTTTAGAAGTTCCATCGATCCATGGCCCTTTTTGCTGGCCAGTGTGGTGGCCGGCATCGGCCAGGCGGACGACAGCTACCCCGAGTGGGGACAGGGGATGCAGGGCTACGCAAAGCGCTTCGGGGGCGCCTATTCAGATCAATTCATCGGCAACTTCTTTGGGAATGCCGTGCTGCCCGTGGTGCTGCATGAAGATCCCCGCTACTTCCAGAAAGGCACCGGCAGCGCGGGCAAGCGATTTCTTTGGGCCGCGTCCAGTACGGTGTGGTGCCGGCGCGACAACGGCAGCTGGGGACCGAACTATGCCAACGTCGGGGGCAACCTGATCGGTGCTGCCATTGCGCGGACCTACTACCCCCCTTCCGAACGGGATGTCGCCTCCACGATCAGTGATGGACTGACGGTCTCGGCTGAAGGGATTGTCGGGGCCGAAGTTATCGAATTCTGGCCGGACCTGGTCCGCCGCCACCGGCGCAAGCAAGCCGAAAAGCTGGCTCGGCAGGCGGCTCGGAGCGGTGTCCAAAGCACGGGTACCGGAACTGCTCCAGCGCCCAACCAGGACAAGCCGAACGACGAATAGGGTAGACCGCCCCGACTTTCGCGATCCCCCGGGTTTCAACCGCGAGATCTCTACTCCCCGGCGAAACACCTGTCTGTGATCATCCCGGATCTGGGCCCCGATAAAGCGAGTTACTTCGCGGTGGAATCACTGACGACTCCGAGTGAGTCCAAATCCAGGTTGAGTTCGAGGACGTTGACGCGCGGTTCGCCGAGCAGGCCGAGCTGGCGTCCGGCGATATGTTTCTGGATCAGAGCGCGCACGGCGTCTTCGCTGAGCCCGCGGGCCTTGGCGACAGTGGACGCCTGGTAGAAGGCGGAATCAGGCGTGATGTCGGGGTCGAGACCTGATCCGGACGTGGTGACCAGATCGATGGGTACAGGCTTCCCGGCGTGGGCCGCGCTCAGCTTGTCGATGTCGCCCTGGATGCGCTGCACAAGCTTGGCGTTCGATTGGGCAAGGTTTGAGCCGCCCGACGAGGTTGCGTCATAACCGTTGCCGGCGGCCGAGGGGCGGGGATGAAAGTAGCGATTGGAGGTGAAGCTCTGCGCGAGCAGTTCCGAGCCGATGACCTGGCCGTCTTTCAAAATCAGGCTCCCGCCGGCTTTGTGGGGAAAGATCACCCCAGCGATTCCAGTGACCAGCAGGGGATATCCCAAGCCGAAGAGCACCGTAGCCAGCAGCGTGAAGCGGATCGAGGTATTCCAGACGGAATGCACGACCGTCTGCGTCTTGACAGCTACTGGGGGCGGAAGAGTGGGCGCGGAAAGCAAGGTGAGTCTCCTTGATTATGCCAGGTGCATGGCGACGAGAAGCATGTCGATGGCCTTGATGCCGATGAAGGGGACGATGACGCCGCCGACTCCATAGACCAGCAGGTTGCGGCGAAGCAGGGCTTCGGCGGGCTTGGGCTCGTATTTCACGCCTTTGAGGGCCAGCGGAATGAGCGCGACGATGATGATGGCGTTAAAGACCACCGCGGACAAAATGGCCGACTGCGGCGAATGCAGGTACATGATGTTGAGCGCATTCAGCACAGGAAAGGCGCCCGCAAACATGGCGGGAATGATGGCGAAGTACTTGGCCACGTCGTTGGAGATGGAGAAGGTGGTGAGCGCTCCGCGGGTCATCAGCAACTGCTTGCCGATCTCGACGATCTCGATGAGCTTGGTGGGATTGGAATCGAGGTCGACCATGTTGCCGGCTTCCTTGGCGGCCTGGGTGCCGGAGTTCATGGCCACGCCGACATCGGCCTGGGCGAGGGCGGGCGCATCGTTGGTGCCGTCGCCGGTCATGGCGACCAGCTTGCCTTTGCCCTGTTCGCGCTTGATCAGGTCCATCTTGTCTTTGGGCTTGGCTTCGGCGAGGAAGTCGTCGACGCCGGCTTCGCGCGCGATGACGGCGGCGGTGAGGGGGTTGTCGCCGGTGATCATGATGGTGCGAATGCCCATGGCGCGCAGGCGGGCGAGGCGCTCCTTGAGTCCGCCCTTCACGATGTCCTTGAGGTAAATCACGCCGAGGGCGGAGGAGTTCTCCGCCACCACCAGCGGTGTGCCGCCGGCACGGGCAATCTCCTCGACCGCGTCGCGCACTTTCTTGGGGAGGGAGGAACCCTGTTCCTCGAGGAAGCGGGAGATGGCATCGACCGAGCCCTTGCGAATGCGGACGCCGGGCAGGTTCACGCCGCTCATGCGCGTCTGCGCGGTGAAGGGAACGAAATCGGCGTGAATACCGCCGAGGTCGCGGCCGCGCAGGTTGTACTGGGTCTTGGCGAGGACGACGATGGAGCGGCCCTCGGGCGTCTCGTCGGAAAGCGAGGCGAGCTGCGCTGCATCGGCCAGCCGCTCTGCGCTGACGTCGGGCGCGGGAACGAATTCAGTAGCCTGGCGGTTGCCGAGCGTGATGGTGCCGGTCTTGTCGAGCAGCAGCGTGTTGACGTCGCCGGCGGCTTCGACGGCGCGGCCGCTCATGGCCAGCACGTTGTATTGCACCAGGCGGTCCATGCCGGCGATGCCGATGGCCGAGAGCAGGCCGCCGATGGTCGTCGGAATCAGGCAGACCAGCAGCGAGACGAGCACGAAGACGGTTTGCGGCGCCTTGGAATACATGGCGAAGGGCTGCAGCGTGACCACGGCCAGAAGAAACACGATGGTCAGGCCGGAGAGCAGGATGCTGAGCGCGATTTCGTTGGGAGTCTTCTGCCGGGTGGCGCCTTCGACCAGCGCGATCATGCGGTCGAGGAAGGTTTCCCCGGGATTGGAGGTGATGCGGACCTTGATCCAGTCCGAGAGGACCTTGGTTCCGCCGGTGACGGCGGACCGGTCGCCGCCGGCTTCGCGAATGACGGGAGCGGACTCGCCGGTGATGGCCGATTCGTCGACCGAGGCGACGCCTTCGATCACTTCGCCGTCGCCGGCGATGTAGCTGCCCGGCCGCAACGTAGATGACGTCGCCGGCGCGCAGCAGGCCGCTGGCCACCTCTTCGAAATGCGCCGGATGCGGTGTACCGCTGGGCGATGGTTTCGCCCTTGGCTTTGCGCAGCGTGTCGGCCTGGGCCTTGCCGCGGCCCTCGGCCATGGCCTCGGCAAAGTTGGCGAACAGCACGGTGAACCACAGCCACAGCGTGATCTGCAGATTGAAGCCAAAGCCGGCGCGGTGATGCACGGTGTTGTCGATGAGCAGTGCCGTGGTGAGCACGCTGCCCACTTCGACCACGAACATCACGGGGTTCTTGATCATCCAGCGCGGGTTGAGCTTGCGCACGGAATCCACCAGCGCCTGGCCCATGATTGCGGTGTTCCAAAGACTCTTCTTCTCAGCCATCTCAGTTGGTCTCGTCTCTTGTCTCGGTCAATTCACTAGAAAACCTGTCCGGCCTTCAGCAGCAAATGTTCCAGGATCGGTCCCAGGCTCAGTACGGGGAAGAACGTAAGTGCGCCGAGAATCAAAACCACGCCAGTCAGCAGCACGGTGAACAGGCTGGTATTGACAGGAAACGTTCCAGGCGACGGCGGCACGCTCTTCTTCTGCGCCAGGTTGCCGGCCAGGGCGAGAACCGGAATCAGCATCAGGAAGCGGCCCGCGAGCATGGTCCAGCCGAGCACCACGTTGTACCACCAGGTGTTGGCGCTCAAGCCTGCGAAGGCCGAACCGTTGTTGCCCGTGGCCGAGGTAAACGCATAAAGGATCTCGCTCAGCCCGTGGGGTCCGGCATTGGTCAGCGCGGATAAGCCAATGGTGGGCGACATGACGAAGATCGCGGTGAGCGTCAGAATGATGAGCGGGAAGATGAGCACGTAGAGCATCGACATCTTCACGTCGTAGGCTTCGATCTTTTTGCCCAGATATTCCGGCGTGCGGCCCACCATCAGTCCCGCGATGAAGACCGCCAGGACCACGAAGATCAACATGCCGTAGAGGCCTGATCCGACGCCGCCGAAGATGACTTCGCCGAGCATGATGTTGGTCAGCACGACCATGCCGCCCAGCGGGGTGAAGCTGTCGTGCATGCCGTTTACGGCGCCGCAACTGGCGTCGGTGGTGATGGTGGCGAAGAGCGAGGACTCGGCGATGCCGTTGCGGACTTCCTTGCCTTCCATGTTGCCGCCCGGCGCGGTGGCAGTGCCTGTCTGCACGGCGCCGTGGATCAGCGGGTGAGGATGCGACTCAGCCCAGTAGACAGTCGTGAATCCGGCCGCGAACAGGACAAACATGGTGGCGAAGACAGCCCATCCGTGGCCGGGCGAGCCGGTCATGCGGCCCAGCGTGTAGGTCAGGCCGGCGGGGATGATGAAGATGGACAGGATCTGCAGGAAGTTCGAGAAGGGCGTGGGGTTCTCGAAGGGGTGGGCGCTGTTGGCGTTGAAGAATCCGCCGCCATTGGTGCCCAGCATCTTGATGGCTTCCTGCGAAGCGACAGGGCCCTGCGCGATGGTCTGCATCTGCGAGGGCTGTTCCAGGGGATGCGCCATCGTGTAGGGATGCAGGTTTTGCGGGACGCCCTGCGCCACCAGCAACAACGCATAGATGAGCGATGCGGGGAGCAGAACATAGAGCATGGTGCGCGTGGCGTCGACCCAGAAGTTGCCGATGGTTGTCGACGACGTGCGCTTGATGCCACGAATCAGAGCCACCGCAACCGCGATGCCTGCGGCGGCCGAGAAGAAGTTATGCGTCGCCAGGGCCGCCATCTGGGTGAGATAGCTCATGGTGGTTTCGGGCGTGTACGACTGCCAGTTGGTGTTGGTGGTGAAGCTGGCAGCGGTATTCCACGCCAGGTCGGGCCCGACCGCGGCCAGTTTCTGCGGATTCCACAAAGGCAGCACCGCCTGCAGGCGCTCGATGGCGTAGGTGACCAGCAGGCTGACCGCGGAGAATCCAAGCAGCGCAAAGGCATACTCGCGCCAGTTCATCTCGTGGTCCGCCTCGACGCCGGCGAACTTGTAGATGAGCCGCTCCAGCGGGTGCAGGACCGGATCGAGCCAGGTGCGTTGCCGCTCGAGCACTCTGGTCAGATAAAGTCCGACGGGACGGACGGTGGCAAGCAGCACCAGGCTATAGACGGCAAATTGCAACCAGCCATTGGCCGACATGTCAGAATTTCTCCGGATACAGAAGGGAGACGGTCAGATATCCCAGGAGCAGGACGGAAAGGATCAAAGCGACTGCAGTGATGACATCCATGGGCTACCTCAACTTCTGGCAAGCCTTGACATAGAGAAACGCCAGGCCGAAGAAAACCGCTGTGAACAATAACATCATCAGATCTTGCATAGAAGCACTCGCTCCTCAATGCACAAAGCAGGCAACGACCGCGAGCCCAAAGACATTCACGGCCGCAACTTTCTATGCGCACATCACTCTGTACGCACAATTCATGGTGGCTTGTGCTGTGTTTGAGTATGAGAAGGAAGTTATAAATAAAACATAAAGATGGCCGGAAAACCCAAGTTTGACGCAGAATCAGGATGGCTCAGCCATGCGGGTGGCCGGGTGGGCGCGAGCGGGAAACGGATGCCTATTCTTCACTCCCGACCCAGCCCTCGGATACGAAGCGGTAGCCCACCCACGGCTCGGTCTGGATATATTGGCGGCCGGTCTCGTTCTCCAGCTTCTTGCGCAACTGGCCGACAAAGACGCGCAGGTACTCCGGCTGGTGCGCCGATTGGCCGCCCCAGACCGCCGTGAGCAGCGCCCGGTGCGTCATGACCTTGCCGGAGTGGCGGGCGAGGTGGAGCAGGAGATCAAATTCCTTGGGGGTCAGGTGAATGGGCTTGCCCTGCACGGTGATGGTGTGAGCGGTTGCGTCCACGACGAAGTCTCCGGTTTCAATCGCGGCCGTGGTGCGCTCCGGCGCGCGGCGCAGATGGGCACGGACTCGGGCCATCAACTCCTGAATGCCGAAGGGCTTGGTGACATAGTCGTCCGCGCCCGCGTCGAGTGCCTCGACCTTGGATCGTTCGTGGTCGCGCACGGAAAGCACCAGCACCGGGGTGGGGCCGTGCAACCGGATGGCGCGGCACACCTCGACGCCGCTCATGCCTGGCATCATCAGGTCGGTGATGACCAGGTCGGGCGACCATTCGCGGAAGATGTGCAGGCCCTCTTCCGGGTCATTGGCGGTGCGCACATCAAAACCCTGGGCGGACAGTGCGGCACGCAGCACACGCGTAATCTGCGGTTCATCGTCAATGACCAGAATTCTTCCCGGCATCTGTTTTGGCCTTTACGGCAAGATTACATCATTTGACTCGACCGGTATGATGCTCCGTGAGAGAGGGCGAAGGAACTCCGCGTGTCAGAGACAAAAGATCGCCGGTCCATGTGGCAGAACGTGGTCCGCTGGGTCGCCGCCACGCTGGGGATGGCGCTGGTCACGTTCCTGCTTTCGGTCGCGCACATTAAGGAGACCGCGGCGGGTCTCATCTTCCTCGCGATGGTGGTGTGGTTTGCCGCCCGCGCGGGCATCGTTCTCTCCCTGTATGTGGCAGGTCTTTGCGCGCTTTCGTTCGACTACTTCTTTCTGGCGCCCTTGCACACGCTGCGCCTGGCGGGACCTCAGGAGTGGGTGGAGATGCTCTCCTTTGCGGTCAGTTCGGTTGTGGTGGGCCGGTTGGCGGAACGAGCCCGGCGGCAAACGATGCAGGCCGAGGAGCGGCGCGAGGACGTGGAGCGGCTTTACACGCTCAGCCAGGACATGATGCTGCATGAGGACGCGGCCGGGCTGATTCACGATCTGCCGCGGCTCATCGAGCGCAACTTCAACCTGGATGCTGTGATCCTGTACGTTCACGACCAGGACCAGTTTTACTCTTCGCTGACCGAGATACCGGAGAGCGCCAAGGCGAGCCTGCAGGTTCTTATGCAGGGCCATCATTCTACCCTCACGGGGTTGGAAAAGTTTTCATCTCTGGCGTTGACGCTGGGTGTGACGCCGATAGGAGCATTGGCATGGAGTCCGGATCGTCTGTCGCGCGAAGCCGCGACGGCGATCGGCGCCCAGGTGGCGATCGCGCTGACACGGTCACTGGCGATTGAAAAGTATACGCGGATGGAGGCTGCGCGGGAGGGTGAGCGGCTGCGGACAGCGCTTATCGATTCATTGACGCATGAGTTGCGTACGCCGCTGACCGGGATTCGCGCCGCGGCGACGATGCTGGTGCAATCAGAAGGACTGGATGAGGCAGCACGGCAGGACCTGGCGGCGGTGGTCGACGAGGAAAGCGCGCGCCTCGACAAACTCATCGGCGAGGCAGTCGAGATGGCTGAGATCGACGCCAACGTGGTCCAAGTCCACGCGTCTCCTCAACACACGCGCACTCTGCTCGAACATGCGCTTGAGGAGTCGCACGAGTTGCTGGCGTCGCACCGGGTGGTGCTGGCGGTAGAAGAACCGGATAAGCCCATCTGGTTTGACCCGCACCTCCTAGGCCGCGTCTGCCGACACCTGCTGGAGAATGCAGCGCGCTATTCCCCGGCGGGAAGCAGGATTGTGCTGGGCAGCCGCCAGCGTGACGGGCATGTGGAATTCAGCGTGGAAGACAACGGGCCGGGAATCGATGCCGCGGATCTTCCATTTATCTTCGAGAAATTTTATCGGGGCAGGAACAGTTCTGCGCGCGGCAAGGGGACCGGTATGGGGCTTCCCATAGCCCGCGCCATCTTAGCGGCACACGGCGGAGAGATTGAGGTGAGCAGCCAACCTGGGCAGGGAACGACCTTTCGCTTCCGGATTCCGCTGGTTGAAAGAGATCCTGCCGGTCAGAATCAAAACCCGCCGCGCGGGAATGAAACTCAGCGATCAGTCGAGTCCGCATCGGAAGGGTTGGGCGCTTGAAACCTTCGACGGTTCTTCCCCATCTTCGGTGGGGTGGGATGACAACAAATGGGACGGCGCGATTGTAAAGAGTCCTAGGAGGATGTAGCCTCATGGAAACAGACGGCGCTGGAAGCTGAAAAGCAGCGTTATACTCGGACTTGCCGTGGACAACCCCTGGTGATTCGCGTCGCATCGAATCGACTTTCGCGGCCTCCAACTTGGAACAACCATTACCCTGGGAACGGACCAAGTGAAATTGCGTGCCATAATCGGTGAGCTTCTGGCGGCAGCGACGGTGGGGAGTTGCTGCGGGGCGTGGGGCGCCGATTCCTCCACCTCGGTCTTCTCTACGGCTTCGACTCCGGCGCGCGAGGTAAACGAGCTTTCTCTTTTTGTTCTCGCGATTACGGCGGCCATCTTCGTTGGAGTCAGCGCGCTGTTGGTATATGCGCTGGTGCGCTATCGCGCACGTCCAGGCGACGTGAATGAGCCGCCGCAGGTGTTCGGCAGCATACAGATCGAACTGGCCTGGACCATCATTCCCATTCTCATCATTGTTGTGCTCTTTCTGGGTACGGCGCGCGTGCTGTTCTCAGTGCAGGACGTCCGCAAGCCAGCCTCGGCCATCGACGTAACTGTCGTGGGGCACCAGTTCTGGTGGGAGTTTCACTACCCGCAATATAACGTGGTGACCGCGAATGAACTACACGTTCCGGCCAGCACCTCCGAAGATCCGCGGCCCACGTTCATGAAGCTGACCTCGGCCGACGTGATACACAGCTTCTGGGTGCCGCAACTGGCAGGGAAGACGGACCTGCTGCCCAACCGCGTAAACGAGATGTGGATCGATCCGCATAAGCCGGGCGTCTATGTCGGACAATGCGCGCAGTTCTGCGGGACCGAGCACGCCCGGATGCTGTTGCGCGTCTACGTCGATACCCCGGATCAATTTCAGCAGTGGATCGCTGCGCAGCAGAAGCCCCAGACGGAGATTGCCGGCGGTCAGGAGGGCGGCATCGCCATGCCCAACCCTGGGAATTCCGGCGGAGCGCATCAGCGTTCCATCCAATTCGCCGGCTACGCCGATGGAGCCCGCGGCGCAACCGCCAGGTGAGCCTCACGGCCATAACGGCGCATGATGGCCAGCGGGTCTTCGAGCAGCAGGCATGCATCAACTGCCACACCGTGATGGGGACTGTTGCCAATGGACGCTTTGGACCCGACCTGACTCATTTGATGAGTCGCGAAACACTGGCTTCGGGAGCGATGCGCAATACCGCGGAGAACCTGAAAGCCTGGATTGATGATCCGAATACGTTCAAGCCCGGCTCCCTCATGCCAGCCATGCACCTGACCGACCGTCAGAATGCGCAGATCACTGCTTACCTGATTACGCTGAAGTAACGATTTTTCGGAGATGCCGATGGACATGCCGAACGTTCCAGTTGCGGGCGGAATCGAAGTGGGGCTAGACCGGACGCGCCCGCAGGGTTCTCGAGGCACTTACCTCGAAACGATCCATAGCTGGGTGGTCACGGTCGATCACAAAAGGCTGGGCATTCTCTATATCGCGGTTGCACTGATCTTCCTGGTTATCGGCGGTATCGAAGCGATGTTGATCCGCATCCAGCTCCTGGTGCCGCACAACACTTTTATCAGCCCCGCCACGTTCAACCGGCTGTTCACCATGCATGGCACAACCATGGTCTTTCTGGTGGGCATGCTAATTTTGTTTGGCTTTGGGAATTATCTTGTGCCGCTCATGATAGGCGCGCGCGATATGGCCTTTCCACGGCTGAATGCATTTAGTTTCTGGATCAGCACATTTGCGGGCATTCTGCTCTACTACAGCTTTATCGGAGGCGTGGGACTTGCCGGAACCGGTTCAGCACCCGACGTGGGTTGGTTTGCATACGCGCCGCTGACGGAACGCGCCTTCTCCCCCGGCCACACCATGGATTACTGGTCTGTGGGACTGATCGCAAATGGCATCGGCAGTATCGGAACATCGATTAACATCATTGCCACAGTTTTTTGCATGCGGTGCAAGGGCATGACGTTGTCGCGCATGCCGCTGCTGCCATGGCTTTATGCGACGGTCGCGTTTCTGGTGCTGCTTGCGGTGAGCCCGCTGACTGCCGCTCAGGCCATGCTGATGATCGATCGCTATCTTGGCGGGCACTTCTTCGATACGCAGGCGGGAGGGTCGGCGATCTTGTGGGCGCACTTCTTCTGGATCTTCGGACATCCCGAGGTCTACGTATTAGTGTTGCCCGCATTCGCATTCGCAAACGAAATAATTCCGGTGTTCTCGCGCAAGGCGATCTTCGGTCATTCCGCCATGGTGGCGGCATCGGTGGGTATCGCTTTCGTGAGTCTCAGCGTGTGGGCGCACCACATGTTCACCATCGGCATGACGTCCTTCGGCAATGCGTTCTTTACTTTGTCAACCATGGTGGTTTCCATCCCTACCGGGATCAAGACCTTTAATTGGCTGGCTACGATCTGGGGCGGAAAGGTCCGCTTCGAAACACCCATGTTGTTTTCGATTGCCTTTATCTTCCAGTTTGTAGTCGCGGGACTCACCGGCATCATGCTTTCCATCTCCCCGTGGAACTGGCAGCTGCACAACTCTTACTTTGTCGTGGCTCATTTTCATTACGTCCTGGTTGGCGCGATTCTCTTCATGATTTTCGCGGCGCTCTATTACTGGTATCCGAAGATGACGGGCCGCATGCTCGATGACCGCCTGGGCAAGTGGCATTTCTGGCTGCTTGTCATCGGCTTCCACATGACGTTCGATGTGATGCACATCCCGGGCCTGCTGGGAATGCCGCGCCAGATCTACACTTACGAGCCCGACCGGGGATGGACGTTGCTGAATCAGATCGTCTCTGTGGGCGGGTTCATCCAGGCCATCGCGGTCGTCATCTTTATCTACAACCTGGTGCATTCGTACTTTCGCGGCGAGACTGCCGGAGCGGACCCGTGGGACGCCTGGACTCTGGAGTGGTCTGTTCCTTCGCCGCCGCCGGTGTACAACTTTGCTGTCGATCCCGAAGTGGCAAGCCGCAGGCCGCTTTGGGATATCAAACATCCCGAAGATCCCGATTCCGCCTATGAATAGGCCAATGAGGACCAGATGAGCACAATTCCACTGGAACATGCCGGGCACGAGGCAGAGTGGCGGCAGCCGTCGCGCGGCGTCGTAGCGATGGCGTGCCTCATCACTGCGGAATCGGCGATCTTCACTATCTTTGTGGTGGCGTATCTCTATTACCTGGGACGCGACGTCAATGGGCCCACGCCGCGCGAAGTGCTGGAGCTGCCCATCTTTGGAACGGTGTGCCTGCTGTCAAGCAGCTTCTTCATCTGGCTGGCGGAGCACGCGATCGCGCATGCACGCATGCAGGCGTTCCGGCTGTGGTGGGGCGTCACTATCCTGCTGGGCCTGATCTTTCTCGGCGATACTGCGAGTGAGTGGTACAAGCTGATTGTGCACGACCACCTGACTATTCACACGAATTTGTTCGGCACGACGTATTACTCACTCGTCGGGTTACATGCCTCGCACGTGGTTGTGGGCCTGCTGATGATGATCCTGGTGTTTGCGTTCGCGGTTACGCGAAGGCTGCATCCCGAGCACGCGGAGCGGGTAAAGGTGCTGGCTTTGTACTGGCACTTTGTCGATGCCGTGTGGGTGGTTGTCTTCACCGTTGTTTACATCCTAGGACGATGATGGAAGACCGTGAACCCGTGACCGCCGCATCTTCCCACGGGGAGATGCAATCGAATACGATCCACCTGCCTGCGCCCACGGCGTGGCCGTTTTTGATGGCGCTGGGGCTGACGCTGGTCTTTGCCGCGTTTGTGACCAATCTTGGTATCGGCATACTCGGGCTGGTGCTCGCCCTCGCCGGCGCGGTTGGATGGTTCCGCGATGTGTTGCCGCACGAGGCACATGAATACGTCGAAGTGGAAGAAGAGATCGTGGCCCTGGCTTCAGCGAACGAAGCCGTGGCGCGTATCGAGGTCGACGAGACGCATCGTGCACAACTGCCTCTGCAGACATTTCCGATTTCAAGCGGGATCAAGGGCGGAATCGCCGGCGGGATTGCAATGGTGATTCCAGCGGAGATCTACGGCATCTTACGATTTCACAGCATCTGGTACGTGGTGAACCTGCTCGGTGGTGCGGGTGTCGGAGACTGGGTGAATCCGACTGTGGAGGAGATGCGGCACTTTCGCTTGAGCGCCTTCGTCACCGCCAATATCATCCAGGGATGTACGACTCTGCTTGTGGGTTTGCTGTATGGGGCCATGCTTCCCATCTGGCCCAAGCGCCCCATTCTGCTGGGCGGCATCATTGCTCCGGCGATCTGGACGGGCCTGCTGTATAGCTCGCTGGGCATCGTGAATCCGTTTCTGGCGCAGCGTATCGACTGGTGGTCGTTTGCAGCCTCACAGGTGATCTTCGGGCTGGTGGCGGGGTACACCGTGACCAGGCTGGGAGGCATCAAGAAGCTCGCACAGGTCCCGCTTTCGATACGGCTTGGGGTGGAATCGCCTGGTCTGCGGGCGGACCATCATGGCTCAAAGCATCAGGAAAGCGAGCCGAAGCCATGAAGGCCAGGTGCATCGTTGCGAGCCTCTTCGGGCTGGCGATTCCGCTGCTGGGCGGATGCGATCTGCCTGGCCGTCCACGTCCGGGGCCGGAGGTGCCGCGGCCTGAGGCGGTCAAATCCTTCGACGCATTATATGGAGAGAACTGCGCAGGCTGCCATGGCAAGAACGGGGACAATGGAGCGGCGACAAATCTGTCCAACCCGGAGTACGAGGCCCTGATCGATGACGGCACGCTGAAAGATGTGATTGCGAATGGCGAGAAGGACTCGCTCATGCCGGCATTCAGCAAGAACAATGGCGGACCTCTGATCGATATGCAGATTGACGCGATTGTGCGGGGCATGCGGTCACGATGGAAGACCGGCGACCCGTTTGCCGGCGCGACGCCTCCGCCGTACAAGGCGGCACATCCAGGCGATGTAACGAAAGGGCTGGCGGTCTACGCGGAAGCGTGTGCCCGCTGCCATGGCGATACAAAACAGAAGCCGGGAAGCGCTGGATCGATCCTTGATGGTTCATTTCTGGCATTGGTCAATGAACAGACGGTGCGCACCACGATCATTGCGGGTCGGCCCGATCTCGGACAGCCCGACTGGCGCGGCCATATTCAAGGGCGGCCTTTGACGGACAACGAAGTCACCGACGTGAGTGCGTGGCTGATCGCGCAGAAGCCGCCCATTCCGGGCCAGCCCTATCCCAACGCAACGCCCACGTCGGAGAAGCCGGGCGAAGCTCAGCCGCAGGCCACGAAATCGAACTGATACGCCCTAAACGGACGCTCAGGAGAACGTATGGACGAAAAACTTCCGCCACCCAGTCCGCAGGAGCAGGAGCAGCGGCTGCACGAGGAACGCGTGAGCCGTCGCACGTTCATGATGAATGTCGGCATCGCTCTCAACGCCCTGGTGGCGCTGGCGATCGCAACTCCGGTGGTGGGCTATGTACTGGGGCCGGTCCTGAGGCGCAAGGATTATCTCGATTGGATCTCGCTGGGGGATGCCTCCGAATTTCATCCCGGGGAGACAAAGCTGGTGACTTACCGCAATCCGTTTGCAGACCCGTGGGATGGCGAGACCGCCAATATCCCTGCCTATGTGCGCTGTTCGGAGCCGGGCAAGTACACGGTATTTGCCATCAACTGCGCGCATCTCGGATGCCCGGTCCGCTGGTTCTCAGAGTCGCAGCTTTTCATGTGCCCGTGTCACGGCGGGGTTTACTACGCCGATGGAAGCCGCGCCTCGGGACCGCCGGAACGAGGACTTTTCACGTATGAGATGAAAGTGGAGACCGGCAAGCTCATGATCAAGGCGGGGCAGCTGCCAACGTTGAAGAATCGAGCCAGTGCATCGCCCTGCCCCTCCGCTACTGCACCGAACACCCCTTCGCTGGTAACAAGGATTGAAACATGCCCGAGCACCGATGGCCCTGGTACAAGCGCGTCTACGATTGGCTAGAGCGGCGCTTACAACTCGAAGGCCCGATCAAGGAAGCGGCCCTGCATCCGGTGCCAAAGAGCACTGCCAGCTGGTGGTATGTCTTCGGCAGCGCGAGCCTGGTGTTGCTCATTCTGCAAATTGTCACCGGCATCCTGCTGGCGCTGGTGTACACGCCGTCGGCGGCCAATGCATGGAACTCCCTCGAGGTCCTGAATCATCAGTTGCCGCTGGGGTGGTTTTTGCGCGCCATGCATGGCTGGGGATCGAACTTCATGGTTGCCGTGGTGCTCATCCACATGGCGCAGGTGTTTCTGTTCGGTGCGTACAAGTTTCCGCGGGAGCTCACTTGGATTCTGGGCGTCTTCATGTTGCTGATGACGCTGGGCATGGCGTTCACCGGCCAGGTGCTGCGCTTCGATCAGGATGCGTACTGGGGACTGGGCATCGGCGCTTCGATCATGGGACGGGTTCCGTTTGTCGGTGGTCAGCTCGTACATCTCGTGCTGGGCGGTCCCATCATCAATGGCGCCACGCTGACGCGCTTCTTTGCTCTCCATGTCTTCGTGATTCCGGGTACATTGCTTGCGTTTACGGGCCTTCATGTGTGGATGGTGCTGAAGCTCGGAATCAATGAGTGGCCGATGCCCGGCCGCATCGTGCGCCGTGAAACCTATATACAGGAATACAACGAGCTGGCGCACAACGACGGCATCCCGTTTGTTCCCGGAGCGGTGTGGAAGGACCTGGTCTTCTCCGCGGCGGTGCTGTTTGCGGTGGCGTTTTGCGCTGCCATGTTCGGGCCTTACGGTCCCAAGGGTGTTCCCGATCCAACGATTATCAACACGGTTCCGAAGCCGGATTTCTTTTTCCTGTGGATTTATACCGTGCTCTCGTTTCTCCCACCGGATCTTGAGACGCCGTTCCTCCTGATTGTTCCTCCCCTGGCGGTTGCGGTGCTTGTTGGTTTGCCCTTTGTCGCGGGCGTGGGCGAGAAAAGCTGGTGGCGCCGGCCAGTAGCTGTTTTCTCTGTGATGTTTATCGCCATCTGCTGGGGCGTCTTCACGCAGTTGGGAACGTACACGCCGTGGAGTCCCAAGATGGAGGCATGGAGCGGCGATGCGATTCCTGTGAGTTATCTGCACAACCGGTCACCGCTCGAACGCCAGGGAGCCATTGTCTTTCAGGAGAAGCAATGCCGCAATTGCCACTCCATCGGAGGACTTGGCGGCCAGCGCGGGCCGGCGCTCGATGAAGTAGCGACGCGCCTCACGGAAGATCAGATGATCCGCCAGGTGCTCCTGGGCGGTGGCAATATGCCCGCCTACGGGAGCGCTCTATCGCCGGCTGAGACGACGGCGCTGGTGCGTTTTCTCGACACGCTGCATCCCAATTTCCAACCCGCGGCGAGCGATGCTTCCCGACAGGTGGTCGGACAGGCGGGAGTTCCTGCGAGGACGACCGTGGAACGAGGCGCCGGCCAAACCAAGGTTCGATAGCTCCAAGGAGATGTCGGTGCTTCCCGGGTGGATGATGTTCGAGGTTCAACTGACTGGGGATGCGTTGCCTGGAAACATCCTGTCCGCGTGGTCTTTACCGATCGTGCCGTTTGTTTTGCTCACCTTGAGCCTGCTGGTCTATCTACGGGGATGGCGGTTAGCCGGCGCCACTCGGCCCACAGAGTTACCGCCGTGGCGAGCTTTTTGTTTCGTGGCGGGCATTCTCTTTCTGTGGATTGCGCTTGCCTCGCCGATCGACGCGCTGGATGATTATCTGCTCGCGGCGCACATGATTCAGCACTTCATCCTCATGTCGGTAGCTCCGCCATTGATCATTCTGGGTGCGCCAGTCGTCCCGTTGCTGAGAGGTCTTCCGCGGAGGCTGATTCGCTGGTTGCTCAGGCCGGTATTTCAGGCGCGATGGATTCATCGTGCAGTACGGCTTCTCACTCATCCGGCGACGGCGTGGCTCATGATGAACATCGCATACCTGGGATGGCATGTACCGGCGGCATTCGAGCTGACCTTTCAATCTGAGCTCATCCATCAATGCGAGCATGCGTGTTTCTTCGCCACGTCCATCCTGTTCTGGTGGGTGGTGCTGGGTCCCTGGCCGGCACGGCGTGCTTGGCCGCAATGGACGGTGATTCCGTATCTGCTCAGCGCCGATCTTCTCAACACGGTTCTTTCCGCTACGCTGGCCTTTTCGGGGCGCGTCCTGTACCCCTCCTATTCGCATGCGGAGCGCATCTCATCCCTGACGCCTCTTCAGGACCAGGTCGCGGCGGGCGCAGAGATGTGGGTGCTGAATTCGCTTGTGTTTCTTATTCCCGCAGTCGCCCTCATGATCAAGATGCTGACGCCGCGCGGCCTGCGAAGCCGGATGGTCACCACGCCGTCCGGTTGAGCGTAAGGCGAACGAGGTGCTTGACCAACATTGCGCCATATCGGCTCATCATGCGTGCCCTCTGCGGCTGCATTCGACGGCGAGTGGAACAGAACGGGGCGGCTTGAAGCGGAATGAACTCCTGTGAGAAGGAGTTATTTTGTATCAGGATCCATGTCACTAAAAATTGAGGCTCTGCGCATTCAGGAGTGAAGGCGGTCGCAGTCAAGACGCCCTCCCTAAGGAGACCCTCAAATGAAACGGATCCAGGCAATCGCCCTGTTCTCTCTCGCGGCCCTCAGCGCGTCTACCGGAGCTTTGGCTCAGGATCGCGTTTTGAAAGTCGATGTCCCCTTCTATTTCACCGTTGGCAACGAAATGCTCCCGGCGGGTTCCTATGTTGTTTCCTCTCCCCAGGCGGGTACGGTTCAAATCCAGAGCTCCGATCGGCGGCGGATCGCCGCGATTGTTACCACGCCTGGGTTCCAGGAGGCGAAGACGGGCAGCGAACTGGTCTTTCATAAATACGGGCAGCAGTATTTTCTTCATCAGATACTGTGCCCCGGCAGCAGCCGCATGAACGTGAATATCGCCCCGTCGGCACGGGAGAAGCGGGCACGGACGCTTGAGGCAAGTTTGGATCCCGGCCAGCAGGTCGTGATTGCAGCCAGGTAATCAGCAGAAACGCGAACCTCTTCCCGGTACATGCACCTTGCGAGGGCTCACGAACAATTACGCGGAGGGCGCAGGTTTGCGCTCTCCGCGTTTTTCCAGGGCTTGCGTTCGGGCTTTCTTTAGTTTTGCAACGTCCAGATGGTGATGGAGGCCGTGTTGTCATCGACGGCGGCCAGGGTCACGGTGTCGTCGTCGTTGATTGCGACAGCCAGGCCGAAGGAACCGCCCAGGTTCGGATCAACCGAGATCTCCTTGACGAATTCCCCCTGCTTGGTGAACTCGACGATCTCGCTCGGCTGATTTGGATCGGCGTTGATGACGTCGTTGTTGGTCACGAGAAGATGACCGTTAGGAGCTGCGGCCATCGCCAGGGCACCGTGAAGATGGGTGGGATCGTCGTAGATCACGTATCCCGGTCCGTCGCTCGCATCACGGGTAGCGGCATGACCTACCGCGAAAACCGCATTGTCGAGGGTGGAGGCTACGAAGAGGCGATCCGATCCCTTGTCAAAGACCAGGCCGGTGGGGGCGTCAAAGAGGGCGGCGGGATCTCCCTGGTGAGCATACCCTGAAGCGATAGTATGGGAGCTCAGCTTGGTGAGGCCGCTCTCGGCGACGCTGAAGTCAATCCGGCTGACCGTGCCATTGAGGGCATTGGCAAAGAAGACCATCGCCCGGTCGCCCTGGTCCACGACCGCCATATCCCAGGGGCCGTCAATCTCCGGGCTGGTGATCGTCTGAATCAACTTTCCCTGATTGTTGATCACCAGCAGGGATCCGGGCCTCGCCGTAGCGGAAGTTCCGTCCGCCGTGGGCAGGTTGGCGACAAGAACCAGCCCGTATTGCAGCGTTCCCAGACCAGTAGAGAGGCCGAGAGGCGCCGTGCCCTGGAAGAAGACAGTGGGCGCCGATCCGTTTTTGGGGATGCGGACGATGGTGGTGCCGGTGCCCTGGAGGTTCTGGTTGTTGTTGAAGTTCGAGACCAGGATATCGCCGGTCCGCAGGGGCCCCGCGCCGCTCAGGAAATTCTTCTTGATGACGGCAACGCCATAGGGGTTGACATCGCCGTTCGACGGCACCGTCGATACACTGTGCACCGGGCTGGGGAGGAATGGATCCTCTTCGGCGTGGAGCAGGGGTGCAAGGCTGACGGATGCGGCTGCGATCAGGGCGGTCGCGGTGAGCAGGTTCCTGGTGAAGCCGGAGTTGGCGAGTGCACGCAGTCTCTGGCCGAAGGTGTCAACATGGATGGATTCTGTGATGCTCTTCATTTTTCTTTTCCTCACTTGAAAAATCGCCTGCGCATAAGGCGTCGTTGGGGTTGTTGCGTGAGTGGAATGGCCGAAGGCAACAGTGCGCTTGCACGGTGGCCCCTCTCAATTTCGGGAGGCCACGCATCACTGATCTCGTGCCGTGGAACAAATGCTGGGTCAGATATCGTTTGGTAACGGGCGCTCCGGGCTTGGCGGACGCCTCTGCTTTCGAATGAACACCGGGATCGCGACTGGTGACCGCTTGGATACTGCGCGGTCTGAAACGGTCTGCGGACGCTTTGGAGATCCATGACAAATCTGTCATCCAGGACGTTTGCCCCGGGTGCAGTGGACTGGCAGTGCGTCTCCACCATGGAAAGCGCCAAATTGAGACGAAGAGTCTCAGGGGTCAAAAGAATCTTGTTTCTGAGAAGACTTCAAAACGAAGGGGTGGATTGAACCGGGGCTTGAACAGAGTCCGCCCAGCGAGATTATCTGCGGTATAATCCGGGCAAAGCGGTTGCGGAATGTGCCGCCAACGCAAAGCTTCTTCCCCAACGACAGGCCACCTGGATCTTCACCTCACTCCGGTAGTTCCAATGCCACCTTCCTCGAGCCGGAACGACAGAAGGCCGAAGGAACCAGAATGAGAGAGTTGCTCTGCGAGGAAACACGGAATGTCGGAGGAAAACCAACGAGTCACGCAGCTTCTGCACGAGTGGAGTGGGGGCAGTAAAGAGGCACTCGACCAGCTCATGCCGGTCATTTACGATGAACTGCGCAAGCTGGCCGGACGTTATCTTTACTCTGAGCGCCGCGACCATACCCTGAGAGCGACGGCGCTGGTCAACGAAGCCTATGTTCGCCTCGTGAGTTCAGAAGTGACGTACCAGGACCGCGTTCATTTCTACGCAGTGGCGGCTCGGACCTTGCGCCACATCCTGGTCGATTACGCCAAGGCCAGGAGGCGGGACAAGCGCGGCGGGGGCGTGGAAAACATACCCATTGAAGAGGCAATCCTGGTTGGCCCGGAATCGGATCGGGGCCTGGTTGAATTGGATGATGCCCTGAATGCGCTTGCGGAGAACGATCCTCGCAAGGCACGGGTTGTCGAACTCCTGTACTTTGGCGGCCTGACCTACGACGAAGCGGCTGCTGTTCTAGGCATCTCTCGTGCCAGCCTGCATCGGGAAATGAAGATGGCCAAAGCGTGGCTTCATCGCGAGTTGACGCGATCCATCTCTTAGCAAGGTGGCAGGCATGGTTCCGAATGCGCGGTGGCAACAGTTGGAAGTCCTGTTTCTCGAAGCGGTGGAATTGAACGCGAAGGACCGCAGCGCGTTTCTGGATGACCGTTGCAACGGTGACCGCGAATTGCGCGCCGAGGTGGAGTCGCTGCTCCATTCGTCCGAGTCTGCTCCTGAATTTCTCGAGATACCGATTCTCAACGCGGTGAAGAAGGTCGCCGATGAACCGACATTGGCGATTGTTCCCGGAGCCCGCATCGCTCATTATGAGGTCGTCAGCCTGCTGGGCACGGGAGGAATGGGGCAGGTTTACCTGGCTGTTGACACCCAGCTGAAGCGCAACGTCGCCCTGAAAGTCTTATCTCCGCAGTTGACCCAGCACGCCCAGGCGCTTCACCGGTTTGAGCATGAGGCGCAGGCGGCGTCGGCCTTGAATCACCCCAATATTCTCACCGTCTTCGAATTTGGCGAGGCTGGCGGTGTCTACTTTATGGCTTCGGAGCTGGTGGATGGCCAGACGCTCCGCCAGAGGCTCGCCGCGGGAAGCATTCCCGTCCCGGATGCACTCGATATTGCGGCGCAGGTCGCTGGCGCCCTGGCGGCCGCCCATGCTTGTGGAATTACGCACCGGGACATCAAGCCGGAAAACATCGTGATCCGCGCGGATGGCCTGGTGAAGCTGCTCGATTTCGGAATCGCGAAGCTGTCTGAAAGGCCTGCCGGAGGGCCGCCGGGCGCCGCTGACCTGACAGAGGCCGGAATGGTCCTGGGAACACTGAAATACATGTCTCCCGAGCAGGCGCGCGGGGTGCGCGTGGATGGGCGCACCGATATCTTTTCTCTGGGCACGGTGCTTTACGAGATGATCGCCGGCAAAGAGCCTTTTGAAGGCGAAACCACGAGCGACATCATCGCGGAGATTCTCAAGTCGGATCCGCCGCCATTTTCGCCCGCGGTGGCAGCGACCTATCCTGACCTGCAGGCGATCATCAGCAAAGCGATGTGCAAGGACCGCGAGTGCCGCTATCAATCGATCAGCGAGTTTTCCGATGATCTACGCAATCTCAAAAGAGAGATCGACTTCAAGGCGCACTCAGGTAAGAATTCAGGTCGAAGCCGGGCGCGGGCTGCGACCCAAGGGTCAAGGCTGGAAGCAGGCACGCAGAGCTCTGGTAAGACGACTCGGTGGAATCGGTTTGGGCAAGCGATCTGGCAGTTGCGCATCCCGCTTGTGTTTGCAGTGGTTGCGATGTTGATTGTGGTGGGCATCGCCGTATCGCGAAGGCCGGCGAATCCTGCTCCGCATACGCAGATGCACAGCCTGGCCATACTGCCCTTCCAGAATCTGCATCCTGATCCGGCGACCGACTACCTCGGGTTTTCGCTGGCAGACGCAGTTACCACCAAGCTTGCCTATGTGAACTCACTCAATGTGCGCCCCTCTTCCGCGGTCGATAAGTATCGCAATCGTGCCGTCGATCCGCGGAAGGTCGCAGATGAATTGCAGGTGGACACTCTGCTCACGGGAAGCTATATCGAGGAGGGAGATCAGCTTAGGATCAGCACCCAGCTTATTGACATCAAGGCCAACAAGATCATTTGGCGCGACACGGTCGACTTAACGTTCGACAAACTCCTGACCGTTCAGGATCGGGTTTCGCAGGAGATTGTCAACGGTCTTGAGTTGAACCTGTCTCCAGCCGAAGCGGATCACCTCAAACCGGACGCTGCGATTGATGCCGGCGCCTACGAGTATTATCTGCGCGGTGTCGACTTCTATTCGTTGAACGATTTCTCCGCCGCAATCGCAATGCTCGAGAAATCGGTTGCGACTCAGCCGGACTATTCCCCGGCCTGGGCGGAGCTGGGCCGGGCTAATTCCACCCAGGCGTCTCTGCACGGGGGCGGCCGGGACATGTATAGGAAGGCGCAGGCAGATTACGAGCGGGCAATCGCGCTCAATCCATCGCTCGTGGAGCCGCGTATTTTTATGGGTAATCTGCTCACCGACACGGGTCAGGTTGAGCAAGCCGTTCCGATCTTGCGGGAGGCATTGCGAACCAGCCCTAACAATGCCGAAGCGCATTGGGAACTCGGTTACGCTTATCGATTTGGAGGCATGCTTGAGGAGTCGATTGCGGAGGGGGAGCGGGCACGCGGCTTCGATCCCCAGGTCAAGATCAACAGTTCCGCAATGAATGGTTATCTCTACCTCGGCCAGTATGACAAGTTTCTGCAAAGCCTGCCTGCGAACAACTCGGTTTATCTTCTTTTCTATCGCGGCTTTGCCGAGTACCACCAGAAGCAATGGCATCAGGCCAAGGAAGACTCTGGATCGCGCCTATGCGACCGATCCCACGCTGCTTCCAGCACAGGTTGGGAAAGCTCTCAGCTATGCGATCGCCGGTCAGAACGCGCAGGGGCTCGCGCTTGTTCGCGAAACTGAAGCGAGCGTGTTTCGAAGCGGAGTGACCGATGCGGAACTGGCCTATAAAGTCGCCCAGGCGTACGCCGTGCTGGGGGACAAGGCCGCTGCGCTTCACATGCTGCATCATGCTATCGCCGGCGGCTTCTTTTGTTACCCATACTTCGTTCGAGATCCGCTGATGGATGGAATTCGTAGTGACCCCGGCTTTGCTGAACAGATGCAGGAAGCTCGCCGACGGCACGAAGAGTTCAAAACCAGATTCTTCAAACTTCCTTGAGACGAAAGCCACCAGAACGTCGCTCTATAAAGTGAGCGTGATGAGCCTTGTCTTTCGATGGACATCCGGCCTTGCGCATCTCAAGGAGGAAACACATCATGAAATGGTTCACGAAACCAGGCATGGCTCTGCTTGCCTTCCCCATGCTGTTCGCGCTGCTCTTCACCACGAAGCACTCACAAGCCCAGGGTGATGAGGATGCTTTCGCCCTCACGTCGAGGCTCACATCCTTCAACCAAGTCCCGTCGGTTTTGTCTCAGGCGAAGGGCAGGTTCGAAGCGAAACTCAATCAGGACGGCACTCTATCGTTCTGGTTGTCGTACTCGAACATGAGCAGCCCGGTGGTGCAGGCTCATATTCACTTCGGAGCCAGCAAAACCAACGGCGGCGTCATGGTCTTTTTGTGTGGCGGCGTTAAACCCGCATGTCCCGCATCCGGCAGCATCACCGGCACCCTTACCGCCGCCGACGTCAGTGTGCTGCCGGCAACCAACGCAGACTCTGTCATCCCCCAGGGAATCAAGCCCGCAGACATCGCCGGCCTTGTCGCCGCCATCCGCTCAGGAAATGCATATGTCAATGTTCACTCCACAACTTTTCCCTCAGGCGAGATACGGGGGCAGGTAGAGATCCAGTAACCTCCGGAGAAATTTTCATCATTGCACCACTGTCGATCTTCCCATGATCTGCGCTGCCGGCGGCCGAATATCATTTCGTCCGCCGGCATCTATGCGTTCGTTCACTGGGTTAGCGATCAGCGGAGGTAAGGTCGGCTTTCTGCTCGATGCGGCTGAGCCGGTACATGAGCAGCGCGTCTCGCTTTGTGTTGACCGGCTGTGCAGAAAGGTCGATGGTCTCTCCGGGCTCGTGCGCGCCCTCGCCGGTGGCGCCAATCCCGGCAAGTCCCGGAATGATATCGGCCACGAAGGAGATATCACCCGCGCCGCGCTTCATCGGGTCGAGCTCCGGCATCTGACCGTATCCCAGACTCGTGTTGACCTGGTTGAGAATGCCAAGCAGCGCGCGGCTCTGCGCGGTAGGCGCCATCGCTGGATAGCCTTCACCAAAGGAGATGGCGGCGCTGGTCTTCGCGAGGTGTTGTGCCACGATGGCCTGCATCTTCTTCTCGACGCGATCGGTCTGCTCATTGGACAGCGTGCGAATGTCGCCACTGGCATAAGCGGTAGGGGCAATCACGTTGTCCTTGCCGGTAGCCGTGCCGTTGTTGCCGGCATCGTCTACAGTGAGAGCCGTGCCGCCCAGAACCATCCCCACGTTGTAAGTAAGATTGGGCTCGGGAAGCTGAGTGCGGAAGTCATCCAGAATCCGGGCCAACTCGTAGACGGCGCCGTATCCTTTGCTGGCGGAGAAGATAGCCGAGGAGTGGCCCGTTTCGCCGGTGGTCCGAAGGTGCCAGGTTATCGAACTGCGACGGCTGACTGAACCGTAGAACACCCCAGCGATACGGGGTGTTCCTTCAAACTCCAGCGCAACGTCGCTATGGCGGGCGGCGTCAATCATGTCCCGGCGAGAGATGCTGGCCGGCTCGCCGTGCGCCTCCTCATCACCGCTCAGAACCACGGTGATCTCCATCGATTCGAGAACGCCTGCTGCCTTGAGGGCCTTAAGCGCATACAACATGTCGACCAGGCCGCCCTTCATGTCGTTGACGCCAGGACCTGTCCCGATATTGCCGCTCACGGAGTAGGCCTGGAAGGGGCTGGACTCTTCAAACACCGTGTCCATGTGTCCGATGAGGAGCATCCGTTTGCCGCATTGACCCGGCTGCCTGCAAGGATGCGCCGCGACCAGCACGCCGGCACGCTGGACCCGATCCATCGGGATCCAATCTACCTTGAATCCGAGATCAGTCAGTTGCGCCTCCATGATTTTGGCGACGGCGCGGACACCTTCCAGATTGTGCGTGCCGCTATTGATGTTGACCAGCCTTGCCAGCAGGGAGTCGGCTTCGCTCTGATGGTCGTCGATGTAAGCGACGATGGCTTTCTCACCCGATCGAGGGGTCGATGGAACTTGTGCGATGGCGGAAAGCGTTATCAGAATGGCAAGGAGACTATGGACCACTGGACGGTATCTCATTGTAGCTAAACGATAGCAGCAAGGCAGCGCGCAGATTTGTCAAATCGTAATGGTAGCTGCTTTGCGCGATCTTGGCCCCGACCGCAACGAGATGATTTGCCTGAGTTTCACTTGAAGAAAGAGATGCGCCGGCGACTCTCTGAGGCAGCCTGGGTGGGCGATCTTGACAACTCGTTCCAGGGCGGCGTAGCGTACTGCCGGTGAGCCAGCAGTGCCCAAAACACGGACACGCTTGGTATTAGAGAGTTTAGAAAACGGACTAACATACCGTCGCTGTTGTTTGATTAACAAACCTCTGGCTGCGCCATGCGCGAGCAATCGAGGGCAGGTGAGAGATGTGTCTTGCGATCCCCGGCAAGGTCATTGAGACCTATCCAGCGAACGGCATGCGCATGGCTCGTGTGCAGTTTGGCGGCGTGACCCGGGAGGCGTGCCTCGAATACGTTCCTGAGACGAACGTCGGCGAGTATGTGCTTGTCCACGTGGGCTTTGCCATAAGCCGTATCGATGAAGAAGAAGCCAAGCGTACCTACGAAGCTCTCGCTGAACTCGACCAGCTCTCTGAATTGACCGCACCCGCCGTCGATGAAGTCGATCGGAGCAAATGGCGAGGGGGCGGTGCATGAGGTATCTCGACGAGTATCGCGACGGGACTATCGCGGCGAGCCTGGTAGACCGGATTCGCCGCGTACAAACCCGACCCTGGGTCATCATGGAAGTGTGCGGTGGCCAGACCCATTCCATTGTGAAGAACGGCATCGACCATCTTCTGCCCCCGGGAATCGAACTTGTCCATGGTCCCGGCTGCCCGGTCTGCGTGACGCCCCTCGAAATGATTGACAAAGCGCATACGATCGCGCGCAGGCCAGAAGTAATTTTCTGCTCGTTCGGCGATATGCTGCGCGTACCCGGATCGAACGGGGATCTGTTTGGCATCAAGTCTCTTGGCGGAGATGTGCGCGTCGTGTATTCGCCGCTTGACTGCCTGAAGATCGCGCGCGCCAATCCGGACAAAGAAGTCGTGTTTTTTGCCATCGGATTTGAGACCACCGCGCCCGCAAACGCGATGCTGGCGTGGCGAGCCATGCACGACCATATCCCGAACATCTCGCTGCTTGTATCGCATGTGCTCGTTCCCCCTGCAATCGAAGCGATTCTCTCCTCGCCGAAGAATAGAGTGCAGGGATTTCTGGGCCCAGGCCACGTCTGCGCGGTGGTCGGCTATAGCGAGTACGAGCCGTTGAGCGCACGGTTTGGCGTGCCGATCGTTATTACTGGATTTGAGCCCCTCGATATTCTCGAAGGCGTGCTCATGGTGATCCGGCAACTGGAAACTGGCCGCGCCGAGGTGGAGAATCAGTACAGCCGGATCCTTGGGCGAGAAGGCAATGGGCCGGCGAAAGCCCTGATTCACGAAGTTTTCGAAGTAGGCACGCGCAAGTGGCGCGGGGTGGGGACTATTCCACATAGCGGCTATCATTTGCGCGCTGCGTTTCGCGATCTGGATGCGGAAACAAGGTTCGACGTTGCGGCGATCGATACACAGGAGCCCACGGTTTGCATCGCCGGCGAGATTTTGCAGGGCTTGAAGAAGCCACATGACTGCCCGGCGTTCGGAACGGAGTGCAGCCCGGAGCATCCGCTGGGTGCAACGATGGTCTCCGCCGAGGGCGCCTGTGCCGCGTATTACGCGTATGGCAGGCACCTGCGCGAAAGCGAGCTTGTGACCATCGGAGGCCAAGCGTGAGGGCGCGATCCCTGGCCCGGGCAGTGCCTTGCCAGACCTTCGAATAGAGGGTGTTCTACACCGGGGAGAACCGCCTCAGCCGGGCTTTCCAGCTTTGCAGTAGTCAGACATCCTCACTCAAGATCCACGCATCACACGCCATCGTGCCGTAAGTATGTCCGTTCATCGAAAGAGAAACAAGATTTGATTAATTGACGCAACTTGCAACGGCGCAGATAAGCCCATAGTCTGCCGAATGCCGTGAGAGCAATCAGGGCTCCCGCCACGAAAAGAGGCACCACAAGAACCAGCAAAAGAAAGAAAAAGCACGCGCGACAGAAGGGACTGCAATGGCCTTCAAGTCAAGTTCTGCGAATGAAACTAAGCCCAAGCCTCCATCCGAGGTTCACATCGTGTGGATCACGGCCGGTCTTGGATGCGATGGAGATTCCATTTCCATTACAGCGGCGGAACAGCCGAGTATCGAAGACGTCTTGCTGGGTGCAATTCCCGGCCTCCCCAAAGTACATCTGCATCACCCCGTGCTTTCCTACGAAGTAGGCGACGAGTTCATGAAGTATTACTATGACGCCGAATCGGGCAAGCTGGGCCCCTTCGTTCTTGTGGTCGAGGGATCGATTCCCAACGAGGCCATCAAGCAGGAGGGGTTCTGGGCCGCTGTTGGTACCAATCCTCAGTCGGGTCAGCCCATCACAACCTGCGAGTGGATCGACCGGCTGGCGCCTAAGTCGGTGGCCACGATTGCTATCGGCACATGCGCAACTTACGGCGGCATCCACGCCATGTCAGGGAATCCTACAGGCTGCATGGGCCTTGCCGACTATCTTGGGTGGAAGTGGCGATCGGCGGGTGGCCTGCCGATAGTCAACGTTCCGGGATGTCCTGTGCAGCCGGATAACTTCATGGAAACCGTGCTCTATCTTCTTTACCAGGTTGCGGGTATGGCGCCGATGATTCCGCTGGATGAACAGTTGCGGCCCACGTGGCTCTTCGGCAAGACCGTACACGAGGGATGCGATCGCGCAGGCTACTACGAGCAGGGCGACTTCGCGCTGGAGTACGGATCGCCCAAATGCCTGGTCAAGGTCGGATGCTGGGGTCCGGTGGTGAACTGCAACGTGACCAAGCGCGGATGGATGCGCGGCATGGGAGGGTGCCCCAATGTGGGGGGCATCTGCATTGGCTGCACCATGCCGGGGTTTCCCGACAAATTCATGCCTTTCATGGATGAGCCGCCGGGTGCGCGCGTGTCGACATTTGTGTCAGGAAAATACGGAAAGATGATCCGCACCTTGCGTGCGCTGACGAACACGACCGTGAATAAAGAGCCGAAGTGGCGTCATCCCGGCAAGCAGTTGACGACGGGCTATCGCGTCGAATCTCATTAGAGCACTTCTTACAGCGCGCGCAACGCGCAGATGTGGAGGGCACATCTCCATGGTCACGTCTGTACTTCCCCGCAGCGAAACCACCGATCCCCAACGCAAGCTCGTTGAGATGAATTGGGACCCGATCACGCGAATCGTAGGCAGCCTCGGAATCTTCACCAAGATCGATTTTGACAACCATGAGGTAGCAGAGTGCTACAGCAGTTCGTCGATCTTTCGCGGATACTCGATCTTCATGAAAGGCAAGGATCCACGCGATGCGCATTTCATCACCAGCCGCATTTGCGGTATCTGTGGCGACAATCATGCTACGTGCGCGGTGTATGCGCAGAACATGGCCTTTGGAGTCAAGCCGCCGGCGCTGGCGGAGTGGATGATTAATCTCGGTGAAGCCGCCGAATACATGTTTGACCACTGTCTCTACCAGGACAATCTGGTTGGTGTCGATTTTTGCGAGAACATGGTTAAAGAGACGAATCCATCCGTCTGGCAGAAGGCACAGAACACCTCGGCGCCAAACGCGGACAAGCACGGATATAAGACTATCGCCGACATTATGACCGCGCTCAATCCGTTTACGGGTGAGTTCTACCGCGAAACCCTGCAGATGAGCCGACTGACGCGTGAGATGTTCTGCCTTATGGAAGGGCGTCACGTCCATCCGTCGACCCTTTATCCAGGAGGGATCGGAACGGTTGCCACGATTCAGGTGTTTACGGACTTCGCAGTGCGGCTGGCGAAGTATTCCGAATTCATGAAGCGCGTGTTGCCGCTGCACGATGATCTGTTCGACTTCTTTTACGAGGCGCTCCCAGGCTACGAAAAAGTCGGCCTGCGTCGCATTCTGTTGGGATGCTGGGGATCGTTCAATGACCCCGCGGTCTGCGATTACACCTACAGGAACATGGCGGATTGGGGCCGCGCTATGTTTGTCACGCCGGGGATCGTGGTTGACGGTGAGTTGGTCACGAACAGTCTCGTCGATATCAACCTGGGCATGCGTATTCTGCTGGGCAGCTCGTACTATGACTCGTGGCAGAACGCCGAAACATTTGTGAAGCACGATCCACTAGGAAATCCGATCCACCGGGATCATCCCTGGAACCAGACCACCGTTCCCAAGCCTCAGAAGCGCGACTTCGCAGGAAACTACACTTGGGTGATGTCGCCCCGTTGGCTTGACAAACGCACCGGGGCCCATCTCGCTCTCGACACTGGCGGAGGCCCGATTGCACGTCTGTGGTCGACGGCGTTATCGGGACTGGTTGAGACCGATTACCTCAAAGCCACGGGCAGTAGCGTCAAGATTCGCCTGCCCAAGACGGCGTTGAAGCCGGAGGTCGAGTTTGAGTGGAAGGTGCCAAAGTGGTCAAACGCGATTGAGCGCGATCGAGCCCGAACTTATTTCCAGGCTTATGCTGCCGCGGCCGCGTACCACTTCCTCGATGGAGCATTTAAGGAGATGTTCGCCGGTCGGACCAAGACCTGGTCCGACTTCACCGTTCCGGACGAGGCCATTGGCTGCGGATTTCATGAGGCTGTGCGCGGCGTCCTTTCACATCACGTCGTCATCCGGGACAGGAAGATAGCCAACTATCATCCCTATCCTCCGACCCCGTGGAACGCCAGTCCGCGCGACATCCATGGCACCCCCGGCCCCTATGAAGACGCCGTGCAAAACACGCCCATCTTCGAAGAGAACGGCCCGGATAACTTCAAAGGTATCGACATCATGCGCGCGGTGCGCAGTTTCGATCCCTGCCTGCCCTGCGGTGTGCACATGTATAACGGAGAAACCAAGCTGGTCGAGGCAACTCACATGCCGATGTTCGGAGCGCAATGCAGTGTGCCCCAGGAGCCTGAAGAATGCTAGCGGCGGGGCAGAGTGCGGCTCCGGCACGGCGTGAGTTCACGCGGCGAAGCGATCGCATCGAAGAACTGGTGAGCCGTGTTGAAACCTGTGGCGACCCGGCCATGCGCGCCGTGGCGCAGGAACTCTTGCAGGCGGTGATCGAACTGCACGGCGTTGCCCTGGAGCGAATCGTCGAAAACGTAGCAGAACTTCCGCATGGCTCGGAGGCTCTCGAGCGGATGGCGGAAGACGACCTGATATCGAACGTCCTCTCTCTTCATGGGATCAATCCAGTTCCGCTTGAACAGCGGATATCCCTGGCGCTTGAAAATGCCCGGCCCTATCTCAAGTCTCACGGTGGCGACGTGGAGCTCGCATCAATTGATCAAGGGATCGTACACGTCAAGCTGCATGGAACATGCGGGAATTGCTCGTCCTCATCGGAGACGATGAAGAGCACCGTCGAGTCGGCAATCTACGATGCGGCTCCAGAGGTTGAGGCAGTGATTGCAGAGAACGTCAAGGCTTCGCCGCATACCAGTCTGGTAACACTGCAGACCAATCATCTGCACGCTCATTAGCAGCAACGCGTTTAGTGAGAGGAAGGACAACCATGGCAATGCAATATCCTCCTTCAGATGTATCAGCGCATACTCCCGGCACGCACCGAGGCGAAGACTGGGTCAAGGACGAAGTTGAGCCCGGGCGCAAAGGTCAAACGGCAACCGCGCGCAGCTCCACCAGCATCAATCCGGAAGCGGCGGGTCCCATCGATCCACGCATGCCTAATCTACCGCCAGCATAGGACAGGACAGGCGCATGCTTTCGCAAACGGAAGATAGAGCCTTAATGGGGCCCGATCAGGCTGCAGCCGGAGCACTTTCGACACTGAAGCGGTTTGCGGGCGTGCGTCGGCAGACGGAGCAATGTGATCTCTGCAGCGCCGAACTCCTTCCCGGACATCAGCACCTTCTCGACCGGCACACGAGACAAATTGCCTGTGCCTGCGATGCATGTTCGATTCTCTTCTGCGATCAACAAGGAGGGAAGTATCTTCGGGTGCCTCGTGAAGTACGCCAGTTAAATGACTTCGCGTTCTCTGACTTGCGAGTGGGAACAGATGATGCTGCCGATTAACCTCGCCTTTTTCCTTCGCGACGCCGATGGACGAATGATCGCGATGTACCCGAGTCCTGCGGGGGCCATCGAGTCCCTCATCGACCTCAGCCGCTGGGAGGACCAAATCGCGGGGCACCCGCGCCTGACAGCGATGCAGAGGGAAGTTGAGGCCCTTATCGTGAATCGAGTTGGACTGGAGCCTATGTACTTGATCGCTCCAATCGATGAATGCTATCGCCTCACGGGACTGATTCGGACACAGTGGCGCGGTCTTTCGGGCGGTACAGATGTTTGGACGGCGATCACGGACTTCTTTCAAGACCTGAAGCGGAAGGCGGGCGTGTCTGCCGAGGTGTCGCATGCCTGATCTTTCCTTCCGGTTCGACACCGTCGAGGCGATGCAGTATGCGGCCATTCCCACTATCGTTGCGCGGCTTCACATTGTGAACGAGGGCGATGCCCGTCCGGTGCACTCCATCGTTTTGAATTGCCAGGTGCAGATCGAAACGCTGGGCAGATCTTATACAGCGGCTGAAGAGTCCAGACTGCTTGACTTATTCGGGGAACGCGAGCGCTGGGCGCGGACGATGAAGCCCTTGCTCTGGACCAATAGCGTAATCAAGGTGCCGGGCTTTGAATCCGAAGCTGTTGTCGATCTGTTGCTGCCTTGCACCCTAGATTTTGAGGTTGCCTCAACGAAGTATTTCTATGGGCTGGAGGCCGGGGAAATTCCCGTCACAGTTATGTTCAGTGGGACCGTCTTCTACGCGGGCGAAGACGACGCGATGCAAGTCGCGCAGATTCCCTGGGACCGTGAAGCTCGCTTCAAACTCTCGGTGGCAACATGGCGCGAGGCTATTGACGTGCATTATCTCAATTCCATATGGCTCCGTCTCTCGAGCGATGTCTTTAACAGGCTCTATCGATACAAGGTTTCGCACAGCATCCCAATGTGGGAACAACTCATCGACAGGCTGCTTGATAGTGCAGAGCAATCGGCGCACTCGGAGGCTGTGATCGGACTGGCAGGGGGCGGACAATGAATTTCGGATCCGTAGAAAAAATCGCAGATGCCGTGCTGTATGAGGGATACATTCTTTATCCTTATCGTCCATCGTCGATCAAGAATCAACAGCGCTGGAATTTTGGTACGCTTTTTCCTCGGGATTACGCGAAGGAGCAGGACCCGCCGGAGTCGTGGTCATTTCACGCTGAAGTACTGATTCAAGGCAGTCCGCACACGAAGATTGATGCACGAGTCCGGTTCCTGCATCTTGTTCCCGCGCCCAACGCCGGAGAGAATCGATGGGAACAGGGGTTTGCGCGTTCAAGAACCGTAGAAGGTATCAGTCTTGAGCAGTTGAGCGCCGGATTCGTCAGTCATTTTGACTTTTCCTCTCTGTCGGGCGAGGAGGCGAAACAGGCGCCCTCTTCATTCACTGCGCGGCCCTGTATCGGCGTGGTCGAACTGCACGTGACTCAACTGACCGATGGTCTTTATCGACTGGCCGCCGAGTTCCGCAATGAGTCTCCACTCGCGACCCCGAACGAGACCCCGCGAAGAGCCGTGCAAGTCGGTGCGTTTGTGTCGGCGCATATGTTGTTGCACACCACGGGCGGCGCATTTGTTTCAGCACTCGAGCCGCAGCCGGAATTTGCCTCTGAGGTGGGTGCATGCGTGAATCGTGGGGTCTTCCCGGTTCTCGCAGGTGAGCAGGGCGGACGCAGTCTTATGCTCTGCTCTCCCATCATTCTCTATGACTATCCGCAGATTGCTCCGGAGAGCGCCGGTGACTTTTTTGATGGCACGGAGATGGATGAGATGCTCTCGCTGCGCGTCATGACTCTCACAGACGCCGAGCGAGAGCAGATGCGGCATGGCGATCCGCATGCACGCGCAATTCTTGAGCGCATAGAGACCTTGCCCGAGGAGCAATTTTTGAAAGTTCATGGCGCCATTCGCGGTATGCGTCCCATTCGCTCCGATGGGAACGACGAAGCGCAGGGAACGATCGAGCCGTGGAATCCGTTTGAAGAACGGCCGCTTTTGCAGTCGGTGCGCGTCTTCGGCGTGGAACTTCACAAGGGCGATCGTGTGCGCCTGTGGCCGCAGAAGAAGGCAGACATTCTTGATCTCGTCATGGACGGAAAGTTCGCTGTCATCGAAGCGATAGAACAAGATCTGGAAGATCACATCCAATTGGCCGTGGTGCTCGACGATGACCCGGGCAGGGACATGGGTCTTCTGCGGCAACCCGGCCACCGCTTTTTCTTCTCTCCTGAAGAGATTGAACCCGTAGGGGCGGCGATCAGATGAACCCGCGCATTCTCATAGCATGCATCGGGAATATCTTTCTCGGCGATGACGGTTTTGGTGTGGAGACAGCTCGCGTTTTAGCCGGGTCGGATCTGCCCCAGGGAGTATGCGTTGTGGATTACGGGATCCGTGGGCTAGATCTGGCCTATGCGATGCTGGGGCCGTGGGATGCAATCATCCTTGTTGACGCAGTCAAACGTGCCGGGGAGGCAGGAACTCTTTATCTTCTGCAGCCCGGCGATACATCGGCTGGACCAAGCGGGATCAATCCCCACGCCATGGATCCGGTCACGGTTTTGCAGACAGCGCGCTCGCTGGGTGCGGTGTGCAGCTGTGTCTATATCTTGGGGTGTGAGCCGCTTGATTTTGGCGACGACCTCGACGGACGCATGGGATTGTCCGATGCTGTCGCAAAGGCGATTCCGGAAGCAGTCGCAATGGTGGGTGAGTTAGTAAAGAGTTTAACGACCAGGCCCGCGGTTGGCGCCGTGAACTGAATTTGTGAAAGGAGAACAATGAAAAATCTAAAAATGGTATGGCTGGCAGCAGGGGTTTTTGTTGTTGGGGGCATCGCCGTTTCCATGGCGCCAGACCTGTATCGCTACCTTAAGATCAGAACAATGTAAGGGCGCGCTTCTATACTCCGCGATCCGACGCTGGACAGTGGCACGCGGGGCGAGCCACAATACCGGGTCTCGCGAGGACCCCGGGGCTTTGCGGCTCGCCTTCGGCGAACTCAGTCTTCGCGCGTATTCTTGTTCTTCGTTTTGGCGTCTCCGGTTTCTTTGCTTTCATCGGCTCCGGTCGAATCCGCAATGTCAATGGTGCCGAGGGAGTCATTCACAACTCCGTCCTCGGCTTTTTCGTCACTCTGAATGAATCCACCAGGCTGCGTATGGGTCGATTTCAACTTCTCATTCATTTCCATCTCCTAAGAGTGGGATGCCAAAAGCGGTTCTATCGCTTGTATCGCAATCGGGTCTATCGCATACCCCCGCCGTTTTCCCTGAGACTTGGCGTGCGCTATTTTGACGGATCAAGAAGAGCCTGATACACGAGCTGGCGGCTGAGATATTGCACGTTGGGGACTCCGCCGTTCATGCGCTGAATCATGCCGATGAAGACGATGTCGTTTGTGGGATCAACCCAGAACCAGGTTCCGGCCGCACCATCCCAAAGAAAAGTCCCCTTTCCGTCAGGAAGGTTTGCCTCCAGCGGATCGAATTCTACGGCACAGTTATACCCGTATCCGAATCCGGGGCGCATCCGCTGCCAGCCGATCCCATACTGGCCGGCGAGCAGGTTTGGGGCGAGATGATTCGATGTCATGAGATGAACTGCGGCGGGAGAGAGAATTCGTTGCCCGTCGAGTTCGCCGCCATTGCCCATCATCTGCGCAAAGCGATAGTAGTCTTCGATGGTAGAGACCATGCCTCCTCCTCCTGATGGCATGGCCGGCTGCTTGTCGTAGTCGCGCGGGTTGGCCGCGCCCTGCGGCGGATCGGTCGATAGTCCGCCTCCGTCGGATTTCCAGTAATAGAGGGTCGCGAAGCGGCTGCGCTTCTCTTCTGGCACATAGAAGCCGGCATCATGCATTCCGAGCGGCTGGTAAATGTGATCGCGCATGAAGTCGGGCAGCGACTGGCCGGAGAGCTTTTCGACGATATATCCCTCGATGTCCATGGAGACCGAATAAGTCCAACCCTGGCCAGGCTGGTAGAGCAAGGGGATCTTTGCCAGCTTCTCGATAAACTCCTGTAGATCCTTGGACTGGAAGAGGTGGGCGTCGCGCACCATGTGGTCAACCGGAGTATCTCCAAAAAAGCCGTAGGTGAAGCCGGCGGTGTGGGACATAAGCTCGTGCATGGTCGGCGGGTGGTCTGGATCAACGAGGATCATCTTGCCATCGCCATCGACGCCTTTGAACACCTTCAAATGTGCAAACTCGGGGATGTATTTGGCGATTGGCTCGCTCGGCAGCCACTTGCCCTCTTCATAGAGGATCATCATGGCCACGCCCGTCACGGGCTTGGTCATCGAGTAGTCGCGGAAGATCGCGTCCTTAGTCATCGGGGCGCCGGAGGCGATATCACGAACGCCATAGGCGCGGAAGTCCACGATCTTGCCGTGACGTGCCAGGAGCGTGACCATGCCCGCGATCTGCTTGTCGTCGATTGTTTTCTGCATGGCGCTGTGCAGGCGCTCCAGGCGTTCGCTGCTGAAGCCCAGACTCTCAGGGGAGTGTACGGCGAGATCGACGGTGTGCCTGGTTTGTGCGGGAGCGGCCGGCTTCTGCCCGGATGCGACGCCGAGCGCGAAAACACACAGGCTTGTGGCAAGCAGTAGTCGTGCGATGGTGCAAGGGCATTGTGTCAAAGGTCCTCCTGAAAGCCGTCCCGGTCGATGGCATGGAAAACTCGAAGTGAGATCCGGACCTTTATATCGCAGCGGGCGCCTATCGCGGAATAGGCCGTTTGCCCTGTGCGCAGAATCGATCTGGCTACGAGCCAGACTTACATCCGTACGTCCGACACGCCTCGCGGCCGCGCCAACAGCGGAAAGAGTCGAAGCCGGATTCGGAAACTTCTGAGCCGGAGTGAAGCCTTTGGGTTGACATCCGACCCGAAGAGGGAAGATACTTGGGCCGAATGGCTACCCAAGAGAACAATGACGACCGCATCGCCCTGCTCCAGGGAACGCTGGACCTATTGATTCTGAGGACGCTCGTGCTGGGACCGTGTCACGGCCAGGGTGTCGCGCGGTTGATTCAACGTCAGTCAGAGGACGTGTTTCTTGTCGATCACGGCTCGCTCTACATAGCCTTGCAGCGGCTGGAAGACAAGGACTGGATCCGTGCCAAATGGGGCGTCAGCGAAAATAACCGGAAGGCCCGCTTTTACTCCCTGACGGCCAAGGGGCGCGCCCAGCTTTTGGAGAAAACCAGTGAGTGGCGGCGCTTGACGCGAGCCATGGGATTGATTCTGGATGCGAAGCAGGGGCCGCAGAGCCAGGAGGGATGAGTATGTTCCGGCGCAAGCGCAGTGCGGAGGATTTCGCGGAGGAGATCAAAGCCCACATCGACCTGGAAGCCGATGACCTTGAGCGGGAAGGCCTGAGGTCCGACGAGGCACGCTGGAAGGCGCATCGCGAATTCGGTAGCGTTCGCGCGGCACAGGAGCGTTTCTACATGACGGGCCGGTGGATCTGGCTGGACAAACTCTGGCGCGACCTTCGCTTTGGCCTGCGTTCGTTGCGCCAGAGTCCCGGCTTTGCGGCCACGGCGATCGTGACACTGGCTCTTGGCATGGGCGCCAACACGGCGGTGTTCAGCGTGATGAATGCGGTGCTGCTGCGATCCCTGCCGGTAAGAGATCCCGCCGGTCTGGTTTACTTGAGGACCTCAAACCCGCCTCGCGGCACCGGGACCATCGACACCAATGCGACGTTCTCGTATCCGGTGTACGATGCGCTTCGGCAGTCCGGGCGAGGGTTTTCCGCCGTCATGGCCTTCGTGCCGCTTTCCAACGGTAAAGTCGCGGTGCGTTACGGAGCGGAACCGGAGGAGGCCGAAGGCGATATGGTCAGCGGCACCTTCTTCTCTGGCCTGGGCGTGAACCTGCCCCGCGGGCGCGGATTTACGCAACAGGACGAAACCCAACATGCTCCCATCGCCGTAATCAGCTATAACTACTGGACTCGCCGGTTTGCGCGTGACCCCGAGGTCCTGGGAAAGACGTTGTATGTGAGCGGCGTTCCCATCACGATTGTAGGGATCGCTGCGGAAGGTTTTGAGGGTGTAGAAGAAGGGCGGTCCACCGATTTCTGGATCCCGCTGCAAAATCGCAGGGAACTGAATGCGTGGGGAAACCCGTTGGAAGATGGAAAGAACTATATTGCGAGTCCAACGTGGTGGTGCCTTCGCATCATTGCGCGGCTTGCTCCCGGAGTTACCAGGGCGCAGGCGGTAGCGCAGATGCAGCCAGTCTTTCAGGCTGCGGCCTACGTTGGCCTGGGTTCGCCGATGGAGGGGGAAAAGCCGCCTGTTCTGAGCGTGGCAGACGCCAAGAGTTTTCCAGGATATGACATGCGATACGGCAATCCGCTTCGCGTGCTGATGGCGATGGTGGCCCTTGTTCTGCTGATTGCGGTGACGAATGTCGTGATGCTTTTGACGGCACGGAATGCGGCCAGACAGAGAGAGTTTTCGGTGCGGCAGGCTCTGGGCGCGGGGCGTGTCGAGTTATTACGTCAGCTCCTGACCGAGAGCTTGATTGTCGTAACGGCGGGCGGGGCGCTGGCGTGGGGCTTTGCGGTGGTGGCGACGCGGGTGTTGGGCCGATGGGCGCAGATTGAATCCAGCCTCGCCCCCGACAAAACTGTGCTGCTGTTCACTCTGGTCGCGTTAGTGCTGGCGGCACTTTTATTTGGGGTGGCGCCCATGCGCACCGCGCTTGCGGGTGGAGCGGCGATGGCACTGAAGACTTCGGCCGCGGCCTCGAGTGCGGACCGGGGTAAATCCAGGACGGGTCGAGTGATTGTGGCGCTGCAAATGGCCCTGTGCGTGGTCCTGCTGGTCGGCGCGGGGCTGCTGATTCGCACCCTGAGCAACCTGGAAAATACTCCGTTGGGCATGCATGTCGACGGCCTGGTCGTCTTTGGATTGAAGCCAAACATCCCCTCTGTTCCGGAAGGCATCGCCTTTTACCGTAATCTGATTGGTAAGCTGCGTGTACTTCCAGGAGTCGAATCGGTCACCGTCATGGAGGAGCGCCTCGGATCAGGATGGTCGCAAAACAGCGACATGCAGGTGGACGGACGGTTGCCCGAGGTCGCCGGCGGCATGTCGAGAACGGTCCGAAGCAACGTCGCTGGACCGAATTTTTTCGCTACCCTCGGCGTCCCGATTCTGGCGGGTCGCGACTTCGCCGATTCCGACACTGCCGCTTCCCCTCACGTCGGCATCATCAATGAGCAATTCGCACAACGCTTCCTGCCCAACCAGAATCCGCTTGGCCATACCATCGGAACCGATGATGGACGTTACACCATGACCATCGTCGGCGTGGTGAAAGATCATAAATACCGCAGTATCGATGAAGATCCCATTCCCATGGCGTGGTATGAGTATGCGCAGATTCCGATATCCGGACCAATGCAGGTGGAGATGCGTGTCGATGGCGAACCGCTCGCTATTCTGCCAGCGGCGCGCAAGAGCGTACAGCAGTTGGATCCGAATCTGCCGCTGCTAAGCCCCATGACCCAGCGAGAGCAATTCGATACCACGATTGCGCAGCATATTCTTTTCGCGAGGCTTGCCGGTTTCTTCGGTTTCCTGGCCGTGTGCCTGGTAGCAACAGGACTCTATGGGACGCTGGCATATCGCGTCAGCATGCGCACGGCGGAGATTGGTGTCCGAATGGCTCTGGGTGCGCGGCGCGGCCGGGTAGTCTGGATGATTTTGAGTGACAGCCTGGTGCTCACCGGGGTGGGCGTCGTAATCGGGATTCCCCTGGCGATGCTGATGGGGCGCGCTCTGGGTTCGTCTCTCTACGGAGTGAAGCCCGTGGATGGCGTGAGTTATCTGCTGGCGGTGATGGGCGTGGCAGCGGTTGCTTTCGCCGCAAGTGCCATCCCCGCGAGCCGGGCGGCGAGCGTCGATCCTATGAGGGCGCTTCGCACGGAGTAAACCCACTGCCGCGCTCGTGCCGCTCTTACAAACCTTTCACCTTTCCGGTCAGAACCGTCAACGAGGCCTTCGGCAATAGAACTCTCTGCCCATCGCTCCATTGCACTTCTCGTCTCGCAGGCGGTCCATCCGGGTCGGCGTGGCTCGTGCCGTCAGACGAATGCCACACGTATTCCGCCGCACCGAAGTCCACGATCTTCACCTTGCCTTCAAATTGCGCGACCGTTTCTTTGCCGTCCTTCTCAAACGCAATCTTTACCTCGTGCGCGTTGCCAGGATCCTTATTGATCATCAACAGCGACCAATCCCCATCGGGCCGCTTGACGGGATACGCCGTGATCAGATCGCGATTTGTCTCGTCACGCAGGTCCGCCGCGGCCGGATAGAGCTGATGTATCCCGCCGCCGTGCTTCACCCAGTCGAGGTTCAAGAGCTGGCTCGCAAAAAACTGCGCTGTAAATTGCTTGATCTCCAATTTATCGTTGGCAACAAAATTTCCATAGGTGCTCCACGCGTGGCACCCCGCGCGCAGGGGTTCGGGCTGGATAGGGGAATGGTAATAAGCCCCGCCGGGCCCGGCATTCGTCAAGAAGGCCCCAACGCTATCGGCCAGCCAAAGAGCCGAAAAGATGTCCTGCATTGGATCAGTCAGCGACCAGGAGACATTACTCTCCGAGTTAATAAGTGGAACACTCGCAGGAACGCCGTCTTCCCGCCAGGCATTTAGGATCGTTTTGACAAACTGCGGCTCGCGGAAAAGATCGGACCAGTTGACGATGCATGGATCAAGTGGATAGTGCTCGAAGGAGACAAATGCAAGGTCCTCCATTCTTCCGTGCGACCGCAGGTAGTCCAGAAATCGGCCCAGCCACGACGTTCTGCCATCGGCATCCGGCCACACCTTGATATCGTCGTTGACACCTGTAAATACAGGCCCTCCTAACTTCAACCTGGGATCAACCTTGTGGAGCGCGCGCGCCCACTGCACGTAAAGTGCTGCGTAGTCCTCGGGCATCATGTACGCGCCGTCGGGTTCTTCTCCCATCTCGACGTAAGAGACGGAATATCCGCGCTTTTCGAGGTAGGCAAGTTCTGCCGCGCTGTCTTCGGGAGTGGTATAAATCATCGCAATCGGAATCATAGCGGGCAGATGATTGGTATAGCCGCTTGTAAAAAACAGATCGAAGCCGGTCTGGATACGGGAGGCGACGATTCCGTCGGACGTGTGCCACGAGTCTACAGAGGAAGCTTGAGTAATCGTTTGCGCCTGATTTGGAGCGTGCGTGACCAGATCCACGAACTGCCCCAGCGAGTTGAAATTGCCCGCGCCGATCTCGCGGATGGCGTAACCTGAGCAATTGCGCGGATCGTCGCCTCCATGGCTGTCGCAGGTATTTGATGACTCACTCATCAGTATTCGCAAAAATCGTGTAACGATGGGGTGATCGGCGAGTCTCTGCAAGTTACTCCCGCCTCTTCCGCCGGAGACAGTACCATAAGGAAACTGCGACCATAGGCCATCCACTGGCTTATTCAGCGCATCTTCCTTGCCGGTCCAGTATTCGACAACGTATTGGGTCGCATACGGATCGGCCCACGCGATTTGAATGGCATCGATCTCCTGCGGTTGTCCAAACTCAATCACCACCCACTGCGGGTGTTCAGAGTCGGGCTCTCCCGTATATCTCTTCGCCAGGTACGGATTACTCTTCCAGTAGGTGTCCGTATCACCATCCGTCATTCGCGAATATTCGCTCTGGCCGGAGTCGGTTCGCGTCGTTCCGCGGTGCGCTAAGCGATAGCCGAAGGACGCGCGCAGAAACTCCTTTGGTTCCGCATCGCCTACGAAATATCCGCTCTTGTGCGCTTCGTCGCTCCATCGTCCGTTGGGGTTCCAATGCCAGGCATCGTAAGTGAGTTCGGTGTTCTGGCGGTAAGAGATTGGTCCCCATCCGGCGGACAGACCCGCCTTGACGATGGGCTCAGAGTACACAGTGTTGAGCTGATCGGCCGGAAGAATATCCATTGACGTGCCAAGAGCCTTGTCCGGATCGAACGCGAGTGCCTTATTCGGGCTGGCATCGACATGTATGGTTTGCGCCGCTGCCATGCCACCCGTGGAGAGAAGGAGGAAGAAGCAGGCAGTACTAACCCAGGGCAACCCGACAAGCATCATGTACCTCGCAGAGGGTTTGAATAGAGCTGTCGCCCAACCGATAACTGCGAGCTCGATTGGCCGGATGATGTTGCTCGCTTTGGTCAATGGAACAGGCGGCAATTAGGTCGACGATTTTACTACCGGATAGCAGGTGAATTCCTCCTGCGCCACCTGCCAGTAGGGCATCAACTTCGTTCCAGGATTGCCGCGAATGTTGAAGTGCAGAGGCGAATCCGCGATCGGCTCGAGGAGTTCGGCAAGATGCTCTGCGTGGTTTCCAGCATTAATCGACAGGCCTGTCTGCGGAGATCCCACGGCTGCCAGCAGGATCGGCCCGTACTCAACCGAGTATCTGGTTTCCCCAGCCACTTGATCCTCCCCTTTGTAGGGCCTGACGCGAATCGCGGCCGGCAGCGTGAAATCGATGGTGTCGCCACTCGACCATTCCCGCTTCAGGGAAATATACGTGCCCCGCTGGCCGGCACCGGCCAGCTTGCCGTTCACGGAGACGTTCATTTCGTCAGCGGCCCAGGAAGGAACGCGTATCTTTAGATCTGCTTCTGTGGGCGACGCTGTCTTCACCTTACAATGAACGGCCGTTTGAAAGGGAAACTGGGTCGTCATTGTCAATTCCATAGGTTGTCCGCCTTGCCGCCAGCGGATTGTTGATGGCTCATAGAGGTGTAGGTACAGTCCGTCCGGCGCGATGGAGAAGATATGTTCGGGAAGGCTGCCCAGAAGCCGCGTTCCTTGTCCCTCGCAGCAGGTGTTCTCGTGAGTCGACTTCTCTTTCTGCCCTTCCAGGATGGCGTGGTAGCGAAGGCCGCTTCCGCCATCCTGGTTGGCCATTGCGACGTTATAGATCGACTTCTCGATTTCCGTTGCAAAGCGCTCATCGTCCGGATTGAGAAGCTGAAAGCGCTGGCTGAGGAAGACCCAGAAACTGCTGCCACACAACTCACCTAGTTTCTGCCGCAGATAGTCACTGTCCGGCGGATCTTTCTCAAACTCGATAATCGAGATGCTTCCCCCGGCCTGCTGCCAATGGTCGCGATAAAGCTCCCAAGCCCCGAGGACGGCGTCGTGATAGAGCGGATCGCCGGTGATGAGATACATATCGAGATAGGCTTCGAGGTTAGTCAGCAGATAGCAGTGCGGGCGGTCGTAAGGATACTGCCACACCTGCTCCTTCTCTCGCCTGGCGAGGCCCTTGAGCCACTCGTCTTCCTGGTAGTACCGCTGGATCACGTGCGCATCGGCAGGCTTGCCCACCGGGCTCGTGCCTATGCGCGTATTCGCCACCATGCCCTGGCCGCCCTGTATGGCGCCGCGAAGCATCTCGGGCAAAAACGTCTGCTGGTTAAACCAGTCATAGTAGCCGCGCAGCATCGGCAGCGCCTTTTGGTTTCCCGCGTATGCGGCCTCCAGCAGACCATGGGTGAGCCAGGCGCGTGTGTAGGCGGCGCGCTCTGAATAGAAAATCGTGTCCTCGGGATACGCCATGATGTATCCATTGGGCTGGCGACACTCGTGAATGCCGTCCACGACGACATTCAAACGGCGGCGCAATTCGGGGTCGTCGATCCAGCGCACCGTGTTGCCGGCCCCCATGAGGAAGCGGCCCGCATTGGATCCAGCGAGGTCTTCTTCCCAGAAGATCTGCGAGCCGGTCGGCTTGAAATCCCTGATTTTGCCAGTCCGTTCGTAGAACTGCCGCAAGAGGTCGTCGGTTGAGTAGGAGCTCAATAAATACTGGATGTTATTCTGCATCGCGGTTTGGAAGACACCGCCGTTCAGAGTCACCCCCATAGTTGGCGCGACTGCCTTGTACCTGGCGGATTTCCACGTGGATGGATCTGTGACCGCGCCAGGATTGTCGAAATGAATGCCCTCCCCGTCTTGGCGGTCCTTACGGGTCAGCTGAGCCACAAGCTCGGTGTTGCCGTATTCCGGGTCTGCTGAAACCTTACAACCAACAGAAACTTCGTGACCTGCGGAGAGCACAGCCACCTTGGCCAGGGTCAGGGTGAAGTCGGGGCTATCCACAAGCTCGCCCCCCATTGGTACATTCTCGGCATGGTTCGCTTTCACCGCCCGCAACCGCGTTGCCGTGAGCCGCACGTAGCGACCATGGATCCCTCTCCCCGCGAACTCCGTAATGCTGTCTTTGGGATCAGGAAAATCCGCACCGGTAAAATCGCAGATCGTTTGTGCAGTCGCAAAACTCTCATCGTCCGATGCTTCGATCTTGAACCGCAGCGGAAAGCCCTCGCCCGCATAGTATTGGTCGCGCCCCGGGAACATGCGCTCCGACGCAGGAAACAATCGAACTACATCGATCGCCACGCTCCTTCCCAGATCTATCTGGAGCCACGTCGTGGTCCCAGGCTCTGCAACCACTTTGGAGCGGTAGGCGCGATAGGCCGTCGCCGGGGTTGCGGCCATGCGCATTCCCGTTGCGTAATGAATTCGATCGACCGGATCGGCCACGGCTTGCCGCACGAGCGGTTCGATCGTTCCGGTCAAAGCCACCCCCGCACTCATGCAGGTTGTGGTCCGAAGAAAAGTCCGCCGCGTCAATGCCATGGTTTTCTCCTGTGCATGGGATCAGCTTGAATGTCAAGTTCCCGACCGGTCTGCGCCAAGGGTGAAGCTCGAGCAATTGCTTGAGATGCCGCAGAACAACACGGCCGCAACGTCTGCGGCAATCCACAATCGGGATTCTACGCGCCCGGACGCGGGTCGCGTTTACTTGGTTGATCCGCATCAGGCAGCCGACCTGTGGTGTGCCGCTCCCGCGATTTCAGAGCAAGGGATGCAGGTAACGGTGCTGGCTGGCCTTGGATAGCGCCGACCCTTTCATCGAGGCTCGACGGAAAAGGGGTCTTCACATTGGGATGTGTGGCCACGTGCTTCCACCATCGACCCGCAGCCGTGGACGGAAGAGAGATCAGGGATGGAATCAGTTTGTGCAGGCGCCATGATCCCAAGAATCGTTGAAGCAATTAATCGAGTGTCGGTCAGCGGAGTTGCTCGGCACATGTAGCATGCATCGAGCCGGGTTTTGAGAGGCTTGATGCGGGTCGCGTAAAGGTTATCTAACTCCAAGGGATTGCATTCGCGAAGAATCTCCTCCTCGCGAAGAAAGGCTATCGTGGCCAATCCGGTCATGCCCGGCCTGTAGGGCATGTTGAACATCGCGGCATACCTGGGTAACTTCGGTCGCGGACCCACCAGGCTCATATCACCCCGAAGGATGTTAAAGAATTGTGGAAGCTCATCCAGTTTGAGCCTGCGCAGCCAGCGCCCGAACGGAGTTACCCGCTGGTCTCCCGCTTCGGTGAGGCCAGGGCCGGAACATTCAGCCGGCCGTACTTCCATGGTGCGAAACTTGTAGATGCGAAAAAGGCGCCCTCCGAGGCCCACCCGCTCCTGAGAGAATAAGGCGCCCCCATGGGACGAAAGCCGTACACCTGCGGCGATGATCAACATCGGTACGGATGCAGTGGCGAGCGCCAGAACCGCCATCGATATATCGAGGGTCCGTCGGAGGCGCGATAGAGCCCAGCTACTCGCGGGAGGCTCTGCGATGCAGGATTCCAGGCAGCCCGATTCGTCGTGCCGGCAGCCGGGATAATCGCGAAGCATTCTATCTACCGCGTTCAATTGGCAGCACAGCTTTCGTTCTCCAGCCATGACAGTCATCTGTCAGGATTGGATCACCCACAAAGATGCTTGTCGAAGTGCCTAAAGGATAGATCGAACCGGACAATGCAGTCAAAGCGGGCGAATCAGATTGCCCTCGCAAGAAAATTTCAGAATGAGATTCCGACCCTCCTCGGACAAGGTGCGGTGACTGTAATGCCTTGCCCCGTGGCTACAACAGGCCTTTGCGCACCCACACCTCGACTCTTCGGTTCCTGCTTCGTCCCTCCGGGGTATCGTTCGAGGCGACTGCGAGGTCTGTCCCGAAATCCGTGACATTTTCCGGCGGGACCAATACGCCGATGGCTTGCAGGCTCATCGCGACATTCTCTGCTCTCAGGTGCGCCAGTCGTTCAACCGAATCGCTTGCTTCGATGTCGTCGGCAAACCCGATCAGCAGGATGTCGGCTCCTGTGCCCCGATGCTGAGACAGAAATGTGCGCAGGCGCAGAATATTGAGGTCGGCCAGGTTATCCAATTCGCTGTTGGCGTCTGTTCCCGCAACGGTCTGAGCACTCGCAAAGTGAAAACTCAAGCCGACCCTTAAATACTTGATGGCTATCGTCTTGTAGGCGGGCGGAGCGGCGGAAGGTGGATCTACCTGAAACACCCTTGGTGTGAGTTCGGCGAAGGATGCCTTTTCGACCAGAGCCTGGCCCGGCTTGTACATCACGTAGCGGATAAACGCGTTCATCAACGTGCCGGGAGTATCCCGATCGTACATCAGCAAGCGTCTGCAGATCGGATAGTCTTCGGTTACGACGGACAATTCGGTGGGACGGATGGCCGGTCCCCTTCCGTCCGAAATCATCAATACCTTCGCATCCCGGACCAAGGGAACAGAGACGTATCCGATGGCGTTCGGCGTATGCATCACGGCATCGACCATGAAGGCGCTGTCGCCGATCTGATGATCTGCCGCAACACGATCCTGCCTTTCTCTGCCCTGAGCATCTACGCCCATGACCCTCTGGGTGAAGACTTCGAGGGTCCCCGAGTTCTGGTCTCGTCCATAAAGCTCGATAGGCGCATCCTTGCCTCCCACCTCACTCCAATTGCGAATCCTGCCGCTGTAAATCGCGCGCAGTTGCGGTATGGACAGGCGGGAAACAGGGTTGCCTGGATTCACGATAACCGCGATACCGTCCAGCGCAACGACGTGTTCGGTGGTGCGATCCCCGGCACTCCAAAGTGCCGGATGAAGCCTTCTGTCCTGACCGTTGATCGGCCGGGACGACATGCCGATATCGCAGTATCGAGGACCGCTCTTCGCCGCCAGACAGTCAAAAGCAGCTCCCGATCCGGACGCATAGATCCTGATGACCTGCAAAGCCGATTGGCCCGGTACCTTGCCCCAGACGTTTAGGAACGGATGTCCCTTGGTGTCCCTGCCTTCAACTTTGACTCCCGTCTGCACTGCGCCTAATTCGTCGCGCAGAAAGGCTTCTGCCAGTTCCGGGACCAACTCGTCTCCCAGCGACGTAGAACCGGAGATGGAGAGCACTACGTGTTCCGAGGGACCAAGAAGTCGATCCCGGAACGAAAAAGCAGTAACACCAGTTGCCAGAACGGTGAAGAGAGCGAGTAAAAGCCACACGTGGCTTCGGTCGAGCTGATCATCCGGCTCCCAGCCTTCGGTGTCCCTTCCCATGGTCGTTGCATCTTTCCAAAGCTTTTGGATAGGTGACATGGCCCTCATTTGTGAACACCTTTCAGTGTCTCGATCGTGCCTTTACGCGGGACCACTTACTCGGGTCCAGCCGCAGGAAACTTGTAAACGATGGGGATTCCGGTTGCTACTCCGCCGAACACGCCGATTCCTTGAGGTGTCCGATGGGCACAACGCCGTGATGGCATGATACATCGTCTTGACAACCATGTCTCAGCACTCGTTGGGCTGCCCGGGACGAATTCGGTGGGAGGTTTGCGCCACCGCTGCTCTCGCCTCCGATGTCATCGGCTCAATGCCGCCCTTGGCATTGCCCTTTCGCTGCATATTTGCCCTTTGCTTCCGGGCCGATCAATGAAACCGCCCAAATAGTGCTTCCAGGTTCTGTTTTGCAACCATTCCAGTGCAGAAATGGAACATTGCAACTTTTGAGGGAGAGTGAATACGTTTGCTTTTGGCTACTCTACTTAAAACACCTTACCTGGAGGGGCCGAAGGGTCCAAATGAGAATCCTGCCGAGCAAGGCGCTCGGCAGGATCTCGGTTCCGTGCGGCCGGCCCAGACCGGCATCGCCTCTTGCAAGACCCTTCCATCCGCGTTCCATAAAAATCTTTCGAAATCTGGTTCGCGGCCGCCCCTTTCGTATGGGGAACGAATGCACGGATTCGGGCAAACCTAAAGCGGAAACAGACTGCCGGAGTCCGACGGGAGCGTAACCACCCGCGGACGGTGTCGCGCCGGACGGGGCTGGGACGCCGATAACATCGCGACAATCTCCCGCAACTCGGCACGGACGCGGCCCACGGTGGCCAGCACCGCTTCGCGCTGAGGCCCGTCCTCCAAAGCCTTTTCTGGTGGCGCCGGCTGCGGTTCAGGCCGGCGGTGGACCACCTCCAGGGCTTGGCGAGCGCCCGACAGCGTATAGCCCTGTTCGTGGACCAGGCGCTTGATCTCGAGAGCGAGTTCCACCTCGCGTCGCCGGTACAAACGCTGGCCGGTGCCGCTCTTGTTGGGCTTGAGCTGGGGAAATTGCGTCTCCCAGAAGCGAAGTACGTAAGTTTCGACGCCACAGATGCGGGCGACGTCGCCAATCTTGAAGTACAGCCGGTCAGGGATGGCGGGCGAGTCGACAACGCGCTTTTGGGAAAGTTGTGAGGCCATGGTTCACCGCTCGGGCGCCCTACCTCTCGCCGGGACGCCCCTCCCGGCAGTATAGGGCACGATTTGCCGCTGTTGTGAAGCAAATTCTTTGTTTTGCGAGGATTGACCCAACCAAGCCACGGGTTCAACTCCTGGCGCTTCCGATCCACACTGTTGGGTTGCCCTTATCCCAGCCGCAGTCTCTTCATCGCCACCTGCGGCAGCATCGATCCGGCCTTCTCCAGAACCCAGCGGGTCAGCGTCAGCCAGAGCCCCATTCCCGCCAGCAGAATTGCCAGGTCAACCCACCGGCTTGTCGCGGCGAGATCCCGGCCAAGCCCGCGCCACACGAACTGCAGAAGCCCCGAGAAAATGGCCCAGACCACCGCGCCACTGGTCAAAGCCGCGACCGCGCACCGGCCCAACTCGACATAATCCAGGCTGGCCAGCGAGACCATCCTCTTTTCATGAAGCAAGACCGCGATCGTTCCCGTCTGTAAAGCGATCCCGATGTCTGAAGCGATGGCCAGACCCATCGCGCCGTGCCAACGGAAGAGGGCCGCATAGACGGGCAGCGAAATCACCGTGATCACGGTCCCCGCCGCCATGGGCGCGAACGTATTGCCGGCGGCATAAAAGGCCCTCGCATAGATCGCCTGCCCCGACCACAGGAACATGGACACCGAGAAGACAGCGAAGTAAGCCGCGCATTCGCGCGCGTCTCCGGCAGAAAAGCGTCCGCCCACGAAGATCAGGTCGACCACAGGAAGACCGAGCGAAACCATCGCCGAAGCACCCAACAGTCCCAGGCAGGCCACGCGTGACACCGAATCGGCCACCTGGTTGGCAAACTCGAAGCGTTTCTCCTGCGCCCACAGGCTGGCAAAAAACGGCATGGATGCCGCGCCCGCCGCCTGCGCCAGCACCGCCATGGGCGCCGTAAAGAGCTGCTTGGCGTAATTCATCAGGGAAACCGCGCCATCGGTCCTGGACGCAAAGTGCGCGATGATCCAGCTGTCCGCCGTCACCAGGGAAACGCCGACAATCAAGGGCAGCGAGAGCCTCACCCAGGCGCGCAGGCCCTCATCGTGCCAGTCGAGCAGGGGCCGGTACCGCGTCCCTGCGCGGCGGGCGAAGATGGCATTGAGGAGGAACGGGCCGGCAAATGCTCCGGCCGTGGTGCCGATGGCCAGAGAAGACACCCCGAGCCGTTTCACCAGCAGCAGGCCGCCCACAATCGTGCCCAGGTTATAGATGAGCGGGGCGACCGCCTGTACATTGAACTGCTTACGCACCAGCAGCACGGCACCGAAGACACCCCCCGCAAAAAAGAACAGTTGTGCCGGGAGCAGGATCCGCGTCAGCTTGACGCACAGCGCGGCCTTCTCGGCATCGAAACCATTGAACCACCAGTGGATATACCAGGGCGCGATCAGCTCGGCCACCACGATGGCCGCGCCCAGCACCAGGTACATGGTCGTCAGGATGACCGAGAGCGAGCGCTGCCCTTCCGCTTCCCGACCGGAATCGCGATAGCGCGTCAAAATTGTCACGAAGGCGATTGACCCGGCCCCGCCGACCAGGAAGTACGAAATCATGTCCGGCAGCACGAAGGCGCCATTCAGCGCGTCCGCGCTCATTCCCCGCCCGAACAGCCACACAATGTACTTCACCCGCACCAGGCCGATGATGCGCGACAGAAACGTCGACGTCATCAGCACCACCGTGGCGGAGAACGCCGTGTGCGCGTGCGACGGCCGCAGCATGCCGGCAAGGCGCCCCCAGCGGGACCGTTCCGGCCGCATCGGTTCAGTCGGAATGGGTTCGGTTGAAAAGGAACGTGTCACTTTCCTAAATTCTACCGGTGTCTTTGCTTTCTCACATCCCCAGCGCGCACGCAGGTCCTGATTTTGCAGTACCGGAGCAGCCGGATCCCCGTTTCCCGTCGGGTTTGGTCAGGGTTCCTGACCAGGTTCAGCGTCCTATCCGTATCCGACGTGTATATTCTGTGCGCAGAGGAAAACACATGAAGCTGCGCCGTGCGCTTGCCTTTGCGTTGCTGTTCCCCACCATGGGATTTGCCCAGACCATTCACGGACGCGACGGCATCACGCTTCCTCCGCCGCCCGAGGTGGAGACGCATCCGGTGACGGACAACTACTTTGGCACCAAGGTCACCGACGACTACCGCTGGCTGGAAGATTCCAAAAGCCCCGAGACCCGGGCTTACATCGACGCCGAGAACGCCTACACCACCCGCTACCTCAAGCAGGCCCACATCCGTTCGCAGATCGTGGACGATCTCGACCCGCTGGTGAACGTGACCGAGACCCGAGTCCCAACGAGAGCGTGCGGGCAGTTACTTCTTTGAGCGACGTGTCGCTGGGGAGCAGCAGTTCTCGATCTACGTGCGTCACGGATGGACGGGCAAGGACGAACGCCTCATCGACCCGGCGGTGTTGACCCGGGACCAGAACACCTCGGTAGCCCTGGAAGACATCTCGCGCGACGGAACCTTGCTGGCCTACGCGGTGAAAGAGGGTGGAGCGGACGAAAACAGCCTGCACGTATTCAACGTAAAGACCAAGAAGTCCCTCGAAGACGAACTGCCTTCGGCCCGCTACTTCGGGGTGCAGTTTGCCCCCGACGGCAAGAGCTTCTATTACGCGCGCAACAACAAGGAAGGCACCCTGCTGTTCCAGCACGTGCTGGGAACACGGCCGGCGCACGATCCGGTCATCTTCGGGCGAGAGTTTCGTGGAGAGCCGCTCGGCCCGATCGACCTGTTTGGGCCGCGCATCACCGACGACGGCCACTATCTGGTCGTGCAGATCAATCGCGGCGTTCCAGCCAAAAGGACCGACATCGTGTTTCGCGATCTCACCAAGCCGGGTTCAACGTTTGAAGTGCTGGTATGGGCGCTCGACTCGCGATTCTCGGCCGACTATTTCCGCGGCACATGGTACGTGGAGAGCGACTACAAAGCCCCAAAGGGGAAGATCATGGTCGCCGATCCGGGCGTTCTGCCCGATGCATGGAAAACCATCGTTCCCGAAGGCGAAGACGTGATCGACGCGTGGTCGCTGGTGGGCGGCAAGATCTATGTCAACCGCCTCAAAGACGTGAAGACCGAGACCTCGGTCTTCACGCTCGATGGCAAGCAGACCGGCACCGTAAGTTACGAGGGCATCGGCTCGGGCTCCTCCATCTACGGGCGGACTACCGATCGCTATGGCTTCTATAGCTTCGAGTCCTTCATCGTGCCGCCGACCCTCTATCGCATCGACACCATGACTGGGAAGACCGAGGTCTTTTTCCAGCCCAAGGTGCCCTTCGACTCCAGCCAGTTTGAGCTCAAGCAGGTCTTCTTCAAATCAAAAGACGGGACGCAGCGTTCCCATGTTCATCGCCGGAAAGAAAGGCCTGAAGATGGACGGAACGGAGCGCCTGCTCATGACCGGTTATGGCGGTTTTCAGGTAAACATCACTCCCTATTGGAACCCGGCGTTTGCCTGGTGGATGCAGCAGGGCGGCTGGTTTGCGGTGCCTAATCTGCGCGGGGGTTCGGAGTACGGCGAACACTGGCACGAGCAGGGCATGTTCGAGCACAAGCAGAACGTCTTCGACGACTGGTTTGCTGCCGCCGAATACCTGATTCAAGAGAAGTACACGTCGCCCGAGCACTTTGCCATCAGCGGGCGTTCCAACGGCGGCCTGCTGATGGGCGCGTCGATGACCCAGCGCCCCGAGCTCTTCGGGGCGATCTGGTGCGGCTATCCGCTGCTCGACATGCTGCGCTACCAGAAGTTCCTGGTGGGCCGCTATTGGACGACCGAGTACGGCTCCGCGGAGAACGAGAAGCAGTTCCCCTATCTGCTGAAGTATTCGCCCTACCAGAACGTCAAGAAGGGCACAGCCTATCCGGCCATCATGTTCTTCACCGGCGACAGCGACACGCGCGTCGATCCGCTGCATGCGCGCAAGATGACGGCGCTGATGCAGGCTGCCTCATCGAGCGGCCGGCCCATCCTGCTGCATTACAGCCTCGCCGGCGGACACTCGGCCGGCGTCAGCGTGGACCAGCAGATTCAGGACGACGCCGATCAGCTTACGTTCCTGTGGACGGAGACCGGCTCGCCGGCCCGGCGGCCGCAGACGCACACGCATGCGGTCAACGGGCGGTGAGCGTCGCCTATCCGAGGCTGTCCCAACCCCGTCATGGGTTGTCAGCATCGCGATCCACACGCTCGTCGCGCATGCGCAGAGTCAGCTGCGTTGGATAGCCAAGCTCTCCCAGCTTGTCATGCAAGTCCCTTCCCGGGTATGCGGCTTCCGCCCACGGGTCGCACACCACTGCGTCCGCCGACCAGGAAGTCGGAACATTCTGACTCTCATTCGTTCCGCGTCCAATCACGACAAATTGGTGTTTGTCTTCAAACCGGTCCTCGCCGTCGCCTTTATACACGACACCAGTCTCAAAGAGGTCGATCGGGCGAATCGTGGAGGATCGCAAATACAGATACGCGATGGAGGACATCTCATCACAGTTGCCCTTCTTCGTGTCCACCGAAGCCTGCGCGGTCACCTCGATATCTTCGCGTGGGTTGAGCTCATCCAAGTCGACCAAATTCTGCTTTAATTGCTTGATTCTTCGTCCAGTCTCTTCATCTTTTTTTCGAACAAGGTTTACCTGCTTCAGGAGGTCCGCAGCCTCCTCTCGGGCGTCCGCGAGTTCTTTATCTTTCAGCCCTTGCATCGACGTGCCCACCTCGATCTGCTTCTGCCTGAGAACCGTGATGTGGGTGGAATAGGTGCTTTTTTGACTCGTCAACTGGTCGATTTCGGCCTGCAGAGAATCCGCTTTCGCGAGCTTTTTGGCAGCAATCAAACCCTCTTTCAGAGTGCCTCTGCGATCCGTCATCTCGTTCATGAAATCGTTCGCAACGCCGTTGTCGCTCGGCCGGTTGCTGGATCGGATGCGCAGCTCGTTTTTGACGATGTCGTTGGCTGCGAGGGCAGCCTTAAGGTTGACTTCGAAGGACATAGGCGTAACGAAACGTACCATACGTCTCTAGCCGGCGGCCATACAAATCCTCGGCTGGAAAGTTGTCGAAGGCGCCGCATTAGTTGGCCCGCAGTGCGACGAGAGGGCTGATACGCGAGGCGCGGCGCGCAGGGATGTAGCCCGAGAGCGCCGCGACCAGCACGACAGCCACGGCCATGGCGCCGTAGGTAATGAAGTCCCACGGTGAAGTCGCAAACAGCAGCGCGGCAATCAAGCGGCTGGCGGCGATGGAAAGGCCGCATCCCAGGGCAATGCCGATGAGCGCCAGGCGCAGGGTTCCAGCCAGCACGTGGCGCTGCACCCGGCCGGCGCTCGAACCCAGCGCCATGCGGATGCCGATCTCCTGCGTCTGCCGGGTCACCGAGTATGAGATCACACCGTAGATACCGAGCGCCGCCAGCAAGAGCCCTAGTCCCGCAAAGGAGCCAACCAGCAGTAGAAAAAACCGCCGCGGCGAATTGGCATGATCGACCAGCATCTGCACCGGCTTGAACTCAGCGGCTGACTGCTTTGGATTCAATTCCCGCAGCGCGGCGAGCACACCAGATGCCAGGGCAGCGGGCTTCATACGGGTTCGCACCACAAGCTCGGCGCCGCTTGGATTCTTCTGCATCGCCGAGTAGTAGATCTGCCAGCCGGGTTCCCCCTCGGTGGTCTCGGCGTGCAGATCGTCCACCACGCCGATCACGTGCTCCTCTTCGTTGCCGCTTACGAGCACCTTGCCGATCGCATTTTGGCCCGGCCAATAGGTGCGCGCAGCCGACTTGTTGATCAGAACCTGAATTGGTGTCCGGGGCGTATCGCTCCACGTAAAGTCGCCACCCTGCACGCGCATCCCCATAGCCCGAAAGTATCCGGGACTCACCACGTAGACCAGAGGGCTTGGGAAGTGGGGATGCTCATTTGGTCCGTAGCGTCCCTTGGGCAGGGGCGTGCCCCAGGCTCGATTCTGGCCCAGCGGAAGATAATCCACAAAGCCTGCGGCCTCGACGCCGGGCAGAGCGGAAACTCGCGCCAGGGCTTGCTGAAAGATGGAGCGGAGTTTCGCGCTGCCCTCGAGGTCGGTGGACGCGTTATTGTCATAGTCCATCTTGATGGCCGCGGCGCGCTCCGGCTGGAAGCCGAGGTCTACGTCCAGCACCTTGATGAAACTGCGCAGCAGCAGCCCGGCGCCGACCAGCAGCACGCAGGCCAGCGCGACCTCTGTCACCACCAAAACCGATCGAGTGAACTCATGGCGCCGACCCTGACCCGTGCCGGGACCCGAGTCCTTCAAGGCCTCCTGCAGGTTGCCGCCAGCCACGCGCAGTCCGGGCACCAGTCCAAACAACACGGCCGCAAATACGGCGATCAGCACCGTCCATCCCAGCACGGCGCCGTCGATGCGCACGCTGCTCAGCAGGGGCAGGGCGACAGCCCCCTGGTGGGCCAGCCAGCGCAGCAGAACCAGGGCGAGCCCCAGCCCGAGCAGCGATCCGGCTCCTGACAGGAGCAGGCTCTCGGTCAGCAGTTGACGCACGATGCGCAGGCGGCTCGCCCCCAGCGCGCCGCGCATGGCGAACTCCTTGGCGCGCGCCGCGGCCCGCGCCAGCAGGAGGTTGGAGAGGTTCACGCAGGCGATGAGCAGGATCGCCGCCACCGCGCACCACAGGACCACCAGCGAGCGCCGCAGCTTGCCGCTTACGTAGTCCTTGAGCGGCACCGGCACCACCCCGTCCTTGTATTGCGTCCCGCACGATTCGGGAACCTTGTTGTTCCAGCACATGTGGGGTTCGACTTCGCGGGCGTCTTCCTGCGCCTGCGCAAGGGTGACTCCGGGCTTGAGGCGTCCGATCATGGTGATGATGTTGCCCCAGTCGCGCGGCGGCCCATATAAGTCGAGCGGGGTGATCGCATCCACCTTGGTTCCAGGTGAAAAGACGGCGCCAAAGTCGAAGCTCTGCGGCAGAACCCCGATCACGGTGGTCTGGCGTCCGTTGAGGTCGATGGTCTTACCCACGATGTTCTTGTCGGCGCCAAACTGGCGACGCCACCACGGATCGCTCAGCAGGACGACCGGCGCCGCGCCATTGCGCCCATCGTCAGCGGTGAAGCTGCGCCCGATCTGCGGACGCACGCCCAGCACGTCGAAGAAGTTCGCGATCACGTCGATTCCGGTGGCGGGGATCGGCGCTCCTCCCAGAGACAAGCTCAGGTTGTCGGCGCTGGAAAAGGCGAAGTAGCCGGTCACGTCCTGGTAGGACCGGCTTCCCACGCGAAACTCGTCATACGCATCGGTCGAATAGGTCGCGCACGACAGGCCGCATTTGGTTGGCGGCGGCGCGATCCACACCAATTGCCCGGCGTTACGGAACGGCAGCGGCCGCAGAAGGATCGTATTGACCACGCTGAAAACGGAGACGTTGGCGCCGATGGCCAGCGCCAGGATGAGCACAGCGACGAGGGTGAATCCGGCATCGCGCCGCAAGGTGCGCAGCGTGTAGCGAATGTCCTGCAACAAAATATCGAGCTTTCATAAGTCCCCGCGCCTCCCGATGTTGTTCTCTTGCCACATCCATGCCCCCAAACCGAATCATCGCCATGCGCCGTGCTTCCGCGGCGGACATGCCGCGGGCGAGATTTTCTTCAATCGCCATCTCCAGATGCGCGGCGATCTCCGCTTCGAGGTCTGCGTCTAAGGCTTGCTTGTGAAGAAATGCGCCTGTCCGCGCGCGCAGTCTGCTCATGACGTTTCCGTGCCCATGGCCAGTACGCGGTCCATCACCTCTGTCAGCCGCTGCCAGTAGTGCGCGTCCCTGGCAAGCTGGCGGCGGCCCGCTGCAGTGATCGCATAAAACTTCGCCTTGCGGTTGTTATCCGAGACGCCCCAACTGGACTGAATCCATCCGCGCTGTTCGAGACGCACAAGAGAGGCATAGATGGTGCCCTGGTTAAGCAGCACCGCGTCTCCGCTGACCTGCTCGATCCGCCGGGCAATTCCATAACCGTGCTGCGGGCCCATCGCAGCCAGCGTCTGCAAGACCATCAGGTCCAGGGTGCCCTGCAAAAGATCGAGTTTTGACGGCGCCATTCGTCCCCCTGTGGGAATACCACATAAGATAATGCAATTCCTGTGGCGTTGCCACAGGTAAATTCACCATACTCTCCCATGCCTCGCAACCGGTCTCGAATGGCCGCAGGAACTCGGCCCTGCTTCGCCGTAAGTGACCTTGCTTCCTCGTGTCGTTCACTGGTAAAACCAAACGTGGCGGCGCTTTGCTGGCAAATTATGTCGCCTGTAGCACATAACATGGGGTAGTCTCTCGCGCTAGTTCAAGGTGGCATACTTACGCGAGCGGCTTGCAGGATCGTTTCGTTTCTCCGCGAAGCGTTCGATTTTTTGTACCATCGCATCATGTCTTGAAGGCAAGAGAAGCATTTCAATCAATCGAGGCTCATCCCTCATGACAACTCCGTTAATGCCTCACGCGGTCTGCTGGAGTCAGGACCAGAACCTTATCTGGACCATGGTGATCACCAACTCGATCACCTTTCTCAGCTACTTCTGCATCTGTGTCACGTTGTTTTACCTGGCGCGCAAAACTCGCAAGGCCATCCCTCGCGACTGGGCGTTCTTCCTGGTGGGTTTCGCACTCTTCATCGTGGCCTGCGGCTCGACGCACTTGATGGAAGTCATCACCACGTGGAACCCGGTGTTCTGGATCGACGCCTGGACGAATATCATCACCGCGGTTCTCTCCGGTTACGTCGCCGCACAATTCATACGCCGCGCTCCCGACTTGGGATTCGGCGTCAATGACTATGCCAGGCGGCTCTCCAATACGCAGAACGAGAAGGCTCAGGTTGAGGAGAGCCTGCTCTCGGCGCGCAAACTGGAGGAGTGGAACCGCATGTCGGCGGTGGTCACTCACGAGATCAATAATCCGCTGGCGGCCATCCAGAACCTGATGTTTCTGATCCAGATCACGCCCGGCACTTCTCCAGAGGTGATTTCCGTGGCCCAGCAAGCCTCCGACGAAGTGCGCCGCATCGAAACCCTCACGCGATCGACGCTTGGCTTCTTCCGCCAGAGCAAGATGCTTGAAAAGGTGGATCTGAAGGCTTCTGCCGATTCGGTGCGATTGCTGCTCGAACCGCTGATGCGGCAGCGCGGGATTCAATTGGAGATTGAGAGCAGCGGGGACACCACCGTTACCGCGTATTCGGTGGAGACGCGCCAGGTGATGCTGAACCTGGTGCGCAATGCCTGCGAGGCTACCACGCGCAGTGGCGCCAAGGTGGTGGTTTCGATTACCGGGCATCCCCAGGAGGTGGAGATCGTGGTGACGGATAGAGGCAGTGGGATTGAGCCCGCGATGATTCCCAACCTGTTTCAGTTCGGCGCCAGCACCAAGGGCGATCGCGGCAACGGCATGGGCCTGTGGGTGGTGAAACAGCTGGTTGAAAAACACGGCGGCGACATCGATCTCGAGACCAAGATCGGCGAAGGAACCCGCTTTACGATTCGCTGGCCGCGCCAGTATCCAATTGTACCCATCAGTCCGGAACCGTTGAAGACCGCGTCGGTTCTGCACTGAGGGCTATGGGCTCTGTCCTGTCGCTGGAAGTTACCGGAAGCAGGTTCTTCCACTCCGCTGCGCTCAGAATGACATGGAGGGATGGGCCGCAGGCTGTCCTTACGTCAGTGCGCGGTCCAGGTGGACGTAACCGCCGTCAACGATCAGGTGCTGTCCCGTGGTATGGCCGGACTGCGCGGGCGACAACAAAAACACCACAGCGGCGGCGATCTCCGAGGCCAGGGTCATGCGGCGCCCCAGTGGAATCTTGTTGGTGATTCTCTGGAGCTCGGCGTCCGGATCGCCCCGCGTGTCGAGCCAGTTCCGGTAGAGCGGCGTCATGACCTCCGCGGGCAAAACGGCGTTCACGCGAATTCCGTAGGGCAGCAGTTCGGCCGCCCACTCGCGCGTGAGCGCCAGCTGCGCGCCCTTCGCCGCAGCGTAGCCGGAGGTATTGCCCTGGCCGGTAAGGGCCACCTTGGAGCTGATGTTCACGATCGAGCCCTTCGAACGCTTCAGAGCCGGCAGTGCAAAATGCGCCAGGGCATAGTAGTGGATCAGGTTCTTCTGAAGGCTGGCGATGAAGCGATCGACGTTACCCGACTCCAGCCCGACGGCATCGTTCACGCCCGCGTTGTTGACCAGGCCGTCGATAGCGCCGAAGCGGTCTTCCACCTCGGCGATCGCCTGCCGGCAGCGCTCGATGTCCTCGAGGTGCACTTCAATCAGATCGCATCGAGCGGCGGCGGCCGCCATCTCTGCCATGAAGTTCTTCACGTTGTCGGAGGACCGCCCGAGCACGACGACGCGCGCACCTTCTTCGAGGCACGCCCGCGTGATGCCGGCTCCGATCCCCGCGCCTCCGCCGGTCACGACAATCACTTTGTCCTTCAGCCCCAGATCCATCGAACGCTTCTCGCTCCTTCAGGTTGATGTGAGCTTTATGTGTGACCGTGATGCTGAGTTTGCCGGCATCCGGGTCAGGTGCAGTTGATGATCATGAAGTCGCGACGAAGGGTGTTAACTCACACCCGCCATGACCAGCATCCGCGGCTCGGTCATCTCTTCGATGGCCGAGCGGATGCCCTCGCGGCCGAGGCCCGAGTCCTTGACGCCCCCGTAGGGCATGGGATCGAGCCTCCAGCTGGGCGTGTCGCCCACGATGAGGCCGCCCACCTCCAGTTCTCGGAAGGCGGTGAGGATGCGCCCGGCATCGCGCGTAAGCAGGCCGGCCTGCAGGCCGTACTTGGAATGATTCACCTCGGCAAGCGCCTCTTCGAAATCATCGTAGGGTTCGATCATCACCACGGGGCCAAAGACCTCTTCATCGCGAACCTTCATTCCCGGCTTGGTAGCAGTAAGGATAACCGGGTCGAGCACAGAGCCGCGGCGCTCGCCGCCTGCGACCAGCTTTGCTCCGGCAGCGACCGCCTCATTGACCCAGGTCTCGACCCGCTCCGCGTCGCTCAGCCTTATCATCGGACCGACATCGGTTGCCTCGTCCCCGGGGTTGCCGCAAACGAGCTTGGCGGCGACATCCACCACCTTCCAGAGAAAGGTTTGGAAGATGCTGCGGTGGACAAAGACGCGCTGCACGCTGATGCACGACTGTCCGGCGTAGCCAAACGCAGCATGCGCCGTGCGCTGGGCTGCGTCGTCCAGGTCAGGCCAGTCACTATGCACGATCATGCCCGAATTGCCGCCCAACTCGAGCAGCACCCGCTTGCGTCCCGAGTGCGCCTTCAGGTCCCATCCCACCTTTGCCGAGCCGGTGAAGGAGACCAGCTTGATGCGGTCTTCCTTCTCGGCCAGCCAGGCTGTGTCGGCGTTCGAAAGCGGCAATACGGCCATGGCCTCCTGGGGCCAGTTGGCCTTGAGAATCACCTCGCCCAGCGCCAGCGCGGTGAACGGCGTCTGGGGAGCAGGCTTGAGCAGGAATGGGCAGCCGGCCGCGATCGCCGGGGCCACCTTATGCGCCACCAGGTTGAGTGGAAAATTGAATGGAGAGATGGCAAGCACCGGACCCACGGGAAACCGCTGGATGAGTCCCCAGCGGCCTTCGTTGCCTTCGGTCAAGTCGAGCGGAATCGTCTCACCGCCGAGCCGCGAAACCTCTTCTGCCGCGGTTTTGAAGGTGAGGATGGCGCGGTCGACTTCGGCGCGCGCCAGTCGCACAGGCTTGCCCGCCTCGGCGACAATCAGTTGCGCAAACCGCTCCTTTTGTTCAATGAGAGCGGCGGTTACGTCCTCGAGAATCTCGCGGCGCTTCCAGCGCGGCAGGGCGCGCGTGCGGCGCAGGCTGGCTACAGCGTGGTTGATAGCCTGGCGGGCGTCGGCGCGGGTGGCCACCGTGACCCGGCCGACCACCCCATGGTCCCAGGGAGACCGCACCTCCAGGGCTTCTCCGTCGCTCCACTCCTTGCCGCAGAGCAGAAATCCCGTTTGCGTTCCCGGACGCATCTTCATCGCTTACATGCTCCTGTCCACCGGCCTTACGTTCATGATGGTACTAGGATCGGCTTCGCGATGCCGAGCACGAAGGGGATCCTTTCGCCGCCAGAAGTCCGCTTCGGGAAGGTTCCGCTCCGCGCCGAGCAGTCTCTGAGGCGTGTATTTCAGGCAACCTGGCTGGCGAGGTTGCCATCCTACCGCGGTCAAGTCATACTTTCGCCCACGCCCCCAACCCCTCTCTGGGGGGGGAGAAAACCTGGGAGAGAAGATAGACTTGAGGCAGAGGGTCTCCCGTGCATCGCGTCTCCAATCCCGGCACACCGGACCTTAACGCCCTCTCACGCTCCACCTCTCTGTGCGCGCGATTGGGCCGCCTGCTGCTCGCCCTCGCTGCCGTGGTGCTGGTTGCCATGCCCTGGACGCAGCACATGTGGACGTGGGATCGCTTCCTGCACGGCGGTCAGGACTTTGAGACCGGCGTTCTTCTTATCGTCACCTCGATGTGCCTGGTGCTGGTTCTGGCCCATGCCTGCCGTCAGGCCGGTTGCGTTGCCTTGGGACTTCAGCGCCTGTCTCGCGGTTTGCCGCCTTGGAAACAGGCCGACCTCGCAGCACGAGCATTCTCCGTCTGCCTCGAAGCTATGGGGGCGCCTCCCCAGCTACGGCCGACTCCATTCAACCTGCCTCTTCAGATTTGATCCCTCTCCAAGCCTGGAAGCTGATCGTTCCAAGGGTGATGCTCCGCCCTTCAATCGCCGTTCAGTTCCATTCAACGGGCGTTTTTACGCCCATCGGGAGAGGTCATGAAAACCACCGAAGTTCTGCAGGCCTGGAACCGGATTCTGCAAGGCCGCGCGCCCTCGCTTTCTATCGAAATAACCCGCGAATGTCCGCTCCGTTGTCCGGGCTGTTACGCCTTTGACGCCGCCCATCTGGGAGGAACGACGCAGTTACGCGACCTCGCCGACTATAAGGGGGAAGAACTCGTCTCCCGCATACTCGCTCTGGTCGATGAACTTCGCCCGCTGCATGTCTCCCTGGTCGGCGGCGACCCGCTCGTCCGTCATCGCGAACTCGACGCGTTGCTTCCCCAACTCGACGCGCGCGGCGTGCACGTGCAGGTGGTCACCAGCGCCTTTCGCGTCATCCCCACCGCCTGGATGGATCTCGAACGGCTCAGCGTCGTCGTCTCCGTCGATGGCCAGCAGCCGGAACACGACGCGCGGCGCAAACCGGCGACATACGAGCGCATTCTCAATAACATCCGGGGCACCCGGGTTACGATCCACTGCACCATTACGTCGCAGATCGCTGACCGACCCGGCTATCTTCACCAGTTTCTGCGTTTCTGGACGCAGCGGTCCGAAATTAAGCGCGTCTGGTTCAGCTTGTTTACCCCGCAGCGCGGGTCTACCGACGTTGAGATATTGACCCCGGCGCAAAGGGCCTCGACGATTGAGGTCATGCGGCGTCTTGCCGTTACTTACCCCAAGCTCGATATGCCTGAGGCGGTGATCCGGGAATTTGCGACACCCCCCCGAAGCCCGAAGGAATGCATCTTTGCGCGAACCACGAAGACCGTCTCGGCCGATTTGAAGACAATGATTCATCCCTGCCAGTTTGGCGGGGATCCCGATTGCAGCCAGTGCGGATGCATTGCATCGATGGGACTGGCGGCGGTGGGGCATCACCGCGTGGTTGGTCCCATTACTGCCGGTCACCTCTTCCAACTTTCCGCTCGGATCGGAAAACAGTGGAGGAAGCTGCGTCCGGTCGCAGTACCGCCAGCGCAAGCACCGGGTTCTCCGTTCCGAATTCTCTCGGCGGAGTCCTCACGCGTTTCACCCTTTATCCAGAAGAGAAGGGGGACGCGCTAAACCAGACCCCAACGAGCCGAACCACTTATCTTTTTGAGTTTCGGCTCGCCGCGTTCCTCAGGCCGTGATGCGGTACCGGAAGCGCGCATCTTCGCCGTACCACATGATGTAGTTGGTGCCCCAGGCGTTGTTGAAGAGGCAGGAGTGCACGCCGCGGTTCAGATCGGGCTGCTCATTCGAAAACAGCAGCGGCGTGCGCTCGCCGAGTGCGACTAACGGTGCATCCAGGGTCTCCACCGCGAAGCGGTGTTGGCCTTCGCGGTAGGAAAAGCCCGTCCCTACCGCGTGCATGTGGCGATTGCCGGAGGCGACCACGTCCAGCGGCGAGACGGCCTCACCGGTCTTATCGAGACTCCATCCGCTGGGTTCGGCGGCCACGGGATTAAAGGTCAGCCACAACGCTTCGGGCAGCCGCGTGGCGGGCTTGCCGAACCAGCTCAGATTCAACAGGATCTCCGGCTCTGCTTTGGGCATAAGAATTTCGAGATAGACCTGACGCGGAAACGAGGCTCGGCCTGACTGGAACGCTTCGGCATCGTCGAACTGGGGCTGAACGACGATGCGATGACCGGCATAGGTCTCTTCCACCTGCACGGTCGCCGATGCAGAAAACCAGGTCCGGCTCTCGGCGCCGAAGCGCTCGATGTTCGGCTTGCCGAAATCCTTGAAGGCCCAGTCGGCAGTCGTCGTCAAGTAGCTGGCAATGAAGCGCTGATAGTCATCCCTCGACAATGTCTGGTAGGCCGGCAGCGCAATGGGGTGATCTGGGTTCGCCCAATCGCGCCCGGTGGCCTTGTTTTTGAGCCCTGTTATGGCTCCGGTCTTGGCGTCGATGGAGAGGACATAGTGCGTCGTGTCGATCGCCGTCCCGGCAGTCAGGGGATGGGCATTCACTGCCGGAGGGGCGGCCTTCAATCCGGCCAGGGCGGACTCCGCCTGGGAGCGAAGGGCGGCGGGCAGGGTGGCGACGGCGTCCAGCAGGTCGTTGCGCTTTTCGTTCCAACTGAACTGCACGACCTTGTAATTCTTGGTGTCGAGCATGCGCGACAGGTCGGCAGGCCTGTAGTTGTCAAAGTCGAGCCATGTTTTGGTATCGGTGCCCCAGGTGTGCTCCGGCTCGAGCAGCAGCCGCCGCAGCAGGGCCAAGTCGGTCGCGTCGCCGACGGTCAAAGCGCCGGCGGCAATCCACTGCTCGCGCAGCCGCGACACCGCGCGGAAGCGCGCCACCTTGAGCGGGTCGCTGGCCACTCCATAGATCCAGGTATCACCAATCTCTTCGGTCACGACCGGCAAGGCATCGCGATGAGGAGTGATCGCCTTCGCCATTTCGGAGAGATTGCAGGCGACGATTTCGGCATTGGGAAAGCGTGCGGCAAGATCGCTGTGGATGGCGGCAATTTCTTCAGCCGTGTGCGGGCCGCTGTTGTCACCGCGCACGCTGGTGACGAGGGCGAGGTCGGAGCCGGGTACACGAGCGATGCCGCTGTAATCCCAGTGGTACATGACCGGCAGGCTGGCCCCGGAAGGGGACTTCCACAGGAAGATGGGGGGCAATTTCGCCACCGTCGAGCCGCCGTTCACGCCGATCTCGAGGAACTGGACCCCATGCTTCGCGAGCGGCGCGATCAGGCCGCGGGTGTGGCCAGGGACGTCGGTCATCTTGGCGCCCGTAGTCACTGCGCCGAATCGCCGGTCGAGGGACTGCGACAAGGCCAGGCTGCCTTCGATCATCGATGGCGTCAGCATCTCCGACTGCCAGGTAAACGGAAGCGCGTGCCAGGCGATGTCACCGCGGCGAACCGCCTGCTCCATGGTGGCGCGATCCGCCGGCGATGCCTGTTCCAGGTACTCGTAGAGCAGCCACGATCCCGTGGTCCATACGTAGCGGCGCTTCCCGCCCGCATTCGCTGCCTGTGCCACTGTGATAGCGCGCGGAAAGTATTCCGTGAAATAGCGGTGCACCACATTGGCCTGCGTATCGATAAAGCCCGCATCGAAGTGGCACTTGAACATGACCAGCACGCGCCGCACTCCGGGATCCGGCCGAGCCTTTTCCGTCTGCTGCCCTAGCGCCCCGCCCGGCTGCAACAGCAACCCAGCCCCTGCAACTGTCGCTGCTTTCACAAAATCCCGGCGTTTCATTGACGACATCCGCTTGTCCCCGATTCGTGCTTGTCTGCGATTTGCTGGGAGGATACCACCGCGGACTCGTATCGCGCCGGTTGCCCACCGGATGGCTGCTCGCGCCGGATCGAGCCCGGTTGCCGAGACAAAGCGACGCAGACAATTCCCTCACGACGCGGTGATTCTCCTTTCGCTTTACAAATTATTATTTATTCGCTATATATAAAGATATGAGAGAAAAGGACTATCTCAGCGAATTTGAACTCATGGTGCTGCTCACCACGCTGCAGCTCGGCGAAGGGGCTTACGGGGTTCCCATCGCGCGCGAGCTCTCTGCGTTGCGGGAGCGGGAGGTCGCGCTTGGCAGCGTCTATGCCGCGCTCGACCGTCTGGAACTGCGCGGACTGGTGGCGTCGGCGCTGGGCGAATCGTCCCCCGAACGTGGCGGCCGGGCCAAACGCTATTTCCGCGTCACCGGCGAGGGCCTGCGCGCTATCCAGGAAACTCGCCGTGTGCTTACACGCTTGTGGAAGTCTGTGCCCGCGACAGGAGGTGACCTCCCATGAAACCGACCCGTGCGATCGACCTTGCGATATGGCTTCTGGAGCATCTGACGTTCGGCTCCGATACAGAGTCCGTCGCTGGCGATCTTCTTGAAGAATTTCAGAGGGGACGCTCGGCGGCCTGGTGCTGGCGCGAGGCCTTGGCCGCAATGGCGCTGCGTGCTGTCGGCCCGGCTCGTGATCTGGCCTTGGTAGTGCTTTTTTCCGTCGCGTGGAGCATGGCCTACACCTTGTGGAGAGTATTTTCTCCTGCGGTGACCGCGGCGATATCGGGGGCGTCGATGACACTTGTGCCGTGGCCTGGCCCCGCGGTCTTGCAGGTCGGTTCCAGCCTGGCGCCCATTCTCGCCTTTGTGTGGTCTGGCGTACTCGTTTACCTGTTCTTGCGCAGCGAGGTTCTCGATGAATATTCGCTCCCGGGCCTCGCCGGCAGCCTTTCGGCCAGCTTCAATGTATTGTTGGCGTTTGCCCTGGTCTCCCTCAACCATTTTCGCCATCCACAGCCGGACCTTCATTCCATGAGCCGGGGCGACTTCTACTCCGTGTTGCATGTAGCGGCCGTCAACCTGCCGGTCGCCTTGAGCGTCTTCACGGCGCTGCTTTTCACGGTGAAGGTGAAACGACCCAATCGTCGCGGGCGGCGGTCGCTCGCACGTGGGATGGCCAGACGGGCCATTGAAACTTTGTGCGCTTTACTCTGCTCGGGCACCGCGGTCGCGCAGGCGCCTGGTTCGCCTGGTGTGGCGACCTCAGGCGCTCCCACCGCGCAGTTGGTCACGGTGGCTCCCGATGTCCGACTGGAGGTACTCGATTGGGGCGGCTCCGGCCGGCCCCTCATCTTTCTTGCCGGCCTGGGCAACGACGCCCACGTCTTCGACCGCTTCGCCCCGCAGTTCACCGCGAAGTATCACGTGTATGGGATCACCCGCCGTGGCTTTGGAGGATCGAGTGCGCCGGAGCCTACCCTCGCCAACTACAGCGCCAACCGCCTCGGTGACGATGTATTGGCCGTGATCGACGCGCTCCATCTTGTCCGTCCGGTCCTGATTGGTCATTCTCTGGCGGGCGAGGAACTCAGTTCGGTCGCCAGCCGCCATCCCGAAAAAGTAGCCGGGCTCATCTATCTCGACGCTGCGTACGGCTACGCCTTCTATGACTCCGTCCACGGCGACATCATCTTCGACTTCTTCCGGCTTAAGAGAGAGTTGGATGAATTCATGTCAGGCGCCGTTACAGACCAGCGCCAGTATGTCGCCACCCTGCTGGAGACCACCGGCCACTTCCAGCACGCGCTCGATGATGCGGCTCGCCGCGATCCTTCGGTCCCTCAATTGCACGCGCCGCGCGGGGCCGTTCCGCCAGTGATTGCCGCCATCAACCTGGGAGCGGAAAAGTTCGCCGGCACTTCCGTTCCCACGCTCGCCATCTTTGCCTGCCCGCACAACTTCGACTTCGATCCGGCGCTCCGGACGGACCCAACCGCCAAAGCCGCGGTAGTCGCCAGCGACCTTGCGACGACCGCTCGTCAGGCCGACGCCTTTGCTGCCGGGGTGCCGTCCGCCCGTGTCGTTCGCATCCCCAATGCCGATCATTATGTCTTCCGCTCCAACGCTGCGGAGGTCGCCGGCGCGATGAATAGCTTCCTCGAGACGTTGCCGTGATGCGGCAATGGTGCGCGGCTGGGTTACACTCCACCCATGATTCACGACGGCCGCAGCCGCAAGCTTCCCTTCGACGCCGACGAGGCCCTGGCTCATCTGCGGGCGCGCGACCCCAAGCTGGGAACCCTGATCGACCGCGTCGGTGCGTTCACGCTGCGGCTCGATCCGTGGCCCTCCCCGTTTGAATCGCTGCTCGAATCGATCCTCTATCAGCAGCTTCACGGCAAGGCGGCGGCTACCATTCATCGTCGCGTGCGGGAGTACTACGGCGGCGACCCTTCGCCGCAGGCCATGCTCGACACGCCCGAGGAGGTCCTGCGTGCAGCAGGAGTTTCAGGCAACAAGGCGAAAGCCCTCAAAGACCTCGCAGCGAAGACGCTGGATGGCACCGTCCCCTCGCATGCGGCCATCAAGAAAATGTCCGACGCCGATATCGTCGAGCGCCTGACTGAAGTGCGGGGCATCGGCCCCTGGACGGTGGAGATGCTGTTGATCTTTCGCATGGGGCGGCCCGATGTTCTCCCCGTGACCGACTACGGCGTACGCAAGGGATATGCTCTGACGTTTATGCGCATTCCCAAATCGCGCCCCCTGGCGGCGGAGGATCTTCCCAAGCCGGATGTCGTATTCAAGCGCGGGTTACGGTGGAAGCCGTTTCGATCGGTGGCCAGCTGGTACCTGTGGCGCGCCTGCGATCTTGCCCGGCCTGCTGCTCCACCCCAGGCCGCCGCCAGCCTACAATAAACGGGTGGCCGCGCCTCTGCCTCGAGCCCGGCCCGCATGGGGAAGTCATGGCCACCACCAAGCGCTACGTCTGCATCCACGGTCACTTCTATCAGCCGCCCCGCGAGAATCCCTGGCTGGAAACCGTGGAAACCCAGGATTCCGCCGCGCCCTACCACGACTGGAATGAGCGCATCTGCGCCGAGTGCTACGCCACCAACGGCGCGGCACGGGTAGTCAATGTCAAGAACCAGATCATCCGCATCGTGAACAACTACGCCCGCATGAGCTTCAACTTCGGTCCCACGCTGCTGAGCTGGCTCAAGGAGAATGCGCCGCGCACCTATCGCATGATCCTCGACGGGGAACGCCGCAGCCGCAAAAATTTCAAGGGCCACAGCTCCGCCATGGCGCAGGTTTACAACCACGTCATCATGCCGCTGGCCAACCGGCGCGACAAGATCACGCAGATCCGCTGGGGCATCGCGGACTACGAGCATCACTACGGCATCGCGCCCGAGGGCATGTGGCTGGCAGAGACGGCGGCTGATACCGAGACGCTGGAACTGCTTGCCCAGCACGGCGTCAAGTTCACCGTGCTGGCGCCGCACCAGGCACGGCGCATCCGGCTGCTCCGCGATGGCGAGGGCTGGAGCGATACCCCCAACGCCAGCGTGGACACCACGCATCCGTACCTGATCCGCTTCGAGTCCGGCGTCTCGATGGCCATTTTCTTTTATGATGGGCCCACCTCGCGCGCCATTGCCTTTGAGGGCTTGCTCAACTCGGGAGAAAACTTCGCAGGGCGCCTCAAGAGCTGCTTCCGCGACGTCGCGGCGCCACAGCTGGTTCACGTCGCAACAGATGGCGAGTCCTACGGCCACCATCACAAGCACGGCGAAATGGCGCTGGCCTACGCGCTTCGCCTCCTCGAGCAGGATAAGTCGGTCCGCCTCGCCAACTACGGCAGCTTCCTTGCGCAGTTCCCGCCGGAATACGAGTGCGAGATCAACGACAATACCTCCTGGAGCTGCGCGCACGGCGTGGAGCGGTGGCGCTCCAACTGCGGGTGCAATGGCGGCAAGCCGGGTTGGAACCAGGCTTGGCGCGGTCCGCTCCGCTCCGCGCTCGACGAACTGCGGGATGCGCTGATCCCCTTCACGGAACGCGCGGGCAGTAAGCTCTTCAAAGACGTATGGGAAGCGCGCGACGCCTACATCCAGGTGGTGCTCGATCGCAGCACCGAGTCGGCGGATCACTTCTTTTCGCAGCATCAACTGCACCCGCTCAGCGACCCGGAACGGGTGCGTGCCCTCGAACTGATGGAGATGCAGCGCCATGCGCAGCTCATGTACACCAGCTGCGGATGGTTTTTCGACGACATTTCGGGCATTGAGACGGTGCAGATCATCGCCTATGCCGCGCGGGTGCTGCAATTGGCACAAACGGTCTTCGGCATTGACGCGGATACGCTCGAACCGGCGTTTCTGGCGCGCATGCGCGAAGCACGCTCCAATGTTGCCAGCGCCGGCGATGGCGAAAAGATCTACCTCAGCAACGTGGCTGATCTGCAACTCGGCCTGGAGCAGGTGGTGGCTCACTACGCCATCAGCTCCATCTTCTCTTCCTTCAGCGAAGACACGGAGCTCTTCTGCTACAACGTGCGCCGCATCTCCTACGACATTTACACCTCGGGCCGCGGACGCCTCGCCATCGGGCTGGTGCACATCGCCAGCGCCATCACCGGACAGCAGAGAGATTATTCCTTCGCCGTGCTCCACTTTGGCGACCAGAACATCACCGCAGCGGTGAAGGCGTACGACGAGACCGAGGTCGAGGGATTTTACAAGTTTGCCCTGGAAGCGGCAGACCAGGTGCTGCGCGCCAATTTCCCTGAAGTCATTCGCATGCTCGACCGCTATTACGGGCACGTCGACTACTCGCTGACTTCGCTCTTCACCGACGAACAGCGGCGCATTATCCAGCTCATCCTCAACTCAACTTTGTGGAACATCGAGAGCTCTCTCACCACGATTTATGAGGACCATGCCAGCCTGCTGCACTTCCTCTCCCAGGCCGGCCTGCCCAAGCCGCCCGCACTCACGCTGGCTGCCGGATTCGCCGTGAACGCCGGCCTGCGCCGAGCCCTGGAGGGCGATCCCATCGACCAGGCCAACTTGCGCTCATTCCTGTCGCTGGCCAAGGCCGATCAAGTGCAACTGGAGACCGCCACGCTGTCGTACATTGCCGACCAGCGCATGAAGCGCGCCATGATCGAGCTGCAGATGTCGGCTGGATCGCTCGAAATGCTCGATCGAGCGCTCAACCTCGCCCGAACCCTCACGGAACTGCCCTTTGAGCTAAACCTCTGGCAGGCGCAGAACATCTGGTATGAGACCCTTCGCACCTCGACCTACGCCTTGACGGCGCTGACCCCCGATGACCGGCCGCTCTGGGACAAGGCGTTCAGCGAGCTGGCGTTGTGCCTATCCATCGATCCGACGTCGATCAGCGTCCAGGACCCCGCCTCAGCGACGACCGGGGATTGATGGGAGTGAGTCGCGCTAGTTCACCGCGGGACGGAACATGCGCGCGTCGAAGACGAAGGGCTGGGGCGGATCGATCTTTAACTCGCCCAAGCGCGGATGGAGCGGGTTGATGAGCACGTTCCACTCCGGTGGAATGGGGACGGACGGAACCTTCAGCGCCAGCGTGGAACGGGACTGAATCCAGGCATCGCCGAGAGCGCGCGGCCCGGCTTCGTCGGAACGCCAATCCGGAGGCAGATCTGCGGTCGTGATGTTGCGGGCGGGTTCGCCATCAGGGAGCGTCGCGGCTATGGCGACCAGGTCATCGGGAGCCAGGGTGGGGTCCAGGTGAACGAAGAGCTCAATGGCCGCAAGAGACAGCGAGGTCGACGTATAGATCATGGGGGTACCGCGTGAATTCCAGCGGCCGCCAAAACGGCGCGCGCCTTCGCCGGAGAATGCGTCTGCCGCATGAATCGACCGGCACAGTCGCCAGACAAGCATCAGTGCACGCCCGTCTCAAACAGCGGCCCGAGAAAATTGGAACGAAATCGCTCCAAGACCATTGACGCCGCCACGGTCAGCTATAGACGCCGTAGGCGATCCGGCCCAGCACGTCTTCCACTTCGCGGACGCCGGGATCGGTATCGAGCTGGTCGAGGGGGCGGGCGCCGCGCAGGGCGCGATTGGGGGTTTTGAGCCACTGGGTGGCTTTGTCCTCGCTGCCCAGGGTATCGACCGCGGTGGCATACACCTGCGCCATGCGTACGGTACGGTCGGACTCGGCCACGGTGAGGCGGGCGTGCCGGGCCATGCGGCGGGTCAGGGTGCGCTGCGGAATCCCGATCTTTGCCGAGATCTCGGCCTGACGCAGGTCGAGGCGTTTGGCCAGCCGGAAGAGAGCCTCGGCCGGCAGTCCTTCCCGTACCATCTCGGCCAGGGTCCCGCTCGAGATGATCGGCCGGCCCAGTACAGCTTCGCCGCCCAGGACATCGGGGAGTGTGTGCGCTGCCATAGGGGAACTCCTTCAAGAATGATTGTACGCCATTTGGCGAAAATGGAGGCGCCATTTGACGGCAGACTTTTTGACTAGTGTCTTCTCCTCATGCGCCGATTACGGCGACCTTCGCCCGTTTCCCGAGCCGCACCACTATGCGCGCAGGCAGCGCTGCAACCCAAAACAGCGAAGTTCCAGCCACTTGTCCATCCAACTTGACCGCTCTCTCAGCAATTTTGCGATTGGCCTCAGCGCTTGAAGAGGCCAACCCCATTTGTACTAGCAATTTGGGCAGACGAATCTGCGCGACCTCCGCCGCGTCGGTCCCGGACGGACCTGATGGAGCAGGCCCTGCCACTTCGACAAAAGCAACCGAAACCTCTTCGAGGTCCTCACTTTCCGCCTTTTGCTGGAACATGCGCGCCCAGTTCTCATCCGCGCTCCGGGCGGCCGCCTCACCGTGGAAGCCGGCTGTAATGGTGCGCGCCAGGCGCTTTTTGGCTTCCATGGGGTGAAGCGCGCCGGCTGCCACCGCGGCCTGCATCGCGTCCACCTCCGACTGGCGCAGATCGGTGAGAAAGACCCAGTATTTCCACATCAGGTCATCGGAGATGGACATCAGCTTGCCGTACATCTCCGCAGGCGGTTCGTTGATGCCGATCGCGTTGCCCAGCGACTTCGACATCTTCTGGACGCCATCGAGGCCTTCGAGGATGGGCGTCATCAGGATGATCTGCGGCTTCTGGCCGTATTGGCGCTGGAGCTCGCGGCCGGCGCCGAGATTGAATCGTTGATCGGTGCCCCCCAGTTCGACGTCGCACTCGAGCGCGACGGAGTCGTAGGCCTGCATCAGCGGATAAAGCAGCTCGTGAAGGCTGATGGGCTGTTCGCCCTGAAAGCGCTTATGGAACTCATCCCGCTCCAGCATCTGCGAGACGGTGAAGTGCGATGCAAGGCGGATGGTTCCTTCGTAGCCGAGCTTGCCCAGCCACTCGGAGTTGTAGCGCACCTCGGTACCCTTTTCGTCGAGGATCTTGAAGACCTGTTCCTTGTAGGTCTCGGCGTTGGCATCGATCTGTTCGCGGGTGAGCGGCTTGCGCGTCACATTGCGCCCGGTGGGATCGCCGATGAGGGACGTGAAGTCGCCGACCAGGAAGATCACCTGGTGGCCGAGCTGCTGAAAGTGCCGCAGCTTGCGCATCAACACGGTGTGGCCCAGGTGCAGGTCGGGCGCGGTAGGGTCGAAGCCTGCCTTCACCCGCAGCGGACGTCCCGTCTTGCGGCTGTCTTCGAGGCGCTCGCGCAGGTCGCTGACGCGGATGATCTCAGCCGCGCCCTTTTGGAGCAAGTCCATCTGCTCGTCTACGGGTAGAAAGTCGTTCATGGCGTCTTTGAGTATAAATTCGCCCCGAGGCGGAGGTCTGTTTGCCCGAGGTTCGCGTTGCGCGAGTCGATGCCTATTGGGCTACCGCTGCGTCGCCTGATCGATTCGGTAGCCTGGCAGCGAACGCGGCACGAGAACCGTGTAAGGGACGACACTCGGCGAGAACCTGTCCCGTAGTTCCGGATCTGCGAAAGGCGGGGCATGGTCCCCGACTACGATGAACACGGTCGGGCGCGCAAGGTTATCCATCGCAAGTCTGTAAACGGAATCATGAACAGTGAATTCAAGTTGATACCACGAACAGAGCGCCCCCGTCAGCCTGTCGCGGGCATCCAGAATGCAGGACGCTGGTGCAGCCAGTGGAGGCGGGACCGGCACGGGGACATGCGAATTCAGAGTCACCCAATACACAAATTGCGGAGCCGCCTGCTTCGATTCCAGGCGATCTGCGATCCATTCCGCAATGGCGTGATCACACGTGCCTGTAAATGCCCCAGGGCATTCGGGCAATCGGGCTTGCAGAAGGCGATCTTCAAACCATTCATCTTGAAATCCGACCGTCGGATACCATTCAGAACGACTGAAAAGGTGGCCGGCCATCCCATGTACTGCCAAAGCGTGGTACCCCTGGTCTGCCAAGCGATGAGGAAGGCATCCGGCCAACTCTGACGTCGTGGCTTCCAACAGGTGGAATCCCATTCTGCTGCCGCAGAGTTCGCGCGCCTCTCCCGAAACAGTGGGCCCATAAAACGGCACAGTTCCCTCGCTGACGCGGTACCGGGTCTGAAGGTCTGTTCGCTCATAGGGGGCGGCGAGGGCGTTACGCAAGGAACGGTCGGAAGCCAGCCCCCACGATTCAACCAGGATCAGGACTACGTTTGGGGCGTCTTGCAGGGCCGTTCCCGGGCCGTGGTCAGACTCCAGATGTGCGTTGGCGACAGCACTCATGATCGGGGAGGTGTCAAATCCGGAAGCATGGATTACCTGGCCAAGTGCCGCAAAACGGAACTCATTCCGAATCAGGATTGCGAGGGGAGCCCGCGAGAGCCTGGGCCGTTGGTAGTAACTCAGTTTCACCGAATCCGCGGAAGCTGCGAGCCGAAATGGGTTTGGCCAGAACCCCGTTTCCCGCTTTATCCGCCCAGCATCTGCACCGATTGCGACGAGAATGAAGATACAGAGAGCCGAGGCTGCTTTTAACCGCCAGCCGCCAGGAGCCGTCCCCGCTGACAGATTCCACGCAGCCGCAGCAACGGTCGAGGCCAAAGCAAAAGTCACGCCAACCAGCAGAAGGCGGTGCTCCGGCACCCCCCTCAGAAAACTCAAACTGGATTTCAAACACATCCAGGGTGAAATGTAAAACGACTGACTGATCGCGCACAGCAGGTCGGCCGCGACCATGACTGAAAGTAATACGACTGAAACGGATCGAGGGAGGACGAGTGCAAGCAGACCGATGAGGGCATACTCCAGACAGAACCACCCGGTCTGTTCGATGCGCAAGAAATGACTGGCTTCCCAGAACGGCAAGTTAGCCGCTACCGCATAGAAAAGGGCGAAGACCAGCCAGTGTCCTCGTGTCCCGCGGATGGGCCCAGCCGGTCTTGGGTTTCGGGCGAACAACTCCATTATGGATAATTCTCGGGTGACCAAAATGAACGCTACTTGTGCAGACGAGAATATTGGCGACAGAGTTTACGTGAAATTCATACACGCTCGTGCCGTCCGCTGCCGTGCCGAACTTCCGAGGTGACTGAATCCTCCGCTTGGCGCTTCACATCCAAGTGCCGGAGGGAGCAGCTCTATGCCCAGTGTGAGTGGTCGTGCAGTCCAGGTAACCGCCCCCGGCGGAGATTTCAAGGTGGTTCAACAGGAGTTCGCCGAACCAGGCCCCGGACAGGTCCGCATCCGCGTCCAGGCCTGCGGAGTGTGCCATAGCGATTCAATCACCAAGTACGCGGCCTTTCCCGGGATTTCGTACCCCCGCGTGCCAGGACACGAGGTTGCCGGCATCGTGGATGCGGTTGGTCCCGATGTTCCTCTGTTCAAGATCGGCCAGCGGGTAGGGCTGGGGTGGCACGGCGGCCATTGCAACTACTGCGTGCCATGCCGGCGCGGAGACTTCATCCTTTGCGAGAATGGACAGATCTCCGGCGTGACCTTCGACGGGGGATACGCTGATTACGTCGTGGCGCCCGCAAACGCATTGGCGTTCATTCCCGACGAACTCTCGAATGTGGACGCGGCGCCATTGCTTTGTGCCGGGATTACGACCTTCAACAGTCTGCGCAACTCCGGCGCGCGCCCCGGCGACACGGTGGCCATCCTAGGTATCGGCGGCCTGGGTCATCTCGCCGTTCAGTATGCGGCCAAGAGCGGCTACCGTACCGTCGCCATCGCCCGCGGACAAGACAAGGCCCCTCTCGCCCATCAACTGGGCGCCCACGTCTACATCGACAGCACGAAACAGGACCCGGCGGCCGAGTTGCAGAAACTTGGCGGTGCAGCGGTCGTCCTGTCGACCCTGACCAACGCCGACGCCCTGGCGGCTGCGGTGAACGGGCTAGCTCCGGGCGGCAAACTCATCATCAATGGTGTCCCTGACAAGCCATTCGAGGTGAACACGGTGCCGCTCATCCTGGGGCGCCGGTCGATTGTCGGCTGGCCGTCGGGCACGGGCATGGACTCGGAAGATACGCTCAACTTCAGTGCACTCGCGGGGATCAAGCCCATGGTCGAGACCTATCCGCTGGAGAAAGCGGCGGAAGCCTTTGACCGCATGATGAGCGGCAAGGCCCGGTTCCGCGTGGTACTGGCCACGGGCGCATAATCAGGCTTGCACCGGAAATGGAAGCGGCCTGTCCTTCACAAGGGGACAGGCCGCTTCTGTTCTTCGTCTTCAGCAATCGAAGGACGAACTGCCAAATCCGCCCGGACGGGTTATTCCCCGGCCATCTTGCGGAACAGGGCAAACAGCAGCCCGGAGAGCAAAGCCGCAGCAGGCAGGGTGAAGACCCAGGCGGCCGCGATGTTGCGGATGGTGGAGAACTGCAATCCGCTGTGGTTGGCGGCCATGGTGCCGGCCACGCCCGAACTGAGCACGTGCGTCGTACTGACCGGTAAGCCGAAGTTATCCGCGGCAAAGATGGTGCCCATGGCGACAAGTTCGGCGCAGGCGCCCTGGGCGTAGGTCAGGTGTTCCTTGCCGATCTTTTCTCCCACCGTTACAACAATGCGCTTCCATCCCACCATCGTGCCGAGGCCGAGAGCCAATGCTACCGCGACTTTGACCCAGGAGGGGATGAACTTGGTGGCCTTGTCGACCTTGGCCTTGTAATTGTTGAGCGCCGCGGTTTCGTCTGGCGTGAACTTCGGATCTTTGGTCTTGGCCATGATGCGCAGCGTTTCGCTGGTCACGTACATGTCATTGCGCACGTTGGTCTGCATCGAGGCCGGGACCTTCTTGTAGTCGCCATAGGCGTTGACGTCGCCCTCGAGATCGCGAATCAGCTCCCGCAGAGCCGTCATGGTCGCCGGCTGCACCTTCTTGGTGCGCAGGTAGTCGGTAAGCTCGGCGCGGGGATCGGCGCCCATCACCGCGCTCTTGTCAACATGGGCGTCGACAATGGAAACCGCCCGTTCCGATGCGGCGATAAAGTCCTGGATATCGTGCGCGCTGACCGCATGATTGAGGGCATAGGCCGTTGGAACGGTGCCGATGAGGATCAGCATGATCAGTCCCATGCCCTTTTGCCCGTCATTGGATCCGTGGAAGAAGCTGACGCCGGTGCAAGTGAGCACCAACAGCAGGCGGATGGGCCACGGTGGAGGGGTGTTGTCTTTCGGCGCTTCATAGAGCTCCGGGTACTTGATCGTCCACTTGGCAAGCAGGAACAGCAGCGCAGCGCAGCCGAATCCCACGATAGGCGAGATGAGCAGGACTTTGAAGACTTTGGCAGCCTGCTCCCAATCCACGCCCGAGGTGCCGCCTGCGCCGGTGCTGAGCAACTGATTGGCCACGCCGACGCCGATGATCGAACCCGTCATGGTGTGGGTGCTCGAGGCGGGCAGGCCCAGCCACCAGGTTCCGAGGTTCCACAGGATGGCCGCAATGAGGAGAGCGAAGACCATCGCAAAACCGGCTCCGGAGCTTACCTTGAGGATCAGTTCGACGGGAAGCAGGGTGATGATGGTGAACGCCACCGCACCCTGCGATGTGAGCACACCGCACAGGTTGCACAATCCTGACCAGACCACGGCGATGTTCGGTTCCAGCGAATGCGTATAGATGACCGTCGCTACGGCGTTGGCTGTGTCGTGAAATCCATTCACAAATTCAAACCCGAGGGCGATCAGCAACGCCGTCCCCAGCAGGAAGTACGGCCAAGTGCTGCCCAGGGTGATGTTGCCGAGGTCTCCCGCGATGTGGAAGCCGACGTACGCCAGACCGCCGATGAGGGCGACCAGCACAATGACCCCGCTCAACCACGCGGGCGATTTCTTCATCTTCTTGTCGAGTAGGGATGTTCCGGGAGGAACTACCGCGGTTACTGCATCGGCCATGGAATGCTCCAGATCTGGAAGGATAGTCTTCCGGCCAGCGGGGACGGGCAAATGCCGGATTAGTCACGGATACACGAGGAAGATGAACGGGAAATGAATTGCTCGCGAATGGGCGAAAGACCTGCGAAATCGGGCGTTTTGGAAAGGAGTTTCCTAGCCGATGGCCAAGTACTGCTTCCATTCATCGCTTTCCGCGATCCGCTTTAGGAGGGCGAACCGCCTCTGCAACAGCCCGCGAATATGGGGCAGCAGCACCCACCGTCCCAGCCACTGCCCGACCAACCCCCAGCGCATGGCGAAGCGTACTTCGTCCCACAGCAGCGCGGCGCCATCCTCGCGCTCGGCGAAGTTGTGGTCGTGCTCGAAGCGCGCGAACCGCCCCGCGACCATGCGGTCACGGAAAAAGATGTTGCGCCGGTAGTCCTCGATCAGGCTCTCGTGGACCTGCGGCAGGCCGAGCTGCCATCCCTTCCACCGCACCGTATCGCCGCCCACGACCAGGCCGGTCGTGCGCCCCTGGACTGGGCGCATCTTCAGTTCGCGTTCCACGATGGCGACGCTGGTCGAAAGCAGAAAACAGCGTTCCAGCGGTGCATTGATCCCGATTTCGGCGCGCAGGAGGAACGTGTTCGCCATAGAGTTATTGTTACAGGCGTCAACCGGGGCACATTTGGGGCAGCCTCAATTGGAATCGATGACGCCAAACGAACAGCAGCGTGGCGCTGCGTGGGGCGAAAATTCCGGCTCCGGTTCGACAGGCGATTGTGGCCGATTTGCCTCAATGCCATAGATTTACGCCCGGGCGGCTGGCTGTGCGGTTATATTGAATGCGTGCCGTGTTCAAGCGGCAAACCCCAATTCACACCGCTTCGTTACAGCACCGTACCGCGAATATTGCCGCGCGCCTCAGGAGGTTTTCGTGAAGCTGTTGACCAAATTCAACCTGGTGCTGATCCTGGTCTTCGGGCTGGGCATGTACCTGATCGCCCATTATGCGTACAACTTCCTGATGGCTGACGCCCGGCAGCAGGTTCTGCAACAGGCGCAACTGATGGCCTCGAGCGCCACCGCCACCTTGAACTATACCGACGAGGAAGTCAGCCCCATTCTCGAGAAGACGCCGCAGCACAACAGCAATTTTCTGGCCCAGACCATCCCTTTTTACGCGGCCAATACCACGTTCAAGCGTGTGCGGAGCTCCTACCCCGATTACGTGATGCGCGAGGCGGCACTGAACCCGACCAATCTCGATGACCGGGCCACCGAGTGGGAGGTCGACCTGATCAACTACTTCCGCAACAATCCCGGGCAGACGCAGCATGTCGGCGAGCGGCCGACCCCGACCGGCCCGGTGCTCTACGTGGCTTCGCCCATCGTCGCCGCGCCCGGCTGCCTGACCTGTCACAGCCAGGTCTCGGTCGCACCCAAGGCGATGATCAAGCACTACGGCCCCGATCACGGCTTTGGCTGGAAGCCCAACGAAATCGTCGGCGCGCAGATCGTCTCGGTGCCCATGTCGGTGCCGATCAAGCTGGCCGATGAAGGGTTTCGCAACCTGCTGATCAGCCTGGGAGCCATCTTCCTGCTGACCATCGTGCTGATCGACCTGGCAATGTACTTCATCGTGATCCGGCCGCTGCGCAGGGTGTCGAAGAACGCCGACATTATCAGCAAGGGCGAGATCGACCTGCCCCCGCTCGAGATCAAGGGGAAGGACGAGATCGCCGAAGTGACGGCCTCGTTCAACCGCATGCACACCAGCCTGATCAAGGCGTTTGAGATGCTGAACAGTTGAACCGGCCGGCTGAGGCTGCGCTTCAACCGCGGACGATCGCTCTCAAATATGATCATCCGAAGCGGCGGAAGCGCAGCGAGGAGACGAAGAGGCTGTGCTACCCGGTCGTTCGTTTGCTGCTTACGCGTTTCGACTTCGCTGCCCTCGGCATGACATGTCTTTCCGGGGCTGGGAGCGCAGGTCTCACCGGCCTGGAAGCTACTGCCGCTTGGCCTTCAGGAAAGCGGCGCGGTCGGCGTCGGAGGGGATCTGCTTGGCGGATTCGCGGTAAATGAAGTCGATATCGTCGGATTGGGCGGCCAGCTTCTTGACCACGAACTTGGCGACCGGGCCGATGTAGACGGCGAGTTTGCGGGTCACGTCTTCGAGGGTCAGGTTCTGCATGCCGCTCGACGACAGCGGCTTCTGCTGCAGCGAACCCGTCATGCGTCGCGCACCGGAAGGGTTGGTCGCCGGCAAGGGCGCGGTGTAGGTGATGCCGGACTCGCGTACGGCCGGACCAATCTGGAGAGCCTGCAGGAATTCTTCAGCGGTGGCGAATCGCTGGCCGGGATCTTTGGCCAGAGCCCGCATCACGGCCTCGGATATCGATGGCGGCACCTGCGGCGAACGCTGAAGCGGGGGCATGGGCGCCTGGTTGATGTGGCCCATCATGATCTCGTAGTTGTTCGACCCGGTAATCGGCAACACCCCGGTGAGCAGTTCATACAAGGTCACGCCTACGGAGTAGAGGTCGGAACGCGCCGTCGCCTTGTGGCCGCTGACCTGTTCGGGAGACATGTAGTTGAGCGAGCCGAGCAGGTAGCCGGCCCGGGTCAGGTCGCTGCCGTGTTCGGTAAGCGCAATGCCGAAGTCGAGCAGCTTCACAAAGCCGCCCTGAGTGATCATGATGTTGGACGGCTTGATGTCGCGATGCACGACGCCCAGGCCATGCGCATAGACCAGCGCCTGCAGGATCTGCGTGACGTAATCGAGCGCCTGGGTCAGGGTGATGGCCATCCTGGCGCGCAGATCGCGCAGCGTCTCGCCATGGATCAGCTCCATGATCATGGCAAGCTGGTTTTCGTAATAGAAGGCAGTGTGGAGCTGTGCGATATTGACGTGGCTCAGGGTGGCGAGGGTTTGCACTTCGCGTCGAAACCGTTCGACCATCTCGGGGGTGCCCGACTGGTCGGGCAGCAGGATCTTGAGCGCCTCGCGGCGCTGCGAGATGAGGTGCTGCACTTCGTAGACGACGCCGAGACCGCCGGCGCCAAGTCTTGCCACGATCTCGTAGTCGCCAATCCGTTGTCCGGGTTCAAATGCCATCGTGATGGTGTCGGCCTTCCGGCGCCTGATCTGGCTCGATCCAGTTCAGTCTCGATCAGGTTCAGATGATCATAACGGCTATTGTAGAGGCTGGCGCGACGGGGGTCGCATTAGCAGTCTATGTTCGTCCAGCCCTTTCCAGGAAGGAGAGTCAACGATGACCTCTTCGCCGGATTTCGCTCGCTGCCGCAGACTCCGTCCCCGGTGATCCCGGCCTCGTACCCTCGTCATTTTTGGGTGTTCGGCACGATGTTGCCAGGGCGCTTTAGCTGCGCCTCCTGGCGCCAGTTTGCGGCGTCCCCGGGGACAGAGCATGCCCCGGAAAGAAAATGGGCGCCACCGATGGGGACGCCCATTTCTGCAGTGCGAGCGGCTTAGGACTTCTTGCCGGCCTTATACGTGGAGCCTACCTTTTGGCCAGCCTGCTGCAGGATACCCTGCGCATCGGCAGCGTAAGGGCCGTTGGGCGCCAGTTCCAGATACTTCTGATACGCTTCGGCGCAGCCCGGAGGCAGAACGATCCTCTGCACCTTGGGATTCTTAGGGTCGGGTTCCATGGTGGCTTTCTGCACCAATCCCTGTCCGATGATGTAGTAAAGCACGGGCTGGTTTGGATCGGCCTTCAATGCTTCCTGCGCGGCCGCAACCTGGGCATCGGCATTGTTCATCTGGAAGAAGATGACGGCCTCATTGCGGAGGTAGAATCCGGCCTTGGGGGGATCGACTTTCGCCGCCGCCTCGTAGGCAGCATTGGCTTCAGGAACCTTGCTGGTGCGCGCATAAATTTCGCCCAAGCCACTATTGGCGAGGCCCTGAATCGCGGGTTTCGGGGTCTTGGCGGCGGCTTCGAGTTCCAGCGCCTTCTTGAAGGCGGTCTCCCCTTCGTCGTAGTTCTTCAGGCCGACCTCCGCCTGTCCCAGATAAGCCCAAAGCACGGACTCATTGGGCCGCAGGGCGGTGTCCTTCTTCATGAGGGTTTCGATCTCGGTGTATTTCTGAGTCTTGATGTCCTTGACCTTGGCGTCAATGTCGGCTTTGGAAGCACTGGCGCCGAGCTGCTGCTGGGCTGCCGCGGGGGCGCCGTCGGCGTCCTTGATGTCCTGGGCGACGACGCGCAGGTCGGCGTTCAGGTTCTTGATCACTTCATTTGTTTTGAGCGCTTCGGCGTTGTGCTTACGCAACTCTTCAAGCTGCTTTTTCTGATCCTCGGGCAGTTTGTCGACAAACGCCTGGCGGGACATGTCGTCGTCTTGCAGAATATCCTGCCCGGCGACGATCTTGACGTTATCGATGGAATCGACCATTTTGTCCGGGGGGGTGTCGACTTGCCGGAAGATCAGGCTGTACGTGCCAGGAGCCGCTTCCCCGGTGAAGTCGCCCTGCGCATTCACCGGAAAGGTGTACTTGGAGGTGTGGCCGCCGTCGGTGGACAGGCTGACGGTTCCGCTGCCCTGGTTAGCCCCTGTCGGATTCGTCACGTGGCCATGGATCTTGCCCATGGCCTCGCCGGCTGGCGCTTGCGCGAGCACGGGCACGGCGGCAAATGCCAGCAGGCCCAGCCAAAGTGAAAACATGCGTTTCATATCTCTCTCCTTGGGAGCGGCGCGAACGTGCTGCCCGCGGGCTCGAAAAAGTCGGGTCTTAAGATTCCACACCGTGTTGCGGTGCGTGTGGCGCTGCAGTGGCGGTTCGGGGAATCCCCGCGAACTGCTCGCTCTAGCACAGCCCAAGTTAAATCAATCGCCTACCCAACACAAGGGCGCCTCTGCGAACGGCCTCGTACCGCAATGAAACGAAACCCGCCACATGAGATGTACGATGCGCCCCGCGGGCGGATGGCATAGCACGCGATTCGAGCAAACTGCTCCGGCTTTTACGACCCGCCGCTGTCAACCGATCCATGGTAGAGCGCGGGGCGATGGGCTGTTTGTGGCCCTGATCACACCCTACAATGAGGGTATGGCGACTACCATCCGGCCAGCAACTCGCGAAGATGTCAGCGTGATCCTCAACTTCATCCGTGCCCTGGCGATCTACGAACGGGAACCGGACGCCGTGATGGCGACCGAAGAGGACCTTCTCCGCGACGGATTTGGCGAGCAACCTTACTATAAGTGCCTGATTGCCGAGCACAAAGGTGCCCCCGCGGGTTTCGCCCTGTACTTCTTTGACTACTCCACCTGGCTGGGAAGGCCCGGCCTCTATCTTGAAGATCTCTTTGTATATCCGGAGTTTCGGGGCCTGGGAATCGGGAAAGCGCTGCTGCAGCGCGTGGCTGCCATCGCCCTCGAGAAGGGCTGCCCGCGCCTCAAATGGGAAGTGCTGGACTGGAATACCCCGGCTATCGAGTTTTACAGCGCCATGGGCGCCGAATTTATGGACGAATGGCGTAATGTGCGGGTGAGCGGCGAGGCCCTGCGGCGGTTGGCCGAAGCGAGTCCGGAACAGCCTGTGGCGCCAGCGCCTGCACCGGCGCCCCCACCGGCCGAGACCGCCGTGAAGGGGCTCTCGTGAAGATTCGCGTGATTGGCGGCGGCCTTGCCGGGCCCGAGGCAGCGCTCACTGCGGCTCGATTCGGCTGCCAGGTAGATCTCTACGAGATGCGGACCCTGGTTGATGGGAAGCCGCGCCTGACCCCCGCGCACCAGACCACAGATTTTGGCGAACTGGTTTGCTCCAATTCACTCAAGAGCGAATCGCCCAATACGGCTCCCTGGCTCCTCAAACAGGAGATGCGGCGTGGCGGTTCCGCTCTTTTGCGCCTGGCGGACCAAACCGCGGTTCCGGCTGGCCACGCCCTTGCCGTGGACCGGGTCGAGTTTTCGCGGCGCCTGGCGGAGGCAATTGCGGCGGAGCCGGCAATTCGCGTGATTCGCGAAGAGGTCACCAGCCTGGCCGAAGCAGGTCCGGATGACTTCACCATTGTGGCCACTGGACCGCTGACCTCCGACGCATTGAGTGGGGAGATCCAGCGCCTCACCGGGTCGGACCATCTGGCGTTTTATGACTCCATCTCCCCCATCGTCGACGCCGAAACCATTGATATGGACCGGGTCTATTTTGCCGCGCGCTGGGACAAGGGAACCGCCGACTACATCAACTGTCCCATGAATCGCGAGGAGTATGACCGCTTCCTCGACGGGCTGCTGGCCGCCGAGCAGGCCGAGTCGAAAGAATGGGAGAAGCTCGAGTATTTTCCACCCCAAGCGCCAGAAGCGAGTGCACAGGGACCCCGATACTTTGAGGGCTGCCTGCCCATTGAGGTGCTGGCCCGGCGCGGTCGCGATACGCTGCGTTTCGGGCCGATGAAACCGGTAGGGCTGCGCGATCCGCGCACCGGGCTCACGCCGTGGGCCGTGGTGCAGCTTCGCAAAGAAAACCTGCGCGCCGACAGCTATAACCTGGTCGGCTTTCAGAATCACCTCAGGTTCGGCGAACAGGCGCGCGTGCTGCGGCTGATTCCGGGCCTCGAGAATGCACGCTTCCTGCGTTACGGGCAGATTCACCGCAATACCTATATCTGTGCGCCGGCTCTGCTGGACGAGACGCTCCGTCTGAGAACGCATCCGGCGATCTGCTTTGCGGGGCAGCTATCGGGCGTGGAGGGATATACGGAGTCGATTGCCACCGGGCTGCTGGCCGGCGTCTATGCGGCCGCGCTGGGTCGCGGAGATGAACCGGTTCCCGTGCCGCGTGCGACGGCCCTGGGATCGCTGGTGCACTACATCACCCACGCGGACTCCAAGCGCTTTCAACCGGCCAATATTACCTTCGACCTGTTGGAGCCACTTGAAGAGGAAATCCGGAGGAAGGTCCGCGACAAGAAGGAGCGCCACCGGATGCAATGTGAACGAGCGGTGGCGGCTTTTGATGCCTGGTGGAGCGCAAAGGCCAGCGTTGCCGGGAGCACCGCTTGAACCACGTCAAGACCGGCCAACCGCGGTTTCGATCGGAAACAGGAGCAGGCCGCAGCCCCATGGACTGCGGTCTGGATCTTTAGTATCGCTTGACGCCCAAGGAAGTCGACCGATTTTGATTCGTCTGTTTCACAGACGGGAACAGTGGTGTTACTCGTGGATGCGAAGATCCGAAGGTCCGCCAAAAGGGCCGTTGACCGTGATGTCTTGCGAGCTTCAAAGCCCCCAGAAGTTGCGAGACACTTACAGAGTCGAGCGTTCATTGGCACCTCCGGTTGGGCATATTCGAGTTGGAAACCCAAGTTCTATCCTCAGGCGCTTCCTCAACGCAAGTTCTTGGAATACTACGCAACTCAATTGAACTCCGTCGAAGTCAACTACACCTTCCGCCAATTGCCGACAGAGCGCATGCTCACCCGTTGGCTGGCCGCGACCAGCGATGGCTTTCGTTTCTCGTTCAAAGCACCGCAGCGGATTACTCACATCCTTCGACTCAAGGATTGTTCAGACACAGTCGCCGCCTTGGCACGCGCGCTCGCACCGGTGGTCGCCGCTGGACGGATGGGTGTGGTGCTCTTCCAGCTTCCGCCCAATTTCAAATCCGACGTGCCTCGCCTTGCCTCATTCCTTGGGGCGGCGGATAAGTGCGGGCTGCAGATGGCGTTTGAATTTCGTAACAGCACATGGTTTTGCGATGAAGTGTATGCCGTACTGAAGCGTCACTCTGTCTCGCTCTGCGTTGCTGAGAGCGACGATTTAGAGACGCCGGATATCGTCACCGCTCCGTTCGCCAGCTACCGGTTCCGTAAGAGTGGATACTCTCGAGCGCAGCTCAACGTGATTGGGAATGTCCTGCGCCGGCGGTCTGCTGAGGGCGAGATCTTCGCCTATTTCAAGCATGAAGTGCAACCGGATGGGGCTGTCTACGCGGTCGATACACTCCGAAGACTCCGGCATAAATGAGATTTCATGATGGCGGTTTCGAGTTCGGTAATCGGCAGCGCGTTGCGAATCTCAGAAAAGGAGAGCGTCTCCAATTCCACGATGTTCCCCTTTGCCAGGATGTTTCCCTCTACATGCAGCTCTTATTGCGCGCCGAAGCAATGGTTAGAAACGTAATACTGGCGGGGGCAAGGCGCACGGTACCCGCGGAAACATTTTCTGCTGTGAATGCTGGCACAGACCCGTCTGCCCCGGCTTTCAGCACGACACCGTTTAACTCCACGTCGGTACTCGCGAGGTCATGAGCGGTGAGAGCAAGCCGCTCCGCTGGAGCCGGGAGGCTGAGCACCTGTTCATGCTCCTGGTCTATATTGATTGCGAGTAAAGCGACCGCGCCCTTTCCGCTTTTGGCGCAAGCGGCGTAGACCCGCAGTCCCGGGTTCCTTGCGACGCCTGGATTGAGTACTACGTCGCCCATTGTTCGCTTCCATAACACGGCTGCCCAGAAGTCCGGCCGGGGCTCCAGCGATTCCTCATTCAGCAATCCGTAATCGCTGGAAGCGAGGGTGTTGTGCATCACTACCTGGACACCCTTTTGCGCAAGCGTTCCAAGCTGGTTCAGGTATCGGAATGTGTCAGCGAACTGGCCCGCGAAGGGATCGCCACCGCAGGCTGACTCAGCAGTTTCCGAAAGCCAGAGCGGCTTGCCGGGCAAATACTTGTCACGCAGGTTGGCATAGAATTGTTCGGCAATGTCGGTACGGTCCAGCCACTCCGGAGTAAGTGCTTGCGCAAGCGTGATGTTCCCCATGCAACGCCGGGAGACTGCGCCGTAAAAATGATAGGAAAATGCATCGAAGATGGGCCCCGTCGCCTTCATCACGTCTTCCGAAGCAATCAACTTCATCTTGACGCCGGGCCCCATCAGCGAAACGCCTTCTCCCACCCCTCCCGGCCCGAGGAATACCGTAGTCGGCGACTCCTTGCGGAGAAAGGACTCGAATACGTTCGCATCGGTCGCAAAGCGAGTGGCATCGTAGCCAGGCGGTGCCCCTCCCGGACCCGGGAACGTAGGCTCATTCATGAACTCCGCCGCGGCGATACTCCCACCAACGCTCTTCGTGTACTCAAGAAAGCTTTGCGCCTGATCAGGGGTCCACACGCCGTCAGGTCCCCGTGTCCCTGCGCTGATTGCGAACGATGTGACGATTTTGTCGTTCAGAGCATTGGCGAAATCGACGACCCCCTTCCATTCTGCACGTGTAAGAATGCCCTTGAACCCCTTCGGGATCTCGGTCAATGCCCGGGTGTCGTCATTTTGAAAGAATGTGCTGTTCGCCCAAGTCCCACTCACTCGAATGTAAGCCGGTGCGAGGGCTTCGGCGAGTTTTCTCAGCCGCGGATTCGCGAGATCGATCGGCGGTCGGTATTGATAAAGACTCGACATGCCTCCGACTGGCTGGTTTGCATCAGAGGTTGCTGCTGCCTTCGAGGCCTCATTCGCCTCTTCAACTGACTTGTAGGGCTTCCAGAATCGTCCGCCGGTTACCTCAACCATTTCAATATTGAAAGAGCCAAAGCGAGGATCCACATTTCCGAGCTTCGCCATCTTTGACGGAGATGTCATCGACAGGCCTTTGTCCTGAGCCGACCCGCCAACGGTAAAAAGGATCAGAAGCGAGGTGGACAAGAAACACCGAAGAATTGAAGCTCTTGAATTCAGGATCATGACCTGCTCCTGCGAACCTTGGCCGCGCGATTAGTAATAAAGATAATCTAACGCCATGAGCATTTCCTCCAACGCATTGTCCTTTGGAGGAATTGCTACTGCGAGTCCCCTTGCGCATTATTCCGCTTGAATTCCGTAATCTGTGTTGAGGGAAACTCGGCTACCCATCGTGACTGACCTTTCCCATCCTCCTGAATAGCCGCCTGCAACAGGCGGATCCCATGTCGCCGAGCGTGGGCCAGGAGGCTTGGGGATCAGGTTCCAAACCAGGATGGCGCGAGATCCATCCAACGGCGTGGTTGCGTTGAGCGATCGTGCATCCTTCATAGGCAGTACTTGCGATCAACTGCGGTCTCGAAGCCACACGAATAGCCATGAGCTGTCTTGTTCATTAACTGGCTTATGGACGGGATGCCAATCCGGTGCCAACCAGGATCGAAGGACGAATTCGGTCGGACTTGACTATGCGGCGAACCATCGGGCGCACCATCGACCGGTTGTCGATTTGCGGCGCTGCGAGTTCATCCCAGCGAGAGCCGGATGGCACTCGAAGCCGGCGTCTGGCCCGCCAATTGATTGCAGCCCTGCCATCCGGGGGCGTCACCGCCGAGGATATTGCGGTTTCGTGGAACGCTCTTCTTCGCTACGCCACACAGCAAACGAAGGAGCGAAAAAGGGCCGCAGGGCGTTTTGCACTAATCCTGGATGAATTCCCGTACTTGGTGGACCAGACTCCGGAGTTGCCTTCCATCCTGCAAGCATGGTGGGATCGGGAGGCCGTTCATTCTCCTCTATTGATAGTTCTCTGCGGATCGCAGCTCTCCGCCATGGCCGCTCTCGGGCAAGAGAGTGCTCCGCTGTTCGGGCGATTCAATGCCGGAATTTTTCACCTCGACCCGCTTCACTACGAAGACGTGGCAGCCTTCTATGCAGGTAGCCCCCGTTACGCAAGACGTCTTGAACGGACATCCCGATTTTGTCTGACAAATCCATTCAGCTTAAGGCGATTCCCAGCCCCCCAGGACCTTCGCTACTCCCGTTGATAGCGGTACGTTCCGGGTCACGTCGGTATCCGGCGTAACCCAGAATCGTCCTCACAACCTAGGCGTTGCCCTTCACACAGCATCCCGTTGAAGTTATTTGTGCCGGCGGCGCCAAAATTGTCCTTATCGCCCCAATTGACCAGATGCGACAATTCTCGACAACAGCAGCCTCTTAAAATCTGCGGGTGGATCAAACTCCGGGTGCTCTGGGGAATCAAAGCGAGCAGAGGTTGGCCACCTCCCCAAAGCACGAACACCTTTATCGCTGGAATCTGCCAAATCCGAATCTCGGCGAAGAGTGGTTGCAAGCATTCGCAGACACAGCGGGATGCGGATGTGTACGTGCGAAATCTGCCATTGAGGCGCCGAAGCGTCCGTCTACGGGGGTCAAAAGGTAAGCATGAATGGTGCCCGCGTGCGGTCCGGTTTCCACCGTTGCCATCCCGGAGATTTGCCCGCGGTCATTGATGTTGCTGGCCGAGATGATGAAGAGGTTGGAATCGGCGGAAATCAATGTGTTCAGGTCGGTCGTCACGCCGTCCTGCCAAATAAAGCCGTGGGACCAGCTGAACGTGTTGTCAAAGTCGTTGCCCACGACTTGGCCACGGTTGTTGATGCCAGTAGCAAAGGCGGCAAAATCTCCCGACAGGATGTCGATTTTGGTGACTGCGCCCGATGCGCCGTGCTGCCAAACGGCCGCGTAGAACGTCGTGCCATCAGCAGTGCCGACTTGTCCGACGATTTGGCCGCGGTTGCTGATGGCGTAGGCGAAATTGGAACCTGCACCTCCGAGATCTGGGAGCACGACGGCAGTGTTGTCCTTCCACATTACGGCGTGAGTCGCTGTGGTGCAGTTTCCCGAGTAGCCAACAGCATTGCCTTGATCGTTAATCCCGAACGCGAAACCGTCTACATCATTACCCACCAGAGGAAGAGCTTGGGCGTTCCCTCTTGCCCAAAACGCTGGCAATGCAATCCGATTATTGGTTGTGCCGGCCGGGCATGTAGCGTCCACGGTCGCCGTCTTCGGAAAACCCGACGACTTCTCCGCGGTTATTGATGGCGCTGGCCTGACCATTGTTTCCACCGAGTGTAGGAAGAGCGCTCATATGGCCGTCTCGCCAAAGAAACGGAACGCACGTAAGGTGTGTGCCGAAGCCGCAAATGTCTTCGCCATTCGGATCTGGATCAGCTGTTTCGGATTGACCGACGGCCTCCCCACGGTCGTTGATCCCACCCCAGTTGATCCAACTGTTGCCGTCCGCTTTTCCAAGCGTGCCCAAGTCAATGTTCAATCCGTAGATACTGATCACCGCCCGGCCCCTTGAAACTGTCGTAGAGGTACTAGTTTCGGGAGGATTCACGGTCCCATCCATGTTCTCTGCCCACCCGCGATTATTGAGACCCATGGCCATGCTGAAGTTGTCCTTACTGTTGTTAACGCCCAAATCGGTAATTCTGTAGCTCTGTTGAGCGAACGCATCGCTGCAGCAGGCCACAGCGATGGTAATAACCCACAGTACCCGGAAATTGCGCAACTGCACTTGTGTATTCATGTCTCCTCGTTTTCTCCGATGAAAGTCCGTGTGCCAAATGCGCAACTCGTAGCAGCATGTGGTGTTCCATGACCGCGACAATTACGTGAAACAACAAGCCCATGGTTCTAGATCTCGAAGCAGAGTGGCGGGGTAACAGTCTTTTCAGGCGATCCCAAATCCTCAGACGGCCGTTTCTCCAAAGTTTCATAGCTAAAACCGACAGGAGGTTACTAAATTCGAGAACGCCGCGCAGTCATGAGTTCGGCAGATTATTTGGGATTGACTTTTCAAATGCTTAACGTACAAACTGGTCGGTATGTTAAAAGGTCACGAGAAGAAGACACAGTTCCGTGATCCAGAACGTACACGAAGGCGTCTGCTGCAGGCCGCTTTTCGGGAGGTCCACAGATCAGGCTTCCAGAGTGCCGGCATCGATACAATTCTCGAAGCCACCAATGTGACCAAGGGAGCGCTCTATCATCATTTCGACAGCAAAGAGGCTCTTGGGTATGCGGTGGTCGACGAAATCATCGCAAAGATCGTTCGCGACGGTTGGTTAAGCCCCCTCCTTGGCAGCGGGCAGCCGATTGATATCTTAATTGGCATCGTCCGGCGCACATCAGTTCGGCCCGAAGACATCCGAACCGGTTGTCCGCTCCTCAATTTGGCCACGGAGATGTCTCCGGTGGATGAGCAATTTCGCAAACGCCTGAAGAGGATTTTCCTGGCCTGGCAGGAAGGAGTAGCTGCGCTCTTGCGAAGAGGACAGCTCGAAGGAACAGTTCGCCGCGACCTGAATCCAGAGGAAAGTGCGAGTTTTCTAGTCGCTATGGTCGAAGGTTACGCGTCATTGGCCAAGAATGCTCAGGATGCCAAGGTGTGGGAAGTGGGAATCAGAAACATCGTGGGGTGGTTGAGGTCTCTTCGCGCGCCGCGTCCATCTCCAAAAGGTAGACGACCGGTGTCGAAGGAGCATGTTGTCCGGCGAAAGCGGTGAATTCAGTTTGGGGAACGCAACGATCGAATAAGATCGGCGGCGGTAGCTCGTCTGAATTTCTCCGTAGTCCGCCAGGCCAGTCGAGATCACGTAGAAGCAGTGCCACTCGTCAACCTCAATTACGCAGCAGGAGTGGAAGCGAAAGACCAGGGGGTTGTCATCATGAGTGCTCGCACAATTGAGGATCGGAGACTTGCAGGTGAGACTTTTGCGCAGCAAGCTGCTCGCACCGACGGGGACGATTCGGCTCGCCCTTTGCGCGGAGCTGCGATGTTCTCCACTAAAAGCAGAAGGGGCTACACTCCTGGAACGACAGAGGACCGGTTCTTTGAAGCTGCAGACGCATCACAGCTTCCGATCATCCGAGTTGATGCGGCAAGCCTCATGCTCGTCTCGCGACAGTTGGAGAGCATTGCGAAGCTACAGCCGCCGCGAATTGCGTTCAAGACAAAGGGCAGCATTCTACTCCTAAATCTATTCGATATTTCGGCGGTGCAAGCCGAAGGTAACTATGTCTCGTTGCAATACCGACCTAAGCGCTATTTGGTGCACGCATCTCTCTCCTACATGGCCGAGAAGCTCAAACCCTACGGCTTTATTCGGATCCACCGCTCGGTCGTTGTGAATATCTCGGCCGTTGAGGAGGTTCAGCCTCTGCCGACGGGGGAGTACAAGCTGCGTGTAAAGGACGGGAAGGAGTACCTGGCAACGCGTACGTACAAACACAACCTCAGAAATCTGGCTCAATTGTGGGTAGGAGCAGAGCGGCTTTGCGGATAACAGGAGGCACAGTCTGCGTCGCTAGCGCGCCAATAGTGTACGTCACCGTTGAGTGCTGATGGCTCGGGCAGGTCGTTCGGATCTATCCCCTCGGGATTTGAGAAAATAGCGCATGAGCACGATGGGCCAGAGAATGACCAACGCCCGCGAGAACAACAATGCAATGAATCTTCCTTCGATTCGCCAACGGCAGAAGAAGCAGTTTCGACTCGGCGCCAAGAGTCGCACCGCGAACGAGCCGGTCGCGG
>CAVTTW010000018.1:0-30726 GCA_963737665.1 uncultured Acidobacteriaceae bacterium
AAAGGAATCCAATGCAGCCTCTCGTCGCCGTGGCAGCGGCCCTCGCCGGTATTTTTGTAGGGTTCTGGCTCCGTCAAATATCGTCCAAAGCGGAGAAGGAGCAACTGGCTCGCCGGGCCGAGGAGCTGTTGAACGAGCTCTCGATTCAGCGCGCCGAAGCCGTTTCCGCGCAAGCCGTCGCCGCCCGCCGCGCGGGGTTCGAATCCCTCTGTGCCGAACGCGAAAAGATCATCGTTCAAATGAACGGAGCCCTCGCCGCCGCGCGCGCCGATGTTCAGACTATCGCTGAGGCAGATCGTACCCATACTGCGCGCATCAGCCAACTCGAAACGGAACTTCGCAACGAGCGCCAAAATATGGCCGAAAAGGTCGCACTGCTCGAATCGGCCAAGAAAGCGCTCGCCAACCAGTTCGAAGCCCTCGCGGCGGACATCCTGGAGAAGAAATCAAAAGCCTTCGCCGAGTCCAGCCAGAACGACCTCGGAAATCTTCTCGCTCCTCTGCGCGACCAGATCAAGGAGTTTCGCGAAAAGGTGGAGCAGGCACAGGGCGACTCCAAAGACCGGCGTCACCCGGCTGGAGACTCTCATCGGCAGCCCTCGGCACTCTCAACCAGCAGCTCACCGAAGAGGCCCATAACCTGTCCACCGCCCTGCGCGGCTCGGCCAAGAGCCAGGGCGACTGGGGCGAATTCATTCTCCGCGATCTGCTCGAAAAAGCCGGCCTCCGCGAAGGCGAGCAGTACAGCTTTCAGCAGTCGTTCACCGGGCTCGATAGCCGACACGGCGACCGTGCCCGTTCGGTGCGGACCGATGTCGTGCTCTACCTGCCCGGCGGCCGCAACCTCGTCATCGATTCCAAGGTGTCTCTGACGGCCTACACCGACTGCGTCAACGCCAACTGCGAAGACGACCGCAAAGCCGCGCTCAAGCTGCATCTCGGCAGCGTGCGCGGCCACATCGCCGGCCTCGCCAAAGCGGGATATCACCGCCTGTCTGGCATGGAAGCCCCGATTTCGTGGTGATGTTCGTCCCCGTCGAGCCGGCCTTGCTGATGGCCCTCCAGCATGACGACAAACTCTGGTCTGATGCCTATCAGCAGGGTATCTTGCTGGTCGGGCCGACCACGTTGCTATACGTCATTCGCATCATCAACGTGCTTTGGCAGCAGGAGCGTCAGGCCCGCAACGTGCGCGAAGTCATGGAGCGCGGCACCGAACTCTACGAGAAGTTCGTCGGCTTCGTAACCGATATGGAAGTCCTCGGCGACAGCCTGCGCAAGAGCGACCAGCACTACACAAATGCGATGAAGAAGCTCGCAGATGGCCGCGGCAATCTCATCCGCCAGGTCGAGATGCTCAAGAAGCTGGGTCTGCGCACGAACAAATCGCTGCCCAAGGCATTGCTCGACCGTGCCGATGTGGATCAGGAGGAACTGGCCCTGGCGGCCGAAGGCGGAAGAGCCTGTGGCTGGCGGACCGTGAGCCGGGTAAGACGACGGTTCGTGGGCTAGCGCGTGTCAATTGCTCCTTCTTCCAGCGCGCCCCGGTCCCACTTCGCGCAGTTGCCGCCGCCTCGTACGTGCTTTGCAGGAACTCCAGCAGCGCCGCTCGGGATCCGGCGATCGCCGCATCGCCTCGTACGGCAGCACAAATTCGCCAAAGTTCCGGTCAAAGAAGCCGGGGCCGGCCCGATCGAATACTCCGCATAGCCGGAGGGCTCAGGATACGCATAGCTGTAAAACATGGCCTCGATCCCCGGCGATCCCGGCCAGAATCCGCAACTGCTCACCTCGTGCGAATAGGCATCGCGCGTGACGCGATCGGGCAGTCCCGGCATGCTGGGATGCGTCGGCGCGGTGCGGCCTGAAAAGCGTGTGCAGGCCAGATCCAGCGCGCCCCAGAACAGATGAATCGGGCTGACCTTGCCGATGAACCGCGCGCGAAAATCCGTGAATACTCGCGTCGTCTGCAGCAGCACCCGCCAGAACCGATGCGCATACTCCGGATCGTAGCTCGTGATGCCTTTGTCCTGTTCAAACGGGATGGGCTTCGCAATTTCCACCGGCATCGGCCAGATGCGCACCGGCGCTCCGACGGCTGTCGAGCGCCTTCATCACTCCGGTAAAACGCCGCCACCGTCATGGGCTCGAGCGCAAAGTTCACTGCGCTCGCCCTCGCTCGTCTCGACCAGCAGCAGATGCTTCCAGAAAGTCGAAATCGATCTGCAGCATGCGCGTGCCGTGCGCCATGGGAGCCGTGGTCACGCCCGCGAATGGTCGGATAGAGCGTGACATTCCAGCTGTGATTGATCGTCGGCACCAGCGCCAGCCGGACCTTGCCCACAATCTGCATCCATAGTTGCAGCGTGGCGCAGGTATCGCTCCAGGCGCTCTGCGGAAGCGCCGGCCAGACTTCGGAGATTGGGGTCAGGGAAGCAGTTTCAGTCGCACGATGGCACCTCGAGCGTCCATGCTACCGCGGCGGTCTAATCGCGGCAGCGATTCATACCTCAGTTCCGACGGGTTCTGGCCGATGGATGACGCGTCACCTCAGATGCTTTCAGCAGGTACTGAATAGATCATTATAAGCCGGTCCCAATTCGGATTGCCGTTCACCGCGCGCTTCATCATTGATCTCCACCGTCCGACTTCACTGGGAGAAACGATCGCACTGCTCCGATCGAGGCCATATGACCTCCGCGAACCCCTCCCGCAGCCGCTTCCAGGTCGTCTCCAGGTCTTCGGGAATCACGCGCGTCTCGGCCACCGTGGTCATGAAGTTGGTATCGCCGACCCAGCGCGGCATGCGCGTGCATGTGCAGGTGGCCGGCCACGCCCGCGCCCGCGGCCTGGCCCAGATTCAGCCCGAAGTTGAAGCCGTGGGGATGGTAGACCCGTTCAGAGCCCGCTCGGTCTCGCTGGGCCAGGTCGATCAGTTCGTGCGCGGCTTCGAGGGGAGCTTGGCCAGCCGATCGAGGTGCGCGTAGGGCATCACCATCACGTGTCCGGAAGTGTACGGATAGGCGTTCAGGCAGATAAAGCAGTGCTTTCCCCGCAGAATCAGGCCGCCGGCAGCTTCGGCTTCTTCCCGGTCCATGCCGTTGTTCGATGGCGTAGTCGATCGAGGCAATCAGGTTGCAGAAGACGCAGCCCAAGTCGCCGGGCCAGCCTCCAGACGGGCCGGCACGCCCGGCCGGGGCGCGTCCGTCGGCGGAGGTGATGTAGGCGAAGCGCCAGGGTGTCCAGAGAATATCCATGCAGTGAAGCCGTTCCCATTTGGCAAGTATAGGGAGCGTGCTTCGGTAATGACGAAGCGTACCGCTAACGGTCCAACTATTTGCGTCCAGATACGCGGTGGGGCATCGATTTGTGACAGTGATGTGACAATGCGATATAGGCAACCCGTTGCATTGACTCGGGAAAGCTAGATTGCTACACTAGAATCGTAGCTTCCTGCGCGGATTCCAGCAGTGAGCTGCGGCCGCCCTTCAGCCAGCAGTTGCCTGCCGGGTGTTTCCCAAGGAGACGAGTCGCTTCCGACCCAGCCAAACTGGCTCGGAGAGCTGTCTCCGGTGAGCACCATGGCTCACAAGCAGCACCCTGGCTCATGGGGAACGGCCAGATGGCATCCTTCGCTGCAGCACGCGGCGCGGGAGCCACCCGGCAGAACGCACTCCTAGCCGGTGCATGGAATCCTGGAGCTATGCAGTGATGGCAAACGTCCTCAATCCCGAAACCGAGAGCATAACCCTGAACACCGAACTGGAAACCCCAACTCTTGAGCCTGCGACGGAGCTTGAACAGCCGTCGTACGAATCCACGTCCAACCCCGAGACCGCCGAAATTCCGAGCAGTCGAACTTCCGCGCTGGACGCCGATGCCACAACCGAGCCTGTAGCCGAGGTCGCGCCTGCGGTGGAAGCCACGGTCGCGACCGAGCCCGAGCAGGCCAAACAGCGGAAACTCCGGCGCACGACGAGCCCGCTGCCACGGTTGAACCTGCGCCAGAGGCTGCCCAGCTGCGCCCGAAGCCAGCCCCCGTTGAAGTCGCGCATCCGCGTCGGCCCCGCACGCCCCGTGCCAGGGCGAGCACGGCATGGAGTCGATGGACGACTTCTCCGCCGCGCTGGAGGCCTTCGAGCGCGAGCAGGCTGCGGAAGCAGCCGCTGTCGAAGCCTACGGCGACAAGGTCGTCTCCGGCACGGTGATCAAGCAGACGGACAAGCACCTGGTGGTCGACGTGGGCCTGAAGTCCGAGGGCCTGGTGCCGCTCGAGCAGGTCGTCGATCACACCGGCGCGGCGAAGTTCAAGGCCGGCGACGTGATCGAAGTGGTGATCGAGCGCGAAGAGCCCGAGGGCGGCTACCTCGTCAGCTACGAGAAGGCGCAGCGCCTGCGCGTCTGGGACGTGATCGAAAAGGCCGCCAACGAGAAGACCCCGGTGATGGGCACGGTCGTCAGCCGCGTCAAGGGCGGGCTGACGGTCGATATCGGCATGAAGGCGTTCCTGCCCGGTTCGCAGCTTGAGATTCGCCCCGTGCGCAATCTCGACGGCTATCTCGGCCAGCAGATCGAAGTCCGCGTCATCAAGCTGAACAAGAAGCGCGGCAACGTGGTGGTCAGCCGCAAGGAAATCCTGGAAGAAGAGCAGAACGCCAAGCGCAGCCACACCCTCGAGCAGCTGGGCGAGGGCGCGATTCTCACCGGCACGGTCAAGAACCTCACCGACTACGGCGCGTTCGTCGACCTGGGCGGCATCGACGGCCTGCTGCACATCACCGACATGAGCTGGGGCCGCCTGACGCATCCGCGCGACCTGGTCAACGTGGGCGATGAGATTCAGGTCAAGGTTCTCAAGTTCGACAAGGACAAGCAGCGCGTGTCGCTGGGCTTCAAGCAGCTGACGCCTGATCCGTGGCTCGACGCCGCGGAGCGCTACCCGGTGGGCGCGCACGTCAAGGGCCGCGTTCTTTCGGTCACCGACTACGGCTCGTTCGTTGAGCTGGAGCAGGGCATCGAAGGCCTGGTTCATCTCTCCGAGATGACCTGGTCGAAGCGCCTCAAGCATCCGTCCAAGCTGGTCAAGCCGGGCGACGAAGTCGAGACCGTTGTTCTCAGCGTGAATCCGGCCGACCGCCGCATCTCGCTGGGCATGAAGCAGCTTCTCGAGAATCCCTGGGAGCACCTGACCGAGCGCTATCCGGCCGGTACGGTGGTCGAAGGCCGCGTGCGCAACCTCACCGACTTCGGCGCCTTCATCGAAATCGAAGACGGCATCGACGGCCTGGTGCACGTCTCCAACCTGAGCTGGACCAAGCGCGTCAAGCATCCTTCTGAAGTCGTGAAGAAGGGCGAAAAGGTGAAGGCAGTCGTTCTCGGCGTCGAGCCGCAGAACCGCCGCCTGTCGCTGGGCATCAAGCAGCTTCAGCCCGATGTCTGGGAGAGCTTCTTCGCCCCGCATCGCGTGGGCGACGTGGTTCACGGCAAGGTGCTGCGCACGGCGCAGTTCGGCGCCTTCGTCGAGATTGCCGAGGGCGTGGAGGGTCTCTGCCACGTCTCGGAAGCAGTGGGCGACGACGGCGCACCGGCCAAGCTCGAACAGGGTGACGAGCACGAGTTCAAGATCATCAAGATCAACGTGGAAGAGAAGAAGGTGGGCTTGAGCCTGCGTGCGATTGGCCACGAAGCCAGCCGCGCGACGGTGGAGAGCTACAAGGAGCACCAAGCAGCCTGTCTCCAGCTCCACCACAACTCTTGGCGATCTGCTCAACTGGCGCAAGAACGAGCGGTAAGCTCTTTTGTAAGCCGGAACAACATCGGCCACCCCTCCGGGTGGCCGATCCCGTTTTGATCGTCGACCCCCGACCCAAACGGCGGTTCTAGGCCAGCCTGGTCTTGTTATTCCGCAAGACCGCCACAATTCCCAGGCTGGTCAGCACGCAGATCAGGGCGAAGAGAAACACGCTTGCATAGCCGAAAGCGCCAATGACCGCGCCCGCCACCGGCCCCACCAGGAAAAATGACACGTCGGCAAACACCGTGTAGACGCCCAGCGCGGTGCCCCGGTTTTCGAGCGAAACGCGCTCCACGGCTTCCACCCCCAGGGCAGGGAAGACCAGCGAGTTCCCAAACCCGGTCAGGGCCGCGCCGGCAAACGCCGTCCACGGCGAGTGTGCCAGCCACAAGAGGAGCACGCCGGCCGATTCCACCGCGATGCAGACCATCGAGACCGGAAATCCGCCGAACCGGTCAATCGCCCGAATAAACAGCAGACGCGCGGTGATAAATGCCACGCCGAACGCCGTAAGACACAGCGCCGCGCCATTCCAATGCCGGCTGGCATAAAACAGTGTGACAAAAGTTGCCAGCACGCTGTAACCCACACCGGCCAGTGCCAGGCCGGCGCCATGGGGAGCCACACGCCCCAGCACACGGCGGAAGGGCAGATGTTTCCCCGGCTCAACCGGAACCGCATCCTTGCGCATCGCAATCGCAAAACTGATGCCACAGATCGCTATGGTCAGCAGCCCAACGGAGGAAAGTCCCCAGTATTTCTCCATGACCACGCCGAGGGGCGCCCCCAGCGCCAGTCCTCCATAGGTGCTGACGCCGTTGTAAGAGATGACCTTGGCCGTGTTTTCGGGGCCGGCGGCGCTGATGCCCCAGAGCGTCGCCCCGGTCGACCCAAGGCTTTCGCCCACGCCAAGTGCCAGGCGGCTCGCAATCAGGCTCAGAAAGCTGAGCCACGGCTTGAAGTGGACAGCCACAGCCGACCAGTAGCAATACACCGCTCGCGGTGCACGCGCCCATACCCCAGAGCACCGAAATCTTCGCACCCTGCCGGTCGGAGATGCGCCCTGCCCAGGGCCGGCTCAAAAACGTGGCGATGTATTGAATGCTGATGACCAGCCCCGCCAGCACCGCGCTGAATCCCATGCGCAGATGAACATATGCCGGAAGAATGGCAAGCGGCAGCCCGATCGACAGGTAGCAGACCAGGGTGAAATAGGTAAACGTGAGGATCTGGCGCGCACCCGCAGGATCTGCAACAAGGGTCGCACCCCCGGCGTTCCAGTCCGTGGCGCTGCCGGCTTCCTGTAGGCGCAGGGGAATGAGTTTGCGAAGCAAAGTGGTCAAACTCCAGTATATCGGAGGCCGATTTTCGTTGAAACGCGCCGGGAAGCGGACTTCGGTGCAAGTCTGACGCTAAACTGGCCCTAAACTTGATACGTGGCATCCGGCTTCCATATCGAAAACTTCGGCTGCCGGGCTGCGCGGGCCGATGGCGAGGCGATCAGTGAACGGCTGCGCGCGACGGGTCTCGGCGAGCTTCCCCCGGCCGACGCAGACGTTGTGGTAGTCAATACCTGCAGCGTGACTGCCGAAGCCGACCGAACCGCCCGGGCTTTCATCCGCCGGACACACCGGCTCAACCCCGACGCGCGCATCGTTGTGACGGGATGCTATGCGCAGCGATCCCCCGAAGAGCTGGCTGGCCTCGCCGGGGTCGCCGCCGTCATAGGCAACAGCCACAAAGCCCTCGTGCCGCGCATCGCTCGCAGTCTCTCTGACGGCACGTTCGCGGCTACCTCTGCCGGGGAACTGCTTCCCGTTCAAGCCCTCATCTCCCCGCACGCCGGAACCCCCATCTGGGCCGACGACCGCTTTGCTCACTCTTTTCTTGAGGAGGCGCAGCTTACTGCCGGAGCGCAGACCCGCCCCAATCTCAAGATTCAGGAGGGCTGCGGAAACCGCTGCACCTTCTGCGTCATCCCCCAGACCCGGGGCTCGTCGCGCAGCCTGGCGCCGGAGTCCATTCTCCGCAACGTCACCGGGTTCGTCTCGGCGGGCGGCAAGGAGCTGGTGCTTTCCGGCATCAATCTCGGCCGCTGGGGCCGTGACCTTTCCCAAGAGAACGGCCGGTCCAGGCCGTCGCTGGCCACGCTGGTCCGGCAGGTCTTTCGCGATACGGAACTACCCCGGCTGCGTCTCAGCTCCATCGAGCCCATGGACTGGGATGCGGACATGATCGGCCTGATGCGGGAATTTGCGGGAACGCGTCTTGCGCGGCATGCGCACCTGCCGTTGCAGTCCGGTTCCGACCGCGTTCTGCGGCGCATGCACCGCCGCTATCGTCCCTGGCACTATGCCGAAAAGGTGGCGAGATTGTTCGACGCCGTCGGGCCCGAACTCACCCTGGGGGCCGATGTGATGGTTGGTTTCCCCGGTGAGACCGATCATGAATTCGAGGAAACCGTCGCTTTCATCCGGGATCTTCCCTTCGGCTATCTGCACCTGTTCCCGTTTTCGCCGCGCCCCGGCACACGCGGCTGGACCCTTCACGCCGAGTCGCCGGTGCCATCCGCAGTTGTGGACGAGCGCATGGCCGTTCTACGCGAGTTGGAGGCTACGAAACGTGACCAGCATCGCCGGCGGTTTATCGGCACGGAACTGGATGCAATCACGCTGCACACCTCGCCGGCGCGCGACGCCCGGTGCCGAACTGCGGCGCTGACCGAGAACTTTCTGCCTGTCGAGATCGATTCTCGCATTGCGCCGAACCAGACGCTTCGCCTTCTGATTATTGGAATTAACGAAGATTCCGCGCTCCGCGCTACTCAGACCGGCGTCTGATTCATAGCCAAACCGGTGCTATACTCAAGGATGCGTTTGCCTGTTTGCAGCGGTCCCCGGCGATCCGGGAGGAGCACAGGAACCACTTTGGAGGAGCACCATCGCATTCGATAAACGAGCAGCCAAGTCCTTTATCCGCATCAACGACCGGATTCGCGCCCGCGAAATCCGCGTAATCGACGAAAACGGCGAACAGCTCGGAATTCTACCGCCGTTCGAGGCTCTGAGAATCGCCCGCGAGCGTGGGCTTGATCTCGTGGAAGTTTCTCCCAATGCAGTGCCTCCGGTCTGCCGCATCCAGGATTACGGCCGCTTTCTCTACGAGAAGGAAAAGAGCGAGCGCGCCGCCCGCAAAAAGCAGAAGGTCATCACCATCAAGGAAGTGAAGTTCTCCGTCACGGTCGACGAGCACGATTATCAGACCAAGAAAAACCAGGCCGTCCGCTTCCTCACGGAAGGCGACAAGGTGAAGGCCAGTCTTCGTTTCCGCGGCCGCCAGATGGCCCACCGCGAGCTCGGCTACGCCATCATCAACCGCCTCATCCAGGACATCGGGGACGCAGGAACGGTCGAGTTCATGCCGCGCATGGAAGGCACCATTCTCCACGCTATCCTCGCACCTTCCAAGAAGCAGGAAGCACCCAAGCCGAAGCCAGCTGCCCCCGCGCCCCAGCAATCCGCGCCGGTGGCGCACTAGCCTTGGCGTGAAAGCCGGGTTTCGACCCGGACGCTCAGCGCACCAGGCCGTAGCCAAGGCGCAGCAGTACATCGCTCGGCCGGTGATCTGGAAACAATGGAAGCGCAGCAAGGTGCGGTTCCGAAGGCTTTGCGCACATGGAACAGGGCGGGATCTGGCCGCAAAGACGGTCGGAAGTCCACTCGGCCCATGGCGTATCGCCAACAGTCTCGCCATGAACATCGCGTTTCCGCTGGCTGTTCGCTTCGCTCGGACTTCTGCGGCTGGTCGTCCGCACCTGGCTCAATCCTCCCAACCACCGGATGCGGACCCGCATGTCCGTAGTGTGGCAGGGGAGGAGAGGTGACTCTCCCCCTATGCCGATTCGAGTAACCCGTGACAGAGTCCTTCTGCATGTAATCCAGGGACGGAGTGGGTGATTTATCCTGCCCTTTACGCATCATGAATGAAGACATTCCCAATCTGTCGTCCTTTGACGACGACTCCCTTGACCTGGCCTTTGCTGCTCTCGAGACCGGCGCTCGTGACGCAGCCGCCGCGATTGATGGACCTGAGGCGATAGAAGCGTTCCGCCTTGACTGGCTGGGCCGCAAGCAGGGCCGGCTCAATGAAGTCTCCGGCCGCTGGCTCAAGGCCGCTCCGCCCGAGGCCAAGAAGTCGCTCGGCCAGCGCTTCAATGCGCTCAAGGCGACGGTCGAGTCTCTGCTCCAACAGGCATCTGGGTCCGGCCCCAGTGACGCCTCTCTCGCGGCAGAAGCCATCGACATCACGCTACCCGGCACCCGCCGCCTCACCGGCGCCGAGCATCCCATCACGCGCACGCTCAACGAGATCACGAGCGTCTTTGCCGCACTCGGCTACTCGGTCGGCGTCGGTCCTGAAGTCGAAACCGACTACTACAACTTCGAGAGCATGAACTTTCCGCCCGGCCACCCGGCCCGCGATACGCAGGACACCCTGGTCATCGCCAATCAGGAAAAACGCTCCCTGCGAGACCGCCTGCTGCTGCGAACCCACACGTCGCCAGTGCAGATGCGCACCATGGAACTGCAACCCCCACCGGTGCGGATCATCATCCCCGGCAAGGTGCATCGCAACGACGCAGCTGACGCCACGCACTCGCCCATCTTTCATCAGGTCGAGGGGCTTTGTGTCGACACCAACATCACCTTCAGCGACCTGAAGGGTACCCTCGACCACGCCATGAAGGCGCTGTTCGGCTCCTCCGTGAAGACACGCTTCTTTCCTTCCTTCTTTCCATTTACTGAGCCCAGCGCCGACGTGCAGATCAGCTGCATCTTCTGCGGCGGAACGGGCTGCCGCAAGTGCAAACAGTCGGGCTGGATCGAACTGCTGGGGTGCGGCATGGTCGATCCCGCGGTCTTCGCCTTCGCGGCCGAGAAGCAGCCTGCCTACGATCCGAAGAAGATATCCGGTTTTGCCTTCGGCATGGGCGTCGAGCGGATCGCCATGATGAAGTACGGCATCAGCGAAATCGGCCAGTTGTACGCGGGGGATATGCGGTTTCTGGAGCAGTTTGCATAGCGAGTCAGCGCGCTTTGCGCAATAGCAAGCTAGCCGGTCGGTAGGGAAAATGGCAAGAACACGGCATTACCGCGACTTGATTGCGTGGCAGAAGGCAATGGAACTGGCCCGACAGATGTATGCCCGCACCGAGGAATTTCCCAAGTCCGAGACATTTGGCTTGCGCATGCAAATGCGTCGTGCCGCGGTTGGAGTTGCCAGCCATATCGCTGAAGGACACGGAAGACTCACCGACGCCGACATGCGAAAATCTCTCGGCTCGGCCCGCGGATCTCTCAATGAATTGCAGACCCAGACAGAGCTGGCAATCGGATTAAGGTTCATCAGCGACGATATTGGCCAACAGCTACTTGATCTGGCTACCGAAACTGCCAAGCTGATCAATGGACTTCTCGGAGTACTGCACACTTAGAGAGAGTCGCACGAATCGGACTCGCTCACTTGCTTTGCGCGTAGCGCGCTCACCCGCTAGGAGAAAAGAAACCAGTAATGAAGATCCTTACCAGATGGCTTCGAGCCTATCTATCCGGACTCCCGGTCGATGACGCACAACTCGCCGAAGACCTGACCCTGCGCGGCATCGCGGTAGAAGGCGTGTACGATCTCGGCCCCGGCAACGGTTCGCTCTTCGAGATGGACATCACCACCAACCGGGTCGACGCCATGAACCACTATGGCGTGGCCCGCGAGGCGGCCGCCATCTACGGACTTGCGCTTCAGCCGCTCTCCGCGGATCTGCCAGCTCCAGCGCCATCCGCCACAACGTTCCCCGTGCGCATCGAAGCCCAGGATGCCTGTGGACGCTTCACCGCGCGCGTGCTGCGCGACATCACCATCGGCGATTCCCGCGACTGGTTTCCCGGTGCGGAAGTCGCATCGTATTTCAGCCTTCTCGAGCAGAAAAAGATTTCCAACGCCGTTGATGCCACCAACTTTGTGTGGCTCGCCATGGGTCAGCCCACCCATGCCTTCGATCTGGACAAGATCGAGGGTGGCATCATCGTCCGCCGCGCGCGCAAAGGGGAGCGGCTCAAGACCCTCGACGGCGTCGAACGTACCCTCGATCCAGAAGACCTGGTGGTCGCCGACCACGCCAGGCCGCTCGCGCTCGCCGGCGTGATGGGTGGCTGGGACACCATGATCACTCCAGCCACCAGGAATGTGCTGGTCGAGGCCGCCTGGTTTGAGCCCATGACCGTGCGCCGCACCGCCCGACGCCACGGACTGCATACCGACGCCAGCCATCGCTTCGAGCGCGGCGCAGATTTCAACGCGGCTCCCGTCGCCTCCGCGATGGTCAGCCGTATCCTGCTTGCCAATGGCGGCTCCCTGGAAGGGGACCTCGTCGACGTGCGCGTTCCCACGCTTGAGGCGCGCACCGCACACCGCCAACCCGTCGCCCTGGCGCTCCGGGAAGTGCAGCGCATCCTCGGTACCACGACCGACCCTGAAGGCATCACGGCGCCCATTGTCGAATCCGTTTTGACTGCACTCGGCTGCGGGTTATCTCTCTTAAGTGCCGATGAAGCTGCGTGGCAGGTCACACTGCCCAGTTGGCGCCTCGATCTGGAACGCGAGATTGACCTCATCGAGGAAGTCGCCCGCGTCTACGGCTACAACCGCTTCGCCAACACACTCCCCTCGTTCGCAGGAGGCGTTCGTTCGCTGCCCTGGGCCGAGAGCGAGGACGCCGTTCGCCGGACGCTTCGTTCCGCGGGCTTCCACGAGGCCATCGCCAGCACCTTCTGTTCCGCGGCCGATGCGGCGCTCACCGCGCCCCAGCCCGGGCTCGTCGTGGCTCTGGGCAATCCACTCAGCGAAGAGGCCGGTGTCCTGCGTCCGTCGCTGATTCCCGGCATGCTGGCCATGGTGGCCGGCAACCTTCATCGCGACGTGAACGATGTGCGACTCTTTGAGCTGGGCACGGTTTTCAGCGGCACCACGGAAAAAGTGGAAGAACGCTCCTCCGTAGCATTCGCGGCCACCGGCAACCTTCCCGAGCAGGGCGCGCTGCATCCTGCCCGGCTCATCGACTTTCATGACCTGAAAGGCGCCGTGGAACAGATTCTGGCGGGCTTCCAGACTCGTTCGATTTACTTCGACCGTTTTCCCCCCGAGATCGGTCTCACCCCTGCGTGGCTGCACCCGTATCGTTCCGCCCGTGTCGCTGCTGAAGGAGCGACAGTGGGCTGGTTCGGGCAGCTACATCCTCGCGAAGCCGCGGCCCGCAAGCTCAAGCAGCCCGTCCTTCTCTGCGAGCTGTATCTGGATCGCCTCTACAAGCTGCCCTTGCGCAAGCCGGTCGCCCGCGAGATCTCGCGATTCCAGACCGTGCGTCGCGATTTCTCGCTGGTGCTCGACCGCAACATCCCCTGGGAACAGATCGACCAGGCCGTGGCCGCGCTGCACATCCCGGAATTGGTGGAGTGGCGCGCCCGCGAGGTTTTCCGGGATCCACGCCTGGGTGGTCGCGACTACTCCCTGCTTCTCGGTGTCACCTTTCAGGCCCAGGATCGCACCCTCCGCGAAGAGGAGCTGCAGACCTTTCAGGCCCGCATCATCGAGGCGGTCGGCAACGCAGGCGCCCGCCTCAGGGTATGACACGGCAGTAACGCCAGGGCGCTATACTGGCTCCGATGATGGAGGTTTTTTGATGTCGGAATTTTCCTTTGCGCCGGAAGCCGTGGATGCGGGTCAAGCAGACCATCAGCCGCAACATGCAGACCACGAGCCGGGCACATTGGCGCTGAGCGTGGACGAGTTTTCTTCCCTCGAAGACCGCATTCTGCGCGCCGTGAACCTGGTCAAGCGCGAACGGCTCGCCCGCGCCACAGCGGAGGAGCGCGCCGCCCAAGCCGAGGCGAAGATCGCCGAGCAGTCGCCCCTCGTCGAACAGCTTGAAAAGGAAGTCAGCGCGCTGCGTGCCGAGCGCGACCACGTCAAGCAGCGCGTGGAACGCCTGCTGGCGCAACTCGATTCACTGGAACTGTGAGGCGTAATGGAACAGAGCCCCGCAAATTACATTACGGTTGAGATCTACGACCAGACCTATCACCTGTCAGGACAGGATGCCGATCATGTCCGCCAACTGGCGGCCCAGGTCGACGCCAAGATGCGCGCCGTCGCCGCACAGGGCCGTACCGTCGACTCGCTGCGCGTCGCCGTACTCGCAGCCCTTAACCTTGCCGACGAACTCTCCCAGGCGGGCGACGTCACTACCGGAGCCGCCGCGCGCGTGGGCCACGCTCGCGCCGCCAGCCTGCGTGGATTGCTCGACGAGGTGCTCGAAGAAGAGCGAAAGACCGGCTCCTGAAGGCTCTGAACTCACTCACCGCCCATCCCTGCCTGCCGTGTCTAAACTTTCTCTGCAGGCAAGCTGACCTGGCGGCGTTCGGGCCGTTGCTCCCGGCGCGGTCCCTTCCTCATTGCCAGAGCGACAGCCGCCTCCTCCCAAGCCAGTTACCTAAGTTCTCGTTCCTCTCACGATTAGTAAAGTCTCATTTGAAAAATCCGATGAAGTGATCGAACCAAAGGTCAGGCTCACCGGCATTGCCGAACTTCACCTGCGTTCAAAAGCGTCCCGAAACCCAGATCGCGCGGCTGCGACGGCTTTGGGCGACGCCAGAGGGAGTGCGGTGCATCTGCCTGTACGCCCCCCACGCACGCTAGGTGACTTTCGCCGCTGTCGCGAGCCAGTTACGAAAGAGGATTTCATGAGACGTACCACTCTGGCGATCACTCTGCTCTCGCTTGCCGCTCCTGCCTGTCTGCTGGCGCAGATCCCGCGCATCCCCGTTGAGACAGCGGTTTCCCTCGAAACGCGTCTGCCCGGCGCGGGCCGCATCATCCTGCCACAATCCGGCATTGCGCGCACCGGCGACGTCGCTCTCCGCTCCCAGACGCAGTTCAAAGTCCTGGTGCCTGCGGGACGGCCTGAAGGCGTGGTCGGATTCAGCACCGCCGAGGCCGTCGGGCGCCAACTCAGTCAGCCGGTAAGCGGGTATTATGCGGAGACGCCGGCCTCCCTGGCTTGTCTCTATGGGGTAGTCCCTGTCACCACCGGTTGCAACCCCTCCACTCTGACCACGGTGGCCACCGGGGGCTCGAAAGCCATCGCCATCGTCGACGCCTACGACTACCCCACCGCCCTGGCCGACCTGACCGCCTATTCCAGGCAGTTTGGACTGCCGGCGCCGACCACCTCCACCTTCACCGTGGCCTATGAGTCGACCGCCAAGCCCGGCCCCGATCCCTACTGCGCCATGTATGGGGGCTGGGACTGCTGGGCCGCCGAAGCCGCGCTCGATATTGAGATGGCGCACGCCATGGCGCCGTCGGCGCACATTTATCTCGTCGAAGCGAATTCCAACTCCAACACGGATTTGTACGCAGCGGTGACCAAGGCAGTCACACTGGTCCAGGCGGCAGGGGGCGGCGAAGTTTCCATGAGCTGGGGTGGCAGCGAATTCTCCACGGAGAGCTCCTACGACTCCAAATTCACCGGGGCCAACGTGGTCTTCTTTGCCTCCAGCGGCGACAGCGAAGGCACGATTTATCCTTCCGTATCGCCCAATGTGGTTGCCGTCGGCGGCACCACGATCTCGCGAAATCCTTCCACCCTGGCGTTTCAGGGGGAACTGGTCTGGGAGGATGGCGGAGGTGGATACAGTGCCTTTGAGCCAAGGCCCGCGTTCCAAAGCGCAATCGCTGCCCTGGTGAGCACCAAACGCGGTGTTCCGGACGTGGCAGCTATCGGCAATCCCCGCACCGGCGTCTGGGTCTACGACAGCTACGACAACACCAGCGGCGGAGCTCTCTACGCCTGGAACATCTTCGGGGGCACCAGTGTTGCGTCGCCCCTCTGGGCCGGGATCGTCAATCATGCGGGTCATTTCAGCGCCTCGACCGCCGTTGAACAAACCCTCATCTACGCCAACGCCAAGACCACGACTGCCTTCCGCGACGTCTCTTACGGCACTTGTGGGTATTACGAGGGCTGGTCTGCGGTGGCGGGCTGGGACCCATGCACCGGTAACGGCGCGCCCTTGGGAACGGTCGGCAAATAGAATCGATGATTCGCCGACAGATACCGGTTCGATCGCCGCAGCGGGTCCCTCCTCCTCGATGCATATCGGGATGAGGGGCCCGTTTCGTGGAAGGGCGAATCTATCCGAATAACCGATCAAATCACCGATACCGCGCCCCGGCGAATCAGCGGACTCCGCCCGCGGATTGAACCTGCCGTCGGGCCGCCCCTTCCCCATCGACCCGTGTACCCGCGGTCACACCGGGTCGAAAATCGCCTGTCCTAAAATGGGTCACAAATTCCAATGTGGTACCCCACACGTCTTCTCTTTCGCTTTGGCTGCGCCAAGCGCTCGTGCCCGGCTGGATGATGCGAAGAGGAGGCCGGATCCGGATAGCAGATGCTTCTAAGCCCTGGGGCCTGTGTACGAACTGCCAAAGCGACCGGCTGCGCCTGCGCTGCCGCCCGCCTTGCTGCTGCCGCCCGGGGTTCTCGTAACGCCATTCGCTTCATAGCTGCCGTGCTTCTCATGACGGCGTTTCTGCTTGGTGCCGGTTCAGTGAGCGCGGCTGCTCCGGGTGCGCCATCCGTACCGGGAGCCGCGGCAGCGCTGTCGTTTCGTGTGCCGCCCCGCGTCGCGCAGGCGCGAAGGTTCCTGGCTCGCCGCGGGGTTCAGGCTGGATCCCCAGTCATCAGGCCGCCAGCCAAGCGCGGGGCGGCCATTGCGACCCCGCTAGCCTCGCCTTCCACGGCTGCCTGGCAACCCTTGGGTCCCACCCGTGTGGCCACCTCTGCCTACGGCCTGGTCACTGGCCGCATTTCATCTCTGGCTCTCGATCCCGCCGACGCGAGCGGAAATCGCCTATACGTTGGGACGACCGGAGGCGGGGTCTGGATGTCGGAGAATGCCGCCGCCTCCGATCCCGCGAGCATCGTGTTCACACCGCTGACGGACAACGTTTCCGCGTTGAGTGTGTCTGCCGTTCCTTCACCCGTAGACCCGTCTATCAGTATCGGAGCGGTGTCGGTGCAACCCGGCGGAACCGGCGTGATTCTTGCCGGAACCGGCGACCCAAACGATGCGCTCGATTCCTATTACGGCGCCGGAATCCTGCGCTCCACCGACGGGGGCACGACGTGGAGTGTGATTCAGATCACCACCGATCTTCGTTGGAGCTTCGTCGGGGAAGGCTTTGCCGGATTTGCGTGGAGCACCTTGAATCCGCAACTGGTCGTCGCCGCGGTTTCGCAAGCATGGGAAGGCGTTACGGTTGCGGCCGACCGGCCCAATCTCAGTTACGAGGGCCTCTATTACTCAACCGACAGTGGCGCCACCTGGTCTCTCGCGCGCATCTCCGATCAGAACGGGATGGACGTCCAGGGGCCTGACGACGCCTACACCAGCCCCGATGGGAACGCCGCCACTTCCGTGGTTTGGAACCCGGTGCGCAATCTCTTTATCGCTGCGGTCCGGCTCCATGGCTACTACCAGTCTTCCGACGGAGTCAACTGGACACGGCTCGCTTTTCAACCCGGATCCGGCTTGACTACCGCGCTATGCCCCACCAACCCGACCATGCCCGGGTCGACCGGCTGTCCCATCTTTCGCGGAACTCTCGCGGTCAATCCGCAGACCGGCGATACCTTTGCCTGGACCGTCGACCAGGACGATCAGGATCAGGGCATATGGCAGGATGTCTGCTCTGCCAGTGGAGGCTCGTGCAGCAACCCGACGATCACCTTCGCCAGGCAATGGAACTCCGCGCCGCTCGAGGCCAATACCTGGCTTGGCGGCGCTACTATCTTCAACGGCGATTACAACCTCGCCCTTGCGGCAGTGCCCTCAGGGCAGGACACGATTCTGCTGGCGGGGGGAAACGACCTCTGGAAATGCAGCCTGGCGATGGGCTGCTCATGGCGCAACACCACCAACGCCTTCTCCTGCATGAGCGGGCAGGTTGGCGGATATCAGCATGCGATTGCGTGGAATCCAAGCGGTCCTCTGGAGCTATTTTTTGGCAATGACGGCGGCCTGTGGCGATCGACGGATGCGGTCGGGCAGACCGGCCCGGTGTGCGCGGCGACCGACGCCGGCCACTTTCAGAATCTCAATGGTGGACTCGGATCTCTCGCCGAGGTAGAAAGCATGTCCCCTCTCGGCGCCTCGCCCTACACCATGATGGTAGGGCTGGGGGCGGATGGTACCGCCGGCTCCAGCAGCACGGCCGGGACCACTCTCGACTGGCCTCAGATCCTCGACGGGGAAGGCGGCCCGGTCGCCGTCGATCCCTCCAATGCTTCGAACTGGTATGTGAACAACGGGGCCGGCGTCTCCATTCACCTGTGCTCCAAGGCGCCGGCATGCACGGCGGCGGATTTCGGTGTGAACCCGGTTGTCTCCTCTTCTCAAGTCGGCGGCGACGGGCTGACCATGAGCGCTCCTGCCCCCTTTCTCGTGGATCCCGCCGATCCGACCCAACTGCTGATCGGGACATGCCGGCTCTGGCGCGGCCCCGCGAGCGGGATCGGCTGGACCAGTGCCAACGCGGTGAGCCCCATGTTCGATGGAGACCGGGCCGGCCCCTCCTGCAGTGGCAATGCCCTGGTCCGATCCCTGGCGGCGCTGCCTCTCAAGGGCGGCGGCGAGGTGGTCTACGTGGGCATGTACGGCTCTAAGAATGGTGGAGCGACGCTGCCCGGCCACGTCCTGAGCGCGACGCTGAGCGCCGGGGGCACCTGGTCGGCGTGGCAGGACCTGACCAACTTGAATCCCGTGACCAACAATCAACTGGGATTCAATCACTATGGGTTCGACGTTTCGAGCCTCTTCATCGATCCACACGATCCGGCTGGAAACACCGTTTATGTGACCATCGCCGGTATGCCGAATCCCGTTCAGGCGGTCACCACCCTGTATCGATCGGTAGATGGAGGTGTCCATTGGACAGATATCCGCACCAACCTGCCCGCGGCGCCCGCCAACAGCCTGGTCATCGACCCGCAGGACCCGAACACCGCCTATATCGCGACGGACACGGGAGTTTACTTCACGCGAACCATGAGCAATTGCGCCAACCTGCCGTCGTCGTGCTGGACGGCCTATGGAACGCGCTTGCCGGAGGCGCCGGTGGTGGCCCTCGGTGCTGCTCCGGCCACAACTTCGCCCAACGTGCTGGTGGCGGCTACCTATGGGCGCGGTGTATGGCAGATCCCACTGGCAACGGCGGGTGTTCAATTGACCACTGCAACCGCCCAGCCCGCATCTCTCCTCTTCGCAGCCCAGAACTATGGGACACCGAGTGCCGCACAAACTGTGACACTGACCAACACGGGCTCGATCGCGCTTGTTCCGGGAACGATCGCCATGACCGGCGACTTCTCCGAGACCGACAATTGCGGGTCTGCAACCTTGAATTTCGGATCCAGCTGTGCGATCCAGGTGACCTTCGACCCCACCACTGCCGGCGCACGCACCGGGCAGTTAACCATTGCCGTCAACATCTCCGGCGGTGTACTCACGGTGCCGCTGAGTGGGACCGGCAACCCTCCCGGTCTTGTCAATCTTTCTCCCGCCTCCATGAACTTCGGCCAGGTGCAGGTGGGGTCGCTTTCCCCGCCATTGCCGATTACGGTGCAGAATGGGGGAAGTTCGGCGGTCTCCATCACCAGTCTCACGGTCTCTGGGCCCTTCCTGCTGGCAAGCAACTCCTGCGGCACAACCTCGGTTGCGGCGGACTCCGACTGCCAGCTTACGGTCGAGTTCCAGCCGGCAGCCAGGGGCGCAGCGACGGGCTCCCTGAAGATGGTCGATAGTTCCGGGACGCAGGTGGTTCAGCTGGCCGGATCGGGCGAAGCGCCTCCCACCGACGCGCTGTCGCCCACTTCATTAACGTTCGCCGCTACCGTCATCGGCCAGTCCTCCGCGCCGCAGACAATTGCTTTGACTAACAGTGGAGATGTGATCCTGACCTCCATCAAAGCGTCCGTGAGCGGCCCATTCCAGCTGACCAGCAACTGCACCGCCCAGCTTCCCGGCAATACGGCCTGCTCCCTGAGCGTTACCTTCATCCCGACCCAGGCGGCTACGCAAACCGGGACGTTGACCGTCTCTGACATCCTCAACCCCGGTCAGACCGTAGCCCTCAGCGGGACAGGGGTGCTGCCCCCCACCAGCAGCACGGTACAGATCGTGCCCGCACGAGTCAGTTTTCCCGCTACAGGGGTGGGTGTGACCAGCACCCCGGTCATCCTGACCATCATGAATGCCGCCGCGGGGCCGGCTCTGGCAGACATCAAGCTGTCCGTCTCTTCCGGGTTCGCCCTTTCCAACAGCACCTGTACGGCAACGCTCGCAGCGGGGGCGAATTGCACTACCGGTGTCTCGTTTACCCCGCCCGGTGCAGGGGCGCAGGCCGGGACCTTCACCGTCTCGAGCAGCTCTTTGTCCGGCGCCGTGACAGCGCCACTCACCGGAATGGGGTTCGATTTCCAGGCGTCGGCAGCTGGTAACTCGACCCAGACCGTCTCCAGCGGGCAGACTGCTTCCTATTCCATCGCCGTCGTGCCTGCCGCCGGTTCTTCCGGAACATTCAGCTTTCAATGCGGCACGCTGCCGGCCCACGCCGCCTGTGCGTTCAATCCATTGACGGTCGATGTCGGCGCAAATGCAACCGGCACCGCGGGCCTGCAGGTGACCACGAGCCAGGTTCAGTCCGGGGCGGCATTTCCGCCGCTCGCAGGCCCGTGGCGTGTCCCCTCGTTAGCAGTGAGTCTTGCGGTATTGCCCCTGGCGTGGCGCCGGAGGCGAAGGTATGTATGGGCGGGGATGGCAGTTTTTCTAGGTTTGGGAATCTCCAGTTGTTCCTCCTCGGGCGGAGGTTCCGGGGGAAGCAGTCCGCCTCCGACGACCACCACGACCACCCCGGCCGGGACATACTCGATCCCCGTGACAGTCACCGCAAACGGAGTGGAGCACACTGTCACCCTGACGCTGATTGTCGATTGATCGGAGGCAAAGGGGTCGATGCGCAGATGAAACGCGCCCGGTAAGCTCGCGACTTGCCAGGGCCACGCGGGACGGAGATTTGAAACGGCTATACTTTAGCTTAAAACATGTATCAAATTGCCCACGAAAGCGGCAAAGGAAGTGCAGCCATGGCGGCCAGAGTAACGCTAGAAGACGTGAAGCGGGTGGCGGAGCTTGCGCACCTCGAGCTTGCCCCCGAGGAGACCCCGCGCATGGTGTCTGATCTGAACGCGATACTGGACTACGTGGCGGAGTTGAATGAACTGGACACCGACGAGGTCGCTCCGCTGGCGCAGGTCAGCGAACTCCAGGGCGCGGGCGGGTTCGGCAACCTGCGACCGGATGTGGTGCTGCCATCGCTGCCTCGTGCGGTTGTCATGGCCCAGGCGCCCGAGAGTGACGGCGCCTTCTTCAAAGTGCCGAAGGTAATCGAGCGCTAAATTGAGCGCGTCATGGCTGATTTCCAACGTCGGCCGTAAAGTATCCCAGGAAGGAATGCCCGATTGCCCAGCGAAGCCAAAATCCCCGAAACCCTGAGCGGGAGCTACACTGAGAAACCGCGCACACTCGCCGACCTGCGGGCCGGTATTGCCTCTGGCAGCACCAAGGCCTCTGACCTGGCCAAGGCGTATTTCGACCGCATTGCGGCTTTGAATCCCTACCTGAACGTATACCTGAGCCTGAACCGGGATCGTGCACTGGCGCAGGCGGCCCGCATCGACGACCTGGCGGCGAAAGGCGATCCGCTGCCGCCTCTCGCGGGAATCCCCGTCGGTATCAAGGATGTGCTGGTGATGCGCGGTTCGCCGGCAACCGCGGGATCAAAGATTCTGCAAGGGTATCAGCCTCCCTATGATGCGACAGCGGTGGCCAAACTAGACGCGTCGGGGGCGGTTTTGCTGGGCAAGCTGAATTGCGACGAGTTTGCCATGGGTTCCTCCACCGAAAATTCCGCCTACGGGCCGGTGCGCAATCCTGTCGATCCGGAGCGCGTTCCGGGGGGATCGAGCGGCGGATCGGCAGCCGCCGTTGCGGCTAATCTTGCCGTGGCAACCCTGGGAACCGACACTGGCGGCTCCATTCGCCAGCCGGCCAGCTTTTGCGGCGTTGTCGGCGTGCTGCCCACCTACGGGCGCGTCTCCCGCTATGGGCTGATCGCGTTCGCCTCCTCTCTGGATCGCGTGGGGCCCTTTGCCGCCAACGTGCGCGATGCGGCCAGCCTGCTCGGCGTTATCGCCGGCCACGATCCAAAGGACGCTTCAAGTTCTCCCGCCCCGGTGCCTGATTATGCAGCGGAAAGCGACCAGCCGGTAGACGGTATGCGCATCGGCGTCCCGGCCGAGTACTTCGGCGAGGGCCTCGATCCCGAAGTGCGCTTGGCCGTCGAACAGGGCATCGCCTCGCTCCAGGCGGCAGGCTGCACGGTGAAGCCTGTTTCGCTGCCCACGACCCGCTACGCCATTCCCACCTACTACCTGGTCGCCACCGCCGAGGCCAGCGCCAATCTCGCCCGCTTCGACGGCGTGCGTTATGGCTACCGTTCACCCGCCTCGGGAACACTGAGCGCCATGTACAGCCACACCCGCGAGGAAGGTTTCGGGGCCGAGGTCAAGCGACGCATCCTGCTGGGAACGTATGCCCTGTCAGCAGGCTATTACGATGCCTACTACCTCAAGGCGCTGAAGGTCCGCCGCCTCCTGGCCGAAGAATTCCTGCGCGCCTTCAATGAGGTGGATGCCATCGTCACGCCCACATCCCCGGTTCCGGCGTTCAAACTGGGGGAGAAGACCGGCGATCCGCTCGCCATGTATCTCGCGGACATCTACACCGTGACGGCGAGCCTGGCCGGCATCTGCGGAGTCACGGTACCTTGTGGGGCCACCAGCGCCGGCCTGCCGGTTGGCATACAGGTGCTGACCGGGCATCTGCAGGAGAGCACAGCGTTTCGCGTGGCTCGCGCCGTGGAAGCCGCGCAAAGTCAGTAAGCAAGGAGTTAGACCGTCATGCACGCTCGACGGGGTTTGAAGTTCGCAGTTGGATTACTTGTTTTGCTCTTGGTCCCTTGTTCGCAAGCGAGAGCAGCAGCGCGCAAGCCCCACGCAGTCGCTCTGGGCGCGATGAAACGCGTTGCCTACTCAAAAGCCGGCGATCCGGCAGGCGCCTTATCCGGCGAGGACGCGCTCAAGATCCGCCCACTGGTTGTTGATGGTTCCGTCAAGGAATGGACCACGGGGGACGCGCATGACGTCACCGACCGCAGTTTTGTGGTGCGCCGCGTTCTGCGGCTTAATGATGCGCTGCCCGGGGACAAGCCGGGTTCGGCCGACAAACAGCACTGGGTATGGCAGCGCGGGCCCTGGCTCCTTGTGGACCGTATCACCGGCCATGTCACGCCACTCAAGCTGCCGGATTACGATCCCGGCGTCAGCCAGGTGAGCTGGTTCCGCGATTATGGCGCATACTGCGGAATCACGGCCAGCGGCAAGAGCCTCTATGCCGTGGTGGCGCAGTTAGCGGCCCGCAAGCCGGTGCTTGCGAAAAAACTCGATGCCTTCGATCCCGATGCCCGGAATCAACCCAATCCGGTGTGCGAACTGCCGGAGTGGCAGCGCGAACCCCTCCGGGTGACGTTTCATCAGGCCGGCAAAGGCGCCTCGAGTTTCGACATCGTACCGGGCTCGGCGGTGCTGGTCGAGGACTCCGGCGACGATCCAGAGACTCCCGAACCCAAGCCACCCGCAGGCGCCACAAACTGATCCCGATGCCCCGCCGCCATTGCCGCCGCAAAGAGAACCCCGCGCGAATGCCGCATCCGGTCAGTCGAACTTTGCGTCCGGGTCGCGATAGGTCAGCACCCAGCGGCGCTTCTCTGCCCAGATCTCGCAGCACAAATTCCGGAATACCCAGCAGACGAAGAACAGGATCAAACCAACCGGCAAAATCAGCAGCCAGCGCAAATCGATAAGGGAAGACATGAAACTTCAGCGCGCGCCTCGTATCGGCGGCACCGTCCAGGTGGCCGCAACGCGCGTCCTTTCCATCTTCAGGAGACACCTTCCGAAGTAAGGTAGGAGCAATCAATCCCTAAAGAATGCGTAAAGGGAGCAAACTCCCGCTAGTCATTTGTTGGCTCCGAGGCCCGCAATGTAGTCCCTCCACAGCGCGGCCAATGCAACCCACTGCCCGTCGGATGGAGTTTCCAGCGTGGATTCGGTCCGGGTCACAAAATACAGCGCGGGAATGCCGATGGACGGCTGCGCCTGCATGTAGTCCCACCACTCCTTCAGATTCGTGGACGAGGCATTATCGGTATCCAGCACCGGCCATCCACTGATATGAGCAATGCGCGCCCGAAGGCGCATCATCTCGGGCACGTTGCGCGCGGCGTACCAGATGTCGTTCAGGCGCGTGACGTCGGACGACTCCCGAAAGAGGGCGTTGACGGTCTGGGTCTCCACCAGTGCGTCCGGCTTGGCCTTGTGGGTTTCGTCGTAGAGGATCCACTGGAATCGCCGCACAAACTCAATTCCCGCCAGCGATCCACTAAGCGGCAGCCCGGGGATTGAAGGTGCATCCACCCAGTCCTCCTTGAACCCGTCGATGCCTACGTCTTTGACCAGATGACGGATCCGTTCGCGCAGGTAAGCCTCGTACTCCGGCTTGCCTACGTCCGCGCCCACGCACTTGCCGTTCACTGCAATACACAGTGCCGCGGGGAGACCGTCCCCATGCGCCAACGGCACCCAAAGCAGTACATGACGGCCCCTCGCATGCTGCGCGGCGACGAATCCCTTCATATCCGGCCATTTGCGGGTATCCACTTCAAAGGTTCCGTAGCCCTGTTGCCATTTGTCGTCGATGACGATGGTTCCGAACGGCAATCCGCGCTGTTCGAGAATTCCGATCCACTTCTCGTAGTTCGCTTGCGTGGACAGCCGGTTCGGAACTTGCCCAAAGGGGCTCGATTCCACCGTCTGCTCGGCCCAGCCGCAGAAGATGGGCAGGTGGTGCCAGTACGCGTCATGGCTGGTGGCGGCCGTGGAGAAGCCCTGCGAATCAAGCCACGCTGTGTATTCGTTGAGGGCATCGAGCGGATCGTAGGCAAAGGTAAACGACAGCACAGGCGAGGCGAACTTGCCTTCGATGGGCCGATAGCCTAGGTAATCCACATAAAACGAAGCCCCGGCATAGCGCGAGCCGGTGTATTCGAGGGCGGGAAAGAGGTATTCGCCGGGCTTGGCTCCGATCCCGATGCCCGTCCAGGTCCCGTCGAGGTGGAAGGCAAGGAACAGGGGAGAGGGAGCTAAAGAGGCCGGTAATACGCTCGGGGCGAAAGTCCTGATCAGATCCGGATTTGCTGCCGTCACTGAATCCTACCGTCTGCGGCATCGCGATGTTGAATTCGAACTGGTTGGCATGGTTGGGGTTGGGACTGAAGTAGCGGTCGGCATAGAGCGTCGCATCCCAGGCCTCGCCGCCGGTTGTGCCGCTTCCCCAGCGGTCCGATACGCCGTTCGACAGAAAGTAACTGCGTCCCAGCTTTCCGTGGCCGGAGGCGAACTGCTGAAACTCGATGCGGTCGGGGAAGAAGTGCCACTCGAAGCGCCGATCTGCCCACAACGTACTTTTGGCAGTGGCCTTGAGCTCATAGCTCTGTTGACCGGTCTGTCTGATCGAAAACTGGATGTCCGAAAGCGCTTCTTCGGCGCTATCGGAGGCGAGCCCGGAGACCACCGGCACCTTGAACACGTCCTCGTGATCGCGCACGATCACAAGCCGGGGCGGATCGCCCGGTAGCACTTTTACCGAGTAATGAGGCATTGGAATGAATCGGATCGGGCTGGCCGTTTGCGCTATTGCCGAAATTGCGGCGCAGGCAAACAGCAGCGTTACGACGGAAAAGCGGCGGACCTTCAGCGGCATGGACAATCCTGTGGGGGCTGATGCCCCGCAATGCTATGCGAGCAACCGCGGGCCTGTCCAAAACCACCCAGCATCTACTCCCAGAGGTCTTGCCCACCTCGACGGTGAGCGAAGAAACCGCGTCCATGAGGATGGGGATGCAGACTCGCTTCTCTTCCCAGCATCCAAAATACCCAGATCATAAAGGCTACTGCCAAACCGAGTGGAATCAGCAGGAACCAGTCCGTTTCAGACATGTGCGGCATGTGTTCTCCAAACCACGCGATCGACCCTGTCCCGTAGCTTCGGACTTCACGAACCCGAGCGCGTGAGGATTCCTAGGCTCAGGAGATGCCTGCCGAGGTAAGGGCGCGGTAATCGAGCGATAAGGGATTTATAAGGGTTTGTACGGCCTGCGGCCGCCTGCGATGGTGGTGGTGCCACGCACCCCAAGGCGTACTTGAGTCCTTGACACGCAACCGGCTCCGCGTATCTTATCTTGCTAGGCATTCTTTTGGGATCCGTCCGGTAATGAACGCAGGGAAAGCCGCAATCCAGCCGGATGCGGGGTTTCAGCGGGATGTTGTGTCGAACAGGAAGCAGACGGTAGTTGGGCCATAACAATGGGGGCGCGCAGGACCTGAAAGTGGGTTCGAAGCGCGCGGCAATGGGCCCTCCTTCCACAGTCTGAGGCGGAATCCGAGCCCTCGCGGCTTGGACCATTCCCGGACCATTCCCGGAGACAAATTCTTCAGGCGTCCGGAGCAGTCCGGGTGCGCCTGTGCCTGGGAAACTCGCGCAACGCGCGGGTGCAGGCAGCAAAGGACGAGTGTGGCAATCAGTCTGGCAATGTTGGCGGCAGTGCCCGCCGGAGGTGGAAGCAGTCTTCCCATGCTTCTGCCTTTGCTTTTGATCCCGGTTTTGTACCTGGTCATGATCCGTCCCCAGCAGAAACGCCAGAAGCAGTGGCAGGAGATGCTGGGCGGCATCAAGGCCGGGGACAAGGTGACTACCGCGGGCGGCATTCGCGGCACCATTATCTCCATCAAGGACGACGTCATCATCATCCGTGTCGCTCCCGATGGGATCAAGATGGAAGTGGCGAAGACCGCGATCGCTTCCGTGACCACGCAGGAAGGCCCGACAGCCTCCTAACCCCTCCGGGGGTTTTACTCTTCGGAATAGAGACTTTGAACCATGAAGAAGAATCTCAACAGCAAAATTGCGCTCATCATCGCAGTGCTTCTGGTGTTCGCCTACGGCATCATCGGATTGCCGTCCGGCTTTTCGGGGCAGGCCCTCAAGAATGCCCTGACCAAGCGGATCCACCTTGGGCTCGACCTCAAGGGCGGGGCTCACCTGATTCTCAAGGTTGAAGTCGCCGAAGCAGTGAGCGCCGAGACCGACAACGTGGTTGGCGAGATCCAGCAGGATCTGAAGAAGGCGCATACGACCTTCACCCAGGTCTACAAGCCCGATCCGGCACGGCCGCAGGTCATCCGCATCGAGGGCGTGCCTCCGGCGAACTCTTCGGCGGTTCGTTCGACCCTGGATACCCGGTATTCCGCCGAGTACGACATCTCGAGCGGGTCCGACAACGCCTTTACCCTGACGATGAAGCCCAACATCGAGACGGCTCTCGAGAAGAAGACCGTCCAGCAGGCCATCGAAACGATTCGTGACCGTGTGGATACGCTGGGCGTCAGCGAGCCGGTGATCCAGGAGTATGGCCTGGGCGCCAACGAGATCTTGGTGGAACTGCCGGGGATCGACGACCTCGATCGCGTCAAGAGCATCATCCAGTCCACGGCGCGCCTCTCCATCCACGCGGTGGTGGGCGGCCCGTTCCCTGACGAGCAGGCCGCACTCTCAAGCGTGGGCGGCGCACTTCCGTCCGACGAGATGATGATGCATGGCTCCGGTGCGATGGCCAGCGGGTCTGACACCGATAGCGTGTATATCCTGCAGCGCGTCTCCGTGGTGGCCGGCAACGACTTCCGCTCCGCCGACCCCAGCACCAATCCCAACACCGGTCAGCGTACCGTCAACTTCACTCTGACCAACGAGGCCGGCGACAAGTTCTACGACTACACCAGCGCCAACGTGGGCAAGGGCATGGCCGTGGTGCTCGGTGGCCGGGTGCGCGAGGTGGCCAATATCAAGAGCGCCATTCGCGATCGCGGCGAGATCGAGGGCACCTTCAGCCAGGATGAAGTCGAGATGCTGTCGAAGATGCTGCGCACCGGCGCGCTGCCGGCGTCGCTCACTTATCTTGAAGACCGCACTGTGGGCGCATCGCTGGGCGCCGATTCCATCAAGGAGGGCGTGACCGCCGCGATCGTCGGCGTGCTCGTGGTCATGATCTTCATGCTCGTCTACTATCGTGGATCGGGCATCAACGCCGACCTGGCCCTGTTGCTCAACCTGATTATTCTGCTCGGGTTTATGGGCTACTCGACGGCCACCCTGACGTTGCCGGGCATCGCCGGCGTGATCCTTACCATTGGTATGGGCGTCGACTCCAACGTGCTCATCTTTGAGCGCATCCGCGAAGAGGTGCGCGCCGGCAAGGCGGCATCGGCGGCAGTCGATCAGGGCTTTGCGCACGCCTGGGTCACCATCGTCGATACCCACGTGACCACCATCGTTTCGGCAGCCATCCTGTTCCTCTTCGGCAGCGGACCGGTCAAGGGCTTTGCAACTACCCTCACCTTCGGTCTGCTCGCGAACCTGTTTACGGCGGTCTACGTGTCGCGTGTGATCTTTGACGCACACCTCAACAAGATGAAGCCGGGCGAGATGGTTTCGATCTAAGCCGGCGATCCGAGCGCGGAGATCAGGGACAGGTCCGGACAGCCAACATGATAAAAAGGGGGAGCGCAGACGGCTCCTTCCGCAGGAAGGCAGAGAACCAAGTGGAACTATTTCATGGCGTAAATGTGGACTGGCTGGGGAAGAAGTGGTACTTCCTCGCCTTTTCGATGATCTTCAGTGTCGCCGGCCTGATTTCGATGGGCTGGCACTGGGCACATATCGGCAGCCCGGTCCCCCTGGGGGTCGACTTCCGCGGCGGGACCGAGATCCAGGTCCAGTTCAAGGAGCGCCCCGACATCGGCGCCATTCGCAAAGCCGTCGATGATGCCGGGTTCAAAGATGCCAAGATTCAGAACTATGGCGGCAGCGCAGCGAGCAACGAGGTCCTGATCAGCCTCCCCGAAGAGCACAATGAAGGTTCGCTCGACACCGGCCGTCAGCAGATCGTCAGTGCCCTGCATGCGCACTATGCGCAGAATCCGTTCGACGATTCCGGCGTCAAGGTGGACGTCGTTGGTCCCACGGTCGGCCGCCAGTTGGAGAAGCAGGCCGGTCTGGCCACGCTTTACTCGCTGCTCGGCATGCTGGTGTATCTGTGGTTCCGCTTTCAGCTTATCTATGGTGTGGCTGCAGTGGTCGCGTGCTTTCACGACACTCTGATCACGGTGGGCGCCTTCGCTCTGACCGGCCAGGAAATCAGCCTGACCGTGATCGCCGCCATTCTGACTCTGGTGGGCTATTCGATGAACGATACCATCGTTGTTTTTGATCGTATTCGCGAGAACCTGCGCCTCAGCCGCCGCGAGTCGCTGCCCGACGTGGTAAACCGCAGCATCAATCAGACCCTGAGCAGGACAGTGCTCACCTCTGGCCTCACATTTCTCACCGTGCTGTCGCTTTATATCTTCGGTGGACAGGTCCTGCGCGGTTTTTCGTTTGCACTGGTGGTGGGGATTCTGATAGGAACTTATTCGTCGATTGCTGTAGCGGCGCCGATGCTTGTGGCATGGCAGGAATGGCGCTCACGGCATGGCAAGCAGGTAGTTCTGCCGGCAGCCAAGCGCGCACGCACCTGAAGCGCTGGAACAGGGCCAGTTCAAGAGCCTTTCGGGAATTGCGACGATTTTGCTGTACGCTTTGCATGTCAGTGCGGTGTTCTGCTATAGGTTCTGTACGCTGTTTGGGACTATTTCGACACTCCGGGAACATTCGTGAATCCCGCGGTGTCTAAATAGAAGTAACCAACACCCGACTCGAGGCTGGCCATGTTTGAAGATTCCACGTTTGAATCCGGAAACAGGATCAAGAGCAAAAGCAAGTATTGGATGATGGTGACCTTCATCATCAATGGCTCCATCCTGCTGCTGCTGATTCTTATTCCGCTGATCTACCCTGAGGCTCTTCCCAAGGCTGCGATGCAGACCCTGCTGGTTGCGCCCCCGCCGCCTCCGCCGCCTCCCCCGCCTCCACCGCCGCCTGAGGTGGTGCATGTGGTGCATGTGCAGTCGGAGATGATGAACAACCAACTCACCGCACCAACCCGTATTCCCCACGACATCAAGATGGTGGCCGAAAAGGAAGCTCCGCCGTCCAATAACTTCGGCGTGGCGGGCATGGAAGGCCTGGGTGGAAGCAACTCCGGCGTCCTCGGCAGCGTATTCGGCAGCGGCAATGCGCCTAAGGTAAAGGCAGAGGCTCCGAAAAAGGTCAATATCTCCGGCGGCGTCGCCGCAGGCATGCTTTTGCAAAAGAAAACCCGGTCTATCCGCCCATCGCCAAGGCGGCGCGCGTCTCCGGCACCGTGGTGTTGCAGGCGACCATCTCCAGTCCGGCACGATCAGAACCTTCGCGTCATCAGTGGACCGGCCATGCTGCAGCAGGCTGCGCTGGATGCCGTCCGCTCCTGGCGTTACAAGCCCTATCTTCTCAACAACAAGCCAGTAGAGGTTGAGACCACTGTGAACGTGATCTTCAGCCTGGGCGGATGAGAAGCCCGGCCCCTTTCACACGAAAACCGAGAGGGCCTCAGTTTTTTGACCCGAATGCGAAATCCGGAAAGAGCCGCATTCTTAGCACTGTCCG
>CAVTTW010000019.1:0-61307 GCA_963737665.1 uncultured Acidobacteriaceae bacterium
CGCTTTATCCCCTGCTGCTCAAGCTGGAGCATGAGGGCTCGATTGCCTCGCAATGGGGCGCATCGGAAAACAATCGCCGTGCGCGCTTCTATCGCCTGACCGTTGCCGGCCGCAAACAGTTGCAGTCAGAGACCCGCGATTGGAAGCAGACTGCGGCCATCATCGCGCGCTTCTTTGAGGTCAAAGCCGAGGACCTGCCATGAGATTCCTGCGCCGCTTGTTCATCCGCCTCTCGAACTTCGCCACCGGAAGACGCGCCGACCAGCGTGTCCTTGAAGAGATGGCCGAACATCTTGCCTTGCAGACGGAGGAGAATGTGCGTGCCGGCATGTCGCACGCGGAGGCGCGCAGGCACGCGGCACTGAAGCTTGGCGCGGCCCAGGCCATACGTGAGCAACACAACGCCGAGCAGGGTCTTCCGCTTGCTGAAAATTCCCTCATCGATCTCCGCTACGCTTTTCGCATGCTGCACCGGTCTCCCGGATTTTCCCTGATTGCCATCGCCACCATGGCCCTCGGCGTTGGAGCCACCACCGCCATCTACAGCGTCATCGACGCAACTCTGCTGCATCCTTTGCCCTACCCCAACCCCAGCGAACTGGTGCGAATTGAAGCCAACCTTCCCGGCGTGGGAGCGCACGACATCGGCCTTTCCATCCCCGAGTTGAGGGACCTTCAAAACTCGGGAATCTTCCAATACGTGTCCCTATCCTTTTACGGCACCAACAATCTCACCGGCAGCACCCAGCCCGCGAGCATCTCCTCAAAGTCGGTCTCACCGAGCTACTTCGCGGTGCTCGGCGTGGAGGCGCAGTTGGGCCGCACCTGGAATCCGCACGACGCCACACCCGGTTTCCTCCCTGACGTCGTTATCAGCGATGGGCTGTGGAAGCGCGCATTTGGCGCCGACCCGAACATTCTTGGCAAAAGCGTGCGCCTTGACAACGATGTCTATCATGTTATGGGCGTCATGCCCGCCAGCTTTCGCGACCAGGGCCAAACCCGCGACGAGCGCAGTACAGATTTGTGGGCGGCGGCCGGATTTTACGGCGACCCCGCTCCGCCGCCGATGCGCGCCACGCGTTTCCCCTTCGAGACCATCGCGCGCCTTCAGCCTGGTCTCTCGCCTGAGGCCGCGCAGGGGCGCCTCGACGCCCTGGTTGCATCGTTGAAAAAGCAATATCCGGCGGATTATCCTTCGCAAGGCGCGTGGACTATCCACCTCACTCCCCTGGCCGAGACTCTTGTCGGCAAGGTTCGCCAATCGCTCATTCTGCTGTTCGGCGCGGTGGGTCTTGTGCTGCTGATCAGCTGCGTCAACGTGGCCAATCTGCTGCTTGCCCGCGCCAGCGCCCGAGGACGCGAGATGGCGGTTCGCCAGGCATTGGGAGCCGCAAGAACGCGCCTGATTCGTCAGCTCCTCACCGAGAGCTTGTTACTCTTCGTGCTCGGCGGCATCACCGGTTTCGCAGTTCTGTTCTGCGCCCGGAAATTCCTGCTTCAATTTGTTCCCGACAGCCTGCCGCGCCTCAATAACATATCGATCAGCTGGGGTGTGTTGGGGTTTGCCATCGCTGTCTCGGTAGCCGCCGGGACCATCTTCGGGCTTGCCCCCGCGTGGCTCACAAGCCGCCTTGATTTGACTGCGACGCTGAGGCAGGAGGGCCGTGGCTCCAATGGTTCCAGGAAACGCTCGCGCTTGCGCCATGTTCTGGTGATCGGTGAATTAGCCCTTTCCCTGGTGCTGATGATCGCCGCCGGCCTTCTGCTGCGCAGCTTCTGGGACTTGTTCAAGGTGCAACTCGGCTTCAATCCTACGCGGGTTGTGGCGATCGAGACCTCGCTGCCGAATCCAAACGATCCAAAGACCGACATTTACCACTCTGCCACGCAGGAAGGCGTGTTGCTGCGCGAAGTTCTGCGCCGCAACCGGACGATTCCGGGCGTGGAAGAGACCGCCGTCAGTGATCGGGCGGCCATTCCCCTTGGCCACAGCCAGAACGATCGGAGAGCGGTTCCATTGTTTCGCGAGGGCCAGGAAGCGCAGAGCAACCAGCCTCCGCTGATCGATACATCGATCGTCTCACCGGAATACTTCCACCTGCTGGACATGACGCTCCTGCGGGGACGCCTCTTCGTCGACCAGGATGTTGAAGACACGCCCCTGGTCGCAGTCATCAACCAGGCCGCGGCCCGCGTGTACTGGCCCGGCAAAGATGGGAAGAGCGAGGATCCGGTCGGCAAGCGAGTCCATCTGTTGGGTCGTTTGGGCCGTGCCAGGCCGGACTGGACCACCATCGTCGGCGTTATTGCCGATGCGCGCACAGAATCGCTCGCCGACGCCGGCATTCCGCAGATCTACCTCGACATCTACCAGCTCCCCGCCAAGTTTCTTGCGTTCTACGTGCGTGGACAGGTCGATCCCGCCGCCATCTCCGCCCAGGTGCGCACGCAAATCCAGTCCGTCGATGCGGAGCTACCCGTCTTCCGCGCGGAGACCCTGGACGACGTTCTCTCCTCTTCGCTTTCCGTGCGGCGGTTCTCCATGGAAATGGTGGCGCTGTTTGCTGGTACAGCCCTGCTGCTCGCGGGCCTGGGAATCTACGGAACCATCTCTTTCATGGTCAATGAGCAATCGCGCGAGATCGCCATTCGCCTGGCACTGGGCGCGCAAAGGCGTAATATCCTCAAGATGGTCTTACGCCAGGGCCTCACTCTAGCCGCCGCCGGCGCCGGCATAGGCTTGATGGTCGCACTTATTGTGTCTCATCTCATGGCCGGCCTGCTGTACGGTGTCTCGCCCTACGATCTCTCCACCTTCGTCGGCGTAACCGCGGTGCTCACCGCCGTCGCCATCGCCGCCAGCTACGTCCCGGCGCTGCGCGCCATGCGCCTCGATCCGATCACGACACTCCACACTGAATGACCGTTGGCACTGGTCGAGACGTGTCTTCACAAGTTGTTGCCATCCCAATGACCGACTGCGGGATGCTGATGAATTCACCCCAAAGCGAGTTCCAGAGGATGAGTCCCCAAAAACGGGCTTTGCGAATGGGGCCCTTAGCTGGCCGGATGGCCCTGTATCCCGGTCGCGCCGACTCGTTACTCATCTGTGCCGGTGAGGGCATTGGCAATGATGTGAGCGCGTCAGATCCGAGAATCGCGCTTTCAGCTGTCCTTACGCAGCGACATGCCATGCGCCTCAGCGTCACGATCGCCTCAGCACTACGATCAGGAACCCGAGCACAACTCCATCAAAATATCTCTCCTTGACCCCTCACCTACCTTGCATCAAAATCGTCCAAGATCCAGATCTTCCCCGAGCGAGGTCCACTTGGAGCCCCCGGGCGTCAACACTCCGACCGAACTGCCCACCCTTGACTCCGCCGCGACTCCGCACGCTCCCTGGAGCCCGGCAGTCCGCCTCGCTTTCCGCATCACCTTCCTCTACTTCGTCTGCTTCATCCTCGTCGGCGCCAACGGAACCCTTTTTGAGGCCTTCCCAGTCGTCGGCGGCTGGATCGAGGACAAGCTCAACTGGCCCCTCAATCATCTCTGCGAGTTCGTCGGCCGGCACCTCTTCCATCTCACCGGCATCGCCGCCCACTGGCACCCCAGCGAATCCGGCGACACCACGATGAACTGGATTCACGATGGCCTCGTGCTCGCCTTCGCCCTGGCGGGCGGCATCTTTTGGACCATCCTCTCCCACATCCGCAACAACCCTCGCACCGACTACCGCTCCCTCCACGCCTGGCTTCGCTTCTTCCTCCGCCTTACCTGCGCTATGTTCATGATCGGCTATGGCCTGGCCAAAGTCTTCCCGTTTCAGATGCCCCCTCCCTCTGTCGCCATCCTCACCGAACCCGCCGGCAACATGGCTCCGATGACCTTCCTCTGGAACCTCATCGGCCTCAGCCCGGTCTACGAAATCATCTGCGGCTCAGCCGAGGTACTCGGCGGCATACTCCTCCTCTACCGCCGCACCGCGCTCGCCGGAGCCCTGTTTTCCACCTTCGTCGTCACGAACGTAGTCCTCTACAATTTCTGCTACGATGTGCCGGTCAAGCTCTTCGCCGTCAACCTGCTCCTCGGCTGCATCGTCCTCGCTCTGCCCGATGCCGTCTCCCTTGGCCGCTACTTCTGGAGCCACAAACCTACGGCGCCCACGGCCGCCTGGATTCCGCCCATCAGCCGCCGCGCCGGGCGCATTGCCATCCTGGTGACCGAGATCGTCTTCGCCGTCGCGTTCCTGGTCGTTCGACCCATCTTCATGACCATTGGCTGGCACCACCTTCAAGTCGCTCTGCGCACGCCGTCGCCTTTGGCCGGCGCCTGGCATCTCGACGCCACCCACCCAGCCTCCGGCGCTTTCATCGACCCCGAAGGCCGTCCCATCACCGATCTCTACGTCGCCCCCTCCAGCCGCGCCTACACCCGCTCCACCGACGGCGAGCTCTGGCTCTCGGGGGTCAATCTCGATGCCAAGAAACACACCGTCCTCATCAATTGCTATTTCATCAACCCTCCCACCAACTACTCCTGGCAGCTCCCCGATCCCAACCACCTCGTTCTCACCTCGGTCCCGCCGGACGCACCCAAACCCGACCCCAAACACAAGCCCGCCGCACCGTTCACCCCTGCCGTCCTCACCCTCACCCGAACCCCGACGCCTGCCCACTACCCGCTCCTCGAGCGCGGCTTCCACTTCATCAGCGAATGGCGCTACGAGCGTTGACCGGCGGAAGACCCAGTAGCGCAACCGCCCGCAACAATCACCCCTGACTGGCCAAGTGACGATAACTCCCTCGCCGCCTTTGCGGTAGCGACAGCCCATGAAGAAGCCGCTCTCTATGTGCCACCGAAGCTGCAGCTCGCGACGGACGCAGGCATACTCTCACGACAGGTGCTATAGTTTCTTCCATCGCTCTACGATGGGGTCATGCACACGATGAATCGGAGGATGTTTCTCATGGGAGGGGCTGCTGCTGCGGCTCTTCTGTCCGGCAAGCGATATCTATTCGCTGATCCGCTTGGTCTGCCGATCGGCTGTCAGACCTATCCGGTGCGCAAGTCGATCCGTACGGACTTCGCGGGTACCATGAAGGGATTACGTGCAGCCGGGTTCACGCAGATTGAGCTGTGCTCGCCATACGGCTACGATGACTTTTCCAGCCTTCAGAAATACAAGCCGCAGGAATTGCGGCGCATGCTGGAAGACTGGGGACTTGGGTGTATCTCCGCGCACTGGTCGGCGGATGAGCTGTTTCAAAGGGCGGATCAGAGCATCGCCTATGCGCAGGAGTTCGGTATGACGCAGATGGCGATTGCCGCGCTCGGGCCCTGGAGCCCGAGGACGACCGAGACAGTCGACGATGTGAAGCGCTACGTCGAGCCTTTCAACGCCTTTGCCGAAAAGGCTCACGCCGCAGGCATCAGCGCATTGCTGCACAATGAAGGCTTCGTCTCCGAACACATCGATGGCAAACCGGTCTACGACATGATGATCGCCGACCTCAACCCCGCCACCACCAGGTTGCAGTTTCAGGTCTCTACCTTGCAGCAGGGCTACGATGCAGTGACCTACTTCGAGAAGTACCCCGGCCGTTTTCTCTCCATGCATTGTCAGGACTGGGTGAAGGACCCCTCCACCAAGTCCGGCTTCCGCCAGGTTCCGTTGGGCAAGGGCGTCGTGGACTGGAAAGCAGTATTTACGGCCGCAAAAACAGGCGGCGTCAAGAACTACTTCGTTGAACTTGAAGAAGACCCATCGCTGATGCCGCTGAGTGTGCCTTACCTGAAGTCGCTGAACGTGTGAGGTGAGCGGGACGTCTCGACCCGAAACCGAAGTTCACCAAAGGACATGCGGGAATTCAACAGTTTGAGCGACGATAAGCCGCATCTATGTTGTCCCGACACTGCAAATCAGCGTTTATGGCCCGGTAAAGTTCCGCCAATACAGCAGGGCATGCTGTTCCACTCCCTCTTTTAATCTGTTCTGAGAGCTTGCATCGGGTCTATCGAAGCTGCGCGCCGGGCTGGAATGAAGGCGGCCACGGCCGTACAACCGGCCAGCAGCAACGTCGCGGTGGAGAATGCCAGCAGATCGTAGGTTTTGACTCCATATAACATGCTGGCCATGAAATGTGCTGTGGTGAGCGCGGCGGGGATACCGATGACAAGCCCGATGAGCAACTGCCAGAGCGCGCCCCGCAGCATCATCGCCACCACGCCGGAACGCGCTGCGCCAAGGGCCATGCGAATCCCGATTTCGCTGGTTCGCCGCGCTACGAAATACGACATTGTTCCGTACAGTCCCACCGACGCCAAAATCAGCGCCAGCGCTCCGAATGAACTTGTCAGCGTGGCCAGCAGCCGGTCCTGGTTAAAATTCGCCGCAACCTCCGCTTCGTATGGTCCAAAGTGAACCACGGCAAGATTGGGGTCAATGCCCGCCAACACCTTGCGCGTCATCCCCTCGGCATCCGCAGGCGCCTGCGCAAAGTCAAGGATGATGAAGTTCAGATACATCGAGCTCTTTTCCGCTGCATCTGCATTGGCTTCCTCAGCGCGCGCGCCCGCGTATCCCAGGAACTGCTGCGACATGAGCCGAAAGAACAGGGGTCTGGGATCGGTTCGCGGATCCGTCATCTTGAAATCCGCAAAGACTCCAGCGATCTCAAAAGCGCCCGAGTACTTCGCATCGCTCAGTCCAAAATGTTTCCCCACCGGATCCTGATTGGGGAAGAAATGTTTCGCGAAAGCTTCGTTGACCACGACAACCGGCTGAGACGTGGGAGTGTCCTGTGCAGAGAAATTGCGGCCTCGCACAATAGGCACGCCAATCGAATCCAGAAACCGAGTACTGGCGCGATCCCACAGTGAGAAGCAAGGGTCGTTCGGCCCGGGAGAAGGACGCCCCTGCAGGGCTACGCACGAGCCCCACATGTTTCCGCCCAGCGGAATATACCGCACCAGGCTTACATTCGCCATACCGGGCAGCGCCTGAAAGCGATTTTCAATCTCCCGATAGAGTGCGGGCAGACGGTCAACGGTATAGCCGACACCTTTGGGATCAATTTGCACGACGTAGCGATTCGCAGTCGCAATGCCAAAGTCCTGCTGCTCCAGATTGCGCAGGGATCTGGTCATCAAAAACGCGGCGGCCAACAAGACCATCGACAAGGCGACCTGAAGCACAATCAGGGCGCGCTGCGGCAGGGACGACCGGTCCCCGGCAGTTCCACTACCCCGGTTGGCGCCCCTCAGAGTGTCCGCGGGTCGCGCATGCGATGACAACCATGCGGGAGCGGTTCCAAATAGAACGCCCGTGGCAACTGAAACCAGAAACGTGAACGCCAGCACGAGCAGCGATGGCGCCGCTTCGACGGGCATGTTCTTCGCGCTGGGAAAGGCCAGGGCCAGCATCAGGTGAGATGCCGCATATGCAAGCGCCAATCCCGCCGCGCCGCCTATCAGGCTGAGCAGGAGACTCTCCGTCAGGACCTGCCGAATCACCCTGCCCCGCGATGCTCCCAGCGCCATTCGCATAGCCACATCCGCGCGCCGGGCTGTGCAACGGGCCAGCAGCAGGTTGGCGATATTCGCGCAGGCGATGAGGAGCACAATCGTGGAAAGAATCATCATGAGCCGCAGCCCCGCGCCTGTCTGGTGTTGCAGTCTCTGAATGCCGCCGCCCGCGGGCGCAAGAACCACATGCTGGCGCGGAATCAGGGCCGCTCCGCCACGATCGGAATAAGTGGGCCGGGTGCCCAGCCACTGTCGCAGAGTTACTGTGAGCTTCGACTGCAATGTGCCGAGATCCACGCCCGTGCGTATTCTTCCAATCGAATAGAGCCACAGCTCATCGTTGTCCTTCAACGCGGAATTCGCACCTTCAAGCACCGGCTCGCTGGCCAGCGGCATCCAGAAGTCGGGCGGATTGGTGATGAGGCGATCGCCATAAAAACCTGGCGGCGCCACGCCCGCCACAACAAACGGCTGCATCTGTACGAATACAGTGGCTCCCACAATGCCCGGGTCCGCGCCAAAGTCCGCCTGCCAGGCCTTGTAACTGAGCACCATCACGGGGGGCGCACTCGGGGTGTCGTCGCTTTCGTTCAACACTCGTCCCGTAAATGCGGCCACGCCGAGCGTCGCGAAATAGTTTCCGGAGACATATTCGGTGCGCAGCGGCATGGCGGGCGCGGCCCCCCGGCGCACGCTGAAACCGTTGCCCCCTGCTTCGACGGCTGCCAACTGCTCGAACTCCGGTGCGGCCTGCTTGAGGCGCTGATACAAGTCATACGAGAACAAATCGAAATCGCCATCATCGTTCTGAAAGCTGTTGTAGTAGCAGCAGTCGTTTCTGTCTCCAATGCGATACAGGCGCGATGCATCCTTAACCGGCAGTGAACGCAGCAGAATCCCCTGCACCAGCGTGAATATTGCGCTGTTGGCTCCGATGCCCAACGCCAGGGTGATTACCACTGTCAGCGCGAAGCCCGGCGCTTTACGCAATTGACGGAGAGCATAGCGCAGATCCTGCACCAGCAGGTCGAGCCGCGCCCAGTCCCATTGATCGCGGGTCGCGTCCGCCACCATAGGCACGTTGCCAAATTCGCGTATTGCGGCTGCGCGCGCATCCGCAGGCGACTCTCCACGTGCCACGCGGTCGGCAATCGCCATGTTCAAATGACTCTCAAGCTCTTCCAACAAATCCGATTTGTGCCGAAAAAGATCAAGCAGTCTCATGCGATCCCCGATTCGCGGTCATGATTGCTTCGATCGTCGCAACCATTTTTCCCCATCGCTCGTAGTCGGCGGCAAGTTGCTCCTTGCCCAGCTTCGTTATCTTGTAATACTTCGCGCGCTGGTTGCTCTCGCTCTTTCTCCATTCAGACTTCACCCAGCCCTGTCGATTCAGCCGATGCAGCGCGGGATAGAGCGAGCCGGTTTCCACCTGCAAAACCTCGCCGGAACTGACGCGAATGGCCTGGCTGATTCCGTACCCGTGCTGTTCGCCCCACTGCAGAGTCTTCAGAATCAGCATGTCCAACGTGCCCTGCAGGAGTTCGATCCGATTCAGATAATTGCCCCTGGCCGTCATTGGGTGTAGACCTTCTACAGCAAAGATGTAGACAATCTACCTCATTTGCGATCAATTGCGCAAGCCATGTCCAGACTCTCGTGGGAGGGTCTGAAGGCGGCAACACACTTTCTGGGTGGTCGGGCAGGGTTTGCAAATTATTGCAAGTTGTCTGCATCAACTTCCCAAATGAGCTCGCCGATGGGGTCAGCAGAGATTCGTTCCATTCGGCTCCAACCAGCACCCATTCGTTTCAAAGGGCTTCCATTTACATGGTTTACGTAGATATTTCGGAGATTTGACCGAATCTTTCCATCAGCTGCGCCTGGTGGACACAGGATTGCTAATCGCTTATTCGCGGAATCGGAACGATACAGGTGTCTTTCTGCATTCATTCCCCAATGGATTACGACCAGCTTTCTTAGGGACCGGAACGTTTACGGGTTTTCAGATTGAGGCCACGTGTGAATCTCTGTCGTGCATCGAACCTAATGCAACATATAGACCGCAACCGAGGAATGGCAGATTCGCGCTTGATGAGGAATCAAGCGAAATTCCTGGGTCGGGCGGCGGTCCTTCTCCTCTGCGTATTTGCAGTCGCCGGGAGATTTGGCTTCGGAGCGACGGCCCTCAATGCAGTGTCACCGGCAGCCATCTCTCCTGAGAGGGGAGAGGCAGGGGAAGGCCTGCTTGGTCAAGCGACAGGTTCCTATAGCATCTCCGGCACCCTCGGTGGATCGGGTTGCAGCGGATGTAGCTATGTGCAATCCACGCACAGCTCGCAGAGCGGCCATTCGGATTGGCCGACTCTGCTGAACGTTAAAGCCGGGCACGCGCTGGTCTATATAGGGGAGTTTTCCAATTGGACCGCTGGCGCTACCGTCAATATGACCGACAGTCATGGAAACACCTGGCGTCGGTGTGACAACAATGCGACCAGCGACTTTGTGGAAATTCAGGACCAATCGACGAATGGAATGAGCTGCCATTACACCGTCAACATCGCCGCCTGGCCTACCATAACTGCGCAGCCCGTTGCCAGCCAGTGTGTGAAGATAAGTTGCACACAAGTGGGCGGATCCTTTTTCGAGTTAGCCTTGCCTGCAACCGCGGCATCAACCGCATGGGCTACACCGTATGCCGGCAAATCCACCACCGGCAGCAACAATGTGGACTGCGGGTCAATCACTCTCACACAGCCGAACGATTTTCTGATGTGTGATTTCAATAATGCCAGTGGTACTCCCACGGCGGGAACGAGTCCCGTCGCTTTTACCATGCGTGAAAGCGTCGTGACAGCTATCGAAACCGGACTTTATCCGGGCACCGGCACGATCCTCCCCACCGGCAAACTCAACACAAGTGGAATCGCTTATACCAGCCTGGGCGTGGCATTTGGATCTTCGACGGGGGTAGCCGGGGCGACCGTCACCCTGAGTGGAAGCGGCAGCGGAACTACTGTTGCCGATGCCAATGGCAATTACACATTTGGTAACTTAGTGAACGGGTCTTACACCGTTACACCGACGCTGGCGGGCTATACGTTTTCCCCGGCGAGTCAGAGCGTAACTATCAATGGAGCTAACCAGGCCGGCATAAATTTTACCGCGCAACCGACCGCGCCGACGTGGAGTATCTCAGGGACCATCAGTCCTGTTGCCGGCGGCAGCGGAGCCACCGTTTCTCTCAGTGGAGTCAGCACCGCGAGCACGGTGGCCGATGCCAACGGCAATTACACATTCAGTGGCTTGGCGAACGGCTCCTATACAGTTAAACCATCTTTGACCGGCTATACTTTCACACCGGCCAGCCAGGGTGTCACGATAAACGGGGCGAGCCAGACCGCCATTAACTTCACCGCACAGCCGGTTGTCACTACCTTCAGCATTGCCGGGACGATCAGCCCGAGTGCGGGCGGCAGCGGGGCGACGGTTGCGCTGAGCGGGGCCAGTACCGCGAGCACGGTGGCCGACGCCAATGGCAACTATGCATTTACCGGCCTGGCCAACGGGGCTTATACCGTAACGCCATCCAAGACGGGGTACACCTTTGCTCCCGTTGGACAGTCTGTCACCGTGAATGGAGCCAGCCAGACCGGAATCAATTTCACCGCTCAAGCCGTGGTGGGGACCTGGAGCATCTCCGGGACAATCAGCCCGGTTATAGGTGGAAGCGGCGCCACGGTCACTCTCAGCGGAGCCAGCAGTGCAACCGCGGTTACAGATGCGAACGGTAACTATACCTTCAACAATCTTGCCAATGGCTCTTATGCCGTGAGCCCCTCTGAAGGCGGCTATACCTTCAGTCCATTGACCCAGTCAGTGACCATCAGCAATGCGAACGTAAGCGCGGTCAATTTTACGGCCGCGGCGTCGCTGAATTCGATTCAACAGGATGTGGGTACTTCTCAAGATGGAGCGAAGGCAAGCTCCACGATCGTAAGCCCTGTGTTTTCCACTGCCGCATCGAACGAGTTAATACTCGCCTTCATAGCTACCGACTACATCAGCGGCGCCAACACGACCGTCAAGAACGTCGCTGGCGGGGGGTTGACGTGGACCTTGGTCCAGCGGGCCAACGTTCAGAGTGGCTCGGCGGAGATATGGAGAGCCTTCGCGACTACCCGTCTCAGCAGCGTCTCGGTTACGGCTACTTTGTCTCAGAGCGTCGTCGCGTCCATTACAGTGATGAGTTTCGAGGGAGTGAATACCTCCGGAAGCAATGGTTCCGGCGCCATTGGGGCAACCTCGAATACCAATGCCGCCGCGGGTGCTCCTACAGCATCCCTGGTGACGACAGGCAATAATTCGTGGGTCGTTGGAGTCGGGAACGACTACAGCAATGCCATCGCCAGGACACTCGGGCCAGGCCAGACCCTCGTTCATCAGGACCTGACATCTACTGGCGATACCTACTGGGTACAAAGGGAAACGAACGCGGTGAGTGCCAGCGGCACGCAAGTGACCATCAACGATACGGCGCCCACTAAGGATTCGTACAACTTAGCGATCGTGGAGATTCTGGCAGCAGGCGGCACGGGAGTTCCGCCAACGGTAGCAATAACGTCGCCAGCTTCCGGCGCGCTTCTGTCGGGGATCGCAACTCTCACTGCCGCTGCTTCGGACCCGATTGCCGTCTCCGGCGTTCAGTTCCTGCTGGATGGCGCCACATTAGGTGCGGAGGTTACGTCTTCTCCGTATTCGATTTCGTGGGATACGACTACGGCCACGACCGGGGTGCACACGCTTGTTGCACGCGCCACTGACACGGAAGGACTTTCGACAAATTCTGTTGCCATTTCCGTCACTGTGAATAACTCGTCCAATGCGGCCGCGGTGGGAAGTTGGTCGGCACCCGTCGCTCTACCCGCGGTCGCCGTGAACTTGATCCTCCTGCCGAACAACCGGGTGCTCTTTTACCAGGATGGAACCACACCGACGGTTTGGGATTACATCGCCAACACATTCACTACGGTTCCGACGACTCCCAATCTCTTCTGTTCCGGTCATGCGCTTCTGTCGGACGGCAGAATTCTAGTGGCCGGAGGTTATGGCGGCAGCGGGACCACAATCGGCATCAACAATGCTGAGATTTTCGATCCAGTGAAGTTGACGTGGACTGCTTTGCCCAACATGCAGTACAAGCGCTGGTACCCGAATGCCACTACGCTTTCCGACGGGCGGGTGATTGTTCTGGCCGGCTGGCAGACCAGCGCGAATACCAATGCAGGCATCTCGGAGATTTACGATCCGGTCGCAAACACCTGGACGTCTCTTACCAACGCCAACAATCCGTTCGAGACCTATCCGTTCATGTACTTGATGCCTGATGGACGGCTCATCCATATCGGCGGATCGGAGTATGCAACGGACACCGACATTCTTGATCTGGATACTTCGAGTTGGTCTGTTGTCGACTCGCGAATCATCGACGGCGGCAGTGCGACCATGTATATGCCCGGTAAGTTTATGAAGGCCGGCAGTGCGAGTGACAGTCAAAACTCAGGGCCATCGTCGAATACGACCTTCGTGCTTGATACCACTCAATCATCCCCCGCATGGCAGCAGACCGCATCCATGGCATTTGCGCGAAGTTTCTTTAATCTCACTATGCTCCCCGACGGCACCGCACTGGCCACGGGTGGCGAGACGGACAAGAATGGCGCAAATATCGCGAATGCCGTCTATGCCGCAGAGTTGTGGTCGCCGGCATCACAGACGTGGTCCACCATGGCGTCAATGCACACGCCCAGGGAGTATCACGGCACCGCGCTCCTTCTTCCCGATGGCAGGGTACTGGAGTCGGGAATGGGAGCTGACTTCGGAAATGTTCCCAATGAGCTCAGCGCCGAGTTCTACGCGCCGCCGTATCTCTTTAAAGGTCCGCGTCCGACCATAACCCAGGCACCGGCAACGATCTCGTACGGTTCGAATTTCTTCGTTGGTACGCCCGATGCCGCGAATATCACCAGCGTATCTCTGATCCGCACCGGCGCGGTAACTCACTTTTTCGATCAGAATGAGCGATACCTTCCGTTAGCCTTTACGCAAGCCGCCGGCGGCCTCACGGTGACCGCGCCCATCGATGGGAACACTGCGCCGCCAGGCTATTACATGTTGTTTATCGTGAACAGCTCAGGAGTGCCTTCCATCGCTCCGTTCGTTCAGGTGCCCTGATGAACTGGAGTTGTCACGTGATCGATATCCAGCGGCAGAATCGGAAAACAGCGACGCCAGGGACAATGGCGAACCGCCTTGCCATAGCTGTCTTGTTGGCAACAATGTCGCCGCTAATGCGCTCCGAGGAGATTCACCCGGGCGGCCCGATTTCCAGCTTCGCCGTTCTGGATATGGGCGCCAAGTTACAAAGCTTCCACCCGGCTGAGGGCGATGTCACCGTGGTGATCTTCTTCTCGACGAGATGTCCGATGTCGAACGCGTTTAACTACCGCAGAAACCTGTTGTATCGCGAATACGGAAATCGCGCAAATTTCGTTGTCATTGACTCGAACGTCAACGAGTCAGAAGACGAGGTGCGGGACTACGCCAAGCATGTGGGATTCGATTTCCCGGTGTATCGTGACGTGGATAATAAGGTCGCCGATCAATTCGGGGCGCGCAACACGACAGAGACCTTCGTTCTCGATGGAACAGGTGTGGTGCGCTACCGAGGATACATCGAAGATGCCCCGAACCCCGAGCGAACCACGAAGCAAGGCCTGAGACTGGCGATCAAGGCCGTACTGGCAGGCCAGCCGGTCACTACGCCGGAGACGCGAGGGATCGGCTGTGCGATCCGTCGCGCCCAGTTGCGAAGCACACCTTGAGAAGTGCTTTTGTGCGCACTTCCTTCAGGTTAATTTCGGTAAAAGTTCTTGCCCCGCTTCTCAGGTCCAACGGCAAAGATCAGAATCAGCATGACGATGATGCTGGACTCGAACAGGGCGAGCGCCCAGGGGTATCCCAGCCGGTCGCGTAGCGCGTATTCAAAGGACACAGCCGGGGAGGCCACCAGCACGCCGAGCTGATAGACAAACCCTGGAAACAGGCTTCGAACGGGATCGGGCGCAAGTTCGTTGAGGTGCGCGGGAATCACGCCGAAGGCTCCCTGAACGCCTGTCTGCATAAAGAACGAGCCGAGGACAAGTACCAGGATCCCACCTCCGAACGCCCATGCCGGAATGGAAATCAGCGAGAGAACGAGGGCCGCGATCATCGAGCGCCGGCGACCGAAGCGTTCAGAGAATCCCCCAAAGAGCAGAGCGCCAGCAATAGCGCCGATGTTATAGAGGATGGGAATTCCATAGAGCGGGGCCATGCCAAGTATCGAGGCATTGCGCACAAAGGGAAGGCTCTTCAGAAAGTCGGGGTACAGGTCCTGGGTGCCGTGAGACAGGCAGGACATGACCACCATCACCAGGAGCAGATAGGCGAAGCTGCCTGCGTGCTCCCAAAGGGTTTTGAAGATATTCAGGATCGAGCCCATGTGATTGAGCTTCCACGCGTAGGACTCCGGCGAAAGAGCGGTCAGGATGACAATCATGGCGGCCAGAGGCAGGCCCACGAGGAACATTGCGCGCCACCCAAAATGCGGTTCGACGAACTGCATGCACACGGCCGTGACCAGGTAGCCAAATGGATAGCCTCCCTGCATCAGTCCGGAGAAGAGTCCGCGCCGACTGCGGGGAGCATTCTCCATAGCAAACGATGCTCCGATGCCCCAGTAGCCGCCCATACCGATTCCATACAGGGCCCGCATGACGATGAAAAACGGATAGTTTGGAGCAAAGCCACTGAGTACGGTGACGACGGAGAAATAGGCGACGCACATCATCAGCGGTTTGCGTCTTCCAAACCGGTCGGCGAGGCTACCAAAGAGCAGGGCGCCGACAGGGCGCATGGCGAGTGTGATGGAAATCGTCCACACGATGGAAATCTTGGGGACGTGGAAGTGGGAAGCCAAGGTATCGAGGAGGAACACCACAACAAAGAAGTCGAAAGCATCCAAAACCCAGCCGAGGATGCCGGATGCAACGGCGTAGCGCCATCCGGGCTGGCCTTCTTCAATCGCAGTTTCAGTTAGAACTTCAAATGGCATCGCGGCTCTCTCAGTAAAGCAAAAAAGTCAATTCAGGACGTTCCGGACATGCTCGATCGCAGGCCGGTATGAATAGTAAGAGCCACAACCGGTGTGGGCCGCGTGCAGGTTGATCCTCTCTGGGCATCGCAGTGCGCGCGGCACTTGGTATACCCCGGAGCCGGCGGTGGCTACCAGATAATCTTCGCGCCAAGCTGGATCTGCCGGGACGTGGAGGATGTCTGGTTTAGTGCAGTCGGAAGAGTGCTGCCGTCGAAGTCGTACACCGAGTTGTTCTGTCCGAAGGTGTTGAGAAAACCGGGGGAGAGAAAGTTAGTGTGATTGAGGATATTGAAGAATTCAGCGCGAACCTGGAGGTTGAAAGTTTCGGAGATATGCTCGATCTTGTTGTTCTTGAAGAGGGAGAGGTCGAGAGTCTTCAAGTCGGGTCCGTAGAACTGGTTGCGGTGCGTGTTTCCAAGCACGTTGGAGCAAAACTGCCGACCACTCGGGGCGCTGCCGGCGAACGCAGTGAACGAATTGGGGGCGCACCCAAAGACATTGGTGGGCGAGGCCGCGGGAAGGGAGGTCGGCGCAGTGGGCGGAGTGAAGCAGCCGGTGTTGAGATAGTTCAGGCCTCCATGGATGGGGTTACATCCGGATTTGAGGCTCGCAAAATCCATGGAAAAGTCACCGTTGAAACCGGTGCCGAGGGGATCGTTGCCGTCCCCGGTGGTGACCGTGAATGGCGCTCCGCTTTGCATGGTCAGGATGCCGCCGAACTCCCAGCCGTTGGTGAGAAGTTTGGCAACTCCGTTCGATAAGTGCGGTCCGGGAACGTCCCATATAACATTGCCGATGCCGACCTGGCGGATGTCGAAGTCACAGGCACCCAGACGAGCCTTCTTGATCAGGAGGAGCGGAACTGCAATGGAATTGAGATAAGTATCTCCGGTAACAGGCGCAGAACTGAGGTCATTGCATGTGCTGTAGGTGTATGCGAATTGTCCCTGAATGCCGTGCCCCATGGTCTTCTGCACCTGGGATTCGAAGCCATTGTAGGAAGAAGCGCTATCGAACAGAACCGGGCGGATGCCGGCGCCGCCACCCCAGTTCGAGTCGAGACGTGTACCGGTGAGCGTATTGGCGCAGGTCTGACCAGGGCCGAGCTGCGAGGGGTCGCAGGGGAAGACGTAACCGGCGCCGGCGATAGCCGTGGGCTGCACGAGGTTTATATCATCGGCGGCGGCGGAGAGATGAAGCGAGCGCGATCCGACGTAGCCGAGCATCAGGGTAAGTCCTGCACCGAGATCCTGCTGTACGTAAGCATTCCAGTTAAAGACGTCAGCGCGTTTGGGATTGGGCTGAATGTAGCGGTTGCGGATCTTCTGCTCATTGAAGCTTACATTCGGATCGGTTTGACCGGTTCCGAGGGTGGCCTTGGCATCGGCGCCGATGATCTGGAATGGCGCTGTCGCCGCTGTGTTGAGACCGAAGACGTAGGGGAGCGGAAGAACGTCAAACATGCCCGCACCGGCGTGCAGCACCGTTTTGCTATTGCCAAATATATTCCAGGCCATGCCGGTCCGCGGCTCGAAATCCCACAGGGTGGGGTTTGCGTTCGTGGGGCTGCCGGTACCGACCGGTCCGCAAGCGGTTGTTCCAGGTGTGCAGTTGGCGAGGCTTTGAATCTCCTGGAAACCGGCAGTGGCAACGGTGTACCCGTTGATGGTGTAGCCGGGAACGGAGTTTGCGTCCGTCGCCTTGGTGGCCATCTCGTACCGCAATCCATAGTTGACGGTGAAATTCGGCTTCACGCGCCAGTCGTCCTGGGCGTAACCAGCCACGATGCTCTGACGAAACGCAACCTGGTGCGAGCCGCCGGGAGCAACGGCGTTCAATTGATCGGCGTCATTGGCGAGGAAGGATCCCAGGCTCGGATAGTTATTCATGCGACCATTGGGGCTGAGGATTTCGAGTACGTCATAGTGCATGTTCTCGAAGGCAAAGCCGAACTTCATGCTATGCGTGCCCTTGGCCAGAAAGGCGTCGTCGTAGATCTGCGTCGAGTTCCAGCCATGGTTGAAGCGGTTGAAGCCGCCCAGGCCGTAGGCCGTGGTCAGCCCGGCTACACCGATCTGGGGTGGCGCCTTGGCTCCAGGCGCGATCGCCAGCGCAGCGTCGGTGGCCACGGTGTCTCCGTGCACTGGATCATTGATCAGGCCGGTTATGTGGCTCACCCCGCCGCGCACCGTGTTTACCAACGCCTGCCCGAAGATGTGGGTTTCTTCTGCGCTGTAGAGCTGGCGCCTTGAGAAGACCGAATGCACAGTGTTGAGAAGCGGGTCGGCTTGTTGCTGCGGACCGGAGTCGAAGAAGTAGGTCGCATCGATTGAGTCCTTGGCGCTGAATCGTTCGTCATAGCGCGTGATGATGTAGTTCTCGTTGGCAGTTGTAGGGAAGTTTACGTTGAAGCTATTGACGCCGACACCGCCGGGATTGGTATCGGCCGCACCCGCCGGCGCGACCGGCCACAGGGCGAGGTACGGTTGAATCGCGGCCACAGCCGCAGCCCGCGCTCCGGCATTGGGCACCTTGATGGTTCCCGAATTGGAGAGGCTCTGGCGTATGCCTTCATAATCGGCAAATAGGAAGGCCTTATCCTTGCGCAGTGGCGCCCCGGCGGAGGCGCCGAACTGGACGCGGCGAAAGGGTGGAATCTGGGGGCCGTCAAAGTAGTTGCGGGCGTCGAAGATGCTGTCGCGATCAAAGAAGTAGGCGGTCCCATGAAACTTGTTGGTTCCCGACTTGGTGATGGCATTGATCGCGGCCCCGGAGGTGCGGCCATATTCAGCGGTATAGTCGCTGGTCAGCACGCTGAACTGGTCAATCGCATCCACTCCCAGGTTTACGCCGGTCGCCCCGCCTGGGGCAGCATTGGAGTAGTCGTTTGTGCTCATCCCGTTGACGCGGTAGTTATTCTCATTGGCCCGATGTCCTCCATTGGAGAGCTGGTTTCCAAATCCGCGATTGCCTTTGTTGGCGCTGAAGCCGGTCGTTGCCTGATTAGGAATGCTGGTCACGCCTGGAGACAGGGTCGCCAGTGAGGTCCAGTCGCGCCCATTCAGAGGCAGTTCGCGCACGGTGGTCGAATCGACTGTGGCGCTCATAGTCGAAGAACTCGACTCGATCGATGGAGGCACATCGGTTACCACTACCGTCTGAGTGTTGCTGCCGACCTGAAGAATAAGATTGAGAGCCTGGTTCGCACCTACGGTCAGGTTCAGGCCTTTTTGCAGCACGGTACTAAACCCGGGAGCCTTGGCCTCCGCCTGGTAAGGCCCCGGAATGAGATTGGGAGCGGAGTAGAGACCGTCGCTGTTGGTAGTGACCGTCCGTATTTCACCCGTGGCGGTGTTCTTGATGTTGACCGTGGCATTTGCCACCACCGCCCCGCTTGAATCATGGACGACGCCCGAAAGCGTAGCCCCCGCAACCTGCGCTCTTACCCGCCGCGTTGCAGCAAGGCCACCCAAAAGTATCAGAACCAGAGCGCCAGCGAGGAGGCGGCTTGCTGCATGTTTGATTCCGTTCCATTTCATCGGTGTCAATCCTTCCACTTGCGGTGAGAGAACTACCGCCCTCAAATTGAAGCTCACCGGATCGACGACCACGATCGGGGAAGTCCGGATGAATCCAGGGGGCGGTTCTTCAGACCCGGAGTGAACCTGCGCCTCGGGACGGCGAATTGGCAAGACCCTGGAGATTACATTTAAGCCACCTATGGGTAACGAGCCAAGTTCTGCGCCAGCAGTCGGTTAGGACTATTGGTGACACAACTTCACGAGTCTGAGGGCATTGACCGCAGCGACTGCAGAAGCCTAGACTGCCTTCTAGCTCAAAACTTTCCCGATGAACGAACAATTAGCAGAAGTCGACCAGCCGCGCCGAGTTGTCCGGTTTGGACTGTTCGAAGCAGATCTGCGAACGTGCGAACTTCGCAAGCAGGGCCGGCGGCTCAAGCTTCAGACTCAGCCATTTCAGATATTGGCGATCTTGCTGGAACGGCCGGGGCAGATTATCGCGCGCGAGGAGCTATGCCGACGCCTGTGGCCGGGCGACACATTTGTGGACTTTGATCACAGCCTGAATACCGGCGTGCGGCGTTTGCGGGAAGTTCTTTCGGATTCGCCGGAAAATCCTGTCTTCATTGAGACCTTGCAGCGGCGCGGCTACCGGTTTATTGCGCCTGTGATTTTTGAGGATTTGCAGCCCAGGGAAGGGAATTCGTCTTTAGAGCCGGCAGGTGGCCGCATCGAAGTGGTGCCGCGCCTCGAGGCTGTCGACATGCCGGCGCCCCCGGCCGTGCCAGGGCCGAGTCGCCGGCTGCGGCTGTGGCAGCCCGTCACCCTCATCGGATTGGGCGGACTTTTGGTTGGACTATTGCTGGGCTCTGTCGGCGCATACACGCTGTACAAGTCCCAGAGGCCTGCTTTCGGTGCACACCTGGGGCCGGTGCGCTCTCTCGCCGTACTGCCACTCGAAAACCTGTCTGTCCTGCCCGAGCAGGAGTATCTCGCCGACGGCATGACAGACGAACTGATCGCCAGCCTCGCAAAGGTGAAGAGCCTGCGGATTGTGCCGCGCACGTCGTCCATGGCATATAAGGGAACCCACAAGCCACTGTCCGTGATTGCCCATGAACTCAATGTCGACGCGGTGGTTGAAGGCACGGTGATGCGCAGTGGAGATCGGGTTCGCATCACCACCGAACTGGTGCAGATCGCCTCAGATCGTGCCCTGTGGGCGGAAACCTACGAGAGCGGCATCGACGATGTCTTATCCCTTCAGCAGCGCGTTGCGGGCGCCATCGTCAGTAACATCCAGGTCGACCTAACTCCCCAGGAGCGGCAAAACCTGAAGGCGTATCAACCCTCCTCCGCCGAGGCTTATGAACACTACCTCAAGGGCCGCTACTACTGGAACAAGCGCTCCGAAGGCAGCCTGACCCGGGCGATTGAATATTTTGAACAAGCCACGCGCGAAGATCCGAAATATGCGCTGGCCTACGCAGGCCTGGCTGATTGTTACAGCATTATCGGTGCAGCCATTGTTGGAACAGTGCCGGCAGGTGAAGTCGCTCCGAAAGCCGAGGCTGCATCGCGGCGCGCACTGGAACTCGATCCGACACTGGCCGAAGCGCAGACGTCCCTGGCAACCGTTCTGCTGAACTACAAATGGGACTGGCCGGGGGCCGAGGCTGGGTTTCGCAAAGCCATCCAACTTGATCCATCGTATGCCACCGCCCATCAGCGCTATTCGCTCTATCTGATGGCGATGGGAAGAACCCGCGATAGCATGAGCGAGATTGAGCAGGCACTCAAGCTTGATCCGCTGTCAGTCAGCATGAACTTCAGCGAAGGTTGGCGCATGTATATGGCACGGGACTTCCAGGGCGCCGCCCGGCAACTCAGGGATGCCATAGAAATGGATCCATCCTTCGCCTTGGCGCACCTGGTCCTCGGTCAGAACTATGCGCAGATGAGGGATTATTCGCTGGCATCGGCCGAGTTGGAAAAGGCGGTTCAACTATCCAGCAATAGCGCTCCGGCGCTGGCCGCCCTGGCGCGCGTCGAGGCGCTGTCGGGGCATCAGGCCAGTGCACGAACGCGCCTGGATCAGCTACAGGCGCAAGGGGCGCGACAGTACGTCTCCCCGTTTTATCTGGCAGAAGTGTACGCTGCCCTCGGGAGTTCAACAGAGGCAATGAACCAACTCGAGAAGGCTTACCAGGATCGATCCAATTCCATCATCTTCCTTCGTGTGGATCCCGAGTTCGATAGCCTGAGGGCCGATCCTCGATTTCAAAAGCTGTTGCAGCGCCTTCAAATTTAAAGCTCAGACTCGTTAGGGTTTTCTACGCCTGCCCAAATGAAATACACAACACCCGCACTCGAGACGGCTGAATCGTGCGCTGATTTGGTTGCTGCGGCGGCCTGTGGGTTGACTCGAGAAGAGGCCAGGGCAACGGGAATTGGTGTGCTCAAGATATTTCTCCAGGTGGTGAATCTGGTTTGGGGTTGTCACTGCCAGGAGCACGCCTCACAGTAAACCGGAATGCACGCGAAATGATTCAAGCAAGTGTATTAGTATCAATTTGTTACGTCTTATAATCAGCGGGACTTTCATGCGCAATCATGAGACTTCGTCGCCGTTGACCAGCTGTCAATGCCACTATTAGGTCACCTAATATGCATTACCTTGGTTTGTCTTACGCCGTACACTGGTAATGCATCTTCGCTAGAAGCAAACAATCGAGGCAACCCCCATGCCCCAGCCCAGCCAACCTGTCCGCGTTCTCGTCGTGGACGATGAACATCTCATTGCCGATACCTTATCTAAGATTTTGCAAATGCGCGGATTTGAAGTCGAAACCGCTTACAGCGGCGAACAAGCAGTGGAAAGTGCGAAGGTTTTCGGTCCCGATGTGCTGGTTACCGACGTGGTGATGTCAGGCATGAACGGGATTGAAACCGGGCGGTGTGTTCAAAGTATGCTTCCGTCTTGCAAGGTCATTCTCTTCTCGGGACACGTGGCGACAACGGACCTGCTTCGTGATTATGAGGACAACACGTTCGAGGTCATGTTGAAGCCAGTGCATCCGAAAGTGTTCGTCAGCAGGGTGTTTGCCTGTTCTCCGCATCGCCAAGACAAGACTGCAGAACATAGGGTTGAAGAAGCCGTCATTGATTCTCTGATACGACCTTAAAAAATTCCCTTGTTGGTCATTCAACGGCTCACACAGTTCCGGCCTGCTGTTCTGGCCGAGACAGCTTCCATTTGCTGCCTTCGTTGCCGCCGCTGGCTCTTTGCAGAAATGTTTCCGTTCGGAATGTAACGTGAATCACGTAGACCCAACCATTGACATCCATAATGTTTAGCGGATATGTGACAGCAATCACAGTCAAGCGTTATTACAAATGCCTAACGTCCATTTCGTTCCACCTTGCTCTGCATCGATCGTGCGTGGGCAACCGCGGAACCACTTCTCAAACGCGAAGGAATGGTCCGCGCGAATCCGCGAATGGACGAGGGGAGAACTATGGCATTGGCAGAGGAAGTTTTTGGTTTCTATATTCCGACAGTCTCACTGATGGGAGTCGGCTGTGCGAAAGAGACCGGAGCGCAGGCGAAAGCTCTGGGTGCAACCAACATGTTGATCGTTACCGACGCTGGCCTGAACCGGCTCGGCATCGCCAACCAGATCAAGGCAATGATCGAGAGCGCGGGACTTCGCGCCACGATCTACGACGGAGCCGAGCCCAACCCCACCGACATCAATGTCCATGACGGCGTCAAGGTCTACCTGGACAATGAATGCGACGGAATCGTCTCGCTGGGCGGAGGCAGTTCCCACGACTGCGGCAAGGGCATTGGGCTGGTCATCGCCGGCGGCGGACACATCCGCGATTACGAGGGCGTCAACAAGTCTTCGCGACCGATGCCTCCGTTTCTGGCCATCAACACCACGGCCGGCACCGCCAGCGAGATGACGCGCTTCTGCATCATCACCAACACCGACACCCACGTGAAGATGGCCATCGTCGACTGGCGCGTCACCCCCAATGTCGCCATCAATGACCCTGTGCTCATGGCGGGAATGCCTCCGGCGCTTACCGCGGCCACCGGCATGGACGCCCTGACACACGCAGTCGAAGCGTACGTCTCCACCATCGCCACACCGATTACGGATGCCTGCGCCATCAAGGCCATCGAACTCATCCGCGACTACCTGCCTTCGGCCGTCGCCAACGGCAAAAACATGGAAGCCCGCGACCGCATGGCCTATGCCGAATACCTTGCCGGCATGGCCTTTAATAACGCAAGCCTCGGCTACGTCCATGCCATGGCGCATCAGCTCGGCGGCTTCTACAATTTGCCCCACGGTGTCTGCAATGCCATCCTGCTTCCGTCCGTCTGCGACTTCAACCTGATCGCCTGCCCCAAGCGCTACCGCAACATCGCGATCGCATTAGGCCAGGATGTCACCGGCCTTTCCGATCTCGACGCCGGCGCCAAAGGCATTCAGGCAATTCGCCAGCTTTCTGAACTCCTCGACATTCCTTCCGGTCTTACGGAGCTTGGTGTCCGCGAAGACGATCTCGAAGAAATGGCGATCAACGCCAAGAAAGACGCCTGCCAGCTCACCAATCCGCGTACCGCAACCCTGCAGCAGGTCGTCGACATATTCATGTCGGCGATGGGAACGCATGCCGTCGGTGCGGAAGACATTCGCGCCGTCGCATAACAACCCTTACAACCCCCTCCGAAATCAGGATGCCCTCACCGGCATCCTGAATTCGAAGAGGGGTTGGGCTATTTCGTCTGCTACAGGAGGAAGGTTTGAAGAGCGTATTTGTAGTTGGGGCCGGTCCCGCCGGCCTGTTCGCCGCGCAGAAGATAGCTTTGGCGGGGCATGAGGTTTTTCTTTTCAATCGAGATATCAAACCGGGCGGACTTGCCGAGTATGGAATTTACCCGGTGAAGACAGCCATGAAGGTGGGACTGCGGAAGCAGTTTTCAAAAGTGCTTTCCCTCCCCAATCTTCACTACTTCGGCAATGTGAAGATCGGTTCCGCATACGACGTTACACTGGACGATCTGCAGGCGCTGGCGCCATCGGCCCTCGTGGTTGCGTGCGGCGCGCAGGGTTATAACAAGCTCAATCTTCCCGGAGAGAACGCGCGGGGAGTTTATTCCGCCAAGGACTTCGTCTATCACTACAACCAACTGCCGCCTTACGCCTCGCGGGACTTCTCCACCGGAAAACGCATCGCGGTAGTGGGTATGGGAAACGTAGCCGCCGATATCATGCGATGGCTGCTGGAGGATAGTCCGGCGCGGCAAACGGAAGAGGTCATCGTGGTGGCCCGCCGCGGGCCGTATGAAGCCAAGTTCAGTCAAAAGGAACTTGCCCACGTGGATGCTTACATCGATCGCGGCGAGTTTATCCAGGAACTGGAACGCGTGAAAGCACGCTGCGTTGCCTGCGGCCAGGATGTGTCGGTGGAGAAGATCGCCGATGCCACGTTTCCGGCCTTGCGCACGGACCATCGCGTCCCGGATTCGCCGAAGCTCACCTTCCGCTTTCTCTGCTCGCCCCAGGAAATAGTCGTGGGACCGGACGGCAGGATCAGGCAGTTAATCGTGACCGAAAACGATCTGGTGCTGCGCGGCGACGGCAGTACCGGGGCGAAGGCTACCGGGAAGACCGCTGTTCTCGATGTGGACACCTTGATCTTCGCAATCGGGGACAAGCACGATCCGGGACTGGGACTGCCGATGGGGCCGGATGGCTATGCGACCAGGCCAAATCTCGAAGCCCCATCGGAGCCGGTATACGAGATGTGGGATCCGCAAGGTGCCCAATCGCTCGATGGAACTTATGTTGCAGGCTGGGCCAGGCGCGCCAGCACAGGTTTGGTCGGCATCGCGCGCCATGATGGCGAAAACGCCGCGGGCAAGGTCATTGAGTACCTCAAGACCGTTCCCGAGAAGGATTGGCTCGACGCCATCAAGGTAGAAGCCTTGCTTGAGAGCAAGGGCCTCAACCCGGTGAACAAGAGCGATCTCCTCATCCTCGCACATGTTGAAGAGCGCGAAGCGAAGGCGCGGAATCTGGTGAGCTTCAAGTTCTCCGATAACCGCGAAATGCTGGACGCGATTGCGCGGGAAAGGGCGGCGGCCAATGTGGCTCATGCCGCAAGCCGGCCGTCGGCGGTCGCGGAAGCGTGGGCCATCGCACCCCTCGAACCGCTCTTTGCAGGAGATTGAAATCATCCGTCAGGGTCCGTGCCGGCTCTGACAGCTCCAATTCCGGCCGGTAGTCAACCGGTTTCACTGCGCCAGGTCTGCAGGCGCCTCGACAGTTTTTGCGATCGGCGGCTTTGCAGGAAGTGATGCAAGCCGCCAGACAAAGGAGAGAAGAACATGGCAACAGCAGCAGGTCAGTCATCCATTCAAGACGCGCTTGAAGTCCTTCACAAATCGGGCGTCAAGTCGAGATACGACAACTTCATCGGAGGCAAATTTGTACCACCCACCACGGGCCGGTACTTTGTGAGCTATAGTCCGATCAACCAGGAACCCATTTGTGAGTTTGCCCGCTCCGGGGCAGCCGATGTGGAATTGGCCCTTGATGCCGCCCACGCCATCAAGGACAAGTGGGCCCACACTTCCCCGGTCGATCGGGCCGCGGCTCTTCTCCGGATCGCGAACGTGCTCGAAGAAAATCTGGAAACCCTGGCGCTCGCGGAAACCCTGGACAATGGCAAGCCCATTCGCGAGACGCGCAACGCCGACGTTCCACTGGTCATCGACCACTTCCGCTACTTCGCCGCCTGCATTCGTGCCGAAGAAGGGCGATTGACAGACATCGACAACGATACCGTTGCCTTTCACTACAAGGAACCGCTGGGCGTAGTCGGCCAGATCATTCCCTGGAACTTTCCCCTGCTCATGGCCGCATGGAAGCTGGCTCCCGCAATCGGCGCCGGCAACTGCGTAGTCATCAAGCCGGCATCGAACACGCCCTTGAGCATCATGATTTTTGCTCAACTGGTAGGCGAGCTGCTGCCTCCCGGCGTGCTCAACGTCATCAGCGGTCCGGGCGGAGAAATGGGCAAGTCCCTGGCCTCAAACAAGCGCATCGACAAGATCGCCTTCACCGGCGAAACCACCACCGGCCGGCTGATCATGCAGTACGCTTCGGAGCCCATCATCCCTCAGACACTGGAACTGGGCGGCAAGTCGCCGAATATCTTCTTCGCCGACGTGATGGACGCAGACGACGATTTCCTTGACAAGGCGCTCGAGGGCTTTGCGCTGTTTGCCTTCAACAAGGGCGAGGTTTGCACCTGCCCGTCGCGCGCGCTGGTGCAGGAGTCGATCTACGACAAATTCATGGAGCGCGCCATTGCCCGCGTGGCCAAGATCAAGGTCGGCAACTCGCTGCTGCCGGCCACCCAGATGGGACCGCAGGTGTCGAAGGATCAAATGAACTCGATCCTTGGCTACATCAAGATCGGCAAGGACGAGGGCGCGAAATTGCTTACCGGCGGCGATCGTGCCCATCTCGAGGGCGACCTCGAAAACGGCAACTTCCTGCAGCCAACTGTCTTCTCCGGCAATAACAGCATGCGCATCTTCCAGGAGGAGATCTTCGGACCGGTCCTATCGGTCACCAAGTTCAAGGACCTCGACGATGCCATCCGGATCGGCAACGACACAGTCTATGGTCTGGGCGCAGGCGTATGGTCGCGCAACTCGAATAACCAGTATCGCGTCGGCCGGGAGATCAAGGCGGGCCGCTGCTGGACCAACTGCTACCACCTGTATCCCGCTGGCGCAGCGTTCGGCGGCTACAAGGAGTCTGGCTTTGGCCGCGAAACGCACAAGATGATTCTCGACCACTATCAGCAGACCAAGAACCTGCTTGTCAGCTATAGCACGAAGGCCCTGGGTCTCTTCTAGCCAGCGCGCCTCTAACTAAGCGTCGTCGCCCTCATTGATTCCAAAAGACGACGGGATGACCTGGTGAAGCGGGGCGGTCAAATTGGGTGCACACTGCTGCAGTTTGCACCCAATTCAAAGGTGGCAGTTCCTGTCTACTCAACGGTCTGCAATTCCAGCCCTATGCGCACTCCATTGACCAGCACGATACTCTTGTTGATCAGGTCCTGGCTCGTCATCTGGTTTTCCACGAAAGCGCGAAGAGAATCGACGGGACAAACGTAATCGATGGTCTCAATCGAGCCACGGTCGGCTCCAAACTGGTTTAAAACGGAGAACTGGAGTGAGTTGTATTCCTCATCCGCGGGCAGTTGCTTTGACAGATCCCGGAGTTCTGGAGCGAGAAACAGGTCAAAGCTTTGCGCCGCGCGCTTGTAGATCGAGGTCGCGCCCTTTTCAAATCCCAGCGAATTCCTCATCGTAAAGTGAAGAACCATTCGGCCATCCGAGACTTCAAACGCCGGGGCCGCGCTTTCGGCCAAATGGAAGTGTCCCCTTTCATCGCTGGCGATCGCCCGCAACTGTTCGCCATATTGTCTCTGCAGGCGCATCGCATCTGCGAATGTCGCCGCAGCACCCGGGTCAGTCTTGGGTGCGGGATTCACAACCGCGGCTGTGACGTGTCCTTCCGATACAACGTCAAAGTGCCTTGCGCCTGATTGCGACGAAGAGTGGTCTTCCGACGTGTGGACAACCGGTTCTTCGAGGGCTGCAACGTTGAGGGAATCGCGCCCTCCCAGCACGAGTCCGAACCGCTCCCCATTCACGAAAATCTCGGAGCGGTTCAAAAGAGCCTGGCGTTCCTTATCGCCAATGGCGCCGGCGTATTTGAAGGCGTCGTCGCGGTTGATTACGACACTCAGAACCTCTTTTCCTTCGTAGTCGTAACTCGCGTCGGCATCCCGCGTGTCGTAAAGAATTTCAAATCCAATCGCATCGTAGTCCGCGCTCTGTGGAATCTGCTCTTCGGCCAGCCGGAGAATCGGCACGATGACTTCCTGGAAGGTTTGACCTGCGCGCTGATTTTCAGAGAGCTGGCTGGGATTAAAAGCCGCTTTGTAGATCCCGGATATCTTCAACACGGTTCGATGCTGGAAAGCTACGAATTCGATTCCGTCGGAATCGAGGGCTGCCCGCTGGCCGGGTTTTGCGTGCAGATACCGGGCAAGCCTGAATTCGAACGGAAATCGACTTTCGCCAATGGTGCTCTTCAACGCCTGAATTTGCGGAAGGCATCTTTCTTCAGCCGCTTTCGCGCGCGGGTTCAGGATTTCGGCAGGACTCACCTGACAAAGGGCCGGCGTCACGGCAGCAGCCAGGGTCCACGCGGCCAGTATCCTAAAGGCGAAAGAGAACAGTGTCCTGTTACAGGTCTTCAAGGCTTTTTCCTCCAGAATAAAATCCGCTTGCTCGACGGCTGATGAAACTCGGGGACTGCAATCGCCCTCATGTACGCGATCACTTCATCAATCTCGGTCTCTGATAAAGACAAACCATAGGGCGGCATCATCACCGACTTGCCCACCGATCCTCCGCCTGCGGCGATGATCTTGTGAAGGGACGCGTCGCTCTCTGCATTCAGTATTGTTCCGTCATTCATGAGGGGAGGGTCGGGCGAAACGTTGGAGCGATTCGAAGGACCGGCGGGAGTGCTGTCCGCGTGACACCAGACGCATTGCTGGTAGAAGATGCGCTTGCCTTGCGCCTGCTCGTAGTTCAAAGGAAAGATGTGCTGCGGGTTGTTCCAGTCAACCTCTGTTCCATAGGAGCCATCGGAGGCGTACTCGGTCCCCGCGGTGTGGACCTTGGGCCTGCTGAAGATGTGAAAATTTCCCGGCCAGCACCAGCAGGGGGTCGCCAGAGGGGTTACGCTTGCAAATATCGCAAGGCCGATGCACACCGCCAGGACTGAAACATAGGTCGCGAGTGGTCTCACTGTCTCCCTCCCTGCGCCAGGGCTTGCGGAGATGCGCCCTTGTCAGGCGGCCCTTGCTTCAGACTCAACACATAAGCGGTTAGATCCCTCTTCTCATCTTCGGGAAAGGAATGTCGCGGCTCGATGGTTCCGGGAATCAGGGCCTGGGGGTTTTCCAGCCACGCCTTTATCCATGCGGGGGTCAACCAATTGCCCGCGTTGTTCAAACTTGGGCCGACGTATCCGCCGGAAGAGCCGATCGTGTGGCATGACTGGCAACCATACTTTACATTGAAAAGCGACTTACCGTGTTCCGCCATTTCTGCGGTGAACTGGCCTGCGTTCAACGTCTCTCCATCAGCGCCAGGCCTGCGCAGATTAGAAGATATATAGTCGGCAATCGTTGTCGCGTCTTGCTCGGACATATTGAACCGAGGCATTCTCACTGTAAGTGTCGGACGAAGGGTTTGCGGATCTTGAAGAAACTTCACCAGCCAATCGCGGTTAGACCTGCTGCCTTCAAAGGATAGGTCAGGGGCCAATGTCCCGCCTTGTCCATTGAACCTATGGCATTGGTTGCACTTGAAACGCTGATAGAGCCGGCCCATCTCACCATCTGGATGAAACTCTCCCTGGTGCCGCTGGATGATCAGCCGAGCCTGCTCTTTCCCTGTCAGTGGTTCCCCGGCCATGCTTAGCAACGCCACAGTTATGTCGTCGAGGTCAGCCTGGCTGAGATGAAACGCCGGCATATGAGTTGCGGGAGTTACTGACTCCGGATCCGTGATCTTCGCCTGCAGGTAAGTGATCATCGATCTGGGAATTCGCGACAGCCCAATATCCATGCGCTTCACTTCACCATTCACAAAATGAAGAGGGCCGGGCATGGAGCGCGTCCGGTTAACCTCAACGAGGAACGGCCCACCAAGCATTCCCAGCGCTGACAGGTCGGGTCCGAAATTGGGGCGGGGAACAACTCCCTGGATCACATGGCACTCGGCGCATCCCTTTTCGACGAACAGGCGCTTGCCTAGTTCCACCTCTTGCGGCGCTGGCATACCGAGCTGCGGCACATCCTTCAGTAAGTCCGGATCGGTAAGCCGATCAAGGATGAAGCGGGATACGTCATGAAGATCACCGTCTGACCACTCATAGCGCGGCATCCGCGTATGCTGGAGATATCCCTCAGGATCGCGCAGCCAGGCCACTAACCAGTCAGGCTTGACTTTACTGCCCACCTTTGTAAGTTCGGGGCCAATGTCGCCGCCGATAAGGGTCGTCTCACCGCCGCGATCAACAGCGAGGGCGTGACACGTCACGCAAAACATCTGGTTGAACTTCGCTTTGCCCCGGTCAGCAATGTCTCCGTCCTTCGCAGATATTAGTGCTGCGGGTCGGTTACTCTGCCGATCGCGTGTCTTCTCTTTTGCCCCTTGAACACTGAGATATGCCGAGAGCGCCCGCAGTTCGATCTCGCTCAGTTGAAATTTGGGCATTCGCGGACTTGTATAGACTCCGTCAACTATGACGTTTCCATCCGCATCCGACACTGTTCGAGGCTCCTTCAGCCACTTATATATCCACTCGCGACTTACTTTGGTGCCTACCCTTGTCAGGTCCGGACCAAGCATGGCTGGACTGTCGACATCCTGCAGCCTGTGGCATCCCACGCAGTTGAACCTTGCCAGTAACTGGCGGCCGTGATTCAGACTCGGCGTCTGGGGCAGATCCTCGCGATGACACGCGCCACATGCTGCCTCAGCGTATTTGGCAGGAAGCATAGGCTGCTTCCAGGCAAGGGTGCCGGGCCGCGCGTCTGTGAAACTGCTGGTAACTCGTTCGGAAGGCCTCCACTCCGGCCAGGGAGATCTTGCCGGCCAGAAGACAATAGCTAATGCAAATGCCGCGGTCACGACGATCGCGTGAGGCACCCATGCGAGGGCCTTGAGCACCAGTTTTGTCAACATGCTTTCTCCGTGACCTAACCACTAACTTCCCCAACGATCCCTGAACAGTCGGCATGCAACATCAGGTCTCTGACGGCGGACGACCGGAACCAGTGTTTGCACCCCGGGGATGAGCCTTCCGCCGCGACTGGCCCCGACCAAACCAGCGTGTCAGAACCGGTGTCATCATTTCGCGACAGTAAGATTGACACTTACGGCGCCGGCACCGACAGTCACCGTCTGGCTTGTGGGCTTCGCGCTTTCACTTCCCGTCTTCACCGTATATTGACCGGGAGGGACATCCTTGATGATGAAGTTGCCTTCTTTGTCAGTAAGCGCGAAGTACGGGGTGGGCACAACGAAAACATACCCCGACATCTCCGGATGCACGTTGCAGAGCAGCGGAACATCTCCGAGGTCATTGAAGGTGAACGGCTTTGAGAGACCTTGCGGCCACGTTCCCATGTTGTGAGAAAGCTTGCGGTTGTGATTGACTGAGGGCCAGTAGACGTTGTGACCAACCGTGTCTTCGTTTTTGAAGTCGACCGTTGTTCCCTGTTGAAGAACGACCACATGCGGCGAAAAGGCGAGATGGGATTGGTCGATGACAACATGAGATGCAGGCGGGGGGAAGGTTTTTCCCGGGATGCTGTCTATGTAGACGGCGATGTTCTCTGGAGATCGTAGCCCCTGTGCTGCGACCCGGCCTTTCAATTCTCCGGCCCACGCAGTGCTTGACAAAGAGCCAAGCAGCCCAAGAAGAGCAATACCTGAACTTTTGCTGACATACTTGTTCATCCGAACGTTCCCTCCTGGAAGTATTGGTTGCGAGACAAAGCACCTAGTAGACAAAGTCAATTCCGGTCAATAGTTGATTGGGACGGTAATAGGATGTGCTTCCCGGTACGGGCTGTTCATAGTTGAACGTGTACTGCAATTCCAACTTGATGTTAGGCCGCACAAGAGCTTGTAATGCGGGGCTGTAAATGTTGCGTGTGTCGTGTCGCGATACTCCGTTTAAGCGATCGGTTGGCGAATTGACGGCGTCATATCGCATCATGCCGATGAGCCATGGATACATCCAGTACTCGGCCTCGACAAATCCACCGGAGTAGGTCACGGGAGTCGCATCTACAAACGCGGTGCTGCCGGCATTAAGGGCTTTGTTGTTGTCGTGGGCGTGTTCATACAGGCCCCAAAGTTCGAAATTGCCGCGGAACTTATAGGTAACTGCACCGCCGGCACGATAAAACGGCTCATGTATCGGGGGGAGCGCTGATATCAGGGATCCGCCTTCATTGAGCGCATTGACGCCATAATATCCAAAAGCATTGAACCTGATTGAACTATGATCGTGAACGCCGGTTGGACCAGCTGCCTGGACCTCCTTACGTACTTCCGGGTCCTTCTCCAGGTTGAAGCGCTGTGCGATGTTCACGTAGATGTCTTTCGAATTGTGAGCAACGGTCGGCGGTGCGGTTCCGTACACGGAATTTTCCCCATCGAGCACGGACACGGACCACCACGTATATCCGCGGTGGGGATATCCTCCTATCTCGACGCCGGTTTGAGGGCTTGCAAAGGTGAAAGGGTTGGCTGTTGTTCCGGGTAAGGGTCCGCTCCCTGATGGGTTGATGTAAGACGTTTGGTCATAAATTGCGTAGCTGGTCAGATTAATGGTCCGAGCCATCGTGAAAGGCAAATCAAGCTCAAATTGTCCTAAGCGCACATTCAAGTCGTTCCTCGGAACATGCAGATAGTGGCCCAGGAAGTCATTGGCCTTGAGGTAGCCGTCTCCCAACCCGCCATTGGCTCCCGACCCCGCCGCAGAGATGTCGTCATCTATCCAGAACGACAGGGAAGGGCCAAAGCTTCCTGCGGAAAGTATCGTGAAAGTATTGGGTTGGAATAGCTCAGTTTTGGGTGTATAGCCTGCCGCTGCAACGACCGCAGGCGGTTGAGGCGAATTGTAGGAGAAATAGCCGGAGTAACGAAATGCGATGGGAAGAATTGGTAGCTCGCCTGGATAAATTGAATTGGGAAAGTTTTCCTTTTGCGCCTCAGCACCAAGGACCAGAGGGGGCTCCTTAAGAAACTGCTCGTCGTCTTTCGGGAACTTGAAGCCGTTGATCTTGAACGCGCGTCCAAAGTCATTCAGCTCAGGCCAATTGCTATGACACGTCGCGCACGCCGTGTGGTATTTGCGGGCAAATGCCGGAATTGCCATCAGTGGCGTCGCGGACTCAAGGACCGAAAGGAGCAGTCCGGCTGTAATGATGGCTTTCAAAGCCAGTGATTGTGAGAGACCGAACATTCGCTAGTGCTCCTTGCATTCGAGAGGATTTCGTGACACCTATCGGGCAGACGTGTAGTTTCAGGAACAACGTCTCGCTTGTTGGTAAAGACCGTCCGGGCCTGTTGCACGTTTGCGCAGCATTCAAGGCTTCTGCATTCGTTCCTGGTGACAGAGTCAGATGAACAGCCGATAGCACGATTCGGTGCTGACTTGAGGCTAGTTACGTTGAGTTAGCTTCTTGGGGATAGGGTCATCTGTCATCTGCCCGAAGTTATCAGGACCTCCTTATTTCGTGCTTCCCTGACGAGCCTTCCCTGGAGCCATCTGCTCCTGAGCAGAGGCGGCAGTTCTCTCGCTACCCCACATTGCGAATAGATATATATCGTAGTTATAAGAATCTCAGAGCCTGTAAACATCATGTAACAGGAAACCTCGGTGGCTGAACTAATCGTGCTGCTCCTGGATTGCGTGGCAATGACGATGCCGAGGAGCGAGGTAGTTGCGGCCAAAATACACATCAATGACGATTTGGCAGGGTACTCGCGGAGATAGTGTGCTATCCGCAAGTACCACATGGACCAGAAGATCCCGTGCAATCCAGCCAGCAGGCTTAAGACGCGAATATCTGTCGGGGACGACATGATCAGCCACAGGACGAGCCAGGCCGCCGATGTGGAGTATGCTGCGATGACATAGCTAAGAAGTACTCGATAGCTACGTTCTTTGAAGGCCTGGACCCCAAGATATACGGATGGAAGAAGCAGGCTCACGGCTACGAGGGCTGCCGAGATGATGTAGCTCAGCCGTTCAGTATCTGCGCTGGCCATCAGTGAAGCCAAACTGCATGTTGCGATTCCAGCGCCTAACATGAGAAAGCCATGTCCTGCCAGAGAGCGATGTCCGATCGTCCAGGTCTTGGGCATCAAAGTAGCCTCTTTCACGCCTTTGGCGTCCATTTCGCTTTTGTCACAGGTCCTGAGGAAACACCAAGAGCACACGTTGGCGGGCTCTTGCATATCGGCACGGGGGACAGGCCGATAACATCGTTGCCGCTTCTATTCAGAGGTGCGGTCTCGGACCGAATGACTTAGTCATCCGGTGAGGTGCATTTCCGGTTAGCAGAGAAACGTCAAGCGGGGCGCCAGAACCCGGCATAAGTGCGAAGCGCCCAAAGAAGGACTAAAGAAAAGCGTCCGACAAAAGAGTCGACCCTGGTGAATCGTTCAATGCCAGTGAGCACTGCCAAGGGATGCAAGTGTGCTGCGTTCTACTGGCATAAAGAGGGTGGTTACCACTGGAGGGATAGTACCGTTAAATCAGGACGCAGACGTTTGCGCTAAGTCAACAAAACTGTAAACTTATGTAAACGAATTGTAAGTTCCATGTAAAGTCATTCTAAGTACTCAGGAATCATCGTGGGTGATCGAGGCGGTTCCACTTCGGTGCCAGAACTGTTTGTCGCAAGGTGCTACGTGGCTCTTGCTGACAATGTCCCACGGCGACTCTGCGTTGAGTCGTTGCGGTGTCGGATATGTCCGTGAACTCCACATGGGCGACGGGATTGTCTGCTCATGGGATGGAGCGCGAGCTGTTTGTCGCAATTCTTTCAGACCTTGATCGCGATTGCTGAGGAATGGCGGAGTCACTCGCTTGGAATGACTTTTTCCAGCGCGGCCCGGCCGCTGGTACAGTTGATCGCTTCATGGGCTTTCCCATCAGCAACTTACAAGGGTGTAAACTGGCTGCGAATGACACCCTCCGAGAACATCTGCCCTGCGCCTGAAAGTCTTGAAGTGCGTCAAATGGACTTGCCTCTGGCCACGCCTCTCAAATTCTCGACGGCGTTTCGCATCGGGCGAAGCGATGCCTGCGAGCTGTGCATTCGGAATGAGTTCGTGAGCCGCGTTCATGCCGAAGTAACGCCGGAGCAGTATGGCTGGCGGATTCGCGATCTGAACAGCAGCAACGGTATCTACCGTGAAGGCATCCGGGTCGGGGACGTACTGATTGGATCCGACGCGTCGATTCGTCTGGGGGTCGACGGACCGGAACTTTCCTTTCACGTGGTCAAGCCACTTCCGCCCCCGCCTCCGGTTACGCCATTGGTGGCCGGCAGCCGGCCGGATGTGCGTCCCGGCGACGACTCCCTGGTTGCCCATTATGCCGAGCGCTACTTTCGCAAGCCGGTCGAGGGGGAAGCGGTCGGCGAACATACCATGTATGTGCGGCGCGCCTTCGCTCAAGTGCAGTCCCAGCAGGAGACGGTACATCGTAAACAGAAAAGACGCTTTCTGGTCGTAATCGGAGTGCTGGCACTCATCGGTGTCGCAATGGCCGGCTATGCCTACCGGCTTCACCGTGAGGCGCTGCATCAACGCGAATTGGCGCGCAACATGTTTTACGCGATGAAGTCTCTCGACGTGGAAATTGCCGAAGCCGAGCGGCTGGCACTGGCGACCAACCAGAAGCAGGGAATGGAGACGGTTAACAAGTACGAAAGCCGCCGCCGGGATATGGCTGAGAATTACGACAAGTTTCTCGCCACTCTCCATATCTATGATTCGAAGACCACCGAGCAGCATCGCCTGATCATGCGAGTGGCGCGGATCTTTGGGGAATGCGAACTGGACCTGCCCGCGGACTTTGAGACTGAAGTCGAAAAGTACATCAAGTACTGGCAGTCCACCGGCCGGTTCGCCCGGGATATTCGTACCGCGCAGGAGAAGGGCTACACGCAAAAGATTCCCGAGGCTCTCCTGAGCCGTGGACTTCCCGTTCAGTTTTTCTATCTCGCCATGCAGGAGAGCGACTTCGATCCCTACCGCAGCGGTCCGATCACAAGAAAGGGCTACGCCAAAGGAATGTGGCAGTTCATTCCCGAGACGGGGGTCAAGTATGGTCTTCATCTCGGCCCTCTGGTCGATCTCGGCCGGCCCGATCCCGCCGACGAACGAGACCAGGCTGACAAGGCGACCGACGCGGCTACGCGGTACATTGAGATGCTCTACAGCACAGACGCCCAGGCTTCCGGACTGTTGGTGATGGCCTGCTATAACTGGGGCGAAGATCAGGTGTTGCCATTGGTCAGGAGCATGCCCCCCAACCCGCGCGAACGCAATTTCTGGCGCCTGCTGCGCGACCATCGCAGCCAGATCCCGCAGCAGACCTACGACTATGTCTTCTACATCACCTCGGCGGCAGTGATCGGAGAGAACCCCCGATTGTTCGGATTCGACTTCGATAATCCCCTGGACAGCGCCCACCCCTGATCAGCTTTCCATCTCCGGGAGACCGCCGCCGCAGTTGATTCGCGGCAATCCCTCATTGCTGGCTTAGAGCCGGGCGGACCCATGATTTCCCGCACTTGGCGTGGCGGACCTTCTTCTGGCACCAGCGGGGGGGGGCCAAATTTGAGCGTACCTCGCGTCTTCGTCCCTTCGTTGGAGCCTCGCGCTGTTCAAGCAGGCTTACGTTGGTTTACTCACCTCTGAATTCTGTAATCATTCGGAACGTTTTGTGCGGTAGGGTGGTCCTGTCATCTGCGTCCGGACGCCCGCGCGACCCATGCGCAAGGTCCGGCAGGGATACATCTATCGCGCCGAGTATGAACTCAAAGCAGGCAGTGGACGGCAAAGCCACGAACTCGCCTCCGGGCGATTCTGATGAGCCCGGAAACACCACCAACGTCAATCCCGACGAAGGGATTGGCGTGTTCCGCGGCTTGCTGTTGACATTCCTGGTTTACATCCTGGTCGGGCTCCTGGCCTGGTTTGTCTGGGCTTGCCTTTATCACCATCCCTGACCGGATCCGGAAAGCCGCTGTGCTTCCCGTCACATGCCAGTGATTCTCCGTGCGTGCGGACCTACCATTGCCCGCCGCGCGCGTCTAACGGTGAGCAGGCAGTATTCTTTTCCTTGTGATGCAGGTGCATATTCTCCCTTTTGGTGTGTTGAAGGAGCGGCTCGGCTCATCGTCCGCCACTCTGGATCTGCAGGAAGGCGCTACCGTCGCCGACCTCCTGCATAGCCTTTCTCTCGATCATTCCTCCGACCTTGACGTGCCCCGACCTCAGGCCGAGGGATCGCTGGCCCCTTGGCTCAAAAGCATCGCCGTCAGTGTGAACGCCGAATACGCCTCCCCGGGGCGAGTGCTCCACGAAGGAGATGAGGTTGGCCTGCTTCCGCCTGTCTCCGGCGGCTGCGGCGCAAACTCCTCCCCAGGTCGCGATCGCCCCTTTGTCACCGCCGCCCTCACCCGTGAAGTTATCGATGCGGATACACTCGTCGCTGACGCGAAGCGCGGAGAAGACGGCGCCGTGGTCGTCTTCGACGGCATCGTGCGCAACCACTCCCGCGGCCGGCAGACGATCCATCTCGACTACGAAGCCTACGAAGAGATGGCCATCAAGCAGATTGAAGCGCTCTCTCTCGAAGCCATCGCACGCTTCCGGGTCCGGCACGTGACCCTGGTTCACCGCCTGGGCAGGCTCAACGTCGGGGAGACCAGCGTGCTCATCGTGGTGGCTTCCGCTCACCGCGCCCAGGCCTTCGATGCCTGCCGATGGCTCATCGACACGCTCAAAAAGACGGTTCCGATCTGGAAGAAGGAGACTTTCGTCGACGGCGTGGTCTGGGCAGATGGAGAGCCCTTTCCCGACGGAATTGCTCTCGCCCCGCCGGGGGGCCCTCATGACGCGTAAATCCGCAGGCGTCCGGTTCGCTGCTGCCCTTCTACTGCCTGGCCGGCCTGCCCCTTCTGCCGCCGTTGTCGGCGGCCGCCCAGGATCAGCCCCCGACCTTCCGCATGGACGTCAAGCTGGTCAATCTGTTCGTGAACGTCACCGATCAGAATGGCGCCATCGTCGGCGGGTTGTCGCGTGACGACTTCAAGGTTGCCGAAGACGGGCGTCCGCAGGAGATTTCCATCTTCGAGCGCCAGTCCGAGATTCCCCTCAACCTGATTCTGGCCATCGATACCAGCGGCAGCACCTTTAAAGACCGCGCCCTTGAACAGGACGCCTCCCGCCGCTTTGTGCACGCGTTGCTCCGGCAGCAGGATCAGATGAGTCTCTTCGAATTCGCAACGGACGTGCGCCAGTTGACGCCCTTCACCAACAAGGTCAGCCAGATCGACCACGGCCTCGGCTCGCTGCGCGGCGGCGACGCCACGGCGCTCTACGACGCCATCTACCTAGGCTCGCAGGGCCTCGCCGCAAAGGAAGGCCGCAAAGTGCTGGTGCTGGTCTCCGACGGTGGCGATACCGCCAAGAGCACCACCTACGCCGACGCGCTCGAGCAGGCCCTGCGCAGCGAAGTGATGATCTACAGCATCATCGATGTGCCCATCGAAGCCAGCGCCGGCCGCGACCTCGGCGGCGAACACGCCCTCATCACCCTCGCCGAGCAGACCGGCGGCAAAAGCTTCTACGCCAGCGAAGGCGGTCTCGATAAGGCCTTCCAGCGCGTAAGCGAGGATCTACGCACCCAGTACCTGATCGGCTATTACCCCAAAAACCAGGAACCGGGCCGCGTCTTTCATCGCCTTCTGGTCACGGTCCCGCGGGCCGCCGCGGAGTCGTTCAATATCCGCTATCGCACGGGTTACTACGGCGACTCCGCCCGCAGCAAGCAGGAGGGAAGCGTCGGCGTCCCCTAAACCTCGTGCCCCCTCCCTTGGCGCCCCTTTGCGAAAAGGAGTGGAAGCCACCGCGCTTCTTGCTACCCCCGGCCGACTCATTTCATCCCCCTGGAACCCGCCCCTTGTGGTTTGCATCTAAAATGCCAATATGACTCCCCCATTACCTTCCCGCCGTCGCTCCAAGACCCCTCCGCCGGGGGAAACCGGTCAGGAAGCGCTCTATCTGCGTTCGCTCAGCGACCGGCAGGTACCGGTTTCGATCAAGCTGCGCGATGGCGAAACTGTGCGCGGGTGGATCGAATACTTCGATGACGGCATGCTGCGGCTTACCCGCGACGGCAAGCCCAACCTCTTCATCTACAAGCACCAGATCCGCACCATCACGGAAGCGGGCAAGCGCCGCGGCAACGCCGCCGGCTCCCTGGTGGCCAACGGCGCCAACGGCAACGGAGCCGGCCTGTGACCGCAGCGTCGACGGCTGAGTTTGTCTGGGTTCCGAAAGCCTCGGCGATAGCCCGCGAAGCCGGCGCCCGCCTGCGCGAATTTCTCGCCCAGGGCGTCGAGACCGAGTACAAAGGCGATGTTGACCTGGTTACCGTCGCCGACCGCACCGTGGAGAAGCTGATCCTCACCCGTCTGCGGGAAGCATGGCCCGACCACGGCATTTATGGCGAAGAAGGCACCCGCGAGGGCCTCGAGCGCGAGTTCCGCTGGTATGTCGATCCGCTCGACGGCACCACCAACTTTGCGCACGGGGTTCCGCAGTTCTGCGTTTCCATGGGCCTGGAACAGCGGCGTCCGGGACTCGGGGCGGACGAAGACGGCATTCTTGTGGCCGGCGTGATCTACGACCCCATGCGCGACGAACTCTACTCGGCCGAGCGCGGCGCTGGCGCATTTCTCAACGGCAAGCCGATGCATGTATCCCGCGTTCCTGAACTCGGCGAGGCTCTGGTCGCCACCGGCTTTCCCAGCCGCAAGCGTCACGACAGCCCCAACATCCACTTCTACCACGAGTTCACGCTGCGCTCGCATGGGGTGCGCCGTGCCGGGTCTGCCGCGCTTGACATGTCGTACGTGGCGTCGGGCCGCTTCGAAGCCTTCTGGGAGTTCAACCTGAATCCGTGGGATACGGCGGCAGGCATCCTGCTGGTCGAAGAAGCAGGCGGCAAGGTAACCGACTTTGCCGGCAATCCGTACCAGCTCAACAGCCGCGAGATCCTGGCCTCCAACGGCCTCATCCACGACGAGCTGGTCGGCCTGTTCAAGGACCTGTTCGCCGGCCGCAACCTGAGCCCCATTCCCACCCCGGAGGAGTACGCGGCCCGTCGTCACGCCCGGGCCGCCGCGACCCCATAGCTGCAACCAAGGCCCGCGCTCCCTCTTTCGAAGTTCACATCTCACAGATGCTGTCATCTGACTGAGATCCGCGTGTTTCAGCGCTACGACGCCGGCCACGGATCGCGCAGCAGCGAGCAGAGCCCCAGATCGTTGTCGTAGCGTTCCACCTCGACCTGGGCCATGCGGATCGCATTGGCCATGCCGCGAAACGCCGGCACCGCGTCGGACCCCATGATCTGCGGCGAGACAAACAGGTGCACGCGATCCACCAGGCCTGCGGCCAATAGCGCTGTGTTCAGCCGCGTGCCGGTTTCGGTCAGCACCGTCAACATGCCTTCCTTGCCCAGCTGGTCGAGCACTTTGCCCAGCGGCACGCGCCCGGCCTCGGCGGGCAGCACTTCCACGCGCACGCCGCGCTCGGTGAGTTTCCCTATCTTCGCGTCGTCCCTGGAAACCGTGAAGACCACGACGTCATTGTGCGCCGTGTTCACCATCTTGCAATCGAGCGGCATGCGCAAAGCGGAATCCAGCACCACCCGCAGCAGCGGCCGCCGCCGCCGCAAGCCGCTGCGGTCGGTGAGCATCGGGTCATCGGCCAGTACGGTATCCACGCCGGTCAGCGCCGCATCCGCCTGCCAGCGCAGCGGCTGCACCGCGCTGCGCGCCGCTTCGCAGGTAATCCAGTAGGGCTGGTGCAGGTTGTGCTGGCCCGCAGGCGGGGCAATGCGTCCGTCGAGGGTCATGGCCACCTTCATCAGTACCAGTGGCCGCTGATGCTGCGTCCAGCGCGCGAAGCCTTCGTTGAGCCGCCGCGCCTCCGCCTGGCAGATGCCGAGCGTGACCTCGATGCCGGCCGCGCGCAGCCGATCGGCGCCGTGGCCTGCGACCATCGGATTGGGATCGATGGTGGCCGCCACCACGCGCTTCAGCCCGCCGCGATCAGCGCTTCAGTACACGGTCCGGTCCGGCCCACATGGTTGCAGGGCTCCAGCGTGACATATGCCGTGCCACCGCGAAGCCGCTCTTTCGCGTGTTGCGCGGCCACCCGCAGGGCAACTACCTCGGCGTGATCCAGCAGGTCGTACTCGTGCCAGCCCTCGCCGGCCACCTGTCCCGCGCAGTCGAGAATGACGCAGCCCACCGCCGGGTTGGGCGACGTGACCGCAATCCCGCGCCGCGCCAGCTCCAGCGCCCGCTGCATCCAGTAGGTGTCTTGCTCCAACTGTCCATTCTCGTAACTTCCGTAAAGCACCCGGAGAACCGCTAGCGCCCTGCGAGGTGAGCGTAAAGCAAAACACCAATTCCCATCGCGTAGAGTGCCCCTGTAAAAGCAAAATAGGCAACCCAATCTGTTGTGTTCTTAACCAGATTACTGTTTTCAGTTCCCAAACCATGCGCGCGTATGCGAACATCAGGATCAAGATCCCCGCGAGGATTGGCGGAGCGAAGTGAACGACGACGATCTGCTGCGTAATCGAATATGGACTATGCTGTAGGGCGGACACTCCAAGAATCATGTCATCTACCTTTTAGACGCACACGCGATCTGCCAATCGTAACGCTACCCCAGCAGCGAATCCACAAAGGCCTGCGGCGAAAACTCCAGCAGGTCGGTCATCTTCTCGCCAATGCCGACAAAGCGCACCGGCAGGCTCAGTTCGCGCGCGATGGCCACCGCGATCCCGCCCTTGGCCGTGCCGTCCAGCTTGGTCAGCACGATGCCCGTCACGCCGGCCGCCTGCGTAAACAGCCGCGCCTGCTGCAGCCCGTTCTGCCCCGTGGTCGCGTCCATCACCAGCAGCACCTCGTGCGGCGCGCCGGGAACCAGCCGCGCCGCCGTGCGCCGCATCTTTTCGAGCTCATCCATCAGGCCCGTCTTGGTATGCAGCCGCCCCGCGGTGTCCACATACAGATCGCTGATGTTGCGCGCCTTGGCGGCGCTGATCGCGTCGTACAAAACCGCCGCCGGATCGCCGCCCTGCCGGGTCTTGATCATCTCCACGCCGCTGCGCCCGGCCCAGACCTCCAGTTGCTCGATGGCCGCGGCGCGAAAGGTGTCGGCGGCGCACAGCAGCACGGTGTGTCCCTGCGCCCGGCTCCAGGCCGCCAGCTTGCCGCTCGTGGTGGTCTTGCCGGTGCCGTTGACGCCCACCAGAAACGTCACCTTGGGCGGAGTCGCCGGTGTCGATACGGGGCGCTGCGGCGCTTCCAGGATGGCCCGAATCTGCGCCTTCAGCAGCGAGCGCAGCTCTTCGCCGCCCTCGATGGCCTGCCGCCGGGCGCGGTCGCGCAGCGCATCCAGGATCTCCATCGTGGTCTGGACACCGATGTCGCTGCTCAGCAGGGCCGTCTCCAGCGCTTCCAGGGCCGATTCGTCGACCGTCCGGGTCAGCGCAACAATGCCCTCGATCTTGGAGCTGAACGACTCCCGCGTCCGCGAAACAGCCTGCTTCATCCGGCTGAAGAATCCGGATTTGGCGGGCTCCTCGCCCTCCGGCTCTTGCGGCTTCTCTGGTTCTTCGGGTTCTTTGAGGCTGCCAAACAGGCTGATAAATGACATGGCTTCAGCCTCAGTTTAGAGCATGGTCCGATGGCGGCGCCGGAAAGAGAAGATTTTACGAAAAATGCTTGTCCCGATCCCGCGAATGGGCAAAAATGGCGAGTGCGGCTTTCCCGACCAATAGCCCTCTTGAAATCCCCAGGTCGAAGCTGCCGAATTCATCCACGGAGGTCGCGATGAGCGGAGTGCGGGTGCTGGTTGGCACCCATAAAGGCGCATTTGTTCTTACCTCGGACGGCAAGCGGGACAAGTGGGACGTGAGCGGTCCGCACTTTGCCGGCTGGGAGGTCTACCACATGAAGGGGTCGCCCGCCGATCCCAACCGCCTCTACGCCTCGCAGACCAGCGGCTGGTTCGGCCAGATCATCCAGCGCTCCGACGATGGCGGCAAGACCTGGGCCCCGGCGGGCAACAAGTTCGCCTACGACGGCGTTCCCGGCACGCACCAGTGGTACGACGGCACGCAGCACCCGTGGGAATTCAAGCGGGTCTGGCACATCGAGCCCTCCGCGTCCGACCCCGACCTGTCTATGCCGGGGTTGAAGACGCCGCGCTGTTCCAGTCCACCGACGGCGGCGCCAACTGGTCGGAGCTGTCGGGGCTGCGCCAGCACGATACCGGCCCCAAGTGGCAGCCGGGCGCCGGCGGCATGTGCCTGCACACCATCATTGTCGATCCCAAAAATCCGCAGCGGATCTACGTCGCCATCTCGGCCGCCGGCGCCTTTCGCAGCGACGACGCCGGCAAGACCTGGAAGCCCATCAACAAGGGACTGGTCTCGAACATGATGCCCGACCCCAACGGTGAGGTCGGCCACTGCGTCCACCATCTCGCCATCCATCCCTCGCGGCCCGATGTGGTCTTCATGCAGAAGCACTGGGACGTGATGCGCTCCGACAACGCCGGCGATAACTGGCACGAGGTAAGCGGCAATCTGCCCACCGATTTCGGCTTCTGCATCGACGTCCACGCCCACGAGCCGGAGACCCTCTACGTCGTGCCCATCAAGAGCGACTCGGAACATTTTCCCATCGACGGCAAATTGCAGGTCTTTCGCAGCCGGTCCGGCGGCAACGAGTGGGAGGCGCTGACCAAAGGGCTGCCGCAGAAGGACTGCTACGTCAACGTGCTGCGCGATGCCATGGCCGTTGACCGCATGGACGATTGCGGCGTGTACTTCGGCACCACCGGCGGCCAGGTGTATGCATCGCCCGATGGCGGCGATACGTGGAACGCCATCGTGCACGATCTTCCCGCTGTGCTGTCGGTCGAGGTGCAGACCCTGCAATGACCGAGCCCCGGCGCATCCGCAGCAAGCGTGCGCGTGGCCTTGCCTTACCACCTGCGCAACCTCGCGCGGCGCAGGCAATGAAGTGACAGTCGAGGTGGACGGCCCGGTCACCCTGCGGGCCGTCCTCGATGCGCTTGAGGCGCGCTACCCCGTGCTGCAGGGCACGATCCGCGATCACGTCACCCTGCAACGCCGGCCGTTTTTGCGCTTCTTCGCCTGCGAAGAAGACCTGTCGCACGAGTCGCCCGATGCGCCGCTGCCCGAGCCGGTAGCCGCCGGCAAAGAACCGCTGCTGGTCATCGGTGCCATCGCCGGAGGGTGCGGCCAATGAACCCAATCTCATCATTCTGGGTTCCCCATATCTGCGACGCCTTTGTCGCAGATGTGGGAGCCGCAATCTCCTGACGGATTTACTTCGCCGGCGCCTGCTTATCTTCCGCCTGGGTCCGCGTGATAAACGCCGCCACGCGATCATGCAAGATCTTCAGGCTCTCGTCCCGCACGTAGACCATGTGTCCTGACTCGTACCAGTCAAACTCGATATTCTTGGCCAGCGACTGCGGAATGGGCAGATGCTTCTCCTCATACTCCGCTGCAAAGAACGGCGTGGCCAGGTCATAGTAGCCGCCGTTCACCATCACCTTGAGGCGAGGATTGGTCTTCATCGCCTCCGCCAGGTCGGGCGCCACGTTCAGGTTGATGGGATTGCCCTTGTGCACCAGGCTCCACTGGTACGAGCCAAATAAAGCCTCCGGCAGATACGTCTGCCCTTCGCCATATTTCAGGTCCTTGCGCACATAGTCGTTGAAAAGGGAAACATACGCCGAGGAAATCGCCGAGCTCTGCGGGTCGTACTCGGCGCCTTCGCTCAGCGGATTCATAGTCGGCCCCGAGAACCGCGTATCTAGCCGCCCCGTGGTCAGGTCCTTGTCGTCCTGCAGCGTCTTTTCAAACTCGCCGCCGTTGACGCGCAGATTGGCCTTCAACAGGTAAGCCACAGGCAGTCCCGTATATTCGTGCAGCTTCTCCGCGGTGGACTGCTTTTCCTCCGCGGTGATATCCGTGCCCAACGCCAGCGCATGCGCATATCCGTCCATGGCGAACGCTTCCACTTCTTTCAGAAAGGGCTCCAGCTCCGCCGGCTGCTGCGGAAGTTTCTTGTGGTACCAGGCCGTGGCCGCGTACGTGGGCAAGGCCAGCTCATACGTCATATCGACGCCCGGATTTGAGCTCGGCCGCATCGATGTCGGTGGTGAAGTTGAAGATCTGCGACAGCAGAATCACCCCGTTGATATCGATGCTCTTGCCATTTTCAAGCACGTCGGCCAGCACCGCCGAGCGCGTGGTTCCGTAGCTCTCGCCAAAAATATACTTGGGCGAGTTCCAGCGATTGTACTTGGTGATAAACCGCGCGATGAATCGCGCAAACGCGTTTGCATCCTCATCCACGCCCCAGAATGCCTTGTCCGCGTCCTTACCGATCAGGCGTCCAAAGCCCGTGCCCGGCATGTCGATGAAGACCACATCGCTCACATCGAGCAGCGTGTAGGCGTTGTCCACCATCTTGTAGGGCGCCGCGGGCAGGTGCTGGTCGCCACTGGTCACCACGTGCTTGGGCCCCAGCGAACCCATGTGCAGCCACACCGTCGAGCTGCCCGGTCCTCCGTTGTAGAAGAAGGTGACCGGCCGCTCATCGGCCTTGGCGTCCTTCTTGAAGTACGCCACATACGACATGCGCGCCACGGGCGAGGCATCCTTGGCGTCCTTGGGCTCTGAATTGGCCAGCTGGCTGCCCGGCTCCGGCTTGCCGTCCAACCCCAGTTGCGCGTCCTGCGTGTCCGTGGCGCCCACGGTCAGTGTACCCACCACCGCGTTGTAGAGGATATGCTGGCCCCCGGCATCGACCGATCCGGAAGTCGTCACCTCGGTCGGGGGCGCCTTCTCCGCCGGCTTGTCGGCCTTGGCGGCCGGCTTCTCATCGTCAGCGGCCAGGCTGAGGGTCGGGGACGTGAACGACGCGGCCGTCAGAATTGCGGCAAACAGGCAGGAATAGACACGCATGTGGGGATCTCCAGAAGTTCAGGCTGATAGGAAACAGGGAAGCTTGCGAAAGATCAGTATAGGACCCTCGTCAAGCGCAGAGCGATTGTGGGGATGCAGCTGAATGGGCTCAGCCGATTGTCGCGCCGGTTCCTGGGCCCGGCCGGCGGCAGCCATACACGTCAGAGCAAGCAGCAGGGAAGCAATCTTCATGCACGCCAATCTATCCTGAGCGCCGCACACTGCGGAAATCAGAAGCTTCGGTGCCGCATCCACGATGCCAATGACGACGCGACCCTGGGCAGCGCCGTACCCGCTGGGATTTCCAACCCATTTCAGTGCTAACGTGAAGCGCCAGGCGGCCGGATCACACTATGCATCTTTCCGTACGTAGAGGAAGACGACGATGATCAAGCGCGACAATTTCACCAAGGGACAGCGAGACGCCACCTTCAAAGCCAGCGCCGACGAAGTCAGACTGCTCTGGCGCGGGGATTTCGGAAACTCCCCAACCCCGCACTACATGTGTGCCCACTGCCGCTTCGTTCACACCGACGCGGGATTGTTTGAGGTCGACCACATCGTCTCCTGCAAGGAGGGCGGCTCCGCCAACCGCGAAAAGCTGGACCGGATCGTTCGCCTCCAGGCTGAGGTGGACAAGCCTCTCGATCAGCAGGATGTCGGCATCCTCATGTCCGCCAACCTCAACGATCAGCTCCTGTGCATCGGCTGCAACCAGGGCAAAAAGAGCGTCGGCATGCGCCCCGATGAGATTCCCGCCGGATGCGGCTTCGCCTACCGCAGGCACGAGGAAGACATGAACCCCGACCACATCTACGCCGGCGCTCCCGCTCTGGTCGGCTACGTCCATCCGCGCTACCGCAAGGCCTGACGCCGCTTGCCCGCCTCTGTCACAAATCAGCCAAGCCCAGGGATTTTTCAGGCAATCCGGTAGCTCTCTGCGCAGACCGACTCAAGGGATCAGATGCGGCGCCGGGTTAGAACGCGCGAACCTTCGGCAAAGGGAAGCATCGGCGATGACACACCCGATTCGACCTTCTTCCAACGCGCTGTCATCCTGACGTTGCGCGAAGCGCGGCGGAAGGATCTGCGGCCGCTTTTCGTTACTTCCGCACAGGCGGTAATCCTCCCGCTTCGAACCCCTCACTGTGCTGTCATCCTGAACGCAGTGAAGGATCTGCATTTGTTCTTTGCGTCACAGCCGGTCTCGGATCGTGTAGTTACGATAGCGGCATGCATGAAGGATCGTACTGCACCTACATCATGGCGAGCCGAAGCCGCACCCTGTACATCGGAGTGACCGGTAATCTGCACCAGCGTGTCTTTGAGCACAAATGGGAAGAACGGGATGGCTTCACGGCGCGTTACAACTGCGATCCCCTCATCTGGTTCGAGAACTTTCAGTACATTCAGAAGGCGATTGCGCGGGAGAAGGAACTGAAGGGCTGGAGACGCGCAAAGAAGTTCGCGCTCATCGAGTCCCTCAACCCGACATGGACCGATCTGAGTCGTGACTGGTACGAATACGAACCGGCCGACTACAAACGAGCGCTGGATCGGATGGAAACATAAAAGCAGCTGCGGATCCTTCCGGTGCGCTTCGCGCAACGTCAGGATGACAGCGCTTGAGTATAGCGGAGATCGGGTGCCAGGTGCGAAATTCCCGCATGGTGGACAACTCCTCCCTTACCGCTCAGTCACTTCGATGAAGTCCAGATCGGATGACCGGACGGCGAATGAGGAACTGCCGATGGGCTTCCGATAGGACTCGGGCCGATTTGTTTGGATAATTTCGACGATGATGTCCTCGTATTCCGCATCCACAAAGGCGATCTTAGCTGTTGCAATCTCCCCGTCGAGCAGATGGAGGATTACAGTCTTATTCTCATACGGTTTGAGTTCGGTAATCTTCATCGCTTTCGATGATTCTAGTGAATGGATCAGCCGCAGATTCTTCACTACGTTCAGAATGACAGTGCAGTGGGGTAGGGGACGAGTGCCGCGACGCGGCGTTGTTGGCGGAATGGTGGCCGGCTCGGAACCAACCTTCGTCAACAATCCAGCAGTACTCACAAAAGCAAAACGGGATTGCGCCGTCCCATACCTGGCGCCATTCCATATCTGATTGGTCGTCCTGCTTCTCATTGCAGCGAATATCCGCCAAACTTGCCACAATGGTTCAGGAGCGTCTCGATGCCTCAGCTGCCCATCCTGCTTGTCGGTCAGATCTCGATGTCATTATGGACCCTATTAGAGCGCTTAAACCCCCATTAGGAACCCTTTTCCGATCCAAAGCCGCCCAAACCGCTTTGTCAATGACCAAACACGCGCCTCAGTAGGCAGCGGGAAGGCCGACCCGCCGGATGAGCGAGCGGTAACGCGGGTCGCCGTGCAGGAAGTCGTAAGCCGGGTCGGCCTGAATCCAGAGCAGACCGGGCGCACGCTGCCCGAACGCCTGTTCGAGGAGCGCGAGGGTCTCTTCACGGTTTCCCAATTGCGCATAGAGTTCAGCAAGATCAACGGGCGAGACGTACTGGTTCGCAGCGCGAGCTTTGACAAACCGGATCTGCCATTCGACGGCAGCTTTGACGCCGCCATGTTGGAACGCGCGGTGAAGGGAGTCCCCAGAAGCCTGTCCTTCAGCGTAGGTATAGTACTTTTCTAGGCACTGGATGGAGTCCTTGTCCATACCCTTGCCTCTGTAGGCTTCGGCCATGAGCGATTGCATCAAGGGGTCACGGGGCATGGCTACGACTCGCTGTTGCAGATTTGCCAACGCATCGTCGTATCGACGCCCGCTCAAGAGAGCCATCGCAAAACCCCATGGATCCGACGGGTTGAGTTCGTCTGAAGTCTTCCAGGCTTGAATGGACTCTTCGTGCCGGTTCAACACTCGCAAAATGACGGACTTGAGTTCATAGGCTTCTGCGGATTTGGGGTCCAGTTCGATGGCCCGGGAAGTCTCCCGCAATGCCTCTTCAAAGTTCCACTTGGAAAAGAGTTCGTCCGCGCTCGTGCCGAGAAGACACTCGGGAGCAGAAGGGTCCAGCTCGAGGCACTTTCTCGATGTAACGTCCTCTTGAGGAAGAGCTTGCCGCGGGTCGAGACGTCCAAACATTGCGGCGGCGGCGTAATAGCTCGACAAGCCGTACCATGCCACTGCGTAATCGGGCTGCAGTTCAATGGCTTTTTTGAAGTAGGGAAAGGAGGCATCAACATCGCCAGCCCACCACAGATAGCGGCCCTGGAGGTAGGCGTCATGCGCGGCTGGATCCACGTAACGGGCCGGGGTAGTTGAAGGGACCGACCGGTGCAGACGGTTCGCGATGTCCCGTGCCGCCTGGCCCGGAAGGGCGGCAACATCGCCCGAACCGCGGTCGTAACTTTCCGCCCAGACGTGGGTATCGGTGTCGGCGCGGATGAACTGGAGGGTCATGTGCACCCGCTCGCCATTGCGGCTGATGGAGCCTTCCAGGATGCCGTCGACGCCGAGCTCACGGGCGATGTCCCGCAACGGGCGATGCACACGCTTGTATTGCATGACCGAAGTGCGAGAGGTCACCCGGAGGGTGGAGTTCTTGGCGAGCATGGTGATCAGCTCGTCGGTCATGCCGTCGGCGAAGTAATCCTGGCCGGAGTCGCCGGAGAGATTGTCGAGCGGAAGGACGGCCAGCGAGGCGATGACAGGCGCGGTTTGGCGGCGGAGGAGGCGCGCGGCAAGCGGGTGAGGGCCGACGGTAAGAGCCACGATGGCGATGAGCCCGGCAGCGCCGGCGCATAGCACCATCCAGCGGCGGCGAGGCGCGGGGGCGCCCCCAAGGGGAGCATCGATCACAACGGCCTGCTCTTCCGGTTGATCGTTCGGAACAGTTGGAGACACCGTCATCGAGCCTGCTTCGGTGTTCGGCGCTTCCATGGCGGTTACCGGCGCAACAAACCGATACCCTTTGCCAGTCACGGTCTGGATGAAACGCGGCAAGCCGGAGTCGTCATGGAGCAGGTGGCGAAGCTTCCCAATCGCCGTATTGATCCCGTGCTCCGTATCGACGAAAACTTCGCTCGACCACAGCCGCTCGGCAATCTCCGTCCTGGTCACCAGCTGTCCCTGGCGCGAAACCAGCAGCATGAGCAACTCCAGGGGTTTGCGCTCCACGCGCAGGGGCCGGTTCCTGTGGAGGAGCTCGAACCGCCCGCAATCCAACCGAAACTCGGCGAATTCGTATACCGCTCCTGGTCCGGGGGCGGAAGGGGAATTGATCCTCGAGCTAGGTACGGAGCTCGACACGGCTCCTCCTCTGTCGGCAATTATGCCACGGGTTTATCTAAGAAAGCTGCAACCGCTGTAGTGCATTGGAGTTAGCGGTTTATCAAAACTTTACCTCCGGCTTTACCTCCCGTTCATTGCCCGGTTGGTGCCGGTCGCGGTTAGCTTCTCCTCAATCGGCCATCTCCAGCCGAGGAGGAGAAATCAATGAAGTTACGAATCTGGAATTGGATCTCAGGGATCGGCGCGCTGTCCGTTGTCCTTTCCCTTGCCCCGGCTGCATTGGCGCAGTGTGGTTTGCCCAACAAGCCAATCAAACCTTCATCCTGGCGCCCGCAATATGGAACCGTCCGCCCGCGCCTCTTAACCGCTGCCCTGGACGAGGACGAGCCGTCCATCGTCGGAATGTGGCACGTCACCTTTACCGCGCAAACCCAGAACGGAGAGACCATTCCTGTCCCGGGTGGCGTGGTGATCGACAACGCTGTGGTGGTATGGCACCCCGATGGAACGGAGATCATGAATTCATCACGCTCGGCACAGGATGGAAACTTCTGCCTGGGCGTCTGGGAGCACACCGGCGAACGCACCTATCTCCTCAACCACATCCCCTGGCAGGGAAATGTGTTCGATCCCGCCGCGCCGCCGGAAACGGTTGGGCCACCTCAGAGCGGTGTACAAATCATTGAGAAGATCACATTGAACCCGGACGGGAATTCCTATACCGGAAGCTTCACCCTGCACGCGTACGACACTTCCGGCAAGGTCTATGTGTGGTTTTCGGGGGTAATCTCAGCCAAACGCATTACCCCGGAAACCCCTTTCAGCAGCTTGCTTTGACGGCAATCAACATTCCGGCAGGGCGGCGGCATCCATTTCCGCAGCCCCGCCGGACACAGCCATGGAATCATACAAAATTTCAAGATTAATCTCGAAGAACTTCGCAGCGTTCGCAGCTGGAGTTCGAGTCGAGCTGGGCGCAAGGCCCTCATGCGTCGCAGATGGGGATACAGCCTTACTTCTGTGGCTTGTCGAACGGCTGCTTGTCGGTGATCCGCGGACGGTTCTCCGCCTGCAACTCCTTGGCTACCGCTTCCACTTCGCGAAACACGCGCAGCAGATTTCCGCCCAGGATCTTGCGGCAGTCCTCGGCCGAGTAGCCCCGCTCCATCAGCGCCGCCGTGATCTTGGGCAGGTCCGCTACCGAATCGATCCCCTGCGGCAGCTGCCCGTCCACACCGTCGAAATCCGACCCCAGTCCCACATGATCGATGCCCGCCACCTTGGCAATGTGGTCGATGTGATCGATCAGGTCCGAAAGCGGCGGCCGCGGGATGCGGTCGGCATACTGCCGCTGCAGCTTGGAAATCTCCTCGTAGGTCACTTCCTTGCCTTCGGCCTTGGCTTTGTCCTTCAGGTCCTGCACAGCCTTGTCCACCTCGGGCTTCTGCGCCTTCTGCGCGTCGCGATACTTCTGCGAGATAAACGCCGAGTAGAAGTTGACCTGCACCACGCCGCCCTTGGACCCCGGGCCGCCCGAGTTGGCCACCGCGCGCAGCATGTCGTCGGTCATGTTGCGCGGCGCATCGACCAGCGCCCGCGCCGCCGAGTGCGACGCAATGACCGGCGCCCGCGTAATGATCAGGGTGCGAAAGAACGTCCGGTCCGACACGTGGGAGATGTCCACCATCATCCCCAGGCGGTTCATCTCGTAGACCACATCTTTGCCAAATTCGCTGAGGCCCTCCTTGGTATGCGGAATGGAGGTGTCGTCGATATCTCCCGAGCTGTCGGCCCAACCATTCGAGTTGGACCACGTCAGGGTCATGTAGCGCACCCCCAGCGCGTAGTACTGCCGCAGCAGCGCCAGCGAGTCCTCGATGGAGTGGCCGCCCTCGATCCCCATCAACGCCGCCAGTTTGTGCTCGCGATGCGCCACTTCAATTCCTTCCGGGGTGGCCACAAACATCATCTGGTCGGGATGCTTCGCGCATTGCTGCTTCACGGAGTCGATCAACTCCAGCGTCTTCTTCGCGAAATGTCCCTTGTTGATGACGGGATCGACCCAGATCGAGAAGAACTCCGCGCTGAGGCCGCCCTTGCGCGCCGACTCCAGGTTGAAGTTGCCGCCGTTGAGCGGATCGGAGAGGTCATAGTTCTCATCGAGAAACCGCTGCGGAGTGTCCGCATGCGTGTCGATGACGATGGCGGAGCGCTGCACGGCTTCAGGGGAAAGTTTGGATGTCATTTTGGGGGAAGTCTTGGGTTGAGGAGTCTGGGCTGAGATCCGGCCGCAAAACATGGCCGCCGTGGCGCCGAGCAGCAGAACATTCAAAACACGAGTCCGCATAGTCTGTCCCGTCAGTATAGCCGCACCGCCCGACCGTCCCTACAGCTTCCTGCGCGACCAGGACACCACAGTCGGCGCCGCCCCATCGCTCGTGCTACGGTGAAGCAGGAGCGGCTATGGAAACCGGTCAGGCAAAGCAGCAGCACTGGATCTACGTCATGGGCGGCGCGGAGTTGAAGGAAAAGGCGCGCCAGTGGGAGCAGAGAAAGACCGGGCAAGGAAAGGCATACGCAGTCATTTCAGGATCTCAGCCGGGGTCGGAGAGCGCCACTCTGGCGGATGTCGAAAGCGAGGACGTTCTTTACGTGCTGGCCGGCGAAGTCCGGGACGGAAAACTGGGATCCGCAGCCTTTGAACCGCGGGAACTCGCCGCGCACCTGCGCAAGCACGGACTTCCCGAAGGGCATCGAGAGTTGAAGATCTTTGCCTCGCGCAGCGGCGATGAGGATGGCGGTCCGTCCTATGTCGAGAAACTTTACCAGGCGATGCTTCCCGAATACCCCGACATCGTGGTGTTCGGCTACCGCGGCCAGGTCGATCCCGACGGCTTTGACGGGCACAAGACGGCCGGCCTGGGCGCGGCCGAGTCCCTCGACGGCATGACCCGCGACGAATGGACTGCAAAGGGAGCCCGTGCGCGCGACAACCGCGTGCAGTTTCCCCCGGATGCAAAGCCGGTGTGACCCTGGCGCGGGCAACTCAGGTGGTGCCCATTCCGTACCAGTGGCCGACGATCCAGGTAGAGGTGATCTGCGGCAAAGGGCCCGAGGCTTTGAATGCGCCTACCTCGCACCAGTTGCCGTCATTGACGGTGATGACGCCGCCCGAGGCTTTGCGGACCGCGCCTTTGCGCCCCGTGAAAGTCCACTTCAATTTGTAAAAAGGAGTGGCGTGGCCGTAAGGCAGGGTAGAATCGGCCAGCGCATCTCCAGGATCGGCGGTAACGATGGAGTCGCCCACCACTTGCACAAACTCGTTCAAAGGAATCCAGTTCAATACGATGCAACTGGTGTCCTGTCCGCTGGCCCCGGCATACGGGTCGGGCTCCGGTTTGTTCTCGTCGGTCCGCGACTGCACATAGGATGAGAGATAGCCGGGGCACTTCACCCCATGACAGCCGGGAACCTGGCATCTTCCGGTGTTGCTGGAGTGGCCGGTCTTATCGGGAATATTGCTCTTGGGATGGCCGCAGTGCTTGCACTTCGCCTCATCCCCTTTGCCGCTGCGGATTCCCAGTGTCTTGAGGATCTTGTTCTTCATCAACTGCTGCTGCGCGCGCTCCCAGTTTTCGGCGTCCTTGCCTTGCTGTCCCGCCTGTTGCGATTGCAGGTAAGCCTCCTCCGCCGTACGCCAGTCCTTTTTGGAAAACGTGACGAGGTGCTTTTTGGAAAAATTGCCATAGAACTTGATCAGAAATTTCTTCCCCGCCGCCGAGACTACATTGAATTCTTCATTGGCGGAGCTGAAACGGGTCCAGCTTTGCTCCGTCGCGCCCGGCTTGGTGTATGCCTCGTAGTGCAGCAGAGACGCGGCAGTGTTGGTATGAATGCCATAGGCGTTAGAAGCCATGCTTTTCTCCCCATTGGTGAATAGACCGCGAGTCTACTGTACCGCACGGCGATCCCCAAATGCGTTTTGGCAGACACCCCGGATGGCCTTGCCGCCGGGTTTTCCTCATTCCACCCCGATTTCAACCGGCCCGTTGCCGAGACCCCGATCGGCCCGGCGACTAAAATCGACCTAGTCATGGCCGAATTTACCCACCTCCATCTGCACACCGAATACTCCCTTCTCGACGGCGCCTGCGACATCAAAAAACTCATCGATCGCGTCGCCGCTCTCGGCCAGAAATCCGTGGCCATGACAGATCATGGCAACATCTACGGCGCCGTGCACTTTTTCGCTGCCGCCAAGGAGAAGGGAATCAACCCCATCCTCGGCTGCGAGCTCTACGTCTGCAAAAACGAGGATCATCGCGCTCCCGCGCAGGGCGACGACTACAACCACCTCCTCGTGCTGGCTGAAAATGAAGAGGGCTACCGCAACCTCATCCGCATCACCTCCGAGGCCTCGCTCTATGGCTTCTACCGCAAGCCCCGCGTCAGCAAGCGCTTCCTCGCGCAGCACTCCAAGGGCTTGATCGGGTCCTCCGGATGTTTGTCCGGCGAACTCTGCGAAGAGCTCTCCGCGGGCCGCTACGACAAGGCCAAAGCCGTCGCCCTCCAGTATCAGGACATCTTCGGCAAGGGCAACTTCTTCCTCGAGATTCAGGACCAGGGACTGGAAGCTGAACGCAAAATCCAGAACGACCTCTTCCGCCTCGAAAAAGAGCTCGACATTCCCCTCATCGCCACCAACGACTCACACTATCTCTGCGGCGAGGATTCTCACGCCCACGACGTCATGCTCTGCGTCCAGACCGGCTCCAAGGTCCACGACGCCGACCGCTTCAAATTCGACTCCGACCAATTCTTTGTGAAGAGCGCCGACGAGATGCAGCGCCTCTTTCCCGATTCCCCCGGCGTCCTTGCCCGCACCATGGAGATCGCCGAACGCTGCCACTTCAAGTTGCAACCGGTCGACAATCCGTTTCCCGAATTTGCGGTCCCCCAGGGACACACCATCGACAGCTACTTTGAAGAAGTTTGCCGCGAGGGGTTCAAAAAGCGTCTCGACACCGCCATCCACTTTCTTCAAAGCCGCGGCCAGCTTCGCACCCCGATCCACGAATACGAAGCCCGCCTGAACTATGAAATCGGCATCATCCGCCAGATGAAGTATCCCGGCTACTTCCTCATCGTCTGGGACTTCATCAAGTACGCGCGCGACCACGGCATTCCCGTCGGCCCCGGGCGCGGCTCCGGCGCCGGCTCCCTCGTCGCCTATTGCATGGAGATCACCAACATCGATCCCATGCAAAACGTTCTCCTCTTCGAGCGCTTCCTCAACCCCGAACGCGTGTCCATGCCCGATATCGACGTCGACTTCTGCATGAACCGCCGCGGCGAAGTCATCGACTACGTCACCCGCAAGTACGGCCGCGAGCAAGTCGCGCAGATCATCACCTTCAACACCATGGCCGCCAAAGCCGCCATCAAGGACTGCGGCCGCGCCCTCGACATGCCCTACGGCGACGTCGATCGCATCGCCAAGCTCATTCCCGCCACCGTCGGCATGACCATCGACAAGGCCCTCGAAGACGTTCCCGATCTGCGCAAGATCTACGATAACGAAGCCCAGATCCGCGAACTCATCGACACCGCCAAGAAGCTCGAGGGCCTCGTCCGCGGCCAGGGTGTCCACGCATCGGCAGTCGTCATCGCCCCGCGTCCGCTCACCGAACTGGTCCCCGTCGCGCGCACCAAGAACGACGAAATCGTGACCGCCTACGACATGAAGGCGGTCGAAAAGATGGGCCTGCTCAAGATGGACTTCCTCGGCCTCACTACCCTCACGGTGATCGAGGACTGCCTCAAGCTCATCGAGCTCAATCGCGGCGTCAAGGTCAACATTGAAGAGATTCCCCTTGACGACGAACCGACCTTCAAGAAGGTCTTCCACGCCGCGCTCACCTCCGGCGTCTTCCAGTTCGAGTCCAACGGCATGCGCGACATGCTGCGCCGCTATAAACCCGATCGTCTCGAAGACCTCACCGCACTGACGGCGCTTTTTCGTCCCGGCCCCATTCAGGGTGGCATGACCGATGACTTCATCGAGCGCAAGTGGGGCCGCCGCAAAGTCGAATACATGCTCCCCGAACTCGAGGGCATTCTCAAGGAGACCCTGGGCGTCATCGTCTACCAGGAACAGGTCATGCAGATCGCCAACGTGCTGGCCAGCTACTCGCTCGGCGAGGCCGACCTGCTGCGCCGCGCCATGGGCAAGAAGAAGCCCGAAGAGATGGCCAAGCAGCGCGACCGCTTCATGAGCGGCGCCCAGGCCCTCGGTCATCCCAAGGGCATTGCCGGCGAAATCTTCGACCAGATGGAGAAGTTCGCCGGCTACGGCTTCAACAAGTCGCACTCCGCGGCCTACGGCCTCGTTTCTTACCAGACCGCTTATCTCAAGACGCATTATCCGGTTGAATTCATGGCCGGCCTGTTGACGTCTGAAACCTCCAAGCCCGAAAACGTGGTCAAGTACATCGCCGAATGCAAGGAGATGAACATCAGCGTGGACCCGCCTGACGTGCAGGTCTCCGGCGCGCAGTTCACTCCAAATGGCGAGGTCATCCGCTTCGGTCTCGCCGCGGTCAAGAACGTCGGCGGCAACGCCATCGAGTCCATCCTCAAAGCCCGGGAAGAACTCGGGGGCCGCTTCACCAGCCTGTGGGAGTTCTGCGAAAAGGTCGACCTGCGGGTCATGAACAAACGGGTCATCGAGTCTCTCATCAAGGCCGGTGCACTTGACTCTCTCGGCAAGCGGGCGGCACTGTTCGGCGCCGTGGACAAGGCCATGGAACGCGCCCAGAAAGCGCAAAAGGACGCCGAGCACGGCCAGCACGGCCTCTTCGGGCTCTTCGATGCCACGCCCGTTCACGGCCACAACAGCGATGACCTGCCCCGCGTCGCCGACTGGGAAGAAGGCGAGCGCCTCGCCCATGAGAAGGAGGTCCTCGGCTTCTTCGTCTCCGGTCACCCACTCGACAAATACGCGGAAAAGATCCGCAACCTCACCGGCGTCATCCCGGTCTCGGAAGCCCTGGAGCGCAAACCGCCTGAACGTACCTGGGGCAAGCAGAACGATCCCTCGGACGAGATCCTGGTGGCCGGCATCATCCAGGGCCTGCGCGTGCAAAAGAGCAAGCGCGACCAGAAGCTCTACGCCCAGGCCTGCCTCGAAGATGCCACCGGCAAGATCGACCTCATCTGCTTTGCCCGGGAATATGACCGCCTCTGCGGGCCTCTGAAGATCGAGGCGCCCGTGCTCATTCGCGGCACCATCATGGGGGAAGAAGATGCCGCCCCCAAGATCTCCATCAGCAACATCCAGGCTCTTGAAGATGTGCAGGTCAAGCTCCCCAGCGGCATTCGCATCCGCATCAACCTCGAACGCGCCACGGAAGAGATGTTCGCCGCTCTCAAGTCCGCCGCCGACGCCGCACCCGGTCCCGGCAAAGTCATGATCCAGCTCGAAATGAAGGGCGAGTACGCCGTCATCCTCGAACCCGAGATGATGAACGTCGCCGCCGACAAAGGCTGGGTCGAGCGCGTCGAAGAGTTAATCGGGAAGGGAACCGTCCAGCCCGTCGCATAAAGCTCAAGTCGAGTTGTGACTTGGGTGTCATCGGGTCGCGCAGCGAAGGGCCTGGGTTTGGCTCCTGCTCCTGCAAAACGTTCGAGTCTTTCTCGAGCATCGAAACTCCCATCCTCCCCGCCCCGTCCTGATAACGTATCTCCGGAGGAATTATCGATGCTTTTTCGTATCCAGGCTTTTTGCGCCCTGGCGGCGGTTGCTGCGCTCGGTCTCTCATCGGTTGCTCTGGCGGACCCTCTCACGGTGAAGACCGATTTGGGCAAGGTTCATGGCAAGACCATCAATGACGGCAAGGTGAAGGCATTTCTGGGGCTGCCCTATGCCGCGCCTCCCGTCGGTGATTTGCGCTGGAAGGCGCCGCAGCCGGCCGCGAAGTGGAAGGGCGAGCGTGACGCGACCAAGTATGGCGCGCATTGCGCCCAGGGCCGGGTTTTTGAAGACATGGTCTTTCAGGACGCCGGACCGAGCGAGGATTGCCTTTTCCTCAATGTCTACGCGCCCGCCGACGCGACCGACAAAAGCAAGCTGCCCGTCATGTTCTGGATTCATGGCGGCGGGTTTGCGGGCGGCGGCCAGCTCCGAGCCACGCCATAACGGAGACTTCCTGCCCCTCAAGGGCGTGGTGCTGGTCACCATCAACTACCGGCTTGGCGTCTTCGGATTTCTGGCCACCGCCGACCTGGCCAAAGAGGCCAACGGCGCGGCAGGGAACTACGGCCTGATGGACATGGTGGCCGCTCTCCAGTGGGTCAAGGCCAACATCAAGGACTTTGGCGGCGACTCCGGCAATGTGACGATCTTTGGCGAAAGCGCCGGGTCGTTTGCCGTGAGCACGCTGATGGCGTCGCCCATGGCGCAGGGGCTCTTCCACAAGGCGATCGGCGAGAGCGGCGGCGCGATCGGCCGCGGTCCGCTCAACTACGGAGCCCTGGCGGAGCGCGAAGAGAAAGACCAGGAATGGGTGGCTTCGACCGGCGCCACCTCGCTCGCCGCGCTGCGCGCCATGCCCACCGACGCCATCCTGGCAGCGGTGAAATCGAAGCCCATGGGCTTTCCGCCGGATGTGGACGGCAAACTCCTCACGGAATCGGTCGACGACACGTACAAGGCCGGCAAGCAGGCGCACGTGCCGCTCCTGGCGGGATGGAATGCCGACGAAAACCCAGCCCTGATCCGCGGCGGCATGACAGTCGACAAGTGGAAGGCGTTTGCGGCGGAGAACTTCAAGGATCGCGCCGACGAGTTTCTCAAGCTGTATCCCGGAGACACCGACGAGCAGGCCACCCGCTCCGCCATCGACTATGGCAGCGACTCGTTCATCGCCATGGGCACCTGGCGCTGGCTTGAGGCGCATCGCAAGACCGGCGATTCGCCGGAGTACCGCTATCACTTTGAACTGGCCGCGACCCCCAGCAAGTTTCACCCCGGCACCTTCGCGTTCCACTCCGACGATATCGAATATGTCTTCGGCACCCTCGACACGCGGCCCGGCTGGGATGTGCGCCCCGAAGACCGCAAGTTGAGCGATGCGATGATGACCTACTGGACCAACTTCGCCAAGACCGGCGATCCCAACGGCGGGGACATGGTCAAGTGGCCGAAGTACAACGACGAGGGCTATCCGCTGATCCATCTCAACACGGCGATCACATCGGGACCGGACACCCTGCGGCCCCGGTACCTGTTCCTCGAGGAGGGTATGCCGGCGTTCCACATGTAGCGGGTAGAGGCTGGAAAGACAAGGGCCGCCCGCGGGCGGCCCTTTTGTCTGCCGTGCCGGGCCTGGAATTCCCGCAGTCTGACTGGACAGCGCACCTACCTTCCCATGGAAATCAACAAGCATTTTTCATGGGCGGCTTTTGAGGGTGATCGTATAATCCCGGTGGGCCCCTGACTGCAATCGAGAAAGGGACGATACCGGCATGGGCATCTTGTTTCAGCAGATGACCGGCGTCACCGAGGTCTACTCCAGCGCGCCGGCCTCATTGCAGACCAGCATCAAGGCAAGCTTCAACAGCAACGTAATCGGCACCGGGATTCTCATCACCTTCGAGTCCCCGGATCCGCACCTGATCCAGTTTGTGGACCGCGGCATCTTCGAGATCAAGGACAATAAACGCGTAGACTCGCCGAACTATTCGATGATCCGTTACGGGCTTAGCGGAGACACCGGAAAAAACACCAAGAAATTCAGCCAGAAGGGCAGCCGGATTCGCTACGTCGATACCACATCGACGGCGACAAGCCCGCGGGCCAATGAAGAGCCGCGCATCCCCTGCGTGATCACCGGCGAGAAACTCGAGTTCTTCGACGCCCCTGGGAATACCTTTGCCGTGGCCGGAGGATCGGCCGAGCCGGGCGAGGTCGGCGAATTTGTGGCTGTCACCTTCTGCCTCTCCGGATCCAAGACGGTGAAAATTGTGAAGTGGACTCTCAAGTGGGAGAGCGGCAAGAAGGGGTATTCCACCGACGTGCGCTTTAAGGAGCCAAACCAGGACGACGTGACGAAGTACCGCGGCTACCTGGAAGCGGACGGCAGATGGACGGGCAAGGGTACGCAATACATCGCGGACGTCACAACCGCGTCGGCGCAATCGGTGCGAGTTGCACCGACCAAGTAGCCTCGCCGTAATGCGGGCGCCCATCAAAAGGGCCGCCCGCGGGCGGCCCTTGTTGTGGCTTTAGTTCTCAGCGTCTTCAGCTTCGAAGACTTACTGATTCACACCCGCGGCGGCGGCAAAGCCGGCGGCCTGGGCGGGAGGAATGGTGTTGGCCGGGGCCGGAGCGGCAAACGATGCACCCTCAGCGTTGATGGCCGTCGAGTAGTCGGGGCCCAGTCCCAGCTTCTTCAGGGCGCGGGAGTCGGGCATCAGACGGGTCTGCCATCCCTGGTCGCTCTGGTATTTCTGCATGGCGGCCTGGGTGCGGAGCATCCCAGTTGCCGTTGGCCTCCCCGCTCATGTAGTGCTCGCGGATCAGGGCCTGCTGGATCTCCGTCACCCGAGCCGTGTCGATGGCCTGCTGGCCGTGCAGTTTGTGAGACTTGGCGGCCGCGCGGCCTTTGTGGACGCCGCGACTATGGCTGGTCGAAGGCGTTCTGTGGGCGGAGTTCGCCGTCGTCTTGTGGGTGGTACGCGAGGCAAATGTGACGATG
>CAVTTW010000020.1:0-107543 GCA_963737665.1 uncultured Acidobacteriaceae bacterium
AGCGTAGCGGAGATCGATGAGGGAATTTTCAGCAAGCGGAAGACCCTGCTCGGCGTTGTGTTGCTCACGTATGGCCTGGGCCGCGCCAAGCTTCAGTGCCGCGTGCCTGCGCGCCTCCGCGTGCGACATGCCGGCACGCACATTCTCCTCCGTCTGCAAGGCAAGATGTTCGGCCATCTCTTCAAGGACACGCTGGTCGGCGCGTCTTCCGGTGGCGAAGTTCGAGAGGCGGATGAACAATCGGCGCAGGAATCTCATGGCAGGTCCTCGGCTTTGACCTCAAAGAAGCGCGCGATGATGGCCGCAGTCTGCTTCCAATCGCGGGTCTCTGACTGCAACTGTTTGCGGCCGGCAACGGTCAGGCGATAGAAGCGCGCGCGGCGATTGTTTTCCGATGCGCCCCATTGCGAGGCAATCGAGCCCTCATGCTCCAGCTTGAGCAGCAGGGGATAAAGCGTGCCCTGGTTAACCGCCAGCAGGTCCCCGCTGATCTGCTCGATGCGCCGGGCAATTCCCCAACCGTGCAGCGGTCCCAGGACATCGAGCGTCTTGAGGACCATCAGCGCGAGCGTGCCTTGCAAAACGTCCGGCTTTTCCTTCATGGCGAATCAACCTTTAGGTTTCCAACAGGAATAATGACACGAGTCCTTTTGGAAAGCAACAGGAAATTTCGCGCTCTTTCGACGTCAAGGCCAGAAGATCGGTCAGGAAAAAGCCTTGAGACGGTTGATGGAAAAAAGCGTGGTTGAGACTTCTCATGAAAAGTCGCGCATCGCGCAAGCTTTCCTGGAGCGAACGTCGCCACACTTGTCCGGATGCTGGGGAGTTTCAGGTCTTATCCACGAATGCGGCGTCCTTTCTAAATTGAACGCCCAAGCCGATCCGCGAACCTCTCCAGCCCTCGAGTATTCTGTTCCCATGGAGAAAATCAACTGATTCGTACACGACGTGCATTAGTTCTGACCGGTGGTGGCTACGCTGCGAGCGCGTGGGAGACTGGCCTCATTACAGGGATGGCAGACGCGGGTCTCGACGTCAGGAACGCCGACCTTTTCGTTGGAACCTCCTCTGGCTCCAGGGTCGCGCTCCATCTTGCGAGCGGAGTCGCGCACGAAGACGAATTTCAACGACGCCTTCTGCCCGGGCCGCCGTCTTCCGAGCGGCCTGCGGTCAAGTTGACTGGGTAGAGATTCTCGACCGCGTAGCTCGCGCGAAGGAAGCGGGCGGCAGCCGCACCGAAATTATGCGAAGGATCGGTTCGTTGGCGGTGGCGGCAGCTTCGGGCAGGAATGGCTCAAGCAGACGGGAGATTGTCGCGGCCCAGCTTCCCATCGTGACATGGCCGGAAAAAAGAGTGCTTATCGTCGCCGTCAATGCGGAAACCGGAGAGCGACGCGCCTTCGATGGCGACAGTGGCATCGATCTGGTAGACGCGGTCATTGCCAGCACCGCTTTTTTCGGTTGGCCGCCCACGCTGTTTCAAGGCCAGCATTATATTGACGGAGGGTTCTATTCCTCGGACAACGCGGACTTGGCGATCGGCTTCGATCGGGTGATGATACTCGCGCTCAAACCGCCCCCGGACGTTCCCTACAAGAAGTTAGTCTCACTTGGCGAGGGGGTGAAAATACTCGAAGACAGCGGTGCTTTGGTTGAAGTCATACATCCCGATGAAAACACTTCGACCGCCCTCGCCGCGGCTGGTGGCGTTATGAATCCGAGGATTTCCGCGCCAGCGGCAAGGGCTGGACGTGAGCAAGGCAGAAACTTGGGGAACGAGCGCATCTTGTCGTTCTGGCAGTAAGAACGGAAGCAGCCTCAGCCAGCGGCAGAACCTGACCATGGCAGGCAGTCAAACAACTTAGAACCTGGGAAGTCGGCATGGCGACTGGATTATCGTGCGCTTCTGCCGGGGCTGGGTTCGAGGTTGATGAACTCTGCCGCCCAGGACCAAACCCGGAGACTCGCGCGACTTCCTTTGACCGGGACAGCCCTCGAACGACGGCGAAAAGAATCGGACCGAAGTCTCGCGTTTCCAAATGCAGAGAGTCCCCGCGCCTGGTTCCTTGCTGCGGTTGAGCGGGCCGGGCTCAAAGACTATACGTGGCATTGCAATCGCCGTACCTTGGCCAGTAGACTGGTCATGACCGGCGTGGATCTACACACGGTCGGAGAACCCTGGGGCACCCGGACAGCATTGACGTCCAAACGTTATGCGCATCTCAGCGTGCATCACACGCAGGCAGCAGAGGAGCGCATTGCTGCGGTACAAAGTGCCACCAAAACTGCCTGGGGCAGAAACAAGAACCCAAGTGGGTCTCGTAAGTTGTTGTAACCAAAAGCGGAGAGGTGGCAGAGCCCGGTTGAATGCACCTGACTCGAAATCAGGCATAGGGGTAACTCTATCGGGGGTTCGAATCCCTCCCTCTCCGCCATAAATCTAAGAAAATAAATACGAAACTGTGCCGGAAGGCTTGTTCGTTCGACACGGGTTGGGTGACCACGCCTGCATCGGCCACGCATGCTGCTTCCCTTTCCATCTCTGTTTGAGCCCCAATAGCCGCAGGACCGACACGGTAATGGTGCCGTCGAAAACCTACTCTCGAAGACTCGAGATGTTTTCGCAGGTACACGTCATTCCACAAACCGGCTGCTGGGAATTTCAAACCTCAACCAATCGCGGGGGATATGGCCGAGTATTTGTCGGAGGCAAGGAGCGGAAGGCGCACGATGTGTTCTTCGAGGAATGGGTGGGACCTGTTCCACCCGATCAATTCCTCTATCCATATATAGAGAACTGCGTCGGCCGCAATTGCTGCAATCCAACACATTGGCAGCTTCGTTCAAAAATCTGGAAAAGACTCGAACCTATCCCTTATCTAGCCTCGCAGGTCCCCGGTGAGGAGGCAGCTCCAGTCGGGGCGGGTCTGAGACTACCTAAAGACCCGTCGTTCAAAGTCTGTCCCCAGGGACACCTTATGATGCCAGCGAACACTGTTGTCGAAAATCGCAAGGGCCATCCCAAAGAACGTTGTCGCACCAGTATGAATCAGGCGCCAAGACCGCGGAGATCTGCCGTAAGCTGGGGATCAGCCAGGCTACTTTTTACCTGTGGAAGCGGCAGTATGCCGGGTTAGGTGTGCAGGAGTTGCACGAGCTGCGCCAACTGCGCGAGGAGAACAGCAGACTGAAGCGGATCGTGGCAGATCTTACGCTTGATCGCCAGATCCTGCAGGAGGTCGTATCACAAAATGTATGGTCCGCCGCCTGATTGCAAGGAAGAAATGGAGATTATCAGTCTGCGAAAATGTATCCGGCCTACTTGTGGAGTCACAGCTCCTGGCCACGATGAGATACGCGCGTCTCTGTCCTTATAAGCTACTTCGGCTTTTCGAAGCCACTTTTTTGACCCAGGCTGAAGAGGCGCCGATTCGACTGTTGTTCATCCATTTGCTCCGAGCAGACCCGGAAAGAAACATTCAATTGCTAGCAGCCGTAGCAGAGGCGGTGGAAAAGTGGTAATCGCGAAGCGATTTCCAAGCCCGGCATCGCCGGGCGTCTTTTCCACCGCCGGCGTCAGATCGCCACAGGAGTCACCGTGCCGCGATATGAATCCCCACGGGCAAGTACTGCCCACGCGATGCGAGCGATTTTACAAGCAACTGCGATGACGGCCACATTTCGATGTTTTCGATTCTCCAGCGCCGTGATCCACGAGCCGATGCGATGCTCTTCTCGGTTGAGGTTCAGGAACACGGAGCGGGCCCCATGGATGAAGAGTCGTCGCAGGTATTCGTTCCCGCGTTTGCTGATGCCGAGAAGCTTTGGCTTGCCGCCATCGCGGTTGCGACGAGAGGACCAATTCCTGGCACATCCTGTAGGCGTTGACATGAAGGCTCATCGCGCGCGATCGTCTGGATCTGCTCTGTAAGATCTTCGATTTGATCCTCTACCATTTTCCACTCCTGCCAGAGGTGATGGACAAGGTAGCGCATCCGCGGTGAAAAGGAAATCTCAGCATCTTCCAGAATGGTTGGCATCTGGCGTTTTAGAAACGCTCGCCCCTTACGAAACGTGATGCCTCGTTCGAGCAGAAATGCTCGCAGCTGGTTGATCACACTGGTGCGCCGACTGACCAGGCGATCACGCACACGATGGAGGGCTTGTAGATCGAGTTGGTCATCCGTCTTTATAGGTACGAATCGCATTGTGGGCCGCTGTACCGCTTCAGCGATAGCTTCGGCATCGAGATAATCGTTCTTGTTTCCTTTAACAAAAGGCTTAACGAACTGAGCAGGGATAAGACGCACATCGTGGCCTTGCCCAGCTAGAGATGCGCCCAACAGGTGAGCACCGCAGCACGCTTCCATCCCGATGAGACAGGAGCGGAGATCTGCGGTGAACACGATCAGTTGCGGTCGCGACAAACACTTCTTCGTTACGACTTTTCCGTGCTGATCTAATCCGATCAGGTGAAACGTACGTTTGCCCAAATCAATGCCTATTGTGCGAACATCCATGGCGGTCCCTCCTGTCCTGAATTCCCCTGTGCTCTCGATCCTACTGCTGTGGATCGGGCAGGCGGACCATCCCATTAGCTCTGAAGCCTCGCCAGCGCAGCCGGTTGGCGAGGTGGATTCAGGAAATGTACAGGCAGTACGGCATTTCGGAACGGCGAGCGGCAAAAATGGTGGGTGTCCCGCAGACCACGCTACGTTATAAGAGCCGGAGTCCGATGCAGGAAGCGTTGCGCACGCGATTACGAGAACTGGAGGCCACGCACGTGCGCTACGGATACCGACGCCTGACGGTGCTGCTGCGCCGGGAGGGCTGGCATGTGAACGCCAAACGCGTCTACCGCCTCTATGACCAGGAGGAGCTCAAGGTGCGCAGCGTGGAACGGAAGAAGATCAGCCGACGGCAACGAGTTCCGCAGAGTATTGCGGCGGCGCCCAACCAGTGCTGGTCCGCCGATTTCGTCAGCGATAAGCTGGCGGACGGGCGCTCCTACCGCATCCTAACGGTTGTCGACCAGTTCACTCGAGAGTGTGTGACGCTGGAAGCAGATCGATCGATGCACGGGACGCATGTGACCGCAGCTCTGACGAGGGCTATCGAAGAACGCGGCGCAACCCCGAAGAGCATTACCCTGGATAACGGAAGCGAGTTTACCGGCCGGGCCCTCGAGATCTGGGCCATCCGGCATGGTGTGCAGCTTTGCTTCATACGTCCAGGTCGCCCGGTGGAGAACGGATTCATCGAAAGCTTCAACGGACGGCTACGAGACGAATGCCTCAATGTCGAGTGGTTCAACTCACTGCACGAGGCACGCGAAGGCTTGGCTCGATGGCGTCGGCATTACAACCAAGTTAGGCCACATAGCGCACTCGGCGATCGCAGCCCCACCTATTTTGCCGCCGCATATCGAGCAGCGGCTGAGCGCTTCGCCCTGATCAGGGTTGATACGGCAATCGGGGCACCGCGTCAAGGGTTCGCTGCGCCGGCAAAGAACGCCGCCCTTGACCCGATTCCCCGATTGCCAGAAAATCTCAAATATCAGGGCGAAGCGCTTTTCGAAAACGCTCATATTGGAGACTCGCTATTGAGTCTCTATAGTGGCTCTCAGCCGCGCCAATCAAGGTCGCGAGAGCCTTGACCGCCGAAATTTCTAATTCGAGTTGGTACAGAAATCCGGGGCGCCTCACAGGGGGTATGATTTCATACACCGAATCGGGCGAACAATGGGGTCAGGTCACCGGCACACGTACCGTTCGCTTCTGGAGGAGACGGGGGCTCCAATCGGTGATCAGCAGAAGCTGATGCGGCACAGCAACGTTGCCACCACCATGAACGTGTACGGCAACAGCACGCTGCGCGCCAAGCAGCAAGCCAATTCCAAAGTTGTGCAGTTCGCAGGTTTCGCCTGCTTCATATTTTCTTAGGACAGATTTTAGGACAGAAGATTTGTGAAGCGGTGGCGTGCTTGGCCGCGCATTTGCTCTATGGCGGGCGAGCAGGATGCGGATACTTGAGCATTTATTTCGAGAATTGCTTATAAAGTTGCCCCTGACATCCTGTATCCGACCTTCCACGATAGGAGAGCCTTTGGGGCGACATGCAAATTGGGCTTACGAATTGAAAGCCGATGCCATCAGGTCCTGCTCTGCTTTGGGGATATGAAATCGATTGGCTTCATTACGCCAATTCTGAACTGCTCTTCGAACGTCGTCAATAACTCTGGAAGCCTGTTGCGCTGTTAGTCCATAATCCCGGCTCGCATCCATCGCAACGGACACATCGCAAGCGGTTTCGACTTCATTGATAGCCAGTGTTAATTCGGTCCTATCTGTAGAGGGGTTCATATCGTAGGCCGGTGATAGTCGTATACCCTGCTCATCAACGAAGAAGCCGTGATTACGGAGATGGTCGTCCGTGTTGTGGATCAGGATATTGAAGAGGACACGTCGGAATAGCTGCTCACAGTCCGCTGCGGTATTCATGCCTCGTGATTGCAGAAGATCGACAAGCTCCAGATAGCTGGCACCAGACTCTCCATCTTTATGCTGCGTGAGAGTCATGGCAGAAACGAAGGCCAACCGCCTTCCGTCAGCATTGCGGTCAAATCGCTTCGCAAGAAACGTTGTGTACGAGCTCCCCTCAAGTCGGAGTGGACGTGCTTCCGGCACAACAATACCGGCCTTCGCTGCAAGGCTGTTTGCGACCAGTTCCCACCCACCCATATCGCGGGTGTCCTGGCGGCTTGGAAATTTGGCGATGCAGAGTACGCTCTGTTTGTCTCGTACAGAAGCCTTGGGCCTCGCACCACCCAGAGAGGTTCCCGGAGCAAAAAGCTGCGCAAGCCATCTCGCATACTCTGGGTGCTCCTCCTCGTTGAAATGCTCTTCAAATTGAAGGCTGGCAGCCTGGAGTTCACGAAGCGATGTGATAGGCGGAGCCGCGAGCCGCGCGTCACTATCAACAAAAGGGCCATCAGGCGAAACGCGAAAGCGTAGTGCTCCAAGGCGAGTTTCGTCATGCACTCCCAACAGAAAATCCCACTCTGTCAGGGTTCGGGGCCTTTGGCCTTCCTGCCGGGCGCGCAGGTTCTCACGGCGTTGCATCAACACTCTGCCCCAGCGATCTGGCGAAGAGTCTAGAAATATCCCAAGATTTGCGCGATCGGGCGCGGGGTATTGGTGGCCTGTGACCAGAGCGAGATCCGGGTCGAATGCAAACGCCGCTTCACCTGCAAGCCACGCTTTCTCGTATTGGAAAGAGAAAATGTCACCGGACCGGCTCTTTTGTCGGTGCAATTCGCCCATCGGAAAAGGTGCACGAAAGCGTTCGAGATCGGCGTAGACATAGGCAGTATCGAAGTGACTCATGCCTTCCCCGCTTCGCTTCCGGGGAGCACTGCGGGTTCAGAAGCCGGAGACCCTTTCTTGGGAGCACGGCGCTTCGGAGTGATTCCAGCGTCCTGCAATTTTCGGCCAAGGACATCGTCAACAGCCAAGCGGGAGAGATCATCTTCCAGCCGCAGAGCCTGCATCACGCGAGCGTAAACACCCAACGCAACCCCAGGATCGCCACGCTCTACTTTGGAGAGAGTTCGTCTCGTAATGCCGGCGCGCTGTGCTACAGAGTCAGCAGAGTATTTTCTCCGAAGCCGGGCCAGCTTCAGATTCTCGCCGAAACCTTTGAGCAAACGCGAGACTCGCGGAAGTAAGACTGGGATCATCTTTGGCATAACGAGAATTATTATACCCAAATATAGCGCTTATTGAGCATTTATATTCCCATTATAATTCGGAGAATGCGATTGGTGAAGACGTTTCGGTAATGGCTGGCTGAAGTGCCCTCCCATTGCAGCGATCTTGAAAGACTTTCCAGATGGTCTCTGAATCGCCGGTCAGCCCCTTGCGGTTCGACCGGGCTCGGTGAACGTTCTATACCTGTGAAGTCCAGTGTCGGAAACTAGACGGCAGGCCGCAGACAGTGACCAACCTCCGACGCATCACGCACCTAAGAATCTTTGTTTGCGATACGCCGAAAACCCACTGTCCTAGCGCAAGGGGCCCCTCTGACTGCGTTTTAATTCGCGCTGACTGTCTTCAGTAGCGCCAGAGTCGACTGGCAACACAATTGCAATCTTGCTGAGAACGAGATGCTCCCATGAAGAGCGGTCTGCCAGTCATCTAACGCAACGAAAAGTGGGACCGTGACGAAACTGACAAAAGTGTTTGGCGCTCCTGTTGATGACAACCAGAACATCAAGACTGCTGGCAAACGCGGGCCGGCCTTACTTGAGGACGTGTGGCTGATCGAGAAGATCGCGCATTTCGACCGCGAGGTGACTCCTGAGCGACGCATGCATGCCAAGGGCGCAGACGCCTTCGGGACCTTTACCGTGACACACGATATCACCGCGTACACCAAGGCGAGGCTCTTCTCCGAGATCGGAAAAATGACTCAGATGTTTGCCCGCTTCTCGAATCTTTCCCGTGGCCGGGTCCGGCGCTGTCCATAAGCCGCTACTCGTGGGCCTCAAACGGCCCTTGCGCATCTCGGGTCAGTGTGCTCCGGCTCCGGCCGGCAGGCGTCCCTTCTGAACGCGCTTGAAGAGCCAGACAATTCCCGCTCCCGACAGGCAGAGCAGGGCCAACCAGCGGAACACGTCGACAAAAGCCCAATCGGTGGCCTGAAACAGCAACTGTTGGTATAGTTGCAATTCGGCAGGATACCGGGTATGTGCCGGGCCGAAATGAGTACCTAAGACGCCCATCTGCGTCTGCAGTGCCGATTGGAATTGTTGGCCGCTGCGGGGGATGTAATTCGACATTTCGCTCTGATGAACACTGCTGCGCCGTGTCAAGAGCGTGGAGGCCAGCGAGATTCCGATCGACCCGCCAATGTTGCGCATCAGGTTGTAAAGACCGCTGGCCGCACCTATCTGCTCCCTGGGCAAGGTTCCGTAGGCCTGCGTGCTGATGGGCACGAAGATAAATCCCACGCCAAACCCGGTAATAAGGATAGGGACCAACAGGGTCCAGGGGCTGATCTCGGTTGTCACGCTGCCCATGTACAGTGTGGTCACCGCGAAGAGCGTAAAGCCGAACGTGAGCAAATATCGCGCGTCGATATGTTCGGAGAGATAGGCGATCAGGGGCATAGCTAGAATGCTGCCCAGGCCCCGCGGAGCGACGACGATTCCGGCGGTGAACGCGGTGTAGCCCAAAAGCTCCTGGTAGAACAGCGGCAACACCGTGACGGTCGAATAGATCGATATGCCGAAAATGAGAATCAGCACACAGCCGATGGCGAAGTTCCAGTTCTTGAGGACGCGCAGATTGACGAGCGGGTGTTCAGAGCGCCAACTGTGCCACACAAACCATCCAAAGCTGACCACTAGCAGCAGCGCTGCCCAGCGGATCCATATGGCGCCGAACCAGTCGTCTTCCTGACCTTTGTCGAGGATAATCTGCAGACAGCCGATCCAAACCACCAGCGTGCCGAGGCCGATGCCGTCGAAGCCAATCGATTTCGATCCCCGCATATTCGGCGGATCTTTAACAAATCGGCCGATCATGAGGATAGCCAGGATGCCGACCGGGATGTTGATATAGAACGCGTAGCGCCAACTATAGGCGTCGGTGAGCCATCCCCCCAGCGTGGGTCCGAGGACAGGGGCGCACACCACGCCGAACCCAAACACCGACATGGCGACGCCGCGCTTCTCCGGCGGGAAGCTTTCCAGAAGAATCGACTGCGACAGCGGTTGTAGAGCTCCGCCACCGGCGCCCTGTAGTACACGCGCCACCAGAATGAAACCAAGCGTGGGCGCAGCGCCGCACGCGAACGACGATGCCGTGAAGATGGTGACACAGAGGATGAAGAACCGCTTGCGGCCGATCCGCATCGAAAACCAGTTCGAGGCGGGCAACACAATCGCGTTGGCGACTAAGTAGCTGGTCAGCACCCACGTCGCTTCGTCGGTGGAGGCCGACAGTGAGCCCGCGATGTAAGGAAGAGCAACAGAAGCAATCGCGGTGTCCAGAACCTCCATGAACGTCGCCAGCATGACAGCAATGGCTACGATCCACGGACTCTCGACTTTGGAGGCAACTGCCGGGGACTGAACCGCAGTTGACACCCGGTCCGTGCTCGGTCTCTCCGCTACTGCTGCGTCGTGGTTCGACATGCTCTGCCCGCTCCTGGGCGGTTTACGCAATAAAGTTTCAGGCGAGTGCACTGGCTAGAAAACCTTTTCGAATCGCAGCACGAGCTTACGACCCGTGGCCCGATCTTGCGCCGCAAACTCCTGATAGCTGTTGGCATAAAAAAACCAGCTTCTGTGGTTCCAAACCATTCCGGCACCGATCGCACCCACCTGTTCGGGAGAGTTCGGAAGCGGCACCCGAGCGATCTTTCCATCGCTAATCTGCTTGAAGTAGTACGCGTTCGGACCGATCCATAGTCCCTTGTAGATGTTGTACGCAGCGGTTGCATTGAAATGAATCGCTTGGCCAGCCTGTGTGGATTGCACGTCTGTGCTTATTGGAGGATCGTTGTTTGTCGAGTTCCATAGGTAGTGAACGCGCCAAAAGACAGTGATTGCGTAGTAGGGATGAACAGTGAAAGCATGGCTGCTGATATTCACATCCGACGTGCGGGAGTACTGCCTTGTAGGAAGATCGAAATCGGCCGTTACGCGCTGGTCGATTGCCATACCGAAGAAGCGACGCTCGGGCCATTGCAGAATGAGTGGCGCTACGGTCGTGTTGCCTAAACCCCCCGCTTCTCCCGTAACTCCGGCATTCACATGCGCTGCTGAGAGGACAACTTCCACTCCGTACCAGCCTCCAAGAACTTTCTTAGGGCAAAGCCAGGCAATGTGTGTCAAACTGCTGATGCTGTTCACCGCACTTGCGCCAGACAATGCATTTCCGGCTGAGTTCGCGATTGTTCCGTCATGTGCCGCATCCCCGATCTCCTCGACAAGGAATCCCGGTCCGGCTGGCCCATCAAGAAAGCTGGTGTCGCCTAGATTGACTGCCGGCTCGGAAACGTGACTCTGGCCTTGCATCGAAATGGATCGGGGGCCGATCAGCATTGCAGCGCACAAAAACTTGGCCATGTGATCCCTCATCGATCGTGACAGACGGCGACCATGGAACTCTTCATCAAGCCCATCGCGAAAACTGAGCATTAAGACAAGCTTAGACATGTCAAAGAATTGGAAGGTGGTTTCTCGCGGTTTGACTGCCGCAGGTTCAGCGCTAACCCCTACACGTCTCGTTCAGCAATCTCAGATGAATTGGCGCGGCAATCCACAATTCTGTACTCTCAAGGGTTTCCGATACGTGCACTGTGTGCTTCAGAGAAGTACGCAGTCGATAGTTCGGCACAAGAGTGACGAAGTGTCGAACTGCGGACAGCAATCTGGAGATTGTCCGCATCTGTTTGCGCAGTTCGAACGAACTTCATGACACAAAACCCAGCGATTTGTATTCGACATAAACTCCTCTCAATCTGTGACTTGGCCGCGCTTCTATTTGCAGCTGCCTCGCAACTTGATTTGGCTGCCAAGTGATTCCAGAAACTTGTTCAAGAGAGCCATACTCCGCCGCAGCTCCTTATGGCTAAACTGGGCCAGAAGAGAGAAAAGCCCTGGCGGCTCAATGATTGGTTTTTCGTAACATCCCAATGTCTCACTCACCGCAACTGCGACACCCTGGAGCACATCCGGATTGATGGCTCCCAGTATCTTGGCCAGGATAATGGCGTTGCGGAGTGCACGGATCGCTTCATCTGACTTCGCTGCATCTACAGCCTTCTCAATCAGCGTGTCGCTTGCTCCCAGTGCCCCGCGCAACAGTTCAAACACGCCATGTTCGTGCAACTTTCCGAGTAATTCATAGGAATCGAGCAACGCCTCCGCGTGTTCAATTGGCGCCTGGTCCAGGCGCTTGCGCAATTCCTCTCGCGGATCGCGTGGCGCTAATTCAAGAGGGATAGGTCGGGCCATTTTTCTTTTCCTTCCTTGAAGTCATGGTCTGGCGTTCTGGATTTGAACCAGGTGATCGTGATCGCCCGGTTGGCGATAGTCCTTGCGCTTCCACTTGCGTTCTACCTCGACCCCTGTCTGCGGGGTCGGATGTCCGTGGCGGGAGTTAGTGCGCGGCAACGGATCCTCGCCGATCTCTCCCAACACTCGGAGTTTGACAGAAGTTTCCTTGTAAGCGGGAGTGTGGGTTGCTTTGTCGGTATGGCTGCTGGTGAGACGGTTAACAGCCTCGTCCGTAGAGTTCATGGGCATATACAGCTCCTTACCCTGCACTCTTGTGGTGATGACTGCCTGTGCCTTCACCTTGCCATAACGTGAAGTCAACTGCACCCAACTTCCGGTCTGGATGCCACGCTCGCCGGCAAGATCAGGCGATACTTCCACAAATGTGCATGGCGTCTTTTCGCGAATCCCTTCGGTCCGATACGTCATATTGCCTTCGTGAAAATGTTCCAGAAGGCGGCCGTTGTTCAGGTGGAGGTCATACTGGGCATCCTGCTGGTCGGTTGGCTCCGACCACGGAACTGGGTAAAACCTTGCCTTGCCGTCGGGAAAATAGAAGTTCTTTGTGTACAGCAATGGTTGATCGCTGCCATCCTCCGCCACGGGCCACTGCAGTGTCTTATAACCTTCCAGGCGCTCGTATGTGACGCCGGCAAACAGCGGAGTAAGTGCCGCAATCTCGTCATAAATCTGAGAAGGATGCTCGTACTTCCAGCCTGCGCCCAGCCGGTTAGCGATGTCCTGAATAATGATCCAGTCGGGACGGCTTTCTCCCAGAGGCTCAAGAGCTTGGTAGAGACGTTGGATGCGCCTCTCCGTGCTGGTGAAGGTTCCCTCTTTTTCCAGGCTTGGACTGGCGGGCAGAATCACATCCGCAAATTGGCAAGTCTCGCTGAAGAAGATTTCCTGCACGACAAAGAAGTCGAGCTTCGTCAGCGCATCCCCGACGAAATTGGCGTTGGAATCGACCAGGCTCATCTCCTCGCCGAAAAGGTACATCGCCTTGAGCTTGCCTTCGTGGATGGCGTCGATCATCATGTGGTTGTCGAGGCCCGGCTTAGGCGGCAATGTAACATTCCATGCCTTTTCAAACTTGGCTCGGATCGCCGGATCGGCTACTTCCTGGTAGCCGGGAAAGAAATTCGGCATGGCGCCGTGGTCGCTTGCGCCCTGTACATTATTGTGTCCGCGCAAAGGATACGCGCCCGTTCCCGGCTTCATATAGTTGCCGGTTGCGAGCAGCAGGTTAGAGATGGCGGTGGAGGTGTCGGAGCCCATTGAGTGTTGCGTAACGCCCATGGCCCAGAGAACGCAGACGCCTTTGGCCTCCGCGATCATATGCGCGACTTTTGTCAGGGTTTCAATAGGAAGTCCACACCGTTCGCTGGCCATTTCGAACGTAAACGACTCCAGGCTCTTTTTGAACTCCGCAGCGCCGTTGACCCATTGATCGATGAATTTCTGGTCAGCCAGTCCGTTGTCGAAGATATATTTGGTCACCGCGGAGAGCCAGATCAGATCGGTTCCGGGGCGTGGATGGAGAAATACGTCGGCGCGTTCTGCCATCTCGTTCTCGCGAAGGTCAGAAACGATCAGCTTTTGGCCGTGCATCTTGTGGGCGCGCTTGACGCGCGTCGCGATCACCGGATGGCTCTCGGCGGTATTGCTGCCGACGATCACCACCAGTCCCGCTTTTTCGATATCGGTGATCGAGCCGGAGTCGCCGCCATAGCCAACTGTCCGGAAGAGCCCAGTGGTCGCCGGCGCCTGGCAGTAGCGCGAGCAGTTATCCATATTGTTGGTGCCAATCACAGCGCGGGCCAGCTTTTGCATCAGATAGCTCTCTTCGTTCGTGCACTTCGAAGAAGAGATGAAAGCCAGCGAATCGGGGCCCGTGGCTGCTTTGATTTCAGAGAATCGGCGTGCTACAAGAGTCAGTGCTTCGTCCCAGGAGGCTTCACGGAATTGATCGCCCTCGCGGATGAGTGGCTTGGTGAGGCGGTCGTGACTGTTGATGTGTCCCCAGCCGAACTTACCCTTGATGCAGGTCGAAACTCCATTCGCCGGCCCCTCCAGGGGCTCCACTTTCAGAATATGGCGGTCTTTCGTCCAGACATCGAAGCTGCAGCCGACTCCGCAATACGTGCAGACGGTCTTGGTGCGCTTGATGCGCGACTCGCGCATGTGCGATTCGATCTCGGAGACTTGCATAATGGAGCCATAGCCCATCTCCGGTTCAATGCCCTTGACCACATCGATCATTCCGTCGAGCGCGGGCTTGGACAGGGAGGTCATGTAGCCGGCTTCTCCAAGCATCGACGTTTCCATCAGCGCATTGCAGGGGCAGACGGTGACGCAGTGCCCGCATGAGACGCAGCTCGATTCACCGATCGGCGCGCCGCCGTCCCATAACACACGGGGATGCTCATCTTCCCACCGGATGCTCAGCGTTTCATTGACCTGAAGGGTCTGGCAGGCCTGCACGCAACGCCCGCAGAGAATGCATTGGTCGGGATCGTAGCGATAGAAGGGATTCGACATATCCACTTCATAAGGCTTTGCGTTTGTAAGGGATCTCCTGGTGCTCAACTGCGAGCAGCTTGGTGGTGTTATGAACGGTGCAGTTGCCGTTGTTGTTGTCGCAAACCGTGCAGTAGAGCAGATGATTGCCAAGGATGCGATCGAAGGCTTCACGCTGCGCGGCGTCCGCGCGCGGCGAGGATGTGACGACGTTCATGCCCTCAGCGGCCAGGGTGCCACAGGCTCTCACTAGCTTGCCGTCGACCTCCACCATGCACGTATCGCAGGTTTGGATGGGTCCAAGCTGGGGGTGATAACAGACGTGCGGTACTTCGATTCCGCAGCGGTTGATCAGGTCGATCAGGCGCTCCCCGGGCTGAATCGCCTGTGGTTTGCCATTAATGACGGCTCTATGCGTTGTCGGTCCTCCGCGATTGATTCTGGATGTTACTCCGCAGGCTAAGGACGCGTAAAGCGCCGACCCGATACCAGTTCCGATGTTCTGACTTGCAGTTCCAGGACCACTCGGCTCCATGGCTAAATCGAGAGCGAAAAGCGGCTTCTGCCGCAGACTTAGCCGAGCCGTGACGAACATCCGGCTTTTAGTGTCGAAGATCCGACACTTGCCGGACCCATCCAGCAAAAGGGTGCCCAACGTGCGGCTGATTCTGAAACGATCCCAATCGATCCTGAGATGGCAATGTACGTGCACGCAGGTAATCGCAGGTCGATCGCTCGGAAAGGCGAAACGACGGCCAGAAGATAAGGAGATAACGTCATTCATATGCCAGTAACAAAACTCAATCAACTGAACACGCGGATTGGATTCATCGGCCTTGGGCTTATGGGAAGCCGGCTCGTGCGGCGCCTGGATTCATTCGGGTGGCAAGTTCGAGCATGGAACCGGAGTCCAAAGCCCGCAGAGGCGATCAACGAGTGGGGGATCCCCATTGCACCATCGGTTGCGGACCTCGTCGACGAATTCGGATGTGATTCATATCTTCCCTGGCAAATGACGCGGCGGTTCGTTCCGTCTATCTCGACAAGGGCGGGGTCTTTTCTTCGGCCAAGCCGCGGAACCATCATCATCGAGATGAGCACGATCTCACCGGAACTCTCGCGTGGATTGCACCAGGAGGCTCGTACAAAAGGTGTCAACTTTCTCGATGTCGCCATATCCGGGTCAACACCAGCGGTAGAAGCCGGAACAGTCACGCTCCTCGGAGGCGGCGACCCCAATACATTCGAGCAATGTGCCCCTCTTTTCGAGTCCATTGCCCGGCAATGGTTCTTCATTGGACCTGGATCTTCAGGGGTTCAAATGAAGCTGGTTGTCAATCTACTTCTCGGCCTCGATATGCAGGCAATCGCTGAGGCCATTTCGCTCGGTGCGCATCTTCGATATCGACCGAAATGTTCTGCTCGATGTCTTATCCAAGACCGCAGTGATCGCGCCGGCGATGGCGGGCAAGATCCGGAAGATCAAGGACAATGACTACTCCCCGGAGTTCCCGCTGCGTTTGATGAGCAAAGACATGGATCTGGTCATGGATGCGGCGAGGATATCAGGCGCTGATTTGCCTGCAGCCTCGGTCGCCCAATCCGTACTTGCCTCCAACGTCTCCGCAGGTGGCGACCTGGACCTCTCTGCTATCACCTCGTTCGTCGTTAGTCAAGGAGCGAAGGTCGAGGTTTAGCTGGGATAGGAGCGCGCATGGCACCAATTGACGCGCTGGTTCGAGCCGTTTGAGGCAGCTCGTGAATCAAACGAGTGTTAGCTTTCTTATGGAGGATACTGTGGACCTGAGGCTCACGGACAAGGTTGTGCTGGTAACCGGATCGACGGCCGGGATTGGATTTGCGATTGCCCAGTCGCTTGCTACCGAGGGCGCGCACGTATATGTGAACGGACGCACGCAGAGGCGTGTAGATGCTGCGGTGGCGGCGATCCGCTCGCAAGCTGCAAGCGCTAAAGTCGATGGCATCGTAGCGGACTTTTCCAGTTCAGTCGGCGCTGAGGCTGTGATTGCGAAGCTGCCCAGCAGTGGATGTGCTGGTAAACAATGTAGGCATCTTCGAGCCGAAGCCGTTTGCCGAGATTCCCGATGCGGATTGGTACCGCTTCTTCGAGATCAACGTCATGAGCGGAGTGCGGCTTGCGCGACACTACCTCGCAGGAATGCTGAAGAAGAACTGGGGGCGCATTCTTTTCATTTCGAGCGAGTCGGCGGTGCAGATTCCGCCTGAGATGGTGCATTACGGGATGACCAAGACAGCGCAGGTAGCTGTGGCGCGGGGCATTGCAGAGGCTGTGGCTGGGACCGGGGTGACGGTCAACAGTATTCTTGCCGGACCGACCGAGTCCGAAGGTGTGGGCGCGTTTGTCGAGGCGATGGCGAAACAGCAGAAGAAGTCAAAGCAAGCGATTGAGAGAGAATTCTTCGAGCATGTGCGGCCGTCTTCCCTGCTCAAGCGCTTTGCTACTGTGGATGAAGTTGCGGCCATGGTGACCTATGTGGCCAGCGAGCTTTCTTCGGCCACCAACGGCGCCGCGCTGCGGGTAGACGGCGGCGTGGTGAAGGCAATTCTTTGAGCCTCGAAATTCATTGCAGTGATCTGTCGGGGTCGTCGACGTTGGAGCCGGAGCCCACGGAGACGAGCATGTGCTGACCGTCTTTGGTGAAGACGACGTCGCGGGTTTAATGGCCTCCGCCTGTGAGCTGGGCGTAGCCGGGAATGTCGGGAACGATCGTCTCGGCTGGCCCCGTGGTGTGGAGATCGCCGGAATGATAAGGAATGCGCTGAATGGTCGTGGCGTTGCCGACGTAAACGTACCTGGGATTGTCAGCGGGATAAAAGGCGATACCGAAGGGATGGTCCAGGCCGGTTGCGAACTTTTTGACATGAGTCGCTTTGCCGTCGGGTCCCACACCGCGAAGGACGAAGATTGTTCCAGCGCCGGAGTCGGCGAGAAAAAGATCGCCGTTGGGCGCTGTGCGAATGAGCCGTGGCATCGTGAAGGTTCCGCCACTGAGGGCCATCACCTCCTTGTTGTCCGCTCGCTGCATAGCGCGGTGTCACCGCCGGCATAAAGGGTGACTTTGAAGCCGGCGGGAGCGATAGGCCACGCATCAGGGGGACGGCGAATGACGTGCGGAGTATTGTTGACGGCTTCGTCGGGCTTGGGCTGGGGTAGGTCGGCCAGAGTTATCTTGCGGCGAACGCTGGGCTGCTGCTGGTTCCAGTGGGCGAACGCGGCCTGGCCAGTGATGGTCTGTTGTGCGGGCAATAGCGCAGGAATAAGCGTCGCAATTACGGCGAGAACCACCGTGGATGCAAATCGCATCATAAATCTCCTCAGGGTTGAAAGCGCTTGATCTTTGACTGCGCCGTGATGTGCTCATCCATTCAGCGATGGCTTTGGCCGCGGCGATTCACCGTTCCTGTGCCTTGCTCGGTGGCGTTTGCTACGCTACTCCTTCGCGGGCGCCCTTCCAAAGGTCAATCGAACCCTCTTGTGCGTAGCGATCAATCTCCGCCAGCTCTGCTTGCGTAAATTGGAGATGATTCAGCGCATCGAACGAGTTATCGAGCTGTTCCACGTTACGCGCCCCAATCAATGCAGAGGTGATTCTCTGGTCGCGCAGAACCCATGCAATCGCCATCTGCGCCAGCGACTGTCCGCGCTCTTGCGCAATTTCGTTCAGCGCCCGCACCCGCTTCAGATTGTCGTCGTTCAGGAAGTCCTTTTGGAACCAAACACCGTCATTTGCGCGCGAACTCTTGGGGACGCCATTCAGATACTTATTCGTCAATAATCCCTGGGCCAACGGGGAGAACGCAATGCAGCCGACCCCGAGTCCCTCCAGTGTGCCGAGGAGTTCTTTCTCCACCCATCGATTCAGCATTGAGTATGACGGCTGATGAATTAACAATGGGACACCTTCGCTCTTCAGAATCCTTGCAGCTTCGCGCGTCCGCTCCGGGCCATACGAAGAAATGCCGACATACAAAGCCTTGCCTTGCCGCACTGCCTGCACCAGTGCACCCATGGTTTCTTCCAGCGGAACGTCCATGGTCGGCCGGTGGGAGTAAAAGATGTCCACATACTCAAGACCCATGCGCGCCAAACTATCATCGAGCGACGCCAGCAGATATTTACGCGAACCACCGTCGCCATAGGGCCCCGGCCACATATCCCATCCCGCTTTTGTCGAAATCAGGAGTTGATTCCTGTAGCTGCGAAGATCTTTCCGCAGGATTTCACCGAAGTTCTCCTCGGCAGAACCGTACGGCGGCCCATAGTTATTGGCCAGGTCGAAATGCGTCACGCCCCGGTCGAAAGCCCGCCTAATCACTGCCCGGCCGGTCTCGAATTCGTTGACGCCTCCGAAGTTTTGCCACAGTCCTAGCGAAATCGCGGGCAGCACGATCCCCGATCGTCCACTCCGTCTGAACACTGCTCCGTCATATCGCATTGCATTTGCTTGATAGCTCATCTGGGTAATGCTCTCCTTCTTATAGTCCGCTCATCATTCGCTTCAGCTGCGTGCGCGCCCGCCACAGGCGAGCCTTCATTGTTGCCACTGGAACTTTCGCAATCCGCGCCGCTTCCTTTACGGCTAATCCATCCAGATAGCGCAACCGAATTGCCTGCTGCAGCGACGGCGAAAGCTCCGATAAGAACCGCATCACGAAACCATGCGCCTCCGAACCAGCGAACTGGTGTTCGGGGTTCGGCCTTGCATCCGCCAGAGTGTCGGACAGAGAATAGTCCTGCTCTTCATTCAATGGTTCATTCAAAGAGACGTGGTGATGGTGCGACCTTCTGCGCAATTGGGTCAGAGCGCTATTCGTAACGATGGTGGTCAGCCAGGTCGTGATCTTTGCCGTGGCCTTGAACTGATCCAGGTGCTTGTAAGCGGATAGAAGAGCATCCTGAACCGCGTCTTCGGCGTCGCATGGGTCGCTCACGTAGCGACAGGCTCTTCTGAAGAGTATTGGCATATAGCGCGAAACAGCGTCTTGCAGTTGCGTTGTGTGTTGTGCGCGAATGGGATCATCTCCGATGAACAGCTGTTGCCCTTGCATGTCTGTGCCTCTCTCCCATGTAATTGCACGACGCTTGCCAAACATGAGGGAGGAGTCAGCTGCGTAGTTTCAGAGTTATAATTCAACGCGGAACCTCACGTGTCGGTCATTCGACTCCGCGTCTGCACTCTGACAACAAAGCCCGCAGCCGGAGAGACATCCGCCGCCTCATCGCTCGTCGCAACCCCTAAATCCAGGCTTTAGCGGCCAACGCAAGGTCTACAGTCATCGCGTACGTGCAGTACATCAGCCATATACCGGTAACGAGTTGGAACAGCCCTACGAGACGACCGCCGGGGTTCCAAGAGAACAAGCGCGTGGGAACTTCTGTGGCATAGATCAAGGTTAGGCCGACAAAAACGATCATCACCGGGATGTCTCCGGCACGCCGAAACACGTCAACGCCAAGAATGCTGAGAAACAGGAATGCTATCGCCATCCATCCATCCAACTGGGCGCTGGAATCGATAAAGCGCCGGTGAGCCATCGCAAACCAGTGAATGCCGTAGGCCGTGAAAGCGAGGCCCGCCATATATAAGGGAGCCGCATTCCTGAACACGTTGAACCATGTCAATCCGGTCAACAGGTAAATGCCCGTGAGAAACTGCATAAATCCAGGCATCCAGAAACCCCATAGGCCCAGGCTTCGATTAACTTCGGGACTGGTTTTAGGAAAGCCAAATAAGGCCTGACCTCCCCAGATGAAGTAACCAGTACCCAAGCCAAAGAAGCCAATGGCTACCGGCACGAATGGGGAACTTGCGAAGGTAAATGTTTGAGGTTCCATTTTGTAAGCTCCTTTAGCAGCTACGCGCTAATACATGACAGGCAGCGCAAGTGATGGTTGATTGACCGTGCCGCTCGTCTCCGACTTTTGCGTGTCGCGTTCTCATGTTGTCTATACCTCTTCGCCGGCTTCAAGGTGCACGTCGCTTGCCAATCATTTGACCGGAGGCTAGATGTATGGGTTCGGCGATCTAGATAAACAAAGAGGACGTTGCGGCTGCGCGGGATCCGCACCAAGTGTCTGACATTCGACTTCACGTCTGCGCTCCGACAGTTCTCGCCAGCGGTCGTACACACTGCATCAAGTCGATCGGTTTCTGATTCGTGGCGCGCGTTACATCCTTATCGACCGCAAGGTTCGAATACGTCCGTCGCACCAACCCTGGTTCCAGGCGGCCCGAAAAAGATCACCGTTTTTCTCGCATCTGAAGTTCGGATGAATTGCAGGCACTTGCGCACCTTCGTCCAAGCCCAAGAGCGGTGCGGCATTCTAATGTCCGACTTCGAAGCGATAGGTGAATCCAAGATAGGCATAGGTCAATGGAGCGCCATGATTTTCGCTCGTCATCAATTCGCCGGGAAAGAAGTGACCAACACCAATGTTGGTGACGAACGACTTGTGGAAAACGTACTTCGCCGAGGCATCGAACTCGCTGCCGATATCGTCGCTCTTGAACCCGCCCGTAGGTGCTGCAATTAAGCTCGCACCGGCACCGGAGTAGATGCCATCGTGGATCGTCGCCGCGTGCAGCGATCCGCCTTGGAAGAGCACCAGTAAGTCGCTGCGCGGCGTCAACTGCAGGTTCAGGCGACGCTGCTTGATGTTCTGGAAGCCGAACAAGTCGACCAGGCCGAACGCATTGTGGTTGCTCGGATACTGCTGATCGTAGGTGCCGATGCGATCGAGATTCGTGTGTGGATTGCCGGTCGCGTAGTCATACTCCGCCTCTAGGTGCGGCTGCCATGGCAGACTCTTCGCTCCATAGCCGCCGCGGACGATTGCCGCGCCTGCATGAATTGAATCGTTGCTGTAGCTGCCGCGCTGCAGATCTCCGGTGCCCGACGAATCGAATCCGAGCGGCAGCTTCGTCTCGTAGTACGAGCCAAAGGTCACTTCCGTCTGGCTGCCAACCACGCCCTGCTGGCTGGTCACGCGGGGCAACGCAAGAAGCAGGACAAACGGCTCAATCGTGGTATGCGGCACGTACGTCGCCAGCTTCGCGTGCACGCCATGGAAGGTCAGTCCCGCGCCGTGCGTGTCCAGGCTGGTGGGATGAACCGTGACCACCGAGGTGCTGAAGAGATTCAGCTGGTTGACGTTCCCGATGCGCATGTAGAAGCCGTCCCAGGTGCGGCTGGTGTTGGTCCAGTCGCTGATACCAACCACGCGCTCGTCGCCAATCCGCAGTTCCTGCCGGCCTACGATGAACTGCACCGGCTTGTAATGGAAATCAAGGTAACCCTGCCTCAGGTCGAAGGTGTCGCGCATGTTCGCCGCCGTATCCTCGCAGCGGAAGCCCAAGCGCGTGCAGATCCATGAACTGTCCATAGATCGTCAGCCAATTCGTCGGAAGCACCGTCATGCCGCCCCAAACGCGGGTAAGCTCATACAGACGATCCTTGCCCGAGACGTACCCCAGCGAGGTCTGCTCCTCCGTGCGCCCGCGCAGTTCCATGTCCAGCGTCATCCACTGGGAATATCGCGATTGTGAAATGGCTGAACAATGCCTTCCTTTAGCGGATACAGCGCTTGCTGCGCCCACCCGGAAGAGGCAAAGGCAAAGACTGCAACCATGGCCGAAAACCGTGCCAAAGCTGGCCGTAGAATCGAAGAGCCTTTGTAACATCGACAATTTGTCGCAAGGCACAACTCCCTAGCGCGCTCCGGAGCCGTGAATTGCGCAAGGCTCCGGGGTTTATTCTGATGCAAGTTGCTTCCGCTTTACTTCTCCGGAGTGATGACGACTTCCGTCTTGCTGATCTTCGCCAGGAAGTCTTCGCCGGTGCCAATGTGCTCGTTCACCAGGCGCGATGGGGTGTGGGCAAGCCACTCACCCAGCGAAATATCCTGGTACTCGGCCGTCGGGAATACTTCCAGAAACACCAGGTCGGTATCGCCAATGTTCTCGATATAGTGCGGCTGCGACTGATCGATGTAGCCTACGTCGCCGGGGTGGAAGTCCATGGTGCGGGCGTGTGCGCCGGCAGTGAAGACGGTCATACGGGCTGTGCCCTTCACGTAGTACTGCCACTCATCCGCGTTCGGGTGCCAGTGCAGTTCCCGCAGGCCGCCCGGCTTCACCGTCACGATCGCCGCAGCGATGTTCGTGGCCGGGAAGTTGTTGCGGTCGACGATCTTCACGCTGCCGCCCGCCGTCACCTTGGTGGGCTCCATCTTCCCGGTGAAGAAGGCAAACGTATTCGGAACCGGACCGTTGGCCGCGTACACCTGCTTCTTTTCCTCGGCCAACGGACGAGGCAGTTCGGTCGCGAAGATGAACTTTTCCCGCGGCGGCACATTGTCAAAGGTCGACTCTGGAACGCCAAAGTTCTTCGCCAGCACCTCCTTCGGCGTGTGGTGCAGCCAGTCGGTCAGCAGGAAAGTCTCGAACTCGTTGAAGTTGCCGTCGTCGAACACCAGCAGGAACTGGCAGCCATTCTCGCCCAAACCTTGAATCGAGTGCGGTACGCCGCCCGGAAACAGCCAGAGATCTCCTTCGTTCACGTCCTCAACAAACGCCCGGCCCTTCTGGTCGACCGCCGTGATACGCGCGCTGCCGGCCGTCATATAGGCCCACTCGGAGCCCACGTGCCAGTGCAGTTCGCGGACGCCGCCGGAGATCAGACGCATCTCCACGCCGGCCATCTTCTTCGACAGCGGGAAATCGCGCACCGTCACCTGGCGGGTCCAGCCGCCCGCCTCGATGCGCTTGTGCGCCATGGCAAAGGGGTACTTGAACGGAGGCTGGCCACCCGCATCGGTCTCTGGCGGGTACACCGAATCCGGCTCCTGCGCCTCCAGACCGGGGTTCTTCGGCCCCAACTCCTGCTCGTTGATGCCGGTATGCGTGTCCCCGCTCAGGTCCTTCGTCTGCTGCGCCGCAGCCAGAATCGGAAGGCTCGCCGCCGCTACCAGAGCGGCCGAGGTCTTCCCCAAAAACGATCGCCGGCTGACGCCGTCATTGCTTATCATCTTGTCTTGTTCTGTCATATGCTTCCTCCCTTTATTCCGAGCCAACGCATTAGGGCCGGACATTGAGCGCTCACGCGTTCGTCGAGGCATCGATTTGCAATCGGCTGCGACTGCGCCGCATCTCGAAGGGCTCTTCCGTAAAGCGGCGCCAGATTTCTTCAGTGAATGCCGTGATGCTCTCGGTTTCAAGTTTGAGATCGAGCAGGTCCGCGTTCTGAGCGCCTCCGTTGTCCGGCGGTTGGGTCTGCATGTCGGATGCATCTCGCTGCGAACCTCTAGCTGCACGCCTCGTGCCAATCACTTGGACATAGATTATCTGCGTGGTTTCAGCGATATACTTCAATTGCTGTAGGGGCGCAGAGAGTGCACCTCGTGCGTCGAATCATTCGACTCGGCGTCCGGCCTCTGACAGACCTCGAAGTGGAGGCCCACGAATGACGATCGGAGAGCTCCAACAGTTTTCGTCATCGATGACGATGTAGAAGTGCGATGCGTCCATCCAAGGCCTGCTCAAGTCGGCGGCCCTACACTCCGAATCCTTTGGGACGGCGGAAGAGTTCTTGGAGGAAGGAGCCGGATGGGCCCGGTTGCCTTGTTCTGGACGTGTCCCTTCCTGGGGTCGGCGGCCTGGAACTCCAGCGAAAACTGGCAGACGCCGGCGTACACATTCCCATCATCTTCATCACCGGGCATGGCGATATTCCGATGACGGTGAAGGCGATGAAATCCGGCGCGGTGGAGTTCCTGACCAAGCCCTTCGTCGACCAGGATTTATTGAATGCGATTCAGCAGGCCTTCGATCGCGACCGCGCCATGCGCGACCAGCGGGTGAGATGGCCGAATTGCGAAAACGATATGAGTCGCTGACCGCGCGCGAGCGTCAGGTGATGGGCCTGGTGGTTTCCGGCATGCTAAACAAACAAGTCGCGTTTGAGCTCGGGACCAGCGAAATCACCGTGAAGATCCAACGCGGGCATGTGATGGCGAAGATGCAGGCGGAATCACTCGCCGAATTAGTCAGAATGGCGGCTAAGCTTGATCTTCCGGTTCACAGGAAATCATGAGTGCGTCGCCGTGACGACCGCTCAAAGCCCACAACAAATGCAAGGCCCATTTCTGATGCACACGATCAATCTTCTGAACGGAAAGCGACTTCGAAACATGGATCATCAGGACAAAACGAAGTGGACAATGGGGCCAGCGGCATCGGCAGCGTTGCGTTACGGATTAGCCTTGGTCTCGGTCGCAGCGGCTCTTGGTTTGGCAAGTGCGTTCGTATATTTCCATTTGCCTCAAACCTTCGGCGCCTTCGCGCTTTCTGCGATCGCCGTTACATTTTGGTACGCCGGCACCAAGCCAGGCATTCTCGCGGTTGTCCTTTCATCCATCGTCCGCGACTTTCTCTTCGATCTTCATACCAGCACCGAGTCACGCCTCCTGTTCGACCTTGTTTTTCTCGTCTTTGCTTTACTGATGACTCAGGTTGTACGGGGACGAAATGAACTTCAACTCAGAGTCGCGGAGCGAACCGCGGAACTGACTCAATTGAATGACAACCTCAAAAGTGAGATCGCCCAGCACAATCGGATAGAGGCGGAACTTCGGCTGAGCGAGGCATATTTAGCCGAGGCGCAGAGGTTGAGCCATACCGGCAGTTGGGCATGGAGTCCGCCCCCGGGCGACATCCGGTACTGGTCGGAGGAATGCTACCGCGTGCAAGGCTTTGACCCAAAAGGCGGTCAACCACGATTTGAAGAATTCCTTCAACGAGTTCATCCGGACGATCAAGCCCGAATCGCGGAAGTGATCGACACAGCAGTGCGTGCAAAGGAGGAGTTTGAATTCGATTACCGAATCATTCATCCCGGCGGCGAAATCAGAGACGCCCGATCGTTTGGCCATCCCATTCTCGACCTATCCGGCGATCTCATTGAGTACGTAGGCACCATAATCGACGTCACTGACCGCAGGCAGGCGGAGAAAGAGCGGGAGAGGTTGCGAGCAGGCGCAAGCCGATCTCGCTCATGCCAGCCGAATGACCACCATGGGAGAGTTGACCGCGTCGCTGGCACACGAAGTGAATCAGCCGATCACCGCTGCCGTCAACGGCGCGAGCACCTGCGTACGTTGGCTGACACGAGACGATCCCGATCTGGGAGAAGCGCGCGAGGCGGCATTGGGAGTTATTCGAAATGCTAGGCGTGCGGCTGAAATCATCAACCGCATCCGTTCGATATCAAAAAAGGGAGAATCGAAGCGGCAATTGGCCGATCTCAATGAACTTATTCGAGAGATGATTGCGCTGTTGCGAACCGAAATAAGCAGGTATTCCATCTCGGTCCGTACAGACCTCGACGCCGAACTTCCCAAAGTTATGGCAGACTCTGTCCAAGTGCAGCAAGTCATGATGAACCTCATCATGAACGGCATCGATGCAATGAAGGATGTCGATCGGATACGGGAGCTCACGATCCAGTCGCGACAGGCGGAAGATCAACAACTGATGATTTCGGTAAGCGACAATGGCGTGGGGTTGCCGCAGCACGAGACGGATAAGATATTCGATGCCTTTTTTACTACCAAGCCTCATGGCATCGGCATGGGCCTTCGGATCAGCCGTTCCATTGTCGAATCGCACGGCGGCCGCTTGTGGGCGGCCGACAACTCGTCGCACGGAGCAAGCTTCTCATTCACCATTCCCATCTCGATAGGGGTGCCGGAGCACCCGCCATTACCTTCGGTTGCTCATACGAAGGTATGATTGCAGCGCTTTAACCACGGGCGCATAGTTGGTTTTATGAGTCTGCGAGAAGGAGAACAAACTCGTAGCGATCGTCGACGATGATGACTCGGTACGCGGCACACTGCAAGAGCTACTGAGATCTGCCGGATTCCCTTCACGAGGATTTGATTCGGCAGAGTCATTTCTCACGTCGGGCAATCACGCAGGAGACGGCATGTTTGATTACGGATATTCGCATGCCGGGAATGTCCGGTCTGGAGTTGCAGGCCAGGCTGAATGCCGAACGTTGCAAGATTCCGACCATCTTTATCACCGCACACGGCGACGAAGAAATGCGGTTCCAGGCACTGAGAGCAGGGGCTGTGGAGTTCCTACCAAAACCCTTTGACGACGAAGTTCTGATCGAGAGTGTCCGAGCAGCACTCGAGCGTTGAGCGAGAAGGAAGGTACACGATGAGCACAAGGTTTACCGTGCGGCCGTCCGAAGAGTGTGGCTGCGGCGATCACAGCAGCGATCAAGGCTCTCGCCCGCGCAAATTCGAACAACTCATTGGCGACAGTCCGGCATTGGAAGCAGTGCTCGAGGGGGTCAGACGAGTAGCCCCAACAAGCTCCACTGTTTTGATCCAAGGTGAAACCGGTACGGGCAAGGAATTAATTGCACGTGCGATTCACAACATCAGCCCCCGGTGCGGACGCCCGTTCATCAAACTGAACTGCGCTGCCATCCCGCTGGATCTGCTGGAAAGCGAACTCTTCGGCCACGAAAAAGGCGCGTTTACCGGAGCCATCACGCAAAAACTTGGGCGCTTCGAGTTGGCGGACAAAGGTACGCTGTTCCTGGATGAGGTCGGTGATATTCCGCCATCCCTGCAGCCGAAACTGCTGCGCATATTGCAGGAGCAGGAGTTCGAACGCCTGGGAAGCAGTCACACGCACAAGGTGGATGTGCGGCTCGTAGCTGCCACACATCGCGACCTGGCGCAGATGGTGAGAAATGGCGACTTTCGCAGCGACCTCTACTTCCGCCTGAACGTGTTTCCGGTCCAGTTGCCGCCCTTGCGAGAACGCCGAGAGGACATCCCGAAACTGGTCGCGCATTTTTCCGAGATGCTCAGCCGGCGAGTAGGCCGGCAGATCGACCAGATTCCAGATGAAACGATGATGGCCCTCTGCTCGTACGACTGGCCGGGCAATATCCGTGAACTGCAAAACTTGATTGAGCGCGCGGTGATCCTGTCCGAACATGGCGTGCTGCCGAATCCATTGCTGATTTCCGGAATGCAGCGCATCAACGTCTCGCCACTTCCAACTACCCTGATCGATACCGAACGCGCCGTGATTCTACGCGCGCTCGAATCGGCGGGCTGGGTAATCGGAGGACGGGATGGCGCAGCAGCCCGACTTGGCGTCAAGCGGACTACGCTCATTTACAAGATGCAGAGGCTTGGAATCTCCCGCCCGTCTCTCGAAAGCGAGCCGCCCGCGCAGGAACCGGGAATGCTGCCGCGACTGCAGTAACAGTTGTTTCTACCATGTCGCTGCTTCGCGACAAGCTAGTTGCTTGACGAAGCCGGCTAGCACGGCTTCCTTCGTGGAACCGTCGATCACCCCAGAGGAAGTTGCGTGCCGGCCTTACATCACTCGTAATTCGTCAATTCAAAGGCCTCAGCCAAATTGGGGCCGCTGAACCCTTTTTGGACCTTAGCGCATCTTCAGGCCACGGCCCAACTTTGGTTGATGCGACAAGCCTGTAACCGCTCAACGGGCCCAAAGAGCCGCATCTCGCTGGACTCCTGCGTCCAAGGAATCGGGCTGACATGATTCAAGCGCAACAACACTTCCGTTATCGTTTCCTGGACTCGCCCACTTGGCCGGTGGAATTTGCGCGTTGCCGTCGCTGCAAGCTTCGTCAACAAGAATCGATTGGGAACATGCTCCAGGGCGCTAAAGACCAGCTCAGATCTCACAGTGTCCTCCCAAAGGCATCGAAGTGTGAACCTCCTCTTCAACCCTTGCAGGTCTTAGGGCATTTGCAATGCCATACCGGCTCCAAGACCGAAGGATCCAGCAAAGTAGTCGAACGGGTGGAGTTTCCACTAGTTTTGGTCTGCAAACCTCGGTATCGGCATTTGCCGCAGCCGTCGGGATTTCGACAGAAGCCGACAACCTTCGACGCCACAGACCACGTTGGGCGAGGGAGGCGCCAAGGGCCTGGCCTCCGGATCCGATCCAGGTGCGACGCAGCTCGATGTCAGCTCTGCGACAGATGTCAGCGATCCGACGGGGTTTTAGGTTGCCACAAAGCCTTTTGGCGCTCGACAGTTCGCGCTTTGACACGGAAATCGAATGGCACGCCTCGTGCTAAATGCAGTCTTAGCAGGTGGCTGGGATTGGAGGCGGACGACGCATGATTTCGAGTCAAACCTCAACGGTGCGCACGATTTCCTTCGTGTGTGGGATGTGCATTGCCACCCTCGGTAGTATGCGGACAGCCGCGCAGGGCTCTGCTGCTTCAGGCCAGAACTCCACGCCGCCGCTTCTATCGGATCCGCCAGAAGCCCGCTCGCCGATTGTTCTGTCGGCGATCAACGATCCAAACACGGGAAGAGCGGAGTTTTCATTCAATGGACGCGAAGACGCGCCCGTCATTCACGCGAACCCCGGGGAAGACATTCGGCTGACCTACGTAAATGCAATGTCGACGAACTCGCATGAGCAGTGCATCGACGGGCCATGCATGAACATGACAAACTTGCATTTCCATGGTCTGCACGTATCGCCGGACGCTCCTCAGGATGATGTGCTCACGATGATGGCCATGCCCGGGCAGTCCCTGCGATACGTCGTTAATATCCCCTTAGGTCAGCCGCCAGGTCTCTACTGGTATCACACGCACCCTCATGGAGAGAGCTATCAACAAGACCTTGACGGCATGTCGGGAGCGATCGTAATCGACGGCATTGAGCGCTACGTTCCGGAAATTCGACATATGCGGGAGAGGATACTCGTGCTGCGGGACCAGGTAATCGCCAAGAACGATCCAGCCTCTCACGAGTTGATGCGCAGAGTTGACCTCTCGACGAAAACCTGTAGTGCCTCAACCGAACAACCGGAGCGGATTTTCACGGTGAACGGCGCCTTACGACCGCAAATCGCCGTGACCACTGGAGAGCGTCAATTCTGGAGAATTGTGAATGCCTCGCCCGACCTTTACGCCGACTTACAGGTCGACGGAGAACGACTTGAAATCGTCGCGCTCGATGGAATGCCTTTGGCCTTCCACAATCCACGACACCCCGTTGAATTTGCATCTCATGTTCTACTTCCACCGGCAGGAAGAGTGGAAGCAATCATTATCGGCCCCAGGCCAGGAGCCCGAGCAACACTGCGAACACGTTGCTTTGATACGGGAAGCGATGGAGATGCGAATCCGGCAATGGTGCTCGCAGACTTGGTCAATGTTGCGCAGCCCGCCCCTGAACCCGGAATCACTCCGGTCGATGGCCGACCGCCGGTATACAAGCTCTTGTCACCCGCTTTGGTGGCACACGTGGAAAAGAGCTCTTCTGACTTCATCGTAAACTTCACCGAGGACAAGAACGGCTTCTACATCAATGGCAGGAAATTTCGTCCGTCGGATCCACCCATGACAACCGTATCCATCGGGGCCTTTCATCACTGGCGAGTCATGAATAGCACGCACGAGGTGCATCCATTTCACATCCATCAGGTTCACTTCCTCATCTACGCCCAGAACGGCGTACGGCTCAAGCGCCCCGAATGGCTGGACACGGTCAATGTCCCAGTTGAAGGTAACGTGGACCTGATAATGGATTTCACTGATCCCATCATCCGGGGCGTATCTCTGTTCCACTGTCATCTGCTGAGTCATGAGGACAAGGGAATGATGGCGAAGATCCTCTTCAAATGAGAGATTTCAGTGACACGCGCGAAGATTACCGAAGGCTTTGCTGCAGTGACGACGAATGTAGATAGTGTGCTCGAGAGAAACTGTTATGCGTAGCGCCATCCTTCTCTTACTAATTAGCGAAATGATAGCGACACTCGGAGTTGCCGCTGTCATTCTTTACGTACTTCGGCGGCGGAACCGCGAGAAATTCTTGCTCTCGTTCGGTCTGTTTTCCATACTCTATGCGGTGGCCCTTATTTCTAGGAACTCTGTCTTTCAGTTGGGCTTTGGACAGCCGCAGAACATTGGATTGGCGGTTGAGCATCTTATCAGCCTGTCAACGGTTGTTCCTGGCCTGTTACTATTTGAAGATTTCTACGGCCAAGGATGGCGCGGGGCACTGCGATGGCTCATTGGGATCTATTGTGTAGCAGCAGTCGTAGTGGTTGTCAGCATAACGCATCACCACTACTCCAGATTCATTCTTCCCCCAGGGACCGTACTGATCATCATGGTGCCGGTGGTACTCGGCGTGGGATTCGTGACTGGATACAAACCTCCGTATTTGGCCCACCGACGAATCCTATTTACAGGGATGACAGTGTTTTTCTGCGCGTTCTCGACGGATCGCCTACTGCGGCGGCAAGTCGGAGATTGGCATGCCGGTGTTGAGCCGTACGGGTTTCTAGCGTTGGTGATTTGCCTTTCGTATGCCACCATCCAGCGTATCGTTGCAGACGATCGGAGACTGCTCTCACTGACCGATGAAATGCGAGCAGCCACACGGATTCAGAAGGCTATCCTCCCTCGCGAGATCCCCGTACTCGAAAATGCCAATATTGCCGTGCGTTACGCTCCGATGACAGACGTTGCAGGAGATCTCTACGATTTTTTAACATCTCGACCGTGCTGCATGGGCATACTGGTGGCCGACGTCATTGGACATGGAGTGCCTGCCGCGCTCGTCGCCTCCATGGTTAAGGTTGCCGTTTCGACGTCGTGCAGGAACGACGGCGGCCCGGCCGGCATTATTGGCGGACTAAACACAGTCCTCTGCAAGGAAGCTCGTGAACAATATGTGACTGCATCGTACCTCTACCTCGATACCGCAAGCGGAATCGGTCGACATGCGGCCGGTGCACATCCATCGCCTTTATTGTGGCGGCGCAGAGCGCAAACTTTGGAGAAAATTGGGGAGTCTGGACTTCTGCTCGGTGTGCGGGTAAACGAGATCTATGATGAGAGCGAGTTTCACTTCGAGCGCGGAGACAGACTCCTGGTATATACGGACGGTCTGACAGAGGCGGAAAATGCGGCTGAAGAGTCTTTCGGAGAGACCGCATTACCCGCCTTCATACACAATATGCGCGACTGTGGAACCGAAGAATTTGCTGATGACCTTTTGCGAGAGGCCCTTGCATGGTCACGCGACGGACGGGGGAAGGGCCAAACAGACGACATCACTATCGTGGTGATCGATCTGAAGAGCGCGGAAGACTAGCTCAGACGAAGAGAAAGTGGAAGAGCAATGAGTCTCTGATGACGCCTTCCTGCGCGCCCGCTTCCTAAATTGCAACGGTTTACGCGACGGCCGACAGTGTCTGCTAGGTCGGATCTACCCGCAAGGATGCAGAAAAGTTTTTCGCGCAGCAATCCGCACCGGATCGAGACAAGTGTGCATCCGAGTGGCATGGAAACTAGCGGGAACATTCCACTCAGGCGTTTTGGTACGACCAACCTTCAGGTCTCGGCACTCGGTTGCGGAGGACATCATATTGGTGTAGCTAAGGATGAACAGACCGCGGTCGAGCTTGTCCATGCGGCTTTGGATGGCGGCATTACCTTTTATGACTGTTGTTGGGAATATTGCCGTGGCAAAGCCGAAAATTGGCTTGGCAAAGGTCTCAAGGGGCGGCGCGACCAAGCCTTCCTCATGACCTGCAAAGCGAATATTTGAGCTGTACGTGTCGGACGTCACTCCCTTGTGACGCTCTCAAAAGCGCTGCGAAATGAGGGTACGTGCCTTTTGAAAACAAATCTGCACAAGATGCTGACGAACCCGTTTTATATGGGGCAATCTAATTGGGCAGCGAGACGTACCAGGGTACGCACCCGCTGTTGATCACGCGGGGATTATATTCGCAAGTTCAAGTTGCACTGAACGGGGGGCACACGTCCAAGTACAAAAAGCACGACATTGCCTTTCGGGGTCTACTGAAGTGTGCTCACGACGACTGCACGCTCACCGGCGGAAATAAAAAAGGGCAAGTACGTGTACTACCGCTGCAGTCACGGGCGTGGTCCGTGCGACCTGCCATATTTTCGCGAAGAGCAAATCATCGAGAAAATGGGGACGTTCTGAGGGACGTGTGGCGGCTGACGTGGCTAAGGCGATTGAGGCAGGTCTGCAACGCAGGCACGCGGATACACGTATACGGCAGAAGAACGACCTTGCGCGTCTGGACAGATCCCTTGATGCCCTCCACCGTCGCATGGACGCCGCCTATTGCGACAAACTCGACGGCAAAATATCCGAGGAGTTCTGGCAGCGCAAGCAGGCAGACTGGCAGCAGTAAAGAATGGGCGGTCAAGGGCCAGATTACTCAGCTGGAGGAGGCTAAAGGAGCAAACCCGCTACCCGGCGTGCGCAGAATTTTAGAACTCGCGCAAAACGCTCATTCCATGTATGTTAATCAGAAACCAGCAGAGCAGGAGGAACTGCTAAGAAAAGTAGTTTCGAACTGCTCTATAAATGCTGTAAGTGTCTATCCTAATTACACTTACCCATTCGACCTAATCTCCAGAAGAGTAAAAAAATCAAGAATGGTCGGGGAGAGAGGATTCGAACCTCCGACCCCCTGGTTCCGACCAAACAACCGATTTACTAACCTGTTGTCCCGCTTAGGTTTGTTCTGCGTGTTGCACCCTGTTTAATTACCGTATTCGGCAACCAATGGACCTAAGTTGTGCGATAATTCCGCTGGGCTTCCCATCACCCTTCGATCAAGCAATTCTCGGGTTAGTACGGAGAGGTCGTTTCCCGGGCCATGGATCAGGGACCAGTAATTGAACAGCTAGAGCGCATCCTTCGGAGCCGGGTCTTCCACGGCAAGGCTCAGTTGAAGCAATTGCTCACGTTTCTGGTTCAGAACATCGACAGGCAGTCCTCCCTTAAGCCCGACCGGATTATCCAGGAGTTGTGGGCCGACGAGGCAAAGTTAAAAACATCCGCCGACTTGGCGCCGGCGGTTACTCGCCTCCGCAAAGCATTGGAGTCCTACTACGCTGTGGAAGGCCGAGATGATCCCACGATCATCAGCCTGCCGGACAGATCTCTGCGTACGTTGGCAGGCGCCAAGCCTCATTGGATACTCTGTTCCACTCGTATTGCCGATCAGGAATCTGAAGCCCCGCTGCGGACAACCGACGTGGTGAGTGAGGCGGAACTTAGACTCACCTCACCACGCTCCAAAACGAATCAAAGGAGGGCGGCTCTGGCTGTGGCTCAGCCTGGGCACATTCATGGTCCCCGTCTTGATATTCACCTTGAGACTTTGGTCCGGTCTGTTGGATGACCCGAAAGCTGTGCGCTTGGACGGAAATACCGTAACGGTTGTCGATGCCAGAGGCAGGGCTTTATGGAGCAAGAGTTTCGCGGACGGATTCTGGAGCGATTACTACAAAGGAGACTTCGCATCGCGAACATGGATTGGGGATCTGGATGGTGACGGCAATCTCAGTGTGCTGCTGGTCTATCATCCCGCAGTTCAACCCTACGAACATTCTTCTACATTGATCTGTTACTCGACTCGCGGCGTGGAGAAATGGCGCTGGACCCCCGGAAGGGCCTTGCCCGAACTGCGCGGGAGCCCACCGACGTTTTTCATTCGCGGCTTTAGAGTGTTGAATGGAACCGCCGGAAGGTCCGCCCGCATCGTTGTGGTTAGCCCTCACGAGCCGCTCGATCCATCCCAGGTCGCGTTAATCGATACTCACGGTAAGACCATTTCCGAATACTGGCACTCCGGACATCTCGACTATGCCACGCTGGCTAATCTTGATAATGGCCGGCAGTTCATCGTGGCCACCGGCGTCTCCAATGGGTATGAGCAGGCGACTCTTATCGTCCTCGACCCGGATCAGATATCCGGCGCATCCGTTGAGAAGGACTCCGGAGAACAGATTCACGGAATGGGCCTTGCGCGAGAGCGCTTTCGTGTCTTGTTCCCACGGAGCGATCTGAACGTGGCGACCCAGTCGTACAACGCCGGCCTGGTGCCAATCGCCGGGGCAGACGGACTCCGGATTTCAGTTCGTGAGTGCGACCTGAATCCGGATTGCCGGATCTGGTACGAGTTCAACAAGAAACTCGAGTTGCGCTCCGTGTATCCGGATGACAGGTTTCGGGACGCCCATCGCGAGTTCTTCGGATCGGGCGGCCACTCGCATGCTCTGGCGTTTGCCGAAGAGGCCAAATTCACAAAGGTGCGTTGCCTGGAAGGATGTCGGGGTGAATCTGTTCCATCGGTCCCCTGACTGGAGCAAAATTCTTCCCTGCCTTCCAGGGCAGCAGCAGCGAAGCGATAAGGGCGGTCGACCCCAATCGCCAAAATGGGCCAGGCGAATGCAGGCGGTCAATGGTGGCCGCATACAGCGTGAAACGCGCGTATACACCGGTAGCAATCCATGAATTTGATATCAACTGCTTTCCTGACACGAAAAAACACTTGTACTTCGCCCGACGGATGCTAGAGTCCGTGGTGCCCGATTCAGTCGCATCTCCCCAGCGCTCAAACGCCTGAATCGCTCTCTGTTTTCAGAGGGATACCCAAAAACAAAGCAAACTATCGCGCTCGCGCGGAGGAATCTCTATGCGCCTCTTTTTGCTGCTGCCCCAGGCTGTGTCTAACCGCTCTCTCCCCAGCATCTGGCTCCTTCTGTTTCTTCCCCTGGCTTGGAGAGTTTTGACTCGCGTTCGCAGGATATTCCTGCTATTGCCCGCGGCAGTGTGTCTCTGCGCCGGCAGTCTAGCCGCGCAGACAGCCTACGTCGGTCAGTCCCTGGGCGGGGGGTTCTCCCTTCCGTGGGGGATGGCAGTGGACGGCAACGGAAATGTCTATGTCACCGACACAGGCAACAACCTCGTGAAGGAGATACCCGCCGGTTGCACTTCGGCCCAATACAGCAGCAACAGCTGCACGATTACCACCCTAGGAGGCGGGTTTTCGATTACCGGTCGGCCTCGCGGTAGATTCGAGCGGAAACGTGTATGTGGGCGATTGGGGTACCCACGCAGTCTATAAGATGGGCGCCGGGTGCACCTCAGCCAGTTGTGTCACGACCCTGGGCGGAGGATTTTCCGGCCCCCTGGGGCTGGCCTTAGACCATAGGTGGAAATGTCTATGTGGCTGACAGCAGCAATAGCGCGGTGTATGAGATGCCTGCCGCATGCGCTTCGCAGGCCTGTGTAACCACGTTAGGCGGCGGATTTAACGGACCGTCGGGAGTCTCTGTTGATTCAAGCGGCAACATCTACGTCGCCGATCGCACCTCCGTGTACGAAATGCCCGCCGGGTGCAACTCGGCTAGTTGCGTCACCACGCTGGGTGGCGGATTTAGCTCCCCTAATGGATTGACGGTGGGACCGGACGGAACGGTATACATTGCCGACACCGGTAACAACGCTGTAGAGGCAATGCCCGCTGGATGCGTCAGCGCCAGCTGCGTGACCGCGATCGCCGGAGGATTAGTGTGGCCTCGCGGCGTGGCATTAGACGCGAGTGGGAATGTTTACATCGCGTACTACTCGAGCAACGTTGTGGACGAAGTCGTCCGTCATGGAGCGAACGCCGGGTCGATTGCGGTGAATCCGGCTACGCCCGGCGCACTCACCATGGCGTTCACATTCACCACCGGCGGCACCATCGCCGCGCCGGCTGTGCTGACGCAGGGCGCACCGGGACTGGACTTTACCGATGCCGGAACCGGGACCTGCTCCACAAACGGAACCGGCCACACCTACGCGGTGAATGAGACCTGCACCGTGAACGTGAGCTTCATGCCCCGGCATGCAGGGGTGCAGTATGGTGCCGTTGAACTTCTGGACGGGGCAGGAACCGTGCTTGCAACAGCCTATGTGCAAGGGACCGGCGTCGGCCCGCAGGTAGCTTTTTCCCCAGGTAACATGAGCATCGCTGCCAGCGGGTTCAGTTGGCTGCTTGGGCTCGCAGTGGATGCCAGCGGCAACATCTATGCTGCGGATCACACTGCCGGCGAGTTGTACAAGTTAGTTCCTTCGGGGAGCGGCTACGTGCAAAGCACGATCGCTACTGTGCCCAACGCCTATGGAGTCGCCGTTGACGGAGCAGGAAACGTCTACGTTGCTGATGAGTGGGACTCCGTTGTGTATAAGGAGACACCTTCTACGAGCGGCTATGTTCAGAATGTGGTTGGAAACACTTTAACCGGCGTCAGCGATCCTGCAGGAATTGCAGTCGACGGCAGCGGCAACGTCTACGTTGCCAATTACGGAAATAATCAGGTACTGAAGGAGACGCTCTCAGCGGGCGCCTACACGCAAACCGTTTTGGAAAGTGGTTCGCTGGGTGTTAGCGGTTTAGTTGGTGTTGAGAGCGTGGCCGTAGATGGGAGTGGGAACCTATACATCGCCAACCAAGGCGCGTCACAAATATTGAAGGAGACACCCTCGGCAGGTGGGTACATTCAGAGCACCGTCGCAAGCGGGTTCTCCGGTCTTCTCGAGAATTTCGCAGTGGACTGGAGCGGAAACGTCTACGTCACCCAGAACGGTGCGACCAGTCTGCTCAAGGAGACTCCCTCAGCGGGTGGATATGTTCAAAGCATAGTGGCGACAGCCGCGTTGGCAGTTCCATCTTCAGTTGCCGTCGATGCGTCCGGCAACGTATACGTCGGCGATTCAAATGGGATAGAAAAGTCGGATTTCGCCGATCCGCCAAAACTGAGTTTCGCAACGACCCCGGTCGGGTCGACGAGTACCGATAGCCCGCAAACCCTGGTCGTGGAGAACATCGGCAACGCGCCACTGACTTTCCCGGTTCCAGCTACGGGCGCGAACCCCAGCCTGTCCGCAAATTTCCTTTGGGGTAGTTCCTCAACTTGCCAGCAATTGCTGAGTTCGTCGATGGCGTTCGAGCTGGCCGCGGGCGCGAACTGTGCGGTTGGCATCGACTTTGCTCCCATGGTGAGCGGCAACATCGGCGGCAGCCTGACCTTGATAGATACCAGCCTCAATGCCCAAGGTCCGGCTTACTCGGCGCAAACCATTCAACTGAGCGGAATAGCGACCAGCACAGGCCCGGTCACTCCAGCCATCTCGTGGGCAACACCGGCACCGATTCCATTTGGTACGGCGCTTGGTGCGACTCAACTCAACGCCACCACCACCATTCCCGGAACCTTCGTCTATACACCTGCCGCCGGCACCGTACTGCCGCTCGGTGTGAACACTCTATCGGTTGTCTTTACCCCCACAGACCTGGTCGATTACACCACGGCCACAGCGACCGTACAGATCACCGTCAACGCCTCCGCAAATACTTACGACGCTGCCACAAGCTTTGAGGCAGGGTGGACGGCTCAGACCAATCCCAATGGCGTGTGGTCTTATGGATGGTCATCGGGTTTTACCACGCCAATTACGCTGTACGACCAAACCGTTCAAAACGGTGTCAACGGACCCAACGCCCAGTATTGGCTCTCCTCAACGGTCAACAATGCCACCTCTCCAGCAGCCGAATACAACAACGGCCCCGCCTATGATAATGGGAACGTCGATTTCCTTGCCAACGAGTTCGTTCTCGTAGCCGGGGTCGGAGGCCAGTATTCCAACCTCATCTTCACCGCCCCCTCCACCGGCACATATTCCCTCACATCCAGTTTCCGCGGTGATCAATATGGCATCGGTACCGTCGTTGCTGTCGTGCAAAATGGAACGGTCCTCTTCAATTCAAGCGTCACCGCAGAAGGGCAACTGGTTCCCTTCAACACGAATGTCGCTCTAAATGCCGGAGACACCGTAGTGTTCTCGGTCGGCCCGGGCGGCGGAGCGCAGAATACCGGTGTCTCAGCAACATTCCAGCTTACGAGTAAGATTGCACCCACGATCACCTGGCCGACGCCTGCCCCGATCACGTACGGAACAGCGCTCAGTGCCGCGCAACTGGACGCCACCGCCTCGGTTCCGGGAACGTTTGTCTACACCCCAGCAGCCGGAACCGTCCCGCCCCTTGGCGTGGATACACTGTCGGTAACCTTCACCCCGACCGACACAACGACATATGCGACCGTGACTTCGACTGTCTCGATCACGGTCAACCCGGTTACCTCCACGCTGACAGTTGGTCCAGGTTCGCTTGCCTTCGCGGCGACATCGGGTGGAAGCAATCCGGCTGCGCAGCCAATCACGATCGGCGGCGGGTCGTTGAGTTGGACCGCTTCGAACACTCAAACCTGGCTTTCGCTGGACACGACTAGCGGCACGGCTCCTTCCACGATCAACGCGTCGGTCAATATCGCAGGGCTGGCGGCGGGAACGTATCAGGACACCATCACGGTCACAGCGCCCGGTGCTTCCGGATCGCCCGCAACGATCCCCGTCACGCTCACAGTCACGACGCCACCCGCGCCGTCCTTCCCCGGCAGCGTTACCACTTCGACAAGTTATACGTTTTCGCTGGTACAAGGAACGCAGAGCAATCAGAGCATCCAACTGACCAACTCGGATACCGTCGCCCACTCGGCGACGCTCGTATTCCTGAGCCCGAACTCCGGGCCATCGCTCACGGTTTCGGGCGCGAACCCGGTAACCGTTGCCGCTGGGCAATCGCTGAGCGTGCCTATCGTGGTCGACGGCAGTTCGACAACTGCGGGCACTTACGACGGGATCCTGCTGCAGATCTCCGTCGACAACGGAACCACCTCTCTACGCCAACGTCACGGTCAACGTGCTGCAGCAGAATTTGCCGGACCTGTCCGTCACTGCCAGCGACATCCTGCCAGCAATCGTCAACGCCGATTCGACCGTCACGCTGACCGCGGACATTCACAATCTGGGCTCTCTTCAAGCCTCGAACGTCACGGTGACCTTCTCCGAATTTGGCAACCTCCTGGGAAGCACCGTGATTAGTCAGATCGGCGCAAATGGAACCGCTGCTGCGAGCATCACGCTTCCCCTGGCGAACGGCAATCATCTGATCCAGGTCGTCGTCGATCCAAGCGACGCAATTCAGGAGATCTCCAAGACAAACAACCAGGCCACCACCATCGTGCTGGTCGGCGTGACGACGCCACCTACACAAGGAGGCCTCCTGGTTACCGGCAATATACCCTCCACCGTCTATACCTCCTCGCTGTTCACCGTGAGCGGCCAGGCGGTGTACGACATTTATTCGAATGGCGTCGAGTACACCAACTACGTGGTGATGGGTGGCTCGGTGCAGATCACAATGACGGCCAGCGATGGCACAACCTGGACCTACGGAAATAACCACACCGACATCAACGGAAACTTCTCGCAAACGCTTCAGGCTCCGTCCACCCCTGGCACCTATCAGATCGCGATGACCGTAACCGACTACACGTTCACCGGCACACGGCAACTCGCCTTCACGGTGGTCGTGCCTCCTTTGGCCACGACGCCTCCTCCGTCAACGATCGCCCCCTCTGCCTGGGGCGGATCGGGCTCCTACCAGTTTGGTAGCGCCTGCAATTGCTGGACGTGGACGTGGACCCAGCTGCCGCCGAGTGTTACACCGCCAGGCAGCAACCTCTGGGTCGATTCGAGCGACATCACCTTCTCCAACGACAACCCTGCGCCGAACTCGGAGATCACCATCATTGCGCAGATTCACTACTGGGCATCGGACTCAACCATCGTGGCAACCAACGTGCCGGTGAACTTCTACGCTACGGCCCCAGGCTCTGCTCCGATCAAGCTCGGACAAACTATCATCGATAGCCTGTCGGTGTTGGGGCCGGACTTCGGCGCGCGATATGTCTATGCCACATGGAAGAATCCGGGCGCGGGCGTCTACATCATCGAGGCGCAAATCGATCCGAGCTATGCTGAGCAGTACACGCTGGACAACGCGGCGACACGCGCCATCGTGGTCGGAACCTTCCAAAGCGCACAGGGAGCAGTCTCCGGTCACGTCACGACGCCGCTTGGTGCAATGGCGAACGTGCCGGTCACGGTTGTGGCCTCGAATGGAGTGGCGCTTGGAACTACGGTCACCGACCAGACCGGTCTTTACCTGATGCAGAGCGTTCCTGTGGGCCTGACTCAAATCAGCATTACCGTGCCAGCCGGGTATGTCCCAGACGCCGCGACAAAGTCCGCAACCGTGTCGAATCAGGCAATCAGCGTGGTCGACTTCCATCTCACCCCCCAGTCTGCTCTAACAACCCCTACGATTACGTGGACAACGCCCGCGGCGATCGTTTATGGTGCAGCACTATCCGCCACCCAACTCGACGCCACAGCTTCGGTCCCAGGTACTTTTGTCTACAGCCCCGCGGCCGGCTCGATTCCCGTCGCGGGGGTAAGCACCTTGTCCGTAACATTTACTCCGACCGACACCACCACTTATTCCACGGTGACTTCGACCGTCTCTTTGGTCGTGAGCCCAGCGGTGTTGACCGTCAGCGCCAATAACGCATCGATGACTTACGGCGGATCGGTGCCCGCCCTCACGTCGACAGTTTCCGGCTTCGTCAATGGGGACTCGAGTGCGGTCGTCTCCGGATCGGCAACCGAAACGACCACTGCCACATCTACTTCCGCGCCGGGAACCTATCCGATCACGTTTTCCCAGGAATCGTTAACGGCGGCCAATTACACCTTCACTTATGTAAGTGGCACCCTCACTATCGCGAAAGCTTCGCAGACCATCACGTTCAATGCCCTTCCTTCAGCCACCTACGGAGCCACCGCGTTCGGCCTCGCGGCAACGGCGAGTTCGGGACTGACCGTGAGCTACGCGGTTACGGGTCCGGCCACGATCAACGGTTCTACGCTCGCGGTGACCGGTGCCGGAACTGTGACGGTCACGGCGTCTCAGGCCGGAAATGCCGATTACTTTGCCGCGACGCCGGTCCTGCAAAGCTTTACCGTAAACCGCACACCTCTGACCGTCACTGCAAACAACGCGAGTATCACATTCGGCCAGCCATTGCCCGCTCTGACTTACACGATCACGGGCTTTGTCAATGGCGACACCACCGCAGTCGTGTCAGGAACGGCTACCGAAACGACGACGGCCACAACTTCTTCGGGACCTGGCGCCTATCCGATCACCTTCTCGACTGAGGCGCTCACCGCAGCCAATTACACCTTCAATTACGTCTCCGGCACCCTAACGATCTCCGGTGGGGCCGCGCAGACGATCACTTTTAATCCGCTCCCGAATGTGACCATTGGTACACCTCCCGTTACGCTTACGGCGACGGCGAGCTCCGGTTTGCCTGTCTCTTACGTCTCGCTCACCACCACCGTCTGCACGATATCCGGCTCGACGCTCACCATCGTTACTGTCGGCGCCTGCTCTGTGGAAGCGACGCAGGGTGGAAACAACGCGTATGCCGCTGCCCCGCCCGTGACCAGAAGCTTCTCCGTCCTTAGCGCCGGTGCCAGCTTCACCATCCAACCAGTACCGGCCTCCGAAACAATCAAGCGCGGTCAATTGGGAGCATTTGCCCTTGATCTTCACTCTTTAAATGGATTTGTGGGCTCGGTGACGTTGACATGCGCCGGTGGCCCTCCACAGTCGAAATGCGTTAGCTTCCCAATGACTGTGAAGCTCAACGGATCGGCGGCCGCCGTCTCAGGGTTTTCAGTCCCAAAGACAACTCAGCCTGGCAACTATGTGGTGACATTCACAGGAACGTCGGGAAAGCAGACTGCCACCGCAACGGCTAAGGTCACCATAGATTGAAGATTGGGAGGCAGATGCGTTCAGAAATGCGAAGAGCGATTCGAGGGATCGTCTGCGCAACCGGGGCTGGTTCTGGTTGACCGGACCTCCTGGGCTACTCGGGTGAATCTGGAAGGTAACAACTGTCCAGTGGCAGTCGAGCAATTCGCGGTTGTAGATGACCGGCTTCGGCGTCGTAGGAGGGCGGCGGAGAGGGGATGTGACGATCCGTCGAGAACGGGGCTTTCATATTGGAAGCACGAATTCAGAAGAGAATTTTGCTGCGCAAGAAGGTGCGCAGAACGCCAGTACGCTACCCGGGCCAGAATCATTCTGTCTGATCAACCCGAAATTTGCCTCAGACGCACACCGTTTCCCGAAGCACTTTCGAACCTTCTGTTTTCGAAGGTGGATCCTCGCGACGATAATGCTACCCGGCGATCGCCGGTCGGGTTGGTTATCAACGGGAGGCGGAAGTGAAGCCAGCGTTGGACCTGGCCACGGAGATTGGGAAGATTGCTCAGGGCGTTGAGGAACCGGTTGCAATGCCAAAGGCCTTAGACTGTTCGCTACAAGCTGTGTTCGGGCGGGCCAAGTGATAGAGAAAGCGAAGGCGGCGAAGCGCAGCTTAAGCCCGGAAGCCAGGAGCCGGATCGCCGATGCACAGCGGAAAAATTCGGCGGCTACAAAGCGGCAGAAAAAGTCTCTAGTGAGCTGTGACGGTTGAAGTGGGAGTAATGCGGCTTGTGGGATCAAAGTAGCGCCACTTCGCGATCTTCGAGACCTTGTTTTAGTTGGTGGATGTATTTCATGAGTTTCCTGCGCGGTTCGGCCAATGAAGTGAACACGCCGCGGGCAATGACATCGCGCTCGATCGTTGGTTGAGCCGTCTTGCCACATGCGGATCGCCTTTGGAAACAGACTTCATCTAGTCAGACAACCGTGCCGGGACGAGCTGGGTATTTCTTCACCGCCACCTCACTTCTGGCGGATCGGCCTCCGGGCTTTAAATAAGGGGATCCGATCTTTCAAAGCCGCAGCGAGATCCGTCTTTCCCTGCTGCGTCGCCAGGCTGACCGCTTCCTTCTCGGTTTCGATCGCCTTGTCATAGTCTTCGGTTTCGGCACAGGCCGCCGCGAGCGTACCCAGGATCGCCGGGTCGCGCGATGCAGTCAGTTGCGAGGCGCGAGAGGCGAGGCGCATTGCTTCTTCGCCATTGCGCAGCGCCGAATCGGGCGAGGTCGCCATCAACCATGCCGCATCATTCAAGATGCGCAGGTTGTCAGGGTCCTGGTGCAGGGCATTGCGCCATTGCGCGAGTCCCTGCGCGGCGCGGCCCCCGGTGATCAGAGCCAGGCCAAGATAGTACTTCTGTCTTCACCATTTGCGGGGAAATCTGCAATGCTCGCTCGAAGTGCGGAATCGCCTCATCGATTCTTCCTCGTTCCGCGAGAGCCGCGCCCAAGTCGCTCTGCAGATCGGCCGATCGGGGGTTCGCCTGGACGGCGCCCTCCAAATGCGGAATCGCCTCATCGACGCGATCCTTCGCGAGCAGGGCATGGCCGAGATTACTTTCAACGCCCACGCAGGAGGGATCAAGCGCGATAGCCTTGTTGAAGCGCTCAATCGCCTCGTCGATTTTCAGTTGACGCGCCAGCACCACGCCCAGGTTGTTGTAGGCATCGGCGTAGTTCGCATCGGAATCGATCGCAAGGCGATACTCCGCAGCGGCTTCGTCGAGGTGATTCTCCGACGCCAGAGCGAAGCCGAGGTAGTTATGCGCTTCAGCATAGTCGGGGTTGATGGCCAAAGCCTGCTGGAACTGATCGATCGCTTCGGACAGGCGGCCATGATCAGTGAGTGTCCGACCAAGATTGACGTGGGCTTCAGCGTATGCGGGCTTCAAGTCGATGGCCCGGCGATAGTGCTCCGCCGCGTCATCGGAACGGCCTGAGGCTGCCAGCACAAACCCGAGATTATTTTCTGCCTCAGGGTAGTCGGGGCGGGCGGCGAGGGCTTTGCGAAGCTCGATGATGGCCTTATCGGTTTCGCCGGCTCGCGCCAGTGTCTGACCGTAGTTGTTCAGCGCGTGCGCATCATTGGGGTCCATCGCCAGCGCCTTGATCCACTCCGGAAGGGCAGCGGCGTATTGACCTCTCTTTACCATGTCTTCCGCGACATCGAACTGCTTGTAGAAATCGATTGCCGGCGTATCGATATGGTCGATACCTGCGGGCGGCATGTTGATGAACTCGGGAATATTGACGGCGCGGTTGGCGGCCGTGGAGTTTTCGATGAGAATGGCGGGCGAGTCGTTGCCGTCAGCGTCGATGTGGGTGAGAAACATCTGCGTGTAGGGCGACCGGCTCTTGGAAGAGAAGACCAGCCAGCGGCCATTGGGCGAAAAGCTGTGCCAGGAATTCATCAGCGGTGTGTTGCACTTCATGCGCCGCGCTGCGCCGCCGGTTGCGGGCACGATGTAGAGTTTGCCGTCGGGACGCATGAACTGGCCGTTGTGTGCCTCGACGAAGACGATCCACTTGCCGTCGGGCGAGATCTTGGGAAAGCTGTTGCTCATCCCGTTCTGCGACGCGCCGCGATGGGCTCGGGCGTTCCGCCTCTGCCGTCGTTGAAGGGAATGCGGTAGAGATCGTATTGAATCTGCACTTCGAGCGGATCGTTGGCGTAGGAGGCCATCTTGCCGTCAGCGCGGTACGGGTCCCTGGCAACAGCGCGGGAGAAGACGAGGTACTTCCCGTCGGGACTCCAAACGGCGTTTGATTGAATGTAGCGTGGGATCGTCGGCGCCCGGCAGCGGCTTGAGCTCTTGGCCGTGCGGTCGTACCAGGCCAGAATGCCGCGCGTCGGATAGAACACCTGCAGGAAGCGGTAGTCCTTGAAATTGGAGACGTAATAGAACTGCGAGCTGGTCGTGCCCGGCGGACGGATGGTGGTGACGACATAACGGCCGTCAGGGGAAACCTGCGACATGAAGCCGACGCGCAACTTTGCGCCCTCTTCGCCGCGAAACGAGGACCACGAAACCATGTCGTCGGTTGCGATGGTCATTTTCTTTTGCGACGGAGGCCAGTGCGTAGAGGCCCTTGTCGTTTTGCGGGCCGTCCATGTCAAGGCCCAGCGTCTTTGCCGTTGGCTGAGAAAGAGTGGCAGTTTGCGCAGGTGTGGAGATCGGTCATGACGACGTGGCTGGCGGGCTCGGCCACGTTGCGGACGCGCCAGGCGATTATGGGAATCGCGCTCTCGGCCAGCGGCTTGATAAAGCCTTTCTCGGTCTCGGAAGGCATGAGCGGCACATCGCGATAAAAGATGGGCGCATTGACCGGATCGACGGCGACAGACATCTGCATGTTCGCGCCCGATTGGAGTTGTGTTGGATTGGCGGAGGCGTAGCCGCGAACGGAGATCGTGATGGGTCCGCCACCGGCGTGTTTCTCGATTGCTGCCCAGGTCTCTGCATCAGGCTTCCATGTATGCGCGGCGGCCTGTTCCGGCGTGAGTTCGGGAAGCTTGTTGTTGGGGGAGATGCAGCGCGGATCGATTTCGCCGATGCGCATGCGCTCGCCCTTCGATTCGACGTGGATGGGTGCCGAGCCCTTGCCGAAATCGACGTCGATGCGCCACATGTCCGCGGCCGGCGCGGGATCGCGCCACAGGAACGTGGGCGGCGCCATGTCGGGCGGGAACACTGAGCCGTTGAGCGGATAGTCGATGGTGATGCGGGTCGGCTCTTCTTTGGCCGCCACCAGATGCCTCTGCATGACGGCGAGAAGGCCGACGATGAGAAGGCATCCGGCGGAGATCGAGAGTCTCAAGAAAGTTGCGGGGAAGCTGTTCGTTTGAATGCTTGGCATGGCGCAGGTCCTACGGCCCGAGGGGCCGATCGCTCGCACGTCCAAAAGCGAATTGTCATTCTTTCACACGCAGGTTGTCGAACTGTACGTGATCCCACTCCGTGCCCAGCGCGAACATTCCGTGGGTATGCGCCGGGTTGCCGACGGTTGAAACAGGCTTGCCGTCGATCGAAGCCGTGATCTGCTGTCCACGGAAGTTCAGCTCCAGGCGATGCCACTGCTTGCTGTCGAGAGCGGTCGATCCGGATGCCAGCGTCGCAACAGGTTTCTTGAATTCCGCGGAAAGCAGTTCCCAGGCGCCGCCGGGGCTGACGCGCAGAATATAGCCGCTGGGCCAGCGCGCTTTCTCCTCCGTGAACACGTTGGCGGAATCGATACGGCCCATCACCACGGCGGGGGCATTGGAAAGGAAGCGCACATCCGCGGAGATGCTGTAGTCGGTCCAGGCATCATTGCCCGCGAGTGTAAACGGATCGGGCAGCGGCGCCCACGCGACCGGCTTTTCGGTGATCACTTGTTCCAGGCATTGCCCGGGGCGACCTTTGCAGGCCCGGACTTCAAAAGCCCCGTCCTGGTCGGAGAGATATTTTGGGCGTGTGTTTGAGGGGCGTCTCATCAAAGTCATCCGCATATGGAAAGGGAAATGGTTTCGCGGCGGGGGGCTGCGCGACGCCCTTGCCCTGCCCGGTGGTTGTGGTCAACGAATAAAGCGAATCGGGATCGAAGATGTACTCAAAGCTGCCGCCCTCCGGCTTGATGTCGGCAACATGCTCGAACGTGTGCGTGTTGTTGGTCTCCCAGATGTGAACCTCGGCGGCGATGAGGCCGCCCTGCGAGACGAAACAGGACTTTCTGCGGGTTTTTAGCGTCAATGGTTTCCAGCACCACGCTCCAATTCTCCTTGTCCGGTGAGCGCAGCGCGACATAGGTTCCCTTCTCGGGGAGATTACCCGACGAGGAATCGAGGTACTGCCACCCGGGTTGGGCGAATTGCGTGGTGTGCGCCGTGGACCATATGGTTCCTTGAACGTCATAGTGGCCAGACCAGGGCGTATTGGCGTACATCAGACCGGAATTGGGAGCTGCCAGGTTGTCATAGTACGAGGTGATGGGGCTCCAGATCTCGGTGGATGTGAATGTGCCTTCGAGGTAATTGCGGTTATAAAGGTGGGCAAGAATGCGGCCGCCGGCGGCCCAGTCGCGGCTGACAAACGGGCCGCCTCCACCGTTGGGCTGATCTTCGCTGGACCAGATCGGCTTGCCGGTGCGGCGGGCGGCGTCGGTAGTGGTGAGTTTGCCGTCGACCAGCGGATAATGCACGCCGATGACATCGATGTCGGCGGCCAGTTCAGGATCCTTCAGGATGTCGTCCGCGATAGCGAACTGGCCGGCCCCCTCGCCGGGATACTCGTCGCAGCAGATGATCTTGGTGGACAGGTGCTCGCTGCTTCAAGGGTTCGGTAGAGTTGCTTGACGTAGGCGGCGTCATACACCTTTTCATTCCAGACGCCGGCGAACGCCGATATCGAGCCCGTAGTCGCGCTTCGCAGTGCTGAATAAAGTCGGCGACATATTCAGCCATCTTCGGAGTGTAGAGGGTGTCCTTGGCGCCGGGATCTGGATTCACCCAGCGAGGAGCGCCCCAGGGCAGGATCTCGAGAAGAATATGCGGATTGCGCTTGTGAGCCTCGGCCATCAACCACCACTCGTAGCCGCGCGAAGAATCATGATCAGTGGGGCTGCGCATATGGCTGGGCTCGGAGCCGTCGGTCGAGTTCACGTCGGCACCGATCTCGACCTTGAGGTGCTGCAAACTGGCGCCATAGCCGGGCTTGAACAGGTAGTCAAGGATCTGGCTGCGCTGCGGCTCGGGATAATCAATCAGGAGGCGGGAGGAAGCGCCGGCACTGGCTGCGCCAAGACCATCAAAGATCCGCCCTTTGCTGGCGCCGTCGAGGACCACCGTCGCCTGCTGGTTGTGGTCCGCGCCGCATGCCAGAGCCGCCGGGAGAGCCGGGACGAAACCCACTCCAAGGGCAAACATAAGCGAGAGGGGAGTACTGACTTTCGATTGTGTCCGGCTTACCCGCATCGTTCTTCTCCTGCATTGTCTACGTGCGAAGATCGGTTTCGATCTCTTCGAGAGATCTTCCCTTGGTCTCAGGCAGGCGCAGGGCGAGAAACACGGCGCCCGCCAGGCAGACTGCGCCATAGGTCCAGAATGTTCCTGCCGGTCCCAGCGCGGCGTTGAGCAGTGGGAACGTGTAGGTGAGCAAAAAGCACGCCGACCAAAGCGCGGTGACGCTGATCGACACTGCGCTACTGCGTACGCGGTTGGGGAAAATCTCCGAGATGACGACCCAGGTTGCCGGCGCCAGCGACATGGCGTAGCAAGCGATGGCCGCGAGGACCAGCACCAGCATCGGCTTGCCCTGAAGGTGCATGTGGTAGAGCAGGCCAAGCGCTCCGTAGATGACGATGAGCCCGCCAAGGCCGGTGAGAAGAAGAAAACGTCTGCCAAAGCGATCGATGGTAAAGAACGCAACGAAGGTGAACGCAACGTTGACCGCGCCGGTGACCACGATGTTGAAGAGGATGTCGGAGACCTGGTAGCCGGCCGCTGCGAAGATTTCCTGGGCGTAGTTGAAGATCACGTTGATGCCGCACCACTGCTGGAGAACTGCCAGACACCACGCCCAGCAGGAGGAGTTGGCGCCAAGCCCGGCGACCGGAGTCGCGCGAGCATGGAGCGCTGCGGCTGCGCCGCCGCTCACCGCGGCGAAGTCCTCCATGACGTGTTGCGCATAAGAGCGCCCGCCAAGCCGCTCCAGAACACGCAATGCATCTTCATGACGTCCTTTGAAGGCCAGCCAGCGCGGGCTCTCGGGCACGAGCAGAGAAGCCAGCAGAAAGAGCAACGATGGAATCGCGGTGACCGCGAACATCCACCGCCATCCTACCTGCCCGTTCCAGGATATAGAATCTCATTCGTCGAAGCACCCGGCGGGACGGGCCGCGCGATCAGCCAGTTCACTACCTGCGCCAGCAGTATCCCGAAGACAATGGCCACCTGATTGAGGGAGACCAGCCGGCCCCGCAGGCGCGCCGGGGAAATCTCGGCGATGTACATGGGCGAGACGCCGGAAGCGAGCCCGATGGCGTAGCCGCCAAGGATGCGCCACACAACAAAAGCAGTAAAGCTGATGGGCGAGTCCCGTTCCCAAAGAAGAAGCAGCGAACGCAACGGCCGCGAGAGTGAGCAGCCGGCGTCTTCCGAAGCGGTTGCTCAGGCTTCCCGAAGAGACGGCGCCGAACAGACAGCCGATCAGCGCACAGCTCATGGCCCAGCCCTGGAGCGCGGGCGAGTCGAGATGAAAGAATCGTTCGTAGAACGGTTTCGCGCCGCCGATGACAACCCAGTCATAGCCGAAGAGGAGCCCGCCGAGCGCGCCGGCAGCGGCCGTGAACCAGAGGTAGACGCCGCGGACCGACCCGCGGTCGTCGAGACTTGCTGCGGATACGCCAACGGTGGTGATCATGACGCGGGGCGCACCTCGGGCTGCATGTTGGCCAACTTACCTCCGTGTTCGATCCACTCGAGGATGCTGATGGCGAAAAGATGATTCGGATCCACCGCGATCACCTGCCGCAGCTGGCCGATCGCTTTGTCCGTACGGCCGAGTCCATGATCGGCCAGCGCGCTCAGGAGCAGAGACTCAATCTGGTTCCGTTCCTCGAGATCGTCATCGAAAAGCAGAAGATTGGGCAGCGACGTGGCAAAGTAATCGATCTTCGCAACTGTTTGGCGCTTCTCTTCGGCAAATCGCGCCAGCTCTGAAAGAACGTCCTTAGCTGCCTCTTGGTTGCCCAGCTCGCGCAACGCCAGCGCCTGGAAGTAGGAATGGATGCCCGGCCCCGGTAGCGGTGCGGCGGCGGCAGTCCAAAAGCGGGCGGCTCGCTCTCCATCGCCACACTGTTCGGCCGCCAGTCCCGAGAAATAGTCCAGATCGCGCTCAAGGGTGAGCAGGTGCTTGCCTTCACCCAAGTTGTGGGGATAGTTGCGTGCGGCGGCGAAGCTCTGCAGCGCATCGCATGGCTTGCCGGCGATGAGGGCCAGCGTGCCGAGCGCGCGATGAGCGTAAGCGTATTGCGCCGAGGCCAGCCCTTCGCCGCCCTCCCAGGGGCTGAAGCGGCTTTTCTTGAGGACCGATAGCGCCTCTTGGAATCTGACCTGCCTGGTTGAGCAGTGTGACAAACTCGACCGTCAGATCGTCCCGGCGGCCTACAAGCTCGGGATGCTTCGCGAGGCAAGAAAGGCGATCCTGCGGCGAAGCGAGACGGGCGCGTTTCCTGAGTTGATCCCACTCGTAGAGCAGGCGCGCATCCTCCGGGTTGGCGGCAAACGCCTTTTCGTACATGCGGTCGGCGGCCTGCGGATTGCGGAGCACATTGAACTCGGCGATGCCCAGGTTTCGCCACGGAATGGAGAAGGAGCCATCCAGTTCGACGGATCGGCGCCAGCTGCGAATCGCCTCATCGTAGCGCCGCTTGTCGTAATAGAGATTGCCGAGATAGTAGTGCGCCCGGGCTGCCGAGGGATTGCGCGCGATGGCGCTCTTGAGCACGATCATCTCCTCGATGCGGGCTGGAAAGCAGTAGTCGCGGCGATGCGGCTTCCGCCTTGGCGAGGAGTTCAACAGCGCGTGCCGGTTTGTTCAGAGCCGCAGCGAGCCAGGAGAGCGTGTACCACCGCATGGGGTGATCCCACCTTTCATGCGGCGGGCACGACTCGAGCAGTACGAAGGCGTCGTCCTGCAATCCGCTCCAGGCCAGGTCGAAGGCTACATCGAGCAGCGTTTGCAAATCGCCTTCCAGGGCGGCGAACAGAGCTTTGAAATCCTCGGTGCTTCGCGAAGAAGGCATCGCTCAGCCATCGCCCGGAAATCAAGAGGGTCGAGCGCAAGAGAATCATCGATAACCGCCCGCGCCTCCTCTTCCCGCCCCAAACGGCGCAGCAGTGAGGCCTTCAGGGCGTGAGCCTTGGAGTGATCGCTGTTGGTACGCAGGCTGGCTTCGACCTGTTCGAGAGCGAGTTGCAGATCTCCGCGTCCCGCGCTGAGAGACGCGAGGGCATAGTTGCCCGCGCTATGCCATGCATAGTTCCAGATCGACTTGTGGAAGGCATCGTACGCCTCCGCAGTCTTTCCCTGATAGAAGCGCGCCAGGCCGAGATTATAGAAGGGCTCGCCGTCGTATGGATTCGGATTGCGAAAGGTCAGGCGCTGCGTGGCGCGCACAAAGTGGCGCTCTGCCTCGGCAAAGTTTCCGTTGCGCAGGCGAAACAGGCCCATCGCGTTATTGAGGCGCGCGTCTTCGGGATCGCGATCGAGACCTTCAATCCAGTAAGCCTCGGGAGAGCGGGTGGCATGGCGGTACTGCTCCAGGTGCAGCCCGGTCAGGTACAGTTCCTCGTTGGTCGCAACCTCGGCAGGCGCAGGCGGCTCGGTGGCGGGGCCGGGAAGTTCGCGATCGATGCACCTCTCCGGTTGCCAGGAGATCAGTTCATTGCCTTGCACATCGCGCACCATGAGCTTGAATATTTCGGGCTGCGCGCCGTCGGCTTCGAGAACCCTTGTGAAGGCCTGGCCGGGGGAAACGTTCGCCTCCTCATCAAGAATAAATCTGCCATTCGAGGCAAGAACGATCCGGACCCTTCGTCGCGAGGTGACTGAAACTCCGACGCGCGCGCTGTGGTCATGCAACTCCAGGTTGACTGCCACTTCCTTATTGGCATTCTTGGCCGGCCCGATCTCCTGGATCGGATACCAGTATTGGCTGAAGGTCCTGGTTTCGTACGGCTGCAACCAGGAAAAGTCCGGCTGATTGTCGGTGTAGGCGCCCGCCATCAACTCCACGTAGGGACCGTCTTCATCAGTCAGATTGCGATCCCAGGCATATCCAAACTCAGCGTTACCCCAGGTCCAAAGCTTCTTGCCGGGCGCGATACGGTGGTTCGAGGTATGCACGAGCCCGGCCTGGCGCGCATGATCGTAACCCCCGAAGAAATCGTACTTCGATTCGGTCACCATGTACGAAGTCGGGACGGGTATGTTCTTGTACCAGGAGATATCGGTTCCAGGACGATAGTCCACACCGTAGTAGATGTTACGCGCAACCGGGAAGGATGAAATGGCGCGCTTGGCGTGATCGGCGACGAATGTCACGTCGGGCGGAAAGAATGCCTGATATTGGTCGTGGACGCGCACCGCAACGTTGGCCCACCAAAGAAACGTCTGCGGAAACGGGGTGCGGTTGTAGAGCCGGACTTTGGCCTCTACAACCGATTTGCCCGGCGAGAGGCTGATGCCGACCATGCCCTTCATGCGCTGCATCGGTTCGTGTTCACTGAGCCAAACGGTACAGCTGCCGTCGGCATGCTTATCAATGCTTGCATGCACCGGCATATAGGTGGAGGGCCGGTGGTGTTGCGGCCAGTTGAACTCCACACCGCCGGATATCCACGGACCCAGCAGTCCCACCAGCGCCGGCTTGATGACATGCTGGCGATAGAAGAAGTCGTATCCGTTGGTTTTGTCGAGCCCGGCGTGAATACGGCCGCCGATTTCAGGGAGAATCATGAGTTGGATAAACTCGTTCTCCAGCATGATGGCGCGGTAGGCCTGGTCTTTCTTTTCGAGCGCCACCCGGTCGGTAAATGGGTTGGGATAAACCTTGCCGCTGCTGCCCTGGTAAACGCGCTTCTCCAGAAACATGGGATTCGGATCAGGGTCCTGCACCGGGTAGGTTGGAATGACGACCTGTTCTTCCCAGCAGCGGACAGGTTCAGATTTGTTCGTTCCGCCCATCAGACTCGATCCTCGTCATCATGCGCTTGGCCGCAAGCATAGTCCTGGTCGCGCAGGAACATGAACACGGCGCTTTGCCTTTACGTTAACGTACACGCACGTTTGCTCACTGTCAATGACTACGCGCACGGCGGCCAGCTCACGCCATGCAAAGATCCTCCGTCATCGGCTGACATCGTGGCTGGTTTCATCACTGTCCTTCTCCTTCAGCCTCTTGACTGCCGAGGCTTCGGCAGCAGCGGCTGTCCGTTGACCTACCCGGTTGTAAAGCACGGCGAGCCGATAGTGCGCCGGAAAAAAGTCGGGATCGATCTTGACTGCTTGATTCATCTCCCGGATCGCATCGTCATAACGTTGCTGCGCCTCGTAGACGACCCCGAGCTGATAGTGAGGTTCATACCACTCCGGCGCCAGACTCTCCGCCTTGCGGAACAAGCGCTCGATCTTGCCCAGTTCCCGGCCCTGGTCACCACCGCCGCGCTCCCACAGGCCGAGCGCATAAAAATAATTTGTGGCCGCGTTCTCCGGATATCGCTGGGCAAAATCCTGCAGCCGCCGATCGACTTCCTGCGCCAATTCCGGCGATACCCGGCTCGCTCTGCCCAGAAACTGGATTGGGCGACGATCGTTGGAATCAAGGTCCACAGCCGCGCAGAACACCCGCACTGCCTCGTCATACCTGTTATCGGCGTAGAGCGCCACGCCCAGCCCAATCATCATCTGCGAAGAACGCGGATATTGCGCGACTCCATAACGAAAGAACTTGATTGAGTCATCCAGGAACCCGACATATTTCTTGTGCTGTAGCAGGAACGTCGCCAGGTCGAAGATGTTGGACTCGGACGGCTCGAGCTCGGCGGCGCGATGGTACTCCTTCGCCGCATCCACGTAAGCGCCGCGCCGGTCCTCAACCTCGGCCAGCAGACCATGCAGCTTTGCCGTACCAGCTTTGTCAAGCAACTGCTCAACCTGGCGCTGAGCAGCGTCCAGATTGCCGGCCTGCATCATGGCAAATGCCAGATCGTATCCCACGTTCGCGTCACCGCTGGAAAGCTGGTAAGCCCGCGTAAGCCAGCGCACGCACTGTGGCCATTGTTCATGGTGAAGGTAGTATTCTCCCAGCGAGCCCACCACCTGAAGATTATTCGGGTCGCGTTGTACGGCCTGCAGTAATTCCCTTTCCTTCTCAGCGGACGCGGCGGAGGATCCCGACTGCGCGAATACGTGCGATGTGCCCATCTGCAACAGCAGAGAGGTTATGCACACAACCGCTACGCATTGGGAACGCTTTCGCACAGACTTCGTTTCGCAGGTTGAAAGGGCCCCAACAACCGCCTTGATTGCCGGGGTCCTTCTCATTTCGGCTACCAGTAGTATTTCAGGGCAAACTGCAACTGGCGAGCACTGCTCCGGGTTGACGTGATCTGTCCGAAGTTGGTTTGGTCCTTGTAGTCTGTATTGGTCGGCAAGTTGAAGCTAGGCGTGTTGGTCAAATTGAATGCCTCGGCACGAAACTCCGCGTGGCTTCCTTCAGTAATCTTGAAGCTCTTGAAGACAGAGAAATCGAAGTCTTTAAAGCCGGGTCCGTTAACCTGCGTGTTGGGGCCGCCGAGTGGTGAAAGATCAGTCTGGCCGATGCTGGCCACAAGCGGCGGATCCTTGAACGCCGCCGGGTTGTAGTAATGCTGAATTCCTCCTTTGTATTTGCTCTGACCGGGAACCTCGACAGCATAGGCACCAGTTCCAGAACCGGTGCTGATCTGACTGCCGATGGTTTGGGGCTGGCCGGTGCTGAGACTGAGAATCGTATTCACGCTCCAACCACCCAGGATCAGTTCACCGGCGGGGTTCATGCTGTTGAGATACCCTTTGCCGCTCCCGAACGGAAGCTGATAGGTTCCGCTGGCAACAAAGGAGTGAGTAACGTTAAAGGAAGCCAGCCCGGTGTCATAGGAGATGGGCACGATGCCCGGGGCACGGTACCCGGAGACGCCGCCGCCGCTGAGCGAGTCTCCGGCGTCGGTGGTGGCTCTGCCCAGCGTGTAGCCGGCGAGAAGGTCTAGGCCGTTCGACGTCTGATGAACCCACTTGGTCTGTAGGGAGTTGTAGCTGCTGTTCCCGATGGTCCCGAAAAACGGCATACCGGCGCCAAAATCGGGGAACGGGATGTAGTTAGCACTGCCGGTCAACGGCGTACCGGGCGGCAGAAGTTCGGTGACGTTGTTTTGCCCACGCGAGGCTTCAAGGTGGCGAGCCTGAGAACCGACGTATCCCGCCTCTACGGAATCATGCTGCGTGAGCTGGTACTGAACTGTCCCGTTATAGCCTTGTGTGTAGGGTGTCTGATAGTTCAAAGTGATTCCGCGCAGTGCCAGCCCGCTATAGCTCACATCCTGCGTATCGAGCGGAATGCCGGACATGCCGTTCTCCAGAGTGCCTGTCGTCCCGTTGGTATAGGTGACAGGAGTGACGGTGGAGATGCCACCGTTCGAAGTGTCGGTTAGTCCAACCTCGAATTGGAACGGATAGTTATAACCGAGGCTAGGATAGCCACCGCGGTTTTCGAAGGCGCCATAGAAGATACCGAAACCGCCTCGAGCAACCCATTTCGGTGTAATCGAATAGGCGAATCCCACTCGGGGTGAGAAATTCAGCTTTTGAATGGTGCCCATTCCCGTTCCATATTTGTTGGTGTAAACGAGCGCAATTCCGTCTCGCTGCAGAGCGTCGGTAAAGCTGGTGGAAAGGCCTGGAGAGCTCTTGTGCCCGGCGGTCAGGATGAACTGGGCACCGGCGTTGCTGGTGCGGGACGGCTGGATAAAGTTCGCCTGTGCTCCCCCGGACTCACCGGTCAGACCAAAATGCTCCCAGCGCAATCCGAGGTTCAGGGTCAGTTTCCGCATGATGGCCCAATCGTCCTGGAAGTACGCACCGAAGTAGTTGCGATTGGCGTGTACCGTGCCAAAATTCGAGGCGTCGATCTGATCCATGCCGCCGACCAGGTTGACGCCATTGGGCACCGTCGCATTCTGCGGAGTGACGAGGAACTGCGCTCGGCCCGTTGTGCCGTCGGCCTGGGTCGGAATCGAAGTGTAGTTGCCGTCAAAGTAGAACGTGCCCTTCGAAGCCGGGGGCGCGAGCCACGGGAAGTAGATGTACTGGAACTCCGCTCCGCCCTTGAAGGTATGTTTCTTGTAAACCTTGGTCAGATTCTCGGTCATCTGTTCGGTGTCGCTGAAGCGGTTGCCGGGAAGCCATCCTGCGCCGCCCAAGCCGCTCAGGGTGCCGATTCCGAGATAGGGCAGGCCTCCATTGAGGGGCAATTGCGGTATGCCCGTGATTCCGAACTGGGCCGGAATGCCCATCGTGCTGGCGCCGGCCGGAATGCGTGTGTCGTGGCCGCGCGTATAGCCCAACCTTGCTTCGTTGATCAGGGTGGGAGAGAACGTGTGGGTGTACCCCAGAGCGAAGCCGCGCACATTGTAAATCTCGGTGCCGTTTGAATAACCGCCTCCGTCGGCGACCCCGTCGAACGGAGGAGGAACGACGCGCAGGCTGCTGATGTAGTCGTAGTGGAAGAACGCCTGGTCCTGGTCGCGGAACCGCTGATCGATGCGCAGATCGGCTGTGTTTGTATCGTTGGTGTTGATTTTGATGACGTTATAGTTGTTCAACACACCGGGAGATGTGGGCGCCGGATAAAGCTGCATCAGCTTGACGGCGTTCGCGTCAAGGCGGTTCTGCGGAATCTGGTTATTGGCGAAGGGGTCGCGAACGTAGCCAGTGCCGGTCGCCACCGTGCCTGTAACCGGATCAATCTGGCCCGCGGTAACGGAACGCGTCGTGGCCGGATCGAAGATTTGTCCGTTCTGGTATGTCCGTCCCAGCAGGTCTTTACGGGTAAAGGATCCAGTGGCGTCAATCAGGTCAGAAAAGTCAGTGTAGCCGCTGTTGATCTCGGCGGAGGTGGGCACGGTCAGCAATAGGCCCGCACCCAGGTTTGCGCTGCCCTGGCCCGAGCCTTGCAAGCCGTTCCGAATCTTCGTTCCTTCATAGTCGGCAAACCAGAAGGTCTTGTCTTTCCAGAGTCGCCACCCCACCGTTCCGCCGAACTGGTTCTGTCGCAGTTCAGGCTTCTTGCTTTTCGTAGCGTCCGGGACAAAGTAGTCGCTGTAGGCGTCGAATACGTCATTGCGGAAGAATTCCCATAACGAGCCGTGCAAGCGGTTCGAACCTGACTTCAGCGTCGCGTTAACGATGGCTCCCCCGGCCCGCCCGAACTCGGCTGGGAAGTCGCTGGTCATGATCTTGAATTCCGCGATGGCATCAACAGGCGGCTTGATCACGTCTGCCTTTCCATCAAGATAGTCGACGCTGTTGCTGTTGTTGTCGATGCCGTCGAGAAGATAGTCGTTCTGCGCCACCCGGGCGCCGTTGGCCACAAACTGGTTGGTGGCGCGGGCGCCCTGCTGCGGGAGCGTGACCCCCGGAGTTACAAGCACCAGCATAGTGTAGTCACGCCCGTTCAGGGGAAGGTCGACAATTGACTTCTCATCGATGACCTGGCCCACCGAACTGCTCTCAGTCTGCATCAGTTCAGGTGCCTCGGTCACTTCCACGTTTTCGCTGACAGCTCCGGGCTGAAGCACGACGTTGATCATGGCATGCTGCTGAATATCAAGATGAACGCTCTGAACGGTCGCCTTCTTGAAACCGCTCGCTTCCACTACAACTGCGTAAGTGCCGATGGCAAGCGGCGTGAACTCGAATCGGCCGTCCTCCTTGGTTGTGGCGGTAAGAGGCGCCGCGGTGGCCAGGTTGGTGATGGTCACGCGCGCATTCACGACACTGGCGCCGGTAGTATCGGTCACTGTTCCAAGAATTGTCCCCGTGTCGACTTGCGCAGTTGCCCCAAGCGTGCAGAGCAAAAATGCAAGCCACACCAGCAGCAGGCGGCCCCATCTGACAGACCTCAATGACATCATTGCCTAACCCTCCAGCCCTTGCGGCGCTCCTCGGTCTTCTCGAGAGTTCTGTGCAAGTATCGAAAGACCGTGTACGTTCCCGGCAAATTGCGGACCACTATAGTTAGCCACACATTCACTGTCAAGAAATTTTTCGTGTACGTAACCGGAACCTGGTCTTGAGGGTCCATCGGGGCTATCCCGAGCGTTCGAAGACGCCGTCGGAAGGCCGCGTAAACACCTGATTCGAATGGCGGATTGGAACCACGACCTGAATCAAAAAATGGGCGCAATCCGCCCTCGGTTAGCGGTACGCCTGAATGGGTTTCGGAGCAGAAATTACCGACGGTACACCCGGGCTATAGCCACAGGTCCGGTACAATCTTTACCATCCATGCGAGGTACACCGTCAAAGTCAATCGGCATAAAAGAGATAGCTGCCGCGGCGGGGATCTCCATCGGGACCGTCGATCGTGCGCTTCACAATCGTGCAGGTGTCAATCCCAAGACCCGCAACCAGGTTCTCAAGATCGCCGAAAAGCTTGGTTACAAGCCCAACATCGCGGCACGAAACCTCAAACTGAATCGCAGACTCCGAATTGCAGCGCACCTGCCGCGACAGATTGCTTCCTTCTTCGATCCTCTGCGAGACGGCATCCGGGCAGCGGCGGCAGCCCTGCACAGTGTCACGGTCGACTTAAGCATCCGAACCTATCCGCACCTTGGTGAGGGTGAGGTGAAGCTTCTCGAAGAGGATCTCGAGAAAGACTTCGACGGCATTTTGATTACGCCCGGAAATCCGAACCAGTTGGAACCGGTGATCCGCCGCTTCACCGATCGCGGAACCGCGGTTGTTTGCGTGGCCAGCGACGCTCCTCGGAGCAGCCGGCTGGCTTCAATCTCGGCCGATGCCGCCATCAGCGGGAGCATCGCGGCGGAACTGCTGGGAACCGTACTGCATTGCGAAGGACCCGTGGCCATCATCACCGGCGATCTGAACACGTTCGATCACGGCGAAAAATTGCGAGGATTTGCGGCCACCCTCGCCACCATGGCTCCCCATCTCACGCTGCTGCCTGCCATCGAATCGCACGAGAGTCCCCGGGAAGCATACCTGGCGACGCTCGAGCTCCTGCGCCGCAAGAGCAAACCGATCGGAATTTATATCAATACCGCCAACAGCGTCCCCGTTTTACGCGCCATCGAGGAAAACGGAATGTGGGGACGGGTACGGCTGATCACGACCGACCTGTTCAACGAACTCGTTCCGCTGATCGAGTCGGGCAAAATCCTGGCCACGCTCTACCAGAGGCCCTTTACGCAGGGCAAGCTTGCCTTTGAAACGCTGTGCCGGTATCTGGTCGAGGGTGATCAGCCGGAACCGATCACGCGGTTGGCGCCTCACATCATTTTGCGCAGCAACCTTCCGCTCTTTCTTGAACGGCTCTCGGACACACAAGAGATGAACGATGGCACGAAAAGTTCCAGCGCGATGGACTTTGGAGCGAGTCGCATTCCAGTCAAATAGTAGCGCAGCGTGCCCCAAATGGACCAAGTGCCGTCCGGTGCCGCACCGCAACAATGATTTCTGGCGCTGATTCGGCGAATAGCCATCAAAACAGCCATTCGCTCAAAACAAAAATGGCAGTCAATTTAGCTCCCTGCATAGTGCTGATTTTATGTGACTTTTTGCTCCTCGGGTAAGACTCGAATCCACAACCCTTCGTAACAGCCGAATGTTCTTCCGTTCGGGCTTCACAGAGTCGATCAGATTTCGTTGGCACTCCAGGTAGCACCGCAACGATGCGTCCCTGCAACTATCTGTAAATACAATAGTTACAGACGATGCACCTGACTCGAAATCAGGCATAAGGGTAACTCTATCGGGGGTTCGAATCCCTCCCTCTCCGCCAGATAATCTATATACTTTATTTTAAATGAGTTAGATCCCACAGCGACAGGCGCCCGCTGCAAAACCAGACCGTTCATTTGTCGTGCGCCAGATCCTGCGTGACCTGGTAATGTCCGGGTACCCCCGTCACCGCGATGGGAACGACCGCACCTGCCTGCTTTTTGCGGAAGAAGGGCGCGAGCGGCTTTAACAGCCACGACCGGAAACCCGTCTCCGCGTGAGAGATGTCGGTTTCCATGCTGAGTTGGCCAACCAGGTGGACGGCCTTGCTGTGCAGGTTGAACGTGCCGCCGAGATCGGCTTCCGCGCCAGGCACCCGGAAGGTAAGGCGCGGGCTGGACACAACCGCATCGCGAATCTCCGCCGTCCCCTGAAGGGAGGAGAGAGCGTCGGCATGCGGCGTGCTCGCTCGATGCCGCACCCTTCTCCGGATCGGGAACCTTCCGGCCCTGCGCGCGCTCGCTGAATGCAGTGAGGCTCGCTTCGGTCTGGCGGTCGGAAAGGCGCTCTCGCGGCACCTCGAACCCACCCTTAACGTGCAGCCGCTGCAGGAACTCCGCGCCATTGCCCGATGGCTCTAGGTAAGCGTGCGCATGGATCCACACCGGTCCGGTGACCGGCACGTCGTCGTGCATGAAGAGCCCCAGGAGATCTTCCGCTCTGCCGTCCTTGACATCGAGGTCCAGGTTGGTAGCTTTAGGCGACCCTTGCGGCGATCCCTGAACGCTGCCTAGAGCATGGATCGTGGTTGCACCCGTCTTCGCTTCGATCCCGTGGATCACCACGTCGCCAGTCACGCCGTTCACGGTGCATTCGATTGTGGCTGCGACCGGGCTTGCCTTCGCGTCTTCCACAGCAAAGTCGGGCGTATGGGAATCCGCCGCAGCCTCGATCGCGGCGAGCGGACCACGGAAGTGGCCCGTGGCCGAAAGTGTCCCGCTGATTTCACCCACGTCGTGCAGTCGCAAAGCGCTCAACGCGAAGTTGCCCGACACGGGAGTATCGCCGAGATTCTGCGCGTTCACTGGACCAAAGCTCCCGGTTGCATGGATCTGGGCGGCCGGCAGTGCGTTCTGCATATCAACCGTGTAGCCGGCAGGCTGGCCTTTGAGCACATTTGTGAACGCGAGTTCTCGCACCGGAAACGACAGCGGAGGTCCGTCCGTGCGCTGAATATCAAGAAGAGAATCGCGAATCACCATCCGCCCGATGGCGGTATCGGGACCGCCGAAATCGGAGCTGCTGCCGGGCGGAAAATCTTCCTGGCTGGCGCGGCTGCCGGCGGGAGGCAGTACGACATGCAACCCCGTGATCTCCACCTGTTGGACCCGCCGGCGCAGCATCAGGAGATCGATCCAACTGCCCTGGACAAGCATTTCCTGCACCGTGCCGATGGGCGGAGCATCGGGTGCTGACTTGCGGCGCAGGGTAAGACCGACGGCCATAAATCCGGGGTTGGGGAAGTAGGTGCGATGGTATTGGGCGATCTTCACCTGGCTGGCGAAGACGTCTTCCAGCAGTGGATGAATCTTGCGATACCGGTAGGGCCAGTTCGTCTCGATGAACCAGAACGCAACGCCCACCAGCATTAGGACGGCTACAGAGCAGACCGCAAACCAGAACCGCTTTTTCCGGCGCGCGGTTACGGAAGCAGGTGCAGCGGGGGAAATCGCAACTTGCGTCATCGTGCTATCGTCCTGTCTTTCCGGCCTTCCCGTGTGTGTCCGGGATCGGCTGGTAGCCCGTTGGATCAAGGTCTCGGGCTCGAACGACTCGTCACGGCATCCCGAAACCTGAGGATTGGAAGCCATTTTGTTCCGTGGGTGTTGCCTGCGCACGGTCTAAATCGCACTTGTTCCCGGGTGCATTGACATGCCGGCCCCGGTGAGCGAAGTTTTTTATGAGGGACTGATCCATGTGCCGGAATATCAAGCTGCTATTCAACTTCGATCCGCCCGTGACAGACGAGGAGATTCGCGCGGCATCGCTGCAATTCGTGCGCAAGATCAGTGGTTTCACCAGGCCATCGCAGGCCAATGAAGCCGCATTCGATACCGCCGTCGATGAAGTGGCCGCAGCTTCAGCGCGATTGCTTGCTTCGCTCGAGACCCATGCGCCACACCGGAATCGCGAAGAAGAGGCCGCCAAGGCCAAGGCGCGGGGTCTGGCGCGATTTGGCGACTGAGTCTCTTCAGGGGCGTCCGGGCGGACGGGGATGCCACATCGGGATGGGCGGCACGCACCGGCAGACAGGGAAATGGGGTTGTGCTTAGCCCAGAAACATCCCCGCGATGGATGCCGAAATCAGGTTCGCCATGGTGCCGGCGAGCATGGCGCGTACGCCGAGTTTCGCGAGGTCGTTGCGACGTTCGGGAACCAGCGCGCCGATGCCGCCGATCTGCATGCCGATCGAGCCAAGATTGGCGAATCCGCACAGCGCAAACGTGGCGATGGTGAACGACCGCGGCGCGAGAGTGGCCTTCTGCGCGCCGAGCGAGATGTAGGCGATCACTTCGTTCAGCGCCATGCGCGTGCCCAGCAGGTTGCCGATCACGCCGCAGTCGTGCCACGGAACACCGATGAGCCACGCCACCGGGGCGAAGACGAAGCCGAGGATCTGGCCGAGGCTGGCAGGAATCCAGGTCACGCTGCCGTGCGCCCAGCCCAGCAGGCTGTCGAGCAGCGCCACCAGGGCGAGAAAGCTGATCAGCATGATGGCCACGTTCATGGCCAGCTTGCCGCCGTCGATGGTGCCGCGGGCGATGGCGCCGATCAGGTTTTCGTCCTTGTGCTCCTCGTTCTTGGGCATGACGACCCGGCCTTCGGTGGCGGGAATACTTGTCTCCGGCACCAGCATCTTGGCCATCACGATGGTTCCCGGAGAGGTCATGATGACCGCCGCCAGCAGGTGCTTGGCCTCCACGCCCTGGGAGATGTACATGGCCATGATGCCGCCCGAAACATGCGCCATGCCGCTGGTCATGATGGTCATCAGTTCGCTGCGCGTGGCCTTGGACAGAAACGGCCGGATGGTGAGCGGCGCTTCGGTCTGGCCCATGAAGATGGAGGCGGCCACGTTCATGCTTTCGGCGCCCGAGATGCGCATGGTCTTGAGCATGACCCACGCCAGTGCCGCGAATGATGATCTGCATCAGCCCGATGTGATAGAGCACGGCGAAAAAGGCCGAGATGAAGATGATGGTGGGCAGCACCTGAAACGCGAAGATGGACCCGGACGCGGGCGCGATCACCTTGCCGAAGGCGCCGGCGTTGGGCAGTCCCAGTTCCCCGAACAGAATGCGCGTTCCCGCAAAGGTGGCGGAGAGCATGTTGTTGATCACGCCGCCCGCCCAGGCCATGAACTGCTGCCCGAAGTGAAGCGCAGCACGAAGAAGGCGAAGATGACCTGCAGGCTGAGTCCCCACGCCACGGTGCGCCAGCGAATGCGCCGGCGGTCGGTCGAGCCCAGCCACGCCGCCAGCAACACGGCCAGAATCCCCAGAATCCCCGTAAATCGATCCAAAATGATCTCTCCTTTGGCACGTTTTGCCCCGCCCGGTGTGATCAGGACAAACGACCAGGAACCTATCCGCGCGACTGTTGCTTTCGATTACCTTATCGCATCCGGAGAAGAGCCCTCGGCTTTTTTGCCAATGAGGTTCACGGCATTCCCGGCTGGAAGCGGAAACTCAGCGTGGCGTCCGCCGCATTGGGGCTATAGTGTTACACCAATTGCCCAGAGGTGCCTTGTGGAGCCTCAGGAGATCTACTCCTTCATGGCGAAGATTCCGCTACGGCGTGATATCGAGCGTGGCGGACGATGGCACGCCGCAATCGGCCCTGGTCGGCATCGCGACTACTCCGGATCTGGAAATCGTCTTCGATACCGTCAGGTCTTCACGAAAATATCCCAACCTGAAAACAACGCCCCGCGTGTTCGTTCGTGGTGGGATGGGGCGGCGAGCAGACGGTGCAGTTCGAAGGAATCGCAACCGAACCCGTCGGCGCCGAGTTGAGCCATTATCAAGAGCAGTACTTCGCTGTCTGGCCGGACGGGACCGATGCGCATGGCCTGGCCGGGGATCGCCTACTTCGTCGTACGCCCGAGCGTGGATCCGCTACAGCGACTTCGATCAGACACCGCCGCTCATCGCAGAGATCACGTTTCCTCTGTGACGGAGCCGGTCCGTTCGGCGGCATCGTGCAGATAAGCTTCCGCGGTGTCTCGCGTGAAGGTCTGCCCCACCAGCGGCACGGCCGGCGGCGCATTCGCGGTAATCCGAATGGCCCGTTTGAGCAGCGCAATCGGCTCGGCCAGTTGTTCTTTCGTCGTCGCATGGAGCGTGGCCAGCGGCTCCCCATAATCAACCAGGGCCCCGCGCCGGGCGTGAAACTCGATGCCGGCGTGCGCATCGACCGGCTCGCCGGCCTTCTCGCGTCCCGCGCCCAGCCGCTGCACCGCCCAGCCGATCGCGGTCGTATCCATCTCGGTGATGTAGCCGCTCTCCCATGCCTCCAGCACGTGCGTCGCACCCGGCTTGTGAAACCCGGCGGGATCATCAAAGACGGAAACGTCCCCGCCCTGCGCATCGACCATCTTGAAAAACACCGCCAGCGCCGATCCGTCTTCAAGCGCGGCCTCCGCCAGTTGATAACCGGTCCGCGGCGACTCGGCCTTGCCGCCCAGGTGAATCATCCATCCCGCCAGCACCAGCGAGAGTTCGCGCAGGTCTTCATCTCCGCGGGCCGCTTGCCGCGCAGCAGCTCGACACACTCCACCAATTCGATCCAGTTGCCGGCCATGCGCGCCCAGTGGCTGGCCCATGTCGGTCAGCAGGGCGACGGTGCGGGTTCCGGCGGCCTCGGCGGTGGCCACCATCAGTGCGGCAAGATACTCCGCATCCTCTTGCTTGCGCAGGAAAGCGCCGGAGCCGGTCTTCACATCGAGCACCAGCGCATCGAGCCCCGCGGCCAGCTTCTTACTCAAAATCGACGCGCAGATCAGCCCCGGGCTCTCCACCGTTCCGGTGCGGTCGCGCAGCGCATAGAGCACCCGGTCCGCGGGAACCAGGGCCGGCGTCTGGCTCACGATGGCATGCGCCGCAGTGGCGCAGAACTGTCTCAAATTCAGACAGTGAGAGCGCCGTGCGGAAGCCGGGAATGGCTTCGAGCTTGTCCAGCGTTCCACCGGTATGGCCCAGCGCCCGCCCGCTGATCATGGGCACCGCAAGCCCGCACGCCGCAGCCAGTGGAGCGACCAGGAAGCTGGTCTTGTCTCCCACGCCGCCCGTGGAGTGCTTGTCCACCGCAACTTTGCCGAGGCTGTGCGGCGAGAATTTTTCGCCCGAGTCGCGCATGGCGACGGTCAAGGCCCGCGTCTCGTCGAGCGAGAGGCCGCGCAGCCACGCCGCCATCAGCCACGCCGAAAGCTGTTCCAATGGAATCGTGTTGCCGGCCGCGCCCGCGACCAGGTAATCGATCTCGCGTGCATCGAGCGCGCCCCCGTCCCGTTTTCTGCGGATCAGATCAATCATGTGCAAAGGAGCTGTTGTAGAGTGGGACACGATCATTGAACCTCACGGGAAGCTCGATTTCTTCAAGACCGCATTATCGCAGGCGCAGTTCCCGGCTGGTGTTATCGGCGTACCCGACGATGACGCGCGCAACAACGCAATCAAGCCGCGGTGCATCTTCGCAGAGGATTCCGGATTCTCTGTAACGTTCCGAGCGGCGGTTCACCTTCAGCTAGCGGGCAAATCTGCACACCGCCCCCGGGCCACCTAAAATCCACAGTGATTGGACGGAGGAACCATGCTCAACTCTGAACTGCGACCTGCCACCAGCAATCGCCTTCCTCGTTGCTGGGCCCTGCGCACACAACTGGCTTCCCAGGACGCCTTCATCCCCGCCGGCGATCAGGACGACAACGGCGATGAAGCCCTCTACACGGACAAGTCCGGAACCTACACCAAGGGAATCCTGCAATCCAGCATCGGCGTCGTCGATCCGGCGGCCTACCGCTCCTTCAAAAAAGCCCTGGCCAGCGGCTCTCCGGCAGACTTTGCCAACATCGTTCTCGGCGGACCTCGTACCCAGAATGGACCGCAGGGCGGATTGGCCTTCTATCTCCAGTGCCCCGACGCCGATGCGTTTACCGTGCCCCCCGCTCCCAAACTGGCCGGGGAGGAGTACGCCACCGAACTGGTGGAACTCTACTGGGCTTCGCTGCTGCGCGATGTCGCCTTCACCGACTATTCCGGCAACCCGACTGCGATGAAAGCTGCCCAGGAGCTATCCTCACTGCCCGAATACAAGGGCCCGCGGGATGCGACCAACAAGGTCACGCCGGACCTTCTCTTCCGCGGCGGATTTGAGGGCGAAACGATCGGACCCTACCTCTCGCAGTTTCTCCTCCAGCCCACTGCCCTGGGCTCGCTCCCCATCGAGCAGAAATACATCACCAACAAGGCCCACACCGACTTCATGCTCGACCCGGTGGAGTTTCAACAGGTGCAGAACGGGATCAGCACCGGGAAGAGCCTCACCCCGGGCGCGGCACTCTATCTGCACGACGGCCGCGGGCTCTCCGCCTACACTCACGACGACGTCTTGTACCAGGCCTACTTCATCGCCTACCTGGTATTGAACTCGCCGGTGCAGAGTAACGCCGGCGTGGCTTGGAATCTGAACCCCGGCAATCCCTACGTCGCCCCGCACCCCGGCGCCAAGACTCAGAACGGGTTCGCCAGCCTCGGCCAGCCCGACTTCGCCGGTACCCTGGCAGCGGTTGCCGCCGAAGCCATCAAGGCCGTCTGGTATCAGAAATGGTGGGTGCACCTGCGTCACCGCCCCGAGTCGGGCGGGGCCATCGTCTACCTGCAGAAGAGCGGACTTGGCGGGGGCATCGAAGCGCAGCTCAGCAACACGGTGCTCAATTCGCAGGCCGTGGCAGCCAGCTACGCCGCCAACGGCAGCAGCTACTTCCTCTCCCAGGCGTTCCCTGAAGGATCACCGACGCATCCGGCATATCCCACCGGGCACGGAGCAGTCGCCGGCGCCTGCATCACGGTGCTGAAGTTCTTCTTTGACGGGACCCAGGCCTTCCAGGCGCCACTGGTCCCGGCCCCCAACGGAATGTCGTTGAGCGCATACGTTCCGCCGCCGGGACAGAAACTCACCGTCAACGGCGAGCTGAACAAGCTTGCCCACAACATCAGCTTTGGCCACGGCATCCACGCAGGCATCCACTGGCGCAGCGACACCGATACGTCGATCCAACTGGGCGAGGCAGTCGCCATCGGCTATCTGCGCAACAGGGTGCAGTCGTACAACGAGAAGTTCAGCTCGACCCTGACCAAGCTCGATGGAACCCAGGTGACCATCTCCAACCTGTAAGCCAGGGAGAGCCGGCGGACGAATAAGCCGCCGGCTCTATCCCAGGTCCTTTTTCCCAAACGAAAGCGGCAACAGCGCAGAGATGGGCAGAGCGTTCACCCCATCGGCCGCGGGAAAGATCACCATCGCATCGGGCTCGGCGAACTCCGCCAGCGTCTGCCGGCAGGCGCCGCAAGGAGAACTTGCCGCGCCATTCAGATTGGCAACCGCAACCGCCTCAATGCGGATCTCCGGGCCGAACTCCGCCACCGCCCTTACCAGCGCCGACCGTTCCGCACAGATGGTCAGCCCGTAGCTGGCGTTCTCGACATTGGTTCCGGTGACGATGTTCCCATTGGTGAGCAGCAGCGCCGCGCCCACCCTGAACCGGGAATACGGCGAATAGGAGTTCTGCGCCGCGCGGCGTGCTTCGTTCATCAGTCCTTCAAGCGCTCCGGGCGCATTCACGGCATCCATTCCATGTCCTCGTTCACGCAAGCGTGAATTCTGAGGCTAAAGCATCGCCCCCCTGCGTTGCATTTCCCCGGGTCAGCGCAAGCATTTGCCCCCTCCTGTTTTCTGTCCCGTGTTCCCCCCTCCTCAAGTCACGCCGCTTCCCTCCGATAAACCACTTGAAGTGCATCCTGTGCCGGGCGTCCCAGCCGGGCCGGGCGGATGAGTGGCGTAATGGATGAATTGACGAGGGAGTTTCTGATCGAGAGCCAGGAAGGCCTGGACCGCATGGAGCGCTGCCTGACCGATCTGGAAACACGGCCGGGAGATACCGGTCTGCTGGCGGACATCTTCCGCTCCGTGCACACCATCAAGGGAACCACCGGTTTTCTCGGCTTCAAGCGGCTGGAGACTCTGGCCCATGCCGGCGAGAATCTGCTCGGGCTGTTGCGGGACGGCAAACTCGAGGCGGGCCGCGCCGTGATCACGGGCCTGCTGCAACTGCTGGACGGGCTGCGCTCCATTCTCAAGACGATTGAGGGCGAAGGCGGCGAAGGCGAAGGCGCCGACAGCGCCCTGATCGCCCGTCTCGAGGAGCTCCAGCTTCCCGCGCCGGGGAAGAAGCCGCACGTGGCGAAGCCGTCTTCCCCCGCTCCCCCTGCCGCGCCGGAGCCGCCCGCCGACGTTGTTCCCGCCGTATCCTCAACCGGCGCCCGAATTGCCCCTGATCCAGCAGCCGCAGCCGGCCCGGCCGTTCCCACCACAGCCGCGCCCACGAGTTCCGCTGCCGAGAGCACCCTGCGCGTCGACGTGACCCTGCTCAATCGCATGATGAACCTGGTGGGCGAGCTGGTGCTGACCCGCAACCAGGTGCTGCAGGCCACGGCCTCCGACCCCAACATGACCATGCTCTCGCGCCGCCTCGACATGGTGACGGCCGACCTGCGCGAGTCGGTCATGAAGGCGCGCATGCAGCCGGTCTCCAACATCTTTTCCAAGATGCCGCGCATCGTTCGCGACCTGTCCCATGCCCTGGACCGCAAGGTGCGCCTGGAGATGGAAGGCCAGGACACCGAACTGGACAAGAGCCTGCTTGAGGCCATCAAGGACCCGCTGACCCATGCGGTGCGCAACTCGCTCGACCACGGCATCGAGCCGCCCGAAGTGCGCGCGGCGGCGGGCAAGGATCCCGAGGGCACGCTGCGCCTGCGCGCGGTCCAGGAGGGAAGCCACGTCCTCATCGAAGTCTCCGATGACGGCGCCGGCATCGCGGTTGAAAAGGTGCGCCAGAAGGCTATCGAACGCGGCGTCATCACCGCGGACCGCGCCGCCCTGTTGCCGGAGCGCGAACTGCTGCAATTGATCTTCCTGCCCGGCTTCTCGACCGCCGCGGCGGTGACCAACGTAAGCGGCCGCGGCGTGGGCATGGACGTGGTCCGCACCAACGTGGAAAAGATCGGCGGCAAGGTCGAGATCGACTCGCGCACCGGCAAGGGCACCACCCTGCGCCTGCGGATTCCGCTCACCCTCGCCATCATTCCGGCGCTGATCGTGCGCAGCCTCAACCAGAGCTTTGCGCTGCCGCAGGGCGCGCTTTCCGAACTGGTGCATGTTCCGCCGGCTCAGGCCGCCTCCGCCATCGAGTGGATCGAGGATGCGCCCCTCTATCGTCTGCGCGGCAGGCTGTTGCCCCTGGTGTTTCTCGACCGCCTTCTCACTCCCGGCTCCGCGGTTCACGACGTCGTCACCCGCGACAACTTCATCGCCGTGCTCGATGCCGATGGACGCAGCTTCGGGCTGGTCGTCGACGGGCTCGCCGACCCCGAAGAGATCGTGGTCAAGCCGCTCAGCGCGGTTCTGAAGATGATCGGCCTCTACTCCGGCGCAACCGTGCTGGGCAGCGGCGACCTGGCTCTGATTCTCGATCCCGGATCGATCGCGGTGAAAGCCGGCATCGCCATGGGCGCCGACGAAGAGGCTTCGAAGTCCAAAGAGCCTGCGTCCGACAGCCCCGGCGACACTCGCCTCGACTACCTCATCGTCGATGTGGCGGGACGTCAGGCGGCGATGCCGCTCGCGGATGTGCTGCGCATCGAGCAGCTTCCCGCCTCGCGGATCGAGTACATCGGCTATCGCCCGGTGCTCAACTTTGAAGGCCAGGTACTGCCGGTTGAAGATACCGGCGGGCTGGTGGCCGCAGCCCAGGGCGATCCTTCCGCGCAGTTGATCGTGGTGGTCTGCCGCGAGGCAGGCCGGCACGTGGGCATCGCCGTCTCCCATGTGCTCGATGTGGCCGCCGGCAGCGACCTGTTCGAGGCCGGAACGGCCCAGCGCACCGGCGGAGTGACGCTGCTGCAGAACCGCGTCACCGGGGTCGTCGACCTCGCCGGGGTGGCCCCGCTGGCGGCCGCTCCCGAGGCATGGAATGGCTTTGCGGAGAGCCGGCTTTCGCAGCAACAGTATTCGGAGGTTCAGCCATGAGCGCACCTGCAAATGCAGTTCGCAAGGATAAAACCACCGGCACCGTGGCGGAGATGTGTTCCGTGCGCCTGGGCAAAGGGCTGTTCGGCATCCCCATCACCCACATCCTCGAGATTGTCGGCGGAGCGCGGCCGCAGCCTGTACCCCTGTCGCCTGCCTTTGTCGGCGGACTGGTGCACTACCGCGGCGACGTGCTCACCACGGTAAGCCTGCGCCAGTTGCTCGATATGCCCCCGCGCGATGGGCCGCAGGACATCCTCGTATTGGAAAGCTTGAACGGGTGCTTCGGCCTGCTGGTCGATTCGGTGGGCGAGGTGCTGACCGTATCCTCGGCCGACTACGAGCCCAATCCCTCGATCGTCGACCCCCGCCGGCGCACCCTCTTTGCCGGCGCTTACAAACTCAAGGGCGGCCTGATGGTGATGTTGAACGCCGAACAGCTGGATCCCATGCGCCTGGCGAAGCCGGCCTAGCGCCCAGCCACGGAAGAGGACAGGTGATGAAACGAGCTCTCATTGTGGACGATTCCCGGTTTGTTCGCAGCTTTCTGCGCGGGTTGCTGGAGAAGAAAGGGATCGAGTGCCAGGAGGCGGGCGACGGCCAGGCCGGCCTGGACAGCCTGCGCGCCGGTCCTCCCTTTGAACTGGCCTTCGTGGACTGGAATATGCCGGTGATGAACGGGCTGGACATGCTGAGGAACCTGCGCGCCGAAGGGTTTGGCGCAGTGAAGGTGATGATGGTGACCACCGAGGCCGAGAATGACTTCATCGTCCGCGCCCTCGACGCCGGCGCCGACGAGTACCTGATGAAGCCCTTCGATGACGAGGCACTCACCGAAAAGCTGGCGATGCTCGGCGTCGAGGAGGCGTGAAATCGATGATGACAGACCGCTCTGCTGCGCTGGACCGCCGCACCCGCATCCTGATCGTGGACGACTCGGCCGTGATGCGCAGCCTGCTGCGCAACGTCATCGGCACCGATGCCTCGCTGGAAGTCGCGGGGACGGCAGCGGACGGCGAATCCGCCCTTGCAGGCCGTCGAAACCCTGCGTCCCGACCTGGTGCTGCTCGATGTGGAGATGCCGGTGATGGATGGCCTCGAGACTTTGCGGAGGCTGCGCGCCCGCGCCTGCCGCGCGCCGGTCATCATGTGCAGTTCCCTCACCCAGCGCGGGGCCCGGGTGACCATCGAGGCGCTGGCCGGCGGTGCGTCCGATTACGTGGCCAAACCAGCGGGACAGTCGAACCGCGACGCCGCCACGCGCACCCTGGCCCAGGACCTGCTGCCCAAGGTCCGGGCGCTTACTGCCAGGACTTTTCCCGCTGCTGCATCCCAGTCGCAGCGTCTGCCGGCCGCATCCGGAGGCTGTCTTGTGCCATTTCCGATCGCGCAGCCGGGCGCGGCGGCTGCATCCTCTCCGGCGCCCGCACCGGCGATAGTGGCGATCGGCGTCTCCACCGGCGGACCGGCGGCGCTCGACGTGGTGCTTTCGGCTTTGCCCAGCTACTTTCCCCTGCCGGTATTGGTGGTTCAGCATATGCCCGAGCTGTTTACCGCGTTGCTGGCCGAACGTCTCAACGGACTCTGCCATCTGCGCGTGCGCGAAGCCATCGAGGGAGAGCCGGTCCGCCAGGGAAGCATCCTGATTGCGCGCGGCAACTGGCACCTTGAGGTCCTCGCCGCGCGGCAGGGCGCCGCACCCACGTTGCATCTGAGCCAGGGTCCGCCGGAAAATCATTGCCGCCCCGCGGTCGATGTGCTCTTCCGCAGCGCGGCTGCTGTCTATGGCGCCGGGGTTCTCGCCGTGGTGCTCACCGGCATGGGATCGGATGGCCTGGCCGGGTGTCGCATTTTGCGCCGGCTCGGCGGCACGGTCCTGGCCCAGGATCAGGCCACCAGCGCGGTGTGGGGCATGCCCGGCGCCGTCGCTACCGCCGGTCTCGCCCAGCGTGTGCTTCCGCTCGATGCCGTTGCCGCCGAGATCCTCCGCCTCACCTCCCGCAAACCCGGCGAAGCCCGCGAGCTTCGGGAAACGGCGGTTTAGCCATGGCCACCTCCATCCCCGGCACAGTCGACTACGGATACCTGCGCCAGCTCGTCTTCGGCCTTTCCCAAAACGTCCTCGACCCCTCCCGCGATTACCTGTTTGAGACGCGCCTCTCACGCCTGCTGCGCAACCAGGGCATGAACCATCTTCAGGAACTCGTGGACCACCTCCGCCGCCGCAAAGATCCCTCGCTCGAACGCGCCATCGCGGACGCCATGACCATCAACGAAACCAGCTTCTTTCGTGACAACCGGCCCTTCGAGTTGCTGCGCACCGAACTGCTGCCCAAGCTTATCGAGAACCGCCGCTCGGTGCGCACCCTGCGCTTCTGGAGCGCGGCCTGCTCGACGGGACAGGAAGCCCTCAGCCTGGCCATGCTGATGCGCGAGCACTTCCCCATGCTGGCGAGCTGGAATATCCGCGTGGAGGGAACCGATATCTCCGCCGAGGTGGTCGAGCGCGCCCACGCCGCCCGCTACCACCGCATCGAGATGAACCGCGGCCTGCCCGCCCGCATGCTGGTGCGCTACTTCGACCATGCCGGCGAAGAATGGATTGCCAGGCCGGAGATTCGCGGCATATGCCACTTCCGCCAGGCCAATCTCTGTACGCCGCCGCTTCCCTTCCGCGATCCATTCGACGTGATCCTGCTGCGCAACGTGATGCTCTACTTCTCCCAGGAGACGCGCAAAGCGCTGCTGGCCGGCATTCATCGGCTGCTGGCTCCCGACGGCCTGCTCTTCCTCGGTTCCAGCGAACAGCCGGCCGACCCATCGCTGTGGACGTCCACCCTCGCCGGCGGCACCTGCCACTACAAACCCAGGCAGCCGAGTTGAGTCCTTTCGTCGTTACCGGCTCAGCAGCCTCGCCACTTCCGCATGCAGCCGTTCGGTGATGGCCGTCTCGGTTTCCTCGGGGGCGAAGCGCAGCGGACTTCCAACCCGAACCTCGATCTCGCCCGAACGGAACCAGCCCTGCCCCCGCGCCTTCAACTCGCCCAGTCCGCGAATCGCCACAGGAATGACAGCCGTATCCGACTGCTTGACGAGCAGCCCGATGCCCGGCCGGAAGCGCGCCAGCTCTCCCGCGGCCGAACGCGTTCCCTCGGGAAACACCAGCACGTGGTAGCCCCGGTCCAGGGCCTCGCCGGCATGCGCAAAGCTGCGCTGAAAATCGCGCAGCCGCGGCAGCGGAAATACATTGAACAGCGCCGTAATCAGAAAATAAGCCACCGGTCCAAAGAGCGAAAACCGCCCGTACCCCGGCCCCTGTTCGGGATTGCGAAAGTGCCGGAAATCCTCCAGCATCTCGCCCGACATCGCCACCGCAATATGGCGCCGCACCGCTCCCGGCAGCGCGTATTCGATCAACGGCCCGTCATACGTAGTTACATGATTGGCGATAATCAGCATCGGCTCGGTGACAAGCTCTGCGAACCGCTCCGGCATGATCACCCGTGGCTTCGCGAGCACCCAGACCAGCGGCCGCATCCCCGCTTCGAGAAACGCCGATCGAATCCACTCGACCGGCCTCCACCATGGCCAATGCGGATAGACCGGCTGATTTTCCCGCCGGTCGGATGGCCGGCCGCCCGCAGCGCGCATCGGCTCCACAGGCGCAACGCCGGGCTGTTCTTCATCCCATTCCCTGCGGCCGGCTCGGGCGGCCTTCGCGGACCACCGCCATCGGCGGCCGCGATCGTCAGCCCATCCCCGGCGGTCCCATTGGCAACGGTGCGACCCCTCGAACCTTGTCCAGCCGCGCCTTCCCATCCCACCATCCTGCGCAACTCTCCCAGCGTCTGGACCTGTTCCAGCACCCCGCTCTCGAAAGGCACCCCCGCCTTCGCTTCGATCGCGGCCGCCAGTTGCACCCGCCCCAGGCTATCGAGGTGCAGGTCCTCGGCCAATCGCGCCTCATCCGCCGTCGTCTCCGCAACCTCACCTGTAATCTGTGCGATCAGCGCCAGCAGCCAATCCCCGGTAACACCGTTCCCTCGCACGGACCGCAAACCGCGGATCCGCCTGCCTCTGCACAAGCCAAGCGGCCACCGCCTTGCGCCTTACTTTTCCCGTCGACGTTCGCGGCAGGTCGGGCTCCGGCCAGAGCACCCAGCGGCGCACGCGCTGAAACTCCGCCAGCCGCGCATTGGCCTGTGCAACCGCCGCAGCCGCCTGCTCGGCAGCAGACCGGTCGGCCGCACCGCGCAGGGCCAGCACTGCGCAGGGTTCGGCTCCCGACGGCGTCTCCGTCGCCACCACGGCGCAGGCCGCCACGCCGGGCTGCTCCTCGATAACGGCTTCCAGATCCTCGGGGTGAATATTGACCCCGGTGCCGGTGACGATCACTTCGCTCTTGCGGCCGAGAAAACGCAATTCTCCTGTGGGCTCTTTCTCGGCCAGGTCGCCGGTCGCCAGCCACTCGTCCGCGCGCTGCCGCAGTTCTCCTCCCGACCAGGTTGCATTTGAGATCATGGGACCGCGCACCAGCACCTCGCCGTCCGGACCGATCTGCACCTCGCGCCCCGGCAGCGGCTTGCCAATCGTGCCCCGCGCCACGTGAAAGGGATGGTTGAGCGTGATCAGCGCGGTGGTCTCGGTCATCCCGTAGCCCTGGACCACGACGAATCCCAGTGCGTTCCAGAACTGCTCCACCGCCGCAGGCAGCGCGCCCGCCGCCCGAGATCAGCGCCCAGAACTTGAACCCGAAAGCATGGTGCACTCCGCGGAATCGCCACCACCGCGTCCATGCGGAAATCCCCTTTGCCGCATCCAGTTGCTCCGCCAGTCCCGGCCGGCTGCTTTCAAGATGCGTCTTCAACAGCGCGAACACCCGCGGCACCGCGGCCAGCACCGAGATGCGTTCGCGATGAATCGTCTCGATCAGCCGCGGAGCCACCAGCCTGCTCTCGAAGTGCACCTCGGCGCGAAACACCGGGGGAAGCCAGATGCCCCATGGTCTGGCCGAAGACGTGACTCAGCGGAAGCGTGTGCAGAAAGCGCAGCGGGTGCACGTACTTCTCGTAGCGCAGGTACGGCCGCGCGCCCTGCTCGATGGGTTCCACGCTGGCCAGCACGTTGCCATGCGTATGCACAATGCCCTTGGGATCGCCGGTTGTCCCGGACGTAAAGAGAATCTGCAGCGGCGTCTCGCGGCCCAGACCCGCGACCGCATCCGCCTCTTCCTCCGGCAACGATGCGGACCAGTCCTCGAACGCCAGCCGCGAAAACCCCAGCCTATCGCCATCCCCCGGCAACTGGCGCAGCAGCAGCGCATCGCCCACGGCCAGCTTCGGCTTCACATCGGCGGCCACCCGCATGGCAAAGTCCACGCTGCCGTAGGCATCGAGCGGCACCACCAGCACTCCGCGCCGGATGCAGCCATGAAACGCGGCGATCCACTCCGCGCTGTTCTCGGCCCACAACACCACGCGATCGCCTGGACCGATACCGCGTTGCGCCAGCAAGGCCGCGAACCGCCCCGCCATCCGCGCGATATCGCCATACGTCGAGACCCGCCGCCTGTTCCCCTGGTAGCGAACCACCGCGATCTCGCGATCATAGCGGCGAAAGTCATCCACAAGTGTAGCCAGGTTGTCTCGCATGGTCCTTCGCCAGATTCATCCTAGCAGCGCGAGCTCTTCACGCTGCCGGATCGAAGGACTCAGCCCCACTTGCAGCCGGCACCGACACCCTCATCAGCACCACGTACACCACGCCCGATGTGAAGAAGCCCACGAACCACGCATAGTCATAGAGAAAATGCAGCCGGGCCACCGCCAGACCAATCAGCGCGATGGCCACACCCAGCACCAGGGCCACAATGGCGCGCGGGTTGACGCCTTTCGAATAGTGATACGCGCCCTCGCGGTGATACAGCGAATTGACATCCAGCTCCGTCCCGCGAATCAGGAAGTAGTCAGCCACCATGATGCCGGCCACCGGCCCCAGCAGTCCCGAGTAGCCCACCAGCCAGCCGAAGATGTACGCATCCGGCGTGGCCAGCAGCTTCCACGGGCACATCGCCAGCCCCAGAAAGCCCGTGATCACCCCGCCCGTACGAAAACTGATCAGCCGCGGATAGAGGTTCGAAAAATCATTCGAGGGCGAAACCACGTTGGCGCCGATGTTCACATTGAGCGTGGCAATCAGAATCGCGATCAGTGCCACGAACGCCACGAACGGCTGATGAAACGCCCCGATCAGCAGAATCGGATTCCAGATGGGATGCCCAAACAGCACCGCCGACGCCGACGTCACCGAGATCCCCACAAACGTATAGAGCGTCATCGCCACAGGCAGTCCGAAGGCCTGCCCCCACGCCTGCGCGGTCTGCGACTTCGAGTAGCGCGTGAAGTCCGGGATATTCAGCGCCAGCGTGGCCCAGTAGCCCACCATCGCCGTCAGCGACGGAAAGAACACGGCCAGGAATGCCCCCGTCGAATGAAACTGGCTGGGCGTCGACAGCATGGAACCGAAGCTGCCCGCCTTCATCCGCACCCAGATCAGCAGCGCCGCCGCCATCACAAACATGAATGGCGCGCCAAACGCCTGCAGGTGCCGGATCGACTCAACGCCGCGCCAGACCACCACCATGTTCAGCAGCCAGAAGAGCAGAAAGCTGGTCCACAGCACGGCCGCATTGCCGCCCAGCGCAGGCCAGATCACCACCAGCAGCGAATCGATCGCCTGCCCGCCGATCCACGATTGAATGCCGAACCATCCGCACGCCACGATGGCCCTCAAAATCGCCGGCAGGTTCGCCCCCCGCACTCCAAACGGCGCGCGAATGAACACCGGAAACGGAATGCCGTACTTGGCGCCCGCATGCGCATTGAGCAGCATCGGGATCAGCACGATCAGATTCCCCAGCAGCACCGTGCCCACCGCCTGCTTCCAGTCCATGCCCTTGGCGATCAGCGACGAAGCAAGCTGGTAGGTCGTGATCTCCATCGACATCGAAAACCACAGCGCAATGTAGTTGTAGGTAGTCCAGGTCCGCTGCGCCGGCGTCGTCGGAGCCAGGTCGCGGTTCGATAGAGAGGGATCAACTGTGCTCAAACGGCCTCCGGGTAAAGATAGATATACAGCAACGCCGATGAGAACGCGATAAGGATATATTGCCGGAAAACTTCCGGCTTGCCAGTCACTCGAACGCTTCAAACCAAACCCCGACGCTGTCATCCTGAGCGAAGCGAAGGATCTGTGGTTGCTGCAGTTGTTTTTCCGGAATGATGATGATCTCAGCCAGGAATGACCCGGGGACAGGTATCAAAGGTTGCCGTGGGTGGCATAAAGCAGCCGGCCGTTCGGCTGGACAATCCCCTGTTCGAAGCCTGCAGGGAGTTGCGTGGCATTGGTGTACAGGCAGCGGACGAAGTAGAAGCTCTGCATCTGATCGCGCGCCAGTTCGAGGACTTTGCGCTCCAGGACACGGAATTGGACGCGGTTGACCCTGGCGAGTTGGGGGACGAGATTAATGTCGCAACCACCGCCCGTAGAGTTTGCCATGAGGTGCCCTCGATCGTAGCGGGCGGAGTTGGCAAGAGGATGCCCGGCCATCCGGCTGCGGTCCCGCTGGTGTTTCGACGCCGAGGGAAGACCGCAGGCGACGATGTTACGGTCCAATGCCAGATCGAAGAGATAGGAGAAGGTAGCACCGGATTCGCCAGTTTCGACCTCGACGATCTGGGCCGAGGGGCTCGAGAAAGCATAGTCGTCGCACCAGATGGGGATCAAGACGTTCGCGATCTCGGCGACAATATTGGACCCGGAGTAGGTGGAGATGAACTGCTCGTATTGCGCTTGCGTGAACATGTTCAGCTGATCGTCTCTTCAGTCTGCCAAAATGCAGGGATAAGTATAGGGCAAAACTTGCGCCGGCGGGGCGAAACATTCCCGATAGCCGCCACACTAGCCGCAGTTTCACTATCGTCTTCCCAGACGAAATAGCCGCGGCTTCTCACTTATTCCTGGATAACCGCCCAGACGACCTTTTCGCTGCAGTTTTCTTCGCTTGAGCTTTGTTCCTGGATTGGATCGTATGCGCGTTGACGATCGCCAGGATCAGCCCTGGAAAGCGCTCCTCGATTTCCGCGCAACGCGAGGTGTTGTGCATCTCCACACCCCGCCGCTCGCCACGGATCAGCCCAGCCTCTCTCAGTGCCTTGAAGTGCTGCGAGAGCGTGGACTTCGGGATTACCTTGTCGCTGACGGTCAGAAAAGTCGAGCAGTTATGCGAGCACTGTTGGGCCACGATATCCATGAATATCGCCACCCTTACCGGATCAGACAAGGCATGCAGAATTCCCTCTACCGTGATGTCTTCAAGCGATGGATGGAATAAGGGTCGCACATGCATGAGAGTAGATGACGGTGGTACTGCTCAGGTATAACTGCGGTACCGGGGTCCAGGAATGGGATTCGCCCGCGAAGTACTCTTCCGCGGGCGAGTCTCGTTCTGTCGTTACGCCTGCCTTCCGGCATTCGGAACATGAGTCCCATTAAAGTTCCGCAAACAAACGCGCGCAAATTATTGACAAACCTTCTCCGCGACAACTACTTCCAGGCGCCCCCGCGCGCTTCCCTGCGCAGATAATTCCCCCGCCCCGGCTTGCCGACAAACTCACCCTTCGCGACAATCAACTCGCCCCGCGAATACACATCACGCGCATTGCCGCGCACATGAAACCCCTCGAACATCGAGTAATCCACCCGCATGTGATGGGTCGCAGCGGAGATGGTGTGTTCCGCGGCCGGATCCCAGAGCACCAGATCCGCATCGCTCCCCGGCGCCAGCACGCCCTTCTTCGGATACATGCCAAAGATGCGTGCCGGTGCGGTAGAAACAAGCTCCACAAAGCGATTCAGGGTCAGATTGCCCTGTCCCACTCCGTGATGGTGCAGCAGTTGCAGGCGGTTCTCGATGCCCGGGCCGCCATTGGGAATCTTGGTGAAATCATCCTTGCCCAGCGCCTTCTGGTCTTCAAAGCAGAACGGACAATGATCGGTCGAAACCACCTGCAGATGATCCTGGCGCAAACCGTCCCAGAGCTTCGGCTGATTTTTCTTCTCGCGCAACGGCGGCGTGAACACATACTTCGCGCCCTCCCACCCTTTGTCCACCATGTTGTCTTCGAGCGAGAGCAAAAGATATTGGGGACACGTCTCGGCAAAGGCCGGCAGGCCGCGATCGCGCGCTTCCCTCACCTGGTTGAGCGCGTCTTCGCTCGACAGGTGCACGATGTACACGGGCACTCCCGCCATCTCCGCCATCGCAATGGCGCGATGCACAGCCTCGGCCTCGGCGCGCGTGGGCCGCGTCAGCGCGTGATAGATGGGCGCGGTCTTGCCCTCCGCCAGCGCCTGCTGCACGATCACATCGATGACTGAACCGTTCTCGGCGTGCATGCAGATCAGTGCGCCATTCTTCGCCGTCTGCCGCAGAGCCTTGAAGATGGTCGCATCATCCACCATCAGCACATTGGGATAGGCCATGAACAGCTTGAAACTGGCCACGCCCTCGCGCACCAGGTCGTCCATGTCTTCGAGGCCCGCATCGGGCAGGTCGGTGACGATCATGTGCAGGCCATAATCGATGCAGGCTTTGCCTTCGGCCTTCTTCCACCACGTATCGAGTGCGGTCCGCATCTTCGTTCCCCGCGCCTGGATGGCGAAGTCAACAATCGTCGTCGTCCCGCCGATCGCCGCCGCCCGCGTCCCGGTCAGAAAATCATCTGCCGAGTTGGTCCCCCCAAACGGCATGTCGAGATGCGTGTGCGCATCAATGCCGCCGGGCAGCACCAGCAGGCCGGTCGCATCGACCACCGTCTCCGCCGCGCTCGCCGGAATCCCCCCTCGCACTTCCTTGATGGTCGCGCCGTCGATCAGCAGATCGGCCTTGACTGTTGAGTCGGCGTTAACGATGGTTCCGTTCTGAATCAGTACTGAAGGCATGTATCGATCCCCGAAGTCATCTTTCTCATTCCGCCGTGCATAAAATGAGCGCCGAACCTGCCAACATGGATCAGGCGGCACTCCGCCTCAATTGCGATCTCCGGGGTCGCCGTCGCAGCGTCACGCCCGGCGTCACGCGCCGCAAAATGCGCTTTAGCGCCCCGTTAACCCCACTTATGAGCACCCTTAAAAAATCGTTTCTCTCCGCGCTACTCGCTCATTCCACAATACTTATATCCCAAGCCGAGACCAAAAAATCATCCCCGCCGGGGTGCGCACCATTTCCAGTGCAAGTCCCTTCCAAAAACCGTCTTCAGGAGGCCTGGGGATCGGTAGCACACACCGCGCCTTTGGTTCGCTCTTCCCAGCTCTCCGCGGCTAATCCGTTCTCCACGCGCACCATGGTGATGCACTCATCCACCGGGCACACCAGCGAACACAGATTGCAGCCCACGCATTCGGTCTCGTCCACCCGCGGAATCCGCGCCAGAGGCGTGGGATACGGCCCGTGCTCCGATTCATTGATCAGGCGCTCCTTGCGCGTCACCGGCGTCCTGGCTAATACCGCCGGCTCCTGGTCTCTTGATCCGCAGGAGTCGGGTGCAGTTCAACATGCCCATCCACAGGGCCTGAGACGCGATCGAGATGAATGCACTGGTGGGCGCCATCCCAGCACGCGATGTGGCACAGGTCGCAGCCAATGCATTTCTGCTCATCGATGCGGGCAACAATCTTGTAGTTCAGGTTAAGGTGCTTCCATTCCGTCACCCTGGGAAGGGAAAGTCCGCGAAAGTCCGCGATGGTGTTGAACCCCTTGGACCGCATCCAGTTGGAAAGCCCCTCGGCCATATCTTCCACGATGCGATAGCCATAGTGCATTGCCGCGGTGCAGACCTGCACCGTGCCACAGCCGAGCAGTAGGAACTCCGCGGCATCGCGCCAGGTCCCAATGCCGCCAATCCCCGACAGCGGCAACGCCGACTCGGCATCCGCCATGACCTGCTGCACCATATTGAGCGCGATGGGCTTGACCGCCGGCCCGCAGTAACCGCCGTGCGAACTCTTGCCGTCCACGTTGGGCCGCGGCGTCAAGGTCTCGAGATCGATGCCGGTGATGGAGTTGATGGTATTGATGGCCGACAGACCGTCAGCCCCGCCCCGCTTGGCCGCCCGTGCCACGGTGCGAATATCGGTGATGTTCGGCGTAAGCTTCACCAGCACCGGGGTGCGTGCCTTTTCCTTGACCCACGCCGTGATCATCTCCGCGTACTCGGGCACCTGGCCAACTGCCGAGCCCATGCCGCGCTCGCTCATGCCATGGGGACAGCCGAAGTTGAGTTCCAGGCCGTCGGCGCCCGCGTCCTCTGCGCGCGCGACAATCTCATGCCACGCCTCCCGCGTCGAAGTGACCATCAGCGAAGCAATGACGGCGTGCCGCGGATAGCGCTTCTTTACCTCCGCCATCTCGCGCAGGTTGTCTTCGATGGGCCGGTCGCTGATGAGTTCGATGTTGTTGAAGCCCATGATGCGGCGGCCTTCCCAGTCGGCTGCCGAGTAACGCGAGCTGACATTGGTGACCGGCTCGCCGATGGTCTTCCACACCGCGCCGCCCCAGCCCGCATCAAAGGCGCGCATGATCATCTCGCCCGTGTTGGTGGGCGGCGCCGAGGCCAGCCAGAATGGATTGGGAGAATCGATGCGGCCCGCAAAACCCCTCACGCCAAGATCGGGTTCGCGCAGGGCAGGCTCGGTTTTAGGCATGTCGAGCCTCCAGTGCTGCGATCATCGCCAGGGCCGCACGCTTGCCGTCGGCCACTGCATCCACCACTTCGCGGCCACCGTTGGTGCAGTCCCCCCCGGCATAGTAGCGCGGATTACCGGTCTTGCCGGTAGCTCGATCAACCACAATGCGGCCATCGCGCACCTGCACATGGCGGAACTGTTGCAGCAACTCGGTCAACGGCGACTGGCCGATGGCCGGAACCACCATATTGCATGAGATGCTGTGCTGCGTACCAGCAACCGGAACGAGGTCCGCGGTGACCTGCACGGTATCGAGTAACAGGTGGCCGTGGGCGTCAGGACGAATTGCCAGCGGCGCCCTGCGCCACAGGAACTGCACCCCTTCCTGCTTGGCATGTTCATATTCGAAGTCGAACGCCGAGATATCGTTTGGCCCGCGGCGATAGAGCAGATACACCGTATCCGCGCCCAGGCGGCACGCGGCATTGGCGGCGTCGATCGCGGTGTTGCCCGCGCCGACCACAACTACGGTTCCTTCGATCTCGCGGAGGCGGCCCGTCTTGTATGCGGAGATGAGTTCCAGCGCGTTCATCACGCCGTCGGACTCTTCTCCCGGAATGGCCAGGCGCTGCATCGCGCCCAGGCCAACTCCAAAAAAGATCACGTCGAACTCTGCCTCGATGTCTTCAAGCGCGTTGGCGGATTCGATGCTGAGGCCGAAGCGGAACTCAACGCCCATGCCGCGAATCAGTTCCGCCTCGCGCAGGCTCTCGGCAGCGCGCAGCTTGTACTCTGCGACACCGTAGGTGTTCAGACCGCCGGGCAGCGCACGCCTCTCAAAGATCGTCACCGACGCGCCGTGACGGCGAAGTTCAGCAGCGCATGCCAAGGATGCGGGACCGGAACCGATGCAGGCCACCCGCAGGTTGATCCGCGCTGGAGGCGTGGGCAGCAGCGCCTCACCTGACGCGTGAAAGGCGTCCATGGCGTGGCGTTGCAAGAGCGCGATCTGGATGGGGTCGCGATTGTAGCGATGCATGACGCAGGCGCCCTCACAGAGCACCTCCACTGGACATGCCCGTGCGCAACTGCCGCCCAGCACGTTGGCATCGAGGATGCGCAGCGCCGAACCGCGCAGATTGCCGGTGGCGATGCGCTTGATAAATCCGGGCACATCGATATGCGTGGGACAGGCCGCCGTGCAGGGCGCGTCAAAGCAGTAGAGACAGCGGTGCGCTTCGACCAGCGCGGCCTGCGCCGCAAGCGCCGGCTTGAGTTCGCGAAAGCGGTCGCGCAGTTGCGGATCGTCGGGAAGAGTCGCGGTGCTCATCGAAACCTCGAGATGCAGTCGGTTCAGTCCAGTCGATGTGCTAAGAAGCCACGATCGGGCCGTAGAGGTCCGGGCGCCGGTCGCGGAAGAATTGCCAGGTGCGGCGCACCTCCGCGATCTCGATCCAGGTCCAGGTCCGCCGTCAGCACTTCGTCCTGGTCGCGCGTCGCCTGCGCAATGATCTGGCCGCGCGGATTGGCGAAATAACTTGACCCGTAAAACTCCCCGATGTTCCATGGCGGCTCGGTGCCCACGCGATTGATGGCGGCGATGAAGTATCCATTGGCCGCCGCGTGGGCGGGCTGTTCCAGTTTCCACAGATACTCGCTCAGCCCGGCAACGGTCGCCGAAGGATTGAACACGATCTCCGCGCCATTCAATCCCAGGCAGCGCGCGCCCTCGGGAAAGTGCCGGTCATAGCAGATGTAGACGCCGATCTTTGCGAATCCGAGGTCGAACACAGGGTACCCAAGATTCCCGGGCCGGAAATAGAATTTTTCCCAGAACCCCGGCGCCACGTGCGGAATATGCGTCTTGCGGTATTTCCCGAGATAGGTTCCGTCGTTCTGTATTACCGCGGCGGTGTTGTAGAAGATGCCTTCCTGTTCCACTTCATAGACCGGCACCACCATGGCGATGCGCAATTCCTTCGCCAGCGACTGCATGAGGGTGACGGTCGGCCCACCAGGAACCGGTTCCGTGGTTTCGTACCACTTCACCGACTGCTCGGCGCAGAAATAAGGGCCGTTGAAGATCTCCTGCAGGCAGACGATCTGGGCTCCTTCGCTGGCTGCCTTCGGATCAGGCCGAGGTGCTTGTCGATCATGGCCTGCTTCTGGACGGCAAGCGGCTCGGTGGCCGGGACGGCATTGGATGCCTGGATGATGGAACATCGCACGATGCGGGGCATGGCTTCGCGGCTCCAGTCGAACAAGGGTGTGAGTCTTTGACGTTAAAGCAAGCCGGAAGGCTTCGGCAAGGCTTTCGTCGGTTGAAACAGCCACAGGGTTTTCCATAGACCGTGAACGCAAGGCTAATATTCGATCTTCACCGGCGAAGCGATCCATGCGGCAAAACTGGCCCATGCCTCCTCGCCCAGCAGTTGCGTCGCAGGCAGCGATCGCGACGGCTGATCTTTGACGAATTCGGCATAAAGAAAAGCGTCGTCAAAGCCGGCCCTGGCCGCATCCGCCGCCGAACATCCATAGTAGATCGCATCGAGCCGCGCCCAGTACGATGCAGCCAGGCACATGGGGCACGGCTCGCAACTCGTGTAGAGTTCGCATCCGGAAAGCGAAAAGGTCCCCAGAGCGCTGCAGGCGGCGCGAATCGCATTGACTTCCCCATGCGCCGTCGGGTCGTGGGTCGAGGTCACGGAGTTGGCCCCCTCACCGACGATCTCGCCGTGGCGAACAATGACCGCGCCAAACGGGCCGCCCCGGCCGCTCAGGACATTTTCCGTGGCCAGCGCAATGGCGCGGCGCAGAAACTCAGGATTTGGCGCAGTTGGCATCTGTGACTTGCTCTACCCCTCCCCCAGCGGCGAAAGTAAACACAGTATGGCACAGGCATTCCGATCGACCCGGGTCCTCACGCCGGACGGCCTCATCCCCGCCACGCTGGTGGTGGAACATGAGCGGGTCACACGCGTGTGCGGTTGGGACGAGGTGCCCGCCGTGGGGCAGCTGCATGACTTTGGCGATTATGTGCTCCTGCCCGGCCTGGTGGATTCGCACGTCCACATCAATGAACCCGGCCGCACCGAGTGGGAAGGATTTGCCACTGCCACCCGCGCGGCGGCGGCCGGCGGCGTGACCACGCTGGTCGATATGCCGCTCAACTGCTCTCCCGAGATCGTCGATATCGACACCCTCGAAGGCAAGCGCCGCGCCGCCTGCAATCAAACCTGGGTGGACTGGGCCGCATGGGGCGGCGTGGTACGCGGCAACGCCCAAGCCCTCAAGCCTCTCGCCGCCTCGGGCGTAGCGGGATTCAAGTGCTTCCTGGTCCACTCCGGCATCGATGGCTTCGCGTGGGTCGACGAGGCCGACCTGCGGCTGGCCCTGGACCAGTTGCGCGGCAGCGGCCTGCCGCTTCTGGCCCATGCGGAGGTTCCCGGCCCCATCATCGCCGCCACCGAGGCGCTCAACCAGGCGGGTGCCGACTGGCGCAGATACTCCAACTACCTTGCCTCCCGCCCCGATGCGGCGGAAGTGGAAGCCATCGCCTTGCTCATCCGGCTGGCAGAGGAGTTCGAGACCCCCGTACACATCGTCCATCTGGCCAGCGCCCAGGCCCTGCCCCTTCTGGCCGCGGCTCGCGACAAAGGCATCCCCATCACCGTCGAGACGTGCACGCAATACCTATGGTTTGCGGCCGAAGAAATACCGGACGGAGCCACAGAATTCAAATGCGCTCCTCCCATCCGCGGTGTGGCCAATCGCGAGGCGCTTTGGGGAGCTCTTTCCGGCGGTCTTATCGACATGGTGACCACCGATCACTCCCCTTGTCCGCCCGGGATGAAGCGTCGCGACGAGGGCCGCTGGGATCTTGCCTGGGGCGGCATCAGCAGCCTCGGCCTGGCGCTGCCCGTGATGTGGACCGCCATGGTGCGCCGCGGCCTTGGGTCAAGCGCCGGCCTCGAGAGTCTGGGCGAATGGATGGCCGCCGCCCCGGCGCGGCTGGCCGGACTGACCGGGCAAAAGGGCTCGTTCGTGGCCGGCGCAGACGCCGACATCGTGGTCTTCGATCCCGATGCCGAGTGGACCGTCGCGCGTGAGTCGCTGCACTTCCGGCACAAGCTTTCGCCGTACCTCGGCGCCGAATTGCGCGGCCAGGTGCTCGAAACATGGCTGCGCGGAACCCCCGTCTACAGCCGCAGCGCAGCCGCGCTGGGCGAAGACCAATTCCCCGGCAGCGTCCGCGGCCGGGAATTGGTGCGCCGATGAGAGATCATGCCCAGCGCGCCATCGCCGAGTGTCACCTCATCGCCACGATGACCGAGGAGCCCGGCCGCATCACTCGCCGCTTCCTTACACCTCCCGTGCACGATGTGCACGCCCACCTGCGCCGCCGTATGGAAGACCTGGGCATGACTGTGCGTGTCGATGCGGCCGGCAACCTTCGCGGCCTCTGGCGTCCCGTAGGCTCGACGGGAAGGCGCATAATGATCGGCTCCCACATCGATACCGTGCCGGATGCCGGCGCCTTCGACGGCGTGCTGGGCGTGACCATGGCCCTCGAACTGGTGGGGTTGGCGCGGCAACTCGCTTTACCCGTGACCCTTGAAGTCGCTGCATTCTCCGAAGAAGAAGGAGTCCGTTTCGGGACACCTTTCCTGGGCAGCCGCGCCGTCGCCGGGCGCTTCGATCCGGCGCTTCTGGAACTCAAGGATGCGGCCGGCATCTCGGTGGAAGAGGCCATCCGCGCCTTTGGTCTCGAACCCGCAGAGTTGCCCGACGCGATCATGGATTCGAATACAGCCGCGTTTGTCGAATTTCACATTGAGCAAGGTCCGGTACTCGAGAGCGAAGGCCTTGGCGTCGCCGCCGTCGCCGGCATTGTTGGCCAGACACGCATGAACATCGGCTTCGTTGGCCACGCCAATCATGCGGGAACGACACCCATGCGCCTGCGCCATGACGCCCTGGTTGCGGCTTCGGAATGGATCGTTGCGGTCGAATCCATCGCCCTGGCTCACGAGGGGCTGATGGCGACGGTGGGCAAAATCACCGCCGAGCCGAATGCCGGCAATGTGATTCCCGGCATGGTGCGGGTCAGCCTCGACGTCCGCCACTCCCGCGACGGCGTGCGCGAAGCCGCGGTGGAGGAGATGCTGGCGAAAGCGAAAAGCATCGCGGAACGCCGCGAATTGATGCTGAATTGGCACCGTTACATGAACGAGCCCGCGGTGCCCATGGACGAGCGCCTTACCGCCTACATGGCCGATGCTCTGGAAGCTACCGGGTTGCCCGCGAAGACGATGCCCAGCGGCGCGGGCCACGATGCCATGGTCATGGCAGCCCGTGTTCCCACGGCCATGCTGTTCGTGCGCAGCCCCGGAGGCATCAGCCACCATCCCGACGAAGCCGTCATTGCCGAAGATGTGGAAGCCGCCCTCCGCGTGGGCCTCAAGTTTCTTGAACGCCTGGCAGCGGAGCCTCACTGACGGGGTCGTACTGGCTGCTCCCGACGGGCACCGTCCGTAAGCACGCCCCGGCCGTGCGACACCCCTGAAACCAATCGGCTAAAATCGATCCACGCAAGTGAACGATTCCCCCAGTCAACGAGGTCATGGTGCATTCATTGGGAGCAACACGCAGCAGCCTGAAGTCCGATCACTTGCTGCACACGCCGGATACATTCGTTCGCACGCCGCTGCCCGGCGCGCAGGACGTCGAATTTGTCGTGCATGCAGCGCCGCAACTGGGCGCAGCCTTTACACAGATGACTGCGGAGTTTGCCAGCGGCGGTTCGCTGGGCCCCGCGCCCACGCAGCGATTCCTGTACGTGCTTGAAGGCGAGTTGCAGGTGGAGACCGACGGCGGCAGCCACCTGCTCGTCGACGGAGGCTTCGCGTATCTCCCCGAGGGCACGCCTCACGCCGTGCGCGCCACCGCTGCGGCCAAAGCCGCACTGATCGAAAAGCCCTACGAGCCGAGCGACGCCGATGCGCAGCCCGAGGTTGTCATCAGCAACGAGTCCTCGGTCATGGACGTTCCTCTGATGGGCGATGCTTCGCTGCGTGTGCGCCCGCTCATGCCCGACGGACCCGCCTACGACTTTGCCGTGAATACCATGACCTACGATCCCGGCGCGGCCCTCAGCATGGTCGAGATTCACGTGATGGAACACGGCCTGCTGATGCTTGAGGGTGGGGGCATCTACCGGCTCGGCGATTCGTGGTACCCCGTCGATGCGGGCGATTTCATCTGGATGGCGCCGTATTGTCCGCAATGGTTTGGCGCGATCGGCAAGCGGCCGGCCAAATACCTCATCTACAAAGACTGGCGCCGGCATCCACTCGCGGCCTGAGGCTGCAACATGATCCACGGGAGTGTGCATCGGATGACAATCACCGGTCAGGATCTAAGCATTGACGGCCTGATTGCCGAACTGGAGCAACTGGCGCAGATCTCCGAAGCCGAGCCGCCCGTGGTTACGCGCGTGGTCTTCGGTGAAGCGGACTTGCGCGCGCGCGCCTACGTAAAGCGCCTCTGTGCGGATGCGGGACTGACGATAAGCGAAGACGCTATCGGAAACACCTTCGCTCGCTGGACGGGAAGCGAGCCTCACCTCGCTCCCATCGGCACCGGCTCGCACATCGACGCGATTCCGAATGCCGGTCTTTACGACGGCTGCGTCGGCGTCCTTGGCGGCCTCGAAGCGATTCGGGTTCTGCAGAAACTCGGCTTCAGGCCGCGACGTTCCATCGAACTGGTCATCTTCACCGCCGAAGAGCCCACCCGTTTCGGCATCGGTTGTCTGGGCAGCCGCATGATGTCGAGCGTGCTTACTCCCGCGCAAGCCCTCGCACTACGCGACAAGCACGACCGCGGCCTCGAAGAACTGCGTGCACATGCAGGATTCAAAGGCACATTGGAATCGGTCGCCCTGTCCCCGGGACGCTTCCATCAGTTCATCGAACTGCACATCGAGCAGGGACCGCTGCTCGAAGAGGAAGGCGTCGACGTCGGCCTCGTCACCCATATCGCCGCTCCTGCGAGTCTCCGCATCGTCATCGAAGGCGAAGGCGGCCATGCCGGCGCGCGCCTGATGCCGGGCCGCAAAGACGCACTCCCAGCCGCCGCCGAGTTGATCCTGGCGCTTGAGGGGGCCGCGAAAGCGACGGGCGTCATCGATACCGTTGCCACTGTCGGCGTTTGCGAAGTCTTCCCCGGAGCCGTCAACAGCATCCCATCCCGAGTTCGCCTTGAGAGCGACATTCGCGACATCGACGGCGACCGCCGCGACCGCGTGCTTGATAGCCTGCGTGCCGCATGTACCGAGGTTGCTGCGCGGCGCGGCGTAACCATCCAGACCCACCTCGTCAACGCGGACCCTCCGGCCGCGTGCGATGACGAGATCCTCAGCGCGCTCGAGCGGTCGGCCGTTGGCGCAGGCAAAAGCTACAAGCGCATGGTCAGCCGCGCCTATCACGATTCTCTTTTTATGGCCCGCATTGCGCCGGTGGCCATGTTGTTCATTCCCTGCCGCGGCGGCGTCAGCCACCGCCCCGATGAATACGCATCGCCAAAGTGGATCGGTGGCGGCGTCCATGTGCTGGCGCGGACGCTGGCGCAGCTGGCAAGCTGACCGGTTCACACTCGCTGGCCGCGGCATCGGCTTTGCAGAAAGTCGATGTCGTTGTATCCTTACCCTCAACCTGTACGCAAAACCGGCCCGAAATGAGCACCAGCACGAAAACCCGCATCGCCAAAACCCGAATCGTGGGATCGGCTGTCCCGCGCAAGGAAGGCGTGGACAAACTCCTCGGGCGCGCGCGCTATATCGACGATATGGACCGCGAGGGCATGTGGTACGGGGCCACCGTGCGCAGCACCATCCCGCGCGGCCTCATTCGTTCCATCCACTTTGATCCGCGCATCGACTGGAACGAGTTCGCTATCGTCACCGCTGCCGATGTGCCCGGAAAGAATCACATTCAGCTCATCTTCGCGGACCAGCCCTGTCTGGCCGAGGGCCAGACCAACCACTGCGATGAAGCCATCGTTCTGCTCGCTCATCCCGACAAGCATAAAGTGCGGGAAGCGGTCGCCGCCGTTCGCATCGAGTATGATCCGCTCCCGCCGGTCTTCACCATTGAAGAGAGTGAGCGCCAGGATCCAATCATCTGGGGCGAAGACAATCTTCTCAAAAGCTTCCTCTTGCAGAAGGGCGATGTTGACTCCGCATGGGCTGCTGCGGCGCATATCATTGAAGGCGAATATCGCACCGGCGCGCAGGAACATCTCTACATCGAGAACAACGGCGTCATCGCGGAATACAGTCCCGAGACCGGCGTCACCGTCTGGGGATCGTTGCAATGCCCGTTCTACGTGCACAAATCGCTGATGGCGGTCTTCGATCTGCCTGAAGACAAGGTGCGCGTGATCCAGACCGAGACCGGCGGAGCCTTCGGCGGCAAGGAAGACTATCCCTCCATCCTCGCCGCGCATGCGGGGCTGCTGGCGATGAAGAGCGGCCACCCGGTCAAGATCGTCTACGACCGCATGGAAGACCTCGCCGCCACCACCAAGCGCCATCCCTCGCGCGTCCGCCATCGCACCGCGGTCGATGCCGATGGCAAGCTGCTGGCGATGGACATCGAAGTCGCCACCGACGGCGGCGCCTACGCGACGCTCTCCTCAACGGTTCTCTCGCGCGCCACCTTGCACTCGTCCGGCCCCTATGTATGTCCCAACGTGCGCGTGCGTTCGCATGCGTGGGCGACCAACACCGTGCCCTACGGCGCCTTTCGCGGCTTCGGCGCGCCGCAAGCCATCTTTGCCATTGAGCGCCACATGGACGAGATCGCCGCCGCCATCGGCATCGATCCCATCGAGTTGCGCCGCAGAAACTTTCTCCACGACGGCGACACCACCGCGACCGAACAGGTCATGCGCGAGCCCGTCATTCTCGACCAACTGCTCGATCGCGCCCTCGCCGAGAGCGACTATGCACGCGCGGCGCGCCCGTTTCGCTCGCGAAAACCCAACCAGTGCCGTCAAGCGCGGCATGGGCATCGCCGCCTTCTACCACGGCTCCGGCTTTACCGGCTCGGGCGAACGCTATCTCAATTCGCTGGCTGGAATCGATGTCACCCCCGAAGGCAAAGTGCGCGTGCTCGTCGCCAGCACTGAATTCGGCCAGGGCACCAACACCATCCTCACCCAGATCGCCGCTGAGTCCCTCGGCATCGACTATGACGACGTCGTGATGGCGCCGACCGACACCAGCATCGTCCCCAACAGCGGGCCCACCGTGGCTTCGCGCACATCGATGGTCGTCGGCCGCCTCATCGAACGCGCCGGCCGTCAACTGGTCGCCATGCTGCGCGAGGAAGCCGGTCTCGGCGAGTCCTTCACCAGCGAAGAGTTCTTCGCCGCCTGCGAACGTTATCGCACAGCCAAAGGCGAAGTCGTCTCCCTCTGCCGCTATGAGGCGCCGCCCGGCATCTTCTGGGACGACCAGAAGTATCATGGCGAAGCTTATCCTGCCTTCGCGTGGGCCGTTCACGTCGCGCAGGTCGCCGTCGACACCGTCACTTATTCCGCTGAGGTCGAAGAGTTCTGGTCCGTGCAGGAAGTGGGCCGCGTTCTGCATCCCGTGCTCGCCGCGGGCCAGATCGAAGGCGGCATCGCGCAGGGCATCGGTTATGCGCTCTACGAAAAAGTGCAGTGGCAAAACGGTCACATGGCCAACAACCAGATGACCAACTACATCATGCCCACCGCCGAAGATGTGCCGCCCATTCACGTTTCCTTTGAAGAGATCCCGTTTGAGCACGGCGCCTTTGGCGCCAAAGGGATTGGCGAATTGCCGCACGACGGCCCTGCGCCCGCGATCCTGAATGCGATCAAAGACGCCACCGGCGTAAGCTTCAGCGCGATTCCACTGCTGCCCGAAGACCTGCTTCGCGCAAGCTCGCCACTACGCCAGACCATCGAGGAGCCTGCCGCGGTATGAGCGCCAACTGGCCCACCATTCGAATGCAGGTGAACGGCCTAGACCGCACTGTTTGTGTTCCGCCGATGAAGCGCCTGCTCGATGTGCTGCGCGAAGATCTCCACCTCACCGGCACCAAGGAAGGCTGCGGCGAAGGCGAGTGCGGCTCATGCTCCGTGCGCATGAATGGCGAGCTGGTCAACAGTTGCCTCGTTCCCGTGCTGCAGGCTGATGGCGCGCGATTGCAAACGGTCGAAGGCCTGGCACGCGACGGCGAGACTGCATCCGCTGCAGACAGGCTTTTCTCGCCTGCGGCGGCGCGCAGTGCGGCATTTGCACGCCGGGCATGCTGATGGCCGCAACCCAGCTGCTCGAGCGCAATCCTCATCCCACCATGGCCGAGATTCGCGAAGGACTGGCCGGCAATCTCTGCCGCTGTACCGGGTTCATCCGCATCTTCGAGTCCGTCGTCTCTGCCGCGGCACAGATGCGAAGCAGCCTGCGCATGCGCGGTAATGCCGAAGCTCACGAACTCATCGCGCCCGGTAATCTTGCCGCCGTGCTCGACTTGCTGGCCTCCGCGCCGGGCACATGGACGCCCATCGCCGGCGGCACCGAGCTGATGGTCGCCCACGCCGCGGGCCGATTGACCGCGCCGAAACTCGTCAGCCTATGGGGAATTCCCGAACTGCGCTTCATCGAAACGCACAAACGAATCCATCATTCATTGGGGCCGGCGCAACCTTCCGCGATCTGCGTGCACACGGCGCCATCGCTACAGATCTTCCCCTCGTTGCCGAAGCCGCGAGCTGGATCGGCTCCATCGCCAATCAAAGCCGCGCCACCCTTGGCGGCAATCTTGTCAACGGTTCGCCTGCTGCCGATTCTTCGCCCGCCCTGCTGGTCTACGATGCCGAGGTTGAATTGATCTCGGTCCGCGGCACGCGCCGCATGCCTTACACCGAGTTTCACACCGGCTACAAGCGCAATGCCCTCGCCCCCGATGAACTGCTCTTCGCGGTTCACGTTCCGCTGCGCTTCGCACAACACCACCAATATCTGCGCAAGGTTGGAACCCGTCGCGCCATGGCCATCTCCAAGGTTGCACTCGCCGGCACCGCCGTCGTGGAGGACCACATCGTACGAGAATTGCGTCTGGCCGCTGCGAGCCTTGCCGCTTACCCGACCCGCCTTTATCGCGCCGAGGACGCCATCTGCGGTAAAGCGGTCGACGCCGCTGTCATTCAATCTGCGCGCAGGGCATTGCTGGCCGAGGTGCTGCCCATCGACGACATTCGCTCTACCGCCGAATATCGCCGCCACGTTGCGGCCAATCTGCTTGAAGAATTTCTGAACCAGTTGCAGCACTCGGAAGCCGCGCCAATGAATCCCACGCTGGCCGCATGGAATGAGGCCGGGGAGGCCGCTGCACTGGCCGCGATGCTGGCCTGTTGCGGCGCACGCCGATGGGCGGCCGCGATGGTTGCGCTTCGCCCTCTCGAAAGTGTAGAGAGTCTGAGCCTCACCGCCGACGAAGTCTGGAGCACCATGGAAGAGCCGGACTGGATCGAAGCGTTCGCCTGCCATCCGCGCATCGGCGATCGCAGAGCAGCACACGCCGTCGCCGCAGTCGGCCGCATGGTCGCAGCAGGAACAATCCTCCACCTACAGCGCGGCGCAACAGGTGTTGACGGAATTCGCCGAAGGCAATGCGCTCTACGAACAGCGCTTCGGCTTCACCTACATCGTTTGCGCCACGGGAAAAACTGCGGAAGAGATGCTTCTCATCCTGCAACGCCGCCTGGCCAACGATCGCGCTTCTGAGTTGCGCGAGGCGGCGGAGCAACAGCGTCAGATCACTGCAGATCCGTTTAGGAAAGTGGCTGGTCGAATGAGCGGAATTACGACTCACGTGCTGGATGTCGTGATGGGCAGGCCCGCTGACGGCGTCGTCGTGCATCTCGAAAAACGCGATGGCGATCGCTGGGTCGTGATTGCGGAGAGCGCCACTGACGCCGATGGACGCTGCCGCGAACTGGCTCCCGACGCACCCGACGGCACCTACCGGCTGACCTTTGAGACGGGTGACTATCTCTACCGCCATGGCCGCGGAACCATCTATCCGCAGATCGCGATCACGTTTCATTGCCGGGGCGAAGCGCACTATCACATGCCGCTTCTGCTCAGCGACAACAGCTACACAACCTATCGAGGAAGCTGACACATGGCACGACTGGGTGACAATCGGTATGGAAAATCGCGAGTGAGACTCTCGCGCATCACCCGCTCCGGCAGTGCACACGAGTTTCAGGAGTGGACCGTGCGCGTGCTGCTGAACGGCGACTTTGAGACCAGCTTCACCGAGGCGGACAACAGCAACATCCTGCCCACCGACACCATGAAGAACACGGTCTACTCCATCGCCCGCGACTCGAAGAGCGCGACCATCGAAGAATTCGCCATGGAACTCGGCGACTATCTGCTGGCCAACAATGCGCACGTAGATCAAGGTCAGCATCGAGATCGACGAGAAGGCCTGGGAGCGGATGCACATCGACAGCACGCCCGAACCCACCACATTCAAACTGGGCGGCCCCGAGTTGCACACCGTCAATGCGGTGCGATCGAGAGAGAGCGTCTGGTCGATCATCTCCGGCGTCGACGGCCTGGTTATTCTCAAGACCACCAAATCCGCATTCACCGGATACATCAAGGATCGCCTCACTACGCTGAAGCCCGCCACCGATCGTATCTTCGGCACCAGCGCGACGGCGACGTGGGAATACGAAACCGAATCGCCCAGCTACCCGTCGGTGCGCGCGCGGATCATTCGCGCATTGCTCAAAGAGTTTGCCGCGCACGACAGCATGAGCGTGCAGCACACCCTCTTTGACATGGGCAAAGCCGCGCTGGCCGCGGCTCCTGAGATCGCCCGCATCACCCTCACCATGCCCAACCTGCATCATCTCCTGGCCGACCTTAGCCCCTTCGGACAGGACAATCCCAATCACATTTTTGTCCCGATCGATGAGCCGCACGGATACATCGAGGCGACCATCGAGCGCTGAATCTCACCCAAGCTGAGCAATATCCGAGGGCAGATCGATATCGACATCGCCGCCCTCAAATGCGAGCGAAACAACTGCGCAGGGCGCCTTCGCGATCAATGCACGTGCACCGCGATCGCCGCTCAGCGCAAGCAATTCCGCAAACACCGTGCGCGGAAACACCGCCGGAATACCCTCGATACCCGCATAGGCGGAGGCGACAATCGCCGCTTCCGCCTGCGATTCAAAAAGCGAAATCAGCGAGCGCAGATGCTCGGCCGTCAATCGCGGCTGGTCACATCCCAGAATCAACACTCCGGAAGCATTCGTCGCGTTCGCATCCATCGCCCGCATTCCGGCATGAATGGAAGCAGCAATCCCCTGCGCCCACTCCTCGTTGCGAACTACGATCTCGTTTTTGCGTTCGATCGAGGCGCTGATGTTTTCAAATTGAGCCCCGAGCACGACGATCACGGGAGATGCGCCTGACTCCTTCGCCAGCCGGATGGTGCGCGCCAGCAGAGTCTCCCCACGAAACTCGAGAAGCTGTTTGGGCCGCCCCAGACGGCGGCTCGCCCCGGCAGCCAGAATGATTGCGGCGACAGGCATCGACCAGAGTATAGCCGACTTCTCTTGACCCGCAGCGCAAGACGCGCCAGACTAAATCAACCTGAATACAATTGGACGGCGAAAGGAAGACGAGTGACCGACCAGTCGACGGTGAAGGTGTATATCCACGAGGCGGAGCCGAAAAACTACGGACTGCACGCCGGCGTGCTCGGCCCCGTCGAGACATTGGCGCAATCTGTTTCCGCCATGGCGCCCACCACCTCGCCGTCTCTGACCATCCCGCTCGTGTTTGCTCTCGCCGGTAACGCAACCTGGTTTGTCTATCTGCTCGCCACGGCGGCCACATTTCTCGTTGGCTTCTGCGTGAGCCGCTTCGCGCGTCTCTCCGCTTCGCCCGGATCTCTCTACAGTTACACCGCCGGCACCCTGCCTGCTGTCTTCGGTGTCATTGCAGCCTGGGCTTTGCTGCTGGCATATCTCGCCACGGGGGCCTCGGTCGCTGGAGGAGCACTCTACTACGCCACCGTCCTCGCACAGCAATTCCTGCACTGGGCCCCGCCCGCTATTCCCGTTCTCGCCCTGGTCTGCGCCGTCGCGGGATGGATCGCCTATCGCGACGTCAAACTCTCCGCGGAGCTGATGCTCTGGATCGAGGTGATCTCCGTCAGCCTCATCCTGATTGTGCTGCTGGTATTGATGTTTCACTTCGGACTGCGTATCGACTTCGATCAGGTACGGCTCAAAGGCGCGAAGCTTTCCTCACTCGGGCCGGCGCTGGTGCTCGCCATGTTCAGCTTCGTAGGCTTTGAGAGCGCCACCACTCTCGGCGCCGAGGCCCGCAATCCTCTGCGGACGATTCCCCGGGCAGTGCTGCAATGCGCACTGCTGGCGGGAGTTTTCTTCATGCTGTGTTGCTACTCCGAGGTCCTCGGCTTCCGCGGCGAAGCAAGCAAACTCAGCGAGTCGACAAGCCCGCTCCACCAATTGGCTGCCAGGGCCGGCGTCTCTCCACTGGGAGTCGCCATCGATATTGGCGCGTTCGTCAGCATGTTCTCCTGCGTGCTGGCCTGCACCACGGCGGCCGCACGCGTGCTGATGCGCATGGCCCGTGGCAGGCTTTTGCCCGCCGCATTTGAGCGGACCAGCAAGCAACATGGCACCCCGATCGTCGCCGTGACGTTCTCGGCCACGGCCATGTTTGCGGTCACTCTCGCGATGTCTCTGCGCGGCGTCAACGGATCGGACATGTATGACCTGGTCGGCTCGCTGTCGGTTTTTGGATTTCTGACCGTCTACGCACTCGTAGCCATCGCGCTGCCCTTTGCCCGCTCCGCAGTCGGTCAGCACTCTCACGCAGTGGCAGGCGTCAGCGTCCTCACCGTAATGGTCATGTTCCTGATCGCCATCTTCGATGTTCGATCAAGCGCCGACCCGGTGCACGCGCGCATTCCTTATATCTACATTGCCTATATCGCTGCTGGGGTCGCTGTGTATTTGTTTCGCCGCAAGCAGGCCGTCGTGGTTGCCGAGTAGTGATCAAGCCTGACCGTCTGTATCCGGTTGCAGCACAATCAGAAGCACCAGGCCCACGACCGCAAACATGCGGAAGGCTGCATCCTGCCCATTCCACGTATGCGATTGCCACATCAAAAACCATTCGGCTCCGACGGAGAGAAACGCCACCAGCCACATCAGCATCGACAGCGTCAACGCCAAGACCGGCACGCGCTTGGCCTTGTTGAAAGAACCCGCCGGCAGTCGCAGGCTGCGCGCCAGCCTGAACGCTCCCCACCATAGCAGCGTTGTGGTAACTAACTCCCAGGCAATGATCGCCAGGTAGAACACAAGATGAATCGTGGAAGAATTTAGCGCGCGCCACATCCCGTGATTCCCGGGAAATGTCGAATCCATCATCAGCACATGCCGAACGAACTGATAGTTGGAATCGAAGTCCGTCAGGTTGTTGAACACAACCAACGTGTAGAACAGGGCGATACCAGCCAGTAGCAACACCTTTGCTGCGCGCGTAATCATGGCGTTTACTTTCTTCCTGCGGGAATTGGGGATTTGGCTTGGGCACCGGCGAATGTCTTGAAGTACGCGGTCAGCGCATCGAGCGTGGCATCATCGTAGTCCCCGTGCGCGGGCATCTTCGCTCCCGGCATGACCGATGCCGGATCGTGAATGATACGCCGGAAGCGCACTCCGTCCGCGTTCGCAATCCGTGCCAACTGCAGCCACGAATGCCCGGCCATGGTGCCTCCTTCAGCGCCCATATTGTGACAGCGGAAGCAGTCCTGGCGCGCAATGATATAGCCTTGTGCGACCTGCGATTCTTTGGGCCAGTCCCCATGCGGGCGAATTGCCCCGAAAACCTGCGCCTCACGGCGGAACTCCAGACGCGTCACACCAAAAGGAATCTGCGGCTCGTCTTCATGCGAAAGCACTTTGAATGATGGCTTGAACACCGGATGCGAGATCAGAAACGGTCCCATCGTTCCGCCGTTCTCCGCAGGCGGCCAGTGGTCGCGCTCCTGTCCGTTGATGCGCAGCACCAGCAGCGGGTGATGTGCGTTGACATAGTCACGCGGATAGTTGGTGCGATACCCGTCGTAACATATGGCAACGATCATATCCGCCGACTTACCGAATATCCTCGCTAGCTGATCGAGTGGTATCCCACCTATCTCGGTCTTACCGCGAAAATTTGTATCATCGTTTACCGTAAAGGTCTCCTGCGGCAGCCGCAGCAGGTCCTCGTACCGAACAAAGCGCGTCGAACCGGCACTCGATTCTGCCAGTTCCCCACCGATCTCCAGGTCTCCCGGCGCAGAGCGGTGAACATGCACCATGGCCGTCGAATCGATGGGCTGCACGGCAGCCGCAGACAGGGCACCAAGCAGCAACATGAGACGCAGGAACATGGCCCATGCTATCGTGGCTGGGCCGCGTTTCCCAAGCGAATTCCGGCGCCCGCGCGTGCTACATTCAATGCAAATGAATCCCGTACCGACACCAGAAGAGAACCTTGCGTCAATAGGACTCGCGTTGCCTCAGCCTCCCGCTCCAGGCGGCAATTATGTTCCCTCCAAACAGGCGGGCAACGTCCTTTATTTATCAGGAGTCATCTCAACCGGGCCCGACGGCGTGATCACCGGAACCGCCGGCGATGACCGCGGCATCGAAGACGGCTATGCAGCCGCGCAGGCCTGCGCCTTGATGCAGCTTGCCGTACTCAAACGCGAACTCGGATCGCTCGATCGCGTCGCCGAAGTGCTCACTCTTAATGGCTACGTCAATGCCGCCCCCGGCTTTGGCGATTCGCCGGCCATCATCAATGGAGCTTCCGATCTCCTGGTCAGAGTCTTCGGCGAGGCCGGCCGCCATGTGCGCGCCGCAGTAGGATTGAACGCCCTTCCCCGCAACGCACTCGTCGAAGTGCAGATGACCGTGAGAGTCAAAGAATCATGAAACACCACGAACTATCCGCCGAACCGACTCACTCGGTCTGGGACCGCTCGCTCCCGCCCCGTCTCCACATCGAACCCGGCGACGAGGTCCAGATCGAGTGCGTCGATGCCAGCGGCGGCCAGGTCCAGCCCGGCATGTCTACAGATGACTACCTCTCCATCGATCGCACCCGCATCCATGCTCTCACGGGCCCCATCTGGATTCATGGCGCCGAGCCCGGCGATGTACTCGAGATCGACGTGCTCGCCACGCGCCACTCGGGGTGGGGCTGGAGCAGCATCGTGGAAGGCCTCGGCTTTCTGAAGGAACGCTTCCAAACGCCCTACCTCTTTCACTGGGCTCTCGACGGAGACTCCACCGCCTCGCTCTTCCCTGCCGTTGTCCCCGTGCGCCCGTTCCTTGGCGTCATGGGCGTGGCCCGCGCAGGAGACGGCTCCTTTCGCACTCGCCCTCCGGGCCCCTTCGGCGGCAACCTCGATGTGCGCGAGTTATGCGCCGGCTCGCGCCTCTATCTCCCCGTCTACAACGCGGGAGCGCTCTTCAGCTGCGGCGACGGCCATGCCGCGCAAGGCGATGGCGAGGTCTGCATCAACGGCATCGAGTGCCCACTCGATGTCACCTTGCGGTTTCACCTGCACAAGCATCAGCCCCTCGCCGCACCCATCGTCGAGGCAAGTTGCGCCGCGGCGCCCGACTCAACCGCCGATGCCTGGGTCATCGTTGAAACCGGCACCGACCTCGCCGAAGCCGCCCGGGCCGCAACCAGCCGCATGGTCGACCTGCTGGTCAGCCGCTGGGGCTTCCCTGACGTGCACGCGTACATCCTGTGCAGTGTCGCCATGCGCCTGCGCCTGAGCCAGGTCGTCAACGAACCGGTTCACACCATCAGCGCTGCCATCAGCAAACAGATTCTTCCTTCGCGGAGGCTCTTCCCCATTCATGACCATCAATGACCCTGAAGTGATCGCCGAGTTGCAGCAGGTTTACCCGCTCTATGAACAGGCTCTTGTGAGCAACGATGTGGAAAAGCTGATCGAAATGTTCTGGGCCGATCCGCGCGTCATGCGCTTCGGCGTTACCGAAAATCTTTATGGATATAAGGAAATTGAAACATTTCGCAAGAGCCGTCCGCCTGCAAACCTGGCCCGCAAAATAAAACGATTTGACATCGTCAGCTTCGGTAAAGACTTTGCCAGCATCACGTTGGAATTTGAACGCACCATGGGCAACACGGTGCAACATGGCCGCCAGAGCCAGGTCTGGACTCGCTTTGCTCAAGGCTGGCGCATTGTTTCCGCGCATGTTTCCCTTATGCCGGGGCACTGAAAACAACGCACATCACCCTGTCTTTCGGCACCAAAAAAGCGTAAATTGACGTTGAAATTAAAGCAGCAACCAGTATTCTATAAATACCCCGAAGTCTAAGCCGAATCTAGACAAAACGAGCACGACTCGATTCATCCTTTCTCCTCCTTTTTCGGAGTGATCCACAAGCGTTCTGACATCCATCCGTCCCGGGCTTCTTGAGACTTTCAAAAGACCTGTGGGGAAATCTCTATTTCGAGGCCTGTTACTTGAGGTATTCCATGCGACTTGTTTCTTCTTTATTTCTTCGGCTGCTAGCCCTTGTGGCAGTCGCTGCGCTGTGTTGTTCCCTGGTCCTGGCACAGCAGACGCTTGGCGGCATCACCGGTGAAGTGACAGACGCCTCTGGGGGCGTCATTCCCAACGCCACCGTTACCGTGGTTGGCGAGGAGACTTCGCTCACCCGCACTGCAAAAACCAACGGCGCCGGCGTCTACTCCTTCGTCAATCTGCCCATCGGAACCTACACGCTGACCTACACGGCCGACGGATTCGATGTGCAGAAGACGCAGCACATCGGCGTTCAGGCAGACCGCACCGCCACCGTGAACGCCGCTCTGAAAGTGGGCCAGACCAGCACCACCATCGAGGTTGAAGCCACTCCGCTGATGAACGCCGTCGACACCACCAACGGCTACGTCCTGGATACCGCGCAGATCGACGCTGTGCCGCTCTCCACCGGCAGCTTTACCGGCGTGGCCATTCTGTCCCCCGGCGTCAACGCGGAACTGCCCGGCGGCACCGGCGCCAACAGCGGCCTCGGCAACGCGCCCATCTGGGCCAACGGCCAGCGCGACACCAGCAACAGCTTTTCGCTCAACGGCGTCGACGCCAGCAACCTCTTCAACGGCAAGAGCACCAGCCAGGTGCCCTCGGCCCGCGTCATCAACAGCACCGGTGTCTCGTCGAGCGCCGGCGCCGGCGGCGTCATCCCCACCGTCGCTTCGGTCTATCTCTCCATCGGCAACGCCATCCCCACGCCCGCTCCCGAGACCATTGCAGGAAGTTCGCGTCAATGCCTCGATGTACGACGCGCAGCAGGGCTCCACCTCCGGCGCCCACATCGACCTGAGCACCGCCTCCGGCACCAACGACCTTCACGGCACGGCCTATGTCCATCGCGGCACCAGACTGGCTCAACGCCGCGCCCTTCTTCTTCAAGCAGGATGCCGACATTCCCGCCTACGACAAGGTTCCCGAGCTGCATCGCTATACCGCGGGCGGCGCCGTCGGCGGCCCCATCATCAAGGACAAGCTCTTCGGCTTCCTCGCCTATCAGCACCTGCACGTCTCCGACCAGGAAATCGGCGACTCGGTTCTCGATGTGCCCGTCGGTCTCAGCGACGACCGCTCTGCCGCCGCCCTCGCGGACGTGACCAACAATTCCTTCTGCTCCGCCTATGACCAGGCGAACTTCGGCTGCACCCCGATGACCGGAGCCCAGGTCTATCCCACGGCGCTCGCCCTGTTCAACTCGCCGGCCCTTCCCGGCGAACCCGGCAAGTGGCTCATCCCCAACGACGGCCTGAATGGCGCGTTGCCCAGCAGCGCTCATATCGACAACGCCTTCCTTCCCGGCACCGGCCGCTTCACCGCCGACCTCGCCGTTGCCGACCTCGACTACAACGCCAGCAGCAAAGACACACTCGCGGTCAAGTACTACTACCAGCACGATCCCACCATCGCGCCTTACTCCTACTCCAGCGTTCCCGGCTTCACCGAGCACCTCGACTCCGGCGCCCAGGTCTTCTCCATCACCAACACCTACCTCCTCAAGTCCAACCTGAGCACCACCCAGACCTCGGCTTTCTGCGCGAAAAGATCTACGGCAACCAACGAGCAGCCCTTCGGTCCGGATTCCATCCCCGGCGGCGCTGCCGGCACCGGCTACCATCAACGTCTTCGGATCCAAGTACTTCCCCGGCGTCTCCATCTACAACGTGCTCGGCGACTACCAGCCCTCCGGCGAGTCGCAGGCCATCCTCAACATCGGCCCCAACGCCGAGGGCCAGGCCCCCAACACCGGCGTCTTTCAGAACCGCATCTCGCCCTCCGGCAACGCCATCTGGATCCTCGGCAAGCACACCGTCAGCTTCGGCGCCAGCTACAGCTACACCCAGCTCAACACCATCGACAAGCGCACCGGCACCGGCACCATCGCCACCGACGACTTCAGCCAATTCGCCCAGGGCTTCGTCACTCCCGGCAGCTCCGCCACCGGCTTCTACGTCAGCTCCTTCCTGCAGGGCAACGCCAGCCGCTACTACCGCGCCAACCAGCTCGGCACCTACGTGCAGGACAAGTACCAGATCACCCCGACCCTCTCCCTCACCGCCGGCGTCCGCTACGACTGGGATGGCGGCCTGACCGAGAAATACGGCCGCATCTTCAACTTCGATCCCAAGCGTCTACAGCTACGACGTGGCCAGCGACACCATCGACAACCCCGGCCTGATCATCGCCGGCAACAACGCCAACGGCACCAAGGGCGTCAGCACCACCACGCTCACCGGCCGCCAGTGGGGCATCGGTCCGCGCATCGGCGCAGCCTGGCAGCCCGGCATGTTCCACAGCAAGGTCGTCGTCCGCACCGGCGGCGGCATCTACTACGATCGCGGCGAGCTCTTCAGCTACTTCTCGCCCGGCTATGCCATCGGCACCGTCACCGGCGGTCCCTTCGGCGTCAACCAGCAACTCCCCTTCGTCAACGCATCGAGCTGCCCCGCCTCTACGCTGTCGTTCTACGAGGACTACATCCCCACCTGCGGCGACTACACCGGCACGCCGTCCGACTACTGCCGGCAATCTCGCCAATCCCTACGGCACCGTCGCTGCATCCCGCGCCCAACAACCCCAAGGCCTCCGACCTGGCCAACTATCTGCCCAACGCCAACGCCATCATCAACTACGGCGGCCAGCCCATCTCGCTCGGCGTCTACGACCGCACCAACAAGCTGCCCTACACCATCAACTACACCCTCGACATCCAGTGGCAGCCCCGCAACGACCTCGCCATCGAACTCGGCTACGTCGGCAACGTCGGCCGTCACCAGGTCATCCCCGTTCCCTTCAACCAGCCGGACATCGCCTCACCCCAATCCACTGTCGGCAGCCCCTTCCAGCAGAACTACAGCTACGGCTACAACGTGGGCGGCGCCAGCCTCGATCCCGGCAGCGCCACCGGCACCGGCTACCTGGCCAACTACGAAGGCGGCAACGTCGATCTCCGCGTTCCCTACATCGGCTACGCCGCTGAATCCATCGACTTACAAGGCCGCCGGCGTCGATGCCTACAACGCGCTCCAGGCGCACATCGAAAAGCGCATGAGCCACGGCATCCAGGTCGGCGCGTCCTACACCTACTCCCACGCCACTCGACGAACAGAGCGGCCTGGGCCTCTTCTACAACGGCAACAACCCGCTCAACCTGCGCAGCGGTTATGGCCTCGGCCGACTTCGACCGCACCCACGTCATCAACTTCAACTACGTCTTCCAGCTTCCCAGCGCTGCGCCGAAGAACACGCTTGCTCGGCAAGGTCGTCGACGGCTGGTCGCTCGTCGGCCTCACCGTCCTGCAGAGCGGCCAGCCCTACAGCGTCATCGACTTCTCCGGCGCCATCGGCAGCATCTACTACTCCACCGCCGACGGCATCACCAACCCCATCGTTCCGCTCGCCAGCGGCTGCACCCCCAAGACCGCGCTGACCGGCCGCTCCGGAGCTTTCCTCAATGGCGACACCGCCCTCAAGGCCTCCTGCTTCACGCTTCCGCTGCTTCCGGCGGGCGGCCTCAACGGCGCCATCCCCAACTCCGATCCCTACGAAACCGGCTTCACCACCGGCCAGCGCAACATCTTCCGCCAGGCCTTCCAGAAGCGCGCCGACGCCTCGCTGGTGAAGACCTTCGCGATTCACGAGCGCTACAACCTCAAGTACACCTTCGACGTCTACAACCTCACCAACACCACCAGCTTCGACGTTCCCGGCAACGAAGTCTCGCAGAACGCCGGCTACAACCCATTCCCGGCAGCCCCGAACTCGTCACCGACCGCACCCACGCAGGCGTTACCGACTAACGACTGCTCGTCCAACCCCAATGGAACTAACACCGGCTTCTATGCCTGCCCATCGGGTCTGGGCATCGTCACCCACACCATCGGCGCCCCCCGCCAGATCCAGATGTCGCTGCACCTCGACTTCTAACCACAAACCGATCTCCACAGAGCGAGGGCGGCTCCGCAAAGAGCCGCCCTCGTTTTATTTAATCCACACGCCTCTGGGAAGCTCGCTCCTGCTTTCACAATTTCTTGCGTACGATACCAGAGTGTCTGAACAAGCTCAACTTCTAACCTGCGTCTCTGGCACCGCAGGCCGCAGCTCGATGTGTTTCGTTGTAATTTCCAGCTTTGCAGGCGTGAGTTCCGGGCCGTCCCAGCCCTCTTTGACTGCCTCAATGCGAATCGCGCCGGGTCTCTTTGTCGATTGCACAATCACCTGCGCGAGCCCGTTGAACAGCGAACGCCTCGGCTGCTTGTCACTCTGCTGGCAATTGGGATCACCATTGCCCACACCGATCAGCGCTCCCGCACCCGAGATGTTGAACCCGATGAAGTTGTCCGCCGTCGGCACCGGTCGTCCCTCCTTGTCGAGAGCTTCAACCTTGAGAATGGCAATATCTTCGCCATCCGCGTTGATCTCGGTACGGTCTGCCGTCAGCCGGATCGCCACAGCCGGACCCGTTGTCTCGCGCTTTTCCGTCAAAACCACCTGGCCGCCCTTTGAAGCTCGCGCCTCGATCGATCCCGGTTCATACTTCACCTTCCACTGCACATGCCCGAGATGCGGCACCTTCTGGCTGCCGAGACTCTTGCCGTTCACGAAGAGCTCGACCTCTTCGAGATTGGTGTACACCCACACGGGAATCTCATCGCCCTCCCTGCCCTCGAAGTTCCAGTGCGGAAACACGTGCAGCGAGGGCTCTTTTCCCCACCATGCCTTGTAGTAGTAGAAGTAGTCCTTCGGAAATCCGCACATATCGACGATGCCGAATTGCGAATTGATCGAAGGCCAGCCATAGGGCGTCGGCTCGCCGCGATAGTCAAAGCCGGTCCACGCAAACCCGCCGGCCTCCCATTCGCGCGTGCCGTAAAACTTCCACCACTCTTCCGGCGTCTCGCCCCACGGCACCACCCCGTCATAGGAATTCACGGTGTTGCGCAGCGGATCGGTACTGTACACGCCGCGCGTTGAAATCGCGCTCGATGTCTCCGATCCATAGATGGGCCGCGTCGGATTCTTCTTGTGATAATCATCCGGGAACTTGAGGTTGTAGTTGAAGCCGATGACATCGAACGGTTCGGAGACGCCCTTCTCGTTGGTGCCGTTCACCGCCGCCGATACCACCCGCGTCGGATCCAGTTCATGGCACCGGCGCACCATGCTGGTCGCGATCTTCGCGCCCTGCTCCGCCATCTCGCTTTGCAGGGTGAACTCTTCATTGCCGATGGACCAAAGGATGATGGACGGCGAGTTGCGATAGCGCTTGACCATCGCTTCGAGCTGCGCCAGGCCTTCGGGGCTGGAACTCATCTGCCGCGTCTCGCACATCATCATCATGCCCATGCGGTCGCAGGCATCGACCCACTCCGGCGTCGGCATGTTGTGCGAAGTGCGCACCGCGTTGCCGCCCATCTCGCGCAGCACGGCAAGGCGGAACCACTGCAGCCGATCCGGCAAGGCCGCCCCACGCCGGCATGGTCCTGGTGATTGCATGTGCCCTGGATCTTGAGCGACTTGCCATTGAGAAAGAAGCCCTTGTCCGCGTCGAACACCACCGTCCGCACGCCAAAGCTCACGCGCTCCGCATCGCGGACTTTGCCGTCGGTTTCAACGGTAACGATGGCCGAATAGAGATTGGGCGCATCCACCGACCACAGCGCCGGACTGGCCAGTTGCGCCGTCGCCGAATACGTCGCCGAGCCATCAGGCGCCATCGACTGTCGCCGGCGCCTCTGCCGTGGCCACGGTCTTGCCGGAGCCGTCGAGAATCTTCCAATGGACCTTGGCGTTCTCCGCCTGCTTGCCGTGGTTCATCACCACCGTCGCCAGCGAGAGCGTCGCGGAGTCTCCGTTCAACCGCGGTGCGGACCGTGCTCTCCCATTTGCCCAGGTGCACTGCATCCGTCTTGGTCAGCCACACATGGCGATAGACGCCGGCGCCCTCGTAGAACCACCCATCGCCAAAGCTCGCATCGACGCGCAGCACAATGTAGTTCTTCGCGCCGTAGCTCAGAAAGTCGGTCAGGTCGAAATGTGAAAGGCGCATACCCGTTGTCATTGCGCCCGATAAAGCAGCCGTTCACAAACACCAGCACGCTGCGGAAGGCCCCATCGAACTCGACAGAGATGCGCCGGCCGAGGTCGCCGGCAGGGATCTCAAACTCGCGCCGGTACCAGCCCACGCTGGTCTCGGGATAGCGGCGGCCCAGCGGCTTGAAGCCATGCGAAGCCTGCTCGTCGTCGTCGTACAAACGGCAGTTCCACCGCCCAGTCGTGGGGCAGATTGAGCGTGCGCCACTTCGAGTCGTCGAATTTGGCCTTGGCAAATGCAAAGTCGCCGGTCTTGGCAAAGTCTCCCTGCCCGAACCCGAAATCGAGATCATGCGCCGGATCGCATCCATTGCCAAAGGTGAACTTCCAGCCGAAATCGAAGAGCAGTTGCTCCCGCGGCGCAACCGCGGGCAATGCCTCGGCGGACCCCGACATGGCCCCATCTGCCATGGCGGCCGCTGCGCGCGCCCAGGCGGACCGGGTCAGTACGGATGAAGCGGTGAAGGCGAGACCGGAAGAGAGCAAGGCGCGGCGAGATAGGAAGGGCATGACTCATCCTTATGTGCGGGAATGGCCGAGTCGCCGGAAAGCCGGCAAAACCTGAAGCGGTCGGCAACGCGCAACTATAAATGAGCCGGGTCGAAAAAGTAAACGATTTCATCGCCGTGCCGCACCATCCTCCTGCGCGAAGCTCTACCCTGCTCGGCTCTGAAAGGCAGCACCATTTGATGTGATAAATTCAGAAGAGAGACCACCCTCCAGGAGAGATGGCCGAGTGGTTGAAGGCGCACGCTTGGAAAGCGTGTTTAGGGGAAACTCTAACGTGGGTTCG
>CAVTTW010000021.1:0-10356 GCA_963737665.1 uncultured Acidobacteriaceae bacterium
CTCGGCTCAATAAGCGCCGGAAAATAGGCCGCGCTGCGCCGGTAGCCGGGTTTCGCACCTCGGTCCGGGATCCTCAGCCAGCTCAAACTTTCGTTACCGGGCGTAGAGTTAACATCACTCAAAACACGCTATTTTCCAGGCCGGCACGGTGTACATTAGCCCTACAAACTCTTTATTTGTCAGAGTAGGTAGCTAAAACGCTGGTGGCGCTGGGCACGCTCCTCACCACCGGCGGCTCAAGTTTCTTAGTCGCCTATAGAGGAGCCTATTGGCATGCATGATGTCCTGATCGCGCTCGCATTTATCGCCCTTGTAACCTTTCCGGCGATCGTCGCGTCGATCCCGCGCAATGATTCCGAAGACGACTCGTAGCCCTGGCCAACATCGACCAGGCTGCTTATCCTATTCATTGCGTAAAGTCGTGTGACGGAGATCACTGGATAAGTGGTTGACCCGGCCAGCCAGCGCTCGTATCGTTAAGTTAAAGATATGTCGACCTCTTCGAATCAATGGCGCATCGGGATCGCGGTAGCGGTCATCCTCGGAACCATCGGGTGGCTGGCCTTCACCGGGTACGGCTCGAGCAAGAGCTATTACGTCACCATCGCCGAGCTCGGTGGGCTGGGCGATAAAGCCTATAAGAGCAATCTGCGCGTGGAGGGCTTTGTACAGCCCGGCTCGATCGAACAGAACGGCACCCACGTGACCTTTGTTTTAAACGAGTTTGAGAGCCATTCTCCCAAGGCCGCGCAAGGGCGCGTGCTGAAGGTGCAGTACAAGGGCTCGGAGCCGCCGCCGGACACGTTCAAGGACGACTCGCAGGCACTGGCGGAGGGAACCTATGGCCGGGATGGCGTGTTCCACGCCAATATTCTGCAGGCCAAGTGTGCCAGCAAGTACGCGCCTGCGCAGCCAGGCGGCCAGCCCGGCATGGCGCCCGCAGCGCCCAAGGCTTCGGGGAATCCCCGCGCCGCCGTGGCCGCGCCCGCCTCTCCGGCTACCCCCGCGCCTGTCTCCGCCAACTAACCGCATGACCGATACGACAACCGCGACGACGGCGGCAGCGTGTGCCCAGATCGACGCGGTCTCGAAGCTGTTTGGATCGTTTGCGGCGCTGCGCCAGGTCACGGCCACGCTTGAGGCCGGGCGCTGTTATGTGCTTGTCGGCGAAAACGGCGCCGGCAAGTCGACCCTGCTGCGCATTCTCGCCGGCCTGTTGCGGCCAAGCTTTGGAAAGGTGACGGTCTTCGGGGGACTGGACCCCCACGAGGCGCGCGCGCGCATCGGCTACATGAGTCACGCTCCCATGCTCTACGACGAATTCACCGGGCAGGAGAATTTGCGCTACTTCGCCAGCCTCTATCCGGGCCGGGAATGCCTCACGCCCGCTGAGGCGCTGACGAGGGTGGGCCTCGATCCTGGATTGCCCCGGCCACTGGGGCAGTATTCGCAGGGGATGCGCCAGCGCACATCTCTGGCCCGGGTTCTGCTTCCCGATCCGGATTTGCTGCTGCTCGATGAGCCTTTTTCGAATATGGATGTCGAGTCAGCCCGGCAGATGGTTGAACTGCTGGCACGGTTCCGGCAGGGCAGCCGGACCATTGTGCTGACCACCCACCAGCGCGAACTGGCTGCGCCCATCGCCGATTACGTGCTCGCCCTGCGTGCCGGCCGGGTGGCCTCGTTTGAACCGGGAGCGCCAACCCTATGAAGACCAACGGCGCACGGTTTCTCGAAAGCCTCGGCATCCCGTTCGAGTTGCGGGAATACGAAGTCGATCCTGACGATCTGTCTGCAATCACGGTGGCAAAGAAGATCGGGATGCCGCCCGAGCAGGTGTTCAAGACGCTGCTCGTCACCGGCGGCCCCAACCTCTACCGGTTTGCCGTGATTCCGGGAGACGCGGAACTGGATTTCAAGAAGCTGGCCCGGGCGGCCGGCCTGCGCAAGGCCGAGATGGCCCCGCTCAAAGACGTGCAGCCGCTCACCGGTTACATCCGCGGGGGAGTGACATTGTTCGGGGCGAAAAAGCCTTACCCGGTCTACATTGATGAGACCGCAATCCTGTTTGACCGGATCAGCGTCTCGGCAGGGGCACGCGGAACCCAGCTCATCCTTAGCCCCGAAGACTACCTGCGCGCAGCCCAGGCCATGGACGTCGAAGTACAGACCGCCGACCTGACCAAGGCTAAAACCAGCCGAGGGTCCGGCCTCGTGACCCGCGCCGTGTGGATACACCTGGTCAAGGACCTGCGCATCGAGTGGCGCTCGAAAGAAGCCATCAACTCGATGCTGTTTTTTGCCTTGCTGGTGGTGGTCCTGTTCTCATTGGCCTTTTCGCCGCGCGGTGCATTTTCCCAGGAGATCGCCGGGGGCGTGCTCTGCGTGGCCACCTTGTTTGCCTCTGTAAGCGCACTCAACCAGGCGTGGGCCCGGGAAATCCGCCACCAGGTGATGGATGCGCAGCGCATGGCGCCCACGCCGGGTTCCGACCTGTTTCTGGCCAAGGTGGTGGCCAACTTCTTTTTTGTCTCCATCGTTCAGATGGTTCTGGCTCCCATCTTCCTCGTTTTCTACAACCTTCACGTCGAGGGACAGGCGTGGCTCCTCGCCTTGGTGCTGCCGCTCGGAACCTGGGCGCTGGTGGCCAACGGCACCTTCTTCGCAGCCTTGTCGATCCGCAGCCGCAATCGCGAACTGCTGCTGCCGCTCATCCTGTTTCCGATCTTCATGCCCGCGCTGCTGGCCATGGTGCTGGCCACCGGCTCGATCTTTACCGGGGATAGCGACCCCAGTCTCTGGATCAAGCTGCTCTTTGGCTACGACATCATCTTCACCACCGTGAGCCTGCTGCTCTTTGAAGTGGTGCTGCACGCCGAGTGAGACCCTCGAACCTTTGATGGAGACTGCCGCATGGCCTCCGTCGTAAACTGAACGCAAGGACTCCCCGTATGAAGAAACTCGCCATCGGTCTTTACGCCGCGATCGTGGTCGCCCTCATGGTGTGGGGCTTCTACCAGGCGATGTACGTGGCACCCGACGATGCCATGCAGGGCTTTTTGTTCCGCATCATCTACTACCACGTGCCATCAGCCGCGGTGGCGTTCCTCTTCTTTGCCATCAGCCTGCTGGGGTCGATCGCCTTTCTGTCCTTTCGCCGCAGCAACCCGGAGTGGGCACAGGTGGGCGACGCGTGGGCGCTGGCCGGAGCCGAGGTGGGCGTGGTCTTCTGCACCGTGGTGCTGCTGACCGGGCCCGCTCTGGGGGCGCCGCGCGTGGGGCATCTGGTGGACCTGGGACGCACGCCTCACGACTACGCTGGTTTTGTGGCTCATCTATGTAAGCTATCTGCTGCTGCGCCGCTTCGCCGCCGGACCGCAAGTGCAGACCCTGGCGGCCGTGCTCGGCATCTTCGGCGCGCTGGATGTTCCGATTGTCTACATGTCGAACCGCTGGTGGCGTACGCAGCACCCCGCGCCGGTCTTCGGCGGCAGTGAGGGCTCCGGCATGGCCCCGGCGATGAAAGCGGTGCTGGGCTGGAACATGCTGTCGTGGATGGCCTGGGGCATCCTGATCCTGGTTCTCCGTTACCTTGTGGAACGCCGTCACCAGATCAATGCCAGCCAGGAGGCGCACGAGGCTCTCGAAGCCAGGACTTAAACCCAAACCATTGCAAGGGCAGGAAAATCATGGACCAACGCGCGATTCTCGACCACCAATTCGTCATAGCTGCCTATGTCATTACGTGGGTCGTCCAGCTCGGCTACCTCGCCTTTCTGGGTTTGAAATGGCGGGCGGAAAAGCGCGCTTCGGAGATGAAGGACCGCTACCCGCGCTGATCCTCATTAGCCGGCGCAACGCGAATCGTTTCTGCTGGATAGAACTTGCCGGGTTGGCACACCCTCAGCCCCTTTAGACATTAGAGAAGACTCGGGCCGGCAGCTTTTGCCGGCCTGCCCGTTTTGAACTCAAAACATCACGCCAGTAATGACCCGTTCGGGGAATCGTGCCTACCACCGGCATCTCGCGACAGGAAGTCTTTGTGGGATTTAAGAGAATTCTAATTTAGACGATGATTCCTGTGTGGACGGGCTCTGGGAGCCCCTAGAAGGAGAAGCACAATGCATGACGTTCTGATCGGTCTCGCCTTTATCGGTATGGTTCTTGCTCCCGCACTGGTTGCCGCCAAGGCCGGCAATGCTGCCGCGACAGAAGAGGGCGACTGAGGCTTCGGGTTGAGCTGTCGGTATCGCCCCCAGGTCTGCGTTATTACATAAAGTTTCAGTTTTCCGTGGGAAGAGACGAATCCGGTTAGAAGGTTCATCCGCCCAGCAAGAATTGCTCTCTGCCGTCTCAAACGTTAGACTTATGGTTTGAGGCAAAGCTATGTTAGTGGTCATGAAGGCGCAGGCCACGCCGGAAGAGATCCAGGCGGTCTGCGACCATATTGAACAGTTGGGCTTCCGCGCCCATCCGCTTCCCGGAGCCCAGCGCACCGCCATCGGCATCACCGGCAACCAGGGTGAAGTCGACCGGGGCAACATTGAAGAGCTCTCCGGCGTCGCCGAAGTCATCCGCGTCTCCAAGCCCTACAAATTAGCCAGCCGCGATGTGAAGGAAGAGGACACGATCGTCCGCTTCCCCGGCACCGATGCAGCCATCGGCGGCCGTGCCCTGGCCATTGTTGCCGGTCCCTGCTCCATCGAAAGCCGCGAACAGGCGTTTGCCATCGCCGAACAGGTGGCAGCCTCCGGCGCGCAGTTCTTCCGCGGGGGTGCCTACAAGCCGCGCACCTCGCCGTATGCGTTCCAGGGGCTCGGTGTGGAAGCGCTGAAGATCATGGCCGAAATTCGTGACCGGTTTGGCCTGCGCATCATCACCGAGGCGATCGACAACGAGACTCTCGAACTGGTGGCCGAGTGGGCCGACGTGATCCAGATCGGCGCGCGCAACATGCAGAACTTTTCGCTCCTCAAGCATGCGGGACGGCTGCGCAAGCCGGTGCTGCTCAAACGTGGCTTGAGCGCGACGCTGGATGAGTTTCTCATGGCCGCCGAGTACATCATGAGCGAGGGCAACTACCAGGTCATCCTCTGCGAGCGCGGGGTGCGCACCTTTGCCGATCACACCCGCAATACGCTCGACCTCAGCATCGTTCCCGCGGTGCAGCGGCTGAGCCATCTGCCCATTCTTGTTGATCCGAGTCATGGCACGGGCAAACGGGACAAGGTGCTGCCCATGGCGCGCGCGGCCATTGCAGTCGGTGCGGACGGGGTGATGGTGGAGGTGCACCATCAGCCCGAGAAGGCGCTCTCCGACGGGCCGCAGTCGATCTATCCCGAGCAGTTCGCCCGCATGATGGACGAGATCGAGCAGATCGCGCCCATCGTGCAGCGCACCCTTCCCCGCGGCATTCATGTGGAACCCGCCGTGGCGGGAGCTCATGACTCCCTGGGCAAGTAAGAACCCCTATTCAAGTACGAATGGCGGCCGCTGGGGCCGCCTTTTCGCGTTCGCTCTGCTGGCTTTGAGCTTTGCCGGCTGCCGGCGGCACGACTTCCCGCAATACGCGCCGAACTATCGCGAGTACGCCTACATCACCAATGGGGCGAGCAATACCGTCACCGTGCTCGACGTGGTCAATGTGCGCCTCGATCGTGAACTGCCGGTTGGACCCGATCCCGTTGCCGTAGCGGCCAGCCCCACGCGCAATGAGGTTTACATCGTGAACTCGGGGACCGCCAACGCGCAGGGATTTGTCTCCATCATCAACGCCGAGAACAACTCGATCGCGGCCAACATCCAGGTGCATCGCCAGCCGGTATCGATCGATCTCGATGCGGCGGGCAATTTTGCCTATGTCGCCAATGCGGGATCGAATACGATCTCGGTGCTCGATGTGAAAGCACGGCGCGAGATCGCGGCGATTGGCGCGGGCGAGGAACCCGTCGAGGCACGCATCACTCCGGACGGAAAGACGGTGGTCGTCCCCAATCGGCGGGGAAACTCCGTGAGTCTGGTCGATCCAGCGGCGCGCGGGGTGCGGGCATACTTTGAAGGGTGCCCCGGAGCTTCGGATGCCGTGGTTTTGCCGGACTCATCCAAGGCCTTTATCGCATGCTCGGGCGGGCACCAGGTGATGGCGATTGCGCTGGCGCGACCCGACGCGCATCCCGCACAGCCGGATCGGCTGGAGGCGTTGATGGATGTGGGCCGCGCTCCTGTACAACTGGCGCTCAAGCCCGACGGCGGCGAGTTGTTCGTATCCAACTCGCAAGCCAATTCGATCTCCGAGGTCGTGACCAGTACCGATGACGTGGGCGGCGCTTACATGATGGGTGACTATCCCGTGCATGGGCTGGTGTCGAGCGACAATGCCCTGCTCTATGTGGCCAATATGCGCTCGCAAGACGTGACCATCTACTCCATCGACGATGGCAAGCGAACCGGTTCTATCCACGTAGGCGACGGTCCTTCGGCCATGGCCTTTTCGGCCGCGGGTCATCTGCTATTTGTCGTCGATGCGCGATCTTCCGATGTCGCCGTCGTGCGGACCGCCTCTTGCGTGGGAACGCCCGTCTGCTCGCTGTTCACGATGCTGCCCGCGGGCCGCGGGCCAAACGCGATTGCAGTGAAGGCGTTCAAGCTGCCGTAATAGGCACGCCGTGAGCGGTTCAAAAATGCAGTTCCTCCCACTCGCCCTCGGCTCCGCTGAGGATGACAATTTTGTGGGTAGTCGAGGAAGAAGCTACTTATCCCGGCAGCCCAGGCGCGCCACGCTGTATTGCGCTCCCGCGAACAGAATCAATCCCGAGATATACGCCCAGAACAGCATCCCTACGGAAACATAGAAGGGCCCATAGAGCGACTTGAGATCGAGGTGCGGCAGGACTTGGACGAAGATAAGTTTGGCAAAGAGCCAGATTAGCCCGGTAACTATAGACGCGCGCAGCACGGGCATCGCCGGGACTTTGCAGTTAGGCAATAACCAGTAAATCGAAAAGAAGAACAGGATGCAGGCGACGCCCGTACATAAAGCAAGCCAGAGATAGCTTATGCCTTCAAAGACGAAGTTATCGGTGTGATGAAAGAACAGGAAAGAAACTAACTGACGCTGCCATGCGCTGAGCAGCACGCTGGTCATGCCCAGCACCACCATCAGGATCGCGAGCCCGAAGGCGACTAACTGATTGAGCAGATAGTTGCGGCTCTTGGTCACGCCCCACGCCTGGTTCAGTGCTACTTCAAGGGGAAGGAAGATCCCCGTGCAGGAGATAAGAATCATGACCAGAGAGAAGGCCTGCACGCCGTGGCGCGGCGCCTCGATCATGAGGTTCTTGATGATGAAGTCCTGGTTGGAGGGAAAGAAGTAATGCACCATGTCGCTGACGGCGTTGCCCATGGCCACCGAATGAAACACCGACAACGCGATGGTGTAGAGCAGCACGATGAATGGAATGAAAGAAAGAATCGCATTGGCGGCCACGCTGAAGGCGTAGGTATGCACTTCGCTATCGAGAAGATACTTCACCAGCGCGGCGCCGTCCCGCCGCAGACGGTACCACTTGGATTGTGTGACTTCCTGCTTGGCGGACGCGCTGACCCGGGTCGCATCGCTTACATCGACGACGCGGGCAACCTCCGCCTCGGCCACGGCCGAAGTACCGGAATTTGAGACGACTGCCACCTGAAAAACTCCCTTGCCCGGCCCCGCGAAATTCGAGAGGCCAACGCACTTTCCCAATGAGGGGTTTCTTTAAGCATAGCGGTTTTGGTGCGGTCTGCGCTGTGATTCTTCGCGGCGTATTCATGCGAAATTTATTTTCCACTTGCATCCGGCGCAATTTCCTGCCATAACTGGAGCACAGCGCCACGGGGCGCAGCACAAACGACTTATCGGAAGGCCATTACTGCGTGATTTCGTTCAATGGTTGGGTTGCAGTTGACCATCGATTGATCCAGCCGCGAGCTGGCGCAGTCGCAGGCGATCGCAATACAGTTCAAGATTCGAGACACGCTCGTGAATTGAATGTCTTGTTTTTAGCGGTACAACTCCAGTTCAAAAATACATTCGTACTTCGGTCGCGTTTCTTCTCGGCTTAGTGCGTAGCCACACTGGAGACAAATTTCCTTTGCAAACCTCCGTTCCGCGAGACATTGAAAAATCGACAAGCCAGGCCAGCAGCGAATCTGCGCCTGCGAAGGACCAAGGAGAAGTCGCATGAAGGAACAGGGTGTTGTGAAGTGGTTCAACGGAGCCAAGGGATACGGATTCATACAGCGCAATACGGGCGAAGATGTGTTCGTTCATTTCTCCGCCATCCAGGAGAACGGCTACCGAACCTTGAATGAAGGCGAGTCGGTGGAATTCGAGTGCCAGCAGGGGCCCAAAGGCCTCAGCGCAGCAAACGTCTTGCGCGTCTCATAGGCCCCGCTCCAGGCCTTTTGCACCATCGGCCCTTTTCGTGCATGGAATCATCTACTCCTGATTCCTTCTTATCTTCGCGTTCGCTCGATCGATCCTGCCCATCGCCCAAAGTGAGGCTGCGCGTAATCCCTGATCCGCAGCCTCGCACCAGACACGCAGTTGCTCAATAAATCGCCCCTCGCCACTATTGCCCATCGCAATGGCGATGTTGCGACGCAGGCCGTCAAAGCGCGCACGCCGCACGGGTGAGCCGTTAAAGGTTTTCTCGAATTGCTTCTCGTCAAGAGAGGCAAGCCATTCCAGGGCTGGATTCACAAGTTCGCCGCGTGCCTCGATTTCGGCGTCGGCGCTGATGGGGGCCTTGCGATTCCACGGGCACACGTCCTGGCAGATATCGCACCCAAATACCTGGCGGCCCATGCCTTCCATCAACGCCGGCTCAATGGTGCCTCGATGCTCGATGGTCAGGTAGGAGATGCATTGCGTGGCGTCCATCTGGTAGGGCGCGAAGAGAGCCCCGGTGGGGCAGGCATCGAGACAGCGCCGGCAGGTTCCGCAGCGATCGGGGACAGTAAGTTGCTGTAATTCTGGCGCTGCTTCGAGAGACGTCAGCAGTACCCCGAGAAAGACAAACGAACCGATCCGGGGATGGATCAGGCAGGTGTTCTTCCCCGTCCAGCCCAGGCCGGCCGCGGTGGCCAGCGAACGCTCCACCACCGGCCCGGTGTCCACGTAGGCGCGCGATTCGAATTCCCCGTAGCGCTCACGCAGCAGCGCATCGAGAGACTTCAACCGCTTCAGCAACACCTTGTGATAGTCGCTGGGACGGCGCTGCCCGTCGGCGTCGACCCGGCTGGACCATGCGTATCGCGCGATCCATGCTGCATCGGGTGGCGCCGGGACGGTGGAACGAGGCGGTGCGCTGTTGTAGTTGGCGAGGCAAACGACGGCGGTTCGCGCCCAGGGAAACGGCGTTGCGACGCGGGCCCGGACAAGCGTTCCCTGCTCATCTGAGCGAGTGAGATAGTTCATGGTCCCGGCGCGGCCGGACTGTACCCAGGTTTGAAAGCGCTCCGCGTCGCGCCTTTCGTTGGGGTACGGAATCGCGGCCACGCCGGCTTCCGTGAATCCCGCTGCGAGGGCGAGGGCGCGAACATCGTCGTACCGCAATGCGGACGGAGCCGGCCGATATGCCGACGCGGCATCACGCGCCGGGACCGCGGCTGCACTGGAAAGATCCTTGTTCATGGAACCGGCGTTCATGGAACCGGCGGCCCTCCCCGTTGCGTATCAGACAGCAGCATGTTCACCAGCGGACACCCGGATCGCAATCGAACACGGGGATTCGCGGCAGGCAGGCAATGATCACGCCTATGTCCTGAGATTTGAGCACATTTCCAGGGCCGGGATTTGGCCGTTGGAGTGCTTATTTCAGGTCGAGAGCAAAAGGGCCAGTACCAGAACGGCCGGCGGCCATCATCCCATAACCGATTTCTGCCGGCGGACGGGTTCATCCAGGGGAGGTTTGATATGAGCACTTCTTATTGTGATACGAACGAGACCGCGATTGTGGCGACGGTGGCATTGACGGAACTGGTCAGGGGAGACGATCAACGCTTGATCGAGCGCGTTTCGCCCATGCTCCACGCCCAGGACGTAACGCTTGATCTGCATAAGGTGGACCGCATCGATGCCGCCGGCATTGCTGCGCTGATCTCGCTCTATACCAGCGCGCGCAGCGCGGGACATGTCTTCAGGGTGTGCAATATGACGGCGCGGGTGGCGGAGATCCTGGAGTTGGTGGGGTTGGATCACATCCTGGTGTCTCGCAATGCGGACGGGGCTCGCAATCCGGAGACTGTTTCGCTCAGTCCGCTGCATGATTCCCCGGTGGCGATCCAAAAAGGCCGTTTCAGCGACGGCCTTGG
>CAVTTW010000022.1:0-23300 GCA_963737665.1 uncultured Acidobacteriaceae bacterium
GTGGTGGGCGAGGCGGGGATCGAACCCACAACCCCCGGCTTAGAAGGCCGGTGCTCTATCCGATTGAGCTACTCGCCCACGCTCTCCTATTTTAACGGTGAAACGAGAGTTCAGGGGGCGAGTTGGACAAGACGGACTCTGTGAAGCAACCGAGCGCCTTGACCAGGGTGGTGAGGGCTTCGATGCGCGTTGTGCCGCAAGAAGTCAGATACGCTGTAATGCCAACATCCGGTCGGGTAAGGGTTAGGCTGATTTCCTGATCGATTATGGCACGCCGCACGATGAGATCCGCCCGGCAACAGGACATTGAATAGCGGTGCAACTGATCGCAGATCCCCCTGGCCCACGCGACGGCGGTTTCGGGACTCGTCCACAGCGCGGGTTGGGCAGCCACAATGTCGATATAAACGGCGATCACTTCGCTTGCCTCTCGTGTCGACGCCTCGAGTTCGTCGGGGTCAAACTCTTCGACATTCCAAACATCGCATTTGGATGTTGTCACCGGGGAAGAGAGTGCGTTGAGGCGAACCAGCGCATCGGCCAGCATGGGGAATTTTGCAACTTCAGGAAGCGTCGACACGAGATCCGGACTTGCGCGCAAGTCAACGACGCCCGGCCAGCCTACGTGAATTACCGGCGCATCCGAGCCGATTTCGACTTCCCAATCAGCTTCCATCGGGCTGACCGGCGACCTGGATCAGGTAGCGGATGACGGTCGATTCGGCCCAGTGAATTTCATTGCCCGAGTCGCTGCAGAGGTAGGCGCAATGGCCGCCATGGGGCGTTTCGACAAGGGTGATTCGCGGGTTGGCAACGATGGCCGCGCGGGTTTCAGGGGTCAGCCGAATGAACGGATCATCCAGAGCGCGGAGAACCAGCGCCGGCACCGCGATGCGGTCGACTACCCGCGCGCTGGCGGCTCGATCGTAATAGTCGGCGGCATCGCGAAAGCCACAGTAACGAGCCACGATTTTGTCGTCGAACTGGCGCAGAGAACGAATGGGTCCCAAACCGCTGGCCTGGTAGAGATCCGGGAAAAGCGCGACCTTGCGACGGTACCGCCGCATCAGGCGACGCAGGAAGTGCCATTCATACATGCGATTGACGGGCTCATGAAGAGCATCGGATCCCGCAGCCAGATCTATGGCGGGGCAGACGGCGGCGACGGCGCAGAGCGGCTGCCTGACTCCCCACTCGCCCGCCAGCTTGAGCACCAGGTTGCCGCCCATGGAGTAGCCGACCAGGGCAACTCGCTCGAGGCCGAATTTCTGCGCGTAATACTCGACTACCGCACCCACATCTGCCGAGAGACCGGAATGGTAGAGGGTCGGGGTGAGTTCATCCGAATCGCCGCAGTTGCGCATGTTCATGCGCACCACGTTGCATCCTGCATCCCAGGCGCGCATGGTGAGGCCCTGGATATACCGGGATTCCGACGACCCTTCAAGGCCGTGCACCAAGATCAGGCTCAGCCGGCGACCCACGGCGGGGCCAGGCTGCCAGTGACCGTGGCAGACCACCCGGCTGCCGTCAGCGGCGTCCACTTCGATGGTTTCCGTAATGAATGGGAGGCGAAAGGCCGGACGAGGCAGGTAATTCCCGACGATAGTCTGAACGTGGCCGTTAAAGAGCCCGCGTCGCGGCCTGAAGGAGGTGAGCCAAGACGGGGAGTCCCTGAGGAGCCATTGAGCAGGTCTGGGTCTGGCGAGGAATCGGCGCGGAATTTGGGGATCACGCAAGCCTTAGAAAACTGAATTCGTTGGCGGTTGCACCGGCATGTAGTTCGGGCCGCAAGCGACGATCGAAGCTCTGCCGGATCTTGACGCCGCTAATCTAGAGGATACACGTTGCCACTATCGCCAGCAATCCAGGGCTAACCTTGAGCCGTCGGAACCTATTCCAACCTGATGCGGGATTTATTCTCCGGTTCATGAGCCCCTTTTGCGATGTCCACATATCGATGAAGTCGCCCGGAACATGCAACGGAACCTGTCCGAAGCTCTGTTGTGTCAGCGCGCGGCTGAGGACCGCGAAGGCGGGATACGCGTCGCGCTACTGTTGGTGGTCGAGCTGACAACTGGCGTTTCCCGAACTTAAGCCGACCAAACGGCGCGATTGCTGCGATTGGCGGAGATGAAGCCCATATCGAGCGAGATGCCGCGCACGCACTGCAGCAAATGATTGGCGATCGATGGGAGCTTCTGCGCCGTGACCCGGAAGGACGGCCCTGATACGCTGACCGCAGCCACAGGCTGGCGTTGCGCGTCAAGAACCGGCACGGCGATGCAGCGCAGCCCTTCTTCGAGTTCCTCATCGTCCACGGCATAGCCGCGACGACGCGTCTTTTCTATCTCCGTGCGCAGGGCTTCTGAGGTGGCGATAGTGCGGTGGGTGAATCGCTCAAAACGCGTGCGGCGCAGAATATCCGCAATGCGCTCCTCAGGCAAAAACGCCAGGATCGCCTTTCCCACAGAGGTGCAGTGCACCGGATTGCTGGAGCCGATACGCGTAATCATGCGCACCGACCGGCCCGGCTCAATCTTGTCGATATAAATCACGCGCGCCTGCTCGAGGATGCAAAGATGCGCGGTCTCTTCGGTTTCCGCGACCAGACGGCGCAGGTGCGGCTGCGCCCGTTCACGCAAGTCATACTGCTCAATGGCACGATTGCCGAAATCGAACAGCCTGAGACCCAGGCGAAACTTCCCGTTGCCGGTGCGCTCCACCATGTGATGGCGCTCCAGCACCATCAAAAACCGGTGCGCCGTGCTCTTGTGCAGCTGCAGGGATGAAGCTACCTGGGCCAGCCCAAGCGGCGTTTCGCTCTCGCCGAGAAGGTCCAGGACAGCGAACGCCCGGTCGAGTGCCTGAACTTTATAAGTGCCTTGGGGAGACGCGTCTCGCATAGTGAACCTCTGTTTCGCGTAATGGTTACAGTCCAAGTTTCTCAAGATATGAAACGCACGTCAAGAATTCCGCCCTCACGCCTGCAGCCCCAAAGGCTGTTGCGGCTGTAGTAAAACCTGTGGAAACACCCTTCGCGAGCCGCGCTTTGCGCTGCGCAACGTTGTGTCGCCGGCGGAAGTCTGCGTTGTTGCGTCTTCTTCCGGTAGGACGATCCACAATCCCTCCCGTTGCCGCCTCATGCGTTCTCCGGTACGACATCGCCCTCTCCCGGAGCGAGAAAGAGATTTGCCTCCAGCCCATGCTGGCGCGTGTAAAGGTCGTAGTAACGACCACCCAGCGCGAACAGTTCCGCATGATTTCCGCGCTCGATGATCTTTCCCTGCTCGACCACCAGGATCTGATCAGCGCGACGGATCGTGGACAGCCGGTGGGCAATCACGAACGTGGTGCGACCCTGCATCAGTTGGTTCAGTCCTTCCTGGATCATGGCCTCCGATTCGGAGTCGAGGGAGCTGGTGGCCTCGTCCAGGATCAGGATGCGCGGATCGGCCAGCAAGGCACGGGCGATCGATAGCCGCTGGCGCTGGCCGCCGGAAAGCTTCACGCCCCGCTCGCCGACGATAGTGTCATAGGCATCCGGGAAGCGCTCCGCGAACTCATCCACGCGCGCAGTACGGCAGGCGAACAGGAACTGCTCTTCGGTGGCATCAGGACGCGAAAAGAGGATGTTCTCGCGAATCGATCCGTCGAACAAAAACGAATCCTGCAACACCACGCCCAACTGGGAGCGAAAGGTATTGAGATCCACCTCGGCCAGGTCGATACCATCGACAAGCACCCGTCCCTTCGACGGGGTGTGAAAGGCGCAGAGAAGGCTGATGATGGTGGACTTGCCCGAACCCGACGAGCCGACCAGCGCCGTCACCGATCCCGGCACCGCCAGAAAGCTGACGCCGTGCAACACCGGTTTATCGACCTCGTAGGCAAATTCCACGTCTTCGAAGATCACCGTGCCCTGGATGGGCGGCATCTTCACGGTGCGGCCCGGGCTCTGGTTCTCTTCCAGTTCCGCCATGATCTCGCCGGTGCGGTCGAGGCCCGCGAAGGCTTCCGTCAACTGCGTGCCGATGTTCACGATCTGAAATACCGGTGCAATCATGAAGGCAAGGAACATGTTGTAGCTGAAGTAATCTCCAACGGTCCAGGTGTGATTGAGGACGCTATGGCCGCCCAGCCACATGACCAGTGCCGACACCAGCCCCAGCACCGTCGTTGACGCGGATCCTAGGACGCTGGTCATGGTCAGCGACTTCATGACGTTCGCCAGCAGGCGTTCCACGCCGGCAGCGAAGACATTCGCCTCCCGCTCCTCGGCGTGGTACCCCTTGATGACGCGGACGCCGCCCAGCGATTCGGTGAGCCGGCCTGTGACCTCGGCATTGATCTTGCCGCGTTCGCGAAAGATGGGGCGAATCACCTTGAACGCGTACTGGAGCACGAAGACAAAGGCGCCCACCACCGCGAATACCGTGATGGTGACGACGACACTGCGGTGCAGCAGGTAGATGAATGCAAGCACCGCGGTCAACAGGCCCCCGACGAACTCCACCAGCCCCGTGCCCACGAGGTTGCGAACCCCTTCAACATCGGTCATGATGCGCGCCACCAGCGTTCCGGTGCGATTCTCATCGTAGTAGCCAACCGATAGCAGCCCCACGTGACGCTGCACCTGCCGGCGCAACTCGGCAATAAGACGCTGACCGGCCTTCGACAAGAGTTGAGTGAGCGAAAACGAAGTGATGGCCTGCACCAGCATTGCAGAAAAGACCAGCGCGATAATGCGAGGCAACAACTCGGGGTGCGGATGCGCCTGGTTGAGCACCTTGTCAAGCAGCGGCTTGCTGGTAAAGGGCAGCACCAGCCCGGCAACCCGGTTGATGCCCATCAGGCATAGCCCGGCGATGAGAAGGCCTTTGCGCGGTCCGACCAGTTCCTTGATCTGAGGCCAGAGCTTCTTGAGGTTTGGCTTCCGCTTGGGCAACTCCGTCTGGCCGGGACGCGCTCCGCGTCCGTGCGGCATACGCTCCGCACGCATGCCCATGCCCACGCCCCCACCCCGCATGGTGCTCATGCGCTAGACCTTCCCCGAGCGGCGTGCATCAATAAAAGACTTCACACAGAGTAAGACGTAGACGAGCATCAATCCGGCCATGGTGGCCTTCGAAGCCAGCGCAATACGGTCCGGTTGCAGACCGGCAGCCCGCGCGGCTCCATACCCGCGCACCGCTTCAATCGCTCCGCCGAGAAATCCGATCAGGCCGATGGTCACGTTGATGTGCATAAATAACTTGCGGCGGCTCTCGCTGGGACTGATGGCCAGAAATCCGAAGATGCCCAGCGCCACGCCAAACCACGTCGGAATCAGCGCCGTCGGATGCTGGCTGCCGGTTCCCAGATAACCCGCCAAGCCGAGGACGACCATCAAAAATGCGAACACGAGCGTTACTTTCGCCATCGAAAAACTCTCCTCAGACACACGCAAGGGTATCAGTAGCTTGGATTCGCCACGCCGACCCTCGATGCAGAAATGTGCAGCGCTGACCTGTTTTACCGCTGAATCCGTGCCGAACCACCCTTGGCGAATGCCCGCACCTGGTCAAGAGTAGCCATCGTGGTATCGCCAGGAAAGGTCGTCAGCAGGGCTCCATGCGCCCAGCCGAGTTTCACGGCTTCAGCGGGCTGCTCCCCGCTCAGCAAACCGTAGATGAAGCCGGCGGCGAAGCCATCGCCGCCACCCACGCGATCGAGGACATCCAGTTCCGCAGTCGGTGCGCTGTAGGTCTGCCCGTCAATCCAGGCCACGGCGCTCCAGCTATGGCGATTGGTGGAGTGCACTTCGCGCAGCGTGGTTGCCACGACTTGCACGTGGGGCAGCTTCTTCACCACATTGTCCATCATGCTAAAGAAGACGCTTGGATCGAGCTTCGACTTCGCCGCGACCTCGGGGCCGGGAATGCCAAGGCCCTTCTGCAGGTCCTCTTCGTTGCCCACCAGCACATCCACATTCTCGACGATGCGGTGGATGGTCGCGACCGCATGGGTGTCGCCGCCGTGAATCTTCCATAGCTTCTCGCGAAAGTTCAGGTCGAACGAAGTCACCGCGCCGGCTTCCTTGGCCGCCTTCATCATCTCCGCCGCCAACTCGGCGGTGGTCGGCGAGAGAGCTGCAAAGATGCCCCCGCTATGCACCCAGCGCACGCCGCCGGCAAAGATCGCCTTCCAGTCAAAATCGCCGGGCTTCAATTGCGCCGCGGCTTCATTCGCCCGGTTGTAAAAGACGACCGGCCCGCGCACACCATAACCGCGGTCGCTGTAGACGGTAGCCATATTGGGTCCGGTCACGCCGTCATGCTTGAAGTGCTTGTAGAACGGCTTCACGCCCATGGCCCGGACCCGCTCGGCGATTAAATCCCCAATGGGATAGTCCGACATGGCGCTCACGATTGCCGTCTTCATTCCAAAGCAATCAGACAGATTGGCAGCCACGTTGAATTCCCCGCCGCTCACGTGAATCTGGCACTCTGTCGCTTTGCGGAACGGAATGATGCCGGGATCGAGCCGGTGCACCAAGCGCGCCCAGCGAAAGAAAATCCAGGTTGCCGTCCTTGCGAATCTTCAAGCCCTCACTCATTGCGTCTCAACTCCCTCCGCCGATCATGAATTCGCGCTGCGCGATATCAAGTGCTGGCTTGAACTCATGCGCCGGCCGTCTGCTTCACATCGGCCAACACCTGGTCAACTGTCCATTCGTTGCCCGGATAGAAGCGCACCACCTTCCCATCCGGCCCGATCAGCGTGGTGGAAAGCGTGTGCGTAATCGATCCATCGGGAGACTGCGTCAACCCCACATCGAAGTACTGCGCCATCTTCGCCAGCACCGGCTTCTCGGGGACCGCAAAATCCCAATGCGTGAATGCATTCTTCGCATCGCTGCCAATGTAAGTCGCGCCATAGGCGCGCAAACGTGCCGGCGTGTCGTTCTCCGGATCAAAGCTCACGCACAAGCAGGTGCGTCCTGGCATACAACGCGGGATCGGCCGAGAGCCGCTTGTCGATACTGGCGAAGTTGTGAGTTACCAGCGGGCAAAAGTTGGGCAGCGGACAGCGCGTATAGATAAACGTGATGAGCAGGTCCTTGCCGCGAAACTGATCCAGTTGGATGGCGCGTCCATCCTGGTTGCGCAGCTTGAAATCCGGCACCGTATCGCCGGGCGCGGGGACATGATACTGAACCTTCGGTTTGTAGTCGGGCTTGGACTGGCCGACAATCACGATGTGATCCAGCACCACATCGGCATCGTCGCCCTGCGACACCAGCAGGTCCGCCGTGATCACGTCCCCCGGATGCAGTTCGCTGAGAATGTTCGCGTCTTTCAGCTTGTAGGGCATGGTCATAGCTTCCATGAAGCCGGGGATCGCTTCATGATCCAGCACAACCTCATTCGTGGATGGGTTCGTCGATACCACCTTGCCGCGCAATTGGTAGGTCTTGTATTGAGGGCTGCTTGTGGGCTCCGGTCCAGCCTTCGGACCACTGTGGCATCCCGAAGCAATCACAACAGCAAGCAAGGAGGCGCTGAGCAAGGGACGAATCACTCCTCAGTGTACAACCGTAGCCACCGGGCATACCCGGGTTGGCGCTCGCCTCCCCCGGCGGAGTATAACGCTGGAATGGGAGCAAAATCTGCTGCGGAACTGGACGCATGGCTGCGCTCCGGCGGCCTCGTGGTCGCGGCCAGCGACCGCGCTGCGCGCGCCGCCTCAGCCGCCTTCCATCGCGCGCGGCGCGCCGAGGGCCTAAGCGCGTGGCCGGCTCCCAACGTGCTGGATTGGAAGAGCTTCGTCCGCACCGCCTGGGACCAGCGAGCCGCAGATGACCGTCTGGTTCTGAACCCGACCCAGGAAGAGTCCCTGTGGGCCAAAGTCATTCAGGCCAGTGGCCACACCGCCGGCTGGCTCGAAGAACCGCGTCGCCGCCTGGCTGCCTCCGCGATGGAAGCGCACGCCCTGCTATGCGCCTACGCCCCGCGCTACCTGCGCACCCTCGCACGCGATGCCTGGCAGCAGGACTGCGCCGCCTTCAGCGCCTGGCTGGCCGCATTCGAAGACATCTGCCGCGACGACCGGTTGATAAGCCCCAGCCGGATCCCTTTGGGGCTGATTCCGCTGCTTGCACGCGACTCCACCGCCCGGCCTCCGCTGCTGCTGGCCGGCTTCGATCGCCTGCTTCCGGTGCAGCGTGCGCTCTTCGACGCATGGGGGGACTGGCGCGAGATGGAGGTCGGGGAACCTGCCCGCGACGTAATCAATTTCCCAACTGCGGATGAACAGACCGAACTCAACGCCTGCGCCGCGTGGTGCAATCGCGAACTTGCCGCCAATCCAGCGGCACGGCTGCTCGTCATAGCTCAGGATGCCAGCCAGCGCCGCGGCGAGATCGAACGCGCTTTTCTGAAGCACGCCGCCTCAGACGGCAAGAACGCAGTTCGAATTCTCGCTCGGGATTCCACTGCGCCAGACCGCACTGGCCCGCGCCGGGTTGCTGCTGCTTCGCTGGCTCGCCGCGCCACTCGAGGAACAGGATGTCGATTGGCTGCTGGGAAGTCCGTACGCCTCCGCAGGTCCGGAGGAAACGGCGGCCCTGCAAGGGCTATATGCGCGCATTGCGCCGCCGCGGCCAGGAGCGCACGCGCTGGACCCTCGAAGCCTTTCTTCGCCAGTCCGGCGGCTCCGCAAACCTGCCTGCCGGCTCCGCCGCCTTGCCTCAAAGATGGGTACAGCGCATGATCGAGGCCGCCCGTCGGCTCAAGGATGTGAGTACCACGGCCCAATCTCCCCTGGAATGGGCGGAGATGGTTCCCCGCCTGGTTGAAGCGATGGGGTGGCCCGGCTCGCCCAGGCTCTCCAGCGCCGAGTTCCAGGCTGCGCGACGCTGGCAGCAGGCCGTGGATGCGTGTGGATCTCTGGGCTTCGATGACCGCCGTATCGACTGGAAGGAGTTCCTCTCCGAACTGGATCGCGCTCTTGAAGACACGCTCTATGCGCCCGAGTCGCTGGACGCACCCGTCCTGATCGCTGGCCCGGCCGAGTCCGCGGGCCTCAGCGCGGATGCCGTGTGGTTCCTGGGCGCCGATGAAGACGCATGGCCGGCCCGCGGTTCAACGCACCCGCTGCTCCCGCTGGACGTGCAGCGCGAGGCCGGCATGCCCCACGCCACGCCCCAGTTGGATTGGGACCTCGCCCACTCCGTCACGCGGCGCCTCATCGCCTCGGCGCCAGTGGTCCGCTTCAGCTATGCGCGGCAAAAGGAAGGTGTCGAGACGCGCCCTTCCGGGCTCATCGAGCTGCTTGCCGGGGCACCGCAGGAGATGCCCGCGGAATTCGCGCCGCGCCAGAGCCCGCTGCCGCGTACCGAGCAAGTCGAAGACTTCAGCCGCATCCCACTCGCCACAAGCGCATCTGGTCCGGGCGCACCAGAAGTCCGCGGCGGATCTACTGTTTTGACTTCGCAATCGCAATGCCCCTTCAAAGCCTTCGCCACAGCCCGGCTGGGAGCGCAGGCCTGGAAACCGGCCGAAGCCGGACTCACCGCGGCCCAACGCGGCCAACTTCTCCATGCCGTGCTGCACGCCGTATGGGGGGCTCCGCCGCATGGCATCCGCACTCTCGCCGAACTCGAAGGCCTCGCCGATCTGCGCAGTTTCGTTCAGGGCCACGTTGATCGGGTCATGGCAGAACGAGTCCCGCAGGCGGCGGGTGAGCACATGCCGCGCCGCTATCTCGAACTCGAAGCCCTGCGCCTGACCCGGCTGGTGACCGAATGGCTCGAATTTGAGCGCACTCGCGCGCCATTCACGGTTTTGGCAACGGAACGGGATGCGGTCACCAACATCGCCGGGCTCAATCTAAAATTGCGCCTCGACCGCGTCGACCGTCTCAACGATGACTCGGTGCTGGTGATCGACTACAAGACCGGCGATGTCTCTCCACACTCCTGGGAACTCCCCCGCCCCGACGACGTGCAACTGCCGCTCTATGCCGGCTTCGCGCTCGGTGATGATCTGTTGGGCGGCCTCGTCTTCGCCAAGATTCGTCCCGGCAAGTTGTGCTTCATGGGCAAGGTCGGCGACGCCACGGCAACTTTGATCCCGACTCTCAAATCCTCATCCAGCCTTGAACAGACCCCGTTCTCGGCTGAAATGCTCATCGGCTGGAAAGAAGCTATCGAGCAACTCGCGCGGGATTTCCTGGCCGGCCGCGCCAACGTCGATCCGCGCGACCCGCCGGCGACCTGTGAACGCTGCGGCCTGTACACCCTTTGCCGCATCCAGGAACAGCCCGACGTAATCGTCGATGAAAACGAACCGGAGCCAGCCAATGAGTAACCTCACGCGCCCCGCCCCGCCTGACCAGGCCCAGCGCGAACAGGCGCTCCATCCCGGCCGCTCCATCCTCGTGCAAGCGCCCGCCGGCTCCGGTAAGACCGACCTGCTCACCCGCCGCTTCCTGCGCCTGTTGAGCGAAGTCGAAGATCCCGCGCACGTCGTCGCCATCACCTTCACCAAGGCTGCAGCCGCGGAGATGCGCCATCGCATCATTTCCGAACTGGAAAGGGCGGCGGCACGCGCTATCGAGACCCAGAGACTCTTTGCAGAGCCCTCGGATGACGAGTTCTCGATGGAAAGCCTCGGCAGCCGCGCACTCGAACATTCTCGCGCCCACGGCTGGGACCTGCTGCGGATGCCTGCGCAGCTTCGCATCTCGACCATCGATTCCTTCTGCCGCGAGTTGGCCTTGCAGCAGCCGTTGCTCTCCGGCCTGGGTGGCGGGCTCGACATCGCGGAAGATCCGACCGAACTCTATTCGCGCGCCGCCCGATACACTCTTGCGCAAATCGGGAGCGCTGAGCTCACCGCATCAACACTCGGCCCCGCCCTCGAAGCGCTCCTTCTCTGGCGCGACAACGGCTGGCAGGAGATGGAGAGGCTTCTGGTCGAAATGCTTCGCCAGCGCGACCGCTGGATGCAGGAGTTTCTGCTTGCCGGCGATAGCGACTGGACCGCCCTGCGCGAGCGTCTCGAACGCCCCTTCGCACGCGCCCTCTCCGCGGCTCTCGAAGAGCTAAGCCGACTCCTCGACCAGGCTCCCGGAGCCTGCGATGAAGTGATGCAACTGGCCCGCTTCGCATGCGCGCAGAGCGCCGACGGCCTGCATCGCGAACTGGCCGAGCTGGCGGAACTTCCCTGTGGCCCTTTCAGCGGAACCGGCGAACTTGAGGCGGCGCACCAGGCATATCTCTGCCTGGCAGAGATGCTGCTCACGCAGGATGGTGCCTTCCGCAAAGCCTTCAATGTCGGCAACGGTTTTCCGCCCGACCGCAAGCGAGAAAAGGAGAGAATCGCCGACCTCATCGACCGCCTGAGAGGTGTCAGCGGGTTTGAGGCAAAGCTCGCCGCTCTGCGCTGCCTGCCCCCGGCCCGCTACACCGACGACGACTGGGAGATCGTCAGGGCCTGCTTCACCCTGCTGCGCCATGCGGCAGCGCAGTTAAAGGTCGAGTTCGCAGAAGCCGGCAGGGTGGATTTTACAGAGGTCGCTCACATCGCCCAGCGGGTGCTTCACGGAGACGATGATTTGCCGAGCGACGCCGCCCTCGCCATCGCCGACGGCATCCGCCATCTGCTGATTGATGAATTCCAGGACACCAGCCGGCGTCAACACAAGCTGATCGGATCTCTGGTCGGGGCATGGCCCGACTTCGATGGCCGAACGCTCTTTGTGGTTGGCGACCCCATGCAGTCCATCTATTTTTTCCGCGATGCCGACGCCGAGCTCTTCCCCCGGGTCCGTATTGCCGGCCTCGAATTGCCGGATGCCGATCCGTTCCTGCTCGATTTCGCTCCACTCACATCCAACTTCCGCACCGCCCCACGCCTCGTGGAACGCCTCAACCATACGTTCGGTCAGATCTTTGCCGCCGATGACGGCAGCGGCGTTGGCTTCTCCGCAGCTCGACCGGCTCGGCCGGCCACAGTCCACTCTGCTCCGCACTTCGAGCTGCACCTTGACTTCGTTCCCCAGATTGCGCGCGGCGCAGCAACAACCGCAGACGCACTGCGACGCAAGGAAGATGTGGTTGAGCGTCGCGACGCAGCCCACGCAGCCCAGACGCAGCAGATCGTCAGTCTCATCCGTGAACATCTCGATCGCATAGACGCGGCTCGCGCGCGCGGAGAAAAATATCGCATAGCAGTGCTGGGCCGCGCCCGTGCTGCGCTCGCACCCATTGCCGCCGCATTGCGCGAAGCAGCCATCCCCTTCCGCGCTGTCGATATGGAACCGCTCGCCGAGTGCCTCGAAGTACGGGATGCCCTCGCCCTGGCTCGCGCGCTCCTCAATCCCCAGGAGCGCGTGGCGTGGCTCGGTGTGCTTCGCGCTCCGTGGTGCGGCCTCTCGCTTGCGGATCTACACGCCCTCACCAGCGCCGACGATCCGGAGACACTGCGCCGGCCCATTCCCGCATTACTCGCTGAACGCGCATCGCTCCTCACGGAACAGGGACGACGCGCCGTCGACCGCCTGCAGCAGGCGCTCGCGGCTGTGCCGCGCCTGCGTGCTTCACAGCCCGCCGCCTCTCTCGGCACCTGGCTGGAGCAGGTATGGCTGTGCCTCGGAGGCGCCGATTGCGTGGACGCGACTGCGCACGCCAACCTCGACCTGCTTTGGAAGTGTCTCGATCATCTGCAAGGCGGGGAGCCCGATCTTCTCGGCCAAGGACTCGACGCGGCGCTCGCAAAACTCATGGCCCAGCCCGACCCCTTGGCAGGCAGCGAACACGGTGTGCAATTGATGACCATTCACAAGTCCAAGGGCCTTGAATTTGAAGTCGTCATCGTACCCGAGTTGCAGGCCGGCTGTGGTCGCGGCCAGGGCCGGCTTCTCTCCTGGCTGGAGCGCGGCCTCGCCTCTCCCGACGCGTCCGGGGACATCACCGAGTTCCTCGTGGCGCCCCTGCCCTCGAAAGGAGCCAACAGCGGCAAGGCCAAGGCGTGGGTCGATCGCGTCTACAGGCAACGCGAATCGCAGGAGACGCGCCGCATTCTCTACGTAGCCGCCACGCGCGCCCGCGAGCAACTCCACCTCTTCGCGCGGCCGGACTACAAGACCGAGAGCGACGGGACCCTGAGCCTGTGCGATCCGAGAGGCAGCCTGCTCGCTACGTCCTGGCCAGCCCTCGAAGCCGAGGTGCGCGCCCGCTTCGATGCCTGGAAGACAGGAACACAACAAGCCGACATCCAAGCCATCGCGGCTGCCAGCGACAATCTCCTGCAGATGCCATCCTTGTCAAGGTCAGCAATCCTGCATCGTCTGCCGGTTGATTACCAATCCCCTGTCGCTCCGCTCGCCGGCAAGGTGGATGCCGCGGCCGACGTGCGTGGGCCAGATAAGGATCAACTCTACCAACGCCACCAGGGCGGCCTGCAGTCGCGGGCCCTCGGCACCGCTGTTCACAGTCTGCTCGAAGAACTTGCGCACCTGCGCCTCGCGCACGATTGGCCCGCGGCGCGATCCGAATTGTTCAAACATGCGCCCTCCACTGCCGCACAGTTGCGCTCGGCGGGCATCGCTTCGCGCCACGCCACAGTCACCGCACAGCAAGCCGTAGATATCGCGCTCCAGGCTTCGCACGATGCAAATGGCCAGTGGATTCTTTCCCCCCATCCTGAATCCGCAAGCGAAGCGCGCTGGGTTGGAGAGATCGACGGAGCACTGCACGAAGTCCGGGTGGACCGCGTCTTTCGTGCCGGCGGAACGCCTCTTTCCGACGGCGAAGACTGCTGGTGGATCATCGATTACAAGACCGCGCAGCAGGACGGCGCGAATTCCGCCGCTGCTCTGCTCGAACTCCGCGCTCTCTTCGCGCAACAACTCGAGCGCTATGCCGAAGTCCTTCGCATGCTGCACGGGCCGGCTGCGGCCATACGCGCGGGCATCTATTACCCCCGCATGGCGGCGTTCGACTGGTGGCCGTTGTAGATTCCAGTGCCCAAAAACTAGAGTGGTACGCCCAGTCCGATTGACTGCATCAGCTTGAGCGCGTTGCTGGTCTCGACCACCCCCGGCTTCAGCTTGTAATCGAAGATCAGCTTTCCCTCGTCCAGCCGGTCTTCGAAGTGGCGGTTGAACGCCCTTCCACCCACCCCGTCGACGATCTGGGTAAGCGCCAGGTCATGTGTGCTCACAATGCCGATGGCGCGCTGGTCGAGCAGATTGCGCAGCACATACTGGGTGCCGATCAGGCGATCGTGCGAGTTCGTCCCCGAAAGCAACTCGTCCAGTAGAAACAGAACGGGCACCGCCCCCTGTGCGAGGTCCGCGATCTGCTTCACGCGGTGAATCTCGGCATAAAACCTCGACATCCCTCCCGCCAGCGAGTCCAGCACACAGATCGAAGCGGCTACCGTGAGCGGCGACATGCGCAGCCGCCGCGCCCGCACCGGCGCGCCGCACTGGGCCAGTACCGCACTCACCCCGATGGAGCGAATGAAAGTGCTTTTGCCGGCCATGTTCGGCCCGCTCAGGATCATCAACTGCATCCCTTCGCCGAGGCGCACATCGTTCGCGACGGCCTTTCCGGCGGGCAGCAACGGATGAGCCAGCTCCTCGGCCTCAAAGAGGGCCGCGCCCAGAACCAGTTCCGGAAACGCGTATCCCGGATGTTCGTACGCAAATGTCGAAAGCGCCGCTAGTGCCTCAAACTCCCCAGCAGCTCGTATCCACTGGCGAATCACTGGACCAAATGTCTGCTGCCAGTTTTCCGCCCAAAAAATCAGTTGCACACTCCAGAACGTGACCAGGTCCAGCGGCCGGGCAAACAAGCTGTGCCGCGACTCCAGCAGGTCGACGATCCGCGCCAGCGTGCGAATCGACGCCGATGGCAACTTGTCGTCACGCTGCAGCGCAGCTTTGATCGCCAGCAGCCGCGGCGAGGTAACCGGCTCCTGCTCCACCAGGGCAAGCACCTCGGCCAGCAGTTGCAAATCCTGCGCGGCCTTTTCCAGGGATCCAGCGGCCTTCTCGATACGTGCATGCAGGCGATGCGCGTAGGCAAAGTTCAGCACCGTCATCAGCACAGCCGGCAACGGCTCCCCCCACACCGCCCAGGCGACAACTCCGGCAACCCACAAGATTGCCAGGGCTGAAACCAGCAGGCGCGTTCTGCCGGAACGAAACACCGGTTCCGCCTCGCCCCAGGCCGACAGCGCTTCGGGATGCACGCCCAGGCGCACCGTTTCCCCGATGGAAGAGAGCCGCTCGCGCAGCTTGATGCGCGCCTTTAACTCGCTGACCGCCGCTTGCCGCGCGATAACCTCGTCTGCCGGAGCGGGAGACAGCAGCCATTGCGCCAGCGTCTCCTCGCCCGCGCGCGTCCGCGCCGTGGATAAGAATTCAAACAGCGATGCTTTTCCAAACAGGTCCAGGTCGCGTGCGTAGGGATGCCCCGGATCGAGAAATCGTTCGCCGGTCTCGCCGCCTTCGGCCCAGCGATCGTTCAACCGCGCCAGCCCGCGCTCATAGTAGGAGATGGCGCGGCCGCGGTAACGGATCGCTCCAAGCAGTCTTTCCTGTACGACCGCCAGTACGACGAAGATCGCAACTGGAATTATGAGAAGGACCAACGCCAACGGGCGCCGAAGCAACAATCCCGCGCCCACCAGCGTCAGTACGGCGATCGCGAGCTTGGCATAGCCGCAGATCCGCTCGCGGCGCTGCTCTTTGGCTTGCTGGGTCAGAAGAGATGCGAGCTCTGATTCGTATACTTCTGCAGGCGCCCGCTCGTTGATGGTCGGTGGCTGCTCCGGGGTTCCACTCGTCGGACTCACACTATAGACTATCGCTCGCCGCAGGTGGGATCGAACCAAGCGGCGCTCAGTCCGCGGTTGCGCCCGGCGGGACCGATGCGGGATGCTGTGTCTTCTGCTTGTTCGATGCCATCACGCTCTTGTGGTGACGCACATCCGCTCCCTGCACCCAGAAGATCACGTCTTCGGCGATGTTGGTGGCGTGATCGGCCACGCGCTCCAGGCTGCGGCTGATCATCAGAGCATTGAGCGCCTGCGGCGCGACGTGACTCTGCTCCTCCATGACCTTTGTGAGGGCCTTGTAGGCAGCGCGGTTCATCGCGTCCACGGCATCGTCCATGGTCAACACTGTGCGCGCGAGTTCCGCGTCCGCCTCGATGAAGGCCTGCAGGCTCTTGCGCACCATGTCCGCGGCCAGCGTGGCCATGCGCGGAATGTCCACGGGCAGATCGACCACTCCCATCTGCTCCATGCTGCGCACGCGGTCGCTGATGCTCTTGGCCGAATCGCCCACGCGTTCAAGATCGGCGTTGATCTTGATGACGCTCAAAATGAAGCGCAGGTCGATGGCCATGGGCTGCTCCATGGCCAGCAGGTCGAGCGCGGCCTGGTCGATGTCACGCTCCATCCGATTGATGGCTACCTCGCTGCGGCTGACCAGGTCGCAGATCGACAGGTCGCGCACGCGATACGCCTCGATGGCGCGTTGAATGGCCTGTTCCGCCAATCCCGCCATGATCAGGAGGTTCTCTTTCAAATCATCCAGGCTTTGCTGAAAACGAATGCGTGTCATCCGAACCTCCCAGTGATGTAATCTTCGGTCCGTTTATCGCTGGGGTTAGTAAATATTTTATGTGTCGAGTCGAACTCCACCATGCGGCCGTTGAGAAAGAACCCAGTCTTCTCCGCCACGCGGGCCGCCTGCTGCATATTGTGGGTCACAATCACGATAGTGTACTGCGATTTCAACTCAAAGATCAGGTCTTCGATCTTCGACGTGGACACCGGATCAAGCGCCGATGCCGGTTCATCCATCAATAAAACTTCGGGATCGACCGCGAGAGCGCGCGCGATGCAGAGGCGCTGCTGCTGTCCGCCTGAGAGGCTGGCTCCCGACTTCTTGCGCAGGTCGTCCTTGACCTCTTCCCATAGCGCCGAGTTGCGCAGCGATTTCTCCACAATTTCGTCGAGGACGCGCCGGTTGTTGTATCCGTTTAGCTTCAGCCCTGAAGCCACGTTGTCGTAGATCGACATGGTCGGAAAGGGATTGGGTCGCTGAAACACCATGCCCACCCGGCGCCGGATCTGCACCGGCTTGGCGTCTTCATAGATATCCAGGGTCCCGATGCGCACCGTTCCCGTCACCCGCGCAATGGGATTGGTTTCGTGCATGCGGTTGAGGCAGCGCACAAACGTGCTCTTGCCGCAACCCGATGGGCCGATCAAAGCCGTGGCATGGTTGGCCGGTATGTTCAGGTTAATGTCCTGCAGCGTGTGATTGGTTCCGTACCACGCATTCAGGTTAATGACTTCAATGCCGACGCCCACGTTCGTATTTCTCCTTCTGCTTTCAGCCCGTACTTACTCAAGGCGGTGTTCTCACGAAACCGCCATCCGCAATTCCTTCAAGCTCGATTGTGAAGGAGAAATCCCATTAGCTGGCGCCTTTCAATACGCCGCGGCTGGTCACGTAGCGGACCAGCGAAACCGCCAGCACGATCAGGATGATCAGCACCAGCGAACCCGCCCAGGCCATGCGATGCCAGTCGTCATAGGGTGATTGCGCGTACACCCAGATCTCGAGAGGAAGCGCTTCGATCGGCTGGTTGAGGTTTGTGCTCATAAAGCCATTTCCGAGCGCCGTAAAAATCAGCGGCGCGGTTTCGCCCGCCACCCGCGAGAACGCCAGCATGCAGCCGGTAATGATTCCCGGCGACGCGGTCTTCAACGTAATCGACAGCACCGACCGCCAGTTGGGAACGCCCAGCCCCAGCGCCGCCTCGCGCACCGCGTGCGGCACCATCAGCAACATCTCCTCGGTGGTGCGCGCGATCGTCGGAATCATCATGATGCCCAGCGCCACCCCGCCGGCGAAGGCGGAAAAATGATGCTGCGGAACCACGATCAGCCCATACGCGGCCAGGCCCATGACGATCGAAGGAACGCCATTGAGCACATCGGCGGTAAAGCGGATGGCGTTCGCCAGCTTGGTTCCGCGTCCGAACTCCGCAAGATAGATGCCGCCGCCAATTCCAATGGGAATCCCGAGAAGGCTCGCCAAACCCAGCAAAACCCCCGACCCGACGATGGCGTTGGCCATGCCTCCGCCGACCTCGCCCACGGGCTTGGGGTTTTGCGTAAAAAACGCCAGATTCAGCGAACTGGCGCCCTTGTAAAGCAGGTAAACGAAGATCGCGACCAGCGGCGCAATCACCAGCACCGTCGCCAGAATCGCCAGCCCCGTCACCAGGTTGTCCGTCGCGCCGCGCACCGGGAGCGCATTGTGCTTGCTACCTGCGTTCATTCCGCTCTCCTCAGTTCACCCGCGCCGGCGCGCCCCGGGTAACGGCCCAAACCAGCAACCGGGCCACCGCGTTCACCACGATCGTCACCAGAAACAGCGCCAGGCCAATCTCGATCAGCGCGCTGCGATGCAGGTCGTTGTTGGCCTCGGTAAATTCATTGGCAATGACGGAGGCCATCGAACTGCCGTTGGCAAGCAGCGAATGCTGGATTTCGGGGCTGTTGCCGATCACCATGGTCACGGCCATGGTTTCGCCTAGTGCCCGGCCCAGCCCCAGAATGATGGCGCCCACAATGCCGATGCGCGCATTGCGCAGCACGCCCACCCGGATCATCTCCCAGCGCGTGGCGCCCAGCGCCAGCACTGCCTCTCGCTGCGAATGCGGCACCGCCGTCATCACCTCGCGGGTCAGCGAAGAGATGATGGGCAGGATCATGACCGCCAAAATCACCGAGGCGGTCAGGAATCCCAGTCCCGTGGGATTGTCATCGGCAAACAAACCCGTCCACCCGAACGACTTGCCCAGCAAAGGATTTACATAATCGCGCATCAGCGGAACCAGTACGAAAAACGCCCATAGTCCATAAATCACGCTGGGAATCGCGGCCAGCAGTTCGGTCAGAAAGGCGAGTCCGCTGCGCAGAGCCCTGGGACACATCTCGGTAAGGAAGATCGCCAGGCCGATAGCCAGGGGAACCGCCATCAGTAGCGCGAGAACGAAGAAACCAGCGTGCCGTAGACAAACGGAAGGGCGCTGAAGTGGCCATTCACCGGGTCCCAGTACATGGGAAGATGGGTATAGGAGTCGATGTCGGCCTTGTAGAAGAACTGAGTCCAAACTGCTTCCAGGCCAGGTTGGAACGTACCACCAGTTCGGACGCAATCAGCACCACGATGCCGAAGATGCTGAGCGCACAAGCACCATCAACACCTGAAATCCCCGGTCTGCCATCGCCGAGTTGCCGCGCGAAAGCAGGAAGTTGCGAACCTCGGAGTTTTCGGGGCTTCGGCTCTACGGCCGGTTTCTGGGGAGTCGGCCCGGGGGCAGATTGGGGACGAACTGAGGATACACGTATCTCTGGCACTTGTACGGTCACCTAGGCAGGCTAACGGCCAAATGTGAATGAGAGGTTACAACCGCTGCAAAATCAAGCGCATACAGCAGCCGAAATCGCCTGAACACAGAACCGTTTCGCTGCTGCCATGCCTGCCTCTCGGATCCTGTCCACGGCGCTGACGCTCCCTATCGGCGAAAAACTCACGGCTACCCGCCCAAATTCCTATAGATTCACGCTGACGCACCTAAAGTTCCCGAGGAACCGGGGTCATCGGATAAGCTGTTTCACTGGTAAGAGACAGGCTCGAATCCGATGCGCAAATTGTTTACGCTTTGCACCTTCCTCGTCGCCCTGATTGCCCTGCCGGTCAAACCAGCCCGCCAGCCTGACCCGCCCCACCGCGAATGGAAGGCCGCCTGGATCACCCATCCGACCGCGCCCTTGCGCGAGCCGCTCGTGCTCCACTTCCGGCACGCGCTGACGCTGACAGCCGTTCCGGCCCAGTTATCCCGTCCGCGTCAGCGCCGATAACCGCTTTATTTTGTTCGTCAACGGCCAGCGCGTCGGCGACGGGCCCGCGCGCGGCGATCTGGGCCACTGGCGCTATGAGCGCTTCGACCTGGCGCCTCTGCTCAAGCCGGGCGACAATCTGATCACCGCGACGGTTTGGAACTGCGGCGTCTACGCGCCGGTAGCCCAGATGAGCGACCGCACCGCTTTTCTGCTCGAAAGCGAGGCGACCGGCGCCGACTCCATCAGCACTCCGGACGGATGGCAGGTGGAGGAGGAACCCGGCCACCGCCCCCTCGATCGCAGCTCCGTCAACCTTCAAGGAGTACTTCGCCTCCGGCCCCGGCGAAGAGATCGACGCCGCCCATTACGACTGGACGGCCAACTCCCCGGGTGACTCCTCCGCATCCTGGGTTCCGGCCGGCACGCCCATGCGCGACAGCATCTATGCCGGCGTCAACAAAGCTCACTCCGCCGAGGCTACTGGCGACAATTTCTGGGGCCTGGTTCCCGATCGCCTGCCGCACATGGAGTATTCGCCCACCCAGGCCGGGCGAGATCGTCCGCATCGATTCCGCCGCCGGCCGACATGCCGGCCCTGCACGCATTTCCCGGCGTCCGCCGGTCACCATCCCGCGGGCAGCCACATTCACATCCTCCTCGACCGCAAAACCCTCACCACCGCCTACCCGCAACTCACCGTCTCCGGCGGCAAAGGCTCGCACATCCTCCTCACCTACTCTGAAGCCCTCTACGACAAGAACCAGCACAAAGGCGACCGCGACGAGGTCGGCGACCGCGTGGCCCTCGGCCTCACCGACAGCTTCCTTCCCGACGGCGGCGCACCATCGCACCTTCGAGCCGCTCTGGTGGCGCACCTGGCGCTACCTCGACCTCGACATCACCACCGGCGACCGAGCCCTTCACCTGGAATCGCTCACGGCGCAGTTCACCGCCTATCCCTTCGAGGAGCGCGCCAAACTCCAGACCGGCCGACCCGACCTCGACAAAATCTGGGAGATCAGTTGGCGCACCGCCCGCCTCGACGCCCACGAAACCTACATGGACACGCCCTACTACGAGCAGCTCCAGTACATCGGCGACACCCGCATCCAGGCGCTGATCTCCTACACCGTGGCCGGCGACGACCGGCTCGCCCGCCAGGCCCTCGAGGCCTTCAACGAGTCGCGCATTCCCGAAGGCATCACCCGCAGCCGCTATCCCAGCTCCCTGCCGCAGAACATCCCCACCTTTTCCCTGCTCTGGATCGGCATGCTGCACGACTACTGGATGTACCGGCCCGACCCGGAGCCGGTCCGCAGCCTCGCTCGAAGGCACCCGCGCCGTCCTGGACTGGTTCGGCCGAGTACGAACGCCCCGACGGCCTGCTCGAAAAGCTGCCCTGGTGGAGCTTCATCGACTGGGTACCCTCCGGCGAAATTCCCACCTACGATGCCCAGCGGCGAATCCTGCGTCACCACCCTCGAATACCTCGGCGCGCTCGATGATGCCGCCGACCTCGAACAGCACCTCGGCGACCCGCTCGTCGCGGGCGCACTATCGCGAGCGCGCCGCGCATGTCCGCTCCGGCATCTACGGCAAATGCTGGAGCGCCGCAGCGCGGCCTGCTTGCCGACAATCCCGACCAGAAGATCTTCAGCCAGCAGGCCAACATTCTCGCCGTCCTCTACGACGTGATCCCCAAAGATCGCCAGCAGCCGGTGCTGCGGCAGATGCTCGCCATCGAGCCCGGCACGACGCCCGACGGCGTGCTCAGCGCCTCCTACTACTTCCGCTTTTACCTGGCCCGCGCCCTCGACCATGCCGGCATGGCCGACGACTATCTCAGTTCGCTCGATCCCTGGCGCAAGCTGCTGCCGCTGCACTTCAGCACCTGGCCGGAGATTCCCGGCGACACCCGCTCCGACTCGCACGCCTGGACCGCGCACCCCATCTACGACCTGCTCACCCTGGTCGCCGGCATCGAGCCGGCCAGCCCCGGCTTCGCCACCGTGCGCATCGCCCCGCACCTGGGCAACCTGCCCTCGCTCACGGCGACGTATCCCTCACCCGCGAAGGCCTGATCGAGGTGGAGTACAAGCGCCAGCGGCGCCGGCATGGATGCCACCATCACGCTGCCCGGCAAGCTTACCGGCGAATTCGATTTCAACGGCAAGACGCAGCCCCTGAAGCCCGGCGCAAACCACATCACGGCCGACAGAGTCGAGGTTACCGGCGGAACTCCACTCCCGAGTAATCGACGCTTGCTCGTGGCCGGCGCGGAGTTTCGCCCGCCAGGTAAATCGTGTTACAACTCCAACATGGCAAAAGGAAAGCTTCAACGCCGCCAGGGCACGTCAACCTGCGGATGCTCGCCGAGCATCTGGAGCTGTCGCAGACCACCGTCTCGCTGGTGCTGAACAACTCTCCTTCGGCCAAGTCGATTCCGGCAGAGACCCGCAAGCGCGTCATGGAAGCGGCGGAGCGCCTCAACTACCGCCCGAACTACTTCGCGCGTTCGCTGCGCCAGAGCCGCTCCATGAGCGTCGGCGTGCTGGCGCCCGACCTGAGCGAAGGCTACTTCACCCGCGTCATGAGCGGCGTAGTGCAGGAGCTGACCGCGGCGCACTACTTCTTCTTTCACCGCCTGCCACGACTGGAACCGCGAGCTGATCGAGCAGTATCCGCGCATGCTGGTGGAGCGCGCCGTCGACGGATTCCTGCTGCTGAACACGCCCGCCGACCAGATCGAGGTGCCCGTGCCCGTGGTGGCCATCTCGGCGCACAGCGCAGTCGAAAACGTCACCAACATCGTGCTCGACCACCACAGCGCGGTGGAGCAGGCGCTCAAGCATCTTCTATGAGCTCGGCCACCGCCGCATCGCGTTCATGCGCGGCCCGCGCGCCATCCCCGACTCGGAGTTTCGCTGGGAGAGCATTCAGGAGGTCGCGCGCGAGATCGGCCTCAAGATCGATCCCGCCAACGTCATCCGCATCGACACCGCCGGCTGGTCGATGAAGACCGGCTACCATCCCATGGCTCCGGAGATCGGCTACAAGCCCATGAAGGCGCTGCTCGAAAAGATCGCGACTTCACCGCCATCTTCTGCTTCAACGACATCGCCGCCATCGGCGCCATCCGCGCCCTCAAAGATGCCGGCTGCTCGCGTGCCCGGCGATGTCTCGGTGGTCGGCTTCGACGACATCCAGTCCGCCGCCTACTCCACGCCCTCGCTCACCACGGTGCGCCAGCCGCTGATGGAGATGGGCAAGCGCGGCGCGCAGGTGCTGCTCGAGCGCATCGCCAATCGCGAAAAGGAATATCCGGCCGAAGTCACGATGGCGCCGGAGCTCATCGTCCGCGAATCGACGGGCCCG